>CAVQEU010000024.1:0-16185 GCA_963711585.1 uncultured Acidobacteriota bacterium | reverse complement strand
GTCTTTGCGCCTTTGCGTGAACCGTTTCTGTTTCTCGCAAAGGCGCAAAGTTAAGACGTAAGGCGCAAAGGCTTGAGTTATGTTCCGCGGGTGTTAATTCCCGCTCTGGTTCTTGGGAACCTTCACGGTGACGGTCCTGACGACGGTGTTGCCAGCGGCGTCCTTACACGTCACCTTGATGGTGTAGATGCGCCCGTTACCTTTGCCTGAGCGCTCGGCGCGCAGGCGAACGTGGTGTGCGTCCACGATCTCCCAGTCGGGCGCGGTGTCGCCGTCGCCCAGACCGTTCACCGGCTCGTTGCTGGTGACGGACAGGATGCAGTTGGCCCCGCAGTTGTCCGTGGCCGTGTAGTTGACGGTCACAAGAACCATCTGATGGTTGGGCGGCCACAGCGTCGGCTTGTCCACGGTGGCCGCGCTGACGTTCGGCGGCTCCGTGTCTTTAACCGTGATGTCGAACGTGCACGTGTCCGTGCTGCCGTCGAGCCTCGTCCCCGTGACCGTGACGGTCGTGGTGCCGACGGGGAAGAACGAGCCGGACGGGTGGCTGACCGTGACCGTCCCGCAGTTGCCCGTGTAAGTGGGCATCGGGTACTCGACGATTGCGCCGCACTCGCCCGGGTCGTTCTCCACCTCTATGTCGGACGGGCACATGAGCATGCACGCGCCCGCGCAGCAGACGCGCGTTGCGGTGTAGATTGAAACGTCGTCTATGCGGAGGCCGCCGCCCGTCGGGTGTGTGCCTGTGTCGTAGGCCGTGCGCCAGCGGAGTTGCGCGTTCTGGCCGTAGGCCGCAGGCGGCAGGATGACCGTCGTGGTGATAAACCCGCCGGAGGTGCCCGTCCAGGCCGCGCGACCCGTGAGCACGCTGTCTGTCACGCCGATGGTCCCGCTGTAGCCGCCTTCGAGGAAGCTGCCGCCGGCCGTGATGATGTCGGCGAACGGCCCGCCGTTGATGCTGATCTCCAGCACTCCGCCGTCGAAGCCGCCCTCCGTGTTGTAGCTGTTGCGGAAGGTGAGCCGGACGCCCGGGTTGACCCCGAAGCCGGGGGCGGCCGGGATGGCTATGACGGGCGAGTCGAGGCTGTTGCTGCCGGGCGTCGCCGCGCCGCCGCCGAAGGCCGAGTTCGGGGCAGACGAGCTGCTCGTCGTGCTCGTCACCCACGCCGGGACAGCGCCGGTCTGGGCTGTGGTCCAGCCGCCGGGCAGCGCGGGCGCCGTGACCCCGTCGAAGTTCTCGGTGAAGCTCGGCGCCGAAGTGACCAGTTGCCCGAGCGTGAAGGTGACGGTCACGTTGCCGAAATCGGTGGCGCCGTCCTGCAAGTGGAAGGTGAGCGTGATGGTGCCGCCGCAAGTGCCGTTGGCGGTGAACTGGAACTCGCGGGCGGCGCTCGCGCCCGCGTCAATCGCGCCGTAGCTCTGCGGGCCGCTCGGGTTCGTCACGCCGCCCGTCGGAAGGAGCGTGACGACAAGGTTCGAGGTCGGCCCGGCCCCGATGTTGGAGACGCTGAAGCTGACGGTGACGTCCTCGCCTGGGTCAATCGCGCCGTTGCCGGGCGCGCAGCCCTCGGCCGTGATTGTCGTGCCGCCGTCGCGCAGGATCGGGAGCTTCTGGCCGTCAATGTCCGTCTCCCAGATGCCGCGCCCGTGGGTGGCGATGCGCAGGATGCGCTGGACGTTGGAAATCTTGAGGTCGAAGACGGCCACGGCTGGCAGGCCCGTGCCGTATGGGTCCCAGTTCGCGCCGCCGTCCGACGAGTGGTAGACGCCTATATCCGTGGCTGCGTAGAGCGAGTTGGAGTCCTGCGGGTCTACGACGAGGCCGCTGACGGGAACGTCCGGGATGCCGCTGCCGGCGGGCGTCCAAAGCGGCACGGGATCATTCAAGTTGGTCGTCTTGAAGATGTGCTGGCCGTCGGGGACGCCGAAGCTGGTGAAGGTGACGTAGGCCGTGAACTTGTTGTTCGGGTCTATGACGGCGCGGCCGATTGACTTGCGCGCCGGGTCGGCCGGGTTGGGCGCGGGGAAGTTCGCGCCCGTCACGTCCGTGAGCGTCGTCGAGCCGGTCGTCGTGGCGAAGACCTGGCCGTTGCGCAGGCCGACGATGCGTACGTTGTCATCCTGCGGCGAGATGCCGATGGTCGTCAGCACGACGCCCTGCGTGGCGTTGACGGGAACGAGCGGCCCCTGGCTGACGAGCGTCATCGTGTCCCCACGGTCGGTCGAGCGATAGAGGCGGTCCGTGCCGAAGTAGAGCGTCTGCGGGTTGCCGGGGCCTGTCTCCATAGGGGCGTAGAAGAGAACGGCGTTGCCGCAGCCGATGCCGTTGTTCGAGACCGTCCCGGAGCAGCCGCGGAACGTCCAGGCGAAGCCTGTGTTCTCGGCGCGCTCGAAGCCGATCTGCGAGTTCGTCTGATTGAAGAAGGTGTGATACATCCTGACGTTCGAGGTGTCGAACGCGTTCTGGTCTATCTGCGCGTAGCCGCCGTCGCCACCGCGCGCGTTGAGCCACGTGGTGCCGTCCGGGGCGAGGTAGTTGGTGCCGTTGTCCTGCGTGCCGCCGATGGTGAAGTAGCGGTCGAAGGGGTGTATGGCGAGCCCCTGAAACTGGGTCGCGCTGAAGTCCATGTTGTTGAGGCTCACCCAGTTCGTGCCGTTGTCGGTCGAGCGCCAGATGCCGCCGTCGTTGCCGGTGTAGACGACGTTCGGGTTCGAGGGGGCGATGGCGAGCGCGTGCTCGTCGGCGTGCAGCCCCGTGTCATTGCGCACGAAGCTCGCGCCGCCGTTGGTCGAGCGCTTCATCACGTCTATGTTGCAGAGGCCGGCCGTGCCGCTGCGCGCCGCGCCGCCGAGGTGTATGGTCTGGTTGTCGGGCGTGACCGCGATGGCGATGTCATAGAAGCACTGCCCGCCGCAGAAGCCGGCCGAGCCGCTGAGCGTGGCCGACCAGGTAAGACCGCCGTCGGTCGAACGGCGTACGGCGCCGCCGCGCGCGGCGTTGCCGCCCGTGCAGACCGCCGGATTGAGTTCGCCCGTCGCGGTGTAGAAGGTGGTGCCGGCCGTGGCATTGCGCGTCGCCGTCAACTCGGCGCGGAAGCCCGTGCCGTTGGGGAGCGTGAGCGTGCGCGTGAAGGTCGGCACGGCGGCGAGCGCGTCGGGCGTGCGGTAGATGCCGCCGTCGCCCGTCACGCCGATGACCGTGACGAGCATCAAGTTCGGGTTGGCCGGGTCCGCCACGATGTCTATCATGGTGCGGTCGTTCGGCGTCGGCACGCCCGTGACCTGCACCTGCTCGAAGGTCGGGCTGGCCGACTGCGCGTTGGTCGAGCGGTAGAGGCCGCGCGGAGGCAGCGTGAACGGCGTCGTGTTGGGGTTGCCGCCCGTGCCTGAAGTGGTCGAGACGAAGATGACATTGTTGTCGAGCGGGTTGACGACGATGCGGCCGATGGCGCGGCCGGTGAAGATGTCTGCGCCTGTGCCGTTGAGCCGGAACGGGCCGGTCAGCGTGGGGGTGGCTGAGTTGGCGTTGCGGATGATGTAGAGTCCGCGCCCGGCGAAGCTGTCGGCAGACTGGTTCGGCTCGCCCGTGCCGACGTAGACGATGCTGCTGTCGCCGGGGTCAATGGTGATCGCACCGATGGCGAGCGATTCGAGGTCGAAGTCGAAGAGGGCCGTCCAGTTGGCCCCTCCGTTGGTAGACTTGTAGAGGCCGCCCTGCGCGGTGCCGACGTAAACGGTGTTCGGGTCCGTCGGATGAACGGCGATGGCGATGGTGCGGCCGCTGACCGGGACCGAGACGGCGCTGGTCTGCCCGTTCGGGATTGGGGCCGGGCCGAGGGGTCGCCACTCGGGGTCGGCCAGGAGCGCCGCGGCCAACCCGAAGACCTGCGCCCGCTGCTGCCTGCGCGCCTTCTTCTCTTTCTGCTGCTTCTTCATCTTCTCCAGCGCCCGCTCGCGCGGGTTGCCGGGCTGGTTGTGCGGGCGGCCGCGCTTGAGGTCTACGTAGTCGGCGCGCAGGCGCAGGTAGGTCTCCTTCTCTATCTTCCCGGCCATCCAGGGCGGAAGGTCAGGGTCTTCGCCGGCCTCCTCGTCCGGCTCGTCCAGGAGGATGGAAGAGCCGCCCTTCTCGCCCTTGCTCGACTCCTCCAGCATTTTCTTCGCGCCCTTCTCGATCCGCGAGCGCGGTTCGTTGATCTCAAGTTTTTTATTATTGCCCTTTTTCGCGTCCTGCTGCTCCTGGCCTGAGACTCCACGCGGAGGCAAGAAGGCTAGCAGACACACTGCCACGACGATTGCGAGTGCGATAGCATATCTCCTGAAATTCTTCATGGAATGAATCTCCTTAGAATTCTGACTGAGCAATTGACCTATAGACCACGCATCACTCCAGGCAAGGACTGACTGGCGCGACACGAGGCCGATCCGGCAACAAGGCTGCTGGGCGTTAAACTAACCCGTCGGGGCTGACCGTGAGGCTGCCGACACTAGAAACATTTCTGTGGGGCAGATGACGCGCGAGTGGACGATGAAAACTGCCTCCCGCCATCAGATACTATGGACGATAGTATTTCGTAGGCGCGGACATTATGACGTTTTCGTTCTTCTGTCAAGAGTCATCGGCGTTTCGGCGGGCCTCGTCAGGTGCGGCGCACGCCGCACGTCCCCGTGACTAATTGCGGCGCGGGCGTAGAAACTTTATCATCGTTACCGTAACGCGGGCCTTGGGTCGCACAAAAGCACCGGCCCGTGGGAGAGAGGTGGTAGATGAAACTCGCATTATGTCTGACACTCGCCGCCTGCCTCGCGCCGCTTGACGAGCTTTCAGCCCTCGGCGCGCACGCAACCTTAACCTCGCGCCGCACGGCATCGTTTGACGAGGTGACGCAGAAAAAGGCGTGCGGGAAAAAACGGCGCGCGTCGCGTGCCGCGGTACGGAGGAAGAAGAGCATGCAGCAGATTGGCACTCCGGCACAGCCGACCGGCGGCCCCATTCTCGACGGGCCGAACAGGATGGAGATAGACCCGGGCGACATCCCGCCGTCCGAGCGGCCGCGCGACCCTAATGTAGATGACAGGACTAAGATTCCCGGAGAAGTGTCCCCCGACGACAAGGCTCCTCGCCCTAAAAAAACACCGGAATAAAGGGCTGGCGGACTGCGCACACGGCGGCCGAAGCCGAACGCGTGCGCGCGCCCGCAGACAGTTCCCATTGATATAGGGTGGACAAAACACTCCCGCCTGATTGAGCTGGTGGCCGCAAGTGTTCTCCCGCCCTTGAAAGGAGAACTTATGAAACACGCTGTTTCAGTCGTCGCATTATTAACCGCGTCACTTCTCGCCGCCTTTCTCTGCCAAGCCCCCTCCGCTGTTGCGCAAGAGATGGGTCCGCATAAACACGACACTTCGGAGAAGCTAGGGCAAGTCAACTTCAACACCTCCTGCACTCCACAGGCCCGTCGGCAATTCAGCCGCGCGGTCGCCTGGCTACACTCCTTCGAGTATGAAGAGGCTGAGAAGGCGTTCGACGAAGTCACCGCGACTGACCCGCGATGCGGCATGGGCCACTGGGGCGTCGCGATGAGCAACTACCATCCGCTCTGGGCGCCGCCGACCGCCGCGGAGTTGGAGAAGGGATTGAAGGCCGTAGAGAAGGCCAGGGCGGCCGGTGCGCGCACCGCGCGCGAGCGAGATTACATCGCGGCGATAGAGGTCTTTTACAAAGACTCTGACAAGCTGGATCACCGCACGCGCGTGTTAGCTTACAGCGAAGCGATGGGGCGGCTTTACCGGCGCTATCCTTCAGACCGCGAGGCCGGCGTCTTCTACGCGCTGACGCTCGTCGCGAAGGGAGCGATGGCGGGCGACAAGAGTTACGTCAACGAAAAAGAGGCCGCCCGGATTTTGAACGGCGTTCTGGCGCGCGAGCCGCGCCACCCCGGCGTCACACACTACCTCATACACAGCTACGACTATCCCGCGCTGGCTCACATGGCGCTGCCCGCCGCGCGCACCTACGCGAAACTCGCGCCCGCGTCGGCACACGCGCAGCACATGCCCTCGCATATTTTCATCCGGCTGGGCCTGTGGCAGGAGGCGATAGGGTCGAACCTCGACGCCAGGTCGTCGGCAAAAGCTTTCGCCGTCAGAAACCACCTGCCCGGCGCGTGGGACGAGCAGCTTCACACGATGGACTATCTCGCTTATGCCTACCTGCAAGGCGCGCAGGACAAAAAGGCGTGGGGCGTGCTCGACGAGTTAAATAAAATTAAGAGCGTCGAGCCACAGACTTTTAAGGTGGCTTACGCCTTAGCGGCCATCCCGGCGCGCTACGCGCTTGAAAGGCGGCAGTGGAGCGAGGCGGCCAAACTGTCGTTGCCTCAAGATGCTTTGGGGTCCTTCCCCTTACAACGCTTTGGCTGGGCGGAAGCACACATCCACTTCGCGCGTGCGGTCGGCGCAGCGCGCACCGGCGACGCGGCCTCGGCGCGCGCGGAGGTCGAGAAGCTGGCCGCCATACGGCAGGCGCTCGTGGAAGTCAAAGGCGGCTACGACTGGGCCAAACAGGTCGAGATCGAGCGTCAGGTCGCGGCGGCATGGCTGGCGTACGCCGAAGGCAAGGGCGAAGAAGCGCTCGGGCTGATGCGCGCGGTGGCCGACCTGGACGACGCCACCGACAAACATCCCGTGACGCCTGGGGCGATTCTCCCGGCGCGCGAGCAACTCGGCGAGCTACTGTTGGAATTGAAGCAACCGGCGGCGGCCTTGCAGGAGTACGAGACCTCGCTCCGCGTCGCGCCCAACCGCTTCAACGGGCTCTACGGCGCGGCGCGCGCGGCCAACCTCGCGGCGGATAGGAAGAAAGCGAAGACCTACTACGGGAAGCTCCTGACGCTGTCACGTCATGCGGACGGCGACAGGCCCGAGATCGTTGAGGCGAAAGCGTTCCTCGCCGGCACGAGCGCGAAGGACTCCGCGAGTATGCGCTGAACGCGAACCACGGGAGATAAGATGCGCAAGAAAATCCTGCCCGCAGTGATTCTCATCGCCCTCGCTTGCGCGGCCGTCCGCGCGGACAACTGGCCCCAGTGGCGTGGGCCGGAGTTAAACGGCACGAGCCGCGAAAAGGACCTGCCGGTGCGTTGGGGCGCGACGGAGAATATAGCCTGGCGGCTCGCGCTGCCTGGTTGGAGCGGCTCGACGCCTATCGTTTGGGGCGGGCGCGTTTTTCTTCACGTCGCCGAGGGGGACGACCTCTTCCTCTGGTGCGTGAACCGCAAAGACGGCGCGGTGCTTTGGAAAAAGCGGCTCGGCGGCGGCAACGTCAAAATGCGTAAGCACAACATGTCTTCGCCTTCGCCCGTGACGGACGGCCAGGGCGTTTACGTGATGACCGGCACGGGCGTTTTGAAGGGCTTCGATTTCGACGGGCGCGAGCTGTGGTCGCGCGACATACAGAAGGACTACGGCGAGTTCGGCCTCAACTGGGGCTACGCCTCGTCCCCCTTGCTCCATGAAGACTCGCTCTACGTACAGGTCCTGCACGGGATGAACACGGATGACGCCTCTTACGTGCTGCGAATTGACAAGAGGACCGGCAAGACCGTGTGGCGGACGGAGCGTCCGACCAAAGCTGTGCGCGAATCGCCCGACTCGTACACGACGCCGTCGGTCGTGCGCCACGGAAAGTCTGTGGAGATAGTCGTCACGGGAGGCGACTGCGTGACCGGCCACGACCCTGCGACGGGCAAGGAACTCTGGCGCGCGGAGGGCCTTAACCCGGACAACGACCCCTCCTACCGCCTCGTCGCCTCGCCCGTGATTGCCGACGGCATCGTCTACGCCCCTTCGCGCGTGCGGCCGCTCCTGGCGCTCAGGCCGGGCGGTCGCGGCGACGTGACGAAATCGCACCTGCTCTGGTCCACGCCGAACGGGCCGGACGTGCCGACGCCCGTGACCGACGGCAGGTATTTCTACGTCGTCAACGACCGCGGCATCGTCTGGTGCTTTGACGCCAAGACGGGCCAGGAGATTTACGGCCAGCAGCGCATCAAGGCCGGAACCTACAGCGCCTCGCCGGTGCTGGCCGACGGCAAGATTTACATTACGAACGAGGACGGCTTGACCACCGTCATTAAAGCCGGCCCGAAGTTCGAGGTCCTGGCCGAAAACGACCTCAACGATTACTGCCTCAGTTCACCCGCCATCTCCGAAGGCCAGCTCTTCATACGCACCGGCAAATATCTGCACTGCATCGGCAAGCGGACGGGGCCGTGAAAGATTGTGTGCCTCGTTTGCCCCGCCGCTGATTTCCTGTTATTTAAGTAGCGATCAAAACCAATCCCAGCAGCGACGCGCGGGCGTGTTTGAAACGTGGGCGCGTCGCCAGTTCAACCGCAACCGAGGAAGGGCAATTATGTCGAACGCTATGGAAGACCGTGGAAGGGCGCTGGAAGACGAATATTTCCGGCGCAAGGAGCGTGAGGCCATTGAAAAGCTGCGCGCAGAGATGACCTCAGAGGAGCAGGCGAAGGCCGAAGCGGCCGCCGTGCTCGAATGTCCCAGGTGCGACGGCAAGCTCGAAGGCGTCATCAACGCCGGTGTGGAGATTGACGTCTGCAACACCTGCGGCGGCGTGTGGCTCGACGCAGGCGAGTTGGAACAACTCTCTAAGCGCGAAACCGGCGGCTGGCTGAGCCGTCTGTGGAAAAGCGAGGAAGGAAAATAAGGGATGAGGGATGAGGGATGAGGGATGAAGTAAAGACAGAGAGCTTTTATTTCATCCCTCATCCCTCATCCCTCATCCCTTCGTTACCATGAGAACGATTCGCGCGCCGCGCGGGGCGCAGCTCAACTGTAAGGGCTGGCATCAGGAGGCCGCGCTGCGCTGCCTGATGAACAACCTGGACCCGGACGTGGCCGAGCGCCCGGATGATCTGGTCGTCTACGGTGGGGCGGGCAAGGCCGCGCGCAACTGGGCATCGTTTGACGCCATCGTCCGCGAACTGCAATCCCTCGGGAACGAAGAGACGCTGCTCGTGCAGTCCGGCAAGCCCGTCGCCGTCTTCCGCACGCACGAGCACGCCCCGCGCGTCCTCATCGCCAACTCGAACCTCGTCGGCGCGTGGGCCAATTGGGATAACTTCCACGAGCTTGAGCGCAAAGGGCTGATGATGTACGGGCAGATGACCGCAGGCTCTTGGATTTACATCGGCACGCAGGGCATCGTCCAGGGCACGTTCGAGACGTTCGCCGCGATGGCCGATAGACATTTCGGCGGGAGCCTGACGGGAAAGCTCCTCGTCTCGGGCGGGATGGGCGGGATGGGCGGCGCGCAGCCCCTGGCAGCGACCCTGAACGGCGCGGTCTTTCTGGGCATAGACGTGGACGAGGCGCGCATCCGCCGGCGGATTGACACGGGCTACTGCGACCGGCTGGCGCACTCGCTCGACGAAGCGCTGGCGCTCTGCGAAGAGGCGCGGCTGACGGGCAACGCGCTCGCGGTCGGGCTCGTCGGCAACTGCGCCGAAGTTTTACCGGAGATAGTCAGTCGCGGCGTCTCTGTGGACGCCGTCACGGACCAGACGAGCGCGCACGACCCCCTGAATGGTTACGTCCCCGAGGGGTTGAGTCTCGAAGAGGCCGCAGAGTTGCGCCGCACGGACCCGCGCGATTATGTCGTGCGCTCGATGCAGTCAATGGCTGTGCACGTCCAGGCGATGCTCGACTTGAAACGGGCGGGCGCCATCGCCTTCGACTACGGCAACAACATACGCAAGCAGGCGCTCGATGCGGGATGCAGTGACGCCTTTGAGATTCCGGGTTTTGTGCCGGAATACATACGCCCGTTGTTCTGCGAGGGCAAAGGCCCTTTCCGCTGGGTCGCGCTCTCGGGCAGCGCGGAAGACATACGCAAGACGGACGACCTCGCGCTCGAACTCTTCCCCGAAGATAAGACCTTGAACCGCTGGCTCACGCTTGCGCGCAACCGCGTGCAGTTTCAGGGTCTGCCCGCGCGCATCTGCTGGCTGGGCTATGGCGAGCGCGCGGAGATGGGCGAAGCGATCAACGACCTGGTCAGGCGCGGCGACCTGGAAGCGCCCATCGCCATCGGCCGCGACCATTTGGACACAGGCTCCGTCGCCTCGCCCTTCCGCGAAACGGAAGGGATGCGCGACGGCTCGGACGCCGTTGCGGACTGGCCCATTTTGAACGCGCTGCTGAACACGGCGAGCGGCGCGAGTTGGGTCTCGTTTCATCACGGCGGCGGCGTCGGCATAGGCTACTCGCTACACGCCGGCCAGGTCTCCGTCGCGGACGGCACACAGGAAGCGTCGCGCCGACTGAACCGCGTGCTCACCAACGACCCCGGCCTCGGCGTCGCGCGCCACGTTGACGCGGGCTACGATGAGGCCGAAGAGACGGCCCGCGCGAAGGGCGTTCATGTTCCCATGCTCAATCCAAAACAGGATGAAAACTTATGAGGCGCTTTTGTATTGCCGGCACAGTCCTGCTCCTGTTCTTTGCTTTCTCTAACGCCCGCGCGCAGGGTGAAGGCGCGCAGCAGGAGGCAGCCGAGCGCGTCAGGGAGATTCAGGCGGCGCTCAGGGAAGCGAAGCTCGACGGCTGGCTCTTCTACGACTTCCGCGGCTCGGACCCCTTAGCCTACCGCATTCTCAAAATGGGCCAGCGCGGGCTGACGACGCGCCGCTGGTTCTACTTCGTCCCGGCGACGGGCGAGCCCGTCAAGCTCGTCCACTCGATTGAGCGCGACAAGCTAGACCTTCTGCCCGGCAGAAAACTCGTCTACCTGCCCTGGCAGCAGCTTCACACTTACCTGCGCGAGACTCTGGCGGCCACCGTCAGCCGCGGCGGCCTCATGCACACGCAGCGCGGGAAGATGCGCGTCTACTACCGGCAAGAGACCCGCATCGCCATGCAGTACTCGCCGGACAACGACATCCCTTACATGTCGCGCGTGGACGCCGGCACAATCGAGTTGCTCCGCTCCTTCGGCGTAACAATCGTCCCCAGCGCAGACCTCGTGCAGCGGTTCGAGGCCGCGTGGTCGCCCGCGCAGTTCGAGATGCACAAGGAAGCTTCCGACAAAATCCACCGCATCATCATCGAAGCCTTCGACGAGATAGCGCGCCGCATCAAAGCGAATGAGCCGACGACCGAATACGACATACAGCAATTCATGGTGCGCCGCTACGCCGAAGAAGGGTTGGAGAGCGACAACGAGCCGCCCATCGTCGCCGTCAACGCCAACGCCGCCAACCCGCACTACGAGCCGACGCGCGACCGCCACGCCCCCATCAAACGCGGCGACTTCGTGCTCTTCGACGTGTGGGCCAAAGTGAAGAAGCCCGACGCCGTCTACACTGACCAGTCGTGGACGGGCTACGTCGGCGAGAGCGTGCCCGAAGAGTACGTGAAGGTCTTCAACATCGTGCGCGAGGCGCGCGACGCAGCCGTCAAGTTCGTGCAGGAGAACATGCGCGCGGGCCGCCCCATCAAGGGCGCGGACGTGGACGACGTTTCGCGCGGCGTGATTAAGCGCGCGGGTTACGGCGACCAGTTCATACACCGCACGGGCCACTCCATCGGCACGGAAGTGCACGGCAACGGCGCGAACATAGACAACCTCGAAACGCGCGACTCGCGCCGCATCATCCCGCGCACCACTTTCTCAATCGAGCCAGGCATCTACCTCGAAGGCAAATTCGGCATTCGCTCCGAGATAGACGTTCACGTCACAGACCGCGACGCCGTCGTGACGGGCCAGCCGATTCAGACGGAAGTCATTGCTATTCTCAAAAGGCAGTAATCAGTAATCAGTAGTCAGTAATCAGCAAAGACAAATTGCTTTTACTGATTACTGACTACTGATTACTGACAACTTTTTCATGCTTAATTTTGCTATCCAAACGGCGCACGACGCCGGGCGCATCCTGGCCGAGCGCTTCGGGCGCGCCATCGAGGTCTCCAACAAGGGCGACATAGACATCGTGACGGAGGCCGACTTGGCCGCCGAGCGTTTCATCATCGAGCGCATCAAGTCGCATTACCCGCGCCACGCGATTCTCGCCGAAGAGGCGGAGGCCGCGGGCGAACGGCACGAGGGTCAGGGCGAGTGGAAGTGGATCATAGACCCCCTGGACGGCACGACCAATTACGCGCACGGCTACCCCTGCTTCTGCGTCTCCGTCGCGCTCGAACGCGCGGGCCACGTTGAGTTGGGAGTCATCTACGACCCCATGCGCGAGGAGACGTTCACGGCCGAGCGTGGCGAGGGCGCGGCCCTGAACGGTCGCCGCATACGCGTCTCCGACGTGGACGACTTGAACAACGCGCTCCTCTGCACGGGCTTTCCTTACGACGTGCGCGGGCGCGGCGACTTCGTGCGCCACTTCAAAAACTTCATCATGCACGGGCAGGCCGTGCGCCGCGACGGCTCGGCCGCGCTCGATTTGGCTTACGTCGCCTGCGGCCGCTTCGACGGCTTCTGGGAGGAGGGCCTGCGCCCCTGGGACGTTGCCGCCGGCGTCCTCCTCGTCGCCGAAGCAGGCGGCCGCGTCTCCGACTACGACAACGCGCCCTTCGACATCTACACGCCCCCCATCCTCGCCACCAACGGCCTCGTCCACGACGAGATGATGCGCGTACTCAAAATGCAGTGATAAGTGATGAGTGATAAGTGATAAGTAAAAGCAAGAAGGTCTTTCTTATCACTCATCACTTATCACTTATCACCGCTTTTCGCTATACTTGGTCGGCGGAGGGGACCGACAGATGATTGCGCCCAACACGCTTCTACAGAACCGTTACCTCGTCCAGCACCAGATCGGGCAGGGCGGGATGGGCGCGGTGTACGTGGCGACCGACCAGCGCTTCGGCAGCACGGTCGCGCTGAAAGAGACTTTCTTCGACGACCCCAACCTGCGCAAGGCTTTCGAGCGCGAGGCGCGGCTCCTGAATCACCTGCGCCATCCGGCACTCCCGCGCGTCTCGGACCACTTCACAGAGGAAGACGGTCAGTTCATCGTGATGGAGTTCATCGCGGGCGACGACCTGGCCGAGAAATTGAAGGAGCGCGGCGGCGCGTTTCCGCTCTCCGAAGTCCTGAGTTGGGCGGACCAACTTCTGGACGCGCTGGATTACCTGCACACGCAGGAGCCATCCATCATCCACCGCGACATCAAGCCGCAGAATTTGAAGCTCACGCCGCGCAAGCACATCGTCCTTCTCGATTTCGGATTGGCAAAGGGGACGCTCGCGCACCAGACGACGGCGACGAAGAGCGTCTTCGGCTACTCGCGCCACTACGCATCGCTCGAACAGATTCAGGGCGCGGGCACGGACCCACGCAGTGACCTTTACAGCCTGGCCGCGACGCTCTACCACCTGCTGACGGGTATCGCACCGCCGGACGCGCTGACGCGCGCGACCGCCGTGCTCAACGGCCAGCCGGACCCCTTGCTCCCCGCCAACGACGTGCACGCGCAGGTCACGCCCGCGGTCGCCGAAGTCATCCACAGGGCGATGGCACAGAACGCAGGGCAGCGCCCGCAATCGGCCGCCGAGATGCGCGACGAGATGCGCGAAGCCGCGCGCCAGGTCCACACCCTCGCCAGGGACACGAGCGCGACGCCCGCCTCGACGGCCAACGTCTACGAACAAGACACCCAGTTGATGTTCGCCGCCGTGCCTGCGACCCGCGCGGGCGGCCAGGGCGCGCAAGAGACCGGGACGGTGAGGGAAGACGGGGCGGCTACCTCCATCAACCCTGTGCCTGCGACGAGCGAGCCGGCATCGAAGGGCGACACGGACCCAGGCTCCGTGCTGACGAAGGTCGCGGCGAAGAGAGACGGAATGCCGCGCCGCCGCGTCATAGGCATCGTTGCGAGCGCCGCCGTGCTGTTGGCCGTGGCCGCCGCCGTCTACACCTTCACGAGCCAGCCCGCGCCGACGCCCGCGACACCGCAGGAGAGCGTACAGACCGCGTCGCCCACGCCGGAAGCCGGCAACACAGGGAATGACGATTCAAAGAAGGAAACTGAGAAGGAGACTGAGAAGGAGACTGAGAAGAAAGCCGAGGCGGAAGCGCCGCCGGTCCCTGCCAATTCTCCGACAGTGGTGATTCGCCACAAGGATAAAACGACGAAAGGCAAGCAGGCGGACGAGGGCGACGATGCCGACGAGGACGAGTCGCCCGACGTTAACACCGGCGAGATGCCCGAGCCGCCGGACACGGAGGAGCCACCCGGCCCCCGCAGACGCGACGGCAAGATCCCGCCACCCGGGACCCCCGAATTTCAGGAGTATATCAAGGAACAAACACGCCGGGCGGAAGCCGCCTCCCGCCGCGCCGAGCGCGTGCGCAGAAGGGCCATCATCAAACAGCAACAGGAACTCGAACGCCAGCGCCGCGAGGAGCGCCGACAGCAACAGCGGAACAACAGTGGTCAGTAGTCAGTGGTCGGTGGTCAGTTAACAGAAAGAAGGCAGCCGTGCTAATCACACTCCGCTGCCTTCTTCTTTTTTAACTGATTACTGACTACTGATTACTGATTACTGTTCTTCACAACGCGCTGCCGATGGTTTCGGCGAGGCGGTCCGTCTCGCGTCGTGATGCCTGGCGCGCGTCTTCGCCTTCTTCGATGGCGACGTGCTGAAGCGGGTGGTAGACGAGTTCGACTTTGCCGGGGCGCGGGAGGCGAAAGCCTTTGGGCCAGGCGCGGTGGCCGCCGCGAATCGTGATGGGCAGGATGGGGACGTTCGCTTCGAGCGCCATGCGCGCCGCGCCCGCCTCGAATGTGAGCAGCTTGCCGTCCGGCTGACACCGCCCGCCTTCCGGGAAGATGACGACTGCCCCGCCCGTCTTCAGCCACTGACGCGAGCGACGAATCGCCGTCCGGTCGGCCTTCTTAATCTGAATCGGCCACGCCCCCAGGAACGTGATCATCTTTCCGACAAACGGCCAGTCAAAGCTCTCGCTCCAGGCCAGATAACGTATCTCGCGCCTGACCGGCAGTGACATCCACATCGGGTCCAGGTAGGTCTGGTGGTTGGAGGCAATGATGACGCCGCCGGTCTTCGGAATATTCTTCACCCCTTTGTACGTGATACGCCAGAAGAGGCGCGACATCAGGTACAGGGGAATCCGTATGATGTTGACGCCCCAGAGGGGTATGACGAAGGGTTCCGGCGGCGTTTCTTTCGCGCCCCTGCGGCGCTCGTCCACGCTCGGGCTGCTCTCGCTCAAGACGATTCTTCTCCCGTACCTTCGGCGCTGCCTCGTGCGCGCCTGTAGTCTTCGCTCATCCTCTCCACCACCTCGCCCGCTCCCCCAGGCTCATCACCCTCAGGGTTGCCGCGAAGGGCGTGCAGCCCCGTGATCGTCAACTCCTCCCACCAGTCCGGCACGTCGCGCTCTGTCAACACGTCGTCCCACTCTTGCTCGCAGCGCTCGCACTCGAAGCCACAGTAGGCGCGCGCCTCCTCTTTCGTCAACGCGACCCGCGTCCGCGCGTTGCACGCCGCGTCGCGGCACCGCCGCTCTATCTCAACGAGCAACACCTCGCGCGGGATGATGATTCTGCTTCGCATAATCGGGGGCCGGGGGACGGGGGACAGGGACCGGTTAAGGCTTTTACCGGCCCCCGGCCCCTGACCCCTGACCCCCTACTCTATTCCTTCCAGCGGCCACTGCTTGTCTACGAATTCGAGGTGCAGGCGCGGGATGCCGTCGGGCCCCATGCGGCGCGCGCGCACCGCCGCGATGACCGAAATCTGGTACTGCGCGCTCATTACGCGCACGAACCTACCGCGCGTGATGTTGAGCGTCGTGAAGACGGCCGCGCCGCGCCGGCTGATGTTCTCCGTGACGGTCGTCTCGCGTGAAGAGACCTGGCCCTTCTCGTCCAACTCCTCGACGACCACTTCTATCGGAATGTGGTGGCGCGTCTCGGGGCGCGGCTCGTCCGCCGGGACGTATCGCCTCGACGGGTCCTGCGGCGAAACGCTGTACATCCCCGTCTCCGTCACAGACTGTGCGACCTCGTAGCGCGTCGCAGGGTCCTTCTCGAAACTTTCGGGCGCGCGCTTGCCTATGAAGGCCACGCCGACCTCGAAGCGCGAGGGCTTTCCCTCCGTGGCCTCCTGCACCTTGAGGTTACGCACCAG
>CAVQEU010000023.1:0-503486 GCA_963711585.1 uncultured Acidobacteriota bacterium | reverse complement strand
GTACTCGCTCTCCACCTCGTTACCTTTGACCCGGACCGCGGGCTGGACAAGCGCGATGAATTCGGCCGCACTGATCTCTCCCTCCTTCAGTAAACTGAGCGCCGTCTCGCGGCCCGCCGGCCGCGACCTCGCGCCGCCCGATAGGTCGTGAAACCATTTCGCGGGCAGATCGCCCCGGTCGCTCAACGCGCCTTCGAGGGAGACCTGTCGCAGCCCGTGATTCTTTTGTAGCCGCCAGAGCATCACGGCGATCTCCAGTTGCCCGACAATCGAGTCGTGCCGCTCCTCGATGACGAAGATGGTTCGGTCCTTACTCCCCTGGCCGGAAGCGATGACCTTGCCGACGCCCTCAGTGACCGAGACGGCAGTCTGGGCTGCCTGTCCGTCCTGCAAGCGGAAGGCAGAGCGCGGGGGAGGCGGCGGGTCGGGGCTACACTCTTCTACAGAAACGGGGTCCGAGAGATTGTTCTGCGCGTACTGGCCGCAGGAGGCGTTAAAAAGTAGTAGAGATAAAGTGAGGCCGAGAATCTGTGCCCGGCGAAAATTGGATTTCATTCTCCTTGTCATAACTGGATTCTCCTTTCGCTTAGGTTGAATAAGTCGCCCGTGGTGTTCAGTGCTTCCCTGATGCCAGAGCGCGCGAACTGGTCTTCTTCCACGCGCTCCAGGCGGCGGAGCGCCTCAAATGCTCGGCGCTGGCCGATCCAGCCGAGCGCGATTGCGAGCCAGTAACGAACCGTGGGGTCGGACTCCGACTCCCACCGCTGTTCGAGGATGGGGACGGCGGCCGGGTCCTTCAAATAGCCGAGTTGGCGTGCCGTCTCGCTGCGCTGGGCGGAGCCTCCGTCGTTCAACCTGAGGAGAACGGCCGAGGCCAGCAGGCCGGCCCGAGGTAAGTCCGCGAGGACGACGTCTGCCCCCCCTGTGTTGGCCGCGAGCAGCACGGGGGAAACATTCCGGTCGAGACCTTCGAGTTGCAGTTGATTACAGGCCAGGTCGAAGGCCGTCTGTACGGTGCGGCCGAATCCCAGAGCCTGGTAGAAGGCGGCCGCGAACCAGATGGCGGCGCGGTCGCTAATGACTCGCGTCATGCCGACCACACAGTCAACGTGCCTGGCTATGGCGCGGGCCTGCTTGGCCGAGTAGCAGGCGTTGAGCACGACGCAGCGGACGCGGTCCTTGAGGATGGAGAAAAGATGGCCCATGGCCTTGGCCGAGACCGGCAGACTTTTGCCCGAGTCGTCTTCCAACAGGATTTCCCCGGCGGCTGTCCCGAGCCCGGCGAAATGCACGATCTCCGGTGTGTGTTGGAGGAGCGCCCGGTGTAGGTCGCGGCTCCGCAGCGCCAGCTGATGCTTCACGTCAAACAGGTCGCGCATGTCCGACAGGCGGAGGCACTCCTCAATCGTCCGTATCTCCTCGCCGAGACGACGCGACGGAGACCCTTTCGGGTCCGCCGCCAGAAACAGAATGCGTGTCATACCTCACCTCAAGGCATTCCACTCTGAGTGCGCGTACCTATAAATGACGGAGGGGTGGGAGAAATTTCAGGGGGCTTGAAATTTCTTTCGGTGCCGTGGGTTGTGCCCGTAGAAGAGTGAGGCGGATCTATTTTCTGACTTTGAAGACGTAGTCGGCGACGTGGACGGACTCGCCGTTGTCCGACAAGCCCCTGAGTTCGATCCGGTAGTCTTCGTATTCGAGGATCGAAGGCGGCAGCGCCAGGGTCAGCCGCCCATTCCTGACCCGGGCGGCGTTAAGCGATTCCTCGCCCCAAACCCGGCGCCCGTCGAAGGTGGTGAGCAGCACGCTGTACCGGCTGTAACGTTGGCCGTCGTCGAGTTGGAGCCGAAGATAGACTCGCTTCGTGCCGGCTTTAAGGGTGACGATCTTCGGGCTGCCGCCCCTCTCGAAAATCGTCGGGCTCAGGAGCACCGAAGTGATGACCACGGGCTTACGCTCCTGTAGGCGAGCCACCAACTCTTCGGCCTCCGCCCGCTTCTCCCTCTCGATCTCTAACTGCCTACTGAGTTCCTCTTTCGTCTGTCTTTCTGCCGAGAGCTGCTCGCTCGTCTCCTGGCGGCTCCGTTCGACCGCGAGCCGCTGCGCCTCCCAGTTGCTGTGCTCGGCTTTCAGGCTCCTGTGCTGACGGTAGAGGTAGAAAACGCCGAACGCGAGCGAGACACAGACTGCCAGGATGATGACCCAGCCTATCGCGACCCAGCGCGGGGCGAGGATCAGCCAGCCGGCCGGGATGAAGGGCGTTTTGCGGCCGGAGCCTTCGACTTCGGCTCCGGCCGGGCTCCTTTCCGGGGCCGGCCCCGCTCGTCTCTCCGCCAACCGCCGCCTGCCCTACGGGCGGGGCAGTTTGAGCGCCCACCGGCTGAGCGCGCACCGTGGCGAGAAGCCGTTTAGTAAACTCCACCTCGCTCCTTTGCGCGGACGAGGATTGGAAGAGAGTTCTGGCCCGCTCGCGGCGTCCGCCACTGAGTTGACCCTGAAGGTACTGGTCTAGCAGGGCCTCCTCGGCCGACAAGACCTCCGCGAAAAACTCGTTGTCGGCCAGCAGACGCTCCTCCACCTGGGACCGTTCTTTCTCGGACAACTCGCCTAACAGGAACCGGGTGATGAGATCGTCCGTTTTATCTTCCATGCTTAAAAACTCGCAGGTCTATCCGATATATGATGGTAAAGCGAATTAATTTCTCACCCCGCGAGAACGTTTCCGACAATCCTCCCAGCAGCGCCAGAGTCCATTCTTAATCCGATGGACTTTTAACCGCAGCGCGTTGAGCGTGAGACCATGCTCCCGAAGGATGGCCTCCCGGCCCTCGTCGTCCAGGTAGTAACGCTCCAACAGCTCGCGTTTCTCCGGGGGGATTTGCTCCATACACTGTCTCAGACAGTCGTCGGCCTTTTCCGGCGCGGACAGGTCCCCGACCTGCTCAATGTCATCTATCACCTCTCCCTTCTTTTTCGCCCTGACATACTCCCTGAAAACATTCATGGCGATGGCGTAAACATACCTGTAAGGGTTGTCGGGCGAAATCTCCTGCCCCGCGCGGACATTCTTCAGGAGCCGGCTGATGGTTTCGTCCGCCAGGCCCTCGGCGTCCTCACAATGCCGGTAGACGAAAAACTTGAGGAGCTTAAAACGGCACTGACGAAACCCTTCCTCGATAGACAGCGCATCCGGTTCGAGTAGTTTGAACAACTTGTCGAAAACATTTTGGCCGGAATCAGATTCCATGAAGTTACACTGGTCTCAACGCGCAAGCCTGCCCTTTCTCCTGTGGTCGTCTGAGTTCGCGCGGTCGGGGAGTGCCAGTAAAGCTCTTATCAAAACGGGCGACCGAAGCGGGCTCCCCTTCAGTTCCATTCCCCCTCAAGGACGAAGGCCGCCCAATAGTGTGGGAACCGCCATTCGGCGGTCTGCCACATCTTAACCTGGGCCGCGCGCAGGGCGGCCGCCGGACGAAGGTGTTCCCGGAACATCGCCTCGTAAAAGTAGCGCATCAACTCGGCCGCCGCGCGGTCGTTGATGCGCCAGAGACTAGCCACGACGCGCGCAACGCCTGCGTACATGAAGCCGCGCGTCAGCCCGATTAAGCCCTCGCCCCTGGCCTCTTTGCCCAGGCCCGTCTGGCAGGCGCTGAGGACGACCATCTCGGCCGGCAAATCGAGGTTGTAGATTTCGTTGAGACGCAGGAAGCCGTTCTGCGGGCGGCCCGACTCGTCTATCAACGACAAGACCATGCCCGAAAGCTCTGGCGACGAGTTGTTCAGCAGCCCGTGGGTGGCGAAATGGATGATGCGATACTGGCGTAGGTCCGGGTCTAAGGCCGTACTCAGGCTGGCGTCGAAGCCCACGGCTTGCCTTATCTCCGCCTCTGGCACGACGCTCAAGATCGCCTCCGCTTCTTGCAGGGTGAAAGGCAGGCGGCTGAAGTTCACAGGCTCGTCGTCCGTCCCCAACTCGCGCGCGGCCCTCTCCAACTGCTGCTGGCGGAGACTCACCTCGCCGCCCCGGCTCAGGTTGGCCTGAGGCCGTGCACGGCGCTTATATCTTGCCGATTTAACGCGCGGGTCGTCCCTCTCGAAGACCGGGTCCGCGATGACGGCGACGGCCTTTTTCGCCTGCGGCCGGCCGCGCACCTCGCGGCGCAGCACGGCCAACGTGGAGAGCGACGGGAGCGTTATCACCTCGTGATTGACTATGACCGGCTTCCGAGACGCGGGCTCTAATTTCGTCTGGCCCGGCTCGGGGAGGGCGGCGAAAGGAATATACTGCAAGATTCCGTCGGCCACGATGACCAGCCGCCTTTGGCCCAGTTGCGTGGCGGCAGGGTCGAGCAGCATCACGCTCAACCTGTCGGCCACGGCCGGGTAGTCAGCCGCCGCCTGCGCGAGGCGGGCCTTCTGCTCGGCCCAGGACTCGTTCTTCCTGCGCGCGTTGCCGGCCGCCAACAGCTTGTACAACACCCTGGCCGCCGCCTCGATTTCGGAACGGCCGGGCAATTCAAAGCTGGTCACAGAAGTCGAAGTCACGGCCCACCCGTAACTGCGCTCACCTCCGAGCGAGTACTCCAGAAGCAGCGTGTCGCCGTCGAGCTGCTTTTGAATGTCGGAGAGCCGCAGTTGGGACGGCTGGGTCAGGGCCGCGTATCTGGGGCTTTTATCTCTGACCCTGGACTCCACGTCCTCATACTGTGCCAGGAGCAGCTCGACTTCCTTTCTGCTCCCGGCGGCCTGTTCCGGCGTGAACCTCCCGCTCAGCAGGCGCGTCTGCTGCTCGGCCTTCTGGTTGAGCTGTCGCCGGACGCGGCTTTCCTCGGCCAGTAGTTCGGGATCAACGCCTTGCCGTATATCGGTGCGGGCTTCGATCAGGTTCTCAAGGAGAGTCCGCGCGCGCGCGTGCTCGCTGGCTTCGAGCGCGAGGGCTTCGTAGCCGGCCGACGGTTCTTGCCTGTGCAGGCGCATGAGCAGATCAACGTAAAGCTCGTAATGCCGGTAGACGGTTTCCAGGTATGAGATGCGCAGGGACGGGCTGGCGACTTTCGTCCGCAGGTGCTCTATCAGGTCGAGCGACTTCTCGATGTGCGCGCGCGCGTCGCTGAGCCGCCCCTGGTCGCGCTCCGCCCGCGCGATGTTGAATAAGGTCAGGACTTCGCCCCTACGGTCGGCCGTCTCCTGCATCGGGGGCAGCGCCTGCTTGTAATAGCCGAGAGCCTGCTGCCCGCTGCCGAGTTGTTCGTATAGCGAGCCTATGCTGCTAATAATGTAAGCCCCGCCCCGGCGGTCCATCACCTCCTGGCTCAGGGCCAGCGCCTGCTTGTAATAGCCGAGGGCCGCCTCTTTCTCCTGCGTCGTGCTGAGGACGTTGCCGATATCTCGCAGCGTGTAAGACTCCATTCGCCTGTCCCGGACGGCGCGGCTCGTGGCGAGTTTCTGTTTGTAGAGTTCGAGCGCCTTCTCCTTCTCGCCGAGCGCGAACTGTACGCGGGCGATGTAGCCTAAAGTAATCGCGGCGTAGCTCCGGTTGTCTATGGACTGGAATATCTGCAAGGCTGCCGCGTAGCTCTTCAGGGCCTTGCTTCTCTCCCCGAGGTCGTCGTACAGATTGCCAATGTTGTTGAGCGTGGCGGCCTCCCCGCTGCGATTCCCCATGGCCCGCAACAGGGCCAGCGCCTGGTTATGAAGGTTGAGCGCCTTCTGCTTCTCTCCCTGTATGAGATAAGCTCCGCCGATTGCGGTAAGCGTCAGTGCCTGCCTCCGCCGGTCGTTAATCGCTTCGCTGACGGCCAGCGCGCGGTTGTAGAAATCCAGTGACGATTCAATGTTGCCCAGGTTCCCGTGCAGGTAGCCCAGGTCGAGCAGAGTGGAGGCCAGACCCGCGCCGTCATCCACTTGCCCCCAGGCAGCCAGAGCCTGGTCGAGGCGCTCCTGCGCGCGCAGGATGTCGCCTGAGATGAAGTCAGCCAGCCCCAGGCAGTTGAGCGCCTCGGCGGCCCCGCGCTGATACCCCGTCTGAACGCTTATCTCGTGCGCCTGGCGGCAGTAAGGGAGCGCCTGCTGGACATTCGCCGTTTCTAAGTGAGCATTGCCGACTCGGTTGAGCGCGTCAATTTCGAGTTCTTTGTCCGCGACATTTCTGGCGAGCTGCAACGCCTTTTGATAGTAGTCAACGGCGACCTTGTAGTCGCTCAGGATGGAATGCACGTCGCCGAGCCGTTTAAACATTAAGGCTTCGTGGCGCGGGTCATTGACGTTGTGCCAGTAAGACTGCGCCTCCGCGTATTTCCTGGCCGCCAGCCGGAACGACTCGGCCTTCCACTCGGCGCGGAGCCTGTCGCCCTCGGCCGCGGCTTTGTCCGCCAGGGCCGAGAGGTCGCCGGGCGCGGGCCTGCGCCTCGCATCCTGCTGGGCAGCGGCCGCGGCGATTGCACAGACGCTCAGTAAAAGTGCGGCCGCGGACGTAGCCCAGGACAGCTTTACCTTTCCAGTAAAACTCACCGCCAACAGATAAATCTGTCTTCGCTTCTTCATTGCCGTGCCGCAAATAGCCACCGCCTTCAGGCCACGCGAGTCTGAGGTTGGAGCAGTAGGAAGAGGCATCCTAATGAAAATCGGCCTGAGTTACAACAAGAGCCAGACGGCGACAAGAGACGACGGCGCGCCCGCCCGCCGCGCCCGAATCCCTGTGCCAATTTTCCAGCAAAGCCGCCGTCCCTCGCGGCCCGAGAATTATTTCTCCTGGAGACGGGGAGGGCGCGAAATTTTTCGGCCCTGTTTGTCAATTATGTAGTGAAGAGCTACTCGCACACACCACCCAGGCGCGCCCCGTACGGAGAGCTTCGTTCGAGGATTCGCACTCGCGACGATTGGTTGCTGGTGGCGAGGAGGATCGGTCTAAACCCAGACAATGGCTAAAGGAGTCTTCAACCATGGAAAAAAGTGGCAACGCAAACGCAACCAGCCCGAAACCGGACAACACCCGCGCGGGCGGGGCTGACGACACGAGGACGACCGGCGACAGCAAGGAAGCCCCGCCGGAAAAAGATACCCCGCGCGGCGCGCCTCAAGACACCCGGTCGAGTTCGCATTAGTCCCTGGCGCTTTCACCGGGAAGAAAGTTTATCGAGCGAGGGGGGTTTAAGAAGCCGGCTTCTGACATTTTCCACGAAGGGTAATCTGGAACTTCGAGCCAGGGCATACTCCTGGCTCGGCTCTCTGTGACGACAATTAAGGAAAGGCAGACTCTTATGGCTGAGCAAGTCAAAATTCTATTTCTCTCCGCGAACCCGAAAGATATTTCGCGCATTCGCCTCGACGAAGAGGTGCGGCAGGTGGATGAAATGATCCGCCTGGGCGAGTACCGCGAACAGCTCGCGCTCATCCCCCACTTCGCCGTCAGGCCGGGCGATGTGCGGCAAACATTGCTCAGGCACAGACCGCACGTGCTGCACTTCAGCGGGCACGGCTCGCCCACCAAAGGCATCGTCCTCGAAGACGACAGCGGCCAGACCAAGCTCGTCAGCGCAGACGCATTAGCCTCCCTCTTCCGCGCCATCAAGGACAATCTACGGGTCGTGGTCTTGAACGCCTGCTACTCCGGCCTTCAGGCCAAAGGCATCAGCCAGGTCGTTGACTTCACAATCGGAATGCTGAAGGAGATCGGCGACCACAGCGCCGTTGTGTTCTCGTCCGCCTTCTACGAGGCGCTTGCTTACGGGCGCAGCGTTCAAGAGTCATTCGACATAGGAGTCAACGCCTTGGAGATGGAAGGCATCCCCGAAGCGGAAACCCCGACCTTGCTGACGAGGGAGGGCGTTGACGCTGCGAAGACTTATCTGGTCACGCCGAACGGGCTTCAGCCGACCAAAGAGGAACCTGCTAAGCCGCCTCAGGGGTCTCAGAAAGGGACCGTCAAAATTAAAGGAAGCACCATTAATGCAGGCAAGGACGTGAACATCAAAGGCGTAGACAATCGAACGAACTAATGACACCACGGGAAAGTTGAAGTGAAGCGATAGTCAATTCGTCCTCACCCACATGGCCCTCACCCCACTGAGTCTGCGGCCGAGGTCGGGTTCCGAACTGTCAGTGGTCAAAGAGTCGGACCGATTTTCGAGTTATGGAGTGAGCGGAGCGCATCATGCAGTGTCCTAAATGTTCCAGCGAGTTAGACGACCAGGCGCGTTGCCCGAGTTGCGACCGGAGGGACGAAGCTTCCGCAGAGATGACGACGGACACTCCCGAAAGCACCGGCGAGCAGGAAGTCGCCGGTGTCTCCCACGAGCCTCATCCCTCACCGGTGGCCCCGCCTCAGGCCGCAGACTCGGCCGACCCAACCGCGAAACCAGACCCCTCGCCCGCGCCGGAAGCGCAGCCCGGAGAGCCGAAGATAAAACTGACCTCCGACGGGAGAGTTATAATAGATGGTGGCAGTACGATCACTGCCGGCGGCGATATTAATCTGTTCGGGATTGGCGACCGTTTCAGCAAAAGCGAACCCGAAGCCAAGGTCGAAGAGAAATCGCTTTACGACCTCACGAAGAGACTGCCCCCGCGCACTACGCGGTATTATGACCCTCCGCAGGAAGAACTGGACGACATTGTTGACAAGCTGAAGAAAAATCGGCTGCTGTTGATCAGCAGTTCTTACACCGAGTGTGCCCTCGACGCCGCTCACAAGGCGATGAGGAAATTGGCCGTCGCCAATCTGGATCAGAATCGCTACATCTCCTACGAATACACTGACGGCAACCTCATCTTCAGCGTTCAGAAATTATTGGAGCAGCCGCCGGAGGCGGAAGGCGACAGCATCGTCCTCGTCGATGCGCTCAACAGTCTGGCGCGGACCTTCCCCGACTCGATCCTCGGCCACTCGACGCGGGCCGAGGCGATTAAAGAAGACCTCAGAACTAGCAAACACTTCCTCGTCGTCATCGTTGACCTCAACTACGCCAGGGAGAAAAATCTCGCGCACGAAAACTTCCCCTACTGGGAAGTCCCCTTCCTCCGGCCTTTCCTTGAGAAGCACTTTCCCGGCGAGCACGAACGGCTCGAAGCGCAGATTAGGAGCCAGCGCGAGCAGGGCATCTGGGAAAAGGACGAGGTCAATTTTTGCCGGCAGATACTCGGCTACTACGAGGCCGATCAACTACTCAAGATGGTGGAGGGCGGTGGCCCCAAAGACCCGGACACGTCGGCCGAAGCCCTGCTCAAAGAAAGCGGTCAGGTGGAGAAGGCCGTACTCTACACGGCAGCTTTTTTTCAGGAGATAACGCTGCTGGAATTTAGCCGCGTGGTCGAGGCGCTCCTGGACGGGCAGACCATCACTGTCCCCGCACCGGAGAACGGCAACGGAGACGCCGCCGCTCAGACGCAGAGCAGCAGCAGCCGCAGCAGCAAGGTGTCCCTGAGCCTCAGATGGCAGGAGAAGAGGGACAGCATCTTCACGGAGTGGCTGCGTGAGACATCAGCCGATAAGGACTCTGTCAGGGTGGTCGGCCTCTCCAATTCCGCCCTGCGCGAGCCGCTGCGCAGGCTCTTCGAGAGGCGGCACAGGTTTTATCTGATAGACCAGTTCAAGGCCATTCAGGAACGAGGAATCTTCTTCTACCCGTCGCTGCGTCTGGCCGAGAGCACGACCCAGATCGCTGTAGACATGGTCGGCTTCTACCCGGACGAATTTAATGAAACCTGGATCGTCGAACTGATCAGCCGCGTACGCGAGTACGTCTCATCCGGCACCGCGGGCGCGACCGGCGAAGAGGCCATGTTTCGCTACCTGCGGAACTCTAAGCCGGGCGCGTGGAACCTGGCCCTGGCGCGCGTCTCGGACGTCTTCCGCCGCATGCTGGAATCGCCGCAACTGGAGGGGAGGGTTCACAGCACCCTCGAACAGTTAATCAACGGCGGCTACCACGAAGACACCCTCCTGCTGATCAAGCAGCTTCAATTCACCCCCAAGTTCGATGAGTTGTACTGGTTCAAGCAACTGCTCCACCGCGCCGACAGCAGGACCCGCCACCTCACGTACTATTACCTGTATTCGTACCTGAGGCGAATGGGCAGCGGGGTCTACGAGGGGCTGAAGAAGATCGAGGCGTGGCTGCCGCCGGCCGAGCGCCACACCTATTCCCAGTTCGACTACTTCGTCTTGCGGCTCCTGATTCAGTATTGCGTGGAGAGCGTCGAGCGCTTCAACGCGAAGCACTACGGCAATTGGCCCAGTCGCTACCCCCTGTTCGCCACCATCAAGGACCTCGAAACCGCCAACGAGTGCACGTCGCTGCTAGCCAAGTGGCTCCTCCACCCAGGCATCAACGCCACCTTAACAGGGCTCAGGTTCGTCGGCACGCAGATGACTTTGACCGGCGCGCTGCTGGCCGAATGGACCTTCATCCTCATCGGGCCGGGAGAGCCCCCGGCCGACGACGACGGCGAGTTTTCCGCCGAGCTGTCCGACCTCTTAATCAGGCAGTTCGTTTCCAGAACGGACTTGGCCCAGCGGCTTGAGCTGCTGACGTACTGGAACAGATTGAGCAATGACCTGCTCAAGTTTGCCGGCAACTTGCCGTATGCGAGCGAGCTTCGGAAGGAACTAGGCTGGAAGCGAAAGCTGGTCGGCAGATTAATCGCGAAGTTTAAGAAGAGGCTGTAGCGCACGCCGCTCGCGCCTTAACCGACCACGCCCATCGCCGATGGCTCAAGCCAGTGTTGAGCCATCGGCGCACAACGGTGAACGACATGACGCCAACGAACTCCTTGAGCACCATCATCCGCGGTGTAACCGAACACGCGCAGCCTGCGCCCGACACAGAAGCGCTCGTCACGATTGACGCGCGCACGGGCCAGGCCGTACCCCGCCCATCCATCTTCGGGATGATGACAGGCGATTTCAGATTCTTTTTAGTCTCGAACACCCGCGACCAGCAGAAAGTCGTCAAGGGCACGAAGCATGTCAAATACAAGGAGGGTCAGGAGGAGCTGACCCTGGCGATAGCGTACAAGGGGAGCTGCCGGCCGAGGCAGGAATGGCAACTGGCACAATTCTTCTTCAAGCAGTCGAGCTCTGAAACGGCCGTCGCCGACGCCCTGGCCCGCTGGCTGATCGAGTATTTTTCTTCCGGGACGACATCCATAGACGATTTCGATGCGGAGAGGTTGAGGGCGGCCGCGACGCTGGCGACCAGGGCCAGTCAGGAATTGGGGCTGGAGCTGACGATAGAGCTTCAACTGGAAGCGCCGGGTAACCTCGAAACGATCAGCTTCGGCCCGCTGCTCGTCTCCTCCAGGCTGAAAGGCTCCGACGAAGAGGAAGGCATCTGGTTTAAGGCCGAACTGGAAGTTGACCCGCAGCGCGTCCCGCGCGCCCTGCTCAGTCAGAAAAGAACGTTCACGGACTTGCTGAAGAAAGGCGTGTCCAGATACTGCGCAGATCACGTCACGCTGGACGCCTACTACGACGAATTGGCCTCCGAGCAAATCAGGCAGGGGCTGCGCGACTACTTAAACGATCTACTGAGGCCGCTGGGCCGACGCGTCGGCTTCCTTTCGCTGAAACCGGATGCTGATCACCGCCCTGACACGTTCAAGGGTGAGACGGTGGTTGAGTACAATCATCATGAGTTCCCCGACCCGATAAAAATAAAAGCTTCGGTGCTGATGATTCCCACCAATCCGGCCCGCTACAAGGCCAAAGGGTCGCCCAAATTAAACCAGTGGTTAGACGCGACCCTGCGCGAGGTAATCAACCTCACCTTGTTCGGCCTCTCATACGTTGACCTGCTGCTGGAGTTTCCCCGGCTGAAGGATGAGATCGGACGCCTGACGAATCAACGGGCGGAAGAGATCGGCTACGTCGTCAAACAACTGATGACGATTCCTTATCTGGAGCCCTTTGAGTGGCTGAAACGCATCGACATCGAGATTAAGGGTTCGGCCCAGAACAACGGCCAGCCGGCGGAGGCCATGTTCGAGATGAGCCTCTCCAACTTTTACGTCGGCCTGGAGATTTTCCTGACGGCCCGGATCAAAGACCTGCGAGGCATCTCCCACTTCCTGAGCGCGAAGCAGGATGTCCCGCAAAGAATGAAAGAGGAGATCATACGTCTGGTCAGGAGGTTTATGCACGGGACCGCCCCGGAGCGGTTCTACATGCGCTACTCGCGCGCTGACAATGCAGGCAGTCAACCACGCCCGAGCGAGCCACCCTTCGAGGAAGAACTGCGGCAAAAAATTCACGACCTATTGGAGACGGAATTCAACGCGCAGGTGATTGACTTAGTCCTCAAGCCGATGCAAACGGACTTGATGAGGAAGTTTGCCGAAGTGTCCAGAGGCGCGCACGATTTCGCGGCGGTCGCCGAATTGGGCAGCCTCCCCGGTGCTCTGACGATCACCGTGAAGGGGAGCTTCAGGGTTCACAGGGTCAGCGGCTGGCCGGCCTTCAAGGAGTGCGAGGTCAGCGCGGAGGCCGTCCGCAAGCGGATAGAAGACAGCATCCGCGCCCGCCTGAAAGGTGCGCGCGAGGACCAGTTTACTTTCGCCGAGCAGACGGGCCTAGACCCCTTAATCGAAGACGTGTTGGGCAAGACCAGAGACTTGATCCGCGACGAGTTCGGTTTGATCATCAGCCTCACGACCGTTTACTGGGACTGGGACGACGAGTTGAAGAAGTTCGGGCGGCAGAACGAGGAGAACGAGCTGGCCTCAATTCAGGAAAGAATCCGCAATTTGAGAGAGACCCTCTTAGAACACATCGAGCAGGGTTCGCCGCCGGAGGACAGGCAAGAAATCGAAGAACGTATCCGGCGGCTAAGCGCGATGCTCAAGCCCATGCTCGCTTCCAGCACCGGGATTCAGCAGTTGGCCGAGCCTAAGCCGGCGAAGAGTTTACCCGCCGCCGACCCAGACCAGAACGACGGAACGATCCTGAATGACGACTGAGGACACTGACCAGCCCTTAGACAAAATAAGCGGCGGTCCCTCCTCGGGGGCTGCCGCTTTTTTAGTCCGAAAAGTCAGGACACACGCTTTTCCCAGCCGGCCATAGCTGGAAGCCAACTTGCGGGCTCGTCGGCTCTAACCTTTTACCTACACGGTATATCTCACGCTTGACATATATCTTATATATGAAATACACTCATCAGGAATCGGGTCTAGCTCACTCTCTTTTCAGCTCCTCTGGAATCCGCCAGATTACCTGAAGTCCACAGCTCAAGTTCCATAGGGGCCGAACATGAAACATCTGTATAAACGAACGGTTATTCTTCTTATCGTCTGCGCGATGGCGAGTCTCACGGCGCTGGCGACGACTACTTCCAGACAAGTGACTTTCACTCGCGTTGTGATGGTTAACGGGACGCCCGTCAAGGCCGGCACGTATAAGGTCAAATTCGATGACACGACGGGTGAATTTACAATCCTCGACGGCAAGAAGATTGTGGCTAAAGCGACAGCGCGGTTGGAGACACTTCAGGCTGACACGCAAAGCTCGTATTCAATGAAAACCGAGGGCGAGAGCATTGTTCTGGTAAGCATCGTCATGGACAGCCGCAGTCGGGCCATCATTGTCAACGATGCTGTTATCACCAATAACAGCGTCATCATCAACGAGAATGCAATCAAGTTAGAAAAAACGCCGTAACAGGTTTTTGAATTGAGGCGCGGATGACAGAGGAAAGGGTGCAAGCCCTCCTGGATGGCATCTCATTTTAAGGGTAGTGGGAAAGTTTTCCACTACCCTAAACTGTGCGTTGAGATAAGACGGTAAGGGCTGCAAGGAGCAACTCTAATGTCCACTGATTTCCAAGACGTCACTATTATTGCTAACCCGGAGCAAGCCCAGGTGCGTGACGGCTCCAGAAGACACGCCAAAAAGTTTCCCTTCCGTCTTTCTGCCGCCCCCAGTCCCGAGTGGGTCGCCCTTTTCAACAGGGAGTGGTCAATGAGAACGGTGGCGAATAGAGCGGCCAGCGTTCACGGGGACATCCTTGTACTGGAATGTGCCATTGAAGAATTGCCTGTGCTCGCCGAGAATTTAGAAGTTGATCTGGCGGCTGCCAATCAGCAGTACCGCGAGCGGCTGCTACGGCAGGGAGTGCACGAACAGCAGGCAGGTCACGAGGGACAAGAGCAGGAGCGGACAGACGATAATGTTGCGGTCGGTGAAGCTCTGGGCAAGCTGAAGAAAAGATGAAGACGGAGAGCCGCAAATGGGCAGGTGAAGTTTATCGAAAGCCTATTCGGGATCCCTGATTAGATGAGCGGCGGCAGACATAAGACTTCCGCTTTCGATAGCGTCTAATCTCATGGCTGCCGCGGCAAGCTATCGTTTAGTAGCGGCATCCTTCAGGGGTATAAGTTTGATTGACTTCGCGAGGCCCAAAAGCTCTAGCCCGCGTATGCCCCACCAGTTGAAGTCCACCTCATACCAGGCGAGGCCGTGCTTGGCGGAGGTCGGGTGCGCGTGGTGGTTATTGTGCCAGCCCTCGCCGAAGGTCAGAAGCGCCACCCACCAACTGTTAGTCGAATCATCATTGGTGGCGAAGCGTCGCTTGCCCCACATGTGCGTCGCGGAGTTGACCAGCCAGGTCGCGTGCAGGTTAAAGACTATTCGGAAGAAGATGCCCCACATCAAAACGGACCAGCCGCCGAGGGCCAGCAGCAGCACCCCGCAGAGCACAACCGGCACGTAGTAGAAGCGGTTGAGCCAGCGGTGAAAGCCGTCCTTCATCATGTCGGGTGCGTAATGCCACAGGACCGCGGGCTCGTGCACCTGCGCTGTGCCAGTGAGAATCCAACCCATGTGCGACCACCAGCCGCCGTCGCGCGGCGTGTGCGGGTCTTTGCCCGGCACTTCCGTATGCGCGTGGTGTATGCGGTGCGTGACGACCCAGTTGACGGGGCCGCCTTCAAAGGAGAGCGTCCCGCAGACCGTCAACAGGTACTCGACCCATTTCGGCGTCTTATACCCACGATGCGTGAGAAGACGGTGAAAGCCCATGCCGACGCCGGGACTCCCGGCCACCCACCAGAGGGCGACGGCCGCTATTAAAGCCTGCCAGCTAAACATGAAGAGCGCGGCCACCGCGCCCAGGTGGAAGATCACCATCCAGATGGTGGTGAACCAGTTGATGCCCGCTACCTTTTTACCAATCCGTGATTTGCTGCTCATGAAGTTCCTAACATTAAGATCATAGCCACCCTCAACCGGGGGTTTTACACGGCAAGAAGCTTCTTAGCTGCTCACCGCGACTCTATTTCTACTAGTTATGTGTGTCTTTTGAGTGTGAAATCACATGGTTTTGATTTACGCCGGATGAATATCCGAGGCTGGCCCAGGGATGGCTTAGACGCCCGGCTGCGGGCTGTACCGCTTTACCCTTTCATTCCAGCGTGAAGAGGCCCACGACCTACGCGCGCTGCGAGCGCCTCCCTGTTTATATTTTTCATCGGGATGGTCAATCCCGACGCCCTTATAGCGGGCCTCGCAGACGTAACAGATGGAAGCGCGGCCCAGAAAGAAGACCTCAAGGAGCCACTCGAAATAGAAGTATCTACTCCCGCAGAAAATACATTCTTCGGGTTCGGAAATATTTGGCACAGGATTTTTCGCCAGGACGAATCCACAATCAACGCACGTAAACTCCGCTTCCGCTCCACCGAGTTGAAAGCAATTTCCCGAGTAGCAGACCGGGCACGCTATGAATACTTCCCTCTTAATATGTGACTACCCTTCTACTTTCAACCCGCCTCTTCACAAAATCTCGCAACTGATGGTTCATGGCAGGCAATAATTTGGGCGCGTTAGTCATGCCTCTCTTGTGCCCACACCTTATACATCCCTTGATGGGTCAGACGGGCGGCGGCCCGCTGTGCCGACGCCGAACCGATGCTCTTCACGATGCTGCCATTCATAGGTCTTCGGTCATCGGCCTGCCCCCCGACGCACCATTCGTTCAGTTGTGCCCAAGGCACGGCATTAAACTGATTTCGTGCCGGCGAGTTGATATTCGACTTAATGTCGGTGAGAGCCGGCCTTGGCCCAAGGGGAGAGATCGGGACTTCAGACGGCCCACTCTTTCCACGGCCGAGGAAGAAGAGGAACATCAAGCAGGCGGCGATAGATGCCATCAGGAGCGCACCCGCGGCTAACCATAAATGATATTTTCCGGCCTGCGTGTCCAGGAGGCCGTCCGCATTTCGGAAGACGACGAACAGATATAACTGCCGGCTGGCGGCAATCGCCATCACGATCATAACGACAGCCGCCGCCACGAAAACTGTTGCGCTCGGCTTAATATACTTCATGGTTTTCTCCACGATGCGCTCGACTCAGGAAGTGATGTGAAACTCTTCCGTACTATTGATTCGACGGAAGATGCCCACAAACGCGCACAGACAGGTCAGAACGGCCGCTCCGATAGCCAGCCATAAATGAAGCGTTCCTCCCTGAGCTTCCAAGGCACCTTGCGAATTTTTGAACGCGACGAACTGGTAGAACTGCCAGGTCGCAATCACAGCCATCAGTAAACCGACCGCCCATAACAGGCTCTTACTTAAATTCTTCATGTTAGACCTCCAAAGTTTGTGTGCCATAAAGCTTCGGGCTGGGCGAGCCGCGACTATTCATCTACGCTTGCGCGAACACACGCGTCCAGCCTGTTCCCGCGCAGCTCAAACATGATTTAGTGTCACTACGCCGACCGCTGCCTCCGCATTGGCGACATGGTCCGGCCGGCTGGGCAACTGAAACATTGCCTTTCCCACCGCAGACCAGACACGAGATGACGTGGCCCAGGGAGATGGCCCGCGTTCCGGTCCCTGAGCACCACGCACATGTTTGCGCCGCATGATTGACCTGTGCCAGGCTCATCTTTCACTGTCTTTCGGGCGCTGCGATAGCCCAGGATCAGCTTCATCTGTAGACTTTGCCATAACTGTTCTCCTTCAAGTTGACCTTGAGTTTTCGCCCATTCCGAGACTTTGCGCAGGAGCTTACATGCCCATTGCGTCGCCCATCCCCCCGGACTTTCCATCTTCCTGGATTTCGGAAATGAGGGCTTCGGTCGTCAGCATCAGGCCCGCAATCGACGCGGCGTTTTGCAACGCACAGCGCGTGACTTTCGCCGGGTCAATAATGCCTGCGGCGACTAGGTCTTCAAACTTATCGGTCGCCGCGTTGTACCCGAAGTTGGCGTTCTTTTCGGCGCGAACTTTCTCGACAATCACCGCGCCTTCTTTGCCCGCATTCTGTGCTATCTGACGCAACGGCTCTTCCAACGCCCGCTTGACGATAGTGACGCCGATCTGCTCGTCCACGTCCCCGGTCGCTTTGCCGTCTTCGTCGGGCTCGAAGATTACGAATTTGTCGAGCGCCCGGCCTGCGCGAATCAGCGCCACACCGCCGCCCGGCACGATGCCTTCTTCAACTGCCGCGCGGGTCGCGTTCATGGCATCTTCGACGCGCGCCTTCTTCTCTTTCAGCTCTGTCTCTGTAGCCGCACCGACTTTGATAACGGCGACACCACCGATGAGTTTCGCCAGCCGCTCTTGCAGTTTCTCGCGGTCATAATCCGACGAGGTGTCTTCAATCTGGGCTCTGAGCGTTTTCACGCGACCTTGTAAGTCTTCTGTGTTGCCCGCCCCGTCAATGATCGTCGTGCTGTCCTTGTCAATCGTCACCCTCTTGGCGCTTCCTAAATCTTCGAGCTTGACGTTCTCAAGCTTGATGCCGAGGTCTTCGCTGATAACTTTGCCGCCTGTCAAAACAGCGAGGTCTTCGAGCATGGCCCGACGCCTGTCACCGAAGCCTGGGGCCTTGACCGCCGCGACGTTTATGGTGCCGCGCAGTTTATTCACTACGAGGGTCGCCAGCGCTTCGCCTTCGACATCCTCCGCAATGATCAGCATCGGCTTGCCCTGCTTGGCCGCCTGCTCCAGCACGGGCAGCATGTCTCGCATCGAAGAGATCTTCTTCTCGCTGATGAGAATGACCGGATTTTCAAGAACCGCTTCCATGCCTTCCGGGTCAGTCACGAAGTAAGGTGAAAGGTAGCCGCGATCAAACTGCATCCCTTCGACAAACTCTAGCGTTGTCTCCATCGTCTGTGAGTCTTCGACCGTGATGACGCCGTCCTTGCCGACCTTGTCCATCGCTTCAGCAATCAACTCGCCGATGGTCGCGTCGCCGTTTGCGGAGATCGTGCCGACCTGCGCGATCATCTCGCCTTTGACGGGCTTCGCCATCTTCTTGATCTCTGCGGTCGCACGCTCGACCGCTTTGTCAATCCCGCGCTTCAAGGCCATCGGGTTTGCGCCCGCCGCGACTGTCTTCACGCCTTCGCGGAAGATTGCCTGCGCGAGCACGGTCGCGGTGGTCGTGCCGTCGCCGGCCACGTCCGAAGTCTTCGAGGCGACTTCCTTCACCATCTGCGCGCCCATGTTCTCCGTCGGGTCCTTGAGTTCAATCTCTTTCGCCACCGTCACGCCGTCTTTGGTGATCGTCGGGCTGCCGTATTTCTTATCGAGCACGACGTTGCGCCCGCGCGGACCGAGCGTGATTTTCACAGCGTCGGCGAGTTGGTTGACGCCGCGTAAAATTGCCGCACGCGATTCCCCGCCCTGAGTTATCTGCTTTGCCATAACGTTTCCCTCTTCTCCGAATCTAAATTGTTAGCGACCTCTCACGGAGATGTCGCTCAAGTCTTTCGCCGTCCGCAGAACTATTTGCTACGCTTCTTGCCGCTGCCACCGGCAGAGCCAGCCGCCGCGCCCGCGCGACTGATGATTCCAAGAATCTCGTCCTCGCGCATGATTAGTAGCTCTTCGCCGTCGAGCTTGATTTCAGAACTGGTGTACTTGCCGAATAAGACGCGGTCACCGATCTTGACATCCAAAGCCTGTCGCGTGCCGTCCTTCCTGTATTTGCCAAGACCCGCGGCGATCACTTCGCCTTCCTGCGGTTTCTCCTTGGCCGAGTCAGGAATGATAAGGCCCCCGCGAATTTGCTCGCCTTCATCAATGCGCTTCACGATCACGCGGTCATGCAATGGTCTGATGTTTGTCGTCATAACTTGCTTCAATCTCCTGTTCGGGTTTCCTTACTGATTAAAGAATGTATTCCGTGCTTCCTTCATGGCGAGGTGTTCCTCGCGTCGAAGCAGGCTCGCCCGGAGCACGCCTGGTCGAAACGCCTGCCCACAACCGGCGCAGTCCGGGCATTTCGTCAGGCTCATATGACCTCCCCGATTGTGGGTTGATTATCAAGACCGTTGTCTTCCGGGTCCGGGCTGACAATCGTGAAGGGGACGAGCCCTCGTTTGACTTCTTCGATGGCGATGCTCGTATTCTTACGCCTCTGCGTGTCAACTTCGATCCGGGGCAGTGAGCCGCGCAGGAGCTGCTTGCTTCTTAAAGCCGCGACGACGATCAGCCGGTATCTGGAATCCACGCCCGGCCACACCTCCTCATTCGAGATGTGGCTGAAACCATCGTGTGTGTCTTGATCTGTTCTGGTCATAAACTGCCTGGCTTTCTGACTATCGAAAAAGTTGTACTACCGATTAAGCCGCTTGATCTGCCGGCGTTTGCTCCACCGGCTCGTGTATGAGCAAGGCGAGCTGCGCGCGGTCAATTGACTGGCCGTGGTGCGGTTTGGTGGACGACCCGTTCGCCAGCCAAAAGTAGGCGTTGGTCACCCTGCCTATCGGGTCGAGATCGTTGAGCGCGCGCTCGTCAAAGACGACGGGTTTGAAGAGCAGCATTCCCCAGTTACGCTCACGCGCCTGCATGGCTTCGCGGCTGCTGCCAAACACAGGCATACGCAGATGTCCTTGCTCCTCGAAGGCGAACCAGTCGCCGTTGGCGCGTCGCATGGCGTACAAATTACTCATCGCAAACCCTCTCTTAATCCCCTGACCAAACCTGCGTTCAGGAAGTGATGTGAAGTTCGTCCTTTTGAAAAATGAGTTTCATTGAAGTGTGTCCTCAAGAGGGTCGCGCGTAGGCTCTGCAAGGCCCAAGGCAGGGCTCTTGAAACTGTCCAGGGCCGCCGACTCATTCTCGTAAATATCGAAGACAGTCAGGAGCCTCGTGTGCATCATCAGCTCACGGACTCTGTGTGTCAGATGAAGGAACTTGATCTGTCCGCCCTTCTTGTTCACAGTATTATGACTGGCAAGAAGATCACCCAACCCGTTCGCGTCAGTGCTGGCGACGCCCGAGAGGTTCAAAAGAATCCGGTTCCGTCCTTCATCGAGCAGGCGGCGGATGGTATCGATTAACGTGGCACCGCTGCCCGCGGTTCTCAGTTGGCCGTCCATGTCTAGAACGGCTACGTTTCCGATGCGACGCTCTTTGATATTAAAGTTCGTCATTGTGAATTCTCCTCGCCTGTCCGCCGGTGTAGTTAAAAGACTGATGCCACCCAGGCTTTAAGGCGGTGCTGCGAGAGGGGCAGAGAGAAATGTCTGCCCCTCTCAAAATCAGAAGCTCTATTTGCCTCAAACAGCCTGAGCAGCGATCTTGTGGAACGTCGAATTAGAGACCATAGCCGTCCCCACTCGCGGAGTTCCTTCAACCACTTTCGACAGCGCCTTCAACACCTGCGGGTAGCCGGCGGCGTCGTAAGCTGCCGCGTCCTCTTTCGTGTCCCAGAAGCTGTTGGCTACGGCTTCGGAGTTGTCCGTGGAGATGAATGTGATCTCGTCGCGGAATCCCTTCTGCTTGCGCAGCATCGGGAGAACCTCTTTCTCAATGGTGCGGGTAAACTCGGAAGCGGAATTCGCCTTGAGCTGCATAATGACGTGACGTGTAAACATTGACTAGCTCCTTAACTGGTTGAGCTGTGGGCTTCAGTTGATCCGGAAAATTCCGGAGGAGCTGAGAAGAGAGTAAGCGGACTCGGTTCTTTTCAACCTTACGCTAGACAAATGTATATGTCAAGTGTAGAATATATTCGATTGGTGAAATATATTTTATATGTGATAGACAACTATCATGCAGAGAGAGGCCCACATTGATTGAGATTCGAGTTGACGAGTTACTGGCAGAACGTAGCCAGACTTTCTATTGGCTGTCTAAAGAGACTGGCATCAGCCACTCGACGCTGTGGCGATTGAAGAAAGGCAGAGCGGTGGGCATCAATTTCGCCACGCTGGAGGGGATCTGCCTGAAGCTAACCTGTCAACCGGGTGATGTGTTGAGACTCGTCAGCGAGAAGACAGGTAAGGCGCGAGGGACGAGAAGTAAGCATGGTAAAACGTAGGAACTCTCATGCAGGCGCGCCTGCGTCCGGCAATGCACCTCCCGCTCGCCGGTATTGGTTCAGTCTGAATAAAATGGACACGCATCTACTCAACTTAAGACGAGAGTGTTATGAGGCCGCTGGTAAATACCACAGGGCTATGGAGCAGTGGCAGACCGTCTCGCGCGCTCAAGAGAAGGACGGAGCGGTGAGTGACACTCTTCTACGGTATCGTGACATTGCGGCGGGCTATCATAATGCCCTGGAAACTTTGAGCGCCTACCTGTTGACGCTTGAACCGACACAACTCGTGGCTGAAGAAACAGAGCGGACCCTAAGGATTCAAGCCCTTCTAGACCGCGAGATAGAATTGATCTTCTAGTTTACAAATGAGGAAGGAATCGAGAGCGCCAGCTTATTTGACCAAGCGGTCGTGCCGACTCAAGCAAACTAAATGTCTGGCTGCTATTAGCAAGGGGCATAGGAAGGGTGAAGTTCAGTAAGAACGTGACCTCACCTTTTACTTTATCGCCAGCCAGTTCTCGTAAATCAAACTTGCGCATGGATACATTTACTGATCAAAACTTCAAGGAATTATGCGACGTGGTGAAGGGAATCTACACGGACCCGGAACACATCGCCGCAACCGGCTGGGACGCGGATACGCCCATTCATCACATCGAAGGGGCAGTGATAGCCGAGATACATTCCAGAATGGAAGAGTTCATCGGGGGCAGAATAGAGGTCGCAGAGAGGATTCGTGCGGAGCATATACCACCCGAATCCCCCGCCGAATCTCACACGAGGCGGCGCAGAGAAGAGATCATTAATTTTATGAGGAAGTACCGCAGCGAAGGGCTTTCACACCCGGATGCAATCCTTGATGAAACGATCCAGGCAGTCGTTGACAACTGGCAGCGGCAGACATAGCTTCACCAACGCGTGTTCGCTCAGAAATAAATTTTATTTGTTGGCACCACCTTGCCATTACTTCTTCCTGCCCCGCTTCGCTGCTTTCTGAGGTGGACGCATCGCACCGCCTTCATCTTCCCACCTGGAAATAGCCTTCTCCTTGGCCTTCTTCTCTTTGATTTTCTTGTCACTGGTTCTGCGCTGGTTCGCAAGTCGTTCCTGAACCACTTGAACTAAGTATTCAGTTGATGACCCCTTTCCGGCGAGCATGTCTGTTGTTGACGTGTCGAAACCGCTGCTTAGCTTCCTGATTCGATTATTGGCATCTTCAAAGATTTCGAGCAGCTCTTTTCTGATCAATTCCAGTGTTTCTTCTTCCGTCACTTCTGACCACCTCTCCTCTGTTGTGGGCGACGGCCCCTTCCTGCGCCTGCCATTAATCTTATTGCCCCTCTTCTTGCTCGCCTGTTCTGCTTTGGCTTTCTTCACGGTCAATGGACAGTTCCGGGCTTTCTCCAGCCTAAAACCTCTACTGCCGCTCTCTCCAGGAGGCTCCTGTCTATCGGAACCACAACCGCGTTGCCGATATTCCAGCCCGGCAGTGCTTCTTCTGTGTACGTGCGAGCAGTCTGGATAGCTTCGTCAGAGCTTTCCGCTATTGCAAACGTTATGAAGTTACTAAACATTATGGTGGAGTCGAGCCTGACGGCTACGCTGCAATGATAGAGGTCCTTTGCGCTCATCTCTTACCGCCTTTCTTCCTGTTCGAGGCTAGAATTTAACACAGCCTTGCTATATTAAGCTGCCGGAGAAATTAGGGGCAGTGGTAAACAAATCTTACAACTAACCAACTGCTTACCGCATCAGAGTCGTTAGTTATTCCTTCTCTCGCGCATCATCGGTGATGCGCCCCACGTCTGAAAATGGCGTCGGCGTTTGGACTGTTCGAGAGCGGGCCGATCTTAACCCTGGAAGCCGCTCCTTGAGAGCACCCGAACACGAGCCTTCTGCTGCTACCGTTTCGCCGAAGCCACTTCTATTCGAAGCTTCTTTTGATAGTTCCCCAAAGGGGAAAGGTACACATCTATGTCTATGAAACTTTACGTTGGCAATCTCGCATACCAGACTTCGAGCGATGATCTGCAACAGCTCTTCGCGAAAGCGGGCACGGTCGAGACTGCTTCAGTCGTGGAAGACCGCGACACGGGTCGCTCACGCGGCTTCGGCTTCGTCGAAATGTCTTCCAAGGAAGAAGGCAACGCGGCCATACAGCAGTTCAACGGCCATGAGATCGGCGGGCGCGCTTTGAACGTCAACGAAGCCAAGCCCCGCGAGAATCGCTATAACGGTGGCGGCAGCAACAGTCGCAACTAATCCGTCGTTCGCCTCTTCCGGCGACTCTTTCACACAAAGCCTCCGGCGAAATACACATGCCGGAGGCTTTTACTTTGTCTATTACCTGTCGAGGCGGGCATCTCACCTAACGGAACCCGGACGCTTAACAACATGGGCGGGGTCTACCAGTCGTCCGGTGACAAGCAGAAAGCGCTTCAGTATTACGAGCGGGTTCACGAAATATTTCTATCTAAAATCAAAAAGTGTAAAATCCCCCCTGCCCGACTAGCCTTTGAAGATCGTGCTTATCCTCGACCCAGGGCAAAGCATGGTCAATGACCTCAACAGAGAACAGCCGCCAAGCCCAACAGTTCTTTCCCAGGTAGGCGGAGGAGCACACGAGTATGCCATTTATCGACAACGATGCACGAAAACTTCATCCCTGGCTGCGAGTAGTCAAAAACGGCGATCGCATGGTCAACGCGGTGCGTGCAGACGGGTCCACCAGAGTGGCCTGTTCCTCTTCCGAAGAGGAGGAGGGAATGCAGGCTGCTCCCATTTACACGCAGATGGCGCAGCAGGAGGCATTCGTTCCTCGTTGGACGGAGCTGGTGCAACCGTCCCCCGCTAAACTAAGCAAACGTCCCAAGCTCCCGGATCGCCCTGCCGCTAATGATTCATATGTAAACGTCTTCATTGAGTTCTTTCATGAGCAAAATGGCACGTCGAGTAGTCTATCTGCTGAGATGGATCGAGTGAGAGAAATGATCCTGGCCGCGAAGTCAAAGTCAGCCGGGCTAATTCCGAGTGCGACGAGCATCCGGCGCAACTATCTCTGCGCGACAATTCCAATCCCCATGCTTGATGAGTTGAAACGCGACCCGGCCATCGCCTTCATCCATCCATCTGAACCGCTCAAACTAGATCGCCCATTAATCACGGGCGTCCCGCAAAACAAAAAGGTAGCGCCCAAGGCAATTGGTAACGCGAAAAAGTATGGCCGAGGCGAGGGAGTGCTGATCGGCATCATCGACGTGGAGGGGTTCGACTTTTCACACCCCGACTTTCTCGACGATGAGGGCAATACGCGCTTCATCGCCATTTGGGATCAAGGGGGAGATTTCCGCCCGCCCCCGGCCGGCTTTACAATCGGTTCCGAGTTTCGGAAACCACATCTGGATGCCGCTATCGCGGCGGCGAAGGAATCAGGTTTGCCGCCCGCTCCCTGGATTGAACCTCAATCACAACGTCAGCCCAGCTCGCACGGCACTCACGTTGCGAGTATAGCGGCAGGCAATAGCGGCGTCTGTCCACAGGCGAAGATCGCCGCGGTCCTTATTGACCTGCCAGTGATTGAAGACGACGTTGAACGCCGTCGAGCGACCTTTAGCGATACGAGCCGGATCACACACGCGGTCGAGTATCTGCTTGGCATTGCCGAAGAAGAAAAGCTCCCGATAGTAATCAACATCAGCCTTGGTACTAACGGCGGATCACACGACGGTTCGAGCGGCGTCTCGCGGTGGCTCGACGCCTACCTCGCCGCGCCGGGACGTGCGATTTGTGTCGCCGCGGGTAATGCGGGACAGGAGAAGTCACAGAGTGAAGACGACCTGGGTTGGGTTATGGGGCGCATTCACACGAGCGGACAGATTCCGGCGCGAGGTCTTGAGGTCGAGCTTGAATGGACTGTGGTCGGGGATGGCATCGAGGATTGGTCTGAGAACGAGTTGGAGATTTGGTATGGCGCGCAGGATCGGTTCGCCGTGTCGCTCAAACCTCCTGGTGAGGAGAAATGGATTGAAGTTGAGCCGAGGGAGTACGTCGAGAATCGCCGCCTGGCGAGCGGCGTCACCGTCTCCATCTATAACGAGTTATACCACCCCACGAACGGTGACAACTACATTGCCATCTACCTGTCGCCTAACCTTGATCCCGAAAACTTCCGCGGCATCACCCCCGGGATTTGGAAAGTCCGCCTCCGGGGTGATGACGTGCGCGACGGCAGGTTCGACGCCTGGATTGAGCGCGATGACCCGATGGAAGTCAGCCGCGAGGGTGGGCGTCGAATATTCCTCTTCCCCTCCTTCTTCACCGAGAAGTCGAACATAGACTCACACTCGATCACGACCCTGGCGTGTGGTCATCGAGTGATTGCGGTCGCCAACCTTGACGAAGCGAAGCAACAAATTCACGCTTCCAGCAGCCAGGGTCCGACACGCGACGGCCGCTGTAAGCCGGAGATCGCCGCGCCCGGGACCGAGGTAATCGCCGCGAACGGCTTTGGCGAACCCGAGGAGCCGTGGGTCGCCATGACCGGGACGAGCATGGCGAGCCCCTACGTCACAGGCGTAATCGGCCTCATGCTGGCGATGAATCCCGATCTGACCGCCGCACAGTGCCTCGGCATCCTACAGCGCACCGCGCGCCCGCTGGCAGGCGCGTCGTACAAGTGGGTCAACGATGTCGGCTTCGGCCGACTCAATCCAGAAGCCGCGCTTGAAGAAGCTCTGTCGATCAACGCACGCGTTGAGCTTCGTTAGGAGACGATGATGAAACTGAAGATCTTTCAGTCAGACAAGGGCGACTGCCTGCTCCTCGAAGCAGACAGCGGCGAGCTCATGTTGTGCGACGGCGGGATGGGTCCGAGCATGAGAAATCACGTCCGCGACGAGCTTCACGCACTCCGGGAAGACGAGCGCGAGCTAGAGTTTATCTACGTGTCGCACATTGATAACGACCACATCAACGGGGTGCTGCAACTGCTTGAAGACGAAGCCATGTGGCGCGTCTTCGACCATCACCAGGATAAAGGGGAAGCTGTCAAGAAGCCGGGAGTACCGAGGCCGCCGGTGATAAAAGGAATCTTACACAACGGCTTCCGTGAGCTGATAACGACGAATGAGAAACCGATCGAGAGTCTAATCGCGGCCAAGTCTATTGAGAATTTGCTGTCGGTAATGGTGCCGTCGCTGTTCGGGACGGCCGTGCCGGACCTGGTGAACGCTGCTGAGGAGATGCAGTCAATCGCCGCCGGGGTCCCCGAGGGGATCAAGGTATCAAAGCTCATCTCCGCCAAGGCGTTGAACATCCCGCTCAACAAACCGCCGGGCGTCACGGGGCCATCGAGGCTGTTGTATGCCGGTCAGCCCGGCGAGAGATTCGACCTCGGCTCGATGAGCTTCACGCTCATCGGCCCGACCAAGGACGAGCTCGAAGACCTCAGAGACGGTTGGAACAACTGGCTGCGGACCAACAAGGAGCGGCTAAAGGAGATCAAGGCGGAAATGAAGAAGCGCGTGGACGCCTTCAGCACCGGCTCGCTGACGAATTCACCATTCGACCTGCGGGACTGGGAAGGCATACCGGATTACAAAGGGGTGACCGCCCCGAACATCGCTTCGTTGATGTTCATGGTCGAAGAGAATGGAAAGCGGTTGCTACTCACGGGTGATGGTCAACAGGACTTCATCCTCGGCGGCCTGGAGCGAACCGGCTTCCTCGATGAAGGATACCTCCATCTTGATGTGCTCAAGGTTCAGCACCACGGCTCCGAGAACAACATGGACATCAACTTCGCGAAGAAAGTCTCGGCCGACCACTACGTGTTCTGCGGGAACGGGGAGCACGAAAATCCAGACCTCCGAGTGCTCGATATCATCTACAACTCGCGTCTCGGCAAAAAATCCGTGCGCGCGCTTGCGCCCGAGGCGAAGGACAGGCCGTTCCATTTCTGGTTCAGCACGACCTCCGCCGCGCAGGACGAGAAGACGAAGAAGCGCGAAAACTTTCAGAATGTTGAAAAGAAGGTCGCGAAACTCGTTTCCAAATCGAAGGGGCTGCTGCAACTGCATTTCAACGAGAATTCTTCCATCGTACTTGAAATCTAATGTGAGCCGCACGGGCGCGTATCCTTGCACAATTTTCTTTCTCTTAAATCAACCTCTGCAACGTGATCTTCAAGGCGAGGTACAGCGTCGTCATTTCAAGCACGGCGATAGGGATAATTAACGAACGCCGAGAGCCCTCTCGAACGCTGTGATTACAAGCGCGGATTCTCCTTGACCAGAGCCGTGTAAACCTCCTCGGCTTGCAAGACGGCCCAGCATTCCACCGCTCGGACCTCGCGCGGGATTTCTCCTTTATTTATCGATTGACAATAATCACCTTGACTATATTCGATAAATGGTTTATTGATAATCGATATATCAGGAGGTGATGAATCATGTCAAAGCCAATCTCGTCATCCGCCGCGCTGCCGATCGCGTACGTCCTGCTGCGGATCCTAATCGTCTTGAACTGGCTGGGCGGCGCTGCGATCCTCGCTCTGCTGGTTGTCCTGCCGAACGAGCAATGGATCATGGCCGCTTTCAAACTCTCTCCTTCGCCTGAGGCAGAGCGGCTGGTCATGGGACTGCGCGTAATCGCCGTGCTCGGTCTCGCGGCGATTCCACTCAATCATGCCGTCCTGAAGCGGCTGCTCGCGATTGTTAAGACGGTTCGCGGGGGCGACCCATTCGTCGCCGCGAACGCGTCCCGTTTGCAGGCGATCGCCTGGGTGCTGCTCGCGCTGAACCTTCTCAGCATCGTGATCGGCGCGATCGCCAGGACCGTTTCCACCCCGGCGCATCCGCTCCACATAAACGCCGGCTTTTCGATCACCGGCTGGCTCGCCGTACTCCTCATGTTCCTGCTGGCCCGCGTGTTCTCGGAAGGCGCGCTCATGCGCGAAGACCTCGAAGGGACGGTGTGACATGGCAATCGCCATCAAGCTCGACGACCTACTCCACGATCGGCGGATGACGCTGACCCAGCTCGCGGATCGGGTCGGAATGACGCTGGCTAATCTCTCGATCCTCAAGACCGGCAAGGCGCGCGCGATCCGCTTCTCGACGCTCGATGCGATCTGCGAGGCGCTCTCGTGCCAGCCTGGCGACATTCTCCGGTTTGAGCCTGAGCAAGCAGAACGCGAGCGACCGGCAGCGTAGAGCAAACGGAGCGCAAGCCGATGAACGCCCTGCTGAACGTGCACGCATGCACGTGGCGAGAGGCACACACAAATCCAGCAAGGAGAATATCAAATGAAACAGAACCTTATGTTAACCATCACGTCTCTGCTCTCGCTCCTTTTCCTTACGTTTCACCTGACGGACGACATCGTCCGCGGGTTCGAGCCGGGAGGGCTCTCAAACCTCATTATGGTGGTGCTCATCTCCGTCGTCTGGCTGTACGGGACGCTGGTGCTCGCCGGACGGCGCTCGGGGTACATCATCATCATCATCCTGTCGCTCTTTTCGTTGGTCGTCCCCTACATTCACATGAGCGGGAAGGGCGTCGGCGTCGCCAGCAGGCTCGCCAATTCCAGCGGACACTTCTTCTTCGTCTGGACGCTGCTCGCGATCGGCGTGATCGGGCTCTTCTCCGTCATCCTCTCGGCGCGCGGACTGTGGAGCCTGCAATGGGGCCGCAGGGCATCGAAAACAATATGAAGGCACTTTCTGATGTGGGAATTCGTGTAGTTGCGATCAGCATTGATAAGCCCGAGAAGACTCGCGTTAGACAGGAAGGGAGAAAGGGTCCTGTCTCAAAAGAGATGTTGGCGGTTGAGGTTGTCAAGGTAGAGCTTAATGAGCGCCCCGTGCAACGCCAATGGGTATAGCTTTACGTAGCTTCATTCTCTTCATCCTCGAAAGCATTTTCTTCAATAAGTTGTTTCAATAGGTCCAACCTCCAAAGGGCTTCCTGGTGGCTGGGATTAATGTTAAGAGTTTTTTTGAAGCAATCAGCGGCCTCCTCCAAACGCATTAGCTGCCACAACGCACTCCCTTTGTTGAACCAGGCCATCGCCAAAAATTCGGCGCTATCACTCAGCTCAATAGCACGCTCAAAACAGTCGAGCGCCATCTCGGGTCGGTCTGTATTCAGCCAGACGACCCCGCGGTTATGCCAGGCCGCAGGCGACTGCGGAGCAAGTTCTATGAGCCGGTCGAGATACTCCGCGGCCTTCTCGAAGTCATCCGCCGCAAGGGCTTCTCCGCCCTTGTCGAAACAGTATTGGGCATCTTCGATGCTATCGGAACTTACGGCATAGCCACGCTCATGTATCTTCCGGCGATAGTTCTCAATCAGCGGCCGAATATGTGGGTTAACTTTCTCGGCGCGTTCAAGGCAGTATGCCGCCGCCTCCATCCGCTCCATTTCATACAGCACTACACCCTTATGGAACCACGCCATCGGCTCGGACGGGTCCATTTCGAGGGCGCGCTCTAGACAGTCGAGAGCCTCCGCGTGATGGCCGGCGTGGCCCAGGGCCGCGCCTTTCTCGCTCACCGCCTCAGCACTCGAAGGTTCAAGGGCGAGCGCGCGGTCGAAGCTGCTGATCGCCTCATCGTACCGATTAAGCGATACTAGAGTTGCGCCCCTGTTCATCCAGTAAAGCGTCACGCGCGGGCTGAGATTGATGGCCCGGTCATAATAGGCCAGAGCCTCCTCGTATCTCTCCATCGAACTTAAAGTATAAGCTTTATTGAACAGAAGCTGGGGATCATTCGGGTCGATGCGGAGGGCTCGTTCGTGACTCGCCAGGGCTTCGTCCATCCTTCCGAGCGTCGTCAGGAAGATGGCCTTATTGGACAGGGTTTTTGGCTGGAAAGGGTTAATCTCAAGCGAGCGGTCGAGGCTCTCGACAGCCTCCTCAACCCTGCCTGATTGCACGAGGCGGAATGCATCATCGGCCCAATATTCTGCGTCCTCGTCTGAAAATTCGCCCTCGGCGCGCTCGCCCCCCGGGCCGGTAAACTTGTGGGCGAACATCTCCAGCAACATGGCCGCCTGTTCGCTTCCAAGCTCGCGTCCCTTCTCCAGCCACGGGTATGCCTCATGATACTTTTTGAGTTCGATGAGAATCACTCCCTTCGTGATATATGGGCGCTCGACCATCGGTTCCAGCTCAATGGCCCGATCCACATCGCGCAACGCCTCTTCGAAACGCTCCTCTCTGACTAGAATGTTGGCGCGACATTCATAGACTAACCAGTTGTCACTGCCGAGTTCGATGAGGTGGTTGAAGTCGGCGAGCGCTCTATCGAGTTGCTCAAGGCTCATGTAGCTCAAACCGCGTCCCGTGTAGGCGTCTTCGTTGTAGGGGTCGTGTTCGATTGCCCGCGTGAAATCTTTAATCGCCTCCCGGTCTCTGCCCAGATGCACCTGCGATTTGCCGCGGCGCTCATAGGCACGGGACGAATCCGGCTTACTTTCGATGTAGCGCGTGAAGTCGGCAACGGCCTTCTCATCGTCTTTGAGGGACATATAGATGATGCCGCGCCACAGGTATGCCTCAAAAGCATCCGGAGCAGCTTTGAGCGCACGATTCAGCAGGTCGAGCGCATCTTGAAAGCGGCCCTGCTCGTAACATTCTCTCGCCTGCTCGATCAGCTCTTCGCTTTTCCCTGGCGGCACCTGGCGCAGCCATTCGATGCGCTGCATGAACAGGTCGCGGTGGTCGTCGCTAAAATCATCCAGATGCCTCATCATGTCTTCGATAGTGCTACGCTTTGCCAGGAAGGGATACCGCTTAACCACCTCTCGCATTTCCTCGACGGAAGAGGCGTGCAGCACCGCATCTATAGCTAGTTGGAAAGAGTCTGCCGGAAACTTGCGAAGCCACATGAGGCGCTGCCTGAAGGCCGGTTGAAGGTCTGAGGACACCTGTTCCGGTATTATCCTCTCCATATGCCTGATGAACTCTGGATCGGTCATCACCGGGTACTGCTCCACAGTCTTCTTCATGTCCTCAAACGAAGCTGTCGCCGCGAAAGCCTGTATGACGAGTTGAGCGGGGTCAGGCGGCACTTGCCTCAGCCAGTCGAGCCGTTGTCTGAATTTGGGCATCTCCCTTTCGGGAACCTCTTCCGCTATGATTCTCTCCACCTGAGAGATGAAGTACGGACTAGTCATCGGCGGGAAACGCGCAACCGCCTGCTGCATCTCGGCGAATGTGTTCGCGGACCGGAATGCCTCGTAGGCGTCGTTAAAACCGCGTTGCCCCGGAGTTAGTTCCGGCCTGCTTGGGGTCTCGGGGCCACCACCCTCAAGTTCTTCAAGCTTGGCGCGCGCCTCCTTACGAATCCAGCCCTCCACGGAACTATTCTCGGCCAGCGCGCGCAGCTTCGGCTCGGCCACCTCGCTCTGGCCGAAGGCGATGAGGGCATTGAGCGCCAGGTAGAGCGCCCCCGCGTCAACCGTCTCCTCTTCGACAAGTCTGCGCAAAATGTCTACGGCCTGCGCTTTATGATTGAACGTGCCCAGACACTCTGCGATGTACTCGCGCCCTAGTTGGCTGACAGAGACATCCCCTGCGAGCGGCAGCAGAAGGTCAGCGTTGCCGTGCCTGGCTAAGTCTTTCGCAACGCTGGCGAAGATCATGAATCCGTCCGAGAGACTGGATTCATGAACGGCCATGTCATCCAGATTGCGAAGGAGCGTGACGGCATCGTCCAGACGGTTCAAGTCTAACAAGCCGAACGCAGCCTCCTGCCGTGATTCGTAATCCTGAGTCGAGTCCAACGCGACGGCGAGAAGAAATTCTGTGGGATGGTTACTCATCTTTATCAAGCTCCGCCAGCGCCGTGGCTGCGTATATTCGGTCCGTCATCTTCAGAGAAGCGTCGCCCACCAGTGCAGTCAGTTCGGCTCTACGCCCGAGCCTTTTCAGCCCGTCAACGGCGTCGCGCCGTAGGTCTTGGGTTAGACCTTCACGGTAAACAGCCGAGAACAGCGAGAGCGCGATGTCGTCGGCACAACCTAGAGACCCAAGGGTCTGAGAGATTAGGCGGTACGGGGGACGGGCCGGCAGTCTGATATAGCGCGGGTCAGCCTGCCCCCGAGAGGCATGCTCGACCTCCTCGTCCTTCGCCCCGCGTCTCCACTCTAGCCTCTGAGCCTGCTCCCGGTCTGCCGAAGCTTTCGCGTCCTGTCCCAGCGAGTCGTAGGCCGCCGCGCGCCCGTTATAGTTTGCTGGCTCGTCGGGTTTCAGTCGAATCGCCTCGCTGAAGTCGGCCAGGGCCAACTCGTAAAGCTCCATCGCGAGGTACGTGTCGGCGCGGTTAGCATACGCCTTCTCGTAGGCTGCATCGAGCTTGATGGCGCGCGTCAAATCCTCCACGGCTTGCTGGTATTTTGTCAGCTTCCGGTAGAGGCTGCCGCGGTTGAAGTAGGCGTTGGCAAAGCCTGGGTTGAGCCTGATCGCTTCCGTGAGCAGTTCTACTGCTTCCGCCGTGCGCCCCTCCATGCTCGCCACGGCGGCGCGGTTATTCAGGTCTAGCTCGCGGGTCGTGATGCCGAGTTCGGAGGGGCTAGGGAACTGAGAACCTACGGCCTGAAGAACCGTCTCGAAACCGCAGACCTTACAGATAATTCCAATGATGCGGTCGCGGACGCATTCGTCAGCCTGTGCGTCTTCCGCCAGCCTACTAAGAAGAAAAACTGCCTGTTCGGTTTGGCCGATGTTCACCAGCGCGTTGATAGCCATGAGCCGCAGTTCGCTGCTGAGCGTCGCATCACGGCCCAGCTCGACCAACAAGTTCGGGTCATTAAACTGACGCGTGGTTAACAGCTCGGCTGCCACGACGCGCGCCAGATGATGTACAGACGAATCCGTCGCCAACGTCAGAAGCTCTCGCGCACATCCGAGGCTAGTTAGTGCCGCGCCCGCAGTCCTCACGATCTTCAAGCCGGTTGATTGTCGAGCGTCTTGAACATCCAGTCCCGTTGTCTCACGCATCAACGCGACCAGGTCAGCTACCCGTTCCAGCCTTGAAAGCCTCTCAGCCGCTTCTTCCCGCACACTCGCATCCTGCGTCGAATCGAGCGCCAAAGAGCGGTAGGCGCGCGCGGCATCGCCGTCTCTCCCGACCGACTCCAGCATCTCGGCGGCATGCAGTCGCAATGGAGTTGGGCCAGACGCATCGAGCGCCAGACGACACCAGACCTTGATGGCATCCGCGCCGCGTCCCAGCTTCTCCAGCAACATGGCTACGTCCAGGCAGACCCAGGGATGGCTCCGAGGATCATCGCCAACCTCCTGCAACAGGGAGGCCGCCGCCGCGGACTTGCCTGTCCTCACCAACTCCTCGGCATGGCGCAGTCGTGTCTCATGATCAAGTGTAGCGTCCCAGATGAGCGTCATGGCGTAGTCAGGCGGCTGCGCCTCTGCGGTTGGTGCTTCATCGCCCACGGCATTGACGACGCGCAGGATGTGCACGTGTCCGTTGGCGTCGCCCGCCACGATGGTCGCCCCGTCGTGCGTCATGGCACATTGGGTAAAGGCGCTGTCGCCCATAAACCGGGCGGCGAGGTGGCCGTCGGCCAAGCTCCACAGCCGCAGAATATTGTCGTCCGACGTGGAGACTAGATATCCGCCGTCCCCTGCCGACATCGTAAGGACCGCCCCGTGCTTCGCTTCGCCAGACAGGTCGCGCGGCTCCTCATCCTCACGGAAATTCCAGGTCTTTAAAGTCCCATCGTCGAGCGCCGCGATCAGGTGTTCACCGTCGGGCGTAAATGCCAGCGCTCTGATGGCCCAGGCAGGAGAGGAGATGGATTTGAGACTGTTGCCCGTCGCCAGCTCAAGGATACTAAACAGACCTTCGCTCCGGTCGGCGTCTGATGGGCTGTGGTTTGAGAAGGAGGTGTTATCCTTCGCGGCGCAGGCTGCCACCTCTTCGCCGGGCGATACGGTCAAAGCGGTAAAGATTTTGGTTGCATCTTTGATGAGCACTTGCGGGTTTGCGCCGGGCTTCATCTCCCACACCTTGAACACATCAATCCCCGATGCAAATTCATGCACCATATTCATCATCTCTCCGCTGCTGATGGTCAGCGCGCGTCTTCCGTCAGAGCTTATGGCCGCTGCTTTCGCCTGCCACGCCTCGGTTTCCCTTACTTTCCACTTCGGGTTTCCGAGAAAATTGACGAACTGTGCATGGTTGCCGTCAAGAGTCTGCAAGACAACGCCGGTTTCGAGGTCCCAAATCTTGAATCGGTTTCCATCGGCAGACGAGATTACGCGGCGTTTGTCCGCGGTGACGTTCAAGTGCCTGATGACTTGAGGAGTCGGAATAGATTTGACGTACTCAAAGGAATTCAAATCCCAGACCTTGAGATTAGAGTTGGCGGCGGCCGTATAGGCATACCTCCCATCCTGTGAGACACAGACGAAATCAACGGGCTGATCATGGCCGACGTGCCTGCCGCGTAGACTCTCTGTCTCAAGGCCCCATATCTTCATCGTTCCGTCGGACGCACTGGAGACGATGGTTTGGCCGCCGTCCGGGCCTCGCGCGCAGACAACGCTCCCGACGGGATGATCATGGCCCGCCAGCGTCAACAGCTCAGCGCCCGTCTCAAGGCTCCAGACCTTTAAGGTGTTGTCCATCGAGCCTGAAATCACCCGCTTGCCGTCCGTTGTGATGGCGAGCGTAGTGATGGCATCCCGATGTCCGGCCAGAATCAACAATTCCCGGCCGGTCTGCGCGTCCCACACGATGAGAGTTTTATCGTTAGAGCCGGAAACAATCTTGCTGCCGTCCGGCGTCACGGCCAGCACGTTGACGGCGTCGGCTTCCGGTTCGGGCATTCGCAGATTCAGTTTTCGCATTCCACCGTCGTCACTGACGACGCGAAACGTACGCATCGCCGCGAGCATGTGAGGGTCTGCTTCTTCTGTGCCGCGCGCTTTGTACGGGCCGTGATAGCCGAGCGTGTGTTCCTCCTGCCCCGTCTCCAAATTCCAGATGTCGATTCTTCCTTCAACCGAGCCCGCCAGCAGATACTTTTCATCACCCGTCAGGCTGAGGCATTTGATGTGCGGAGCTTCTACGCCTAAAAGCCTTTCCCCGGTTGTCGTGCTCCAGACGGTGAATCCCGAGCGCGATAGAGAGACGAGGCGCTCTTCGTCCTTCGTAACGTGAAGGCTGACGACCGCCTCTCCCCCGCTGATCGTAAGTTGCTTGAGGTTCGTCTCCCAATCCCTGATGGTGATCGAGCCGTCGAGAGCGCCTACGACGAGGCTTTTACGCCGGGGCATGAAACCGAGTGAGGTGATGCGCCACTCGTGAACCGGCAGTGAGCGTAACTTTTGACCGGTTTGCGTCTTCCACACTTCGATGACGTGGCCGACGGCCGAGATCACACAGTCGTCTTCGGCGTTGACCACCAACGCCGCGGCCCCGCCCTCACGGCCCGCGACCGTTTGGCGCATGAACTGTCCGGGGCGCAGCAGTGTTGGAGTCATTAACCGTAGCCAGACGGTCTGTCTAACCTCGACGGCCTGCTCAAGAAGGCTTTGAATCTCCGGCGACTCTTCGCTCATCAGGCGGGCCGCGAGTTGCTCCGTCAGTTGCGCATGATCCTGCTCCAGGATATGTGCCGAGAGGCGGAGCGCATCCTGTATCAGCCGCATCACGCGGTGGTCGCGGCTCGCGGCGTTTATGAGGTCGTCTGTGTTCTCTAAAAGGAGGCTGTAATCATCAATCAGCGGCTGCGGTCCCAGAAGCTTGAGCTTGTCAGCAAGAAAATCAAAGGTCGTGAGCAGCCTTCGCAGACGCAACCGATTCTTCTCGCCGCCTTCCGACAGATGTAGGGGTAGCGAAGCCAGTGCATAGAGTCGCTTCTCCGGCGACATCCTCTCCAGTTTTCCGACCAGCCTACTCATCGTCGAACATATTTTCCCAGAAGCGGTTGACGATCTTCTGGCGGGCATCTTCGAGGCTCACGCGCTCGTCCGCGACCTCTTCACGCGAGGCTATGAAATCATAGAAGCTGGCGTGATACAGGCGATAACGCTTCTCTCCGCTCTCTTCTGCCTGCTCGACGTAGAGGAACGGTGCCCACTCGCTGAGGACTTTGCGGATGCGCGCACGCTCCTTCACGCCGGAAAAGTCTGCGAGGAGGCTGAGCGACACGGCCTCCTTCACGACGGTCAGCGCCAGCACAACCGGAAGCCTGTACTTGAACCACGCTTCCTCATCCCGGCCGCGCATACGCCCCCAATGATCTTCGTAATAATTTTGCAGGCCGACGGGTAGCCTCCCCAAGTCTAAATCTTTGTATGCCCCGTTCTTGATTTCAGGAAGGACATAGTGCAGATACATGAAATTACCCTGGCTGTGTTCGATCATGTGCTTAACGAACAAGTCCCGGTCTATCTCCTGCGCTGCCATGTAGGCCCGTATGCCGGGGCTGTCGGCGGCCTCACGTTCGACGTAAGCACGGATGTCCGCGATGTTGTGCGCGGAGTTCTGCTCGATGTCGAGCCCTCCCTGCTCGCAATCAATGCGCAGGTCGATAGGAGCTTTGCGCGTGGTTACGATGACATAAATCCCCGGAGGCACGGTCATCGGTAAATAGAGCGAGTTAGCACTCGGCGCGAGTCCCAGATTGTCAACCTCATCGAGCGCGTCCACCACTAAGACGGCTCTCTGTCCCGGCCCTAGCTTTGATGAAACTTCGCCGAGTAGTTGTTTCAAGAACCCTGCATCCTGAGAAGCTTGAGGCGGAAGCAGATTGTAGTTGAGCTTGTAAGCGTCAATGAGTTGGGCGCAGGCATTACGCAAGAAAGCATCAGCCCGGTTGATCCCTTCGGCGCGAATGTTGAAATGATGTATGTAGCCGCGCGTCTTTACCAGATGCGCCGAGAGCGCGGACTTTCCGATACCCGGATCGCCCCTGACGAAGAAGTAACCGCGCGGATTCTCACGCATAAACTGATCAAAGGCGTCGAAGACAAACTGGCGACCGATAAACCCGGCGACCTTCTCCTCAATCAACTGCGCGTAGTCGGATATCTGGCTGCGCACTCCATCATAGCTTTGCGCCGGCATCGCGCCGGTATCGTTAGGCGACGGACTGGCTGACGGCTTTAGAGGCTTTTTCTGACTAGAGAGGATCACGGAAAGAATGCGAGCGATACCATTATCCCAATCATCATATAATTCAACCCATTGAAGATCGCGAAGCGTCTCTCCCGCGCCGATACTGCGATCAGGTATATCGCATGGCGACACCTTCACGGGAATAAACCAGGAACTGTCCGTGGAACGCTGTCGCAGCTCTTCAATTGCTATCGTCAACTCCTCATTCATATAACTTTTATCGCGTTGGTGGTATTCAGCCGAAAAACATGCGATGAAGAACAAGCCTTCACGGATACCCTTGCGAATGACACCTGCCCACCGCTGCCCAGGCTTGATATCCTTTCTATCGAGCCACGTCGAAACTTCCCGTCGCTCAAGTTCAGCCACCAGGCGCTCGATAACTTGTCGATTTTCCTTAACGTAGGAAATAAAGACCTTCAACATATGTCCCAGCCCTATATATCCGCGGATTAACGAACGCCTAATAATCTAAACTAAACGTCTTCTGGAGAGGGAGTGCATACGCTTCGGCTTCCGAGCTATCTGCGCCCGCTAAGGCAAGCCAGCACTCAGTTATATAAACAGAATATTTATCTTTCAGCCAAGAGCGTCGCTGAGTTCCAGAACAAACCCTCTTATACCGGCAGACGAGACGTAGCGGCTATAATAAAAAAGTGGGAAAGGGACTTGGACAGACAAAGAAATAAACTAACAGTTTGCCAGAAGCTAAATAAAGCAACAGCCTGCCGAAGTGGCAGGCTGTTGCTTTATTTCTCACACCTCAAACTAAAAGTTCAGCTTGACGCCGAACTGGAATTGGCGCGGGTCGAAGGCGGCGGTCGGGCGGCTGTAGAAGCGGCCGCTGCCGTCGCGCTGGCCGAAGTTGTCCACGTCCTGGAAGAAGGGCGACGCGGCGGCCTCGTTGAAGCGGTTGAAGAGGTTGAAGCCCTCCGCGATCAGGTCGAGGCGGACGCGCTCCGAGAAGCGCAGCGTACGTGTGAGGCGCAGGTCGAAGGAGGCGTAGCCGTGCGTGATGCCGCGGTTGCGCCCGAGGCTGCCGCCCGTGAACGGCGTCGTCGGCTGGAAAAGCGTGCCGTCGTCCGTCACGCTCGGGCGGTCGTTCGAGCTTTGCAGGTCGCCGTTGGTGTCCGAGCCGGTCAGGATGTTGAAGGGACGGCCCGACGAGATTTCGACAATCGGCGCGACCGTGAAGTCCGCGAAGAAGCGGCGCGCGAAGCTGCCGTCGCGCCACGAGACGGGCGAGGTGACGACCGCGCTGAAGACGAAGCGGTGCCGCTGGTCGAAGAGCGAGTCGGCGCGCTCCGCGCGGAAGTTGCGATTGTCCTGCGGCTTCAAAAGTGTTTGCAGGTCGCTTGAATCGTCAATCGAGTGCGACCACGTGTAAGAAGCCAGGAACTGGAAGTTGTTCGAGAAGCGGCGCTTCAGTTCCAGGTTCATGGCGTGGTACGTCGAGTTGCCGTCCGAGAGCTGCGCGCTCACGTCGCCGAAGGGCGAGATCGCGCCCGGCGTGCGCAGGGTGTTCGCCGCCGCGATGGCCCCGTCGAAGACCGCCTTCGACACCGCGCCGCCCGTGATCGAGGAGACGAAGAAGTAGTTCGGTGACGCGGGGCGGAAGAAGTTGGCGGCAATCGGGTTGACCACGCCCTGGCCCAGCGCGTTGACGCCGACGAGGCCCGGAATGATGACCGTGAAGCCAGGGGGGCAGCCCGCGCCCGGACAGGCCGTCGGCAACTGGAAGAAGAGCGCCTCGGCGTTCGAGGCCGGGTTGCGGAAAGCGAAGCGCCGGAAGTTTTGAATCAGCAGGTCGGTCTGCGGCGCGTTCACGTCCTGCGGGTGCGGGAGGTGGTGCGCGCCGACGAAGATGTAGCTCGCCGAGAGCGACATGTTCTTCGAGACCTGGCGCTCGATGGTGAAGTTGGCCTGGTTGGCGTAGGCGTACTCGAAGTCTTTACCCACGGCCAGCGTGAACGGCAGAATTGGTCCGAAGCCGACGAACGTCTGGTCGTTGAAGCGAACGCGGCCGGGCAGGTACTGCGAGGTGGGCGCGACGCCCGGCGTCGTAAAGCCCGGCGGGCAGATGGCGTTGTTGCTCGCGGGCGAGCAGACCGTGCCCTGGAAAATCTGCAACAGGTTGAGAAGCGCCGTGGGCGAAGGGCTGCCCGGCAGCACGTTGGTGTACTGCTGCTGCTGCGCCGCGTCCCCGATGTCCGAGTTGAAGGCGACGGCCAGGAGCGGGTGGTCGTAGAAGAGTCCGTAGGCCGCGCGGATGACGGTCTTGCCGTCGCCCGTCACGTCCCAGGCCACGCCGAGGCGCGGCGCCCAGTTGTTCTTGTCGCGCGGGAAGCCTTGCTGCACGCCGACCACGTCCTGCGCCGTTTGCAGGTCGGCGGCCGAAAGCTGTATGCCTGAGAGCGGGTCCGTGAAACCTATGGGCGGAATCGTGTCCGTCAACTCGATGTCGTAGCGGACACCGTAATTGAGCGTCACGTTCCGAGTCACCTTCCACGAGTCCTGCGCGAAGAAGGCAAGCGGACGATTCTTGATAGAACTGTTCGGGTCGCCGAAGCCTTCGATGAAGACGCCGGGGAAGCCCAGGCCGTAAGCCTGCACAGGCTCGATTGCAGGCGCGTTCGCGGGCAGGCCGGGGATGAAGTTAGCCAGCACGCCGCGCGAGACAGCGCCGAAGTTGAAGAGGCCGGGGAAGTTCAAATCAAACCGCGCGCTGATGTCAACGAAGTTGAAGTCAGCGCCGAACTTGAAGGAGTGGTTGCCGCGGACGTAGTTGACGTTGTCGGCGAACTGGAAGCGCTTCTCCGTGCGGTCCACGGGCGAGAATGGGTTCGAGCCGAGGAAGGCCGTGCCGATGATCTGTATGGCCGTACCGGGAATCTGCGAGTCGAACGTCGCGTCGCGCTTGCCGAAGCTGAAGCGCGCCTCGTTGACGACCGAATTCGAGAGCGTGGAGACTACCGAGGCCGAGAACGAAGTGTCGCGCAAAGTCTGAACGCCTGTACGCGAGAAGTCGTTCTGCCCGAGCGTCTGGTTCTGCGACTCGTCTTGAATGCCGGTCAGGTCCGACGGGTTGTAGCCGAAGCGCATGACCAACTGGTTGCTGTTGTTGAAGCGGTGGTCGCCGCGCAAGCTAAAGAACGACGTCTCCTCGGAGATGGGGAAGATGCGGAGCAGACTGTTGAGCGGGCGGAACGCAATGGCCTGCCCGTCCGCGTTGACGGTCGTGAAGTTGGGCAGGGCGCCGTTGTTCGCCAGGGACGGAACGGGCGTGCCGGAGATGAAGAAGCGCGGGCCGATGATCTGGCCCGCCGGGACGCCGCCGCCGGGGCTGCGCAGCGTGCTGAAGCCGTTGAGACCTATCTGTCCGCCCGAGGAGGCGAAGTAAGCGTAAGTGATGGCGCGCTGCTGTCGCGCCGCGTCGCCGCTCCCCAGTTCGCCCAGGATGAAGGCGCGCTGGTCGGCGGTGAGGTTCGTGAACGTCTGGGGGCCGAGCGCGCCGACAGGGATAGTCAGGCTGCTCGTCAAATTCCCCACCACGTCAGACGTGAAGAAGCCAGACTCCTGGCGGCGGCGCTGCTCGAAGCTGGCGAAGAAGAAGGTGCGGTCGCGGACGATGGGGCCGCCCAAAGTCGCGCCGTACTGGCCGCGAGTGAAGGGCGGCTTCTTGCCAGGGTCGTTGTCAATCAGCGGGGCGAAGGCGTTGCGCGCCTGGATGGACTTGTGGCGGATGAAGCCGAAGACGTTGCCGCGGAAATCGTTCGTCCCCGACTTCGTGACGACGTTGACGATGCCGCCCGTCGCGCGCCCGAACTCGGGAGCGTAAGAGTTGGTCGCCACCTGATACTCCTGAACCGCCTCCTGCGAGACGGTCGAGCGCGCGGCGTTGACGGAGTTGTCCGTGTAGTCTGCGCCGTCCACCTGGACGAGCGTGGAGCGGCCGCGCTGGCCCCCTATGTTGAGGCCGGAGGTCGGGGCCGGGCCGATGGGGCGGCCGTTGTCGCGCCCGACGGTCGAGATGGTCAGCGCGAACCCGGTCGCGCTCCGCTCGTTGATCGGCAAATTCTCGATTCGCTGCTGCTCGATGGTGTTGGCGACAGCCGTGCGCGTCGTCTCGACGACGGGCTGGTCCTCGGTGGTGATGTTGACGACATCGGTGAGTTGTCCGACTTCGAGCGTCACGTCGAGGTCGGCGCGCGCGCCGACGGTCAGCTTGTAAGAAGGCACGACCGCTTTCTTGAAGGACGCGGCCTCGACCGTGACTTCGTATTCACCCGGCGGCAGGCTGACCATTTGATAGTAGCCGTCGTCGTTCGTTTTCGCCTCGCGCGAAAAGTTGGTCGCGGGGTTGCGCGCCGTGACGGTCGCGTCCACGACGACCGCGCCGTTGGGGTCGCGCACGAAGCCTTGCAGGTCAGCAGCGTTTGACTGAGCCTGTCCGAAGGCGGCGGTCGCGGAGGCCAAAAGAGCTAAGCACACAACGATGAACCGGACGCAGAGTGCGCGCAGGCACCGCTGGGGGAACACACGCATGATGGTCTTCTCCTTGCAAATCAAAGTGGAAGGCAACGGCATCCTTGCCCTACAAAGACAAGTGTCCCGAACGGCGGGCAGTGTTTGACTCTGGCCCACGTTGCGAGAGCAGAAATTTAAAAATCGTCTTGAAGCGATGAAGGCTTCCCGGCACCGGGAGTGACGTGGCGCTCGCCCCCTTGCGAGTTCGAGAGCGAGGGGCGTCGCCATTTTCAGCACCGGAAGCGAATTCTTCCAACGAACGCGCCGTGTTTGTACCGCAAAACACGTGCGCGTGGCAAGTATTAAAAGGCAATGCGGAATGATGAATGATGAATGATGAATTAACAGGCTGTTGTCTTTCATTCCGCATTCTGCATTCCGCATTCTGCATTCCGCATTCCGCTTGCTTTTGACGCGAGCGGGTGGGCGCTCGCGTCTACGGCCCGCGCGTGCGGCTAAGGGGCCGCGGGAAATGCGGGCGTAATGGTCGCGCCGAGGTTGCGCAGAAAGCCCAGGACAGCGCCGGCCCCCATCCCCGTTCTGTAGACCACGTCGCGCCAGGTGATGTTGTCTCTCTTCTCCAAACTCTGAACGGCGTCGAAAGCCACGACCGCCGCCGTGCCCTTCTCGCCGTCGGTGCGGACGACGTAGAAATGGTCCTCGCCGATCTGGCCTATGTAGCCTTCGAGCTTCCTGCCGCTCAGCAGCTTGACGCGGACGCGCGTTTTGACACTCGCCCCGATCTTCTGAACTTTGGCCCTGACCTGAATCGCACGCCGGCCGCCCTCGCGCTCACCCTGCGCGCGCGCCGAAACATTCACTCCGAGCAGCAGAAACAGAATCGCGACGAGCACAACGGGTCTTGATTTTTTACTCACGACTAATCGTTCCTCACCTGGTTGAGCGATCATCTTCGGAAACTCACGCGCGCCGTCTCAGTGAAAGACGAGGCCGATGCCGACGCGGAAGTTGTCGGTCGAGTTGTTGAGGATGGTCGCCTTGTGATAATCGAGTTGAATGATACGCAGGTCTATGCGTTCGTTCAGCCTGAGGTCGAGTCCGCCGCCGACGGCGCCGGCCGCGCCCCAGTGGGAGCGCGTCTTGAAGTCTAAAATTATTTGGCCCGACGCGGGGTTCTGGGAATAGGTGTCAACGCGCTCTCTGGTGAGCGCCGAACCGATTGAGAGATGCGCGAACGGCTTGAAGAGCTTCGTGCCCCTGCCGTTGTCCTTCAGTTGAACGCCGCCCATGAAGTTGTAGATTGAAGTCTTGAGGTGCGGGTCGTCTGAGTTCACGACGGCACCGGGTAAGGGGTTGAAGCATTCGCGGTTCGGCGAAAACTGGTCCGACGTGCCCTGCCCGGGCGCGCAGAAGTCGTACTTCTTATCGTAGCGCGCGAGGTCGAATCTCAGGCCGAAGTAACGCTTGAGGTTGAACGTGGCGGCGTTGCTGATTCCGCGAAAGCTCTCGAACGACGCCCCTCCGCCGAGGGGCTCCGGCCTCTCCAGAACAAAATACGAGTGGCCGTGGTAGACCTCGAAGCGGGTGTAACCATCCAACCTTTGCGCCGTGGCGAAAGTCGCGAAGCAAGTGACCAGGATTGCCGTAAGAAATAGTTTCCGCATGGCATGCTCCTTTTGCGCGATGCAGCCTCTGTCAGTCCCGCCTGCCGCAAGCGGGCGTACCGATTGCGGATTGTAGATTGCGAATTGCAAGACCGCTCCCTGATCCTCAATCCGAAATCCGCCCGCAAATATCGGTACGCCCTTACCGCCTGCGGTACTGAGATGGCTTCACTTCACTCAACTGTTCCGGCTCGACTTCTGTTGCTGCCGTCAAATGCTTTGCCCTACAATGGGCAACGCTCGTTCGACCCTGAAGAATCTATTCCTGAGAGCTGTCCTATTCCGGCAGCACACACTAGCCAAAGAGCGAGGGGAAAGTCTTTTAACTTCACTTAAAGAGTTCTGAAAGATTCCTGATACACTCCTTAAAGGCCGTTATGAGCGCACGCCCTCCTCGCTTCTATGACTTCGGCCCTTTCCGCCTTGACCTGGCAGAGCGCCGCCTGCTGCGCGGGGCTCGTCCCGTCCAACTCACAATCAAAGCCTTCGAAACGCTGCTCGCCTTAGTCGAGAACGACGGGCGCGTGCTCGGCAAAGACGAGTTGATCGCGCGCGTCTGGCCCGACGCGGTCGTCGAAGAGGGGAGCCTCAACGTCAACATCTACACGCTGCGCCGCGCGCTCGGCGAGACGCAGGGCGGCGCGAAATACATAGAGACGGTCCCGCGTCGCGGCTTCCGTTTCGTGGCCCAGGTGCGTGCCACGAGCGATGCGGGCAAGGCCGGCAAGAACGGCCGCGGGGCCGAGCGCACCGTCGCCGGGAATAAGCGCCAGCCAAGCGCCGCCGCGTCAGGCTCGAACCAGGCGGACAGCGCGCGTGCCATGCGCGCGCGCAAGGTCATTGACTCGCTGGCCGTGCTGCCGCTCGTCAACGCGGGCCACGACGCCGAGATGGAATATCTTTCCGACGGCCTCACGGAGAGCATCATCAACAGCCTGTCGCAACTGCCGCAGTTGCGCGTCATGGCACGCAGCACCGTCTTCCGCTACAAGGGCCGCGAGCTTGACCCGCAGGCGGTCGGGCGCGAACTCGGCGTCCGCGCTGTCCTGACAGGCCGCGTGATACAACTCAACGAGAACTTGATTATTCGCACCGAACTGGTGGACGTGGCCGACGGCTGGCAGCTCTGGGGCGAGCAGTACAACCGCAACTCGGCGGACCTGCTCGCCGTGCAGGAAGAGATTTCGCGGGAGATTTCCGAAAAGCTCAGGCTGAAACTTTCGGGCGAGCAGAAGAAGAGATTAGCCAAGCGCTACACGGTGAGCACCGCAGCTTATCAAACCTACCTGAAGGGGCGCTTCTACTGGAACAAGCGCACGCTCGAAGGCTTGCGCCGCGGCGTGGAATATTTTCAGCAGGCCATACGCCTAGACCCTGACTACGCGCTGGCCTACGCGGGGCTCGCCGACTCTCACCTACTGATGGGCTCTGTCGAGTACGGCGCGCTTCATCCCAAGGAGGCTTTGCAGAGCGCGAAGATCGCGACGCTCGAAGCGTTAAGACTCGACGGCACTCTCGCGGAGGCTCACGCGTCGCTCGGCTACGTCAGGCTCTTCGACTGGGACTGGTCGGAGGCCGAGAAGGAGTATCGCCGGGCCGTCGAGTTGAATCCCAATTACGCGACCGCTCATCATTGGTACGCGCTTTACCTGACGGCGATGGGGCGACACGCGGAGGCCGTCGCGGAGATCAAGCGCGCGCAGGGGCTCGACCCGCTCTCGCTCCCCATAGGCGTCGGCGTGGGCTGGCACTTTTTCCTGACGCGCCAGTACGACCGCGCGATTGCCGAATACCAGGGCGCGCTTGAGATGGAGCCCAACTTTTACATGGCGCGTCTCTGGCTGGGTCTGGCCTACGCGCACAAAGGGATGTTCGCGGAAGCGCTGGCCGAGTATCTGAAAGCGACGGAGCTTTCGGGCGGGAGCCCGCTGACGCTCGCGGCGCAAGCACACACCTACGCGCTCCTGGGCGAGCGCAAGCGCGCACGCGGCCTGCTCAAAGAGTTGCAGAAGCTTTCAGAAGAGAGGTACGTCTCGCCCTACTACATCGCGGCCGTGCACACGGCCCTCGGCGAGCGCGACGAGGCGTTTGCGTGGCTCGACCTCGCATACGAGAATCGTTCCGAAGGAATGGTCTGGCTCAAAGTTGACCCGACGCTCGACAGCCTGCGCTCGTCGCCCCGCTTCGCAGACCTCATGCGCGGCGTCCGCCTCACGTCTTAACTATTACTGCTTTCCGCTAAGAGCGACTATTTCACGCAAAGGCGCTAAGAAAAGTTCAATTGTTTTCTTAGCGCCTTTGCGTGAGACTGTTCGCTCGCAGTGGTTCGTTCTTCCTGATTACTTCATCTTGAAGGAATCGAAGAAGGACTGCACCGCGGGCGTGTCCAGGTCCGCGCGGTTGTAGGCCAGGTAGCCGACCTGGTAAGCGCGCGGCTTGTCCAGGATGAAGTTGAAGCGGACGTAGTAGGGCTTGCCGCCGCTGGAGGCCGAGCCGTAGACGGCCAGCCCTGTGCGCCCCTGCACCGTCAGGTCTTCCTGCTTTTCGAGAGTCGCGTTGATGTTTCTGAGCGAGCCGTCGCGCCCGTCCTCCAACATCTTCTTCGGCGTCCGCCCCTCGAACGCCGACTCCGGGAAGTCTGAATAACCGACGATGAACGCGCCGGTCGGTTTCTCTGACAGCAGCATGTTCAACTCGACCGGGCCGGCGAGCGTGGGCTGCGTCTGCTTCGTTGACTTGAACGCGGGGTAGTCCGAGGGCAGCGTGACGCTGAAGCGGCCGTTGGGGTCGTTGTACATCTGGCCCGAGGCTGTCGAACCGGTCCCGCGCGGCGAGGCCGAGGGAGTCGAGCCGGGGCCGCCGCCCACCGACGGCGTGCTTGAGCCGCGCGTGGCTAAAATTATCCCGACGACGGCCGCGATTAATCCGAGCCCGCCCAACAGAATCCACGGCAGCGGGCTTTTCTTCCGCGCAGGCGCGGGAGCCCATTGAGGCGGAGGCGGCGACGAATAAGGCGGAGGCGGCGAGGTCGGCGCCGGGTAGCCACCCGTCGGCGTCCCCTGCAACATCTCGGTCGGGGCCGCGGTTCTGTTGTACCCGCCGCCGGGCTGCGATGGCGGCATGCCCGGCGGCGCGCCTACCAGAGTCGTGCCGTCCTCAAGGCAAAAATTCTGCGTGTCGTCATACGTCTTTTGGCAAGCCGGACAGATTCTCATAAGTCTCCTCTAAGATTTCTTGTCACCAACAGGTGGAAAGTTATCACACCTTCAGACTCTCCGCCGACAAAATTTTTGAAGCGTCATCAGGGCAAGACTTCAAACCCAAAACTCAACCCTTTGCGCCTTACGTCTTCCCTTTGCGCCTTTGCGAGAAACGGCAGTTCACGCAAAGGCGCAAAGAAAGAAAAACCAAAGCCGCAAAGGGTTGAGTCATCCTGTCTCTCGTGTTTTTGAAGTTGTCTCTTGATTACCGGCGCGGCCTTCACTATTCCGCGTCGAGCGCGCCAGGCGGCGGCGGGCGCGCGTGCTCGCGCCGAGCGCGAAGATTAACGTCTCGGCGAAGCGCGGGACGAACGCCGCCCGCCGCATCATGGCACACACGCGCAGGCGAGCGCCGAAAGTCTTTCGGTAAAGAGCCCGATAATCCGCGTCCACCCCCTCGAACGAAGCGCCGCCGCGAAGCGCACCGAGGTGACGCGCGACCACGCGCGCCGCGAGTTCCCCGCTTTCCAATGCCATCAACATCCCGCTGCCGGTGAAAGGGTCTATGAACGCCGCCGCGTCGCCGATTGCCAGCAGCCCCGCCGCCGGGACAATCGCGCGGCGGCCGAAGCCTTCGAGCGCGACGGCCAGCCAGTCTGATTGGACGCGCGCGTGCTCTAATGTTTGCGCCGCCCTCTGATTCTTCATCAGGACTTCGCGCATCACGCGCAGCGCGTCGCCCCCGCACGCGCGCACGTCGCGCGCCCTGGCGATGAAGCAGAGGTTGCTCAATTCATTTTCCACGCGGTTCAATCCGCCGTAGCCGCCCCGGTAGAAGTAGATTTCGCAGTGACGCGCCGCGCCGCGCGCTTCTTCCAGGTGAGCCTTGAACGCCACCAGACGCGGGCGGCGCGTCCGCGCGCGTCGGCCGTCAGTCTCCTCTCTTTCGGCCAGACGCGCGAGCGAGCGCGCACGGCCCGTCGCGTCCAACGCGACCAGCGAGTTGACTTCGAGCACGCGCCCGTCTTTCCTGAAAGACAAGCCTCGCACGCGCCCGGCCTCTGTGAGCACGCGGACGGCCTGCGCTTCTTCGAGGACTTCGACACCGGCCGCGCGCGCGCGCGCCAGCAGCCGCGCGTCCATCTCCGCGCGGCTCAGGCCCAGGGCCGAGGCGCTCGCGCCGCCGAACCACTCGCTCGGAACATTGACGCTCCTCCCGCTCCTTGTATAAAAGCGCGTCTCGGTCAATTGCGCGCCGCCCGCCTCCGTCATACGGTCCATGACGCCGAGGCGCTCGAAGTGCCCCAGGCACTCGGGCGAGATGAACTCGCCGCACAGCTTCGCGCGCGGGAAACGCTTCTGCTCCGCGACGAGCACGCGCGCCCCCTGCATTGCCAGGTGAATCGCCGCGCTCGCGCCCGCCGGCCCCCCGCCCGCGATCACCACGTCGTAGCTGTCCGCTGCTTTACTCACCACTCGATGCCCCGTTGCCGCTCCCGCTCATAACCAGGCGAAAAGGAAAGCGCCGCTCGACGCTGCAACCGGCGAGGCGCGTCTGCTTGCACAACTGGCCCAACTCGCGCGGGCGGAAGCCGCGCAGGATGGAGAGCGCGCCGTCCTCGCGTATCAGGCGATTGTGCAGGAAGAGGCGGCCCACGGTCGTGTAAAGAAAGTAGGCGAGCGGGTGGCGGTGCAGGTCTATGACGAAGACCTTGCGGCGCGCGACGCGGCCCAGTTCGTTCAGGATGTGCACGACCTGCTCGTCCCTGAAATGATGCGTGAAGAGCGAGCAGATGGCGTAATCGAAACAACCATCATTGAAAGGCAAATGGAGCGCGTCGCCGCGCAACGCGTGAATGGAGGCGAACGCCGCTGACTCTTCCCTGATGGCCCTGGCCGAGCGCGCGTTCAGCTCCACCCCGACGAGCAGCGCTTCCCTTCCGCTCTCGCGCGTCCAAACCGCGATTGTCCGCAGCAACTCCCCAGAGCCCGCGCCCACATCTAAGACGGAAAAACTCTTCAACCCCTCCCGCTCCACCTCCGCCAACAGCGAACGCCTGAGCGCCCTCGCGTCTCCCAGAAAACGGTTCACGCGCCGCAACTCCACCAGACAACCCTCGTACTCCTCCGGCGTGTAATCGCCCTTATCCAGGTGCTCCAACTCAAGACTGCGCTTTTGGAAACGACGAAACATAAAAGACGTGAATCGTAAATCGTAAATCGTGAATCGTAAAAGAAAGCCCGTTCTCCGATTTACGATTCACGATTTACGATTTACGGCTTTTCAACGATGAGCGCGCTGTTCTTCGAGCCGAAGCCGATGCAGTTGCAGAGGGCGACGCGCACGTCCGCGTGGCGCGCTTCGTTAGGCACGTAGTCCAGGTCGCAGTCCGGGTCCGGCTCGTCCAGGTTGATCGTCGGCGGGATGACGCCTCTGTGCATCGCGCAGAGCGCCGCGCCGAGTCCGGCCGCGCCGCTCGCGCCTTGCGGGTGGCCGACCTGCGACTTGGTTGCGGACATGGGGATGCGCCGCGCCTCCTCGCCGAACGCAAGCTTGAGAGCGTGCGTCTCTATGCGGTCGTTCAAAAGCGTGGACGTGCCGTGCAGGTTGACGTAGTCAACCTCCGCAGGAGTGCGCCCCGCATCGCGCAGGGCGAGCGTCATGGCGCGCGCGGGCTCGTCGCCCGTCTCTTCCAGCCGCACACGATGATAGGCATCGCACGTCGCGCCGTAACCCGTGATCTCCGCGTAGATGTCCGCGCCGCGCTCGATAGCCCGCTCGCGCTCTTCGAGGACGTAAATCCACGCGCCCTCGCCGAGCACGATGCCTGAGCGGTCGCGCGAGAAGGGCCTTGAGGCGCGGTGCGGCTCGTCGTTCCATTCGTTCGTCAAGACGGTCATCAAGTTGAACGCGGCGAGGATGCCGGGCGCGAGCGGGGCGTCAACGCCGCCCGCGATCATCACCTCCTGGCGGCCCATGGCGATGTGCTCTGTGGCGTAAGCCAGTGCGTCCGTCGAACTGGTGCAGCCGGTCGAGACGATGTGCGAGAGGCCGCGCAGACCGAAGATCATCGAAAGCTCTGAAGAGAGACCGCCGTGCGTTGACGAAGGGATGGTGTAGACGCTCGCCTTGTAGGTCGGGCCGATGTACCAGTATTCGTACTGCTTCTCGGTGAAGGCCAGGCCGCCGCCGCCCGTGCCGAGGATGACGCCGATCTCGCGCCGCTCGTCGAGCGAGAGATCGCTCGGGTGTATGCGCGCTTCTTCGAGCGCCTCGCGCGCGGCCGCGAGCGCGAGCGGGACCGTGCGCGGGACGTGCTTGCGGTCTTTCGGGTTGAGCTGCGCCTCCCAATCGAAGTCGCGCACCTGGGCCGCGATCTTGACGGGCGAAGCGCTCACGTCGAACGTCTCTATGCGCCGCACGCCGCTCTCGCCCTGTTGGAGAGCGCGCCAGAAAGCCTCGCGCCCGATGCCGATGGGCGTCACGCAGCCCATCCCGGTAATGACAACGCGACGCGCTTCTCTCATTCGTCTCATCATAACGTCTCGGAAATTTCCCAAGGAGCTTTTGACCCGGCCTGGTCTAGGGAGTTCGGCTTAGCATAACACCGCACGGCCGCCAATTAGAATAGTCAGAGAGGAGAAATGGCCGGCGGCAAGTATAAACCGCACGCCTCGTCTCCGGCCGTTACATTACGGCGAAGCACAGGGGGCCGGATTGCAATGAAATTTCGCCGCCTTCTGGTGTTTGTGATAGCATTCGGCCGGTGAGGTTTGGATATGAGCACTAAAACACAAGCGACCGTCGAGGACTTGTACCGAATCCCGGATAACGGTAAAGCTGAAATCGTCAATGGAGAGATTGTCCTGATGAGTCCGACAGGTGATATGCCTGGGCGAGCGGGCGGCGCGATCTATGTCAGCCTCCGAAACGTTGAACGTCAGGCGGGCGGGCGCGCGTACCCGGATAATGTTGGCTTCAAGGTCAACTTGCCGAATCGTAAATCCTTCAGCCCCGACGCCGCTTTTTATACCGGGAAACCTTCGGGGATGAAGTTTCTTGACGGCGCTCCGGTCTTCGCCGCCGAGATCAGAAGTGAAAACGATTACGGGAGAGAGGCGGAGATTCAGATCAGCCTCAAGCGAAAGGATTACTTCGCCGCCGGGACACTGGTCGTCTGGGATGTTGATCTGCTCGGCGACGAGGTCATCAGAGTTTATCGCGCCACTGACCCGGACAGCGCGAAGATTTACCGGCGCGGTGAAGTTGCCGAAGCGGAGCCTGCCGTTCCCGGCTGGAAAATGCTCGTTGACGAATTGTTCGACTAAGGCTGAGCGCGAGACTCCGCGCGCTCAGTTTTAACGCTCATAAGCAGAAGAGCGCACGCCCAAGGTTCAGGGCGTGCGCTCTTCTGTTGTTCCTTACTTTAATTAAAGACTCAGGGGGTCGGCTGTTGTGAGCCGCCTTCGATTTTGGTCCCGCACTCGTTGCAGAACTTGGCTCCGGGGCCGACTTCTGCCTGGCAGTTCGGGCACTTCGGCTTCTCCTGCTTGGCCCCGCACTCGTTGCAGAACTTCGCGCCCTCCTGAAGCTGCGCGCCGCACTTGACGCACGGGACGGTCTGACTTGCGACCTGAAGCTGCGCGCCGCACTCGTTGCAGAACTTGCCTGCGCCTGTGTTGGACGCGCCGCACTTCGGACACTTGACGGCCGCGCCGCCGCCCTGTGGCTGCTGCTGCGGCTGGTTCATGGCGTTGCTCATCTGGCCCATCATCTGGTTGCCGATAGCGAAGCCCGCTCCCAAGCCAGCGCCCATGCCTGCGCCGCCCGAAGGATTCTGCGCCGCGTCGCGCATGGCGTCCGCCGCCTGGAACTGCGCGTAGCGGCCCACGTCGCCGATGACGCCCATCGAAGTGCGCTTGTCCATCGCCGCCTCGACCTCGGGCGGCAACGAGATGTTCTCGACGAAGAACTTGGTCAGCTCAAGGCCGTAAGATTTGAACTCCTCGTTCAGCTTCGTGCGCGCGAACTGGCTCAACTCGTCGTAGTTCGAGGCCAAATCGAGCGCGGGGATTTTCGATTCGCCGAGCGCGTCCGTAAAACTGCTGACGAGCGTGCGCTTCAACTGGCCCTCTATGTCTTCGGTTTCGAAGTGGCCGTTTGTGCCGGCGACTTCCTTGATGAAGGTGCGCGGGTCGGCGACGCGAATCGAGTAGATGCCGAAGGCGCGCAGGCGCACCATGCCGAAGTCGGCGTCGCGCATCATGATCGGGTTCATCGTACCCCACTTGAGGTCCGTGAACTGCTTGGTGTTGGCGAAATAGACTTCGGATTTGAAGGGCGAGTTGAAGCCGTACTTCCACGCGCCGAGCTTGCTGAGGATGGGTGTGTTGCCGCCGTTGATGGTGTAGCGGCCAGGGGTGAACACGTCCGCGATCTGCCCCTCGAAGACGAAGACGGCGACCTGCGACTCGCGGACGATGAGCTGCGCGCCGTTCTTGATCTCCTGCCCGCGGACGGGGAAGCGATACATCATAGTGTTGCCGGATTCGTCCAGCCACTCTATGACTTCAATAAACTGTGCCTTGATGGCGTCGAAAATTCCCATGTTACTTCAACTCTCCTTTTTCGCGGCTCAAAGGTTCTTCGGACAGTTCGCGGCCGCCGATATTATACGCGTATGCGCGCCACAGGGTTCAAGCGCTCCGCGCGGTGCAACACACGACGCTTCGCGCGTGAGAATATTGCACAAAAGAGTGCGCGATGGAAGGGCGGAAGGGCCGGTTCTTAATCAGACCGCCCGCAAAGCCGGCGTAGCTTTGCGGGCGGTTCATTGTTCGGCATTCTACGCCCTTACGGCGCGGTGACGAGGAAGACATCCCAGGCCCAGCGCCCGACCCGCGCCTTTCGCTCGTCGTCCACTTTGGCCCGCAAGCGGAATCGGTTCCCGTGTTCGTCCTTTCGGAAAGACCACATGTATCGAAGGTGTATAGCTACCACGTCGAGCGACGACAGCGTGTGCAACTCGCTTGCCTCCGAGACGCCGTTGTGGTTCTTGTCCTGCCACAGGCGCAGAGAGGAGAAGACGGGGTCGCGGCTATCTATTACCTGATCGTTGCCGCCGTTCTCCGTCGAGTCATAGTCGTAAAGCGCCTGGAACCCGTTCGGTTCTCCCTCCCACCTTTGCGGCGTGTAGTTGCCGAACAACTCCGTGCCGTCGTCAATCGTGCCGTTGCCGTTGCGGTCGAGGGCGAGCCAGGCGTCGTCCGAGTTGGCGGCCGTCCAGGATATTCTTTCTCTTATTCCGTCGCCGTTGATGTCGAATTCCACTCCGCCCGCGTAGCCCGTCAGGTCGAAGCCGTTGCCTTGTATGTCTATTACTATCGGGCTTGAGTTGCAGATGCAGGCGCACCACGACCGGCTCCAGATTGAGCCGGGACCACAAGTCCTCTCCGGCGGAACTTCACACTGGCCTGTGAGGGGGCCTGTGCCAGTTAGGACACTGCATCTTCTATTTTCAAGTGTGACCTTACCATCATTAGGTGATTTTATGTTGGTCCTTGATTCTCCGACCTTCTCACCCAGTTCGCCGCGCCCGAGCGAACCGCGAAAGTCCCCGGTCTTACCGTCTCTTGGAGTTGATGAAGGGCAATTAAAGTTAGTGGCTTTCTTGCCCGGCGCTCCGCCCGCCCCGGATGCTCCCGGAAAACCACCGTCGCCCTGCTCTCCGCCGGGGCCGCCATGTCCGCCATCTGGGTTAGGGCTAATTATTCCGATGAAGTTATCCGGGACTTTGACGAAGATATTTGCCCCGTCTCCACCGAAACCGCCGGGGCCGCCGTTTCCTCCCCTGCCTCCTTTACCGCCTTGCCCGGAAGGCCCGCCATCGCCACCGTTGCCAGCACCTCCAGACGCGCAGGGGCAATCAACTCCGTCACCGCCGCGCCCCCCCTCCGCACCGGGGCCGCCGAGACCACCAAGCCCGCCTTTTCCTCCCTGCCCTCCCTGTCCTCCCCTAGCTAGATAGATGTAGTTCCCCGTTCGGGTATTGATCTGAGCGACGATAGCATTTGCAGGTCCGCCTTGTAGACCTTCCCCGCCAATTCCTCCCGTCTTGCCCGTACCGCCCGGATTGCCGAACGCTCCAAACGAGCCGTTGGGGTCTACTCCACAAACTCCGTTATCTCCCGGGCGCGAAGGGTTGGGCGTGGCCGCGCTGCCTGTCAGGCCGGTCGGCCCGGTCGGCCCGGTCGCGCCGGGGTCGCCATTGTGGTCTACCGTGCCCTGCCGCGCCGTTTTGCTAAAGTGGGCCTCGGTCGCTTGCTTCTGTTGTTCGAGCCACTCCGCGCGGCCCGGCCCGCTAGTGTCTATCGTCAGGCTCCAGCCTTCTTGCAGCAGGCGCGGGACGAAGCTCTTCGGCGGGACGGGAAGCCTGCGCGAAGACGAGTCCCTGAAAGCGACGGTCGAGAACCGCACGCCCTGCTCCCGCATGGCGACTTCCAGCGTCGTGCCCAACACGCCTTCCGTCACGACCGGGAAAAAGTAGACGTGGTAATTTCCTTTGAGCACCGCCTTGCGCCCCTCGAAGATTACCTGGTTAGCCAGGATCACGGTGTCCCCGGTCAGTTCCACCTTTTCGGGCAGGTATAGAACGTCGGCCAGCAGCGCGCCCTTGATGCGCTTGCCCAGCCGCCGCACCTGACGCATCTCAGCCATTTGCGCCAGCCTCGGCGCGAGCAGTTCCTTCCACCTCGGGCTCATCAGCAGCCCCGGCTCGAACGGCACGCCCTTCTTTTGAAGTAACTCTCGCGCCGGCTTGAAGTCTTCGATCATCTGAGCGCCACGCTCTGCCGGCGAAAGTCGCTTTTTGGATTTCTTCGAGGGGGCTTCCTGCTGCTGTGCGGCCGCCCGATTGCCAGTAGTTGACAGGGGACTTCCCGACCAGATGAGTAAGGAGATGAGGGAAGCCGAGAGTAAGGTTCTTCGCATGGTCTTACTGCCTCTGAGGAGGAATGTTGAGTAACAAAGGTGGCGAAGAATGGATACTTTCTTTAAAGTATCAGCGTCACTGTACAGCGCAAGGCTGCGAGCGTCAATCAGACTGTCGTAAATCAACGACACGCCACGAGGCGCTTGCCGCGAGAGACGCGCTGCCCAGCGCGGGGCGTGTTAGAATTCAGGTCTCTCCCAAAGGGGTCAATGCTTGAAGAGGGAGTTTGCCAGATGAGATTTGCCGCGCGTTGCCATCACCTGGAAGCGATTGACAGGCGAAAGGTCGCCGGGCTGACGCTCAGTGAAATCACTTACGCCCCGCGGCTTGAGTTGCCGAAACACGCGCACGAGAGCGCGGGGTTTTGCCTCGTCCTACAGGGCACGTACGCCGAAAAGTACGACTGCAAGACGCTGACCTGTAAGCCGCAGACCGTCACCTTCAGCCCGGCCGCGGAGAAGCACTCGAACCGGTTCGACGGCAAAGGCTCGCACTGCTTCGTGATTGACATGGAGCCGCGCTGGCTTGAGCGCATGTGTGAGGGCGGGCTCAGACTCGACGGCCCGGCAGAGTTCTGTGGCGGCGGCCTGGCCTGGCTCGCGACGAGACTCTACCGCGAATTCTGCGAGGGCGACGAGGCGTCCAGACTCGCTATCGAAGGGCTGGCCCTGGAGATGATCGCGGAGACGGCGCGACGCTCGGCGCGTCCCGGCACGGACAAGTCCCCGCGCTGGCTTCAGCGGACGAAGGAGATACTTCACGCGCAGTTCTCCGAACACCTGAGCCTTTCGCTTTTGTCCGCGACCGTGGGCGTGCATCCGGTCTATCTGGCGAGCGCGTTCCGGCGCTGCTATGGCTCGACCATCGGCGAATACATACGCAGGTTGCGGATAGAGTATGCCTGCCGCGAAATTCACGGCTCGGACTCCTCTCTGACGGAGATCGCGCTGACCGCCGGCTTTTCCAGCCAGAGCCACTTCTCAAGAACCTTCAAACGACACACCGGCATGACTCCCGCCGAGTATCGCCTGGCTTCCAGGACATCTTAACTACGGGCAAAAGCCTTTCGATTGTGAAAGACCGTCGGGGCGGCCGCGTGCTATTAGTTGCTCGAAGACCGAAATGGTCTTCGAGCAAAGGCGTGTCCGCGCGCGCAAAGTTAAGCCTCTCTCCCCGCGCGGACGAGTCGCCTTGCGTCGAATTTATCCCGAAGAGGCATCACATTCATGCGCAACCTCAAGCCCGCCCATCTTCTCTTCGCCGTCGCCGTCATCTTGCTGCTCTGGGCGACGAACGCGACGCGTGCCGCCGGGCAGACCGCGCCGACGCGCCTGCTCAGATACCCGGACATACACGACACACGCGTCATCTTCACCTACGCGGGCGACCTCTGGCTCTCAGAGCGCGCAGGCGGTCAGGCCCGGCGACTCACCTCGCACCCCGGCGTCGAGTCCTTCGCCAAGTTTTCGCCCGACGGCCGCTGGGTCGCATTCACCTCCGATTACGACGGCAACGTGGATGTCTACGTGATACCGGCCGAGGGCGGCGAGCCGCGGCGTTTGACACATCACCCGTCTTCAGACCAGGTGCTCGGCTGGACGCCCGACGGCAGCCGCGTCCTCTTTCGTTCGACGCGCACCAGTTTCACCACGCGCTTCGCCAAACTGTTCACCATCGGCCTCGAAGGCGGGATGCCAACGGAGCTTCCGCTCCCGGCTGGCGGCCTCTCCTCCTACTCGCCGGACGGGACGAAAATCGCCTACAACCGCATCGCCAACGAGTTCGCTACGTGGAAGCGTTACCGCGGCGGCACGCAGCAGTTCGTCTCCATCTACGACTTGAAGGCCAACGCCTACGAAGAGATTCCGCACACGGACGCCGCCGACAGCTTCCCCATGTGGCACGGCGACAAAATCTACTTCAACTCAGACCGCGACGGCGTGATGAATATCTACGTCTACGAGCTGGGGGCGAAAACGATTAGACAGATAACGCGCTATCAAGAGTACGACGTGAAGTGGCCCAGTTTGGGCAGGGGCGAAACGAACGCGATTATTTACGAGAACGGCGGCTACCTCTACACGCTCGATCTTAAAACCGAGAAGACGGCTCAAGTCCCTGCCGTCGTCGCAGGCGACCTCGCGTGGACGCGCCCGCGCTTCGTCAAGACGGAGAAGCTCATCAATTCCTTCAGCCTCTCGCCTTCGGGCACGCGCGCACTCTTCGGCGCGCGCGGTGAGGTCTTCACCGTACCCGCGAAGAAAGGTGACGTGCGCAACCTGACCAACACCTCGGGCGTGCGCGAACTCTGGCCGACTTGGTCGCCTGACGGACGCTGGGTAGCCTACTTCTCAGACCGCACGGGCGAATACGAACTTTACATACGCGCGCAGGACGGCACCGGCGAAGAGCGTCGCATCACGACGGACGGGCAAGCCTATCGCTACGGCCCCGCGTGGTCGCCCGATTCGACCAAGCTGCTCTTCGCCGAGAAGACGCTCAAGCTCTTTTACGTCAACGTCAGCGACGGCAAGCCCGTCCTCGTTGACCAGTCGCCGACCGGCGAGATTAATAGTTACGATTGGTCACCCGACAGCAAGTGGGTGACATACGCCAGGCGCAATCGAAATTTGTTCCGGCAGATTCACCTCTATTCGCTTGAGCGGCGGCAGTCATACCCCGTCACCGACGGCATGAGCAACGACCGCAGCCCCGTCTTCGACCGTGGCGGGAAGTATCTCTACTTCCTGTCGAACCGAAATTTTAATCCGACCTTCAACGACTTCGAGCCCGAGTCGTCCTTCGTCTACAACAACACCACGGGCATCTACGCCGTCACATTGGCCGCCGACACGCCCTCGCCCTTCGCGCCCGAATCGGACGAAGAGAAGGTCACGGGCGAAGGCGCGATTCCGCAGCCTTCACCGCTTGCGGGCGCGGCAGGAGAACGCGGCAAGCCTGGGGCCGGCGCTTCTACGAACGCGCCCGCGGCACAGCCCGCCGAGCAGAAGGCGGACGAGGCGGCGCAAAGCAAGGAAGCGCAGCCGGAGCAGGGGAAGAAAGATGAGGTCAAGCCCGAGCCGAAACCTATCAAGATTGACACGGCGGACATCAACCGGCGGATCGTCAATATTCCGGTCCCGCCCGGCAGCTACACGGGGCTGCTCGCCGCGAAAGAAAATCTCTTCTACGTCGCAAGCACGCCGTCGGGCGCGCGTGACGAGTCGAACGCGACGCGCGTGCTGCACGTCTTCGATATGAACAAGCGTGAGGACGCCGTGGTGCTCAACGGCGTGACGGGTTACGACCTGTCACTCTCGGGCGAAAAGATTATCTACCGCGCGGGCGCTGTGTTCGGCATCGTGGACGCGAAGCCCAACCAGAAGGTCGGGGACGGCAAGCTCGATCTCGCGGGCCTGGAGATGCGGCTCGACCCGCGCGCCGAGTGGCAGCAAATCTTCAACGAGGCGTGGCGCACCGAGCGCGATTTCTATTACGACCCCACGATGCGCGGCCTCGACTGGGCGGCCATCAAGCAGCGTTACATGGAGGTGCTGCCGTCGGTCGCACACCGCACGGACCTCAACTACCTCATCGGCGACATGATCGGCGAGTTGAGCACCTCGCACGCATACGTCTTCGGCGGCGAGATGCCCGAAGTCGCGCGGGTCGGCACGGGACTGCTCGGCGCGGACTTCGAAATCCGCGACGGCTTCTACCGCTTCAAAAAAATCTACGCGGGCGACAACTCCGCGCCCGAAACGCGCTCGCCGCTCACGGAGCCCGGCGTCATCGTCCGCGAGGGAGATTATCTGCTCGCCGTCAACGGACGCCCCTTGCGCGCGGGCGACAATCCATTCGCGCCCTTCGAGAACACCGTCGGCAAGCAAGTCACCCTCAAGGTCAACGACAAGCCGACCGAAACGGGCGCGCGGCTCGTAACGGTCAGACCTCTCGCGAGCGATACGACATTGCGTTACCTCGACTGGGTCGAGACTAACCGGCGCAAAGTTTCGGAGGCGACCGGCGGGCGCTGCGCTTACATTCACGTCCCCGACACGCAGGTCAGCGGCATCAACGCCTTCTTTAAAGCTTTCTACGCGCAGACGGACAAGGACGCTCTCATCGTTGACGGGCGCTTCAACAGCGGCGGCTTCATCCCTGACTTTTTCGCGGAACGGTTGACGCGCCGCGTGCTCGAATACGACGCGCCGCGCGAGGGACTGGACGAACGTTACCCGCAGGCGGCGATCTACGGCCCGAAGGTTCTGGTCATCAACGAGTATGCCGGCTCCGGCGGCGATTCCATCCCTGACTACTTTCGAGAAGCCAATATTGGCCCAATCGTCGGCAAGCGAACGTGGGGCGGGCTGACCGGAATCACCGGGGGCCTGCTCAATGATTGACGGCGGGACTGTCACCGCGCCCTCGGTCGCGGCGTGGCGCGTCGAAAACGGGAAGAGCGTCTGGATTGTCGAGAACAAGGGAGTCAAACCGGACATTGACCTGGACGCGCGCCCCGACCTGGTGGCGGCTGGCCGCGACCCGCAACTCGAAAAGGCCATCGAGTTGATTAACGAACAGTTGACTAAGAATCCCCCGAAGCATCCCAAGCGACCATCCTACGGGCCTCCGCAGGGGCAGTAAGCGGGCTTTACCCATAGGAAATCTCACGCAAAGACGCAAAGGCGCAAAGGAAACGAAACTCTTTTCTTTGCGTCTTTGCGTCTTTGCGTGAGATGTTTTCTTCAGCCCACACTCAAATTGCAAACCGACATGAATGTGCCAAGACAATCAAACGCTCTTTGTCTTCCGCTTGCTTCGCCACGCGGAGTAGAGCAGGAGCGCGGTCAGGCCGCCGAGCGTGTCAATCAGGCTGTCGTAAATCGAAGCCCCGCGCGACGGGACGAAGCTCTGGTGATATTCGTCCGTGAGCGAATAGATGACGACGAGCAGGAGCGAGATTAAAAACCAGCGGCGGCGTAAGAGTTGGTTGGAAGAGCTTGAAAAAGCGCGCGCGGCGAGGAAGGCCAGCAAACCGTATTCGAGGAAGTGAGCTATCTTGCGTGTGACGAAATGGGCCAGAGCAATCTTCTCGTCGCTGATGTCCGGGAAGAGCCAGAGCAGCAGCGGGCGCACGAACCGCGAAGTGTTCTCGCCGGAGAGCGCACCCGTCGAGGCGAAGAACATAAAAACCATCCACGCGACCAGCGGCCCGTAACGCCACACGCGCGGCCACACCCGCACGCCCCTCCGAACTTCCGACTTGTCTCCTGACACGGGTTATCTCTTCTCGCCAGACGAAAGCCGCCGCGCTCCACATTACTATCGCGCGGCGGCCTCCTGGTCTGAGCTTAACTTTTATGCTACTGCACCGAAGCGCCGGAGACGACTTCGATGATCTCGTTCGTGATGGCCGCCTGCCGTACGCGGTTCATGTTGAGCGTCAGCGAGTCGAGCAGTTCGCTCGCGTTCTTCGACGCCGAATCCATCGCCGTCATGCGCGCGCCGTGCTCGGACGCGACCGACTCAAGGAGCGCGCGGAAGATTTGCGTCTCGACCAATCTAGGCAGCAGGCGGCTGAAAAGCTCCTCGGGCGGCTGCTCGTAGATGTACTCCGTCAGATTCACGGGGCGTTGCGGCGCGTCCGCCTCGGCGGCCGTCTCGGCTGGCGCGTCGGCCGCGCGCGAGACGGGCAGGAGTTGCTCGATGACGACGCGCTGTTGAAGGACCGACTTGAACTCGTTGTAGATGAGGAAGACTTTGTCCAGTTCCGTCTCTTCCTCAAAACGGTTGATGACCTTGCGCGCGATCTCGACCGCTTCGGAATATTCGATGCGTCCCTTGCCGGTCAGCCCGATGTACTCGTCAATGAACGGCATGTTGCGGCGGCGGAAGAAGTCGCGGCCCTTGCGCCCGACCGGCAGCATCTCTATGGCCTTGCCTTCGTGCTCGCGTATGAAAGCCTGCGCCGCTTTAATCAGGTTGGTATTGAACGCGCCGGCCAGCCCCTTGTCCGCCGTAACCAGGACGACCAGGTAACGCTCGTCGCCGCGCGCGTCCAGAAGCGGGTGATGGAAATCTTCGTCCGTGCGCGAAGCCAGCTCGCCCAGCACCTCCACCATCTTGCCCGCGAACGGGCGCGCCGCGACGACCGTGTCCTGCGCGCGCTTCAATTTCGCCGCAGACAGCATCTTCATGGCCTTCGTGATCTGCTGCGTATTCTTAACCGACTTGATGCGGCGGCGTATGTCTAAGAGGTTAGGCATAATTAAGTGATAAGTGATAAGTGATAAGTGATGAGTAGTTGCTTTTTCTTATCACTCATCACTTATCACTTATCACTGCTTTTTTACGCTCCGGCGGCGGTCGTCTGTGCCGCGGGGGCTGTGGCCGCCGGGCGCGTGGCGATGTTCGCCTCTTCGGCCCAGCGATCTCTGAAGTCTTTGACGGCCTGTTCGAGATCGTCCTTGATGTCGTCGGTCAGCGCCTTCTTCTCGCGTATGGATTGCAACAAGCCCGGATGAGAATTTTCGATGAAGCGCAGCAGTTCCGCCTCGAAGCGGCGCACCTGCTCGACAGGGATGTCGTCAACCTTTCCGGTGGTCGCGGCCCAGATGGTGATGACCTGCTTCTCAACGTCCATCGGTTGATACTGCGGCTGCTTCAAAACCTCTATGAGACGCTGGCCGCGCGCGATCTGCGACTGCGTCGCTTTATCTAAGTCCGAGCCGAACTGCGCGAACGCCTGGAGCTCGCGGAACTGTGCCAGATCAATCCGCAGCGTGCCCGCGACCGAGCGCATGGCTTTAATCTGCGCGGAGCCGCCGACGCGCGACACCGAGTTGCCGACGTTGATGGCCGGGCGGATGCCCGCGTTGAAGAGGTCCGCTTCGAGAAAGATTTGCCCGTCGGTGATGGAAATCACGTTCGTCGGGATGTAAGCAGAGATATCGCCGGCCTGCGTCTCGATAATCGGCAGACTCGTCAGGCTTCCGCCGCCCTTCGCGTCCGAAAGCTTCGCGGCTCGTTCGAGCAGGCGCGAGTGGAGATAGAAAACGTCGCCGGGGTAAGCCTCGCGTCCGGGCGGGCGGCGCAGGAGGAGCGAGATTTCGCGGTAGGCCGCGGCCTGCTTCGAGAGGTCGTCGTAGATGGTGAGCGCGTGCCGCCCGTTGTCGCGGAAGAACTCGCCGATGGCCGCGCCCGTGTACGGGGCCAAAAACTGCATCGCCGCCGGGTCCGAGGCCGTAGCCTTGACGACGATGGTGTAGTCCATCGCGCCGAAGTCCGTCAGCGTCTTGACGACCTGGGCCACTGTCGAAGCCTTCTGCCCGATGGCGACGTAGATGCAGATGACGTCTTTGCCCTTCTGGTTGATGATCGCGTCAATCGCGACGGCCGTCTTGCCCGTCTGCCTGTCGCCGATAATCAACTCGCGCTGGCCGCGACCGATTGGCACCATCGAGTCCAGGGCTTTGAGGCCCGTTTGCAGAGGCTCCTTCACGGGCTGGCGGTCAACGATGCCGGGGGCGATGCGCTCGACGGGGTTGAAGCTGTCCGTGATGATTGGCCCACGCTCGTCAATCGGCAGACCGAGCGCGTTGACGACGCGCCCGATCATAGCGTCGCCGACGGGGACCTGCATGATGCGCCCCGTGCGCTTAACGAGATCGCCTTCTTTGACGGCCTGGAACTCGCCGAAGAGCACGGCACCAACCTTGTCCTCTTCGAGGTTCAGGGCGAGGCCGCGCACTTCGTGCGGGAACTCCAGCAGTTCGCCGGCCATCACCTTTTCGAGGCCGTGAATCTCCGCGATACCGTCGCCTACCTTGATGACTGTGCCAACTTCGGTGACCGTCACGCCCGACTGGAAATTCTCAATCTGCTGGCGAATGATCTCGTTAATCTCGTTAGCTTTGATGGGTTCCATATGATTCCCTTTTGTAAATGGTCACCGTTGTCGTGGAAAGCTGCACTTCGCAGACCTTTCACTGGTTGCCGACTAATCTATCTTTGACCTGCTGCAACTGGTTCCGCACGGAGCCGTCATAGATGGTCGAACCGATGCGCGTCACAATCCCGCCGATTAAAGTTTCGTCCGTCGTAAAACTCAAGCGCACGCTCTTGCCGGTCAAAGAAGCCAGCTTCGTGCGCAGAGCCTCCTGCGACGCCTGCGGCACGGCGCGCGCCGTCGTCACCTGCGCGGACACGACGCCCGAGCGCTCGTCCAGCACCTGTGCGAAGCGCTTGTTGATTTCGCCCAGGTCCGCCAGGCGATGATTCTGTAAAAGGACTTGCAGGAAATTCGCGGTCGTCGGGCGAACACGCGTGCGCTCGACGAGCGTGCTCGAGAACTTTCCGCTTCTGCTCGTAGGGAATCGTCGGATTGCGGAAGACTTCGAGGAGTTGTTCGTTAGACTGGATCATCCTGGCCCAGGCGTCCAACTCCTGCTGCACTTCCTGCGCCTCCCCACGCGCCGCCACCACGTCCGCCAGCGCCGTCGCGTAACGGCGCGCCACCGTTTGCACGCTCAACGACTGACCCCTCCCAGCTCTTCGATTCGGAGTCCAACCAGGCGTGCGTCGTCCTCCGGCTTGATGTCGCGGCGAATCATCTCCTCGGCGAGTCGCACGCTCTGCTCGGCGGCAAACTCGCGCAACTCCTGCCGCGCCGCCTTGCCCGCGCTCTCGATCTCGCGCTGGGCCTGTTCACGAAGTTTCCGCGTCTCTTCCTCAGTCGCCTTCCGTATGCGCTCGCGCTCTTCCGCCGCTTCCCTTTCCGACTGCTCGCGCACGCTCGCGACCTCCGCGTCCAATTTCGCCAAACGCTGCTCGACCTCCTCCAACTTCGCCAGGGCCGCGTTACGCTCCTCCTGCGCACGCATCAGGTCGCGGCGAATTCCCTCGCGCCGCGTGCGCATGGCTTCACTTACAGGACGACGCAGGATGTAGATGAAGACGCCGACGAAGATTAAGAGATTAACCCACCGCCACAGCTCAAAGCTCGGTATGTTCCACCAGGGCGCGGATTCCCCCTCGGCGGGCGAGAATATAATTGTAAGCAGAGCGATAAACATGATTCTCAAGCGCCCAGTTCTAAACTCCTCGTGACCGCATCGCTGATCGGACGATGTAGGATTTGTGAGCCGATGTCGGCGGCAATGCCGCGCGCCTCCCTATCGAGCGTCGCACGAGCCTCCTCAACCTGCGTGTGAATTGCTTCCTTCTGCTCAGTAACCAAGCCGCTAATTTCACTCTTCACGGCATCGATCCGGGCCTGCCGCTCACTCAACGCCGCAACTCGCTCCTGCTCCATCAACTGATAGCCCGCGGCACGCGCTTCCCGCAACGTGCGCTCGTAAAGAGTCACCTTCTCTTCAACGCGCTGCAAAATATCATGGGCCTCGCCCGAACGCCCGCGAGTGCGCCGCTCGCGCTCTTCGAGAATACGGTTGATGGGCTTGAAGAGTGTCGCGTTGAGAACAAACACCATCACCAGGATAATTAGGATATGAAGAAGCAGCGTGCCGTCCGGCACTAATTGAATGGAGTTTTCAGCGAAGGCCACTAAGGTCATAAAGCAGCACAAGCTCTCACTAGACGAGGTACTACCGGAGCTTTATTGTTTAGAAAGTGTTGTGTACTAAAAGCCTGCGAGTCTAGCACGTGATTTCACAAGCAGTCAAGGTGAGTTTGGTTTTCAGGCAATACGAGACACTCCGCAGTTATTAATACATGATTAAATTAATCGAATCAAAAACTCGGATTTGGCTTCAACCTTGCCGATGATCGCGGCCCCATCAATTTTATTTGCCAAGTCTTCAGCCTTTGACTGAGCAATGCTAATCAGAAGCCCGCCGGCCGTCTGAGGGTCGAAAAGAGCGCTCTGCATTTCTCGTGAAAGGTGATCACCAATTCGGACTGTATCACCAACATATTCCCTGTTATTTTTATCTCCCCGCGTGAGCATTCCTTGTGAGATTAAATCTAAAACATCCGGCAGCAGAGGCACACGTGAAGTATCAATAACCAGACAGACCTGGCTGGCGCGCGCCATTTCGTAAGCATGCCCTAGCAATCCAAAGCCGGTAACATCTGTGCAAGCGTGTGCTCCGGCCGCCTGCATTTCCCTGGCTGCTGATGCCGCTGAAGTCGTCATTGCTTTCATTGCAGCTTCGACTGCCGACCTGCTTGCAACGCCGCGCTTTATTGCCGTACTAATCGCTCCCGTGCCTATTGGCTTTGTTAAAATGAGCGCATCACCTGGTTGAGCCCCAGCATTTGTAATAACACGCCCAGGATCAACTATTCCAGTTACTGCATACCCTATTTTAATTTCCGCATCGTCAATAGAATGTCCTCCGAGAATAGTCACGCCATTCTCGTTCATAGCTGCTTGTCCACCTGCCAAGATTTCCCCTAGGACATTAAGGTCTTCTTTTTGAGGATAACAGACGATTGATAGCGCCGTAAGTGGCGTTCCTCCCATTGCATATACATCGTTTAAAGCATTTACAGCCGCAATCCGTCCGTAAACTTCGGGTTCATCCGCGACCGGAGTGAAGAAATCCACAGTCTGCACTAACGCAACGTTATCCCGTAGACGAAACACTCCAGCATCGTCTGACAAATCGTACCCTACCAGCACGTTTTCGTTCATAGGTTGTGCCGGCAACTTGCTCAAAACTTGAGCAAGATCACTAGGTGATAGCTTTGCCACTCAACCAGCACAAGAGACCATCTCTGTTAATCTTTTTTTCATTTTACTTTATACAAGCTAAACTGCGGAACTCTGCCATTCGATAGTTTCTAGTTATTTTGTGCGGTAGACAGAAGGTTGCAGGTGGTCGGTTTTATCTGTGATGAATCTTTAACGTTCAATGCTTATGTCACCGACATTCGATAGGTCTAATCAAATGGGTTTGGAGACCGGCTCAGTCATCAATAACTGATATAAACGATCAAGGTCACCGTCGTTATAATACTCTATCTCTATCTTCCCCCCCGAACCTTTCTGGCTAGGCACCAGCCGCACTTGCGTACCAAAGTGGCGCCTTAATTTCATCTCGGCAGAACGCATGTTTGCATCATCCCGCTTTGGGGTTGGTAGTACTGCAACAGATGGGCTGGCTCCCGCAATGATTCTCTTGATAGCACGTTCGGTCTCACGCACCGACAATGAATTTTCAATTATATCTTTTGCAACTTTGCGCTGAATGTCTTGATCATCTACGCCCAGAAGGGCGCGCGCGTGGCCCATAGTGAGCTTTTCTTCTTCCACCAAGCGTTGTATATCTTCAGGTAAACGCAATAAACGCAGATAGTTAGTAACAAACGAGCGATCACGTCCGACGCGCTGTGCGACCGTTTCTTGCGTTAACCCGAGAGTCTCAATAAGCCTTCTGTAAGCATGCGCTTCTTCAATTGCGTTCAGCTCTTGTCGTTGTATGTTTTCTATTAGAGCCAATTCCAGCAACTTATCGTCAGGAATCTCCCGCACAACGGCAGGGATTCGTTGAAGACCCGCTCGTTGAGCCGCTCGCCATCTGCGTTCTCCAGCTATTAATTGGTATCTTGCCCCGCGTCTTCTTACTAACACTGGCTGCACAATGCCATTTGAACGAATGGATTGCGCTAGTTCCTCTAACTTACCCTCGTCGAAGTGCGTTCTTGGTTGTGCTGAGCTGGGTTCGATAAGGTCTATGTCAATTTCAAGAAAGTCTTCACTGGCTGCCGCTGTTGAATCCGACAGCAGTGCGCTCAAGCCCCGCCCTAGAACTCTTCTTGTCATGTGCCATGACCTCCTTTGCAAGTTGAAGGTAGCTTTCCGCGCCGCGTGAGCGTATGTCGTATAAAATTATCGGCTTTCCATAACTGGGCGCTTCTGCTAGCCGCACATTCCTGGGAATTACGGTTTCAAAGACTTGTTGACCGTAAAAATCTCTCAAATCTGCCGCAACAGCCGCCGAGAGATTAGTCCGTTCATCATACATTGTTAATAACAACCCTTCTATCGTGAGGCCGGGATTTAAAACTCTACGGATACGAGCTAATGTGTCAAATAATTCCGTTACTCCTTCAAGAGCGAAATACTCACACTGAATCGGGACCAGAAGAGAATCAGCAGCAGTTAGAGCATTTAAGGTCAACAGACCGAGCGAAGGAGGACAATCTATAATGATAAAATCGAACTGGCTTTCATCGTTTCGAAGTACTTCTCTGAGCTTGTACTCACGTCTCTCCAAATCTATAAGCTCAACTTCCGCACCCGTAAGATTTTTGTCTGCCGGCAAAATTTTTAGAAAGGGGAGTTCGCTGGGTTGAATAACGTTTTGAATAGGCTCGTCCAGTACCAAAACGTGATAAAGACTGCGGCGAAAGGTTCCGCGCTGAATCCCGGCACCAGAGGTTGCATTGGCCTGTGGGTCCGCATCTACCAACAACACACGCATTTCTGCGACAGCCAGGGCAGCAGCCAAATTAACAGCAGTCGTAGTTTTGCCGACCCCGCCTTTTTGATTTGCTATCGCAATGACTTTTGTCATAGTTGATACCGAACCGATTTGAGAGCGTAAATTAACACATCATGGTTGTGTGTGCCACAACTTTGCTCAGAGAGTTGATTTATGGCCTTAAAATCAGACTCATCCAGTATGTTTCACGTGTCCCGTTTCATAAAACCGATGAAGGGGACACGTGAAACATACCTGTTAAGCCGCTCGCTGCTCTAAGGTCAACTGGACAAGGAGAGTGGAAAGCGCCGCCGGAGTAAGGCCCGGAATACGTCGTGCCTGACCAAAAGTCTGAGGACGAACCCTCTCTAACCGCTCGGACATCTCGTGAGATAAACCACTAACGGTGCGGAAATTAAAATCCTTGGGGACACGTAAATTGTCGTGAGTATGCAGACGCTCAAGAGTGGCACGTTGTGCATTAATGTAACCGCTGTATAGAAAATCCGCGAAAACAGTCTCTAAATCTCTAACACTCACTTCAGAGCGGATTGAATAGGGCAAGAGCTGAAGAATGATTTCCGGAAGAACGTTTGGACGAGAGACAAGCTGGGAGAGATTAACGGAATCACCTAAATTCAGGCCCGTAGTCCGAGCAAGGTAGGAGTAGGCAGCGTCTGATCTTTTCAGCCTGGTTGCTTCAAGCGTTGTTCTAAGTCGGGCAAGGCGGTCACGCCTTTGGTTAAATCGCTCCCAGTCGGAGTCACCTAAAAGGCCAATGCTATGACCATGGGTAGATAAGCGAGAATCAGCATTATCATGACGAAGTGCAAGACGAAATTCGGCGCGTGAAGTAAAAATACGGTAAGGCTCGTCCACGCCCTGTTTGATCAAATCATCTATTAAAACTCCAATATATGACTCTTCACGTCTGAGAAGAAGCGCGTCTCGACTCTGCACTAAAAGCGCAGCGTTGATGCCTGCAATAAGCCCCTGACAACCCGCCTCCTCATAACCTGTCGTTCCATTTATTTGTCCTGCATGGAAAAGTCCTTTGATACGAACGGTTTCTAGTTGAGGGGTGAGTTCCCGCGGATCAATAAAATCATATTCGATAGCATAACCAGGGCGGATTATACTGGCTTGTTCCAGTCCAGGAATCATCCGCACCAATTCCTGCTGAAGGTCTGCGGGCAAAGAGGTGGAAAAGCCGTTGAGATAGACTTCGTTAGTGTCGTGTCCTTCGGGCTCCAGGAAAAGTTGATGCCGATCTTTTTCGGCAAACTTCACAACCTTGTCCTCGATAGAGGGACAGTAACGTGGCCCGATGCCCTTAATTTTACCCGAATAGAGAGGCGATTCGTGAATATTGGTTCGAATGGATTGGTGTAGAGCTTCAGTCGTATATCCTATGTAACACTTAATTTGGGGCTGTTCGATAGAATCTGTTGCAAACGAAAAAGGAACGGGGAACTCGTCTGCCGATTGAGGCTCAAACGCATCCCAATTGATTGTGCGACCATCCAGACGTGGCGGCGTGCCAGTTTTTAATCGCCCTACGGGAAATCCCAGCCGCTTTAAACTCTCGGCCAATTCAATAGAGGCCGGCTCGCCAGCCCGCCCAGCCGTATAGGTAGAGCGCCCGGTATGAATTAATCCATTTAGAAACGTCCCGGTCGCTACAACAACAGCTTTTGCTCCAAGACGACGCGTATCTTGCAATTCTACGCCGAAAATTCTTCCATCTTTAACAATCAGGTCTACAACAAGGCCCTGGCGTAAGTGAAGGTTTGGAGTTGCTTCAAGCGTTCGGCGCATTTCCGTGCGATAAAGAGCGCGGTCGGCTTGTGCTCGTGGAGATTGGACAGCAGGCCCTCGCGAGCGATTAAGCAGGCGAAACTGTATCCCTGTACGGTCAATGACGCGGCCCATAATGCCGCCTAAAGCATCAATTTCGCGTACCAGATGGCCTTTAGCAATGCCTCCTATTGCCGGATTGCAGGACATCTGACCAATTAAGTCTAAATTGAGCGTCACGAGCGCGGTCTGCGCACCCAAACGGGCAGCCGCCGAGGCAGCTTCACAGCCTGCGTGACCCGCCCCGATCACAATGACATCAAATGCCTCATCAAAACTCATGGCTATTTTCCGATGCAGAAGGTGGCGAAAATCTGCGACAAAACGTCGTCAGGCGTCGTTTCACCGGTTATTTCCCCAACAAAGCGTAAACCATCGTAAAGCCCCACAAGAATCAACTCTTCGCTAGCACGCTGCTCAAGCAAGGCCAAAGAGCCATCGAGCGCAGTTTGCGTTCGTTTTAGTATATCGAAGTGCCGTGTATCTGTAATGAGCAATCCGGTGTCATTTGTATCAAATTCTGTAAAAGGCTCTAGTATAGCAGCACGCAAGGCATCAAGTCCTGCTCCGGTCCTGGCTGAAACATTAAGAATAGCGGTAGGACGGTTATCTAATATTTCCAGCTCATTCTTTTCAAAAGAGGCTAAGTCACTCTTATTAAATGCAACTAGATAAGTACTTTTTTCTATCTCCCTTAAAACATCTGTATCTTCCTGATTTAGTGGCTGCGAGCCGTCAAACAAAACAACTACCATATCGGCGTCCGCTATAGCGCGACGTGTTCGCTCCACTCCCAGTGTTTCAACCTCATCGGCGGACGCGCGAACACCCGCAGTATCCGTCAATAAAACGGGCACACCCTGTAGACTTATCATCTCACTTAAACTATCCCGCGTAGTGCCCGGTATATCCGTCACGATAGCCCTGTCGAGGGCCAGCAAACTATTGAAGAGACTCGACTTACCTACGTTCGGGCGACCTATTAAGGCTACCTTGAGGCCGTCCCGAAGAAGTCTTCCGGTGCTGAAGGTTGAAGCCAGTTCTTCCACGTCTCCAATAAGACCGGAGAGCTTTGTTTTGATGTGGTTAATAGAGATTTCCGGTAAGTCGTCTTCGACGAACTCAAGAGAGGACTCAAGAGGAACGATAAGGTCCAACAGAGTGTCTTTGATCGGCTGGAGGCGCGCCGACAATTCACCGCCAAGCTGACGCGAAGCCTGCTTGACGGCAGCTTTGGTTTGAGCGTTGATGAGGTCGCGAACAGCCTCTGCCTGGCTCAAGTTTAAGCGCCCGTTAGCGAGGGCGCGCAGGGTGAATTCACCTGGACCAGCAAGGCGCGCGTCAAGGTTTAAATTTATGTCCAGAAGAGAGCGCAAGAGAACGGGCGAGCCGTGACAACTGAGTTCCACGACATCTTCACCTGTAAATGAATTTGGTGCTTTAAAGTAGGTGAGAAGCGCTCGATCAAGAATTTCCCCGGAACTACTATCGTGTAGATTTCTCAGCACGGCGCGGTGCGATTCAGGCTGGAAATTTTCGTCCTGGACCAGGCGGCGAGCGATCTCAAGAGAACGCGCGCCGCTCAGACGTATGACGCCAATCCCGCTTCGCCCCGGCGGCGTTGATAAGGCGACGATGGTGTCGTTCGAAGGCACTGCAAGAGAAAGGAACCACGTAAACGGGCGGCGGCCATGTTGCGAGTTAAGTGTTGGGGGAAGGTTTTAATAAGCTAACTTTCAGTCTGCGCGCGGACCCTTCACCGACTGACTCCGTATGTAAGTCAGCCTCGCCCGCGAGCGAGAGGTGAATGACACGACGCTCGTTTGAATTCATTGGGCCAAAAGTGAACGGCACGCCTGTGGCGCGGACGCGGTCTGCGGCGTGACGGGCCATGGCTCGTAATTCCGCCTCGCGCGTGGCGCGGAAGTCTTCGACATCACAAACAATGTGCTCGCCCTTCGGGAGCGCTCGGCCGAAGGCTTGGTTGACAAGATGCTGAAGTGCTTCAAGCAATTCGCCGCCCTCGTTCAAGAGGAACGAAGTGTCCGCACCGTCTATGTTCAGAAGACACCCGTCGCTCGTCTCCTTAAGAGTCGAGTGCAGACTGAGGCCGGCTCCGTCGAAAACGGTGTTAAGAAAATCCTGCGATTGAAGACACGCTTCCTTCATAGTGAATTTAACAGGTAAGCAGGACCACTGCGATCCTCGTAAAATATCACGCCTGAGAAACGCGCGCGTTCAGCTTCTTAGTTGAGCGCGTCTCGGCTTTCTTTCCCGCCGGTGGCTGCTCATCGTCTTCCGTCTTAGTCAGGCGGTTGATGATGAACTGCTGACCGAAACCGACAAGGTTACCCACCAGCCAGTAAACCAGCAGCCCGGCAGGCGCGCTCCACAGCATCCAGAGCATCAGAAGTGGCATGCCGATAGCCATCATCTTGCGCTGGACCGGGTCAGCCGAAGGCGCGGGCGTGATTAGCTGCAAAACCATGAGCGAGGTAGCCATCAGGATCGGCAGGATATGAATCGCGGTCGGCTCAGGCGCAGACAAATCAGGAATCCATAGGAACGATGCCTGCCGAAAATCAATCGAAATAGTAATGGCGCGATACAAAGCGAAGAGGAAAGGCATTTGAATCAAGAGGGGCAGACAGCCGCCGAGCGGGTTGCCCTCTTTCATCAGACGCATCTGCTCCATCTGCAAGTCTTTGAGCCGCGGGTCAGTTTTCTTCATCGACTTCATCTTCTCTTGCAGCTCTTTCATGCGCGGGGCCATCTTCGCGGCCTTCTTCATCGCCTTAGAAGAACGCCATTTAAGAGGGAAGAAAAGTGAATAAATAACGATGGTAAAGATGATAATTGCGATCCCGTAGCTGCTGGTCAGTTTATACAGAAATTTTATGGACCATAAAATCGGCATCGCCAGGGGACGCGACATCCAACTCAAAAAGCCGTAATCAATCATGCCTTCGAGGTCAATCTGCCGCCCGACGGCTTGGCCGATATTCGTGTTGGCGTCATTCAGAAGGTAATGATCTTTGGGACCGACGTATAAAACCGTCGGGACGCCATCCGTGGAAACAGGAACGTAAGCCGTTATGAGATACCTGGCCTGTTTAGCTTGCCGACCGTTAGTGCCAACAGTGTGCTCGACCATCGTCGTGCGATATTCGAGACCTTCTGTTCTTTGCTGGGGGACTGCCACCATGGCGAAGTAAGTATCACCGACGCCGGCCCAATCAACCGGGCCGCCGAGAGCCAACTTGTCCGCATGTCCATGGTTGATAGCCAGGGCAGGATTGCGCATGGCGTGTTCACCGACCGTGGCAATTCCCTCCGGCGGGACCGAGTAGAAGCTGTGCTCAGTAATGCCCTGATCGCCGATGCTTGGCCCAATTAAAAGTTTCGCCTGCCTGGGTTGACCGCCCTGCTTCAAATAAACTTTGACATCAGCCCTGTACTGGTCCGCATAAAATGTAATGACCTTACTGACCTCAAGACTCTCCTTGCCCTCTGGACCATAATTGACCCGCAAGGAAAACTCTATGCTTCTCGACGCGCCCGCCGGAATGTCGAAGTTGTCACTCTGAACATCCTCTCTTGTATCCTGACCTTTGAGTTCTTTAACCTCGTAGTTTCTGGAATCGAGCAGAAGGTCTACCAACCTTCCTTCAGCACTCTTGTCGCCGTCTACTGTCTGAAGACGAAGCGGAGCTTCACGGACTTCCTGATTCACTCTCTCCTGGGGAATTAGTTCGAGAGGTTGAGGTTGGTCCTTAGTGCCCCCGACGGAATACAGAGGACGTTCATTGTCCTTGTTCTTTTTGATTATCCAGCTAGTCGCAACCGCGCCGCGGTTGTCGAGCATGACATCGTAAAGAGGGGTCGTGACTTTGATTTTCCGCGGGCCGGTAGATTCGGAAGGGAGGTCGCCGCCCGCACTCTGGACAGGGGGCTTGTCCTGGGTCGCCGCAGTGGGCTCCGCCGGTGAAGCAGTTGGGGAAGGGGTCTGCCCTGCGGCCGAGGTATTCGCGTTGGCATTACCTTGTTGCTGCGGAGACTTAACCGGAAAGATCAAATTCCAACCGAAAAGAATCGCCGCGGCAATAAATAGAGCTAGAACGAAACGTGGTTTATCCATTAGATTAAGACAGATTCTCAGACAGTAATTACAATTTTATTTAACCGGGTCGTAGCCGCCCGGATGGAACGGATGACAACGGAAGAGTCGCCGCACTCCCATCCAGCCTCCGCGTAAAGCGCCATACCGCTCTATAGCCTCGCGTGCATACTCCGAGCAGGTGGGGGCAAAGCGGCAGGAGGGGGGAAGTAAAGGCGAAATTGCCGCCTTATAAAACCTCAATAGCAAGATAAGAATACTTCTCACTGACTTAAACTATTCGGCTCCGACCGGGTCGTCGTGCTCATTGCTTCTCACGCGGGCAAGGATTTTCTGGAACTCTGCGAGGGGGTCTTCGACTTTAACGGCCAGCAGAGAGCGCCTGGCGTTGATCACCCAATCATACTTTAATTTCGTACCCTCCATAGCCGTCTCGCTGTAGCGAAATGTCTCCCGAAGCAATCGCTTGGAGCGGTTTCGCTGAACGGCGTTGCCAATGGCTTTGCGCGAGGCCGTAATGCCGAATCTATGATGCTCTAAGCCATTGGGATAGACGAAAGCAGTCATCAAAGAACCATCGTAACGCTTACCATGAGCATAAACCCGGCGAAAATCACCAGAGGTACGCAGATGTAGATGCTTGGGCAACCGAAGACACCAGACTAGTAATGTGATGGCGTAAGACGCTTACGTCCCTTAGCACGACGTCTTTTTAGAACCAGACGGCCATTTTTGGTTGCCATTCTGGCACGGAAGCCGTGCGTTTTGGCGCGACGGCGGTTGTTGGGCTGAAATGTTCGCTTAGACATAGTCAATAATTCTCCACTGTAATCAAAAGTGTAAGACTAACTGTGGGAAAGCATTCTGTCAAGAAAAGAGGGACGATTGGTGGAAGCTCAGCGGTGAGGTTCTAAGACGCACCGTTGAGTTTCTGAGTCTCAGCGTTGAGTCTTTGAGATTCACCGTTGAGTCTCAGAATCTCAACGATGAGTCTTGGAATCTCAGCGGTGAATCCTGGAACCTCACCGTTGAATCTCAGGGACTCAACGCTGAATCTCAAAGACTCAACGTTGAATCTCAAAGACTCAACGATGAGTGTTGAAGAATCATCGTCGAGATTCCAAAACTTATCGATGAGTCTCTGAGATTCAACGATGAGATTTAATCAAAAGTCTGTATTATAATCATTCAACAATTCAATTACTCAGAAGAAACCACCCATAAAATATTGGGATTTTTTGCAACAGAAAAATATTTATTATGCCTGTGGATTTTTTCTTGCTTCTGAACTCATATTGTGCTAGTCTCCGCCCCGTTTTTGGCTCTCTGAATACCTGTAAATACTTGAAGGTAAATTACTTAAAGCAACACTTTAAGTGACGAGAGTTTTCCACAAACCTGTGGAAAAACCTGTGGAAAACTCTCAATAAGGAGGCCAAAAATTAGACGAACAGGCGCATTTACAATACGTTCCACAGTCTTACTCAAAGAATAGCTTGAGAGGGAGAAGAGTAACATTTTGTACTATTTCACAACACCTTTCAGCTTTAGGCTAAAGAGCTGGGAGGCGAGATAGGAAAACAAAAATTATGAGTACAGTAATAGAAAACAGGCTCTGGAACGACATTCTCCATGCGGTTGAAAAACGGCTCAATCGGCAGAGCTTTGAAACATGGTTTCGACCTATTAAGTTCGACGGCTGCGACGATTCGGAGCAAGTTCTGCACTTGCGCGCCCCGAATCAGGTAGTTAAGGATTGGGTTAGCTCTAATTACTCAGGAGTATTAGGCGAATCGCTCGAAGAATTAAATCTCACGGACTATCATGTTGATTGGATGGTAGATGATGAACAAGGCTCTAGCAATCAGTCGCTTATAGATGACAAGGATGAACAGGAAGTAGATTATCGAGTGCCCGAGATCAGTTCCAATGGCGGGAAAGGTAAAAATTCGAGTCTGTTTTCTCTTCTGGAAGCGGCGGAATCAGATGGGCTGACTCCGGGAGCGACTACGTTTGTAGATATAGAACCCATCGAATTATCTCTAAATCCTAAATACACATTCCAGACTTTCGTCGTAGGCTCCTGCAATCAATTCGCGCACGCTGCATCGCAGGCCATCGCTGAAGCGCCCGGTAAGACCTACAATCCTCTTTACATCTATGGTGGGGTAGGTCTTGGTAAAACCCACTTGATGCACGCGGCTGGGCACGAAATCAAAGCCCGCAACCGTCACCTACGATTGTCTTATATTTCGGCCGAAAAGTTCATGAACGAATTGATTAACGCGATTCGTTATGACAAGGCTCAGACTTTTCGAGAAAAATATCGTTCCATAGACGTTTTACTGATGGACGACATACAGTTTATGGCCGGCAAAGAGCGAACTCAGGAAGAGTTCTTCCATACTTTCAATGCTCTCTATGACGGTCAAAAGCAGATTGTCATCTCATCCGATTGCCCGCCGCGCGAAATTCCGACTCTGGAGGAAAGGCTGCATTCCCGTTTCGAGTGGGGTCTGATTGCGGACATGGAACCGCCCGATCTTGAAACCAAGGTCGCGATTCTAAAGCGCAAAGCCGACCTCGACGGGGTCGCCCTCCCGGACGATGTTGCCTTCTTTATAGCGAGTAAAGTGAAGAGCAACATACGTGAGTTGGAAGGTTCGCTTGTTCGCCTGGTGGCAATCTCGTCTTTGCGCGGGCTGCCAATCTCGAAGATGCTGGCGCAAGACGCGATTCGCAACATCGCGGAGGACAACCGACCGGCAGGGATTACTATTGAGCAGATTCAACAAGCTGTCGCCGCTCATTATCGTCTCAGAGTTGACGAGTTGTCTTCAAAAAACAATGCGCGCCAGATCGCTGTGCCCAGACAGGTCGCCATGTATCTGTGCAAACGTCTTACGAAACATAGCTTCCCGGAGATTGGCCGCGAGTTCGGAGGCAAGCATCACACGACCGTAATTCACTCCGTAGAGAAGATAGAAGCGCTGGTTTTGAAGGATCAAATTTTCCACAGGGTCGTCAGTGACCTTATGGACAATCTTTGCAAATAGTTAGAGGCATTGGCAAAGGAATTTTTTCCACAGTACTGTTTTCGGTTAAGCTCTTTCCATACAAAATTTAAGTCCGAGTTTTCCACATTTCCACAGGCAGCGGAAAATTCCCCCTGTGGAAATGTGGAAAACTCAGAGAGCGTCATAATTTTCCACAGACAGAAAGAGATTTCCACAGCGATTTCCACAGGGGTTGTGGAAAACATTTCCTTTGCTGTCAACATTAAAGTGACTTTTCCACATTTCCACAGGCCCTACTACTACTACTATATATAAATACAAGGTATTTAATTAGTAAGAATAGTAAAAGGCCCTGCTTGCTGAAGCGAACAAGCTGAATGCAGAATAGGGCCATCACCAGCTTAGAGGAGTTTGTAAATGGAATTCAGTATTAGCAAGAATGCCCTTCAGAAAGAACTCGGTTTCGTACAAGGGATCGTCGAGAAGAAAAACACTATCCCTGCTCTCTCAAACCTTCTGATTGAGTCAATCGGGGAAAGCACGATTCGCATCGTCGGCACGGATTTGGACGTGACGATACGTTGTGAGACTGAGGCGGAGATAAAGGTTCCCGGCTCTTTGTGCGTCCAGGCGAGAAAGCTTTTTGATATTTCGCGTCTGCTCCCGGACTCGACGGTCAATTTCCGCAAGGAGGAGAACGATTGGGTCACGGTCAAGTGTGAAAATTTCCGTTCCAAGATAGCCGGCCTCCCGCGCGAGAGTTTCCCGGAAGTGCCAACCAGTAAATCCGCGCCCTTGAAGTTTCCCGCGGAAGTCTTCAAATCCTTCATAGACCGGACGATTTTTGCGATCACTCAGGAAGAGTCGCGCTACACGCTCTCCGGCGCGAAATTCATACTGGATAAATCGGGCGCTAAGATGGTTACAACCGACGGACACCGCCTGGCCTATGTCGCGCGTCGGGATTTGGGAGAAAAAACGCCTGAGGAGGCTCTGGACGCTCTTATACCCCGTAAGACGCTGGCGGAGCTGACCAAGCTGACCGCCTCTTTCGAGGGCGAGATAGGACTGGGCGTGGACGAGAACCACATTTACTTTGAAGTCGGGCCTCGCCTTTTGATTTCCAGAATGCTCTCCGGCCAGTTCCCGAATTATGAGATGGTCATGCCGAAGGGTAATGACAAGTCGGTCGTCTTCGACAGCACGCAGCTCAATCATGCGATACGTCGTGTGGCGCTGATGGCGGACGACCGTTCGCACGCGATCCGTTTTCATCTGGTGCCGAATCAATTGCAGATTACCTCGCAGAATGCCGAAGAAGGGGAAGCTCGTGAAACGGTCGCGACCGAGTACACCGGCGACGAAACCGAGATAGGGTTCAACGCGCAGTACCTGCAAGATTTCCTCAACGTCGTGGGCGACGGCCAGATCGCCTTTGAGTTCAAGGACGGGAGTTCTCAGGCGCAACTGCGCCCGGCCGCTGACCCTGACTACGAGTACAAATACGTCGTCATGCCGATGAGAATCTGAAAAGCCTGCACGAGGCCGATAGATATTCGTTAAGAAGCATCTCCACTTGAGCGGTGGAGATGCTTTTTATTGTTCGCTGATTTCCACTCTCACGGGCAGCGTAAAAGTGTTTCATATGTTAAAATCTGCACATGCTGCTCGAATCTCTTGAGGTACACAATTTCAGGAACTTGAGCGGCAAAGTCTCCTGGGGCAGTGGCCTGAATATCATTTACGGCGACAACGGGCAGGGCAAGACAAACTGGCTCGAAGCAATCTACCTGCTCGCCACCACCAAATCATTCCGCACACAACGTCTGCAAGAGGCAATCAGGTTTGAAGAAGACTTAGCGGTCGTGCGCGGGAGTGTTGCTCAGAGCCTTGAGGTCCGCCGCGAGATTCAGGTGAATCTGCGGGGCAACACGAAATCAATCTCCGTCAACGGCAAGCGCGAGCCCGTGACGCGCTATCTGGAACAACTGCACGCCATCGCCTTCACGGCGGACGAACTCAACATCATTCGCGGCATGCCCGACGCCCGTAGAAAGTTTCTGGACCGCGGCGTCGTCTCAATCCATCCCGCTTACGTGCAGACGTTGGCCGACTACAACCACGTCATCAAACAGAAAAATCGCCTCCTGCAAGACGCCGCCGAGTCTGAGATGAGTTTCGAGCGGACGGCCGAATTGCTAGCTCCCTGGAACGAGCAACTGCTCGGCCTGGGCTCGGAAATTCACCGTAGCCGAACGGACTACGTCAGCCGCCTGAGCGGGGCTCTTGAACCGCGCCTGTTCGAGAAAGAAGACGTGACCATTCGCTACGTCTCGTCGCTCGAAGGCAAAGGCAATTTGGACGATTACGAAGCGCTCCTGGCAGAGCGTTTACAGTTTCGTTTGCAGACCGAAATCGCCGCCGGACACGCCCTCATAGGGCCGCACAGAGACGATCTGGAGATACTTTTCGACGGGCGCGATATGCGGGCTTTCGGAAGCTCCGGCCAACAGCGTAGTGCGTTGATAATACTTGACTTAGCTAAGGTTTCCGTGTATTATTCATGGCACAATGAGTATCCACTTTTCCTCATAGATGACGTGGACGCGGAACTTGATAGGAAACGTATAAATTGCTTGCTGGAATACCTTGAAGGGCGTACTCAAACATTCATCACGACATCGAAAGAGAGTCTCGTTGAGCAGTTTATCGCGGGGGCAAATATTTATCATGCGAGCAATGGTTTGATTACGGAAGGCGCGCGTCAGGAGGAGCTACTTTCTTCCGCCGCGGGCAGTGCCGAAAGCATCTAAGAAGAGCGAAATAGTGTCTGCGGGCGCCGTTTCAAAACAGACAATAATTTAATCAGTTAAGGTTTCAAAGAGGAGATTGGTTTGGCTACACCATCATCAACATTACCTAAGAAAAAAACTATGGCTTACGATGCGGGTTCAATCACGGTGCTTGAAGGGCGCGACGCGGTGCGCAAGCGTCCGGCGATGTACATCGGCTCGACCGGCGACATCGGCCTCCATCACTTGGTGTACGAGGTAGTCGATAATTCCATTGACGAGGCGCTCGCCGGGCACTGCGATACGGTCGAGGTGGCGATTCACCTGGACGATTCGATCACAGTCATTGACAACGGCCGCGGCATCCCCGTTGACTACCATAAGCAGGAGAAGAAGAGTGCGGCAGAGGTCGTGATGACCAAACTGCACGCGGGCGGAAAGTTTGACACCAACGCTTACAAAGTGTCTGGCGGTCTGCACGGCGTGGGTGTTTCGTGCGTTAACTTTCTTTCCGAAACGCTCCGCCTGGAAATCTGGCGAGAGGGCAAGACCTACGAGCAGGAATACGAGCGCGGCATCCCCGTCACGAAACTAGAGCAGACCGGCAAGACCCGCAAACGCGGGACGAAGATTACTTTCAAGCCGGACCAGGAAATATTCACCGAGACCAAGTTCAGCTTTGATAAGTTGTCGGAGCGCCTGCGCGAAAAGGCATTCCTGAACAAAGGCATCCGCATCAGCATCACGGACGAGCGGGAAGAGACCGAGCGCTCGCACGAGTTTTACTACAGGGGCGGCATCGCGGAATTCGTCAAGCACCTCAACAAGAACAAGGCCACGCTGCACGATAAGCCTCTCTATTTCGAGCGCACGGGCGATGCGCTTTCAATCGAGGTGGCGATTCAATACAACGACGGCTATGACGAAAAGGTCTACTCTTTCGCCAACAACATCAACACGGTTGACGGCGGGACGCACCTTTCCGGCTTCCGCTCGGCTTTCACCCGCACCGTCAACGCCTACGCGCAATCTTCCGGGATTGCCAAGAACTTCAAAGGCTCGCTTTCCGGCGACGACGTCCGCGAAGGTCTGGTCGCGGTGATTTCCGTCAAGCTGCCGCAGCCCCAGTTCGAAGGGCAGACGAAGGGGAAACTCAACTCCGACGTTAAAGGCGCGGTCGAGTCGTTCCTGAACGAGCGCTTGATGGAGTTCTTCGAGCAGAACCCGACCGTCGCCCGGAAGATCGTCGGTAAATCCGTGGACGCTGCGCGCGCACGCGAGGCGGCCCGCAAGGCCAGAGAGATTGTCCGCAAGGGTGCAATCGGCTCAACCATGCTGCCCGGCAAGCTGGCCGACTGCCAGGAGCGCGACCCTTCTCTGTGCGAGATTTACATTGTAGAAGGAGATTCCGCCGGCGGTTCGGCCAAACAGGGGCGTGACCGGAAGAATCAGGCAATCCTCCCGTTAAAAGGTAAAATCTTAAACGTCGAGAAGGCCCGGTTCGACAAGATGCTCGGTCACGGCGAGATAAAAACGCTGATTACGGCCCTTGGGACGGGCATCGGGAAGGACGACTTCGATCTGGGCAAGCTCCGTTATCATAAAATTATTCTGATGACGGACGCAGACGTGGACGGCTCGCACATACGTACGCTGCTGCTCACCTTCTTTTACCGGCAGATGCCGGAGTTGGTCGAGCGCGGCCACGTCTTCATCGCCCAGCCTCCGTTGTTCAAAGTGAAACGAGGTAAGCGCGAGGAGTACATCAAGGACGAGCGGTCAATGGTGCGCTACATGATGCGGCAGGCCACGGGCGATTTGAAGGTGAAGGCCGCCAATTCAAGCGCTGACATAGAGGGGCGCGATCTGGCGCGCGCGCTTGAGCAGATGGTGGAATTCAAACGCTACTGCGAAAAGGCCACGCGCAGGTTGGGGGGCGATGCCCGCCTGCTCAACATTCTGCTGGATGCCTTTGCCGGACGCGAAGGCGTGTTGCGCAAGGAGGAAGCGACGCTGCGTAGTGTTTTCCAGGACGGGGATGACATGGCGACCATCGAGGGCGTCCTGGCGGAGGAAGGCTATAAGACGGACCTTTCGCCCGACGTAGAGCACGGTCTGTGGGAGATTGAAACGACTTCGGATTCGGGCGTCAACGTCTGCATTGACTGGAATCTAGCCAGCTACGTAGAGTTTCAGAAGGCTGTCGAGCTTTACAAGGCTCTGGAAGACCGTCTGGCGGCGCCCTTCGTGGTGGGCGAGAATGGGTCGAGTGAAAAAGTCCTGACGCGCGAGGATTTGCTTGAGCGCGTGCTGGCGGCCGCCAAGAAGGACTTGACGATTCAGCGTTATAAAGGGCTCGGCGAGATGAACCCGGAACAGCTCTGGGAGACGACGATGAACCCTGAGAAGCGCACCCTGTTAGCAGGTGAGAGTTGACGACGCGGTGGAAACCGACCAGATTTTCACGGTGCTGATGGGTGACGCGGTCGAGCCGCGCCGTCGCTTTATAGAGGACAACGCCCTGGACGTTAAAAATCTTGACGTTTAATTCCGGGCACACGAAAAGCGTAGAGTGCCATGCGAGAAGTTATTTGACACTCTACGCTTCGTTGTATAAACTACAGCTCCCTTTTCCTCCTGTGGATCTTACCGCTGCATGCATCTCGCGTATGCAGCGGAATTTTTTTGTCCTCAGGAATCTACGCTCAAAACAGATTCACCTGATCGAACGCCTCTATGTCCCGACCGCCCGTTGATTGTAAGAGCTTAATCAGGCGCGTCACGTCGTCCTCCGGAACCTGTGCGATGAGTAGCGAGTCGCCCCTCTTCAGGTGTTTCTGGTAGAGCCGCGCCAGAATGCCTGGCACCAGCCGCTTCAAAGAGTCGAAGGGTTTCCCTTCGGTTCCCGCGGGGCTAATGACGGAGAACAATCGCGAGTCGAAGCCGCTCGCGATTGCGGAGGCAAGAAGACGGGTGGCTGATTGTTGGCTCTCAAAAGCAGACACAATAGTTTTAGCCATGACCTTGCTCCATCCTTGGTTTACGCCCCTGAGCGATGTTGACTGTGACCGCTCAGGGGGTAAGCACCATAAAACTCTCTGTATAGTCAGCTCACCTAAAAGCCCTGCGAAGCAGCCTTCGGCAGGGCGCATTCGGCTTAATCGTTACCCTTCTCGCCTGCGGCAATCCCCGAAGCCGTCTGCTCGTCCAGATCGAGGCGATCCGACTCGTTGACGCCGTGCTGGTTGTAATAGCCGCCGGGCGCAAACTGCCCGGACTCGCCGATGTCCAGCGAGCGCTTGTCGTTCGCCGGGTTAACTTCTTCGGCGGCGTTCGGCGTCGCATCCGGTTTGAGATCGGGATCGGCGTTGCTCTCTTCTAAAGAACTTTGTCTCGGATTATCGTCTGCCATTGATCTTCTCCTTGTCCTGAAAAGTTAGTTGATGGTTTTCGCCGATTCGCCGAAGCGCTCGACGCGGAAACGGGAGAGTTTGAGCGGCGCGCCGGGCGCGATGCCCGCCTTGCGCGCCGCGATGTCTACCTGCTGGCGCACCGTCTCGACGCCCTGAAGGTCCGGCAGGAGCAGCCCGCGCCGCATCCCGCTCTCGTCTTCGACGATGACCCCGTAAACCTTCGGGTCAAGGTCTTCGAACTGTGCCGGTTCCGGGGCAGATAGTACGTCAACCGAGTAACGTAAGTGTGACAACTCGGCCGGCGCGACAGGTGGAAAGCGCGGGTCGCGCGTGGCGGAGCTGACGGCGTTGGCGATGATCTCCTCGGCGAGACTTTTCTTCGCGGGCTCTATGGTCCCGATGCAGCCGCGCAAGTCCCCTTCGTGCGTTTTGATGGAGACGAAGCAGGCGGCGCGCTCCCCGAGCACCGGGTCCGAGACGGTAGGGTTTTCAATTACATGGCCTTCGCGGACGAAAGTCTCGATAGCTCGCCGGGCCAGCGCGGTGATGTGTCCGCCGCCCTCTTGCCCTGTCGTCTGACTTGCGGCGTGAGCCTCGTTCTCATCAATCCCGCGCTCTTTCGCGGGCTGAGATTCGCGCGCGAGTTGCGCGACCAGGTAGCCCACGCCGAAGGGTGCTTCGTAGTTGAGGACTTCGTAATCGGGCGCGATTGTTTCGGCCACGCCGAAGGCGATGAGCATGGAGCGGTAGCCGCACTCGCCCGCCCGCCTTCTCAAATCCTGGTCAATGTTAATGATTCGCTCGGGCCGGCCCTCGCGTATGGCCTCGACCACCTCTTCGTCGAAGACGTGAGCCTGCGGGTAGAAGCCCGCGGGCGCGTCGGGCTTGAGCCTGTGGCTCAGGTCGCCGCTGGCGACGAAGGCGACCGCGCGCCCGGTCTCGTCGGCCGCACGCCTGATGCACGAGCCGAAGCGCACGTGGTCTTCGTTCGACAGCATGCTGTAGCCGAGCGCGACGACGCGACCGCGCCAGCCGTTGCGTTGGAGGAAGTAGAGCGGGACAGCCGTGCCGTGGTCCAGATCGTAGCCGCGGATTCCGACCACCTCGTAGCTCTGCTCGGACGCCGCGCGCGAAATCGCGTTAAGTACTTCTTCGTCAAGCGGCGCTTCGACGCGTGCGCCGGGGGCGCGGAAGTTCGCGAAGTCGCCGTAAAGCCTGGCGTCCTGGTAGGCGACGAAAGCGCCCGCTTCGAGCGGCGCGTGCGGCGAGACGACGACGACCGTCTCCGCGCCGCTCTCGATCAGTCGCTCCGTGAACTCGCGCATGGCCTCGATTGAGCCGCGCACTTCGGCGACCGCCTCACGGCCCACTTCCGGGACCATGATCGGCGGGTGCGGCGCGATGCCTGCGAAAACCAGTGAGCCTCCCGTGCCCATCTTTAATCAACCTGGCGAAGACCGGCCGTGTAAAACCCGTAGGCCGGAGAACGAAGGGGGGAACGCACAAAGAGCCTCAGACCCGGAAAGGGCCGCAGCCGCTTCTTGGAAAACTATCCTGGAGGGAAACGGGTGGATTTTATCACAACAAGCGGGCGCGGCGGCAAGGGCGGAATTGCGCCGCCGCCGGGAAGACCATTATGATGTGCCGGACGCCGTGGTTTTCATCATTCTCAGGCAGACTTTTTAAGAGAGGGCGCGACGCTCGATGACGGTCGAAAGATTTGACGTGCTGATTGTAGGGGCCGGGCCGGCCGGCTCGTTCGCGGCCGAAAAGCTGGCCCGCGGCGGCGCGCGCGTAGCACTCTTCGACGGCCGCCCCGAGAATTCTCCGAAAGCGTGCGGCGGCGGCGTCACCTCGAAGGCGCTCAGAGCCTGGCCGCACCTGCTGGAAGCCACGGGACGAACCATCAGCGAGCTTGAGCTGTATTCGCCCGCTGGCAAGCGTCTACACCTGAAGCTCGAAGAGCCTTTCGCCATCTACTCGCGCACGGCGTTTGATTCGTACCTGCGCGACCGAGCCGGTGAAGCCGGCGCGCACATCTTTTCCGAGCGCGTTACTTTTCGTCAGCGCGACGATGAGACGGACGACTGGGTGTTGCGGGGCCGGGACGGCTCGGCGTGGGCTGGGCCATTTCTCGTAGCGGCCGACGGCGCGAACAGTCCCGTGGCGAAAAAATTGGCGGGGGCGCTGCCGTCATCGGAGATGGAAGTCGCTTTCGGCTACCGCGCCCCGCTGCCCGAAGGCGAGGCCGCGCCGACCGTCGTCGCGTTCCTTCCGGGCTGGGCCGGCTACGCCTGGGCGTTCCCGCGCGTTGACCACATCTCCTTCGGCATCGCCACCACGCAGGACGCCTTCGACCACCAGGCGCTCGACGAGCTTCTGTGGAAGTTCATGGTCGGCTATTACCATCAGCGCGCGGACGCCCGAGCGCGTCTCTGGCACATTCGCGCGGGCGACGAAGATACGTGCGCGCGAATTAAAAGAGAACTCGAAGGGACGGCGGAGCGTTACGCGGCGCGCATCCCTGGGCTCGCCGCGAAGACTTGGGACACGCGGCGCGCGGCCGGCACGGGGTGGGCGCTGCTCGGCGACGCCGCGGGCTTCGCGGACCCGGTCACGGGCGAGGGGATTTACTACGCGCTGCGCTCGGCCGAGTTGTTCGCGGAAAGCTACCTGGCGGGCAGGCCGCTCGATTATGAAAGAAGGTGGCGCGAGGATTTCGGCGGGGAACTGAGACGGGCGGCGGAGATGCGCCGCCGCTTCTACGGGAATTTCTGGGGCGCGCCTTTTACTGAGAGGATGATCGAATTGGGGCGCGCGCATCGCGGAATCCGCCGCGTCCTGCGCGAGTTGGTCGCCGGCGGCCAGGGCTACGTCAACCTCAAACGCAAACTCGCGCGCAACGCCATCTGGCCGCTATGAGAAGGGATGAGGGATGAGGGATGAGGGATGAAATGGGTTGAATGGTTGACTCAGTCGAGCGTTGGCTCAACCGGGCTTTTCATTCATCCCTCATCCCTCATCCCTTACTTGCGTGCAGGCGCTCGGCGACGAGGGCGACGCCGATGCCGACGGCGAGCGCGCCGATGAATTGGATGATGCCGGTCACGCCGAGGGCGCGCAGGCCGAGCCAGCCAATCATGATTCCGGCTATCAGGCCGATGTAGTAGGGCGCGTCTTTTGGATTCATCATGGCAGTTACTCCCGCTTGACAGTCCGGCTACTTCAAATTGAACATCATCTGTTCGCGCACCGGCTCAAGCATTATTACTTTAACCAATCCGTCCGCGAGAAGGAAGGCGAGTCCGACCGCGAAGCGCCGCCAGCGCAGGCCCCCGTCCCCGTTCATTCCCGTCATCCGCCTCAGCGAGAACGAAATTATCTCGAAGGCGATGAACAAATATCCCAGCCCCCGCAGCCACGACCAGACGTGCCAGCCCAAAGCGAGCGAGAGCGCCTGGTTGCTGCTCTGCGCCATCAACTGCGCGTTGTAGAAGTTCATCAGGTCAACTTCGTAGAAGCCCTGATAAAAGATGATGCTGCCCAAAGAGGTGTAGCTGAAGAGAATCGCCCCGCCGAGCAGTTTCAAGTGCGCAGGGACCCACGCAGACAGTTGATACTCCGGGTCCATCCCGGTCTGTATCCACCCGATCTGTTTGTGCCAATAATCCTCCGCCCCCGGCAGCAGCGGCGCGACGCGCGAGGGGTCCGCGTAGGAGAGCGCGATGACGACGGCGCAGTGTGCCACGTAGGCCACGGCCATCACGCCCAGGCCCTTGCGCCAGTCGTCTCGCCGCGCGCAGGCCAGGCAGAGCATCATCAGGAGCAGCGCCGAGATTAGCTGGTGTCCGCGCGCGCCCGTTGCGTAAGAGACGAGAAACGGAATTGTGCCAGCGGCGATTGACGCGGGCAGCCAGCGCAAGCCTTCGCAGAAGAATTGGGCCAGGCCGGCAAAGTCGTAGGTCGCGCGGCGCGCGGACACGGGCAGCCGGAGCGGCCATATCCAGTACGGCGCAGTAGTCTTCTTCGTCGCCGAGGCCGGGCCTCGGACGTTTGAGACGTTTATGGCTTCCACGGGCGCTTCGACTACCGGCGCGGAATCGGAATGATAAATATTCCGGTCGTGCTGTAGAGAATTAGATTGCCGAGGCCGAAGATGAGGATGAAGATGATCCACCCCCACGCGCCGCTGCTGCTGCTCTCCTGGGCCTGCGGCTGCGGCTGCCAGTTTGACGGCTGCTGCCAGTTCGGCGCTTGCTGCCCGGGCGGCGTGGGGTAGCCCGTCGGGGGCTGCTGGTAACCACCTGGCTGATAGCCCCCCGGCTGATAACCTCCCTGCGGCGGTGGCTGCTGGTAGCCCCCTTGCTGCGGCGGCGGCTGTTGATAGCCCTGCCGCGGCGGCGGTTGTTGATAGCCTTGCTGCGGCGGGCGTTGCCACTCCCCGTAAGGCGGCGGCTGCGGCTCCTGGTAAGGCTGCGGCTCCTGGTAAGGCGATGGTTCCTGGTAGTCGGGCGGCTTCTGCGAACGGTCGTTGGGATTGTCGCTCATAATCGTTCTCCTTCAGGAGTTGTTCCCGTCGTGGCGAAAAAGGGACGCATCCGCGACGGCTGACTAGCGTTTGAGGTGTTCGAGCACGTCTGTTATCTGCGCGGTCAGGTCAAGAGTTCGGCGCTTGATTGACCACTGCCGGGCCTTTTGCAAGAGCGGAATCGCGTCCTTCGATCCCGCCAACTCAAAGAATTTCAGCGCACGCGTCTTTTGATTATCGCTCCCGCCGACGAGACTGCGCTCGGCGCGCGAGAGGTACAACTTCGGGTCGGCGGCGACGAGTGCCGCCGGCGTGCGCGTCGGAGGCGGGTCGGGCCGCGTCATCCAATCGTCGTAGAGGAGCAAGCGCTCCTCCTCGGTGAGCTTGCCGAACGCCTCCGCCTCAATTTTACCACTCAACGCCACCCCGTCGGCCACTGTTTTTATGTTATCCGGCAAAACGCCGTATTTCTCCGCTATGAACTTCTCGAAAAAAGGGCGCTGCGTAGCCAGCACGACGGCCAGCACGACGCTCCCGGCGAACATCGCGCCGAGCAAAAGGAGCTGACCCTTCAGCGTTCTTATCTCCTGTCTATTCATACGACGCCGCGACGGCGAACCTTTGCTGGATGACGCGCCGCGCCATGATGCGAAGCGCCAGAACGAGTGCGGCGAGCGCCACGAAGTAAGCCGCGAAGCCAGGGAGTGAGCGCACGGCGAAATAGTGTACGACGGCGAGCGACATGGCTGTCGCGCTGACGGCCCCGCCGAAGAGCGCGACGCCGCCGGTAATCGCGCCGCGCGAGGCCGGGGCGCTGAAAGGGAACCTGCGCATGATGCCTATCTGCGCCGCGTGCCCGGCCCCGACGACGACGAGCCAGCCGGCGGCCGTGTGCGCGAGCGCGTGCAAAGGATCGCGCCAGACGAGCGCGAAGACGACGAACAGTGCGACCAGGAGCGGGAACAGAATTTTATAAGTCACTGCCTTGCGCAACCCCTCCGTGAAGGCGAAGCGATCCGCGACGGGCGAAGACCAGAGCAGCCACGAGGCCGCGTGGTCGCGGCTGAAGTTCAGGTTGTGAATGATGGCGGGCAGTGGGTAGGCCAGCAGGTAGAGCGCGGCGATGGGCATCACGATGTTCGACGGATTGCGGCCGACGAACGGGTCGCCCAATTGGCCCGTGAAGAGCCCCAGCAGCACGAGCGCGAGCGTCACTCCGAGCGAAGGCCAACTGCGCATGCGCAGATCGTGGTCGCGCTTGAGCATGGTCGAGCAGAGCCAGAAGGCCGCACGCTCCTGGCGCGAGCGCGTAAGCAGGCGCGTCAACGTCCCACCAAGTCCGCCCGGCTCGCTGAGCGCCGGAAGCGTCGCCCGCTGCCACGCGGTCCCGCCGGGCTGCATACGCCCGTACATCGCGGAGACGCGCGTCATCACCAGCGCCCACACGACCGCGTTGAAGAGGACGCCCGCGCCCAGAATCCACCACGCAGTCCCGGCCGAAGTGCTGTCCACAAAATGGGCCAACCACGCGGGCGGCAGGTACGCGAGCCAGCCGGGCAAATTGTAAGCCGCCATCTCCAGCCTGTCCTGGCCGTCGCGCAAGACCAACTGACCGCCGTAGAAGGCAATCATAATTAGAAGGGTCTGCGTCCACGCCAGGACTTCGCGCGCCGCGTCCGAGGGCCGCCCGCTCATCAGGGTCGTGTAGAGCAGGAGCAGCACGCCCACCACGGCCAGGTTGCCGACGAGTGCGGCCGCCGCGTACGCGGGCATGTACGCCCAGGTCGTGTCGCGCAGGCCCAGGCCGACTATCGCCGGGAAGAGGTTGAGCGCGACTGTCATCAGCAGCACGTAGCCGAGCAAATTCGTCAGACGCGCCGCCGAGTAGGTCCGAAGCGGGACGGGCTGGTGGCCGACGACGTTCAGGTCTTCCGCATCCAGCACGACCTCGTTGAACTCGACGATGAGCGAAGTGCCTATGACCAGCATCGAGACGCCCAGGTGTACGAGCGCGAAGAAGAAGGCGTCAACGCGCGCGAAGAGGACCGCCGATGTGATGAAGCCTAGGAGCAGGTACTGGCCGACGACCCAGAAGAGCGGCGTGATTAAATCCTTCGGCTTGCTGGCGGTCGCGCGCCCGAACTGCTGGCTGCGAAAATCCATCAGCACGTATGCACGCAACAGCGCCCGGAACGGCCGCGGCCGCACGCCCAAACTCCGCAGCACGCGGTTGGTCCGGCTCGTGTCTGGCGCGTTGGTGCTTACGCTCATCTTTGCTCTGACGTTTAAGTCCTAGGAGCTGATAGCCCTTCAGTGGGTGAAGAATCAGAGCCCGTGGAAAACCCTGAGCGACAGCCCTCTGAAAATTGGTACATAAGACTTCACCGCGTCAGGGGGCGAATGGAATCTTGCCGTCCCTTCGGGACCGAACCTCAATCTTCAGCCGTCCCTAGGACTCGACTTGACATCACCAGACTAAGTGCTGCTATTTTCACGCCTCCTGACGGGACGGAAATGGCTTATGATTTTCAAACAGCTTCTTATTTCTTCGTGGCTTGCTCGTTCGCGAAGGAGCCGAGAAAAGCTCCGACCAGTTCCTGCTGGTCTTCCGACGCGGTGAGCGAGCGGAAGAGCGTTTCGAGCGTCGCGCGTTTGGAGGACGAAAGGAGTTCGGAAGTCATGCCGTCGGCGACGATGCGGCCGCGGTCGAGGATGATGACGCGCTCGCACAGGCGTTCGACCACGTCGAGGATGTGCGAGCAATAGAGGACGGTCTTGCCGCGGTCGGCCAGGCCCCGCACGATGTCTTTTATCATCCACGCGGCGTTGGCGTCGAGCCCCGACAAAGGCTCGTCGAAGAGCACTATCTCCGGGTCGTGAAGGAGCGCGGCCGAGATGACGACCTTCTGCCTCATGCCCTTGCTCAGAGTGTCCAGGCGGCGGTCGGCCGCGTCCTTAATCTGGAACAGTTCGAGCATGCGCGCCGTGCGCTCGGCGACTTCGGCGGGCTCCATCTCGTGCAGCGCGCCGACCAGCGCCAGGTATTCGTTGGCGCTCAAGGAAGAATAGACAGTCCCCGTCTCCGGCACGTAGCCGATGCGGCGTTTGACTTCGAGCGGCTGGCCCACAACGTCGAAGCCGGCGACGCTCGCCGAGCCGGAGGTGGGCCTGAGTGTGCCGGTCAGTATTTTGACGGTCGTGGATTTCCCGGCCCCGTTCGGGCCGAGGTAGCCGCAGACCTGACCGGCCGGCACGGTGAAGCTGACGTCGCAAAGCGCCTCGGTCTCGCCGTAAGTCTTGGTCAGTCGCTGGACGTTAATCATCTTCGAGTGCTGTCTGCCCCGATGAAAAGCGCGGCGCTGGCGCTCTCTCTTTTACTGCGAAGACTTAATGATGTCAGGGTTATCTTTTTGGACTTTATTGGCCCGTTGTTCCGCTTCCTCATACTGTTGCACGAGGGCATTGAGGCGCGCGTCAACTTCCTTTGCTTTGGCGATGAGTGCGTCTTGAGTGGTGAGCGACGGGGCGAGCGGCGTCAGCGACAATTCTTTGGCGACCTCTTTGCTCTCGGCCAGCTTTCTGAACCCCTCCGCCTTGAGCGTGATGTACTCTTTGAATTTATCGTTGATCTTCAGCTTGCTGGCCGCTTCCAGCTTGTTGACAACCTGGTCGCGGAACGTCACGGCGCTCTTGGCGTAGAGGTCGGCGGACTCTTGCGCGGCGGGTCTGATTTGCTCCCGGTTGGAAGGAAAATTTTCTAAAGTCTCCTGGTTCATGAACGAGCGAAATTTGGTGTAAGCCTCCTCCGACAATTTGTTGCCGGCGAGGATGCCCGCTTTGGCATCTTCGATCATTTTGTTGGCTTCCGCCGTGTCGTCGCCGAATTTACACCCGGCGACGAGGGCGAGCGAGAGCAGCATGCAAAGCAATCTGAACCTGTATCGAGGCGGCATCAACGAATCCTCCTGTACCTTTTGGAAAGCGTCCCGTCTCTTGCGGCGCGGGCGCGGGCGCGAACGAAATTTGGGCTGAGCGAAAGTCGTCAGCTTGTACCATCATTCTGGGGAATAAGCAACATTTCCCGCGCTTTTCCGAGCGCGTTGGCGTTCTCCAGCACCAGCATCAGGCTGGCTAGAATTTCCGCGCGCGGGTGCGAGCGTGATTCCGAAAGCATCTTGACGAGGCGGGGCATTTCGCGCAGCCCCTGTATGACGTAGAGCGCGATTTTTTCCGCGTCGAGCCGCTCGCGCCCCTCCGTCACCAGGACTTCGACGAGCCTGCGCCGCACGTCCTCGAACATGTCGAATTCCAGACTATTATCTTCAGTCATTTGCTTCGCCCTGCTTCCGCTGCCGGGTTCCTTCAATCAACGAGCAAGCGTGGGAGTTAATGAGACGAGGCGGGCGAGGTCTGATTGCATAATAGCATAGTGATAAGTGATGAGTGATAAGTGATAAGAAAAAGCCGTGAATCGTAAATCGTGAATCGTGAATCGGAGAACGGTTCTTCTTTTACGATTTACGATTTACCATTTACGATTTACGAGTCTTTACTTATCACTTATCACTCATCACTTATCACTGTAAAGGGTTCGAGCCGTCGCTTGAGTTCTTCCGGGAGGGTGACTGTCTCGAAGGTGTCGCGGCGGACGGCGACGAGGACGAAGTGTGCTTCGGCGACGAGGGCGTCTTCGCCCTTGCGGCGGACTTCGAAGTTGAGCCGGAGGGATTTTGTGCCGACGCGCCCGACGAAGATCGCGACTTCCAGCAGGTCGTCCAGTCGGGCCGCCTGCCGGAAGTCACATTCGAGGTGGGCGCGCGGCAGCCACACGTCCAACTCGTCAAACATCACGCTGTGGGGGAGCCCGACCGAGCGAAAAAGCTCCGTCTCCGCGAACTCGAAGAAGCGTATGTAAGCGCCGTAGAAAATGATGCGCGCCGCGTCAACGTCGCTCCAGCGCACGCGCTCCTCGATGGTGAATTTGGAGCCTTCGCTCATAAGACCGCCCCTCCACGACGCGCGCACGGACCACGGCCGGTCAGTTGAACCAGATAGTGTCGGCCAGCCACTTGCCGTCCGTCTGAACGAGCGTCGTCAGGGTGCGCCCGTTCTTCATCTTAATTTTCATGGTCTTCTTCCCCTCGTACTCGCCGGGCTCAGCCGAGGCGTAGAGGTCGTCCAGGGTGTAGCGCCCGGCCTCGCCCTTGGCCTTGTCAACAAGCTCTTTGGTGATGCGGTCGCGCAAGCGCTCTGTGAAACAGGGTCTGAGCTTGTCGGCGTCGCCGGCCTTGACCAATTCGAACTGGTAAGCGATGGAGCCCTTCGGGTCGGAGAGCGACGAGTCGCCCCCGCCGTCCTTTTTACCGCAAGCGGCGAACACGAGGGACGCTGCTAAGACTAAGAGAAAGTACCGGGTCGTCTTCATACAAAATCCTCCTGAGTATGGTTGGGAGTTCAGAGGTAAATCTTCCATTGCTTTATTGGACCTATTGCGAAAGCGTGGCGCAATGTATCAGGGTTTTTCTAAGGCTGCAACTCGTCGAGGAATGTTTTGAGCGCGAGGTTGAACTCGGCGGGGCGCTCGACGTTCGAGAGGTGCGAAGCATTCTCTATCACCTGTAGGCGCGCGCCGCGTATCTCGCGGCGCATCACTTCCGCCTCCTTCGGCGGCGTCAACTGGTCCTCGCTCCCGACGAGAATCAACGCAGGCACGAGCACATCTTCCAGAAACGAGGTCTGGTCGTGCCGCCCGGCCATCCCGCGCAGGGCCGAGGCCGCGCCCCGCGCGTCCGTCTTCACAATCATCTCGCGCACGCGCGACACGACCTCCGGCCTCTCGGAGAGCGTCGCGGGCGTCAGCACCTTTTTGAGAAAATCGTCGGCGATTGTGCCAGTGCCTTCCCTGAGAATCTTTTGGGCCTGCTCCTCGCGCGTCTTGCGCGCCTCGTCGGTGTCTGCGCCGGGCCGCGTGTCCGCGAGGATGAGGGCGCGTGCGCGCAGGCGGTGGCGGCGGTAGAAGGCCAGCGTGACGTAACCCCCCATCGAGAGGCCGCCGACTGCCGCGCGCTCTATCCCGAGCTTGTCCATGAGCGCGGCGACATCGTGGGCCATTTCGTCCATCGTCGCCGGGCCGTCCGCAAGGGTTGTCTCGCCCATCCCGCGCAGGTCGGGCGTGATGACGCGGTAACTTTCGGCGAGCGCCGCGGCTTGCTCACTCCACATGGAGCGGTCGAAGGGGAAGCCGTGCAGGAGGACGACCGCGGGGCCGCGCCCCACATCGTCGTAAGCCATCTCGATCTCGCGCACGCGCACCGTCGGCATCCTCGCACCTCTCATTTCACGCGGCTCGTCCGCCTTTTCAGAAAGTCCATCAGGACGAACTGCGACAGGTTGTTCGGGTTGGCAAAGTAGGCTTTGCCGTTGGTCATCGCCGTCATCTCTTTGACGAAGTCTACAAGGTAATAGTCGCTCGCCAGCATGAAAGTGTTAATCATGACGCCGGCCTTGCGGCACGCCTGGACCTCTTTGAACGTCTCGGCCATGACGAGCGGGTCGAGCCCGCCCGGATTCTTGTAGAGCACGCGGCCCGATGAGTCAGTCTGCGGCCCGCCGTAACTCCTGCGCCCGAACGGGGAGGCTGTCGCGTTGTCCAGGAAGCAGGCGGTCGGTTTGCCGTCCGTGACCATCACGATCTGCTTCATCTCCTTGCGCTGCGCTTGCAGCAGGCGGCGCGCGAGCCGCAAGCCTTCGGCCGTGTTCGTGTGATAGGGTCCGACCTGTGTCGTGGCGAGCTTCGCCATCGGCAATTCCTCGGCCGAGTCGTGAAAGAGCACGATCTTGAGCGAGTCGCCAGGGTACTGCGTGCGAATCAGATGAGCGAGGGCGAGCGCGACCTTTTTGGCCGGAGTGAAGCGGTCCTCGCCGTAGAGAATCATCGAGTGCGAGCAGTCGAGCATGACGACGGTCGCGCACGAAGACTGGTAATCACACTGGTGCACGTGCAGGTCTTTGTATTCGAGGTTGAGCGGGACCTGTAGCCCCTCGCGCTGGATGGCTGAAAGGAGCGTCGTGTTGACATCCAGGTTGACCGTGTCGCCGAACTCGTAAGGCTTACTGGCCTGCGCGGCCTCCACACCCGTCGAAAGGTGCGGCGTGTCGTGACGCCCGACCGAAGATTTGCCGAGACTCCCCAGTAGGTTCCTGAGCGTCTTGTAGCCCAGAAAGTCCAGCCCCTTCTCCGTCACCTCGAAATGAACGTTGCGCGGCAGAGGCTCTGACACCTCGCCCCGCCCGCCCCCTCTCTGCTGCCGCCGCCGGTCATCCCGCGGCTGCTCCTCGCTGAGTTTCAGATAGCCCTCTTCCACCAGCCGCTCGATCAACTGGTTGAGCATCTCTTCCAGGAGCGACCCCTTGAACTGGCCCTCATTGTCGGCCAGCATCTCCTGAACCTGCCGCTCGTCAATCAGACCCTGCTCCATCAGCGCCTGAAGCAGCGCCTGCCTGAGCGCGTCGAGCGACGTGTCCTGCGGACGGCGCTGCCGCGTCCAGTAGTAATCGTCATCGTACCCGGATTGCAGCACCGAATCCGACAGCGCCTCCATCAGATCGCCCAGGTTGATAGAGGAAACGTCCAGACCCTTGAACTTGGAATAGCGTGTGAACTTCATTTTGTGAAAGGAGCAATGGTTTTAATTTGATTGGGCTTCACACCATAAGCCAGTCTCGAAGAAGCACCTGATTCGTCAACGAACTCAAGCATATATGCTTCTTCAGGATCATCAAACACTTCAACAACAGTGCCTCGTTCGCCCTGACGAAGTCCAAATTCAGGCAAATCTTCGGTTAGTTCGACAATATCCAATTCGTGAGCTTTTTTCGTTTCAATCACGGCTCACCCCCTTTATTTCTCTAGGCGTGACAAAACTAGGATAATCTTTCCCCTTTTCGATTTTCCAAATCGTTTGCACAATAGCAGTGTTCCCATTAGGGCCAACTATCGGTAGAGATACCGAATAAAACTTGCCCCACTGATCCTCTCTACTCAGAAACGCCTCGTGATAGGGTAATTCATCGAGGATGATTTTTGCTAACTCTTCCCAATCAGCTTTCTCGAATCCAAGAATACTTTTGAACAGACGTGCCTTATGTTGTCCGTCCGTATGAGCCGGGTCAAGAGCGTACCCTTCGAGCTTACTACGCGGAATGACTGCTTTCTGGTAGTTGGGCAAAGCATTCGGATGTGCTTCTCTGGTCTCGTCAGGCATCAGCTACTTAGCCCAATATCTTCTCCACGTCGAGAAACCTGAGCTTGACGGGCTGCTCGCGGCACATGATGTAGACGCGGACCTGGAGCGTGGAGTCGTCCTGGTCAACCTCCGCGACTCGGCCTGTGAAGGAGGCGAACGGGCCGCTCCTGATGCGGACCAATTCGTCCATGCTGTAGAGATGATTCAAATGCGCGGCGGGCCGCCCGGCGCTCACGCTCTCCACCAGGGTGACGAGGTTGCGCACCTCTCTGTCTCTGTAGGCTTTAAGAGAAGACATATTCTATTACCTCTTCTGCCCAGGCTCGGGAACTTGTAAGTCACGACAGATTTTGCGCGCGAGAAAATCGTTGATCTCCCGATGCCTGGGAATTGACGACGACCTCTGTGCCGCGCGATTTACATAAACCGTATGCTTGTGTCCCTCACGGAAGAACTCACATCCGTGTTGCTCTAAGTGCCGGATCAGGTCACGTCGCTTCATACGTCAAAGTATGGCATAGGTCAAGCGCGCTAAATGTGGGCAACATGGTGGGCATAACGTAAAAGCAGCTTCAAGAAAGTTGCTCGCGTATTACGTCTATGCCTTTGACAGACTCTTCAGCGAGTGCGCGGTTGGCTTCGATTATTAGCTCAACGGCTTCCTTCAAATTCTCCCGTGCCTCTTCCAGAGTCTCGCCCTGAGTATTCGCGCCCGGTAATTCTTCGACGAATCCTATGTATCCTTCATCCACTTTGTGGAAAACAGCCGTTAAAATTACTTCCATGTTTTTGGCTCCTTAACTATAACGCCCCGTCTCCGTGAGGTCATCATAAATCATCCCGCGGCGGTCCTTCTTCGCCTTGGTCGCGGCCGTGTAGCCGCCCTCTTCGTTGCGGCTGATTTTGTTCTGCGCGTAAAGACCTTCGAGGGCGAACTCGCAGGCCGAGACGACCTGCGCGTCGTCCGAGCGTTTGAAGTCGAAGGGGACGAGCGCCGTCTCGATCAATTGGGGGACGACTTGCAGCAGGTTCATGCACTCCATTGCAGAAGCGGTGTCGGCGAGGCGCAGGTTGTTGCCCGCGTCGAACCAGCGGACGGCGTCAGTGAAGTCAATGCCTACGAAGTAGCCCTCGAAGATTTCGCCCGCCGCGCGCTTGATTAAGTCCCTGGCAATCTTGTTCGCGCCGATCTGCTCGCCCTCGTATTCGAGTTCCATCTTGCCCGTGATTGAAGGCACGGCGGCGTAGATGTCCGAGATGCGTGGCACAATTTCTTCCTCTTCCGTGAGGAGCGCGCGGCGCTCCGCGTTCGAGATGACTGACTCGGTGACGGTGATGGGCAGGCGCTGCGAGACGCCCGAGCGTTTGTCAATCCGCTGGTCGTCGCGCGCCTCGAACGCTATCTGCTCGACGATGTCGCGTATGAAGTCCGGGACGTGGAGCTTGAAGTCCCCGAGCCCTTCGCGCTCGGCCCACGCCTCCTGTCTTGTAATCTCGACGCCGAGTTGCAAGTCCGCGGGGTAGTGCGTGGAAATCTCCGCGCCGATGCGGTCCTTCAGCGGCGTGATGATCTTGCCGCGCGCCGTGTAGTCCTCCGGGTTCGCGGAGAAGACGAGCATCACGTCGAGGGGCAGGCGCACGGGGTAGCCCTTAATCTGCACGTCGCCCTCCTGCATGATGTTGAAGAGGCCGACCTGAATCTTGCCGGCCAAATCCGGCAGCTCGTTGATGGCGAAGATGCCGCGGTTCGCGCGCGGAAGCAGGCCGTAGTGAATCGTCAACTCGTCCGAAAGCAGGTGGCCGCCCTTGGCCGCCTTGATGGGGTCCACGTCGCCTATGATGTCGGCGATGGTCACGTCGGGCGTGGCGAGCTTTTCGACGAAGCGCGCGTCGCGCTCGACCCACAGGATCGGCGTCGAGTCGCCGTGAAGCTCTATCATCTGCCGGCCGTAAGCCGAGATGGGATGAAACGGGTCATCGTTGATTTCCGAGCCGGCGATGACGGGGATACTCTCATCCAGCAGGTCCGTCAGTTGACGAATGATGCGGCTCTTGGCCTGGCCGCGCAGGCCCAGAAGGATGAGGTTGTGGCGCGCGAGCACGGCGTTCGTGATCTGCGGCACGACCGTCTCGTCGTAGCCCAGGATGCCTGGGAAAAGTCTCTCGCCCGCGCGTAATTTACGCACGAGGTTCGCGCGCATCTCGTCCTTGACGGAGCGGATTTGATAGCCGCTCTCTTTGAGTTCGCCCAGATTTTTAGGTAGAGCCATTGGTTGAATACCCGTCCTTGTTTGCTTGCGTTTGAGTTTGAGATTCGATGATACCCGAGAGCGCCTCGGCGAGCGTGCGGCGCGTTTTCATTCCGGTGAAATCAACGCCGAGGGTGACGAGCGTGTGCGCCGCGTGCGCGGTCACGCCCGTGACGATGGCCTCGGCCCCTATCAACTTGAGCGCCGCGACGAGGTTGCTCAAGTTGGTGACTGCCTGCGAGTCCACGATGCGCGCCCCGGTGATGTCTATGATGCAGGAGTGCGCGCCCGTCGTCATCACTTTGCTCATGGCCGCCTCGGTCGCGCGCTGCATCCGCTCCGTGTCGAGCGAGCCGATAATCGGCAGAATCAGCACGCCGCGCCAGACCGGGACCACGGGCGTAGAAACCTCCGCGATCATTTGCGCGCGCTCCTCGTTCAGACGCGCGAGCGCGTCCTTCTGCTCGCGCAGCAGAGCCTCGGCGCGCTTCCTTTCCGTAATGTCGCGGACGATCCCCGTGAAGTAGCGCTTGCCGCCCCTGGAAAATTCGCTGAAGGAGATTTCGACGGGAATCTCGTGGCCGTCCTTGTGAAGTCCGGGCAACTCGACGCCGTCCCAGGAGATGTGTTTCTCGCCCGTCTCGACGTAGCGGCCGAAGCCGGCGCGGTGCAGGTGGCGCAGGTAGTCTGGCATCAGCGTGGTCAAATCACTGCCCGTCATCTCCTCGACCGCGTGGCCGAAGATGTGCTCGCCCGCGCGGTTGACGTAAACGATGCGGCTCTCTTCGTCAATCGTGATGATGGCGTCCGAGGCGGTTTCGGTGAGCGTGCGGAAACGCTCTTCCGACTCGCGTAGTGACTCTTCCGCCTGCCTGCGCTCGATGAACTGGCCGATCTGGCTGCCGACGCCTTGCATCATGCGGAGCAGGTCTTCGTCAACGTCGCGTAGCTCACGGCTGAAGAATTCCATCACGCCGAGCGTCTCGCCGCGCAGGGTGACCGGGAAGGCGAACGCCCCGTGCAACCCCTCACGCTCGGCGAAGGGCGCGCGGGGAAAGCGGCTCCCCGCCATGTCCGTCACCCACGCGGGCTCGCCCGTCTCCCAAACGCTGCCCGGAAACCCCGCGCCCTTCTCGAAAGATTGCTGGCGGCTGATCTCTTCAAACCCGGCGACCGCGAGGCCCGGCACGTGCCAGACTTCGACGCAACGCAGCAACGCCGCGGCACGGTCCACGCGCCAGAGCGCGCCGACCTCCCAGTTGAGGCTTTCGCAGACCTTTCGGAGGACGTTCGGCGCGGCCTCGCGCAGACTATCCGAGTCCGCCAGCGCGCGCGTCACAGCGTACTGTGTCTGTAGACGCGACTCGGCGCGCTTGCGGTCATCGTCGTCGTCACTCATGGATTCGTGTCCTTAGCAATATAACAACCGTCGCCGCGCTGGGCCACCAGGTTTTCGGCCCGTAGCTTTTCCAGGTGCGCGAGCACCGCGCGCTCGGCCATCGCGTGAGCCTTCGGGTGAACGTCCGTGTAGACGCGCGCGACGATGTCTTTCGGTGTCACGGCCCCCGCGCGGACGGCCGCGAGAATTTGCGTTTCGCGCTCGTGCCGGTGCGCTATGTACTCTTCGATTTTAGTGCGCGGGCCGCCGATGGCGGGGCCGTGCGCGCCGAAGAGGACCGTCAGGTTGGGGAGAGAGCGCAGGCGTTCGAGTGAGCGCAGATAGTCTTGCATGTTGCCTTCGGGCGGGTCAATCAGGACGGAGCCGAGGCCCACTATGTTGTCGCCGGTGAGGAGTGCGCCCGTACGCTCTTCGTAGAAACAAAGATGCCCGCGCGCGTGGCCCGGCGTGTGCAGCGCGCGCAAAACAAGACGCGGCTCGCCCGCGAGTTCAATCACCTCTTCGTCTTCAATCAGGCGGCCGACGCTGATCGTGCCCGCGAGCGCTTCCGCCGTCAGCCGGTGCGCGGCGACGGTCGTGCGCCCGCCCAGATGATTGACCAGTGCGTTGACGCCCCCGACGTGGTCCGGGTGCAGGTGCGTCAGGATGATCTCACGAAACTCTCTGCCTTCGGCGAGCAGTTCGTCCACGCAAGCGGCAAGCGCCCGCTGTTCTTCTTCGTAGGGCGAGGCCGGGTCAACGACGACGAACTCTTTTAAGCCGAGGATGTAACAGTTCGTATGCGTCGCGGGCGGTTTAGTCGGCGTGCGGACGGGGAAGCAGATGAAGCCGGGGCGAAACTCTATCCGGCGCACTGGCTCGCGGTGCGCCTGCGGCACGGAGAGGAAACGCTGGATGAGGTCGTCTGTCATGCCGCCCGAGAGAGTCTTCAAAGCGTGAAGCACGGGCGGCACGGTCAGAACCTCCGAGCGCTCCCAGCGTGAGACGGCCTCGCGCGCGGTCGTCCACTCGCCCGATTCGAGTTCGGCGTCGCCCGTGACGTGCGGTTGCTGTTTCGCGGGACACTCCGCGAGGAAGAACCAGGTATCGAAGCGGCGCGGGCTAAAGGGCGGCGTGACCCAGCGGCCGGCGAAGGTGAAAGCGCGCGCGTCCAGGCGCAGGCCGTAATGATCGAGCAGCGCGGGGAACGTCATCCGCCCTGATTCCAAATCATCCAAAAGCGACGCGCGCTGCCCCTTCGTCAGCGTCTCCGCGCCGCGCGCGACGAGCACGCCCAGTTCCTCAAACAACTCGCGCGCCGCGCAGGCGATCATCGCGGCCCTTTCCTCGTCCTCGCAATTCTCCACGCGCACGTCCGCGTCCGACGCCTCGCGCTTCCCGCCAGGGAAAGCGTGAAAGCCTCCGAGGAACGCCATGCGCTCGCTGCGCCGCACCCAGAAGACTTCCGGGTTCGCGGGGTCCGTGCCAGCGCGCAGCAGGATGACGGCGGCCGCGTCTTTCGGCGTCGCGTCGGCGGAAACACCTTCAACGGGCGACTTGGTTTGAACACTCATAAATTGATAATGCGGTGCACGGGTTTTAGCTGCGTCAGGAGCGACTGAAAATAGCCCGACGATTATGTCTTTGACAGCTCGAATCGGTAGTCTGTTGCACTCGTCCGAGACCCCGAAGGGGTCACACATGATAGCCGGGGGCAAGCACGACAGTGCGCCGCCCCCGGAAGGATTGGAAAAAGTGTTTTGACCCTGAAGGGGTCGCGCCTCAACCTTGATTGTGCGACCCCTTCAGGGTCGAAATCATTTCTCGGATCTATACCGGGGGCGGCGCAAACATGCGTTTGCTTGCCCCCGGCTATCATGTTCATCCCCTCCGGGGATAAAAAGCGCTTTACTCCTGCCAACGAAACCTCTCGCCGTCGCCTCCGTTCCAGGGGTTGCCGCGCATGTGGTAGCCGCCCTCTTCCCAGAAGCCCGCCTGATCTCGTTCGAGGAAGCGCACGCCCTTGACCCACTTGGCGGACTTCCAGGCGTAGAGCTGCGGGACTATCAGGCGCACGGGGCCGCCGTGTTCGGGCGGAATCGGCTGCCCGTCATGCGACCACGCGAAGAGCGAGTCTTCGGCGAGAAAGTATTCGATGGGGAGATTCGTAGTCCACCCGTAATCGTAGCCGAAGGCCACGACGAACTTCGCCTCCGGTCGGACGCCGACGTAGCGCGCAAACTCGCGCGCGGAGACGCCGCCCCAGACGTTATCGAGCCGCGACCAGCGCGTCACGCAATGAAAGTCCGCGTAGACTTTGACGGCCGGCAACTGCATGAACTCGTCGAGCGACCAACCTTGCGGGCGCTCGACAAGGCCGTCAACCTCGAACCGCCACGTCGCAAGGTCTATGTCGGGAGTGCCGTGCGCGTCCAGGACGGGCCACTTGCGCGTGCGCGTCTGTCCCGGCGGGACGCGGTTCGCGCGCCGCGTGTCCGGGCTGACGATGACCTCCGGCTCGTCAACCTCCTCCGGCTTTCGCGGCTCGCCCTTCTGATACAACGGATCGTTGAACAGATTTCCAAGAAAACTCATGCTCACTCCGTTCGCAGTTTTCAGTTTCCAGTTTTCAGTTTTCAGTAAAGACAAGCTGCTTTTAACTGAAAACTGGAAACTGAAAACTGATTACTTCTTTACATTCCTCTCGGCCAGGGTCATCAACTCTTCGGGCATCCATTTGCCGACGCCTTTTTTGAGCGACTCGGAGATGCCGACGGTGCGGTCGTGCCAGTCGTCTGCCGTGCCCTGATGGCCGCGCTGTTGTTCGTAGTTCTCGGTCTGTTCGAGGCTGAGGACGATGCCGTTGACGATTTCCTTCCAGTCCTTCTGCTGTATGCCGCGCATGACGAGGGGCAAGCCCGCGCTCCAATCCTCTTGGGGCGCGCGCGCGTCCTGTTCCGGGATGGTCAGGCGGTCAGTGGGCGGGAACGGCTTCCCCTTGAATTCCTTGAGAAGTGTTGTCTTCAAATCCTTGTAAGACCCCTTCGGGTTCTCACCACGCAGCGCCTGCGCGCGGCGGAAAATGTCCGCCACAGTCGTTTGCTCTTGAGCCATCGCGCGTCCCTTTTAGACCTCCTGCCGAAATTGGTCGTGTGTCATAGAAATACCTTACAGCCAGCGGGAAAGGCAAGACACGGGGACGCGGGGACGCGGCGATAAAGACGGAAAGCGGAAAGCAGCAGACAGGATTCGTTCGGCTGCTTTCCGCTTTTGTCTTTCGGATTTTCACCACGTCCCTGCGTCTCCGTGTCTCCGCGTCTTGCCCTTATTCCTCTTTTATGGTCAAAATCCCCCAGCTAGACCAGCAAAAAGAACAAGAGGGGTTTTAATGTCCGACGTAATTGTTTCCACGGAGCCGACAGTCCTCCATTCAAACCAGGCCGCGGGTCGGCCCGTTTGCAACGTCTGCGGGCGGGAGGCTCCCGACGGGCGCGTGCCGTTCACTTCAATCTCCGAGAGTCTGCAAGTCATCATCGCGGCCAATGCCCCGGCGGGCGCGGTGCTCGCGGAAGTCTGCCCGCGCTGCATAGAACTCTTCGAGCGAGCGCGCCTTCAGCTTGAAGCGCACTCGGTCATCTTCGAGCAGGGCGGGAACGTCCTTTCGACGCCGCTCAGGATGGACGCGGACGAGCGCTTCACGGGGCGCAATGTCACCATAGCTTTCCTGGACTCCGGGTTCTACCCGCACCCTGACCTGACGACGCCCGACAACCGCATCCTCACCTACCACAGCCTCGTGGCGGCCGAAGGCGATAAGACTTCGCTTGAGACGCCCGACCCTTCGAGTTGGCACGGGATGATGACTTCGGTGGTCGCGGCCGGCAACGGCGGACTCTCCGCAGGCTTCTACCGCGGCATCGCGCCGGACGCTTCGGTCGTCCTGGTCAAGCTCGCGCGCACGGGCCGCATCCTCGAAGGGGACATAGAGCGCGGACTTCTTTGGGTGATGGAGCACCGCGAGGAGTACAAGATTCGCGTCGTCAACATCTCGGCGGGGGGCGACGACCAGCAGCCTTACCTGCACAACTCGCTGGCACAGACGGTTGAGCGCGCCGTCTCTGAAGGGCTCGTGGTGGTCTGCGCCGTCGGCAACGCCGGACATCATCCGGGCCACCCCGTCCTGCCGCCCGCGAGCGCTCCCTCCTGCATCGCCGTCGGCGGCCTGGACGACCAGAACTCCATGGACCGCGCGCGTCGCGGCATGTACCGCTCGTCCTACGGGCCGACGATTGACGGGTTGCAGAAACCGGAAGTGATAGCGCCCGGCATCTGGGTCCCCGCGCCCATCCTGCCGGGCACGCCGACCGCCGAAGTGGCGGAACTCTTCGCGATGCTGGACAGCGCGCCCGACGACCAGCTACACGCGCTGATTGAGGCCAACGCGGGCGTGGACAAAGACCTGGACGAGGCGCGGGGGTTGCGCGTCTCGCTGCTGCGCCAGTTGATAACGATCAAGCTGCGCGAGGGCAGCGTCATCAGCGAGCACTACAAGTACGTGGACGGGACTTCGTTCGCCTCGCCCATCGTCGCCTCTATCATCGCCTGCATGTTGGAGGCGAACCCGCACCTCACGCCGCAGCAGGTCAAGCGCATCCTGATTGACACGGCGGAAAGACTGCCAAGCATCGAAGTTGACCGGCAGGGCTGGGGCGTCGTCGCCCCGCGCAAGGCCGTCGAATACGCGTTGGCGTTGCGTTAGTTGGAGCCCCGTCAGGGGCGGAAGATCAATAGCCCACAGCGTGAGCTGTGGGAACCGAGTGCCCAATAAATGAGCGAGCCCCGGAGGGGCGGAAGATTCTTCCGCCCCTCCGGGGCTCAAATTTTATTCTCGACTTATCCCCAGGGCTGACGCCCTGGGCTATTGATCTTCTGCCCCTCCGGGGCTAGGGAACGGCTACAATCGAGATACGTTTCGCGTCGGCCAGCTTGAGCATCTCTTCGCGGTCGAAGATGAGCGTCTTGCCGGCGGTGATGCAGAGGCAGGTCGCGCTGGCCTCAATCATCGTCTCGATGGTGGGGACTCCGACCACAGGCACGTCGAAGCGCATGTCCTGGTCAGGCTTGGCGACCTTGACGACCGTCAGGCGGCCGCGCGCCAGTTCGCCCGCGCGCTTGACGGTCGCGTCCGTCCCTTCCATCGCCTCGATGGCGACGCAGGCGCGCGAGCGCACGACGATGGTCTGGCCCAAATCCAGGCGCGCTATCTCGCGCGCTACTTCCAGTCCGTACTCTATGTCGCCGCGCTCGCGCTCGTCGGGCGCGCGGCGCGTCAACGTCCCCGTCCGCGGCAGGTGGTCTTGCAAAAAGTAGGTCGAGTCAATCAACTCTATGCCTTCGCTGGCTAACTCGTCCGCCACGGCCCCTATGAGCGCGTCCGTGTTGCGGCGCGGCAGTCTGAGGAGCATCTTCAGCATCCGCACGTCGGGCAGCGCCCCGCTGAAAATCTGCACGTGCTTGACCTGCCCCGCCATGATCGCCTGTTGCACGCCCTCGCGCTTGAAGAAGCGAATCATCTTGCCCAACTGCCCGATGCCGACCCACACGACGCGCTCGGCCGCGCGCTCAATCGCGGGGTCCGTCTCCTCGCGTATCGCCGCCACCGACAGAGACACGCCCGCCCTGCGCGCCCCTTCGAGCACGAGGAAAGGGAAACGGCCGTTGCCTGCGATTAGTCCATAACGCAGTTTTAAGGGATGAGGGATGAGGGATGAGGGATGAAAAGGTTTGAGTGAAACGCTCGTCGAATCTGTGACTCAACTGCTTTACTTCATCCCTCATCCCTCATCCCTCATCCCTTACTTGATTACTCCGCGCACGGAGGTCTCTATGAAGCGGACGAGTTCGTCCACCTCTTTCGAGTCGTTGATTTCGGCGCGGATGCGCTCCAGGGCTTGCGTCGTGTTGAGCTTGGCCGAGAGCAGGAGGTGGAAGGCGTGGTGCAGCGTTTTGATGACTTCCTGCGGGTAGCCGCGCCGCTTCATGCCCGTGACGTTCAGGCCGTAGCACTTGGCGTGGTTGCCGACCGTGAGGGCGTAGGGGAGCGCGTCTTTGACGACGACCGAATAGCCGCCGATGTATGCCTCGCGGCCGACGCGGCAGAACTGATGCACGCCGGAATACGCTCCGATGTTCGCGCCGTCTTCGACAGAGACGTGGCCCGCGAGCGTCGCGCCGTTAGCCATGATGACATGGTCGCCGAGGAGGCAATCATGCGCGACGTGCGCCTGGGCCATAATCAGGCAGTCGTCGCCGGTCTTGGTCAGGCGTCCTCCGCCTTCGGTCCCGCGGTGGATGGTGACGAACTCGCGTATGCGGTTGCGCCGGCCGATGCGCGTCTCGGCGGGCTCGCCCTTGTACTTCAAATCCTGCGAGGCCAGGCCGATTGAGACGAAGGGGAAGACGTGGCTGTCGTCGCCTATGCGAGTGCGCCCGTCAATGACGCAGTGGGATTCCAGGCGCACGCGGTCGCCAAGGACGACATCGTCGCCGACGACGCAGTAGGGTCCGACGTAACAATCGCTCCCGAGTTGTGCGCCGGATTGGACGACGGCTGAAGGATGTATGAATTGCACGGCGGCGGCGTCGCGGGGGCGTAAGGCGCTCATTACGAGGCGACGCTCCTGTCCGTGATGACGCTCATGATGTCGGCCTCGGCGGCGAGTTGCCCTTCGACGTGTGCTTCTCCGCGCATGCGCTGGACGCGCGAGCCGACGCGGACGGGAGTGACCGTCAGCGTGAGCGTGTCGCCGGGGACGACGGGTCGGCGGAAGCGCGCGTTGTCAATGCCGCTGAAGAGGACCAGTTTTTTCTCGCGGTCCTCCATCTGGCTCAAGGCGTAGACGGCACCGACCTGCGCCATCGCCTCGACGACAAGGACGCCGGGCATGACGGGCGCGCCCGGAAAGTGGCCCTGAAAGAAAGACTCGTTGATCGTCACCTGCTTGACGCCGACGATGCGCTCGCCGGGGACAAGCTCGATGATGCGGTCAACGAGCAGAAAGGGATAGCGGTGCGGCAGGATTTCAGAAATCGCGCGCGCGTCGTAAACGGTCATAGCGTTCCGTCAAGGAAAAAGTAAAAAGGTAAAAGGCAAAAGGGAAGGCAGGGCGCGCGTGCCTTCTTCCTTTTACCTTTTGCCTTTTATCTTTTGCCTTGCTTAGCGTGTGCCGGCCGAGGCCGTCGCCGGGTTCTTGGCGTTGTACTCGGTGATGAATGCCCTGGTCACGTCCATATTCTGGTTGACCGTCAGGACGGCCTCGCCCATCCGGCTGATGTCCAGAATCATCGTGATCCCGCGCTGCTGCGCGAACGCGTTGAGCGCGGTCATGATGTCCTGGGAGACGGGACGGATGACTTCCTGGTAGCGCTTGGCGAAGTCAGCGTCGGCCTGCTCTTTCTTGTACTTGAGGTCGCGGCCCAGGCGCTCGCCCTCGTCCTGCTTCTGCTGAATGGTCTGCGGCGAGACGACCGTGTTGCCGCCCGCCGTCAGCTTGCCGATCTCGTCGGCGATAGCTTTGATGCGGGCCTGCATGGTGGTCAGCTCGTCCTGGCGCGGCTTGAACTCGCGCTCCAGCGTCTTCATCACGTTGACGTAGCGCGTGATGCCGGCCTTCTCGTCGGCGAATGCGCCGGTGTCGATATAGGCGATCTTGCTCTCGGGCACGTTCGCGCTGGCGGTGGCGGCCGGGGGGGTGGTCGCCGCGGGCGCGCCGCCCGCCGGGCGGGTCTGCGCTGAAGCCGAGACGGCGAGGATGGCCGCGAGCATGATGGCGGCGGCGAAAATACGCAAATTTCTCATGACTTTCTTGCTATTGCTCCTTACGGTGAAAGGCGGTGTGGTCGTGAATCGTAAATCGTGAATCGTAAATCGTGAATGTAAATCGGAGAACGTTTTATCTATTCACGATTTACCATTTACGATTTACGGCGTTTCGATGTTCATCCCGCCCGGATGGTTGACAAACGAGTTAGTTAAAAAGTTCGACCGACGCTGAAGCGGAAAACGTTCCGCTTCTCGTTAAAGAAGATGCCCGGCAGTTCGTCAACAAAGCCGCGCCGCGCGCTCGGATTATACGCATAAATCAGGCGAAACGGCACGTTGATGATGGGAACCTGGAAACGAAACTCAAGGCCGACGCTCGACTTGAAATCACCAATCTTCGAGAAAACGGACTCGCTCATGCGCACGACCGTGTTGGTCTGCGCCTCGCCGCGCAGGAAGACCTGCTGCATCCCCACGGGGAGGCCCGAGAGCGGGTCAATCGGTCCGACCCGCAGGGCGTTCAAAAACTCCTCCTGCGAGATCAGCCGGCTGTCGCGCAGTACCAGCCCGCCCGTGGCCTGCACGAGCGCGAGCGGCGAGTTGTTCTGGCAGGCCGCGAGCGTGTTCAGCGTTACCAGCACTGTGGTCCCGCGGCAGGTGATCGCGCCCTGCGACGGCAGGAACGTGGTCGAGTCCAGGAAGCTCGACGAGAAATTCTGGTCGGCCCCCGACCGCAGGTTAAAGGCCGAGCCCACGTCGGCGAACGCCGCCATCGTCACGGGGCCGAAGAGCGGGATGCGGTACTCGAAGTTGCCCAGGAGCTGCGTGTCGCCGCCGACGGACGTGAAGGCGCGCGTCAGCCGCGCCTGGTTCCCAGGAGCCGTCCCCGTGAAGACCCCGACGTTGACGATGTCGGCGGGGAGCCCCGGCGCGACGTTGACGGGCGTGCCTGCGGGGTTGGTCGCCAGCACGACGTTGCGCGACGTGATGAACCTGTCAATCGGGACGATGGGGCTAATCGAGCGGACGTTGTAGCCGCGAATCGTGAACTCGTCGCCGAGGAAGAACCGCTCGTAAATCGGCACGCCGTTGACGAAGGCGAGCGACGGCGAATCCCTGACGGCCTGCGAGATGGCGAAGCTCCCGATGTGCGCGGCGACGATGCGGAAGCCGAAGACTTCCGGCTGCTGGTCGCGCCCCGTGCGCCGGACCGGGAAGTATTGCGTGTAAGAGACCTGCGGCGAGTAAGTGCGCACGTCGCCGCCGAGGCCGGCCAGGGAGACCGAAGCCGAGACAGAGCGCCCGCGCACCGGCTCGTTCGGGTCCTTGGCGAAGCCGCGCGAGTCGTAGGCGAAAGTGCCGGTGGCGCGGCTCGTCAGAATGTTCGGCTGCGCGTAGACGACCGGGATGAACTGCGGGTTGGCCGGGTCCGTGTTGACCGCCGGGTCTTCGACGTTCGTTCGCGAAATCTGGTACGAGAGGCCGACGCGCGACAGTTGCGAGAAGGCCGTCTTGCGCATGAACTCGGAGAGCGGCGCGCTGGCGAAGAGTGACGCGCCGATGGAGTTGCGCGTGAAGAGGTTCTCGTCCGACACGTTCAGGAAGTCGAGCGACGAGCCGAAGAGCCCCTGCTGCGCTTCCTGGTTGCTGGAAAGGAACGTGCCCTCGCCGAAGAATTTCTGTGAATAGGCGAAGATGGAGAAGCCGACCGTGATCGGACGGTTCTTGACGTACGGCTCCGTAAACGAGAACTGGAACGAGCGCTGGCGGTTGCCATAGGCCAGGTTGAACGAGAGCGTCTCGCCGCGGCCCAGCAGATTGTTAGTCGAGTATTCGAGGCCGAAGAACGAGCCGCCGATGCCGGAGAGGCCGCCGTTGAAAGATATCTGCTGGCGGCCGCGCTCGGCCACCTTCAGGTTGATGTCAACGAGGGCTTCCTCTTCGTCTGTGCGGAAGTCTGCGTCGCGCTCGGCGTCAATCGGGTCGAAGAAGCCTAGCTGGTTGAGCCTCAGGACGGAGATGTCGAAGGCGCGCTGGTTGTAGATGTCGCCCTCGTTGACGAGGATTTCGCGCCGGAGCACGTTGTCGCGCGTGAACGTGTTGCCGAGGAATTCGAGCCGCCGCAGAGTGAACTGCTTGCCCTCCGTGATGGTGAAGACGAAATCTGCGACGCCCGCTTTCGGGTCTGTCGGGCTGTCCTTGAAGGTCGGCTCCACGTCGTACTCGTACTGGATGAAGCCCTGCGAGCCGTAAGCTTTCTTCAAGTCCTCCTGAAGCGCCTTGCCGATGCGCTCGCCGTCGGCCACGTCGCCCGGCTTGAGCCCGACGACCGACTGTATGATCTGCTCGGAGAAGATGGAGTTGCCCTCAATCTTGATGGAGCCGATGCGGTAGAGGCGGCCTTCGCTGATGGGGATGGTGACGCGCAAGCCCTCGTCCGTCGAAGAGAGAAACGGGAGCGGGAGAAAGAAGCCTGTGCGGCGCGGCCCCACGCCCTCGACGCGCGGCTCGCCCGTGCGCGCCTGAAGATAGCCCTTCGAGCGCATGTAGAACTGGACGCGGCGCAAATCAACTTCGAGCTTCTCGCGGTCGAGAATGTCCTGGCCGCGAAAGCGCGAGATGAGCCCGGCCTCCTTGACGTAGGCCATCTGCGAGCGCAGCTTGCCGTCGCTGAAGACTTCGTTGCCCTCGAACTGGATGTCAACGACGCGGACGCGCTCGCCCTCCTTGATGTCGAAGGTGAGCGCGGTCGAGGTGGCCGAGACCTCGTCCGTGCGGGTCTCGATTGTGGCGTTCGGATGGCCGCGCGCGGCGAGCAGTTCCTTGATAACGCGCTTGGCGTTCTCGACCTTGACCGGGTCGTAGATGTTCTCCTTGGAGACGCCGACGCGGCGCTCGCGGAAAGCCTTGAGCACGTCACTTTCAGGCACGCTCTTCAAGCCCTCGAACTGTATGTCGCGGATGATGGGCAATTCTTCGACGACGAAGATGACGTTGACGCCGCCGCGCGCGCCGTCCTCGACCTCGACGCGGGCGTTCGCCTTGTTGAAGAAGCCGAGCGCGAGGAGCGTTTGCAGGTCGCGCTGGGCCTGCTCGGCGCTGAAAGGTGTCTCGGGCTTGGTGTTGACGTAGTAGAGCAGGTCTTCGTCGCGATTGCGCCGGTTGCCCTGGATGTCAACCGACTCGACCATACGTTGCTGTGTGTCTTGTGCTTGAGCGCTCGGCGGCGAGGCCAGGAGGACGCTGAATCCGATAATTGCGCCCAGGATGATGAGCAAAGGGGCACGACCGATTTGCATAAGTGCTATTCCCTCAGAGGTACGTACAGAGACTTCAGGGAGCTGAAATTAAGACAAAACTAAAAAGGTAGAAAATTGCCCGCCGACGGGCGCGACTCTTTTGGGACCTGAAGCCGTTGGATTCAACGCGCCGTGGCGCGCGTTGCCAGCGTCCTGTCCAGCAAAGTCGCAGATTATACAAGGAAAACCCTAAAACCAGAAGTCAGGAGACAGAAGTCAGAAGTCAGGAGGAAAGGAATTCCCGTTTTTCTCCTGACTTCTGACTTCTGTCTCCTGACTTCTGACTTCAGTGAATTAAGAGCGCGTCGCCGGACTCTTCTTCTTCGACGCCCATCGGGCGATAGTTTAACTCGTTCACGTCCAGAAAGACTTCGATCAGCGTGCCCTCGCCGAGGTGGCCCTGAATCAGCGCCTCCGAGAGCGGGTCTTCGACGTGCTTTTGCAGCGCGCGGCGCAGCGGGCGCGCTCCGTAAGAGCGGTCGGCGCAGGTCTTCGTGACCAGCCAGCGCTTGGCCTCGTCCGTCAGCCGGACCTCCAGGCCGCGCTTGGCAAGCGTGCGGTTCATCTGCTCGACCTGAAGCTGTATGACTTCCAGGAGTTCGTCGTCGAGAAGTTGGTCGAAGATGATGATCTCGTCCAGGCGGTTGATGAATTCGGGTTGAACGTCTGGCGAACGGCCGACATGACCATCTCTTCCAGCTTCTCGCGCGAGGCATCGGTCGTCGCCTGGAAGCCGAGCGTGCCCTTCTTCTGTATGAAGCGCGCGCCGATGTTCGAGGTCATGATGATGATGGCGTTCTTAAAGTCAACGGTGTTGCCGAGCGCGTCCGTCAGGATTCCGTCCTCGAAGACTTGCAGCAGCACGTTGAAGATGTCGGGGTGCGCCTTCTCTATCTCGTCGAAGAGCAGGACGGAGTAGGGCGAGCGCTTGATGCGCTCCGTCAGTTGTCCGCCCTCCTCGTGGCCGACGTAGCCCGGAGGTGAGCCGATTAATTTCGAGACCGAGTGCTTCTCCATGAATTCCGACATGTCGAAGCGAATCATAGAGCGCTCTGACCCGAAGAGGAATTCCGCGAGCGAGCGCGCAACCTCGGTTTTGCCGACGCCGGTCGGCCCCAGGAAGAGGAACGAGCCAACGGGGCGCTGCGGGTTCTTTAACCCTGCGCGCGAGCGGCGGATGGCGCGCGCCAGCGCAGAGATGGCCGGGCGTTGCGAGACGACGCGCAGGTGAAGCTCCGTCTCGATGCGCAGGAGCTTGCGCGTCTCCTCTTCTTTCAAAGAGGTGACGGGGATACCGGTCCAGCGCGCGATGACTTCCTCTATGTCGTCCTTGGTGACTTCGGCCGAGACGAGCGCGTCCTCAGGAGCCTGCGCGTCCTGCATGCGGAGACTTCCGAGCGGCTTGTCGCCCGCGTAGGAAGTGTGCGGCAGTTCTATGAACGGCGGGTTCCACTCCTCTATGTTGCCCTGCTCGCGCCGCACACGCAGCTTGACGCGCGCCCCGGCCTCGTCAATCACGTCAATGGCCTTGTCGGGCAGGAAGCGGTCGGGGATGTAGCGGTTCGACTGGTAGACGGCCGCTTCGAGCGCGTCGTCCGTGTAGCGAACCTGGTGAAAACTCTCGTAGCGCTCGCGCACGCCGTCGAGAATCTGCACGGCCTCGGCCTCGGTCGGCGGCGGGACTTTGACGGCCTGGAAGCGGCGCTCCAGGGAGCGGTCTTTCTCGATTGACTTGCGGAACTCGGCGGGCGTGGTCGCGCCGATGCACTGCACCTCGCCGCGCGAGAGCGCGGGCTTCAAAATGTTCGCGGCGTCGAGCGAGCCTTCGGCGCTGCCGGCCCCGACGAGCGTGTGCAGCTCGTCAATGAAGACGATGTAGTGCGGGTTTTCGATCAGCTCGCGCATGATCTGTTTGAGCCGCTCCTCGAACTGGCCGCGATATTTCGTGCCGGCGACGATGAGGGAGAGGTCAAGCGAGAGGATGCGCTTGTTCTCCAAAAACGAGGGGACTTCGCCGCGGACGATGCGCTGTGCCAATCCTTCGACAATCGCGGTCTTGCCGACGCCCGGCTCGCCGATGAGCACGGGGTTGTTCTTCGTGCGGCGGCAGAGGATTTGGACGACGCGCTCGATTTCGGCCTCGCGCCCGACGAGCGGGTCCAGTTTGTCGGAGGCGGCGTCGTCCGTCAGGTCGCGCGAGAATTCCACCAGGTGCGGCGTGTCTTTTTTGGCGGAGGCGCGCGCGTCCGCGCCGGTCTGGCGCGCGATCTCGTCGCGCACGGCGTTTAAGCGCAGGCCGCGCTCGTAAAGAATCTCGGCCGCCATCGAGCGGTCCTCACGCAGGAGCCCGAGCAGCAGGTGTTCTGTGCCAATGTGGCGATGTTGGAGGCGGTCGGATTCTTCGTGCGCGTAGGCCAGGACGCGCTTGGTCTCGGGCGCGAGCGGCAATTCCACGCTCGTCGAAATCTTCTCGCGCAGGAGCGTGCGCCCCTCTATCTCTTTACGGATGGCTTCGATGTTGACCTGCGCGCGCGGGAAGAAGCGGCCCGTCAGGGTCTTGTCTTCGCGCATCAGGCCCAGGAGGAGGTGTTCCGGCTCGATGGCAGGCGCGCCGAACTGGCTGGCTTCGTAGCGCGCAAAGAAGATGACGCGCCGCGCTTTCTCCGTGTAGCGTTCGAACATAAGAGAGACCGTTTCCGCCGAATGACTGTTGTGAATTATTGCCTCGGATGGGGCGAAAGGGAGACCCGCGCCGCACCACACCGGCATTATAACCTATAAACATGCGGTTAAGGCAATAACGTTAAAAAAGAGACCCCACCTGCGGGTTACTCCCCACCGATTCCTTACTCCCGACTTTTGATTCCTAGTTTTATTGTCCCAGACACGCTAGTGCAAAACTATGCACCTTCGGTGCAAGACTTACAGTTGCTACACACTTCTATCACATGATAGAAGTCGTGCCCGATGCGAAACAACAGGCACAGTGGGCACACAATTACACGACTGACGGCACATCTGGTCTGGGGCACGAAGTATCGCTACCACGTCCTGACAGGCGACATCAAAGTCCGCTGCCGAGACCTTCTCGTGCAAATCTGCGACGCCGAAGACGTACGGATTCTCAAAGGTGTAGTCAGTAAAGATCATGTGCACATGCATATCGAATATCCGCCCTCGAAGTCATTGGCGGAGTTGGTTAAGCGGCTCAAAGGGCGCACGAGTCGTCGCTTGCAGGAAGAATACCCGGCCTTGCGGCAGCGGTATTGGGGGCGACACTTCTGGGCAATTGGTTACGGGGCATGGAGCACAGGCAACGTCAGCGAAACAGTGGTGCAAGAATACCTTGAGCATCATCGTCAAGAATCTAATCAGGACAGTGACTCGTTCATCCTCGAATGAGTCAGACTTTCAGTCTTTGGGAAATCTATGCACTTTCAGTGCATAGTGGTTTATTCTTCCGCCCTCTAAGACGAGCGTCCGGTCGCACGCCGCGGCCAGTTGCGCGTTGTGCGTGGCGAGGATGACGACTGCGTTGCGCTCGCGGCTGTAAGCGCGGAGCATGCGGCCTATCTCGTCGCCGGTCGCGGCGTCCAGGTTGCCGGTCGGTTCGTCGGCCAGAACGAGGCGCGGGCGTTTGACTAGAGCCCGCGCGAGGGCCACGCGCTGCTGCTCGCCGCCGGAGAGTTGCCCGATTGGGTGCGCCGCGCGCTCAAGGAGGCGGACGCTCTCTAACGCGAGGGACGCGCGTCGCAAACTCTCGCGCCAGTCGGCGCGGCCGATTGCGAGCGGGAGCGCCACGTTTTCCGCGGCCGTCAAATCCGGCAGCAGGTGATGAAACTGAAAGACGAAGCCGACCTCTTCGTTGCGGAAGCTGCTGAGGCGCGCGCCCGCCGCACCCGAAATCTCGAAATCACCCAGACGGACGAGCCCCGCGTCTATCTCTTCCAGCCCGCCGAGCGTGTGCAGCAGAGTTGATTTGCCCGCGCCCGACGCCCCGACAATCGCCACCACCTCGCCCGCAACGGCCGAGAACGAAACCGAGCGCAAGACCTCAAGCTCCGCGCCCGAAGGTGAGCGGAAGGATTTCCGCAGTCCCTCCACGACCAGCCCGTCATGATTCGGAATTTGAGATTTGAGATTTGAGATTTCAAATTCTCCAGGTTTCAACTGTCGCGCAAAGCTTCGGCCGGGCGCAGGCGCGCGGCGGCGCGCGCGGGGTAGATGGTCGCAAGCAGACTCAGCGCGAAGGCCACGAGCGCGGCGAGCGCGATGTCGAGCGCGCGCGCGTGAAACGGCACGTTGCTGATCGAGTAGATGTCCGCGGGGAGGCTGACGAGTTTGTACTTGTCTCCGACGAAGCAGGCCGCGAGGCCGAGCGCGACGCCCGCGACGATTCCGATGAGGCCGAGGATTGCGCCCTCTATGACGAAGACGAGCATGATGCTGCGCGCGCGCGCGCCCATCGCGCCAAGGACCGCTATGTCCGCCCTGCGCTCGACGACCAGGAGCACGAGCGTCGCCGTGATGTTGAGCACGGCCACCACGATGATGAGCGCGATGATGAAAAGCCCCATCCGGCGCTCAAGCGCCAGCGCCGCGAAGAGCGGGCGGTTCGCCTCCTGCCAGTTGACGGTCGTGTATTCGGGGCCGAGCCGTTCGCGCAACAGGGCCGAGACGCGCTCGACCGCGTAGATGTCCGTCACGTCAACGCTGATGACGGAGGCCGCCGTCGAGTCCATCCCGGCGAAGCTTGCGGCCGTGTCGAGCGAGACGTAGACCCAGGAGGCGTCGTATTCGTAAAGGCCGGACTGGAAGAGGCCCGCGACGCGGACGCGGCGGAAGCGCGGCGCGAGCCCGAGCGGCGTCAGCGTCGCTTCGCCGGACACGACGGTAGCCGTGTCGCCGACGCGCAGGTTCGCGCGCGCGGCCAACTCCGTCCCGATGACCGCGCTCGGCATGGCGGCCTCGCTCGGAATCTCGTCGAACGAAGTTATAGGGGACGAAGGTTCTTCGCCGCCCGCGCCCTTTTCGTCTCCCTCACTCTTCACGAACGGCGACGGCTCGTTGAGCAGCGGCTCGATTGTGCCGGCGACTAAGTTGCGGCGGACTTCCGAAACGGCGCGGGGGCTCGTGCGGTCCAGGCCGCGCAGGACGGCGTAAGCCGAAGCGCCCGCGCCGCTCAGCAGCGCCCCGTCGTAAGTCGTCGGCGCGGCGTCCATGACTCCTTCCGCTTCGCGCACGCGGCGGACGAGCGCGGGCCAGTCCGTGAAGGGCCGCGCGTCGCGGCGCATGACGGTGACGTGCGCCGTGCCCTTCAGGATTTTGTCGCGCATCTCGTCGCGGAAGCCGTTCGAGAGCGCGAGCGCGACGACGAGCGCGGCCACACCGAACGCGATGCCGAGAATGCTGGCGAGCGCCGTCGCGCGCGCGAGCCTCCTGCGGCGCGCGCGTCGGGCGCGCAAATTTCGGAGCGCTAGAAAGAGTTCGTAGGGCATGGCGATTGGCAGAGAGAGTAAGCGCGCGCGAGGGGCCATTTGAGAACTGAAGCCATCGATTCACTCAACACCTTTGCGCCTTTGCGTCTCCAGCGTGAGGAAATAAAAACCACTCACGCTGGAGACGCAAAGGCGCAAAGAATTGAGTTTCAGTTTTGAAACGACGCGCCCTTATTCGACGCGGCTACTTGTTAGCCATCACGTAGGCTCTGGCCTTCGCTTTGTCGCGGTACTCCTTGACCCAGGCCAGATTCCTCGCCGCCCAGCTTTTGTGCGACTCCAGGAACGGCCTGAAGTTTTCGTTCTCTTTGCCTGCGGCGTTAACGATCCCGATTTTTTGTGCCACCTCGATGATGAGGTCGGTGTCCGCCGTGATGCCGACGGCCTGGAAGAGCTTGTGTCTTTCGTCTTCGGTGTAAGAGCGCGCCGTTTCGTCGTCGTCGGCGTTGTCGTCGAGGGCGTCGTCGTGGTTGACGGCAGCCGCGGGGTAGTGCTCGGGCTGCTGGTCACGACGGGGCCGCTCCTGTTGTCGCTGGCGGTCTCCGTCGAATCGCCCTTCAGTAGAAAGTAGAGACCGACGCCGCCGCCGATGAGCACGAGCGCGAGCAGGCCGATGATGAGCGGCATCTTGCTAGTCGTGGGAGCGCCCGCGCCGTAGGGCGGCGCGTACGGCTGCTGCCCGTAAGGGGGCGGCTGCTGTTGCCCGTATGGGGGAGGTTGTTGTTGCCAGCCCGGCGGCGGTGGGGCCTGGCCGCCGGCTTGCGGGCCGGGGTAATAACCTCCCTGCTGGGGCGGGGGCGGAGGATAAGCACCGCCGCCCGGTGGTTGGTGGCCGCCGACGCCCATTCCCGGCGGCTGGTTGTAAGCGCCGGGCGCTTCCCTGACCAGCGGCGTGCCGTCGTTCGGGCAGAAGGTCAGGGACTCGTCTGTGTAAGTCTGGTTACATGAGGGGCAGCGTCCTGGCATAAAAGTTCTCCTTCAAAAGTATGTTTGCGCCGCTCCTCTCGCGTGGCGCTCGCGCGTCGAATTTTCTCGGACTGAGACAGATTGTAACAAACTTTTTGCCGGCCGACATGAAAGCAGAATTCAGAATCAGAAGTCAGAATCAGAAGGAGATAAGGCGGCGAGCCGCTTTTACAGATTTTCTTTTCTCCTGGCTCCTGACTTCTGACTCCTGACTTCTGCTTTATGACAATTTCGCCTGACCCTTGCACCTTTCGACCTCCGCGCCGCGATTCTCGGGAAGCAGTCGCTTGAGGTCGGGCGAGTCGTGCGCCGTGTCGTCGGTGAGCGGCCTGATTTCGTAGAGCGTGTCGAAGAGGCGGCGGAAGCGAAAGCGACTGTCAAGTCCGGCCAGCTCGCGCGTCTCAGACTCCTGCCAGCCGCAGGGCGGCCAGAAGCGCGGGTCCGCGTCCACGACGACGCGGCGATTCTCGTCCAGATGCTTTCCGACGACTTCGTTAAGCCGCCCGGCGGGCCAGCCGCTGCCCGCGCCGATTACGTCCCACCTCCCGAGGCCCACGCCGCGCCAGTAGGTGACCGCGATTGACTGCGCGCCGGAGAGCATGACCGCGTCGGGCGGAACGTTGACGAGGCGCGCGCGGTAATCCTTCATCGCGGCGTGCTGCGCCGTGAACTTGTCCATGGAGGGCTTCAGATAGATTCCGAGTACGACGGCGATGAGGGCCACGCCCGCGATTGTGCTTGCGAAGGCGCGGCGCGCGAGTTTCAGCTTGGCGGTCTGCTCGCGCATGAAGTAACCAGCCGCGAGCGGCGCGAGCGCGGGGAGGCCCGTCAGAAAGTAGCGCCAGTTGATGGTCGTGCTGTAATTCAAGAGCAGCAGCAGCGTGGCCGAGATTCCGACCGCGGCCGACGCGAGCGGCGCGGAAAATTTGCGCGCGCGCCATTCTTTGAAAGCGGCGACGGGCAGCGCCACGGCGACCAACGGCGCGGCGAGAAAAAAGTAGACCAGGAAGGCCAGCAGGTTACGCGCCGTCAGTGGGTGGCGCGCAGCCTCCACGCGCATTGACTCGCGCCAGCCGTACCACGCCGCGCGGTAGCCCTCGTCCGACCAGAACCAGTAGGCGAAGGGGCCGAACGCCGCGAGCAGAAAGAGGCCGACGGCGAGCGCGACACAAAGGATTTCCCGCCGGCCCAATTTCCACCCGCACGCGACCGGCGCGGCGAGCAGCCAGAGGGCGTAGAACGCCACGGTCTCGCGCACGTTGACGCCCGCGCCTAAGATGACCGCGCCCAGGAGCATGAGCCACAGGCGACGCGCGCGGACGCCGCGCAGGTAAGCAAGAAGCGCGAGCGCCGTCAGGAGGAGCGACGGAATCTCCGTCATCACCTGCCCGCTATAGATGACGAAGAAAGGCGAGGTGATGACCAGAAGCGCCGCGACCGTCGCAGCGTGGAGCGAGCCGGTGACCTCGCGCGCCAGCGCCCAGCAGGCCGCGGCCGCGAGAGGGCTCTGAATGATGACCATGTATTTGAAGAGCAGGTAAGCGTTCTCGGCCTTGAGGCCGAAGAGAGTGTGAGCGACGTTCCAGGCCGCGTGGTTGGTGTAGATGAAGAGCGAGCGCCCGAGCGCCATCGAGGAGGGGCGGCCTTCGATGGAGATTAAAGTGTAGTCGAGCGCGTCCCAGTCGCCTATGAAAGGGTCCGCGTAGAGGAGCGCGAGCGCGAGCGCGAGCAGAGAAGGCACGAGCCACCAGCGCCACGCGGCCCAAAAATTCTGGGCCGATTTCTCTTGCGCGCCGCCGATCGTCAGCCGCGCGCCCGCTCTGATGCTCACCTTCTCTTCTCAAACAGATACATCTCCACGCCCGGATAAATTATCTCAGTCGCCGCGCCGTACCACTCCGCGAGTTGCCGCGGGATTAGCGGAGTCAGCTCATTCGGGTGCGAAACGACGAGCCAGACGCGCTCTCGGTCTTTGACAGTCTCCCCCAGCAGCGCGGGCAAATTCGCGTGCGTCAGCTCCGACTGAAAATCCGGGAAAGGCTCTTCGTCCAGCCCCCGCGTCTTCGAGTAATAGTCGAAAGGGTACTGGCCCGACGCCTGGTTGAAGAGCACAAGGTCGCCGGGCTTCGCCAACTGCTCGAAGCTCGCGACCGCTTCGCGCCAGGGGTCTTTCTTGAGCGCGGCGTAATAGTTCTTCAGGACGCCCGCCGAGAAGAAGACGATGAGTAGCACGACGACGACGCGCAGTTGGTGGAAGCGCAATCGGGAGAGCCCGCGCGCCGCGAGGATGAGGAAGGCGGGCAGCGCCGCGATGGTGTACTTCGGCAGAAAAATCGGCGACGCGAATTGCGAGACGAGGAACGGGAGCACGATGGAGCACGAGAGCCACAGGAGCAGTAGATAAATTTTCAGCCGCTCGGTCAGCGGCCCCGCGGGCTTTGAGCCCGACACTGATTCGGCTTCCTCGTTCTTTCGCCGCCAGCCGAAAAAGACGGCGAGCGCCGCGAGCGTAAAGAGAAATCCTGAGAGCACGTAAGAGCCCGCGTACATGACGAGTGTGGTGAACATGAAGCGCGCCGGGAGCCTGGGTATCCAGAAGCCCTTCTGCACGTGCGAGACTTGCTGTGCCAAAACGGAAAGCCAGGGGAGGAACAGCACGACCAGGATTATTTGTGCCAGCAGCCAGCGCCACAGCACGCGCCTGAAAGTTTCTCTCGAAGCGAAGAGCAGTGTCAGGACGAAGAGGTTCTGCGCGGCGAGGATGAAGACGCTATAGACCTGCGTGTACATCATCAGCGTGCTTGCCGCGACGTAAGCCAGAAAAGCCGCGAGGCTCGGTTTCTCGACGAGCTTGATGAAAAAGTAGACAGAGGCGAGCGCGAGCAGCCCGAGCAGCGTGTACATGCGCGCCTCCTGCGAAAACTCCAGGTGGAAGCGCGAGAGGGCGAGCAGTGCGGCGGCCGTGAGCGCGGTCGCTCTGCCGAAGAGGCGAGAGGCTACTTTGTATGTGGCAATGATAGCCAGGACGCCGAGGAGCGCGGAGAGCAGGCGCGCGCCGCGTTCGGAGTCGCCGAAGAGCATCATCCAGTAGTGGAGCGCGAAATAGTAGAGCGGGGGGTGAACGTCCTTCGAAGTCTCTTCGATGATTCCGGCGGGCTCGTTGTGGCTGAGCTTGATGGAGAACGCCTCGTCGAGCCAGACGCTTTCCGTCCCCAGTTCGTAAACTCTCAAGGCCGCGCCCGCGACGATGATGAGGATGAGAGCCGCCAGCACGAGGCGAGAGACTTTTGAGCTTTTTTCGACAGGTTGCGCGGTTGCGGCCATCGCCTCAGACGTTACCACAATTGGCAATTCTTTGCGTCTTTGCGCCTTTGCGAGAAAAAGCTTTTCTCACGCAAAGGCGCAAAGACGCAAAGGGGTTGAGTCAATGGATGGCTTGAGCTTTTGAAGCGAAGCCTATTTTTTTTCTGCCTGGTTTGTTTCGTCGGGCGTGAGGGCTTCGATGAGTTCGGTTTCGAGCGAGTCTTCGGGGCGCTTGATCATGGTCAGGCGGTTGCCGCGCTCGTTGTACTCGACCTCGTCCATGATGTTGTAGATGAGGAGCACGCCGCGGCCCGAAGTCTTGAAGAGGTTCGACGGGTCGCGCGGGTCCGGTATCTCCTGGACGTTGAAACCGTCGCCCTCGTCCTCGACCGTGAAGCGCGCTTCCCTGGACGAAAGCTCCGCTGTGATGCGGACCAGTTTGCGCGGGTCGTTGCGGTTGCCGTGCTTGACGGCGTTGACGAAAGCCTCGTCGAGCGCGACGAAGAGGTTCGAGCGCTCGGGCTTAATCAGGCCGAGCTTCGAGACGCGCTCGATCAGGTATTGGAGCACGCCGTTCATCAAGGTGATGTCGCTCGGCAGCTCGAAGTCAATCTTCTCGCGGACGTAGGGCAGGACTTTCAGGTCGTCAACGAAGCGGAGTTTGTAGGAGAGCGTCTTCTCGACGATGGTGCGCAGCTCCTCCTTGTTGTAGGGCTGGCGCAGGAAGTTGGCCGCGCCCATCTTGAACGCCTTGACGACGCCCGGGTGCTGCGCCTCTTCGGAGGAGACGACGACGGGGACCATCAGGCGCTTGCGCTTGATCTCGCTGAGGAGCTGGACGCCGGAGTGCTCGTCTTCGGTCAGGTCCGAGATGATGAGGTCGAACTCGTCCAGGTCTTCGCGCGCCAGCGCCTCGCTGCGGTCGCCGGTCGCCACGACTTCGTGGCCCAGTTCCCGCAGGACTTGCTCCAGCATGGCGCGCAGGTCATCGTTGTTATCAACGATGAGGATTCGTCGTCTCTCCATTGAACCTTACAGTGTCCGCCGGCCTTGATTAACGAGGGAGGGAAGAGCGGGCGTCCCTCTGAAAGCGGCGAGCGCCCGTTAGCATGCGCTATACGAAAAAGGCTCGCGGTGCGTTTCAAATAATATTCTGAAAGCCGGGAAAAGGTAAAACGGTAAGCGTTCGGGCCGGGGCGGCGCATAAGTGTAACGCCCGCCCGGCCGCGCCGACGCCCCTACTTCAGCGGCGTGCTCAGGTTGAAGGAGCCGTCGTCGTTGTTGTCCTCGAAACGGTTGTTGCCGAAGGTAATCATCTTGCTCAGGCAGCAGGTGAAGACTCCGATTTGGTTATGATAAATCACGTTCTGCGAGATGCTGATGAACGCGACCCCGTCGGTCGTCGTCCCGATGGCGAGGTAGTTGTTCGAGACGAGACAGTTCTCGACCATGATGTGCGTGGTCCCGATGGAGGTCGGCGACGCGAGGATGCCGCCATAGGTGACGAGATTATCTTTCGAGCGCCCGACGAATGTGCTGTCGCGGATCGTCAGTGTGGTGTAGCGGCCGGCGGCGATGACGCCCTTGAAATAGTTCTCGAAGCGGCTGTGCTCGATGAGGGCAGTGGTCGGTTTAGCGCTATCAGCGCCGGTCGGCTCCATGATGAAACTTTCGTTGGAGTTCCGCACGGTCGTGTCCTTAACATAGACCAACGTGCCGACGGAGCCGACGACGCGAATGCCCTGAGCGAACCCGTTGACGACACAGTTTTCCACGTGGAGTGCCTTCCCGTTCTTGAAGTTCACGCCCTTGTTGGTGCCGCCCGTGCCCGTGAGGTAGAGGTTACGCAGCACCACTGTGACGGCCGTCGCGGGCGCATCCACTGTGACGGCGTTGGTGGCCCCCGCCACGGAAATCTCTGCGTGGACTCCCGGCGCGCCGATGATTGAAATTGATCTGTTAATCAGCACAGAGCCGTAAGTGCCCGACGCCAGCACGATGATCTCGCCGCCGCCGTCCGTCTTCCCGTGCGCGCCTTGAAGGGTCAGGCAAGGGGTGCTGACGGTCGAGCAGGTGGCGGCGTCCGAGCCGGTGGGAGAAACGTAGGTGCGCGGCGCGGCGTGGGCCGCGTGCGTGAGCGCCAGCGCGAAGGCGCAGACGGTCAGGGCATTGAGCGTGAATTTGAGCTTGTTCATCCTGAGACTCCTTATAATAAAGCGCAGCCCCAGGCCGGCGGCGGGGGTTGACGCCTGAATGTCTCCACCTTGCTTATGTCGGAAAGCGAGCGTGCCGTTGTTGTCCACTCAATTGTGAGCCGACGACAGTGACGAGGAACAATGCTCACTGGTCTGGGCGGCCCGGCAAGAAGCGGCGCGTGGAGTTTACATCCGAGTGGCGGCCGCGGCAAAGCGCGGCGTTTCAACTTTCCTTTTCCGCCTTTTCCTTTTACCCTTTGTCCAGACTCCTATGCAGGCTTCAGCGGAACATGACAGGCCGCGACAACGCGGCGCGAGCGAGAGCGTCGAGCGCGCTTACAAATTCGCGGACCTCTCGTCCTACCCCTTCAAAAAGCGCCTGCTCATACGCCTGGCCGACCTCGCCTTCTATTCGCTCATCGGCGTGCTGGGCCGCAGCGCGCGCTTCGAGGTAGAGGGCTGGGAGAATCATGAAAAGATAACTGAGCGGGGCGGCCTGCCCATCTACTGCTTCTGGCACGACCGCATTTTTCTGACGACCTACTGGTGGCGACGCCGCCGCATCGTCGTCATGACTTCGCAGAGCTTCGACGGCGAGTACATAGCGCGCTTCATACAGCGTTTCGGCTACGGCGCGGCGCGCGGCTCATCCACGCGCGGCGGCGTCGGCGCGGTCGTCGAGATGGCCCGCCTGATGCGCGCGGGCTGCACGACGGCTTTTACGATTGACGGGCCGAAGGGACCGCGCTACGTAGCGAAGATGGGCTCCGTGCTGCTGGCTAAAAAGTCCGGTCACCCGGTCCTGCCCGTGACGATGGCCTTGGCACGCTACTGGACTTTGCCGAGCTGGGACAAGTTTCAAATCCCGAAGCCGTTCACGCGCGCGAAAGTCTTCGTCGCGGAGCCTATCCACGTTCCGGCCGACGCAAACGAAGAGACGCTCAACGCCAAGCGCGACGAGTTGCAGCGCACCTTGGATGACCTCACCAGACGCGGCGACGAGTGGCGCGAAACAGTCCTCGGCAACAAACGCTAGAGCTTCACTGAATAATTTAAGGGCATGTCTCAAAACCCCAAACTCAACCCTTTGCGCCTTAAGTTTTAACTTTGCGCCTTTGCGCGAAACCGCAACGTCTCACGCAAAGGCGCAAAGAGAAGACGTAAGACGCAAAGGGTTGAGTCAGCGGGTAGCTTGAGCTTTGAAACGACCTCTCAGCTTTTCTGCGGCGCGATTGGGCCTGTCAAAAAGCCTGCATCATATCAACTCACGTTTTAGTCCGTCGTGTCGTCTAAGCTGACACGATATGGAATACGCCGCGAAGGGTTGAGCCTCTAACTTACGTATAAAGTGGGCCATAAGCGGTGCGCGCCCTCATGGCATACGAGTTGTTATCGTACTCGGGCAGGGAGGTTTGACATGAGACAAAATCGCGCAGCAAGCAAACTCGGAAAACTTTTTCTGGCATTCTCTTTACTCTTCGGCATAGGTGTGTGGACGAGCACGACGGCGCAGGCCCAGTGGCAGAACGATCAATACAACCGCCAAAACGAACGCGAGTACCGCCGCGACCAGCGGCGTCGTGAACGTGAGGCCCGCCGCAATCAGAGACGCCAGGACCGCGACTACGGCAACAATGGCTACGGCTACGGCAACAACGGTTACGGCTACCGCGACGCCGACGGTTACGGCAACTACGGCGGCTCGTTCAACCTTCGCCAGACGGCGCTGAACGCAGGCTTCGCCGACGGCGCCAAGGAAGGTCGCAAGGACCGCGAGCGTCGTGACCGCTACGACTACACGGACGAAGGCGACTACAGGAGCGGCGACAGAGACTACAGCTCCCGCCTGGGTGACAAGGAGATTTACCGGCGTTACTACCGCGAGGCGTTCTCGCACGGTTACGCTGACGGCTACGGCGGTTACTAACCGTTCGGACAGTCTGAAAAACGAACGGCGGGAGTTCGGGAAGCGATGATGCCTCCCGAACTCCCGCCTCTTTTTACGCCTGGACCCTCAACGTCCCCTCTCTTTCCAACGTAGCGCACCGGCAGCAACGTGTAGTAGGATGCCCGAAAAAGGGATGAGGGATGAGGGATGAGGGATGAAGAAAAATCGTCCTTGTTTCATCCCTCATCCCTCATCCCTCATCCCTTCTTTCGGAGGCTAAATGATTAATCAGGAGCGCATCAAGAATCTTCTTCTCGAACTCGTACAGATTGACAGCCACTCAAGGAAAGAGCGCGAGGTGGCCGAGCGTATCAAGAAGTATTGCGAAGAGATGGGCGCGGAGGTCGAGATTGACGACGCCGGTGAGAAGGTGGGCGGCAACTCCGGCAACGTCATCGCGCGCTTTAAGGGAACGATTCCCGACGCCGAGCCGATCATGATGTCTGCTCACATGGATACGGTCGTCCCAGGCGAAGGCGTCAAGCCCATCGTCGAGGGCGACATCATTCGCACGGACGGCACGACCGTCCTCGGCGGCGACGACAAGTCCGGCTGCGCCGTCATCATCGAGACCATACGCTGCCTGCAAGAGCAGAACATCCCGTACGCGCCGATTGAAGCCGTCTTCTCGATCTGCGAGGAGGTGGGCCTGCTCGGCGCGAAGAACCTGGACGTGTCCCGCATCCGGGCCAAATACGGCATCGTCTTCGACTCGGACGACCCGGGCTTTCTCTTCACCAAGGGGCCTTCGGCCAATCACCTCGAATTCAAAGTCTACGGGCTTGAGTCGCACGCGGGCGTCGCGCCCGAGCAAGGCATCTCGGCCATCAAGATCGCGGCCGAAGCCATCGCCGACATGAAGCTCTTCCGCATAGACGAGGAGACGACCGCCAACATCGGCGTCATCGAAGGCGGCAAGGCGACCAACATCATCACCAACTACGTCTACCTCAAAGGCGAGGCGCGCTCGCTCGACGAGGACAAGCTCAAGGCCCAATGCGACCACATGGTCAAGTGCTTCGAGGACGCGGCCTCCAAGTACGAGGTGACCGTCGAAGGCCGAACGACCAAGGGGCGCGTCGAGTCAATCGTCGAGCCAGAGTACTTCGCCATGGACGTGCCGGACGACTCGCGCGTCGTGCAGTTGGTCAAGCAGGCGGCCTCGCGCATGGGCCTCACGGTCGAGACGATGGCCTCGGGCGGCGGCTGCGACGCGAACATCTTCAACCGCAAAGGCATCGAATGCGCCAACCTCGGCACGGGCATGCGCGCCATCCACACCGTCAACGAATGGCTCGACGTCAAAGACATGTACGCCTCCGCCGAGATGACGCTCGAAATCATGAAACTCAACGGCGAAATAGCAAAAGGCAACGGCAGCGGGCAGTGAAGTGCTGTAGCCACATTCAGCCCCGTCAGGGGCGAATGAAAATAGCCCAGCACTTCAGTGCTGGGACTACCGGCGGAATTTTATATAGTCCCGTAGGGACGGCTGAGCATGGATTTCAATCGTCCCTACGGGACTCGGCACAATTTCTTCCTGCCTCTCCCCAGCACTGAAGTGCTGGGCTATTTCCATTCCGCCCCTGACGGGGCTTCAACCTTACTAACTGACTACTGAACAGCAATGTCAATTCGCTGGACGCACATCACGATCACGGTCGGCGAGTTTGGGCGTTCGATTGATTTCTACACGGCTGTCTGCGGGCTCGCGGTCGTCAGGGACCGGCGACGTGATGGCGGGGGCACGGTGTGGCTCGGCTATGAGCCGGCGGCGGGCGAAGACCCGACTTTCGTGCTGGTCATCATGGAGGGCGAGGTGACGGACCGCCTGGATCATTTCGGGTTTCAGTGCGAATCCCGCGAGCAGGTGGACGCCGTCGCCGAAGAGGCGCGCCGTCGCGGCATTCTGGTTCACCCGCCGCAAGACTCGGGCGGCGCCGTCGGCTACTGGACTATCCTACGCGACCCCGACGGCCACCAGGTCGAATTCACCTTCGGCCAACCGCTCAAGGGAATACAGTGATAAGTAATCAGTAATCAGTAGTCAGTAATCAGTAAAAGAAAGATAGCTTTAACTGATTACTGACTACTGATTACTGATTACTGTATTACGTTTTGCGGCTCGCCGCGGGCGAAGGCTTCGATGTTACTGATGAGGCCGTCGGCGAGCGTTTGCATCGCCTCGCGGCTGGCCCAGGCGACGTGGGGCGTGAGGATGAAGTTAGGAAGATTTATGTCGAGCAGCGGGTTGCCGTCGCGGGGCGGCTCTTTCGTCAGCACGTCGAAGGCGGCCCCGGCGATTAAGCCTTCGCGCAGGGCGTCGGCCATCGCCGCTTCGTCCACCAGCCCGCCGCGCGCCGTGTTAATCAGGACGGCTTGCGAGCGCATCATCTCCAATTCCGCGCGCCCTATCAGCCCGCGCGTCTCCTCGTTGAGCGGGCAGTGAAGCGTCACCACGTCGCTCTCGCGTAAGACTTCTTCAAACGCCACACGCCCCGCGCGAATCGTGCTCGCGCCCTTGTGCTCCGCGACGAGCACACGCATCCCGAAAGCCCTGGCGAGTTTTTCGACCGCGCGGCCTAAGGTTCCGTGGCCCACTATCCCGAGCGTGCTCGCGTGTAGGTCGCGTATCGTGTGCGTCAGCAGACAAAACCCTTCGGCCCGCTGCCACTCGCCCCGCAACATGTCCTCACGATAGCCGAACAGGCTGCGGCGCAAACTGAGGATTAACATCATGACGTGCTCGGGCAGCGTGTGCAGCGCGTAACCGCGCACGTTCGACACCGGAAGATTGCGGCGGCGGCAGTATTCCAGGTCAACGATGTCCACGCCCGTCGCGCAGACGGCTATGAACTTCAGCTCGGGCAACTGCTCAAGCGCATCCTCCCTCAGCGGCACCTTGTTGGTGATGGCGATGGTCGCACCCTCAAGCCTTGCGACCACCTCCTCCGGTGCCGAAGTCTCATACTCCTTCCACTCGTGCTCGAACGCGGGCCGGCGAATGTCCGCGATGATCGTGCTGCGATCCAGGAAGACTATTTTTTGTTCCATGATTGTTCGGCCGATTGTATTACAGATGTTCTATAATCGTCGCGCGACTCGTAGTCAGTACCGCCTGCGGTAGCGGGCGGGTCTTCAAAAGCGGGAGAAGAATTCTGGAAAAGCTCAACCTCAAACCGACTCACAAGGTGGTCGCGGCCTACTATCAGGCCCTGGCACAATTTAAAACTCTCAAAGTCTCTCACGAGTCGGCCGTGCGCGCGGCCTTCCAGAATCTGCTCGAAGCCTGCGGCCGGCAGTTCGGCTGGACGCTCGTCGCGGAGTGGCCGATCAAGCGTGAGGGGCGCAGCGCCGCTCGCGTGGACGGCGCGCTCGTAGACGAGTACAGGCTGACGCACGGCTTCTGGGAGGCCAAGGACGCCGACGACGATTTGGCCCGCGAGGTGAAGAAGAAGTTTGAGGCCGGATACCCCGCGAGCAACATTCTCTTTCAGGCCCCGGTGCGCGCCATCCTCTGGCAGAACAACCGTGAAGTCCTGGACGCCGACCTGACGAACCCCGAAGAGTTGGTCAGGGCGCTCGCGCTCTTTTTCGAGTACCAGCCGCCGGCCTACGAGCAGTGGGAGCAGGCGGTCGAGGACTTTCAGACGGAGATACCGGAGTTCGGCCGCGCGCTGACCGAGTTGATTGAGAAAGAGCGCCGGACGAACAAGCGTTTCCGCGAAGCGTTCGGCGGGTTCTACGACTTGTGCCGCCAGGCGGTCAATCCGAACCTCTCGGAGCAGGCCGTCGAAGAGATGCTCATCCAGCACATCCTGACCGAGCGCATCTTCCGCACGGTCTTCAAGAATCGCCGACTTCACGCGGCGCAACGTCATCGCACACGAGATAGAGAAGGTGGTGGACGCGCTAACGGCGCAGGCGTTCAGCCGCGAAGAGTTCCTGCGCCGCTTCGACCACTTCTACCGCGCCATCGAGACGACCGCCGCGACGATTGAAGACTTCACGCAGAAGCAGGAGTTTTTGAACGCCGTCTACGAAAAATTCTTCCAGGGCTTTTCGGTCAAGGTCGCGGACACGCACGGCATCGTCTACACGCCGCAGGCGGTCGTCAACTTCATGGTCCGCAGCGTCGAGGAGATTCTGCGTCAGGAGTTCGGCAAGACTTTAAGCTCGAAAGACGTGCACATCCTCGACCCGTTTGTCGGCACGGGCAACTTCATCGTCCGCGTCATGCAGGAGATCAAGCGGACTGCGCTTCCCGATAAGTACCGCGACGAATTGCACTGCAACGAGGTGATGCTCCTGCCCTACTACATCGCCTCGATGAACATCGAGCACGAGTTTTACGAACTGACCGGCGCTTACGAGCCGTTCGAGGGCGTCTGCCTCGTAGACACCTTCGAGCTGGCCGAGGCGCAACAGATTTCCTTCTTCACCACCGAAAACACGGACCGCGTCGAGCGCCAGAAACGCTCCCCAATCATGGTCGTCATCGGCAACCCGCCTTACAACGTCGGCCAGTTGAACGAAAACGACAACAACAAGAATCGGAAGTACAAAGTGATGGACAAGCGTGTGTCGGAGACTTACGCGAAGGATTCAAAGGCCACGCTCGTGAACAAACTGCACGACCCTTACGTGAAAGCGATTCGCTGGGCTACTGATCGTATTGGAGATGAAGGAATCATTGCATTTATAAGTAATGCGAATCAAGAGTAGAAAAGCAGACGGCCGGAAGGGCGTAGAATTGAGTTTGTGGAACACCAACTCATCGCCCTCTACCTGCGCGTCTGCCGGGCTTACGATACAAAGCCCGACTTGAAATATCAACGCTTGAGTAACTTCCGTCCCCGTTTCACGGACGAGGAACTCGTAACCATCTATCTCTTCGGCCACATGCAAGGCTTACACCTTCAGCGCCCGATCTACGACTACGCGCGCCGCCACTGGCGGGCGTGGTTCCCAGCCTTGCCCAGCTATCAAGCCTTCAACCGTCGCCTCAACCAACTCGCCCCGGCTTTCGAGCCACCTCATCACGGCCGCGCTCACAGCGCAGGTCGCTGAACTGGCCGGGCAGGCCGACCGCCTGATTGATTCGCTCCCCATCATCATGGCGAAGTGGCCCAGATGCGGCGCGGCACGTGTCGCACGGGAGGTGGCCGACCAGGGCTTCTCTTCAAGCAAACGCAGCTATTATTACGGCGTCAAACTGCATACGGTCGCGCTGCGACGCGCGCACAGGTTGCCGCTGCCGGCCCTCGTCCATCTGAGTCGGGCATCGCAGCATGACCTGACGGTCTTGCGCGAACTAGACCTCGACTTGGGCACCGGCTACCTGTTCGGCGATAAAGCCTATGCGGACGAAGAGACTAAGCGAGTGATGGCCGAGCGCGGCACGCGTCTGCTGACGCCTTACAAACGCAAGCGCAATGAGCCTCAAACGGCAGTGCCCGCGCTGTGGTCGCGCTTCGTCTCGTCGGTCAGACAGCCGTTGGAGAGTCTCTTCGGCTGGTTGATTCAAAGAACCAATATCCAGAACGCTTCACGAGTGCGTTCGACCGAGGGCTTGTTCGTGCATTGTTACGGCAAGCTGGCTGTCGCGTGTTTGCTCCTAACTTTCAACTCTTGATTCGCATAAGTAACAATAGTTTTACTGACGATAGGTCTTTTGATGGTATGAGATTTCACTTCGAAAAAGATTTCTCTAAGATTTATCACGTTAATTTGAAAGGCAATGCTCGCACTTAGGTGAAAGGAGAAGGCAAGAACGCGGGAATATTTTTGACGATATGATACGCGTCAGGTTGGTATTAGCTTCTTTGTTCGGAAAAAACTAAGAACCGAACTGCTAAAATCTGAACTATTCAGCCTTGACGAATTCCTCAAGTCCAAGAGAAGTAAGACTATTGATGAACAGCAGCACGTTCCAATGTCGCAATGGCGGGAATTGCAGCGATAAAAATCATTCTTGGATTACTGAGGATTTAGAAGCTGAATTTGATACGTTTTTGCCGCTTGGTACAAGCAAGCAAGCAGCAAAATCAAAAGGCGGAAGTTGTATTCAAAATCTATTCTCTTGGTGTAGCGACTAATCGTGACAATGGGTTTATGACTTCAACAGAGATAGTTGGCTTGAAAAAGTACGATCACTCGTGGTTACTACAATTCTGAGTTAGTTCCGATACTCTCAAGAAAAGGACGGTTAATATTTAGAATTTGTAAATACCAATCCGAGTTTATTAAATGGACAGTAACGGCTGAAAGAGGCTCTGCGGCAACAGAAGAAACTCTCATTTGACCATAAACAAATTCGGACCAGGACTATACCGCCCATTCACAAGAAAGTATTATCTACTTTGCTAATCTCATCAATCGACGTGATACCAGGGAGCATGTAATCTTTTCTTTCACTGCCTTAATTAAGAAACGGAGAATCGAGTAATCTGTGTTGGCGGATATGGTCAGGAAAAATTTTGCAGCGCTAGTCGTGAGTTTATTCCGAACTTAAATTTTTACGGCTGACCCGCACAATCTTTCCCTTTCTACACCTACGACGAAGACGGCACGAACCGGCGGGAGAACATCACGGATTGGGCGTTGGAGAAATTCCGTGAGCAGTACGGGGATTCGTCAATCACGAAGTGGGACATCTTTCATTATGTCTACGGCGTGCTGCATCACCCGGTTTATCGTGAGCGTTACGCGGCGAATCTGAAGAGGGAGTTGCCGCGCGTGCCGTTCGCGCCGGACTTTCGCGCGTTCGCGGAGGCGGGCGCGCGGCTCGCGGAGATACACGTCTCTTACGAGGAGCAGCCGGAGTATGCGCTCGAAAGAGTTGAGCAGCCGGGCGTCGCGCTCGACTGGCGTGTCGAGAAGATGAGATTGAGTAAGGACAAACGCTCGCTCCGTTACAATGAATTCCTCACGCTCGAAGGCATACCCTCGGAGGCGTTCGAGTATCGCCTGGGAAACCGCTCGGCGCTCGAATGGGTGATTGACCAGTATCAGGTCACGACCGACAAGCGGAGCGGCATCACCAACGACCCTAACCGCGCCGACGACCCCTCTTACATCGTCCGCCTCGTCGGGCAGGTCATCACGGTCAGCGTCGAGACGCAAAAGATCGTGCGCGCCCTGCCCAGTCTGGGAATAGAGAACTTGTAAAATGATATTTCTTTTCTTGATTGGCGCGGCGGTGTTAATTTAGGCGTATTGAAATCAAGGAGCGTCTTATGACAACAGCAACAATTGACGAGGAGAAACTCAAAGACCTTTTGAAAGCAGCCCTGGTCGAAGCCCTCGAAGAGAATCGTGATTTGGTGCGAGATATTGTGGAAGAGGCAATGGAAGACCTGGCCCTGGCGCGCGCTATAGAGGAGGGGCTTGGCGGTACTTCCGTTTCTCGTGATGAAGTGTTTGCCATCTTAGAGGGCGCGCAGTGAAGGTTGAGTTCAGGGAGAGCTTCGCCAAAGACCTGAAAGGCATTAAGGATAAAGGTCTGTTGAAAAGAGCTAAAGAAATAATAGAAGCGGTCGAGAAAGTAGATTCTCTGGCGGACATTCCCAATTTGAAAAAGCTCAAAGGTGGCGGGAATTATTTTCGTCTGAGAGTCGGGGATTATCGGGTCGGCATTGCTCTTGAGAATGACAAAGTTATCTTCGTTCGCTTACTGAATCGCAAAGACATTTATAAATATTTCCCATAAGTTGGACACGCAGACCAACAGGCGCGGCGGCCATAGCTACTCTATCTCCTGACAGAGGAAGCAGGCATGAGCGAAGAAAAAAGAGAGTATCGCGGCGGTGACGTTGTGCTCAGTGCCGATAAGCCGCGCGGGCTGCCGTTTTTGAAGCCGCTGTACGGGCTGCCGCCTTACCAGTACGTGGACGACGTTGTCCTCATCATCTCTTATGAGGCGGAGGAGGCTGCGATACGCGAGGTGCTGCCGCGCGAGTTGGAGCCTCTGCCCGGCAATGCGGTGGCGATGTGCTTCTTCCTCTGCCCATCGGTTTCCGGCATGGGGGCGCACAACTTCACGATGCCGTGCATCTCCGTGCGCTACGGCGACTACGTGGGCCAGTTCGTCCCGTACCTTTACACGAGCACGGATGCGAGCCTTGCGTGTTACCGCGAGGTGCAGGGGTGGCCCGCCGTTTTGGGCCAGACGGAATTGACGGAGGCAGGGGGGCGCGTGCGCGCCCGCGTCACGCGCAACGGGCGCGAGGTGATGCGCGCCACGGCCCAGGTCGAAGGCCAGACCATCACGCAGATTGATTTCCTCCCGGTCATTCTCTACAAGGAGATTCCAGGCATTGACGGCCGCTCCTGCGACGAGGCTTACTTCCTGACCTCCACGTCGCTCCTGACCAATCTCAATCTCAAGGCCGGGACGGGCGAGCTTGATTTCACGGACGCGGGCGACGACCCCATCGCCCGGCTCAAGCCAGTGAAGACGACAGGCGCGCTCTACGGCACACTCGACGATCTCTACCCGGAAACCATCCGTGTCCTGAAAAATTTGAAGTAAGAAACCCTAAGCTCAACCCTTTGCGCCTTTGGTTTTTTCTTAGCGCCTTTGCGTGAGACGTTGGTGTTTCTCGCAAAGGCGCAAAGTTAAGACGTAAGGCGCAAAGGGTTGAGTGAAGCAGTAGCTTGAGTTTTGAGACTGACTCTTGACCTCACTTGATGGTGATGACAACGTCGGTGCGGCCCTTCGCGCCGCTGGCGGTCGTGACGACGACTGGCACAGTTCCGATGACGCCCGTGGGGATGCGGACGTTGATTTGATCCAGGCCGTTGAAGCCGCCGGACGGACCCGCGTATTCAACTGTCGCGGGCTTGCCGTTAATCGTGACGCGCGCGGGCAGCGAGTTGCGCCAGCCCGTGCCTAGAAGCGCGATGACCGTGGGCTGCCCGTCCGTCTTCGCGTTGAAGGGGCCGCGCGTGTATTTCATCCCCGAGACGAGCAGCGCGATTGCCTCGCCGGCCCCGTTCTGCGGCACGGTGAAAAGACCCGGATTGTCGTTCGCGATGGTCACGTCGTCGGCCGCGATGACGTTCCCGTTGACGTAGACGACAGCCGAGCCTACGCCCGCGCCTGCCGCTTCGGGGACGTAGACGTTGACCTGCGAATCGTTGAAGGAGAGCACGGGGACCGCGCGCCCTTCGAGCGTGACGAGGACGCCGCGCGCCGTGGCTTCCGCCTCGGTGCGCCCGCTCAGGCCGCGCGTCAATCCCGCGCCGCGTATGCTCGCAAGGCCCGCTTTCGTTCCGCTGCCGCGAAGGCTCGCGCTGTTGGTCATCGTCAGGCGGGCGACAGGCTGAAGCACCGTCTCGACGCCGAAAGCCAGGCCCGAGAGCGCCTGCCTCTGTGGGTCGTCCGGCTCTGTGAAGATAGCGCCGTCGCGCAGCACGCCGTTGAGCGCGGGGTCTGGGAAGGCGTAGACGAACGGTGTGCCAAGATTGCCGCCGGAGGCTGCCAGGTCGGCCGAACCGGAGGCGTCGAGGATGACGTAGACGGTGCCCTCGCGGTCAACGGTCAGCCCGTGAAAGATCAGGTTGTTATCAATCGAGAGCGCGACGGCGGCCACCTCGTCTCGGTCAGCGTAATTGTTCGCGTCCGTGTCGTAGAGCGCGAGCAGGACTGTGTCGTTGCCGGCCGAGTGTGAGAAGACCACGCCGCGCGAGTTGGCGGCGATGTCTAAAGGCGCGTCGTCCGAGAATTGATATTGATAGTAGGGAACGGCGTCGAGTTTGTCCGGGATGCCGTCGGCGTCCGTGTCGCGGACGACGCGCAGCTCGTTGGAGTCGAAGTCTGCGACGAGCAGGTCGTTGTTCGGGAGGAGCGCGAGCGCGTTGGCGTTGTTCAACTCGTTGCTGCCGACGCGAATCAGCGAGCGCGAACGCGAATTGTCGAACCCACCCGTGGAGGCGTCGCGCACGAGCAGGACGACGCCCGCCGAAGGCTCGTTGTCGGGGTCCGACGGGTTGTCGAAGTTGTAATAGCCGCTCGACGAGACGATGACGAACTCGCGGCCCGCGCGCGACGTGCCGGTGACGACCGCGACGGCCGAAGGCAGCCCGAAGTCGCGTTCGAGATCGAACGTGCTCGAAGAGTCGCGGACGTAGTTGCCGTTAGTATCGAGCGCGACACGGAGTACGCCGACGCGGCGGTTGTCGAGCGTGGCCGAGAAGACTTCGTAGCGCGCGCCGGAGCGGCCCACGGTGATGTCGAACGAGCCGCCGTCCGCGTCGAACGTAGTCCTCTCGTCCGCCACCAGATTGCCCGTCGCGTCCACGTACTGTTCGTTCGTCCCGGCCAAAGACGTGAGGCTCAACTGCGACGTGTGCAGAATCCAACTGAGCGGCGTGCCCGCCAGAATCTTCGGCAAAGCCGCCGCCGCCAGGCCCTGCATTGCCCCGGTCGCTTCCTGTTTTCTCACGCGGGCGGTCGCACGCCTCTGCATCTGAGCTTCAACGTTAGCATCAGCCTCAATTGTCGGCCGCCGCGACAAAGACGCCACACTCCGCGCCGGTTCATAACCGCCTTTACGCTTCCCGCCGCCGCCCTCGCGCGCCGCCCTCGCGCCGAGAGCGCGCCGCACGTCGGGCTTAACTGCTTTCGCTTCGACCCGACTCTGCGCGCGCGCCACGCCCGCGAACGAAGAGACGACGACGAGCACGGTACACGCTATAAGAAGTGGGCGTGTGATTTTCATGGTGAGCCCTTTGACAGTTTTCAGTATTCAGTTATCAGTTTTCAGCAAAGACAATCTGCTTTCTGCTGAAAACTGAATACCGAAAACTGAAAACTATTTGTTAAGCCGCTTGTCGTCCCGCTCCATCTTCTGCCGCAGGTTTTTAGCGAGGTGCTCGGCGGTGCTTTTCTTGCCGTTGTAGGCGTCCACCTTGTAGGAGCCGACGGCGTAGGCGATGACGCTCGTGCGTAGGTTGATGACCTGTATGCTCGCCTCGGATTCGGGCAGGCCGCTGCCGAAGATGATTTTGGCCCAGCCGGCGCGCTGGTGCGCGGCGTAGCCAGTGATCTCGAAGTCGGCCTGCGCGCGGTCGGCCACGACCAGGAGGTCAACCTGCTTCTTCTTGAAGGCCGCGACCAGGTAGTTCTCAAAGCCGTCCATGCCTTGAATCGTGTTGACGTAGACCTTCGAGCCGTGCGGGATGTAAGCGGGGTCGGCCGCCGCCTTCGCGGACGGAGTTGCCACAGAGCCGTGCGAGGCTTCGACCGTGCGCGCACGGTCCTGAGCGATGACGGCCGCGGCGCTCACTATTAAGAACGCCGCGAGCAGTGTGATTCGTAGTTTCATGAGCTTACCTTTCTTGGTCGGGTTCTGCCGTCCGTAAAGTTTTCTTACCACCTATCGGCCGCGCCTGGACGGGCGATCCTCTTTCTGGCTCTCGCGCTGCGGCGGCGGAGCAGAGGGCTTCGACTCTTGCCGGGCCGGCGGCTCCGGCCTCGGCTCGGGTCGCGGCTCGGGCCTCGGTTCGGGTCTGGACTCGACGCGAGGCTCTGGACGCCGCTCTGGCTGTGGCTCAGGTCGCCGCTCCGGTTGCGGCTCCGGCCGTCTTTCCGGTTGAGGTTCTGGACGCCTCTCAGGTCTGGGCTCGGGTCGCGGCTCCGGCCGAGGCTCGGGCCTCGGTTCGGGACGCGGCTCGGGACGCGGTTGTTCTACGCGCGGCTCGGGCTTGCGCTCCGGCCGCGGTTCGACTCTAGGCTCTGGCCTGGGCTCAGGGCGCGGCACAACTTGACCGCCGCCGTCATTGTTGTCGTCGTCGCGGCGTGGCCGCACGCGTGGCTGCGGGTCAACATTGCGCACGGGCGGACTGCTGACGGGCGGACGCTCGACATCCGGCGGCGGCGCTTGCGTGCGGTCGTCGTCCGTGTCCGCGCGCGGGCGGCGCGGGCGCGGGTCGAGCGTTTGTGTGCCGTCGTTCCCCTGGCCGTTGCGCTCTCTGGGCTGCGGCTCTACGGAGCGCGCGCGCGGGGTGCGCGTGACGGCGCCGGTGTCCGTGGAGTCAGCGCGGTCGAAGATTCGTCCGCCGCTGTTCGGCGTCGCGCCCTGGTTCGGGAGTTGGTCCAAGGGGGGGCGCGGCTCGCGCCCGTTGTAGAGGCGCGCACGGCGCAGTTCGTTATCGAGCGGGACTCCGGGCGTGCGTCGCGCCGCGCCGGTCTGACGGTCAGGCAGAGGCGGCACGGCCGCTCCACCGCCGCCACCCGGCGTCGGGGGTCTGCCCGCGATGACGCGCGGGACTTTCTGCTCGCCCGGATTCCTCGCGGGCGGGCCAATCGGCAGACGCCCGCGCACGGGCTCTGTCCCGACTACGCGTCGTGCCATCTCGTCGGTCGCGGGCCGCGGAGGCTCCGCGCGCCGCCCGAACTGGCGAGCGGGCATCGTCGTGATGGCGCGCAGGTACGCCGGGTTGGTGCGCTGCAAACGGTCGCGGTCACGTCGGCCCAAGGCTTCGAGCCGGCGGTAGTGACGGCCGCGCGGGTCGCGCTGCCCGTGACGGAGCGGATACCAGCAGACCTGCTCGCCGTAAGAGGTCGGGACGTAGGCGAAGACGACGAGCGCGGGCCGCCACCATGCCCTCTTGTACGAATAGCCGTAGCCGCGCGGAGCCCAGCACCAACTGTTGTTGTAATAGACCCAGCGGCCGTAATGGTACGGAGCCCAGCCCCACGGCTCGTCGCCGACCCACGTCCAGCCGTAGGGCGGGACCCAGGTCCAGTGGCCGTAGCGGTAGGGAGCCCAGTTGTAATAGTTGTTGACGACCGTTGTGTGCGGACGCCAGACCCAGCCGTAAGAGTCCGCGTAGGTCCAGTCGCCGTAAGCATCAAGCTCTTCCGCGCCCCACACGTCGCGGTCGTAGTAGCGGTCGCGGTCCTCGTATCGCAGGCGCGCTGCAAGGTAACGCTCGCGCTCGTCAACCCAGGTGTCCCAGGAGTCGAAGGACGCGGCGGTGGTCAACTCCCAGTCGCCCGCGGCCGAACCATTGCGCACCAGTTCGGCCGCGCGCCCGTCGCGCAGGGTGAAGCCTGAAGTCTCGGAGTAGATGCGCGCGCGTCCGCCGTCGCGAACGGCGAGGCGGACGCGGCCGTCGCGGCTAACGTCTATCCGGTAGACGCCGCGCTCTTCGGCCGAGAGCGTCGTGCCCGGAGCGTCTATCTCAAAATATTCTTTGTCGCGGTCGAAGCGCGCGAGCCGCAGGGTCGCGACGCCTTCGGAGAGACTGAGCGCGACGCCCGCGTCGCGCAGGGAAACGACGCGCAGGACGGAGTCGCCGCCGACGCGCACGAAGTTGCGCGCGTCAATCTGAATTTCGACGCGCGCGTCCTCGCCAGTCGTGGCGAGCACGTCGCCTTCGACGAGCGGGAAGTTAACGCGCGCGTTCTCCCAGTCGGTGCTCCCGTTGCGGCGCAGTTGCACGTCGCCGCTAATGAGACTGACGCGCGCGACGCGTGCGTTCTCCTCGTATTCGTCGTCGTCCGTGTTTTCGTCTGCGCGAACGGCGATGGGCATGGCTGTGAAGGCGAGCAGGATGGAGAGCAAGAAGAGACGGGTGATGGTAGTGGACCGCGAGTACCACATGGCTTACGCTCCTTTGAATTTTGAAACGTCTGGAAGAGAGCCGCTCGCTCGCAGAGGGCACACAGGGGCATAGCTCCGTAGAAAAGCTCAGGTGCGCTCTCGGAGAGAAAAAGCCTTATTGCGAGGGCTTCATCTGCTGACAGGCCGCGAGTGCAAAGCGTGTGCCCGCGCCCTCTGAGACACGCGCCCTTCTCACTTTTCTTATATTTTTATTGCGCCCAGGCGGGAATTGTCAGGACTCTTATGCCAGATGGTGTGCGGTTCAGCACTATATCGTGCGCGGGAGCAGTGGGGAGGAGATGTTTGTAAGGTTTAAGCCCCGTCAGGGGCGCTTGATAATAGCCCAGCACTTATACATACGTTAGTTGTCAATCAGTGCTGGGGAATAGACGGAAAATTGTGCCGAGTCCCGTAGGGACGACCGAAGAAAGTTCAGCCGTCCCTACGGGACTCAAATAAAATATCGCCGAGATACCCAGCACTGAAGTGCTGGGCTATTTTCACTCCGCCCCTGGTGGGGCTGAATACTTTCACATCGCTTTAACTGACCACTGATTACTCGCCGCAGTTGGCCCGGATGGTCTTCTTGAGGGTGGAGCGTTGGGGTTGACCCGTGAGCGTGGCCTGGATGGTGGTTTCCTGGCAGATGGGGCCGTAAATCCAGACGGGGACGAAATACTTCCCGGCTTCGTTGTAGATACCGACCATCGCCGTGCGGCTCAGAGTCTGTTTGTTCCCCTGGCGGACGCTGATCTGCACACTGCGGTTGGAAAATTCCCCGGCCTTCCCTGTGACCTCGATCTTGACGAGGAAGGAGAGGTGCAGGTCGTTGAAGAGAGCACGGTCCGAGTCTGAAACGTCGTCCTCGAAAGTGTCGTTCGTTTCGTTGTAGGGGAGGATTTTCATCGCGGTCAACTGCGCCACGGGGCCGGACGAATCTGCACGCGTGCCTCTTCTCCCGCGTCTTTGCGCGTGGGCCAGCGTGGTGCAGAGCGTCAGCAGGACGAGCAGAGTAAGCCACCTTTGGGGGGAAGACATTTTCATCTGGTTGTCACCTCTATTTGGTTGGACGAGCTTTCAAAATACTATTCGGCGGAAGGTGCGTCTGCCAATTCGTCGCGCCCGACGCCGAGCGCGTCGGCCACGCGGTTGATGTAGTTGAACCACGAGGCGATGAGCGTGATCTGTAAAATCCCGCGGTCGTCGAAGCCGGCGGCGCGCAGGCGCTCGTGATACTCGGGCGTGATGCGCGTAGCGTCGCGCGTCAGTTGCACGACGTAGTCGAGCATCGCGCGGTCCTGCTCCGAGAGCGGCGCTCGCGTATAGTCGTCTTGAAGCTGGCGGACGAAATCCTCGTCCAGTGTGACCCGACGCAGAAACTCTGCGTGCGACTCGATTCAATAATGGCAGCGGTTGTTGACTGAGACGACGGTCGTAATCATCTCGTGCTGCCGGCGCGAGAGCGGCAACTCCGGCGACATCAGCGCGCCGAAGGTCGCGAACGCGTGAAAGAGCGCGTCGGGGATCAGGCTATGCGAGGCCACGATGCCGGAGGACCCGCCGTCGGGCGTCGGGTGCACCGGCGACGCGTACTCAATCGGATACAACTCCCTCTGCGCTTCCATCGCGCGTTTCAACTTCTCGTCAGCCTCCGCCAGCGGGACGGTCTTAATCCAGGTCATAATTCTCCCAAAAGTAATCAGTAATCAGTAGTCGGTAATCAGCAAGAGATTACCATAATTCTAAAACTCAAGAGACTGAATCACTCAACTCTTTGCGCCTTACGTCTTACCTTTGCGCCTTTGCGAGAAAAGCGGTTCACGCAAAGGCGCAACAAAAGAAAAACCAAAGGCGCAAAGGATTGAGGTGTTTACTCGACGGCCGTTTTCTTACGGAAGATCAAGTAGTAGACCGGGACGCCGAGGAGGACCACGCCGACGCCGAGGAACGCCTGTGTGGGGTTTCCCGTCGCCAGCAGAAAAAGCAGCGCGCTAAGGAGCAGCAGGAAAACGAGCGGCGTCAGGGGGTAGCCGGGCGTGCGGTAGGTCGTCAGTCGCCCGCGCCTGCGCCGCAGCACAAAGACGGCGGCCACCGTCAGCGCGATGAAGACGAGCGTGACGAAGAAGAAGTAGGCAACGATCTGGTTGAACGTGCTGACGGCGACGAGCAGGGAGGCGAGCGCGGCCTGCAACGCGATGGCGCGCGCCGGTGTGCCAAAACGCGTGTGGACGGCGGCCACCTGCCTGATGAACAGGTGGTCGCGCGCCATCGCGTAGTAGACGCGCGGCGCGGCCATGATGTAGGCGGCCAGGCTCCCGAGCAGGCTCCCGGCCACGATGCCGGAGAAGACCTGCCGGCCCGTCCGCCCGAAAAGCACCTGGCCGACCTGCGCCGCGAAAGCCTGCTCCGCGGAGCCGCCCGTCGGCACCTGCTCTGTCGGCACGAGGTAAAGGAAGGCCGCGCTCGTTAGAATGTAAAGGACCGTGACGATAAGGAGGCCGAGCAACAAGGCTCGCGGCAACGTCCTGGCAGGCTGACGCACCTCGCCCGCGAGTTTCGACAAATCCCACCAGCCCGCGAACGAGAAGAAGCCCGCGACACTCGCCCCGGCGAGCGCCGGCAGAGTCGGGTCCGCGCCGGCCCTGCGTGCGGCGAACGGCGTGAAGTTGGCCCAGTCGCCGAGGCCCGAGCCGAATCCCCAGACGACTATCAAGAGCAGCAGCCCGACCTTCAGCAGCGTCAGCACGACCATCAGCCGCGCGCCGAAGCGCACGCCCACGATGTTGACCGCCGCGAGAATGACTATGACGCCGACGCCCAGTGTCTTCATCCCGAGGGGCGTGAGGGGCGTGATGTTGGAGGCGTAGTCCGCGAGGCTGACGGCGAGGGCGGCGGTCAGTCCGGGGTCCAGGACGAGCAGGAGCATCCAGCCGTAAAGGAAGGCGACGCCGGGGCCGTAAGCCTCGCGCAGGTAGACGTAGCCGCCGCCGGCTTCGGGGAAGCGCGTGGCGAGTTCGCCGTAGCAGAGCGCGCCGCAGAGCGCCGCAAATCCCATCACGAGCCAGACCGCGAGGAGCAGGAGCGGAGAGCCGAGCGACTTCGCCATCGTCGCGGGGTAGATGAAGATGCCCACCCCTATGACGCCGCTGATGACGAGGGCAATCGCCGACTGGAGGCCGAGTTGTCGTTTCAGTTCGACTTGTTCCGGCATTCGAGTGAACCAAAAATTTCACGCAAAGACGCAAAGGCGCAAAGACAGCCCGCGAAATTTTCTTTGCGTCTTTGCGCCTTTGCGTGAAATTGGTTTTTCTTCCCTTACGCCTCGGCCCCGGCGGATGCCTTGTCCATCGCGGCGATGATGGCGGTCGCGAACTCGTCCGTCTTGGCGTCGCCGCCGATGTCGCGCGTGCGCACCTTGCCCTCTGCGAAGACTTTGAGCATCGCTTTCTCGACGCGGTCGGCGATCTCGCGCTCGTCCAGGTAGCGCAGCATCAGGATGCTACTTTGCAGGAGCGCGGTCGGGTTGGCGAGGCCCTGCCCGGCGATGTCTGGCGCGGAGCCGTGGACGGCCTCGAAGACCGCGCCCAACTCGCCTATGTTCGCGCCGGGGACGAGGCCAAGCCCGCCGATGAGCCCCGCGCACAGGTCCGAGACGATGTCGCCGTAGAGATTTTCGAGCAGCATCACGTCGAACTGTTCCGGGCGCATGACGAGTTGCATGCAGGCGTTGTCCACGATCTTGTCGTCGGCCGTAATCTCCGGGTAGTCCGTAGAGACCTTGCGGAAGCATTCGAGAAAGAGCCCGTCCGAGAGCTTCATGATGTTCGCCTTGTGGGCGACTGTGACTTTCTTGCGCCCCTCGCGCCGCGCGTACTCGAAGGCGTAGCGCGCGATCCTGGTCGAGGCTTTCTCGGTGATGATCTTCAGACTCTCGACCACGCCGGGGACGACGACGTGTTCGAGTCCGGCGTAGAGGCTCTCGGTGTTCTCGCGCACGATGACGAGGTCCAGTTCCGGGTAGCGCGACGGCACGTTCGGCAACGCGCGCACGGGGCGCAGGTTGGCGTAGAGGTCTAGCGCCTTGCGCAAGCCGACGTTGACGGACGTGAAGCCTTTGCCGACGGGTGTCGTGATCGGCCCCTTGAGCGCGACCTTGTTGCGCCTGATGGATTCGAGCAGCTCTTTGGGCAGCGTGTCGCCGAACTTTTCCAGCGCCTGCGCGCCCGCATAGTGCGTCTCCCACTGTATCTCCGCGCCCGCCGCCTCTACGATGCGCACGACCGCCGCAGAGACTTCCGGGCCGATGCCGTCGCCAGGGATGAGTGTGATAGTATGCTTCATGGTTAAAGGCAGAATCCAGAATTCAGAATCCAGGAGCCAGAAGAAAGAAAAGCTGAAGAAAAGCAGTCAAGAGCCTTCATTCTGGATTCTGGATTCTGGCTCCTGAATGCTGCTTTTCGCCATCATACCAGCAAGTTCTAATCAATGCGAGATCAGGAGTCACTGAGGGGCGGCGGCGAGACGGCGGAGGCGGTCGTCGTCGGGGGCGGCGTCATAGGTTTGGCGGTCGCGCGCGCGCTGGCCGTGCGTGGCGTCGAGCGAGTCACCCTCGTCGAGCGCGCACGCCTCGGCGCGGAAGCCTCGTATGCTGCGGGCGGGATGCTCGCGCCGCAGGCGGAGGCCGATGGCGCGGACGCTTTCTTCGACCTGGCCTGCGCGGCGCGTGACCTCTATCCGGGATTCGCCGAGACTCTGCGCGAAGAGACGGGCACGGACGTTGAGCTTGAAAGGACCGGGACGCTTTACCTGGCTTTCACGGAGCGCGACGAGGAAGAGATAGAGCATCGTTACCTCTGGCAGCAGCGCGCAGGGAGGCCCGTCGAGCGGCTGAGCGCGGACGAAGCTCGCCGTCTTGAGCCGTGCATCTCTGAGGCCGCGCGCGGCGCTTTGCGTTTCCCGCTCGATGTTCAGGTCGAGAACCGCAGGCTCGTCGCCGCGCTCTCTAACGCCGTCGAAAAGCGCGGCGTGCGTATTTTGACGGAGACGCTGGTGCGCTCGCTCATAACGGAGCGCGGGCGCGTTCAAGGCGTAGAGACTTCGCGCGGGCAGCTCTTCGCGCCCGTGGTCGTTCTGGCCGCGGGGGCTTGGACCTCTTTTCTCTCGCTGGCGGACAAAGGCGCGCCGCAAGTCGGCATCGAACCCGTTCGCGGGCAGATGCTCTGTTTCGAGACCAACCCGCGCATCGCGCGCCACGTCATCTACAGCCCGCGCGGCTACGTCATACCGCGCCTCGACGGGCGGCTGCTGGCCGGCTCGACGACCGAGCGCGCGGGCTTTTCCAAACGCGTCACGGCCAGGGGCGTTCACCAGATCGCGGCGCACGCGATGGAGATTGCGCCGGTGGTCGCGGACCTCCCGCTCGTGGATTCGTGGGCGGGCCTGCGCCCGCGCGCCGCGGACGACTGGCCCATAATTGGCGCGGCGTCGGAGGTGTCGGGCCTCTTCTACGCGACCGCGCATTACCGCAACGGCATCCTGCTCGCGCCGCTGACCGGCGAGCTTGTGGCCGAAGAGATTACGACGAATGTCGCGCCGCCGCTCCTGCGGGCTTTCAGCCCTGACCGTTTCCACTCTGCTTACGCCCGCTGATTGATGAAAATTTCCGTATGAGAAAGCTGACCGCATCGCTCCTCTTGTCCAGCGCGCTCACGTTCGTCGCGCCTTCGGCGTTCGCACAGGCGGGCCGCGTCATTCAGTCGCCGCCCGCGGCGTCTACTGTTGACGAACGCGCGTCGGCTGCGCTACACGACGAGGCGTCGGGCTACGCCGCCAGAAAATTTCAGGAGTTCGGGGCCAAGAAGATTCCTTTCGACGCGAAGTTGATGGAGAAAACTTTGCAGGAGCAGAAGGAGTTGTCCGCGCGCCACGCCGCGACGCTCAACGCGCGCCCGAACCCGTCGAACGAAGACCTTTATTACCTGGCCCTGCTCTACCAACTTTCGGGCAACACAGACCGCTCGTTCGAAGTCTTGAAAACTTATCTTGACCGGGACAGGACGGCGGCGGGCGAGCACCCGCAGTACGCGCGCTACCTGTTCGCGCTCGGCGCGGTCCTGCATGACCGAATCGAAGAGGCCGAAGCGGCGCTCGCGGACTACCTGCGCGTCGAACCGCGCAAGGCCAATGAGCACGCGGCCATCGAGAACGCGCTCGCCGGGGCTTACCGCCGGAAGAAGCAGTTGGATAAAGCCTCAGCGCACGCCGAAGCGGCTTTCAAAGCGGCCAAGGCTTTGCAGGCCCGCGAGAAGACCCCGACCGCCGACCGCCTGGTTTACGTTAGCAGCAGCGCGCTCGTGGACATTTACCAGCAGATGAAGAAGCCCGCGGACGCCTCAGTCGTGGTGCTCGAAGAAGTGCGCAAACTGGCGGCGGCCGCGCCGTCTGCACGCCTGTACACGGACGCCACGGAAAAGCTCGCCGACGTGCTGGTTGATGGCAAGCGAAAACCCGAGGCCGTGAAGTTAATTGAGGCGGCTCTCGTTTACGCCAACACAGGCGTCAAGCCGGAGGAGCGGCGCTACGTGCTGCGCGCCTTACAGCGCAAGCAGCTACAACTGCGACTCCTGGGAGAAATCGCGCCGGAGCTGAAAGTCGTCAACTGGGTCGAGCAGTCTCCCGTCAAGCTCTCGGAGTTGCGCGGGCGCGTGGTGCTGCTCGATTTCTGGGCCACCTGGTGCGGCCCGTGCCTGCGCTCCTTCCCGCACCTCGTTGAGTGGCACGAGAAATACAAGGACCGCGGCCTCGTCGTCCTCGGCCTCACCAAGTTCTACGGCGAGGGCAACGGGCAGGAGATGAAGCCCGCCGAGGAGTTGAGCTTTATCGGGCGCTTCAAGAAGATGCACAACCTGCCCTATGGCACGGCCGTGGCCGACGGCGACGACAACCACATCCGGTACGGCGTGACGGCCATCCCGACCGCCGTCCTGATAGACCGCCAGGGCGTCATCCGCCTGCTGACCACGGGCGTCGGCGGCGGCAACGAAGCCGAGATGTCCGAGGCGATTGAGAAAGTGATTGAAGAACAAGAAAAGTGATGAGTGATGAGTGATGAGTGATGAGTAAAAACCTCTTTCTTTAACTCATCACTCATCACTCATCACTCATCACTGTTTCTGCTATACTGTGCCGCGTATTTTTGGTCGAGGATTATGGAAGGTACTAACATCACCATCTGGGTCGCGTTTCTGGCCGGCCTGCTGTCGTTTCTCTCGCCGTGCGTGCTGCCGCTCGTCCCCGGCTACGTCTCGCTCATCTCGGGCGTCAGCATTGACCACCTGAAAGGCGAGGGCAGTGGTGAGTCGCGCGGCAACGCGCGCCGCGCCGTCATCCTCAACTCCATCGCCTTCAACATCGGCCTCTCGATGATCTTCCTCTCGCTCGGCGTGGTCGCAGGGTTAGTCGGCAAGACCGTGACGGCCAATCCCTGGTTTCGGATCATCGGCGGCGTCGTCATCATCGGCTTCGGGCTTCAGTTGATAGGTCTTCTTAAAATCGGCGCGCTCTACAAAGACACGCGCTTCTTCTCGCAGCAGAAGCCGCGCGGGATGCTGGGCTCCATGACGCTGGGGATGGCCTTCGCTGCCGGCTGGACGCCGTGCATCGGCCCAATCCTCGGCGGCATCATCGGGCTGGCCGCGACCAGCGGCAACTGGAAGGCTGGGCTCATCCTCTCCTGCTTTTACGCCGCCGGGCTGTCCGTCCCGTTTCTGCTGACCGGCCTCGGCATCAACAAATTCCTCGGCTTCTACACGAAGTTCCGCAAGCACCTGCACAAAGTCGAGGTCGTCTCCGGCGTGATGCTCATCACCATCGGCCTGCTGATCGCTACGAACAAAGTAGCCGTCATCAACGCGTGGCTCGTCTCGTGGCTGCCCAACCCGGAGGCGGCCATTAAGCTCGAAGGTTCTGGCACAGAAGTTTTGCCGCCGATTGAAGCGTCGCAGGTTGTGCCAGCGCCTGGCATCGAATTGCAGAACATGGCGGGCGAGACGGTTCAACTCTCAAGCTTGCGCGGGCGCGTCGTGCTCCTGAACTTCTGGGCGACCTGGTGCGTTCCCTGCCGCGAGGAGATTCCAGACCTCAACGCCATGTACCGAGACCTCGAAGGCAAGGGCTTCACGGTCGTCGGCGCGTCCTGGAACGACACGCCCTCGGACATTAAAGACTTCCAGCAGGAGATCAAAGTGGACTACCCCATTCTGCTCGACGGCGAGACGGTGGGCGACCGCTTCGGCGGGATACAGAGTTTCCCGACGACCTTTATCATTGACCGCGAGGGGCGGATTCGTTACAAGGTTTTCGGCATCCGCAAGCGAGCGACCTTCGAGGCGGCCGTCAAGCTGCTCTTGGACGAAGCGCCGGTCGCGTCCGCCTCCAAGTAGAAACTTTGCTGTGCCACCGTTACGTCCTTAAAACCGTTCTCCCCGCTAAGCCACAGCCGGAGAGTTGAATCATGAAAAAAGTTCTGACGCTCGTCGCCCTCGTCTTCGCTTTCGTGACTGCCGCCTTGACGGGGCTCGCGCAGGCCGGCCACGAATACGCGCCGCTTGAAGAGAAGACGGTCAACTACAAGGACTGGACGCTCAAGAGCGTCAAGGACGACACGGCCGTCAACCTGCGCACCTTCGCGAAGGGCAAGAAGCTCGTCCTCGTCGTCTACTTCGCGCCCTGGTGCGGCAACTGGCGGAACGAAGCGCCCGTCGCCGCCAAGCTCTATGAGAAGTACAAGGCCCACGGCCTCGACGTGATTGGCGTCAGCGAGTACGCCCCGCGCGCCGACACGGTCACCTTCTTCGGCGAGAGCGGCTCGCCCTACACGGTTGTCTCCGAGTCGGAGTCGCGCGAGGACCGCGACAAGACGGCGCACTACGGCTACCGGCAAGCGACGGGCGACACGCGCCGCTGGGGCTCGCCCTACAACGTCTTTCTGGACCCGGCGAAGCTCAACAAGACGGGCGACGTGCTGGCGGAAAAGGCTTGGGTCGTCAACGGCGAGTTGATCGAGGACGAGGTCGAGAATTTCATACGCGAGCGCCTGGGCCTTGAGAAGATGGACAAGAAGGCGGACGTTCCCACGGCGACGACATCATCAACGACGACGACGACGCCCGCCTTCGTCCCCGAGACCGGCAAGGCCAAGCTGCTCAAAGCCACCGCCTCTTCAAACTCCAGCTCGCAAGTAGTCCAGCCCTGTAAAGAGCCGTGAAAAGCCGTGAATCGTAAATCGTGAATCGTAAATCGAAACAACCGTCCGACGATTTACGATTCACGATTTACGATTTACGAGCTTTCGATTTACGAATCATCCTTCCATGAAACTTCGCATCCTGTATCACGGCCATTGCTTCGACGGTGTGGCTTCGGCCGCCGTCTTCACGCGGTTCTATAAGGCGCGCGTCAATTCGGCGGCGGAGGTTGAGTACACCAGCCTGCTACACAGGCCGGGCCAACTCTTCGACGAAGAGATGTTCGACGGCGACGAAAACGCCATCGTTGATTTCAAGTACTCTACGAGCGAGCGACTGACGTGGTGGTTCGACCATCACCAGTCGGCGTTTCTCACGCCGTCGGACGAGGCGCACTTTCGCGCCGACCGCTCGGGCCGTAAATTCCTGGACGCCGAGCGCAAGTCCTGCACGGAGTTCATCGCGGACGTGGCACAGAAGCAGTTCGACTTCGCGGACGAAAGCCTGGACCCGCTCGTCCGCTGGGCGCACGTTATAGACGGCGCGCTTTACGATTCGGCGGCGCAGTGTGTGGAGTTGGCCGCACCCGCCCTGCAACTGATGCAGGTGATAGAGAGCGACCCGGACGACGCCTTCGTCGAGCGCATCATTCGCGGGTTAGTCTCACGCACGCTGGACGAGGTCGCGCTGGGCGACGAGGTGCAGGCCCGCTTCCGGCCCATCCTCGCGCGCCACCGCGAAACACTCGAAGTCGTCCGGCGCAAAGCGACCTACGCGCGAGGCGTCGTCACGTTCGACCTCATTGATGATCGGATAGAAGGCTTCAACAAGTTCATCCCGTATTACCTACACCCGGAGACAACCTATTCGGTGGCGCTGACGCGCGGGCCGCAGCGCACGAAAATCTCCGTCGGCTCGAACCCCTGGGCTCCGCGCCCGCGCCGTCACAACATCGCCACCATCTGCGAGCGCTACGGCGGCGGCGGCCACGCCGTAGTCGGCGCGGTCTCCTTCAAGACGGACGAAGTCGAACGCGCGCGCACGGCCGTGCGCGAGATAGTAGAGGAGTTGTCGGGCGGCTACGATGAGTGATATTTAAGGCCCGCCATGCGATTAATCCTCTGACTTAAGTCAGTACCGCCTGCGGTAGCGGGCGGGTCTCAATCCAAGTTAACACCCGCCCGCTACCGCAGGCGGTACTGACACGAGGCGCTGTGCCTCGGCCCTGACTCGGAGGACAACAGATGTTTCTTCTCATCTCGCCGCTCGTGCAGTCTCTCTTGAACGTCGCCGTCTACACGGCGGCGGGCCTGCTGCTCTTCGCGCTCGCCTTCTTCGTGATGGGCAAGGCGACGCCGTTCTCCATCCGCAAGGAGATAGAGGAAGACCAGAACATCGCGCTCGCCATCGTCATCGGCTCCGTCATCATCGGCATCGCGCTCATCATCGTCGCGTCAATCGTCGGCTGAGTCGGCACGCAATCTTTCGACGCCGTGTAAAGAACTTTCCGAAATTTTTCCCATGTCACAAAGTCCAGCGAGAGACGGCGATTACGCGAGCTTCGCGCGCGACATCTACGAGACCGGCGTCATCTCGGACCCCTGGTTCGACGGGCGCGAGCGTTTCGGGCTTCGCGGCGTGGTGCTCTCGACCGAGGTCGCGCGCTCGCTGATGGAAGCGGCCGAGCGCGTTACTTATCTTCATCAGGAACTGGTCGAAATCCTCGTCGAGAATCCTTCGCTGCTGGCGGAGTTTTATCAATTGACGCCGTGGCAGCAGTTGATGTGGGAGACGGCGGGCGGGCTCTGGCACGGGATGGCGCGCGCGGACCTCTTCGTCTGCGAGGACGGGCAAATCCGTTGCTGCGAACTCAACAGCGACACACCCTCGGGCCAGCCCGAAGCGGTCATCCTCAACGAGATGTTGAAGGAAGCGCACGGCCGCGCCTTCGACCCGAACGCACACTTACGCGAGAGGTTCGTCAACGTCCTGCGCGAGAGCCACGCCAAGCGCACGGTTGATCCGCTCGGCGTGGTCGGGATTATCTACCCGACCGAGTTGAGCGAAGACCTGGCGATGATCACGCTCTTCTCGCGCTGGCTCGAACGAGCTGGCGTGCGCGTGGTCTGCGGCTCGCCGTTCAACGTGCGACGCACAAGCCGCGGGATAGAAGTCCTGGGCGTCGCGGTTGACCTGATTCTCAGACACTACAAGACGGACTGGTGGGGCGAGCGCACGCCGGTCTGGGCGGACGCGCCCGAGTACCCGGACCCCTTGCCGCTCGACGGCCCGCTCTCCGCTCTCGTCGGCGCGGAGATGGAGGGGCGCGTCACGGTCGTCAACCCTTTCGGCGCGGTCGTCACGCAGAACAAACTGTCGCTGGCCTTTTTCTGGGAAGAGCAGGAGAGATTTTCGAAACTCGCGCGCGGCTGGATTCGTCGCTACATCCCTTTGACGCGCCGCCTCAACACACTCTCCCCCGAAAGGCTTTGCGCCGAGCGCGAAGAGTGGGTGCTCAAGAGCGACTACGGCTGCGAGGGCTTGGAGACCGTTTGCGGACCTTTCGTCAGCCAGGAAGCTTGGGAGAAAGCCATCGAGCAGGCGCTGCCCGGCCGCTTCGTCGCGCAAAGATTCTTCCGCGCCGCTGCGGACACTGAAGGGCGGCTCGCCAACTTCGGCGTCTACGTCCTCGGCGGCAGCGCCTGCGGCTTCTTCACGCGCCTGTCGCACAAAAGCACCGAGTACACGGCGCTGACCGTGCCGACGTTTATTAAGAAATGATGAACGATGAATGATGAATAATGAATTAAAGACAACTGGTTTTCATTCATCATTCATCCCGCAAAGTTCCGCATTGTTTTTCGCATATGAGTAATAAGAAAGTCAGTAAGAAGTTGACGAGCGCGGGGCGCATCAATAGGCGGCGGCGCGTCCGAGACGGCGGCGAGTCGCAGCCCTGGTGGAAGATGTCGCGGCGCACTTTTAACATCACCGCCATCGCCGCGACCGTGGGCGTCATCGGCGGCGGCGCGTGGCTGCTCAACCGCGACGACACGACGGAAATTGACGGCGACTCGCTTGAGTTGCAGCGCACGCACGGGTGGGACATAGGCTCCGAGGACAAGCGGCTCACCTTCGCGGGCGCGCAAACGACCGACTCGCAGAAGGGCGAGGTGTGGCGCAGGTATCTAGTCCAATCCAACATGCTCAACGCCTTCCAGCCCAAGTCTCAAAAATGGCTGCCCTACTTCGTCCCGACGCTCATACAGGCTTTGCAGTTCGACACATTGCGCACTCAACTGACGCCCGTCTTCTCGCCCGACATGCAGGAGGCTTACGGGCGCGGCCAGGCAATCGCGAAAGATTTTCTCAAGAACGCGGAGAACCCCGCGGAGACGGCAATTATCGTGGACGCGCCCGGACGCCAAACAATCGCGCTCGGCGCGGGGCTCGCGGAAGCGGGCCACCTCATCACGACTTTCGACAACTTCCCGCACCCGCTCGGCGTCACCCCGTCGCACGAGACGTTGGCCGCGATGCTCTACTACGCGGGCGAGATAGAGAGCAAGCAATCGGCCGTGGCCCAGAACGCGCCGCCCGTCTTTCTGCTCGACTCGCGCCGGCTCGAAAATTACACGGACGCCGACACGCAGTTCGACAACCGCTACCTCGCGAAAATTCCTTCGGCCGAGAAGCTGAAGGAACTCGGCGTCAAGTCGGTGCTCTACGTCACGCCCGACCGCGCGCGCCAGCAGGAGTTGGACGACTTGAACGAGGACTTCGTGGAGTATCAAAGCAAAGGCATAGGCGTGGCGATGCTGCCGCTGAGCGACTTCGCGGGAGTGGACGAATGGGCAGAGGGCAAGCGCCCCGATGGCAGCACAGAGCAGGTGCGCGAGAGGCATTACTATTACGGCGGCAGCCCCGGTTTCCATCCCTTCTTCTTTTACTCGTACCCGTTCTACAGACCGACGGGGACTTTCGTCAGCCGCTACCCGGATTACGGGCGCATCGCGGGTGGCCGCGCGCCGGCCGGGTTCACGCCGCCAGTCTCGCCGCCGCGATACGTTCCGGCGACGCGGCCGACGATGTTCGCCGGGACGCGCGTCGGCGCGAGCAATCGCGGGGGCGTCGGGCGCAGCAAGCCGAGCGGCTTCGGCCGCACCACCGTCCGCATGGCTTCAGGCGGCGGGGTCGTCGGCACGCGCGCCGGGCGCTCCGGCTACTACTCGCCCCGCCGCTCAGGCTCCTTCGGCCGCAGCGGCAGCGGCGGCTACAGCGGATAAACGACAAAAATTCTAGAGACTAAAACTCAACCCTTTGCGCCTTACGTCTTCTCTTAGCGCCTTCGCGAGAAACAGCCGTTCACGCAGAAGGCGCTAAGTGAAAACGTAAGACGCAAAGAAGGCTTTGTAGGAGAGAGACGATGACGACGCGCAGATCGTGGTTCAAGAGAGCCGCCGAGACGTTCATTATTGACGAGCCGCGGGCCTACTTTTTCGGGCTGCAAATCCTCATCCATGCTTTCGGCCAGGACACCCTGCGCGCGCGCTTCGCTGAAGTCATCGAAGACCCTGACGGCACTCGTGAGGGCGTGGAGGCCAAGCGACGTTACATCAAGCGCGTCGTGGCGCTGCTGCTTGACCAGGAGCCCTATTGGAGTCAGGTCTTCTGGGATTACATGATCGACACGAAGGAGGCCGAGGCGGAGTTCGAATCGTGGGCGGCAGAGCTTTCGGCCGGCACCGCGACCGAGCATGAAGAACTGGGCCAGGAGGTTGACGGCGCGGAGCGACTGTCGAGCGACAAGGATTTCGTCGCGGTGACGATCATGATGCTCCTCAACGAGCCCTACTCACCGGCCGCGATTGACGACGAGTCGCAGTACTGGACGAAGACGACCATCAGCCAGCTCACGCGCGGCCTCCTGCTCGTCAACCCGGAATCAATTCTCGCCGACGGCGTCTTCGTCGTCCCCGGCAGCCCCGAGGACGGCCTTTCCGAAGAAGACCTGCTGACCGGCGGCTGGAGCTACCTGCGCGTCCTCACCTGAGCCGCGCCCCCGTCTTTGCGCCAGACAATCGTGTACCGCCAGAGCAGGTGAAGGCGCACGAGCGCGCCCGGAAAATACTCGTCCCGCATCGCGCGCACGTCCGCAGGCTTCAGATAAGTTTCGTGTCTGCCGTGCTCGTCCCACGCCGCCCGGACCTCGCGCCGTTGGCGAAACCTGCCCGTGCGCCGGAACCTCGCGGCATAACTGACGGGGAGCCTGACAAAATTGAGCGCCGTGTCGAAGAGGCCGTCCGGGTCGAGCAGGTCGTGCAGTATCAGCACGCCCGAGGGGCTGAGCAGCGACTTTATTTTCCGCAGGGCTTCGTCCTGCGGCAGGTGATGCAGCGTCGTCGTCGTGACGATGCAGTCGTAAGTTTCCGGCGGAAGGTCCAGATGCAAAAAGTCTCCGAGGATGAATTGAAGGTTAGGGTGAGCCCGCGAACGCTCAACGCCGACGCGCAGCATCTCCCGGGACACGTCAACCGCCGTCACAGAATTGGCACACCCCGCAAGCAGGCGCGCGAACGCTCCCAGGCCGCAGCCGATTTCGAGGGCGCGCGCGCAATTGCCGGGGACGTGGCCCAGAAGAAACTTCGAGTACGGCCCGAGGTCTTCGTGCTCGCGCGCCGAGACCACCGCGATGCGGTCGAAATCCGCGCGAACCTGTTCGGCCGAACTCCCGGTGAATGGAATCAACATGACGCTCGACTTTTAGTTAACAGTTGGCAGGAACTACTCAATCAGTATTGTCAGGCCATTCTTAGCCGACCAAGCGCGATTGAAGTCCTCTATTTTAAATGCGCGTTCGCCAATCTCAGGGTCTAACACTCGAACCAGGACTTCGGTTATCTCGACAACTACAACCGAATGAATGTACCTTAGCGGGCCAGAAACGAGTTCAAGATAAACAATCGGATGTAAGTTGCGGGCGAGTTCTTCCTTTAACTGGTCGAGTTGAAGATATGCGAGGGAAGATTTAGCCAGGCCATACTGCCTGGCGGCCTCGGCTATATTTGACGGGTAGGTTCCCTCATCATCACACGCACACCGCTCGCGAAGTTCTATTTCAGAGACCACGTGCCCGTAAGATTCCAAGATCATTCGCAGGCACGCTGGCGCGCATGAGGACGGCGTCGCTTGAAAATAATGAGGTGGTCTAGCCGGCACGCAGGCACTCCGCCGCGGCAGACTTGCCTAGCTTGCGTAATTCCTCAACTGATACGGGAAGCTCCACCACTCCCGTTTTAAGATCGACGAAAGCATCCTGGACCCAGGCACCCTGTCCGCGCGGATAAGTCACCCAGATGGGAACTCTCCAACAATCTTCCTCCAACACGGGTTCCTGAGGGCAGTAGCGATCAGGAAACTTGTTGATTTGCAGCCAGTCGCCCACGATCTTTCGCGCCGTATCCGCCGAAACGTTGGAGCCTGATTTTGATATGGTCTTAAGCATAATCTTCGCCCAACGATTTTATGCTCACCTTGCGGTCAAGGCAACGATTATTCATGGCGTCAATGACCACTGTAAGTTCAGCCTTTGCGCGCCATCAACTCCTCTATCTCTTCCGGCTGCTTCGGCGCTTTATTTGAAAGAACGCGCGGGGCGTCTTCGGTGACGAGCACGTCGTCTTCGATGCGGACGCCGATGCCCAGATATTTTTCGGGGATGTCTTTGGTGTCGGTCGCGATGTACAAGCCCGGCTCGACCGTCATCACCATGCCGGGCTCAAGCCTGCGCGCCTCGTCCTTGATGTGGTAGCGACCCACGTCGTGCACGTCCAGGCCGAGGAAGTGGCCGAGGCCGTGCATGTAGAACTGTTTGTATTTCTCTTCCTCTATCAGTTTCTTCGTGTCTCCCTTTAAGAGCCCCAGACGGACCATGCCCTCTGTCAAGAGTTCGATTGAGTAGGTCTTCAACTCGTCCACGCTCGTGCCGGGGCGCACGCGCTCGACGCAGGCCATTTGCGTCTTGAGCACGAGGTCGTAGATGTCGCGCTGCGCGGGGCTGAAGCGGCCGTTGACGGGGAAGGTGCGCGTGATGTCGGAGGCGTAGCCGCCGAACTCCGCGCCCGCATCAATCAGCAGCAGGTCGCCGTCTTGAAGCACGGCGTCGTTCGTGATGTAGTGGAGCACGGTGGCGTTCGCTCCGCCGCCGACGATGGAGGTGTAGGCTGGGCCGGACGCGCCGTTCTTGCGGAAGGTGTATTCGATGAGGGCTTCGACCTCGTACTCGTTCATGCCGGGCCGCGCGGCCTTCATCGCAGCGACGTGGCCCTCGGCCGCGATGTCGGCGGCGCGTTGCATCAGCTCAACCTCCTCCTCGCTCTTGAAGAGGCGCATCTCGTGTGTGATTGTGCCAGTATCTATGATCGCCTCGGGCGCGCTCACGCCGCGGCGGCCCAAGGCGCGCAGCCGCCTGATCTGGTTCACAATCGTTTCGTCCAGGTCGGGGCGGCCGTTGCCGATGCGGTAGTAAAGATTGGCCGCGCCGTTGAGATAGTCGCCGAGCTTCTCCTTGAACTGCTCTATGGGGAACGCCTCGTCCGCGCCGTACTCCTTCTGCGCGCCCTCGGTGCCAGCGCGCCGCCCGTCCCATATTTCCCGCTCGGGGTCGCGCGGGCGGACGAAGAGCGTGTACTTCGGCCCCGCGCTCGACGCCTTGATGACGGCGACGGCTTCGGGCTCGTCGAAGCCCGTCAGGTAATAGAAGTCCGAGTCCTGCCGGTAGCGGTAGTTCGTGTCGTTGGAGCGCGTGGCCTCGCGCGCGCTCGCGATGATGGCGACGGAATCGGGCGTCATGCGCTTGACGAATTCCGCGAGCTGGGGTCTTTGCATCGAAAATCTCTCTCCTCTTCGGGCTGATAACCTGGCGTCATTGTAACCGAGACGCGAAGACGGTGACAAAACACGAGCAACCACTCAAGCCTTTGCGCCTTACGTCTTAACTTTGCGCCTTTGCGAGAAACAGCCGTTCACGCCGAGGGCACAACTATTCAAATGCGATTGCATGATTTACCCGAATTTATTCATATCTACCGACGATGAAAGCGAAAGAAAGTAGGAAAAAAATTTTCGGTGAGGGCGTGAGCGGACGCCGCAGCTTCAGCTTTATTTACTGAAATCGATGAGAGCGACATTAGACGAATCATTGACATCTCATATTATCTAAACATATCTTTCCAGTGCTTTCTCACGCTCCTACGTATGAGTGTACCTTGCAAAATTACTGTACAAGCTGGAAATGGCTTAATTACTTAGAAAATCTAAAATAGCGGAGGTCTCACGTGGCGCCCCCTTCACACAGTAGGTTAAGGAAGACTTATATCATTCTTCTTTCGACCGCCGCGGTATGCATTATTGTAGGAGCCCTTGTTCCTGAACATCCGACTATATCTCAAGTCCTTCATTTAATCCTGATACACATCGGCATAGGGCTAGTAGTCGCCTGCTTAGTAGCTTCAATATTCGACCGTTTATATCACGACGAGTTGATCGGGAAACCGCTTAGGGAGATACAAACTAAAATAGAAGCCGCGCAGGAGGGACTTGAAAACTTCCGGAAAGAGTTGTCGGAGTTAGAGCAGACCGTCGTCAAGCATAACACGGTATTACGTATGTCTAAGGAAGAGGGCATCATTGCGATGTATCGTAGAAACAGCCAGGAGTTTAAGGATGCGGCGGCAAAGGCTGTTAGTGAGGCTAAGGAATTTGTATACACAGTAGGAAGAAGCCACAGAACAATGCTCATCGAAGATGGTGATTATCCGGGATGGCTTATGGATACATTGCTTAACAGGATTTCGCTTGTCGAAGGATTAACAATTAAGGTGCTGCTGGCGAATACCTTTGACAAGGATTCCGGCTACAGAAAGCAGTTATCTTTGTTGCCGACGGAAGGGAGGGCCAGATACTTGGCAAGCAGAGATACGGCCTTCGGGTTACTCCGATTTGTTGACGAGAAAGTTAGGTCACCCAACGTCTCAATAAAATTGATGAAAGACACTCCCCCATATGCATTGCTCATGACAGAGGACCGAGCTTTTGTTGAGCACTACTTACCGTCTCAACGTGGTGGGGCATATTTAGTATATGAGATCGAAAAACCTAAACCCGGTGCTCGTAGAGAAAAAGAGAGCGCCGTAAATTTGCACGATGTATTTCGCCTGGATTTTTTAGCCCTCTACAATCAGGGAGAGCCGTTGGCATTAGTCCTGCGAAACTATTTGGAGAGAAAAAAGGAGGAATTCGGAGGCGACCTCAGTCAACATCTTAAGGAGATTGTAGAGAAATACATGCCCGCCGCCGATAAATGGAGCAGCACGTTCGAGGGGGAAAGAGAACAGCGAGGGCAAGGTTAGTCGGAAACGGTTAAGATGATTTGAAGACAAGCCCGCGGCTTATTAACGGGAATGAAAAATCTCTACAGGGAGCCAAACCTCATGACGGAAGCGGAAGAGATTAGAAGAGTATTGTCAACTATTGTCCCGCGAGATTTAGTTCGCATCCTAAAAGGAAAATTTGAAATAGAGAAGATGGAGAAATTCTTCAGGCTGGAGACTTATCATTATCCAAGTGACGTGATTAGCATGGATCATGAAAACGCTATTCGCATAACTCATGAAAATTGTTTGCTGCTGAAATTCGAAACATTGCAGAAAGAGCTCCCATATAAGCTCCTGCTAATTCTAAATCTGAGGGAAGCAAATATTGAGGATCGCTTCATTAACCTTCAAAACGACCTTCTGACCATCTCTCGAAGCGATGGGATAAACAAGATTGTGATCTGGTCGCTGAATAAAGTTCCCCCCAGACTCATTCGGTTATTGAAGAACCAAAAGACTGACATTTTATATACCGAAGTGGAGGAGATAAAAAACACAAAGTATATATCGAGCTTTTTCCCTCAGATGTCCGTGGACCATGATTACGAGGTCGTAATTAATAAGGTGGCAGACATTCTAGTTAAGCGGCTGAAGAAACTATTTCATTTGGTGTTGTCGGAAATCGCGGCCCCCATTTATAACCACCAATATGGAAAGTCAAAGGTCGCAACACGTTCGCTGATGGAGTTAGAGGAAGAAATCATATCCGGCCTGATGACGAGGCTGAAAAACGACTCCAGGAGTGATTTAGCTATTGACGTGGGATGCGGTACAGGCCGTCATTCGTTCCTGCTGGCGAACAGTTTTCGCTCAGTTCACGGGTTTGATATATCCCCTAAAATGATAAAGGAGGCTGTTAAATATAAGAATGAGCAGGGCACGAATGTGCAGACGGTTCAGGGGCTAATGGATTTTTTCGTCTCGGATTTTGAATATGAAGAGTTACTCAACGAGAAGTTTTACCACAACAGAGTTAACCTGATAGTCGCAAGCTTTGGCATGGGGAGTTTTATTGAAGATACGAGAAGAATGTTGAAGAGGTTTTACGACTGGCTCCGACCCGGCGGCATCCTTTTTTTATCCTTCTACAATAGCGAATCTATTGTTTTGAAGGTCGCGCCCCTCTGGCGGGATACTTCTCTTTCCGCGCACATTGATGTTGAGAATAAAACCCTTCAAGTGGAATTAACGCCCGACATCATTTTCCAGATTTACTGTCGGCCGTTCGATAGTACGGTTAAAGATTTTGTCGTAAGGTTATTTAATATCGAGCGGATATACACATACCCGACAATTACGGCTCTGCTCCCCAACAGTATGCTTGAGAAACAACTTTCTCAAGAGTTATTTATTCACGTCGATAAACTCTTGTCGGGGAGCGATAAATTTAATGAGCATGGTCACTACGTTATGATTGTGGCACAAAAGCCGGACACAACTTTGACAGGGTATAAGACAGTTCTTGAGATATTAAATAAGTTAAATTGTGAATTTCAAATATTAGAGCACCAACCCGTCTTCTCTGTGAAAGAGATGATGGAAGTAAATAAGGTTGCCCTCGAAGCCATAATCAAGACTGTTGTTTTTTCATATAAGCAGGCGGGTGATAGAAAACTTGCTCTTGTTGTCGTTCCAGCCGATAAGATGGTTGATAAAGAAAGATTAGCGCAATTGTTCGGCGTCAGGGCGAGAAACCTTCAGCTTGCCCCCGAAAAGTTGATTACCGAGCTAGGATTTCCTGTGGGGGGAATAGCGCCCTTCGGACTAAAAGAAGGTATAAACCTCTCAAAGTTTATAGATTCCTCATTAGAAAATATTGAAGCCCAATGGTTTTACATGGGGATTGGAGATAATAAGAAAACTTTGCAACTCCGTAAGAGTGATTTTATTAAGATTGTTCATGAATATGTTCGTCTTGACCTGTGATGTTAATCTTATACTCAGCGTGGAAATAAACTCTAACGATTTGGCCGCTCCCAATGCGCGGCCCTGAGCAGGATTCTGAGTGAGTGAGTTAAATGCGAGTAGCTCTCCTGCCGGCCTCTGAATTCTTCTTTCAACCATTACCTGCTTTGGGTGATAATCCGGCGAACGGAGATGAACCCCCATGAGCGCACAGACTGTAGAGATCAAGGCGGGGCGTGCCGAAGAGATAGTCTCGTTTGACCCGGCGACGGGCGAAGAGGTGGGCCGCGCGCCCGTGGCTTCGGCCGCGGAGGTGCGTGAAGCGGTCGAGCGCGCGCGCGAAGCGCAAAAGGCTTGGGCCAAAATGAGCTACGCCGAGCGCGCCTCCGTCGTCATGCGCGCGCGCCGCATCGTGCTCGACGAGTTGGAAGAGATCGCGCTGTTAATCTCAAGGGAGACGGGCAAGCCGGTCGCGGAAGCCGTCTCGATGGAGCTGGCGCCGACGCTCGACCTGATGCAGTTCTTCGCGCGCCGCACGCGCCGCCTGCTCCGCGCCGAAAAGATTGATATAGGGCAGTACGGATTGATGGGGCGCACGTCGCGCATCGTCTACAGGCCGCTCGGCGTGGTCGGCATCATCTCGCCGTGGAATTTCCCCTGGGCCACTCCGCTCGACGAAGTCGTGATGGCGCTGATGGCGGGTAACAGTGTCGTCGTCAAGCCGAGCGAGCTGACGCCGCTCACGGGCATGAAGATCGCGGACGTGTTCAAGCGCGCGGGGCTCAGTGACGGGTTGCTCGAAGTCGTGACCGGCAATGGTGCGACCGGCGCGGCGCTGGTCGAGGCGGGCGTGGACAAGATCATGTTCACGGGGAGCGTGGCGACCGGCAAACGCGTCGCGCAGAGTGCGGCCAAAACCCTGACGCCCGTCGTGCTGGAACTGGGCGGCAAAGACCCCATGATTGTTTTGGAAGACGCGGACATAGAGACCGCCGCGTCGGCCGCGCTCTGGGGCGCGTTCAGCAATTCCGGCCAGGCGTGCGCTTCGGTCGAGCGCTGCTACGTACACGAAAGCATAGCCCCTCGCTTCGTCGAGAGCGTCGTCGAGAAGACGCGCGCGCTCAGGCAGAATATTGGCACAACGGAAGACACGGACATCGGCGCGATGTCGAACGAGAACCAACTCTCGATTGTCGAGGCGCACGTCAACGAAGCGGTCGGGCGCGGCGCGCGCTCTCTCACGGGAGGCAGGCGCGCGGAGGGCTTGCGGCCCGGATTGTTCTACGAGCCGACGGTGCTCGCGGACGTTGACCACACGATGACGGTCATGCGCGAAGAGACGTTCGGCCCGGTCCTGCCCGTGATGACTTTTAAGACGGACGAGGAGGCGATAGGGCTGGCGAACGACAGCGTGTTCGGGCTGACGGCGAGCGTGTGGACTAAGAACATAGGACGCGGGCGGCGAATAGCGGAGCAGTTGGAGGCCGGGACCGTGATGGTCAACGAAGTGCTCTACACGCACGGCATCGCGCAGACGCCGTGGGGCGGGGTGAAGCAGAGCGGGCTGGGCCGCACGCACGGCCGTCCGGGGCTGCTCGAACTGGTCACGCCGCAGCACGTCCACGTCAACCGCATCAGCCGGCTGCGCGATCTGTGGTGGTTCAGCTACACGCCGCGCGCCGCGCGTCTCTTCCGCGGCTTCGCCAGAAGATTCGCCACGGGCAACGTGCTGCAAACCTCGCTGCTTCTCCCGCAGATGGTCCGCCGCCTCTTCGGGCGCGGGCGTTGAGCGAAGCATTCTTAGCGACTTTGCGCCTTTGCGTGAGTGGTTTTTATTTTTCACGCAAAGGCGCAAAGTCGCTAAGTAGAGGGAGTGACTTTCTATGAGTAAGGGATGCTTTAAGAAGTTTTCGGTGGCGATGCTGTTTTGCGTCGCCGCTCTTGTCGTCTCTTCTTCGGCGCGCGCGCAGCGGTTGAGGCCGCCCGACAGCATCACGTGCGACCACAATCATCTGACTTCGTTTACGGGAAGAGTCCTTTCATATCAGCGCAGGCCGGGACGTGTTCGGTTGCGCGTCAGGACTGACGAGCAGACGACCGAGAACTTCACGCTGAGTTTTCCGAAGAGAGCAGACGCCTCGAAGTGGTTTCTGATAAAAGGAGAGCCTTTCAAGCAGGGCGACTGGGCGCTGATTGAGCGCCGCCGCTACCAGTTGCGCCCGCGCATGCGCGCGACCGTCTGGGTCTGCGACGACGGCTCGACGCCGATTGTTGACTGGCGTCCCGGTGAAGGCGGAAACCAGACTACTTTTTAACCGCCAGTAATCGAGCCTGCCGAGAATCTCTCTATTGTTCAAAAAAGAAAAGGGGTGCTTTTCCGAAAAGCACCCCTTTTATGATGGCCGTGTTCTTCAGGCAAAAACCGGCTTAGAGACCGCGATACTGCAAGGTCAGAGCGTCCGCGCGGGCGGCCTGCCCGGAGGTAAATTTAAACATGCAGGCGTCCGTCGTGTAGTCCATGAAGTTCTCGATCGGATCGAGGCCGGGCCATTTCTTGCCCGTGCAGGTGTCGCGCCCGCCGGGGCAGCCGCTGGCCGGAGAGCGTTCCGCCGGGGTGTCGCTGACGAAGTCGCCGTTATTTGAGCAGCCGCCCTGGAAAGTGTGATAGAGGCCGACCCAGTGTCCGACCTCGTGCGTCCCCGTGTCGCCCTCGTTGAAGGGGGCCGCGGAGCCGCCCGGCAAGGAGGAGTAGAGACAGACCACGCCGTCCATCGTCGGCGCGCTCGCGTAGTTCCAGGGGAAAGTGGCCCAGCCGAGGAGGCCGCCGCCCATGTTATTCGTGTAGAAGTTCAGGTCGGCCGCACCGCCCCTGTGCAGCGCCGCCTTCATCTGCTGCTCGCAGGACCCGCCCGTGCAGGTGTACCAGGAGTTGTTGGCCGTGCGGTCGGTGCTGACCAGCGTAAATCTGTAAAGGGTATTGGAGCCGCCGGTCGAGCCGCTGTAGGCGTTGTTCAAGACCTGGATTTGCTGCGCGATTCGCGCGTCGGTCACGTTGCCCGCGCCCGAGGTGTTGGTGATGACGTGGAAGTAAACGTTGACGTTGACCGTCCCGGTTCTCTCTTCGGGTGCGCCCTGAGAGCGGCGGTTGGACTTGAAGCGCTCGTTGGCGTCATCAATCAACCGGGCCGTCTCTTCGTCTGGATGCTTGGTGCCGCATTTGAGGGTTTCATCGCCCGGCTTAACTTTGGCCTCCTTCTCGGTGGCTTTTGCGGAAGCGTCCTGAGCCGAGGTGTTGCGGACGAGGCTGCCGATGACGAGCGCGAAGGCGAGCGCACCGACGCCCAGTAAGGCTACGAACTTACGATTCATTCTATGTCCTCCAGGTAGGTGAGACCCTTTTTGTCCAAGGGTGGCTGTTAATAATTTGCGAGGGCGACCGACGCGCTCTCGCGTGTAGCACGCACCAAGAGAATGATGCCCGAGATATATATAAATAAACTCTGGGTCGTAAGGGCATTGCAAACACCGACGGTGGGGGAGTCATCTGTATTTGCAATTGAGGCGGGCACATCCTAAACCCCTGCCGCGTTGATGTCAATTCGGCAGCGCGGCCCGAGGCGTCGCGCCGCGCCGGTTTGATTTTCGCCGGGCGAAGAGGTCTAATTTCACGCAAGATGCCGATCTTGCTCGCGTTATCTTTAATCCTCGCCATCTTCTCGCAGGGCGGGCCGTGCCGGAAAGCTGAAGAAGTGTCGAATGAGAGAATCCAGAGCGCGCAGACGGGGACGTGGGGCGGCCCTCACGTGCAGATGGATGTCGAGCAGGACGGCGCGCGTTTGGAGTTTGACTGCGCGCACGGCGCAACGGACGGGCCGCTCGCCCTGGACAATGATGGGCGCTTCGACCTCAAAGGGTACTTCGTCGTGGAGCGCGGCGGCCCCGTGCGCGCGGGCCATCAAGAGAAACGGCTCCCGGCGCGTTACACCGGCCGCGTCGAGGGGAAGACGATGACGCTCGACGTTACGCTCACGGAGGCCGGAGACCATATTGGCACATTCACACTCACGCACGGGCACGCCGGACGCCTGACGAAGTGCCTTTAGAAAAGCTAATGATGAATTAGGAATGATGAATTAAAAGGCCGTCGTCTTTAATTCATCATTCATCCCGCAAAGTTCATCATTGCTTTTCACCTTGCCTTATCTCGAAACGGTGATATAGTGACGCTTCCTCTCAGGCGGTCGTCCAGAAACGCACACTTACCTTGGCCGGAACAGTTAGCCTCGCCAGAAAGCTTGGGGCGGGTCTTCCACCCACAAGCTCGCATCTCGAACCCGTGCCCCGAGCCTTCACTTACCTAGCCGCACTCTTTGGAGGGAGAAAAATGAAAAGAAAGCTAGTCGCCTCGCTCACGCTCCTGGCCTTCGTTGCTGTGCTCGTGTTGCCAACGCTCATTTACGCTCAGCGCGGCGAAACGCACAGCCCCCCGGGCGCACCACAGCAACAGTTGAAGCCTGTAGTCACACAGTCACGTCACGATCTCTCACGCCCCTTGCGGGACATCGCCCCGCTCGTGCCGGGCAAGGCGCGCAAGTATGAAAACCCCATGAACTTCGCTAAAAAACGTCCGGCCTCAGACCAGCCGGACGGGGCCGTGCAGTCCGTGACGGGTCCGAGCGTTCCCGTGACGGCCGGCCACAATTTTGAAGGCATAGGCAACGGGATGCCCGGTTTCAGCGTGACCGTCGCGCCGCCTGACACGACCGGCGACGTAGGCGGCCCGACCACTAACCCGCAGAGCCCCACGGGGCAGTACGTACAGTGGGTCAACCTCTCGTTCGCCGTCTTCGACAAGGCGACTGGCACGAAGATTTACGGGCCGGCCGCCGGCAACACCCTGTGGGCGGGCTTCGGCGGCCCCTGCCAGACGGAGAACGACGGCGACCCCATAGTGCAGTACGACCAACTGGCACAACGTTGGGTGCTGACGCAGTTCGCCGTCTCGTCCGCTCCCTACCGCCAGTGCGTCGCCGTCTCGCAGACCTCGGACGCGACCGGCGCTTATAATCGTTACGAGTTCCTTTACGGCAACCAACTCAACGACTACGGGAAGCTGGGCGTCTGGCCCGACGCCTACTACATCACCTACAACATGTTCCTCAACGGCGGGAGTTTCAGCGGCACCTGGGCCTGCGCGCTCGACCGTAACCGCATGCTCGCCGGGCTCTCGGCCACGCAGCAGTGTTTCCAACTAGGGACCGCCTTCGGCAGCATCTTGCCTGCGGACGTGGACGGCCCGACGCCGCCGCCTGTGGGCGCTCCCAACTACCTGCTCAACGACGGGACGAACGCGCTCAACCTCTGGAAGTTCCACGTTGACTGGGTGACGCCGGCCAACACGACGCTGACGGGGCCGACCAGCATCCCGGTCGCAGCCTTCACCCACCCGTGCCCGACGACGACCCGCGGCGCTTGCGTCCCGCAGCCCTCAACACAACAGAAACTGGAAAGCCTCGCCGACCGCCTGATGTACCGGCTGGCTTACCGCAACTTCGTCACGCACGAAAACCTGGTCGTCAACCAGGCGGTCAAGGTTGGCACGAACAAGAAGAATACACGGACGGGCATACGCTGGTATGAACTGCGCAACCTGACTGCCGCCGTCCCGACCGTCCACCAGCAGTCAACCTACGCGCCCGACACTGATAACTGGCGTTGGATGGGCAGCGCGGCGATGGACAAGCAGGGCAACCTCGCCGTCGGCTACAGCATTTCCAACTCAAGCAGCCTGCGGCCGACCATACGCTTCGCGGCGCGCGCGGCCACGGACCCGCTCCACACGCTGAGCAGCGAAACCAACATCTTCACCGGCTCGGGCTCTCAGACGCAGAGCCTCGCGCGGTGGGGCGACTACTCGACGCTGAGCGTTGACCCCGTTGACGACTGCACCATGTGGTACACGAACGAATACCTGGCGACCAACGGGACGTGGAACTGGCGCACGCGCATCTCCTCGTTCAAGCTGGCCGCCTGCAACTAGAAGGCGCGCGGCCCCGATAGCTGAAACCCCGAAAGAGAGGAAGGGGACGAACCACGAAGTAACACGAAGCAGCACGAAGTAAGATTAAACCTTTTCGTGTCGCTTCGTGTGCTGCGCGCGGTTCGTCCCCTTCCTCTTTGATTTTGCCGCCGCCAGCACATATCATCCTTGAGCTTAATTCCGCTTGTGAGGCTGACAAGATTTTGCTCGAAAGATGGATGCACGCGCGAGAGTTGCGACACGCGCGCCGCGATACAAACAGAATCGTGCGCCCCTTCGAGTGGGGCGCGGAGTTCATCAGAGAGCACGTCAACGGCGACGACCCGCGCGCGCTTTTCCGCCAGCACACGGCGGAGGTCATGCGCCACAGCGACGAGTTCTTCAAACTCCCACCCGTCACAGACTACCGCCTCGCGGGCGAGCATCTTTCGTGGACGAGCGTCGTCGAGACGCCCTCCGCGGAGAACAACACAGTTCACGCGCGCTTCTTCCCGGCACCCTCGAAAGGAAAAAGCGCACGCCGCCCCGCCGTTCTAATCCTGCCCCAGTGGAACGCGCAGCCCGAAAGTCACGTTGACCTTTGCCGCGTGCTCAATCGCTTAGGGATCACGGCGCTCAGGCTGACGCTCCCGTATCACGACTCGCGGCGGCCCGCGGAGCTTGAGCGCGCGGACTTCCTCGTCAGCCCGAACCTCGGGCGCACGATTCAATCATTTCGCCAGGCCGTTTTGGACGCACGCGCCGCCGTTCGCTGGCTCGTTGAGCACGCGGGCTACGGCCCCATCGGCATCATGGGCACGAGCGTCGGCTCCAACACCGCGTTTCTCGCCTTCACGCACGACGACCTTATAGACGTCGGCGTTTTTAATCACGTCTCGGGCTATTTCGCCGATGTCGTCTGGCGCGGCCTCTCGACAGAGCACGTGCGCGCAGGCATCGGAGACACGCTCAGCCTGGAGGAGCTGCGCGAGTACTGGCTGCCGATTAGCCCCATCCCTTTCGTCCCGCGACTCCTGAAGATGCGCGAGCGCCCGATGCGCTTCATCGCCGCGCGTTACGACCTGACTTTCCCGGTCGATTTGTCGCGCGACGTGATCGCGGAGGTCAGACGGCACAACATCCCACTCGACGTGACGTGGCTTCCCTGCGGCCATTACACTATCGGCGAGACCCCCTGGAAATATCTTGACGGCTGGAAAATCGCCTCCTATTTCAGGAAGCACCTTAAAGGCGCGAAGAGGGTTGAGTCGGAGATTTGAGACGGAAACTTTTGGAGGAAACTATGAGACGTTATCTGTGGCTTTTCACCGCGCTCTGCCTTCTGCCGTTCTACGCGCAGGCACAGTCGTACAGACTCAACAGCCTGTCCGAACAACTCAGCACGCAGGCCGAAGACCTGGCCGCGCGCACCTACTCGGACTACGCCGAGAGCAACTTCAACAACCGGAGCGGGGTCGAGGCGCTTTACCTCGCGCAGCAGTTCAACGCCTCCGCCAGCCTCTTCCGTCGCATGGTGCGCGACAACCGGCGCGAGTCGGAGCTGAAAGACGCGGCCTCAATCCTCTCGGACCTTCTGAGTCGAGCCGACCGCGGCTCCTCCCGCCGCAATCGTTGGGGCGACGTGCGGCGCACGCTCAATGACATTTCACAAGAGCTGAACATCCGCGGCGGCGGTGGTGGCGGCGGTGGCGGCAACTGGCCCAGGCCAGACAACGATGGACGCACCAGTGGGCGCGTGCGCTGGCGCGGGACCGTGGACGACAACGTGCAGCTAGTCATACGCGACGAGCAGATTGAGGTCCGCACCATCGGCGGCAGCGTCTACGATAACGCGACCTACAACTTCACCTCACCGCTCCCGCGCCGCCGCGCGAGCGTCAGCGTCAACAAAATCAGCGGCCGCGGCGAAGTGCGCATCCTACAGCAGCCGACGCGCGACAACGATTACACCGCCGTCGTAGAGATACGCGACCCGAACGGCGGGGCCAGGGAATACGAGATAGAGGTCAGTTGGTAATTTCTGCCGGAAGCTCTTCGGAAGGCGACAAGGAATCCGCGCCACACATCCCCGCAGGGGATGAACATGATAGCCGGGGGCAAGCAAACGGAGTTTGCGCCGCCCCCGGTCGAATCGAAGAGATGATGGCCGACCCTGAAAGGGTCGCGCCTCAACGTTGAATGTGCGACCCCTTCAGGGTCGAAACGTTTTTCTTAATCCTACCGGGGGCGGCGCAAACTCACGTTTGCTTGCCCCCGGCTATTAAATGCGACCCTTACAGGGTCAAAAACAGCTCGTGCCATCAAACACACTCGACGCACTTCTAGACCGTCTTGACGAAGCGAAGCGCCGCTTCGACTCGCGCGGCGGCGCGCAGTCACGGGCGCTTCTGGCACAACTCGACAGGCGGCGCTTCACGGACGCCTACTCGCTGATACGCTTTCACGAAATCCTCCTCTTCATGCGCGCCTACCCGCGGGACGCGCGCGTCCTCAGGCGTGTGGAGAAGCTTCTCTCTTCGTTCGGCCGTCGCGTCGCCTCGCTCGCGGAGGCGGGCGCGGACCTAACGCCCTTGGAGTACGGCGAGGTCTCGGGCATCGCTGGCACGTTCGTCGAAGACACGTTCGGTTATGACATCACGCGCTGGCTCGTCCGCCGCCACGCGCCGCGCGTCTCGATCAACTGGGAGCGGCACGACGACGAGTATCGCCTGGGCGCGACCTGGCCCAGGTTCCTCCCGCTGCTCGAAGAGGACGCGCTCGTAGAGGCGAACGTTCCCTACACGGCCTGGCTCGCGGCCGCGCGCGGCCGCGAGCGCGAGTTGAGCTGGCTGATAGAGCGCTTCGAACGTTTGCCTCTCTCGCCCAGAGAGCGCGCGGAGCTTTACGAGTCTTTGAAACTCTACGTGCGCTGGGACCTCTGATGACTCGCGCGCGACCCGCACGCGCATGAAGCGCGCGACGCGAAACAATCTTCTACCACCGGGGCGCGCTCATCACGCGCCGCGAAGTTTCGCTCGCCACGGAGTTCGCCTCCGCGCCCCTGCCTTTGAAAAAACTTTCCCGCGCGGAGGGCGAGGCCGTGCTTGATCTGGCGCGCGAGACTTCGACCGTCCGCTACCGCGAGCTTTACGGTTTCACGCACGGCGACGCGCGCCGCGTGCTCCATGCCGACCTCGGGCGCGGCATCGATGTCTTCGTCGTCGGCGTGCCGCCCGAAAGGCGTCTGCCGCTGCGCGCTTATCATGCGGGGATGATTTTTAAGAACGGCGTGCCGGTCTGCTACGTCGAGGGGCTCTCGCTCTTCGAGAGGATGGAGATAGGCTTTAACCTTTACTACACCTTCCGCGAGGGCGAGTCGGCCTGGATTTACGCGCGCGTGCTGAAGCTCTTTCGCGAGCTGCTGGGCGTGACGGCCTTCTCGGTTGACCCGTACCAACTGGGCCACGAGAACGAGGAGGGGATAGACTCCGGCGCGTTCTGGTTCTACCGCAAGATGGGCTTTCGGCCCGTCACCCCGCGCGTGTCGGAGATTCTCAAAGCCGAAGAGCGCAAGCTCGCGGCGCAGCCCCAGTATCGCACGCACGCACGCACCTTGCGCTCGCTCGCCGACGGCCACATGATTCTTGAGACCGAACATGCCGAAGGCTCCTGGGACCGCTTTCGCATACGCAACGTCGGCCTCGCCGTCGAGCGCCGCATGGCGAAAGAGTTCGACGGCGACGCACGCAAAATCCGCCGCGCCTCCGTCGAACGAGTCGAGCGCGCGCTCGGCGTGCGCTCCTCAGGTTGGAAGGAGCATGAGCGCCGCGCCTTCGACGACCTCGCCCTCGTGTTGGCCCTGATTCCAAACCTCAATCGCTGGACTAACGACGAGAAGAGAGCCGTCGCGGACATCATCCGCGCCAGGGCGGGCGCGGACGAGTCCCGCTACCTGCGCCTCCTCCAACGCCACCCCAAACTGCGCGCCGAGATAATCAAGATCGGCTCATAAAAGAACTGTCATGAAAGTCCCGTCAGGGACGGTTGAAAATAGCCCAGCAATTTATTGCTGGGAATCAAGCAGAAATAATTGATTGAGTCCCGTAGGGACGGCTGAAAGAAGATGCTCGCCTCTATTCAGTCGTCCCTACGGGACTCTCTTAATTTTTCTCGCCTTGTTCCCAGCAATAAATTGCTGGGCTATTTTCACGTCGCCCCTGGCGGGGCTTAAGAATTGGCACAGGATGTTACTTGAGTTGAACTATCACGCCTTAATCTTCGTCGCGCATAAAATCCAGCACAAGCTCGGTGAGTTCTTCCGGCGAGTTGTGGTTGACGGCGTGGGCCGCGCCTTCGAGCACGGCGAGGCGGCCGGCGGGCAGGAGTTCGGAGACCAACGCGGCCCAGCGTTCGGAGACGATGGGGTCGCGGCTCCCGCGGACGACGAGGGCGGGGTGCGCCACAAGGGGCAGCTTCTCTTCGACGCGGTCCTGTATGGCATAGCCGAACGTGTGCGCGGTGCGCCCGAGCCCGGCTTGCAGGTAATCCAGAAGCGCTATGAAGGGGAGCGAGAGCCGTTCGCGCGGGACATCCAAAAGTAGTCGCGCGAACGAGCGGAAGACCGTGCGCGCCTCCGTGTCAACGGTCGGCGCGACGAGCACAATTCGTTCGACCGCAAGCGGCCGGCGCAGGGCCATCTCGACGACGACCTGGCAGCCTATGGAGTTGCCGAGCAGGACCGCGCGCGGAATCCCGACCTCTTCCATCCATTGAAAGAGCGCGTCGGCCAGCTCTGTGACGTTGAGCGCCCGCCCGCGTCCCTGGCTGCGGCCGAAGCCGGGAAGGTCGGGCGCGTAAACCTGGCGCTGAGGGGCTAGGCACGCGGCGGTCGGAATCATGTAGCGGCTCGACACGCCTAAGCCGTGGACTAGAACGACCGGAGAAATTTTCTCGTTCGGGGAAGCGGTTGACGCCCTGTAGTGCATCAGCCTGCCGCAGATTTTGGCCCAGCGGCTCTCTAAAATTTTGTTCCCCACGCTCGTCCCCTGGCTCGGCCTTATTCCGTCACGATTGAATCCATCAACGACGCCTCGATGCGGGCCGCAATCTCCCTGGCCCGCTCAAGCAGGTCGCGCGCGCGCGAACAGTGCTCGGAGGCGAACTCTTCGTCGCCTATGTCTGCCGTGTTGACGAGCACGTTGTAGCGCGCGGAGGCGACCGCCGCGAGGACTAGCTGCGCGCCCGTCGCGGCGTCCGAGAGCGCGTTCGGGTTGCCTATCTCCGAGAGCGTTTCCAGTAGCTCCAGGACCTGCACGGCGACGCCCGCGACTTCTAAGGGTACGAGCGCCGCGCCCTTCAACGCCTCTTCCATGCGGCGCGCGCGCTCACTCCTCTCGCCTTCGGTCTCCTGCGGAAGTCGTCGCGCTTCCACGACGCGCCTGAAAGCACTCGCGTCTTCGGTCGCCGCCTGGGCCAGCCGCGCGCGCAAAGGCACGAGCTGTACGAGCGCGTCCCTGACTTCCGCCTGCACGTCCTTGAACCGCTCGCGCCCTTCCGTCAGGTGCGCGATCATCTCGCCGAGCGCCGCGCCGAGGCTCGCGGCGTGCGCGGCGGCAGCGCCGCCCCCCGGCACGGGCTCCGCGCTCGCGACCTCCGCGACAAAATCTTTCGCCCGCTCTCTTTTTACACTGAACGCCTCCGCGATTCGGTTTTCGAGGACGAGGCCGGGCGCGAAGTTTTCGATTTGGAGAAAGTATTCCGCCGAGCGGTCTAGGGCCGCCTGCGGGACGAGCCCGACAATCTCGCTGCCGATGACGCTCACCCCGTAGCGCGTTGCCTCGCGCCGTACGGCCTCGAAGGCGTGATGAAGACGAGTCTTCTCGTGGTCAACTAAATTCATGGAGACCTGCACGACGCCGCGCGAGGGCAGCTCGAAGCCCAGTGCCTTGAGGTAGCGCAGGCCGCCGTCGCGCCCGCGCACGGCGCGCGCGATTTTTCGGGCGATTGTAATGTCGTCCGTTTTGAGGTTGACGTTGTAGGCCACCAGGAACGGACGCGCGCCGACGACGATGGCCCCCGCGGTCTGGTGCACAGAAGCCTCGCCCACGTCCGGCGCGCGGCCCATCGCCGGGTCCGCAATCTGTTCGCGCAACTCCTCAAACCCTCTGCGCCGCACGTCTTCGAGGTTCACGCGGTCGGGCCTCGTGGCCGCGCGTTCGTAGAAGTAGACGGGAATCCCCAACTCGCGCCAGATTCGCTGGCCCGCCGCGTGTGCTAGCTGAACGCATTCCTCCATCGTTACATTGCGCACGGGGACGAACGGCAGCACGTCCGTCGCCCCCACGCGCGGGTGCTGACCCGTGTGCCGGTTCAGGTCAATCAACTGTTTGGCTAGACCAGCGGCGCGCACCGCGGCCTCCACGACCGCGCCCGCGTCGGCCACGAACGTGATGACCGAGCGGTTATGGTCTTCGTCAATATGCGTGCCGAGGACGACCGCGCCCTCCACCGATTCGACGGCCTCGACCAGCCGCTCGATGGTTTCCGGCTTGCGGCCCTCGCTAAAGTTTGGTACACACTCGACGAGACGGTCCATAAGAAGTTTTCAGTTTTCAGTTTCCAGTTTTCAGCTTCCATATTAACATCGGATGATGAACTGCACCTCTGAAAAACTGAAAACCGAAAACTGAAAACTGAAAACTGCTTCTATGTCTTCCGAACGATTCATCAAGGAACGTAAGAGCGCGTGGCAGCGGCTTGAGCATCTGCTGGGGCGGCTGAGCGGGTCGTCTTTGCGGCGGTTGGAGCGCGGGGAGGTGCGCGAGTTGGGGAGGATTTACAGGCGCACGGCTTCGGACCTGGCGATTGCGCGGGCCGAGTCGCGCGACCCGCGCCTGGTGAACTACCTCAACAATCTCGTCATACGCGCGCACGGGCGCATCTACCGCGCCGACGCGCAGGGCTGGAAGCGGCTGTGGGAGTTCTTCACCAAAGGCTTCCCGCGCACGTTTCGCAGGACGTGGCGCTACACGGCGCTCGCGTTCGCGGTCTTCTGGATTTTCGCCGTCTTCGGCTTCGTCGGCACGCAGCGCGACGCGGACTTCTCCGAGTTGGTGGGCGTCCCTTCGCTCAAGCGCGCGGAGATCAACGAGGGCGTGCGCTGGTGGGAGAGCTTGAACGAGGGTAACCAGGTCGGCTCAAGCTTTATCATGACGAACAACATCCAGGTCATGTTCCTGGCTTTCGCCTTCGGAGCATTCCTCGGCCTCGGCACGCTCTACATCATGGCGCTCAATGGCGCGCTCAACGCCGCGCTGCTGGCGCTCGTCTACCGCGCGGGCTACGGCAACGAATTGCTGACCTTCATGATCGGGCACGGCGTGATAGAGCTGTCGTGTATCTTCCTGTCCGGCGGCGCGGGGCTGCTCATCGGGAGCGCGCTGCTTTTGCCGGGCGACCTCTCGCGCGCCGACGCGCTGAAGACGCGCGGCCTCGACGCGATTCGCCTGGTCGCGGGCTGTGTGCCAATTCTCGTCGTCGCGGGCATCATCGAAGGCTTCGTCTCGCCCGTCCCCATGAACCCCGCCATCAAGTTCGGCATCGGCATCGCCACCGGCATCGCCCTCTACGCCTACCTCCTCCTCGCCGGGCGCGAGAAGGACGAGGTCAAAGCACATCTCAAAACCTAAACTCAACTCTTTGCGTCTTTGCGTGAGAAAATTAAGAGCTGGTTGCAAAATTAAATAGAATTCAATCGGGTAGAGCCATCACTGAACGGTGAATCAGTAGTGGGCGGCTCGGTGTATTTGATAACCCCATTATTCCGCCGCTTTAAATTTTCCAAACGTGGGTCTCACTTCCGCCACACGTTGCCAATAAGCCGCCGTCAACCGGTGACCACGCTGCCGAAGTAATCGGTTTGGGCAGCGTAGCGACCAATTCATCCGAAGCCACCGAATAGATGTTCGTCGAACGGACATAATTTTCATCGTGTTCAACTTTGACGTAGCGCAAACCGTCCGCGCTAATGTTTTTGAAGAACCGCTTGAACCAGAGTTCGTCTTTCATCTCTTCTGGCATTGGCGCTTCTCTCATCTCAAGAGCATCCCAGATCAGGAAATCATCTTTCCCGAGCTCTTTTCTCGCGACAAGAATTTTTCCGTCAGGGTTCCATCCGACGAGATGTTGGATAGATAAATCAGCGATGATTTTTATCTTTTCAACGTCAATGATCCGGATGTTATTTCTCTCAAAGGTAACGGCAATGAATCGCCCTCTCGGATGCCACGCGAAGTCCTTAATTCGCGACTCAACATCGTAGCCAATAACCTTCTCGACTTGACCCGTGCGCCTGTTGCGGAGTATCAGATGCTCTTCGTTATGCCCGTTCATAAATTGTTCGGAGTTAGGTCGCCACGGACTGAAATTGCTGGTAGCCGAGTAAGGTGAGGCGATGTTGTGATTGATAGACTCACTTCCCCCGCGCAGGTAACCGTACTCCTGATTTGAATATGTAGAAGAATGCTTAAGTAGGTTCAGGGTTAAATACTCGCCTGTTTGTCCATCATAGCTATTGTCGACTGAGATGAACATCACTCCGTCGGGAGACCAACTGAGAGTTCCTTCATAATATGCTGTAGTTCCGTCCGAAGCACTTGTATCCCACAGAGGATTTTCCGTTATCAAACTCCCATCTCCGACATCCCACAGTTTCGCCTGATTCCCGGTCCCGGCCGTGGCAAGCCACTTTTTAGTCGGATGCCAGGCAATCGAAAAAGTCTCCCACTGATTAATGATAGAAAGTAAAGGATACTGATCTAAATATTTCTCAGGGTCGTATTGAAGTTTTTGGAAATCATAGCCCTTTCTGTTAAACCTGCCGGGAGTCCAACTTAATAAGGGTTTAAGCGGAGTCTTCATTAGAAGGTATCTAATTAACGTCAGTTCGAGATAAGGAACTGTTCTTTGACTTGAATGTTCAGTGACGGCTTCTTCTCCCGCCACGTGTAGGCGATCAGCCCCGCCGCCACATTGCCTAAGAAGTTCCACAGCGAGCGGTGGCGCGTGTGCTCGATCTGGGAGATGTTCTTCAACTGGTCGTTGACCGTCTCGATCAGCGCCCGCTTGCGCAGGAGCAATTTGTCGGACAAGGCCAGGAACTTGTTCTTCATATTCTTCCGAAGCTTGGTGATGAGCCGCAGTTCCTGCGCTTCGAGCAGCGCCGCCAGCGGTCGGCTGATATAGCCCTTGTCACCGAAGAGCCTGCCCCACAACTCTCTACCAGGTGCGGCACGGGCCGCCGGTCATCGACGTTGCCCGGCGTCAGGTAGCAGCCCAGAAGTTCGCCGCGGTCGTTGATGACCAGGTGGAGTTTGAAGCCGTAGAACCAGCCCATGCTCGACTGCCCGCGCTCGTCCGAGCCGCGGAAGACTTTATGCTGCGGGATGCGCAGGTTGTGGCAGACGGCCAGCGTGGTGGCGTCCACGAAGGCGATGCCCGTGCAGTTGCCTTTGCGCGTGTGCAAGTAGCACCAGAGCGGGATCATGGCCTCGCGCTGCAACTCGACGAACCGGCCGTAGCTGACCAGTCTCGGGAACGCCCCGGCCAGGTGCTCCGCGACGTGGCGCGTGTAGAAGGTCTTGAGGTCGCGGTAGCCGGAGGCGTGGAACAGCACGAGGATGGTCATCACCTCGGAGAGCGAGAGCGCGCCGGGCTTGTGGCGGCGGCACGCGCCGCTCGCCAGTAGTCGCCGCCTCCACGCGGGTTCAAAGAGCAGGCAGAAGTCGTCTATGTCACAGAACAGCGGTAGAATGTCCATCAGGAGAACTCCTTGCGCGGGCATGGTGTCGTCTTGGTCGACCACATCTTACCGCTCTTTGGAGTTCTCTTTCCTTATGTCGAACTGACGTTAATTAAGCCATACACTTCCTCAGTGTGAGTCCACTTTATTCCGAGATACAACGCTGACGGCAATATCCTTTCAAGCCTCCACGCTTCGCCTTCTTTCGGAGAACGGGCTGTCTCGTAAGATTTTTTTGCGGGTGAATAGAATTTGAAATCGCTTTGAACTCTCTCAAGTTCGGACGCTACAACGGGAACCGCTTTGATCGGATTCAGGTTGTGATTCTCATGTTCCATACGATTATTGTTTGAGGTAGCTCAAGTTTGGTGGAAACGCTGCCGAGGAATGAACAGTGAAATTAAAAGCAATGGTGATTTCTACTAAAAACATCTTTACTTCTTGCTCGAAGCTTAATTTTGCAACCAGCCCTTATTAAGCTCTTTGTTTCGGCAAGCTTTAAATTTTCCAAATATGGGTTTCACTTCCGCCACACGTAGCCAATAGTCGGCCGTCAATCGGCGACCACGCTGCCGAAGTAACTGGCTTCGGCAGCGTAGCGACCAATTCATCCGAAGCTACTGAATAGATATTCGTTGAGCAGTTATGATTTTCATCACAAACATAATTGATGTATCGCAAACCGTCTGCGCTGATGTTTTTGAAAAACCGCTTGAACCACAACTCGTTTTCATGTCTTCAGGCATCGGCTTTTCTCTTGCTCTCAAGAGCGTCCCAAATCACGAAATCATCTTTCCCTCTCTCTTTTCTAGCGACCAGAATTTTTCCGTCAGGATTCCAACCTAGAAGATATTGAACTGATAAATCATCTACGATTTTTGCTTCGTCAATATTGATAATGCGAATGTTATGTTCCTCAAAAGTAACAGCGATAAACCGTCCTTTCGGATGCCAGGCAAAGTCGGTTATGTCTGAAGCAACGTCGCAATCGATTACTTTCTCGATTGCGCCGGTGCGCCCATCTCGGAGGATTAGATTTTTCTCATAATCTCCGAATATCAACTGCTCGGAATTGGGTCTCCAGGGACTGAAATTGTTAGTGGATGAAAGGTGGGAAGTGCGGCTGGGAGTAATGCGGTACCCCCGCAGCCTTTCGTATGTATGGCTAGAATATCTAAGGTAAGTCGTCCAACGTGACTTAGGGCGGCATAAATACTCTCCGGTGTTTCCGTCGAAAATATCTTCATCTGAGATAAACAACTCTCCGCCGGATGACCAGCTAAGCGTCTCTCCGGGCGATCTACTCCAAGTAGCTCTTTTTGTTATTGCATCGCCGTTTGTATCCCAGACCCTTGCTATGTTTCCGTCCCCGGCAGTTGCGAGCAACCTTAGTTTAGGATGCCAGGCCACTGAAGAAGTGTTACGCAACTGAATATGATGTCGAGGGTCTTCACTTTTAAATCGTTCTACGTCGTAGAGGTATGGCCTTTCATCAAACTCAGGCTCAATCTGCTCACCTACAAGCATGGTGCGGATTTTTTCTTTTATGTCGTCTATAAAAGAAGAAGAGTCCTCTCCTCTTAAAAGAAGCAATCCCGAGGGCAATGTCCGTTCAAGTTCCCATACTTCCCTCGCTTTCGGCGAAGGCGCAGTGTCGTATTTTTGCGCAGGCGAATTAAATCTAAAGTCACGTCGGAATCCCTCAAGCTCGGACGGTGAAGCGGGAATCGCTTTGGTCGGCTTCAGTTTATAATTATCTTGTTCCATAGAATTGCTGTTTGAGTTATGTAAGGTTCGGTAGAAACGCCGCGAGGGGTAAGCAGTGTAATTAAAATCGGTGGTGATTTCTACTAAAAATATCTTTACTTCTTGCCCGGAGCTTAATTTTACAACCAACTCTAAATCTTTAACGCGAAGACGCAAAGGCGCTAAGAGGTTGAGTCAGGGACTGGCTTGGGTGTTGAAACGGCTACGCCGAGCTGACCGCTTGTATGTTTGTCGTGAGGCGGGAGGACGCAGTAATCTTCCGACTCGCTGAAAGCAACAGTCCGAGACCGCACCGGTCTTCCCGAGACCGCTGATAAGCAGGTGACGTTGCTTTCACTCGTTCTCTTCATCCCGAACAGTTGCCTGGGCACCACAAGCCCGCATCTATCGGCAAGCGTGGGAAAGGAGTGAGACATGACAGACAACCCTGCGGCCGTGCGGTGCAGCGTCGGCATCGACGTCTCGAAAGACTCCCTCGACATCTTCATCGATTCTGCGGCCGAAGAGTATCGCGCGGCCAACCGGGCCGATGAGATCGCGGCCCTGGTCGAGCGGCTGAGGGCGGTCGCGCCTGATTATATCGTCGTCGAGGCGTCGGGCGGCTTCGAGTCCGGTGTGGTGGCGGCGCTGGCGACTGCCGGACTGGCAGTCTGCCGGGTCTCGCCGCAGCGGGTGCGCTCTTTTGCGCGTGCCTTGGGCGAGTTGGCGAAGACCGACCGCCTCGACGCCCGCCTGCTGGCGCGCTACGGTCGGGACTGCCGCCCGCAGGTGTCGCGCCTGAGTGACGCCGAGACGGCCGAATTCGAAGCCCTGTTGCAGCGGCGGCGGCAATTGATCGAGATGCACGTGGCGGAGGGGAATCGGCTGGAGACAGCACCGCGCGTAGTCGCCAGGCAGCTCAGGGAGCACCTGCGGTGGCTGGAGAAGCGGATCAACGACTCAGACAAGGAACTGCGGCAGCGGCTCGCCAAGACACCAGTCTGGCGCGAGCAGGATGAGCTGGTGCGCTCGGTGCCGGGCGTCGGGCCAGTGATGAGCCTGACGCTGTTGGCTTCTTTACCGGAACTCGGCAGGCTCAACCGGAAGCAGGTCGCGGCGCTGGTCGGGGTGGCACCGTTCGCGCGTGACAGCGGGCGGCGGCGCGGCAGGAGGCACACGGCCGGCGGGCGGCGGGCGGTGCGGACTGTGCTCTACATGGCGACTTTGTCGGCCATCCGCTTCAACCCGGTGCTCAAGCGGTTCTACGAGCGGCTGAAGTCGGCGGGTAAGGTGAGCAAGGTGGCGGTCATCGCCTGCGCGCGGAAGCTGCTGACGATCTTGAACGCGATGGTCAGAGACCGAACGAGGTGGGACGCGAGCAGGGTTCCACAAACAGGTTGACATCCATCACAGTTGCTTATCACTTTTGGGGAGCCATCAGCCACTTGAACATTCTGAGGCGCGGCGGCGGCAAGTGTTCTCTCACAAACCGGGCCGTGAGTCTGAGTCGTTTACTCATCTTCTGCCAGTAGTAGGAGCCGATGCGTGCCAGTGAGAGGCGCGCCCCTTTCGTCTTGCTCCGCAGTCTGACTTTCGGCTCTTCCGATTCGACCGCACTCCCGACGCTCGTCCACAGCAACAAGGCGACGCCGACCAGCAAGTACATCCTTTCGACGAACTCCGCTCGCGTGAACTGTGTCCACTTCAACTTCACGCCGAAGCGACTGCCCTTCACGTCTCTGAACTGCTCCTCGATGCCCATCCTTCTGTCATAGTAAGCGACAATCTTCGAGACTCGATTGGTTAGGTCAGTCGCCAGCCACCAGACTTCCTTCGCCCCTTTGGCCCAGACCCCGATGAGGCGGACACGGACTGCCTCATCCGAGCGTAAGAGGATGAACCCGAAGTCGCGCCTTTCGCCCTCGTTGACCTCTAAGGACTTGAGCAAACAGACTCTATCTCGCAGATGCACCGTCACGTCGCGCTTCAATCTCACGACGAAGTGCTGCTCCATCTCGATCAACCTGCGGAGCCAACCGACGCGATGGAAGCCGCGGTCGCAGAGCCAAACGGCCTCGACCTGTGCCGCGCGAAGGCGATCCACGACCAGCCGGAGGAAGGTCTCCTCAAAGAGGTTCTGCGAGCGCGCGAGGTTGCGGCTGACACAGGCCGAGGAGGCGACGGGGATCGAGCGCGTGCCCGTGCAGACCGCAGCCGTCAACACACTGAAGCGCGCTTGCCAGCATGTCCAGTCCAGCGCCAGCAGCAAGGGGCCGCGCCGCCCGCCCAGCAGCCGCAGCATCTGCTCAGTCAGGAGCCAGTTGTCAAAACGAGTGTTACGCAGAAAGCGGTAGAGGCGTGTCAAAGCACTGCCGAGTTGGACATCCGTCAAGCAGGAGAGTTGGCCGGCGATGGCGAAACTACTGGCTTGGGCCGCCTGGCACAGCGCGGCGACTACGGCCGCGCAAGTCTTCTGCTGTGAAAGACGGAAGGGTCTTAACAAAGAAGCGAGGATGGGGTAATGTCGCAAAGGGTTCATTATCTCTGTCTCCGGTAGTAAATTGGGCTTCGACACCTCAACTTCTACCACAGAGTGGTGAACCCTTCATTATTCCTCTCTCGAAAGTGATAAGCGGTTAGTACGCCGAGTCGTTGACTTTGCCGCAGGGCTTAACGTATCCTCTCCCGCACTTCGCATGGTGTTTGAGGCTGATCTATAGGGCCTGCGTTTACCCCGCATCCTGTCCAGCCTTCCGTAAAACTTAATTCACAACTCAGGCGCACGGGCCGTGTCTTAAACTGCACTGCCGGCCTCTAATCGTTAATCGTCGCGTGAAGGAGCAAACTCACATGAAGCGTTCCCGCAGATTTTACTGGCTCAGCTTGTTGACCGTCCTCGGCCTCCTCGCCATCGTGCTGCCTCTGCACATGCAGACGGCGCTCGCCTCGCACACGCCCCAGCCGTCGAGCGTCACCATCGCCGGTAGTTTTCAGAGCGAGTTGGGCTGTCCCGGAGACTGGCAACCCGAGTGCGGCAACACGCATTTGACTTACGACGCGAACGACGAAGTCTGGCAGGGCGCGTTCAACGTCCCGGCGGGCAACTGGTTTTACAAAGCCCCCGTCAACGACAACTGGGGCGAGAACTACGGCCGCTACGCGCAGCAGAACGGACCAGACATCCCGCTCGATTTGGGCTCGGGCGCGAGCGTCAAGTTCTATTACGACCACGAGACGCACTGGGTGACGAGCAACAAGAACGCCGTCATCGCCGTCGCCCCCGGCAGCTTCCAGTCGGAACTCGGCTGCTCCGGCGATTGGGACCCGAGTTGTCTGCGTTCCTGGCTGCAAGACCCTGACGAAGACGGCATCTATCGCTTCGAGACGACGGCGCTCCCCGCTGGCGACTATTTTACAAAAGTCGCCATCAACGAAAGCTGGGACGAGAACTACGGGCAGGGCGGCGTGCAGAACGGCGCGGACATACAGTTCAACGTGCCGACGAATAACGCGCTCGTGAAGTTCGCCTACAACGCTTCGACGCACATCCTGACCATCGAAGTCGGCGGCGGCCCGCCCCCCGGAGGCGACATAGATTGGGACGGCCTGCGCCACGACACTTTCAACAGCTACTACCGCTCGCCCTTCGGAGCCGTCCCTGCCGGGAGCAACGTGACGCTTCGCTTCCGCACCGCGCACTTCGACGTGGACGGCGTCTCGGTCCGCGTCTACACCTACAACCCCGCGACCGACGCGACCACCGGACCCGTGGATCATCCGATGTCGTTCCTTGAGAACATCACGGAGAACAGCACGACCTATGACGTTTGGTCTCTGACTCTGGCGACGCCCGCCTCGCCCTCGATTCTCTACTACAAGTTCCGCATCACGGACGCCTCGGACACAGATTTTTATAGCGACTCTTACACGGACGACCACGACAATCTGGGCCAGGGCGGCGAGGGCGCGGCCTTCGATAACGAGCCGTTCCCGGCCTTCCAGATAACGGCCTACGACCCCGCGTTCCAGACGCCCGCGTGGCTTCAGAACGCGAACGTCTACCACATCTTCCCCGACCGCTTCCGCAACGGCGACATGACGAACGACTACTGCCGCCCAGGCTCGACGGCTGGCTGCCCGACCTTCTACGGCGACCAGACGCCGCTCCTGCGCGAGCCCTGGAACATCGCCATCGGCGACCCGCGCCAGCCCGGACCCTATCAGAACGAATACGGCACGCAGTTCTACGGCGGCGATCTTGAAAGGCATAGAGAATCAACTCGACTACTTGCAGAGCGTCGGCGTTGACACGCTCTACTTGAATCCAATCTTCAAGGCGCGCTCGAACCACCGTTACGACACGGACAACTTTCTCGAAGTTGACCCAGGCTTAGGCGGCGACGCGGCCCTGGCCTCTTTGAAGACGGAGATGGAGCGGCGCGGGATGCGTCTCATCCTCGACGGCGTCTTCAACCACTCGTCTTCGGACAGCGTCTACTTCGACCGCTATCACCGCTACGGTCCGCCCGACGGCGGGTGCGAGAACGCATCCTCGCCTTATCGCAGTTGGTACAACTTCTTCGGCAGCGGCCCCTGCGACGGCCAGAACTACGACGCCTGGTTCGGCTTCGACAGTCTGCCCGTCTTCAGAGACGACTCGGCGGGCGTCCGCGACTTCTTCTACCGCACGCCGAATACTAACGTCACGCAGTACTGGTACGACCGCGGCGCGTCCGGCTGGCGCTTCGACGTGGCGAACGAAATCTCGCACAACTGGTGGAACGAGTATCGGCCCTTGGCGAAGGGTTACAAGGCGGACGGGCCGCTCGTCGGAGAAATCTGGCCCGACGCGAGCCAGTGGCTCGCGGGCGACCAGTTGGATTCGGTCATGAACTACCGCTTCCGCAAGAACGTGCTCGGCTTCGCGCGCGGGCAGTTCAACTGGGGCGACAACGACAACAGCGGCGGCAACCAGATCATCGCGCTCAGCCCGAGCCAGTTCGACCACGCGCTCCGCTCCGTGCGCGAAGACTACCCGGCCGAGGCCAGTGCAGCGATGCTCAACCTGATTGACTCGCACGACACGAACCGCTCGCTCTTTGTTCTGACCATCGTCGGCGACAACGGATTGACGGAAGCCAAAGAGCGTTTGCAGCTCTCCGCGCTTTTCCAGTTCACTTACCTCGGCGCGCCCATGATTTACTACGGCGACGAGGCGGCCATTGATGCGCCCTCGCTCGCCAACGGCACGAACGGGCCGGAGGACGACCCCTACAACCGCGCCCCATTCCCGTGGGCCGACGAGGACGGCGACGACAACGTCTACGGCCCTGCGGACCAGAATGTGACCGCCTACTACACGAAGCTCGCGCACATGCGTAAGCAACACAACGGCGCTCCGCACGGGCTCGTTCGAGACTTTGCTGACGGGCGACACGAGCGCGTCATCGCACCGACAACAGCACCTTCGCCTTCGCCCGCCAGGGCGGCGGCGAAACGGCTGTCGTCGCGCTCAACAACGGGACAGGCAGCAACACCGCGAGCGTCCCCGTCGCGGCCTACTTCGCCGACGGCACGCAACTCAAAGACGCTCTGAGCGGCACGACCTACACAGTCTCATCCGGCAATGTGACCTTGACGCTCGCGGCCCGCAGCGGCGCGGTCCTCTTCAACGCGGCCAACGCCGACGTGGACACGACCGCGCCCGTGGGCCAAATCAGTGTGAGCCCCGCGGCCAACGCGAACGGCTGGCACAATTCTTCGCCCGTGACCGTCAACCTCTCCGCCACGGACGGCGGGAGCGGCGTCAAGGAGTTGCGCTACTGGGTCAACGGCGGCAGCGTCGTCGTCTTCAACGGCAGCGCGACCAGCATCGCGGTCAGCACAGAGGGCACGACGACCGTCAACTTGCGCGCGGTGGACAACGCCGGCAACGTTAGCAGCCTCGTCACACAGGTCGTCAAGCTCGACGTGACGAAGCCGAACGTCAGTTGCCCGGTCGTCGCGGACGCGCAGGCCAACGCGAGTTGTCAGGCCGCGATTCCAAACGTGACCTCTGGCGTCGTCGCTTCGGACAACCTGACGCCCGTGGGCTCACTCGTCATCACGCAGACACCCGCGGCCGGCACAATGGTCGGCCTCGGCACGCACAACATCACCGTCACCGTCACGGACCTGGCGGGCAACAGCCGTGACTGCACCACGACTTTTAAGGTCGTTGACGCGACCGCGCCGAGCGTGACGGGTGTATCTGCGAGTCCGGCTGTGCTCTCGCCGCCCAATCACAAGATGGTGAACGTGACGGTCAACTACCTGACGGCGGACAACTGCGGCGCGGGTGTGACCTGCACCCTGTCTGTGACGAGCAACGAGCCCGTCAACGGCGCGGACGACGGCGACACCGCGCCCGACTGGGAGATAGTGGACGCGCACCACGTGCGCCTGCGCGCCGAGCGCTCCGGCTCAGGCACGGGCCGCATCTACACCATCACCATCACCTGCACGGACGCCGCCGGCAACCAAACGGTGAAGACGGCAACGGTGAGCGTGCCGAAGGGCAAATAAACATCCCCGCAGGGGATGAACATGATAGCCAGGGGTAAGCGAGCGCGAGAGCGCGAGCGCCACCCCTGGTCATGTGCCAAAAAAGAATCCGACCCCGGAGGGGTCGCACCTTCGAGGTTGAGGCGCGACCCCTCCGGGGTCGGATTCTTTTACCAACTTCTACCGGGGGCGGCGCAAACTGCGTTTGCTTGCCCCCGGCTATCATGTAAGACCCCCTCGGGGTCTAAGAATATTTAGACCCCGTTAAAGGAGACCACGCTCTTTAACTCTCAAATAAGTTTCCAGAAGCGCGGGCGTGAGCGCGGCGGCCGTCACGTCGAGCGCGAGGCCGCCCTGGGATTCGACGAGGCGGAGCGCTGCCTCGCGCTGGTGAATTATCTCTTCGGCGACGGATTGCGTGAAGAGGTCGCGCTCGGTCAAGGGGGCGTCGCGGACCACGGACTTGAGGTCGCGGTCGGCGATGGTGACGACCAGGGGGAGGTGGCGCGGGCGCAGGAGTTTCAGGGAAGTCAGCAGGTCGCGCGAGCCTTCTTCGTCCACCAAATCCGTCAGCACGACGACCAGCGCGCGACGCTTCGTGTTGGCGGCGATGAACTGGAAGGCGCGCGCGTAAGACGGCTCGATCATCTCCGGCTCAAGCGCGTGCAGGGCTTCGAGCGTGGCGTCCAGATGTTCGACGCCGCGCTTGGGCGGCAGGTAGGTTTTAATCTGGCGGCCGAAGACCAGGAGCCCCGCGTTGTCGCCGCCGCGCGCCGCCGCCGACATCAGCGCCAGCGCTGCGTGGACCGCCAGGTCGAGCTTCGTCTCCGTCTCAATGCGCGCGGTCATCAGGCGGCCCGCGTCGAGCGCGATGAGAATCGTCTGGTCGCGCTCGATCTGGTACTGGCGCGTGGTCAGTTTCCCGCGCCGCGCCGTCGCCGTCCACGAGACGTGACGGAGTTCATCGCCGCGCACGTAATCTCTCAAAGACTCGAACTCTCGCCCCTCGCCGCGCCAAGAAGTCTTGCGGTGCGAGGCGACCAGAGAGCGCGCGCCCAGTGCTTTTAACTCCGCCTCGCGTGCGCGCCGCATGTTCGGGTAAACCTTGACGCCCGTGGGGCGGCCCGCGCGCGCGTTGTTCCAGACCAGACCCAGGCGCGAAAGGTAACGCACGGCCGTCTGCCCGAACTCGAAGCGGCCGCGTTTGGGCGGCGTCAACTCGTAAGCGAGCGTCGCGGACGTTTGCGGCAAGACACGCAGCCGCCCCGCGCGCGCCCGCGCGAGTTTCATCTCCGGCGGATACTCGTCCTTCAAAGACAGCGTCACCGCGCGCGGCGAGTTGTTCGAGACCTTAAGCCTCACTTCCGTCTCCGCGCCCACCGCAAACCGCCCGCCGAACTCGCGCTCGATCAAGACACCCGCCGGCAGCCGGCTCACACGCGAGTCAATCAAAGCCGCCAACAGCAGCGCCGCATCATAAACGACCGTCACCCAGCGCAGGACGGGCTGCTGCCACGACAGCGACAGCGGAATGAAGCCCACGGCGAGCAGCACGTAGAAAAGTTTTGTGAAAACGAAAGACATGCGTAGTAATCAGTAGTCAGTAATCAGTAATCAGTAGTCAGTAGTCAGTCAAAAGCTTTAAAGCTGATAACTGATTACTGACTACTGATTACTATCTCGGTACTTCCGCCGCTTGCAGGATGTCGCTGATGACGGCGTCGGGGGTCGCGCCGTCAAGTTCGGCCTCGGCGCGAAGGCTGAGGCGGTGGCGCAGGACGGGGCGTGCGATGTCGCGCACGTCGTCGGGCGTCGTGAAGTCGCGGCCGCGCAGGGCCGCGAGCGATTTCGAGCAGAGCAGGAGCGCGACCGCGGCGCGCGGGCTGGCCCCGTAGAGGACCGAAGGGTGCGAGCGCGTGCGGCGGACGATGTCAACGACGTAGCGCTGCACGCCCGGCTCCATGCGCGCCTGGCGCACCTCCATGCGGCAGCGCAGGATGGCGTCCGGCTCGGCGAGCGGGCGTATGTCAATGCGTTCGAGGTGGCGCGAGCTGAAGCCCGCGTCCCAGTTGGCAACGACCTGTAGCTCTGCTTCCGGCGACGGATAGTCCAACAGGATTTTGAGAAGGAAGCGGTCGAGCTGCGCTTCGGGCAAGGGGTACGTGCCCTCGTATTCAATCGGGTTTTCCGTGGCGAGCACCGTGAAGAGCGGCGAGAGGTGGTGGCCGTCGCCGTCAATCGTCACCTGCCGCTCCTCCATCGCCTCAAGCAGCGCGGCCTGCGTCTTCGGCGGAGTGCGGTTGATCTCGTCGGCGAGCAGGATGTCCGTGAAAATTGGCCCACGGCGCAGCGTGAAGTCCGAGGTCGAGACGTTGAAGACGTTCGTCCCCGTGATGTCCGAGGGCATCAGGTCGGGCGTGAACTGGATGCGGCTGAACTGCGCGCCGATGATGCGCGAGAGCGTCTTGACCGTCAGGGTCTTCGCGGTGCCGGGGACGCCCTCTATCAGCGCGTGGCCCTCCGCGAAGAGCGCGACCAGGATTTGCTCAATCGCGTAATCCTGCCCGACGATCACCTTGCGCAGCTCCGTCATGATGTGCTCGACGGTCGTGTGGACGTGTTGAAGCATTAAAGACAGGGATGAAAAGCAGGAGTCAGGAGTCAGAATACAGAAGTCAGAAGGAAGAGGCGGAGAACCGCTATTACGGATTTTCTTTTATTCTGACTCCTGACTCCTGACTCCTGACTTCTGCTTTTCATCCCCCCTTTCTTTTAATTTACAAGAGCGTGTTCTGTTGCAGGCCCTCGGCGGCCTGACGGGTTTCGCGCGAGCGCAGGCGCAGGCCGAGGATGCGCTCGACCTCGCGCAGGCGCTTCACCAGTTCGAGCGATTTGCGCGAGTCAATCGCCCCGCTGTTGATGGCATCTTCGCACTCGCGCATCAATTGTTCGAGCCCGACGGGGTCCAGCTTGCCGGAGGAACGAGTGGCGACGCGCTCAGCGATTTGCGAGCGCGTGCTATTGTGACCAAGACCGGCGTGGCGCACAAGCACGCGGCGCAGGCGCGTGTAAATATTTTCGAGCGCCAGGTCGTAGGCGCGCGCTCGCTGTTGCAACTCCGCCATCGAGCCCACGAACTCCAGGCTCGAACGCCTGTCAACCGCTGGCACGGGCAGCGGCCGCGCGAACCGCCGCCCGCCCGTCCACAGCAAGGCCAGCACAATGAGCGCGCCCTGCGCGACCATCCAGAGGACGGGCGTGCCAGCGAAGTAGAGGAAGAGCGGATTGCCGGTGGCGGCGCGTGCCTGGTGGTATTCGTCGAACGCTATGACGCCGCCCGCGCCGACGACGTTGAGCGCCAGTTGCAAATTGTCCGCGAGACGGATACCGCCGTTGGCGACCAGATAAGGGTCGCTCAGAAGCACGATGCGCCCCGCGCCGTGCGGGTAGTCAATCAGGAGCGCGCCCTGGCTGCTTTCGAAGTGCGCGACGGGCGCGGGCGAAGTCAGCGCCGGGTTTTGGTAAACGGACTGGCCCGGCGACGAGGTCGGCCGCGCGACGGGCGGGGGCGGCCGCTCTTCGTAGTCTTCGTAATCCTCGTAATCCTCGTCTTCTTCCGCGCGGGGGGTAGGTGTTGGAGACGGGCTCGCCCCGGCGTCCGCGGGCGGTTGCTCCGCGGAGATGTTGATGCCCCCGGCGAAGCGCGAGGGCTGGACCGCCTCGACGTTGCGCGTCAGCACGCTCGGTTGCGAGGCGCGCACGGGATCGATGCCCGCCGTCATCTCTTCGGGCTTGGCGGGGTTCACGGTCCTCGGCAACTCGTGCGCGTTGGTCGAAACCGTCCACATGTCTGAGCGCGGCAGCAGGCGCGGGTCCGGCCTACGGTCTATGACGACGAGGCGTCCGCCCATCTCGACCCACTTCAAGAGCGACTGTGCCTCCTCTTCTTCAAAGGGCACGCGCGTTTTGCCTATGACGACGAAGGTCGAAGGAGCCGAACTGCCTTCGAGGTTGAGCAGCCCGTGGGGCTGCTCGCGCCAGCGAACCACACGGCGGCCGGACTCCGCGAGCAGGTCGTAGAGCGCGCGCGAGCCCGTCGAGCCCGCGTTGTAGGTCGAGCGGTCCGGGTTGAACTCGTTGTCCGGCAACTGCTCCTCGCTCACGTACGACGCCGCGTTGAGCGCGATGAGCAGCACGACGACGACCGCGACGGTGATGATGATGGCGAAGCGTTGGCGCATAAACTCAGGGATGAGGGATGAGGGATGAGGGATGAAAGGGGTTGAGTGAATGGCTCATTGAATCATTGCTTCAACGGGCTTTCATTCATCCCTCATCCCTCATCCCTCATCCCTTAACAGCGAAGCTGTTTTTAATGTCTGCTGGTAGCCGGAGCGGAACGTCGTCCAGTCTTCGGGGGTGGCGGGGACGAAGCCGTACCAGTGGTTCTCAAAGCTCGCGGTCAGCTTTTGCATCTCGTTCAGCAAGGGTCTCTTCTCGCGCACGGCGCGCAGGTAATCGTGGTTGGTCTTGTGCTGCGCGAGCGTGATGACCTTGCGGTCGCCGAGTTCGCACAGCAGCGCGACGTAGCCTTTGCGAATGGCGGCGCGCAGCTCGCCCTTGCGTGCCAGCGCCTCTGCCTCCGCGAGGATGTCCGCGCCGGTCTGGCCGGGCGCGAGCCGCTCGCCCAGGACGACGCGCGCCCCGCGCTTTTCCAGGTTAAGACGCTCTTCCCTGCGGCGCACGAAGTAGGGCAGGAACTTCCAGGCGACGTAGCCGAGGAGCCCGCCGGCCGCCCCGAAGGCCAGGAACATGGCGACGAGCGAGAGCCAGCTCGTCTGGCCCGGCTGAAGCGAACTCCCGCTGCGGAAGAGGTTGCTCCACCAACGCTTGATGTTCTCCCAGAGACGCGCGAGCCAGCTCTTCTCCGGCGGCGTCGTGTCAAACTCCTTGCGGCGCAGGATGGCTTCCAGCCGCGCCTTCTCCTGCTCCTTCGTCGTCGCGCCGGCCTGCCCGCCGCCCAGCTCGTTCAAACGTTCTTCGAGCGCAATCAGGCGCTGGCCGGTGCGCAGCAGAACCTTTTCGCGCTGCATGTCGGCTTCGGGCAGTTGCGCGAAATTTTTCGCCTCGACTTCGAGCCAGGAATTATTGACGCGGATTTTCCCGCCGTCCCACTCGACTGTCTCGTCAATCGGGACGAGTCGCCGAATCTTCTCGAAGACCGCGTTCCTCCGCTTGATGTATTCGGCGGGCGAGATGGGTTCGACCTCCGCCTCTTCCCACATTGTATTGAGGTCCGTGATCGCCTCGTGTATGCGCGACCTGTATTGGTCGAGCGGAACCGCCGCCGCGCCGCCCGCGCAGACGAGGACGAAGACGAGCGCACACATGAGCCGTGTGACGCGTGAGCTTGTCGGGAGGAAGTGTGGAAGCGTCATGTGCCGCGCGCGTTTCAGCCGAGGCCGAGCGTGGAGCCCGGCGAGTTGTATTGGGCGGGGGGCGTGTGCGCGACCGCCTGGGCCGTCGCGTAAGGAGCGCCCTGCGCGCCGTAAAAGTTGGGCATCGGCGCGAGCTGCCGCGCCGCCATCAATTCTATGTCGTAGCCCTCCTGCCTGACGCGCTCGTCAACGTACATCAGCGAGAGCCCGAGCATCCAGACGGGCGCGAGCAGGATGGCGCTCGCCTGCGTGATGACGCTGTAGCCGACGGCGTACCACATGGGCCAGGTGACTGCCCTGTTCGGCATTATCTGCACGCCTTGCAGGTAGCCGTACCATAAGAGCGGGATGATGAGAATCATCAGGGCCGAGTAGGTGGCGAAGCCGTGGAAGAGGAACATAGCCATCAGCCGCTTGAGGTTCCCTTTCGCCAGCGTGAAGCTGCGGCCGACCGCGTCGAAGACCGTGCGCCCTTCGACCATCAGCACCTGCGGGACGTAGGCGATATATTTGACCATCGCGAAGAAGAGCAGGAGCGCCAGGAAGGTCACGGACAAGATCCAGATGAGCACCATCACGTAGGCCACCCAGCTATAGACCTCCGCGACCGTGTAGCGACCGTAGATGAAAATTTGGATGGCGAACGCCCAGGCGAACACGGCCAGCAGGACGGCTATGAAAATCCAGATGGCGACGATGATGGACGCGCCCAGCAGACTCCAGAACCGCGCGCGGACGTTGCGGTAGGTCGTGCGCGCCGAGAACGGCTCGTTCCAGAGCAGGTTCGTGATGAGGTTGCGGGCCGCGCCGCCCATCACGATGATGTTGAGCAGCACGCCGCCGCCCCACATCAAGAAACCCAGGAGGACCATCAGAATGTCTGCGCCGCTCAAGTCCTGGGGCCGCGCCGGGCGGCTGCCGATGGTCATCAGCACGGAGCCCGTCGCGGTGATGACGACGGGCGGGGCGGCGATGCGAATCAGCGTCGAAAAGTGACGGCGGTAGAGCCGCACGGCCCTGTCTATGAGGTCTCCCGCCCCGAGCGGGGCGAGCGAGAGTTGGTTGACTGGAAGCGGCGTCGCCATTTTTCAGAAACGGTCATTGGAACTTGATTTGGGTAGAGCTTCCGTCTTCGGCTTGATTCTATCACAGGGCGCGGCGGCCGGCAGCCGGGGCTCGGGCGGGCATAAAAAAAGGGCGCTGCCTCTTCAGAAGAGCAGCGCCCGAAATAGCACGGCCCGAGGCCGGCTTTAGAAGGTGTAACGCAGCGCGAACTGCATCACGCGTCCGGGCCTGTTTTCGCCGATGGGCGTCTGCGACCCGACGTAGCGGCCGAAGTCGGGGTCAGGCTCCCCGAGTTGCGGCTCCTGGTTAAGGCTGAAATTCGACAGCGTGCCGAACCGCTGCGTGTTGGTGACGTTGAAGACCTCCCAGCGGAATTGCAGCCGGTGGTTCTCCGAGTACCACATCTTGAACGTCTTGCTCAGGCCCGAATCGAGCACGATGTAGCTCGGGATGCGGAAGACGTTGCGGTCGCCGACCTCGCCGGCCCGCGAGTTGCGGAACGACTGGTAAGCCTCGACCGGGTTACAGAAGAGGTTCGGGCTGCCGTCCACGTCGCTCTGGCACGTCTGGGCGTTGCGCAGCCGGACGCCGTAGTTGGTGATCTGCCAGTTGGTATTCCAGAACCCGACATCGCCCGGGGTTCCGGCGGGCAGCCCGCTGTGCCAGCGGAAGATGCCCGTCAACTGCCAGCCGCCGAGGATGCCGTCGAGGACCTTGGGCATGCCGCTGGCGAACCTCTTGCCCTTGCCGAAAGGCAGGGCGACGAGCCAGTTGGCGTTGAGGTTGTGGCGCACATCGAAGTCCGAGAAGGACTTCGACAGGTTCAGGTCGAAGGAGTTGCGCGTCAGGTTGCCGCCAAGTTGGGCGTCGGCCTCAATCGGCGACCCGTTGTCGAGCGCCTTGGCGAACGTGTAGTTGACGTCCACGAAGACGTCGTCGCGGAAGCGCTGACGCAGCGTGAGGGTCGCCCCGTGGTAGTTCGACGACCCGACGGACGACAGCGTCGAGAGCGTGCCGTACTGCGGGTGCTCGAACGGATTCGGGCCGGCCGTGGAGGTCGTGAAATTATCCAGGATCGTCTGAATGTTCGTGAAGTCGTAGAAGTCAAACCCGCCCAGGTCCGGGCGCGTGTGAAGCGTGTAGAGCGCCTCGGTCGCCGACATCCCGGGGTCGCCGAAAAGGTCTGCCCCGGCATTGGGGAAGAGGTTTTCGAAATACGGAATGGGCGTGATGTTGGCGACGGACACGTTGTTGAAGCGCCAGTCGGCCAGGATACCCGCGGCCTGGTACCAGGTCGTGCCGGACAGCGGGTCGCGCAGGTTGTTGAACTGCATGACGTCGCGCTCGACCAGGAGGTTGCGCCCCAGGCGGCCGATGTAGCTGGCCTCGAAGGAGAGCCCCTTGGGTAGCTCGCGGCCGTAGGTCAGGTTGAAGCTGTACTGCCGCGGCGTCGTCAGCCCGTCGTCAATCGTCTGCTGAATGCGCAGCCCGTTGTCGGCCGCCTCCGAGAGCGGGAACTGGATCGGGCCGGGCACGGTCAGGAACGGCGAGTTGCGGATATCCTGGCCGAGTCCGGTGAAGAGCGGGCCGAGCCGCGTCGTCGTGTTGATCCTGTTCGGGCTGATGGTGTTGTTCGCCGAGAAGCCGAGCGCGTTGTTGAGGTCGAAGCCGACGGCCAGCCCCGAGCCGAGGCGGTCGTAGAGCATGCGGAACCCGCCGCGCAGGACCGAACGGCCATCACGGCCGAAGAGGCGGCCGAAGAAGTTGTCGCCGAAGTCGGGCGACCACGCCACCGAGATGTTCGGGGCGAAGTTGTTCCAGTCGGTCTTGTAGAAGTCGGGACGGCCGTTGGCCCTGCCGGAGAGTTCCACCGTGATCAGCTCGTTGAGCGGCATGCCCGCGGCAGCGCCCTCCTGGCGACGGCGGAAGAAGTCAGACAGGCTCACCGTCGGAGACGTCTGGAAGCCCTCGGTCTCGTAAACGGGAGTGCTGACGCCGTAGCGCAGGCCGTAGGTGAGCGTCAGGTTCGGCCTGATCTTCCAGATGTCCTGGCCGTAGAACTCGTACTCCTCGGTGGCGAAGGTGCGGTCGCTCGCCGAGCCTGCCGGCAGCACGTTGCCCTCCTTGTCGTAGGTGACGTTGTAGGCGTACTGCGAGAAGCGCCCGAGGACGGCCGCGACGGCCGAGCGGGTGCTGAAGATGGAACCCGACGCCAGGTCGTCCAGCGGCGCGCTCAGCGACGAGCCGTTGCTATCGTAGTACGACGGGTTGATGATCGCCGTGTCGAAGGCGTTGGCGAAGCTGACGCGGTTATTGCGCACGAAGCGGAGGTTGCCGCCGAACTGGATCGTGTGCGTGTCCTTGATCCAGGACATGTCGTCGGCGACGTTCCAGACCGGCGTCGTGCGGCTGAGCCCGCGCTGGTAAAGGAACGGCTGGTAGACGAAGCGGAAGTTGACCAGGTTTTCGTTAGAGTCGCCCTGGCGCGAGAAGGACTGGCGGGTCAGGCCGATGCGGAAGCTGTTGACCAGGGTGTTGGTCAAAGTCCAGTTGTGGCCGACGACGAACCCTATCGGGTGCACCCAGATGTCCGGCGACGGCGTGGTCGGGAACGCCGGGGCCTGGCCGTAAAGGTCGTCCTGGTAATTGGCGCGCAGAAAGACTGACTGCCGGTCGGTGAGTGTCAGGTCGAACCGAGCGATGTGCACGTTCAGCTCCGAGGAGATCGGGGCGTTGAAGCGGAAGCCGGCCGTGTTGAGACCATCGCCGGTCGTGAAATCGTTCGGCAGCGGGGCGGTCTGGAGCAGGGACAGGCCGGCCGGGTTAACACCGCCGGTGGCCGGGTAGAGCGCCGCGATGTTGGCCGGCGTCAGAGTGATGATGCCGCCGTTGGCCTGGCAATTGGCCCTTAAGGCCGCGTCAGGGTGATCCAGGTCGCAACGATACCTGACGTTTCCCTGCCGCAGCGAAGCGGTCGGGACCGCACTGAGCACGGACTGGGCTTCGGCGTCGCGCCGCCCTTCGTAGTTGTAGAAGAAGTAGAAGCGGTTTTTGATGATGGGGCCGCCGAGGGAGCCGCCGAAAATGTTGCGGATCAGCTTTGGCCGGGGCGCTTTGAGGTCGCCGTAGTTCGCCTGCCCGGCGTTGACGATGTCATCGTCCGCCTCGACGCCCTGCGTGTAGCGGCCGATGGCGTTGTTGAAGTAGTCGTTGGCGGTCGTCACCGTGTTGCGGTGGTACTCGTACACGGAGCCGTGGAACTCGTTGGTCCCGCTCTTGGTGACGAGCGAGACCTGCGCGCCTGAGGAGCGGCCCTGGTCGGCGTTCGGGTTAGTCGTGGTGACACGGAACTCCTGCACGGAGTCGGGCGTGACGCGCAGGACGCTGCCGAAGGCGTCGCCGGCGTAGCCCGGGACCTGGGTCGTCAGACTGCTGACGATGTCAAGGCCGCTCTGCTGCTCGTTGTTGTCAATGCCGTCGAGCAGGATGTTGGACTGGTCGCGCCGTGTGCCGTTGACCTCGCCCGCACGAGTGACGCCGGGTTGCAAGGAGAGCAGGCCGATGACGTTGCGCGCGTTCAAGGGCAACTCGCTGATGCGGCGCGATTCGAAGGTCGTGCCGATGGTGGCGTCGGTCGTGTTGAGCGTAGCCTCGTTGGCGCTCGTGATTTGGACCGTCTCGGTGATGCCGCCGACTTCCATCGTGACGTTGACATCCAGCGGGGTGTCCACCTGGGCGACGACGTTGGAAATCTCGGTCTTCTTAAAGCCGGCCCCCTCGACCTCTATGCGGTAGGTGTCGGGCGGGACCAACGTGAACGTGTAACCGCCGTCCTCGTTGGTCGTCTGGGTCCGGGAGAAGTTCTTCTCGTCGTTTCTGAGCGTAACGGTGGCTCCGGCGACGGCGCTGCCCTGCGGGTCCGCGACCGTGCCGCGGACGGATGCGGTGCCGCTCTGTGCGAAGGCACTTCCAAACGTCAACAGGGACAGTAAGAGCGCGCCCAAAAGATACGGCGCTCGCCTGACGAAAGGTGCTTGAAACATTAAAAGCCTCCTGGGAAAAAGAACTCTGGGTTCAGGCGGCAGGGGCGTCTGTTCTGCTCCCTGCCTGAACCCGAATTTTTGGATTGTCTGCTCGGATTTAACTTTGAAGTTTCGGCGCGGTTACGAAATAAATCCGACGAAAAGCAGCCTCCCTACCACGCCTACGTTTTTAGATTCCGCAAAGGCTATTCCAAAACCACCGAGCCGGAGTAATCATAGAATTCCTTGGACTTAGCGGGCGGCAGCGGGAGGAAATCCAAATATCTCAAATATGACTCTCCAATTTTATGAAGACCTTGAAGAAATTAAAGACGAACTGAGGCGTCGGCGATGGCAGGCACGGGGTCCTTAGCTTGGTGAAATACTAGTCCGAATTTACGGATAAAAATCCAAAAAATTCAAGAAGACGCCCCAAAATTTGGTGATTAACTAAGTCCGGAACAGGGCCGTTCGCCAGCAATAATCACCTTTTCCCCTTGAAAAACTTCGGGGAATTACGTGGCCTACTAATTGCCTAAAACGGGTCGGCTTCTCTTTACACTGATTCAACCAAAGTGGCGCGTCAGTGCATGATTCACTACACACCAACATTAATTTTCAGGAGACGTAATATGGGAAAATTTAAGCTAACGCTGACCACGGCGTTCCTGCTGGTTTTTGCCCTCAGCCAGTTGGCTCTGGGACAGACCAGTAAGGGCTTCGTCGTGGGAACAGTGGTTGACCCCAATGGGGCCGCTATTGCCGGCGCCGCGGTCAAAATCACGAACACCCAGACGGGTGTCTCCCGTGATACGGTTAGTCAGGATGACGGTAGCTTCCGCCTGGACGCGGTTGACCCTGGCACGTATTCGGTTGAGATCAGCGCTACCGGATTCAAGACCGCGACGCGCCCGGAGGTCATCGTCGCGGCGGCGCAGACGATTGACGTTTCCAGCCCGCTCGAAATCGGTAACCCGAGCGAGATCGTTACCATCAGTTCCGACAACCTCATCGAACTTCAGACGGCCGACGGAGCGCGCGTCAACACGCTCAACACGCGCGAGATCACGGAACTCCCGGTCGTCGGTCTCAACCCCGTCAACCTGGTCTTCACGCTCCCGGGCGTGGTTGATCCGGGCGGCTTGGCCGGCGGCTTCGTGCAGGGCACGGAGTTTTCCGCCAACGGCCTGCGCCCCCGCTCCAACAACCAGTTGATTGACGGTTTGGAGAACAACGACAACTCGATCACGGGCCAGTCCTACCAGCCGACGGTCCGCGACGGCTACTCGGAAGTGACCATCCTCGGCAGCAACTTCTCGGCCGAGTTCGGTCGCGCCGGCGGCGCGGTGGTGAACGTCATCACCCGCTCTGGAACGAACGAGTTCCACGGCTCCGTCTACGACATCAATCAGAATTCGTTCCTCTCGTCGCTCACGCCGGGCCAGATCGCCATCGAAGAGTTGACCGAGGCACCGAAGTTCAACCAGAACACGTTCGGCTTCTCGCTGGGCGGCCCGATCAAGAAGAACAAGCTCTTCTTCTTCGGCACGTTCCAGCGCGACCTGTTCCGCGCGGGCGGCGTCGGCAGCACCGCCATCACGCCGACGGCGGCTGGCATCGCCCAGTTGCGCGCGTTTGTTCCGGCGGGGCAGAACCCGGCGCTCGACCAGTACCTCGCCATCGTCAGCACGTTCCCGGCGACCAGCCAGTTCAGGCTGATCCCGATTGATATTGATCCCGACCCGGATGACAATATTGATCCTCGAACGTTCGTCCAGTTCGGGACGGCCTCGCGCCAGAGCGCGCAGCCGGTCGACACCGACGACTACATCACGCGCGTTGACTGGACGCCGACCTCGCACGACAGCTTCTCGTTCCGCTACCTGCTGAACGACCAGATCTTCAACAACCAGTTCGCAGAGCTGAGCGGCGGGACTCAGTTCCCCGGCTTCGAGGTTGACGTGCCGGGCAAGGCCGACAGCTTCTACGCGGCCTACACGCGCAACTTCTCGGCGAACACGACCAACGAGTTCCGCTTCGGCCGGAACAAGTTCGACGTGCTCTTCGCGCCGCGCGACGAGTCGCTCGCGACTTCAGGTCCGACCATCACCATCAACATCGGCAGCATCTCGACGGTCGGACTTGCGGCGACCTTCCCGCAGGGCCGCAACTTCATCAACTACCAGTTCCAGGACACGCTCACGCACACGATTGGGAACCACACTCTCCGCGCCGGCCTGGACATCCTGGCACAGCGCGGCTCGCAGTTGGTCCCGATCAACACGCGCGGCACGCTGAGCTACACTACGGGCAGCACCCTGACCGCGCTCGGCAACTTCATCTTCGGCAACTCGGGACCGGGCGGCTCGGCCAGCAAGGTCTTCGGTGAGGGCGTCGAGCAGTCGGACGTAACCAACCAGGCCTACTTCATTAACGACCAGTGGAGGGTTCGCGAGAACTTCTCGGTGAACATGGGCGTCCGCTACGAGAACTTCGGCACGGTGTCGAATAACGCTGCGTTCCCGGCCACCAGCGGCCTCTTCGGAGACGCGCTCGCGCGCGTCGAGCAGCAGCGCGACAATAACAACTTCGGCCCGCGCTTCAGCTTCGCTTACACTCCGCGCATGTGGCGGGGGCTCTTCGGCGAAGACCTGACGGTCATCCGCGGCGGTTTCGCGGTCAACTACGATGTGTTCTTCAACAACATCCTGAGCAACACGGTGGCGACCTTCCCGAACGCGCTCGGTGCGACGACCGTCGCTCCCAACGTCGGCAATGGCCTCCCCAACTTTGGCGCTCAGTCGCTGCCGACGACGCCGACGATTAACCGGCGCGCGGCGGTCAACACGATTGACCCCAACCTGGTCAACCCGATGACTTACGTCTGGAACTTCGGCATTCAGCGCGAACTGCCCGGACGTAACATCTTCGACATCGCCTACGTCGGCTCGCGCGGGACTCACCTGTTCATCAACGAGCAGTTGAACCCGAGCATCAACGGCGTGTCGCGCATTAACCCCGCCCGCGGCGGCATCACTGTCCGCACCAACGGCGGCGACTCGATCTACCACTCGTTGCAGTCGCGCCTTGAGCGCGGCTTCAGCAACGGCTTCCTGTATCGCCTGGCCTACACCTGGTCGAAGGCCATTGACAACACGGCCAGCGAGGTGTTCGTCCAGACGGGCGGCAGCAGCGTCGGCTCCGATCCGTTCAACCGCCGTACTGACCGCTCGGTCGCCAGCTACGACGTGCCGCACCGCCTCTCCTTCGTCGGCCTCTGGGATACTTCCAGCATGTTCAACGAAGGCTGGCGGGGCAAGCTGCTCGGCGGCTTCACGTTCGGCGCGATCTACCGCATTCAGTCCGGCAACGTCGAGACCCCGTACATCGGCGGCCTCGACTTTAACGACGACCTGAACACCTTCAACGACCGTCCGGCCGTCAGCAACCCGTTCGCCCCGGATCAAACGATAGCTTACGAGCAGAACTTCTGGGGCTGCCCGTCGCCGAGCGGCTACGTTGACTTCAACTGCAACCCGGTTGACCCGGCGAGCGTCCGCTTCCTCGTTGACCCGAGCATCCGGACCAACCTCGCCGGCCGCAACACGTTGCGCTCGCCGCACCAGGAGCGGCTCGACGTGAGCCTCAGCCGGTCGTTCAAACTCCCGTTCACTCCGTGGGAGAGCGACCGCTTTGAGATTCGCTTCGAGTTCTTCAACGTGCTCAACCACCCGACCTTCAGCTATGACCTTTACTGGGCTGACGGCAACGTTTTCAACTCGGACTTCGCGCAAGTGTATGAGAACGAGGGCGGCGACGGCCGCTTCGGTCGCATCCAGATTCGCTACGTCTTCTAACTTCCACTCAGTTCAACCTAAGTTGAACCTCTATGGGCGGCTCGCAAGGGCCGCCCTTTTTTTATTGCGGAATGCGGATTGAAGAGAAAGAGCTCGACAGATAGAACTACTCAACCCTTTGCGCCTTAAGTTTTAACTTTGCGCCTCCAGCGCGAAACAGGCGTTCTCGCAAAGGCGCAACAAAAGAAAAACCAAAGCCGCAAAGGGGTTGAGTCTGTCTTTAAATCCGCAATCCGCAGACTTGCTTTATCGCGGGGATTTCTTGACGACCTCGAACTCGAAGTGCAGTTCCTTGCCGCGGAAGATGTAGGAGAGATAGAACTCCCAGAATTTTCGGGTGAAGCGAAAGGAAGGCCAGCGCTGGTCGAGGTTCGTGACGAACTCCATGCCGAGGGCGCGCCACAGGTTCGCGAGCGAGACGTAGACGCGGACGGGCTTCAATTCCACGTCCGTGTAGAAGGGGAAGAGCCGCCGGTCCTGCATGAAGCAGTTGAAGGAGTAGCTGTTGAGGTGGTTGCGGTGCGTGGGGTCTGTCGCCCAGTCGGGGTTGGTGTAGTGGGGCGCGACGATTTTGATGCGGCCGCCGGGCCTGGTGATGCGATGCAGCTCCGAGACGAAGGCCATCACGTCCGGCACGTGCTCTATGACGTGACGGCTGATGATTTCGTCAAACTCGTCGTCGGCGAAAGGGTAAGGGACGACGCCGAGGTCGTGAATCACGTCCGCCGCGGTGCGCGGGTTAAAGTCCATCCCGATAGCGCCGGGGTACTTGTTGTCCCCGCACCCCACGTCCAGAATCTTTTTGCCCTCAGACGCCATAGATAAAAAGTGGTCAGTGGTCAGTGGTCGGTGGTCAGTTAAAGACCAAAGCGTTTTTCTTTTAACTGCCCACTGCCCACTGCCCGCTGCCCACTGCTTCCGCAAAGGATGCGAAGTCGAGGGGGCGGACGGGGAGGCCGAGCCGCCGCTCTAAGTCGTCGGGCGTCGTGCCGTCGAGCATCACGGATTCGCCGCCGCTCTTGAGCGACGAGGCGGGGATGACGACGAACTTGCCCCGCAGGGAATCGCGCGCGGCCGTGTAGCACTCGCCCGTGAGCAGTCCGGCCACCGAAACGTCGCCGCCGAAGTAACGATTCTCGACGCCGACTACGTTGAGCCGCGTGCCGAAGCGCGCGTTCAGCCGCTCGACTGCGTCTCTCAATTCGGGCGCGAAGAGCGTGCCTGTCATCACCGTTCCGTGAAGGCGCGCGGGGTGGGTCGGCGGGCGGCGTTCGAGCCTGCGCCAGAGTTTTTGGAAGTCGTTGGCGAAGGATCGCACCATCCCTATGCCGTCCTCTATCTGCGGGTAGTCGCCGTAGTGCGCGCGCGACGGAACACGCAGACCCGCGCGCAGGTAAATCTCGTCGCCGAGGAAAGCGAAGGTCGTCCCGAGCTTTTGGCGGAACTCGCGCTGAAGCGGGGCAAACTCGCCAATAGTGCGGCGGCAAAACTCCGGCGTGACGGGCGTGAGCCGCTCGTCCGTGTTGTAGCGCGTGAGCCCCAGCGGGACAATCGCCACGCTCTTGACGCGCGGGTGAAGCAACGCCAGGTCGTTGATGGTTCGCCGCAAGACCTCGCGGTCGTTGATTTCAGGACAGAGCACGACCTGCGCGTGAATCTCTATCCCGGCGTCGAGCATTCGATTCATCTTCGCTGAAATGTCCGCGCGCTCGCGCTCTATGCCGAGCAGGTGCGCGCGCACTTCAAGGTCTGTCGCATGGACGGAGACGTACTGCGGCGTCAGGCGCTGCTCGATGATGCGGCGCATCTCGTCTTCAGTGATGGAGGTCAGCGTCGTGTAGTTGCCGTAGAGGAACGAGAGGCGTATGTCCTCGTCGCGTATGAAGAGTGAGGGGCGCGCGGTCTCGGGGTTGCCTTTGCAGAAGCAGAAGATGCACTCGTTGGCACACTGGCGCGGGACGATCTGCTCAAAGCCGAGGCCGAAGTCCTCGCCCTCGTCGCGCTCTATGTCGAGTTCCCACTCCTCGCCGCTCTTCTTGCGGACTTCCAGCACCAGCTCGGTTTCGCCGCCCGTCTGGAAGCGAAAATCCAGGTAGTCGCGCACCACGCGACCGTTGACTTTGATGACACGGTCGCCCGCCTCAAGCTCAAGCTCCGCGGCCAGGCTCTCGGGCGCGACTTCCGTGATTTCGACCCCGCGGCGGCGTATCTGTGTGACCGCGGGGGCGACTGCGAATTCGTACATCGGTACTTCTTTCCCTGATTAATTCCGACTCTCGGCGCGCGCCATTTATTCTCGGGCGCGCAATAGCATCGTCAGCCGTTTCGCTGGCAAATGAGCGAAATCGGTAGTATAACACGAAGCCCCGCGTTCCCGCGTCCGGCGCCGCGAGACTTCAGGAGTCAACGGAAGTGCTCTGTCGCCGGCCCGGAGTGTCTTCTCTTGTAGACATCTCGCGGCCCCGCCGCAAAGCAAAGGCCCATTTTCGTCCGCGAGAATGAGATTTCGCGATTGGCACTTGTATTGCAGCCTGAAATCAGACGTTATAAACGACCTCTCGTTGACAATTTGCCCAGACGCGTCCCCTTTGCGTAAACGGCCACCCTCTCGCCTGGATTTCCAGGACCGTAAGCAGGACGCGAAAACGACCCACAGGGCGAAGGCCGCCTCGACGATTCCCGCCGCGTTGAGCCGAGCGCCCGACGGTCCATAGCCCCCGACGATTGCTTCCGGGAAGCAATCGTCTGTTAAAGGAGAGTTGAAGATGATCCCCAGAACACACAGGTTTTTTGTTTCCAGGTTCCTCCTGCTCGCCAGTCTCATGCTCGTCGCCTCGCTCAGCGCACAGGCACAGAAGGGCACCAGTTCCTCGCTCAATTCAGACCAGAGGGCATTGGTGGCCGCCCCGCGCCCTTGGACGCGCGAAGAGATGCTGGCCGCCAAACCCTACCCCCTGGCCCAGCCCGCTTATGACAAAGGCGACATCTACACGGTCGCTCCCATGAAGTCCGGGACGCCCTTCTCTGCGCCCGGCGGTTTGGGCGGCGAAGCGGGCGGCAAAACTCAGACGGCCGCGGAAGCGGTCGCGGAAGTGGCCTTCGGCGAACCCTCGCCCCTGGCTCCGCCGGCCTATACCTATCCTTTCCCCTTTTCGCGTTGGGAGAATCTGCCCGCCACGCGCTACGCCGACTTCCCCTACAGGACAATCGGCAAAGTCTTCTTCACCAAGTTCGGCGGCGGCAACTTCGTCTGCTCCGGCTCCTCCATCGGCAACTACGGAGTCATCACGGCTGGTCACTGCGTCAGCGACGGCAACGGCCACTTCCACACGAACTGGGTCTTCGTCCCGGCCTATAACAGCGGCAGCGCCCCTTATGGACAGTGGTCCGCCAACTTTTTGACGGTGAGAAGCACCTGGCACACGGGCGGCGGCAGCAAATTTGAAGAGGACATCGGCGGGGCCGTCCTCAACAAGCTCGCCAATTTGAAGATCAGCCAGAAGGTCGGCTGGCTCGGCTTCCAGTCGAGCCAGACCATCGTCCAGCACTGGCACTCCATAGGCTATCCGGCGGCGGCCCCTTTCACCGGCGCGAAGCAGATTATCTGCGCGGCCGGCTACGCCAAGACCGACGTAGTCAACGGGGCGCTGATGACTTTCGGCATCGGGTGCGACTCGACCGGGGGGACCAGCGGCGGCCCGCTGATTAAGAACTTCGCGAATAACGCCGCGTCCAACAACTACGTCAACGGCGTCAACTCCTACAAGTACACGAGCACGCAGCCGAAGGCGCTCTACTCGCCATACTTCGGCGCGAACGCCTTGAATATCTTTAACTGCCTGAGATATTCCGGGCCGGGCGTTTTCAAATGCACGGCCCCGGCGACCCCGTAACGGGAACCTTGAGCCCGTGCGCGTAAGCCTCGCTCTCACGTTGCGCGCTTTGCTGCCATGGGTGCGAATGATGGCTAAACGGCCGGCCGGAAACTCTCGCAAAGTTTTCCGGCCGGCCGTTTAGTAAGAGACAGACTTAGCTCTTTTAATTTCCCGGCTTGAGCCGGAAAGAGGCCAGCATTTCGGGGCCGTGAATGCCGAGCGGGGTCAGCCTGAAGACGTATCGTTCGGTCGCTACGTAGTAAAACTCGTTCGGCGCGAGTTGCTGCATCAGGCGGACGCGCAAGCCTTCGCGCGCTCCTTTGACTTCGAACGGCTCGACCGTGTCGCCCTGCCCGATCCACTGTGCCGACTCAAGCCAGTCGCGCAGAGAGACGGCATTGTCGGCCTTGAAGACTTCGATCATGAATTGCGGCGGCTCAAGGTCCGCGGTCTGCCACGAGGCGACTTTTTTATCCTGAAAGCGGACGCGGTGCACGCGGCCCGCGGGGGCTTCCCCTCGCTCGCCCTTCTCCGGGAGGATGACGAATTGTCTTGGATACTTGATCTGGAACCCGTAAGTCTTGTCGTCGTACATGCGCCACCTCGGACCCCAGTCGCTCACGATTCGTCCGTCGGAAGACCAAGCCCGGCCGGGGTAAACCGCGAATGTCAGAACTGCGAGGGCCGTGACGAGCATCAAGGTAGCGACTCGCCGTCTCGAACTATTCAACATGGCCTGAACCTTTCTTTCGACGAGCACCGGGCGGGGCGGCCCGTGCTCGAAGACCTTACCTCAGATGTCCGCGTCTGAACGCGGGATGTCCTTTTCACGGGCTGCGGCAAGCTAACGGGGCCGCGGCGGCTGGGTAAAATGCCGCAAACCCCTGTGCATTTTGACCGCCGGCACGTTCAAATTGATGACTGTTGACAGGTCAGCTTGAACTAATTTAATCTGATTTTAGCCGACACCATCGGCCAACATCTCTCCTCGAAGAAATTCTCCGGCAATTCAAGAGAGCTTTACAAATTCAGGGTCGCCCGCAACTTAGGGGGCCGGAAAGCGCCGTGGGCGCGGGATGAACAGGGGTCTTGTGCGGTGTTCCTGTCATCTTCGGGCACGCGGCTTGCCGTGATACCGGCGGGGCTCCCCGCCGAAGTAGAGCCCGTCCAACAAGCGAGGTCAAGCCAGGCCAGATGAACGCAACCGAAGAAATCACCGCCACGAGCGGCGCGCCGGTTACTCTCCCCGCCTCACAAACACGCGCGACGCGCGGCACAATCCTGATAGTCGAAGACGACCGCTCGATACGCCGCTACCTGGAAGTCATTTTGCAGCGCGCGGGCTACGGCGTCCTCAGCGCGGCCGACGGCCTTGAGGCGATGAAAGCCGCGCTCACTTCCGCTGTGGACGCCGTCGTGACCGACGCCATCATGCCGCACCTGAACGGCTACGAACTCTGCCGCTTCCTGCGCCACCATCCTAAGCTCTCGCGCCTGCCCGTCGTTCTCCTCAGCGGGTTCGAGCGCGCCGACGCCGCCCGCGACGCCAACGACCGCCCCGACGTTTATCTAGCCAAGCCCGTGCGCCCCGACGAACTCACGGGCTGCCTTGCAAGACTGCTGCTCAAAGCAGCCTGAAGAAGGCAAAAAGTAAAAAGGTAAAAGTGAAGACCCCGCAGGGGTCGCACATGATAGCCGGGGGCAAGCAAACGAGAGTTTGCGCCGCCCCCGGTTTCGTTAGCAAAAGAGATTCGACCCTGAAGGGGTCGCACATTCAACATTGAGGTGCGACCCCTTCAGGGTCAAGACGTTTTCTTTCGTCTGACCGGGGGCGGCGCTACGCTACGCTCGCTAGCCCCGGCTATCTTGTTAGACCCTTTCAGGGTCTTCCCTTTTCCTTTTGCCTTACGCTTTCGCGCTCGCGTCGGGGCCGATTAATTCGTCGAGCGGGGTGTAGGGGAGGCCCTGATCTAACGCCACCGCCTCGTAGGTGAGGTGGCCGGCGTGAGTGTTGACGCCCTCCTTCAAGCCCGGGTCGCCCGCGATGGCATTGGGAAAACCCTTGTTCGCTAGTTTCAGCGCGTAAGGCAGCGTGGCGTTGGTCAGCGCGAAAGTGGAAGTGCGCGGGACCGCGCCGGGCATGTTCGCCACGCAATAGTGGAGCACGTCCTCGACGTAGTAGGTCGGGTTCGAGTGCGTCGTCGGGTGCGTCGTCTCTATGCAGCCGCCCTGATCCACCGCCACGTCAACGATGACCGCGCCCTTGGGAACGTCCTTGAGCATGGCCCGCGTGATGAGCTTCGGTGCGGCTGCGCCCGGGATGAGTACCGCGCCGATGATGAGGTCGGCCTCTTTGATGGCGTCGTGAATCATGTAGGCGGAGGAGGCGAGCGTGGAGACTTTCGAGAGGAAGATGTCGTCCAAGTCGCGCAGGCGGTCCAGATTGTTGTCAATGATTGTGACGGCCGCGCCCATCCCGACGGCGATCTTCGCGGCGTTGGTGCCGACGACCCCGCCGCCGATGATGACGACGCGCGCCGCAGGCACGCCCGGCACTCCGCCCAGGAGGATGCCGCGCCCGCCGTTCATCTTCTCAAGGTAGGTCGCGCCGACCTGTACGGCCATGCGCCCCGCGACTTCCGACATCGGCGTCAGGAGCGGCAGCGTCCCCTTCCTGTCCGTGATCGTCTCGTAGGCGATGCCCGTCACTTTGTTCTTCAGCAGTGCCTCGGTCTGCTGCGGGTCGGGCGCGAGGTGCAGGTAGGTGAAGAGCAGTTGGCCCTCGCGCATGCGCGGGTACTCGGGCGCGATGGGCTCCTTCACCTTGACGATCATCTCGCCTTCGGCCCACACGTCGTCGGGCGAATCCAGAAGGGTCCCGCCCGCGCGCTCGTACAACTCGTTCTCGAACCCGGAGCCCTCGCCCGCGCCGCGCTCGACGACCACCCTGTGCCCGGCGTCGGTCAAAGCGCGCACACCGGCCGGAGTGAGGCCCACGCGGTATTCGTTATCCTTGATTTCCTTAGGCAGTCCGACGATCACTGTGCTGTTCTCCAATCAGTTGGGAAGAGTAAGACTAAACGACAGTCTGACAACGCGCCCGCGAACTTTATTGCCAATCCCCACCCCGCGTCAATCCGCGCTGTCTTCCATGTCAATCTGCGCGCGTTGCAACTTACCGCTGTAGTCAACGTAGATTGATTTCCATTCGGTGAAGATGTCCAGGACCTGCGTGCCGGCCTCGCGGTGGCCGTTGCCGGTGCCTTTGGTTCCGCCGAAGGGCAGGTGGACTTCGGCGCCGATGGTCGAAGAGTTGACGTAGAAGATGCCCGTGTACATCTCCTGCATCGCGCGGAAGGCGCGGTTCACGTCCTGCGTGTAGATGGCGGCCGACAATCCGTAGCGCACGCCGTTGGCGATTCCGACGGCCTCTTCGAGAGAGTTGGTCGGGATGACGGCCGTGACGGGGCCGAAGATTTCTTCCTGCGCGATGCGCATCTCGGGGGCGACCTCCGTGAAGACGGTCGGCTCTATGAAGTAACCGTTGGCGTGTTCGCCCTTCGTCAGGCGCTTGCCGCCCGTCGCGAGCTTCGCGCCGTCTTCGCGCTCGCCGATTTCGATGTACCCGAGAATCTTATGAACGGCGTCGGCGTTGATAACCGGACCCATGTCGGTCGTCGGGTTCGTGCCGTTGCCGACGCGCAGGGCCGCGGCGCGCTCGGCAAGCTTTTTCGAGAACTGCTTGTAAACTTTCTTGTGCACGACGATGCGCGAGGAAGCCGTGCAGCGCTGGCCCGAAGTGCCGAACGCGCCCCAGACCGTGCCCTCGATTGCGAGGTCAATGTCCGCGTCGTCCATCACGATGATGACGTTCTTGCCGCCCATTTCGAGCGAGCAGATGGCGTTGCGCTCGGCGCAGGCGGTCGCGACGATGCGCCCCGTCTCGGTCGAGCCCGTGAAAGAGATTAAACGCAGCGCGGGATGATTCGTGATGGCCGCGCCCGCAGGCTCGCCGTAGCCCGTCACCAGGTTGACCACGCCCGGAGGGATGCCGGCCTCTTCGCACGCCTTGACCAGATTATAAGTCGAGAGCGGCGTGTCCTCCGCGGGCTTGATGACGACCGTGTTGCCGCACACCAAAGCCGGGATGAGCTTCCAGGAGGGAATCGCCATCGGGAAGTTCCACGGCGTAATCAGCCCGCACAAACCGACGGGCTGGCGCACGCACATGGCGAACTTGTCGGGCATCTCCGCGGGTGTGGTGAAGCCGTGAAGACGGCGGCCCTCGCCCGCAGTGTAGTAGGTGCAGTCAATCGCCTCCTGCACGTCGCCGCCGGTCTCCTTCAAGACCTTGCCCATCTCGCGCGTCATGTCGGCGCTGTAGCGGTCTTTGTTACGTATGAGAATCTCGCCGAGGCGGAAAAGGATTTCGGCGCGGCGCGGGGCGGGCGTCTGCCGCCAGCGGTCGAAAGCGCCACGCGCGGCTGCGACGGCCGCGTCAACGTCTTCCCTGGTCGAGAGCGGAAAGCGGCCCACAATGTCGCGCGTGTCGGCGGGGTTCGCGTTCTCGAACCACTCCCCGCCAGCGCTGGCGACCCACTGGCCGCCGATGTAATTGTGATAGGTTTTCGTCGCCGGTCGCGCCGCGGCGGCAGTCTTCCGATTACTCTTTTTACTGAGAGCTTTTTTCGCTTGTGCCATAAGTAAGGTGAATTGTAAATGGAAAATGGTGAATGGACAAACTGAGTTCGTCCATTCACCATTCACTATTCACTGTTGACCATTTTACTGGTAAGTGAACTGCACGACCCGCTGCACGATGCGGCCCGCGTCGCGGTCGTAGCGGGCGACGTTGAGGACGACGGCGTCGCCGGCCTTGAGCGAGTTGACGATGCGCTCGAACTCTTCAAGCGTGTTGATGGCAACGCGGTTGATGCGAAGCACAACGTCGCCCTCGGCCAGCGAGCGCGGGCGCGCGTCGGCGATGATGCCGCTCGGGTCTATGTCCTTGACGTAGAGGCCGCGCACGCCCGCAAGTTTCCTCTCGTTGGCTAACTGCGGCGTCAACTCCTGGAGCGTGACGCCGAGGCGCAGGCGGTTGACTTCGGGCTGCGGCTTTTCCTTCACGGGCGGCGCGATGGGCGTGTCCTCTTCGTCGCGCGGCGCGAGCGACGTGGGCCGCTCGCCGATGGTCACATTCGCCGTGCGCTTCTCCAGCTTGCCGTTGATGTCGCGCAGGTAGGTGAGCGTCACCGTCTGCCCGACGGTCGTGCTGGCGACCTTATTAATCAAGTCCTGCGAGCTTTGTATGGGCTGGCTGTTGTACTCGGTGATGATGTCGTTCGCCAGGATGCCGGCCTTGCCCGCCGGCCCCGTCTGGTCGCGCACGTCCGTCACAATCGCGCCCTTCGTATCGGGCAACTCGTAGACGCGGGCGAACTCCGGCCTGACGGAATCGAGGAAGATTCCGAGGTAGCCGCGCCGCACGCGGCCCGCGGAGACGATCTGCTGGTAGACGAAGCCCGCCTCGTTCGAGGGCAGGGCGAAGCCTATGCCGTTGTAGTCGCCGGTCGAGGTCGCTATCTGCGAGTTCATGCCGATGACTTCGCCGCGCATGTTGACGAGCGGGCCGCCGGAGTTGCCGCGGTTAATCGCCGCGTCGGTTTGCAGGAACTGCTGGAAGCTGGTAAACGGCGCGGCCTGCCGCTCCTTCTTCGAGATGATGCCGGCGGTGACGGTCTGGTCGAGTCCGAACGGCGAGCCGATGGCGAGCACCCAGTCGCCGACTTCCGCTTCGTCGGAGTTGCCGAGCTTGACGGTGGGAAGGTCGCGCGGGGCCTCTATCTTGACGACCGCCACGTCCGTCTCTTCGTCTATGCCTTTGACGACGCCGCGAAACTCCTCGCCCGATTGCAGCCGGACGGTGATGCGCGTCGCGCCCTGCACGACGTGCTGGTTGGTCAGGATGTAACCCTTCGCGTCAACGATGAATCCGCTGCCTACGCCGCGCGCGGGGCGACGCGCCTGCCGGCGCAGCATATCCAGCAGAGGGTTATTCGCCGCCGGGTCGTCCTTGTCTTCTGTGTCGTCGTCGCGCTCGGCTATCTCGGGCGCGGCCGTCACGGTGTCAATGTTGACGACCGCCGGCTCTACGCGCCGCGCGATTTCGGCGAACGAGGCCGAGAGCGCTTCGGGGGCGCGCGCGGTGCCCTGCACCATCTCGTTCTGCGCGACTGCGGGGCGGCCCGTCAGGATCGCGCCTAGCCCGATGCCGACGGCGAGGCAGGCAACGGCCAGCGCCACGATCCACACGCGCAGCTTGCGCAGGATGGCCCGCTCCGAACCGTTCATCTGATCTTTGGGAAGCTCGTACATCACTCACACCACCTTTGAAAAAACGTAAAGGCTATCAAATCTGGTTTGCACCTGGCCCGCTCGGTCAGGCCCGGCCGCGCCGGCGCAAAAGGGAGGCCAGCCAGTATAACAGGAGAAGCGCGGCAAAGAGAAGATGAAGGGCGTGGCGACACAGAATCGGAAGATTTCCCGCTTTTTCGTCGCCCGCGACTATTTCGCGCGGCCTTGATGTAAGATTGTCCGCGCGATGATCGAGCTTTCAGACGACAAAATTTTGATTCGCCCCTACCGCGCCGAAGACATAAGCGTGATGTACGAGGCCGTGCGCGAGTCCATCGCGGAAGTCTCGCCGTGGCTGCCGTGGTGTCACGCGGGCTACACCGTAGAGGAGACGACCGCATTCGTCATGGCGCGCGACGAGGCGTGGAGGAACGACGAAGCTTACGGGTTCGGCGTGTTCGACGCCAACACAAGGGATTATCTGGGCGGCGTCGGACTGAACTTCATCAACCGGATTCACCAGTGTGCCAATCTAGGCTACTGGGTCAGAAGCTCACAGACCGGGCGCGGCGTCGCATCGCGCGCCACGCGGCTGGCGGCGCGCTTCGCCCTCGAACAACTCGGCTTCCAGCGCATCGAAATCCTCGCGGCGGTCGAAAACCTCCCCAGCCAGCGCGTCGCCGAAAAGGCAGGTGCCACACGCGAAGGCGTTCTTCGCAAGCGCCTACACGTCAACGGCCAGCCATACGACGCAGTTTTATACTCACTCGTCGCGGAAGACTTCGGGATTCGGCCGGATGAATAAGGACTACTCAGGGCGGTGAATAAAAGGCTGCAACTTATTATTTCGTCTCACCCACAACTCGTCGCACGAGGGACAGCGAAAGAGCCGCTTATTCGGCTTCGGCAGGCGGCGCATCTCGACGTAGCAGCGCGGACATTCCACGGACGAGAAGACAAAAAAGGCTTCAGGCAGCAGTTCCAGCAGCCCTACGATTAAATGGGCCAAAGACATTTCACCTGCTCCATCTCAAGTCGCGTAGCGCGCGTAGACCGTCTTCACCTTTTCGAGAAAGTCGCGGCGGTCAACGATGTAGTAGAGCTTGACCGCGCCCTCGCCGCCCGTCAAGTGTTCGACCAGTTTTTCCAGCACCTCGAACTGGTCGCGCTCCGTGATGCCCTGTGCGTCCAGGTGGCCGCTGTAGCGCATGCGGCGCACGAGTTCGATGAGCGTCAGGCGGCCCTCGAAGGTGCGCCCGCCGTGTTTGTGTGAGCGGCTGACGAGGTATTGAATGAGCAGCACGTCGTTGTAGATTGCGGGCGCGAGGAACAGCCGGTCGCCGTCCCGCTCCCACCCTGCTTCGAGCCGCTGCGAGCGGCGCACGGCGCGCAAGCCCTCGAAGACTTCCGACCAATCCGTCTTCGGCTCGATTCTTTCCAGCAGGCCACGCGTCACTTCAATCAACCAGCGGTCGTCCTCGAAATCCAGGTTGCGCCCCATCGTGTCCAGCCATTCGAAGAGGAGCGCGCGGCGGTCAGACTTCGCTTCGCTCATCTGAAACTGTTCCTCGGACTTCGGCAGCGTCTTGAGGAGCGCGCGGCGCGCGGCGTCCGTACTCTTGCCCCCTTCGATGCGATAGGTATCGAAGCGCGCGTGCCAGCGCTTCGCGGCGTCGCAGTAAGGGCAGCGCGGGTTCTTCTCCTCGCTGTCGAAGTAGGGTCTTGAAGCAACGGGCGCGGTCAACTCCTGTATGCCCGGCGAGTGGCGCTTGATTTCCGAGTAGGCCGTGCGCGGCGCGAGCGCGAGTTGCTTGGTGAAGATGTCGAAGATGCAGGCTAGGCAGAGGAGCGTCGAGTATTCGACGAGAGTGCCGGGCGGAGTCTTGTCCGTAAAATCTTTGAGCAGCGCGGAGAAGTCGCTTGCTTTTTTCCTTGGGCGGGTGCTCATTTTCTGTACCATAGCGAGTGAATCCAGGCGAGAACAGCTCTCCGTTTATAAACGACGTTCGGGGCCGCGGCGTCAAAAGGCGGCTCCCCCCGCGCGGCCAGATACCTGTCTCCGAAGTGGAGGTGGGCGAGCTCCTTCGGCGGCGGTGCGAGGTGGGGTGCTTGGAGCGGGTGAATTTCCATTTGCTTAGTCCCCTTTTTCTTTAGCGCCGTTTGCCATTCCCACCTCACCCAGTCGGAGTTGCTCGCTCGCAGCGACCAGAATAACAGGAAAATGTCCCGCGCGATTATTTCACGCTCCACCATCGGACGCCACTCTTCGCTCGGGTGCAAGTCCAGGCAGTCAACGAAGATCAGCATTCCCGCGCTCTGCTCGATGGACGAGACGCGCCCCAGGACTTCCGGCCTATCCTCCGTGGCGTAAGAGGCGAATCCCGTGCGCGCGGCCTCCGTCCTGACGTTGCGCATGCCCGCGGGTGCTTCCTTGCGAATCTGGACTTCAATCTGGACGGTGGCGACCGTCACCCCCGAAACCTCAAGGGCGAAGGCGATAATAGCGACCTTGTCGGCGGCCTTCTTGTCGGCCACGAAATGAAAGTCCGCGATCTCGTATGCGCCGTTCCATTCGAAATGGACTACGGGCTGTTTGCAAGTCACGTGTGTGCCGGAGGCGCGGACTGTGACCGTCTCCCCGACGCGCCAGCGACACCGGCGTAGCCCCGAGACGCGCTTGCTGGTCGGGGCAAGAGAATTGATGACGTCCTCCACCTGACCCTGAAACTCCTCCGCGTAAGCGTAAAGGCGCGCGATGAAATCCGAGCCGGGCGTCGCCCCGATTGGGGCGGAGACGCCGACGTAGACAGGATTAGAAGAGAGTGAGCTGGCGGACCCATGTGGAAGCGAATCGCGGAGGAGTCTGACAAGTAGCGCGGAGAGGGACGAGAACGCGAACGAAGGCGAGATGGCGTGCCTGGCGACGAACTCGGGGACCTGCTTTGGGGCCCTTCTCTTAGTTTCGTCCCGCGCCTCCTCCCCTTCGACCCGGGTCGCCAGTAGTGAGGCAAAGCCGAGCAGCCAGTCCTCGTTAAGCTGCGAGGTTTCGAGCGCGTCGCTAAGCGCGATTTGCAGGGCTGCTGCTACGGTCCTCACTTCGAGTGGCTGCTCGTCCGACTGCGCGATTGACTCAATTGACTTTTTAAGATTCCAGCCGAGAGAACGGAGGTCGCGCGCCTTAGGATAGATTTTAAATCCGAAGTGGTTGGTGAGCTGTAGGCGAACGATCGCGAGCGCTCCCTCGCGGACGCCCGCGCCGAGTTGAGACCAGATTTCTTCCGCGAACGTCAGACTGCACTCCCTTTTTAAGTCCAGAAACTCCCGGGCCGCCCACTCCGGGTGGTCGTTGAGAAAGGCGGCGAACGCTCGGGCGAACCAGGAGGCGTAGGGGGCCGTGAGAAGTCCTGTGGAGAGCGAAATCTCATAAATGATTTTCAGGACGCCAAAATCGCTGACCACCCATTGCCACGGGGTTTCGAGCATCTTCAGCAGATATGTTCTATTGAGACCTCGAACGCACAGCGCGTATTGGGCCGAGACCTCGCGCGCTACGCTGCCCCAGCGGGAAAAATCGCTCAGCGCGAGCGCGCCGCACAGGTAGACGAACTCGGCCGGAGTCAGCCTTTCAAGCAAAGGGGCGTGGCGGCGCGGCGAGAAACGCTCAAGGTGGCGGAGCTTTTCTGCCAGTTCGCTCAGCGCCGCCCTCCGCCGCGGCGGCACGGGCGAGGGCAATTCTTCGGCGCGTCCTTCGCGTATGGGCGGAAGTTTAGTTCCGGCTTTCAGACCCTCAAGCGCGGGCAGCATAAACGGCGGGAAATGTGCCTTGACCCACGCCTGCGGGAATGTGAGCGTCTCGTCACGGTCTTCGGACAAGGCGGCGGCGAGCAGAAGTTGCCCCGGAATAAAAGTGGGGCCGGCCTTGGCCGTGTGGCGGCGGATTACGTCGAGCGCGCGCCGCATGAGAACCAACTCGGACGCGCTGAGAGGCGCTGCGTCCACTTCCCGCCAGTAAGAGTCCTCCATCAACTCATCCAGACGCCATCTCTCTGCCGGGCGGCGGTACATGAACGCGACCTCGTCCCGAATGTGCGAGGACAGCTCATGCCACAGTGCCTCGGACGTCTCGCTCGATATTTCGTGGATGCGGAAGAACTCCTTGAAGGCGGTCTCCGGGCGGCGTTTTATGTAATCCCGTAAGGCCCGTTGCAGCCGACTGCCGTCGCCGTCTGCGCCCGACAGCCCTCGGTTTCGCGCGATGCCGAGCACGACCTGCGCCGGGGAAATCTTATCCGTCTCAGAGAGCCACGGGAACTCAAGCATCTCGCACAGAAAGTCTGTGCTCATGGCCGGGATGTGCCGGGGAAATTCTTCGGTGACAAGCGTCGCGGTCTCATGGCTCCACGGGTACGTGTCCAGGCAGCGACACAGGTAGCTATACCCTTGCGCCGAGAGTCCCGGGAGGATGCGCAAGATGCGGCTCACGGCGGACCGTCTACCTTCGCCTCGGCGATATTCTTCGGCCGCCTCGTAAATCACGGTCATGGTTTGGGTGCTTAGCATCTTGAGCATCCTCCGATGAAAAACCTGACGTGCGTTTCAGAAGCTTCCTCCGGCGGCCTAAAAATTTTGCGCGCCGGCGGCGGCTGCCCTGGAACGTCCAGACACCGCGACGATCATCAGTGCTGTGTTGAGTGTGCTGCGTGAGTGTAAAAGATCATGAGGTGAAACAAATCTCGGAATGGGTTTGATTCGCCTCGGCGATGCGCCGTGAAGAAACTACTTTTGCGCGATGACTCCGGTCAACAAATCATCGCGCCGCCGCCGGGAATCGAGGAAGATGAATTCGCCTTCCGGGCGGCGGGCACATCGGCTAGGCGATGTTGACGAGCGCGGGCTTCAATTCTGCGTCCGTGTGGCCGAGCGCCAGGTCAAGCTCGGCCGCAACGTCGCCCGTGCCTGCGCCCAAACTCTTGAAGTCGAAAAGCGTGGGGTCCAGGAGGTGCGACGGCGCGGCGTTGCCGAGCGCGGTCAGCATGGAGCTGCGTATGTGAGGAATCTCTTTCTCAAGCTCGGCTATCAGGCGCTTGACGCGCGCGCGCTTCAGGTTCGTCTGCGAGCCGCAGAGGTCGCACGGGATGATGGGGAAATTTTTTTCGGCGGCGAACTCCGCTATGTCAGCCTCGCGGCAGTAGGCGAGCGGGCGAATCACTGTGTTACGGCCGTCGTCCGAGCGCAGCACGGGCGGCATGGCCTTGAGCTTGCCGACGTAGAAAAGATTTAAGAGGAAAGTCGTGATGATGTCGTCCGCGTGGTGGCCGAGCGCGATCTTCGTGCAACCTTCTTCGACCGCGACGCCGTAGAGGATGCCGCGCCGCAGACGCGCGCAGACCGAGCAATAAGTCTTGCCTTCGGGCACGAGACGTTTGACGACGGAGTAAGTGTCTTGTTCCTCGATGCGGAACGGGACACCGCGGCTCGTCAAATAGTCGGGCAGGACGTGCGCCGGGAAGTTAGGCTGCTTCTGATCTAGATTGACCGCCAGGATGTCGAAGCGGACGGGCGCGCGGTCGCGCACGTCCAGGAGCAGATCGAGCAGCGTGTAGCTGTCCTTGCCGCCCGACAGGCAGACCATCACGCGATCATTCTCTTCGATCATCCCGAAGTCCTTGATCGCCTCGCCCATCCGCCTGAGCAGTTTGGTCTTGATCTTACTCTCCACGAACATCTAGCAAACTTCTTCCTTCCCCAAGAGCCTTGACGCCTTCAAAGGATGCCATGCCGGGCGCGCAGTTGACAACCGCGTGGGCGGGAGCGAATAAGGCTCATTCACTCCGTCACTATAGTCACTTCGGGCCGCCCGTGCCGTACTGAGCTTTGATTAGCCTGGCCGCGCCGGAAGGAGGAACAGTGACGATGAACAGGTCGCTATACTCGGCGGCGTTGACGGGCGAAGGCTGCCCGGTCAGAGCTTCCAGCAGGAGCGGTATCGTGTTGCTGTGGCCGACCACCAGCACGGTCTGGCCCGCGTGCTTCTCCGTAATCTCGCGTGCGAGCGTCTTCCCGTAGTCGCCTGGGTTTTGTAAGTCCTTAATGGGCGACTCCGTGACGGCGATCTTCAAGCGCTCGGAAAGCGGCTGCGCGGTGTCGCGGTTACGCTTGAACTGCGTGCTGTAGATGGCGCTCACGCCTGCGCCCTCGGCCACGCGGACGAGCGCCTGTGAGCGTTGCGTGCCTGCCTCCGTCAGCGGGCTGTCTTCGGCGTCCGAAGCCTTCTCCGCGTGCCGCACAAGCAGCACGATTGTCAAAGGCTGCGGCTGCGGCTGCGGCTGCGGCTTGCTGCATGAGACTACGGCCAGTGCAAGCAGGAGTACGAAAATCCATCTGGCGTTTTTAATCATCCATTCCCCTCGTGCTCTGTTGATAAAACTGCTGCCCTTCATCGTTCACGGTCGGAGTAAAACTTTGATGACGCCGCGCTCGGTGGCGCGCTGCATCGCGCTGACGCCGTCGGCGAGATTGTATTCTTCGCTGATGAGGCTTTCGACATCCACCGCGCCCGAGCGGAGCAGTTCGAGCGCAGGCCGGAAGCGCCCGCAGCGCGAGCCGACGACGCTGATCTCGTCAACGACGATGCGCGCCGACTCGACGCTCGTCTTCCCGTGGAAGGTTGACTTCAGGACGAGGACGCCGCGCGGGCGCAAGAGGTCCAGCGCGAGCGCGAAGCCGGACTCCGAGCCGGAGGCTTCGACCGCCACGTCGAACTCGCGCGCGCGCCCTTTCACACGGTCGAGCGTCGCGGTCTCGATTCCGCGCGCGGAGGCGATTGCAAGTTTTTCGGGGTGCTTGCCGATAAGCAGCACTGGAGCTTTAGTGAGCGCCAGCGCCTGCGCGCAGAGCAGGCCGAGCTTGCCGTCGCCTATGACGGCGACGCGCGTTTCCTCCGACACGTTCGCGCGCTCGGTGATTCCGTAGGCGGCGGCCAGCGGCTCGCAGAAGACGGCGCGCTCGTCCGGCACGTCGTCCGGCACGGGCAGTAGATTGACGGCGGGCAACTGTAGAAACTCTGCGTGCGCGCCGTCGCGCCCGACGATGCCGAGCACCGTGCGTTGAGGGCAGTGGCGCGAATCTCCGCCCTTGCACAACTCGCAGCGCCCGCAGCCCGCGTTAATCTCACCGACGACGCGCCGCCCCACGAGCGCGTCGTCCGGCGCGCTCTCAACCACCCCTACGAACTCGTGCCCAATCGTGCCTTCAAAGCCCGCGTACCCGCGCACGATCTCCACGTCCGTGTTGCAAATCCCGCTCAGCGTGACGCGCACCACGGCCTCATCCACGCCCCGCGGCCGCTCCCTCTCAGCGACGGCCAACTGGCCGCCTTCGTATCGCAAAGCAAGCATAAGAATCAGGAGTCAGGAGTCAGAAGTCAGGAGTCAGAAGGAATAAGGCGGCGACCGCTTTAATGGATTTTCTTTTATTCTGACTTCTGACTCCTGACTTCTGTATTCTGCTTTTCAAAAGCTTTTCGTCCTCGCGTAGATGTTTCCCGTGTTGAGTTCGATGATTTGCTGGCGGCCGGAGACGTTGACGGGCAGCCGCCACTCGACGTTCTGCGGGCCGTTGAGCAGGGCGTGAACCCACCAGCGGCCCGGAGTCAGCATGATAGTCGCCTGCCCGCGCTCGTCCAGTTGCGCGCGCACGGGCGAGCGCCCCTGCATGCGCTCTTTCAGAAAATCCTCAAACCGCACCCCTGGGCGCGGCTCGAAGCCGTACTCGCGCTGCGCGGCCGAAACGTCAATCGGGTAAAGCTGCACGGGGATGTTGACCGCCGCGCCGTTGTCGCGCGGCGAAGGGCGCAGGACGATCTGTAGCGCCGTCTCGCCCGCAGCCATCTCCTGCGACGGGCTCGTCCCGGCCGGCAGCCGCTCGTAAATGTTCCACCCCGCCGCGACGAGCGCGACGACGAGCGCCACGCGCAGGACGCCTATAACGAGGTCGTAAACGAAACCCTTCTTCTTCACATTTTTTCGTCCCGTCAGGGACGATTGAAAATAGCCCAGCAATTTATTGCTGGGGATAGACGGCAACAAAGGTTCGGAGTCCCGTAGGGACGGCTGAAACTGGCGCGACTTCTGTGGTTCAGTCGTCCCTACGGGACTCAACTATGATTTCCACATTACACCCAGCAATAAATTGCTGGGCTATTATCACGTCGTCCCCTGCGGGGACTTCTCAAACGGCTTCTAATCTGCCAGTCGTTCTTCTTTGAGAGCGCTCTCCAGTTCTTCGTCGTCGGGCACGGAGAGCACCTGACGGCCGATTTTCACAGTCGGCTTACGCTCCTTGCCGTCGTTTTGTTCTCGCACCCAGCCGGCGGCCTTCGCGTCGCGCTCGATGTCCACGTAGTCGTAATTCACGCCCAGCGCGTCGAGGCGCGCGAGCGTGCGCTGCGTGTCCTCGCACCAGTCCGCGCCGTAAACTTTCACCCTCTCCATGTTCACCCCTCCCGTCTGTTTGGACATATAATAGCGAAGCCGAACGCGTTTGTGTAAACGGAAGACGACTATGCTGACAAACGAACAACTGGCGCGCTACGAGCGGGACGGGTTTTTAATCATAGAAGACTTCGCGCCCGCGGAAGAGTGCGACCGCCTGCGCGAGCGCGCGCTTGCGCTCGTCGCCGCCTTCGACCCGGCCGCCTCCGTCTCCATCTTCTCGACGCGCGAGCAGACGCGCACCAGCGACGATTACTTCCTCGGCTCCGGCGACCACATTCGCTTCTTCTTCGAGGAGGAGGCTTTCGACGACGGCGGCCAATTGCGCCAACCAGTCGAGCGCTCGATAAACAAGATCGGCCACGCGCTGCACGACCTTGACCCGGTCTTCAGCCGCTTCTCACACACGCCCGAGCTTTCCGCGCTCGTCAACGCCCTGGGCTACCGGCGGCCGAGGCTCATACAGTCAATGTATATCTTCAAGCAGCCGAACATAGGCGGCGAAGTCACCTGCCACCAGGACGCGACCTTCCTCTACACAGAGCCGCTGAGCGCCACGGGCCTCTGGTTCGCGCTCGAAGACGCGACACGCGAGAACGGCTGCCTCTGGGCCATTCCCGGCGGACACAGGCTCGGCCTCAAATCACGCTTCCTGCGCGCCGACGGCGGCGGCACGCGCTTCGAGGTCTACGACCCCGCGCCCTGGCCCACCGACGGCCTCGTCCCGCTCGAAGTCAAAAAGGGCACGCTCATCCTCCTCAACGGACTGATGCCGCACATGAGCTATCCCAACCGTTCCCCGCGCTCGCGCCACGCCTATACGCTCCACTACATCGAACGCGACGCGCACTACCCGGCCGACAACTGGCTGCAAAAGAGCAGTGATAAGTGATAAGTGATAAGTGATAAGTGATAAGTGATAAGTTAAAGACAATCGCTTTTACTTATCACTTATCACTTGTAACTTATCACTGTTTTCATGTAGTCTTCGTGTCAAGCAGGTGACTAAGATGAAAAGCTTCGTTAGGACAACCGAGTAAGCTCGCGCAGCGACGCGCCGTCCACGTTCTTCCCTTGGAGGAAGACTCCTGTGGGGGGCGAGGGGTGTAACCCAAAAACGCCCTTTGCGCGCTCGATCCTCTTACCTCGGTCCAGCCTTTTACACCCAATCCAATTCAATCGCCCGGTCAACGTGCGCGTCCCCGAACAGGGATGCGCCAGAGGTTTTCGCCATGACGCAAACGGCCATAGAGGTTCGCGACCTGCGCAAGATGTTTCGCAAGCGTAAGGGGCTGCTCAAAAACAGGGTCACAGAGGAGTGGGCGCTCGACGGCGTCTCGTTCGAGGTGGCGCGTGGCGAGACCTACGGCCTGCTCGGGCCGAACGGCTCCGGCAAGTCAACGCTGATTCGCATCCTCTCGACCTTGCTCATCGCGGACGGCGGCACGGTGCGCCTGCTGGGCTACAAATTGCCCGAAGAGCACGGACGCGTGCGCCAACTGATCGGGCGCGTCAGCGTGGACGCGGCCTTCTACAAGAGACTTTCGGCGCGCGAGAACCTGCTCTACACGGCGCTGCTCTACGGCCTCAAGCCCGCGGAGGCCGAAGCCCGTGCGATGAGTGTGCTCGAACAACTGGGCATGGAGGAGCGCAAGTTCTCCTCCCCGCTCGAAGAGATGAGCCGCGGGATGCAGCAGAAGATCAGCATTGCGCGCGCGCTGATGATTAACCCGCCCGTGCTCTTGCTGGACGAGCCGACGACCGGCTTGGACCCGAAGAGCCGACGCGACGTGCAGACCTTCCTCGAATCTTTACGCGCGCGCGAGGGCACGACCATTCTGCTCACGACGCACGACATGGCGGAGGCCGAGCGGCTTTGTGCCAGGATCGGCTTCCTCGCGCACGGCCGCCTCGTCGCCGAAGGCACAACCAATGCGCTCATGCGCGAGGCGAAGGCAGAGACACTTGGACGACGCCTTCATCAAGCTCGCGGGCGAAGAGTTGAAGGACGAGGAAGAAGAAGTGGAAGTGTTGGAGGTCTAAGTAAGATGTCTACAACTGAACGCACCCTTCGCCAGACCTGGGCGTTTGTCTTCCGCGGGTATCACCTGACGCGGCGCTACATCTCCTGGGTCATCGTCTTCAACTTCTACGCGCTGACGACCTCCGCGACCGTGGCGCTGATAGGCGTCGCGGCGGGCGACTATCAACTAACGCTCGTCCTCGTCGTCGGCGCGTTGCAGTGGAACTTTCTCTCCGTGCTCTATAACGAGATTGCCATGTCCATCGGGTACGAGCGCTGGGAGGGGACGCTCGAATACACCTTCATGGCCCCGGTCTCGCGGCTCGTGCACCTGGCGGGAGTTAGTCTCTACTCGCTCTTCAACAGCATCGTGCAGACAATAATTGTGCTGCTCGGCCTGATGCTCTTCACGGACCTGAACCTTGCGGGCGCGAACCTCTTCGGCGTGGGCGTCGTGCTCATGGTCAGCACGCTCGCCTTCGTCGGGCTGGGATTGATGGCCGCGGCGCTCCCGGTGATGAGCCCGGAGCGCGGGGCCGAGGCGACACACATCTTTCAGGGATTGTTGTTGCTGGTCTCGGGCGTCTACTACCCTGTGGAAGTTTTGCCCGCGTGGATTCAGCCGCTCTCGTGGCTCTCGCCTGCGACCTACTCGCTCTCCGCCTGCCGCAAGCTGGTCGGCGTGGGCAATCCGGCGTCCACGTCCGAGCACCTGGCGGGCGCGCCGCTCTCGGCCGTCACGTTCGAGTTGATGATGCTCGTGCTGATGGGTGTCCTCCTCATCCCGCTCGGCCTCTGGGTCTTCGGCCGCATAGAACTGTGGGCCAAGCACACTGGGAAGCTGAAGAGAACGGGATAAAGCGCATTTGAAAATCCACTCAACCCCTTTGCGTCTTTGCGCCTTTGCGTGAGTGATTTTGGTTTTCTCTCGCAAAGGCGCAAAGACGCAAAGGGGTTGAGTTTTTCGGTTCTTGAGTTTCTTAATCTATAACTGCTGAGCCGGCCATCGCCATGAAGAGGTTGCTCTCGGTGCCGGAGCCGAGGAGGTGTTGCAGAAAAATTCTGATGAGCTTCTTCTCCGGGTCAATCCAGATAATCGCGCCGAAGGCTCCGTTGTGCCCGAAGCTGCCCCTTGAAGTGAGCGGGAAGTCGAACAGCGGGTCGCCCCACAAGCCCCAGCCCAGCCCCTGAAACACCGGCCTCTGCGTCACCGCCGATTTTATGTTCAGCGTCTGATTCTGCGTCATAGTTTCCACTGACAGACGGGAGAGAATCCGTCTGCCTTTGAACGTCCCGCCGTCGAGCATCATCCGGCAGAAGGCCAGTAGGTCCGGGGCGGTCGAAAACATGGCAAACTCCGGCCCCGGATAGACGGCCCTTTGATTGTCAGCCTCAATCTCTTCCCACCTGTCCAGCTTGCCGTCCAGCATCCTGTAGATGGCGGCGACGCGAGAGCGCTTCTCGGGAGGGATGAAGAAAAAGCTGTCCTTCATCCCTAACGGCTCGAAGACGCGCTCCTGTATGAATTGTTCATAGCGCTTACCCGAAACCACCTCGATGATGCGCCCCAGGATAGCGAACCCGCCGCTCATGTACCTGTGCTGCGTGCCGGGCTCAGACTCCGGCTCCTGCTTCGAGAGAAAAGTGACGTAATCGGTCAGGGTCCGATTCCGCTTGATCGCTATCTCCTCGCTCTCGCGCAGGCGGTAAAGCGGCAGCCCCGCGGTGTGCGTGAGCAGTTGACGAATCGTGATTGGTTTGGACTGCCCACGCGGCTTGAACTCCGGCAGGTATTTCTCCACGGGGTCATTGAGCGCGAGCCGGCCTTCCTCCATCAAGATCATGACGCCGACGGCGGTGACGACCTTCGTCACAGACCTCGTGTCGAAGATCGTGTCGGGCCGCATGGGCTTTTTACTTTCGAGGTCCTGAAAGCCCACGGCGTCGAGGCTGACCACACGCCCACGCCGCGCCACCAGCATCACCGCGCCGGCCATCGTCCCCCGTTCGACAAACGACTTCATCCGCGCGGGAATCATCATTAATCGTTCCGCGTCCATCCCGGCCCGCGCCGCCTCCCGCCGCTGGGCGCTCGCCGTGCGCGGCGCGATGATGATGACGACGATGACGACAAGCGCGGCGAAGCCGGCTGCGCGGAGTTTCCCCTGCGAGATTGTTCCTGACATGCGTGTCCTCCGGGCGGTGAGATGAGTGCTTGTGCAGGGATTGATGCTCAAGCTGGCGGCGGCGTTCGCCCGTTCTTGTTCGCCTGTTCTTTCGGTCCGTCCCTGAGCTTGACAATTCACCCTGCGTCGTCGGAAAGTATCACCCGCCCGATACCGCGCTGACCTTACAGCGCCCGCAAACAACTTCTTCAGCCAGAACCCACCGACGGGAGTATTCTTAAGATGCCCAGAAAATTATTACTTGCCCTTGCCCTGTGCTTATCCGTTTTTTGTTCCTTCGTTCGTGCGCAGGAATGTGCGCCGCCGACCATCGTCGCCAACGCCAAGACGTTCAATCTGTTCTCCCCCGAACAGGAGATGATCTTCGGCGAGCTGACCCTCGAAAACAGGGCCGACAACTACCGCTTCATACGCGACGAAAAACTACTGGCCTACGTCAACGAGATCGGCGGGCGGCTCATCAAGCACCTGCCGCAGACGGGCCTCACCTATCGGTTTCACTTGATAGACCTGCCGGAAGCCAACGCTTTCAACACCCCCGGCGGCCACGTCTTTCTGTCGCGCAAGCTCGTCGCCTTCGTCAAGAACGAGGACGAGCTGGCGGGCGTCATCGCGCACGAATTGGGCCACGCCGTCGTGCGGCACGCGGCCGCCGACATCTCGGACTCGCTCAAAAAAATCCTCGGCGTCACGTCGCTCGGCGACCGCAAGGACATCACGGAAAAGTACAACCTGCTGATTGAGCGGGCGCGGACCAAAAGCCTCCCGCGCAGGGAAGGCCACGAGAACGCGCAGCAACTCGAAGCCGACCGCGTCGGCCTCTTCGCGATGGTCGCGGCCGGCTACGACCCGGCGGCCTTCTCCTCCTTCTTCGACCGCCTGACCGAGAGCGAGGGCAAGACGGGCAGTTGGCTCTCCGAGTTGTTCGGGACGACGCGCCCCGCACAGAAACGGCTGCGCGAGTTGATTAGCGCGACGGAGAAGATGGGTCCGGCGTGCCGCGACGGGCGCGTCGCGCAGACGACGGACGTTTTCCTGAAGTGGCAGGCGGACGTCGTCTCCTTCCGCGACGCCGGGCGCAAGGAAGAACTGCCCGGCCTCATCTGGAAAAAGGAACTCGCGCCGAAACTCCGCAGCGACATCTCACACCTCAGTTTCAGCCCGGACGGGCGGCTCCTCCTGGCGCAGGACGATTACTCCGTCACGGTCATCGAGCGCGAGCCCCTGCGAGTGCTTTTTCAAATCCCGGTCGAAGGGGCCAACGAAGCCAGCTTCACGCCGGACGGCAAGGCGGTCGTCTTCACGACCGAGAATTTGCGCTACGAGAAATGGAGCGTCGCAGAACAAAAGCCGGTCGAAGTGCGCGAGCTTGTTCTCAGGCAGGACTGTTGGGAACATAAGCTCTCGCCCGACGGGAGCTTCCTGGCCTGCGTGGACACTTCGGAGAGCATCAACGTCATAGACACAAAGACGGGCCAGCGGGTCTGGGAGAAGAAAGAATTTTATCGCCTGAACTGGATGGAGTTCTTCGCCTGGCTGATGGGGCGCAAGGGCGACGACGCCTACGGGGCCGATTTTTTCCGCATCGAATTTTCGCCCGACTCGCGGTTCGTGATGTTCAGCCGCTCCGACAGATTCCGGTTCCGAATCAGGTTCAACGGCATGGCCGTTGACCAATCGGAAAACACGGCGCTCGCGCTCGACCTACAGACGCTCAAGCCGGCGGACCTCGGCGGCGACCTGAAAAAAATCGCGGCCCGCCCCTACGTCTTCTTAGACTCGGAAAGAATTCTCGGGTCGCCGTCGCTGAAGGTGGACGAGTCCGGCGTCTTCTCGTTCCCGAAAGGGAAGAGGCTACAGAAGTTCAGCTTCGGAGCGAAGGTCATCAAGCGGACGGCGAACCCGGACTACGTCGTCGTCAAGCCGCTCGCGAACGCCCGGATGGGCGTCTACGACTTGAAGCGGGAAGCCCTCGCCGGCGGCTTCAACAAAGAGGACGGGACGCTCTGGAACAACCTGATGGCCTACGAGTCCGTTGACGGCAAGCTCCTGCTGCGCGAGGTGAGCTATAACGAGGAGACGAAAAAATTCAACATGAGCGACGCCGGCACGGTCGAGATTCCGGTCAGCTCCATCCGCAAACTCAACGCCGCCGAAGTCTCGAACGCTTTCAACTGGCTGCTTCTTTCGTCGAAGACTCGCGGCGGGCTGTGGAACCTCGAAACGGGCGAGCGCAAATTCTACATGCGCGGCTTCAAGGGCGGCGCGGTCGCCAACGACGGCGGGGCCGTAGGCGACTTCTCGCGCCTGGACGACGTGCCGCACAGCCTGGTGTTGATGAACCCGCAGACCCAGACGGCCGGTGCCGTGCGCGAGTTGCCCGAAGAAGGCGCGCGGCAGTACGGGCGCTTCATCCTGCTGCGCCGCGGCCTGAATGAGACGAAGGGGAAGGCGGGCGATTCGAAGGGCGGGCCGCCGCCTCCTGTCCCTGACGAAGAGGCGGAAGACAAGGACCTGCGCCGGGCGGTGCGCTTCGAGCTGAAAGATTTCATCCAGGACAAGGTCATCTGGACGCGCGATTACCCGAAAGAAGCGCCCGCGTTCTCTTTCGACGAATTCAGCGGCCGGTTGATCTTTTACTGGAGCCTGGGCGGCGAGGCGGGCAAGGCGAAGTTGAATGAATCGCCCGAACTTCTCGCGAAGGCCAACGCGCTCGGCAACAAGCAGGACGACTACTTGGTGGAGATAGTTGACGCCTTCGCCCAGAAAACGATTGGCACAATTCTGCTCGAAACGGGCAAGGGCTCGTTCGATGTCGGGGAAGGACTCTCGGAGGGCAATTGGCTGGTGCTGCACGACTCGCGCGGGCGCGTGCTGGTCTTCTCAATCAAGGACGGCGAGTTGCGCCACCGCTTCTTCGGCAGGCACGCGGCCGTCAGCCCACAGAGGAATCAGATCGTGGTCGAAAACTTCCCAGGCGAAGTCGCGCTCTACGATTTGGAGACGGGGGAGCGCCGGGCCAATTTCGTCATCAACGGCAGCGCGGCTTTCGTCAGGTTCAACCTTGAAGGCACCAGATTGTTCGTCCTCAGCGACGCCCAATCCGCCTACGCCTTCAACTTGAACAAGCCCGGCGCGCAGGCGGCGACGCAGGCCAAGTAAAAAAGGCAGTCTCACGCTGGAGGCGCAAAGACGCAAAGGAAGCACGCAAGGCGAAGAATCACTCAACATCTTCGCGGCCTTCTTTGCGTCTTTGCGCCTCCAGCGTGAAATTCCTTTCTGATGAAGATGGCCCATAATTTCAAACTGAACCACTACCGGCCAATTCGCTGACTTGCGGCGGGCGTGATGATTCGACTAAGCTTCAATTTCTTGAAAGCGCTGGCGGCCGCGAGGTGACATCCTTTGACTGATTCCACGGCAGACAAATTCCGCGACGAGTGCGGCGTCTTCGGCGTCTACGGCCACCCGGAAGCGGCGCGTCTCACCTACCTCGGCCTCTACGCCTTGCAGCACCGCGGCCAGGAGTCTTGCGGCATCGTCTCTTCGGACGGCGCGGAGCTACGCTCCGAGCGCGCGATGGGCCTTGTCTCTGACGCCTTCAACCAGGAAAGGCTCGACAAGCTGCCCGGCCCAATCGCCATCGGGCACGTACGCTACTCCACGGCCGGCGAAGTCTCCATCCGCGAGGCGCAGCCCTTCCTAGTCGCCTGCCAGCACGGTCAGGTCGCCGTCTGCCACAACGGCAACCTCCCTTTCGCCACCGAAGAGCGCAAGCGGCTTGAGCGCGAGGGCGCGATCTTCTCTTCGACTTCGGACACGGAAGTCGTCCTGCACGGCATCGCGCGCTCGCGCGCCGCGGGGATTGCGGCGGCCATCCCCGAAGTCTTGTGCGAGACGGAGGGCGCGTTCTCGATGCTCTTTCTGACGCCCGACGCCCTGATCGCCATACGCGACTCGCGGGGTTTTCGCCCGCTCGCGCTGGGGCGACTCAAAGATGCCTGGGTCATCGCCTCGGAGACCTGCGCGTTCGATTTGATTGACGCGCGCTACGAGCGCGACGTTGAGCCGGGCGAGATGATCGTCATTGATAAGAACGGCCTGCGCTCGTCGTTCCCGCTCCCGCCGCGCCAACACTCGATGTGCATCTTCGAGCACGTCTACTTCTCGCGGCCCGACTCCGTCATCTACGGCCACTCGGTCAACGAGTCGCGTCACAAGATGGGCAAGCGCCTCGCCATCGAACAGCCGGCCGACGCCGACCTCGTCGTGCCCGTGCCGGACTCCGGCGTCGCGGCCGCCATCGGTTACGCGGCGCAGAGCAAGATCAATTACCGGCAGGGATTGGTCCGCAACCACTACGTCGGCCGCACCTTCATCGAGCCCAAACAGTCCATACGCTCCTTCGGCGTCCGCATCAAGCTCAACCCCGTGCGACATTTGATAGAGGGCCGCCGCATCGTCCTGATTGACGACTCCATCGTGCGCGGCACGACCTCTAAAAAAATCGTGCGGATGGTCAGGGAGGCGGGCGCTTCGGAAGTCCACATGCGTATCAGTTGCCCGCCGACGGTGAGCCCGTGCTTTTACGGCGTGGACACGCCGAACAAGCAGGACTTGATTGCCGCGCAGATGTCCGTCGAAGACATACGCCAGTTCATCGAAGCCGACTCGCTCGGCTACCTCTCGCTCGAAGGGATGCTCAAGGCCACGGGCATCAGACCGGGACTCGTCTTGCGTCGCCTGTTGGACGGGCCGCTACCCGACGCGCATCACGCGCGAGGCCGAGACGCAGTGGGCGCGCGAGCACGAGCCCGTGCCGTCCGACGCGGCCGTCCCTGTGGGCGAGAGCGAGGCGGCCGTCAAATGAATCCTGACCCGGCTTTGCGGCCGCCGCCCCGCCCGAATTCGCAGGCGCGAGACGGGCGTCGCGTCCTCTTCGCGCTCGCCATCGTCGGCATCGTTCTGCTCGTCGCGGGCGTACTCCTCTTCAGATATTGGAAGAAAGCCGAGCCGAAGGCCGAGACGCCCGCGGCGTCGGGCGACGAGTTACAGGTTCACGTCTTGAACGTCGGGCAGGGCGATTCGATTTTAATCGTCGCGCCGGGCGGCAAATCGGTGCTGGTTGACGCAGGCACGCCCGGCAGCGGCCGCGTCGTGCTCGACGCGATGAAGCGCGCAGGCGTCGCGCAATTGGACCTGATGGTCGCGACGCACGCGCACGCCGACCACATAGGCGGCGCGGACGAGGTCTTGCGCCGGACGAAAGTCAGCGCTGTGCTGGACAGCCGAGTTCCCGCCTCGACGAAAAACTACGAAGACTTTCTGGAAGCCGTTGACCGGAGTGGAGCCAAATATATCGCCGCCCAGCCGGGCCAGAAGTTTGACCTCGGCGGCGGCGCGACGCTGACCGTCCTCGCCCCGATTCAGCCCCTCTTCAAAAAGAACGAATTGCGCTCCGGCGCGAACGAGCCGAACGCCAACTCTGTCGTCGCGCGCCTGGACTACGGCGACTTCTCCATGCTCCTGACGGGCGACGCGGAGGCGGAAACAGAGGAGCGGCTGATGGCGAGCGGCGCTGAAATACGGGCCAAAATTCTCAAGGCCGGGCATCACGGCTCGCGCTACGCCTCGTCCGCGAAATTTCTTCGCCAGGGCGGGTTCGAGCGGGTCATCATCTCGGACGGCGCGGACAACCGCTACGGCCACCCGAGCCAGGACGCCCTGGACCGTTTCCGGCAACTCGGCATGAAACTACACCGGACGGACCTTGAGGGCGAGATCACCATCGTCTCGCGCGGCCAGGGCTACGAGGTCCGAACCGAGCGCACTCCCACGGGCGACCTCTGGGCCGGACGCACGCCGTCGAGAGGTGAAGACACGGCGCGCTCCGAAGACGAACCTCGTGGACGAGCCAGACGCGGCGCGGGCAGTCGTTGAGCGTGAAAGATAAGAAGCTGTTTTTGAAGAAGGTAGTTTTTGAAGTCCCGTCAGGGACGGTTGATAATAGCCCAGCACTTTTAGTGCTGGGGCCCGACGGTAAAATTTATTCGAGTCCCGTAGGGACGATTGACGATTTCAGCCGTCCCTACGGGACTCAATAATCATCCGCAATTCATCCCAGCGATAAATCGCTGGGCTATTATCAACCGTCCCTGACGGGACGAAAGCGGAGAGACGAAAATGGCTGACGCGGACGATCAACCGAAGCGCGCGGCGTCGAGACAAATCCGCGCGGAGATAGACCGCATTGAGGACAATGACGTGGCCGTGCTCATGGTCGGCGACGACGGCAAGACACAGGTGGACGTGCCCGTCTCGCTGCTCCCCGAAGGCGCGGCGGACGGCGACCACCTGCGCATCACTATCACGCTCGACAAAGAATCCCGCGAGTCGGCGGCCGGCCGCGTCAAGCGCTTGCAGGACAAACTGGCCGCGAAGGGCGGCGCGCAGGACGAGAAGGATTTCAAGCTCTGATTCGGTCGTCCGTAATGTTATCTTAGTCGCGTAAAAATCTATGGCGATAGTGCGAACAAAAGGCGGGTGCGGGTGCGCGATAGCCGTGCTGGTGGCGGTGCTCGGCGCGCTCGGGTTTGTCGGCTACAAGTACATCCTGCCGTGGTGGAACAAGAAGCCGCCGGCGCCCTCGGGCAAGGAACTGCTCGTCTACGTGCTGGACGTGGGCCAGGGCGACTCGATTCTCATCGTCTCGCCCGAAGGCAAGACGGTGCTCGTTGACGCGGGCGACGAGAAGAATGGGAAGCGCGTGGTCGAGGCGCTCAAGGCGAAGGGCGTGCAGCAGATTGATTACTTCGTCGCCACGCACACGCACCCGGACCACATCGGCGGCGCGGCCGAAGTCTTCGCCAACTTCAAAGTCGTCACGGCGCTGCACAACGATTTCCCGCCGCCGGAGGTGGTCAAGGCGAGCGAGGCGGCGACGACGGCGCAGGCCGGGAACAAAAATCAGGGCAAGCAGAAGCCGCCGCCGAAGCCACCTGCGCGCGGACGAGGCGGCCGCGTCGTCGAACTCCCGACCGTCAAAGCCTACAACGGGTTTAAGGGCGCGGCGGAAAAAGCTGGCACAGAATTCAAGAAGGCCGAGCCCGAGCAGAAGATTGAACTCGGCGGCGGCGCTATCCTGACCGTGCTCGCGCCGCAGCCGCCCTTCTTCACGCGCGAGCAGATCGCGTCATCCCGCAGCGGCAACGAGTCGAACGCCAACTCAATCGTCATGCGCCTCGACTACGGCGAGTTCTCCATGCTCCTGACGGGCGATGCGGAGGCGCAGACGGAAGACCGCCTCGTCAGCAAAGAATTAGATTTGGAGGCGGACGTTTTGAAGGTCGCGCACCACGGCTCCAAGTACGCGACTTCGGAAAACTTTCTCAAGCGCGTCAAGGCGAAGGCGGCCGTCATCTCCATGGCGGAGTTCAACCGCTACGGCCACCCGAACCAGGACGTGCTGAACCGCCTCAAGGCGTCCGGCGCGACGGAGCTTTACCGCACGGACTTCCAGGGCGAGATAGAGATCAAGACGACCGGCAGGGTCAAGGATGGCAAGCTCTACGAGATCAAGGCCGCCAAAGAGACCAAGAGCGACCTCTGGACCGGGCGCGAGGGCGAGAAGAACGACTCCTCCAGCTCCGGCTTCATCGCCTACGGCGACTACGGCCCGCCGCCGAAGAGAAGAAAGTGATAAGTGATAAGTGATAAGTGATGAGTGGTAAGAAAACCTTCTTGCTTTTACTCATCACTTATCACTTATCACTTATCACTTATCACTTATCACTTATCACTTATGACTGAGTCTATTTCTTACAGTGATGCAGGCGTCTCGATTGACGCGGCGAACGAGGCGACCGGCAGGATCAAGCAGTTGGCGCGGGCGACCTTTAACGCGCGGACGCTCTCCGAAATCGGGAGCTTCGGCGGGATGTTCGACGGGGCGTTCCCCGGCATGAAGCAGCCCGTGCTGGTCGCGTCGGCCGACGGCGTTGGCACAAAACTGAAAGTCGCTTTCGCGGCCCGCAAGCACGACACGGTCGGGCGCGACCTCGTCAACCACTGCGTCAACGACATCCTCGTCCAGGGCGCGCGCCCGCTCTTCTTCCTGGACTACATCGCGACGGGCGTGCTCTCGCCCGACGTGGTGGCGAGTATCGTCGAAGGCATAGCCCTGGGCTGCCGCGAAAACGGCTGCGTGCTCCTGGGCGGCGAGACGGCAGAGATGCCGGGCTTTTACAACGAGGGCGAGTACGACGTGGCGGGATTCGTCGTCGGCGTCGTTGACCGCGAGAAGGTGATTGACGGGCGCGGGATCAGTGCGGGCGACGCGCTGCTCGCCCTGCCGTCGGTCGGCCTGCATACCAACGGCTACTCGCTCGCGCGCAAACTCTTCTTCGACGTGGCGGGCTTCCACGTTGACACGCGCGTGGACGAACTGGGCCAAACAATCGGCGAAGCGCTCTTGCAGCCGCACGCGAGTTACCTGCCCGCGCTCGACGGCCTGCTCGACCGCGGGCTTATCAAAGGTCTGGCGCACATCACGGGCGGCGGGCTGACCGAGAACGTCCCGCGCATCCTGCCCGAGGGGACTGGCGTTCACGTGGAGCGAGGCACGTGGCCCGTGCTCCCCGTCTTCAAGCTCATGCAGAAGTTGGGCAACGTCGCCGACGCAGAGATGTTCCGCACCTTCAACATGGGCGTCGGCATGGTCATCGTCTCCGCGCAGCAAGACGCCGAAGCCATCAAAGCACACCTCGAAGAACGCGGCGAAGCAGTCTACGAAATCGGCCGCGTGACGGAAGGCAACCGCGAAGTCGTCATCGAATAGGTTCCAGGTTTCAGGTTTCAAGTTAAAGACAGAGAACCTGAAACTTGAAACCTGAAACTTTTATGAGAATCGGGATTCTGATTTCGGGGCGCGGGTCGAACATGGTGGCGCTGGCGGAGGCGGTCGCGGAGGGGCGCATCCCCGGCGCGGAGATCGCGGTCGTCGTCAGCGACCAAAGGAGCGCGCCGGGGATCAATCTGGCGTCGGCGCGCGGGATTGAAACCCTGGCGATTGAGCGGCGCGGGAGGACTCGGGCCGAGCACGACCGCGAGATCGTCGCGGCGCTCAAAGAGAGACGCGTCGAGTTGGTTTGCCTGGCGGGCTACATGCGGCTGCTCTCGGCGGAGTTCGTCGAAGCCTTCCGCAACCGCATCCTCAACATACACCCTTCGCTGCTGCCCGCGTTTCCGGGGCTCGACCCGCATCGGCAGGCCATCGAGCACGGCGTCAAGTGGACGGGCTGCACCGTCCACTTCGTTGACGAAACGCTCGACGGCGGCCCCATCGTCGCCCAAACAACTGTGCCAGTTCTTGACGACGACACGGTCGAGACCTTGTCGGCGCGCATCCTCACGGAAGAACACAAGCTCTACGCCGCGGCGGTCGCCGCTCGTCACCAGCGGCGAGCTACGAAATTAACGGGCGGCGCGTCCTCAGACGATTAACGATTCTAAAAGAGAACGGCTGAAATGCGTTGAGCAGTTCTTTGCGCCTTTGCGCCTTTGCGTGAAATTAACCTCACGCAAAGGCGCAAAGGAGAACGCTGCTACTTTTTCCCCAATGCAACTGCCCTTTGAAAAGCGGCCCACACAGCTTTCGACAAGACCGTCCGCAGTGAGCCTTTCTCCATCTGGTAGATGGCTTCGGCCGAAGTCCCGCCGGGGGAGGTGACCATGTTCCTCAACTCGGCCGGGTGCTTGTGCGATTCGCGCGCGAAGAGGACGGAGCCAAGCATGGTCTGCGTGACCAGCTCCTGCGCGACGTGGCGCGAAAAGCCCATGTGCACGCCCGCGTCCACGAGCGCCTCCATGACCAGAAAGATGTAGGTCGGCCCCGTGGCCGACAGAGCAGTCGCCATGTCAATCATGCGCTCGTTCTCGACGTACATCTCCCGGCCCAGTGCCTTGAGCATCGCGCGCACCTGCGCGGTCTGTTCCGGGTTGACTTCGTCTGTCGCCGTCCAGGCCGTCATCCCCTGCCCGATCTGCGCGGGCGTATTCGGCATCGCGCGCACCACCGAAGGGTGCAGCAACTCTCCCGCAATCGTCTCTATCCTCGCGCCCGCGACAATCGAGAGCACGAGCTGGTCTTCGTGCACGGCGCCTTTCAATTCTTCGAGCACGAGGCCGAGCCGCTGCGGCTTGACGGCGAGGACGATGATCGAGCGCGCACGCGACTCGCCCGAAGCGCCGCCCGACGTGGACAGGGCGGCGACGGCCTCGCGGTTGCCCTCGAAGACGCGCATGCCGTAGCGCGACTGAAGCTCTTCGCGGCGCGCCTCGCGCGGGTGGCTGCCCGTTATCTGTTCGGGTGCGACCAACTTCTGACGCAACAGCCCGGCGATGATGGCCTCGGCCATCACCCCGCAGCCGACAAAAGACAACTCGGCCCCGCTGAGTGCTTCACGGCCGTCCGGCGACTCATCGCTTTCCTTCTTCATTCCCTCTTCACCCTCTATCTTTACAATCAGACAAAAATCTCACACGGAAGATAGCGCACGGGCGGCGAGGTGCGCTACTCTCTTGTTCGTAAATCGTAAATCGTGAATCGTAAATCGGAGAACGGTTTTACGATTTACGATTCACGATTTACGATTTACGAACTTTCGATTAACCCATGACTCTAAGTACAGGACAAAAGTTTAGTAACCTGTCGAAACGCAACCTGTTGAGCAATACTCATCAAGTTGCATAAGATGCGTCGTAAGTGATCGAACCCATGCCGGAAGATGCTTTTAGCCAGCCGTCCATGCTTCTTGAGCTTCAAAGGCTGATGGCGTGTCAACCATTCGCCAACGATGTGTGCCCAACAAAAGGCGAAGGCCAAAAGCGCCATCAACTTCTTCAACCGTTCAGGATGCAGAAGATGAGTCTCTTCCAGGCGAAAGCCTCGACTCTTCAAGCACGAGAAGAGCGTTTCGATCTCCCAGCGCCGCGCGTAGTCCGCAAGCGCCCTCTCTGTGAAGCGTGGCGCGACCACGATCACGTACTCACCCGACGAGAGACGCAACCCGCTGACAAACAAAGGCAGCCCCCAGACAACTCGGGCACGCTCAATCACCAATGGCTCTTGGATGCGCTGCGCGCGAAACAGCCGCCAGACGGGAACCACCTCGCCGCGCCCGTTTGTCACTTTCGTGTTTTCACGCACTCGGACGCGGAAGTCCACATCCTGCGAGCGCAGCCAGGCAAACCAGTCACGGCCGACAAACTCCCGGTCTGCACAAAGATAAGCAATCGCCCGATAACCAAAGACCCGCCCGAACTCTTTGACCAGATTGATGCGCTCCGTGGTGTCGGAGCAGCCTTTCTTCTCAAGAATAGTCCAGACCACGGGGAAGGCTACGCCACGATAAGCAATGCCAATGACCATCACGTTCAGAGGCGTCTCTCCCAAGTACCAGTCGGTGCGATCCATTGTGATGACCCAGGGGGCGGGCACGCCCAACAGACGCACAACAAAGTGAGCCACCTGCGCATAAGGCAACTCAAAGAAGCGGAGGAAACGCTGCACTCTCTTGTAGTGCGACTCAGGTTTGGCGCGTCCCAGAAAGACTTGGGCGATCTCCGAGAGGTTGACTGTTCTGACCTCGATCAAGGCGATGATGAAGCGAGCCAGGAAGTTGATACGCGCTTTATTCCACGCTACATTGTCACGCAGCGTTCGCTCCAAAAGGCGAATGTCGGCCATTGTGCTTTGTCCTTTCCTGATTTGTTTGGCGATAAACCAGGTGCAGGATAGCGGCGCGATGGCCTTTATGCACTTTTATGCGGTTTCAAAGAGCTTTTTTTGTCCTGTACTGAGCCCATGACTATTGACGAACAGCTAGCTTACCTGCGCAAGGGGACGGTGGAGATCATCCGCGAGGAAGACTTGCGCGCGAAACTCGAAAAGAGCGCGCTGACGGGTGCGCCTTTGCGCGTCAAGCTCGGCGCGGACCCGACAGCGCCGGACATACACCTCGGCCACACGGTCGTCATCCGCAAGCTCCGCGCGTTTCAGGAACTGGGCCACACCGTCATCTTCCTGATAGGCGACTTCACGGGCCTCATCGGCGACCCCTCCGGAAAATCCGCGACGCGCCCGCAACTCACACGCGAAGAGATAAACGCGAACGCGGAAACCTACAAGCAGCAGATCTTCAAACTGCTCGACCCCGAGAAGACCGAAATCCGCTTCAACTCCGAGTGGATGGACAAGCTCGGCGCTGCCGGCTTCATACGCCTGGCGTCGCACGTGACGGTCAAACAAATTCTTGAGCGCGACGACTTCAGCAAGCGCCTCGCCGAAGAGAAGCCCATCGCGCTGCACGAACTGCTCTACCCGCTCACGCAGGCTTACGACTCCGTCGCGCTCGAAGCGGACGTGGAACTCGGCGGCACTGACCAGAAGTTCAATTTGCTGATGGGCCGCAACCTCCAGCGCGAGTACAGCCAGGAGCCGCAGGTCGCCGTCATCACGCCGCTCCTCGAAGGCACGGACGGCGTCCAGAAGATGTCAAAATCCCTGGGCAACTACATCGGCATCAACGAAGCGCCGCAAGAGATGTTTGGCAAGGTCATGTCAATCTCGGACGAGTTGATGTGGCGCTACTACGAATTGCTGACGGACCTGCGCGTCGAAGAGATCGCGGCCTTACGTGCAGCAGCAGAACAAGGCGAGCGCAACCCGCGCGACGTTAAGGTCGAACTGGCGAAGCTCATCATCACAGACTTTCATTCGGCCGAAGACGCGCGCCAGGCCGAAGAAGAGTTCAACCGCGTCTTCAAGCGCAAGGAAGTACCGGAAGAAATTGAAACCCGCGAGGTGGAAGCAGGCGTGTCGTGGCCGCTGCCTCAACTGCTCTTTAAAACGGGGCTTGCCGCATCGGTTGCCGAGGCGCGAAGATTGATCGAACAGGGCGGCGTGCGAATCGAGGGCGTGCGACAGACGAACACGGGCATTGTGTTCAAAATTAATCTTGGTGAGGAAAGTTTATTACAAGTTGGCAAGCGCCGCTTCCTGCGCGTGCGTGGAAGTTAGACAATAGGTGTGCATAGATCGGCCGCTCGCGCGGCGAGTTATTAACCGGTATCCGTCATGTCAGCAGCAGCTCAAACTCAAGAGAATCTAGCGGCTCAGACCGAAGAGACTTTAATCATCGAGACGCCGGAGCGCGTGCCGCTGCATTTCGCGCTGGCCTCGACTGGCAACCGCTTTCTGGCGTGCGCGTTCGACCACGCGATGCAGACGCTCTGCTTCATGGTGCTCTATTTCGTCTTCGACGCGTTGATGGCTTCGCTCAACGTCGGCGGTATGGGCGGCGCGTCCAGGTGGGCGATGGCGCTGATGATCCTCCTCGCCTTCCTCCTCTGGTCAAGCTACTTCATCATCTTCGAATGGCGCATGAACGGGCAGACGCCGGGCAAGCGCTGGCTGAAGCTGCGCGTCATACGCGAGGACGGGCGGCCCATCACCTTCTGGGAGGCTGCGGTCAGGAACCTCCTGCGCATCTTCGACATCATGCCGATACCGTTCTACTCCATCGGCCTCATCTCGGTCTTCGTCAGCACGCGCGGACAAAGAGTAGGCGACCTCGTCGCCGGCACGGTCGTCGTCCGCGAGCGCGAGACGGAAGCGCCGACCTTCAACCAGGTCTTCGACTCCCCCGTCTCGGACACGGCGCTACGCCGCGCCTGCAAGCCGGTCCAGTTTACGGCCGACATCAGCCCTATCACCGAGCGCGAGATAGAGGTCGTGGAGACCTTCCTGCGCAGGCGCTACGACCTGCCGGACCACGCGCGCATGTGGATGGCCTGGCGCGTCGCCACCCCGCTCCTTTACAAGCTGCGCCCCGGCTACAACCTGGCGACCTTCACCTACGAAGGTTTTCTGGAAGAACTGCTGCATCGCTACCACGAGCGCCACCGCTTCAAAAAATGAGGTCAGGCGGCCGGGACACGAGATTGCGGAATGGAAAACAGAATTCAAGCAACCCATTAACTCAACCCTTTGCGCCTTTGGTTTTTACTTTGCGCCTCCAGCGTGAACGGCTGTTTCACGCTGGAGGCGCAAAGTTAAGACGTAAGGCGCAAAGGGTTGAGTGCTGTTTTCCAATCCGCATTCCGCAATCGACTATGATCTCCCTCTCTTTGACGCCTCAACGGAACCTCTGCTAATCTTTTCGGTTCTCCCATGTGTCAGATTCAGCACTATAGAAAGGCATATCAAAATCATGTCGCGTGATGTTTTTATCCTGGGCGGGAAGCGCACGCCTATGGGCGAGTATGTCGGCGCGCTCAAGGATGTTTCGGCGATTGATCTCGGCGCGGTTGCCGCGCGCGGCGCGCTCGAAGCAACCGGAGTTGCGGCCGACGAGATTGACCACACCGTTATCGGGAACGCGCTGCAAACTTCCGGCGATGCCATCTACGGCGCGCGCCACGTCGCGCTCAAAGCAGGCGTCCCCTTCGACCGCCCCGCGCTGACGGTCAACCGGCTCTGCGGCAGCGGCATTCAATCAATCGTCTCCGGCGCGCAGATGATCCAGCTCGGCGAGGCGCGCACCTGCCTCGTCGGCGGAATGGAATCAATGTCGCAGGCTCCGCACGTCATACGCGGCGCGCGCAGCGGCTTCGCACTGGGCCAGGGCAAGCTTGAAGACAGCCTGATGGTCGCGCTCCTAGACACTTACTGCAACACGCCCATGGCCGGCACGGCAGAGAACCTCGCGCGCCGCCACGAAATCTCGCGTGAGGAGCAGGACAAGTACGCGCTCCGCTCCCAGCAAGAGGCCAAGCGCGCCAAAGACGCTGGCGTCTTCGCCGAAGAGATCGTCCCCGTCGAGGTCAAGACTCGCAAAGGCGTTGACCTCTTCTCCGAAGACGACCACATGCGCCCGGACACGACGCTCGAAATTCTAGCGAAGCTGCGCCCGGCGTTCAGCAAGGACGGCTTCGTCACGGCGGGCAACGCCTCTGGCATCGTTGACGGCGCGGCGGCGCTCGTCATAGCGGGCGAAGACTACGTCAAGGAGCATGACGCGAAGCCTCTCGGCCGCATCGTCAGTTGGGCTTACGCGGGCGTCGAGCCAGAGATCATGGGCATCGGCCCCGTGCCCGCGACGCGCAAGGCTTTGGAGAAGGCCGGCCTCAAAATCGAAGAGATTGATCTGGTCGAAGTCAACGAAGCCTTCGCCGCGCAGTATCTGGCCGTCGAGAAGGAACTCGGCCTGGACCGCGCGCGTACTAACGTCAACGGCGGTGCAATTGCGCTCGGCCACCCGCTCGGCGCTTCGGGCACGCGGCTGGTTCTGACCGTGCTCAACGAATTGCGGCGGCGCGGCGGGCGCTACGGGCTCGCGACCGCCTGCATCGGCGGCGGCCAGGGCATCGCCATTATCTGCGAGAGGGTGTAAGAGCAGTGACAAGTTAAGAGTGACGAGTGACGAGTTAAAACGGTTGTTCCTACTCGTCACTTGTCACTCGCCACTCGTCACTGTATTTCCGGTTTTTCGTAGAAAATCCAAAATTTTGGCAGGGCTTGGGAAGCGCGGGGGCGGTAATCGCCGGTAAATTATACCTGCCGTTACGCCGTTGAATTCTTCCCGCTTTCGGCATGGGTTTTGCCGTAAAGGACCGGCTGCCTTGAGTTTGAAATCTGGCTGACGCGCGCTGCCTCGAAGCCTGATGATTTAACCTGGCGTTCACCGGCGCGCAAGCCTTGCGTAAACGTCTTCCGGCATGATAGAAGGTTGCTTCTACACCAGGGTAGTCACTTGTTCAGTGTCACGCCTCTTGAGATCAACAGCACTAATGTTTTTTCGTCAGTCCAAGGCAACGCACACACTCTGCGCGCTCGAAGTGTGCGCGGATTAATTAAACCAACTCTAACGTCACACTTGCTCTAAGGAGTTCCCCAGCATGCACAAATTCTTCCGGCTCTGTTTCGCCACGCTCCTCGTCTTTGCGTTGAGCGCCGTGGCGCTCGCGCAGTCCACGACGACCGGCGCTATCGAGGTTAAGGTACAAGACCCGAACGGCGCGGTCGTCCCTAACGCGTCCATCACGGTGCGCAACACTGAGACCAACCAAGAGATGACGGCCACCACCGATGACGAAGGCCGCGCCCGTGTCGTCAACCTTCAACCCGGCACTTACACCGTGACGGTCAACGCCTCCGGCTTCGGCGCCTTCACGCAGGAGAGAATCGTCGTCGAGGTCGGCGTCGCGACTCCGATTGAGGCGAACCTCGCCATCGGCGAGACGACCGGCCAGGTCGAGGTCACGGCCGAAGCGCCCGTCATCAATACTTCACAACAGGACTTTTCAAGCAACATCAACCAGACCTCGATCAACGAGCTGCCGATCAACGGCCGCCGCTGGTCTAACTTCGCGCTGCTGACGCCGGGCACTGCGCCCGACGGCGCTTTCGGTCTGATCAGCTTCCGCGGCGTCTCCGGCCTGCTGAACAACAACACGGTGGACGGCGGCGACAACAACCAGGCCTTCTTCTCAGAGGAGCGCGGGCGCACGCGCATCCCCTACGTCGTCAGCCAGGCTTCGATCCGCGAGTTCCAGGTCAATACCTCGAACTACTCCGCGGAGTACGGCCGCGCGGCCGGCGGCGTGGTCAACGCCGTCACCAAGAGCGGGACCAACGAGTTCCACGGTCAGGTCTTCTTCTACGACCGCGACAACCGTTGGGGCGCGCGCAACGCCTTCGCCACACAGAGACTTCCCAGCGGCCAGATCGTCGGGCTCAAACCGACTGATCGCCGCCTACAGTTCGGCGGCGTCGTCGGCGGCCCGATTGTCAAAGACAAGCTCTTCTTCTTCTTCAGCTACGACCAGCAGCGTCAGACCTTCCCGGCGGTCGCGTCCGAGACGGTCAACTCCTTGAACCTGACGGCGGCGCAGCAGACCACGCTCACCAATCGCGGCGTCACCGCCACGCAGCGCGACGCGGGTCTCGCTTTCCTGCGCGGCCTGACGGGCGTCGTCCCGCGCCGCCGCGACCAGTACATTCTTCTTCCGAAGGTTGACTGGTTGATCAACGGCAGCAACACCTTGACCGTGACCTACAACCGCCTGCGCGCACAGGCGCCCGCGGGCGTCCAATCGCAGGCCGTCGTGACGCGTGGCGTCGCGAGCTTCGGCGACGACTTCGTCAACGTTGACTCGCTCAACGTGCGCCTCTCGTCAACGCTCTCGCCCGTGCTGCTCAACGAGGCGCGGTTCCAGTACGGCCGCGACAACGAGTTCCAGCTCAGCCAGCCGCCCGCGCCCGGCGAGCCGACGACCGGCCCCAACGGCCTTCCGCCGCAAGTCGTCATCACCAACGTCATCACCTTCGGCAAGCCCAACTTCCTTGAGCGCCGAGCCTACCCGGACGAGAAGCGCTGGCAGTACGCCGACACCGTGACTTACACGCGCGGCAACCACACGCTCAAGTTCGGCGGCGACATTAACCGCGTCAGCGACGTGCTGGACAACCTCTTCCAGGAAGAGGGCGCTTACAGCTACAGCAACCTCGTTGACTTCCTGACGGACTTTTCCATCCCTTCGCAGAAGCGTTACAGCTCCTTCAACCAGGGATTCGGCCCGTCCGCTTTCCAGTTCCGCACCACGGACTACAACTTCTTCATCCAGGATGACATTCGCGTCAGCCCGAAGCTGACCGTGAACCTCGGGCTGCGCTACGAGTACGAGAAGTTGCCCGACCCGCAGATTCCGAACCCGGCGGTCCCGCAGACGAACCAGTTCCCGGCCGACAAGAATAACTTCGGCCCGCGCTTCGGCTTCGCCTACGACATCACCGGCGACGGCAAGACTTCTGTGCGCGGCGGCTACGGCATCTACTACGGCCGCATCATCAACTCGACCATCTCGAACGCCATCACCAACACGGGCGTCCCTCAGGGCCAACTCCAATTCACCTTCACGCCGACGACGGCGGGCTCGCCGACTTTCCCGAACACGATTGCGACGGCCCCGACGACCACGAGCCGGCCGGACATCATTTTCTTCGCCCCGAACCTGGCTAACCCCCAGATTCACCAGGCCGACCTGGTCTTCGAGCGCGAGATTATGGCGAACACCGTCGTCTCCGTTTCGGCCCTCGTCAGCCTCGGACGCAGGCTCCCCACTTTCGTGGACACGAACCTGAATCGCCCGACGCAGTTCACGCCCTACAGGGTCGTCGGCGGCGACTTGAACGGCCAGGTCTTCCGCATCCCGCGTTTCACCAGCCGCCCGAACGCCGCCTTCGCGCGCATGACTGAGGTCCGCAGCACCATCAAGTCCGAGTACAAGGCTCTGGTGCTCCAACTCAATCGTCGCCTGAACAAGGGCCTTCAGTTCCAGATCAACTACACGAGGTCGAAGGCGACCGACACCGGTCAGATTTCGCAGACGTTCACGACCGGCAACGTGCCGCTCAACCCGTTCGACTACACGCTTGAGGAAGGGACGACGAGTTTCGACATCCCGCACAGGTTCGTGGCGAGCGTGGTCTGGAATCCGACGTTCTTCTCGGACACTTCGGACAACCGGGTCGGGCGCGCGATCTTCAACGGCTTTACCATCGCGCCCATCGTCCAGATCGCTTCGGGCCGTCCCAATTCGGCGGGCGTCTCCGGCAACGCGCCGGCCTGCACGAACGCTGCGGTCTGCGGTGGAACGCCACTCTCTCCCGCGGCGAGCACCGGCCTCTTCGGCTCAGGCGTGAGCGCGGGCGACCGCTTCCCCATCTTCGAGCGCAACTCTTTCCGCTTCCCGAAGACGGCGAACGTTGACCTGCGTATCTCGCGTCGCTTCCGCTTTACGGAGACGATGAACTTAGAGGTGCTGGCGGAGGCATTCAACCTCTTCAACCACCTCAACGTCACCGACCGTGGGACGCGTCTGTACACGATCTCGGCTGCCCCTGCCATCAACCCCCCGACGGGGGTTGCGCCGGGAACGCCCATCCTGACACTTGACCCGGCCTTCACGGTCCCGACCGAGGCCGGCAACACCATCTTCCGCGAGCGGCAGATTCAGTTCGCTGCGCGCTTCGAGTTCTAAACCCGAAGCGAAAGCGGCAAGGGCCGGGGGCGCGCTTCTCTTCAAAGAGAAGCGCGCCCTTTTTTTCTCTCCGCAGAAAATTTCCCACGGCCGCGCTCCTTTCTGCTAAGATAATTTTGCCCCGCGCGGTATGGCCGCTCGCGCAAGACCGCCCGCAACTTCTCAAATTTTCTGACGCGCATGGAACAGACCAGATTTCACACAACCGATTTGGCGGGCGATTGTCTGCCGCACGCAGACGGCGACACGCACGCGATTTTGAGCGCGGCGTTCGACGCGCTGCCCGACGCCTTTTACCTCTTCGACTCCGAGAAACATTTGACCCGGACGAACCGCGCGGGCGAGTTGCTGGAAAACGCGTCGGGCCTCGTCGGCCGCCGCTGCTGCGAGATGTTCTGGCGTGTGGAGGGGGCCACAGAGTGTCTGGTCGAACGCGCCGCGGCCTGCGGCGAAAAGGTCGAGGTGGAAGTGCTGGCCGGCCCCGTCGGCGACCTCCCGACGCTCGTGACGGTCGTCCCCCTTCGCGACGCGCTTCACGGCTTGATTGGCGGAACAATGGTCATCGCGCGCGACATCTCGGAACTGCGCCGCGCGGAGGCCGAAGCCTTCGAGCACAAGTCTTTCATGTCGAGCCTCGCGGATTTGATCCCCGACGAAATTTACACGCTCGACACAACGGGTCGCATCACCTGGATGAACGAGCGCGCGGAGGCTGCCAACGATTTGAACAGGACAGCGCTTCTGGGCCGGCCGTTTGGCGATGTGGTCGCGGACGAATCGAAGGAGGCGGCGGCCGCGAGCGTGCGCGCCACGCTCGCCGGGGAAGAGACCAAGGGCGAGATTCAGGCCGTGCGCGCTGACGGCGCGGTGCGTTTCGTCGAGGCGCACACGTCGCCGCGCTGGAAGGACGGCGTGGTCGCGGGCGCTTTCGTCTTCCTGCGCGACGTGACGGAGCGGCGGCGCGCCGGCGACCGCATGGCGCAGTCAGACAAGCTGCGCGCCGTGGGCGAGTTGGCCGCGGGCGTGGCTCACAACCTGAACAACTCATTGACGGTCATACAGGGGCGCGCACAATTACTGCAACGTCGCGCGGCCGACGAGGCCACGTCGAAGAGCTTGGAGACCATCATCCAGGCGGTCGCCGATGGCGCGCAGACCTTGCGCCGTATCCTGGACTTCGCGCGCCGCGAGCAGTCGAAAGAGTTCGCGCCGCTGGACCTGACGGAACTGGTCAAGACGAGCGTCGAGATCGCCAAGCCGAAGTGGCAGCGCAAGTCCGGCCCGGGGCCAGGCTGCGTCAACGTCCACATTGAGACGCGCGGGCCTGTGCGCGTTCTGGGCGAGAAGGCCGAGCTGCGCGAGGTCGTGATGAACCTCCTCTTCAACGCCGTGGACGCCATGCCCGACGGCGGCGACATAGAGGTCGGCACGCGCGCCGAACTCGACAGCGCCTGCTTCTGGGTCGCGGACACAGGTGTCGGCATGTCGCCCGAAACGGCCGCGCGCATCTTCGAGCCTTTCTACACGACGAAGGGCGAGGGCGGGACGGGCCTCGGCCTCTCCGCCTCGCACGGCATCATCACACGCCACCACGGCCAGATCATGGTCGTCAGCGAACCCGGCCTCGGCACGCGCTTCGAGATACGTCTACCAGTGCATGAAGTGATAAGTGATAAGTGATAAGTGATGAGTGATAAGTGAAAAGTAAAGACCTCGTTCTTTATCTTATCACTCATCACTTATCACTTATCACTGTTTTAAGATCACGCATGCGGCGGGCGCATCTGTACGGAAATGTGCTTTCGCGTTCGTAGTGTTGATTCTGCGCGGTGCGGGTGGCTCCGCTTTCTCTTCAACAGTTTGCCGGTGCGAATAGTCAATCTGACGGCTTCGGGCCGGGCTGGCACATTGCTTGCCATCGGTGAGAGTGCCAGCAACAGGGTGTGGGCCGCGGCAGTTTGATAGCGCGGCCCGCGCCTTTAACGGTCAGCAGTCATTCGAAGAGGGAGGAGTTTGATTATGGGTTTCCCGAACAAAGACGAGGTCGAAGGCAAATTCGATCAGGCGAAAGGCGCTGTCAAAGAGAACGTAGGGCGCGCGATTGATGATGAGGAGATGGAGGCCGAAGGTGCGGCCGACCGCGCCAGCGGAAACATTCAAGAAGGTTACGGAACGGCCAAGCGCAAAGTCGGCGAGGCCATAGAGGATGTCGGCAAAGCTGTCGGCAAATAGTCTCGTCGAAAAGCGTTGAAAGCGAAGAAGCCGCGGGGGAAACTGGCACAGTCTCCCTCGCGGCTTCTTTCATTCTTCATTGATACATCACGCGGCCTGCTGCTCGGTTTTGTCTCCTTTTTCGGCCGCCTGGCTTTCCGCCAGTTCCGCGAACCGCTTGAGGTCTTCTTCCACCTGTGCGGCCGGGTCGCTCCCCATCAGGTGCGCGACGAGCGAGCCCAGGCGGCCTGCGGGTGGCTCGAAATTTAGAGAGAAGTGCATACGCGTCTTGCCGCCTCCCGCGTCCTCGAAGGTGACTTCGCCCTCCATCTGCACATCACCCCTGACGGTCCGCCAGGCGAGCTTGCGGTTCTCCTCAAACGCAATGGTCTCCGCCTCCCACTCGACGTTCATCAGCGGGGCTTCCGCGGTCCAACGCGTCATGCGCTCGCCCGACTTCCGCACCTCCTTAACACTCTTCATCCACTCCGGGAACCTCTCGAAATCGCTGTACAGCCCGAACACGACCCCGACCGGCGCGTTGACCTCAATTGTCTTCTCGGTTCTCTCCATGCTCGCCTCCGTGAAAGACCAGTTTTCAGTTTTGAGTTTTCAGTTTTCAGTAAAAGCAACTTGCCTTCGCTGAAAACTGAAAACTGTAAACTGAAAACTGTTCTATTCCTGTCTGACGTGCTCGCCCCCCAGGTCTTCGAGCAACTTTTCCAGGTTGTCGGCGTCGCTGTCGTTGCGCGCCTCTACGCCGAGCAGGATGCCGCCGCTGCGCAGGCCCGAGTCGTAGACCTTCGCGCGGTGCTCCGGGATGCCAGCGCCTATGAGCGCGCCGATGATGCCGCCCGTGGCCGCGCCCGCGCCCGCGCCCGCCAGCGCCGCCGCAATTGGCCCGGCGACGACGAGGCCCAGGCCCGGAATCGCAATCGAAGTCCCGACCGCGACGATGGCCGCCAGCACGGCGCCGATGGTGCCGCCGACCGCGCCGCCTATGCCCGCGCCGTCGGCCGCGTGCGTCCGCGTCTCGACGGCGAACTCTTTGCTGCGCGTCGCGTCGGACATCAGGACGCTGATGTCGTCGCGCGTGTAGCCGCGTTTAATGAGCGCGTCCAGGGCCGCCTCGGCCGCCGCGCGTGATTTGAAAAGTCCCGTGACCAATGTCGTCTTATCAGCCATAACGTTTATCACTCCTTCTACAATCAAATTTTCTTGCGGGGACAAATGTAAGCAGTCGAACACGCCTCCTACGGACGGCAATCGCCGTGCCCTTTGCGTCATCAATGGGGAACTCGAAGGGGAATTGGCCCTAATGTTGAGACAGCCGGGCACGGGCTGTCAACCCTCAGCCCACACGAAGACGAAGCGGCCCCCGCCTCCCGTATGGAAGCGAAACAAGAAAGGGGCCTTCGCCTCCGCTTTAGAACACCCGCGTGACACGTTATATGGTAGAGTCGCGCGCAAAGAAGTAGCTCTGGTTTCAAGGGGGACGCGAATGATCAAGGCCGTCATCTTCGACATTGACGGGACGCTCGTTGATTCGGTTGACCTGCACGCGCGCGCGTGGCAGGAGACGTTTCGCCACTTCGGGAAAGAGATTCCTTACGAAGAGGTCCGCCATCAGATAGGCAAAGGCGGCGACCAATTGATGCCCGTCTTCTTCAACGAAGAGGAACTGGAAGAGTTCGGCGATGAGATGGAGAAGTACCGCGGCGAGCTTTACAAGCGCGAGTATCTTTCCAAGGTGCGCGCCTTCCCGCGCGTGCGCGAGTTGTTCCTCAAGATTAAGGAGGACGGGCTGCGCCTCGCGCTCGCCTCGTCCGCCAAGGAAGACGAACTCGGGGCTTACAAAAAGATTGCCGACATCGAAGACCTGGTGGAAGAGGAGACTTCGGCCGACGACGCGGACAAATCAAAACCGCACCCGGACATCTTCGAGGCCGCGCTTGAGCGCCTGGGCGACGTAGACGCGGACGAGGCCGTCGTCGTCGGCGACACGCCCTACGACGCGCAGGCCGCAGGCAAGCTCGACCTGCGTGCGATAGGCGTGCTGTGCGGCGGCTTCCCCGAGGCCGAACTGAGGGCGGCCGGCTGCGTCCAAATCTTCCAAGGCCCGGCCGATTTGCTCGAACGCTACGACGACTCAATCATTAAAAGCCGTGAATCGTAAATCGTAAATCGTGAATCGAGAAAACCGTTTTCTCTATTCACGATTTACGATTTACGATTCACGACTCACGATTTACGACGTGAAAATTCTTCACATCAGCTCGGCGCGCTCGCTCGGCGGCGGCGAAAGGCATCTGGCCGATCTCGCCAACGCACTCGCGCGGCGCGGGCACGAGGTTTATGCCGCGCTTCGCCCGCGCTCGCCGCTCAGGCCGGAACTCGTCGGAACTGCCCCCGGAAAACATCTTCGCCGTCTCTTTGCGCAACGCGCTCGACATACGCAGCGCGCGCTCCCTGGCCCGCTTCGTGCGCGCGCACAAGATAGAGTTGGTTCACGCGCATGTGGCGCGCGACTACCCGCTGGCGGCGATGGCCTGTTGGCGCAACCGCCGCGCGAAGCTCGTCGTCACGCGCCACGTCCTCTTCCACCTCAGCCGCCTCCACGCGCTCACGCTCGCGCGCGCCTCGCGCGTCATAGCCGTCTCACACGCGGTCGAGCGCGCGCTCCTGGCACAAAAAATTTTCCCCGCGCGCAAAGTAACGGTCATCCCGAACGGCATAGACTTCCGACGCTTCGACGACGGCCGTGATGCCTTCGACCGCGAAGAGTTTTGTCGCCGGCTGAAGATTAAGCCAGAGAGTTTGCTGGTCGGGACCGTTGGAGAACTCAAGCGGCAGAAGGGGCACGAAGACTTTCTGCGGGCGGCCGCCCTGGTCGCGCGCGCGGACGAGAGCGCCCACTTCATCATCGCGGGCGCGGACACGACGCGCACGAATGAACGCCGCGCGGCGCTCGAACGCGCGGTCGCGGAGCTTCACCTGAAGAATCGCGTCACCTTCACGGGCTGGCTCGACGACACCACGCCACTGCTGCGCGCGCTGGACGTGTACGTCTCGGCCTCGCACACGGAGTCTTTCGGCCTGGCGATTGTCGAGGCGATGGCGGCGGGGCTCGCTGTGGCCGCGACCGCGACCGAGGGTGCGCGCGAGATTATCGGCGACGAAGAAACGGGCGTGATCGTCCCCGTCGGCGACCACGAGGCGCTGGCCGCATCGGTCGTCCGTCTACTCAAAAATGAGGACGAGCGTGCGCGCATCGGGAGTAAAGCGGCCGCCGTCGCCCGCGAGCGCTTCAGCCTGGACCGCATGGTTGACTCGACCGAGCGAGCCTATCAAGAAGTGATAAGTGATAAGTGATAAGTGATAAGAAGAACCTTCTTTCTTTTACTCATCACTCATCACTTATCACTCATCACTGCTTTTCTATCCTGTCTATCTTTGCCGCCAGGATGAAGTCGCTTTCGGTGAGGCCGTCAATCTTGTGCGTCCAGATGGTGAGGCGAGCGTAGCCCCAGCCGAAGTAGATGTCCGGGTGGTGGCCTTGCTCTTCCGCCAGACGGCCGACGCGGTTGACGAACGCAAGCGCGTCGCGGAAATTCTTGAACTCGAAATTTTTCAACAGGTGATGACCCTCGACCGCCTCCCAGCCGTCCAACTCTTTCAGAAGATTTTCTCTCTCTCCTTCACCGAGCGGCGGCACCCCGCCGCGGCACGGCACGCACTCGCGGCTCGCCAGATCACTCATCGCTTTCTCCCCAAATAAGATTTCATCCGGCCCACATTCTAGCGAACAAAGGCGCGGCGACAAAAAGCCAAAACTCACGCGCGGCCCCGAAGCCTCCCGGCACTTGGCAAACAACCTCGTAAGCGGATAGTCTTACACGCCTAGAAATCAGTTTTCAGTTTTCAGTTTTCAGTTTTCAGCAAAGACAACTTGCTTTCTGCTGAAAACTGAAAACTGAAAACTGAAAACTGCCTTAAAAGGAGAATCATCAGTGGCCGTCATACATCCTTTTCGCGCCCTGCGGCCGCCGCAAGAGCGTGTCGCGGAGGTCGCCAGTCCGCCCTACGATGTCGTCAGCACGGAGGAGGCGCGCGCGCTTGCCTCCGGCAACCCTTTAAGTTTCCTGCACGTCTCGCGCCCGGAGATTGATCTGCCGGAGGGCACGGACATTTACGCGGACGCCGTCTATCGCAAGGCCGCCGAGAATTTCGAGAAGCTCGTCAAGGAAGCGCCGCTCACTGAGGAAGAGACGCCGAGCCTCTACCTTTACCGGCTGATTATGAACGGCCAGGAGCAGATCGGCGTGGTCGCCTGCTGCGCGGTTGATGAGTACGACGACGACACGATTCGCAAGCACGAGCGCACGCGCCGCGACAAGGAGGACGACCGCACGCGTCACATCCTGACGTTAAACTCGCAGACCGGCCCGGTCTTTCTTACTTACCGCGCCGTCCCGGACATCGACGCGATGGTGATGGAGACGACCGTCACCGAAGCGCTCTACGATTTCACAGCCGATGACGGAATACAGCACACGGTCTGGCGCGTCCCGGACCCTGTGCGCTTCGTGCAGGCTTTCCGCGAAGTGCCACTGCTCTACATCGCGGACGGGCACCACCGCGCCGCGAGCGCCGGCCGCGCACGCGCCGAGTTGAAAGACCGCAGCTTCGCGCACACGGGCGACGAGGAGTACAACTTTTTCCTGACCGTCATCTTCCCGGACAATCAACTTCGCATCCTGCCCTACAACCGCGTCGTCCGCGAGTTGAACAATCTGACGGCGGGCGAGTTTTTCCTCGCCATCAAAACAAAATTCGACGTGACAGAGGATGCGCCGCCGACGCCGGAAAGGCCCGGCCAGTGGAGCATGTATTTCGTCAAGCGCTGGTACGGTCTGAAGCTCAGGGCCGAAGACGTGCGGGCGACCACCGACCCCGTGGCCTCGCTCGACGTGAGTCTCTTGCAGGAGCACCTGCTCGACCCCATCCTCGGCATCAAGGACGTGCGCACAGACAAGCGCATAGACTTCGTCGGCGGCATACGCGGCACGAAAGAGCTTGAAAAACTGGTGGACGAAGGCAAGGCCGCGGTCGCCTTCTCGCTTTACCCTACGACCGTAGAGGATTTGATTCGCGTCTCGGACGCGGGCAGCATCATGCCGCCCAAGTCAACCTGGTTCGAGCCGAAGCTGAGGGACGGGATTCTGATTCACAACATTTGAAAGGAGTCAGAACACAGAAGTCAGAAGTCAGGAGAAAAGAAAATCTGTAACAGTGGTTCACGGCCTTATCCCTCCTGACTTCTGACTCCTGACTTCTGTATTCTGCTTTATGCACGTACTGATAGCTGACAAATTCGAGCAGTCCGGGCGCGACGGCCTGGCGGCCATCGGCTGCCAGGTGACGTTTCAGCCCGATTTGAAGGACGAGGCGCTCACGGAGGCGATACGGACGTTGAACCCGGACGTGTTGGTCGTGCGCTCGACGAAGGTGACGGAGCCCATGCTCGCGGCGGGCGCGTTAAAGCTGGTCGTGCGCGCGGGCGCGGGCTACAACACGATTGACGTGGGGGCGGCCTCGCGGCGCGGCATCTACGTCTCGAACTGTCCGGGCAAGAACTCCATCGCCGTCGCCGAGCTTGCCTTCGCTCTGATTCTCGCGCTCGACCGCCGCGTCGCCGACAACGTCATCGCGCTCCGCCGCGGCGAGTGGAACAAGAAAGAGTTTTCCAGGGCGCGCGGCCTCTACGGGCGCACGCTCGGCCTGATTGGCACAGGACAAATCGGCCAGGAGATGATTCCGCGCGCGCGCGCCTTCGGCATGAAGGTCGTCGCGTGGAGCCGCAGTCTCACGGCCGAGCGTGCGGCAGCTTTAGGCGTCGAACGGCTCGACACGCCGCAGGCGGTGGCGCGCGTCGCGGACGTGGTCAGCGTGCACCTCGCGCTGAAGCCCGAGACGCGCTCGCTCGTCGGCGCGGACGTGTTCAACTCGATGAAGGAGGGCGCGATTTTCGTCAACACGGCGCGCGGCGAGGTCGTTGACCAGGGCGCGCTCCGCGAGGTCTTGAAGACGGGTCGGATTCGCGCCGGCCTCGACGTGTTCGCGCAGGAGCCGACCTCTGCCACGGGCGAGTTCGCGGACGAGATTGTCAAAGAGGAGAATCTTTACGGCACGCACCACATAGGCGCTTCGACCGACCAGGCGCAGGAGGCCATCGCCGCCGAGACCGTCCGCATCGTCCGCAGCTTCAAGGAGACCGGAATAGTTCCGAACGTGGTGAATCTGGCCGAGCGCACGCCCGCCACGCACACGCTCGTCGTCCGCCACCAGGACCGCCCCGGCGTTCTGGCACAGGTCTTAGACGCCATACGCAGCGCCAACATCAACGTCCAGGAGATGGAGAACATCATCTTCGAAGGCTCCGAGGCCGCGGTCGCACGCATCAACCTCGAAGCCGCGCCGCCCGCCGACACGCTTGAGCGATTAAGGGCGGAGAACCCGGACATTCTGGAACTCAGCCTCCTTGAGATTAGAAGTTAACCGAAAAGGGTAGATGAAAACCACCCTCATCACAGGTGCGTCGAGCGGCATCGGCGAGGCGTTCGCGCGGAGGCTCGCGGCGCGGGGCGAGAACCTCGTGCTGGTCGCGCGCTCGGAAGATAAGTTGAAGAGCCTTTGCGAAGAATTGGCACAGGCGCACAACGTCCACGCGCAGTACGTAGCATTGGATTTGACCGAACGGGACGCGCCCGGCAAATTGTTCGAGGAGACGACGAGGCGCGGGCTTCAAATCGAGACGCTGATTAATAACGCGGGCTTCGGCTCGATGGGGGACTTCGCGGCGCTCGACGTGGAGCGCGAGCTTGAGATGATTGACTTGAACGTCAAGGCGCTGGTCGCGCTGACGTACCTTTACCTCGTGCCGATGCGCGAGAGAAAGAGTGGCACAATTATCAACGTCGCTTCGACCGCCGCCTTTCAGGGCGTGCCGTTCATGGCGACTTACGCGGCGACCAAGGCTTTCGTGCTCTCCTTCTCGGAGGCGCTGTGGGACGAGAACCGCCCGCTCGGCGTGCACGTGATGGCGCTCTGCCCTGGCGTGACGGAGACCAACTTTTTCGTGGCGGCCAAAACCGACAAGCCGCCGATGCGCGTCGCGCAGACGCCGGACGAAGTCGTGGACACGGCGCTTAATGGTCTGAAGCGAAAGAAGAGCCACATCATTTCCGGCTGGACGAACTACATCATGACCGAGTCCGAACGCCTCGTCCCGCGCTGGATCGTCGCACGCATCGCGGGCAAAGCGATGAGACCGAAATACGGGAAAAACAGTAGTCAGTAATCAGTAATCAGTAATCAGTTTTTGGCTGACTACTGACTACTGACTACTGATTACTTTTCAGGAGACAAACGAATGACGGAACGAATTTTTAACTTCAGCGCGGGGCCGGCGGTGTTGCCGTTGCCGGTGCTGGAAGAGGCGCAGCGCGAGTTGGTGAGTCTGCCGGGCGTCGGCATGTCGGTGATGGAGATCAGCCATCGCTCGAAGACGTTTGACGAGATCATCGGGCGGGCTGAGCGCGGGGTGCGCGAGTTGATGGGGCTGCCGGACAATTATCACGTCCTCTTTTTGCAGGGCGGCGCGAGTTTGCAGTTCTCGATGATCCCCATGAATCTGCTGCCGCGTGAGGGGAGCGCCGACTACATCGTCACGGGCAGTTGGGGCAAGAAGGCTGTGAAGGAGGCCAAGCGCGAGGGTACAGTCAACGTCGCGGCGACGATGGCCGACGGCGGCTTCACGCGCACGCCCGGCGACGATGAAATCAAGCTCGACCCGAAGGCTGCTTACGTTCACATCACGACGAACGAGACGATTGAAGGCGTGGAGTGGAAGCGGGAGCCCGAGGTGGGCGACGTGCCGTTAATCGCCGACGCCTCGTCGGACATCATGTCGCACCCGATTGCGGCCGAGAAGTACGCCCTCATTTACGCGGGGGCGCAGAAGAACATGGGGCCGAGCGGCGTCACGCTCGTCATCATCCGCGACGACCTTTTAGGGCGCATCCCCGACGGCTTGCACACGATGCTCGACTTCCGCACGCACGTCGAGAACAAGTCGCTCTATAACACGCCGAACACGTGGGGCATTTACATCATTGACCTCATCTGCAAGTGGCTTCAGGGCAAGGGCGGACTCATTGGGATGGGCCGCGAGAACGAAGAGAAGGCGAAGTTGTTGTACGACGCGATTGACGCGACCGATTTCTACCGCGGCCACGCCGACACGGACTCGCGCTCGATCATGAACGTCACGTTCCGGCTGCCGAGCGAAGAGTTGGAGAAGAAGTTCGCGTCTGAGGCGACGGCCGCGAAGTTGGACGGCCTCAAAGGCCACCGCTCCGTCGGCGGCATACGCGCCTCCATCTACAACGCCTTCCCGCGCGAAGGCGTCGAAGCCCTCGTCCAATTCATGCGCGAGTTCGAGCGCACCAACGGCTAACGCCCAAGCCCCCGCCATCACAAATCAGCCGAACTTCAGCACCGACAACGCGCGCTGAAGTTCGGCTGACTTACGTCGTCAGTCTTTCACGCCAACGAAGTCAGCTTTCGCATTCCGCGAGGGTCTGACGAGCCACTTCGAGGTCTGGGTGACGCAGGGCGGTGAAGATTTCGACGGCGCGCCGGGCGTGCGGGAGGGCTTCCGGCTTCCGGCCTTGCCGGGCGAGAGCCTCAGCGAGGCGGTGGCAGTTGCTGGCGATTAACTCCTTGCGGCCGACTTTTTCGGACAAGGACAGGGCCTCGCGGGCCAAGGCTTCCGCGCCGGGCCAGTCCTTGCGATCTAGCGTCAGCAAGGCCAGATTGCCGGTGTAGGTGGCGATGCCTTCGCGATAATTGATGGCCTGGGCGATCCGCAGTGCCTCTTGGTAATCGCGCTCGGCGGCGTCGAGATCGCCGGAGAGTCGTTCAGCACCGGCGAGAGTCGTTCAGGCCATCGGCGACATCTTCGCTCTCGGGGCTCAAGGTGCGGCAAAGCTCCACGGCTTCGCGGAAGGCGGCGATGGCGGCAGGGTAATCTTCGGCCAATTCGTGCCCGATGCCGCGCAAGCTGATGGCGATGGCCCGTTCGCGGGCGCCGGCCTGTGCCTCGCGCCAGTGGGCCTCGGCGCGGTCGGCGCAGGCGAGCACTTCCGCCGACTGTCCGCGCAGATAGTAAACCCAGCCAGCGTGGTAGGCCCGCCAGCCAGCATTCCAGAAATCTTTGGCCGCCACGGCCTTGACTTCGGCGTCCCGCGAGAGGGCGAGCCGTTCATCCCAGCGGCCGGTGAAATTGAGAAAATGTTGCAATGCGTCGCACACGGTCTGGAGTCGGTCATTCGGCCCGGCGAGGAAACGCGGCAGGGCGGCGGCGACCGTGGGCCACGCGGCGTCGAGCACGGGGAAGTTGTCGAATTTCTCGTAGCCATTCTCCACCGCCAGCGCGTAGGCGTGCTTTTCGAGCCGGTCGCCGGTCTCCGCGACGACCTCGGGCTTCCGCCGCCGCAGGAAGTCGGCGACCAACGGCACGAGGGCGAACGCCTTTTCCTCAATGTCCGGGACGACCAGCGAGCGGTTGGCGAGGCTGCGCAGGGCGGTCTCGGTCGGTTCCTCATCGCAGCCCGCGACCGCGGCGATGTGCTCCACTTTCGCCGGCAGGCTGAAGTAGGTGAGCGCGCAGAGGACTTTGGTCTCGGCCTCGGTGAACTCGTTCACCAGATCGCCGAAGACGAACTCCAGCGGGTCGTTGTCCTCCGGGCAGGAGCGGAGGAACGCCAGCGCGTCGGCGAAGGTGCGGCAGCTCCCGCGGCCGAGCTGCCCGGCCACCCAGCGCAGGAGCAGCGGGTTGCCGGCGGTCTGCTCGTAAAGGGCGATGCGCTCGGCCTCGCTCGTCCTCGCGAGCAGCGGGTTGTGCCGGGCGAGGTCGGCGAGGGTTTCGAGCGCGGCCTCCTGGCTGAGTTTTTCGAGGATGAGTTCCTCCGAGCCGGAGCCGATGCGGCGGCGGCTGGTGAGGATGGCCTTGCAGCCCTGCGGCAGGCGCTTGACGAAGGTGAAGAGCCGGTCGCGGTCGGGCTTGGGGAGCGATTCGAGGTTGTCGAGGATGAGCAGCGCCTGCTCGTCGCGGAGCGCGTCGAGCAGCAGCCGGATGCGCTCGTCCTCCGGGGCCTTCGTGATGTCCGCGCGGCCCAGCTCGCGCGAGAGTTCGTTGAGCATTTCGAGGAAGCCGGGCAGGACGAAGACGCCCAGCTCGCGCACGCCGTCGTCGTCCAGCTCGCGGTTCTTCACGGAGACGAAGACGATGCGCTTGAACTGGTCGGGCGTGCAGTCGTAGGCGGCGCGGACGGCGAGCGAGGTCTTGCCCATGCCGCCCGGCCCGTCAATGAGCGCGCCCCAGGTGCGGTTCTCCGGGTCGAGGGCCTCGCGGATTTGCGCGAGTTCCGCCTCGCGGCCGAAGAAGGGCTGGAGGCGTGGGAGGTTGTTGGGGATGGAGGTCTGCGCGGGCCTACCGTCCGAGGGCGGGGGCTTGGTGTAGAAGTCTTTGGGCTTGCCTTCGTTGAGCGCGAGTCGTTCAAGAATGAGCCGCGGCCAAGTCATCAGGCGTTTTGTCGTCAAGTTCGACGAACGCGGCGGCGTGGCTCGAAGCCGTCAACTTCGGCATGCTCGAACCGGGTGAGCATTACGCGCTCGCCTTCGCTCTTCGTGAGCAGCCCGTAGATGTGAAGCCACTCCCAGCCCGTCCAACGCTTCGTTGTCGTAGTCGGGGCAGAAGCACGGGGACGACGAGGTCGGACTGCTCGCCGTAGAGCTTCGGCAGATAGAATGCCGAGGTCGTGCCGCGCGAACTCAGCCTCGTGATACTTGTCGTAGAGGATCGCCTCCTCGCCGAACCGCCGCTGCGAGGATGGCGGCGACTTGTTTGACGAAGTCACGCTTCTCCCCCGCGAAGGAGAAGGCGATGCGGAAGCGTTTGGGCTGAGGCTCCATAGTTCGACTCTGTGAGCACGCGTAAGGTTTCTGCTGCGGCCGCCGGTGCTGATTATCCACGGCGGGGGCGGAATGACAATACCTTTTGGCGGGGCGCGCTTGGCACGAAGGCGGGCGCGGTTTAAAGTAAGGGCGCGCCGTCTCGGTCTCCCGCGCGGAACGTGGACGCTTTTCCCTCTTAAAATTAATGAGCACGAAAATCCTATTCCCCCTCGCACTCCTCGTCGGCCTCTCGGCCGCCGCTTTCTCCGCCGCCCAGAGCCCCGCGCTCAAACCTTCGCCCGTCGAGCTGCCTTCGGAGAAACACCTGCGCAACGTGCGGCAGTTGACGTTCGGCGGCGAGAACGCGGAGGCGTATTTCTCGGCGGACGGGCGCGAGTTGATCTTTCAGTCGAAGCGCGATGCATTGGAGTGCGACCAGATTTTCACGATGGGCGCGGACGGCTCCAACCAGCGCATGGTCTCGACCGGCGGGGGGCGCACCACCTGCTCCTACTTCCTGCCGAAGCGACGCCGCATTCTTTACGCCTCGACGCACCTGGCCGCGAAAGAGTGTCCCCCCAGGCCGGACTTCCGGCGCGGCTACGTCTGGCCCATTTATCCCTCGTACGACATCTTCACGGCGCGGCCCGACGGCACGGACCTCAAGCAGTTGACGCGCACGCCCGGCTACGACGCAGAAGCGACGGTCTCCACGGACGGGCGTAAAATCGTCTTCACCTCGATGCGCGACGGCGACCTGGACATCTACACGATGGACGCCTCCGGCAAGCACGTGCGCCGCCTGACTACGGAACTCGGCTACGACGGCGGCCCCTTCTTCTCGCGCGACGGGCGGCAGATAGTCTATCGCGCGTACCACCCGAAGACGCCCGAAGAGGTGGCGCGCTACAAGCAGAAGCTCGGGGAGAACGTCATCGAGCCGAACGTTTTTGAAATCTGGGTGATGAACGCGGACGGGACCAATAAGCGGCAGGTGACGCGGCTGGGCGCGGCGAGCTTCGCGCCCTATTTCTTCCCGGACGGGCGGCGCATCATCTTCGCCTCGAACATGAACGACCCGAAGGGGCGCAACTTCGACCTCTACGTCGTGGGCGTTGACGGCTCCAACCTGGAACGCGTCACGTTCGAGGAGACCTTCGACGGCTTCCCAATGTTCTCGCCCGACGGCAGGAAACTGGTCTTCGCCTCGAACCGCAACGCGAAGACGCGCGGCGACACGAACGTCTTCATCGCCGACTGGGTGGAGTAAAAACGGGGGACGGGGATCAGGGGCCGGGGGCCGGTTTGAGAAGCGCGGAAACCTGTTATCTGAAATTTGAGATTTGAAATCATGCGAAAGAAATTTCTTTCCCTCTCGCTCGTTTTCGTCCTCGCGGTCAGTTGTGTCGCGCAGCAGCCGCGCGCTACAGAGTCCGCGCCCGATGTAGAGCGCCTGCGCGCGCACGTCTCTTATTTAGCCTCGGACAAGCTGGAAGGGCGCAGGACCGGGAGCGCGGGGGCTACCCTTGCGGCCGAGTACGTCGCCCAAGAGTTCGCGCGCGCGGGGCTGCGGCGCAGCGTCGGGCACGACCTGCCCGGCATGTCCATTCTCGAAGCCGACAGCCCGCGCCGCTACATGCAGGAGTTTCCCTTCGTCGCGGGCGTCGAACTGGGCAAGAACAATAAGCTGCTCTTCACACAAGCCGCTGGGGCGGGAGAGCGTAACGAGGCGAGCGCTCTAACTGGCACACCCGCTGGCCCAAACGAACTCCGTCTTGGTGAAGACTGGATGCCGCTCGGATTTTCTTCGAGCGCGAATTTAACGAACGTGCTCACAACGTTCGTTGACTACGGCATCAAGGCCGACGAGTTGGGCCGCGACGATTACGCGAACGCGCAGGTCAAAGGGCGCGCGGCAATCGCCTTGGCAGGCGCGCCGGACGGGGACAACCCGCACGGTCGGTTCGCGCGCTACGCGGACGTGCGCTGGAAGGCGATTGCCGCGCGCAATGCCGGCGCGGCCGCATTGGTCATCATCGCGCGTGAAGAGAATTTCAAAGAGGATCGCCTCGCGCGTCTCAGCTACGACAACAGCGCGGGCGAGGCCGGCCTGCCCGTTATTGTCATCTCGCGCCAGGTAGCCGCTCGTTTCTCCGGGCTTAGTACCGCTGCGCAGTTCGACGAGTTGGAGAAGAAGCTGCAAGTGTTGCTGAATCCCGCGCCAGCCGGCCCCGTCAATTCACAAGTCAATTCACAATATGATGTGAGGGTAACCGTAACGTCGGATGACAGCCTTACTCTGTCTCTCTCAACAGACATCGTGCGCCGCAACGCGCCGGCCTACAACGTCGTCGGCATCCTTGACGGCTCGGACCCCGCGTTGAAGGGCGAGGCCATAGTCATCGGCGCGCACTACGACCACCTCGGGCGCGGGGGCCAGGGGAGTCTGGCCCAGCGCGAGGGCGACGTACACCACGGCGCGGACGACAACGCGTCGGGCGTGGCCGGCCTGCTTGAACTGGCGCGCATCTTCTCGGCCGATAGAGCGAAGATGAAACGCACGCTCGTCTTCGTCGCCTTCGGCGGCGAGGAAGAAGGTTTGCTCGGCTCGAACTATTACGTCAATCACCCCGTCTGGCCGCTCGACAAGACGGTGGCGATGATCAACATGGACATGATCGGGCGCATGAAGGAGCAACGGTTGATGATCGGCGGCGTCGGCACGGCCGAAGAATGGCGCGGCCTGATTGGTCGCGCCAACTTCCAGGCTGACCCAGGCCCGCTTGCCTCCGTGCAGTCCGAGCCAGGCGGCGCGCCCGTGCCGCCGAAGAAGGGCGACGAAGTAAACGTCAGCCAAAACATCTCGATTGCCGGCACAAGCAAATTCACGCTGACGCTCAACGAAGACGGCTACGGGCCGAGCGACCATTCTTCGTTCTACGCGAAGCGGGTTCCCGTGCTCTTCTTTTTCACGGGCACGCACGACGATTACCACAAGCCTTCAGACACGGCGGAGAAGATAGCTTACGAGGACGAAGCAAAACTTCTTAGCTTCATCGCGGGCATCGTCCGTTCGGTTGACACCGGCGCGAAGCCGTTGACTTTCACAGTCGCCAAAAGCGAGTCGCAGGGGCGCTCGATGGGCTTCCGTGTTTATCTTGGCACAATCCCGAACTATGCGGAGTCGAACGACGGAATGAAACTGGACGGCGTGCGAGAGGATTCACCGGCGGCGACGGCAGGGCTCAAGGCCGGAGACAAGGTAATCAGGCTGGCGGGGCGCGAAGTGCGCAACGTTTACGACTACACCGCCGCGCTCGGGGAGATGAAAGCCGGGCAGGAATACGAAGTGGAAGTAGTACGCGGCAGCGAAACTCTGAAGCTGAAAATCACGCCCGCCGCGAGAAAGTAAAAAGGCCGTAAATCGTAAATCGTGAATCGTAAATCGAAACAGCGTTCTCCGATTTACGATTCACGATTTACGATTCACGAGCTTTTAACTTACCAACGTGGCTCGCGGTCGTTGCGCCCGCCGCTGTAGCCGCCGCGGTCGCGGTCGCGGTCACGACCGCCGCCGCCTCCGCCGCCGTAGCTGCCGCGCCCGCCGCCCGGCCCGCGGTCGGTCTTCGGCTTGGCCTCGTTGACGGTCAAATTGCGGCCGTTGAGGTCCTTGCCGTTGAACTGCTCGATGGCCGCCTGTGCGTCCTCGGCCGTCGCCATCTCGACGAAGCCGAAGCCGCGCGAGCGTCCCGTCTCGCGGTCCTCTATGACTGATGCTGATTCGACTGTGCCCGCCTGCGAGAAGTGTTCGCGCAGTTCGTCGCTCGTCGTCTTGAAGGAGAGATTGCCGACGTAAAGTTTCGTACTCATTTCTTCTTCTTAGTCCTCTGAGGTCAAGGAAGCTCTGGGCAGTATGGAATCGCAAGACAAGGCGGGGAGGCCAAGCCTCTACGGCGAAACGCGACGCGCGCCCGGCGCTCTAACTATCGGAGAGCGGCTTCTAACTGGTTGACAACTAGCCTCACTCTCTCTTCAGCCGAACGTCGTCGCTTCACGGTCACGGGCAGGCGCAATCACCGTTGATGCGCGAGAGTAGGAATACGACAAGCGCAAGTATGCAGGACATTCACGCCCGAGCGCAAGGGGGAAAAAGGCACGATGCGTAGAAAAATTCTCTGCACCTTTCTGCTCTTTTGCGCCCTCCGCGCGGCGGGCGCACCCGGACTCGCGCCCGCCGCGATTTGGGCCAAACAACGGCCGGCGCGAGCGGCTGGCGGAGCGGGAGCGCACGCCGTCGGACAGTCCCGCGCCCTCTGGCCCGGCTCGCGCTTTACGGAAGCCGACCGCAGTCGCGCCGTCATGCGCGGGCTGAACTTCATCTACCGCACGGCGCGAGACAAGCGCAACTTCGAGGACTACGGCCACGATTACCTGTGGTGCTTTTACAGCCTGTCGGCCGCCGTGCGCGACCCCTTCGTAAGGCGCGAGGCGCGGCGGATGGGGATGGAGCGTGCGCGCTTCTGGCGGCGCAACCACCGCGTCGTCCCTGTCGAAGCAGACGCCGGCACAATCGCCAACCTGGCCTACGGCGCGGACGCGGCCGACAGCCTGGGCGTCTTCGACCCCGAGTTGAAAAGGCAGATCAGACGCGCGGCACCGCGCTTCAAAGCGCGCGACTACCTGCTCTTCGACCCGCGCGTGGAGCCGCCGCCCGCGGACGTGCCCGACGAGTGCGGGCGCTGTGGCGCACTGAACGGGCGCGGGAGCGAGGTCTGCCACGTCTGCCACTCGCCGCTCGTCATGCGCACACGCTACGACGTGTGGTACGACGCGCTCATCACCGCTTACGTCGGCGAGCGCTCGGGGATAAACTTAGGCGCGCGCTACGCGGACGTGCTCAAGTGGCTGCCGACTTTGCGCCCGTACCGCGCGCGGCCCGCAGATGCTGGCGAGGAGTTTCACGACACGGTCTACGCCATCACGCACATCGTCTACACGCTGAACAACTACAGCCAGTCGAAACTCTCGCCGCGGCTCTTGCCGCAGGAGTTCGAGTTTCTGAAGACGAATCTCAAGGCGGCGATAGAGACGGACGACGCGGACATGCTCGGCGAATTCATGGACTCGCTGCGCGCCTTCGGCGTGACGACCGATGACCCACTCATGCGCACCGGGATGGAGTATTACCTCACACACCAGAACCCGGACGGAAGTTGGGGCGACACACAGGAGAAAGACATCTACATGCGCTACCACCCGACGTGGAACGCCGTCGCGGGCCTGAGCGAATACGATTGGCGCGGCGAAGAATTGAGTTTCCCCGAGGTGAGGCCGTTGTTGGAGCAGTGGGCGCAGGCTGAGCCGGTCGCTGTCTTGAAATCGGAGTTCCGAAAGGCGGTCAGCCGTTAGCGAGTGCCTTCAACGTTGAGGCGATGTCTGTTTTTGAGCGACCTTGATGAGAAGACGCAAAGCCTCGTTCACAGCTTTGGCATCGGGGAACGCTGTCGCGACATCCGGCTCAAGCAGAACGAGGTTTGTGCCTGCGCGGTAACGCTCAGCATACTTGCCACGCACTTTCCCCTTCAACTTTGAAAGGTCGTACTCGGGCCGCAATTCATCTTCCTCTTTTTCAGTCCCGGCTTTCTTCATAAAATTCTCTTTCTCTGCGAGTCGGCTCTCGCGCACTAATGATGCGAATAACCTCTCCGTCGTCTGCATGCGCGACGAGCAACATTCTACCTTCTTCTGAGACGCCGATGATAACGAAACGGTGCTCTTCCGCCGAGTGGTCGGGGTCATCAAAGGTGTCAGAAAGCGAGTCGCCGAAAACGGTAGCCGCTTCTTCAAATGAAACCCCGTGTTTGGCAAGATTATTGACAGCCTTGTTTTCGTCCCACTCAAATCGCACGGCTCAAAGCAGGCGCTTTCCTCTGATGTTCAAGAAACGCTGAGGATGATAACACGCCCTGTTGCCTGGGCGCTTCGAATGGTTTTCCGTGTGTCGTCGCCCGACAGGAAATCTGCTAGGATTCCAGGCGGAGGTTAATCTAAATAAGAATGAGCACTGCTCCCAATAAAGTCATCTACTCGATGGTCGGCGTCGGGAAGTATTACGACAAGCGGCCCGTCCTCAAAGACATTTATCTTTCTTACTTCTACGGCGCGAAGATCGGCGTCATCGGCCTCAACGGCTCCGGCAAAAGCTCGCTCCTGAAAATCCTCGCGGGCGTGGACCGTGAGTTCGTCGGCGAGACGGTCATCTCGCCCGGCTACACGGTCGGCTTCCTTGAGCAGGAGCCGCGGCTGGACGAGACGAAGACCGTGCGCGAGATAGTCGAGCAGGGGGCGCAAGGTGTCGTTGACCTGCTCAAAGAGTTCGACGAGATCAACGCGAAGTTCGGCGAGCCGATGAGTGATGATGAAATGGCACAGCTTCTCGAGCGACAGGGCGCGGTCCAGGAGAAGCTGGACGCGGCGGACGCCTGGGATTTGGACTCGCGGCTTGAGATGGCTATGGACGCGTTGCGCTGCCCGCCGGGCGAGACGCCCGTCAAGATACTGTCGGGCGGCGAGCGCCGCCGCGTCGCGCTCTGCCGCCTGCTCCTGCAAAAGCCGGACATCCTCCTTTTGGACGAGCCGACGAACCATCTCGACGCCGAATCGGTCGCCTGGCTCGAACAGCATCTGCAAAAATATCCGGGAACGGTCATCGCCGTCACGCACGACCGCTATTTCCTGGACAACGTCGCGGGCTGGATTTTGGAACTGGACCGCGGCGAGGGCATCCCTTGGAAGGGCAACTATTCTTCCTGGCTCGAACAGAAGCAGGAGCGCCTGCGCCGCGAGGAGAAGTCGGAGAGCGAGCGGCAGAAGACCTTGCAGCGCGAGTTGGAGTGGATTCGGATGTCGCCCAAAGGCCGCCGGGCGAAAGGCAAAGCGCGCATCAACTCATACGAAGCTCTGCTCAACCAGGAGAGCGAGGGCCGTCGCCAGGACCTGGAGATTTACATCCCGCCGGGGCCGCGCCTGGGCCAGCGTGTGATTGACGCGGAGCAGGTGAGTAAGGCTTACGGCGACAACCTGCTCGTCGAGGAGATGACGTTTCAACTTCCGCCGGGCGGGATCGTCGGCATCATAGGGCCGAACGGCGCGGGGAAGACCACGCTCTTCCGAATGATTACGGACCAGGAGCAGCCGGACGCGGGCACGATCAAGATCGGCGAGACGGTCAGGCTCGCCTACGTTGACCAGAGCCGCGAGACTTTGAACGCCGACAAGAGCATTTGGGAAGAAATTTCGGGCGGCCTCGACGTGGTCGCGCTCGGCGCGCGCGAAGTCAACTCGCGCGCTTACGTCGCACGCTTCAACTTTTCCGGCACGGACCAGCAGAAGAAAATCGGCACACTTTCCGGCGGCGAGCGCAACCGCGTACACCTGGCGAAAGTTCTCAAGGAGGGGGCAAACGTGCTGCTCCTGGACGAGCCGACCAACGACCTCGACGTGAACACGATGCGCGCGCTGGAAGAGGCGCTCGAAAATTTCGCCGGCTGCGCCGTCATCATCAGCCACGACCGCTGGTTCCTCGACCGCATCGCGACACACATCCTCGCCTTCGAAGGCGACAGCCGCGTCGTCTGGTTCGAAGGCAACTACTCCGATTACGAGGCCGACCGCAAAACACGCCTCGGCGCGGCCGCCGACCAGCCGCACCGCATCAAGTACCGCCACCTGACGCGGGGCTGAGTTGCAGTGAGCCTTACAGGTATTTGCCAAAAACTAGAAAATGCTTCTTTGAAGTATTAAACTTCACTGGGAAGCCAGTGAGATTATGACGACGCTGGACACAACTCAAAACCTGCCCTTGCGATTGACCGAAGACGGAACGATTCGCATCGCGAATTCGCGCGTCAGCCTGGACTCGGTCGTGCATCATTACAAGCTCGGAGCGTCCGCCGAACAAATCGCCCAAAAATTTCCCGGCCTGGATTTAGCCGATGTCTACGCGGCAATCACCTACTATCTCAATCACGAAGCGACTGTCGAAGAGTATCTCAGAGAACAGGAAGCGAAGGGGGATGAGATTCAAAAGCGAATAGAGTCCGACCCTCAGTATCAAAAACAATCTGCCGAACTCCGCGCGCGATTGCTGGCCCGCAAATCGGAACGGAAATAAGTCAGCCCTTCTTCCTGTTTTACAAGGCGGTGCGGGAGATGAAAGCAGATTCTCGCGCCAAGTGAACTGATGTTGCGTCTGTTGATAGATCAAGACCTCGATCATGACATACTGCGCGGTTTGATCCGCCGGATTCCCCAGCTTGACGCGGTGACAGCGTTTGACATCGGAATGAGTGAAGCGACTGACCCTGAGTTGCTAACCTGGGCGGCGCAGAATGGGCGAGTCATGATTACGCACGACCGCACCACTATGCCGACACACGCGGCCGATTTAATGGGCGGGGGAGAAAATATCGCCGGACTTTTTATTGTGCTTCGTCGCCTTCCGCTTCAACAGGTGATTGAAGATTTGGAATTGATGATAACTTGCAGTGAGAACGAGGACTGGGTGAATGTTATCCGTTATCTGCCTTTTTGATTCCTGAGCTTATTGCGCTTCCGGGGCAATCTTACATATGACGTTTTATCGCTGAACCGCGTGCGCTGACGCCTCTTGTTCTGGCGTCTGCGGTTCTTCAATCTCTTTCACTTTCAGGACGGGCAACTCTATGTAGAAGGTCGAGCCTTCGCCGGGCGTGGAGTGGACGCCGACTTCGCCGCCGTGGGCGCGGGCGAGGTGTTTGACGATGGCGAGGCCGAGGCCGGTGCCGCCCATCTCGCGGGAGCGGGCGCGGTCAACGCGGTAGAAGCGCTCGAAGATGCGTTTGACGTGTTCGGGCGTGATGCCGTCGCCGGTGTCCGCGACCACGATGCGGTCGCGCGCGTTGCGCTCGTGGCTGACCGTCACACGGCCGCCCTCGCGGTTGAACTTGATCGCGTTGTCAACCAGGTTCGTCAGCATCTGTTCGAGGCGTCCGGCGTCCGCGAAAACGATTGCGTCGCCCGCGACCTCGTTGACGAGCGAGACGCGGCGCTCCTCCGCGCGGCGCGCGAGGGCCGTCAGCACGTCGCCCACCAGCGCGCGCAAGGGAATCTCTACGACCTCGACCTTCACCGTCCCGGCCTCTATCGCCGACAACTCAAGAATGTCGTCAATCAGAGTGTGCATGCGCTCGGCGTTGCGGCGGATGATGGAGAGGAAGCGGCGGTTACTCTCAGCGTCGTCGAGCGCGCCGTCTTCGAGCGTCTCGACGAAGGCGATGATGGCCGTCAGGGGCGTGCGCAACTCGTGCGAGACGTTGGAGAGAAATTCCTGGCGCACGCGCTCAAGTCTTTCCAGACGCGTGATGTTGAAGAAGACGCCCATCGCCCCGCGGTGGCCGGCCGCGTCCAGACGCAGCGGGACGACGCGCAGGTCGAAGATGGAGCCGCCCGGACCCTGCATCTCGACCTTCGTCTCCGATTGCTCGCCTTCGCCGAGCGAGGACGTGAAGGCGGAATGAATCGCCGGGTTGCGCGACAGGTCGGAGAGCCGCCGCCCTTCCGTCGTGCCGAAAATCTCCCGCGCCGCGCGGTTCGACGCGACGACGCGCATCTCCGAATCCACGACCAGCACGCCCTCGCGCATCCCGCTCATCATCACCTGGAGGAGCGCGTCGGCGCGCAGCTCCGCGCGCTCCATCTCCCTTTTCCGCTCCTCGGCCCGGTCGGGGACGACGACCTCCCCTTCTTTCAACTCTTCCTTCCAGTCCGAGAAGAGCTTCCCCAGGACCGCGCCCGCCACCAGCGAGAAAAAAATCGCCAGCCTCGTGCGCAGGTTCCACACGGAACTGACGAGCAGCCCCGCCGCCACCGCGCTCGACAGGAAGAGCAGAAACTTGACGCGAACAGACATAAAAGAAGTGATGAGTGATAAGTGATAAGTGATGAGAAAAAGCAGTTACTTATCACTCATCACTTATCACTTATCACTGTTTTTGGGTGCAGCCGACGAAGCGGTAGCCGACGCCGACGACCGTCTCGATTGATTCGCCGCAGGGGCCTAGCTTCTGGCGCAGGCGGCGTATGTGAACGTCGAGGGTGCGCGTGTCGCCGTAGTACTGGTGGCCCCAGACATCGTCCAGGAGGCGCTGGCGTGTGGCGACGCGGCCGGCGCTCTTGGCGAGCGTCGTGAGCAGCGCAAACTCCTTGCGCGTCAGCTTAACGCTCGCCCCGTCGCAGGCGACGTGCATGTCCGCGAAGTCAACGACGAGCCGGCCGTCCTCGTAGCGCGCGCTCGAAGTCTCGTCAACTCTGCGCAGGACGGCGCGCACTCGTGCCATCAGCTCGCGCACCGAGAAGGGTTTCGTGATGTAGTCGTCCGCGCCCACGTCGAAGCCGCCGACGCGGTCGGCCTCCGAGGAGCGCGCCGTCAGCATGATGACGGGCAGGCGGCGCGTCGCCGGCTCGCGCCTGAGGCGGCGGCACAACTCCGTGCCGCTCATCCCCGGCAGCATCAAATCCAGGATGACGAGCTGCGGCGGGTTCTTCGCGTCGAGCGCGGCGGCCAAGCCCTTCTCCCCCGTCTCGGCGACGAGCGCCTTCAGCCCCTCGCGCTCAAGATTGTACCGCAGGCTCTCCGCGATGTCGGCGTCGTCTTCAACGATTAGTACAGGTCTCATAAAAGTGATAAGTGATGAGTGATGAGTGATGAGTTAAAGACAAGACGTTTTTGCTTATCACTTATCACTCATCACTTATCACTGCCTTTCAGTAGCTGTGCTTGATGAACTCCGCTTGTGCCATGTAAACCGTTAGCTCGCAGATGTCCGTGACGTAGTCGGCGATGCGCTCGATGTGCTTGGCGACGAAGAGCAGGCGGGCGGCGCGACGGGTCGTCGTCGAGTCGGCCACCATCAAGTCAATCAGGTCGTGAAAGACGCGGTTGTAGATTTCGTCTATCTCGTCGTCGCGGACGATAAGAGCGCGCGCCGCCACGGCGTCGTGCGTCGTGAAGGCGTCGAGCGAGGAGTGCAACATCTCGGACGCGTGGTCGGCCATCAGTTGCAGGTCAACGTATTTCTTCAACTGCGGCTCGTCGTTGAGGTCAATGACGGCGCGCGCGATGTTGCACGCGTGGTCGGCGATGCGCTCCAAAATCGGCGTGATCTTGGCGACCGAGATGACGAAGCGCAGGTCGCGCGCGGCGGGTTGCCTGAGCGCGATGATGTCCACGCAGAGCCGGTCAATCTCGACTTCGAGATTGTCCACGATGTCGTCGTCCTTCAAGACCGCCTTCGCCGTCTCGGTGTCGCGCTCGATCAGCGCGTAGATGGCGCGTTGAAGCGCCCGCTCCGTCTCGCCGCCCAGAAGCAGCAGACGATCCCGCAGGTGATCCAACTCGCGGTCGAGTCTTCTGTGTTGTTCCATAATGCAGTAATCAGTAATCAGTAATCAGTAGTCAGTAGAAGCAGCTTGTCTTTGCTGATTGCTGACTACTGACTACTGATTACTGCTCCTATCCAAACCTCCCCGTGATGTAATCCTCCGTCAGCTTCTCGTCCGGGTTGGTGAACATCTTCTCGGTGTCGTTGACCTCGATGAGCTTGCCGAGCCAGAAAAAGGCCGTCCGGTCAGAGACGCGCGCGGCCTGCTGCATGTTGTGTGTGACGATGACGATGGTGTAGTCCTTTTTCAGCTCGACGATCAGCTCCTCGATCTTCTGCGTCGCGATGGGGTCGAGCGCCGAGGCCGGCTCGTCCATCAGGACGACTTCCGGCTGGACGGCGAGCGCGCGCGCGATGCACAGGCGCTGCTGCTGTCCGCCCGAAAGTCCGAGGGCGGAAGACTTCAAACGGTCTTTAACTTCGGGCCAGAGCGCGGCGTCGGCGAGCGCTTTCTCGACGCGCCCGGCCAGGTCGGTCTTGTTCTCCGCCATGCGGTTGATGCGCAGGCCGTAGGCGACGTTATCGAAGATGGATTTCGGGAACGGGTTAGACTTCTGGAAGACCATCCCGACCTTGCGGCGCAACTCGACCACGTCCGTTCCGGGGGCGTAAATGTCCTGCGCGTCTATGTCAACGCGGCCCTCGACGCGCGTCCCCGGAATCGTGTCGTTCATGCGGTTGAGCGTGCGCAGGAAAGTTGACTTGCCGCAGCCCGACGGCCCTATGAACGCCATCACCATCCGTTCGGGGATGTCGAGCCAAATGTTGTGTAGCGCCTGCGAGCGCCCGTAGAAAAAGTTCAGGTCGCGGACGCTAATCTTCGTCGCCCCGGCGTCCGCGTCAGGCGGCCTCGTCGCGCCCTCGCGCGCTTCGGGCACGAAGGGCTTCGGCGCAGTTATTTCAGTCGGCGTAGACATAAATGAAGTAATCAGTAATCAGTAGCCAGTTTTCAGTAAAAGCAAAAGCTGAACTGTTACTGATTACTGATTACTTTTAAACCTTCTTCCGCGTAAAGAAGCGCACGATGACGTTGATCGCGAGGATGAGCGTCATCAGGACGAGCGTGGCGGCCCATGCCTTGGCGTTCTCCTCTTCGTAAGCCGAGATGGCGTTATTGTATATCTCGACGGTCAAGCTTGCCATCGGCTGATCGAGATACCAGTTGAAGAAGCGGCTGCCCAGCACCGTCAGGAGCAGCGGGGCGGTCTCGCCCGAGACGCGCGCGATGGCGAGCATCGCGCCCGTGGCGATGCCCGAAGCGGCAGCCGGGAGCACCACGCCGAGCGTCACACGCCACTGCGGAGCGCCGAGCGCCAGCGCGCCCTCGCGCAGACTCGTCGGCACCAGACGAATCATCTCTTCGGTCGTGCGCGCCACAATCGGAATCATCACCAGAGACAGCGCCACACCGCCCGCGAACGCCGAGTATTGTTTCGTCGGCAGCACGAGCAGCGTGTAGACGAAGACGCCGACGATGATCGAAGGCACTCCCGTCAGCGTGTCCGTCACGAAGCGCACGGTCTGCCCGAACCAGCCCGCGCCGAACTCCGCCAGATAAATCCCGCACGCGATGCCTATGGGCAGGCCGATGACGGAGGCGAGCGAGAGCAGAATCAAAGAGCCGAGGATGGCGTGGCCTATGCCGCCGCCTTCGCCAAGCGGCCTGTACTCGGTCGTCAAAAACTGCCAGTTGATGGCCGCCACACCCTGGTAAGCGATGTAGCCTAAGATAAGCAGGAGAATCACGACGGCGACCAGGGCGCAGACGGCCGTCAGAGTCGTCATGACGGCGCTCGTCGCCTTGCGACGACCCTTCTTCGCCGGCGCGGGCGGTGACAGTTCTTTCAGCACGTCTTCCATCAGCTAGGCCGCCCCCGCCGTGCCGCTCGTCCCGCGCGTCACGCTCCAGACGAGGAGCTTGGCCGCGCCGTTGACGAGGAAAGTCACCAGAAACAGCACCAGTCCGATTTCGATGAGCGCGCTGATTTGCAGGTCGTTGGTCGCCTCCTTCAACTCGTTGGCGATGACCGAGGCGATGGTGTAGCTGGGCTCGAAGAGCGAGGCGGAGATTTCCGCGCGGTTGCCGATGACCATCGTCACGGCCATCGTCTCGCCGATGGCGCGCCCCAGGCCGAGAATGATCGCGCCCGCGATGCCGGAAGAGGCGTTCGCCAGCACGACGCGCGTCGTCTCCCACTTAGTCGCGCCGAGAGCGAGCGCCGCCTCGCGCTGCGAAACTGGCACAGCGATGAGCACGTCGCGGACCACGGCCGAGATGATCGGCGTGATCATGATGGCGAGGATGATGCCGCCTGTGAAAAGACCTATGCCGGTCGGCGTGCCCTGAAAGAGCGGCAGGAAGCCGAACGTCTTCGCCAGCCCCGGCTCAACATATTCGCGCAGGAAAGGCGCGAGGACGAAGATTCCCCAGAGGCCGTAGACGACGGAGGGGATGGAGGCCAAAAGCTCTACGAGGAAGCCTACGGGGCGCGCGATGCGGGCCGGGGCCTGCTCGACCAGGAAGATGGCGACGCCCAGAGAGAGCGGGACGGCGATGACGAGCGCGATGATGGAAGACATCACCGTGCCGTAGATGAAGGGCAGCGCGCCGAACTCCCCGCGCACGGGGTTCCACTCGCGGCTCGTCAGAAATCCCCAGCCGAACTGGCTGATGGAAAGGCGCGAGTTCGAGTACATCGCCGCGATCATCGAGCCGACTATCAGGAGGATGATGAGCGCGCTCAAGAATAGCAGGCTGCGGAAGATGGCATCGCCCGTGCTGCCCGTCGGCGCGAGCGCACGCCGCCAGTCCCAACGGCGCACACGCGCCCCGTACTCGTCGGCGGGTGATGGCGATTTGGGCAGCGGGACGTTCATAAAGAAGGGGATGACGCGGGGACGCGGAGACGCGGAGACGCGGGGAAACAGCGACGCTGCGGCAAAGTCGCTTGGTCTTTCTCGCCGCGTCTCCGCGTCTCCGTGTCTCCGCGTCTTTCGTTCATTTTTACTGCCGGAGCGGCTTTCCGCCGGAGGTCATGGAGTTGATCTTCTCCTCGGCGCGCTTGACGACTTCGGGGGGGAGCGGCGCGTACTGTAATTCGCGTGCGAACTTTTCCCCGTCGTGAATCGCCCACCAGAGATAGTCCGCCAGCGCCTTGCCTTTGCCCGCGTCCTTCTGGTCTTTGTAAACGAGAATGTAAGTATAGCTCGAAATGGGATAGACGGTTTCGCCCGCCGCGTTGACGATTGAGGCGCGCAGGTCGGGCGGCATCTTCGAGACAGTTTCGGCGGCCGCAGCCGTGATGGCGTCGAGCGTCGGCTCGATGAACTTGCCCGCGCTGTTCTTGATGCGCGCGACAGGGAGCTTGGCGTTCATGGCGTAGGTCAATTCCGTATAGCCGAGCGTGTTCGGCTGCTGCTTGATTTGGCCCATCACGCCCTCGTTGCCCTTGCCGCCCTGGCCGACGGGCCACTTGGGCGACTTGTCCGCGCCGACACTTCTCTTTCCACTCGGGGCTGACCGCCGAGAGGTATTCCGTGAAGACGGCGGACGTGCCGCTGGCGTCCGCGCGATAGACGACGCGTATCTCTTCGGCCGGGAGCTGAACGCCCTCGTTGTCGGCCTTAATCTTCGCGTCGTCCCAGCGCTTGACCTTGCCGAGGAAGATGTCCGCGAGCGTTTCGGGGGAGAACTGCAAGGGCTTGGAGACGCCCGAGAGGTTGTAGGTGATGACGACCGCGCCGAGCACTGTCGGGACGTGCAGGATTTCGGCGGGGGCGGCTTTGAGGTCAGCGTCGCTCATCGGCGCGTCCGATGCGCCGAAGTCAACCGTCTGCGCCTGTATGCCCTTGATGCCCGCGCCGGACCCTTGTGATTGGTAGTCAATCTGTACGTTCTGATTAAGCTTGCCGTATTCACTCACCCACTTGTCGTAAATCGGCTTGGGGAAGGTCGCGCCCATGCCGTTCAGGCGAACTGTGCCACCGCCGCCGCTGGGACCGCTCCCTTTGCAGGCCAGCGACAACACGAGCGAAGACAGAATCAAGAGCGCGCACGACACGCGTTTGAAAATTTTCAGAGGGGGCACGACGAATCTCCTTCAGTGCTTTTCTTTGCGTCTTTGCGCCTTGGCGTGAGTGGTTCTGGTTTCTCACGACGGAGGCGCAATAGGGGTTGAGTAAACATCGAAGGTTAAGCGGTACGTGTTACATCCGTCTGAACTTGGTCCGAACTTAATGTTAACAACCGAGCGTAGTATGGTCGCCGGTTTCGTGAACGGCGGGCGGGCGGTTTATGATGTTCTCGTGTCCCCACAGTCTTTAGACGAGAGCCTGGAAGTCGCGGAGCCTGTCGCGCCGACGGTCCCGCCGGAAGTTCCTGCGGCGGCGGAGAGAAAGAGTCTGCCGCGCCGTCTGGCGGCGACGCATCGTTCAAAGCTGCCCGTCGTGGTCTGGCTCGTCCTGGCCCTGATCTGGGGCTCGACGTGGCTCTTCATCAAGCTCGGCCTGGAAGATTTGCCGCCGTTCACGTTCGCGGGCATACGGTTCGTCATCGCCGTCCTCATACTCTCGGTGGTCGTCATCTTGCGCCGCAGTCGGCTGCCGACTGACTGGCGCGACTGGGTTTTAATCGCGGGGACCGGGTGGCTCGCCTTCACCATCAACTACGGCCTGTTGTTCTGGGGTGAGCAGCGCACCTCCTCGGGCCTGGCCGCCATCTTGCAGTCCATCATCCCGGTCTTCGGCCTCGCGCTCGCTCACCTGCACCTGCCCGAGGAGCGCATCACCGCGCCGAAACTCGTGGGCGTTGTTCTCGGAATCTTTGGGGTCGTACTTATCTGCTTAGACCAGATGGGGGCGGAAGGCGCGGGCGCGTTTCGGGGGAGCGTGGCGATTGTCGTCGGCGCGTTCGGCGCGGCCTACTCGAACGTGTTGGTTAAGGCGCGCGGCGGCAAAATAGACTACGCAGTGCTGGCCGCCGGGCAGATGCTCTTCGGCCTCGTCCCGCTCCTCATTATTGGCACAGTCTACGAGGGGAACCCGCTTGAGTTGCGCTGGACGCCGCTGGCGCTCCTCTCGCTTTTTTACCTGGCGCTCGTCGGCTCCGCGGTCGCGTTCCTGCTCTATTACTGGCTGGTCCGTCACATGGAGGTGACGAAGACGATGCTCATCGCGCTGGTCACGCCGCTGATTGCGGTCAGCCTGGGGATGGTCGTGCGTGGCGAGGTATTGACCTGGCGAATCGTGGCCGGCGGGTTCTGCATCATGGCCGGCATCGGCGTGATAGTTCTGCGGAGGTTGAGGCATGCCTGGAGTTGAAGAGACGATTGTTAACGAACGGCGCGGGCGCTACGTCATCAGCACGGACAGGGCGCGGCTGGATTTGGAGGTCATACACGACTATCTGAGCCGACAGTCTTACTGGGCCACGGGCCGCAGCGTTGAGACCATACGGCGCTCGATTGAGAACTCCGTCTCGTTCGGCCTGTACGAGGACGACAAACAGATTGGCTTCGCGCGGGTCGTGACGGACTTCGCGACTTTCGCCTGGGTGGCGGACGTGTTCGTCCTTGAGAGCGCACGCGGGCGCGGCCTGGGCACGTGGCTCGTCGAAGTGATGCTGGCACACCCTGACCTGCGTGGCTTCCGCCGCTGGACGCTCGCGACGAAGGACGCGCACGAGCTTTACCGCAAATTCGGCTTCTCCGAACTGAAGAAGCCCGAACGCTGGATGGAGCGGCGCGACCCGGAGACTCAGGAGACGCCGGACTACTGGGCAGCGGATACGAGCACTTAATTGGTCAGTACCGCCTGCGGTAGCGGGCGGGTGCTCAACGTCGAAGACCCGCCCGCTACCGCAGGCGGTACTGACATGGTCGGGCGCGCTTAAATTCGCGAACTTCGCCGGGGCGCGTACCGTAAAGGAAAAAGAATCCCAGGGGTTTCCTTGCACGCGGAAACATTCGGCCGGGAGGCCGACGGTCCCTTTTCGCATCTCTCAAACTCAGGCTAAAACTCTCAAGCAATTCTGAGGAGAAAGACTATGTTGAAAATCAGCAGGCTGTTCGTGGGCGCGGTTCTTTGCCTGGCCTTCGCCGCCATCATTCCGCTTCAGGCGCAGAGCACGAACTCGGTCGCCGCCTCACTCACGGCCGCCGAAGCCGAAAAATGGCGCGAGGACTTGCGCGTCCTGGCGACGGAGATGCCGCTGCGCCACCGCAACCTCTTCCACACGATGAAGCGCGAGCAGTTCGACGCGGCGGTCAAAAGTCTCAACGAGCGCATCCCGACCATGACGCGTAATCAAGTGATAGTCGAGTTCGTGCGCATCGTCGCAATGGTCAAGGACGGCCACACGAGCATTGCCGGCTTGGTGTCCGATCCGAAAATAGGCTTTCGTTCCTATCCGCTGTCGCTCTACTTCTTCAAGGACGGGCTCTACGTCATCACGGCCTCGCCTGAGCACGCGGACATAGTCGGGGCGCGCGTCGTCAAGATCGGCAACGCTACGGCCGAGCAGGCATACAACGCCGTCAAGGGGCTGGTCTTTCACGATCGCGATAACGAGTTCGGCGTCAAGGCTTCGGCCCCGTTCGTCCTCATCGCGCCGGAGGTCTTGAACGCAGTCGGCATCGTCGAGGACATGGACAAGGCGCAGTTCGTCCTCGAAAAGAACGGCAAGCAGATGACGGTGGAACTCAAGCCCGCGGTGAGAAAATTCTCCGAGGAGCACCAAAGCACTTGGGACTACGTCAAGCCCACGGGCTGGGCCGACGCGCGCGACAAGGCAACGGCCCCCGTGCCCCTGTGGCTCAAGAACGTCAAGGACCTGTTCTGGTACGAGTATCTGGCGGACTCGAAGACTGTCTACGTGCAGTTCAACGGCGTGGCAGACAAGCCTGACGAGACGTTCGCGGCTTTTACAAAACGGCTCTTCGAGTTTGTGGAGAAGAACCCTGTCGAGCGTTTCGTGCTTGACCTGCGCTGGAACGGCGGCGGGAACAACTATCTTAATAAGCCGTTCATCGTCGGCCTCATCAAGTCGAAGGTTGACGAGCGGGGCAAGCTCTTTACGATCATCAGCCGCCACACGTTCTCGGCCGCGCAGAACCTGGTCAACGAGCTTGAGAAGTACACGAACACGATCTTCGTCGGAGAGCCGACGGGCGAGAACGTCAACTTCTACGGCGACTCCGCGCGGATAGAGTTGCCGAACAGTGGGTTGGTCGTGCGCGCCTCGACGCTGTGGTGGCAGAATTTGGACCCGCGCGACCGCCGCCAGTGGACCGGGCCGCACATCGCCGCCGAGTTGACCTCGACGGACTACCTGACGAACAACGACCCGGCGATGAAGGCCATCCTCAGCTACATGCCGAAGAAAGAGTTGCCGGCGCAGTTGATGGAAGCGCTCGACGCAAAAGATGTGGCGCTCGCGGCCAAGCGTTTCCGAGAGTACGTGGCGGACCCGGCCAACGCTTATCTGAACGTAGAGGCCATCATGAATAGCTTCGGCTATCGCCTGATGGGAATGCACCGGATAGACGAGGCCATAGAGATGTTCAAACTGAACACGGAAGCCTATCCGCAGTCCTCAAACGTCTGGGACAGCCTCGGCGAAGCCTACATGAACAAGGGGAACAAGGAGCTGGCGATCAAGAACTACGAGAAGTCGCTTGAGCTAGACCCGTCGAACGCCAACGCCGTGCAGATACTGAAGAGACTGCGCGGGATGTGAGAGAATCGGCGGGCGTTTTGAAAGCAAGAGGGCCGGTGAGCAATGCTCACCGGCCCTCTTGCTTTGAGCCTGAGCGAATCGCATCGAGCGTGCGATTCACCGCGCGTGTGATTACTGAAACTTTGCCACCGGCCTGCCGCTGGGGAGTTTGGCCGGAATCAACTTGCGCAGGTCTTTGGGATTAGCCTTCGGGTCGAGCAGTCCGTTACGCAGGAAATCAACGAGCTGGCGGAACTGCGCGTTAGACAAATTGACCGGCGACGCGAGCTGCGGATCAATGCTCGCCAGCACAGGCCCAATCGGCCCCCGCGGCCCGCGCAAGTCTGCGTCCAGGCCCGCAACGGCCGGACGGTAACTCTGCGCATGTCCGGCCGCGTTCAGATGATAACGCACGGCGTCTTCCAGCCGCGTGAAAGCCCCGTTGTGAAAGAAGCTGGGTTGGAGCGCGAGGTTCCTGAGCGGCGAAGTCCTGAAACTGTAACGGTCGTTTGGATTGCCCGTGACCTGCTCTAATCCGAAATCCTCGTTGGCATTGGGGCCGTCGAACGTGACGTTGCCGACCGAGGGAGCGATCTGCGGGATGCCTGCGACGTGCTGCTTGAAGTCGCTGAACATCTCGTTGGACTGCCCCGAGACGGCGTGGCAGCTCACGCAGTTGGCTTGGCCGAAGAAGATGAGCGCGCCGCGCTTCTGATCGTCGGTCATGGCGTTCTTCTGGCCGCGCGCGAACTTGTCAATCGGCGCGTCGGCGAAGACGAGCGTGAACTCGAACTCGGCGATGGCGCGCGCCAGCATCTCGTAAGTAATTGGCCCACCGTTTTTCACTTCGGGGAAAATCTTGCCGAAGAGTTTTCGGTACGCGGCGCTGCCGTTGAGGCGTGCCACGACCGCGTCGCGTATGCCGTCATTCGTGCCGGGCAGCGACGGGTGAAAGCCGGCCATCTCCGGCTTTTCCGTCACGGGGATGAATGCCTGCGCCGTCAGCAGGTGCGGCAGGCCGGAGAGTGAAAAACCTTCCGGCAGCGGGAACTGGAAGCCGTGGCTGTTGTCGAACGGGTTTCCCGAAACCGCGTTGAAGCGCGAGTTCCACATCAGCGCCGGGAAGAAGACGTTGTTGAGAATCATCGGCGCGCGACGCTGGTTGCGCGGCCCCGTGCGATCCGGGCCGACGATGTTGTTGTTCTCCACGCCGATGGCGATAGACTGCGTGTCGCCGAAGCCCACGGGCGCGGCGTGACACCCGGCGCAGGAGTTGTCGTTATTCAATCCGAGCAGGTTGTCGTGGAATGCGTTGCGCCCGAGATCGGCGAGCTGGTTATCAATTTTACGACCAAGCCTCCGTTCGAGACTCAAGCCGACTCTGCCCGTGAATCCGTGTTGGCGGAGAACCGCAGATAATTGGGCATTCAGAACGTGATCGCCGTTCCTGTCATCATCATGGTCGCCGCCGCCCGCCGAACTCTTCGGCGTCAGAAACATGGCGCAGCCCGCGGCCAGCGTGACTAACAGGACGACTATTTTTAATCTGTGAGCGACTCATGAAACACTTCCTCTCAGGGGAACTGGCACACACATGGAATGTGCCGAGAAAAAGGACGAGCCGAAGGAGCGAGGGCCGTCCGCTAAACGAGAGCGGGACCGAGAGACCTGCTGATTTTCATCTGAACGTAGTGCCCTACCCAGAGAGCGCAAGGCTGGGATGCCTGCGCTCCCTGGATTTTGGCCCGCGCTCAATTGATAACCGCTCTAATAGAGCGCGACGGGGCGGGAGAAATACCTACGGCCCGGAATTATTTCGAGAGTTCGACTCTGAGTTTCACTTCCCCGCGCGCTCTTTGGCGGCGGCGACGACGCGTTTGAGGCGCTCGATCTTCTCCTCGTGCGTCTCGCCTGGGACGGGGCCGGTGTCGAAGTCGGCGCGGTAGAGCGTGCCGCCGGGAGTGGCGCGGCGCGCGGGGGCTTTCTTGGCGGGCGCGGCGTCGGGCGCAAGGTCCGCGGGCGTTTCAGCACCGGCGGCGGGCGAGGCCGTCGCGGCGGCCGAACTCAAGGGCGCGGCCGAAGCCTGGCCCGTCGCGGCCTGCGCTTCGGCGGCCGGGCGGTGCGCGTCGGCCTGTGCGGAAGAGTCCGTGCCGGAAGTCGAAGCAGACTTAGCCTGAGCCATTGGGTCGCCCGCGTCGAACAGTTCTTTACGCCGCTTGGCTTCGGCGACGACCGCGCGCAGCCGCACGAGTTTCTGTTCAGGAGTCTCGCCGGGCACGGGTCCGTCCGCCCCTGGAATTGGGCCAAGCGGAGTTTCCGAAGGGTTTGGGTAAGCGCCGCCGGCGTGCGCGCCAGCGGGTTTTTCCGCACCGGGCGCGGCCTTCGTCTGTGCGGCGGGCGTCGCGGCTTCTGCTTTAGTCGCCGGTTTGGCCGCGGCAGGCGCTGCCTTCGCCGCGGGGGCGGGCGCGTGGGGCGTCTCCTCGGCCAGCACGAAGACGCCGCGCTCGTTCTTGACGATTGAGGGGAGCGTGCCGCCGGCCGCCTGTAGAATCGCGGAGAGTTCGTTCTCGACGAAGCGCTGCTGCTTGAGCGGGTCGCGCACGTGGCCGAGCGGCGGCCCCATGTAGAGCGTGCCGCAGGACTGGCACTTGAAGAGCACGTCGTCGCCGCGCAGGTGGACCTCTGCCGGCTCGCCGCCTGTCCGCGCCTGCTTGAGGTGGCCGTTGCAGAGCTTGCCCTTCTCGTTCTTCACGTTGCAGACGGTCTGCGCGTTAGTAATCTTTTTTGGCACAGCGGGCTGTTGTTCGGCCGTGCCCGTGGCCTTAGAGGTCTGCGTGTCGGTCGCGTTGGCTGACATGAATTAGCTTTATCCTTTGTCAGAGACGAATGACGGAAGAGAGCTAATAATAAAGGCAAAAGGAAAAAGGGAAAAGGAAAAAGTTCGAGAAAGTCTCTGCCTCAACCCTTTGCGCCTTAAGTTTTCTCTTGGCGCCTTTGCGTGAAACAGCCGTTCTCGCTAAAGACGCAAAGTTAAGACGTAAGACGCAAAGGGTTGAGCGAATCTGTCGCTTGAGTTTTGAAGCGGCTGCTAAATCCCTCTCCTCCCGGATTAAAGATTATATTCCGTGAAATTAATTTTGGCCCACCTGTATTTCCCGCGCCCCCGCACGCTCTGTGCTCTGGCAGAGAGAAACCGCCGCGAGCCCCCGGCAGCGAAAAGCGGACGATAATTTGAAGGAGAAAGAGATTTTGAAAAAGACAACTTTAGTTACTTACGCACTGGCCGCGCTGCTCATGCTCGCCGCCGCACCCCTCGTCGCCCGGGCGGATGTTCGGGACCGCCTCTACGACTTCACGGATGAGTTCTACCGCAAGAACGGCGTTGACCCGACTAAGATCGCCGGCCGCCGGCAGGGCATCCCGCCCCTGGGCATCATTGACGCGCCGCTCTTCTCTTACCAGCGCAACGTCCGCGCGCTGCTGACGCTCCCGGCCTACAACCACAGCGGCTCGCCCGTCTTCTGGACCGTGATGGGGGACTTCCACCACGACGGCTTCACGAAGAACGCCGCGGGCCAGCGCGCCCGCCAGATCGCCGACAACATGATCGAGTATGTCTTCCCCACGAAGGACGGCAACCCCGTCGGCCTCGGCAACATGCGCCAGTCGGTCATTCTGGACATGCGCAACGGCTACTTCAGCAACAACCCGCTCGGCCTCTGGTTGCACGTCTGGATCAGCTACACCCCGCGCGCCTTCAACACGGCCGAAGGCCGCAAGATGCTCGCTGACCTTCAGAAGAAGAACGGCCTGGCCCTCGACGGCACGCCGATCATCAAGACCTTGAGCGAACTCGACAACCTCTTGAGCAAGGGGCTGGCCGCCAAGCGCCTGCGTAACCCGGACGGCTCGGAGGGTGCCTCCTACGGCATCTGCCCCGTCATCAAGGACCCGACGGACGGCGGCATCGCCACCGACCAGTTTCTCGCTTACACGCGCAAGGCCGACGGCTCGCCGCTCGAACCATTCTTCGTGCGGCACTTCGACAGCCTGAGGTTCACGGGCGACTGGGCCAACTAAACTAACTATCACCCCACGCGAGACGTGCGCTAAGCTCTTCGGCAGGGATTCAAAATTCGGCAAGTTAGCGCTTCTCGCCGCCACGCAACCCTTTGCGCCTTCCGTCTCTCTTTTTCTGCGCCTCCAGCGTGAAATAGCAATGTTTCTCGCTGGAGGCGCGAAGAGAAGATTAAAGGCGCAAAGGGTTGCGTTTTGGTTTTGAAACGGCCTCAGCAGCCTTTTTGCCTTTTACCTTTTACCTTTTGCCTTTATATTGTCGGGCGCATGCTGAAAAGGTTGTTGGGGGCTCTGTGGCGGCGCGCGCCGGTGGGTGTGCGGCGATGGGGGGTGCGTCTAGTGGAGCCGCAGTTTACGGTCACGGCGGGGGCGGTCGTCACGGACGAGCGCGGGCGTGTGCTGTTGCTCGAACACTTCTTCCGCGCGGGCTCGGGCTGGGGCATCCCCGGCGGCTTTATGGAGAAGGGGGAGCAGCCGGAAGAGGCTTTGCGTCGCGAGCTGCGCGAAGAGGTAGGGTTGGAGCTTGAGAGCGCGGAGATTGCTTTCGTGCGGACGCTTGAGGGGCCGCAGCAGGTCGAGATCATTTTCCTCTGCCGACCGCGCGGCCCGTTAGGGCAACGCAACGCAGAGATCAAGAGCGCCGACTGGTACGCGCTCGACCAGCTCCCGCCGGCGCTCTCGCGCGACCAGCGCGAAATCATCGGGCGCGTCCTCGCCAATGGAGCAAAACCGCCCACTTGATGTATGCTGTGCGGCACGAAAGACAAGTCATCAGTGATAAGTAATGAGTGATAAGAGCAATGCTTTTACTCATCACTTATCACTCATCACTCATCACTTTATTTTCGTCGGAGACAAAAAGAATGGTAAACCTGATTCCGTCGCCCGAGGCCGTCATGCAGATTTTGAAGCGCACGGGCGCTTACCGCGAAGGCCATTTCGTTTACCCGTCGGGTAAACACACGCCGCACTATTTCCAGATGCCGCTCGCCTTCCGCTACTACGACACGGCGCGCGTGCTCGCGGTCGCGCTCTCGCGCAAGTTTCGCGTGGACCGGGACATCTCCAGCCAGTTGCCGAAGGTGGCTGTCATCAGCCCCAGTTCCGGCGGCATCCCCGTCGCCTTCGGCGTGCGCGAGGCCCTGAGCGCCGAGCAGATTTACTGGGCGGAGAGAGAGGAGGGCAAGCGCAGGTTTCGCCAGTACGTCAATCAGGGCGAGGTCAACCCCTGCATCATCGTTGACGACATCGTCCGCAGCGGAGGCGCGCTTGAGGAGACCGCCGCGCTGGTGCAGGAGCTTGGCGCGCCGATCATCGGCTGCGGCACCATCGTCCGCTTCACCTCTGCGCCCGACCGGATAGGCGACGTGCCCATCAGGTCTCTCATAGACTTTGAATCCCCCATGTACGAAAGCTCCGACGACTGCAAGGACTGCAAGGACGGCGTGGCGGAAGAACACGTCAGGTTCTAAAAAGCAGTAGTCAGTAATCAGTAATCAGTAGTCAGCAAAGGCAAGTTGCTTTTACTGACTACTGGTTACTGATTACTGACTACTGCTTTTATATTTCGTGGCGGTTGGTGAGTGCTTTGTCCATCGTCACTTCGTCAACGTATTCGAGGTCACTTCCGACGGGCATGCCCATGGCGATGCGCGTCACTTTCACGCCGAGCGGTTTGAGGAGGCGGCTGATGTAGTTGGCGGTGGCCTCGCCTTCCGTGTTCGGGTTGGTGGCGAGAATCACCTCTTGCACTTCCACCCCGTCGTTATTCTCAGGCTTCAAACGCGGCAGGAGATTCGCCAGGTGCAGGTCGTCCGGCCCCAGTCCACGTATCGGCGACAGGCTCCCGTGCAGCACGTGGTAGAGTCCCTTGTAGCTTCTGGTCTTCTCCACCGCGACCAGGTTGTAAGGCTCCTCGACCACGCAGATCATGGAGCGGTCGCGCGCCGTGCTGGCACAAAAACGGCACGGGTCAACGTCCGTCAGGTTGTTGCAGACCGTGCAGAAGATTATGCGCCGCTTGACCTCGCGCAGCGCCTCCACGAAGCGCTCGACGTCCGCCTCCGGCACACGCAGGATGTAAAACGCCAGCCGCTGCGCCGTCTTGTGACCGACGCCCGGCAGGCGTTTGAACTCGTCAATCAGTTTGGTGACTGGCTCGGCGTACTCAAGCATAAAAATCAGAAGTCAGAAGTCAGAAGTCAGAAGTCAGAAGAAGAGAAAATCCGTCAAAGCGTTCGCCGCTTTTATTCTGACTCCTGACTTCTGTGTTCTGCTTTTAGAAAAGTCCTCCGAGGCCGGGCGGGAGCATGCCGCCGAGCTTGCCTTTCATGGCCTCGTCAATCTTGCGGTTGGCCTCGTTGACGGCGGCGACGATCATGTCCTGTAGCATCTCCAGGTCGTCTTCCTTGACGGCCTCCGGGTCAATCTTGAGCCCGACGACCTCGTGTGTCCCCTTCATCTGGACGGTGACGACGCCGCCGCCGGAAGAAGCCTCGACGACCAGCTCCTCCATCTCGCGCGCCATCTTCTCCTGCATCTGCTGCGCCTGCTTCATCATCTGCTGAATGTTCATGCCGCCTGGGAATTTCATCGCTCTTAACCTCTCTTTGCGCGTCGGCTGAAAGTTTGGCGCTCATCCTAACTTTCATCACGCGTAAATGCAAAGGAAGCGGGACGGGGCCTGATGCCCACTGTTTGTCGGTAGAATTAATCGCGCTCTTGTTCCCTTGCCGCGCGTTGGCGTGTTATAAGCCAGGGCAGCAGAGGTTATGACACGCTACGTCATCAAACGCGGCGAGGGCGCGCCGGACAGGTTGGGGCGCTACCGCGCGGAGCTTAACGAGGAGCAGTTCGCGGTCGCGACCGCGCAGCCGGGCGCGGCGCTGGTCGTCGCGGGCGCGGGCTCGGGCAAGACGCGCGCGATAACTTACCGCGTCGCCTATCTGGTCGAGCAGGGCGTCTCACCCGCGCGCATCATGCTCGCCACCTTCACCAACCGCGCGGCGCGCGAGATGCTGTCGCGCGTCGAGCAGTTGACGAGCGGCGGCGATGTCCGCCGCGTCTGGGGCGGGACGTTTCACCGCATCGCCAACCTTGTGCTGCGCCGCCACGCCGCGTCCATCGGCTACGAGGCCAACTACACAATTTTAGACTCTGAGGACGCGCGCGACTTTCTCTCGGCCTGCGTGGACGAGGCGGGCGTGGACACGCGCGCGCGCCGCTTCCCCAAAACCGAAGTCTTGCAGGATGTCATCAGCTTCGCGAACAACACGGACCGCCCCATCGAGGACGTGGTCGCGCGCCGCTACCCGCACTTCGAGCCGCTGACCGCGGCGATAAAACGCGTGGACTCCGTCTACATGGAGCGCAAGCGTGAGCGAAACGTGATGGACTACGATGACCTCCTGCTCAACTGGAAGCGTCTCTTGATGGAGAAGCCGGACATTGCGGCACTTTACGCGGACCAGTTCCAGCACATACTGGTTGACGAGTACCAGGACACGAACAAGCTACAGGCGGAGATAGTTGATCTGCTGGCCGTCAAGCACCGCAACGTGATGGTCGTCGGCGACGACGCGCAGAGCATCTACGCCTGGCGCGGCGCGGAGTTCACCAACATCTACGAGTTCCCCGACAGATATCCTGAGGCGCGCGTCTACAGGCTGGAAATAAACTACCGCTCAAGCCCCGAAATCCTCGCGCTCGCCAACGTCTCCATCGCCTCGAACCGCAAACAGTTTCCCAAGACCCTGCGCCCCGCGCGCGACTCAAAGGGGCTCATGCCGGCCCTCATCCCCGCGCGCGACGCGGACCAGCAGGCGGCCTTCATCGCCTCGCGCATCCTCGAACTCAGGGACGAGGGGCTCCCCCTCGAAGAGATAGCCGTGCTCTACCGCTCGCACTATCATTCGCTCGAACTGCAACTGGAACTGACCCGGCGCGGCATCCCCTACCGCATCCGCAGCGGCGTGCGCTTCTTCGAGCAGGCGCACATTAAAGATGTCATCTCTTATCTGCGCGTCATCACGAACCCGCGCGACGAGTTGGCGTGGAAGCGCATCCTCAGACTGATTCCGCAGGTGGGGAACCAGACGGCCAACAGAATCTGGGAGCGGCTGGCCTACGCGCCGGACCCGCTCGCGCTCGTGCGCCGCGAGGACTTTCAGGCCGCGCCGAAGCGAGGCTCCGGCTGGACCGATTTTCTCGCGCTTCTGGAAAGTCTCACGGCGGACGAGACGCGCGGGAGCCCGTCGCGCCAGATCGAGTTGATTCTGGCGCGCGGTTACGAGTCGCACCTGGCGAACACTTACGAGAACGCGGAGGCGCGGCTCGAAGACATACGCCAGCTCGCGCTCTACAGCGCGCGCTACAACTCGACCGAAGATTTCCTGTCGGAATTGGCCCTGCTCTCGACCGAGCGCTACGGTGCGCCGCAGCCTGTAGCGGGCGAGGACGTGGTGATGGGCTCGGACGAGGACGAGCTTTTAACTCTGACCTCCGTCCACCAGGCGAAGGGGCTCGAATGGCGCGCGGTCTTCATCATCTGGGCGGCGGACGGCAAGTTCCCGAGCCCGCGCTCGCTCCGCGACGCAGAGGGCGAAGAGGAGGAGCGCCGCCTCTGGTACGTCGCCTTGACGCGTGCCGCCGAGCAGCTTTACATCACCTACCCGCTGATGGTGACGGACTACAGCCGCCAGACAGTCGTCCAAAAACCTTCGCGCTTCGTCACTGAAGTCCCGCCGGAGCTTTACGACATCTGGGCGCTCGAAGAGGAGACGACGGACGCGACAATCACGCCCGGCGAGGAGTCGCAGAAGTACATAAACTGAAGGCACGTTTCAAAGCCACTCAACCCTTTGCGTCTTACGTCTTAACTTTGCGCCTTTGCGAGAAACAGCCGTTCTCGCTGGAGGCGCAAAGTTAAGACGTAAGACGCAAAGGGTTGAGTCAATCGCTGACTTGAGTTTTTACAGATGGAGACACGGAACAAAATCGTGGAAGATAACTCGCAGGCCGAGGAGCGCACGCTCGCGGCCGAAGTGAAGCTCTATTACGATCTGGCACAGGCTACCGAGACGCGGTCGCCGTTGCTCGTCGCGCTGCACGGCTACGGGGAGGACAAGGAGCAGATGATGCGCGAGGCGAGGCTGATGGCCCCGGAGGGGTTCAGCGTCGCCTCGCTGCAAGGCTTTCATCAACACATCAGGAAGCCGAAGGAGCCGGGCGGGCCGCTGCGCTACGGCTTCGGGTGGGTGACAAGTTTTCGCTCCGAGGATTCAATCGCGCTGCACCACCGCGCGCTCCAGGAACTCATCGCGTCGCTCGTTGATGAAAGTATTGCTGATGGAAATCGGGTCTTTCTTCTGGGCTTCTCGCAGTCGTGTGCGCTCAACTACCGCTTCGCCTTCACGCACGCCGAAACTTTGCGCGGGGTGATAGGCATCTGCGGCGGCCTGCCGGGCGACTGGGACGAGAGCGCGCTTTACAGGAGAACTGACGCGTCCGTGCTTCATCTCACGGGCGAGCACGACGAGTTTTATCCCCCGTCGCGCGTGCGCGATTACGCGACGCAACTCGGCAAGCGCGCGACCGACGTTGAGGTCAAACCTTACGACGCGGGCCACGAGATTACGGAGCGCATGCGCGAGGACGTGCGCGAATGGCTAGGCAAACGCGCCGGCTAGAAAACGTCCGGCCGGCGAGGGAAGCGATGTTGACACGAGCCGGAAAAAAAGTATTTCTGGGCCTGGCTCTCTCGCTCTGTCTTCTCCCGGCCTGTCGTCAAAGCGCGGAGAGGACGGTAGCCGAGCGGAGCCCCGAGCGGAGCCCCGAGCGCGCTCCGGCCACACACGTGCGGCCCCTGCCTGCGGACGCCTCGCCAGCTTTGAAGCAAGTCATAGAGGCCGGGTTAGAGCAGCCGAAATATACTTTCTACTACGACCCGACTTACGTCAGGATTGATTACCCTGGCGGCGACGTGCCGTCGGAGCGCGGCGTCTGCACGGATGTCATCGTCCGCGCTTTTCGCAAGGGCGGCGTTGACCTGCAAAAAGAGGTTCACGAGGACATGGCGCGCGCCTTCAACGCTTACCCGACGCGTTGGGGCATGAGGCGGCCCGACTCGAACATAGACCACCGCCGCGTCCCTAACCTGCGGACATACTTCGAGCGCAAAGGGAAATCGCTGACCGTCAGTCAGGACGCGGCTGCTTACTTACCCGGCGATCTGGTGACCTGGGACCTCGGCGGCGGCGTGGATCACATCGGCATGGTGACGAACGTCTGGTCTGACGAGGCCGGGCGTTACCTGATAGTGCATAACATAGGGCGCGGCGCGCGCGTCGAAAACGTCCTCTTCGCCTGGCGCATCACGGGCCACTATCGTTACTTCTGACCCAGTGACCAAAGCGCTCGCAAGTCAGTACCGCCTGCGGTAGCGGGCGGGTGCTGAACGGTCGCAGACCCGCCCGCTACCGCAGGCGGTACTGACTTGCGTTTACGCACAGTTGAACCGCGGGCGCGCTGAAAGTATATTCCTCCTCGTTCTTCTCTACATCGCAGCAGTAAAGTGAACTTATGAAGCGAACTCATCTGATGGCGGTCGCGCTCGTCCTGATGCTGTGCACGGCGGCGGGCGCGCAGGATAAGCGTGACGCGAAGGCGCTGGCGGCAATCCGCGCCGTGTTGGACGCGCAGGCGGCGGCGTGGAATCGCGGCGACATAGAAGGCTACATGGACGGCTACGCGCGCTCCGACGACATAGTCTTCGTCTCCGGCGACAGTGTGACGCGCGGCTGGCAGGCCACCTTCGACCGTTATAAGAAGGGCTACGACACGCGCGAGAAGATGGGGACTCTTGAGTTCTCAGACCTTGAGATTAAAGTCATGGGCAAGGACGTGGCGGTCGTGCACGGGAGCTGGCTATTGACGCGCGCCTCGGACAAGCCGCACGGCCGCTTCACGCTCATCTTCCGGCGCACTGGGAAAAACTGGCGCATCATACACGACCACACCTCCTCGGCCTCCTAACAGACCGCAAATATGTCCGGCCAGCTCGCCGTCATCAACTGCTCGCAACTCGTCACGCTCGCCGCCCCGTCGAGAGGCCCGCGCACGGGAACGATGATGAGCGAGCTTTTCATCATCGAGGACGGCGCGATGCTCGTGCGAGACGGCCGCGTCGAAAGAATTGGCACACAGCGCGAGATAGAGCCGCACGTCGATGCGGACGCGGAAATGGTTGACGCAGGGGGGCGGGTCTGCCTGCCGGGCTTCGTTGACGCGCACGCGCACCCTGTGTTTGCGGGCACGCGCGCCGACGAGTACGAAGAGCGGGCTCGGGGCGCGACCTACCAGGAGATAGCGGCGCGCGGCGGCGGCATACGCTCGACCGTCAGGCGCACGCGCGCCGCCACGCTCGAAGAGTTGGTGTCGGCCGGCGCGCGCTACGGCCGCTGGTTTCTGCGCACGGGCACGACGACCGTCGAGGCGAAATCCGGCTACGGGCTGACGCTCGAAGACGAGTTGAAAATCCTACGGGCCGTCCGTGCGCTCGACGACGAGACGCCGCTGCGCTACGTCCCGACCTTTCTGGGCGCGCACGACATCCCGGAAGAGTACGGCGGGCGGCGCGAGGATTACGTCAGGCTGGTCGTGGAAGAGATGCTGCCGCGCGTGGCGGCTGAAGGGCTCGCGGAATTCTGCGACGTGTTCTGCGAGGAGCGCGTCTTCACCGTCGAAGAGTCGCGCAACATCCTCAAGGCGGCGCGCGGGCGTGGCCTCGGCCTGCGCCTACACGCGGATCAACTGTCGCTCTCGGGCGGCGCGCGCCTCGCCGCGGAGTTGTGTGCCAAAACCGCGGACCACCTGGAACACACAGACGCAGGCGGCATCAATGCTCTCAAAGCGGCAAACGTCCAGCCCGTGCTTCTGCCCGGCTCTGTCTACGCGCTCGGCTCCAGTCGTTACCCTGCAGCGCGCGAGATGATTGACGCGGGCCTGGCAGTGGTTTTAGCAACCGACTTCAACCCCGGGTCGAGCCCTACGCCGTCCATGCCGATGGTGCTCTCGATAGCCTCCACGCACATGAAGATGACGCCGGCCGAATGCCTCACGGCCGCGACCATCAACGCCGCCCACAGTCTCAACAGGGGGGACGAGCTTGGCTCGCTCGAAGCGGGCAAGCTCGCGGACTTCTGCATACACGACTGCGCGGACTACCGCGAGATAGGCTACTTCTTCGGCGTCGAGCACGCGCACGCCGTTTACGTCGAAGGGCGGCTCGCCTTCAGTCGCTGACTACTGGCCCAGCTTCAGCGCCCCCGAGCACACTACCGAACGAGGCGCCGTTCTCGCCGACTCCAACCTGCCTGTCCATCTCGTCGCGCGCCTCTTTTGAGAGCAGGTAGCCGAGCGGAAGTTTGATGTCTTTCGTCTGAACGACGTTAAAGTGAGCCTCTTTGACCGAACGCAGTTTGGATTGTGAGCCGGGAGCAGGTGCCTCGATTCGTTGCGCCGTCGCCATCTCCGGCGCTTGCCCCGTCCCTTGCCCTGTCGCTTGCTGGGCCTGCTCGCTGAGTTGGTCGCGCGCCGTGCGTAGTTCCAGCACGGACAGGTTGCCGCGCGCGGTCCCCGCATTCACGACGGCGAAGATGGGCGACGTAATCTCGCCCAGGCCGTGCCAGCGGTATTGCAGCTCGGCCTGACCGCAACGGTCGTCCTGTTCCGGCGCCGCCAATTCGTTCGCGCACGGTTGAGCATCCAGTTCGGGCGGATTGCTGCCGATGCGAATGACGATGATCTGAATGTCAGTCCCCGCCTCGTTGACGGCTTCGTTGAGCTTCAGGGTCGAGAGTAAATCCAGCACGGTGGCTGTGCCGGAATTCTCGAAGTAGCCCCCGTCCACGAAGCGCACCTTCGTGCCCCTCGGCCTTAGGTAGCCGGCCGGCGCGACCACAGGATAGCGTGCAAAAAGAATGGTTGACGCACAAGTTATTGTCATTTATTATGCGCTTCAACACTGGGAAGGAGGTGATCCAAAAATTATGAGTTCTAATCACAGTGAGGTGGCTGAGTCCTGAAGACCGGAGAGTCAGGATTTGTCAGGAGTCCGGTCGTCTCGTTAGGCAGTGCCTGAAATTCTCGGGCACGCCGCCAACGGTACACAGGGCAATCCCAGCAGTACACCGGAAAGGCCGCACGCGACACGCTCGTGTGCGGCTTTTTCTCCTTGTCGTCCGCCATGCCTGAATGGTAACGTGAAAGTGCAGGGGAAATAATGATTCGTCCTCTAACTTTTTCCTCAATTCAATGGTAGAGCGGCTCCTCGCGGCTCTCGGGCTCATCACCAAGGCCGAAGCGAAGTCATGTGGGAATTTAACGTAGAGCGCCGGGCGGCACCGCGCAAGGAAATTAAACTAGAGTTCAGGGTCCTGCTCGTCGCGACGAAGACGAGCGCCGCGGGCGAGGAACAGACGCTCCCGCTGATAGGCTACACGCGCGACATCAGCGAGTCAGGGCTGGCGCTCCTGGTCTCGGCCAAAAGCATGAGCCTGCTCTACAACCTGGGCCATAACTACACGCTCCAATTGGTCTTGAACCTGCCTTCGGGGCCGGTCGAGTTGGAGGTCAGGCCGGCCCGCTACCAGCACATCAACGAGGGCAGCGCCGGTTCGCGCATCCTCATCGGCGCGCAGATCACCAAAATCAGCGACGCAGACCGCGTGCGCTTCACCGAATACCTCGACTCGTTTCAATAAATAAAGCCGTAAAGCCGTAAAGCCGTAAATCGTAAATCGTGAATCGTAAATCGAAGAACGCTTTTTCGATTTACGATTCACGATTTACGATTTACGAGGTTTTGATTCACGAGCCTTTTTGTCTTACCCGAACTGTTTCTTGGCGAGCCTGGAAAGCACGATGGTCAGGGCCGCCGCGCCGAGCGATTTGACGAGCGTCGGGTGCTCTGCGTAGAAGTCGCTGATGCGGTCAACAATCGAAGGGTCTTCCTTCTGCGCCTTGTCGGCAATCTCCTGCACGGCCTCCGGCGGAATCTGCTGTGCCATTTCGGGCGACACTTCCTGCTGTCCGCCTTTGAAGATGTTAATGAGGTCGGACAGTCCGCCCCCGCCGCCCGCGCTGGCACCACCGCCGCCGCCGCCGCCCGTGATGCGCGAGAGGATGGCCGGGCCGGCGTAGCGTAGCAGCATGTTGAGCAGGCCCGCCTGCTGCTGCGGGTTGGAATTGTTAAAGAGGTTGGCGGTCATCTGGCCGAACTCGGGCGTCTCGTCCGCACGGAAGGCCGCGGCCAACCCGTCGGCCAGTTCGGGCTGCGGCGCGTTCTGCGCGACCTGATTAAAATCGTCGTCTACGGTGTCGGGAGCCTGGCCCGGCTGCGCGCCGTTGTACTGCTCAAGAAGCCCGCTCAGGTCTTTCATCCAGTCCATGTAAAACCTCCTTCAGAGATCATCTGTGTGACGTGCGCCAGGGGTGCTCCGAAGAGACCTTCTCGGTGCGCGTGACCGTTAAAGTCCAGGGGGGTCCGGGAAGAGAATTCGTTTTAGTTAGCTTACAGCACAAGGACACACACGCGCTACGGCGTGGCCTTCGGCGGCGTCGTCGGCGTCGTCGTCCGCTCCGCCTGGGGGACGCGAGATTGGTCCGGGGAGTCGGGCGAGATGTGAGCGTGAACCACCTTCCACTGCTTGCCTATGCGGCGGAAGACGAGCGTGGTGCGTCCGGTCGCGGTGCCGGGCGTGCCGTCGAAAGTTTGCGACTGCGTCCAGAGGAAGGCGACGACCGCGCCGTCGCGTCCCAGCATCTGCACGTGAAGGTCGCGCACGTCGAGCGTCACGTCCTTCACCTTCGCGTACAAGCTCTCGCGGTTGCTGCGCATCTGCTCCCAGCCGCGCGTGACCGTGCCGTTGTTGTTGAAGGTGACGAGCTGCGGCGAGTTCCAGTAACCGCCGTTGACCGCGGCGGCGTTCGCCGCCTTGATGCCCTCGGTGATCGCGTTGAAGGCGGCGACCACGTCCGTTTTAGACGGGTCGTCCTGGGCCGCGCCCCTCTGTCTTCCCGAGGCGCGCGGGCTTGGCGTGGGCGTCGGCTCTTCCTGCGGCGCGGTGGTCGCGTTCGCGTTCTGCGGCGCGGCCGTGGTGGTGCGCGCGCGCGTCGTCGCGGACGAGTTGGCGTTCTGCGCGAGGCCCGCGCCGGTTAGAGCGCAGATGAGCGCCAGGCAGAAGAAAAATCTTTTCAGCATCAATTAACTCCTTAGGAAAACGGGAAACTCACGGCGCGGCGTCGAACCAGGGCTCCTGACTGCGGAGCCTGCGCACCGCACGCTCGCGCCCCACGACGTCGAAGACCTCGAACATGGAGGGGCCGACCGACTGGCCCGTGAGCATTGTGCGCGAGGCGTTGATTAAAAGTCCGGCCTTAACGTCCGTCTCCTCGCTGAAGGCGCGCAGCGCGGCCTCGCTCGTCTCGGCGTTGAAGGGCTCTATTGTCTCCATGCGCTCGGCCAGTGCGGGCAGGAGTTCCTTCAGGCGCGGCTCCTTCAAAATGTTCTTCTTGACGGCCGCCTCGTCGAAATCGAAGTCGTCGGAAAAATATGCGCGCCCCTGCGCCGAGAAATCCTTGAGCGTGTGGAAGCGCTGGCGAATCAGGTCAACCGTCTTCAGGAACCACTCGCGCTCCTCCTCCTCGTACTCCTCGCGCCAGAGCTTGTTGGCCCGCAGCTCCGCCTTGACCATCGGGTAAAGCTCCGCGAGCGGCATCGTGCGAATGTACTCCGCGTTCATCCAGAGCGCCTTGGCATCCGTCCACTGGCGCGGGTCCGACTCGCTGAAGTTGAAGACGGCGTTAGAGCGGCTGATGCCCGCGAGCGAGAATTTTTCCATCAACTCGTCGAGCGTCATGATCTCCTGCTCGTCGGCGGGCGACCAGCCGAGGAGCGCCAGGAAGTTGCGGAACGCCGCTGGCACAAAACCGCGGTCGCGGTACGTGGTAAGACTCACGACCTCGCCGTGCTTGCGCTTGGAGAGTTTTCCTTTGTTCGGCGCGAGGATGAGCGGCAGGTGCGCGAAGCGCGGGGGCGCAACATTGAACGCCTCGTAGAGCAGCACCTGCTTGTGCGTGTTCGTCAGATGGTCCTGGCCGCGTATCACGTCCGTGATCTTCATCTCTATGTCGTCCAGAACGACGGACAGGTTGTAGAGCGGGTGGCCGTCGGAGCGCAGCAGCACTAGGTCTTCGATCTCACTGTAGTCGCGCTCCTGCGGGCCGAACACAGCGTCCTCGAAACGCGTCTTGCCTTCGCGCGCGACCTTCAGGCGGACGGCGAAAGGCTCGCCCGCCGCCGCGCGACGGTCGGACTCTTCTTTCGGCAGATCGCGGTAAGGGTTCGAGCGCTGGTCTACGGTGCCGCCCTCGGCAGCCTGCGCGCGCGCACGCTCGGCGATGCCCTGCTTGACGGTCGCGTCCGAGCGCTCTGCCTTCGGCGTGAAATCCCTGTAAGCCTTGCCCTCTTCCAGAAGGCGTAACGCGGCCGCGCGGTGCTTCGGCGCGTTGTCGGACTGAAAGACGATCTCCTCGTCGTAATCCAGGCCCAGCCATTCCAGGCCCTCTATGATTGAGCGCGTGGAGGCTTCGGTCGAGCGCTGCAAGTCCGTGTCCTCGATGCGCAGCAGAAATTTCCCGCCCGTCTTACGCGCGTAGAGCCAGTTGAAGAGCGCGGAGCGTGCGGAGCCTATGTGCAGATAACCCGTCGGCGACGGGGCGAAGCGAACGCGGATAGACATAGAAGAGGTGATAAGTGATAAGTGATGAGTGATAAGAAAGAGCTTCCCTCTTATCACTCATCACTTATCACTTATCACTTATTTCCTTCCACAAATTAAAACGAGTGACCGGACGGGACAAGCAATCACTTGTCACCTGTCACCTGTCACTCGTCACTGATTTCTGGCGGAGATGATAGGATTCGAACCTACGATGGGCTTTTGACCCATAACGGTTTAGCAAACCGCCGCCTTCAGCCACTCGGCCACATCTCCGCGAGCCCTCTTCGGGCGACGGTTTATTCTAATCTGCGAGGCGAGATTGTCAAGCCGGAGTTCGAGGCGTCTCCGCTCTCGGAAAAATTCGAGACGTGCCGCGGGCCGCGCGATGGTAGAATTTGAGACGCGCGAGCTTATTCCCGAGTTGATAGGAGATTCCCTCACATGCCGGACGCTCCGAACGCCCGCCCCGTCGTGATGGTGAGCAGCACCGCGCTCGACCTGCCCGCTCACCGCGAGCAAGTCCTGAACGCCTGCCTGCGCCAGAGCACGATTCCGAAGATGCAGGAGCACCTGCCCGCCAGCAGCTCCGACGCCGAGAGCGGCGCGGAGGCCATACGCGTCTCGCTCGAAATGGTCGAAGAGGCAGACATCTACCTGGGCGTCTTCGCACACCGCTACGGCTACGTACCCGCGGGACACGACATCTCAATCACAGAGCTGGAATACAACCGCGCCGTCGAACGCGGCCTCACGCGCCTCATCTTCCTCATGCACGACGACCACGCGTTGCGCGCCTCGGACGTGGAGACTGGCGAGGGCGCGGAGAAATTAAGGAAGCTCAAAGAGCGCCTCAAAAACGAGAACGTCGTCAACTTCTTCAAGTCCCCGGACGAACTGAGCGCACACGTCATCAATAGTCTGTCGAAGTACCGCGAGCAACACGGCAAGCGCGACGTGACCGCTTTCCACTACGTCGGCGACATCCCCGAGCCTCCCGAACCCTACATCGCGCACCCCTACACGCTCCTACAGATGCGCGACCTCGTCGGGCGCAACGAAGAGCTGAACGTGCTGACAGACTGGGTCGCCAAGCCGGGCTCGGAAGTTTACGGCTCTCACATCTTCAACGTCGTAGCCATCGGCGGCATGGGCAAGAGCGCCCTGACTTGGAAGTGGTTCAACGACATCGCCCCGCAGGAAATGAATTCTCTGGCCGGGCGGCTGTGGTGGAGCTTCTACGAATCGGACGCGCACTTCGAGAACTTCATCATCCGCGCGCTAACCTACGTGAGCAAGCGAAGCAGAGAAGACATTGAGCAGAACACCAATCCTGGCGAGCGCGAAGAGCAATTGCTCGCCATACTCGACCGCGAGCCGTTCCTCCTCGTCCTCGACGGGCTGGAACGCATTCTCATCGCCTACGCCCGCATGGACGCCAACCGCCTCGCCGACGACGACCTCGACGAACGCGCGGCCAACCATGTCGCGGGCGCACTCGGCCTTCCCGAAAGCGCCGCACAGTCCTTCATCGGTCAGCACCTCCTACGCAAAACCACAGACCCCCGCGCCGGCAATTTCCTGCGCAAACTCGCCCGCGTCCGCGCCTCGCGAATCCTCGCGAGCACGCGCCTCTACCCTGCCGACTTGCAGACCGTGACGGGCGAGCCTTTTCCCTACTGCGTCGCCTACTTCCTGCGGGGCCTCAACGATGACGATGCCCTCAACCTCTGGCGCTCGCTCGGAGTCACCGGCACGCGCGAAGAGTTGAAGCAACTCTTCCACTCCTTCGGAAGTCATCCGCTGCTCATCCAAGCCCTCGCCAGCGAAGTAGCCAACTACCGCCGCGCCCCCGGCGACTTCGACCGTTGGCGCAAAGACAACCCCGACTTCAACCCCTTCGCCCTGCCCCTCAGCAACGCCCAGTCACACGTCCTCGCCTTCGCCCTGCGAGGTCTGAACGACGCCGCGCGCGACGTGTTGCACAAAATCGCAGCCTTCCGCATGCCTACTACCTACGACACCTTAACCGCCCTTCTCGTCGGCCACGGTAAGACCTTCGCGAATGAAAACGCGCTGGTGGCCGCACTGACCGAGCTTGAAGACCGTGGGCTGTTAGGCTGGGACAGGCGCGCCAACCGCTACGACCTACACCCGCTCGTGCGCGGAGTGATTTGGAGCGGCTTGAATGAAAGTGACCGGCGTGGCATTTATCAGAGGCTCTACAGGCATTTCAAGAATATTCCGCGAACTAAGATAGAGCGAATTGCTCCATCGGAAAATATCATTCCGACTATTGAGCTATACAACGTGTTTATCGGCTTAGAACGCTTTGATGCTGCCAGTCAACTGTTTTACCAACGCCTTAGAAAAGCAGACTTATGGCAATTAAATGTCGGTCAAAGAATCATGCTGCTAGAGCTACTCTTCCCGGACGGTACAGACAGCTTAGCGACTACTCATATCGGAGATGCTCACAACCTTGCCTCAGGGCTAGATGCCCTTGCACAAGCCTATTATATCGACGGCAAACTGGAGATGGCGGCACAGCTCAGGCGACGGCAAATTGTGGTTCTAGGGCTTTGGAATCATCGCAAAAAGGGCAATTTAGCGCTACGCAGTTTAGCCGCGACACTGTATCACTCGGGAGCATTGCGAGAGGCCGAGCAATGTGCGCGACAGGCACTCCTTATTTGCCGCGAGTCCGGCTATAAGTCTCAGGAATCGCCAATTCTTAGGCAGTTGGGCCGCGTTCTCGCTGCGCGAGGTGAAACGGGCCAGGCTAAAATAGCTCTCCGCCGGTCCCTACGCACAGTTTTTCGCACAGGGGAAAGCTCTATTGCGGCAGCCAAAGCTTTTCTCGCGCAGTTGAATTTGTGGTCGGGTGACGCTGACACTGCTTGGTCGTTAGCCTACAGCATTTTAGAATCGTCCGACGTCGATAGCACTGGTCAGCATTTGAGCCGAGCAGAGCAGTTATGCGGAACAGCCGCACTGAGCTTGAATCAGCTAGGCACCGCGGAAGACTATCTGGAGCGGGCCTTAATCAAGGCGCGCCAAGATAGTCTGGCGGAAAAGGAATTGCGGGCCTCAATCGAGTTGGCTGAGTTACAGCGTCGCTTGGGCAATCTCAGGGCCGCGCGCGAACTGTTGGATGACGCGTTGGAGCTCTTAGAGCGCAGTTCATACGCATTGATCTACGCGGACGCATTGAACGCCTTAGCGCAGATCGAGCGTGATGAAGGGAATCGAGAAAAGTCAGTCGAGGCTGCGAGAGGGGCATACCGGAAGGCGTGGTGCGACGGGCCGCCGTTCGCATATCACTGGGGATTGGAGAAGGCGAGGAAGCATCTACGGCAGTTGGGAGCGGGGGAGCCGGTGTTGCCGGGGTTCGACGAGTCGAAGTTCGAGCCGATGCCGGAGGTGGAGATTGACCCGGCGGACGAGTCCGGGCGGCAGGAAGGCTAAGGTTTCAATCCGCGAAAACAGACGAAGCGACACGAAGGATGTTTGAATATGTTTCGTGTCGCTTCGTCTGTTTTCGCGGGTTAAGTTTTCTTGGTGTGTTGTTCGGGCTTCGCGTCTTTCTTTGGTCACGATAGAGAGAGGCTGGCTGGGCGAGGGGCGCCGCGGAGTTGGATGGGGGGTTGGGGGGCGCAGCAGACTTTGACGAGGCGCTGGCGGTCGCGTTGCATGTCGGCGTCTTGTTGGAGCCAGGCGCGGACCTCTTTGAATATTCGGGCGGCGTGGGGGTCTGTGGGTTCGACGAGGCGGTAGTGCATCCATTTGCCTTCGCGGCGGGCGGAGACGACGCCGGCGCGGCGGAGGTAGGCGAGGTGGCGCGAAATCTTCGGCTGGTTGGTGTTGAGGACGGCGACGAAGAAGCAGACGCAGACCTCGTCGTCGCCCATCAGGTTGATTAGCCGCAGCCGCGTCCGGTCGGCCAGCGCCCGGAAGAACAATAACTCGTCGTCGAAACTCCTCTTTCCGCTCATGAAAAGATTTTAGCACACCTGGAACAAATATGCCTTGACAGATATGTGGTGTGGGTGTATGCTCCGTTCATATTCGTTAAAGCGAATATGAAATCTGGTCGGTGATGAGGAGATACGGAGATGGAGAAGACGGAAGCGAAAGCGGTGCGGGCGCTCAAGGCGCACCTGGCTTTGAACGTGAGGGACGTGGAGCGGAGCACGGAGTTTTACACGAAATTGCTGGGGCTTGAGCCGAGCAAGGTGCGCAAGGGGTACGCGAAGTTTAACGTCGAGAACCCGCCGCTCAACCTGACGCTCAACGAGGTCGCGTTCAAGGAGCGCGGCGCGCTCTCGCACCTGGGGATTCAGGTGGCGTCCACGGACGACGTGCTGGCGACGCGCGAGCGTTGGGCCGACGCTGGTTTAGTGACGCGCGACGAGATGCAGACCGACTGCTGCTACGCGCTTCAGGACAAGACCTGGGTCCGTGACCCGGACGGCAACGAGTGGGAAGTCTTCGTCGTGCTCGAAGACAATCTGACTACGACGACCGCGGCGGCCGATTGCTGCACCACTTCCGCCGACGGGCAGACGGTCTGTGCCACCACGGGCGAAGCCGTTTCCGAGACCGCCGGTGCGGCCTCGTGCTGCAACGCGCAGCCGGAGACGGTCGGGATAAGTGGCACAGGCCGCTGAGAGGCCGCCGGATGACTGCGAAGCGGGAACGCGACCGCGTTGCGACGCTCGCGAGACGGGCCGCCGCCGAAGCCTTGGGGACGGCTATGCTTTTGGCAGCGGTCGTCGGCTCGGGCATCATGGGAGAGCGGCTGGCTGGCGGCAATGTGGCCGTGGCTTTGCTCGCCAACACGCTCGCCACAGGCGCGGCGCTCGTCGCCTTGATTCTCACTTTCGGGCCAATTTCGGGCGCGCACTTCAACCCGGCCGTCACGCTCTGCGACGCCAGTCAAGGAGGGCTCGCGTGGCGTGACGTACCCATTTACGTCGCGGCGCAGTTGGCTGGGGCGTTCGCGGGCGTGGCCTGTGCCAACGTCATGTTCGGGCTGCCGGTCTTCTTCGCGTCCGCTCGCGTGCGCGCGGGGTGGGCGCAACTGTTCAGCGAAGCGGTCGCCACTTTCGGCCTGCTGGCCGTCATCTGGGGCTGCTCGCGGCGTGAGCGCGCGGGCGTCGCCGCGGTGCCGTTTGCCGTCGCCGCCTACATCACGGCGGCTTACTGGTTCACGGCGTCAACCTCTTTCGCCAACCCTGCTGTGACGCTCGCGCGCTCCGCGAGCGACACTTTCGCAGGCATACGCCCCGCGGACGCGCCCGGCTTCATCGTCGCGCAAATCATAGGCGCTGCCGCCGCGACCATGCTCTTTCGCTGGCTCGTACCCTCCTTGCCGGCGGACGCCGAACGGGTCGTCGTGCCGCACGGCGGAAAGGAGTAAAGGATGAGTGATAAAAAGCGTGTGCTGATTCTCTGCACGGGGAACTCGGCGCGCAGCCAGATGGCCGAAGGGCTGCTACGCCACATGGCGGGCGATTCGGTGTTGGTCTACAGCGCGGGCGTCGAGCAGAGCTTCGTCAGGCCGCAGGCCATCGAAGCGATGCGCGAGAGAGGGATTGACATCACGGGTCAGCGCTCGAAGTCCGTGGACGAGTTCGCGGGCCAGGAGTTCGATTACGTCATCACCGTCTGCGACAACGCGCGCGAGCACTGCCCTGTCTTCCCTGGCAAGACGGAGCGCATACACTGGAGTTTTGACGACCCCGCGAAAGCGGAAGGGGATGAAGAGGCTGTCCTGGCCGTCTTCCGCCGCGTCCGCGACGAGATTGAGGGCCGGTTACGAGAATTCAGTAAAGACGTAAATCGTGAATCGTAAATCGTAAATCGAAAAACTGCTTTTCACGATTTACGATTTACGATTCACGATTTACGTCTTTATTCTTTCCCTTATATTTCCGATACAGCCCCTCGATCATGACGGCCACGTCGTGCTTGGCGCTCTCTGGAAGCTCGCGGAAGTGGTTCAGGAGGCGCTGGTCAATCGCGTTTGTGTGCGCGTCGGGCGGGGCGTAGCCGGCGGCCAAGCGCGCTTCGCCGACGGGGACGCCGAGCGCTTCGGCCAGCGCGTCAACTTTCGCCAGTTTGGGCCGCACAGGCTCGCCCGTCACGGGCTGCCTCTCGTTGCGCTCAAGCGCGCTGACGTAGCTCTTCGAGATGGAAACCCTGCGCGCCAGCTCACGCTGCGTGAGCCCGGCCGCCCTCCTTTTTTGAATGAGCCAAAGACCGAAATCGCTTTGCATAACTTTGCGGCTAAAATCCTCCGAATCCTGAACCCGCGCGGATTCGGCCCCCCCTGAAAGATGATTCGGTAAACAAATGAATGTAGGGCGGACCGTTTCTCTACTCCCGTCCCGCCCCGCGGGCGCTCGCCTCGCAAATTTTGTTGCGCGCCGCTTCCCCGCTCCTGTAGACAGTGCTCTTACGTGAACGAAAAATACAGCGCGAAGGTTAGATGAAAGCGTCCGGCATTGGTTGTATTCGTGAAATCAATAAGCCCGTACACGAATGCACCCGCCGCCTGCGAGCATCCGAAATTTCGTGTACGGCCCTTCGTGAAGTTTATTCTTTCAGGACGCGCCGCACGTCTGTTACTCTACGCGAGCAAAGTTTCCTGCTGGGTCACAAAAGTTTTCAACCACACAAAGATCGTCGAACGCTTTTCGAGGAGAGGTGTCAGTATGCGTTTCAGCGGCTTGAGGCTGAGCAAGCCTTCAATTGGACTCTTATTCTTGACGTTACTGCTCTCGTGTCTGCGTGTCGCCGGGCAGGCCACGCCCTACTACCAGCCGCACTTCCCGCCCGACGAGTTCAGGGCGCGCTGGCAAAAGCTCTTCGACGGAATTGGCACAAACGCGGTGGCGCTCGTGCAGGGCGGCCCGAAGGCACGGGGCTTCAACATGCCGCGACAGACCAACGAGTTTTACTATCTTTCCGGGATAGAGACGCCGCACTCTTACCTCCTGTTTGACGGCCGCACGCGCAAAGTCACACTCTTTCTGCCGCCGCGCGACGAGCGCCTGGAAAGAAGCGAGGGGAGAATTCTTTCGGCCGACGATGCGGACGCCGTCAAAAGGCTGACGGGCGTGGACGAAGTCTTGAGCACGCAGGGAATGAACGAGGCTTGGCTGCGCGAGGTCTTGAAGGGCACGCCGCCGCCAGCCCTCTACACGCCTTTCGCGCCCGCCGAAGCCTCGGCCGAGCAGCGCTACGAAGCGCAGAGCTACGACGCCGGGATAGCGCTCGACTACTGGGACGGGCGCGTCTCGCGCGAGGCCAATTTCATACAACTGCTGCGGACGCGCTTTCCCCGCGCGGAGGTGCGCGACCTGACGCCCGTCCTGGACTCCATGCGCGCCGTCAAGAGCCCGCGCGAGGTCGCGCTCATACGCCGCGCCTCCGTGCTCTCCGGCCTCGGCCTGCTCGAAGCGATGAAGAGCACGAAGCCTGGCGCTTACGAGTACCAACTGGACGCCGCCGCGCGCTTCGTTTTTTTGGCCCACGGCGCGAGGCTCGAAGGCTACCGCTCGATCACTGCCTCCGGCACGCAGAACATCTGGAACGCGCATTACTACCGCAACCTGGATCAACTGAAGGCGGGCGACCTGGTCTTGATGGACTTCGCGCCGGACTACAACTACTACACTTCGGACGTGGCGCGGATGTGGCCGGTCAACGGGAAGTTCGCGCCAGCGCAGAGGGAACTGCTTCAGTTCGTGCTCGAATACCGCAACGCCGTCATGAAGCGCATACGGCCGGGCGTGAGCGCTAAGGCGATTCAGGAGGAGGCGGGCCGCGCGATGGAGGAAGTGTTCCGCCGGACCAAATTCTCGAAACCCGTTTACGAGCAGGCGGCGCGCAAACTGGTCGAGACGGGTGGCGGCGTCTTCTCGCACCCGGTCGGGATGGCCGTGCACGACGACGGCGGCTACAAGGACGGCCCGTTGAAGCCGGGCCACGTCTTCTCCGTTGACCCGCAGTTCTGGGTCCCGGAGGAGAATTTGTACATGCGCTACGAAGACGTGATCGTCATCACCGAAAACGGCTACGAGAATTTCACGGACTTCCTGCCGACGGAGCTTGACGAGATAGAAAAGCTCGTCGGCCGCGGCGGAGTCTTGCAGCACCTCCCGGCACTGCCGGACGGGAAGTAGCGCGGAAATTAGCCATCCTCACTTGAAAGTCTTAGAGAAGAGTCTTCAGGGACGCTTCAGTGACCGGACTGTCAGTCACGAAGGACACTAGTCCCTTTGCGCCTTATGCGTCTTTGCGCCTTTGCGTGAAAAATTAGTACGCACTCACGCTGAAGGCGCAAAGACGCAAAGGGGTTGAGTCAACTCAGGCGTCCGAGTTTCGTCTGGCGAAAACGTATTGACTCTGGCTGTGGCTCGGGTGTATAAATCGCTTTGCATGATAAAGCACTTGCGAAAGCGCGGGTGTGGCGAAAGGAAAGAGGAAGAGAGGTCGGCGGGCAAGGTCGTTGGAAGAAAGACGCGAAGAGTTGTGTGGCGGAATTGTTAATCTTTCGTGAGATAGCAAAACCGTTCGGCCCGCGTTACAATATTTGACGCAATGAAACTCCTACAAGCTATCAACTCGCCTGCGGATTTGCGCCGCCTCGCGCCACAGCAGTTGCAAACGGTCGCGGACGAAATACGGCAATACATTCTGGAGACCATGTCGCGCATCGGCGGCCACACGGGCGCGAGCCTCGGCGCGGTCGAGCTGGCGGTCGCGCTCCACTACGCCTTCGATACGCCGCGCGACCGCGTCGTCTGGGACGTGGGCCATCAGGCTTACGCTCACAAGATTCTGACGGGGCGGCGCGACCAGCTTCCCACCATCAAACAGTACGGGGGGCTTTCGGGCTTTCTCAAGCGCGACGAGTCGGAGTACGACACGTTCGGCGCGGGGCACGCCTCGACCTCGATTTCGGCCGCGCTCGGGATGGCGATTGCGCGCGACCGCAAGAATGAGAAGCACCACGTCTGCGCCATCATCGGCGACGCTTCTCTGGCGGGCGGGATGGCTATGGAGGCGATCAACCAGGCGGGCCACTTGAAGACGCGCCTGATAGTTCTTCTCAACGACAACGAGATGTCCATCGCGCCCGCGGTCGGCGCGCTCACGGGTTATCTCAACCGCCTGCGCGAGGCGCAAGGCTATCACCGCTTCAAGGACGAAGTCGGCGAGACTTTGCTCTCAATCCCCGCGCTCGGCGCGCGACTTCACCATGCGGCCAAGACGGTCAAGGACGCGCTCGCCGCGGCCGTGCTTCCGGGCGCGCTGACGAGCGAGCTGGGCTTCAAATACATAGGCTACGTTGACGGCCACAACCCGCGCGCGCTGGTCGCGGCCTTGCGCGAGGCGCAGCAGGTCAAGGACGCGCCCGTCATCGTCCACGCGCTGACGACCAAGGGCAAAGGCTACCCGGCCTCGGAGAAGAATTACTACGCCTGGCACGCCACAGGCCCCTTCGACTTGAAGACCGGCAAGCCCGTCAAGTCTTCTTCGAAGGCCCCGCTCTACACGTCCGTCTTCGGGCATACGATGTGCGAGTTGATGGAAAGGGACGAAAGGATCGTGGCGCTGACGGCGGCGATGCCGGACGGAACGGGCCTGGACATAATCCTCGAAAAATTCCCCGAGCGCGCCTTCGACGTCGGCATCGCCGAACAGCACGCGGTCACCTTTTCGGGCGGGTTGGCCTGCGAGGGCTTGAAGCCCGTGGCCGCCATCTACTCGACCTTCCTACAGCGCGGCTTCGACCAGGTGATGCACGACATCTGCATACAGGACCTCGATGTCACTTTCGCGCTCGACCGCGGCGGCATCGCCGGCCCGGACGGCCCGACGCACCATGGGCTCCTGGACATAGCGTACCTGAGGCCCATGCCGAACATGGTCGTGATGGCCCCGAAGGACGAGGGCGAGCTGCGCGACATGCTGCTGACGGCGATAGAGCACAAGGGGCCTGCGGCCTTGCGTTACCCGCGCGGCAACGGCGTCGGTGCGGACATAGCCCGCGAGCCGCAGCTTCTGGAAATCGGCAAGGGTGAAATCCTGCGCGACGGCGGGGGCGACGTGGCGATTGTCGCTTACGGCTCGATGGTTCACCCGTCGCTCGCGGCGGCCGAGAACCTCGGGAAAGACGGAATCGAAACGACGGTCGTCAACGCGCGCTTCGTCAAGCCGCTCGACTCAGGGCTCCTGCTCGCGCTGGCCCGCACCAAGCGCCTGATCGTCACCGTCGAGGAAGCGTATCTCGCGGGCGGCTTCGGCTCCGCCGTGATGGAGCTTCTGGAAGAGAACGGCCTCCTCGATCAGGTCAGGGTCGTCCGCATGGGCATCCCTGACCGCCTCGTCACACACGGCGACGCCAAACTCCTGCTCGCCAAATACGGCCTCGACTCAGACGGCATTTACACACGCGTCAAAGAGAGCGTCGAAGTCCTCGAAGACCGCCGCGCGAAAAGACAAAAAGTAAGCAGCTAAAAGCAGGAGACAGAATACAGAAGTCAGGAGTCAGAAAAAGACCAAGCCTTTCATTCTGACTCCTGACTTCTGTATTCTGTCTCCTGCTTTTTTGGTATCGCCGGTTGACGCAATCGGGCGTGGCTGCATCTAAAATTGGCGGGGCGGGGGCCGTTTTTCAACAGTTACGCCTGAAATTGATTCGCCCCGCCGCGTGGCCTCGATTTTGCAGCCCCAGGTTGGGCCAAAGCGGGTTACAATCTGAATGCCGGCGGAGACCTTGCTTCGCCCTCAACTGAGATGTCAGACAGAAGAAGAATTATTATTTCGACAGGGTCCGACCCCGACAGGCCGCTTTCGACTCCGCACTTCGACGCCGAAGCGACGATGACGGCGCGGCCCGTCGTCCCGCTCTCGGACCAGGAAGCCTACGCGGCGCAGTACGCGGGTTACGCGGACCCCGCGACAAGACCTTTCTGGAAGCGTCCGGCGATTCTCGTCCTCGTCGTGCTGGTCGCCATCGGCGTCGGCGTCGCGGCCGGAATCGGGATAGGCATTTACAGGAATCGCAACGCGGACAAGACGCCCGCCGCGACCGCCGCGCAGCCCAACGCCACAGAGACCACAGCACAGGCACCCGAGCCGACGCCCACGCCGCAGGCGCGCGTCGTCGTCCCGCCGGTCACGGAAGAGCCCACGGCCGAGCCCGAGGAAGAAGAAGAGCCCGAGCCGCCCGCACGCGAAGAGCGCACGAGGGATGATGAGCGGAAAGACAAGGGCGGTGTAAAGCCGCCCGCGGCACCCGCAAAGAAGAGCGACGACACAGCCGACGAGGACGAAGAAGAGCAGGTCCGCGAAGAGAGACGTGCGGAAAGGCAGCGCCGCCGGGAGGAGCGCAGGGAGCGCCGCCGCCGCGAGCGCGAGGAAGATGAGCCGAGCCTCCCGCGCCAGATAGAGCGCGCCGGAAGAGAACTCGACCGCATCCGGGACATCTTCGAAGGCAGACAGCCGTAAGAGATTGCAAAATTAAAAATGCAAAAAGGAGGAGAGAGAGTTATTCTTCATCCTCCTTTTTGCATTTTTTTATTTTGAATTCCGATGAGGCGTGAGCGGATTGACAAACTTCTCGTCGAACGGGGCTTGGCCCCGTCGCGCACGAGGGCGCAGGCGCTTGTGATGGCGGGCGTGGTGCTCGTCGGCGAGCAGCGCGTTATCAAACCGTCGGAAATGTTCGCGGCGGATGCGCCGTTGCGCGTCAAGGGCGCGGAAGACCCGGCGGCGCGCTACGTCGGGCGCGGCGGTTTGAAGATGGAGGCGGCGCTCAAGGGATTTTCTCTGGACGTGACGGGGCTCCTCTGCCTGGACGTGGGCGCTTCGACCGGCGGCTTTACTGACTGCCTCTTGCAGCACGGCGCGCGGCGCGTCGTGGCCGTTGACGTGGGCCACAACCAGATTGACTGGCGTCTGAGGACGGACCCGCGCGTGGAAGTGAGAGAGGGCGTCAACGCGCGCTACTTGCAGCCTGAGGACTTCGACGAGAAATTCGACCTCGCGGTGATGGACGTGTCGTTCATCTCCGCGACGAAAGTGATGCCGGCAATCGTGCCGCTGTTGACGGCGGCCGCCCGCCTCGTTACGCTCGTCAAGCCACAGTTCGAAGTCGGGCGCGGCGAGGTGGGCCGAGGCGGCATCGTTACGGACCCTGCGAAGCACGCGCGCGTCATCGAAGAGGTGAACCGCGCGGCTGAAGAACTCGGCCTCAAGGCGCGCGGCGTAATCGAGTCGCCCGTGCGCGGCGCTGACGGCAACCTGGAATTCCTTGCGCTCTACGAGCGCGCGTGAAGAGATGAGCCGGAAACAATCCGAGCGAGAGGCGCTGGCACAGTTGCAGCGCGTCAAGTCCGCTTACCAGAGTTTCATCAAGATAAACTACGAGCACGCGGCTGAGAATTGCCGTACGTGCCCGACGCGAGGGCTGTGCTGCACGGACGCGCACTTCGTCAACGTACACATCACGCGCCTTGAAGCCGTGGCGATTCGGGAGACGCTCAGGCGCACGCCGCGCCTGACGGACGAGGGCAGGCGGGCGGTCTACGAGCGAGCGCGCCTGGCGATAGAGCGTTACCAGTTGCGCGCCTCGGGCGACACGTTCGCTCAGACTTACTCGTGCCCGCTCTACGACCCCGCGGCCGGCTGCCTCGTCCACGCGCGGGCCAAACCGGCCCCCTGCGTTCAGCACGCCTGTTATGAAAACTGGGAGGACTTGCCGCCCGCGAGCTTGCAGGCGCGCACGGAGCACCGCGTCGAGCAGTTGAATCGTGAAGTTTACGGCGCGGCCTGGGCGTGGCTCCCGCTCCCGCTCTGGCTCGCGCTCGTAGACCCGGACTCTGACGGCACTGAGTTGAGGCGTCTGGCCCGCGAATGGGGCGAGCAGAGGGGCCGTCCGGCGAATCAACCGCAGCACCTCCGACGGGACGGCACGCGCAAGGTGCGCGCGAGCCTGCCCGTCATCAATAAATCGGCATCCTGTTTTTAGCTCCGTCAGGAGCGATTGAAAATAGCCCAGCAATTTATTGCTGGGAACGGATTGAAATAATTTTTGGAGTCCCGTAGGGACGGCTGAAATCAATCGTCCCTACGGGACTCGAACACGTTCTCTGCGCTCCTTCCCAGCAATAAATTGCTGGGCTATTTTCGGCTGTCCCTCCGGGACAAATAACCCTTAGCGCCGGATTTTCCTATGAACCTTTTGCTCCGTCCGACTGTTCCCGAGGACGTGCCGGGCATCCTGGCGCTGATCGGCGAGGTTTACAGGGAATACGACTGCGTGCTGGACGCGGAGGGCGAGGAGCGTCATCTGCTTGAGCCCGGACCTTACTTTCGCGCGCACGGCGGCGAATTCTGGGTGGTCGAAGAGGCGGGACGCGTGCGCGCGACCGTCGCCGTCGCGCTGCACGACCAGGAGGGCGAGTTGAAATCGCTCTACGTCCATTCTTCCTTGCGCCGCCAGGGCTGGGGCCGCAGGCTGACGGAGCTGGCGATTGATTACGCGCGCTCGCACGGCTGCCAGCGCATGATTCTTTGGAGCGACACGCGCTTTACCCGCGCGCACCGTCTCTACCGCGCGATGGGTTTTCAGGAAACAGGCACGCGCGAGCTGCACGACTCGAATAACACGGTCGAGTATGGCTTCGAAAAATCGCTCGACTAAAATTTTTTAGGAGCAAGGAAAGAAAAAATTTTGATTGAAGAAGAAAAAAATTCTGGTTGACGCGACTGTTTTTCGACGTGATTTTCTTCGCCGCCGCTGTCTCACATTGGTTTTGTTGAGGGTTTTAAAGGTCCAAAGTTTTCCACAGATTTTTCCACAGCCGCGCGTCTCCATTCTTAAAGTATTTTCTGCTTGACTTGTTCGGGAGGCGAGCGTATAAACCACACCCTCGTCGCGGTGCTCACGGGCGTCGTGACCAGCGAGAGGATAGGCGAACGGTGCGGTGACGCACCATTCGAGAGTGGCGACAGGCGGCTGTCGCAGCTATTCACACCTCGCGCTGAAGCCGAAAGGCTTGGGCTCAGAGAGGGTCGCAAGACGCTCTCGGGCGACGCGGATAAAAACGCTGTCGCGCTTTGAGGGAATGATCAACCTCAGGGTAGCCGTAGTCGCTCAGGTCTTCGGACTTGGGCCTCGTTGCCGGGGACGTAACCCGGCGGTGGAGGAAAAGCCACCACAACAAAAACCAAACGGCACCGCGTTCCTTCGGGGACGCGAGAGTGAGTGAAAACTTAATCGCGTGCCGACCGGGGATTGGGCTGACCGCCAGCCGGTAACCGGAATATAAATCGGCGGCAACTTGCGTGTACATGCGTTGTCGCCAAAATTCGTCCCCCTGAATCGCTTCGGCGGTTTTTCGGGATAAAAGGTTGCGCCGCTTTCGATTCGTCGGAAGCGGCGCGATCTTTTTGTGTGAGTTGTTGGAGAGTTATCAGGTTTGTTTAATACTAATTATTTTTCCAAGCTTACTCACTTCCAAATTGTAATATTTAGTGTTTGAATTTGCTGCACGAACTGATATGAGTAGATTGGCCCATCTTCCATCTGTATAGGTACTTACAACTTCTATTGTTTTCCCTTTATGGAGGATACTAAACTCATCAACTGCCTTACTGATTGCTTTAGGCCAAGGTAAATCCTGAGCGATTTTGCCGGACTCGTCGGGCAAACTCACTCCAATATGATTAGATAATTGGGTCTTGACTTGAGTGTCAGGAGGTAATGATAAATTTTCTTCTCCGTTCTTTTTTCGCTTTTGGATGATTCCATATTCGATAAAAAGACCAACGAGCACGACAACAACGCCGCCGACGATTGTGATCGTTAGTGAGTCCATCTTTCTTTCTCTGATAATTCTAATAAGGTAATTTTCTCAGCGATCTAACTACATATTATATGGCAGATCGCCATACAAGTAAGCAATAATGAGTCTTAAACTTGAATGTACAAGGTAACAGCTTTTGCGTCATAGTGATGAATTGAATCCTCATTCTTTATCCTCGTTGACACTCAAAACCGCAGGCGGGTATCATCCGAGCCGTCTCTTAATAAGTAACCAAAAGCAATCAGTAGAGTCTGCCCGAACTTCGGCAAGCATCATTCGAGGGCTTTCCGTTCGAGGGCGGGCCGAGTCGGATCAAAGGTTGATTGATGGCTCAGGAATCCATCCGCCGCGTCGGCGTCGTCGTCAAACCGAATCACCCGGAGGCGCTGAAGACTGCCTGCCGGCTGCTCGAATGGCTCGACGCGCGCGGCATCAAGCTCGTCGGGACGACGGACCTCGACCGCGAGCGCATAGAGTCCGAGAGCCACTGCTCCATCGGCATCGTCCCGAACGAGAGACTGGCCGCGAGCGTTGACCTCATCGTCGTCCTCGGCGGCGACGGGACGATGATCGCCACCTCGCGCATGATGGGCGATTACGACGTGCCCGTGCTCGGCATCAACTACGGGACGCTCGGCTACCTGGCGGAATTTCGCGTCGAAGAGATGATCCCGGCGCTGGAATACGTCCTCGCGGGCGATTGCCAGATAGACACGCGCGTCCGCCTCGCCGTTGACCTCTACCGCGGCGAAGAGATGTTGATGCACAGCCGCGCGCTCAACGACGTGGTCATCAACAAGTCCGCGCTGGCGCGCATCATCGAGATCGAGGCGCGCATGAACGGGATGCTCATCAGCGGCTTTCGCGCCGACGGCCTGATCGTCTCGACGCCGACGGGCTCGACCGCCTACAACCTTTCGGCCGGCGGCCCCGTCGTCTACCCCTCTATGAACGCGCTCGTCATCACGCCCATCTGCCCGTTCACGCTCTCGGACCGGCCCATCGTCGTGCCCGACGATTGTCTGATAGAACTGCGCCTGCGCACGCGGAACGAGGACGTCGTCCTGACGCTCGACGGCCAGTTCGGCCTCCCCATCGAGATCGAAGACCGCATCCTGATTCGCAAGAGCCTGACGACCTTCAAGATCGTGCAGCCCAAAAACAGAAACTACTTCGAAGTGCTGCGCGAAAAACTGCGCTGGGGAAAATAAAGCAGTGATAAGTGATGAGTGATAAGTGATAAGAAACAGCAAGAGGTTTTTACTTATCACTTATCACTCATCATTTATCACTTGGAGATAGAAATGGCTGACGAACACGACAAGAAGGGCAAGAAGCCGGAGATAGCCACTGACGCTTTCGAGCGTGAGGTGACGACCGACCTGGACGAGGAGACGCCGGACAAGCCGAAGGGGATGCCGCTGCACACGCGCATCCTGATAGGGCTGGCGGTGGGTGTCGTGGCGGGCGTCACGGTCAACGCGTTCGGCGTGGACATCTCGGCCGTGGGCTTGCAGCGCTTCGGCATCAACCTCACGGTCGCGGACTTCGTCGAGGCGGTGGGCCAACTTTTCCTCCGGCTCCTACTGATGATCGTCGTCCCGCTCGTCTTCTCGTCGCTGGTCGTCGGCGTCGCGGGCATCGGCGACATACGCAAGCTCGGCCGCATCGGACTGAAGTCGTTCGCCTACTGCCTCGTCATCTCCGCCATCTCTGTCGTCATCGGCCTGACGCTGGCGAACACCATCAGGCCCGGCGAGCGCATTGACCCGGAGACGAAGGTGAAGCTTGAGCAGCGCTACGCGGCCGACGCCAAAAAGCGCGTCGAAGACCAGGCGAAACAGAGCGAGGCCAACAAGGACTCGGCGCTGCTTCAGGTCGTCAAAACAATCGTGCCCTCGAACCCGATTGCGTCCGTAGCGGGCGAGACGCCCAACATGCTGCACCTGATGTTCTTCGCGCTGATTCTAGGCGTCGCCATCACCCTGCTCCCCTTCAAGACGGCCGCGCCGCTGCTCGCAGGCTTGCAGGCGCTCTACGAAATCACGGCGAAGATCATCGAGATCATCATGAAGTTCGCGCCCTACGCCGTGGCGTGCCTGCTCTTCAACAACACCGCGCGCTTCGGGCTCGACCTGCTTCAGGCGCTCGGCCTCTTCATGGTCACGGTGCTCGCCGGCCTGCTGATACACATGGTCGGCGTCTATTCGCTCTCCATCTATTTCCTGTCGCGCATCAACCCGCTGGAATTCTTCCGCCGCATCAAGACCGTCATCCTGACGGCCTTCTCGACCTCCTCGTCCAACGCGACGTTGCCGACTGCGCTGCGCGTCTCCGAAGAGAATTTGGGCGTGCCGCAGGAGATTAATAGCTTCGTGCTCACGGTCGGCGCGACGGCCAACCAGAACGGGACGGCCCTTTACGAGGGCGTGACGGTTCTGTTTCTGGCACAACTCGCGGGCGTTGATTTGTCGTTGGGGCAGCAGTTGATGGTCGTCTATCTGGCGATCCTCGGCGGCATAGGAACGGCGGGCGTGCCGTCGGGCTCGATTCCTTTCATCATCGGCGTGCTGGCGACCATCAACGTCAACCCGGCGCTCATCGCCATCATCCTCGGCGTGGACCGCATCCTGGACATGTGCCGCACGACGCTCAACGTGGTCGGGGACATCACGGCGGCGACGTTTGTCGCGCGCTCTGAAGGGTACAAGCTGCTGACGCACCACGAGCCTGCGATTGTCCACGCAGCCGCGTCGCACCCGGCCGCGACGGGTCGCGCGGCGGAATAAAATCGTGCCCGCGCGGCAGTGCGGGTGTATGAGAATAATTCTTACGGGGCGCTGAGGTCTGCCCCCTTGTGAGAGCGAAAAACGCGCGGCATAAGAGATTTGCTGCGCGTTTTTGCTTCCAACGGGAGGGCAAAGGGCCAGCGGAACAGCAGGTGCATATGATTAATCGTCTCAGCCGCGCGCCCCGCGCTTAGTTCATGCGGCTTTAAGCCTCGCGTGGGTTTAGAAAATCGCGCCGCCCGTCCCTTTTGTAAATTCACGGGGACGCGCACGCGCCTTTTGCTGTGAGGTGACCGCAACATGATCTTCCCGATAGGCGACGACAACTCTGACCGCACGACAACTCCGATTCTCAACTATGTGCTGATAGCGATTAACGTCCTGGTCTTTGTCCTGCTGCAAGGCGGCGGCACGAACGATAAGTTTACCTACGCTTATTCGACCGTGCCGCAGGAGATAAAGACCGGCGAGGACATCGCCCGGCCGGTCCCGATTGAGGTGGGCGACCAGCGTGGCACAATTAATCTTCAGCCGACGCCCCCGACCGTCTACATCACGCTGCTGACTTCAATGTTCATGCACGGCGGCTGGATGCACCTCCTGGGCAACATGCTCTTCCTCTGGATATTCGGTGACAACCTTGAGCACGTGATGGGGCGCATGAGGTATCTGATCTTCTACCTGGTGACGGGGCTGGCGGCGTCGCTGGCACACGTCATCGCGACGTTCGGTTTCGGCGACAACCCGTACATCCCGAGCCTGGGCGCGTCGGGCGCGATCTCGGGCGTGCTCGGTGGGTATCTGGTGTTGTTCCCGAAGCGGCAAGTGAAGGTGATTATGCTGCGCATGCTGACGAGTGTGCCGGCGATTGTCGCCATCGGCCTCTGGTTCGTGTTGCAGTTGGTTCAGGCGTTCGGTGTCATCGCCGCCGGGCCGCAGAGTGGCGGCGGCGTGGCCTTCATGGCGCACGTCGGCGGCTTCGTCGCCGGGCTCATCCTGGTCAAACTTTTCACCATCGGGCGCAACCCGGCTGCGGCCACGAGGTCGTACTGAGAGGCAGCTACGGCTTATGAAAAGGAAAGACTCAACTCTTTGCGCCTTTCGTTTTTCTTTCTTTGCGCCTTTGCGAGAGAAGGCTGTTTCTCGCAAAGGCGCAACAAATGAAAAACGTAAGGCGCAAAGGGTTGAGTTTGGTTTTGGTAAACGCTCTAAATTTCAAGCAAGGAGAAACAAGGTAATGGCAAACGACAACGTAATCTCGACGCTCAACAATCTGATCGAGACATGTAAGGACGGCGAGGACGGGTTCCGCAGCGCGTCCGAGGGCGTCAAGAATTCTGAGCTGAAGACGCTCTTCCTGACCTACTCGCAGCAGCGCGCGCAGTTCGCCGCCGAGTTGCAGAACGAGGTCCGCCAACTCGGCGGCGACCCCGAAGACTCTGGCAGCGTCGCCGCCAGCCTGCACCGCGGCTGGATCAACATCAAGTCCACGGTGACGGGCGAAGACGAGGGCGCGATCATCAGCGAGTGCGAGCGCGGCGAAGACTCCGCGGTCAAAAATTATCAGGAAGCGCTGAAAGAAGGACTGCCCGCCAACATCAATTCGGTCGTCCAGCGGCAGTACGGGCAGGTCAAGGAGGCGCACGACCGCATCCGCTCCCTTGAGCGTGCGGACGAAAGGGCCGACCGCGCGGGAGCGTAAACAGAAGGAAAAAGGTAAAAGTAAAAAGGGAAGACAAGGAGCCAGGCTCTTTGTCTTCCCTTTTTCTCTTTCGCTTGAGGTGTTATTGCAAGCGTGTGGTTACTGCGGCGGCATTGTTGGACAGCTTCGGATCAGTAAGACCGGAGGCAACCAGCGCAGCGTTGATGATGTTCCTGGGAGCGTTGTTCCCAACCTTGACGGTCAACTCCACCTTGGCCGTCGCCCCGACCGCGAGCTTGCCCAGATTGCAGGTGACCAACGGGCCGCCCAGGCTACAGGTTCCCTGACTCTTAGTGATTCTCACGTAAGTCGTCCCTATCGGGATCGCGGTGGTGAGCTTGATGTCCGTTGGTACGTTCTGCCCGCCGTTGACGACGGTCAGTGTGTATTTTAGCTCCTGGCCTTTTTTAACCGTTGACATCGCGCTCATGGTGAGGCGCAGGTCTGCATTGATAACGTCGCAGACGTCTCCCACGCCGTCGTGGTCAGAGTCGGCCTGTGTTGGGTTGGCTTTCGTCGGGCAGTTGTCACACACGTCCCCCACTTTGTCGCCGTCAACGTCTGCTTGATTGGCGTTGGCCTTCACACGGCAGTTGTCGCAAGAATCTCCGACGCCGTCGCCGTCGCCGTCAACTTGAGTAGGATTAGACGTAGCCAGGCAGTTATCACACGCGTCCCCCACACCGTCTCCGTCGCGGTCCGCCTGGTTCGCATTAGCCTTTGCCACACAGTTGTCGCAGGCGTCGCCCTGACCGTCGCCGTCTTGGTCGGCCTGGTCTGCGTTGGACTTAACCTTACAGTTATCGCAAGCATCTCCACGCCCGTCGCCGTCCACGTCCGCCTGGTCCGGGTTGTTGGTCGCCGGGCAGTTATCGCAGGCGTCGGCTTTGCCGTCGCCGTCTGTGTCAGCCTGGTCTGGGTTGGCATTCGCAGGGCAGTTGTCGCAGGCATCACCGACGCCGTCGTGGTCTGCGTCAGCCTGGTTCGCGTTAGCGGTCGTCGGACAGTTGTCGTCGCCGTCCAGTACGCCGTCGCCGTCCGTGTCAATCTCAATTCGATAAACGTAGGCCGAACCCGCGTCCACGATGTCGCCGGCCGGGCCTGGAGCGTTGTCACGCCAGGCTCCGACCACCACTGTGCTACCGTCGAGCGCCGCCGAGCCGCCGAAGGCGTCTTGTGGGGCTCCGTCGCTGGCCGAGAGTTGCTTTTGTGCCGCCCAGGCCGAGCCGCTGCGCGTGTATAGATAGGCGAAGCCTCTGTTCGTGCCGGTGCTCAGCGACGTGTCGTCGGATTCAGAGCCGACGACCAGTGCGCCGCCGTCAACGGCGACCGAGTTGCCGAAGGTGTCGTCGGCTTCGAGTTCGGGGTCGAAGTCTGTGTGGGCCAGTTTCTGCGACTGGGCCCAGGCCGGGCCGGTGCGCGTGAAGACGTAGGCCGCCCCGACGTTCGCGACCAGAGGGGTATCGCTTAAAGGCGCACCGACGAGCGCCGTGTCGCCGCTGACGCCGACGGCGAGGCCGAAGCGATCAAAGAGGGCACCGTCGCTCGCCGTGAGTTTTTGCTGCTCCGTCCAGGTCGCGCCGCTGCGTGTGAAGACGTAGGCCGACCCGGCATTCCCAGGCACGGCCTGCACAGGGTCGGAAGGCGCGCCAGCGATGATGGTGTCGCCGTCAATCGCCACCGAGTAGCCCACGCGGTCGAAGGCAATCGGGACACTGGCCGTCAACTTCTGTTGCTCTGTCCAGGTCGAGCCGCTGCGCACGAAGACGTAAGCCGCGCCGGCATCCAACACGCCCGGCAGGTCGTAGGAATTGGCCCCGGAAACGATGGTGTCGCCGTCAATCGCGACCGAAGCGCCGAGATTGTTACTGGATTTGAAGTCGCTGGCGCTGAGCACCTGTTGCTGGGTCCACGTCGAGCCGCTGCGCGTGAAGACGTAAACTTTACCGGCGTTACCTTCCGGGCCTACGTCGGCGAAGATAGCGCCGATGGCGATGGTGTCGCCGTCAATGGCTACGGCGCTGCCGAAGCGGTCACCGGCCGCAGCGTCGCTGGCCGTCAGTTTCTGCTGCTCTGTCCAGGTCGAGCCGTTGCGTACGAAGACGTAAGCCGCGCCCGTGTTCGCCCCGCGCACGGGGTCGTCGTCAACGAAAGCGCCGACGACCGCCGTGTCGCCGCTGACGGCGACCGAATTGCCGGAAAAGTCGTCAGCCGCCGCATCGCTCGCGACGAGGTGAGCTTCTTCCGCGGCGGTCAGCGGGGCCGCCGGACTGAGCGCGGCCCTGGATGCTCTGACGGCAGCCAGTAGCTCAGGTGGAATGTCTTGACGCCGGCCTGCGGCCTCCCGACTAAGCTCATGCACGGAAGCGGACGCCCTCGCGCCGGGGAAGTCAATCAAGCTCCCGGCCAGGGCGACGAGAGCCGCCGCAGAGAGTGATACCAGGCAGAGCAAGCCGAGGTTAAATTTTTTATGACCCATCCGAGCCATGAATTCTCCTTTCACCTGATCGCGCGGGTGTGTTTTAAGAATACCGGACCAGAAAAAACCGTTTGACGACGAGCAGCCAGCTCGGCCGCGGCCGCTCATTGCTGACGCGGCACGGGCGAGGGAAGATACACATTTTGTGTTTAAAAGAAATTCCGAACACGGGCTGGATTCCGAGAAAAAGTTTTCGGCTGAACCCGCCGCGAAGATTGATTTGAGATAAGCAGCCCGTGAGGCGGTCCAGTGCGGAGGCGGAAACGCGAGTGTCAACTATCGTGCCGCCTGACTAGAGACACGCTCACTGACGTTCGCGTTTCCGCCTTACCTTTGCCTTCCCCCGCTTCGCTCCTGTAATATCACGCGGCAATTAAGTGAGGAGTTTTTTTGTAATGTCTACGACCGAAACCGCCCTCCCCCCGACCAACCAGCAGGGACTCGACATCCGCTCGACGCCGCGCGAGGAGATGAAGCTTTACCCGCTCGACACTTTCCCTTATGAGTACGTCGGGCGCGAGATTCGAATCAATTTCGAGATACCGGAGTTCACGGCCATCTGCCCTTTCTCCGACTTCCCGGACTTCGCCATTATCCGCATCGAGTACGTGCCCGGAGAGCGCTGCATCGAGTTGAAGAGCCTGAAGCTCTACATCAACTCGTTCCGGGAGGTGAAGATTTTCCACGAGCACGTCATCAACGTTATCCTCGAAGACTTCGTCGCGGCGTGCGACCCCCTGCGCGTAGAGATCGAGGGCGACTTCCACATCCGCGGCAACATCAAAACCGTCGTCCGCGCGAGATACAAAAAGCAGGAGTCAGGAGTCAGGAGTCAGGAGTCAGAATGAAAAGCCGCAAGCCGTCCTTCTGATCTTCTTTTCTCCTGACTCCTGACTTCTGACTTCTGACTTCTGACTTCTGCCTTATGGATTCATTCACTCTCTACTCCGTCGGCGGTGTCATCGCCGCCGTGCTGGTGTTCATCATCCTGAAGAAGGTCATCGGCCTCGTCTTCCGCCTCATCCTGGCGGCGGTCATCATCGGGGCGGTTGTCTACGGGGCGTGGTGGTACACGAAGTCCGACGACTCCACTGATGACAAACGCCCCGCGCGCTCGTCGCCGCGGGGTGGCGACAACTGACCAGGGTCGCTTCTCAAGGATGGGTGAAACAGACACCGATGCCGCGGACCAGTTCGACGCCTCGATCAGCCGCGAGAAACTAGACGAGGGCACGCCGGGCTTGTGGCGGCGCTATCGCCGTCTCCCGAAGAACGTCTACGCCATCAGCCTCGTCAGCCTGCTCAACGACACGTCGAGCGAGATCATCTACCCGCTGCTCTCCTTCTTTCTGCGTGTCACGCTGGGCGCTTCGCCCGCCGCTATCGGCGTCATAGAGGGCGCGGCCGAATCCGTTTCGAGCCTGCTCAAACTCTTCGCCGGCTACTTCTCGGACAGGCGCGGGCGGCGCAAGGGGCTGGTCGTTTTCGGCTACGCGCTGGCGAGCGTCGCGCGGCCGCTTCTAGGGTTCGCGGCCAGTTGGTATCAGGTGCTCTTCATACGCGTGGCCGACCGCATCGGCAAAGGGGTCAGAAGCGCGCCGCGTGACGCCATGATCGCGGACGCGGCGCGGCCCGCGGAGCGGGGTCTGGCCTTCGGCTTTCACCGCGCGATGGATCACGCAGGGGCCGTTGTCGGGCCGCTCCTGGGCCTGCTCGTCCTGCTCTTAATCGCGAGAAACGTCAACGCGCCGGAGGCGTCCGACTACAAGTGGCTTTTCCTGCTGGCCTCGATTCCGGCGCTCGCGTCCGTGCTGGTGGCGGTCTTCTTCGTGCGTGAGATGCCGAGGGAGTTGCGCGCGGACGTGAGCGCGCTCGCGCCGCCGCGCTTCACGCTGCGCGGGTTCGACGGAAACTTCAAACGCTTCCTGGCAATCGTCGCGCTCTTCACGCTCTCGAACTTCTCGGACATGTTTCTGCTCCTGCGCGCGCAGCAGGCCGGGAGCGGGGTGGCCGCGATTTTGCTGCTCTGGGCGGCGCTTCACATAGTCAAGGTCTTGAGTTCGCTCATCGGCGGCGATTTGTCGGACAGGCTCGGGCGCAAGGGATTAATCGTCGCCGGCTGGACCTTGCGCGTGACGGTTTACGCGGGCTTCGCTTTCGCGGATTCCGTCGGCGTGACGTGGGCGCTCTTTCTAGTCTACGGCGTCTACTTCGGGCTGGCCGAGGGCGCGGAGAAGGCTCTGGTCGCGGACCTCGTTCGCCCCGAACAGCGCGGCACCGCCTACGGGTTATATAATCTGGCCTTCGGCATCACGGTCCTCCCCGCCTCGCTCCTGATGGGCAGCGTCTGGGACTGGAAAGGCCCGCGCGCGGCCTTCATCACGAGCGCGTGCATCGGCGCGCTCGCCACGCTCCTCCTGCTCACTCTCGTCGGCCTGCGGCAACGACCGAACGGGAAGCGGGTTGAAGTCAGTTGATTGTGTGGTGAATTCCCCTCGCCACGCGCTCGGGTTAAACTGTAGGTGTTCAGGATGAAGCTGCGTCAACATTAGAACATTTACGGCCACACGCACGGCGGCCGCACGATTGAAGCAAGCCTGCGCTGGATACTGCACAACCTCGTCGACCATGAGGCGCAGCACAAGGGCCAGATTCTCATGCTCAAGCGCCTGCTCGGCTTGAAGACGGAAAGTATGGTTTAGAGCGAGTTTCGAATCCACGCAACCCTTTGCGTCTTACGTCTTAACTTTGCGCCTCCAGCGAGAAACAGCCGTTCACGCTGGAGGCGCAACTAAAGAAATCCAAAGGCGCAAAGGGTTGAGCCAATGAGCGGCTTGAAAATAGATTCTGAAACCGGGGAGAGTTAAATTGAGTCTCAAGGTCGAGCGCTGGGGCGGAGACGGCCCGCCGGACAAAGAAACTTTACGCAGGCAGATGGAGACAGAGGGCTACAGCGTCTTCGAGTGGACGGACGCGCCCGGCACTTCCTACGGCCCGCACAGCCACGCGGAAGACCAGTCGCACTGGATCGTCAGTGGCGCTCTCGTCTTGCGCGTCGGCTGGGAGGAGTACACTCTGCGCGCGGGCGACCGCGACTACCTGCCGGCCAACACAGAGCACTCGGCGGTCGTTCCCAGGGACGAATCGGTCCTCTACCTGATCGGCGCAAAATACTGATGATCGCAACCGACTACCAACTCGTTAACACGCCCGAAGAACTGCGCTCGGCCGTAGAGGAATTGAAACGGCACGCCGTCCTGGGCTTCGACACAGAGACCACGGACCTCGATCCGTATCGCGGCCGCCTGCGTCTCATCCAACTGGCCGCCCCCGACGGCGTGCGCATCATTGACCTGGACCGCTTCCGCGACGGCGACCTGAAGAAAGCCGACGCGCTCGCGCCGCTCCGAGAACTCCTGGCCGCCGCGCGCCCCGTCAAAATTGCGCACAACGAAAAATTTGACGCCAAGTGGGTCAAGCACACGCTCGGCGTGGAAATCGGCGGGCTGTTCGACACACTGCTCGCGAGCCAACTCGTCTCGGCCGGCGACATGGACGAGCGGCACGGTTTGGAGGTCGTCGCCGCGCGTCATCTCAACGAGACGATTGACAAGGCCGAGCGCCTGAGCGATTGGAGCGGCGAGTTGTCTGAGGCGCAACTCGAATACGCCGCCCGCGACGCGGCGGTGCTCACCCCCCTGCGCGAAAAGCTCATCGAGAAGCTGAAGGCGGACGCGCTCCTGCGCTGCGCGCAACTCGAATTTGAGTGCGTCCTGCCGGTCGCTTCTCTTGAGTTGGCGGGCATCTATCTGGACAAGGAGCGCTGGCGCGAGCAACTGGCGGTCGTGGGGAAGAAGCGCGCGATGCTGGCCGAAGAGCTGCAAGGCATGCTGGCCGAAGAATCAACGCAGGGCACGCTCTTCGGCGGCCCCACCCGCCTCGACATCAACCTCGACTCGCACGTCCAGTTGACCAGGGCTTTGAAGAGGGTCGGCATCACGGACCTGCCCGATTCGACTCGCAACTGGAAACTCCAACCGCTCGCCGAGAAATACAAGGAGATCAAGACGCTGCTCGAATACCGCACCGTCCAGAAGGCGCTCACCAGCTACGGCGAGAACATCCTCGAAGAGATCAACCCGGTCACGGGGCGCATCCACGCCAACTTCCACCAGATCGGCGCGCCGACCGGGAGATTCGCGTGCACCTCGCCAAACGTCCAGCAGGTGCCGCACTCCATCGAATACCGCCGCTGCTTCCGCGCGCCCGAGGGGAGAAAGCTCATCATCAGCGACTACTCGCAGATCGAGTTGCGCATCCTCGCGGACTTCACGGGCGACCAGGGATTCGTTGACGCCTTCAACTCCGGCGCGGACCTGCACCGCGTGACCGCGTCGCAGGTCTTCAACACGCCGCTCGATCAGGTGACGAAGGAGCAGCGCGACTTCGCCAAGCGTTTGAACTTCGGTGTGGTCTACGGCATCGGCGCGCAGCGCTTCTCGATGATGACGGGGCTCACGCTCACGGACGCCGAAGACATCCTGCGCCGCTACTTCGCCACCTACCGCCAACTCGACGCCTGGCTCCGCGACGCGGCGCAGCGCGCCGTGCGCGAGCGTCAGGCGCGCACGGCGTCGGGCCGCCTCGCGCGCTTTCGCTTCGACCCCGAAGACAGGCAGGCGATGTCACTGGCACAGCGCAACGGAAAAAATACGCCGATCCAGGGCAGCTCGGCCGACATTCTCAAGCGCGCCCTGCGGCTGCTTCACGACCAACTGCGCGACACGTCCGCATGCATCGTCAACATCGTGCATGATGAAATCGTCGTGGAAGCGAATGCTGATGAGACGGACGCTATCGCCAAGAAAGTCGAAGACGCGATGTGCGCGGCGGGCGAGGAGTACGTCAAGAAAGTCCCCGTGAAAGTCGAGACGGAAGTGGCCGACGAGTGGGTCAAGTAAGGGATGAGGGCGGAGGGATGAGGGATGAAGTAAAGCAGTAAGCGTCAGGCATAAGACATGAAGAGAGCAGGCAGGGTGCCGCAGAGGCTCTCTGCCTTTTGTCTTTATTCATCCCTCATCCCTCCGCCCTCATCCCTTCGTCGCTGCCTCCGGTGCTTCAAAGGCGTCTTGCGGAGCGGAGCGCTTGCGCCAGATGAAGTAGACGGGGATGCCCGTGAGGACGAGGAGGTAGCCTATGCCGGAAGTCTTGGGCTTGAGGATGGCGAGGTCAATCACGAGCAGCACGGCGAGCAGGATGTAGATGAGAGGCACAATCGGGTAGCCGATTGTCTTGTAGGGACGCTCGGCGCGTGGCGCTTTGTATCGCATGACGACGACCGCGCCGACCATCAGGGCGTAGAAGACCAGGTCGGCCGAAACGATGTACTCCAGGAGTTGTGTGTAGACGTTGCCGTAAACCGTCTTCTGTGTGTCGGGGTCTGTCCTCACCACCGTGCGCGGCAGCGTCAGGAGCGCCGCCCAGACGCCTTGCGCGACGAGCGCGACGGCCGGGACGTGGCTTGAGTTAAGAGTGCCTACGCGCGAGAAGAAGAGCCGGTCGCGCGCCATCGCGTAGTAGACGCGCGAGCCCGCCAGAATCAAACCGTTGTTACAGCCAAAGGTCGAGATCATGATGGCGACGGCCATGATGATCGTGCCGGGGTAGCCTAAGACCGCCTGCATCGTCGAGGTCGCCACGCTGTTCGGCGGGCTCTGAATTGTGCCAAGCGGGAGCGTGACGACGTAGGCCAGGTTGGCGAGCAGGTAGAGGCCGACGACCACGCCGCAGCCTATGAGCAGAGCGCGCGGCAGGTTGCGTCCGGGGTCGCGGATTTCGCTGCCGGTGAAGGTGACGTTGTTCCACGCAGACTGCGCGAAGAGCGGCCCGACCATCGCCAGCCCGAGCAGCATCAGGAGCGCGAGCGTTCCCTCGCCCCCGAAATCCGGCAGCGCCTTCTGTGGGTTCCAGCCATTGGCCCAGGAATTCCACCAGGACGAAGTGTGCGCGGCGCTCTGGCTGTTCCAGCCGAAGAGGAGCCCGACCAGGATAAGGCCGGCGAGCGCGGCCGTCTTCGTGAAGGTGAAAGTGTTCTGAATCCACTTGCCCGTCTTCAGCCCGCGCGTGTTCGTAAACGTCAGCGCGAGAATCATCAGCACCGCGATGAGCTGCACCCTTGAGAGGCTGATGGCATAGCCGCCGAACAGGTGTGTCGGCTCAAGGATGTAGATTTCTTCGGAGATGCCGGGCAGGAGGACGCCCATGAAGCGCGCGAAGGCGACCGCCACGGCCGCAATCGTGCCGGTCTGTATGACGAAGAAGAGCGACCAGCCGAAGAGAAAGCCCGTGGCCGGCCCGTAAGCCTCGCGCAGAAAAACGTACTGGCCCCCCGCGCGCGGCATCATCGCCGCCAACTCCGCGCAGCAGAGCGCGCCCGTAATCGTCAGCACGCCCGCCAGCGCCCACGCCGCCATCAGCCAGCCGGGCGCGCCCACAGTCCTCGCGGACTCGGCCGAAGTGATGAAGATGCCCGACCCGATCATCGAGCCGATGACGATCATCGTCGCGTCCGTCAGTCCCAGGCCGCGGACGAGTTTCCCCTGCGAGTCGCTTTTCTGGGCCATTGTCGTTTACCTCCGCTTCGGGAGAATGAGACATCAACCCGGCTTGATCTTTTCGGGGTTGCGGCGCGCGATTTCGTCCGCCTGGCGTTCGAGGCGGCTGGCTTCGTTGATGAGCTGGTCGAACCGCTCGCTCGTCTGCCGTACGTCGTTTTTGGCCCTCTCGACAGTTGCCTTGTCCGCGCTGCTGATTGACTCGCGGAAACTGATGACGCCGCGGCGCAGCTCGCGGAACGCCTCTGTCGCTTTGTTGACCGACTGCGCGCGCAACGAGAGGTATTCTTTGATAAGCGGGTCAATGTCGAGGGAGGCTGCGCGCGCGAGCTTGTCGGCGGCGCTCGCGCCCCTCTCAAGGCCGCGGTCAATGGCCCCGACCGATTCGTCAATCAGCAGGCGTGCGCGGTCTGCGTCGTTCGCGTTGAGCGCGCGCGTGACCTGCGCCTCCTTGTCCTTGTTCTCGCGGACGAGCTTCTCTATCTCGCGTATGTCTTCGCCCGCGCTGCGGTTGAGGCGGTTGGCTTCGTCGAGCGCGCCGCCGCCGAACTGGCACGACGCGGCGACGACGAGGAGGAGTGAGATTGATGCGGCCACGAGCGCGCCGCTTCGTCCTCTCGAATCAAGCATGCGAACGTTCGGGCTCATTACAGGAGTCAGAATACAGGAGTCAGGAGTCAGGAGAAAAGAAAATCTGTAAAAGCGGTTCTCGGCCTTATCCCTTCTGACTCCTGACTCCTGTATTCTGTATTCTGCTTTTACTGACTCCTGACTTCTGGCTCGGTTGACAGTCCGCGCGGCGCTCAAATAGTCTCTAACGGGTTCGGCAAAGTGGCACGATGCTCACGCGCCCGCCTGAAGGCAGTTGAAAACACCGTCCGAAAGACATAAGCGAACATGGTTAAAGACGACATCATCAAACTAATAAACACGGGAGGTGCGCGCGTCGGCGTCATCGGGCTCGGCTACGTGGGGCTGCCGCTCCTCGTGGAGTTCGCGCGCAGCGGCTTCTCCTCCATGGGCTTCGAGGTTGACGAGTGGAAGGCCGGCGAAATCAACCAGGGGCGCTCCTACATAGGCGACGTTCCTGGCGACACGGTGCGCGAGCTGGCCGGCACTGGACGTTTACGCGCGACCACGGATTTCTCGCACCTCAAGACTTGCGACGCCATCATCATCTGCGTCCCGACCCCCTTGCGCAAGACCAAAGAGCCGGACGTGTCTTACATCATGGCCGCCGCCGAAGAGATTCAAAAGAACCTGCGGCCCGGCCAATTGATCGTGCTCGAATCAACGACCTATCCGGGGACGACGGACGAAGTGCTGCTGCCGATGTTCGAGGAGACTGGACTCCGCCTCGACACCGATTTCCTACTGGCCTTCTCGCCGGAACGCGTTGACCCAGGCAACCCGCAGTTCCAGACGCACAACATCCCGAAGGTCGTCGGAGGCTCGACGGACGCCTCGACCGAGGCGGCCTCGCACCTCTACTCCCGGATCGTCAAGGACGTTTTCTCCGTCAGCTCGGCGCGCGTCGCCGAAGCCGCCAAACTCCTTGAGAACACCTTCCGCGCCGTCAACATCGGGATGGCGAACGAAATGGCCCGCCTCTGCTACGCCCTCGGCATAGACACCTGGGAAGTCATCCGCGCCGCCGCGACAAAACCGTTCGGCTTCATGCCCTTCTATCCTGGCCCAGGAATAGGCGGGCATTGCCTGGTTGGCGATGAGACGATATTCGTTCGCTCGACTGACGACGAAGGAGAGCGCGTTAAGTCGCTGGCGGAACTCTTTGCTGAGCAGGAATCGCACGCGCACGCACGCACGTTCGAAGCCGGCGGCGGAGATGTCATCTACAGGCCGCGGTTGCAAGCTCTCTCGCTGGATACGGAGACTCAGCAGCCTGAATGGAAATCTGTCCGCTATCTGTTCCGCCGGAAAACCAGTCACCCGCTTGTCGTCGTGACAACGACAGACAACCGGCGTCTGACGGTGACCGATAAACATCCGATGCTCGTTTCCGACGAGAACGGCAACCTGCGCCAGGTGTTCGCCAGAGACTTGGTGATTGGTGATCGCGTCCCCATACATTGTTTGCCCGCGCCCGTCGCTGGCGGCTCGGGGGGCGAAATATCAAATCCAACGCTCGATCTTCTGCCGCTCTTGCCGTCCGAACTTGTTAAGAAAATTCGCGTCCGCGTCAGCGGCGGCTCGTGGCGTGATTACCGGGAGGCACTCAAAAAGAGGCTGCGCGCCGATGCCGCCCAGGAGTTCGTCAGACAGGACTACCTTCCGCTGAGTGATTACCTTACGCTGGAACGGGCGGGCGAAATTAACGTTCCGCACGAATCGCTCCGGCTGTACACCGGACGCGGCCCGAGCGTAGCTTCGTTCCCTGCCGTCCTGAGCATCACGCCGGGCTTCGCACGCCTTGTCGGCTACTATCTGGCCGAAGGGTGCACGACCGCCGAGCGCGGACGGGAGCGCGTGCGCCTCAGTTTTCACCGGGCCGAGACGGAATTTATCGCCGACGTTCGCTCGCTCCTTGAATCCGAGTTGGGAGTCCAAAGTTCCGTCAGCCATTCCCGCATCCATCAGGTCACACACATTCGCGCCGCCTCTCCTCTCCTCGGCTGGCTGCTGGTCAATGTGCTCGGCTCGGGCCGCTGCTCCGTCGAGATGTCCGTGCCGGACCTTCTGATGAAAGCGTCTTTAATTCATCGTCACGAATTGCTCAAGGGTTTGCTGCGCGGCGACGGCGACGTTTACGTGAAGACGGGCGAGAACAGTTATCAAAAGAACGGGCGAAGCTATACGCATCGCAACGCTTCGGCAGAGGTCGGCTTCTTCAGTAGCAGCCCGCGGCTATTTCAACAAGTCGTTTACCTCCTTCAAAGCCTTGGCTTCACTCCGACCTTCAAGCGAACCAAGCCACACTTGGGACTGAAGGGGCGCGAGCAATTGCTGCGGATGCGCGACTGGCTCGGGCCGAAAGGCGCGCGGCTGGAAAATTACTTCAATGAAAGCCGCCGCGCCCCTGCAAGTAAAACATTCAAGCGCGCCGGCCTGCTAACGACTGTGCCAGTCAAGTCGGTCGAGATTAAAACGACGCCCGGCCCCGTTGACGTTTATTCCGTCGAAGTTGACGACACGCACACGTTCGCCACCTCTTACGGAGTTTACGTTCACAACTGCATCCCGCTCGACCCGCACTATCTTTCGTGGAAGGCGCGGCAGCACGGCTTCGACTCGCGCTTCATAAGCTTGGCCGAGGAGGTCAACTCGCGCATGCCGGAGCACGTCGTACAGTTGGTTGCGGACGGGTTGAACGACGCGGAGAAGCCTTTGAAGGGGTCGCGCGTGCTGCTCCTGGGCGTGGCCTACAAGAAGGACATCAACGACGTGCGGGAGAGTCCCGCGCTCTCGATTATAGACTTGCTGCGTGCCAAGGGCGCGCGCGTCAGCTACCACGACCCCTTCGTTGCGGAAGTCCGCTTCGACGACGCGCACACGCACGGCGGCGGCGACCCGCTCGAATCAATCGCGCTCACGGACGACGAACTCGGCGCGGCCGACTGCGTCGTCATCGTCACAGACCACAGCCAGATCAACTACCGCCGCGTCACCGAACTAGCCCCGCTCATCGTTGACACACGCAACGCGCTCGGCGGCGACCTCCGCAAAGAGAGCAGGGCGAGGATTATTCGCTTGTAGACGGCGAAAGAAATAACTCAGAGCAATCGAGCTTGAAGCTGCCTAATTCTGAACGTGCTGTCGTGGAAATCGCGAAGCTGCGCGATTACAGCTTGAATCTGCTCCACGAGGTAGGCAAACATAAAGCTCGCGTCTTTCAAGCGGCCCTCGGCTTGACGCAGGACGACGCAGAGTGGTTGCGCGAAAAATTGCTGCAAGCGGCGCACACAAAGGATGCTTTTGCCGGGCGTCATTCAATCTTCGGAGAAACCTTTATCATTGATGCTCTGGTCGTAAGGGGTACTCGCAGTGCGACAGTGCGGACTGCCTGGATCGTAGAATTTGGCACAGATTTCCCACGATTGACGAGTTGCTACGTTTTGTGAAAGGACGCTAGTGATGCAGGAGATCAAAGAGAACGATGTGGTCGCGCTCCTGATAGACTTGCCGCAGCAAAGGCTGCGTCGGGGAGATGTCGGAACGGTGATCGAGGTCTTCGCCGGGACCGAGCAGCATCCTGGGGGATATGTGGTGGAGTTCGTGGCCGAGTCTGGCGAAGTCTATGCCCATGCCGACATCACCGACGCCTCACAAATCATGCGTCTTCATTTCAGGCTCGAGGCGGCATGAAAATTAGACGGCAGGCATCTGAAAACCCGAACAGAGATAGAATTCATTAGTGCTTAAAGTTCTGAACGTAGTCGGCGCGAGGCCGAACTTCATGAAGGTCGCGCCCATCGTCGAGGCGATGAAGCGGCGCGCGGAGGAGTTCGCGCCGACAATCGTGCACACCGGGCAGCATTACGATGCGCAGATGTCGGACGCCTTCTTCCGCGACCTGGGCCTGCCCGAGCCGGACGTTTATCTGGGCGTCGGCTCCGGCTCGCACGCCGCGCAGACGGCCGCCGTCATGCAGAGCTTTGAGCCGGTCGTGCTCAAAGAGCGGCCCGACTGGGTCGTCGTCGTCGGCGACGTTAACTCCACGCTCGCCTGCGCGCTCGTCTGCGCGAAGCTGCTTGTAAAAGTGGCACACGTCGAAGCGGGACTTCGCAGCCGCGACCGCACGATGCCCGAGGAGATCAACCGCCTGCTGACGGACCAGATCGCAGACCTCCTGCTCACGCCGTCCGCGGACGCGGACCAAAACCTACGCTCCGAAGGGATTCCAGAGGAGCGCATACGCCTGGTCGGCAACGTGATGATTGATTCGCTCTTCGGCCAGTTGCGCCGCGCCGAACAATCAACCGTGCGCGAAGACTTAGGGGTAGTGGGCCGGGACTACGCGGCGCTGACCTTGCACCGCCCCTCGAACGTTGACGACCCCGCGACCTTCGGCCGCATCCTCGACGCCCTCGAAGAGATCAGCCGCAGGCTTCCCGTCATCTTTCCAGTCCACCCGCGCACACGCAAAGCGCTCTCCGAGTTCGGCCTCATGGGGCGCGTCAGAGAAGCGCCGGGTCTGCGCCTGGTAGATCCGCTCGGCTACCTGGATTTCCTCAGACTGTACAGCGGCGCGCGGCTGGTCATGACAGACTCGGGCGGCATACAGGAGGAGACGACCGCGCTCGGCATCCCCTGCCTGACGCTTCGCGAGAACACGGAGCGCCCCGTCACGGTCGAACTGGGCACGAACACCATCGTCGGGACCGACCCCGAAAGAATCACGAAGGCCGCGTGGTCAGCGCTCGACGCCGCGCCGCGCGACGGCAAGCCCCCGCGCGTCCCGCCGCTCTGGGACGGCCGCACGGCCGACCGCATCCTCGACGCGCTTCTTGAAGGGATGAGGGATGAGGGATGATGAAAACGGGGACGCGGGGACGCGGAGACGCGGGGACGCGGGGATAGAAAACTCTTCGCCGCGTCCCCGTGTCGCCGCGTCCCCGCGTCTCTCTTTCATCCCTAAAATTCGCCGCGCGCTGCGCGGGGATGTCGGCGCGCGCACGCTCGCGCTCGAAGCCTTGAGGCGTAGCCGCGCACGCGGCGTGCGCCGCCGCGAGCGCGCGGCGCTGGAAAAATTGGCACAGGCTCCGGCGCGCCTGCGCGCGGAGTTCTCGCGCATGTCGCCGCCCGAGTTGCTGGATCATTTTCGAAATCGAACAAACCCTAAATTCCTGCCCGGCTCGGACGCGCTCTCTCACGCGACACCCGACCTGCAACGCAGCCTCTTCCCGTCGGAGACCGCGGAGTTAATCGAGCGGGCAGCGCGCGTCGCGGACGAACGCTGCTGGCGTGTGATGGGCTATGGCGAAAAGTGTTTCGGGGAAAACGTCAACTGGCTAATGGACCCTGCTTCGGGGGCGTCCTGGCCCCTGGACTATCACGCGGACGTGCGGCTCGTGCGCGGCGACGGCTCGGACGCGCGCGTCCTGTGGGAAGTCAACCGCCTCGCGCACCTCGTGACGCTCGCGCGGGCCTACGCGGTGACCGGTGATGAGAAGTTCGCCCGCGAGGCTTTCACACAGTTGCGCGGCTGGCGCGAGCAGAACCCCTTAGGGCGCGGACCCAACTGGGCGTGCGCGATGGAGGTGGCGCTGCGCGCGATGAATCTGCTCGCGGTCTTTGAACTCCTGCGCCGCTCGCCGCTCATGGACGAAGAGACTCTCCTGCTGTTTCTCGAAACCTTCGACCGGCACGGGGCGCACATCCGGCGCAACCTGGAATTCTCATACATCTCCACGAGCAACCATTATCTGTCGGACGTGGTCGGCCTCTTCTGGCTCGGCGTGATACTCCCCGAACTGGAAAGCGCGCGCGCGTGGCGCGAGATGGGCTTACGCGAGACTTTAAGAGAGATGGACAAGCAGGTGCTCGCCGACGGCGCGGACTGCGAAGCCTCCACAGGCTACCACCGCCTCGTCCTCGAACTCTTCCTTTACTCGTTCGTGCTGGCGCGCGCGAATCGTATCGAGGTCGGAGAAAGGTATTGGGCCAGGCTGCGAAAGATGCTCGAATACGTTCGGGCTTACCTTCGCCCGGACGGGCGCGCGCCGCTCGTGGGCGACACGGACAGCGGTCAGGTCTTGCCGCTCGTCCCGCGCGCGGCGGACGATCACGCCTACCTGCTCGCCCTGGGCGCGGCGCTCTTTAACGAGCCCGGTTTCAAACAGTCTGCCGCCGCCCCGGAAGAGTTGCTGTGGGTCCTGGGTGAGGAAGGCGTCCGCGCTTTTCAGAATCTGCCGGAGACGAATACTGGCACAATCTCGCAGGCTTTCGCCGACGCGGGCACGTACGTCCTGCGCGACCGCGACCTCTATCTTCTCTTCAACGCGTCCGGCAACGGGCTGATGGGCCGCGGCTCGCACGGGCACAACGACGCGCTCTCGCTGGAAGTGAGCGCCTGCGGGACGAGCTTCGTCGTTGACCCAGGGACTTACGTTTACTCGGCGGACCTGCACGAGCGCCACCTTTTCCGCTCGACCGCTTATCATTCGACCGTACAGGTTGACGACGAGGAACAGAACACGACGGACCAACAGCTTCCTTTCGTCATCGGCGACGAGGCGCACCCGCGCGTCCTGCGCTGGGAGACTACGCCCGAGCACGAGTTGGTCGCCGCCGAGCACGACGGCTACAGGAGATTGGCACAGCCCGTCACTCACCGCCGCATCGTCTGGTTCAAGAAACAGGAGCGATGCTGGGTCGTCCAGGATACTTTGTCCGGCGAGGGCGAGCATCTTTTTCGCTTTCGCTTTCACCTGGCTGAAGGGCTTGAGACAGACGTTCGCGCTCAGGGAATCGTCAGCGCCTGCGATAGAATGACGGGCGCGCGTCTCTTCGTCTGCGCGCTCGATTTGGCACACGCGCCAGAGCTTGAGCCGCGTTTCGTCTCGCGCGATTACGGCGCGAAAAGCGCGTCCGTGTCCGTCTGCTGGACGGTGAAGAGTGCCGCCCCGCGCGTCTTTCATTGGGCGCTCATCCCCGTCTGCGCGAACGACGACGAGGCCGCGCGTTTGAGTTTGATCGAGCGCTTGAAAAACTACGAGTCAGAAATCGTGTAGGTGGTTCGAGTATGAAGCCGACAATCTATCTGGCCTTCGTTGACGACTGGGAACTGAGCGGCAACGGCTCCGGCTCCGTGCGCGAGTTGCAGATCGAGCCGATGCGCGAATTGGTCCGCATTTACAACACGCACGGCATACGCGGCTCGTTCAATGCGGAGCTGATGCAGCAGCTCACCTTCAGAAAATTCGAGAATGAACACCCGGAGCTTAAATCACTCGCCGACGAGTGGGACGCGGCGGTGCGCGAGACGTATAGCCAGGGCCACGACGTACAGTTGCACATACACCCGCAGTGGTCGGACGCGGAGTACGAGGGCGGCGAGTGGCGTTTGACGGCCGACTGGTCAATCCTGAATTACGAGCCCGAAGAGGCTTTTGAAATGATGCGGGCCGGGAAAGAGTATCTGGAAAATCTGCTGCGCCCGGTCAACCCTGACTACCGCTGCATCTCTTTCCGCTCGGGCTCCTGGTGCATCGCTCCTTCACCGCACATGCTCAATCTGCTGGTCAGGCTAGGGCTGGTCTTCGACATGAGCATCGTCGGCGGCGTGCGCTACGAGACGAAAAACATCAACCTCGACTACACCAACTGCGAAGAAGATTTCCTGCCCTACTACCCCTTGATGACGGACGCGCGCAAGGTCTCCGGCAAGAAGGAGGCAATCGTCTGTGTGCCGACGAACCATTTTTACGGCTCGCGCCGGCAGGTCTTCAAACATCATCTGAGCAAGGCCGTGGAGAAAATTAAGGGGCGTTCGTCGGCACAAAAGGACGGCCGGAGCGTCGAAGTCTACGGGCAGGAGTGGGCGCAGGTGAGCCACGCTTCGAGCGTGCGGCGCGTCTACGAAAAGGGCGTCGTGCCTTACTTGAAGGGTAAGCACCTCATCTCGGACATAGCGCAACTGGATTACGCGCTGCTCGGCGAGATGCTGTCGTCAATCCGCGCGCGCGCGCGTGCGAGCGGCCTCGGCGAAGTCCCCGTCATTCTCGAAAACCACACGAAAGACATACGAGACTTCTCGCACATCGAAGCCTTCGTGCGTGACGTGAAGCGCGCCGACGACGTTAAGTGCCTGACGTTGACAGAGCTGGCGAGGGAGTTGCAGAACGGCAGGTTCCACGTCAGGACGGCCGCCGCGAAGTGAGCATGCGTAGAGAACTCATCGCGTCGGCGCTCCGTAAACGCTTCGGAGAGTTACGCGGCGCGAGCGCCGCACGGCTCGCGCCCGAAAAGTTCGGCGAGGCTTCGGCGTTCGTCGCGGAAGTCCGCGAGCGCCTTCTGAACGCCTCAGTCGCAGACCTCGATAAATCTGTGCCGGAAACTAAGCGCGCACGACGCGTGGATGGATGCGGACACGGATTGTCTGGCATCTTTACGCGCGCTCTCTCTGGGCCGTGCCTTGCAACTTCGCCCCGGCCGCCCCGCCCCCGTTGACTCCTTTATCGAAGCTCTCGCCGCCGGCCGTAATGATCCGGCGTTGCGCTTTCGTCTTTTCACGGAGAGGTACAGTTGTCCTCTGAACTTCACGTTGCCGACAGAAGAGGCCGCGCGCGAGCACGCACTGACGCGGTTAATGGCACAGGACCGCGCGCGCATCGAGCGGGAGAGTGTTGAGGCCGTCAACGCGGACGACCTCCTGTTGAGACTGAATCTCGTGGCGCTCGACGCCTCGCGCGCGAGCGATTTGAGGTTTCTCGACGCGCTGAACTACTATTACGAACTGTTACCCGCCGGGTGGCAGCCGCGCGGGCCTGACGCCTGGCTGCTGGCTTCTTACTTCGCGCTCTACGCGCGCGCCCTCGCGGTCTGGATTAGATAAACGATGCGAGCAGGTATCCTGGCAAACTCTCTCCCGGCGGCGCTGCGGATTTACGACGAGACTAAACGGGTCGCGAATTGCGAGCCTTTCGTCATCCTCTGCCCGGTCGGGGAAGAATCGCGCACGCGCTCGCTCGCACGCCATCTCGCAAGACTCTTCCTCAAGCGCGGCCGGCTCAAATCACTGCGCCTCGTCTTCGGCCGCAGGGTCAGGCTGTTACGACAACCGTTAGACCACCCGCAATCAATCGCGGGGCTCAGGAAACTCAATCTGGATGTCGGCCTGCACAAGGCCGGAATCATCTACCGCGACGCGACGATCAAAGCCTTCCGCCTCGGCATCCTGAATTCACACATCGGAATGCTGCCGGGGTTTCGCGGGCGCAACGTGATGGAGTGGTCGCTCCTTGAGGGCGAGCCGGTCGGCATCACAGTCTTCTTCATTGACTCAGGAATTGACACGGGCCGCGAGATAGTCCTGCGCGAAGAGGTAGACATCTCCCACTGCGCGTCAGTCGCGGAGGCCAAACAATATCTTTTCGACCTCGACGCAGTTTACTTTCGTCGCGCGCTCGAACTTCTGCGCTCAAGTGATTTCGAGTACCAGATCAACGACGGGTCCGGGCGCAGATATTACGTCATGTCCAAACTCTTCCGGGGCGTGGTCGAAAAAATAATCGAGGCCAAAAGCTGATGTGTGGAATCTGCGGAGTCTGGGAATACGGGGCGGCTGCGGGACGCGTCGAGCGCGCTCTGGTCGAGCGCATGCGCGACGAGATGCCGCACCGCGGGCCGGACGACGCGGGCTCTTTGATCTTCGACGAGGGGCGCGGCGGCCTCGGCTTCCGCCGCCTCTCCATCATTGACCTCTCGGAGGCGGGCCACCAGCCCATGCACGGCTGCACGGACGCGGTCTGGCTCGTCTTCAACGGCGAGATTTACAACCACGCGCGCCTTCGCGAAGGTTTGGAAGAGCGCGGGCACGTCTACAGCTCGCGCACCGACTCGGAAACCATCCTCCATCTTTACGAAGAGCGCGGGCTCGACTTCGTACACGACATCGAAGGCGACTACGCCATCTGTCTCTGGGACGAGCGCGCCCAGCGGCTCACACTCGTCCGCGACCGCATAGGCGTCAAGCCGCTCTACTTCTATCACAAAGACGGCCGCTTCATCTTCGCCTCCGAGATTAAGGCCATCCTGCAACACCCGGCCGTCACACCCGAGGTTGACGAAGAGGCGCTCTACCATTACCTGACTTTTCTGACCACCCCCGCGCCGAGCACGCTCTTCCGCGACATACAAAAAATCCCCGCCGGGCACATGCTCACAGTTTCGCGCGACGGCACAGTCAGGCTCGAACAATACTGGGACGCCCTGCCGCCCGAGACCGTCGAAGAGCGGAGCGAGGAGGAGCACAAGGCGGAAATCCTGCGGCTGCTGCGCGAGTCCATCAAGAAGCGCATGATGTCGGACGTGCCGTTCGGCGTCTTCCTCTCTGGCGGCGTTGACTCCTCTGCCAACGTCGCGCTGATGTCGGAACTGATGACGCGGCCCGTCGAGACGTTCACCGTCGGCTTCAAGGACGCGGAGTATTTGAACGAGCTTGACTCGGCCCGACGCATCGCGCGCGACTTCAAGACGAATCACCACGAGGTCATCATCTCCGAAAAAGAGATGCAGAAATTCCTGCCCGACCTCGTGTTCCACCAGGACGAGCCGATTGCGGACCCTGTGTGCGTGCCGCTCTACTACGTCTCGAAGCTTGCGCGCGATTCGGGCACGATTGTCGTGCAGGTCGGAGAGGGCGCGGACGAGATTTTCAGCGGCTACGAAAACTACGTGCGCCACCTGCGGATTTACGAGAAATTCTGGCGGCGGGCGGAGCGCGTGCCGCTTGGATTGCGCCGCGCCGCGACCGCCGTCGCGCGTCCCGCTTTGGAAGCGACCGGGAAGAAACGCGCCGCGGTTGACCTTCTGCGTCGCCTCGGCGCGAACGAGCCGCTGTTCTGGGGCGGCGTGGTCGTCTACGACGAGACGTTCAAGCCGCGCGTGCTCTCAAAGCAGATGCGCGAGCGCATGAGCGGGCGCTCGTCGCTCGAAGCCGTCAGCCCTTACCTCGACCTGATTGAACGAGAGAGGCCCGCGTCGGATTTTCTCTCGCGTATGACTTATCTGGAATTGAAACTACGCCTGCCCGAGTTGCTGCTCATGCGCGTGGACAAGATAACTATGGCAACGTCAGTCGAAGCGCGCGTGCCGTTTCTCGATCATCATCTGGTCGAATATGCGCTCGCGTTGCCGCGCGAGTTGAAGGTCGAGGGACGGAGCGGCAAGCACATTCTGAAACGCGCGCTCGAAGAGATTCTGCCGCACGACTTGCTCTACAGCCGGAAGCGAGGTTTCGGAGCGCCCGTGCGCGAGTGGTTCCGCAACGGGCTGGGCGGCTGGCTCGATTCGCACCTCCTGAACTCCCCAATCGTGCGGCGCGACTTCTTCGACTACACGTTCGTCGCGCGCCTGCTTGAAGAGCACCGCCGCGGCGCACAGGACTGGGGCTTTCACCTCTGGGCTTTGCTCAACCTCAGCCTCTGGTACGAGCGCTGGATCGAGCGCGGGTGAGCGACGGGGAGACACGGCGACGCGGCGAAAAAGAAAGACAAGAGATTGAACCCGGAGACGGATAAAGGAACGAACATCCTGGATGATTCCCCGCGTCCCCGCGTCCCCGCGTCTCCGCGTCCCGACCTTTCCGCGTCTCCGCGTCCCGACGCCTCGCGTGGCTTCTCCGCGCATGTCGCGTGGACGTTCGGGGCGCGCATCCTGATGACGGTCAACAGCGTCGCCGCGGGCGTCATCGTCGCGCGCTGGCTCGGCGCGGAGGGCTTGGGCCAACTCGCCGTCATCAACGTCGCCGTCGCGACAATCGTCCAACTCGGGAGCGCGGGGCTCCCCTCGGCCAACACCTACTTCATCGCGCGCGACAAAAAAGACTTTGCGCCTGCGGCCGTCAATTCTCTGCTCTTCGCGGTGGTAGTGGGCGGGCTTCTGGCGCTGGGGCTCGTGTGGCTGGCGGCTTTGCGGCCCGGCTGGTTCGGCTTCATCCCGCCGCGCCTGACAGCCATCGCCGCCGCATCAGTCCCATTCCAACTCGTCACGCTCATAGGGCTCAACGTCTTCCTCGCGGTCGGCCGCGTCGAGCGGTTCAACCTCTTAGACCTCCTGGGCCAATCCTTCGTTCTCGTCAACGCCGTGGTCGCGCTCGTCCTGTTGAATGCCGGCCTGTGGATGCTCGTTTCTCTGAACACGGGGGCGAGCGCCGCCGTCGGCCTTCTGATCGTCGTGCTCGTCTGGGCTTACGGCGCGAAGACGAAGGGCAAGTCGGCGTGGCGGCCGGACCTGCGACTTTTCAAGCGGATGATGAGCTACGGGGTCAAATCTCACGTCGCGTCGTTGGCGGCCGTGCTCATCTTTCGGGCGGATATTCTGGTCGTCAACCTCTTCCGCGGGCCGGGCGAGGCGGGCGTCTACAGTGTCGCCTCGCAAGTCGCGCTGATGCTGTTCCTCCTGCCGAGCGTCGTCGCAACGTTGCTCTTCCCGCGCATCGCCTCCAGGCAGGACGAGCGCGGCGAACTGACCTGCCTCGTCACGCGGCACATGGCCTTCGTCATGCTGGTCGTTTGTCTGGCGGCCGTGCCGGCCAGTTACGCCCTGCCCGTGCTCTACGGCGCGGACTTCGCAGAGGCCGTGGTGCTACTGCTCATCCTGCTGCCGGGCGTCTATCTTGTCGGGCTCGAATCCGTGCTCGTCCAATACTTCAACGCGGCGGGGCTGCCGCGCGCCATCCCGCTCTTCTGGGTGGCGACGCTCGTCTTTAACGTTGCTTTGACCTTCGCCCTCGTCCCCGCTTTCGGCGCGCGCGGCGCGGCGGCCGCTTCGACCTTGAGCTACGCTATGATCTTCGCCCTGGTCGTGTTCTACTTTCACCGCCGGACCGGGCAAACTCTTGCGGCCGTTTTAATGCCGCGGCGGGCGGAACTGATGAGGACGCTCGCCGCCGGGCGCTCCGGCGCGCGTTCACGTTAGGGGCCACGCGGATGTCTGGACAGGGCGAACAGGAAAACTTGTGGGGTTATCGAAAGCGCCTGCGCTTCGTCGAGCGTGTGCTCGCGGAAGCGTTCCCGCGCCGCCCCGCAGCTTCTTTACGAGTGCTCGATGTCGGGTGCGGCAACGGCACGGAACTCGCCCTGCCGCTCGCGCGCCGCGGCTTTCAGGTCACGGGCGTGGACGTGGACATGCGCTCCATCGAACACGCGAACCAACTGGCGGAAGACCTCCCGAACGCGTCCTTCCTGTCTGTGGATGTCACGGAGTTGAAGACAGAGCCTTTCGACGTGGTCATTCTCTCGGAAGTCCTGGAGCACGTGACGGAGCCGGGCGCTCTGCTCACGGCCAGCGTCCGCCACCTGGCCGTGGACGGCGTCGTCATCGTCACGGTCCCGAACGGTTACGGTGAGTTCGAGATGGACTCCAGACTCTTCCGACTTTTTCGCTTGCAGCGCGTCGTGGACAGGCTCGCCAAAAGCGGCCGGGAAGTCACGGCCTCCACGGACAACCACGCGAGCGGCCACGTGCAATTCTTTACGCGCCGACGCCTCCGACGACTTTTCGCGGAATGCTCTTTGTCTGTCTTTCGTGAAGGCGCGGCCAGTTTCCTCGCCGGCCCGCTCGTGGGGCATACGCTGGCGCGCTCGCCACGCTTCATAGAGTGGAACTCGCGCGTGACGGACAGGCTGCCGTTCGCGCTCGCCAGCGGGTGGTATTTCGCGCTCCGCCGCGCGCGTGACGAAGCGTCAACCGGAGCGCCCGTATGAAACTGGTCCTGCTGACGCTGAGCGGCGAGGCGCGCGCGGCCCGCAAGTCTCTCAACGAGCTTTACCCGGACGCGGCGATTGAAGAAATCCCGCGCAGCCGAATTGACGGCGGCGGAATGAAGCAGCGCCTCAGCGCCCTGCGTGCACTGCGCCCCGAAGTTTTCGCCGTCGCGACCGAGCGGCTCGCGTGGCAGCGCGGCCAGAACGCTTTCCTGCTCTTCGGCGCTCTCGCCGGCGCGCGGCGCACCATCATTCTCGACGCGCACGGCGCATGGCGCTGGGAGACGCGCGCGCGGAGCCTCGTGGCCGCGCCCGTGCGCATGACGCACGAGGCTGCCATCAGCGCCAAGGCCATGACGCGCGCCGCAAGACAACTGCGCCGCCTTGAGCTTGCCGTCAGGCGCGGCGTCCATCTGAAAACTCGTCCCGTGAAAAGTGGACGACCGAGGCGGGGCGGAGATAGTCTACCTGCGCGCCACGCCCGGACCCGGGACGCAGCTCGGCGGCGCGGCGAGCCACATCAACGGCTTCATCAACGCCGCCTCAAGTTTAGGCGCGCGCGTCTCGCTCGTCAGCAACGACCAGATAGCGGGGCTCGACGAAGAGCGTACGCCCCTAAAAATAATCTGGCCCAAACCCATAGGCTCTACGCGCGCCGCCTTCGACATCTACAACAACATGCTCTTCACGCACGAGGCGACGCGCGAGATCGAAAGCGCGCGGCCCAGTTTTATATACCAGCGCTACAGCCGCTTCAGTTGGGCGGGCGTTGAGGCGAGCCTACGTGCGGGGCGGCCGCTCTTTCTCGAATACAACGGCTCGGAGGTGTGGGTCGGGCGACACTGGGACCGCGTCGGGAAATTGGCCCTGCTCGCGCGCTACGAGCGCCTGAACCTGCTTGCGGCCGCAAGGGTCTTCGTCGTCTCGGAGGTCGAGCGCCGGAACCTTTTGCGCGCGGGCGTCGAAGATGAAAAGATCGTGGTCAACCCGAACGGCGTGGACGCGGAGCGTTTTCGGCCCGAACATCGGCGGCGAGAACGTGCGTCGCGAGTTGGGGATTGAAGAGGACGAAACGCTCGTCGGCTTCGTCGGCACGTTCGGGCCGTGGCACGGCGTGCTGGCGTTGGCCGAGGCCGTCAAGCTCATGCCGGAGGGCGCGCGCGTGCGCTTCCTGATGGTCGGGAGCGGCGTGCTGCGCGCGGAGGTCGAGCATATTTTGCGCGAGGCGGGCGTGTTGCGGCGCGTGATTCTGACGGGCGCGGTCGAGCACGGGCGCGTCCCCGGTCTGCTGGACGCGTGTGACGTGCTGGCCTCGCCGCACGTACAACTCGCGGACGGGAGCGAGTTCTTCGGCTCGCCGACGAAGCTCTTCGAGTACATGGCGATGGGCAAGGCAATCGTCGCCAGCCGCCTGGGCCAGATCGGCGAAGTTCTGGCACACGAGGAGACGGCGCTCCTTGTCGAGCCGGGCGACGCGCGCCAACTGAGCGAGGCAATCCTGCGGCTGGTAGACTCACCCGACCTGCGCGCGCGCCTCGGCGCGGCGGCCCGCCGCGAGGCCGTGGCCCGGCACACCTGGGCGCACAACGCGCAACGAGTGCTAGACGCTTACAACTCCTGGTCTGGGTCTGAAAAAAAAGTGATAAGTGATAAGTGATAAGTGATAAGTGAAAAACCTGATTTCTTTTACTTATCACTCATCACTTATCACTTATCACCGCTTTTGAAAGGTAAAGCGTGAAAGCTGAAGAGGAGCAGAACGGGCTCGTGGCGGAGAAGCGGCTCGCGCGCGAGCAGTGGTCGCAGGACCCTTGCGGGGCGAAGTACGGCGCGAAATATGAGTTCGCCACGCGGGAGTTTTTCGACGAGGTCGAGCGCCATCGTTATCAGGAGTACGCGCCGTGGATGCCCGCGGTGATGGGGTTCGACGAGTTCGAGGGCCAACGCCTGCTCGAAGTCGGCTGCGGGATGGGGACGGACCTCTTGCAGTTCGCGCGCGGCGGGGCCGTTTGCACGGGCGTTGACCTGACGCCGCGCTCTGTCGAGATTTCGAGTTTGCACTTCGGGCTCTACGACCTGCGTGCGGACTTCGTGCTCGCGGACGGCGAGCGTTTGCCCTTCGCCGACGAGAGCTTCGACGTCGTCTACTCCAACGGCGTGCTGCACCACACGCCGGACACTTCGCGCGCCGTGCGCGAACTACACCGCGTCCTGCGCCCCGGCGGGACCGCGAAAGTGATGCTCTACCACCGCAACTCGCTCTACTACTGGACCGAAATCATCCTCCACCGTGGGCTGCTGCGCGGCCACTTCCTGCGCGGCCACTCGCCCGAAGAGATCATGAGCCGCTACGTCGAATACTCCGAACACGAAGCGCGCCCGCTCGTCAAAGTCTACAGCCAGCGCCAGGCCCGCAAACTCTTCGAGCCGTTCCGCGAAGTCCGAACGGAAGTCGAGCAGATGATTCGCGAGGAGCTAAGATTCCTGCGCCCGCTCGTCTCCGAAAAGATGTTCCGCCGCCTGCGCCAGAGCGCCGGCTGGAACGTGATTATCACGGCGAAGAAGTAGTGGTAGAATTCTCAGCATCTGAGGAGGCGCGCGGGAACATGTCAGTCCAAATAAAGCCACATTACACGCTGGAAGAATACTTCAAGTTGGAACTCGCGTCCGAAGAGCGTTACGAGTATTTCAACGGCGAAGTCTTCTGCATGAGCGGCGTCAGCCCGGAGCACGCGCAGATTGAAAGCAATCTCAATCTAGCCTTGCGGCTTGCTTTGCGCGAGCGCGGCTGCCGCGTCTTCCCGGCGAACATCCGGCTCAAAGTGCCTTCGGCTCCCCCGTATCGCTATCCTGATCTGGCGGTGGTATGTGATAAACCGAGCTATGAAAGGATAGGCGGCATTGAGGCGTTGACGAATCCGGTACTGCTGATAGAAGTCTTGTCGCCCTCCACGGAAGCCTATGATCGCGGCGATAAGTTCACTTACTACAAATCCATCCCGAGCTTTCGCGAGTACCTGCTCGTCGCGCAGCACCGCCCGCACATCACGCACTACGTCAAGCAGGCCGACGGCAAGTGGGATTATGAAGAAACTAATGAGGTGACTTCCGATCTTCACCTGCCGACGATAGGTTGTACGCTAGCTCTCAGCGAGGTCTACCGTGAGGTTGATTTCAGCCGGGACTAGCGGTGATTAGCGACGCGTCAAAATCCCCTTTATTTCCGCCCGGAAATAGCGGGAATCCCCGTCGTGGCCCTCTTCCTTGACACTCCTCGCACCCGCCGTTATCATCTTCGTTTCCGTCTGAAGTGCGGAGCTACGCCTATATGTTCGAGTCTTTATCCGACAAGCTGAAGAGGACGCTGAAGAACCTGCGGGGCGAGGGCGTGTTGACGCCTGCGCACGTGGACGCGGCGCTGAGGGAGATTCGTCTGGCGCTCCTCGAAGCGGACGTGAATTACAAGGTCGCCAAGGATTTCATCAGCTCGGTCAAGGAGAAGGCTGAAGGCCAGCAGGTCTGGCAGGAGCTGAAGCCTTCGGAGCAGGTCGTTAAGATAGTTTTTGACGAGCTTGTAGAACTGCTCGGCGGGCAGTCGTCGCGGCTGGTTTTCACTAAAACCATCCCGAACACGGTGATGATCGTCGGGCTGCAAGGGTCGGGCAAGACCACTTCGACGGGCAAGATCGCGCGGTGGCTGGCGAAGAATCAGGACCGCAAGCCCTTGCTCCTCTCGGTTGACGTTTACCGCCCGGCGGCGCGCGAGCAGTTGAAGGTCATCGCGCGCGCGACGGGCCAGTCAATCTTCGAGATGCCGGAGACGAACGACCCCTTGACGCTCGTGCGCGAGGCGCACAAGCACGCGCAGCAGACGGGCTTTGACACGCTCCTGATTGACACGGCCGGCCGCCTGCACATCGACGATGAGTTGATGGTGGAGTTGGAGCGCATCAAGGCGGAGACGCGGCCCGTCGAGACTCTGTTCGTCGCGGACGCGATGACGGGCCAGGACGCGGTCAAGTCCGCGGAAGAGTTTCACCGGCGCGTAGGCATTACGGGCGTCGTGCTGACGAAGATGGACGGCGACGCGAGGGGCGGCGCGGCGCTCTCGATCAAGCAGGTGACGGGGCAGCCCGTCAAGTTTGTCGGCGTTGGCGAAAAGTACGACGCGCTTGAGCCGTTCTACCCGGACCGCATCGCTCAGCGCATCCTCGGCATGGGCGACGTGCTCTCGCTCATCGAAGAGGTGCAGTCCAAGGTTGACCAGTCGGAAGCCGAAGAGCAATTAAAGAAGCTTCAAAAGAACCAGTTCACGCTCGACGATTTTCGCAGCCAACTCCGTCAGGTCAAAAAGCTCGGCTCCTTCTCGAAGATTATGAAGCTGCTGCCCGACCAACTCCTCGGCGGCATCGGCATGCCGAACCTGGACGAAGAGCAGACCAAGCAGATGGAGAAGGAGTTGAAGCGCACCGAGGCGATCATTGATTCGATGACGCTTGCGGAGCGCTACGACCACAAGATTCTGAACGCGAACCGCAGACGCAGGATCGCGCGCGGCTCAGGCACGTCGGTCGCGGACGTGAACGCCTTGATTAAGCAGTACACGGAGATGCGGCAGATGATGCGGCAGCTCTCCAGCTCGGGCATGTTCGGCGGCAGCGGCCTCAAGGGCAAGCTGATGCGCAAGATGGCCGGAATGTCCGGGATGCCCGGCCTCGAAGGGATGGGCAACGGCGACGAAACGGACCTGCCGCCGCTCCCGGCGGCCGGCGGCCCGTCGCGCAAGAAGTTGAAGAAGAAGCGGCGGAAGAAGAAAAGATAAGTTTTCAGTTTTCGGTTTTCAGTTTTCAGCAAAGACAAGTTGCTTTTAACTGAAAACTGAAAACCGAAAACTGAAAACTGTTATTCGGAGGAGATAGTTTTGTTAGCAATCAGATTGATGAGAATGGGCGCGAAGAAGCGCCCGTCGTACAGGATAGTGGTCAAGGAGAAGCTGTCGAAGCGCGACGGAGCGTACATCGAGAGCATTGGCACTTATAACCCGATTGGCGGGGGCGCGCAGGTGAAGCTGGACGCGGAACGCGCGCAGTACTGGCTTGAGCGCGGCGCGCAGCCGACAGACACCGTGCGGCGTCTAATCAAAGCCAACGCCAAGACGCAGGCGCAGACGCAGACAGCTAAAGTCCGAGTTTAAAGTCTGAAGGTTAAAAGTTTGGGCTTGGTCTTTGACTTTGGACTCTTGAAACTTGAAACTTTGAAACTTTTTATGCGTGAGACTGTCGAGTTGATCGTCAAGAGCCTGGTGGATGAAGTCGAGGCGGTCGAGGTGCGCGAGGTCGAGCGCAAGGGCACGCTCTTCATAGAGGTGCGCGTGGCCGAGGGCGACATGGGGAAATTAATCGGCCGGCAGGGGCGGACGGTGCGCGCGCTGCGCTCTTTGCTCCACGCGGCGAGCGTCAAGCAGAATCGCCGCTACCTTCTTGACGTCATCGAATGAGCGACGCCGGGGAAGAGTTGGTCGCCGTGGCGCGCGCCGTCAAGACGCGCGGCCTGCGCGGCGAGGTCGTGGCGGAACTGCTGACGGATTTCCCCGAGCGGTTCGAGGGGCTTGAAAACTTGATCGCGGTCGCGCCCGACGGCTCGCGCCTGAGCGTTGCGCTCGAAGAACACTGGTTTCACGGCGAGCGCCTGGTCCTGAAGTTCTCGGGCTACGACTCAATCGAAGAGGCCGCGAAGCTCGTCGGCTATGAGTTCGCCGTGCCGGAAGCGGAACGCGTAGAGCTTGAGGAAGACGAGTTCTACGACTGGGAACTGGCGGGGTGCCGCGTCGAGACCGTCAGCGGCGAACAGCTTGGCACGGTGCGCGAGGTGATGCGGACGGGCGGCGTGGACATGCTGGTGGTCAAAGCAGATGCCGGGCGCGAGTACCTGATCCCGATGGCGGAAGACATCTGCGTCCTAATTGATGTTGAAAACAAGCTCGTCCGCGTTGACCCGCCGGAAGGGCTTTTAGAGATGTGAATCGTAAATCGTAAATCGTGAATAGAAAAACTCGTTCTTCGATTTAAGATTCACGATTCACGATTTACGGATTTTCATCAGTGCTCCGCTTCGACATTATCACCATCTTCCCGGAGTTCTTTCGCGGGGCTTTTGATTACGGGATTATCCGGCGGGCGCAGGTCGCGGGCCTGGTGGAAGTCAGGGCGCACGACCTGCGCGGGTGGACAGAGGACAAGCACCGGCAGGTGGACGACCGGCCGTTCGGCGGCGGCGACGGGATGGTCTTAAAGCCGGAACCGATCTTTGCAGCGGTCGAGAGTTTGACGGGCGCGAACGCTGGAAGCGAAGGCTATTCGGAGGGGACGCGCGTCGTGCTGCTCTCGCCGCAGGGGCGGGTGTTGACGCAGGCGCTGGCCGGCGAATTGGCACAGGCCGCACACGTCGTCCTCGTCTGCGGGCGTTACGAGGGCGTGGACGAGCGCGTGGCCGAGAGGTTGGTGACGGACGAAATCTCCATCGGGGATTACGTGCTCTCGGGCGGCGAACCGGCGGCGGTCGTCGTGGTTGACGCCGTCACGCGGCTGATTCCGGGGGCGCTGGGCAGCGAGACTTCCGCCGTCAACGAATCGTTCGCGCAAGAGGGCGGCACGCTCGATTACCCGCACTACACGCGCCCGCCGGAGTTTCGCGGGATGCGCGTCCCCGAAGTTCTTTTGACGGGACACCACGCGGAGATAGCGCGCTGGCGCGCGGACCGCGCTTTGAAAAAGACTGAACGCAACAGGCCGGACCTGTTAAATCGTAAATCGTAAATCGTGAATCGTAAATCGAAGCACGGTTTTTACGATTTACGATTCACGATTTACGATTCACGGCTTTTATATGGAGTTGAAGAGATGAACCGCTTAGATGTAGTTGAGAAGGCGCAGTTGCGCACGAGCATCCCGGACTTTCAGCCGGGAGACACGGTGCGCGTCCACGTGCGCATCAAGGAGTCGGAGACCAAGGAGCGCTTGCAGGTGTTCGAGGGCGTCGTCATCGCGCGCAAGCACGGCGGCGTGCGCGAGACGATCACCGTCCGCAAGACCAGCTTCGGCGTCGGCGTCGAGAGAATTTTTCCGCTCCACGCGACCATCGTTGACCACATTGACGTGGTCAAGCGCGGCCGCGTGCGCCGCGCCAAGCTCTACTACCTGAGAGAGCTGCGCGGTAAGGCCGCACGCATCCGCGAGAAAGACACGCGCCAGTTGAACCAGGCGCAGAGCGCGTCCGCCGCCGGCAACAAAAAGGGATAGCGAGACGTGACGCGGGGACACGGAGACGCGCCGACGCGGGGAGAAGAAGAACCTGCTCGCCGCGTCGGCGCGTCGCCGCGTCGCCGCGTCTCGTCCATCTGCACGGACTTCGAGGACGAGGCGCGTGAGCTGGGCTTCCAACTCATCGCGGGCGTGGACGAAGTCGGGCGCGGCGCGCTGGCCGGGCCGGTGGTGGCCGCGGCCGTGATACTCGACCCGACCAGGCCCTTACCCGAAGGCTTGGACGACTCGAAGAAGCTGACCGCGAAGCAGCGCGAGCGCATCGCGGGCGAAGTTTTACAGACGGCCGTGGCGTATGCCGTGGGCCAGGTCGAGCCGGAAGATATTGACCGCATCAACATCCTTCAGGCGTCGCGCCTGGCGATGACCGAAGCGCTCAAGCAGCTTGACCCCTGCGCAGACTACCTGCTGATTGACGCCGTACAGCTTAGGGAACTGAGCCTCCCGCAGAAGGCCATCATTCACGGCGACTCCATCTCCGCCTCAATCGCCGCCGCCTCCGTCATCGCCAAGACCTACCGCGACGCCCTGATGCGCTCCTTCCACGAAGTTTTTCCGCAGTACAACTTCGCGCGCCACGTCGGCTACTGCACGCGCGAGCACCTCGAAGCCCTGCGCGCCCACGGCCCCTGCGCGATTCACCGCAAGAGCTTTCACCCGGTATCACAAGGGATGAGGGATGAGGGATGAGGGATGAAGTAAGAGCGGGTTTTTCTTCATCCCTCATCCCTCATCCCTCATCCCTTCGCATCGCCATTGATGCACACTCCGTCGGGACGGGGCTCGCGGGCAACGAGAGTTACATCACGAATTTAATCGAAGCCCTGGCCGACCTCGATACTGTCAATCGTTACACGCTCTACGTTACGAAGCGCGAGGCCGTGGAGCGTTTCGAGAACCGCTGGCCGCACGTCACGGTCCGCAGGACCTGGCCGCACACGCCGCTCGTGCGTATCCCCTTGACGCTCGCGGCGGAGTTGCGCCGCCGGCCCGTTGACCTCTTGCACGTGCAGTACACAGCGCCGCCGCTCGCACCCTGCCCTGTCGTCGCCACCATACACGACCTTTCGTTCGAGCACCTGCCGGAGACCTTCAAGCGCCGTAGCCGAGCGCAGCTTCGCCTGACGGTGCGCCGGACGGCGCGGGCAGCCTCGCAGGTGATCGTCCCTTCAGAGCACACGCGCCGCGACATCTGCGAGACTTACAAGCTCGCCTCCGAGCGCGTCACAGTCACTCCGCTTGCCGCGCCTGCACATTTCGCGCCCGTCCACGACGAGGCGGAAATCAGGCGTGTCCGCGAGCTTTACCGCATAGAGGGCGACTACGTCCTGACGGTCGGCTCCATCCAGCCGCGAAAAAATCTGGCCCACCTCATCAGGGCTTACGCGGGCTTGCGCCGCGCGCGCCCACAGGCTAATCTTCCCAAACTAGTCCTGGTTGGCAAACGCGCCTGGCTTTACGGGGAGACGCTCCGCGCCATCGAAGAGAACGGCCTCGGGGACCTCACTGTCATGACGGGTTATGTATCTGAGAAGGATTTGCCGGCACTGTATGCGGGCGCGCTCTGTTTCGTCTACCCGTCATACTTCGAGGGCTTCGGCCTGCCGCCGCTGGAGGCGATGCAGTGCGGTGCGCCGGTCGTCGCGGGCAACCGCACGAGCCTGCCGGAAGTCATAGGGGAGGCCGGCCTCCTCGTTGACCCTTTTGATGAGGGCGCACTGGCAGCCGCCATCGCGCGCCTGATTGACGACCGAGATTTACGCTCCCGACTTCACGCCGCCGGCCTTGAGCGCGCGCGACAATTCACCTGGCGCGAGACGGCCGTGCGGACACTTAAAGCTTATCAACGAGCCACAGGGGGAATGATGAATGCGGAGTGACGAATGATGACTTAAAAGCGGTTGTCTTCTATTCACCATTCCGCCCGCAAAGTTCATCATTGATTTTCGATGAGAATAGCGATCCTGGGAACACGCGGAATACCCGCCAGCTACGGCGGGTTTGAGACTTTCGCCGAGCACCTTTCGACGCGTCTGGTCAGGCGCGGCCACGACGTGACCGTCTACTGCCGCGCGCATTACGTCTCCCCACGCCAGCTTGAATACCACGGCGTACGCCTCAAGGTGCTGCCCACCATCCGGCACAAATACCTCGACACGGTCGTCCACGCCTTCCTCTCCGCGCTCTACAGCATGCCCGAGCGTTACGACGCCGCGCTCATCTGCAACGCCGCCAACGCGCCCTTCGCCCCGCTCTTGAGAGTCGTCGGCACGCCCGTCGCCATCAACGTTGACGGACTCGAACACAAGCGCAAGAAGTGGAACTGGCTGGGCCGCAACTACTATCGCCTGGCCGAGCGCCTCGCGACGTTTCTCCCGAACGAGATCGTCACGGACGCGCGCGTCATACAGGAGTACTACCTCGCGCGCTACAACGCGCCCTCGACCATGATCGCCTACGGCGCGGAGGTCGAGCGGCGGCCGGACCCAACGGTGCGCCACTGGCGTGTGGAGCCGAATCGTTACGTGCTCTACGTCTCGCGCCTTGAGCCGGAGAACAACGCGCACCTCGTCATCGAAGCCTTCAAAAAGGTCCGCACGGCGCACAAGCTGCTGGTCGTCGGCGACGCGCCCTACGCGCACGAGTACATCAGGGAACTGCGCGAGCGCGCGCGCGGCGACAAGCGCATCATCTTCACGGGCTTCGTCTTCGGCAAGGACTACCGCGCGCTACAGCAGAACGCCTACTGCTACGTGCACGCGACTGAGGTCGGCGGCACACACCCGGCGCTGCTTGAAGCGATGGGTTACGGCAACTGCGTGTTGACGCTCGCGACGCCCGAGAACGTGGAGGCGGTCGGCGACGCGGGGCTTTCGTACGCGGACGAAGCGGATTTGGCCGTGCAGCTTCAGCGAGTCCTGCGGGACGGGTCGCTCGTGAGCGCCTACCGCCTGCGCGCGCAGGAGCGCGTCAAGAAGTATTACGACTGGGAGCGCATCGTGGACCTCTACGAAAACCTGTTCGCGCGGATGGCCGGCATCTCCGCCCCCGCCCACGACGAAGACCTCTTCACAGACAACAGGTGGTCGCGCGATGAGGCCACGGTGCGCGAGCCGACGGCGAAATAAGAGCGCCCGCGTGAACAGATGCCTGTTCACGCGGGCGCTCTCTTTCAGCTTGAAATTGGACTTACCAGTCTTCGCGCGCGATGTAGCTCAGGACGTTTTTGATTGAGGCGACGGAGTAGCCGCCGTCGCCGCGCTCGACGGGGACGTGGCGGTAGCGCCCCATCGCCATCTTGTTGAGAGCGGCGGCGACCGAATCGGTCTCGCGCAGCGACTCCGGGTTCCTGCTCATCAGTTGGCCGACGGTCACCCCCTCGGCCGCGGCGTCACTTCCCCCGACCAACTTGCGGAGCACGTCGTGCTCAGTGAAGATGCCCACGAGCTTGCCGCCATCGTCCAGGACGAGCGCGCAGCCCGTGTGCGCCTCCTTCATCCGGCGCGCAACTTCGAGCGCGGGCTCACCGGGCTGCGCCATCAAGGTGTCGGTCATAGCCAGGCGGCTCAAGTTGTCTTCCATCACCGAGCGCACCAGCCCGGCAGTCGCTTCGGGGCGCGGCACGTCCAGATCGCGCAGAGACTTCATGCAGTTCTCGCAGCGATCCATCCCCTCAAGATTGTCAAAACCGCAAGACGGACAAATCATCGTCGCTTCACTCCGATTCTTAAGGGATGAGGGATGAGGGATGAGGGATGAGGGATGAAGTAAAGAAAGACTGTTTTTATTTCATCCCTCATCCCTCATCCCTCATCCCTTATTCTACCGTCCACATGTCGCCACTGTTAATCAACTTCTCAAGGTTGCCGGGGCCGGACTTGGCTATGGCGGCCTCTATCTGGTCGGCCATCATGTCTTCGTAGGTGGCGCGCTCCACGGCGCGGAAGATGCCGACGGGCTGCGGGAAATTGGGCTGCTCCATGCGGGCGAGCATGAAGGCGACCGACGGGTCCTTGAGGTAGATGTCGTGGACGAGCAGGTCGTTTTCGTTCAGGCCCGTCTCGCTCCCCAACTGGACGACCTCAGGGTGCGCGCCGTTCATGCGTATGCCGCGGTCGTGGTTCTTGCCGAAGACCATGGGCTTGCCGTGCTCAAGATAAATCATGTTATCCGAGCGCACGCTCCGCTCCGCGAAGTAATCGAACGCGTGGTCGTTGAAGATGTTGCAGTTCTGATAGACCTCGACGAAGGAGACGCCCTTGTGTCGGGCCGCCGCCTGAACGGTCGTGCCGAGGTGTTTGACATCTATGTCGAGCGAGCGCGCGACGAACGTGGCTTCGCTGGCAATGGCGACCGAGAGCGGGTTTAAGGGATAATCAATCACGCCCATCGGCGTTGACTTAGTCTTCTTGCCCATCTCGGACGTGGGGCTGTACTGTCCCTTCGTCAGACCGTAGATGCGGTTGTTGAAGAGAATGTAGTTCATGTCCAGGTTGCGGCGGATGGCGTGCATGAAGTGGTTGCCGCCGATTGAAAGCGCGTCGCCGTCGCCCGTGATGACCCAGACCGAGAGTTCGGGGTTCGCGGACTTGATGCCGGTCGCAATCGCGGGCGCGCGGCCGTGTATGCTGTGAAAGCCGTAGGTGTTCATGTAGTAAGGGAAGCGCGACGAGCAGCCGATGCCTGAGACGAAGACGATCTTCTCGCGCGGGATGCCTAGCTCCGGCATCACCTTCTGCACGTTGTTCAAGATCGAGTAGTCGCCGCAGCCCGGACACCATCTGACCTCCTGGCCCGACACGAAGTCAGCCTTCGTCAGCTTCACCGGCGGCGGCGCGACCTCGCCCGCCGCCATCGAGCCCGCGTAAGGCTCCGGCGAAGCCGCGGCCTCAGCATTGTCCTTGTGCCCGTCCCCATTCGTTCCGTTACCGTTCGTACTCATTCTTGCTCCTTAATCTCGTTTGCTTGCCTGGCGCGCTCGACCGCACGCCACAGTTCTAAAAATTTCTCCCGCACGTAAGGGTTCAGCCCCTCGGCGAAGTCGGCCACGAGGCCGCGCGCTTTAATCAACTCCTGCACGTCGGCCAAATCCTTCAAGCGGTCGGGCGCGGTCATGCCGGAAGCCAGTTTCAGCTCAATCAGTTTCTCAAGCGTGACTACCTGCACGCCGTCAATCTCAATCGAAGCATCGTGGGGCGCGGGAAAGGTCACAGGCTTGGGCTTGCCGTCGCCCGGATATTCGCCAGTCAAGATCACTTCAATCGGGACGCCGTCGCGCGTCGAACGCAATCTCTTCCGAGCGCCCGGAAACGCCGGGGCGTAACCCAGGCCGATTAACTCTCGGTGAAACGCTTCGAGCCCTTCTTTCGTCAGCACCAGGTCAATGTCTTCTGTGAATCGCGGGTAGCCGTGAGCCATCAGAGCGACTGCGCCGATGACCACGTAATCAATCCCGTGCTGCTTCAGGTCCGCGGAGACTCGCGCCAGGGTGCCCTGAATCGTTCCTTCTCCCATAAAGTATCGCAGCCCTTCCGCGTACACCTCGTGGATGGAACGAGAGTCAATGTTTGAAGCGGAAGCCGTCATATGGCGAAAATCTCGGTGACGGCGATTTGAAATCCTGGCACAACCTCACCGCCGTCGAGCGTGTCTTCCTGTGTGAGCGTCACGCTGTCTATTGGCGAGCGATAGACCGTGACAGTCTTCAGCTTCGGGTTGACAATCCATACCAAACGCGCACCAGCCGCGAAGTAGTCCTCCACCTTCTCGGCCATCTCTCGTTTCGTGTTGCCGGGACTCAAGACCTCAACCGCGAGGTCAGGCGCACCGCTTCTGTATCCTTCTACTCTGCCTGCCGCCTGAACGCGTTCCATGCTGACAAATGCAATGTCCGGCGCGCGCACTGTGTCGGGATTGCTTTCAAGTTTGAAGCCGGTCTCTGCCGCGTAAACTTTCCCAAGTTGATGGAGCTTGACATACTGATATAGCGGAGAAGCCAGCGCCATCGTAACACTGCCGTGCTCGTCTCCTGCGGGCGACATCCGCTTCAGCTCTCCTCTGACAAGTTCATAATGAAAGCCGTCGTCCGGCATCACTAGCAACTCGTCAGCCGTCATCAGCTTGGTGGTCGTACTGCTCATGGCTCACAAATACTCCTCGACCTTGCCCATGATTTCGCGAATCTGGAAGGGGCGTCCCTTGACCTTCGAGAAGGGCACGGCGTCAACCAGATACTTGGCGCGAATCATGGTGCAGAGTTGGCCCAGATTCATTTCGGGGATGATGACCGTCTCAAAGCTGCGGAGCACTTCGCCCAGGTTCTTCGGGAAGGGGTTGAGGTGCCTGAGGTGCGCGCTCGACACAGACTTGCCTTCGCGCTGCAACTTCTCGACGGCCGAGGTGATTGAGCCGTAGGTCGAGCCCCAGCCGAGCACCAGGACCTTGCCCGTCTTCTCCCCGAAGACTTCGACCGGCGGGATGTCCGCGGCCGCGCGGTCAACCTTCTCCTGGCGGAGCTTGACCATGAAGTGGTGGTTATCAGGGTCGTAGTTGACGTTGCCCGTCAGGTGTTGCTTCTCTATGCCGCCGACGCGGTGCTCTAAGCCGGGCGTGCCCGGAATCGCGTAAGGGCGCGAGAGCGTCTCCTCGTCGCGCGCGTAGGGCATGAAGTTGGTCGGGTCGGTCGCGAACTTGATCTCGATCTTCGGCAGGTCTTCCACTTTTGGCACAGCCCACGGCTCCGCGCCGTTCGCCAGATATCCGTCCGAGAGATAGAAGACCGGCGTCATGTATTTGAAGGCGAGGCGCACGGCCTCGACCGCCATGTGGAAACAGTCGGCGGGCGTGGCGGGCGCGACGACGATTGCGGGACACTCGCCGTTGCGGCCCCAGACGGCCTGGAAGAGGTCCGCCTGCTCCGTCTTCGTCGGCAGGCCAGTGGACGGGCCGCCGCGCTGGACGTTGATGATGACCAACGGCAACTCCGTCATCACGGCCAACCCGATGGCTTCTTGTTTAAGGGCGACGCCGGGGCCGGATGTGCCGGTCAAGCCAATCTGCCCGGTGAAGCTGGCGCCGATGGCCGCGCAGACGGCCGCGATCTCGTCCTCGGCCTGAAACGTCTTGACGCCGAAATTCTTGTGCCGGGCCAATTCGTGCAGGATGTCGGAGGCGGGCGTGATCGGGTATGAGCCGTAGAAGAGTGGCCGGCCAGAGAGCTGCGAGGCGGCGATGAAGCCTATGGCCGTCGCCTCGTTGCCCGTGATCTTGCGGTACTTGCCCGGTGCGATCTGCGCCTTCTTGACGGTGTAGTGCGTGGTGAAAACTTCGGTCGTGTCGGCGAAGTTGTAGCCGGTCTTCAAGGCGATTTCGTTCGCCTTCATCACCTCCGGATTCTTCGAAAACTTATCGTGAATCCATTTGACGGTCTGCTCCATCGGGCGGTCGTAGAGCCAGTAGAGCACCCCGAGCGCGAAGAAGTTCTTGCAGCGGTCCATCTCCTTGCGCGACAGTTCCACGTTGCCCTTCAGCGCGTTCATGTTGAGCGTCGTGATGGGGAGGCGGTGGACGCGATAGCCCTTGAGCGAGTCGTCTTCCAGGGGGTTCGACTTGTACGCTGCGTGTTCAAGGTTGCCGGGCGTGAACTCGTCCGTGTTGAGGATGAGCGTGCCGCCTTCTTCGAGGTCCGGCAGATTGACCTTGAGCGCGGCCGGGTTCATGGCGATGAGCACGTTCGGCTGGTCGCCGGGCGTGCGTATGTCCTGGCTGGAAAAGTTCAGTTGAAAGCCAGAGACGCCCGGAAGACTGCCTGCGGGGGCGCGAATCTCAGCGGGGAAGTCCGGCAGCGTGGAGATGTCGTTGCCGACGACGGCCGAGGTGTTCGTGAACTGCGTGCCCGTCAACTGCATCCCGTCGCCGGAGTCGCCGGCGAAGCGGATCGTGACGGTCTCAAGTTCTTCCAGGTGCTTGTCCTGCTCTGCTGGGTTTTCGATGACGGTACTCATAATTACTTCGTTCGTGTCCTCTTTGCTGCTGTGTCAAATTCAAATCGTCCGGACGCACCCTTTCCAAAGGGCGCGCCCCGAACTTCAGCTCACCGAGGCCGCGCGCAAACAAGCCTCGTACTTCGTGCTGTAACCGGCCTCACGCAAGGCGTGCTGGTAAGCTGCCCCGGAGATGCCGTTAACAATCTGCCTGGCGCTGATGTAGTCCTTCTTGGTGGCGGTGAGGAAGTCTGAGAGTTTGAAACGGCCGCCGCCCTGGGCCTTGGTTCTCCCTCTGAAGAGCCCCTGCACGCACCCTGTCGCCAGAATCTTGTAGCCGACCTCGGGCTGTAGAACCAGGTCCGGGTTCTTCACCAGGTCCATCCCCAGGAGTTTGCCGAACTGGCGGTAGTTTCCTTCCCCCGTTAACTGGGAGTAGCCCCGCCCAAAAAAACCGGTGCTCCAATATTTACTCTGCCATTTCACCCAGACGGGGCTGCCAGGCTTGGCCTTGATCTCTTTGATGGGAAGCATGTTCGAGCCGACCTCGTTGCGGATGGTCCCGAACAGGTAAGCGGCCCATTCGAGGCGCGCCAGTTGCGCATCGTTCTCCATGAAACCGAGGAGCTGTTCGGTAGCGGCCTTCTCCGGGCCGTGCGGGGGATGCCCGAACTGATTTTCATACTCTGTCCAGAATTTATCCCTGTCGAATTTCATGAAGTCTCCTTTTAATTTACTCGCAAGAGATTTCTCGTCGTCGCCGGTGGCGGGGAGTCTGCGGACTTACGACTTCTTTCCTAAACCTTGTTCCTCATCCTCCTTCGGGCGTGTCCATGACCTGGGCCGGGACGGGCGGCTGGTTGAGCGTCTCTTTCGGGTAACTCTCGGCCAGGTAAGTGATGACGTCGAAGACGGTGATCGAGCCGATGAGCCGGTTGTTCTTGACGAGCGGAATGTTGCGGTAGCTCTTCTCGTCCATCGCGCGCACGGCGTCGCCGATGGTCGCGTCCGGCGAGAGAGTCGCGACCGAGCGTGACATCCAGTCGCCGACGGGAGCATTCATGTCAACCTGCTGGCCGACGATCTTGTTTAAGAGGTCGCGCTCTGTGAAGATGCCGACGACCGCGCCGCCTTCATCGCAGACGATGGCGCAGCCGCCCTCGTCCTTTTTCATCTGCTCGATGGCTTCCGAGAGGGGCGTTTCGGGGCGGACGCAGACGAAGTCGTCCGTTTCGAGCAGCGTGACGCTGTCGTGGCGCGCGCGGTGCGGCGCGTCAGTCTTGTCCGCGGGTGTTTGCGGCTCGCTCTTCTGCGCGGCCGCGGGGTTTTCGGTTGACATCGGGAAGTGCTCCGTCCGTGGTGGAAAGAATATGTCCGTAACCGAACACAAATTGTAACAGCAAAAGCGAGTAAATCGTAAATCGTGAATCGTGAATCGTGAATCGTGAATAGAAAAACCGTTCTTCGATTTACTATTCACGATTCACGATTTACGAGTTTACGTCTTTTCATGCGGCGACATCTCCGCCAGACGGGCGACGATTGCGGGCAGGACGGAGAGCGTGTGTTCGACCTCAGACTCCGTGTTGTAGCGCCCGAGCGAGAAGCGGATTGAGCCCTGCGCCGCGGTGTAGGGGACGTTCATCGCGCGCAGGACGGCCGAGGAGACGTGCGAGTCGGCGTTGCAGGCCGAGCCGGTCGAGACGCAGATGCCGGCGTCGTCCAGTTGGGCGAGGATGGCCTCGCCCTCGACGTACTCGAAGGAGATGTTGGCGGTGTTGGGCAGGCGGCGCGTCGCGGTCGCTTGTTCCGTTCAGGCGCGCGTTCGGGATGGTGTCGAGAATCGTGTCTTCGAGGCGGTCACGCAGGCTGCGAATTGTGCCATGACCGTCGAAGTTGTGTGCCAGTTCCGAGGCCGCGCCGAGCGCGACGAGGTAAGGGACGGCCTCCGTGCCCGCGCGCCGCCCGCGCTCCTGGCCGCCGCCGATGAGGAAAGGCGCGAGCTTTGTGTCGGCGCGAACGTAGAGCGCGCCGACGCCTTTCGGCGCGTGGAACTTGTGGCCCGAGAGACTGAAGAGGTCTACGTCCACGCTCTTCAAATCAACGGGAATCTTGCCGACGGCCTGCACGCCGTCCACGTGGAAGACGGCCCCGCAGTGCTCGCGCACAATGCGCCCTATCTCCTCGACGGGGAAGAGCACGCCCGTCTCGTTGTTCGCCAGCATGATGGAGACGACCGATGTGTCCGGCCTGAGCGCCGCGCGCACGTCTTCGAGACTGAGCAGCCCTTCTTCGTTAACGTCGAGCCACGTCACCTCGCACCCTTCTTGTTCCAGCTTCTCGCACAGATTTCTCACGGCCTCGTGCTCGACGCGCGTGGTGACGACGTGGCGCTTGTCCGGGTTGCGTTCGAGGACGCCGCGAATGGCCCAGTTGTCGGACTCGGAGCCGCACGAGGTGAAGACTATCTCGCTCGCATCAGTCGCTCCCAAAAGCTCCGCCACCTGCTCGCGCGCACGCTCCACGGCGCGGCGCATCTCGCGGCCGAAGGTGTGCGCGGAGGACGGGTTGCCGTAAAGGTCCGCGAGGTAGGGCAGCATCGCGTCGCGCACCTCAGGGGCGACGCGCGTCGTAGCGTTGTTGTCTAAATAGATCATCTCTTTTAAGGCTTGCCCGTGCTGAAGCTCCCTGCCTCAAGGGTTCGCCAGTAGTCTTCCAGTATGTCCAGAATGAGCGGGTGGCATGACTGGCAGCCGCCGCCCGCGTGGCAGGCCCGTGTCACCTCTGCGATTGTGCGGAGCGAGCGCGCCTCGATCACGCGCTCGATGGTCTTCTCGGAGACGCCGAAGCAGGTGCAGATCAGTGCCTCGTCGCCCGCCCACTCTCCGCGCGTCGCGCTGTGATAGTTCACGAGCGCCGCGTTCAGGGCTTCGCGGCAGAGCGTCGCGCAGTGCTCGCGCCCCGAAGGCATTGGGCCGAGCCAGTCCGTGACGGCCGTCTCGGAGAGCGTGGCCGCCCTCGCGAGCGAAAGGTCTTTGATGGTTTCCGTCCACACGGAAGCGGAGGCGATGAGGTAGCCGCACCCGACGGCCTTGAACTTCGCGTCCGTGATTCTCTGCGATTGGGCGTCAATGTTGAGTGTGAGGAGCAGAATCGCGCCGCAGGCGAGCGAGCCTGACTCGCCCGCGGCGTTCGCTTCCACAGCCTCGCCGACGTTGCGCGGATTCAGGAAGTGTTCGTTGACGCGCGCAGGATAGTATGACATCGAATGGCTTCGGGCCTGCGCGGAAGCGTAACTGCGCGCCTCTTCGTTTGTCAAAGAGGTGTCATACATCGGAACGCATAACAAACCGCGATGCACTGAAAGTGCGCCCCGGCTTAGTTCGGTCAGAATTATTACGGAGAAAAAAGATTTAAGATGTCACGGCGTCAAGCAAACCCGCCTCTTATGTTCGGTGAGTGCCTTTGACATGTCGGCGCGTGAAGAGCCTGCGCAGAAATCGGACTCATCACAGGCTTCTCCGACACGCCGAGACAATAACTCAGAAAGAGTTCTTGATTCTGCCGATCGGAGTTGTGGTGAATTACCGCGGGACTGGTTCCAATCCGTCCTGGCTGCGCTTAGGGCTGATTCCTGGCGTGTCTGTTTTCTTGCTGATTCTACTCTTGCTCGAACTGCTTGAACTCCTGGCTGCTCATTCTAGGGCTGTGCGCGTGCTCCCGATGAAAACATCCCGGGGAGTTGATGGCGCGGGTTCGGCTAGTTAACCGAGCCCGCGCTCTTTTAATATTCTTTCGTGTACTTGAAGGTGCATCCCCAGTCATTTTTAAATGTTAGGACGTCATCAGAGATTTTAAACTCATAGGTCCCCGGCCCCATCGATGTGTCAAGCCGAAGCCGTCGTCCATCGACAACACGATAACTGCCGCCGCTCCAGTTGGGGAGTGCCCCGACGTACTCTCCATCATCAAATAACTCAACCATAGCCGGATAGACAGCACCGCAGAGCGCTGTGGATGTCTTGCGCCACTTACCGACAATCTGCCGCTCACTTCCACATCCGATGAGCAGAAGCGTTACGAGCAAAAGTAAGCCCAAACGCAAGCGCCAGAGATAATGTGTCCGAAACTTTCTCATTTCACACCTCACGTGAGATCAACTGCCTAGCTTTTTAGGTAGGCGATAGAAGATTAGACTTCTGGCTAAGGGCCTCCGATGAATCATTCACCGGTTGCCGGAACAAGAGGAATCACGTTGACGTTTCCGGCGCGGGAAACTAACAACGCACCCGGACTGCGCGGCTATTTACGCGCTGTAAGTTTCGTAAAGCAGTGCGGCTCGAAAAGCACACGTCTGGGGTCTGTAAATAGACTCCCCCACACTTGTCGAATTTGCTCGGCACGCCGTTGGGTCCGTGCGGGGGAAAGGACGCGCGGCTTACCTTTCCCCCCGTCGTCTGTCGTCCCTAGGGTTTCGGCCGAGCCGGCCAACACAACGTCAAACGCCGAATTGTCGATTGGTGCCGGCAGTTGTGCTGATGCCGGCGATGTCCTCCGCGACGGCGCGTTACGCGAGTCGCCCGACCCTTGACTAATCGCCTCTTTGATCGAGCGTTCCCCAAGCTCTTCAAGGTCTGAGAAGACTATCAGGAGGCAGTTTGCCCTGCCGTCACAGCCGGCCGCGGACAGGTGTTCGACAGCGCGCCGGACGGCCAGGAAGATAGGCGATTTATCCGTTACTGATTCCTCTTCGCAACGCTTTTTGATGTCGTCGAGAATCGCTTGCCGCCGCTGTAAATACTTCGACTGACTCTCAAGCGAGCCGCGATTTGCGGGGATGTCGTAGCGGCCTAACACGACTGGCTCGTTCGCCGTTCTGGGGGCTCCGGTTTCCGTAACTATCAAGGTTGACCCGGACGTGAACACCGGGGACTCAAGCACCTCTCCGGCTTGAGCGGTCAATGCGTCGCAGCCGCAGCCGGATGAGTCTGAGCGGTCACGCACGAGGGCTACGTGCGCCGGCGGTGCCGCATTCCGCGTGACGACTGAACGCCACATGGCAAGCGCGCCGCCGACGACTGCAACGGTGAGCGTTATCCCGCCAATTATCAACACAGGTTTCTTTTTCATTCTCGTTACCTCTCTTTCGCCCCCAGGACGTATGCGCGATTCGCGGCGACGCCGGCATCGTATCCGGCGGCGGCCGCCGTGACCGTTGCCTCCTCGATTTTGTCGATATTCAGATTTCGCATCGCGCGCTCCTCGCGGTAAAGGATGTCACGCTTGATCGCGTCGTTCGTCTCCTGAACACGCTGTTGGCGACGTTGATGCTCCGCAACGCTGGCGGCGAGAAGCGCGTTCTCCTTCTTTTCGTTCTCGACCTTGGCCGTGTGCGCCGCAAGTTCCTCCGCGTACTGGTGGAGCTTGTTGCGCCGACTACTGGCGACACCGAATAGACCAATGGCAATTCCAATCTCCAGCAGGCCAAGCGTTGCCGCGAAGAAGTAGTCATTGAAGTCCACCGCATCCCTCATCCGCGCGCCGCCGAACGCGACCCCGATGATGATGGCGCTAGCCAGCCCGACCCAGTTCTTGGCAGTCGCTTGGCCCGTATCATCATCGGCGAGGATTAACAGCACGACGGCGAGACCGATGACGGTTCCGGCGATGAAAGCCACGTACCACGAAATGACCGCGTCCAGGGATGCGAAGAACGTCCCCTGTAGTGTGAGGACAATGCTGACAGCGATTGCGACGGCGCATAAGCCCCCGACGACCCACCAGACAGTGGGGTCCGGCGGTGTCGGCGCATCTCCGGTACCTGCCTCGGCGACACGTTTCTCCCTTTCCCTCACGGCCGCCGCTGCGTTCATCTCGGCTTCCTCGGCTAGCTCGCGGTCTCTGAGATGTTTTTCGTGTTCGGATTCATGCATTCGGTCGTGCGGGAACAAATTCGGATCGAACGCATCGCGATAAAGCTCCCGCGCCGCTTTCCGGGCATATTCTTCGACGGCCCCGCGGACTTCTTCGCGGGGCTCGATGCTTCCGCTTTCCCTCGCTACTTTGTAACCATAATCATGCATCTCTTTGTGAGTTGATTCAGGGATGCCGCGCATCAACTGAAAGGCTTCGGCGCGCTCTGCGGACTCCTGCTTCGGGTGAGCGGCAGGTTGAACTAATTCGTCGGCGGGCGGCGAAGAGTTCCGTGCCTGTGCTCCACCGCTGGCCGGAGCGCTATTAGACCCACCGCGATGAGTTGAGCTACTATTTCCTGCGTAAATTTGTTGCCCCATAGGGGACCTTACCTTTCCGACTCTGTGCTAGAATCATTGTTGAAAAGGGCAATTGCCCGGAGCAAAGCTCTGGGAACTCTTGCCTGGCTCAGGCCCGTGCTGCGGTATCTCTTGGACGGGGACCGCCGCAGCCGGGCATTATTGTTACCGGCGACTACCTCTTCTGGGAGAGCGGTTTCATGAATTTTGATGAAACCGACATCCCGTGCCCACTAGACAAAACTCCTATTATGGGCGTATAAGTGCTCTTCGTTTTAAGGCGCGTTGTGTCGTAATCAACGATCTACTTCACGCCTGTGAAACTATCGAGCTAGAGCAGGCCCGAGCCGCGAACTCGAACCTACTCGTCGCCCGATTCCCTAATCGTAAGATCACCTCCTTTAGTAAAGATACAGAACAGGCTTCCTTCCGGCGCGCCGAAAGGGGGTCTACCTCTTTTAGAACCCTCTGATGAACAGTCTTATCCCGACTGGCTCATCCCTTCCGGCTTGCGCCGGCAGTATGTCTCTCTGTTCTGCCGGCTGAAGAGCCTCTGCCGACCCGGTGAACCGCGCCTGCATGTCTCTCTTGCCAAACTTAACGCCCCGACCTGCGGGGCCGTTGAACTTGAAGTCGGTCGCACTCATCGCGTCGTTCATCCCGACGATCCTGGCACTCTGACGAGACGCACAGGTTGCGTAGGATGGAGTCGAGTGTTTGTTTCCTGTGCTACTCGTGACCGCCGCGCCTCTGTCGCTGGTGTTCGAACCGGCGGCTGCCGCGCCCGGCACGCAGGACAAAGGAATGAGGCTTACTGAGAGGAGCTTGAGGCGGACCCCAACCTTGTTGCGGGTCATTATCACGCCTCGTATTTTTCTCATTAGTATTTCTCCTTTTTTTGACGACACTGCCTCTTCGCGATTGAGGTGTTCGTCAAGTTAATGAGCCTGTTTTATTGGCTCAGTTGATCACCAACATATCCAGGGCGTGAAGATACGGATAGACCAAATCTACAGACTCAGATATGTCGACGATTTGTAGTCAGGAGAAGATAGAGCGCTGGAGTTGTTATGCTCCAGGCTTGGGTTCTAAAAGAGGTGAACAAAATATACACCCCTTTAAGATTAAGGTCAACAGAGTCAGAGACCTCTATGTGTTCGGATGCTCTCACGAGCGGACTAACGAACAGCGGAATCGATTGGTTGAATTTAGAGAAGGTCTTAACAAACTTTTTAGTTGTAGGATTAACTCTCACGGTGGTATTCTCCGCCGAACACGTGGAAACGTGTGCGAATAGCCACAGAACCCTCTGAAACAAGGGTGATGTGTGCAATCAGGGGGGCTTGAGCGCGGTTGGCCTTGGAATCCTAAGCGACCAAGCCTCCTTCTAAATGAAAGCCAAAAATTTGACCTTCATGCTTTATTGAGCTGTCAAACGCAAGGTCTTTTCACTGAACTCGAAGTCAAGCAGAAAAGGGCGGAGAATTTATGAAATTCATCCGCCCTTTCAGTTGATATTCATTTTCTCACCCCCGCACTTCGTTTGGTTAAGGTGAACTGTTCATTATAGCCAGAGAGACATCCTCGCTAGTTTTATTAAAACCATCTTTCGAGCCTGACCTTAATAGGTAGGAGAGGGTAAGTCAACAAATCTGGTAAATCTAAATTTACCAGAAACCGGTGAAGTATCTAACCGTTCTGGCCGGCGAGCCTCAGCCGCTGTTTACGGAGATGATAAAGATAAGCGATGTTCCCTCATAAGTTCGACCGATATCGCCTCATGGGCTTTCTGCTTCGCCAAGCAAGAAAATCGTTGAGGCGGACTCAAGGCCAGATTGGCAAAAGGGCGGGCGGCAAATCACAGTCGTTTATCTCCAGTCTGGAAAGCTTCTCTAGCTTAGAGAACTTCGCCGAGACAGGAGAGAAGTTCACGAAACGGGAAACTCTGATCGAAATAGCTACGGGCGGGCTCAACCTCTCACCCAAAGATGTTGATGTCATCACTTGGCTGTTCGATGGCGAAAAGTTCAAAGCTTTGGACGAAAGTGAAATTCGCTACTATATACCTTACAACAAAGATGCCAGACCCCTACAGTACGATGACGAAAGCGAACTACGGCAGCACGTCTTAGAATTGCTCGACAAATGGCTCGCCAAGGTAAACGTAAGACCCCAGAAAAGTTGTAGCAAGGATGATCACGGACTGGAATGAAGCAGGCCAGTTGGAATTTAGGAACGCGCTGCTCGCCATGGAAGACCAACCGGGACAACGCATGTTGGTCTCCAAGTACCCATCCTTTTTAACTTACCCCAATTCGCTACGCCGCAAGGCCAGGAGAGGGAGTGACACTGCGCTTTCACAGGAGGCGCAGGAAAAAGTTGCTGAAATAAATGACAAACGTCGAGAAGTCTTCATCAAGAACCTGCGCTCTTACGGCGAAAGATGCATTCATTCTCTTCGGAGTCTAAATAGATATTTGTCCGAGGACTTCGAGCATCGCCTTGATCTCAGCCAGCGCAAGAAGCAAATCGAAAACTTAATCGCTCTTCTTAAAGAGTATGACAATTTCGAGGTGGCTTTAGCTAATGTTGAGCCTGAAATAGAGCTGGAAATGAAGAGTACCGTGGCGGCCTGCTTACGAGGCACTGAAAAAGATACTTATTATGATCGTGAAAAACCTATTCTATGCGGGCCGCTTTACATCTATTGGTACGATGAGATCACATTGTTTTCTACTTACAGGAACTTCGAACGGGTCTGGGATGAAATACCTGCTAAACAGCGGGAAAAGCAGTTTGTTATAAAATTAATTCAAGAGACGCTTGACTCCTCACACTGAAGACTTGTGAGGGTCTTGTTGTGTAAACCTTAATTGCTTCGCTATATAGATCATGGCTGGATAACGACCGGCGGCGGGGACACCTCGGGCAGGCGATTTCTTTTGTTTGCGCGACTCAAGAATCACCTGCCCGAGTCTTTCCTTTTCAAACATCTCTTGTGAGACACGCCCCACGCGTATCGCGAGAGTGGGGCGGGCAGGGACGAGCCCTGCCCCTGCGGAGATATGCTTGTCCCGCCCCTAACGGCGCGTGATTCTCATGCGTTGGGGGGCGAAGCTGACGCGTCGCCTTTCGCGTATGCGGCCGTTTGCGAGGTTGCCCTCGACGAGTTCGTAGCCGAGGAGGGCGAAGACGCGCCCGCGCAGGAAGAGCGGCCGGGCGTTGCCGTACCAGTCCACGCACGAGGCGCGACAATTGTCGTCCACGACCCTCTCGGAACGCGCCGCGAGTTCTCCCATCTCCTTCAAATTCAGCGACTCGTTACGCAAGAAAAGAATCGCCGCCGACTCCTCGAAGAGATGCTCGTAGCCGGGCCTCCCCGGCAAACTCACCGGCAGGCCGAGCAGCCCCGAATCGGGTCCGTCCGGCTTGTAGAAGAAGCCGTGGCTTCTGAGTTCGCCCTGCGACGCATCCTTGCGCGTGTAGAGGCTCGTGACCTTTGGCGCGTCGCCCAGCCGCACGCCCGTGAAATGTAAGTCCTCGCCGTTCGTGCCGACGACTATGGCGTCCGACCCCATCGCCTCGATCCGGTCAACGCCGTGTACGAGCTTTAACTCCGAAGTCTCACGCCCGGCCCAGCGCACCGCGTAGAGGCTCGAACTATTGATGTTCTCCGGCGGACCCCAGCCGCTGCCAGTGCCGTAGAGCAGGTAGTCGCCGACGAAGCGGTTCTGGAAAGTATTGCCGGGGGGCTTCGGCAGTTCACGATAGTTTGAAACTGGCACAGCCTCGGACCCGTCGGAGAAGCTGGTGAGCGGGACTCGCATCAGAGCCACGTCGCCGTCCGCCACCTCCGAGCCCCACATCCCTTCGCCCATGGTGTCGGAGCGCACCAGCACGTTGAGGTGTGCGTCCGCGCTTTCCAGAAAAGAGAACTGGTCAACGGGGCCGCCCGAAACCTGTAGCGCGCTCGGGCCGGAGCCGTCGAGCGGCATGCGGTAGAGCATGGATTCGGCCTTGCGCTCCGCAGGCTCGCCGCGATAACGCCGCGACCAGTCGGTCGTCCAGACGAAGACGGATTCGGGCGAGACGTAGAAGATGCGGCCCGGCGCGCCGACCACCGCGGTCGCCTCACACTTCAATTCGCTGCTGGCGAGGTCGCAGACGGTGACGGTGTGCAGGGCCAGCCCGCCGTCCGCGTTGACGGTGTGTTCCGGCCTGTAGACGCGCGTCGCCGAGACTATCTGGCGGAACTCCTCGGCGGTCGCGCCCCTGTGCCATTTCCGCAGCGCCGGGAAAGACTCCGTCGGGTCTTGCGAGCCGGGATACAGATAAAGCGGCGTGTAGAAGATGAGCTTGCTTCCGATGAGGCGGCTCGCGTAGTTGCGCGAGGAGTAATAGTCGTTGGAGCGCAGGTGATAGGTCGAGCGGTAGCGCAGGCGGCCCGCGTCGTCCAGGTGGAAGAGGCCGATTTCCGTGCCGCCGCGTTCGTAGCTGTAGCCTATGACGGCGACGGTGTTGTCGGCCACCAGCATCTCGTCGTACCACGTGTCTTCCGGGTTGATGTCCGGGCCGAAAGCGTCTGCCGTCGAGATGGGCTTGAGCGTGTCGTCGCCGACGGCGACCGTAAACAGCCGGCCGCGGCGCAAGACCACCAGGTGTTTGCCGTGCAGCTTGACGATGCCGCCCTCGTCAACGCCCGCGTGCTGCACGTTCGTCACGGACTCGTCGTCCTCGCCGTCGGCGGGTTCCCCCGCTTTCGCGGCAGGGGACGCCTGCGCCGACGGGCTCGTATTTGTCCCGAGCGGTATCGTGGACTTCGCCACCTCCGCGCGCTGCCTGGCTTCCCGCTGCTGCTTTTCGGCCAGCTCGCGGAAATAGTCTTTCAACTCCTTCTCCGAGCGGAACGGGCGCAAGGTCTTCTTGGCTTTCGTGTCGGCGGAACTCGCGCGGCTCGCGCCGCCGGTCGCGTTGGCCGGCGCGCTGGCACAGCCCGCGATGGCCGCGATGACGAGTGTGATTGAGACGGCGAGGAAGAGAATGATGCTGGTCTTGGTTTTCACAGGCTTCGCCTCCCTTGGCTGACAGGAATTCGGGTCACTGGCACATGGAACGCGGGCGCGCACGGAAAATTGCGCGGTAAGAGAGCGGAAATTCGGATCCCGCCGCTCGGCCTACCAGCGCCCGCCCAGTAACGTCCCGGCGCGTCTCTAAAATCGTTCATTAAAACTGTTGACTACCGCCCGCGTTAGGAGTAGATTGGCCGCGCTCGCAAGATTGAACTGGCTGCCTTCACGAGTTTCACCTCGCTACTCAACATATCAGCCGCAACACTCAACAGTTCCTCACGGTAGCCACCACCTCCGTGATTTTCCCTTAATGGTCCCCGATCATTTCCCTTACGGTCTTTAAGTGAAATGAATTCAGCTCGGGCATCATTCCTGTTGTAGTCCCGGTTTTACTTTCGGAGACTGACAAATAAAAGCGCGGTTCGGCTCGAACCATCTGTCTCCACTCAAACAAAACAGAAAAACGTTGGCACCTCGTCTTCTGCCAGCCCTGACGAATTCGTACTGGCGGACTCTATCCCGGTAAGAGGGATCAAATTAATCCGCAAGGTCAAAGGAGCTTTATGAGAAAACCATCTTTACTTTTTCTAATCGGGTTCGTTTTTTTGGCCTTTTGTCTCTTCTATTTCGAGCCCTCAAGGGCGCAATCGGGTCAAGAAAAGGCTCAAAAGGCTGACTCAGCCCAAGAAGCTGTCGGGCTGTTCGAGTTAGTCAGCACGCCGAAAGCTCTGTCTTCCGTTTCGATTGCCGGAACGAGCGAGCAGGAAATAAGTGTTAATTTCAACAACATAAATTTTGAAACCGCGCAAAAACTGAGCTTCACGTTGCTCGACGGAAAATCGTACGAGGCAAGCCGGCGCGCGTCGGAAGGCTTCGTTCGATTTCCCGGTGGTGAATTCACTTGGCGCGGAAAAATTTTCGGAGCCTACGGTTGGAGCGGGGACGTGATTTTGACCGTCAAGGGCCAGGCCCTGTCCGGCTTGATTTACTCGCCGGAAGCGGTCTACGAAATCGTCCCGCAGGAAAATTTCAGACATCTTCTAGTCCAAATAGACCAAAGCCGGTTTCCGCCGTGCGGCGGAGCGATTCCCGCAAAGCGAGGAGCGGAAAACACGGAGGAAAGGACGGGCGCTCTAACTGCTTTTGATGACGGAAGCCAAATTGACGTGATGGTCGTTTACACCGCCGCCGTGCGCTCGGCGCTGGGCGGCACGACACAGACTGAGGCTTTCGCCCAAGAAGCCGTCAGCACGACCAATACTGTCTATCAAAACAGCGGGATCGCGACCCGCCTTCGCTTAGTCCGAACGATGGAAGTGAGCTATGCAGATAACGGGACGGGAAAGCAGGGCCTGGACTGGGTAACTGGCGATGCGACGGTTGCGGCCGCCAGAGATGCCGCCAAAGCCGATATGGTGGCGTTGCTGACCGAAAACGCCAACGATCTTTGCGGTATCGCGTGGATAATGACAGATGTCGGACCGGGTTTTGCCTCAGCGGCGTTCTCCCTCATCCAACGTACGTGCGCTATCGGCGGGTTGACTTTCCCACACGAGCTCGGCCACAACCAAGCGTGCGACCATAACCCCGAAAATGCCACCCTTTCATCCTCCGAGCTGGCTTATCCGTACGCCTTTGGTCATTGGGACTCAAGCGCAAATTTTCGCACCGTGATGTCCTACAGTAATCCGTGTCCGGGCTGCGCGCGAATACCCTATTTTTCCAACCCTTCGATTACACATAACGGCGTCCCGATAGGCATCGCCAATCAACGCGACAACACCCGCGTCATCAATAACACGGCGTTGACCATCTCCCAATTCCGCGATAGCGGGGGCGGGGGCGGCGGCTGTACTTACGGCCTCAACCCACCCAGCCGGAGTTTTACGTCGGCAGGCGGGAGCAGCTCTTTCAGCGTTACCACCGGCAGCAGTTGCTCATGGACGGCGACGGTTAATGCGCCGGCATCGTCCGAAATCTCTTCGCCACTCCGGGAGGGCGGCTTAATTCCGTCGCTGAATGACTCGGGTGCGGACACCGGGCCGGCAACCACACCCATTGCGGCGCAAGATGTTTTTCTCAACTCAACCCCAATCACTATCAATGATCGCGGAAATGACAGCAACCCACCAGGAACAGGCTCTCCTTATCCTTCAACCATCAGCATCTCCGGCATGACTGGAACAATTACAAATGTGGACGTCGCTTTGAATGACTTGAGCCACACCTACTCGGATGACATAGATGTTTTGTTGGTCGGTCCCGGCGGGCAACGCGTCATCTTAATGTCCGACGCCGGCGGCAGTGATAATCTATCAGGAGTTAATTTAACCTTCGACCAGAGCGCGTCGGCAATGCCGGACGCGACGCAACTCGTCTCGGGAACTTACCGCCCGACGAATTTTAATAGCAACACGACGCTCGAACCGGGCAGCGTGGATAATTTCCCGTCGCCGGGGCCGGGGCAAACGGTCTACGGCTCTGACCTTAATGTTTTCAACGGCACCGCGCCGAACGGGACGTGGCGACTGTACGTGGTTGATGACGAGGCCGGGGATTCGGGGAGTATTGCTACGGGTTGGGCTCTGGGAATCACCACCGGCGGCGGCGGGACCAGTTGGATTACCATCACTTCAGGTTCGAGCGGTACGGGCAGCGGGACAGTCAGCTACACGGTCGCCGACAATCCCGGATCGAGCCAACGCACAGGGACAATTACGGTCAACGGACAGGTTCACACCGTAACGCAGGCCGGAGGCGGCGGCAGTTGTCCCTCCACGACGATTGCTCCCGGACAGACCCTTAACGGCTCGCTGACAACTTCAGATTGCATCTTTACCGGCACAACGCGCTACGTTGACGTTTACGGCTTCAGCGGCACTGCCGGACAGAAGGTTGCCGTGTCAATGAGTTCCTCAGCCTTTGACACTTACCTGTATCTGGTGAACTCAAGCAATGACATCCTTGCTGAAAATGATGACAGCGGCGGCAGCCTCAACTCGCGCATTCCAGCAACATCAGGGTTTTTTACCTTACCGGCCACCGGCAGCTACTCGATTTGGGCCACCTCATATTCTCAGAACAGCACCGGCGCATATTCGATTAGCTTGGTCAATGAAACCGCCTGCACCTTTTCAATTTCGCCCACGAGCCGCAGCTTTTCGTCTCCCGGCGGAAACAGTTCGTTTAGTGTGAGTACGGCCTCCGGTTGCGCGTGGTCGGCGATGAGCAACGCCAGTTGGATTACAACTACGAGCAGCGGCAGTGGCAACGGCACGGTCAGCTATACGGTCGCCGCCAATAGCGGAACGAGCCAGCGCACGGGGACGATCACGGCCGGCGGAAAAACTCATACAATTACACAGTCCGGCGCGCCCGCAAACGTGCAGGTGACTGTCCAGACGAACCCGTCGGGGCGTTCCTTTACGGTCGACGGCACGACCTACACTTCGGCGCAAACTTTCAGTTGGACGAGCGGCTCAAGCCACACCATCGCCACAAGCTCGCCGCAGAACGGCAGCGCCGGGACGCGGTACGTCTGGGGCAGTTGGAGCGACGGCGGCGTCATCTCACACAGCGTCGCGCCCACCGGCAACGCCACTTACACCGCGACCTTCGCGACGCAACACTTCTTGACGATGAGTGCGGGGGCGGGCGGGACCGTCAGTCCGGCCAGCGGCTGGTACAACAGCGGGACCGGCGTCAGCATTTCAGCGACGCCAACCTCCGGCTTTATCTTCGGCGGCTGGACGGGCAACGGCTCTGGGTCTTTCACGGGCTCAAGCAACCCGGCCAGCGTGACGATGAACGGACCCGTTAGCGAGACCGCCAAGTTCAACGCTTCAGGCGGTAACGCCGTTTACGATTCGGTGCTCAAGGTCCCGAAATGCGGTCAGGTGGGTAGCGCCTGTAATTCGGGGGCGCTACTCAACGGACGCGGCAATATGACCGGCGGTCTGGAGTCTCATCAGCCTAACACTATTAACAACTCGTGCGCCGACGGCAGTAGCGGCAGTTATCACGTTGACGAGTCGATTGATGCCATCAAGGTTTCGACTCTTGACGGGGGCGACTTCGCGGCGGGCAAGGCGGTCAAGGTAGAGGTCACGGTCTGGTCGTTTTCAACGTCATCCGATTACCTGGACCTGTACTACGCCGGCAACGCGAGTAGCCCGAGCTGGGTTCACATCGCCACGCTCCAACCTCAAGCCACAGGCAGCCAGGTCTTGACGACGACCTATCAGTTGCCGGCCGGCGGCAGTCTACAGGCGGTGCGCGCGCGGTTCCGCTTCCAGGGCTTGCCGTCATCCTGCGGCACCGGCGGCTTCGACGATCACGACGATCTGATCTTCGCCGCGCTGCCGAGCCTGACCATTAACAACGCGGTCGTGACTGAGGGTAACACTGGCACAACCAACGCCAGTTTCACCGTGAATTTGTCTGCGGCCGCCAGCCGCGAAGTGCGGGTCAACTACCAAACCGCCAACGGGTCGGCCTTGGCGGGGAGCGACTACCAGGCTACTCAAGGACAACTGATCTTCAGTCCGGGACAGACCAGCAAGTCCGTCGTCGTGCCGGTCATAGGGGACACGCTGGCCGAGGCGAGCGAGACGTTCCTGGTAAACCTCAGCTCCCCAATCAATGCCGGAATCGCAGACGGGCAGGGCGTCGGCACGATCACGGACAACGAGGTGTCTACGAAAATCCGGGTCAATAACGTCACGGTCACGGAGAAGAACACGGGCGTGAACGTCTCTGCCATCTTTACGGTGAGCCTCACGGCGGCCAGCCAGCAGACGGTCACGGTCAGGTACGCGACCGCCAACGGCACGGCCCTGGCGACGGCGGATTACGGCGCGCGGTCGCTCACTACGCTGACGTTTTTGCCGGGACAGACCACCAAGACTGTGGCGGTGCAGGTCCGCGGCGACGTGTTGGACGAGGTGAACGAGACGTTCAAACTAATCTTGTCGAGCCCCACGAACGCGACGCTCTACGTCAGCCAGGGCGTCTGTACAATCATTGACAACGACCTGCCGCCGAGCGTCACGATTAGCGACGTGTCGGTGGCTGAGCCGGACAGCGGCACGATTAACGCGGCCTTCACGGTGACGCTCTCTGCGCCGAGCGGGCGGCCCATCACTGTGAGATACCAGACGGCCCCTGGCACGGCCGCCTCCGGGGTGGACTACACGGCGCGGGCGCTCACCACCCTAACCTTCTCGGCGGGTCAAACGACGAAGACCATCACCGTGCCGGTCAGAGGCGACACGGCCGCGGAGCCGAACGAGACCTTCTTCGTCAATCTCAGCGCACCGGTGAACGTCACCATCGCCGACGCGCAGGGGCTGGGGACGATTGTCAACGACGACTGATTCACTCAACCCTCTGAGCGCCTTTGCGCCTCCAGCGTGAAAAATCCATCTCACGCTGGAGGCACAAATGCGTTGGGCTTAGGTTTTCGGGCGCGCTCTGACCCGTCCTCCATATGACAAAACGGCTTGTTTACGGCATAATTAACCTTTGCTTATGTCGCCTCAACGCGGGCCACGTGCTGGGCGCGCGCGGCTGAGAAAAGCATCATTTACGTTTAAGAAAATCGCTTATGACTCAAGTATCGGAACAGAGTGTGCTCGACGCCTTGCGGCAGGTCAGAGACCCGGATTTGCACAAGGACATCGTCACGCTCGGCTTCATCAAAGATTTGCGGATTGAGGGCGGCGCGGTTTCCTTCCGCATCGTGCTGACCACCCCGGCCTGCCCCGTCAAAGAGCAGATGGAGGCGGCGGCCCGTGACGTGGTCGGCTCGCTCGCGGGCGTCACTTCGGTCAGCGTCACGATGGACGCCGAAGTGCCGAAGGGGCGAGGGCTGGGAGACAAGGTGACGATGCCGGGCGTGCGCAACATCGTCGCCGTCTCGTCAGGCAAGGGCGGCGTCGGCAAGTCCACGGTCGCCGTCAACCTGGCCGTCTCGCTCGCCTTGGACGGCGCGCGCATCGGCCTGATGGACATGGACGTTTATGGCCCAAACGTGCCGCTGATGCTCGGCGCGAGCCAGGCCAAGCCCGAAGTCGAAGACGGCCGCCTGCTCCCCATCGAAGCCTACGGCGTGCGGCTGATGTCAATGGCTATCTTGCAGCCGGGCGACAAGCCCATGATCGTGCGTGGGCCAATTTTGCACGGGCTGGTCAAGCAGTTTTTGACGGACGTGAAGTGGGGCGAGCTGGATTATTTGATCGTTGACATGCCACCCGGGACCGGCGACGTGCAACTAAGCCTGGCACAGTTAGTGCCGGTACAAGGGGCCGTGCTCGTGACGACGCCGCAGGAGGTCGCGGTGATGGACGTGCGGCGCGCGCTGAGGATGTTCGAGACGGTGGCCGTGCCCGTGCTCGGCGTCGTCGAGAACATGAGTTATTTCATCGCGCCGGACACAGGGGTGCGCTACAATATCTTCGGCGAGGGCGGCGGCGAGAAACTGGCCGAACAGTACGGCGTCCCGTTCCTGGGCGCAATCCCCCTGGGGTTGGACGTGCGCGAGGGCGGAGACAAGGGCGTGCCCGTCGTCGTCAGCCAGCCGGAGTCGCCGCAGGCGGCGGCCTTCCGCAAGGTGGCGGAAGAGGTGGCGCGCCAGGTTTCGATAGAGGCGATGAAACCGGAGCTTGTCGTTTTGGGCAAAGCTCGATAATGCAATTATGAAAGTAATCAGTAGTCAGTAATCAGCCATCAGCTTTTACTGACCACTGATTACTGATTACTGATTACTAAGGAGAATACAAATGTCTGCAACAACTGCTCCGACGATGACGTTGAACGTCTCGGAACCGGCGGCAACCGAGATCAAGAAGTTCATGGCGAGCGAAGAGGGCTTGCCCGAGACGGCGGGCCTGCGCGTGCGGGTCGTCCCCGGCGGCTGCTCCGGCTTCCAGTACAGCCTGAACATCGAAGAGGCTTCGCGTCAGGGCGATTACGTCCTGGACGACAAGGGCGTGCGCCTCTTCGTGGATATGTTCAGCGCGCAGTACCTGGACGGCGTCGAGATTGACTACGTCTCGGGCGTGATGGGCTCGGGCTTCACGTTCAAGAATCCGAACGCGACGGGCGGCTGCGGCTGCGGCTCCTCGTTCACGGCGTAAATTTTTTCAACCAGACCGGCGGCGCGAGGGCGCGGGCTTCGGCACGGGGGGGTCGATGAGGTTCTCCGACGTGCGACGCCTACGCGCCCCCGCGCCGCCGCTTTTTTTAAGCGATGGCCGAGCCGACTACATTCACGCAGGCTGAGTCGCCCGAGCAGGTAGCCGAGGCGCGCGAGCTGTTCCTGGAGTACGCGGGCTGGCTGGGCTTCAGTCTGTGCTTCCAGAATTTCGACAAGGAGCTGGCGGAGTTGCCGGGCGCATACGCGCCGCCGAGGGGGCGTCTGTTGCTGGCTATGCAAGGCACTGAGACGACCGGCTGCGTGGCCTTGCGCCCGATTCTTGAGGGCGCGTGCGAGATGAAGCGCCTCTACGTGCGGCCCTCGTTTCGCGGGCAGGGGCTGGGCCGCGCGCTCGCCGTCAAGATAATTGAAGAGGCGCGCGCCCTCGGCTACGAGCGTCTGCTCCTGGACACGGTGCCTGATAAAATGGCGGGCGCGATTAAAGTTTATCGCTCGCTCGGGTTCAAAGAGATCGAGCCTTACTATCAAACCCCGGACAAGGGTTTTCTGTTCATGGAGCTGGCGCTCTAGACGCGCGGCGATACTTTTGTGACTTGCGGCGGCGGGCGCACCTGTGCCAAAGTTTGTCCCGCATTCATTAAACAAAACAATTCGGGAGCGTGAATGATGGCGAGGATCGAGGCTGAAACGGCGACGGGACTACAGGCTTTCGACGCGGAGCAGGGGCGCAAGCTCGTGCTCTCGATAGAGGACGCGGGGATAGACATCCTGCACCGCTGCGGCGGCAACGCCAAGTGCACGACCTGTCGTGTGGAGATACTCGCGGGCGACCCGGGCGAGATCGGCGAGGCCGAGCGCAACCGGCTGGCGATGGAGGCGGGCCTGGCGGAAAACGTGCGCCTCTCCTGCCAGGTGCGCGTGATAGACGACCTCAAGGTGCGCGTCATCAACCAGGCGAGCGTCCGCGGCATCCCCGCGGGACCGAGGCCGACGGAAGAGTGATAAGTGATGAGTGATAAGTGATAAGAAAAAGAAAGACGGTTTTTACTTATCACTTATCACTTGTCACTTATCACTGCTTTAAAGTAATCTTCGCCCGAGTATTGCATGACAGTTCGGTGGCTTTAGTAACCCGAGACGGCCCGCGTGCGCTTCGTTTCGGTGCCTTGTCCTGCGTTCGCGGCGCGCTTCCACCGTAGCTGCGAGGCGCGTATCAGTCCACGTCAATAAAAAGTTTCGGAGGGATTATGTTGATTGAATCGCTCGCTCATCTCCCGTCAAGCCTGGCGATGCTTCAGGACGTTTTCCACGCGCCGAACTCAGAAGCGCTCGCGAGAATCTTCCTGCGCTGGAGCCACTTCATCGCGGGCATCACCTGGATCGGGATTCTCTACTTCTTCAACCTCGTCAACGTCAACTTCATGAAGGCGCTCGACGCGCCGACCAAGGGCAAGGTGATTCCCGAGCTGATGCCGCGCGCTCTCTGGTTCTTTCGCTGGGGCGCGGTCGTCACGGTCCTCGTCGGGTTGACCTACTACGCGATGTACATCCTCAGCCCGGACACCGCCAACGCCAACAACCCCGGCCTCGGCGGGATGAACGTCAACGTCTGGCTCGTCCTCATCGTCTGGCTGCTGTTCCCGGTCGTCACCTTCGCCATAGAGTTTTTCATCATCCAGAAGTCGGGGATTAACGACGGGCGCGTGCTCGCGGTCATTGTGGCCGTGCTGGTGATCGCGATGTCGGCCGGCATCGTCTGGTGGCTGACCTCGCAGTTCACCGCGGCGAACGGCGAGAATTGGGCGAGCAACAAAGCCTACTCGATAGGCATCGGCGGCGCGCTCGGCGTCATCATGCTCTTGAACGTCTGGGGCATCATCTGGCCCGCGCAGAAACGAATCATCGCGTGGACGAAAGACAACGCGCAGAACGGCACGCCGATTCCGCCCGAGTCGGCCGCGCTCGGGCGCAAAGCGTTCCTCGCCTCGCGCACCAACGCCTGGCTGAGCTTGCCCATGCTCTTCTTCATGGGTACGTCGCACGGCGATTACATCATGTTCGGGAAGTAGGTGTGAGACAAGGCAAGAGTCAGCTTGGAAGATAAAGCCATATTGTCCCGTTAGGGACAAGTGAAAATAGCCCAGCACTTCAGTGCTGGGAAAAGAGCGGGACTTAAATAGAGAGTCCCGTAGGGACGGCTGAACAGGTATACGCTATTTCAGCCGTCCCTACGGGACTCTTATTCTTTTTCGTTACTATCCCCAGCACTGAAGTGCTGGGCTATTTTCATTCGTCCCTGACGGGACTTTCTCTCGTTCCTGCTTTGCATTTCATCCCAGTAAAGATTTATCCTCTTAATTGATTCGCCATAATCGAATGTTAGTAATGGAGCGAAACGCACTTTGCGTTTCGTCAATTGCGCTTCCGGCTTTTACGCCGGCCGGAGGCGCGGGCACTTATTTTAAGGAGGTTACAGTCATGGGATTCAACGGCTCATACACGGCCAAACAGTTCAATCTCTCCGGGCTGAACGGCATCTCGGACGAAACACTTGAGATGCACTTCAAGCTCTACGAGGGCTACGTCAAGGAGACCAACAAATTGACGGAGAAGATTTCCGAGTTCCTTAAGGACGGGCGCGTCGATCAGGAAGAGATGCCCGCCTACTCGGAGCTGACCCGCAGGCTCGGCTTCGAATACAACGGCATGGTCCTGCACGAATACTACTTCGGCAACATGAAGCGCGAAGGCTCAGGCGACCCGGACAAAACTTCCAACTTCCTGAAAGCCGCCGAGACTTCCTTCGGCTCTTACGACATCTGGAAGGCGGACTTCGTCTCGGTCGGCAAGATGCGCGGCGTCGGCTGGGCCATTTGTTACGAGAACCCCGCCAACGGTCGGCTCTCGAACCACTGGATCACACTGCACGAAGTCGGCAACGTCTCGGGCTTCAACCCCGTCCTCGTGATGGACGTTTGGGAGCACGCTTTCCTTTTGGACTACAAGCCGGCCGAACGCCCCAAGTACATAGAGGCGTTCTTCTCCAACATAGACTGGGCGGCCTGCGAGCAGCGCCTGACGGCCGCGACGGCCTCGAAACAACAGACGGCGTAAAGCAGTAGTCAGTAATCAGTAATCAGTAGTCAGTTAAAAGCGCTTTTGTTCTTAGCTGATTACTGACTACTGACTACTGATTACTTTCTTCAAGGAGAAACTTATGAGACGGACTCTGCTTTCAGTGGCGGTTCTGGCGTTGGCGGCCCTTTTGTTCACGGCCTGCGCGTCCGAAGATAACGCCAACAGGAACACGACGACGACGACGAACGTGACGCCGCCCGGCGCGACGCCCACGACGCCCGCGCAGCAATCGCTCAGCGCGGTCGAGCGCCCGCAAAAGATTAAAGACCAGATGGCGCAGCGCGGCGAGCAGGACCAGGCTTCGCCCACCCTGCGCTTCGTCGAGCCGCGCGAGGGCGCGACCCTTTCGGGCTCGACCGTCAGCGTCAAGCTCGCCCTGGCCGGAGACCTGAAGGGCTACAAGCCCGGCAAGGACCCCGCCACCGGGATGGGCAATCACATACACGTCATCCTGGATAACCAGCCCTACGAGGCTTACTACAGCCTCGACCAGCCCTTCGAGTTGCGCAACGTCACCGAAGGCAAGCACACCATACGCGTCTTCCCCTCGCGCCCCTGGCACGAGAGCTTCAAGAACGCGGGCGCGTTCCAGATGGTGACGTTCACGGTCAAGGGCGGCGGCGACGCATCCAAGCCGACGACGACCAACACGGGGCAGGTGATGGCGGACAAAAAGGGCAGCGCGGAACCGGCTAAGATGGACACGCCCGCGCCCGCGCCCGCGCCCGCGAACGCGAACACGGCCGCGCCGCGCGAGGGCAAAGACGTGGCCGCGAGCACGGCGAGCGACGTTGACGCGAAGAAGCCTCTGCTGACCTACAGCCGTCCGAAAGGCGAGTACAAGGGCGCGGACGCCGAGGCCATCATGATTGACTTCTGGCTCTCGAACGGCAAGTTGCAGGGGGACGGCGGCGAGTACCGCGTGCGCTACTCCGTGGACGGGGGCGAGGCGAAGTTCCTGGACAAGTGGGAGCCCATCTGGCTCAAGGGCTGGACGGCAGGCAAGCACACCGTCAAGCTCGACCTCGTTGACAAGTCCGGCAACGTGGTTGCCAACGGCGACTACAACTCGACCTCGCGCGAGATCACGGTCGCGCCCTAGTCGTCAGACCGTCAGCGATAAAAGTGAAGGCGGCCCTCCTGCACAAAGAGGGCCGCCTTTCTTTTCTGGCACAATCAAGCTTCCGGCTTCTTCAAAAGCTCGGCGGGTTCTCTTCCTCCACGACTTCTTCAATCACTTCTCCGAAATCTTCCCTGGGAGGGTACGGGTCCGGGAGCGGCGCTCCCTTCGGGACTATCCACGTTTCCAGAGACCCGCCGGGATATTCTTCCGTCTCCAGTGCGACCGTGACGATGAGGCGCGTCTGGTCAATCTTGTAGTTCGTGACCAACTCGCTCTTCCACCTTTCGATCAGCCGCATGAAGTCTTCCGCCGACGGCTCTTTGGGTCTGTCCAACGCGGGCTCGGCCGGCGGCTCTGTCGAGATGCGCAGGATGAGACACGCGCTGAGCTGGTCGTCCGCGCGCAACACGTCCGCGAATCCCTCGAAGGCGGTTTTCTCTTGAGCGGCGTCGCCCAGATAATACGAGTTGAAGTCGCTCAGGCGCACGGCCTTCTCCGGCCTGCGCTCCGTGGCTGCCTCTCTGGCGGGCGGGGGCGCGCCCTCCGGGAGAATCCATAATTCTATTTTGGAGGTCGCGTTGTCGCTCAGCTTCTCGTCGTACCCGGCGAAGATTATCTTGACCCGGTCGGCCGCCACGCCATGACCACTGATTTGACCGGCGATGTCTTTGGCGCTCCTGCGCCATGCACCGGGGGGCGCTGCCGGCGAGTCATGGGCGACGACGTAGGCCAGCTTTTTAGGCTGTTGTCGCAGGGAGTCCGCTAAGCCGGCGACGATAGGGCCGTCCACCGACGGGCCTTCGCTATCGTTAGGGCCATCGTAAGTTTCAAACTCGGCGAACTTGCCCGTGAAGCTGGCCGAGTCGTTCTCGTACTCTTTGAGATCGGGCGGCCGCACGCCTTGAGGGGCAATCCACAACTCGGTCTTTAGCTCAGTCAAATTCTGGTAGCGCCCGCCGTAGACGGTTTTGAATCGCCCCTTGAGAATGCCCCGCGTGTTGACCAGATAATCCTGAAGTATGCGCAGGTAGGTCTTGCCGCTCCCTGGATTGTTGCCCTCCGGGCCATAAGTGACGATGTATCCTTCCACGTCCGCCTTCCCCTGCAACGCGATGGCATAGTTGTCCAGCCGCGCGCTGAGATCGCACCAGCGAAGGTCCTGGAACTCGTCGAACTTAGTCGCGACGCTGAGCGTCTCGCCCTCTTGGGCTAAGACTCTCGGGGCGAGCACGAAAATCAACACGAGACAGGCGCTCGCAGCGAGCAGTCGTTTCATCCAGGGTTGGCGCATCATGGTTACTGCTTCCTTGCTACCGAATTTTTCTTTGGCCTGGTGGGAGAGATTGTATATTGTTTCCACGGGCGCGGACAATAAAGTTTCCCCTTCCGCCGCCCGGTCGCCGAAGGCTAGTCTCACACACGCCGTATCGGCTCTAGTCTCAGACGACCCGCCCGAGAGCGTTTGCCCAAGTCGTCCGCCCCGGAGTCGAAAGAGGAAGATTCCCTTCGGCCGGAAGAGACCATCAAGTACGCCACACGATGATGAAAGGGAAGCTCTTGAGCGTTCGGATCGAATGAGTTGTTGTGCCGCTCCGTCTTCAGACTCACCCGACCCACTGAGTCAGCCAGTCTGCGAACGTGAGCCAGGCTTGTGTGTTTCCGAGCATCAGCCTGAGCGGTTGCGACGCGATGATTAGTAAGCCGCCCGTGACGGTGGCGCGGTGCGGGCGGCGGCGCGTGATGAGGTCGTAGATTAAGCACACCAGGACGAAGAGGTCGGCCAGGCCGAAGAAGGCTAAGGGGCCGACCTGTTGTATGAAGGCGAAGGGGAGCCGGGCGATGGCCGCCGGCAGGATAGCGATTGTCGCCAGGAGCATCAGTCGTTTGTGTGTATCCGGCCTTCGGCGGAAATAGAATCCCGCGCCGACCAGGATTCCGAAGACCAGCATGTCGCCGAGCGGGATGGTCAGAAAGGCCAGCGGGGAAGGCGAGCCCGGCGGGACTTCAACTATCTTCGCCCTGATGATCGCCGTCATTGTGCCAATAACAAGCATCAGCGCGGCGATTGCCCCGCCCGCTATCCCCAGGCGGCGATGAATGTCTGTCCGCTTCGCCGCGACGAGCGCGGTCTGCGCGACCAGAAGCACGAGCCACGACGAGAAGACGAGCCCGTGCAGGTGTAGCAGAGGCGTGAGGGACGGCGTGCCGAAGAGGGGGCTGAGGTAATAGGTCCGCGCGAAGCCCGCGAAGACTGTGATGATGAACACGACGGCCATGCCCGTGTAGAACAGGCGCTCGCGTCGCCTGCTAACGATGCCCGCCTGCGCCGCCGTGCCGCGCTTCTCGCCCGTTAGTGTTTTCATCAAAGTAGTCCCCGGAACATTTTTTTCGCCGCACCGCCTCACGCTCTATGGTCTGGTCGGACGAGTTGTCGGGCGGGGTTGTTGTGCGCGTTACTCTGACAACGAGAACTCTTTGCTCCAGACGATGCGAGACCTCTCGTCGTTGACTTTAATCAAGTGCAATTTGTCCACCACGCAGCGGTAATCTAAACCCAGTCGCCTCGCCTCCTTTAACGCTCGGGCGTACGCGCCCGCGTCGTCGGAGAACACGCCGAGCGTTAGGTGTGGAATGAACGCTATATTTTCATTCCGGTAACCGGCCAGGACGCCCGTGTAAATATTGTCGTGAAGGCCGACGAGATTCGCGCCACCTTCCTGAACCAGCAGGAACAGATAATCGTCCCAGGACTTTTGCAGTCCTTGCAAGTGAATCGGGAAAGGTCGCTGACCGCTCAGGACATTCTCAAGGTGCTTGACTAGATTGCCCTCGCCTACAGACTCCGGCACAGGGAACATCAACGTGACGTGCGGCGCAATCCAACCGGCTTGCGGGTCGTACTTCTCCCTCAGTTGTTTAATCCCACGAGTATCCACGTCCGGGTAATGAACCAGCGCGTAAATCACCCTCGCTCAACTTTTCTTCGGCCCCATTATTGTCCAGTTTTGTGTGGAGCCGATGTTGGGATTGAAGAACGGGTCGTTGGAATGTTGATACTCCCCGAAGCCGTTCGTCCAATGATGTTGCCAGTTGGCGTCAAAAGATTGGAGTTAAGGTTGTGCGGGCTCTCGTCTCCGAAGCAGGATGCCCCCCACGGTGGAGCCGTCCGCGAAAGTTGCCAGGCCGGGCGCAATATTCAATCGGCTTAGATTCAATGTCCCGGAGCTATTCATGCTAACCCGTCTCATTATTTTGACCTGGTCTTCGGGGAGCTTCAGGTCTATTTCATCACCGGGCGACAGCGGCTTTCGTGCGCGAGAATCACTTTCAAGGGCGTTGACATTAAAGGTAACGGAGAACCCCGGACTAATGTCGTTGACGGCCATTTCAGGAAAGGCGACGCCGAACCCGAAATTTTTGATAACTTTGTCAGAGACGTTCCTGACCCTGAAGGTCAGCGTCTTTAACCAATCCTCGTTCGCGGTGAAGGGCTGTCCAATCGTGATAGACTTTCCCTCTACCTTTACGTCCACGATCTCAAGGACTTTTTCCTCCAACGTGATGTGGACCGGATGCCAGTCCACGAACCTGTCCTGCGCTTGCCCGTAGACGAGAAAGGGCAGCGATAAGGTGATGACGACAGCGCATAACGATCTTTGTAAGACGGACTCAAGAACTCTCTTCATGACTTACCTCCTCCTGTAATAATCGTCATCACGCTCGATTGCGGCCGGAGTTCAATAAGTTGTTAAGCAGCGCCGTGATCGGACGGATTCACTTCCCCTCAGCCGGGGGTATTTCCTGGTGAAACGCTATTAACCATTTGCCGCCGCGCTTGACGTAGATTGTCGAAGCCCACAACGGGCCGGCCTCCGGCTTGCCCCCGCAGACAATGTCGTATGTATATCTATACGTCAGCAGAGCGGCGTCTTTGTTCAGCATCGTGACTTTCGTCTTGTCCAGCGCGTAACCGTTCACCGTACAATTATTGTCTATGATTGCCCGTATATACTGAGCTTTCCCGCCCAGTCCATTCGGGTCCAGGTACTGGCCGTCTTCCCACATGTGCTCTTCGAAGAACTTCTTATCTTTGTTCTTCCACGCTTCGAACGCCCGTTTCTCAAACGCAACGATCTCCGCCTCGACTGAGTTATCGCCCTTCATCTGACCCAAAGCCACGGTGGCTGCCATCACCACCAGCATCAAGGCAACGATTGATCGTTTCATCAGGAATTTCCTTTTCCGTGGAAGATTGATAAAGCGGAAGGTAATCTTTCAGCAAATCAAGCGTCCGGTCAAGGTTCAGATAGACGCCCGACACTGATTGTCCCGCGGCCTCTTTTACCGAAGTTATACCGCGGCGGTACTTTTCGAGCGGAATAACTATTGACTTGCTGGCCGGAGTGAACTAAATAGACGCGGTATTTTCCAGTGGGCCGTCACTCGCGCGGCCCGTCCTGAGTCGCTCAAGCATTCAAACAGTAATTCACGACAAGAATTGTCGGTCGGGAGGACGCGAGCGCGAGGGCTTCGCGGTTCCCGATTGACAGCCCAGAAAGGAAGCAGCGATGAAGACTATTGTCCGAAGTAAAGCTCTGGCGCTGGTGTCTGCCCTGATTTTGACGGCGCTCGCGGGCGGAACGGTTTTGGCACAGGAGCCGACGCCCAAGCCCGATTCCCCGCGGCAAGGCCCCGTGCTGCCCAACCCCGTCTTGTCCATGACGGGATTCGAACTCTACGAGGCGGACGGGAAGCAGTGGAAGCGCTATCAGTTCGCGGTCGAAAATTCGTCGGCGTACCCGAACGCGATGTTCGCGGCCGCGCCGGATTTGCCGCCGTGCGGGGCGAACAAGCAATCGTCGCGCACCTGGGTAGACATCTACCAGCAAGACGGAAAGAGGCTCAACGGTTTCTGCGCATTCGGAAAAAGCGCGGACCTCAACAGCATCTGGTTCTCACTTGAGCCGGACGCCCTCGCCCCTAGCTGGGTCTACGTCGAACTGACGGACCGCAAGACCAACACCAAGTACAAATCCAACCTGGCCGAAACGACGCAATAACGAAGGGATGAGGGATGAGGGATGAGGGATGAATAAAAAGCAGGATTGAGCCTGCGCCCAATTGAACAGGTCATTCAACCCATTTCATCCCTCATCCCTCATCCCTCATCCCTCCACTTGACGGCGGCGGGGTCCGCAGGCAAGATTTGGTGCTATGTTTTATCGTAAGTCCGCCGCGCCCTCGCATGCGCGTCCCCGCCCAGAATGGAGATTTTTTTACGCCTCGCTGCTGGCGCTCGTCGTCTGCGTCGCGGCGTCGGCGCAGAGCGTCGAGCGTGAGCTGAACGCCTCCGAAAGAACCACCATCTCGATCAACAATCGCAACGGCCGCGTCGTCGTCACGGCCGTAGACTCCCGCAGCAACGTCTCGCTTCGTGCCTCTTCGCCGGGCGCGGCGGTCACCGAATCCGACATCGTCTCCGTCAACAAAGGCGGCTCGGTCCAGATAGACGTGCGCGCGCGGCCCGAGCGCGACCGCATTGACCTGATGGTCAACGTGCCTGCGCGCGCGCGCGTGAAGGTCACGAGCGAGGCCGGGGCCGTGGACATCATCGGCAACCTGGCGCGCGCCGAAGTCCTGACCAACACTGGCACAATTCGCGCGGACGTGCCCGTGGACGCAGTCCAACTCAATCTGCTCTGGACGGCCAGCCGCCCGCGCTACTTCGGCGACGTGGAACTGCCCGAAGTCAAAGAGAAGCGCGGCGGCGTCTTCGCCATCAGCGGCAAGCTGGGCGACGAGAAAGCGAAGAAGGAGGAGCGCGTCGAGCTGGCTTTCACGACGCAGCGCGGCCTCATGCTCTTCAACGTTGACCCGAGCATGGTCCCTTCGGACTTGCGCGAGCGCCCGCTGACGGAGGCCGTGCGCGCCATCGTCCGCGACGGCGACAGCGCGCTCGTTGACGCCGTGCGCAAGGTCAGCCCGCGCTACTTCGGCGACTACGCCAAGACGCTCCCGCCGCCGAAGGAAGCTCCGTCGCTCGTCCGCCGCACCCCGCCCGGAACAATCGCAACGTCCGCGGGCGGGCAACTGATGCGCCTCAACGTCAGCGTCACCGACCGGCACGGGCGCGCGCTCTCGGGCCTGCGCGAGGGCGACTTCTCCGTCTTCGAGAACGGTCAGGAGCGGCGCATCGCGGCGGTCGAGCCCGCGAGCGCGCCTTTCAACCTCGTCCTCCTGCTGGACGTTTCGGGCAGCGTTGACGAGCACATCAACTTCATACGCAAGTCCGCGCGCAACTTCATCAACACGGTCGGCGCTCAGGACCGCATCGCCGTCATCAGCTTCCGCGACGACGTGCAGGTCATCTCGGACTTCACGACCGACCGCGCACTCCTCTCCGAACGGCTCAAGGACATAGACGCGGGCGGCGCGACCGCGCTCTACGACGCGCTCGCTTACACCCTGGTAGATCAATTGAAGCAATTGAGGGGCGAGCGCACGGCGGTCGTCATCATGTCCGACGGCGACGACAACAAGTCTTTCGTCCCGTTCGGCGCGGTCCTCGACGCCGTTATAGAGTCGGGCGCGCTCATCTACCCGCTCTACGTCCCTTCGGGCCTGATACGCGAGGCGAGCGTGGCGCGTGCGGAGACGACCATAGACCCTACGCGCAGGCGCTACCTGACGCTGACGACGCGCGCCGAGGACGAAGGGCGCAAGCTCGCGGAGGTCTCGGGCGGCGTCTATTATCCGATTGCGCGCCTCGAAGACATGCAGCGCGCTTACGACGACATAGTGGCCCAACTGCGCATGTCCTATAAGCTGACTTACGCCTCGAACGAGGCGGGGCGCGGGCGCGGGCCGTCGCTTGCGCGTGCGCGTCAACCGCGACGGCGCGAGCGTGCGCATGAGTCCGGCCGTGGAGTCGGCCGCGCCGTGAGGCTTTTTACGAACGGTCCGTCAAGGAAGAGGGGGTTATCTTATGTTGCGCCGGAAGAGAGCTGGTCGAATCTTTACCGCCATGCTTCTTTCGGCGTTACTGCTTCTCTCGACGGCCGCGCCGCAACTCGCGCAAGAGGAGCAGAAGCAGCAGGAGCAACAGCCGCCCTTGCAGCGCATGCGGCGCGTCAGGGGAGATCAGCCGAAAGCGCCCGCGCACCCTTCGGACACTCAAGCACCCCCAGGCGACGACGACGATGTCGTCCGCGTGGACACGGACCTGGCGAACATCCTGCTGACCGCGATTGACAGGGACAGGCGTTTCGTCACGACGCTCAGGCGCGAGGACGTGCGCGTCTTCGAAGACAACGTGCCGCAGGAGCTTTCAATCTTCGAGCGCGAGACGGACCTGCCGCTCACGCTCGCCATCCTGATTGACACGAGCCGCTCGCAGGAGCGCACGCTCCCGGACGAAAAGCTTGCCGCACGTACGTTCATAGATTCCGTCATACGGCCCGACAGGGACCGCGCGGCCGTCATCTCTTTCACGGGCGAAGCCGTGCTCCAACAAGATTTGACCAACGACCTCGGAAAACTGCGCGGCGCGGTCGAGAACGTCACGATTGAGTTCCCCGAAGGCTCTCCAGAGTGCGAGGGCAACGTCACGCCCGAGCGCGAGCTGCGCTGCTATACGGGCGTCTGGGACGCGGCCTGGGTGACCGTCAACGATGTGCTCTCGCAGACGCCCGCGCAGTCGCGCCGCTCCATCATGCTGCTGACGGACGGCGACGACACCAGCAGCATGACCAAAAGGCAGGAGGCGATTGACTTCGCCGTCAAGCACAACGTCGTCATCTATTCAATCGGCATCGGCGACAAGAAAAAGTACAAAATCTCAGACGACGCGCTCAGGAAAATCTCGGAGCGGACGGGCGGCAGCGCCTTCTTCCCCCAGGACAAGCCGGAACTCGACGCGGCCTTCGCGCGAATCCAACAAGAACTGCGCTCGCAATACCTCCTGGCCTACAGGCCCGCCAACACGAAGCGCGACGGAAGCTTCCGCCAGGTCCGCGTCGAGGTAGTCAACCCCGAGCTGCGCAAACAGAAATTGCAACTCCTCTACCGGCAGGGCTACTATGCACGCAGCGCACCTCGCCCGAAGTAGACTGTAAAGGAGCTCGACCTCATGATTCGTCTTCACGGAATGCCGCGCGCCTTACTCGTCGCGGCCCTCTTGTCGCTCGCCCTGGTTCCCGCGCCCGCGCAGCGGCAGCCGAAGACGCCCCCGCCCCCTGCACAAGATCGTGCGCCCGCGGGTGACGACGACGATGTGGTGCGCGTGGACGCGGACCTGGCGACCGTCCTGCTGACGGCGGTTGACAAGGACAGGCATTTCGTCACGACGCTCAAGCGAGAGGACATACGCGTCGTCGAAGACAACGTGGCGCAAGAGCTTTCCGTCTTCGACCGCGAGACTGAACTGCCGCTCACGTTCGCCATCCTGATTGACACGAGCCGCTCGCAGCAGCACACACTCCCGCAGGAAAAAACGGCCGCCCTCGCGTTCATCAACTCCTTCCTCCGCCCGGACAGGGACAAGGCCGCCGTCATCTCGTTTACGGGCATAGCCGTGCTGCAACAGGGCTTGACGAACGACCTCAAAAAACTTCGCGAAGCGGTCGAGCGCGTCCGCGTGGAGTTCCCGGAGGGCTCTCCCGAATGCGAGGAGAAGAAAGACACGCCCGCGCGCGAGCTGCGCTGCTACACGGGCGTCTGGGACGCCGTCTGGATGACGGTCAGCGAAGTGCTCTCGCAGACGCACGAGCCGACGCGCCGTTCCATCATCCTGCTGACGGACGGCGACGACACCAGCAGTATGATCAAACGGCAGGAGGCGATTGACTTCGCCGTCCGTAGCAACGTCATCGTCTACTCCATAGGCATCGGCGACGACAAAAAGTTCGAGATCGCCGACGACGCCCTCACGAGAGTTGCCGAGAAGACCGGCGGCCGCGTCTACTTCCCCACAGACCAGGCGTCAATCTACGTCGCCTTCGAGCAAATCCAACAAGAACTGCGTTCGCAATACCTCCTGGCTTATCGCCCCTCCAACACGAAGCGCGACGGAAATTTTCGCAAGGTCAGCGTCGAGATAATCAACCCCGAGCTGCGCAAACAGAAATTGCAGCTCCTCTACCGGCAGGGCTACTATGCCAGGAAGGGATGAGAAATAAGGACTTGTTTTTTCATCACTCATCCCTCATCCTTAAATCGTCACGCGTACAGAACCCTAAACTCCACCGGGGGACAACGGAAGATGAGGCAGCAGAACGTCGAGATCAGAAAAGAGGAGATCGCGGACTTTTGCCGTCGTCATCATATCAGCAGGCTGTCTCTCTTCGGCTCGGTCCTGCGGGACGATTTCCGCCCGACGAGCGACGTTGACGTACTGGTGGAGTTTGAGCCGGAGCACGTGCCCGGCCTGTTCGGTCTGGCGCGCATGGAACGCGAGTTGTCCGCGCTGCTCGGAGATAGGAAGGTTGACTTGAGAACCCCGCAAGACCTGAGCCGCTACTTCCGCGACGAAGTCATGGCGACGGCTAAGGTGCAGTATGTACAAAGCTGAATGACTCATCCCCTGCTCCAATCCCTCTTCGACGCGACGGAGCGCCGGCCGCTCTCGGTGACGGAGTTGACCGCGCAGGTGCGCGGCGCACTTGAGGCGCGATTCGCGTCCGTCTGGGTCGAGGGGGAGATTTCCAACTTCAAGGCAGCCGCGTCCGGCCACTGGTATTTCACCGTCAAGGACGAGGGCGCGCAGCTTCACGCCAAGTGTTTCCGCGGCGTCAATGGGCGCATCCGCTTTCGCCCTTCGGACGGGCTTCAGGTGCGCGTGCGCGGCCGCCTCTCCGTCTACGAGCCGCGCGGCGAGTACGAGTTGATAGTCGAGGCGCTGGACCCTGTGGGCGCGGGCGCGCTGCGCGTCGCCTTCGAGCAGACGCGCGACCGGCTGGCGGCCGAAGGCTTGTTCGACGAAGAGTTGAAACAGCCGCTGCCGCTCTTCCCGCGCCGCGTAGGCGTCGTAACTTCGCCGACGGGCGCGGCCATACGCGACATCCTGACGGTGCTCGCGCGCCGCACGCGCACAGTTCACGTGCTCTTTGCGCCGACGCGAGTCCAGGGTGAAGGGGCGAGCAACGAGATCGCGCAGGCCATCAACCTCCTGAACGACTTCAACGAGCACGTACTCGCAGAAGGACGCGCGGACGAGTGCATTGACGTGATCATCGTCGGGCGCGGCGGCGGCTCCGCGGAAGACCTCTGGGCCTTCAACGAGGAGGCACTGGCGCGCACGATTCGCGCCTCCGCTATCCCCGTCATCTCGGCCATCGGGCACGAGACGGACGTGACCATCGCGGACTTCGCCGCGGACCTGCGCGCGCCCACTCCTTCGGCCGCCGCCGAAATGGTCGCCGCGCGCGAGGACGAGCTGGCCGCTTACGTCGCCGCACTGACGCGGGAACTCGTGCGTCAGCTTCGCTCGACGGTCGTGGACGCGCGGCTCCGCGTGCAGGAGGCGGCGATGTCACCCGCTTTCGACGAGGCGCGTGAGCGGTTACACGAGGCGCGTGCGCGCGTGGACGACGCTTCGCACAGAGTCGAGACTCTGACGTTGCGCGCGGCGCAAGTCGCGCGACGGCGCGCGGACGCAATCAACCGCCGTCTGTCGCCCGCGCGCCTGGGCACTCGCGTCTCCGCGGCGCACGCGCGCTTCATAGTCCTGCGCGCCGAGCAGAGCGCGGCCATGACCTCGCGCCTTGAAGACGCGCGCGCGCGTCTGACGGCCGCCGCCGCCTCGCTCGACGCGCTCTCGCCGCTCGCGGTCCTCAAGCGCGGCTACGCCGTGGCCCAGGACCGACAGGGCAAACTCTTGCGCGACGCGCGCGCGGTGCGTGCGGGCGACCCCTTGCGACTGAAGCTCGCGGCGGGCGCGCTGCGCTGCCGCGTGGAAGAAGTGGAGAACTAACTGATGTCAGCCCCCGTGCAGAACAACCAGCAGAAGCAGCGCAGCCGCATCGTCATCAGCCTCGACCGCGCGCGCGAGATGATGCACCTCGGGCCGCCGGGGCATCACGCTTACGGCGGCGGCCCCCCGAGGAAGAGAAGAAAGTGGCCCATCATCACGGGCGCGATCCTGCTGTTCCTCATCATCGGCACCGTCATCTTCTGGCAGGTCTACAAGACCAGGCCGTCTTACTCGCTCGCGCTCGCCGTTGACGCGGCGCAGCGCAACGACGCAGCGGCCTTCGACCGCGTCGTTGACACGAGCGCGGTCGTCCAGAGCTTCGCGCCGCAGGTGGTGGAGCAGGCGCTCGGCCGTTTGGGGACGGCGCTGACGCCGGAGCTGCGCCGGAGAGTCGAGACGATTGTTCCGACCCTCTTGCCGGGCGTGACCGAGAACGTGCGCAACGAGGTGATGCGCGAAGTCAGGGAGTTGACCGACCGCGCCGCGGGCAAGCCGTTCTTCCTGATGGCGCTCTACATCCCTTTCGTCGTGGACATCGAGCGCGAGGCCGACACGGCGGTAGTCCGCGCGAAGAAGGGCGACCGCACCCTTGAGCTACTGATGCAGCGCACGCCGGAGAGGCGCTGGAAGATAGTCGGCGTGAAAGACGAGACGCTCGCCAAGCGCATCGTTGACGACATCACGAAATATCTGCCGGCCATCGGCACAGACCTCGGCACGGAAATCGAGCGGCGGCTGCCGCAAATCTTACCGGGCGCGACGCCGAGAAGAGGGCGAAGATGAGAAGGCAGTAATCAGTAGTCAGTAATCAGTAATCAGCAAAGACAAGCTGCTTTTACTGACTACTGATTACTGATTACTGATTACTGATTATGAAAAAGACGACTGAGGCGCGGGGCAAGAGTTTCGAGACGCAGTTGGCGGCGCTGGAGCGCGTGGTGCGCGAGCTTGAGCGCGGCGACCTGCCGCTCGAAGAGAGTCTGAAGCTCTTTGAGGAGGGCGTGCGTCTGTCGCGCGAGTGCCAGGAGAGGCTGAACCAGGCTGAGCGGCGGATAGAAGTCTTGTTGCGCGACAGCGAGGGCCGGCCCGTCCTGGGCGAGTTCGACGAGGAAGGCGCGGGAGGCCGGTTCGCGTCCCCTCTGGACGAGGAAGAGGGCGGAGAGGATGACGAGAGCGTCTTCTGAAATCTCTACGGGCGCGGACAAGCGCGAAGCTGCCTTACGCCACGCCTGAGTGTCGCTTCAAAGAATCGGAGCAGATGAACAGCGCGCCGCCCTCCGCCTCCGCGAAGTGAAGTCGGCGCGCTTCCACCATGCGGCAAAGCGCGCGGAGGCTCACCCCCGCGGCGCTGGCCGCCTCCTGTGCGGGAAGCCACAGAGTCTCCCGTCCGCAGCCTTCACACCAGCCCTCGCAGACCGCGGGCCGCCGGCTGACGATAATCAGGCGCTCCGTCTCGAACGTGATTTCCGTCTTCCTGATTTTCCTCACGACGGCTCATCTTCAGTGAAATACTATCCCGATGCCGACGGTGAAATTGTGCGCCGTGCGCCCGCTCACGGTGATGGGGACGGTGATCCCCTGACCCGCGAGCGGCCGGTCGCGCGCGAAGATGGGGTTGTAGTTGACCTCTATGAGGCGCAGGGCAACGCGCTCGCTCAAGCGTATGTCTAGGCCACCGCCGAGCTTCAGCGCGAAGCTCGTCTCGTTGGCCCTCGCGTCGAAGCCGTCGCTTCCCTCCGAGGGCGGCATACGGAATCTGGCCGTCTGGCGCGCGACCCCTGCGAGCGCGTGCGCGAACGGCCTCACGGCACTCCCCTCTTTGGCGTTGTCCTTGAGCTGCACGCCCGCCAAAAACTGATAAAGCCGCTCCCTTGTGTTGACGTTGGCGGTGAAGGTCTCGCCCCCTCCGATGTCGAACGTGTCGGAGAAGGATTGCGAATTGAAGTGAGCCGAGACGTTGCCCTTGACGCCGACGTACCGGCTGAAGTTGAAGGTGGCCGAGGCGTCGAAGCCGTTCATTCCTTTGCGCTCACAGAAGAATCGTTGAAAGTCCGGGCCGAAAGAGTCTCGCCCCTCCTGCGCGCAATAGCGTGTGGTCAGCGGCCCCTCTCCGGGGATGTCCGCCGTTTCGGACTCGAAGGTCGAGGCGGCCCGCGCGTGCGAGTAGGAGGCTGCGAACTCCGCCTTGCGGTAATCGCCTCCGCCACTCTGCGCCGCGGCGGGGGCGGCGCAAACGGTGATGACTAAGGCGGCGATTGCCGTCATCAATAAATTTCTCTTCTTCACTCTCTTCTCTCCTTTTAACGTCTTCGACTCTGGCGGCGAAGGCCGCATCCGGCTTCGCCTTCCGCAGCGTATTTGTTTATGGCTCGGCCCGAGTCTTGGAATAGAATGGACGCCGCTAACGGGCCGCTCGCGCCGAGCACCCTTTCACGACCGCGTACGTGCGCGATACTCGCCCGCAGGGCGCATAAATGTCCTAAAGAATCGCCTAAATGTTCTAAATTTTCGGCAGCAACGGGATGCCCCCACCGACCGAGCACATTTTCGAATTCGACGGATACCGCGTCAGCTCCGCGAAGCGGCGGCTCCTACACAGGGGCGAGCCTGTCCCGCTCGCCCCGAAGGCGTTTGACCTGCTGCTGCTGCTCCTGAGACATAACGGCGAGGTGCTTGAGAAGGACGAGCTGATGAAGCGCCTGTGGCCCGACAGTTTTGTCGAGGAGGCCAATCTCAACGTACACATCTCGGCGCTCAGAAAGGCATTCGGCGAGAGCGCGCAGAATCCGCGCTACATCAACACGATCCCGGGGCGCGGCTACCGCTTCAAGGCCGAACTCGGCCGCGCGCCCGGCGATGATGCATCTGAGATCATCGTGCGCGAGAGAACCACGGCGCGCGTTGTCTTAACCGAGGAGGTCAGGGACGACTCAGACCTCGCGGAAAACGCGGTCGTCGTCACGAGGTCCCGCGCGCTTCAAAAAAATGTCCGCCGGCCCGCGATTCTGGTCGCCTGCGCAGTCGCGCTCTTCCTGGGATTGGCTTTTGTCCTTTATCTCAGGCGCGCGCCGGAGGGCAACAATCCGGCCGCAGCGGGCGCGCCCGTGAGGTCGCTCGCGGTGCTCCCCTTCAAGTCGTTGGGCGGCGGCGGCGACGAGCACCTTGGCGTCGGGGTGGCGGACACTTTGATTACGCGCCTGAGCAGGCTGAAGGCCGTCACCGTCCGTCCGGCGAGCGCGATACTGCCCTACGCCGACGCCGCGCACGACCCGGTCGAGGTCGGTCAGGAGTTGGGCGTCGAGGCGGTGCTCGAAGGCAGCATACAGCGCGAGGGCGAACGCGTCCGCGTAACGGTCAGGCTCATCGGCGTGCGCGACAGGCGTGTGCTCTGGGGCGGGCAGTTCGACGAGCAGTTCAAAGGCATCCTCGACGTGCAGGACACAATCTCGCAGAAGGTCGCCGAGTCGCTTGCGCCGGAACTCTCCGAGCGGCAGCGGCAGTCTCTGGTCAAGCGCCACACGAGCGATACGGAGGCTTATCAGGCTTACTTGAAGGGGCGTCACTTCTGGAACAAGAGGTCAGCCGAAGGGTTGAGACGCGCCGTCGAATTCTTTCACCGCGCGATTGAGGAAGACCCGCAGTACGCGCTCGCCTACGCCGGGTTAGCCGATGCTTACTCCATGCTTGGCGAACACACGGGGCGCTCGCCGAAAGAGTACCGGCAACAGGCGAAGGCGGCGGCCGTGAAAGCGTTGGAGCTGGACGACGATTTGGCCGAAGCCCACGCCTCGCTCGCCTACCTGCGGATGCGCGAGTGGGACTGGGCCAGCGTCGAAAGCGAGTTTAAGCGCGCCCTCGAAATCAACCCCAACTACGCGACTGCCCGGCAGTGGTATTCGATCTTTCTCGAACTGACAGGGCGGCCCGAAGAGGCCGTCGCGGAGGCCGTGCGCGCGCAGGAACTCGATCCGCTCTCTCCAATCATCAACGAGAGCCTGGGGACTCGCCTCTTCTTCGCGCGAAAGCACGAGCGCGCGCTCGAACAACTGAGGAAGACCATCGAAATTGATCAGAGCTTCGCGCAGGCGCACCATACGCTCGGCGCCGCGTACGTCTACCAGGGAAAGTTCGAGGAGGCTTTCACAGAGTTTGAGCGGGCGAGGAAGTTGGACGACAACCTTTGGCTCGTGGCTTCGGTGGGGCACGCGCACGCACTGTCCGGGAAACGGGACGAGGCGCGCAGGATGCTCGACGAATTGAAAGGGCAGTCGAAGCACGCGCGCGTCCCGCCGGAAGAAGTGGCGAGGGTCTACGCCGGGCTGAACGAGAGGGAACAGGCGCTCGCCTGGCTGGAAAAGGCATACGAAGAGCACTCCGACTCGCTCGTCTTCGTCAAAGTTGATCCGGCCTGGGACGGCCTGCGTTCCGACCCCAGATTCGCCGACATCCTGCGGCGAATCGGAATTTAAGCGCATGCAATTCAAAACTCAAGCTACGGATTGACTCAACCCCTTTGCGCCTTACGTTTTTACTTTGCGCCTTTGCGTGAACCCGCAACGTTTCTCGCAAAGGCGCAAAGTAAAAACCAAAGGCGCAAAGGCTTGAGTTCTGGTTTTGAAACGGCTTTAGGTTACAGTTGCCCCAAACTGGCAGTTATGGTTATCTCTCGTAGGATGAAAGCGTCTTCTGAAATCTCTCCCAACACAGACGAGCGCGCGGATGTGCGCTCTGTGCTGGCGCGCTACCGCGAATTGATTGACGCGCGGCTGGATCAACTCGTCCCGGCGGAAGCGGTCGAGCCCGAGACGGTTCACGCAGCGATTCGCTGGAGCCTGTTCGCGGGCGGCAAGCGCTTCCGCCCGCTCCTCGTCCTGGCGACCGGGCTCGAACTCGGCGCGGAATTGGCCCCGCTGCTGGACACAGCCTGCGCGCTTGAGCTGATTCATACCTACTCGCTCATTCACGACGACCTGCCTTCGATGGACGACGACGATTTGCGCCGTGGCCGCCCGACCTGTCACGTGCGCTTCGGCGAGGCGACGGCAGTCCTCGCCGGAGACGCGCTTCAGGCGCTCGCCTTCCAGGCAATCGCGGAGGACGAAAAGTTACAGCCTGAGGTGCGCGTGCGTCTTGTCTCGGAATTGGCGCGCGCGTCCGCGACGCCGTCGGGAATGGTCGCGGGGCAGGCGCACGACCTCGCCGCCGAATCGCGCGCCGTGACGGGCGACGAGCTTGAGCGCATACACCGCCTCAAGACGGGCGCGTTGATAACCTGCGCCGCACGCGCGGGCGCGATCATCGCGGGAGCGGGAAGCACGGAGCTTGAAGCGGTGACGGGCTACAGCGCCGCGCTCGGGTTGTTGTTCCAGATAACGGACGATCTGTTGGACGTGACCGGCAGCGCGGAGGATTTGGGCAAGACGCCGGGCAAGGACGCGCGCTCGCGCAAGGCCACCTACCCTGCGCTCTACGGCCTGGACGCGACGCACGAGCGCGCACGCGCCGCGTTCGACGAAGCCTCGGCCGCGCTCGACCACATAGAAAAGCCGATGACGACTTTGCGCGCCATCGCTAAAATGATATTGGAGCGTCGGGCGTAAGACTCAAACGGATTAGCAGCAAGCCCGCCCTGAAAGGGCCGAACATGATAGCCAGGGGCAAGCGAGCGCGCGAGCGCGAGCGCCGCCCCTGGAATCGCGTAGAAAAAAGATTCGACCCTGAAGGGGTCGCACTTCGACGTTGAGGTGCGACCCCTTCAGGGTCGGATTCGTGTTTGCCGTCTGACCAGGGGTGGCGCGCTATCGCGCTTACCCCTGGCTATCATGTGCATCCCCTTCGGGGATGAAATCGTGGGGGCGCATGCTCGACTGATTCTAAGCGCGGAAGCCTTCCAAAACCTCGTCGGCGTGGGCTTCGACGTTGACCTTGTCGAAGACCTTCTTGATCTTGCCCTCTTCGTCAATCAGAAAGGTCTTGCGGGCGACGCCCATGTACTTGCGGTCGCCCCAGGTCTGTTCGCCGTAGACGCCGTAAGCCTCCGAGACCGAGCGGTCCGTGTCGCTCAGGAGCGTGAAGGGCAGGTTGTATTTGGAGATGAAAGCCTGGTGCGAAGCCTCGTCGTCGAGTGAGACGCCGAGGACTTTGACTCCGGCCTCTTCGACGGCCGAGTAGTTGTCGCGGAACGAGCAAGCCTCCTTGGTGCAGCCCGGCGTGTCGTCCTTCGGGTAGAAATAGAGCGCGACCTTCTGGCCGCGCAAGTCCGAGAGCTTGATCTCGTTGCCGTTCTCGTCGCGCGTCGTGAAATCCGGCGCGGCATCGCCTTCTTTGAGCATAGATGATTACCTCCGTCTGAAACTTAAAATGGTGGAACTAAGATTCAAAACTCAAGCTACTACTTAACTCAACCCTTTGCGCCTTAAGTTTTAACTTTGCGTCTTTGCGTGAACGGCTGTTTCCCGCAAAGGCGCTAAGACAAGACGTAAGACGCAAAGGGTTGAATGGGTTTTTAAGCGCACTCTTATTCTTCATTTCGAGACCTTGAAACCTTTGAGGGCGCGCTTCTGGACTTCGCGGAAGACTCGGTCCCGCTCGGCGGCGGCGCGGCCGTCCGCTGAGAGGTCCGCGGCCGTGAGGCCGGTGCCTTTCAAATTCTCGTAGTAGATAACGAGCAGTTCGTTGCGCCTCGCCTCGTCAACGAGGCGGACGTAGCGCTGGTAGATGATGTCTTCGCCTTCCAACTGGTAGCCCTTCGCTTCCAGGAAAGCCGCCGCGCGCCCCGCGTCCGAATCAGGATACTGTTTCCTGAAGGCGGGGACGTTGGCGACGTTGGTGTCGTACATGAAGTCCAGCCCGCCCAGTCTGACCGTGTCTTTGATCTTGTAGTCATAGGTGTGCGTGTTCGTCGGCAGGTAGCCCTCGAACTGCACCATGAACATGCGCCTGATGCGCCCCTTCTCCGAGTCCACGAAAAAGTGCTGCTCGACCTGCGCGCTGTTGTAGAGGATGAAACTCTGCGTGCCGACGTAGTCGAAGTCTTTATCGAATTTGAGGCGTACGGGCGGCAGTGCGCCCGAGACGAGCGTGCGGCCTTCGACGCGCCGTGCGGGCGTCTGCGCGGCGGCCTGCGCGAACAGTCCGAGGACTGCGACGACGATGAGAATTGTTCTCTTCATGCCACGCATCATCCTCCATAGGGGGCGCGGAGTGCAATCCTTCCGACGCCGAAGTCAGACGACGGTTATCACGGACTCTTCGATTCTTCGCTAACGCTTCGGCAGGATTTTCAAACCCTTGACGCCTTTCAAATCCAGGCGGAAGAGCGCCCCCTTCGTCTTCAACTCGTCGCCGATTGCGCCCGTGATGTAGAGCTGATCCATCTTCGGGCCGCCGAAGGCGACGTTGCTCGTCGTCAGGTTGCCGCCGGGATAGCGGCGCAGGAGCTTCCCCTCCTTGCTCAAGACCTGCACCTGGCGCATCCCGTAGTGCGCGACGTAAAGGTTCAAGTCAGCGTCGAGACACATCCCGTCCGGCTGGTTGTCTATCTGCTCGCCCTCCTTGGTCGGCAGCGTCGCGAAGACTTTCATTGGCCCAACTTTTCCGGGGGCGAGCACGTCGTAGACGAGGATGCGGTTGTAGTGGCTCTCGCCCACCAGCAGCTTGCCGTCGGGCCGGAGCACGATGCCGTTCGGAAACGCGAGCCCTTCGGCCACCAGATGAGTTTTGCCTTTCGCGTCCACGTAATGAACCGTGCCGATAGGTTTCTCCTTACTGGAGCCGCCGGGGTCCGTGAAGTAGAAGCCGCCGCTTTTCGGGTCGAGCGTCAGGTCGTTCGGCCCGCGCAATGGTTTCCCGTCAAACTCGGAGGCCGCTTTGCCGATGATTTGGCCGTCGGCGCTGAGGCGCAGCACCGCGTGCGCTTTCCCATCGCAGACCAGGTGCGTGCCGGAGGCTTCCACCTTGTGGCCGTTGGGCGCGCCCGTTTTGGCCCAGACGCTCGCCTGACCGTCGGGCGTGACGCGGTGAATCGTCCCGTTGTAGACATCGGAGATGTAGGCGTTGCCCGCGCGGTCGAAGACGACGCCCTCGGAGTAGCCTGGGACTTCGACGACCTTCACGAGCTTCGCCTGATTGTCTGCCGGCAGTTCGCCTTTGGCGAAGACTATGACGAAAAGAAGAGGGAACAGCAGGAAGTGTTTCTTCAAGAGTCCTCCAGAAGAGATGGGCTCGGCCCGCTCTAAATGTGTTGCAGCTCGGCGACGGTTCTTTCGTTCGTCACGTTGCCCGTGTTCAAGGTTGACTTCGGCTCAAGCAACAGAACGTGCGCCTCCTCGTCGGCGACGGGTAAATGCTCCACGCCGCGCGGGATGACGACGAACTCGCCCTCTTCGAGCCTGATGTCCCCGTCCCTCAATTTGATGACGAGGCTCCCCTTGACGACGAGAAACAACTCGTCCTCATCGTCGTGGTGATGCCACACGAACTCGCCCTTCAGCTTCACCGCCTTGACGTAAGAATCATTAATCTCGCCGATGACCTTCGGACTCCAGCGGTCCTCGAAGAGATCGAACTTCTCCTTGATGTTGACCTTCTCCATAATCTTGACCTCTTTTTCGGCAGACTCGAATGACTTGTCGTGCGGGCGGCAGAGTTATTCTCACGCAACGATTTTTAATCCTTCCCCTTGATTATGTAGCGCGACGAGCTGATTGCCACGCAACGCAAGCTCCGCGTAGGTCTGCCCCTCATCATCGCAGAACTCGACTTCATAAACGTCCGGCGCGAGAACTTCGACCACGGTGCCGACCTCGCCGCGCTTCAGTAAATCTTCCAGCAGCGTCACGGTGTCAAGCACTTTAATCAATCATCGCTTACGTTTGCTTCGAGCGACGGATTTGCTTCTAGCTGTTCCCTGGTTTGAAACCTTCTGTAGCCTTCAGAATGTCCATCTATCGTCAATCAGCACTCCGTCGAGTCTACACAGCGAGGATATTTCAATAGGACTGGGAGATCAGGTTCGCGTTTTCCAAGCTCATACTCAGAGATTCTGCTACGTATGAGTTCGTCAGCCAAATCCAAACGCCTTAACATTCCATCCTGTGAAAGACCTAAGAACAAGCGAATCTGAAGCAACTTCTCCGCTAAACGCTCTGGCTTTCGACGCGGCGCTCCCATCAGGCCAGACCTCCTGATGGAACAACAAATTCAAATGAGTCTTGCTTTTAGTCGCAACTGCGCCTAAAATGCAACTTGCTTTTTGTCCGCCGAGAGTCTATAGCTTTTAAGCTCTCTCGCGGCTCCCTTCATCTTTCAATGGTGGGTAGAGTGTTCATTCCGATCGTTGCCAAAGTTCAGAGCACACGGGGCATAAGATAGCAGACCATTGGTTTGCTGTCAGCCTGACTAGAAACCAGCCGCAGGAATGTCGCATGGAGCAGCGATGAAGTCAGCGAAACCCACCGGCATTATCAATCCTGCAATCCTGCCGCTTGAGGAACTTCGCCATCTCGTCTTCCACATTGTCATTCGAGACAGCATTGAGCCTTTCCTCCGGCGAATGGTCATTCTGTTTGATGGTTTGAAAGAGGAACAAGTTGAGAAGGTGGCATCAGGTAGCCCGGCAGAGCACAGACCCGGCTTTCGTTAAGCTGATGTCAGCCTTATCTGATGCTGCTCAGGCAGGAGAACTAGTGGCGGCACTTACCACAGTTTTCTTAGCTGCCGGATACGCTTATCAGGAGACTCGTGATTATTACTGGGATGTGATGAGTTATCTGGATAGATTCAGAGAAGTCGCTCACAAACAGAGCTAAGATCCTCGTTCATCGCTATACCTCTGTGTCAGGGAGTTCGATGCGCCGCTGGCGGCTTTCTTCATCGCGCGCAGTTCTTCGGGGATGAAGTTGGTGATCTGGTGCGTGACGAGGTGGCCGTCGGCGAAGGACTGGTGGAGGGTGAAGTCGGGGAGCGAGAGACAGGTCAGGGGCGAGTTGTAGTTGTAGCCCGTGTCGATGCCGATGGCGCTGTGTGAGATGTAGATGCCGTGGCGGCCGATGCGGCCCATGAGCGGCAGAAACGCCGTCGGCGTGTGGCCGAAGACGCAGGGCTTGCCGCGATACTTCTTATAAAAATCGGCGTCGCGCGTCCAGAGCAGTTGGTGCGCGTCCGTGTCGCGCGGGTGCTTGCCGTGGTCTAGGCCGGCGTGCACGTAGAGCGCGTAGTCGTCCTCGTGATAGAGCGGCAGGTCGCGGAAAAATTCCAGGTGCTCGGGGGGCACGCTCTCTTCGAGGCTGCGGCGCGCGCGTTCGAAGTCCTCTTCAGTCTCGACGCGCACGGGGCTTCCGGTGTACTGCTGAAAGGTCTGCTCGCCGCCCGTGACGCTCGCGAGCCAGAGGCGCGAGTCTTCGTCTATGAAGTCGAGCATCATCTGCTCGTGGTTGCCGCGCAGGACGACGACGCGCTCGGGGTTGGCGCGCTGCCACGAGCATACGTCCGCGACGACGCCGGGCGCGTCCGGCCCGCGGTCAATCAGGTCGCCCAGAAAGACCAGCGTGTCCGAGGCGGGGTCGCGCGGGAGCGCGTCGAGCAGACTGTTCAACTGCGCGCGGCGGCCGTGCACGTCTCCGACGACGAAAGTCTTCATCCCTGGTTCATCCTCTCTCGCGCGGGCGCGAGCGCTCGATCTTCTCCATCAACTGCCGAAAGCGCTCATCATCGCGCAACTGTTCCCAGTTCGGGTCCGACTCGAACCAGGGCTTGTTCTCGTTGCCGAGGGCGATTGAGCGTTCCAGCCACTCGAACGCCTGCTCGCGATCATTTTCGAGCGCGTAGACGGAAGCGGTCCAGTAAGAGATGTCGTGGTCGGCCGCCGCCACGTCCTTGACCTGCTCGGTCAGTTGGGCCTGCGCCTCTGCGTGTCGCCCCTGCGCGCTCAGGCACGTCGCGTAGATGGGCCTCACGCCGTCGAGGCGCGGGTTCTTCTCCACAACTTCTTCGAGGAGGCGCGTCGCTTCATCAATCTCGCCGCGGTAGTAGAGCACGCGGCCGCGGAAAGTCTTAATCAGCGGGTGGTCCGGCTCCATCGCCGCGCCCTGATCCAGTTCGAGGAGCGCGTCGTCGAAGCGTCGCTGGTACATGAAAATTCGCGCGCGATTGTAGCTGACGACGACGCGCTCGGCCGGGTTCAGTTTGACCATCCGGTCGAAGCTGCGCAACGCGCGGTCGTAGTCGCCGTCGAGGCGTCGCAACACGCCCGAGACGAAATGCACGCCCACGTCGTTCGGCATCTCGCGCCGCAGACGAGACAGCAGCTCACGCGCCTGCCGTTTTTCGCCGCGCGAGAGATGTATGAAGACCATGTGCATGCGCGTCTCGAAGTTCTTCGGGTCGAGCGCGAGCGCGCGTTCGAAAGCCTCTTCGGCGTGGTGGTAATCCTCCACGTCGCCGAAGCCCTTGCGCACGAGGTTGGCGTAGCAGCCGCCGAGCGCGCTCCAGGAGAGGACGAAGTTCGGGTCCAATTCCGCCGCGCGCTTGAAGTGCTCGATGGCGGCGTCAACGTCGGCGCGCGCTAAGGTGTGATAGATGAAGCGGCCCATGCGGTCGCGCCCGCGCAGGTATTCTTCGTAGGCGTCCGCGTTGGCCGTCGCGGGCTGCGCCATCCCGTCCTTCTCGGCGGGAGACAGTTCGAGCCTCAGTCCCTCGACGATGCGACGCGCGATGGTGTCCTGGACGGTGATGATGTCCGCGGAGTCGGCGTCAATCCGGTCGCTCCACAGTAGGTCGCCGCTCGCAACGTCGAGCAGTTGGGCCGTGACGCGTATGCGGTCGCCAGCGCGCAGGAAGCCCGCGGCCAGCACGGCGCTCACGTTCAGCTCGCGCCCGGCGTCGCGCGGGTCGCGCTCCGTGCCCTGGTACTTGACCATGACGGACGAGGGGCGGACGACGAGCGATTTAAGTTGTGCCAGTTCGGTGATGACGGCGTCGGCGAGCGAGAATTCGTAGAAGCTGACGGCCGCGTCGTTGCTCAGATTCTTGAAGGGGAGGATGGCGACGCTCTTTTTCTCCTGGTCGCCGAGGCTCGTCATGGGAGTCTCGTGAACGTCCTGCGAGGTCTGGCCCGCGGGCTGAACGGGCACGGTCGTCGGAGGCTGCGGGACTTCCGTGTTGGTGATCGTCCGAAACCAGTGCTTGAGGCGCGAGAACGTCCCGCCCGTGCCTGGAAGGTGGCGCGGCGCGACAGACTCGTGTGTCTGCTCCATGTACTGCCCGCCGCTGCGCGCCATGACCTCGCGCAAGACGTTCTTAAACTCGTCGCGCAACTCCTCCATCTTCTGATAACGGTCGCGCGGCTCCTTCTGAAGCGCGCGGTCAAGAATCTGTTGGAGGCGCGGCGGGACGGCGTCGTTGCGCATCTCGGCGACGGGAGTCGGCTGTGCGTGCAGCACGGCGTGGCGCACGTCCACGCTCGTCCGGCCTTGAAAGGGCCAGATGCCGGTCAGCATCTCGTAAAGTAAAACTCCCGTCGAGAAGATGTCTGCGCGCTTGTCCACGCGGTCGCCGCGCGCCTGCTCCGGCGCGGCGTAGGTCGCCGTCCCGTAAGGCACGCCGATCTCCGTCAACTCCGTGTGGTGTATGCCTCCGGCGTGCGCCGCGTCTTCGTCGAGCAGTTTGGCGAGGCCGAAGTCGAGCACTTTCACCTGGCCCGCGTCCGTGACCATGACGTTGCCGGCCTTGATGTCGCGGTGGATGATGCCGCGCGCGTGCGCGGCGGCCAAAGCGTCCGCGACCTGGACGGCGATGGAGAGCGCGCTCTTCATTTCGAGCGGGCGGCCGTTGACGAGTTGTCGCACGTTGCGCCCCTCGACGTACTGCATGGCGATGTAATGTACGTTGCCTTCTTCGCCGAGGTCGAAGATGGTGCAGATGTTCGGGTGGTCGAGTGAGGAGGCGAGGCGGGCCTCGCGCTCGAAGCGTTTGAGGTTCGCCTCCTTGACGGTCAAATCCGGCGGGAGAACTTTGATGACGACCGTGCGGCCGAGCCGTTTGTCAACGGCCTTATAAACTTCTCCCTGCCCGCCCGCACCGAGCTTTTCGAGGATGCGGTAATTATCGAGTGTCGCGCCGATCATGGGGAGCTATATTTAACCCCTAACCGTCCATTACCGCAACCATTCTTCAGAAGAGCCGTTGACTTTTTAGGTCAGGCAGGTTCACTATTTCTCTCATGAGCGACGAAACCCCAACACAACCCACGCTTAAGACCGTCTTGGAAGCCATTAACAGCTTAGGGGTTGAACTCCACCAATTCCGCGTGGCAGTAGAAGACCGCTTCAAGCAAGTTGATACCGAAGTCAGAGCAGCCCGCTCCGAAGTATCCGTCCTACGCCAAGAGATGAATGAGCGGTTTGACGATTTGGACGAACGAATGGAAGTGTTAGCCGGTGATGTCATAAAAGCTCGCGCCCGCAGTAAGCGACTTGCCGTTAAGACTGAACCCCCCGTCGAAGACCAGCCCGAGGACAAACGCGCGTGAGGCCGTGGTGAGGACTTCCGGCGTGGGCCGTGTTCTTAACCGTCGCGCTTTGAGTTTTCCCGCAATAGGAATCCGAGCTAGAAACAAAGGGCAGCCTGAATGGCTGCCCTTTGTTTCTTCTTCCAGGTTATAACGCGCCTGCCGGGAAATAACCCTCACTTCCCGGCAGTCATCCCGTCAGCCCGTGATTCCGAACTGGCTGAGCATGAACGCGTAGTTGAAGGCGACCTCTTTGAGGAGGTCGTAGCGGCCCGAGGAGCCGCCGTGGCCCGCGCCCATGTTGGTCTTGAGGAGCAGCAGGTTGTTGTCGGTCTTGGTCGCGCGCAGGCGCGCGGCGAACTTCGCGCCCTCCCAGTAGGGAACCTGGCTGTCGTTCAAAGAGACCTTGATGAGCATGACGGGGTAGTTCTGCGCCTTGATGTTGTCGTAAGGCGAATAGGTCTTCATGTAATCATACGCGGCCTTCTCGTTCGGGTTGCCCCACTCTATGTACTCGCTCGTCGTCAGCGGCAACGAGGCGTCGAGCATTGTGTTGACGACATCAACGAACGGGACTTCCGCGATGGCGGCCTTGAAGAGATCGGGCCGCATGTTGACGACCGCGCCGACCAGGAGGCCGCCCGCGCTCCCACCCTGGATGATGATGCGATCAGATGAGGTGTACTTCTGCTTGACCAGATGTTCGGCTGATGCGATGAAGTCCGTGAAGGTGGTCATCTTCTTCATCATGCGCCCGGCCTCGCGCCACTCTTCGCCAAGCTCGCCGCCGCCGCGTATGTGCGCGATGGCGTAGACGACGCCGCGGTCGAGCAGGCTCAGGCGGTTCGAGGAGAAGCTGGGCGTCATCGAGATGCCGTAAGAGCCGTAGCCGTAGAGCAGGAGCGGCGCTTTGCCGTCCATCTTCGTGCCCTTGCGGTAGACGACCGAGATGGGAATCCGTGTCCCGTCCGAGGCGGTGGCGAAGGTGCGCTCCGATTGATAGTTCGCCTTGTCGAACCCGCCGGGCACTTCCGTCTGCTTGAGCAGCGTGCGCTGCTTGGTGTCCATGTCGTAGTCGAAGACGGAATTGGGCGTGACGAGCGACTGGTAAGCGAAGCGCAGAGTCTTCGTGTTGAACTCGCGGTTGGTCTGGACGAAAGCCGTGTAGACGGGTTCGGGAAACTCTATGCGGTGCGACTTGTTCGTCTTCAGGTCAATGACGCTAAGGTGTTGCAGGCCGCCTTCCAGCTCGGACAGGACGAGGTGATTGCTGAAGAGGTCTATGTCGTCAATCTTGATGGCCGGGCGGTGCGGGACGATCTCTTTCCAGTTCTTTTTCGACGGGTCGGAGACGGGCGCGGTCACGAGGCGGAAATTCTTGGCGCCCTGGTTCGTGCGGATGTAGAAGAGGCCGTCGCGGTGGTCAACAGAGTATTCGTGCTCGGCCTCGCGCGGCAGAATAACTTTCGGCGCTTCGGCAGGCTTGTCCGCCGGGACGTAGCGATACTCCGTGGAAGTCTTGCTGCCCGAGACGATGAGAATCATCTTCTTGTCGCGCGTGCGCCCGCCGTAAACGTCGAAGAGTTCGTCCTTGTCCTCGTAGATGAGGTCGCTCTTGTCTGTGCCAATTTCGTGACGGAAGAACTTGTCGGAGCGCTTCGTCACCGCGTCTTCCGTCGAATAGAAGATGGTCTTGTTGTCGGTCGCCCACATGACGGAGCCGACGCGCTCGATCTTTTCGGGCAGGAGCTTGCCTGTCCGCAGGTCTTTGATCTGAAGCGTGTACTGGCGATAGCCGGTCGTATCGGTCGAGTAGGCCAGATAATTCCCGTCGTCGCTCACCGCGTAGGCGGCGACGCCCAGGTACTTCAGCCCCTTCGCCAGTTCGTTTGCGTCGAGCGTGACCTCTTCCTTGGACGAAAGGGTCTTGGGCTTGCGCGCGTAGATGGGGTATTGCAGCCCCTGGACGGTGCGCGTGTAGTAGAAGTAGTCGCCCTGTTTGTAGGGGACGTTCTCGTCCGTCTCCTTGATGTGGCCGACCATCTCTTTGTAGAGCGCGGCCTGCAAGGCTTCGGTCGGCTTCATCACGGAATCCGTGTAAGCGTTCTCGGTCTCAAGGTAGCTGATGACTTCCGGGTTCGTCTTCTCGCGCAGCCAGAAGTAGTTGTCCACGAGCGTCTCGCCGTGAATGGTAGTCGTTTTGGGAATCTTTTTTGCCATGGGCGGTGGTGGCGGTGGTGTGACCAGTTTATTTTGTGCCAGTGCCGGGGCCAACTGAGAGAGCAGGAAGGCTGCGGCCAGCGTGTAGAACGCGAAAATTCTTGTGATTCTTCTCATCTCTTCTGCCTTCTTTGATTGAAAGATTGGGAAAATGTTGGTCTCCCGAAGACCCGTCGCGAGGCTCTCGTCCGTGACGGGCCGCCTCGGTTGACTTCAGGAAAAACTATATACGTCGTAATTGGGAAAATGGTTCGGCGGGGCGCACGGCCACGCTTCAGTCGTGGACCGTTCAACCGCGCGGCGGCGTGCCCCAGCCGGAGCCGACGTACTCGCCATCCTCGATGATGCACGGGACCGTCGGGTCGCCGTCTGAAAAGGCCAGCATCTCCTTGCGCCGCGCGAGGTCGTTCTGCGCGTCGTAATCCGTAAACGGAATGGACTCGGAATTGTAATAATCGCGCGCCTGCTGGCAGTAAGGACACCCTGGCTTCGTGTAAATGACGATTGACACTGCTTGCTCTCACCTCCGAACGGGTAGTTTAGCAGGGACGGACGGAAAAGCAGAATCCAGGAATCATGAGTCAGAATAAGACCTAAAAGCCAGTTCAAAATCCACTCAACCCCTTTGCGCCTTAAGTTTTCTCTTTGCGCCTTCAGCGTGAACCGTCGTTGTTTCTCGCAAAGGCGCAAAGGTAAGACGTAAGGCGCAAAGGGTTGAGCATTTCTGTTATACTCCGGGCGTTTTAAAGAGTCTTCAGCGTTAGAGCGGTTTTCCTCGATGATGGATAGCGACCTGCTAGACCCTTACGAGAAGATGGTCTCGATAGAAATCCTGGGCCGCCGCGTGGAGGTGCCGGAGAATAACCGGCTGCTGCGTTGCTTCCAGTTCCTTTCGATGCATACGATCTCGTACGGCGACTTTTGCTGGAACGGCGACTGCACAAACTGCCAAATCTGGTATCGCCGCGAGGGGCAGACCGAAGGGGACGACAGGCCCGCGCTGTCGTGCCGGACGAACGTCTCCGAGGGGATGGTCATCACGCGACTCAGCCGCTTCGTCGAGCTGGAAGGGATTAACAAGTAGGCCGTAGACCGTGAGCGAAAAGCTAAACATTCAAATCGGCGACCGCGCGACCGCTGGCCCGGTCTACGCGCAGGTCCGCGAACAACTCGAAACTCACATCCGCGACAAGGCGTTCGCGCCCGGCGAGGCGCTGCCCGCCCCCGCCGCCCTGGCACAGAAACTCTCCGTTGACAAAGGCGAGATTCAGCGCGCCTACTTCGAATTGGAGAGGGCCGGCCTCGTGACGAAAAAGACCGGCAAGGATTTTCTGGGCAAAGAGAAGATAAGTTACCTGGTTAAGGGATGAGGGATGAGGGATGAATTAAAGCCGGATGAATCAATGATTCGATGAGCGTTTCACTCAAAACCCTTTCATCCCTCATCCCTCATCCCTCATCCCTGCTTTTAGTCTCTGCGTGCGTCGCGCCGGTCGCGCCGGAAGTCGCGGACATCCGCGCGGCGGTCGCGGCGGTCGGAGCGCAGTTCGTGGCGGTCGCCGCGTAGTTCCCTCCTATCACCTCTAATCTCGCGGCGGTCGGCGCGCAGTTCCCAGCGCGGTGCGCCGTCGCGTCTGTCGCGTCTGTAATCGCGCACGTCGGCCCTCAAGTCGCGGCGGTCGGAACGACGCTCCCTGCGGTCCGAGCGAATTTCTCTCGTGCCGGACCTGATCTCGCGGCGGTCCGCGCGAAGCTCTCTGCGCTCGTGCCGGTCTATGCGGCCGCGCGTGTCGGCCGCGCGAGCCTGCGCGGACGGGCCGGCAATTGCCAGCAGCAGGATTGAAAGCAGCGCGCCTCTGAAAATTAAACTTCTCATCAACTCATTCCTCCATGACTTCAAAGATTGTTCGTCGTACGGGGCCGCCGTCGAGTCGGAGGAGAGGCGACACTACGCCCTGGGCTCGCGGCGCGAGCCCCGGAGTTCGTCGTCTGAGCTTGTCTTCGGGCCAACCCCCTGTGCCGTCTTTTTAGACGCGCAGGCCGCGCCGCCGGACGAAGTATTTAAAGAGAGTGATTGAGAAGAAGCGTTTTGTCCCGTCAGGGACAGTTGAAAATAGCCCAGCGATTTATCGCTGGGAATAGAGGATTGATAAATTTGAGTCCCGTAGGGACGACCGAGTATTTCAGCCGTCCCTACGGGACTCAAATATTTTTTCATTTGCTTACCCAGCGATTTATCGCTGGGCTATTTTCAATCGTCCCTGACGGGACTCTTCAAACAGTGACTGACCTCGTCAGTATTTCGGCACGCTCGGGTCAACGTCGTTCGACCAGGCCGTGATGCCGCCTGCCAGGTTTATCAGCTTGCCCTGAAAGCCCGCGCGCGTCAGCGCCTCTATGGCGCGTGCGCTGCGCCCGCCCATCTTGCAGTGGACAACCGTCTCGCGCGCGGGGTCAATCTCGGACATGCGGTTCAAGACCTGGCCCAAAGGGATGTGCACGGAGTCGGGGATGCGCGCGTACGCGTACTCGTTCGGCTCGCGCACGTCTATGATCTGTATGTCCTCGCCGCCGTCCAGCCGCCGCTTGAGTTCCGTCGCCGTAATCTCTTCCATTTTCCAAGCCCCTCTAACAAATGTTTTGTCGAGGCGCGAGCATACAACTTCGCTTTTCCGCCAGTCAAATTTGACTCGAAAGGTTTGAGCATGAGAAACGCGCCCCTGATAGTTTCTCTTGCTGCGAAGATGAGCTAAACTGCGGGCAAACCCGGGCAGCGTCAAACAGCCGAACCTTTCGAGGTGATTCACAAATGAGATTCGAGTATTACCACGCGGGGCTTGAAGACGTTCGCAAGCTCTCCGTGGACGGGACCGTTTCCAACAGCATTCACTTCTCGCACTGGGAGGGGAACCGCACTCCCACGGAGGTCAAGGCCGACACCTCCACCGAAATCGCGCTCAACCTCGTCGGCTCTCCCGAGCGCGAGCGCCTGACCGAAGGCGTAGAGCTAATCACGAACAACCACTTCGACACGGACGGCGTGCTCTCCGTCTGGACTGTGCTCGTAGGCGAGCGAGCTTTGAACCTGCGCGAGAAGCTGATCGCGGCCGCCGAGGCCGGCGACTTTTCGGAGTACTCAAGCCCGGACGGTGTGCGCGCGAGCATCGTCATCCAAGGCTCGGACGCCTTCGTCCCCGGCGAAGACAAGGGCTCGCCCCTGGCGCGTCACCTGGCAGGCGCATCTGTGACGGACGAGGCGCGGCTCTACGAGCTGGTCCTCCCTGAAGTCGAGCGCGTCATCGCGCGCACGGACGAGTACGAATTCCTGTGGCGCGATGTCTGGCAGCGCATAGAGGACGCCCTGGAGAGTTTCGCGAGCGGCCAATCGTCGGTCGAAGAGGACGAGACGACTGGGCTCTCGCTCGTGACGCTCGCGCCCGGCCTCTACGGCTCGCACGGCTTCAGCCCGACGCGGCACAACGCGCCGTTCACGGCCATCTCCGCCAACGCGCGCGGCCGCCTTTACCTCATCGCCCTGCCGATGATGAGCGGCTGGGGCTACCGCGTTGACTATCCTTACTACTCCTGGGCAGAAACCGTCGGTGCGCCCGCGCGTCGAGCGGCGCGACTTTACGGAGCTGGTCGAGCGGCTGAACGAACTCGAACGAAGCGGCGACGGCGACGCGGGGAGCGTGCGGGGGCGTTGGACTTTGGACGGCGAAGAGCTGGCGTCGGCCATCAAGTTTCTGGATCGGACGGGGACATTGTGCGCCTCCGCGCTCTCGCCCGAGCAAGTCGCGCGCGAGATCGGGGTCGCGCTCAGCGAAACTGAAGAGGTCGGGGCGGCGAGAACGTGACTGACTGGGACGAGCGCTACGGGCGCGGCGAGCACATCATCAGGGAGCCCATGCCGCTCCTCGTCCGCACCGCTTCTGAGTTGCGGCCCGGGCGCGCGCTCGATCTCGCCTGCGGCCCAGGGCGGCACGCGATTTTTCTGGCCGAGCGCGGCTGGCGCGTGACGGCTGTGGACGCGTCAACTGTCGGCATAGAGTTGGCGAAGACTTTGGCACAGTTGCGCGGGGTCAGCGTTGACTGGCGCGTGGCGGACCTTGAGCGCGGGGAGTTCGAGATTGAGGCGGGCGCTTACGACCTCGTCGGCGTCTTCTACTACCTTCAGCGTGACCTCTTTCCGCAAATCCGCGCGGGCGTGCGCCGTGGCGGCCTCGCCGTCGCCGCGATTCACATGACGGACGACGACCCCTGCGCGAAGGAGATGAACCCCGCGTACCTGTTCGGGCCGGGCGAGCTGCGCGCCGAGTTTCGCGGCTGGGAAATCCTGCACGACTACGAAGGCGCGTCAACCGAAGAGGGCCACCGGCGGCGCACTGCTGAGATAGTGGCGAAAAAACAGTAGGCGGCGGGCGGCAAGCAGTAGGCAGAAAGGGCAAAGCTGCTTATACTGCCGACTGCTGTTATGCTTGATGTGATTATCATCGGCGCGGGGCCGGCCGGGTTGTCGGCCGCCATGTGGTGCGACGGGCTGGGGCTGGACGCGCTCGTGCTCGAAGCGGGCGCGGAAGTCGGCGGGCAGTTACTATCGGTCTATAACTCGATTGAGAATTATCTGGGAGTGCGCGCGGAGAACGGGCGCGAGCTGCGCGACCGATTCGCGGAGCAGGTCGAGGGCGCGGAGTTCGATTTATGGACGGGAGTCGAGATCGAGAGCGTTGACCTGCGTTCGCGCCGCGTCGCGCTCCGAAGCGGCGAGGAGCTACAGGCCATCAGCCTTATCCTCGCCACGGGCGTCCGCCGCAGGCGGCTGGGCATTCCGGGCGAAATGGAACTCGCGGGGCGCGGCGTGATGGAGTCGGGTCAGCGCGACCGCGATCTGTTCGCCGGCCTTGATGTCTGTGTGATTGGGGGCGGCGACGCCGCGGCCGAGAATGCGCTGCTGCTCGCGGAGGTTTGCGCGACCGTGACGCTCGTGCACCGCGGGAAGAGACTGCGCGCTCGTGCAGAGTTCGTCGAGCGTCTTCGGGGCGAGCATTGCATCACGGTCTTTAAGGAAGCAATCGTGCGGCGCATCATCGGCGAGACGGAGGTCGAGGCCGTGGAGATTATGCGCGACGGCGCTCTCAAGCCTTTCCAGATGGCCGTCAAGGGCGTGATAGTGCGCGTCGGCGTCGAGCCGAACACGGAGTTGTTTCGAGAACAGTTGCACGTGGACGAGCGCGGTTACGTCGTCACGACGGGCGAGCAGGAGACGAGCGTCGGAAATGTTTTCGCCGTCGGCGACGTTTCCAACCCGCTCGCGCCGACCGTCGCGGGCGCGGTCGGCGCGGGCGCGACCGCCGCGAAAGTCATCGCGTCCAGACTGAGCCAAAATCAGAAGGTCTGAAGCCGTTGTGTTCGTCGGTTAATTGCCGAATGGAAGACTCTCAAAAAATTCTGACCCTGGACCGTGGCGTCCCCTTTGTTGACGCCGTCTTCCGCGTCATGTCCGGGGAGTCGTCGGAGACGGAGGCCGCGCTCATCCTGCGCCACGCGGAGTTGAGCCACGAGGTCTGCTTTGTGACCGTCCCGCGTACCGTTAAAGCGAGGCCACTGCCTGACAGGCTCTACGTCACGGCCGAAGGCCAGGTGCAAAAATTCCTGAGCGAGACGCACATGGTCTTCACGGGCTACGAGTACGACCAGGTGGCGGTGATGTACGGGGATTATCTGTGCCAGTGGAGCCCGCGCGCGTGGGGGGGCCTCGTCACGCGTTGGGCCAATCAGGAGAACTGGCTGGGGAAACGTGACTGGACTTACCTCGATTTTTACGGCGGCCTCAACGACCGCGTGGTGAAAGATTACCTGGCCTGGTCGGAGGCCGTGATGCAGGTCGTGCACGCGAAATGTCTGCTCGGCCAGCAGGCGAGTAAGCCTCTATACATGACGGCCCCCTGAAGGTTTTTTATGAACAACGCGGAAGCAGTCATCACGGCGCTCGGGAACGCGCCCGCGATCATCACGCCGCTGGTGCGCGAAGTCCCGGCGGAGAATCTGAAGCGGCGGCCGAGCCCTGGCAAGTGGTCCGCGCATGAGCATGCCTGTCACCTGGCGGAAGTCCACGCGCTCTTCTTCTCGCGGCTCGAACTGATGCTCAAGGAGACGCGGCCGCGTATCGTCGGGTACAACCCGGACGAGGCGATGCAGGAGGGCGCGCTGCTCAAGGTTGACCTGGACGAGGCGCTGGACCGTTATGCCCGCGACCGCGAGCGGCTGGTTGACACGCTGAAGGACTTGACGGAAGACGAATGGCTCCGCGAGGCCGAGCACGAGGAGTACGACCACTACTCACGTCCTCATCATGTTTCGCCACGTGGCGCTGCACGACATGCTGCACGCCTACCGGATAGAGGAGCTGTTGCTGAAGAAGGATTGGGAAGAAACGACGAACGCGGAGTAATGAATAAAGGCGCGTTCCAAAATCCAAACTCAACCCCTTTGCGTCTTTGCGCCTTTGCGTGAAAAACCAAAACTCTCACGCCAAGGCGCAAAGACGCAAAGGGGTTGAGTCGGTGAGTCAGTTGAGTTCTGAAGTAGCGTACACGGAGGCGCACGTTGCGGCCTACCCGGTCGAGTACATCGCCGGGATTGACCTCTTCAACGAGGGCGAGTTTCACGCGGCGCACGACGCGTGGGAGGACCGCTGGATGGGCGAGGTCGGCCCGGCGGAAAAGCTCTTCCTGCAAGCAATGATTCAGTCGGCCGTGGCCTTTCACCACCTGGAAATCGGGCGGCCGGGCGCGGCGCGGCGCATGTACCAGATGGCGAAAGAGAAGTTCGCGCGCCTCGGCGTCCGTCATTTTATGTCGCTCGACCTTGAGGATTACCAGGCGCAGCTAGACCGCGCTCTCTCCTGGCTCACTGCGGGGCCGGACCCGCGCGAATTGGCACAGCCTGAGATGACGCTTCCCAGGATTCGCCTGATGCCCGTCTTGATGGAGTATGATTAGCGATGAGCGCGGAGGCAGTTGAGAGCAGAGCGGGAGTGAACGCGGGAGCCAGCGAAAGCAGCGGGCGGCTCGCGACGCTCGCGCGCGACGTGCGTCTGCTCTTAATCGCGCTCTGGCTGGGCGGCGCGGTCTTCTTCAGCGCCACGGTCGCGCCGAGCGCGTTCGCTACCTTGCGCGCACGAGGCGTCCCTTACGCGAACGAGGCGGCGGGCTCGATAGTGACGCGCACGCTCGCGGTTGTGAACACGGGCGGCTTTGTCATCGCCCTCGTGCTGCTCCTGAGCGCGTTTCTGTTCAGGCGCGGTGTCAGCCGTCGCGCTTTTCTGGCGGAGACAATCTCGCTCGCGCTCGTGGGCATAGCGACGGGCGTCGGGCAGTGGGTCATCGCGGCGCGGATGGTCGCACTGAGGGCGGCGATGGGGCGGCCGATTGACGACGTGGCGGCGGACGATCCGTTGCGCCTGACGTTCGGTGCGTGGCACGGCTATTCGGTGACGGCGCTCGCCGTGGGCATCGTGGCCGCGGCCGCCGCGTTGCTGCTGATCGCGAGGCGGAAAAGCAGATGACATCTACAATCAAGAGGGGAATCTTTCGATGGAGATAATCGAGCGAAGTGACGAGTGGCGGAGGCGCTACGATCATTGGCAGGAGAGCCGCACGCGCGGCAGCCCGCGCAGCGACGTGGGCGGCGATTACCCGTTCGTCGTGAACAAGCGCGCGCCATTCACCCCGGCGCGACGCGCGCTGCCGATGATGAATATGGCGCTCATCACGTCAGCCGGGGCGTACATCAACGGGACGGACTCCTTCGACGTGAACGCGGTCGGCGGCGACACGCGGTTCCGCGAACTGCCGCGCGAGGTCGAGGCGGAGGACTTGCTCTACTGCGCGCGCGGCTGGGATACGGCGGCCGTGACCCGTGACCGAAACGCGCAAGTCCCGATAGACCGCCTGGCGGAGTTCGAGAGCAACGGGATCATAGGCCAGTTGAACCCGGTCTGGTGGAGTTTCTGCGGGCACATCCCGGACGCGGGCAAACTCGTGGACGAGATGCTGCCGCGCCTGATCGAACGCGTGAAGCGCTACGAGGTGCAGGCCGCGCTGCTCGTCCCCGCCTCGCGGCTGTGCCACCAATCAATCTCGCTCGTCGCGCGCGGATTGGAGTTGGAGCGCATCCCGACGATGACGCTCTCGGTTCAAAAAGATGTCGTCGAAATGGTCCGCCCCCCGCGCTGCGGTTACTATCCGGGCGAGCTGGGCAGCGTCGCGGGTCGCCCCGGCTGGCCCGAACACCAGCGCCGCGTCCTGGACGAAGCGCTCCGCCTCATAGAGCCAATGGATCAACCGAGCATCCGCCAACTCGTCGTCGAACTCGAAACGGAAGTCGAAGAGGAACGCGGGGAAAAATAGACGCGGGGACAGAGGGACGCGGTGACGCGGGGAAACGGCATTTTATCGCCGCGTCACCGCGTCTCCGTGTCTCCGCGTCTCCGCAGTGGCGTGGGCTATCGCTTCGGCGACCTGGTCGAAGTCGAAGGGTTTGCCGATGATGCCGTTGACGAGGTCTTTGTCGCCGGGGGCGATGGGGGTGGCCGCGCCGTGGCCGGTGATGAGGATGACGGGCGCGTCCGACCCGCGGCGTCGAATCTCGCGCGCAGTCTCCCAGCCGTCCATCTCCGGCATCGAGAGGTCCGTGAAGACCAGATCGAAGTTGCGTTCGGAAAGCTCCCTCAAGTCCCTCGCGCCCGCCCGCGACCGCACGGACGCGGTGGCCCAAAATAGTGAGCATGTCGGCCAGCGTCTCGCGCACGAACATCTCGTCGTCAATCACCAGCACGCTCAGGCTCAGACTTTCGGCCGACGATGCGGGCCTGCCCCCGTCCGCCTCGACCAACTCGGCCGCGGGCAAATCTATCTGGAAAGTCGTGCCGCGCCCGACTTCGGACTCGACGCCGATGCGCCCCTCGTGGCGCTCTATGATGCCGTAGCTGACGGCGAGGCCGAGGCCCGTCCCGTGCGCTCCCTTCGTCGTGTAGAAGGGCTCGAAGATTCGCTCGCGCACCTCTTCGGGCATCCCTGTGCCGGAGTCCGCGAAGCGCAGCCGCACGGACTCGTCCGTGCGCTCGCAGCCGATTAAGAGCTGGCCGCCCGCGGGCATGGCGTCCACCGCGTTGACGATCAGGTTGACGAAGACCTCGCGCAGCTCCGAGGCGATGCCGGAGACGTGGACGGGGCCTTCCGTCTCCAGCTCGACGGCGTAGAGCAGGCCGCGCAGGCGCGCCTCGTTGTGCCAGCGCGTGCGCGTGATCTCCACGGCGTCCGCGAGCAGCCGGCTCACGTCGAGCGTCTCGAACTCCTTGGCCGGCGACTGGCGCGCGAACGTCTGTATGCGGCGGACGGTGGCGGCGGCGTCCTCGGCGGCGGTCTGAATCACGTCCAAATTGTGCATCAGCGAATCGTCAATCACCTGGCGGCGCATCAACTGCGCACGGCCGAGGATGGCCGTGAGCGCGTTGTTGAAGTCGTGGGCCACGCCGGAGGCGAGCTGGCCGAGCGCGCGCAGCTTGTCGGCCTGCGCGGCTCGCTGCCGCTCCTGTTTCTGTTCGGTGATGTCGCGCGCGATGCCGAGCACGCCGGTCGTGCGCCCTTCTACGACGAGCGGCGCGGTGTCGAAGAGCGCGTAGCGCAAGGCACCGTCGCGCGAGAAGAAGCGCGCCTCGTAAGTCTGCGGCTTGCCTTCGAGCGTGCGCTCGAAGTGCTCGCGGGCCGGCTCGCGGTCGGCCTCGAAAGTGATGTCCAGGAACGAGTGGCCGATTAACTGCTCGGACCTGTAGCCGGTCGCTTCGAGCGTCGCGCGGTTGCACCACTGGAAGCGCCCGGCGGTGTCCACGGCGTAGATGCTTTCGCGCGCGCTCTCCAGAATGTTCGTCAGGAGCATCTGGTGCTCGCGCGCTTTCGCCTCGGCCTTCCTGAGTTCCGAGAGGTCGCGCGCCGTGCAGACCGCGCCGATGATTTTGTCGCCGCGCTCGATAATCGGCTCGCAGGTGACCAGGAGCGGGCGGTTAAAGCGCTCGGGGATGATTTCGATGGTCACGCTGCGGGCTTCGTTGATGGTCTTCTCGACGATGCAGGTATTGCCCTCACTCGTGCGCAGGATGTCGCAGCAGCGGCGGCCGAGCATGAGGTGGGGCCAGGTGTCCTCCATCGCCGCCCCCGCGCGGTTGACGCGAATCAACTGCCCCGCGTTGTCGAAGATGAAGATGCCGTCCGACATCGCGTTAAAAGTCGTCTCCCACTCCTTCTTGGCCCGGCCCGTCATCTCGAAAAGCTCGGCCTGCGCTATCCCAGTGGCGATCTGCGAGGCGACGGCCTCGACCAGCGCGACCTCGTCCTCGGTCCAGCGCCGCACGCGGTCTGTCTGGTGTATGCAGAGCGCGCTGCGGAAGCGGCCGTTGACGATGAGCGGGCAAAGAATCTGCGAGCGCAGGCGGACCTGTGCGGCGTGGAGGCGCACCTGCTCGTTGAACTCGGCCGGGCCTTCCGAGTAGTTGAGCGCGTCCGAGATGACGATGGGGCGAGGGCTACGAAGGAGCCGCTGCGCGATGGGCTCCTCGAAGCTCATCTCCATGTGGCGGACGCTCGAAGAGTTCGGCGCGACGTACTCGTGCTCGGCGTGCACGAGCGGGTTCTGCGGGTCGTACATGTAGAGGTGCACGCGCGAGCTTTTAAGCGCGCGCCCCAACTCGCGCGTCGCCGTGCTCAAGACGTCCGGCAAGCTCAGCGAGGCGCGGATGGCGAGGCTCAGGCGGTTGATGAGTGCCTCGCGGGCCGAAGTCGCCTCGGCCTTCTGGAACAACTCGGCCTGGCGGATGGCGAGCCCCGTCTGGTCGGCCACGGCGCGGGCGAGCGCGATGTCCGCCTCGCGCCACTGCCGGAAGCTGCGCGTCGTCGAGAACGCGAAGGCCGCGGGCATCTCCTCGCCGGTCTTGATGGCGACGTACATGATTGACTTGACTTCGGCCGGCTTGAGGATTTCCTCGTAGAACGAACCCATCCAGGCGTCGGCCGCCGCGTCGTTAAAGACCATCACGCCCTGGCGGTCAACGGAGTCCACCAGGGTCTTGATCTTCGCGAGCGGGAAGTCGCGCTGGGCCGGGCGCACGCCGGGCGCATGATACTCCGCCACCATCCGCACGCGCCCGGCCTGCTCCTCGATCATGAAGAGCGAGCAGCGGTCCACGCCGAGGTAAGAGCCCAACTCTTGTACGGCCGTGTGGAAGACGACCGTGGTGTCGAGCGAGCGGCGGACGGCGCGCGAGATGCGGTTGATGACGGCCTCGCGCTCGGCCTGTTGTTGGAGCGCGGCCTCGCTGCGCTTGCGCTCCGTGATGTCGCGCGCCACCCAGATGACGGAATCATCCAGCATGGGCGAGACGGTCCCCTCGAACCAGCTCTCCACGCCTTCAATCATCAGGCTGTAGTCAACGTTGACGGGCTGGCCGGTTTCGAGCGCGCGGCGGACGTGACTGAGGAAGTGGTCGGCCTGTGCGCGCGGGAAGACTTCGTGCAGCCGCTTGCCGACCAGTTCGGCCGAGGGCTTGTAGAGGAGGCCGGGGTTCGTCGGCGCGACCTTGATGTAGCGGCCTTCGGCGTCGAGCACGAGGATGACGTCCGGCATGGCCGCGAACAGGGCGCGCATCTCGGCCTCAGACGCTTGAAGCTCGGCGGCGATGCGCTTGCGCTCCGTCACGTCGCGGCCGATGCCCTGCACGCCTACGGGGCGGCCCTCCTCGTAGATGAGCCGCGAGCTGACTTCGAGCGGCACGCGCCGTCCGTCCTTGGCGATGATGTCCAGTTCGTAGATGGTGGAGACTTCGTCCGTCTGCTTGCGCGCGATCATCTCGCGCGCCTTCTCCAGGTGTTCGGGGGCGACCACGCGCGCGATGTTCATCAGCGCGGCCTCCTCGCGCGTGTAGCCCGTCACGCGCTCGCCCGTCCTGTTGAGCGAGGTGAAGTTCCCTTGCAGGTCGTGCGTGTAGATGATGTCGTTGGCGTTCTCTAATAGCTCGCGGTAGCGCTCCTCGCTCCGGCGAACGGCCTCCTCGGCCTGTCTGCGTGAGGTGATGTCACGCACGACGGCGCAGAGGACTTTCTTGCCGCTGTAGGAGATGAGGCTCACGCTGACCTCTACGTCAACCAGGGATCCGTCCTTGCGGCGGTGTTGGCGCTCGCCCAGGGACGAGTGCTCCTCGGAAAGGACGTGACGGATGTTCTCGTCAACGGTTTCGCGTTCGGTGGCCGTCACGTCGTAGAGCCTCAACCCCGCGAGTTCTTCCGCGGTGTAGCCGAGCAGGCTCTGGTAGGACTGGTTCGCCTCAAGGATTCGCTTCGTCTCCGGCTCAACAAGGAGGATTCCGTCCAGCGACTGCTCGACCAGCGCGCGGTAGCGCTCTTCGCTTTCGCGCATGGCCTGCTCAGCCTGGACGCGCTCGGTAATGTCGCGCACCACGCCGCGCACGCCGGTCGGCTCCCCTTCGGAGTCGCGGACGAGCGTGATGACGCCTTCGAGGTAGCGCGGGACCCCCCGCGCGTTTTCGAGGAGGTGGAGCGAGCGGTATGGCTCGTCACGTACCTGCGCCGCCGCCTCGATGATGTCGGCGGCGGCGGCCTCCTCGCCGAGCAGGTCGCTCAGATGAGCGCCGACCAGCTCGGCGGCGGGGCGGCCGAAGAAGAGCGCGCCCGCCTCGTTGATGCTCGTCAGGCGGCCCTCCATGTCGCGCGTGTAGATGATGTCGGCGGCCTGCTCGACGATCTCGCGGTAGTGGCGCTCGACGCGGTGGCGCTCGGCCAGGCGCGCGACCTTGACAAGCAGCTCCTGGCGGCGGAAAGGCATTTCGAGGAAGTCGTCCGCGCCGGCCGTCAGCGCATGCAGGCTGTTGCGCTTGCCCGTGCGGACGGCGCTGGCGAGCAGCACGGGCACGTCCCGTGTGCGCGGGTCCTGCTTGAGTTGGCGGCAGAGTTCGAGCCCGTCCATCTGGGGCATGACCACGTCGCTGACGACGATGTCGGGCTCGTGGGCTTGTGCCAGTTCGAGGGCGCGCTGGCCGTTGTTGGCCGTCAGCACCTTGTAGCCCTCGTGCTCTAAAAGCACGGTCAGAAGCTCAAGCACTTTAGGCTCGTCGTTGACGGCGAGAACTGTTGGTCGCGTCGGGTCGGGTTTCATCTTTGACGTTGGGGCCGCAGCCGCCACCTCAGGGGAACAAGTCCAGTGAAATTTCAGACCTGGGGTATCAATTACGATGACGTGGGAGTCATTCGTGAGGGGCGGCCAAATTTTGGGTCAGAACTTACGCGGGCGGCTCTCAACTGGGCAGGCTGACCGGAGAGCGCGCCGCAACCGAGTATAGCAAAGAGAAAAAGAGATTGTCACGGGGGAGGAAAAAACAGTGGTCAGTGGTCGGTGGTCAGTGGTCAGTTAAAAACAAAAGCAGCCGCGCTAATCACATCGGCTGCTTTTTTGTCTTTCTGTTTTCCGACCACTATTTCGTCGCGCTCTTCGGAAAGTATCCCTGGCGGTAAGTGAGCCGGAGGTTCATCTTGCGCAGCTCGGGGTTGGTAATCTCGATCTGGACGCGGCGGAAGGAGCCGTCGCGGTTCTTGTTGGTCGGTGAGTATGCGACAAGGTATTGCGAGCGCAGTTCGAGTTGAATCTGGGCGAAGGCGTCGCGCAATTCCGACTCACTCTCAGGGAAGAAGGCGCGGCCGCCCGTGCGCTCGGAAATCTTGCGCAGCGTACCCTTGTTGACTCCGCCGTAATAATCGTCGCCGATGCCTATGGCGTAGATGACGGCGTCCGCCCGCGCGGCGCTGTCGATGGCGTGGTCAATGCTCTTGCGGCTGCTGCTGTCGTGGCCGTCGGTGAGCAGGATGATGGCGCGGCGCGTCTTGTCGGACGCCTCCGAAAGCACTTCGTCGGACGTGACGAGGACGGCGTCCCAGATGGCGGTCGAGCCCTGCCTGCTGTCGCCTGAGATCGGCGGCGTCCCGGCGACCTGGCCGTTACCGATGTAGCCGGAGGGCGGGACGAACTCGACGCCGTCGAGCGCCCGGCGCACGCGCGAGGCGCTGCCGGTCAAGCCCTGTTCGAGCGTGGCCTCGCCCGTGAAAGAGATGACGGCCATCTCGTCCTTGTCGGGGCGCAGTACCGCGTCAACGAAACTGGCGGCCGCGGCCTTCTCAATCGGCAGCGTGCGCTCTTCGGAGATGCTGGTGTCAATCAGGATGGCGAGCGAGAGCGGAAGGTCGGTCTGGCGCGCGAAGGTGAAAATCTCTTGCGGCTGGCCGTCCTCCGTGACGCTCAAGTCCTCCTGGCGGAGCGTCGTGATGAAACGCTTCTGCTTGTCCACGGCCGTGAACAGGATGTTGGTCAAATCCGTCTCGACGCGCAAGACCTCGTCGTCCTGAATCTCCTCGCCCTCTTTCGGCGTCGGGCTGGGCTTCGGCGTCTCCTGCGGCTGTTGGTCCGTGCGCCGCGGGCGACTCGCGGGAGACTCCTGCGCGTGAACTATCGCCGACAAGAGACCGCCCAGAGAAAGCGCCACGGAGAGTGCCACTGCCAGAATGCGCGTTTTGTTACCTCTGTAATACATCTTCGTAAATCGTCAATCGTGAATCGTAAATCGTCGAACCGTTTTTTTCTATTTACGATTCACGTTCACGCGTCTTACTTTTTAACGCTGTCGGAGACGGCCCTGTATTCTTTCCTGGTCTTCACCTTGAGGCCGCCGCGCCCGCTGGCGAGCTTGACTTCGATCTTGCGGCGGCTGCCGTCATACTTATCGTTGGTCGGCTTGTAGGTGATGATATAGGTCGAGCGCAATTCTTTGGAGATTTTGGTGAACGAGCGCTCAAGCTCAAGGATGTCGCCCGTGAAAAAGGCCGTGCCGCCCGTCTCCTCGCAGAGTTTCTGTAGGTCGCGGTCGGGACCGCCCTGGACCGTGCCGGCGTCAACGCCCGGTACGGAGCCGAGGAGCCCGGCCTTGGTCGAGATGGCGAAGATGGTCGTCTCGGTGCGCTGCGCGATGTCAATGGCGTCCTTGAGCGTGGCGCGGCTGTAGTTGTTGTCGTCGCCGTCCGTGATGACGACCAGCACGCGGCGGCCCGGCACGCTGCGCATCTTCTCGTCGCAGAACTGCCAGACGGCGTCGTAAAAGAGCGTCCGGTTGCCCGGCTTGCTGACGCCGTCCACGGCCTTGTCCAGAAGGTCCAGCTTGTCCGTGAAGTCCTGGCGGAGCTTGATCTCGTGGTCGAAGGTGGCGAACGCCACGCGGTCTTTGCGGAGGCGCGTCACCGTGTAGATGAAATTCTTGGCCGACTCCTGCTCGAACTTGAGCTTGCCCGCGACAGACCCGGAAGTGTCCATCAGCACGGCCACGTAAACGGGCTGACCGCCGGAAGTCTCGTCGCTGAAGCCACGAATCTCCTGCAACTTCTTGTCCTCGTAAATCAGAAAGTCTTCCTTCTTCAGGCCGGAGACGGGCGGCTTACCCTTAGTGTCCTCGTCAATGACGGTGACCGGCAGGCGCACCTCGCGGATGGTGACGACCTCTGTCTCCTGCCCGTCCTGCTGCTGCGGGGCGGGCGTCTGCGCGGGCTGCGGATTCTGTGCCAACACGGCGGCGAACGCGCAGAGCAACAGCGCGAGCGCGGCGAGGTACGGGAAACGATTAGTCGTGAATCTCATGAATTATCGAACGTGAAAAAATGAAACTATCAGGGCAGCTCTTTCTGTGGCCGCACGTTCGCGGTTTGGATGCCCGGCGGCCGCTAAGCCGTTGCCCTTTTACGGCGGCGAAGGGTTAATAGTACAGCAATCGGGCGCAAACTACGAAGGGATGAGGGCGGAGGGATGAGGGATGAAAAATAGAAGGCAGTAGGCGGAAGGCGGAAAGCTTTCGACTGCCTTCCGCTTTCTGTCTTTATTCATCCCTCATCCCTCATCCCTCATCCCTCCGCCCTCATCCCTTCGTGGTGAGTTCTTCGGGATTGGTGATACAATGCGCGTCCGGTCGCTCGTCTTTCCGGCTGACGGCTTGCCGCAGGCCGTCCTCTTCAATCATTACCGGCGCGCGCCGAGGCGTCGGGCCGTCAAGGGCTGCCTCGTGTCCCCACAAATGGTCTCTCACTATCGTCTTATCAGGAAGCTCGGCAAGGGCGGGATGGGCGAAGTCTACCTGGCCGAGGACGTGAAGCACGGCCGCCGCGTCGCGCTCAAGATGCTCTCCGAGCGGTTCACGCGCGACGAAAAGAGCCTCCTGCGTTTCAAGAAAGAGGCGAGCGCGATTCTCAAGCTCAACCACCCGAACATCCTGACCGTCTACGAACTCGGCGAGGAGGAGTCCGCCTTTTTCATCGTCACGGAATACATCAAGGGCCACACACTCCGCGACCGACTCTCCGAAGGCGAGATGAAGATTGACGAAGCGCTCGGCGTCAGCATACAGGTCGCGCGGGCGCTGGAAGCCGCGCACGACGAAGGCATCGTCCACCGCGACATCAAGCCCGAGAACATCATGCTCAGGCACGACCGAGTGGGGCGCGACCGCCTCGTCAAAGTCCTCGACTTCGGCCTCGCCAAGCTCACCGAAAAGGGCTCGTCCGCGCACGACCCGGACGCCGTCACCGTGCCGATTCACAACACGGAGCCCGGCACGATCATGGGCACCACGGGCTACATGTCGCCCGAGCAGACGCGCGGCCTCGACGTGGACGAGCGCACAGACGTCTTCTCTTTCGGCATCGTGCTCTACGAGATGATCGCGGGCCGCCCGCCGTTCGAGGGGCCGACCGACAGCCACATCAAAGTCTCCATCCTGGATCAGGAGCCGCCGCCGCTCATGAGCCCCTCGCAGATGGTCCCGCACCAGTTGGAGCGCATCGTCAAGAAAGCGCTTCAGAAGGACCGCACGAAGCGGTATCAGACCGTCACGGACTTGAAGACTGATTTGGAGAATTTGCGGGACGAGCTGGACAAAAACTCTACAGACCTTTCGCTGACCCCGGAGACGGGGGCCGGGCTCGCGCGCGCCATCGCGGCCCACTCGTCCCGCACCGAATCTCGCGCGCAACGCACGGCCGAGCCGCGCGAGGCACGCAACCTTTCGAGCGTCGAATACATCGTCACGAACGTCGGCCGGCACAAGTGGGCCGCGCTCGCGGCGTTAGCCTTCGTGGCCCTCGCCGTCGCCGGATTCTTCTACCTCCGAAGCGGCACGCCGGGCGTGGACTCCGTGGCCGTGTTGCCCTTCGTCAACGACAGCGGCGACCCCGAAGCGGAGTACATTTCCGACGGCATCACGGAGAGCATCATCAACAAGCTCTCGCAGCTCCCGAAGCTGAAAGTCATGTCGCGCAACGCCGTCTTTCGCTACAAGGGGCAACGTGTTGACCCGCAGGAAGTGGGCCAGTCCCTGGGCGTCGGCGCGGTCCTCACGGGCCGTGTGCTGAAGGTCGGCGAGAAGCTGATTATCAAGACCGAGCTGGTCAACGTCGCCGACGGCGCGCAGCTCTGGGGCGCGGAGTATGACAAAGACTTCTCGGACATCTTCGCCGTCCAGGAGGAAATCTCCCGAAAAATTTCCGAGCGGCTGAAAGTGAAACTGACCGGCGCGGACGAGGAGCGCCTGACCAAGCGCTACACGAACGACACGGAGGCTTATCAGCTTTACCTGAAGGGCCGCTACTTCTGGAACAAGCGCGACGAGGCGGGCCTGAGAAATGGCATCAAGTATTTTCGCGAGGCCGAGGAGAAAGACCCTTCTTACGCTCTGGCCTACTCGGGGCTGGCGGACTCCTACGCGCTCCTTTGCGACATCGGCGCGGCCGCGCCCAACGACCACATGCCGAGCGCCAAAGAGGCGGCCCAGCGCGCGCTCGACATTGACCCCGACCTGGCCGAAGGCTACACCTCGCGCGCCTTCATCAAGCTCGCCTACGACTGGGACTGGCGCGGGGCCGAAGCTGATTTCAAGCGCGCGCTCGAACTCAATCCGAAGTACGCGACCGCGCACCAGTGGTACGCCTCTTACTTGACGCAGATGGGCAAGTACGACCTCGCGCGCCGCGAGATCGAGCAGGCGCAAACCCTGGACCCGCTCTCGCCCATCATCAGCGCGAACTCCGGCCTCTACCTTTACTTCGCACGCAAGTACGACGAGGCCATTGAGCAGTATCGCAAGACGCTTGAGATTGACCCGCGCTTCGCCGTCGCACACTACTACCTCGGATTGGCACACGTCGAGAAGAAGGAGTACGACAAGGCCGTCGCGGAATTTAAGACCGTGATGAGTTCGGCGGGCGACGGCGGCGGCGCAGAGACGGCGACGGGCGACGAGTTGAACGCCGACGATTTGGAGACGGCCGCCGCGCTCGCCTACGCTTACGCGGCCGCGGGCCGCAGGGCGGAGGCCGAAGCTGCTCGCGCAGATGATCTCGCTCTCCAAACGCCGCTACGTCTCGCCGCTGTATCTCGCGACCGTCTACACAGGGCTCGGCGAAAAGGAGCAGCCATAGAGCAGCTCAACAAGCTTACGAGAACCGTCACCCCGGCCTCGTCCTCATCCGCGTCTAGCCCCTCTTCGACTCCCTCCGCGACAACCCGCGCTTCCAGACCTCCTCCGCCGCTTCGAGCCGATACCTTAATAACTAGGCCAACTACATCCCCGCTACGTAAATCAGCCGCTGTTGTTAATTTCTTCACCGTAGTACATGTCCCTCAACTGTCTGCCGCCGCTTCTTTTCTTCCTTTCTCCATGCAAGTACGATCTCGCGCGCCGCGAGATCGAGCAGGCGCAAACCCTGGACCCGCTCTCGCCCATCATCAGCGCGAACTCCGGCCTCTACCTTTACTTCGCACGCAAGTACGACGAGGCCATTGAGCAGTATCGCAAGACGCTTGAGATTGACCCGCGCTTCGCCGTCGCACACTACTACCTCGGATTGGCACACGTCGAGAAGAAGGAGTACGACAAGGCCGTCGCGGAATTTAAGACCGTGATGAGTTCGGCGGGCGACGGCGGCGGCGCAGAGACGGCGACGGGCGACGAGTTGAACGCCGACGATTTGGAGACGGCCGCCGCGCTCGCCTACGCTTACGCGGCCGCGGGCCGCAGGGCGGAGGCCGAGAAGCTGCTCGCGCAGATGATCTCGCTCTCCAAACGCCGCTACGTCTCGCCGCTGTATCTCGCGACCGTCTACACAGGGCTCGGCGAAAAGGAGCAGGCCATAGAGCAGATCAACAAGGCTTACGAGAACCGTCACCCCGGCCTCGTCCTGATTCGCGTCTGGCCCCTCTTCGACTCCCTCCGCGACGACCCGCGCTTCCAGAACCTCCTCCGCCGCTTCGAGCCGATCCCGTAATTAGCTTTGCGCCGATTACGCCAAGTCTTCAAGAAATCCAGAGAGTTCGTTGGGGAGCGGCGCGGTGAAGCGCAGGGGTTCGTTCGTGCGCGGGTGACGAAAGCCTAGCTGCTCGGCGTGCAGGAACTGGCGTTTGAGCGCGTTGAGTCGCGCGCGCAGGCGCGGGTCCTTGATTGAGTTGTCGCGGCCGCCGCCGTATACGGGGTCGCCGACGACAGGGTGCTTGAGCCACTGTAGATGGACCCTGATCTGGTGTGTGCGGCCCGTCTTGATTTCCACGTCGAGTAGTGTGAAGCGGTCGAAACGGCGGCGCACGCTGTAGAGCGAGAGCGCGGGGCGTCCACCCGCGACGACCGCCATGCGCGTGCGGTTGCGCGGGTCGCGCGCGATTGCCTGCTCCACGCGCCCCGTCTCTTCCTTGACGCGGCCGTGGACGAGCGCGACGTAGGACTTGAAGACTTCACGCGCGCGAAATTGGTCCGCCAGGTTTTCGTGCGACGCTTCGTTCTTGGCGACGACGATGAGGCCGGAGGTGTCGCGGTCGAGGCGATGAACGATGCCGGGACGAATTGTGCCAGCGCGAGTCGAGAGTTGCCGGAAGTGAAAGGCGAGCGCGTTGGCGAGCGTGCCGGAAGAGATGCCGGCCGCGGGGTGTACGACGAGACCGGCGGGCTTGTTGACGACCACGAGGTCGTCGTCTTCGTAAATGACCTGGACGGGAATGTCTTCGGGCGCGAAGGCGGTCGCGTCCGTCGGCACGAGTTCGACTTCGATCTCGTCGTCCGCGCGCAGCTTGTAAGCGGGTTTCGCGGTGCGCCCGCCGACGAGCACGTCGCCGTCTTCGACGAGGCGATGGATGCGTGCGCGGCTCCAACCCTCTATGCGCGCGGCGAGATAAGCGTCGAGGCGCGCGCCCGCGTCGGAGGCTTCGACGCGGAACGTGAGAGTCTGCGTCCCATCCTCCTCACCTCGTCCCGCCGCTTCGCTTTGCATTCGTGAAATCCTCAGGCGCGGGCCGCGTCGGGCGTGCCGGAGCCTTTCCCTTGCGCGCGCCGCCAGCGGACGACGAGCAGGACGACCGACGCGACGCCGACGATGATGCTCAGCATCTGCGAAGTCGAGAGGCCCGTCAGGGAAGTCAGTCCGGCGATGTCGCCGCGCGGGTCGTCGCGGAAAATCTCTATCGTGAAGCGCATGACGGCGTAGAGCGCGCCGTAAAAGAGTATGACCTGGCCGCTGAAAACTTTGCGCCGGTGGAGCCAGAGCAGGAAGAGGAAGATTAAGAGCGCGCCGAAAGACTCGTAGAGTTGCGTCGGGTGCAGGTGTATGGGCTGGAAGAGGCCGCCAAGTTTCTCGGCCCAGTAAGCCTGCTGCGTCGGGTCGTCAAGCTGAGAGACGGTTGTCGGCACGCCCGTTACTTCGTGGCCCAGTTCCGTGAAGTGGACTCCCCAGGGCAGGAGCGTGGGCTTGCCCCAGCAGCAGCCGGCGGCGAAGCAGCCCTGCCGCCCGATGGCGTTGCCCAGAGCGATGCCGGGCGCGAAGGCGTCTGCGGTCTTCCACCAAGGAAGCTTGTAGCGGCGAATGAGAAAGTAGCCGACCGCGACCGCGCCGATGAAGCCGCCGTAGAAGACGCCGCCCGAGCGCAGGAAGTCGAGCGAGAAAAGCCGCAAAGGGTTCTCGCGGTAGCCGGGCTCCGTAAACAGCATCAGCACCTTCGACCCGACAATCGCCGCCAGCAGCATCCACAGGCCCAAATCGTAAACGCGCTCGCGCGGCAGGCCGTCGCGCGCAGCCAATTTCGCCGCGATTAAGAGCGCGGAGAGAAACGCCAGCGCCAGCAGCACGCCGTAGGTGTTGATGGGGAAGTTGCCGATGCGGAATAGCTCAGGGAACATAACGAACAGCAGAAGTCAGAAGTCAGAATACAGAAGTCAGAATGAAAAGTAAGCGCGTTATTCGTGTCTGGCCTCGGCGATTTCACGCTCGCGACTTCCGCCTTCTTCTTCCGCTTCTCGACTCCTCTCCGGTGTCGAAGATATCGAAGATGAGCAGGAAAGCGCCGAAGACGATGCTCATGTCCGCGACGTTGAAGACGGGCCAGTGATATGACTTGTAGTGTAGCAGGATGAAGTCTATCACGAAGCCGAAGCGCGCGCGGTCAGTCAGGTTGCCGGCGATGCCTGCCAAAAGGAGCGCGCACGCGCCGAGCACTCTGTCATCCGTGCGCGCCGTGCGGAAGAGATAGACGAGCACAAAGACGCCGGCCGCGACCGCCAGCCCGACGAGCGCCCAGCGCCCGAAGGAGCCGCCCTTCTGCAACTGGCCGAAAGCGATGCCTGGGTTCTCCGCGTAAGTCAGGTCCAGAAACCCGCTGATGAGCGTCACGCTCTCGCCATTGCGCAAGCTGCGCACGGCCCAAGCCTTCGTCACCTGATCCACCAGGTAGACGCCGAGGGCCGCGATGAAGTAGGCCACGCGCCAGCCTATGCGCCGCTCGCTCAAGCCGCTTCCTCCTGCTCAATCTCCCTGAGAGCCTCTACGCAGCGCTCGCACGCCGACGGGTAGCGCTCGGACTCGCCGACGCGCGCGGAGTAGTTCCAGCAGCGCTCGCACTTCTCGCCCGCCGCGCGAGTAACGTTGACAACTATCTGCTCGTCTTCAACGTCATCTCCCGCGCGCGAGAGGTGCACGTCCGAAACGATGAAGATGTAGCGCAATTGCTCTCGGTAAGGAGCAAGCACTTTGTATGCGTACTCGCTGGCCGCAATTTCCACGCGCGCTTCGAGCGAGCTGCCGATGAGCTTCTCCTCCGCGCCTTTTCCAGTTCGCCCAGCACCGCGTCGCGGTACTGAATACGTGCGCCCAACGCGACTAGCAGCGCCGTCCTGTCTTCGGTGCGCGCCGTCGGAAACTCAGCGACGTGAACAGACGCGGGCCGCCCGCTCCTTACCACTGGGTGCAGGCAAGTTCTCCCAGATTTCATCCGCACGTGAAGACGAGGAGCGGCGCGAGCATGCGCGCCAGCGCGTCCGCAATTTTGTAGAGCGCCGTTTGCGCAGAGCGGCGCGCTAACGCTTCTGCGGCGCGGCCGTGTAGAGACGGTCCTTGATGATGTCGAAGTAGCGCGCAGAGAGCGTGACGGTCGCGAAGTTGTAAAGCGTGTGATAGACCGTGTGAAACTCGTAGGCGCGGTAAGCCTTCGCGCACCTGCGAGACGACTTCGTCGAGCTTCGCCAGCGCCCAGCGGTCCATCTCAAGCATCTCCTCTTCGGCGACGCTGTGGCGCGCGGGGTCGAAGCCGTCGAGGTTGCCGAGCGCGAAGCGCGCCGTGTTGCGCAGCTTGCGGTAGGCGTCACTCGCGCGCTGCAAGATTTCGTCGGAGCAGCGCACGTCCTCCTGGTAGTTCGAGGAGGCCACCCAGAGGCGCAGGATTTCCGCGCCCGAGTCTTTGACGACCTCGTTCGGCGAGATGCCCGTGCCCTCGGACTTGGACATCTTCTGGCCCTGCACGTTGATGACCCAGCCGTGCGTGATGACTGCCTTGTAAGGCGCGCGGTCGTGCGCGGCGAGGCCGACCATCAGGCTTGAGTTGAACCAGCCGCGGTACTGGTCGCCGCCTTCGAGGTACACGTCCGCAGGCCAGCGCAAGGATTCGTAACGCTCAAGCACCGCGACCGAGGACGAGCCGCTGTCGAACCACACGTCGAGGATGTCCGTCTCCTTTGTCCACTCAGAGCCGCCGCAACTCGCACACACGAAACCTTCGGGCAGAAGCGCCGCAGGCTCGCGCGCGTACCAGGCGTCCGCCGATTCTTTCTCGAAGATGTCGGCGACGTGGCTGATGACAGCGGGGTCGGCGACGGCCTCGTTACAGCCCGCGCAGTAGAAGACGGGAATTGGCACACCCCAGATTCTCTGGCGCGAGACGCACCAGTCGGGCCGCCCCTTCTGCATGTTGCGCATGCGCTCCGCGCCCCACGACGGAATCCACTCGACCTGCTCGATCTCGCGCAGCGCGCCCGCGCGCAAGGATTCTGAAGTTGACGACTCGTCGTCCGTGAAGTTCTCGGTGTAGTTGGAAAGGTCGCGCCCGTCTTCGTCCTTCTCGACGACAGGGTGCGCGCCGCTCGCGTCCATAGAGATGAACCACTGCGGCGTGGCGCGGAAGATGACCGGATTTTTGCAGCGCCAGCAGTGCGGGTAGCGGTGCTCGTACTCCTCGTCGAAGACGAGCACGCCGCGCTCGCGCATGAACTCCACGATGCGCGGGTTCGCCTCGAAGACGCTCTGGCCCGCGAAGTGTTCGACCTCGTTTGTAAAACGCCCGGCGTTGTCCACGGGGCAGTAAATCTCAAGCCCGTACTTCTTGCCGATGACGAAGTCGTCGTGGCCGTGGCCCGGCGCGGTGTGAACCAAACCTGTGCCAGATTTGCCCGTCGCCTTCGGGTCCCGAGCCTCTTTAACGTCCAGCTCCGTCTCCGCGTCGGCCTCGCCGCCGAGCGTGACGTGCTGGCCGACCATCACGAGCGAGGGGCGGTCGAGCCACGCGTGACGACATTCGAGCCGGTCGAGCTTCGCTCCCGGAAAGCGCGCGAGCACCGCCGGCGCTACGGGGTCGCCGTTCGCGTCGCGCTCGCCGATGCCGCACTTCGCCACGAACGCGCCGAGCAGTTCGGAGGCTACGACGTAGACCTCGTCGCCGTTCTCGAAAGCGGCGTACTCGAAATCCGGGTGAACCGCTATCCCTAAATTCGACGGCAACGTCCACGGCGTCGTCGTCCAGATGAGAAAGAAAACTTTGCGCCCGGCGAGAGCTGGGTCAATCAACGCGGGGTCGCTCGCGAGCGGAAACTTGACGTAGACGGAAGGGCTCTTGTGCTGCTTGTATTCGACCTCGGCTTCGGCGAGCGCCGTCTGGTCGTGTATGCACCAGTAGACGGGCCTTGCGCCCTTGTAGACGTAGCCGCGCTCTATGAAGCGGCCGAAGAGTCGCGCCGTCTCGGCCTCGTAGTGGTTCGACATGGTGAGATAAGGATTGGCCCACTCGCCGAGGATGCCGAGCCGCTGGAAGTCGCGCGTCTGCGACTTCAGAGACTTGGCCGCGTGCTCGCGGCAGACGCGCCGGAAGCTGACGGGCGAGAGGTCCGCCTTGTTCTTGCCCTTCTTGTTGAGGTCTCGTTCGACGTGCTGCTCAATCGGCAGGCCGTGGCAGTCGTAGCCGGGGACGTAGGGCGCGTCGTAACCCATCATCGAGCGCGACTTGACGACGAGGTCTTTGAGGATTTTGTTGAGCGCCGTGCCGAGGTGAATGTCGGCGTTGGCGTAGGGCGGGCCGTCGTGCAGGACGAACTTCTCGCGGCCCGCGCGCGCACGCTGAATCATTTCGTAGAGCCCCATCTCCGTCCACTTCTTGAGGCGGGCGGGCTCACTTTGTGCCAGATTGGCTTTCTGGCTGAACGCGGTCTTCGGCAGGTTGACCGTCTTCTTCAAATCGAGAGGTGCTTCGGTAGACATAATCGGTTTCCTAATCTCAAGCTGATAACAATATCAGCGTCGGGGGAAAAGGTTAAGTCAGTACCGCCTGCGGTAGCGGGCGGGTCTGCGGAGGGATGAGGGATGAGGGCGGAGGGATGAAGTAAAGACAAAAGCTTTTATTTCATCCCTCATCCCTCATCCCTCATCCCTTCAAAAAACTTGGCCCGAGCCATGCTCCCCACGAAGACTATGGCTCGGGCCTCTCGGCGCGTCTTTGATGTTTCAGCTTTTCAGCCTATGAACATCTCATCTTCTCCGTAGGTTTGATTAACGGGCTTCGGCGTTGGCGCGACGAGGACTTCGAGGCCGCGGCGGAAGCCCGCCATAATCGCGGCCAGCTCGCGCGCCGGCTGAATCACCTTGTTGCGTATGAAGGTCGTCGTCGTCGTCACCTGCTGGTGTGTCTTGTCTATGGTGTTGCTGACGAGCGCCACCTTGTCGCGCGCCGTCACGGCCGTCTCACCGACGAGCAGCTTCAATTCGCGTACCTCCTCTTTGATGAGGCCCGCTGATTCGGAGAAGTGCTGCGTGGCCGTCGAGAGGTGGCCCGACATGGTGTTGATCTGCTCGGCAATCTCGCGCCCCTGCGCGGCAATCTGTCGGCCCTGGTCGCTCAAGGCAGTGACCTTCTGTAGAAGCGGCTCGACGCGCTCTTCGAGCCGGCCGACCGTCTTGACGGCCTTGGCGACGAGCTTGGCAATGACGAACATCGCGACCGCGATCGCAACGAACGCGACGGCGATAACCACCATCACCCAGAACATCGGGTCGTAAACACTCATAAGAATTTTCGATTTTAGATTTCTGATTTGCGATTTCGTAAGGACTAAAGATTCTTCATTCCTTATCCAATTAAAAATCGCAAATCAGAAATTGAAAATTGCCCCTAGCTCAGGTCGCCTTGCGGCGGGTAAGTCGGCTGGGCCTCGGACGCTCCCGAAAGCTCCGTCTTCCGCTTCTCCTCGTTGTAAGCCTGTTTGCCCGCTTCGACGGCCGCCGAGAACTGCCCGCTCTTGCGCGCGACACCCTCGCGCGCCGTGCCGTACCAGTCGCCGGCCTTCTCGCGCACAGCGCCGTAGTAATCGCCCGCCTTGTCGCCTATGTAGCGCGCGCCCTCGCGCGACTTGTCAATGCCCTTGCGCGTCACGTCGGCGATGTCGCCGCGCAGCTCCGTCCCGGATTTGGGGGCGAAGAGCAGCGCGATGATCGCGCCGATGCCGCCGCCAATCAGAAGGTAAGTCAGGCGGGTCGAAACGTCAGACCCTCCGCGCCTATCGTCGTTTTCCATCAGAGATTCCTTTCTCCTGGCCGGAGGCCGCAACGGCCCCGGCGAACATTTTTGATAGCGAGAAATACTGCTCGGAGAATATCAAGAACAGTGACGAGTGACAAGTGATAAAACCAGTGATAAGTGATAAGTGATAAGTGATAAGAAAAAGCAGTTACTCATCACTTATCACTTATCACTTATCACTGTCTTTTTCGTACTGTTGGAGCTTGCGGTAGAGGGTCTTGCGGCCGATGCCGAGGGTCTTGGCGGCGCGCGTCTTGTCGCCGCTGGTGTAGTCGAGCGTGGCCTCTATGGCGCGGCGCTCGATCTCGTCAATCGTGGCGGGGACGTTGATTTCGAGTTGCACGGCGCGGCCCTCGCTCGCGGCCTCCATGCGCTCGCGGCGGAGTTGCGCGCGCTCGTCCGTGACGCGCCGGCTGATGGCCTCCGGCAAATCGTCCAGCTCTATCTGGCGGCCCGAGGCGATGATGACGGCGCGCTCGACGGCGTTCTCAAGCTCGCGCACGTTGCCGGGCCACTCGTACTCGACGAGCGCCGAGAGCGCGTCCTTCGAGATGCCTGAGATGAAGCGGCCCGTCTTCTGCTTGTAGTGTTCCAGAAAGTGTATGACAAGCGGGTGAATGTCCTCGGGCCGCTCGCGCAAAGGGGGCAGGCGAATCGGGAAGACGGAGAGGCGGTAGAAGAGGTCGCGGCGGAATGTGCCAATTTCGACGGCGCGCTCAAGGTCCACGTTCGAGGCGGCGATGACGCGCGTGTCAGCCTTCAGGACTTCGCTCCCGCCGACGCGCGTGAACTCGCCGTCCTGAAGCACGCGCAGGAGCCGCACCTGCGCCGACAAACTCATCTCGCCTATTTCGTCGAGAAAGAGCGTGCCGCCGTCGGCCTCCTCGAACCGCCCCTGGCGGCGCGCGCGCGCGTCCGTGAATGCCCCCTTTTCGTGGCCGAAGAGTTCACTTTCGAGCAACGACTCTGGAATCGCGCCGCAGTTGAGCTTGACGTAAGGCTGGTCTTCGCGTCCCGAGTTGTAATGAATCAGATTGGCGAGCAATTCTTTGCCCGTGCCGCTCTCGCCCTGAATGAGCACGGAGGTCTGCGTGTCCGCGACGTTTAAGGCCAGCTCTATCGCGCGGCGAATCGCGGGGGCCTGGCCGATGATGCGGTCTTCGGCGTGGCGCTCGTGCAAGGCGCTTCTGAGGCGCATCACTTCCGCGGAGAGCTGGTCGCGCTCCAGGGCTGTGCCAATCTGGTCGGCGATGCCTTCGACGAGTGAGACTTCGTGGTCGGCGAAGCCTTCGCGCGCGACGCTCCAGACCAGGCCGAGGAGTCCGAACGTCTGGCCGCCGACGCGCACGAGGGCGACCAGGGCCGCGCGCCCGCCGAGCGTCGCATTGAAAATCAGACGAATCGGGAACGGCAAATCCGAATCCAGCAGGCGCAGAGTCTTGCCCTGTGCCAAAACTTCCATTATCGCGGGGTACGCCGTCACGTCCATAGAGTGGCCGTGCGCGGCAATCAAGCCCTGCACGGAATCAATAGCGGCGTGCGGCGCGGCCTTGAAGGCGGCGAGGCTGATGCGCCCGCCCGCCGGGTCCAGGACACCGAGCGCGCCGTAGTCCGCGCCGACGAGCGCGAGCGCGCGTTCGAGGACGAGCTGCGTGACTTCGCCGAAGTCCGAGCGCGCGTTCAGGGCGTTGGCGATTTCAAGGAGCGCTTCGGTCGTCTCCGCCTCGCGCTGCTTGTCCGTGAAGATGCGCGTGTATTGGTAGCCGACCGCGATGTGGCGCGCGATGGAGCGCAGGAAAGAGACTTCGTCGTCGAGCCAGGTGCGCGGCGCGCGCGTGTTGTGCAGGCCGAGCAGGCCCAGCACGTCGCCGCCCAGCGTGATGGGAACGACCAGGAGCGAGCGCGTGCCCAATGAGGCCGCCAGGAATCGCACCTTCTCATCGAGCCCCGGAGCGGAGGTATCGTCCAGGCGAATCGGCTTCGTCAGGTCAACTTTTTCCGAAAGCTGCCCGAGGTCGAGCGGAATGGAAGTGCCCTCGCTCGACGGCACGTCGTCGGAGGCGCGCCACTCGTGGCTGATGCGCAATTCGGTCGCGGACGCGAGCTGAATCACGTCGCAGCGGTCCGCGTTCATCATCCGCCCGATCTCCTTGACGACGGCGCGCAGAAATCGGTCCAGGTCAATGCTCGCCGGAAGCTCCAGCGCCAGGCGGTCAATGATCGCCTCGCGCGCCTCGTGCATCTTGATCTTTCGTTCGAGCGAGAGCGATTCGGCAGTGATAGACATAAGTAATCAGTAGTCAGTAATCAGTCATCAGCTTTTTGTTTTTACTGAAAACTGAAAACTGATTACTGATTACTGTATTTCCGCGGATAATAGCGAACCGCGCGCCGAGTTGCAAAGCAACTTCAGACGCGCGGTTCGCTCGAAAGCTATGTGGACGGATGTAAGGGTCAGGCTCTCTTCGGTGATTACCGCACCTGCGCGACTTCGGGCAGGAGGCGGAACTGGATGCGCGCTTCCTCGGGGCTGAGCAGCGGGTGGTAGAATTTGCCGTAGCGCCCCGTGATGATGCGGACGTAGTTCTGAGTCTCTTTGTAAGGCGGCACGCCGTCGTACTTGTCAACCGCGCCCTCGCCCGCGTTGTAGCCCGCGAGCGCCAGCGAGACGTTGCCGTTGAAACGCTTGAGCAGCCAGCGCAGGTACTTCGCTCCAGCCTCGATGTTGGCGGCCGGGTCGTGCGGGTCCGTGCAGCCGAAGCGCTTGGCCGTCGGCGGCATCAACTGCATCAGCCCCTGTGCGCCGACGTGCGAACGGGCGCGCACCTTGTACTTGGACTCCTGCCAGATGACGGCGTGAAGGAAACGCGGGTCAACGCCGTGGCGCTCGCCCGCGCGCAGGATGATTAGATCAAGCTCGCGGTCGCCCGAGCTGGGAATGTCGGCAGGGATGTAGTCGGCGGCGACGCTGGTCGCGTCAATCGCGGCTTTCGCCGGAGACTCAGACGCTTGCACGCTGGGCGCGTAAACTCTATTGAAGACGAGACCGGTGACGTTGGTTAAAAGGAAAAGTGCTATGAGTGCAACGGGCGCAAATTTTAAAGAGCGAAAATGGGGAACAAATCGGGTCAGGTTCATCTAATCCGTCTCCATGTGAGCGATGGCTTTCGACCATCCGGGCCGCGCAAGAATTCGCGCAGTTTGGGGGCTACGCATGGCGGATTCGATTGACAAAGATCAGTAAATCGAAACCGGAGATAAGATGGAAAGATACCCCTTTCGGTTGCTCGCTACGCACGAAAAAAGTCCGCTAAAGCATTGATTTCATATGTACTTAATCCGACCGTCAATAAGCCCATATATAATGCGCTTTCAAGCCGTTTTCGTTCATCCTGAGCGAAGTTTTGAGAGAGCTAAACCATGTTCGCGTATCGAAGGTGTACGAATTTTTTTACGATATGGGCCAGTTCAGAATGAGTGTCTGAAGTTGAGTCGTTTAAGACGATTCGTGTGGGCCAGAAGTGATTCATTCACGCAATCATGTTGACTTGAAGTGGACAAACGCATAACCTCGCGCGAGTTTGTCCGACCGATTTTGGTAGTCCTTAAATAGGGGCGGGTACGAGCCCTCTGCCCGTCTGCTGACATCAGGAATAAAAAACGGGGATGGATAGGATATAAAAGATTTCAAATTTGAAGTTTTTAATTTTATCCTGCCCGTACCTTCTTGCTAGCGGGAGCGAAGAGAATAATGACGAGCGACGAGAATCAATCGGAGGAGCTGCTACACGACCCGACTCCGGTCGTGGGCGCGGCGACGGACGTTGCGCCTTTGGGGCGCGAGGGCGGCAAGCCCGCGCACGAGTTGACGGCTGACGAGGACCGTGACGTGGTCAACTGGGGGCGCGTGGCGGCGGGCGAGGGTTTTAGAAAACTGGTCCGGGAGAAGATGAAATTCATCATCCCGGCGTGCGTCTTCTTCGTCGTCTACTACTTCGCGCTGCCGTTGCTCGTGGGCTACGCGCCGGAGCTGATGAACAGGCGCGTCATAGGCACGATCAACGTGGCCTACCTGTTCGCGCTCTCGCAGTTCTTCATGGCGTGGGTCATCGCGCTGCTTTACGTGCGCGCGGCGAGCAAGCACGACCGCATGGCGCGGAAGATTGTGTCAGACCTGGACGAAGAACGAGGGGGGAACAAGTAACATGTCAACCGCGCTCCTGATGTTCCTGGGCTTCGTCGCCGTCACGCTCGTCATCACTTACTGGGCCGCGCGCCGCTCGCAGGGCGCCGAAGCCTTCTTCGCGGCGGGCCGCAAAATCACGGGCTGGCAGAACGGGCTGGCCGTGGCGGGCGACTACATGAGCGCCGCGTCGTTCCTAGGCATCGCGGGCCTCATAGCCTTTAACGGCTACGACGGCTTCATGTACTCGGTCGGCTTTCTCGTGGCCTATCTGACCGTGCTCTTAATCGTCGCGGAGCCGCTGAGGAACGCGGGCAAGTACACTATGGCGGACGTGCTGGCTTACCGCCTGAGCCCGCGGCCCGTGCGCTCCATGGCCTCTTTGAGCACGCTCACGGTCTCCACCTTTTACATGATCGCGCAGATGGTGGGCGCTGGCGCGCTGGTGAGTCTTCTCGTTCCGGGCATCAGCTTCAACGTGGCGGTCGTGTGCGTCGGCATCTTGATGATCGTTTACGTCGTCTTCGGCGGGATGCTGGCGACGACCTGGGTGCAGATCATCAAGGCCATACTTCTGATGTCCGGGACACTGCTCCTGAGCATCCTCGTCCTGAGCCATTTCGGATTCAGCTTCGCGCGCTTCTTCGACGCCGTCAGCAACGTCACTTACACGGACGCGAAGACGGGCGCGGCCGTGACGAAGGATTTTCTACAGCCGGGCCTCTACTACTTCGCGGGAAAACCCTGGGGCGTGATTGATCTCATCTCGCTCTGCATGGCGCTGGTCTTCGGGACGGCCGGGCTGCCGCACATCCTGGTCCGCTTCTACACCGTGCCGGACGCGAAGACCGCGCGGACGAGCGTCGTCTGGGCGATGTTCCTCATCGGCGCGTTCTACATCATGACGACGTTTTTGGGCTTCGGCGCGGCGACCATCATCGGGCGCGACTACATAGCCAAGCACGGCGGGACCAACATGAGCGCGCCGCTTTTGGCACAGTCGCTCGGCGGCGAGGTCTTCTTCGCCTTCATCTCGGCCATAGCGTTCGCCACCATCCTGGCGGTCGTCGCGGGGTTGACTATCAGTGCTTCGACCTCGTTCGCGCACGACTTCTGGACAAACGTCATTCACAAGGGGACAGAGCGCAAGCCCGGCGAGGAGGTGAGGGTCGCGCGCTTCACGGCCTTCGTCGTGGGCGTCGTCAGCATCCTGATAGCCATCCTGCTCGGCCAGAGCATCAACGTCGCGTTCCTCGTCGGCCTGGCCTTCGCCGTCGCGGCCTCCGCGAACCTGCCCGTCATCATCCTGTCGCTCTTCTGGAAGCGCTTCAACACGAAGGGCGCTGTGGCGGGGCTCGCAACGGGGCTCGCCTCCTCGCTCATACTGATTATTCTGAGCCCCAGTATTATGACGGTTGACCCGCCGACGCTCGCGGTCGGCCGCCACCTGATACAGAGCCCGCCGATCTTTCCCCTTGAGAATCCAGGCATCGTCAGCATCCCCTTGGGCTTTCTGGGGGCCGTCATAGGAACGCTGCTCGGGCGCGAGCAGCACGCCGAAGACAAGTTCGCGGAACTGACGGTGCGCGCCAACACGGGCCTCGGCGCGGAAAAATAATGCAAAAGTAAAAAGGCAAAAGGGAAGGCCGAACGAAGACCGAAAGCCTGCCCTTTTGCCTCCTGGGGCGGGGCCGCCGCGCTCCACCCTTTTATCGCGCAGGCGGCCCCGCCAGCGCGGCACAGTTCAGCGCCCATGAGACGCGAACCGCGCCGGCCAAGAGGCGCGCGGCCCACCCTGTCCGCGCGCCTCAACCGAATCCTCACTAGCTATGCTTGCGAGCTTTGCTCCCGCTGTCAGACTTCTTGCCCGCTTTCTTCTTCGGGCGCGAGAGACTCATGACGACTTTGTTCGATTCGTCCAGGCGGAAAGTCAGGTAGTCGCCGGGCCGCGCGCCCATCTCGCTCAGGAGCGGGCAGGGGACACGGCCGCGTGTGAGGCCGTTATCGTCTGTGACCCTGGCTCTGTACTCTTCTCTTCTTTTCATCGGTGGGAGTCCTTTGGTTTTGGTTGCCACGGCGGGCGGACGCGCCGCTCGGGTCTCGGCCGTACGCTTCGCGAAGGTCTACACGCGTTAGCCACGCTCTTCGAGCATCTATTTCTCTTGTAACGCACAAAAGCTTGTGATCTTCGACGCGGAGGGTTGTGAGAAGCCAGATTGCGGTCAACCCTCAACGAAGATGTAGAGACTTGGCGGCGAGTTGAACTTAGATGAAGAACAGCGGCGCACGCGGTTCCACTCCGCGAGCGCGCTAGGTCAACCGCCGCACCCGTACGCGTAGTGCACGTTGCGGGCCGCAGTGCCTTGCGATGCGTTTTGTTTGGCTTTTCGAGTTGTGAGGGAAACGTGTAGAGAAGAATTTATACGACGGCTCTCGGCATCAATCTCAGTATTTGGTCATAAGACTGCGCTTGCGCAACTGCGCCGGTTTTTTTGCGGGGAGCAAATTTTTATGCCGCCCCTGAAGCATGGCTGAAAGCCGCTGGTGCGTGACCCCCAAGAGCCGCGCCGCACTCGTCACGCTGCCCTTCGCGTTCTCCAGCGCGAGCTTGATCAGCTTCGCCTCGTAGGTCAGCACCTCCTCCTCGAACGAGCAGCCCGCCCAGGCGTTACTGAGCGCGGCCTTGTTCGTCTGTCTGGCCGCGAGGACTTCGACATCTTCCAACAATACTTCTCTGCCGTCGGAGGAGGTTAACACCGTCCGCTCGATGAGCGAGCGCAACTCGCGCACGTTACCTTTGAGCGTCAAACGGCGCAGCGCTTCGAGAGCCTCCGACGTGAACCTCACACGCCTGTTGTGCAGCTCACTGAACTCTTTGACAAAGTGTGAGGCCAGCGCGGAGATGTCTTCGGGACGCTTTCTGAGCGGCGGGATTTCGAGCGGGAAAGTGTTGAGACGATAAAACAGGTCACCGCGGAACAGCCTCTGCGCGACGCGCTCTTTAAGATTGCGGTTCGTCGCGGCGACGATTCGCACGTCCACGCGCTCCGGCTCTGCCGCCCCGACGGCATGCGCCTCGCCGTACTCAATCAGCCGCAAAAGCTTCCCCTGGTTGCCCGGACTCAACTCCGCTATCTCATCCAAAAAGAGAGTCCCGCCCGCGGCCTGCCGCACGACGCCTACGTTGTCGCGAACGGCATCCGTGAAACTGCCTTTCCTGTGACCGAACAGGATAGACTCAAACAACGTCTCCGTCAGCGCCGCACAATTAACCGCCACAAACCGCCCCGCGCGCCCGCTCCACTCGTGAAGCATATGCGCGATCAACTCCTTGCCAGTCCCCGTCTCCCCCGTAATCAGCACCGGCGCTTGCGTCGCGGCGATTTCGTGAGCCTCGCGCAACAATTCCCCCGTCCGCTCATCCGCATAAATAAATTTCGGAGAAGCGGCCCCCCTGATGCGCCCACGCCCCGCCTCCAAAATACGCCGCGCACACGAACGCAGCCGCGCCAGCGTCTCCGAGTTCTGCGTCTTAGCCAACAACTCATCCGCCCGCCCATAGAGATTCGTCATCTCCTCCACGTTCAGCCGCTCACCCAACTCCTCCACAATCGTCAGCGCCGCCACCCCCGCGCCCTCACTATCACCCGCCTGCGCCCCAACCTCCATCGCCCGGTCCAACGTCAACCGCGACTCCTCATAACGCCCCAACCGCGCCAACGCCACCCCATGCGTCGTTAAAGATTCAGCAAGAGGCGACAACTCATCGCCCTTCTCCAACGTGCGAACAGCCGACCGCGCAACTTTTTCAGCTTCGGAATTTCGCTCCTGCGCGAGAAGTAGACGTGAGCGCGTATCATCTACCTGCGCAGCACTAGCGTTATCTTTGAGACTGGTGAAGAGTAAGTGAGCGCGATTGAGATGCTTCTGAGCTACAGTGAATTTTCCGGTGATGAAGAGGAGGTATCCTATATTATTTTCGACACGCAGCACGGTAACGTGTATGACCCGCTTGCTCGAAATGATAACTAGCTGCTTCGTATTCAACTAGAGCGCGGTCTGTGTAATCTTCTCGCTTTTCCGCCGCACCGAGTTTTTTTAAAACAAGAGCAAGCTGAACATGAACTCTACCCTTAGCTGTATTGCTTTGACTCTTCTCAATTAAAGGCACTGCTTCAGTCAAAATGCGAAGGGCGTCATTGAACCTGCCCAAATGCATTTCAACTATACCGCTGTTTAGTAAAGCCCGTGCTTTTTGCTCGCTGCCTTTATCAGCTAATCGGCTCAAAACCTCTTGTAGTGTTGCTCGCGCTTCATCGAAAGCGCCCTCGCGCCAGTAACAAATCGCCAGATCAATATGAGCCTCAGCTACTTTCTCTGTTTCCTGCAATGCCTCAAAGACCGCCGCGCTTTCGCTGATTAAATCTTTGGCTGTCTCCTGTGCCCCTCAATCTGATTAGCGCTGCCAATCCACCCAGTTAGAGACCCGGCACGCAGCAACACTTCCGCGGCAGTGTCTTGATCGAGGTCATCAAACTTGCGGGCGCTCCCCTATGCGTTGCCACAGTTCACCCATCGCAGTGCGGGCGGCCTCGTAATTACCTGAATCTTCCAGTTCCTTTGCTAGTTGGCAGCGCAGACGCGCACGCTCGGCATAGTTAAGCGTGGGATTATCTATTTGCTGAAGGAGCTTTGAAGTCAAAGTCATGTGAGGGTTGCACCTTTCTTCATCTTGCAAGATGAATTGCTGCTGCTGTTTGAGCTTAGTACGGTGTTATCATGCGCCTGCTCGTAGCCTTAGTTAGCCTTAACGCTCAATCACTATTTCTGCTTACAGGAAATCCCAGGAGAAACAATGAAAAAACTTCAACAATCTTGCGCCGCCGTTGTTTTGACGTTGATACTAGCTATATCTGCCTTCGCAGGTGATATGTCGTGCCCCGGCATAACTAGTTCACCGTCTCCGCAACAATCATCGGTAACTGGTGAAATTAGCATGCCGGGCGCAACAGCTACGGACGATATGCCATGCCCAGGAGTGGGTGCACTTGGTACGGTGACGGAAGCTGCGTTGAGCATGATTCAGGGCTTGCTGTCGCTGTTTTAGACAGATTCCAACGCACAAATGTTCCAAGCTGCTGTGAGCACCCCTCGCGCGGCTGGGTGGTAGTGTGCGTGCGCGAAAGTATCGCCGGGGAGATCAGGGCGGACACCGGCGAGGGAGAGAGGCTTCACGAGTCACGCAGCTTACCGTTCTGTGAGGTGAAAATCAATCAAAATTTGAAGTTACCTCTCTCTGTAAATTTTTTGTACGGGGCGTTGTCGAACGTGTAAGTGTTGAAATGTGCGGGTTAAGCTGTGCCTGGCTGCTCAATCTCCTCTGAATCCGTTCAACAACTCAAGAATTCCTCAAGGGTGCTTTTTTAGAATCCTTAACAGTTCAGGAGGGCGAATGGGCGAAAAACCCCGGCCTGGCGGCGGGGAGGATGGAGGCGGCGATGGGGCGCGGGGAGATTAAAGAGTGTGGCGTGTATGCGCTCCCTGACGGGCGGGAACTCGTCGCCGAGCGGGGCGGGAAATATGGGTTCTTTAAGCTCTACGACCCGCTGGCCTGGGAATACAAGGGGACTCCGCTTTACGAGACGGACGAGCGGGGCTTCCTGACCTCTCTGGGCAGGCCGACGCCCTGGCGCGTGGAAGACTTGAAGGAAGTGGGGCGGACGCACCCTCGCAAACACTGACCGGCCAGGGCGGCCTCAACAAGACTGCCTCGCTCGCGCCGGTCCTTTGCAACGACCTGATTGACGGCACGGCGATGTCCACAGCAACCGGCAACACGAACGAATCCTCATCGGCTTGTCTGATAATTGACGGTCTCCGGGAGACTCGAAAGACCATGCAGATCATCCTCGACAAAATCACGACCCACACGGTTGAGCCGCGCCTGTCGCGCGCGCGCCTGCTGAACATGCTTCACGGCAGCGTCAGCAACTGCACCTCGACCATCATCAACGGGCGCGCAGGCACAGGCAAGACGCTGCTCGCGGCAGACTTCGCACGCCGCTGCGGCCGCCGCGTCAGTTGGTACAAGGTTGACGCAGCGGACGGCGAACTCTCCGTCTTCTTCAAATACCTGGTCGAGAGCGTGCGCCAGTGGCGGCCCGGTTTTGGCCGCCACGCCTTGATGACGATGGTCGAGGTGGCGACCATCGAAGACATTCCCATGCTGGCAGAGGCTTTCGTTTACGAGTTGCTTGAGCAGAAGGGCGAGCCGCTTTTAATCGTCGTTGACGACCTGCATCTCGTTTACGACGCGGAGTGGGTCGTGCCGTTCTTCCGCCGCCTGCTCCCGCTCCTGCCCGCAGAGGCGCACGTGCTCATCACGGGCCGCAGCCTCCCGCCCGCGCCTTTGTGGCGCATGCGCTCTAAGCAGACGTTGTGCGTCATCGAAGAACCCACGCTCTCTTTTACTGACCTGGAAACGAAACGCCTGTTCGCGAGTTACGGTCTGAACGAAGCTCAAGCGGCGGCGGCCCTGAAGCAGACGCGCGGGCGCGCCGCGACGCTCGACGCGATGGCGCGCGTACTCGCAGAGGCAGGCAGCGCCATCGCCACGGAACAACTGGTCGCCATCAGCCAGAAGCTCAGAAGAAAACGGAACGCGCGCCAGAGACACGGTTACATGCTCTGACAAGAGAAAGCCCGTACACGTTGCATGACCCCGATGCAAACGGACAACTCAAGGCCCTCGCCACCGGCGCTCCCAGCGGCGGAAAGCCCGCACACCGCGCACGACCAGGTTCGTGGCTTGCAGGGGTTTCGCTGTGATAAGCTGGCGTCTCCCGCGAGACCTGCGAGGCACAGGTTGATGGAACAGAGGCCGCTTCCCAACGCGTCACAAAACGCAGTAGGAGGAGGAGCGCAGCCGCCCGCCCAGGGGCTGCCGGCGCAGACTCCTTTCTTTCTGCGCACCAAGCTGCTGCCGCCGAGGCCCGCCCCGGCGCTGCTCTCGCGCCCGCGCCTGACCGAACGCCTGCTCGCGAATCTGGCCCACCCTGTCACGCTCGTCACGGCCAACGCCGGTTCCGGCAAGACCACTCTCGTTGCAGATTTCGTCCGCACGCACGCGCGCCAGTTCGTCTGGTATCAGCTAGACCACACGGACGCAGACCCCTTCGTCTTCCTGGGCTATCTGACGCACGGCATCAAGCAATCCGTTCCCAACTTCGGCGAGGTGATGTTCTCCTACTTGCAGCAGTCCGCGGACGAGCTGGCACGCCAGCCCGAGCGCGCCGTTGACGTGCTCCTGAACGAAGTCCTCGAAAGGGTCGAGCAACAACTCATCCTCGTGCTCGACGATTATCATCACCTCGGCGCGGAGACTTCAGTGCATGCGGTCGTGGACCGCCTGCTCGCCTACTTGCCTGACGTGTTACACGTCATCATCATCTCGCGCGATCTTCCAAGGCTCTCGCTCGCGCGCCTGCGCTCGCAGGCTTCGCTCACCGTCATTGACCGCAACGAACTGCTCTTCACGGACGAGGAGACGCAGGAGCTTTTCCGCAAGGTCTTCGATTTGGAATTGACGCCCGAGCAGTTGTCCGAGTATCGCGAGCGCACGCACGGCTGGATCACGGCGCTGCAACTGGTCCGCCAGGTGGCACAGCGCCGCGCCTTCGCCGAAGGCCGCCGCGAAGGCGAAGCCCCGGACCTCGTCGAAATCCTACGCCAGTCCGAGCGCGACATCTTCGACTACTTCGCCGAAGAAGTCTTCGCCGACGAGCCCGAAGACGTGCAGAGCATGCTGCTCCGCATCTCGCTATCTAGACCGCGTCGAGACGGGCATCTGCACGAAGGTTTACCCGGAGGCTAACTGCCGCGCGCTTCTCCCTGCGCTCGTGCGCCGCAACGTCTTCATCACCGTCGCCTCGGACGAGCGCGGCGAAGAGTATCGCCTGCACCCGCTCTTCCGAGACTTCCTGCGCCGCCGCCTTCGGAGCGAGTTGGGACGCACGGGCCTCGCCTCCGAGCACAAACTTTACGCGGACTATTTTCTGGGGCTCGGTGCCTGGGAGCAGGCCATGCGTCACCTGCTCGAAGCCGAAGACTTCGAGCGCGCGGCTGAAGTTGTTGCCGCGCACGGCGGCGAGTGGATCGCGTCGGGCGCGCTCTCCTCGCTCGTCTCCGCGGCCGAAGCCATCCCGCAGCAGATTCTCGAAGCGCACCCGCGCGCACTCGCGCACCGAGCCGAAGTCGCGCGCCTGCGCGGCGAGTACGACGCGGCACAGGCGCACTTCCGCCGCGCAGCCGCCTTGCTCCACGAGCGCGGCGACACGGAGGGCGAGGCAGAAGCCCTGCACTCGCTCGCGACCATCTCGCGCCGCCGGGGCGACTGCGCGCAAGCCTTCACCTACCTCGACCGCGCCATAGAGTTGACGGACGAGCGCTCGGCCGTGCGCATCAAGTGCGGCAACACGCGCGGCCTCTGTCTGACGGTGACGGGAGAGTGGACGGCCGCCGAGCGCGAGTTTCGTGAAGCCTTGCAACTCGCGGAAGAGCGTAGCGACGAGCACTACGCGCGGCTCATCGCTCACAACCTGGGCCTGCCCGCGATGATTCGCGGCGACTTCGGCGAGGCGCTCAGGTGGCTCAGACGCATGCTGCGCGACGGGCGCAACCTGCCGCCGATGCCGCAGGAGGCGACCGCGCACCTCAACATGGCCCGCTGCTACCTCTATCGCGGCGAGATAGAGTCGTGCGAGAAACATCTCGAAGACGCGCTCGAATGCTGCCAGCAGTTCAACCTCGTCGTCTCGCTCGCCGAAGCCTTCGAGACTTACGGCAACCTCTACCGCGAGCGTGCGGACGCCACGCGCGCCTCGGAGTTTTACGAGCGCGCCGCGCGGGCCTACGACGAGGCCGGGATTGATTTGGTCCGCTGCGAACTCCTGGACGAGCAGGCCGTGCTCAACCTGCAACTCGGAAACCTAGCGGCGGCGCGCGGCCTGCTCGACCGTCTGGTCGAGGCACGCGAGGGCGCACGCAACGAGATGGGGAGCCGCACGGCCATGCTCTCGCGCGGCCGCGTGCTCCTGGCACAAAACGATCACACGTCAGCGCGCCGCGACCTTGAGCCTGCGCTACAGTATTTCCACGAGCGCGGGCTCTACTATTACGAGGCGCAGGCTTCGGTCGCGCTCGCCGCCTGCGACTTCGCGGAGGGGCGCGAGGGCGCGATGCTGGAACACCTCAGGCGCACGCTCGATCTGGCGGCACGCTACGACTACGAGTACTGGCTCCAGCGCGAAGTCCTCAACAACACGCCGCTCTTCAGCCAGGCGGAGGCCGCCGAGCTACTGCCCGCGGACGTGCGCGAGCAGTTGGCGGCCGGCGCGGGCCGCGTCATGCAGAAGGAGACGTTGGAGACGCCGCGCGCAATCGAGGTCGTCACGCCGCAGGCGGTGACGGACCTGACGATTAACATGCTCGGACCCGTTGAGATTTTCCGCGACCCTTTGAGGCCGCTCGCGGCCGACGCCTGGACGACCAAGCGCGCGCGCGACATCCTCTGCTTCATAGCCTCGCGCCGCCACCGCCGCGCCTCCAAGGACGCCATCATTGACACCTTCTGGGGCGAGTCAGACTTCGAGGCCGTCGAAAAGAATTTCCACCCGACCGTCTCGCACATACGAAAAGCGCTCAACAGCAATCAGCCCTTGAAGCAGAACTTCCTGCTCTACCGCGACGGCGACTACCAGTTGAACTCGAACTTTTCTTACTTCATAGACACTGAGGAGTTCGACCGCTTAGTCAGTGAAGGCGAGACGGCGCGGCGCGCGCGCGACTTCGACCGCTGCATCGCTTCGTATGAAGCAGCAATCAACGTCTACCGCGGCGACTTCATGCAGGGCTCTTACGACGACTGGGTCGAGGAGCAGCGCTCCTACTACCGCGAGCAGCACCTGCGCCTCCTGGAAGCCTTAGCGGCCGTCGCGCAGAAGACAGAGGACTGGTCGCGCTCATTACAATTGGCACAGGAAATCCTGCGCGACGACCCCTACCGCGAGGACGTGCACTGCATGATCATGCGCGCGCACGCGGGGCAGGGGAACCGCCACGCGGTCCGCGAGCAGTACGAAACTTTGCGCCGCCTGCTCAAGAAAGAGTTGGGTGTGGAGCCGGCGGCCGAGACGCAGAAGATTTACCGCGAGTTGATAGCGTGAAGACACCCGGAAATGTAACAGAAATGCAAGACTCGACCGAAGGAAATATAATAGGCGGCGGACCAATTTGAGAGTAGAATCGGGGGCTTCGCGTGGCTTGAGTTCGTGACCACGTGCCTGACTCCCCCTCCTCGTTAAAGGCAGTAAAAGCCCGCAGCCGCGACTACAAACTTAGAAGCCACCCGTCAAGGGCGGACTTTTGTAAAAAATATGAGCATCGCCCAGAGAACCCGACAAGCCACCGCTCTCGCGTTGGTGTTCTTGCTCTGCCTCGGATCGGTGCGTGCGGGCATCACGATCACGGGCGCGGACGGCATCACGGCCACGGGAGCCGACGGCATCAACTACGTAGGCACCAACGGCATCACGATCACCGGCGCCGATAACTTCCTCTACTTCGCCCCGAACGGCATCACCGCGACCGGCGCCGACGGCATCACCGCCACGGGCGCTGACGGTATCACCGCGACCGGGGCCGACGGCTTCACCTACACCGGGACCAACGGCATCACGGCCACGGGAGCCGACGGCATCACCATCACGGGCGCCGACGGAATTACCGCGACGGGCGCTGACGGCATCACGATTACGGGAGCCGACGGCACCGGCTACCAGGCTGACTCCGTCGTCATACGCAGGCCGAGCGGCATCACCGCCACGGGCGCGGACGGAATAACTGCGACGGGCGCGGACGGCATCACTGCCACGGGCGCGGACAATCACCAGATTCGTCGCGCCGACGGAATTACCGCGACCGGCGCGGACGGCATCACCATCTCCGGCGCTGACGGCATCACGATTACGGGAGCCGACGGCCAGGTCCGCCGCGTCACTCCCGGCGGCATCACGATTACCGGCGCGGACGGCATCACTATCTCTGGCGCGGACGGCATCACGATCACGGGAGCCGACACCTTCACGGAAAATTCCGCGAGACGGCGTCAGGGAGTTCGGGTTGCGCGGCCTACAGAGCGTTGACCCGGAGTTCGCCATCCTCCTGAACGAGATGACGGACGACAGCAACATCAACGCCATCGTCGTCTACCACCAGAAGCCCACGGAGACTGACCTCGCGGATTTGAGAAACATAGGCGTGCTCGGCGGGACGCGCTACCGCGAGTTGCCCATCATCGCGCTCACGGCGCGGCGCAGCCAGGTCATCAGCATCTCCCACCTGCCTTCGGTTCGCTCCATCTACGGCAACCGCACGCTGCAACCGACGATTGACCCGTACCTCGCGTTGGCCGGCGGCGAGCGCGTGCGCCGCGACACGGACCTGACCAGGAAGAACGTCGGCGTGCCTCTGACGGGCCGCGGCGTGACGGTCGCCGTACTCGACACGGGGCTCGACGGGACGCACGCGGACCTTTCGGGGCGCGTCGTGCAGAACGTGAAGCTCGCGGACGCGCAGAGCGTGGCGGTCGGCTTCCTAGAGCCTGTCAACCAGGAGGGCTTGCCGAGCACGGACCAGGCTTACGGTCACGGGACGTTCGTCGCCGGCCTCATCGCCGGCAACGGCGTGCGCTCCGGCGGCAAGTACAACGGCATCGCGCCCGGCGTGAATCTGGTCGGACTCTCCGCGGGCGACCTCAATCTCAGTTACGTGCTCGCGGGCTTCGACTATCTACTGAGCCGCGGCTCGTCGCTCAAGGTGCGCGTCGTCAATTGCAGCTTCTCGGCCAACACGGTCTTCGACACCAACGACCCCGTCAACGTGGCGACGAAGATGCTGACGGACAGGGGCATCAACGTCGTCTTCTCGGCGGGCAACACGGGTTCGGGCCAGCACACCTTGAATCCTTACGCCGTCGCCCCGTGGGTCATCAGCGTTGGGGCGACCAACCAGTACGGGAAGTTGGCAGACTTCTCTTCGCGCGGCGACATGGGGAGCGCGCTCTTCAAGCCCACGATTGTTGCGCCAGGTGTTGATGTGGTCAGTCTGCGCGTGACGGGCGCGAGCGTGACAGGGACGCTCGGCGTGATTGAGGCCGACAAGAATCGCCTCGCGCCGGCCGAGCTTCCCTTCTACACGACGGCGAGCGGGACCAGTTTCTCCGCCCCGCAGGTGGCCGGCACAGTCGCCTTGATGCTCGAAGCCAACCCGACGCTCACGCCGAAGCAGGTCCGCGACATCTTGCAACGCACGGCGACGCCGCTCCCCGGTTACTTCCAGCACGAAGTCGGCGCAGGCATGCTCAACGCGCACGCGGCCGTGCTCGAAGCCGCGTTCCCCGAAAGGCGCATAGGCGTGTGGCGCGCCACGCTCGATCAGGGGCAGGTCAGTTTCGTCACGAACGCAGCCGAGCAGATTAACGGCTTCGTCTCGCCGCTCGGCAGCTATAGCGTCAACGTCAACGTCCCGGCCGACGCCGTACTCGCCTCAATCGGAACCTCCTGGGGGCCGCTCGCGAGCGTGAATGATCTGACACTCTCTGTCTACGACGCGGGCGGGACGAGGCTCGGCGAAGCAAGCACGGGAAATCGCCCGGGGCTGACGGGCAAGCGCGAGGGCTACACGATGCGTGAGGCGGCCGGCGCGCTCTTGCGCTTGCAGGTCTCGCAGTTGGCGGGCGCGACACAGCCCGTGCTCGGCGTGTTCGAGGTGACGCGCGCGGAGTACGCGCCTTTAAGGGACCTCGACGGACTGAGCCCCGAAGCGCGCGCGGACATTCAAGCCGTGCTGCGCTCCTACGTCATGAAGCCTTACGGCTCGCGCTTCCGTCCGGGCTTCGGCGTCACGCGCTCGGAACTGGCCGCGACGCTCGTGCGCGGCGCGAAGGTCCCGCAGTATTTGCCGGGCAGGCCGCGCTTTACGGACGTGACAGACAGGGAGACGATGCTCGGCGTCGAGAGCGTGCAGAACGCGCCGGGCGGCCCGCTCTTCCCGGACGCCGCGCCCGGTAGCAAGTTCCGCCCGGACGATTTCGCCACGCGGCTCGCGGCGACGGTCGCACTGGTCCGCGCCGCCGGCCTGCAAGCCCAGGCAGAGACCACGTCCACGCTGCCCGCGTGGGTGAAAGACGCCAACACCATCCCGGCCGCCCTGCGCGGCTACGTCGCGGTCGCACTCGATAAAGGACTGATGACGGCCGAGGACGGCCAGTTTCAGGCACAGAGCGCCATCACCCGCGCGCAACTGGCACACTCAATGCTGGTGCTGTGGCGGCAAGTGAATTAATAAAAGTTTCATAGGCAGGCGGACAAGGGGCAACATCCCCGAAAGGGGATGAACATGATAGCCGTGGGCAAGCAAACGCGAGTTTGCGCCGCCCACGGTCAGACGTAAAAAAGAATCCGACCCCGGAGGGGTCGCACCTCAACATTGAATGTGCGACCCCTTCGGGGTCGGATTCTTTTTTACGTTCTTCCCAGGGGCGTTGCTCATGCGCTCACGCGCATTCGCTCTGCCCCTGGCTATCATGTTCATCCCCTTTCGGGGATGTCGCTCTGCCTACTGCTTCACAAACAACTCTTCGACGTTCCACAACGAATACGGAAGAATCGTGCCGGGGCGGTAGTTGCCGATGCGCGTGTTGGCGGCGGCGGTGATGTGGCGCGCGACGATGGGGATGATGGGCAGTTGCTCGGCGAGGATCGTCTGGATTTCGTTGAAGTGCGCTTTGCGGCGTGCAGGGTCCAGCTCGCGCGCCTGCTCCGTGTCCAGTTGATCCATGCGCGCCTCCCACTCGGTCGCGGGCTTCTGTTGCTTTGGAGCCCACTGGTGATTCCCGCTGCGGCTTTGCAGGAAGTTGGTGTAAGAGGACGGGTCCGGGTCAGAGACAGAGAGGCCGAGCAGCACGGCGTCGTAGTCGTAAGACTGCGACCAGCGAGCCGTCAGCGCCTGAAACTCTATCGGCGCGGGCTGCATCTTGATGCCCAGCTTCGAGAGGTCTTCCTGAATCACCGTTGCCATGTCAACGCGCGGCTGATTCTCGACGGGCACGATCAAGGTGAACTCGACCCGGTTGCCTTTCGAGTCGAAAAGCTCCGGCGCTTCCTGTGTGCCGCGCACGGTGAAGCCCGCGTCCTGCAAGAGCGCGCGCGCCTTCGCCAGATCGTATTCGGCGCGCGGGATGTCCGTTGCGGCCCACGCGCGGTTGCCCGGCGAGACGAAGCTGTAAAGCGGCGTCGCCAGCCCTTGCAGGTTCGACGTGGCAATCGAGTTGCGGTCAATCGCGTGTGAGATGGCGCGGCGGAAGCGCGCGTCCGCGAACCACGCGCGCTTGACCGGGTCAACGGCGGGCTTGCCGTTCTGCACGCCCTCGTTCAAGTTGAACCAGATGTAATCGGTGTTCATGCCCGGCCCCAGGTCGTAGGCGCGGACGCTTCCCTGCTGTCCTTGCAGAGCGGCGTAATCAGACGGGCGCACGCGATCAACTACGTCCAGAGAGTTCTGCTGAAGCTGCGCCATGGCGTTGTTCGGGTCGGCGACGATTTCGATGACGAGCGCATCCAGGTAAGGAAGTTGGTTGCCGGCCGAGTCCTTCTTCCAGTAGTTCGGGTTGCGCTTCAGGCGCACGCGCTCGCCGGGCGTGACGGCTTCGACCGCGAAAGCGCCCGCCGTGACGACGCGCGAGGGGTCGGACGTGATGCTCCAGGCGTCTTTCAGCGTCCCCTTGTTGAACTCTTCTTCGAGGGCGTGGCGCGGGAGCACGGCGACGTTCGACAAATATCCTTCGGGCGCGGCCACCGTCTCCGGGAAGACCATGCGCAGGTGTTGCGGGTCCGTGGCGGTCGTCTCGATTTGCTTGCCTCCGACCAGCATCGTGTCGCGGAAGATGGGCGACTGCGTGCGCTCGTCGTAGAGTGCGCGCATCGTGAAGACCACGTCGTCCGCCGTCAACGCGTGACCGTCGGAGAATTTCAGCCCGTCGCGCAAGCTTACTTCGAGCGTGCGCTTGTCGTCGGCCCACTTCCAGGAGGCCGCCAGCCCCGGAACGTGTTTCTGCTGGTCCTGGTCGAACTCCACCAAACGGCCGCCCAGCAGGTAGAAGGCTATGACGATTGAAGACTCTTCTTTCGCCATCAGGTAGTTCAAGGTCTGCGGCGGCGAAGTCAGCCTGTAGGTGATGGAGCCGCCGCGCGTGCCGACGACGCGCTCGCGCGAGTTGCTGCTGCTGGGATTGCGGCGCGTTTGTCGTCGGCTGCGGCTGCTGCTGGCAGGCGGCAGCCAGCATTAATAGGGCGAGCAGGGCGAAAAGGGATAAACGTCCCGGCGTTGAAATTTTCATCTTGTAGGTCCGCGTTCAGTAGAGTCGAACAAACTTTCCGGCACAAAACCCGACGGGCAGGCGGATTCAATCACGGATGCGGACGCCTTGTCCAGCAAAGGCGTTTGCCGGGATGGCGTTTGAAGTTGGAAGCTCGGCTCGCTTGAGATGTTATGCGGCGCACACTTTGCTGAGCGCCTGCGCCCACTTGCTGACGACCTCGTTGCCGTACATCAACTGCTCCTTCTGCCTGCGTATGGCGCAGGCGCGGCGGAACGCCCCGGCCTCGCCGTACTTGGTGATGGAGACGGAGGTGCGGCCGCGCTTCTCGCGCCCGGCATTCCAGGAGACTTCGTAGACCTCGTTCAAATAGACCTTGCCGTCCTTGCCCGTGTACTTCTTGACGGCGCGGCGCACGCCGATGATGCCGCTCTTGTTGCGCGGGTTCTCGCCGACGACGACCCAGTCCGTGCGCGGCTTGCCCAACTCCTTCTCCAACTGGTTGCGGCACTCGACTGCTTTTTCGAGCGCGGCCTCCCTCCCGCCGTGCGCCTTGTCGCTGACGAATTTCGATTTGGTGACGTTCTTCAGCCTGACCCGCACGTACCAGCCGACGGTCTTTCGCTCCGGGCAATCAATCCGGCTGATGCCCTTATGCCCACTCTTAGCCATAAGCCTTCTGAGCTTCTCTCCTCGCGATTAAATTTTTCCAGTGAGTGATGAGAACTTATAGCCTCGCGGCCCGGATGTCAAAGGGCGCACAATTTGGTCCGACCTTACTTGGCGAACTCGGCGAGCTTGCGCAGGCGGAGCGTGGGGTCGCTGCCGAAGTTGTATTGCAGCCAGGGGAGGTGGCCTGCGCCGAAGATGACGAGCACGCGCTCGTTCGGGGAATCAATGATCCGCACGACGTTGCTGTAGATGCGCATGTTGCGCCGGAACCAGTCGGCCATCAGGTCCGCGCCGGCCCAGTCGTAGGGCTCGCCGAGGTGCGCCATGCGGTAGTACAGGCCCTGGCTCTGCGTGACCTTGTCGTCGGCGTTCATGTAGAGCAGCGTTTCGAGGATGCTGTGCGAGGCCAGATACTCGTCCTGCGCTTTGACCATCGCGGCGACCTCGCTGTTCATCGCGTCCAACTCCTTCGTCCGGCCGCTCGCCTTGGCATAACTGACGACGCGCAGGTACGGGAACTCGCCGTCCGCGTCCACCGCGTACACGGCCTTGTGGCCCAGTTCCTTCGCGAGACGAAAGCCCAACTGCTCGATCTCGTTGCGCGTCAACTCATGCTTGCCGGCCAGGTAGTCCGCGTAGTCCTTCTCAATGCGCTTGTCCCCTGCGTTGCGCTCCACAGCGATCTTCGTCGGGTTGAATTTCTTCAGTACCTCAATCGCCCGCGCCATCTCCGCCTGACGCTTGGGCGCGAGCACATCATCGGCCTTCATATTGAAAATGTCCTGCCCAGGGTTCGCCATGTGATACACGCCGAGCACCAGCACCTCCGCGCGCGCGGGCGCTTGCTGTGCGACGGCGGGAATCACGGCACGCTCCTGCCCGGAGGCGATGACCGCGCTCACAAGAACTAGGCTGAATAAGGCTACGAGTTGTTTATACATGCTTTCTATTCGTTATGCTGCGGGTGGATGGAATTATTCAACTGCCAACTCTGGCACATGCTCATCTTCATATTTTTCAATTAACACCCCGACAATTTCCATCAGGGACGCCAGCGGGTGTGACTCATCTTCACCAATTTCGTCAATCAGACCGTCAAGCAATGACACCAGCCGCCGGTATTCTTCTTCGGTATGCGGCACAAACACTGTACCGGCTAGAGAAGACCATGCGTCTGCCGTCTTGTCCACGTCGAGATTCCGCATTACTTATTCCTTCCACTTCCCCTCATCATACTCAGCATGAGTGAGCACGGCGCGAATATACAACCTCTTTCGATTATAGTGAATTGCCGCGATTAAACGAACTTTATTGCCGCCGATATTGAACACCGTGAGTTTGCCAACCTGGTCAGCCGACGAGAACGTCGCCTTCAATTCAGCAAAATTCGAGAAATTATTGTGCTTCGCCAGACCATACCACTGAGCTAAAGCAGTTTTCGTCTCGGGATATTTCTCAGCGAACTCATTGAGCCGCTTTCGAGTAATCACATGCATGCGCGAATAGTACGGCCCTCAGTTTTGAGACACAATACACGCAGCAGCATAACGCCCAGATTAATCGGTCGGGAGACACCGAATCAATCCTTCAATCCCGCGAATGAAAATCAACCTGATTCGGCTCTGGTTGAATGAGTTCCTACTAATATTTAACGTCAGAAGTGACGCGTAACCATGCTCGGAGAGTAATTATACTTCACTTGCCGGCCTGCTCTCACACGCGCTTTGCGAGTTGAGATGCCCGCGCTTTCCCGCCGCCTCTTGTCGCCGCTCGCGGATAGATGGTAGATAACCTCTGAACTTTTCTCGGTCGCCGGGAACACGCGGCTGACATCGAAAGCCTTTCGACTTCGCTCGTGCTGAAACTGATAGTCTCAAGACTGTTGCAGGGAATCGTCGTCCTGCTGGTCGTCTCTGTGCTGACGTTCGTGATGTTGGCGGCGGCGGGGGGCGATGCGCTGTCGGCTTTGCAGAATGACGCGCGTGTGAGGCCGGAGACGATTATCGAGCAGCGGCGCATCTATGGGCTGGATCAGCCGCTCGCGGTGCGCTATGCGCGCTGGCTCGCGGGCGCGGCGCGGGGCGAGCTGGGCGAGTCCATCTCCAAGCGGCAGGCGGTCGGGCAAGTCATCTGGCGACATCTGCCCGCGACGCTCTCGCTCGCCGTCGTCGCGCTGCTGCTCGCGTGGGCCGTGGCGCTTCCGCTCGGCTCGGCGGCGGCTCGACGGCCGCGCGGCCTCCTGGACAAGTTGTGCGGCGCTCTCATCCTGCTCGCGTCTTCGACGCCGCGCATCGTGCTGGCGCTCGTCGCGCTGGCGTTCGCCGCGCGCACCGGCATCTTCGCCATCGGGGGCGAGTCCGCGGGCGCGGCCTCGTCCGCTTTGAGCCTCATCGTTCCTGCGTTCGTGCTCGCGGTCCCGCTGATAGCGACTTTTCTGGCACAGGTGCGCGACGGGTTAGGCTCTGCGTTGCGCGAAGAGTTCGTGCAGGTGGCGCGCTCGAAGGGGCTCGCGGAGAGAGTCGTCACCTTGCGTCACGCGCTGCGCGCTGCGCTCAACCCGCTGATTACCATCTTCGGCTACAGCCTGGGCGGGCTCATCAGCGGGTCCGTCATCGTCGAAAGCGTCTTCAACCGCGAAGGGCTCGGGCGATTAAGCGTGGACGCGCTCGGTGCCCGCGACGTGCCGCTCCTGATGGGCGTCGTGCTCGTCACCTCGACGGCTGTGCTCGTAGGCAATCTCATCGCGGACATCATGCTCAGGGTGAATGACCCGCGGCTGCGTGAAGAGGAGGGCCGGGTCGCGCGCGCGGCCGTTTGATAAAGGGATGACGAAAGCGGCGACAGTGCGAACGGACGACGCGAACCTTCCTGCGGTGGAGAAGCAGGAAGGTTCGCGGCCCCGCTCGCGCCTCGCTCGCGGCCTCAGGTTCGTGCGCCGCCGCAAGCGTTTCGTCGCCGGGCTCACCGTCATCATCTTCTTCTACGCAGTCGCAATTTTCGCGGACTTCCTGGCGCCTTACGATTACCGCGCGCAGTCACGTTGGGAGAAGTCGTCCCCGCCGAGTCCAATCAGTTTCCGCGACGCGGAAGGAAATTGGCACATGCGGCCGTTCATCTACGAGCGGCGACTCGTTGATGCGTTGCAGCGCACTTACGGCGAAGACGCGGCGCGCGCTCACCCGCTCGCGCTCTTCACGACGGGTTATTCGTACAAGCTGTTCGGCCTCTTCGAGTCGCGCAAACATCTCCTCGGGCTGCGCGACGGTGACGCGGAAGACGGGACGCGCGTGCGCTTGCTGGGAACGGATCGGAACGGGCGCGATCGCTTCTCGCGCCTGCTCATAGCCTCGCGCTTCTCGCTCGTAGTCGGCCCGTTGGGGACGTTGTTGGCAAGCGCGCTCGGCATCTTTCTGGGTTGCGTCGCGGGCTTCGGCGGGCGCGCGCTCGACGCGGTCCTGATGCGCGTGGCCGACGCGATGATGGCGCTGCCGGCCCTGGTCCTGATACTGGCGGCGCGCGCCGCCTTTCCGCTGAGCCTGCCCATCGGCCAGGCGGCGCTCTTGATGATCATAATCTTCGCGCTCATCGGCTGGGCCGAGATGGCGCGCCTCACGCGCGGGCTCGTGCTGGCCCTGCGCAAGCGCGAGTTCGTCCTGGCGGCCGAGAGTCTGGGCCTCTCGAAGTCGCGCATATTGTTTCGGCACATCCTGCCGAACGCGGCGCGGCCGCTCGTCGTGCAGGTGACGCTGATGCTGCCCTTCTTCCTCCTGACGGAGACGGCGCTCTCCTACTTTGGCGCGGGGCCGCAAGTGCCGGAGGCCAGTTGGGGCAACATGCTCGCCGAGGCGAGCGACAGCAACCTCCTGGCCCGCCAGCCGCTCGTGCTCCTCGCGCCCGCCTTCGCCATCTTCTTCTTCGTCCTCGGCGTGAGGCTCCTGGGCGATGGCCTCAAGGAGAAGACTGATATGAAATGACTCAACCCTTTGCGCCTTTAGTTTTTCTTTAGTTGCGCCTTTGCGAGAACGGCTGTTTCTCGCTGGAGGCGCAAAGGGAAGACGTAAGACGCAAAGGGTTGAGTCTGTCTTTCATTTCGTGGTTGTAATAAGCGGCCCCGCGCGTCGTTATATTGTAAGATGCGAACACAAGGCCGTGCTGTCTCGTATGGGGTAAAGCAACAAGTCGTCTCACGAAAGCTGAGGTGAAAGAGCCATGAACACGTTCACAAATGCCGGCAGGAGGGCCGCTGCGGTCGCCGCGCTCTCGCTCATCGCCGTCGTCAGTTGCGCGGCGCAAACTGCTCCCGCGCCCGAGTGGGCGGCGCAGGTTAATGACTACCTGAGCGACCTCGCCAAACAGAACCGCTTCAGCGGCGCAGTCCTCGTGGCGCGCGACGGGCGCGTGCTCCTGAGCAAGGGCTACGGGTTCGCGAACGCGGAGCTGGAAGTCCCCAACACGCCGCAGACCAAGTTCCGCCTCGGCTCGATCACGAAACAATTCACCGCCGCAGGCATTCTGCTCTTGCAGGAGCAGGGCAAGCTCAATGTGCAGGACTCGGTCTGCAAGTACGTCGAGAACTGCCCCGCGGCCTGGCAGCCCATCACGATTCACAATCTGCTGTCGCACACCTCCGGCATCCCGAACTTCACGGGCTTTCCCGATTACATGAAGACGATGGCGCTCCCGACCACTATCCCCGAGACGCTTGCGCGCTTCAGGGATAAGCCACTTGAGTTCGTCCCGGGCGAGCGCTTCAGCTACAGCAACTCGGGCTTCGTGCTGTTGGGCCACATCCTCGAAAAAGTTTCCGGCAAATCTTACGACCAGTTTTTGCGCGAGAACATCTTCGTGCCGCTCGGGATGAAAGACACGGGCGCGGACGTGACGAGCGAAATCCTCAAGGGCCGCGCCTCGGGCTACAGGGTCGGACCCAACGGCCTGACGAACGCGCCCTACCTGGACATGACCATCCCGCACGCGGCCGGCGCGCTCTACTCGACCGTGGAAGATTTGTACCTCTGGGGGCAGGGGCTCTTCGGCGGCAAACTCCTGACGCAGAAATCGCTCGACGCGATGCTGACGCTCGTCAAGGACTACTACGCCTACGGCATCGGCGTGGACACGCAGTTCAAGTTGGCGCGCATAGGGCACAGCGGCGGCATCAACGGCTTCAACACCTACATGGCCTGGTTCCCGGCCGAGCGCGCGACCTTCATCGTCTTAAGCAACATCGAGAACGGCACCCCGACCACGCAGATCGAGACGCGGCTCGCGCGCCTCGCGCTCTCGGATAAAGTTGTCATGCCGCCTGCCGCTAAAGTTGACGCGCAGGTGCTGGCGCGTTACGCCGGGAGGTACGAACTGGACCCGAAGCTCGGCAACATAATCTTCGACGTGACGACCGGGAACGGTGAGCTTCTGATTAAGCCTTCGCACAGCGACCGGCACAGATTCGTGCCCGTCTCGGAAACGGAGTTCTACGACTTCGACGACGGCGGCGACGTGCATTTCATCTTCCAGAAGAATGAGAAGGGCGAGACGACGGGCGTCCTGATTCGCGGCGTCGGGCCGGCGGACGCACAGGCGCGCAGGTTGAACCTGCCCGCGCCGAGCGTGGCGGGCAACACGACTTTCAAATTAAAGGGCTACGCGAATGCCAACATCGTGGCGCTGGCCGGGACGTTCAACAGTTGGAACCAGTCGCAGACCTTGTGCGCTCACGAGGGCGACGAATGGATTTGCCGCGTTGACCTCAAGCCCGGAAAATACACTTACAAGTTCGTCATAGACGGCAACTGGATCACGGACCCGGCCAACCCAACCAGCGAAAACGACGGGCAGGGCAACACCAATTCAGTACTATTGAAAAGCAGTGATAAGTAATAAGTGATAAGTGATAAGTAAAAACCTTCTTTCTTTTACTCATCACTTATCACTTATCACTTATCACTTTTTATGGAGGATGTAATGAAGAGGACGATTTGTTTGCTGGCGTTGGTGGCGGCGCTGGGTGGGTGTCAGTTGTTTCACAAGGGGCCGAGCGGGTCCGGGAAGATTAAGCTTGAGAAGAGAAGTGTCTCGGAATTCAAGGCCGTGAACGTCTCGGGCGCTTACGAGATGGAGATTGTCGCGCAGAAGGAGCAGGGACTGGAGATCGAGGGCGACGACAATGTGCTTCCGCGTGTCCGAACGGAGGTTAAAGACGGCGTGCTGGACATCTACAACGCTGAGTCCTACTCGACGAAGACCGCGATTCGCGTGCGCATCTCCGTCCCGCAACTCGACGGCGTCTCGACTTCCGGCGCGAGCGACATCGTCGTCTCCAACGTGAAGAGCGACGACTTCAACGTCTCCACTTCCGGCGCTGGCACGCTCAAAATCTCAGGCTTTGCGAAAGCGCTTGACCTTCAAATCTCCGGCGCGGGCCAGGTAGACACCAAAGACCTGCGCGCCGAGAGGGTGTCTGTCAATTCGAGCGGCGCGGCCGAGGCGGACGTTTACGCGTCGGAAGACCTGCGCGTCAGCGCGTCCGGCGCAGGCACCGTCAACTACTACGGCGACCCTAAGAACGTCAGCGAAAACGTGAGCGGCGGGGCCTCCATCTCCAAGAAGTGACGCGAGCCCGAACGAGAGAGAAATTGTTCGCGGCCCTGGCATTGGATGCCGCCGCGTGCCGCCTGTGTCCGGCCATGTGCGGGCGCACGGCCGTCTTGAGCGCGCACAACGGGAGCCTCACCCCGCGCGTCCTCTTCATAGGCGAAGCGCCCGGCCGCCAGGGCGGCGACCGCACACGCGTCCCCTTCTCGGGCGACCAATCGGGCCGCAACCTCGGCCGCTATCTTCTTTCAATCAACCTCGCGCGCGAGGAAATCTTTATCACCAACGCCGCGCTCTGCAACCCACGCAAAAGTAGCGGCGCGAATCGCAAGCCCACCGCGGCGGAAGTCTCCAACTGCTCGCCGTTCCTCAGGCGACAGCTAGAGATTTTAGACCCGCCGGTCGTCGTCACGCTCGGCGCGGTCTCGCTTGCCGCGCTCAAGGCGGTTGAGTATCATGAGTTGACTCTGAAAGAAAACGCGGGCAGCGTGCACGAGTGGAACGGGCGCTTACTCGTCCCCGTCTATCACCCAAGCCCACAGGTGCTCGCCTCGCACCGCCGCGAGGACGCGCAACTGCGCGACTACCAGGCAATCGCCCGCGCGCTTGAGCGCACAACGCGAGCGCGCGCGGCCCGCATGAAGTGAGGTACAAAGATGAAGACAACTCAGACCCGGTCAATGATGTTCACGAAGGCGTCGCACGCTTTCGCCGTACTTTTTATCGCCGCGCTCGGCCTGCTCCTCGCGGGGTGCGCGCAGGCTCAATCTCAAAACGCCGCGGGGACGGCGGCGGGTGCCGGCGGCGCGGCGGCAGAGGCGAAGAGCGACGGCGCGGGCGTCTCGGGCGCTCCGAAGGTCGGGCAGGCAGCGCCGGACTTCAAGCTGCCTTACGCCACGCAGGAGCAGATTTATCTCAAGCCGGAGGAACACCTGTCGCTCTCGGGGCAGCGCGGCAAGAACGTGATCCTGGCCTTCTACCCCGCCGACTGGTCGGGCGGCTGCACGAAAGAGGTCTGCACGCTCCGCGACACCTTCGCGGAACTGTCGAAGCTCAACGCGACGGTGCTGGGCATCAGCGGCGACTACGTCTTCTCGCACCACGAGTGGGCCAAGTTTCATAAGCTACAGTTCCCGCTCCTCTCCGACCACGACCACAAGGTCGCGCGCCTCTACGACAGCTACATGGAGAACGCCGGCTACAACAAGCGCACCGTCTTCCTGATAGACAAGGAAGGCGTCGTCCGCTACGTCAACCTGGACTTCAAGGCCGGCGACGCGAACGACTACAGCCGCCTAAGAGAAGAGTTGACGAAATTGAAGTGACAGGAGTCAGAAGTTCATAAGTCGGGCAACTTCATTCGTCCCGTAGGGACAGTTGAAAATAGCCCAGCACTTCAGTGCTGGGAACCGAGCGGTAATATTTGTCGAGTCCCGTAGGGACGGCTGAAATTTTCAATCGTCCCTACGGGACTCTAATCAAATTTCGTGCGCTGTTCCCAGCGATAAATCGCTGGGCTATTTTCACTCCGCCCCTGACGGGGCTAAGACTTAATGGCTGAGCTAATCGAACAGACTGCACTTCGCAAATCGCCGCTTGACGAGACGCACGAAGGTCTCGGCGCGACGATTGGGGAAGGCGTGCCGGCGTCTTACGGTGACGCGGCGGCGGAGTACGCGGCCGTGCGTGAGGGTGGGGCCGGGCTGAGCGATTTGTCTGCGCGCGGGCGGATAGAGGTCAGCGGCTCGGAGGCCGTGCAGTTCCTGAACGGCCTCATCACCAACGATGTCAAAGCCCTGGCGGAAGGGGCCTGGATGCGTGCCGCGTTCCCGAACGTGCAGGGGCGGCTCGTGGCGTCGGCGCGCGTCCTGCGTTTGGCCCAGGACCGTTTCCTCTTCGACACGGACGCGGCCACACGCGAGCGCGTGATGAAGACTTTGGAGCGCTTCACGCTCGCGGGCGATTTCCGCGTCACAGACATGACGAATGAGACGGCGCTCGTCACCGTGCAGGGCGCACGCTCGGCTGATGTTGTCAGGGCGGCGGTAGGCGAAGACGCGGCCGGGGTCGCGCGCGGTCTTGTTCACACCGTAGACCAATGGGACGGCCAGCCGCTTTACATCATACGCGCGACGCACACGGCCGAGGACGGCTTCGACATGATAGTCGGGGCGGGCGGCGCGGCCTCGCTCTGGTCGGCGCTCGCTGCCGCAGGCGCGCGGCCCGTGGGCACAGACGCCCTGGACGTGTTACGAGTCGAAGCGGGCGTCCCCCGTTACGGCGTGGACATGGACGAGACGAACGTCGTGCTCGAAGCAGTGCCGGACGACGCCTTGAGTTTTACGAAGGGCTGTTACGTGGGCCAGGAAATTATCGCGCGCATACACTGGCGCGGGCACGTCGCCAAGCGGCTCGCGGGCCTCACGTTCGACGAGCGCGCGGAAGTGAGGCCCGGCGATAAAGTCACGACCGCCGACGGCCAGGTCATCGGCCGCCTCACCTCCGTCACTTTCAGCCCGTCGCTGAAGCGCACCATCGCGCTCGGCTACGTCAAATACGATTACCTCGCGCCTGATACAGAGGTGCGCGTTCTCGGCGCTGACGGCGCGCAGACGGCGGCGCGCGTCGCGTCGCTTCCGTTCGTGCGCGGGAGTTGGTCGGGCGCGGCGGAGGCGGGCGCATGAGCGAAGAATTTTCCGAGACGGCCCACGCGCCCGCGCGCGACCTGGACTTCGAGCAGGCGCGGCTCGCCTACAACATCATCGAATCGCTCCTTGAGCACACGCGCGTCGTCAGCGACCTCATAGCCCTGATGGCTCAGGTGTTGGACGAAGACACGACGAAAGCCCTGACGAACACCCCGCAGTGGAAAGCCTATCTGGACAGCCGCCGCGCGATGGAGAAGACGCGCGACGACGTGGAAAGATTCGCCGAAGTGATGAAGAGCTTGTAAAGCGAACACAAAAGTCTCACGCTGGAGGCGCAAAGGCGCGAAGAAAGCACGCAAGGTCAAGAGGCATTCAGCCCTTTGCGGTCTTCTTCGCGCCTTTGCGCCTCCAGCGTGAGGTAATAATCATTTCCTGAGATATTTTTTGAACCACCTGACGGCCCGCTGATCCCTGTCCTCCTGATTCCGGGCCAGAATGTGATTGTCGCCCGCGTAAACCAGCAGCTCATAAACTTTGCCCGCCTTCTGTAGACGCTGTGCCAGATTCAACGACTGGGCCGGGTTCACGCCCTTGTCGTCGCCCCCATGCATGATGAGCACGGGGACGTTCAACTGGTCGGCCCAGAAGACCGCCGACCTGGCCTCGAAGAGTTCCGCCTTTCGAGTTTCGTAATCGGGCCAGAATTGTTTGAAGACAGTCGGCGTGTACTGCTGAGGATGTTCGTCCACGAGTTCCTGCAAGCTGGTGAAGGCCCCGAACACGGCCGCCGCGTTCATCGGAAACTTTCTCCTGATCGCCTGGTAAGTCATCATCCCGCCGCGCGACTCCCCGTACATAAACAGATTATTCACGTCCACAAAGCCGAGCGACTTTGCCACCGGGACGATGTTCGTCAAATCATCTGCGTCCGCGCCGCCCACTTCATCATGCCCCTCGCCGCCGTCGCTCTGCCGCAGCAGCGGGGCCAGAATGACGAAGCCCTCCAATGCCAGGCGGTGAAAGAAAGAGACTAACTCGGGCGCGATGTCGCCGCGCACGGTGCTCCCGCGGTTGAAGATGACGGCGGGGAATTTTTGTCCTTCGGTCCGCCGCGGTTTATAGAGATAGGCCGTGACTTTCAACCCGTTGCTCATGTACGTCAACTTCTGAAGCTCAAAGGCAGCGTCGCCGACGGCCTTCTCGTAGGCGGCGCGGTCAGCGTAGTTTTCAACGTCCGTAGTCTCCACGGCCTTTTCGTACGTGGGGAAGACGTAAGTCTTCTTCTCGACCACCGCGCCGCTCTCCTGCCGCGCCGAAGCGTTCGGCGGCAACTGTAAGAAAGAGCCGGTCACGATTAGAGACACTAACAACCAGGACGACACAAGGGACTTCATACAGCGTTTGCTCCGGTGACGAATCGAGTGGGAAAACTTACTGCTTGATTAGGACGCGGACGATGACGTGAGCGTTAACGCCTGGGGCCGATTCTTTAACGAGGCTCAAGAGCAAATTCAGCTCCGCTAAAAAAGGGACGGCTGGTCTTCGAGGTCGGCGGCTTCGACCGCCGGTTGACCGAGGAGGCGCTTGAGCTTGTTAGCGCTGGCGGGCGCGTGGCCCTCGTAGAAGTTGCTGAAGTAGGCGTAGACGAGCGGGACGCGCTTCTGAAGGCGCGAGATGGTTTTGGCCCAGGCGGAGAGGTTTTCGTCCTGCGGGCGCTGGACTGTGTCGAAGCGCGTGAGGTTGCGCGCGCCCATCCAGCGTATGTAAACAAAATCGGCGGTCAACTGCTCGGCCAGTTGCCAGTTGTCTTCGGGCGCGATCCACTGGCCCTCGACGAGCGCGGGCGAAACGGCGTGCTCTGAGAGAAAGTCCAGAACGCTCTGTTTGAGCCATGAGGTGTGGCGAAACTCTATGCTGAAGCGAAGGTCTCGCGGCAGGCTCGGGAGAAACTTGCGCAAGCTGCGGCCCGTCTCCGGCGTCAACTCGAACTGCGGCGGCAACTGTATGAGCACGCAGGCGAGCTTCGGCCCAAGCGCGCGGGCGCGGTCCGAAAACTCTTCGAGCAATTCAATGCTCCCGCTTCCCAGGCCGCGCTCGTGTGTGATCTCCTGCGGCAGCTTCAGAGAGAATGTGAAATTGGGCGGCGTCCGTTTGGCCCAGCCTTCGAAAGTCGAGAGCGGCGGGATGGCGTAAAAGGTCGAGTCAACTTCGACCGTCTCGAACGCGCGGCTGTAGACTTCGAGCATCCCGGCCGCGCGCGTCCCGCGCGGATAAAAGACGCGCCCTCCCGGCCCCGTCACCCAGTCATCGTAGTTCCAACCCTGGCAACCGACGACGCAGGAAGGGATGAGGGATGAGGGATGAGGGATGAATGATGTATTACTCAACTTGAACTATCGCTCCTTTCATCCCTCATCCCTCATCCCTCATCCCTTCGTTGCGGCAGACGATGAGATTGATTATACCGTGTGCGCGGCGTTCGATGCGTTCGACGTGTAGGCCGGCCTGTGCGGCTTCGCGCGCCGTGCGGCGGTTGAAGTGGTCTTCTATCAGCGCGACGGTCAGGATGTTGAGCGCGTCGAAGAGGTAGCCGAGCAGGCCGTCGGGGCGGACGTGCTCCAGGAGCACAACAATTCCTCCGGGGCGGACCACGCGGCGCAGCTCCGTGAAAGCTTCATGGGGCGAAGCGACCGAGCAAAAGACGAGCGTCGCAAATGCCGCGTCGAACGAGGCGTCGGCGAAGGGAAGCCGCTCGGCGCAAGTCTGAACTAAATGCACGCTCGCGGGCCTCTCCGCTTTGCGGCGCGCGATGTTAAGCATCTCGCGGCTCAACTCGCTCGCCGCGCCGCGCGCGCCACGCGGGTAGAAGGGGAAGTTGAGTCCCGTGCCCGCGCCGACTTCGAGGACGCGGGCCTCCGCAGGCAGCGCGGCCATGACTCTTGCGCGCAGGCCCGCTAGAAATCTTCGCTCAAGCGGGGCCATCAGCCGCTCGTAGTGCTTCGCGAAGCGATCATAAACGGGGGATGGACGCGCCTTCTCGCGCGCACGCTCTTTCATAGTCATTCACGACCGGACGGAGGCACGCACTTCCGGCCCAGCGCCCGCGTCAAAAAACTTGACTCGCAATCAGGCCAGGCGTTATCGTCCCGCATCCCGACAAGACTCCATTTTACGAACCATCCGGGCAGGTAGCCTCGCCACTAAGTACAGGTCTGTAAAATCCCCAAAAGGTATTTGAGGAAAGGAAGAGGAAATGAACAATCTCGCATACACGTCGCACGACGTGGCGGAAATCGGCCCAAAGGTCGAGGAGAAGATACGCGAAGAGGTCGGGTCGCAGTCCCCAATCCCCTATCAGGTCGAAGGCGGCGACGCAGGCGAAATGACCGCCGGCAAGTTCTTCGGCGACATCGCGGGCGGACTCCTCGGCGGCAAATCCGAATGGTCGAAGCAACGCTGTAAAAGCAGTGATAAGTGATAAGTGATAAGTGATAAGTAAAAACCATCTTTCTTTTACTTATCACTTCATTCACTTATCACTTGTCACTTTCATAATGACTTTGCGCTCGCGGGGGCCGTCGAACTCGCAGAGGAAGATGCCTTGCCAGCGGCCGAGGAGGAGTCGGCCGTCGTGGAAGGGGATGGTCACGCTCGGGCCGACGAGGCTGGCTTTGATGTGCGAGTCGGAGTTCTCCTCGGCGTGGCGGAAATCCATGCCGTGCTGCGGGATCAGCGTGCGCAGGGCGTGGAGCATGTCGCGTGGAACGTCAGGGTCCGCGTTCTCGTTGACGGTCAGCCCGGCCGTGGTGTGCTGCACGTAGAGGAAGCAGACGCCCTCGCGCGCGCCGGACTCTTCGAGCTTGCGCCGGACTTCGTCCGTGAACTCGACCAACTGCTCGCGCTCGTGCGAGCGCACTTTCAGCACGTACATCTTTCCCTCACTCGCCGGCTTCACCGGCCGCGCACCGCCCGCTCGCCTTGTTCCAGAGTTCCTGCACGACCGCGGCCAACTCCGTCAAATCCGCCGGGCGCAACTCGGAGCTGCCAGGATACCACGAGGTCTTGACGGTGCGCGTAAAGTCGCGCGACTCTCGCCGGCTGAGCGTCAAACGGGTCGTCGGTTGGTCGCAGCAGATGGGATGTTTCTTGTCCTCGTAGCCGTCGCGCCACCTTGCGGGCTTCGACGCGCGAACGACCTCCTTGAGCTTGAGAAAATCTTCGGCCGCGAGCTTCACTTTGATGGAACAGTCAACGACCGTCCCGCCCGCCGCGTAATGATCCGCATAGACGCTGATCTCCCCGAGCGAGTTGACGCTCACGTTCTGTTTCGCCAGGCGCATCCCGCCGTCCCTGCTCATAGAGATGCGCCACGTGCCGTTGCCATACGGGAGCGGAAGGGTGTTGCCGTTCTCCGACTCCTGCGCGCCGCAGAAACGCGCGGCGCTGAACAGGAGTAGCGTGATTACACAGAGCCCGAACGCGATCCCTTTTTTCATCGTCGCCTCACGTCTCTAAACTAACTCAACCCTTTGCGCCTTAAGTTTTCTCTTAGCGTCTTTGCGTGAGACGTTGGTGTTTCTCGCAAAGGCGCAAAGGTAAGACGTAAGGCGCAAAGGGTTGAAAGGTTAAATCACAGCACCGCGCTTTAAAAGTCTAACGAGAATCTCTGCGGCGCAGGAGCGCCCAGCCCGTCGGGAGCACCGCGGCCGCGAGCGCAATCTTGACGACATCGCCGACGAGAAATGGCGCGACGCCCGTGGCCCACGCCGCTTCGGGGCCGACGAAGCGCGTCAGCCACGCCCAGCCGCCGAGCAGAATCACGATTGACCCGAGACCCATGGCCGCCGCGGCCGTCAACCAGCGCCGGTCCCAACCGCGCTCCGCGAGCAGCCCGACGAGGAAGGCCGCCGCCGGATACGCGAGCAGGTAGCCGCTCGTAGGGCTGAACAGCAGACGCCCGACTCCTGCGCCGCCCGCCGCGAAGAAGGGAAGCCCTGCCGCCCCTTCAATCAAGTAAGCGATCATCGCCAGCGCGCCCAGACGCGAGCCGAGGAGCGCGCCCGTCAGCAGGACCGCGAAGGTCTGCCCCGTAATTGGCACAGGAGTCCAGGGGAGCGGGATGGCGACCTGCGCGGCGAGCGCGGTCAGTAGACTGAAGGCGACGATGAGCGCCAACGAGCGCGCCCAATCGAGCGGCGCGAGCACCGCGCTCGTCAACGTCTCTGCTTTGGCGTATGAAGTGTTCACGATGTCATCCTTTCGATTGCGGAATGCGGATTGAAAAGAAAGCACTCAACTCTTTGCGCCTTTGGTCTTTCTTTTGTTGCGCCTTTGCGTGAAAAGCTGTTTCTCGCAAAGGCGCAAAGTTAAGACGTAAGGCGCAAAGGGTTGAATCATCCCGTCTCTCGACTTCCTTCTCTAAATCCGCAATTTAAAATCAGCGCGTCGCGACGCCTTCGCGGTCGGTGCCCATCTCGCCGACGCTGTCCATCTGCTCGGCCCCGCCTCCGCCCATCTTGCCGATGCGCATGCCGTAGAACGAGCGCCAGACGAAGAAGAGCGCGATGAGGAAGAAGACTGCGGCCAGGACGCGCGTCACGGTCGTGTCGCCCTCGTTGCTCGCCGTCAGGCTCACGGCCAACTCGACGGCCAGCAGGCCGAAGAGCGTCGTGAACTTGATGACGGGATTCAAAGCCACGGACGACGTGTCCTTGAACGGGTCGCCCACCGTGTCGCCGACAACGGTCGCATCGTGCAGGGGCGTCCCCTTCATCTTCAACTCGACCTCGACGATCTTCTTGGCGTTGTCCCACGCGCCGCCCGCGTTCGCCATGAAGATGGCTTGATAAAGGCCGAAGACGGCGATGGAGATCAGGTAGCCTATGAAGAAGAACGGCTCGACGAAGGCGAAGGCCAGAGAGGCGAAGAAGACCGTCAGGAAGATGTTGAACATCCCCTTCTGCGCGTACTGCGTGCAGATCTGCACGACCTTCTTGGAGTCCTCGACCGAAGCCTTCTCGACGCCTTCGAGCCTGATGTTCGCCTTGATGAATTCGACGGCGCGGTAAGCGCCCGTGGTGACGGCCTGGATGGACGCGCCCGTAAACCAGTAGATGATCGCGCCGCCCGTAATCAGGCCCAGAACGAACGGGGCGTGCAGCAGTGAGAGCGACTGCACGTTCGTCGTCAGCCCGTCCGTCAGCGCCATGATGATTGAGAAAATCATCGTCGTCGCGCCGACGACCGCTGTGCCAATTAACACAGGCTTGGCCGTCGCCTTGAACGTGTTGCCCGCGCCATCGTTCTCTTCGAGAAGATGCTTGGCGCGGTCGAAGTTGATTGTCATGCCGAAGTCGCGCTTGACCTCTTCCTCTACGTTCGGGACTTGCTCGATGAGCGACAGTTCGTAAACAGATTGCGCGTTGTCCGTCACGGGGCCGTAAGAGTCAACGGCAATCGTCACGGGTCCCATGCCGAGGAAGCCGAAGGCGACGAGGCCGAAGCCGAAGACAGGCGCGGCAATCGGGCTGACCATCAGCGCGCCTAATCCGGCGCTCGTGTCTCCGGTGAGCGTCGCGAAGAAGTACGCCATAGCCATCAAGGCCACGATGCTGATGCCGAGCCAGAACGCGGAGAAGTTGCCCGCGACCAGCCCCGAGAGAATGTTCAAGCTGGGGCCGCCCTCGCGCGACGAGGTGACAACCTCTTTGACGTGGGCGGATTCCGTCGAAGTGAAGACCTTGACCAACTCCGGGATAATCGCGCCCGCGAGCGTGCCGCAGGTGATAATCGTCGCCAGCTTCCACCAGAGCGTCGTGTCGCCGCCGAGGCTCGGAATCATCAGGTACGAGACGATGTAGGTGAGCACGACTGAAAGAATCGAAGTTATCCAGACGAGCGAGGTGAGCGGCGCTTCGAAGTTCATCGTCTGCGCCTTGCTGTAACGCGCCTTGGCGATGGCTTCGTTGACGAAGTAAGAAACGGCGCTCGCCACGACCATCATGACGCGCATGACGAAAATCCAGACGAGCAGTTGCACGCGGACCACTTCCGAAGGCACGGCCAGCAGGATAAAGGTGATGAGCGCCACGCCCGTCACGCCGTAAGTCTCAAACCCGTCGGCCGAAGGCCCAACGGAGTCGCCCGCGTTGTCGCCCGTGCAGTCGGCAATCACGCCTGGGTTGCGCGCGTCGTCTTCCTTAATCTTGAAGACGATCTTCATCAGGTCCGAGCCGATGTCGGCAATCTTCGTGAAGATGCCGCCCGCGATACGCAACGCCGCCGCGCCCAAACTTTCGCCGATGGCGAAGCCTATGAAGCACGGACCCGCGTAGTCGGCCGGGATGAAGAGCAGGATGCAGAGCATGATTAAAAGCTCGACCGAGATGAGCATCATGCCGATGGACATGCCGGCCTTGAGCGGGATGGCGTAGATGGGGTACGGGCGGCCTTCGAGGCTGGCGAAGGCCGTGCGCGAGTTGGCGAACGTGTTGACGCGGATGCCGAACCAGGCGACGCCGTAAGAGCCCGCGATGCCGACGAGGCTGAAGAGCAGAATGATGATGACCTTGACCGGCGGGAAGCCGTGCTCGACGATCCCGGCTGTGGCCGGATCATCAGCCGGCGTGAGCCAGCCGAAATAAACGGCGACGATGGCTCCTATGAAGAGCCACAGGATCATGATGAACTTGCCCTGCGTCGTCAGGTAGGTCTTACAGGTCGTGTAAATCAGCTCGGAAATCTCGCGCATGGAGCGGTGGACGGGCAGGTTCTTGAGCTGCATGTAAATCCAGAGCCCGAAGAGCAGCCCGAGCACACAGACGCCTATGCCGACCAGCAGCAAGGTGTGGCCGTCCACACTGTCGTTGAAGAAGCGGACCCGTGCCAGGTCGGGTAATATCAGGTTGGCTTCACCGCCGCCCGCTTTGTGCGGGGCCGCGCCCGCCGTTTGTGCCAGAACGGAAGTGGCCGAGACGAGCAGCATGGCGAGGCCGGACGCGGCGGTCAGCGCCGTGCGGCCGAACGCGCGCGCGGCCCGTAAGCAGGCGGCGCGGGCGCGACTGAGAACGAAGATAAAATAAGACGTTAAATTCTCCACGAGTGAGATTCCTTTCCCTGTTCGAATAGATGGCGAGATAAGTTCAGCCCAAAAGCGCGGCGCGATTCAAGCGTAAGCGAGTCAGGGGCAGACCATGACACACAGGAAGCGCGTCCTGTGTCTTAACCGCTTAAATCCACGTCGCGCTGAAAGCAGGCATTATGGCCGAAAAAGAGTCAAAAGTGCAAAGTCCGAAGGCTCAAATCCCCGCAGCCCGCCCGAGCCCTCTCCCACGGCTCAAGCGGGCGCGAGTGAAGCCTTGCGCTCGCCGCGCAGCTTGATGAGCGCCGTGACGACCAGGTAAATGGCGAGCGTGACGAGCGCGGCGGCGGCGATGGCGTTGACGAGTTTGATGTCGAAGCCCTCGGACGCGCGCAGGTTCCCGACGACGATGCGGACGAGCGCCCAGAGCGTTATCGCCAGCACGAAGAGCATGGGGAAGAGCGTGAAGCCTATGCGCTGCCGCGCCTGGTAGAGCCAGACCGTGATTGCCAGCAGCGTCAGCGCGGCGAGCAACTGGTTCGACGCGCCGAACAGCGTCCAGAACTCCACCCAGGAGCCGGGCGCCGCGTAGAAGATGAAATAGAACGGCACGAGGACAGTCAGAATTGTGCCAACGAGTGCGCCGCCGCGCCCGCGCCAGCCGAAAAGCTCCTGCACGATGTAGCGGCCGAGCCGCGTGCACACGTCGAGCGTGTCGAAGACGAAGGTCGAGAAGGCCATCGCGCCGAACGTGATGGCGAACTGTAAATTCTGCGGGCCGATGAGCAGGCTCAGGAAGTTCCCTATGCCGTTGCCGTAAATTGTGCCGGGCGCTGTGCCAGGTTTGATGCTCCCCTGCGCGACGATCATGATGGTCACGAGCGCGATCAGTGCCACGAAGCCTTCGGCCAGCATCGCGCCGAAGCCGACCGGCTTGATGTCGCGCTCGCGGTTTATCTGCTTGGAGGTCGTGCCTGAGCAGACCAGGCCGTGAAAGCCGGAGCACGCGCCGCAGGCTATCGTCACGAAGAGGAAGGGGAAGAGCGCGCCCGCCACCCCCGGCGCGTTCCAGGACTTGAAGGCCGGCTGCTGAATCTCGTAGCCGCCGAAGATGACGCCGACGACGCCGACGGCGAGCGCCGCGTAGAGCACGAAGCCGCCGAGGTAGCCGCGCGGCTGCAAAAGCGACCAGACGGGGACGAGTGAAGCCACGCCGCAGTAGATGAGAATCAGCACGGCCCAGGTCTTATGATCCAGCAGGAGCACGGTCGAGAACTTCGTGCCGAGCCACGCGAGGGCGAAAGTCGCAGGCACGAAGATTAAAGTCACCAGCCAGAGCGGCGGGTCCAGGTAACGCTGAACGAGGCCGAGCGTGACGGAGAGTATCAGGTACATCACGCTCGCCGCGGCCACCGCGCCGCCCGGGTTGAAGGCGACACTGCCCTGGCGCAATTCTTCGGACCCGGCGACGAACGTCCCGGCCGTGATGTCCGTGAAGGCGACGATGACGTAGACGAGCGCGATCCAGATGAAGCCCATCATCGCCGCCCCGGCCTTGCGGCCCAGATGCTCGCGCGTGATCTCCGCAATCGAGCGCGCGCCGTGGCGGACCGAGGCGGCGAGGCTGGAGAAATCGTGCACGGCCCCTATCAGGACCACGCCGAGTGCGATCCAGAGCAGACAAGGGAGCCAGCCGAAAGCCTGGCACGCGAGAATCGGCCCGGCAATCGGCCCGGCGGCCGCGATGGCGGAGAAATGTTGGCCGAACAGGTAGAAGGGGCGCGTAGGGATGTAATCAACGCCGTCGTTCAGCTCGTTGGCGGGCGTCGTGCGCGCGTCGTCCAGAACGAATTGGCGCGCCACCCAGCCCCCGTAGAGCCTGTAAGCAACAAAGAGCAAAAGCATGAATCCGAGCGCCAGCAGAGTCAGACTCACGTTGAACCTCCGCGATAAAATGTTGCATGATGAGCGTGGATTACGACCCCCAGTTTAGCTAATCTGAAAACAAACGTCACTAACTACGTTGGCGGCCGGGAGGAAAGCCGCCGAGATTTTTATTGATTTTCACGGCTCAGAACGGTTAAGCTGATTGGTCGTGGGAGCCTCCTTGCCGTGTGTCTTAAGAAATGGCCGTCAATTTTCGCACACACCTAGACAGGGCTGCGCGCGGGGCTATCACGGCAGCTTCAAAATCTTGAATTGGTCGTAAGTGCCTTAAAAGAGTGACAGCAGGCTTTGAATCAGACTCAACGCGGCCTCCGTCACGGGGTCAAGGACCGCGCCCGGCGTTAAGATGTCGCCCGGCTCCGAATCAGACGTCTCATAGTACGTCTCAGTCGCAACACTCGTGGTCGCCGTCGAGCGTTTCGGCTGGGTATCTTTGGATCCAGGCGTCAGTATGTCGCCGGCAAAGGCAGAAAAGCTAAGTGCCATCGCCAGAACTACAACTGCGCAAAGTCGTCTAAGGTGTTTCATCCTCTTTACTCCTAAGGGGGTTGTAAGCAGAAAAGTTGTCGAGCGTTGACACTAACCAAGCCCGCAAACGATATATGGTTATACTGTATCAAGCTAAAACATCATTCCGCAAATCATTTTGCAGAACACAGAAAGGTGTATGCCTCACATGGACTTAGTGCTGAAGCTTCTTCGCCAGATAGAAGACCCCGCCCTTGACAGCACGGAACGGGCGCGGCTGCGCTGCCGCGCGGCGAAAGGGCTGGAGGATTCCGGGAGCTACGAAGCGGCCCGCGAGGCCATGGGGGAACTGTGGCAGCGCATAGGGGAGCGGCCCATCGTGGACGGGCTCGACCGGCAGACGGCCGCCGAGGTCATGTTGCGCGCGGGGTCTCTGACGGGCTGGATCGGCAGCGCCAATCAGGTTGACGGCGCGCAGGAGACGGCCAAAGACTTAATCAGCGAGAGCGCGACCACCTTCGAATCGCTGGGCGAGACTGAAAAGCTCGCCGAGGCGTACATTGACCTGGCAATCTGCTACTGGCGCGAGGGTGCTTTAGACGAGGCCCGCATCACGCTACGGGAAGTTCTGGGACGACTTGCCAGCGAACAGGGCGAGCAGCGGCCGCGCGCCCTGCTCAACAGCGCGATCATCGAAATCTCCGCCACAAGGTTTAACGACGCCCTGCGCATTCTGGCCGAGGCCGCGCCGCTCTTCGACGCGACCGAGAGCCATCCGGCCAAGGGTAGGTTTCATAACGTCTACGCCGTCGTGCTAAAGAAGCTGGCCGCGGCCGAGGGGCGCAAGGATTACATAGACCGCGCTCTGGTCGAGTACACGGCCGCCAGCTACCACTTCGAGCAGGCGGGGCACACGCCTTACCGCGCCGCGGCCGAAAACAACATAGGGTTTCTGCTCTTCACCGCCGGGCGGTTCAACGAAGCTTACGAGCACCTGGACCGCGCACACCTGCTCTTCGCCAGCCTCAAGGACAGCGTACACACCGGGCAGGTTGACGACACACGCGCACGCGTCCTGCTGGGCCAGAATCGGAACGCCGAGGCGGAGAAGATCGCGCGCGCGGCCGTGCGCACTTTGGAGAAGGGCGACGAGCAGTCCGTGCTGGCCGAGGCGCTGACGACGCACGGCGTGGCGCTGGCGCGGCTGGGCCGCTACGATGAAGCGCGCCTGACGCTCGAACGCGCGGCCGATTCCGCCACGCGCGCCGGCGACAACGAGAGCGCGGGCGTAGCGGGGCTGGCGCTCATCGAAGAACTGGGCGACCGGCTGACCATCGAGGAGTTGATTTCGCTCTACGAGCACAGCGACCAGGCGCTCGCCGGCTCGCAGAACTTCGAACTGCTCACGCGCCTGCGCCGGTCCGCGCGCAAGGTTTTGGACGCCGGGCGCGCGCGCGTCAAGGAGTCTGCGCCGCCGAAGTTCGTCTACGCCGACAAGCAGACGGCGGAGTTGCTGCGTGCGGCCCACTGCGTCGCAGGCACGCAGTCGCCCGTGCTGATTACGGGCGAGACGGGGACGGGCAAGGAGTTGATTGCCCGCATGATTCACGAGTGGAGCGGCCGGGCCGGGCAGTTCGTCGCCATTAACTGCGCGGCGCTCGGCGGCGCACTCCTCGAATCTCTGCTCTTCGGCCACCGGAAAGGCAGTTTCACGAACGCCGTGCAGGACAGCGTCGGCGTGGTCCGACACGCGGCCGGCGGCACGCTCTTCCTTGACGAGATAGCGGAACTGAGTCTCGCGGACCAGGGTAAGCTCCTGCGCCTGATTGAGAACGGCGAGGCACACCCGATTGGCGCGTCGAAGCCCGAGCAGGTGAACGTGCGCATCATCGCCTCCACCAACCGCGACCTCAAAGAGCTGGTCGCGGAGAAGCGTTTCCGCGACGATCTGCTTTACAGGCTGAACGCTTTTCACCTGGACATCCTGCCGCTCAGAAATCGCCCGGACGACATCGCTGCGCTGGCCGCGCACTTCACCAAAGAGCTGGCCGAGCAGCACAACCGCCGCGTCAGGTTGAGGCCCGACGCCGTGGAGGCCATGCGCGGGCTCGAACTCAATGGCAACGTGCGCGAGTTGCGCTCGCTCATCGAGCGGTCAATCCTGACGGCGACAGACAGGACCGAGATCACGCGCGAGGCAGTGGAAGCGCTCGCGGCCAGGCAGACGGAGCAGGCGTCTCTGGGCGAGGCGTGGGCCGGATGCACGCTCGAAGACGAGGTCCTGCGCTACGAGGCGAGCCTCATCAAGCTGGCCTTTGAAAATTCGCGCGGCAGCGTCACGCGGGCCGCGCGCCTCCTGGGCGTCAGCCACCAGCGGCTCTGCTCCATGCTCCAGGGTCGCCACAAAGACCTCCTCCCCGTCAAGAAGCCGGCCCAGCCGCGCAGACGAAGCATCATCAGTCGCAGGTAGTAAAACTCGTAAATCGAAAACTCGTAAATCGTAAATCGTGAATAGAGGAAAAGCCGTTTCTTTCTATTCACGATTTACGATTTACGAGTTTTCGATTCACAATTTACGACCTTGTGACGGGCCGCCAGCGTCTTTCCAAATATTCCGCGATGCGTGTCAGCGGGAAGGTCAGGAGCAGGTAGAAGATTGCGACCATGGGCCAGATGGTCAAGGGCGCTGCGTTGCGGCTGGCGAGTTCCTGGCCCGTGCGCGCCAACTCCGTCAGGCCGATGACCGAGACGAGCGACGAGTCTTTCAAGAGCGCGATGGCTTCGTTCGTCAGCGGCGGGACCACGCGGCGGAAAGTCTGCGGGAGGATGATGCGGCGCATCGCCTGCGCGTGCGACATCCCGAGTGCGCGCGCGGCTTCCATCTGCCCGGCGTCAATCGAGAGAATCCCGGCGCGGAAAATCTCCGCGATGTAAGCGGCGCTGTTCAGCGTGAGTGCGATGATGCCGCTCCAAAACGCGGGGATGCTGACGCCGAACGACGGCAGCACGAAGTAGATGAAAAGAATCTGTACGAGCAGAGGCGTCCCGCGCATCACCTCTACGTAGACGGCCGCGGGGGCTTTGAGAAGTTTTGACGACTGCACGCGCGCCAGCGCCAGCAGCAGCCCTATCGGCAGGCCGAAGAGCAAACTGAGGAACGCGAGCTTGGCCGTCATCCAGATGCCTATCAGAAAGAGCGGCAGCGTCCTCTTCGCCAACTCCATGTCGAAGAGCTTCGGCGCGGTCTTGCCGGCCTCGGCCTCCTGCGCGCGCTCGGCCGCCTCGCCGAACCACTTCTCGTGAATCTTGTCGTACTCGCCCGACTCCCTGACGCGTTTCAGGGCCGCGTTAATTTCCCGGACCAAATCTTCGTTGCCGCTCGCGACCGCGATGCCGAACTTCTCGTCCGTGAAGCGGCGGCCGACCGTCTTTAGGCCGCGAAAGCTCTTGAAGATCATGAATTTCAGCACGGGCGCGTCGCACACGACCGCGTCAATGCGCTTGTTCTGCAAATCCAGGAGCGCCAGGTCAATCGTGTTGTACTTGTTGACGGTCACGCCCTCGCGTTTTTCCAGGTCGTACTGCGCCGTCGTGTTGATCTGCACGCCGACCGTCTTGCCCTTGAGGTCGTCTGGCGCGAGGATGCCTTGCGTCTCCTCGCGCACGGCGATCAACTGGCCCGAGTCGTAGTACGGGTCCGTGAAGAGCATTGTAGCTTTGCGCTCGTCCGTGATGGTGACGGACGAGATGACGGCGTCGAAGGTCCCGTTCTGAAGCGCGGGAAAGATGCCGTCGAAGCTCGCGTTGATAAAGCGCGCGCGAACATTCATCTCTTTCGCGAGGGCGTTGATCAGGTCAATGTCGAAGCCCGAGTACACGTCGCCCTCAACGGTCTCGAACGGCGGGTAGGTGGCGTCGGTGCCGACGCGTAATTCTCCGCTCTGGCGGACGCGCTCAAGCGCCGTCTGGGCCAAAATTGAGAGCGGGGAAAGGAACAGCAGGAGGAGCGTGGCGGCGATGCGCGACGTGCGGGACGCGGCGACGCGGCGACGCGGCGACGCGGCGATTGATCGAGTTCGATGGATGTTCATGTCTTGAGTCTCAGTGTCCGTGCGTGCCAACGTCTCCGGGTATTTGTGTCTCCGCGTCCCCGCGTCCCTGCGTCTCCGCGTCCGGTTCGTCCTCGTCGTGGAAGCTCTGCATGAAGGAGCGCGTCTCGGGCTTCTGCGGGTTGCCGAAGACTTCCTGGGGCGTGCCGGACTCGACGGCGTGGCCGCCCTCGAAGTAGATCACCTGGTCCGAGATGCGGCGCGCGAAGTTCATATCGTGCGAGACGACGACGAGCGTCTTGCCGAGGTCGTCGAGCGCGCGAAGTGTCCGCGCCACGCTCTGTATGAGCTGCGGGTCGAGCGCCGAGGTCGGCTCGTCAAAGAGGATGACCTGCGGCTCCATCGCGAGCGCGCGCGCAATCGCCACGCGCTGCTGCTGCCCGCCGGACAGTTGCGCCGGGTAGTGATTCTCCTTCTCGGCGAGGCCGACCTTGTGCAGGTAGTGGCGCGCGACCTCTTCGGCCTCCGCGCGCTGCATGCCTTTGACGGTCATCGGCGATTCCGCGCAGTTGCCGAGCGCGGTCAGGTGCGGGAAGAGGTTGAAATTCTGGAAGACGATGCCGACGCGCTCGCGCAAGCGCCGCGTCAACTCCTTCTCCTCGGCGGGCGAGAGCTTCTTGTCTTCAGTGCCGACGACTTCGACGCCGCCGATGTTGAGCCGGCCGTGGTCGAACTTCTCCAGCCGGTTCATGCAGCGCAGCATGGTCGTCTTGCCGCAGCCCGAAGGGCCGAGGATAGTCGTCAGTTGTCCTTCCTTGATCTCGAACGTGGCGTGGTTGAGCACGGTGTTCTGGCCGTACCGCTTGACGATGTCTGTGACTTCGATCACGTCCTCAAACTCCCTGCGCAATTAGACTGCTAAATTTTAGAGCGGTCAGACGAACTACGATGAGGGGCTAACTTTTCGTGCGGCGGAGTGTGTCACAGGAGTGGATGGCAACGCAACAGTTTTCACGTTTCTGTCAAATCTGGCCCACGCGCTTGACGGTTGGCATCCTCCCTTTATAATCAAACCTCAAACTAAAACGGGGGAGTAGATCACCCAAACAGGGTTCGGTAAGTCGTCAGGACAATCGCTCGCCAAGCGGTTCGGTTTACCGGAGCAAGGATCGAGACCTTTTGCGGCACACACTCGCGCGCGAAAGGTCTTTTCTTTTGCCCGCCGGACGACTTGAGGAGAACTCTCAATGGAAGTGACACTTTTCCCGTTCGCGGAATACTGGTGGTTCTATGCCGGATTCCTTGCCTTCGTGCTCATGCTGCTGGCGCTCGACCTCGGCGTCTTTCACCGCAAGGCGCACGCGGTCTCTTTCCGCGAGTCTGCGGTCTGGACTGTCGTCTGGGTCACGCTCGCCCTGCTCTTCAACTACGGACTTTACGAATACGCCGCGTGGAAGTTTCCGCAGGACGCGCGCTTGATGGCCGTGCCCGGCTTCGACCCGCAGGCGGCCGCGACCCGCGTCGGCCTTGAGTTTCTGACCGGCTACGTCGTCGAAAAGTCGCTCTCGGTGGACAACCTTTTCGTCTTCGTGCTGGTCTTCAGCTACTTCGCCATCCCGGCCGTCTACCAGCACCGCGTGCTCTTCTACGGCATCGTCGGCGCGCTCCTGTTCCGCGCGATCTTCATCGCGATGGGCTCGTTCCTGATGCAGTACCACTGGGTCATACTCATCTTCGGCGCGTTCCTGATCGTCACGGGCCTGAAGATGATGTTCACGCCCGACAAGGAGGTTGACCCGGAGAAGAATCTGCTCCTGCGCCTGTTCCGGCGGTTCGTGCCCGTGACGAATAAGCTCGACGGGCCGCGGTTCTTCGTGCGCGAGGGAGGGCGCAGGTGGGCGACGCCGCTTTTCGTGGCCCTGCTTTTTCTCGAAGCGACGGACGTGATTTTCGCGGTTGATTCTGTGCCAGCGATTTTCGCGCTGACGAGTGAGCCGCTGATTGTGTTCACGTCGAACATCTTCGCCATCCTCGGCCTGCGCTCGCTCTACTTCATGCTGGCCGGCGCGGTGGACAAGTTTTACCTGCTCAAGTACGGGCTGGCCGTGGTGCTCATCTTCGTCGGACTCAAGATGGTCTGGCTCAACGAGCTTTTCGATGGCAAGTTTCCGATTAGCTGGTCGCTCGGAATCATCTGCGCCGTCATCGCCGCGTCCGTCGTCCTGTCTCTGCTGCGGCCCAGGCCGGTTCCCCTGCGGCCGGAGGACGCGCGTTGACGCTCCCGAGACGCTTTGTTAGACTCCGCCGAAATCCCCAAGAGGGTCTTGTCACATGTCAGAGCAAAGCGTCACGTCGCGCCCGGTTCACGAGAACCTTGACACGGCCTACGTCAACCTGGCGGCGCTCGTCCGCTACTTACAGGAGCGCTATTTCGCCGGGCGGATTCACGTTGTCCTGGACGAGTACGAGGCGGACGTGCTCCTCGGCGGGACAGAGCCGCCGCGCGTGCGCGAGACCAATCACGCGACGGGCCTTCAGGCCGAAGGCGAAGAGGCGCTCAAGCGACTGCTCGTGCGCGCGCGCGAGCCCGGCGGCGTCATCAACGTCTACGACCACAGCCTCGTCGCGGAGCAGAAGAGTCTTGGGCCTGCGCCGCCTGCCTGGGTCGCGCCCGCGCGCTCCCAGAAGGAGCCGGAGGAGTTGCGGCCCGAAGACCTGGACTGGTCCGATTTGGTGCGCGTCAGCGGGGAGTTAATCGGGACAATCGAGCGCGCGGCGCTCGCTACGGGAGCGGATTTCGCGGGCGTCTTCCGCGCGGTGTGCAGGGAGATGGCGGATGACTACCCGTTCCTGGACCCAGGGACGGGGCGCTTCGAGTACGGCAACAGCGAGGTCTGGCTGCGCGCCAAGCCAACTGCGCGCGCCTACGTCTCCGGCATCAGCGAAGCGCTGCGCCGCGTCGTCAGCCGTATCTCCACAGGCCCGCGCGCCAGCAGCGTCCGCGAGCGCGTCGCCTTGGAACTGGCGGTGCTGGCCCGACGGCGGCAGGCGCACCTCGCGCGTTTCAAATTCTCCCCCCAACTGGACCGCATAGCGGGGACAAGAGTTTTGTAAGAACAGTTTTCAGTTTTGAGTTTTCAGCGGAAACCCGAAACTGAAAACTGAAAACTGAAAACTGGAAACCAAATTATGTTGAAATGGACTGCATTCTGGACTACTTTCGGGACGTTGTTTCTGGCGGAGATGGGTGATAAGACGCAGTTGGCCGTGCTGACGCTGACTGCGCAGACGCGCTCGCCGCTGTCGGTCTTTCTCGGGGCGGCGCTGGCGCTCGCGCTCGTCTCCCTGATAGGCGTCGCGGTCGGCTCGGCGCTCGGCAAATACATTCCCGAAGATTTAATCAAGAAGCTGGCCGCCTCGGCCTTCATCATCATCGGTGTCCTGATGCTCTGGGGAAAAATGTGAAAGGACAGAATTCAGAATCCAGGAGTCAGGAGTCAGAAGAAAAGAAAATCAGAAGAAGGGTTTCAGCCTTTCATTCTGGATTCTGAATTCTGACTCCTGGATGCTGCTTTACCTTATGTTTCCATTCAAAAATATTCTCTTCCCGACGGATTTCACGCCGCACGCGCGGGCGGCGCTCAAGTACGCGGCTGCGTTTGCGCGCGAGGGGCGCGGGCGCGTCGTGCTCTTCAGCGTGCAGCAAGGGAGCGTACCTGCCAACCTGCTCACCTTGCCCGAGCGCGTCTTCGAGGAGACGGAGACGAATTGGCTTCAGCAGTTGCGCGCGGACGTGAAGGAACACTTGAACGACCCGCTGCTCGACGGGCTGGAGGTGGACCCCGTCATCATAGAGGGCGAGCCCGCGCCGGAGATAGCGCGCGCCGTGCGCGACTTCAACATTGACCTGGTGACCATCGTCACGCACGGGCGCAAGGGTTTGTCGCGCGCGTTGTGGGGCTCGACCGCCGAGGAGATTATCGCCGAAGCGCCGTGCCCTGTGCTGACGATTCGCCCGCCGCAGCGCGACTTCGTGGAGTATCGCGGGAGCAACACGGAGATTCGCCTGAACCGCATCCTGCTGGCGACGAACTTCCGCCCGTCCTCGCAGATGGCCGCGCAGGCGGCGGCCGAGTTCGCGGGCCGCACGGGCGCGGAACTGCACGTCATCTACGTGATAGGCGATTACATGGATCAGATGGCGGAGATGTTCCCGGAGAGCGCGGGGCCTAAGCTTTCACAGTTGCGTGATTACGTCTCGGAGAGGATGGCGACTTTCGAGCGTGAGGCGGGCGGCCGCTCCATCACGCACATCAGCGAGGGGAGACCTTACGCGGAGATCGTCAGGCTGGCGACAGACAAGGACGTTGACCTGGTCGTCATGGGCGCGAGCGTCCACTCCGCGCTCTTCGGCGGCGCGCCCGTCCTCGGCCCCGACATCGAACGCGTCGTGCGCAACGCGCCCTGTCCCGTCCTCTGCGTCCCCTCCGGCCAGGTCGTCACCCCGCACCCAGCACGCGTCACGGAGCCTGTGCCGCAAACATAAAAAGTGATAAGTGATGAGTGATAAGTGATAAGAAAAAGCCGTGAATCGTAAATCGTAAATCGTAAATCGAAGAACGATTCTTTCTTTTACGATTCACGATTCACGATTTACGATTCACGAGTCTTTACTTATCACTTATCACTGCTTTCCCGTTACTGCACTTCGCCTCCGCTTTCCATCGGGAGGCCGGCGTTCTGCCAGGCTAGAGTGCCGCCGAGGAGCGCGGCCGCGTTTTCGATTCCCTTTTCTTTCATGATCTGCACCGCACGGGCGCTAGTGTGCTCGTTCGGTCAAGAACAGTAGGTGACAATCGTCTTGTCGCGCGGCAACTCGCCATAGCGCGTCGCTACCTGTTCGAGCGGGATGCTGATCGAGCCTTTGATGCGGTGTTGCTGGTAGCTTTGCTCCGGCCGCACGTCAACGACGATGGCCGTGCCTTTTTCGAGCGCGTCGCGCAGCTCGATTGTCGTGACGCGCTTTACGCCGTCGGGCGGCGCGACGTGCGCCGATGGGTTGGTCGGGGCGGTCGTGACGACCGGGCGGTTAGCGACGGCCGTCTTGTTCCCCTTCGGGTCATTTGAATTGCATGCCGCCAGCGCCAGCGCCGCGAGCACGAGCGCGGCCGCCGCCAGCCTATATGAAAGACGCATTAAACAAACCTCCAAAAACGGTGATAAGTGATAAGTGATGAGTGATAAGTAAAAGCTCTTTCTTATCACTCATCACTTATCACTTATTACTTCTTTTCCGTCTCGTATCCGGCCTTGACCCAGGCGTCGTAGCCGCCGAGGAGGGCGGCCCCGTTCTCCAAGCCTTTAGTTTTAATGATCTGCACCGCACGGGCGCTGCTGTGCTCGGAGGGTCAAGAGCAGTAGGTGATAATCATCTTGCCGCGCGGCAGTTCATCTGCGCGCGCGGCGATGTCGTTTAAGGGAATCCAGAGCGCGCCTTTGATGTGGCCCGCCTTGAAAGAGTCCTCGCCGCGCACGTCAACGATGACGGCCTGGCCCTTCTCGACCGCTGCGAGCGCCTCGGCCGGGGTCACGCGCCGCACCCCGTCGTCACTTTGCGCCCGCCCGCCGACGACTGCCGCGAGCGCGGCGAAAGCTACGGCAGCAACCAAAATAATTCTACGCATCGGACAACACTCCTTAATGCCGAGCCCACAGGCGTTCGGCCCCATCATTTCTACCATGTTCGCGCCCGCATCACAACAACGAAGGGATGAGGGATGAGGGATGAGGGATGAAGAAAAGAAAGAGTTCTTATTTCATCCCTCATCCCTCATCCCTCATCCCTATTTTTACTGCTTCGGTCCGACCACGGGGCCGTCGCCGACGGGGACGTAGCCGGCGGGGGCCGTGCCGTTGGCGACGCCGTAGGAGAGCGCGGCCTGCGCCTGCTGGTTGACCGCGTCCTTGCTTGCCTGGCTCTGGCTCTTCGGGACGACGACCGTCAGGAAGTTGCGGCTGACGTTGTTCGAAGAGTCAGTGGCGATGATGACGATCAGGTAGACGCGCCCGTCGCCCGTGCCGTCGCGCTCCGCCCGCAGCCGCAGCGTGCCCGGCGCGATGTCCTTCGCGTCCGGCGAGAAACTGGGCGAGGCGGGCGTCAGGTCGTCCTCATCGCTGAAGACCAGGACCTGTAGGTTGACGGGGTCGCCGCTGTTGTCGGTCGCGCTCGCCGTCAGGCCGACGTTGACGAGGTCGTGGTTCGCGGGCCAGAGCGAGGTCGTGGCGACGGACGACGTGAGGTTCGGCCCCTGCGTGTCCGCGACGGTGATGGTGACGGTCGCGACGTTCGAAGCGGCCGTGCCGTCGTCCGCCTGATAGGTGAACGTGTCAACGCCCGTGAAGCCCGGGTTCGGCGTGTACATGAACGAGCCGTCCGCGTTCGGCGCGAGCATGCCGTTCGTCGGGAAAGTGACGACCGTACTGTTGAGCGTGTCGCCGGGGTCCGCGTCCGTGTCGTTGCCGAGCACGCCCGGCGCTGGCACGTCGAGCGTCGTGTCCTGGTTCATCGAGTAGCTATCGTCGTTCGCCACGGGCGCGTCGTTGACGTTCGTCACGGTGACGTTGACGGTCGCCGTATCGAAGTTGCCGTTGCCGTCCGTGACGGTGTAGGTGAACGAGTCCGAGCCGAAGAAGTTCGGGTTCGGCGTGTAGGAGACTGACGTGCCGTTGTTTCCGACCGAGCCGTTCGCGCCCTGCGTGACCGAGACGATGGAGAGCGTGTCGCCGTCCACGTCTGCGTCGTTAGTGAGCACGTTGATCGTATTGCCCACGCTGTCTTCGGCCACACTCGCCGCGTCGTCGTTCGCCACGGGCGCGTCCTGAACGGGCGTGACCGTGACGTTGACGGTCGCGGTGTCCGCGCCGCTGTTGCCGTCGGAGATAGTGTAGGTGAATGAGTCCGCGCCGAAGAAGTTCGGATTGGGCGTGTAGCTGACGCCCGTGCCGCCGCCGGTGATAGCGACTGAGCCGTTCGCGCCCTGCGTCACGGCCGTGACACTTAGCGCGTCCATGTCGGCGTCCGTGTCGTTGGCGAGCACGTCAACGGCGTTCGGGCCGCTGTCCTCTGTGACCGTTGCCGAGTCGTCCACGGCGTCGGGCGACTGGTTCGTGCCGGCGCAAGTCCCCTGAACCTCGAACGCCCCCGAGTCGCCGCCGTCGCCGCCCGCGGCGTTCGCGACCGACGCCAGATCACACGGGCGCATCGAGCCCGCGCTGGTCTGTGGTCGCGCCGCTGCTGTGGCCCTTGTCAATGGCGACGCTGCCAGAACCGAGCGCGTGCGTCGGCGTGGGGCCGCCGTTGTTTTGCAGCGGGCCGAGGTTGACCTGCGCGTCCGTGACGCCGACCTGGTCGGTCGGGTGTGCGGGGTAGATCGTGTTGTTGGGCGGCGTGCCGAGGCTCCCGATGACGTTATAGCCGAGGCTGACGATGACGCCGCCGCCGATGTTCGGGGACGTGTCCACGATGGAGTCGTTCGTGTTGCCCGCCACGATGCTGCTCCGCAAGTTCAAGGTCCCGAAGACGGCAATGCCGCCGAGCAGGCCGGTCTGGTTGTGGTTGGCCGTGATGGTCGAGTTGGTGATGTTGGTCGTCCCGCTGACGGCCATGCCCGCGCCGTGGTTGGGGGTCGTGTTGCCGGTGATGGTGCTGTTCGTGATGTTGAGCGTGGCGCTGTCGGCAAAAATGCCGCCGCCGTCGCCCGCCAGCGTGTGGGAGCTGGAAACCGTCACGCCGTTGAGGTTGAGCGTGGCACCGGCCTCGACGTAGATGCCGCCGCCGCCGGCATTCTCGTTGCCGTTGGTGACGTGAATGTTGATGAGCGTGAGGGTGACGCCGGGGTGGACGTGGAAGACGCGGCCGAGGTCTGCGGCGTCAATGGTCGTGCCGTCGGGGTGGCCGATGATGGTGAGGTCGTCGGTGACGTCGAGGTCGCCGGACTCGCCGCCGTTCTCGGGCGGCCCGCCGAGCGAGAAGGTGATGGTGCCTGGCACGAGGAAGACGATGGTGTCAACGATGCCGCCGCCCTCGCCCGCCTGGCACTGCGGGTAGGTGGCGAGGTTGTCGCTCGCGTTGTTGACGGCCTTGCGCAGCGTGCAGACGTTGGACAGCGGCGCGGGCGGCTGGGCCAGACTGTCGAACAGCACCTCGACCTGAATCTCGACGGCCAGCGCCTGCGGGGCCGAGAGTAGCGCCAGGGAGGCGAGCAGCGCGCCGACGACGAGGAGGCGAACGCTCCGCCGTCTCTTCAGACCGAGAGGGGAAGGGGTAAAGGGTCTAAACATCTTGAGTCTCCTTTCAGAAGGAACGTGGGATTTTGAAATTTTCCGACGGTAATGCGGGACAGCACTCGTCCGAAAGAGTTGCCGGGCAGCGATAAGGAGATCGTCGGGGCAGATTTTGTTCGCCCGGACCAGGCTCGCGAGGGCCGAGAGACGAATTTTCTGTAATATACAATTTAATTGACGGCGGAGGAAAATTTTTTGCCGCGAGCGCGTATAATCAGGGCGCGCGACGGCGTTTTAATGAATTAAAGTCTTGGGAGGTTTTATGAAATACCGTGTGTTGATCGAACAGGACGAGGACGGCGTGTACGTCGCGGAAGTTCCCTCCCTGCCCGGCTGCATCTCGCAGGGAGAAACACGAGAGCAGACCCTCGAAAATATCAGGGAGGCCATCGCGGGATACCTGGAAAGTCTTGAGGCCCATGACGAGCCTGTCCCGCCGCCGATTACGGAGGAAGTTATGGAGGTCTAGGTGTGAGCCGTCTGCGCGAATCTCTGGCCGTGAAGTCGTCAAGGCTTTACGGAAAATCGGTTACGAGCAGGACCGTCAGCACGGTAGTCACATCATTCTTCGGCAAGCGGTCTCTTTCAAAGCGCTGCTCTGAAGCGGCCTCTTCAGTATTTGAGGTCGAAGCGGTTTAGTTCTAAACTCATCATCACCCGAACCGTGTTGATTAAACTACCCCGACCTGGTCGCGAAGGCTTACGAGGTTCCACGGATGCCGCAGCCGACCTATCTCCAATCAGGTAGCACCGTCGGCGTCGTCGGCGCCGGGCCGGCCGGCTCTTTCTTCGCCATCGAACTCTTGAGACGCGCGCGCGCCCTCGGCCTGGACCTCCGCGTGGACATCTACGACGGCAAGAACTTCGCCAGGAAGGGCGCGCCCGGCTGCAACATGTGCGCCGGGGCCGTCGGCACTCGCCTCATACAGGAGATAGAGCGCACGACCGCGACCACCATCCCGCGCGAGGTCATACACTACGAGATAGAGGGCTACGCCGTGCACTACCAGGACTCTTACGCGCGGCTGGAGAACGAAACGTCCAAGAAGATTTACGGCGTCTACCGCGGGGCCGGACCCGTCAGCACGGAGAACCCTGACGGCGCGCGCAGCTTCGACCAGTTTCTGCTCACCCAGGCCACGCGTCTCGGCGCGCGCCACGTTCAACAGAATGTCCAGGACATTGACGTGCCGACCACCTTAGAGAGCCGCCCCGTCCTCCACTTCGCCGACGGCTCGCACGCTGAATACGACCTGGCGGTCGGGGCCTTCGGCGTCAACTCGCAACTGGCGAACCGCCTGCTCTACGGCTACGTGCCCCCGCCGACGTGGAAGACTTGCGTGATAGAGGCGCGCGTCTCCGAGGAGTTCCAGCGCGAGAAGCTGCACAACATGATTCACTTCTTCGTCCTCAAGCAGCCGGACATACGTTACGTCGCCTTCATCCCGAAGGGCGAGCACGTGACGATCACGGCCATCGGCGAGGACGTGGACGTGGCCGCGACTGAGCGGCTCGTGCGCGACTCTTATATGCGCGACTACCTGCCGACTGACTGGAAGCCCGACTGCCACTGCCACCCGCGCGTGGCGCTGGGCGCGGCGCGTCTCCCTTACAGCGAGCGCTTCGTCATCGTCGGCGACGCGTCCGACTCTCGCTACCTGAAGAACGGCGTCGAGTCCGCGCTCGTGACGGCGCGGCTCGCGGTTGACTGCGTCATCAACCACGGCGTGACTGCGAAAGATTTTGAAAAATACTTCTGGCGGCGTTGCAGCCGCGTCTTCGGGCGCGACAACATTTATGGACGAATGCTCTTTGAGATTTACGACCGCATCTTCCCGCACCCCTTGCTCGCGCCCGTCTACTTCGCCGTGCTGCGCTCCGAAAGAACTCTGAAGCGTCCGGGCGCGCTCCTCTCGAACGCGTTGCTCGCGGCCTTCACGGGCGACCAGTCGTACAAGCGCATCCTCCTGCGCGCGATGAACCCGCGTCTCGCCGCGCGCATGGCGGGCCGCGCCGTCGCGCTCTCCTTCAACCGCGTCAAAGCGACGGTCTCGCGCGCTGAGCCGCAGTCCACGCGCGGCCTGCGATTGCGCGACGGCTCGCGCGTCGCCGTCATAGGGGGCGGCCCCGGCGGCGCGGCCTGCGCGATTCGCCTGCTGCAAACGGCGCGCGCGCGCGGTCTGAACTTGCGCGTCACCGTCTACGAGCCGAAGCAGTTTCCGCGCCATCACAACCCCTGCATCGGCGTGCTCGCGCCGCCGACCGCGACGCTCCTGCGCGAGCGGCTGAAGATTGACCTCCCGCCCGAGATGATTAAGCGGACCATCAAGGGCTACCGCCTGCACGGCGACCGCGGCGAGATAGAATTGCGCGCGCCCGTGACGGAAGACCCCGCGCTGATGGTCTCGCGCTCCGAGTTTGACCGTCTCCTGCTTGAGCGCGCGGCCGAAGAGGGCGCGCAAGTTTTGAACGACCGCGTGACGGGCCTTGAGTTTCACCCGGACAATCTTGAGCACCCCGTGCGCGTTTACTCGGAGGGCGCGTCGCACTCGACCGACATGGTGGTGGCCGCGTGCGGGCTCGACGACGGGATGCTCTCCGTGCTCGAACAGGTCAGCCCGCGTCAGTTCCGCTACCGTCGGCCTCAGGAGTACATGCACTCGATCATCATCAAGCTCGCGTGCGACGAGCGCTACATCGAAAAGCGGCTGCACGGCGAGATACACGCGTTCCTGCTCTCGGAATTGCCGCGCATAGAGTTCGGCGCGATCACGCCGAAGCTTGATCACGTCATCGTCAACGTCGCGGGCAGCGACGTGCGCTCGACCGACATGGAGGATTTTCTGCTGCACAAGCAGGTGCGCTCGCTTTTGCCGCGTTACAACTTGCAGCAGTTGAACTACTACGAGGGGCGCGCGCCCGTGCGCCACGCGCGCCACGTCCACTGGGACCGCTTCGTCGCGGTCGGGGACGCGACCGGGTGGCTGCGGCCCTTCAAAGGCATGGGCATCACGACCGCGATTGAGACCGGCTCGACCGCCGCGGACGTGATGCTTGAGCGCGGCATTGACGGCGTGGCGCTCGCGGCCTACGCCCTGCGCCTGCGCTACCTGACCGAAGACCATTACCACGGGCGCGCGCTCCGCCGCCTCTGCCGCATGGGCATGAGCACGGGCGTGATGGACGGCGTCATCGAGCTCGCCAAGACCAACCAGGAACTCTACACGATTCTCTATGACACCATCTCGGGCCAGTATTCCTACCGCCGCATCGCGCGCGACCTCCTGCGCTCGACCCTCTTCTTCAAGATGGGCGCGCTCACCATCAAGCGCGTCCTGCGCCCGGCTGGTTGAAAATCGAGATGCGGCAGCGCACGAGTTCTGCGAGGCCCGAACTCTTTATCCCTTTAACTTATACCTGGCAGGATTTAACCTTTAAATTGTTTGGCGGGACTACGAAGTTCTTAACAAAACCGGTATGGCTGTAAAATCGTCTCAACCCAGCTATTGACGGAAAGCGCAGAATTCAACCGATTACTTGCATCAAGTACGGAACGGCTCCTTTATTGCTTCCTCCCAGGTGTTCTGGTTCTTCATCTCACTCGGCTTTATCCCGCCGCTTTTCCTGTTCCTGGCGTTCTTGCTCGCTTAACTCTTCTGCGGCAGGCTTGCGCTTTGGAGGTGGCGGCGTCGGATTCTCAATGTCACTTATCTGGCGATTTAGCTGCGCCACTTCTACTTGAATTTTTAACTTATCCCTTTGAAGCTTGAGCGCTTCAAGCTCCTGTTGCGCTTTTCTTTTATGCTCTAAATCATCATTTTTTATCTCTAACTCGCGCCGGCGTATTTCTCGCTCCATCTCATGGAACTTAAGATCATCAAGCGCGACTAAATATTTCTTCGCTACACCAAATTTCCTGACCGTGGACTCCAGAAGTTCAATATTTTTCTCTGTGGTTCGATAGTCTTGTCCTAGCCTGATCCGTTCTTTGATGGAAGAAATAAGGTACTCAAGTAAGGCTGGCTGGTTCTGTGAGAACGTTAAGCGTTTTGTAAGAATTTGCTCGTCCCATATTTCGCTATGCTTATTAACTGTCATGTCGACCTCGGCAATCACCTCTGGTTCAATTACGGGTGGCTTATCATCAGATTCCACTATTTTTTCTTGATCGTTGACCATTTCAGATTTCGGCTTTATGTGATTTTCTATCGCTTCTCTGAACTCATTATTCTGCGAGGCTAAGCCAGAAATAATAGCGAAGCCTACAAATATAATCCCCAATATTATTAATAGAGCAAACATTGACGATTAGATGGCATATGACCGGCAATGGCTGTGTTTTATTGTTCCCACAACTCCACTATGATCACCAGGTCTTTCTCGAAGGCTTTAAACTCAACGCTCTTAGTGGACTCTAAAACTACTTCATTCTTTTCATAGTTTTCATCATCCTTCCGGCCTATGAATTTATGTTCATAGTAAGCTGTTTTATAATCCAAAGGAAGGTACTTCGTGTACACCAGGTTTCCAATTCTTACTGATAGACCGCCGGAATTATCGTAGTCGTAATTCCATATCATTCTCACGCCCGATGTCACTAGAATCCGTGAATCATGCCACTCGCCGTCAGCGGGTATTTCAATTTGGTAAGAAACCTGATGACGCCCACTAACGCCCCATCTTTTTTCTGCTACTGAAACATTAAACGGCGGCGGCGGTGTCGGCGTGCATTCAGGTGTTGGAGGGCTAGGGCACGGAACTTCTCTGAGCTGAATTTTTGGCACCTCCTTAATCACAATCTCGGGTTCTTTATTCTCCAGTTCATAGATTCTGGCGGCGGAGCAGAACGATAAGAATGCTAATGACGAAAATAGACCTGCTGCTATAGGCCATCGATGCTTTATTAAATTCGTAAGGTTCATATTCGGCTAATTGCTCTCCCACCCGGATGGGAAAACCTCCTCTAATTATACGACATTATAAGGGCGCAGGCTCGGGCTTGCTCCAAAAGGAGAGTGGGTCTTCAGAAGCGTCCCGCAGAACTGGGGCCGCAAGGTCACGATGCTCGGCACTCTTGGCTTTGACCAATGGGCGGCGGAAAGCAAAGAGCTTGCGATTGGCACAGCGCACAAGAACATCAGGGAGAACCAGGTGCCGAGCAGGCGGTACAACCGGGCCGCGTTGAGGGTCGCCGAGCGGCGTGTGGCCTGGGGCGGTTATCGCCTGGCCGCGCTTCTGAACTCCATCTGGCCCGCGGGTTGACAGTAAAGTTGGAGCGGAGTGTCAGGCTAAGTTAAGATGCGTGCGAATGAGAGAGCTACCTGTTCACCCTACCCAAACTCAGTGGGCGAAAGTTATTGACCACACGCGCTGCATCGGCTGCCACGCCTGCACGACGGCGTGCAAGTCCGAAAACGAAGTGCCGCTCGCGGTGACGCGCACCTACGTCAAGCACGTTGACGTGGGCGAGTTCCCGCTAACGAGGCGCGCGCATCAAGTGACGCGCTGCAACCAGTGCGCGCATGCTCCGTGCGTCACTGCCTGCCCGACGACCGCGATGTTCAAGCGCGCGGACGGCATCGTTGATTTCGACAAGTCAATCTGCATCGGCTGCAAGGCGTGCATGGCCGCCTGCCCTTACGACGCGATCTTCATCAACCCGGAAGACCACTCGGCCGAGAAGTGCAACTTCTGCGCGCACAGGATTGACGTGGGGCTTGAGCCGGCGTGCGTGGTCGTCTGCCCGACCGAGGCCATCCTCATCGGCGACATGCGCGACCCCGACTCGAAAGTGGCACAGATTATTAACCGCGAGCCCGTCAACGTGCGCCGGCCCGAGAAGGAGACTTTGCCGAAGCTCTTTTACAAGGGCGCGCACCAGGCCACGCTCGACCCGCTCGCGGCCCGACGGCCCGACGGCGGTCTCTTCATGTGGAGCGAGCAGTACGAGAGCGCTCAGACTGTCGTCTCAGGCAACCCGCAGCAGAACAACACCAGCGCCGCGGCGCTCCTCTCTTACGACGTGGCGCACGCGATTCCCTGGGACTGGCGCGTGAGCCTCTACACCTGGACGAAGGGTCTGGCCGCGGGGGCTTATTTGATCCCGCTGCTCTTAGTCATCTTCGGCCTGATAGGCGCGGACAACCCGCTCTGGCTCTGGGCCGCGCCCGTGCTCTCGGGTACGTTTCTGGCCGTGACGGGGGCGCTGCTCGTCTGGGACCTGGAGCACCCCGAACGGTTCCTGCTCATCTTCACGCGCCCGCAGTGGCGTAGCTGGCTGGTCAAGGGCGCGTTCGTCATCGCCGCTTACTCACTCGTCCTCCTGGCCCATTTCCTGGCGAGTCTTTTGGGCAGCAGATCAATTCAGCAGTGGTTGATGCTGGCCGGGCTCCCGCTCGCTGTGCTTGACGGCCGTCTACACGGCTTATCTCTTCGCGCAGGCCAAGGCGCGCGACCTCTGGCAGAATCCTCTGCTCCCGCCGCACCTGGTCGTGCAGGCTCTGCTCCTGGGCGCGGCGTTGCTCCTGCCGTTCGCGGCCTGGCTCGCGCCCGCCATCTTCTTCACGTTGCTCTGGACGCTCGGCCTCACGAGCCTCGTGCATTTGCTGATGGTCTGGGGCGAAGTCACGCTGACGCACCCGACGGCGCACGCGCGCCTCGCCGTCTGGGAGATGACGGGGGGAAGGTATCGCGCATTTTTCTGGCCCGGCGTCGTGCTGACTCTCTTCGCCGCCCTCGCGCCCTGGCTGAGTCTCCTCGGAGATTTCGATCTCCCCGTCGGCCTGGCCGCTTCAGTGCTCGCGCTCGCGGGCCTCTTGCTTCACGAGCACGCTTACGTGCAGGCGGGACAGTCCGTGCCGCTGGCATAAAGAGGGAAAATGAAATCTCACGCAAAGGCGCAAAGACGCAAAGAAGGCCGCCAGGGCGATTCAGCCTTCAACCCCTTTGCGTCTTTGCGCCTTTGCGTGAGGCTTATTCGTATGGAGTATTCAAAAGATGGTTGACCGCACAGAGTGGATCAAGCGTCAGTTCTCTTTCGAGCTTCCAACGGGCATGTACCCGAACGTCGTGGAGCGCGTGCGCGGCACACCCGCGCGGCTTGAAGACCTTGTGCGCGGGCTGTCAGCGGAAATCCTGACGCGGCGCGACGATGACAAGTGGTCAATCCAGGAGCAGGCCGGCCACCTCCTCGACCTTGAGCCACTGGGGATGAATCGCCTTGATGATTACGAGGCGGGGCGCGAGACCTTGCACGCAGCCGACATGGAGAATCGCCGCACGCACGAGGCCAATCACAATGCCGACAAAATCGAAAACATCCTCGACGCATTTCGGCGCGAACGAATGGAGTTCGTCCGCCGGCTCGACGCTTACGACGAGGCGTTCGTCCAAAGAGTGGCGCTGCACCCTCGCCTGAAGATGCAGATTCGCCCGATTGACCTGGCCTTCTTCATCGCCGAGCACGACGACCATCACCTGGCGCGGATTTCGGAGTTGAGACGTTTATATAAAGCATGAAACTCGACGAGCTGAACAAACGCGTGAGCGCGGCCCGCGCGGAGACCGAGGCGCGGGGCGAGACTTTCTACCCTGGGCCGAGCCGCATCCATCTCGCGGCGTTCCCGCCGAAGGAGCGTTGGGACGATTGGGTGGAACTGGATTCGAAGGCTTGGCCCGAGCGGCGCGAGCGGCGCTACATGCTCGTGCCGACGACCTGCTTCAACTGCGAGTCCGCGTGCGGGCTGCTGGCTTACGTTGACCGCGAGAGCTTGCAGGTACAAAAATTCGAGGGGAACCCAGAGCACCCCGGCTCGCGCGGGCGAAACTGTGCCAAAGGCCCCGCGACGCTCAACCAGGTGACGGACCCGGACAGGATTCTTTACCCGCTCAAGCGTGCCGGAAGAAGAGGCGAAGGCAAGTGGGTGCGCGTCAGTTGGGACGAAGCCTTGAACGACATCGCCGCGCGCATACGCAAGGCGATTGTCGAGGACCGGCACAACGAGGTGATGTATCACGTCGGCCGTCCCGGCGAGGACGGGTTCACGGAAAGAATCCTCGCGGCGTGGGGCGTGGACGGCCACAACTCGCACACGAACGTCTGCTCTTCGAGCGCGCGCGTGGGCTATCAATTCTGGATGGGCTTAGACCGCCCGAGCCCAGACCACGCGAACGCGCGCGTCATCCTCCTCGTCAGCTCTCACCTGGAAACGGGCCACTATTTCAACCCGCACGCGCAGCGCGTCATCGAAGGCAAAGCGCAGGGCGCGAAGCTCATCGTCTTCGACACGCGGCTCTCGAACACCGCGACGCACGCGGACTTCTTCGTCTCTCCCTATCCGGGCTCGGAAGCGGCTATGCTGCTCTCGATTGCGAACTACCTTATTCAGCACGATCTTTATAACCGCGAGTTCGTGCGCCGCTGGTGGAACTGGGAAGAGTACCTCGTCTGTCGAGCGGCCCGAGCTTGAGACCAACTTTGAAAACTTCGAGCGCGCGCTGAAGGAGCTTTACCAGAGTTACACCTTCGAGTTCGCCTCTTCGGAATCGGGCGTTGACGCGCACGTCATCGAAGAGATCGCGAAAGTCGTCTCGACCGCCGGCACGCGGTTTTCGAGTCACAACTGGCGCTCGGCCGCCGCGGGCAACAGCGGCGGCTGGATGGTCGCGCGCACGCTCTTCATGTTGAATGCGCTCCTGGGCGCGGTGGCGACCGAGGGCGGAGTCTTCCCGAACGCGTGGAACAAGTTTGTGCCAAAACCGATCTACACGCCGCCGCACCCGCCGCGCTGGAACGAGTTGACCTGGCCGCGCGAGTACCCGCTCGCGATGAACGAGCTTTCCTTCCTGCTGCCGCACTTCTTGAAGGAGGGGCGGGGAAAGCTCGACGTTTACTTCACGCGCGTTTACAACCCTGTGTGGACGAACCCGGACGGCTTCTCCTGGGTCGAGGTCTTGCGCGACGAGAATTTAATCGGCTGCTACATCGCGCTGACGCCGACGTGGAACGAGACGAGCTACTTCGCGGACTACATCCTGCCGATGGGCCACGGCTCGGAGCGTCACGACCTGCATTCCTACGAGACGCACGACGCGCAGTGGATAGGCTTTCGCCAGCCAGTCCTGCGCGCGGCGCGCGAGCGCATGGGCGTGAAGGTGAGCGACACGCGGCTCGTCAACCCCGGCGAGGTCTGGGAGGAGAACGAGTTCTGGTTGGAGCTGACCTGGCGGATTGACCCGATGGGCGATCTTGGCATTCGCCAGTTCGCCGAATCCCTTAAGCACGCGGGCGAGCGCCTGAGCGTTGACGAATATTACGAGTACATCTTCGAGAATTCTGTGCCAGGATTGAAAGAGCGCGCCGCCGAAGAGGGCTTGACGCCGCTCGCGTTCATGCGGCGCTACGGCGCGTTCGAGGTGCGAAAGAAAGTCGGGGCGATTTACGAGGAGACCGTGCCGTCGGATGAACTCGCGGACACGCGCGTGGACAGTTTCGGCCGGGTCTACACGAAAGCGCCCAAGCCCGCGTCACCAAATATTGTGCCAATCAGTAGCCCGGACCCGGACGAGGAGGGGCGGCGGCTGGTGGGCGTCCGCGTTGACGACCGGACGTTGCGCGGCTTCCCGACGCCGAGCGGGCGGCTCGAATTCTACTCGCGCACGCTCGCCGACTGGGGCTGGCACGAAGAGAGCATCCCCGTCTATCTCAAGAGCCACGTTCACCCGGACAACCTCGCCGCGGGGCAGACCGTTTTGATCTCCACCTTCCGCCTCCCCGTGCAGATTCACACTCGTTCGGCCAACGCCAAGTGGCTCGACGAAATCGCGCACACGAACCCCTTGTGGATTCACACGCGGCACGCCGCGAGTTTGGGCGTCGAGACGGGCGAATTGGTCCGCGTCGAAACGGAGATAGGCCACTTCGTCGTCCGCGCGTGGGTCACGGAAGGGATACGCCCCGGCGTCGTCGCGTGCAGTCACCACATGGGCCGCTGGAAGCTGACCGAAGAGGGCCAGCGTCAACTGATGGCGACCGTCTCGCTCGACCAGCAGGGCAGCCGCTGGGGACTGAAGCGCCGCAAAGGCGTCGCGCCTTACGAATCAACGGACCCGGACACGACGCGCATCTGGTGGACGGACGTGGGCGTTCACCAGAACCTGACCTTCCCCGTACACCCCGACCCAGTCTCCGGCCAGCACTGCTGGCACCAGGCCGTGCGCGTGAGACGTGCCGACCCCGGCGACCGCTACGGCGACATCAACGTTGACGTGAACCTCGCCCACGAGGTCTACCGTCGCTGGCTCCAACTGACCCGCCCCGCCGACACATACTCCCCCGACCGCACGCGCCGCCCCTACTGGCTCCTGCGCCCGCTCAAACCGGCCAGAGAGTTTTTCCGCCTGCCCGAGGAAGAAGAATTGGTGAGCGTGGAATAGTTGATAATGAGAGCGCTGACGCTCGAAATAGTTCAGGCCGCAAATTGAGCCAGCAGTTGCTCGACTTCTTTCGGGAATGAGACGGGGAGGAAAAAGTCTTCGGGATAGACCGCCGTTTCGCCCGTTTCGTCTGTGACGCGAACGAAACCGGACTGCGAGAAAGTAGCGGCGTAAATCTTTAGCGGGATTAAAAGAGCAGGATCGTCAGTTTGCACGCAGATTGCGAAGCCTGTCTCGGGCACTGAAGGCAGCGACGCAACTTCGACCGTGAACGTGCGCGCCGCGTTTGTTTCGCCGCGAAGAATCTGCTTGGCCTCGCGGACAGCTTCAAGCAAGCCCTGAAAATCTTTCTCTTTCATTTTTGCTCAAAACCTTTCGCTTCACGACGCAGGCGATTCGTCTGCTCTGCGGTCAGGTCGGCTTGCTCGTTCTTCGCATAAATATCCATGAGCAGAATCAATTCTCGCCCCACCGACCAGTAATAGATTACCCTGATGCCTCCACTTTTGCCACGCCCCGGCAAGGCGAACCGGATTTTACGAATGCCCCCGCCCGCTTCAATCAGCGCGCCCGCGCTCGGGTTTTCCGCCAGATAGAGTTGCAGCTTCATGTAATCATCATCTGCGAGCCGCTTGGCAAGGCGCTTCGAGAATCTTGCTGTCTCGCAAAAAGTTAGAAGTTTAATCATGAAACTACTTGCTTCTATCATCAAATACTGTTCTTGTAAAAGCGAAAGGCTTTTGCTCTGATCATGGAACTCTTTCGTGCACTCGCGGTCTTAGCTGAACCTCCGACAGAAGAGACGGGGCGTGTGTCCGAGGCGTTGGGGCTCGGTGTGCCGCCGAGTGCTGACGAGTACACGGAGTTGTTCGTGTTCGAGCTTTACCCTTACGCGTCGGTTTACGTGGGGCAGGAAGGGATGTTGGGGGGGAGGCGCGGGACCGTGTGGGCGGGTTCTGGCGTGCGCTGGGGCAGGTGCCGCCGGGGGAGGCGGACCATCTGGCCGTGATGCTGGCACTGTACGCGCGGCTGTGTGAGTTGGAAGAGGGGGAGGGCGGTGAGGCTTTGCGTGCGGGCTGGCGTGGGGCGCGGAGGGCTTTTTTGTGGGAGCATCTTTTGAGTTGGCTGCCCGTTTATCTCATGAAGCTCGCGGAGATCGCGCCGCCGTTTTATAGGGGGTGGGGCGAGGTGTTGATGAAGACAATACTCGCGGAGATTGAAGCGGTCGGCAGACAAGAATTGTTGCCGCTTCACCTGCGCGCGGCGGGCGGGCTGGTTGACCCGCGCGGGGGCGATGGCGAGGGAGAGTTCTGGCAGTCGCTGCTAGCTCCCGTGCGGAGCGGGATGATTCTGACGCGGGCGGATTTGAGGAGGGCCGGGCGCGCGCTCGGCTGCGGCGTGAGGATGGGAGAGCGCAAGTTCGTTCTCAAGGCGCTCGTCGCGCAGGACGCGAAGGGTACGTTCGACTGGCTGATGGAAGAGGCCGCGCTCTGGGAGAAGCGTCATCGCTCGTCTTCTGCGGCGCTCGGCGCGGTCGCGGACGCGTGGGCGGCGAAGGCGGAAGCCTCGGCCCGACTCCTCGGAGAGCTTAAACAGGAAGCGTCGAAAGTGATATAAGCTATCAGCCCCGCGCAAGAATTTTCGGAGGCCGGAGTCTTTCAGCGAAAGGGAGCGCGCGATGTTCTTCAAGCAATTCTATCTCGGATGCCTCGCACACGCCTCTTACCTCATAGGCTCGGAGGGCGAGGCGGCCGTCGTTGACCCGCAGCGCGACGTTGACCGCTACATCATGGAGGCGGCAGCCGCCGGCCTCTCTATCAAGTACGTGATTGAGACTCACCTGCACGCCGACTTCGTCAGCGGCCACAAGGAGCTTGCCGCGCGCACCGGGGCCGAGATCATCTTCGGCGCGCGGGCCGGCGCGAGCCTGCCGCACCGCGCCGTGCGCGACGGCGACGAGCTTAAACTGGGCCGCGTCAATTTACGCTTCATCGAAACTCCGGGCCACACGATTGAGAGCATCTCCGTCGTCGTCATCAACACGGACGTTTCAACGAGCCCGCAGAAAGTCTTGACGGGCGACACGCTTTTCATAGGCGATGTCGGGCGGCCAGACCTCGCGGGCGCGCGCGGCTACACTTCAGAGCAGATGGCCGCGATGCTCTACGACAGTCTTCATGAAAAACTACTGAAGCTCCCGGACGACGCGGAGGTCTACCCGGCGCACGGCGCGGGCTCCATGTGCGGGCGCAACATCTCTAAAGAGACCTCCTCGACCATAGGCCAGCAGCGCCAGTTCAACTATGCGCTTCAGCCCATGTCGAAAGACGAGTTCGTGCGCCTGATGACGGCGGGATTGCCGCCCATGCCCGCCTACTTCTCACACGATGCGGAGTACAACCGCGCGGGCGCTCCCCCCATTAAAGACCTTGCGCGTCCGCGCGCACTCTCCCCGGAAGATGTCTCTGAACTCACTCGCAACGGGCACACAATCCTCGACGTGCGCGGCAGCGGAAGAGTTCGGGGCGGGCCACGTGCCAGGCTCTCTCAACATAGGTCTCTCGGGGCAGTTCGCGTCCTGGGCCGGGGCGCTCGTTCCCGTCGGCGCTCCGCTCATCGTCGTTGCGACTGCTCCCGTGCAGGTGGACGAAACAATTGTCAGGCTGGCGCGCGTGGGGCACGAGAGCGTGAAAGGTTTTTTGAGCGGCGGCGTGGACGCGTGGCGGCAGGCCGGACACGAGACCAGAAGCATTAAACAGATTTCCGTGGACGAGTTGAGCGAGTTGATAAACGCGGAACGCGACCTACAGTTGATTGACGTGCGGCGTCCCAATGAGTACGCGGCCGGCCACGCGCCGCGCGCCATGAATCTCCCGCTCGCGCCGCAACTCCCGCAAGAGGCAGCAATGCTCGACCCCTCGCGCCCCGTCGCGGTCATCTGCCAGGGCGGCTACCGCTCAAGCGCCGCCGCGAGCCTGCTCGCGCGCGAAGGCTTCCCGCATCTGCTCAACGTCGCGGGCGGCACGGGCGCGTGGGTCGAAGCCGGCTACGCCGTCGAGTGATGTCTTGAAGCGGCCTCTCCGGGATGTCACGCAACCCCGCTGCAATTCCAGTCATAAAATTAGAACAAAACTCCGGCGCACGATTGGTGAACGCCCGGAAAAAATCCTTCCTAAAATCGCGCGACCTGTGCTATAGATGCCCCTCATCTAAGCAATCGCACAGGCAACAGGCGGCCACGGCCGAAGACCAAGAGGGAGGTCAACGATTCCTTTATGCGGATAAGTCTACCCAAAAATAGGCGAACACTTCATGTCATCACGCTCGTCGCGCTGCTCCTAGCATGTGGTTTGAGCAAGACTCGCGCAGGCTCGCCCGCCCGTGCCCGAGGAAGACACGCAACTCTGGAACGACCTGCAAGTGCGGTCGCCGTCACCAAGCGTGTGGACTTCAACCTCTTCGGGACTTTCCGCTTTGGCCGCGACGTGACGCATCTCGTTGACCGCACGCGGCGCGGGCTTCCCTGGCCGGCTCAGCCGCGTAGAGCAGGTTAGGGAAGAGTGGGAGATGAGTTTTAGAGGGGGCTGTGATGAAAACTCGAACGACGACTAAGAGGATTTTACGGAAGCGCGGGGCCGTGCGCGCGTGGCTGGTCTTCGCGCTGTTGGCAACGCTCGTCCTGAGCAGTTGTCTGCCGCAGGGCCAGCAATCGGGCGGCGGAGGCGGCGGCGGGCAGACCATCACGCTCTACGGCTTCTCCATCCTGAAAGAAGTTTTGGAGAAGGCAGTCTTCCCGGCCTTCGCCGCCAAGTGGAAGAAGGAGCACGGGCAGGACGTGCAGTTCGTCTCCTCGTTTGCGGGCTCCGAGACTGTGACGAACCAGATTTTGCAGGGCGTCAAGGCCGACATCGCCATCCTCTCCATCGAGCGCGACGCCGACCGTCTGAAGCAGGCGGGCTTTACAACCACGGATTGGCACAGTTGGCCGCAGAAGGGCATCGTCAACAAAACGCCGTTCGTCATCCTCGTGCGCAAAGGGAATCCGAAAGGCGTCCGTGATTTTCCAGACCTCGGAAAGCCCGGCGTGCAACTCATTCACCCGGACCCCGTCAACTCGGGCGGCGCGCAGTGGTCTATCCTCGCCATCTACGGGTCGGAGCTGAAAAAATCTGAGGCCGCGGGCGCGCGCGACGAGGCGCGTGCATTGAAGACCTTGCAGGCCGTCTGGAAGAACGTCATCGCGTCGCCGGACTCCGCGCGGGCCGCGCGCACGCAGTTCGAGACGGGCCACGGCGACGCGCTCATCACCTACGAGCTGGAAGGTCTGTTGATGAAGCAGGCCGGCGCTCCCATCGAAGTCGTCATCCCCGAATCAACCATCTTCAGCGAACACCCGGCGGTCATCATTGACCGCAACGTCTCCGCCGAGAAGCGGCCCGTGGTTGACGCCTTCATACAGTTTCTCTGGACCGAAGAAGCGCAGCGCGCCTTCGTCCAGTACCACTTCCGCTCCGTCACCGACGAGGCGCTCAACGAAGCCAACAAAGAGTTCGGCCAGATTAAAACCCCCTTCACCATCGAATACTTCGGCGGCTGGGGCAAAGCCTATCCAGACATCATCGAACGCGTCTGGCGCGACCAGGCGCAGAAAAAGCAGTGATAAGTGATGAGTGATGAGTGATAAGTAAAAACTTCTTTCTTTTACTCATCACTTATCACTTATCACTTATCACCGAGGTTTCTTATGAGTTCGACTCTCCCAACGATGCGGCACGTGCGTGGGTTCGACGTGGTGCGGCCGTTGAGCATCGCGGCGATGATCTTGATGATGCTGCCGCTGGTGCTGCTGCCGCTCCTCTCGATCTTCATCTACGGGACGAATAAGGGGCTGGATAACTTCTGGGCCGCGCTGACCGCGCCGGAAGCCATCTTCGCGCTCAAGCTCTCGATAGTGACGAGCTTTTATGCGACCGTCTTCAACGTCATCTTCGGCCTCTTCGCGGCCTACGTGCTCTCGCGTTACAGCTTCCGCGGGCGCAACGCCCTGATCGTCACCATCTCTTTGCCGACCGCGATCCCTACGGCCGTGGCCGGCTTCGCCCTGCTCCTTTTGTGGGGACCTTACGGGACGCTCGGGAGCCTGCTCGGCTTCCAGGTGATGTTCACGGCGTGGGCCATTATCCTCGCCAACATCTTCGTCACCTTCCCGCTGGCCTTCGGCGTCATCAAGCCTGTCTTCGACACGATGAGCCGTTCTCTGGAAGAAGCCTCCGCGACCATCGGCGCGACCCGCTGGCAGACTTTCTGGCACGTCACGCTGCCTTCTTTGCGCGGCGCAATCGTCACGGGCGCGCTTCTCACGTTCGCGCGCGCCATCGGCGAGTTCGGCTCGACCATTCTGGTCTCTGGCAACCTGGCGATGAGCACGCAGACCGCGCCGCTCTACATCTTCGCCAAGTTCAACGAGGGGCAGGTCGAGGCCGCCAACGCCGTCGCCATCGTGCTCGCGCTTTTGTCGTTCGCCATCTTCAGCATTCTCTTCCTGGCGCGCGACTGGCTCGACACGGAATGAGTGATGCACGCGCGTGCAAAATGTGAAATGATGACGAGCGTGAAGCCTTCGAGCGAAGTCAACGTCACCCACGGCGAGGAGAGGCCGCAAGGCGAAGCCGCGCCGAGCGAGCAGACTGCGACGGCCGCTCCTGCGGCGAGCGTGCGCGCCGTCAGCAAGAGTTTCAAGAAGACGCGCGTGCTCGAAGACATAGACTTCGACGTGGCCGAGGGCGAGTCCTTAGTCCTGCTCGGCGCTTCCGGGAGCGGGAAGACCACCATCCTGAGAATCATCGCCGGCCTCGAAGAGCCGGACACAGGCCGTGTGCTCCTGCACGGGCGCGACGTGACGGACTTGCCCGCGCGCGAGCGCAACGTCGGCGTCATCTTCCAATCCTACGCGCTCTTCCCGCGCATGACCGTCGAACAGAACATAGGCTACGGCCTGCGCATACGCCACCGCGCGCGCAAGGAAATCAAGCAGACGGTTGACGAGTTGATTCACCTCGTCCGCCTCGAAGAGCATCGCAAGAAGTATCCCTCGCAACTCTCGGGTGGGCAGCAGCAGCGCGTGGCTATCGCGCGCACGCTCGCCTACAAGCCGCAGGTGCTCCTTTTTGACGAGCCCTTCGGCGCGCTCGACGCGCAGATGCGCGTTCGTCTCCGCCGCGAGATTCACCAACTGCTCAAGCAGGTCAACCTGCCCGCCATCTTCATTACGCACGACCAGGAAGAAGCCCTGGAGATGGGCGACCGGATAGCGGTCCTCAACGCCGGCCGCCTCGAACAAATTGGCACACCCGACGACGTTTACAACCGGCCCGAAACGGAGTACGTCGCGACCTTCCTCGGCGCGGCCAACCTACTGCTCGGCGTCATCGGCCGCGGCAACGTGGAAATTGGCACAGCCACCATCCACGCGCGCGGCGAGACGGACCGCTTCCGCGAGGGCCAGTCCGTCAAGCTCGTCTTCCGGCCCGAGGACGCCTGCCTGAGCAAGACGGGCCAGCTCCCGGAGGGCTGCCGCCGCTTAACGAACGGCGTCGTCGAAGAGATCAGCTTCGTCGGCGCTTACCAGCGCCTCACGCTCCGGCTCGATCTGGTCGCGCGGCCCGCGGTCGAGGGCGAGCCGCCGCTCTACAACGTCGCCATCACGACCCCCGAGAAGAGAATCGGCGTCCCCATCATCGTCACGCGCCCGAAGCCCGAGGCGGTCGCCAACCGCCTGGAGGTCAACGACCGCATCGCCGTCGGCCTCACGGCCTTCCGCGTGCTGCCCAACTACACGCTCGCGTCGGAACGCGCCGGACGCATCATGGATACCAAAAAGTGACGAGTGACAAGTGACGAGTGACGAGTTAAAGAAAGAGTTTGAAGAGTCCCGTCAGGGACGATTGATAATAGCCCAGCACTTCAGTGCTGGGAACGAGTCGAAATTATATTTGAGTCCCGTAGGGACGGCTGAATCGGAATGCTATTCAGTCGTCCCTACGGGACTCCGAATATTGACTGGCATTCTTTCCCAGCACTGAAGTGCTGGGCTATTTTCACTGCGTCCCTGTCGGGACGCGAAGCGCCTCCGATTTTCCAAGAGCTTCTAAAACTTATTCTTGCTCGTCACTTGTCACTTGTCACTGTTTTTATTAGCATCAATCGAACCCGAAAAATTTCCCGGCGCGCTCAAGAGAGGGGAGCTTTCTCGCCATAGACCCGCAGACACAAAAGATTCTGTTCGCTGGCGGCTCGGTCCTGCTCGGCACGTTGCACGGCTACGGGGCCGCGTGGCTGGCGATTCGCATGCTGTTCCGCCCGCGCCAGCCAGTCAAACTCTGGGGCCTCACCATCTGGCCGCAGGGGATGATCCCGCGCCACCGCGAGCGCCTCGCCGAATCAATCGGCAGGGCCGTCGGCAACGAACTGATGTCGCAGGAGACGGTCGTCCAGGCGCTCTTCGGGACAGACTTCTTCCGCCGCAAGGTCGAGGGCTTCGTCGAGTCCTACACTAAAGAGTTGCTCTCGACCAACTACCCTTCGTTCATCGAAGCGCTGCCCACGGCCGCGCGCGCGCCCGTGCTCGACGCCATCTCCGCGCTGCAATACCGCATCTCGGACTACATCGCGGGCATCCTCAAGTCCGAGGAGACCGCGCGCCAGCTCAACAATTTTATTGACCGGAGAGTTGACGAACTGCTCGCGCGCCGCCTCGGCGAGACCGTCTCCGACGAGACTGTTGAAAAGATGTTGAGCTTCGTCGAAGACCGCTTCCGCGGGCTCGTCAACGAGCCGGGCTTCGAGAAAAAGGTGCGCGACTTCGTCTCGGCCCGCCTCGACGATCTGCTCCAAAGCCGCGCCACCTTGAGCGACATGTTCACGCCCGAGACGGTCGGCGTCATCAAGGAGCGTATAGACCAGCAGGTCCCGCCGGTCGTTCACCACCTGGCAGAGATAGCCACGAGCCAGGCGACGCGCGCGCGCATCGGCGCGCTGATTAAGCGCGAGGTTGACGACTACTACCAGCAGCTCTCCTTCTTCAAAAAAATCTTCGTCTCGCGCGACAAGATTCACAGGGAAGTGGACGAGCTGGTCAACCACACGCTGCCGCGGCGCGTCGAGGAGTATTTGCGCGGCGAGGCGTTCGAGGACGAGGCCGAGAGGTTCCTCGACACGATGATTGACGACGTGCTCGCGCGCCCGATTAACGAACTTGTGGGCCAGGTCGCGCCCGAGAAATTGGAGTTGATTAAAGACCAGGTGGCCGCGCGCGTGCTGGCGCTCGTGCGCGGGCGTGAGCTTGAGACGACCGTTTCCGCCTACCTGACGGACGCGCTCGTGCGTCTCAAGCCGCACACCCTGCGCGCGCTCCTGCAACACCTCAACCCGGACTCGGCACAGCGCCTCAAGAGTTTTCTCTCGAAGGGGCTGCTCCAGGTGCTCGCGCGCGACGAGACGGCGCGCACCATCAACAACGTCCTCAGCTCGCAGGTCGAGCGCATGCTGGTGACGCCCATCGGGCGGCTCTCCGAACAGGTCCCCGAGGCGGCGCTGCGCCGCGCTTCGTCAGCCCTGACCGAGCGCATCACGAACGCCGCGCGCGAGCGCCTGCCCGCCGCCATCAGCGAGTTCGACATCGGCCGGATAGTCCGCGAGAAGGTCGCCGGCTACCCGGTCGAAAAACTGGAAGAGCTGGTGCTCTCCGTCGCACAGCAGCACCTGAAGACGATAGAACTCTTCGGCGCGGTCATAGGGCTCGTCATAGGCATCGCCCAGGCCGTCTATTTCTGGTATTTCGCCAGCTAACCATGCCAGGACTCTTCCGAAATCGCGAGATTCCGACCAGGCTTTATGAGATGTATCTGAGGAACGGGCGCGAGGAGTTGGGACTCGACCCCGCGACGGAAGAGGGGCGCGGCAAGATCGAACAACTCAAGGAGGGCATCGTCTCGGAGTTGATTGACCGCACGCTCATCATGGACGAGGCCGAGCGGCGCGGACTCTCTATTCCGCCGGAGAAGATGGAAGCGGCCGTCGCGCGGACCGTACAGCAATTCGGAGGCGCGGACTTCGCGGGCCTCGCGCGCGAGCATTCGGAAGACCCCTCTTCGCGCGAGCAGGGCGGTGATTTGGGGACGTTCGCGCGCGGCACACACACGCGCGCTTTCGACGAGGCCGCCTTCGCTCTTAAGCCTGGCGCAGTGAGCGGCGTGGTGCAGACCGAGTACGGCTTTCACGTCATCAAGGTCAACGCGAAAGAGGCCGCGCGGGCGCTGACTCTGGCCGAAGCGACGCCCGAGATTCGCCGCAAGCTGCTGGCCGACCTCGAAGCCACGAAGCTGACCGAAACCCTCAAGGAGATGCGCCGCCAAGCCAAAGTGCGCATCAACGAACCCTTCCGCTTCGGCGCGCTCAAAGACGAGTTCCCACAAAAATAGTCCAAAGTCGAAAAGGAGGACGATTGCATTAAGGTCGTGCTCAAGCCCCGACGTTCGAGAACTCGACTCGGCAACCAGGTTTTATCCCCGCAAGGGGATAAACATAATAGCCGGGGGCGTTGCGAGCGCGAGTTTGCTTGCCCCCGGCTATTATGTTTGAGCTTTCGGGGTCCGAAAACCTGTATTTCATCCGAAAAAACATTGACTTCGCCGCCTCGGGCGGGTGTAAAATGCGCCCGCTTGTTAAAGTTATTGACGCGCCTCGGCCTCTCACGTCGCTACCTTTAAGAGCCCAACAAACTCAACTGCCGAACAATCAAGGTTCAATGTGATGCTGCCCCGACGCTCGCATTCTCTCTCCCGCACTGCACCAACCACAGAGGCGTGTGAAAGCTCAGGGGCTTTGGATTCGTCGTTTCCTCGCGGACCTCTGCCGCTCGTCTGAAATGTCCCGTCTCCGAAGACCACGCCTCGCAGACCAGGCGGGTGCGGCACTGGCCCAATTTCTAACCTCGGGAGCACGCGTCGTCGGAGCGCTTCCGCCTCAAGGCCAAACGCCCCGCGCGTGACCTCCCTTTTCACACCCGAGGAGGTGCCAGATGAAACGAACAATCAGTATCCTGACCGCCGTCAGTCTCATGCTCACACTCTGCTCCTTCGGCTTCAAGACCTCCGCGCAAAAATCTGGCGGGACTAAGGAGACGAAGGAGGAACGCTTCGCCAAATCGCTCAAAGCCAACTGGGACCGCTTGCCCCCACAGGCCAGGCTCGGCGCGTCGCCCGAAGCCAAGGCCGCCTGGGACGGCCTGACCGACAAACAGCGCGAGTTCCTCAGGAACAAAGTCCACTCGTTCATCGGCAAGGAGAAGGAGAAACTCGTCAAGGACAAGGAGGCGCGCAAGGCCGCCCTTAAGAGGTGGAAGGATTCGCGCAAGGAGGGCGACGACGACGCGGCCCTGACCGTCAAGGGCAAGGACGGCAAGAGCAAGACCGTCAAGGCCAAGAGGCGCGAGGCTGCCGTCATCGCCGACGACTCAACCTCGGCCGCGCGCGCCGTGGACAAGAAAGAGAACCGGGGAGCGCACTCAGTAAAAGTCGCAGCGCGAAAGCCCGCAGCCACGCAGAAGCCCGCCTCCGCGCGGAAGGATGCCGCCCCCTGGGACGAGAGTTGGGCCGACGCGGACCTGGCCCATTTCAAGAAGGCTTCTTTCGGGAAACCCGCGGCCGCGCCTCAGGGCGGGGACGCGGACTTCGACGGCCTGCCGGAAAGTTTCGAGGACGCGCTGGCCGAGAATTTCACGCCCATCTACCACACCTCGGCCGGCGAGGTTGACAACTACGCGACCTTCCACGACATGCTCCCGATGACGGTCAAAGACCTCTACGGCCAGAACCCCGTCGTCTACTACCGCGTCGTCCCGCTCTACATCAGGTACAACCCCTATCGCTACATGTACGAGAGCTTCATCAGGATTGACTACCTGACGCTGTGGGACCACGACAGCGGCCTCAGCCCTGACGCGCTCTGCGAACTCGCGCCCGGCTTAGGTGCCTTCGAGGGCTACGGGCCGCACGCGCTGGACAAAGAGCGGTCGGCCCTCCTGGTCTCGGCCCCGGTCTTCGACCCCTACAACGCCTGGGGCTTTAACCTGGACCCGAACCAGTACAGCGCGCTCAGCGTCTTCACGGCCGCGCACGAAGATACCTTCACGGACCAGAGCGACTACCACGACTTCCCGGCCACGCCCTACCCGGCCGGCAGTCACATAGAGCTGTGGCACTCGCTCTACAAGCACGCGACCTACACCTTCAACCCGGACTTCCACGCGCTCTCGCCGGTGTGGGTCATCTACACGGTCTACTTCGTCATCGAGTTCTTCTTCTTCTACACGGTCTGGAACCCCTTCTACTGTGACTACATGTGGGACTGGTGGTGTAGTCCCGGCTGGGACATCTTCCTGGACATCGGTTTCTACATCCTCCTCGCGATCACCTATTACGTCACAGTATTCTTCTACGGCTGCGCCGTCGAGCGCTTCCACGAGCAGGGCAGCCAGTTCGCCAACCCGCGCAGCAACGTCGGCGAGCCGTTCCAGCCCATCAACGGCTCGTCCTTCATCCTTGACAGCGAACTCTACAATAAGCTCCGTTCGCCGCTGTCATTCGAGAACCTGATTCACTAAGGGGTACTAAACTGCCCACGCCTTCGACCCTGAAAGGGTCTCACATGATAGCCGGGGGCAAGCAAACGCATGTTTGCGCCGCCCCCGGTGCCATCAGAGAAATGAATCCGACCCTGAAGGGGTCGCACCTTCAATGTTGAAGCGCGACCCTTTCAGGGTCGAAACATTTTCCCTAATCCAACCGGGGGCGGCGCAAACATTTGTTTGCTTGCCCCCGGCTATTATGTTCATCCCCTACGGGGATAAAACCGAATCCGCACGTCGTCCGCGCCCGCCTCAAGTTTTCCTCAAGTCTCTAAAATCCTTCAAAATCCGCCTATTTCCTAAGAAAGATGGGGTTTTCTCCACCCTCTCACCCCCTCAAGTTTTTCTCAATGTCGGTGAGTAAATTTGTGTGCGTTGGTTCGCTCAAAAGACCGTTCGTCAGGCTCGACACCCGCTGACCGGGACGGTCACGGCGAAGCTATTTTAAAGGGATGAGGGCGGAGGGATGAGGGATGAAGAAAAGAAAGAGTTCTTATTTCATCCCTCATCCCTCATTCCTCACTTCACCGGGCGCGTGGCGTCCGGCGCGTGCGGAAAGGATAAAGACCATGCCGACCAGAGCAGCGACCAGAATCTCGATCCCGCGAGTGCTCGTCATCATCGCGGCCTTAGCACTCGCGTTCGCTTCCACTCCTTACCTGCCGCCGAGCAGGGCGCAGTTGAAGACGACTGCGGTCGCCGCGGGCGGCGTGCGCGTTGACCCGCTGCTCATCAAATATTTCAGCACGAACGCGACGGGCGCGACCGCACCGGCCGTCATCACCTACCGCGCGCGCCCCGTTGCGGCCGACTTCACCCGCCTGCAATCAATCGGCATCAAGGGAGGCTTCGCGCTCAAGGAACTGCCGATGGTCATCGCGCGCCTGAGCGCCGCTCAACTCACTGCCTTGCAAATGCAGCCGGGCGTGCGCTCCGTCTACGCCAACCGCATCATGAAGACTTTCACGAACGAGAGCCGCCGCTTCATAGGCGTGCCGCAGCTCTGGGCCGACGCGGAGGTGACGCGCGCCAACCAGCAGCATCCGGGTGTGCCAGTTTCCGGCAAGGGCATCGGCATCGGCTACATTGACACGGGCGCGGACGCGACGCACAACGACTTGAAGTACGGCACGAAGGTCGTGCAGAACGTCATCCAGCCGATGGCGAACGCCAACGTCGGCGACGCCGGGTTAGTGCTCGGCATCGGCGTCAACCCCTTCGACAACCTTTACGACCTCGCCGGTTTTTACGCGCCGACCTATCTCGAAGACCAGCTTCATTCGGACATAGAATCGGGCCACGGGACGCACGGCGCGGCGGTCGCGGCCGGCTCGGGCGCGCAGAGTGGCGGCTTCTACGGCGGCGTCGCCCCTGGCGCGCACCTCGTCGTCGTCAACTCCGGCAACGAAGTCGGCCTGCCCCTGGTCGGTCTCCTCGGCGCTTACGATTACCTGCTCGTCAACCAGTTCCGTTACAACATACGCGTCATCAACAACTCCTGGGGCGACGTTCTGCGGAGCGGGCCCGAAGGCATCAGCCCGGACAATCCCATCAACATCGCGACGCGCGAGGCGCACGACCGCAACATCACGGTCGTCTTCGCCGCCGGCAACGGCATTGACTCGGTCGGCGACGTGCAAGGGGCGATTAACCCTTACTCGACGATGCCGTGGACGATTTCCGTCGCCGCCGGTTACAAACGTGGCTTAGGCCAGCCCACTTCCTTCAGCTCGCGCGGCGAGAACAACGGCGAAGGCGTTGACATCGCGGGCCAACCCGCCGACCCGTTCGCTCGACCGAACCTGAGGCCGGACATCACCGCGCCGGGCATAGACATCAAGAGCGCGCGCATGAAGGGCGTCGGGTTGACGAACACGGCCGGGGCGATTCCCATCTTCGTCGGCTCGAACGACCTCTGGACGATCCCGCCCGCATACCTGCCCTTCTACACTACGTCGCAGGGCACGAGCTTCGCCTGCCCGCACGTCTCCGGCGTGGTCGCGCTGATGCTCGAAGCGAACCCCAGATTGACGCCCGACGAGGTCGTCACCATCCTGCGCGGGACGGCTACACTGATGCCGTACGCGGAAAGAGAAGTCGGCGCGGGCTACGTTGACGCGCGCAACGCCGTCCGGCGCGCGATGGGCTTAAGCTCAGTCGCGCATCCCTTCAACCTCTTCCCACAGCCTGGGCCAGAAATCCTTGATCCCGAGGGCGACCAGCTCTTCGAGACGGGAATCAACCCCGGCGGCGCGGCCGACGGGCAGGACATCATCTCGGCCGACTTCGCCTACGACGCGGGCGCACGCCAGCTCGTCTACACGCTGACGCTCAAGAATCTCACGACGCGCACCGAAGGCATGGCGTGGCTCGTGAGTTCCAACTTCGGCGACATCACCATCTACGTGACGGCGACGGCCTCCGACACAGGCACGATGTCTTACACCTACGGGAAGATTGACAACAGCCTCGCCGTCCCCTCGCAGGAAGACATAGGCGACGCGGACTCGGGCGAGATTCGCGGCAACCAGATCGTCGTTCGGCTGTCGGTGGACAAGCTGAAAGACGCGGGCGCGCTCGGGCGCGACATCGTGGGCGAGACCTCGACCGCGACAGAGGCGCGCGCTCAGGTCGGCGTCGGGCTGGTGTTTGCCGCCGACATCGCCAACGGCACGACCTTCAAGGTCGAGTAGTGCGGTTAAGTTTTCGGGTTTGGCGCGAGATGTCGGTTCCTCGCCCCAAGAGGTGACGCCGTCGAGGCGTCGCCACTTGCCCCGCCGGCCCGGCGCGAGAAGCTCCTCGGGTGCGTCTCAAGCCGGGCCGGCTTAAAGAAAAAAGGAGCGAAAGAACCATGAAGACGGGACGCCGGTTACTGGCAATCATCGCAACGCTGACGATTTTCGTGGGCGCGAGTTCTGCTGCCCCGAAGGTGGACCCGGAACTGAGCGCGCGCCTGCTCTCCACCCGCCCCGAAGCTTTGCTCGGCCTCGTCCTGACTTTTCACGGCAACCGCATCACGGACGCGCACATCAAGGCCGTCGAAGCGCTCGGCATCAACGTCGGCGTCCGCATGCGCAACCTCCCGATTATGGGCGTCAACGCGAGCCCCGCGCAGATTCAACGACTGCTCGGCTGGAATGACTTGCGCTCCGTCTACCTGAACACCCCGCTTCAGCTTTACCTCCACCAGACCAAGCCGCTCATCGGCGTGGACCGTTTAAGAAAAGACGCGGACATCACGCGCCGCAACGGCGGCCTCCCCGTCTCGGGCCGCAATGTGACCATCGCCATCAACGACTCGGGCGTGGACGGCACACACGCCGACCTCGCGCGTCAACCCGGCGGCCAACGGCCTCTACAACGACAAGCAGATTCCGGCGGCGTTTCTTCCGAACTACACGCAGATTCCAGGCGTTTCCGGGGCCGCGCTTCGAGCCGAGCCGGATAGTCAAGCGCGTGGAATTTCTCAACCCGGCGAGCCGGTTGATTAACGTGATGTTCGGAGAATAGGAGCAGCGGCAGTGGTCTTCATCCCCGGAGGGGATAAACAAAATAGCCAGGGGTAAGCGCGTCAGCGCGCCACCCCTGGTCACGCGCCAAACGTGAACCGACCCTGAAGGGGTCGCACCTCAACATTGAATGTGCGACCCCTTCAGGGTCGAACTCTTCTCTCTCATATCTGCACCAGGGGTGGCGCGCTGACGCGCTTACCCCTGGCTATCATGTGCGACCCTTTCAGGGTCGTCGGGTTTCTTCTTTATCATCCGGCCTCGTTCTGCTAGAGTGTCAATCGTTTTTCCAAGCCCTCTATGATTCCCCTTTTGACTGTAGGCACGCCCCGTCAGTGTGCCCTGAATAATCACGGAGCAGGAATGGCCGAGCGGAATAAAAAGTTGAAGGCGCTACTGGTTTACCCGGAATTCCCGAACACTTATTGGAGCTTCAAGCACGCGCTGCCTTTCGCCGGCAAGCGCTCGGCCTACCCGCCGCTCGGCCTCCTGACACTCTCCGCGATGCTCCCCGCGACCTGGGAGAAGCGGCTCGTTGACATGAACGTCCGCCGCTTGCGCGACTCGGACCTACAGTGGGCCGACATAGTCTTCGCGAGCGCCATGATCGTCCAGCAGGACTCTCTGCGCGGTGTCATTGACCGCTGCAAAGCTCTGGGCGTGCGCGTCGCCGTCGGCGGCCCCTTCGTCTCCACCGGCATGGAACACGTCGCGGACGCAGACTTTCTTTTTCCGGGCGAAGCCGAAACGACTGTGCCAGAATTCCTGCGCGACCTGGAGATGGGAGTGCCGCAGCACGTCTACCAAACGGACGCCAAGCCGGACCTGACGTGCTCGCCCATCCCGGACTTCTCGCTCGTCGAGATGAGCCGCTATTCTTCAATGGCGATTCAGTACTCGCGCGGCTGCCCCTTCAACTGCGAGTTCTGCGACATCATCGAAATCTACGGGCGCGTGCCGCGCACGAAGACGAACGAGCAGATGCTGCTTGAGCTGGACGCGCTCTACCGCACAGGCTGGCGCGGGCCGCTCTTCATCGTGGACGACAATTTTATCGGCAACAAGAAGAACGTCCGGCTGATGATGCCGGATTTGTGCGAGTGGATGGAGCGGCACAAGCACCCGTTCCGCCTCTTCACGGAGGCTTCGGTCAACCTCGCGGACGATGACGAATTGCTCGCCCTGATGAAGCGCGCCAACTTCCGCCGCGTCTTCCTGGGCATCGAGACGCCCGTCGAAGAGAGTTTGAAGGAGACGCAGAAGAGCCAGAACACGCGGCGCAGCCTCATCGAGAGCGTGCGACGGATTCAGAGTTACGGGATGGAGGTGATGGCGGGCTTCATCGTCGGCTTCGACCACGACCCGGCAGACATCTTCCAGCGCCAGATTGATTTCATACGCGAGAGCGCGATCCCGATGGCGATGGTCGGGATTTTGAGCGCGCTCCCGGACACGCAGCTCTGGCGAAGGCTTGAGCGCGAAGGAAGACTGCTGAGTGAGGGCGCGGGCACGAACACGGAGGCGTCTTTAAACTTCGTGCCGAAGATGGACCGTCAGATTCTGATTGACGGCTACAAGAAGATCATGCGCACCATCTACAGCCCGGCGGAATATTACGAGCGCGTGCGCAACTCTCTAAAGTTCACCACCACCACGGGCTACTCGCCGGCCAAAGCCTTCAAGAAGGAATACATTCTCGGCTTCTTCCGCGTCCTCTTCCGCTTGGGCATGACCGACCCCTCGCGCAAAGAGTTCTGGCGCTTCCTACGCCGCGTCTATTCCGAGCGCCGCGACCTCATCGGCGACGCGGTGGTGCTGGCCGTGATGGGCTACCACTTCCGCAAGATCACGGAACAATACTGCGAGCAGTAAGTAAGGGACACCCTTCCAAAAACGGTTTGGCGACGAAAGCCGAGTTGTCCCCGCTAAGGCGGGAGCGTCCCCTCGCGGACCATCGTGTCTATCCATTCGCCAAAAAGCGCGTTTGCCCATGCGAACCAGCCGCGCGTGTACTGCGCCGGGTCGGAGGCTTGAAAGCTCTCGTGTATGTATCCGTTCGCACGGTATTGATTGCACGGGCTCTTATCGAGGCAGCCGTAGGAGATGGTGCTGCATTCAGGCCGCGAGGCAGCCACGAGCATCTGAAGGGCGCTCATCTTTTTCATCTCGGAGGATGAGGTCAGCCCCCGCATGGTAATCGCCAGCGGCCAGATCGATTGCGTCAGGCCGCCAAAGTCTTGCGTGTGGCAACTGCCAATGCCCTCGTACTTCGTCTTCCCGTCCGTGCCTGTGAAATAGAAAGGATTTGCCGGGCTCAACAGAAAACCGCGCGTCGCCACGTAGGTCGGATCGTCCGCGGCGCAGAAGCCCAGGTAAGGCAGGGAGAGTAGACTGGGGATGTTGGCGTCATCCATGAAAATCGGAGTCCCGTCTTGAGCAACGAAACACGGCCCTGGGTCAGGGTCTACACGTGACTGAACTCCCGCGTTGGTTTCATAGGCGTAGATTTGACCGTCAGAAGAGTGCCCGGCTGTTCCTTTGGTCTCGACCCCGAGCCTGAGCGCTGAGCCAAGTTTGCTGGCTGCCTTGTAAAGCTCATTGTCGTCACTATATCTTTGGGCGAGGTCGGCCAGTTGCTCCATGGCAACTGCGCAGAAGGCGTTGACCGGAATGTTGTAGTTCCGCTGCGCCTTGTCGTCACTGGGGCGATTCGGTGTGAGGGTCAACGCCGAGCCGTCTTCAAACGTGTGCAGGTTGCCCCCGTCCACGTCGCTGGTTCCCAACACCTTGACCGTGGCCCGCATGGCTTCCCAGAAATATTTGTCCAGATGGCTGGACAAGCCCGAAACAGACTCATAAGACCAGGCGAGGAATATCAGGTACGCCAGAGAGTCCGGCTCGTAGTCCGTCTGCGTCGGGACGCCAGTTTTATCGAACGCATGCGCCGTTATGTTGCCGGGCGATAGGGTCAGGAACTTGGAACACGTCCGCACGATCCCCTCTATGACGTAGCCCAGGTCGCGGAGTTGATCAGGCTCGGGCTGCCCTCCGCCGCTGGCAAAGATACCCAGGTAAGCGTGGTACTGAGCGCAAGCGTCTCTGACCCACATGTCGTTGAGCAGGTCTGGATAGTCCGTGGTGGGCACTGATGGGGGGGGCCATAACATCCATACCCGCCTGTCCCGGCATAAGTTTCAGGGGGAGACGACTGCAACATCTCGGCGGTGGTCCGAATCGGGTTTTGATAGGTGGCGCTGAAGACGTTAGCGAGTTCTTGCCAAAATTTATCCCCTGGGTATTTTGCCAGGATTGCTTGCGACACGAACTCGGCACGCGTGGCGACCGCCTTCTGAGCGTTTTCAATTATGGCATTCGTCAAGTTATCCATCGGCAGGTTATCCATCGCGGTAACTCCTTTTCAACCTGAAAAAATCGGGACACAAATGTTTCTCCTATGCCCAATTCAAAATCCGGCCATGCGTTTTCAAAGTTGTGGTGATGTGCTGAAGAGGGAACGCGGCCGACGTGGGGAAAGCCGCAGACAGCAGAATTGAGGGAATAAAAGGCCGAACTTATGACGCGCGCACAATACGCCTGCTGGCAGTTGATGTCAATGTCTGGCTTGAGAGGCAAACGCGCCGGGTGGCGACGGAGACATGTTTGATGCTTGGGCTGCGATTCCCGACCGTCCGGGCGAGTCGGGACGGCTTCCACCGTGAATT
>CAVQEU010000022.1:0-1010880 GCA_963711585.1 uncultured Acidobacteriota bacterium | reverse complement strand
TTCCAACGTTAAGCGTTGCCGGCGGTTGTGCTGAGCGCGCCGGATTCGAGGTCTTCGATGAGGGCTTGGAGGAGTGGGGCGACTTTGTCGCGCTCGACGTAGTCACGGCCGAGCATGCGGATGATGCGGGCGTTACGGGTCGCGCCGTTGACTTCCTTGAGGAGCGCGCGGCAGAAGCAGGCGACGACTTTGGGCTCGAACTGCTTGCCGGAGTTGCGGCGCAAATCGTCAACCACCGCCTCCAGGTCGCGCCGACGCTTGTACGGGCGGTCGGTCGTCATCGCGTCGAAGGCAGTCCGCCACGCTGACGATCTTGGCGGCGAGCGGAATCTGGTCCCCGGTCAATCCTTCAGGGTAGCCGCGCCCGTCAATCCGCTCGTGGTGGTAGCGCGCCGATAAGGGGATGTCCGCGTAAGGGTGGTTGATCGGCGCGAGGATTTCGTAGCCGGCCGCGGGGTGGCGGTTCAACTCCCACGACTGCTTGGCGTCAATCCTGTAAGGCGCGTTGATGATGTCGCGCTCGACGACGAGTTTGCCGACGTCGTGCAGGTAGCCCGCGACCGCTATCCCTTCGACCTCGTCGTCCGACCATCCCATCTCGCGCGCGATGATCTCGCTGTAGCGCCCCGACACGCTCCGAGTGCCCCTGCGTGTACTTGTCCTTGCAGTCAATCGCGGCGGCGAAGGCGCGCACGGTGTCGTGGTAGATGACGCGCATCTCGTCGTAGAGCTGGCGATTCTCTTCGGCGCGGCGCGAGAGTTCGACGAAGAGGTTATGTTCCTGCATGCCGACGCCGATGTGGCGCGCCATCACGCAGACCACCTCGCTGTCCTCCGCGCTGAAACTCTCGCCCGTCGCCTTGCCGCCGAGCAGCATCAGCCCGACCAGCTTTTCGCGCACCACCAGCGGCACGACCATGTCAACGCGCAAAGCGTCGAGTAAGGCTTCGTGACGTTTGACGAAGCGCGCGGCCTCTGGGTTCTCGTCCGCCCTGGTCAATCCGCAAGTGCCTAAACAGATGAGCGTGGAAACTTCTTCGGGAGAGAGCGCGAGAGGCGCGGGATTTTCAGCGCCCATGCCGCGCGCAGCGACGAAGTTGAGCGCCTGGGCGGAGGCGTCGAACTCCGCGAGCGCGCCGCGCATGATGCCGAGCGAGCCTTGCACCAAATGCAAGGCGGTCCTCATCTTTTCCTGGAAGTCTGAAGTGTCGGCTATCTCCTGGCCGAGGTCGGCCAGGGCGGCAAAGCTGTGCAGCAGTTTTTGAAGAGGCACTCCCTGCTCCTCCCCGAAAATCTCAATGCCCCGCGGCCCTGGGCGTTGGAGCGAACTCCGTCGAGCGTAGCGAGAGCTTCCTCTTCGTCTTCGGCGAGCGCGACGTGGCGCGTCAGGCCGAGCATTTCGAAAAGCTGAACGGTTTGATGATTGACGTCAGAGAAGATTAGTTGTGCGCCGGTGTTTTCGGCGGCGTCAATGACGCCGAGAAGAATCGAGACGCCTATGCTGTTGACCAGCTCCGTCTCGCGGAAGTTGATGATCAGCGCGCGGCAGCCGCGTTCAAGTTGGCGGCGGCACTCGCGCTCGATGCGCTCGCCGCTCAGCTTGTTCAGATAGTCGCCCGCGTAAATTACAGCCAGGTCGCCCACGGCACGCGAGCGCACCGCAGAGCCAGTCGCCAGTTCAGGCATCGTAAGTCGAGTCCCCTCTCTCTACCTACTTATAAAGGCAATCAGCCCGGAATCGCAAATTGTGTTTGGTAAGTAACGAAACTGCAAAGAGGCTGCAAGAATTCAGCCCTTGCGTAGATACTTCGTCATCCGCAGACGCGTCCCATCGTCAACGCGCTCGAACTCGACTTCGTCCATCAAGCTGCGGATTAACTTCAATCCCCAGCCGCGCCGTCCACGACTCTCGGCAGTCTCGCCGTTGTTATTCTCGCCGTTCTGACTGCCAAGTCCTGGGGGAACGACCCCTCGGCTGGAAACCGTGACTACTAATCTATCACTTTCTACGCGAAAACGCTGATAAATTTTTCGGTCGGGGCTCAAGCTGTGCTCTGAGGCGTTGATGCAGGCTTCTATCAGAGCGGTCTTAATCTGGTTGATGGCCTCAGGGGGAAAGCTGATGCGGCGCGCAATCTGCTCGACGGTGTGCGCGGCAATCAGCTCCGTGTCGTCGCCCATCGGGATGACCATCTCAAACTCGTCGGGCGCAGTCTCCTGCCGGGCCATCGCCGCAGACGCCGCGTTGATTCTGGCCGTCAACAATTCCAACTGCTGATGACTCGACCCGTAAGCCTCGCGCTCGTTCAGTAGCTCGCTTGCTTCGCTTGTAAAACCTTCGGGCGCGACGAGCCAGAGGCGCACGCGCTGAAAATTGCAGACGCGCGCCACCTGCCTCAGGCGGTCGCACCAGACTTCCGTGATGCCGCGTCCGGCTTCGAGCTTCGACTCGATCTCGGCGGCGAGCCAGACGACTTCGCTCGCGTCCGAATACTGCCCCGCGTCGAAGCCGTGCGCGACGGCCGAGCGCTCCTCGTCCGCCACCTGCTCAATCGGCGGGTAGAAGGCCGCGCAGTTCGCGGCGTGCACGACCTGCGGCAGCCGGACCAAATCCGTCTCGGCGTCGAGCGCCGCGACGAGTTCGTCCGGCTCCATCCCTTTGTGCGTGCGGTTGAAGCGGTCGTAGTGGAAGAGGCTCGCGGGCATCCGCTGGCAGTTGAAGCGCTCCAACAACTCGCGCAGACCGAGCGCGGCCTCGCGGCGGTAGTGGCGGGCCATCGTCTGCGGCGCGCGCTTCAAAGTCTCGGCCAGAGTCTCCGCGACGACGAGGGCGCGCGGCTCGGCCGCGACCTCCAATCTGTATCGCGTCCGCAGGTAGTCCGACCAGACGAGCGAATCCGTGCCGGCGTCCACGAAGTTCGCGCTCACGCTCGCCAGTTCGTGCACGTGAAGTTGCCGCGCGATTGCCTGGAACTCGGCCGGCTCAAGGTTCAAACGTTTTCGCCAGACTTCGACGGGAGCTTTCGCTTGCTCGTTCTGCGCGGACTCGTAGAGCACGCGGACCAGCGAGCGGCGCAAGGCCACGGCGGGCGCTATCTCTTCGAGGACGGAACTGAAGTGGCGGTGAAGACGGCCGCCCAGAAGCTCGTCAACGTAGAGCTGCTGGCAGTTGCGGAAACTGTTGAGCGCAACATTGCGCTCGCGTGCCGCGCGGATGACGGCGGTGATGAAGAAAGGGTTCCCGCCGGTCTGCTGTACGATGAGGTCGCGTGTCTGGTCGTTGAGCGTCACCTCTTCGCGGCGCGCCAGCCGCTCGGCCATCGAGCGCGCGTCCTCGTCCGACAGGCTATCAAGGCGCAAAGCCCCCGCGAAGTCGTTGCCGTTGCGCGCGCCGTGCACCACGTCCAAAAGGTGACGGCGCAAACCGCCGATCACGTAGGGCGCTCCCGAGTGCATCAGTGCGCGAGCAATCTCCGTCCCGAGCGGAACCTCGATGCCGTTCAACTGCGCCGCCGTCTCAAGCCCGTCGAGTAAGACTAAGGGCCTTGTGCCGTGAGAGGCCGCGCGCCGCGGCGCGCTCAGGCAGAGCCGGACCAAACTTTGCGCGTCCTCGGAGGCGCGCACGCGCTCCATCGCCGTGACGAGTCGCTCGGCCCACTCGTAATCGCCGGGCGCGACCATCTCCATCAGGTCGTTGACGGAGAGCGCGGCGTCGGCGAGCGTGGGGTCGCGGCGGCGGTAGGCGGCGAGTTGCAGCAGGAAGGTTTGGAGGAAGTGGCGGGCCGCGCCGACGGCCGTCTTGTCCGCGCGCGTCAGCGCGAAGTAGATGGGCACCGCTTCGCCCTGACGGCGGAACAATTCGTCGTATGCCTGGCGCAACAACTCCGAAGCGCCGGACGAAGGGGCCGACAGCAGCAGCAGGCCGCGCTCGGGCGTGCTCGATGAAGAGAGCCGCAGGACTTGTTCGAGAGCGCGCTCTCGTCCGACGAACTCTTCCGGCGCGACGCGGCCGAGGATGGGCCGCCCGCGCTCGCCCTTGTTAGGCTTCTCCTGCGGCATCGGTCTCCTCGGTTTCGGCTGCGGGTGGCTCAAACGTCTCGACACGATTCTTGCCGAGCCGCTTCGCCAGATAGAGGGCGCGGTCGGCGGCCTCTATGATCTTCTCGGGCGTGTCCACGACTTCCGGGACGAAGGCGGAGACGCCTATGCTGACGGTCACGCTCCCAAGGGGCTGCGCCTTCCCGTGCGGGAAGCGCACGCGCGTGATGCGCCGACGGATGCGCTCCGCTATCTGTACGCCTTCGGCGAGCCCCGTCTGCGGCAGCAGGATGCAAAACTCCTCGCCGCCGTAGCGCGAGGCCACGTCGGCCGCGCGCAGCGCAGACTTCAAACACTGCGCCGCCATCTCCAACGCGAGGTCGCCGCCCTGGTGACCGTTGCGGTCGTTGTAGAGCTTGAAGTCGTCAATATCAATCATCATGAAGCTCATCGGGTATTCCTGCCGCTTCGAGCGCTTCAACTCTTCGTCCAGGCGCTCGATCAGGTAGCGGCGGTTGAGCATTCCCGTCAAGGGGTCCGTGATTGACATCAGTTGGAATTGATTGGCCTTCTCCTGCCACTCGGCGCGGTCGAGCGCGAGCGCCACCTGCGGCGCGATGGACTCTATCAGGCTCAGGTCAATGTCGTCGTAAGAGCCGCCGCCCGCCTTGTCCGTGACGTTCAGCACTCCGACCTTGCGGCCGCCGATGGAGATTGGATAGCTGATGAACGACTTCGTCTTGTAGCTGCGCTCGGCGTGTGCAGGCCCATGCCCGCCAGCCTCCACGTCGCGCACGACGAGCGGGCGGCCTTCGGACATGACAGTGCCAGCGACGCCCTCGCCCATGCGGACGCGAGCGTTTCGCGCGGCGTCAGCGCGCGGGCCGACCGCCGCCTTGACGGCCAACTCGTTCGAAGCCTCGTCGAAGAGCAGGAGCGAGCAACGCTCGGCGCGCAGCAAATCGGCGGACATGCGCAGGACCGCGTCGTAAGTGTCGCCCGCCTCGGCCGTGTTGATGCGCTCGCCGAAAATCTGCAAGTGCTCCGCGAAGCGCGCGCGCTGCTCAAGCTCGTGACGCAGCCGCAGGACTTCGAGCGGCAGCGCGATCTCACGACAGTAAATCGAAATCGCGCGGCGCTTCTCGTCCGTCAGCCCGGCGTCGCCGACCAGGAGCGCGGCCTTGACCTCGTCGCCGACGATGAGCGGGAAAAGCTCGGCCGTCTTCTCTGCCGCGGCCGTTGTCTGTTTGCGAATCGCCCCGGCGGGCTTGAAGCCTTCGCCGGCCTCACGGAACACGAGCGAAGTCCCGGCACGCGCGGTCGCGAAGAGCCGCGCGTCCTTCGCGCCGATCTCGATGCGGAGTTGCGCGTCCTTGTAGCGCCCCGTCGAGCAGGCCGGGACGAAGACGCCGTGCTCACGCAGGAGCAGCGCGAGCGAGGTCAACTCGTGCTTGCCGCCGATGACTTTGAGCGCGGCGTCGCACGCCTCTTTGAACTCGCCCTCGGCCTGGAAATAGCGCACGCGTAAGCTGCCGTCCTCCGTGTCGGCCTCGCGCGCGCCCGACTGTTCTTCCGCATCGCGCGACGCGCTTGCGGTCGCGGCCCTACCGGCGGCGGCTACCTCCTCGGCCTGGCCTTCGGGCGCGGGCGCGCGTCCCTGATTCTGTGCCAAAGGCTGCTGGCGCTCGCCCACGGCCGCAGCCGCTTCGGCGACGCGCTTTGCCAGGTCGTCCAAATCCTGCCGCGCGGCGAAGATGACGTTATTGAAAATCTCGCCCGAAAGTAGTTCCTGAAGGTCGCCCGTGCGGAAGCGTTCGGCGAGCGCGCGGTAGTCGGCGCTCGTCAGGAAAGCGCGGCCGCCGATGACGGCGAGTTGGCGTTTCGCGGCCAACTCGACGGGCGCTGTGAAGCAGTGCAGGCCCGCGTGGCAGCGGTAGTGAACGGGGCCGCCCGTCTTCGTGGCGCGTTCGTGCGCGACGCCGCAGTAGGGGTCGCACAACTGAACGTGCTCGGGCGAGGACTGAAAGGCATGGCAGATGGAGTTGTTATTCGAGACGTGTAGGGCGGGGGGCTGGCGGCCTTCGACCAGAAGCACGGAGAGGCCCGCGGCGGCCGAGAGAGAGTCCTGCTCCTCGGCCCAGTTGTCGGGCGTCTCTTCCGGCTTAATCTGGGCTTTGTCGCGCGCGGACGCGACAGTCTTATCCATTGTCCGCAGGGTCACTACAGTTTACGTCCGAAGTGGTGTTGGAGGGCTGAGTCTGCACGCGAGAACGGGGGCGCTTTCCACGCACATGGCTCTAAGGGATGGGACGGCGGCTTCGGTGAAGCGGTTCCGTCCCGCTCGGAAGTATAAGTGACGGCACGCCCCTGAGACAAGGGCATTCTCTGGGAAATCGCCTCAAAAGCGTACAATCACCAACGCGAGAATCAGCTCTCCCTTAGTTTATACGCCGAATAAAAGCCCTTTTTCACGTTGCGATGACGCGCTGGGCGTCACGCAGGCCCGGCGCGTCGCCCGGCGCGACCCGTTCGATGTCGGGCTCCTCCGGGCTGATGCGTATGCAGGCGGCAAAGTGGTTGGGCTTAATCTCAGCCAGCGGGGGGACGACCTGCTTGCACTCCTTGATGACATAGGGGCAGCGCGTGTGGAAGCGGCAGCCCTGCGGGGGATTGATGGGCGAGGGTACGTCGCCTTCGAGCACGATGCGCTGGCGCGTGGCCTCAATCTCCGGGTCAGGCACAGGGACGGCCGAAATCAGCGCCTTCGTGTACGGCATCAGGGGCTCGTCGTAAATCACGCGCGCGTCGGCTATCTCGACGAGCTTGCCGAGGTACATGACGGCGACGCGGTCGGAGACGTGGCGTATGGCGCGCAGGTCGTGCGAGATGAAAAGGTAGGTCAGGTTCTTCTCCCTTTGCAGCCGCTCCATCAGATTCATGATCTGCGCCTGGATGGAAACGTCCAGAGCCGAGATGGGCTCGTCCGCCACGATGAAGTCGGGGCTGACGGCCAGAGCGCGCGCGATGCCTATGCGCTGGCGCTGGCCGCCGGAGAACTCGTGCGGGTAGCGTTTGATGAAACGCGGGCTCAGGCCGACCGTCTCCATCAACTCGCGCACGCGCTCGTCGCGCGCGCGCCCCGCGGCCAGGCGGAAAGTCTCAATCGGCTCCCCTATGATCTGGCCCACAGTCATGCGCGGGTTGAGCGACGCGTAAGGGTCTTGAAAAATCATCTGAAGGTGCTTGCGGTGCTCGCGCATCTCGCGCTGCGAGAGGTTCGCCAGGTCCGCGCCGCGGAAGAGCACCTGCCCGCTCGTGGGCTCCGTCAGACGGAGGATGGCGCGGCCCAGAGTTGACTTGCCGCAGCCTGACTCGCCGACCAGCCCCAGCGTTTCGCCCGGATAAATATCTATGCTCACGCCGTCCACGGCCTTGACGACGCGGCGGACGGGCTTGCCCCCGACGAGTTTGTCGAAGAAGCCGCCGCCGCCCAGGTCGAAGTGGACTTTGAGGTCGCGTATGGCGAAAAGCTCGCTCCCCCTCCCGCGCTCCAAAGGCGGCGGCATCGAGTGCGCTGGCGACGCGGCGCTGCTGTTCGGCTGCTGGCTCATCAGACTTGTTTGTCCTGCTCCTCGGTTGATTGACTTTGGTTGCCATCGCGCTCGCGGCGCGAGTCCTGGTAAACCTCTTCGGCGAAGTGGCAGAGCGAGTGATGTTCCGCGTTCAGTTTGACGAAGGGCGGGAACTCCTTGCTGCAAATCTCTTCGGCGCGCTCGCAGCGCGGCGCGAACGGACAGCCCGGCGGCAGGTGCGCCACGTCGGGCGGGAGCCCCGGAATCTGGTAGAGCGCCTGGCCGTGCTCGTGCGCAGGGTCCGGCACGGAGCGCAGCAGCCCTTTCGTGTAGGGGTTGCCCGGATACTTGAAAAGCTCGCGCGTCGGCGCCTGCTCGAAAATCTTCCCCGCGTACATCACGATGATGTGGTCCGTCATCCCGGCCACCACGCCCAGGTCGTGCGTGATGAGAATGACACTCGTCCCGGTCTTCTGCTTGAGCGTCTTAATCAGCTCAAGAATCTGTGCCTGTATGGTCACGTCGAGCGCGGTCGTCGGCTCGTCGGCGATTAAAAGCTCGGGCTCGCAGGAAAGCGCCATCGCGATCATCACGCGCTGTCGCATCCCGCCCGAGAACTCGTGCGGGTAGCTGTCGGCGCGTGAGCGGGCGTCCGGGATGCCGACCATCTTGAGCATTCTTGACTGCGTGCTCGTAAGCCTGGTCTTTCGTGTGCCCCAGGTGCAGCTCCGTCATCTCCATCAACTGCTTCGAGATTCGCATGAACGGATTGAGCGAGGTCATAGGGTCCTGGAAGATCATTGCTATCCGCTTGCCGCGAATCCGACGCAACTCTTCGATGGGAAGCGCGCGTATGTCCTCGCCGTTGAAAATAATCTCGCCCGAGACGATCCTGCCCGGCGGCTCGGGTATCAGCCGGATGATGGAAAGGTTCGTCACGGACTTGCCAGAGCCGGACTCGCCGACGATGCCCAGAGTCTCGCCTCGCTCCAACTCGAAGCTGATGCCGTCCACGGCCTTGACCACGCCGTCCTCCGTCTCGAAGTACGTCTTCAGGTCTTTGACTGAAAGAATGTTTCCGTTGCGCATTTGTTCGTAAATCGTGAATCGTGAATCGTAAATCGTAAACGCGTCGTCCGACGATTCACGATTTACGATTTACGATTTACGTTTTTCTCATCTGCGGGTCGAGGGCGTCGCGCAGGCCGTCGCCCAGGAAATTGAGGGAGAAGAGTGTCAGCGCCATCGTCACGCCGGGGAAGATCAGTTGCCACGGGAAGATGGCTATGTTCTGTATGCCTTCGCTGGCGAGGCTCCCCCACGACGCGAGCGGGGCCTGCACGCCCAGGCCCAGGAAGGAGAGAAACGCCTCCTGCAACATCACCTGCGGGATGGTCAGCGTCGCGTAGACGATGACGGGGCCGAGCGTGTTCGGGACGAGGTGGCGGAAAATTATCTTCCTGGTCGGCACGCCCGTCGCCCGCGCCGCCAGCACGAACTCCTGGTTCTTGAGCGACATCACCTGCCCGCGCACGATGCGCGCCATCGTCAGCCACGAGACCGCGCCAAGCGCGATGAAGAGCAGGAACAACTGGCCCAGTGGCGAGCGCCCGCCGAAGAAGGCCAGCAGCACGATGACGATCATCATGTAGGGGAGCGAGTAGAGCACGTCCACGATTCTCATCATCACGTTGTCCACGCGGCCCCCCAGGTAGCCGGCCGTCGCCCCGAAGGTGATGCCGATCAGGAGCGAGACGAACGTGGAGATGATGCCCACCATCAGCGAGATGCGCCCGCCTATCAGGACGCGCGAGAAGAGGTCACGGCCGAGGATGTCTGTCCCCATCGGGTGCTGCCAGGAGAACGTGCCGTCAGGCGCGCTAAACGGCGGGAAGGATTTTTTAAGCTCTATCTCCGGCGGCTGGTAGTCGTAGGTGAACCCGGTCGTCAGCCTGATGATGTAGGGGCCGAAAGCGCAGACGAGGATGATGACGGCGACGACGATCATCCCGAACACCGCCAGCTTGTTCTTCAAGAGCCTGCGCCACGCGTCTTTCCAGAGCGAAGTCCCCGCGAGCGGCTCTCGCGCGCCTGCTTCAGCCGTGCGCACGTCCGCCTCGCCGACCGCGAACTCAGGCGCGGTGTGTATCTGGTCGCCCTCGCGCTTGCGGACAGGCGGCGCAGGCGGAGTGCCGAGCGGCGTCAGCGCGGGCTCAGCTCCCCTCTCCCACTCGGTTCGATTGTCCGTTCCCTCATCCTTCATTCATTTCTCTCGTCAGTACCTGATGCGCGGGTCAATGATGCCGTAGGCGATGTCCACCAGGAGGTTGAAGACCAGTATCAGAATCGCCAGGAAGGCCACGATGCCTATAATCAGCGGCTCGTCGCGCGCGAAGTTGGCGTTCAGAAAGTAGTTGCCCAGGCCCGGCAGCGCGAAGATTTGCTCGACGACGACTGTGCCGGTAATGAGATAGGCGAGCGCCGGGCCGCTGAACGAGACGACGGGCAGGAGGCCGCCGCGCATGACGTGACGGAAGACCACCTGCTTTTCGCTCAACCCCTTCGCACGCGCGGTGCGCACGTAGTCGGCCCGCAGGACTTCGAGCATCCCGGACCTCGCCAGGCGCGCGATGTATGCCATGTAGAGCGCCGAGAGCGTAATCACGGGCATGACGAGGCTCCAACTGGGGAAGCCGCCGTAGCGCGCCGGCGGCAGCCAGAAGAGCGTGAGCGAGAAGATGAGGACGAGCAGCGGCCCCAGGACGAAGTTCGGGATCGAGATGCCCAGCATCGCGAGCGCCATCGAGGCGTAGTCGAGTTTCGAGTTCTGGCGGAGCGCGGCGATTGTGCCGAAACTGAGGCCGACGACGAGGGCCAAGAGATAGGCAAGGACGCCGAGCGTGGCCGAGATGGGCAGAGAGCGCCACAGAATCTGGTTGACGGACTGGCCCGGATAAGTGAGCGAGTCTCCGAAGTCGAGCCTCAGGATTCCGCCCATCATCTTGCCGTACTGCACGTACCAGGGCCTATCCAGCCCGTACTTCTCCCGTATGTTCTTCTCAATCGCCGGGGGGATGCGCTTCTCGCCCGTGTAGAAGTTGCCGGGCGCGAGGCGGATTAAGCCCCACGTCAGCGTGACGATGATGAGCACCATCGGGAGCGTGATGAGCAGCCGTCGGATGATGAAGCGAAGCATCGCGTTTCGTCTCTCCCACTCAGTCGGCCATGCTCGGCGTGCCCTGGTCCCACTTCGCCTGGTCGTGCTCTATGTAGACGAATTTCCAGGCGTGCAGCGTCAGGGGGTTCGGGTACATGCCCTTGACGTAAGGCTTCTTCATCCAATTGACCGAAGGCGTGTCGAGCGGGATGACGGGCTGCTCTTCGAGCATGTAGGCTTCGGCCTTGGCGAACAACTCGTAACGCTTCTGCGGGTCCGAAGTCCGATTGGCCTCGTCCAGCATCGCGTCGTATTTGGGGTCGTGCCAGCCGGAGCCGTTCTCCGCGCCCGCGTAGAAGAGATTGAGAAACGTGAAGGGGTCCATGTAGTCGCCGCCCCAGGCGTCGCGCGCGATGCCCTTGTAGTCGCCCTTGGCGCGGACGTTCAGAAACGTGCGGAACTCCATTGACTTGAGCGGAATGGTGACGCCCAGGTTCTGTTGCCACTGCCCCTGAATGAAGGTCGCGATGGCCCCGTTCATCCCGTCCGGGTTGTAAGTCAACTCCACTTCGCTAATCGGGAAATTCTTGCAGACCCATTTCCCGCTGTCGTTCTTCGTCACGGGGTAGCCGGCCTCGGCCATGAACTGGCGCGCGCGCTCAGGGTTGAAGTCGTCGCCCTTGGGGTTCGGATAGCCGGGGAAGATGCCGAGCGGGACGAAGCCCGTCAGGGGCTTCACCGTCTGCCGCCAGTTGGCGAAAGCCACCTTGTCAATCGCGAGGTTGAAAGCCTTACGCAGCCGCTTGTCCGTGAAGGGGCCGCGCCTGACGTTGAAGTCGTAGTAGTCGTTCCCGTTCTCGGTCGCGTCCATGTAGTCTCTGAGCGGGCGTATGTGGTCCATCCAGGAGGCCGGGACCGTGTGATTGAGGAAGCCGTCAATCTCCCCGGCCTTGTAGAGATTCATGATCGTCGCGTTGTCTTTGACCGGGTAGAAGATGATGCGGTCGAGCTTGGTCGTGGCGGCGTCCCAGTAGTTCGGGTCTTTCTCGACGACGAGCCGGTCGTAGGGAATCCACTCTTTGAGGCGGAACGAGCCGCTGCTGACGATGTGGCCGACCTGCGTCCAGGCTTCGCCGTGCTGCTCGATGGCCCCGCGCGGGACGGCGCGGAAGAATTGGTGCGCCATCAAGCCGAGGAAGAAGGGCGCGGGCTGGCGCAAGGTGACGCGGAACGTGTAGTCGTCAACGGCCTCGACGCCCAGGTCGTCGGCCTTGACGGGGACCAGTTCCTTGCCTGCGATGGCCGCCTCGATCTTAGGGTTCGCGGCCAGTTGCCCCTTGCGCTCCGTCTCGTCGCCCGAGAGCACGAGACGCGTCGGCTCGTGTATGAACTTGTGGAACTGTGTGTCGTGCGCGGGATTTTCGCCCTCGGGCGCGCGGCTCGTCGCGGCCTCGCCGGCCTTAATGACCTCTTCGAGCACTTCCCTCTCAAGCACGAATTGGCCCGTTTTGGGGTCGCGGACGAAAGAGCCGCCGGTGTTGTAGCCCTGGCTGTACTTAATATAGTAAGCGAGATAGGCGTTGCGCGAGGCGAGTTCCGGCGAGAGCCCGCGCTTGAAGGTGTAGACGAAATCGCGCGCCGTTATCGGCTGGCCGTTCGACCAGCGCGCGTTCTTCCTCAGATAGAAGACGTACTCGGAGGAGTCTGAGTTGACGTCCCAGCGCTCCGCGACGCCGGGGATGGGCAGCGTGTTCTTGGGGTCGTACTCGACCAGCCCCTCGTAGAGCGCCTGGTAGACGCGCGCGTCGGGCTGGCCCGTGCCGACCTGCGGGTCGAGCGACTCGATCTCGGAGCCGGTGACGTAGCGCATCACCTGCCCCTGCGGCGGGATGACGCGGCCGAAGTAGACGCTGCCGCCCGACGTGACCCCACACCCGGCGGCCAGGGACGCGAGCGCAAGGAGCGCCGCGGTCAGACGAAACTGTGCGGAACGAAAGTAAGACATGAGCTGTAACTCCTCACTGGCCGAAGCCGGGCTCGCGCGAAAGGGGAGACGCGCTTGCGGTTGACGCTCGCGCCCGCGTTTTCAAGTAATGCCGCCGGGCCGAGGGAGAGCTTGGCAATTGTCCTGGCACAAAAGATTTTGGGTGAGCGCCACGTTATCATGCGCACGCCGCAACAGGCAAGATACACAAAGCACGCCCGCGATAATTTACCGATGCCTGAAACGAAGCGCCGCGTTGCTCCAAAGCATCGTCTTCAAAATCGCCCTAGTCCTTTGCGTCTTTGCGCCTTTGCGTGAAAAATTAAAAACCACTCACGCAAAGGCGCAAAGGCGCTAAGAATTGGTCCGAGTTTTTGAAATAGCTCCCTTTATTTGAACCAGACGAGGCCGGCCTGCTTCGGCTGCTGCCAGGAGGTGTCAATCCGCACGTGCTTGAGCGAGGGAGCGTCGAGCAGATTCGGGTCGAAGCCGACGACGTAGGGCTTGACCAGTGCGTAAGACGAGGCGAAGTAGATGGGCATCGCGGGCAGTTCCCTCAGGGCCTGCGCCTCGCTGAGAATGGGCAGCGGCGCGGGCACTGACTCTGCGGGCGGCGGCGCGACACTCTCCTTCGCCGCGTCGCCCGCGCCGCCCTCTTTGGCGGCTTCCGCCTTCTTCTGCTGCGCCGTCTGCTCGATGCCATGCGCTGTGAGCATGATGACGGGCGGCGTCTCCGGCTCGAACATCCCGCGCAGGGAGGCTGACTCGTCGGCCGCCTGCATCACGTAGCTCCTGCGCGCCACGTCGTAATCGCCCTCGCGAAACGCGATCTCGTATTCGGCCCAATCCTTCTGGATGACCTCCGTCTCGACGCCGAGCGCGCTCCGCCACATCCCGGCGACGGCCTCCGCCACCTGCCGCTGCTGCGCGTTGCGGTTCACGAGCAGCCTGATCTTCGGAAACTTATCGCCCCCAGGGTAGCCCGCCTCCGCCAGTAGCGCGCGCGCACGCTCCACGTCGCGCTCGATGGGCGCTGGCGGCGTCTTGCCCGGCTCGCTCGCGATCATCTGCGCGGGCAGAAATTTTTTCGCGGGCTCGGTCGCACCACCCAATTCGTCCTGGCTGATGCGGTCGCGGTCAATCGCTATCGCGAGCGCTTCGCGGACGCGAACGTCGTCAAACGGCGGGCGCGACGTGTTGAAGCTGTAGTAGGTGAGCGCGCCGAAGGTCGCGCGCCGAAAGTCCCTGTAGGGCGTGAGCAGTTTCAGCGCCAAGGGCTCGAAGCCCGCGTTGGTGACGGCGTCCACCTCGCCCGCGTGATAGGCCGCGAGCGCCGTCTCCGCGTCCTTGGCCGGAACGAACTGCACGCGCTGAAGCGAGACGGCATCGGCGTCCCAGTAGTTCTTGGCGCGCTCCAGGACCACGCCGTCGTCGCCGATCTTCGTCAACTGGAAAGCGCCGTTCGAGACGGGGCGCACGGGCGCGGGGCTCTGCTCAGTCGAGAGGCTGTCGAGCTTGTGCACGGGGCGGAAGACGGGGTGCGAGGCCAGCGCCGGGAATCCGGGGTCGGGGCGCTGCAAGCGCACGCGCAAGGTGTAATCGTCCATCGCCTCCGCGCCGAACGGCACGGGCTTGGGCTGTGCGGCCTCCGGCTTCGTCTCCTTCTTCGGCTCTTCCTTGCGTGAAGAATCGCGCGCAGGGGTTTGCGTCGGCTCGGGCGTGGGCGCTGGCGAAGGAGAAGGCGTTGGGTAGACGACCGCGGCCGCGACGCCTTCGATGTTCGTCAGCAGGCGCGCGTGGGGCGCGCGGTCGCCGAGTTCTATCGTGCGCTGCCAGGAGCGTACGAAGTCCTCGGCCGTGACGGGGTCGTTGTTAGACCAGCGCGCGTCGCGCCGGAGGTGAAAAGTCCAGACGCGCGCGTCCTCGGAAGACTCCCAGCGCGCGGCGACGCCGGGGACGGGGGCGAGCGTCTTCGGGTCATACTCGGTCAGCCCCTCGTAGAGAGCGCGCACGGCGTCCGTGTCGGGCGCGGCCGCCGCCAGCGCGGGGTCGAAGACCTGCGGCAGCCCGCCGTCGCTCCAACGAAACTCCTGCGCGCGCGGCGTCACGGCACGCCCGTAGAACTGCTCCACGTCGTGGTCAAGAAAGCAGCCGCCCGTCAGCGCCATCACAATGACGAGCAGCCCCGCCACGCTCGTGCGCCAGCGCTCGATTATTCTCGTCAGCTTCGCTCTCTTCCTTTTAGCCATCACCGAATTTTGCCGTGCCGACAGTTTATCACTTCTTTCTAGCCGGCGGACGCAAGTTTTCGCAACTCCCCGTAAACTTCCAGGGTGCGCCGCCGCGTGTCTTCAAAACCGTGGGAGCTGTCTATCAAAAAGTCCGCGTAACGCATCTTCTCATCCTGCGGCATCTGCGCGCTGATGCGACGTGCGGCCTCCTCGCGCGAAATCGCGTTGCGCGCCATCAAGCGTTCGAGCTGAATTTCGGGGCGGCAATGAACGACGACGAGCTTGTCGAAACGCTTGTAGCCGCCGGACTCTATCATCAGCGCGGCGTCAACCACACTGATTCCGCCCGGGTCTTCCGTCTCCCACTTTCGCAACTGTTCGTCCTGGGCGGCGATTATAAACGGGTGCAGGATGGAATTTAAGAGCAGCCGCTTCTCCTCGTCCGCGAAAACAATCGCGCCCAAACGCGCGCGGTCGAGCGTGCCGTCCGCCTGCAAGATTTCTGTGCCAAAAGCCTCCGCCACCTTGCGCAGGCCGGGACTTCCCGCCGCCACCACCTCGCGCGCCGTCTGGTCCGCGTCCAGCACGCGGCAACCCAACTCCGCGAACACGGACGTGACGAACGACTTGCCCACGCCAATCGAACCCGTCAACCCGACTCGCAACATCTATTTTCTAATAAAACCTAAACTCAACTCTTTGCGCCTTTGGTTTTTACTTTGCGCCTCCAGCGTGAACAGTTGATGTTTCGCGCAAAGGCGCAAAGAGAAGACGTAAGGCGCAAAGGGTTAAGTCAGGCAATAGTTTGAGTTTTCTACAGCCCGCGCCGCCATTTCGCAGCCTTAACTGTGTTTCGCATCAATGCCGCGACCGTCAACGGCCCGACGCCGCCGGGGACCGGCGTGCGCTTTCCGGCGACACGGTCAGCTTCCGCGGGGTGCACGTCGCCGATCAGTGTGTAGCCGCGCTCGCGGATAATTTTCAGACGCCGCTCCGCGTCCGCGCCGAAAAGAGCGCGCGCCTCATCCTCGTCGGTCACCCTGTTCATGCCAACGTCTATCACGACCGCGCCCGGTTTGATGTGCTCGCCGCGTATGAAGCCCGCGCGGCCGATGGCCGCGACGAGGATGTCCGCGCGGCTGGTGACGGAGGCCAAGTCCCTCGTGCGCGAGTGGCAGATGGTGACGGTCGCGTCGCGTTGCAGGAGGAGTTGAGCGACGGGGCGGCCGACTATCTGGCTGCGCCCGACGACGCAGGCGTTCGCGCCGCGTATGGGAATCGAGTTGCGTTCGAGCAGTTCAAGGATTCCGACCGGCGTGCAGGGCGCGAGCGTTTCCTGGCCCAGAGAGAGCCGGCCTATGTTCACGGGATGGAAGCCGTCCACGTCCTTCGCAGGGTCAACCGCCTCCACGACGCGCCGCTCGCCCATGTGCGGCGGCAGCGGCAACTGCACCAGCAGGCCGTCAACGTCGTCGCGGGCGTTGAGTCTCCCGACCAGGTCTAATAACTCTTGTTCGGTCGTCGTCTCCGGCGAGCGCATGATGCTCGGAGCGCAGACCGAGCGCCTCAGAAGTACGCACCTTGCTCCCGACGTACACGGCCGAGGCGGGGTCTTCGCCGACGCGCACGACCGCCAGACAGGGGACAACATTGTGCTCGCGCCTGAGCCGCTCGACCTCGGCGGCGGCCTCGCGCTTGATCTCTTCCGCGACGCGCGCCCCGTCCAGCAACTCCGCGCGCCGCTCCTCGTTTTTCGTCCTTATGGGATTCATCAATTTCATCCTAGCACAAATCCGGCGGCTCATCTTTAAAAGCAAAGACTCAACCCTTTGCGCCTTTGGTTTTTACTTTGCGCCTTTGGGTGAAACTTTGCTTCACGCAGAGGCGCAAAGAGAAGACGTAAGGCGCAAAGGCTTGAGTGAGGGTTTATGTAGCCTTGCTCCATCAATACTCGCTTGAGTTCTCGAATCCGTCTGAACGATAATTCCGCCCATGCCGAAACAGCACAAGCGTCGCCGCCTCGTCGCGGCCGCACTCTTTCTGCTTCTCCCGTTTTATTCCGCCTACGCGCAGACGGCGCGCGAGCGGCACGAGCGCATACGCGCCGCCGTTGACAGCGGCGACTATGCCGCGGCCGTCCCCGAATTGCAGGCGCTGCAAGCGGCGGACCCGCAGGGGTTCGCGCTCAACAACTACGACTATCTTCTCGCGCGCCTCTCCGAACGGCTCGGCAACAGTTCTCTGGCCCAGTCGCATTACCAGCGCGTCGTCGCGCGCAACTCGCTGCTCACGGAGTACGCGCTCTGGCACCTGGCCGAGATGGCACGTTCTACGGGTAACCTTCCGCTCGAACGCGAAAAGCTGCGCCAACTCCTCACAGTCGCGCCCCGGAGTTTGCTGCGCGACGCCGCCACGGCCCGCCTCGGCGAGAGCTTTTTCGAGAGCCGCGATTACAAGAGCGCGATCAACGCACTACGCCCACGCGCCTCGGCCACGGGCAACGCGTCCGCGCGCGAAGCGCTCTCGCTCGTCGCCGAAGCCTACTTGAAGAGCGATCAAAAAGAGGCCGCGCGCGAGGCTTTCAGCAACTTGGTCGAGTCGGTTCCCGACAAGTCACAGCCGGACGACTTCGCGCTCGCGGGCGTGCGCGGCCTGGACACGCTCGACAGCGGGAGCGAAGAGGCCGCGCTCAAGAATGCCCCGCAGCTAGCGGAGACTGAGCACCTGCGCCGCGCCCAAATCTACAACTTCAACCGCGACTTCGCGGGCGCGCGCCGCCACTACGCCGCCGTCGCCGAGCGCTACGGCACCGGCGCGAACACCGCGGAAGCCCTCTACATGATCGGGCGCGGCTTCTACCAGGAGAGGAATTTCCCTGAGGCGATTAAATATTTCCAGCGCGTCGTGAAAGAGTTTCCAGAGAGCGCGAACGCGCGCGACGCGCTCAGCTTCACGGCCGCCTCGTTCGCACGCACGAAGCAGTATGACGAAGCAATCGCCGCCTACAAGTCTGTGATAGATCGTTACGGCACGGGCTCTACTTTGGAGCGCGCTTACCTCAACGTCGTGGACGTGCTGCGCGACGCGGGCCGTGACGCCGAAGCGCTCTCCTGGGTCGAGCAGACGCGCACGCGCTTCAAGGGCCAGACAGCGGCGCTCGCCCTCTTCTCGCAGGCGCGTCTTCATTTGGCACAGAATGATTGGGCGAAGGCGCTCGCGGATTTTGAAGCACTCGCTAAAGAGTCGGACACGGGCGGCGTGAACACTTCGGGCAGCACCAACCAGACCGAGATAGCTTTCATGCGCGCCTACGCTCTCGAACAACTCGGGCGCACAGACGAAGCCGTCGGCGCATACCTAATGATACCCGAAGGGCGCGGCCAGTATTACGGCGGGCGCGCGACGAGCCGCCTGCGCGCGATGGCGACCAATGAGAAGACGCGCGACGCGCTGCGGTCACGCGCCGACGCCTTCCGCGCCGACGCACAAAAGGCCGTCACGGCACGCGAGTTCGACGCCGCGCGCAAGGCGGCGCAGTCCGCCCTCCGCCTGACGGAGGACGAGACGCTCAGAAACGAGCTGCTCGAAATAGCGCGGCGGGCTTACGCGGGGCTGCCGGACTACAGCAGCCCGCCCTCGGGGCAACTCGTCCCCGTCGGCAGGCAAACGATTCTGGCACAGGGCCGGTCGAACCCGAACGCCGAGCCCTCGCGCCGCGCGCTGGCCGACGAGCTTCTCTTCCTCGGCCTCTACGACGAGGGCGCGCCCGAGCTTGCAGCCTCGGAGAACGCCTTCGGCGCGGCGGCCGAGAAACCGCAGGAGGGCGCGGGCGGCGGCGACTCGGTTGAGAAACGCAGCGATGCCGCGCCCGCGTCTCTTTCGCGTGACCAGGCATACACGCTCGCGGTCCTCTTCAAGCGCGGCGACAACGCGAGCCACGCCGTGCGCTACAGCGAACCGCTCTGGAAGCGCGTGCCCTCCGATTACCTGCTGGAATTGGCCCCGCGCGAGGCGGTCGAGCTGCTTTACCCCGCGCCCTACAGGGAGGCGCTTCTTGAGCACGCGCCGCCGCGCGGCGTTGACCCGCGCTTCGTGCTCGCCATCATGCGGCAGGAGTCGCGCTTCCGGCCCGAGGCCAAGTCGAACGCGGCCGCTCGCGGCCTGTTGCAATTCATCCCCTCGACCGCCGACCAGATGGCCGCGCAATTGGGCCTGACTGACTTTCAACAGGACGCGCTCTACAGCCCGCGCACCGCCGTACTCTTCGGGTCCGAGTACATGGGCAAGCTCTTCCGCGAGTTCCCCGAAATGCCGCAGGCCGTCGCCGCATCCTACAACGGCGGCGAGGACAACGTCGCGCGCTGGGTGGCGCGCGCGCGCTCCAACGACCCAGACCGCTACGTCCTCGAAATCGGCTTCGCACAGTCGAAGGAGTACGTCTACAAAGTCCTGCCCAACTACTGGGTCTACCAGACGCTCTACACCGAACAACTCAAACGCCGCTGAACACAATGAAACAAAACTGGCCCACCCTCTTCGTAATCGCTCTACTTTTCTGTCTCTCCTTAGCGGCTTGCCAGCCCGCGCCCGAGCCGACGCAGGGCAGGCGCTTCGACTTCAAGGGCACGGTCGTCTCCGTTGACAAGTCGCAGCAGACGGCCACGATCTCGCACGAGGAGGTCAAGGGCTTCATGGACGCGATGACGATGCCCTTCAAATTGAAGGACGCCTGGCCGCTCGACGTGATGAAGCCCGGCGACGAGGTGCAGGCCACGCTCGTCGTCACAGACACCTCCGCCTGGCTCGAAGATGTCGTCGTCGTGCAGAAAAACGCGCCGCCGCAAACTGGCACACCCGAAGGCTCCACGCAGCCGCGGCCCGGCGATACGGTCCCGGACTTCCGCCTCGTCAACCAGGACGGAAAGCCCGTCAGCCTCGCAAAGTACAAGGGCAAGGCGCTGCTTCTGACCTTCATCTACACGCGCTGCCCCGTGCCAGAATATTGTTCCCTGATGAGCAGCAACTTCGCCGGGCTGGAGCGCGAGCTACAGAAGGCCCCTACTCTTTACGCGCGCACGCACCTTTTGAGCGTCAGCTTCGACCCGGCCTACGACACGCCCAAGGTGCTTCGCAGCTACGGCGCGGCGACGACCGGCAACTATGACAAAGAGACTTTCGCGCACTGGGAGTTCGTGACGGCGACCCCGGAAGAGATCAAAAAGATGGCACAATTTTTCGGCCTCACCTACGTCCCCGAAAAGGGCGAGTTCGTCCACTCCTTACAGACCGCGCTCGTCGCGCCCGACGGGAAACTCTCCAAGCTCTACCCCGGCAACGAGTGGAAGCCCGACGACATCCTCGGCGACATGCGCGATCTGCTCAGTAAAGAGTGATGTGACGACGGTATTGAGTGTGGCCTGAAGAAAACATCTCACGCAAAGACGCAAAGGCGCGAAGAAAACGTAGACTCTTTTCTTCGCGCCTTTGCGTCTTTGCGTGAGATTTCCTATGAATCCCATCAGCCCTTGAGCTTCTTGATCTCTTCGGTGAGGACGGGGACGGCTTCGAAGAGGTCGCCGACGATGCCGTAGTCCGCGATATCGAAGATGGGGGCCTCCGGGTCTTTGTTGATGGCGACGATTGTTCCCGAGTTCTTCATGCCGACGAGGTGCTGGATTGCGCCGGAGATGCCGAGCGCGATGTAGAGCTTGGGCGCGACCGTCTGACCCGAAGAGCCTATCTGCCTGTCAATCGGCAGCCACTCGGCGTCGCAGATGGGGCGCGAGGCGGCTATGTCGCCGCCGAGAGCCTGTGCCAACGCTTCAGCGAGCGCGATGTTCTCCTTGCCCTTGATGCCGCGCCCGATGGCGACGATCACGTCCGCCTTCGTCAGGTCAACAGCCTGCTTCACCTCCTGGAACGGAGCCTCCGGCTTCATGCGGATTTCGCCGACCTCGACAGACATCTTCTCGACCGTTGCGCCGCCGCCCTTCTTCGCCTGGTCGCCGCGGTACGCGCCCGACTGAAAGGTGGCGAACACAGGCGGCTCGCCGTCCGAGATCACGTCCGCGTCAATCTTGCCGAGGAAGATGCGGCGCGAGAACGTCACGCGCCCTTCCGCGACCTGCGCGCGGACGCAGTCGCTAATCAACCCTTTTTGGAACCGCGCGGCGAGCTTCGGCGCGAAGTCGCGCACGAGATAAGTGTGCGGCAGGATCACGTACTGCGGGTGACGCTGAGCGCACGACCTGCTCCACGGCGTCCGTGTAGCCGTCCGGCGTGTAGTCCGCCAGCTTCTCGTTCTCCGCGTAAATCACGCGGCCCACCTCGTAACCCGCCACCTCCTGCGCCAAACCTTCAGCGCCGGAGCCGAGCCAACACGGCCGTCACATTCTGGCCCAACTCCGCGCCCAACGCTTGCGCCGCCGCAATCGCCTCGAACGAAGTCTTGTTCAAAACCCCGTCCCGGTGCTCCGCGAAAACTAAAATGCCGTTACTCATAAGATTCTCGTAAATCGTGAATCGTAAATCGTAAATCGTAAAAGAAAGAAGCGTTCTTCGATTTACGATTCACGATTTACGATTTACGGCTTTTAAATCACTCTTGCTTCCGTACGCAGTTTCTCCGCCAGTTCGGCGGCTCCCTTTTTGGCGTCGCCGTTGCCGAGGAATTGCGTCTGCTTGGTCTTCTGCGGGAAGTAGATTTTTTCGATGCGCTGGTGGGAGGGGCGCGAGGTGGCGTCGCCCGTGGGCGTGACCTCCTTAATCTCTTTCTTCTTCGCCGCCATGATGCCTTTCAAGGTGGCGTAGCGAATCTGGCTGATGCCGGACTGAATCGTCAGCAGGGCGGGCCGCGGCATCTCGTACCACTGATACCAGCCGCTCTCCAACTCGCGCTTGACGCGCAGCCGTTCCGCGGTGGCGTCCACCTCTATGACAATCGTCGCGTGCGGCAGGCCCAACACTTCGGCCAGGATGACGCCCGTCTGCGCGTAGCCGTAGTCGTCCGACTGCAAACCCGTCAAGATAAGATCGGCCTGCTCGTCGCGCACGGCGTCGGCCAGAACGGAGGCGGCGGCGTACGGCGACAGGTGTTGCAGGTTATCGCCCGTGACGTGAATCGCGCGGTCAGCGCCGCGCGCGAGCGCGTCCTTGATAACGCTCTTGACGCGCTGCGGCCCCATCGAGCAGACGACCACTTCGCCTCCCAACTTCTCCTTCAGCCGCAGAGCCTCTTCCAGCGCATAGCCGTCCGACTCGTTGACCTCGTAGGACAAGATCGCCCTCTTCAATCCAGGTCGCGTCCTTGTTAATCCGCAGAATCGCGTCCTTGTTGGCGACCTGCTTCATCAGCACGATTGTTTTCATAATCTTCAAAAGCAGAATCAGGAGTCAGGAGTCAGAAGTCAGAAGGAAAGGCCGAACCACGTACAGTTTCTTTTATTCTGACTCCTGACTCCTGACTCCTGACTTCTGTTTCATTCTTCAAATTTCTTGAAAAGCAGCGCCGCGTTCGTGCCGCCGAAGCCGAAGCTGTTGGAGAGCGCGTAGCGGACTTCCTTCTCGCGCGGCTCGTTCGGCACGTAGTCCAGGTCGCACTCCGGGTCCGGGTTGACGTAGTTGGTCGTCGGCGGAAGCTGTTCTGTGGTGAATCGCCAGGACGGAGAAGACGCCTTCGATACCGCCCGCAGCGCCGAGCAAGTGTCCGGTCATGGACTTCGTGGAACTGACGGCGAGCCTGTAGGCGTGCTCGCCGAAGACCTTCTTGATGGCGGCCGTCTCGAACTTGTCGTTGTACGGCGTCGAAGTCCCGTGCGCGTTGATGTAGTCCACGGCCTCCGGTCTCAACGCCCGCGTCCTTCAGTGCCTTCTGCATGACGCGGATCGCGCCCGAGCCTGTCTCGTCCGGCATCGTGATGTGGAAAGCGTCGGCGGTCATGCCGTAGCCGACAATCTCCGCGTAAATCTTCGCGCCGCGCCGCCGCGCCGTCTCCAACTCTTCGAGGATGACGATGCCTGCGCCTTCGCCTATGACGAAGCCGTTGCGGTCGCGCTCGAAGGGGCGTGAGGCGTGCTGCGGGTCGTCGTTCCGGGTCGAGAGCGCGCGCATCGCGGCGAAGCCCGCGACAGACATCGGCGTGATGGCGCGATTCCGCGCCGCCGCAAATCATCGCGTCCGCGTCGCCACGCTGTATGAGTCTGAAGCTATCGCCGATGGCGTGAGCGCCCGCCGCGCAGGCGGTCGCCGTCGCGGAGTTCGGCCCCTTCGCCTTGTGGCGTATGGAGACCTGGCCCGCGGCCAGATTGACGATGGCCGACGGGATGAAGAAGGGCGAAACGCGGTCGCGGCCCTTCGTCCAGAAGTTTCGAGTGCTCGCGCTCGATCGCCCAGAAGTCGCCGATGCCGCTGCTGATGTATGTCCCGACCTGTTCCGCGTTCTCTTCCGTGATCTGAAGGCCGCTGTCTTTGATGGCCTCGTCCGAGGCGGCGATGGCGTAGTGTATGAAGGCGCCCATCTTGCGCGCCTCCTTCTTCTCGACGTAGTCGAGCGGGTCGAAATCCTTGACCTCGGCGGCGAACTTGACCGGGAACTTCTCGACGTCGAACTTCTTGATGTAGTCCACGCCGCTGCGCCCCTGCATCAGCGCGGACCAGGTGGCCTCCACCGAATTACCCACCGGCGTAATCAGACCGACACCCGTAACCACGACGCGACGTTGCAAGATGAATACTCCTTTGAAAAACAGTGATAAGTGATGAGTGATAAGTGATGAGTAAAAGAAAGACGGTTTTTACTTATCACTTATCACTTATTACTCATCACTGCTCTATTTCGCCTGGTGTTGCTCGATGTAGTTGTAGGCATCGCGCACGCTCTGGATTTTCTCGGCGTCCTCGTCGGGGATTTCGATGCCGAACTCCTCCTCGAAGCGCATGACGAGTTCGACCGTGTCGAGCGAGTCCGCGCCGAGGTCGTCAATGAAACGGGCGTTCGGGGTGACTTCGTTCTCGTCCACTCCCAGCTCGTCCACGATGATCTGCTTCACTTTAGTTTCAATCTCTTGTGTATCGGGCATGACCGATTTGCTCCTTATGATTGATGGAAAACCTGAGAAATTTTTAAGCGCCCGCCGCCAGCGACTCCTTCGCGGCCAGGAGGCCCGCGGCGTCGCCCGTCGTCAGGCAATTAGCGCCGCGCTCGATCTGGCGCACGAGGCCGCACAAAACTTTACCGGGGCCGACTTCGACGAACATCTGCGCGCCCTCGTTGATTAACAACCGCACGGACTCCAGCCAGCGGACAGGCGAAGAGACTTGCCGCACGAGCGCGTCGCGCGCCTCCGCGCCGCTTTGAATCACTGCCGCATCCACGTTGGTGACGAGCGGTAAACGTAAATCATTGAACTCCAATTTTTCAAGCTCCGCGGCGAGCCTTTCCTGCGCGGGCATCATCAACGCGCAGTGAAAGGGGGCGCTCACGTTGAGCTTGATGGCGCGCTTGCCCCAGCGCTCCTTGAGCACGTTCACAGCAGCGGTCAACCGCCCCGGCGTGCCCCGCGACGACAATCTGGTTCGGCGAGTTTATGTTCGCGGGCGAACAAACTTCACCCTGACGCGCCTCTTCGCAGGCCGCTTCCACAGTCTCCAAGTCCGCGCCCATCACGGCGGCCATCGCGCCCGTGCCTACGGGGACGGCTTCCTGCATGAAGCGACCGCGAAGCCGCACCGTGCGCACGGCGTCCGCGAGCGAAAGCGCGCCCGCGGCGACCAGCGCGGAGTACTCGCCAAGGCTGTGGCCCGCGACCCACTCGGGCGCTTGCAACCCCTCGGCTTCGAGCGCGCGAAGCGTCGCGACCGAGGTCGTCAGGATAGCCGGCTGCGTGTTCTCGGTCAGTTGCAACTCTTCGGCCGTGCCCTCGAAGCAGAGTCGCGAGATCGAGAAGCCGAGCGCGTCGTCCGCCTCTTCAAAGACCTGTCGGGCGGCGGGGTATTTTTCCGCCAGCTCGCTCCCCATCCCCGGAAACTGCGAGCCCTGGCCGGGGAAAATGTACGCCAGTCGTGACATCATCAATTCGCGCGCGGCCGCAAGACGAAGGCCACGGTCTCATTCTCCTGGCCGACCGTGATTTGCTTTCCCTGCAACTCGTACCCGTCGCTTTTGGCTGTGACCCTGTAACGGCCCGCCGCGAGCTTCTTCACACGGACGCGCCCGCGCGAGTCAGCGTTGCGAAAAATAATCTCGCCCTCTTTTGGCACAACCGTCACGCACGCGCTCTTCAACGGCTGCCCCTGCTCGTCCGTCACTTCGACCAGCAGCCAACGCTCGCTGCTGTCATCATCTTTTTGTGCCAGCGCGAAGTTTCCCCCTCCGCCGAGAAGGAGCAGCGCGAGCAGGGCTGTGATAAAGAATCCGGTCCGCATCGTCATCGTTTACCAGCGCACCAGCACGCCGCCCCAAGTGACGCCGCCGCCGAACGATGCCATCAGGACGAGGTCGCCCTCGCTGATGCGGCCCGCCTCGACGCACTCGTCGAGCGCAATCGGGATCGAGGCCGAAGAGGTGTTGCCGTGCATGGAGATGTTTGAATAAACCTTCGACTCGTCAACTTCGAGCTTGCTCGCGACCGCGTCAGTGATTCTCTGGTTCGCCTGGTGCGGGATGAAGAGGTCAACGTCTTCGGCCTTCTTCCCCGCCGCTTCCAGCACCTCGCGCGAAACGTCCGTCATCGAGCGCACGGCGACTTTGAACAGCTCGTTGCCCTTCATCTTGAAAAAATGCTCGCCCGCCGCAATCGTCTCCGCGGTCGAGCCGAGGCGCGTGCCGCCGCCCGGCGCGTAAAGGTGCTCCGCGTAGCGCCCGTCTGACCTGATGCGCGCGGCCAAGATTCCTCTGTCCGCTTCGACGGGGCCGAGGACGGCCGCGCCCGCCCCGTCGCCGAAGATGACGCACGTCGAGCGGTCCGTGTAATCAACGTACTGCGTCAGGACTTCCGCGCCGATGACGAGCGCGCGGCGCGACTGGCCTGTCTGAATCAGCCCGTTCGCCATCGTCAGGCCGTAGAGAAAGCCGGAGCAGGCGGCGGCGATGTCGAAGGCGGCGGCGCTGTTGGCCCCGAGTTCGGCCTGAATCAAACAGCCCGTCGAGGGCAGAATCTGGTCCGGCGTGACGGTGGCACAAATCAGCGTGTCAATCTCCGAGGGGTCAATCCGCGCGCGCTCTATCGCCTGGCGCGCGGCGCGCACGGCGAAGAGCGACGTGTATTCTCCTTTCGCGGCCTTGCGCCTTTGCTTGATGCCGACGCGCTTGGTGATCCACTCGTCGGACGTTTCCACCATCTTCTCCAGATCGGCGTTCGTCAGAATGCCCTCCGGGTAAGCGTGTCCCGTCCCCAGGATGCCAGCGTTTATTTTTGCCATCTCTTTCCTCTGGGTGAATGGTGAATAGTAAATAGAAAATGGTGAAAAGACAAAGCCGTGGGACCGGCCCGTGTCCTTTCACCATTTTCTACTTACTATTGACCGCCTCGGCGTACTCGCGCGCGTTGGTCTCAGCGATGCCGCGCTCTATGCGTTGGCTGGCGCGGTGCTCGGAAAACTCTTTGACGCTGCGGATGGCGTTGCGAATCGCGCGCGCGTTCGAGCTGCCGTGGCCGATCATCACGATCTGCCGCACGCCCAACAAGGGCGCTCCGCCGTACTCCGCATAGTCCAGACGCTTTTTGATGTTACGGAACGCGGGCTTGGCGAGCATCGCCCCGGCCCGCGTCATCGCCGACGAGATCAGCTCGCGCTTAATCATCGAGAGCATCGCCTCGGTCAAGCCTTCGGCGAGCTTGAGCATCACGTTGCCCGTGAACCCGTCCGTGACGATCACGTCCACCGCGCCCGTGAACAGGTCGCGCCCCTCGACGTTGCCGAGAAAGTTCAGACTGCCCAAATCCCGGAGGAGCGGGAACGCCTCCTTCGTCAGGTCGTTGCCCTTGGCCTCCTCCTCGCCGATGCTCATCATGCCCACAGAGGGCTTGACGGTGCCGAGCACCGCGCGGCAATAAGCGTCGCCCATGATGGCGAATTGTGCCAGGTGATGCGCCTTGCATTCGGCGTTCGCGCCCACGTCCAAAAGGAGCGTGGGCTTAGAGCCTTTGGTCGGAATCATGGCGGCGAGCGCGGGCCGGTCAACGCCTGGGAGCATCCCTATGACCATCTTCGCGGTCGCCATCGCCGCGCCCGTGTTGCCGGCCGAGACGAAGCCGTCGGCCCGGCCCTCTGTGACGAGCCTACACCCGACTCTCAAAGAGCTTTTCTTCTTCCGGCGGACGGCCGTCGCAACCGGCTCGTCCATGCCTATGACTTCCTCGGCCTCGACCAGCTCGATGTTGCGGTCGCCCTGCTTGCGCCACCCGCAGCGGCGCAACTCGGGGATGACCTTCTCAGGTTGGCCGACGAGGATGACGCCAAGCCCCAGATCGCGCGTGGCAGCCAGAGCGCCGTCAATCTCCGCGTGCGGCGCGTGGTCACTGCCCATCGCGTCCACGACGACCTTGCCGGTCAATTCGTTTTGCCCGTGCTTCATTTAAGAGCAGTGATAAGTGATAAGTGATGAGTGATAAGTAAGACGAGTTGTTTTTAACTCATCACTTATCACTTATCACTCATCACTAGCTTTATTCTGACTCTTCGACGTGCACTACTTCACGGCCTTTGTAAAAGCCGCACTTCGGGCACACGCGATGCGGCATGCGCGGCTCCTGGCAGTTCGGACAGGTTGATGTCTGCGGCTGGCGCAGAGCGTCGTGCGCCCGGCGCTTGCGCGTGCGGGCCTTGGAATGGCGTCGTTTTGGATTAGGCATAAGATAACTCCGAAAATATCGTAAATCGTAAATCGTGAATCGTAAATCGAAAAAGAAAATCGCTCGTCTATTTACGATTTACGATTCACGATTTACGAGGTTTTTTAATCCCGCCCAGCGCGGGTCAACTTCTTTGGTTTCGCAGTCGCACGCGTTCGTGTTTCTGTCCGCGCCGCAAACGGGGCACAGTCCCTTGCATTCTTCGCCGCAGAGGGCGCGCGCCGGCAGGGCCAGGAGCAACTGCTCGCGCACAAGCTCGTCCACGTCAATCGTCTCGCCGTCGAAGACGGAAAGCCCCAAATCCTCTTCCTGTAACTCGGCCGCCTCGCTCTCCCTGTAGTCCTCTTCGGGAACGTAGGTCACGTCGAACTCCGTCTCCACAGGGAGCGTGACGGACTTCAAACAGCGGTCGCAGTCAACTTCCGCGCGGGCTGTGATTTTCCCCCTCAGCCGGACCTGGCGGCCGCTGGTTTGGACGCGGCCCGAGACCTCGGGCGGCAACGTCAAACGCGCGTGCTCCTCGTCCAGCACAAGCTCTTCGGGCTCGTAAACGTGGGCAAATCGGTTGCCCGTCTCTTGCAGCCTGTCAAGCTCGATTCGCATCACTCACCCACCCTGCCTGGACCCCGCGCTACAGCCTTCGCGCGCGCAAAAGGCGTTATTATAACCACTCACGCGCGAGAGTCAACGCGCCGCGGGCCGGGCCGTAGGGCCTTCGTCCTCGAAGGCGGCCAGCGCCTCGCGGCGCAGGGCCGCGGCCAGACGCTTGTCCCCGCCCGTAATCAGCAGCTTTGTCTCCCCTTCCTCCGCCCCGAAAACCCTGAAGTTCGGGGGCGCTTCGCCCGTGCGCAGGATGCGGCGCGCGGACGAGCGGTAGCGGGCCTCTTTCGGCTCGGCGTCGCTGACGACTTGAAACGCCGTGCGCGCCTGCTCGGGCTCCCCTATGCGCCAGAGGACGAGGCCGAGGACGTAGAAGACTTCCGCGTAATAACGGTCCTCCTCCATGGCCTTGCGCAGGTGGCGCGCGGCCATGCGGTCGCGTTGCAACTGGTAATAGACGCACCCCAGGACGTAATGAGCTTCGGCCGAAGAGCGCGCCGCCGAAGCGCGCTTGAACTCCTTGAGCGCTTCCTTCCACTTCCCTTCGGCCGCGAGCAGCCGGCCCAGGCCGTAATGCGCGGCGAAGGACGCGCCCGCGCGGCGGACCGACTCGCGCAGCAACTTCCTGGCGCGCGCCGCGTCTCCTGCGTCGCCGCAGGCCAGGCCGAGCAGCAGACGCGCCTTCTCGTTTTTGGGGTCTGAAGCCACGGCCCGCTCAAGGTAAGCAAGCGCGAGCGCGTTCTTGCCCACCTCGAAAAAGTGCTCGCCGAGAAAGGCGTGGAGCGGCGCGTTAGTCGGGTGGAGCGTGGCCGCACGCTCAAGCTTGCGCGCGCCCTGCGCGGCATCTTTCAGGGCGAAGAGGCCGAAGCCCTCCTGGACTTCGCTCTCGAAGGTGGGGCCTTCGGTCCCCTTGTAGGCCGCGAGGACTTTGTGGCGCAGCTTCTCTCGCCGCGCCGCGGACTCTTGTTCCGCGGTGTCCTTCTGGCAGCGCTCGCGCCACAGCCTGTTGAGGCGTACCGCGTCGAGGACGTTGGTCTCGGCCAGGACCGTGATGAGCGTGTCAATCAGCGCGTGATCGAAGTAAGCGTTCTTCGCCTGCCTGAGCAGCAGGTCGAGCGTTTGTTCGAGCTTGTCGGTCAAACGCATGAGCCTGTTTTCGAGCGCGGAGATGCGCTCCAACAGGTGCTCCTCGTGCGTGGCCGCCAGGCCCCCCTCCTCGAAACGCGCCGCCGGCGGCTCGACCACCAACATCAGACGCGTCCCGCACCGCCCACACAACTCCTGCCCCAGCGGATTCGCCGCTAAGCATTTTTGGCAATAGTGGGAAACGGTTCTCATAAGTGACGGTGATAAGTGATAAGTGATAAGTGATAAGAAAAAGCATTTAACTTATCACTTATCACTTATCACTTATCACTGGTATTCATAAAACCCGCGGCCCGTTTTCCGGCCGAGCCAGCCGGCGTCAACGTAGCGTTTGAGCAGGGGGCAGGGGCGGTATTTCGGGTCGCCGAGGCCGTCGTGGAGGACGTTCAAGATAGCCAGGCAAACGTCTAGGCCGATGAAGTCCGCGAGCGTGAGCGGCCCCATAGGGTGATTCATCCCCAGCTTCATGATGCCGTCAATGCTCTCGCGCGTGGCTACATTTTCGTAGAGCGCGAAGATGGCCTCGTTAATCATGGGCATCAGCACGCGGTTGGAGACGAAGCCGGGCATGTCGTTGCATTCGAGCGGCGTCTTGTCGAGTTTGAGCGTCAGGTCGTGAACCGCCTTGTGAGTCTCGTCCGCCGTGGCGATGCCGCGTATGATTTCCACGAGCTTCATCACGGGCACGGGATTCATGAAGTGCATCCCTATGACTTTCTCGGGCCGTCGCGTCGCCGCGCCGAGTTTTGTAATCGAGATTGACGAAGTGTTCGAGGCAAGAATCGCTTCGGGGCCGGTGATTTCGTCCAACTGGCGGAAGATATCCGTCTTGACCTTGACATCCTCCGTCACGGCTTCGACGACGAGGTCCGCCTCGCTTAACTCCTCCAACGCGGTCACGGTTCGGATGCGGCCGATGATGGCCCGCTTCTCTTCCTCCTTGAGCCGCTCCTTGTCCACGTCGCGTTGCAGGCTCTTGTCAACGACGGCCATCCCGCGCTGCAAGAATTCTTCCTTCACGTCGCGCAGAACAACACGGAACCCTGCGCGCGCGGCCACCTGCGCGATGCCGTTACCCATCGTGCCCGCGCCGACCACACCTATCGTCTCGATTGAAAGATTCTCCGCCAACGCTTTCCCTCACCTCATCGCTCGACGGCCATCGCCACGGCGTTGCCGCCGCCCAGGCAGAGCGCGGCCAGGCCGCGATGCACGTTGCGCCGCTTCATCTCGTAGAGCATCGTCGTCAGCAGGCGCGAGCCCGACTGGCCTATCGCGTGGCCGAGCGCAACCGCGCCGCCGTTGACGTTGACCTTGTCCGGGTCCAGGTCAAGTTCCTTGACGATGGCGACGGCCTGCACGGCGAAGGCTTCGTTCAACTCTATCAAGTCAACCTCATTCAGCGACCAGCCCGCCTTCCTCAGAACTTTGCGGATCGCCTCGACGGGAGCCATCATCACCAGCTCCGGCTCTATGCCCGAAGTCGCCTGCGCGGCGATGCGCGCCATCGGCTCGACACCGAGCGCGCGTGCGCGCTCCTCGGACGTGACGACCAAAGCGGACGCGCCGTCGTTGACGCCCGGAGCATTCCCCGCCGTCACCGTCCCGCCCTCCTTCTTGAAAGCCGGCTTGAGCTTCGCCAATGCTTCGAGCGACGTGTCCTCGCGCACGGTCTCGTCAACGTCGAGCACAACGGGCGCGCCCTTCTTCTGCGGAATCTCCACCGCCAGGATTTCGTCTTTGAACTTTCCCGGCTTTGATCGCGGCCGCCGCCTTGCGGTGCGAATTCAAAGCGTACTCGTCCTGCTCCTCGCGCGTGACGTGGTAGCGCGTTGCCACGACCTCGCCCGTGTTGCCCATGTGGTAATTCTCGAACGCGCACCACAGGCCGTCGTTAATCATCGCGTCCACCAGCACGCCGTTGCCCAGCCGATAGCCCTCGCGCGCTTTCGGAATCAAATAGGGCGCGTTCGTCATGGACTCCATGCCGCCCGCGACGACTATTTCGGAATCTCCAAGCTGAATCCCCTGCGCCGCCATCATCACGGATTTCAAACCCGAGCCGCAGACTTTATTAATCGTCACGGCGGAGACGCCGAACGGGATGCCGCCCTTGAGCGCCGCCTGCCGCGCTGGATTCTGGCCCAGCCCAGCCTGAATCACGCAGCCCATGATGACCTCGTCAACCTCTTCGACCGGAACCCCTGCGCGGCGGACTGACTCGCGCACGACCATCGCGCCCAGGTCCGTCGCCGAAAAATCCTTCAACGCGCCCTGGAACTTCCCCGTCGGCGTCCGCACGGCGCTGATAATGACCGCTTCTCTTCGCTCCATAATGCTTGCACCTCAAAAAGACGTGAATCGGAAACTCGTAAATCGTAAATCGTGAATCGTAAATCGTCGAACGCGTTTTACGATTTACGATTCACGATTTACGATTTACGAACTCTCGATTTACCAATAACTATTTACCATTCACTACACCGTGTCAAGCAAACTCTTCGCACTAAACGAGGCCCTGCCATTCGTCTTGACGGCAGGGCTGGCGGGGCGTATAAGCTGGACTCGTCGCCGATTTTCTCACCACCCGTTAAGCTCCACCCTCTGGCGTAAAGGAGAGTGCGATGAATCCTCAAGGAACGACGCTCGCCGCGGGCATTAAAAGATTTCTTCAACTGTCTCTGGTCATTCTGGCCGTCATCTTCGTGGTGAAGGTGATGCTCGTGCCGAGCACGGCGCAGTCAACGCAGGAGGAGAGAGAGTTGGAGGACACGGTCCCGAAGCACCTGCCGATCAAGGTCAAGCTGAAGAAGGAGAAAGAAAAAGCTTTCAAGGACATGAAGAACGAGAAGTGGGCGCGTGCCCTTGAGCTTGAGGTCACGAACACAGGCGACAAGCCGATCTATTCCCTCAGCTTTGTACTGGAGATGCCCGAAATAAAATATGACGGGCTTCCTGCGATGTTCGACATGCAGTATGGCGACGCCAGGATGAGATACATTAGCACTAAGCCAGGGCCGGACGATATTCCAATCAAACCGGGCGAGACTTACGTTTTAAAGCTTGTTCTCGGCCAAGTGCTAGGGTGGGAAGATACCCAACGAGAGGAGAACTTACCACAGCCGAAGAAACTTATCCTGTACTTCCAACACATGTGGTTCGGGGACGGGACCGGATTCGAGGATACTGATGGGGCTCCCATGCCCCAAAAGCAAAACAAACAATCAAGCACGGGCGGTTGCTTGCCACCAAACGCGAGCAAAGCTAAAAGCCCGCGATAGCAGCGGGCCGCACTAGGCAGTTGGGGCGAGACATTCGAGATGAATATTTTACCGGCGAGCTTTTCGCCGGTAAATTTTTTATCCGCCGAGTCGTTGAAGTCTGACCTCTTCGGGATATTCCAAGAAACACAAGGATGCTGCTCGGGCAATGGGTGTTGGTTCACCACACTCTACAGGGAAGATAGTTGTTTAGGCTGTACGACTAAAGATAGATTCCAGCCGGCCGTTTGTGGCGACCCGGAGGGTAGGTGCAGAATACTCAATTACGGTTCAGTCATTTGTACGATTCCTGAAACTGGGGAGAAGTATCGCTGTCTGGAAGTCAGGGCCACTTTCTGCGGGGGGACGACGCCGACGCCCACGCCACCACCGACGCCACCGCCATCGCCCGCGCCAACGGCGTCATCCACGCCGCCCACGCCCTGTCCGCTGGGCTGCACCGACCCGAACGCTGCTTTCCCGGCCGACCCGTGCACGACCGTCCTCGGTGTCGGATGCCCCGCTTCCCACATCAGGAACGGTAACTGCTGTTACCCCGGAACCTGCCCCTCGCCGATGCCCACGCCCCCGTCTTGCAACGGGAGACTTTCTTTCCAGCCCTACCCTAGTTGTCGTTGGATTTGTCTCCCGACAGTGGGCAGCGCCAGCGGTGGAGACTCGTGCGCCGACCAGGGCTTGCCGCCGCAGGATTGCTCGACCCTGAAAAACCCGCTCGGCCGCTGGGACCCCGAGTTCTGCCAGTGCATCTCGCCCGTGCTGGTTGATGTCGCGGGCGACGGCTTTCATCTCACGGACCTCGCGGGCGGCGTCCGCTTCGACCACGACTCAAACGGCTCGGCCGAGCGCTCCTCCTGGACGGCCGCCAATTCTGACGACGCCTGGCTCGCGCTCGACCGCAACGGCAACGGCCTCGTAGATAACGGCGCGGAACTCTTCGGCACTTTCACCGCCCAGCCGTTGTCAGACACGCCGAACGGCTTTCTGGCCCTCGCCGAGTTTGACAAGCCGCAATATGGCGGGAACTCTGACGGCGTGATTGACGACCGCGATTCGATTTTCCAGAGCCTGCTGCTGTGGCGCGACACAAACCACAACGGCGTCTCCGAGCCGGGAGAAAAGCACACGCTGGCGGCGCTGCACGTCACGCGGTTGGAGTTTGACTACAAGGAATCGAAGCGCTCGGACGAGTACGGCAACTGGTTCCGGTATCGGGCGAAAGTGCTCGACTCGAAGCAGGGACAGGCGGGGCGCTGGGCGTGGGATGTCTTCCTGCACCGCGCCCCTTGACGCGCGCCACGGCCGAACCACGAAGCCATGCGAAGAGACACGGAGCAGGCTCTGTTCCTGCTCCGTGTCTCTTCGTGTCTCCTGAATTTTTGCTGAGGATGAAGGCCCCCTCTTACACTAAAAACCTTGATTTGATAAGCCTCGCCGCCGAGTGTTAGACTCGCCGCGCTATTTCATAAATTAACCGAAGAGTGACGAATGAAAGAAGTAATCAGCAATCAGCAGTCAGTCATCAGCTTTGCTTTTGCTGAAAACTGATTACTGATTACTGACTACTGACGTTTTTACTCATCACTCATCACTTATCACTTATCACTTATCATGCAAGCACTCATTCTCGCGGGCGGCAAAGGCACCAGGCTCCGGCCGCTGACGGTTTACACGCCGAAGCCCGTCGTCCCCATCTGCAACCGCGCGTTCCTTCTTTACCAGATAGACACGCTGCGCCGCGCCGGGATTAAAGACATCACGCTCTCGCTCGCCTACCAGCCGCAGAAGATCGAGCAGCAGTTGGGCGACGGCTCGGCCTTCGGCGTCAACCTCAGGTACACGGTCGAGCCGCAGCCGATGGGCACGGCCGGGGCCTACAAGTATGCCGAAGATTTGATACGCGAGCCGACGGTCGTCTTCAACGGCGACATCCTCACGGACCTCGACCTGAAAGCCGTCATCCGCGAGCACACGGAGCACAAGGCGACGGCGACCATCGTGCTGACGCCGGTCGAGAACCCGAGCGCCTACGGATTGGTCGAGACCCGACCGGACGGCCACGTCGCGCGCTTTCTCGAAAAGCCGAAGCCGGAAGAGATCACCACGAACAACATCAACGCCGGAACCTACATTCTAGAGCCGCGCGTCCTGGACTACATCCCGACGGGCGAGAACCATTCCTTCGAGTACGGCCTCTTCCCGAACCTGCTCGAACGCGGCGAGGCTTTCTACGCGCACGTGCCGCAGCGCACCTACTGGATAGATATTGGCACACCCGCGCGCTACCTACAGGCGCACATGGACCTCTTGGCCGACCGCGTCGGGCGGATTCACATCAAGGACCGGCGCGGGAATTTCGAGGCGGCGACGATGGCCGAGATTGACGACCTCTCGATGCTCGGCGACGACTGCGTCGTCAAGCCCGGCGCGCAGATCATCAACTCCGTGCTCGGCCCCGGCTGCTACGTGGAGGAGCGTGCGCGCGTGGAGAACTCCGTCATCTGGGCGCACACGCGCGTCGGCGCGGGCGCGCAGGTCACGGACGCGATTGTCGGCCGCGGCTGCCACATCGGCCGCGCGGTGACGGCGGGCGCAGGCACTGTCCTCGGCGATAAGACTTCGTTGACCGATTACTCTCAGGCCGGGGGCGCGGCGTCGTGAGCGACCACGAGAATCTGACTCCGATACGCTTCGGCACGGACGGCTGGCGCGCGGTCATCGCGGACCAGTTCACCTTCGCCAACCTTGAACGCGTCACGCAAGCCTATGCGGACTACCTCAATCAGCAGCCGGACGCCCAAACCGAGTCACTCTTAAAACAGCTTGTCGAAGTGGGCCAGATAAGTGAGGTCGAGGCCGGAACAGAGATGTTCCGCAACGTCGTTCAAGGGGCGGCCGGCGCAGAGACGGCGAACGCGCGCCCACGGCTCGTCGTCGTCGGCTATGACCGCCGTTTCCTCTCGGACAGATTCGCGATGCGCTCGGCTGAAGTCCTCGCGGGCAACGGGCTGCGGGTAGCTCTCTTCCTGGAGGCTGTGCCGACGCCCGTCGTCTCCTGGGCGGTGAAGTTGAACGAGGCGGCGGGCGGCATCGTCATCACGGCCTCACACAATCCGAGCCACTTTAACGGCTTCAAGATTAAAGCCCCGTGGGGCGGGAGCGCTTCACCCGAAATCACGTCGGCGGTCGAATCCCTGGTTGACGCCCAGCCCCCGCGCCGCGGCCACGTTGACTTCGTCGAGGAACAGGAAAGGCTGGAAGCCTCCGCCAACAGTTACAGGGCGCAGCTCTCTTCATACGTCGATCTGGAACGGCTGCGCAGCGCCCGCACGAAAGTCGTCGTTGACTCCATGCACGGGTCCGGCGGCTTCTGGGTTGAGAGCTTCCTGGAAGGTGGCACAATCGAAGTCGAGACCATCCGGTGGGAGCGCGACCCGTACTTTGACGGCGTGAACCCCGAGCCGATTGAGCGCAACCTCGCGAAGTTGATGGGGGCGGTGTGGTGGGGAAAGGCGGCTTTGGGGCTCGCCACGGACGGCGACGCGGACCGCCTCGGCGCGGTCAACGAGCTAGGGCAAACGATGACGATGCACGAGGTCGTGCCGCTCATCCTGCTCCACCTGGCGCGCGAGCGCGGGATGACGGGCGGCGTGGTCCGCACCTTCTCCCAGTCAATTCTCACCAAGCGCATCGCCGAGGCGCATAACCTGAAACTCTACGACACGCCCATCGGCTTCAAGTACATCGCGGACCTGATGCTCAGGGAAGACATCCTCATCGGCGCGGAAGAGTCCGGCGGCATCGGCGTCAAGGGTCACATCCCCGAGCGCGACGGGATACTCAACTGCCTGCTCCTGCTCGAAGCGGTCATCGCTTCCGGGAAAACTCCGTCCGAGATGGTCAAGGCCATGCACAGGGAGTTCGGCGAGTTCTACTTCGACCGGCGCGACTTCCACTGCGAGGTCGCGCGCGGACAAGAATTGGTGGCACAACTCGCCGCGCGGCCCCCCGCCGAAGTCGCGGGCTATGCGGTCAGCGGCGTCGAAACTCTGGACGGGACGAAGCTGCTCCTCGACGACGAATCCTGGCTGCTCCTTCGTCAATCTGGGACCGAGCCGGTCTTACGCGTCTACTCGGAGGCGACTTCCGTCGCGAAGGTCAGAGAGCTTTTGACGGCGGGCGAGAGCCTGGCCCTCAAGGCTCGCTAAAGACGCGCCGCCGAGAGAATATTGGCCCAGGAACTCCGCCCGGCTATTGACCCACCGCCGGAGTCGGGCTTATGTTTCCCGCGATAGCAGGCCGCATCCCCGACGCTAACCTTTTCATCCTGCCGGCCCAGGATTTCGCGCCGCGAGCCCAGGCTACGGCGGCGGCTGTCTCTCAACCTTGAACCCTTTTAAGGAGCGCCCGTCATGATGAACCTGAAGCGGCTGGCTTTCACTCTCGCCTTGATTCTTTCCGTCTCCTTGCTGTGTCGCGCGCAGGAACGGCCCACGCCCTCGATAGAGGTCAGCGCCGCCAGCGACCACGCGCAGTTCAGCGCCCGCGGCGAGATACAGCAGATGCGCCTCGAAGTCTTCTCCCCCTCCGGCGAGCGTATCTTCGACAGCGGTGCGGTCTTCGCCCAGTCAATCGAGTGGGACATGCGCGGGCGAGGGGGGCGGCGCGTGGAGGACGGTGTTTACCTGGCGAGCGTCAGCATTGTGGACGCTGACGGCAAGGTGACCAGGCGCGTCGAGCAGGTGATGGTCGGCGCGGTGCAAACCGGTGGGACGCCGCAAGCCCCTGTCCCGCCGAACCCGGACGCGCCCGTGACGACTGCGAGCGGGACGGCGGGCAAGATTGCGAAGTTCACCACGGCCTCCAACATCGAAAACAGCGTGATGACGGAGAACTCCTCGAAGATCGGCATCAACGTCGCGCCGCCCACCGCGATACTGCACGTCAACGGGTTGCAGCCCGCGTCCGTGGCTATCAATGGCACGACCGCCGCGATGCTCTTGCAGACTTCGGGCGGCAAGGGCGGCAACACTACGGGGGTTGGCAAGTTTGCGGGCAAGGGGGCGAGCATCTCGCTGCTGGCCGGGACGGGCGGCAACGCGCCCGCCGGCGGCTTTAACGGCCCAGGAGGCAATATCACCCTGGAGCCGGGTTCGGCCGGCACAGGCGGCACGGGCGGAGCGGCGGGCAACGTGCTGCTCGCACCCACCACCGGCAACGTCGGCATCGGTCTAGGGGGAAGCACGCCGGCACATAAGCTGACGGTCAAGATAACGGGCGCTGGCACCGCCGTCAGCGGCGAGTCGAGTTCCGGGGTAGGCGTGTCTGGGAGCGGCGGCACGGGCAAAGGCGTTTACGGCCAGAGCACCAGCAACTCCGGCGTCTACGGCTTCAGCGGCTCGGGCGACGGCGTGACAGGGCAGAGCGGCACCGGATATGCCGGTCAATTCTTTGGCAAAGGGAAATTTTCGGGCAACCTCGAAATCGGAGGTAACCAATCCTTCGGCGCGGCCACGCGCCAGATGATTAACCTTTACAATCAGACTTACGGCATCGGCGTCCAAGCCGGCACGCACTACTTCCGCACCGACGGCGGCTACAACTGGTATAGGGGCGGCGTACACAACAACACGGAGAACAGCCCCGGCACGGGCGGCACGAGCCTGATGGTCCTGAACGCGGCCGGCCATCTCAACGTCAAGGGTGCTGTGACCGCGATCGCTTTCATCGAAACCAGCGACCGCAACGCCAAGACTAATTTCTCAACCATCAACCCGCGTTCGATTCTGGATAAACTGGCTGCAATCCCCGTGCAGACGTGGAGATACAAGGGCGAGGCGGAGACGGTTCGTCACATGGGTCCGGTGGCGCAGGACTTCCATGCGGCTTTCAATCTGGGGAGCGACGACAAGACGATCTGGACGATTGACTCTGCCGGCGTGACGATGGCGGCCGTGCAGGGTCTTTACCAACTCTCGCAGGAGAAGGACAAGCAGATCGAACAACTCACGGAAGAGGCGAAGGCTCTACGCTCCGAGGTTGACGAGCTGAAGGCCAGGCTTCAAAGACTCGAAGAGGCCATCAAGGGCCAGCAGAAGTAATCGGAAGGCAGTGCGTAAAGAGAGGTCAAAGGTTTCATGCCTGAACTGCCTGAAGTCGAACTGGTGGCGCGCGCGCTCGACCGCGTTGTCACGAATCGCCGCATCGTCGCGGCCCGCTTGCTGCGCGAACGGCTCGCGCCCGACACCAGCCCTCGCAGCTTCGCGCGCAGCTTGCGCGGCGCGCAAATCAACTCGGTCGGGCGGCGCGGCAAACACATCCTCGCGCACCTAGACAACGGGCGCGTGCTGATTACTCATCTGCGCATGACCGGCCGCTTTCTTTACCTGCCGCCCGCGGCCCCGCTCCCCAAACACACGCACGCGCTCTTCGAGTTGGACGACGGGCGGCGGCTCGTCTTCACAGACCAGCGCCACTTCGGGATGATGAAGGTCGTCGCGGCCGCAGAGCTTCACGAAACGAAAGAGCTGCGCTCACTCGCTCCCGAACCGTTCTCGGACGAGTTCACGCCCGCCTACCTGCGCGCGTCGCTCGCGCGTTCGCGCCGGACTTTGAAAGAGACTCTTTTAGATCAGAAGCGCGTGCTCGGCCTCGGCAACATCTACGCGGCGGAGGTCATGTTCCTGGCCCGCGTCAACCCCTTCAAGACCGCAGCCCACTTGTCCGTCGCGCGCGTCCCGCGTCTGCACCAGGCCATCCTCGACGTGCTCGGGGAAGCCTTAGCGCACGGCTCGACCATGAACGTTGACCCGGAGAACATTGACGGCAGCTACTACGGCGGGAGCTACGAGGGCCGCTGGCGCGTCTACGACCGCGAGGGCGAGCCTTGTCCCGCGTGCCGCGCACAGATCCGCCGCGTCGCGCACGCCGGCCGCTCGACCTTCTACTGCCCACGCTGCCAGCGACGCTGAAAGTCAGAATCCAGAAGGAAAGGCTAGGAGCCGCCGTTACGAATCTCTCTTCTTCTGACTTCTGCCCCCTGCCTTTATTGTGCCGCGAAGATTGTGAAGTTGTCCCAGCGATTCGTGAGGGCGAGGCCGGGCGCGTTGTTGTAGAGGCCCGCGCCAGTGGCGTTCGACAGCAGGACGCTGGTGGCCGAGAAGACGTGCGTCGAATTGATGAAGATGTTGAGCCTGCCGTCGGCGTGTGTCTCGACGCGCAGGGTCGTCCAGGCGGCCGCCGGCAGAACCAAGTCGGCCACCAGGTCCGTCCGCGCCCCGTCGAGGTAGTAGCCGACGGTCAGCCTCTTCGGGTTGGACTGCTCTGCGCCCTCGCTCGTGTAGGCGAAGAAGAAGTTGGAGGCGTTGAGCACGCGGAAGCTCAGCCCCGTGTTCTGCCCCGTGCCCCCAGATTTCGGGCGGCGTCTGACGCTCACGTTGAGGCTGGCGGAGGCTGCGCCCGCATTGACCCAGGCGACGCTCCGGCCGTTCGCCAGCAGCACGGCCCGGCCGTTGAGGATGCCGAACGGCTGCGGCAGCCAAGCGCTCACGTTCGTCTGCCACGCGAGCGGCGAAAGCGTCCCCCTTTCGGTCGAACCCAGGCCGCCTTTCCCGCCGAGGATGTAAGTCGAGTTCGCCCGTGTGAACGAGTCGAAGACCAGGGCGTTCGCGGGCGCGGGAGGCGGGGCTTCTTGCGGGGGCGCGGGTGGGCTGCCCGGGTTGTTTGGGTTCGAGAAATCCGGCGCGGTCGGGTCAACGACGAACTGCGGCACGGGGCACCCGTCGCAGCGGGAGAGCGCGCCGTTTAGCATACCGCGCCTCGTGCCCGTGTGCGGCCTGCCGTCCTGCCCGGAAGAGAGGTCGCTGATGGGGTCGCCGGGTCGGAAGAAGTACCCGGCGAGATTCCCCTCCTGTTCAAAGACCGTCTGCGGCCTGAAGGTCGCCAGCGGGAGCGTCGCGTCCGAGCCGTCGCCCGCGCGCGGGTTCCTGTCCTCGTAGCCGCGCACCTGCGCGATGCGCCCCGAGAAATTGCTGTGGTCCGAGCCCCCGACGAACAGCCTGGTGCCGCCCCCGCCGGGGCCGGGCGTGCGGCGCGGGCCGTCGAACGGATTCCTCCCCACCGGCACGCCGTCATAGTAAGTGACGATGTAACGGCCGTCCCAGCCGACGGCGTAGTGGCCCCACTCGAACGGCTCCGGGCCTTCGTCGCTGATGAACTTGTTGAGCTTCTCGCCGTCCCAGATGTTCCCGTTCAACTGGTAGTGGTTCGGCTCCACCCCGCCCAAGTAGCTGAAGCCGAACAGGAGGGCGTGCGCGCCGCCGTAGCCGTCCGACAGCATGTAGCCGCCGCTGGTCTTCTTGTTCGGCATCGCCCACAGCTCCCAGAAGAAGTGGCCGAGTTCGCGGTGGTGGTCCCAGAAGGTCCCGAAGTCCACGGTCATCGGCGTGCCATCGTATTCGAGGACGTGCGAGGGGCTGTAGGGCGGCGCGGCCGCGGCCGTGAAGTTCGCGGAACCGGATTTCACCCCGCTGAAGGTCGCGGCCGCCGGCGCGAATGTGTAGTAACCCTGCTCGACGGCGGGTGCCACCGTGTGGTCTCCGACCGTGCGGACGAGGACCGAGTATTTGCCGGCGGCGTCCGTGAAGGTGAGGCCACTTTCGCCGCCCGAGAGGGCGACGCGGATGCCGAAAATCCCCCTGCCGCTTTGATCCGTCACGCGCCCGCCCAGAGTGAAGTAAGGCAGGGCCTGAAAATTCAGCTCCTTGTTCCCGTCGAGCAGGGCGAAGGACTTGCGCTCGGGCAGGAGCTTGTAATCTGCGCGCGACGCCGTGAGCGTGTAAGCCAGCCCCGCTTCCAGGTTCGTCAGCGAGTAGTTACCGGCGGCGTCCGTGGTCGCCCTCTTTGTCGGCAGCTCCAGCACCGCGACCTCCGCGCCGGCCACAGGCCCCGCGCTGTCCGCCACGCGGCCCGCGATTGCATAGAGGCGGCGCGTGGCCGTGATGTCGAGCGTCAGCGCCTCCGTGAGCGGGGCGAGCGAGAGGGGGCTGAAAGTGGCTATGGTGTTGCTGACGGGCGAGATTGTGTAGCTGAAGCCTGCCGGGGCTTTGGCGAAGGAGAAGCGCCCGGCGGCGTCCGTGGCGGCGGTCCTCGCGGTGAACCTGGCGGCCGTCAGCTTGACCTTGAAATTGGCGAGCGGCCGCCCCGCCCCGTCGTGGATGAGCCCGCCGATGTCATGAGTCTGCCACGCGGCGCGGAAGTCAACGCCGGCGAGGTCACCCGTCAGCTTGGCGAGCGGGCGCGAGAGCGGGTCGAAGTCGTAGAACTCTTTCGCCGCCAGGACGGTGTAATTAAACCCCGCGCTCACACCGGCGAACGTGTAGGAGCCGTATGCGTTCGTGGTTGTCTGCCGTCCCGCCTCGTGGAGCGAGACGGTCACGCCGCGGACGCCGGAGCCCCTGCCGTCCAAGACGTGGCCGCTGACGCTGTAAGTGCGCCGCAGACCTTGAAACGTGAGGCTCGTGTACGCGGTGAGCAACGCTATGCTGGCGGGCTTGAAGGTGAAGACGGGGGTGCTCACAGGCTCGACCCTGTAAGCGTATCCGGCCGGCATGCCATAAAAAGTGAATTTGCCGTCGCTGCTGCTCGTAAGCTGTCGGAGCATCGCCCCTGCGGAGTCGAGGAGGTTAACTAACACCCCCTTGAGCGGTCCCCCGGAGTCGTCCCTCACGACGCCCGCGATGCTACGCGTCTGCCGCTTGGCCGAGAAGTCAACGCCCGAGGCGTCCGCCGCGAGCCCGGTGATCGAGCGGCTGGAGGGGGTGAAGGTGTAGTACTGTGCCCGCGGGACCAGTTGCAGGTTGCTGCCCGGCGGGGCTGTGAAGGCGTAGGAGCCGTCGGCGGCAGTTTGGAGCGAGCCGGTCACGGACCCCCTGACGTAGATCGTCACGCCGCCCAGGCCCGCGCCGCTCACCAGCACGCGACCGCTGACGTGTAGTGGCTCCGCTGCGGCCCCCCGCGCCGCCAGGACGCAGAGGAGCGCGCCGAGGCAGACCGGCAGGAGGCAGCAAGGGCTTTTGAAAGTGAGACTCATTCTGTCACGCCGAAAACCGCGGGCAGTAGAATCAAAAGTCGCGCAGAAGGAGCGCGTGGGTCGGGGCGCGTGTGCCGGCAGCGCCGCCGGAGTATAAGAAATGCTGAAGGTAAAGACAACAGCTTTCATTCATCATTCTTGATCCTTCTCTTGACAGAGCCGGGCGGTCGGCGTATAAGCGTTTTTGGAAACGTGGTGAGTTAAGGCGACTTGCGGCCACGTAAAATAACCCGCTAAACAGCTCGGACGAGTTCGGCAGCGAACGACCCCGCAAACTTCAAGCTCTTCCGAAGTCCCGCGTTGTTTGGCGCGGGATTTTTGTTTGAATAAGTAATCAGTAATCAGTAATCAGTTATTCAGCTTTAAGCTTTTACTGACTACTGATTACTGATGGAATCAAGAGTAGAAAAGCAGACGGCCGGAAGGGCGTAGAATTGAGTTTGTGGAACAACAACTCATCGCCCTCTACCTGCGCGTCTGCCGGGCTTACGATACCCAGCCCGACTTGAAATATCAACGCTTGAGTAACTTCCGTCCCCGTTTCACGGACGAGGAACTCGTAACCGTCTACCTCTTCGGCCACATGCAAGGCTTACACCTTCAGCGCCCGATCTACGACTACGCGCGCCACCACTGGGGAGCGTGGTTCCCAGCCTTGCCCAGCTATCAAGCCTTCAACCGCCGCCTCAACCAACTCGCCCCGGCTTTCGAGCACCTCATCACGGCCGCGCTCACAGCGCAGGTCGCTGAACTGGCCGGGGAGGCCGACCGCCTCATCGACTCTCTGCCCATTAGCTTGGCGAAGTGGCCCAGATGCGGCGCGGCACGTGTCGCACGGGAGTTACTGATTACTTCTTTATGGAAAACTTCAAAGAACTCCTCCAATCGGACGGCGTGCACGTCTTCGACGGCGCGATGGGCACGATGCTCTACGCCAAGGGCGTCTACATCAATCGCTCTTACGACGAGCTGAACCTGACGCACCCCGACCTCGTCCGCGAGGTCCACGAGGAGTACGTGCGCGCTGGCGCGGACATCATCGAGACCAACACGTTCGGGGCGACCGCTCACAAGCTACAGCAGTACGGGCTCGAAGGGAGCCTGCGCCTCATCAACATCGCCGCCGCACGCATCGCGCGCGAAGCCGCTGGGGACCGCGCGCTTGTGGCGGGCGCGGTCGGGCCATTGGGTCTACGCATCGAGCCCTATGGCCCGACCTCTTTCGACGAGGCGAAGGAACTCTTCAAGGCCCAAATCTCCGCGCTCCTCGACGGAGGCTGCGACCTCTTCGTGCTGGAAACCTTCTCGGACATCTCCGAGATGCGGCAGGCCATTCTTGCCGTGCGCGAGTTGTGCGACCTGCCCATCGTCGCGCAGATGACCATCATGCCCGACGGCAACACCACTTTTGGCACAACGCCCGAAGTCTTCACGAAGCGGCTGGACGAGTGGGGCGCGGACGTTATCGGCTTGAATTGCGGCGTCGGCCCGGCCATCGTCCTGACCGGCATCGAGAAGATGCGCGAGGTGACGGACAGGAAGCTCTCGGCGCAGCCGAACGCGGGCCTCCCGCGCGACGTGCAGGGCCGACAGTTCTACATGTGCTCGCCCGAGTACATGGCGAAGTTTGCCAAGCGGCTGATTCAATCGGGCGCGAAGTTCATCGGCGGCTGCTGCGGCACGACCCCCGCGCACATCAAGCTCATCACGGACGCGGTGCGCGCGGCCTCCCCGCGCAAGCAACACGTCGTCGTCAAGGAGTCTGCCGCGGCGAGCGTCGAAGAGTTGACCCCTTCAGACATACAGGTCGTCCCGCCCGAAGAGCGCTCCAAGTGGTCGCGGAAAATCGTCGAGGGCCAGTTCGTCACTTCGGTCGAAGTCCTGCCGCCTAAGGGGTGCGACCCGCGCAAGACGCTCGACTCGATTCGCCTTTTGAAGGACGCGGGCGTGGACGGCGTCAACATCCCGGACGGGCCGCGCGCGCAGACGCGCATGTCCGCACAGGCCACGGCCGTCCTTGTCGAGCGCGAGATAGGCATAGAGGCCGTCCTGCATTACTGCTGCCGCGACCGCAACCTGCTCGGCATGATGTCGGACCTGCTCGGCGCGGCCGCACTGGGCTTGCGCAATTTGCTGCTGATTACGGGCGACCCGCCGAAGATGGGGCCGTACCCGGACGCGACCGCCGTCTTCGACATAGACGCCATCGGGTTGACCAACATGGTCAACAAGCTCAACCACGGTCTTGACCTCGGCAACAACCCCATCGGCCAGCCGACCGCCTTCTGCATCGGCGTCGGCGTCAATCCGGGCGCGCTCAATTTGGACGAAGAGATCAAGCGCTTCGAGTGGAAGGTGGAGGCCGGCGCGCAGTACGCCATCACGCAGCCCGTCTTCGACACGGAGCAGTTGGTTGACTTCCTCAAGCGTATAGAGCACGTGCGGATTCCGATTGTCGCGGGCATCTGGCCGCTCGTCTCGTTCCGCAACGCGGAGTTTTTGCACAACGAGGTGCCGGGCGTGCGCGTCACGCCCTCCATCATGGAGCGCATGCGCACTGCGTCGGAGCAGAGCAAGGAGGCCGCGCGCGACGAAGGCTTGAAGATCGCGCGCGAATCGCTGCTGGAGGTCAAAGACCTGATTCAGGGCGTGCAGGTCTCCGCGCCCTTCGGCAACGTACGCTACGCGCTCGAAGTCTTCGACGCCCTCGAAGACTTCGCGGCGCGCAAGGAAGTCAAAGTGCCGGCATGACGGAGTTGCAGGACGGCTACGACCGCGTGGCCGTAGACTACGCCAGAGAGTTCGCAGACGAGTTGGACAAAAAACCGTTCGACCGGAAGATGCTGGACTGGCTGGCGGAGAAGGTCGCGGCGCGCGGGGCCATTTGTGACATGGGCTGCGGCCCCGGACAGGTCGCGCGCTACCTGCGCGGGCTGGGCGCGGAGGCTTGCGGCGTTGATTTATCGGCCGAGATGGTCAGACACGCGCGCCGTCTCAACCCGGACATTCCTTTTCAACAAGGCGACATGCTCGCGCTGAGCCAAATTGCCGACGAGGCTTACGGCGGCATCGCTGCTTTCTATTCCCTCATACACGTCCCGCGCCCATCTTTGGTTGACGCCCTGCGCGAGTTGAAGCGCGTCTTGCGCCCCGCGGGCACGCTCCTCGTCACCTTCCACCTCGGCCACGAGACCCTTCACAAAGACGAGTTCTTCGGCCATGAAGTCTCAATGGATTTTCACTTCTTCGAGTCCGCCGAGATGAAAGAATATCTCACTGCGGCTGGCTTCCAACTAGAGGAAGCCATCGAGCGCGACCCCTACCCGCCCGAAGTCGAATACCAAAGCCGCCGCGCCTACATCTTCGCCAGAAAACCCTAAGCGTGTGTCAATATCAAATCTCAACTTCCCCCTAACTCAACCCTTTGCGTCTTACGTCTTCTCTTTGCGCCTTTGCGAGAAACAACAGTTTCACGCAAAGGCGCAAAGCGAAGACGTAAGACGCAAAGGGTTGAGCATGTCTAACCCGCTCTTAATCCTTCAAAACGTGCCGCAGCGCGCCTTTTATTTCCGGGTGCTTGAAAACGAACCCCGACTCTTTCAGGCGTGCGGGCTCTGCGCGCTGGCTCGACAGGAGTGTGGCGTCGGCCATCTCGCCGAAGAGGAGGCGCAGGGCAAAGGCCGGCACGGGGAAGATGGTCGGGCGGGAGAGCGCGCTGCCCATCGCCTTCGTGAACTCACGATTGGTCACGGGCTGCGGGGCGACGGCGTTGACGGGACCGCGCAAGGTTCTGTTCTCCAACGCCTGCTCGATTGCGCCGACGGCATCGTCAAGCGTGATCCAGCTCATGTACTGCTCGCCGCTCCCGAGCCTCCCGCCCACACCCATGCGAAACGGGAAGAGCATCTTCTTGAGCGCGCCGCCCTCGCCGCTCAGGATGACGCCGAAGCGCAGGTGCACGACGCGCACGCCAGCGCGCTCCGCCGCCGCGGTCGCCTCTTCCCACTCGCGGCACACGTCAGCCAGAAAGTCGTCGCCGGTCGCGCTCTGCTCCGTCAAGACTTCACGCCCGCGACTGCCGTAAAAGCCCACGGCCGAGGCAGAGACTAAGACTTCGGGTTTGCGCGCGAGCCCGGCGAGCGTTTCGCTAATCAACCTCGTCCCCTTGACGCGGCTCTCTCGAATCCGGCGCTTCTTCTCCTCCGTCCAACGCCCTTCGGCCAAATTCTCCCCGGCGAGATGCACGGCCGCGTCAACGCCTTCGAGAGCGCTCGCGTCTATGGTCCCCTTCGCGGGGTCCCAGCGGACTTCGCGCGGGTCGGCAGGCGCGTTGCGGACCAGGCGCAAGACCTCGTGTCCCTTTGATTCGAGCGACGGCACGAGCCTGTGGCCGACCAGCCCGCTCGCTCCCGTGATGAGAATTTTCATGAACAGTTTCTCCGGCGCGAAGATTTTGACTTCTCTGCCCGACAATACGGACCAGCTTATCGCCTGCGCGTCTTGAAAGTATTAAAAATTTGTTCTCGACCTCGTTCCCATCCTGGCACAGTTTTCATTTTAGCTCTCGGCCTTGGGCCTTCTCGCCTTCCGCTCGGGTCAACCTTGTCTTTCGCCGCGAAAAATGTAGAATGCCTGTGCCGAAACAGAAAACCTGCGCCCCCAGGTGTCGTTAAGCTCGCGCCGCCGGTTTTCCGCTCGCCAAGGCTATCTTAACTCGAACTTATTGGACGCGACCCCCGGCAGACTCCACGGTCGCGTGAGTCTCTAATTTCTGCGCACCTGAACGGAGCAAGCCTCTTGTGCTTCGCCTGAGACCGCTAGCCGTTTTTCTGGGCCTCGCGCTCGCGCTCTGCCTGCTGGGGCTCTGGGGCGCGCGCTCGCAAACCGGCACACCGCGGCGCGTGACCAACACGACCGCCGAAGGTCTCAACCTCAATCCTTCATTAAGCGGCAACGGCCGACGCATCGCTTTCGAGTCTACCGAAGACGTAGCCGGCGCGGGCGACGGCGCTTTCTTCCGTGGCATCCGCGCGGACATTTCAAAGACCCCGGCCGCCTTCGTACAGATGGCCGGCGCGCGCGCGCCCGCGCCCGGCATCTCGCAGGACGGCTCCATCATAGCCTTCGCCGCCAAGGAAAACCCGCTCGGCACGAACGCCGACGGCAACTCGGAAATCTTCCTCTACAACGGCGCGGGCTTGAGGCAAATCACCAGCACGACGCCGAACGACATCTCGCGCCGCGCGACAGACGGCAACTTCCAACCCTCACTCTCCGACGACGGACGTTTTATAGCCTTCTCCTCCAACCGCAACCTGACGGGCCAGAACTCCGACGCCAACTTCGAAATCTTCGTCTTCGACGTAACCGCCAACAGCTTCTCGCAACTGACCAACACGGCGGGAGGCTACGGGGCCACGGACGCCAAGATCAGCGGCAACGGCTCGCGCGTCGCTTATATTAAAGATTCGAGCGTGTTGCCCGCCGTCCAGCGCGACCTGATGCTTGCAGGACCGCACGGGCAATGTTACGCGTCTCGCGGCGGACAACGTCACCAACCTGGCTATGACTCCGGGTCGCGCCATCTCGGACGACGGCGCGCGCGTCGTCTTCGCGGGCGACACGGCCGCCAATGCGAGCCAGGTCTTTCTCTACGACGCGCGGACCAACAGCGCGCGCGCAGTCACCTCGCTCGGCGAGCGCGAGACGGAAGTGCCGCTCAACGCGACCATCAGCGGCGACGGGACGCGCATAGCCTTCGCCACGCGCCGCACCGTCCCCTCGCTCGGCGGCAACGGCGACCGCAGCATAGAGCTTTACACCTACGACATCCCCACGGGCCAGTTCGCCGTCGTGACGGACGCGCCCTCCCAGGCCGACGGCTTTCAGGGCAGCACACGCGTCGCGGAGGTCGTCTCGTCGCTCTCGGACGACGGCTCTGTCGTCGCCTTCAACTTCCCGCGCACGCTCTCGGACGAGGTGGCGACAGAGCTTCAGAATAATTCGGAGATTTACGTCTCGGGGACCGCCGCGCGCCCGACCGAAGGGACGCTCGAAGTCTTGAACGGCGCGTCGTTCGGCCACGAGCCTTCGACCACCGAAGCGGTCGCGCCCGAAAGTTACGCCGTCGCGTTTGGCGGCGCGCTCTCGTTCGAGACCGTCGAGGCGGAGAGACTGCCTGACGGGACTTACCCGACGACGCTCGGCGGGACGACCGTCACGGTCAACAACCGCCGCGCAGAGATCGTCTCCATCTCGCCCACCCGTGTAGACTTCCTGGTCCCGGCCGCGACGGAGTTGGGCGATGCCACGGTCGTCGTCACCAACGAAGAGGGTTTTCACTCGACGGGGACGATAGATGTCAAGACGGGCGCGCCGGGCATCTTCACGAAGAGCGGCGACGGGACGGGCGAGGGCGACATCGTCAACGCGCAGACGCGCGCCGCCGGCCCCTTCGACCCGACCGGCGGGGAGCTGCGTCTCATCATCTTCACGACCGGCGTGCGCAACGCGTCGGAGGTCACCGCGCGCGCGGGCGGCCACACGCTCACGGTCGAATCGGTGACGGAATCAACCGACCGCCCCGGCACGGACGAGGTGCGCGTGAAAGTCCCCGCGGAGCTTCGCGGCGCAGGCTCGGTTGACCTCTTCGTGCGCGCCGACGACCGCGACAGTAACCCCGTCACGGTCACTTTCTCCGGCGTCGCGCCCAGGCCCGACATAGCCATCAACGAAGTCCTGGCCGACCCTCCGGCGGACGACGACGCGACCGCGGCCATCGAAGGCGACGCCAACCGCGACGGCGTGCGCGACACTTCCGACGACGAGTTCGTGGAGTTGGTTAACACGACCGCGCGCGACATCAACATCGGCGGCTATCAACTGTTCACGCGCGGCGCGACCGCGGCGAACGACACGCTGCGCCACACGTTCGCCGCTGGCACAATTTTCCCGGCGGGCTCTGCCATCGTCGTCTTCGGCGGCGGCAACTTTAATCCGAAGCACCCCGCGTTCGGCGGCGCGCAGGTCTTCAAAGCTTCTGAAGGCGAGTTGTCCCTGGTGAACACGGGCGGCGTCGTCAGCCTGCGCAACGCGGACGAACAGCTCGTCACCATCTTCTCCTACGGCGGCTCCACGGGTTTGAACGGCAGCGCGAACCAATCGCTGACACGCTCGCCCGACATCACAGGCGCGTTCACCTTGCACACGACCGCGTCGGGCAGCAACGGCGCGCCCTACAGCCCCGGCACGCGCGTCAACGGCCAGCCCTTCACCTCGCCCGCGATTGCGCGCATAGAGGTGACTCCGGCGAGCGCCAACATCGCCATCGGACAGACGCAGCAGTTTACGGCGACGGCCTACAACGCCGCCGGGAACCCCATGTCCGGCGTTCTCTTCACGTGGGAGTCGAGCAACACGGCAATCGCGACGATTGACCAGAACGGTTTGGCGACGGGCGTTGCGGAAGGCACGACGCAGATCAGGGCCAGGGCGCGCGGCGTCACGTCCGCGCCCGCCGCGCTCGCGGTGCGCTTCGTCCCGCGCGTCCTGACCGGCGTCGAGGTGACGCCCTCCACGGCGACCATCCCCGTCAGCGGGCAGCAGCAATTCACGGCGCGCGGCCTGGACCAGTTCGGGAACGCCATGCCTGGGCTGACCTTCACCTGGGAGTCAACCGACACGAGCGTCGCCACCGTTGACCAGAACGGCCTGGCTACCGGCGTCGCAATTGGCACAACGACCATCAAGGCCACGACCAATGGGAAGACCGGCACGGCGACGCTCAACGTGACAGCCCCGAAGATCGTCATCAACGAAGCGCTGGCCGACCCGCCCGGCAGCGCCGACACTGACCTTGCGGGCGACGCCAACCACGACGGCGAGCGCGATGCCAGCCAGGACGAGTTCGTGGAACTGGTCAACTCTTCCTCAGCCTCCGTGGACATCTCCGGCTGGACGGTGCGCACGCGTTCTCTGGACGGCGCGACGGAGACGCTGCGCCACACGTTCGCATCCGGCACGACCATCCCCGCGAACAGCGCAATCGTCGTCTTCGGCGGCGGCAATGAAAACTTCGACCCGAACAATTCAGTCTTCGGCTGCGCGCAGGTGGTCAAGGCTTCGTCGGGCCGTCTCTCCCTCCTGAACAGCGGCGAGACTATCGTCATCACGGACGCGAGCGGCAACCTGACGGCGCAACTTACTTACGGCAGCGCGGCCGGACTCAACGGCGGCTCGAACCAGTCCATGACGCGCTCGCCCGACGTGACGGGCGACTTCACGCTGCACACGACCGCCACGGACTCAGGCGGGAAAGCGTTCTCGCCCGGCGTCAAAGTTGACGGCACGCCTTTCGGCAACTGCCCCGCGCTGCTGACGAGCGTTACGATCCAGCCCGCGTCACAGAGCGTCATCATAGGGCGCACCACGCAGTTCACCGCGCAGGCGCGCGACCAGTTCAATCGCCCCATGAAGGGCGTGACGATTACCTTCACCTCGGACAACACGAGCGTCGCCACCGTTGATTCCGTCACGACCAACTCGACCACGGGCGTCGCCACCGCGACAGTCAGAGGCCGCAGCATAGGCACCGCGCACATCACCGCGAGCGCGACCCGCAATGGCACGACCGTCACGAGCGACCCGGCCACGCTCAACGTCACGCCGCCGCCGCCGCGCGTGACGCGCATAGAGGTGACGCCTTCCACGGCGACCATCAACCGCGGCGGCACGCAGCAGTTCACCGCTAAAGCTTTTAACGGGACCACACAGGTCGCTTCGGGCGTCACCTACACCTGGACTTCGAGCGATCCGAACGTTGCGACCGTTGACCAGAACGGATTGGCGACGGGCGTAGGAATTGGCACAGTGACGATCACCGCGACCGCGCCCGACGGCCTGGGCGGGACCGTCTCCGACACGTCCCAGCTCACCGTGCGCGTGCCGCTCGTCATCAACGAGATTCTGGCGGACGTTCCCACGGACAACGTTGCGACCCCGGCAATCGAAGGCGACTCGAACCGCGACGGCGTGCGCAGTTCCGACGACGACGAGTTCATAGAACTCTTGAACAACACGAACGCGCCCGTGGACATCTCGGGCGTGATTATCGCGGACGGGACGAGCAATCGATTCACCATCCCGGCTGGCACAATTTTGGCCGGCGGGCGCGCCGTCGTTATCTTTGGTGGGGGCTCGCCCCCTGCCGATGACCCGACTTTCGGCGGCGCGCTCGTCCTTAAGATTACAGGCTCGCTCAGCCTCAACGACACGGGCGACACGGTCAACGTCAAGCTGCCTGTTGGCGGGAGCGAGGTCGTCATCGCAACGCAGAGCTACGGCAGCGTGGGGGGCGTCGCCAAGGCGAACGACCAATCCCTCGCGCGCTCGCCCGACGCCGAAATTGGCACAACGGGCGGCGAGTTTGTCCCGCACACGACGGCGACAAACGCCGCGGGCCGCGTCTTCTCGCCGGGGACAAGAGTGGACGGCACGCCCTTCGGCTCGCCCGCCATCACGCGCATACAGGTCACGCCTGCGTCCGCGACTGTCAACGTCGGCGGGACTCAAGTTTTCACGGCGCGCGCCTTCAGCAACGCGAGCGGGACGGAAGTCGAAGTCAAGAACGTCTCGTTCATCTGGGACGCGACAGACCCCGCGAGGGCCACGGTCGCGCCGACGACCGGCACTGCTACGACCGCGACGGCCAGGACGGGCGGCAGCACCATGATTCGCGCGCAGGCTGGCGGGCGTGCCGGAGCGGGCACGCTGAACATTAACTTCCCGCCAGTCTCTCGAATCGAAGTCAGCCCCGCGTCCGCCATCATCCCGATAGGCGGCGCGCAGCAGTTCACCGCAACGGCCTTCGACGCGAACAATCAGGTGATCGCGGGCGTCCCGTTCACCTGGACTTCAAGCAACACGAACGTCGCGACCGTTGACAGTAATGGCCTGGCGACGGGCGTCGCGGTCGGCACGACGACGATTAAGGCGAGCGCGGGCGGCAAGAGCGGCACGGCGACGCTGAACGTCGTCACACGCACGGTGACGATCAACGAATTCCTTGCCGACCCGCCGGAAGGTCTTGCGGGCGACGCCAACCGCGACGGCGTGAGGGATTCCGCAGACGACGAGTTCGTCGAGCTCGTCAACGCGCTCAGCACGTCGGTCAACATCGCGGGCTGGACGCTGCGCACGCGCTCGGAGACGGCGACGACTGAGACCGTGCGCCACACCTTCGCGGCCAACACGACGCTGCCCGCGGGCAAAGCGATTGTTCTCTTCGGCGGCGGCTCGCCCAACGCCTCCGACCCCAACTTCGGCGGCTCGCAGGTCATCAAGGTTTCCACCAGCGGCCTCTCGCTCACCAACAGCGGCTTAACGATTATCGTCCGCGACTCAGGCGGCAACCTCGTCACGCAATTCACCTACGGCGGCACGACCCTCAACGCGGGCAAAGACCAATCGCTGACGCGCTCGCCGGACATCACCGGCAACTTCGTGCTCCACACTCAAGCGCCCTCGTCGGACGGCCGCGTCTTCTCGCCCGGCACGCGCCTCGACGGCACGCCCTTCGGCTCGCCGCCCATCACGCGCATACAGGTCACGCCCGCCTCCGCGACCGTCAACGTCGGCGCGACGAGGCTCTTCACCGCGCGCGCTTTCAGCAATACGAGCGGGACAGAAGTCGAAGTCCTGAACGTCTCGTTCATCTGGGATTCGAGCGACCCGAGTAGAGCGTCTGTCTCGCCGCTGACCGGCAAGTCAACAACCGCGACGGCGCTCGCGGGCGGGAGCGCGGCGATTCGCGCGCGCGCGGGCGGACAGGCGGGCGCGGGCGTGCTCAACATCAACTTCCCGCCCGTCTCGCGCATTGAAGTGAGCCCTGCGACCGCCACCATCCCCATCAATGGGCAACAGCAGTTCACCGCGCGCGCCTTCGACGCGAGCAACAACGAGATTACCGGGCTGACTTTCACCTGGACTTCGAGCAACACGAGCGCTGCGACCGTTGACTCGAACGGTCTCGCGACGGGTGTCAGTGAAGGCACGACGACGATTACGGCCAGCGCCAGGGGTAAGAGCGGCACGGCCTCGCTCACGGTCGTGACGCGCACTATCACGATCAACGAAATTCTGGCCGACCCGCCGGAAGGTCTTGCGGGCGACGCCAACCGCGACGGCGTGAGGGATTCGAGCGACGACGAGTTCGTGGAGTTGGTCAACGCGCTGAACAACTCTATCAACATCGCGGGCTGGACGCTTCGCACTCGTTCTCTTACAGGCACGACCGAGACGGTGCGCCACACTTTCGCCGCGAACACGACGCTCCCGGCGGGCAAAGCGATTGTCCTCTTCGGCGGCGGCTCGCCTAATCAGGCGGACCCCGCCTTCGGCGGCTCGCAGGTCATCAAGGTTTCCACCAGCGGCCTCTCGCTCACCAACAGCGGCCTGCACCTCATCGTCCGCGACGCTTCCGGCAATCTCGTCACGCAACTTACATATGGCAGCGCGGCGGCCCTCAGCGGCGATAAGGACCAATCGCTGACGCGCTCGCCGGACATCACCGGCAACTTTGTCTTGCACACGACGGCGACGAACGCCGCGGGCCGCGTCTTCTCGCCGGGAACAAGAGTGGACGGCACGCCCTTCGGCTCGCCGCCGATTACGCGCATACAGGTGACACCAGCGTCTGCAACCGTCAACATCGGCGGGACGAAACTTTTCACCGCGCGCGCCTTCAGCAATACCGGCGGCCCCGAAGTCGAAGTCTTGAACGTCTCCTTCATCTGGGATTCGAGCGATCCCGCGAGGGCAACGGTCTCTCCGCAGACAGGCAAGTCCACGACGGCCACCGCCCACACGGGCGGGAGCGCGACGATTCGCGCGCGTGCAGGCGGTCAAGCCGGAGCGGGCGTGCTCAACATCAACTTCCCGCCCGTCTCACGCATTGAAGTGACGCCAACGACGGCGACGATACCCATAGGCGGCACGCAGCAATTCACCGCACGCGCCTTCGACGCGAGCGACAACGAGATCGCCGGCCTGACCTTTACGTGGACTTCGAGCAACACGAACGTCGCGACCGTTGACCAGAACGGCCTCGCGACCGGCGTCGCGGTCGGCACGACGACGATTAAGGCGAGCGCGGGAGGCAAGAGCGGCACGGCGACGCTGAACGTCGTCACACGCACCATAACCATTAATGAAGTCCTTGCCGACCCGCCCGAAGGCCCAAATGGCGACGCGAACCGCGACGGCGTGCGCGACTCCGAGGACGACGAGTTCGTGGAGCTGGTCAACGCGCTCAGCACGTCCGTCAACGTCGCGGGCTGGACGATTCGCACGCGCTCCCTGACCGGCACGACCGAGACCGTGCGCCACACCTTCGCGGCCGGCACGACGATTCCGGCGGGCTCCGCCTTCGTCATCTTCGGCGGCGGCACACCCAACGCGGCCGACCCTGCCTTCGGCGGCTCGCAGGTGCTGAAAGCCTCTACCGGCAGGCTGTCTCTGACCAACAGCGGCCTGCACATCATCCTGCGCAGCGCGTCCGGCAACCTCATCGCGCAATTCACCTACGGCAGCGGCGCGGGCCTCAACGGCGACTCCAATCAATCGCTCACGCGCTCGCCCGACATTACAGGCGGCTTCGTGCTCCACACGACCGCGACGAACGCCGCGGGCCGCGTCTTCTCGCCGGGAACAAGAGTGGACGGCACGCCCTTCGGCTCGCCGCCGATTACGCGCATCGAAATCACGCCTGCGGCCGCGTCCAACAACATCGGCGCCAAGCGCACTTTCACCGCTCGCGCCTTCAGCAACACCGGCGGCCCCGAAGTCGAAGTCCTGAACGTCTCGTTCATCTGGGATTCGAGCAACCCGAACGTCGCGAGCCTTTCGCCGCAGACAGGCAAGTCAACGACGACCACCGCGCTCGCAGGCGGAAGCACCACGATTAGCGCGCGCGCAGGGGGACAGGCAGCCGCCGCGACCCTGACCGTCAACTTCCCCGCCGTCGCGCGCATAGAGGTCACGCCCGAGACCGCCACGATTCCCGTCCAAGGCACGCAGCAGTTCACCGCGCGCGCCTTCGACGCGAGCAACAACGAGATTGCGGGGCTGACTTTCACCTGGACTTCGAGCAACCCGAGCGTCGCGACCGTTGACTCAAACGGCCTCACGACCGGCGTCGCGGTCGGCACGACCACCATCAAGGCAAGCGCGGGCGGCAAGAACGACACGGCTACACTCACGGTCGTCGCACGCACGGTGACGATCAACGAAGTCCTGGCCGACCCGCCCGACGGCCTCTTGGGCGACGCGAACCGCGACGGCGTGCGCGATTCCACCGACGACGAGTTCGTGGAACTCGTCAATGCCTTGAACACGCCCGTTAACATCTCCGGCTGGACGATTCGCACGCGCTCGTTGACCGGCACGACCGAGACCGTGCGCCACACCTTCGCGGCCAACACGACGCTGCCCGCGGGCCGGGCGATTGTCGTCTTCGGCGGCGGCACGCTTAACCCGACAGACCCCGCGTTCGGCGGCGCGCAGGTCATCACCACCTCCACCAGCGGCCTCTCGCTCACAAACAGCGGCTTGCACCTCGTCGTCCGCGACGCTTCCGGCAACATCGTCGCGCAACTGACTTACGGCAGCGGCGCGGGCCTCAACGGAGACGCGAATCAATCGCTGACGCGCTCGCCCGACATCACAGGCGCGTTCACCTTGCACACGACCGCGACCAATTCAGACGGCCGCCGCTTCTCGCCCGGCACGCGCCTCGACGGCACGCCCTTCGGCTCGCCGCCCATCACGCGCATTGAAATCACGCCCGCGACCGCCAACGTCTATCCGGGCGGCGCACAGCTTTTCACGGCGCGCGCCTACAGCAACACGGGCGGCCCCGAGGTCGAAGTCCCGAACGTCTCCTTCTTCTGGGATTCGAGCGACACGAACGTTGCGACCGTTTCGCCCGAGAGCGGGATGACTACGACCGCGACCGCAATCGCCCCCGGCACGACGACGATTCGCGCGCGCGCAGGCAGTCAGGCGGACACTTCCACGCTGACTGTCAACGCCATTGTCGCCACCATCGAACTAAATCCCCCGACCGCCAGCGTCCCCGCGACCAGCACGCGCACCTTCACCGCGACGGCGCGCGACTCGGGCGGAAACGTCATCACGGGCATCACGTTCACCTTCTCGCTCAGGAACCCGTCGCCCGCCAACGCCGCGACCATCACGGGGACGACCGCAAACACAGTCACCGTGCGCGGCGACAACCAAGGCTCCGTGACGGTCGTCGCCAGCTACACGCGGCCCAACGACGGCGTGACGCTGGAAGACACTTCCGCCCTGACCATCACCGCCCCGCCGCCGCGCGTGACGAGCATCGAAGTCTCGCCCTCTTCCGCCACCATCAACCGCGGGCAGACGCAGCAGTTCACCGTCACCGCCTTGAACGGCGCGACGCCCGTCTCTGGTGTGACCTACACCTGGACTTCGAGCGACGAATCGGTCGCCACCGTTGACCAGAACGGCCTCGCCACCGGCGTCGGAATTGGCACAACCACCATCACCGCCACCGCCCCCGACGGCATCGGCGGGACCGTCTCCGACACGGCCACGCTCAACGTCCAGGTTCCTCTCATCATCAACGAGATTCTGGCCGACCCGCCCGCAGGAGCTACGGGCGACGCCAACCGTGACGGCGTGACAAGCACCGACGACGACGAGTTCGTCGAACTGGTCAACAACTCGAACGCGCCCGTTGACCTCTCGGGCGTCACACTGTCCGACTCAACGAGCGTCCGCTTCACCTTCCCCGCTGGCACAATTCTGGCGGCGAACCGCGCGGTGGTTATCTTCGGCGGCGGCACGCCACCCACGAGTAACCCCAACTTCGGCGGCGCTCTCATCCTGACCGTGGCCGACTCCGCCACTTCGTCCACCTCGCTCGGCCTCAACAACACAGGCGACACGGTCACGGTCAAACTGTCTGTCGGCGGCTCGGACGTGGTTATCGCGACAGAGACCTACGGCTCCAACGCCGGCAACGACCAGTCGCTCACGCGCTCGCCCGATTTGACGGGAGCTTTCGTTCAGCACACGACCGCGACGAACGCAGACGGCCGCCGCTTCTCGCCGGGCACGCGTCTGGACGGCACGCCCTTCGGCTCGCCCGCCATCACGCGCATTGAGGTGACGCCCGCGTCGGCCACGATTGATCCGGGCCAGACGCAAGGCTTCACGGCCAAGGCTTTCAGCAACACGGGCGGCCCGGAAGTCGAGATTCAGAACGTCTCCTTCATCTGGGAGTCGAGCAACGCGGCCGTGGCGACCGTCAGCCCCGTGCAGGACGTTTCGACGACCGCCACGGCCACCGGCCCCGGCAGCACGAACATCATCGCGCACGCTGGCGGGCACAGCAGGCTCTGCCACGCTCAACGTCACCTCGCCGCCGCCCGTCCTGACGAGCGTGACCATCTCGCCGACTTCCGCGACCGTCGGCGTCGGAGGCTCACAGCAATTCACGGCGCAGGCGCTAGACCAGTTCAACCAACCCATCGGCGGCGTGACGATTACGTTCGCCTCCGACAACACGACGGTCGCCACGGTTGATACCGTCAGCCCGACTTCCGGCACAGGCTCCGCGACGGCCACCGTGACAGGCCACACGCTTGGCACAGCCCACATCACCGCGACCGCCAACGACGGCTCAACGAATGTGACGAGCCCGCAGGCGACGCTCACAGTCGAACAGGTGGCGAATCCCGGCGACATCGTCATCAGCGAATTCCGTTTCCGCGGCTCCAACGGAGCTAACGACGAGTTCATCGAACTCTACAACCGCACCACGTCCTCCATCCCCATCGGGGGCTACAGGATTTACAGGTCTAACAACACCGGGTCCAGAACTCTTCACGCGACCATCACCGCCGGGAAGGTTATAGGGCCTGGCTGCCATTACCTGCTGACGAATTCAAGCGGCTATAACGATTCGGTTACAGGCGATCAGACTTACGGCACCGGAATCACGGACGACGGCGGCATAGCGTTCACACTGCCCGGCAGCGACGGCATCACGGGCATCATTGACCAAGTAGGATTGAGCAACGGCTCCGCGTATAAGGAAGGCACTTTCCTTCCCAATCTCGGAACCACCACGGCAGCTAACATAGACCGCAGTTACGAGAGAAAACCCGGAGGCGCGGCCGGCAGTGGTCAGGACACCAACGACAACACTGCTGATTTCACCTTAATAAATCCCAGCGACCCGCAGAACTCTTTGTCGGGCTGCGTCAACACGAGCACGGCTGACCTCGCCATCACGAAGGCGGATTCGCCCGACCCGGTCGTCACGGGCGGGAACGTGACCTACACGATTACCGTCACCAACAACGGGCCGGGCATCGCACAGTCCGTCGTCGTGACTGACAACCTGCCCGCGAACGTGACGTTCGTCTCCTGCAACTCCACGGGCGGCGGCGTCTGCGGCGGCACGGGCAACAACCGCACGGTCACGTTCTCTTCGCTCTCCGTCGGCGCGTCCGCAACCATCACACTCGTCGCCACGGCCAACGGCGCTGGCGGCACGACCATCACCAACACGGCCTCCGTCTCCTCGGCCACGACCGACCCCAACGGCGCGAACGACTCCGACACCGAGACGACGACCATTCAGCCCTCCGCCGATCTGGAAATACCGTTCATACAGGGACCCGGCGGGGTGAACGTCGGCGAAGAGATCAGCATCAGCATGCAGCTCGACAACGACGGGCCGGACGCTGCCACCAACGTCACCGTGCAGGTGGACGTGCCTGCGGGCCTGGAATTTGTTTCGTCAGGTCAAACCACTGGCACGACCTACGACTCCAACACGAACGTCTGGACTATCCCCAGCATCGCCGCCGGGACATCAAAGTCGCTATCAATCACGTTCAAGGTTCTCACGTCCGGCAACAAGACCATCACGGCCGAGGTGTCCGACTCCGACCAGTTCGACCCGGATTCGACGCCGAACAATCACGTCTCAAGCGAAGACGATCAAAAGTTCTTCATCGTCTTCGTCCACCAGGCAGACCTTTCGCTCACGAAGACTGTCGATGACTCGACGCCTAACGTCGGTGACAACGTCGTCTTCACCATTACGGCCCACAACGTCGGGCAACCTGCGACCGGCGTGCAGGTCACAGACCTCTTGCCGACGGGCCTGTCATACGTTTCGCACACGGTGAGCCAGGGCTCTTACAATAGTGGCACGGGAGTCTGGGACGTTGGCAGTATTAACAATAATGCGAACGCCACTCTGACAATCACGGCCACCCTTACGGCGACCAGCGCTGTCACCAACACGGCCGAAGTCACAGACTCAGACGTGTTCGACCCGGACTCGACGCCGAACAACCACAACGCGGCGGAAGACGACCAGGCCAGCGCGACAGTCACTCCCGCCGCGCCGCAGGTGGATCACGTGGAGGTCTCGCCCGCGACCGCCACCATCAACCGCGGGCAGACGCAGCAGTTCACCGCGACCGCCTTCGACAGCAGCAACCAACCCATTCCGGGCGCGACCTTCACCTGGACTTCGAGCAACACGAACGTCGCGACCGTTGACGCGAACGGCCTCGCGACGGGCGTCGGCATCGGCACGACAACCATTACCGCCGAGACTTCCGACGGCGCGGGCGGAACAGTTTCCGGCACGGCCACGCTGACGGTCCAGGTCCCTCTCGTCATCAACGAGATTCTCGCGGACCCGCCCGACTGGCAGCATCACGGGCGACGCCAACCGCGACGGCACACGCAGCACGTGACGACGACGAGTTCGTTGAGCTGGTCAATAACTCGAACGCGCCTGTTGACCTTTCCGGCGTCGTCATCTGCAGACGCAACCAGCAACCGCTTCACCTTCCCGGCCAACACTACGCTGGCGGCGGGCCGCGCCGTCGTCATCTTCGGCGGCGGCACGCCGCCCACGAACGACCCCGCCTTCGGCGGCGCGTTTGATCTTCACGACCAGCTGCGTCTCGGCCTGAACACGACACGGCGACACTGTGACCGTCAAGCTCAACGTCGGCGGCACGGACGTGGTAATTGCGCAGCGAGACTTACGGCCCCGAACGCGCGGCAACGACCAGTCGCTGACGCGCTCGCCCGATTTGACGGGAGCTTTCGTTCAGCACACGACCGCGACGAACGCTAACGGCCGCCGCTTCTCGCCCGGCACGCGCGCCGACGGCACGCCCTTCGGCTCGCCCGCCATCACGCGCATTGAGGTGACGCCCGCCTCCCCCGCGATTGACATCGGCGACAAGCAGACCTTCACGGGCAAAGCCTTCAGCAACGCGGGCGGCCCCGAGGTCGAAGTGCCTAACGTCTCCTTCTTCTGGACCTCTAGCAACACGCCTGTGGCGACCGTCGCGCCCCTGACCGGGCAGACGACCGAAGCGACCGCCCACGCCTCCGGCGCCTCCACAATCACCGCCTTCGCCGGAGCGCAAAGTGGCACAGCCACGCTCACGGTCAACGCGCCGCCGCCGTCGCTCTCCATCAACAACATCTCTGCGACGGAGGGCGACGCCGGCACGAAGACCTTCACCTTCACAGTCCAATTGGACGCCCCGGCCCCCGCGGGCGGCGTCCAGTTTCGACATCGCCACCGACGACGACACGGCCACGGACGCCGACAACGATTACGAGCCAAACTCCGCGACCGCGGCGACGATTCCCGCCACGCAGACGAGCTATCAGTTCATGGTCACTGTCAACGGTGATTTGAACATAGAGACGGACGAAACTTTCTTCGTCAACGTGACGAACGTCACGGGCGCGACCGTCGCCGACGGCCAGGGCGTCGGCACAATTCAGAACGACGACAGCCCGACTCTCTCAATCAGCGACGCCTCCACGACCGAAGGCAACTCCGGCACGAAGACCTACACCTTCACCGTGCACCTCTCGCAGCCCGCGCCCGCTGGCGGCGTCACATTCGACATCGCGACGCAGAACAACACTGCGGTCGTTGACGACGGCAACCCCGCCACCATCAGCGACAACGACTACGTCGGCAAGACCCTGACGGCGCAGACGATTCCCGAAACGGCTCAGGATTATCTCTTCACCGTCACAGTCAACGGCGACACCGTCGTCGAGCCCGACGAGTCATTCTTCGTCAACCTCACAAACGTCACGGGCGCGACCGTCTCGGACAGCCAGGGCGTCGGCACCATCCAGAACGACGACACGCCCGACCTCGTCATCAGCCAGATATACCCCGGCGGCGGCAACGCCGGCGCGACCTACACCAACGACTTCATCGAAATCTTCAACCAGGGCACGACGACCATAGACTTCTCCGTTACGAACTATTCAGTCCAGTACGTCGGGGCCACCGGCTCATTCGGCTCGACGGCCGCCGGCTTCAAGACCAACATCACTACCAACACAATCGCCCCCGGCCAGTACTTCTTAATACAGGGAGCATCAGGCGGCGCTAATGGCGTGGCGTTGCCAACGCCGGACGCAACGGGCAGCATTGCGATGGCAGCCACCGGCGGCAAGGTCGCACTCGTGCTCGGCACGGCTGCGCTTCCTTCCAGCACTTGTCCCGGCGACGATCTGTCAACCGTGCCGACCAACCCGAGCGGCAATAACATCGTGGACTTCGTCGGCTACGGAAGCGGCGCAAACGCGCCTAACTGCTATGAAGGGTTCCGGCCCTGCTGCGTTCTCAACCAGCACCGCCGGCGGTCTTGATCCTGATGCGAGATCAGTTATCAGGACGTCAAGTTGCACGGACACGAACAACAACGCGTCTGACTTCAGCAACCCCACGACCGCGCCCACCGCGCGCAACAAGTCCACGCCCGCCGCGCCGTGTCCGTAAAAGCCGGAGAGAACACCACGGCGAAACGCGCGCCCCGCGACCGCGCCACGAAACACAAAAACCAGCGCCCGCCGCACTCCATCTACGAAGCCGCGGCGGGCGCAATAATTTCCGATAATCCCCTGCCCCTACTCCCTCGCCCCCAACTCCCTCAACATCCCCTCCGCCTCATCCAACGCCGGCTTATAACAATACGGCGGCCCATCACACCACGCACGCTCCTTAGCAATCTCCGCCTGCTCCCGCGCCGCCTCACGCTCCCCTGCATCCAGCGCGAGCCGCGCGAGAAAATTGTGAATCTCCGCCTGCTTCAAGCGATACTCACAGCGGTCAGCAATAGCGAGCGCCTCTTCAGCGTGGCTTGTGCTTCCTGTGTGTTCCCGCTCGCGCGATGCCAGCGCGCCCACGCGAGCAAAATATCCGGTTCATGATCAACCAGATTAATTCGGCGACAGCGAGTGAGTGCGTCGGTAAGGTGTGTAGCGACGTGGTCAAGTCTTTTCCTTCTATTATAAGCGCCACGCCAGACAACCATTCGGCGCGGATGATATCGCGTTCATGCCGCCTACTATTCGCTAATGTTCGGGCCTGTCGCGTGGCCCTTAATGCGGCTCGCGCATCTCCCATCAGCAAGGCGCGAAGGCGCGGCTTGCCCAAAGAACTCCAATGGCTTGCGTCGCACTTTGTTTTTCAAATAATCTCGAGTGCGATATCCAATTCATTTGCTGCCTCATCAAACTCCCCACAGTAAGTGAGGTGCTGCCCCAATTCCTGATGACCCATAGCTTCCCTAAATTCATCCTTTATCTCGCGGCACAACTCTATCTGTCGCCGGATACTCCGCTCCGCCGCCACCAATTCGCCAAGTTTCGATTGGCATCATCGGCCATGTTCCTCAATCCAATGGCGAGGATTGCTTGTTCTTCATGCGATTCTCGTAAATATCATTTGCCAGTTTGAAGAGCAGCATGCATTGCGAGGCTGACCAAAGAGACTGTACGAGTTCGCCAGTTCATTCAGCACCCAGCCTTGGGCGACCGTCGCTCATTGAGTTGCGGCTGACGTCCTCACCGTCGGGGGAAAGCAGCGCGCAAGAGTTCGATCTGAGTTTGATATGCACCGAAGCGGTAATAAGAGCATTCGCCAATTTGTTTATAGATACAATTCTGCTGCCTCTTCATACCTCCCTGCGCGAGACGGTGTGGTGGTAGAGTTCGATAATGGACGTAAGGTCTTCAATACTCTGCATCTTGTTCGCGTCAGGCTCGGGGAGTTTCATCAAAATAATCACGTAGACGGGCGTGGACACTCGTTCTTGTTGGCTCAGGCGAGCATAGGCATAGTGCCGCACAATAGGATGCAAGTCGTAGCGGTTGTTCTTCGTGTCGCGTTGCAACAGCCCGCGCACCTGCAAATCTCGTCAAGCGCGGCGTCGAATTTCGCCTCGCCGCCAAACGTCGTTGAATATCCGAGAGGCGTCGTAAGTCATCGGATTGCGAAACGCGGCCAGGCGCGAGAGGAGAGCTCGTTCTTCTTCCGGCAGCGCGTTGTAGGATTGTTCGAGGACATGATGCTGGCGCTGGATGAGGTCGGCCGTGAACGTCATGGCGGGGCGCGGCGGCGATGTCGCCCGGCATTCGTTCGTCACGCGCAATCAATCCCGAAAGCAGGCGCAGGCTCAGGGGGTGGTAGCCGTAATCCTGCACACACGGTGGCGATCTCGGCTGGACGTTCCTTTCATCACGCCCTGCGCGCGCATAAACGCTACGGCGTCGTCGCGCGGTAGCTCTTCCAATTCACGCTTGAGGACGCCCGCCAGTGGATCGCCTCGTGCGGTCTTCGAGGTCGCTTACCATCATCCGCGTAGTGATGAGTATCTTGGCGCGCGTCGGGCCCGCGGCGATGTTTGCAGCAGGCGCGCGGCGTCGGGTTCCACGCACGCGCGCGCGTCGCGCGAGGCTCGGCAGCATCGTCTTGCTGGTACGCCGCGTCGAGCCGTGCATATGCGCGCAGTTGCCGCTCGAATCCGTCGAAGACGAAGAGTACGCGCTTGTGTCTGTAACTGCTTCCGTAATTCCTGCGCGCGGTCGTAGGTCGTTGGGAACGGCTCTGCATCAATTGGCTGACCGCTGACGTACTTGAGCGCATCGTCAACGAATTTGGCGAACGAGGCTTCGCCTTCGTAGAACGACCACCACATCACGCCCTCGACTTTGGAAGCGGCCGGGTCGGGCAGCACGTCTTTCGTCACCCAGTACCACGCGAGCGCAGACTTGCCCATGCCGCCCATCGCGATGAGCGCGCAGATGGAACGCGCGTCGTCGGCAAGCCACGCAGTTAATTCCTTGCGCTCGCTCATGCGCCCTGTGAAATTGGCTTGCAAGGCGTAAGGGTGAACGAGGTTCGGCACGAGTTGGGCGGATGAAGGGGAAGTCGGTTGGTACGCGGATGGTGTTAACGACGCGGGCGAGTTGCGTTTCCCAGTTGGCCGAGTCGGTGAAGTCGGCGTAGGTGAAGATGGCGAGGCGGTCGGGGAGGTTAGCACTTGCTGAGCATGATCGGTACGAGCGCGGCGTCTTCTGCCGACGGGGTCGCCCGTCTGTGTGAGGATGGCTTCAAAGTCCGTCCACTCGCTCGCCATCCAGTTCGGAGTCATCAAGAGAAGCGTCTTGCGGCTGCTGCTTGACCGCGTTTTCCATATTGACGATGACGGGCACGCCGAGCTCGAAATCACGGTCATCGATGCAGACGCTTCAAGCCTGCTTTTTCGAGGCGAGGAAGCAGCCAGTATGCACCCAATCGCCATCGCGATGGCTGTAGCTGATGAAAACGTCGTAGGTGAAGTCGGACAACGACGTGCCTCCTGTGGAGTTTAGATTCCGGCAAATTGTGAAAACCGTCAATGCTGGCTTGCGAGCAAGGAAGCGCTGGCTTTGACGACATTTGGATTATACAGCCTCAGCGAACGACACCCGAGAGCGGGCTCGATGCGCTAGCGTAGAGGCGTTTGGGCATGCGGCCGGCGAGGTAAGCTAACCTTCCGGCCTGGATGGCGAGGCGCATGGCGGTTGCCATCTGTGGGGGGTTTTGGGATTCGGCGATGGCTGTGTTCATCAGGACGGCGTCCGCGCCGAGTTCCATGGCGATGGCGGCGTCGCTTGCCGTGCCGACGCCCGCGTCAACGATGATGGTGGCGTCGGGAAGTTGCTCGCGCATGATGCGTAGGTTGGCGGGGTTCTGTATGCCTAAGCCTGAGCCTATGGGCGCGGCCAGAGGCATGACGGCCGGGCAGCCCGCGTCCAGGAGTTTCTTCGCCATGATGAGGTCGTCCGTGAAGTAGGGCAGGACGATGAAGCCTTCGGAGACGAGTGTGCGCGCGGCTTGGAGCGTCTGCTCGTTGTCGGGGAAGAGCGTGGTCTGGTCGCCTATGACTTCGAGCTTGATGAGGTCCGTCGAGAGGGCTTCGCGCGCGAGCCGCGCGGTGCGGACGGCTTCCTCGGCCGTGTAGCAGCCGGCGGTGTTCGGCAGGATGGCGAGCTGCGGGTCCAGATGGTCGAGGAAAGATTCAGAGCTGCGGTCCAAGGGCACGCGCCGCACGGCGACCGTCACCATCTCCGCGCCCGAAGCCTTGTGCGCCGCCTTCATCTCATCGAACGAACGGTACTTCCCTGTGCCAATAATCAGGCGCGAATGAAACTCGCGCCCCGCGATGACCAGCTTTTCCTTCTGCGACTCGACTGCCGTGGACATGATGATGCACAACCTTTCAACGAAATTCTACAGCAAAGAAGTGATAAGTGATAAGTGATAAGTGATAAGAAAAAGAAAGAAGGTTTTCACTCATCACTCATCACTTATCACTCATCACCGCTTTTCATTCCTCCGCCGACGAAGTGGACGATCTCGACGCGGTCGCCTTCTTTGAGAATGGTCGCGGGCCAGTCGGCGCGGCGGACGACCCTCTGATTGAGTTCGATGGCGAGGCGTTCGGGGACGAGGGAGAGGTGTCGGACGAGCCCTTGGACGGTGAGGGAATCTGGCACGTCGCGCTGCTCGCCATTGACCGCTATCAGCAAAGTTGTTTCCCCTCTCCCTTTTGGAAAATGTTTATGCCTGGTGGATGACGCGGCGCAGCTCCGCGCGGTGGCCGTCGGCCGTGGCGCTGACGAGGATGGCCGCGCGGCCCGAAGTGAAGTAGGGCAGCATGGTGTAGAAGGTCGCGACGCCGTCCCCCCCGTCTTCTCCGTGAAAATCAGCGGGCGGAAGCTGGAGCCTAAGACCTTGAGCGTGACGGCCGCGCCCGCGACGTTCTCGCGCCCGTCGTCGCCGCCCCCGACGTGCACATATATCTTGACGAACTCGCCCGCGACGAACTTCTTCTCATCAACGAGGCTGAGTTGTAGCTCATCCACCTGGCTGATGGAGCCGTAGTAATCAACCACGCGGCTGTAATCCACGTGCTCCGTGGCGGACGGCGGCGCGGGCGGCGGCTGTGGTGCGGCCTCGTCGAAAGGCGGGGCGACGACGTGCGCCGGCGGCTCTTTCTCCCTGGCGACAGGGGCCGGCTCGTCGTCCGCGTTGCTGACCAGAATCATGTCCGGGGGCGGCGGCGCGGTCAGAGGAGACTCGGGCGGCGCGACCTGCTCAACCGGCGGCTCCGGCTGAATTGGCACAGTCTCTGACGGCTGCGTCTGGGGCTGCTCGGCCGGGCGTGTGCGCGCGCCCGCGTCGCGCTCGGTCTGGCGTTTGAGGTCTTCGATGCGGCCGGCGTGGATGGCGGCGCAGATCAATTTGTGCTGGCGGTTGAGGCGCTCGGCCAGCTTCTTCTCGTCGTAGCCCGCGTCAATCAGGTCTTCGTAGGGCGTGCGGCGGCTTGCGAGGATCGTCCCGCCGACGTAGACGAGCGAGAGGATCAGGGGCGACTTTAACCCCTTGTCCTCTGTCTGGACATGGTAGACGACGCCGTCGTGCTCAACGTCGGTATTGAAGCCCGTAATCACTGTCGTCTGTTACCCGCGATTTTGGAGACCGAAAGCTCTCGAAATTCGGTTTGATGGGGCGGCAAAGATGACAGTAGCACAGGATTTTTCGGGCGGTCAATCACCTTGTTCCGCGAGCCTTTCCACCCTCTCGGTAACATGCTTGACACGCACCCTCCCATGAACTACGATGCACTTTGTACCATGATTCTCAAGCTCCGTTCAGGCGCATAGTCGCGCGCGCTCTTCCGAAAAGCGCGGGTGCGGCCTTGCGAGAGGTGTAGACTTCCGAAGGCGAGGGTCTCGATGAAGTTCAACCTGAAAGACTACCTCCCGATCCTGCTGATGTTCGTCGTCGCGGCAGGCTTCGCCATCGGCAACGTGCTGCTCTCGCAGCTCGTCGGCCAGCGCAAGCAGACGCGCACGAAGCTGATGCCCTACGAGTGCGGCAAAGACCCCGTCGGCAGCGCCCGCGAGCGCTTCTCGGTCAAGTTCTACCTGATCGCGATGATCTTCATCCTCTTCGACATTGAGGTCATTTTCCTGATCCCCTGGGCGGTCGTCTTCAAGCAGTTTGCCGCCGAGGGCGACGCTTACCGCATGCTCATCTACGTAGAGATGATGCTCTTCGTCGTGCTGCTCCTGGTGGGCTACATCTACGTCGTCAAGAAGGGCGCTTTCGAGTGGGGCGAGCGAGCGCGGCGCGAGGCCGTGGCGGAGGCGCGTGCGCTCCGCGAAGTGCGTAAGCACAAACACGAGGCGGGCGAGAAACGCGCCGCCTGAGAAACGAGTCGGAAGGATTTTTCGATATGGGACTCGAACAAAAACTAGGCGAGGCGTTGCCGCAAGTGCTGACGACGCGGCTGGACTCTGTCATTAACTGGGCGCGCAAGTCTTCTCTCTGGCCGGCGACATTCGGGCTGGCCTGCTGCGCCATAGAGATGATGAACGCGACTTCGTCCAGAAACGATTTGGCGCGGTTCGGCTCGGAAGTCTTCCGCGCGAGCCCACGCCAGGCGGACGTGATGATCGTCTCGGGCCGCGTCTCGCGCAAGATGGCTCCCGTCTTGCGCCGCATCTACGACCAGATGCCGGAGCCCAAGTGGGTCATCTCGATGGGCGCGTGTGCCACCTCCGGCGGCGTCTTCGACAACTACGCCATCGTGCAGGGCGTGGACAAGGTTGTGCCGGTGGACGTGTACATACCGGGCTGCCCGCCCAGGCCCGAGATGCTGATTCACGCCGTGATGATGCTTCAGCAGAAGGTGATGAAAGAATCCGTGCGCGACCGCAGGGACGTGCCCCAAGAGGAGGCACGCGAGGCCGTCCCGCCGGGCACGCTCCCGGCATCCGGCGTCTCCGCCACCAACGAGGCGGCCGCGATGAGCGAGTCCGAGCGCTCGCGCCCCTACACGATCCCGTCGCGCCACGAGCGGCGTAGATCGAATTAAAAGCAGTTTTCAGTTTTCAGTTTTCAGTTTTGAGCAAAGACAACTTGCTTCTACTGAAAACTGAAAACTGAAAACTGAAAACTGAAAAACATGTCTAAGGAAATCGAGCAGGGGAACGTGAGCGCGGAGCCTGAGGGCACGCCGTCTAATAGCGTAACGCCGTCGCCGCTGGTGGCGGCGTTGCAGCGTGCGAATCCGGCGTGGGTGGGTGAAGTCGTGGAGGCGTTCGGCGAGGTGACGGTCGTCGTGCCGCGCGAGCACATCGTGGCGGTCTGCACGTTCCTGAAGAGCGAGCCGGGCCTTGAGTTCAACTTCCTGTCGGACATCTGCGGCGCGGACCGCGGCCCCGAAGAGGAGCCGCGCTTCGAGGTCAACTATCACCTCTTCTCCACGACGCGCCATCACCGCTTGCGCCTGAAAGTTCTCTTGACGGACGACGACACGCACGTCCCGTCAGTGACGGGCGTCTGGCGCACCGCCAACTGGCACGAGCGCGAGACCTACGATCTTTTTGGCGTGGTCTTCGACAACCACCCGGACCTGCGTCGCATTCTCCTCCCGGACGACTGGGAGGGCCACGCGCTCCGCAAGGATTTCCCGCTGCGCGGCTATGAGCCGTACAGCTTAACTTAGTTTTCAGTTTTCAGTTTTCAGTTCTCAGCAAAGGCAACGGGTCTTTTCTGAAACTGAAAACTGAAAACTGAAAACTGAAAACTTATGAGCACAACGCTTCCGCCGCAATTCGAGATCGTTGATCGCCCGCTGGACACGCAGATGACGATCAGCATGGGGCCGCAGCACCCTTCGACGCACGGCGTGCTGCGCCTTGAGCTGGTGCTCGACGGCGAGATGGTCGTCAAGGCGACGCCCGACATAGGCTACCTCCATACGGGGATGGAGAAGCTCTTCGAGTATAAGAAGTATCAGCAGGGCATCGTCATCACGGACCGGATGGACTACCTGAATCCGCTCGGCAATAACCTGGCCTACGTGATGGCGGCCGAAAAACTCCTGGGGCTTGAGATTCCCGAGCGGGCGCAAGTCATACGCGTGCTGATGTGCGAGTTGCAGCGCATCGCGTCGCACCTTGTCTGGCTCGGCACACACGCGCTCGACATCGGCGCGATGACCGTCTTCTTCTACTGCTTCCGCGAGCGCGAGAAGATTCTGAATCTCATCGAAGCCGCGTCCGGGGGAAGGCTGACACCCTCCTACTTCCGCATCGGCGGGCTGATGATGGACTTGCCAGCGGGCTTCGAGCGCCGCGTCAAACAGTTCACGGACGACTTCATCGAAGCGGTTGACGAATTCCACACGCTCCTGACGGGCAACACGATTTTCCAGAGGCGCACGCAGGGCGTCGGCTACATCTCCGCCGAGGACGCGATTGACTGGGGGCTTTCCGGTCCGTGCCTGCGCGGGAGCGGCATCGACCTGGACATCCGCCGCGCCAACCCGTACACGGGTTATGAGCAGTACGACTTCGAGGTTCCGGTCGAGCAGGACTGCGACGTGTGGGCGCGATACCTCGTGCGCATGCGCGAGATGAAGGAGTCGCACAAGATCGTCGTTCAGGCGCTCTCGCGCCTCAAGCCAGGCTCAATCAAGGCTGACGCGCCGAAGGTCGTGCTGCCCGAGCGCGAGGCCATGAAGCAGCACATGGACGCGCTGATTCACCACTTCCTGATTATCGCGGAGGGCTTCAACGTCCCAGAGGGCGAGGTCTATCACGCGATAGAGGCGTCGAAGGGCGAACTCGGCGTTTACATGAAATCGAACGGCGGCCCGAAGCCCGCGCGCGTACACTTCCGCGGCCCCAGCTTCGTCAACCTCTCGGCGCTCCCCCACATGGCCGAGGGCGAAATGATCGCCGACATCGTCGCCATCATCGGCTCGCTCGACATCGTGCTCGGAGAAATTGATCGGTAGTTTTCAGTTTTCAGTTTTCAGTTTTGAGCAAAGACCAGTTGCTCTTCTCTGAAAACTGAAAACTGAAAACTGAAAACTGACTTATGTCCCAGCAATTCACACCCAATAACCCTTTGCCGCAGGGGGCGAAAGTCCCCGAGGAGATGGCTGTCTTTTCGCCGGAGGTCGAGGCGGAGATTGACTGGCATTTGGCTAAGTACCCTGTGAAGCGCTCGGCCATACTGCCGTTGATGTTCATCGTGATGCGCGAGCGCGGGGGCTGGCTCGACCCGCCGGGCGTGGCTTATTTGGCCGACCGCCTCGGCGTGAGGATTACGGACATCTGGGAGGTGGCGACCTTCTACTCGATGATTAACACCGAGCCGGTCGGCCGCTACCACATACAGATTTGCAAGACGCTTTCGTGCAAGATCATGGGCGAGCCCGAAATCACAGAGCACGTTTGCAGCCGGCTCGGGATTCGCCCCGGCGAGACCACGCCGGACGGGCGCTTCACCGTCAGCCTGGTCGAATGCCTCGGCTCTTGCGGCACTGCGCCGATGTTTCAGATAGGGTTTGACTACCACGAGAATTTGACGACCGCGAAGGTGGACGAGATTCTGGACGCGCTGCCGTAAGCGCGCCCAACGGTATGAGACGGGGAGGGCATCATAGCAGCCAAATCTTGCCCTAAAGGAGCCTGACTATGAAAAGGATTCTCTGCATCTCCCTACTCATCTCCCTCTGCTCTTTGACAGTTCTGGCACAGGAAGCGGGCAACCGCAACTACAACCAGAGCAGCCGGCGGACGGTCCCGACGACCGGCAACGTCGGCGCGAACGGCGAGTTGTTCGTAGAGGCTTACGTCCTGCTGAACGTCGCGCCCGACGAGTTCGTCGCCGTCTTCGGCGTGGCAGGCGAAGCGCCGACCGCCAGCGAGAGCAATCAGAAGGTCAACGCGCAGATCGAACAGTTCCTGACGGCCGCCGCGGGGCTCGGCGTCAGACGCGCCGACACCTTCATTGATTTCATTACGCAGAATCGTGTTTATAATTTCTCCGGGCCGGCGGCCGACGGCACGATTCGCGAGACGCTCACGGGCTTCGAGACGAAGAAGACGGTCGCCGTCCGCTACAAGGACCGCGCGCTGCTGGAAAGGCTCGTGACCGCCGCGGCGCAGGCGCAGATTTTCGACTTGATTAAGGTTGACTACGTCATTACCGACATGACGCGGGTTCGCAGCAAGCTCTTCGAGGAGGCCATCCGCGTCGTCAAGCAGAAGGAAGAAAGTTACACCCGTCAGCTTGGGCTGGTCATGCGCCGCTACAACATTTTTCAGGAGACCTACGACACTTTCTACCCGGCGGAGCTTTACCAGACTTACACGGCCTATGAGGCGGGCGCGGTCGAGTCGAACTACGATTCGCGGACGCGCGTGGTGCACGAGCGCAAAAGTCGCACCTCGTATCTGGAGCTTTTAGACCGGAGCGCGTTCGACGCCGTCTTGAACCCGGTCGGCATCGAGCCGGTGGTGCAGTGCACTTTGTTCGTGAGGGTCAAGTATCTCCTGGCGTGAGCGCGGCGCGCGCGCGTTCACGCCCGACGAATAGATTATGCGTATAGAAGCCATAGGATGCGAGCCGCTCTTGCTGGCCCGCTTCAAATCCGAGAACTCGCACACGCTCGAAGTGGCGCGCACCTATGGCGCTTACGACGCGCTCAAGAAGGTACTCGACTCGATGACGCCCGAACAGGTCATCGAGGAGGTGAAGAAGTCTGCGCTGCGCGGGCGCGGCGGCGCAGGCTTTCCCACCGGCATGAAGTGGAGCTTCGTGCCGAAAGATTCCCCGAAGCCGAAGTACGTCGTCTGCAACGCGGACGAGTCCGAGCCCGGCACGTTCAAGGACCGTTACCTGATGGAGCGCGACCCGCACATGCTGATCGAAGGCATGTTGATTGCGGCTTACGCGCTCGGCTCCAAAGCCACCTACATCTACACGCGCGGCGAGTACCGTTACCTGATAGACATCATGGACCGCGCGATTGAAGAGGCGCGCGAGGCGGGTTTCGTCGGGAAGAATATTTTGGGCTCGGATTTTTCGTGCGAGGTCTACACGCACACGGGCGCGGGCGCGTACATCTGCGGCGAGGAGACGGCGCTCCTGAACTCGCTCGAAGGCTTGCGCGGGCACCCGCGTATGAAGCCGCCGTTCCCGGCGGTCGCGGGTCTTTATCAATCGCCGACGGTCGTCAACAACGTCGAGACGCTTTCGGCCGTGCCCCCTATCATCACGATGGGCGGCGAGGCGTACAAGGCTCTGGGGACGGAGAAGAGTGGTGGCACAAAACTCTGGTCCGTCTCGGGTCACGTTAATCTGCCGGGCGTGTATGAACTTCCGATGGGCTACGACGACATGGAGAAGTTCATCATGGAGGACTGCGGCGGCATACGGGGCGGCAAAAAGTTGAAAGCCGTCATCCCCGGAGGCTCAAGCGTCTACATCATGCCGGCCGAGGACATCATCGGGAAAGATGTGCGGCTGGATTACGAGGGGCTGGTCGCGGGCGGCTCGATGGTCGGCTCCGGCGGCTTCATCGTGATGGACGAGACCGTGGACGTGTTCGAGTCCACGAAGAACCTGATCGAGTTTTACAAGCACGAGTCGTGCGGCTGGTGCACGCCGTGCCGCGAGGGCACCGACTGGCTCGTCAAAATCTTCAAGCGCATCGCGCGTGGCGAAGGAAGGCCGGAAGACGCGCAGTTGATTTTGGATTTATGCGACAACATCGAGGGGAAATCCTTCTGCCCCTTGGGCGACGCCGCCGCGTGGCCCATTCAGTCGGCGATTAAGAAGTTCCCCGAAGATTTCAAACGGCACCTCGTGCCGATGGCCGCGCAAGCCGAAGAGGCTGGCGTCGCGGCGGACTGAGAAGTTTAGTAAGAGCGCATTAAAACAGTTCCCCCTTTGCGGCTTTGGTTTTTCTTTTGTTGCGTCTTTGCGTGAGAAGCTTTTTCTCGCTGGAGGCGCAAAGTTAAGACGTAAGGCGCAAAGGGTTGAGTCGTAGGGTAACTTGAGTAAAGAAATGTCATCTGAATTAATCAAAGTTACTATCAACGGGCAGGATTTTCAGGTCGCGAAGGGCGCGCGGCTCATTGACGTGTGCCGCGAGGAGGGTTTTTCGATTCCCTCGTTCTGCTACTACGCGGACCTGGCGCTTCAGGCGTCGTGTCGCATGTGTCTCGTGCGGATCGAGAAGATGCCTAAGCTGCAAACGTCGTGCACGATCACCTGCACGGACGGGATGATTGTGACGACCGCGAGCGACGAGATCGAGAAGGCGCAACGCGCGATGGTCGAATTTCTGCTCGCCAATCACCCGCTGGACTGCCCTGTCTGCGACCGCGGCGGCGAGTGCGAGTTGCAGGAGATGGCCTTCGACTGGGGCAACCTCGAAGAGCGCTTCACCGAGCCGAAGAACGCGATGCCGGAAAAGTATCTCTCGCCGATTGTCGCCAACGACCCGCAGCGCTGCATCCTCTGCAAACGCTGCACGCGCGTCTGCGACGAGTGGATGGGCGAGGACGCCATCGAAGCGGGCGGGCGCGGCGCGCACACGGTCATAGGGACTTACGGCGGCTGGCTCAACTGCTCGCAGTGCGGCAACTGCATAGAGGTCTGCCCGACCGGAACCCTGCTCGACGCGACCTATCGCCACCAGGCGCGGCCGTGGGAGTTGGAGCAAACGGTCTCGACCTGCTCGTTCTGCTCCGACGGCTGCGAGATGTCTCTCGGCTCGCGCGCAGGCGTCCTGATGCGCTCCGTCGCGCGCGACCGCTACGTCAACGGGCACAACGGCGAATTTCTCTGCATCAAGGGTCGCTTCGGCCACCCGTTCGTCAACCACGAGGAGCGGCTGCGCACGCCCATGATTCGTTACCGTAAGGGCGGCAAGCTCATCCCCGCGACCTGGGACGAGGCGATTGCCTTCACGGCCAAAAAACTCGAAGAGGTTGCCAACGAGCACGGGGCGTCAGCAATCGCCGTCGTGGGAAGTCCGCGCATCACGAACGAAGCCAACTACGCGCTCTACAGGTTCGCAACGGAAGTCGTCGGGACCGAGAACTACGCGGCGACGGACGCCTTCAGCCTCATTCCCTTCTTCGACAATCTGGGCGGCGCGCTCGCGACGCACAAGGACATACGCCACGCCAAGACCATCCTGCTCATCGGCGGCGAGCCCGAAGAGTTGCAGCCCTTAACGGGCAGGCAAATCCGCCAGGCCGTGCGCAACGGCGGCGCGAAATTAATCATCGTCAACAGCCGCGAGATTCGCCTGAGGGAGCGCGCGACGCAGTTCGTACACATCCGGCCGGGCTCGGAGGACGCAAGCGTTCTGGCATTGGCCGACCCGGCGCAGAACGCGTTGGCCGCGCGCAAGCTCGGCGTAGAGGTCAAAGAGCTTGAGACTCTTCGTCAGACCTTGAACGAGACGGAGGGCGACGTTGTCGTCATGTTCGGCGGCGAGTTGAGCCAGGCCGGGCAGGCGATTCTGGCACAACTCCCTTACGCGTTCTCGACCGCTGCGCGGCGCGTGCTCCTGCACCCCTTGCCGCTCTACAACAACAGCGTCGGCGTGCACGACATGGGCCTCATGCGCGGCGGGCGCAATGCCGGCCAGCTTCTCGACGCGGCTGGCACAGAAGTGCGCGCAATGTATATCGCGGGCAGTTTTCTTCCAGACCAATTGAGCGGGCGCGAAGACGCACTCTCGAAACTGGACTTCCTGGTCGTTCAGGAACTCTTCGAGACGGAGACGACGCGTCACGCGGACGTGATCTTGCCGGCCGCGTCTTTCGCCGAAACCGACGGGACTTTCACGAACAACGGCGGCCTCGTGCAGCGCGTGCGCCAATCAATCCCGCCCGTGCACCAGTCCAAACAGGACTGGATGATTACGGCGCAACTGGCCCGCGCGCTCGAAGTTGATTTCAATTTCCAGATGTCTGCGAGCAACGTCTTCAAGGAGATTGCGGCGAAAGTTCCCGCTTACAGTGAGCTTCGCTACCCGCTCCTGAAGGATGAGACGAAGCCCGTCCAGGTGAAGCACCAGACGGCCGAGCGCAAAGACCTCTTGAAAGAGGCAGAGGGCTTGCGCCTCGGCGTCGAGGGGATGAGCGAGGAGGCGGAAAAACTGACTGGCACGCCCCCCGTGGGCCACGAGCTTTTCAAGCCGGGGACGCTGACGGGCAAAGTCCCGCAGTTCCACCTGCTCGCCGCGGGCAACCCGGAGCCCCCCTCGGTGCTGATTTCGCCCCTGTACCAGATCACGATTGACGCTACCTTGCGCCAGACGGAGGCGGCCGTCGGAGACTGAAAAAAAGCCGTAAATCGTGAATCGTAAATCGTAAATAGACGAACGATTCTTTCTCTTACGATTCACGATTTACGATTTACGATTTACGAGCTTTCGATTTACGAGTTTTCGATTTACGAATCATGGACTGGAACACTGTATTCGACATCGCGCTCAGGCTGTTGGCGATTACGATTGCCTTCACGGGCATTCTGATGATCGTCGCGTACACGGTGCTGGCCGAGCGGCGCGTGCTGGCGTTCATACAGGGGAGGCTCGGGCCGAACCGCGTCGGGCCGGGCGGCCTGCTTCAGCCGTTCGCGGACCTCTTGAAGTTCATTCTCAAAGAGGACATCGTCCCCGACAAGTCAACGCGCTTCGTCTACTTCCTCGCCCCCGTGTTGGCGATCATGACGGCGCTGATGACGATAATCGTCTACCCTTTCGGCCCGACCATCACGCTGCCCTGGTTCGGCGAGACGCAACTCGTCATCGCGCGCTTCGACGTGGCGCTGCTCTACGTCTTAGGCATCACCTCGGTCGGCGTCTACGGCATCGCGCTCGCCGGCTGGTCTTCCAACAACAAGTACAGTCTGATGGGCGCCCTGCGCTCGTCCGCACAGCTCATCTCCTACGAGTTAAGCCTCGGGCTCTCGCTCGTCGGCGTCGTCCTGCTGAGCGGGACGCTGGACATTTACAACATCGTCGAGCAGCAGAGCGGCTACTGGTTCGGGTTCATCCCCAAGTGGAACATCTTCCCGCAGATTCTGGGCTTCATCATTTACCTGATCTCGGCCATCGCTGAGACCAACCGCGTCCCGTTCGATTTGCCCGAGGCCGAGACGGAACTCGTCGCCGGGTTCCACACCGAATATTCCGCCATGAAGTTCGCGCTCTTCTTCATGGCCGAGTACGTCAACATGCTGACTGTCTCGATGCTGGCGACGACGCTCTTTCTCGGCGGCTGGAACGGCCCCGGCGTCGCGGCGTTCCCACTGCTCGGCGTCTTCTACTTCTTAATCAAGGTCATCTTTTTCCTGTTCCTCTACATCTGGCTGCGCGGAACCTTACCGCGCTTCCGCTTCGACCAGTTGATGAACTTCGGCTGGAAGTTTTTGCTGCCCGTCGCCATTCTGAACATCGTCATCACGGCGACGGTCGCCTATTTCTATTACGCCCCTTGAGCGGGGCGACTTCTTGCGGACGCCTCAAAAGGGGTCCTGGTAGCTGATGGTCGCGATTCTTTTCATACTGTTTGCGGGGATGGCGGTGGGTTGCGCCGTCGCGATGGTGGCGCAGCGCAACCCGCTCTACAGCGCCATCTCTTTGATCGGCGTCTTCATCTCGCTGGCGGCGCTCTACGTGATGCTGGCCGCGCCGTTTATCGCCGCCGTGCAGGTCATCGTCTACGCGGGCGCGATCATGGTGCTGGTCGTCTTCGTCATCATGCTCCTCAACGTCGAGGAGGAGGCGCGCCGCCGCCTGCGCCTGCGCATCCTGATTCCGTCGGCGATTGTGCTGGCCGCGGTGCTGATCGCGCAGGCGGCGTTCGTCATCTACTTCGTCGAGACGACGCAGCCCGCGCCGCAGGACCCGAGCACGTCGGACGTCGGCCTGACGGCCTCAATCGGCAAGGGGCTCTTTACGACCTACCTGCTGCCGTTCGAGATCACGTCAATCCTGCTCCTGATGGCGATTGTCGGGGCGATGACGCTGGCGCGGCGCGCGGCGCTCCCGCCGGACGCGCTCCCCGTGCCCGGCTCGGCCGTGCTGACCAAAAGTATTGTTGACCCCGACGCGGTCGGCGACGCCACCCCCGTCGTCGCGCACACGACCGCGGAAGCGGAAAAACTTTTAGAAAGTGATGAGTGATAAGTGATAAGTGATAAGTAAAAGAAAGAGGTTTTTACTTATCACTTATCACTTATCACTGCTCTTAGAATCTTATGGACGCTGTTCCGCATCTTTCCTGGTATCTGGCGCTCTCGGCCGTGCTGTTCACTATCGGCGTGGTCGGGGTCATCATCAAGCGCAACGTGATCTCGATGTTCATGTGCATCGAGCTGATGCTCAACGCCGTGAATTTGACGTTCGTCGCGTTTTCGAGCTACTTCCGCGACGTGAACGGACAACTCTTCGTCTTCATCGTCATGACGGTCGCGGCCGCCGAGGCGGCAGTGGGCTTAGGCATCATCCTCGCCATCTTCCGCAACCGCGAATCGCTCGATGTTGATGACGCGAATATTCTGAAGCTGTAGCGAAGATTAGAATTCGATCATGCAGGAAAACAACTGGCTGAGTCTCATCGTCTTCGCGCCGCTCGCAGGGGCCGCGGTCAACTGGTTCCTTGGCCGCCGTGTCCGCAAAGAAGCATTCATCGGTTTTGTAGCATGCCTGTCGGTCGGCATCTCGACCATTATCGCGTTCTACCTCTCCTTCAAGAGCGGCGGCGCGCTGACGGCCGAGGCCGTTCCGGGAATCGCGCCCGTCTGGGATCACCTCTGGACGTGGCTCGACGTGGGCGGCTTCCGCGCGGACTTCGGCTTCGCCCTGGATCGACTGAGCGGCATCTACGCTCTCTTCGTCACCTTCGTCGGTCTCCTGATTCACGTCTTCGCCACGGGCTACATGCACGGCGACCCTGGGTTCTACCGCTTCTTCGCGTACCTGAACCTCTTCATGTTCTCGATGCTGACGCTCATCCTGGCGGACAACCTGCTGTTGATGTTCGTCGGGTGGGAGGGCGTCGGGCTCTGCTCCTATTTTCTCATTGGCTACTACGTGGACCGCAAGGAGGCGGGCGACGCGGCGAAGAAGGCATTTGTCGCCAACCGCATAGGCGACTGGGGCGTCGTGCTCGGCATTATGCTCGTCTTCTTCCTGACGAGCGCCGCAGGCAGCGGCTCGATCAGCTTTTTCGCCAAGGAAACCCAGGGCGTGACGAGCGCGCTTCAGACCATCGCCGCCATGCCCGTCGAAGCCTTCGGCTGGGGCACGCTCTTCGCCGGGGGCATAACCTCCGCCGCGATACTTCTCTTCATCGGCGCGACCGGAAAGTCCGCACAGATTCCTCTGTTCGTCTGGCTGCCGGACGCGATGGCGGGGCCGACGCCCGTCTCCGCGCTGATTCACGCGGCGACGATGGTCACGGCGGGCGTCTACATGATCGTGCGCTGCAACGCCATCTACACGCACGCGCCGACGGCCATGTTCATCATCGCAATCGTCGGCGCGGCCACCGCCATCTTCGCCGCGACCATCGGCATCGCGCAGAACGACATCAAGAAAGTCCTGGCTTATTCCACCGTCTCGCAGTTGGGCTACATGTTCCTGGCGTGCGGCGTCGGCGCGTTCGTCGCCGCCATCTTCCACGTCATGACGCACGCCTTCTTCAAGGCGCTGCTCTTCCTCGGCTCAGGCTCCGTAATACACGGCATGCACCACGAGCAGGACATGCGGCGCATGGGCGGGCTGAAGAAGTACATGCCCATCACCCACTGGACGATGTTCGCCGGCTGGCTCGCCATCAGCGGCATCCCCATCTTCGCGGGCTTCTTCTCGAAGGACGAGATTCTGTGGAAGACGTGGAGCACGGAGTTGTTTCCGGGCGCGGGCAAATTCCTGTGGGCAATCGGCGCTGTGACGGCGCTGCTGACGGCCATCTACATGATGCGCATGATGGTGATGACCTTCTGGGGCGAGGAGCGTTTCGCCGAAGGCCACGCGGGCGGCCAGGCCGACGAGGCACACGCGCACGCCTACGACGAAGACGAGAAACCGCACGACGCCGCGACCGCTTCCGCCGGCGACCGCCCGCACCACGAGCCCGGCGAGAAGGTTGACGACGAGCACGACAAACACGACGAACACGCGGTCCCCGCCACGGCGGGCGCGGGCGGCGCTCACGACGCCGGACACCATCACGGCCCGTTCAAGCCGCACGAGTCGCCGTGGGTGATGACCGTCCCGCTCGTCGTGCTGGCGATTCTCTCTACGTTGGGCGGGCTCGTCGGCGTACCCTACGCCTTAAGCTCCGTGGTCGGCTTAAAAGACGTGAACGTGTTCGAGCACGTGCTTGAGCCCGTCATCATCCACCCGAAAGAGACTGCCGAAGCCACGCACGGAGCGCCCGAAGGAACCCGGGCGCGAGGGACTACAGAGGCCGCGCCGCACGGCGAGGGCGGCGCTTCCCCGAGTTCCGTCGGCGAAGGCTCTGTGCACGAGTCCGCAACGGAGCGCGCGCACTCGCCCGAAGAGGTCAGCCAGGAGATAACGTTCACGATAATCTCCGTGACGATTGCCATCGCGGGCATGCTCATAGGCTGGTTCGCGTTCCGCTGGCGTCCGCTGCGCGTGATGCCGCGCCTTTTGGAGAACAAGTACTACGTGGACGAGGTCTACAACGCGGCGCTCATCAATCCCATCAAGGCCGGCTCGCGCGAGGGGCTGTGGAAGATTTTCGACGTGGGCGTGATTGACGGCATCGTCAACGGGCTGGGCCGCGCGGTCCGCGAACTGGGGCGCGTCGTGCGCTACTTGCAGATGGGCTTCGTCCGCAGCTACGCGGCGATCATCCTGCTCGGCGCGCTCGCCGTCATAGCCTATTTTTTAATCTTCTTACGCTGAGCCTGGAACATGCAGCAATACCTGCTTACCATCCTGATCCTGCTCCCGACCGTCGGCGCGGTCGCCCTCATTGGGCATGGCCTCGTCTACAAGCGCGAGGCGCACTACAAGTGGATCGCGCTTCTCTTCTCCGTCGTCACGTTCGCGCTCTCGCTCCTGCTCCTCGGCGGCGGCGGGAGGACGGAGGGCGGCTTCCAATTCGTCCAGAACACGCCGTGGATCACTTCCATCAACTCGAATTATCACATCGGAGTTGACGGCATCAGCCTCTGGCTCGTCTTGCTGACGACGCTGCTTGTGCCAATTTCGATACTGTCGAGTTGGACTTCGGTGACGAAGAGGCAGCTCTCCTACTACGTCTTTCTGCTCGTCCTGGAGAGCGCGATGATAGGGGTCTTCGTCTCGCTCGATTTGCTGATTTTCTATCTCTTCTTCGAGGCGTCGCTCGTGCCTATGTTCTTCCTGATAGGCATCTGGGGCGGCAAAGAGCGGATTTACGCGGCGACCAAGTTTTTCATCTACACGGCGGTCGGAAGCCTCCTGATGCTCGCGGGCATCATCGTGCTCTACTTGATGGCGGGCTCCTTCGATTACGTCACGGTGCTGAACGCGCTCAAGGAGGGGCTGCCAGGTTTCCCGCAGTTCGCGGGGAGCCAGACGGAGGCGCTGCTCTTTTTGGCCTTCGCCTTCGCCTTTTGTATCAAAGTCCCGCTCTTCCCCTTCCACACGTGGCTGCCGGACGCGCACACGGAAGCGCCGACCGCGGGCTCCGTGATTCTCGCGGGCGTGTTGCTGAAGATGGGGACTTACGGGCTCCTGCGCTTCAACCTTGCGTTCTTCCCGACGGCGTCGAAATACTTCGCCCCGCTGATCATCACGCTCGCCGTCATAGGCATCATCTACGGCGCGCTCGTCGCGATGGTGCAGCCGGACGTAAAAAGGCTGGTCGCCTACTCGTCTGTCAGCCACATGGGCTTCGTCGTCCTCGGCCTCTTCTCTTTCACGGAGCAGGGCATGCAGGGCGCGCTCTACCAGATGCTCAACCACGGCGTCTCGACGGGGGCGCTCTTCCTCTTCGTCGGGATGATCTACGAGCGGCGGCACACGCGCATGATTTCCGACTTCGGCGGATTGGCACACTCTATGCCGTGGTTCTCCGCGCTCTTTGTCATCGCCTCGCTCTCGTCCGTCGGCCTGCCGCTCCTGAACGGGTTCGTCGGCGAGTTCTTAATTCTGCTGGGGATGTGGATGTCGAACGCGGTCGCGTACTCGTGGGTGGTGACGATGCTCGCGGCCACGGGCGTCATCTGGGCCGCCGTCTACATGCTCTGGATGTTGCAGCGCGTCATCTTCGGGCGCATACGTAATCCCGAGAACGCGAAGCTGAAAGACTTGAACGCGCGCGAGGTTGGCCTGCTCGTGCCGCTGCTCATCCTGATGCTTTTGATGGGCGTCTACCCGCGCCCGTTCCTGGATCGCTCTAAGGACGCCGTCCTGGAAGTCCGCGACCGCGTCGTCCGCCCACAGCGCGGCGGGACCATCGTGGAGAAGCTAGGGCCGTGAAAAGCCGTAAATCGTAAATCGTGAATCGTAAATAGACGAACGGTCTTTCTTTTACGATTTACGATTTACGATTCACGATTTACGATTTACGAGTTTTCGATTCACGAATAATGATGAAAAGAATTTTCTCGCTCTTATTTCTTTGCGCTTCGCTTGTGGTGGCGGCCGCTGTAGCGCGTGCGCAGGGCGCGGCGGTGCAGGTGGTTCCGCCCGCGGACTCCTCCGACCTTAAATTGAGGGGCGCGGACGGGAAGACTTACGACGTGGCGAGCATGCGCGGCCAGGTCGTGCTCGTCTCGTTCGGCGCGACGTGGTGCCTGCCGTGCAAGGAGGAGTTGAAGGCGCTCGAAGTTTTAAAGAAAGAGTACAAGGACAAGCCCGTCACGTTCCTCTGGATCAGCATCGAGAGCGAGGAGGACGTTTCGGACAAGGGCTTGCGCGACTACGCAAAGGGACTCAAGATTTCGTTCCCGGTCCTGCGCGATCCGGACAGGACTATCTTCGCGCGCTACTCGCAACGGCTGCGCATGCCGACGGTGCTCTTCTTCGACCGCGAGGGGAAGCTCTCGCTCCCGAACCACGTCGGGATGGCCGACGCCCCCCTCTACATGGCGACGATGCGCAAGCGCCTGGACAAGCTCCTGACCGAAGAGGCCGCGACGAGGCCGCGGCGCGCCGGGAGCTGAAATTTTCGCGGGGAAAACTTTTTAACGATGGAATCTTTACTTGCCCTACAAATTGGCAGCCCGGACGTGAACTTCCGGCTCATCCTGCCGGAGCTGATCATCTGCGGCGCGGCCGTTCTCGTCATGCTGATAGACGCGTTCGCGCGGCCTCGGCAGCGCTGGACGACCGGGGGCTTAGCGCTCGCGGGGCTCGTGGCCGCGGGAATCGCCTCCGTCTGGCTCTGGATGAGCCCGGGCGCGGTCGGCGCGGGCAGCTTTAACGGCATGATCGTGCTCGACGAATTGCGCCTGAGCTTCACTCTCATCTTCCTGCTCGTCTCGGCGCTGACGGTGCTGATCTCTATGGTCTGGGTGGAGAACGAGCGGCTGCCCGCGGGCGAGTTCCACTCGCTGCTGCTGTTCGCCACGGCGGGGATGATGCTGATGGCCTCCGGCAACGACCTGGTCATCATTTTCCTGGGCCTGGAAATCCTCTCCATCGCTACCTACGTGATGGCGGGATTCCGCCGCACGGATTTGCGCTCGAACGAGTCCTCGCTCAAATATTTCATCCTCGGCTCGTTCTCCTCGGCGTTCCTGCTCTACGGCATCGCGCTCGTCTACGGCGGCACCGGCACGACCAACATCACGCAGATTGCGATGACGCTGGACACCGCGCGTTACAAGGAGCTGGTCTTCGCGGGCGCGGCGATGATGCTCGTCGGCTTCGGCTTCAAGGTCGCGACCGCGCCCTTCCACATCTGGACGCCGGACGTTTACGAGGGAGCGCCCACGCCCGTCACGGCCTTCATGGCCGCCGGGCCGAAGGCCGCGGGCTTCGCCTCCTTCCTGCGCGTCTTCATCTTCGGCTTCCCGTTCGTGGCGGGCGCGGCCGCCGCGACCACTTCCATGCAGACCAACCTGGCCTGGGTCAACGCGCTCGCCGTGATGGCGATCATCACGATGACGGTCGGCAACATCGTCGCCATCGTCCAGAACAACGTCAAGCGCATGCTCGCCTACTCCTCGATTGCGCACGCGGGCTATGCGCTCGTCGGCTTCGTCGCCGCGGGCGCGAGCGCCGGGGCCGAGAGGGACGCGGCCATCGCCTCGGTCGCCTTCTACATGCTGACGTATGCCGTGATGAATCTCGGCGCGTTCGCCGTCGTCACACTCATCGCGCGCAACAACGACCGGCGCACGGAGGTCGAGGACTACAACGGCATAGGCTTCCGCGCGCCTGCGCTGGCCTTCACGCTCTCCATCTTCCTGTTGAGCCTGCTCGGCCTTCCGCTGACGGCCGGGTTCATAGGCAAGGTGATGGTCTTCAACGCCGCCATCAAGGCGCAGTACTACACGCTGGTCGTCGTCGCCGTGCTCAACACGGCCGTCTCGGCCTACTACTACCTGCGACTCATCATCGTGATGTTCTTCCGCGAGCGCACGGTCGAGTGGAGCGCGCCGCGCGTGCCTGCCAGCGTTGCGCTCGCCATCGTCATCACCATCGTGGGCGTCTTCTACCTGGGTCTCTTCCCTAACAAGGTGCTCGACGCGTTCCAGCGAAAGCCCGCGCCCGCGGCGCAGCAGGCCGCGCGCTGAAAGCTTTTCCCCAATGACTGCCACCGCCACGAAGAAGAACGGCGAGGGCCAGGGTTCACGCGAGCAGCAGACGCGCCCGCCCGGCCTCCTCGCGCAACTCGCCGCAGAGGTCAAAGAACGCCTCGGCGACGTGTGGCTGCCCGGAATCTACCGTGACCGCATCCTCGCGATGCGTACTCGCTCACATCATTTGAATCTCTACGCAAGGCGGGCCGCCGACGTTGAGATACAGCACACGCTGCTCGGTGTCGAATTGAAGGTCGGCCGCCACCGCATGAGTTGCCCGGATTTGGCGACGGCGCGCTACCTGGCGGTCTTCGCGCGCGCCAACTGCGCGGACGTGGCCGTGCCCTACGACATCAGCAGAATTTCCGGTCTCGCCGACGAACTCGAATCGGCGTGGCATCGCATGCTATTATTGGTCGAGCACGCGGCCTCGGGCCGCAGTGCCGCGATGCGTTCCCGGCTGCGGAATTTTCTCATACAGGAAGTGAAGCGCGAGGTCGCACAGGCCGGAGCCGGGGCCGACCGCCCGCAATTTAATCAGAACACTAAACAGCGGCCCGTCCGAGACAAGCAGGGCTGACTCTTTTAGAGAACATGGCGGAAGAGATATTGATTAACGAAAACATACCTATAGACAAGCCGGAGCCTTTACCATTCCCTTTCAACCAGCGCACGTTCTGCCGCTACGTGCCCATTGAGAAGCGCATAGAGGAGGCGCGCGTCCTCGTCGTTGACGACCTCCTTCGCGACGAAGACGACATCTCCGAGGTGGCCGTCAGGGAGTGGGGCAAGACCCTCAAGACGCAGCTTCTGCGCGAGCGCGAAATCGCTCAACTGGCGCTCGACAACATTCAGAACAACATCGCGCGCCTCGTGCGCCGCCCGCAAATCTGCATCACTCACTACTCCGAGCTGGCCGAGGCCGAAGCCGAGACGCGCCCCGACGCCATCGTGCTAAGTGGGACGCTCCGTGACTTCGACTACTACAACCCGCAGCACCTGGAAAAGTTCGGCGAGTTCATACGCACGACGAAGACGCCCGTGCTCGGCATCTGCGGCGGGCACCAACTTGTCGGGATGAGCTTCGGCGCGCGCGTCGTCACCTTAGACCACATGGAGCAACACGAGCGGCGCGAGGGCCGCCCCTTCGAGTACCAGTACCGCTTCATACGCATCACGGATTTGGACGACCCGATCTTCGATGGAATTGAGGACGAGGAGGAGGGCGTCTGGCAGGACTACACGACCGAAGCGAGCATCCTGCGCGTCTGGCAGAACCATGGGCTGCAACTGGACCGCGTGCCCGAAGGCTTCAAGCTCCTGGCGACCGCGTATCTGTGCCGCAACCAGATGATGGTCAAGCGCGCCGACGGGCAGTTGATCTACACCGTCCAGTTTCACCTCGAAAAATCATTCGAGGACTGGGACAAGCGCCGCGCCACACGCTGGGAGCACCCCAACGAGTCGCGCGACGGCCGCATCATCTTCGAGAACTTCCTGCTCGAATCGCTAAAAGCAAGTCGGAAGTAAACGTCCGCCATCTTTACCACGACGGCCCGGCGGCTTCATGCACTGGCATGAAGCCGCCGGGCCGTCGTTGCGTCCCCTCACACACATTTTCTGTCATAAACATCGAACGGGCGGTGTCCTCTCTTAAGAGACCCTTTCTTAAGGAGGCCGCAAGATGCCCACCCGGAGCAGAATTTCAAGCGCGTTTTTGGCCCTGCTTATTCTCTTCGCTTCAGTCGCAGGGGGGCAGACGCATAACGCTCAAACAATCAATTCTCAAGGTGCGAATCCCCCACCAAGTTCGCGCGTCGCCGCCTTACAAAGCCAACTACGAAAGGGAGACCCTGCGGCCGTCACTCGATTTTGGGAAGACGTACGAAAAGCCGGGACTCCGCTCGTGGACCCGATTCCCGGCGACGGCAAGAACGTTCTCGTCACCTTCCTCTGGCGCGGGACGGAAGAGACGCGCAACGTCGTCATTTTTTTGCAGACAGGGGGATTGAACCCGGCCGACAACCAGATGACACGTTTGCCTGAGAGCGACGTGTGGTATCGAAGTTACATCTTCCGTAAAGACGTTCGCTTCCTCTACACCCTCTCGCCGAATGATGAGTTGACCCCGCTGAACACACCCGGCCTCGATTGGCAGAAACGCTTCGCCAATGTTCAGACGGACCCGCTCAACCCGAAACGCTATCCGCCGGCCGCGAGTGCGACCGAGGGGAACGTGCAGTCGGTCGTGGAATTACCCGGAGCGCCGTCTCAACCCTGGGTGGAACGAAGGGCAGGAGTGCCTGCCGGTAAAGTGGAACAGCACAAAATAGAGAGCGGGATTTTGAAGAACGAGAGGAATGTCTGGGTATACCTGCCGGCCGACTATCGTGTGAAGGCTAAAGCCTACCCCTTACTCATAATCTTTGACGGGCAATCATACTTGGACCTCGTCCCGACGCCGACGATACTCGACAACCTCATCGCCGCCGGCAAAATCCCGCCGGTCGTCGCCGTTTTAGTAGACAACCCAGGCCCCTCGGAGCGTGAGCGCGAGTTGCCTTGCTACAGGCCGTTCGCCGATTTCCTTTCCAAAGAACTGCTCGCCTGGGTGAGAGAAAGGTATCGAGTGACGACCGCCCCGGCTCGGACGGTGCTTGCCGGTTCAAGTTACGGCGGGCTCGCCGCCACGTGTGCGGCGATGTGGTATCCGGGAAACTTCGGCAACTTCCTGTCTCAATCGGCCTCTTACTGGTGGAAGCCGGAAACTGATTCCGAATACGAGTGGGTCAGGCGGCAATTTTCCACCAACCCTAAACTGTCTCTACGGGCATTCCTGACCGTCGGCTTACTCGAAACCCTCCCCAAGCCCGGTGGCACAAATCAGGTTGAAGTCAACCGCCATCTTCGTGATGCGCTGAAGGCGAAGGGTTATGAAGTTAAGTACACCGAATTTGACGGCGCGCACGAGTACATCAACTGGCAAGGCACACTGGCCGAGGGGTTGATCGCACTGCTGGGCAAGCAGACGCGTTAAGGGGGCAGAGAATCACATTAAAATCGGACGTGATTCTCCGCCCCCTTCTTCGCCTTTACCTTTTTACTTCTCCGTCGCGCCTCAAGGCGCGTCGGTCGAATAAACGGCCCCGCCCTGGAGCGTGCCGTGATTGGCGTTGCCCGAGTCATCGGCGGCCGTCTGGTAGTCGAACTTCCACAGCCCCTTTGTGCTCGCGCCTCCCGTGAGGCTCGCCGTCGGCGTGAAGTTGGAGTTGTAGAGGGCGGCGTTGGAGACCCTCACCTCATCAATGCGCCCGTTGAAGAGGTAGGTGTTGTTTCCGCGACGCCCGATGTTGAGGGCACCGCCCCCGGCCGCCGGCATTTGTGCGCCGTTGACACTCCCGTCGAGGACGCCGTCCAAATAGATGCGCCTTTGGCTGCCGTCGGCCACCGCGGCGATGTGGTGCCAGACACCCGGCGTGACGATTGAGGCCCCGGCGACGATGTAGTAGGTGTTGGAGTCCGTCCAGATGGTGAGCCGCGCCTTGCCCAGGTTGGTAATTTGCAGCTCGTAGCCGCCGCCGCCGTTCGTCTGCGAGTGGCGCTCCTTGGCGACGACGGTTTGGTACGTGCCGTTGGTGTTGTACTTAACCCAGGCTTCGACCGTGATGGGACCGGCGACATCCAGGCTCGTGCTGTAAGGGGTTTCGAGCCAGGCGTCCGTCCCGTTCAGGGAGAGCGAGTACCGGCTCGCCACGGGAACGTCCGCGGAATAAGTCGCGCCGCCCTGGAGCGTCCCGTGGTTGGCGTTGGCGGAGAAGTCATTGGCGGTCTGACCGTCGAACCTCCAGAGCCCGCGGGTCGCGGCATCGGACGTGAGGCCCGTCTCCGGCGTGAAGTTGGAGTTGTAGAGGGCTGCGGCTGACACACGGACTTCGTCTATCAGCCCGCCGAAGCGGTAGGTGTTGTTAGGTCGCTGCCCTATGCTAAGGGCGCTGTTGCCGCCCGTGGGCAGCAACGTGCCGCTGTTGCTCGCGTCGAGCACGCCGTCCAGGTAAATCCGCCTCTGGCTGCTATCGACCACGGCCGCGATGTGGTGCCAGACGCCGGGCGTGATGGTGGTCGCGCCGGTGGACGTGACGTAGGTGTTGGAGTCTGACCAGACGCTGAGCCGCGCCTTGCCCAGGTTGGTGATCGCCAACTCGTAGCCGCCGCCCCCTCCCGTCTGCCCGTGGCTCTCCTTAGCCACGACCGTCTGGTAGACACCCGTCGAGTTGTACTTGACCCACGCCTCCACCGTGATGGCACCCGCGACATCCAGGCTCGCGCTGTCGCTCGCCTGCACGTAGGCGTCCGTCCCGTTCAGCGAGAGCGAATGGCCCGCGCCCTGCGGGACTTTCAGGATGAAGAGGTCTGTTCTGCCCGAGTTCTCCCAGTTTGAGGTGTAGGCGATGAAGCGCCCGTCGCGGCTGATGTTCGCGTGCGGGACGCCGGTCCAATACCCCGTGCCCTGAGAGCGGTGGTGGGCGAGCCGCCGGAACTTTTGCGGGTCGGTCATCGAGAATTGCATGATCTCATTCTCGTACACGCCCGTCTCCAGGTAATCGTCGTAGTCGTAAAGACCCACCATCGCCCAACTCTCGTCGTCGGCGTAGAGCGACATGTGCTGGTCGTTCGACCAGTCGGTCATGCCGGCGGCGTTCTTGTAATCGAAGAGGGTCGTCTGGCTTTCGACGTCACTCAGCGGACGCCTGTTGGCGCTGCCGGAGAAATGGCCGTGCCCGATCATGACCCCAGTGCCCACGTCCCCGTGTGCGCCCGGGTCGTCATCCCCGGTGAACTCAATCGTCTGCCAGGTGTTGGTTTGCAGGTCGAGGACTTTAACCCTCGGGTCGCCGATCTGAATTGGCCTGGTGTCGGCGTTGTAAGGGAAGCTGATCCAGCGGCCGCTCTTGTCGGGGACGGCGGCGTCGGCGGTTTCATCCGGGCCGAAACTGGTGGTGGTGTTCGGGATGTGTTTGAGCACCGTGTCGGTTGACCTTTTCCAGACGATGTAATAGATCGCCTCGCCGTCGCCGACGCCGACCCGCATGTGCTTGAACGTGAAAATTTCGTCGTGGGCGTCCATGTGCATCTCGAAGAGGTAGTCGGGCTGCCCCGGGGCGAGTTCGGGAGCGAAGTCTCTGAGCAGGCTGAAAGTGTTGGTCGAGACGCGGTAGGTGTAGAGCTTCATCCCCGTGTCCGAGTAGATCGGGCTGTAGTAGTTGACGTGGACGTAAATCAGGTCAGGGTCCGTGCGCGACCAGGTCGCGCCCTCCCAGGTCATCGTCGAGCCGCTCGGCAGGGTCGGCGAGGCGGCGGCAATGGTGTTCCCGAGCGTGAAGTTGACGGGGTCGAAAGCTTTGATGATGACGTTGCCCTCGGTGCCGTTGCGGATCATGATCATCGTGTTGTTGGTGTTGAAGGTCGGCCACTGCGCGTAGAACGTGCCGCAGCCTGGGGCGGGGCAGTCCGCGGCGCTCGTGGCGCGCATGATCTCGGTGCCGAACACCGGGTCGCAGTACTTCCCGCCCGCGGCCGGCAGCGTCGGCAGCGTCGGCTCCGTGTAGATGGAGCGGTCGGTCTTAATGGTCGGCGTGCACTGTTGGGCCAGCGCCCCGGCACCGCCTACGGCGGCGCAGATTAAGCCAGCGAAGATAAGTATTAAAATTCTTACCCTTCTGCCCGGAGGGCTGAAGCTATGTTGGGTGGTCTTCATCATTTCTCCTTTAGCGGGCGGGGTGATGAGACGCCGCCCGGCGGTATCGAGGTCTTGGGAAGGAGGGTTCAGGCGGACCCTCAGAGCACATTGGTCAGGTCTTGATTTATCTTGCTCGCCGCGCGTCGGGACGAGAGTCTCACCCGTGCAGACCGGCAGCGCGGGACCGTTGTCCCGCTTTACGGCACGGCCTCCGGCGCTATGAATTCACGCACGCTATGGGCTAAATTCTGCGACAGAAGTTCCCGGCGGGCATTTCCGACTGGCATAGTTGCGTTGAGACAATCCCCGCGCCGGCGCGGCCTCTCGGCCTCGGGCTCCGGTCACGGGAAATGGGCGGGAAGAATAACGGACCAATTACGGGCAGTCAATGACGCGGGAATGTCCCGCGCGGAGCGTGCGCGACTTCCGACAGGAGTTCCTGGGTTTGAGCCTTTTACTTCGAAATCTCGCGCTCGACGGCGGGCATCGGCCGGCTCAGGTCAACGTCGCGCGGGACGTTCTCCATCGTGCGGGCGATGAGCACGTCAACGACCGCCTTGAGGTCGTTGGTCTCGCGGTAGACCTGCAACTGCTCGTCGGCCGAGGTGCCGAGTTCGAGGATCGTGTGTATGTGCTCGACCTCCTTGCGCGAGCCCAGGTCGTCCAACACGTCGTCAACGAATTCCAGAAGCTCAAGAATCAAATCGCGCACTGGCACTTCTTTTTGTTTCCCGAAGTCTATCAGCTTGCCTTCGAGCCCGTAGCGCACGGCCCGCCACTTGTTCTCCTGAATCAGCATCCGGCGGTAGAGGCGGAAGCCCAGGTTCTTATTAATCAGCATGGTGAGCTTGGCGACGATGGCCTGGAAGAGCGCGGCAATCGCTATGGTGTCGTCCACGCGCGTCGGGATGTCGCAGACGCGGAACTCCAGCGTCGGGAAGACCGGGTGCGGGCGGATGTCCCACCAAATCTTTTTCGGATTGGTGATGCTCTTGGTCTCAAGCAGCAGGTTGACGTAGCGCTGGAACGACTGGTACGAGTCGAAGTGGTCCGGGATGTCCGTGCGGGGGAACTTTTTGAAGACCTCCGAGCGGTAAGATTTGAGCCCCGTGTTGATGCCCATCCAGAAGGGCGACGAGGTCGTCAGCGCCAGGACGTGCGGCAGGAAATAGCGCGCCGCGTTCATGATGTGTATCTGGCGCTCGCGGTCCGGGACGCCGACGTGGACGTGCAAGCCGAAGATGAGCAAGGAGCGCGCGACCATCTGAAGTTCCTCGACGAGCACGTTGTAGTGTTTGTCGTCGAAAATCTTCTGATCCTGCCAGCGCGAGATGGGGTGCGTGGAGGCGGCGACGATTTCCAGGCCCTTCTGCCGCGCGAGCGCCGAGATGACGCCGCGCAGGCGCGAGATGTCTTCGCGCGCCTCCTGTATGTTCTGGCAGATGCCCGTGCCGACCTCGATCATGGACTGAATCATCTCGGGCTTGATCTGCTCGCCCAGGAGCATCTTGCCCTCGTCCAGGAACTCGGTGACGTGCGAGCGCAACTCGCGCGTCTGCGGGTCAACGATCTGAAACTCTTCCTCTATGCCGAGCGTGAATTGATCGAACATGGCTGCCTGTTTCCTCCAGACTATCAAGGCAGTGATAAGTGATAAGTGATCAGTGATAAGTAATAGAGATAAGAACCGGTCTTTAACTTATCACTTATCACTTATCACTTATCACTTATCATTGTACCCGAGTGCGGCCCCGATGATGCGCCAGTCGGGCACTTCACGGCGCATCTTCTCGTGCAGGAGGTGACGCCAGGCGTTGACGGGCGAGGCCCACGGGTTATATAGGTCGAAGTGCGCCTCCCACCCTGTGCCCGCGCCGCCCTCGCTGTAAAGGATGTGCAGCGAGCCGAGGCGCTTCCCGCGCTCTATGAAGCCGAGCGACGTGTTTTTGTGCGTGGCGAACCACGTCGAAAAGTTCTCACGCCTGTGGAGCGCCGACTTCAGAAAGGGCCAGGCCCGAAAGTGCATCCCGACCCCGCCCTCGCCGTACAAATTCTCCACGCGCCGCACGGCGTCCCACAATTTCAATTCCGTCAGCCGCCGGGCCAGAATCAGAAGCGCCTGCTGCTTGTCCAGAGGCAGCGCGTCGAAGACCTCCGCATCGCGCGTCCCACCGTACAACCCTTCGAGGCGACGGTGGAGCGCGTCGCGCGTCCTCTCGGGCAGCCCGCCCCAACGCAGAGCGGCACGCCCCCCTTCGGCGGCGTCGTCCGCGCTCATAGCTTTGGCAGCTCGCGCTCCATCAGTTCGCGGTCCTCGTTCGACAACTCCTTGAAGCGAACGCCGACGCCGCGGCCAGGGTTGCTGTACATGACTTCGCCGCTGACCACGATCTGCCGCTCGCCGCCTAAAGGGATGCGCAGCGTCAGGATAGCGCCCTCGGGGAGACTCGCCTGCGTGTTCATGTAGAGGCCGCCGAGGCTGATGTCCTTGGTGCTCGCCACGCCGGTCGCGTCCTCGCCGTTGAAAAAAACGTCAACGATCAGGCGCGAGCGGTCGTGTAGACGCCGCTCGTCCTGCGCCGACCTCGATTCGCTTTCAAAATCGTCAACCACAGCGTGGCTCCTCGCCTCTCGTCAAAGCTGTTCTATCAGGAGACAGAATACAGAAGTCAGGAGTCAGAATAAAGCAGGAGACGAACACGGAGTCAGGAGTCAGGAAAAAGAGAATCTGTCGAGTGGTCTCCGCCTTATCCCTTCTGACCTCTGTATTCTGACTCTGACTCCTGCTTCTACCCCTTGCGTTCGATGATGAAAGTCGGGACCATGCCGCCGCCGGAGGAGACGTTGGCTAGCTCTGAGAACGAGAGCCGCGTGAAGGCCGAGCCGACCTTGCCGTAGAAGAGCAGGGGGTCAAGGTCAACGAGTTGTTCCGCGAACTCCACGGAGCCGTCGTCTTTGAGCGCCGGGAAGACTTCGCGCGCCGTCGGCACGCGCTCCTGCACGAGGTAGTCGCCGTTGGCGAGCGCGCTGCGGAGTCCCTCATCCCAGGTGATTTCGTCGGTGTTCCAGCCTATGTAGATGCCGTGCCCGCCGTAGTCGTCGTTCGGCTTCAGCACGAGTCGCTCGCTCGTCTTCTGTATGAAGTCGAGCAGATCAATCTCCTCGCCTTTGTACTGACTCTTTCCCGCGCGCACGCGGCGCGTCCAGGGGACGTGGGCACTGATGGCCTCGCTCTCTTCCGTGGTGAAGAGCCGACTGTAACGCTCGTCGGTCAGGACGGCGAAGAGCGCCTTCTTGTGCACCAGCTTGGAGCGAAAACTGTTGACCATGCAGACAGCGCCCGCGCGATAGGCGTCTAGAAGCGCGGGCGCTTCTTCGATGACGGGGATGTACTCGTTGACCAGGAGCCGCTTGTAGACGATGTCAATCTCGAACTCGCCCGCGCGTAAGCGATTGTCTTTGAACTCCAACTCGTCAGGCGAGCAGATGATTGCCGGGTAGCCTTCCGCCTCGAAGAAGTCTTTGAACAGCTCGAACTCCTTCTGCGTCGGACGGTCTTTGAGGTCAACGATGGCGATGCGGGGCGCGCTGTCTGGTTTTCTGCCGAGGTATTCGCTATGCGCACGCAGGAGCACATCCAACATCATGCGCCGGCCGTAGAGCGGGCGCACGTTGTAAGTCTCCGCGAAGCGGCGCATGACCGGAAGCTCTGAGAAGATGTCGTAGGCCGCGTCCGCGTAAGCAATCCCGGCGGGGCTCTCGCCGTTCAACTCGACGAAGCTGTATGCGCTCTCGGTCAGGAAGGAGTCGAGCCGCGCGGTCGGCGAGACTTCGCGGTAGCCGGGGTCAATCGCGACGAGTTCCTTCTCCTTCTCCGTCAGCCCCAGTTCTTCTATGAGCGCGTCGTCTTCGACGGCCGCGTCTTTGACCTTCTGAATCGCGCTCCAGATGGTCTCGCAGACGCGCGTGACGCGCGCCCAGTCCGTCTCTGTGACGAAATGCGGGCGCAGGTAAGGCGAGAGCCTGCGCCCGCCGAAGATGAGCCGCGCGCGCTCCAACCCCTCGTCCAGCATCCTCCGCGAGGACTTCGGCCAAATCCTCTTTCGTCAACAACTCATGGTAATGAGAGACGGCATCTTCCAGCATAAGTTCGGGCGCAATCCTCCCCCCTCAGGGAGACCAGAATCAACGAGCTTTCGGGTGCGCCTAGAGTAGCACAGATTGGCGCGCCGCGACCAAGACCGATTGCGGGCGGATTAACGTGTCCCAGTCAGTACCGCCTGCGGTAGCGGGCGGGTATGCCGCGCTCACGACCCGCCCGCTACCGCAGGCGGTTCTGACACGGTAACTATTGACACCCCGCCCGCCTTCGCATATCTTCCCTGCGCTCAAGGTCACTCAAGAAACGATCATTTCCGTGGCTTCCAGAGCCTCTCATTCTTCACAGAGCAACGTATATGAGCAAACGAAAACCTAAACGACCACAACCAGCTCCCGAACCCGAATCCTCGCTTGAGCAGGAAGAGCCGCAAGCCCCGACCTTCACCGAAATTGGCGGCTCTCCCGTGCCCGGCCTCACCCTGCGCCACGTCTTGCGCGGGCATACGAGATTGGATAGGCCGCATCGCGTGGTCGCCGGATGGCTCATACCTCGCCTCGCCTTCTGAGGATAACACCATTCGGATATGGGACGCGCGCAGCGGAGCGTGTGTGCGCACCTTGCAGGGGCATACTGATAGAGTTTATAGCGTGGCGTGGTCGCCGGATGGTCAGCGCCTCGCCTCGGCTTCCTGTGATAAGACCATCCGCCTGTGGGAAACCGCCAGCGGCAAGCATTTGCAAACGCTGGAAGGGCATACCAAACGGTCTACAGCGTGGCGTGGTCGCCGGATGGTCAGCGCCTCGCCTCGGCTTCCAGTGATACAAACCATCCGCCTGTGGGACACCGCCAGCGGCAAGCATTTGCAAACGCTGGAAGGGCATACTGGCACGGTCAACAGCGTGGCGTGGTCGCCGGATGGTCAGCGCCTCGCCTCGGCTTCGGGTGATCAAGACCATCCGCTTTGGGATACCGACCACCGGCAAGCTTTTGCAAACGCTAGAAGGGCATATCTTGGCTGGTCGAAGCGTGGCGTGGTCGCCGGATGGTCAGCGCCTTGCCTCGGCTTCGAAGAGAAAATACCATCCGCCTGTGGGACACAGCCAGCCGGCAGACGCATCGCAGGTGTTGGAAGGGCATACTGATGGATATCAATAGCGTTAGCTTTTTCTGCCGATGGCCGTTGGTTGGCATCAAAAGCCTGGACACAGGGTGCATCTGATATCCGTTCGCCTGTGGCGATGCGATACTTGGGCATGCTGTAGCGGTGTTGCTCGAACCGAGTCGACAGGTCTGAGTCTTCGCTCGGCTTCGCCTTTCACCCCCACCTGCCCGTGCTGGCGACGCTGGGGGAAAAAGACACCATCATCCGCATCTGGGAGTTGGACGAAGCGCTCCTGCTCGGTCAGGCGCAAGAGAGCGTCAACTACACCACTGCTAAACTCGTCCTGGTCGGCGATTCGGGCGTGGGCAAAACGGGGCTGGGATGGCGGCTGGCGCATGGCGAGTTCAAGGAGCATGCCTCCACGCACGGTCAGCAGTTCTGGCCCATCACGGAACTCGGCCTCAAGCGCAAGGACGGCACCGAGTGCGAGGCCGTGCTGTGGGATTTGGCGGGGCAGCACGCCTACCGGCAAATCCACTCCATCTTTCTGGAAAACGTCGCCGCCGCGCTGGTGCTGTTCGACCCGAGCAATCGGCAGGAACCGCTGAAGGGCGTGCAGTTCTGGTTGGAGCAACTGAAGGGCAAGGGGCAACTGCCGCCCGTCGTGCTGGTAGGCGCGCGGGTGGACGTGAGCCCGCCGGCGCTTTCGCAGCAGGAGTTTGACCAGTTCTGCCAGCGCTACGGCATTCGCGGCGGCTATATCAGTACCAGCGCCAAGCGTGGCGAAGGGCTGGACGAGCTCTGCTGGAAATTCTCAAGGCGCAGATTCCGTGGGACGAGATGACGGCGACGGTGACGACCGTCACCTTCAAGCGCATTAAAGACTACGTGCTGTCGCTCAAAGAGAAGCCCGACCGCGAAGGCGTGCTGGTCGGCCCACTCGCCTTGCGCGAACAGTTGCAGGCGACCGACGAGGATTGGCGCTTCACGGACGCCGAGATGATGACGGCCGTTGGGCATCTGGAAACGCACGGCTACGTCGCCGTCCTGCGCAGCTCGGCGGGCGAGCAACACATCCTGCTCACGCCCGAATTGCTCGTGACGCTGGCGTCGTCCATCGTGTTCCTGGCCGACAAACACCCGCGCGAGCTGGGTGCGGTGAGCGAGACCGAACTCTTGCAGGGCAAATACCCGTTCGACGAACTCGCGGGCCTGTCGCCAGCCGAAAGCCAGATTCTGCTCGACGCCGCCATCCTGCGCTTCCTGCAACACAACATCTGCTTCCGCGAGACGCTGAACGACGAGACCTTGCTCATCTTCCCTGCCCTCATTAAGCTGAAGCGCCCCTTGCAGGACGACCTGCCCTCGACCGACGACATCTCTTACGTGGTGCGCGGGCGCGTGGAAAACCTGTACGCCTCGCTGGTGGTCTTGCTCGGCTACACGCCCTCGTTCACACGCATCAACCAGTGGCAGAATCAGGCGCAGTACGAAATGGGCGAGGGCGAAATCTGCGGCTTCCGTCTGATTGAAGACCGCGAGGGCGAGATTGAGCTGGTGCTTTATTACGGCGACCAGATGCCTGCCATTGGGCGCGTCAAGTTTCAGGAATTGTTCGAGCAGTTCCTCTACCAACGCGACGTGAGCGTGACGCGCTTCCCGCCCGTCGTCTGCGCCAACAAGCATCAGCAGAAGCGCGCCACCGTCATCGAACGCGTGCGCGAGCGCAAGCCGTTCATGTTCTGCGATGAGTGTGGCGACAAAATCACGCTGCCCGATTTTGATAAACCGCAAACCATCGGCATAGGGGCATCGCCCTGGCTGCAACTCGAAGAAGCAGCGGCCCGATTGCGCGCCGCTTACGAGGTGCACTTAACAAAGGTCAAAGGCTACCGGCGCGATTGGGCCGCGCCGCGTTGTTACGTCAGCCACCACCCCGAACAGGCCGCGTGGGCGAAAGAACTCATCCGCGATTTGCGCGAAGCAGGCGTGTACGTCGTTGAGCAAGCAACTCAGGTTCAACCCGATGATTTCGTTGTCGTGCTGGACACGCCCGCTTATCAGAAAGCATTCAGCACGCCTATGCTGACCGTTGACGAGCCGCTCATCCGCGCGCGGCTAAACAACCGACGCCGTTTAATCTCGCTCGCGCTGACGGGTCGGGCCGGCGAGCACCCGTTCAAGATTTGCAACCCCGGCAGATTTTGCGACGAAACGCACTACCCCGTGAGCCTCTTTGACCTGGTGCTCAACCTCTACGCCATTCCGCTTACGCACGCAGGCTTCGCGCCCCTGCGGCAAGCACTACACGGGCAGTGGGAGCAGACGTTGGCCGGCTTGCCTTTGAGACAAGCAAAGGAGCAAGACGCACCCCCGCTCAAAGTATTTATCAGTTACGCTCATAAAGATGAAGCGTTCAAAGATGACCTGCTCACCGTACTCAAGCCGCTGGAGCGCAAAGGCATTCTCGAAATATGGCAAGACCGAAAGATTGAGGGAGGCGATGAATGGCGGCGCGAAATTGAGACGGCGATGAACGAGGGGGACATGGCATTGCTGTTTATCAGCAAGAATTTTCTTGCCTCTTCCTTCATTCAGGACAAGGAACTGCCGCGCCTGCTGCAACGACGCAAAGAAGAAGGGCTGCGCGTCGTGCCGATCATTATTAGTCCATGTATGTGGGAGAGCGAGCCGGTATTGAGCGATCTTCATGCATTACCGAAAGACGCAAAACCGGTAGGCAGTTTTACTGAAGGTTATGCGCGCGACCAAGTGTGGGTTGAGATTGCTCAAGCGATTGAACGGCAAATCAGAGAAGGATAGAGGAAAATCCAATGTACGAGCATCGTACTCAACCTCTAATCACAGAAATCGAGTTTGTCTTTCGCGTTATTCGTCATCTGAGTCTATCCGCAGGCATCATCGTCTTTGCGCTCGGAGGCGGCATCCTTGGCTACCATTTTATAGAAGGGTTGCCCTGGATTGATGCTCTGGTTAACGCTTCAATGATTCTTGGCGGGATGGGGCCGGTCAATGACCTAAGTACGGTCGGAGGGAAATTGTTTGCTTCCTTCTATGCTCTTTTTTCCGGGCTGATGTTCATAGTCATTATCGGAGTAGTGCTCGCCCCGTTCGCGCACAGGCTATTACATCGCTTCCATTTGGAGGCTGATTCGGAAAGAGATTGAAACGAAGTCGGCCTAGTCTTTCCGCTTAACGACGACTTCCACCTTCCGGCGGTCGCGGACGACGCCGAGCGTGATTTGCTGCGCGTCGCCCGCGAGGGTGGCGATGGGCTGTGCGGCCTTGAGTAGCTTGCCGTTAACGGATTCTATTACGTCGAAGACTCGCAGGCCGGCCCGCGCGGCAGCGCTCTCGGGTTCTATGAAGACGATCAGGCGGCCGCCGCGCGCGCCCAGGTGCGCCGCGGCTTTGGCCGAGAGCGCGGCGACCTCGACGCCCAACATGAAGGGGGGCTTCGCGTCCGTGCTGCGGCGGCGGTCCCGCGCCGCGTCGGCTTCGGCCAGTCTCATCGCCCTGGCGGTATTCATGGCCTCGCCCAGTTTGACGGAGACTTCCAAAGGTTTCAGGTCAAAGGTGCGCGGCGCGGGCGGCGTGGGTTGCGACGCTTCCGACGGCGCGGGCGGCGCGGGTGTCGGCGCGTGCGGAAGCGGCGCGGGCGTCGGGTCAGGCCCGCGCAGGAAGGTGAAGTTGACGTTCGCGCCGCTGCCGGCTTCGTTCAGGATGAAGGAGAAGTCCTCCGCACTTTTGACCTCGAAGTCGTTGATGCGCAGAATTACGTCGCCAGGGCGCAGGTCTGCCAGCGCCGCGGGCGTGCCCGGCACGACCGTCGTCAGGACGATTCCCTTCCGCGCCGCCTTGAGCCACGCGGCGTCAACTTCGGCCCACCCTATGGAGTGGAATTTTTCGAGCGGGATGGCCGCGACAGGTTCGCCGCGCACGCCCAGCCACGGGCGAGGCACGTTCGTGCGGCGCGCCAGGACGCGCTGGGCCGCGCGGCGCACGGCCGCTATCGGGATCAGGTGCACCGTTCCCACTTCGCTTGTTTCGACGATCCCTACCGTCTCGCCAGCCTCGTTGAGCGCAACGCCGCCGACAATCTCCGGCGAAAGATTCTGCCCGCAGACGGTCAGGCGCACGACCTTGCCCCTGGAGGTCTGCGTGATGATGGTGATCTCTCCTGTGAATTCGCCGACGCGGATAGAGACTGTCTCCCCCTTCGCCGCGCCCCTGCGCGTCACTCGCACGGGCGCGAAGAGGCGAATTGTTTGCCCGACCGCCAACTGCTCCTCAGAGGCATCGCGCGCAGGCGGACTCACTCTCAGCCCTGGAATTCTCAGCAGCGAGAGGCCGCTCCCACCGTCCAGGCCGACGTAATTCGCTGTGAACTGATGCCCGTTGCCCTGCACGACGACTAACTCCGCGCTCCCATGCGCGGGCGGCGCTGTCTGTGCCGTCGGAGTTCCGGACTGTGCGACTCGGGGCGGCGTCACGAAAGACCAGGACATGTTGAACGGCTGGAAGACCGCCAGGGCTTCGGCCTGCGGGAGGCGCGCGACGACGTTCTCGCCGTCGCCGAGCGCGAACCCCGCCGTGATGCTCGTCACGGCGTCCGAGGCCGTCAGCAGTTCGTCGTCAATGGTGGCGACCGTCTCGCCGTTACCGCGCAGCAGCGCGAGCGCTCTCAGGCCGTCGAGCCTGTGGACGATGGTTAAGACCTGCGGGGCCTGGCCGAGCGCCGCTTCGACCGTGACCTTGTCGGCCGCGGGCGCGCCCTGCTGTTGCGGCGGCGGCGTCGGAGCGACTTGTGCGCGCACGCACGCGGCGACCGTAAAGAGCATCACGAGCGAAAGGCTTAATTTTTTGATACTACGGTAAAGCAAGATGACTCCTCTTCGCTGATTCTACCAGATGTCCTCAGGCCCACCCCCGCGCGACAGGCTGCGGCCCGCCAAATCCTGCGAGCCGAAGACGACAGGCTCAAGCGTCACTGTGCGCCGCGCCCCGTCACGGCCGTCGAGCGAGATGCGCACGGGCTGCGACGCGGAGCGCACGGGAAGCTCCACGACGGCGTTCGTCCCTGCGTTGAAAGGCTGACGCCCCTCGGGCGTAGTCTGCATGGCGGTCAGGGCCGCGGAGTCATTCGAAATGATCTGCGGGGCCTTCGCCACCGCCTGCTGCGTGAAGTTCCGGCGCGAGTTGTTCTTGACGCTCACGCGCTGAGGATTATCTACAACGACGACGGGTTGACTATCTTTCTTCACGTTCTGTGAAGGTGTTCCCTGCGCGACTTCACTGCCCTGCTGGTTTGTAGACTGAACCGGGATTTGCTGTGCGGGCTGTTCGACGGCCTTATCGCTCGCGAGCGCTCCCGCATTTGGCGCGGGTTTCATCTGGCGATAAATGACGAAGCCCGCGACGAGCAGGGCGAAGGCGGCGGCCAGCCCTATGGCCGGCGCGCTGGCTAGAAAGGAGAGCCAGGGGGCGCGCTGGCTCCCGTTCGTTTTGGCAGCGGCGAGCCGCGCGCGCAGGCGGAAGTCGAAGTCCGGCGGCGCGTGGACCCCTCCCAGACTCCCGACCAGACGCTTCAGCGTCTGCCGCTCGTCGTGAAAGGCCCCGCACTCCGGACAGACACGGACGTGCGCGCTCGCGCTCTCGCCGAGGCGCGCGCCCACCTCCAACTCTTCAATCTCGACCCGACACGTTTGACAGTTCATGGTGACTCTAAAACCCCCGACTCACAAATAAGCGCTCAGCTTGTCTCTGAGGAATCCGCGCGCGCGGCTGATGCGCGACTTGACGGTCCCCTCGCTCGTCTCAAGGATGCGCGCGATCTCGTCGTAAGACTTGCCCTCCACGTCGCGCAGCACCAAAGGCGCGCGATACTTTTCCGGCAGCGTCGAGATGGCACGAGCGACGGCCGCGCGGCGCTCCGTGTCAACCAGCACGGCGTCCTGCAAAGGCCCGCCGTCCGGCGGGTTGAATTCGCGCGCCTCTCGCCCTTCCGTCTCCTGAAAAAATCCCGTCAGCGAAACCAGCCGCCGGCGCTTGCGCTTCCTCAACTCGCTGATCGCGAGGTTGGTTGCGATCCGGTAGATGTAGGTCGAGAAGGCGTAAGTGGTCTGGTAACGCTCGGCCGCCTGGTAGACGCGCACGAAAGTCTCCTGGGCCATATCCACCGCGCCGTCGTAGTCGTTCGTCATGCGGTAGATGTAGCTCGTAATCTGATTGCGATAGCGGCCCACCAGTTGAGCGAACGCCATCTCGTCGCCCGCGCGCGTGGCCTCTAAAAGAGCATGATCTGTGAGCGATTCTTCGGCCACGACCGTCTGCGGCACAGCCGTGCCGAAACGCAGCTCATCAACTGAAGTCAGCGTGCTCATTAGGATAGGAAAACTTTCGGCGTTCACTGTTTCGGTAAAACTCTCGGCGGCGCGGCTAGAGGGGCAACCTCAACGCGCCGGGTCGGCCTCTCCGGTCGGAAATTATACACCCGAAAGGCCCGCGACCGCCCGCACCTGACCTACACGCGCGGGGCCTGACGGAGTTCCCGAAAGTGGCACAAACGCGAATCGTGCAGCTTTATGGCGACTTCGCCCCGCCGGGCAATCTGATTCTTCCCTTTTTACCGTAGATAAACTAACGTTCCTCGTAACTTTGACGGCGTTTCGTTCGCGTTCTCTGGCGGCTTTCTTTCGCTATGCGCCTGCTACTCTCTTTGCTCTGCTTTCTGGCTTTCATCTTCTCGCCGGGCGATTCGGCCCGCGCGGCGCAGACGCGCACGCTCAACGGCATCGTCATCACGCAGCAGGGCGAGGCATTGCCCGGCGTGGAGATTCTGGTCGCACGGGACGCGGGCGAGCGGGAAGAGGTTGCGGCGGTCAGCGACGGCGAGGGGAGATTCAGTCTCACGGCTCCGGGCGGGGCGCTGACGCTGAAGTTGCGTGGGAAAGGCATCGCCCCGCTGACCAGGACTTTCTCTCCCGAAGAGCAGGCGGAAGAACTCGTCGTCGAGGTCGAGCTGCTCGTCCCCGTTGTCCACGAGAGCGTGGTCATCACGGCCTCTTCGTTAGACCCAGGCATCGAGCGGCGCAGCGAAGAGGTCTACAGGTCCACGCTCTTTTCGCGCGACGACCAGGTCTTTCACACACTCAACGCGGGCATCAACGCGGGGCAGCACGAGGGCGGCGGCAAGTCTCTTGAGATTCGCCGCTTCGGCTTCAACCTGGATCACGGCGGGACGGGCGGCGGCCTGAAGGTGCTTGTGGACGACGTGCAGCAGAACCAGGGCACGCAGGGGCACGGTCAAGGATATTTGGGCCAGCTCAAGAGCCTGACGCCGGAACTGGTTGCGGAAGCAGACATCCTCAACGGCCCGTTCAGCGCGCAGTACGGCGACTTTTCCGGCCTCGGCGTCGTACACATACGGCTCAAGGAAACGTTGCCGGACCAATTCACGCTGCGCCTACAGGGCGGCTCGTTCGACACCTTCCGCACCTTCCTCGCCTACAGCCCCGAACTGAAGGACGCCGACTCGTTCGTCGCATACGAAGGCTCGCGCACAAACGGCCCCTTCCTGAGCCCGCTTCGCTACAAACGGGACAACCTGACGGCAAATTACACGCGCCACTTCGCGCAGGGGCGCGCGCTCGGCTTCAAGCTCAACGCCGGGCGCAACGACTTTTTCTCTTCGGGACAGATACCGCTCGACGAGGTGGCAGCGGGCCGCCTGGACCGCTTCGGCTTCATAGACCCGGACAACGGGGGCCGCGTCAAGACGGGGACGCTCGGCGTCTATTTCCGCCAGGAGCGCGCGGACGCGAGCGTCTTCAAGGTTGACGGCTTTATCTCGCGCTCGCTCTTCGACCTCTACTCCAACTTCACTTTCTTCCTCAACGACGAAACGCGCGGCGACGAGATACAGCAGCACGACTCGCGCTTGCAGGAGGGCGTGAACGCTCAATACCTGCGCCCCTTTAAACTCTTCGGCAGCCAGGCGCTCTTGACCGCGGGCGCGAACTTTCACGCCAGCCAGATCAACGTCGGACTCTTCCGCTCGGCCGCGCGCGACCCGTTCGAGACAGAGTCGAGCGCACGCGCGCGCGTGACCAACGCCGCCGGGTACGTGCAGCAGGCGCTCACTTTTTTAGACGGCCACCTGAACGTAGAGGCGGGACTGCGCTACGACTACTTCCGCTTCGCGGTGGACGACCGCGTCGAGCCGAACCTTTCCGGCACGCAATCCGCCGCGCGCTTCCAGCCGAAGCTCAACGTCGCTTACACGCCCTCGGACCGCCTGCCTGCGACGTTTCACTTCAACTACGGGCGCGGCATCTCAAGCCAGGACGCGCGCGGCGTGGTGCGCGACCCCTCCGGGCCAAAAATCGCGACCACGGATTTCTACCAGTTCGGCACTTCGCACAAGCTGAAGCGATTCTCTTTGAGCACGGACGCGTTTCTGATTGACCGCTCCAACGAGCAGGTCTACATCCCGGACGACGGGAGCATTGAGTTCGCCGGCCCGAGCCGCGCTTACGGGTACGAGGTGAAGGCGTCCGTACAGTTGACGCGCTTCCTCTCCGCGGAGGGCGGACTGACGCAGGTGCTGAACGCTTTTTACCGCGGCACGCGGCCCAGAATTTACGTTGACAGCGCGCCGCACACCGTGGCGAACGCCGCCGTGACGCTCTCGGGCTGGCGCGGCTTCGCAGGGTCGCTTCGCTACAGGCACGCGAGCAACTACCGGCTCGACGGCGAGGACGCTAACATCCGCGCCGCGGGGCTCGACGTACTCGACCTCAGTCTGACGAAGCGGGTCAGGCGCTGGCTCGACTTCAACCTGTCCGTGGACAACCTGACTAATAAGCGCTACTACGAGACGCAGAACTATTTCGAGTCGCGTCTGGGGCCGGGGCTGCCGGCCGTCTCACGCATACACGCCACCCCCGGCTACCCCTTCGGCGTCACCGCCGGGCTGACCTTCCGCTTCCAGGGGAAATGATGGAATAGAGACTCAAACCCAAAACTCAACCCTTTGCGCCTTTACGTTTTTACTTTGCGCCTTTGCGAGAAAAGCGGTTCACGCAAAGGCGCAAAGTAAAGACGTAAAGGCGCAAAGGGTTGAGTCAAGGCGTTGCTTGAGTTTTGAAATGCGCTCTCGAATCTTACGGCGTGGCCGACGAGGCTTGGGCTTCGGGGTTCTTGAAGAGGGTGTCGTCCATCTTGATGCCGTAGGTGACGCTCAGCACGCGCAGCTCCTGCTTCTGCTTGCCCTCCTCGAAGAAGACCGTGCGTTTGGGGACGAGCGTGCCTTGAATGTACTGGTAGTCATAAAACTTGCGCATGTACTTGGAGGTCTTGCCGCTGCCGTCGCTCGCCGGGGCTTCGTATTCGAGCCAGAGCACGCGGTAGAACCTCTGGCTGATGTAGTAGCGCGTCTTACGATTCTGCTTGTCCGCGACTTCAATCACGTAGAGGTCAACATTCTGCTGCTTGTCCTTGCCGACGAGGGTGATTGTCGAGCCGTTCTCCTTGTATCGCAGCAGCGCGTCCAGGCCGTGCCACATCTGTGCCAGAAAATTGTCGGACGCCTCCTGGCGGGGCGTGAACGTCGCGCCGTTGAGGTAGCCCCAGGTCTTCCCCTCGCCGTAGACGAGCGAGTATTCGAGGTTCGGCATCTTCTGGTCGAGCCGCACCTTGTCTTTGTCTGTGCTCTCGCCGCGTATGAAGCGCCGCTCGTAAGTGCCGTCTTCGGTGCGCCCGTCCTCGGCGATGCTCGTCAGGCGGCCGCGCTCCCAGCCGTTGCGCCGGACCTGTTCGAGGCCGCTGCGCGTGCCGTAAATGCCTATGCTGGTCTCGACGATCTGGTCGGCGGTGTATTCCTTCTGGGCCGCGGCCGGCTGCGCCGCCAGGGCGAAGACTAAAAGCGCCAGGATGAGGGCAAGGTTCGTAGTGCGTCTCAACACTGAGAATCAGTTCTCCTTCGGAGTTAATCGGGAATCCTGGAACGGCTGCTATCGGGGAGACTCGGGCCATCCGGTGCAGCAGATTCTAACACAGGCCGATGAAAAGTACGCCGCCCGGATTGATGAGTCTGCCCGCGAATGCTTGGGATGCGCGGGGCGGCGCGCGCGGATGCCCGCGGCCGCGGATTGACAACCCACCGCGCGGGCTTGTAGAGTTCACGGTTTTCCAGATGAGCGAGGAAGTGAGCAGTGGCGGACGGCCATAAAATCATCCCCTTTTTCCGCCCGACCAAGCCGGCGCTCGTAATTTGAAAGGACGCATCTGTCATATGAAAAAAGTTGGAATCCTGGTGGGCCGCGAGGTGACTTTCCCGGACGCACTGATCCGCAGCATCAACGAGCGCGGGCAGGGCGAGGTGGTCGCCGAATACATCAAGCTCGACGGCGTGCGCTACGACCACGAGCGCGAGTACGACATCATCGTTGACCGCATCTCGCACGAAGTCCCGTTCTACCGCGCCACGCTCAAGCGGGCCGCGCTCGAAGGCACCTACGTCATCAACAACCCGTTCTGGTGGTCGGCCGACGACAAGTTCTTTAACTTCTCGCTGGCCCGCAAGCTCGGCGTCGCCATCCCGAAGACGGTTCTGCTCCCGCAGAAAGATTACATTCCCGGCATCACGAACGAGAGCTTGCGTAACCTTGAGTTTCCGCTCGACTGGGAGGGCATCGTGGAGTACACGGGGCTGCCCGCCATCCTGAAGCCCTTCGACGGCGGCGGCTGGAAGAACGTCTCGCGCGTCAACACGCTCGAAGAACTCTGGGCCGAGTACGACCAGACTGGCACGCTCTGCATGACGTTGCAGGAGTTCATACACTTCGACCAGTTCGTCCGCTGCTACTGCATCGGACAGGAGGAAGTGATGATCATGCCCTACGACCCGACGAAGCCTTACCTGTCGGGCGAGCAGTACATCAACGACCCGAACTACCTGACGGCGGAACTGGCCGAGCGCATCGTGAACGACGTGCGCACGCTCTGCCGCGCGCTCGGCTACGACATCAACACGGTCGAGTTCGCGATCAAGGACGGCGTGCCTTACGCGATTGACTTCATGAATCCCGCGCCGGACGCGGAATTGATTTCGGTCGGCGAGTTCTATCACAACTGGGTGACGAACGCCGTCACGAACTTAATCTTCAAGCGCCTGGAAGAGCCGCGCACAGAGCCACGCTACCGCTGGGACGCGCTCCTGAATCCCGTGCCGTCGAATCAACCGGAGCGCGCCGCCGCAGCCGCTGCCGGGGCGTCTTCTGACAGCATCGGCTCGGGCATCATCTCGGGAGTCGGCGAGATCGTGAGCGACGCCGCCGCAGCCGTCTCCGAGATCGTCGAATCGGTCGTCTCGCCCAAGTCCAAAACCACCAAGGGCGCAAAGAAAGAGGACAGCGCGGCCACACCTCGTAAGTCAACCGGCAAGAAAGCCGCGCCGCCGCGCAAGAAGGAAGAGTAAGGCAAGGAAGGCGTAAGCGAGTTTTTACAAACAGTTCAAGCCTTTCCTATCCCCGCAGGGGATAAACATGATAGCCGGGGGCAAGCGCGGAGCGCGCCGCCCCCGGAATAGGTGACGAGAATATTCCGACCCTGAAGGGGTCGCACATTCAAGGTTGAATGTGCGACCCCTTCAGGGTCGGATTCTTTTCCTTACATCAAACCGGGGGCGGCGCAAACTGTCGTTTGCTTGCCCCCGGCTATCATGTGTGACCCCTTCGGGGTCTAAACTTTTCCTTTTGCCTTATTCCGGTTTTCGTCTCTCTGCGAGGTAGTGCGCGACGAGGGCGACGAGGAGCCAGGCGAGGAGCGAGGAGGAGGCCAGAGACCAGCCGACGCCTTCGATTGACTCGTCGAATGAGGGGCCGAGGAGCGCGAGCAGTATGCTGGCGAGCGTCATGCGCGCGGCGAGACGGCGCGCGCGCTGCAAGTGCTGTAGCCAGCCTATGCGCCGCAACTCCGTCGCCAGGTAATCGTCGTCGTCGTTGAGACGGCTGTAGTAGTCCGCTTCGCGGCGCGCGCGGGCCGCCAGCGACTCGTCGGGCGCGATGCGCGCCGCCGCGTCGTAATGGTGTATGACGTGCGCGAGCTTGCCGTTGCGGAGCGCGACTTCGGCCAGCCCTATCTCCGCGCGGAAGGCGCGCGGGTTCGCTTCGAGCGCGCCGTTGAAGGCGCGCGTCGCCTGCTGCAACTCGCCGTACTCGTAGAAACTCTCGCCGATGCGCGAGAGCAGCCCGGCATCATTGTCGGCGCGGCGCAGGGCCAGGCGCAAACAGGCGCGCGCGCGCTGTAAGAGCCGCATGTCGCGCGTCGCCCCGGCCTGCGAGCGCAGGAAACGCGCGAATTCGTAGACGAGCCAGCCGTCGTTCGGGATGACCAGGAACGCTCGGCGGAAGGCTTCCTCCGACTCCCTGAGCCGGCCGGCGGCGCGCAACTCGTTGGCGGCCAGGCGAAGCAGCCGCCCGCGCTCCACATCAATCGCGGAAGGCATTTGTCCTTCGACGCGCTGTTGACGAAGCTCCTTTTTGGCCCCGCGCCCGAGTTCGCTGGCCGTGCCTTCTAAAACGTCTGGCGGCGCGATGCGCAACAGCTCCGCGTTCATCCTCAAGGTCTGCGCGTCGGTCAGGTAGTCGCGCAGCTCCGACGAGCGCGCGTCCACCTTGTCGTAGCCGAGCAGTGGAAAGAGCGTGCGCACCATCTGCCTGTAGGAATTGCCGCCCGAAGCGAAGATGAAAGTATTGCCCTTGCCGAAGACCTCGCTGCGGTAGCGATAGCGGACGCGCCCGTTGCGCCGGAGCGTCCTGACGGCGGAAGTCTCGACGCGCTCGATCTCTTCGACGCCGAGGCGCAGCTTGCGCCCCCCGACTAATCTGATGAAGAGTGGGACCGGCCCGCGGCGCGCGAGCGTGTGGCCGTCGAAACTGAGGCGGTCTGTGAAAGCGAGGATCGGCGTCAGGACCCAGGCGAGCCCGGCGGCCGTGAGCGCGGCCAGGTCGTAATTCGCTCGCAGAAGCAGCGCGGCGAGGAACGTCATGATGCACGAGACGGCGAGGTAGCCTCCGGGCGAGACGCGCACGCTGGCGAGTCGCGCGCGGCGCGCGGGCCGTCCGGCAATGCGCTCTTGCGCGGCGTCGGCCACTGCTCCGGGGATTGCCGTCGGTGTCGTGTCGCTCACTCTTTAATCCTCGACCAACGAATCGCACGCCACAGGCACTTCCAGAGAGAAAGTTCCGCCGCGCGGCGTGCCTGGTTCAGTGTAGCGTATGTCTGCGAATTGTACGAGCAATTCACTCAAACAATCTCCGGCGACGCGCGTCGCGGGGAAGCGCGCGAAGTCCAGGAAGATTTGGGCGCGCTCATCCGAGGACGCCTGGGCCACAACGGCGGCTTCCCTGCCCTGCGGCTTTTCAAAGCGCGCCACCTCGCCCGAGATGGCGCTCGCGCCGTCAACGATGGAGACGAAGAAGCGGTAGGTCGCGCGCTCTGTTTCCGCGACGCAGAGCCAGCGCGTGGGGTCCGCCAAAGTCGGCATCGCCGCCACGCGGGCCGCGCTTTCGCCGCGCGGCGTCAAAGACGCTGACAAGACGGCCTCGGCCTCGGAGAGCGCGCGGCGGTGGGCGATTGCCAGCCCGCCCCAGTAGACTACGACGAAAGCGAGCGCGGCGAGCGCGACCCTGCTCCCCCAGGGCTGTACGAGCCGCGTCACGCGGACGACGACCAGGCCGACGATGCCCGCGACCCACAGCGCGCGGAAAAGGTTCGGATGAAGCAGCCCCCAGTTTTCGAGGCGCGTGAAGAGGAAGAGTCCCGTCACGACGAGCGCGAGGGTGGCCCAGAAGATCACCTGCCAACGCTTCGCGGAGGTCAGCACGAAGGCCGCGCCGCCGACCACCAGCCAGAGCCAGGGGTCAACGATGAAGACCAGATCGCCGTAGTACCACTGTCCGTCCCAGGGCAGAAACGGGCGCAACCCGTAGTTGTTCGTCCAGTCCATCAAAGGATGGCTCGCGCTCACGACCAGGGAGACGACGAGCAGGCCCAGGAAGCGGACGCGCGGCGGCCGTTTGCGAATCCGGCTGATGAGCAGATCAACGGCGTAGAAGAGTGCGGGGATGAAGAGCGCTAGACTGAGCGTGCCAACGACGGAATGGGTAATGCCGCGGTGGTGATGCAGGTAGTACCACTTGCCGCCGAGCGTCGCCAGGATGTCCAGGTCCGGCGCGTTGGCCGCCAGCACGGAGAGGACGGTCGCCCCCGGCGAGAGACGCTCAAGCCCGGCCTTGGCAGCGGCGAGTCCGACCAGCGAGTGAGTCAGATTATCCATGAAAGGCAGGAGTCAGAATACAGGAGTCAGGAGTCAGAAGTCAGGAGTCAGGAGTCAGGAGTCAGGAGAGAAGAAAAGCCGTTTGAGCTTTACCTTCTGACTCCTGTTTTTATTCCGACTTCTGACTCCTGACTCCTGTATTCTGACTCCTGTATTCTGCTTTACATTGGTAGATTGCCCGGCAGGGCTGGCGGCGTCAGTTGGGCGAAGCGGGCCGGGTCTACCTTTTCCAACTCCTGCGCGGCCATGCGCGCGGCGGCCGACTGGGGCGCGGGCTTGCCGTCCTTGCCTTTGGCCTGGCGCGCCGTCTCGGCGATCTTGAAGAGAATGTCGGCGGCCTCCTGCTTCTTGCCGAGCTTTGAATAGGCGATTGCCAGGCGCAGGTTGGCCGTGTCGGGCGTGATGATCGTGCCGTTCTGTTTCGACGAGGTCGCCGTAGAGCGCCGCCGCCTCTTCGTACTTGCCGTCGCCCTCTTTGGCCTGCCCCAGCGCGAACTTGGCGAGCGCGGAGACGTCCGCGTCGCTGCTCTTGGTGAGAGCTTCGAGTTCGCTCGCGCCCTTGGCGCGGTCGAGAAGCAGTTGCTGCGTGGCGGCGAAATAGCGCGCGCGCTCGCCGGTCGAGCCGCCGTAAGTCTGTGCCACTTTCTGAAACTCCTCGACGGCCTTCTGCGCGCGCTCCTTCTCGGTGCGGAACGACGGGGTGGTCGAGCCCGGCACGGGCTCCGCGACGACGGTCGTTTCCATGACCTTGATGGCGCGGCCCAGGGCATGGCTCTCCTCGGCGGCCTTGCTCCCGCGCCAGGCCGTGACGCCCCAGATGATCAGGCCGGCGGCCACGAGCGCCCCCAACGCGTAAAGAATTTTACGGCCTTTGCCTTCCATACCATGGGAGGCGCGGTCAACCAGGCCCATCGTCGTGTCACGAAACTTGTCGTGTTTCAGCTCGCGGGCGCGCTTCTTCTTATACTTTGCCACTGCTTTTTCCTCTCGCAAGAACGCATGGTGAGACGCGTTCATTTTCTGGCGGTTAAACCGAATGGAACACTCTAGCGGTCGCCAAGAGAGCTTGTCAAGCAAGCCAATTGAAAGCAGTTTGACGGTTGACTGACAGCGTGTTACGCTCGCGCGCGCCGGACACGCAGAGGACGCGCGGCCGACCATCCACGCGAACTAAAACGCCAGTCACCTTCATCTAACGAAGGGAGTCAGGCCGCCTGAGGTATGCGGGATGAAGGACAGACAAATAGCTTTTATTTCATCCCTCATCCCTCATCCCTCATCCCGTTAAAAGATTGTGGAACAAAGGTCGAAAAAGCGGTGTCTAAGATGGCGACTGTCCGGGAAGCGACAGTGTTCTTCAGGGACGCTTCCCGCCGCTGGAGGACACGCGTGAGCTACGGAGAGCCTATCGCCCTCCGCGGGCAGGAGTTGGAGCAGGTTGCCGCGGCAACCCCAACAGACGCGCGCCCTCTGGGCGGCGAGACGCAGTTCATTGAAAGGCTCCGGGCGGGCGAGACAGCAGCCTTCGACCGGCTGGTGCAGGAGCGCTCCGGCGAAGTTTACGCCCTGCTCTACCGCCTGACGGAAGACCCCGAGGAGGCGCGCGATCTGACGCAGGAGACTTTCCTGCGCGTCTTCCAGAGCATAGACCGTTTTCGCGGCGACGCGGATTTGAAAACCTGGATTTACCGGATCGCGCTCAACCAGGCGCGCAACCGCTGGCGCTGGTGGCGAAGAAGACGGCGGGACGCGACCGTCTCGCTCGACGCGACCGCGGGGCCGGACGCGCAGCCTTTGGAAGCGCTCCTGCGCGACAGGGGCGCGAGCCCCGAGCAGGAGACCCTGATGCGCGAGCGTGAAGCGGTCCTGCGACGCGCGCTCCGCAGCCTCGGCCGCTCTTACCGCGAGGTCGTCGTCCTGCGCGACGTGGAAGGGCTGACCTACGAGGAGATTGCGACGACGCTCGAAATCAGCGTCGGCACTGTGAAATCCAGACTCTCGCGCGGCCGGCAGGAGCTGCGCCGCAAACTCGGAAGTTCTTTGTAAATGAGTAATCAGTAGTCAGTAATCAGTAATCAGCTTTTTGCTTTTACTGATATACTGACTACTGATTACTCTTAATCGGATGGCTGACCCGCCCCGGCTTCACAACAACTCGGTGCCAAAAGGGTCGAAGTGACGAAGACGGTCTTCGGGCGCGGTCCACTAGCCATCGCGGTTCGGCGACGTGAGCGTTGATTGAAAACGAGGCCAGCAACACCCGTTTTGAAACACACCTCTCGCGCGCCAGGCCAAGATGGGAGTGAACGCCTCCGGCGACCGCGACAGTTGCTTCCTTAATCCAAAGGGAGCAGCCGGGGTCGGCCAGCCATCCGACGTGACGACAGTTTTCAGTTTTCAGTTTTCAGTTTTGAGCAAAGACGACTTGCTTCTACTGAAAACTGAAAACTGAAAACTGAAAACTGCTTTATGTCCTGTCAGGAGACACAACAATCGCTCTCGTTGTACGTTGACGACGAACTGGCGCTGCCGGTGCGCGCGGCGTGCGACGAGCATCTGCGCGAGTGCCCCCTGTGCCGCGCGGAGTTGGCGGAGATGCGGGTCATCAGTCGCGGGCTGGCCGCGCTCGCGCGCCCAGTGCCTCCGCCCGACCTTGCTTCTTCCATCAGCGACGCGCTTGAGATTGAGTCTGCCGCGCGCCTGCGACAGCCCGTCCTGCCGTTCTCCGTCAAGCTGACGCGCTGGCTGCGGCCGCGCCTCATGCCGTACGCGGTCGGCTCGTTCGCCTCCGTCCTGCTCTTCACCATGATGTTCAGCGCGCTCAGGCCCCACATGAAGGCGCTGGCCGAGGCGTCCATCGCCGCGCGCGAGGCCGACCTGGCCTCCTACAAAATCATCTACATCGGCACGGACGGGCCGGACATTTCCCAGCCGATCACGCCCGAGCTTTTCGCCGCGCAGCGCGCGTCCGTCGGCGTCGAGTCCCCCAGTCTCAACCCGCGCGGGGCGCTCGCGGCGCTCACGCGCGAGCAGCCGCGCAGCCCCGAAGAGGACGAGGACGGCATGATCGTCGTCGCCGATGTCTTCAGCAACGGCCGCGCCTCGCTCGCCGACGTAGTCCACCCGCCGCGCGACCGCCGGATGATTGACGAGTTCAAGGACGCCCTGCGCAAAAACGCGGCCTTCGTCCCGGCCTACTACGACCGCCGCCCCGAAACCATGCGCGTCGTCTTCGTCGTCCAAAAGGTTGACGTTCCTGAACAGAATTTCTGAAAAAAGTGGTCGGTTTTCAGTTTTCAGTTTTCAGTTAAAAGAAAGACAAGAGGCAGCCGAGTTAATCCTAACTGGCTGCTTTTTTCTTCTGTCTTTAACTGAAAACTGAAAACTGAAAACTGACTACTGCTCCTGCTTGACGCTCCCCTCGCGGGCGTGCTAGTTTGCCGTTTCATTCACGTTAGTCCCGAATTCGCTAGTAACACTCTCGCCGAGAGGTGTGTAGGAGACACGGTTTGTCCGCTGAAGCGCCCGCCCTCAAACAGACGCCCCTGAACGCCGCGCACAGGCGGATGGGCGGAAGGATGGTTGATTTTGGCGGGTGGGACATGCCCGTCCAGTACCCGGCCGGGACGGTCGAGGAACACCTGCGCACGCGCACGCACGCGGGCCTCTTCGATGTCTCGCACATGGGCGAGATTCTGGTGCGCGGCCCCGAAGCCATCCCCTTCGTCAACCGCCTCGTCTCAAACGACGCCTCGAAACTCGTTGACGGCCAGGCACAATATTCCGCGCTCACCACGCCCGAAGGCACGGTCATTGACGACCTGCTCGTCTACCGCTTTGCGGAAGACCACCTGCTGCTCGTCGTCAACGCCTCGACGACCGAGAAGGACTGGGACTGGATCAAGTCGCACCACGTTCACGAGATGATTGAGTTGAAGAACGTCAGCCGCGACTACTGCCAGATCGCCCTGCAAGGCCCGGATGCCGTCCGCATCTTGCAGACCTTGACGGAGACCCCGCTCGAAGAGATCAAGTATTACCACTTCCGCGAGGGCTCGGTGGACGACGTGCCGGCCATCATCTCGCGCACGGGCTACACGGGCGAGGACGGCTTCGAGGTCTACGCCGCCGCAGGACGAGGCCGAGCGACTGTGGGCCAAAATTTTAGAGGCGGGTCGGCACGGCGAAGCCGACGGCGTCCTGCCGTGCGGGCTCGCGGCGCGAAACACGCTTGCGGCTTGAATCCGCGATGGCGCTCTACGGCCACGAGATCACAGAGGAGACGACGCTCCTTGAAGCGAACCTCGGTTGGATTTGTAAATTGAACAAGGGCGACTTCACGGGGCGCGAGGCCCTGGCAAAACAGAAAGAGGAGGGTGTCCGTCGCCGCCTCGTCGGCTTCGAGATGACGGAGCGCGGCATCGCGCGCGACGACCAGGAAGTCTTGATTGACGGCGAACGCAAGGGCCGCGTCACCTCCGGCAGCCCCGCGCCGTACCTGAAAAAGAACATCGGCATGGCCTACGTCCCCACGGAATACGCGAACGAGGGCCAGCAGATTCAGATAGACGTTCGCGGCCGCGCCGTCGCCGCCCAGATAGTCAAGACGCCTTTCTACAAGAGGGAACGCAGTGCTCAGGGATAGCGGATTGCAGTTGAGAACTCATCAGCTTTTCAATTCCGCAAGCACACTCATTCCGCTCGCCAACCACCTCAATCATCTTTATAAAAGACCCAGGTGAAATTAACAGCTTGTTGACCGTTGAAGAGTACCAGGAATTTACGGGCAATGAGGGCGAAGTTTAATCCCAAACACCCCGGCAGCCGTTCATAAATTCCGGCCGAGAATTGTTTTCAAGCGATTTGAATTCCAAACCTGCGGCGACGTATCAAACTGCGGGCGACCTGCTTGACGCTTCGCTCTTAGCGTGCTAGTTTGCCGCTTCAATAGTTTGGATACATTTTATGAATACGCCGGCATAGTGAGAGTTCCTTGAACTCAAAGCTAGTAAAGCCCCAAAACGTGAACGGTCTGGGGCTTGACAACTGTTCACGGTAAAAAATTAGTCAGCTATCAGCCGTAGAGGATCAAGAAGGATAGATGCTCTCAAAGGGTAGCTTACCCCTCCACAGGAAAGGCAGATAACCGATGGCGCAAGTACCAGAAGATTTATACTATAGTAAAGACCATGAATGGGTAAGGGTCGACGGTGAGGTTGGCACCATCGGCATTACGGATCATGCGCAAAAACAGTTAGGCGACATAGTTTTTCTCACCCTCCCGCAAGTTGGGGAAAATTTTCCAGCCAACGAAGAATTTGGGACAGTCGAGTCTGTCAAAGCAGCGAATGAGATTTACACCCCGATTTCGGGTGAAGTAGTAGAAGTCAATCAAGCGCTGCTAAACGAGGATAATACTCCGGTGATAAATGCAGACCCTTACGGCGAAGGCTGGATGCTCCGAATCCGTATGAGCAATCCGGGCGAGATTGACAAGCTAATGACCGCAGCCGAGTACGAAGACTTCACAAAGGCCAAGGAGACGGAATAGAAGTTGCGCTACATCCCGAACTCGCCTGAAGAGCGCGCCGAGATGCTACGGGGCCTCGGCCTTGACTCGGCGGAACAGTTGTTCGACTCGATCCCGGCCGGCCTGCTTCTGCGCCGCCCCTTAGAGACGCCCGCCGCCATCTCCGAGATGGAGTTGTTGGCGGGCTTTGAAGAGATGGCCGCACGCAACCGCGCGGCGCGTCGCCCCAGTTTCCTCGGCGCGGGCGCTTACTCGCACTACTCGCCGACGGTCGTTGACCATCTCATACAGCGCTCGGAATTCTTCACTGCCTACACGCCCTACCAGCCGGAGATTTCACAAGGGACGCTGCAAGCCATCTTCGAGTTTCAGACGCTCGTCTGCCAGTTGACCGGCATGGACGTGGCGAACGCCTCGATGTACGACGGCTCGACCGGGCTCGCCGAGGCCGTCCTGATGGCCGAGCGCGTCACGCGCCGCAAGAAGGTCATCACCTCTTCGGCCGTTCACCCCGAATACCTCGAAGTCGTTGACACTTACGTTCAGCACTACGGGATAGATTTCCACCGCGTCGAGACGGACGAAGCGACCGGGCTGATTTCCGCCGAAGGCTTAAACGCGCTCGACGACCAGACGGCCGCGCTCGTCGTACAGTCGCCGAACTTCTTCGGCTGCGTCGAAGACTTGAACAAGCTGGCCGAGCGCGCGCACGCAGTCGGCGCACTTTTCATCGTCGCCGTGACGGAAGCGATCTCTTTCGGCTTCCTGCGCTCGCCGGGCGCGTGCGGCGCGGACATCGTCGTCGCAGAGGGCCAATCCTTCGGCGTGCCGCTCTCGTTCGGCGGCCCGCTGGTCGGATTGTTCGCCACGCGCGACAAGTACGCGCGCCAGATTCCCGGCCGTCTCGTCGGCGAGGCTTACGACAAGCAGGGCCGTCGCGGCTTCGTCCTGACGCTCGCCACGCGCGAGCAGCACATACGCCGCGAGAAAGCCACGTCGAACATCTGCACCAACGAGGGCTTGATCGCGCTCGCCGCCACCATCTACATGGAGACGATGGGCAAGAGCGGGCTTCAGGAAGTCGCCGCGCAGTGCGCGCAGAAGGCCGCCTACGCCGCACGCCGCATCTCGGAACTCCCTGGCTTCTCGCTCCCTTTGAGCGCCCCGCGCTTTAACGAGTTCGTCGTCCGCGCGCCCGTCGGGGCTAAGGAACTGCTCGCGCGCCTTGCCTCGGAGAAGAACATCACGGGCGGCCTCGCGCTCTCGCGCTACTACCCTGACCGCGCAAACGACTTCCTGGTATGCGTGACGGAGACCAACCCGCGCGCCGAGATTGACGCGCTCGTCGCGGGGCTCAAGGAATTGACCGCCTAGCCATGACTCAATCAACCAACATCACGAAGGCCGCGCCGCACATCACGCAGAACGAAGCTCTCATCTTCGAGCGCTCGCAGACCGGACGTAAAGGCTACCGCCTGCCGCCGCTCGACGTGGACGAAACGCCGCTCGACGAAATTGTGCCAGCCGCGCTTCGCCGCGACGACGACCTCGAAGGCGTCCCGGAGGTGAGCGAGGTGGATGTCGTACGCCACTTCACGCGCATCTCGACCTGGAACTACTCGATTGATCTGGGCATGTACCCTTTGGGGTCGTGCACCATGAAGTACAACTCGCGCCTGAACGAGAAGGCGGCGCGCATCGCGGGCTTCAGTAACCTCCACCCGCTCGCGCCGGAAGAGGACGCGCAGGGCGCGCTTCAGTTGATTTACGAGTTAGCAGCAGGCTCTGTCGGAGATAACGGGCCTCGCGGGCGTCTCTTTGCAACCGGCCGCGGGCGCGCACGGCGAGATGACGGGCGTGATGATCATACGCGCCTTCATAGACGCGCGCGACGGCGAGGGCGCGTCCGCGAACCGGCGCATGATGTTGATTCCAGATTCGGCGCACGGGACGAACCCCGCGTCGGCACACCTCTCCGGCTTCACCGTCAAAACCATCCGCTCGACCTCCGAAGGATTCACGGACCTCGAACACCTGCGCGAGTTGTGCGCGTCGGGCGACGTGGCCGGGTTGATGCTGACGAACCCGAACACGCTCGGCCTCTTCGAGAAGAACATCACGGAGATTTGCCAGATAGTCCACGACGCGGGCGGCCTCGTTTACATGGACGGCGCGAACATGAACGCGCTCGTCGGCGTCGCGCGCCCCGGCGACATGGGCGTGGACGTGATTCACCTGAACCTGCACAAAACTTTCTCCACCCCGCACGGCGGCGGCGGCCCAGGCTGCGGCCCCTGCTGCTGCACCAAAGAACTGGAACCGTTCCTGCCCGTCCCGCGCGTAGTCCGCGATGGAGACGCTTACCGCCTGGACTTCGACCGCCCGCAGTCCATCGGCCGCGTCAAAGCCTTCTTCGGGAATTTCGGGATGATGGTGCGCGCGCTCGCCTACATACAGACGCACGGCTCCGAAGGCTTGCGCGAAGCGACCGAAGCGGCAGTGCTCAACGCGCGCTACGTCGCCGCCGGGTTAGTCTCCGACTACGACAAGCCGTTCGACGCACAGCCCATGCACGAGGTCGTCTTCACGGACAAGCGTCAGTCGCGCAAAGGCGTCCACACGCTCGACATCGCCAAGCGCCTGATTGATTACGGCTTCCACCCGATGACGATCTACTTCCCTCTCATCGTCCAGGGCGCGATGCTCATCGAGCCGACCGAATCAGTCGGCCGCCAGGAGCTAGACCAATTCGTCTCCGCCATGCGCTCGATTGCGCGCGAGGCATTGGAAGACCCCGAAACAGTCCTCAACGCGCCGCACTCCACGCGCATCGGCCGCCTCGACGAAGCCGCCGCCGCACGCAAACCCGTCCTCCGCTGGAAGCCCAAGCAGGCTGCGAGCGCCGCTTGAGAATTAAGACGCTCGGGTATTATCAGTTAGTGTCTGTTCCGATGTCGTCCAGCTTCTTTTGCCACTGCTGGTAGTAATCGTAGAAGCCCGGATATTTCATATCAAGCTCGGTGCTCTCCGCCCGCATGTATTCGCGTGCCTTCGCGTAATACCAAATCAGCGCGCCGATGAATCCCACCCCGCCACCCACGAGCGAGACAACGAGGAGAAGGCTCTGGTTATACTTTGGCAGGAACGCGCAGACGATAGCCACAGCAAGAAGCAGAATTGAAATTATAAAAAGCGCGGCGACGCCCCCTTTCAGGGAAGCAGACAAGGATTTGCGCGAAAGGTCATTGAGCATCTGCTTATAGTTTTCTTTCGCGTTCTCCTGCTTAATTCTCGTGCAGCGGTCACACAAAGTCCCTTCGGTATGAGTCTGGCAGTAGTAGCGTTCGCAGGCGCGGCGATAGCCCGTGCATTTGCTGACGGAAGTCTTCGGACAACGAAACACGGGACAACTGACTTGAAGATTCATGGCTCGCTCCTCATGCTCTCGAATGATGAGGGAAGCAATCCAACGCTCGAATTGAACCGGGCGTGAAGTATCGCCGAACAGCATTCAAGTTGATGATGAAATCCAAACCGATTCCGCTCCGGTTGAATAGTTATTAGGAGTCATTTCTTTTGCAGCCATTCATACGCCCATAAGTATTCATCGTTATCAATATCTATATCTGCGGCTCTAAAACTTCTACGAGAACTGGTGATTATTGCTGTTTTTCCTATAAACTCATTCATCTCGCTTACCCAGCCTACATCTTCACGAATATCATATAGAGGGCCAATGATTGTAACCTTATCTCCTTTGCGGAAGGTTTGAGTTCTACTTTTAGTTGTTGCTCGCTTACGCTTGGTACTAGTCTTTTTTTCAGGAATTTTACCACCAGCCAGCCTTTGTCGAACCTCATCATAGTATTTCTCAATATCGTTAATATCCCTAGCTAATAACTTTGATATGGGTGCAGGCATTTCATTGGTACCAATATGCAGCAAAACTGGCACTAGTCTCTTACCAAGTGCCTTAGCTCCCCCAATTTCAACCAATACCCAGTGACTATTTAGCGCTGTGGGTGACAGCAATATAAGACAATCATCACAGTCTTTCAGATGCCCACCGATCATTTCATCAATAGATGCGCCTGTTTCAATATCCTTCTCATCTAAAAATGTTTCTACACCTATAGCATTAAGGTCTTGAGAGATCCGCCTGGCGACCCATTTATCGCGACTGGAGTGACTGATAAAGACTTTCATAGCTCAATCCCCTAATCGAATTCAAAATAATCTTCTATCCTTTTCAAATATATCTTCTAACAACCATCTTGGTATACATCAAGTAGAATGTTAATGCTGATGGTTAACGATAATTAGACACTCGAACGGGAGTATTTTTTGACGTCCGTTGGGGTGTCTAATTATCCTCCAGCTTCCAAACTCTTATAAACTTAAAATGTAAAGGGGAAGATAGGAGCTGCGCTCCTTGTCTTCCCTTTTGCCTCCGTCCTCCTGGCATTCCCTGTACAAGAGGGCGGGACTCGGGAAGCGTCCCGGCCAGCCGCGGAAGTTTTTTGAGGTGAAGCGCCGCGCGGATTGGTGAAATGTAGGGGGCATTACGCCTATACCTGTGACAAAGAGGAAGGCGTGAGATTATGAACTCCCCCAAAATGGCGGTGTGCCGTCCATTCGTTTTTAAGAGTTTCGTCCTCATGGCGCTTGTCTGCGGGTCGTTCGTGGCCGGCGGCGACGAAGTGTACGGCGTCAACGGGAGCGCCCGCGCGCCGCGTGAGAAAGATGTCAGGAGGGGCGAGGAGATCGTCGCCGCGCTGCGTAGGCTTGAGCGGCTGACGAAGACGGATGTCCGGGGCTACAGGGCGCTAGGGGACAAGTTGTACCCAGGCTTGTTCGTCAAAGTTTCCGAACTCGGCGAGGGCGACCTGAAGACGGATTTAACGACCGCCGTTTTTCTTTACGAGCAGGCGCTTCACGAGAGTGACACCGCGATTGATTGTGCGAATGAATTACGGGGCGTTTACGCAAGAGTCTGCGCGGCGGAAGAGAAAAACGACACGACGCTGAAATTCCTCTGGGCCAAGGCGCGTCTGCACACCGATTGGGCCGACGCGTTGATTAAATCTCAACGCGGGGCGACGGACGCCGCCACGTCCGCCGCCCTGGAAGAGATGCGCGCGGAGCGCCGTAATGATCTGGCCCTGGCCCAGAAAGCGCTGGCCGCGCTCAGGACTTTGGAACGGGAAGTACACGTCTACTCGTCGCTGGCCGAGTTTCAAGAGCAGCGCGCCGCCCTCGCCAAAGTCTCTTTCGAGCAACTATCCGAAGATGCCGCCGCGGCCCTCAAAGAAGTTGACAGGGTTCTGCAATCGCTGCCGCGCGGCCCACTGTTTTACCCGCTCTATCACGCGCGGAATTTTTACAGCGACGGGCTCTTCTGGTGGCGGAAGACTTACCGGCGCAGGCAGATGGTCGTCGAGGTCAACTCATTCAGTCAGCCTGACGACGCGGCATCACTCAACATGGACCCGGAGGCTGTGGAGTATACGGTCTCTGTTAACTGGCGCAACGCATCGAAGCACCTGCGCCGTGCGGAACAGTTGATCGTGACTGCGAAGACGAAGTGAGCGGAGGCTGAGAGCTGAAATCACGCCTTACAACCAAGACTCAACCCTTTGCGCCTTTGGTTTTCTCTTAGCGCCTCCAGCGTGAGACGTTGGTGTTTCTCGCTGGAGGCGCAAAGTTAAGACGTAAGGCGCAAAGGGTTGAGTGAAGCAGTAGCTTGAGTTGTGGGATGGATTTTACTCGGCGGAGACTTTCAGAAGCGCGAGGCGTTCGACGACGCGCCCGTTCAGCAAGTGCTCTTCGATTATCTCGGGCACGTCGGAGGCGCGGACCTGCGCGTACCAGATGCCGTCCGGGTAGACTATGACGGCGGCCCCGACGGCGCAGAAGCCGACCGAGCTGCAATCCGTCAGGATGATGCTGCCCTTCGGATTCTTCCCCTTCTTCTCTTTGCCGAACAGCAGCCCGCGCTCCGTCAGTTCCTGCTCGAAAGCCGCCTTGACTTCGGCGCTCCCCACGGCCGAGCAGGAAGTCCCGTTGCAGACGAACACGTGATGACGAATCGGCGCGTAAGCTACGGGAGCCAGCGCGCAGACCTTCTCTTTACCTTCGCTGAATGAAATCCTGCTCATCGTCTGACATGCTAACACGGCACAGTTTTCCGTGGAAATTGCGGCCGTTTTAATCGCGGGCCGGCGCGTGCCAATCCCTTTGCCCGCGCCGCGAGTCTTATTGTAATATGGCTGCTCAGGGGGCGACCGCTCGACTGAGGACCGCGCGAGTGTCAGACGTGGTCGTCGAGCGGTCGCCTGATTATTGCCCAGAAGTTTTGAAGGCGCGCTGTATGGCGAGTAGTTTAGTAATTCACATCGCGGCAGGCGAAGATAAGCACACCGAAGTTCTTTCGCAAGAACGCATCCGCATAGGCTCGGGCGAGGGCTGCGACCTGCGCCTGCGGGCCGAGGCTTTCGGGTCGGCCGAAGGCGACGACGCGCCCCGCCTGCTGGTGGAACTGGCGCGCTCGAACGGCCACTACCGCGTCAAGGACTTCGACCAATCGCTGGACCTCACGCACAACGGCAAGCCGCTCTCGGCGGGCGCGAAGATTAAGGACGGCGACGAGGTGCGCTACGAGCCCACGGGACTCGCCCTCTCATTCTTCCCCGTGCGCGATCTGCCGGCCGTCGTCGTCAGCCGCCAGCAGACGCAGGTCGCTCCCTTCATCGAAAACGCAGCCATCGAGTCGCGCGCGACCACGCGCCGCGACGACGCCAAAGTCTTCCTACGTGAGTTCACGCGCGAACTGGTGCGCGAGATCAGGCCGACGACCAAGATCGTCACGCTCCTGCTCGCACTCGCGCTCGTCGGCGGCGTCCTCTATTTGGGCTTCGGCCTCTACAACGAGTTGAAGACGAGCCGGCGCGTCAGCGACGACCTGCGCGGCCAGGTCTCGCAGTTGAAGGACCAGATTTCCAAGACCAATTCGGAAATCACGAACCTGGACAAGTCGAACCAGAACATAGTCGCCAGCCTCTCGCTCGCGCCGAAATTGAGGAGCGACTACGGCGGCGGCGTCTGCATGATTCTCAGCAGCTACGATTTCGTGGAACAGGGGACGGGCCGCCCCTTGCGCTATCCCGAGTTGCAGACCAACGAGGACGGCACGGTCATACAGGGCGGCGACGAGCAGACGCAACTGACGCCCGAAGGCGCTGGCGCGATCGCGGAGTTTCAGTCGGTCGGCTCGGGCTTTCACGTCGGCGACGGCTACGTCCTGACCAATCGCCACGTCGCGCACCCCTGGCTCGCGGACGAGCGCGTGCAGATTCTCAACAGCAGCGTGCGCGGCCAGCCGCGCCTCAAGAAGCTCGTCGCCTATTTCCCGGACCACCCGCAGCCCATCGCGCTCAAGTTCAAGCTGGCCGCGCAGCGCGAAGACCTGGCCGTCTGCATCTTCGACGTGGAGGAGCGGCCGAAAGATTTGCCCGCGCTGCCGCTCGACAAGGACGCCACGGCGGCGGCCGTCGGCAAGACGGTCGTGCTGATGGGCTACCCGAACGGGCCGGACCGACTGCTCGCGCTGCGCGACGACGCCGAAGCCTACATGATACGCGCGCGCTGCGGCGCGTCGCTCGAATCCTTGCTCGGCTGCCTGTCGGAGAAGAACCGCATACAGCCCTTGACCACGCAGGGGAACATCACGGACCTGGACGTGCACCGTGTCGTCTACGACGCGCGCACGGCCGAGGGCGGCTCCGGCGCGCCGCTCTTCGGGCAATCGGGCCGCGTCATAGGCGTCAACTTCGCAATCTTCACGGAGAACACGGCGTCGAATTTCGCTGTGCCAATTCGCTACGCCTTCAAGCTGCTGGAGCGCGCCGGCTGGGTCGAGCCCGTGCCTCCCGAGGAAGCAAACACGGAGGCGGGCGAGAACTCAAACCAGGCCGCGCCGCCGCGCGCAGGGGACAGCCCCCCGCCAACTCGTCGCGCCCTGACCGCTAAGGTCTTTAAAATCCCCAAAGGCCGTGAATCGTAAATCGTAAATAGAGAAAAACTGTCTTCATCTATTTACGATTTACGATTCACGAGATGGTTTTTGACAGAACGCTTTCAGTCAGTATAACCTTGCGCCTTTTGTTGCTCGCTCCGGTTCGAAGAACCTTCGCGCGCGTTACTTTTTATCTTTTGGAGCAGTCATCAAACTCGTGTCCGCATCGGCAGCAACGGTCGTCACGGCTAAAATCAACCCGGAGCGTTTCGTGGATCGCGGCGTGCGCTCCGCGAGCCGCGCGCTCATCATCTCGGCCCTGGCGCTGATAGTTCTCGTGGGCTTCGGCTTCCGCGCCGTCCAACTCGGCGCGGAAGGCTTGAGCGAGGACGAACTGAACAAGCTGAACGCCGTTCAGGACTACCGCACGAACGGCCTGACGGCGGCCAACGGCGAGCACCCGATGTTGATGAAAGCGCTCCTGACGGCGAGCGTCGTCGCCGTCGAGCAGTGGAACGCGTCCTCGATTGTCGAGAGCTACCCGTCTTTGCGCGTCTCGACCGAGGCGGCGCTTCGCCTGCCGGGTGCAATCCTCGGCGCGCTCACTGCGCTCCTCATCTTCCTGATCGTCTCCGAACTCTTCGGCATAGAGGTCGCGCTCATCGCGGCCGCCCTCTGGGCGCTCGACCCGGCCGGCATAGCCTTCAACCGCATCGCCAAGGAAGACAGCTTCTTCCTCTTCTTCTTCCTGCTCGCCAACGTCTTCTGGCTGCGCGGGCAGCGCGTCGCCGAAAGCGGCGAAGGAAAGCCCGAGCCTTACTACTGGGCCACGGCCGCGGCGTTCGGCGCGATGATGGCGTCGAAGTATTTGCCGCACTTCCTGGCAATCAGCATCAGCTACTACTACATCTTTCAGGGCATCCCGGCGACGCGCTGGCGCATGGGCAAGAAGAAGTGGCTCATCTTCTTCGCGGTCATGGGCGTGGCGTTCGTGATTTTCAACCCGACCATTTTGCTGCCGGGGACGTGGCACGAGATGCGTGTCTTCGCGGGCGAGAAGCGCATCGGCCACGACTCTTACGAGTTCATGGGCACGCTCTACCGCAACCAGATGACGCTCTGGCTCAAGGGCTCGCCCTGGTATTTCTACTACGTCTTCATGGGCGTGAAATTGGCCCTGCCCGTCGTCATAGGCTTCCTCATCGGACTGCCGCTGCTGTTTACGAAGCGGCTCGGCGACGGCAGGTTCCTCATCCTCTTCTGGCTGATGTACTGGTTCATGCCCTTCACGGTGCTCGGCGGAAAATTCACGCGCTACTTCACGATGGCCCTGCCCGTGGTGCTCATCACGTCGGCCATCGGCATACACTTCGTGGCACAATTTCTAGCGCGGCGCGCAAAGGGTTTCGCCGCGAGCGTACAGGCACAGGCGTTCGTCCGCGCGGGCGTCGCGGCAATCGTCCTGGCCTTCCCGCTCGTCGCGGCGGCCAGCGCCGTCGCCGCATTATCGTCTCTACACGAACGCGCTCGGCGGAGGATGGGACCGCGCGGGGAGCTATTTCCCGCACGACGAATTTTATGACGCGCGCCTGCGCGAGGCGGCCTACGAGATCGCCGCGCGCGCTCGTCCGGGCGCTCGCGTGGCGAGCGAGACGCCGGGCCTGGTCACGCACTACGCGCGGCTCGCGGGCCGCGACGACCTCGTCTCCGTCTCGCTCACGGACAAGGAGGCCATGAGGCAGTTCGCGGCCGGTGACGTGGTCATAGTGGCGCGCGGCCGCCGCTACTTCAGCAATGAACTGTACGTCGCCCGTCTCGAAGAATCGGGCGAGCCTGTGGCAGAGCTTTCACTCGGCGGAGTGCCCGCCGTGAAAATCTTCGTCCTGGACGAAAAATCTCTGGCCGCCGTCTCGGAAACGCTGAAGTAAAAAAGCCTGACGGCAACTGTTCTTCGTCTAAACTGCATCGGAGACGGGTACGTCCGTTGAAAACTGTGGCAGTTGACGAAGTGTCATATCCGAGGCGGCAAACGCTGGGCCACGAGATTAGATTGCGATAGGAAAACAGGCTCAACCCTTTGCGCCTTTGGTTTTTCTTTTTTGCGCCTTTGCGTGAACCGTCGTTTTCTCGCAAAGGCGCAAAGTGAAGACGTAAGGCGCAAAGGGTTGAGTGAATCGGTAGCTTGAATTCTAATCCGCCGTCGAAAAGATGCTAGAATCCGGGTCGTGCGGCATGGTGATTGCCAACGTTTCGGGTTAACACGGGATTAGTTTGAAACGTCCTTGAGGGTGCTGCTTTTTCCGGGCAGGGAGGCGCAGCGGTTACGCTCCACGTGGAACTTTCATGAGGGGTCTGGAAACGCGACAAAGATGAGAATCGTTTACTCTTTGAAGAGAGCACAACGAGCGGCCTGCGTCTTTTTCATTCTCCTCCTGGCCTTCTCGCCCGCCGCACAACTCGTCGCCCTGGCGCAAGACGCGCCCGCGCTGGCGCTCGATGCACCCGCCGCGGGAACCGAGCCCGCGCGCCCCGTCTTTCGTCTTGAGCGCACGCCGGTCGCGGGCGGCGCGGAACTTTTAACCATCTTCGGCGAGTTGGACGGGCTGCCGCGCGAGAAAGGCGTGTCGTCGGAAGTCCCGCTCGTCAGCGTCGTGCGCGACACGCTCGGCGACGAGAACCCTGACAACGACCGCCTGCGCTACGTCTGGATGCTGACCTACACGAAGCCCGGCTTCGGGCAGCGCCTGGCCTCCGCGATTCCCTTCCTCTACACACGCGTCGGCAACAAGACGAAAGCGGGCAAGGGTGCGCCGCCGCCGATCATGGACCTCGGCGCGGCCGACCGCGAAGTCTGGGAGAGATTTTTCTGGACCGCGCTGCAAGGGCTCCTGCTTGATTCTTACGGCACGCCGCTCAAGGCCGCCACGCGCAACTTCCGGCGCAACCTGAGCGACTACCGCAAGGCGCACCTGATTCGCGCGCTCGCCATCCTCTCGCTCTACGAGTCGGAGACGGGGGCCGAGCCCGCGTTCACGCCCACAGAGATGCACGAGATACAGGCGCGCCTGATGCTCTCCGAAAAAACCTTCGGCGGCATCGTTGACGACCTCTACTTGCAGCGCGTCTACGAGAAGCAGAACACCACGATGCGCGACTACCGCGGGCACAACTGGGAACTCCTGCGCCAGCGCGCCGAATCCGAAGCGCTCTACTTCGACCCGCTCGAACTGCCCGACGGCAGCGCCACGCACGCCATGCTCTGGGTCGCAAGGCCCGACCTGACCGCTAACAGCGCGCGCCGCTTCGACGGCCGCTTTCTTAACGTCGCTAATCCGTGGACCGACCGGCGGCTCCAAAACTGGAAGGGCTACACGGAGACGTGGCACTTCGACGCGGACAACCGCGCGGTCGCGCCCGGCACTGAGGGAGCGCGCGCCGTCGAGATGATTCCGCTCGCGCTCTACGGCCTGGACTTCCCCAAAATCCCCGTCCTCCTCGTTGACTTCCGCGACGGCGCGAACCCCAAGAAGCGCGAGATGTCGCGCCGCGTGCTCGAAGATGTCGCGCGCAACGTGCTCTCGCTTTCGAGCTTCGCCAACATCCCTTACTTTCTGGGCCGCACCGTCTACGACTTCGTCACCAGCAAGCGCGGGATGGACTTGAACCAGCCGACGCGCCTGCGCGCCTACTCGCAACTGAAACTCCTGCTCTCTTTGAGCGCGTCGCTCGACCCCGAACTGCGCGACGAGATAAGCAAGCGTTTGGAACTCGTCTCGCTGAACCCGCTCGAAAACAATCTTGAGGTGGAAGCCCGGCTCGCGCGCGACCAGTACGCGGCGCTTGTGGCTTACGCTAAGCGCCCGGACGGATTGCCCGCGCGGCTCGACCGCGACCGCCGCCAGGAGATGATGCCCTTGAAGCACGGGCGCGTCGAGCAGACCCTTTTCCGCCTGGCGAATGTCTTGAGCTTCGGCCTCTACACGCACAGGGAGAAGGCCACGCAGGAGATGGAGGCGCGCCTGGACGTTAAGCGCCAACTAAATTTCCACGAGCGCTTCCTGCGGCGCGTGGCGAAGTCCAGCCCGCAGGTCGAAGTCGTCTGGAACATCGAGGACGTGCGCCGCTCTTTGCGCTTCGTCGCGGAGCACGGCGACCTCGCGGGGGGCCGTGCCGCGTCGGCCGCCGCGCGCATCTTCTCGCAGACGCAGGATGAAGAGACGCGCAGCCTCTGCCTGAACGGCCTCTACCGCATCAACAACGAGACGGCCAAGAAGGCGCTGCTCGTCATCTACCGCGACCAGAAGCTGGAAGCCCGCTGGCGCACGCAAAGCGCCGAATACCTCCGCCTAGCCATCAAAGAAGAGCAGCGCATCGCCCCCGCTGACGCCAAAGCAATCCTGAGCGTGGTCAATGAGAACCAATAAGACAAGACGCGGGGACACGGGGACACGGGGACGCGGGGACGAAAGCAGTTTCACCGCGTCTCCGCGTCTCCGCGTCTCCGCGTCGCTTTTTCTGCTGCTCCTGCTGCTCGCGCACGCCGCCGCTTACGGGCAGGCGAAGCGCCTTGTGGTGCTGAAGGTTGACGGGTTGCAGCCGGACATCGTGGACGGCTTTGTGCGCCAGAGGAACCCCGTCACGGGCAAGAGCATGCTGCCGTGGGTCGAGCACGTCTTTTACGAGCGGGGCGCGCGGCTCAAGAATTTTTACGTGCGCGGGATGAGCCTCTCGGGTCCGTCCTGGTCAATGATTGACACGGGGCAGCACTTGCAGATCAAGGGCAACGTCGAGTACGACCGCCTCACGCTGCACACCTATGATTATCTGAATTTCCTCCCCTTCTACATCAGCAACATAGGGCAGCGGCGCGTGGACATGCCCGGCACGGAGACTCTGGACGAGGCCGGGATTCCGCTCCTCGTGGACGCCTACGCGCAGGACGAGCGTTTCATGAGCCTTCAGCTTTACCAGCGCGGGATGCGTTGGAGCACAATCCAGCGCGGGCTGCAAAGCCGCTTCCTGAAAAGCCCGCGCGAGCTTTTGGACGAGTGGACGACCGGCTTCGAGACGCGCAGCACGTTCTTCGACCAGTTGGAGCGCGAGCTGATTGAGCGGCTGAGCAACCCGCGCTTCCGCTACCTGGATTTATACCTCTCGGACTTCGACCACGTCGCGCACCACAACCGCGACGGCGAGTCGCACCTCTACGCGCTGCAATCCCTGGACGCCGTCGTCGGGCGCGTCTGGGCGGCGATTCAGAAGACGCCCGAGGCCGCCGACACCGCGCTCGTCCTCGTTTCCGACCACGGCGTCAACACGGACGAGCGCGTCTACAGCCAGGGCTACAATCTGGTCAAACTTCTGGGCAGCCGCGCGGGCGGCGGCCACCACGTCATCACCAAGCGGCGTCTGTTGCTGGATTACTCGATCAAAGGCTTCTACCCGCTCGTCCCTTTGATTACGACGACCACGGACGACACCTATTACTTGAAGAATCAGAGCACTTCTTACCCGACAGCGCTCCTGGACTTTGACGGCAACGAGCGCGCCTCGATTCACCTGCGCGCGAGCGACCTCAACGTCCTGCACATCCTCTTGCAGCAGCTTCAGCGCAAGGACTTGCCCGAGGCTTCGCGGCGCGCGCTCTCCGACGCATTTTTTAAGACGCTCGACAGCAGGCGCGAAGAGTGGGGGCGGCAGCTCGCGCAGACGAACGAAGAGTTGGCCGCGCTCGGCCGCGCCAACGCCAAACAGCGCGCACTCCTGGAGGAATGGAAGCGGCTGGACGCGGAGAGGAAAAAGCGGGAGAAGAAGGAGAAGAAAGGCGGGACAAGCGGGAAACCAAACCGGAGGCCGAAGACACAACGCCGCGCGGCGAGGAGAAGCTGCGCGCCTTTGCCCGTTTGGATTCGGCCGAGGCCGACGAGCGCGACTATAGGGAGTACGCGCGCACGCTCACGAACCTGCTTGCGCTCAGGCGCGAGACGTTCGACCCGCGCGTCCTGAAGATCGAAGACGTGATCGCGAAAGGCGCGATGGGCCGGCCGAACAGCCTGCACGACCTACAGAACTACGTCGTCGGCCTTGCGCCGGGCGGCCCCGTTCTGGCACAGGACGGCTCGCTCGACGCTGAGAAGAGTTTCGTGCGCGTCAACTACTTCCGGCTCTTGCACGAGGTCGCGTTGCGCAACAACGTCCAGCCGGGCGTTGATTCGCGCCCTGTGGACTTCGTCGCCGTCCGCCTCCCCGCCGAACGAATCGCCCCGTCGCTCGCGGCCGAGTTGCGGCCCAACGGTGATGTCGTCTGGATTTACGACGGGGCCGAGAATCAGGCGCTGATTCTCTCGCGCGCGGACGCGTCCGGGCGTTTGAGCCTGCGCTACCTGCCCGTCTCGAATCTGACGGAGGACGCGTCGGGCACTATTCGCTTCACACGAGCCGAATGGCGCGCGAATCTTCCGCTCAAAATCTGGGAGGACGCGCGGCTCAATGTTCCCGCGGGCGCGCGCAACAGTTGGCTCGAAGATTGGCACACGGACCTCGAATGGTTGCGCGCGCTGCACAAAACCGAATACTCTAATGCGCTAATCGGCCTGCACGAACAGCTCGCGCGCCACTGGAACGAAGCCCTCGACGTGGACGCGCAAGGGTTGACGGAAGACGAGCGCCTGCTGCGCCGCTTCCGCCTCAAGCAGCGCGAGATGGTCGAGGCGGACCTGCTGGTGATGGCGAACGACCACTGGAATTTCGACGTGCGCGGCTTCAATCCGGGCGGCAACCACGGCTCGTTCTTCCGCAACTCGACGCACTCGACGCTGATGTTCTGGGGCGGCGAGCGCACGAACGTGCCGAAGGGGGCCGTCGTGGAGGAGCCTTACGACAGCCTGAGCTTCATGCCGACCGTGCTGGCGCTGACCGGGCAGTTGAACGAGGGACAAAAACCTGTGCCAGTTCTCTGGGACCGCGGCTTCCGCCGCTTTCCGGGGCGCATCATCAGAGAAGTTTTGGGCGAGACGGAGCGTGAGCGCAAAGGCCAGCCCGTCGCAGAAGGGGTGGCGACCGCGCCTTGAAGACGGTAGACGAGCAGATGACGAGCCTTGACCGGCTCGACGAGGATGAAGTGCCGGACGAGGCTGGCGAGGAGGCTGTGGCCGGCCGGAGCAGCTTTCGCCGCAACATCATCTGGCTTCAGGCCATCGCCTTCCTCCTGGGCCTGGTGCTTCTCGTCTATGTCATCAACCGCGTCGGCGTCCAGCCCATCTTCGACGCGCTCCTCAAGATAGGCTTCGGCTTCCTCTTCCTGCTGGCAATCAGCGGCGCACGCCACGCCCTGCGCACGCTCGCCATGCGCGCGGCCGTCGCGCCCGAGCACCGCACTTTCGGCTTCCGCCACGCCTTCGCCGTCCGACTCGGCGGCGAGGCCATCAGCTTTCTAACTTTCACTGGCCCACTTCTCGGCGAGGCGACGAAAGTCGCGCTCCTCAGAAAACGCGTGCCGCTCGTCTACGGCCTCTCGGCGCTGGTCGTGGACAACATTCTCTATAACCTCTCGGTCGCGCTCTTCATCCTGAGCGGCGCGGTCGTCATGCTCCTCGCCTACGATTTGCCGGCGGTCATACAGGGTCGTGCTCTACACCATCGCGGGACTCGCCACAATCGGGATAGCAATCGCGGTCTGGGCCGCGCGCCGCCGCGTCATGCTGCTGACGTGGATCATAGACCTCCTCGGCCGGCTCGGCATTCACCCGAAGTTTCTGACCTCGCGGCGCAATCACATTTCCGATTTAGAGTCGCACGTCTACGACTTCTACTCGCACCGCCCGCGTTCGTTCCTGGCGATGATCGGCTACAATCTGCTGGCGCACGCGTCGAGCGTCTTCGAGGTCTACGTCACGCTGCGGATGCTCGGCTACTCGCCTGCCGTTCATGCGGCCTACGTGATAGAGTCGCTGACGAAGGTCATCAACTTCGCGTTCGGGTTCGTGCCGGCGACCATCGGCGTCTACGAGGGCGGGACGGAAATCATCCTTCAGACTCTGGGCTTCGCGGCGGCGACGGGCGTGACGCTGGCGCTCGTGCGCAAGGCCGGGACGCTCTTCTGGACCGTGATCGGGCTCTTCGTCCTGGCCTGGCGTGCCGTGCCGAACGCGACGCGCCGCCTGATGGACAAGAGCCCGCGCTTTAGGAAGATTATGGACAGCCTGGTTCTCTCAAACATGTCGCACAGGCCGGCGCGCACCGTCGTCAGCGTGCTCGGCATAGCGGTCGGCGTCCTGCTGATCGTCTTCACGGTGGGACTCGCCCACGGCGTCTTGCGCGAGCGAGCGCGTCGCGAGGGCAACATCAACGCGGAGATCATGGTGCGCGCTTCTGGCACATTTTCCATGAGCGGGACGGAGCCCTTCCGCCAGCCCGTCACGCGCGCCGAGGAGATTCGCAAAATTGCGGGCGTGCGCGCCGCAGTCCCCATCGGCCAGAACATAGTCAAGAGCGAGACGGGCTTCGGCAACCGCCTCGTTGACGGCATCCCGTTCGACGAGTACTCGGCGCTGACCGGGCTGACCGATCAAGGAGGGGACGGGCTTTACGCCGTGCCCTGAGAACGCGCCGCCCGCGTGCGGCGACCAGGCCATCGTTGATACTGTCTGGCAGAAAGACCGCCCGGAGGCGCCCGTCGGCTCGACCGTGCAGCTTTACGAACGCCCGTTCCGCATCGTAGGGGTTTACGAGCCGCCGGGCGGCGGGCGCATCAAGATTCCGCTTGAGACGATGCAGGAGCAACTTGGGGCCGAGGGCAACGCGCACGGCCATTCTCGTCGCCGCCCAAAACCCCGCCGAGCAGGACGCGCTCGCGGCGCGCATACGCGAGAAATTCCCCGAAGACCAGATCATCTTCACGCGCGATTTGCCGGAGCTTTACGCCGCGGCCGTGCCAGCGCTCAACATCTTCATCAAGGTGGTCGTCGCGATTGCCGCCGCCATCAGCATGCTCGTCATCCTGCTCGCCATGTACACGACCGTCACCGAGCGCACGCGCCAGATAGGAATACTTAAAGCGCTGGGCATGTCGAAGGGGACAATTGCGTGGGTCATCGAGAAGGAGGCGATTGTCGTCAGCCTGCTCGGCGTCATCACCGGCATTCTGCTGACGCTCCTGGTGCGCTTCGCCGTCATGCGCACGACATCTCTTGTCGTCGAGATTGAGCCGTTCTGGATTGCCGTCGCCTTCGCCGTCGGGTTGGTGGGAGGAACCATCGGCGCGCTCTACCCTGCGCTCAGAGCCGCGAGGCAGGACGCCGTCGAGGCGTTGGGTTACGAATAACCTTGACCCCGTAGGGGTCACACATGATAGCCGGGGGCAAGCAGGGCGCCAGCCCTGCGCCGCCCCCGGTAGCATGCAGAACAAAATATTCGACCCTGAAGGGGTCGCACCTCGACGTTGCAGGTGCGACCCCTTCAGGGTCGAAATTTTTATTTGCACGCTACCGGGGGCGGCGCGTCGGCGCTCTGAGCACGCGCTTGCCCCCGGCTCTCGTGTTGCGTCCCCTTCGGGGACGGGGTTAATTATTAATGCGAATGCCGCCCGACGAAAACGGTTTTCGGCGCGTTCATCGCTACTGCCATGAACGGGACGGCCTCTCTCTCGCGCCGGAACATTTCAACCGCGCTCGCGCGCAGGTCTTTCGGGGCGCGGGCCATGAAGGCTTCGATGTCGGCGATGGAGCGCGGTAAGGCTTTCGTCATCCATCCGCGCCGCCCTGCCGTGACGAGCATGTCGTCTTCGATGCGGACGCCTATGTTCTTGTACTTGTCGAAGGCCGGGCGGATGGCCGCGATCATCTTCTCGTTCTCGGGCGTCTTGGGCAGCACGTCGAGCGCGTCCTCGCGTATGTAGATGCCCGGCTCGTTCGTAAACGTCATGCCCGGCTCCAACGCGACGCCGCGCCCGCCCACGTCGTGCACGTTCATCCCCAGCCAGTGCGAAGTCCCGTGCATGAACCACAGGCGGTACTGCGGCTGCGGCGGCAAATTCTTATTGATAATGAACGTGTCGTCGCGGCCCGTAATCAACCCGAGCTTGACGAGGCCGTCCTTGACCTTCTCGACCGAGGCGTTGTGCACGTCGTTCGGGAAGATTGCGCCGGGGCGCGTGGCGCGTGCCGTGGCCTCCTGCGCGTCGTAGACGATCTGATAAACCTCTGCCTGCTCTTTTGTGAACTTGCCGCCGACGGGGAAGGTGCGCGTCACGTCCGCCGTGTAGTGGCCGTACTCCGCGCCCACGTCCATCAGGAGCAGGTCGCTCGGCTTGATTTCCCCTGCGACTCTACGTAGTGGAGCGTGGTCGCGTTCGGCCCGCAGCCGACGATTGAGGGATAGCCCCAGTGGTCAGCGTTGCGCCGCTTGAAGGTGTAGAGGACTTCGGCTTCCACCTCGTACTCCCACTGCGAGCGGCCGGCGACCGCCATCGAGCGCCCGATGGCTTCGGTCGTGATGTCTATGGCGTGCTGCAAGAGTTTCAGTTCCATGGGCGACTTTCTCAGCCGCAACTGCGTGAAGATGGGCGCGGCGTTGCGGACGTTGAGGCCGCTCGCGGATTTGGCCCACTGCGTCGCGAAACTCTGTTCCGGCTTGAACTCGCGGCTGTCGTCCTCGCGCGGCAGCAGGAGGTAGAGCGAAGCCTCGTCCCTGCCCATCGCCGCGAACAGCGTCTCGTAGCCGGTCGGGGCCGCGGTCGAAGCTGTGGAGGCTGTCGCCCCGGTCGTCGCGGAGACGGGCTGTGCCACGGGCTGCGTCGCCGCGGGCGTGTTCGTCGTCGTGACGTTTGTGCGGGTAGTGCCTGAGGCCGCGGGCTGCACGGGTGTTCCTCCGGCAGTCATCTGCGAAGTCTGCGGGACGGGCGGGACGACGGGCTGCACTGCTGTTGCCGTGGCGGTCATCAAGAGCGCGTCGTCCTTCGGGCGATACGCCTGGCGCAGTCTGAGCGAGCGCATGAACGGCTCGAACTCTTTGGCCTCCCAAATCTCGCGTATGCCTGAGAGTTGTTGCGCCTCTTCGGGACTGTACATGTGGCCGGTCCAGGTCTCGGCGGCGGGGTCGCGGCGCGGCAGGAAGAGGACTTCGCGCAGCTGCGGGTTGCCGGGCATCAGGACGAGCGTCGCGCCCTTCTGGTTCAGGTTCGTCAGGTAGAAGAGATTGTTCTCCTGCCTGTAATGGTAGTCCACGTCGTTTGTGTAGACGCGCGGCTCCGTGCTCAAGAGGACCATGATGCCGCTCGCGCCGACCTTCTCGGCGACGCGCTGGCGGCGCGAGGCCAACTCGTTCAGGCGCGCGGTCTGGTCGAAGACGGGCGCGGGCGGCGCGACCCGTATCACCGTGGACGCTTTCTCGTTCTCACCCCACGGGGTCGCCGTGGACGTGAACGTCCCGGCGGCGACGAGAGAGATGAGGGCGACGACGGCTATCAGTTGGCGATGTGTTCTACGAATGTTCACGGGCTTAATCTCCTCGAAGACGCTTAAAAAATTTTGCGGTAGGGAACGCAGATTAAAGGGACGTTTTGCGCCGACTAATATAACGCTTCTCGCGAGTTTTGAAAAACCTGAAAGCCGGTCGCTTAATTCGAGCGGACGACGCGCACGGGCATGAGGCGCGTCGCGCGGTTGCCGAAGAAGTCTTCGGCGAAGACGAGCAAGATGTAGCCGCCCTCCGGCAATTCGGCCGTGTGCCAGTAGTCCTCTTGCGCCGCGCGGTCGCGCACAGTGTTGGTGACGTTGTAAGCGAAGACGGTCTCGCCCGTCGCGCCGGACTTGCTCCCCTCCGCGTAAGCGACGGGCGCGGCCCTGACATCGTCGGGCAAGTTTTCGAACGAGATGGTCACGCGTGGCTCACTGAAACCGGGCGCGGGGCTGGCGTCGTGTTTGAGCACCTGATAGCCGAGGCGGTACAGACCCAGGCGGCGGCGCGCGGCGTTGCCGTCCATCTGGTCGTAGGCGCGCACGACTATGCGCACGTCCCCGCGCACAGAGATCAGCGGGCTCTTCCCATCCGCGGACGGGACGCCGAATGCTCTTCCCTCCCGGTCGAAGAGGCTCACGCCGTCCTTTTCTATGACAGGCTCGACGGTGTCTTCGACGCCGGGCAGTGCGAGCGCGGCCAGCGCGTTAAACTCCGCGCCGACCGGCCCGGCTATCAGGTGAACGTGGTTTTGATTGTTGAGCGTGCCGACCGCCTCGCCCGCCTGAAAGCGCGCGCCGCGGCGCACGCGCACGCCCTTGACCTTTCCTTCGTCATTGAGCCGCAGCACGAAGCGTTCGTCCGCGAAGGCGCGGTCGTCCTGCGTGCGCCCGACGCGCAGGTGAACGTAGCCGAGCGAGGGGAAGCGTATGTTCTCGCGCGGGCCGCCGACGCCCGCGACCGAGAGCGGGCGCAACATTGTTTCCGCGCGCACGAGCCGCGCCGTCTCGCCGTACGCGCCCGGAATGTCCAGCCCGTTATGGAACCATGCGTCTTCGCCGTCTCCGACTTCGCCGCGAATCTCGCCGAAGGTGGCGGCTATCTCGCGCGTTCTTTCCGGCGGGTCGTAGGGCCAGCGCGGCGGCCCCAGGCTGCGAAAGTCCGCGGCCTTCGGGCGCAGCGCGTCAATCTCTTCGCGCGTCAACTCCGCGCCGCGCGTGCCGCCCTCCCTGTTAATCGCGCGGACCAGTTTGTTGCCCGAGTCCGCCACGACGAGCGTGCCGTCAGGCGAGACGGCCACGCCAGCGGGACGACTCAGGCGCGCGCCGTCGAGCGCCCCGTCCGCGAGGCCGGGGTAATGAGCGCCCGCGAGCGTGTGGACTTCCGGCCAGAAGCCCCTGTAGAAGACGCGCACGGCGGCCCCGCCAGCGTCCGTCACGTAAACGATCCCGTCCGCGTCAACCGCGACGCCCGTCGGCTCGTTGAATAAGGCGGCTTCCGGTTTTCCGTCCACGACCCCTTGCTCGCCCGTCCCCGCGATGGTGGTCACAGCGCCTTCGAGTGTGACGCGGCGCAGACGATGATTGCCGGTGTCTGCGACGATGAGCGCGCCGTCCAGGTCAAGGGCGATGCCGCACGGCGTGTCGAAGCGTGCGTCCGCGCCTGAGGCAGCATCCTTGAACCCTGGCTCGCCCCCGCCCGCGAGGGTTCGCACGCGCCCCTCAGTGTCAATCGCGCGAACGCGGTCGTTGTAGGTGTCCGCGACGAAGATGGTCCCGTCCGTGCCGACGGCCACGCCGACGGGGCCGTTGAACTTTGCCTCTGTGCCGCTCCCGTCGGCGAACCCCGCGCTGTTTTCTGTGCCAGCGACGAGTTTGACCTGGCCGCTCGCGGGCTCTATGCGCTTGATTGTGTGCGAGCCCGTGTCGGCGACGACGAGCGTGCCGTCGGGCGCGAGCGCAATCGCAGAAGGCGTGTTGAGATTTTCGGCGACGTTTACGGCCGTGCCGTCCGGCGCGATTCGCCAGACGTGATTCACTCCGCCGTCCGCGACGTAGACGGTGGCGTCCGCGGCGACAGCGACTCCGAACGGGTCGCTGAGCAGCGCCGAGTTGTAGCGCGCTCCCGCCAGCGTGCGGACGGAGGCAAAAGGCTTGCGCGGCTCGGGCGCGCGCGCGCAGGAGAGCAGCGCGCCGCACATTGTCAAGATGAGGCAAAGGAAGAAGCCGATTTTTACCGTAGGGGCAGGGCTTGTCCCTGCCCGCTCACTGTTAACTAGAGGCGGGCAGGGACAAGCCCTGCCCCTACAAATATTCTGTTGCGTGTTCCCCGCAGAGGTGAATTTTCTCGTCATAAGTCATGCAATCGTAAGCCGACTGATTCTGCCTTCCCTCCCTTACAGAAAGCAAACGCTCTTGAGTGTTGCGCGCGGTTGGGCGTATGCTGTGCGCCATGAGTACCCCCTTTGACATAGACGCGGACGACAGCAAGGTTATAGACATAGAGCCCGAGAAGCCCAAGCGCAGCCGCAAGCTGGTCTGGATCATAGGGGCCGCGCTCCTGCTCCTCTTCATCCTCTTCCGCTTCGTCAACGTCTACATCTCCGCGCTCTGGTTCGACTCGCTCGGCTACTCCAGCGTCTACTGGTACATCTTTCGCACCAAGCTGCTCACGTTTCTCATCTTCGCCGTCGTGACCGCCGCCATCCTGCGCGTGGCCTTCTGGCTGATAGAACGCACGTTTGCCGCGACCGCGCTCGACCGCCGCACCATCGTCGTCAACAACCAGAGCGTGACGGTCAACCCGTCAAAATTCTTCCGCCCCGCGGCGTGGGCGCTCTCCATAATCATAGGGCTGGTCATTCGGCCTGGGGATGAAGGACGGCTGGCGCGAGTTCGCGCTCTACCTGAACCAGCCTTCGGTCCCGACGCCGGACCCGATTTTCGGAAAGCCCCTGAGCTTCTATCTCTTCTCGCTGCCCGTGCACCAGATGCTGAGCCGCTGGCTGATTATGCTCTCGCTCATTATCCTGGTCGTGACGGCGCTCTTCGCCATCCTCTCGGCGACGCAGAAGCAGAAGACCAAGGCGGCATCGGACGCCGCGCGCACGACCGCCTACGCCGCCGTCTCTTTCGCGCTCGCGGGCTTCCTCTTGCTCCTGGCCTGGCGCGTCTACCTCTCGCGCTACCCGTACCTCTGGCAAGACCACCAGTCGTTCTCGGGCGTCACCTACACGGAGGCCAACTATTACCTGCCCGGCCTCACAATCGTCGCCATCATGCTCATCATCGCGGCGGCCATCGTCGTCGCCAACGCCTTGACCAAACGGAAGCTGCGCTTCATCGTCGCGGCCATCGCGCTGCCCGTCGTGGTCTTCGTCGTCGCGGGGATGCTGATTCCGGCCTACGTGCAGAGCTTCGTCGTCAAGCCGAACGAGTTGGGCCGCGAGTCGCCCTACATCGAGCACAACATCAACTGGACGCGCAAGGGCTTCGGCCTCGACCGCATAGAGATGCGCGACTTCGAGGCGGAGCCTTCGATTGCCAGCCTCGACGTGGAGAACAACCGCACCACGCTCGACAACATACGTCTCTGGGACTGGAACGCCCTGCTCGACACGCTCAAGCAGATTCAGGAGATTCGCACTTACTACACTTTCGACGACGTTGACGTTGACCGTTACAAATTCGGCGGGCAGACCCGGCAGATGATGCTCGCCACGCGCGAGCTCGACGTGTCGAAGCTCCCCGAGCAGTCGCGCACGTGGATCAACGAGAAGCTAATCTATACGCACGGCTACGGCGTGACGATGAACACGGCCAACGAGTTCACGCCGGAGGGCCTGCCGCGTTTCCTCCTCAAGAACATGCCGGTCGAGTCAGCCGCGGCCGAAGAGATCAAGCTCACGCGCCCGGAAATCTATTTCGGGCTGAAGACCGATACGGACGTTTACGTCAAGACGAACCAGCAGGAGTTCAACTACCCGCAGGGCGAGTCGAGCACCTCGAACGTTTATGAGGGGACGGGCGGCATCCCCCTGGGCGGCTTCTTCCGCCGCACGCTTCTGGCCTGGGCTTTGGGCGACCTCTCGAAGCTTCCTTTCTCCGACGCCATCACGCCCGAGAGCCGCGTCCTGATGCGCCGCAACATCAAGGAGCGGATTAACGCGCTCGCGCCTTACTTCGTTTACGACGACGACCCCTACATCGTCGTCACGGACGACGGGCGGCTCTTCTGGATGGTGGACGCTTTTACGGAGTCGGAAACCTATCCTTACTCGCGCCACTACACGGCCGGCAGCAAGACCGTCAACTACATGCGCAACAGCGTCAAGGTGACGGTTGACGCCTACAACGGCTCTGTGGACTTCTACGTCTTCGACCCGGAAGACCCTCTGGTCAACGCCTACCGCGCAGTCTTCCCCGCGCTCTTCAAGAACGCTGACCAGATGCCGGCGGACTTGCTCGCGCACGTCCGCTACCCTGAGACGCTGATTCAGACGCAGGGCGAGGTCTTCGGTCTTTACCACACGACGAACCCGGGCGTCTTCTTCCAGCGCGAGGACGTGTGGAGCGTAGCGCGGCAGTCCAGCCAGAACAAGGACAACCAGCAGCCGGCGGCGCTTGAGCCCTACTTCGTGCTGATGCAACTTCCCGGCGAGGAGATGCGGAACGAGTTCGTGGAGATCATCCCGTTCACGCCCGCCAACCGCAACAACATGATCGGCTGGATGGCGGGCCGCTCGGACGGCACGGCCTACGGCTCCTTGCTGGCCTACAACTTTCCGCGCTCCAGGCTCGTTGACGGGCCGCTGCAAATCGAGGCGCGGATAGACCAGGACCCGCAGCTTTCGGGCCAGTTCTCGCTCTGGAACCAGCAGGGCTCGCGCGTCCGGCGCGGCAACCTGCTCGTCATCCCTATGGGCCGCTCGCTGCTCTACGTCGAGCCCATCTACCTGCAAGCCGCTCAGAGCCCCATGCCCGAGCTACGCCTCGTCGTGCTCGCCACGCAGGAGCGCCTGGTCTTCGGCTCAAACTTCCAGGAGGCCATGACCAAACTCTTCGGCGAGCAGCCCCGGACAGACGGGCAGCAACAGCAGAAGCCCCCGGACCAGACCGGGCAGCAGCAGCAAAAACCGCCCGAGGGCCAACAGACCGGGCAGCAGCAAACCGGCCCAATTACGGCCGGCACGCAGCAGCTCATAGACCGCGCCGCCGCGGACCTGGCCGACTACCAGCGCCTCATGTCCGAAGGCAAGTTCGGCGAAGCGGGCCAAAAACTCGAATCGCTCAAACGCAACCTCGAAGAACTGAAGAGGGCGTCGGGCAGGCAGTAGGGGAACAACGGCACAGTGAGTCAGAGGTCATTTCAACTGTGCGAGGCGGGTGTCGTCCCGTCAGGGACGCTTGATAATAGCCCAGCACTTCAGCGCTGGGGATAAGACGGATTTTAGATATAGAGTCCCGTAGGGACGACTGAAGAGCTGCTTGTCAGTCGTCCCTACGGGACTCTAAAATTCTCTCGACCCTCTCCCCAGCAATGAATTGCTGGGCTATTTTCACAACGTCCCTGACGGGACTCACAAATCTCAATGGGCATGAATCCTCTGCGGCGCGTGCTGCTGGTCGAAGACGACGAGGTGCGCTGCGCCTGGTTCCGGCGAAAGTTCGCGCCTCACGTTTTGGACGTGACGTGCGACGCGGGCCAGGCCGTGCGGTGGCTGAAAGAGCGCGAGTACGCGACCATCCTGCTCGACCACGACCTGCTCGAAGAGCATTACTTCTCGGACGAGCCGGACGACGAGCGCACGGGCTATGCCGTCGCCGCCTGGCTCGCCGCGCACCCCGACCGCCAGCGCGACGCCACCATCGTCATCCACTCGCTCAACTACGCCGGAGCCCAACGCATGCTCGACGCCCTCTCGGACGCCGGCCGCGACGTGGAACACATCCCCTTTCATTACCTGGAACGGGAACTCTGAAGAAGGCAAAAGGCAAATGAAAACGTTTAGACCCTGAAAGGGTCGCACATGATAGCCGGGGGCAAGCGAAGTGCGCGTGAGCGCACGAAGCGCCGCCCCCGGAACATTTTTCCTAATCCTACCGGGGGCGGCGCAAACTACGTTTGCGCCGCCCCCGGCTATCTTGTGTGACCCCTTCGGGGTCTGTGCTTCTTCCCTTTTACTTTTTTACTTTTGCCTTACCAGGCTTGGGCGCGTGCCTTCCTTTTCCGGCGCGCGCTTCTCCCACTCGCGGCCGCAGACGCGGCAGCGGTAACGATTCTTTTCCTGCTGTTCCAGAAAGGCCGCGATGTAGGCGGGCACGCTCGCGCCTTCCAGTCTCTCGAACGACGTGCACGAACATTTTTGCTCGGTCATAAATCTCGCCAATGCTAGTCGGGCCAAACGGCGTCCGGGTCTATCGGGCGGACGCGCTCGACGCTCGTCACGTCGAAGCCGAACGGGTGCTGGCCGAGGTGGCCGTAGCCGCCCTTGGAGCTGTTGAAACGGCCGACGACAGTCACCTCGACCCGCCCGGCCGTTCCGGCGCTGTTCTTGCGCGTGTGCTTCTCTATCAGCCTGAAGGCGCGCTCGCGCGCCCCCTTATTCATCGTCTCGAACTCCGGTGCGATGCGCCTCTCGCGCCCCTCGCAGGCCGAGTGGTAGAAGAAATAGAAGGGGTCGTCCGTGGCCGTCGTGTCGAAGAAGTAGGCGACGCGCAGGCGCACGACTTTTCCGTCGTACAGCTTCGGGTTATGCGTCAGCTCGCAGAGTTCGACTGCCGGGATTTTCGCCGGAGCGTTCGGGGGCGTGCCGGCCGAGATTCCGGCCGGGGCCAGCGCGAGAATCAGAAAAAGAATCAAGGGTCTCATTTCTCGGTCAGCCTCTCCTTTCAAAGAAGGCACGAAAAGAACGGACGGCCGCGTAGGAATTGCGTGGGCCAAAAATATTTCCCAGGCGTCACTTCATCTCGTCCAGCAGCTTGCGCGCCTCCCTGGCGGCGTCTTCGTATTCAGGTAGGTAAGCGGGGTTGGGCGTCATCTTGAGAAGGCCGTCGAGTTCGCGCCGTGCGTCGTCCCGGCGGTTGACGGCCAGGTAAGCCTGTGCCAGGCGCAGGTGGTAGAGCGCGTTCTTTTCGCCGAAGCGCAGATTCTTTTCCAGCGTCTCAACCGCGCGCCTGGGGTCGCCGCCGACCAGTTTGGGCGCTTCCAGGTCAACCTGGCCGAGCGCCATGTATGCGCTCCCGCCCTCGAAGCCCTCGTCTAATTGAATCACACGTTCCATCTCGCGGCGGATTTCGTCAACGGCCGCGAGCCCGTGCAGCGTGCTCGTCCGCGCCCGCCCGCCCAAATTCGCCCCGAGCCAGAAATGGCCCTCGGGCTTTCCCTCCTCCAGCCTGACCGCCCGCTGTCCCGCCTCGACGCCCTCCTCGTAGGCGCGCTCGCTCTCATTCTTGTCGCTCGTGTGCGCGCCCAGGTAATAGTCTAAACGGGCCAGCCGCCACGCAGCGTCGTAGCTACTCGTATCGGAAGCCGCTGCGCGCCGCAGGATGACGACGCCCTCGCGCGCACGCTGTAGCTCCGCGCGCTGCTCGTAGAGCTTCTCGGCCTGTGCCAATAATTCGGCCGCCGCCGCCTTGTCCTGTGCCAATGTCTCCTGCATGGGCGGGCGCGACGAGCAGGCCGAAAAGAGGTGTGCGGAGCCGAAGAGTCCCGCGGCGAGCAGGGCGGCAATCAAGAGCCTCACGAATCTGCCTCTATTTCTCAACGCTTTTTGTTGAAGAAAACCGCTTCTTCGCGCGCGGCTTCGATTTCTTTCTGCTGGTCGCTTACCCAAATCGCGGAATTAGGGTAAGATTTCTGCCTCTTTACCATATTCCCGGACGAATCCCGGCGCGGGCCTGTTCAAACGTAAGCGCACGCGCCTTTCTGGAGGGCAATGTGGCAGCGGCTGCATTCTACGACCTAGAAGGAACTTTAGTCAGCACTAATCTTGTCCACACGCTCGGCTTCTACGCGAAGAACCAGCAGGGACTGTTCCGAACCTTCAAGAAGAGCGCTTCGACGCTTCTCAGCATCCCCATCTTCGCCGTCACCGATCAGTACAGCAGAAAAGTTTTCAACGACCTCTTCTTCAAACGCTACAAGGGGGAGTCGGAAGACCGCCTGCGCTTCTTCGCCGAAGAGTTGTTCGAGGACGTGTTGAAGCCCGCGGTCTATCCCGGCACGTTCGAGTTGATCGAAAAATCGCGCAGCCTCGGCCTGCGCCAGGTCGTCGTCACCGGCGCGCTGGACCTTTCGGTCACGCCCCTGATGAAGTACCTCGGCATTGACGACTACGTGGCGAACCGCCTGGAATTCGTCAACGGCGTCGCCACGGGAAGGCTGTTGCCTCCCGTGCTCGCCGCCGCGACGAAAGCGTCATGGATTAGAACTTTCGCAGAGCGCGAGGGCTTGAGCCTCAGCGACTCCTACGCCTACACGGACAGCATGTCGGACCTCCCCATGCTCTCCGTCGTCGGCCACCCGGCGGCCGTCAACCCCGACATGCGGCTCAAGCAAACAGCACTGCATCACGATTGGCCGATCTTGAATTTGAAATAGTCACGATGAACCGCAGCCTTCGTTTAAAGTCCATGCCTCTTCTTCTCGCAAGTCTGTTGCTGGCGACGGCCTCGGGCTGCGCGGAATCAGACGCGGCTAAGGTGGAGCGAGCCGAGAAGAACTTGCGCGAGTTGTTTAAGCAGTCGAAGTTTGCGGAGATGTACCGGCAGGCTTCGTCGGTGCTTAAATCATCCGAGAAGGAAGAAGAGTTCGTCGCCAACCTGCGCGAGATCAGCCAAAAGACCGGCGAGATCGTGACGGTAGAAAAAGTTGACGTTCACGAGTTTGTGTCCAAAAAGTCACCGACGGACCCGCCCAGCACTATCTACATCATGCATCTTGTCAAAGGGAAGAGTAGTAGCTGCTACGAGGGCAAGTTGTGGGTGATAGAGGGCGGCGAAGCAAGACTACTGGCTTACGACTGTATTTTCTCCGTTAAAAATTGAAACTTTATGTCTCTCCAACTCAGACGCAAGACACACGAATCGGTCGTTTACATTGACAGCGACAGCGCGCCGCGCGTGATGCCGTCGGGCGAGGATTTCATCCTCGAAGACTTGCCGATTGGCACGCGCGTGATCTACCCGAAGCCGCCGATTAAGGGCTTGCCCAACCGCGAGGCGGCGATTCGCTACGCGCTCAACCACCCGCACGACTGCGACCCGCTCTTCGCCCAGCTCTCTCCGGGCATGAAGGTCACGATTGCGGTTGACGACATCTCTTTGCCTCTGCCGCCGATGGCGACGCCCGACATACGCCAGACCGTCATTGAAATCCTGGCCGAGATGCTCTCGGGCCACGGCGTTGACGACGTGCACATCATCATCGCCAACTCGCTCCACCGGAAGATGACCGAGTGGGAGATGAAACGCATGGTCGGGTCGAAGATTTTCGACGAGTTCTATCCCGACCGCTACTACAACCACGACGCCGAATGGCCCGAAGGCTTGGTGACGCTCGGCCACACGAAGCACAAAGAGCCGCTGAAGATTAACCGCCGCTGCGCCGAATCGGACCTCGTCATCTACGTCAACATCAACCTCGTCCCGATGGACGGCGGGCACAAGTCCGTCGCAGTGGGTTTATGCGATTACGAATCTTTGCGCGCGCACCACGAGCCGCAGACCATACGCGACTCGGACAGCTACATGGACCCCGCGCGCTCGGAGCTGAATCACAAGGTCGTGCGGCTGGGCAAACTGGTTGACGAGCACATGAACGTCTTCCACATCGAGACGGCGATTAACAATCGCATGTACACGGGCGCGCTCGATTTTCTTTTTAAGAACGAGGACGACTTCACGGCGTTCGACCGCCTGAAGTTCGAGACCATCAGCCGCACGATGAGCAAGCTGCCGCGCGCCGCGCGCCGCAAGATGCTCCACGCGATGCCCGCGCAGTACGAGATGATCGCCTGCCACGCCGGCCGCACGGAGCCCGTCCACGAGAAGATTATCGAAAAAGGTTTCGACCAGTACGCGATTCCGATTAAAGGCCAGTGCGACATTCTTATCACAGGCATCCCGGACATCTCGCCCTATAACGTCTACTCGATTTTGAACCCGCTGCTCGTGCAGGTGATGGCGCTCGGCTACCATTTCAATTTTTATCGCGGGAAGCCCTTGTTGAAGAAGGGCGGCGTGCTGATTCTTCATCACCCGTGCTACGACGAGTTCGACCACAATTTCCACCCGAGCTACATAGAGTTCTTCAACCGGCTGCTGCCCGAAACGCGCGACGCTTTCACCTTGCGCGAGAAGTACGAACGCGAGTTCGCGAATAATCCGTCTTACGTAGAGATGTACCGGCGCGGCAACGCCTATCACGGCGCGCACCCGTTCTTCATGTGGTACTGGGGCGAGAACGGCCGCCAGCACGTCGGCAAGGTCATCGCCGCCGGGGCCGAGAACGCTCACGTCCCCGCCATGCTCGGCTGGGACCGCGCCGACAATCTGACCGAAGCGATTGCGATGGCCCGCAGCCACATGGGCCGCTCGGCCGAAATCACCATGCTGCACCAACCCATGATAGGGATTGCCGACATGGAGTGATGAATTCGAGCGCGGCAAAAGCCGCAAGCCCCGCAGGGGCGGCATAACAGTAGCCCGCGTCGTCAGACGCGGGAATGCGATGCGTTTTTAAAACGAGCCCCGGAGGGGCGACTAGATCAATAGCCCACAGCGTAAGCTGTGGGTCACACGCGCACCACCCGGCGCAGAGCCCCGGAGGGGCGAAAGAAGATGGCTCATACATTCACAAGTTTACTGACGCACGTCATCTTCAGCACCAAAGATCGTATGCCGTGTATTAAGGCTGACCTGAAACCTAGACTCTTCGCTTATCTCGGCGGCATCGTGCGAGAACTCAAGGGAAAGGCTTTTGCGATTGGCGGCACAAACGACCACGCACACATGCTTGTTAGCCTTCCGCCTTCAACCGCCCTTTCGGACGCCGTGCGGATTATCAAGACCAATTCATCGGGTTGGGTGCATGGACTCGGGACGGGCTACCGCACTTTCGCGTGGCAGATTGGCTACGGCGCGTTCAGCGTAAGCCAATCGAACCTGCCAGCCGTGATAAAGTACATCGAGACTCAGGAAGAACATCACCGGAAGACCAGTTTTAAAGAAGAACTCGTCGCGTTTCTTAAGAAGCATGCCATTGAATATGATGAGCGTTACATCTGGGAGTAATTCTTTCGCCCCTCCGGGGCTTGATATGTTTGTGGCTCCCGTTCCCACAGCTTACGCTGTGGGCTATTGATCTAGTCGCCCCTCCGGGGCTGATAGGGCAATGAAACTTTCACCGACAGAAATTTACAACGACCGTAAGATTTTCATCATCGGGGCGACGGGCTTTCTCGGCAAAGTCACGCTCTCGATGCTGCTGCACCGTTTTCCCAACATCGGGCGCGTCTACGTGACCGTGCGCGCGCGCTCCAAGGAAGAGTCGGAGACGCGCTTCTGGAACAACGTCATCACGGCCCCGCCGTTCGACCCTTTGCGCGAGCGCTACGGCGACGCCTTCGAGGGCTTCATACGCGACAAGGTCGCAATCGTCGGCGGCGACATAGGCGAGACCAACCTCGGCTACACGGAGGAAGAGGCGCAAAGCATCGCGGACGACGTGGATGTCGTTCTCAACAGCGCGGGCAACGTCACGTTCAACCCGACGCTTGAGAGCGCGCTCCGCACCAACGTCGTCGGGACCGAAAACGTCATCAAGTTCACGAAGCGCATGCAAAGGCCCGCGCTCGTCCACGTCTCGACCTGCTTCGTCGCGGGCAACCGCTCAGGCCCGGTCTGGGAAAGTGACCCCGTCATAGGCTACTTCCCGCGCCGCGAGGAAGAGGACATGCGGGGCGTGGAGTTCTCGGTCGAGCAGGAGATACGTGACTGTGCCAAATTAGCCGACCGCGTGCGCGACGAGGCGCGCGACGCGCTGATGGCCGCGCGCTTCCGCGAGCAGGCGCGCAAGCGTCTCTTCGAGGAGGGGCGCGATCCCGATGATCTGGACGCGATGGGTCTGGCCGTCGCGCGCGAGCGCAAGGTCTGGACGCGCACGCGCCTGACAGACCTCGGCATCGAGCGCGCCGCGTGGTGGGGCTGGCCCAATATTTACACCTACACGAAGAGCCTCGGCGAACAACTCGTCGCCGCCGAAGACGGCATCATCAGAACAATCGTCCGCCCGTCAATCGTCGAGTCCGCGCTTGCTTACCCGTTCCCCGGATGGAACGAGGGCTTCACGACGACAGCGCCGCTCATCTTCATCGCGCTCAAGGGCCAATCATTAATTCCCGTCAACGAGAAACTTATTCTGGACATCACGCCCGTTGACCAGGTGGCCGCCGTCATGCTGGCCGTCGCCGCCGAGGCGTGCGTCGAAGAGCCGCGCCTGGTGCATCAAGCCGCGACCGGCGACTCGAACCCGAACGACATGCGCCGCATCGTCGGCCTGCTCGGCCTCTACAAGCGCAAGTATTTCGACGAGAAGGAGACGGGCTTCAAGTTCATCAACAAGATTGCGGCGCGGATGGAGACGAAGCCGGTCACGCCGGCACACTTCGAGCGGACCTCGACGCCCATGATTAACTCGGCGGCCAAGAAGGTCTCGAACCTTCTGGACCGCGTGCGCCCGCGCTGGGGCGGCGGCCGCATCTCTGAAGTCATTGACCAGGTCAAACAGAAAGTTGACCGCTTCGAGGAGTTGACGCACGAGACCGAAGAAGCCTTCGACATGTTCCGGCCCTTCACGGTCGAGAACGCCTACATCTTCCGCGCCGACAACGTGCGCTCGCTGATGGCGCGCATACGCAAGGACGAACAACCATTGCTCGCCTGGCACCCGGAACAGTTCGACTGGTACGACTACTGGATGAACGTTCACTTCCCCGGCCTCAAGAAGTGGGTCTTCCCCACGCTCGAAGAGGACATGCGCGCGCAGCCCAAACGCGTCTATACCTACCGCGACCTCCTTGAACTGTTCGAGACCACGACCAAGCGCCACGCGACGCGCGTCGCCATGCGCATCGAACGCGACGGCCGGAAAGAGCAATACACCTACGCGGACATGCGCGAACTCGCGACACGCGCCGCCGCCTTCCTGGCGAGCGAGGGCGTGCGGCCCGGCATGCGCGTCATGCTCCTGAGCCACAACGCGCCCGAGTGGGGCATGACCTACTTCGGCATCCTCAAGGCGGGCGCGAGCTGCATCCCGCTCGATCCCGAACTCTCCACGGAGAAGGTCGTGCAGTTCGCCGAAGCCGGCGACGCGGCCGGGATTGTCGTAAGCCTTGAGATGTACGAGAAGCACGACGACCTTCAGGAGAAGTTGAAAGCGGCCGGGCTGACGGAAGCGCGCATCTGGCGCTTTGAGGAAGTCTTCGCGATGCCGGACGAGCGGACCGAGGACGAGCGCATCAGTCTGCTGCCCGCGCGCGTGCAGGCGCAGACGGTCGCCTCGCTCATCTTCACCTCCGGCACGACGGGCCAGCCCAAGGCGGTCATGCTCTCGCACAGGAACCTGACGAGCATGACCTCCATGCTCACCTCCATCATTGACATGACGACGAGCGACGGCGTGCTCTCCGTGCTCCCGCTCCACCACACGTTCGAGTTCTCTGCGGGCTTTCTCGCCCCCTTGAGCCGCGGCGCGCAGATTACATACCTCGAAGAGTTGTCGAGCGAGGCGCTGACGAGCGCCATCAAGAACGGTCACGTCACGGGCATGGTCGGCGTTCCGGCGGTCTGGGAACTCTTGCACCGCCGCATCAAGACCAAGTTTAACGAGCGAAGCAAGCTCATCGGCAACGCGGCGGACCTCCTGATGCGCGTCAACTCGTGGCTGCGCGACAAGACGCCGCTCAATCTGGGCCATTTAGTTTTCTACCCGATTCACGAAGGGATGGGCGGGCGCATACGCTACTTCATCAGCGGCGGCTCCGCTTTGAGCGAATCGGTGCAGAAGGATTTTCACGGCCTCGGCTTCACCATCCTCGAAGGCTACGGGCTGACGGAAGCCTCGCCCGTGCTCACCGTCACGCGCCCGCAGAACAAGCTCTCAGCCGGGACGGTCGGCAAGCCTTTGCCCGGAATTGAAGTCAAAATTCTTGAGGCCGACTCGTCCGGCGTCGGCGAAGTCATCGCGCGCGGGCCGAACGTCATGGTCGGCTACTACGAGAACGAGGACGCCACGCGCCGCACGCTCGTCAACCGCTGGCTCCACACCGGCGACATCGGACGCCTCGACGACGAAGGCAATCTCTACCTCGTCGGCCGCTCGAAAGACATCATCCTCGACGCCTCGGGCAAGAACGTCTACCCGGACGAGGTCGAGGAGGCTTACGACACGTCGCCTTTCATCAAGGAGTTGAGCGTCGTCGGACTTCCCGATGGGCTGGGCGAAAAAGTCGCGTGCATGGTTGTGCCAAATTATGAGCACGATACAGCGCTCACACGCGAGGAAGTACGTAAGCGCATAGAGGAACATTTCCGCGACGTGTCTTCGTCGCTCCCCTTCTACAAGCGCGTCAAGGTCTTTCATTTCTGGGACGCGGATTTGCCGCGCACCGCGACGCGCAAGGTCAAGCGCGGAGAGGTGCTCGACACGCTCGAAGTCCTTGAGAAGAGCGCGAAGGCCACCTCGCGCGTCGCCTCGCGCGACGAGAAGGAGGGCGACGCTACATGGCTCATCAATATCGTCGCCGCCGTCTCAAGCCGCCAGCGCAGCGAGGTCAGGCTCGACTCGCGCCTCTCAGACTTAGGGTTCGACAGTTTGATGTACGTGGAGCTTGCGACCGCGATTGAGAACGCGGGCGGCGCGCTCAAGTCTCCGAACACCCTGACGGAAGTCAACGACCTGCGCGAACTCGCCACCGTCGTCACGCGCAACGCGCCCGCCGCCGCGCGCAAAGAGGCGGAGGCGCACACGGACGCCGAGCCGACGGACGAGATTCACATCCCGGCCTTCGTCCGCGACATAGGGAACAAGGGACTCGACGCCTTGCAGCGCGTCTTCTACGACAAGTTTCTGCACACGAAGTACGAGGGCCGCGTCAACATTCCCGTCCACACGAACTTCATCGTCGCGCCGAACCACACGTCGCACCTCGACATGGGGCTCGTCAAGATGGCGCTCGGGAATGCGGGCAAGGACATGGTCGCGCTCGCGGCCGCCGACTACTTCTTCGACAACAAGTACAAGCGCGCCTACATGGAGAACTTCACGAACCTCGTGCCGATTGAGCGCAGCGGGAGCTTGCGCCAGTCCTTGCGCCACGCGCGCTCGTTTTTGGAGCGCGGCTTCAACGCGCTCATCTTCCCCGAAGGCACGCGCTCTCTGACGGGCGTGCTGGCGGAGTTTAAGCCGGTCATAGGGTATCTCGCGCTCGCCTGCCGCATAGGGATTTTGCCCGTTTACGTCCACGGCACTTACGAGGCGATGCCCAAGGGCTCGACCCTCATCCGCAGCCGCGACATAGGCGCGCGCATCGGGCGCTATCTCTCTTACGAAGAGTTGGAAGAGTTGACGAAGGGGATGGCCCGCGCCGAAGCCTATCGCTTGATAGCAGCGCTCACGCAGCACTCGGTCGAGAATTTGCGCGACGGCACGCGCCACGCCTTCGACGCACGCGCGCTGCGCAAACGCTGGAAGGACGAGCGCCGCGCCGCCCGCAGCGGCGCGACAGAAACCACAGAGCAGGCCGAGCACTTGACGGTCACGGGAGACTGAAAAAAGTGATAAGTAATAAGTAATAAGTGATAAGTTAAAACCTCTTTCTTTTACTTATTACTTATCACTTATTACTTATCACTGTTTCATTATGTCAACGACGAAAACTAAAAAACGTGTGGCGCGCAAAAGCCCGGCGAAGGCCGCGGCGAAGGCTGGCACAAAAAAGAGCACGGCGATTGTGCGGCGTCCGCAGCCCGTAATCCTGGTCACGGGCGGGACGGGCTTTCTGGGCTCTCACCTCGTGCGGCAGCTCGTCGAATCGGGCGCGAAGAACCTGCGCGTGCTGACGACCGATCCGCCCGCGTGGCTTACCGAGCTTGGCGTCGAGGCAATCGAAGGCTCGATCACGGAGGCCGAGGACGTGCGGCGCGCGGTCGAGGGCGTGGCGGAGATTTATCACCTGGCGGGGCGCGTCTCGCGCGACGACGGCGACGCGCGCGCGATGTATTCGGTCCACGTGGACGGGACCCGCATCCTTTGCGACGCGGCGCGAGCCGAAGGCGTCGAGACGATTGTGATGGCGTCTACGAGCGGGACGATTGCAGTCCGCGAGAAGGGCGAAGAGACGCCGGACGAGCGCGGCTCCGAGCCCGTTGACATCATAGGGCGCTGGCCCTACTACGCCAGCAAGCTCTACCAGGAGCGCACCGCGTTGGAGCGTTTCGACGGGCCTGGCCGTCGCCTCGTCATCCTCAACCCGAGCCTGCTGCTCGGCCCAGGCGACGAGCGCCTGAGTTCCACGAAGGTCGTGCTCGATTTTCTGGCGCGCAAGATCAGCGCCGTCCCTACGGGCGGCCTGAGCTTCGTTGACGTGCGCGACGCAGCCGCCGCTTTCCCCGCCGCCATGAAGAATGGGAAACACGGCCAGCGTTATCTTCTGGGAAGCGCCAACTGGACTTTCGAGAAATTCTTCGGCCGTCTCGAAAGATTAACTGGCGTCCGCGCGCCGCGCCTCTCGCTCCCCTCGAAGTTCGCCGTCGCCGGCTCGCAACTCATACACGCCCTCTACAAACAGTGGGACAAGGCCCCGCCGGTCGAGCCCGCCGCGGTCGAGATGGCGGAATATTTCTGGTATCTAGATTCGTCAAAGGCCGAGCGCGAACTCGGCTTCTCCCCACGCGACCCAGGCGAGACGCTGCTCGACACCGTCAAATATCTACGCGAGAACTTCCTCGGCTCGGCGCTGAATTAGTCGCGCCTCCCAAAGCCTTCACTCAACCCTTTGCGCCTTAAGTTTTAACTTTGCGCCTTTGCGAGAACGGCTGTTTCACGCAAAGGCGCAAAGCGAAGACGTAAGGCGCAAAGGGTTGAGTGAAGCAGCGGCTTGAGCGTTGAAAGAATCTCTAAGGTATTTGCGAAGTGTCGGGGCATCTCACGCGCAACGCCTTCGGCAGAATCTCAAAGCGGGCGGGCAGGCGGCCCGGCAACTCGCCGTCAATCTCAATCGCCACTTCCTGATTTTTCTGAGCGGGCCGCACGGTGACGGTGCGCGCGCGCGTCGTGTGAACTTCGTCCATGTCGAGGTGCGTGCCCCTGTAGAGCTTGTGGGCGTTCGTGAGAATCTTGAGCGCGGAGAGGTCGCCGATTGAGATGACATCAAAAAGTCCGTCGTCGAGCAGGGCTTCGGGCGCGACCTTCATCCCGCCGCCGAAGTAGCGCGCGTTGGCGACGCAGAAGTTGGCGACCGTCAGGCGGCGCGAAGGCCCTTCGTCCAGACTCACGACGACATTCGTCTGAGGCAGCGACCACGTTGTCCGCGCGCCGGCCAGCGCGAAAGAGAGCTTGCTCTTGAGACGCCCGGCACCGGCCGCCGGGAGCCATCGCGAGTTGTCCTCCTTCACTCGCCCGATGATGTCCGTGCTCATCCCGACGCTTGCCACGCCGAGCAGGTGTCTGGTTTCTTCCGCGCCCTCGTGGTTGAGATAAGTGATGCGGCCCACGTCTATGCGGCGCGCGCGGCCGCGACGCAGTAAGCGGGCGGCGTCCGCCGCGCGCGCCGGGATGTCGAGCGTGCGGCGAAAGTCCCCGCCCGTGCCGCTCGGCAGAATCCCCAACTCCACGTCCCGGCCCGATTCCAGAATCCCGTTCGCGACCTCCGAAATTGTGCCATCGCCGCCGCACGCGATGATTAATCTTCTTCCCTCTTCGGCCCCGCGCGCGCCCAGCACGCGCCCGCCGCCCGGCCCCTCCGTGAACGCGCAATTGAACGCGCCGAAGTGCGTCGCCAGATCGGCGGCAATCGCGGGCCACGAGCCTCGCGTAGAATTTCCGCCGGAAGCGGGATTGACGATGACGAGCGGAAGCAGAGACATAGAAGTGATAAGTGATGAGTGATAAGTGATGAGTAAGAGCCTGCCTCTTATCACTCATCACTTATCACTTATCACTGCTTTTCAAACATTGCGCGGTCCTTTTCGCCGAGTTCCGCGACCTTGCTCATCAGGTGGTCGGCGATCTCTTTGTAGGTGCGGACGCGGTCGGGGCGCGCCAGGAAATCGGACAAGTCAATCCGTGGGCCGAAGTGTATGCGTATGGGCTCGCCCCCGCGCCAGTTGCCCACGATCTGGCGGACGGCCTTGTTCCCGAGCCCGGCGATGAAGACGGGGACGACCTGCGGCTGCGCCTCCTTAATCAGCTTGCCCACGCCGGGCTGCGCGCGCAGGTAAGAGTACGAATCAGAGTTCAGGTTGCGCGTCCCCTCCGGGTGAAAGCCTATGACGTGCGCGTAGCCCCGGCTGCAAAGCTCCGTCAGACGGCGAATCGAAAACTTGTCGAAGGCGCGCTTCTCCGGCGCCTCCTCCGCGAAGATGGGCGGGTACATGGACCACCAGCCGGCCAGGAAGTTGATCATCACGCCGACGAACGACTCGTAGAAGAAGCGCGCGCGCACCGGGAAGAAGAGCTTCATGGGCCGCTTCGTGCGCCGGAAGAGGACGCTTGAGACGGCGTACATGTCGAAGAACGAGCGGTGGTTGGCGACGAGCAGGAGCGGGCGCTCTGTGTCAGTGGCCTCGACGTGTTCGAGGCCGTAGACGTGCATCAGGTTGTAAGTCGCGACCTGAATCCAGCGCGAGCCGATGTGCCGCTGGCACCACGTCCAGAAACGCTTCCAGCGCCCCTGGTTCATCTCGTGCGCCTGAAAGAACGCGAAGCGCTCGATGCGCGAGAGAACGGCCAATTCCTCCGGCGTGGGGTCTGTGACAGGTTCCAAGTTCAGTTTTCAGTTTCCAGTTTCCAGTTTTCAGAAACGAGCCTTAACTCAAAACTGAAAACTGAAAACTGAAAACTTATTTTCAATCTATCGAAAAATACTTCGCTTCCTCGTGGTGCACGATGATCGCGGAGGTTGACTGCTCGGGGTCTAACTGAAACTCCTCGGTCAACTCCACGTCTATGCGCGACGGGTCTAACAACTCGAACAGCTTCGTCTGGTCTTCCAGGTTCGGGCAGGCCGGGTAGCCGAAGCTGAAGCGCGAGCCCTGATATCCCTGGTGGAAGAGCTTCGTCAACTCGGCGGCGTCGCGCCCAGCGATTCCCAGCTCCTCGCGTATGCGTTTGTGCCAGAGTTCCGCGAGCGCTTCGGCCGACTCCACGCTCAGGCCGTGGAAGAAGAGATAGTCCGTGTAGTTGTCCGACTCGAACAACTCCCGCGCGTACTGGCTCGCGCGCTGCCCCATCGTCACAAGATGAAACGGGGCCACGTCCATTCGGCCCGACTCCTTCGAGGCGAAATAGTCGGCGAGGCAGAGACGCTTGCCTTCGGGCTGGCGCGGGAAGGTGAAGCGCATGCGCTCTGTTCTTTCGTCGTCGTGGTAGATGACGAGGTCGTTGCCCTCGGACTGGGCCGGGAAGTAGCCGTAGACGACGCGCGGCACGAGAAGCTGCTCGCGCTTCGAGCGCTCCTTCAAAGCCTCGTAGGCCGGGCGGACGTGCTCCGCGACCAACTGGCGATACTCCTCCGCGCTCTTCTTCCCCTGCTTGAACTGCCACTGCCCTTTGAAGAGCGCCGTCTCGTTGACGAACGCGAACACGTCGTCGAGCGGGATGTCTTCGACGACGCGCGAGCCGTAGAAGGGCGCGCGCGGAATTGGCACATTCGGGTTCACGTCCGAGCGCCGCGTGTGCGTCGTGTCGCCGGAGACACGAGTCGCCGCTCGCGGCTTCAGTTGTTTGCGGATGCCCAGCTTGGCGTCCTCGCCGACCAAATCCTCCGCGTCATCCGCGGCGGGCTTTCCGTCGCCGTTCGACGACGCAGCCCTTGCCGAAGACCGAGCCTCATCCTTCCCGCGCGCCGCACTGCCACTGCCCGTCAACTCGTCCATCGTGTGCAGGCCGTCGAAGGCGTCGCGGGCGTAGAAGAGCGCGCCCTGATAAAGCGTCCTCAAGTCGTCTTCGACGTAGCGGCGGGTGAGCGCCGCGCCGCCGAGGACGACCGGCACAGAAATGCCGCGCTCGTTCATCAGCTCTAAGTTGTCGCGCATGATGAGCGTGGACTTGACGAGCAGACCGCTCATGCCTATGGCGTCCGCACTGTGCTCTTCGGCCGCGCGCAGGATGTCTTCGATCTGCTGCTTGATGCCGAGGTTGACCACCTTGTAGCCGTTGTTGGTCAGGATGATGTCCACGAGGTTCTTGCCTATGTCGTGCACGTCGCCCTTGACCGTGGCGAGCACCATCGTCCCCTTCGCGGTCGCGCCGCCCTTCTTCTCCATGTGGGGTTCGAGGAAGCGCACGGCCGCCTTCATCACCTCGGCCGATTGCAGGACGAAGGGGAGCTGCATCTGCCCGCTGCCGAAAAGATCGCCGACGACTTTCATCCCGTCGAGCAGAATGTTGTTGATGATGTCGAGCGCCGGGTAGCTTTCGAGCGCGAGCTTGAGATTGTCTTCGAGGCCGATCTTTTCGCCGTCAATGATGTGGCGCTTGAGCCGTTCCTCGACCGGAAGCTCTGACAAATCCTTCTTCGTGCTCTTGGCCGAAACCCCCTCGAAGAGTGTCGTGAACTCCGTCAGCGGGTCATAGGTGCAGATGTCGCCCTCGAACTTGCGCTGGTCGTAAATCAGGTCGAGCGCCACTTCGACTCTCGCGCTCGCCGATGCGGTTGAGCGGGAAGTATCTTGCTCGCGTTGACAATCGCCGCGTCGAGGCCAGCCTCGACCGCTTCATGCAGGAAGACGGAGTTAAGCGCGATGCGCGACGCGGGATTGAGGCCGAACGAAACGTTCGAGACGCCGAGGATGGTCAGACAGCTCGGGCAGCTCCGCCTTGATGCGCCGGATGGCTTCTATCGTTTCGAGCGCGTTGCGGCGGTCTTCCTCTATGCCCGTCGAGATGGGCAGCGCCAGCGGGTCGAAGAAAATGTCGTGCGCCGGAATGTCGTATTTCGTCGGTGGCCTGTTCGTAAGCGCGCTTCGCGATCTCGAACTTGCCTTCGGCCGTGCGCGCCATGCCCTGCTCGTCAATCGTGCCGATGACGACGCCCGCGCCGTAGCGCTTGCACAACTCCAAGACCTTGGCGAAGCGCGGCTCGCCATCCTCGTAGTTGGTCGAGTTGAGGATTGACTTGCCGCCCGCGTGTTCGAGCCCGGCCTCCATCTTCTGCCACTCGGTCGAGTCGAACATGAGCGGGATTTTGACGTTCGTCACGAGCCGCGAGGCCAGCTCGTGCATGTCGCGCTCGCCGTCGCGCCCGACGTAGTCCACGTTCACGTCCAGGACGTGCGCGCCCTCGCGCTCCTGCTCGCGCGCGAGACTGACAAGCCCGTCCCAGTCCTCCGCGTTCAGGAGGTCGCGCATCTTCTTCGACCCCGAAGCGTTGACGCGCTCGCCGACGATCAGGAACGAAGCGTCCTGCACGTAAGGCTGCTGCATGTAGATGGACGAGACCGAGGGGACAAGCTTCGCGTCGCGCGCCTTCGGCGTCACGCTGCTGCATCGCTTCGACGACCGACTTCAAATGCGCGGGCGTCGTGCCGCAGCAGCCGCCGACGACGTTGACGCCGAAGTCTCTGGCGAAGTGCGATAATCTGCGCGGTGAAAGTTTCGGGCGTCTCGTTGTAGTGCTGCGCGCCGTCTTTGACTTCGGGCAGCCCCGCGTTCGGCAACACCGAGACGGGCAGCGGCGCGTTCTCGCAGAGGTAGCGGATGCTCTCGGTCATGTGCTTCGGCCCCGTGCCGCAGTTCATGCCGATGACGTCAATCGGGAAAGGTTCGAGCGCGGTCAGCGCGGCGCTGATCTCCGTGCCGTTGAGCATCGTGCCGAAGATTTCGATGGTCACCTGCGCGATGACGGGCAAGCGCCGCTTCGTCTGCTCGAAGTGCTCGAAGATGGCGGCGAGCGCGGCCTTCGTCTGCAACAAGTCCTGGCAGGTCTCGACTATGAAGAGGTCCACGCCGCCGTCGAAGAGGCCGCGCACCTGTTCGCTGTACGCCGCCTTCAAATCTTTGTAAGTGATGTGGCCGAGCGTCGGGAGTTTTGTGCCAGGACCCATGGAGCCCGCGACCCAGCGCGGCTTGGTCTTTAGTGGAGTAGTCGGCGGCGATGCTTGCGCGCGAGTTCGGCGGCCTTGAAGTTCAACTCGTAGGCCATGTGCGGAATCTGGTACTCCGCCAGGACGACCGAGGTCCCGCCGAAGGAGTTGGTCTCCACCACGTCGCAGCCGACATCGAAGAAGGCCGTGTGGACTTTCTCAATCGCCTCGGGCTTGGTGATTAAGAGGTACTCGGGGCAGCCCTCGAACTGCAACCCGCCGTAGTCCTCCTCGGTCAGGTCCTGCGCCTGTAGGTTCGTGCCCATCGCGCCGTCGAAGACGACGATGCGCTCTTTCAACGCGTCAAGAAATTTGCTCATCTCGTATTCTGCTCGTCCTTCCGGGCTGAGTCTTTAGGCCGGGGCAGCAAACTGAAAGCCCCGCGCCGAAACAACGCGGGGCTTTCCGTAAGCCTATTCGATTGGTCTTCCGCGGGAAAGACTCGCCGAGCTGTTTAGCAGTTTATTTTACGTGGCCGCAAGTTGCCTTAACTCACCACGCTTGTTCGCTGCATGTATTGAAACATTCGGGGGTGCGCCTGTCAAGAGAGCTGAAGGTCAAGGGTCACGCAGTTACGTTGCCGTTGAATTGCCTTGTTAGAGCTAATCAAAGAGAGCATCAACTGGCATCTTCCATCCGGGGACGGCCGGCTCTGCTTCCGCCGTTTCGCCGCGGCGATAAACGGTCGGACTTGTCGGCTCACTCGCGCGATAAACTTTGACCACATCTTCGCCGAGTAAATCAACGTCCCAGATGACGAGTGTCCCGGTGGCGAAATAATCAGCGAGTTTCAGCGCGATTTCTTCTTCAGCTTTGCGGCCGTAATCTCCCGCGCTCCTCACCTCGACGGCGAAGACGGGCGCGCCTTCAAGAAACTTCATCCCCGTGGGCTTCCCTGTATGAAACGCTGCGTCGGGACTGAACGATTCACGGTGCGGAAGATTCACCTTGAAGCCCGCGTTATCAGAATACGCGCGACCGTTCTCGACTTTCGATTCGTACTGGCGGAGGCTGACGTAGATTGCGCCGGCCGCGCGATTCGGCAAATCTCCCGTAGGCGACATCAGAACTATCTCCCCGTTCACAATCTCAGCCTTAGCGTCACCCGGCACTCTATATAAATCCTCGACGGTCGCGCGAACTTTCGTGCTCATCTTCACACCTCGTAGGCGAATCTTATCACGTTTCCGCGCTCACATGCCCTGAGAGCGCGCCTGACAAAACGTCAGCCCCACTGACAAAACTTCCGGCCGCGCTGTCAGCGCAGACCGGGCGGGCGTTCCGCTCACAAGTCTTGCGCGTCCGACCAAGCTCTAACATTTCAGCAGTTAACCCTTCGCGGAGCTTCGCGGCACGCGGGTTGTTTTATGTGGGGCGCGGCCGGGTCTTTTTCCGGCTCAAAAGATTCAGGGAAATGAAGGATGGTAGCGGATGGCACGCGTGATGATTTGTGATGACGACAAGGCTCTGGCTGAGGAACTGCTCGCGGCTCTGCGCGCCGAGGGGCACGAGGCCACGACGTGTCGCCACACGATGGACGTGCTGCGCGAGGCCGCCGAGGGGCTCTTCGACCTCGTCGTCTTCGGGCTGGACATGCCGGGCTTCGGCGGCGCGCGCGCCACAGAGGCCGTCAAGGAACTCGCGCCGCACGTGCCGATCATCGGCCTGCACAAGCGCCCCTCAGAGATCATGCGCACGCCCGCGCACTCGCGCCTCGCCGCTATCCTCCCGCGTCCCGTCTCGGTCGAAACTTTCATGTATGCCGTCGCCCGCGCGCTCGAAGTGCGCGGCCTGCGCCGCACGCAGACGGCTCCGACAATCCGCTAACGCCCCGACCCGGCACCTATTCGCCCCGTCTCAATCGGGGACATCTTTAAGGAGAAGACGATGACAAAGTTTAAGAATAATCTTCGCGCGCTCCCCCTGGCCGCCCTCTGCCTGATAGTCCTGGGCGGCGCGGCCGCCATCGCGCAAAGACAACTGCGCACCAGTGAGCGCGGCCGCCCCGAAGTCAAGGTGAGCCTTTCCGGCGCGGTCGCCCGCGGCGACGAGCGCCTGCCTTTGGAGAAGGCGCAGAGCGTCAACCCCGGTGAAATCCTCGACTGGACGATCACCTCGGAGAACGACGGCAACGCGCCCGCGCACAACTACAAGACCGTGGGCCAGATTCCGAAAGGCACCGTGCTCGTCGCGGGCTCGACGACCGCCGACGGCACGGCCAGCGTCTCTTACAGCATTGACAACGGCAAGACCTTCTCGGCCGAGCCGACCATCGAAGAGCGCCAGGCGGACGGCACGGTCAAGCAGGTTCCCGCCCCCGTCTCCATGTACACGCAGCTCCGCTACGAGTGGGCCGACCCGCTCGCGGCTGATGGCGGCAAGCTACAGGCTTCTTACAAGGTGCGCGTCAAGTAAGCGCGCCGGAACACCGTCAAGGTTCTTGGGCCGGACACTCACGAAGCGCGCTCTCTCTGATGCCTGATACGAGCCGCCGCCCGTCAAATCTCCTGCCTGTCCCCTGCCTACCTTTTTCATCATGAGGAACGAAATGAAAACGATAGCTAAGACGCGCCCGCAAAGCGCGACCCTCTTTTTCGCGCTGGCCCGCCTGATCGCCGTCCTGGCGATCTCTTGCGCCGTCTACACGCAGGCACTGGCGCAGACGCCGGCCGACACGCAGATTCAAAACACCGCCACGGCGACCTACGGCGACGGCAGCGGCGGCAATTACAACGCTACTTCCAACACCGTCACCGTCACCGTCTCGAAAGTTTCGGGTCTGACGATCACGCCCGACGTGACCAACGGTTCGAGCGACCCGACTGTCGTCCCCGGACAGAACGGTGCGAGCTTCACCTTCACCGTCACCAACACCGGCAACTTCACGGACCAGGTGCGCTTCCTCGCAGGCGGCGCGAGCGTCCAGATTGCCAGCGGCATGGCGACCGTAGCCAGCGCCTACGTCGAGATGAACGGCACCCCCGGTTATCAGGCCGGCGTGGACGTTGACATCAACGACGGCGTCGCCGACCTCGTCAGCTTCACGCAGAACCAGTCGCGCAGCGTAGTTGTCACGGTCAACGTCAACGCGGCCGCCCCCGCGGGCAGCATCATCAACGTCCGCCTCGGCAACGCCGACGACGCCGCGCCCTACGACAACGAACCCGTGGACGCGAACGTCGCCAACGAAGTCCGCACGGAATCGAACGCGTCCGTCAACGGGCGGCGCGAGGCGCGCGGCGACCGCAGCGCCACGGTCGAGAACGACGCGCAGCTCACGCTCTCGCTGACCGCGCCTGCCGGCCCCGTGCCGCTCGGCTCCGACATCACTTACACCTGGCAGCTCTGCAACACGGGCTCACGCGCGGCCTCGTCGGTGACGCTGACGAACGCCCCGGCCGGCTCGCAGACAGGCGTCTTCGTCTTCGCGCCCGTCCCCACCGGCACCGCGCTCAAGTTGCCACAGGTCTTCCCGGCTGGCACGCTCTATTCGGCCTCGCCCATCACCGACAACCCCATCACGACCGCGACGTGGGTCGCCGTGCCCCCGGCCAACACGAAGCGCGTCGCCTTCAACGTCGGCGCGTCGCTCGCCGCCACCACGTGCAGCGCCAATCTCAACATGGACGTGACCATCACGACGACTGACGCGACCAACCCGATCACGAACCAGGGTAACGCCTACGCGAACAACACCGTCAGTGCGCAGATCACGGCCACGTCGCCGCTCAGGACGACGCTGCTCCAAATCCTCGGCAACGTGCTGAACGGCCCGCAGGGCGCTCCCGGTGCAATCAACAACACGAACAACGACGATTTCACCAACAAGAGCGTCTCGACCGGCCTGGCTGGCGTCGCCCCCGGCGGCAACACCACCGCGCAGGGCGTCGTCACCTTCACGAACACCATCCAGAACTCGGGCAACGCCAACGACACCTACACGCTGACCGTGCAGTCGTTCCCCGCCGGCGCAACCGTCAGGGTGACGGTCAACGCCGTCCAGACGACCGTCGTCAACAACGGTGTCGCCACCGGCAACCCGATTCCGACGCTGGCGGTTAACTTCGGGTCCACGGCCGACTATCAGGTCGAAGTCACGCTGCCCTCGGGCAAGACCGTCCTGACCGGCTACGACACGGTGCTGCGCGCCACGTCCGCCAACACCAACACCCAGTGGAACGAGACGATTGATCGCGTTTACACGGGCTTCATCCAGTTGACCAAGGCGGCGACCGTCAGCAACACGACGGGCGTCGGCGGCGCTGACCGACCCGGTTCCCGGTGCGGTGATCACTTACACGATCACCTATCAGAACGTGTCGAGCGCGCAGGCAGGCAGCGGCGTCGGCAACGTCACGCTGACGGCGACCAACATCGTCATCAGCGAGGACGGCACCGCCGGCACCAACAACTGGGCCACCTACACGACGATGGTGCTGGGGCCGCCGGCGGGCAACAACCCGGCCGACAGCAACGGCGGAACAATCGTTGACGGAAGTACGAACGGCGCAGTCACGGCCGCGACCAACTTCCTCAAGGACACCATCGCCTCGCTCGCGGCGCAACAGTCTGGCACATTCACTTTCAAACGCCAGATTAACTAGCGCCCCTTAACGAACGGACGCGGCGCGGTCGGCCTTCGACAGTGGGCAAGTGCCCCGCTCATCGCCGACAGCCGACCGGGCCGCGAACCGAAAAACAGGAAACAGGAGACAGAAGTCAGAAGTCAGAATAAAAGCAAAGATTGCCTCTCCTGATTTCTGACTCCTGGCTTCTGCTTTTCTCCTGACTCCTGACTTCTGACTCCTGACTCCTAGCCCATGTCCCGTTCCCTTCACAGAATCGCCGCCGCCGCAATTCTCGCCGCACTCGCCTTCGCGTGGGTGGCAGGAGTCGCGGCGGCGCGCGCGTTTGAGGACAACAGCGAGGGCTCGGCCGGGGCCGTCATCACCAACCGCGCCGAGGCGACTTATGACGACGAAGAAGGGGCCAGCTTCTCGACCGTCTCGACCACCATCTTCGTCACGGTCAAATCCGTCTCGTCGCTCAAGGTCACGCCGGACGAGTCTGCTCCCTCTGCGAGCGTCGGCCCGCGCGAGACCCTGACGCGCGTCTTCCGCGTCTGCAATCTCGGCAACACGCCCGACCTCTACACGATCACGCGCGCCGAGGTGAACGAGCCCGCGCACATCACGCACCTCTACTTCGACGTGGACGCGAGCGGGACCGTCACCGCGGCCGACTCGATCATCAACATCAACACGTCGCTCTCGCCGCGCGTCCAGCCCGGCTCCTGTCTGAACGTCCTGGTCGTCCTCGAAACCAACGACGCGACCCCGCACAGCAGCCTGACCATACGGCTCGGCGCGCGCTCGAACGTCGTCAACGCCGTCAACGGCCGTGGCGAGGACGAGGGCGCGATCATCAATGCCGTCGGTGCCGGCCCGCGCGTCACCTCGCCCGACGACTCAAGCCTGCCCCCTACGAAACTTGTCAACGACAACCCGCAGGCAATCGTCAGCCCCGGCATACAGTTCACCTACACGATTCGCTTCCGCAACAGCGGCGACGTGACCGCGCGCGACGTGCTCGTCTCTGACGACCTTCCCGCCGAGATCAGCTACGTCTCCGACTCGCTGCGCATTGAAGAGCGCGCACTGACGGACGCGCCGGACGCCGACGAAGGCCAGCTTCGCAACGACAACCGCCGCCTTGAGATTCGCTTGAGCGAGGTCGCGCCGGACCAGATTGTGCGCATCTCTTTCAAGGCGCGGCTGACGGGTAACGCGCCCGCGGGCGTCGGCGTCATCAACAGCGCGGTCGTCACGGGCCAGAATCTTTTGCCGACCGCGAGCACGACGGCCGTCGTCGTCATTGATCCTTTCGGCGTCGTCTTCTCGGGCCGCGGCGGGGCCGCCTCGCCCATTCCGGGCGCGAGCGTCGCGATTCTTCAGGACCAGGACGGCACGAACCCTTTGCAGATTCCCGCCGGCCTCGGCTTCGCCCCGAATACAGAGAACGTCAATCCCTACCCGTCTGACGGCCAGGGCCACTTCAGCTTCGCGCTCAGGCCCGACCAACTGGGCACGCTCACCACGCCCGCGCGCTACTTCATGAAGGTCACGGCGCGCGGCTACATCACGCGCATGCTGGAACTCTCCGTGCGCCCCACCGAGTCCGGCCTCTTCGTGATGTCCGTGCGCGCGCTCGACGGCCAGCCCCTGGCGCAGCCCGGCGGCTTCGAGCTGGTCAACGAAGACATCCTGATTAACAACATCGCGGCGGTCGCGCTCAACATCCCCATGTTCGAGCAGCGCGGGCTTGAGATTAATAAGAACGTTGACAAACCGCGCGCGGAGATCGGCGACGCGCTTACCTACCGCGTCGAGGTCAACAACCCGACGGCCTCGCCCGTGCGCGACGTAATGGTCCGCGACCAGTTGCCCGAATCTTTCCACTACGCCGAAGGGACCGCGCGCCTGACTCTGGGCTCCGCCCAGGCTGTGCCAATCGAGCCCGAGGTGCGGGGCAACGAGTTGACTTTCCGTTTGGGCGAACTCGCGCCGGGAACCAACGCGCGCATCCTCTACCGCGTTCGCGTCGGCGCGAACGCGCACGAAGGCCGCCAGGAAAATCGCGCGTCCGCTTCGGGCCTCTTCCTCTCGGGCGAGCGCACGGAGACGATGCCCGCCACGGCAGCGGTCCAGGTCGGCGGCGGCGCGTTCTCCACGCGGCAGATACTTTTGGGCCGCGTCTACGAAGACGCGAACCGCAACGGCCAGTTCGACGACGAGGACGAGCCGCTGGCAGGCGTGCGCCTCTACCTCAATTCGGGCCAGTCTGTCGTCACCGACTCGCAGGGGCTTTACAACTTCCCCTCCCTCGGCGACGGTGCGCAGGTCATCTCGCTCGACCCCGTCAGCGTCCCCGCGGGCTACGCTTTAACGGACGGCGGCACAATCTCGGGCCGCAGTTGGACACGGCTCTTACGCACGCCGCTCGGCGGAGGCTCCCTGCTCCGCCAGAACTTCGCGCTCGTCAGAACGGACGCAGGGCTCAGACCGTCCGCGGCGTCTCGCGTTAAAGAGTCGGACAATCAGGAAGAGCGTAAAGCTGCTGACGCCGCGAAGACGGACGCGAAAGATAACGTCAAGGCGAACTATCAAACGCCTGCGGGCACGAGCGCCGAAGCTCTCGCCTCGGGAGGTTTGACAGAGGCCGCCGAGCCGACGGCCGCCGGCAAGTATGAATTGACGACGACCGAGACGCTTGAGCCGGTCGCGCCCGGCGAGGTCCGCATCCTGTCGCCGAAGGCGGACGCGGTCGTCATGTCGCCCGCGATGCAGGTGGAAGCGCGCGTCGCGCTCAACTGGACCGTCAAGCTCGAAGTCAACGGCTCCGCGATTTCCGCACAGAACATAGCCATCAGCCGGCTCGACCAGAAGAACAACGTCTCGACCTTCACCTTCGTCGGCCTGAGCCTCAAGCCCGGCCCGAACCGCGTCCGCGCGATTGCGCTCAGCCCCGAAGGCGTTCAGCGCCAGTCTGAAGAGATCACGGTCATGGGCCGCGGCCCGGTCAAGCGGCTCGAAATTGTGCCAGAGGCGAAAGAGCTACAGGCGGGCGGCCGCGCCGCAGTCCTCGTGCGCGTGCGCGCCCTGGATCAGTGGAACAACCCCGCGATAGATGACCAGGTCGCGGTCGAGACTTCCGCCGGACACTTACTGCTTGAGGGCGCGGCGAAGAACGACAAGCCGCGCGACGATAAGTCGAAAGACGCGACGGTCGAAGAAAACGTCCAGACGCAGAGCCAGGTCATACAACTCGAAGGCGGCGAAGCCGTCCTCAAGCTCGTCGGCTCCGGCGCACCCGGCGACGCACAGCTTCACGCCATCGCGGGCCAATCCGAAGCGCGCTCTTCTGTTCGCATCACGCCCGAGTTGCGGCCGACGATTATGGTGGGCCTGGCGGAAGTGACCGTGGGCAAGGCCGTGCCGGAAGTCTCCATGCGCGGCGAAGAGGGGAACGTGCGCAGCCGTCTGAGCTTCTTCTACAACGGGCGGCTGTGGGGCGACAACATGCTGACGCTCGCTTACGACAGCCAGCGCCCGATTAACCGCACGGCCGGCCGCGACCGCATCTTCCAGTTAGACCCGCTCGACCGCGTCTACCCGCTCTTCGGCGACTCCTCCACGCGTTACGAGGCTGCTCAGTCGAACTCGAAGCTCTACGCGCGCATTGACCGCGGGCGCAACTACGTGATGTTCGGCGACCACGAGGCGGACATGACGGACGTGCCGCTCGCGGGCTACGGCCGCAAGCTGACGGGCGTCAAAGTCCACCTCGAAAATTCCGACGGCGATTTCCTGACCTTGACAGGCGCGCGCCCCGACACCGCGTTCGCGCGCGACGTGTTCCCGGCGGGTTCTTTGAGTCTCCTGCGCCTCAACCACGCCGAGCTGCTTCCCGGCTCCGAGACCGTCACGCTCGAAGTGCGCGACCGCCGCAACCCGGAGATTATTCTCAGCCGCGAAACGCTCGTCCGCTCGCTCGACTACAACTTGAACCCCGCGACCGGCGAGTTGTTCCTGATGCGCTACGTCTCGACGTTCGACTACGCGCTCAATCTCGTGCAGATAGTCGTGACCTACGAGCATCGCGCCGAAGGCTTCGCGACCTCCGTCTACACGGGCCGCGCGCGGAAGAACTTCGAGGGGCTCGGCCTGCGCCTCGGCCTCTCGGCCGTCATGCAGCGCGACGCGGACTTCGGCAACTTCCTGCTCGCAGGGCTCGACGGCCAGAAGACATTGCCGAATCGCGGCACGCTCTCGTTCGCCTACGCGCGCAGCCAGGGCGAGTACGGCGGGGCTGGCACGAGCGCCTTCTCGCTCGTCGCTGACGGACACGACGGCGACGCTTACCAGTTCGAGCTGACCCAGCCGATTGACCTTTACGAGATGACTCTGAGCGCGCGCCACTCTTACGCCTCGCCCGGCTTCTTCAACCCGTTCGGCGCGACCACGACGCCGGGCTCGCGCCGCAGTGAGGTGAACGTCCAGCTCAAGCCGTTCGCGCGCTCCACGTTCAAGCTGGGCTTTATGAACGAGCGCAACCTGACGGCCAACGTGGACAACTCGCGCAACACCATCTCAGCCGGTTGGGACCAGATCGTCGGCGAGCGCCTGCGCTTCCACTTAGGGCTACGACCGCCGCAGCTTCACGGACGCAGACTCCGCGCGCAACGTTGACTCGCAACTCGTGACCGCCGGGGTCGAGATGAAGGTCACGGACAAGCTCGAAGTCTCCGTCAAGCGCGAGCAGAATCTGGGCGAGGCCGACCCGACCTACCCGAACCAGACGACGCTGGCCGCGACCTACCAGTACAACAACACGACCAAGTTCTTCCTTACGCAGCGCCTGGCCTCGGCCGCGATTCGCCCCATCGGCGACGTGGCGCAGACGGGCTTCGCCTTCACGGGCGCGCGGCGCGAGACGGCCATCGGCGTCGAGTCGCGCTTCGGCAAGTACACGAACGTGACGGGGCGCTACCAGCTTGAGAACGGGATTAACGGCACGGACAGCTTCGCCGTCATCGGCCTCCAAAACCGCCTGCCCATCAATAAAGAGTTCTCGCTCGAACTGGGCTTCGAGCGCGGCTTCCACCTGGCGGGCGAGGGCCAGAGTTTTAATAGCGCGACCGTCGGCTTCGGCTGGCAGCCCACAGAGGATTTCCGTGCCAACGCGCGCTACGAGTTCCGCGACCGCGTCGGCGCGGGCCAACTCTTCGGCTTCGGCGCGGCCGGCCGCCTCGGCGACGGCATCACGACGCTCGCGCGCCTACAGTTCACGCGCTCAAGCTTCGAGGGCCGCGACACCACCGCGCTTGAAGGCACGGCGGCCGTCGCCCTGCGCCCGCTCGAATCCGACCGCGCCGGGCTGCTCTTCAGCTACACGCACCGCTCCATCACGCAGGAAGGCTTGAGCGGCGTCGGCTCCGTTGAAGACCGCGTGGACTCGCTCGCGGCGGACGGCTACTATCAGGTCAACCGCGACCTTGAGCTTTACGGTCGCTTCGCTCTCCGCTTCAACGCGAACAGCCAGGCCGACCTGCCTTTCGTCTCGACGCTGACCTACCTGTCGCAGGGGCGCGTGCAGTATCGCCTGACCCAGCGCTTCGACTGGGCCGGCGAGGCGCGCTTCCTGATTCAGCCTTCTTCGGCGACCTACCGCACTGTTTATGGCACAGAGCTGGGCTTCTGGGCCGTGCCGGATTTGCGCTTGGGGCTCGGCTACAATTTCACGATGGCGGGCGAGCCCGGCGACGCGGGCCTCGTGCCCGGCCGTCGCGGCTTCTACTTCACTCTCTCTTCCAAGCTCTCGAACCTCTTCGACCTCTTCGGCACGAGCCGCGCCGGGTTGCAGTCGCAGGGCGGCGAAGCGCCCGCGGACGCGGACGCGGCGCGGCCCAAGAGGGACGAGTAACCCGCGACGAAGACTCACGAAGCTCTTGACTAAAGGAAAGGCCGAGACTTGAGACGCGAAGCACGCACGAGACTGAGACGCACGCCCACACGCCACCTGGCGCGCGGCGCGTCGTCCGTCGTGCGCACGCCGCGACTGCTCTTCGCACTACTCGCCCTGCTCGTGCTCGCGCCCGCCGCCTCCGCCCAGACCTCCGTCTATCACATCCGCGGCAACGCCAGCGCGGGCAGCAACAACATCTGGCACATCAACCTGACGACGGGCGTCGAGACGGCCGTTTACACGGGCTACCCCGGCGGCAACGCCGCGACGCTCGCGCAGCGCCCGTCCGACGGGATGCTCTTCTACGTCATCAACTCGACGGCGGGCGAGAACGGCGCGGTCTACCGCTTCAACCCCGCGACGCCCTCGGTCGCGCCCGTCCTGCTGGGCAACATCGGCCCCTCGACCTCGGGCGGGGACGTCAGCAGCGGCTTCCGCATGGCCTTCTCCCCGGCGGGCACGCTCTACTACATGTCGGGCGGCGGCGGCGCGGACAACGACCGGCTCTACACCGTCAACCAGACGACGGGGCGCGCCACGCCCGGCGGGAACATCACGGGCACGGGCAACGGCGGCGACATGGCCTTCAGCACGACAGGCACGCTCTACATCATCAACCAGAACCGCCAACTCTACACGGCGAGCACCGCGGGCGGCGCGGCCACGCTCGTCGGCACGGTCACGTTCCCCGGCGGCGCGACGCCCGGCACGCTCGGGCTCGGCGTGGACGGCAGCCGCATCCTCATCCAGACGCAGAACCCGTCGAACATGTACGCCATCACGCTGCCCTCGCTCTCGGCCACGCTGCTCGACTCGCTCGGCGGCGGCACGACCTCGACGGGCGACCTCTCGACGGGCGTCATCCCCGCGCCCTCGCTCTCGGTCACCAAGACCGACGGCGTCGCGACCACTTATCAAGGCGCGAGCCTCACCTACACCGTCGTCGTCACCAACAACGGCACCTACACCGTCACGGCCTCCGTCACGGACACCATTCCCGCCGGCCTGACGGGTGCGACGTGGACGTGCGCGGCCTCCGCGGGCTCGTCCTGCGCGGCCGCCTCCGGCAGCGGCAACATCAGCACGACCGCCACGCTTGAGGCAGGCGATACGGCCACCTACACCATCAGCGCCACGGTCACGGCCTCTTCGGGCAGCATCGCCAACACGGCCACCGTCGCGCCACCCTCCTGGCTGACAGACGCGACGCCCGCGAACAACTCGGCCACCGACACCGACACGGTCGTCGCCGCCGCTGACCTCTCGATCACGAAGACCACCGCGAGCACCTTCGTCGTCGGCTCCAACGCCAGCTACACGCTCACGGCAAGCAACTCCGGGCCGCAGTCTGCCGCGGGCACCATCACGGTCAGCGACACTCTGCCCGCGGGGCTCACCTACGTCTCCGCAACGGGCACGGGCTGGACTTGCTCGAACTCAAGCGGCACGGTGACCTGCACGCGCGCGGGGCCTGTGACGAGCGGGACGACGCTGCCCGCCATCACGCTCACCGTCGCGGTCGGCGCGGCCGCCGCTCCGAGCGTCACGAACACCGCGACCGTCGCGTCGAGCACGACCTTCGACCCAGACTCTTCGGACAACAGCAGCAGCGTGACGAGCGCCGTGACCGTCCCGCCCGACCTGACCATAGCCAAGAGCCACACGGGCAACTTCACGCAGGGACAGACCGGGGCCACCTACACGATCACAGTTACAAACTCGGGCGGCTCTGCGACGAGCGGCGTGGTGACTGTGACCGACACGCTGCCCGCGAGCCTGACCTCGCCCGTCGGGAGCGGCACCGGGTTGGACCTGCAACACCGCAGGGCAGACCGTCACCTGCACGCGCTCCGACGCCCTGAACGGCGGCGCGAGCTACCCCGCGATCACGATCACGGCGAACGTCTCCGCGACCGCGCCCGGCGAGTGTGACGAACACGGCCTCCGTCTCGGGCGGCGGCCAGAGCAACACGGCCAACGACACGGCGAGCGACCCGACGACGATTAACCCTGTCGCGGACATGACGGTCACGAAGTCGCACACGGGCAACTTCACGCGCGGCCTGACCGGCACTTACACCATCACGGCGACGAATTCCGGCACGGCCGCGACCGTCGGCGTCGTGACGGTCACGGACACTCTGCCCGCGGGCCTGACGCCGAGCGACGGCGACAGGCACGGGCTGGACTTGCAACATCGTCACGCAGACTGTCACCTGCACGCGCTCAAGCGTACTCAACGCGGGCGCGAGCTACCCGGCCATCAGCATCACGGTCTCGGTCGCGCAGAGCGCGGCATCGAGTGTAACGAACACGGCCACGGTCTCCGGCGGCGGCCAGGCCGTTACCTCCAACGATCGGCGAGCGACCCGACGACCATCGTTTCCAGCGCCGACCTGAGCCTGACCAAAGTCACCAGCAACGCCGGCTCCGGCCTCGGCACCAACGCTACTTTCACTATCACGGTGACGAACGACGGGCCGAGCGATGCCACTGGCGTCGCCGTCCGCGATCAACTTCCGGCAGGGCTGACTTACATCTCCTCGACGCCGAGCGTGGGCAGCTACAACAGCGGGACGGGCATCTGGTCTGTCGGCAACCTCGCGAGCGGCGCGTCAGCCACGCTCCAACTCGTCGCGCGCGTGGACTCGCTCGGCGCGATCACGAACACGGCGCAGGTCTCCGCCTCAGACCAGCCGGACCCGGACTCCACGCCGAACAACAGCATCGCCTCTGAAGACGATCAGGCGAGTTCAAGTCTCTCCACGTCGCCGCCGAACGTCTCGCTCTGCAAGACTATTTTGGGCCAGCCCTGCCCGCCTCCGGCCCTGCCCGCGTTGCCCGGCAGCGACCTCGCTTACGTCATCACGTTCACCAACACGGGCGGCTCCTCCGCCTCCAATTTCGTCATCACGGACCCCATACCTACGAACACAGACTTCAAGCTCGGCTCCGTCACGACCAACCTGGGGACGACGGGCCTGACCGTCACGGTCGCCTACTCGAACACCGGCGGGGCAACCTGGGTTTATGTCCCCGCGAGCGGCGCGCGGCGGCGCACCCGCAGGCTACGACCGCAACGTCACGCACATACGCTGGAGCTTCGGCGGCAGCCTCAGCCAGACAGCCCCCAACAACACCGGCAACGTCGGCTTCACCGTGCGAATACGGTAAAGCAGTCAGTTTTCAGTTTTCAGTGGTCAGTGTCAGTTTCAGTTAAAGACAAAGAAAGAGGCAGCCGAGTTAGATCGCACCCGGCTGCCTTTTGCTTTCTCTAAACTGAACCGACACTGAAAACTGAAAACTGCTTCTGCTATAGTAGCCGCACTATGTCAAGCGGGGATTCGAAGCGTTTGAGTGACCTCACTCTGGGCGACGCGAAGCGCATTCTGGTTTACGGCGTGGCGCTCTTGCTCGCCGTCGTTCTTTTCTTCATGCTCGTCGGCAAGGTGCTGGTGGCGCTGCTGCTCGGCGTCGTCGCGGGCGTTTACCTCCTGCCGGTCCAGGAGTGGCTGGAAGTCCACCTCCGGCGGCGCGCGGGCAGCGCGCTCATCACCATCGCGCTCATCGTCATCCCGCTCGTCGTGATCACGGCCTACGCCTGGCACGAACTGTCCAACTACTCGAACCGCGTCTTCGAGCGGCGCGACGAAATCATCAACTCCATCAGCGACTCGCTCTCGCAACATCTGCCGATTGAGCGCGAGGGCATGCGGACGAGCCTTCAGGCGGTGTTCACCGAAGGAGTGACGCGCTCGGCGGAAATCATCAAAGGCTTGCGCGACCGCGCCCCGCTGCTGCTCGCCTCGCTGCACGCTCTTCTTCTTCACGATCTATTACGTCCTGACGCACCGCGTCCGCGTCGCCTCTTACTTGAAGGTGCGTGTGCCGGGCGAGTATCTGCCGTTTTACGAGAAGCTCGCGGCCAACATAGGGGGCGCGCTCCGCGGCGCTCTGCGCGCGGTCTTCATAGACCAGTCGCTCAAGGCGTTCGTCATCATCGTGCTGAACTTCGTCTTCGGGGTGCCGCTCGCCGTCGTCCTCGGGCTCGTGACTTTCCTCCTGGGCTTCTTCCCGCTCGTCGGAGAATGGGCCATTTACATCCCGATCTCGGTCTACCTCTTCGTCTTCCGCAACGACCCCGTCGCCGCCGGGATTTATTTAGCCATCGGCATCAGCATGACGCTCGGCTCGTCCCTGCTCCTGCGGCCGAAGCTGGCGAGCGAGAGCGCGCGGCGCTTCAACTTCTACTGGATGCTGGTCGCGCTCGTGGCGGGCGTCTACGTCTTCGGGGTCGCGGGCGTGGTGCTCGGCCCGGCCATCCTCGGCTTCGTCAAGGCCGTCGCAGACACCCTGTTCGGCGACGTGCGCTACGAGACTTCGCTGCTCAAGGAAGAGGTCAAGCAGCAGCGCGAGGAGGAGGCCGCCACTGAGGAGCGCGGCGACGCGGCCAGCGCCGCCGACTAAAAAACATTGACTCGCCGCCCGCCCGTGGAATATTGTCAGAGACATCCACGCCCTCGCAGGCTTGAAAGATATTTCCAGAACACAGGCGACGAACCGGCTCGACACTTAGCGCCTTTGCGTCTTTGCGTGAGATTAAGTTTCACGCTGGAGGCGCAAAGGCGCAAAGAGACTGCCTTTAATTTTCATAGCGGAAAGGCGGCGAAGATGGGCACAAAACCGATGGTGTTTCCCCTGGACGCCTACGGACGCGTGTACGTCCTACACAACGAAGCGGACGAGCCCGTCTGCACCGGCTCGCGCGAGACCTGCTACCGCCTGTTAGAGTTGATGGTCGAAGCCAAGAAGCGCGCCGACGAAGTCGAAGGCAGGATCGCCGAATCTTCCGAGCGCGCGGCCCTGGCGGCCAGCGCGTCCGCCTCTCTCTAAGTAAAAAGAGCCGTAAATCAGCAAATGGTGAATCGTAAATCGAAGAGCGTTAAAGCGTTCTCCGATTTACGATTCACGATTTACGATTTACGGCTTTTCTATCAGCCCGGAGGCCAGGTCAGCGCGCGCCCGCCGATGACGTGCAGGTGCAGGTGAAAGACCGACTGGCCCGCGCCCGCGCCCGTGTTGACGACGGTGCGGTAGCCGCTCTCTGAAAGGCCCTGGTCGTTGGCGACGCGCGCCGCGATTCTCAAGAGGTGGCCGAGCAGCGCTTCTTCGTTGCGCGTGGCTTCGTCCAGCGACTCGATGTGGTCGCGCGGGATGACCAGCACGTGGACGGGAGCCTGCGGGTTAATGTCGCGGAAGGCGAGCGAGCGCTCGTCCTGGTAGACGATGTCCGCGGGAACCTCGCCCGCGACGATGCGGCAGAAAAGACAATCCATAAACGTGTGACAAGTGACAAGTGACGAGTGACAAGCAAGAACGAAGGAACAATAGCCTTTTTCTCGTCACTTGTCACTCTTCACTTGCCACGGCTTTACTGAGCGGGCCTGTGACCGATTCACGAAGGCGCTCTATGTCTGCCCCGACGGCGTTGAGCTTGTCCTCAATCTTCTCGTAGCCGCGGTCAATGTGGTAGACGCGGTCAATGATGGTTTCGCCTTCGGCGGCGAGGGCGGCGAGGACGAGCGAGGCGGAGGCGCGCAGGTCCGAAGCCTGCACGCGTGCGCCCGCGAGCCGCGTCGCGCCCTCGACGATGGCCGTGCTGCCTTCTATGTGTATGCGCGCGCCCATGCGCTGCATCTCCGAGGCGTGCATGAAGCGATTCTCGAAGATGGTTTCAGTAATCACTGAGCGACCCTCCGATTGAGTCATCAGGGCCATGTACTGCGCCTGCATGTCCGTGGGGAAGCGCGGGTGCGGCTCGGTCGTGACGTCTTTGCCTAGGAGCCCCTGCTCGCAGCAGCGGACGCGCAGCGTGCTCTGGCTCATCTCCTCTATCTCGACGCCGACTTCGCGGAGCTTGCTAATGACAATCGCGGAGTGCTCGGGGCGGCAGCCCTTGATTTCAAGCTCGCCGCCCGTGATGGCCGCGGCGACCATGAACGTTCCCGTCTCTATGCGGTCGGGGATGATGGTGTGCTCCGCGCCGCCCAGGGATTCGACGCCGACGATGCGTATGACGGGCGTGCCCGCGCCGCGCACGCGCGCGCCCATCTTGTTCAGTAGCTCCGCGAGGTCGGAAATCTCGGGCTCGCGCGCGGCGTTGTGCAGCACGGTCTCGCCTTCGGCGAGGGTGGCGGCCATCATCAAATTTTCCGTGCCCGTCACCGTCACCTTCTCAAAATGGACCTCGGAGCCGCGCAGCCGCCCGCGCTCGGGGGCGCGCGCCACCACGTCGCCCGCTTCGAGGCTGACGGTCGCGCCGAGGTGCTGGAAGCCCGCGAGGTGCAGGTCAATCGGGCGCGTGCCGATGGCGCAGCCGCCCGGCAGAGAGACGCGGGCCTTGCCGAAGCGCGCGAGCAGGGGGCCGAGCGCGAGCACAGAGGCGCGCATCGTCTTGACCAGATCGTAAGGGGCCTCGAACAACTCGACGTGGTCGGCCGTGATCTTGTGCGTGCGCAGCTCGGGTGTGAGCACGGTCGCGCCTATGTCTTCGAGCAAGCGGCGTTGCGTGATGATGTCGCGCGCGTAGGGCAGATTATGAAGCGTGACGGTCTCGGCCGTCAGGAGCCCGGCGGCCATGCAGGGGAGCGCGGAATTTTTCGCGCCGCTCACCTTGACGCGCCCTCGCAGGGGCCGCCCGCCTATAATTCTGAATTTATCCATAGTCGAGAGAGATTAAATGAAAACCGCCAAAGGTGGAAGGCCCGGAGAGCGTGCGGACGCTGCTTGAGCAGAGGTTATGCGGCTTCCTCTTGGGTGGAATTCATCATATTATTCTCAGATGAAGGTTAAGGAGGTCATTAAGTTGCTCGAAGAGGATGGATGGTATTTAGCGCGAACGAGGGGCAGCCACCGCCAGTTGAAGCATCCTAAGAAGCCGGGAACAGTGACGGTTTCAGGCAAATCGAGCATTGACGTGCCTCCGGGAACACTCAACAGCATCTTGAAGCAGGCAGGCTTAAAGTAAACGCGAGGTATGAAGAATATGCGTTATGCCGTGATTATTGAAGAAGGCGAGAATAGTTTCGGTGCGTATGTGCCTGATCTGCCGGGCTGTGTGGCCGCGGCCGAAACGAGAGAGGAAGTGTTGAAGCTGATTGAAGAGGCAATCGAATTCCACATCGAAGGTTTGAAGGAAGATGGTCAACCCGTTCCTGAGCCTTCTTCGAGCATTGAATACGTCGGAGTACATCTTGATTAGCATCCGGGAACACGCGGACAAAGCATTCGGCCCCGACCGCTCGGCAGCATCTCTTCTAGTTTTCTCTGGTCTCTTCATTTTCAATGCTTCGTGATCAGCGCGGCTGATTCCGGCTTTTCGCGATGGCTCTCGCCAAGAAAACCGTGTATGAACTTAGCGGCTTACTGCGTCGTAATGGCGTTGTGGAGGTGAAAGGCATATGTATTGTTCATCTTGCGGCGTGGCTGTGACACCCGGCCTGAGCTACTGCAATTATTGCGGCGCGAAGTTGAGCGGGGCGAAGGCTGATGCTGATGCCAAACAGGCGGAGTTGTTCCCAGATTCGCTCATCTGGGCGATAGTCTCCGTCTTCGTCGTCGGCATGGGGACGACCATCGGCCTGATGGCGATGCTGAAACAGTTGGTAGACCTCAGCCAGAGTTTAATCCTCCTGTTCGGGCTCCTGAGCTTTGCGCTGATGATCGCGGTCGAAAGCGTCTTCATCTACATGCTGCTGAGCCGAAGGCGTAGCGCGAAAGAAGCTGTGTCGCAGGACGAGCACCCGGAGGGGCGCGCGACGAAAGAGTTGGACGCGGCGCGCGAGGTTCCTTCGCTGCCCGAGCCCGTGCCGAGCGTGACGGAGCAGCCCACGCGCGCGTTCGAGCCCGTCTACAGCGAGCGAAAATCGAAATAAAGCAACGTGAAGTCAGTACCGCCTGCGGTAGCGGGCGGGTCTCCAGTGTACGCTGAGACCCGCCCGCTACCGCAGGCGGTACTGACATTGGGGAGATGCTTATGTGTGCGCTCAGAGTAGCGTTGTTGCAGATGACGGGTTGTGGCAACGACCGCGACGCCAATCGGGCGAAGGGGGAGAGTTTCTGTCGCCGCGCTCGGGCGCTCGGGGCGGACATCGCGCTCTTCCCAGAGATGTGGAGCATAGGCATGACGTTCTTCGACCCGGAGCGCGAGGGCGAGCGCGAGCGCTGGCAGGCGCGTGCCATCAGCCGCGACGATCCGTTCATCACTCACTTCCGCGACCTGGCCCGCGAGTTGAGTATGGCGATTGCGCTCACCTATCTTGAGAAATGGGAAGGCGCGCCGCGTAACTCCGTCTCCCTGATTGACCGCCACGGCCGAATCGTGTTGACTTACGCGAAAGTCCACACCTGCGAGTTCGACGTGGAGGCCGCGCTCACGCCCGGCGACAATTTCCCCGTCTGCGAGTTGGACACGGAGCAGGGCTCAGTGAAAGTCGGTTTCATGATCTGCTACGACCGCGAGTTCCCGGAGAGCGCGCGCCTTCTGATGCTCGAAGGGGCCGAACTGATTTTGACGCCGAACGCCTGCACGTTGGACGAGCACCGCCTGGGCCAGTTTAAAGCGCGCGCCTTCGAGAATATGACGGGCGTCGCCATGACGAACTACGCGAGCCCGCAGAACAACGGCCATTCCGTGGCCTTCGACGCCGTCGCTTACCCGGTGCCGGACGGCGAGGCGCGCGATACGCTCATCTTAGAGGCGGGCGAGGCGGAGGACGTTTACGTGGCCCCGTTCGACATGGAGAGCATACGGTCTTACCGCGCGCGCGAATCCTGGGGCGACGCCTACCGCAGGCCGCGCCTTTACAAGTCGCTCGCCGCGGAGGAAGTGCGGCCGCCCTTTGTCCGCCGGGACGCGACGAGGTAACATCTGGGCGATTACGTGTCGCCTGGAAAAACTCTTGAAGAAAAGTCGTCCTCCGATAATCGGCACGCTGCTGCGCTCGCTGCGCCTGCGCTGCCCCGTCTGCGGCGTCTCGTCAATCGTCGAAAGGCCGTTCAAGGTCAAGCATCACTGCCCGTCCTGCGACGCGCTCTTCATGCGCGAGGCGGGCTTTTTCGTCGGCGCGATTCTCGTCAACGTGGTCACGACAGAGGGCTTCATCCTGGCGCTCTACGTCGCCTGCCTCATCGCGGGGGTTGATTACCAGTTGATTCTCACGCTCCTCTTCGCGGCCGCGCTCCTCTTTCCCATAGCCTTCTATCACCACAGTTGGAGCATCTGGCTCGCCTTCGACCACCTCGTCGAAAGGCTGCCCAAGAACGCGGGGCAAACCGGGCGCTGAATGTGATACTATTCTCCCTGCATGAATCCCAGTTTTGCCTATATTGCCCGCACGATTAAAGCGGCCGCGGAAACCGGAGCCGTTCTTTGCGCCTTTGGTTTTTCTTTTGTTGCGCCTTTGCGTAGAAGCTTTGTTTCTCGCAAAGGCGCAAAGTGTAAGACGTAAGGCGCAAAGGGTTGAGTGGTATTTCAGGAGCGTGAGTTATGAGCAATCGTCTTGTCGAAGTTATGAGTCTCGGCCAGTCAATCTGGTATGACAACATACGGCGCGCGATGCTGGACGCGGGCGATCTCGCCAGGAAGATTGAGGAGGACGATCTGCGCGGCGTCACCTCGAACCCGACCATCTTCGAGAAGGCCATCACGGGCTCGACAGACTACGACGAGCAGATGCGCTCACTCGTCCAGCAGGGCGCGGGTGTCAACGAGATTTACGAGGCGCTCGTCCTCGACGACATAGGCCGCGGCGCGGACATACTCCTTCCCGTTTACGACAAGACGGACGGCGTTGACGGCTACATCAGCCTCGAAGTCAACCCGCGCCTGGCCTACGACACGCAAGGGACGATTGAGGAGGCAGACCGCCTCTTTCAACCGCCTGGGCCGCAAAAACGTGATGATAAAAATCCCCGCCGCGCAGGAAGGCTTGCACGCTATCGAGGAGTCCATTTATCGCGGCATCAACATCAACGTCACGATGATCTTCTCGCTCGAAAATTACGAGCAGGTGGCTGAGGCTTTCATCAAGGGTCTGGAAAGGCGCGACCGTGAAGGCAAGTCTGTTGACCACATCGCTTCGGTCGCGAGCTTCTTCGTCTCGCGCGTGGACACGGCCATTGACTCGGACCTCGAATACCGCGCACGCCACGCCGGGACCGAAGATGAGAGGGCGGCTCTCGAAGCTCTGACCGGCAAGGCGGCGATTGCCAACGCGAAACTCGCCTACCAGAAGTTCAAAGAGATCTTTCACGGCGAGCGCTTCAGTAAGTTGAAAGCGAAGGGCGCGCAGGTGCAGCGCTGCCTGTGGGCCTCGACGGGGACGAAGAACCCTAAGTACCCGGACACGTATTACATTGACAACCTCATCGGCCCCGAAACCGTCAACACCGTCCCGCCGCAGACCTACACGGCGTTCCGCGACCACGGCACGGCCGCCCTCACGCTCGAAGCAAATCTGGACGAGTCGCGCGACGCGCTGAAGCGTCTCGCGGAGATCGGGATTGACCTCAAGGAAGTCACGGAGAAATTGCAGCGCGAAGGCTTGACCGCGTTCGTCGGCTCGTTCGACACGCTCGTCGAATCCATAGAGGCCAAGCGCGACGCGCTCATCTCCGGCATACACGCGCGGCTCGCGGCCTCGCTCGGCAAGTACGGCGACGCCGTCAGCGCAGCCATCAAGGAGGCCGAGAAGGGCGACGTGATGCGCCGCATCTGGCGCAAGGACGCGGCGCTCTGGAAAGAGGACGAGGCACACCAGAAGATCATCAAGAACTCGCTCGGCTGGCTCACCGTGCCTGACGTGATGATCGGCGTCGAGGACGACCTCATCGCGTTTGCCGACCGCATACGCGGCGCGCGCCACTTCAAGCACGTCATGCTCTGCGGCATGGGCGGCTCGTCGCTCTGTCCCGAAGTCTTCCGCCAGACGTTCGGCCACCAGGAGAATTATCCCGGAGCTGCTCGTCCTGGACTCGACGGACCCGGACGTGCTCGCGGACTTCGAAGCGCGGATTGACCTCGAACAATGCCTCTTCATCATCGCCTCTAAATCGGGGACGACGACCGAGCCGCTGGCTTTTTATAAATACTGGTACGACCGCGTGGGCCGTGTGAAGGAGAATCCCGGCGAGAACTTCGTCGCCATCACGGACCCCGGAACGCTGATGGAGCAGATGGCTACGCGCGACCACTTCAAGCGCGTCTTCCTCAACCCGGCGGACATAGGCGGACGCTACAGCGCGCTCTCTTACTTCGGCATCGTCCCCGCGGCGCTCATGGGCCTGGACATCGAGAAGCTGCTTGATCGTGCCGAGCGCATCATGCACTCGTGCGCGCAGGTCGTCCCGGCGGGCGACAACCCTGGCGCACGCCTCGGCGCTATCTTAGGCGAGTGTGCCAAAGCCGGGCGCGACAAGCTGACCATCGTCGCGGACCCGCGTGTCAGCGCGCTCGGCCTCTGGATAGAGCAACTCATCGCCGAGAGCACGGGCAAAGAGGGCGTCGGGATTGTGCCAATCGCGGGCGAGCCGCTGGCCGCGCCTTCCGTTTACGGCGACGACCGATTGTTCGTCTCCATCGCCGTGGGCAAGCTCGACGGCGACACGGAAGTTAAATTGAAGGCGCTCGAAGCGGCGGGCCACCCCGTGGTCTACCGCACGCTGACGGACCTCTACGACCTGGGCGAAGAATTTTTCCTGTGGGAGATTGCGACGGCCTTCGCGGGCTGGCGGCTCGGCATCAACCCGTTCGACCAGCCGAACGTGCAGGAGTCGAAGGACGCGACGCGCGAGCTACTGGAACAATTCGAGCGCGAGGGCAAGCTCGTCGAGCAAGCGCCCCTGATCTCTGACGGCGTGCTGACGGTCTACGCCGACGATTCCAGGCACGAGCATTTGCCTCCGTCTTCGGTCGCGGACGCACTGCGCGCGCATCTCTCGCAGGTCAAGGCGGGCGACTACGTGGCCCTGTTGAGTTACATCGAAGAGACGCCCGCCCACGAGGCGACGATTCAGCCGATTCGCACGTCGCTGCGAGACGCGACGCGGTGCGCGACGACGACCGGCTACGGCCCGCGCTTTCTGCACTCGACGGGCCAGCTTCACAAGGGCGGGCCGGACACGGGCGTCTTCCTACAGCTCACCGCGCCGGACAAAACGGACCTGCCGATTCCGGGCCACACGTACACCTTCAGCATATTGAAACAGGCGCAGGCGCGCGGCGACTTCCGCTCGCTCGCCACGCGCAATCGTCGCGCGATACGCGTTGACCTCGGCAGCGATGTCCCGGCCGGTCTCAAGCGGCTGCAAGAACTGATTGGCGAAGTCGTTCCACGCGCGGACGCAAAGGCGACACAATGAAAGGCAGGAGGTAGAAGTCAGAATACAGGAGTCAGAATAAAAGAAAGTCTGTAAAAGTGAGTTTCAGCCTTATGCTCTTCTGACTCCTGACTCCTGTGTTCTGTATTCTGTTTTTAGATGATGAAAACCAAGCTCATACTCGTTCTCGCGCTGTTGTTCGTCCTTGATGGAATAGTCCTGGCCGGGGCGGCGGGCAGTAATAGCAGTCCGGCTTTTAAGGCTGACGGAGTGGCCCAAACTCAGCGGCGCAGGAAGAAGCGACGAGCGCAGCGCGTGCGGAAAGCTCGCTCGTATGCCATCAAGGCCGCGCCTGAGCCGACGCCGCCACCGCCGGCGGCTCAAACTGCTGTTGAGCCGGAGCCCGAGCCAGAGGCCATGCCGAAGGGCGGTGTGTCGACTACTAATACAGAGTTTCCGAACGTCGCGTCGCCGCCGCCGCCCGCGGCGGACCCGCAGGACGCGCCCGGACGCGGACGCGAGCCCGCGCCGAGCAAGAAGGCCGGGCCGCGAATCAAACCGCCCACGGTGCAGATCAAGCCGCCGACCCGCTAGTCATATAGCCATGCAGGAAGCAGCCACCTTGGAAAACCCTCTGCGCGCCGGCATACGCCTTGAGCGCACCGTGGACCCTTGCACCGTCGTCATCTTCGGCGCGAGCGGCGACCTGGCAAAGCGCAAGCTGCTCCCGGCGCTCTACCGCCTCGTGCAGGAGCGGCTGCTGCCAGCGGAGTTCGCCATCGTCGGCCTCGCCCGCACGGAGATGACGCACGGAAGAGTTTCGCGCGCGCATGAAAGAAGCCGTGCAGGAGTTCTCCGAGGCCAAGCAGGTTGACGAAGAGGTCTGGAACTCTTTCGCGCAGGGGATACACTACCTGACGGCGGACATCAACAACCCCGCCGACTACGACAAGCTCGCCGAAGTTTTGGCACAGGTGGACCGTGAGCGGGGGACGCAGGGGAACCGCCTCTTCTACCTCTCTGTCGCGCCGAAGTTTTACGCTGAAGCCGTCAAGCAACTCGGCGAGCACAACCTCGCCAAGCCCCAGGGCCGGAACTGGGTGCGCGTCATCGTCGAAAAACCTTTTGGCACAGATTTGGAGAGCGCGCGGTCGCTCAACCGTGAGTTGCTGACCTACCTGGACGAGTCGCAGATTTACCGCATAGACCACTACCTCGGCAAAGAGACTGTCCAGAACCTGCTCGTCTTCCGCTTCGCCAACGGCATCTTCGAGCCCCTGTGGAACCGCCAGTACATTGACCACGTCCAGTTGACGAACGCCGAGACGGTGGGAGTCGAGGGCCGCGGCGGCTACTACGAGACGGCGGGCGTCGTCCGCGACATGATTCAGAACCACGTCTTCCAGGTGCTCTCGCTCGTGGCGATGGAGCCGCCCGTCAGTTTGGAGTCGGAGGCCGTGCGCGACGAAAAATTCAAGGCGATGCGGGCGGCGCGCGAGTTCACGACCGAAGCGCGTGCGCGCCGAGTGCATTCGCGGGCAGTACGGGCCGGGCTCAATCGCGGGCAAGCCCGTCGAGGGCTACCGCCAGGAGCCGGACGTTGCGCCCGATTCCGTGACCGAGACGTTCGCGGCGCTCAAGATGTATTTCGACAACTGGCGCTGGGCGGGCGTGCCGTTCTACATACGCTCCGGCAAGCGACTGCCGAAGCGCGTCACGGAGATCGCGATTCACTTCAAGGAAGCGCCGCTCCATCTGTTCGGCGAGGCGACGGAGCGTGTGGCACCGAACCAACTCATCATACGCATACAGCCGGACGAAGGCATCACGATGCGCTTCGCCGCGAAGGTCCCCGGCCAGGCGACGAACATACGCGACGTGAACATGGACTTCCGCTACGGCGCGTCGTTCGGCGTGCAGTTGGCCGAAGCCTACGAGCGCCTGCTGCTTGATTGTATCCTCGGCGACTCGACGCTCTACGCCCGCGCAGACATGACCGAGCGCGGCTGGGAGATCGTCATGCCGATTTTGAACGAGTGGTCTGCGGACAAGAACGTCAATTTCCCCAACTACGAAGCCGGCTCGTGGGGGCCGAAAGAGTCGCACGAGTTGATCGAGAGAGACGGGCGGCGCTGGCGCAGACCGTGAGCGGGGCGATTGACGTTGGGCTTTTTAGATGTGGCCGGACTGGTTAATCACAGCCCTTCTCATAGCGGGGCTGATAGGTTTCGCGGCAATGCTCATCGGCGTGGCGTGGGCCGACCGGAAAGCCAAACGCGCCATCGCCGAAGGGAAGGAACCCCGCTTCAGTTGGGCCTGGTTCATCTTCAGCCTTTACGCTCTGGGCCAGGGTGTGAAGTTGTTTATAGAGGAATGCATTTACGAGAAGCACAAAGACAGCGGGACGGTGGTCTACCTCCTCTTGCAGGGGTTAGCAATTCTGGCGCTGGCGGCCGGCATTACGGCTTTGATCAACCACGTCAGGTGGCTCAAATACACTCGCGGCGCGCGTAAATAAGATGCAGATTCAGACTAACGAAAACCCTATCCCCGCTTCGCCGACGAAAGGGATTGACGTCGGGAAGATAGAGAAGGAGCTGGCTTCGATGTGGAAGCCGGCTTCGACGGGCGAGGGCGTGAACGCGGAGTCGGGCGTGACGCGCGCGTGCGCTTTGAACCTGGTGGTCTACGCGACCCTTGCGGACGACCGCGAGCAGATTGACGACATGCTGGACGTGGTCAATGAGCAGCACCCTGGCCGCACGCTCGTGCTGATGGCCGACCGCGAGGCGTCTGCCCCCGCGCTGGAGGCTTACGTCTCGACGCGCTGCCGCAGGCTAGGCGGGAGCGGCAGGCAGGTCTGCGGCGAGCAGGTGACGATTGAGGCGGCCGGGGCCGCGGTCGAAACGGTCGCGAGCGCCATCGCCCCGCTGCTCGTGCCGGATGTGCCAGTTTTTCTCTGGTGGAAAGATATCCCGCACTACGGGGACGCGTTGTTCGGCCGCCTGACGACGATGGCGGACCGCGTCGTGATTGACTCCTCCTGCTTCGACCGCCCGCACGAAGATTTGCTTCATCTGGCCGAGGTCATCAAGTCGCACCCGCAGTTTATGTCCGCATCGGATTTGAACTGGGGGCGGCTGACCTCCTGGCGCACGCTGCTCGCGAGCTTCTGGGACGTGCCGGACTACCGGCCGCACCTGGACCGTGTTGACCGCGTGCGCGTGGAGTATGACGCGCCGGACGTTGCGCCCGGACGAGATCGCGCCCAAAGCTCTGCTCGCGCTGGGGTGGCTCGCGACGCGGCTCGGGTGGAGCATCGAAGAGGCGCGCGGGCAACGTGACGACTCGGCGCACTTTCTTCTGCGAGCGGGCGCGCGCGAGATAGAGGCCGAGTTGCGCGCGACCACCCACGTCCAGGGCAGCGACGGGATGCTGATCTCGGTCACGCTCTCGGCCGGCGGCGCGGAGTTCCACGTCGCCTTTACGGAGGACCGCAAGCGGCTTGAGACCGGGGCGACCATTGACGGCGCGCGCACAATCGGCCGCGTCCTCAGCTACGAGCAGAAGACGGAAGGCCAGCGCCTCAGCCGCGAGCTTTCCCTGCTCAAGCGCGATGTCATCTACGAGCAGGCGCTCCTTTGCGCCGCCCAGTTAATCCAGATGATGAAATAAGAGCATTCAATACCTTCGCGTCTTTGCGCCTTGGCGTGAGAAAACTATTTCACGCAAAGGCGCAAAGACGCGAAGAAAAGAGACTGTCATGGAAGCTCCCGCAGAAGCTCCGAAAGTTACAGTATTCGAGGACGCGTCGGAGGTGGCGCGCGCGGCTGCGGAGCGTTTCGTCGAACTGGCACAATCGGCCGTCGGGGAGCGTGGGCGCTTCGCGGTCGCGCTCGCCGGCGGCTCCACGCCGAAGCGAACTTACGAGCTGCTGGCGGGCGATGATTACAGGGACCGCGTTGACTGGTCGAAGGTTCACGTCTTTTTCGGTGACGAGCGGATGGTTCCGCCGGACGACGCCGAGAGCAACTACCGTATGGCGAGTGAGGCTATGCTCTCGCGGCTTCCCGTCCCGCCGGAGAACGTTCACCGCATCAACGGCCTCGGCGACGCAGTCGCCAACGCGCGTCTTTACGAAGACGAGCTGCGCACCTTTTTCAACGACGCCGCTGTGGCCCAGTTTTGATCTCGTCCTGCTCGGCATGGGCGACGACGGTCACACCGCTTCCCTCTTCCCAGGCACACAGGCGCTCGACGAGCGAGAGGCGTGGGCCGTCGCCAACTGGGTCGAGAAGCTCAATGCTTACCGCGTCACGCTGACCGCGCCCGCCATCAACCGCGCCGCGCGCGTCATCTTTCTCGTCACGGGCGCGAACAAAGCCGGGCCGCTCGTCGAAGTCCTCAAGGGCGAGTTTAATCCTCGACGACTGCCTTCGCAGTTAATCAAGCCGCTCGACGGCTCGCTCGAATGGCTCGTTGACGTTGCGGCGGCGGCGCGTTTAGTAGAGGCTGGATGATTCTTATGAGCAGCAAGCAATTTTTCAACGAGGTGGCCGGGGAGTGGGACGCCATGCGCGCGAACTTCTATTCGGAGGGCGTGCGCGAGAAGGCTTTCGAGCGCGCGGGGGTGCGCGCCGGGCAACTCGCCGCGGACCTGGGGGCCGGGACGGGCTTCATGACGGAAGGGCTGCTCCGCAGGGGGTTGAGCGTCGTCGCAATTGACCAGTCGGAAGCCATGCTCGCGAAGATGAGGACAAAATTCGCGGGGGCCGCGGACAAAATTGATTGCCGCAAGGGAGAGGCCGAAGAGTTGCCGCTGCCGGACCAGGCGGTCGAGCACGTCTTCGCGAACATGTACCTGCACCACGTAGAGGCCCCTCTGCGCGCGATTGAGGAGATGGCGCGTGTCCTTAAGCCCGGCGGGCGGCTCATCATCACTGACGTGTTCGAGCATCCTTTTGAATTTCTCAAGACGGAGCACCACGACCGCTGGCTGGGCTTCAGGCGTGAGGCTCTGGAAGAATGGCTGACGGCGGCCGGGCTGCGCGAAGTCGCCGTGGACGACCTGGGGGAAGAGTGCCGCGTCCGCTCGGCGGGCGGGGACGAGACGGCGCTGATGAACATCTTCGTGGCTTCGGGCCGTAAATGACCGGCCGGCGGAGGGCGTATGGAAGATTCTCCCGACGTGATCGAGTTCCTTGAAGAGACGCCCGCGGTCTTTCGGAAATTGGCACAGGGGCTCGCGGACAAAGACTTGAGGTGGAAGCCGTCCGGCGACCAATTCTCGTTTGTCGAAAACGCCTGCCACCTGCGCGACATAGAGGTGGAAGGCTACGGCGCGCGCATCCGAAAGCTCCTGACCGAGAATCATCCCCAACTCCCGGACGTAGACGGCAGCCGCCTCGCACGCGAGCGCGATTACAACAGCCAGGCTTTCGACGCGGCGCTCGACGAGTTCGCGCGGGCGCGCGCCGACAACGTCCGCGCGATAAAGAACCTCTCGGCCGAGCTGTTGAACCGCACGGGCGTCCTCGAAGGCGTCGGCGAGATTACGCTCGGCAAACTGTTCCTCCTGATGCGCGAGCACGACGAGTCGCACCGCCAGGAGTTGGTTGAGCTGCGCGAGCGAATGGCCGGCGAGAGATAGTGAGAGTTTAAGAGAGCGCAGGCGAGCCCGCTCTGTTTCGGTTGACTTTGTCCGCTTCTTTGTAATCTGCGCTACCACCCTGCCATCCAGTCCGATTTGCGCTTGAACGGAGAATCAACAAGCACGATAATCTCAGACAGGAATAGCTATGAATGAAGAGACCACACAGAACATCTCCGGCGGGGACGCGCGATCTTTCGAGGAGCGTGTGTTTGCCAGGTTCGACGCGATTGACGCACGATTTAACACAGTAGACGCACGCCTGGAGAAGCTGGAAGCCAAGCAATACGACACCAAGCCGATCTGGGAGCAGGCGCTCAAGGAGATCGCGGACATGAGGAATGAACTCGTGGAAACGAGGCGGGAACTCGTGGACACGAAGCGCCAGTTGTCGAGGCGCTTGGACCGCATCGAATTGGTCGTAGTAGCGACGCGCTCGGGCTTGCACGATATCGAGGACCGCGTTGACGGTATCGAGGGGCGCGTCGAAAAGCTCGAAGCCAAGCCCACGCAGTGAGCGTCACCCTCTCCACCCGGCGCGCTCTCTTAGCCGATAATTAATTCCCACCCACCCTGCTAAAAATCTCTCGCCGTTTTCTATAAGACTGCCTCAAGCCGCCGCGCGTGTGATAGGCTTATGCGTGATGCGGGCTGAAAGGACAACGGAGCAGGAGGGCACGCTCGGCCGCCGTCTCTGGTGGCTCATCGCGGGGCGCGTCGCGGCCGCCCTCATCCTCTTCGTTCTCGGCGTCACGCTCTTCTCCGACACCCCGTCGGGCAGGGCGGAGCGCAACGCGCTCTTTATCTTTGTCGTCGTCATAGTCGTCTCGCTCCTTTACGCCATCGCGCACAGGGCGAGCACGCGCTGGCGCTTGCAGGCGAGCGTACAGCTTTTCGTGGACGTGCTGATCGTGACGTGGCTCGTCTGGGCCACGGGCGACGTGCGCTCGCCCTTCGCCGCCTTCTACATCGTCATCATCTCTGTCGCCAGCTTTTTCCTGGGCGCGCGCGCGGCGCTCGTCGCCGCCGTCGGCTGCGCCGCCGTCTTCACGGGCCTCTCGATGGGCGTCGTCTTCGGCGTCATCCCGCCGCGCGTCCCGCCCACTGCGGAAGCCTCGTTGCTGAAAGTCGTGCAGGCGGTCGGCCTCAACGACCTGGCATTTCTCTTCGTCGGGCTGCTGGCGGCGCGATTGGCACAGCGCCAGTCGCACTACGACGTGAAGCTGACGGAGGCGACGCAGACGCTCGCCAACCTGCGCGCGCTGCATGAGCGCATCGTCGAGTCAATCCGCTCCGGCGTCATCACCACCGACCTGCAAGGACACATCTACATCTTCAACGCCGCGGCCGAAGAGATAACGGGATACCGCGCGGAGGACGTGCGCGGACAAAACGTCTCCATCTTCGTCGGCGAAATCGAGGAGCACATACGCGAGTCCATGAGCGCGGCCGAGGCGAGCCGCCCGAGCCCGCGTTTCGAGGCGGACTGTCTGACCGCCGACGGGCTGCGGCTGCGCCTGGGCTTCAGCATCTTCCCGCTCTTCGCGGAGTCCGGCGAGACCACGGGGCTGGTCATCACCTTCCAGGACTTGACGCAGGTCCGCGCGCTCGAAGAGACCTCGCGCCGCCAGGACCGCCTCGCCGCAGTGGGACGCGTCGCCGCCTCCATCGCGCACGAAATCCGCAACCCGCTGGCCGCCATGCGCGGCTCGATTCAGGTCTTGCGTTCCGAGATGGACGGCAACTCGCAGCAGGCCGAGCTGATGGAGATCATCCTGCGCGAGTCGGACCGTTTGAACCGCATCATCACGGATTACCTGACCTACGCGCGGCCGCGCTCGCGCGCGCACCAGAGCGTGGACGTGCGCGAGCTGCTGACGGAAACCTTCACGCTCCTGCGCCACAGCCCGGAGTTGCGACCCGAGCACGCGCTCGAAGAAGACTATCCGGCGGAGGCGGTCATGACGGACGCTGACGCCTCGCAGCTCAAACAAGTCTTCTGGAACATCGCGCGTAACGCGCTTCAAGCGATGCCCGGCGGCGGCACGTTGCGCGCCGAGTTGACGCGGGCAGGCGGTAGTCGTTTACGAATCACGTTCACGGACACCGGACAAGGCATGTCGCCCGAACAGGTCGAACACCTCTTCGAGCCTTTCTCTTCGAGGACGGGCGGCACGGGCCTGGGCCTTTCCATCGTCTATCAAATCATCCGTGACCACGGCGGCACCATCAACGTCCGCAGCCGCGAAGGACAAGGGACGACGATCACGATTGAACTGCCGGAGGAGTCAGAAGTCAGGAGTCAGAAGTCAGGAGTTAGAATGGATAGGACAGCCGGCGACAAGTTTCCAGGACTTGCTGGTCTGGCAGAAGGCGCATCAGTTCGTGCTGGCGGTTTACAATTACAGCGATTATTTCCCCAAAAGGAAATTTATGGACTGACCCCGCAATTCAGACGCGCGGCGATTTCCATTCCGGCAAACATTGCGGAAGGATTCAAGAAAAAGAGTAAAACAGATAAAGCACGCTTTATGAACATCGCGCAAGGCTCCCTTGAAGAATGCCGATATTATTTGATTTTGGCGAAAGACCTGGGTTATGGTGATAATCCTGAGTTGATGCCACTGCTTGAAGAAATCAGCAAGTTGCTGGTGAAATATATAGCAGCCCTTTCTACTCCTGACTCCTGACTCCTGTATTCTGACTTCTACGTTATGTCTAAACTACTAATCGTTGATGATGAACAGGGGATGCGACAGCTCCTCTCGATTGTGTTTGGGCGCGAGGGACATTCGGTGCGCGTGGCCGAGAACGGGCGGCGCGGGTTGGAACTCCTGCACGAAGAGGCGGCCGACCTGATTGTCTCGGACGTGAAGATGCCGGACATGGGCGGCATCGAGCTGTTGCGCGCCGCGCGCGAGCTTCTGCCGGAAGTCGCGGTCGTGATGATGACGGCCTTCGCCACCGTGGACACCGCGCGCGAGGCGTTCAAGCTCGGCGCGGACGACTTCATCACGAAACCCTTCGACATAGACGAACTCAAACTCATCGTCGCCAAAGCCCTCGAACGCCTGACGCTCAAGAAGGAGGTCGAGGCGCTCAAGATCGAGAAGGAAGCGCTCATCAAGGAGCAGCGCGAGCGCGGGAGCCTCGGCAACATCATAGGCCACTCCGAGCGCATGCAGGCCGTCTACCAGATGATCGAGACGGTCGCCGAGGTGCAGTCCACCGTCCTCGTCACCGGCGAATCTGGCACAGGTAAGGAACTCGTCGCGCGCGCCATACACGACCTCAGCCCGCGTGCCGAGCGCCCCTTCGTCTCGATCAACTGCGGCGCGTTCACGGAGACCCTGCTCGAAAGCGAACTCTTCGGCTACGTCAGGGGCGCGTTCACGGGCGCGAACACGAACCGCAAGGGTTTATTCGAGGCGGCCAACCGCGGGACCATTTTCCTGGACGAGATAGGCGAGATGTCGCCTGCCATGCAGGTCAAGCTCCTGCGCGTCCTGCAAGAGCGCAAGGTCCGCCCCGTCGGCGCGCACGAAGAGCTTGACATAGACACGCGCGTCATCGCCGCCACCAACCGCGACCTCTCCGCGATGGTCCGCGACGGGCAGTTCCGCGAAGACCTCTACTACCGCGTCTCTGTTATTCCGATAGAGCTGCCGTCGCTGCGCGAGCGCGCCGAAGACATAGCGGAACTGACCGAGCACTTCATCAAAAAGTTCTGCGCGCAGACGGGCCGACAGGTCACCGTCAGCGAGAAGGCGCTGCGGCTCCTGGAAGCCTACTCGTGGCCCGGCAACGTGCGCGAGTTGGAGCACACCATCGAGCGCGCCGTCGCGCTCGAACGCACCGACACGATTCAGCCCGAGCGCTTCCCCGAGCAGATCACAAACTACAATCCCGCGCGCGTCGCCTCCGCCTTCGCGCTCCCGGAAGAAGGCATCAACGTCGTCGCCCACCTGGAACAACTGGAAAAGACCTACGTGCTCGAAGCCCTGCGCCGCACCGGCGGCAACCAGACGCGCGCCGCCGAACTTCTACATCTCTCCGTGCGCTCGCTGCGCCACCTCCTCGACAAACATCAAATCCGCGGCCTGACCGCCCAACTGCGCGACTCCGCAACGCGCGGATAAAGGAAGGCAAAAGGCCGTAAATCGTGAATCGTAAATCGTAAATCGAAAAAGCGTTCGACGATTCACGTTTACGATTCACGTTTTACGTGCTTTTCAGCGGCACGCTCATTGCTGTGAGGCAGAGGAATGCCCGACGCTTACTTGGGCATTGGATCACTCAGAAAGGCAGCCCAGCCGCACCAGTCATGAAAAAATCTTCCACGACGCAAAAAGGGTTTTCGTTGATCGAATTGCTGATCGTCGTCGCCATCATAGGCATCGTCGCCGCGATTGCGGTCCCTTACCTCGACCAGGCCAGGCAGGCCACCAAGTCCGCCTCGGCCGTCACCTCCCTACGCACCATCAACTCCGCGCAGGCTTCCTACCGCGCGACCAACGGCCGCTACGGCACTCTGGTTGAGCTAGGAACCGCAAAACTCATCGCAGACCCGAGCCTGAGCGCGGGCGAGAAGAGCGGTTATACGTTCAACATCCCGACCTCGACGGCGCTCAACTACGAGGCGGTCGCGGACCCCGTCCTCGACCCGGCCAACGTTTACCAGCATTACTTCATTGACGCCACCGCCATCCTCCGGGTCGAAGTCGGCGCGGCCGCCACCGTGGCGAGCACTCCGATTGATTAACGACCCGCTTCCCTGCTCTCTCTTCCCCCTTGCCCCTCCTCCCTCCGTGTTCGCTTAACTTACCGAAAACCGTCACCCGCCGGCTGCCGTTATTTGTCATTTCGCGAAGTTTGTCCAGGTCAGGGCCGTTGTGCGGCGGAGATGCTTTAGGCGAAAGCAAAGGTTTTTCACCCGATTTTCACGGCTTTCGCAGTGCACGAGCTTGCGGCACGGTGTTTGTAAAGGTCATGTTGACCGCAACGCGCGCCGAGCGCGGCAACAATGCCTGAGAAAGCCGATGGCGCGAAAATTTTGACCCAAATTCACTCTTATCTCTTCAAGGAGCACCCGAAAGAAATGCAACAGAAAAAAGGCCAGTCTGGCTTCTCTCTCATCGAGCTTTTGATCGTCGTCGCGATCATCGGCATCATTGCCGCTATCGCTATCCCCAACCTTCTCGCTTCCCGCCGCGCCGCCAACGAAGGCTCGGCTCAGTCCAGCCTCCGCACCATCCACTCCGCTGAAGCCACCTACCAGGCGACCACCGGCAACGGTAACTTCGGTAACCTGGGCGAGTTGGACACGGCCGACCTCGTTGACCCCGTCCTCGGTCTGGGCACGAAGAGCGGTTACATCTTCACCGTCCGCGACGCGGACATCATTGACTCGGCTCCTGGCACGCTCGCGCAGTTCATGGGTCAGGCCAGCCCGCAGGTCACCGGCGGCGTTTCGCAGTCCGGCACCCGTCAGTTCTGCGTCGAGGAAGACGGCGTCATGAGGGGCGAGCCCGGCGTGGCCGCAGTCGCCAACCGCGCCGCTTGCGACGGTCTGGATCCGCTCGGCCAGCAGTAATAGTCACTGACAAACTTGAACTTTGCGGGGGCCGAAGTGCGAACTTCTCCCCCGCATTTCTTTAAGGGATGAGGGATGAGGGATGAGGGATGAAATGGGTTGAGTGAACTGCTCATTGAATCATTGATTCAACGGCTTTCATTCATCCCTCATCCCTCATCCCTCATCCCTTCAAGAGTCTCATGTCCAGCATTCTCTCTGAGCCACGCGCGGACGGTCACGAGGACGCGGCCGGCGGCGCGAATCTCACAAGCCACCTCCGAGGGATTCGGTCCCGCTCCTGGCGACGGCGCTGGCCCGTGCTGTGCGTCGTGGCGGTCGCGGTCCTCGCGCTCGCGCCCGCAATGTTGCGCGGCGTCCCGAGCAACATTGACCTTTGGAATCACTACCGCATCGCGCTTCCCCTCTACGACGCCGCGCGCTCGGGCGACTTGTCTCCCGGCTGGCTAGCGGAATCGAGCGGCGGCTACGGCGACCCAAGTTTCAGGTTCTACCCTCCGGGAGCTTACTACCTGCTCGGCGCGGCCCGCGCGCTGACGGGAGACTGGTACACGGCGAGCCTGCTCGCCTTCACGCTCCTCTCAATCCTGGGCGGCCTCGGCGTCTACTTCTGGGCGCGCGCCTCTCTCACACGCCAACAGGCCATGTGGGCCGGCATCTTCTTCACGCTGATGCCCTACCACGTTAACGAACTCTACCAGGCGTTCATGCTGCCCGAGTACGCGGGCTGCTCGGTCCTCCCTTTCTGTTTCGCCTTCGTCGAAAGAATCTGCCGGCGCAGGAACACGCGCGACGTGGTCGGCCTCGCAGCCTCCTTCGCCGTCCTGGTCTTAACTCACCTCCCCCTGACAGTCATCGGCGGCCTCGGCCTCCTCGCCTACGCGCTCTTCCGCATGGAAAAGGGCAAGCGCGTCGCGACGCTCTTGAAACTCGCGGCGGGCGCGGCGCTCGGACTCGCGGCCAGCGCCTTCTACTGGGTGACGATGCTCGCCGAACTCTCCTGGGTGAGAACCAACACCACTCAAGCGGACCTCTCGGTTGATTACCGCTACAACTTTCTCTTCCAGACCTTCTCGCCCGAGAACATGAACGTCTGGTGGATGAACTTCATAGCCTTCGCCACGCTGGCGCTCGTCCTGCCCGGCGTGGCCCTGTTCGCGCGCGGCCGCTTGAAGAGGCGCGGCGTGCGCGTCGCCGGATTTTTGTTCCTCCTAGCCTTCCTGATGGCGACGCCTCTGAGCCGCCCCTTGTGGGCCATTTTGTGGCCGCTCCGGGAGGTGCAGTTCCCCTGGCGCTGGCTGGCAGTCGTTTCGATGGCGGGCTCAGTCGTGGCCGCCTCGACGCTCCACTTCTGGACTAAGAAAATGCGCGGGAGCGGCCGCCCCCTGGCCCTGCTCGTGGCGGGCGGCGTGTTCGTCTCCCTGACGCTGACCTTCGCGCACGTCGTGCGCGACGCGCGCTACCTCACTCGCCAACAATTCGAGACAACGCTCCGCTCCATCCCCGGCACGCCGAACGTCGAATACTGGGCGACTATCTGGACCGGCCAACCGCCGCGAGAGATGTCCGGTCAGGTCGAAGCGGCGCAAAGGATTGTCAACATCAATTCGTGGGAGCCCGAGCGCCGCACCTTTGAAGTCGGCCCCGGAGCCACGGCGACCGAGGCGCGCGTGCGCACTTTTTATTACCCGCACTGGCAGGCGACCTCGCAGGGGCGTGCGCTCCCCGTGCGCCCGGCGGACGACGGGGCGCTGCTCGTCTCGCTCCCGGCAGACGCCGTCTCCGTCGAGTTGGAATTTCGTGAACCCGCGCGTGCACGCGTCGCGGCCGCAGCGAGCGCCCTCGGGGCGGTCTTCATCGGGGGACTTTTTGTTTTCGGCGGGCGCAAGAGAGTGAAAAAAGGAGATAGACGATGAGTACTGCACCGATAGAATTGACGAACCAACTGACTATGCCCGGCACGCTCGCGGGCAATCCTTCGTACACGCAGGCCGAGCGCATGCAGAAGGAGCACTTCGACAGAGTTGCGGAACTCTACGAGGCTCACTACAGCGACCCTTGCAGCCTCCTCTATCGCCATCGCTTTATCTACGAGCCGATGTTTGAGGGCTTAGACCTCACCGGCAAAAAAGTCCTCGACGCGATGTGCGGCAGCGGGCAGACCTCCGAGTACCTGCTCTCGCGCGGCGCGCACATGACGGGCCTGGACATCTCCCCCGAAGTCATGGAGGCATACCAGAGGCGCTGGCCCGGCAGCCACACGATCTGCCGCTCCGCCCTCGACACGGGTTTGGAGAGCGATTCTTTCGACTGCGTCTCCGTGGTCGGCGGGCTACACCACATGCACCCTTTCCTCAACGAGGCGCTCAGCGAGCTTCACCGCGTCTTGAAGCCCGGCGGCTATCTCTGCTTCATGGAGCCGCACAGCGGGTCGCTGCCGGACATCGTGCGCCGCGTCTGGTACAAGCACGACCATCTTTTCTCGGACAACGAGGCGGCGGTTGACCTCGTGGCGGCCGAGCGCGAGTTTTCTTCGCATTTCACGTTCAATCGAGTAAAGTACCAGGGAAGCTTAGGGTTTCTGCTGGTGCTGAATTCGATGATCTTCAGAATTCCGCTCCGCCTCAAGCCCCTGTACACGCCGGTCCTGCTGGCGCTGGAGTCTTTGATCTCTAAACTTCAGGGCAAAAAGCTCTCTTGCTTTGTCGTCGCGCAATGGCAAAAGAAATAAAAGAAGCATCCGACCTCAGCAGTTTCGCGAAAAACATTCCAACACACGCCGGAGAGGCCGCGGCCTCTGACGCCCATGGTCACTCGACCATGCTTGGCCGCATCGCGGCCATCGCGCGCAACGCCTTCCGCGAGGCCGTGCGCGACCGCGTGCTCTACAACCTCGTGCTCTTCGTCCTGCTCCTGATAGTGGGCGCGATCTTCCTGGGCGAGTTGTCTGCCGCGCAGGAGTCGAAGATCATCATTGACATGGGGCTGAGCGCGATGCTGCTCTTCGGCGCGTTCATCTCCATCTTCGTCGGCGTCGGGCTGGTCTACAAAGAGATCGAGCGGCGCACCATCTACGCTATCTTCTCGAAGCCCGTCGGGCGCGGCGAGTTCCTGGTCGGCAAATACCTCGGCCTCTGTTTGACGCTCCTCGTCAACGTGCTGGTGATGGGCGTCGGCCTCTCGCTCGCGCTGCTCCACGTGCGCCGCGCCTGGGACGTTCCCGTCCTTAACATCTGGCCCGCCATCCTGCTCATCTACGTCGAGCTGATGATTCTGACGGCCGTGGCGATTCTCTTCTCCTCCTTCTCTTCGCCCGCGCTCTCGGCGCTCCTGACCTTCTTCGTCTTCATCATCGGCCACTTCAGCGCGGACCTGAAGACCTTCGCCTCTTCGATGGGCACGGCCGGTGCGCGCTACTTCTTCGGCGCGCTCTTCTACCTGCTGCCGAATTTGTCGAACTACAGTTACATCACGCCCACGGCGCACGGGCAGACGCCCGCGCCCGGGATGTTCTTCGGCGCGCTGGCCTACGCCGTCGCCTACATCGCGGTGCTGCTTAGCGGCCGCCACGCTCATCTTCAACCGGCGCAACTTCAAATGAGTGACGAGACGAAGAGCAACGAAGCGCGCAGCGCGCGACGGCGGCAGACTCTTCTGCTGTCCGTCGTCATCCTCGTCGGCCTCGGCTCGGCCGCCGCGCTCAACCGCTGGCAGGAGTTGCGACGCCCGCCCGTTGACCCTGCGCTCGAAGAGGAGAACCTTTACGTGACGGGCGGCGCGGCGCGGCGCATGAGCCTCAGTTTCAACGGGCTCATCGCCGACTGGTACTGGATGCGCTCGCTGCAATACGTCGGGCGCAAGGTCATCAGGCAGGGCAACAAGTTCAACTTCAACGACCTCGGCAACCTGGACCTCAGACTGCTCTACCCGCTCCTGGACACCGCGACCACGCTCGACCCGCAGTTCATCGCCGTCTACGAGTACGGGGCCGTCGTGCTCCCGGCCATCAACGACGAGCACGCTATCAAGCTCCTTGAGAAAGGCATCGAGCAGCAACCCTGCGGAGTGGCGCTGTATCACCACCTCGGCTACATCTACTGGCAGCGCGACGACTACCAGACGGCGGCGGCCAAGTACGCGGCGGGCGCGGAGCAGCCGAACGCCCCTGCACTGGATGCGCGCCATGAGCGCGCGCATGCTGGCGGAGGGCGGCAGCCGTGAGACTGCGCGCGAGATTTACCAGCGCATGTACGACGAGGCGAACGACGAGACGATCAAGCGCATGGCCAAACTGAGATTGGCACAGATAACTTCGTTCGAGGAGCGCGATGCGATTCGCAAAGTCCTCAAAGAATATCAAGCACGTCAGGGCCGCTGCGCCTCCGACTGGCGCGAGGTCGCAGGTGCCTTGCGCGCCGCGGGCCTCAAAGTTGACAGGAACACCGGCGCGCCGCTCGACCCGGCAGACACGCCTTACCTGCTCTTCAAAGACCAATGCGACGTTGACCTGGACCCCAGTTCGGTGGTCCCTTACAAATAGGAGACAGAACACAGAAGTCAGGAGCCAGGAGAAAAGAGAATCTGTAGCAGCGGCTCGCCGCCTTATCATTCTGACTCCTGACTCCTGACTTCTGAATTCTGCTTTTTGATTATGCCTGTTGTAGAGATTGAGAACCTGACGAAGGATTACGAGCTGGGCTTCTGGCGCAAGCGGCGTGTGCGCGCGCTCGACGGCCTGAGCCTGACGGTCGAGGGCGGCCAAATCTTCGGCTTCCTCGGCGCGAACGGCGCAGGGAAAACGACCACGCTCAAGCTGCTGATGCGCCTCATCTACCCCACCACGGGCCGCGCGCGCATCCTCGGCCGCGACATCAACGACGTGCAGATGCACGCGCGCATAGGCTACCTGCCCGAGAACCCTTACTTCTACGACTACCTGACGGCGCGCGAGCTGTTGAACTACTGCGCCGAGCTTTTCGGCTACCGCAAGCGCGAGCGCGAGCGGCGCACCGAAGAACTGCTCTCGCGCGTGCGGCTCGACGAGAAGAGCTGGGACAAGCAGCTTCGGAAATACTCCAAGGGCATGTTGCAGCGCGTCGGATTGGCACAGGCCATCGTCAACGACCCCGAGATTGTTTTCCTGGACGAGCCCATGAGCGGCCTGGACCCCATCGGCCGCCGCGAGGTGCGCGACCTCATCGCCTCGCTCAGGGCCGCCGGCACGACCGTCTTCATGTGCTCGCACATCCTGTCGGACATAGAAGTGCTCTGCGACCGCGTGGCGATTTTGAACCGCGGGCGACTGAGCGAGACGGGCCGTCTTGAAGAGCTACGCGAGCGCGCGGGCCAGGGCCAGCACCGCATAGAGATAACGGTCGCCGGCACGAACGCGGACCAACTCTCGACCGCCTTACAACCGGCCGCGCTCACGGGCGCGCAGGTCACACCGACGGCCGGCGGCGCGCGCGTAGAGGTGGCCGACGAGAAGGACGTGGACGCCGTGCTCGCGGCCCTGCGCCGCGCGGGCGGCCGCCTCGTCTCGGTCCAGCCCGTCCGCCAGTCGCTCGAAGAACTCTTCGTCCGCGAAGTTGAAGAAAAGAGTCCGGATCAAATAGCACGTGATTAACTTTCCTCCGCGCCTCCTTTGCGCCTTTGCGCCTTTGCGTGAAACTGGTTATTCTCACGCAAAGGCGCAAAGGCGCTAAGAAGATGTGCGTCCTGGTTTCCGCACTTTTCCTTTGCATAGCTCCCGCCTTCGGCCAGGGCAGCGAGCTTGACGGCCTGATTGCCAAGATCGAAGCGCGTTACGGGCGCATGCGCGGGCTGGCCGCTGAGTTCGAGCAGACGTACAGCGCGCAAGGGATGCGCGTGCGGCGCGAGCGCGGGCGGCTTGTCTTGCAGCGCCCGCGGCGCATGCGCTGGGAGTACGACCCGAAACCCGGCAAGCTCTTCATCGTCAACGGGCGCGACGTGTGGCTCTACGTCGCGGCCGACCGCGAGGCGACGCACGCGGACCTGAACAACGTCTCGGACGCGCGCTTCCCTTTCCTCTTCCTCCTCGGCCAGACCAACCTCAAACGCGACTTCCGCTCGATCACGCTCGCCGAAACTGGCACAGAGACACGCACGCTGCGCCTCGTCCCGCGCGCCGCCAACGCCGGCCTGCGCGAACTCTTCCTCGAAGTCTACCCGGACGGAAGAATCATCAAAGTGAGGCTCGTAGACACGGCCGGCGCGGTCTCCGAAGTGGCGCTCACGAACGTCCGCGAAAACTTCATAGCCCCACCGGACGCCTTCGAGTTCCGCCCACCGCCGGGCGTGACAGTCAGAAAACAGAAGTGAGCGCAAGTCCGTTTGTCCCGTCAGGGACATTTGAAAATAGCCCAGCACTTCAGTGCTGGGAATACAGGCGAGAAGTTTATCGAGTCCCGTAGGGACGACTGAAGAAAGGCTCCCGTTCAGTCGTCCCTACGGGACTCAAATCATTTTTACGTGCGATTCCCAGCCATAAATGGCTGGGCTATTTTCAGTCGCCCCTGACGGGGCTTGTTGTTTCACACCTTATTTCCGGCCGTCTCTTCAATCTTCATTTTTATCGCCCGCTCTGCGTTTCGCCCACAGGAAAATCCGGGTTATCATGTGAGTTTGCCGCAGCCCTAAAATCTCCCGCTGTGTGGTGTGGCAATCTTTTAGGGACATGATAGAAGAAGCCATCGAGGTGCGCGGGGCGCGCGTCAACAACCTCAAGAACATCTCGTTTTCCATCCCTGTTGGAAAGCTAACGGTCGTCACCGGCGTCTCCGGCTCCGGCAAGTCCTCGCTCGCCTTCGACACCATCTACGCCGAGGGGCAGCGCCGCTACGTCGAATCGCTCTCGGCCTACGCGCGCCAGTTCCTTGAGCGCATGGACAAGCCGGACGTGGACGAGGTGCGCGGCATCGCGCCGGCCATAGCCATCCGGCAGAAAAACTCCACCCGCAACCCGCGCTCGACCGTCGGCACGCAGACGGAAGTTTACGACTACCTGCGCCTCCTGTACGCGCGCGTCGGCACGACCTACTGCATCGTCTGCGGCCGCGAGGTCCGCAGGGACTCGCCCGAATCCGCCGCGCAGGAGACACTGGACACGCTCGCCGAAGGCACACGCTTTTACGTCCTCTTCCCCGCGGAGGCGGGCCTGCGCGCTGAGACGAACGGCACGAAAAATGGCACAGGCCGCAAGCGCAAGGCCGCCGCGAAAGAGCCCGCCATGACGCGCCAGACCGTCACGGCCCACGTGATGAGCCTGATGCAGCGCGGCTTCACGCGGCTCTACGATGCGGCCACGCGCGAGACCATTGACCTGCGCTCGCCCGACGATTACACGCGCGCGGACTTCGCGAACATCTACGTCCTGATTGACCGCCTGGCGGCCCGCGCGGACGTGCGCGAGCGCCTTGTGGATTCCCTGGAAACCTGTTTCCAGGAGGGGCACGGCACGGCAATCGTCGAGACGGTCGAAGAGAACTCACAGCGCTTGCGCTTCTCCGAGCGCTTCGAGTGCAAGTACGACGGAAGCGTCTACGCGCAGCCAGAGCCGCGGCTCTTCAGCTTCAACAACCCCTTCGGCGCGTGCCCGACGTGCCAGGGCTTCGGCAACACCATCGGCCTCGATCTGGATTTAGTGATTCCGAACCCGCTCCTGACGCTCGGCCAGGGCGCGATTGAGCCGTGGACGAAGCCGCAGTTCGAGTGGGCGCGAACCGAATTGCGCCGCTTCTGCAAGCAGGAGCGTATATCCATGGACGTGCCGTTCGCGGAATTGGCACAGGCGGACCAGCGCGCCATCGTGGAGGGCAAGGGCCACTGGGGCGGCGTGCGCGGCTTCTTCGCATGGCTTGAGACGAAGAAGTATAAGCTGCACATACGCGTCTTCCTCTCCAAGTATCGCGGCTATACCTTGTGCCCTGACTGTAACGGCGGGCGGCTTCGTCAGGAGGCGCGCGCCGTGCGCGTCGGCGAACGCACGCTGCCGGACGTGTGCGCGCTCTCGATTAAGGACGCCGCGACTTTCTTCGAGGGGCTTGAGTTGACGACCGAGCAGGCGGCCATCGCCGAGCGCGTGCTCTACGAAGTACGACGCCGCCTGCGCTTCCTCGTTGACGTAGGATTGGACTACCTGACGCTCGACCGTCTTGCCTCCACGCTCTCGGGCGGCGAGGCCCAGCGCATACAACTTGCGACCAACCTCGGCTCGTCGCTCGTCGGCGCGCTTTATGTTTTGGACGAGCCTTCCATCGGCCTGCACCCGCGCGACAGCGAGCGGCTGATTCGCCTTCTGCACAGCCTGCGCGACATAGGCAACACGGTGCTCGTCGTCGAGCACGACCCGGAGATGATGCGCGCCTCCGACCACATCCTGGATATTGGTCCGGCGGCGGGCGAACTCGGCGGGCAGGTCATCTACGAGGGCGACTTCGAGAATTTATTGACGGACAAGAACTCTTTGACGGCGCGTTACCTGCGCGGCGAGGCGGAGATCAAAGCGCCCAAGCAGCGGCGCGTGCCGCACAAGCGGCGGCTCATTGTGCGCGGCGCGGCCGAGCACAACCTGAAAGGCATAGACGTTGACATCCCGCTCGACATGCTCGTCTGCGTGACGGGCGTCTCCGGCTCCGGCAAGTCAACGCTGATTCACGACTGCGTCTACGCGGGGCTCAAGAAGCAGCGCGGCGACTGGCAGGGCCACGTCGGCGCGTTTCAGAAATTAGAAGGCGGGCCGCTGGTTGACGACGTGATTCTGGTTGACCAATCGCCCATCGGCCGCACGCCGCGCTCGAACCCCGTCACCTACATCAAAGTCTACGACGGCATCCGCGAGGCGTTCAGCCAGACGCGCGAGGCACAGGCGCACGGCTTTGACCCCTCTTTCTTCTCCTTCAACGTCCCCGGCGGCCGCTGCGAAGTGTGCCAGGGCGACGGCACCGTCACCGTCGAGATGCAGTTCCTCGCCGACGTGGAGTTGGTCTGTGAAGAGTGCAAAGGCACGCGCTTCAAGCCGCAGATTTTAGATGTCCGTTATCGTGGCAAGAACATCAACGACGTGCTCAACATGACCGTCCGCGAAGCCATGACCTTCTTCCGCGACGTGCCGAAAATCACCAACCGCCTCCGCGTCCTCGATGATGTCGGCCTCGGCTATTTGCGTTTGGGCCAATCCGCTACCACTCTTTCCGGCGGCGAGGCGCAGCGTGTCAAGCTCGCCGCGCACCTCTCGAAACGCACCGGCGCGAAAACGCTCTACATCTTCGACGAGCCGACCACCGGCCTGCACTTCGACGACATCAACAAACTCCTCGCCGCCTTCCGCGCCCTCATCGAAGCCGGCGGCTCGCTCCTCGTCATCGAACACAACCTCGATGTCATCAAGACCGCCGACTACGTGATTGACCTCGGCCCGGAAGGCGGCGACGCCGGCGGCCATGTTGTCACTACGGGGACGCCCGAAGAGATCATGCGCGTCAAGGAATCTCACACGGGCCGTTACCTGCGCGAGCACCTTACGCGCTCAAACGGGCACAGCGCCTGAAATTCATCTGACACATAGAGGCTGACATGAAGTTGGCTTTGCCTACGAAATAGCATCTTCCCACAAAACAGCATCTAAATTCAGGGCTAAGCTGTGAGCCGACAGTGCCACTAGAGAGGTTGATTACGTCCGCCGCCGACGTGAAGCCCAACTAATAATCAGGACTACAGCGATGACTGCAATCAGCCATGGCCCCCAGGAACTGGAGCTAGTTGCGGACGTGGAATAGTTGGGTGTAGGAGTCGGGGTCTCGCTACCGGCTTCAGGCATAGGCGTAGCCGTATGTGGTGGTGGCGGCGACACGGAGGTAGCCGTCGCATTGGTAGACTCGGTTGATTGTAGAGCAGGAGCACCGGAAGTTTGTGAGAATGTGGATCGAGTATCCGGGGCTGTAGAGGTTCCTAAACCAGTGGGAGTTTGACCGCCAGTGTGCGGATTAGGACCAAATCCCCGCCCCCCGCCTGTGTGGACAGACCCGCCGTGTCGTACCTGGCATAATGCTTCATTGGTATTTAAGAGAGTCGTACCAATCAGGAATGTAAACATGAGAAGATAGAAGAGTGTTTTTGGTCGCATAATGTAAATACACCTCGCCGTGGGATTGCAGCGGGAAAGAGGTTTCCACAGTGGAGCGATTCTAACTAGCGAGGCGAATCGTCATGAGGGAAGCAAGGATTGAACAGGTGCACACTATACCTGAGAGGGGTAGAAGTCAATGCTAGCAGCAAGGGCAATGATTTACTCCTCCCACGGGGCTAAAAACCTGCGAATCGCATGAGCTAAACTCGCTTTAGCTCAACCGCGCGACTAATTTTCCGCGCTAACTTCATTTGCAACATAGACCTCATGCTAAGGAGGCTTAAAAGCTTCCTTAGCAGGCGACAAATCTTCCTTTATCTACTCTCACGCTTCCTTTGTGAGCAGTCGCTCTTCCTTAGTTAGCCAGGTGTCCTCCTAAGTTCGCGGTCGCGCTTCCTTTGCTCGACGGTTAGCGCAGTTTGTTCGTAGGGAAGATTATTTAGTGCGCCGGGCGTCTTCTTTAGTGAGCGAGTGGGATTCCTTAGTTGTAACCTGCGCGAAGTCTCTTCGCCGCAGCGCGAACTTAGGAGGACACCTGGCTAACTAAGGGGGCGGCCCGTGTCGGCCTCCGCGCGATTAAGGACTAAGAGTTCGTTGTCTGCAACACTTTGGGGTCAGTCTCGAAAATAGTTCTTGCCTGCGCGACGTTTTGCTGCGTAAGATGCGCACTGTCTCACGCGTACCCGTCTCTTTAGACTCACAAAGGAGATTCCTTGTATGGCGAGAAGCGAAACCAAACCCATAAGCCCATCGAAACTGAGTGCGGACGAGGACGCCTTCGCCGCGCTGCAAACCATAGCGGGCTACAACCCTAACAACCCGGCCTACACGCTGGCGAACGTGACGACGGCGCACGCCACGCTCTTAGCCAAGCAACAGGCGGCCGTGCAGGCTGAGGCGGCCGCCGCGACTGCGCGTGACGAAGCCGTGGCCGAGGAGTGGCGATTCCACAACACCATCCTCGCCGTCAAAGACCAGATTCGCGCGCAGTTCGGCAAAGACTCAAGCGAGGTGCAGGCGCTCGGCCTCAAGCGCAAGTCCGAGTACAAAACAGCCCGGCGCAAACCTCCCACGGGCGGCACGCCGTAGACATAAACTAACTTTCAAGCGGGAAACTTCGGACGGGCACGGAAAGACAAGAGAGCGCGGCGGCATGGATGTGCGATTGCTTAGTGCCATCCTGCCGCCGCGCCTCTATGGCAGTCGAAACTAGGGCCGCAGCCTGACGCGGTAGAGGATGAACTTGCCGTGGCGCTCGCCTGGGTCGCGTTCGTACCAGCGGTCGAGGTTGGAGAGATTGGGCTCGGCGTCGGTGTCCGTGACGACGTAGGAGAGTTGTAGAGTGGCGGCGCGCTCGCGTGTGAAGGTAGCGATGTAGTTTGCGTAGCGGTCAACTTCGGCTGCTATCTCTGCGGGGAGAGCGGGGTGGAGTTGGCGGTGAGGCGGGCGTGGTGGCGGCCCCAGCCGAAGAGGGCGATGACGATGATGTAGTTGTTGTTCTTCAGTTCGTGGTCGAGCCAGTGGGCGTCGAGTCCCTGGTAGTAGGCGTGCTGGTAGAAGCGCTCCTTGTTCTCTTCCCAGGTGGTGTCGGCGAAGACGTGCAGGTGGCGTGCCCAGAGGACGCCTTGCGGGGCGAGCGTCGGGAGGTCGTCGCCCTGTATGAGATTTGGCGTGAAGACGACTCCTTCGCGCTCGCCGCGCTGTCGCGCTTCCTGTGCCAGTTCGCGCAGGCGACGGCCGACCGGCATGGCCTCGTCGCGGATGATGTTCTGGTCGTCAACGACGTGTGTCGTGATGTCGGCTTCGACCACTCCCCAGCAGAAGGTGAGGACCGCCGCGAAGAGCAGGACGCGGCTCGACAGTTTACGTTTGGCGTCCGCCGCGCCACAGAGGAGGGCGATGGCGAGCACGAGCGCGAAGGCGGCGACGTAGTTGACGATAAAAACTTCGTAGTGGATGGGCTGCAACGAGCGGCCCGTGATGATCTGCTGGTTGAAGACGGCGAGCGGCGTCAGGGCGAAGGCCGCCGCAACGAGCATTGTGCGGTCCCGCCATTCGAGACGCCCGCGCCAGACGCCGTAGGCGAGCAGGGCCAGGACGAACATCCCTATCAAGGAAGGCGGGCGCAAAAGGTCCGGGGCGCGTGTGTAGGTCAGGAGTTGCACCGCGTCCATCGTCTCGGCGCGGTGCGAGAGCAGGATCGCATACGGCACGAGCGAGAGGAGCGCAATCGCGCCCGTGACCGCCAACGACTTCAGGTCGCGCTTCCAGCCCGAGGGGCGCGCGAGCCATAACAGCAATGCGAAGCAGGCGAGCCACGCGGCGGCCGTCGTCCAGAGGTAGAAGTAGGAGTAGACCTGGACGGCGAACGCCAGCCCCGCGCCCGCGGCGTAAAGGTAGAAAGCTCGCTTGCTTTCGTGCTTAATCGAGCGCCAGACGAGCGCGCAGAAGAGAAAGAAGACCGGGAACGCGAGCGCGGGCAGGTAGCGCCTGAGGAACGGCAGGTACGGGTAGGCCCAACCCAGATCGAATATTTTCAGAATCGCGCCCTGCGCACACGCGAGCGTCCCCAGACAGAGCACCATCAGCGCGCCCGTGGCCGCCAGCCGGTCGTCACCCGTCACCAGGCCGAAGAGCCAGAAGAGCGCAAGCGCGGTCGCAAAGGCCGCGAGCGCGCCCGTGATAATCATGGCCCAGCGCGCGTCAAGCCCCGCTGCACGCGCCGCGAGCGCAATCGTGTAAGGCGGGATGAATTGTATGGAGAAGAGCGATTCGGGCTGCGGCGCTTCCAGCGAATCGTCGCGCCCCGTGAAGGGGTCGTTGCGGCGCGGGCGGCCGTCAATCAGCGCTTGCAGGTAAGAGGCGTAAGCAACTTCGTCTATGTCGTTGTAAGCGTACGCGCCGTTCCACTCACTGCCGCGCATGGCCCACAAATTGATCTGCGGGTAGATGCCGAGGATTGCCATCGCCAGGCCGGCGAGCGCGCCCAGGTGCCAGCGCAGTTTTGTACGCTTGCTTTGCGACTGAGTTTCCATGCAGGACCGGAAAGTTTTTGTAGAAGAACTCGGAGCGCGTCAATCCTAACGATTCTGTGTCGCACTTGTAAACCGCGTGCCTTTGGGCTTACAAATGGACGTGAAAGGAATTTCTACAGCCATGAGTCTCAAAGAACGAATTGTAGGCGACATGACCGCGGCGATGAAGGCGCAGGACGCGGCGCGCCTGTCCGTGCTCCGCATGGTCAAGGCCGCCGTGATGAACCGCGAGAAAGAGAACAACACGGAGTTGAAGGACGAAGAGGTGACGAAGGTCTTGCAATCGCTCGTCAAGCAGCGGCGCGATTCCGTGGAGCAGTATGAGAAGGCAGGGCGCGAGGAGTTGGCCGCTAAAGAGCGCGCGGAGATTATTGTCATCGAAGAGTATCTGCCGCAGGCGGCCACGCGCGAAGAGATAGAGCGTGCGGTGGAAGAGGCGATCAGGGAAACAAACGCCTCTTCGATGCGCGAGATGGGCGCGGTGATGAAGGCCGCGCAAGCGCGCCTCGCAGGCCGCAACGCCGACGGGCGCACCGTGAGCGAAATCGTCAAAGCCAGATTGAGTTGAGCCGTCCTTTGCGTCTTACGTCTTAACTTTGCGCCTCCAGCGAGAAACAAAGCTTCACGCAAAGACGCAAAGTAAAAACTAAAGGCGCAAAGGGTTGAGCCATATTTTTATTCGTGAATGGGGGGTTGTGATGATGAATGGAAGCGTTAGACGAAGGAGGCCGTCGCTTCATGCCTGTGCCTGTGCGCTCATGCTGCTGCTGAGTTCGCTGTCTGCGTGCGCGCAGAAACCGGGCCAGAACGCGGCCGCGCCCGAGTCGAAGCCGACGCCTTCGCCCGCGGCCGCCGCGCTCAGGCATTACGAGATAAAACCCTCGGACCTGCCGCCGCCGAACGCCTCGCCCGACGCCGAGAACCCGCCGCGAGTCGTCCCCCGGCCCGCAGGCGCGGAGCTTCAACTCCCGCCCGGCTTCAAGGCCAACGTCTACGCAGAGGGCGGCGATTTCAAGCGGCCGCGCTGGATGGCTCTCGCGCCCAACGGCGACGTGTTCGTCGCGGACCACTCGGCCAACACCATCTTCATCCTGCGCGACACGGACAACGACGGCGTGGCCGAGACGCGCTTCACTTTCGCGACGAACCTCAACTTGCCGTTCGGCATGGCCTTCTGGAAAGACTACTTCTACGTCGCCAACACCAACGCCGTCGTGCGCTTCCGCTACAAAGTGGGCCAGACCAAAGCCGAGGGCGACCCCGAAAAGGTCGCGGACCTTCCGGGCAAGGGCTACCGCGAGCACTGGACGCGCAACATCATCTTCAGCCCGGACGGGACGAAGCTCTACGCGACCGTCGGCTCCGAGTCGAACGTCAGCGTCGAGCCGGAGCCGCGCGCAGCCATCCTCGAATTCAACCCGGACGGCACGGGCCGACGCCTACTCGCCACGGGGACGCGCAACCCCATCGGCCTCGCGTTTCGGCCCGGCACGCGCGACCTCTGGGCCGCCGTGCAGGAGCGCGACCGCCTCGGCGACGATCTTGTGCCAGATTTCGTGACGGGGATTAAGGACGGAGGCTTTTACGGCTGGCCTTACAGTTACGCCGACCAGCGCGAAGACCCGCGCCGCAAGGGCGAGCGCCCGGACTTGGTGCGCAAGACCATCGTGCCCGACGTTTTGATTCAGGCACACTCGGCCGTGCTCGGCCTGGTCTTTTACGAGGGCAACATGTTCCCTGAAGAGTACAGAGGCGACGCTTTCGTGGCGCTGCATGGTTCGTGGAACCGCACGAAGCGGACGGGCTACAAGATTATTCGCATACGTTTCAAGGACGGGCGGCCCGTCGGGGGCTACGACGATTTTTTGACGGGCTGGATGCTGGACGAGAATCGCGCGGAGGTCTGGGGCCGCCCCGTCGGCCTGCTCGTACTGCCCGACGGCTCGATGCTGATTACCGACGACGGGGCCAACAAGATTTGGCGAGTTAGCTACGACCGCGCCAATGGCACAAAAATAAGGTAACAGGAAAAAGTGAAGACAAGACCCCGGAGGGGTCGCACAGAGTAGCCGGGGGCAAGCGAGCGAAAGCGAGCGCCGCCCCCGGAATGACGGGGAAAACATTTCCGACCCTGAAGGGGTCGCACCTTCAACATCGAGGTGCGACCCCTCTGGGGTCGGATTCATGTTTGGTGCGTGACCAGGGGTGGCGCGCTCACGCGCTTACCCCTGGCTATCTTGTGAGACCCCTCCGGGGTCTTGTCTTCACTTTTTCCTTTTACCTTTCTCCTTTTGCCTTTACAATGCTCTCGCTCCGGCGGTCGTGCCACTACCTACATAGCCTCAAGAGCACCGCTTGAGAAAAGCCGCTTGATTAGCTTCGCCCTGAAAGACCCGTTCGGACACAAGTGTCTTTCGGGGCCGAAATATACTTTTAACGCTTTCAGAAAAGCTCTCTCGGAGGACTAATCGCTCATGGCTACTCGGTCGAAGAAAACGGCTACCAAGTCGAAGAAAAAGGAAGTGTCAAGTGAAGGCAGCGCGCCGTCATCATCTCCGGCGCTCGCGCGCGACACGAAGGTCGTGCGCGCGGCCATACACCCTGCAATCGGCATCGCCCGCGTCGGAGACAGTCAGAACGAGTTCTACATAGGGCCGGAGGTGACGGAGCCTACGCCCGAGCCCGTAGGCTTTTATAAAGACTCGAAGGGAGCGCTCAAGCGTCAGGCCGCGCTCTTCCACGTCTACGGCTACAACGCGGCCGGGGAGGTGGTCGCGGAGTTGACGGCCGCCAACGCTGACATCAGTTGGACCGTTCACGTGGCGAACACGAAGGCCGCCTGGTATGAGTTTCAGCTCGCGTTGGACGTGCCGGAGGCGAACGCTCCCGATCTGGAAGCGACGGAGCTTCGCAACCAGGACGTGAAGGGCGCTGACCGCCAGAAGCTCGTCATAGACCCTGGCCCGCGCACCATCAGCGGCCGCGGGCTCTCGGGCAAGCAGTATGAGTTCGACAGCGGCAAATTCTTCGGGAAGAAAGTTTACCTGGGCGAGCTTCGTACGGACGACGACGGGCGTCTCATCTTCCTCGGCGGGCGCGGAGTCTCCGCCTCTTACAAGGGGCCGAAGACCAAGCCGACCACCTTTGCCAACAACGACACGTGGCACGACGACGTTTCGGACGGACCCGTCACGGCCGCCGTGAGCATCGGCGGGATTCCCGTTCCGGTTGACCCCGCCTGGGTGGTCGTGGCCCCGCCCAACTATGCGCCCGATGTCATCGGCGTGCGGACGATGCACGATCTGATGCTCGACGTGTTCGTGCAGACGGGCCGCATGCCGTTCCCTTCGGAGATTTCATTCACGCGGGACATCTATCCCATCCTGCGCCGCCTGAGCGACCACCAGTGGGTCAACCAGGGCTTCAACGTGCAGTACGGACCCGTTGGGCCGCAGAACTTTTTGGACGCGGACTACGTCGCCAGGCTTGCAAGTGCGAGTAATGAGAACCGCGAGCTGCGCCGCCAGGTCTGCAACATGTTCCGAGACTTCGACCGCGACGGGCAATCGCCCGTGCCGTGGCCCTGGCTCTACGGGGACGCCATGAATGTTCCGCCGGCCGACACGCCGCGGCAGCACGTGGCGCTCTCGCCGACGCAGTACCGCATGATGCAGCTCTGGGTGGACGGCAAGTTCGCGGCCGACTGGAACCCGGCCGCCTTGCCCCCCGGAACATTGGCCCAGGTTGACCTCGCCGAACAGCCCGCGATGCTCGACCGCGCCGCGCTCGACTTCTGCCTCGCGGACGCCTTCCACCCAGGCTGCGAGATGACCTGGCCGATGCGCCACGGCTCCATGTACATGTCGCCTTTCCGCATACGCCACCGCCGACCGGAGGAAGGCGCGGAGCCTGACTACGGCACGCAGTTGACTACGCAAATCGTGAAGCAAACGAACGGCGTGCTCTACGGACAAAGCCCTGGCACAATTTCACGATGGATGGCCGTGCCGTGGCAGACGGACACGGCGAGCTGCCGCTCGGGTTACTACGCGGGCTACGGGCCGCGCTACGACCCTTACGTCCCGACCTTCTGGCCCGCGCGCGTCCCGAACCACGTGCTCACGGAAGTTGATTACGAGATAGCGACCGACGCGACGAAGCCGCGCGACGAACGGTTGCGCGCTTTCAACCAGCGCGCGATGTGGCTGCGCGTGCTGAGCACAAATTATCTTGAGGCCATTGACGAGATGATTCATAAGTTCGGCAAGCTGGGCGTGGTCGAGACTCGCCCCGGAGTCTCTGGCGACCCCGAATTGCCGGAAGTCATGCTCGTCGAGTCGAAGCCGGGCTTCCCGAAAGTCGAGGCCATCTCGCCGCGCCGTAACCTGATGGCGCTGCACGTTCACGACGTGGAGATGGAGGACGTGGAGGCGATAGAGGCAGCCGTCTCGGCCGCGGCTGAGGCTACTGATCGCCCCGAAGAGGAGTTCATGTCCGGCGTCATTGACAAGGTCAAGCGCTTCAGAAACACGCGATGACGATTGACGGCGCGGGCCTGGGCCGCGAGGTTTACGACGTGGGTGTTATCGGCGGCGGGCCAGCGGGGTCTGCCGCCGCCCTCACGCTGGCACGCGCAGGCCGCCGCGTGTTGCTTGTGGAGGCGAACGAGGCTGCCGCCTTCAAAATCGGCGAGGCGCTTCCCCCCGCGGCGCGGCCGCTGCTCAGCGACATGGGAGTCTGGGACCATTTCGCGGCGGATGGGCACTTGCCCTGCTACGGCAATCTCTCGGCGTGGGGCGGGCCTCGCCTCAGCGAAACCGCCTTCATCTTCGACCCGAACGGGCACGGCTGGCATTTGGACCGCGCGCGCTTTGACGCACGGTTGCGCGCGTGCGCGCGCCTCGCGGGAAGCGAGACGTGTGAGGCCACGGCCCTCAAGCGTCTGCTTCGTCTCCCGCAGGGAAATTGGCACATAAGCCTGGCCGGGCCGGACGGCGAATTGGAAGCGCGTTGCCGCTGGCTGATAGACGCGACCGGGCGGCGCAGCGCGTTGGCCCGCAGGCAGGGCGCACGTCTCTGTCAGGACGACCACCTCATAGCCTTCTTCGCTTTATTCTCCCAACCCGACAAGGCCGCCGCCCCGGACGAGGATTCGCGGACTTTAATCGAAGCGGCCCCGGACGGTTGGTGGTACACGGCGCTCCTCCCCTCGAAACTGCGCGTGGTGGTTTACCTCACGGACGCAGACACTGTCTCGCCGCGCGCCCTCTGCGAAAAAGAGAGCTACCTCTCGCTGCTCGACCGCACGGAGCATATCCGCGCCCGGCTCGCGGCACACGGCTACCGTATGGAGAGCGCGCCGCGCGGCGCTGCCGCACACAGCGCCCGGCTTGCCAGCTTCGACGGCGAAGGGTGGCTCGCCGTGGGCGACGCCGCGATCAGTTTCGACCCGCTCTCGTCGCAGGGGATGCTGACGGCCCTTTTCACAGGGATGGAGGCGGGGGACGCGCTCGACACGCACCTCGCGGGAGACTCGGACGCAATCCTTCGCTACCGGCTCAGACTGGCGACAATCTACGAGGCATACCTGCGAAACCTCTCCACCTTCTACTCGTTCGAGTCACGCTGGCCGGGCCGCGCTTTCTGGCGGCGGCGGCATAACGGGGCCGCGCGCCAGAGCCGCCCGACGCACTCAGGTGCGTAATTTCAAGGGGATTTTCAGGCCAGCGCCCTCTCCGTTGCTCGCTTGCTTATACCCCTGCCTTTCCGTATAATTCTCCGCTTGCTTGGAGCGCGGCTTTTTCTCCTGTGGGTTCGCGCCCACTTTTTCTTTTGCGCTCAGGTAGGCTACGGACATTGAATCGTTGAAGGAGCGGACGAGCGTTGGGTCAGGGTTCGATTGAAGAGCGTGTGCAGCAGATTGCCGAGCGCGTGGCCCTGGATCACGGGCTTGAGCTGGTTCACGCGGAAGTCGCGGGCCCGGAAGGCAAACCCATCATCCGCATCTTTATTGACAAGCCGGAGGGCGTGACCCACGAGGATTGCTCGGAAGTCAGCCTGCACGTCGGGACCGTCCTGGACGTGGAAGACTTCATCCACTCGGCCTACACGCTGGAAGTCTCCAGCCCCGGCCTGGAGCGTGGGCTTTACAAGCGCCAGGACTACGAGCGCTTCGCGGGCCGCGAAGCCAGGATGAAGACGCGCGCGGCGATTAACGGCCAGCGCAACTTCCGCGGGCGCATCGTCGGGCTCGAAGGCGACAATGTCTTGTTTGAGGACAAGACGAGCGGGCGCGTCCACGTGCCGTTCGAGACAATCGTCAAGGCGAACCTTGAGATTGACGTGGAAGAAGAGTTTCGTCGCGCGAAAGAGCGCGAGATGGCCTCAGAGGCCGCGGCCAAATCGGACGGCCGCTAAACACAACTGAATAACAATTGAATAGGCTCGACAGGGCGAGGACCGATTCTCAGCCCTGAGCCAGAAGGACACAAGGTAAGTCTAAATGAGCACTTCCATCGCGCAGAACATTGACGCCCTTTGCCAGGAGAAAGGCGTGGACCGCGAGATCGTCATCGAGGCGATGAAGGAGGCGGTGCGCGCCGCCGCCCGCAAGCAGTTCCGCTCGGGCGAGGACATACAGGTTGACTGGAACCCGGAGACCGGGATAGAGCTTTCGGCCTCGAAGGTCGTCGTGGACGAGGTCACGGACCCGGCCATCGAGTTGTCAATCGAAGAGGCGCGCGAGATGGCGGGCGACGAGGTGGAGATCGGCGACGCCCTGCTTTTGCCGCTGCCGATGGAGGAGTTGGGACGAATCGCCGCGCAGACCGCCAAGCAGATTCTCTTCCAGAAGGTCCGCGATGCCGAGCGCTCGAATATTTATGACCAGTACATAGACAAGATCGGCGACCTCGTCAACGGCTTCGTCAAGCGCTTCGAGCGCGGCAACATCATCGTAGATCTCGGCAACATGGAAGCCATCCTGCCCCGCTCGCAGCAGTCGCGCGGCGAGCAGTGGAACCAGGGAGAACGCATCCGCGTCGTCATCAACAACGTCTCGAAGGAGTCGAAGGGACCGCAGGTCGAAGTCTCGCGCACGAGCCCGGAGCTTTTGCGGCGTCTGTTTGAGATGGAAGTGCCGGAGATTTACGACGAGACGGTCGTCATCAAATCCGCAGTCCGCGAGCCGGGCGAGCGCGCCAAGATCGCCGTCACCTCTAACGAGCGCGACGTGGACCCCGTCGGCGCGTGCGTCGGCATGAAAGGCTCGCGCGTGCAGGCCATCATACGCGAACTGCGCGGCGAGAAGATTGACATCATCGAGTGGTCGGACGAGCCTTCGGTCTTCGCGGCCAACGCCTTGTCGCCCGCGAAAGTGAATCAGGTCCGCATCACCGACATCGAGAACCGCCAGATGGAGGTCATCGTCAACGAGGATCAGTTGAGCCTCGCTATCGGCAAGCGCGGGCAGAACGTGCGACTCGCGACGAAGCTCGTCGGCTGGAACATAGACATCCGCAGCGAGGAAGAGTTGAAGAAGGAGGTCGCCGAGCAGATGGGCGCGCTCATCGCTTCCGGCGGCTCCGTCCCGCTCTCGGCCATCGAAGGCGTCACGGCGTCACAAGCCGACGCCCTCGCCGAGCACGGCATCGAGGACATTGACGCCCTGGCTAACACTACCGTGGACGACCTGGTCGAATACCTCGACGTCAGTCTCGACGAGGCCGAGTCCATGCTAATCGCTGCGCAGCAGGTCGTCGCCGCGCGCGACGCGAGCAAGCAAGAGGGCGGCGAGGACGGCGCGGAAGAGACGACCGAAGAGGCTGCCGCGCCTGAAGAGGGCGCGGAAGAAGAACAAGAAGCGACCGCGGCTGAAGACGAAGCCGCCGAAGCGGCGGAGGCGAGCGACATGGCGGAAGAGGCGGCCGGGCCGGAAGAGACGGCTGCGCCCGAAGAAGTACAGGTCATCGAAGAGCAGCATGCCGTCTCCGCTGAATTTGACCCGACCGTTGATGCGCGCGAGGTCGAGCCTTCAAACGCAATGACCAACGAAGGGTACGACGAGGCGGTCGAGCAGGGCGCTCCCTTCGGCGCGGAGGAAACCATTCTGGCTGAGCATTCCGCGGACCCCGTGGCCGTCACCGAAGCCGAGCCCATCTCGGAAGACGAGTTGCTGCTGCAAGGCGCAGGGCGCGACCTCAGGCCCGACACCATCACGCCCGCCCCGGACATCACGTCCACGGGCGCGGCGATGATAGAGGCCGCGGAGAAGGTCGGCGAGGGCGACGCGCCCATAGAGGACGACGCGCCCATCTCCCCGCGCGGGGATTTCGCTTCGGAGGCTTCGGCCCCTGAAGTACAAGCTACTTCTGCCCCCGAACCGTCATACAGCGAGGCCGCGACGGTCGAGGACGAAACGAACGAGAAGCAGGATGCTTCCGACGAAGACAATGCGGCCCGGTAACCGCGGCGTGCGCGCTCGCGTCAAATGCGCGCATCGCCCCTTGCCTTCCCCAAGCCTACGCGCCCGAGCGCGCTCCTTCTAAAAGGCGCGCTTCAAGCGTGAGGTTGAGAGGGCAAGAGTTCTCAACCTTTTACTTGAAGCGCGCGACGCCGTTTTACCTGAAGCGTCGAAGAAGGAGTGCATGACCGTTACTTCCAAGGTTCGTCTGTACGATCTAGCCAAAGAACTCAAGCAGGACACCAAGCGCCTCATAGAGGAAGTGCGCCGCGAGGGTGTGGACGTTTCAGTCCCGTCGAACTCCATCTCGAAAGAGCTGGCCGACAAGATTCGCAACCGCTACTTCCCCAAGAAAGAGGCGAGTGCGCCGCGCAAGGTCGTCGTCGTCAAAAAAGCGCGCCCCGTCGCTGAAGAAGCCCCGGCCGTCGAAGAGACCGGCGACGTGACTGAAGCTCCCGAGGAGACGCCGATGCCAGCGGAGCTACAGCCCGCCCCTGCCGAGATTGTTGGGACGCAAGCCCCCGCGACCGCCGTCCGCCAGATTAGAAGGCTCACGCCCGCCGTGCGGGCCGAACACCCTTCCGCCTCCGCGAGCGCTTCAGCGCCCGCGGCAGAGCCGTCACCGGAAGCCGAGCCCTCTTCCCTGTCGTCGGTTGACTTCGCCGAGCCTCCTATTGAGATTGTGGACACTCCCGCACCCGTCGCCGCCGAGCAGATGCCGGAAGCGCCGCCCGTCGCGGCCGCCCCTTCAACCGTTGTGGCCCAGCCACCGCAGCAGCAGCCCGCGCCGCCGCCTGCCCCGTCCAGACAGGTGAGAGTCCTGCGGCCGACTGCCGCGGCGCTCAACGCGGGCGTCAGGCACGGCGAGCGAGCGCCCGCGCCTACGCCGCCCCCGCCTCCGCCCGTCAGCCCGCGCGAGCGGCGCGAACGGCAGGAGCGCGGCGAGCGTGGTAGCGAGCGCGCAGGAGGTGGCGCTGGCGACCGCGGCGCACGTCCGCCCGTGGCACGCGCCGAGCGTGCCGGCACTCCCGGCGAGACGGCCACGCCGCAGATCACTTACATCCCTTCGCCTTCCGACGGACGCGGCCGTGCACGCGGTCGCGGCGGTCGTCACACGACTGCGCGCGGCGGCAACGAGCGCGGGGGCGGACGCGGCGGGCGCTTCGACCGTGATTACATTCCGCCGCCGAAGGCTCTCTCGCTCGAAGACCGCATTGCCGGCCGGCTGAGCGGGGACGTGGCGACGGTGGCCGGCGAATTGAAGCCCGTCCGCCTCGTCGAAGGCTCGACCGTCAAGGAGTTCGCCGAAAAGCTAGGCATCAAGCCGAAGGACGTGGTGACGCTGCTCCTTCAGCGCGGCGTCTTCGCGACCATCAACCAACCCTTGAACGACGACGTGGCCGTTGACCTCGGCAAGCGTTTCGGCTACGAGGTGACCTTCGTTCAGTTCGAAGAGATGGTCGCCGAGGAAGAGTTCGAGGAACTGATCGCGGCCGACGCAGACGACGTGGAGTTGCCGCGCGCGCCCGTCGTCACCGTTATGGGCCACGTTGACCACGGCAAGACTTCCCTGCTCGACGGCATCCGCGCCACGGACGTGGCCGCCGGAGAGGCCGGCGGCATCACGCAGCACATCGGCGCTTATAGCGTTCAGGTCCAGAGCCCTGACAACCCCGAAGAGATGCGCCGCGTTGTCTTCCTGGACACGCCCGGCCACGAGGCGTTCACGATGATGCGCGCGCGCGGCGCGAAGGCGACCGACGTGGTCGTCCTCGTCGTCGCGGCCGACGACGGCGTCATGCCGCAGACAATCGAGGCCATAGACCACTCGCGCGCCGCAGGTGTGCCAATCGTCGTCGCCATCAACAAGATTGACCGGCCGGACGCTAACCCCGACCGCGTCAAGCAGGAGTTGGCGAACCACGGGCTTCAGCCCGTCGAGTGGGGCGGCGAGACCGAGATGGTTCAGGTCTCCGCGAAGAAGCGCGAGAACCTGGACACGCTCCTGGAAACCATTCTGCTGACGGCCGACATCCTGAACCTGAAGGCCAGCCCGACGCGTCTCGCCTCGGGCGTGGTCCTCGAAGCCAAGCTCGACCGCGGACGAGGCTCCGTCGCCACGGTCCTCGTCCAGCAGGGTACTTTGCGCGTCCACGATCCTTTCATCGTCGGACAGATTTTCGGCAAGGTGCGCGCCATGTTTGACGACCGCGGCCAGGCGATAACGGAAGCCGGGCCGGCGACGCCGGTCGAAGTCCTCGGACTTCAGGGCGTGCCGCAGGCGGGCGAGAGTTTCCAGGTCGTCGCGGACATCACGCGCGCCCAGCAGATCTCGCACCACCGCCAGATGCTCACGCGCCAGAACACCCTGCTCCAGACGACCAAGCGCGGCATAGAGGCGCTCGGCCAGACGGAGGTCAAGGAGCTGCTGGTCGTCATCAAGGCGGACGTGCAGGGCTCGGTCGAAGTCTTGAAGAGCACTTTACAAAAACTCTCGACCGAGCAGGTCAAGGTCAAGGTCGTGCGCTCGGGTGCGGGCGCGATCACGGAGTCGGACGTGCTGCTGGCCTCGGCCACGCAGACGGAGGCGACAGGCCGCGCCGTCGTCATCATCGGCTTCAACGTTCGTCCAGAGACGCGCGCCGCCGAGCTTGCGAAGCAGGAGGGCGTGGACATCCGGCTGCACTCGATCATCTACAAGGTCGAGGAGGAGATTCGCGCCGCGATGATCGGCATGCTCGAAGCGGTCGAGAAGGAGAAGATTCTCGGCAAGGCGGACATACGCGAAGTCTTCCGCGTCCCGCGCGCCGGCACGGTCGCGGGCTGCATGGTCGTTGATGGCGTGATTCGCCGCAACGCACGCGCGCGCCTGATACGCGACGGGGTCGTCTCCTGGGAAGGCGGCATCGCCTCTTTGCGCCGCTTCAAGGACGACGCCGCCGAGGTCCGCGAGGGCTTCGAGTGCGGCATCGGCCTCGAGAACTTTAACGATATCAAGGTGGGCGACCAGATCGAGGCGTACGTCATCGAGAAGGTCGCAGCTACAGAACTATGACGTAAATCGTAAATCGTGAATCGTAAATCGAAAAAGCGTTCGACGATTCACGATTTACGAGTTTTCGATTTACGGCTTTTATGCGTAGGCCCGAGAGAATCGCTGACATGCTGCGCGAGGAGATTACGCAGATCGTCGGCTATGAATTGGAAGACCCGCGGGTGCAGTCCGTGACGGTGACGGACGTGCGGGTGTCGGATGACCTGCGCGACGCGAGCGTTTACGTGCTGGTCGAGGGAGCCGAGGAGGAGATTCTGGCCGCGCTCACGGCGCTACGGCACGCGGCCCCCTACGTGCGCAAGCAGGTTGGCTTCGCCCTCAACCTCCGGCACACGCCCGAGATTCATTTCATCCGCGACACCGTCGAGGAGCGCGGCGCGCGCGTTGACCGGCTCCTCGAAGAGATCGAGCAGCAACAAGAAAAGCAGAACAAGGCGGGAGAGTTCCCCGAAGAAAGGACAGGGATGAGGGATGAGGGATGAGGGATGAATGGAAAGCTTTCGGCTTTACTTCATCCCTCATCCCTCATCCCTCATCCCTTTGAAAAGAGATGCTTAGTCAAGTTGTCGAGTTGATCGAGCAGAAGCGACGCTTCGCGATCACCTCACACGTCCGCCCCGACGGTGACAGTCTGGGTTCGAGCCTCGGCCTCTACTGGCTCCTGCGGGCGCTGGACAAGGAGGTCGAGGTCATCATGCGCGACGAGGTTCCGCACTCCTACGAGAAGTTGCCCGGCGCGCGCGAGGTCAGGGTGACGCCCAACGTGGACAGAGCCTACGACGCCGTCTTCGTCATCGAGTGCTCGGACATCACGCGCCCCGGCCTGATTGACCTCGACAAACAGTTCGTCGTCAACATAGACCACCATTCGACCACCGCACTTTTTGGCACAATCAACTGGATTGACTCGACCGCCTCGGCCGTCGGCGAGATGATTTACAACCTCTGCAAGGCCACAGGCGTCCGTGTCACGCGCGAGATCGCCGAATGCGTCTACACGGCCCTCATCACGGACACGGGCTCTTTCCACTACTCGAACACGAGTGAGCGCACCTTCAAGGTCGCGTCCGAACTGGTCCGCGCCGGTGTCAAGCCCGCGAAAATCTCGCAGGCCGTCTTCAGCAATTATCCCTGGTCTAAGATTGAATTAATGGGCGAAGTCCTGGCGACGGCCCGCCGCGACGAGACGGGCCGCGTCGCGTGGATGCACCAGACTTTGGAGATGCAGGCGCGCGCGGGCGCGTCCGAGGAGGACGCCGACGGCTTCGTCAACTACCCGCTCACCTGCGGCTCGGTCGAGGCGGTCGCGCTCCTGAAAGAATGCTCGCCCGGAGTTTACCGCACGAGCTTAAGGTCGAAGGGCGACGTGAACGTCGCGCGCATCGCGGAGAAGTTCGGCGGCGGCGGCCACCGCAATGCCGCCGGCTGCACACTGTCGGGCGACCTCGAAGAGGCCGAGCAGACCATCGTCAGGCTGCTGCAAGCCGCCGTCGAGTACCGCAACGGCGACCGCGACGACTCGCCCGTCCCCGTCTCGCCGGGCAGACAGCCGGAAGCGACAGCGTAAAAGCAGCATTCAGGAGTCAGAATCCAGAATCCGAGAATGAAAGGCTGAAACCGCGTTCTCTCCCTTTCATTCTGGCTCCTGGCTCCTGGATTCTGGATTCTGGATTCTGCTTTTCATGAAAGAGAAAAAATACAAGTGGCGGCGCGAGGATTATCAGGAGAAGACGCGCGGGCTGCTGATGGTTAATACGGGGAACGGCAAGGGCAAGACGACGTGCGCGCTGGGGCTGATGATGCGCGCGGCCGGGCGCGGGCTGAATTGCTGCATGGTGCAGTTCATGAAGTCCAGGAACGACCGCTACGGCGAGCACGAGTCTGCCGAACAGCTTGGCATAGAGGTTCACACGATGGGCGACGGGTTCACGTGGGACACCAAAGACCCGGAGCAGGATCGCCGGACGGCGCGCGAGACGTGGGCGCTCTGTGTGGAGAAGCTGCGAAGCAAGGATTACGACCTGCTGGTCTTCGACGAGTTGGTCTACGTCCTGAGCTACGGGATGCTCCCGACCGAAGAGGTGCTGGCCGAGTTCGCCGAGGTGCGTGCCGAGCAGCCCGCCCTGCACATCGTCGTCACGGGCCGCGACGCGCCCGACGCGCTCGTCGAAGCCGCCGACCTCGTCACAGAGATGCGTGAGATCAAGCACCCCTTCAACGCCGGCATCCGCGCCCAGCAGGGGATAGAATTTTGAAGAGCAGAAGTCAGAAGTCAGGAGTCAGAAGTCAGAAGAAAAGCGCGTCTTTCATTCTGACTTCTGACTCCTGACTTCTGACTTCTGCTTTTTTCATGCTAATCTCTCCGTCGTTCTCCTTCGATTTTCCAGACAATGAAAGGTTAGGCGAGATTTGATCGTTGAAGGATCAGGCGTGGCGGATGAGTTTTTACTTCATCCCTCATCCCTCATCCCTCAGCCCTTCCCTTATGCCCTGGTTTCGTAAGAAGGATCAGAAGATCGAGGCCGTGCCGGCCGAGGAGCGCGTGGTCAAGACCGAAGGCATCTTCGTCAAGTGCGACGAGTGCGACCAGCCGCTCTTCAAGCCCGACCTGGAAGAACAGCTACAGGTCTGCCAGCACTGCGGCTACCATTTCCGCCTCGACGCGCGGTCGCGCCTCAGCATGCTCTTCGACGAAGGCAAGTACGAGGAGTTGGACTCGGAGGTCACGTCGGGAGACCCTTTGGAGTTCGTTGACAGCAAGCCCTACAAGGAGCGCATCCGGCAGGCGCAGGAGTTGACGGGCCTCCCCGAGGCGATCATTACGGGGCGCGGCACTGTCCACGGCCATACGGTCTTCGCGGGCGCGATGGACATGCTGTTCATCGGCGGCTCGATGGGCTCGGCCGTGGGCGAGAAGATCACGCGCCTGATTCGCCGCGCGATTGAGGCGAAAGGTGCGGTCATCATCTTCGCGGCGTCGGGCGGCGCGCGCATGCAGGAAGGCACATTGAGCCTCATGCAGATGGCGAAAATCTCTTCCGCGCTGGCCCAGTTGGACGAGGCGCGGCTGCCTTTCATCTCCGTTTTGACGGACCCCACGACGGGCGGCGTGACGGCGAGCTTCGCCATGCTGGGCGATTTGATTATCGCCGAGCCGAAGGCGCTCATAGGGTTTGCCGGCCCGCGCGTCATAGAGCAGACGATCCGCCAGAAGCTGCCCAAGAACTTCCAGCGCTCCGAGTTCCTGCTCGACCACGGGATGCTCGACGACATCGTTGACCGCCGCGAGCTGCGCGAGTTCTTCCGCAAGACCCTACACTTCATGATGAACCCCGAAGTCGCCCGCGAAGAAACGCATGGCGAGAGCCTGGAGCAAGCCCCCGCGCGGAAATAACCGACCTTCACTTAATCGTTCGGAGAAGTTTTATGTTCGACGGTGAAAAGTGCTTTCGCTGCCGCCAGAAATTTAAGTTTGAAGACTTGAGACCGGGTCCTCAGGGCTTCTCCATCTGCGAGCCTTGCGCGGAAAAAATCAACCCGAACAATGAAGAGAAGCGGCGCTGCCCGGTGGATGGGCGGGAAATGGACAAAAGGGTTGTGGGCGGCGCGATCATCCTGGACAAGTGTCTGGCCTGCGGCGGCGTCTGGTTTGACGGGGATGAACTGAAAGTCGTCAACAACCTGATTAAAGAAGAGGCGTACCTCAAAGCTCTGATCGCAACTAATCTCTTGTGGTAATAACCCCTCCCCGCTTCCCCGCGATGCGATTCGACGAAGCCTTAAGTTACCTGCTGAGCCTCGGCCACGAGACGCTCGCCATCAAGCTCGGCCTGACGAACACGGAACGCTTACTCGAAGCCCTGGGCAACCCTCAAAACGCTTTCCCCTCGGTCCAGATTGCCGGGACGAACGGCAAGGGCTCGACCGCCGTCATGCTCTCGACAATCGCGCGCGCCGCGGGCACGACGACGGGGCTCTACACCTCGCCGCACCTCGTGAGCATCACGGAACGCGTGCGCGTTGACGACCGGGAGATAAGCCGCGAAGAGTTTGCGCGCTTGACGGCGCGCGTGCGCGCGACGGCCGAACAATTGGTGAGCGAAGGCACGCTTCCGGCGCTCCCGACCTTTTTCGAGCAGGTGACGGCCATCGCGCTGGCGGCATTTCATGAGGCGCGCGTCGCGCTGGCGATTCTTGAGACAGGGCTCGGCGGGCGACTGGACGCGACGACAACCGCGCGCGCCGAAGTGGTCGCCATCACTCCCGTCGCCTTAGACCACCAGGAATATTTGGGCCAGACTCTGGTGGAAATCGCCTCGGAGAAGGCCGCCATCATCCGCCCCAATGTTGCAGCCGTCATCGCGCCGCAGGAAGCGGAAGCCCTCGAAGTGATTCTAAAGCGCTGCGCCGACTGCGGCGTCGTGCCGCGCATGGCCGCGGGCGCGTCTGAAGTCCTCGACGCGGACGAGACGGGACGGCTGCGCGTTAACTTTGAGACAAGCGAAGACCGCTACGAGAACGTCCGCCTGGCCCTGCGCGGCCGTCATCAAATCGTCAACGCGCAGGTCGCCATCGCCCTCGCCGAAACCCTGCGAGCGCGCGGCTTCCCTTTCACGCGGGCGGCCATCATCGAAGGACTCGAAACCGCGACGCACGCCGGGCGGCTTGAGTTGAGACGCTTCGCCGAATACGATTTTCTCTTCGACGGCGCACACAACCCGGCCGGCGCGAGCAGTCTCCGCGACTTCCTAGACGAGTTCGTCCACGCGCCCGTCACGCTCCTCTTCGGCGCGATGCGCGACAAAGCCCTGACCGAAATCGCCTCCACCCTCTTCCCCGCCGCCACCCGCCTGATACTCACACAGCCCGCGAACCCTCGCGCCGCCTCGCTCGAAACTTTAACGCGGCTCGTGCCACACGACCTCGATTCGAGTAGAATCACGCTCGCGCCTTCCGCCGCCGAAGCCATCAACGCGGCGCGGGCCGAGACGCCCCCCGCAGGAATCATCTGCGTCACGGGCTCGCTTTATCTGATAGGCGAAGTGCAGGGTCTTCTGGGCCAGACTTAGATTGGCGGCCTCCTCAGCCGGAGCTATTCGGACGATGCCTTCACAAAATTACAGGGTCTTCATCAGCTATAGTCGCAGAGATGAAGATCAGAAGAAGCGTCTCATCATTCATCTCAGTTCGCTGACGCGTGACCATACGGTCAGCATCTGGCATGACCGCTGCATTGACGCGGGGGCCTTATGGCGCAAGGAACTCGAACAAGCCATGAGCGAAGCCGAGATAGCTCTTTTTCTGGTGACGGCGGATTTCCTCGCCTCGGAGTTTTGCCAGAGCGTGGAAGTCCCTCAAATGCTCAAGCACCACCAAGACAAAGGAGTACTCATCATCCCCATCATCGTGGACTACTGCGACTGGGAGCCCTTCGAGTGGATCAGTAAATTTCAGGTGCTGCCGGAAGACGGCAAGCCGATACCCGCTCAGAAGTTGGAGAGCATGGCCTGGACAGAGGTAGCCAAGGGGATTCGACGTAGTATTGAGAACAGCCCCCCGCGCGAACCGCAAATCGAGCCGCCAAGTTCCACGCAAAGCAAACAGCAGCCGTCCAAATTTTCGCTACTGGAATTACTTCAAAGAATGCCCGGCGAATCCGGCGACCTGTTCGGGCGTGCGGAAGCCCTCGGCTGGCTCGACGACGCTTATAAAGATTCGCAGACAGGCGTGCTGGCACTTTACGGCTTAGGCGGCGTCGGCAAATCCGCCCTCGTCCGCCACTGGCTTGAGACGCGCTTCTCAGATGTAAAGAGCGGAGCGCCGCGTTTCTTAGGGGTTTCGTTCTACAGCCAGGGCACGCGCGATCAGGCCGGCTCCTCCGACCAATTTCTCATTCAAGCTCTCGAAACATTCGGCGAACGTGACGCCGGACAGAAATCGCTTTGGGACCGCGGCCAACGTCTAGCCGAACGCGTCTCCGAGCAACCGACCGTCCTCGTCTTAGACGGTGTCGAACCGCTGCAATACGGCCCGGGGCCGCACAAGATGGAAGGCCAACTGAAAGACCCGGGCGTTCACGGCTTGTTGGCTCGTTTGTCTTCACACCCCGGCAAAGCTCTCTGCATCGTCACCACTCGTCTGCGCCTCGAAGACAGCGACCTACAGAACGATTCGTTTGTCCAGGAATCGGTCGAGACGCTTTCGCCGGAGGCCGCGCGTGCACTGCTCAAAGCGCGCGGCATTCACGGAAGCGATGAAGAGATAAACGCGGCCGCCGATTATCTCAATCATCATCCGCTCGCCCTCGTCCTTGCCGCGGAATACTTGCAGACCTTCGCAAGCGGTGAGGTCAACCGTCTTCATGAAATCCCGCTCGTCACCGAGGAGGTCAAAGCAGGCCGCCACGCCAAGTCCGTCATGGCAGCTTATGAGATTGCCCTGCAACGCGACGGCGACCCGCTCGACCTCGAACTCCTCGGCGTGCTCGGCCTCTTCGACCGCCCCGCCAAGTGGGAATGGCTGAAGGCGCTTAAAGAGCCTCCGGCCATCAGCGGCGTCACCGATCATCTTGTCGCCGCAAGCGACCTCCAACTCTGGGAAGCCATCAGCCGCCTCCGCCAGTGGGGCATGCTCGCCGACCCCGGCTCTCTCGAATCACCCGAACTCGACGCCCACCCGCTCGTCCGCGAATACTTCGGCGAACAGACTACGCAAGAAGAATGAGACCGGCTGGCGCGAAGCGCATAGCAGGCTGTTCGACTTTTTGACTTCCGACACAAAAGAATTCCCCGACACGCTCAACGAGTTGGAACCGCTTTACGCTGCGGTAACACACGGCTGCGCGGCAGGCAGACATTACGAAGCCCTGGATGAGGTGTACTACAGGCGGATTGGTAGGGGAAATGAATTTTTCAGCATCCGATAAGCTCGGCGCATTCGGCGCTGACCTGGCTGCTCTGGGCAGTTTTTTCGACCCACCCTGGCAGAATCCTGTCCCGGAACTGACTGATGCGGATCAGGCGTTTATCTTGAATGTGGCAGGATTTCGCCTGCGCGCACTCGGGCGATTGACCGAAGCAGTTCAACCATTGCAGGCTGCATTGGAGGCTGATATTTCGCTGGAAGACTGGGGAAGTGCTGCCGCTGATGCCAGCAATCTCAGCGAACTCTATCTCACCCTCGGTGATCTGCGGCAGGCTGTAGCCTACGCGGAACAATGCCGCGAACTGGCTGACAAAAGCGGTGACAGCTTTCGGCGAATGGTCAGTGAAGCGACGCTGGCTGATGCGCTCTCCCAAGCTGGCCGCTTGTCGGAAGCGGAGGCGGCTTTCCGCAAGGCTGAACGGATGCAGAAAGACTGGCAGCCTGAGTATCCGCTGCTTTACTCACTTCACGGCTTTCTGTATTGCGACCTGCTGCTAGAGCAGGGGAAGTATGAGGAAGTAGAAAGCCGCGCTGCCCAGACTCTTCAATTGGCAAAGCAGGCATCGATGGCTTCTCGATATTGCCCTAGACCTCCTCTCATTGGGCCGAGCCTACCTGCTGCGAGCACGGGAGGAGAAGACTGGGGATTACGCGCAAGCGGCAGATCAGTTGAATCAAGCAGTGGATGGCTTGCGGCAAGCAGGGTAATTGGATTACTTACCCCGCGGGCTGCTAGCACGCGCAGAGTTGGACATCGTCAAGGGAGATTTCAGCCGTGCGCGTGACTGACTTGGACGAAGCGATTGTCAATCGCCGTGCGCGGCGAGATGGAGATTGCACGAGGCGGATTGTCATCTCGGCTATGCCCGGCTCCATGTGGCGCAAGGAGAGAAGGAGAAGGCGCGGGAGAGTTGGGCTAAGGCCAAGGAGAGGATTGATCGGATGGGTTATCATCGGCGGGATAAGGATGTAGTGGAGATAGAGCGGCAAATCGGAGAGATGGCTGGGCGCTCTGACGAGGGATGAAGTATTTTTAATCCGGGAGTCCGCGCGTTGCGGCGTGGCTCGTGAAAACTTAAACTGGCGGGCGGGAAAATATTTTATGGCGACAGATGACAGGAGAGATGCCCCGGAGGTTCTGGGGACGGAGGAGGTTTATCACGGGAAGGTGATAGACGTGGCGGTTTATACGGTGCGGGAGGGGGAGACGACGTATAAGCGGGAGGTGGTGCATCATCCGGGCGGGGCGGGGGTGGTGGCGGTGTTTGAGGATGGGACGATTCCGCTGGTGAGGCAGTACAGACACCCCGTTGTGCGTTACACGTTGGAGTTGCCCGCGGGGAGGCTGGACGCGCCGGAGCGGCCCGAAGAGTGTGCGGCGCGCGAGCTTGAGGAGGAGATAGGAGTGCGCGCCGGAAGGCTTGAGAAGCTGGCGGAGTTTTTCACGACGCCGGGTTTTTGTGAGGAGAAGCTGTGGGTGTATCTCGCGACGGATTTGACGGAGATCGCAGCAGAATCTGGAAGGTGACGAGATGATTGAGATCGTGCGCGTCACGTTCGCGCGCGCCTTCGAGATGATCGCCGACGGCGAGATCGAGGACTCGAAGACGATCATAGGGTTGCTGCTGGCCGCGCCTCGCCTCGGGTTAAAGCCGCCCGACGTGGAATACCCGGCGGTTTGAAAAGTGTCGAGCAATTCTTTGCGTCTTTGCGCCTCCAGCGTGAGATAACATTTTCACGCAAAGGCGCAAAGGCGCAAAGAAAAGGGGGACGATAATGGTGACATGCACTCATCTGGCAGAAATTCACGAGGTCACGCCGAGCGCGCGGGGGTGCGAGGATTGTTTGAAGATTGGCGACGCGTGGGTCCACCTGCGCCTCTGCAAGTCGTGCGGGCACGTCGGCTGTTGCGACAGCTCGAAGAACAAGCACGCGACGAAGCACTTTCATCAGACAGAGCACCCCATAATAAAATCGTTCGAGCCGGGCGAGGAGTGGGGCTACTGCTACGTTGACGATGCCTTCTTTGAATCAATCTAAAGAGACTGCCGCGACGCGCGCAAGCCTGGCACAAACGCCGGCCGGCCTCTCGGAAGACCCCGCGGCGCGCACCGCAGAGCCGCGCCGCCCGTCTTTCGTCAACTACGCCCATTCCTTATTAGTCGCCATCCCACTCATCTACCTCTACACAGTCGTAATGGGCAGCCTCTCGCTCATCTCCTCTCTCTTCGACCGCGGGGGCCGAAAGCAGCACTGGTGCGCGCAAACGTGGTGTCGCATGATCGCGCAGACCGCCGGGGCGCGCGTGCGCGTTCACGGCGCGGAGCATATACAAGCGAATGCTTCCTACGTCTTCCTCTCCACACATCAGAGCTACATGGACATCCCCGCGATGCTCGGCTACCTGCCCGCACAGCTACGCATCGCCGCCAAGAAATCGCTCTTCCGCATCCCGTTCATGGGCTGGCACCTGACGCGCGCCGGCCACATCCCCATTGACCGCAGCTCTACGCAGAACGCCGTCGCCAGCATGCAGAAGGCCGCCGACTACTTACAGCAAGGCGTCTGCGCCTTCGTCTTCCCCGAAGGCACGCGCTCGCGCGACGGCCGCCTCCACCGCTTCAAAAAGGGCGGCTTCAAGCTCGCCATGCAGGCCCGCGTCCCCATCATCCCCGTCACCATCATAGGCTCGCGCCAGGTCCTGCCCCCGGACGAAATCATCTTCCGCCCCGGCCCCATAGACATGTACATAGACGCCCCCATCCCCACCGCCGGACTGACCGATGACGACCTTGAGCCCCTGATGCAAACCGTCTACAACGCGATGGCAAAACGTTTTAAGAGCCATAAATCGTGAATCGTAAATCGTGAATCGTGAATCGTAAGAGAAAGACCGTTTTTCGATTTACGATTCACGATTCACGATTTACGAGTTTTCGATTTACGAGTTTTCGATTTACGATTCACGAGTTCTTTATTACACTCGTTCTCATCGTGAGCACATCGAACGAACGACCAGCGCCGCCCGCGGAGCAGCCGGCCGGCAGTCACTTCGCTTTCGCGCCGTGGCCTCCCGGACAGTTGCAGCCCGCCGGCCCCGTGATGATTGACCCGAACAACCCGTCCTGGGGACTGGGCGCGGCCTTCTTAACCTGGGTCGGGAGCGTCGTGCTCCTGATCGTCACGCCTCTCTTCTTCACGATCATTTACGCCATTTACCACAACCTAAAGTACGGGAGCGCCGCGCAGGGGCTCGATCAGACGACCTTGCTCTTCATTCTCGCGCTCTCAACTATCCCCGCACACGCTCTGACTTTCGCAGGCGTTTGGGCCGTGGTCACGCGTTTCGGTAAGCTTCCCTTTCGGGCTGGGCTGGGCCTGACTTGGAGCAAAAGGTTCGGATTCTGGACGAGCGCGGGGCTGGCTGTCCTGCTCCTCGGCGCGGGGCTCCTGTTTATGAAGTACTTTGGGGGCGAGCCGACGGAGATCGACAAGCTGATTCAAAGCTCCATGGCCGCGCGCATTACTCTGGCACTGCTGGCGGCGACGACTGCCCCTCTGGTGGAAGAGATGGTTTACCGCGGCGTGCTTTATCCGGCTTGCCAGCGGGCGGTCGGGATGTCCTGGGCCGTCGTCATAGTCTCAGTTCTCTTCGTCCTGCCTCACGTCCTGCAATACTATAATAATCTGGGCGTCATCATCGTCATCACCGTCCTCAGCTTCTGCCTGACGCTGGTGCGCGCACGCACCGGCAAGCTCTTGCCGTGCGTCGTCATGCACATGGTCTTCAACGGCATACAGTCCGCGCTTATTCTGCTCGAACCTTATCTCCAGCAGACCGCCCCGGACGTGGAGCAGAAAGCCCCTGCCGTCCTGACGCTCGCGCAGTTAATTCAACATCTCTTCTGAACAAAATGGCGCATGAGGTCATCGTCGTCGGCGGGGGCATTGGCGGGCTGACGGCCGCGGCGCTGTTGGCCGCGCGCGGCGTTGATGTCTGCCTGTTGGAGAAAGAGTCGCGCGGGGGCGGCTGCGCCGTCACCTTCGAGCGGTTCGGCTACACGTTCGAGGCCGGCGCGTCGCTCTACGCGTCGTGGCAACCGGGCGAGATACACGAGCGCGTCTTCGCGGAGCTTCCCGTCGAGCCGCCCGAAGTCCGCGACGCCTCGCCCGCTTACGTCGTGCGACTGCCGGACGGGCCGGACGTTAAAGTCGCGGGCAGCGCGGAAGAGTTCGAGGACAACTTGCGCGCGGCCTTCCCCGAATGCGCGGACGCGGCCGTCCGTTTCTACCGCGAATTAGCGCCCGTCGGCGAGGCTTTGAAGCGCGTGGCCCTGCGCGTTCCAGACCTGCGCACCGCGTCCCGCTTGCGACGCCTGCGCGCGGCGCTCCCGGAAATCCGCGTCGCGCGCCGCGTGCTCACGGGCTTGACGCAGACAGCCGCGCAACACCTCTCACGCACCTCTCACAGATTCAAGCGCTTCGTAGACGTTCAACTGCAAATCTTCGGGCAGCGCGCGAGCGACGAGTGCGCGTACCTTTACGCGGCAGTCGCCTTGATGATGCCGCGCTGGGGGATGTACGCCATACGCGGCGGGGCTTCGGGGCTGGCGGATTGTTTGACCGAATCAATCAAAAAAAGCGGCGGCACCGTGCGCTTCAACTCACCCGTGCTGCGACTCTCTTACGACGCCGCGGGCCGCGTCGTGGGCGTGGACTTGTTGAGCGGCGAGCGCGTCGCCGCCACGCGCGCCGTCGTCAGCAACCTCACGGCCTGGGACACCTACGGCAAGCTGGTCGGGACGAGCCGCACGCCCGATGGCGCGCGCCGCCGCTTGAAAGAGTTGCGCGGGTGGGGCGCGTACCTGCTCTACCTCGGCATGGACGAAGAGGCCGCCCGCCGTCTTCCGGCGGACCACGTGCTCGCGCTGACGGACTGGCAGGAGGGACGTGCTTACGACCCCGAAGGCGCCCAGTTCATGTTCGGCTCCGCGCCCGAATGGGACACGCGAGCGCCCGCGGGGCACCGCGCCGTCACCGTCTCCACCTTCACGGAAGCCTCGCAGTGGTTCTCCTACCACGAAGACGAGACGGAGCACGAGGAGCAGGATCAGCGCGCGCTCGAAACCTGGTGGGCGCGCATACACGCTGCCATGCCGGAGTTGGGCGCGGGCGTCGAGGTGATAGAGACGGCGAGCCCGCGCACCTTTCACGGCTACACGCGCCGCAAGCTCGGCATGGTCGGCGGCGTGGGCCAATCCCTCGACGTCTTCGGCCCGCGCGCCCTGACGCACAAGACCGCGCTGCCCAACCTCTTCATGGTCGGCGACACAGTCTTCCCCGGCCAGGGCGTCGCCGGCGTCACCCAATCCGCCCTCATCGTCGCCAACGAACTTACAAAACAAAATTAGGGAAGACTCAAGTTACAGAACGACTCAACCCCCTTAGCGTCTTTGCGCCTTTGCGTGAGTGGTTTTGGTTTTCTCTCGCAAAGGCGCAAAGTTAAGACGTAAGGCGCAAAGGGTTGAGTTTAGGTTTTGGAAGCACTCTTAAAATGGAAGATGGAAGGCTCGCGCTTTATTTTCCATTTTCAATCATTCTTACGTCCGCTTCCGCGCCGCGGATGATGAGGACTTGGTCGCCTGTGCGGCGGACGATGGTGACGCGGCCGGCTTCGCGCCAGACGGTTTGTGATGCTTCGCCGCCTATGGTCGGAATCTCGCCCGGCTTTGCGCCCGCGCGAGAGCGCAGCCGGTTGTAAGTCGTGAAAAATTCTTCAGCGTCCGATGGCTTGTCCCAGACGGTCTGCCAGACGAAGAGCGGGGCGCTGCCCTCTTTTTTAAACAGGTAAGCGCGGTCGCCGCCCCAGCCCGCCGCGGCGCGCGTGGCTTCAGCAACAGGCACGCCCGCCATCAGCAACCCGCGCACTCCTATCTCGCCGAGCGGCGTCTGGGCGCTCATCCTCCACCCGCCCGCCGCGAAGGCCGCTTCGTCCAACACGACTTCGCGCGGCGCTTCGTTCGCGCTGTACTTCTCCGGATGAAGAATCTGCTCGGTCGAAACGGGCGGGCGCTGAAACAGAGCGTTCACGCCGCGCTCGCCCGCGCCGCGCCGCACGGCTTCGACAAAGCGCGCGCCGTCGCGGTAACGGAAGATGAAAGTCTCCGTTAGAAGCGGCGGGAAGTAGCGCCCGATCTCCTTGCGGTAGTCGCCGAAGCGGTCGCCCTCCTGCCTCAGAATTTCATCGAGCGGAAGCCGTCCGTAACTCTCGCCCTGCTCCATGCGCCGCTGCACGTTCATCGCGTCGCCCTCTATGACTGCGAACGCCGCCTCGGCGCGGTCGAAGTCATACGGCCTGACGATGAGCATCTTCATCAAGTCGAAGTGCTGATCCTGCAAGGCGTGCGTGAACTCGTGCGTCAGCAGCGAGTCGTCCCTGAACTTGTCCACGATGAGAACTTGTTTGTCGAGTGGCGAATAGACCGCGCCCGCGGAGACGGCCGTGAAGCTGGCGGCGAGCGAGGCCAGGTCCGTGCCTTCGGGCAGCACGCCGCCGGCCGCGGCCAGTTGGCCCAGGGCGCGCAACTCCTCCCCGCCGAGCACGTGTGCCATTTCGCTGGCGCGCGTCCCGTACTCCCAGCCGGAAAGCTCCGCCATCCCGACCTCCTCGCGAAACGGCAGCTCGCGCAATTCCGCAGCGGCGCGAACGGCGCGCGCGCGCATCTCTTTCAGCTTCGGCGCGAGCGGGCGCGACGGCAACGGCGGTAGCGTCCGTGCCACCGGCGCGGCCACTGTCGCCGGGGCGACTTGCGTCCGCCCGCCGCGCTTATTCCCGCACGCGGCCGCGAGTAAGAGACCGAAGATGAGAGCGCAACAAATAAGGGTTCCCCTGGTACGCATAGCGAGTCTTAGACGCCGGGAGCGCCCCTTGCGATGCACAGGAAAAGGCAAAATCCAGCGATGCCCGCATGATAAGATACGAACCTGTCGTCTAAATCCGAATGCAAAAGGTTGGGAGAAAAGGCATGACGTTTGGAATCAACTGTGCCAAATTCGTCTTCTCGTTTGTCCTGTTGCTTTGCGCTGCGAACGTGGCGTTCACTCAGTCGCTCTTTGAGATGCCGGAGGGCGTCGAGTCGCGCTGGGCGAGCGGGGAGAACCCGACGGGCGAGAAGGGTAAGGCCGGGCAGGCGAACGGCGGGCGCAAGGGCGCGCCGACCGTGGCGATTAAGGCCGGCGAGAGCCGCGTGCTGGCCGAGGCGACGGGCACGAGCGGCACGGTCAGAAGAATCTGGATGACTTTTCCCGACCGCAGCCCGCGCATGCTGCGCAGCCTGCGTATAGACATGTATTGGGACGACGCCAAAACGCCCGCGGTCAGCGCGCCCCTGGGCGACTTCTTCGGCATCGGCCTCGGGCAGATGGTCCCCTTCCAGTCCGCACTCTTCTCCAACCCCGAAGGGCGCAGCTTTAACTGCGTCATCCCCATGCCGTTCAAGACCGGCATGAAGATCGTCATGACGAACGAGAGCGCCGCGAACCTGGACGAGCTTTTCTACGACGTGGACTACACGCTCGGCGACCGTCACGGCGCGGGCGCGCTCTACTTCCACGCGCACTACCGGCGCGAGAACCCGACCAGGCTCAAGCAGGACTACGAACTTCTGCCGCTCGTCAACGGGCGCGGGCGCTACCTCGGGACGAACATCGGCGTCATCGTCAACCAGAAGGCTTACTTCAACACCTGGTGGGGCGAGGGCGAGGTCAAGATTTACCTGGACGGCGACCGCGAGTTCCCCACCCTGAGCGGGACGGGCGCTGAAGACTACATCGGGACCGCCTGGGGGCAGGGCCAATTCGCCAACTGGTATCAGGGCAGCCCCGTCGCCGACGAGAAGAACATGCGCTGGTGCTTCTACCGCTACCACATCCCGGACCCCGTCTACTTCCACAAAGACATACGCGTCACCATCCAGCAGATAGGCTACCTCGCGCCGCACAGCCGCGAGGCCATAGTCAAAGAGAACCGCAAGCTCTACCGCGCTGGCCCAGGCTTAGTCGAGATGGACACCTCCAGGGACGGCAAGTTCGAGCGCACGGACGACTATTCAAGCTGCACCTACTTCTACCTCGACAGGCCCGAAAACAACCTGCCGCCGCTCGACCCCGTCGCCAGGAGGGTTGAAGGTTTGTGAGCGGTCGTCGAGTGGTGATAGTCTGGAAATGAGAGGCCCGTGCCGGGAGGAATAGTTTTATGAGAAAGACTTTACGCGCGCATTTTGACGGCAACCAGATTCTCTTGGACGAGCCGTGTGAGCTTGAGCCGGATACAAAACTTATAGTGACTGTGCTGCCGAAAGATAATTCTGACGGCGAGCGCGAGGCGTGGCTGCGTCTTTCAATGAAAAAGTTGGAAGACGCTTACGGGCAAGACGAGCCTGAATATTCATTGGATTTAATCAAAGAGGCGAATCCCGAATATGAAGGAAGGTGACGTGGTTTTGACGCCCGTTCCCCAAGCCGACGGCGTCGTCAAAAACCGCCCGGCGATTATTCTGCGCGAGTTGCCGCCTTATCGGGATGTTCTCGTTTGCGGCGTCAGCACTCAACTTCATCAGAAGGTAAAAGATTTTGATGAGACCATCGCCCCCGGCGATGCTGATTTCGCTTCCAGCCGTCTCAAGTCTGAATCTTTAATCAGGCTCGGATTCCTGGCTGTTTTGCCCAGAAGCAGTATTATCGGAACAATTGGCTCAATTTCGTCCGAGCGACATAAACGCTTGCTGAAAACTCTCAGTGACTATCTCGTAAAGTAAGCCTCACGAATATTACTCTATCTGACGACTTGATAATCTAACTATGCGGCAGCATAACGGGCGAGCGACCGCGCGCGGGGACTTCGCCGGCGATGACGCGGACGGCCGACGCTTCGGATTCGACGGCCGACTCGAACGTCAGGAGCGTCGTCGCGCGCTCGGGCATGTGCGGCAGGACGTAAGGATTCCCGAAGACGGCCGCGACCGTGGGGATATTCGCCTGGTCTAGCGCGCGCAGGATTTCCGCGTGCGCCTCGCCGAGCGCGACGCTCCCCTTGTAGGCCGCCACCCGCGCGCAGACGGCCGCCAGAACCACGTCGCAATCACGCACGATATTCAACACCTGCCCAGTGTCCGCCGAGTCCGCGCTCAACTCTACGCGCGGGCCTCGCCAGCGCGCCTGCACATCCTTGGAGAAGCGCGACCCGGCTGGTTCGCGCAGCGCGTGCGCCCAAACTGGCACAGCGTCTTTGAGGATGACGACCCCGACGCGCCGTTTCTCCGCCACGGGAAGAAGCTCAAAGGGATCGCGGACGAGTGTGACGGCGCGTTCGAAGAGGGCGCGCGCCGTAGAGGTGTGGGCCGGACTCGCGACCACGTCCCAGACGTTGTCGAGCGAAACCATGCGCTCCTCGTTAAGGCCGCACCAGGCTTTGGCCTCCAGGACGCGGCGCACGGATTGGTCAACGCGCTCGCGCGTGATGCGCCCGCGGGCCACCGCATCGCACAGCGCCGCGTGCGCGCGAACCACGTCCGGCATATAGAGCAACACGTCGCAGCCTGCCTCGATGGCGAGCACGGCCGCCTCGCCCGGCTCGTAGCGGTCCGCGACCGCCCCCATGTTGAGCGCGTCGGAGAAGATCAAGCCCTCGAAGCCGAAGCGGCGGCGCAGGAGCCCGTCAACGATTGAAGGCGAGAGCGTGGCGGGCCGCTTCTCTTCCGCGCCGTCGTCGAGCGCCGGCACGGATATGTGCGCGGTCATTATGGCGCGCACGCCCCTTTGCACGGCGGCGCGAAAAGGGGGAAGCTCGATCCGCTCCATGCGCTCGCGCGTGGCGTCGAGCGTCGGCATCAGTATGTGCGAGTCGAGCGAGGTGTCGCCGTGGCCCGGAAAATGTTTGGCCGTCGCGAGCTGGCCCGCGTCCTGCGCCGCGCGTATGAAGGCCGCGCCCCAGTTGGCGACCATTTCGGGGTCGTCCGAGAAGGCGCGCGTGTTGATGATCGGGTTGGCGGGGTTGTTATTCACGTCGAGGACGGGATAGAAGTTGACGTGAACGCCTATGGCGCGCCCCTCGCGCGCGGTGATGCGCGCGGCCTCGGCGGCCGATTCCGTGTCGCCGGTCGCGGCGAGTGCCATCGCACGCGGCAGGCGCGTCCCGCCCCGCAGTTGCATCCCGACGCCGCCCTCGAAGTCAGAAGCGAACAGCAGCGGCACGCGCGCGCGCGCCTGCAAGCGGTTGGTCAGCGCGGCCGTCGTCAGCGCGTCGCCGTTGTAGATGATGAAGCCGCCGACGCCCAACTTTTCTATCGCGCGCAGGAATTGCCCGAACTGCTCGCTCTCTTCGTGCACGAGCACGCCCGACGTGTCCGGCATCAGGAGCTGGCCGACGCGCTCCTCCAAACTCATCTCGCGCAAAGTCGCCTCGACCCACTCCATGCGCGCCGCTTCCGTTTGTTTTTTCAAACCGCTGTCCCTTCTCAACCGATGTCGGTCCATCTTAGTTCGTAAATCGTGAATCGTAAATCGTAAATCGGAGAACGGTTTTTTCTATTTACGATTCACGATTTACGATTTACGACTTTCGAGTGGTAAACTACAGAGGCCATTTGGGACACCAGACGGCATCAAACTTTATGCGGCGGCTTACTTCGTACATCGGAATCATCCTGCTCGCGCTGCTCCTGGGCGGCCGGGGCGGGGCGTTTGCCGCCGCCCTCTGCCCGCACGCGACGGGTGAAGACCACGCCTGCTGCCGCGAGAAAGTCGAGAGCGCCCCGGCCGAGCATCATTCGGGTTCGGGTCATCAGCCGGCGCAGAGCGCGGCGAAGCCTGACCACCGATCCCACGCCTCTCATCAACGTGGGACACAAGCCGTCCACGGCCGGGCCGCGGCAGCTTCCTGCGCTCACTGCGTGGGCCGGAGCGACTTGCCCGCAACGCCCGCGAGCTTCCGCGAGTTGACCGCGCAAAAAAACGGCGCGGGCAAACTGGCGGCGCACACGACGAAGATATTGGCACAGCCCGCAACCGTCCCCATCTCCCGATTCGCACCCACGCAGCACGCGCCGCCCGGCCCGGCGGGCCGCACGCACCTCCTCCTGAGCGTTTTTCTGATCTAGCTTCCCTCGAAATCGTTTCCGGCTCCCGCAGGGTTGGAAGCGCACACGTGCGCCTTCAATCAACACGGGTTGACCTCGCGGGCAGGCCCCGCGCCGAACAATTTTTCGAGGGGAAGCAATGAAATTTCCGTTCTCATACTTAAAACTCTGCACGCTCGTCCTCGCGGCGCTGTTCTTCGTCGCCTCCGCCGTTGTGCCAGTTCGCGCACAGCACGAGGGGCACGACATGAGCAAGATGCCCGGCATGAGCAAGCCCAAACCCAAGCGCAAGCCGCGGTCGAAACCTGCGGCGGCGACGAAGAAAAGAGAGCCGACAAAGCCACGGCCCACACAGCCGGACGAAGCGGACGAGGCCGACGATGCTGCCGCAGAGTCATCGGAGCCTGCGAGCACTCCCGCGACGACAACGCCCGCCGCGTCAACTGAGCCGCAGCCGTCACCGTCAGACGTTCATAAGCATGAACCGGCGACGCCCGCGACGATTCCGCCCGCCGAAACTGAGACGAACAACCAAACGCCGGCTGCGCCGCATAAGCACGAAATGAATTCAGCCGACTCTGAAAAACAGCCCGCGGACGGTGGGGCGATGGAGGGCATGAAAGGCATGACGCACTCGTCGGCAGAAGGCGGGTCGCACGAGTTGATGGTCATGGCGGACGGGATGATGGACATCCGCGTCGGCCTCAAAAAGAACAACACCATCGCGATGGGCCAGATGGGCTCCGGCACGTCCTGGCAGCCGGAGACCACGCCCATGTACATGTGGAGCAAGGTGACGGACACGTGGCTCCTCTTCGTCCACGGCGAGTTGAAGATGGGAGTCAACGCGCAGGGCGGCCCGCGCGGCGTCACAAAATTCGAGTCGCAGAACTGGGTCATGCCGATGGCGTTTCGCCGCGTCGGCCGCGGCACGCTCCAACTGCGCGGCATGTTCAGCCTGGAGCCCTTCAGCTTTTCGCCGGGCGGCTCGCCCCAGCTTGTTCCAGACTGGCGAGACTTATCAGGGCCGCCCGCTCGTAGACCATCAGCACCCGCACGACCTCTTCATGGAGTTGTCGGCGACCTACACGCTGCCCGTCGGCGAGCGCGGGCAGTGGTTCGCGTACGTCGGCCTGCCGGGCGAGCCTTCGCTCGGGCCGACGGCCTTCATGCACCGCATCTCCGCCTCAGAGAACCCGGCGGCTCCCTTGTCGCATCACTTGCAAGACTCGTCTCACATCTCCTTCGGCGTCCTCTCAACGGGCTTCACCTACCGCTGGTTCAAAGTCGAAGCCTCGCTCTTCAACGGGCGCGAGCCGGACGAGAACCGTTACGACATTGAGTTCAATCCCTGGAACTCTCGCTCCGTGCGCTTCTCCTTCGCGCCGAACAAGAATTGGGCCATGCAGTGGAGCTACGGCCTGCTGAAAAACCCTGAGGCGTTGGAGCCCGGCGACGTGCGCCGCATGACGGCCTCGCTCAGCTACAACCGGCGACTGAGACATGGGAACTGGGCCACAACGCTCATCTGGGGGCGCAACGCCGAAGGGCACACGGCCGACGTTGTACCCTTGAACGGCTACCTGGCCGAGTCAACCCTGAACTTTCTTGAGAAGAACTACGTCTACACGCGGCTCGAACTGGTGGACAAGGTCGGCCTGCTTAATCACGACGAGGCGGACCGCCTCGGCATCCCGGACCACCACGCCACCTTCCGCATCGGCGCATACACCTTCGGCGCGGCGCGCGACCTCTGGAACACTGAGAAATTCTCGCTCGCCGTCGGCGGCGACCTCACTCTCTACTCCAAGCCCGATGCGCTCGACCCCGTCTATGGCAACAGCCCAACCTCCTACAAACTCTTCCTCCGCCTACGCCCACGCAAGATGGGCGAGACAGGGCACGTGGGACACTAAAAGCAGTGATAAGTGATGAGTGATAAGTGATAAGTAAAAGACAGTAGGTTTTTGCTTATCACTTATCACTTATCACTGTATTTTGCAGGGTCGCGTCTTCTCGTAACTGTTGAGTTCGGTTTTGAGTTTGTCGGCGAGGTCTGGGTTTTTCTGTTCGGAGGCGAGTGTGATCATGCGGCGCGTCCAGTCGGCGGCTTCATCGCAGCGCCCTAGTTCCGCGAGCGCGAGCGCGACGAGAGCGCCGTGGCTGGCCTCTGCGGTCGCGTCCCAGACGCTGCGGGCCAGTTCGAGGGCGCGCTTTCCGTCGCGCAGGTCGTGCTGCGGGGAGGCCGCGAGCAGATAGGCGAGCGTGGCGGCGGTCAGCCCCTTCTGCGGAAACTCCGTGTTCCCCTTCTCCAGAGCCGCGCGCGCCTGCGCGTATTGCTTCTTTGCCAACAGGATTTTCACGAGCGCGAGCAGCGCGTCCTCGTTGGCGGGGTCCGCCTGAACGACGCGCGACAACTCGGCTAGCGCCTCTTCATTGCGGCCCGTCTTAACGAGCGCTTGAGCGAGCAGGAAGCGCGCGCCGTGGTCTTCGGGCGAGGCTTTAACGGCCGATTGCAGATGCTTGATGGCTTCCTCGTGCCGGTTCATTTGTGCCAGCAGGAGGCCCAGATTGTAGTGCGCGTTGGCGTGGGCCGGGTCCAGGCGGAGCGCTTCTTCAAACTGCTCGACGGCCCCGCGCAAGTCTCCCGTCTGGGACAGCGCCGCACCCAGGTTGAAGTGCGCAGGCACGCTCTCCGGCTCGGCCGCGATTGCCTTGCGAAACTCGGCGGCAGCCTCCTCGAACCTGCGCGCGTCGAGCGCCGTCTTGCCGCGAACCAGGTGCAGGCGCGCGCCACGTACGAGACTTTGCAGACTGTCCACGAGCGGGTCGGCGGCCCGCACGCCGACGGGGCCGCTGAGCGCCAACTGCGCGCGCGCCTTCTCCGATTGGCCCAACCCTCTGTAAGCCATCGCCAGCGCGTAGTGCAGCCGGTTGGCCCCGGGCGCGAGCGCGAGCGCCCGCTCGAAATACCTGGCGGCCTCATCGTAGCCGCGCTTCGAGAGCGCCGCCTGGCCCAGGCCGTAGTGCGCCGCCGGATCGTTCTCGTTGGCGGCGAGCGCGGCCTTGAAATTCGCTTCCGATTCTTCTATGCGGTTCAGTTGCAGGTAAACGTCTCCCAGGCTCACGAGCGCGGGCGCGTAGTCCGGGCGCAGCTTGCGCGCGGCCGTGTAGTAGGCGACGGCCTCCTCCGCCGCCCCCGCCTGCTGGCGCAGCTTTCCCAGGAGGTAAGCCCAGCGGAAATCATTCGGCGCGAGGCGCGAGGCGTTCAGGTAACACTCCGCGGCCGGCGCGCCGAGAGCGTACGCCTGATAAACTCCGCCCATCGTGCCGTAAGCCTCCGCGAGCTTCGCGGCGGGCGCTGTAGCCGCACTCTTGATTGCGGCGGCGAGCGCCTCTTGCTCCGCCGTTATGTGCTCACGCACGGACGGCTCCATCCCGCTCGTGTCCGGCAGGTGAACGACCGTAAGCCCCTCCTGCGCGGGCGGCGGCTGTAGGACGGCTTCCCGCTCGGACTGTGCCAGAACGCGCGACGCGGACGACGCGGCGACGAGGACGAGGCACAGCGCCGTCTTCAGCGATGTTTGAAAAGTCCGCATCAATTCTTCTTTGCGGGGCACGAGAAGGGAGATCGACACTCCCTTCTCATTCTTTTCAGCCCCTCGTTAAGTGCTACGCGTACTTCGCAGTTCCACCTCAGGATTATGAGGTGCGACGAAAACTGATTTCTTACGCTCGTAAGACTTCCCGCTGGACGACACGGCTCTCGCCACGAACTCTACGTCAAAGCCGGCAGACCAATGACCATTGAAATAGTGATTCCTGGAGCTTGGCGATTTAGTGGCCGAGAGTTGGGCCTCTCGGATACAGGTCAAACTAAGGCCGGCCTTCTCCAACTGTTCCATAAACTTCACGGCCGCGAGTCGCACGGCGGCGGTCATCGGCGCACTCTCGGTCGCCCCACAACCCGCGTCCAGCAGATTGACATTAAACCCATCCAGCTCCCCTATCAGCATACCGAACAGCCAGTACCCTTCATAATCGGAGTACCTACTCGTGTATGTCTCCAGGAAATTATGCAGGACGCCCTTAATAGAATTGCGGCTCATTATCTTGCCTGTCGCCCACCGCCGATCCGAGCCTTCACTACCTGACGCGCTTTAGAAACGGTATCAATTGATCGGAGTAGTATGGCTCCTGTGTGCACCAGAAGATGTAGTCAACCTTCAGGTAATCGGTCGCGAATTCGATAAGCTCGGCAATAGTGATGCGCTTTCCGGTTTTGGGATTTACGTCCTCATAGTTGCCATCTTGAACCGCAATCCCGGTGCGAACGATTCCAGCAGCTTCCCTGATTAAAGGGTAGGAACTCTTCAGTTGACCGGGGCGATAAGGCAGCAGGTCAGGTCCGCCCACGCCGACCTTTGACGCTGTCGCGGCCTGGTAAACCGCTCGCAGATAACCTTTGTCGTTCGTCGGGCGCCACTCGCCGGGCATGAAATTGGCGTATTGCATTGCGACTGACCTTGGGAAAGCACGTTTCAAAGCTCTCATATTCGTGATAATCGCGTCACGATAGACTTCAAAAGAGAAGCCTTTCGGGAAAAGGCGCCCGCTTTCTCCGACCTCCATGGCTGTCTCGGCCAAGTTAATTCCTTCAACTCGCCCGTCAAACTCTTTCCCCAAAGCGAAGAGCAGTTTGTGAAATCTCTCCTGCACTGCCGGGTCCCAGCGTCTCATCATCCAACCTTCGACGACCGCATGTTCTTCATCATCGCCAGCGATACGGTATTGTTTGTCGGCACCGCCATTGTACTGGCTCTCGCCCAATAAGTAGCGCGGCACATTTATTCGCGCCGCGTCGAAGGTCACGTCCTGAAGCTGGATAAATAACTTCTTTCCCTTTGCGCTTAGAAATGCCAAGTCCTCGCGAATTGCGCTGAAATCGTACTCATCCTTATCCGGCTCAAGCTGCCGCCATGAATAGGCCACCTGCGCGCCCTCCAGAGCTTTTGTCTCAAGCAACGATGCTGTTTCTCGGATTTTCTCCCTGTCCTGGCCGAAGAAGACGTAATGATGTACCGGCCTGGCGTTGACACTAACGCAGCAGAGCCAAACGAATAAAGCACCCCACACGATTTTTCGAATATTATTAATAGCCAAGTCTCCCTCTTAGTATTGCGAAGCGTATCTAACGCCCAAATTAATCCGCGCCGAGCATAAAGCATTCAACGTGAAGAAACCGAAGGGCGATGAAAGCCATGCTGTCTGGGCGTCGGGTCGAGTGAGTTGTTATCTTTCTCTTGAGGCGATGGCCTGAACTACTGCACTGATACCAGTGTGATAAATACCTTCTATCACATCACGCTCAAGCTCGATTAGATGCTTAAACTTCAGGCCGGCCAGCTCAAGGCTCAAAGACTCTTTAGACTGCATCACATCTGCTGAACTCCCGCCGCCAGTGCCATGCTTCAACTGATTCGGAGTAAATGCCTCAAGCAGAAAAACGCCGTTCCGCTTTAGCGCTGCTTCCACCTTTTTATAAAGTTGCTTTCTTAACGAAGAGGGTAGCGGACAAAATATAGAGACGATCCCATCCCACTTATTTTCGCCCAAATCATAATCTGCTAAATCGGCATGAATAAACTCAACAACGACCCCATTCTCTTCGGCCAACTTCCTGGCTTTGTTCAAACCAACTATGGATGCGTCCACAGCGGTTACAGAGTAACCCTGTTTCGCAAGGAAAACGGCATTCCGTCCTTCCCCTTCAGCCAGGCTAAGAACTTTACCTTTTGGAATGTGGTTAACGTTCTCTTCCAAAAACTGGTTAGGGTTTGTGCCATATGCGTACTCTTCGGCACCGTATCTTTCATCCCACATCTGCTCTCTCCAATTTTTGCTATTGGCACAAGATAGGCCAAAGAAATCCAGGCGCTACGACCCTTCAACGATTGACGGATGACAGGCGCGGACGCCTCCCGATTGGGCTGATGATGCCCGATGCGATGCATGCGGGTACTCCGTCAAGTTTAACGTGCCGACATAAAGGCCAGGATGATAGAGTTGAGACCCAAACCGTAGTTGATCACCGCGTGCATGGAGTATTGCTCACGGAATTTCTTTGACAGCGCGTAGACAATAAGCAGGACGAGCGGCCAGGCAATCGCCCCCCCGACCGTAGCGCCCACAACTTCAGCGGCATCAGTAGTCGACTCCCGGGCCACAACGTAAGCCAGTGTCGAGCTACTAAACAGGAGGAGAAGCGTGATTAACCACGCCACGAGTGGGTATGCGCTCTGGAACCGAAAACCGCGCCCGCCGCTGCGAGTTGGCGTGTGACCGCTCTTGAAGCCGGCGGCGACTCCAACATCTTTTTTGCAACGCTTGCAGGCTCCCCCGGTCGAGAATTGAACAAGCCCGCAGTTTTGGCATTTTATGCTTCCCACACACACTCCGTAGAACTCGGAATTTACGTTCCCAGTCACTCACAGCCGCCCAACGCCCGATTAACCGGCGAGCAATCAACTTTGATGATGAACTGCAAGCTCATTGCGAGTCCGGTTGAATGACTTATTAGGCCACGCCTTGCTTATAAACGCCCCACTCTTTCTTCGTCCTCATTACACTTCATTTCGGGCGGCAAGCAACTGCTAAACATACCGACTTCATCAATGCGCCACTCTCCGCCTTCGAGAATCACTGTGACATGAGCGTCCGTTGTCTGCCTGACACCTTTCCAGTAAACGGTGGCGCATCCGAAAAACGTATACCGCCCATTAGGTGGGTCGTTAATGTAAGTGCGCTTTAAGGTGAGAGCTTGAATTTGAATCCTCTCGAAGGAGAGCGATGAGGTGTCCCGCACGAACTCATCTTTACTCCGCCCCCTCCTATATTGCGCTGAGATAATGTCGTACAACTTATCCCACTGGTTTGTCCGTTCATACTCGACCAGCCGGTTCAGGAGTGTGGTCAGGGGCGCGCGGTGGGCTTCATCAACCGGGGCGAAAGCTTTCAGCCACTCATCCTCCTGGGCGAAGGTGGACGCGTTTGGTAGAAACGCAAGTGCCAAAATGGCAGAAACGATTAACTGTCGCATGTGTGGGATAGTATCGAAGCCTGCCTCTATATCACAAGGAGCCTAACGCTGCGCTTCAGCGGCCGGGCGACAACTATCAAGCATTCAAGTTAACGTTGAGAGGCACGCTGATTCCGGTCCGTTGCAAGCGCTTGTCAGGCATCGCCCGGTTATCGAAGGAGATTGCTTATTTAATCCTCTTCGCGCGTAACGGCTGCCCGTAACCTACAACTTCCAGATGCGTGACCTGTCTTTCATCTTTAATAAATGTCATCTGAAGTGGTCTTGTCTTAAGGAAGAATTTCGACTCTGACTCGGCATACAACTCGGACCTGAAATTCCTGGGTATATCTACAAATAGCCTATCGCCCTCCCGACTCACAGTGAGAATCCGATCGGGCACCGTCTCGTATTGGTATTGTCCGACATAGGCTTCGAGGATTTTAGGGTCTAATCGAACGGATTTACGCGCATTCGTCCGGCGATGCTCAATCCATTTCGCCAAGGCTGTTTGAGAATTTCGCTCGCAGTCGTATGCATAGCCCTTTGACTGCTTACTCAATCGTGTAATCTCGCTTGAGAACTTCTCTGTGCCTTGTTTCCAACTGGGGTCCGGCAGGCGGCGTCCCTGTGCATCCTCGAATACAAATAGGCGGAGGAAGTTGCACGCGAAAACGTTATTTGTAATGTCCTCGCCCACCTGAAATTGATGGTCGGCAAGTGCCTCGCTGTTAGCGAGCATGACAAGCGAGACATTTTTCTCCGGCACTTTAAGATAGATCGCAGAGAATCCAGTGCCCCAGTGCCCGTAATGCCAGATCAGCTTGAGTCCGTGATAATCCGTGACGAACCAGCCTAACCCGTGAGGGAGTCGCTGACCGCCGTTCGAGACAAAAGCTGTCCAGGCTTTGTCCTGCGTCTCCCTCTTCAGAAACAAGTGGCGATCAATCGCGGCATCGTATTTAGCCATATCAAGAACGGTTGATAGTAACCCTGCGGCCGCACCGATAAAATCTTTGGGAGGATAGGGGACGTGTATGATTTCACGGTCGCCGTAAAGCGTGTAGGGTTGAGCCAGCCTCGATAGATTTTTCCTGTAGCGATTGAGATTTTCCTGGCCCAGCGAAGCAACCCACTTGTCTGCTTCGTCCATAATATTGTGAACCGGCACGCTGCTCGACATCGCTAAAGGGTCTAAGAAGGTTTCAACTATCACCACGCGGAACGGCTTGCCAAGCTTCTTCTCAATAACTGCCGTTAGGTAGTCGTATTGATTCCCGCTGTACTGGTAGCGTTCTCCGGGCGTTCCCTCTGAAGTATGACTGAGCAGGTGCTTAATTTTGACTGAATCATCCTTGAAATCGCTTGAGTAACGAGACATCGGCTCATCGAGGTTTAGTTTCCCCTGCTCCACAAGCTGCATGATGAGTAGCGCCGCAAATGTTTTGGTCAGTGATGCGAGGTGAAAAACGGTATCCGGTGTAGCAGCGATTCGGTTTTCGAGGTCTGCGAAACCGAACCCTTTAGCCCACAATACCTTTTGATCCTTGATAATGACGGCGGACATGCCGGGGATTTTAAGGCGTGTGCGAAGGTCATCAACCTGTTTCTCAAAACGTTCCAGTCGTTTCTTGTTCTGACTTGAAGTGTCTTGGGTTTCCCTACCCGGCAGCGTTTGAGATAACGACCCGCCTGGGTTGACAAGCAGTGCCAAAGCAAAGAGGCTCCTGGCAAGAATGTTGAAGTTGTTAATCTTCACTTGCTCTCCCCCCTTACTACTAAGAACCCGCAGCACGTCTGTTTGTGGCATCTATTTTGTGGCAAATGTTTCTTTGCTCAATTTTACTGCTCATTACATAAGGTAAGATGCCTAACGCTTGAATTTGTATGTTGACTAACCGGGCGGCACAAAACGAAACAAGCATTCAAGCCTCGCGCATGAAAGCAACGCTCTTGCCGCTCCGGTTGAATGACTTGTTCGGCAGCAGCGAACCACACGCCTGACGGCTTTTACTGCGGCATCGCGGTCTGGACGAAAGAATAATGTGAAGCGATGCACTGCCAACCTACCTTATTCTTCACCCAAACATTAGTGAAGCGCTCCTGAACTGTAAGTTCCTCACCCTGGACTGTCCCTTTAGCGGTTGTTTCGACAACGGGTCCTTTGGTGGTGTAAAGACCTGTGACGATTGTTAACTTACCATATACGCGCACCTGCATATCGCTGATGGTGGATACTACATTACCAGGCTCATTCGACCTCATTCGGTTTAATAACTGTGCCCTATCGCTGACCCTGCCGCGACTCGATGTATTAACCCAATCATCTGCCAGCAGCCGTTTGATTGCTGCTTCATCACGCTGCGCATCAGCCCGCAGCCATTCATTCTCCAATTTAATTAACTGTCGCTCCACGCTTCCAAGTGATTTATTGTTTTGTGCTTGTCCGTAAGAAATCACTGGAGCGGCAATTATCAGGGCAACGGTCAGCAATAAGTGATTCACAAGTCACTCCTCAGACTAATTTGTAATTTATTCTCGCGGCAATAGAAAGGAGCACTGCTGCCGAACTAAAGATTAGACGTACTAAAGCGAGTGTTATAACACGCCTTTTAGCAAAGATAACACGCACGGACTCGCAACTTCGCTGAGTAATTCGACGCCTCGTTGTGATTACGTTCGTTTTCGGGAGCGTTGAAGACTGGCGTGTCGAGGGCTTACTTTACTTCACTTCTTTGCGGTTGACGTTCCTTCCTTCAGGGTGAGGTAGCGGTTGACGGCTAAGTCTTTCCACTCTTCGACGACGCCGCCGGGCCAGCGGACGCGCACGGCGGCGACGCGTTCGGCGGTGCCGAGGCCGACGAGGACGCGCGGGTCTTGTGAGGTGAGATAGCTTCCGTCCGTGCGCGCGCGGCGGTGTAAGACCTGCTTCGGCGTGACGACGACCTCTACGGTCGCGCCGAGCATGTCGCGGTCGGCGCGTTTGCCTGTGAGGCGCAGGCCGAGCCAGCGGTTTCGATTCCCTACGCGGTTGATGAAAAGTCTGACGGGGCCGTTGTTGTTCGTGACGAGCACATCCATGTCGCCGTCGTTGTCCACGTCGCCGAAGGCCGCGCCGCGGCTGACTTCGAGCAGCCTGAAGGCAGCGCCCGCGCTCTCCGAGGTTTCTACAAATTTGCCGCCGCCTTCGTTGTGAAAGAGCTGGTTGGGCTGGCCGAGCGGGAAGGGGTCGCCTTTGCGCGCCAACTCCCGCAGGATGCGCACGGCCCCGTTGACGACGAGCAGGTCGGGCCGCCCGTCGTTGTCGTAATCGAAGAAGAGTGTGCCAAAACCAGTGAGCCGGCTACCGGGTAGGCCCAGGCCCGCCTCGCGTGTGCGGTCCTCGAAAATCGCGCCGCCCGTGTTGACGTAGAGCGTGTTGGTCTCTTCCATCAGGTGCGTGATGAAGATGTCCTCGGTGCCGTCGCCGTCGTAGTCGCACGCGTCCACGCCCATCCCCGCCTCCGCCTTACCTTCGCGGTTGACGGCCGCGCCTGCGAGCAGCGCTTCGTTTTTGAAGGTGCCGTTCTTCTGGTTCATCCAGAGCTGATTGGGGTCGCCGTCGTTGGCGACGTAGATGTCCGGCCAGCCGTCCGAGTCGAAGTCGGCCGCGACCACGCCGAGCCCGTGGCCGAAGTCGCTGATGAGCCCCGAGCGCGCCGTCACGTCCTCGAAAGTCCCGTCGCCTTTATTATGAAGCAGGCGGTTGCCGGGCGGCTTGAAAGAGCGCGGCCCGCAGTAGTCTTTGACGGTCGTCTCGGCGTAGCAGGCGGGGCTCGTCGCGGCGTTGAACTCCGCGTAGTTGACTATCATCAAATCGAGCCAGCCGTCGCGGTCGTAATCCACGAAGGCGGCGCTCGCGCTCCAGCGCGCGTCGTCGGCCCCGGCCTTCGTCGTCACGTCCGTGAACGTGCCGTCGCCGTTGTTGAGGTAGAGCTGATTCTGGCCCAGATTGCAGAGGTACAAATCGGCGCGGCCGTCGTTGTTCACGTCGCCTGTGGCCGCGCCCATCCCGTAGCCCGTCGCGCGTATGCCGCTACGCTCCGTCACGTCCGTGAATTTCAGAACGGGCGTGCCGTCGCGTGCTGCCGTCAGGTCGTTGCGGAAGAGTCGCCCACGCGGCGCTTCCCTGTCAGTCCAAGGGAAGAGCGTGCGCTCGGGCTTATCGCCCGCTTCGAGCACGCTCCCCTGCACGAGGAAGACATCCATGTCGCCGTCCGCGTCGAAATCGAAGAGCGCGGCGCCCGCGCCCATGATCTCCGGCAGGAGGAGCTTGCCCGCCATGCCGTTGTAGTGCCGGAACCTCAGGCCCGCTTCTTCCGCGACTTCGTCGAAGACGGGGGCGGGTGCGCGCGCGGCCACGGTCTCCTGTTTTCCCGCCGTGCGTGAGACGAACGAGAGGCAGAGCGCGCCCAACGCGACGGGAAGGAAGAGCTTGAAGACCGCAGGTGTGAAATTCATAACGTCGCCGTCTCGGCGAGTATCGCAGAAGCGTGCCGCCCGTGTGAAGTGGTCCAATATCGTGCTTGACACATCGTCCTTCCGATTGCTATACAAAATATAGTTGCAGTTCCCCTGTAACTTCTTTTCAAACGTTCTACAAAGAACCTAACAGCCAACACAACCCAGGCGCCCTACAAACGGCCGGAATGTGTTCCGCATTCTTGACACGGCCGACGTCTATTCAAACAACGAGGTTCCCTGATGAAACAACGAAATCGCTTATACGCCGTGCTGTGCGCGGTCTTCGCCATTATCTGCCTGCACGCTACAGCCAACGCGCAATCGGCGGAAGACAAGAACAAGTTCGCAGCCCTGGCCGCCAACGGCGCGAGCGTTAGATGGGAGGTAAGCGCCCCTTTCAAGGCCCTGACGCTGACCGTCTCGGCACCCACCGGGCAGGTTTTCCGCCGTGAGTTCCGCGCCGGGGATGCTCCTTTCTTCGCACTCTTTGATAATCAAGGCAAAAGATTGCCCGACGGGCAGTACACCTACGAGTTGCGCCTGACGCCCGGTGTTAAGGCGGCGCGTGTCAGGAATGACGAAGCCGCCCCGGACGCGGACGCGCGCGCTCCATTGGCGGCTCAATCTCTCGTCCAGTCAGGGAGTTTCTCAATTCTGAAGGGAACAGCTTTCATAGGCGGGGCGGCAGTCGAGGCGGCCGCGACGAAAACCGTTGGGAAGAGTGCGGGTCCGGCGGCGCTCGCGCCCAACCCTACTCCACTTGACCAGGTAGTCCCGGACGACTTCATCGTCCAGAGCAGTCTCTGCGTCGGCTTCGACTGCGTGGACGGCGAGAGCTTCGGCACGGACACCATCAGGATGAAGGAGAACAACACCCGGCTCAAGTTCGACGACACTTCGACCTCCGCCGGGTTCGCCGCTAACGACTGGCAACTGACCGCCAACGATCAGCCCAGCGGCGGCGCGAACAAGTTTTCGATTGACGATGTCACGGGCAGTAAGACCCCGTTCACGATTATCGCCGGAGCCCCGACCAACTCTATCTTCCTGGACAGCACGGGACGGCTCGGCCTGCGCACCGCAACCCCTGTCTTAGACATCCACGCGAACACCGGCAACACGCCCGCCATCCGGCTGGAGCAGAACAACGGCGGCGGCTTCACTGCGCAGACGTGGGACATCGGCGCGAACGAAGCGAACTTCTTTATCCGCGACCTGACGGGCGGCTCGAAGCTGTCGTTCCGCATCCGGCCCGGCGCGCCGACCAGCAGCCTTGACATCGGCGCAGACGGCATCGTGAAATTCGGGACGGGCATCCTGCTGCCGGTTACACCCCCAGGCGGCACGACCACCTACGTCAATACGGTTTCACAACTGAACCCGCTCGGCCCGGCATACGCCCTGCACTTCATGGGTGCGGCCGGGGCGGTGGACGAGAGTTCCGCTTCCATCGTTGACATGGATAACGCGGGCGGCGCGAGCGTGAAGTCCGGCTCGACCGGCACGGTCGTTATCAGGTTCAACCTTCCCGTCACGCCAAACCTTTCGGCGCTCGGCTCGGCGCAGTCCGTCTTCAAAATCCGCTTCCGCGACAGCGACGGGGCCGGGGCCACGGCGCGCGTCCGCGTCTTCTTTCACCACACGAACATAGATAACGGGGTTGACTCCGCGCCCGTCATCTTTGACAGCAACACGCAGGCGGCGACCGCCGGCAACTTCTCCACGGCGACCGCCTGTTTTGCGACGAGTGGGAGCCCCGTCTCGTTCGCGACGCAGAGTTCCTGGTTCGAGGTTCAGGTGACGAAGTCGGACGCGGCCGCCCTCGCCAACTTCTTGCAGCTTCAATTCTACAGAGACGTGGAGTGTCCGCAGTAAAACGGTAAAGATAACTTTGGGGCTGCCGCGGGTAGCCTTTTGCGAAGCGGGAGGGCTTGACGAAAGCCCTCCCGTTTTCTTTCGAAGGCAAAATCCGGCCGGGGCGACCGTCACGAAAAGGCTTTAAGACCACAGGTGTGTAATTCGCGACGACGCTTTCCGGGTGAGCAACTCAGTAACCTCGCGCCCGTGTGAAGTGGCACAAAAACGGGAAAACCAAATGCCTTTCGGACTGCCGGGGGAAAGCTCTGGCGGCCGCGTTGCAACTATTTTTGGTAGGTCCAGTAACTTGCTGACTTTTGTCCAAAAAAACTTGACACGCCGGCCGCTGGTTGATATATCACTCCCGGACTCCTTCACACGCGCAAGTCCTCGCTCTGACTTTGCCCTTCAGGATTGTAAGTCAAGCCTTATCCACCCTTGACACACACACTCGGTTGCATACCGATAAGAGAGGTTCTCCATGAAAAATCTAAAGTTCCTACCCACAATGCTAAGCATAGTGTTCGTCCTCGCGTGCTTCAACGCCTCCGTGTCAGGCCAAACGACGGACGAGAGAAACAGACTCGCCCCGATTTCCGGCGGCGGGTCGGTCGTCAGATGGGACGTGCCTACTCAGTATTCTTCTCTGACCCTGACTGTCTCCGCTCCCGACGGGCAGGTGTTCCGTAAAGAGCTTAAGGCCGGCGCGCCCATCGAATTCACGCTCATAGATAAGAAAGGCAGCCGGCTGGCCGACGGAGTTTACAATTACGAGCTGCGGCTGACTCCCGAAATCCCCGCCGAAGTCGCGAAGACGCTGAAGGCTGCGCGCGCCAAGGGCGGCGACGATGACCAGGCGGCCGGGCGTGAGATGGTCAAACGCGGGCTCTTGCCGGCCCAGGCCGCTGTCCAGTCTGGCAGCTTCACCGTCCTGCGAGGGTCCGTGATTGTCGCCGGGGCAGTCGAACCCGGCGCGCGCCGAGTTGCCGGTAAGACGGACACGAACAAGCCCGGCTTCGTGCCGGTGCGCGCCTCCACGATTCAGGACGGGGTGATGATGTTAGCCTCGCACGCCGTTGATCCTGACCCGCCGCGAATCTCCTGGAAAACGAATTTGGCACTGCCACTCCCCGATCAGGTAATCCCTGACGACTTGATCGTGCAGTCTAGCCTCTGCGTCGGCTTCGACTGCGTGAACAACGAGAGCTTCGGCTTCGACACCATCAGGCTCAAGGAGAACAACACGCGCATCAAGTTTGAGGACACTTCCGTCGGCACCTTTCCAACTAACGATTGGCAACTGACCGCCAACGATTCGGCCAGCGGCGGGGCGAGCAAGTTCTCCATCGAAGACATCACGGGCAGCAGAGTCCCGTTCACGGTCACGGCGGGCGCTGCGACTAACTCCATCTTCGTTGACTCCACAGGGCGCGTCGGCTTCCGCACCAGCACGCCCGTCTTAGACCTACACACCAACACCAGCAACACGCCCGCCATCAGGTTGGAGCAGAATAACTCGGGTGGTTTCACGGCGCAGACGTGGGACATCGGCGCGAATGAAGCGAACTTCTTCGTCCGCGACGTGACGGGCGGCTCGAAGCTGTCGCTCCGCATCCGGCCCGGCGCTCCGACCAGCAGCCTTGACATAGCGGCAGACGGCGATGTCGGCTTCGGGACGGCGAGCCCGGAATTTGACGCCAACTCCTCAAAGTTCGTGACCATTGACGGCGGCACCGAGCTTTCTGAACTCGGGGTGGGCAGCAATCAGAGCGGAACAACCGCTAACCTGGGCCAGCTTGCCTTTTTCAATACCAACCTGGCTACGACCGAGAAGCGGAACTCTATCATTGCCGGCGCTAATGACGGCGCGACGAACAGCGGTAACCTTCGCTTCTTAACCACAAACGCCGGGACGCTCAGCGAGAGGATGAGGATAGGCGCTAACGGTCGAGTCGGCATCGGGACGACTGCACCCACGGAAAGATTAGAGGTCAGCGGCGGCAATATCCGTGTCAGTGGCGGAAGCTTTATTGATGACGGTACGACGCTCAACGTCCCCGACTACGTTTTCGAGGACGATTATCGCCTGATGACGCTAGATCAATTACGCGCCTACATAGCGCGTCAGAAGCATCTCCCGAATATGCCGAGCGCAGCGGAGGTGCGTCAGAACGGGCTCAATCTGAGCCAGTATCAAATGAAGCTCCTGGAGAAGATCGAAGAACTCACCCTGCATGTTCTGTCAGAGCAAGAGCAACGCAAGGAGCAGCAGAAGGAGATTGAGCAACTGAAAGCACAAATCCAGCAGTTGCAATCTCGCCCGGCCGCACGCAGCAGAGCGCGCAACCGCCGCAGATAAAAGGGTCGTGAATCGTGAATCGTAAATAGAAGAACGCACGTTTTCTCTATTCACGATTTGATTCGGCAAAGTTCGGGAAGGCTGTGCAAACTCGCGGCACAGCCTTCCCGCTTTTCATGCGCCGCGCCCAATCTCGGCAAAAACAGGCCGTTGCTCACTTCTAAATGGGGCGACTCGGGATTCGCGTTTAGCCAAGTCGCGCGGCTTTAGATATAATGTGTGGCCGAGAGGTCAAGATTTGATGAAGACAAAAGTTATTCTCGTAACACTGTTGACGGTCGTCGCGGCGATCATGGCGGCCTGCGGGCAAGAGGCTCCGGCCGAGAGGCGCACCTCGCGCAGCACGACCCAGAACACCACGCAGCCGCCGCGCACCCAGCGTGTCCCCGCTTTTCAGGACGCACAGAGCGCGAAGAGCCTGCGCCCGACGCTCGCGGCCGAGCAGTTCATAGGCCCCACGCGCGACGCCTACAGGATCGTCAAAGAAATTCCCGAGACGATAGCGCAGCTCCCCTGCTACTGCCACTGCGACATGAGCTTCGGCCACAAGAGCCTTTACAGTTGCTTTGAAGACAACCACGCCTCGCAGTGCGCCGTCTGCGTCAACGAAGCCCTCATCGCCTACAACCTGCACAAGAGCGGCATGCCCCCCGCGCAGATACGCGAATACATCGTCCAGCAGTATTCGAGACAACAATAGAAGGCAAACGGTAAAAGTAAAGACCCCGAAGGGGTCAAACATGATAGCCGGGGGCAAGCAAACGCAGTTTGCGCCGCCCCCGGTCTGACGTTAGAAATGAATCCGACCCTGAAGGGGTCGCGCCTCATGGTTGAGGCGCGACCCCTTCAGGGTCGAAAATATTTTCTTCCTCGTTCCGGGGGCGGCGCGTCGTGCGCTGACGCGCACTCGCTTGCCCCCGGCTATCTTGTGAGACCCTTTCAGGGTCTTCCCTTTTCCTTATTCGTCTAACATCGTGACTTCGCCGTCAACGACGCGGGCGAGGTAGCGGCCGTCGCGCATGGCCCAGGCGATGCGGTGTCCGCGGTTGGCGAGTTCGGCCCACTCGCTGCGCTTCTTAGGGTTCTGCTCGATGAGGACCGCGCCGCCGGGAAGCTCTGTGTGGCGCAGGCCCGAGCGCGCGAACTTCTTGACGCCGCGCCCGCCGCCGAACAGCTTCTCGAACGCGACGAGAATCACGCCCGCGCTCAATTCGTCAGCCCCTTCAGGCTCTTTATCCTTCTCGGCCAATTTACTCACCCGGCGTTCGTCATCCCGCCCCGGCCGCGGCTCCGCGCGAGCAGGCGCTCGACCGTCTCAAGCAGTTCCGTCCGGCGATAGGGTTTCGGGAGATAGGCATCGAAGCCCTGGTCTAGGGCGTGACCGCGCTCGGCGTCCACGAAGGCCGTCACGGCGGCGCAAGGGATGTGGCGCGTGCGCTCGTCCGCGCGCAACTCGCGCAGGACTCCCCAGCCGTCCAGCCCCGGCATCGAAAGGTCAACGAGAATGACGTCGGGGGCGTCGTCGAGCGCCATCTGAACGCCTGTGTGACCGTCACCCGCCTCGCGGACGCGGTGGCCTGCCCCTTCCAGGAGCAGGCGCAGCAACTCCCGGTTGTCCTCGTAGTCGTCTACTATGAGAATGTCAGCCGGCATAGGGAAATTTTGATTTTAGATTTTTGATTTGCGATTGGATAAACCAAAACCTTTCACCCTCTTCAAATCAAAAATCAAAATCTAAAGTCGAAAATTTACATGGCGTCCAGACGGGTGTCAATCCGCTCAACGGGGCCGACGAAACCGTTTCTTGACACTCTTCCCAATGCCCGTCCATAATTCGATGACAGACGGCGCGCACTCTTTACGGCGTCTCTCGGCAGTCCCTATTCATCTCAACGGCAGCTTCCCAGCCGAAACGGAGGGCAATCAACGGTGGTCAGCGGAGAACTGGAAAAGAGCCTGCGCGACGCGGTGGACGAATACATCAACTCGCGCCTCGGCGGATTGCAGCAAGAGATCACACGGCTTCAGAGCCAGGTCAACGAAGCCTTCACGCAGTTGGCGGAGCGCGCAGGGGGCGAAGCCGACCCGGACCATTCTGTCGCCGCCTCCATCTCCGAACACATACGCGCCGCACACGAGCGCGGCATCGAAGAGGCCGCGGCCGAGTCGGCCCGCACGCGCGCCTCCTCCGACATGGCGATTCTCAAGGCCGGCATAGAGGACTTGAGCGAACAGCACTCGCAATCGGAAATTCTGAGCACGCTCGTCAACCGCGCGGCCTCGTTCGCCCCGCGCGTGGCCTTCTTCGTCGTCAAGAACGAACAGGCGATTGGCTGGCGCGCGCGCGGGCTCGAAGGCTCAGTCGGCGACGACGCCGTCCGCGAGCTTGTCCTGCCCTTGTCTGCCGACACGCCCTTGAGCGATGTCGTCCGCTCGCGCAACACCTGGAGCGGCGCGCCCGGCAGCAACGCCGAAGACTACCTGCTCCTGAACCACCTCGGCTCGGACCCGCCGCAGCGCATGGTCGCCATCCCGCTCATCGCGCGCGGACGCGCGGCAGCCGTGCTCTACGCGGACTCGGCCGCGCTCGACGCCGACGCCATCAACCTCGAAGCGCTCGAAACGCTCGTCCGCGTCGCGGGCATGGCCGTCGAGCTTTTGGTTGGAGGCGGAGGCCCGCGCGCCGCCGCCGCTGCTCCGTCGCAGCAACCGCAGCCGGCGGCCGCCGCCGCTGTGCCAGAAACGCAGCCGCAGCCTGAGACAGCGCCGCCGCCGACCGAAGAGGCCGCAGCGCCCGAACCCGAAGCGCAACCCGAAGCAGCGCCGCCGCAGGAGGAGCAAGCCTGGGCCACAGGCGAGGGCGAAGAGACGCCGACCGTGGTCGTCGAAGCGCCGCCCGCCGAAGAGGCCGAAGCTCAACCCGCTTACGCGGAGCCCGCCGAATACACGGGCGAGGAGACCATCGTCGCGGAGGCCCCGCCGCAGGCTGACGACTACTCGCACCTGGGCGCGACCGTGATGGACGAGACGACCGCCGAGGTCGAGCAGCCGCAGGCACCCGCACCCGCGCCCGAGCAGTACACGGCTCCGGCCGCGTCCGGCGGCACGGCGGCACGCGGCTGGCGCTCGGCAGACGCGGCGGATTTGCCCGTCGATGTCAACACTGACGAAGAACGCCAGCAACACAACTACGCGCGCCGCTTCGCGCGCCTGCTGGTCTCGGAGATCAAACTCTACAACGAGCAGAAGGTCAGGGAGGGCCGCCTCGAAGGCGACATCTACCACCGGCTGCGCGAGGACATAGACCGCTCGCGCCAGATGTACGACCAGCGCATCTCCCAGCCCGTGACGGCGCGCTACGACTACTTTCATCACGAGGTCGTCAACACGCTCGCCGAGGGCGACCCGTCAAAGCTCGGCCGCGACTATCCGGGCGCGGCCGCGTAAAGACAGTGACGAGTGACAAGTGACAAGTGACGAGTTAAAGGCAAGTTTCTTACTTGTAACTCGTCACTTGTCACTTGTCACTGTTTTTGGAGAACGCATTGGCTATCGAATTTCGCAAGCACCGTCTGACTCTTGTTATCGTGGGCCTCGTCGTCGTCATAGGGGCGTCCGTCTGGCCGCTGATGAGCGCGAGTTGCGGCGCGCGCCCGCAACAGGGGCGCGTTGTGCCGGGCGAGGTGAAGGCGCTCGACCAGTTGCGCGCGATGACGCGCAATGGTGTGCTGCCCGCTGAGGACGCGGTCGCGCGCATCGAGTCTGATTTCCCGAACACGAAGGCAGCGGGGCTGGCCCGCGTCCTGCGCGCGAGAATCAAGATCAAGCAGGGCGATTTCGCGGGCGGCGTCGCGCTCCTCGACTCGAACGTCATACGCGACCGCACGGCGCTCGGCGACTACGCGCTGCTCGTGCGCGCGCAGGCGCTGGAACAGTTGGGCCGCCGCGCGGAGGCACGCGCCGACTACGAAAAGCTGGCCCGCGATTATCCTTCGTCGCTGCGCGCGGGCCACGCGCTCAGGCGCGACGCGGAGATGCTGATGGAGGAGAGCCAGGCCGCCGCTGTGCCAGTTCTGCTCAAAGATTTGAACGAGCGTGGTGACGCCGCCTCGCTGCTCCTGACGGGCAAAGCCTACGAGAGCACGAGCGACCCGACGCGTGCGCTCGCCTCTTACCGCCGCGTCTATTTTTACGCGCCAGCTTCCGCGCAGAGCGTCGAGGCCGAAGCGCTCATCTCGAAATTAAACTCGACCACCGCCGCGGCTAACGCGGACGAAGCAATTGCGCGCGCCGACCGTCTCTACGACGCGAAGCGCTACGGCGACGCCACGACTGCTTACAACGACGCGTTCACGCGCTTCCCCGCGACCGCGCGGCCGGAAGCCCAACTGCGTCGCGGCATCAGCGCGGTCAGCGCCAGGCGCACGGCGGATGCCATGGCCGCCCTCAACAGTATCCCATCGTCGGCCGCGGAGCTGCGCGCCGAAGCCCTCTTCAATTTGGCACAGGCATACGCGCTCGCTCGCCAGTGGGATCAGGTCCGCACGACGGTCGAAGAATTGCGCCGCTCGTTCCCCGCGAATTCGTTCGCGCCGCGCGCAATGGTGCGCGCAGGCGAAATCGCACGCGACGCGAAGAACACGGCCGACTCATCCTACTTCTTCCGCTCGGCGGTCAGCTCCTTCCCCGGCGCGGTCGAGGTCGCGCAGGCGCAGTTCGAGATGGCCTGGGCCGCGCACGAGGCGAAGAATTATCAGGAGTCGTCGCGCCTGCTGACAGAGCATCTGGCGTACTACGCGGACAAGAACACGGACAACCGCGGGCGCGCGGGCTACTGGGCCGGGCGCGACTCTGAACGCGCCGGGAAGCTCAGCGAGGCACGGGCGATTTACGAAGGCATGCAGGCGCGCTACAGCGCGAACTGGTACGGCCACCTCTCGCGCGAGCGGCTGACCTCCATGAAGAACGCAGGGCAAGCGCCGCAGGGCAACTTCCCGCCGGACTCCGTCGTGGGCCGCGCCGTCGCCAACTTGAAGAAAGTAACGGTCGCGGAAGAGACCTCGGGCCGCGACGAGAACGAGCGCGTCGTCAAGGCGGACCAGTTGACGAACATAGGCATTGACGACTGGGCGCTGGAGGAGTTGAACCGCGCCGCAGAGACAGCCCCTTCGAGCCCGCGCGTCAACCTCGCGCTCGCGCGCATCTACCGCACGCGCGACGACAACGTGCGCGCCCTGACGCTGCTCAGGAAGAGTTACCCGGACTACTCGCAGATGAAGCCCGAGGAGATGACGCGCGAGGAGTGGGACGTGTTCTACCCGCTCGCCTACTGGGACATCATCGAACAAGAGGCGCGCGCCAAGCGCCTCGACCCGCACCAGGTCGCCGGCCTCATACGCCAGGAGTCTGTCTTCAACCCGCGCGCGCGCTCCCCCGCGAACGCCTTCGGCTTGATGCAACTGCTCGTCCCGACGGGCGCGTCCGTGGCGCGCAAGTACGGCATTGACCGCGCGGTCACGGCCGAGAGTCTTTACGAGCCGCGGCTCAACATACAGCTCGGCACGGGCTACATGCGCGACCAGTTCGACAAGTTCGGCCGCATTGAGTTCGTCGCTATCGCCTACAACGCGGGGCCGGGTCGCGTCCCGCAGTGGCGCGCCACGCTCCCGCTCGAAATTGATGAGTTCGCGGAGGCGATCCCCTTCAAGGAGACGCGCGCTTATGTCCAGGGCGTCGTCCGCAATACGTACCAGTACGAACGGCTTTACGACGATAAGGGTCAGTTCCGCCCCGAGGTCGGCTCGCGCCCCGTTCACCTTCCCCTGGATGTGGCCCAAACAGGAAACGAGGCGCAGCCGGTAAACGAGGACGTGATTCAGCGCCGGTTTACAGGTAACGAACACGGAGAGTAAAACTGTAGGGGCAGGGCTTGTCCCTGCCCGCGTTTGATGAATGTCGAACGGGCAGGGACAAGCCCTGCCCCTACAAATATGAAAGGCAAGCTCTCAACATCCGACCGCGTCCTCGCCTTGATCGTGCTGACAGCGCTGTTGCTCTGCGCGCAAGACGCAACGGCACAGAGAAGAAATAAGAAACCCGCTGCCGCTTCGACGAAATCAATCACCGTCAAGACTGAGCCGAACGCCGTCGTCTGGCTCGACGAGGTCAGGCGCGGCGTGACGGACGCCGGGGGCAAACTCACGTTGGAGAAAGTCTCGGCGGGGCGGCACAGTTTGCGCGTGCGGGCGAATGGTTTCCGAGAGCGAACGCTTCCCCTCACAGCGGCCCAGCGTGGCGAGATAGAAGTCCGCCTGACTCAGACCACGGACGAGGCGGAGTTGACTTTCCAGCGCGCCGAAGAGGCGCGCGAGAAGGCGCGTGACGAGGAGTCGAAGCGCGCGGCCGCCGAGCTTTACCGCAAGGCCATCGAACTCCGGCCCAATTTCGCGGCGGCGCACGTCGGGCTGGCGCGCCTCCTGCTGGACATGAACGAATACAAGCAGGCGCTCGCGGAGATTGACCTCGCGCGGGAGTCGCGCCCCGTCTACCCGGAGGCGTCGGCGGTCGAGGGTCGCATCCTGCGCTACGCCGCCTTCTGGGACGACGCCATCGCCGCCTTCAAGCGCGCCATACGCGAGGCGCGCGGCTTCCAACCCGAGGCGCACACGGGCCTCGCCCTGCTCTACGAAGAGAAAGGGATGGACGAGGAGGCGGTCGCGGAGTTTCGCACGGCCATCGCACAGCTCTCCGATTCGGAGCCCGTCCTTTACCAACTGCTCGGCGCGGCCTACGAGAAGATGGAGAGATACAAGGAGGCCGTCGAGGCTTACGAGAAATACTTGCAGCTCGCGCCCGAAGGAAACCTGGCGACCGCCATCCGTTCGGTCATAGACCAACTGCGGCGGCAAGCCGAGGAACAACAATCAAGCCAACCGGACTAACAGGAGAATATGCGAAGCCTGACCCACCTGATCGAGCGTAACCGCGTCTGGGCCGAGAATATCAAAGCCCGCACGCCTGACTTCTTTCAAAAATTATCCGAGCAGCAATCGCCCGAGTACTTGTGGATCGGCTGCTCGGACAGCCGCGTCCCGGCGAACGAGATCGTCGGGATGTCGCCCGGAGAGCTTTTCGTTCACCGCAACGTGGCGAACGTCGTCGTCCACACGGACCTCAATTGCCTCTCGACCGTGCAGTACGCGGTCGAAGCACTCAAGGTCAAACACATCATCGTCTGCGGCCACTACGGCTGCGGCGGAGTGCGCGCGGCCATGCTCAATTTGAAGCTGGGCCTGATTGACAACTGGCTGCGCCACATACAGGACGTGGTGCAGAAGCACGAGGCGTTGCTGGCGCGGATAGCCGACGAGTCTGAGCGCGTGGACAAGCTGTGCGAGTTGAACATCATGGAGCAGGTCTCGAACGTGTGCCAGACGACGATAGTTCAGAGCGCGTGGGAGGGCGGGCAGGAGTTGACCGTCCACGGCTGGGTTTACGGCCTGAGCGACGGGCTGGTGCGCGATTTGAACATACACATCAGCAGCCAGGAGGAGATGGCGTCAGTCTACCGCGCCGCCGTACTGAAAGCAGCCGACGGGTTGTCAGAGCAGGCCACTCGTTAAGATAGGACCCTAAGGATGAGCCTGACGCTCTACTTCCTGCGACACGGGCAGACAGCGCTGAGCCGCGAAGACGTGTTCTGCGGCTCGGGCTCTGACCCGGAGTTGACGGAGGACGGGCTGGCGATGGCGGAGTCTTTCGCCGCCGCCTACCGCTCGAAGGCGTGGCGGGCCATCTACTCAAGCCCGCTGCGCCGCGCCGTCGCCACCGCGCGGCCACTCGCGGACGCGCTGACCTTAGGCGTAGAGGAACGCGACGGGTTGAAAGAGATCGGCTACGGCCGTTGGGAAAGACTCTCCAAAGAGGCGGTCGAGGGTCAATTCCACGACGACTACATTAGCTGGCTGGCCGACCCTTCGTGGCACGCGCCGACCGGGGGCGAGACGGCCGTCCTGATTGCGCGGCGCGGGATGCACGTCGTCGAAGCAATCCGCCGCCGGTTCGACGACGGCAACGTCCTGGTCGTCTCGCACAAGGCGACCATCAGGATCATGCTGTGCAGCCTGCTCGGCATTGACGTGGGGCGCTTCCGCTACCGCATGGTCTGCCCCGTGGGCTCCGTCAGCATCATCGAGTTCACGGCGCATGGGCCGCTCCTGCACGTCCTCGCGGACCGCTCGCACCTGGACGAGCGCCAGCGCTCTTTGCCTGGGACTTGAGGAACTGAAATTCTGATAGAAGGGCAAGAACTAAAACACCTTTCAGTCAATCGTCTGAACAGAGGGGCCGCGCGAGATTGCGCGGCCCCTCTGTTCCTTGACATACGCCCACCGCGCTCATATGCTCGGCCTCGTCACACGTCCGCAAAGGGCAAACGCGCGCGCCCTCGTCATCCACCCTCTGGCAAACAAACTGTACCCTCTGTGGTGAGCTTACCGCGAGGGACTTCTTCTCAACAGAAGGAGCGCTATAGATGATTACCTCACGGAATCTCGGAAAACTCGTCACACACTTTTTAATCTGCTCGCTGTTCGTGGCCGGGTTGAGCTGCCCGACGACTCGGGCGAGCCGCGCCTACGCCAATCAGCTCCCGCCCCCGCGTGCCGTGCAGAAGACCGCCGATCAGGCTGTCGTTCCCCGAGCCGAAACCCTTGACGATGCGGCGCGGGCGCGCGTGGAGGAGGCTTACGTCAAATTGCCCCTGAGCTTTGAAGAGAACCGGGGGCAGGTGGACGCGGAGGTCAAGTACCTCGCGCGCGGCGCGGGCTACACGCTCTTCCTGACCCAGACCGAAGCCGTGCTCTCGTTGCGCGGGGCGGAGGGCGAAGCGCGGAACCAGAAGGGCGGATTGCACCGGCGGCGCGAACCGCGATTAGCAACCCGCTCGCCGCGGTCGGACGTGCTGCGGATGAAGCTGAAGGGCGCGAACCGCTCGCCCGCCGTCACCGCCGAGAACAGAACGGGCGTGCGGGCGAACTACTTCAAGGGCAACGACCCGAAGAATTGGCACACGGGCGTGGCGCGCTTCGAGCGCGTCAGGTACGCAGATGTCTACCCCGGCATAGATGTCATCTACTACGGGCAAGAGCAGCAGTTGGAGTACGACTTCGAGGTCGCGGCCGGGGCCGACGCGGGCCGGATCGTTTTGGAGTTCGCGGGCGTCGGGCGCGTGCGGGTCGAGCGCAAGACGGGAGAGTTGGTCTTAAAGACGGCGGGCGGGGAGGTCAGGCAGCGCAGGCCCGTGGCGTATCAGGAGGTGGGAGGAGAGAGACGAGAGGTGGCGAGCCGGTACGTGCTCAAGGGACGCAACCGGGTCGGCATAGAGGTCGGCGAGTACGACCGCGCGAAGAGACTGGTGATTGACCCCGTTATCACCTACTCCACTTATCTGGGCGGCACTTCAAATGATTTCGGCTACGCCATCGCCGCCGACGCCTCGGGCAACGCTTACGTGGCCGGTTTCACTCAATCGCCCGATTTCCCGACCTTCCACCAGTACCAGAAAAACCGGGACGCCCCTTACTACGCTGACGCCTTCGTGTTGAAGATAAACACGAACGCTTCCGGCAAGGACGCGCTCCTCTACAGCACCTACCTCGGCGGCACGGCCAGTTGTTGCACCATTGGCACCGGCGTCGCCGTGGATTCGTCGGGCATTATTTACGTGACGGGAGTAACCGCTGCGCCCGATTTCCCGCTGCTCAATCCGTACCAGACGTATCGGGGCGGCGTGCAGTTCGGCGACGCTTTCCTCGTGAAGCTGGACCCCAACCTCTCGGGCGCGGACTCGCTCCTCCACAGCACTTATCTGGGCGGAACAGACGACGACTACGCCGCGGGCGTCGCCGTGGACTCGGCGGGCCACGCTTACGTGGCGGGTTACACCGCTTCAACTGATTTCCCGATAATTAATCCATACAGGGTCAAGCGCCGGGGCCAGGACGCCTTCGTGACGAGGATAGACACGAATGCTTCCGGCGCAGCCCAACTCGTCTACAGCACTTTCCTCGGCGGCAGCCGCGACGACTACGCCACCGGCATCGCGGCGGACTCGGCAGGTCACGCTTACGTGGCGGGCTATACCGCTTCAACTGATTTCCCGATGTTCCACGCGTACAAGAGAGACTTCCATACCACCTGGGACTATCAGCGCGCAGCCTTCGTGACCAAGCTCGACACGAACCTCTCGGGCGCGGCTTCACTTCTCTATAGCACGTACCTGGTCGGCAGCGACGACGGCTTCACCTACGGCGCTCTCGCCTGGGCCATCGCGGCGGACTCGGCGGGCAACGCTTACGTGACGGGCCAAACCAGCTCAAGAGATTTCCCGACGCTTAACCAGTACCAGACGCAGTGCTACGACGGGAGCGACGCCTTCGTGACGAAGCTGGACACGAACCTCTCGGGCGCGGCCTCGCTCCGCTACAGCACTTACCTGTGCGGGAGCGGCGGCTTCGACGACGGCTACGGCATCGCCGTAGACTCGTCGGGCAACGTCTACGTGACGGGCTGGACGGTCGCGTCCGACTTCCCGGAGCTTAACCCGTCGCAGAAATACGTCACGGAGACTAACAGCGACATCTTCGTCGCGAAGCTGAACCCGAACCTGTCGGGCAGGGCTTCGCTCATCTACAGCACGCTCCTGATCGGTAACAATGAGGAGAAGGGCTTAGCCATCGCGACGGACTCGTTGGGCAACGCTTACGTGACGGGCGAGACGCGGTCAGGCACTCTTACCGCAGGTCAACCCGTACCCTGCGAAAAATGCCCCCGGCTCGTACGACTGTTTCCTCACCAAGCTGAGAGACTCCTACACCGTCAGGGGGCGCGTCACCAAGGACGGCTTGACCGGCCTCGGCGCTGTCACCGTCACGCTCACCGGCTCCAAACATGACACCTTCGTCACCAACAGCAACGGCGAATACTTCTTCGCCCAACTCATCACCGGCGGCGACTACACCGTCACGCCCTCCAAAGGCGACTTGACCTTCACCCCGTCCAGGCGCAGGTTCACCGACCTTGCGGCCGACCAACCGGACGTGGACTTCAGGACGCGCTCAGCCTCCGTCACAGGACGCGTCACCATTGGGACAGCCGGGGGCGAGGGGTTGGGCGGGGTGACGATGAGGCTGACGGGAGGGACGAACTTCGCGCCGCGCGAGGTGAAGAGTTCGAGCACGGGCGCTTACACGTTCGGCCAAGTGCCGACGCCGGGCAGCTACAAGGTGACGCCGTCGAAAGTGGGCTACAGGTTCGGGCCGGAGCAGGCGGCGTTGATTAACCTGACGACGAGCCGGACGGGCGTGGACTTCACCGCCTCGCTCAAGACTTACACTGTCAGCGGCGTCGTTAAATCGGGCGCGTCCGGTTTGGGCGGCGTGACGGTGAAACTTGAAAGCCCGACACCGGGGGGTTTCACCGCGCGGGGGACGACGACCAACAGCGCCGGGGCCTATTCGTTCCCCAACGTCCTGGCGGGCCGCAGCTACACGGTGACGCCCGTGAAGGCCGGCTACCAGTTCACGCCCGTTGGCGCGTCTCTCGCCGACTTAAGCGCCGATCACACCAACGTCAACTTCGCCGTTAAGGTCTACAGCATCACGGGGCGAGTTGTGCGCGCCGGAACGTCTACGGGCATCGGCGCGGTGACGTTGACGTTGACGAGCCCGACGCCGGGCAACTTCGCGGCGCGGACGGCGCAGACGAGCAGCACGGGCTACTACACGTTTACGAATCTTCCGGCGGGGCGCAGCTACACGCTGAAGCCCGCGAAGAGTGGGTTCACCTTCAGCCCGGCGACGCGCGGCCTCACGAATCTGAGCGCTAACGTTCCGGCGGGAACGTCTACGAGCTTCACCGGCGCGGGGCCGTGAGGCTCCTCCGCAAAGACTGGGACGAAGGCGGCGAGCACACCCTCGGCCGCGGGCTTACGGGGAGGCAGCGCCTCCCGGCAAAAGGAGTAGTCAGATGTCATCTTCACCGAAACTGAGAGTCCCTCTCGCCTGCGCCCTGAGCTGCTCGTTGTTCGTGACAGGGTTAGTCGGCGTCGCGGCCGGAGTGGCCCGCGCCCCACGCAACTCTCTGCCGCCTTCCTTTACCCCACCGGCCGCCCCGTCCGCCGACCAGCCCGCGCCGCGTGCCGAAACTCCTGACGAGGCGACGCGGGAGCATGTCGGCGAGGCTTACAACAAGTTACCCATGAGCTTTGAAGAGAACCGCGGGCAGGTGGATAAGGAAGTCAGGTACGTCTCTCGCGGCCCCGGCTACACGTTGTTTCTCACGCCGACCGAGGCCGTGCTCTCATTGCGCGGCGCGGGCGGCGAGATGTCTGGCAGGAAGGAGGGCCGACGGCCTCAGCGCAAGTCGCAAGTCGCGCCCCGCAAGTCGCGCCCGGCCGTATTGCGTATGAGGCTTCTGGGCGCGAATCGCTCGCCAGCCATCGCGGGCGAAGACGTGGCGCAGGCCCGCGCGAACTACTTCAGGGGCGACGACCCGCAGAAGTGGCGAACGGAAGTTCCCCGTTTCGAGCGGGTCAGGTATTCGCAGGTCTACCCCGGCGTGGACATGCTCTACTACGGGCAACAACAGCAGCTTGAGTACGACTTCGAGGTCGCGCCCGGCGCGGACACGAGGCAGATCGTTTTGGAGTTCACGGGAGTAGGGCGTGTGAAGGTGGAGCGTGCGACGGGAGAGTTAGTGTTAAAGACGGCGGGCGGAGAAGTCAGGCAGCGCAAGCCTGTGGCGTACCAGGAAGGCTGGGGCGAGCGCCGTGAGGTCGCAAGCCGCTACGTGCTCAAGGGGCGCAACCGGGTCGGCATCGAAGTCGGCGACTACGACCGCGCGCAACCTCTGGTGATTGACCCCGTCCTCAGCTACTCGACTTACCTGGGCGGCCACAGCGTCGAAACGGGCATGGCTATCGCCGTGGACGCGTCGGGAATCGCTTACGTGGCGGGCTACACCTTTTCGGACGACTTCCCGACGCGCAGTCAATATCAGACGGCCCGAAACGGCGGCGATGTCTTTGTCGCGAAGCTGGACACCAACCTCTCGGGCGCGGCCTCGCTCCTCTACAGCACCTACCTGGGCGGGGCATCCGCGAGGGAGGGTGAGTTCGGCGGCCGGGAATACGCTAACGGCATCGCCGTAGACTCGGCGGGCATCGTCTACGTGACAGGCTTTACGACCTCAACGGATTTCCCGACGCTCAACGCTTACCGGACGTATCAGGGCGACGACGACGCCTTCGTCGTGAAGCTCGACACGAACGCGGCGGGCGCGGCCTCGCTCCTTTACAGCACCTACTTCGGCGGCTCACGCGCCGACTCCGGCCAGGGCATCGCCGTGGATTCGGCGGGCAACGCCTACATAGTGGGCTTCACCAACTCGCCCGACCTCCCGACGCTCCACAACTTCCAGGCCAAACAGACTGACCGCCTGAGGTACGACGCCTTCATCGCCAAGCTCGACACGAACGTCGCGGGCAAGGCCGCGCTGCGCTACAGCACTTACTTCGGGGGCAACCACGACGACTTCGGCGCGGGCATCGCCGTTGATCCCGCTGGCTATGTTTACGTGGTGGGGACGACTTACTCGACCAATCTCCCGACGCGCAACCAATTTCAGAGGGACGAACCTTCTTCGGACGCCTTCGTCGCCAAGCTCGACACGGACCTGGCGGGCGCGGCCTCGCTCCTTTACAGCACTTACCTGGGCGGCAACGGCTACGAGGACGGCTTCGCCATCGCCGTGGACCAGGCGGGCCGCGCTTACGTGACGGGCCAGACCGGGTCAAATAACTTCCCGACGCTCAACGCGTATCAGTCGCGCAAGGGTGATAACCCCGTCAACGTGGATGCCTTCATCGTGAAGCTGGACACGAACGTCGCGGGCGCGGCCTCGCTCCTCTATGGCACCTACCTGGGCGGCGGCGGCATGGACACAGGGTACGGCATTGCCGCGGACTCGGCGGGCAACGCCTACGTGACCGGCTACACATGGTCAATAGATTTCCCGACGTTCAACGCGTACCAGCGGAAGCTGGGCGGTTATGACAGTAATGATTTTAACTTCCAATCCGACGCCTTCGTCGTAAAGCTAAATACCCTTGCCCTCGGCGAGGACTCAGTCGTCTACAGCACTTACCTGGGCGGCAGCAACTACGACGGAGCCAACTCCATCGCCGTGGACCCGGCGGGCAACGCTTACGTGACCGGCTACGGCTACTCGACTGATTTCCCGCTGCGCCGTCAGTACCAGCGCGGGCCGGCGGAGCCGGGGGGATGGGACGCCTTTGTCACGAAGCTGAAGGAGACTTATTTCATCGTCGGGCGCGTCGTCCGCGGGGGCGAGGATAGCGGCGACCTGCGCGGCGTCGGCGGCGTGGTCGTCACGCTCGACGGCGCGGAAAGCCGCAGGGTCGTCACCGACAGCGAAGGCGCGTTCGCCTTCCTGAACCTTGAGCAGGGGGGACTCTACAGGGTCACGCCCTCCAAAGGCGACCTCGCTTTCGACTACGAGAGCCTGTTCCTGCGGGCAGGCACGAGGCACAACTTTATACAGACGCTCCCCGCGGACATCAGCGGCCGCGTCACGATTGGCACAGCCGCGGGCGCGGGCCTGGGGGGCGTGACCCTGACTCTGACGGGCGGTCAGGACTTCACGCCGCGCACCACGGAGACGACGAGTAACGGCGCGTACTCGTTCACCGATCTGCCGACGCCGGGCGGCTACAGGATTACGGCGTCGAAGGACAACTACATCTTCGCCCCCACGCAACTGACCTTGACTAACCTGACGGCGAACCGCGGGAACGTCAACCTCGTGGCGACGCTCAAGCATTACACCGTCGGCGGCGTGGTCAGGATGGGCACGACCAACATGGGCGGCGTGACTGTGAGGCTGACGAGCCCGACGCCGGCCGGCTTCACGCCCCGAACGGCGACGACCGATGACGCAGGGGTGTACTCATTCCCGAATCTCCCGGCGGGGCGCAACTACATGGTGACGCCCGTGAAGACGGGATACAGGTTCACGCCCGTCCAGCAGTCGCTCAGCAACCTGAACGCCAACCAAACGACTGTCAACTTCCTCGTGACGGTCTATTCGATCAGCGGGCGCGTGACGCGGCCGGGCACGACGACAGGCATCGGCGCGGTGACGATTACTTTAACAAGTCCGACGCCCGCCGGGTTCCCCGCCCGGACGGCGCAGACCAGTAGTACGGGCTATTACACGTTCACGAACTTGCCGGCCGGGCGCAACTACACCTTGAAGCCGGCGAAGACGGGCTTCACGTTCAGCCCGACATCGAGAAGCATCCTGAGCCTGACCGGCGACATTCCCGCGGGCGCGTCCACGAGTTTCACAGGCACCGGGCCGTAAAGCCGCGCGGCGAATCCACTCAACCCCTTTGCGACTTTGCGCCTTTGCGTGAGGAATTAATCTCTCGCAAAGGCGCAAAGTCGCAAAGCACTGCTCAATGATTTGAAATTAATTCTAGCTTCAGGCGACGAGGAGGCCAGCGCCCCAGGTGAAGCCCGCGCCGAAGGCAGGGAGCAGGAGGCGGTCGCCGGGTTGGATGCGATTGGAACGGCGCAGCACGTCGAGCGCGATTCCCATCGAGGCCGAAGACGTGTTGCCGTAATCCTCAAGCACGGAGATGACGCCGCCCTCCGCGGTCGGGAACTTCAGCCCGCGCGCGACCTGTGCCAGAAGGTTCGCGTTCGCCTGGTGCGGGACCATCCAACGCACGGCGCTCGCCTGTAGATCGTTCCGCTCAAGCACGGTCTGGCACGCCGCGACGATCTTGCGCGACGCCTGCAAAATCACGGACTGCCCGACCATCCGCGCCGCGAAATCCTCGGCGTGTTCCGCAGGCGAATACGAGCGCGCCGTTCCGAACTCAGTCCCCGGACAACGCATTCCGAGATCGTCAACGTAACTGCCATCCGTCGCCAGATGCACGTCCAAAATCTCAAGCCCGCCGTCCGTCTTTTCGTTCGAGACGATAAGCGCGGAAGCCCCGTCGCCGAAGAGCATGGAGGTGGTGCCTGCCGCGGGCGAGAGGTCTAAGAAAGCCGACTGGATTTCGGCTAGGCAGATGGCGACGTGGCGCGCCGCGCCGGACGCGACCAGCGCGCGCGCGACCTGCAAGCCATAAAGCGCATTGCAGCAGGCGGCGCGTATGTCGAGACACGGAATCTCGCGCAGGCCGAGCGCCTTCTGCACGGCGGGCGAGCTGCCCGGGATGAAGCGGTCGGGTGTCATCGTGCCGAACAGCACGTAGTCAACGTCCTCCGGCTTGAGACGCGCGTCGTCGAGCGCGAGCTTCAAGGCTTCGGCGGCGAGCGAACTCGTCGTCGTGCCGTTCGCGGCCCAGCGGCGGCGTCGTATGCCGGAGGACTTGAAAATCTGCTCGGCTTCGAGGCCGAGCCTTCCCGCTATCTCTTCGTTGCTGATTGATTGCTCGGGCGCGTACATGCCCGAGCCGTTGATGTAGGCTGTCACGTGGGTTTAACCTTTGCGCGCCTCGACGTAGCGCTCGATGGCTTCGAGCGTCTGGAAGTTGGCGGCCTTCACGTCCGCGTCCGGCACTTTGATTCCGGTCTCCGTTTCGAGCACCCCTATGAAATCGACGAGCGCGAAGCTGTCGAGCACGCCCGACTTGAAGAGGTCGTCGCCGGCCTGAGGAGCCTGCGCCCCGTTGTTCTGCGCGTTCTCGTTGAGATAATCCGTCACACCTTGCGGCAATGCCATGAGTTTCCCGTCCTCCGGTTAAAAAGTTTATCGAGTCTGAGTCGAGACCTGCCGAGTCTAACGAGTCCGCACTGGGCTCGTCAAACTCGGCCGAACTGACCAGACTCGATAGACAGCCTAACCGAAACTTATTTGCCTTGCGCGGGCGTCCTTCCGGCGCGCGCCTTGTACTTCGCGTAGCCGTCGGCGATGCCCTCGTAGATGAGGCGACCGACGACCTCCGCGCCCTCGGCCGTCGGGTGTGTCAGGTCGCCGCCGACTAAATGGTTCTTGCCCTTGCCCGCGGCCCACTTCGCCATCGTGCCTTCGCCGCCCATCGCCTGAAACGTGTTGAAGAAGGCCACGTTCTCTTCGAGCGCGACGCGGCGCTGCATCTCGACTATCTTCGGGATGGAAGGCATCGTGACGATCTTGCCGCCGGGGACGCGCTTGCCGCGGTCCATCGGCGAGATGACCAGGATGGAGACCGTTGGGAGCGCGACGCGCACGCGGCGTATGACCTCGCGCAGGTCTTTCTCGTAGCGCTGCATCTGGTCGTCCGAGGCGTACTGGCTCTCGTTCGTGCCGTAGTTGATGACGACGAGGTTCGGGTTGCGATGGCGCAACTGCTCGGCCCAATGATTCTCGTTCATCGCGGTGGCGAGCAGGCCCGCGTAAGCGCCGTTGACGCCGAGGCTGTCGTAGACGACGCCGGGGCCGTCGTTCTCAATGACCGCGCCGAAGAGGCGCACGCTACCGCTCGCGGACTTGACCTCGAACGTGTTCTCGCCCGCGTTGCCTGGCCTTGATTTCGTAGAAGCCTGAAGTTGTCGAGGCGCCGTCGGTCGAGATGGTCTGCGAGTCGTCTCCGTTGACGTTGACGCTGAACTGGCCGCCGCCGGGCGAGAGCAGATAGTAGACTTCCATCCGCGAGAAATTCTTGCCCGTCGCGCCCTCGGTCGCGGGGGCGAAGCGCGAATACTTGCCGGGGCCGCTCGCGGTAAATGAGACGCCGCCAAGGCCGAACTCGCCGCCCGCGTTGCTCCCAGGCCCCATCGGGTTATCGTCCCAGCCGCCGCCCGAAGTGAATGTAATCGCCTGGTGGCCGTACCAGGCCCACGGCCTGTCCATCAGGATGAAGCCGTGGCCTGCGTCGCCGAAGTTCTCTTGCAGCAAGCGGCGCACGGTGCTCGTGATGCCGTCGTTCGTGATGGGCGAGTCGCCGTAGTGCGTGACGCGCGTGACCGCGCCCGACTGCTTCGCGTCAGTGAGTGCGAGCGAGGCGTAGAAGTTGTCCATCGCGCGCGCAGGGTCTTCGACAGGGTTCTTCGAGCCGACGATGACGGGGTCGTCCGTGCCGGTCGCGGCGATGGTCGTCTCTTCAGTCGCGGTGGAACTGCCGCCGCCGATGCCTGCGTCTGCGTTCGAGCCGCCGCTGCTCTTGAAGGTAATCAATTCGCGCGGGTCGGGCAGCAGATCAGAGTAAGGCGTCTCTTTCAGGCCGAGCATGTTCCCCAGCGCGGGGATGAAGAGCGGCAAGGAGGCGAAGATGAAGACGAAGAGGATCGTCTGCGCAGGCTTGCTCAGCAGGATGTGGCGCGGGCCTTTGCGCTTCAGCACGGGCGAGTCCGCCGTCTGCACAATCGCGGGCGAAGCAACCGGCGGAGCAGCAACTCTCTGTGCCAAAACCGGCGGCACATGCGGAGCGGGAGGCTTCGGCGAGACAGGATGCGCGGGCTGCGGCGGCGTTGCGACCGGCGGTCGGCCCGCCACGTCAACGGTCTGCGCGAGCGCCGGGTCTACAGTCGGGGCAAGGCGTGGAGAAGGGGCTGACGCGGGCGCGCTTCCGACCGAGGGGTCTAAGGTCGGCGCGAGGCGCGGCGAATCAACCGTCGTCACGTCGTCGTCCTCGGGCCGTTGCGCGCCGCCGACGACCGTCATCTCGCTCTTGGAGCCGGCGAGCTTCGCGCCGAAGCGTTCTATCAGCGAGAGCGGCACGCCGCACTTGTTGCAGAACTTCGCCCCGGCTCGGAGTTGCGTCGCGCAGACTTTGCAGACCATGTTCATAACTTCCCCAACACTTCCCCTTGCAATCAGAAATTGCCGTAAACGAATTGCGCCTCAGTCCCCGAAACGTAGTAGAGGCCGAGCGCGACTCCCAGGATAACCGCGGCCTGTGCAGGCGAAGGCAGCCACGTGAACCCATTGCGGACTTTGTCCAGCGCGTCCTTCGGGAACCAGTGCGCGAGGTAGCTCAGGATGAGCACCAGGAGCACCGAGACGGGAAGCGAGCCGGAATAAAACGGGATGCTGAAGACGGGCGTTATTAGATTCGTCGCCTCGAAATTCATCGCGCCCAGACGCCCCAGCACCTCCCACGCCTGGCCCACGCTCTCCGCGCGGAAGAAGACCCACGCGAGACAAACAAAATGGAAGGTGGCGAAGACGCACAGCGCCTTGACCCACCACTGCTGCCGCGGCTTGCGCTTGAGACGACGCCGCCTCTGGTCCCACCACTGGTTGAACGCGACGCCGAAGCCGTGCAGCGCGCCCCAGATGATGAACGTCCAGCCCGCGCCGTGCCAGATGCCGCCGATGAGCATCGTCACGACCGCCTTCCAGTAGAGGTTGTAAGTCTTTCGGGGCGACCCCGGCAGCGAGGAGAAGACGTAGTCCCGCAGCCACTCCGAAAGCGTAATGTGCCAGCGCCGCCAGAAGTCCGGGACGTTTTTGGCCCTGTACGGCGAGTTGAAATTGATGGGCAGGCGGAAGCCCAGGAGCAGTGCGGACGCGAGCGCGATGTCAATGTAGCCCGAGAAATTCAGGTAGATTTGGAGCGCGTAGCCGTAGATCGCGCCGAGCGATTCCGTAGAAGAGTAGAGCGCCGGCTGGTCGAAGACGCGGTTGACGAGATTCGTCCCGATGAAGGTCGCGGCGGCGATCTTAATCGCGCCGACGACGATCATGAAAATCGCGCCCGTCGCTTCCTCGCTCAAGAGTTGCGGCTGCTGTCTAAACTGCGGCAGCAACTGGTGTGCGCGCGCGAGCGGCCCCGTCTCGATGGTCGGGAAGAAGGAGACGAAGGCCAGATAGTCAAGGTATTTCGTCTCGGGGCGCGCGGGCTTCTCCTTCGTCTCGCGGTACACGTCAATGACGTAGCTCAGCGAGCGGAACGCCAGGAACGACATGCCGACGGGCCAGACGAGGTGCAGGACGGCCGGCGGGACTTCCCAGCCGAACTTGACGAAGAGGTTCGAGAGCGGCTCGCTGAAGAAGTTGAAATATTTGAAGACGGCGAGCGTGCCGATGTCGGCCGCGATGCTGACGCCCAGGAGGAACTTGCGGCGGCGCGGGTCCGCGCTCGCGCCGATAGCGCGCGCCGTCAGAAAATCAATCGTCGAGATGAGGAAGACGAGCGCGAGGAATTTCCAGTTGAGCAGGGCGTAAAAGTAGTAGCTCGCGCCGAGGAGGAACGTGACGCGCAAGGTCGCCGGGATGCTGCGCCAGGAGAGAAAGAGCCAGTAGGCGAAAAAGACTATGGCGAGGAACACCATGTACTTGCCGGTAAAAAACATTACGAGGTTACTCCGTCAAAATCTTCTTACCGCCGCCGGCGCGCTCACAGCCTTCACGCACCTCGCCCGCACACTCAGTCCGCGGACCCGAACGGATTGTCGCCAAAGGTTGCCGGCGCTGGTAACGCGTGTATCAACGTCGTGGGATTGTGGGCAGCCACATAAACCGCAGGCCAGAGGATATCTTTAGTGCGGAACGCAAACGTCAAACGGACTCGCCGCGCGTCCGTTGGTTTGCGGGAAAATTGAAAATAGCTTTTGTGTTTCCTGGTCGAGCCGCCCCGGCAGGGACGGCGATTACGCCGCGCATCGCCTTGAGAGTCGGGGGACCGGGGCCGAAGAGCGCGACTTCGGCACCGGCGAGAATATACAGAAGCCGCTAAGTAAAAGCAATTAGGAATGATGAGTGATGAATGATGAATCAAAGACAGTTGCTTTTAATTCATCATTCGTCATTCATCATTCCGCATTATCTTTTCCGCGGCGGGTTGCGGGGGGCGCGCGCCTGGTACTTCTTGAAGGCGTCGTAAACGTCCTCGTAGAACATGGAGCCCATGCGTATGTAGCCGTCTTTGGTCAGGTGCACGCGGTCGCCCTGGCCGAGTCCCATCGAGGCCCAAACGTCCATCGAGCCGGGGCCGCCCATCGCGCCGTAAGAACTCCAGAAGGCCGCGCCGACCTCCAGGGCCGCGCGCCGCTGCGCCTCTATCATCGCGGCCATGCGGCCCCCGAGCGAGATGTCCGAGCGGTCAGGCGGGCCGTAGACCAGAATCGAAGCCTGCGGCGCGGCGCGGCGGAAGCGGCGCAGGATGGCCGCGAACATGCGCTGGTAGGACTCTATCGTCCAGTCGTCGTCCGAGACCTCGTTCGTGCCGTAGGCGACGATAATCAAATCGGGTTTGCGCTGGACGATGTTGTCCACAAACGCCGTGTCGTTCCAACTGATGAGACGCTTGGCGCGCGCGCCGTTGATGCCGAGCACGTCGTAAGAGACGCCCGGCGCGATGTGCTCCGTGACGATGCCAAGGATGCGCGTCTTGCCCGGCTTGACGGTGCGGACCTCTACGCGGTGCATACGGTCGGCCGGCAGCGGCGCGGTGAAATAGTCCGGGAGGGGTGCGTCCGAGGCGAGCGAGAGCGGCTCTTCCAGCACGCTCATGCCGTCAACCAGTATGTCTATGGTCCCGCCGCCGGGCTGTCTGAGGTAGTAAATCTCGAAGTGATTACAGGTGGCCTCGATCCAGGCACGCTCGTCAGCCTGCGTGGTGCTGAGGCCAATTCCCGCCAGCCCGTAAATGCCGTTGACCTCGACGCGGCCGCCGATGCCGTCAACTGTCCAGCCCGAGGTCGCGCCCGAAAGCACCCCGCGGCGCGGCGTGCTCATGGGGTTGCGCGGGACCATGTAGCCCGCGCCGCCGTCGCCGAATTCACCCTGGAACTTTCTGCGAATCTCGGCGGTCAGGATGTCCGCGGCCGTGTGCGAGTCGCCGAAGTGCATGATGCGCACGGGCTCGATTCGCCGCTTGACGGTCGCGAGCGAGCGGAAGAACTTATCCAGGGCGGCGGCGTTCTCCACGCCGCGGACGACCTTCAGGGCGGGCCTGGGCGCGGGAGTCGGCGTAGACTGCGGCGTGCCTTCCTGCTGCTGCGCCCTGATGGTCAGCGCCATCAAAATGCAGGCGCAGGCAACCAGTGCGAGCGAAATCGTTATCCACTTCCTTTTCACGCTGCCAATCATCCTTACTCGAACAATCTCCTGTCAACCCTTTTCCGCTCACGCCCAGGCGCACATCAGCATGAAGCCCGCGATGAGGGAAATTTTGTAAGAGGCATGTTAAGAACCGTGCGAGAGCCGTGGGCCGTTATCAACCCTTTCGGCCGGGCGCGGCAAAGAGATGCGCACTGGCGGGCGGCGGTTGCCACGCACGCGCCCTCTGTGAGAGCATCATACCGCGTTTGCCTCAAAATTTCCTCTGTTTTCTGACGAAAGAGAGCGAAAACCATGACCATCACCCGCTGCCAAGCTGCACCGCCACGTCTCGGAAAAGGCCAGCCGTTTTACGGAATCCGTCATCCGCGAGATGACGCGCGAAGCCCTGAAGTACGGTGCCGTCAACCTCTCGCAAGGCTTCCCAGACTTCCCCGCCCCCGAAGACATCAAGGCGCGGGCGATGGAAGCCATCGAGGCGGACGTGAACCAGTACGCCATCACGTGGGGCGCGCGCGATTTCCGCGAGGCGATTGCGAGCAAGACAGAGTGGTATCTCGGCCTTAACGTTGACCCCGAGACGGAGATCACTGTGACGTGCGGCTCGACCGAAGGCATGATCGCCGCGATGATGGCGACCGTTGACCCCGGCGACGAGGTCATCGTCTTCGAGCCTTTTTACGAGAACTACGGACCCGATGCGATTCTCTCCGACGCGACCCCTCGCTACGTAGCTTTGCAACCGCCCGACTGGACGTTTGACCGCGAGGAGTTGCGCGCGGCCTTCAACGAGCGGACGAAGGCCGTCATCATCTGCAACCCGAACAACCCGACGGGCAAAGTTTTCACGCGCGACGAGATGGAGTTCATAGCCTCGCTCTGCCGCGAGCATGATGCTCTTTGCTTCACCGACGAAATCTACGAGCACATCCTCTACCCGCGCGAGGGCGCGGAGATAGAGCACATCTCGATGGCGCAGATGGACGGGATGCGCGAGAGGACCGTCATCGTCAACTCGATGTCGAAGACTTACTCTGTGACGGGCTGGCGCGTGGGCTACTGCATCGCGCCGCCTGAAATCACGGGCGCGATTCGCAAAGTCCATGATTTTTTGACGGTCGGCGCGGCCGCCCCCTTGCAGAGCGCGGGCGCTTACGCGCTCTCGCTGCCCGCGGAGTATTACGACAAGTTGCAGAGCGATTACGTGGCGCGGCGCGACCTGCTCCTGCCCGTCCTCGAAAGCGCGGGCTTCAAGACCTTCCGCCCCGACGGCGCTTACTACATCATGACCGACATCTCAGGCTTCGGCTTCAAGACGGACGTGGAGTTCACGCGCCACCTCATACGCGAGGTCGGCGTCGCCTGCGTTCCGGGCTCCTCCTTCTACAGCCGCCCGGAACTGGGCGCGCAGCAGGTGCGCTTCTGCTTCTGCAAGAAAGACGAAACGCTGCACAAGGCCGCCGAGCGGCTGACGAAGCTCCGTTGAATCAAGCTATTCTCCGCGTGAGATTTTGTCTTCGTCGAGCAGGCGGGTCGTGTTCTCGGTGACGCTCGGCGGCGCGACGAGTTCGGCGGTGTTCGCGCGGCGCGGCGCGAAGCCGGAGGCGGGGATGCTCTGCGACGGGGGCAGGGCCGAGACGCGCGCCCTGGCGTTGAAATGTGCAGCCGCGAGCGGCGCGGCGTGCGCGGGCAGCGCGTCCGTCTCCATCTCCGGCGTGTCGTCCTCGTAAAGTCGCGCGTAGATGATGCGGAGCAGGCCGCCGACGAAAGTTAGCAGCGCGGCGAGCGGGATGATCAGCCCTTGCAAGCCGAAGATGTGGTGACTGAGGATGGCGACGACGGGGACGACGAGCAGGCTGCTGAGCATCTGCATGAGGCCCGCCCGCGTGCCTTTCTGGCGCGGCGAAAGTCCGCGCACCTGCGGTCCTGTCTTGCCCTGCTGAATCGTCGTCGGCGTGACGCCGCCCCGCGCGAGCAAGTCGGTTACGCCGCCGAGCGGGAAACCGCAGCGCGAGCAAAAGCGCATCTCGCTCGAAGCCTGTTCCTGGCCGCATTGCGGGCAATACATTCTTTGAAATTCCTTCTTTTGACGAAGTGGCCGGAGCGTCTACTCAACCTGCGCGCATAAGTGTGTCATAATCGCGCCCCGGAGGGAAGACGCTGGGCCGTAAAAATCAGAGGGGCGCGAGTCCTGCTATGAGGACCGCGCCCGCGCGAGGACTCAAGACTTTCATGTGGGACGCCAAACGCCAGGCCATCTGGCTCACGACCGCGCTCATTGTCGCCACCTTCGTCGTCTACCGCGAGGCGCACGACGAGGCCGGCCGCTTTGACCTCGGCTACTTCGCCCTCCTCGAACTCATCTTCCTCGCCGTCATCGTCATCATGTTCTACATCTACTCAAGAAAAAAGTAATAAGTGATAAGTGATAAGTGATAAGTTAAAACCTCTTTCTTTTACTTATCACTTATCACTTATCACTTATCACTGCTTTTTCAATAGCTCGCTGGTTGAAGTGTCTTGGAGCGCACCTGTATGCCGGACTCGGCGATGATGAGCAGGCGGCGCGCGTCGCTGTAGGAGACGTTCGCGGGGGCGTAGGAGAGCAGGTAGCGGTTCTTGCGTAGCTCGTCGCAGATGGCCTTGGCGGCGTCGCGCGCGTCCTTTATCGGGAAGACGCGGCCGCCCGTGCCTTCGGCGAGTTTTTCTATGACCTGGACCGGCTTCGGCTGGTCGCGGCGGAGCGCGCCGCCCGTCCGGTCGGGCGCCTGCACGGCATAGACGGTGATGTCCTGCGCCTGCAATTCGGCCAGTATCTTATCGAACTTCGTCTTGCTGCCGCGGTCCAGCCCGTCGCTGATGACGATGACGATGCGCTTCTGGTTCGAGGCTTTCAGCGGGAGCAGCGCGTCCTGCACGACAGCGTGCAGCGCGTCGAAGAGGTGCGGGTCGCCTTTCTTGCGAAAGCCCGCGAGCGATGCCTCTATCTGCTTGGCGTCGTCCGTCCAGTCGGCGACGATCTCGGCCTGGTCGTCGTAGCCGACGACGAGCAACTGGTCGCCCTCGTAAATCTCGTAGGCGAACTCGCGCGTGGCCTCTTCCAGCTTCTCCACGTCGGCGCGAATCGTCAGCGAGTTGTCCACCAGGAGAACGATGCGCGCCGGGCTCGGGTCGGGCGTCAGGCTCTTGATGGTCTGCTCGATGCCGCCGTCGTAGAGCGCCAGATGTTTGCTGGTGATGGGAGCGCCCCCTTCGCCTTCGCGCGTGGCGACGACGTTGAGGAGGATGGAGCCCTTGTCATCGGCGGGCCGCGGGCGTCGGCCGGCCTGCCCCGAGGCGGCGCAGGCAAAGGCCAGGACGAGAAGCGTTGCGATTAGAGTTTTGTCAGGCACGCGCATCGGAGTTCACTTACTTTTCAGTCGCCGCTCGAAGGGGCTGGTTTAGACTTGCTAGATTTTTTAGAGGAGGAGGTCTCCTTCGGCGTTGCCTTGTCCGTGGCGGAAGCTTTCTCAGCAGTCTCCTTTTTCTCTTCCTTGCCGTCCGATTTTTTGCCCTCCTCTTTGGCCTCCCCCTTTTTCCCGGCATAATCGGTCACGTACCAGCCGGAGCCTTTGAACTGTATGGCCGGGGCCGAGAGCAATTTCTCAAGGCGTCCACCGCACTCCTTGCACTTCGAGAGCGGCTTGTCCGCCAGCTTCTGCATCACTTCCCTGCGCGCACCGCACTTGCGACATTCGTACTCATAAATTGGCACTATTTGATTAACTCCGATCACGTCACTACTGAACTTTTCGGCACAAAAATTATACGAGCCGCCCGCGCCCACGCGCAACCGGGATAAAGCACGGGTGAATCTGGATTGAGCAGGATTGGTTTCTTCCCCGACCCTGAAAGGGTCAAACATGATAGCCGGGGGCAAGTAAGCGCGAAGCGCTACGCCGCCCCCGGTTTGATGTGGCAAGAAGAATCCGACCCTGAAGGGGTCGAACCTTCAACATTGAGGTGCGACCCCTTCGGGGTCGGAATTATTTCCCGCATCGTTCCGGGGGCGGCGCTCGCGCTCCGCGCTTGCTTGCCCCCGGCTATCATCTGTGACCCCTTCGGGGTCTACGGCTTCTTGTCAGACTTTTCGTCTTTGAAGAGGATGTTGAAGACGAGGAAGAGGCCGGCGACGCCGGAGAGGAGGAAGAAGATGGCGGCGATGCCCGGGAGGCCGACGATCGTGAACGAGGTCTCGACGCGCATCATCAGCGCCGCCCCGACGATGAGCGCGGCGAGCACGAGCCCCATCGTGATCCGGTTGGCGATTTTCTGGAAGCCCTCCATCAGCTTCGTCTCATCAATCGCGTCCACCTTGATCTTCATCTCGTTGTTGGCGACCGCGTCCAGGAGACGATTGATGCGCGCCGGCAGCTTCTCTATCAGGTCTTTGGCTTCGAGCACCGTGTTGAAGAGGTTCCCGGCCGAGAGGCTCTTCTGAATGCGCTCGCGCATGATGTTGGTCGCGTTCTGGCGGATGGAGGCGTTCGGGTCGAAGTCCGGGTCGAGCGTGTGGACTATCTGATCCAGGTTGAGCAGCGTCTTGGCGATGAGCGTGAACTCCGGCGGCAGGCGGAAACCCGTCTCGCCGGAGATGCGCGTGATTTCGAGGACGACGCGGCCCGCGTCTATCTCCTGCACGTTGCTGCCCTGGTGTTGCGTCACGAGGTCCGCGACCTGACGCGAGAACTTCTCCTTCTCGAAACTCTCTTTCGGCTCGCCCAGCTTGACGGTCAGGAGCGCGGCCTCGTCGCCGCGCCCCTCGCTGATAGCCAGGAGCAGTTGCAGTATGTTCTCCTGCGCTTGCGGCGTGACGCGCCCGACCATGCCGAGGTCAATCAGGGCGACGCGGTTGTCGGACGTCAGGAAGATGTTGCCGGGGTGCGGGTCCGCGTGGAAGATGCCGTCAATCAGAATCTGCTTGAGGTAGGCGCGAAACAATTCTTCGGCCAGGTCATGCCCGTCCACGTCCATCAGCGCCAGCGGGCTCAGGGCGGTAATCTTCTTCCCCGCCACGTAGTCCATCGTCAGCACGCGCGTCGTGCAGAAGTCCTCGACAGGCATCGGCACGGTCAGGCGGCGGAACTCCGCGAAGTTGCGGTTGAAGGTGATGAGGTTGCGCATCTCCTGCCTGTAGTCCAGCTCGCGCAGCAAACTCTTGCGCAGCTCCGCGAGGATTTTGCCGAACTCGTAGCGGCGTCCCGTCTCCGTGTGCGCGTCCAGAAACTCTGCAAGACCTTCGAGGATTTCCAGGTCCTTGAGCACGACCTCGCGTATGCCTGGGCGCTGCACCTTGACGACGACCTCGCGCCCGTCGCGCATCTCGGCGCGGTGGACCTGGCCGAGCGAGGCTGCCGCCACGGGCTCCGCCTCGAACCGCGCGAAGGCTTTCGAGAGGCGCACGCCCAGTTCCTCCGTCACTATCTCTTCGACCTCCTTGAAGGAGAACGGCTCGACATTGTCTTGCAGGCGCGAGAGGGATTCGAGGTACGGGGCGGGCAGGAGGTCGGCTCGCGTGGAGAGGAGTTGGGCCATTTTGATGAAGGTCGGCCCCATCTTTTCGAGGTCTTTGGACAACTCGGCCGCCTCGGGCGCGGCTGCCTGCGACTCGACCGCCTCATCCGAGAGCGCGTCTTCGAGGCCGGCCTGCTTGACGAGGTCCGAGCGCCCGTACTTCATCAAGAGCCAGGCGATGTCTCTGTAGCGTTTCAGGTGTTCGGGCTTGAGCGAGATTCCCATCGGGTTCACCTTCTGCGACCGGAGAGTTGTCTTTCGGCGGAACGGAATTGATTATGCCATTTTAGCTCGGGAGATAAAAACGGCCCTTGCGCGCAAACTAAATCGCACGGGCGTCCTGGCGAGTTTTCTCCAAGACGCACGCGCGATTATAAGAGGGGCGGTCGGGCCGCCCCGCGATGATGACAGGATGCTTTTGACCCGTCGCGATCCCGGATTAGAAGGTGCAACCGTAGGGCTGCATTGACTGGCGGCTCTGATCGGCCGCCATCTTGCACGCCGCCGCCAGCGTCGAGCGGGTCTGCGGATTATCGGCAAGCTGTTTCCACTGTGTGCGCCACGTCTGAAGCGCCGAGTTCCACTGCGCACGCGCCGCCTCCGGGACCTTGCCCGTGATGCAGGCTTCGTACTTGTCTATGAAGTCGTCACACTCCGCGACGCCGATCTTGCCCCCGCTGGCGGTCGTCGTCGCTGGCGTGGTGGTGGTAGTCGCGGGAGTGGCCGTCGTCGTTGTCGCCGGGGTGGTCGTGGTAGTCGTGGTCGTCTTATTCGTGCTGGTCTGGTTCGAGCCGTTGGTCGTCGTCTCCGACCCGCCGCACCCGACGAGCAGGAGCGCGCAGGAAAGTGACAGCGTCAGGGCAACGAAGAATCTTTTGAACATCGAGAGTTCTCCTTAAAGTCCAGGCCCGCGAGGTTGGTTAGACTACTTAACAGGAAATGAAAAAGCGCGTGAATAATATGAGAAGGAGTGCCGTTTTGACAACCGGCATGGGCCACCGAACGGCGAGGCCGCCGCGAGGGGTGCTGATGACGTGCGTTCGCAACCCGGCCCGCGGCGGCCTCGCCCTGGCATGACGAAATCAGCTCTACTTCCCGCGCCGCGCCCTGGCGTCTACTTTCCTGAGAGCTTCGACCAGCGTGCTGCCCGCGAATGACTGTAAATCTCGCCGCACGGCCTCCGCCCCGCGCCGCAGTTTGGGCGTGCCCTGCTCTCCTAAATGGCCCAGCAATTCGTCCAACTGTTTGACGAGCGACTCGTCGAACGCCTTCGGCTCGGCGTCCCCGCCGCTCTGAATGATCGGCAGCAGCCGATTCGACACGACGGCCGACTCGCGCGAGAGACGTTTGTCCGTCCGCGCCAGCACCAGCAACTCGTCGCGGTTATCCTCAAGGAACTTCGCCAGCCTGCGGCCGGCGGCAGACGGGCGGGCTGCGCCGGACGAGCGGGACGAGCGGCCGCTGGCGGCGGAGGAAGCGAACGCCCCCGAGGCGGCGAACTTGATGCCCTCAATCATCTCGCCCGAGACGCTGAGGATGTTGACGCAGAACTCCATGAACGCGGGCTGCACGTCCTCCATGATGCAGCTCGCTTCGGGGAAGGAAGGCTGGAACGTCGCCAGCCAGTCGGGCACACCGTTCTTTGATACGATCGGCCCCGTCTCGATGCAGTAGGTGAGGACTTTGCGCTTGGCGTTGTTCACGTAGTGGCGGCAGTAGCCGTAATCAATAGAGGTGGCCGACGTGGGGTAGAGATGGACGCTCTGCTTGACGGCATACTTTCTCCCGCGCACCGCTTCGATGGCCTTCGCCATGCTGTTGCCCACGCTGACGAACCAATTCAAATCTTTCTGCGGGATGAACTCCTTGTAGGTGTCGCCCTTCTGGCCCCGCTGGCCGTCGAAGTTGGAATTCTTGAAATTCATCGTCGGCTGCGTGGTCTGGTTCTCGTCGTCACCCCACGGGTACAGGATGAATTCGCTGTAGGAATGCACGTCGAGCATCCCGACGATGTGCGGGAACTTGTTGAGCATATCGCGGACGTTCTGCGATTCGGGTTCCGAAAAGGCCGAAGGCCCTTTGTAAAGCTGGTTGTCGTCGCAAGGGTCGGTCGAAGTTTTGATGCCGCTCGTCCACAGGAAATCGAAGTTGCGGTTAACGTCCACGCCCTTGCAGAGCTTACCCGGATTGGGCGCGCGGTTCCCGCGCCACATGCGGTCGCCCGTGGGGCTGAGGACGAACTCGCGCCCGTCGGGGTTCGTCAGCGGGAGGATGAAGATGTCCATGTTCTCGATGAGCATCTTGACGAAGGCGGCCGAGTAGGTCTTCCCGCCCATGCTGTAATCTTTGTTGTTCTTATAGGCGTAGGCCAGGTTGAACGCGAAATAGATTAAGCTGTCGGGGTTGAGCAACTCGCGCGCGTGGAGTCCGCCCACGATCAGCACGCCGCGGCGGTTAGTGCCACTTCCCTTGCCCATCTTGACGGCGCGGATCGGCCGCCCCTCCCGCGAAGGTTTTAAGTTAATGACCGTGCAAAAATCCCCGTAGAGGTTCGGCAGCGCGCCGACCAAGGTGTCTATGCCCCCCGAGGGCATGTACCCGCCGCTATAACCACAAAGAGCCATCACTGCACCTTCTTTCTGCGGTTGAATTCTTTCAGCCACGCCTTGTCATCCATGGTTTTGACGGGCGGCACAGGTGTTCCAACCCGGACCGGCAGCCCGGCAACATCTTTCAGCGCCGTTTTCCCGGCAGACTTTTTCGCCTGCTTGCGCCCCTGCTCTACGTATTCTTCCTGGATTTCGACTCGGTAGCCCATTCCTCGTACCTGCTCGATGTCGGCTTCAGTCAGCAGGCCGCCCATTGAAGCCTCGCCCCGCTTGTTTGAAGGGATACTGAAAAGGTCTAAGTCGAGCCGCTTTATGGTCACGAGCGCCTTTTGATTGGGCGCAAAGATGGTGACAAAGAAACGTCGTTGCATCACTACCTCCAGACTTGAGATGTACCAGCCAAGCTGACGCGCAAGAGATGTCTTCAGAGACACCCGCGCGACTCTATTCGATTGTGACCGTCCCTGGTACGAACGAAGATAAGCGTGATTAATCAGACGCCTCGTGGCCGGGTGTTCATTCCCATTGGCAAGCTCAATCGTTGACAAGTGAGATGCAGCGAGTAGTCATGCTCCGACAAACAGCAAGACTGATGCCAACCAGGACGCCGCTCTCGCCCGCACGCCCTCAAGCGAAAAAGAGGCTTTCGCCCGCGGCGGGGTCACTCGGATGTCCACAAAAGAGGACAATGTTGGGCGGCGGGTGAATACTACTGTTGACGGTTTCGTCTTCCAGCCTGACGCGGGGGTTCGGATGCGCTTCTCGCCAGACAAGGATTAACGCATCTGCTCAAGCTTCTCCAAAGCCGCTCGCATTTCGTCAATGTTTCTGAGGTCCCATTCGGGGAGAGTTTTTTGTGACTGAACTTTCAACATCAAATCCAACGCGCGACGGTAATTTTCCACGGCCTCCGCGAGATGCGTCTGGCGCGTCTGCCCGGTTGTGACTTTGACCTGTTCCGTATGGAGTTGGCCGACGGTTGCAAGTGCGCTTGCCAGATTGCGTAAAGTTCGCATGTCGGCGGCATCGCCCTCGATCTTCTTTTCAAACAACGCGACGCCTTTTTGATATGCCGCGAACGCGGCCGTGTAATCGCGCTGTTGCCACCGCGCGTCGCCGATTTTCGTATAAAGCGCACCCGCGTCGCCGTCATAGCCGCGATAGAGCGGGTCTTTGTCCATCAACTCAAGATAAATCGCCGCCCCTTTTTCCAGATAAGAGATGGCTTCGTCCGGCTTTTTCAAAAGTGAAAGCGCCGTGCTGAGCCGAGAGTAAGTCCGCGCCAGATTGTGCCGCGCCTGAGCGTTGGCGCGGTCAGCCGCGACCATTTCCTCGGCGATTTTTCGCGCCTTGTCGCCCAACTCGAACATCCGCGCGTTATCAATTTCCTCGTAGATGACGGCTGCCGTTTGATAAGTTCTCCAGAGGTCTTGTTTGACATTCGCGTCGTGCGGATAACGCGCGGCGAGTGATTCAGCGAGGCTGACAGCTTCGTTCATTTTCGCCTCGGCTTCCGGCTGGCGGCTTTCCCACGAAAGCGAGAATCCAAGATACGCCAGACACTTGGCGAGAATCCTTTGGGGTTCCGCGTCGTCCGCGCCTCCGCGGCGCAGCGCTTCAATTTCGCTCGCCGCCTGCTCAAGCAGCGGAATGGCTTCGGCGAAACGGTTGATGTCAACGTAACTGACTGCGGCTTCGACTCGCGTTTCGAGATACCCCGTTCGCAGCGCGAGCGAATCTGGATTTTCGGTGACCAGGTTTTCGTATATTTGCTCGGCTTCTTTCTCGTCGCGGACTCCGCCTTCGATGTCGTTCTGGGCCATCCGCCTGACGCCGAGCAGCCGCAAATTATCCGCTAATAATCGCCTATTTTCCGCATCCTTGGGATTCGTTCTCAACAACTGCCGCCGAATCGTTTGGGCTTTTTCGAGACTCGCAATCGCGCCGCGAAAATCGCTCAGGCTCGGCTTGTTCGAGTCGCCTTGCAACACGCCGACTTTTTCATATGCCGCGGCGAGTTCCGCCTGCAAAGTTGTATCGTCGGCGGATTCGACGGCGAGACTGTCCAGGTATTTCAACGACTGTGCGACGAGCGATTGTCTGGCCGCGGTCGAGCCTTCGAGCCGCTCGATGTTTGGCGCGATGTCATTCAAAAGCGCATTCGACAAACCGCGCACATCGGCGAATCTTTTCTCTGCCCGCGCCTGATTCGCTTCGGCGCGCCGCGCCTGCCAGACGGTTGCGATAATGCCGCCCACAAGCGACAACAGCACAAACGCCGCCGCGATGACGCCGACCTTATTACGCCTGATGAATTTTCCCGCGCGGTAGGTGACAGAATCCTTCTGCGCGCGGACGGGCAAGCCGTCGAGGTAGTTCTGCACGTCCTCGGCGAACTGAGCGACCGAAGCGTACCGGCGCGCGGGCTCTTCGCGCCGCGCCATCGCGATGATGTTCTTCAGCTCGACCCCGATTGATTTCTGAGCCCTGGCTTTCGCTTTCCTGTCGCCCGCCTCCTGATTCGTCGGCAAATTCGTGGCGACGGTTTTCTCGACGGCGCTCTCTGACGGCGGGGCGACTCGCGACCGCCGCGCGTCCTCCGTGTGCCTGGGGCCGCCGAGCATGTCTGCGAGCAGCACGCCCAGAGAGTACACGTCCGAGGCGGTCGTTATCTGCTCACCGCGTGTTTGCTCGGGCGAGGCGTAGTCGGGAGTGAAGGCGCGCCAGTTAGTCTCCGTGCGGTCGTCCGCGTGCTCCGCGTCGAGCAGCTTGGCGATGCCGAAGTCAAGGAGCTTCGGCACGCCGTCGCGCGTGACCAGCACGTTCGAGGGCTTGAGGTCGCGGTGGACGATGAGGTTCTGGTGCGCGTACGAGACGCCGCGGCAGACGGCGAGGAAGAGTCTCAGGCGCTCGCGGTTCGAAGGATGGCGTTCCTCGCAGTAGTCATCAATCCGCACGCCCTCTACGTATTCCATGACGAGGTAAGGCTCGCCCTCGTCGCTTACGCCCCCGTCGAGGAGGCGCGCGATGTTCGGGTGATTGAGCGAGGCGAGGATTTGCCGCTCGCGGCGGAAGCGGCGCACGAGTTCGGAGTCTGCGAAGGTGCGCCCGACGACCTTGAGGGCGACCTCCTGCTTGAACTCGCCGTCCGAGCGCTCGGCGAGGAAGACTGCGCCCATCCCGCCGCGCCCGATTTCGCGGACCACCCTGTAGCGCCCGAACTCTTTGCCCGCATACGCGGCGGCGCCGCCGCCGAAGATGGAGGCTGCGCCGTAATCGCCCCGTTCGAGCAGGGGGCGGCTTTCGTCGTGGGCCGCGAGCAACGACTCGACTTCGGCGCGCAACGCCGCATCATCTCCGCTCGCCTCGCGCAAAACTGCCGCGCGCCGCGAAGTCGGCTGCTCAAGCACGAGCGCGAACACGTCTTTGATCTGCTGCCAACGGGTAGCGTCCATTGTGAGTTTATTCAAACCTCCAACCAGTAAGGCGGAAAGCGGGACGGAAAGAGCCCGCGGGCAGGAGAAGTCTCAGGAACTCTTTTAGTGCCTGGCGAGTTCGCGCTGGAACCAGGCTTTGGCGAAAGTCCACTCGCGCTTGACGGTCGTCTCCGAGACGTTGAGGACGTGCGCCGTCTCTTCTATCGAGAGGCCGCCGAAGAAGCGCAGCTCGACAATGCGCGCCTGCCGCGCGTCCACCCTTTCCAGACTCATCAGGGCTTCGTCCAGCGCCAGCAGGTCAACTTCCCTGGCGGCCGAGAAGCTGACGGCTTCGTCGAACGCGATTTTCTGACCGAAGTCGCGCTTCTGGGCGTGCTTCGAGCGCGCGTGGTCAACGAGTATGCGCCGCATGACCTGAGCGGCGACGGCGAAGAACTGCGCGCGGTTCTGCCAGGAGACGTTGTGCCAATCAACCAGGCGCAGGTAAGCCTCGTGTACGAGCGCGGTGGCTTGCAGCGTCTGCGCGTTGCGCTCGTTTTGCAGGTACGAGGCGGCGAGCCGCCGTAAATCGTCGTAGACGAGTTCGAGCAGCTTGCCGGGCGCTTCCGCGTCGCCCGCGCCCACGGCGTTCAAGAGAACTGTCACCTGGTCTGACACTTTGCAGCCACACCTCACGCGCGGGCGGATTATAGAGGAAAAGCTTGTAATCAAAAATAAATTTCCCGGCGGTGGGCTGTTTCCGTGTGGGTTTGCGCCCTATTGGTCGAAAGGGAGGTCAATGAAGACCATGAAACCCACAAAAAAATCCACGCGCAACATGCTGCTCGCCGCCCTGATGACGGCGTCTCTCATCTTTGCCCTGTCAATTGACGGCGTAGTGTCCAGCGCCCAGTCGGGTTTCGAGGGCGACTACGACCTCAGCTTCGGCACGAACGGCTACACGGTTGACCAGGAAGACGTTGACCCGTCCATCAACGACGAATATCAATCCCTCTTTTACACGGGCGAACTCCTGCCGGACGGCTCGATCATCGCCGGAGGACAATATGTTGATCACAATGTGAGGGGAGATTTTTATCTGAGAAAGTTCACGCCGACCGGAGCGATTAACACTTCTTTCGGGACGAACGGATTTGTCCGTACCAATTTTTACGCCGGAGTAGAAGGTGCTGTCGGACGCGATGCGCCGCAGGTTTTGAAAGTGCAGCCGGACGGCAAAATCCTCTTTGCCGGACAATGCGAAGTGCGGGGGGCGAGTGCGTCCTCTACGCAGACTTTTGGATTTGATGCCTGCGTCATACGCTACAACGCGAACGGCACGCTCGACCAGAGTTTCGGCGGCGGAACGCTTGTCTTCAATCCCTCCCCCAACGGCACGGCTGAGACTTTGCAGCTTGACCCAGGCAAAGTAATATTTCAAACCGGAGTCGCCGGTAACGGGCGCATTTATGGCTTAAGCGGTATTTATTACGATATGGCGATTCAGCCCGACGGCAAAATCGTCCTCGTCGGCGAAACGCGCGACGAAATCGGGCCTTATGGGCAACATGGTGAGCCATCAGGGAGATATAGCGCAATCATCGTGCGGCTCAACCCGAACGGCTCACGCGACACAACCTTTGGCTCGAACGGCATCGCCCGTTGGTCTACGCCGGAAGGTCTTGCGGGCTGCCCGACCTATTATCAGCCCAGACGTTTCTCCGGCTTGCGCCTGCAACCGGACGGGCGAATTATCGCTGTTGGATACAACAGCACGCATGACTGTGGCGGAGCATCAGCATCGGGAAATCGTTTTGTCGTAACGCGCTGGACTGCCGCAGGTCAGCTTGAAACCGTGCGCCATCTCGATAACAACACGACTTTCAATTTTCAGGACGAACTCGCCGTTTCCGCTCATCTGACCAGAGACGGAAGCAAAGTTCTCGTCTCCGGTTCTCACCGAAACTTGAGCGGAACTCCGGCGGGACGCCAAAAGCCGACGCTTGTGCGCTTGCACCTCAGCAATTTATCGCTCGACACAACTTTTGGAAACGGCGGAATCGTTCAATACGACAGAGTGAGCGATAATCGGGGCTTCTCGACTTTATACGTCAAAGCGATTCAGCCGGACGGCAGAATCCTCGGCACAGACACTACTCTCAGTGGCACTACCGACAACGTCGTGCGTTTTAACCCGGACGGCTCGCTCGACCAATCGTTCGGCAACCTGGGCATTGACGGCAGCCCGCGGACACGGTAGGGCGCAGAGTTAACGTGACGCATTTCAACGGCGTTTCCAGCCCGCTCGAAATCGGGCAAATCCTCCTGCGCCCGAACGGCAGAACCAATTTAGTCGGCTACAGCGCGGCGCACGGCGGACTCGGCATCCTGCGCGCCGTGGTCTCGCAGCAGAACACGGAGATTGCGACCTACACGCTTGCGGGCCGCGTCCTCAACGCCAGCGGAGTGGGCGTCGCTGGCGTCACCGTCAACCTCTCCGGCACGCAGTCGGGCAGTAAGGTGACGGACGCCTCCGGCAACTACTCCTTCGCGGGCCTCCCGATGGGCGGCAACTTCACCGTCACGCCGTCCAAAGCCGGACTCTCTTTCGTCCCCGCCAGCAAGAGCTTCACGAACCTCTCGGCCGACCAACTGAGCGGTCAACTTCGCAGTCCCCTCGCTCTCCGTCAACAACATCACCGTGACGGAAGGCAACACCGGCGAGACGACCGCCACCTTCACCGTCAAGCTGACACCTGCAGCCACTGCTGCCCGTCACGGTCAAGTACGCGACCGCCAACTCGACGGCCCTCGCCCCCGGAGACTACACGGCGCTCGCGCTGACGCAACTCACCTTCGCGCCCGGCGAGACGAGCAAGACGGTCGCGGTCAAAATCAAGGGCGACACGCTCGACGAGGCCAACGAGACTTTCCGCCTGCTCCTGAGCGCGCCGACCGGGGCCGTGATTACCGACAACGAGGGCGTCTGCACCATCACCGACAATGACCTCCCGCCCACGTTAAAGGTCAACAGCCTGACGGTGACCGAAGGCAACGCCGCGACGACCGCCAACTTTCACCGTCACACTCTCGGCTCAGAGCGCGCAGACCGTCACGGTCAAGTACCAGACCGTCAACGGCACGGCCCAGGCCCCGTCCGACTACACCGCGAAGGCGCTCACGACGCTGACCTTCTCGCCCTTCCAGACCACCAAGACCGTCGCGGTCACTGTAGCAGGCGACTTGCTGGACGAGGCCGTAGAGACCTTCAAGCTCCAACTCACCGCCCCGACCAACGCGACGATAGCCGCCGGCACAGGCACCTGCACTATCAACGACAACGACGCGCCGCCCTCCATCACCATCAACAACGTGGCGGTGGCGGAGCCAGACACGGGCACGCGCGCCTTCGTCTTCACCGTCAAACTCTCGGCCGCGAGCGGGCAGACCGTCTCGGTCAAGTACGCGACCGCCAACGGCACAACCAACCCGGCCACCGCAGGAACGGACTACACGGCAGTCGCTTTAACGACTCTCACCTTCCTGCCGGGCCAGACCAGCAAGACCGTGACGGTGCAGGCGCGCGGCGACCTGTTGAAAGAACTCAACGAGACTTTCTTCGTCAACCTGAGCGCCCCCGTCAACGCCTCGATCGCAGACGCGCAGGGGCTCGGCACTATCCTCAACGACGACTGATGCGGCGCGAGCGTTTGCTTGCTTCTTTGAACAAACAGGGCGGCAGCCATCTTCACCAAATGGCTGCCGCCCTTCTTTTCACCACTGCTCGCGCCGTCGCGCGGCCGGCTCGTTATCAGAATACTTTCAGAGAATAAGATTCGCCGGCTTTAGGAAACACGACATCGTACAATTTTCCGTCGCCGCCTTTGATGCTCCGTATCTCCATCGAGAACGACCAATCGCCGCGACCGAAGCGCCGCTTACTCAATTGAAGCTCTCTCGCTTTCGCGTTTTTGAACCGATACCGCGGCTTGTCGCCTGACCTGTCCATCCCGTTAATCCAAACCGGATTGGCCGTCCACCCTTTCGCATTCCACCATAGCTCGCTTTCCGCATTCTGCGGCGCAAGCTCCGGCTTGTCCGCCGGCCATTCACCCAACTGCGCCGAAACGTGTAGATTGAGAGGCGCGGGCAGGGCGGCGGTCTTGAGCTTCACGTCAACCGTCGCAAAGCTTCCCTCCGGGTAGCTGTAACACATCCACACGTAATGCTTGTCCTGGTACAAGTGCAACTCGACATCCTTGGAAACCGCCACACGCTTAGCCTTCAGCCGAGCATATTCCTCGCAACTCCCATCCACCAACGGCGGCTCCTGTGCTAATGAACGCTGCGCCATCACACACACGGAAACGAAAACCAAAGCAACCGGCCACACGTTACGAAAGTAAGTTTTCACTTCTCTTCTCCTTCAGACACACGACGATGTAAAGCGATGCTATCGAGGCGTCGGGTTGCGTGGGTTGTTAGACCGCCTCTTTGCGACGGGCCGACACGCTCGAAAACCCTACCAAACTTGCACACAAAACCATCCACCATATTTTAACCACCCTCTCACAAAGCGAAATGTCATGCCAGGAGAAGTCAGCCGGCTCCCCTCGTCCTCCGGCTCAATCTCACTCGCCTTACCGCTCTGCTCCCACACCTCTAGCTTGACACCCCATCGGGAGGACAGTAGATTCCATGCGCACGCCAATTCATCTAGAGGAGAAAAGATGCCCACCCCGACTCCCGAGCAAATTAAGACTGTCGAAACCAACATTGGGCGGATGATCGCCTTCAACGACCACGTCTACACTTTCGGTCACACCAAGATCGAAGTAGCGTTCAAGCTCCTGTCCCGCACCGACGCCTCCGATCCCGGCTTCACCTTCGGCGTCAACCTCCTCGCAAGCACCTTCCGCGGACTCGGCGCGGTTGGCGGCCCGCTCGGCACGTTCACGGCATCCCTCCTCTGCGGTGTAGTCTCGGATTGGCTCAAGGACAAGCCCAAGGACCTGACCGGCGCATTTGTCAGCCTCGACCAGCGCTTCCAAAAGTCCATCCGCGAACTCAATCTCCAGCTCGGCATCTTAGCGAACGACGTGCCCGCCAACTGGACGAAGAAGTTCACGTTCAACGGCAAGGAAGTCACCCTCGCCGAATTCTCCGACCCGGACAAGCTCTTCCCCACTCAAACCTTTACGCCAAGAGGAATAAAGCATGTCTCACAATAAGGATATAAATGTTTCAGAAGAAATGTTAACTCTATTTCCTCAACTAACAAATCTTCTCAACAATCCTGAAATTGATAAAGAATTTAAGACTCCTGAGGCTGTGGCGAATAGATCCAAGTTATTCTTTAACACCTTCGGCTTATTGTCACTCATCTTTATTCTTCTTGTATTGTTAATTGCCACATGGCGTTTTTTTCTGCACGAAGTCAGCAGTGTATCTACCATTTATGCACTATGGATTAGTGCTATTTTAGGCTCAGTCTCCTTTGTGCTGTCATTGTTCTCACATTTTCTATTCAAGTTCCAGGACAAGTGGCTTCACAACCGTTTTATCACTGAAAGACTTCGACAATGGAATTTCCAGCAATTACTCGATGGAGCATTTGTTGCGCTATCGCAAACGGATCCACCTAAATTTCAAAAAGAACTTACAGCACGATGGGTAAAGGCAAAATTTGTTATCCTTGAGATGCCTGGAACGATGAATGATTTTCTTAATGCTGAAGACTTCGAGTTGTTTGTGAAACCCTCTGTGTGTTCAGACATCAGCCTGGCCCAACAGATACTTGAAGCATACCAAGATTTGCGGTTGGATTATCAGGCCAGGTATTTCAGCCTTAAGAAAGAGATGGTGCGTACCATAGACGTTTGGACAAATAGTATTGCAAAATTTTCTCTCTTAATAGCTGGACTCTTGGCGTTTGGCGAAGTAATACTTTTACTTTCCCACGGTGTCGAACAAGAATCTAAACTCAGTTGGATTATGGGCGCTTCAGCCTTATCTGCCGCTTTGATTAGCGCTGCAATCAGGGTTGTTCGGAGCGCTAAAGCTATTTCCGAAGAAAATGAGAGATACACTAGCAAATGGGTGTTGCTTAAAATCTTGTCAGAGCGACTTCGGAAAGAGACGGACCCGACCAGGCAGTTAGAGTGCATGGTTGAAACGGAAAGAGTTTGTGTTGAAGAGCTTCGAGAATTTATCCGCACTTTTAATAAATCCGATTATTTGTTGTGAATGCGCTGTCAATTAAGTGCGGAATCAGAAGCCTTTCAAGAACGGGTTCACTTGTTCAGATGATATTAAACTAGTCTGATATACAAAATTAGAATTGACATCAGCGATTATTTGACGAAAATAGGGGCTGGGACCTTACTCTATCTTTATTTGCGAGAACCTATTACTCATTTTAGGTCTGCAAACTTTAATACGCCAATTCCTCGTTACGCAGATATCAACTTAGTGTGCTGTTTTGTATTCTGCATACTCCTTTCAACTCACGATGAGGGAAAACGATGCGTCCTTGGATCTTCGAAGCAGACAACATCGATATTAAAGATATAAACCCCGATAATGTTTATCAATTTGTAGTACATACTCCTGCTGTAGTGGAGTTCCTCACATGCGGAAGCGACGACATAAAGTATTTTGTCGTCGGCCCCAAGGGTCTCGGAAAAACCTTTCTCTTAAAAGTAAAAAGCAAATTTTATAGGGAATATATTTCTGGATATCATTGTATTCCCAGCAGCGGAGGTGAATTGGTCGAGAAGCTTGCGACCATAAGGGAAAGCTTTTCAAAAGAAGAACTGGAAAGCTTCAAAGACATGGAAATCTGGGAGAAGACTTGGGAATTAAGCCTGTACACAATGCTTCTCAGAAGCTTCAAGATTGATTTACCTCCCGAATTGGTAAAGACGATTGGCGAGGCAAGAACGTTATTAGACATCCTCAGTGCTGTCATCCAATCCCGAAACGCCATTGACCGACTTTACTCGAGACATGTTGCTACTTTCTTACGTCCCAAAGTGGGCGAATTGCGGGAGCATGGTACGAATCAAATCGCCATTTTTATTGACAACATCGAAGAGGGAATTGAAAAACATGGCCGGTATGATCTGAAAGATGATAAAGGCGTATTGTCGGAAGATGTTTGGATAAACGCTCAGTTGGCAATGATGAAAGTTGTGCGGGGTATTTGTCAAAGGAACAAACACATCAAGATTTTTGTTTCAATCCGCAGTGAAGCTTTTAATAATGACCGCACGCCCACAGCTCTCCAATCGAAGGACAATGCTACGGTTCTGATATACACCAGAAGTCAGATAAAAAAGATTTTCGAACAGAACATAAGTATCACCAACAAAGAGAACCTCGCTCGGCCAAAGGCCACAGACCTAATTGAACGGTTTGTGGGATTCTCAAAGATGAACCATCGTTTTGCTAAGGACGCTTATGGCAATCCGCGTCAGGAAGATACTTTCGACTTTATCTTTAGACACACCTTTGGCAGGCCGCGTGAGATCGTGCTCATGGGAAGTCAAATCGTGGCGAGAATTCCTGTGAGCGAACGGGAGAATGATGAAAGGGCTGTGCGAGAGCTGGTCAACGAGGTTAGTAGTGACTTCATTTTAAAGCAGTTGAGGCAGGAAATAGTTCCACGTTTTGAATATGAGGTCTTCGATAAATTCTGCGAGTTGATTCGTCATAATGTTATATCCATCGAGCAGGCGCGAGAGATATCGCATAAGATTTACGAAGAATACGGATTTGAAGATGTGTTCTCTTATCTCTACTCATGTGGACTAATCGGAATTACCGAAGATGATATAGGACAGTCTCATCAAATTCAAAGATTTCAGCCCGTCGGGCAATACTCATTATCAAGTAGTATTCTTCCTAAAGCTATACGCTACTTTGTCATTCATTCGTCCATAGATAAATTACTGAAGGGCAAACATGGCAAGAGTTTCTATGATCAAAATAATATCATCGGCAACGGTTTAAGTTTCCAAGAGCCCAAAGCCTCAATAGCCGATAATAGTAGCAAAGTCTTGCATACGCATTTTGGTTTAGGTAGAGATAGTATGTCGCTCATTATTCCTGAGCTAAACAAAAGTAAAGCGATTGCCTTGATACAGAAACCGTCTAAAGACGACCACGAGTTGGCGCAAGTTCAATTCGTTGAAATCAGAACCGGAGAGTATGACCCTATAAAGTTCAAAGTGGTTCATGATGGTTTGACTGATAATCAAATAGACGAGGCCATCACTGAATGGGAATCCGGCGAGAATGTTCTTTTTTATGTAAATAGGCCGCACATCATCGGCAGGCTCATAGACCTCAGTGAAACGGTTACTCTGTGGTCGAGTAATTTTTTTGGCGCCCCCCAAGAGGAAGACCTTCTTCCTTCAAGCTCGTTAGATGAAATCAGTGCTGTGACGAAAAGAAAGGTTGTCTATTTATGCCAGCGAGTCATTAACAAGAAAACAGTGACGGCGCTTAAAAACCAAATAAAGGCAAAGAATTTAGAAGGGAACATCTCGGTTGAAAGCAGCTTGGTTGATAGGCTTGAATACAAAAGGTCTAAAAAACTTGAAAACCGCACTCTGATCTATAACGTGGAGGCTGAGGAATATGGCTCTATCATTAGCCGGGAAAGAGAGGGCTCTAAAAACCAAAGTACCAGCATCATACGAAGAACAAAGAGCGCGAAAGAGCAAAGTTATTACGAGGATCGTCAAAAATTTCTCAAGGAGGGGATTTATCGGCTGACAAAAATTATTAAGACGGTCGCGTTTGAGAGAAACAATCCCAACCTTGATGAAATTTATAATCTATTCTTTGATATTCAAATTGCCACTTTGGCGAGCAAGCATGATCTACGCCAAATTCACGGCCATAATAAATCTGAGACCGAAATATCCAGAGACCTGCGACAGGTCTGTCTGAAAAACAAGGACAGATTTCTTAAGCTGGAAAAGTTCCCCGGCTTCGTAGTTAGTCAGGAGCAGTATATTAGAGACTCCAAACGCATGGGCGCGTTACCTGATAAGACATTTTTTCAAATGGCTAGCAAGAGCCCGCTCTTCACAAACAGCCACGTCGTCCTTAAATTACGCGAGCTGTTACTGATCAGTGATTCGCAGGATTACTATTCAGTTTTTATTTGTTTCAGCAAGCATGATTCAGAATTTGTGAAGAAAATCAACGATAGCCTGAGAAAACGCGGCGTGAACACATATTCCTTTAAGGAAGACTACCGGCACGGGGCCATTAAAGAAGTTGAAAAAAAGGAAATAGCGGCGCGAGATAGATTCCTTTTCGTGGTTTCCGAGAATTCGATTACAAGTCCCGAGTGCCAGCAGGAATTGACCCTTGGTATAACAAACAGACAAGAAAGATTGCACGATCCGGCCAAACACCAAATAGTGCGGGACATTTTTGTTCCCATCACGATAGACCACTACATTTGGGAAGTAAACGAGACTGAATTGGAGACTCACTTAACCAATTCTGAAGAGGGTTGGAACAATGTACAAATCATCAAGAAGCGTGTGGCTTCTGATTTTTCCGACTTTCGAGACCAAGAGGTAGACGGAGCTTTTGAGCGAAAGATTGATGCTGAGATTATGCCCGCTTTAATTAAGAAGGGTCGGAAATCCAGATCAACAAAGAGACAGTAATTTGTGTTTGTATCCCTATTACAAGCCAGCTAAAGTCATCATAAACGCCTGTCTTCGTTGGTATATTTGACACCATTTGAATGGAATTTTACTTCCTAGTCCGAGCCCTCCAAGAAGCGCCCAGCGCCTGAATTTGTATTTGACTAACCGGGCGCATTCAACGTAACAAGCACGGCCCTTTATAGTTGAAGGCGGCCCTATTCGCGGCCTTTGTAAAGTGGCTTTATCCTTATTAATCAAACTTATCTCCGAGCCCTCATTCTTTGTTCCTGCTTGGCCTTGATGACTACTGGCTTCAGAGGCTGTCTAGTTCGTTTAGCGGCTAATGATAGAAGATCCTTAATTGAGCCTGCGTCTTCGAAAGCTTGAAAATCTACTGTTTGCGAGTGCTGGCACACTATAGGCACACATCGCATGTGCCGGGCAACTCTAAATCCATATATAACTCAATTTTGGCAGCTTTGACTTTTTGTGGATGTGTAATACATTCAAAGCTGTAATGGCCGTGCCCCGCGTTGTGGGCGGGGCGATAACTGATGACTATCCCGGCAGGCACTCACTTCGGGCGCTACGAGGTTCGTTCCCAGCTCGGCGCGGGCGGTATGGGCGAGGTCTATCTCGCGCACGACACGCAGTTGGACCGCGCGGTCGCCCTCAAGCTCCTGCCCGCCAACGTCACCGAGGACGAAGACCGCCTGCGGCGCTTCCAGCAGGAGGCGCGCGCCACCTCCGCGCTCAACCACCCAAACATCCTGACCATCTTCGAGATCGGCCAGAGCGCCAGCACACACTTCATCGCCACGGAGTTTATTGACGGCGACACGCTGCGCTCCAAACTCATGCGCGGGCACATGGGCCTGGACGAAGTGCTCGACGTGAGCATCCAGGTCTCCTCCGCGTTGAGCGCCGCGCACGAGGCCGGCATCGTCCACCGCGACATCAAGCCCGAGAACATCATGGTCCGGCGCGACGGCTACGTGAAGGTCTTGGACTTCGGCCTCGCCAAGCTGACCGAGCAGCGCGCGGCTTCGAGTCCGGGCGCGCTCACGCTCGCGGAGACCGGGCCGGGCATCGTTATTGGCACAGTCACCTACATGTCGCCCGAACAGGCGCGCGGCCTGCGCGTGGACGAGCGCACGGACATCTTCTCTTTCGGCGTCGTGCTCTACGAGATGCTGGCGGGCCGAGCGCCCTTCGGCGGCCCGACGCCGAGCGACGTGATCGTCGCCATCCTCGACCGCGAGCCGCAGCCGCTTAACCTCTTGCTCCCAGGCGTGTCGCCCGAGATGCAGCGAGTCGTCTCCAAGGCGCTCGCCAAGGAGCGCGACCAGCGTTACCAGTCTTTCAAAGACCTGCTAGCGGACTTGCGCGGACTCAAGCGACGGCTGGAATTCGAGACGGCGCATCTGAACGTCACCGCGCCGCGAGAAACACAGCCCGGCGGCCCCTCCGCCGAGACGATGACGACGGCGCGCGCCGACGCGCAGACCGTCATGATACGCACCACCGGGCGCGAGACAGACGACACGCAGGCCGCCGCAGAGACCTTGATGCTCGACTCGAACCAGCCCTCCACGCCCGAGATCGCGCACGTCCTCTTCATGGACCTGGTGGGCTTTTCGAAGCACAGCATCAACCAGCAGTTCACCCTCCAAAGGAAGCTCAACGAGATCGTCAGCCAGACGGACGAGTTCCGCCGCGCGCAGGCCAACAGCCAGTTGATCTGCAAGTCAACGGGCGACGGCATGGCGCTCGTCTTCTTCGTGGACCCGGAAGCGCCCGTGCGCTGCGCCCTGCAAATCAGCCGCGCCCTTTTGAGCAACCCGGACGTGCAACTCAGGATGGGCATTCACAGCGGCCCGGTCCTGAGGACCGTGGACGCCAACCGCCAGCGCGATGTCGCGGGCAGCGGCATCAACCTCGCGCAGCGCGTGATGGACTGCGGCGACGCCGGACACATACTGCTCTCGAAGGCCATGGCCGACGTGCTCAACGAGATCGGCGACCGCAGCGAGCGCGTGGAGTACGTCGGACAGGCGAAGGTCAAGCACGGCCTTGAGCTACAGCTCTACAACCTCTACACGGACGACCTGGGCAATCCGATCCCGCCGTCCGTCATCTCGCTACAAAACATAGAGCCCGCGGGCCAACAATCGAGCGGGATGCGCCGCGGGCCGATTGATTCCCTCGCCGTGCTCCCGCTCACGAACGCCAGCGCCGACCCCGGCACGGAGTATCTTTCGGACGGCATCACGGAGAGCATCATCAACACGCTCTCTCAACTGCCGCAGCTCAAGGTCATGGCGCGCGCCACGGTCTTCCGCTACAAGGGGCGCGAGGTTGACGCCGCCGAGGTCAAGCGCGATTTGAACGTCCGCGCCGTGATGATGGGGCGCGTGCTGCAAATCGGCGACAACCTGGTCATCAAGACAGAGCTGGTTGACACGGCCGACGGCTCGCAGCTCTGGGGCGAGCAGTACCGCCGCAAGGCCGCGGACATCTTCGAGGTGCAGGAGGAAATCTCGAAAGAGATCTCCGAGAAGCTGCGCATCAAGCTGACGGGCGAAGAGAAGAAGCTCTTAGTCAAACGCTACACGGACAATACGGAAGCCTATCGTCTCTACCTCAAGGGGCGCTACTCTCTGAGCAAGGCAACGCACGAGGCGCTCAACAACGCGCTCAAACATTTCCGCCAGGCGATTGACGTTGACCCGGACTACGCGCTCGCCTACGCGGGGCTGGCCGACGCCTACTACGCGCTCTCGTCGAACCACATGCCGGCCAACGAGGCCATGCCGAAGGCGCGCGCGGCGGCCGAGCAGGCGCTAAAGCTCGACGACGAACTCGCGGAGGCGCACGCCTCCTTGGGGCTCGTCAAGGCGTTCTACGAGTGGGACTGGGCCGGGGCCGAGGGCGAGTACAGGCGCGCGATAGAATTGAATCCCGGCTACGCGTCGGCGCACCACTGGTATGGCTGGTATCTGGCGCTGATGGGCCGCCTGAACGAAGCCATCGCGGAGGTCAAGCAGGCGAGCGAACTCGACCCGCTCTCTTTGGAAATCAACTCCGACCTGGGGCTCTCGTTCTTCTTCGCGCGACAGTACGAGCGCGCGATTGAGCAGTTCGAGAAGGCGATTGAGATGGACCCGAACTCCGTCTGGACGCGCTTCTTCATGGGCTGGGCGCGCGGGCAGAAGGGCGACTATGCGGAGGCCATCGCGGAGTATGAAAGGGCGGCTCTGTTGGACGACTCGCCGCTCATCATGGCGGCGGTCGGCCACACGCACGTGATGGCCGGACGCCACGACGAGGCGCTTCGTGTGCTCTCGGAGATGACCGAGCTGGCCTCGCGCCGTCACGTCTCTTCCTACCACTTCGCCATCCTCAACGCAGCGCTCGGCCGCCGCGACGAAGCCTTCGGCTGGCTCGAAAAATCTTACCTTGCGCGCGACGAGGCGCTCGTCTGGCTCAAAGTTGACCCGCGCCTAGACGGCCTGCGCACAGACCCGCGCTTCATAGACCTGCAACGCCGCGTCGGGCTACCGCTATAAAAGCAGTGATAAGTGATGAGTGATAAGTGATAAGTTAAAGAAAGAAGGCTTTTTCTTATCACTTATCACTCATCACTTATCACTGCTCTGTCATTGACTCGGGGCGCGATTTAGCTTAGAACCTAACGGAGATTTAACAACCCTGATAAGGAAGTATCAAATGAGTAAAGTTTGGAATAAGGGCAGACTGTCCGTAATCATGCTCCTCGCATTCTCGTTCGTGTTCTCGGCGGCGTGTAGTAAGAAGGACGCGAACACAAACAACGCCACCTCCAAGACGGGTGGGACGACGAACACGACCACGACGACCGGCGGCAGCACGACCGGCGGCGCGACCGCGGGGAGCCCGACGGCGGCGCTGCGCGCCTACTACGACGCGGCCATGCGCAAAGACATCGCCACCGCGAAGAGATACCTCTCCGCAGGCACGATGAGGATGATGGAAGAGGGCGCGCGGAAGATGGGCAAGACCGTGGACGAGGCTTTCCAGGAGGGCGCTCAGCAGACCCCGACGACCGCCATGCCGGAGTTCAGCAACGAGAAGGTCAACGGCGACACGGCGAGCGTTGACATCAAGGCCCAGGGCATGACCATCACGATGCCGATGGTCAAAGAGGACGGCGAGTGGAAGATCGCCATGGACAAGATGCTTCAGGAGATGCAGAAGTCTATGGGCGGCAGCACCGGCGGCGGCCCTCAGCCCGAAGGCGGCGACGACGACGACGACCACGGCGGCCACGAAGAGAAATAAGACGAGGCCGCAAGACGTAAGAAGCCCCAGAGGGGCGATATATCAATAGCCCAGGGCGTGAGCCCTGGGTTAATGCCATAGATTAAATTTAAGCCCCGGAGGGGCGAAAGAATCTCTTTCGCCCCTCCGGGGCTTACGCTTTTTATTTGGCGGCTTTCCCCACAGCTTACGCTGTGGGCTATAAATCTTCCGCCCCTGACGGGGCTCCCAGCCGCTACTTCTTCACTAACCGAATCTCGTAGAGGCTCGGCCAGCGCTTGCCTGTGACGAAGAGGCGGCCGCTCTCCGCGTCGTAGGCGATGCCGTTCAGACAATTCTCCGCGCTGCCTTCCTCGCCCTGATGGTGCAGCCCCGTCATGTCAATCCACGCGTTAATCTTCCCGGTCGTCGGGTCTATGCGGACGATCCGGTCTGTCTTCCAGACGTTCGCGTAGATTTCCCCGTTGATGTATTCCAGCTCGTTGAGCTGCGTCAGCGGCTGGCCCTGGTCGAAGACGCTGATGGAACGCTGCACCTGAAAGCTGGCGGGGTCCAGGAAGCGTATGCGGTTCGTGCCGTCGCTCATGATGAGCGAGTGGTCGTCGTGGGTCAGGCCCCAGCCCTCGCCCTCGTAGGCGAACTCGCCCTCCTGCTTGAATTTTTTCAGGTCGTAGACGAAGCCCTTTTTCGACTGCCACGTCAGTTGAAAAATCTTGTCGCGGAAAATCGTCATCCCCTCCGCAAAATACTCGCGCGCCACCTCGATCTTCTTCTTCACCTTGCCCGTCTTCAACTCGACGCGCCGCAGAGTGCTCTCGCCGCGCAGGCCCGTGCTCTCGAAGAGCTGCCCGTCGTGAAAGGCCAGCCCCTGCGTGTAAGCCTCGTCGTCGTGCGGCCAGGTGTTGACGACCTGATAGGAGTAGACCGGCGCAGAGTCCGCGGCCGACGGATGACCGTCTTCGGCAGTCTGCCTCGCAGTTGAAGACTCCGAGCAGGCGAGAACGCCCACGAAGAGGGCTGCCGACAACAACACCATGAAGAATTCACGCCGCATAGATTTCCTTCAACGCGGAACCTTCACTCAACCCCTTTGCGTCTTTGCGCCTCCAGCGTGAGTGATTTAGGTTTTCTCTCGCAAAGGCGCAAAGAACGCATGATGCTTACCTCGCCGCGGTCTTCGGCGCGAGGGCGCGTTCGAGGGCCGCGCGGAATCCTTCCGGGGTCAGGTTCATGAGCTGCACGCCGTTGATGAAGATGGTCGGCGTGGCCTGCACGCCGTACGCCTCTCCGTCGTCTATATCTTTGCTCACCTCCGCGGCGTACTGCCCCGAATCGAGCGCCGCGTCGAAGCGCGCGCGGTCCAGACCCAACTCGGTCGCGTACTTCTTCAGCGAGGCCACGTCGAGCGCCGACTGGTTCTTGAACAGCACCGTGATGTATTCGAAGTATTTGCCCTGCGCGTTGGCGGCGTTCGCGGCCTCCGCGGCCTTGCGCGCCTGCGCGTGCATCGCCAGCGGGAAGTCGCGCACGACCAGGCGCACGCGGTTGCCGTAATTCTTCAGCGTCTCGTCAATCACGGGGTGCATCGCCGCGCACGAAGGGCACTGGTAGTCCGTGAAGACGACGACCGTCACCGGGGCGCTCTTCTCGCCGCGCGCGGGGTCGTCGTCTGAACTGATGGTCTGGACGGGCGGCTCGGGCTGTGCCAGAAAAATCTGCACGGGCACGCCTGAGCGCAGCCGCTGTGCGAACTCCGACTCGATGCGGTTCTGCTGCTGGTCCCTGAGCAGGCTGGCGATGTCCCCGCGCACGCTTGCGAGGTCCGCCGTGATGCGCGCCTTGTTCTCTTCGTAGAACTTCGTGATCTCGGCGTCGGTCGGCTCCTTCAGCTTGTCCGCGACTTCAGCCTTGAAGACCGCCTCCGGCGTCAGGTTCCGCTTCCTGGCATCTGCTTCGAGCAGCAGTTGGTTGATCTTCATGTCGAGCGAGCGCGCCTGGGCGTCGAAAATCTCGCGGCGCATCTTATAGAGGAAGGGCTTGAGCCGCTCCTCGAAATCGCCGGCCGTAATCGTGCGGCCGCCGACCGTCGCGAGAGCGGTCGCGGGCGCGAGGTTCGGCGCGTTGACGTCCGCGCCCGTCGTGACGGTCGTGGTGGTGCGCATGCGCTGTACGAAGTCATCGACGAGTTTCTGCCGCGCCTGGGACTGCAAATACTGGACGATCTGCGGGCGGACGGTCGCGAGGTCCGCGTCGCCTATCTGCTGCTTGTTCGCGTCGTAGACCGCCTTGATGTCTGCCTCGGTCGGCTCCGTGATGCGGTTATTGACCTCCGCGTCCATCAACTGCTCGCGCGTCACCTTGCGCTTCTGGGCCTCCGCGTCGAGGAGCAACTGGTTGATGCGCGCGTCGAGCGCGTCGCGCCTGAGGTTCGGCAGATTCTTCTCGAAGCCCTCGACGACCTCGCGCACTTTCGGTTCCAGGTCGGCCAGCGTGATGGTCTGCCCGTTGACGACGGCGAGCGCGCCCGGCTGCGGGGCCGTTTGCGGCTGCGCGGGCGCGGCGGGCGTGGCGGCCGTTGTGGGCTTGGGCGTGGCCCTGGGCGTCGGCCGCGGCCCGGCCTTCGGCCTGGACGTTTGCGCCGTCACGACCGCTGAGAAGACGAAGAGGCCGAGCACGGCGGCGCAGACGAAATTTCGGTAACTCATCAAAACTCTCTTTCTGAACGGGAATGAACCAGCCTTCGCCGGCCTCGACGATGATATGGGATTAGTGCGGCGAGAGCAAATAACGGTTGTCCGTGTGAGGGCGATTTGATTGGGAGAAGATGATGGCGGGCGGGCGCGATGAAAATCAGGCTCGCGGGCGGCTCTATTCTACTTTCCGATAAATATCTTCGAGCCTCAACTCGCACCCGACGCTTTGAAGCTTGATCGTTTCATTGGTCTCATGCACTTCGGAATATATCCAATTCTTACCGTCTTGCCTGACGAACTGCTCGACCCTCTGAGAATTCTGGGAAACTAGCAGATATTCTTTCAAAGATTCGAGGCCCTGGTAACTCTCAAACTTCTTACCGCGGTCGTAAGCCTCCGTCGAATCCGACAAGACCTCCACAATGACGAGCGGGTTGAGTAGCACGTCCGTTTCACCGCCTGCGAATTTCTCTTCCCCGCAGGTGACGACCACGTCCGGGTAAGTGTACAAACCCGTGCTCTGCACCTTCACACGCATGTCGTTCGAGTAAACGTTGCAGGGCCGCGCCGCCAATTGACCGTCGAGCGCGACGACCAGGTTGGTCACGATGCGGTTGTGCCGGCGGCTCGCGCCAGCCAGCGCGAACACTTCGCCCGCAAAAAATTCGCTCCTGAACTCGGCCTGCCGCTCGTGGGCAAGATACTCTTCTTCGGTCAGGAGCGTTTTAGGATTAGAAGACATGAGCACGACTCTCCGATACGCGCGGCGCGCAAATTATATCATCAAAGGAGGGCAAGCGCGCGGACGCTTTCCAACGTGTCTATCTCGGCGGGCGATTTGTCATCGCGCACGCGCAGGATGCGTGGGAAGCGCAGGGCGTAGCCGCTCTTATGTCTTTTGGATTCCTGCACGCGGTCGAAGGTGACTTCGAGGACGATTCGCGGCTCGACGACGCGCACCTTGCCGTGCGCGAACTCTTGCAGGGTGTGCGCGCGGAACCACTCCGTCAGCTCTAACAGTTCCGCGTCCGTCAGGCCCGAATAAGCCTTGCCGACGTTCAAGAGTTCCGGGTCTTCTTCCGAGCGGCGCACCGCGAACGTGTAGTCCGAGAGCAGGTGGCGGCGTTTCCCGTGCCCGACCTCGACCGCGGTGACGACCACGTCGAGCGTCGAGAGCGCGCGCTTCAGCTTCAGCCACTCGCGCCCGCGCCGCCCAGGCTTGTAGGACGAGCGCGGGTCTTTAATCATCAGCCCCTCGTTGCCCCGAGCGCGCGCCGCGTCGAACTCTGCGTCGAGCGCCGCGACATCGCTCGTGCGCTTCGCCTCCGACAGTCGCACGGTGCCAATCGCCGGGACCAATTCTTCGAGGACGCGCCGGCGCTCTTCCAGCGGCTCGTCAATCAGCACGCGCCCCGCGCCGTAAAGCAGGTCGTAGGCGATGAAGACGACGGGGGTCGTCGCCAGCAACTCGTCCCCGACCGATTTCCGGCCCAGGCGCTTCTGCAACTCGCTGAAGGGCAGAATCAATTCCCCGCGCGCTGGCACAATTTCGCCGTCAATGATGGCGTCCGCCGGGAGATTAGTGAGCGGCGCGTGCAGTTCCGGGAAGCGGTGCGTGATCTCGTCCATCGTGCGCGAGTAGAGAGCCAGGCGGCCGTCGGCCGTGTGCGCTTGCGCGCGTATGCCGTCGAACTTGTCCTCCACGAAAAACTCTTCGGGCATCTGGCGCGCGATGTCCGCCAGGTCCGCCGCGGCCGTGGCGAGCATGAATTTCAGCGGGTGAAAGAGGCGCATCTGAACATTGGCGAGTTCGCCGCGCCTGGCCCGCACGGCCGTCTCGCCAAGGTCGCCCGTCATCATGTTCGCCTGCGCGACCGCGGCGAGCGGCTGTTTGAACGCGCGCGCAACGGCGTCCTCCACCAAGCCTTCCTTGAGCCCTATGCGCAAGTCGCCCGCGAGCAGTTTGACTAAATACTTCGCTTCGAGCGCGGTCGCGCCCGCGAGAACGTTCGCGAGTTTAGCCTTCTTATTCTTCGTCCCCTTAGTCTCGCTCAGATGCTCCACGAGCGATTCCGTCTCGGCCAGCGTCATAACTGGCACAGTCGTCTCCCCACGCGTCTCCATAATCGCTTCAAAGGCCGCCTCGCCCGAATCGCCGAGCCGCACGTAGCGCGGACGCAGATTCTCCACGCTCAGGCCCGTGGCCTCGCTCAAGGCGTCGCGCAGCACGCTCGTCCCGACGTTCGTCGTGCGCGCGTCGTTCATGGCGAACTGGTGACCCGCGAAGTAGCGCGCCGCGCGCGCCAGGTCCGCGTCCGTCAACTCGTGCAGGTACGCGCCGACGAGCGCGGCCTTTTCCAGCTTCTTCGTCGTCGCCGCGACCTGCTCGGCCGTCCGCGCGAAACTTTCGAGCAGCCCGCTCGCGGCTTCCCCCCGCGGCGCAGGGCTCGTCTGTTTTCTGACAGATGTTTTTTGTGCCACCCGCTTGCCCCCTCTGCTTGTCCCTTAGATTCTCAACCCCCGCTCGCCGCCTTCATCAACTCACTGCCCACGCGCACGGCCTCGTGTCCCTCGGGCGCGCCGAAGACTTCCGGGTGCAGGATGCGCGCCAGAATCTCCACCCCGTCAACCACGCGCGGCCCCGGCCGGCTGAAATACGAGGTGGCGTCCACGGCCCAGACCTCGCCCGAGCGCACGGCCGGAAGCTCGTCCCAGCCTTCCGGCAGACGTGCCTGCGGCAACTGGCGCAGGATGTCCTCCTTGTAATAACCGCAGGGGATGAGCACGATCACTTCCGGCGCGTAAGCGCTAATCTCCGCGGCGGTGGTTGTCACGGACGGCTGACCCGCGCGGCCGAAAGCATGGTCGCCGCCGGCAATCATCACCTGTTCGGGAACCCAGTGGCCCGGCGCGAATGCAGGCTCAAGCCATTCGAGCATCAACGTGCGCGGGCGCTTCTCCACACCTTCGAGCGCGGCGGCGACTCTGTCCAGGCGCGTACGAAGATGAGAGACAAGCTCGTCGGCTTGTGCCACTCTGCCAGTCAGTCGGCCCACCGTGTGTATGTTCTCGAAGATGTCCTCAATCGTGTTCGGCTCAAGCGAGACGACGCGCACGTCCGTCTCAAACATACGCGCGGCGCGCTCGACCTGTTTGTAGCTGACGGCGCACACTTCGCACAGCTCCTGCGTCAGAATCAGGTCCGGCCGAAGCTCTCGCATCTTTTCTTCGTCGAGATCGTAGATAGAGCCGTGGCCGTCCAACTGCGAGCGGACGGCGTGGTCAATCTCCGCGCTCGTCATCGTCTCGTGCGAGACGCGGCTCGCCGTCAGGCGCGGGAGCCCCGAGACAGAGGCCGGGTAATCGCACTCGTGCGTCACGCCGACCAGCGCTTCGCCTAGCCCGAGCGCGCACACGACCTCCGTCGCCGAAGGCAACAGCGACACGACGCGCAAAGTTTCTTCGCTCATTAATCTCAATTTCCTTTCCGCATTTACAGTGCAATCAGGTTGACGCGACAGAGCGTTACCTGTCAAGACAAGTAGTCAGTAATCAGTAATCAGATAGCGAAGAACGAGATAAGCCACGGCGGGCTTCTATTTTTAACTGACTACTGACCACTGACTACTGATTACTATTTTTGTTACAATCAGCGCCAATCAATCAGTATCAATTCGGGGGGAAGTCATGCAGGACAGGCCGACGAATTTTCCGACGACGCAGCCGAACGGCGAGCCTCTGAAGCCGATCACGAGCGTCATGCTCGAACGGCGTGCGACCGTGCACTTCACGGACGAGGAAGTCCCGGAGGAGTATTTGAACGCGATTCTGGCGCTCGGCTGCCAGGCTCCGTCCGGCTACAACTTGCAGCCCTGGCGCTTCATCGTCGTGAGCGATGCGGAGAACCGCAAGCGGCTGCAACGGGTCGCCTTCAACCAGCCGAAAGTCGGCGAAGCGCCCGTCGTCATCATCGCCCTGGGGATGAAAGAGGAGTGGAAGGAGCGCGCCGGCGAGGTCTTCCGCGAGGGCGCGTTGCGCGGCGCGGGCAACATCGAAACCTGGGAGAAAGCCAGGGACAGCGCAGTCCGTGCTCTTTCGGCTGTGCCAATGCAGATGTGGGTCAACCGCCACACGATGATCGCCGTGACCGCGATGATGCTCGTCGCGGAGGCTTACGGCTTCGACACAGCGCCGATGGAGGGCTTCGACCCCGCGGGCGTCCGCGCAGAGTTCAACGTCCCCGAAGAAGCGGAGGTCTGCGCCCTGCTCGCCATCGGACGCGCCGCCCCGCCCGACAAACCCTACACCGGGCGCTTCGAGCTGGACCGCCTCGTCTACCACGAAACCTATCAAGACAGCCCAAAGTCTGAAGACCCGTCCTCCTGACTTTGGACTGAAGGAGAAATGATGCAGGAAGAGAACGAGTTGCGATTCACGGGCGTGATGGATCACATCGCGGTCAAGTCTGAGGATTTAGAACGTGACGTGCGCGAGTACGAGCGCATGGGCTTCCGCGTGGAAACTAAGTATCACGACTGGGCGATGCTGCGCGACGAGCGCGGCTTCGGCATCGCGCTCCTGCCGCCCGACTCCAAGCACCCGCCCCACCTCGGCCTCCGCGTCGAAACCCGCGAAGCCCTCGAAGCCGCCGCCACCCGCGAAGGCCGCCCCCTCAAAGAACACCGCGACCGCTCCGTCTCCTTCTACACCCGCGGCGTCGCCGGCCACGCCGTCGAACTCATCTACTACCCACCCGACTACACCGGCGATTATCAAAGCGAGAGCTAGAAAGCGAGCCACGCATGTCGAACGAAGCTGGAAAGAAGCCCACCGTCTTTATCAGCTATAGCCATAAAGACGAGGAATGGAAAAACCGCTTAGTGCCTCACCTGGAGATTTTGGAGCACGCCGGCCGCATTGACCTCTGGGACGATCGCAGGATTGACGGTGGCCGTCAGTGGTTCAACGACATCCAAGAAGCTATTGATCGTGCAGCGGTCGCGCTCTGTCTGATTTCAGCTAACTATTTAGCCTCCGACTTTTGTAACAAAGAAGAGATTCCTTACCTGCTGCAACGGCGTGACCAAGCCGGAATGGTCATCCTCCCGACACTCGTGCACCCCTGTTTTTGGAAGGTCGTTACTTGGTTGGAACCGACACAGATGATTCCGCGCGACGGCCAAAGTATCTCTGTTGATTTCAAAGACAGAGAGCACGAAGCCTTCAGACAGGTGGCGGAAAGCATCTACAATATTGTTGACAATCCGAATTATCAGCGTCCCGCAACGCCGCCGTCCGTTTGGTCGCCGCCTGAGAAAGTTGATACTGGACGACTGCCCGAGACAGGCGCGGAGCTTTTCGGTCGGCAGACGGAACTATTGATGCTCGACGAAGCATGGGCCTCCGGCAGCACACACGTCGTCAGCCTCGTCGCCTGGGGCGGAGTCGGGAAATCAACACTGGTCAAGAAGTGGCTCGAACGCCTCGCCGCCGACAACTACCGCGGCGCGCGCCGGGTCTACGCCTGGTCTTTTTACAGTCAGGGCACGAATGAGCGCGTCACTTCGGCCGACCTTTTCATTAACAATGCGCTGAGATGGTTTGGCGACCCTGACCCGACACTCGGCTCGCCCTGGGACAAAGGCGAGCGGCTTGCCCAACTCGTGCAAGAGGAGAAGACGCTGCTGCTACTGGACGGGATGGAGCCGCTTCAGTCGAATCTGGTTTACGAGCGCGGCAAGATTAAAGACCCGGCCCTCGCCACCTTGCTCACAGAACTTGCACGCAGCAACAAAGGGCTGTGCGTCATCACCACGAGAGAAGCGGTGACTGACTTGGCGGAGTTTTCCGCAACGGTTCTGCACAAAGACCTGGAGCAGATTTCGGACGAGGCCGGACGCGCGCTACTGCGCGTCGGCGGCGTCCAGGGCACGGACGCAGAATTGGAGCAGGCCACAAGAGACTTCGGCAACCACGCCCTCGCTATCAACCTCCTCGCCGTTTACCTGCATGCCATTCCCGGCCATCACATCTCACACGCCGCCGAGATTCCAGACCTAGACATGACGGAAGCCGAAGGCAAACACCCGCGCCGCCTGATGGCTGCCTTTGAGCGACGACTCGGCCCCGGCCCCGAAGTTGAATTACTGAGAATGCTCGGACTCTTCAATCGGCCGGCAGACAAACCCTCGCTCGAAGCCCTGCGCGCAGCGCCTCCCATTCCAAACTTGACCGAACACATTCAAAAACTATCCGAAGCAGACTGGCTAAGAGTTATCGAGAAGCTACGCCGCGCCAAACTCATCGCCCGCGCGAGCGAACACCGGGCGGATGACTTAGACGCCCACCCGCTCGTGCGCGAGCACTTCGGCCAGCAACTCAAGCATAACCATCCCGACGCTTGGCGCGAAGGCAACGACCGTCTCTACGAACACCTCAAGAATACGACTAAAGAATTTCCAGACACGGTTGAGGAGATGGCCCCCCTTTACGCGGCAGTGGCTCATGGCTGCGAGGCAGGCAGACATCAGGAAGCCCTGGATGAGGTGTACTATAGGCGGATTTGTTAGGGGGAAAGAATTCTTCAGCACCAAAAAGCTCGGCGCATTCGGCGCTGACCTAGCCGCTTTGGGCAGTTTTTTCGACCCGCCCTGGCAGAATCCTGTCCCGGAACTGCCTGACGCGTATCAAGTCGTTTATCTTGAATCAGGCAGGGTTTCGCCTGCGCGCCCTCGGGCGATTGACCGAAGCAGTTCAACCATTGCAGGCTGGATTGAAGGCTCGTATTTCGCTGGAAGACTGGAAGAATGCTTCCGTCGCTGCCGGAAATCTCAGCGAACTCTATCTCACCCTCGGTGATCTGCGGCAGGCTGTAGACTACGCGGAACAAAGCCGTCGAACTGGCTGACCAAAGTGGTGATAGCTTTCTGCGAATCGTCGGTGAAACGACGCTGGCTGATGCGCTATCCCAAGCTGGCCGACTTGTCGGAAGCGGAGGCGGCTTTCCGCAAGGCTGAACGGATGCAGAAAGACTCTCAGCCTCAGTATCCGCTGCTTTACTCACTTCCTGGCTTTCAGTATTGCGACCTGCTGCTAGAGCAGGGGAAGTATGAGGAAGTAGAAAGCCGCGCCGCGCAGGCTCTCCAAGTGGCAAAGCGGAATCTATGGCTTCTCGAAATTGCCCTAGACCTCCTCTCATTGGGTCGGGCCTACCTGCTGCGCGCACGGGAGGGGAAGACTGGAAATTATGCACAAGCGGCAGAGCAGTTGAATCAAGCAGTGGATGGCTTACGACTAGCAGGACATTGTATCACTTACCCCGCGGGCTGTTGGCGCGCGCAGACTTGAACATCGTCAAGGGGATTTCAGCCGGGCACGTGCTGACCTTGACGAAGCGTTGTCAATCGCAGTGCGCGGCGAGATGGGGTTGTACGAGGCTGATTGCCATCTCGGCTATGCCCGGCTCTTTATAGCGCAAGGGGAGAAGGAGAAGGCGCGGGAGAGTTGGGTGAAGGCTAAAGAGATGATTGAGCGGATAGGTTATCACCGGCGGGATAAGCACGTGGAGGAGATAGAGCGGCTGTTGGGGGAGATGGCTGCGGAATGATTCTTGAGAGTGAAGGGTTTCTTGAGGCTGTGACGAGTTGGCTGTTGCTATAGTGCCGTGGCGCGTGTAATATCGCGCTCGATTTGCTTTACCCATCTGTGCCCGTTTGAGAAAGGAAGTTGAAGTTGATGAAGAGAAATCTCGTTCCCCGTGTGGCGATTGCTGCCGCGATGTTGTTCGCGCTCGTGGCGCTCGCGCTGCCCCTGCCGTCGAAGGCGCAGCCGCAGCGGGCCGAATTCATGATTAACAACAGGTCCGACTGGGACATTTACCACATGTTCCTCTCACCCGAAGACACGGACACCTGGGGTCCAGACCAGCTCGGCGAGAAGGTCATACACTCCGGCGAGTCTTTCACGCTTAACGACATCCCGTGCGGCGAGTATGACATCAAGCTCGTGGACGAGGACGGCGACGCCTGCATCGTCGAAGGCATCGTGATGTGCAAAGACCACACGCACTGGGACCTGACCAACAAAGAACTCGCCAAGTGCGAGGGCTGGGGCGGCGAATAACACCGGCCGCGCCCGCGTTCCTTAGAAACTTTATCCTTTGCCCGGCTGACGGAGGGAAGAGACCGTGAGCCGGGCAAAGTAGTTTTTGGGCCACGGCGTCCGTCCCCGATGAACGACTGTCAGGCGAAGTAACTTACGAGGCGCGCGCGGGCGCAGTGCACAACTTGTAGGAGACTGTCCATAACTTTTATCAACCCGCAAGCACAGACGAAAGATGAGGCGGCCGATGAACGGCCGTCGTCCCCCTGCTTGACCCTGCGGAGAAGCGGCGCGTAGAATTTTTGTGAACCACGTATGAGCGTCGTGGGCGCGCCGGAGAGCGCGTCGCAAACGCTTTCAGAGTTTCCTTTTGAGAGAGCAGGTTAAGAAGAGTGCTGCTGTTTATTTTTGAAGGACTGGGGACAAGTGAGCTGCTGCTGATTCTGGTCGTCGCGCTGGTCCTCTTCGGCCCGCGCAAGCTCCCGCAGCTCAGCCGCTCGCTCGGCAAGAGCCTGGCTAACTTCAAGCGCGCCTCCGAGGACTTCAAGCAGACCTGGGAGAAAGAGGTCGCGCGCGAAAGCGCGATTAAAGATGCGCTCACAGGCGAGGCCATGCTGCCCGAAGACCGCTCCATCCTGGGCGAGCCGCGCGACCGCAGCCAGGCCGTCATAGAGGCGAGCGCGGACGCACCGACTGACTCGCTCGACGCATCCACGGCTCCCGCTTCCGTCAGCGAAGATAACGCGACGGTGGCGAGAGGCGCGGCCGTCTCCGCCGCCGAGCCCGAAGACGCGCCGACGCGCAAGCGCGACTGGCTGTAAGGAGGAGGCCAGGGTTTTCCGAGTCCCCGGATGGCTACGCTTTTAGGCACACGCTCGAAGACGAAGGCGCGCGAGGAAGAACTCGGCGGCCAGATGTCCTTTCTCGAACACCTGGACGAGCTGCGCAGCCGCATCATACGCTCCCTCGCCTTCGTGTTCGTCGTCTTCATAGGCTGCTGGTTCTTCTCAGACCACATCTACAACTTCCTGGCCGTGCCCGTCCAGCGCGCCCTGGCCGAGGCGCAGCGCCGCGAGCTACCCATAGGCGGCCTGACCGGCAACGAGACCATCCTGCCGAACAGCGCGCTCAAAGAGAATGATACGGGCCGCTACGTCTTTGAGAACACGACCAAAATTGGCACAAGCGTCATCCCGCCGGGCGCGAGCGTGATGGCGAAGGTCCACAAGCTGCCGGACGGGAGACTGCTTCTCTACACGGACGAGGCGCTCTACGCCGGCAGCGTCGTCATCCCCAAGGGCGTGCTGCTGCCGTTCGATTTCCAGGCCAAGCCAAAAGCGCTCCCAGGCATTGACGACAAGCTGATCGTAACGACCGCGATGGAGCCCTTCTCGCTCTACGTCAAGGTCTCCATCTACACGGCCCTGGCGCTCGCGGTCCCCTTCCTGCTCTGGCAAATCTGGGCCTTCGTCTCGCCCGGCCTCTACCCACACGAGCGGCGCTACGCCCTGCCCTTCGTCTTCCTTTCTTCGGTCGCCTTCCTGCTGGGCGCGGCCTTCGCATACAAGATAATCTTCCCCCCGGCGGCCAAGTACCTGCTCGGACTGGGCCAGGATTTTCGCCTGCTGCTCAAGGCCAACGACTACTTCGACTTCATCATTCTGCTGATGATGGCGATGGGCGCGGTCTTCCAGATGCCCGCCATCACCTACGTGCTCGCGCGCATCGGAATCGTCTCGGCGCGCCTGCTGCTGCGCGTCTGGAAGACGGCGCTGATCGTGATCCTGGTCGCGGCCGCCGTGCTCTCGCCGACCAACGACGTGCCTAACATGCTCCTCTTCGCCGCGCCGATGATCCTCCTCTACGTCGTCTCCATCTTCATCGCGTGGCTCTTCGGGAAGAAGAGACGGAAAGCGTAAAGGCAGGAGTCAGAAGTCAGGAGTCAGAAGTCAGAAGTCAGAATGGATAAGGCTGCGAACCACATTCAAAGATTTTCTTTTATTCTGACTCCTGACTCCTGCCTTCTGACTCCTGTATTCTGACTCCTGACTTCTGGATTCTGACTCCTGCTTTGTGGATAATGGGTGCATTGTGAGAAAAGCCAAGATTCTTGCCACGCTGGGTCCGGCGTCGCGCGAGCCCGTGCTGCTGGAGGCGCTGCTGGCTGCGGGCGTCAACGGCGTGCGCATCAACATGTCGCACGGGTCGCAGGACGAACACGCCGAAACAATCGCGCGCGCGCGCGCCGCCGCCGAGAGGATGCGCCGCCCGCTCTCCGTACTCGTTGACTTGTCCGGCCCAAAGATCAGGACGGGCGTGCTCAAAAATGGTCAGCCCGTACAGCTCGAAGCCAATTCTCTGTTCACGATCACGACCCGCTCGGTCGCGGGCGATGCGCGCGAAGTCTCCACCAACTACACGGGCATGGCGCGCGACGTGAAGCCGGGCGCGCGTCTGCTCCTGGACGACGGGCTGATAGAGCTGCACGCCGAGCGCACGACCGAGACGGATGTCGTCTGCCGCGTCATCAACGGCGGCCCCTTGGGCGAGCGCAAAGGCATCAACCTGCCGGGCATCATCCTGCCGATCCCGTCGCTGACGGACAAGGACCGGCGCGACCTACAGTGGGCCGTGCGGCAGAACGCGGACTACATCGCGCTCTCGTTCGTCAGGCGCGCGCAGGACTGCGTGGAGGCCAAGTCTTTAATCGCGGCCGCGGGCGGCCGCCAGCCGCTCGTCGCCAAGATCGAGAAGGCCGAGGCGATTGACCACCTCGACGAAATCATCGCCGCCACGGACGGCGTGATGGTCGCGCGCGGCGATCTGGGTGTGGAGACGAGCGTCGAGCACGTCCCCGTCTACCAGAAGCGCATCATCGAGCAGGCGGTGCTCGCCAACAAGTTCGTCATCACGGCAACGCAGATGTTGCAGAGCATGGTGACGAACCCCAGGCCGACGCGCGCCGAGGCGTCCGACGTGGCGAACGCCGTCTGGGACGGGTCCGACTGCCTGATGCTCTCGAACGAGACGGCCATGGGCCAAAACCCTGTGGCGGCCGTGGCGACGATGGCGCGCATCATCGAGACGGCAGAGACGGGGCGGAAGACCGGGTCGAGCGTCGCAGACAAGTGGGCCGGCCGCCAGTCCGGCAAGTTCAGCCGCGCTCTCTGCGAGGCCGCCGCCTCGGCCGCCGAAGAATTGAGCATCAAGACTATCGCCGTCTTCACGGAGTCTGGGCTGATGGCGCGCCGCCTCTCGTCGCTCAGGCCGGACCAGCGCATCGTCGCCCTGACCAACTCGCGCGAGGTGCAGAACGAGCTGGCCCTCATCTGGGCGGCAGAGCCCCTGGTGCACTCGCCCTGCGAGAGCACGGAGCAGATGGTCAAGACGGGCGAGCGGGCGCTCCTCGAAGCGGGCATTGTTCAGACGGGCGAGATGATCGTCCTGATGGCGGGAATGCTCTCGGGCCTCGGCCTCTCAAGGTCCGTCAAGCTCCACGAGATAGGCGACTCGCACGGGCAACAATAAGAGCAGTGGTCAGTGGTCAGTGGTCAGTTAAAAGAAAGACAAAAGGCAGCCGGTTGAGATTAACTCGGCTGCCTCTTTTCTTTTTGTCTTTAACTGACCCCACTGACCACTGCTTTCAGTCTGCGCGGACCATCTCGCCGACGGACTTTTTGTCCCCATCGGCGCGGCTCTCAGTGCCGCCTGCGGCCGTCTGCGGGTGACGCCAGTTGTCGAGTATGCCGACCTGGTGCACGCACTGTAGCGTGCAGGTGGGAGCGCACCACTTCTCCGTGTTGTACTCGCGCTCGAAATCTTTCATCGTGTAGTCTTCGAGCGGGATGCCCGGGATGCCGCGCTGCTGCGAGCACCAGTGAACCAGACCGTCCTCGCAGATGTAGAGGTAGCGCGCGCCCGCGCGGCAACGCCACTCGTAGGGCTTGCCCTCGGCGATGGAGTCCTGGAACCAGTTGAGGCGCGCGTGGTCGCGGTTGCCGAGTTTCTTGACCTGCTGGAAAATCTCGCGCTCGCGCTCTGTCAGAGGCTTGAGTGTGCCGTCGTGGTCGTGTATGACGCCGACCGTGCTTGAGAAACCCAACTCGACGGCGCGGCTCGCGATGACGAGCGCGTCCTCCGGCGTCTTGATGCCGCCGCCGATGACGGAGTTGATGTTGACGTGAAACTCTGCGTGCTCGGCCAGGTGCTGCAACTTCTTGTCCAGGTTCTTCAGGCTCTTTTTCGAGACCGAGTCCGGCACGACGTTGTCTATGCTGATCTGTAGGTATTCGAGGCCGGCGTTGTTCAGGCGCTTGATGCGCTCGGGCGTGAAGAAGTAGCCGTTGGAGATGAGCCCGGCGATCATCTTGTGCGAGCGTATGCGGCTGATGATTTCGTCCAGCTCCGGGTGCATCAGCGGCTCGCCGCCTGAGATCGTGACAATGGAGGTTCCCAACTCGGCCAGCTTGTCCAGCCGCCGCATCATTGCGTCGAGCGGCACGGGCTCCGAGACCTTGTCGTACTCGTTGCAGTAGCCGCAGGCGAGGTTGCAGCGCCGCATCGGGATGATGTGCGCCAGCACCGGGTGCCTGGTCGAGAGCAGCGCGCGCGAGATGAAGCTCGCCTCGCGCAGTTTTAACCTGAGAAATTTGCTTCTCTTCATCTAGCCTTGAAGACCGCTTCCGGGTCCACGAATTTTGTCCCGCTTTGGAGAGCCCTAGCAGAATAACGAGGCCGCTCGCCTTTGGCAAGCACGCCGCCCGTTACAAAAGCTCTAAAAGCGAAAGGCTTCGGTCTTTCGACTCCGAAGCCTTTTGCTTCTAAACTCGCCTGGCCCATTTTTAGGCCGGAACGATTTTGACCTTCGAGTCGAGTTTCAGGATGAACTCGTCGAGCGAGATGCTCGCGTTGCGCTGCATGTTGGTCAGGCGCACGGTGGTCGAATCGTCGTTGCGCTCAATCACCTTGGTCTGCACGGGCATGCCGCCCGCGTCAATCCACGCCTCGGCCCACTTGAAATTGGCCCCGGCCTTCGGCACGAGCTTGACGTGCGTGGTGGCGACGCCGCCCCACAGATTCTCTTCGCCCATGTACTCAAGGTTGTAACGCGCGGCCAACTGCGAGCGCGACATGTTCATGAACTCAAGGGCCGAGCTGGTCTTGGACTGTTTGCCCCCGGCCTTGCCCTTGTAGGCCATGTTCAGGCGCGGGCGGAAGAGCGTGAACTGCCCGTCGGCGACGGCCAGCGTCTCCTTCTGCGGATAACTCCAGTCAACTCGCACGTAGGCATTCTTGCCCGCCGCGGGGACGTAGAGCACGACGCCTTTGTACTTATCTTCGTCGCGAATCTGCGCATTATACTTGACCATGTCAACGCTGGCGCGTAGCGACTTCAGGCTCTGCCTATTGCGCTCCATGCGGTTAAGCAGAGAGCTGACGAAGCCTGCGCCCTGCGCCTTCACGTCCGTCGGGGAGCTGACGGCCACCGCGGCCACTAAGATTGCGATCAAGAGGCCGAGGGGAACAAATTTCTTCATACAAACTCCTTTATAAAATGCCAGTCTCTCGGGGCGGAGACTGCAAATCCCGCCGATTATCCGTGGATGATTACCGTATGTCAACCTCTAAAGCGACGATTTTACCGCCCGAATCCCGCTTCGGCTCGACGTTCAGGACCTCCAAATCGGAGCGGCCCGTTATAGTACGCAAATGATTTTCGAGCGCGTCTCGTCCCATTTGAGCCTGCGAATTGTCCGCGATTGTCAAAATGACCTTCGAGGCGAACGGGCTTTGATGCCCGGTTGTACCGGCCGGTTCGCCGCTAAACCTGTTACTTTTCAGGGACGAACCCACGTCGAACCAGCCCTGCGGGGTCAGAAAGATGAAAGCGAGGATAAGAACGCACAGCACGTCATATTGCCAGGTATTCCGAGCGTAGCCCCAGAAGAAGAGCTTCTTGATTGTACGAAAAATGTAGCCCATTTAGATTGATTCGTAGGGACAAGCCCAGCCCCTACACTTTATCGTCCACCTGTCGGATTTAGCCGACGCCTGCAATAGTTCGTCAACCCATACGGGCGGCTTAAACCCGGCTTTTTCAATTACCCGTCAATTACATCTGCACGTTCTGTGCCGGCTCAACGATCTGCCCGTCGCGCATCTGCACGATGCGGCGGCACATGGCGGCCGCCTCCGGGTTATGCGTAATCATGACGATAGTCTGGTTGAAGCGATAATTCAATTCCTGAAACATGTTGAGCACGATGGCGGAGTTCTCCGTGTCGAGGTTCCCCGTAGGCTCGTCGGCGAGGATGATGGCGGGGCGCGTGACGACGGCGCGCGCCAGGGCCACGCGCTGTTGCTCGCCGCCCGAAAGCTCAAGCGGCTTGTGGTGCATCTTGTCTTCGAGGCGGAGCAGGCGCAAGACCTCGCGCCGCCGCTCGGGGTCGTCCTTCCCGTTGGTTTGTATGCCCTCGGCGAGGCGCAGATTGCCCTCAGCCGTCAGGGTCGGAAAAAGATTGAAGCGCTGGAAGACGAAGCCTATTTTGCGGCGGCGAATGTCTGTGCGCTTGGCGTCCGAGGCGGCCGTCAAATCTTCGTCGTCAATTATGATGCGCCCGCTCGTCGGCGTCAGGAGCCCGCCGAGCAGGTGCAGCATCGTTGACTTGCCGCAACCCGACGGCCCCATGATGGCGAGGAACTCGCCCTCCTGCACGTCCAGCGACACGCCGCGCAAAGCAGGCACGTCAACCCGCCCCACGCGATAAACTTTTTCCAGATTCTCTGCCTGTAAGATTATTCGCATGAAAACAGTTTTCAGTTTTCAGTTTTCAGTTTTCAGTTTTCAGTAAAAGCAGCTTGTTTTCGCTGAAAACTGAAAACTGAAAACTGACTACTTATTACTCGTAAGATAATGCGCTCACGGCGTCCAGGTTCGCGGCGCGGACGGCGGGGTAGAGCGCGCCGATTGCGCCGCCGAGGAGTCCTATCAGGGCGGAGGCCACGGCCCAGCCCCAGCCGTACTCGAAGACCAGCCCGTAGGCGCGGCTAATCAGCGCGCCCGCGAGAAGCGCGACCGTAAAGCCGACGACGAGGCCGAGCACGCTGATCAAGATGGCCTCCTTCTCTATTGTGCCAATAATGAAGCCGCGCGACGCGCCCATCGCTTTCAAAATTCCTATCTCGCGCGTCCGCTCCGTGATCGTCGTGTACATCGCCAGCATGACGACGAGCGCGCTCACGACGGCCGCCAGCCCCACCAGCACTTTCAGGAAAAGTCCCAGGTAGGGGATGCTCTTCTCTATGCTGGTAAACACGTCGCGCGTGAACTGAATCTTGTTGCCCTTCGTGGCGGGGTCGGCGCTGATGCGCTGGGCGAGCGTCTTCTCATCCACGCCCGGCTTGGCCTTGATGAGAATGTAAGTAGCCTTCTCGGGGGCTTCGACCCTGTACTGCATGTCGGAGAGCGCCATCTTGACGCGCGCGCCGGACTCGGGCGCGTAGATGCCCACGACCTTGTGCGGAATGTCGCCGAAGAGTTTCAGGATGCCGCCGACACCGACCTCGCTGTTGCGCGCCTTCGTCTCGTCAATGATGACCTCAATCATCTCGTCGCGCGCTTGCGCCTCGGGGCTGCGCGCAACGGGCGCGCGGCCTTCCGTGATGCCGAGGTTGTTCATCTGTGCGAAAGGCTCCCAGTCAACGCCCTCGACCTGCTCGAAGCCGAAGCCCGCCCCGCCCTGGTAGATGTAACGAATCACGGGCACGGCCGACTCTACTCCCTCCACGGCGCGCAAATTCTCTACGTACTTCGTGCTCAAGTTGGCGGGCGAGCTGGTCAGGTTGTCCATCGTCCCCGGCCTGGTGAACATGATCTCGGCCTTCAGATTCTGCGAGCGGCGCTGCAAGTCGTTGGACATCCCGCGCGCCAGCCCCGTGAACAGCATAACGAGGGCGACGCCCAACGCGACCCCGACCACGCTCACGAGCGAGCGTATGGGGCGCTGGCGGATGTTGGCTGCGATGAGATTATCCATAAAAACAGAAGTCAGAATTCAGGAGTCAGGAGTCAGGAGAAAAGAGAATCAGAAGAGAAGCTTTCGTGCTTTTCATTCCGGCTTCTGACTCCTGACTCCTGACTCCTGCTTTTCGCGCGCGTCGAGGTCGAGTTCGGGCAGTTGCCATTTGTTTTCGAGGACGAAAACCTGTGGCTCGTATTCGCGGTCGAAGACTACGGCTTCGGGCGACTGGTAGATGACGCTCAGCTTGTAGCGGTCGTGCGGGCGCGTCAGCTCGACGCGCGAAGGCATCACCAGGCGGCCGTCCTCGCCGAAGTTCTTCGGCTCCTTGTAAGAGACATCGGAGTCCAGCAGCCCGGCCGTGTCGAAGGTCTGCATCCGCGCGAGCCGTATCCCGTCGACGCGGTCGAACCAGAAGCGGCGCACGAGGCGCGCGCCTGTCTCGCCGCCCGGTGCTAATTCGTCCAGCAGGAAATAGCCGCGCACGACGCGCTCGCCTTTTTTGGCGCGCTCGCCCGTGTCGTCCTCCTCCTGATAAAACTCGCTGCGCGCGTAGACCAGCCCCGAGTCCGTGCGCGGCTGAATAGGGCTAATCAGGAGCGCGTCCGTGAAATGCTGTGGGCGCAGGTTCGAGAGCGTGCTGACCGTGCGCTCGCCGTTCTTCCCCTTGCCGCGCTTCGCGCCCGCGGTCGTGGTGTCCATCTCAAGCTTAGGGTAGCTGGCGTTGTTCGTGCCTCTGACGAAGCGCTTGTATTTCTCGTCGCCCTGTAGGACCGCGACGCGGAAGCGCTCGCCGTCGGAAGTCATCTCGGCGATGTTCGTGCCGACGAACGGCGCTTGAATCTTGAGATAAATCTTGCCCGGCCGCTGCAAGTAGACGGTCCCGTCCGCCGTCCGGTATTTCTCGGCGACGCCGCTCTCGGCGAACGAAGTGTCTTCGATCTGTATGTCAATCTTGCCGCGAATCGAGCGGACGGAGGCGTGGCGGTTGACCTCGGCGATTAACTCGGCCGCCGTCGCGTCTTTCAGCGGCCCGAGCAGCCGCTTGGTCGTCACCGTCCGCTTGACGCCGAACAGGCTGGAGCAGCCGCTCGTGGCCGCGAGGACGAACGAGAGCAGTAGCAGCAGGCACGCCCGCCGCCTTTTTCGCAGAGAAGCTAAACTATGCATCAACAAAAGTATAACGACTCGAAGCTCAGAATTAAACCAAGCAAGCTAACAAACAGGTTCTGCGTTGTCAACGAACCCGGAGACACGCCCTATCAATCGACCGCGATTGAATATTATGACACGGCGAGCGGTGTTTTGCGGCGCGCGCGCGCCTGCTCGGCGGCGACGCGCTGGACGAAGGCTTCCAGGCCGTGCAGGCCGAAGCTGTTGGTGAGACTCGCGATGCGTTCGTGGTCGTTTTCGCCGAACGTGCCGTCGAGCGCGCCGGTCGAATGAAACTCAATCGTGACCGCGCCGCGCCTGGCGTTGCGCGCGCCGAGCCGCGCGAGCCAGTGGCACACGGAGCGGTAGACGAGCCAGTAGCCTATGACATTCGGCCCCGGCAGCGGCGCGAAGACCAGCGTCAAGGGCGAGGTGACCGCGTTGATTATGGCCCAGAAAGCGTGACGCCCCTGGCGGGCCTTGAGGTACTCGCGCCAGAGATTGTGCGCCTCTTCCTCCGCGTAAGTCGGCGCGTGATGAAGCGCGACCGCGCTCGTCCCGCGCAGCGAGCGCAGCAGCGGCTCGTCCGGCGCGGTCCGCTTCTGCAACCATTCCCAGATGCGCCGCACGCGCAGCCCCACGCCCTTCTCCGACTCTGTCAGTAGTACCTGCAAGCTCTTAAATTTCCGCTCAACCCAGCCGCGCAAGCCCCGTCGCGGCACCGCAGAGACCAATTCCGACTCCGCAGCCTGCTCCGGCCCCTCCGAATAGAACACGCACCGCCCGCCGTCCAAACTGAGTAAATAAACTTTCACACAATCGCTCCCCAAAAATTGGCTCAACCTATGATGCGGCGGCGCTCCTCCACGAGTTGCCGCAGAGCCTCGCTGACGACCTCGCCGGCGACGCCGTCAATGCCGAGGCCGCGCCCGGCGATTCCGTCCCAGAACTCGTCAAGCCCGCGCACACCCGCGCGCTCGAACGAGAGCGTCTGCACCAGCAGGTCAATCACGTCCGCGGCCTTGACCAGCCGCGCCTCAAGGCTCTCGCGCTCTTCGTAATCGTCGTGCAGCGCGACGTACTTTTCAAGGAGTCCTACGGCTGTGAGCTGAGCGACGATGTCTTTGAAGGCCGCGCCCTCCGCACGCTTTCTGGCTTCACTCCCAAAATACTCGGTCGCCGTGCGCGGCATGTCGCCGACGCGCGCCTCAGCCCAGTCGTGCACCACCGCCATTCTCAAAACGCGCTCCACGTCCACGCGCACGCCGCGCGCCGCGACCTCGTCCGCCAGCAGCATCGCCGCCACGACGACGCCGTAAGAATGGTCCGCCACGGACTCCGCACCCTGCGCGATCCCGCGCAACATCCAGCCCGTGCGCTCCAGGCCCTTCAGCCGTTGCAGCTCAATCAGTGTGGAAATCATTATAAAAGCAGAATTCAGGAGCCAGAATCCAGAATCCAGAATGAAAGGCACACCCGCCTTTCTTCTGTCTTTCTTTTATTCTGACTCCTGGATTCTGGATTCTGGCTCCTGCTTTACGAACATCTTCCCAGGGTTGAGAATGCCGAGCGGGTCGAGCGCCTGCTTGATGCGGCGCATGGTCTCGACGGTCGGGGCGTCAATCGCCATGTCCAGGTAGGGCGCTTTGACGTAACCTATGCCGTGCTCGCCGCTGATCGTGCCGCCGAGTTCGACCGCCGCGACGAACGTGTCTCGCACGGCCGCGCGCGCGCGGCCGACGGCGACGGCGTCCTCGCGGTCACATATGAAGTTGACGTGAATGTTGCCGTCGCCCGCGTGGCCGAAGTTGACGACGAAAGTCTCGTGTCGGCGGCCTATCTCTTCGACGCGCTCGATTAATTCTGGCACACGCGAGCGCGGGACGACCACGTCCTCATTGAACTTGAGCGTCCCGAATTTTTTGAGCGCGGGCGAAATCGCGCGCCGCACGTCCCACAAACGGTCCTCCTCCTCGCGGCTCTCCGCGCGTATCAATTGATAACCTCCGCCCGCACTCAAAATCTCTTCGACGAGTCGGGATGCGCGCTCGACTTCCCCCGCCGGGCCGTCAACCGAGACGAGCAGGAGCGCGCCTGCGTCCTGTGCCAATCCGAAGGCGTATTGTGACTCGACGCACGCGATTGAGTTTCTGTCCAGGACCTCGATTGCCACGGGCGTGACGCGTGCGCGCGAGAAGCGTGCGACGCAGGCGCAAGCCTCGCGCATCGTCTTGAACGTGGCGCGCACGGTGCGCGTCGCCTCCGGCAGCGGAAGCAATTTGAGCGTCGCCTCCGTGATGATGCCGAGCATGCCTTCCGAGCCGCACATCAGGCCCGTCAGGTCGAAGCCGACGACGTTCTTGCTCGTGCGCCCGCCCACGCGTATGACCTCGCCGGTCGGCGTGACGACTTCCAGGCCCAGAACGTAATGCTTCGTCACGCCGTACTTCGCGGAGCGTATGCCGCCCGCGTTCTCCGCGATGTTGCCGCCGATGAAAGAGTCTTTGTAAGAGGCAGGGTCGGGCGGGTAGAAAAGCCCTTCGGCCTCGACGGCCTGCTGCAAAGCGTAAGTCGTCACGCCCGGCTCCGTGACGGCGTAGAGGTCGTCGGCGTTAATCTCCCTGATGCGGTTCATGCGGTCTGTGCCAATCACGACGCCGCCCTCGATTGGCACAGCGCCGCCCGTGTAGCCCACGCCGCCGCCGCGCGCCGTGACGGGAAAGCGCGCTTCGTTGGCGAGTTTCAGGATGGCCGCGATTTCTTCGGCCGTCTGCGGAAAGAGGACGGCCTCGGGCGGGAATTTTTCCTTGACCGCGTCCTGCGCGTAAGGCTCCACCTTGTCCGGGTCCACGATGACCCACTCCGCGCCGACGATCTCACGCAGCCGCGCCAGCACCGTCGCGTCCGACGCGGCCGTGAGCGCTCGTCCCCTTCCCGAAATGTTTCCGACCGACCTGCTCATGCTTTTCTACTCTGTTACTACTTTAACGTGCGGCGGCCCGACGCAGCAACGACTGAGGGCGCAAAGGCACAAAGGAAAAGGCGGCGGCGCGAATCATCTCACGCCGCCGCCTCGAGTTTATTTCCATTCGGTGAACTAGGAACAGCCCGCGTGCTCGCAGCCGCAGGCTATTTCCGTGATGTCGCCCGCGTCGCGACAATACTCGCTGCAATAATCATCGTCGCCTGTCACGCGGCAGTTACAACTCTCGTGCTCGCACTTGTTATCGTCTTGCTCGTCCGCCATCTCCGTCATCCTTTCTTCCTTGTCAACAAAAAGAGAGCACGGGGAACAAACGCTCTCAGCCAATTGTTTGAGGGGAACTCGCTCCCATGCTAGCCCCGCCAACGCCGACGGTCAAGAACAGTAGGCAGCAGGCAGTGGGCAGGAGGCAGTTGATACACGTTAAGCCCCGTAGGGGCGCTCGATAATAGCCCAGCACTTTAGTGCTGGGGAGAGGCGGGAAATTGCGCCGAGTCCCGTAGGGACGACTGAAGGACGGGCGGCACGCGTTCAGTCGTCCCTACGGGACTCGATAAAATTTTCAAACTCTTTCTCAGCACTGAAGTGCTGGGCTATTTTCACCCGGCCCCTAACGGGGCTGAATGATTGCACATCACTTCACTGCCCGCTACTTTTCACTGTGCCGCGCGGACGGTGATGCGGACGCGACGGCGTCTGACGGAGACTTCGAGCGTGCTGCCGATGGGCGCGTTGTAGACCTTGTCGTCCACGGTGATTTCGAGCGGCAGCACGGCGGGCGTGTCCGCGGGTGGTGCCGGCGTCAGGGGCTGCGCCGCCTCTTCCCGGGTGGGCAGAGAAATTCTCTCGGTCGCGCGCGGGAGCAGGTCTTTCGCCACGATGCGCCACGTGCGGGGCGTGCACGTGATGCGCAGGCCCGGCGCGTCCGTCTCGGCCCGCTCGCCCTGCGCGAGCGCGCTCAGCGTGAACTGCCCCTCGCCGCAGCGCACGCCCCGGTCGTCGTAAAAAGTCACACTGCCCGAGACGTAGGCCAGGAACACTGGGCCGCGATTCTCTATGATGAAGCGCGCGTTCCTCACGGGCGCGTCCGGCGTCCCGGCCAACGCCTGCGTCAAAAGTTGGCCCACGAGCGCCGCGCGGCCCTGCGCGTCCAGCGCCGTCGCCTCCGCCTCAAGACTCACGCGCTGCTCACTCGCCGCCGCCGCCGCATCCGTCTCCTGCGCGCGGACGCTCTGTACGCCGAGAGAAACCAGGAGAGTCACGCACGCCGCCATGATTTTTAATCTCACGCCGAAATCTCCTTCACAAGATTTTGAGCTTTAATGTTGCGCCGTGAATTGTAGTGCCGACCGGCTGGACGAGCAATAGCGCGCCTCTCATCTTCCGTCAGACGTTGGCGGCAACAGGCAAAAGCGCGTGGGCGCGCGGCATGAGATAGCCCTGAGCGTTTTGGCCCACGCGCGCGAGGGCTTCGTCAATCGTCCGCGCGGGCGTCATGCGCATGCGCCGCACGTCTTCGTCCGCGAGCGTTGAGACAAGGTGGACGCGATACTTCTCCGCCTTGACGAGCAGCGACCAGGCCGTCTGGCCGTTCACTTCGTAACGCTCGCGCAAGGCGCTTTCGAGGGCGCGCGAGTCTGCCGCCTCGAACCACTTGAGAAAGTCTGCGCGCCCCAGGCCGTCCGCGCACTCCGCGAGCAGGATGATGTCGCCGCCTTCGCGGCAGGCGTGCGCGGCCATCTCAAGCGACTTGTGCGCCTGAATCAAGTTGATGTCCCAGGGACGCCCGCCGCAACTGGCGACGACGAGAGCGCGCCTTTCCTCTACCACGATGGAATGCTCTTCGAGATATTCCGCGCACGCGCGGCGGTGTGCGCTGCGCCAGTCGCCCGCGTAGACGCGGACGGCGCGACCTCGCTCGTCCGTGACCACGTTGATGAGGAACGACGGCGCGACCTCGCCCGCGACGCGCTCGCACTCTTCGTGGACGGCGTTGCCTTCGAGCAGTCCTGTGCCAACTCCTTCGCGCCGGCCGCCGCGCTCGAAATCCATCGCCAGCATGTGCGTCGCCTCTATGGTCCGCGCGGAGGCCAGTCCCGGACAGATGCTCTTGCGCCCGCCCGTGAAGCCTGCGAAGTAGTGAAAATTAATCCCGCCCGTCAGGATGACGTGGTCGTGCTCTCGGAGCGCGCGGTTAACTTCGGCGGGTGAACCGTGCGCAGTCTCGCCGAGTTGAATCATGCTCGCCGCATCGAAAGCGTCGTGGTCGAGCGTATGGATTCTCTGCGCGATGAAGGGCGTCAGCAGCTCACGCTTCTCATCCTGCGTGACGGCGCGGTGAATGCCCGTGGCGAAGATGACGCGAATGTCGGGCGGCGAGACGCCCACTTCAATCAAACGGCGCACGAGCAAATTGACGATCTGCCCGCTCGCGGCCGCGCGCGTCGCGTCCGAGACGACGACGAGGACACTCTCGCCCGCCGAGACGATCTCCCCGAGCGGCGGCGAATCAACCGGCGTGTCCAACGCCTCGCCGATCTCCACGTCGGTCAGCGGGCGCGACGCGCTCGCCTCCGCCCCAAGCACGCGAAAGCGCGCCTCATCATAAGCGAAAGAAACAGCCCCGCGACCGTACCCCAGTTTGATTTCCATAAAGCAGAAGTCAGAATACAGGAGTCAGGAGTCAGGAGAAAAAATCAGAAGAAGAACGCTTCTCAGCCTTTCATTCTGACTTCTGACTTCTGACTTCTGTTCGTTACACGCCGAAGCGTATGAGTGCGCGCTCGATGGAGTTGAGCGAGATGAAATCGGTCTGCCCGGCGGCGCGCGCGTCGGCCAGCCAGCGGCGCAGTTTACGCGCCTCGTCGAGTGTCGAGATGCGGCACGCGCCCGTCAGCGCGAGCGTGACCAGGCAGTCCGGCGCGCCGTGCGTCACGAGCGCCGCCTGAAGCGCCGCCTGTTCGCGTAAGTCGAGCGTCAAGAGAAGACTGATTTCCATAAGAGCAGTTTTCAGTTTTCAGTTTTCAGTTTTCAGAACTCAGCCCTTAGCTGAAAACTGAAAACTGGAAACTGAAAACTGTTTCTCATTCTCTGGTCGAGCGGAAGCAGGCCGTGCCTGCGTGGCAGAAGTGGAACGTTTCGTCTTCGAAGTCGGGCGTCTCCATCTGAATGGTCAGATGATCCAGGCCGAATTGGTCGGAGAGCTTGGCGCGCAGCTCTTTCAATAGCTCAGCCTGCGAGATTTGCTCGACGTGTATGACGTGCGCGCTCAGGGCCTCGCGGCCGGAGGTGATCGTCCAGACGTGCAGGTCGTGCACGTCCTCGACGCCCTCGGTCTGAAGGATTACGTCTTCGACGGCCGCGAGGTTGATGTGCGCGGGCGTGCCTTCCAGGAGGACGTTGGTTGATTCGCGTATCAGGTGCCAGGAACTCCAGATGATGAGCAGGCCGATGAGACAACTGAAGAGCGGGTCCGCCTGATACCAGCCATAGGCGGACATGAGCGCGCCCGCCAGAATCGCGCCGACCGAGCCGAGCGCGTCGCCCATGATGTGCAGCCACGCGCCGCGCACGTTCAGGTCGTCGCGGTGGTCGCCGTGCAGTATCCACGCGCAGGCGAGGTTAATGACGAGGCCGCCCGTCGCGACCAATATCATCAGGCCGCTACGGACCACGGGAGGCGAGGCCCAGCGCTGGTAGGCTTCGTAAAAGATGAGGAGCGAGATCAGTATGAGCGCGACGCCGTTAATTAAGGCGGCGAGGATTTCGAGGCGGTAGTAGCCGAAGGTTTTGCTGGACGTTGCCGGGCGCGAGCCGAACCAGACGGCGATGAGCGCCAAGGCCAGCGCCGCCACGTCCGTCAGCATGTGGCCCGCGTCCGCGAGCAGCGCGAGCGACCCCGTAGCCCACCCGCCGACGGCCTCCGCCAGCATGTAGACGGCCGTCAGCACGAGCACGATGCTCAACCGGCGACTGCTGCCCGTCGCGCGCCCGTGGACGTGCGCGTGATGCCCGCCGCCGTTATGCCGGTGTGCCAAATCGTGCTCGCCGTTATTGCTCGCCGTGACCGCCATAAACAGGATTTTTTCTGATCAGCTCCGTCAGGAGCGACTGAAAATAGCCCAGCACTTCAGTGCTGGGAGAGAGCGCGAAAAATTTCCAGAGTCCCGTAGGGACGATTGAAGAGTTCAGCCGTCCCTACGGGACTCGACAATCGTTTCCACTTTATTCCCAGCACTGATGGTTTTTGACAACTCGAATCGGTAATGCATCGCCCTGATCTTAGACCCTGAAAGGGTCACATCTAATAGCCGGGGGCAACGCCCCCGGTCAGAAGCGAGAATTAATGACCGACCCTGAAGGGGTCGCACATCCAAGGTTGAGGCGCGACCCCTTCAGGGTCGGCCATCAATGCTGGCGTTATTCCGGGGGCGGCGCGCTGACGCGCTTGCCCCCGGCTATTATGTTCATCCCCTTCGGGGATAAAAACGGATTACCGAATCCAACGGTCAAAGACCATCAGTGCTGGGCTATTTTCAACTGTCCCTGCGGGACATAAATCGTATATTGCGCTATCAAATTTTCTCTAACGCCTGCTCTATGTCCGCGATGATGTCGGCGGCCTCTTCGATGCCGACGGCGAAGCGGACGGTCGCCGCGGAGACGCCGGCGGCGCACAACTGTTCGGCGGAAAAGCCTACGTGCGAAGAGTAGAGCGGGTAGCTCACGAGGGTTTCCACGCCGCCCAGGCTCGCAGCGTTCTTGACCAGACGGAGCGCGTCGAAGAAGCGCTCCGCCTCCGGCTCGCCGCCCTTCAGATCAATCGCGACGACCCCGCCGCCGAAACCGTTCATCTGCCTGCGCGCCAGTTGATAGTCCGAGTTATCTTCAAGGCCCGGATAGTAAACGCGCTCCACCATTTTATTCCGACTCAACGCACGCGCCAACGCGAGAGCGTTTTCGCAAGTGGCGCGCACGCGCAGGTCAAGCGTCTTCAGCCCGCGCCCCAAGAGGTAGGCCGCCGCAGGGTCGAGCGTCGCGCCCGTCAGGAGCGCCACGCGGCGCGCACGCCCTATGAAATCTTTCGTCCCCGTCAGCACGCCCGCCGTCAAGTCCGAGTGGCCGCCCAGATACTTCGTCGCGCTGTGCATGACGGCGTCCACGCCGTAAGACAGGGGACGCTGCAAGACGGGCGTGGCGAACGTGCTGTCGATGACTGAGAAGAGGTCTGCGCGGCGCGCGGCCCCGGCTGCCTGTGCCAAATCCACGAGCCTGTTGATAGGGTTGGCCGGCGACTCGAACCAGAAGAGGCGCGTCGTCTCGCCGCGAAGCTGTGGCAGGCGCTCGATGTCGTTGATGGGGATGAAGCGCGCCTTGACCCCGAACCGGCCCAGGACTTCGGTCATGATTTTGACCGTGCCGCCGTAGATGGAATCGCAGCAGATGACTTCGTCGCCGGACTGGCACAATGCCGCGAGCGCGCAGAAAGTGGCTGCCGAGCCGGAAGAGGTCAGAAGCGCCGCCTCGCCGCCTTCGAGGCCGGCGATTTTGCGCTCGACCTCCGCGACGGTCGGGTTACTGTAGCGCGAATAGAAGTAGGCTTCCGGCAACTCGCCGCGCGCGTAGCGGCGCATCTCGTCGAACGTCTCGAAGCCGTAAGTTGACGAACGAAAGACGGGCGAGACGACCGCGCCGAACGGCTGAGGCCGGCGCTGCCCGCCGTGCACCGCGGCGGTGGCCGGCGAGCCGTGCCCGTCCCTGCTCTGCTCGTCTGAAGCCATTCGCGCGACCTCCTAAGCCGGAAGGCAAGATGAAAGGCACGCCCTCCGCATTCGGTCTAAGATTAGCAGATTACGAAAGAGGCTGACAGCCCGTGCAAGGCGCGTTCGGCGGTCTAACAACTATTTGACTGAGCCGGTCGAAGGAAGCGGCGGCGTGGGGTCGTTATCCGTGATTGTGCCAGTCCCCTGGCTGACGCCGAGCGTGGCGTTAACGGGGCCGGACAGGACCAGATTGAAGGTTTCGTTCGGCTCGTCCAGCGTGTCGCCCTTGATTGACACTGTCACCATCTTGCTCGTCTGACCCGGCGAGAAGACCAGCGTCGTCAGCAGCCGCGCGGCGTAGTCCGCGGGAGCTGTGGCCGTCGCGTCGGTCGTCTGGTACTTGACCGATACATTCTGACCGCTGGCGGCCGAGAGTTTGAGCGTGAAGACGGCGTTGAGCACGCCCGTATTCCCCTCGGTCACGGTCACGTTGTTGATTAAGAGCGTCGGGGGGAGGTCGTTGTCAACAATCGTTCCGGTGCCCTGGCGGACGGCGAGGGTTGCGTTAACGGGTGCGGACAGGATGAGCTTGAAAGTCTCGTTTACTTCGTCCAGCGTGTCGCCCTTGACTGACACTGGCACAGTTTTAGTGGTCTGCCCCGGCGCGAAGACGAGCGCCGTCACAGGGAGCGCAGTGTAGTCGGCCGTCGCTGCGGCGGTGCCGTTGGCGGTCTGGTAATTGACCGTCACGGTCTGGGCGCTCGCCGCGGACAGGCTGACGGTAAAAGTGGCGTTGACAGCGCCCGCGTTCAATTCAGTGACGGAGACGTTATCAACTCTCAGGCTCGGGGTGGGGTCGTTATCAGTAATCGTGCCGAGCCCGCTCGCGTCGGCAACGGTCGCGTTGGTCGGGGCCGAAAGGTTCACGTTGAAAGTCTCGTTGACCTCGTCCAGCAAATCACCCTTGACCTGGACGGCGACGGGCAGGCTGGTCTGCCCCGGCGTGAACGTCAGAGTCGTAAGCGGTACGGCATTGTAATCGGCGGACGCTGCGGCCGTGCTGTCGGCGGTCTGATACTTGACCGTGACGGTCTGGCTGCTGGCGGCGGACAAACTGACGGCGAAGACGGCGTTGAGCGTGCCCGCGTTCCCCTCGGTCACAGTCACGTCGTTGATTGAAATCGTAGGCGGCGGAGTCGCGGGCGCGCTCACGGTGATATTGACCGAGCTTGAAGTGGTCTGAGCGCCCGCGCTGTCAATCGCAACCGCCTTCAGCGCGTAGCCGCCTTCGGGCACGTTGTTCCAGGTGATGCTATAAGGGCTCGTGCTGTCTGTGCCAATTAAATTGGCCCCGGCGTAGAAGTCCACGCGGTCAATCGTGCCGTCCTGGTCAGAAGCGTTCGCGCTGACGACGACGCTGGCGGGCGCGTCGAACGTCGCGCCGTTCGCAGGCCCCGTCAGGCTCACCGCCGGCGCGCGGTTGGTGTCAACTATCAGCGTGTTTGAGATGGTCGCGCCCGGATAAGAGGCGGTGATTTTGACGGCAAGCTCGTTGGCGACCGATGCGGTGTTGATGCTGAAGACGGCGCTCCTCGCTCCTTCCGGGATGAAGACGGACGGCGGCGGAGTCGCCACGGAATAATTGCTGCTCGTCAGCGTGACCTGAACGCCGCCGTCGGGGGCCGGGCTTGCGAGCCTGAGAGTCGCGTCCGACGGGCCGCCCCCGCCGACCTCTACCGGATTCAGGTGAAGCGAGGCTTCCGCCGCGTCCGGCGCGTTGAATGGCGCGCGGCCTGTGGGGAACGGGCGGTAGAGCGGGTCGCCGACGTTGACGATCATCCACTTCAGCCACTGCGTGTTGCGCAAAAGTGCGTCGCCGACGTTTGCTCCTTCAAAGAGATTGCGAAAAACTCCGTCCGAATGAGCGACGCCGTCAAGGAAAGGCTCGTCAATCGCGCCGCTCGTGACCGTGATTCCTTTGACGAGCGCGTTGGCGGACCAGTTTGTGCCGCCGCGCAGGTTGTAGGCCGAAAGACTGTCTGTGTGAAACCCTATCGCGCCCGGCTTCCAACTGAAAGCGTCGTTGTAATTGTTCAGGCTGTACCAGCCGGCGTAAAGCGCCGCGTCGTCGCAGCGCGCGGGCGCGGGCGCTGTGCCAAATTCGGCCTCGTTGTTATCCTCCACGACCTGAAGCCCTGCGCGGCGCGCAAGCTCGGCGGCGCGATGTATGTCCCAGTCGCCCGCGCCGTACCTGTAGTCGGTCACGTTTGCGATGTTGCCGCGAATGTCGAAACACCCGCGCCCCGAGAGGCCGCCCGACTCGGCCAGCAGAGCTTTGTCAACGAGCCCCTTTGCCAGGGCCGCGCTCGACGCGTCGAGTCGCCAGACCGCATAGAGGCGATGCGCCGCGGGCTGCTGCCGGTAGTCCGCCAGAGAGACGAACGGCTGATAGAAGTTGCCCTCGCTCTGCGCCGACGCGTAGTAGGCGTGCGCTCCGTCCATTGCGTTATCGGCGGAATACTCGTCCCAGATGTCCGCGATCTGCTGGTCAATTGACCGCGCGGGGTTTCCTACTTTGTAAGGAGTCTGGTAGGAGAAGACTATGTAGAGAATCTTGTCACGGCCGATTGCGTTCAGGCAGTTTTTGACGGGCGTCTTAACAATCGAGTTGAAAACGTTCCAGTCGGGCAGGTACGTCGTCTGAGTGGAATTGATGGCACACTTGTTGGCGGCGGCAATGCCGCGCCGGGCCATGTAGTAGTCCGCGACCTCAAGCGATTCGGGCACGCTCTGGTTATAGACGACCAGGACTCTTTCGTTGAGCGGGAGACTTTGCGGCGTGGGCGCGAAGCCGTGGACGGCGGGGCGGCTCGAAGCGAAGCCCGCGAGCGCGACCCACGCCAGGAGACACGCCGCGACGGACCACGGCGCGGTCAAGCTTCGCGAGAACAGTTTTCGGCCCCGTCTCAGACACATAGGCTTTGCGAACGCCCATCGCAAGGATGCGGGACTGAAGGTAGAATTGTTTCGCCCGACGTGTCAAAGCATTTCCGGCAGGAGCCCCGCAAAATTTTAGCCGTCCCGCAAAATTATTTTGATTGACAGCTCAGGTCAAGCGGGCCGAAGATAGTCCCCGTGAGCGACGAAGCCGTTACAAAACCGACTCTCGAAACTGTGTTAGAGCGTATCAGCGACCTGCGTGATGGGATGAATGCTTTTCGCGGTGAGATGAACGCCTTCCGCGGTGAGATGAATGCTTTCCGTGGTGAGATGAATGCTTTCCGCTCTTCCACGGAAGAGCGGCTGGAAGACGTTGAGATACGCCTGGATAAGCTTCAGAGCATAGCGTTAGAGGCGCGCGCCGAAGTCAAAGAGTTAAAACGCGACTTCAGAGACTTCCGCTCACAGTTCAAGCAGCCCGCCTAGCCTTCCCCGAACCTTTAACTCATCATCCGTGCATCCGGCATCAAACCCGGCACGGGATTTCTGTTTCTGGTCTTAAATGGCTGCGACGTTGTGCGCGGCGTTGAAGTCTCTGTAGAGGTCGTTGAAGTCGCGCATCGTGCGTTCGAGCACCTGCGGCAAATTCTCCACGTCGGCGGTGTTGACCACGAGGTTGACGTTCTGCACGAAGGCGGCGTGGCTGTCGAGCGTGCGGGCCGTCTGGGAAAGGTGAACGAAGACGAGGCGGCGGCGCTTGGCTGGGCCAAGCACGTTGATCTCGCTCGTGACGAAGGCCGCGCCCTGCTCTACAGGGTCGAACTCGGCTTCGAGAATCACCACGTCCATCTGCTCCTCGCGCATGCGCTCAATGGCCTGCGCCGTGTCCTCCGCGATGTAAACCTGATAGTCCGCGTCAACCATCGCGCGCCCTATTGCCTCGCGGCGCGTCGGCGTGACGCAAACGAGCGCGCGCCGCCGTTCCCACCTCAGGCGCGACGCGCTCGGCGTCTTCACCGCGGGAGCAGCAGCCCCGCCCTGCTGCAACAATTGCGCGAGCAGGCCGACCAGGTCGTTCGCCGCGGGCTGTCCCTCATTGCCGTAACCCTGAACGTCGTTCGCCGCAGCCGGCTTTTCGGGCATGAAGGCGGGTGCCGCCGCCTGCGGCTTGTAGCGGCGATTCTCCAGCGCGGGCGTCTCGCCGAGCGAGAGCGCGCTCGGCTCGGTCGGCACCGTGGGCGGCTGCGCCTGAATGATGTTCTGGCACTTCGGGCAGCGCACGGTGAAGGCCCGTGTCGGAATCTTCGTGTCGTCCAGTTGCAGGCGCGTCGTGCAGTTTGAGCAGACAACTATCATCGTTTTTCGTGTTGCCTCGGAAAGTTGGTTGAGATGCCGTACTGTTCGTGTTCAGATTCTGGCGCTTTAATCCATCATGCTGAGCATGGAGCCGTGGTCCTTGAAGGAGCCGACCGGGACTTTATTGGTCTCGTCGCGAATGTAGTCCTCCGACGAAGAGAGCCCTTTGAGCGCCAGCAGCAAGTTGTTCTGGTTGGTGGCGAAGGCCAGGCCGTCTTCCAGCGTCACGACGTTGCGCTGGATCATGTCCTTGATGACGCCGTCGAAGTCCTGCATCCCGTCCAGCTTCCCGTCGCGCATGGCGTCCAGGAGCGACTTGCCCTCGCTCTCGCCCTCCTCTATGTACTCACGCGTGCGCGGGCTCGACCTCAGAATCTCGACGGCCGCGACGCGGCCCCGCCCGTCGGCGCGCGGGATGAGGCGCTGCGAGACGATGTAGCGGAAGGTTTGTGCCAGCCGCGTGCGAATCACCTTCTCCTCGTTCTTCGGGTAGAGGCCGATGATGCGGTCAATTGATTTCGACGCGTCAATCGTGTGCAGGGTGGAGAGCACCAGGTGTCCGGTCTCGGCGGCTTCGAGCGCGATCTCGGTGGTCTCGTAGTCGCGCATCTCGCCGATGAGAATCACCTTCGGGGCCTGGCGCAAGGCGGCGCGCAGGGCCGAGGGAAAGTCTTTCGTGTCGGAGCCGACCTCGCGCTGGTTGATGGTGGAGTTCTTGTGCATGTGCAGGAACTCTATCGGGTCTTCGATGGTGACGACGTGGTAGTGCTTCGTCTCGTTGATAATGTCTATGACGGCGGCGAGCGTCGAGCTTTTACCGGAGCCGGTCGGGCCTGTCAAAAGGACTATGCCGTTGCGCAGCTCCGCCACCTCCGCGAGCTGCGGCGGCAGTCCCAGGGTCGTGAGGTTGGGGATGTCTGTCGGGATGACGCGCATGACGATGGAATAGGAGCCGCGCTGCTGAAAGATGTTGACGCGGAAGCGCACGCGCGAGGGCAGGCTGTAGCTCAGGTCGGCCGTACCCGTGTGGGCCAATCTCTCGGCCGCCTCGGGATTGCCCTGCATCAAGGTCATCGCGATGATCTCGGTCTGATACGGCATCAGCTTTTGCAGGCCGAGCGGCTGGACGGGCGTCAGCTTGCCGTTGATCTCGACCTGCGGGGGCTGGCCGACGCTGAAGTTCAGATCGCTGATCTTGTCAGAGACGAGCAGCATGCGCTCGATGATGGGCGGCAGGTCAAAGAAGCTCATTGATTGATGGGCACTCCGCTAGAATTTGAAACGACCGGGAAAGGGTCTGTGGGCAAGTGAACTGTCTTTAGGAAGAGTATGGAGGCGGCAACTCTACACGGCCGCTCCGACGACCCGACGATTGTCGCGTAAAACGATGACAAAACGCAAGTAAAAAGTGTTGGCCTTAGCGTTTTACGGGCGAATTTTAAGGTTCTGGTTAAAGGCCGGCTAAGATTTGGCGGGTGCGGCCCTCGATTTCCTGTGGGCCTCGGTCAAGGAGGAGGCTGATGACGGCGACAGAATCGGCCCCGGCGCGGAGGACTTCGCGCGCGTTTTCCGGGCGGATGCCGCCGATGGCGACGAGCGGGATTTGGCCCACAATCCGGCGGACGCGGCGCAAGCCTTCGAGGCCGACCACCGGGTCCGGGTTCTCTTTGGACGAAGTTGGGAAGATGGGTCCGATGGCTAGATAATCAACGGGCAGCTCGATAGCTTCCCTCGCCTGCTCTTCGTTGTGCGTCGAAAAGCCTATGACCGCGCGCTCGCCCAAAAGCCCGCGCGCCGCCGCGGGCGGCAGGTCGTCCTGGCCCAGATGAACGCCGTCCGCCGCGAGCGCGTGCGCGATGTCGGCGCGGTCGTTGATGATGAGCCGCACGCCCAACTCGCGCGCGACACGCAAAGCGTCTTCAGCTTCCCTGTAGAACTCGCGCGGCGAGAGATGCTTCTCACGCAACTGCACGAGCGTCGCCCCGCCCGCGCCCAAGCGCCTGACCTGCTCCGCATGAGAGAGGCCGGAGAGCCGCGCGTCCGTAATCGGATAAATTTTCGGCAGGTGGATTCGCAAGTTGAGTCGAACTGTTTTTTGACAATCTAGCGCGTCTGGCCGCTCATCGTTTGTGTTTGTGCGGAGCGCGCGGCTTCTTCTTCGGGGGTCGGCTCTCTTTCGCCGAGGACGACGCGCACCTGGTGGGTCTTGCCGTCGTCGGCGAGTGCGATTTCAAGCATCGTTTGCTGCACGTCGTCGAGCCAGACTTCGGCGACGCCGCGGCTGACGCCGAAGGGGTTCTCGACTTTGATTACGTAGCGCGTCGAGCCATGCCGGTAGTTGATTTCGTAGCCGCGCCAGCTTCGCGGGATGCACGGCTCGACACGGAGTCGGTCTGCGCGCAGCTCGAAGCCGAGGATTGATTCCAGGCCCGCGCGGTACATCCAGCTCGAAGAGCCCGTGTACCACGTCCACCCGCCGCGCCCCGTGTGCGGCCAGACGGCGTACACGTCGCCCGCCGCGACGTAAGGCTCCGTCTTGTACTTGTGAAGCCCCGCGCGCGTGGAGGCGTGGCTGATTGGATTCAGCAGCGTGAACAACTCCCCGGCGCGGTCGCCGTCGCCGAGCTTGGCGTAGGCGATCAAAGTCCAGAGAGCGGCGTGCGTGTACTGGCCGCCGTTCTCGCGCACGCCCGGCACGTAGCCTTTAATATATCCGGGGTCGAGCGCGCTCTTATCGAAGGGCGGCGTAAACAGTATGACCAGCCCGTCGCCGCGCCGTATCAAATACTCTTCGACGGCGGACATGGCGCGGTGCGCGCGCACGGGGTCGGCCGCGCCCGAGATGACGCCCCACGATTGCCCTATGGAATCAATCCGGCACTCTTCGTTCTGGGCGGAACCCAAAGGCGTGCCGTCGTCGAAGTAGGCGCGGCGATACCAGTCGCCGTCCCAGCCCGCGTCTTCGAGCGCCTTCTTCAACTTCAACATGTGCTCGCGGTAGGCGGCGGCGCGCGCAGTCTCCTGGCGTGCGTCGCAGAACGGCGCGAACCCATTCAGCGTCGTGTGCAGGAACCAGCCGACCCAGACGCTCTCGCCTTTGCCCAGGTGGCCCACGCGGTTCATCCCGTCGTTCCAATCGCCCGAACCCATCAGTGGCAAGCCGTGCTCGCCCGTCTTCAGACTCCTGTCGAGCGCTCGCGCGCAGTGCTCGTAAACGCTCGCCTGCTCGGCCGAGACGGTGGGCTGCGTGTAAGACTCGCTCTCTTCGGGGCCGAGTTGCGGGCCTTCAATAAATGGCACAACTTCGTCCAGCACCGAGCGGTCGCCCGTCACCTCTATGTAGAAGTTCGTGACGAAGGGGAGCCACAGCAAATCGTCGGAGAAACGCGTGCGCACGCCTCTTCCGGTGGGCGGGTGCCACCAGTGCTGAACGTCGCCCTCCTTGAACTGGCGCGACGCGGCCCGCACGATCTGTGCTCGGGCAATCTCAGGTTTCGAGTAGACGAGCGCCATCACGTCCTGCAACTGGTCGCGGAAGCCGTAAGCGCCGCCCGACTGGTAGAAGGCCGAGCGCGACCAGACGCGGCAGGCCAGCGTTTGATAAAGCAGCCAGCGATTAAGGAGCGTGTCCATCGCCACGTCAGGCGTGTGGACCTCGACTGTGCCGAGAAGGTCGTCCCAGTGAGAGACGACGTGCTCGAACTCCTGGTTGACCTGAGAGATTTTTCTGAAGCGCACAGAGAGGGCGTTCGCCTCTTCCGCGCTCTCGGCCTCTCCCGCCAGGATGACAACCTGACGCGATTCGCCGGGCGCTAGTTCCACGACGCACTGAAGCGCGGCGCAGGGGTCCAAGCCCGCGCCCGTGCGCCCCGAAAGATTCACGCGCCTGAGCGCCGCCGGGTCGTCCAGAGAGCCGTTGCGCCCTATGAACTCCTTGCGGTCGCACGTCACGGTGCGCTCCTGCCCGACCAACTCGAAGAAGGCGACGCGGTGCGCGAACTCGTTGTTGTAGGGGTTGCGCGCCGTGACGGGGCCGTCGCGCTCGTCCGCCTCGGTGATGATGAAGGGCGCGGACACACTTCGCTGCACGCCGAGCACAAGCTCGTGGTAGCTCGTCACGGAGATTCGTCGCTTGCGCTCCGTCTGGTTGCGCAAGCGCAGGACGGAAATCTTGACGGGCGCGTCCAGTGGCACAAATTGTAGAAGCTCCTGCATTGATTCCGTGGCTCGTGCGCTCGAAGACCGTGTAGCCCTGGCCGTGGCGTACGACGTACGGCCCCGTCTCGCGCACGGGCAGAGGCGTCGGCGTCCAGACTGTGCCAGTTTCTTCGTCGCGCAGGTAGACTATTTCGCCCGGCGGGTCGCAGACCGCGTCGTTCGACCACGGCGTCAAACGGTTCTCGCGGCTGTTGGCCGCCCAGGTGAACCCCGCGCCCGTCTCCGTCACCTGAAAGCCGAAGTCCTGCCCGTTCGAGACGACGTTGAGCCACGGCGCGGGCGTCCACTGCCCTTCGCCGAGGATGATGACGTACTCGCGCCCCTCGGGGCTGAAGCCGCCGAGGCCGTTGAAGAATGAGAGGTCCGGGCTCTCGAACGTCGGCTCCGGGTAAGTGCGCGAGGGGCGGCGCGGGACGAAGGGCAAAGGCAACTCGTTTTCGATGGGGCGGCGCACGAGTTGTTCGTCGAGCGAGCCGCGGTCGGTGACGATGACGACGCGCGCGACGGCGTGGAGCAGGATGCGGTCGGCCTCGGGCATGATGTCCGTGCGGCGCACGAAGACGCCGCCGGGCTTGTCGAGGAGCGCGTGCGAGCCGCTCTTGCGAATCAGCGACTGAATCTCCTCCTGAAGCTCCTGCACGTAGCTCAAGGGCTTGTCGTTCAAAATCACTAAATCGAAGATCAGGCCCTTCATGCGCAAATACTCGTGCGCCCTGAGCATCTGGCGCACCATGTCCAACTCTTCGGCCTGCCCGATGCGGACTAACACGATGGGCAAGTCGCCGCTGATGCCGTAGGGCCAGAGGCTGGACTGCGCGCGCGTGTTGAGCGAAAGCACGTGCGCGCTCGGCCTCAAGGAAGGGTCGGAGTAAAGGATGCGCCCCGCCATGCGCTGGAAGAGGTGCGCCTCCTCCGGGTCCATGTTGAGGTGCAGCATCTCGACTTTGGACTTCGTCCAGGCGAGTCGCGCCTCGCGCTCGAACGTGGAGGTGTCGTGATACTTGTCCGCCAGTTGCAGCGCCTCCTCGCGCGAGCGCGCGACCATCGTGGCAAACGAGACGCGCGCCGTCTCGCCCGGCTTCAAACGCACGCGCTGGCGCAGGCAGAAGACTGGGTCGAGCACCGTGCCCGTCGTGTTCGAGAGCGGGCGGTCTTCCATCACTGCGACGGGCGCTTTCGTCGAGTGGCCGCGACCGAGGAAGCGCGCGCGGTCGGTCTCGTACTGGACCGGGCCGACCGCTTCGCCTTCAGTAACGACCGTGTGCACGCCCCAGACCACCTCGTCCTTTTCGGAGCGCGGGCGACGGCGCGCAAGCAGCGCGTTCTCCGCCTGAATGAACTCCGTCTCGACGAAGAGGTTGCTGAACGCGGGGTGCGCCGCGTCGGCCGCGGGCGGCGCGAGCACGACTTCCATGTAGCTCGTCAACTCTATCTCGCGCGTGCGCGACGACTCATTCTTTAGATTGACGCGGCGCACCTCGGCGTCGTCTTCCGGCGAGACGATGATCTCCGTGTGCGTCAGCACCCCGGCGTCGAGCCGCCAGAATTCCGCCTTGTCCTCGGAGAAGCTGACTTCGTAGGAGGAGGCCGTGCGCCCCGTCGGCTGAAAGCCCGCGGACCAGACCGCGCCGGTGCGCACGTCGCGCAGGTAGCAGAAGCTCCCCCAGTTGTCGCGCGTCACGTCCTCGCGCCAGCGCGTGACCGAGAGCGGCCCGCAGACTGAATAGCCAGCGCCCGCGGTCGTGACCATCACTGAGTAAGTCCCGTTCGAGAGCAACTGGACGCGCGGCGTCGGCAGGTCGGCCGTGTCGAAGCGGCGCGCGACGGGCGGAAGCACACCGCGCACCACTCGGCTGATCATCACTTCCTCTGCGCGCGGCCGTGTCACCGGCACATTGACCGGGATGCGCTCCTGCAAGAGCAACTCTGTCGCCTGCACGAGCGGGTCGGCGTGGAAACGCTCCTGCATCACGCGTCCGTTGAGCACGTTGTCAATCGAGACGAAGGTCATCCCCTGATGGTGCGCCATGAAGGATTGTATGACGACGCGCTTCTGGCCCTGCGGCACGCGCTCCGGCGTGTAATCAATCGCCTCGTAATAGCCGTAGCGCCCGAGCGCACCCTCGCGCGCCAGCCGGTCCAGATTCTCCTTCGCGGCCACGGGGTCAATCATCCCCGCGAGCATCGTTGAGTAGGGCGAGATGACGAGGTCTTGACTCAAGCCGCGTTTTAATCCTAAGCCGGGGACGCCGAACGGGCCGTACTGGTAGTTCATGTGCAGGTCGCGCCCGTTGTAGGCCGATTCCGAGATGCCCCACGCGACGCCGCGCTCGTAGCCGTACTCTATCTGGCGCGCGACCGCCGCGCGGCAAGTCTCGCCGAGCAGAGTCTCGGGGTAATCGCGCATCACGAGGAGCGGCATCAGGTACTCGAACATCGTCGCCGTCCAGGAGACGAGCGCGCGGCGGCCGTCCACCGGAGTCAACTGGCGGCCGAGGCGGAACCAGTGCTCCTGCGGAATTTGGCCCAGCGCGATGGCGACGAAGCTCGTCAGCCTGGACTCGGAGGCGAGCAGGTCGTAGAGCGAGTCGTCGGCGCGCCCGTCCGTGACGTTGTAGCCTATGCGGAAGACTTTGCGCTCCTCATCGAAAAGGAAACGGAAGTCCATCTCGGTCGTCATCTGGTCGCACTGGCTGACGAGCGCGCTCATGCGTGCGAGTGCACTCTTGGCCGCGGACGCGGCCTCTTCGACCGTGACCGTCAGCAGGGCCAGCCCGTTGAGCGAGGCTTCGCGCTCGGGCATCACGCCCAGCGCGCAGGCTTCGATCTTCGCCTTGAGGGCGTCAACTCGATTGACAGCCCGCTCGCACTCTTCAGGGATGCCGGCCAGCGCGGGCACGCGGTCAAGCGCCTCCGCCAGCTCCTGCCACTCGGCGGCGACCTCCGGCGAACAGTGTTCGACCAGGGGCGCGAAGTGCTCCAGGATTTTGCCGGCCCAGGGCGTGAGCGTGTTGAAGTCGCGGCGCAGGGCGCGCGTCTGGTGAAGGAGCGCGCGGACCCAGTAGTTCAATTCCTCAAAGCCGATTGCCCCGTGCTCCTGCGAGAGCGCGCCGACGATGTCCTCTATGACGGCGGCGCGCTGCGCCAGCGCGTCGAACAATTTGGCCCACGCGCCGAGGAGTTGCGGCATCTCGGCTTCGACCAGCGTGGCGCATGCCTCTATCTCCTTGCGCAACTCCTTCAAGGTGACGACCTGCGTGCGCTGCTGAACGGGGTCGAGGCGATTGGCCTCGTGGCGCAGGAGGTCAATCGTGTCCGTCAGCCCCTTGACCACGCGCGCATCGAAGAGCGGGCGGTCGCCTATGTCCAGGCAGCCCTGCTTGACGCAGATGAGGTGGCCCGCGAGGTTGCCGCTGTCCACGGTCGAGACATACTGCGGGTGAAGCGGCTCAAGCGTGCGCGTGTCGTACCAGTTGAAGAAGTGGCCGCGGAACTTCTGTAGCTTGCCCATCGTCGTCAGCGTGAGATTCAGGCGCTCGCCGACTTCGAGCGTGCCACTGTAGCCGAAGTCGTGCGCGGCGACCGTAGAGAGCAAGAGCAGTGCGACGTTGGTCGGCGAAGTGCGATGCGCGATGACCGGCTGCGGGTCCTCCTGAAAATTGTCCGGCGGCAACCAGTTGTCTTCCTCGCCCGCGAAAGTCTCGAAGTAGCGCCAGGTGCGCCGCGCCACGAGCCGCGCGTCGCGCGCGTCCTTCACGGAGAGCGTTTGCACGACGGGCGGCGTGCGGCGGCTGATCCAGTGGACAATAATCGGCGACAAGGCCCACGCGACGAGGAAGGGCAAAGCCGTGGGCAAAGCCGTGGGGTTGCGCCAGAGGATGAGCGCGAGCAAAACACCCGCGAGCAGTTCGGCGGGCCACATCAGGCGCAGGTAAGCCTTGCGGTCGTGGCGGCTCGCGCTCTCGGCCTGCGCCGCCGTCACCCATTCGAGTAGATGACGATGCGAGACGAGCTTGCGATAAGCGGTGCGCACGATGGCGTCCACCATCAGGTAAGACTGATGGGCCAGAAAGGTGAGCGTGAGCGCGACCTGTGCAGTGTTGGTGCGCACGTCGCCCCAGACGCTCCAGAAGTGGCTCGTCCAGGGGATGCCGCGCGGGTGAATCAAGAGGCTCGTCGTGACGTGCGCGTAGACGGGGAACGCGAGCACGAGCAAGGCGAGGAGCGTCCAGACTAAGGCGGAACCGGGCAGCACGGTCCAGGCCGCCGCGAGCCACAGCAGGATGGTCGGAGCGACGAGGCTGCGCCGCAGGTTGTCAAAAATCTTCCAGCGCGCAATGGCCGGGAGAGGATTGCGCGCCTTACGCCCCTGCTCGTCAGGGACGCTTCTAAAAAGCCAGCGCGCGATCTGCCAGTCGCCGCGCGTCCAGCGGTGCTGGCGCTTGGCGTAGGTGTCGTAGTAAGCGGGGTAGTCGTCCAGCAGCTCTATGTCGGTCACGAGCGCGGCGCGCGCGTAAAGACTCTCGAAAAGATCGTGACTGAGAAGAGCGTTTTCTGGCACACGACCTTTCAGCGCCGCCTCGAACGCGTCCACGTCGTAAAGACCCTTGCCCGTGTAGCTGCCTTCGCCGAAGAGGTCTTGATAAACGTCGGAGACGGCGGTCGTGTAAGGGTCAATGCCCGTGTTGCCGGAGAAGACGCGCGCGAAGCGCGAGCGCGAAGCGACTGGCAGAGAGATGCTGACGCGCGGTTGCAGAATGGCGTAGCCTTTGACGACGCGGCCCGTGCTTTGGTCAAACTGCGGACGGTTCAAGGGGTGCGCGATGGTGCCGACCAGGCGGCGCGCGGCGTCGCGCGGCAACTGCGTGTCGGAGTCGAGCGTGATGACGTAGCGCACGCCGGCCAGAGCTTTCTGGTCCGCGGTCGCAACGATGAAGGTCGTGTCGCGCGCGCCGCGCAAGAGGCGGTTGAACTCTTGCAGCTTGCCGCGCTTGCGCTCCCAGCCGAGCCACTTGCCCTTCACTCTCGTTCCACAGCCGGCGGCGGTGGAAGAGGAAGAAGCGCTTCTCTTCCCCGTCCGCGTAGCGCGCGTTCAACTCTTCGATGCGTTGAAGCGCCACGTCGAGCAGCGCGTCGTCCTCCGGCATCTCCTCACTGGGCGCGTCCGCGAAATCTCCGAGGAGCGCGAAGAGAAGACGCTCGTCCTGGTTCGCGAGGTAATGCACTTCGAGCTTTTCCATCAGCTCTCGGATCACGCCCTCGCTCGTGAAGAGCGTCGGGATGACGACGAACGTGCGCGCGTCCTCCGTGATGCCCTTGGACATATCCATCTTGGGCAGCACGCGCGGGCTGAAGACGCGTGTGGCGTCCCAGTTCAGCACGCCGAGCGCGAGGTCGCTCGCCGGGATGAGGACGAGCAGAGCGATTGCTCCGAGCAGGGCGGGCGACGCGCCCGAGTAAGAGGCGTAATAGACGAAGGCTGCCGCGATGAGCGCCGTTAGGATGCCGAGCGTCCCCAGGTAGACCAGCGTCGGGTGGCGGAAGATGGCGCGGTTAATCTTTTCATGAAGGCGCGGGCGATAACCGAAAGCTTTTTCAAGCTCGGGCAGGCCGTCGTCAATCAGGAAGTATCCGACGTGAGAGTGCCGCGCGTCCTGCTCGCCGGCCCCGCCCGGATTCTGTGCCAGTTCGACTGCCTTGCGCGCGACTTCGAGCTCGTCCGAGCGCGTACGTTTACTGATGCGCTCGACGACGTGGCGGTAGTGGTCGCGCGAGGCGAACTCCAGGCGCGAGTACGCGCCCGCCGGGTCTTCGTTCAAAATCGGGTCAACGAGGCTTACGTCCTCGAAGAAGTCGCGCCAGTCGAGCGACGAGAACAGGCGCATGCTCGTGATGATGTTCCCGACGGTGACCTGAGCCGTAGCCTGGCGTTGGTGCTCAAGGTGCACGAGCTGTTCGATACTGCTCCCGCGCCGCGCCAACTGTTTTTCGAGGGTGTCGAGCACGACCGCGACCGCGGGGTCCTGGTCGCGCAGCCGCTGAACCAGATGGACGATGAAGGCGCGGCCCAACTGCTCGCGCCTCTTCCAGCGGTCGTTGATGACGGCGATCAACTCTTCGGTGGGCCGCCGGGTCATGCCGAGCAGCTTGTCCGCGAGCGTATCCGCCTCCTCGCGCTCCTCGCGCGAGCTGGCGACGCGCGTCGTCAGGCGGCGCAGGTTTTCGACGAGCGCGAGTCGCAGGCTGATAGCCAGCGCCCACACCTCGCCGATGGAGAGGGGCGAGACGCGCTGGTAGGCGCGGACGAAGCGGCGCAACGTCTCGCCGTCCAGGCGGCTGTCGGTGTGCGCGACGACGGCGAGCGCGATGGCGTAGATGCGTGGGTAACCCGCGAGTTCGCCCTCGGTCAACTTCGGCAGCTCGTAGTAGAAACTCTTTGGCAGGTCCTCGCGGATTTCGCGCAGTTGTTCTTCGACGATGTGGAAGTTGTCAACGAGCCACTCGGCGGCGGGCGAGATGGTGCGCTCGTTGCTGATGGCGAGGCCGAGCGCGCGGTAGGCCGCGACGAGCTTGCGCCCGTTCTCTTCGAGCCGCGGCAGGAGCTGTCGGCCGCGCTGCGGCGCCGTGGAAACTTTGTGCTCGGCGGCGAGGAAGGCCGCGAACTGTTCCAGCCGCTCGACGCTGTAGAGTTCGCCGCGAATCGGCTCTTCGTCTGCGTCGCCGGACGAGTTGCGCTTGCGGAATAATGACTCGAAGAATTTAAACATGCTCGCCTGGGCCACTTTTTAGAGCGGGCAGTTCGTCGCAGAGAGGAATTACAGATTTCAAATTTGAAATCTCAAATTTGCCGTTCCTAATTTTCGTTCTTCCCTCTGCGGCAAACCTTCCCCCATCTAAAAAGGTGGGGATTAACCCTCTGCCCGCTTGTTCGATGACCAGCGGTCAGGGATTCTCGAATCCCCGCCCGGAAAATTTTTAACTTTGCTCGGGGGTTCACACAATCATATCAGATGCGCACCTTATCCGCCGCCTAGCCCATAGGCGAAGAGGCGGTCGCCTTTCGAGACGAAGAGCTGCCGCGTCGTCTCGTCCGTGATGAAACGCTCGTCCGGGTCGCTCATGCGCACGCGCACGTCCGTCTGCCCGTTGTGAATGTTAACGCCGGCCAGGCCGTTACCCACGCCCTTCAGGTCCGTGTAGAAGTACATGCGCGTGCCGCGCAGGGCGGCCAGCCGCTCGCGTCGCCAGAAGAAGCGCGCCAGCTTGTCCAACTGGCTGGCCGGGTCCAGGCGATCCAGCAAGCGTTCGCCCACGTCTTCGGAATTGACAGAGGGGCGCGGGATTCTTGGCCCACTCGGCATGGAGACGCGCGGCCGCGTCGTCGCTGCTGTCGCCAGGCTCCGCAGCCGCGAGGCCACGCCGTAAGAGGAGAAGCGCTGCGAGACGTAGTCGCGCGCACGCTCGGTCGCGAACGTCGTCAGGTTCGGCGTCGCCACGCGCGACGCCAGCCCGGACCAGCGCAAGGAAGCCAAAGAGCTTGCGGTGCGCGCCAGTTGAACGCCGCGGAAGACGGTCGTCACGGTCCCGCCGTAGCGGAAGTAGAGCGAGGCGGCGCGTGCGGCGATGCCTGCGACCGTGCGCAGGAAGCCGCGCCCAGGGGGCGTGTAACGCGCGCGCCAGATGCTCTCTTTGTCGCCGCGCGCGTCGAAGGCCGCGATCTCGTTGCGCCCGCCGACCACCAGTTCGCCACGCTCGTTGACCAGCACGAACGACGCGCGCTCGATCTTGTGCGAGACTTTAGAGCGCCGCTTGCCCGTCTCGGCGTCTATGAACAGGAGGTCGTCCGCGTCGGCGACGACGACCGTTCCTGCGTCCGGCAGCGCGATGTTCGTGATGCCTTTGTCCGCGCCCTTGTAGCGCCAGAGCGTTTTCCCCGTCCGCGCGTCAATCGCGCTCACGCCGTAGGAGCCGCGCGCGATGGCCTCGCCGTCTTCGAGGCGCGTGAACTGCCCGCCCGTGCGAACGTAGAGCACGCCGTTCGCCGTGAGCAGCATCTCGGGCGTGAGGCCGAGGTCTTTCGCCTCCCAGACCTCTTTGCCGCTCTCGCGCGAGACGGCGCGGACGTGGCCTCGGCCGGAGGAGTAGATGAACTGTTCGTCGAAAACGGGGTCGGCTTCCGTCAGCGCCAATCCTTCTTCGTTGACGCGGAAGCGCTCGCGCTGGCGTTCCTTTCCGGTGCGCGCGTCGAGCGAGGCGACGCCCTCGTAGAAGAGGTAAAGGCGTCCGTCGAGGAAGAACGGCGGGTGATAATTGTCGAGCGTGTATTCGGTCTCCGAGCCGCGGTCTTCGCTCCAACGCACGGGCATCATCTCGACCTCGCTCTCGATCTTGTAGTCCCAGCGTTCGTCGCCCGAAGACAGCTCGAAGACGTGTACGACCGCGCGGCGCTTGAAGCCCGAGCGAGCGCGGTCCTTCGCGTCGCGCACGAAGACGACGGCGAGGAGGTTCTGGTCCGTGTCAACGGCCATCTGCATCACGCCGCCCTTGACCTTGTCGCTCTGCCAGAGCCGGTCGCCCGTGAAAAGGTCAACGGCTTCGAGGCGCGTCCGTTCGTCCTTCTCGAAACTGAGGAGCAGCACGTCCGTGCCAGGCACGGGCGCAACGTCCGTTTCGTCCAGGCGCGCGTTCTTGCGCCTCCACAGAATCTCGCCCGTCTCGCCGCTCACGGCGTAAAGAGATTTCTCCGTCCCGGCGACGAGCACGCCCAGCTCCGTCATCTGGTAAAAGCGCACCTCGCCGTCGAGCTTCGCGGACCAGTTTGCCTCGGCCGCGCTCACATTGCCTGAGAAGAAAATGGCACAGAGAAGGAGGACGAACGCGATTTTTTTCAGCCCCTGCGCCTGAGAGAAAAAGCCCGATGTCATATAATCCACACCTCTCGAAACTCGAAGACCGTATTAACTTCGTCAGGGGAGAATGAGATGAGCAAGCACAGAGATGATACACCGGAAGAGATTGATCCGTCAGGCGAGGAAGAGAGGCTGAAGCGCAAGCCCGGCAGCTACTACTACGACGACTCGACCGGCTACGAAGTTTACGACCCCGAAAAAGAGGATGATGAGGAAGAAAGAGATGACGACGCGGTTTGATTTCGGTAGATTTGACCCTGAAAGGGTCGCACATAATAGCCGGGGGCAAGCGAGCGCAGCAGCGCGAGCGCCGCCCCGGAAGATTGTGCCAAGACGTTACGACCCCGGAGGGGTCGCGCCTCAACTTTGAGAGTGCGACCCCTCCGGGGACGTAACGTTTTCTAACGTCCGACCGGGGGCGGCGCGCTCACGCGCTTGCCCCCAGCTATCATGTTCATCCCCCTCCGGGGATGGTGGACAACTACCGAACCGTGCTGTCAACGACCGCACGGCCGGCTCGTTCACTAGACTTCCTTCCGCTTCGGACGTTCGTTCGCGCTTGAGCACGCGCTTGCGCAGGCGTATGGTCTGCGGCGTTACTTCGACCAGCTCGTCGTCCGCGATGAACTCAAGCGCCTGTTCGAGCGAGAGGTCTTTGACGGGCACGAGCCGCAGCGCTTCGTCGGCAGACGCGGCGCGCATGTTCGTGAGCTTCTTCTCCTTGACCGCGTTGACATCCAGGTCAACGGCGCGCGCGTTCTCCCCGATAATCATCCCCTCGTAGACCTTCGTATTCGGGCGCACAAACATCGTCCCGCGCTCCTGAAGATTGTAGAGCGCGTAAGTGGTCGTCTCGCCCGTGCGGTCTGCCACGAGCGAGCCCGTCGAGCGCCCGCGCATCTCGCCCGCCCACTCGCCCCAGCGCAGGAAGAGCGTGTTGAGCAGGCCCGTCCCCTTCGTCTCCGTCAGAAACTCGTTGCGAAAACCGATCAGGCCGCGCGACGGCGTCTCGAACTCAAGCCGCACGCGCCCCGTGCCGTGATTGATCATCTTCGTCATCTGCCCCTTGCGCCGCCCCATCGCCTCCGTCACGACGCCTATGAACTCGTCCGGGCAATCAACGACGACCTGCTCAATCGGCTCAAGCGTCTTGCCTCCGTCCTTGCGCGTCAGCACCTCCGGCTTCGAGACCTGAAGCTCGTAGCCCTCGCGCCGCATCATCTCGATCAGGATGGCGAGCTGCAACTCGCCGCGCCCCGAGACCTTGAACTGGTCCGGCGACTCCGTCTGCTCGACGCGGATTGCGACGTTGCCCAGAAGCTCTTTATCGAGACGCTCTCCAATCTGGCGCGACGTGACGAACTTGCCCTCGCGCCCGGCGAAAGGCGAATTGTTCACGCCGAAGATCATGGAGATGGTCGGCTCGTCAACCGCGATCACGGGCAGCGGCTGCGGGTTGTCTGCGCTCGTGATGGTCTCGCCGATCTCTATGTTCTCAAGCCCGGCGAGCGCGACGATTTCGCCGACGCCCGCGCGCTCGACCGCCTCGCGTTTGAGTCCCTCGAAAACGTAAAGCTGCGAGACGCGCGTCTTCTGGATTGAGCGGTCGCGCTTGACGATGGAGACCGTGTCGCCCACGCGTAGCTCGCCCGAGAAGATGCGGCCGATGGCGAGACGGCCGACGTAGTCGCTGTAGTCCAAATTCGCCACCAGCAATTGCAGAGAGTCGTCGCGCTGCGCGACGGGCGCGGGAATAGTCTCGACGATCTGGTCGAAGAGCGGGCGCAGATTCTTAGACTCCTCCGTCAAATCTTTCTTCGCCACGCCTTCGCGCGAGACGGCGTAGAGAATCGGGAAGTCTATCTGCTCGTCGGTCGCGTCGAGGTCCAGAAATAGCTCGTAGATTTCGTCCACGACCTCAGCGGGGCGGGCGTCCTGTCGGTCAATCTTGTTGACGACGGCGATGGCCGGCAAGCGAGCTTCGAGCGCCTTGCGCAGCACGAAGCGCGTCTGCGGCAGACAGCCCTCGGCCGCGTCCACCAGGAGCATCACGCCGTCCACCATCTTCAAGACGCGCTCGACCTCGCCGCCGAAGTCCGCGTGGCCCGGCGTGTCCACGATGTTGATCTTCACGTCGCCGTAGCGCACGGCCGTATTCTTCGCCATGATCGTGATGCCGCGCTCTCGCTCCAAGTCCATCGAATCCATCACGCGGTCACGGACCTGCTCGTTCTCCCGAAACGTCCCGGACTGCCTGAGCATCGCGTCCACGAGCGTCGTCTTGCCGTGGTCAACGTGCGCGATGATGGCTATGTTGCGTATGTCTTGCCTGTCTTGCTTCATAACTCCCCTACACAGATAAAAATCTCGTTTTCTTTGATAAGCCGCGAAACCAGACATCATAACATGCGGGACGCGATTGAGCATCCGAGCAGGCAGAGAATTTCACGCAAAGGCGCGAAGAAAGTCAGGCAACTTCTTAGCGCCTTTGCGTCTTTGCGTGAAATTTTTAGTTGCGGTGTTACGAACCGAACGCGCCCGTCTGTCTCAAGGCTTCGTAGAGCACGATGGCGACCGATGTGGCGAGATTGAGGCTGCGGACGCGCGGGTTGAGCATGGGGATGGTCAGGCACCTCTCCCAGTTCGCGTGCAGCACGTCTTCAGGCAGCCCGCGCGTCTCGCGCCCGAAGACCAGGCAGTCGTCGCCCGTGAAATCCCAATCGGTGTATCGCCTCTCGGCTTTCGTCGTCAGGTAAACGAACCTCGCGTCGGGCAGCGCTTCGGCGAGCGCGGCGAGGTCGCGATGGCGCTGAAGCTCGACCTCGGGCCAGTAGTCCAGCCCCGCGCGCCGCACGGCTCGGTCGTCCAGGCGAAAGCCCGCGACACCGACGATGTGCAGCGGCACGCGCGTCGCCGCACACAGGCGCGCGATGTTGCCCGTATTCGGCGGTATCTCCGGCTCAACCAGCGCCACGCGAAGCATAAAAAAACTGTAATAAGTGATAAGATAGTGATAAGTGATAAGTGATAAGTAAAGACAAACGCTTTTACTTATCACTTATCACTCATCACTTATCACCCTCGTTTGTAGTCGTCCTCCAGCCTGACGATGTCGTCTTCGCCGAGGTAGTCGCCGAGTTGGACTTCGATGAGGGCCAGCGGCTCCGACGCCGAATTGCCGAGGCGGTGATTCGTTTCGGGAGGGATGTGTATGTGCTCGCCGGCCTTGAGCTGCAACTCGCGCTCACCGCAGACCACGTCGGCCGTGCCCTGCACCACGACCCAGTGCTCGCCGCGGCGCGAGTGGCGCTGTAGACTCAGGCGCGCGCCCGACTTAACTTCGAGCCTCTTAACTTTGTAGCCCGCGCCCTCTTCCAAGACCTCGTAGCGCCCCCACGGTCTCTCGTCTGTTTCGCCTCTCATCGCTTGCCGCCTCCCCAATTCGGTTTCGAGTTACTGTCACGAGCATAATGAAGACACATCGTCATGCGCAAGAAAAAGGAACGGCGCGCTTCGTTGAAGCATTCGCCGTTCCTTTAAGAATGGCCCTGAGGGGCCAATCGTGTTGCGTGCGCCTATGGAAGGTTGTTGCTGTTGTTCGTCGTTCGGTCGGACTACTTGCGGCCCTTTGCGGCCTTTGCGCCCTTCGCGCCCTTCGAGCCCTTTGATCCCTTCGAGCCGCCCTTCGAGCCGCCCTTCGAGCCGCCCTTGGATCCGCCCTTGGATCCACCCTTTGAACCGCCCTTACCACCTTTCTTAGTTGCCATAGGTTGTTGCTGCTCCTTTTCAGTTTGAAGTTACGACCACAAGATACTGTGTCGAATTTCTTCTTGTGGCCTAGAGTAAGCGGCGCACAACATGTTGGTATATAAACTTAAAGCGAATAGATGTCAATAACTTTTACTTGTAAATGAATTTTTTTTTGAATGCGCGAAAAAATTTTTCTGAGACATCGAAGCGCAATCATACTCCGCACGACGCGCGAACGAACTGCTTCGATGTTCGGAGAGAAGAAATCAACCCTCTTCGACATCGCTCTCGGTGTCGCAATCGCGCGTGGAGATGGAATGATAGATGATGAGTTGATGGCTTGATGCGTGCGCGTGCATCAGCGGAAGTAGGGAGTGAAGATCCAACGGTCGTGACGCTCAACGCCGTAGTAGCTGAGGATGGAGCTGCGGCGGCTGCGGCTGGCGACGCCGATGAACGGACCCGATGCGTCTTCCGAATCGTCTTCGCCGCCCGGCGCTTCCTCTACAGTTCCGGTGTCGAGGACGTTGGTCACGACCGGGGGCGGCTGAGCGATTGTGAGGAACTTTGAGTCGGTCGTATTCGGGGTTCTCCCGGCATACGCCGTCACCTTGGTCACGAACTCCAGGAAGGCGGGATCATTTTTTCTGATGAGTTTCCACTCGCCGCTGCTCGACAGCGGGTCGCGCGCGGCGGCCGCGCGCAGGATTTGCATTTTCTTCGTCCCGCGCGGCAGCCCTTCGAGCAGTTGTTCGATGGAGGTCGGCAGGACCCTTTTTTCGCGCACGTAGATGCGGATGGCTTCCGCGACCTGTTCGCCGCGCAGGATAGCTTCCTCTTCCAATTCGCGCTGCGCCATCCTGCGGTAATTCGGGACGGCCGTGATGAGCAGCAGCGCCATGATCGTCATCATGGCGAGCAGCGCGACGAGCGCGTAGCCGCGCTCGCCCCGCCGCGCTGTGCCAATTCTTTCGGGCCTCATGTCGCCTTTCCCGTCGCTCATTTTAGGGCTCCGTCGGCTCCTCTTCTTCCACTTCCACGGGCTCAACCGGCTCCGGGACCGGCTGGGGCTGCGCCGGCTGCGGGTAGCGCGGCTGGGCGCCCACGTTTGGGTTAGAGCCGTTGCCGACCAGCGGGAGTTTGTGCTTGATGTTGAGGGTCGTGTCCGTCAGCGTCAATTCGGCGACGGAGATGCCCGTGACGCGGAAGCGCCCGCCGAGGATGTCGCCGCGCTGCACGTTCAAAAGGTCGCGGCCGTTCTTCTCTTTCACGATGGCTATGTCGTTGCCGCCGTGCTTGATGCTGACGCCGACGAAGGTGTAGTTCGGCACGGGCGCGGGCATGACGTTGAGGGTCGCAGTGTTGGAGAACAACTGGCCGTCCTGGGAGCGCACCACCACATCGCGCCCGCCCTCGAAGGAGATAAGTTGGGCCGGGACCTTCGTTGAGAGTTGCTGCTGGCTGACGAAGCGCGTCTCAAGCTCGGCGCCGCCGATGAAGATTCGCGTCTCGGGCGTGAACTTGTCTCCGGTCACGTCGAGCGTGAAGTCGCCCGTGTGCGCGTAGACGTTGACGGGCGAGATGCCCGCGAGAATGACGTTGGGCTCGGGCGCCGGCGGAGGCGGCTGCTCCGGGACGGGAGTAGGCGGAGGCGGAGGCGGCTTCACGTAGAAGGCGAAAATGTTGCGCCCGGCTTCCGGCACGGCGGGCGGATTGTTATCCCAGGAAATCGGCCGCAGCACGGCAAGCGGGTCGGAGTTTAAATCCGCGGCGCTCGGGATGGGGGTGCGCGGCGTGGGAGAAGTTCTGACACCCTGGTTGTTAGTATTCGACGTCGGCCTTTTGGAGCCGGACGAGCCAAGGAACATGTAAGCCAGCGCGATGAGCGCGATTGCGCCGAGGACGATGGCCGCGATTTTCTTGTTGCGCTCCGATTGCTGGTTCGTACCTTCAACTACTGCCATGAGATTTTGAACCTGCCCTTCAGCGAGTCTCGCCCGCGGGTTGTTCCGTCACCACTTCGCCGCCCGTTTCGCGCCGGAAGTAAGCGGCCATATCGAGGCGGAGGCTGACGAGCGTAGTGCGCGGCGTCGCAGCCTCAGTGTCGGCGCTCACGGAGACGCCCGCGTCGCTCGCCCGCTCCAGCTCGACCGCATTGATAATGATGAATTGATTGCTCGATTCGATGTCTCGCACGAAGTGGCGCAGGCTTGCATACTGCCCCTCGACCGTGACGGTGACGGCGATGCCGGGGTAGAGGCTCTGCCAACGGCTGCTGACGGTGCGGGCCGAGGCCGTCTGCTGCTGCGTGGCCGTCTTCGACTCAAGGTAGTTGTAGACGGGGCCGGAGGTGTTGCGCAGGTTGTTGCTGCGAATCAACTGGATGAGAGTGTTGTAAAGGCTGATGCGGCCTTCGCCGCGCGTGGTCAGTCGCCCGTTCTCGAACTTGTCCAGGCTCTCGTTGATTTTACCGATAATGTCCTCCGCGCTCCCGCGCGCGACTATGGTCTTCTGCAACTCGCTGAGTTTCTGGCGCTGCCTCTCGCGGTCGAGCTGTGCGGCGGCCAGGCGCGTCCCCGAGGGGGTGTAAAAATAGAGGTAGACGAAGACGACGGCGAGCAGCATGAGTGCGCTGCCCGCGAGTCCGGCGATTTCGGCAACGCCGAGGACGCTGCGCTGGCGCGACTGGCGCAGCTTGTCCACGCGGGCGCGAATCATCTGCGTGCGGCGGCGCCGTGCAGTCGGTTGTGTCGCTCGTTCTTCGCTCATCGCACCTCAGCATTCTCCGCGACGCTGTTGCCTGGGCCGCTCGCCGGGACGACCGTGCGCGGGTAGTAGCTCACGCGCAAGGTTGATTCTGTGCCAGACTCGCCCCGCTCCTTCTGTAGATTCTGCTCGATCAATTCGGCTCGGAAGATCCCGCCGCGATCCATCTCCATGATCATTGCTGTGGCGTCCGCGGGGTTCTTACTCACGATCACCAACTCCAGTTCGGCGACAGTCCGTTCGCCCTGCTGGCCGACGTCGCGAACCGTGATGCGCTTGACGCGGACGCTGCCGGGAAGCACCCCTTCGAGGTCGGCGAACAGTCGCGCCCACGAAAAACGCTTGCGTCCGATGAGCGCCTGTGCGGCTTCGAGCGTCTGCGTCTGTTCAGGCGTCAGCGACTGTTTGATCTCCTCGGCCCGGCGTTCGAGCGCGGCGACCTGCTGGCGCTGACTCTCGCTCTCGCGCTCGACCTCCAGGGCGCGACGGTTCGTCTGACTGCTCTTGCTGACGAGAAGGACGAGCGCGAGCAGTGACGCGACCGTGATGACGCCCGCGATTGTCCACGGCAGAGCACGATTGCGAAATGGCTGGCTGGCGAGATTGAGGTTGGCGCTCACTACAGAATTACCGTCCACTTTATGATGGAGACGTTCGTTCTCCAACGACCACGAAAGCATACCAGCGCGCAAACACGGGGCGCAACCGCGCGCGCCTGAGCAGCCAATGAGCAGCCAACCCTTCGCCCGCCTGCCCACACTTAAACGCGCGGAACGGCAGCGCGTTGCAGAAAAGGCAAAATGAAAAAGGTGAAAGGCAAAAGGGAAGACCCCGAAGGGGTCACACATGATAGCCGGGGGCAAGCGAGTGCGCGTTAGCGCACGACGCGCCGCCCCCGGTCTGATCGAAGTTAAACGTATTCGACCCTGAAGGGGTCGCGCCTCAACGTTGATGGTGCGACCCCTTCAGGGTCGAAATATTTTTCTCATTCTACCGGGGGCGGCGCAAACTCGCGTTTGCTTGCCCCCGGCTATCTTGTGCGACCCTTTCAGGGTCTTCCCTTTTACCTATTGCCCTACCTGTTCCCCGTCGCCTGGCTGACGACGCGCGAGCTGATGATTTTGCCGGCGGTGTCGAGCGTCAATTCGATAACCGCGCCGGAAGTGTCTCGGACGCGGCGGACGAGTTGGCCGGTGGTGTTCGTGCTCTCGCCTAGCACGGTCGCGCCGAGGTCCGTGATGTTGCCGAGCGTGCGCTCGTTCAAGACCTTGCCCGCGTTGTCGAGCGTGCGTTCGAGGATGCTGCCCGTGGTGCCGATTGTGCGCTGGACGGTTTGGCCCAGTTGGTTGACGGTCTGGCTGAGCAGGCCGTTGGGAGCGGTCAGGTTGCCGAGCGTCTGCGTGACCGCGCCGCCGGGTCCGAGCGCCTGTCCGGCGACGCCGCCGACCGTGCCGACCGTATTGTCCACGCTCTGCAAGAGGCGTTCGAGAATCTGCGGGTTGCGGTCAATGGTCGTCAGCGTGCGGTCAATGATCGCGGCGACGTTGTCGAGGCGCACTTTCAGTAGCACCTCGGCGCGGACGCCCTTGATCGTCAGCTTGACCTTGTCTATGCCAACGTCGGCCCCGGCCGTGAGCGAGAGCAGGTTCGCGAGCCGCGCGTCCAGGGCCACGTGCGCGCGCAGGTTGTCCACTTCCAGAGTAATCTCTTCGACCGAAAGATTCGGCACGTCGAGTAGCACGTCCGGGTCCCCGGACGCGGCCTCCTGCTGGCGGCGCGCGCTGGCCGCCTGCTGTCTTTGAATGTCCTCCTGAGAGAGCGGTCGGACGGGTGTGACCGGCGGCGGCGTCTGTCGCGGCGTCGGGCGTGGACGCGCCGGGTCCTGTTGCGGCTGACTGGTCGTGCTGCCCGTAATCGAGGCGTCGTTGCCGCTCGTCGTGGTGTTCTGCGCCGCGACGGTGTAGACGCCCGCCGTGAAGAGCGCGAGCAAGATTACTACTCCGAAACGCGAGAGCTTGTTCACTGGTGGTCTCCTCCTGAATAGTTTTGATGAAAGCCTGAAGTCAACTTTCCGTCGAAAGGTCGGGGGACTCAGTTTTAAAACATCGCCTTCTATCAAAGAGGGAGAGCGCGATTTCAAATCTCGGATTTCAAATTTCAATCTCACGGCGCGGCCGCAGGCGCGCGGCGCGTGTTGAGTCGTTCGAGCACGGGCGCGAGGCTGGCGCGGAAGCTGACGCGCCCGCGCACGTTTCTCAGGAGCACGTTTATCTCATCGGCGCCGACGGCGACGCCGACGCGCAGCCACAGGCCGCGTGCGGTCTCTTCGCCGACCTCGACCGTGGTCGAGGCCGCGAAGTCATGTTCGATGATGCGCCGCTCCGTGATGTTCAACTCGAAAGTCTCGTCGGCGGTCGTCCGGTTCGACTGCGGCGTGGAAGCTGTCTGCGCCTCGGCGGCGCTCGGCGCGCCTTCATTTTGTGCCAGCGCGAGCGCGGACGAAGCTGTCACGACTGCCAGGACTAGCGCGAGGCGGAAGAGATTCTTTGTCACTGTGGCGTCCCTCCGTTCGGCTGCGGGGTCGGAACTGAAGGGGCGGGCGCTGGCGTCGCACCCGGCTGGGGCTGCGCGTTGTCGGGCGGCAGTACCTGGTCCGTCACGGGGACTTCGCCCAGAGCCTCCGCGACGATGCGCTCGATGTCAGCGAAGCGGCTGACGATTTTGAGACGAATGCCTATGTCGCGGTAAGTGACGCCGGGCTGGACCGCGGGCGGCAGATTTTCGCGCACGGCGTCCCAGACCGTGTCGCGTTTGTGTTTTCCGGGAAACTCGACGGTCGGGTTCGGGACGACCTCGAAAGTCAATTCCCTCGCCTTCACGGTCGCCGTAATCACGATGTCTGCCGACTCCGTAGAGACGTCAGGAGTGCTCTTCGTCTCCTGCGGCGCGTCGTCGCGCTGCACGGGCGCGGGCGGCGGCGCGGTCGTCCCGGACCTCGCCCTGCGCTGCGCGGAGACTGAGACGGCGCAGGCGAAGAGGACGAGGGCCGCCGTGGTCATTCGTAAGATTGTCTTACTGCTCACACCAACACCTCGCGGATTAAGAAACCGCGGCTCATGTCGCCGAACAAACAGGGGAAAATGTAGGGGATTTCGCTGCCGCCCATACTAGCAGATATTGTGTAGGGGCGGAAGACTTTCATTCCGGCCGGGCGGGGAGCGCCGCCTGCTCGCCGCTCTCTTCGGCCGAAGAACTGTAGGCGCAGACGCGGTTGCGCCCGCCGCGCTTGGCGCGGTAGAGCGCGGTATCGGCCAGCTCCACCAACTCTATGGGGTCGCGCGCATCGTCGGGGAACGCGGCGACGCCGATGCTGATGGTGATGTGGTGCGTCTGCGGCTCAAGGTCGGTCGCGCCGTGCCGCGTAATCGGGAAGGCGTGCTCCTCTACGCCGGAGCGCACGCGCTCGGCGGCCACGAGTCCCTGAGCGTACTGCGCGTCGAGCAGGAAGGCCGCGAACTCTTCGCCGCCGAAGCGCGCAGCCACGTCGCCCGCGCGCAACGAGCGCATGATGACCCCGCCGACTTCTTCGAGCGTCTGGTTGCCGACCAGGTGGCCGTAGGTGTCATTGACCTTTTTGAAAAAGTCCAGGTCCATCATCAGCACGCAGAAGGGGCGCGACTCGGCCTCGGCGCGCGCGGCCTCGCGGCGCAGCTCGGAGAAGAAGGACTTGCCCGTCAAGAGTCCCGTCAACTCGTCGTGCACGAGCAGGCGGTGAATCTGGCGCTGGAACTCGCGGTCAATCTCGTCGAGCATGTCGAAGCGCAGCAGGTGCTCGCCGATGACTATCTTGTCGCCGTCCTGTAGGAGCGCGTCCGTGATGAGCTGCCCGTTGACGACTGTGCCATTAGTGGAGCCGAGGTCGGTGATGCGGTAGCGCGTGAAGCCGGTCTCGCCGTCGCGCTCGGTCGTGATGCGCGCGTGCAGGCGCGAGGCGCGGGCGTCGTTGACGCGCACGTCCGCTTCGAGCGCGCGGCCGAGGATGACTTCGTCGCGTTCGAGCGGGATGGGGACCGCCAGCAGCTCGCCGCGCAGGAAGACGAGCGCCGGGCGGCGGTCGCGACCGCGGCCGGGCATCTCCAAAGTGTCGCTGTTAAAATGTTCGCTCAATTCGGTTCGACCGCGCGGCCCGAGTCGCACAAATATATATAGACAAGGCAGGGCCATCTTAACGTGAGACGGGCGCGGCGGCAATAATAATGAGCGCGCGGCCTGGGCCGGGAGTCAGACGCGCGCAGCGCGGCGCACGCGCACGGATTGGCGTGCTTGTCGAGCGGGCCGGGCGTCTCATATAATCACAGCCCTCCTGATAAATACGTGACGAGAGGTTAAAGCGCGAAAGCGATTTTTAAGGAATGCTGGAATTGAAAGAAGAAGCAACCACAGCGGCGTGCTCCTGGGACGCGCGGGAATTATCGGTCGTGCGCGTGGCCGAGGCGCGCCTGCCGACGGAGGTCGGCGACTTTAAGATCGCGGGCTACCGCTCGCGCACGAGCGACGAAGAGTACGTCGTCCTGTTCAAAGGCGAACTCAGGCCCGAAATCCCGACGCTCGTCCGCATCCACTCGCAGTGTTTGACGGGCGATGTCTTCGGTTCGACCAAATGCGACTGCGGAAGACAACTCCACCGCGCGATGGAGATGATCGAGCACGAGGGACGCGGGGCCATCGTCTACCAGCAGCAGGAGGGCCGTGGCATCGGCATCCTCAACAAGATTCGCGCCTACGCCCTTCAGGACGAGGGCGCGGATACGGTCGAGGCCAACGAGCAATTGGGCTTCGCTGTTGACCTGCGCGAGTACAGGCAGTGCGCCGAAGTCCTCTTCGATATGGGGCTGTGCCAGGTGCGCGTGCTCTCGAACAACCCGCTCAAGCTGCGCGCGCTCGAAGAGGCCGGCCTCGTAGTGGTCGAGCGCGTCTCGATAGAGGTCGAGACGCCGGAATCGGCCGCGCACTACCTGAAGACCAAAAAAGAGAAGATGGGCCACCTGCTGGAATTCGACGTCTAGCCCTCTTCCCGTCGGCAGAAGATAATAAGGAGAGGCCGCCGCTCTTATCGAGCCGGGCGGCCTCTCCTTTTATCTTGACGCAGACGGCGTGAGCTGTGCCTCGCGCTACTGCTGCTTGCTCCGCAGTTCTTTGATCGTGTTGCGGACCTGCTCGGCGTTGGGCGCCTTGGGCGCGAGCCGCAGGTAGCTTTCAAGCTCGTCAGCGGCGCGCTTGTAATCCTTCTTGCCCCACAGGATGCCGCCTATATAATAATGGGCCATCGCAATGTCATCCTTGCCCTTGCCCAGCGCGGCCGTGCGCTCGAACTCGGCCAGCGCGTCGTCCATTTTTTTCTGGCTCAGAAGCGCAAGGCCCAGGTAGTAATGAGCCGACTGCGACGTCTCACTTTTCTTCAAGACCTCGCGTAACTCCGCCTCTGACTCGACAAACTTCTTCATGTTCCAGAGCGCGATGCCGTAGTTCAGGCGCGGCGGGAGGGCGGCGGGCGTGAGCTTCACGGCCTTACTCAAAGGCTCTATGGCTTTGTCCGACTGGTTCAGCTTCAGATACTGCACGCCCATCTCGTTCAAAGCCAGCGCGAAGTCCGGGTGCAGATCTATCGCCTGCTTCAACTGCTCTACGGCCTTCTTGCTGTCGCCCTTTCTCCCGGACTCCAGCGCCTGATTGTAAAGCTCCACCGCCGGTTTCGGGACGCCGGCGAGCCCAGGGTTGACGGCTCCCGGATTCGAGCCTGCCGGGGTGCCTTTCATTCTCAGATAGATTGGCACCATCAATGTGCGCGGCCCGGTGGTTATTTCCCTGTCAATGGCGACACTCTCCATCGCCAGCTCGTACTCCCTGCCGACTTCTGCCCTGACCGTGTAAGAACCCGCCTCCAGACCCGAGAAGCGGAAGTTCCCGTCGTTGTCGGTCATGGTGGAGCCGCCTATAAAGTTGTTGCTCTCAAGTTTGATTTTGACGTTAGTCCCTGGCTTCCCGTCGGGAAGGTAGACGCGGCCCTGTATAACGTGGCGGCCCCCGCTCGTCGAAGGGAGGTCACGGGTGCTGCCGACTCCCTGCGCGCGCGCGACGCCGAGCGGCAGAAGAATGACCACGAGCGCTAAGGAAAGCCGCATCCAGGAAGGACGGCACACACGCCCAAGGGAGGCTGGAATAGACATTGATCTCACTCCTTTCCGGCCACGCCGCGTCGGCGGCCGGGAGATTATGACTTACTGCGCAACTCTTTGATGGTGGTGCGGATTTTTTCGGCGTTGGCCGCCTTCGGAAATAGCTTCACGTATTTTTCCAGCGCGTCGGCGGCCTTCTTATAATCCCTCTCGCCCCAGTAGATGCCGCCGAGATAGTAGTGGGCCATGCCCATACTGTCGCCGCCCAGGGTGATGGAGCGCAGCAACTCCTTTTCCGCATCGTCAAGGGAGCGCTGCTTCATTAATGCCAGCCCCAGGTAATAGTGACCCGACGCCGAGGAGTCGTTCTTCTGTAGCGCCTGCCTGAGTTGCGTAACGGCTTCATCGACATCCATCTTTTGCAAGAGAGCGATGCCGTAGTTAAGCCTCGGGGTGAAGGCATCGGGCGAGAGCCGCACGGCGGATTGCAGCGACTCGGCGGCCTTGTCCGCCTGGCCCAGTTTCAGATATTGCACGCCGAGTTCGTTTAATGCCAGGGCGAATTCAGGGTGGACGGAGAGCGCGGCCCTTAGTTGTCCGACGGCTTTCTTGCTGTCGCCCGCCTGGGCCGCCGCGATCGCACTGCGGTAGTGGTCGGCGGCGGCCCTGGGGACGCTCGCCAGGGCAGCGTTGAGGACGCCGGTTTGCTGCTTGTCGCCGGTGTTCCGCTTCAACTGAAGGTAGATCGGGAGGGTGAATGTTCTGGAAGTGCCGACGACCCTTAAGGAGGGGTCTCTCCTCTCCGGGTCTATGTAGACGTTCTCCCTGACTATCTCGTACTCTTCGCCGGCGTCAATGGTGAGCGAGTAGTTACCCGCTTCGAGCGACCTGAAGCTGAACGAGCCGTTGGTGTCGGCCAGAACGGAGAGCGCGCCGGAATTTGTACTTTCGAGCCTGACCTTGATGCTGGCGTCCGCCCTCCGTCCCGAAGGGAAAAAGATGCGTCCGTTGATGATGTGGCGTCCGCCCGTGCCGACCATGTCTATTCCGCTCTGCGCATGAGCCGCCGCGCCAGGAATGATGATCAACGATAGGGCACAGAGAATGAGTTGAATGGAGAACCCCTGCTGATGATTGCTTGGTTTTCTTTTAGACATCTGGGCAACTCCTTTCCCAAAGGACTTGAAAAGGTCGCAGGTTAAGAATTATCAGTACGGTTGGAGACGACAGAATACCACTAAAAAGAAAAAGGGAGAAGCCCATTGAAAGTGCTTCTCCCTACAAAAAGACATTCACGGGACCGCGATTCGCGGCCCCGTGAGCGCCGCAGGGTTTAGAAACTAAACTTCACACCCAAACGCATCGAGCGCGGGAACTGGAAGATCGTCCCCGTACCGTAGAACGGGTTCGGAACGTCCGGCACGTTGGCGCCCTGACGCAGGGTAATGGCAAACGTCTCGTCCAGACGAATCGCGCGCTGGTTATTGAAGACGTTGAACATGTCGAACTGGAATCTCAACTGGCGGCGCTCGCCGAACTGAATCGGATAGTAAGCACCGACATCGAGGTTCCAGGTCGTCGGCGTGCGGGTGCTTCCATAAGCGCTCTCGACGCCGCCCTGATCGAAGGTGTCGGCCGAGTTCGGAACGATGCTCGATCCGCGCGGCTCGCCATAGCCTTCGTTGTTGCCGTAGTCCGGGTGCGGGACCAGCTTATTGAACGGAATCCCGGACTGGATGTAGAAGTTGCCCGAGACCATCAGCTTGAACGGCGTCTCGTAAGAGCCGTTGAACTTGAACTGGTGCGGACGGTCGTTGTTGAGACGGCCGTACGTGTTGCCCAAGAGGCTGACGAGGTCGAAGAGGCTGGTGATGTTCGGATCGAGCTGGCCCGTGTCGTTGCGGAACAGGCCCTCGTAGTTGCCGATGAGCGAGGAGAAGACGTAGGAAGCGATGAACTGATAGCGGTTCGAGAAACGCTTCGTCGCCGTGAACTCCATCGCGCGGTAGTAGCGGCGTGCGCGGCCGAAGCCCGAGCCGACGCCGACCGGGGCCGGCTCGCGAGCCAGACGGTCCGTCAGGCTCTCGCCGGGGTTGAACAGGAAGTAGTGGACGCCGTCGTCAAACGAGCCGTCCTCGATGACCGAGCCCTGCGAGCGGTAGATGCCGCGCGCGCCGAGCACCAGGTCGCTGCTGACGCCGTACTCAATACCGGCGGTCACTTCGTTGACCGTCTGGGGCTTGAGGTCGGGGTCAATCGGCGTCGCCTCGGCGCCGAAGTTCTGGGCGCCGCCGCCGACGCCGGCCACGAGGGTCGCGTCGCCGAACGCGCCGTAGCGGCTGGCATTGAACTGCTTGTCGGTCTGCGTGTCGCCGCCGCCGGCGCGCACGTTCACGTCAAGCGGGAGCGGGGCTTCGACGAAGCGGGCGAAGTTCGCGAACAGCTTGCCGCGGCCGCGACCCGTGAAGTCCCAGATGAGGCCGATGCGCGGCTGAAGATTATCCTTGAAGTTGTTCAGCTTCAGGTAGGTGTCCCCACCCTCGCTGTACGACTGCTGGTAATCCCAGCGCAGGCCGAAGTTGAACTGCACGTCCTTGCTGATCTTGAAGTCGTCCTGAATGTAGAAGCTCTCGACATCCGAGTAGGTCTTGGCATCGAGTTCGAAGTCACGAACGCGGGTGCTGATCAGGACCAGGAACGAATTGTTGAGAAGCTCGTTGAGGCTGATCGGGCCGGTGATGGCACCGCCCGGGAAGCCCGTCAGGCCGCCGCCGGCGATCAACTGGTTGACGCGGCGTGTGCCGGAACCGGCAGCGCAAACGACCGTGGCATTGCCGCCGATGACCCGCGTGGTGCAGGGCTGGAAGCTGTTGGTCGTCTGGTAGCCGTTGGTGGCGAGGTTATCGGCCGCGGTGGTCAGAACGTGGAACGGATCGGTGAAGGTGCGAGCCGGGCCGCTACGACGGTTGGCGATGTCGTAGAAGTTGCGGCTGTACTCGAACCCGTACTTCAGGGTATTGCGACCGATGATGTTCTGCAACCTGGCGTTGAACTCGGTGCGACGGCGCGAGGTATTCTGGATGATCCCGAAGCCCCGCTCGATGAAGTTGCGCTCAAGGGACGCGCCGCCCGGATTCTGGACGAACGCGATGCGGCCCAGATTCCGCCCCGCCAAAGCGCCCGTGGTTTCGATAAAGCTCACGTTGCTTTCGGTCAGGGGGACGACCGTGCTGCCGTCCGAGGCGAGGAGCCGGAAGTTGTCAAGGTTGAGCGGCACATCTTCCAGCCCGGCGGGCGGGATGATGTTGTTGCGCTGGCGGTGGATGCCGAACGAGAACTCGCCGATCCACGTCGGGGTCAGCGAAGAGTTCAGGCGCACCGTGTACCGCTCGCCGCCGGTCTGCTGCTCGCCGAGGAAGCTGTTCGGGTCAGCACCGAAACCGGTGTTGCCGAACAGGAAGCCTTCCTGCTTGGTGCGGTCGCCGGAGGTCGAGAAGGTCAGCGTGTGATTCTGGTTGATGCCCCAGGTGATCTTGCCAGCGTAGAACGGGGTGGTGATCTCGTTCTCCACCGGCGTCAAGAAGGTCTGGGTCAGCAGGAAGTTTTTGCGGCGCTGCGGATTGAACGCGCCGAAGAACCAGAGCTTGTCCTTGATGATCGGGCCGCCGAGGTCGAACCCGGCGTCGATTTCGGAGAAGCCGTTGGCGATAGCGCCCGTCAGCGGAATGTTCTTCACCTCGCTGACGAAGCCCTTGGTCGTGAAATACGCGAACGCGTCGCCGCGGAACTCGTTGCCGCCACTCTTGGTGATGACGTTGAAGATGCCGCCCGTCGCGCGACCATACTCGGCACCGAAGGCGCCGGTCTTGATCTCGATCTCCTGCACGAACTCGAACGGGAGGTTCGCGCCCGAACCGCCGAAGGCGGGGTCGGTGGCGTTCACGCCGTCGAGGATGTAGTTGTTCTCAGGACCCGAAGAGCCTGCGACCGAAGGATCGCGGTCACGGCCTGAGGCGTCGCGCTGGCCCGAGCGAGCGACCGTCGGAGCAATCGTGTAGAGCGACTGCACGGTGCGCTGCGTCGGGAAGTTGGAGAACTGCTCGGTCGAGACGTTCGTGCCGCTGGTGTTGGCCGTCACGTCAACGCCCGCGCCGGTGGTGTCGGTGATCGTCACCGAAGCCGCCTGCCCGGCGATCTGCACCTGCACGTCCGCCGAAGTGGTTCTGGACAGATTAACTTCGACGTCGCTCTTGGTGGCCTCGCCGAAGCCAGCCACCGCCGCGACCGAGACGGTGTATCTCCCAGGAGGGAGATTCAAAATTCTGTAACGCCCTTCGTCATCCGTGGTCGCCGTCTGAGGACTAATCAGATTCGGCCCGGACACGGTGACAGTGGCGTTCGGCACAGCCCCGCCCTGCGGGTCGAGGATTGTGCCTTCGATGGAACCAGTCGACTGCGTCTGCGCCATCGCCCCGCCCATGGTAAAGAGCGCGAGGCACAGGGTCAGCAGCGACATGGTAAAGATTCGCATCTTCATGCTCACTATTCCTTTCTTGTTGTGCATTTCTCTTATGCTGGACATGCTGCTTGCTCTCAGTGTGCCGCGGCTATCTCGGCGAGGGAACTGTGGCTTGGAAGGCCCTGGCAGCATGCATTGTGTTGGTTTTTTAACCTTAAAAATTCCTGAAATCCAAGTCGTTTCTAGATTTTTGCAACTCTTATGCCTTGCCCCGCCCTAAGAGTCAATCCGCAGGGAATCTTAGATTTAGCCCGAAGGGGAGAGAAAAAAGAGGCTTTCTGAAATCCAAAAAAATGGTGAGAATCCAGAAATCAGAAGTCAGAAGGCGTGCGCGTATCTCCGGCGGCCGACGAAGTCTCAGACGAGGTGGGACGGTGTGGGCGGGGCGTGCGGAGAGATTTTAAGGCGGGAGGCCGAAGTCCTGTTTTGGTCACCCGGCGTCGCGCAGTTTTTTAATCGCCGCACGGATGGCGTCGGCATTCTTAACCTCAGGGTTTTTTCGCAGGTACTGTTCCAACTCGTCCGCGGCGCGCGCCCGCGCGCCCTTCATCTCGTAGAACATCGCCATCGTGAGGTGGTCGGCCGCGAGCTTCTTCTCGCTCAACTCGGAGGTTTGCGCGAGGGCCGCCTCGGCCCTGTCGAGCAGATAGTCTCTATCCGAAGCGGCTGCCGCCGACGCGGTCGCATCAATGGTGCGTGCCTGGTGTATGAGCGCCGTGGCGCGCATCATGGGGTTAATCGCGTTCGTCGGATTCAGGCGCGACGCTTCGGCGAAGACGGCGACGGCGATGGCGTACTTCTTCTGCTTCATGAGGACGAGCCCGAACGACTGGTAGGTGCGCTCGTCGTTCGGATTTATCTGGCGCGCCCGGTCCAATTCCGCGATGGCCTCTTCGAGTTGGCCGCCCTGCAACAGCGCGTTGCCGAGTTCGAGCCGCGCTTCGAAGTATTCGGGGAAGAGCTTGATGGCCTCACGGATCAGGGAAAGGGCGAGTTCCGCTTTCCCCTGCTCGGCCGCCTTCTTCGCGCGCTCAAGCTTCTCGCGCGCGGCCGGCGGGACGTTCTGATTGAAGGCCGAGACGACACCGGCGCGCGGCGTGGCGCTCGCCTGCCTCGGGCGCAGATGTATGTTCTGTGTGAAGCCCTGCTGGGCCGAGCCGAAGGCAGAGACATCCGCCGTGACGGTCGTCGTCTCGAACGTGGCCCCGTCGCCTTCGGCCGTCAAACGGTAAGTCCCGCGGCCGAGGCCGGAGAAGGAGAAGTGTCCGCCGAGGTCCGTGAAGGTTTCGTAGATGCGTCTGCCGCCGAAGGTCAGCGTGACCCTGACGGGCTGTGTGGGCGCGGAGCCGTTCGGCGCGATGACCTTGCCTTCCAGCGAGTGAACGCCGCTTTGCGCCGACCCGACGACGGCAATCAAGCAAGAGATGATGAAAGAGATGAGCCAGGCGCGAAACGGTCGCTTCATAAGGGGTCGCCTCCGTCAATGCTGCCACAACACAACCCACTCGACGAGAACGCAAGGCGAGCTTTAAAAATTATGGGGCACTCTAGAGGGAGTGCCCCATTTCAGTCAACTTCCGGCCCGAGAGCTAGAAGCTGAAGCGAACGCCAACCTGAGCCTGGAACGGAATCCCCAGCGGCTCGGAGAATCCGGTCGCGCCGAAGAAGTTGACGGGCCGACCGAAGTCAGGCTCGTCGACGACGTTCTGGAACTGGTTGCCGAAGTTGCCAGTGTTGAAGACGTTGAAAGCTTCGAAGAAAAGCCCAAGCTTGTAACGCTCCGACCACTGGAAGAATTTCGAGACCCTGACGTTCAACTGCGAGAAGTTGTCTCCGCGCATGGTCGCCGGCGGCAGGTGGTTCTGGTCGTCGCCGTCGCGCGACTCGCGCTCGTTGAAGACCACGCCGTCGCGGTTGATGTCGCAGAGGCAGGACGGGAAGACGTTGTAGGGCCGCGCCGACGACAACTGGAAGATGGGCGCGACCTGGAAGCCCCAAGGCAAATCGAAGATGCCCGAGAGGACGAAGCGGTGACGCTCGTCTTCGAGCGTGTTGCCGAAGTCTTGATCCGGGTCGAAGCCGCGGAACTGGTTCATCGGCCCGAAGCCGAAATCCGAGATCGCACCATACCAGCCGACGGCGCGCGCCAGCGTGTAGTGTGCGTTCAACTGGAACTTGTTAGCGTAGCGCCTCTTGAATGAGACGGTGAAGGCATCGTAGCGCGAGCGGCCGTCCGACATCGCGACCGAGATGCGCGCGAACGGGCTCGCGATGCCGAACTCGTCTATCAACTCGGCGGCGTGCGCGGCGAACTGCGGCGCGAGGACGCGCGGCAGCAGGGCGTCGTTGCGCTGCGAGCCGACGAGCGGACCGCGGCGCGGGTTGATGTCGAGCCCTGTGAACTCGTGCAGGCCGAGGATGTGCACGTAGTCGAACTCAATCGCCATGTTGCGCCCCAATTCCTGCGCGTACCCTAGGTTCCACTGCTGCGTGTAGGGCGACTCGAAGAAGGGGTCAAGCAGGCGACCGCGAATCGCGCTCGTCGGATTGGTGAGCGGGCGCGGGATGACGGGCGGCGGCGAGGCGAGGCTCAGGTTCGGAGCGTCGTTAAAGAAGGTCGCGTAAATCTCCGGGTTCGCCTGCTGGACCGCGAAGAGCGGGACGTTCAGGAACGATTGGTCGAAGTAGATGCCGTAGCCGCCGCGCAGCACCGAGCGGGCGTTGCCTTTGATGTCCCAGGCGAAGCCGATGCGCGGGCTGAAGTTATTCTTGTCGTCCTTGACGACACTCTGGCCGTACGGGTGGCCGATGATCTGAAGGGCACGAACCGCCCGGTTGTTGGCCTGGTGGTCCGAGTCAACGAAGCCGAAGTCAACGTCGTAGCGCAGGCCGATGTTGAGCGTGAAGCGCGGCGTGATCTTCCAGTCGTCCTGCGCGTAGAAGGCAAACTGCTTCGCGCCGTCGCGCAGGTTGAAGGTGGGGTCACCTCCCGACAGGATGACGGCGGAGACGACGCCGATGCCGTCCAGTTTGGCCTGCGTGCACTGGTCCGGGTCGGTCGCCGGAGCGCCGAAGTTAAGACCGAACGTCGAGCAGGTGATCGGCCCGGCGACGACCTGGGTCGTGTTGAAGCCCTGCGGGAACTGGCCCGGGTTGTTGGCGATCTCGTCGGCGGTGAAGAAGAGGTCATATTCCGGCGCCGAGTTGAAGGCGAAGAGACCGCCGAGCGTCGGGATATAGGTGAAGTCCCCGCCGAACTTGAAGCTGTGGTTGCCGCGGCTGTGCGTCAGGTCGTCGCGGAACTGGTGCTTCTTCTGGATGGTCTGCTGCGGGACGTTGCCGTTGCGCCCGACGAGAATGCCGTCCGGGAAGGCCAGGAGGTTCAAGTCGGTCGTCGCGTTGATGCGATTGTTGAAGGTTGAATACTGGTAGTTGAACTGGTTGACGGTTCGAGAGCTGGCCGTCCACGTCCAGTTCGCCAAAAAGTTGTAGAGCGTGTTCAAGGTCTGGTTGCCGCCGGAGAGGTCCGTGCGGACGATGAGGAAGCCGGCCTGGTCGTTGAGCCCGTTGTTATTCTGGCCGGCGAAGCGCGTGACGAGCGAGTGCTTGCTGTTCAGAAGAAAATCGCCCTTGATCGTGTACTGCGTGTCGTCGAACGGCTGCGGCAGGAACTGCACGGCCTCGTAGCCGAACGGTTCGAGCAGAGCGATCTTCGCGCGGTCAACGCCCGGCACAATCGAGTTGCCGCGCTCGCGCGTGCGCTCGACGCTGCCGAAGAAGAAAGCCTTGTTCTTGACGATTGGCCCGCCGACGGAGCCGCCGAACTGCTGTCGGCTGAAGGGCGGCTTGACGATGTCCGCGGGGTCCGGGAAGAGGGTCTCGTTAGCCTCAGCGAGCAGCGCGGGCGCGTTCGCGTTCAGCTTGTCGTCGCGGAAGAAGCCGAAGACCGAGCCGTGCACTTCGTTGGTGCCGGACTTCGAGACGACTGAAAGCAGCGCGCCGCCGGAACGTCCGTTGGCGGCGGAGAAGCGTTGCGTCGAGAGCGCGAACTCCTGTATGCCTTCCATCGTGAAGTTCTGTAGGATGCCGCCGACGGCGTTGTCCTTGTTGTCGCCGCCGTCAATCGTGATGTTGAGATTTCTTCCGGTCGAGCCGCCGACCGAGAACGTGCCGACGCGCGATTTCGTAGGGTCGAACGACGGCTGCAAGGTCGTGCCCGGAATCAGAATCGCCAGGCTGGCGAACGAGCGTCCGTTGACCGGCAGGTTCTCCATCTGGCGCTGGTCAACGACGCCGCTTACCTCCGTCTTGGTCGTCTCGACGAGCGGTAGCTCGCTTGTGATCGTCACCTGCGCCGTCGCGCCCGCGGGGTTGAGCACCGGCTCAAGCGTGACGCGCGCCAGGACGTTGACGGTGACGGGCTCGACGACCGTCTTGGCGAAGCCCGAAGCCTCTACTTCGAGGCGGTAGTTGCCGGGGACGAGCTGCGCGATCTCGAACGCGCCCTCGCCGCTCGCTGTCGTTTCGCGCGTCGCGTTCGTCCCGAGGTTGATGGCTCTGACCGTCGCATTCGGAACAAGCTCGCCGTTCTCGTTCTTGACGACGCCCGTGATCGAGCCGCTGTTCGCCGTCTGTGCAGAGGCTGAGACAACGCACAAGGCCAGGACGAATACTGATACGGACAGGAACGCGAGCGTCCTTCTAAATCCTCCGATTCGCATGGGGTGTCCTCCTCAAGAAGTTGCTGGTTATCAACCGACGATGCCCGCTTGAAGAAAAGTGTGACTTCCCGCTTGTAAGATGTTGGCTAAGGGAACTGCAACTCCTATGCCTGTAAGCGCGACGAGCTAACCTTATTAATTTACTGGCTCACTTTGCCGGACGCGCCGCGCGACATACATGATTTCGTCGCGTGAAATCCATAAAAATGGAGTCCTTCCATAATTCGGGATACCCGCCTCATGCCTGCCGTCTGTGTTAGACTCGCCTCGGCCGCTCACAGTGAAACCACTTTGAGGGCGGCCGAGGCGGCGACCGACGACCCGTCAACCCGCCGGGGATTTTGTCACGCTCGTCCGCCCCGAGCCGTCCAGACTTTTCAACCGAAGCTACGGAGAGAACGTGTCCGAACGCATCTACCGCGACCCGGTTCACAACATCATTCGTCTCAGGACGGACACGGACGAAGGCCGTCTGCTGGTGCGCCTGATTGACGCGCCGGAGTTCCAGCGCCTGCGCCGCATCAAGCAACTGGGTCTCGCGCTCTTCACCTACCAGGGCGCGGAGCACTCGCGCTTCACACACTCGCTCGGCGTGCTGCACCTGATGACGCGCGTGCTGAACCGCCTCGGCGAGAACTACGCTATCGCGCCGGAGGACCGCGCGGCGGCGAGCGCGGCGGCGCTGCTGCACGACGTAGGGCACGGCTCCTTCTCGCACGTGATGGAGAAGGTCCTCGGGTTTCACCACGAGGCGTGGACGGTGCGCGTCGTCATGAGCGAGGAGACGGAGGTCGGGCAGTTGCTGCGCTCCTTCTCGGCCGAGTTACCGGAGCGCGTCGCGAGCATCATCGAAGGAAAGTTTCAGCCCGCCGCGCTCGCGCAACTCGTCTCGTCGCAGCTCGACGTTGACCGGATGGATTATCTCTTGCGCGACTCGCTGATGACTGGCGCGAAGTACGGCATCTACGATTTGGAGTGGGTCATCAACGCGCTCCAGATTGACGAGGAGAACGACCGCATCTTTGTCGCGGCGCGCGGCCTCTACGCGGTCGAAGAATATTTGCAGGCGCGCTACTACATGTTCCGCCAGGTCTACTTTCACAGGACACTGCGCTCGGCTGAGGCAGTCTTGCGCTCCGTGCTGCGCCGCGCGCTCATACTGTTGGAGGAGGGCAAGGCAGTCTGGTGCGCGCCGGGCACGGCCTTCGAGAAGGTCCTGCGCCGCCAGCCGCTCTCGCTCGACGAGCACCTTGAGATGGACGACTCCGACGTGCTCTTTCACATCAAGCAGTGGCAGCGAAGCGGCGACCCCGTCTTGAGCGACCTGAGCCGCCGCTTCACGGGCCGCCGCCTCTTCAAGGCGATTGACCTGGACATGCCGGAGAATGAACGCGCGGGCTTTCTCGCGGCGGCGCGCGAGGAAGTGGCGCGCGCAGGCTACGAGCCCGACTACTATTTCATAGAGGACCACGCGGGCGACGTTCCTTATTACAACTACTACACGGCGGCGGGCGCGGAGCCGAAGGCGCGCATCTACGTCGAGGACGGCTACGCGCGCCCCGTCGTGCGCGAGATCAGCGAGGTCAGCGAAGCCGTGCGCGGCCTACAGAGCTATCAACTCAACCGCGTCTGCTTCCCGCCCGAAGTCAAAGAGCAGGTCTACAAGCTCTACCACGAAGAGCGGCAGGCCGCGGGCGGAAAGAAGTAGGCCGACCCCGAAGGGGTCACACATAATAGCCGGGGGCAAGCGCGTGTGCGCCTAGCGCACGACGCGCCGCCCCCGGTCAGATGCGAGAAAGTTTTTCGACTCCGAAGGGGTCGCACATTCAACGTTGAGGCGCGACCCTTTCAGGGTCGGAATTATTTTCCCCATCGTTCCGGGGGCGACGCACTGTCGTGCTTGCCCCCGGCTATCATGTTTATCCCCTCCGGGGATAAGACGTGACCCATGTCGTCAACCAACATAATGCCTAGCCCTCGCCACCTCCTTCTCGCCCTCATCGCCGCCGCGCTGCTTCCGTTGAGTGTTGCGGCGCAGGCGAGGCCGCGCGTGGCGGTGCTCGATTTCGGCGGGACTGAGACGGGCGCGCGCGCGGCAGAGAAACTGGCCCACGTTCTCGCGTCCGACGAGCGCCTGTCGTTGACCGACCGCGAAGAGAGTCGCGCCGCCGCGCGCGGCGTGGGCTATGACGGCTCGCTCAACATGACGCTTGACGAGGCGCGCGACCTCGGCGGGGCGCTTGGCTCTGACTTCTACGTAACGGGCGACGCGCAGACGTTGCGCCGCTCGCCCTCTTCCGGCCCACACTACTTCGAAGCCTACGCCTCCGTCTTCGTCGTCAGTTCCCGCACGGGCCGCCTCGTCCTCTGGGACCGCCCGAGCTTCGAGGCGGCGTCGCCCGATGAGGCCGAGAAAACTTTGCTCAAGGAATTGGACCGACGCGCCGTGGGTTACAGCCAGGCTATCAAACGTGCGCGCGAGTCGGAGTTGAGCGAGCGCGTTCAAATGCTCGAACGCGCCGCAAGCCCTTTGCCGGTCATCGAAGACGCGCCCGAGGACGAGACGGCGGCCGCGCGCGCGGGCCTGCGTCTGCCGCAACCATATCGCCGCATGCGGCCTGCTTACCCGGAGACAGCCGCACGCGCCGAGGCCGAGGCGACCGTGGACGTTAAATTGGAGATTGACGCCGCCGGTGAAGTCTCGCGCGTGGAGGTCGTGCGCTGGGCCGGCTTCGGTCTGGACGAGGCGACGGTCGCCATTGTCCGGCAGCTTCACTTCACGCCGGCCAGATTGAACGGCACGCCTGTTCCCGTGCGCGTCCTCCTGCGCTATAATTTCCGCAAGCCGGCCAGGGAAGGCAACAGGTAAAAGTAAAAAGCCAAAAGGAGGGAGGAGAAATTTTGTGAGGCGTCTGCGTTCCGTCTTCATTCTTTTTTTACTTTTAACTTTTACCTTTGTCTATTTGCCTTCCGCGCACTCGGCGCGAAGCGAAGATAGCGCGGCTCCTCTCGCCGTCTTCGACGACGTGTGGGAGACGATTCGTGATCGCTACTACGACCCGTCGTTCCACGGCGTTGACTGGGAAGCGGCGCGCGCGAAGTTTCGCCCGTTGGCCGCGCGCGCGCGGACGACGAGTGAACTCTACGGCGTACTGCGCCGCATGCTCGGACATTTGCGCGACCCGCACACGCGCGTCTTCGCTCCCGACGAAAAGTTCGACTGGCGGCGGCCGCGTTTCATAGGCGTCGGCATCAGCGTGCGCGAGGTGGGCGGCCTGCCCGTGGTCGTCTCGGTCGAGCGCGGATCAGAGGCCGAGCGCGCAGGACTTCGCGCGGGCGATGTCGTGGCGGCCGTTGACGATGAACCCGCGCTCGAACTGTTCGCGCGCAGGTTGAAGGAGCAGGCCGCTTCGCCCGCCGCGGCCTCCACGCGCTTTCAGGTGATGTCCAGACTGTTCGAGGGGCCGCGTGGCTCTACGGTCAGCGTCCGCTGGGTCGGCGCGGACGGGCGCATGCGGACGACCAACCTTCGCCGCGAGTGGCGCGAGCGCGATTCGAGTCTGCGCGTGCGGCGCGTGCGCGGCGGGGACATAGGCGTCATCGAGTTCGACATTTTCACGGAGGAGGTCGCGGGGGCGTTGGTGCGCGCGCTCGACCACGAGCTGCGCGGCGTGACCGGCATTGTCGTTGACCTGCGCTACAACGGCGGGGGCGAGACGGAGGCGATGACGGAGGTCGCGTCGGCCTTCCTGCCCGCGGGCCGCAGCCTCGGACGCTTCACGGACCGCCTCGGGCGCTTGCAGTTCGAGCCGCACACGCGCGCCGCACTGCTCTTCGCCCCGGATCGCATCAAGACTTTCCGCGGGCGCGTCGTTATCCTGACCTCTGAGCGCACGTCGAGCGCGGCGGAAATCTTCGTCGCGGCTTTGAAAGATGCGGGCCGCGCGACCACCATCGGCCAGAGCACCTGCGGCTGCGTGCTAGCCATACGACGCCGCCACGTCCTGCCTGACGGCGGTGAGTTGAGCGTCAGCGAGATGGACTACCAGACGGCCGCGGGCGCGCGCCTCGAAGGGGCCGGCCTCGTGCCGGACGAATTAATCGCGCTCGACCGCCAGGACCTGCGCGCCCGCCGCGACCGCGCCTTCGAGCGCGCCGTCGAGCGCCTTGAGCCGTCCCGGCCCTAACCGCGCAAGAACGGCGGGGCGCGAGCATTCTTCCGGTGTTGGCCGATTTTCGGGAACCTATCAGAGCCCGCGCGCGTGGTAGCAAAAGCGCGTTCGGGCTTACGTCCGCCGAAGAAGAGTGGCTTTCATAAAGGAGACTCCGATGAGACGACAAAAGCAACTTTACGGATTCATAGTCTTTATGAGCATTCTCACCTCGGTTGTTTTCATCTACGATTACATCAACTGGCCGCCTTGGAAATCACACCGCGCCAAAGCGCCCGTCTCGGCCCCTGAGCTTCCGGCCAACCCGCCATCGGAGGCGGCCGACGAGCTGCTGCCCGTGAACTACGACGTGCGTCTCGTCTCGCTCGACTTCATTAACGGCAAGAGCTACACGACGCTGGCGCTCAAGCTCCCGCCGGGCCAGCCCGCCCCGGATAAGCTCCTGGTCAAAACTCGTTTCTACCTGCCGGGCCGAGCAGATAATCCGGCCTGGACGGGCGTGGTCGGGATTACCAGACAGTCCGAGTGGTCGGGCGACCCTGTCGAAGTGACGGTTACTTCGACGTGCGACTGGTGCGCCCGGCCCGACACGCCCAAGGCAGGGTATTTCGCGGACGTTTATGTCTCGGCCCAGTATGAAGGGAAAGATTACCCGCCTAGTTCATACGTCACTCCCGTCGAGACCGCCGTCCCCGTCGTGGTTCAGGCCGAGCGCAAGGCGAGGCGGTGACCGCAAAGGGCGTGCAAGTTCTGCCGCCCTGCTCCATTCAAGACGGCGTGATGAGTGAACAGCACCTGCGCGCGCTTCGTCCGAACGGCCACGGGCCGCTGGGGGCGTTGCGCGCGTTGCCGTGTAGCTTCTTAGTGTGCGCCGAAGAGCGCCGGAGGATATTTCGATGAAGAACGATGACGGACAAGCTCGTTCAAGGTCTGGGCGGAACAGATTATTTAAAGGACTGCGCGCGGGAGGCCGCGGTCAGGCGCTCGTCGCCCTCACAATCGCGGCCGCGCTCTTTCTCTCGGCGTGCGGGGGCAAGAAAGACAACATAGCCGGCGTAGCCACGACCAACGAGAAGCAAACAGTCGCCTCCGGCACGGTCGCCGCTTCACCCATGAAGGAGGAGGCCCTCGACCAGCCCGCAGAGCAGACGGGCAATACGGAGCAGTACGAGCACATTGACGAGAACCCGTTCCTGGAAGTCGCGCGCGCGCCGCTCTCGACCTTCTCGATTGACGTTGACACGGCCTCTTACAGCAACACGCGCCGCTTCCTCAAAGAAGGGCAACTCCCGCCGAAGGACGCCGTCCGCATTGAAGAGTTAATCAACTACTTCTCTTACGACTACCCGCAGCCTGTCGGCGAAGCCCCCTTCTCCGTCACGGCCGAAATCTCCGAAGCGCCCTGGAACCCACGGCACCGCCTCGTCCACATCGGCCTCCAGGGCAAGCGGATTCCGATGGAGAACATGCCGCCCGCGAATCTGGTCTTCCTGCTGGACGTGTCTGGCTCCATGAACGACCCGCGCAAGCTCCCGCTCGTCAAGTCGGCGATGAGGATGCTGGCCGAACAACTGACCGCGCGCGACCGCGTGGCGATGGTCGTCTACGCCGGTTCGAGCGGCCTCGTGCTGCCTTCGACTCCGGGCGACCGCAAGGGCGACATTCTCTCCGCGATTGACCGCCTCGAAGCCGGCGGCTCGACCAACGGCGGCCAGGGCATCGAGCTGGCCTACAGAACGGCGCAGGAGAACTTTATCCAGGGCGGCGTCAACCGCGTCATCCTCGCGACTGACGGCGACTTCAACGTCGGCGTCACCAGCGAAGGCGACCTCGTCCGCCTCATCGAAGAGAAACGCCAGGGCGGCGTCTTCCTCTCCGTCTTAGGTTTTGGCACAGGCAACATCAAAGACTCCACGATGGAGAAGCTCGCGGACAAAGGCAACGGCAACTACGCGTACATTGATTCGCTCGGCGAGGCGCGCAAGGTCCTGGGCGAGCAGATCGGCGGCACGCTCTTTACGATTGCGAAGGACGTGAAGATTCAGGTCGAGTTCAACCCGAAGCAGGCCGCGGCCTATCGCCTGATAGGCTACGAGAACCGGCTGCTCCGCGACCGCGACTTCAACGACGACACGAAGGACGCGGGCGAGATCGGCGCGGGCCACACCGTCACGGCGCTTTACGAAGTCGTCCCCTACGGGCAGAAGTTCGAGAACCCTGGCGTTGACCCGCTGAAGTATCAGGAGCCCGTCAAGCCGTCCGAGATGGCGAACAGCAACGAGTTGATGACGGTCAAGCTGCGCTACAAGGAGCCCGCGCAGGACCAGAGCAAGCTCGTCAGCGTCAGCCTCGCGGACTCCAGGGCGAAACTCGGCGCGGCCTCGCAGAACTTCAAGTTTGCCTCGGCGGTCGCGGCCTTCGGGATGCTCCTGCGGGATTCGAAGTACAAGGCCGACGCCGACTACAACAAGGTGCTGGAACTGGCGCGCTCTTCCGTCGGCACGGACTTGCAGGGCTACAGGACGGAATTCATCAACATGGTCGAGACGGCCCGCGACCTCTCCTCCCGCCGCGCGTCGAGAGAATAACAGAGCGCATCTCTGTTCTTTGCGACTTTGCGCCTTTGCGTGAAATTTAATCTCACGCAAAGGCGCAAAGTCGCAAAGAAATCCGCAATCATTAATAAGCTTCGTAAGATTGAAGCAGGGCGATGACTTCCTGTTGGTTGTGCTCTTGGGCGAAGCTGAGGGCCGTCTGGCCGCCTTTGTTCTTCAGGTGCGGGTCGGCTCCGGCCAGGAGCAGTGCTTTCACGTTGTCCACATTCCCGTAGGCGGCCGCCTCCATCAGCGGCGTTTGGCCGTGATTGTTTCTAGCATTAACGCTCGCCCCCGCGTCGAGCAGCATGCGCAGGACTTCGCTCTTCGCGGTGGCCGCCGCGACGTGAAGAGCGGTATTCTCATCCACGTCCTCTATATTAACGTCCGCCCAGGCCGCGAGCAGCGCGCGGACAAGCTCCGGGGAGGCGTCCACGTCCAGATTCATCAGGGCGGTTCGCCCGCCCTGGTTTCTGACGTTCGGGTCGGCCCTGGCGGCCAGGAGCGTCTGGACGAACTCTAGCTGCCCGTTGGAGACGGCGGTCCCGAGCGCCGTGTTGAACACACCCTCGTCAACCGCGTTCACGTCAACGCCCTGTGCCAGCAGATTTTTGACCTCTCTCAGATTTCCTTCCCACACGGCCCGCACCAGGGGCGTACTCGGCAGGGCGATTGACATGTCGCCCATAATCGCCCAGTGTTGGAGCGTCACGTCAACACGCTCCCGCGCGCCGTCGCGCACGACGATCCGCTTCTGCTCGAAGGCCGGAAAGCCGATTGCTTCGACGCGCAGCGTGTACACCCCCGCCTCCACGCCCTGAAATTGATAAGCGCCCGTGTAGTCCGAGGACACGGTCTCGGTCAGCCGGGTCGCCTCGTTGACGAGAGAAACTCTCGCGGCCACGATGACCGCCCGCTCCGGGTCGAAGACGGTCCCGCCGAGCGACGCCGTTTGCCCGACGTGGACGAGGACGCGCCCGAGCGTCACTGCGCTCGCGGGTTGAACCGCGACGGGTTGATTTCCGCCGGCGGGCCGCGCGGATTGGGCGGCGACGTTTGAAGCCAGAGTGAGCGACGCCGTGAAGGCCCCGGCGGCGATGCGCGACAGGCGGCGCTTGATTTGCGTCAGCGGTGCGGCTGGCTCGATTGTGTGAAGGGTTCCGTCGGGACGCATTTGATATCTGACGCAGAGTTTGCCCTCCGAGGCGGCGACCAACTTCATGGCCTCCTTTCGCGTGAACTTCGAGAGGTCGTGCACGTGCTTGCTGCAATGCTGACAGAAGCGCACCTGGTCGTTCCCCGCCATCTCGTTCCAGTCGGCGGAGCAGGGAGTGGCGACGCGTATGCGGTCGAGAGCATCGGTCGGTTTAGGCATGGCTGTCTCCTTCTTGATAGGCAGGTGGAATTGGAGGGGAGACGGACGCGGCGGAAGACCACGCGCGATTGGCGGCCCGCGAGCCGCGTACACGCGTTAAAGCCTTGCCCTCATCAACCGCAATCACAGACTAGGAACGAGAAGCCGGCGCGTGTCTTGCAGTTTGGCCTGAGACGAAAGCACGGCGCGCGATGGTTGTCTCGGGCGTTAAAAAATCCCCGCCGCCGTTTTGAAAATTGTGCCGACACCTACGCGCGCAGCCCGTGCTATGATTCGCGCCGGATAAAATCTTTCGACGTTAATTCTGAATCATGCTTTACCTCTCTCAAGTATTGAAACGCCCGATACGCGATTTGGACGGCGAGCGCGTGGCGGCCATCAAGGACGTTATCGTCCGACTCGGCGAGGACGACCACCCGCCCGTGACGGGCTTCGTCGCGCGCTACCGCCGGCGCGACTTCTTCCTCCCGCGCTGGCGCATGGCCGAGTTCGGCGAGCACGGCGCGCGGCTCAACTCGGACATCCTCGACCTGCGCCCCTTCGCGCGGCGTGAGGGCGAAGTGCTCCTCGCGCGCGACGTGCTCGACAAGCAGTTGATTGACGTGGACGGCAAGCGCGTCGTGCGCGTCAACGACGTGCAGTTGATTGAGGCGGGCGGCGAGTTCCGCGTGACGGGCGCGGACGTGAGCTTACAAGGGTTGTGGCGGCGGCTGATGCCCGCTGGCTTCGTCGGGTCGGGCCGCCCCGTGGAAGTCATTGACTGGGCCGACGTGGGCTATCTGGCGACGGACGCGGCGACAGTGCAGTTGAAATCTTCGAGCGACAAATTGGCACGGCTCCACCCCGTCGAGATCGCGCGCCTCGCCGAAGCGCTCTCTTACCATCACGGCTCGGAGATAGTCGAATCATTAGACGACGAGACGGCCGCGGAGACACTGGAAGAGATGTCAGCCGAAGACCAGGCGCGCATCATCAGCGAGATGGACGAGGAGCGCGCGGCGGACATTCTGGAATGGATGTCGCCGGACGAGGCGGCGGACGTGCTGGGCGATCTGCCCGAAGAGAAGGCGGAAGACCTGCTCAACCGCATGGAGGGCGAGGAGCAGGCGGACGTGGCCGAGCTTCTGCCTTACGAAGATGACACGGCCGGCGGGTTGATGACGACCGAGTTCGTCACCCTACCGCGCGCTCTCACGGTGGGCGAGGCGCTGGCGCGGCTGCGCGAGATGGCCGAGACGCCGAATATGATCTATTACCTGTACGTCGTGGAGGAGGAGAACTCGTGGAAGCTCTGCGGCGTGATCGCGCTCCGCAGTCTGATTCTGGCCCCGCCGGATTTTCCGCTCGAAGCCGTGATGCGCGACGAGTTTCAGACGGCGAGCGCGGACGATTCGGCGCGCGAGGTGGCCGAGAAGATAGCCGAATACAACCTGCTCGCCCTGCCCGTCGTTGACGAGACGGGCGACATCCTCGGCATCATCACCGTGGACGACGCGATAGAGATGCTCCTGCCGAAGAACTGGCGGCAACGCCTGCCAAGATTGTTCGGCTAACATCACGAGCGCAGATATTCGGCCGCGCGAGTTTCCCGACCCCGGAGGGGTCACACATGATAGCCGGGGGCAAGCAAACGGATGTTTGCGCCGCCCCCGGTCTCGTTAGCGAAAGAGATTCGACCCTGAAGGGGTCACACCTTCAACGTTGAGGCGCGACCCCTTCAGGGTCGGATTCATTTCTAACGTCTAACCGGGGGCGGCGCTTCGCTTCGCTCGCTTGCCCCCGGCTATCATGTGCGACCCCTTCGGGGTCTGGGCTGGGCGCGGCACACTCTCTTGCCTCAAGCTATCATGTTCATCTCCTGCGGGGATGGCGAACTGCGATGCCGTCACGGCTTCGCATTATTGATGAGGACGGCGTCTCTGATGATTTGGCCGCGCGCGACGGCGAGTTGACGCCAGTCGCGCGACCAGCCGCAGGCCGTGATGATGTGCTCTTTGAAGTCTGTCACCTGCGTGGGCTTTCCGCCGTCAACGGGCTGGCTCCAGATGTTGCTGACGTTGTTCCTGATGACCGTGTAGAGCAGCGAGCGCCCGTCGCGGGACCAGTGAAGAATTGTGCGCGCGCCGCCGAGGCCCGAAGGAATCTCGAAGGTCTTGACGGTTTCCCCGCCCTCGAACGGGATGATTCCTATACGGTTGGGCGGCGCGTCAGGCGCGGCGGCCTCCGTGTAGAGATAAGCTATCTGCCGGCCGTCGGGCGAGACGACCGGGCTAGTCCCCTCCTTGTTCAGCGCAACGGGTGCGCCGCCGTCAATCGGCACTTTCAAAAGCATCAACTTGCCTGCGTCCAGCGAAGAGTAGACGACCCACTGCCCGTCGGGCGTGACGGACGGCAGGAACTCCGCCTGCCCCGTGGTCAACTGCCGAACGTCGCCCCCGTCAAGGTTCATGCGCCAGACGTTGCGCGTGCCGGCGCGGCCCGAAGTGAAAACGATGTAGCGTCCGTCCGGGGTCGCCTCGGGGGTGTGGTTGAGCCTCACATCGTTGGTCAACTGCTTTCGGTTGCTCCCGTCCGCGTTCATGATCCAGATGTCGCTCTGCTTGCCGGCGGCCACGATGAAAACTATACGCCCGTCCGGCGTCCACGAAAGCCCCTCGCTGCCTCCTAAATAACCCACGTTGCCGGTTGACAACTGTATGGCCTCGCCGACCGGCTGGCCCGTCCCGCCCGCAGGCAGCTTGACGGCGTTCGCGGCATCACTACTCGCCACGACCCAGATGTTGACAAGACCGGCGATCTGCACCGTCACCAGGCGGCTGCCGTCGGCCGAGAGGCTGACGGCGCGATAAGAATCGAGGTCGTTCGTCACCTTGCGCGCCTCGCCGTCCGGGTAAGAGAGGTGCCAGATTTGTGGCACAGTGGAATTCTGGTCCCTCGCGTTTATCAGCAGCCCGCTCATGTCCGGCAGCCACTCGACGCGCGCGACCTGCGGCCACGTCTGCTTAGTCAACACCTGCTCGCGCCCGTCCGACACGTTGACGGCGATGACGCGACCTTCGGCCTTCGCGTTCGACACGGCGCAGGCTATGAGCTGCCCGTCGGGCGACCATGAAGGGCCTGTGAAGAAGATCGGAAAGAAAAGCTCCGGGAACTTGCGCGCGGCAATTTGTCGCACGTTGCTCCCGTCCGCGTTGGCGATGAAGAGGCCGCTCTCGCCGCGGTTCGGGTAGTCGCCGCGCACGAAAGTAAATTGTTTCCCGTCGGGTGAAAAACTGATGGGGCAGTCTATCCTTTCCAGCAGCTTGACGGGCGTGCCGCCGAGCACGGGGATGCGGTAGAGACGCCCCGGGTCGTTCGCCTTGACGACGTAGTAAAGCTCGCTGCCGTCGCGCGAGAAGGTGACGCCGAAGAACCCGACGGGCTCGGGCGCGACGATCTGCGTGTCGTTCGCGGCGCTCGTCTGCCTGAGCCAGAGACTCTGCCTGCCCGCGTCGCTCAGGACGTAGACGAAATATTTTCCGTCGGGCGAGATGGCCGCCTGTGTCGTCTTGCCGTGGTTGGTCAGGCGCGTGATGTTGGCGGCCTGAAAATGCACGCCCCCTTTATCCCGAAGAAAAAAGCTGTAGAGCGCGATGCCCGCCAGCGCCAGGCCGAGCAGGGCCAGCGCCGCGTAGACGAGCGTCCGTTCGCTTCTGACACCCTGTGGCGTGGGCGACGGAGTTTGCGTCTCTTTAATTTCATCCGTCGTCATGACGGCCGACTCGCTGGTCGAAGCGGACGCCTGCGGCGCGGCGCTTCCATTCAATGGCACAATCTTCTCGCCCGCGCGCCCGAGCTTGGCCTCGAACTCTAAATCCTGTTTGACTGCGCGTAAGTCTTCGAGCATTTCGCTGGCCGTCTGGTATCGCTCCTCGCGCTTTTTCCTGAGCGCCTTTCTCACGACCCGGTCCAACTCGGCCGAAAACTCCACCGCGCGCGCGCCGAGCGTCACAGGCTCTTTTTCCAAAATGGAGACGGTCACGTCGGCCGTCGTCGCCCCCTCGAACGGCGCGCGCCCCGCCAGCATCTCGTAGAGCACGACGCCTAGAGACCAGATGTCCGTGCGCTCGTCCGTATTCAAGCCGCGCGCCTGCTCTGGCGACATGTAATGGGCCGTGCCCATGACCACGCCGGGCGACGTGTTGCCGAGCAGAGCGGTCGTCGCTTCCGGGTCCGAGACGCGCACGGCATTTTTTGGCCCACTCAGCTTCGCCAGCCCGAAGTCGAGCACCTTCACGTAGCCGTCCTTGCGCAGCATGACGTTCTCGGGCTTGATGTCGCGGTGGACGATTCCGGCCTCGTGCGCGGCCGCGACCGCGGAGGCCGCTTGCAGGATGATGTCTAAGGCTTCGCCCGTGTCGAGCGGCCCGCTTGCGAGGCGGCGGCGCAGCGTCTGTCCTTCTATTAATTCGGTGGCGATGAAGCGGCGGCCCGCCTGCTCGCCGATTTCGTGTATGGTGACGATGTTTGGGTGGTTGAGCGCGGACGCCGTGCGCGCCTCCTGCCGGAAACGGCGCAGGCGGTCGGCGTCGTTTGTGAAAGAGCCGGGCAGCAGTTTGAGCGCGATCTTGCGCCCGAGCGTGGTGTCTTCGGCCAGGTAAACTTCGCCCATGCCACCCGCGCCAAGCTCCGCCAGAATTTTGTAGCGGCCGACCTCCTGGCCTACCAGCGACGGGGCCGAATTGTCCGCGTCTTCGCCGGCGAGCCACCCTGCGGCGGCCTCGTAGGCCGGCGAGTCTATAAAACTGCCCTCGCTCTCGTGGGCCTTGATGAGCGCTTCGACCTCGCCCCTGAGCGCGTCGTCGCCCGCGCATGCCTGTGCCAGAAAAACACTGCGCTCGCCCGGCTCGCGCTCAAGCGATGCGTGGAATATCTCCTTAATCTGCTGCCAGCGCTGATTCGTCATCACATTAATTAACGCGCGAGCCGAGCCCTCGGTCCCTCAGGCCAGCTTGCTGCGGAGCCAGGCGCGCGCCATCTTCCAGTCGCGCTCGATTGTCGCGTGCCCTACATTCAGGACTTCCGCTGTCTCTTCGATGGAGAGGCCGCCGAAGAATTTTAACTCGACTATGCGTGCCTGCTGCGGGTCTAATTCAGCCAATTCGTTCAGGGCTTCGTGCAGCGCGAGCAAGTCCACGTCCGGCTTGTCGGCCACGCGCTCCACGTCCGCGAGCGAGAGCCTTTGCTGGTCGGACCCGCCGCGCTTTTGGGCCTGGTGCACCCTCGCATGGTCAACCAGGATGCGGCGCATCAACTGCGCCGCCACGCCGAAGAACTGCGCGCGGTTCTGCCAACGCGCCTTCTGGTCAACCAGCCGCAGGTAGGCTTCGTTGACCAGCGCCGTCGGTTGCAGCGTGTGGTTGACGCGCTCGCGGCGCAGGTAGTTACCGGCCAGCCGCCGCAGCTCGTCCATCACCAGCGGCATCAGCTTCTCAAGCGCCGACTGGTCGCCCTCGTTCCAGGCTTTGAGCAGTTGGGTCACACCCCCTTGCGGCTTCATCCTCACGTTTTCTCCACGGAACTTTTTTCTCTACTTCGTTTCGGCGTGAGCCTGTCGAGTTCTCAGTTGCGGAGCGAAGCGGAGTCTGATTCTACATCAAAAATTTTACGCGCCGTGAGGGGATTTGGTTCGGGCCTGCGCGTTACTAAATAGAGGCGGCAATCAGGGCCGCACGAGAGCAGTCTTGCAGAGACGAAGGAGGTCCGTATGAAAAAACTTTATGTGAGCATCCTACTGTTCGGCTTATTCGCAATCCTCGCGGCCGCAGCGCCGGCCCGCGCGCAATCCGTTCAGGAACAGACGGCGAGCATCCCTTTCACGTTCAACGTCGGCGACAAGACTTTCCCCGCCGGCCTCTACAGAGTCAGGCGGCTGAACCCCGCGTCGGACCGCGTGGCGCTGTTGATTAAGAGCGAGGACGGGCGCTTGAGCAAGATCACGCTGACAAGCTTCGTCCGCCCAGACAAGACCACGGAGCAGGCACGGCTCGTCTTCACGCGCTACGGCGAACAATATTTTTTGGCACAAGTCTGGACCGAGGCCCACGACGACGGGCTCGTGTTGCCGACATCTCGCAGCGAGCGCACGCTGGCGCGCAAAGCTGGGGAGCGCGCGCCGGAGCGGGCAACCATCGCCCTCGGCCGGCGGTCAAGGTAGACGCTCCGGAAGACGTTTACCGGAAGCCGCCGCCACCGAGACGGCGAGCACGCTGCGAGTAAATCAACGGAGGCCGGAAGTCATTCAGACTTCGGGCCTCCGTTGGCGTGTGTGCGCAGAAAACTGATTATTCGTCGCGCGCGCCCGCGGCGGGTTATGATAGTATCGCCTTTCGTTATCGTTCCAACGTCAGTCATTATTAATACTCGCGGGGCCAGTCTTCTGCCCGGCCCCTGCATTAGTCGAAAGGAGCTTGAGAAATGTCCCCCCGAGCCTGCTTAAAAATCTTCACGCTTTTGATTCTCCTCTCGGCGTCCGCGCTCTGCGCGTCGGCGCAAGACTGCCTCTCGTATGACCCGGCCGAAGTTCAACTTTCTGGCACACTCAGCAAGCAGGTCGTTCCCGGCCCGCCCAACTACCAGGACGTCAAGAAGGGCGACAAGCCCGAGACCATCTGGATACTGACGCTCAACAAGGCCGTCTGCGTGACGGGAAACACGGACGACGTGAACGAGCCCGAGCAGAATGTCACCGATTTGCAGCTAGTCCTACAGCCGAGCCATTTCACGCAGCTAAGTAGAATGACGGGCCGGAATACTCAGGTCGTGAGCCTGGGCAAGCTCTTCCACGCCCACACGGCGCACCACCGAACTAAGGTGCTGCTCGATGTCAAAGAGATAAAGCAGAATTCAGGAGCCAGAATCCAGAATCCAGAATGATTGGCTGAGAACCGCTTCTGTTTTTATTCTGGCTCCTGACTCCTGAATTCTGAATTCTGTTTTTCGTTATGGACGGAGAACCTCCAAATGGCCGAGCCCCGCACAGCCGTTGGCGCTGCCGGTCGTCGCTTGCTGCGGCGCGGGGCTCGCGGTGTGCGGCGCACCTTCTCCAAGCGCAAGCGGATCTTCGCCTACCTGGCTGTGCTGGGTCCGGGCGTCATCGCGGCCAACGCCGGCAATGACGCGGGCGGCATCGCCACTTACGCCTCCGTCGGCGCGGACCACGGCTACAGACTCCTCTGGGTTCTCATCCCTATTACCATCAGCCTCGGGCTCGTGCAGGAGATGTGCGCGCGCATGGGCGCGGCGACGGGCAAGGGGCTGGCCGATTTGATCCGCGAGCGCTTCGGCGTGCGCTGGACGATGCTGGTCATGCTGGCGCTGCTCATCGCCAACGGCGGCATCACCATCTCAGAATTCCTGGGAATCGCCGCGGCCTCGGAACTCTTCGGCATCCCGCGCTACGTCTCAGTCCCCGTCGCGGCAGCGACTGTCTGGTGGCTCGTCGTCAAAGGTTCTTACAAGCGCGTCGAGCGCGTCTTCCTCGTCATGGCGCTCGTCTTCCTGGGCTACATCGTTTCCGCCTTCTTAGCCCGTCCGCATTGGGGCGAAGTGGCGCGCTCGCTCGTCACCCCTTACTTCGACTTCCACCCGGCCTTCCTCTTCACGTTCCTCGCGGTCGTCGGCACGACCATCTCGCCCTACATGCAAATCTTCGTGCAGTCTTCAGTCGTCGAGAAAGACATCACGATGGAGGACTACAAACTGACGCGCGCGGACGTGTGGGTAGGCACGACGTTCGCGATGACGATTGTCTTCTTCATCATCATCTCGACGGCCGCCACGCTGCACACGCAGACGCCCCCCGTCCACATTGAGGCGGCCACGGACGCCGCCCGCGCCCTCGAACCGCTGGCGGGCCGTTACGCCGGGGCGCTCTTCGCCGTCGGGCTGTTCGGCGCGTCAATGCTGGCGGCGGGCGTGCTGCCGCTCGCGACCGCTTATTCGATTAGCGAGGCATTAGGGTTTGAGAAAGGCGTCTCGCGTAGCTTCCGCGAAGCACCAATTTTTATAGGCATCTTCACCTCGCTCGTCGCCGTCGGCGCCATCGTCGCGATGCTGCCGGGCCTGCCTCTGATTGATGCACTGCTCAACATGCAGGTCATCAACGGGCTGCTCCTGCCCGTCATCCTCATAGCCGTCCTGCGCCTCGTCAACGACCGCGAAGTGATGGGCGAATACACCAATGGCCCCCTCTACAACGTCGCCGCCTGGCTGACCACCATCATCGTCTCCGCCCTCTCGCTCCTCTTCATCGTGACAAAGATTTTTAGATAGTAGTCAGTAATCAGTAATCAGTAGTCAGTGATTGAGTGTGGGCTGTCATGAATATTAATAATTAGGGCGCAAGACTACGCGCCAGGTTTTTAGCTGACTACTGATTACTGACTACTGACTACTGTCTTTTTATTGCTGATAGTGGTAAAAAGAGGTGCAAAGTTGCTCGGGCTTACCTGATTGGTTTTCAGAGGAATCAACGCCGTCGTGGCTCGTTCCCGCTCAAAAAATCGAATCCTCTTATTCTTCCTGGTTACGGCCCTCGTCGTCCTGGCCCTCTACGGCCTGCACTTCTTCGAGCCGCGGTTCAGGGACGAGCTTTGTCCACGCCAGCGACCCCGCCGCCGAAGTTCAGAAACAGGAAGAGAACTTTCGGATGGTGATGAACATCGTCGGCCTCGTGCTGTGGATGATTCTAGCCATCCTCATCACGCGCGCCCTGAGCGCGATTCTCTTCGGCATCTTCTTCCGGCAGCGGCGCGGCTACGAAGCGCCGGTCCTGATTCGCAACACCTTCTCCGTCGTCGCCTACATCGTCGGCTTCATCCTCATCTTCAAGGCGTTCTACCCGGAAGTGGGACTCGGCGCGCTCTTCACGACCTCGGCCGTGCTCGGCGCGATCATCGGTCTGGCCCTGCAAGACACGCTCGGCAACTTCTTCGCGGGCATCTCCGTGCACGCGGACAAGCCGTTTCAGGTCGGCGACGTGATCGCAGTCGGCACCTGGACGGGCGTGGTCGAGAGCATCACCTGGCGCGCAGTGAAAGTCAGGACTTTCGCCAACCACATAGTGCTCGCCAGCCACACGACCATCTCGAAGGAGGCCATAGACATCGCCCCGCGCGACAACCTGAACGCGCGCCTGGTCTTCTTCAACACGCTCTACACGGACTCGCCCGCCAAGACCATACACATCGTCCGCGAGGCCGTCCGCGAGGCCGACAACGTCTCGCAGAAGATCACCCCCCTCGTCCGCATACGAAACTTCGGCGACAGTTCAGTTGACTGGGAAGTCAAATACTGGCTGATAGACTACGCCAAATATAACGACACGGACGCGCTCGTGCGCCAGCGCATCTGGTACGCCTTCCGCCGCGCTGGCGTTAACTTCGCCTTCCCCACGCGCACGCTGCACATCACCCGCCAGCCCAAGACGGACGGCATGGGAGCGGACGGGAGCGGCTTCATAGACAGGCTCTCGGCCGTGGACATTTTCGCGCCGCTCTCAAGCGAGGAGACTGCGCGGCTGGCCGCGGCTTCCGTGAGCCACGTCTTCGCGCCCGGCGAGTCCGTCATCCGCGCTGGCGACGAGGGCGCAAGCATGTTCGTCGTACACAGCGGCCGCGTCAGCGTCCAGATTACGGATAACGGCAAGCCGCGCACGGTCGCGGTGCTCCAGGAGGGCGACTTTTTCGGGGAGATGGCGCTCTTCACGGGCGAGCCGCGAACGGCCAACGTCGTCGCCCTCGAAGAGACGGAAGTCCTGGAAATCGGCAAACAGGCCATGAAACACCTCTTCGACACCAACCCCAATCTGGTTGATTCCTTGAGCCACATCATCGCCGAGCGCCGCGTCGGCCTCACGGCCAAACCCGAAGAGGCCGGCGACGGCGAAAAAGAGTCCGAAGGCATCATCGCCTCCATCAAACGCTTCTTCGGCTTCGACTGAAGCCCATCCCACAGCCCTCGCCTTACACGGCTTAACTTTAACTATTTTGCAATTTAATCCCCTTAGCCGGGCAGCCCAAAATTTTCCCATTCGAGACTTGACAAAGAGAGACTCAACATTTATCATGCCGCCATGCTCACAAGCCGAAGCTCCCGCTTTACAGAGTTTTCGGCCGTGGGCTGCAAAAGAATTACCGCAAAGGAAAGGAGAAGTTCGTCATGAGCATTGTTCGTTACGACCCATTCCGCGACCTACGCAGTCTTCAGGATGAAGTCAATCGTCTGTTTTCGACCAACGTGTCCAGAGTTTTCGGCGACGAGGGCATCGCCCGCGGGGCCTGGAACCCGAACGTGGACATCTACGAAAACAAGGATCAGATCGTCATAGAGGCCGAGCTTCCCGGCATGAACCGCGAGGACTTCGACCTCTCGTTCGAGAACAACGTCATCACGCTGCGCGGCGAGCGCCGCTTCGAGAAGCGGGACGAGTCGGACAACTACCATCGCGTCGAGCGCTCCTACGGCTCTTTCACGCGCTCGTTCACGCTGCCGCCGACCGTCTCGGGCGAAGGCATCGCGGCCGAGTACCGCAACGGCGTCCTGCGCATCACCTTGCCTAAGCGCGAGGAAGTCAAAGCGCGGCGCATAGAGATCGCGGGCGAAGGGGCCGAGGCCAAGACTCCCCGCACCATAGAGGCCAAGGCCGAAACGTCCGGCGGCGAAAAGTCAGACAAGACGCTGAAAGCGTCCGGCAAGTGATAACTTCGGTGATGAGTGATGAGTGATAAGTGATAAGAAAAAGTCTTTCACTCATCACTTATTACTTATCACTTATCACTTTTTATGCGTTTAGATAAATTCACACTGCGCGGCCAGGAGGCCATACAGTCGGCCATAGAGGTGGCCGAGCGCAACCAGAACCAGGAAGTCCAGCCGGAGCACGTGCTTTACGCCATGCTCGAACAGCCGGAGGGCATCGTGCGCCCTGTGCTGGGCAAGCTCGGCGCGAACGTGCAGGTCGTTATGAACGACGTGCAGGCGGCCGTCGGGCGCTTCCCGCGCGTGCAGGGCGGCCAGCAGTATTTCAGCTCGCGCCTGAGCCAGGTCTTCATCGCCGCCGAGAAGCAGGCGCAAGCGATGCAGGACGAGTACATCTCGACCGAGCACCTCCTGCTCGCCATCGCCGACGAGAAGGATGGGCTGGCCGGCAAAATCCTGCGCCAGCACGGCGTCAATCACGACGACCTTCTTAAAGTCATAGAGCAGACGCGCGGCGGCGTGCGCATCACCGACCAGAACGCGGAGGCCAACTACCAGGCGCTCTCGAAGTACGCCAAAGACCTGACGGACCTCGCGCGCCAGGGCAAATTGGACCCCGTCATCGGCCGCGACGACGAGATTCGCCGCACCATCCAAGTCCTCTCGCGCCGCACGAAGAACAACCCCGTGCTCATCGGCGAGCCGGGCGTGGGCAAGACCGCGATTGTCGAAGGATTGGCACAGCGCATCGTTTCGGGCGACGTGCCGGAGACTTTGCGTAACAAGCGGCTGGTCGGTCTTGACCTGGGCTCCATGCTCGCTGGCGCGAAGTACCGCGGCGAGTTCGAGGACCGTCTTAAAGCGGTCTTGAAAGAGATTGAGAACGCGCAGGGGCAGATCGTGCTCTTCATTGACGAATTGCACACGCTCGTCGGGGCTGGCGCGGCCGAGGGCGCGATTGACGCGTCGAACATGTTGAAGCCCGCGCTGGCGCGCGGCGAATTGCGCTGCGTGGGCGCGACGACGCTCAACGAGTACAAGAAATATATTGAGAAGGACGCGGCCCTTGAGCGACGCTTCCAGCAGGTCTACGTCGGCGAGCCGTCAGTTGAGGACACGATTGCGATTTTGCGCGGCCTGAAAGAGCGTTACGAGGTGCACCACGGCGTGCGCATCAAGGACTCCGCGATTGTCGCGGCGGCGACGCTGTCGAACCGTTACATCACGGACCGTTTCCTGCCGGACAAGGCGATTGACCTGATTGACGAGGCCGCCTCGCGCCTGCGCATAGAGATTGATTCCCTGCCGCAGGAGATAGACCAGCTTGAGCGCGAGATTCTTCAACTCGAAATCGAGCGCCAGGCTCTCTCGCGCGAGGAGGACGAAAAGTCCAAGGCCCGGCTGAGAGACATAGAGCAGCGCATCGCCGACCTCAAGGAAAAATCCGGAGGGATGAAGGCCAAGTGGCAGTCCGAGAAGGAAGAGATTGACCGCATGCGCGAGGCCAAGAACGAGCTTGAGCAGTTGCGTCTGCAACTCGACCAGGCGCGCAACGCGGGCGATTTGGCGAAGGCCGCCGAGCTTCAGTACGGCAAGATTCCCGAGCTTGAACAACAGCTCGCGGCCGAGCAGCAGAAGCTCGCCGAGTTGCAGCGCGACGGCGTCATGCTCAAGGAAGAGGTTGACGAAGAGGACGTGGCCGAGGTGGTCGCCAAGTGGACGGGCGTGCCTGTCTCGAAGATGCTCGAAGGCGAGATGCAGAAGCTCGTCACGATGGAGGAACGTCTGCGCCTGCGCGTCATCGGGCAGGACGAGGCTTTGACCGCAGTCGCCAACGCGGTCAGGCGCGCGCGCGCGGGGCTGCAAGACCCGAACCGCCCCGTCGGCTCGTTCATCTTCCTTGGCCCGACCGGCGTCGGCAAGACTGAGACGGCGCGTGCGCTCGCGGAGTTTCTCTTTGACGACGAGCGCGCGATGGTGCGCCTGGACATGTCCGAGTATATGGAGAAGCACGCGGTCTCGCGCATGATCGGCGCTCCTCCCGGCTACATCGGCTTCGAGGAGGGCGGGCAGTTGACGGAAGCAGTCCGCCGTCGTCCTTACGCCGTGATTCTCTTCGACGAGATTGAGAAGGCGCACCCGGATGTCTTCAACGTCCTGCTTCAGATTCTGGACGACGGGCGATTGACCGACTCGAAGGGTCGGACGGTGGATTTTAAGAACACCGTTTTGATTATGACCTCGAACCTCGGGAGCCGTGAGATACAGGCCGCGAGCGGCGACGAGAAGCAGGTGCGCGAGGCGGTGACGCAGGAGTTGCGCGAGAGCTTCAAGCCGGAGTTTCTCAACCGCATTGACGACATAGTCATCTTCCACCAACTCTCGCGCGAGCAGATTGTCGAGATTATTGACGTGCAGTTGGAGCGCCTGCGCTCCATGCTCGCGGAGCGCAACATCACGCTCGTCCTGGACGAGCCGGCGCGGCAGCTTTTGGCGCGCGAAGGTTACGATCCGCAGTACGGCGCGCGGCCTCTGAAGCGCGCGATTCAAACGCTCATCCAGAACCCGCTCGCGATCAAGCTGCTGCGCGGCGAGATCGCGCCGGGGCAGATCATCACGGCCACGGCCGACGGGGACGAGATGAGATTCACGAACGAAGTCGCTGCGGCAGCAGCATAAAGGAGGGATGAGGGATGAGGGATGAGGGATGAAATTGGGTTGAGTGAAATGGTCGGCGCGTCGTTGACTCGGTGGCTGTTCATTCATCCCTCATCCCTCTGCCCTCATCCCTTCGTTGCTATGGCTCGACATTGGGACCCATTACGTGATTTGGTGACGTTGCAGGATCGCATGAATCGTCTGTTTCAGGACGCGGCGGAGAAGCGCTCGCGCGGCGCGGAAGAGGGCGAGCAGGAGATCGAGCGCGCCGACTGGTTTCCGGCCGCGGACATTTACGAGACGGAGAAGGATTTCACCATCGCGGTTGACCTGCCCGGCATAGACCGCGCCGCGCTGGAAATCAACCTCGACAACGACAAGCTCTTGATTCGCGGCGAGCGCGCGGCCGAAGAGGCCGAAGAGCAGCGCCGCACGGAGCGCCCGCACGGACGCTTCCTCAGAAGGTTCGGCGTGCCTGCGAGCGTGGACCAAAAAGCAATCAGCGCCGAATACAAAGACGGCGTCCTGCGCGTCCGCCTCCCCAAGCGTAAAGAGCAGAAAGCGCGCCGTGTGGAAATCAAAGTTTCAGTAAATCAGTGATCAGTGATCAGTGATATAGACGAACGGTTTTTCTTTTACGATTCATCGATCTACGATCTACTTATTTACGATTATGGTATCTTTTCGCAGAGATAAAAAGAGGCGTCGTATGGAAGAGGACAAGGTGTCTGAAGAGGCACGGACGGAGGCGTCCGCGCCGGCCTCGAACGAGGAGATAAGAGTGACTGACCGCCGCCGCATCAACCTGGACCGCGAGGCGGGCGACGAGGGCGGAGGCGAAGAAGCGCCGAGCCTGAAGCCGACTTACGTCGAGCAGTTGGAGACGCGCACGCGCGAGGCCGAGCAGAAGGTCGCGGACGTGCAGTCGCGTTTCGAACAGTTGCGCTCGCAGTTGCAGCGCGAGACGGACGAAACGAGGCAGCGCCTGAACCGCGCGGCCGACGAGCGCGCGCGGCGCGAGAAGGGCGAGTTTGTCTCCACACTTTTGCCGGTCGCGGACAACCTTCAGCGGGCGATTGACGCGGCCGAGCAGGGCGGCTCTCTTGAGTCTCTGCTGGACGGCGTGCGCGGGACGCTGAGCAGTTTCGAGAGCGCGCTCGCGGCGGCCGGCCTTGAGCCCGTTGCTTCGGTCGGCGAGCAGTTCGACCCCGAGTTGCACGAGGCCGTGGACACTATCGAGGTCGAGCCGGAGCGCGACGGAGTGGTGACGGCCGAATACAGCCGCGGCTACAAGTTTGGAGATCGTCTGTTACGCCCGGCACGCGTCCAGGTCGGCCGCGCGCAAGGTGAAGCGAAGCAAGCGGCGGAATGAAATAGTAATTAGCAGTCAGTAATCAGCCATCAGCTTCTTGCTTTTACTGATTACTGACTGACTACTGACTACTGATTACTGATTACTTTTGAGGGAGAAAACTAAGTGGCAGCGAAAGAGTTGAAGTTCAGGGAAGAGGCGCGGAGCGCCATGCTTCAGGGCGTGAACACGCTGGCGAACGCTGTGCGCGTGACCTTGGGGCCGAGGGGCCGCAACGTCGTGCTGGCTAAAAAATTCGGCTCGCCCGTGATTACCAAGGACGGCGTCACGGTGGCGAAGGAGATCGAGCTGAAGGATAAGTACGAGAACATGGGCGCGCAGATGGTGCGCGAGGTGGCGACGAAGACCAACGACACGGCCGGCGACGGGACGACGACCGCGACCGTTCTGGCACAGGCCATCTACCGCGAGGGCGTCAAGAACGTCACGGCCGGCGCGAACCCCATGGCCTTGCAGCGCGGCATACAGTTGGGCACGGAGCGCGCGGTCGCGGAGCTTGAGCGCATGTCGAAGAAGGTCAAGGGCAAGGAAGAACTCGCCAACGTCGCGACCGTCTCCGCGAACAACGACCGCCAGATCGGGCAGTTGATTTCCGAGGCGATGGAGCAGGTAGGCAAGGACGGCGTGGTCACGGTCGAAGAGTCTAAGACGCTTCAGACGGAATTGGAGATCGTCGAAGGGATGCAGTTCGACCGCGGCTATCTCTCGCCTTACTTCGTGACCAACCCTGACCGGATGGAGTGTGTGCTGGACGAGCCGCTGATTCTGCTTCACGAGAAGAAGATCGCGGCGATGCGCGATTTGCTGCCCGTGCTCGAACAGGTCGCGCAGCAGGGCCGCTCGTTCCTCATCATCGCCGAAGACGTGGAGGGCGACGCGCTCGCCACGCTCGTCGTCAACCGCCTGCGCGGGACCATCAAGGTCTGCGCCGTCAAGGCCCCCGCCTTCGGCGACCGCCGCAAGGCCATCCTCGAAGACCTCGCCACGCTGACGGGCGGGCGTCTCATCACAGAAGACCTCGGCATCAAGTTGGAGAACGTGACGCTCGCGGACCTCGGCTCCGCCAAGCGCGTCATCGTCAGTAAAGACGACACGACCGTCGTCGAGGGCGCGGGCGAGCCGAAAGCGATTCAGGGGCGCGTCGCGACGCTTCGCGCGCAGATAGAGGAGACTTCGTCGGATTACGACCGCGAGAAGTTGCAGGAGCGGCTGGCGAAACTGGCCGGCGGCGTGGCGGTCATACGCGTCGGGGCGGCCACGGAGACCGCCATGAAAGAGATCAAGATGAGGGTCGAGGACGCGTTGAATGCGACGAAGGCCGCGGCCCAGGAAGGCATCGTGCCGGGCGGCGGCGTGGCCCTCATGCGCGCGGCTAAGGCGCTGGACAAAGTGAAGGACGCAGACGGAGACGTGCTGACCGGCGTCCAGATCGTCAAGCGCGCTCTGGAAGAGCCTCTGCGACGCATCGCGGAGAACGCGGGCGTGGAGGGCGCGATTGTCGTCGGCCGCGTCGAAGCGTCTAAGGGGGCGCAGGGCTTCAACGCGGCGACCGGCAATTACGAAGACCTGGTCGCGGCGGGCATCATTGACCCGACGAAAGTGGTCCGAACCGCTTTGCAAAACGCCGCGTCAATCGCCGGGCTGCTCCTGACGACCGACGCCGCCATCACCGACGCGCCCGAGCCGAAGAAGGCCGCGCCTCCGATGCCGGGCGGCGAAGATTACGACTACTAAAAAGGGCCGAAAACTCGTAAATCGTAAATCGTGAATCGTAAATGGAAAAAGCGTTCGTCTATTTACGATTCACGATTTACGATTTACGAGTTTTCGGCTCTTAAAAATTGGCGTACCAATTGCAGGTGCGAGGTGTGATATAGTTGACCTGCATGGAAACGCAACGGCGTTTCCACCCCTCGCATCTAAAGGAAGGCTTGAAGGGGCCGCTCTCGTTTTTTTGTGCGGCTCACGTTTGAAGTAACAAGACGACACTTCGCCGCCAAACTTTTGCCACATCCGTGGCGTCTGATTGAGAGCGAGCATCGCCTTCTAATTTAGTCGAGAAACAAGAATGATAGACCTAGGGGCTTACAAAGATAAATTTAGCGACAGCGGCCAGCGCATCCTTGAGCACGCACTCAACGAATCTCGCCGCCGCGACCAGAATTATGTGGCGGTCGAGCACATCCTCAAGGCCCTGGCCGACGAGGAGGCGGAACTCTTTAACGCCACGATGCGCGACCTTGCCGTAGACCCGCACTCGGTCCGCGTGCAGATCGAGAAGCGTCTCGAAATGAGTCGCCAGCATGTCGGCAAAGGCTTCAGGATCGCGCCCGACACGACAGACCTCTTCAAGCGTGCCATGGAGCGCGCGCGCGCCCAGGGGCGCAAGACCATCGAGTCAACAGACATTTTCACGGCCCTCTCGCAAGACGAGCGCGGTTTGTTCGTCGAAGTCCTGCGCGGCCTGGGCGCTTCGCCCGAATCGGTCGTGGAGAACGTGCGCTCGCGCGTTCACCTGCGCGAGCAGGAAGAGGAGCAGTACAAGAAGAAGTTCGAGTTGCCGCCCTACCTCAAACACTTCGGCGTCTGCCTGAACCGCCTGGCGCGGATGGACAAGATTCCGCCGACCATCGGGCGCGAGCTTGAGATTCAGCAGATGGTGGAGATTTTGTGCCACCGCGAGCGCGCCAACAGCCCCATGCTCGTCGGCGAGCCGGGCGTCGGCAAGACGGCCGTGGTCGAAGGATTGGCCCGGTTAATCGAGCTTGAGCCGGAGAAGGTTCCCGCGCGTCTGCGCGGCTCGCACATCGTGCAGCTTCAGATGGGCGGCCTCGTCGCCGGCACCATGCTGCGCGGCATGTTCGAGGAGCGCATCAAGGGCATCATTGACGAGGTCAAAGAGCGCGACAACCTGATTCTCTTCATTGACGAGGCTCACACGATTATCGGCGCGGGCGCCGCGCTCGGCACGTCGAGTGATGCGGCCAACATGTTCAAGTCCGCGCTGGCCCGCGGCGAGATGCGCATCATCGGCGCGACGACCAACACGGAGTACAAGGAATACATCGGAGAGGACGAGGCGCTGGCGCGTCGCTTCCGCCAGGTCAAGGTTGACGAGCCGACGCTCGACGAGACGCGCGAGATACTGCTCGGCCTGCGTCCGCGTCTTGAGAAGAACTACTCGGTGACCATCTCGGACGACGCCATCAACACGGCGCTCGAAATGTCTCCGAAGTACATACGCAACCTGCACCTGCCCGACAAGGCAATCGGCTGGCTCGACACCGCGGCCGTCAAGGTCGAGATCAACGAGCCGCAGACTTTAATCGTCAAGCCGGAACACGTCATTGACGTGATCTCGCAGGAGTCGCGCATCCCGCGCGACATGATCTTCCGCGACACGAACGACCGCTTCTCCACGATGGAACAGGACATCGGGAAGCGCGTCATCGGGCAGAAGGAAGCGATTGAGGGCGTCGCGCGACGCCTGCGCCTGAACAAAGGCCCGCTCAAGGAGAGCCACTACAAGCCGGACGGCGTGCTTCTCTTCCTCGGCCCGACGGGTGTGGGCAAGACGGAGTTGGCGAAGGCCGTCGCCGAGTTCATGTTCGGCGACGATGAGAAGATGGTCCGCATAGACATGTCCGAGTATGGCGACGGGACCGTCGGCATAGAGAAACTAATCGGCATGCCGCGCGGCATCGTCGGAAGCGAGCGCGGCGGCATTCTCACGGAGCAACTGCGTGAGAACCCGTACACGGTCCTGCTCCTGGACGAAGTCGAGAAGGCTTCGCCTTACCTGATGAATTTGTTCCTACAGGCTTTTGACGAAGGCTGGATGACGGACGGGCGCGGAAAGAAAGTTTACCTCTCGGACGCCATCGTCATCATGACCTCGAACCTCGGCTCGGAGAGTTTCAAGAAGTATGAGAAGCCTCTCGGCTTCGGCCAGAAAACTCTGGGCGACGTGCGTGCGATTAAGAACGAGGTGATGAAGGCGGCCGAACAAAGGTTCTCGCCGGAGTTTCGCAACCGCATAGACGAGATCGTCGTCTTCTCGCCGCTGACGATGGACGAGGTCCGGCAGATTGCCGAGCTTTATCTCTCGAAACTGCGCCGCCAGATGGAGCGCCAGGGCAAAGAGGTCGAGGTGACGCAGGCGGCGGTTGACCTGCTGACCGAGAAAGGCTTCAGCCCGGCCTACGGCGCGCGCTTCCTCAAGCGTCACATTGACGAGAAGGTGAAGCTGCCGATCACGACCATGTGGAAGGGCGCGTCACGCTTCTCAGTGGACGTGGAAGAGGGCGAGGTCAAAATCAAGGCGCTCGACGGAGCGCCCGAAATGAATTAACAGACCGCGGCAGCAGCGTCTCCCGTGTGAAAGGGTTTCAGTGATACAATTTCATTGAAGCCCTTTTGCTTTCTCTCCCAACTCAGTTACATTGCACTGCGAAATGATTCATCCCGTAGGGATGGAATGAAAATAGCCCAGCAATTTATTGCTGGGTTAAAGCGCACAGTTTGATTTGAGTCCCGTTAGGGACGATTGAATTTTTCAGCCGTCCCTACGGGACTGGGTTAATTTTGTCTTCTTCCCCAGCACTGAAGTGCTGGGCTATTTTCAGTCGCTCCTAACGGAGCTTATAGAGACTCGCACTTGTATGAAGCTCAATTTATTTCCTAGCATCAACCTTAAACGTCTCGCACTCTATTTCACTTTTTTGTGGTGCCTGACCTCCCTTTCCGTTTTGGCACAGGACGCCGAGAAGCCCGCGACGCCGAAGGGCGCATCGTCGAACGACGAGAAGGCGGAGCAGATCGTCACTCGCGCCGTCGAGGTGATGGGCGGGAGCGCTTATCAGAACGTGCGCTCGGCCGTCGGGCGCGGGCTCTTCACGCAGTACAAGGACGGGCAGTCGGGCATCCCGAGTTCGTTCCTGGACTACATCGTCTTCCCGGACCGCGAGCGGACGGAGTTCAAGGGCCAGGGCGGCAAGATTATTCAGACCAACGACCGAGAGACGGGCTGGATTTACGACGGCGCGGCCAAGGCACTCAAGGACATGACGAAGGAGCAGGTCGCGGACTTCAAGCGGGCGATGCGTGCGAGCGTGGACAACCTGCTGCGCGGCTACTGGCGTAAGGAGGGCGCGACGCTCTCTTACGTCGGGCGGCGCGAGGCGGGCCTGGCGAAGCGCAACGAGGTTGTGCGCCTCACCTACCCTGACGGCTTCGCGGTCGAGTTCGAGTTCGGCGCGAAAGATTTTCTGCCGATGAAGATTCTTTACAAGAAGACGGACGCGGACGGCGCGGAGTCGGACGAGGAGGACCGCATGGGCCAGCACATCACGGTCCAGGGCGTCATCGCGCCCTTCGTCATAGACCACTACACCGCCGGCACGCAGACGAGCCGCATCAACTACCAGTCAATCGAATTCAACTCGCTGCTCGCCGACACACTCTTCGCGCGCCCCGCGAACGCCAAAGCAGTCAAATAGATTGCGGAATGCGGATTGAAAAGAAAGCACTCAACCCTTTGCGCCTTTGGTTTTTACTTTGCGCCTTTGCGTGAAACAGCCGTTCTCGCAAAGGCGCAAAGTTAAGACGTAAGGCGCAAAGGGTTGAATCATTCCGTCTCCTGGCTTCTTTCTCTTCAACCCGCAATCGCTTACGGTTTGCCGAACCTCGCGCGGTACTCGGCGGAGTTGAGGAAGCTGCCGGTCACGGCGCGCTCATTTCCCTTCCCTTCGTTCATCACGTCGAGCCAGTGGAAGTATGAGCCGTCGGGGTCGCGCCTCAGGTGGCCGAAATACTGCATGGCGACGAAGCCTCGATTGTAGAACTTCTCGTAGACCTCCGTGCTCTCGACCAGCGCGCGCAGCACGCCGGCACGCGTCGCCGTCTTCCGCGCGAGCGCGTCAATCCACGCCTCGCGGCTCGGATGATTCGGCAGCCCGGCGGTCTGTAGCAGCCCGTCAACGTAGGCGGCCGGGTCCGCGAGCGCGCCGTACCTGTCTTTGAACTCGGGGCGCGTAACGAAGGACTCTACGAACTCCCGCTTGCTCGCCTCCAGTTCAGCCTCGCTGAGACGACCGCTCACACCCGCCAGGTCCGGCATGAACTGAGAGAGCGTCGGGACAGCGCCGAGGCTCGCCTCGTAGAAGCGATAGACGAAGTAGCCGCGCTCCTCAAACTCCTTCGAGCGGAAGAAGCGGCCCGCAACCTCCACGCGGTCGCAGGCGGCGGAGCCCGCGCGGCAGTTGTTCATCAAGTCGAGCCAGTACTGCTCACCACCCGACTCCGGCTCGCGGCCGAGCAAGTCCAGATACTGCTGGCGGACGAAGTTGGCCGGCGATTCGACGGGGTTCGCGCGGCCCTGGCCGTCGTCGTTGTCCTCTATCGTCAACTGCGCCTGCGCCTGCGGGCCGAGGCTCATGCCGACCGCGTCGCTCAGGCGAAGCTGAGTCGTCTCCATCCCGTCGGCGTATGCGTCGTCTATGATCGAGACGGTGAAGCTCTTGGTCTGCTCGCCGGGCGCGAAGCGCAGGACGCCCAGGTCCGTCGAGTAGTCGCAGCGCGGCGTGGCAATGCCGCCGACCACGTCGCAGCCGACCAGGGAGCCCAGGCCGTCGGAAGAATACCGGACGCTGGCCGCCTGCGAGGTGTCGCCCTCGCGCGTGACCTCTACGGTGACGGACCTGTTGTTCTCGGACACTGTGTACACGGGCTCGGCGAACTGGACGCTCGCGGCATCGCGGGTGGCGTTGGCACCAGCAGCGTCGTCGTCGAGAATCTTGCCCGCACCCTGGCTGTCCACGATGGTCGCGCCCGTCGGGGCCAAAAGCTTCAGCAGGAAAGTCTCATCGGACTCGTCTCCCGTGTCGCCTTTGACCACGACGGTGACTGTCTTGCTGGTCTGCCCGGTGTTGAAAGTCAGCATGCCACTCACGGGCGCGTAGTCCGGGCCGGCGGTCGCGGACTGGTTCTGCGTCGTGAAGTTGACCGTCACGGCCGCCTGCGGCGAGTCGTCCAGGGTGACGGTGAAGGTGGCGTTGCGCGTACCGCTGTTGCCCTCCGTCACGGTCACGTCGTTGACCTTGATGCCGGGAATGTCGTTGTCCGTGATGGTCACGGTTGACGTGGCGACTGCGCCGATGGACGCGCCGTTCGTCGGGTTGCTGAGCTTGACCTTGAAGGTCTCGGCCGCCTCGACCTTGGTGTCGTTGGTGGACGCGACCGTGAAGGTCTTGGCCGTCTCGCCCTGTAGGAAAGTGAGCGTGCCTGTCTTGGCGATGTAATCCTGGCCCGCGACGGCCGTGTCGTTCTCGGTGCTGTAGTTGACCTTGATCGTGCCGTTGACGCCGTTGGTCCGCTTGACCGTGATGGTCGCGACCGCGCCCTCCGCGCCTGGCGCGTAGCTGGCCGCGGCGAATTGCAGGACGCCCGCCTTGACGACGTTGATGCTGACATAGTCCGTGTCCATCTTCGCGCCGCCTATCCCGGTGTTGCCCAGGTCGTTAACGATCATCTCGAAGCCGGCCGCGCCCGTGTAGTCCAGGGTCGGCGTAAAGCTCATGCCGTTCAGGCGGTTGTTGATGGCCGCGAGCGTGCCGTCGAAGGTCATGGTCAGGTCCGCCGCGCCGTCGCCGTTCATGAAACTCAGCCCGGCCGTCCCGTTGAGGGAGACTGTCCCGTGGGCCGCCGTCAGCGTCACCCTGACGGGCGAGGTTTTGGCGTCCTCGTCCGCGACCATGATCGCGTTGTTGTTGGCCGCGGAAAAGACCAGGGGGACGTTGATGTTGGTGGTCATCGGCCCTGGGACCGCGTTGACCGGCGTGTCGTTCTTTCCGCCTATGTTGACAATGACGCGTTCCACGGCGCTGTTCAGTTCCCCGTCGTTCGCCGTTATCTCGATGGTGCGACTCGTCGGGTCGGGCTCGGTCGAGTCGTTCCGGTATTTGATCGAAGCCATCAGTCCCAGAAAAGTATCGAGTTTGTCCGGCCCGTCCAGGGAGAGGCACGCCAGTGGCCGGGTCGTAAGAAGCCTTGACGTTCGTGCCGTTGGTGTTCACGGACAGACCCTCCATCGCGCCGTCGGGCCTGTTGACGAGTTTGGCGCGGAGCGACTTGAGCGCCGGACTGTCCTCGTCGGTCAGGAAGTCGGAATTGTAGAAGAGGATGGTTGTCGGTGCGGCACCCTCCAAGAAGAGGACTTCGTAATCGGTGCCGGGACCACCCGCGCCGTTAATTGTCGAGCACGGGCGCGGCGGCACCGCCGGCTTCCGTGTTGCCCGACAGCAGGTAGACGGTGGAACCCGAGGCGGGCAGCGTCTCGACGACGAGGGCCATGTGGTAGTTCCCCGGCTGCTGTATGCCCATTAAGAGATTGAAGTGCAGGCTGGCTCCATTGGAGAGCGGGGCCGCGGGCGTCACGGTGTCCACCGAGAGCGTGCTGTTAAATGCGCCGCCGTTCGGCTGCGAGGGCGGCTCTTCGAGCGTCGTCCCCCGTGCGGTCACGGTCCCCCCGGAAAGTGTCACCGGCTCGGAAGTGCGCAACCGCAGGTCTGCGTACCCGGAGGGCGCGGGGAAGGTCATCAGGTCAACGATGCGAATGCGCAGCCGGCGGATTGGGCCGCCGCTCTGGTTGGTGAACTTGCGCCGGAAGGCAATCGTGCCGAAGGTACTGTTGTTGGCCGGGTCGGACGTATTATCGCGGATGCGGTTGGGCGCGCAGTTCCCGCACTTGGTCGTGTCCGTGCGCGTGACGGCGTCGCCCCCGCTGAGGCGTATGGGGCTGGAAGAATTTTCCGGGCCGGGCACGCCGAGGCGCTGCCCTGCGCCGGCAGACGTGCCGTTGGAGTCTACGAAAAGAAAGTCCGAAGGGTTGTAGTCCGTGTCCTTGGGGTGGCCGTACCTCGTGTCGCGTAGGAAGCTGTAGTCGATGCTGAAGGGCGTGAGCGCCGGGTAGCCGGGTCCTTCCTTGTAGAGAGTGTTCGCCTCCATGTCCGAGCCGACCGCGTCGAGGCGGTTGGCGAGCGTGAAGTTGGCGACCTTGGCCGTCTTGAAGAGTGCGATGCCGGCGTTGTCCGGGATGTCTATGGTGTAAGTCTTGTCGCCCGTGGCGGTCGCGCCGGGGCCGGCCGGGTAGCTTGCGAGGCTATAGCCGACGGAGTTGACGCCGAGGTAGTGGCCGCGCGCGGGGATGACGGTGCCGTTCGGGATGACGAAGCGCTTGACGCCGTCTGAAGCCACGAGCGCGTAACCGGGCGAGCCGTCGCCGCTGGCGACCGTGTGTGGGTCGTCGCTGTTGTTGTAAATCTCTATGAACTCGTCGTTCGAGCCGTTCGGCCCGCGCAGGCGGAACTCGCTGATAATCAGATTCGGATTGGCGGCCAGGGCGCTCACCGAAGTTAAGCAGAAGATGACGAGCGCCAGGGCCGCCATCACAAGTGAGCGATTATTTTGGTTCCGTTTCATTCTCATTTTTTTCAATCTCCTCATCAATCTTTCTGCCGTAACGTCGGCCGTCATCATCAATCGATGCGAGGGGCGCGGTCGCCACCTGTTCAGGTAGTAACTTCTCGATGAATGCGGGCGGATTTCGGATTGGGGATTTAATGAGTTGGATGAAAAGCGGTGGCGCTTTAAGTCCCGTCAGGGACGGCGTGAAAATAGCCCAGCCATTTATGGCTGGGAAGAATGTTGAGCAATATGCGCAGTCCCGTAGGGACGGCTGAAAAACCCGGCTTGCCGGTTCAGCCGTCCCTGACGGGACTGCTCACGCTATTTGACGATGCGGTTCTGGAGGGCTTTGGCGACGGCCTCGGACTTGGAGTGGACTTGCAGCTTTTCGTAGATGTGTTTCATGTGGAAGGCGATGGTGTTGACGCTGACGTTCAGCTCGAAGGCCGCCGTTTTGTAGTTGTGGCCTTCGACTAAGAGTTTGAGGAGTCGCGTCTCGTGGGGCGTCAGTTGGTAGTCGGCGCGCTCGGGCGGGCGGAACTCACGGAAGAGGTGGACGACGCGGCGCGCCACCTCCGGCGACATCGGCGCGCCGCCCGTCGCAGCTTCCCTCAGGCTCTCGATGAGTCGCGCCGGGGGCGTCTTCTTCAGCAAGTACCCGTTCGCCCCGGCGCACAGCGCGTCGAAGATGCGGTCGTCGTCGTCGTAAACCGAGAGCATCACGATCATCAAGTCCGGGTGGCGCTGCTTGAGAATGCGCACGCCCTCTATCCCGCTCATGCCCGGCAGCCCTATGTCCGAGAGCACCAGGTCCGGCAAACTGTGCCCAACCTTCTCCAGCGCCTCTTCCATAGAGCGATAGCTCCCGGTCACGCGGTAGCCTTCGGTCCCGTTGATGAGCATGCCGAGGCCGTCGCGTATCTCGCGCCTGTCCTCGACGATGGCGACTTTGATGACCTCAGGCGGCGACACCATCCCTGCCTCCTCTTGTTTTATGACTCCACCTAACACAAGCCGCCTCCTCGCACCGACTCATTCTCGCGGGCGGCAGCTTAACCCGCAAAGGCGAGATGTCCGCCACCTATTCAGGTGGTAACTTTTCCCGGACGCGTGTCTTCAGGCCGCGCCCGCTCAAGGGAACTTTCAACGTGACGGTCGTTCCCTTCCCCTTCACCGATTCGACTTCGAACGAGCCGCCGAGCGCCGCGGCGCGTTGGCGTAGGCTGTGTAGCCCGTGGCCGCCCATCCCGTCGTAGTGTCCGTTGCCCGCTGCCCCAGTGTCGAAGCCTTGGCCGTTGTCCGAGACCTTGACGTTTAGCCAGTCGCCGACGACGCTGATTTCCAGATCGGCCTCCGTGCAGGCGGAGTGTTTCGCGAGGTTGTTGACGCTCTCCTTGAACATCAGGTAGACCTCGCGGCGCAGGTCCGCCCCCAGTTTGAGAACCTTTTCGTCGGGAGGCGCGGTGAAGCGGAACCTGATGTCGCGTGCGGCCAGGATGTCGCTGGCGAAGCGGCGCATGCGGTGCGTCAAATCGCTCAGGCGGTCGCGTCTAGGGTTGATGGCCCAGACGATGTCGCTCATCGTGTCCACCATCTCGCGCGAAGTGTTGGCGATCATCTCAAGCGGCTCCGTCACGGAAGCGCCGTCGCGCCCGACGCGCTGGTTTGCGACCTCGCTCAGGATGGCTATCTGCGAAAGGCTCGCGCCGATGTCGTCGTGCAGGTCGGTCGCGATGCGCGTGCGGACGCGCTCGATTTCGAGGAGCCGGCGCACGCGGTAGCGATAGGTCATGTAGACGACGGCCGTCATGATGATGGCGGCCAGGGCCAGAAACCACCAGCGTTGCCAGACGGGCGGCAGGATGGTGAAAGAGAAGGTCGCGGGCTGAGGGCTGACCGCGCCGTCGGCGTTGATGGCGCGGACCTTGAAAGTGTAGCTGCCCGGCTGCAAGGTGGCGTAGTTGATCGTGCGTTGCGCGGTCGGCGCTCCCCAGTCGCGCTCCGCCCCTTCGAGCATGTACTGGTAACGCAAGTCCTCGCCGGGCCGGTGACTGACGGCGAAGAAGTCCACCTGTACCTGATTCTGGCCGGGGCCGAGTTCCAGAAATGGCACATTTGCGACGCCGAGTTCGGAGAGCGGAAAGAGCAGGCCGGCGATGCGCAGGCCGCCGATGAGCGCGGGCGTAGGCTGCGGGTGCTGCTCCGGCTTCGGGCACGAGCCTGGACAGCCCGTTGAGCGTGCCGAACCAGAGCGCGCCCTCGCGGTCGCGGAAGGCTGTTGTCAGAAAGTCGTTCACCAGCCCCTCGCCGAGCGTGTAATGGCGCAGGCGGCCCGTCGCAGGGTCCAGCCTGTCCACGCCGCGCGCCGTCCCTGCGTAGATGCGCCCGTCCAGGTCTTCCGTGACGCAACGCACGTTGTTGCTCGACAGCCCCTCGTCGGTCGTGTAGGTCTTGAAGCGCGGTCGCTTCTCAGACGTGTCGTCAACGCGTGCGAGGCCGCCCTGGTTGGTGGCTATCCAGAGGCGGCCCAATTGGTCGCGGTGCAGCGCCGTAATCGCACCCGACGGCAACCCATCATCGGTCGTGAACTCGTCGAAGCGTCCCGACGCATATCGCAACAGGCCGCCGTCGTTGAATCCTATCCAGAGGCGGCCGTCTTTATCTTCCTCGAAGGCGGTGGGCGAGTTGGTCGGCTCAAGCAATGGTAGGCCGTCGCTCGCACCGTAGACGCGAAACGTAGCGGTCGCGCGCTCCCACTTGACGAGTCCCTTGTCGTTGCCGCCCACTGTGCTGACCCACAGGTCGCCGCGTGAATCTTCGAAGAGCATGAAGGCCGTGTCGTCGAGCAGGCCGTCGCGGCTCGTGTAGACGGCGCGCGGCTTTCGTTGGGCCAGTTCGTCGAAGCGGCCCGGCTTGCCGAAGCGGACGAGGCCGTGGTCGCTCGCCATCCACCACTCGCCCTCCCGGTCCAGAAAGCCCGCCTGCCCCGTCCAGTAGACGGCCGCGTCCGGCGGCATCTGTAGCCGCGCGGCCTTGAAGCGGCCCTCCTCGAATCGGTTGACGAACCAGTTGTCACTGACGACGACGAGCGCTCCCGTTTCGTCTTCGTAGATGGAGTGGATGAGCCCGCGGCCCAGGCCGTCCGATTCCGTGTAGCTGACCATGCCGTTAAGCGCCAGCCGCATCACGCCGCCCGAGTAGGCGCTGACCCAGAGGTTCCCGTCGCGGTCCTCGAACATGCGGCCGATGACGTTGTCGCTCAAGCCTTGTGCGGTCGTGTAGTTTCGGAAGTCGCGGCCGTCGAAGACGCTCAGGCCGCCCGACGTGCCGAACCAGAGACGGCCGTCCGCCGACTGATACATGTAGCGCACGCCCCCGTCCGGCAGGCCGTCGGCGGTCGTGAACCTGCGCGCCCCGGTCGCCGAGAGCGCGGGCATGCGCGAGTCTGTTGACGCCGCGGCTGTGGCGACCGCCGCCGGTTCCGGCACGTGCATGAATAGCCCTCTGCGGTGCACGATCCAGATTCTGCCCTCGCGGTCGGCCATTAAGTCTCTGACGGGATCGCCGTCGGCGGCGGGAGCCACGGGGTAATGCAGGACGCGCCCGCCGGGGAGCAGTCGCGCTACGCCCCCGAAAGAGCCGACCCAGAGAGTGCCTTCGGCGTCTTCCCCCACGCCCCACACGCCCAGGTCGCCGGGCCTGGACTCCGCGCCCCCCAGCAAGACGCGTCGAAACTCCTCGCGGCCGTCCGATGCTTTTTCAAGCCGGAACAATCCGTCGTCGGTCCCAGCCCACAGACGATTGTTGCGGTCTTCGTAGAGAACGTTGACGCGGTTTGTGACGCTCGTGTCGCCGACGCGGTAGGGTGTGAAGAGGGGAGCGCTTTGTTGCGGGGCCGCGGCATTATCAGCGCGTGCGGGCGCGCGCCCGGCGTCCGGGTTGAAGCGGCAGACGCCGCCGCCGTTGGTCGCGACCCAGTAAACGCCAGCGCGCGTTTCGATCAGGTAGTTGATGGTCGGGGCCGAGAGGCCGTGCCGTGTGTCGTAGGTCACGAAGCTGTAGCCGTCGAAACGGCTCAAGCCGTCGCGCGTGCTGAACCAGAGAAAGCCGCGCGAGTCCTGGAAGATGTGCGTGACTTTGCTGCTGCCGAGGCCGTCGGCGGTGGTGTAGTGCTTGACGGGCAACTGCTCTGAGCGCGCGACCGATGCGCAAATGGCGACGAGCAGCACGGCGACGAGGCCGAACCGCTGAGAGACTTTTTTCTCCCGGCACTCAGTCATGCGACGCGCCAATCTCACTCCGTCCTGCGTAGCTTCTTCTGCCTTCGCTTGAAACCCGTCTCGCCGCCGGACTCGCCGACGTTGCCGCCGCCGATTTGGCCCGGAATCGAGGGCGTGTTCGATTTGGGCTTGGACGGGTCCGAGGCCATGTGCTGGCTGGACGGGTCCGCGGCCATCTTGTTGGCGGTCTTGCGTCGGCCGTGGAGCGCGGGCGTCTCCTCTTCCTTCGCCACACGACTCTTGTCCGGGTTGCCGGGGCCGCCCGTCTGCTGCCCGCGCGGCTTGGCCGGGATGCCCGCCTTGTGCTGATCCTTCTTGCTGCTCATACGCCGTATCCTCCCTTTTTCGATCAAGAAAAACTTTCCAACTCAAGCCACTCTTTAGCTCAACCCTTTGCGCCTTTACGTTTTTACTTTGCGCCTTTGCGTGAAGCTTTGTTTCTCGCTGAAGGCGCAAAGTTAAGACGTAAGGCGCAAAGGGTTGAGTCGTTCATTGCGACGTGCGCTCGATGGCGTCTTCAGCGACTTCGCGGAGCGCCTCCGTTGACTTGTCTTCGTCAGGCGTTGCGGCTGTGCGCGCGAGCGAGCGCTTGAGCGCGGGCGGTGTGACGAGCGTCGTCACGATGACCATAATCACGATCACGCCGAACGTCCCGGAGTCTATGACCGGCGCGGGCACGCCCTGCACCGTCGGCAGCATGAGCGTCGTCCCCATCCCCGCGAAGATCAGGCCCACCTCGCCGCGCGGAATCATCCCCAGGCCGATGGCCGCGCGGTTCAGCCCGCGGTCCACGACGACGAGCCCGCAGATTTGCTTGCCGATGATGGCCGCCAACGTGAGCACGGCGGCGAACCCCAGCAACTCAACGCGCGCGAAGGCGCGAAGGTCAACCTTCATTCCCATCAGGACGAAAAATATTGGCACAAGCACCGCGCCGACGGGCGCGACCAATTGCTGCAAGTCGTGCTTGCCGCGCTCCTCGAAAGTCTCGAAGTGAACCTCGTCGAGCACGAGTCCCGCCGCGAAAGCGCCTATGATCGGAGCTAATCCGACGAGCGTCGCCGCCCACGCCAGCAGGAAGCAGAACGCTATCGAGAGGGCCAACAGCACGCCGCCGACTTCGAGCCTTCCCGCGCGCCGGAAGACGTGCGGCGCGAGATAACGCCCGACGATAATCGCGCCGAAAAGGAAGGCGACGGCCTTGCCCGCGATGATGGCGACATCCAGCAGGGAAAGCACCGCACCTGCCGCCGCCGCCCGAATCGCTCCCGCCACGACCGCCAGAATCACCAGCCCCAGCACGTCGTCAATCACGGCCGCGCCCAGTATGATTCTCGACTCGCGCGTTTTCAGCCGGCCCATGTCCCTGAGTACTCGTGCAGTGATGCCGACGCTCGTCGCGCACAGCGTCGCGCCGATAAAGAAGTGTGCAAGGCGCGACTCGTCCGGCAGGAAGTAAGCGCTCACGCCCCAGCCCAGAAAGAAAGGCGCGACGACGCCCGCCACCGCGACGAAGAGCGAAGACCAACCGACCTCAAGCATCTCGCCGAGGTTCGATTCGAGCCCGACTTCAAAGAGCAGTATGATGACGCCGACCTCGGCCAGCGCGGCGATGATCGCGTTCGCCTTTAACGGCTCAGCCGCCGTGAAGCCCGTCAGGGCCAAATTGCCGATGACGATTCCGACGAACAGCTCGCCCAATACCGCGGGCTGTTTCATCCTCTCGAACAACTCGCCGCCGAGCTTCGCCGCGATGAGGATGACGGCGATGCCCAGGAGCACGAGCGGGTCCAGCCCGTGAGACGCGTCGCCCCCCGCTGCCTCCGCCTTGACGGATTGAGCCGCCAGAAACAGAGCGCCGCCCGCGACCACGCTGACGATTACCCGCCGCCTCATCCATCTCCCCTAGTGTAAATGTTCTGATGGCCCCGACATTCTAACTTATAACACGTGCTTTTGCCGTCATGCTGTTGACAGGCCGGGACCGTTCCCGTAAAACTAGCCTGTTTTACTCGACCCCGGTTCGACAGCCTGTGTTTGTGATGAGAGAGTCCGCGCAACTCCTGGCGGACCCGACGAAGAGAGGTTTATTCTGATGCCCTTTTTCCCCGGCAGCTCCCAACTAGCGACCGCCGCCGCGACGATGCCGCCCGAGCCCGCGGTCGTGGACAAGCTGGCGGAGCTTTCCGCCGACGAGCCGCTGCCGGACACTTACAAGACCGACCGCATACGCCTGCTCCCGCAGTCGCCGCGCCGCCTCTATCTCTACTGGGAGTTGGAAAAGGACCCCTTCGAGACTTTGCAGCGCGCTTTCGGCACGCAGGCGGAGCGCTACGAGATGGTCGTCCGGCTGGTGGATTTGGAGACGGGCGCGGAGACTCTTCATTCCGCTGCCGGCGCGCGCTCGCAGTGGCTGAACGTTGGGCCAGGGCGCAGTTACCGCGCCGACGTTGGTCTTTACGCGCGCGGGCTGGCCTTCATACGCCTGCTCTCGTCCGCAGAGGCACAGACGCCGCGCGCCTCCGTCTCGCGCTCGGCCGACAGTGCGACGGAGTTTCATGTGTCCGCGAATGCTTTCGCGCGCGTCCTGGACGACGCGGGCTACGTCAGCGACGCGCTCGAAGTCTCGCTCGAAGCGGCCGACCTGGAGACGGGTAACGCGGCCACGCTGGAAGTCGCGCGACGCTTCGGCGGGGCGCAACTGCCGCCGCTCGGCGCGGACGAGTTAGCGGAGTTGCGCGGGCTGCTGGCCGCGTTCGCGTTGGGCCTGAGTCTGGACGAATTGCGTTTGATGATTTCGGCGGGGCTCGGCGGCTGGCTGGACGAGGTCGTGCGTCTGCGACAGGAAGGGATTGACGCCGCGCACCTGCTCGAAGTCCTGCGCACCGTGCTCGGCTTCGAGCTTAACCGCTCGGCGCTGACGGCGTTCGACGCGGAGGCCGCGCGCCGCGCCCCGCGCTCGGTCGTAGGGGCCAGCGAAGTCAACCTCCCGCTCAGCCCCTTCCACCTCTGGATGCCAAGCATGACGGAAGGCACATTAGGGACGCGGAGACGCGGAGACACGGAGACGCGGCGATAAAGACATTTATTTTTCTTCCCCGCGTCCCCGCGTCCCCGCGTCTCCGCGTCGTTTGTTGACCCGTGGCTACTGGATACTTCAGCCTGATACTCCACGCGCACCTGCCGTTCGTGCGCCACCCGGAGCACCCCGAGTTCCTGGAAGAAGACTGGCTCTACGAGGCCATCACGGAAGTCTACCTGCCGCTCATCTTCGTCTTTCAGAATCTACAACGGAGCGACGCGCGGCCGAGGCTCGCGATGAACGTCTCGCCGCCGCTCTGCGAGATGCTCTCCGACACTCTCTTGCAGGAGCGCTACACGCGCCACCTCGAAAACCTGCTCGCGCTCGCGCGCAAGGAGGTCGAACGGACAACGCGTGAAGCGCCGGAGTTTCTTGCCGTAGCGCGCATGTACGAAGAGAATTTGAGCGCCGCGCTCTCGCTCTGGGACAAACTCTACGAGCGCAATCTGGTCCGTGCCTTCCGCGAGTTGCAAGACGAGGGCGTGCTCGAAATCATCACCTGCGGCGCGACGCACGGCTTCCTGCCTTTAATCTCCACGCCGGAAGCGAAGCGCGCGCAAGTCACGGTCGCGGTCGCGAACTACCGCAAACACTTCGGCCGCAAGCCCAGCGGCATCTGGCTCCCCGAATGCGCCTACGAGCCCGGCGTCGAAGACATCCTGAAAGATGCCGGCATCGAGTATTTCATCGCGGACACGCACGCAATTCTCTACGGCGAGCCGCGCCCGCGCTACGGCGTTTACTCGCCCGCGCGCTGCCCGAACGGCGTGGCCGTCTTCGCGCGCGACCTTGAGACGAGCCAGCAGGTCTGGAGTTCCGTCATAGGCTACCCGGGCGACCCTGCTTACCGCGAGTTCTACCGCGACCTCGGCTGGGACGCGCCGCTCGATTACCTGCTCCCGCACCTGCACGCGGGCGGCGAGCGCCGCCACCTGGGCCTGAAATATCACAGCATCACCGGACAGGACGTGCCGCAGCAACACAAGCTTCCTTATAACCCGGAGGCCGCGCGCGAACGCGCAGCCGCCCACGCCAGCACACTTCGTCGGCGAGCGCATCAAGCAGGCCAGACATTTAAATGAAGCGTTCCAGGGACGCCCGCCGCTCGTCACTTCGCCCTACGACGCGGAGTTGTTCGGCCACTGGTGGTTCGAGGGTCCGCAGTTCATTGACTTCGTCTTCCGCAAGCTTCACTGGGACCAGGACGAGGTCGAGGCCATCGCGCCCGGCGACTTCCTCGACTCCGGCATCCCCATACAGACGCAGCGTCCCTCGCAATCCTCCTGGGGCGAGGACGGCTACTTCAAGGTCTGGCTCAACGAGCGCAACAGTTGGATGTACCCGCACCAGCAGGCGGCCGAAGAACGCATGACGGCGCTCGCCAACCGCCATGATGGACCGGACGAGTTGACGCGCCGCGCGCTCAATCAAGCGGCGCGCGAACTCCTGCTCGCCGAATCAAGCGACTGGGCCTTCCAGATTTACCAGGGCACTACGGTCGAGTACGCCACGCGCCGCTTCCGCTCGCACATCCGCCGCTTCAACGCCATCGCCGACGACATAGAGCGCGACTCAATTGACGAAGAACGCCTCACCGAAATCGAATCCCGCGACAACATCTTCGCGGAGATTGATTACGGACATTACAGAAATGTGCAGAAGGCAGCGGGAAAGTAAGTAAAGCCTTAGCCCCGTTAGGGGCTGTTGATAATAGCCCAGCACTTCAGTGCTGGGACCAGTGACGAAATATTATCGAGTCCCGTAGGGACGATTGAAAAATGGCCCAGCCTTTCTTCAACCGTCCCTACGGGACTCGGCACAATTTTCACGTCTCTAACCCAGCACTGAAGTGCTGGGCTATTTTCACTCCGCCCCTGACGGGGCTAAACGCTTGCACATGGTTTCACTGACCACTGACCACCGGTCACTGCCCACTGTTCTCATCATCGGTCATCGAGGCGCGGCCGCGGTCGCCCCCGAAAACACGCTCGTCTCTTTCGAGCGGGCGCTCGAAGACGGCGCGGACGGCGTCGAGTTCGACGTGCGGCTGGCGCGGGACGGCGTGCCCGTGGTTATTCACGACGCGACGCTCAGGCGCACGGCCTTGAGGCGCGGAATGGTGTCGAGCTTTTCGTCCACCGAACTGGGCCAGATGGACGCCGGGACGTGGTTCAACCTGCGCCGCCCGCGACTCGCGCGCGACGAGTACGCGCGCGCGACCATCCCGACGCTCGCCGCCGTCTTCGAGCTGATGAAGAAGCGTGACGCGCTGCTTTACGTCGAGATGAAGTGCGGCCCTAGAGACCGCGCGGCGTTAGCCTCCGGGGTCGCAAAGCTCGTCCGCGATTATTCATTCGCCGGACGCGTCGTCGTCGAGAGTTTCGATCTGGCTTCGATTGCCGAGATCAAGCGGCTCGACGCTACCTTGCGCACGGCGGCGCTGTTCGACCGCGGGCTTTCGCGCCCGGCACCTTCGGCGCGCGGGATGATTAGCCGGGCCATCGAGTGCGGGGCCGACGAGATTGCCTTACATCACAGCCTCGCCACGCGCCGCACCGTTAGCGAGGCCGCGCGCCACGGCCTGGAAACAATCGTCTGGACGGCCGACAATCCTTCGTGGGTCTTGCGCGCCCTGCGTGGCGGCGTCCGCGCCGTCATCACGAACGACCCTGCGCGGCTCTGCGCGCGGCGTGCTGAGTTGCGTGGGGGCGAGTGATAGACTACGGACTTCGATGGAACGCCCGAAAACTCAACTCGACCGCGTCTTCGTCCGCCCGCAGTACGCGCTCCATTACAGGCGCGCGCCGCGCGTCACCTGGACGAGCGAGGCGCGCGCCGACTACGCCCTGCTGTTTCTGCTCGGTGGAAGACTGCCGGGCCGCGTCCACGACGACGCGTTCGAGTTGGGCGAAGACGATGCGCTGCTCCTTGACCCGGGCGTGACGGCGTCCGCGCGCGCGCGTCACGCGGAATACCTGTCGCTGACGCTCTCGCCCGCCTTCGTGCTCGACGCGGCGGCGCGCACGGGGCTCGTCGGCGCGGGCGCGAGCGTCCAGTTCCGCTCGCACGTCGTCCACGAAGACGCGCGGCTCTCGCGCCTGGCCCGCGACCTGGCCGCGGAATTGGCCCAGGCCGAAGCCGGGCAGGAGGTGGTCGTCGCCGCGCTGATAGAACAAATGGTCGTCCATCTTTTGCGCCACCACTCGAACGTGCGCCGCTCCGAAGAGCTGGAGCTGTCGCGCGTCGGCCTCGTGGACCGGCGCATCCGCCGCGCCATAGAGTTGATGCACGCGCACCTGAACCGCGAGCTGCCGCTCGAAGAGATAGCGGCCGCCGCCTTCCTCTCGCCCTTTCACTTCGCGCGCCTCTTCAAGAAACTGACGGGCGCAAGCCCACACGCGTACCTCGCGACCCTGCGCGTGACGCGCGCCCAGTCTCTCCTGGCCGAGACGGACCTCTCCGTCTCGGAAGTGAGCGCCCGCGTCGGCTACGGCAGCCCGAGCCACTTCACCAAAGCCTTCCGCCAGGCGACGGGGCTGACGCCGCGCGCCTACCGCGCCGCACTCGTCGGGCGCTGAACGCACCCCTGTCGGCTTGTGTTATCATTCATGCCCGGAAAGCGAGGAATCATGTCAGTCCAAATCGCCAAGCGCTGGTTCACCGTCACCGAATATAACCGCATGGGCGAGACCGGCATTCTCAAGGAGGACGACCGCGTCGAGTTGATCGAAGGGGAGATCGTCGAGATGTCACCGATTGGCAGGCGTCACGCCGCGTGTGTTGACCGGCTGACCGAACTACTCAGCGAACGCTTATGGCGCAGGGCGATTGTTCGAGTGCAAAGCCCCATCGTGCTGAACGACTACGCGGAGCCGCAGCCGGACGTGGCGCTGCTCAGGCGGCGCGAAGATTTTTACGAGCGGTCACTGCCCACGCCCGACGACGTGCTGCTCATCGTCGAGGTCGCGGACACCACGCTCGAATACGACCGCCAGATCAAAGTCCCGCTCTACGCGCGCGCGGGAATCTCGGAGGTGTGGATCGTCAATTTGTCGGACGGGCAGGTCGAAGTTTACACGCAGCCCGCGGAGGGCGCGTACCGGAACGTGCGCCGGTACGGGCGGGGCGAGGCTATCAACTCCACGGACGCGGCCGGCCTGACTCTGAGCGTGGACGAGATATTGGGATGAAGAGTTTTTCGGCCGAGCCGCCTCGGGCAGCACTGGCGCTGCGTCCTGTCATGCTCGAAGACGAGCGGCTGCTGTTGGAAATTTACGCCAGCACGCGCGAAGAAGAGTTGGCACAGATTCCGTGGAGCGAGGCGCAGCGCGAGGCGTTCCTCAAGATGCAGCTCACGGCGCGCGACCGTTCTTATCGCATGTACTACGCGGGGCTCGAAGACCGCATCATCCTCTTCAATGATCAGGCGGTCGGCCGCCTCCTGGTCGTCCGCGGCGACGAAGAGTTCCGGCTCGCAGACATCGCTCTTCTGCCCGAGTACCGTCGCGCCGGAATCGGGACCACGCTGGTCAAAGAGTTGATGGAAGAGGCCGGCCGCGAGCAGAAGCCGCTGCGGCTTCAGGTCGAAAAGTCGAACCCGCTGGCCCGCGGTCTCTACGAGCGGCTGGGCTTCGCGACCACCGGGGAGAACGACACGCATTTTCAGATGGAGCACAAGAGGATGAGGGATGAGGGATGAGGGATGAGGGATGAAGTAAAGACAGAAAGCTCTTATTTCATCCCTCATCCCTCATCCCTCATCCCTCCAATAATCGGAGGTCATTAAACGTGCCAGAGTTTTTCACCAAAGAAAGTTTCGCCGAACACCTCAACACAAAATTCCACATCCCGCTGCAACCGTCGGGCGCGGTAGAGTTGGAATTGCTGGAAGTCGTCAGCACGCTCTCGACGCCCAGGCAGGAACAGTTCTCCATCTTCTTCCGCGGCCCCGCAAACATTTACCTCCCGCAGGGGACCTACCACATGAAGCACGACGCGATGGGTGAGTTGGACCTGTTCATCGTCCCCGTCGGCCGCGACCCCGAAGGGTTCCGCTACGAGGCCGTCTTCAATCGCCCGCTCGACCCGCAGGACTGAGCCGCGTACGATCCCCTTTTATGACTCAAGAAGAGATTCCCGCCGCGCGCCGCGTCACGCTGCGCCCGGCCGCGGCCGACGACGAAGAGTTCCTCGTAAAAGTTTACGGCAGCACGCGCGAAGACGAACTGGCGCGCGTGCCCTGGAGCGAAGCGCAGCGCGCCGCCTTCGTCCGCATGCAGTTCGACGCGCAGCAGCTTCACTACCGCACGCACAACCCGGCGGCCACCTACGACATCATTCTCCTGGACGGGCGCGCGGCCGGCCGGCTCTACGTCGCTCGACGCGACTACGAGATTCGCATCCTGGACATCACCCTCCTGCCTGAGCACCGCGGCGGCGGCGCGGGGACTTTCCTCCTCAAAGAACTGATGGACGAGGCGGCGAGTGTGGGCCTTCCCCTCAACATCTACGTCGAGAGCTACAACCGCTCGCGCCGCCTCTTCGAGCGGCTGGGCTTCGAGAAAATGGACCGGCCGGACGACGACGGCGTTAACTATCTGATGGAGTGGCGGCGCGGCTGAAGCCTTAAGCTGACTACTTGAGTTGCCAGTCAGGGGATTTGTTATGAAGCAATTGTTCGCATTCTTATTAGTGCTGGCCGCGGCCTCCGCCGCCAACGCCCAGGGCGCTTGCACGCTGACGCTGGCGCAGGGTCCGACCGTCAGCGGCCTCAAGCTGGGCATGAAGCCTGAAGAGGTGCTGGCGCTCTTCCCCGGCAGCCGCGCCGACCAGGAGGTGCGCGCCGCCATGCTCAGGCCGGCCAGCCGGCTCGGAGTGTCCAACCTCAGTATCAAGCCCGAGAGGTATGCGTCGAAGGCGAAATTCCCGCAAGTCACCGCGATCACGCTGACGCTCCTAGACGGCCGCGTCACCACCATGAACATCAGCTACAGCGGCCCGGAGTATAAACACGTGGACGAGTTCCTGGGGAAGTTTCTGGAGGGGAAGAAGCTGCCGGCCGCGCACGCCTGGGAGCCTTACGTCGGCATGGACACGCAGTTAAAGACTCTCAACTGCAAGGGCTTCGAGATTAAAATCTTCGCCGGCGGCAAGAGCGTGCACAACATTAATTACATCGAGCTGACGGACGTGGCGGCGAAGCAAAGATTAAGGGACCGCAGGGCCAAAGCCAGCGAGAAGAGATCAACCAGTAGACTCCGGCCGATGTAGGCGCGCCGCATGAGAAGGCTGCGGAGCCTGATGTGAGGCGGCGCAATCTTCTTCCTCCTCGCGCCTTCGCTCTAATTTTACTTCGTGAAGCTTTAGGACGTGCGCCGATTGATGACCGCTTCGTAGTATTCCGGGGTGGTGCGTGTGCGGCGGCCTATGGGGACGAGGAAGAGCGAGAACTTGCCGAGCGCGGCGTGGCGTATGTTGTAGACCTTCTGCTCGATCTTCTGGCCCCGCGAGGCCAGGAAGGTGAGCGAGAAAGATTCGTCCAAATTTTTGATCGGCGCGTTGCCGGACGAAGAGGGGCGCAGGTCTTTGACCTCGACCAGCGTCATGTATCTCCACGTCTTACCAATCAGAATCAGGAACCCTGACTTTACGTAGGGGGCGAAGGTCGCCATGCTGTAGTAGCTGACGGGATCGTTCTGAACCTCTGCCGGAATCTGGAAGTAACCTTCCTGGCGGCGTCCTGTGCCTTGCTGCTTCTGCGCAGAGGCTGGGCCAATAGTCAGGGGGACGCCCGCGCAGGCGGCCGCGACGATTCCGGCTTTAATGAATTTACGACGGGGGATGTTCATGGCACACTTCGTTCCTTGGTCCAAGTCTTATCGGGTAGGTCAAACCGCGAGGGTTTGCATCTAGACTACGAGGGTCTGTATTTTTGCTTCCGCGGGATGCTGTATGATGGGAAATCCTGCCCTGCCCGGACGAGACTCTATCAATAAATTGTGCCAGAAGCAATAAAATTTGTCTTGTGTTGCAGACGGTGACGGTTTACAATCCCCGCGCCTCGTTAGTGAACTCGTCAGTGAACTCGTCAGTGAAATTGTAATACCCTGACAGCCGATACTTTATTGGGCCGTGCAAAAAATGCATCGAAAGTAGAGGCTTCACCCGATCACCACACACGCGGTTAGTTTTCTTCCAGAGGGGCGCTCTTTACCCGATTCCAACTGTCCGAAAATTTCTGTCTGGCGATTAGCCCAGAGGAGATAAATCTATGGCCGAACCATTCCTGTCTGAAATCAGAATCATGAGCTTCGAGTTCGCGCCGAAGGGCTGGGCGTTGTGCAACGGCCAGCTAATGCCGATCAACCAGAACCAAGCTCTCTTTTCCCTGCTTGGCACGACCTTCGGCGGCGACGGGCGCGTCAACTTCGCGCTTCCCGACCTACGTGGTCGAACCCCCATCCACGTCGGCTCCGGGCACACGCTCGGTGAGCGCGGCGGCGAGCAGGCGCACACGCTCTCCATCGCCGAGTTGCCGACGCACACCCACGTCCTGAGCGGCACGACGAACAACGGGACGACGAACGTCCCGACCAGCAACGTTCTCGGCAAGACGCTGGGACTTACCTACTCTTCGCCAACGCAGCTCGTCGCCATGAATCCCGCCAGCGTCACTAACGTCGGCGGCTCGCAGGCGCACTTGAACATGCAGCCGTTCCTCACGCTGAATTTCTGCATCGCCCTTCAGGGCATTTTCCCCAGCCCCAATTAAGGAGGTATTAATGGCACAACCATACGTCGGCGAAATAAGAATGTTCGCGGGCAACTTCGCCCCGGCGGGCTGGATGTTCTGCGAGGGCCAATTGCTGCCCATCTCGGAGAACGAGACGCTGTTCCAACTCATCGGCACGACTTACGGCGGCGACGGCCAGAGCACGTTTCGCGCTCCCGGACCTGCGCGGCCGCATCCCCATTCACCAGGGCAACGGTTTCATCCTGGCCGAGACGGGCGGGGCCGAGGAGATCACGCTCACGGTCAACCAGATTGCCGCGCACAGCCACCCGCTGCTGGCTTCGAGCGTGGGCGCTCAGCAGTCGAACCCGCAGGGCCTGCTGCTGGCGGCGACCACGGGCGCGGACATCTACTCGGGAGACGTTCCGCTGGGGAACATGGCCGCGCAAGCCATCGGCCCGGTCGGCGGGAGTCAGCCGCACACCAACTTCCAGCCGTACCTCTGCGTGGACTTCATCATCTCGCTCTTCGGGATTTTCCCGTCCCCAACATAAGGAGAACATTTATGGCAGACCCATTTGTCGCTGAAATTCGCATCTTCCCCTTCAACTTCGCGCCGAAGGGCTGGGCGTGGTGTGACGGGCAGTTGTTGCCCCTCTCGCAGAACACCGCGCTGTTCTCGCTGCTGGGGACGACTTACGGCGGGAACGGCAAGTCGAACTTCGCCCTGCCCGACCTGCAAGGCCGCGCGCCGATGCACCCTGGGCAGGGGCCGGGCCTCTCGCTGCACGACCTGGGCGAGACGGGCGGCTCGGAGACCGTGACGCTGCTCGAATCGGAGATCCCCGCCCACGCACACCAGTTGAAGGCGTCACTTAACCCGGCCGACGGGCCGAACCCCGCGGGGGCTTACATGGCCGCGCCGGCGAACGACAACATTTACGCCGCACCGGCGGCGCTCGCCTTTATGGCCCCGGAGGGGCTGGCACCCGCGGGCGGCGACCAGCCGCACAACAACCTTCAGCCCTACCTGACCTTCTACTTCTGCATCGCGCTGCAAGGCGTCTTCCCGCCCAGAGGGTAAGGAAGAAGGTAAAAGGTAATAAGGTAGAAGGTAGAAGGAAACGCAGAGACCCCAAAGGGGTCGAACATGATAGCCGGGGGCAAGCGAGCGTAAGCGAGCGCCGCCCCCGGTTTGATGTAAGGAAAAGAATCCGACCCTGAAGGGGTCGCACATTCAACGTTGAATGTGCGACCCCTTCAGGGTCGGAATTGTTTTTCGGAAGATTCCAGGGGCGGCGCTCGCGCTCGCGCGCTCGCTTCCCCTGGCTATCATGTCAGACCCTTTCAGTGTCTTCTACTTTTTCCTTTTGCCTTTTCCTTAACCTGTGATCGTCGCGCTGACCGTCTGGCTCCACGGCCCCTGCTCGCCTTTGGTGTTGACCCAGCGGAGCATGTAGTGGGCCACCTTGCCCGCGTCCTCGCCGCCGTACTCTGCGACGTAGGGCGTGCGCGTGTCGGTCGCAAGGAAACGTAACTGGTCCGGGTCCGTCGGCGCGGGGTCTCCGACCTTGACCCAGATTTCGCAGCCCATCGTCCCCTCGGGCTTGGCCCTTGAGTTCGGCGTCGTCTCGTCCGTGAAGTTGATGGTGTGGCGCAGCCTCTGGCTCGTGTCCACGCTGGCGACGGGCCTCGTCGTCGGCACGCCCGTCGCCGCGCGCGGCACGTCACGCAAGGTAATGCCCATCTCCGCCCTCTGTGCGTCGGTCAGAGCTGGCAACCCCTGAAGGCGACGAACGAGAGCGCGCAGCGATGACTCAAAAGAAGAGCGCGCGTTCTTCTTGGTCTGCTGTGCCCCTTGGGCCGCTGCCTGCGCCGTGGTGTGTGCATCGTAATCGTTCCCCCAGGTAGTCTGAGCCGTCGTCAGCGGCGTTAAGTCCGCGGCCGTCAAACCGAGTGCAGCCGGTTCGCATCCACGTGCTTAAGATAATTTAGCCTGCCAAATGTTGAACTCCGCGTCGGTAGCCCGGAATCGTAGTCCGCCATAATCGAGGTCTCCTTGCCGCGGTGTCATGCGGCTGAAAGGCTTTACTGTTTGAGGTTGCTGCGAGGAGCAGGTCGAAGACGTAACCGTGAACCTGCGCCGCGGATACTCACCACCGCGGCGCGTAGAGACACAACACCCAAAGAGTCTAGGGGCAAGGGCGCGACGCGTGCGGCGGGCCGGGAGCGGACGCGCAACTGAGGGGAGTGACGCGGCGGCGGACGGGAGTCGTGGCGCGGCGGACGGGAGCGGTCGCGTGGCGGACGGGAGTGCCTGCGCGACTGACCGGAGCGGCGGCGCGGCAGACCGGAGCCGTGGCGTCACTCCCGTCAGTCACGGCGCGGGGGACGAGAACGGCCGCGGCGTGGCTTTGCACAAATATTCAGATGGAATGAATACTCACATTATAGGGACGACTGAAACTTAACTCTCTCAAGACAAGCCGTTCCCATAATTTGCGGGTCTTATGCCTCAAAGTTACAGGAAATATGCATCGCTCGGTAATTATGCAGTGCTTTCGCGGAAATGGGCAAGGCTTCAAGCTCACACTGAGCCACGTCCCCGGCGGACACTGAAACAGCGTGCGCGAGTTAACAGCCCGTCGCGGCGCTCCCGTCCCCCGTGGCAGCGTTGGAGCGCGCGGGCGGGCGGGAAGGGGTGAAATCCTGGCGTTTTTCAATCGGGGGCGCTTCGAATGGGCGATTTTTTAACATAATTTGTACATTTCTCTTTGTGTAATTGGGCCATCTGTGCTAATTTCTTCACTCCGTTCGCGGAGGGGCGCTGCTGCGCCTTGTGCTCACGGTCATTCCTTTTATCTTAGTCTGAAAAATGCTTGGCTATTATCTCTGGTTCACAAGGCGGTAGTTGCCCGACACTTTGTCAGTCTCACACGTAGCTTAGCCACCCCTTCCTCGTGGATGAAGGTGCGTTCTTTCCCGTTGGTCTTTTGTCTGGTAGTCCGAATTTGCAAATAAGCTCGTCCCCATCCCCTGTCCGTTCCCCGCGCGGCCGAACTCTGTCCGCGTGCGCTTAGCATCTGCCTGAAGGAGAAGTCATGAAACGAGTCCCCTGCACGTCGTCCCACAGCAACCTTAGAGTCTTTACAGCTTGCTTACTCTCCTTCCTGATGCTCCTCGCGCCCGTCGCGACGCTCGCTGGCCCAGCCAATGCGGCCGAAGCTGCCAACGCGGCGGCCGAAGCCCGGCGCAAGCTGACGGCGGACCAGAAGATGGAATCGTTTCTCTTCAACGCGCCGCTTCCGGCCGCGACCCCCGACATGTCGGCCACGATGACCGACGCCTTCGCAGACGGCGACGGCGACCTCAAGGCCGAGTTCGGCGAAACCATCACCTACACGGCCGACATCATCAACGATGGTCCAGTGGACGCCACGGGCGTCAGCTTCAACTCCACCATTGACCCGAACACGGAGTTCGTCTCCGGCTCGGTCAAAGTCTCGCCGCTGGCCTTCAACGACAGTTACGTGGCGACCAAGGACACCCCGCTCACGGGCGGGGCCAGCCTGCTCACGAACGACACGGGCAAGCCCAACACGCCGACGCTCGTCGTCTCAGCCGTCGTCGGCTGCGCGGACGTGACCGCGCCCTTCGACAATTGTGCCACCACGGCGGGGGGCCAGGTTGACGTTAACGCGGACGGCACCTTCACCTACGACCCTCCCTCCGGCTTCGAGGGCTCTGACAGTTTCAACTACACGATCTCGAACGGCGTCACCCCGCCGAACCCCGGCGTTGACGACACCGCGACCGTGACTTTCAACGTTGACGCCGCCCCGACCGTCACCGCGACGACGCCCGCTGACAACGCGCTGGGCGTTGACCCGACCTCCAACATCAGCGTCACCTTCAGCGAGCCGGTTAACGTGACCGGCACGTGGTTCACCATCTCCTGCACGACTTCGGGGACGCACACTGCGACCGTCACGGGCGGCCCGACCACCTTTACGCTCAACCCCGACACGGACCTCGTGGGCAACGAGACCTGCACGGTGACCATCGTCGCCGCACAGGTCACGGACCAGGACTCGAACGACCCGCCCGACCAGATGGCGGCCGACTACGTCTTCGACTTCCAGACCGACGCCGCCCCGGCGGTGACGACCACCTCGCCCACCAACGGCGCTGTCGGCGTCGCGACCAACGTTAACGTCGTCATCAACTTCTCGGAGAACATCACCCACACGGCCAGCGCCTTCAAAATCGAGTGCCCGGCCCCCGGCAACTTGAAGACCTTCGTCGCGACCGGATCAGGGACAAACCAGATCACGCTCAACCCGACCGCGGACCTGCCCGCGGGCACGACTTGCACGGTCACGGTTGACAAAGACGAGATTTCAGACAGCGACGCCTTCGACCCGCCGGACAACATGGTGGCCGACTACGTCTTCAGCTTCACGACAGACGCCGCCCCGGCGGTGACAACCACCTCGCCCACCAACGGCGCGGCCAACCTGCCGACCAACACGACCATCACGGTCAACTTCTCGGAGAATGTCAACGCCACCACCAACTCTTTCAAGATCGAGTGTCCGGCACCCGGCAACTTGCAGACCTTCTCGCTCTCGGCCAGCCCGAGCAACACCTTTACGCTGACGCCGACGACGAGCCTGCCCGGCGGCGTGACCTGCACGGTGACTGTCATCGCGGCCCAGATTACGGACCAGGACGGCAACGACCCGCCCGACAACATGGTGGCCGACTACGTTTTCACGTTCTCGACCGACGCCGCGCCGAGCGTGACCGCGACGACCCCGATCAACGGGGCGACGCAGCAGGCCAACAACACCAACGTCACCGTCACCTTCAGCGAGTCGGTCACCCTCAACGGCAACTGGTTCTCGATTGTCTGCGGGACCAGCGGCACGCACGACACTACGAACTCCACGGTCACAGGCGGCCCGAGCACGTACACCATCAACCCGACCGACTTCGCCAACGGCGAGACGTGCACGGCGACGGTCTTCGCGGCCCAGGTCGAGGACACGGACTCCTTCGACCCGCCCAACAACATGGTGGCTAACTTCGTCTTCAGCTTCACCATTGACGTGCCGCCGACCGTGCAGAGCACGACGCCGACCAACGGCGCGACGGGTGTGGCGGCGAACACCAACATCACCGTCGTCTTCAGCGAGGCCGTCACGACGACGGCTGGGGCCTTCGACATCCAGTGCCCGGCCGGCTCGGGCACGATTGCCAAGTCGCTCTCCGGCTCCGGCACCACGACCATCGTCCTCGACCCGACCGCGAACCTGCCCGTCGGCGCGGAGTGCACGGTGACGATCACGGCCGCGCAGGTCTCGGACGTGGACGCGGGCGACCCGCCCGACACGCTGGCGGCCGACTACGTCTTCACGTTCAAGATTCCGCCTGTCGCCAACGACGACACGCACCCGCAGAACGTCATCGGCAACGTCAACGTCAACTCCGCGAACATCCCGTTCAGCGTGACGACGAACGACCAGTTCGCCGCGGCCGACCAGGTCGTGATTGACCAGGTCCAGGGCGTCACGACCGTCGTGACCAACACCATCACCGCGACCACCGCGCAGGGCGGCACGGTCGTCGTCACCGTCTCCGGCGCGGACAGGGGCAAGTACCTTTACAACCCGCCGGCCGGCTACGAAGGGAACGACAGCTTCACCTACCAGATCACCAACGACGGCGGCAGCGACACGGCGACCGTGACGCTCCCCATCAGCGGTATGGTCTGGTTCGTCAACAACGGCGGCCCCGTCGGCGACGGCCGCCTCTCGTCCCCGTTCAACTCGCTGGCAGCCTTCCAGGCCGTCAACAACGGCGCGGGCAACAACCCGGCCATCAACGACAACATTTTCATCTACCAGAACGCCTCGGCCTACACAGGCCCCGTCACGCTCCTGTCCGGTCAGAGGCTCATCGGTCAGGACTCGACACAGTCGCTCGCGGTCCGTACGGGTCTTACCCCGCCGAGCGGGAGCGCGCCTTTCCCGACGGTGATGCCCGCGGATGGGGTCATCGTGAAGATCACGACCAGTGCCGCCACGACCAACGCCATCGAGCTGAACAACATCGGCGGTAACAACGAGATTTACGGCCTGACGGTCGGCAACACGACGGGCGTCGGTATCTCTGGCATCCCTGCCGGCGCTGGCCCAGGGGTGGCCGGCTTCGGCTCGCTGACTGTTGCCGACGTGAGCATTGACGACACCAGCACACGCACCGGCCAGGCGCTCCTCCTGACGAAGGGCACCACCGGCGCAGGGACCGTCACCGCGACCTTCGGCGCGTTCGAATCGAGCAGCGCCGTGAACGGCCTCAACCTGACCAACATCGGCGGCACCATCACCATCAACAACGGTGTCATGTCCACCCTCACCGGCGCTGACTTCCTCGTCAGCGGCGGCGGGGCCACCATCACCTACAACGGCACCATCACCAACGCCGCGGGCGAGGCCCGCTCGATTGACGTTCAGAACAAGACGGGCGGGACCGTGGACTTCAACGGCCTGGTCTCCGACTCCGGCACGGGCATCACGTTCCTCAACAACGCCAGCACGGCGATCCGCTTCGACGGCGGCCTGATTCTTAACACGGCCACCAGCAACGCGTTCGTGGCGACCAGCAACGGCTCCATCGCCATCACGGACCCGAACGCGAACGGCACCGCGCCCGACAACACGATCACGACGACGACGGGCACGCCCATCAACATCGCGTTCACCAACATCGACGCCAACGGCATCACCTTCAGGAGCATCACCGCCAACGGCTCGACCAACGGCATCGTGCTCAACACGACGGGGACTGGGCCGTTCACCGTCACGGGCAACGGCGACACAGGCCCCGGCGGCGTCTGCACGACCCTCGCCAACTGCTCGGGCGGCTCGATTCGGGCCACGACGAACGACGGCGTGAGCCTGACCGCGGCGAGCAACGTCTCGCTGTCGCGCATGTTCTTCGAGAACATCGCCGACAACACCACCAACGCGGCCAACTGCGACCTGGATACAGCCACCGGCTGCGCGGCCGCCGTTGACATGCAATCGGCCACGTCGAACGTCACGCTCGACCGCATCGTGATTGACGGCAACGACGGCATAGACGGCGCGGGCGGCGCGAACGCCGCCGGTCAGATAGGCATCAGCGGCCACCAGGTCAACGGCCTCATCGTGACCAACGCGATCATCAAGAACGTCGGCGAGAGCAACGAGGAGTCGGGCGTGCTCATCACGGACGCCCAGGGGACCGTCAAGTTCGAGGACGTGACCATCACGGACCCGGCTGAGTACGGCATCCGCTTCTACAAGCTCGCAAACACCACGCTCAATCTGACGGTCCGCCGCGTGACGGTGCAGCAGAACATAAGCACCTTCGGCGAGCAGGGCTTCTCGATCCGCGCGGACGGCGGAACGTCCAACGTCCTCGTGGACGACTGCGACTTCCTCAACACGGACGGCATAGGCGTTGACGGCCAGGCCATCAACGCGGCCATCCTGAACCTGACCGTGCAGGGAAGCGTCTTCACGGAGAACCGTTCCCTGCCGATGGCCGTGAACTTCACGACCGACAACACCTCGCAGGGCTTCGTCAAGATTGACAACAATACGATCAACGACTGCGCGACGCCGGCAGACTGCTCCGTCGCCATCGACATCGACGCCAATCGCACTTCGACGCTCCACGCCATCATCACGAACAACTCCATCCCGACCGGCACGGGCATCGGCACGGGCATAGAGTTCATCGTCGGCGACGGCGCAACGGGCCGCGCGGAGGTGCGCGACAACAACGTCACGGTCAACAGCGGCGAGATCGGCATGACCTTCGCCGCCCGCAACGAGGGCTTCGGCGGCACCAACGGCCGGCTCGACGTGACCTTCGAAGGCAACACGGTCAACGGCATCGCCTCGGCCGGACTCTTCAACCCCGGCGTACAGTTCCTCGCCGGCGCGAGCACGGGCACGCACGACCAGGACTTCTGCGTCAACACACACCTCTCGCACAACGCGGGCGGCAACACCATCAACGGCACGAACACGCCGGGCCTGACCCCGCGCTTTGAAGTCACGCAGCGCACGGGCACGACCTTCCTCCTGCAAGGCTTCACCGGCACGGGGACGCTCGACACCTCGGTCGCCGCGCACTTCAACAGCAACAACAACGCTGGCACGCTCGACCCGACGTTCGTCCGCCCGGCGGGCGGCACGGCCATCGTCAACTACACAGCCGGCACCTGCAACCTGCCGACGACGCCGACTCTGCCGCCGTTGGTCATGATTCAGCCTGAAACGAACCTGCGCGGCGACCTCGCCCGCACGGACGACGTTTCACAACCCGCCTCGCAGTTGGAAATCATCCCGGCCGGGAAGCTCATCGCGCTCGGCGGCGAGACGATTGCTCATCACACCGGCGCGGCGGCGAAGCCCGCGGCCGTGAAGTCTGTAGCGACGAAGTCTGTTGCGACGAAGCCCGCGGCCCAGAAAGTCGCCGAGCCCATCGCGCGTCAAACGAACACGCTCGAAACGGTGAAGACTGCCGGGACGCAGACGGCGACCAGGGCACAGACCAAGCCCTCCGTCGCGGCCAGGACCGCGCCGGCCGCCGCTCCTGCTGCGGAGACCTTCACCAGCCACGCTCGCTCGAAGCCCAAGGCGCAGCCGCAGGCGAGCAATGTCCAGCCGCAGGCGCAAGGCGCATTCGGCGGCGTTGAAGACGCAGCCCGAAGCGAAGGCCCAGCCGGCCGCGAAGGCCGCTGCCAAGGCCAAGGCCCTGACGCCTCAGCCGGCCGCAGCGCCGCAGGCGGGCGACCTGCCCGTCACCATCGGCACCATCCCCGCCGGCAAGAAGGTCCGCGTGATCTTCGAGGTGACGGTCAAGAGCGCGGCCAACTACACGGGCACCTCCGCCAAGGTCTCCGCGCAAGGGACGGTCACCTACGACGACCCGAACAACCCGCCCACGGGGACGCTCACCGTCCAGACGGACGACACGGGTGTTCCGCCGAACACGGGCGAGACAGACCCGACCGACACGCCTGTTGACTCGCAGCCCGACCTGGTCCTGACCAAGGACGACGGCGGCGCGTCGGCCGTGCCGGGCGGCACCGTCAGCTACACGCTCACTTACAACAACACCAACGGCAAGCGTACGGCTTCGGGCGTAGTCATCACCGAGACCGTGCCTGCCAACACCACTTTCAACGCGGGCGCGAGCACCGCGGGCTGGAGCTGCACGCCGAACAACAACGCGGGCAGCACCTGCACGCTCTCCATACCCGACCTGACCGCAGGCAGCGCCGGCTCGACGGCGACGTTTGCCGTGACGGTCAACGCGGGCATTCCCGCCGGCGTGACCGACATCAGCAACACGGCTTCCATCGCCGACGACGGCACGAAGGGCGCGGACGGTACTCCGGCGGACAACTCCGACACGGATACGACGCCCATCACGGCCAACACCGACCTGAGCATCCTGAAGTCGGACGGCAACGTCGGCGTCCAGGCCGGCAACACCGTCACCTACACGCTCAGCTACTCGAACATCGGCAACCAGGGCGCGACCGGCGTCGTCATCACCGAGACCGTCCCGGCCGACTCGACCTTCAACGCGGGCGCGAGCACCGCGGGCTGGGTCTGCTTGCCGAACAACAACCCAGGCAGCACCTGCACGATCACCATCGGCTCGGTGGCGGCCGGCGCGAGCGGCTCCGTGACCTTCGCGGTCACGACCTCGTCCACGCCTGCCGGCACGGAGGTCAGCAACACGGCCTCGATTGACGACGACAACAACAACGGGCCTGACCCGTCGGGCAACGACTCGTCAACCGACACCACGCCGTTCGACGACGTGCCGACCCTTGGCACTTACTCTGACCAGACCATCTTCGTCACACAGGGCGTGAACGTCATGCCGACGGCCCCGCCCGCGGACGACAACCCCGGCTTCGACACAGACGTGACGGTCTCGGGCGCCTTCACAGGCGGCGCGACCGTTGACGACGACGACGGCGAAGTCCATATCACGAACGCTGCCCCGGCCGGCGTCTACACGGTGACGGTGACGACGACCGACAGCACGAACCAGACCGTCGTCAGGCAGTTCCAGTTGACGGTCAACAAGTCCGACACGACGACGACGCTCACCTCGAACAAGAACCCGTCGTTCAACAACCAGAACGTGACCTTCACGGCGACCGTCACCTCGAACACGGCCGTCACGGGTCCGCCGACTGGCACGGTTGACTTCTTCGACGGCGCGAGCCTGATCTGCGACGACGCGCCGCTCGACGGCACGGGCAAGGCTACTTGCTCGACCTCGACGCTCAGCGTCGCGGGCTCGCCGCACTCGATCACGGCCACCTACAACGGCGACGCGTTGTTCCTGACGAGCACGTCAACTGTGCTCTCGCAGGTCGTCAACCCGTCGCTCAACATCGAGGTCAACACTCTCGGCGACGAGTCAGACATGAACGTCCCCGACGAGATCTGCGACGTGAGCCCGACGGCCGGCGAGCAGTGCACGCTGCGCGCAGCCATCGAGACGGCGAACTTCGTCCCGAGCGACGACATCATCACCTTCAACGCGTCGCTCAACAACGGCACCATCCAGCTCGGCTCGGCGCTGCCCGACCTCGGCGACAACCTGAACAGCGGCAACCTGGTCATCACGGGTCCGGGCGCGGCGCTGCTGAAGGTTGAGCGCGACAGCGGGGCGGCGCAGTTCCGCATCTTCACGGTTCCCTCCGGCAAGACGGTCGACATCAGTGGGCTGACCATCTCCGGCGGCGACTCCGCTCTGGACGGCGGCGGCGTCTCCAACGCTGGCACGCTGACGCTCGACGATGTCGTAGTCTCCGGCAACAGCACGGACAACGACGGCGGCGGCGTCCGCAACAACAGCGGCGGCACGCTGACCATCACGGGCAGTACCATCAACGACAACGACGCGGCCAACCTCGGCGGCGGCGTCTCCAACGTCGGCACGCTGACCGTCACCGAGAGCACCATCAGCGACAACGACGCCATCAACGGCGGCGGCGTCTCCAACACGGGCGGCACGCTGACGGTGACCAACAGCACCGTCAGCGGCAACCGCGCCAGGAACGACGGCGGCGGCCTGCGCAACGTCGCACCGGGGTCTGCCACGCTGACCAACGTCACCGTGACAGACAACCGCGCCGACAGCGACGGCTCCGTCAACGGCGTGGGCGGCGGCATCGGCGGCGGCATCCGCCGCGTCAGCGGCACCGTCACGCTGCGCAACACGATTGTCGCCGAGAACTTCAACGACCCGAACGCGTCCAATACCCCTGACGACATCAACGGCACGGTCACGGGTTCCTTCAACCTCATCGGCGCGGGCGGCGCGGGCACCCTCGTCCACGGGGTCAACGGCAACCAGGTCGGCGTTGATCCGAAGCTCCACCAACTGGTGGACAACGGCGGCCCGACCAAGACGCACGCGCTGAAGCCGAACAGCCCGGCGCTGGACGCGGGCGACAACACGCTCGCGACCAACGCCGGCCTGACCAACGACCAGCGCGGCCCGGCCTTCAACCGCTTCGTTGACTCGACCGACGCGGGCGCAATCGCGACCGTGGACATCGGGGCCTTTGAGGCGCAGGTCGTGGTCGAGGACATCTCCAACAAGGGGACGGCCGAAGACGCCACGCTCTCAGCCTTCAACTTCGAGGTCGCCGAGGACGCCGGCATCACCGGCTTCACCGTCACGGCCACGTCCAGCGACACGACGCTCGTGCCCAACGCCAACCTGAACCTGGGCGGCGCGGGCAACACCCGCAACCTGTCGATTACCCCGGCCGCTAACAAGTTCGGGACGACGACCATCACGGTCACCGTCTCCGGGATGCAGTCGGGCGTCTTCCCCGTCAGCATGTCCGACACCTTCGACTTCGTGGTCACACCCGTCGCCGACACGCCGGACGTGGCAGACGTTGCGACGAACGAGGACACGCAGTCCGGGCCAATCTTCATCACGAAGAACCCTGTGGACGGCGCGGAGGTCACGCACTTCCGCATCTCGGCCATCACGGGCGGCACGCTCTACATGCCCAACGGCACGACGATGCTCGTCGGCGACAACTACGTCTCCTTCGCAGACGCGGCCGCCGGCCTGCGGTTCACGCCGCTGCCGAACTACACGGGTCCGGGCCACTTCACCGTCCAGGCGGCGACCGGCAACCTACCGGCGGCTTTGGGCGGAGGCACGGACACCTCCACCATCAGCGTCAACGCGGTCAACGACCCGCCGGTCATCGGCCCGTTGAACAACCGCCTCATCCTCGAAGACTCGGCGGGCGAAGTGATAACGATGACGGGCATAGGCCCCGGTGGTAACGAGACGCAGACGCTACAGGTGACTGCGGTATCGAGCAACCCGGCCATCGTCCCGAACCCGGTGATTAACTACACGAGCCCGAACTCTTCGGGGACGCTGACCTACGCGCCTGTCGCCAACGCCAACGGGACGGCGATTATCACCGTCACGGTCAACGACGGAGGCGGCGGCACAGAGACGGTCCAGCGCGTCTTCTCCATCAACATTACCCCTGTGAACGACATGCCGTCGTTCACCAAGGGGCCGGACCAGACCCTGAGCGAGGACCCCGGCCCGCAGTCCATCAATAACTGGGCCAACCCGATCTCGCCCGGAGCGCCGAACGAGTCGGGCCAGGTGCTCACCTTCCAGGTGACGAACAACAACAACGCGCTCTTCTCCACGCAGCCCGCGATCAGCCCGACGGGGACGCTGACCTACACGCCGAAGGCCAACACCTCCGGCACGGCCACGGTCACCGTCATCCTCAAGGACGGCTCGGGCACGGCCAACAGCGGGCAGGACATGTCCTCCCCGCCGCAGACCTTCAACATCACGATCAACGCGGCCAACGACGCGCCCGTCAACAACGTGCCCGCCACCGCGCAAAGTGTGGTCAAGAACGGGACGCTGACCTTTAACGCGGCGCATTCCAACCTCGTCTCCGTGACGGACGTGGACGCGGGCGCGGCCGTGGTCAAGGTGGCGCTCACGGCGTCGAAGGGGACGACGACGCTCTCGACGACCGCCGGCCTGACGTTCTCGACCGGCGACGGAACCAATGACCAGTACCTGATCTTCACGGGCACGCTCGCGAACGTTAACGCGGCGATGAACGGAATGCAGTTCAAGCCGACGCTCAACTACACGGGCGCGGCCTCTCTGAAGATCATCTCCAACGACCTGGGCAACGCGCCCGGCCCGACGCAGTTGACGGACACAGACACCATCAACATCAACGTCACGGCCCCGGTCGCGGCCGGCCCGAGTTCCTTCTCCCTGGGCGCTCCGGTCTACAGCGCCTCGGAAGGGGCCTTGCGCGCCACGGTCACGGTCACCAGAGACGGCGACAAGTCCGTGCCGGCCTCGGTCAATTACAAGACGGCGGACCCGTCCGCCTCCCTCGCTGGCGCTGGCTGCGGTGCCGTCACGGGCCACGCCTCGAACCGCTGCGACTACGCCACGGCAATGGGCACGTTGCGCTTCGCGGCGGGCGAGTCGAGCCGCGAGATTTCCGTCCCCGTGGTCAACGACGTGTACGCTGAAGGGCCGGAGAGTTTCACCCTCAGCCTGTCGAAACCCGTGGGCGCGAAACTGGGCCAGACCACCTCGGCCGTCGTCACCATCAGTGACGACGACGCGAACGGCTCGGCCCCTGTTCACCCGCTCGACGCGGACGAGTTCTTCGTCCGCCAGCTCTACGTTGACGTCTTAGGCCGCGAGGCTGACGCCAACGGGCTCACACACTGGCTCGCAGTGCTGAGGAAGTGCAACGGGTCCGCCGACTGCGGTCGCGCGGCGGTGGCCTCAGCCTTCTTCAAGAGCGCGGAGTTCAAGGACGGCGGCTACTTCGCTTACCGCCTCTACCGCGCGGCCCTCGGCCGTTCGGCGGGCTACGACGAGCTGACTCCGGACATGGCTAGGCTCGCCAGCGCGCGTGACGCCTCCGAGCTTGCGATGAACAAGACGGACCTCGTCGCGGACTTCATGGCGAGGACGGAGTTCAAGGACCGCTACGGTTCGAGGACTCAGCCGGCGGACTACGTGGACGCGCTGTTACTGGCGGCCGCGCTGCCGAACCACCCGCAGAGGGCCGCTTGGGTCGCGGGTCTCACTGCTGGCTCGCTGACCAGGGGCGACGTGCTCTGGCAGTTGGCCGAGAGTGAAGATGTCTCCGCGAAGTTCGCCGGAGAGTCGGAGGTCGCCATGCAGTACCACGTCTTCTTCAGGCGCGAGGCGGACGCGGGCGTCAGCAACAGTCTGGAACTTTCGAGCCAGAAGCCGGACCTGCTGAAGGTCGTGAGCGGCTTCCTCAACTCGGTGGAGTACAGGCAGAGGTTCGGGCGGTAAGCTCTTAATCAGGGCCGCCCCTTAACAACAGAAAGCCCCGCGACGCACGTTGGCGTCGCGGGGCTTCTCTTTTCCCTTCCCTTTTTATCACCTGTCGGCTTCGCGCACCCTGACGACTTCGCCCTCCGCCTGCTTCTGGCCGCGCTCCTCTTGCGAAGGCTGCGGGGGCGGCGGCGGGTTGGCGACGAGCATTTCGAGCGCGGCGTCTACGACCTCGCCGATGCGAGTGACCAACACGATCTCCAACTCCTTGCGCACGTCGTCGGGGATGTCTTCGAGGTCGCCCTCGTTGCGGGCGGGCAGGATGATGCGGCGTACGCCAGCGCGGTGGGCCGACAAGACCTTCTCCTTGATGCCGCCTACGGGGAAGACCAGCCCCGAGAGAGTTATCTCGCCCGTCATCGCGGTGTCGGGGCGGACACGTCTGCCCCGTATAGAGCGAGGCCAGTGCGGACGTGATCGTCACGCCGGCAGACGGCCCGTCCTTCGGGATCGCCCCGGCGGGAACGTGCAGGTGCACGCCGTAACCCTTGAACATCTCCGGGTCAATGCCGAACTCCGCGGCGTGCGACCAGAGGTACGAGCGCGCGGCCCGCGCCGACTCCTGCATCACTTCGCCGAGTTGTCCCGTGATGGTCAGCCCGGAGCCGCCGGGCAGGAGCGTCGCCTCTATGAAGAGGACTTCGCCGCCCATCTCCGTCCAGGCCATCCCCGTCGCCACGCCCGCCGGCAACTCCTTGCGCGCCTCTTCCGGATAGAACTTCGGCGAGCCCAGATACTCCTTGATGTCCGCCACGGTCAACCACCACGCGCTCGGCCTCGCCGCGCGCGATTTTCAACGCGGCCTTGCGTATGATGCCGCCGACGGTCCGCTCCATCTGGCGCACGCCGGCCTCGCGCGTGTACCGCTCGGCGATGAGCTTCAGCGCCTCGTCCGTGATCTCAAACTTCGCTTCGTCCAGCCCGTTCTCCTGAATCTGACGAGGCACTAGATAGCGCCGCGCGATGTGCAGCTTCTCCTGGTCGGAGTAGCCCGCGAGCCGAATAATCTCCATGCGGTCGCGCAGGGGCGCGGGTATCGGCCCCAACTGGTTCGCCGTCGCGATGAAGAAGACCTTCGAAAGATCGAACGGCAGATCAAGGTAGTGGTCGCGGAACGAGTTGTTCTGCTGCGGGTCCAGAATCTCCAGAAGCGCCGCGGCCGGGTCGCCGCGATAGTCCGCGCCGAGCTTGTCAATCTCGTCGAGCATCATCACGGGGTTGTTCACACCCGCGCGCCGTATGGACTGTACGATGCGGCCCGGCATCGCGCCGATGTAGGTGCGGCGGTGGCCGCGCAGTTCCGCCTCGTCGCGCACGCCGCCCAGACTCATACGCTCGAAGTGTCGCCCCATCGCGCGCGCAATCGAGCGCCCCAAGCTTGTCTTCCCTACACCCGGCGGGCCGACGAAGCACAAGATGGGACTCTTGGCCTCGGGCTTCAATTTAATGACGGCGAGGAATTCGAGGATGCGCTCCTTGATCTCTTCGAGGCCGTAGTGGTCTTCGTCGAGAATGCGACGCGCCTCGTTAAGGTCGAGCTTGTCCTCGGTTGATTTCTTCCACGGGAGTTCGAGGACGTATTCGAGGTAGGTGCGTATGACGTGGTAGTCGGGCGCGGCCGCGGGCAGTTTCTCCATCCGCTTCAACTCGCGCTCGGCCTCCTTGTTGACTTCTTCGGGCAGGTCCGCCTGCTGAAGCCGCTCGCGCAGCATCTCGGCTTCGGCGCGCTCGCCGCCCTCGTCGTCGCCCAACTCCTTCTGAATCGCCTTCATCTGCTGGCGCAGGATGTAGTCGCGCTGCGCCTTGTTCATCTCCGTCTGCGCCTCGGTCGCAATCTTCGACCGCAGTTGCATGATCTCGACTTCGCGCGCGAGCAGGCCGTGGGCCAGGCGCAGCAACTCGTCCGCCGTGTCGGCTTCGAGCATCTTCTGCTCCTGCTCGACGCCGAGGTTGAGGACCGAAGCGAGGAAGTAGGCCAGGCGCACGGGGTCTTCCGAAGACATCACGGCCATGCGGACTTCGGGCGGGACTTGCGGCAACATGGCGAGCGCCTGCTGAATCAACCCCTGCATGTTGCGCTTGAGCGCCTCGACCTCTTCCGGGTCTTCAATTGTCAGGTCGGGCAGAATCTGTACGCGCGCGCGAAGAAACGGCTGCTCCTGCGTCCACTTCAGGACCTTGATGCGCTCTGTGCCCTGCACGATGAGCTGCATCACATCCTCGTCGCGCATCATGCGCTTGACCATGACGAGTGTGCCCACGTCGTAGAGGTCCGCGGGCGTGGCATCCTGGCCCGTCACGTTGTCGTTGCGGAGCGTGACGCAGGCGAGGAGCTTCTCCTCGGTGGCGAGCGCCGCCTCGACCGCAGCCATGGAACGCGGGCGACCGACCGACAGAGGGACCACCGTCTCCGGGAAGAGCGTCGTCTGCTGCAAAGGCAGCACGCTGATCTCGAACGGCACGGGTTGCGCCGCCTGAGACACGTCCTGCCCGCCAGCCGCCTCCCCCTGCTGTTGCGTTTGATTGTTCTCTCTCGTCTCAGACATAGCTTTTAAGTGATAAGTGATGAGTGATAAGCGATAAGTTAAAACCTCTTTCTTTAACTTATCACTTATCACTTATCACTTATCATTTTCCTCACATTTCTCTTCCCCGCGCAGGTGCAGGATCAGCAGGCCGTCGCGGTAGTCGCGCAGGAGCGAAGCACCCTCGATTGAGCAGGGGAAGTGCAGCGTCTTTTCGAAGCGGCTGTAGGTGATTTCGAGTTGGTGGTAGACGACGCCTTCGCCGAAGAAGGTGTCGCGGCGGCAGCCCCGTATGACGAGCGTCCTCTCGCTGACCTCTATCTCTAGTTCGTCGGCGCTCACGCCTGCCAGGTCAACTTTGACGATCCAGCCGTCCGCGGTCCTGTACACGTCCGCGTCGGGCCGCCACGTACGCGCGTCCGGCCGCGACCGCCTCCCGACGGGAATCATCTTGAAATATCTCTCGACCGATTCAGCCATAAAGTCAGAAGTCAGAAGTCAGAATACAGGAGTCAGGAGAAAAGAGAATCAGAAGAAGGGTTGCAGCCTTTTATTCTGACTCCTGACTCCTGACTCCTGAATTCTGCTTTACCCAAAGATTTTGCTCCAGAAGGACGAGCCGCTCGAAATCTCTTCGAGGGCTTCGGCCAGTTCGCGGTCCTCCTCGGTTTCGAGCGCCACGTCGGCCATCGAGATGATGCCGAGCAGGTTGTTATTGTCGTCCACTACGGGGATGCGGCGCACCTGCTTGTCGCCCATCTTCCGTATGGCGTCAATCACACGGTCGTTCGGCCGCGCGGTGTGAATGTCTGCCGTCATCACTTCCTCCGCGCGAGTCAGACGCACGTCTTTCCCTTCGGCGACCGCGCGAATCGCTATGTCGCGGTCGGTGATGAGGCCGACGAGTCTGCCGTTGCTGCGCGTCCTGCCGTTGCCGCCGCCGTTGCCTTCCCCGGCCTGCGCGTCCTGGCGCTCGACCACGGGGATGACGCCTGTGTCCTCGTCGCGCATCATCGCGCCGACATCCATCAGGCTGGTGTCGCGCGCGGCGACCGTCACGTCGCGCGTCATGATGTCGCGGCAGCGCACGTGTGAGCGCGAGGCACCGCGCCCGCGCTCTTCCTTCCGGCCGCGGAAGTAATCGCGCGCCTCGTCGTACCAGGAGCGGTCGTCGTCACTGCCTCCGCTGCGTCGCCGCCCCTCGCCCTCGTTGCCCCCGTAGCGCCTCTCGTCCGTGCGATAGTCCGCGCGCTCGCCGTAGGTGCTGCGCCCGTAGTCGTCGCGCACGGGGGGACGGCCGCCTCCCGAATACCCGCCGCGGCGCGACCCGTATGAATCGTCGTAACCGAAGTCCCTGTCGAGCGGGCCGCTGCCGCGGCCGCCGTAGCCGCGCTCAGACCTGTAGCCGCCGCGCTCCTGTCCTCCTCTTTCGCCCAAGCCCCCGCCGTAATAATCGTCGTCCCTGTCGTAGCGATTCCTTGACATGATCTTTCACAGCCTCCCTGTTTCGCTAATGCGTCAAATGACCGCCTGAAGCGGTCGCAGGCGACCGAGGCCACGCCAATTAGCTGGCGGCCGCCGTCGCCGGAATACAAAAATTCGAAGGGGAACTCGTAAGGGGATTATACTAAGTTCGGCCAGGATTGCCAGCAAGAGAAGGCACAAGGAAAAGTCTTGACCCCGAAGGGGTCGCACATAATAGCCGGGGGCAAGCGCGTGAGCGCGCCGCCCCCGGTAGGACGTTAAAAATGAATTCGACCCTGAAGGGGTCGCACCATCAACGTTGAGGCGCGACCCCTTCAGGGTCGAAACGTTTCTTTCGTCTCTCCGGGGGCGGCGCGCTCACGCGCTTGCCCCCGGCTATTATGTTAGACCCCTGCGGGGTCTGGGGCTGGGCGGCGCAAACTCTCCTTTGCTTGCCCTTGGCTATCATGTGCGACCCTTTCAGGGTCTTTACCTTTTGCCTTGCTTATTCGATTTCCGCCACGAGTTGAACCTCGGACCTGATGTCGAGCGTCCCGACTTCGATGGGGGTCGCCTGTGCGACGCGAAGGTCTGCGGCGCGCGCCTCCGTGTAAATGGGCCGGGGCGGTGTGCCGCCTTCCCTGACTTCGACGATGCGCGTGACGCGGCCGCCGAGCGCCTGTGCCAAAACCTGCGCTTTAGAGATGGCCGCGCGCGTGGCTTCCGAGAGGGCTTCGCCGCGCGCCTGACGGTCCTTGCGCAGAGTGAACGTCACGTTGTCCACGTCGTTTGCGCCCGCCCCGGCCGCCGCGTCAATCACCGCGCCGACGCGCGTCAGGTCAGACATCGTCACGCTCACGCTGTTGCGCACCTCGTAGCCCGTAATCGTCGGCGGCTGGTTCTCCCTGTAGACGCGCTGCGGCGTCAGAATGTAGCCGCTCGTCTTAACCTCCGCGCCCGCCCCGGCCGCGGCCTTGACGGCGCGAATCACGGCGTCGCTTCTCGTGGCGTTCTCACTTTGCGCGTCGAGCGCGTTTTTGTTCTGCGTGACGACAGAGATGTTCAAGATGGCCGTGTCGGGCTGGGCCGCGACTATGGCCTCGCCGGAGACTGCCACGCGGACGGGGCGCTTACCGGCGGAGACATCGCCGCCGCCGCCACCCTGACCGCCCGTGGGGCGGAGCGTGCGCGCCTCGAACGGAGTCCCTTCCTGGTAGATAGTCACCGCGTCGCGTTTGACCTCGCCCGCGGCTTCGACTTCTGTGCCGGCACGGAACCAACTTTCCTTCTCAAACTTCCGCGCGTTCAGCAGTAGGTATTTGGGAGGCTCCTCGTCCGTGTCCGTCAGAATCAACCAGCCGCCCGCTTCAACCGTCCGCGCCAGCCGCCCGCGAATGTTTATCTCCTGGGCCGCAGCCTGCATGGTAAAAAGTGCTACGAGCGCGAGCGCGCCCGCCATCGTCGAAAAACGTTTCATCATCGTCCTGTTTCTCCCTTTGGTTCGGAATTGTCGGGAGAGATGCGCGGGGGTCTCCCGTGCGGAACAAAGAACGCGCGTGCGCGCCCGGTCTTGCGCCGGCCGCCGCGTTAGCTACGCTATGCACCATAGTGTCTAGTTTGCTACGATTCCGTGCGTGCAACCTTTTACTCCAAAATTCGGGAATCTCAAAAGGCCGCGGCGCGAGGGACAGATCGTCACGGTCGGTCGCGTGGAGGAAGTGCCCGAGGGGCGCGGCGCGACCGTAGAGCTTTTGAACGGCACGGAACTGGCGCTCTACAACGTGGGCGGCGAGTTCCACGCGATAGAAAATTTCTGCCCGCACAAGGGCGCGCCGCTCGCCGACGGACGCCTCTGCGGCCACGCGGTCGAGTGCGACTGGCACGGCTGGCGCTTCGACCTACGCACGGGCGCGTGCCTCAATCGCCCGGCCGATGCCGTGGAGACTTACGAAGTCATCATCGAAGACGGCTTGATCAAAATCAAAATCTAGTGATGAGTGATAAGTGATGAGTGATAAGTAAAAGCGTTCGTCTTCACTTATCACTCATCACTTATCACTCATCACCTTATTTTTACCCGTCGTTGCCGATGGCTTCGACCGGGCACGCGGCCATCGCCTCTTCGCACATCGCGCGCTCGTCTTCCGTTTCGGGTTGCTTATAAACGAAGGAGTAACTGTTCTCGTCGGAGCGTGTGAAGTTGTCCGGTGCGGTGTCGCGGCAAACGTCGCAATCTATGCAATTCATGTCCACGTAATACGCGCCGGCGACGTTCTCCTCGACGCGGTCATTCGGGTCAGCCATAACAACAATGATAAGTGACAAGTGACAAGTGACAAGTGACGAGCGAGAGGATTTTATCTCATCACTCGTCACTTGTCACTTGTCACTGTATTTTCAGCATTCGGTCAAGCGCGACGCGCGCCAGGCGTGCGGTCTCTTCAGGGACGATGATCTGGTTGACCACCTCGCCCGCCAGGAGCGATTCGAGCGCCCACGCCAAATTCTGCGGCGCGATGCGGTACATCGTCGCGCACATGCAGAGGTCCGGCGCGAGCAGTTGAATGTGCTTGTCCGGGTGCCGACTGATGAGACGGTTGACGAGATTGACCTCCGTGCCGACGGCCCATTTGGAGCCGGCCGGAGCGGCCTCAATCGTCTTGATGATGAACTCGGTCGAGCCGTTCAGGTCCGCCTTCTGCACCACCTCGTAAATGCACTCAGGGTGTACGAGCACCTGTATGCCCGGCACCTGCTCCCTCACCTGATCCACGTGCCAAGCCTTGAAACGCCCGTGCACGGAGCAGTGGCCCTTCCAGAGAATCAAACGCGCCTTGCGCAACGCTTCCTCTGTGTTGCCGCCCAACTCCTTGAACGGGTCCCAGACGACCATCTCGTCTAGGGGGATGCCGAACTTGACGCCCGTGTTGCGCCCCAGGTGCTGGTCCGGGAAGAAGAAGAGCTTGTCGGCCTCCTTCAAACTCTTGTCGAACAGCGGCACGGCGTTCGACGAGGTGCAGACCACGCCGCCCTTCTCGCCGCAGAAAGCCTTAATCGCGGCCGTCGAGTTCATGTACGTGATCGGCATCACGCGGAACTCGTCGTGTATCCCCAGCGCGCCGAGTTGCTCCCACGCGTCCTCGACCTGCTCGGCGGAAGCCATGTCGGCCATAGAGCAGCCCGCGCCCAAATCCGGCAGAATGACTTTTTGATCGCCCGGCTTGAGGATGTCAGCGGACTCGGCCATGAAGTGTACGCCGCAGAAGACTACGAACTCCGCCTCGGGGCGCGAGGCCGCCAACTGCGCCAGCTTGAAGGAGTCGCCCATGAAGTCCGCATGGGACACGACATCGTCGCGCTGGTAGTGATGGCCCAAAATCACCAGCCGCGAGCCCAGTTCGCGCCGCGCCGCCTCGATGCGCTCGTTCAATTCCGCGTCCGACATCCCGAAGTAATCTTCGATCGCCGGGCCATTTTTCGTTTCGAGAACAGTCGTCATCCTTGTTCCCTCCCTTGCCAAACTGGCAACTATACGACCCGTGGAAACGCTGCGCAAGCGAGCGTACGTCCCCTCTCCCAGCCGAACAAAAATCGAGCAGGGCGAGCGGCCGAAGCCCTCTCACGCCTGCACCAATTTAGATGCAAAAAATGTTGCTGTAGATGGGTAGCGTAATTGACGCCGGTGCGGCGGTAGAAAAATGGAGAGTGGGGCCAAGTCAGCAAAAAAGCTTGGAAGAATGGTCCAAAGAGGTATATAAAGCATAGGCAAGCAAATACCTCTCAAAATTTTCCTCGCGCCGGCAGGCGTTCGTCCGGGCGGTTCTGCGCCCGCGATTAAAAGGATTTCGATTCGGCCCGCGCGGCTCTTTCCTCACCCCCGACAATTAGTTTGATGGAGTGTGTTCAGTCTGACTTAAGTAAGCCAGCTTCACGCGACACGGTTCAACAGGGAGACGTGTCGGCCGTGGTTCTTTAACTCCCTAAACTGACTTTAGGAGAACTATAGATGAGAAACGTATACGGGAAGCCGGCGAGCCCCTCCGCACGGCTGATAGCGTTCCCGCTTTTGGCCGCCGCGCTCGTCTTCGGGGCCGGCTTCTGGGGCGGCACAAAGGTCGAGGCCAACCACCCCGTCCTCGTCGAAGGCAACTGCGACAGCCCCGTGCCTGGCACGACACTCGTAAGCCCAGGCACGTGCGGCGACTTCGACGGCGACGGCCGCATCGGCGCGGACGAGGACACGGACGGGGCCGACCGTATTTTTGGCACACTGCGCGCGGCGCTCGGGCCGGGCACGGGCGCGGCCGCCGGGACCGGCGCGAACTTCAACGGGAAGATCATCATCGTCAAGTCCGGCCGCTTCGCCGAGCTACTCTACATCGGCAACAACTCCATAGACCCTAACGTCGGCTCCGCCAACCCCGGCAACGTGACGATTGAGGCCGCGCCGGGCGTGGATGCGGACATTGACGCCGTGCTCCAGGGCGACCCCGTCGGCGGCAATAGCACACGCCAGGGCAGGCCCGGCATCATCGTCAACTACCTGCCCGCTTTCTCCGACCGCGTGGTCACGCTCCGCAATCTGACGATACGCAACTACCTCGTCGGCGTGGATGTCGCCCGCAGTTCGCGCGTCCAAATAGACAACTGCCGCTTCGAGAACAATCTCAGGAGCAACATCCGCGTCCAGGATAACGCGGACGTGGTCATCACGAACTCGCAGATTCAAGGAGCCGGCTTCCGCGTCAGTGGCGCGGCCCCACCCCCGACGCCCGGCAACGGCGTCGAGATATTAAACAGCGCGAAAGTGAGACTCATGGAGACGACCATCTCTAACAACAAGGGGGCCGGCATCAACAACTCCGCGGCGGGCAGTAACGTCGTGCTCTTCAAGGTCTCCGCCTACTTCAACACCCCGGACATCAACGGGGCGGTGACCATCGCGCCCGACTCGAACCATTCGTTCTGAGAATCGCGGGTGGGTGCGACCTCTGCGCACGGAAATTAATGAATTCGAGCATCAACTGCTCCGCGCGACACGAGTGAAGGGGTTTACGTGTCAGGCGTGACTTGTCCCCTACATCAATTTGAGGAGAACGATTCATGGAGAATTTACGACAGAGACCGGCGGCGCGCTCCGTCCGGCCGATCATGTTTTCGCTTTTGGCCCTCTTAATATTCGCCGGCACAACTTTCTGGGGCGGCACGAAAGTCGAAGCTAACCACCCCGTTTTAGTCGAAGGCAACTGCAATAGCCCCGTGCCCGGCACGACGCTCGTCGCACCCGGCACGTGCGGCGACTTCGACGGCGACGGCCGCATCGGGACGGCCGAGGACACCGACGGGGCCGACCGCATTTTTGGCACACTCAACGCGGCCCTCGGGCCGGGCACGGGCGCTGCCGCCGGCACCGGCGCGAACTTCAACGGGAAGATCATTATCGTCGAGTCCGGGCGCTTCGCCGAACTCCTAATCATAGGCAACCCGATCGCGGGCTTCCCCAACACCGGCTCCGCCAACCCCGGCAACCTGACGATTGAGGCCGCCCCCGGCGTGGAGGCTAACATAGACGCCGTGTTCCAGGACGACCCGGCCGGCGGTAACAACGCCCGCCAGGGTAGGCCGGGAATTATCATCAACTACCTGCCCGCCTTCTCCGACCGCGTCGTCACGCTGCGTAATCTAGCCATACGCAATTACCTCGTCGGCGTGGACATCCTCAGCAGCTCGCGCGTCAACATAGACAACTGCCGTTTTGAAAATAACACCCGGAGCAACATACGCGTCAGAGACGGCTCGATGGTGGCCCTCACGAACTCGCAGGTTCAATCCGCGGGCTTCCGCATAGGGACACTGCCCGCCCCCGGCGAGCCCGGCGACGGCATACAGGTCTTCAGCACCGCGAAGCTGAGGGTCGCGGACACGACGATTTCGCACAACAAGGGGGCCGGGATTAACAACTCCGCCCCGGCCGCGAACGTCGTACTCTTTAAGGTCTCCACCTACTTCAACACGCCAGACTTTCTAGGCTCGGTCACCATCGCGCCCGACCCCAACCACTCGTTCTAACAGAAGAGGAGAAACATTCATGAAAAACTTACAACGAATGTTGCCGGGCCGCGTCGCCCTGCTTCTCCTGCTGCTGGGCGCGCTGTTCCTGAGCGGCACAGTTTTCTGGGAAGGCACAAGGGTTCAAGCCAATCACCCCGTCCTCGTCGAAGGCAACTGCGACAGCCCCGTGCCCGGCACGACTCTCGTCGCACCAAGGCACGTGCGGCGATTTTGACGGCGACGGGCGCATCGGTACGGCCGAGGACACCGACGGGGCCGACCGCATTTTTGGCACACTGCGCGCGGCGCTCGGGCCGGGCGCGGGCGCGGCCGCGGGCACGGGTGCAAACCACAACGGCTCCATCCTGATTGTCACGTCGGGGCGGTTCGCCGAAACATTTACTATCGGGGAGGAATTTACGCCCGGCGACGGTGGGATAGCCAGCCCCGGCAACGTGACGATAGAGGCCGCGCCCGGCGTGGACGCCAACATTGACGCCGTCCTGCAAGGCGACCCGGCGGGCGGCAACGACGCCGCGGCAGAGCTCAGACCGGCATAACCGTCAACTATGGACCGACTGCTCCGGACCGCTCGGTCACCCTGCGGAATCTGAAGATACGCAACTTCGCCGATGGCGTCCGCGTCTTCGGCGTCTCGGCGAGAGTCAACATAGACAACTGCGTCTTCGAGAATAACCTGGACTACGGCCTCCAGGCCTCCGTGCCTGCGCGCGTCGCCGTCAGCAATTCGCAGTTCAACGCGAACGGCCGGCGCGATGGCACGGCGCTAACAACACAACCGCCGTCGGCCACGGCATCAGCATGGCTCGGATAGCTCTCTGATGAGGATCCGCAACACGACCATCTCTCACAGTCTTCGGCGCGGGGATCGAGCAGGCTGGACACGGCCAACGTCGCCATCTACAGGGTGAAGACTTACTTCAACAGCCCGGACATACTGGGCGGGTCGTCATCGCCCAAGACCCCAATTTCTCCCAGTAGAATTTGGGCGCGATTCAGCAAAGACAAAGGCCGGTATGAAAACATCGCTTTTCAAACCGGCCTCTTGCTCTTTCCACCTCTCTCGCCGTCGCCGCGAACTCGCTTACGGGTGCGTCATCTCCTCCGGCTTGACGTACTCGTCGAACTGCTCGCCCGTCAGCAAGCCCAGCTCAACGGCCGACTCGCGCAGGGAGATGCCTTTCTTGTGCGCGTTCTTAGCTATCTTCGCGGCGTTGTCGTAGCCTATGTGCGGGTTGAGCGCCGTCACGAGCATCAGTGAATTTCTGCAGGTGCTCGTCAATCTTCTCGCGGTTCAATTCAATCCCCGCGACGCAGTAGTCAACGAAGCCGTGACAGGCGTCCTTGATGAGTCGAATCGAGTGTAGCAGGTTGTGAATCATCACCGGGTTGAAGACGTTCAACTCGAAGTTGCCCTGCGAGCCCGCGAAGCCTATCGCCGCGTCGTTGCCGAAGACCTGCACGGCGACCATCGTCATCGCTTCAGCTTTGCGTCGGGTTGACCTTGCCCGGCATGATCGAAGACCCCGGCTCGTTCTCCGGCAGAATCAACTCGCAGAACCCCGCGCGCGGCCCCGACGCCAGCCACCGTATGTCGTTCGCAATCTTCATCAGCGAGCCCGCTAAGGTCTTCAGCGCGCCGCTCGCAAAGACCATCTCGTCGTGCGCCGAGAGCGCCGCGAACTTGTTCGGGTGCGACTTGAAAGGAAGCCCGGTTAATTCGGCAATCTTCGCCGCCGCGCGCTCGCCAAACTCCGGGTGCGAATTCAGCCCCGTGCCGACGGCCGTGCCACCTATCGCCAAATCGTAGAGTCCGGGCAGCGCGAGCCGCAAACGCTCCACGTCGCGCTCAAGCAGACTGGCCCAACCGGACATCTCCTGCCCGACCGTGATTGGCGTCGCGTCCTGCAAGTGCGTGCGCCCTATCTTCACCACGTCCGCGAACTCTTTGGCCTTCGCGTCAATCGCGTCGTGGACGCGTTGGACTTCCGCGATGAGCTTGTTCATCTCCTCTGCGGCCGCGATGTGCATGGCCGTCGGGAAGGTGTCATTAGACGACTGCGACATGTTGACGTGGTCGTTCGGATGAACCGGCTGCTTGCTCCCCATCGCCCCGCCGCTGATTTCGATGGCGCGGTTCGAGATGACCTCGTTCGCGTTCATGTTCGTCTGCGTCCCGCTCCCCGTCTGCCACACGCGCAGCGGAAAATGCTCGTCCAGCTTCCCCTCAATCACCTCGTCCGCCGCACGCGCGATTAACTCCGCCTTCTCCGTCGGCAGCTTCCCCAAATCCTCATTCACCAGCGCCGCCGCCTTCTTCAATGTCCCGAGCGCCCTTATCATCTCACGCGGCATCACGTCGTCGCCGATGTCGAAATGAATCAAAGACCGCTGCGTCTGCGCCCCGTAATACTTCTCCGCCGGGACCTCTATCTCGCCCATCGAATCCGTCTCGACGCGCGTCGCGGGCGCGTCCTCCGCTCTCTGCTGACTTGCTTCCTGTGACATAGATTGGTTCATCCTTTTGAGAATCGCCCTACACGCTTAATTGTACACCAGAGGTGAAGGCGTAGGTAAAAAGGGAGGGCATATTGTCTCACTCGTAATCATCCTGTCTAACGGGATAATCCGCTTCTCAACCGATTAGATTGACAACAGGCTGTAAGCTGTTAGACTCTGCCCGTCCGCATACCCGACACCCCCCAACTAACGTTACCTCTTCTCAACCTCAACCTGCCCGTCTTGAAAGGATAAAGCTCATGAGTACCAATTACCCAATCAAAGAGTTTCGCTTTGCATCACAAACAAGCAACCTTACTACCCCAAGCTCAGATTGGTCTGATATTGATGGACTGATTCTGGACTTTGATGAAACCGATAGTGGTAACTTTCTTGTGACCCTGAGTGTCCCTAACAGCACAAATACTGCCGCCAACAGTTCAGCACATTTTGGTGTGGTTTTAAGAGATGCAGTCGGGGATCAACTGCTGGGTGAGGGCTATTATGACACTGCTTATCCGTCTCAGGCAGTTCCTTTCTCTCTCGTCTGCGAGGCACAAATTGCTCCTACCAGTGGCGGGTCACATATAGTCGCCCGATGGCAACCATATAATGGAGGCACGGCTCAGATTAACGGCTTCTGTAGCCTCTCAGCAGTCGGGTCGCTTGCGCCGCCGAAAGCGGGGATTACGAAAGCGTCATTCACCGACACGCATCACTGGGAGGACCCGGACCTGTTCAGCCGCGGGCTGCTGCTTTCCAACTTCTCGGAAATACTCTTTATCACGGGTTACGGCCCGGCGGATGTTGGCGGACAGCAGGGGGGACAGACCGACAACGTCGCGTTTCCGTGTGACCCCGAAGGCCAGATGACGTGGATAACGGGGCACCTCGACGACTTCTTCAAGACAATCCAGTATGCGGACGGCACGGGCTTCTATTCCAAGGCCAACATCGTCTACTTCGATCTGGTCGTTGCCAGCGCGATTTCAGACGCCCAACAACAGGCCGTGCTCGATGTTCTGACGAACTGGTTCGAGTCGGAGGAGAATGGGGGTGCAGTGTCTCCCAGGCCGGCCACAGGCATTCTGAAGAAGGTCACAGGGTTGGCGGTTGCAGGAATGATGGTGGAGATAGAATTCATCCTGGCCCGCTAAGACCTTGAACGCCTCCACCCGTTCAAATCTTAGCGTGCGTTTCAAAAGCAGAAGGGTCAAAAAGGAGGGAGGAGAAACACCCATTGACGGCGCTTCTCCTCCCTCCTTTCGCGGCCCACGTAATTTCGCTTAACTCAAGCCGGCGTGCTCTCCTTCTTCGCGCGCGGCTTCGGCCGACTGTATTCCGACTTCCTCTTCAACCCTATCGCCTGCACCTCGTTCGAGTCCTTCCCGAACTGCGCAATGATCTGGTCCTTCACGCCCAGCATCAGATTATGAAACTCCCACTCCCGCGCCACCGCACCATCACGCGCCGCTGCCGCCGCCGCCACCGCCTGCGTCTCCGCCTGCTGCGCGCTATTAAGACTCCCCTGCGCCGCCGTAATCGCCGTCATCGCATAAGCCGCATTAGCCGGCGCATAACCCGCAATCGCCTGCAACGCCGCGAACGCATCCCTATCCGCCTGAATCTGCGCGGGCTTCAATCGTGTAGCTTGATTTGCCATTGGTGAGACTCCTTCGTGAGAAAACGTTTGAGGTCACGCGAGGACGCGCCGCATCTTACGAGCACTTCCACGCTCACGCAAGAATAAATTTCAGTCCACCCGGTCAAAAACCCCACCCCTCGCGATACTTCCCACCCACCGGAAACTCAATTCCCACACACCAGAACTCATTCCCATGACACGGAGCGTTGTTTCGTCATGCGGTAACACTATTCCCGTGCATAGGAATGAAATTCTTTCGAACCGGAGTGCTTCCGACCAAGGGAACGCCGTTCCATCAAGCGGAAACGCCTCGCTCCCGTTTGAGAATAAACCCTCGTCTTAAGGTAACGCCGTTCCCTCACGCAGCACGCACGGACGCGCGGCCACGAAATATTAGGCCGCGAAACGGCATAAACGAGTAGCAGGTACAATTCGCGGCGCTACAGTGAAGGCGCTGCCTCACGTCAACAAACACTTCAGCTGAGGAGGTCAAGTTATGGAGTTCTTTCTCATCGCTGCTGCCGGCTCGGTAGCGGATCGCCTATATATGATCGTTTTCAAAGAACCGATTCGGCGGGGGCCGTCGTTCCCTCAATTGTTTACGGCCCTCCTTGTGGCATCGGAGGGGCCTTAGGCGCATTGGCAGTTGCCCGGATGACAGGTCGAAAACGATCTGTTCACGGCAGTAGTCGGGGCGTTCATCGGCGGAAGACTCGTGGGCGGGGCGATTGACCTTGCCAGGAGCCCCGCGCGCCAGTGAGGACTACCAACTCATAAAACCCGCCCGCACGAAGCATTCGATTCTATCGTGGAAAAGGAATGCTGCGTGCGGGCGGATTAATTCCTCATTAGCCCTCACTGCCTTCAACGGGTGCGCCCGCCTCTTGCCAGGCTCGCCAGCCGCCCGCTATCGAGGAAACGTCGTAGTAGCCCATGCGCTGCAAGACCTCTGCGGCGAGGGCGGAGCGGTAGCCGCCGCCGCAGTAGAGGATGAGTTCGGTGGCTCTTTTCGGGGACGAGGCGTTCGATGTCGCGCTCGATGATGCCTTTGCCGAGGTGTTCCGCGCCGCGGCGTGGCCGGCTTCCCATTCGTGGTCTTCGCGCACGTCTATCAGGCGCGCGCCTTCGTCGGCGTCCAGGCGCTCAAGGGTTTCCTCGACGGAGATTTCGCGTATGCGGCGTCTGGCTTCTTCGACCAGTTCAAGGAATCCTTCGGAGTGTTCCATCAGTTGTTGCGTCCTCGCTTTCGGCAGATTTTCAGGCCCGGCCGGGCCGTTGGATGAATCTCGCGTCCGGGATTATAATGCCGCGCTTTTGTAAAAGCACTGACAAGGCGTCTATACTATTGTCCAGACTTAACACCCTATGAATCACTGGAGGCCGCAAAGGGGCACGCCTCGCGCCCTGCGTGCGAAAAGACCGCTATGAAGAAGACGGAATTGCAGGAGCGCGTGCGCGAATCTCACGAGGGATTGACGACCGCCCTCGAAGGCTTGACCGAGGAAGAGGCGACGCGCGTGGGGCTCACAGAGCAGTGGTCTATCAAGGACGCGCTCTCGCACATCTCCGCCTGGGAGATAGAGGTGGCGCGCATCGTCGGCGAGATTCAGGCGGGGACGTGGAAGCCGCAGCGACTGAATCAGGAAGCGATAGACGAGTTCAACCGGAAGGCCGTCGAGGACCGCCGCGAGCGATCTTTCCCTCAGGTGCGCGAAGAGTTCGACGCCGCGCACACCGAGATGGAGCGCATCATCGCTTCGCTGCCCGAAGAGGTGGACGAATCCACGCCCGCCTACAAGTACATCGAAGCGGTCACCTTCAAACACTTCGCCCACCACGGGGCACAGATTCAAAAAATGAGGGATGAGGGATGAGGGATGAGGGATGAAGTAAAGAACGGTCTTTCTCTTATTCATCCCTCATCCCTCATCCCTCATCCCTTCGAGGAGAGGACATTGGCTACTGAACAATTCGACGTGACGGTTATAGGGAGCGGACCCGGCGGGTACGTGGCGGCGATTCGCGGCGCGCAGCTCGGCCTGAAGGTCGCGCTCGTGGAGAAGGACAAGCGGCTGGGCGGGACTTGCACGCTGCGCGGCTGCATCCCGACGAAGCAGCTTTTGATGTCGGCCCACTATTACGAGAAGGCGCAGCACGGGCTGGCGGACTTCGGCGTGCAGGTCAGTGGGGTCCAACTCGCTTTCGCGGACGTGCAGAAACGCAAGGACAAGGTCGTGACGAAGAACTCTAAGGGCATAGAGTTTCTGATGAAGAAGAACAAGATCACGACGTTCAAGGGCGCTGGCCGCCTTGCGCTCCCCGGCAAGGTCATCGTGAAAGGCGAGGACGGGCAGGAGCAGACCATCAACACGCGCAACATCATCATCGCCACGGGCTCCGTCGTGCGCCCCATCCCCGGCTTCGAGACGGACGGCGTGCACGTCGTCAACTCCGACCACATCCTTGAATTGAAGGAAGTCCCGAAATCCTTAATCGTGATGGGCGCGGGCGCGGTCGGCGTCGAGTTCGCCTCCGTCTATTCGCGCTTCGGCTGCGAGACGACGATTGTGGAGTTGATGCCGCGCCTTCTCCCGCTCGAAGACGAAGAGATTTCCAAAGACCTCGAAAGAGCGTTTCGCAAGCGCGGCATCAAGTCGCAGTTGGACACCAAGCTCGAAAAGATGGAGAAGACCGGCGCGGGCGTCGTGCTGACGGGCAAGACTTCCAAAGGCGAGGAGGTCAAGCTCGAAGCCGAGATGCTGCTCGTCGCCGTCGGGCCGCATGCCCTTCATAGAGGGCCTGGGCCTGGAAGGCACCAAGGTCAAGGTCGAGCGCGGTGCGATTCAGGTGGACGAGTTCTGCCGCACGGGCGAACCCGGAGTTTACGCCATCGGCGACGTGATCCCGACGCCGTGGCTCGCGCACCTCGCTTCCAAAGAGGGCATCCTGGCGGTCGAGCAGATCGCGGGCCACGAGGACGCGCGGCCGATTAACCTGCGCCACGTGCCGTCCTGCACCTACTGCGACCCGGAAGTGGCGAGCGTCGGGCTGACGGAGAAGAAGGCGCGCGAGGAGGGCTACGACGTGAAGGTGGCGAAGTTTCTCTTCTCCGCCTCGGGCAAGGCGCGCATCCTCGGCGAAGAGGAGGGCTTCGTCAAGGTCATCTCCGAGACGAAGTACGACGAGCTTCTCGGCGTGCACATCATCGGCCCGCACGCGACCGAACTCATCGCCGAAGCCTGCGTCGCCATGCAACTCGAATCAACCGCGGATGAATTGGGCCGCACCATGCACGCGCACCCGACCATCTCCGAAGCCGTCATGGAAGCCGCCGAAGGCATTCACGGATTAACGATACATATGTAAAGGCAGAATCCAGGAGTCAGAATCCAGAATCCAGAATGAAAGGCTGAAACCCTTGCTTCTGATTTACTTCTGACTCCTGACTCCTGGATTACTGAATTCTGCTTTTATGAAAACAGAGTCACCGAAACAAGCCGCTTCGGACAAAGTAGAAACTCCCGAGCCGTTGTCCTGCACGGCGGAGACGACGCTCGGGCCGGAGCAGATGCTTGAGCTTTATCGTTACCTGAAGATGACGCGGCTGGTCGAGGAGCGGCTGGTCAATCTTTACCGCCAGACGAAAGTGGTCGGCGGCGTGTTCCGCTCGCTCGGGCAGGAAGCGACGGCCGTCGGCACGGCCTACGCGCTCGGGCCTGAGGACTTCATCACGCCCTTGATACGCGACCTCGGCGCGGTGCTCGTCAAGGGCATCCGCCCGCGCGAGATTTTCGCGCAGTACATGGCGAAGGCTTGGGGGCCGTCGGGCGGGCGCGACCTCAACATACACTTCGGCGACATGTCGAAAGGTTTCATCGGGCCAATTTCGCACCTCGGCGACATGATTCCCGTGATGACGGGCGTGCTCCTGGGCGGGCGCATGCGGAATAAAGAGATAGTGGCAGTCGCCTACATCGGCGACGGCGGGATGAGCACGGGCGCGTTCCACGAGGGCTTGAACTTCGCCGCCGTCCAGCGCCTGCCGCTCATCGTCGTCGCCGAATACAACCATTACGCCTACTCCACGCCGACCTCTAAGCAGACGGCCGTCAAAGACCTGGCCGAGAAGGCCGCGGGCTATGGCATCCCGGGCCACATCGTTGACGGCAACGACATCGTCGCCTGCTACGAGGTGACGAAGAAAGCCGCCGAGTTCGCGCGCAAGGGCGGAGGCGCGGTCCTGATCGAAGCCAAGACCTACAGGCGCAAGGGCCACGCGGAGCACGACGACCAGCGCTACGTCGCCGAAGGCGAGATCGAATGGTGGGAGAAGAACAACGACCCCGTTGACCGCTACGAGAGATTTTTAATAGAGCGAAACGTCGCCACGCGCGAGAGGCTGGACGAGATAACGGCCGGCATCATCCGCGAAATAGACGAAGATGTCGCGTGGGCCGAATCGTCGCCGATGCCGGACGCGGAGCAGGCGGCTTACGGCGTCTACGACAACAACATCGTCCCGCCCGCTTTCCGCCCGAAAGTGTTTGGCGGCAACTAGTGAAAACAAAATTTTGAGATTTCAAATTTCAAATTAATTTTATGTCAACAGCAGTCAAGAAAGAGCACAAATCTAACAAGCCCGCGCGCGGCGGCGTGGCGACATTCGTCGAGGCCATTCGCCAGGGAATCTGGGAGGAGATGGAGCGCGACCCGACCGTCTTCTGCATAGGCGAGGACGTTGGCGCTTACGGCGGCGCGTTCAAGGTGACGGATGGATTGATTGACGAGTTCGGCGAGGAGCGCGTGATTGACACGCCGATTTCGGAGGCGGCGATTGTCGGCGCGGCGTGCGGCGCGGCGCTTGATGGGGATGCGGCCTGTGGCCGAGTTTCAGTTCATAGACTTCATCTCCGCGGGCTTCGACATGCTGACCAACTACGCGGCGAAGTGTCGCTACCGCTGGGGCGCGAACCTGCCGGCCGTCTTCCGCGGCCCGTGCGGCTCGGGCGTGCACGCCGGGCCTTTCCACTCGATCAACGCCGAAGCGTTCTTCCTGAACACGGCGGGGCTGAAGATTGTCGAGCCTTCGACCGCTTACGACGCGAAGGGATTAATTAAGGCGGCGATACGCGACCCGGACCCGGTGCTCTACTTCGAGCATAAAAAACTCTACCGCCTGCCGCGGCTGCGCGAGGAGTTGCCCGAAGAGGATTACGTCGTGGAGATAGGCAAGGCGCGCGTTGCGCGCGAGGGGCGTGACCTTTCTATCATCACGTTCGGTGCGCAAGTTCTGAACGCGCTCGACGCTGCGGCGGAGTTGGAGAAGGAAGGCTTGGACGTGGAGGTCATAGACCTCAGGACGCTCGCGCCAATGGACAAGCCTGCGATTCTGGCGTCGGCCAGGAAGACGAGCAAGGTGATGGTGCTGCACGAGGCGTCGCGCACGGGCGGCATCGGCGGTGAAATCGCCGCCACCATCGGCGAGGAGGCTTTCGAGTGGCTCGACGCGCCCGTCATCCGCGTCGCCTCGCTCGACACGCCCGTCCCCTATTCGCCGCCGCTCGAAGAGTATTACCTGCCGCAGACCAAAGACGTGCTCGACGCGGCGCGCAAGCTGGCAGCGTATTAGAGAAGTAATCAGTAGTCAGTAATCAGTAATCAGCTTTTATGCTTTTACTGACTACTGACTACTGATTACTGATTACTTTTATAAAGGAGCGCTAAAAATCATGCCGAAGTTTGTTATTGAGCGAGAGATTCCGGGGGCCGGCGATTTGACGGCCGAGGAGTTGCGGGGCATCTCGCAGAAGTCCTGCGGGGTTCTTCAGAACATGGGGCCGCAGATTCAGTGGGTGCAGAGTTACGTCACGGGCGATAAGGTTTACTGCGTCTACATTGCGCCCAACGCGGAGATGGTGCGTGAGCACGCCGCGCAGGGCGGCTTCCCCGCGAACAGCGTTTCCGAAGTCAAGTCGGTGATTGATCCGACTACAGCAGAAGGATAGTTTTCGGTTTTCAGTTTTCAGTTTTCAGAAAGAAGACGAAAAGCTTTTGCTGAAAACTGAAAACTGGAAACTGAAAACTGTCCCGGAGGGACTATGAGTACAGAAGTTGTCATGCCGCAGATGGGCGAGTCCATCGCAGAGGGGACGATTACGCGTTGGCTGAAGAAGGTGGGCGACCGCGTCGAGCGCGACGAGCCGCTGTTTGAGATTTCGACCGACAAGGTTGACGCGGAGATTCCGAGCCCCGCCGCGGGCGTCCTCACCGAGATCAAGTTCAAAGAGGGCGAGACGGTCGAGGTCAACAAGGTCGTCGCCGTGTTGGACGGAGGCGAAGGGGCGTCGGCGCAGCGAACGGCGGCGCGAGCGCCGCGGAGGTCTCTGCGCCCGCGCCCGCGTCACAGGCGGCCGTTTCGCCTGAGCCGCCGCCACCACCACCATCGCCTCCGGCGCAGGACGCAGCAGCAGCAGCCTGCGGCGCAAGCCGCCGCGCCCGCGCCGCCCGCCCCGAAGGCGGACGAGGGCCAAAAAGCCGCTCAGGCTTCGGCACAGCCAGCAGGCGCAGGCACCGACGGCGGAGGCCACGGGCGGGAACGGGCGCGAGCAGACCGCGGAGGAGTTGCGCCGCACCAAATCGAGCCCGCTCGTGCGCAACATAGCCCGCGAGCACGGCATAGACATCTCGCGCCTCGAAGGCACAGGGATGAGCGGCCGCGTCACCAAGAACGACATCCTGAGCTTCATCGAATCCGGCGCGATGATGACGCCACAGGAGGCCATGCAGGGGTCGTCACAGACGGCCGCACCGTCCGCTTCCGCGCCGCCGGTCCAGGCCCCGCCCGTCTTGACGCCCGGTGCGGAAGACCGCGTCGAGCAGATGAGCGTCATGCGCAAGAAGATTGCCGAGCACATGACCATGTCGCGGCGCACCTCCGCGCACGTCACGACCGTCTACGAGATTGACATGACCAGAATCGCGCGCCTGCGCGATCAATACAAGCGCGAGTTTCAGGAGCGCACCGGCACGAAGCTCACCTTCATGCCGTTCATCTTCCAGGCCATCACGAGCGCGATTCGCAAGTTCCCGGTCTTCAACGCGCAGGTCTCGGGCGACCAGATCATCTACAAGCGCGACATCAATCTGGGCATGGCCGTCGCCCTCGACTGGGGATTAATTGTGCCAGTCATCAAGCGCGCCGACGACCTCTCGATTTCGGGGCTGGCGCGTGCCGCGAACGATCTGGCCGACCGCGCGCGCGCCAAGCAGTTGAAGCCGGACGAGGTCGCGGGCGGCACGTTCACCATCACCAACCCGGGCGTCTTCGGCGGCCTCTTCGGCACGCCCATCATCAACCAGCCGCAGGTCGCCATCCTCGGCGTCGGCGCTATCGAGAAGCGCCCCAAAGTCATCACCAGCCCCGACGGCGACGACCTGATAGCGATTCGCCAGATGGCCTACTTCGCACTCACCTTCGACCACCGCATCATTGACGGCTCCGACGCCGAAAAGTTCCTCGGCTACGTCAAGGAGATTTTGGAGCGGGGCGAGTTCCAAGTCTGAAAGGATAGTAGTCAGTAATCAGTAATGCGAATCAAGAGTTGAAAGTTAGGAGCAAACAAGCAACAGCCAGTTTGCCGTAACAATGCACGACCAGACCTTTGGTCGAACGCACGTGCGATGCGTTCTGAATGCCGGTTCTTTGAATCAACCAACCGAAGAGACTCTCTAAGGGCTGTCTGACCGACGAGACGAAGCGCGACCACAGCGCGGGCACTGCCGTTTCAGGCTCATTGCGCTTGCGTTTGTAAGGCGTCAGCAGACGCGTGCCGCGCTCGGCCATCACTCGCTTAGTCTCTTCGTCGGCATAGGCTTTATCGCCGAAAAGGTAGCCGGTGCCCAAGTCGAGGTCTAGTTCGCGCAAGACCGTCAGGTCATGCTCCGAGGCCGGCCCGAGGTGCAAGAGTGCCGGCAGCGGCAACCTGTGCGCGCGTCGCAGCGCGACCGTATGCAGTTTGACGCCGTAATAATAGCTGCGTTTGCTTGAAGAGAAGCCCTGGTCGGCCACCTCCCGTGCGACACGTGCCGCGCCGCATCTGGGCCACTTCGCCAAGCTAATGGGCAGAGAGTCGATGAGGCGGTCGGCCTCCCCGGCCAGTTCAGCGACCTGCGCTGTGAGCGCGGCCGTGATGAGGTGCTCGAAAGCCGGGGCGAGTTGGTTGAGGCGGCGGTTGAAGGCTTGATAGCTGGGCAAGGCTGGGAACCACGCTCCCCAGTGGTGGCGCGCGTAGTCGTAGATCGGGCGCTGAAGGTGTAAGCCTTGCATGTGGCCGAAGAGGTAGACGGTTACGAGTTCCTCGTCCGTGAAACGGGGACGGAAGTTACTCAAGCGTTGATATTTCAAGTCGGGCTGGGTATCGTAAGCCCGGCAGACGCGCAGGTAGAGGGCGATGAGTTGTTGTTCCACAAACTCAATTCTACGCCCTTCCGGCCGTCTGCTTTTCTACTCTTGATTCGCATCAGTAATCAGTAGTCAGTTAAAAACAGGAAGGCAGCGGGTGTGATTAGCCCGTCTGCCTTCTTTCTTTTGTCTTTAACTGAAAACTGACTACTGACTACTGACTACTGTCTTTCGTTGCATTCCGGTGGCGATTATCTAATTTAGCGCTTGCGTTACGGGGTATCGGGCGCTTTTCGTCTGCGACGTGCTTGACTTCCCCTGATTGTTCATTAATATTCGCCTTCAGACGATCAAGTTCATCGTTACAGGTTCGAGTTCACCTCGCAATTGTTGGAGTTCGCGGCCGTCCCGTTTACAGGCGCGAACTTTCTAGTGTGCGAATTACTTTTAACCTGCGGCTTGCGGCAAACGGGCCGTCCCCACCGTCCGGCATTGTCGCCTTAACTTGCGGGCAGCCCGACCGAATCCGGCCCCGCTGATATGGAGTTAAAAAGATATGAGTGCTGACAATTCCCGACCCTTCGGAAAATTCTTTCTCGCTTGCGCCCTAGTCATTGCGGCGGCTTCCGCGGCCCTGGCCCAGGCAGGCCCGGATTCCAGCGTCAACCAGACGCCGGCCTCGATTAAGCCTCCGACCAGCGTGATGCAGCAAGGTAACGTCCGCGCCGTCGCCGACGGGCAGAAGATGAAGGTCGACGGCGTGGTCGTGCGCCGCGACGCAGACACCTTTGTCGTCCGCGACATCAACGGCGTGGACACGGTCGTCCGCCTGACCGACACGACGAGCGTCAAGTCCAAGGGCGGCTTCTTCGGCGGCGGCACGCGCTACGGCGTCACCGCCATCCTTCGCGGCCTCAACGTAGAGGTCGAGGGGCGCGGCTCCTCCAACGGCGAACTGGTCGCCAACAAAATCCGCTTCTCGAACTCCGACCTGAGGGTGGCGCGCACGGTCGAGTCGCGTGTTGACCCCGTCGAGACGCGCGTCGGCTCTGCCGAGGGACGCATCGAGCAGGTCGAGCAGAACGCGCAGCGGCTCTCGGGCCAGATTGACGAATTGGCGGCCGTCTCGAACGCGGCACGCGGCGGCGCGAAGGCCGCGCAGGAAACGGCTGACGCTGCGGTCGCGGGAGTCAACGCGACGAACGAGCGCATCTCGGCGCTGGACGATTACGTCCCGCAGGAGTCAATCGCGATCACCTTCCGCTCGGGCAGCTCCGTGCTCTCGCGCGACGCCAAGGGCCAGTTAGACGAGATCGCGACCAAGGCTCTGAACGCCAAGGGCTACGTGATTGAAGTCTCCGGCTACGCCGACTCGACCGGAAGCGTCGCCCGCAACCGCATGCTGAGCACGCAGCGCGCCGACGCCGTGGTCCGCTACCTGGCCGAGAATCACAGGATTCCGCTCAGGCGCATCGTGACGCCTTTCGGCTACGGCGAGTCGAACGCGGTCGCGGAGAACAACACCCGCGAGGGACGCCAGCAGAACCGCCGCGTCGAGGTCAAAATCCTCGTCAACCGCGGCCTACAGCAAGGCGCGCCGACCATGACCACGTCAACGCCGGAATAGAGAGAAGGGATGAGGGATGAGGGATGAGGGATGAAATAAAAAACTTCCTTTTATTCATCCCTCATCCCTCATCCCTCATCCCTTCTTAAGGAGAACGGAATGCGTGAACGTTCGATGCTGGCGCTCCCCGCGGCGCTGGCTTTTCTTTTTCTGTTCGCCACGGCGACGACTACGATGGTGCGTGCGCAGGAGCCTCAGCTTCCGTCGGACGCGCCGCCGGTGATGCCGAAGCCGACGCCGAAGCCGCCGAAGGACGAGGATTACGAGGTCGTCCGCGTCACGTCGAACCTGGTCGTTGTGCCAGTTTCGGTGACGGACGCGGCGGGCCAGCCCGTGCTCGGCCTCAAGGTCCCGGACTTTCGTCTGGAAGAAGAAGGCCGCGCGCAGGAGATAGCGGAGATCGGCAACCCCGAACAAGTCCCGCTTGACATAGCAATCCTGCTGGACGTTTCAGGCAGCGTTGACGCGCGCTTCGCGTTCGAGCAGCAGGCGGCGGCCGGGTTTCTTAAACAGGTCTTGAAGGGCGGAGACCGCGCGACCGTCTTCGCCATTGACGAGAAGCCGCGCTTCATACAGGAATTGGCTACGGCCGAGAGTGCGTCGCAAAAGCTGATGACGATCACCTCGGCCAAGGGGTTCACGGCCTTCTACGACACGGTGCTCGCGGCGTCGCGTTATCTGGAAAAATCTTCCGGGTCGGGCCGCCGCAAAGTCATCGTCGTCATCTCGGACGGCGACGACACGGCGCGCATCCTTGACGTTTCGGCCGAGCAGAGCAGGAACTCGGACCTGAAGCTCATCGGCAAGGACGCGCAGTTGCAGTTGATTGATCGCTCCGTCACGGAAGTCCAACGCGAGGTGCAGCGCACGGAGGTCACCTTCTACTCAATCAACCCGAGCGGGCAGACCATGCACCTGAACGTCCGCACCGCGCGCTCGCAGCAGGGCATGGAGAGGATAGCCGAAGCGACCGGCGGCACCTCGTTCATCCCGGCCAGGCTCGACGATTTGCCCGCGATGTTCAACCGCATCGCCTCGGAACTGCGCTCGCAATATCTGCTTCAGTATTACTCGAACAACGAAAGCGCGGCCGGCAAATTCCTACGCATCAAGGTCGCCCTCCCCGCGCAACCCGCGCTTCGGCTAAGAGCCAGGCAGGGCTATTACTCGAAAGGCAGAAAGTAAAGATAAAGACCCCGGAGGGGTCACACATGATAGCCGTGGGTTAGGCGAACGTTAGTTCACCTAACCCACGGTTTCGTTAGTAACAAACATTCGACCCCGGAGGGGTCGCACCTCAACGTCGAATGTGCGACCCCTCCGGGGTCGGAACGTTTTTTTACGCTCGACCGGGGGCGGCGCGTCGTGCGCTCGGCGCGCACTCGCTTGCCCCCGGCTATTACGTGTGACCCCTTCGGGGTCTTCCCCTTTGCCTTCTTCAGCGCATTTCGAGCAGCACGTCCGTCAGGCGGTTGACGACCGCCAGGAGCGAGCGGCCGGCCTGGTCGAACTGGTTCGCGGCGGCCTGGTCTTCGGCCGTCGCCGCGCCCGCCGCCACGCCCGCCAGCCGCGTGTAGAAGCGCTGCAACTCCGGCTTCGTGCGGAAATCAATCTCCAACTGGTCTAACCCCTCGCGGACGTTTTGCAGGCTGTTCTTGACGGTCGCCTTGCTCCGCTCGGTCTGCTGAACCTGCGCGGGCGTGGCCTCGCCGGCGCGCGCCGCCACGTCCGCCGCCTCTATGCCCTTCGCCACCCCGCCGAGCAGGTAGAGGAACCTTGTCAACACCTTGATCTGATCGGCCACACGCGCGGCCCCTGCGTTGCTCGCTTCTGCGGCCCTCTGAGAGTTGTCGGTTCGACTCGTTCTCTGCTGCGTGCTTCTCCTTTGAGAACTCGTCCGCCGCTGACGATTCTGGGCCATGAGCGGCGCGGGCAGTAACAGCAGTCCGATGGTGGTCGTGATAATAGCGCGTCTCAATTTACGTTCATCCTCCATTTCGGGCGTCTCGCTAGAGCTTTGTCGTCTTCACTGCGCTGGTGTTTTGATTAGACTATTCTTCCAAATGGTTGCGCGAGTCAAGCGCCGCCGGCCCCGATTGGTCACGGCCGCGCCCGTCCTGCTAGAATGAAGCGAAATTTCACCGGCGGACCTTTCGTCATTTATGAGACAGCGAACGCTTAGAGTCCGGCGACTGGGCCGCCTCGAATACGGCGCGGCGCTCGCCGTGCAGAAGGAGACGGAGCGGGCCGTGCTCGCGCGCGAGCAGCCGGACACGCTGCTCCTCGTCGAGCACCCGCATACGCTCACGCTCGGGCGCGGCGCGACGAGCGCAGGCATCATCACCCCGCAGGAAATCCTGGACGCGCGTGGCGTGACCGTGTTCGAGACCAACCGCGGTGGCAAGGTCACCTACCACGGCCTCGGGCAGGTCGTCGGCTACCCGATTGTTAATTTGAGCCCGGAGCGCGAGGACGTTCACCGCTACGTGCGCGACCTCGAAGAAGCCCTGATGCGCGCGCTCTCGGATTTCGGCATAGAGGGCTTTCGCATCAAGGGGCTGACCGGCGTCCACACCGCGCGCGGCAAGGTCGCCGCCATCGGCGTACACATCGCGCGCTGGGTAACGACGCACGGCTTCGCCCTGAACGTCAACACGGACCTCAGCTTCTTCAATCTCATCATCGCCTGCGAGGGCGAGCCCGTCACCTCCATGCAGAGGCTGTTGGGCCGCGACGTTGACATGCGCGAAGTTGAAGACCGCCTCGTCGCGCGCTTCGCGGAAGTCTTCGAGATGTCTTTGGAAGAGAAAGCGGAAGCAGTGCCAAGCAGGTGATAAAGACAACAGCCCTCGCACGCCGCAAGCACTGTCCCGTAGGGACAATTGAAAATAGCCCAGCACTTCAGTGCTGGGTAAAAGAGCGAAAATTTACTGAGTCCCGTAGGGACGGCTGAAATCGTCAATCGTCCCTACGGGACTCCGGCAATTAATTTACATCTGATTCCCAGCACTGAAGTGCTGGGCTATTTTTCAGTCGCTCCTAACGGAGCTTAAAACCTGAGAGCCGAGTTAACCGAAACCGTTTTATGCTCACACTCGAACTAATCAAAGAAGCGCACGAGCGCATACGCCCGCACGTGCATCGCACGCCCGTCTTGACCTCGCGCGCGTTTGACGAAGCCGCGTCGCGAGACGGCTCGCGCCTGCGCGTCTATTTCAAGTGCGAGAACATGCAGCGCGTCGGGGCATTCAAGACACGCGGCGCGACGAACAAGATACGCTCGCTCTCGAAAGAGGAACTGGCACGCGGCGTCGTCGCGCACTCTTCGGGCAATCACGCGCAGGCCGTGGCGCTCGCGGCGCGCGAGGCCGGGACGCGGGCCGTCATCGTCATGCCGTCGGACGCGCCGCAGGCGAAGCTCGCGGCGACGCGCGGCTACGGCGCGGAGCTGGTCCTCTTCGACCGCATGCGCGAAGACCGCGAACGAATCGCGCGCGACATAGCCGAGCGCGACCGCCTGATTATGGTCTCGCCTTACGACGATTATTTGATTATGGCCGGGCAGGGGACGTGCGCGCTTGAGTTGTTGGAGGATGTGCCGGACCTGGATTGCCTCGTCACGCCTTGCAGCGGCGGCGGACTCTTCGCGGGCGCGAGCACGGTCGCCAAAGGCATCAACCCGGAGATTCGCTGCTTCGCCACAGAGCCCGCGCTCGCGGACGACACGCGCCGCTCAATCCTGGCAGGCGAGCGCGTCAGGATTCCGCCGTCCGCGACGATTGCCGACGGGCTGCGCGTCCAGACCCCAGGCTTACTCACCTTCCCCATCACGCGCGCGAACGCCGAAGACGTGCTGACGGTCGCGGAAGAAGAGTTGATCGCGGCGCTCAAGTTCCTGCTCTTTCGGATGAAGATTCTGGTCGAGCCGAGCGGGGCCGCCGCTGCCGCAGCCGTCCTCTCAGGCAAAATCCCGCGGGACGTTAGCCGCGTCGGCGTCGTCCTCTCCGGCGGCAACATTGACCCCGAAGCGCTCGCCCGCTTGCTGTAACGACCTGACCCTTAGCATGCGCGTTCGTGCTTGAAATGGTAAGATAGGCACATCATTCAAACGTCTTGGAGTAGCAAAAAGAGTGGGACGCGAACTGAAAGTCATCAGCAATAAGCCGCGACAGCCGAAGCCTGAGTGGCTGAGGATTCGTCTGGGCGACCCGACGAACCAGAATCACGTGCTCAAGCTGATAGAGGGACTGAACCTGCACACGGTCTGCCAGGAGGCCAAATGCCCGAACATCTTCGAGTGCTGGTCTGACAGGACGGCGACCTTCATGCTCGCGGGCGACATCTGCACGCGCCATTGCGGATTCTGCGCCGTCGGCAAAGGCAAACCCGGAAGTCTGGACACCGAAGAGCCGCGACACGTCGCCGAGGCCGTGCGCCACCTCAATTTGGCCCACGCCGTCATCACCTCCGTCAACCGCGACGACCTCGCGGACGGCGGCGCCGCGCACTGGGCCGAGACCATACGCGAGGTCCGCGCGCTCAATCCCGCGTGCAAGATCGAAGTCCTGATACCGGACTTCAACGGCGACCGCGAAGCGCTCAACACCGTGCTCGACGCGCAGCCAGACGTGCTCAATCACAACACTGAGACCATCGCGCGGCTCTACCGCCGCGTCCGCCCCGACGCGGACTACCAACAGACGATGACGCTCCTCGAACGCGCCGCCCGTCGCCGCGACGAAGAGGGACGCGGGATGCTCACCAAGAGCGGCATCATGGTCGGCCTGGGTGAGACCTTCGACGAGGTGGTCGAGTTGATGAAAGACCTGCGCGCTGTTTCAACCGACATCATGACCATCGGCCAGTACCTGCAACCTTACGAGCGGCGGCTGCCCGTCGAGCGCTACGTCACGCCGGAAGAGTTCGCGCGCTGGCGCGAGGTCGGCATGACTTTGGGCTTCCGCCACGTCGAGTCGAGCCCGCTGACGCGCTCCTCTTATCACGCGCGCCAGCAGGCCGCCGAGCCGTCGCAGGAACTGGACGAAGTGGGCCTCGCCTCCGCGCGTTGAGCAAGAGAAATTTCTTTTCCAATTCACTGAAGCTGCATACTCTAAAACCAGAAGTACACTGACAAGCCGGTAGAATCGGACGAAGCAGGAAAGGCGCTTTTAATGCGAAAGCTTTTACTTTTCACCCTCGTTTGCATGGCGCTGGTTTCCGGTCTCGACGCGGCGTTGGCCCAAAGGCGCACGAGCGCGCGGCGGCAAGGTGCGGCGGCCGCGCCCGTGCAGACAAAAGTCTTGCGCATGGCGGTTGACGCGCGGGACAGCCAGCTTTTAGGAAGCTTCGACGGCAGGGCGTGGGCCGACGCCGTCAAGACCATGCCGCTCGTCAAAGAGGGCGAGACGTTCCGCCTCTACACACTGACGGGGCCGGCCGGGACCGGGACCATCGGCAAGCCCGTGCCGCCCGAATACCCTTGTGATGACATGGTCGAAGTCGCCGTCTCTCCGCTGCCCGAAGGCGAGGGCGACGTGTTCGCCGTCAACGGCGACTGGGACGCGCAGCCACGGCCGCCGAAAGTTCAGGACACGAATCAGGAGGAGTATCGCAACGTCGTCGCCGGTTATTTGCGCGGGGCGGGAATCAGGAACCCTAAAATCTCGATTCTTCAACTCCTGCGCGTTGACCTGGACGGCGACGGCACCGAGGAGGTTTTGATCTCGGCGAACAGTAAGGACGACCCGCTCGGGAATCAGTTTATGAACAGGGGAGATTTTTCGGTGCTGCTGCTCAGGCAAGTCGTGCGGGGGCGTGTGCAAACGATCCCGATTGTTTCGGAAGTGGAGTTGAAGACGCACGCGGACCCGATCATGACGGGCCAGTGGCATCACAAAGAGACTGTGGCTGCTATCCTGGACTTGAACGGCGACGGCGTGATGGAAGTCATCACGAATTTCCGGTCAGTTCGCGACGGCGGGAAGAGCGTCTACGAGGTCAAGGGGCGAAAGCCGAAGCCGGCGCTCGGCTGGTATTGCAGCGGCGGACACTGAAGTCTCGCGTTGCGGCGGCGAGCGAGCGCGTTCTTAACGGGCCGGGCCGAAGAGCGTCTTGTAGTGGCGATACCAGTCGCTTTGAAAAGTCTCGGCCGGGTCGTAGCGCCGCTTCAGGCGCAGGAACTCGGGGAACTGCGGGTAGCAGGCCAGCACCTGCTCGCGCGTCGCCCAGCGGTGATAGGTCAGATAGTAGCTCCCGCCGTGACTGCTTGCGCGGTCAATCAACCGCCGGAAATCACCTCGCGCCCTCTCTACGCCCGCGCGCGTATGCCCGACGTGCAGGTTGAAGACTACGCACGCGTAACGCTCCCTGGCCCACGCCAGAAAACTCTCGTCGTCCTTTTCGATGAGCCTGATCGTCCCGTAAATCAACTCGGTCCCACGCGCGCGAAAGTCCGAGCGCGTCGCTTCCATGAATTGTGCCAGTTCCCCGCGCGGCACGTAGACCTCTGTGATCATTTCGCTCCCGCGGTGCGCCGCGCTCAGACGCTCGTCCAGCTCGCGGTGATAGTCGTCCAGGTAGACGCTCAACTGGTGCGCGTCCGACCAGTAAAGCTGCCCGTCCGTCGAGAGGTAGTGGCCCGCGTAAGTTTCAAACGCGCGTCTGCGGTCAGCGTGCGCGAGATAAAGCAACTGCTTCCACTCGCCGGCCGAGAGTTCTTTGTGACTCGGCGGCGCGGGCCCGTCGTCCGGCACGGGCTCGTAGCACGAGAAGACCCCGCGGCGCAGGAAGCCGTCCGACGCGGCATCCGTCATGAACTGGAAATCGCCGTACAGAAAGCCCGCCGCGACGCGCTCGTCAAAGGCTGTCATCAAGTCTGACAAGTCTATCAAGCGGACGACGCGCCTCAACTTTCGGCGCGGCGCGAGCCGGAGCGTGACACGCGCGATAACGCCGAACAACCCGTAGCCCCCGACGGCCAGCCCGAACAACTCTGGATTCTCGCGCCGGCTGCATCGCAGGACATTGCCTTCGGCGTCAACGAGGACGAAGGATTCGACGTCGTTGATGAAGGGTTTCAGCCTGAGCCCGCGCCCGTGTATGTTCGCCGCGAGAGCGCCGCCGACGCTCAGGCGGTCGGCCCCCGTCTGTTTCTGAATAATCCCGAATTGACGCGGGCGGCCCCGCTGCAACTCGATCAGGTGATTGACGAGTTCGGGCCACTGAATCCCCGCCTCGACCTCGACCTCGCGCCGCGCCGCGTCGAAACGCAGAACGCGGTTCATGCGCGACGTGTCCAGCAGCACGGCGTCGCTGCCGAACTGCTGCCCGCCCATCGCATGTCTGCCGCCAGCGACCGAGACTGCGCGGCCCTCGGCCCGCGCCTCCCGGATGACAGTCCGCAGGGCTTCGATTGAATCGGGGCGGACGATTGAGCGCACGCGCGTGCGGTTTAGGCCGGAATGAATGTCGTTGACGACGCGGCCCGTTGCGCGGCGCGCTGTGCCAATTTGCGCGTGGCGCTTCGTTATTTTCCCGGCTCTCTCAGGCTCAGTCATGGCTCAATCTTCAATTCAGCTCGCAGACGCAGATACACTCGCCGTCCGCGAGGCGTTGATGTCGCAGGCCACGGGCCGTGAGGTATCTGGCCCTCAACGTCTCGGAGGTGATGAGTTCACGGACGGCGAGGCCCCGCGCCGACAGGAACTCATGGGCCTCTGCGCGCGGCATGCCCCACCGAAAGCTCTCGCGGCGCAGGCGCAGCCAGGCGCTCACCAGACAACTTGATTGGCGGAAGCCTATGCGTCCGTCGTTTTGCGTCTCCATAAAAGTGAACGCGAGGCGGCTCGCGCGGCCGCTGTGCCTGCGAACGAAGTTCAGCACGAGGTCCACTTCCGCGAGCGCCAAATACATCAGAAGCCCTTCGGCGACGAAAAGAGTGTTGGCCTCCGGGTCGTAGTCCGCGCGCGAGAGCAGCGCCGCCTCCAGACTCCCGCGTGCGAGGTCTAGCGAGATGAACCGCAGATTGTGTCCCGCGATTTCGTCGCCGAGGGCGCGTATCTTGGCGTGCTGCGTCGCCGGGTGGTCAACCTCGAAAAATTTGGTTTCGGGTGAGATGTCGTGCAGGCGCAGGGCCAGCGTGTCGAATCCGGCCCCGAGGACGACCACCTGGCGCAGGCCGTCGCCGAGCGCGGCGCGCGCCACCTCCTCAAGGCAGCGTTTGCGCAGAGCGTAGTGCAGCTTAATGCCGGGGATTGTGAGGCGCTCAAGCATGAGGGCGAGCGGGCGCGCCAACCTTGAGTCGCCGACCGCGCTCAACAGGCGCGCGCACATTGAGCGGGCGCGGACGAAACGCTCGCTCAGCTCCGTGGAGCGGCGCGGGACGAATTGGCCCAGCACGGGATGGCGCGCGACTGCGAGCGTGCTCCTCGCAATCAGGTAAGCCGTCGCGCTGGGTCTGTCTTCTCTCATCTCTCTTAGAGCATACCGGGGCGGCGGCCTCTCCGACGCCCCGAGCTATGACACTTTCCCGACCGCCATACTCGACCGCGGGCGTGCGGACTGGAAAGACAAACGTCGAGCTGCTTTTTTGCGCCTTTGCGGCTCCAGCGTGAGGAAATAAGTTTCACGCAAAGGCGCAAAGTTAAAACGTAAGACGCAAAGGGTTGAGCCATCTCGTCTACAGTTTATTCACCTTTCGCGTTATATTGCGTGAGTTCGTGCCCGAATTTAAGTTGAGGGTTTGAAGAGATTTTTATGAAAGCTGTCGTTTTTGACGAACATGGCGGGCCAGAGGTGTTGCAGTACCGCGAGGAGGTCGCGGAGCCGCGCATCAAGGCCAATGAGGTGCTGGTCGAGGTCCGCGCGTGCGCGCTTAATCACCTGGACGTGTGGGCGCGGCGCGGACTGCGCGGCATAGAGATTAAGCTGCCGCACATCCTGGGCAACGATATCGCGGGCATGGTGCGCGAAGCGGGCGAGCTGGTGACGTGGGTGCGCGCGGGCGACGAAGTGATGTTGCAGCCGGGCGTGTCGTGCGGGCACTGCGTAGAGTGCCTGCGCGGTCAGGACAATCTTTGCCCGGAATATGACATGCTGGGATATAGGCGCGACGGCGGCTACGCCGAACTGGTCGCCGCACCCGGCGTCAACGTCATCCCGAAGCCGAAAGATTTGAGTTGGGAGGAGGCGGCCGCGCTGCCCTTAGTGACCGTGACGGCGTGGCACATGCTCGTCACGCGCGCGAGCGTTCAGCCGGGCGAGGACGTGCTCGTTCACGCCGCGGGCTCCGGCGTCGGCTCAATCGGCATACAGGTGGCGAAGCTCAGGGGCGCTCGCGTCATCGCGACGGCCGGCTCGGATGAGAAGCTGGAAAAGGCGAAGGAACTCGGCGCGGACGAGACGGTCAACTACACGCGCGAGGACTGGCCCAAAGAGGTGCGCCGTCTGACGAACAAGCGCGGCGTTGACGTGGTCTTCGAGCACACGGGGGCGGAGACCTGGCCCGGCTCGGTCCTTTCGCTGGCGAAGAACGGGCGGCTCGTCACGTGCGGCGCGACCAGCGGCTACGACGCGCGCACGGACTTGCGCCAGGTCTTCTACAGACACCTGACGCTCCTGGGCTCGTTCATGGGCTCGAAGGCGGAACTGCTCGACGCGATGAAGTTCGTCGAGAGGGGCGCGATTCGCGCCGTCGTTGACCGCGTGCTCCCGCTCGCCGAAGCGCGCCGCGCTCACGAACTGATGGAAGACCGCGCGCAGTTCGGCAAACTCGTCCTCGTCCCGTGAAGAAGTAGCCATAGTAACGCAGCGCATTGATGTCAGAACGTCAAAGCGTTACTATTCGTCCAAGGAGGTGAGGTCATGAATGAAGACCCAACACAAAAACTGCCGGACTCACGCTCGTTCGAGGAGCGTGTCCTGGCCGAGCTTGCCGCAATCCGTTCAGAGCAGGCGGCGACCCGTCAGGACATAGCGGCGCTCGACGCGCGTGACGGCGCTCGATGCGACGGCGCTCCTCGAAGAAAAAGTTGACGCGCGGCTGCGTGAGACTCGGCCCATCTGGGAGAGCATGCAGCAGCAGTTGACGGCGATGGAGGCGCGGATGGCAGCAATGGAGTCGCGGATGGCGGCGATGGAGAAGACGCTCGACCTCATACGAGTGGGGATGGGCGAACTTTATGGCGATTCGATTGCGGTGCGCTCGCGCATCGGCCGTTTGGAAGAGCGCGAGCGCGAACGCGAGCGCCTGTCCACAGGTTGAGCGCGTACTCCTTGAAGTTCGTGTTTTCTACTTAACCACCCTTTGCGAGCTTCACTGATTTTCAGGCTGCTCGTCTCCACCCTCAGCAGTCCCTTCCATCATCATCGTCGCCCATCTCGTCGGGCACTTCTTCCGGGGCCGAGCCTTTCTGGTCGCGCAGGCGGAGCACTGTCGAGTCTATGTCTTTGTTGACGGCGAAGTGGTCGCAAAGGTTGTTGATGTCCGCGCAGACGAAATCCTGCGTCGCGCCCGTGACGGCGACGCGGCCGCCTCCGGCGATTGTCCAGTTGTTCAATTCCGGCGGCGCTGTTTGTTTGAGCGTGTCCAGCTCCGCCTGCGTGAGCGGGCGGCCGTCTTTGCGCTCGAAGGTGTAGATGTGGACTTGATCGAACCAGCCGCTGCTCATCGCCTTGGTGTAAAAGTTGTCGTGAATCTCTTCGTTGTCCGAGAAGACGTAACGCGCGCCGAACTTTTCGCGGATGAGTGGGCCGGGGTCGTCCTCCTGCCCGAGCGTGATCCTTTTATAAAGCTCCGAGAGCGGCGGTTCGCGCTTGAGCTTGCCGTCCATGTCGAGCAGGTACGTGGGGTCCAGGCCCGAGACGTAGGCGTGCTTCGTGTCGTAGTAAAACATCTTCGGGAAATCGTCCCAGTCCGTGTTAAAGACGGTCTCGCCCGCGGGGACGTTCTCGCGTATCCAGGCCATCGAAGCCTCGTAGCGGTCAGGTGGCGCGTCGCCCTCGATTGACTTGCGCGTCTCGCGCACGTTGAAGTGGATGACGACGACGAGCATGAGAACGAGAACGACCGCGGCGGCCTTCATGAAGCTGCGCCGCCAGAAGACGTAGGCCGCGAAGCCGAGCCCGGCGACGGCGCAGACGGCGAAAGTCTTGGGCTGGAAGAAGGCCGTGTTGATGGAGATGCCGGGCGGGCGGTAAACAATCTCGCGCAGGACGAAGTAGCCCGCCAGTCCGAGGGCGATGCCGACGCCGACTATCTCAAGCTCCTTCAGGAAATCTCTGCGCCGCTCGCCCTCGATTGTGCCGGGCGGCTCGTGGCGGTCGAGGAAGGGTTGCAGTTCTTCCATCAGTTCGTTGGGCAGGCGGCCGACGGCCGCGCGCGCGCCTTCCAGGAGCGGCCGCAGGCTGAAGGCCGCGAAGAGCACGGCGAAGGGCGGCCAGTACTCGACCCAGCGGCGCGAGCGGAAGCTGATAATCATCAGCGCCGTCGAGAAGAGCATCAGGAAGAGCGTGCGCGCCGCGCGCCGTCTGTCCGCCCAGTCGTATGCGGCGTAGCCGACGATCATCGCAACGAAAGCGACGGCGCAACTGCCGAGCAGATACCAACTCTCGTATGGATACCATTCCTGCCCGACTTCGGTCGTGAAGCCCGTGGCCGTCGCCTTGATGAGAAAGTGCTGCCAGAGAAGCCAGATGTTTTTCGGGAAGTACGGGTTGATGATGAGGCCCGCGCTAATCCCTATGTGCGTCCAGACGAAAGGCCGCCACTCGACACGCCTCTCGCTCCACCCGATGACGAACGTCCAGATAATCGCCGCCGCCATCAGCATCACGAACAGGCTGTAAGTCCACGTAAAAATAAAAGCGAGCGGCAGGAGCAGCAGGTATCTTTTCTCGAAGAGCAGGTAGATGCCGAGGACCGTCATGACGATGGCGACGGGCGGGGCCTTTGCCATGTTCAGGCGATAAAGAAAAGGCGCGGAGCAGGCCAGCAACGCCAGCAGCCAGACGAGCGTGTAGCGCACGCGGTAGCGCACGACGAGCCAGTAGCAGGAGAAGACCGCGAGGCTCGCGTAGACCACGGAGGCGATTTTCGCGCCCGCGCGCAAGTCGCCGAACCAGGTGAAAGGAATCTGAAGGAAGTGGAAGAAGAGGTGGTGGTCAACGTAGTCGCGCGGGTTGAGCGTGGTCAGCGGCAGCCAGTTGAAGCCGGGCGGGAAGTGGCCCTCCCTCATCCCCTCCCAGAGCAGGCGGCTCCAACCTATGTGGTAGTAGCCGTCGAAGTCGCCGCAGCAGACACTTTGCGTACTGTATTGCAGCTTGCGGAAGATGAGCGCGATGACGACCGCGCCGAAGAGCAGAAAGGCCGCGTGAATGGCCGCCTCCGACCCGAAGAAACCGCCACGGTCCCCGCGCGCCCCCTCCACATCGACGTTATCAACAACCTCTTCACCGGCTTCAGGCATACTAAACAGGAGTCAGGAGTCAGAAGCCAGGAGTCAGAAGAAAAGAAAATCCGTGAAAGCAGTTCCCGACCTTATTCACTTCTGACTCCTGACTTCTGACTTCTGTATTCTGCCTTTCTTTAGTCTCTCAGGCTTTTAATCAGATCGAGAAGCGTCATCGGGTTGATGGGCTTGGTCAGGTGCGCGTTGAAGCCGGAGGCGAGCGCGCGGCCGCGGTCGTCGTACATGGAGAAGCCCGTGACGGCGATGAGCGGAACGTCCCTGTACTCGGGCAGCGAACGCAGCGCGACCGCCAGGTCGTAGCCGTTCATACCGGGCATCCCTATGTCGGAAACGATCACCTCGAACTGCTCAGACTTGGCGGCCTCCAGCGCCTCGGCCGCAGAGAAAGTCATCACCGCGTCGTAGCCCGCGTGTTGCAGGAACATCGCGATCATCTCCGTCACGTCGGGCGCGTCGTCAACGACGAGAGCGCGGGGCCTGCCTGCGCCCTCCTTTTCCGCCGCGCCGCCGTGCGGCACACGCGCGCCTCCGGGCGTGCGCGGCGTGGGCGGCATCCAGTACGCCGCGAGCAGTGAATCATCGGACGCGGGAGTCTGGGACAATCGCATAATCAAATCCTCTCGGCTTTATCGCCGGCAACAGCGAGGCCGTCTCTTTAACAGTGGACTTTTGGTGTCGCCTAATTTATCTCAAAACACATGCGTTCGGCAAACTAAAGGTGTGTCCGGCACGCGCCCCGGCGCGTACTTTTTTCTTCACATAGCGTCGAGAGTCTGGTAGCTTGTCAGCAACGGGTAGTTTGACAAACAAGAAGGAGATTCAAGGAGATGGTAGCTAAAAAATCGAGCAAGAAGGCGGGTAAGAAATCCTCATCGGGTAAGAAGTCAGCGTCCAAGAGCAGCGGCAAGAAGGGCGGCGGCAAGAAGGGCGCGGCCAAGAAAAGCGGCAAGAAGTCCGGGGCGAAGAAGGCGGCCGTGAAGAAGAGTGGCGGCGGTAAGAAAGCCGTTGCGAAGAAGGGCGCAGCCAAGAAAGGCGCGGCCAAGAAATCGGGTGGCAAAAAAGCCGGCGGTAAGAAATCGGGCGGCAAGAAGGCGGGCAAGAGCGCACAGCCTTCGGCGGGCAAGAAGCTAAAGAAACTGGCGGGCGATATGGTCTCGGCGGCGTTGGCCGGCGCGGTCAAGGGCGCCGTCGAGGAGGTCGTCCCCGTCGTCGAAGAGGCGGCCGGGGTGACCGAAGAAGATAAGGCGAAGCAGGGATCGGGGAGCAAGTAAGCGCCGAGCCGCTTTTCCGAAAAGCCGAGGGCGCGGGCAGAATTTTGACGATTCTGCCCGCGCCCTCGCTTTTGCGCTCAACCTTGCGCTCTGGGTTTCGGCCGGTTAACGGCGCGCTGGTTTAGCCCGGCGGATGCTCAATCGGAATCTCAGTCGCGCTGGGCATGTCTGCGCTCATTCCTCCGCTAGCTGAGCCGCCTCCGCCTTTTTTCTTCGAGCCGCCTTTGCTGCCCTTTTTACCACCCTTACTCCCTTTTTTTCCGCCTTTGCTGCCCTTAGAGCCTTTCTTGCCGCTCTTGCTGCCTCCCGATTTCTTACTCGGGCGCTTCTTGCCAGCGGCTTTCTTGGCCCCGCCACTCTTCTTGGAAGACTTCTTGGAAGCCTTCTTTGAAGTCTTCTTGGTTGACTTCTTGCTCTTGCTCGATTTCTTCCCGCCCTTCTTGCCGGACTTCTTCGTTCCCTTACCTTTTTTAGTTGCCATGTGGATCGCTCCTTTTGAGGTTGGGGTTTAACTCATCTACTCGAACCTAATTCTCCGTCGAGCTGTCTGCGCGCGTACAGAACGTCCGGTCTCGTGAGGTAGCTACTGTACGCGGTAGCCCCCCACTTGCCTTCAAGACCTGAGAGCGTTTGGGCGGCGCGCGACGCGTAATCGCGCGCCGCCGCGTTGTCATTCAGGCTGCGTCCAGCGCGCGCCGCCACGAGCAGCGCACGCCACTCGGAAGCCTGCTGGCCCAGGCGCGCGAAGCTGCCCTGTGCCGCCTGCGCGTTGGTCAACGCGCCCCGCGCGTCGTTGTCCGCAACTTGTGCCTCGGCCAGCGCCAGTTGCGCGCGCGAAATGAGCCAGGGATTTTTCGAGCGCGTCGCCATCCCCAGCGCTTCCTCGCACGCCTTCCTCCCCTCGCGTGCGGAGCCCGAGAGCGCGAGCGCCAGGCACTGCGCGCGCTTCGCGTCAAACGCCGTATCAGTCTGCGCGGGCTCAAGGACCAGCGCCCGCCCGCTTTGCTCCCGTGCCGCGGGGAAGAGCCGCTGGCTCAAGGCCATCTCGGCGTTGCTTTGATGAATCAAGGCCAGCAGCGACTTGTTCCGCCCTTCGGGGCCGTTCGCTATGCCGAACGCCTCGTCGAGCAGCGGGCGGGCCTCTTTGTCACGCCCAAGCTGGGTCAGCGCGTCGGCGCGCTCGATCAGGGCGTAGACGGTCGCCATCGGGCTGCCCAGCGACTTGCTGATGACGTACTCCTGCTCGAAATGGTTGAGAGCTTCCGGGTAGCGCTCCTGTTGGAAGAGGACCGTGCCCGTCCCTTCGTGCGAGAGCATCTGCTGCCGCTGGTCGTTGGCTTGTTCGGCCAGTTCGAGTTGCTGCCGGTAGGCTTCGAGCGCCGCGTCGTAATTACCCTTCAGGCGGTTAATCCGGCCGAGCAGGATTAGAGAGTTCATGACCTCTCTGCGGTAGCCCCCCTGCTGGAAAAAGGGGAGCGCCTGCTCGATGTACGGCAGGGCCTCGTCGGCGTTGCCCTGTTGCACGCGCAGGCTCCCCAGCATGGACAGCGCGCGGGCCTCCGTGCGCGACGCTTTGTGCCGCCGGGCCATTTCAAGCCCCTGCCGGAAATACTTCTCGGCGTCCGCGTACTCGCCGCGCAGGAAAAAGACGCTGCCGAGGTCCGTCAGGGCGCGCGCCACCAGTGTCTCCATGTTGCTGGCCTGCGCCACCTCGACCGCCTCGGCGACGAACTTCTCAGCGCGCTCCGACTCGCCCTGGTGCCGCAGGATGTAGGCGAGATGCAACATCGTCTTGATTTGCAGCGGCTGGTTGTTAATCGTCTTGGCGAGGTCAAGTGCCTGCTCAGCCTGTTGCCGCGCTTGCGCAATCTGCCCCGCGCGTATGAAGAGGTCGCTACGCTGGTAGGCGACTTCAGCGCGCCCCTCGACCTTGCCGAGCGCCTGGTAAATCTGGTCGGCACGGTCGAAGGCGGACGCCGCGCTCGCGGCCTCCTGCTGCCGCCCGTAGAGGACGCCCGCGCGCACGTAGGCGGTCGCGTACTGTTGGTCGAGCGACGTGGCCTTGACGTAACTCTCAAGGGCTTTCTTCGTCTCGCCGTTGTTCTCGTAGGCGCGGCCGAGGTCAACGTAAACCTGCGGCTCGTTGGGCGACAGGCGCGCGAGGCCGTCGTAAGCCCCTATGGCCGCCGTGAAGTCGCGCCTGACGGTGGCGGTGACGGCTTCCAGGTAGAGCGCGTCGAACTTGGGAAGCGCGGCCCTGTCCGGCGTCAGCGCGCTGACCTTCAAGAGCTCGTCCTTCGCGCGGTCAACGTAGTCCAACTCCATCAGCGCCTCGCTGTAGCGCGCGTGCGCCAGCGCGAACTTCTCGTCCAAGGCAATCGACTGCTCGAACGCTTTGCTCGCCTGATGGTAGAGCCCGTCGCGCAACGCCTCCGTGCCTGTGTCGTACCAGCGCCGCGCCTCTGCCGAAGGCTGGTAGGGCGCGGGGCGCAGCCAGTACATCATCAGGAGGACGGCGACGACGCCGAGCGCGACGACGAGCAGCATGAATCGAAGCGAGAGCCTGGGCCGCTTGAGCGCGTCGGTCAGCGTCGTCAGCGTACTCGAATGCCTCGTCCCCGTAGAGGCCAGACGCTCCGTGCGATGCGCGTCGCGGTCGTCCAGATTCTCCTGGACGGCCCGCAGGTCTGCCAGCATCTCGTCGGCCGACTGGTAACGCGCCTCAGGCTTTTTCGAGAGCGCCTTCATCACTATCCGGTCGAGCGCGGGCGGCACCCTCGGGTTGACGCGCGAGGGCGGCGGCGGGTTGACGTGCAAGCACCTGGCCCGCGATTTCCAACACGCCCGCCCCGCTGAACGCGGGCTTGCCCGAGATGCACTCGTAGAGGAGCGCGCCGAGCGCAAACAAATCCGAGCGCCCGTCAACCGCGCCGCCCCTGGCCTGCTCGGGCGAGAGGTAGAGCGGGGTTCCGACGACGGCCCCGCTGCGCGTCTGCGTCGCCAGTTGCGTCTGCGCGTTCGGGTCGGTCGCGTGATACGGCTCTTCGTTGAGCTGCTTGGCGAGACCGAAGTCCAAGACCTTAACGTCACCGCGCTCGTTGACCAGCACGTTCGAGGGCTTGATGTCGCGGTGAACGACGCCGTGATGGTGCGCCTCTGCAAGCGCCTCGGCAACGTCCGCGACGATTCGGACGGCGCGCTTCAAGGTGAGGCGGCCTTCGTGCATCAGGTCCGCGAGCCGAGTCCCCTTGACCAGTTCCATGACGATGAAGGGCCGGCCCTTGCCGCCGTCACTCATTGAAGTCTCGCCGTAGTCGTAGACGGCCGCGATGTGGTGGTGCGTGAGCGTGGAGACGGCGCGCGCCTCGCGCAGGAAGCGCGCGCGGAAGTTGTGCTCGCCCGTGGTGCTGGTCGGAAACTTGATGGCGACGCGGCGGCCGAGGTGCGTGTCTTCGGCGGCGTAGACGATGCCCATCCCGCCCTCGCCGAGCTTTTCCAAAATGCGATAATGTGAGACTGTCTGCCCGATCATTGGTTCTGTTGACTTGCAAGAACCGGCACGAGGAATGAAGATAAAAACAGCGGGCGAAAAAATCCGGGCTATTCGCTTCGGCCAGGCAGCAGAACCCGGTGTGGCGCGATACTACGCCTTTCCAAAACTCATTTCAATACTTAAAAGAGCGCGCGGGGCCGCCTCGTCATCACAAGACACGCGACGACCAGGCAATAAAAAGCGTCCCCGCGCCGAGTGATTCAGCGCGGGGACGCTTTCCTGGTGGCTGAGTTTGCGACAGGAACGGCCAGCCGTTCAGCGCGGCCCGAACCTGCCGCGTAACTTGTAGGCTCTCCCGGTCGCGGTGACCACGGCTCTCAGCCTGCCTTCCAACGCGACGTAGGCGGGCGCGCCGAGCAAAAAGAGACGCGCGCCCTCGGTCGGATTCGTGCCCGTGATGTTGATGGTGTCAGTGTCCGCCTCTCCCCTCTTTTCCCTTTTCTTTTTTTTTTTTTTTCTTTTTTTTCTCTTCTTTTTTTTTTTTTTTTTTTTTTTTTTTCTTTCTTTTCTTCTTCTCTTTTTCTTTTCTTTTCTTTCTTTTTTTTTTCTTTTACTTTTCTTTTTTTTTTTCTTCTTTTTTTTTTTTTTTTTTTTTTTTTCTTTTCTTTTTTACTTTTCTTTTTTTCTTTTTCTTTCTTTACTTTTATTTTTTTCTCTTTTTCTTTCTCTTCTTTCTCTTATTTTTTTTTTTATTTCTTCTCTTTTTATTCTTTTTTCTTTTTTTTTTTTATCTTTTTTCTTTTTTTTTACTTTTTTTATTTTCTTTTCTTTTTTTTTTTTTATTTTATTTTTTTATTTTTACTTCTTTTTATTTTTTTACTTTTCTTTCTTTTTTTTTTATTTTTCTTTTATTTTTACTTTTACTTTTTTCTCTTCTTAATCTTTTTTCTTTTTATTAAATTTTTTATTTTTCTTTTTTTTTATATCTTATTACTTTTATAATATTTTTTTTTTTTTTTTTTTCTTCTTTTTATTTTATCTTCTTATTTCTTTCTTTTTTTTTCTTTTTCTTAAATCTTTTTCTCTTATTTTCTGACATTTTTTTTCTTCTTTTTTTCTTTTTACATTTTTTCTTACTTTTTTTTTAACTACTTCTTTTCTTTTACATATTTAATTTTGACATAGAAATAGCTTGAGACAGTCTGATTATCTTCTTTTCTTTCTTTTAACAGTGACATTGATAATCTTCTTCTCTTTATCTTTATTTACATACTCTTATATCATAACATCCCCTAAGAGTTCTGGCTCTTGTAGGCGATGATGTGATACAGAAACTATAGCCTTGTTATTCTACTTGACCTTAACCTTTAGCTTCTGCTCTCATTACCACCAAACCCTATACCCATCAGCTTTATCACTTCACCCACCGAGTCTTCTAAGATGAAGCTGTTGTTGAGCTAACCGATGATCAACTAGTCTTTGACCTAATTGATAGTGATCTTCTAAGTGTCTGTGCCACCACCTAGCTTAGAGAGCACACTACCTGTCGCTACCTAGATTGTGAAACTCTCAGACCCCTTGTAGTTCAAAGTCTGATTGAAGCGCAGCCCCTCACCTACCGAGGCTAACTAGACAAAAGTGCCACCCTTAATCTGCGTCTTACCATCCACCATATAGAGCTTGCCACCCTTGATAACCGAGACACAGAAGTGCGTCACCTCCACACCATCCACAGATTTCTTCATCACAGCTATCTAACCAAATTGCTTGTCCTCAGCTGTCGCTATATCCACCACATCCATCTTGTCTACCACCAACTTCACCTTGATAGAGACCTTAGCTTCTTCAAATGAGTCTACCTACCTATCTTTGACTTTAAAGGTAAAGCTGTCCTAGCCGTGGTAATCTGCGTCTAGCATGTATGTCAAATTGAGCGCTGTCCCTGTCAACTAACCGTGATCCTAGCCATCTACAACCGTGAAAGTCAGCGTGTCATTGTCTGCGTCCTAGCCCGTGAGCGTGATAGCCTTTGACGTGTCCTCTACCGTGTTGACGATTGGTTGTTGGCCGCGAGCGGGGTATTCACCTTAAAGCTGGTCGAGTCTGCTGCGCCGCCAACCGACATATCATCTGTCAGAGCGCTAGCTTCATTCTAGTTGTTATCGTCTGCGTCTAATTTAATGTTGCCCTGATTCGTGATAGTCGTGCCCTCTGTCCCGCTATTAATCGTCTCCTGAATCGTGATAGTCACCTAAGCGAAGCCAGCGAGAGAGCCGTTCCAGGTCACCTTGTTCGTGCCTGTGTTAGCCGAGGCGGTGCCGCTGGTAGCAGTGGCGGAGACTAAGCTTCAGACCAGCCGGGAGTATGTCCGTGAACTCGTCGTCCACCTAGTTATCGTCCTGCGCGACAGAGCCGTTATTGGTCAACACTACTGTATAGGTGATCGTGTCGCCGACGTTGAAGCTGCCACCGCTGACCGTCTTTCGTGCCGCTGATGTTAGTGAGGGTCAGCGCGCAAGCCTGCTCTGCATCGCCGCCCTCTTCCGTATCACCAGTCAGAATCCATAGATCCTGTCTGCCCGCGCCCTGCAGCGCCTCTATGAGAACACCTAGGCGATAGCTGCCCATCTGCTGCACCCCGAAGAGAAATTGCAAGTTGATAGAGACACCGTGCGCTAGTTATTTTCACCTATCGTGACCGTGCCCTCCGCCAAGCTGGAGTTCACCCCTCCGCCCAGAGCTTGCGCCTCGCTGTTGTCCAGCGTCGTCCCCTCTACCGTCACCGTCGCGCCGCCCGTCAAAGTCACACCCGTGAGCTGATCGGAGCTGAGAGCACGCAGGTCCGCCGTGCCAACCAGCTGCGGGAACGTCGTCAGGTCGTAGATGCGGAAGCGCAGGCGCGAGACTGACGCTCCCTTGTTGTTAGTGAACTTGCGCCTTATAGAGAGCGTCCCGAACTGCGACCGCGCCTAGTTGCACTCCTCTACCAGCTCGTCCATCCGCGAACACTGCCGCCGCACTCTGTTGCGCTACGAGCCCGCCGCCGCCTGCGTGTCGAGCAGTTCGCGCCCGAACGTGACCGGCCCGCACTAAGCGGCTTCGTTGTGGCTTGCCTTGCTCTGCGGGTCCTCGCGCGCCCAGACAGAGGCGTCGCGTTGTTGCCCACTCGCGTCGCCGGCGTGGTCCAGACTACTAGAAAGTCGTCTGCGCTGACGCCTGTGTCCACTATGATGCCCTCGTCGTATTTCCGCACTAAGGCGTGCTCCTACGTGCTGCCGCTCTCCGCGTTGAGCGTATTCTCTCGCGCAGCAGGTCGCAGATGTCTGCCGTGTTGAGGTGTAAGCCCACTGCGTCGAGCCTGTTGACGGTCGAGAGGCTGGTCAGCTCCGCGGTCGAGAAAAGGGCGACGTTCTCGTCCGTGTCCAGGTCTTCTGCCATAGTCAGGTCACCCGCTGCGTAAGCCGCGAGCGAGTAGCCTGAGCCTACTAACAGGTAGTGGCCGCGCGCAGATATTATCGTCCCGTTCTATATCACTCCGAGTATGACTTAGTCTTCCGCGCACCCCTGATTCGCTGCTACTAGCGCTTAGCCCACCTAGCCGTCTTAAGCCTGCACTGTCAACTCGCTGTCTCTGTTGTTGTATATTTCCACGTAGTCGTCGTTGAGTTCTCCCGTGCCTCACATACCCAGCCCGCTTTTGCGTAGTTCGCTATATGAGCACCGTGCCTCGCGTAGTGCCCTGCGTGATCGTGCCCACTGCCTGCCCGTCTAAGATCGTGTCCATTCTTCTCGCTCTACAAGTTGACTAGTAAAATCTCTTCCTTCTCCCCCGCTACGCCGTCTAACAACACTCGCACTCTGATATTCTTTACCCTGTCGCCTCGCATGAAAGTGACCGTGCCGTTCGTCCGCGTGTAGTCAGTGCTGACTGTCTCTTAGTCGGCGCCGCCCTTGTCTTCGGCCGTCGTGAAGTTTACCTAGACTGTCTGCGCGGAGACTTCTGAGAGAGTGACCGTGAATACCATGTTCGTCTAGCCCTCATCCCGTTCGCCGCACGCGCGTCGCGCACTGAGATGTTGCGGACTGCGAAGGTGTTGGCTGTTGTCCCGCCTGCTGACCTCTACCTTATCGCTTGCGCGTCTGCCTTTTGCCGCCAGTAGAGCGACTACCAATAGGGACAGCAAAGAGCTGTAGACGAGAGCGCGCCTGAGAGTTTGATGGCGGAAGAGGCGCGCGAGAGACGTCCGCCTCTTGCGCCCTGATTTCTGTCCACGTGCTCCTGAGTTTGCCGCGTGTTTCGGCGCGCAGGAAACGCATAACGCGAACTGGAAGCGCTGCTCATCGCTGGTCTTCCTTCTTAGATTATTCGCGGCGGTCAGGGTACGGCTATTTAAGGCGGAGCCAGCCGACTCACACCGGCGCGGGATTATTTTGAAATTAGTCGGGGAAATCTGTACCAGACGCTGCGTGCGAGGGCGCGTGATACAAATCAAGCCGGAGGATTCTTCCGAAGATTACACGTTAAGAATCTGGGCTGTCGGGGCTGAAAATAAGCAGCACGCTAAATTCGTCAGGGTGCAGCGAGCGTAACATTACTGCCGGAATTTAACAAGAATTTGCCGGCGAAGTTCTGGGCCAATTCGTCGCTGATTCGTTGCTAAGATATGCGAAGCGACAGACCGTGCGCGGCTTCTCTACTCCCCGCGCGCGCCCCTCACTTCCGCTCCTTCCGCCACGTCCGCACGAAGATGACGACCGCAACGACGGCGATGACCAGCAACACAGCCATCACCGCCAGCACAAACCTAAGCTCCCTGCCACCCGACTCCATTAGCCACCGCCTCCCGTTTCTGATAATTTTACAGTAGTCCGTAATCAATAGTCAGTAATCAGCCGTTGACTCTCGGTAGCCTTGAAGCTTAATTTTGAAGATTCAAGACTCAGCATCAAGTTCTTAACTGACCACTGACCACTGTTTTTATGTATCCGGCTGGCAATCTTTTCATACCAATCGCGCACGGCCGCCTCGAAGCTATCCTGAAGGAGCCGCGCGAGGGGGCGGAGGGCGCGCGCGGCGTCGCGCTCGTGCTGCACCCGCATCCTTTGGGCGGCGGCACGATGCACAACAAGGTGGTCTTCCGCGCAGCCGCGGCCTTGAATGACGCGGGTCTCGTCACCTTGCGCGTCAACTTCCGCGGCGTCGGAGGGAGCACGGGCGAGCACGACGAAGGGCGCGGCGAGGTGGACGACGCGCGCGCGGCGCTGGACTACTTGATTAACCAGTATCCTGGAAAGCAGGTCACGCTCGCGGGCTTCTCCTTCGGCTCGCGCGTCGGCATGGAGGTCGGCCTCAAGGACGACCGCGTCCGCGACTTAATCAGCATCGGCACGCCCGTCGAGAAGTACGACTTCTCTTTTCTGCGCGCGTGCCGCAAGCCGATTCTCTTCGTCCACGGCGACCGCGACGAGTTCGGCGGCGTCGAGAAATTGCGCACCCTCGTCGCCTCCCTGCCCGCGGAAGCAGGCGCGCGCCTCGTCGTCATCGAAAACGCGGACCACTTCTTCCAGGGCCGCCTCGACGAGCTGAAACGCGTCATTACAGAGTTCGTAAATCGCGAATCGTAAATCGTAAATAGACGAACGGTTTTCCTTTTACGATTTACGATTCACGATTTACGATTTACGAACCCATGAATTCTTATACAGACCCGGCGATTCGCATCACGCTCCTGCCGCGCGACACCAACCCGCAGGGCACTATCTTCGGCGGAATTATCCTGAGCTACATTGACATGGCCGGCGCAATCGAGGCGCACCGCCGCACGGCCATGCCGCGCTTCGTCACGGTCGCCATGCGCGAAGTCATCTTTCACCATCCGGTCTTCGTCGGCGACCTCGTCAGCTTCTACGCAGAGACCGTCCGCATCGGCACGACCTCTATCACCATCCGCGTCGTCGTCGAAGCCGAACGCTACGGCGGCACCTCCCGCGACCGCGTCCGCGTCACCGAAGCCGAAGTCGTCTACGTCGCCGTGGACGAGAAAAGGAAGAAGACGAAGATAGTGATAAGTGATAAGTGATAAGTGATGAGTATAAAGACAGGCTCTTACTCGTCACTTGTCACTCTGTCACTGCTTTAATTCAGTCGCGACTGAACGCGCCGGAGCGCGGCGGCGGCCTGGGCGTAGCGGGGTTCTTCTTCGAGGGCGAGGCCGTAGTGGCGGGCGGCGGCGAGAAGGTGGTTGCGCTCTTCGTAAACGCGGCCAAGGTTCATGTGCGGGTAGGCGCGCGCCTCGTAGCGCGTGGCGTTGAGCGCGAGCTTGAACCACTTGACCGAGTCGTAATGATTCCCCTTCGCGACCAGATAGCTGCCGATGTCGTTGTAAGGGTTGCCGAACGTCGGGTCAACGCGGATGGCTTCGAGGCACTCGTCAATCGCCTCGTCGTAGCGCCCCTGGAAGCTGTAGACCCAGCCGAGGAAAGTGTGTGCCTCGGCCGTCGGGTACGTGGCGATTGAGCGCTTGTAAAGCTCAATCGCCTCCTCGTAGTCCTCCGTCTGCTGCGCCTCGAACGCGCGCCGGAACAACTCTATCGCCTCGCCCTTCGGGCCGGTTGGAAATTCGTCAACAAACATGGCGGTGACAGGACGCGGAGACGCAGGAGACGTGGAGACGCGGGAAAGAATATGCACGTCTTAATCGCGCGTCGCCGTGTCTCCGCTGTCTACTGCGTCACTGCTTTCACTGGTCAATCCTCTTGATGCGCCCGTCCTCTTTCGGCGCGATCTCTTTTTCGGCGCCGATGGCTTCCATCACGACGACGGGCTCGACGGGGCCGTTCTCCGGGTTAACTAAAAATTTCGGGTCGGCGAACATCGTGTAGCCGTCGCCGCCCTTGAGGGCGAGGAAAGTGTTGGTCGCGAGCGTGTAGGTCTTCGCGTCGTCGAGCGGCTGGCCGTTCACCTCTATGCTCGTGACGCGCGAGCCCGCGGGCTTGCGCGCGTCGAAGGTGAAGCGCATCCCCGAGACTTGCGGGAAGCGGCCGGGCTCCTTCTCCTCCGCGCTCCGGCTGACGCCGTGTTCGAGCGCCGCGCGCAGCGTCGCGCCCTTCACCTCTATCTTCACAATCGGGTTCTCGTAAGGCAGGATCGCCATCACGTCGCGCTTGGTCAGCGGCCCCGGACTGAAGACGCGGCCCGCGCGTATAGAGCCGCCGTTGTAGAGCGCCACGTCCGCGCCCAGCGCCTTGCGGTAAGCGTCCGCGATGTAGCTGCCGAGGTTCGTCTCGCGCGAGCGGTTCATCTCGCCGCGCGCGTCGAGCGGGACTTTCGTGCTCCCGATGGGCTTGTCCACGTCCGCTGAGACTTTCTTCTCGAAGTCCGCGATGAGCGCGGCCGACTCGGGCTCGTCCTTGACCTGGTCATTGACGGGCAGGGCCGCCCAGTCAATGCTCTCAAGCTCGCCCGCCGGAAGTTTGACGTTGAGGTCAATGCGGCCGAGGTCGCGCGCGTCCGCGCCCCACTTGAAAATCGGCGTGCGGCCCGAAAGTGATTCCAGAATCTCGTGCTCGTGGCCTCCTATGATCACGTCTATGGGCGCGCAGCGCGCGACCTGCTTGTCCTCGCGCATCGCCAGGTGAGTCAGGGCGATGATGACCTGCGCGCCCTTCGTCTTCATCTCGGCGACAGTCTTTTTCGCGGTCTCGCACGGGTCGAGGAACGTCACGTCCGGCCCGACGCTCGAAAACTGCGCCGTCTCGGGCGTGAGCAGGCCGAAGAAGCCGAGTTTTACTCCACCGACTTCGCGCACGACGTATGGCGGCGTATCCGCGAAGGGTTTCCCGGTCTTCTTGTCAATGACGTTGGTCGCGAGCCAGGTGAAGCGCGACTCCTTGATGCGGTCGCGCAAGACTTCGGGTCCGAAATCGAACTCGTGGTTGCCGAGCACGGCGAAGTCCAGTCCGATCATGTTCCAGACGGCGATCATCTGCTGCCCCTTGAAAATGTTCGAGGCCACGGACGGCGCAATCGTGTCGCCGCCGAGCAGGAAGAGCGTGTTGGGCGACTCCTCCATGACCTGCTTTCTGAGCGTCGCCACGCGCGCAAGGCCCCCACGCGTCCCCTTGTCCACGGCCGAAATCTGATAGACGTCGTTGAGTTGCAGCAGCGTGATGCGGACGGTGCGCTCCGTGTTGGGGGTCGTCTGCGCGAAGGCCGAGAGCGCAAGGGTGAGCGCGAGCGCTAAGCCTAGGCCCGTGCGCCGCGCGAACATTCGTAACGAAGCCATCAAAATTCCTCCGAAGAAGGGATGGGAAAGTTTCAGCGGTTAGGACGAATTCGAGAGGCTGCATTATACTCAGCCGTCCCGTTCAAGCCAATTCGAGAGGAAACAGAATGACTCAACCCCTTTGCGCCTTTGGATTTTCTTTTGTTGCGTCTTTGCGTGAACGGCTGTTTCTCGCAAAGGCGCAAAGTTAAGACGTAAGGCGCAAAGGATTGAATGAGGTTTTGAGTTGAGCTTTAGATCATGGCTGACGAAAATTTTCTCGCGATAGAACTGAGTGCAAAGCTCCCGCCGGATGCAGACGCCGTGGCCGTCTGCGTCTTCGAGGACGAGCCGGGCGCGGCGGACGGCGAACTCGGAGAGCTGGTCGAAAGTTTCAGGCGCGACGGCGAGTTCAAAGGCGAAGAAGGGACTTCAATGCTCGTGCACGCCGCCGGGACAAACGGCGCGCGCCGCCTGCTCGTCGTCGGCCTCGGCGAGCGCGCGGATTTCGACGCGGGCGCGATGAGTCGTGCCGCAGCCGCGGCCGTGCGCCGCGCGCGCGCGGGCCGCATCAGGCAACTGAATTTCGTTCTGCCCTCTTCGGGAGACGGGCGGCGTATGATTCGCGCCGCCTCGGAAGGTGCGTCGCTGGGGCTTTACGACAACGCGTTCTATCAGAAGCGCGAAGACGAGGCGAAACTGGAAACGCTCAACCTCGTCTCGACGGAAGCAGACGCCGAACAGACCGACGCGCTGCTCAAGGAGATAGAGCGCGGGAGAATTGTCGCGGAGGCCGTCAACTGGGCGCGCACGCTCGCGGACGAGCCGGGCGGGACGCTCCCGCCGGAGGAGTTCGCGCGCCGCGCAGCCGAGATGGCCCAGGAATTTAACTTGAGCGTCGAGACATTGGATGCGGACGAAATCCGCGCGCGCGGGATGGGCGGACTCTGGGGCGTCGGTAAGGGCTCCGACAACAGGCCCGCGCTGATCGTGCTGCGCTATGAGCCAGAGGGCGCTTCCGCCGACGACGAATTGTGGGCCTTCGTCGGCAAAGGCATCACGTTCGACACGGGCGGCATCTCGCTCAAGCACGGCCTGGACATGTACGAGATGAAGACCGACATGGCGGGCGGCGCGGCGGTCCTCGGCGCCTTGCGCGCCGCCGCGCAACTCAAGCCGCAACGCCGCCTCGTCGGCATCGTGCCGTCGGCCGAGAACATGCCTTCGGGCAGGTCCATCAAGCCGGGCGATGTTATCAAGACGCTCGCGGGCTACACGATTGAGGTCGTTGACACGGACGCCGAAGGGCGGCTCGTCCTGGCCGACGGAATCGCTTACGCCAAACAGCTTGGGGCAGGACGCATCGTTGACCTGGCGACGCTGACGGGCTCCATCATCGTCGCGCTCGGCGACCGCCGCGCGGGCCTCTTCAGCAACGACGACGATTGGGCCAAACGCGTCGAGCGTGCGGCGGCGCGCGCGGGCGAGCCCGCGTGGCGCATGCCCGTGAGCGACGATTACAAGAAACGCATAGAGAGCCCCATCGCGGACTTTAAGAACTACGGCGGACGCCCGGACGCCACGGCCGCCGCGCTCCTCCTCAGCAAGTTCGCAGACAAGACCCCGTGGGTTCATTTGGACATCGCAGGCACTAGCTGGCTCGACAGCGCCGAGCCACACGCGCCCAAAGGCTCGACAGGGGCCGGCGTGCGAACGCTTGTCGAACTGGTCTGCGAATCGGATTGAGATGACTTTCGACGAATTGATGGGAGCCTGGGCATGGAAGCCTATACGCAACTGTCCCGGCAGATATGTTTTGGACGCTGCGCGAAATGATCTGCGCCCGCAGGAGGTTCTTGGAGACGCGGCGGCGGTGAAGGAATACTGCGTCGAGGCGGCGAGGGATGCTGTGCTGGTCGCAAGGCTATCGGAGGGAGGGCTGATCTCTTACCGCCGCGCCGACGGCTCGTTTCTTCACACCCTCAACACGCCGGAAGGATTCAGGCGAAAGCTCGCGCAGTTGGGAATAGCTTTAACTTGAGCCGTTCGGCTCCGACTCTGTAAGAAGATGGCTTTGGACGAAACAATTTTTCTGACGGGCTTTCCGGGTTTCATCGCCGGCCGTCTCGTCAAACGATTGGCGGCGGAAGGCGCGCGCTTTCTATTGCTCGTGCAGCCCGCGTTCATGGAGCGTGCGCGCGAAGACGCCGGCCGCCTCGCGTCGGAGCTGAATCTACCGGCCGACAACTTTCGCCTGGTCGAAGGCGACATCACGCAACCAGACCTGGGCGTCGCGCCGTTGGAACTGGAAAGAGCGCGCGTTGAGACGACCGTGCTCTTTCACCTCGCGGCCATTTACGATTTGGCCGTCCGCCGCGACCTCGCCATGCGCGTCAACGTAGAGGGCACGCGCAACGTCAACGAGTTCGCGCTGGCGTTGCCCAACCTGCGTCGTTATCACTACGTCTCGACCTGCTACGTCGCGGGCCTGCGCACCGGGCGGATTCTTGAGACGGAGCTGAGGCACGAGGCCGGGTTTCGCAACTTCTACGAGGAGACGAAGTACCTGGCCGAGTTGGAGGTGGACGCGCTCAAAGGGCGTGTGCCGGTGACGATTCACCGCCCGGCGGTCGTCTGCGGCGACTCGCGCACGGGCGAGACGGCGAAATACGACGGCATCTATTACCTGATTCACTACCTGCGCAAGCGGCCCTCGCTCCTCTCGCTCGCCAACATAGGCAACCGCCGCGTCTCGCTCAACCTGGTCCCCGTTGACTTCGTCGTAGAGGCCATGACCGCGCTCGCGCAGGACGAGCGCGCAGCAGGCGCGACGCTGCAACTCGCGGACCCGAATCCGCTCACGACGCACGAACTGTTCGAGTCAATCGCCGTCGCCCTCGCCGGGCGCGGCTCGCGCATCACCGTCCCCGCGCCGCTGGTACGCACGAGCCTGGCGATCCCCTTCTCCCCGACCATCACCGGCCTCCCACACTCCGGCGTCCCCTACTTCTTCCTGGATCAGACCTACGACACGACCCGCGCCACCGAGCTTCTTTCATCCCACAATGTCCACTGCCCGCCCTTCAGCGACTACGTCGCCGCGCTCGTCGAGTTCGTCGCCAAACACCCGAAGCTTTGACCCTGAAAGGGTCTAACAGGATAGCCGGGGGCAAGCAAACGTAGTTTGCGCCGCCCCCGGCTATCTTGTTTATCCCCTCCGGGGATAAGACCGACTCGAACTTTACAGAACCCTTGACGGCCCACATACCCGCTTGACAAATTCCCAATTTAGAATTATTCTAATTCCAGTTCAAAACGATGATGAGATCAGGTGAAACAGAACAGGGTGGCGGCGGCGCGCGGGCGCTGACGAGGCAGCGCGAGGCGGTGCTCCAGGTGATCCGCGAGAGCGAGAACCATCTGACGGCCAGCGAGATTTATGAGGCCGCGCGCAAGCGCCTGCCCTCCATCTCTTACGCGACCGTCTACAATTCGCTCAAGTATCTGAAGGAGGCCGGGCTGATTCACGAGATTAGCTTCGGCGTGGCGGGCGCGAACCGCTACGACCGCGAGACGGCGCGTCACGACCACGCCATCTGCACCTGCTGCGGCAAACTGGTGGACTTCGACCTGACGGTCGGGAGCGACCTGGTGCGCGCGGCCGTGCGCAGGACGCGCTTCAAGCCCGAGTCAATTCACCTGACGCTCCGAGGCTTGTGCCCCGATTGTCGTGACGAGCAGCAATCATGATTTTTTGGAATTAAACGGGCGCGCGGCGCAAGCTCTAAGATTCCGTGCGCTCCAGATACAAACTAACTTCCTGTACGAAGGGACGGAGAAATAATGCAAGCGACAGCGACAGCAGTTGAAAAAGCGATGGTCGGACAGCCCGCACCGGATTTCGACATGGCTTCGACCAAGAACGTCGAGACTTTGAAAGAGAACGTCAAGCTCTCGGACTACAAAGGCCAGTGGCTCGTGCTCCTCTTCTACCCGCTGGATTTCACTTTCGTCTGCCCGACGGAGTTGACCACCTTCAGCGACCGCTACGAAGACTTTCAGGGCATCGGCGCGGACATCATAGGCGTCTCGACCGACTCGGTCTACTCGCACCGCGCCTGGCTCAACACCCCGCGCGACAAGTCGGGCGTGGCCGATTTGAAGTACCCGCTCGCGGCGGACGCGACCAAGCAGGTGGCGCGCGACTACGGCGTACTGGTCGAGGACAAGGGAATCGCCCTGCGCGGCCTGTTCGTGATTGACCCGGAGGGCATCCTGCGCTACAAGGTGATTCACGACCTCAACGTCGGCCGCTCGGCCGAAGAGACGCTACGCGTCATACAGGCCCTACAGACCGGCGGCCTCTGCCAGGCCGAATGGAAGCCCGGTCAGGAAACGCTGAAAGCGTAAAAGACGTAAATCGTGAATCGTAAATCGTGAATCGTCGAACGGCGGTTTTACGATTTACGATTCACGATTTACGATTCACGAGGTTATTGTTATGCCAATGAGAATCGGGACGGAGATGCCGAAGTTGGACGGGGCGACCGAGTGGTTCGGGGGGACGCAGGCGCACGCCGAGGCGGAGGCCGAGGGGCGGCCGACGCTCGTTCACTTCTGGTCTGTGAGCTGCGGCATCTGCAAGGAGAACATGCCGCGCGTCGCGGAGTGGCGCGACCAGAGGCACGCGGATGGGTTGCGCGTCATCGCCGTGCATATGCCGCGCTACGAGGCGGACACGGACGTGGAGGCCGTGCGCGAGGCGGTCAGCCGGTACAACATCTCGGAGCCGTGCGCCGTGGACAATCAGCACACGCTGCGCGACGCGTTCCAGAACGAGCACGGGTACGTCCCTGCTTATTATCTCTTCGATGCGCAGGGTAAGCTCAAGAGTTTCGCGGCGGGCGAGCGCGGCCTGGACATGCTCACCTCGGCCGTCGAGCGCCTGCTCGCCGCCACGGCGCAGCAGCAGGCAACGACAACATAAGTACCATCAGGGCGGTTGAAAAATTTCAACCCTTTGCGCCTTACGTTTTTACTTTGCGTCTTTGCGAGAACGGCTGTTTCACGCTGGAGGCGCAAAGAGAAAACTTAAGGCGCAAAGGGTTGAGTAGTTTTTGAGTTCGCTTTTAGTAAAAAATCTTATTGATGAGCCAGGTCAGCACCCAGAGGCCGACGACGAATGTGCCGATGAGCATGGCGACGAGCGCGAGGATGATGACGCCGACGAAAATCCAGTCGCTCTTTCTACCCTCTTTGGCCTCGGCCGCCGAGACGGTCGCGCGCTGGCGTATCAGCGCCATGTTCTTCTCGTTCGACTTCCACACGAAGTCGAAGAGGTCGCCGACGAACGGGATGACGCCGACCAGGTAGTCTATCCCTATGTTGACCCCCATCCGCAGCAGCGTGATCTTCGGGACGCGGTAGCGCACGCCCGAGGCCAGTATGTAGAACGAGGCGAGCGAAGTCAGCGTGTCGCCCACGCCCGGAATCAAACCGACGATGGCGTCCAGCCCGAAGCGCCAGCCCGTCCCCGGAATGCGGAACAGCCCGTCGAGCAAGTGGCTCAGCCGGTCCAGACTCCGCTCGACCTCCACCGTCTCCGGCTTGCGCGCCGCGCGCCCCGCCAGCGTCCCTATCTTATCTTTGAGTTCCCTCATCTCATGTCACCTGAGCCTGGTCATTTGTTGCCAGAAGAAGCGGCCGAGCCGCGCGAAGGCGTTGCGGTCGTTTTTGGCGACGTTGGGGTTGATGCCGAGCGCGGCGGCCAGGCGGGGGTCGGGCGGGGCGATGTCCTCGTCGCCGCGTTTGTTGGTGAGCCAGCGCGCGAAGGTGCGCGTGACGGCGCGGCGTTGCGCGAGCGGGGCCTCGCCGACGAACGCGCCGCGCAAGTCGTCCAGCTCGGCCACCTCGTAGAGGTTAGTCTCGTAGTAGCTCTTCAGGGCGGCGAAGAATTTCTCGTCGCCCATCAGCCGGCGCAAACTAACGAACATCAGCGCGCCCTTGCTCGCGACAATCGCCGCGTACTGGAAAAAGTTTCTGTACTCGCGCGCGGGGCGGGTTGCGACCATGTCCTCGCCGCCGAAAGTCCTGTAGACCTTGTAGACGCCGCGCAGTTGATCGTCCATGGCGGCGGCCGCGCGCTCCTCGCCGTGAACCTCTTTGTAGTAGAGGAGCGCGGACCAGTTCGCCAGTGCCTCGTCGAGCACGGGGTCGCGCTCGGGGTTGTTGCCGACGCCGACGCCCCACCACTGCTGCGCGACGACGTGGGCCACAGTGAACTCCAAACTGTCTTCGAGCGAAGCCCTCTGCTCGCGCACGATCTCCGGCAGGTTGCGCATGGAGGGCGAGTCGAAGTCAACGTAGAAGGCGCTGGCGATGACGCCCAGGCCCGAGAACTCCGCGCTCCCGAGTCCGGCGACGAGCGGGGCGTCCACGATGCTCACGAGCTTGTGCGGGGCTGGCCCAAAACGCTCGTGGTAAACCCGCACGGCCTCCGCGGCCGCAGTCAGGACGCGCCGGGCCGTCGTCTCGTGCTCAGGCACGAAGACGGTGCGCACCGTCACCTCATTGACCGTGCGCTCGGCCGAGCGTAAGTTACGCCCGCCGACGACGGCGAAGTCGCGCAAATTCTCGCCCGCGAACTCGCGCACGAGGCCGCCAGCGCGCTCGCTCCTTTTCGCGGTCTCGCGCGCGGGGGCCGAGGCGAACAGCGCCACGTCAGCCGGCGCGTCAACAGAGACTTCATAGTCGGCCGTCTCCGCGTAGATCACGTCGCCGATGGTCGGCTCGACCTTGCGCTGCCACTCTTCGCCCTCGCGCGCGGCGAGCACGGGGTAGCTCGTCCCCAGAAGCATCACGCCGCGGCAAAGATAGTTGATGTCGCGCGCGCGCCGCATCTCGCGCTCGCTGCGTAAGGCCGCGCCGACCTGCTGCAAGACGTGCACGAAGAGTCCCGTCTCTTCCGGGTCAATTTCTGGCACAGTCCCCTTGAACTTAATCTCGATTTCCGCGGACGCGTTGGGCAGGACGGGTTCGCGCAGGTTGACGCGCAGGACCGTCGCTTGCTCGTCGAGCGAGAAAGAGAGCGCCGTCCCGTTCAAGGCCGAGCGCACTTGCGTGATTTCCATGCGCGGCTCGTCCGGCTCGGGCTGTTGCGGCGCGTTGCGGTGAACGGGCGGCCGCAGGTTCGAGTAGAGGTGAAAGTAGAGGACGGAGACCGCGCGGTCGTCGCGGTTGACGAAGCTGACCTGTTCCGTACCGGTGTAGGCGCGGCCGTCGAAATCGAGTTGAAGGTTGATGCGGTAACGCGTGCGCGCGGGCCGCGTTTCAGACTGCTTCTCGGGCTGAGGCGGCTGGCGTTCGGCCGCCATGTCCTGCGCGTGCGCGGCCGCCGTCGAGAGGACGAGCACGATTAGAAAGGCGCTCAGGGCCGCCCGCTCGCACGCCGTTTGTCCGCGGAATTTTTTCACGGTTGCCCCTTGCGTTTCTTCCTGCCGTTTGCGCCTGGGGAGGTTTTGTCCGTCCTCGACGCGTCGCGCGCGCCCTCGACCACGCTGATGCTCACGATGCGGTCGCCGCGCACGATGCGGTCAACCACGTCCATGCCCGACGCCACGCGGCCGAAGACCGTGTAGCCGCCGTCCAGGTGCGGCTGCGGGCTGTGCGTGACGAACCACTGCGAGCCGCCCGTGTCTTTACCCGAGAGCGCCATGCCGACCGCGCCGCGCTCGTAAGGCACTTCGTTTATCTCGCAGCGAATCTGGTAGCCGGGGCCGCCGTTGCCGTCGCCGCGCGGGTCGCCGCCCTGCACGACGAAGTTCGGCACGACGCGGTGAAACGTGACGTTGTTGAAGTAGTTGCTCTGGGCCAGCCGGACGAAGTTGTCAACGTTGAGCGGTGCGTCGTCCGCCAGAAGCTCTATGGTGAAAACGCCCTTCTCCGTGCTGACCACGGCGCGCACGGATCGGCCCAGGCGCGAGAGCGCGCGCCCGTAGTCCGCGTCAGTGTTGCGCGTCCTGACAACAGCGGCGCGCTGCGAGAAGTCGCCCGCGCCGTTCGCCTTCAGGAGCGCGACGGCGCGGCGGCGGACGAGCGCGTCCTGTGAATCGAGCATCGTCTTGATAGCTTCGTTGGCCGCGTACGTCTTCTGTTTAGCGAGCGAGTCCAGGATAGAGAGTGCCGCGTCGTTCAACTCGTCGCGCGCGGCCACCGGCAGGGCTTCCGCGAGCAGGCGCGCGTTCGACTCGTCCGGCTCGGCTTCGCCCAAAAGCTCCGCGGCCGTCGCGCGCACGATCACGTCTTTCGCGCCCAACTGCTTGCGCAAGACCTGGGCCAAATCCTGCGCCTTGAAGGCGGCGAGCGCGCGCAGCACGTCAGGCGCGGCCATCTGGTGCAGGTCGGGCGCGTCAATCCAGGAGCGCAGGATGATCTGCGCGTCGGCCTGTAGACTGACGATGCCGCTGCCGGCCGCCTCGGCTTTGATTCCGGCGATCTCCGCGAGCGCCTGGGCCAGGGCCGAGACGCGCCGCCAGTCTCTTAACATCTCGGCGCGCGCCCGCTCGTCCGCGAGCTTATTGAAGGGCGTCTCGCGCAGGTAGGCGAAGGGGGCCACGCGCGCGAAGGCTATCTCGACCTCCGGCGCGGCCTGTTCCATCTCACGCAACGTGCGCAGCCACGCGACGGCGCGCTCGTCGTTCGTGTTGGCGAGCAAGCGGCCCAGGCTGGCCGCAATCTCCAAGAATTCGTTAGTCTCGGCCGGGTGCGCGCCCGCGCCCGCCTTTGCCGCGCGGTGCGCGGGCATCAAGGTCGCGGCGCGCTGTAGGAGTGCGGCGGCCCCGCGCGTGTCTTTCAAAGCGCCGAGCGAGCGAATGGCGCTCACGCGCACGCGCTCGTCCGAGTCGTTGACCGCGCGCGACGCGAGTTGGTCTAACGCGCCTGCGTCTTCCGCCACGCCGAGAGCGCGCGCGGCGTTGGCCCGCACGACAGGGTCCGGGTCATTCGTAGCGAGTGCGCGCAATTGTGCCAGTCCGTCTTTGGCGCGCAGCCGCGCCAAGGTGTTCGCGGCGTCGGCGCGGACGCGCGCATCGGGCGCGTTGAGAAAACGTGCGACGACAGGGCCTGCGCCTGCGGGGCGAGCGCGCAAGGCCGCGGTCAGGCCGAGGAGGACAAGGTCGCGGTCGGGCTTCGCACTGCGCCGCTCGTCTTCGAGCGTCTTGAGGATGACTTCCCTGATCTCTTTGGCGCGCGCCTCGTCCTCTTTGTCCAGTGGGGCGGCTATTTTCCCGAGCGCTTCGACGGCGCGCGCGCGCACTTGGCTCGCCTCCTTCGGCTTTTGCGTGGCTTCTATGAGAGAGGCCGCGGCCGCGAGCGATTCCGTTTCGCCGAGCGCGAAGGCAGCGCGGGCGCGGACACTCTCTTCCCTGTCGGTTTGCAGGAGCGCTGTGAGCGAGGCGACGGCGCGCTCGTCTCCGATGCGGCCCGCGGCCAGCGCCGCGCGCTCGCGCACGCTTGCTTCCTTGTCGAAGAGCAGCACGCCCAGGTCGTTGTCCCAGCGGCGCTCGTCCTCCGCGCGCACTATCTTGAGCATCACGTCCGCGGGGACTGGCTTCGCGGGCGCGGGCTTTGGCGGTTGCTTCGGTTTCTTCTGCTGGGCGACTGCGCCACCCCGCGCCCCCAGCATCAGGGCGCAGCCGAGGACGGCCGCGACCAACAGGCGGCGGACGACACGGATGACTCCTCTTTGACGGCTCTCCATTTCGCGTTCCCGGCACATTTCCAAATTTTTGATCGGGCATCCGGCGGGGAGGAATTAATATACCACAGTAGGCAGCAGGCAGTAGGCAGTAGGTCGTTGGTAAGCTTTAGCCCCGTAGGGACGCTCGATAATAGCCCAGCACTTCAGTGCTGGGAAGAAGTGCGAAAATTATGTCGAGTCCCGTAGGGACGACTGAAAATGGACCAATCTTTCTTCAGTCGTCCCTACGGGACTTGGCACAATTTTCTTGTCCCTTACCCAGCACTGAAGTGCTGGGCTATTTTCACGTCGCCCCTACGGGGCTGAAATCCTTCACACTGCTTCACTGCTTGCTGCCTTTTCAATTTCCACCAATGCATCATAAAAAGTCGCGCCGCCGCCCATGTCCGTGAGGGCTTGGGAAGTCAGTTGATTGATGTTCGCGCGGCCGGGCGAGAGCTTGTTCCACCAGACCGAAGGGGAGACGACGACGCCCGGGCGGGCGCGCGTCGTCACGACCGCGTGAAGCTCGCATGAGCCGCGCTCGTTGAAGGCGCGCACGGCGTCGCCGTCGCGTATGCCGCGCGCCTCGGCGTCCTGTGGGTGAATCTCCACGAACGGGCGCAGCTCCTGCCTGAGCTGCTTGGGCAGATTCGCGAAGCTCGAATTCAGAAAGGCGTGCGCAGCGGGGCTGATGAGCGCGAGCGGGTAGCGCAAGGCCACGGCGGGCGCGTTTTGTGCCGATTCGTTCGGCGGGATGAACTCAGGCACGGCGGGCAAGCCCTGCGCTTCGAGCGCGGCCGAGAACAACTCGCACTTGCCAGAAGCGGTCGGGAAATTCCCTTTCGCGAACGGCGCGGAAGTCTCCGGCAGATTAAGACGCATCCAGCCGCGCTCGCGCAAACCTTCGAGCGTGATGCCGCTGAGCGCCGCGTGGTCCGTCGAGATGGCCTGCCGCGCAATCTCTTCGTCCGCGTCTTTGAAACACTCTTCCTCAAAACCCATCCGCGCGGCCAACTCGCGGAAGACATCCGAATTCGATTTACTCTCGAAGAGCGGCTCGATGGCGCGCTCGTTGATGACGAGGTAGAAGTGGCCGTAAGCCTTGTGCAGATCGAAGTGTTCGAGCTGCGTCGTGGCCGGCAGCACTATGTCCGCATAATCGGCCGTGTCTGTCATGAACTGCTCGTGCACGACCGTGAACAAGTCTTCGCGGCCCAGTCCTTCGAGCACGCGCCGCTGGTCGGGCGCGACCGCCGCCGGGTTGGAGTTGTAAACGTAGAGAGCGCGCACTGGCGGGTCGCTCGTCTTAGTCAACAGGTTGCCCAACTCAGACATGTTGAGCGTGCGCGGGCGCGGCGTCGGCATCAGGTCGGGCCGCTCCAGCGCGGCATAGTTGAGCGGAAACGTGCCGCTCGTCGAAAGCAGTGCGCCGCCTGCGGGGTCGCGCCACGCGCCCGTGATTGCGGGCAGACAACTGATCGTGCGCACGGCCATCCCGCCGCCCGCGTGGCGCTGAAGCCCGTAGTTAAGGCGTATCACGGAAGGCTTCGTCGTGGCATAAAGGCGCGCGAGGCGCGTTACTGTCTCCTCTTCGAGGCCGCAGATTTCGGCGACGCGCGCGGGCGAGTATTCGCGCGCGCGGGAGCGCAAGTCTTCCGCGCCAATGGTGTAGCGTTCGAGGTAGTCGCGGTCTTCCAATTCTTCCGCGAAGATGACGTGCATCAGGCCGAGCGCGAGCGCGGCGTCCGTGCCTGGCAGCGGGGCTATGTGCTCGTCCGCCTGGTCGGCGGTGCGTGTTCGGCGTGGGTCAATACAGATTATGCGCGCGCCCGCGGCCCTGGCTTCCAGGACCTGCGGCCAGAGGTGCACGTTCGAGCTGATGGTGTTCGTGCCCCAGAGGATGATGAGCCGTGCCTCAGAGAAGCGCTCGGGGTCTGTGCCAATACTCGCGCCGACGGTCGCCCTGTAGCCGGCCGCCCCCGCCGAGGCGCAGATGGTGCGGTCCAGTTGCGACGCGCCCAGGCGATGGAAGAAGCGGCGGTCCATTGACTGCGACTGGACGAGCCCCATCGTGCCGCAATAGCTGTAAGGCAGAATCGTCTCCGCGCCCTCGAAGGATTCGGCCAGCTCCTTGAAGCGCGAGACAATCTCGTCGAGCGCCTCGTCCCAGCTAATCACTTCAAAGCGGCCCTCGCCCTTCGCGCCCGTGCGGCGTAGACAGGTCCGCACGCGGTCGGGGCTGTGCGTGCGCTGCTCGTAGTTGGCAACCTTGGTGCAGAGGAAGCCGCGCGTGAACGGGTGCGCGGGGTCGCCCGCGACTTTCACCGCGCGCCCGCCCTCGACCGTCACGAGCATCGCGCACGTGTCCGGGCAATCGTGCGGGCATGCGGCCCTGACAATCGTCAGGCCGCGCCCGTTCTCTCCGTTGTCGGTATGTCGAGTCATCGTCCGTTAGTTTATAAGGCGAAAGGAAAAAGGTAAAAGGGAGGACGAAGAGCAAGCCCTTCGTCCTCCCTTTTTACTTTTTCCTTAAAGCTCTATCCGCAGTACGTCGTGGTGCACGACGACCCGTTAGCCTGGCACATCGAAGGTGCGGGGATGTTATTTGAGCAATCGGTCCAGTAGCAACCGCAGCAGCCGCAGGAATGGTAGACGCAGGCGGTGTACGTGGGGATGCAACCCTGCGGGGCCGGCGCGGCCGTTGTTTTCACATAGCCGATTTTGACGAAGGGGCTGTCATTCGGCCAGGTCTTCTTCGGAAAATTCAGGTAATCCGAGAGGCTTTCATCGGCCCGTGCCTGCGTCGGGACGCTCAGGTAATCCAGCCTGGCCGTGGCCTGCTCCTCCTGGTGTTAAGCGCCATAGACAAACTGATTTCAGGGCGATTTCCGTCGCAATTTCTCTTGCGGGGTGGCGAAAAATTTTCGCCGCTCGTGTCGTTCCTTTTCGTAAAGCCGAGTAAAAAGGCACAAGGGAGGATGAAGAGCCTGGCTCTCATCCTCCCTTGTGCCTTTTTACTTTCGCCTTTTGCCTTTGAGCTAGCTGGCGGCTGCCTCGGAGGCTTCCGTGTAAGACGGTGTATCGGAGGCCGTCTCGGCGACTGATGACGTGCCGCTCGTGCTGGTGTCGAGCGAGCTTGACGTGTCGCCATAGCGCGACTTGCTCTCCTCGCGCTGCTTGTTATCGGCGGCGGCTTTCTGTTGAATCATGCGGCAACTGCCCTCGAAGACCGCTCCCTGCTCGATGACGAGCGAAGGCGTCTGGATGTTGCCGTTGACCTTGGCGGCGCGGCCGAGTTCGAGGCGCTGGCTGGCGATGATGTCGCCGTTGACGGCCCCGTGGATGGTGGCGACGGCCACGTCTATGTCGGCGTCAACCTGCCCGTTGTTGCCGACGATTAAAGTCCCGCCCTCAGATTTGACCTGACCCGAGAGGTGCCCGTCAACGCGCAGCATCCCTTTGAAGTTGGCCTCGCCCGTCAAGGTCGTGCCGTTGCCGACGAAGCCGCTCAGGAGACCCTCCTTGATGTCGCGGGCCAGAGACTCGCTCTCGGTGACGGCGCGCGACGAGGAGCCGGTCTCCTGTGGGCGGTACTGCGTGTCGGCGGCCGGCTGCTGCTGGTAGGACGAGCCGTAGCTGCTCGTGCCGCGCGACGAGTTGAACTGAGTGGTCTGGCTATCCGTGGTTTGTTCGCTTTCCGTCTGGTCTTTGTTGGTTTTTCCCATTCTGAGCATAACAGAAACCTCCGCTAAAGTGGTCGCCTGTAGACCGCCTACAGGGGACGGTGGTGCCGGACGAGGCAGCCGAAAGATGTTGATGTCGAGGACGATTCAAGTAAAGGCTAGCTTGCAAAGGCTAGACCGGCAGCGTGACCTACCTCGATTAAGAGCAGGCATCCGGTGAAAATGCCCGCACATAATAATGAAAGCAGGCAAGACTGGCAAGAAAAAAAGCAGAAGTCAGGAGTCAGAATACAGAAGTCAGAAGGGATAAGGCTGAGAACCGCTTCGACGGATTTTCTTTTCTCCTGACTTCTGACTCCTGACTCCTGACTCCTGCTTTTGTTTCATCGATGAAAATTTGTTCCATTCTCGTGTTAAGTGTGATAGACTCCCGGCGTTGCTTTGAACGGGCAGGGCTCCGAGGGCTTGGAGTCTGGCGAGTTTGGAGCGGGCAAAGAGTTCGAGCGATTCCCCCGCGAGAGAGAAGTTTTTGGAAGGACCGTAACCTAGCTTATGAGGAGTGAGAGATGAGTACACAGACGAGACCCAAAGTTAACCCGCTCAGCCGGAGGCCGCGCCAGCAGCGGCTGGTGATGGCGGTGCGCGGCGGAGCCGGGGTGGGCAAAAGCCATTTCCTGCGCAGCATGGCCGAGGCCGGTTTGGGCCGCCTCTGCATCTTCGACGTCGAGCGCAAGGCGCGACTCTTGAAAGGCGTCGGCACGAAGTTCGACGCGTTTGAGATAGAGCACGCGGACGAGTTGCCGGAGTTCATAGACTGGGCGCTTTCGGGCGACGGGCGCGAGCAGAATTACGGCTGCTACGCGCTCGATTCGTGGGCCGGATATTTCAGCGCCAAGCACAGCGAGATGGTGGCGGCCGTGCGCGAGAGAACAGGCGACCCGCTCGCGCAGCCTTCGGCGGAAGAGTTGGCCGCCGACCAGATGATTCTACAGGGCGTCCTGCGCCGGCTCTGCATGGAGAGCGGCAAGTCGGTCGTCATCGCGGACCAGATTCCGGCCAAGGGCAAGGAGGCCAAGGAGGACAACGAGATCGGGCGCGTGCTGCCCATGACGGCGAGCGGGCTGGAATACTTCGTGGACATCATGGTCGAAGTCTCCGTGCAGGAGCGCGACGGCGAGGTGACGCGCGTTTTCCAGGTGGTCAAATCGAACAGCCCGGCTTTTGAAGTCGGCTTCGAATTGACGGGCAACGTGAGCTTCAAGGATTTTCTGGACCACATGAAGCGCGAGCACGGCGAAGACTTGCCGATGGACGCGCCCAAGCCTGTGACCGTGCCTGAAGTTTTGGAAGAGAAGCCGTCGCCCGTCAGCATCGTCCCCGCGCAGATGACGATTCAGGAATTGATCGCCAAGGCCGAAGGCTTCGGCTTCAAGCAGGCGGACATAGTGACCGGCGCGAAGGTCTATCACAACCAGACCAACATCTACCGTCTCACGCCCGAGCAGATCGCGGACCTGGACCGCCGCATCACCGCCCGCGTCGAGAAGATGAAAGCCACGCCAGGCGGCGAGAACGTCAAGAAGGAAGCCGCCGCCGGCGACACGAAAGCGCAAGCCGCGCGCAACCTCAAGCGCGCTTAACGTAAGGCAAAAGGGAAGACCCCGGAGGGGTCAAACAAGATAGCCGGGAGCAAGCAAACGCGAGTTTGCGCCGCCCCCGGTCAAACGTGAAAAAGAATCCGACCCCGGAGGGGTCGCACTTCAACGTCGAGGTGCGACCCCTCCGGGGTCGGATTCATTTCTTGGACGAGACCGGGGGCGGCGCTCGCGCTTCGCACTCGCTTGCCCCCGGCTATCATGTGTGACCCCTCCGGGGTCTATTTGTTTCTTTTACCTTTTTACTTCGTTACTGGTTTTCCTTCCGCGTCGAGAATCACCACGTCCCCGACTTTCAATTCCCTCACCCCGGTTTCGATCTTCGAGCGGTCGCCGACGAGGAGCATCATGGTCCGGGCCGGGACGGCGTACTTCTTGGCCGCCGCGTTGACGGCCGAGAGCGTGGCGCGTTCAAGCTCTGTCGTCTCTCGTTGCAACTCGGACATCGGCAGGCCGTAGGCCCAGAGGTTCGCGATCTGGTCGGCGATGCGGCCGACGGATTCGAACTGCTGCGCGTAGCCGCGTATGCGGTTGGCCTTCGCGTTCAAAAGCTCCTTCTCCGTGATCGGCTTCTCGCCCGCCAGAAACTTCAACTCCTTGACGAACTCCGTCACCGACTCCGACGTCTTGTTCGTCTGCACCCCGCCGCTTGATTGCCACGCCCCATACTCGGAATAGAACACGGGGAAGGAGAAGACGCCGTAGGAGTAGCCCTTGTCTTCGCGCAGATTCAGGTTGAGGCGCGTGCCGAAGCCGCCGCCCCAGACCGCGTCCGCGAGTTGTATGGCGTAGTAGTCCTCGGTCTTGCGCGCCGCGCCGGGCAGGATTTGCATAACGACGGTTTGCGCCGCGTCCTGCCGGTCAACGAGGTAGACCTTGCCGGGGCCGACGGGTGTCGGCGGCGGGATTGAAACCATTGGGGCCGTGCCCGCAGGCCAGTCGCCGAAACTCTGCCGGGCCAACGCGGTCGCCTCGTCCACAGTGATGTCGCCCGCGAAGATGAGGGCGGAGCTTCCGGGCTTCCAGGTCGTTTCGTGGAAGCGTGCGAAATCCTCGCGCGACAACTGCTGGACGGTGGACGGGAAACCGCTCTCGGGCCGGCCGTAAGGGTGGTCGAGTCCGAAGGCCAGCATCTTACCGACGCGTTGCGCGATGGCGTTCGGGTCCTCCGCTTCCTGTGCCAGCGCGTCGAGCCGCTTCTTCTTCTCTCGGTCAACTTCGTCGGCCGGGAATGCCGGGTTACGTATCACGTCCGCGAAAATCGTCATCGCCGGAGAGAGGTTTCTTTTCAAGACCTCGAAAGAGACGGAGGAAGACTCGCCGCCCGCCCCGCCGAAAATACCTGTGCCAAGATCGCCGAGCGCGTCTTCGACCTGAAGCGCGTTTCTAGTCTTCGTGCCGCGCTTCATCGTCTCGACCACCAGATCAGCCAATCCGTCCTTGCCCGCGGGATTGTGTATGCTGCCCGCCTTGGTCACAAACCTGACGGCCACTTTGGGCAAATCCGCGCGCTCAAGGATGAAGATGTCTAGGCCGTTTTCGAGCTTTGCGGTCTTGACGGGCGGGACCATGAACGGGCGGTCGCCGCCGAGCGGCGGCTGCTTCGCGCGATCTAATGCGATCTGCGATTCGCGCCCGGAAGTTTCGGGGTGAAAGCGCACGAGCAGGCGGTTACGCGTGTTGAGCCAACGGGCCACCACGTCGCGCACGCTCTCAGGCGTCGCGTTGCGGTAACGCGCGAAGTCGGCCTCGAACTTGTTCGGGTCGCCGAGGAACGTGTTGTACTGGTTGAGGCGGTCGGCCTTGCCGCCGAAGCCGCCGATGCGCTCAAGCCCCGTGACGAAGCCGAACTCCCATTTCGTCTTGGCGCGGTTAAGCTCCGCCTGGGTCGGCCCGGTCTGCGCGAGGCGCGCGATTTCGTCCGTCACGATCTGCTCTATCTGCGGTAAGGAAGCTCCGGGGCGCGCAGTGGCCCAGACGATGAACGTGCCCGTGAGCTGGCGCGACCACTGGAACGAGACGACATCCGAGGCGACTTGCTTGTCGTAGACCAGGACTTTGTTGAGGCGAGCCGAGAGCCCGTCGGTCAGGATGGTGGAGGCGAGATCGAGTTCGGCGTCGCCCGCGTCGAAGAAGGCGGGCGCGTGCCAGGCGAAGTAGGTGCGCTCCTGCGGGACGCGGTCGCTGACTTCCACTATCTTTTCGCCGTCGAGTTTTGGCACACCCTTGACGGGGCGGTCGAGCGCGGGGCCGGCCGGAATCGTGCCGAAATATTTTTCGACGAGACGCTTGGCCTCCGCCACATCGAAGTCGCCCGCGATGACGAGCGACATATTGTTCGGCGTGTAATAGGTCTTGAAGAAATCTTTCACGTCGTCCACGGTCGCCGCCGTCAAATCTTCGTGGACGCCGATGACATCGTTGGCGTAAGGGTGGCGGTTCGGGTAGCTGTTCTCCATGACGAGCTTGAACCAGCGGCCGTAGGGCTGATTCTCAAGTCCCTGCCGCCGCTCGTTCTTGACCACGTCGCGCTGATTATTCAGCTTCTCCACGGTCAGCGCGTCCGTCAAGGTCGCCAGGCGGTCCGATTCGAGCCAGAGAATCTGTTCGAGGTTACCCGAAGGCACGGTCGCGAAGTAGTTCGTGCGGTCCTGGTTGGTCGTGCCGTTGACGCCGCCCTCGAAGAGGTTCGCGCCTGCGGCCTCGACGTATTCGAAGTATTCTTTGTTGGCGTTCTTCGAGCCCTGGAACATCATGTGCTCGAAGAGGTGCGCGAAGCCGGAGCGGCCTATGCGCTCGTTCTTCGAGCCGACGTGGAACCACTGGTTGACGTGCACGACCGGCAGCTTGCGGTCAACGTGCAGGATGACCTGTAGGCCGTTGGGCAGCGTGTATTTCTCAAAAGTGATTTTGGGGACCGTGCCCGCGTCGGCGCTCGCGGGCGTCGGTCGCGTCGGCTGCGGCTGCGGCGGCGGCGTGTTGCCGCGCCTACGCTGCGCGACGGCCGGCACCACCTGGGCCAAAAGCAGGAGCAGAGCGAGCGGCAGAGAGAGATTCCTGTGCCTGTGCATTTTACGAAGGACTCCTTTCGGGCGTTAGAAAGAAAACTAAAGGAAGGCGCGCATTATAACAAAAGCAGTGGTCAGTAGGCAGCAGGTAGTTAGTAAGCTTTCCGCCCCGTCAGGGGCGTGTGAAAATAGCCCAGCACTTCAGTGCTGGGCTGTGCGCGCGAAATTTATATCGAGTCCCGTAGGGACGACTGAACATGGGCCAATCTTCCTTCAGTCGTCCCTACGGGACTCAGCACCTTTTTCTATTTCTACCCAGCACTGAAGTGCTGGGCTATTTTCACACGCCCCTGACGGGGCTTAAACCCAGTCCACTGCCTTCTTGACTAGCCGCCGGAAGCGGTTTAGAAACGTACTGTCCATCCTGATTCGGAGATGAGAGAATAATGAGAACGAAAAGCACCTGGATAAAGTTCTGCTCGGTCGCGCTTGTGTTCGTGATGGCGGCGGGCGTGAGCGTCCACCCGGCCGGTAAAGAGAAGAAGCGTAAGATGACTCGTCAAATCCCGCTCGCGGCCAAGATTCGACGCTTCGCGCCGACCGTCATCACGGCCGACACCTCGCGCCTCTCTCCCGGAGACCGCCGCGCCCTCGCCAAGATCATAGAGGCCGCGAAAATCCTCGACCCGCTCTTTATACGCCAGGTCTGGAACGGGAACCCCGCCCTCTGGGCGAAGCTCCAACGCGACAAGACGCCGGCGGGCCGCGAGCGGCTACACTATTTCCTCATCAACAAAGGCCCCTGGTCGCGCCTCGACGGCGACGAGCCTTTCATAGAGGGCGTGCCGAAGGAGAAGCCTGACGGGGCCAACTTCTACCCGGAAGACATGACCAAGGAAGAGTTCGAGACTTGGGCCAATGGGCTCCCGCTCGAAGCCAGAGAGCGCGCGCTCGGCTTCTTCTACACGATCCGCCGCGACGCCGACCGCAAGCTCAAAGTCGTTCCCTACAGCCAGGAGTACAAGGAGTTCCTCGACCCGGCGGCGAAACTCCTGCGCGAGGCCGCGGCCTTGACGACCAACGAGACGCTTAAGAATTTTCTGACGAAGCGCGCGGACGCGTTCGGCTCGAACGATTATTATGCCAGTGACGTGGCCTGGATGGATTTGGACGCGCCGATTGACGTGACCATCGGGCCTTACGAGACTTACGAGGACAAGCTCTTCAGCTACAAGGCTTCGTTCGAGGCTTACGTCACCCTGCGCGACGAAGCGGAGACGGCGAAGCTCGCCATGTTCTCGCATCACCTGCAAGACCTCGAAGACCATTTGCCGATTGAGGCGCGCTACCGCAACCCGAAACTCGGCGCGGCCTCGCCCATACGCGTCGTCAACGAAGTCTTCGCCTCGGGCGAGGGCAACAGCGGCGTGCAGACCGCGGCCTACAATCTGCCGAACGACGAGCGCGTCGTAAAGGAGAAGGGCTCCAAGCGAGTCATGCTCAAGAACGTGCAGGAGGCCAAGTTCAAGCAGACGCTGATTCCCATCTCGAAGGTCGTGCTCTCGTCCGCCGACCAGCGCGACATCGCCTTCGAGCCGTTCTTCACGCACATTTTGGCACACGAACTGATGCACGGCCTGGGGCCGCACAACATCGTGGTCGCGGGCGCGGAGACGACGGTGCGCAAGCAGTTGAAGGAACTCTCCTCGGCCTTCGAGGAGGCGAAGGCGGACATAGTGGGCCTCTGGGCCTTGCAGTATTTGATGGATAAGGGCGTGGTTGATAAGAAGATGGAGCGCGCTCTTTACACGACGTTCCTGGCGAGCGCGTTCCGCTCCGTGCGCTTCGGCATAGAGGAGGCGCACGGGCGCGGCATAGCCTTGCAGTTCAACTACCTGATTGACGAGGGCGCGTTTTATTACGACGAGCGGACGGGCCTCTTCAGCGTCAACCCCGCGAAGATCAAGGAAGCCGTGACAAAGCTGGCCGGCGAGATCATGACCGTACAGGCCGAGGGCTCATACGACAAGGCCAAGGCGATGCTGGACAAATACGGCGTCATCCGCCCACAGATGCAAAAGGCGCTCGACCGCCTGAGCAACGTCCCCGTGGACATCGAACCGATTTTCCCGCTTGCGCGGTAAAATCAGTGATAAGTAATAAGTGATAAGTGATAAGTTAAAGCGGCGGTCTTAACTTATCACTTATCACTCATCACTTATCACTTTTTTCTGAGGTGAATGCATGGACGAGCGAGCGATCAACGGGGCGGCGATTGAGGCGATTCGCGACCTGGAGGTGGATTGCGAGATCAAGGAAGTGTGCAAGGGTTCGGAGGCGGACGAATGGTGCGTGCAGTTTTCGGGTAAGTACGGGAGCTTCTGCGACAAGTTTCAGAACCAGTTCGGGCAGGAGAACAGCCCCGAAGTCATGCGGGAGAAGATCAAGGCTTTCCTCATCAAGCAGGTCGCTAAAATCCGCAGCAGCACGGGGAGGAAAAGAAAGCCCGTCGCCGCTGCGGGTGACGACCGCGACTCCGCGAGCCGCCTGTTGACGGAGCCGCTCAAGTTGGTGGGCGAAGTGTTCAGCCGCGCGACGGGCATGGCGACTCAAGTCGTCAGCCAGGCTTCCGCGGTCGCCGAAACTGCCCGCGCCACGCTCTCGGCCGCGGACCTCGGCAACACCAACCCCGTGACCGCAGGTGTCCAGGCCACAGCGCTTGAGACTCAACCGAAAGCGCCCCCAAAGACGACCGGCAGGACGATCATCAAGCTCCCGCCAGGACGAAGAAGGCGACGAAGCGCGCCGCGCGCAAAGGAGCTAAGAAGGCGGCCGCCTCGAAGACCGCCACGCGCGCCAAGAAGGCGGCTAAGAAAGCCTCTCGGAAAACCTCTCGCCGGAAGCGAAAAACGGCGAAGTAAAGAAATAACGAACCACGAAGTCACACGAAACGACACGAAAAGAGTTGTGCCTACTTGTAAAGGTCAAGACTTGATCTTAGTTAGGTGGCGGTTTGTAACGACGAAATTACTTCAGCGGGCGTCGATCCGCGGTGATGACCCTACCGTCTGGGAGAAGTACGGCATGAAGTTCGGCGGAGGGAGGACCGTCCTCAGCTTCCTCCACTGAAGCTATCCAGAACCAAGGCGGCTTACACCCGCATTGCTGGCCCGTATCGCTTTCGTCGTCTTCCGGCGGAGCCAGGATCTCGCCGCAGGTCAGACATTTTACGTGGAATCTGCCGCAACGGTCACACTTGCCGACGTAATGAACATACGAAAACCACTGCGGCTTAAGCCCCACTAAGACGGAGACCGGGACGGCCTTGAAACTGATCTCAGGGTAACCGTCCCAGAAGACCAGGCCATCGCGACAACGTGGGGCTAGGCAACTGGGCCATGTTGCGGGATCGAAGTCGTCCAGATGTTCAAGCGGGACAAGGCGGATTGAAACGGCCCTCTGCGCCCTCCGTTCTGCGGCCTTTGTGTAGCCGGTTGGGCAAACGAGATAGCCATGGGTAGCCGCCACGTCCTCCATTAGTCCGCGAAATGCTTCGACGTCCTTCACGTCAACACGCCGAGTTCTCAGTTTCGCGTCAACAATAATTCGCCGCGAGTTGTCGGTATTATGGCGCAAGTCGATTAGAACATCGATCTGACGCTTCCGCTGGCTAATCCTTCCGATGAGCTTCGCGTTTGGTGTCACACACATGTCGGTGGACGCATGATTCACGATTAGCTGCGCGATTAAGCGCTCGTATTTCTCCCACTGAGGTAGTGATCGTGTCATCTCGAAAGAGTTTGGAGCGCTTCCAAGGTGAGGAATAGGGGCGGCATTCTCTGCCACCTAACGCCGCGCATCACGCGCCGCCCCGCATCCTTGCCGAAACATGAGAACGTTTGTGTCGGCGGTCGCGTGCATGCGCTTGTTAGACTGCCTCAGAGCAGCGGATTACAACTCCCGCGTCGGCAGCCCGCTGCTTTCAGGCTGCTATTGTACTGCCTGTAAGGTCAAATTCAGACTTTTACGGCTTCCTTATGACGGATGCCGGGGAAGGATTTTGGCCCAAAGGTTGACTGAGCAACCGGGCGAGATGCGGGCTGGGTCGTGTGTCGGGGATTATCCGCCTGCCGTGCGAGTGACGTGGGCGGCGGGGTCGAGTGAGGTAGGCGCGAGGCGAGGGGGCGCGCCTACCCTCTGTTTGTTGCGCCCGCGGGAAGCCTGTCCAGGGCGGACGCGGGCAGCTTTAGAAGTTGCCGCTGCACTCGTCGTGGCCGCAGTCGCAGTCAATCTCTATGGTATCGCCCGTGCCTTCGCACGAAGGGCCGCAGTACTTGCTGCCTTCGGTCGCCACACAGCCGCAGGGTGGATTCTTGCAGATTTTTTTATCCTTATCGTCCGCCATCTCAGGTCTCTCCTCCGAATGAATTTGAATTGCCGGTTGTTTGGCTCAGCACCTTAACACACACGGCGGCATGATTAGAAGCGCTTTCTTCTTCGTCCCACAACTCAACCTGCTCATTGGCTCAACCCTTTGCGCCTTACGTCTTAACTTTGCGCCTTTGCGAGAAACAGCCGTTCTCGCTGGAGGCGCAACAAAAGAAAAACTAAAGCCGCAAAGGGTTGAATTTTGGATTGCATAAATTTCCGTCATCGTCCAAGCTACCTGCCCATGACGGCTGAGACTGCGGATGTCGTAATCATCGGCGGCGGGATCGTCGGCTCAAGCATCGCTTACCACCTGACGGAAGCCGGCTGCCCGAACGTCCTCGTCCTTGAGCGCGCGGCGCACCAGGGCCAGGGCTCGACCGGCAAGAGCATGGGCGGCGTGCGCGCGCAGTTCGCGACCGACGTGAACATACTCATGTCGCTCTACTCGATTAACTTCTTCGCCGCCTTCGACGAAGCAGTCGGCCATCCCGCGGACTACCGACCGCACGGCTACCTCTTCGTCGCCACGACTGAGCGTCACCTCGATTACCTCAAAGCGAACCGCGAACGGCAGACGGCACTGGGGCTGAAAAACGTAGAGCTGGTGTCCAGAGAAGAGATTGTAGGGATGGTCCCTCAACTGCGCGACGACGACATCCTGGGCGGGACTTTCTGCCCGACGGACGGCTTCGTTGACCCGCACAGCGTGATGATGGGCTTCATGCTGCGCGCCCGCGAGCGCGGCGCGAGGCTACAACTCAACACGGGAGTCACGGGCATTGACGTAGAAGCACGGTCGCGTGACGGGAGTCCGCACCACGAGCGGGCGCATACAGACGGGCGTGGTCGTGAACGCGGCGGGCGCGTGGGCCGCCGACGTGGCGCGCATGGCCGGCGAGGAGTTGCCCGTGGAGCCTTTGCGACGCCAGCTCGTCCCGACCGAGCCGTTCGGTGAATTGCCCGCGCGCTTTCCCATGGTGATAGACATGTCCACGGGCTTTCACTTCCGCCGCGAAGGGTTGCGTATCCTGCTGGCGTGGAATGACCCCGAAGAGACGCCCGGCTTCAAGACGGACTTCGATTCGTCGTTCGTCGAAAAGATTTTGGAGCGCGCCGCCTCGCGCGTGCCGTGCCTGGCCGACGCACAGGTCAACGCGGGCCGCGCCTGGGCCGGACTCTACGAGATGACGCCCGACCACCACGCCGTCATCGGCCGCGCTCCCACTGTGGGCGGACTCTTCCTCGCCAACGGCTTCAGCGGCCACGGCGTCATGCACTCGCCCGCCACCGGCCGCATCATCTCCGACCTCATCCTCCACAACGAGACGCGCCTCCTGGACATCACCCCGCTCAGGGCCGAAAGATTCGCCGAAGGCCAACTCCTCGAAGAGACTTCGGTTCTCTGAAGCCTGGCTGTAAAATTCAATGATGAACTTTGCGGGATGAATGATGAATTAAAAGCCAAACGCCTTATTATTCATCATTCATCATTCCGCATACAGATTAACAAGGAGGTTCGAGCAATGGGAAGTAGCAAATCTGCTGCCGCACGGGCGGGGCGAGGCGGTCAACTTTCTGAGGGGGCGTTGCGCTGTCGCAGAAAGTTCCTGCGGTTCTTCCCCGAAGGGTTTCGGGATGAGACGTACATCGAGTGGGAGCGCGGCTACAAGTGGGAGACGCATGAGCGGTGGGAGGAGGCGCTTGGGCGCGACGAGTTTCGCGGGCTGCTGCGGCGTGGCGAGTTCGCGGAGATAGCTGCGCGGGCCGTGCGCGTCGAGCAGCGCTCGCGCCACAGCATGATCTTCTCCTTCGAGAAGATGGCGCTGCGCGACGCCGTGAAAATTCCAGAGGGCGCGCGCGCGTTCAGTGAAGGACTCTACGACCTGCTGCACGGCGCGGCATCTTTAGAGCGCAGGTTCGACCGCTGGTGTGAGACTGTGGCGAGCTTGCCGCGCAAGCAGACGCGCGTGTTGACGTGGCCGCTCGTCACAGTCTTCGGCTTCATCGCACAGCCCGAGACGCACATCTTCCTCAAGCCGAACGTCTCGCGCATCGCGGCGCGCGAATACGGCTTCGACTTTCGCTACCAGTCCAGGCCGTCCTGGGAGATTTACAGTAACTACCTTGAGTTCGCCGAGACCATCAGGCGCGACCAGCGCGACCTGGCCCCGCGCGACATGATAGACCTACAGTCGTTCATGTGGGTTCAAGGGTCTGATGAGTATTAAGAGCGAGATATTGATCAGGCAAATCGAGCCGGAAGAATACGAGGCCGTGTGCCAATTCCTGGCGGGAGAAGGCTGGCAACATCGCGTGGCTGACCCCGAAAGATTTCGGAAGATGATGGACGCGACCCGCCGGGCAGTGGTCGCGTGGGAGGACGCGCGCGTCGTAGGCTTCGCACGAGCCTTGTGCGACGAAGTTTCAAACGGCTACATCTCCATGGTCGCCGTCGCCTCTGAGCATCGCGGGCGCGGCATCGGACGCCGACTCGTAGAGCAACTTATCGGCGACGACCCAAGCATCACCTGGGTCCTGCGCGCAGGGCGCGGCAGCCGCGGCTTCTGGGAAAAACTCGGCTTCAAAGCGTCAGACATAGCGATGGAAAGAACAAGGACGTAAATCGAAAACTCGTAAATCGTAAATCGTGAATCGTAAATCGAAGAACGGTTTTTCTATTTACGATTTACGATTTACGATTTACGTCCTTTTGCCTTTTACTTTTGCCTTCTTATGATGTAAGACATTACTTCTCCTCTTGCCCCATGTCGAATTTGAGCGGCGCGTGTGTGCCTGTCGGGCGGCGCGTCGATGATGCGAACGAATCGGCGCGGGAGTTTTCATCCCTTGCGCTGGCCTTAATATTTTGTCACTATGGGAACCAGCATGTCACCAATACAGAAGACGCGCGCTGAAGCTGAGACTGAGACTGCGGCCGAGCGTCTGACCTCGCAAATCGAAAGCGCGCGCACGGCCGTGGCTGTGCGCTCGACATCCGACATAGATGAACTCGAAGCGTGCGCCGACCGCCTGGAGCGAGCCGCGCGCGACCTCGCCGTCGCCCTGCGCGAGCTGGCGCGTGAGCGCCACGCCGCCGTTGACGAGTCCTGACCGGGCCGTCCGGCGACTGCGACGCGCGGCCATCGGCCCCTTCGCTTCTTACATCATCATCATATTTCACCGGAGTAGTTATGACTTCACTTCGCGCGCAGAAAATCACTGTGGACAAAGGGAGAAAGCGCACCAGCTACGGGCTGGACAATTACGGCATCAAGAACCCCGCGACCGTCTACTGGAACCTGACGACGCCCGAACTCTACGAAGAGATCGCGCGCCGCAATGAAGGACATCTTCTCGGACCACGGGGCGCTTATCGTTGACACGGGCGAGCACACGGGCCGCGCGGCCAAAGACAAGGCCATCGTCCGCGAGCCGTCGAGCGAAGACCTTGTCTTCTGGGGCGAAGTCAACAAAGAATTCTCGCAAGAAAAATTCGACGCGCTCAAGGAGCGCATGATGGCTCACGCCGACGGGCGCGACCTCTTCGTGCAGGACACTTTCGCCGGCGCGGACCCGCGCTACCGCCTTCCCGTCCGCGTCGTCACCGAGTTGGCCTGGCACTCGCTCTTCGCGCGCACGATGTTCATCAACGACGCCGCGGCCGAGCACAAGCCCGAGTTCACCATCATCAACTTCCCGTCGTTTCGCGCCGAGCCGGAGCGCGACGGGACGCGCTCGCCGACCTTCATCCTGATGGACTTCAACCAGCGGCTCGTGTTGATCGGCGGGACATCCTACGCGGGCGAGACGAAGAAGAGCGTCTTCACGATTCTCAACTACCTGCTCCCGCAACGCGACGTGATGAGCATGCACTGCTCTGCGAACGTAGGGGAGCGCGGCGACGTGGCGATCTTCTTCGGTCTCTCGGGCACGGGCAAGACCACTCTCTCGGCAGACCCCGAGCGCAAGCTCATCGGCGACGACGAGCACGGCTGGTCAGACGACGGCGTCTTCAACTTCGAGGGCGGCTGCTACGCCAAAGTTATCAAGCTTTCGGCCGAGGCCGAGCCGGACATCTACCGCACGACGCGCATGTTCGGGACCGTGTTGGAAAACGTCGTCTACGATCCCGAAACGCGCACGCTCGATTTGGACGACGCGTCGAAGACCGAGAACACGCGTGCGGCTTACCCCTTAACGAGCATCCCGAACATCATGCCGGAGGGCTACGCGGGGCACCCGCAGAACATCATCATGCTGACGGCCGACGCCTTCGGCGTGCTCCCGCCCGTCTCGCGCCTCAGCCCTGAGCAGGCTATGTATCACTTCCTCTCGGGCTACACGGCGAAGGTCGCGGGCACGGAGCGCGGCGTCACCGAGCCGCAGGCGACCTTCTCGACCTGCTTCGGCGCGCCCTTCATGGTCTTGCACCCGGGCGTCTACGCGGACCTCCTCGGCAAGAAGATGGCCGAGCACAAGGCCAACTGCTGGCTCGTCAACACGGGCTGGTCCGGCGGCCCCTACGGGACGGGGCAGCGCATGAAGATCAAGTACACACGCGCCATGATTCGCGCCATCCTGAACGGCACGCTCGCCAACGTCGAGACCAACCCCGATCCAATCTTCGGCCTCAACATCCCGGTCCTGTGCCCGGACGTTCCCGCGGAAGTCCTCATCCCACGCAACACCTGGGAAGATAAAGAGGCTTACGACCAGAAGGCGCACGACCTGGCCCGCCGCTTCAACGAGAATTTCAAGAAGTACGCCGACGGAGTATCCGAAGCCGTCCGCGCCGTCGCGCCGAAGAACGATTAAGGCAAAAGTGAAGACCCCGAAGGGGTCGCACATGATAGCCGGGGGCGTTGCGAGTGCGCGCGAGCGCACGACGCGCCGCCCCCGGAATAGGTGGCAAAAATATTCCGACCCTGAAGGGGTCGCACCTCAAGCTTGAGGTGCGACCCCTTCAGGGTCGAATTCATTTCTAATGTTTGACCGGGGGCGGCGCTTCGCTCGCGCTCGCTTGCCCCCGGCTATCATGTGCGACCCTTTCAGGGTCTTTACTTTCATCTTTTACCTCTCGCCTTGACTGCCGGGCGTCTTTCCGCGTAGAAGATGTGCAAAGGCTGCGCGGGTCGCACTCTCAAGGCGCAGCTCAAGAGCTTTCTAAATCCCGACTCTCAAGTCTCGCCGTCAATGAGGCTGTACAGGGCTCCTGTTTCAAGAAATGTAAATGAGTTTCGACGAGGCACCTCAGACGAAGTCGGCGGCGACGCTGCGGACCATCACCGACACGGTCAGGCGCGTCATGCGCGCCGGCACGGTCAGCGTCGCCAGCTTCTCGCTCGCCGAGAAGAAGGTGACGTGGAAGGCGCGCAGCGGTTTCAAGTCGCGCGGCGACGAAGAACTGGATTTGGTCATGCCGCTCGGCGGGAAGTTTCTTGAGCTGGTGGCGATCACGGACGCGCCGATGATTATCAAGGGCATCGGCTCGCGCCCGGACATCTCGGCCGCGGACTTCCCGCTGCACGGCCCCGAGGGCGTGCGCGATCTGTCGGTCGTGCCGCTCCACGCGCGCGGCGAAACGCTGGGCGCGCTCGTCGTCGGCTACCGCACAGAGCACAGTTTTACGAGCGAGGAAGAGACGCTGCTCGAAGGCTTGGCCGAGTTGGCGGCGATGGCGCTCGATCACGCGCGGCTCTTCGAGACTGTCGAGTCCGCCAAGAGAATCTGGGAGCGAACTTTCGACGCCATCCCGGACGGCATCATCGTCCACGACCAGCACATGCAGATCGTGCGCTGCAACGCGCACGCCGCGCTGATGATGGACATGCAGCCGGCGGAGGCCATCGGCCTGACCTGCGCGGACGCGTTCGCACGCCTCTTCGGCGAGCGCGCCGCCGCCTACCACATGGGCGAGAGCCGCGGCACGGCCTCGTCCTTCGAGTTGCAGGCAGAGGACGGCCGCCGCTATCTGGTCGCGGTCGCGCCGCTCGACGAGAGCGAGAGCCTGGGCGGGAGCGTCATCACGTGGAGCGACGTAACGGAGTTGTCGGAGATGCAGGAGCAACTCGCGCGCTCGCGCCGCCTCGCCACGGTGGGCCAACTCGCGGCGGGCGTGGCGCACGAGATCAACAACCCGCTCGCCACCATCACCACCTGCGCGGAGGCCACGCTCCGCAACATGCGTAAGAGCGCGGTCGCCGTTGCGGCGGCGGCCGGCGGCGAAAGCCGCGACTCTTTTTACCTGGAAGAGATCGTGCGCCAGGCGCTCAGGTGCAAGGAGATCACGCGCGGGCTGCTGGACTTGTCGCGCCAGCGCCGCCCGCACCGGCAGGCGTGCGACATCAACGAGATGGCCGCGCAGTGCGCGCGCCTCGCCGAAGACCGCGTGCAGTCGGACGCGATTAAGCTGGAGGTCAGCCTGGACCCTGAAGTCGGCGAAGTTGCGACCGACGCCGTGATGGTCAGGCAGGTGCTGGACAATCTGGTCAGCAACGCGCTCGACGCAATTGGCACAGAGGGCGAGGTGACCGTCTCGACGCACCGCGTCGGCGAGCGCGTCGCGGTAGAGGTCGCGGACACGGGTCACGGCATCGCGCCGGAGATGCTGGTGCGCATCTTCGACCCGTTCTTCACGACCAAAGATCAGGGCAAAGGGTCCGGCCTCGGCCTCGCCATCTCGTACACGCTGGCCGAGGCGCTGGGCGGCGCGCTCACGGTCGAGTCCAAGCAGGGCGCGGGCAGCCGCTTCCGCCTCTGGCTCCCCCGCCGCGTGCCGGAAGGGATGAGGGATGAGGGATGAGGGATGAATCAAAAGCGTTGAGTCACAGATTCGGTGAGCGGTTCATTCAACCCCTTTCATCCCTCATCCCTCATCCCTCATCCCTTAGGAGGCAGCATGAGCCGTAAGATTCGTGTGATGGTCGTGGACGACAACAAGATGTTTCGCGACGTGGTGGCCGACCAGCTCAACGACTCGAACATCGAGGCGGCCTCGGCCGGGAGCGGCGAGGAGGCTTTGCAGTCGTTGGGGACGACCGACTGCGACGTGGTGCTCTTAGACATCAACATGCCTGGGATTTCGGGCCTCGACGTGCTGCGCCAGATCAGGCTGATGGAGGACGCGCCCGAAGTCATCATGCTCACCGCGGACACTTCACTCTCCACCGGCATAGAGGCGATGCGGCTCGGCGCTTACGACTACCTGACGAAGCCCGCGACGCTGGACGAGATGGAGGCCGTCATACGCAAGGCCGACGAGAAGCGCCGCCTCGTTCGCCAGAACGCTTCTTTGCGCTCGGTCGTGCGCCAGCCCGCCGCGACAGAAGACGAACTCCCCTCGTTCATTTACGAGAGCGAGCAGATGCGCGGCGTGGTCGAGTTGGCCGAGAGCGCGGCGCGGCTGGATTCGACAGTCATCATCACGGGCGAATCTGGCACAGGTAAGGACGTGCTCGCGCGCTTCATACACGCCAGGAGCGCGCGAAGGGATTCGCCGCTCATCACCGTCAACTGCGGCGCGATGCCCGAAACGCTCTTCGAGTCGGAATTCTTCGGCCACGAGAAGGGCGCGTTCACGGGGGCGAGCGCGCTCAAGCGCGGCCTGATAGAAGCGGCCGACGGCTCCTCGCTTTTCCTGGACGAGGTCGGCGACCTCCCGCTCCCGGTCCAGGTCAAGCTCCTGCACTTTCTCGAACAGGGCCGCTTCCGCCGCGTCGGCTCCACGCGCGACCAGGCGGTTGACGTGCGCGTCATCGCCGCCACCAATCGTCACCTGCCGCAGGACGTGCGCGACGGCCGCTTCCGCACAGACCTCTTCTACCGTCTCAACGTCGTCTCGCTGCACATACTCCCTTTGCGCGAGCGCCCGGCGGACATCCCCGCCCTGATAGAGTATTACCTGACGCTTTACCGCCAGCGCTTCAACCGCCCGGCGCTCTCCCTGACAACGGAAGCGCGCCAGCGCCTCGAAAGCTACGCGTGGCCCGGCAACGTGCGCGAGTTGCGCAACTCGCTTGAGCGTGCCATCGCACTCTCGACCAGCGACACGATTGAGGCCGGGCAGTTGATGTTGCAGGGGGACGCGGGCCAGGCGTCCGCGGCCGGGGAAGCCAGCCAGCCGCACGCGACGGGCGCACAAACGGCGACGCTTTACGAGCTTGAGCGCCAGCACATCCTGCGCGTGCTCGCGGAGGCGGGCGGCAACCGCGAGCGCGCCGCCGCCATCCTGGGCATCTCCGCGCGCACGCTCTACCGCAAGCTGCGCGAGTACGAAACGAGCAACGTCCCGGCGGACTTCAGCGCCGAGTGACATTCATTGTGCCAATTCTCAAGAAAGGGGAAGAAAAAGTCATGCTTTCCCAACGACTGACAGAGTCTTTTAGTTATCGCCCGCGGCCGACCCGCGCGCGCCTGTGTCTCGCAGCCTTTTTCATCCTGGCGGCGTGCGGCAGTCAGGCGAACGCACAGACAACGTGGACGCTCGTTTGGAGTGACGAGTTCAATGGTTCGGCCGGCGCGGCGGTGGACGGGACGAAGTGGGTCATGGAGACGGGCGGCGGCGGCTGGGGCAACAACGAGTTGGAGTATCACACCAACTCGACCCGGAACGCGGCGATGGACGGGGCCGGCAACCTTGTCATCACGGCCATAAAGGAGACGCTCGCCCGCAAGTTCCGGTGCTGGTACGGGCAGTGCCAGTACACCTCTGCCCGTCTCAAAACGCAGGGCAAATTCAATCAGGCATACGGCCGTTTCGAGGCGCGCATCAAGGTCCCTTACGGCCAGGGCATCTGGCCCGCGTTCTGGATGCTCGGGAACAACATCGGCACGGCGGGCTGGCCCAACTGCGGCGAGATAGACATCATGGAGAACATAGGCCGCGAGCCCGCAATCGTTCACGGCACGATTCACGGACCCGGCTACTCTGGCGCGAACGGCATCGGCTCGGCCTACAGCCTACAGAGCGGTGCGTTCTCTGATACTTTCCACGTCTTCGCCGTCGAGTGGGAGCCGAACGTCATACGCTGGTACGTTGACGGCAACCTCTACCAGACGCGTACGCCCACGGATTTGCCGGCCGGCTCCGCCTGGGTCTTCGACCACCCCTTCTTCATGATTCTCAACGTCGCCGTCGGCGGCTACTGGCCCGGCAACCCGGACGCCACGACCACCTTCCCGCAGAAGATGTACGTGGACTACGTCCGCGTCTACCGCAAGACCGCCTGAAGCCGGGAGGGGCGCGGGGGCAATCGTGAAAAGCGCACCACCCGCGCCCCTGTCGAATCAGTTGTTTGTTGCGGCATTAGGAATCAATTTCCTTTACATCTCGCAACATCTCTGCAACCACACGTTTCAACTCCGGCACGTCACGCTCGATTATCTCCCAAATCAAATCCAAATCTATCCCCAGATAATTGTGAGCGAGCACGTTGCGAAAGGCTCCGATTCGCGCCCACTCGACTTCGGGGCGCGTTGCTTTCATCGCCTCTGATAGGCGCTGCGTCGCTTCACTCAACGTTTGTAGATTTCTCAGCGTCGCATCCTGGAGCGAGTGGGTCGTCAAAAACAGGTCGCGCCCGCCCGCGATGTTCTCCTCTATGCGACGGATACACTCCGCGATATGCCGCAAATAAACAGCATCATCCTTCATAGCGGTATAGCTTCACGCAGCACCCTCTCACGCAAATCTTTGTTTAGTGCTTTCTCCGTTACGATCTCGACGCGCCGCCCTAATAATTTCTCCAAATCAAGAATCAATCCCGCCGGAAACCACGCACTTGTGTGTGACGTTACGTCGACAAGTAAATCAATATCGCTTTCCGGTTCAGCTTCACCTCGGGCCACAGAGCCGAAGACGCGCACGTTCGACGCGCCGTGCTGTTCCGCTATACGTCGGATTTCACTACCTTTCGCTTTGATATCTTCTTCAACTCTCATACATCATCTCCGACACGCTTAAGAGCAAAAGTATTGTAACACCGCAAGTCAATTTAGATTTGCCTCTCAAGGATCACTCACGGACCGCCCTCAGGCGTCAAACGAGGTCTCTGAGGACGAGGACGACTTCGCGGCGTTGGCCGTCGCGGTTGAGTACAAGGCGCACGCGCTTTTGGGGAGGGTCATTCTTGAAGCGGAGTCTGACCGCGGGTAGGTCGAGGCGGCCGACGCTCGTGCCGTCAATCTCTAGAATTTGATCGCCGACGCGCAACCCGGCTTCCGCCGCGGGGCCGCCCGCGATGATGTCAATCACCTCAAAGCGGTCGCCGGCGAGCCCGAACCACATCCCCGAACGGTCGTAGGAGTCAGGCTTCCCATACTGACTGTTCTTCTCGAAGATCATCTGACGGCGACTGTAGTCGTAGATGGTGGTGAACTGCTTGAGCACGTCCGGGCCGACCAGGGCCGCGCGGTCCGCGCTCGTCAGAGCGCCGCCTTTCTGTAGCGAGAGGCGCGCGACGAGGTCGCGGACTTCGACGCGGCCGAGTTTGAGACTCTTAACTCTCACTATCTGCGAGCGGACGGGGCCGCCGATTCCCCAACCCGTGATGCCCTCGAACCGCGCCCCGTATTTCCTGCGCAAGTCGTTCCGCTCGACGAAAGGATTGTAGAGAATCAGCGCCGAGCGAGCGCCCGTGTCAATCACGAAGTCGCCCGGGACGCCGTCCAACTCTCCTTTGACCAGCGGGAGGTGGCGGTCGAAATCGAGCGGGACGACTGTGCCAGTTCCGCGGTAACTGAACCCGGCGGGCGGCGTGAAGGTCAGGCGCTTGCGTTCATAGTCAATCTTGACGACGTAGCTCTTGAAGAGTGGGAAGCCAATGATGCCTTCAATCCGGTTGGCCCCGAAGACGTATTTCGCGTCGCCGAACGAGAGCACCCCGAACTCTACGTCCGCGAGGCGCAACGGGCCGACTTCGACGGCCGCGATTTTCGTCTCCCCGCGCTCCACAGCCTTCTCGCCGACGCCGCCGCTGGCCGTCTGAAGGTTTTCGATCTTCAACCCCAGGGCGCGCACGATTTCCGGTGCGACGACCGCGCTGGCACCGGTGTCGAAGATGAAACGAAACGGCCCCTTGCCGTTGAGCCGTACGTCAATGACGATGCGATTGTCTATCAGGTCAAAAGGCAGGACGACGGAAGACTTGTCAGCCGCCACCTCGGCTCCGAGAGACGAGACGGCCAGATGCAACAGCAGACACAGCGCCCAAACTTTTCGGCCTCTTCTTTGCGCCTTTGCGCCTTTGCGTGAAAAAACCCAAAACCACTCACGCAAAGACGCAAAGGCGCAAAGGGGTTGAGTCTTCATGTCGCGTTATCTGGCGTAGTAGCCGCGACGCGTGCGTGCGGCGAGGTCGGGGCGGTTGACGAGGCGGACCGTGACGGTGCGCCACGCGCCGTCACGCCGCTGGTTCTTCGGGTGGTAGCCTATGCTGTAGACCTTCCCCAGGTCGCGTATCACCTGCTCGTAGACGCCCTTCAGGTCTTCCACCCTGCGCGCGCTGTAAAGCAGACTGCCGCTCTCGCCCGCGAGTTCCAGGAGTTGCTGGCGCGCCAGCGTGTAAGCCTCCGGGGTCGCCTTGTGCTCTTTGAGCATCTCGCGCTCGGTGTCCAGGTAGATGGGGATGACGATGGTCTCGGACGTTTTGACCATCTCCAAAAGGTCTTCGTACTCGATCATGGAGCCGGGGCCGGGCACACCCGGCAGCCCGTTGTCCACGCCGTCCGACATGACGACGACGGCCTGGCGGCGCGACGCGTCGCGCGGCTCGAAGCCGTTCTTCAGGACTAACGAGAGCGCGTCCCAGAAATTGGTCCCGCCGCTCGGCTTCCCCATCTGCTTGATGCGCTCGACGAGCAGCCGGCGGTCGAGCGTCAGGGGCGAGACGACCGCCGCTACATCCGTGAAGGTGACGACGCCGATGCGGTCGGTGGGCCGCGCGGCTTCGACGAAGCGTATGGCCGACTTGCGTATCAGGCCGAGCTTCTTCACGGTCGAGCCCGAGAGGTCGAGCAGGAGCACAAGGTCAAACGGCGTGGAGGCCGAGGCGAAGAAGCTGATCTCTTCGAGCGAGCCGTTCTCCATCACCATGAAATCCTGCCTGCCCAACTCGCCCACGCCGCCCTGCCCCTCGCCGCGGCTGAAGACGCTGACGTTCAAGTCAACCAACTCCGTGTCAACCCGAATCGTCTCCCCATCCTCCACGTCCCTTCCCTGGGCAATCGGCGGAGGAGGCGGGGGCGGCGGCTCATCTTCAATCTGCGCCCGGACGGACGAAACAGAGAAGGCGGAAAGCAGAAGGCAGAAAGCAGAAATCAACGCACGGCGAGAAACCGTCTTGACTGACCACTGACCACTGACCACTGACCACTGCTTTTCAGTTCGCATAGTAGCCGCGTTTGCCGCGCGCGACGGCGTTGGGGCGCGTGACGGCGACGCGGATCGCGCGCCACTTCCCGTCGCGCAGTTTGTTCGTCGGGCGGTAAGAGAGGCTATAGACGGTGCCTAGATCGGCGACGACGCGCTCGTAAGCGTCCGCCAAGTCCTCCAGGCTTTCGACTTCGTAAAAGATGCCGCCGCCCGCGTCCGCTAAACCCTCCATGCGGTCGTGCGCGAGGTCGTAAGTCTCCGGCTGGATGTCGAGCGGACTGAGGCTGCTGTACTCTGTCTCCACGTTGAGCCAAAGACTGTAAAGCACGCCGTCGAACTCGCGCAGGCGCGAGAGCAGCTCTTCGTAGGGTATCCCGGAGCCAGGGCCGGGGACATTCTCCATCGTGCTGTCGAGCCCGTCGCTCATCAAAACGATGGCGTTGCGGCGCGAGTCCTTCGCCTCTTTGAAAATCTCGTCCATGACGAAGGCGACCGAGTCGTAGACGTTGGTGCTGCCCTTCGGTTTCTCAATCGCGTTGATGCGCTCGCGCAAGAGAGCGCGGTCGCTCGTCAGGCGCGAGACGATGACGGGCTCGTGCGTGAAGGTGACGACGCCGATGCGATCCATCGGGCGCGCGGCCTCGACGAAGCGGAGCGCCGACTCGCGTATCAGCGCGAGCTTGTCCTGCGTGGAGAGCGAAAGGTCTATCAGCAGGACGAGGTTGAAGGGCGCGTTGGCCGACTCGAAGTGCGTGAGCCGCTGCTCCGAGCCGTCCTCGAACAATTTGAAATCGCCCTCGGCGAGTCCCCTCAGGCCGCGATTCGTCCCGCGGTCAATGACGCTGACGTTGAGCGTGACGAGTTCCGTGTCAACGCGCACGATGTCGCCCTCGTCAATCTCTTCCGGCCCGTCGAGCGGCGTGGAAGGCGTGCCCGCCCCCGTCCCCGTTCTCTCAGCGCCGATGAGGACGGGTTTGACGTTCGTCGCTTCGGACCTTCTGCGCGTCTCTTCGATTGGCGCTGAAGTGTCTCGCGCAGAGGTGTCGCGCGGCTCGCCGTAAGAGGAGAGCGCGACGGCCCCGCGTTTGGAGACGAGGCGAACGCTGCGCCCGCCCGCACCTAAGCGCGCTCGAAGAACTTTGCCGCCGCCGAACGCGCCCGCGGGGAGTCGCAGCGTCGAGGAGACCCCTTTATTGACCGACTCGGCCACGATGTCGGCGTCCGCCGACGCAGGGAATTCGGCGCGTATATCGCCGTGCACGCTCTCGACCGAAAGCTCTGCGGGCAGGCCGTGCACGACGACCGCGCCCGTCTCCGAGACGACCGTCGCGCGCGCTCGCTCGGGTACGCGCACCGTCAAGTCAACGCGCGTCAGCATCCCGACCTCGCGCGGGCTGACGCTGACGGTCAGAAGCTGCTCCGTCCTGCTGATATTGAAGGGCGAGCGGCGCGGCTTCTCGCCCCTGACCTTGGCCGCGATGGTGACGTGCTCTTCGCCCCACACCTCCACGCTCACGCTGCCGCGCGAGTTGGTGATCGCTATCTCGCCGCCGGGGGGTAGTTCCGCGCGCACGCCGTTGTCGTCCGCCGACGACGAAAAAGCGCGCGCCGCGCACAGCAGCAGGACAAAAACGGGAGAGAGAAGTCTTCGTGAATAAAACATGACTTTATCTCGTCGTGAATCGTTAATCGTAAATCGCCAATCGTAGAACGAATTCTATGTTCACGATTTGCGATTCAAGATTGACGAATTTTCCGTCCGCTTTGGCACGGAAGTCGGGGAGTAAGGCGATGCCTGTGGACAGGATAGACGACCGCGCGCGCATCATCAAACCCGGCGGCTAAGCGACCGTCAAAGAGCACATGCGCCCTGCCCCTAATATTAGATATTCTCGGCGCGCGGCCCAGTGCCCCAGTTCGCGTTATGCATCAATACCGATGATTAACACAGGAACATCTATATCGGCTACCCCGCGACTCTCTAAATCCCAGACAAACTGCTCGAAGTAAGAAACGCCCGAAGACATTTCAAGGGCGAGCGCCTTAACGGGGACTATCTCAATGCCACAGTTGATAAAACCGAGATTGCGAAAAATAGTCATCTTCGCGCAAACGTTGTAAACCATGAAAGAATACTTCCCGAACTGAACCTCTACGCCCAAGCCGTCTTTAACAAAATCCATGTCACGGAAAGCGCCTTTGAGGCTTGAGCGGATTTCGTAATCTTCTAAGTAATGCGTCGTAGGATACTCACAATCAACAGATAGATTCTGCCACCCTTTCGGATAAAGCTCTTTTTGAAACGCCTTGTTTAAGGCGACCGGGCTATAGAGCACTCGCCCGACTTTTGTTTTCTCTTTACTCAGCTTTGTCTTAGCTTTTGAGGCATCAACTACCGTGATGGCTTCTTTAACTTCAGCGAGCAAATGCGGGTAACGTTTCGTAACTTCATCCAGCCCATTCTTGAAAGAATACTGTGCCGCAAGTCTCAAGTCTTCGCCTCCATGTTTTTCCACTCCATGGGGATTTGTGCGACCTTCTCACGTCCCGTCGGCTGATGCACGGGCTTTCCGAGTTGGCGGTAACGAAGCGTACCGGAATATAAGTCGGCGATACGCCGCTTGGCGATTTCGACATACTCCCCTTCTTTCTCACAGCCCATCGCACGACGTTTGTTTTTCAGCGCGGCGAGCAATGCAGAGCCGACGCCTGAGAATGGGTCGAGTACCCAATCATACTCATTGGTCAAAGCCAAGACGCAGCGTTCGACCAGCTCGATTGGGAATTGGCATGGATGCAGAGTCTTTTCTGGGTGGTTTGCCTTTACGTTCGGAATGTTCCATAACGCAGTTTCCCAATCCTGTAGGACGATGCGCCATATGTCGGATGGGTTCTTGCCGAGCGGATTCCCTGACGGCTGGCCTCTCTTCTCCCCCTTGAAATGTGTTTTGCCCGGATATTTGGCCGGCACGCGCACAGAATCGAGATTGAAAGTGTACGTGTCGCCTTTCGTGAACCAGAGTAAAGTTTCGTACCGTCCCGAGAATCGTTTCGAGGCATGAAGGCCATGCTCAAAATGCCAGATGATTCGGTTGCGGAGTTTTAGCCCCTGAGACTTGAATAGATGATAAAAATAAATATCTAAAGGAAAGACCTCCGCATCCTCGACATAATTGCCAACCTGCCAGCACAAAGACCCTTCCGCTGAAAGGACTCTTATGATTTGCTCGATAACAGGGTGCAGGGAATTCAGGTAATGATCCAGAACTGTCGCTTTCTCATAAGCCTTGCCGATATTGTAAGGCGGCGAAGTGATGATTAATTTCGCGAATCCATCAGGCAGAGTACGCAACGTTTCCAAGCAATCGCCCGGAGCTATGACTACGTCTGCATCAGGACTAAATGAAGCGTCAACATCGTGTGACCATAACCCCTGATTGTCGTCTATTCCTGTCACTTTCACTTACCTCTCGGTTCCCGTCCGTGAAGCAGCATCCTATTCACAAAATTCAGCGCCCGCTTCGCCGCCGGACTGTGCCAGCAGTGTTTCCATGTGCTGCCGGGCCTTCCACGCGCCGGTGCGTGTGGCGACAGTGATGCCGTCGGTCCAGGCGCGTCGCGCCTCTTCCGGCGCGCCTTGATTCGAGAGCGCCGTGCCGAGCAGTTGGTAGGCGGCCGTATAGTCCGGGTTGACGCGCACGACGTTGCGGAGCGCGTCGGCCGCCTCGCTCCACCTTTCGGCCTTCATGTACTCGCTGGCGAGCCCGTACCAGATCATGGCGTCGTCCGGCTGCTGCCGCGCCATCTCCGCGAAAATTTCCAATCTGGATTGTGCCATAACGATTGTCTTGCTCGGCCGCGCTCTACCGCTCGATTACGTCGAGCAGGGGGTCAGTCTGCGCCGGGGCGGGCTCCGCATGTGCAGGCTCCTCGCCGTCCCAGTCCGAGAGGCGCAGCATCAGGTTATTGAGGTTCGTGGCGTAGGGCAGCGCGTCCTCTTTCGTCACGACCTTCTTGCGGATCAAGTTTTCGAGCACGCCGTCGAAGGTCTGCATCCCCTCCTGCTCGCCCTGCTCCATCGCGTCGAGCAGGGATTTGCCTTCCGACTCGCCCTTCTCTATGTACTCCTTGGTGCGCGAAGTCGATTTCAGGATTTCGATGGCGGCGACGCGGCCGCGCCCGTCGGCGCGCGGGATCAGGCGCTGCGAGACGATGTAGCGGAACGACTGCGCGATGCGGGCGCGGATGACGTGCTCCTCGTTCTTGGGGAAGACGCCGATGATGCGGTCCACGGTCTTCGACGCGTCAATCGTGTGGAGGGTGGAGAGGACGAGGTGACCCGTCTCGGCGGCTTCGAGCGCAACCTCTATGGTTTCGCGGTCGCGCATCTCGCCGACGAGGATGACTTTCGGGGCCTGGCGGAGCGCCGCACGCAGGGCGCGCGAGAAGTCAGACGTGTCCGAGTAAAGCTCGCGCTGGTGAATCGTGGAGTTCTTGTGAACGTGCAGGAACTCTATCGGGTCTTCGATGGTGACGATGTGGTAGTACTTCGTCTCGTTAATTAAATCAATGATGGCCGCGAGCGTGGAGCTTTTGCCGGAGCCGGTCGGCCCCGTGACGAGGACGACGCCGTTCTTCAGCTCGCAGATATTCTTGAGCTGTTCCGGCAGGCTGAGGTCTTCGAAGCGCGGGACGCGCGGCGGGACGACGCGCATGACGATGGCGTGCGTGCCGCGCTGCATGAAGATGTTGACGCGGAAGCGCGAGAGCCCCGGCGCGCTGAACGAGAGGTCGGTCGAGCCATATTGTTCCAGATTCTGCGCGGCCGCGGCGTTGTGCCCGGCGCGCAGGTGGCTGCCGATAATCAATTTCGAGATGCCGGCCGTGTGCGCGGGCGTCAGCTTTTCGAGGCCGGCGATGCGCACGGGCTGTAGTTTGCCCACAAGCTCGACCTGCGGCGGGCGGCCCGGCGAAAAGATCAGGTCGCTGATTTTATCGGAGACGGCCAGCATCTGCCGCAGCACCTCTATGAAGTTCGGTAGCGGCGGGCCGCCGGCCCCGGCGGGCGCTCCCGCGGGCTGTGTCGGCGTCTGAGACTGAGGCGGAGTGGTTATAGGTTGTTCTGGTGTGCTCATTTTGTTCGTAAATCGTCAATCATTAAATCGTGAATCGTAAAAGAGTTGTAAAACGTGGAAGACGAGCGGCCCGTCTATTCACGATTTACGATTGACGATTGACGATTCATGGCTTTCCAGCGCCAAAGTTTCAGCAGAGCGGCGTGACAGAAAATAAATCTCTGCGGCGAACAACTACCATATAATGGGCGTACATCCAAAAGGGTGCAAGGGGGGAAGCCTTCGCGACATTTGAGGCGGCCCCGAGTTTACGAAAGAGAGGCGCTAAAAGTCATGGCAACTTACAGAGACCCTGTCAGATGCTTTGCTCCGCTGGAAGTCATTGAGCGCCTGCTGGAAATTCGTGCCGAAGCGGGTTTCTCTCCCGTTGTTTATCTCGTCTCGAACGATGATTTGGCAGCGTGTTTGGACGCATACGGATTTGATGTCTACGCTTTTTCCGATGCCGACGCCGAGTTTCACTTCGGCGATTACCGCGCCCCGCTCGCGCCGGGCGGCGACCGCGCGCACGTCTCTTTGACGGCGCACTGAATAAAGCTCGTCAATCGTAAATCGTGAATCGTAAATCGGAGAACGTTTTTTCCATTTACGATTCACGATTTACGATTTACGGCTTTTACAGCGCTTTGACGATGAAAAACGTCATGTCGTCGGTCGCGCCGCGGCCGTCGGTCCAGTTGAGCACGTCCTTTTGAATCGCCGTGATCAGGTCGCGCGCGCTCAAGTCCCGGTTGGCTCGCACGGCCTCTTCCAGGCGGTCGCGCCCGTACTCTTCGCCGATTTCGCCCGTCGCCTCGGTCACGCCGTCCGTGTAAAGCACCAAAATCTGGCCCGTCTCAATCGCCTGGTAATATTCGTAATAGCGCGTATTCCTGAACATGCCGAGGGGGAGGCCGCCGCGCTCTATGAAGCGGGCCGTGCCGTCCGCGTCCATCAGGAGCGGCGGGTTGTGCCCGGCGTTCGTGTAGGCGAGCGTCCGGTTCGAGCGCGTCGAGCACGCCGTAAAAGGCCGTGACGAACTGGTTGCGCTCGATTGACTCCCAGAGCAGGAAGTTGACTTTCGCCATAGAGATGTGTGGGGCGTAGCCGATGTGAATCGCGGCCCTGAGGCTTGCGCGCAGGAAAGCCATCAGGAGCGCCGCTGGCACACCTTTGCCCGACACGTCCGCGATGACCATGCCGATCTGGTCTTCGTAGATGCTGACCCAGTCGTAATAATCGCCCGACACCTCTTCGGTCGAGAAATTCCAGGCGCAGATGTCGAAGCCTTCGAGCTGCGGGTCGCGCGGCGGCAGCAACTCAAGCTGAACCTGGCGCGCGACTTCGAGCTGGCCTTCCAATCTTTTTTTCTCGATGAGCTGGTCGTGCAGCATCACCTTCTCGATGATGATGGCGACCTGCGAGGCCAGGAGCAGCAGGACTTGTAGGTCGTCGTCGTCGTAAGCGTTCAGGTGGTCGCTTTCGAGGTCGAAGACGCCTATGACTTCGTCGTTCGTGATGATGGGGGCAACCATCTCCGAGTGCGTCTCGGCGCGGGCGTTGACGTAACGCGGGTCCGTCCGCACGTCGGGCGAAATGATTGGCTCGCCGGCGAGCGCGACAGCGCCGATAATTCCCTCGCCCATCTTGAGCTTCAACTCTCTCAATTCTTCTATGTCGTAGCCGCGCACGGCCTCCGTGTGAAAGACACAAGTCTGAGCGGGCGCGCCGTCGGGGCCGACCTTCGCGCACTTGAGGACGTAAATCCCTGCGGCGTCGTAGTGAATCAGCGAGCCGAGCGTGTCCATCACGAGGTTGAGCACCTCTTGCAGGTCTAGCGACCGGCTGATTTTTTTGGTGATGTCCAGGAGCAGGCGCAGCTTATCCGTCACGGTCAGTTCCACCGTCGGCGCGAGTGCTCCTCCCTTTGCTTGTTCCGTCATAATCTAGGGGCCGTTAATCGAAACGCGAGGCCGCGTCAGATTATAAACGATGCGCGCCCGTTCGCGGAACACCGCTCATCCCAGACGGCAACCGGAGAAGGAACCAAATCAATTACAAATCTCAGATTTGGAGTCTCAAACTCGGGCGACACGATATTTGAATCACCCAGCGCTAATCCGATGAGAAGTGCCGCCTACCGTGACGCCTTGGCGACATTGACATCCGCCGAATGAGGGTATATCTTGCCCGCGCCTAACGCACCACTTTCGAGCTGACGAGACCCTCGCCCCGTCGTGCCTCATAAATGCGTTACATCGCACGCGCCCTCCGGCCTTAACGTTGACAGGCGGCGGACGCTCCATCGGCAGGCAAACCATGCACGCCGCGGTCCTTTTCGGGTCGGGAACTTTCAGGGGAAATACCCGTCCGCGTTAAGCTCCCGTCGCGCTCGTTGCCCGCGCACCTCTCAACCTCATCACCCTCAGTAAGGAGGATTCACTCATGCAAGACTCAATCCTTTTCTGGAATGCCGTAGCGCTCGAAGCCAACCGCGTAAGCCACAGCGAGCCCGATAAAAGAGAGCAGAACGGGCCGACGCTTTCGTCCAGGGCCTTGGCGATTATTCACCTGGCAATGTACGACGCTTACGCTGGGGTTGTCGGCGGCGCAGGGTTCCCGCGCTACTTAACCGCGCCGCCCCCGCCGCCGGCCGCCGGCACGTCAGCGCGCGACGCTGTGGCCGGCGCCGCCCACGCGACGCTCACCGGCCTTTACCCCGCTCAGACCGATTTCTTCAACGCGCAGTTGAGCGCCTTCAACACTGCCAACCAGAGCTTCCTCTTCGGGCAAGCGGTCGGCCGGACGCTCCTCAGATTGCGCGCCAACGACATGGACGCGCGCGACTGCGGTTACAGGCCCTCACTCAATCGCGGCAGGCATCGCCGCGACCCGGATAATCCTGGTCAGGGTTTCTACTCGGCCTTCTACGGAGCGCAGACGAGGAACTTCGCCGTCTCCACAAGGCACGGGCTGGCGCGGCCGCCTTTCAACAACGGCACCGCCCCGAAATACTTGCAGGCGCTCAGGGACGTGCGGGCGCGAGGTATCAGGCCCGACCTGACGGCGACACTGCCAACCGCCCTCTTCGACAAACGAAGGACGGGGCTGGACACGCTGACAGGCATTTATTGGGGGTACGACGGCGCGAACCGTCTGGGCACCCCGCCGCGCCAGTACAACCAGATAATTCGCCAGGTGGCCGTGCAGCGAGGTAACAACGAAGGACAAAACGCACGCCTTTTCGCCTTCGTCAACGCGGCGATGGGCGACGCCGGGATTCTGGCCTGGGAGCAGAAATATTGTCACGATTTCTGGCGCCCGGTCCTCGGCATACGCGAGCACGACGAAACCCTCGGCCCGCGCGCGCCCTACGCCGTGAACGTTAATTTCAACGACGGCGATCCCGGCTGGCTGCCGCTCGGCGCGCAGAGCACCAACTCGACGGGCATGAAAAACTTCACGCCCGACTTCCCCGCCTACCCCTCGGGGCACGCGACCCTCGGGGCCGTCGCCTTTCACATCACCCGGATGTTTTACGGCATCGGCGCGAACAACAAGAGCAACGACAACCTGTTCCCGGGGTTCGCCGTCTCCGACGAATTCAACGGCGGCAACCGGGATAACAATGGGGCCGTGCGCCCGCGGCACACGCGCTTCTTCCCCGGCGGCCTGTGGCAGATGATTATCGAAAATGCTACAAGTCGGGTCTTGCTGGGCGTCCACTGGATATTCGACGCCTTCGACTTCACCGAGGACAAAAACGGCGACCTGGTCCCAGACCTGACCAACGAGAACATCGGTGGCGTGGGTCTGGGCCTGCGAATCGCCAGAGATATTTTCGCATTCGGCAACGGCCTGGCGCCCAAGATGACCCCGAACAACGCCGCCGTCCCGCCGATCATCACGCCCGCCCCCAACTCGCCAATGCCCGTCCGGCCGAGACAGCCGGCGTCAATTCAGGGCTGCGCCAACACGTTTCCAGCCCCGGCCCAACCGGAGGAGGAGGAAACAATTCAGTCGAGCAAGAAGAAAGCAGCTAAAGGCTCCACAAAGAAGAGAGGGGCTAAAGGCGCCGCGAAGAAGGGTGCGGCTAAGGAGGCTGCGCCGCCTGAAGCTCCACAGCAGGATCAGACTGTCTGGCCGTCCCGTATCTCCGAGCAAGACGAGGAGCAACTGGGCTATCAAGGTACGGGCGCCTGGCCGTCCGGTGTCTCCGAGAAGTGACGCTTAAGGCGAAGGCCGTCGGCCGCGAGGAATAAAAACTCGAAGCCGACGGCCAAACTTAGGGCGGTAAAGTGGTTGACTCATCTATGATCCGCAGGACGCATCGGCGAGCGCCGAAGAAACACTTCACGGACTTTCGTCCCAAGATGCACTGCCGATGAGTCAACCATCTTACCGCCTAATTTTGCTCTCTAAGAATTCAAATCCCTTTCCCCCTCTGTGCCCTTCGTAGTGATAATTCCTCCTCAGCGGAACGCTCATCCACTTGCCGCCGCTTCGAGCGCCGCCTCCGTCAGTAGCTCGAATTCGAGCGCGGCCGCGGGCTTGTGCTGGAAGAAATCGTTGACATCCGAAGGCAGGTTGAGTTGTGCGATTCGCATCCCGCGGGCGGCGAACATCTCGCGGTAACGGGCCGAAGCGCGGCGGCCCGCCTCGTCGCCGTCGAGCGCGCTGATGATGCGGAAGCGCGCGAGCGGCGCGAGCCACTCCTCGCGGAACCCGCCCGCGCCGACCAGGCCCACGGCCGTGAACCCGTGCGCCGTGAGGGTCAGCGTGTCCGTGAACCCCTCGACCAGATAAACGATCTGCTCGCTCGGCAGCTCCGTGAGTGCGTCCACGTTGTAGAGCGACGGAACGCCGCCGCGCATATTGTGCCAGCGCGGCTCGACGCCGGAGGCGGTCGTGCGCGCCTGCAAGTAGACCGCGCGCCCCTCCACGTAAAAGGGGAAGAGCAGCCGGTGGCGGTAGAAGGTCAGGTGTGCCTGCGCGTTGAAGAGGCCGCTTTGCTGCAACTCGTCGAGCGCGAACTCGTCCAGCATGAGGCGCATCACGCGGCGGTAGGCTCTGCGCGGGAAGTAAACGACGCCGGCGCGCTTGATGGTCTTCGAGTCAATCCCGCGCCGCTGTAGGTAATTCAGCCCTTCGGTCTGCTCCTCGCGGTGGCACACTTCCAGGAATCTTTCGCAGATGACGGTCAGGCGCGCGGCGGCGAGCGGCTCCGCCTCGGGAGGCGCTTCGCGGTCGGGCGCGGCGCGGAAGGCGAGCGAACGCTGCTGCCCGTCCGTGCTGATGCCCAACTCGCCGGCCAGCTCGCGCACGGCCCGCGAAAATGGCACATTGCGCATCAACTCGTAAAAACGTATGGCGTCGCCGCCCTCGTCGCGCGAGAAGCAGTGGAAGAGGCCGCGTTGCAGGTCAACGGAAAGGCTGGGGTGACCCTTGCCGCTGTGCGAGTGTGTGGGGATGGGGCAGAGCGACTGCATGCGGGACCCCGTTGGCCGCGCGTCCGGGCAAAAGCGCAGATAGAAGGAGCGGTAATCGAGGCGCGACTTAATCTCGTCGCTCAACTGTCGCAGCCGCTTCGTCATAAAGTCGTGAATCGTCAATCGTGAATCGTCAATCGTAAATCGAAGAAGCGGTCTTTCTTTTACGATTCACGATTTACGATTCACGATTCACGAACTTTTGCCTTGTGTTCCCGTTCCCGCCCCACTGTTCACGAAGGCGCATCTCTTCCGGATGAAGTTTTTTGTACTCGGCCCAGAGGCGCGAGACCTTAATGCGGTATTCGACCAGGTCGCGGCTGACGTTGAAGTGCTGTGCGATTTCCCTGGAAGTCTTGCCGCGCGAGACGAAACGCTTGAGGGCCGCGAAGGGTACGAGCGCGGCCGCGCCGACGGCGTAGGCAGCCTCCTCGTCCTCCTCGTTGTAGTCGCGCGAGACGGTCTTGCCGTTACGGTCTTCGGCGACGATGTGCAGGCGGTTGGCCTTGTGGCCCAAAAAGACGTGGCAGACCTCTTCCATCAGCGTCGCGTTGTTGCGCGCCGCGCCGTGCTTCGGGTTGAGGATGACGAGCCGCCACCCGTTCGGCAGCGGGCGCGACGCCGTCCCCCCGGACCACGAGTTCGCCCCCTCGCCCAGAAGGTGGGCTCGGGTCTCCTCGGAGAGCCCCTTAATCTCGTCGAAGTTGATGACCATCAGCTTCGCGAAGTGTGCCAGCGCGAACGGGTCAAGGGGCTCGTCGCCGTGGACGCGCGCGAAATCCCGCAGCCCGAGCGCGCGCAGCTCGTACTGCTTTCCTTTGTAAGTCGGCGGGAAAACCTGTTCGTCCACAGTGCTGATTATACCTTCCCAGGCTCGCCCTTCACACCCTTCCGCACTTCGGTTGAATGAGTTGCCGGGCGCGGGGCGGGGGTTTGAATCTTCGGAGAGAATCACTCGGAGAGGAAATTCTGAAACTCCGCGACCGCGTCACGGCTCAAAAAATCATTGATCTCTTTGCGCTTCACCGGCCCGTGGTGCCTGACCGTGAACCGCAGGAGGCGGGCACAAAACTCGATGGCGAACTGGTGGTTCTCTTTCGTGACGGCGATGAACGTCTCGCAATCCGTCTGGCCCCCGGAGGCTTTCTCAAGCAGGCTTTCCAGGCTTGAGTCAAAGTTCATGGCGTTCCCGGAGCATTGAAAGATTCCAGCCTCCTCCGTGCACGAAGTGTTGGAGGTCGGGTTAGTCACGTCGCGCCCCGCCTCGAAGTCCCACGAACTCTCGAACCCTCCGAGGACGCGCAGCACTTCCGACATGACGGCCTTGCGGTGAAGGAGATTAACGTAAGGGCCTAGCTCCGCTTTGACGTTCGAGTAAATGTCGTGAATCTCATTTCTCTCGAAAATCTCATCCGGGGCCTCGCGCGCCCAGTCTATCAACTCATTAAGAAAGGAATCTGGAGCGACGCCTCGATTGAAGACCTGCTTTTTGCAAGCAATAAACGTTCGGGCCATAGTTGCGGATGTTCGTAGACGGACGGCTGCCGTTCGGGCCGGCTGAGAGCTTTTGAGGCGTGCGCGCGCGCCCTCGTCACTGCGCCTTTTGAGCCGCCTTGCTCAGTTCCGCGCTGTTCTTCCTGACTCGGTCGCTCACCTCCATGATGTGGTCAAGGTCGCGCCTGGCTTTCGCCGCCAGGTGAAGCTCAACCAGGTTGGCCTTCTCGAAGAGTGGGTTGGTGACGAACTCTTGTATCAACTCACTCAGCGTCACGAGCGACGACTTGAGCTGCGCCTCCGCGCTGCCGCGCGCCTCCGGGACCACGAAGTCGCTCTCGTGCTCGGGCAGGACGAGATTGTCTTTGAGCCGCCCGGCGCGTTTTCTGATTTCCGAAGCCGACTTGGCGACGAACTTGAGGTCGAGTGCGACGCGGCGCGAGACAGCGTCCGCCAGGTCATTGTTGACGACCTGGATGCGCACGAAGTCTTCCCTGATTTGTGCCAGGGCCAGTTTGGGCTCGGGGCGCTCAGGTTTTCTATTGATTGCCCCGGCCATCCTGAGACCCATGGTGCGCTCGAATTGTTCGTTAGATTTGGCCTGACTCTCGCGCATCACCTGCACCATCTGGTCCGCGGAGGTCCGTGCGCGCCCCTGACCGGCGACGAGCGAGGAGGCCGCCAGCGCGCAGCAGGCTACGGCCGCAGCCCGCAGGATAAATCGAACCGCAGGATTCATTCCTCACCTCACTTCCTGCCACACTTGTCACAAAGGGTTGAATTCGGTCACCACGAATGGCAGGAAGATATGCCTGTAGAGGCGGGGTGTCAATGATTTTATTGAAGGAAGAGCGAAAAGCCTGTCGGACACTGAGAGAGATTTTCAAAACCTACTCAACCCTTTGCGCCTTTAGTATTTCTTTAGTTGCGCCTCCAGCGTGAACGGCTGTTTCACGCAAAGGCGCAAAGAGAAAACTTAAGGCGCAAAGGGTTGAGTGTTTGGCCTAATAGCCGACTGACGGGAGGTAACAACCGCGGGGCTCGTGGTATTCGCCCATCGCCATCAATGTCATGGGCTTGACGACGCGCATCCCCTGCTTCAAACACCAGCGGAAGAGATCGGTCTGGCGCGTCGGCAGGAGCAATGAGAGGGGCTGCCCGTCGCTCAAGTTCGCCGCGCCGGTCAATACGGCCCGCATGTCTTCCTCGCTTTCGGCGACCGCGTGGTTCAACGCCCAGAAGTGCGGCGCGGAACTGTAGGCCGTCACGCGACCACCGCGCACGGCGACGAAAGAGGTCAGGAAGGGCGGCGTGTTCTTCAACTCGCCCGTGCGCTCAAAGCCGTGTGTTTTTTGGCACAGCGCGCCGCACGCGTCGTAATCCTCTTCTCTGATCGGGCGGACTTCTGTTCCCGCAGGGAGGTCGCCTCTGGGCGCGCCCTCGATCAGCACAAGCGGCTCTTTCACGTCGAACCCTAAGCTGCTGTAAAGCGAAAGCGAGGCCGCGTTGAAAGAGTCTTGTACGAGCCGCACGCCTCGCGCGCTCTTCCCGCGCTCGATGACGGCCTCCATCAATTTTCTGCCCGTGCCTTTCGCCTGGGCGTGCGGGTCAATCGTAATCGGGCCGACGGCGCGAATCTCGTCGTACTCCCAGAGGTGATTCGAGCCGACGACCTGGCCGCCGTCTTCGGCAACGATGCTGAAAACCTGCGGGCTGGCGTAGAGCGCCTGAGACAATTGAGTCGCGACCTCGACGGACGGGAAATCGGGACGAAAGTTGTGGCGCTCGCTGATGTTTTTGAAAGCCTCGTAGCAGATGCGCCCGCTGGTCTCCACGTCCTCCTGCCTCATCGCACGAATCTGGACACTCATGTGTATGTTCTCCTTACTTGATTCCGATGACCATCGAATCCGGCCCGACCAGGCGCTCGACGCGCGTCCGGCTGAAGCCCGCCTCGCGCATCCACGCTGAACAGTCCGCACCGGTATAGTCGAACCCTCCCGGTGTCTCAATCAGCATGTTGAGGCTCATCAGCAGCCCGAACGAATTCTCACGACGGTCGTCGTCAATCAGTGCCTCGAACACTATCAGCGCGCCGCCCGAGGGGAGCGCGTCGTATGCTTTCTTGACGAGCATGCGTTTCTCCTCAAGGTTCCAATCGTGCAGGATGTGGCCCATGATGAGCACGTCCGCGGAGGGCAATTGGTCGTTGAAGAAGTCGCCCGGATAAAAGCGCAAGCGGTCAGAGAGGCCGTGCCGCGCGACGTACTCCTCGAAGACGCGGCCGACTCCGGGCAAATCGAAGACCCCGCCCGTCAGGTGCGTGTGCGCCAGCGCGACCTGCACCGGCACGCCGCCTTGAGCCCCACCGATGTCAATAAAAGTTTTGTAGTCGCCCCACGGAAACTTTTCCGCGATGGCGCGGGCCGCGCCGAGGCTAAGGCCCGTCATCGCGCTTAGAAAGCTCTCAAGGCGCGCGGGGTCCGCGTACAAGGCTTCGAAGAAATTACCGCCGCTCTTGACTTCGTTCTGCGGCTGGCCCGTTCTCAAGCCCTCCGTCAGCGAGCCCCAGAAGGGATACAGGCGCGCGCTCGCCATCTCAAGCATCCCGCCGACATACGTGGGCTTCGTCCGATCCAGGAACATGTCCGACTCGGGCGTGTTTGCGTAGACCCCTGCCGAGTCGCGCTCCAACACGCGCAGCGAGACGAGGGCGTCCAGAAAGTCGCGCAACGCGCGCGGGTGTAGATTGAGGCGCTCGCCGACGGCCTCGGCGGTCATAGAATTTTTGGCGAGTTCGGTGAAAAGTCCAAGCTCGACGGCGCTCAAGAGCGTCTTCGAGGCCCAGAAGCCCAGGCCCAGTTGCATGATATTGTCCGGCGTGACTGTGTGACTCATCTCTGCTCTCCTTCGTCCGCGGCGACGTGCATCTCAAAAAGCCTGCCGCTGCGATGCCGGCCGTGAAGCCCCTAACTATATAACGCGAAAAAATGCGTGGAGAGGGGTCACGCCTGCGCCACGCTTTTCGCGCGCGCCTAAACGGCTTTTATCCGTGCATAAATAAAATAACCTTGCTTTTATATTTTCGGTTCTTTAGCATGCGATGCTTTTACTCACAGGGCTCGATGGTATTAGTATGAGTGCCGATTCCGGTTTACTCATTGAGCCCGCTCGGCGCTGCGGCGACGTAAGGCTTGCTTGATTTTTCTACGACTGATGCCAGGCGACACTCTCAACGTAACCGCCACGGCCGCCACGCCCTACGACGAGATGTTCGGCGCGGACGGACAGTGCCGCCCGCACTACCAGGCGCTCTTCAAGCGGCTCGACGCCATCCCCGGCGAAGAGTTACGCCGCCGCCAGCAGGCCGCAGACCTCTCGTTCCTGCACCAGGGCATCACCTTCGCCGTCTACGGGCGCGAAGAGGGGACCGAGCGCATCTTCCCCTACGACCTCCTGCCGCGCATCATCACGGGCGCGGAGTGGGCCACTTTGGAACGCGGCCTGACGCAGCGCATCACCGCGCTCAATCTGTTTCTCAAGGACATCTACCACGACGGGCGCATCCTGAAGGACGGCGTCGTCCCCGCCGAACTGGTCTACACCTGCCGCCACTTCCGACGCGAGATGCGCGGCGTACACGTCCCGCGCGACATCTACATCTCGGTCGTCGGCACAGACCTCGTGCGCCTCGAAGACGGCCGCTTCGTCGTGCTTGAAGACAACCTGCGCGTTCCCTCCGGCGTCTCCTACATGCTCGCCAACCGGATGGTGATGAAGCGCATCTTCCCGCGCATGTTCGGTAACTACGGCGTGCGGCCGATAGACCATTACGGGACGGCGCTGCTCTCGACCTTACGCGCGCTCGCCCCCGCGCGACGGCCCGACCCGACCATCGTGCTCTTGACGCCTGGCGTCTACAACTCTGCCTACTACGAGCACGCCTTCCTCGCGCGGCAGATGGGGATCGAGCTGGTCGAGGGGCGTGACCTGCTCGTGCATGACAACGTCGTGTATATGCGAACGACCGCCGGGCCGCGCCGCGTGGACGTAATCTACCGCCGGATTGACGACGACTTTCTGGACCCGCTCGCCTTCCGCGCCGACTCCGCCCTCGGCGTCGCCGGCCTCTTCAACGCCTACCGCTCCGGCAACGTCGCGCTCGCCAACGCCGTCGGCACAGGCGTCGCCGACGATAAGGCCGTCTACGCTTACGTGCCCGCGATTATACGCTACTACCTGAGCGAGGAGCCCGTCATTGATAACGTAGAGACTTACCTGCTCAACGACGAGTCGCAACGCCGTTACGTTCTGGACAATCTTGAGAGGCTGGTCGTCAAGGCCGTCGGCGAGTCGGGCGGCTACGGGATGCTGATCGGGCCGCAGAGCACCCAGCCTGAGCGGGAGGAGTTTCGCCGCCGCATAGAGGCCGAGCCGCGCAACTACATCGCGCAGCCCACCCTCGCGCTCTCGCAAGCGCCCTGCCTCATCGAAGGCAAGGTCGAGTCGCGTCACGTAGACTTACGTCCCTACATACTCTACGGCGACGAAGTCACCATCGCCCCCGGCGGCCTGACCCGCGTCGCCCTGCGCCGCGGCTCCCTCGTCGTCAACTCCTCGCAAGGCGGCGGCAGTAAAGATACGTGGGTACTTAATGAGTGATGGCTTGAAAGAGAAGCCGCTTCTGTCCCGTCAGGGACATTTGAAAATAGCCCAGCACTTCAGTGCTGGGTGAGCGCGCGAAAGAGTTTGCAGAGTCCCGTAGGGACGACTGAAGTTTTCAGTCGTCCCTACGGGACTCAAATAAATTTTCATGCCTGATTCCCAGCACTGAAGTGCTGGGCTATTGTCAGTCGTCCCTGGCGGGACTTCTAAAGCAGTTTCTTCCCACTCTTGAGTTATGCTTTCACGCGTCGCTGACAGTTTGTACTGGATGAGCCGTTATCTTGAGCGTGCGGAGCACACCGCGCGGCTGATTGATGTCGGGTTGAATCTGATGTTGGATCAGACGGCGGCCACCGCGGAGCGGCGGTGGGGGCGGCTGCTGGGGAGCTTGCACGCGCCGGCGAAGTTGGCGGGCGCGAGCGACGCTTACCAGATCACGCAGGCGATGACGTTTGACGGCGCGAATGAGACTTCGATTGTGGCGTGCATCGCCTCGGCGCGCGAGAATCTGCGTCAGGTGCGCGAGCAGATTAGCTCCGAGATGTGGGAGCAGTTGAACCGCCTCTACCTGCAAGTCCGAGAGACGCGCCTGGACGACATCTGGAACGTCTCGACGCACGAGTTCTTCCGCTCAGTCAAAGAGGGCGCGCACCTCTTCCAGGGCATCACCGACGCGACCATGAACCACGGCGAGGGCTGGCAGTTCATGCAGGTCGGCCGCTACATGGAGCGCGCCGGCGAGACGGCTACCCTGCTCGACGTGTACACGAGCGAGCTGATAGCCCCGGAGGGCGCGGACGCCGGTGGGCCAAAAAGTTATCTGGACTGGGTCGGGCTGCTCAAAGCCTGTACGGCGTTCGAGGCGTACTGTAAAGTCTACACGGCGGACTTGCGGCCCGAGCGCATCGCGGAGTTTCTGCTCTTGAACGCGGAGTGCCCGCGCTCCGTTCGCTTCGCGGCGGACGTGATGCAGTCGGCCTTTCAGTCAATCGCGGAGGCGACCGCGTCGCGCCGAAGCTCGGGCCGCGTCAACAGGCTCGCCGGGAGGCTCCGCGCGTCACTCGGCTTCGGACAGATTGACGAGATCATGGAGACCGGGCTGCACGCCTACTTGAACGACGTGCGGCGGCAGTGCGCGCAGATTCACGAGGCGATTGTGCAGACCTACGTCGCCTACCAGGTCGAGACGGCGCTCGCTACCTAGCTCATTCATCAAGGGGGAAGTTTTTCCGAAAGCTCATGCACCTGTCCATTAACCACGTCACCAAGTTCAAGTACAGCGCGCCGATCACAGAGAGCGTCATGGAGCTGCGCATGCAGCCGCTGAGCGAAGGCCCGCAGCGCTGCCTGAAGTTCGAAGTGAATTTGCGCCCGCCCGCGCGCGTCTCGTCCTACCGCGACCACCTCGGCAACAGCGTACATAACTTCGACATTCCGGGCCGGCACACGCAACTCGTCATCAACGCGAAGTCGCTCGTCGAATCGCTCCCGCGCGAGGAGCCGCCCGCGTCGCTCGACGCCGCGGCGTGGGATGAACTCGACGAGCTGGTGGCAGGGGGCGACTACTGGGACATGCTGATGCCGAGCCACTTCGCGCGCCAGACCGAGAGCTTGCAAGCGTTCGCGCGCGAGCTGGACGCGCGGCGGCGCGACGACCCCTTGACGGTGCTGCGCGAATTGAACTCAGCCATCTACGACGCCTTCGAGTACGTGCCCGAGAGCACGAGCGTTGACTCGCCGATAGACGAGGCGCTTCAATCGCGCAAAGGTGTCTGCCAGGACTACTCGAACATCATGATCGCGCTGGCGCGCACGCTGCGCGTCCCATGCCGCTACGTGAGCGGCTACCTCTTTCACCGCGTAGAGTACAACGACCGCTCGGCCGCTGACGCGACGCACGCGTGGGTCGAGGCGCTCTTGCCGGAACTCGGCTGGGTCGGCTTCGACCCGACCAACAACCTGCTCGCAGGCCACCGCCACATACGCGTCGCGGTCGGGCGCGACTACGCGGACGTGCCTCCTACGCGCGGCGTCTTCAAGGGGACCGCGGAAAGTGAATTGAGCGTCGCCGTCCAGGTCAAGCTCGCCGACGAGCCCGACTCTGAAGAGGCGTTGCGCCTGATCGCCGCGCTCTCACAGCCGCCCGACGCCGAGCACACGGCGCAGCAGCAACAGCAGCAAGCAAACAACAGTGACGCACCCCTCGTTGTCGAAAGCAACTTTGCTTTTCGTCATCGCGCTGGCGGCGTTGACCGTGGCGATTCACGCGCAAGCTCCGTCCGGCACTTTTACAAATCCGCTCGTCACCTCCAGGGACGCTGCCGACCCTTGGATGGTCTACCACGAAGGCCATTACTACTTTACGGCGACGCTCGAACCCGACGGAGGCATCTGGGTCTGGAAGTCGCGCACGCTCGCGGGCCTGGATGCTGGCACAAAAATCAAAGTCCACACGCCCGAAGTCAAAGAACGCTCCAAACAGATTTGGGCACCCGAGCTACACTTCATCAACAATCGTTGGTACATCTACTACACGGCCTCCGACGGCGTGGACGAGAATCATCGCCTCTACGTTTTAGAAAGCAAGGGGCGCGACCCGCTCGGCCCCTACTCGTTCAAGGCGCGCGTCTTCGACCCCAAACACGACGGCTGGGCTTTAGACCCGAGCGTCTTTCGCGCGCCCGGCGGACGCCTCTATCTGCTCTGGGTCGCGCACGTCCCCGGCAACGGCAACGGCATACGCATCGCGCCGCTGCGTAACCCCTGGACCGTGACAGGCGAGAGCGCGCTCATAGCGCAGGCAGACTACGATTGGGAGCGCGTGCGCTACCCCATCAACGAAGGCCCCGTTGTGCTCCGACGCGCGGGCCGTCTCTTCCTCATCTACTCTGCGAGCGACACGGGCACGCCGGACTACGCGCTGGGGATGTTGACTCACGAGGGCGGCGACGTGATGGACGCTAAGCGATGGAAGAAGTCCGCGGCTCCGGTCTTCAGCCGTTACTCGGGCGCGGACGGCAACGTCTACGGGCCGGGTCACAACGGCTTCTTCTTGTCGCCGGACGGCACTGAAGACTGGATCATCTATCACGGCAAGGAGACGAGCGAATACACCTATCGCGGGAGGACCACGCGCGCGCAGAAGTTCACCTGGCGCGCAGACGGCACACCCGACTTCGGGCGACCCGTCCCGCGCGGCGTCCCTCTACGCGTACCCTCCGGGGAAGGAAGAAATATGAGGAGGGCTCGTCAAAGATGACTCAACCCCTTTGCGTCTTTGCGTGAGAAAATCATTTCTCGCAAAGGCGCAAAGGGGTTGAGTTCGGATTTTGAAACGCGTGCTCGTCGTCTCTCTTCGCTATTTCAAATCTGGAATGCGATTGAGCGCGGCTTCGTCAATCTTTTTGAGCGACAGCCTTTCGGCTAACCAGCGTGCGCGGTCCAGGCGTGCGGCCTTGTCGAGCGCGTGACCGGCGTCGTAGAAGGCGAGTTTCTTCGGCTCCGCGAACAGGTCGTAGAAGCGGCGCGCCCACTTCTCCGGGATTGGCTCGTCCTTGCGGCCGAACTGTAGGAAGACGGCGGCCGGCGCACTGTGGCCGACGAAGTGAACGGGGTCGCCATAGGCGTACTTGCGGAAAAAGGCGCGGAGCGTTTCCTCGCCGACTCTCTCGCGGAGCTTCTGCATCGCCGGGTTCTCCGGGTCGAAGACGTACTCCTCGTCGCTGAAGCCGCCGGCCATAAATACGAACGAATTGATTCTCTTCTCCACGGCCGACAGCATGCCGCCGACCTGCGCATCATAGCTGTGGCCGACGTAGGCTATGCGCTTCGGGTCAACGTCGCGGCGCGCGGTCAGCATGTCAATCCCACGGCGAAAGTCAATCACCTGCTGGCGCGTGGCTTCGACGCTCTGCACCTGCCCGCGCACCTCGTCCTTATCTTCGACGAATCCGGGCCGGACGAGCGGGGCGTCAATCAGCAGGGAGATCGCACCGGAGCGCGCCATCACGACGGCCTCCTCCAAAAACTCGCGCCGATTAGCCATAGGCGAGCCGGCCATCATCCAGTGGCCGAACAGGACGGCCGCGAACGGTCCGCGCCCGGAGGGGACGACCAGGTAAGCCGGCACACGCCCGCCGCGCGGGCTACTGTAGGTCAAGTCAATGACCGTCACGCCGTCCTTGCTTGTTCGGCCCACCTCGCGCACGTCGAGCGGCGCTTTCGCGTCGTACTCGAACTCACGAACCAACTCTTCAAAGCGCGGCCGGCTTTCCTGGCCCAAAGCCGCGCCGCAGAACAGGAGCAGCAGACAACAGCACAGCAGGCTAAGTCTCATAACGTCCTCCCGGACTGGATTATTGCACGCTCAAATGACTTACTTGATCAGAGCGACGCTGAATGGAAAGAGCTGCGCGGTCATGATCTTCTCCTTCACCGCGTCATCTTCCTCCATCATCTTTCGCGCTTCAGCCTCGGAATTCGCTTCAATAATCACTACTCCAAACTGGCTCGGGTCTGATTCGTTTAAGGTTCTTCCAGCCAGAATAACGTTGCCTTCTTTATGTAATCGCTGCAATCTGCGGAAATGCCTCCCGACGACCTCGCTATCCTCTTTCGTCCAATTCTTCTCGTCCAGTAATCTGGGAATCAGCTTCAGCACATAGATGAATTGCTTTTTTTCATCCTTCTTCCGCGACTCTTGCGAGATGGTCACGCTGCAAAAGCAAAGCACAACGAGCAGGATAGCAAGAAGTTTTTTCATGTTCGCCTCCAAAAATTGATTCATTGAAGTAACAGCTAGCGCCTAACGCGCGGCATTACCTGCCACGCACACAACTGCGGGAGCGACAAGTCTCGCGCATGAAGGCAACGCCATTCGACGGTCCCATTAACTCACCGCTGTTCCTCGCCAAGCCAATGACCAATCATGATGCGGTGTCCCTCAGGAGTTCTCACTCCGAACTCCCGCATCCCCCACGGCTTGTCAGAGATCGGCGACGACATCTCAACTCCCTTCACTTTCAACTGATTGTAATAACGGTCAGCATCGTCAACGCGCAGATAGCCAAAGTAACTGTGATCTCCCAACTCGGCCACCGGTATGGCATCCTTACATTCGCCCAGCATGATCATGCAGTTGTCTTTCTTAACGAAGACCCAACCCGGCGGCTCGGCTGTTATCTGGAAATCGAGATTGTCAACGAAAAAGTTCGCTGATTTCCTGATGTCATGGACGGCCAATACGTAGTGGTTCTGAAGAATTTGTGACATGTCTGTGCCTCCATTTACGCAATTCCTAATGATAGTTATTCAGACAACGCTCGCGGTACGCGAAGAGCCTCACCATGAAATTAGGCGCTCAACTCACTACGAGCCGAGCGCCTAATGAACTTTCAGAGCCTGAAACTTTGTTTCGCTTACTTACGCCTGCGCCCGCGCGTCTCTTCGCCGGGATGGCTGAACTGGGCGTAGGCGACGCGGAAGAGTTCCGAGAGGGCTTTGGCCGTCTCGGGCGTGAGGCTGCGGTCGGCGCGCAGGTGCGCCTCGACTATCTCGGGCGTGGACTCCTGCGGGAAATAGACGACCGCGCGCTCCTCGTCGCTCTCCGTGTCACGACCGCTCATGATGCGCTCGACAGGGACGTTGAGCCAGGCGGTCAGCCGCGCGATGTTGTCCGCGTCGGGCTTGCCCGTGCCGTTCTCGATCCGCGAGAGCGTCGAGGCCGAAACGCCTGTTTCATCGGCCACGTCGCGCAGGCTCAAACCCGTCTCCTCACGCTTGCGGCGGATTGCTCGCCCCAATTCGACCGTGTTTACTAAACTTTTTCCACCAGATTGCGCCATTTTTGGCCTCCTTCTGGCGCGGCAACACCCTTACAGGGCAGTCCCCGCGCCCCTATCACGCCTAGAACATATCACAGTAAAATTTTAGTTGCAAGACTTTGTTTTATACTTGCAACAACCACGGAACAATGGTACACTGTTTCACGTATGAAACAGCAGGTATTGACAACCTGTGAGAGAAGAGGGACGAGGGCCGTGAGTCAAGAGTACATCTGGGAGACATTCGACAGCCTGTTCAAGACCGTGCACCGGCAAGGAAGGCGCGTGGAGGAGTTGGAGGCGCGCATCGTTGACCTGGAGCGCAGGCTGAACGAGAAGGCCGAACAGCAGCAGCAATCGAAGACCTACGGGATGCCGGCCGAGCGCGCGGCCTGAGTGAGAATTTTTGGAGGGAGTAAGAGCAATGGCAAACACGGCAGTAGCGACCGACCGGAAAGCGATCATGCGCGACAAGCGCGCCCAGGGCATCGCCGCGATGGGCCTGGTGACGCGCGAGGGCGACCGTTTTCGTGTGGCGACTCCGACTTTGCGCGGGCGCACCTCGAAGTATGAGGTCTGGCGCGACGAAGTGGGCCGCGTGCGCTGCTCTTGCCTCGAATTCGAGGAGGCGGCCTCCGCAGACCCCTCGTTCCGCTGCGAGCACATTCTCGCGGTCAAGCATTCGCTTCTGGCGAAAAACACGGAAGCGGTAACCAAGCAGCAGCCGTTGCAACCCGCCGCCACGGTGGCGGTAGAGGCGGTTGCCGCGCCCAACACAGACGCAAACGCATCCGAGGAGCAATCGATGTCCAGCCGAGTCGCGAAAGCGCTCGTCAAGGCCGAGGGCTCCGAACGAGAGCAGAACGAGGCGGAAGAGAAAGAGACGAAAGTCACAGTCTCCAATCTTCGTTCGCTTGCGAAACACACAAACACTGAGGAGCAAGAGATGAATAAGAAGCAAGACAAAATCGCTATCGCACAGGCAGTGGAGAACGAGGAGCTGGCGCTCATGGCCGAGCCGGTCGCGCCGGTTGTCCCCCTGGCCTTCACCAACACCCTGCGCGCGCTCAAGCAGCAGGTTGATCCGAACTTCGTCAAGACCCGCGAGGGCTGGAAGGACCGCCAGGGCAACACACACATGGTCGAGTATGTCGAGTGGCACACGGTCGCGGACATCCTGGACCGCATCGCCCCGACCTGGCAGCACGCCGTCCGCAACGTCGCACAGATCGGCGAGATGGTCGCCGTCACCTGCGCCATCACGATTGACGGCGTGACGCGCGAGGGCGTCGGGACCGGCACGGCCGACTCCGAGATGGGCATCAAGAAGGCGGAGCACGACGCCTTGAAGCGCGCGGCCGTCAAGTTCGGCATCGCGCGCGAGCTTTACCAGCGCGAGAGCGAGGTCATAGAGAAGGAAGGCGCGGCCGAGCCGCAGGCTTTCCCGCGCGACCCGCTCGCCAAGTCGATGGCCGACCTCGTCACGCCGAAGCAGCTCGGCATGATCCGCGCTCTGGCGCGCGAGGCCGGCGTGGACGTTGAGGAAGAGTGCCAGTCGGTGCTCCGCTGCAAGACCGATGAGTTGTCGAAGCGCGCCGCCAGCAGCTTCATAGACCATCTCAAAGGCTTGCAGCAGGAGGCCGCCGGCGGCATGCGCCGCGCGAGCTAAGGAGCGACGCGGAGACATGGGGACGCGGAGACAAAGAATAGCTTTTCTCGCCGCGTCCCCGCGTCCCCCACTCGCCGCGTCTCCCATAAGGAGGTACAAGGGAAATGACTACAGAAGAGATGATTGAGCAGCACGCGCGGCCGTTGACGATGGAGTTGGACTTCGCGGACGAGCCGCAGACGCGCCGCCCCGCTCGCACAGAAGAGCCGGGCGATGCGACGAGCGATACTGAAGAGCCTCGGTCCAAAAAGGAACAGATCATCGCGCTCTACGAGAGCGGGGTGACGGACATCGCGCAGATCGTGCGACAGGTGGCGGCGAGGCCGTCTTACGTCGCGCAGGTCTTGCAGGGCGCGGGGCTGATTACGGGTTACTTCGACCTTTACACGACGACGGCGCGCGAGCAGAACGTTTACACGCGCTTCTTCCGCAACGTGCTGTCGTTCAAAACCGTCGAGGCGGCGAAAGAGTCAATCCGCAGGATTGATCGCCTCTACAACTACTTCGAGCGCCTGGGCGACCGCGCGGGCCAGCACCAGGCGATGGTGCTCGCGCTGACGGGCAAGAACCGCGCCCGATGGAGCGGCAAGCAGGAAGAGTCCGAGATTTTTAACGAATGGCTCGCCACGCACTAAGAGCCGAGTGATTTATCAAAAGGTAACACATTAGTCCCTCGCAAAACGTACGAGCACAGGGAGGGTTGAAAAGGTGAGTTGGTCTGAGGGACTAAGACTCACCTTTTCTATTTCCGGCAGCTCTTTGCACCGGCGCAAGCCTTAAGAAGCTCGTCCGTCCCGTTTTCAAAAACCTACCTCGCCTGGCCCGGTCTCTTTTCGAGCGTCCGGCCTGATACAAAAGCTTTCCGTCGTAATTAGGTGTTCTAAACTTCAAACTTTTCAGAGGAGAAAACTATGTCAGAACAAACCGCAACCGCAGCCGCAGAGACACAAGGTCACGAAGCTTTCCCGCATGGCATGATCTGCTGGACGGAGCTGGGGACCAAAGACCTCGAAGCGGCGAAGAAGTTTTACACGGAGCTGCTGGGCTGGGAACTCAAGGGGAGCGAGGCGGCCGGCATGAACTACACGGAGATCGTCGTCGGCGACAAGCACGTCGGCGGTATGTACCAGATCACGGAAGAGTGCGGCGGCGGCGACATGCCCTCGCACTGGAGCACTTACGTCGCGGTTGACGACGTGGACGCCGCGGCCAAACGCACGGTAGAACTCGGCGGCAAGGTCGTCATGGAGCCCATGGACATTCCGAACGTCGGCCGCTTCTGCGTCATCAACGACCCGACCGGCGCGACCATCTCGCTCATTAAGCTGGGCAGCTGAGGGCGGACCCGACAGGAACCAGTCACTGGCTAGTTCATCTCCCGAACGGCAAAGGACTCTGTGCGGCGCGCGCCCTAAAACCCCTCGCTCGCGGCGCGCGCCGCACACGAAAACTTGACGCACAAAGGAGCGCCGACATGAAAAAGAGTGTTGCCCTGCTGTTCGCAATTTCCTTCCTCGCCCTTTCGATTCTGACCTTGCTCGCCTCGCAGGGACGCGCCGCCACGGACGCGCCGCAAGCGGCAATCGCCGCGCAGATCATCTCCCGCGAGAAGGCTTCCGTCGAAGCCTGGGGGCGCAAGGACAAGGCATTCTTCGCGGAGGGACTGGCCGACGACGCCACCTTCTTCAGCCCCATGCACCCGTATCTCGACGAGAACCCGAAGGAGAACTTCCTGCCGAAGTTCGAGAAGTACGCCGAGATCATCAAGTTCAACGACTTCCAGATGTACAATCCGCGCGTCCAGGTCTACGGCGACACGGCCATCCTGACCTACAACAGCTCCGTCTCTGCCAGCATGGCCGGCCAGCCCATGAGCTACACGGCCAAGGTGACCTCCGTCTACGTCAAGCAAGGCAACACGTGGCGCGTCGTCCACGCTCACGAGTCAATGAACCCCGCCGCAAGATAAGAGCAGTGGTCAGTGGTCAGTGGTCAGTAAAAAAAAGCAGCCGGCGTGATTAGCACGGCTGCTTTTTGTCTTTCTGTTAACTGACCACTGACCACTGCTCTTTGCCGGCGCGTGTCCGTTGTGCTATTTCTTGACGCACACAATTCACGGCGAGGGGGAAGCAAGGGGATGCCAGCCAAGAACGAGGACTTGCACGGCAACGTGCCGGACAAGGCGGAAGTCGCGCTGCTGTTGATTGATGTCATCAACGACCTGGAGTTCGACGACGGCGCGCAACTCTTGAAACACGCCCTCCCGATGGCCGAAAAGATCGCCGCGCTCAAGCGCCGCGCCAAGCAAGCCGAAATTCCCGTCATCTACGTCAACGACAACTTCGGCAAGTGGCAGTCCGACTTCAACAAGATTCTCAAACACTGCCTCGAAGACGACGTGCGCGGCAAGCCCGTTGCGGAACTGCTCAGGCCGGACGAAGATGACTACTTCGTCCTGAAGCCGAAACACTCTGGCTTCTTCTCCACCACGCTCGACACGCTGCTCGAATACCTGCGGGCCAGGACGCTGATTCTGACGGGCGTGGCCGCCAACATCTGCGTGCTCTTCACGGCCAACGACGCCTACATGCGCGACTTCAACCTAGTCATCCCCAGAGACTGCGTCGCCTCCAATACAAAGGAGGAGAACGAGTACGCCATCAAATTGATGGAGCAGGTGCTCAAGGCAGACACGACGCCTTCCGAAGAGTTGGACCTCGAAGCCCTGAAGCAGCGGCCCGCCCATGACGGTGAATCAACCGCGCCGCAAACTGAGACGCCGCAATTCGCCGAGAAGAACCAGGCCGGGAGCCCCCGGCCGCGGTAAGACGCGCCCCGGTATCCGTACGCTCCTGTACAGACTCTCGTCCGCGGCGGCGTATATGTTCCATTAAACCTCCGACAAGACGCCCCCTGACTGCAAGAGAAGATATCGGCCCAATTTCTGGGAACCTAACGGACTCTAAAGGAGTGTCTGATGCGACGCATACTTCGTGAGAACGGCCTCTCGATTGTTCTGTTCGTGTTCTTCCTCATCTTCCTCGTCGGCCAGAGCCTGACGGGACACAAGGAGTACAACGACGACCAGCAGGAGCACGGCCAGCCGGCCATCAGCTTCGGCGAGTACCTGGGGACCGGCCACTTTTTAGAGGCCACGATGGAGAACTGGGAGTCGGAATTTTTGCAGATGGGTGCCTACATTATGCTGACCGTCTTCCTCTATCAGAAAGGGTCTTCCGAGTCGAAGAAGCTGGACGAGGAGGAGCCCGTGGACCGTGACCCGCGCAAGTCCAGAAAGAAGAAGGACGCCCCCTGGCCCGTGCGGAAAGGCGGTTTCGTCCTGACGCTCTACGAGAATTCCCTCTTCCTGGCCTTCATGCTGCTCTTTCTTTTCTCACTCTGGTTCCACGCGGTCGGCGGCATGAGGGTCTACAACGACGAGCAGGCGCAGCACGGCGGGCAAATACTTTCTTCCACCTTGCAGTACATGGGCACGTCACGCTTCTGGTTTGAATCTTTTCAGAACTGGCAGAGCGAATTCCTGGCAATCTTCTCGATGGTCGTCCTCTCCATCTTCCTACGCCAGAAAGGCTCCCCCGAATCCAAACCCGTTGACGCGCCCCACAGCGAGACTGAGGATTAAAAAAAGAGCCGTAAATCGTAAATCGTGAATCGTAAATCGGAAGAGCGCTTAAAGCGTTCTTCCGATTTACGATTCACGATTTACGATTTACGGCCTTTTTGCCTTACTTTAATTCTGGCTCTTGCGGCTCATCGCGGCCATCGCTAACTCGCGCGCCTTGGGCATCACGTCAATGGCTTTGGCGACCTGCGGGTCGTCCGTGACGAGAACCTGGTCGGCCGTCACACGGCCGTAGGCCGCCGTGACGATGTTGTAGCGAAGCTCCAACTCTATGAACTGACGGCTGCGGTCGATCTGCTGCGCCGTCATCTTCCAGGACGGGTCTTTCGTGACGAACTCCTTGAAAGCCTTGAAGAGGTCTTCGGTGACCTTGTAGTCCGTGGCTTCGAGCCGCTTCTCGAAATCAATTCCGCGCTGCACCTTGAAGTTGTCAAAGCCCGTGATGCGGCCGTTGACCAGCTCGCGCGTGAAGGCGAAGATCGGGTTACGCATGCGGGCCTGGGCCGGCTGTATGGCCCGCGCCTTGATGGACTCGTCCGGCGAGATGCCGCCGCCGCCGTAAACCGGGCGTCCCGTGTCCGTCTTGCTCTCGGGGCCAGCGGGCTTCGCCGTCTGCTCGTTCTCCTGCTGCTCGTTCGCCAGCGTGCCGCCGCGCGTGTAGTAGTCGTAGAAGCCGCCGTTCGAGTAGTCGCGCTGAATCAGGCGTCCCGACGGCGTGTAGTACTTCGCGGTCGTCAACGTCAATCCCGTGCCGTACTCCATCGGGAAGATGCCCTGGACGAGCCCCTTGCCGAAGCTGGTCTGGCCGACGATGAGCGCGCGGTCGTGGTCCTGCATCGCACCGGCGACGATCTCGGAGGCCGAGGCCGTGTTGCCGTTGACGAGAATCACGAGCGGGACCGGGTCCGGCGTGCGGTTGCTCGACTCGTAGGACTTGTCGCCGAGCCCGTTGCGGCCCTTCTGCGTCAGGATGGTCTGGCCGCGCTGCAAGAATTTCTCGGAGACGCGAATCGCCTGATCGAGGAACCCGCCGGGGTTGTTTCTCAAATCGAGCACGAGCGACTGCATCCCTTGTGCGTGCAGGTCGTCGAGCGCGGCCTGTAGCTCGTCGGCCGTCGTGTAGTTGAACCCTTGTGTCATGCCGATGTAGCCGACGCCCGGACGAAGCATGTAGGCGTCCGGGATGGAGGGCTGCGGGACGGCGTCGCGTGTAATCTCGACCGTCTCCGGCTTGAGGTTCGAGGCGCGCTCGACCGTGATCTTGACGACGGAGCCGCGCGGGCCGCGAATCTTGTCGCGGACCTCGGAAGAGAACTTCCCGGCCATGCTCTCGCCGTCCACGGCGGTAATCTTGTCGCCGTAGCGAAGGCCGGCGCGGGCCGCGGGCGAGCGGTCGAACGTCGCCATGATGTAAGTGTCGGTCTTGTCGCCGACGGTCTGGTTCTGGATCGAAGCGCCGATGCCGTAATACTCCGAGCGCTGGTCCGTCTTCAGCTCGTCGAACTCTTCGCGGTCGTAGTAGTTCGAGTGCGGGTCGAGCGAGCGGAGCATCCCTATGATCGAGGACTTGAAGACCGTGTTGTATTCGAGCTTGTTGCCGTCAACGTAGTTCTCCTGGATGATGGTCAGGGCTTCGGAGAAGTCCTGCTCCACGGCGGAGGCAGCCTCGCCCATCACGCGCGGCGCGCGCATCCCGCGGCGGGTGACGGGGCCTGTGGGCCGTGTGGTCGTTGAAGGCTCTCCCGTCTGCGACTGGCGCTGCTGCTGAGCGGAGACGAAGACCGGGACTGTTAAGGCGATGATTAGTAACGCGACCAGGGCGAGAGAAAATCTGTTCTTCACTGCTTAAAGCCTCGTGTTTGAAATCCGGCAAGTTTGGGCGCTCAAAAGGAACTGCGCGCCAATGTCATACGTGCGACCGGCCGAGCGTGTTCGGCTTTTTGCATAGTACACGGATGCGTGCGGCGCGGGCAAGGTTGCGCGCGCGCGGGCGGGCGGCCTCTTTTCCGGCGTGGCCCAAAAGCGGGCCGGGGCGGGGCGGGATTTTCTTCGTGCGAAAGGGGCTCGGCGCGTCGTACAATAGCGCGCCCTGAAAATTCCCGAACCCACGGTTGATGCCGAATGGCACAGTCCAGACTCAGACAAAACCTGAACGGCGAGCTACTCAATCTGTGGGAGCCGATTACGCCTGACGCCGTTTGGCAGGGGCGCACGGGGCGCGGCGTGCGCGTCGGCGTCGTGGACAGCGGGATTGACACGGCGCACCCGGCGCTCAAGGGCAAGGTCAGGGCTTCCGTGGAAGCGACGGTCGAGGGCGGCCGCGTCACGTTCCGGCCGTCCGTCTCGGGCGACGCCGCGGGGCACGGCACGGCCTGCGCGGGCATCATCACGTCGGTCGCGCCCGACGCGGAGCTTTACAGCATCAAGGTCCTGGGCGCAAACGCCTCCGGCTCGGGCGAGATGTTTCTGGCGGGCCTGGACTACGCAATCCGCCAGCGCATGCAGGTCATCAACCTCTCCCTGGGGACGACCAAGCCTCAGTACCACGGGCCGCTGCACGACCTTTTGGACAGGGCGTACCACGCGGGCTCAATCGTCGTCGCCGCGGCCAACAATCTGCCGCAGCCGAGCTTCCCTTCCATCTTCTCCTCCTCGCTCGTCTCCGTCGTCAAGGACGAGCGCCAGGACCCTTTCAACTTCGGCTACCGCTACGGCGAGGTGATAGAGATAGTCGCTCCCGGCGTGCAGGTCCGAACCGCGTGGCCGGGCGGCGGCTATCGCCAACTGACCGGCAACAGCTTCGCCTGCCCGCACGTCGTAGGCATCATCGCCCTCATCCTCGAAGCCTACCCGGACCTGACCCCCTTCCAGGTCAAGACCATCCTCTACGCCATCGCACGGCGGAATGAGGAAGGACGCGGCGACGCGGCGACGCGGTGACGCGGCGAAAAAGAGTTACCAGCGTAGCCATCTTTCTTTTCTCTCCGCGTCTCCGTGTCCCCGCGTCGCCGCGTCATCCCTTCACCGCTTCCTCTTCGGTCTCGAAGACCTGGAAGGCTTTGAGCAGGTTCGTCATCTTCATTAAGCCACGGATGGGTTGCGGGACGGCGGCGAGGCGGAGAGTGGCGTCGTGCCGGGCAGCGGTCACGAGACAGGTCACTAATTCGCCGAGGCCCGCGCTGTCCGCGCGCCTGCACTGCGAGAGGTTGACGACTATCTGACGGCGGCCCGCCTCAAGCTGCTTGTGCACCTTCTCAAGCAAAATCTCGTGGCCGCCCGCGACCGTCAATTCACCGATGACATCTATGGCGACCGCTCCTTCAAGCTCGCGCTCCGTAATGTCCAGTTTGTTTGTAGTCATAGACGTTCGTCTTCCAGAGTGTTTTGAGTCTGACTGGCTCAAAATTTTAGAACCACCAACGATATACGTCGCGAATGGCTCGCCAGGATTCACCGACGGCCTCCGCCCCGCCCAGCGCCGCGATTACAGGGCTGAACATGTACAACTCCGGCACCGCGTGAAAGCGCGTCTTCGTGGAAAGCGACGCGAGCACGGAACAGAACATTTTGTAGAGACTGTTTTTGTCAGACCGGGCGAGGCGAGGAGCTAACTCTTTGAGACTGTGCCCGCGCTCGTTCACGCCTTCGATTTGAAGCGTCGCCTCAAGGGCCGCACGCAAAGCGCCCTCGCGTTCCTCCCCTTCGAGATGAGGCGCAACCCCCGCGAAGGCTTCGGCCCGCCGCACAGGACTTTCGAGTTCGCGCGCGACCTTCAACGCCTCGTCCCGGCCGGCGATTTCGGCGAGACGAACGGAGAGGGCCGACAAGACCTCTTCACGCCGGCTGGAATCAATCCCCCGCGCGTCCGCCAGAGCCCGCGCGAGCATCCCTTGCGGAAGCTTGCGGGCCAGCGCGGTCAGGGCCTCTATCTTTCTACTCTCCATTCCCATGAAAGCACGATAGACCGAATCGTATTCGCCGAACTCGATCAACCGCAGACCGAGCGCCGGGAGCATCTCGCCCTGATCATATGAGTCGTAGAATTGCACGCGCCTGAAAGCGAGCCGAGCAACTTTTTCGGGGAGGTGCGGGGCGAGTATTTTAATCGCCTCGTTGCGATGCTTCGCAGACCTTCTCTTTTCGTAAGCCTCTTCCAGAATCCTGTCTCGCTCCTGCTCATCCAAAAAAGGCGTGAACCTGACGAGCGCGGCCGCGTAAAGATTCGCGTCCTCGACCTGCTCGACCAGGGCCATCCCTTCCTCTATGATCGGCCCGCGCTTCTCCGGCTGAATCGCTTCGACAATCATCGCCAGGGCGTCCGCATGGTATTGCGCATCCTCAATCAATGCAGCCGCAGTCTTCGCTTCGCCCAGCACCTGCTCGCGTTCGTCGCCGTCCAAGATAGTCGCAAGTCCCGTCAACGCCTTACTCTTTGTAGGGCTCCGCGATTCCTCTGGCCGTCGCCAAAGCGTCTTCCGCCAGATGCCGCGGCAATTCTTTCGCCATTCGGCTAAAGCCCGCGCCCTCGCCCAAGGCTCCCAGCCGACAATAGTCTTGAGGACGAACCTGAGAGCATCCTCGCGGGCCGCCTCCGGGAGCAGCGGGATAAAAACATCCATTCCGTAAACTTGTCTGTCCGCATCGCTGTCGCCAATCGCCTGCGCCTTCGCGAGCGCCTCTTTCAGAAGCGTCGAGGGAAGATGCGGGGCAAGCAGTTTTAAAGCGTCTTTGATTTCGTACCACTTCCTGAAGCTTTTTGCCCACACGACGGCGCTCCTGAGCGCCTCTCTTCTTGCTGGCTCATCCTCCGCCGAGAGCGCGGGTATTAAAGCGGCAAGGGCCGCAATCTTGCCAGAGGCTTCCGCCTTCATGTTGAGGATCATTCAAGCGCTTCGCTCTTTTGTTTTGGCGATAAGTACGGGGCGGTCTTTCTCAACAGGTCGCGAGTCCATCTCGCATCATTCCACCGGCGTGCCGCTTCGAGCGCTTCTTCGAGTAACGCTTCACGACTCTCTTTTCCGAAAACCGAAACCACGCTTGCCTTGATTTCAATTTGGCCGTACTCGCCCATCGTCTGCCCGCGAAATCGAGCAGCTTCCTGCGTAAAGGCTGTGCCGCATGGGCGATTAACTTGGAGAGTATTCTTACTCCCCACTCCTCGTCGTTGAAATCCTTGACGGCCTCAAGCGTCCGATCGAGCCACGCCTCTTGCTGCATTGGCGTGAGCAAGGGGAACAAATCGGCGAGGGATTCGGCGCAGTAAAGGCTCTCCTTTCGTTGTCGGCGTACCACAACGCCACGGCTAAAGCGGGCTCATACACCTTCGACCAGCGGTCTTTACGAATCGCCGCCAGCGCCTCCGCAAAAACGAAGCTGTATCCAGAGTCGCGAGCCTCCCTGAGGGCCCTCCCGATACACTTCCTCGCGCTTCGCCTTCGGCAAACGATGGGCGATCTCTATCAAGGCTTTGATCCGCGCGCGCTTTGCATTAAGTCGCTCGTGTAAATCGCTCAGGGTGTTTCCGGGTCTGAACCTTCAAGGAGCTTCCCTCCGCGATGGGCAGGGCTTGCTGGGCCAGTTCCGGCGTGAGAAAGGGCGCGAGTTCGGACAGCGCAACCGCCTGATTCAATCCCCACTTGAAAGCGCTAATCTCCCTCAAGACGGCCCCCATCATGTGCCCAGGCTTCGTGTCTGGAAGCTCCTTGATTAAGCTCAACAGCATTCGGCCGCGTTCTTGTTCGTCGTCAACCTGCCGGCTGACCGCTATCGTCTCAAGAAACCAACTCTCTCGCTCTTTCTCGTCCACGTAGGGAAAGAGTCTGACCATTGCTTCGGCGTGCTGTTCGTCATTCGGAATCTGGCGGGCGTAGGCCATCCCCCGGCGGGCGGGCCAGACGTTCGTCTTCACCAAGGCTTCGAGCAAATGGGCAGGCACGCCTTCGGCCAGACTGTTGACGGAAGAAGTGATGAGCGCGTACCTCACCTGTTGCCCGATGTTCAGCCCCTTCCGCTCATCTTTGAGGCGAAGGAAATCGTCCTCCGCCTGTCGCCATGCGCGGCGCACGTCCGCCATGTAGCTCGCCAGGTCGCTCTTCGACTCTTTGGCTTCATACCAGGCATTGCGCCCCTCCGCAGTCTCGCTGGTGAGGAGTTCGTGCAATTCCGCCGCGCGCCCGGCTTCCAGCAGGTGATAGACCAGGTGCCCGTAGAAGTAGCCGTCATGCGGCCCGCTCGGCCAACCATCGGGACTTTTTCGCCGATAGGCTTCGAGCAACTGTTGATGCTGCGGCTTGAGATCGCCGAGGACGGCGCGCATGTAATCGTGTTGCAGGTCGTGTAGCGAAATACGCCTCGACGCCGCTTCACCTTCCGCGCGCAGCAACGCCTTGCTTTCGAGGATGGAGATCAATTTGCGCGCGCTCGCGTCGTCAAGGCCGTTCGCGTGCTGCCAGAGTGTGGCAACGGCCGCTTCGGGGACGGCGGTGTCCGGCGGGAAGACCGACAGCTCCAAATAATGCTGCTTTGCATGAAGCGGCTTGTCGCGCTCCCGGTCCTCCTGATCGAGCGCGTCCGCGCTCACCCTGAGAGACCTCAACACATCTTTGTAGGGATAATCCGGAAGCTGCTGCTCTATGAAAGTCAGGTCGGCGGCCCTCAACTTGTCTCGCAAATCGGCCCAGAGATTTCCGGCCCTCACCATCGCGCCGCAGAGCGCCAGCGCAAACGGAAGATTGCCGCATTCGTCCGCGACCTCGGAAGCCTCCGGCGGTAAATTCCCCACGGGCTGCCCGGACCAGTCCGCCAGCAACCGTAGCGCCTGCTCGTCCGACAAAATGTCTACACGATGCGGCTGCGCGCCCAAGGCGTTGACCACTCCCCCGTCGCGCGTCGTAATCAGCAGACGGCAGCGGGTGTTCGCCAGCGCGCTTCTGAAGGCTTCTGTCTGTTTCAAGTTCCAGATGTCATCAAGGATCAGCAGGCAATCCTTGTTTTCTAAAACTTCCGACAGGCGAGCTTCGGCACGCGCGAGGTCTAAGTAATGCTGCTCGCCGTCGTTGAGGGTTCTGCCGACGCGCCGCAAGTTATCAATCGCCTCCGCCTGCTGGCCGAACGCGAGCCAGATCAGGCCGTCGCTGAAAGCGCGGCGCACTTCGCAAGTCTGTGCCAGGGCCGCGGCCAGGACAGATTTCCCTACCCCGCCCATTCCCTGCAACGCGACCGTCTGCTTAGCCGAGGTGATGACGATGGGCTCGTAGTCGTCCGCAAGGACAGACTTCGACAAGCTCTCTATCTCTTCGGCGCGCGGAAGGTAGTGAGACGGCAGGGCGGGCACGCCGTAAGATTGGCCCAACGGCCTCGCCTGCTCACGCAGTATCCTGTGAAGCTCTGCGAGGGCTTCGTCCAGCGGGCGCGACTCGCGGAAATCCAGACAGTGTAAAGTTCTAATCTTTTCGGGCAGGTCTTGAGCGAGCCGTTCCGGCTCGCCTATACGCAGGATGGGAATCACTATCTTGCAATCGCGCAGCGCGTTTCCCAGCTCCGCACTCACCACCTCGGACTTCAAAGCCCTCGGGCCGACGACCAGAATCAATCGCTCATGGCTGGCGATAGCCAGGCGCAGTTCTCTCAGAAACGACTGACCGCGGCTCGACATCCTTTTGCGGTCCCACCAGACCTCGAACCCGTTTTCCGTGAGGTTTTCATAAAGCTGCCTGACGAAAGGCTCGTCGTCTTTGCGCGCGTATGAGAGAAATATACTTGTCACGGGGCTTTCGCTCCTGAGAATGCGGTGAAGAGCTGGCGAGGCTTAGCGATCAGGAGATTCCTGATCGGTGAAGGTCAGAAAATCGCACCGGCTACTTTGGCGGGGCCTATTCTGTCGCATTTAAACTCTAAGGCGCAAGACCAATTTTCCTTTCGCTTGCGTTCGTTTCGGCGCGTCCGTAGAATGCGTGCATGTCTCCTGTCAGTAAAATTGTTTGCAGCAAAAATCGTCCGAGAAGGAGTTGAAGATGAGTAGTCCAGACGACCCGCGGCGCGACCCGCACGCGCTGGAGCCGATAGACGACCTGATGATCCCGGAAGACGAGCCTGAGGAGCATCAACAGCGAGGGCGTTCCACTTCTTCCGTGCGCGAAATCGCCTCGCGCATCCCTGAATCCCTGAGCGCCATCGGCCGCGACATCAGCCGCACGATTGAGCGCGCCATCTCCGCCAAGGACGATTACGTGGTCGCCGTCAAAGTCTCGCACGAGGCGCAGGAAAAACTGGAACAACTCGTGCAGGCCGGAGTCTTCCGCAACCGCGCGGAGGCAGCGGCCTATCTGATTGACGAGGGCATCAAGACGCAGACGGCCCTTTTCGACCGCGTGCAGCAGAAGCTAGCCGAAATAGAGCGCCTGCGCGCGGAGTTGCGCGGGATGATCATCGAAAAGCCCGGGCAGGAATAAAAAAGCCGCCCGGCGTGAGGCTTTTCACGCCGGGCGGAAACACAGGAGGAATCGAATGCTACCCAGCCGCTTTTCCCTTCGCGGCTCTCTTCAGGGTAACCTTGCCAAACCCTGAGATGTCTGGCCCACTAGCTTCGGTTGCCCGCGCGCTTAGACGCCGCGCAATCACCGGTCATACTGCAAGATAATCCCGCCGCCGCCCACGGCCCAGCCCTTTTTCTTGTCCATAAAGAGCGCGAAGAGGTGGTTCTTCGTGCGGGTTTCCTGCTGAATCCAGGTGCGGCCGCCGTCATCGGAACGCAGGATGACGCCGCCGCGCCCGACGAGCCAGCCACTCAGCTCATCCGGGAACTCCACGCTCAGGAACGTGGCGCGCACGGGGGCTTCGATGGCCGTCCAGGTGAGGCCGCCGTCACCTGTGCGCAGGATGGTCGCGCGCTCGCCGACGGCCCAGCCCACCCGCTCGTTGCGGAAGTCAACATGATAGAGCGTCGCCTTCGTGTTCGACGCCTGCTCGGTCCAGCTCTCGCCGCCGTCGGCGGTGTGCAGGATGGTGCCGCCGACGCCGACGATCCAGCCGCGCTTCTCGTCGGCGAAGTCCAGGTGAATCAACTCCTGCTTGGTTGGGACGCGCAGACGCTGCCAGGATTTCCCGGCGTCGTTGGTGTAGATGACGAGACTGTCAACGACCACGCCGTCGCCGTTGCTGACGGAGCCGACGACCCAGCCGCGCTTCTTGCCGGAGAAGCGGACGCTGTAAAGCTCCGGGGTCGCGCCGCCGAAGTCGGTCGCGAAGTAGCGGCGGATTTCGCGCCAGGTCTGCCCGCCGTCCTCCGACTGAAAAATGCTGTTGCCGGCGAGCAGGTAGCCGACCTCCTTGTTGCGGAAGTAGATGTCGTTGACGGCGTCCTTCGTCTCTATGTTCTGCCGCGTCCAGGTCGCGCCGCCGTCAACGGTGCTGCTGACGAAGCCGCCGTCGCCGGCCACCCACCCGCGTTTCTGGTCCGCGAAATAGACGGTGTTCAAATCGTTCGAGCCGGGGCTGCTGCCGACGGCCGCCCAGCCCTGCTGCGCCGACGCGTTAGAGCCGGCGAGAAGAAGAAGCGCAAGCATCAAGCCTGCCGTTCGTAACAAACTTTCCGCGGGGGCGTGTCTCATCAGTCCAAAAAACTCCAACTGTCTTTATACGGAATCCGCTCGACAACCAGGAGACTTAACGGCTCACGCCTTTTGCGCCTTTGCGCCTCGGCGTGAGACTAAATAAATATCTCACGCCGAGACGCAAAGGCGCAAAAGAAAAGTGTGCAGCAGGCAGTGGGCAGTGGGCAGTTAAAGCAACTTGTCTTAACTGCCCACTGCCCACTGCCTGCTGCACCACTGCTCTTTACTTGACGCGGTAGACGCGACCTTCGTAGACGACTACGACGCGCTCGCCGAGGGCGAAGTATTCGGCCAGGCGCGGGAGTCGCTTGAGCAGGGCGAAGTATTCGTCGCTGCCGAAGGTGAGCGACGTTTCCGGCTTGCCCGCATCCTGCTTGAACTCCGCGTCCGTCCACACGCCGTCGCGCAGGTAGAAGGTCTTGTTGCCCACGTTGCGCACGACCGATGAAGACGTGTCCTTGTCATCGCTGGTGATGGTCACGGTCTCCTGCTGCGCGCGGTCGCGCTTGCTCTGCTGAACCGCCAGAGCGCCCGTGCGTGCTTTCGCGGCCTCTTCACGCGCCATCGGGGCCGATGCCGCACCGCCGCCGAAAGTGCCTGACGGGGCGCGATTACTCGTCGGGCGCCCTCGCCCTGCGTCGCGTCGCTCGCCGCTCGTGATCGGCTGCGCGGTGGTCGCGTCCGTGACGACGGCGTTCGGTTCGAGCGCGAGATAAGAAGTGTAAGGCGTGACGATGCCGTAGCGCGTGCCGAGGTCAACGATCTCGTCGCGCAACTCTTTCTGCTCGCCGTTGCTGCGAATCTGCTCCATCAGCCAGCCGACGCGCCGCGTGGCCCACAATCGCGGCAGGAAATCGTTCTCCTCCTCGCGGATCGGGAAACTGAGATTCGCGAAATCGTAGGCGCGCGAAGTGCTCCCGGTCTTGCCGCGCAGGTTGACCGTCACGCGGCGCAAGTCGGCTTCGTTCCGGTAGCGCCCGATGAGCGTGATCTGCGTGCCTTTGAAAAGGTCAGGCAGGCTGCGCGGGTAAACGAGGTCCGTTTCGACGCCTCCCAGGTTGAGCGCGAGGTCCGTCAGGACCGGGTAGTTAATCTTGGCGAAAAAGTTGGAGACTTTAATCTCCAGATTCTCCTTGGGCTCGACGTAATCTGCCACGCCGCCGTTCTCCGAGGCGAGTTTGTCCAGGAGCGCGGTGTTCACGTCGTAGCCGACGCCAAAGGTGAAGAGCCGCAGGCCCGTGACGCGAGCGTTGCGCGAGTTCTCGATGATGCGGTTGACGTTCGTCTCGCCGACGGTCGGCAGCCCGTCCGTCATGAAGACGAGCAGCTTCGGGCGCTCGCTCGTTCTGAACTGCTTGAGCGCCGCGAGCAGAGAGTCGTTGATGTTCGTGCCGCCCGTGGCCTTCAGCTTGCCGACGAAGTCCGCGCCGCGCTGCCGCCCGGCCGCGTCAGCCTGAATCATCTCGCGCTCCATCAAACGCTCTTCGCCCGCGAACGAGATGACGTTGAAGCGGTCTGTGTCGCGCAAACTCTTGACGCCGAAGAGCAGCGCCGCACGCGCCTTCTCCATCTTCCCTTCATCGTTCATGGAGCCCGAAGTGTCCAGCACGAAGACGATGTCCTTGGCCGCGTACTCAGTCTCCGTCCACTCGTCTTTCGGCGAGAGCATCATCAGGAAGTAACCGTCCTTGCCGGTCTCGCGGTGCGTCAGGAGCGACAATCCGAAGTCTTCGCGCGAGATGGTGTAGAAGAGTTGGAAGTCCTGCGGCTCGCGCCCTGGGCGCGACTCGAAGGAGAGACGGGCGTTGCGCGAGCCGTGGTGCGCGAGGTCAATCTCGTGGCTCGGGCTGTAGACGTTGCGCACGGGCTCTTTGCCGTCAATCTCGACGCGGCCCGAGACGAGCCCGATCTCCGCGAGGTTGCGCCCCGTGCCGAGCGGGTAGCGGTACGAAACTGTGCCAGACTCGGCCTTCAAAACCTGCGTGTAGGTTAGCTCAAGCTTCTTGTCCGAATGGGCCGGGATGGGGAAGATGCTGGCCTGGAAGAGGTCTTTGCCCGCGTACTCCAAAAGCCCCGGGTCGCGCTGGCGGCGCACTATCTCGTCGTAAATCCGTCGCGCCTCTTCGCGCGAGCGCACCTCGCCGACCAGTTTACGGTCGCCGTCCCAGATGGCGAACTCGACAATCGAGGCCGTCTCGGGGATGGGGAAGAGATACGTGCCTTCGAGGACGGCGTTTGTGTCGTTGCGGAATATTTGCTCGACGTGCGTGGTGGCGATCTGCCCGGCGATCTTGGTGTCAATTTTGATGGATTTGACGGGCAGGGCGCGAGGAAGGGTGACGGGTTGCGGCGGCGTGGGGCAGCGCCGGCACGGGCCGGGCACGATCACGCCCTGCGCCGAAGCGAGGACGGCCCCTCCCGCGAGCAATAAGATAAAGCCGAGGCAGGCGAAAACTTTTCTGTGACGCATAACACTCTCCTTCAGAAGGCTCCAAGATGCGCGGGACGAGCCGGCGCTTTTGCCTGAAGAACGCCCCGGCGGGCTTTTCTTGCATAGTTTATAGCGATCTGGCAATCAAACGCGATCAAGTCAGTACCGCCTGCGGTAGCGGGCGGGTCAGCGGAGGGATGAGGGATGAGGGATGAAGTAAAGCAGGAATGGTCTTTCTTTCATTCATCCCTCATCCCTCATCCCTCATCCCTTCCATCGCCCGCTACCGCAGTCGGTACTGACCAAGGAGGTTAACTAAGCTCGCGCAGGCGCTTGTAGCGGAGCGCGACGAAGGTGATGAAGGCGGCGATGACGAGGCCGCCGGCGGCGAGCGTGTGCTGCGGGCCGAAGCGCTCGGCCGCCGCCCCGGCCACGAGGTTGCCGAGGGGCATTGTGCCAATAAACGAGAGGATGAACATGCTCATCACGCGCCCGCGCATCTCGTCCGTCACCAGCTTCTGCAAGAGCGTGTTGATGACCGCCACGCAACTGACAATCGCGAAGCCCATCAGGAAGAGGAAGGCGAGCGAGACCGAGAGCCGCGTCGAGTAGGCGAAGCCGATGACGCACAACGCGAAGCCGAACGAGCCGCACAGCACGGACCAGCCCTTGTGCCTGAAGTCGCCCAGGTAGGCCAGCAGGAGCGCGCCGACGAACGCGCCCGCGCCCGAGAGCCCCATCAGCAAAGCATTCCCGCTCTCGTCCAGATGGAAAACGTCGCGCGCGTAGACCGGAATCATCGAAAAGTACGGCGCGCCGAAAAGGCTCGTCATGCCCGAAATCAGAAGCAGCATAAACACGCGGCGGCGGCGGCGGACGTAGCGCAAGCCCTCGACCAGGTCGCGCCAGACCGCCCGGCTGTCCTTCACCGAATACGCAGGTGCGTTCACCTTCTTTTCGTCGAAGCGCACCATCATGAGCGCGGCGATGACGGCGACGAACGAGATCGCGTTGGCGAAGAAGCACCCCGCCAGCCCCAGGACTTTGAGGGCGATGCCCGCAATGCTCGGCCCCACCACGCGCGAGAATTGAAACTGCGTGGAGTTGAGCGCAATCGCGTTCGCCAAATCCTCGCGCCCGACGAGGTCAATCGTGATCGCCTGGTAGGACGGGCCGGCAATCGCGAAGCAACAGCCCGTGACGAACGACAGCACCAGAATCATCCAGACGTGAACGACGCCCGTCCAGATTAGTAAGGCGAGAATGAACGCGGAGAGCCCGGCCCCGACTTGCGTGAAGAGCAGGAGCCGCCTGCGGTCAACGAGGTCAGCGAAGACGCCTGCCAGGAGCGTCAACGCGAGCCCCGGCGCGGTGGACATGAAGGCGTCCACGCCGAGCCAGAACGGCGACTTGGTCAGGTCGTAGACGAGCCAACTCTGCGCGACCGCCTGCATCCACGTCCCTGTGTTCGAGAGGAACGCGCCTGCCCAGAACAACCTGAAGTTGCGGTGCGAGAGCGCGCGGAACATCCCGCCCGCCGCCCCGACATTTTCCGCCCGTGCCTGCATGCCTGAATTATAAGCCGTGAGGCCGTCGCCGTCGGCCCTCAGAAAAAACGCTTGCCAAGATGCCCTTTTTCACTTCTAATTCGTCCCTGCCCTCACGTGAATGCGGTCGAAAATACCTAAACGCTCATCACGGTAGCACATCCCGTTCTGCCGTGACGAATTGGTGGAAGGCGTTAAATGATTCGGGAGAAGTTAATCGAAAAAGGCATCGGCCTCGACAAAGATTTTCGGATGCGCGGCACGGGCGAGGTCTCGCGCCTGGAAGCCCTGAGCGACGCCGTCTTCGGCTTCGCCATCACGCTCCTGGTCGTCTCGCTCGAAGTGCCGCAGACCTTCGACGAGTTGCTGGTCGTGATGCGCGGCCTGATTGCCTTTGCCATCAGCTTCGTCCTGCTCTTCGTCGTCTGGCTCACGCAGTACAAGTTCTTCCGCCGCTACGGCCTCAACGACAACTTCACCATCTGGATCAACGCCCTGCTGCTCTTCGTCGTCCTCTTCTACGTCTACCCGCTCAAGTTCCTCTGGACCTTACTGGTCAACCTCGTGCTCGGCTTCCCCCAGGGCGGCAGCACGCAAGGGGGGACGCCCGTGCCGCCAATCGAGGGCCACCAAATCCCGACCCTGCTCGGCATCTTCGGTGCGGGCTACGTTACCATTTCCCTCATCTTCGCGCTGCTCTATTACCACGCCTACCGCAAGCGCGCGCAACTGGATTTGAACGAGCTGGAGATTCACGACACGTGGAACAACATCTCGGAGAACCTGCTGCAACGTCCTGATCGGGGTGCTCTCAATCGCCACCGCCCTCATCACGCGGAGCGGGATGGCGGGGCTGGTCTACTGGCTCATAGGCCCCGTCCAATACGTCAACGGCATGGTGATGGGCAAGCGCCGGAAGAGAATCGCGGAGCGCATGGAGGCCGAGGCGCGCGCCGATGCTCCCGCGTAAAGGGTCCGGGCCTACTCGCGCCGCCACGCGGAGAGCGACGCGCCGGTTCCGCCGCGCCGGTGCATGACGATTTCCGCGAGGATACTGAGCGCGACCTCCTCAGGTGAGACCGCGCCGATGTCCAAACCGATTGGCGCTCTGACTTCACGCAGGAACGCTTCGTCCACGCCCGCCTCGCGCAACCGTTCAAGCACGATGTTCGTCCGCCGCTTACTCCCGATTAGCCCGACGTAATCCGGGCGCGCGCTCATCACCGCGCGCATACACTCTTCGTCCTCGTTGTGCCCGCGCGTGACGACCGCCACGGCGACGCCGCGCCCTGAGCCGACGCACGCGCGCACGGCGTCGGTCCAGTTTTCGGCGGCCACCAGCTCAACGTCTTCTTCGGGGAAACGCTCGCGCGAGACGAAAGCTGCGCGGTCGTCAATCAACGTGGCGCGATAGCCTATGAGGTGAGCGAGGCGCGCGAGCGACGCTCCGACGTGGCCCGCGCCGCAAATGATAAGGCGCGGCTCGGGTTCTATGCGCTCGAACATGACGCGCGCGCCCGCCATCAAGTCCTGCGCGCCGGGCAATTCTTCAGTCTTGAAAGTACGCGCCTCGGCGCGCGAGTCGAGGAAGGTCTGTGCGTATGAAGCGACCGCTTCGTCTAGCCGCGCGTCGCCGAGGCCGCCCGTGCGCTCGCCCGCCTCGTCAACGAGCAGTTTCAGGCCGACGCCGGCGGGCGCGGCGACGAGCGTGGCGAGCGCGGCCGTTGAGTTACGTTCGAGGATGCGCGCGACCGCACGTGCGATAAGCGAAGGCTGTTTGGACGGGTCGTGCATCCACCAACGAATCCCGCGCGGCGCGCGGAAGAATCTATTTCACTTCCCGCTCTTTCGGCGCAGGCGATTTAACGAGTCCGATGGCGGCGGCCGCGCGCCGCAGGAGCCACATGGGGCCGACGATCAGGTAGGCCGGGTTCTTGAAGAACGCGGGCTGATTGCCCTCAATCGCGTGGCCGACGAACTGTAGAATCCAACCGACGATGAAGAGCGCGAGCGCCCATTTCCAGTTGAAGAAGAAGAGCGGCAGACTCACGACGATCATCGGGATGCCGATGCTGTGCGAGAGCTTGTTCAAAGGGTGCTGGTGCTTCTCCTTGTAATTCTCCATGAAAGACGTAGGCATGTTCACCTCCCGACGGCCGCGGCCCTTTCGACCCCGGCCAGCATCTCCGCCAGTTGAGCTTTTGTTATCAGTTTACCATTAACCACCACCGCCGCAATCCTCTTCGTGTTAGTGACGCGCTCCAACGGGTCGGCTTCCAGCAGAACCAGGTCGGCCAGCTTGCCCTTCTCCACGGTCCCCAGAGAGTCTAACTGGCCCAAATATTCGGCCGGGTTGCGCGTCGCTGTCTGAAGCGCCTCCATCGGGTTCAGCCCGGCTTCGACCAGCAATTCAAGCTCGTCGTGCAGGCTGAAGCCCGGATAGACGAAAGGGTTCGGCGTGTCCGTCCCGGCCATCAAGCGCACGCCCGCCTTGTGCATCGCGCCGACCAGTTTCAGTTGCTCCTTGAAAAGTTTGCGCCCTGCCGCGACCGTCTCAGGCGTGCGCTCCTTGAAACCGAACGCGTCTTTCTCGTTCCAGCCGAGCGCCTTGCGCACGACCGGCTGTACGTAACGGAGCCGCGGGTCGGACAGAGTCGTCTGGTCGTCGAAATACCAGAAGGCGCGCAGGACCGTGAGCGTGGGTACGTGCCACGTTCCGTTTTGGGCGAAGCGCGCGAAGAGTGCGTGAGCCTTCTTCTCGTCGTAGCTGTCGAGCGCTTCGAACTCGCTCTTGAAAAATGATTCGAGGAGCAGCGAGCCGCCGCCCCCAACCGTCTTCAAGGTCGCGGCCCTCAGTTCGTCCTCGCGCGCCGAGCAGGCCAGCAGCACGCCCGTCAGATGCTCTACGCTCTTCTGCCCCGCGTCGGAAGCCTCGCCCGCGCTGACCGCCAGGGGGACGTGCCCGGCAAACGTCATCCCCTGCTTCTTCGCCTCGTCGGCGATGGCGAAGTAAGCCTCGCGCGGCAGGAGCGAGTAGACCTTGACGAAATCTGCGCCGCGCCGCTTGAGCGAAAGGACGGCCGCGCGCCCCTCCGACTCATTCACGGCGACGATGGAGAGCGGCCAGACGGGCCTGCGGCCGTCCACGATGGTCTGGGAGGCGACGATGCGCGGCCCCAGAATTTTCCCCTCAAGAATCTCCCTGCGCCACTCCGCGAATTGGGCCAGGGGGTTGTACATGTCGCGGACGCCCGTCACGCCGTTCGCCAGGTAGAGCGGGAAGAACATCTCCTTCACGAGCGTGTGCGCGTGCATGTCCCACAGTCCCGGAATCAGAAACTTCCCCGCGGCGTCAATCACCTGACTGTCTTTCGGGACTTTGACTTTCCCCGTGCGACCGATTTCATTGATGCGCCCGCCCGAGATGACGACCGTCATGTCGCGCTGAGGCCGCGCGCCCGTCGCGTCAATGACCGTGACGTGTGTGAAGACCAGAGATTGTCGTTCGGGAGTTTGGCTGGCCCGGATTGGCGACAGAGTCGGCGGCAGAAAAAGCAGCAATAAAGCAAATATCTTTTTCATGGCCTTTCCTGCGCCCGGCCGCTACGACAGGTGGGCGCTGACTCTTCCTTTATGCTGTCTCTCTGCAAGAGCCAGGGCGAAAAGACAATTGACAGCCTGGGCCACTTTCTCCGCCCCGCCCGGCTCAAAGTAAATCTCACCACATTGAGAGCATACCCAAGCCTTAAAGCCGGACAATTTTACCTTGACGCCCTCTTTCTCGAACTCCTGAGAAATTGTTTTCCTCTTCACCTGCCCCTTGCACTCCGAACAAGAAGATTTCACCAAGTCTTTCATAAAGGCAACTCGCTCTTTGTATGGCTCCCACACGTCTATGAAAATCTCCATCGTGCCGCCGCAGACCATGCCCTCTTCGCTGGCCTCGTCGGCCGTCAGGCTGAACTGGTGCAGGGCGGGGACGCCGCCGCGCAGGGCTTCGCGCGCCTCGGCCCAGACTTCGGCCTCTATGCAGCCGCCGCCGACAGTGCCCGCGACCTCGCCGTTCTCGAAGAAGAGCATCTTCGCGCCGCGCCGCTGCGGCGTCGAGCCGCGCGTGTGCGCGACGGTCGCCACCACCACGCGCTCGCCGCGCGCCGACGCCTCGCCGATTAAACGATAGAGTTCTGCCTGAGCGATTGTCCCCATAGTCTTAAAACAGTGGTCAGTGGTCAGTGGTCAGTGGTCAGTTAAGAGCAAAAGCGTTTTGCTTTTAACTGACCACTGACCACTGTTCTCACCGTTGCGGGTAGTTCGGCGCCGGCTCTGTGGTGGTCGGAGTGGTCGTCTCCGGCGTCGTGTTGGTCTGCGTCGTTTCGGTGTCGCCGTTCTCGGTCGCGTCCAGCGGCCCTTCGTTCGTGTCGTCTATACGCTTGCGCAGGCGGTCCACTTCCGTGTCCGCCGTGACGATGGCAGATTCCAGGCGCGTCCGGCTCGTCTGTAGCGTGTCGAGCTGGGCGCGTATCATGGTTTTATCCCTTTCCAGGCCGCGGCGTCGCGCGTCGCGCGCGTCTTCCGGGCGGGTCGAGCCGAAGGTCGCCACGGTGCGCTCTATGTTCTCCGGCCTGAGGTCGAACTCGATCTGGTCGAGTCGCGCCGTCAGGTTAGTCTCTTTCTCCTGTGTGGACTGCAACTGCGCGCGCAAAGATTCGGCGCGCTGCTCGGCGCGCGAGAGGCGTTCGAGGTCAACGAGCGTGCGCTGCTGCTGCTCCATCTGGCTCAACTTTTCGTTGAGCTTCGTGACCTGCGCCGAGAGGTCATTGACCGTGCGGCGCACGGAGTCGGGGTCTTCCTCCACCGGCGCGGCGGCGCGGCGGCGGCCCGTGCGGCGCGTGGTCGTAGTGGGCTCGCCTGCCGTATCGGAAGCAGTGGCTTCGGCGGCCTGCTGCTCGGCCGTGCTGATGATCTGCGGGTCCGCGGACGGCGTCGGGGTGACAATCGGCTGCCTGTTGGTGACGACCGGATTGGTGGCGCGGCGCGAGCGCCTGCTCCGCCTGCGCTGCGCGCCAGCCTCTTCAACACACAGGCCCACGGCCAGCAGAACGGCGAGAGCGAACACTATCCGGCGGGCAAACTGAGAACGCATTGCTGAAACCTCCAACGCGATTTGGTGACAAAAAGACTACCACTAAAGATGCGGCGGCGCACCCCGCGGATGCTCAACCTCCGTTACACGCCAGCGCCCCGCCGATTGTTCCGCTTAATAAGGCGAAAGGAAAAAGTGAAGACCCCGAAGGGGTCAAATATGATAGCCGTGGGCAAGCGAAGCGCCGCCCACGGACAATACGCAACAAGATTCCGACCCTGAAGGGGTCGAACATTCAAGCTTGAGGCGCGACCCCTACAGGGTCGAAAATCTTTCTCGCGTTATTCCGGGGGCGGCGCTTCGCTTGCCCACGGCTATCTTGTGAGACCCTTTCAGGGTCTTCACTTTTTCCTTTCGCCTTCCTAGTTATCCCGCCTGAATCTTGAAGCTAATGTCCATCGCGCGGGCCGAGTGTGTGAGCGCGCCGATGCTGATGAGGTCAACGCCGGCTTCGGCGTAGGCGCGTACGTTATCGAGCGTGATGCCGCCGGAGGATTCGAGCAGCACGTGCGACGCCAGTGCGCGCGCGATCCCCGCCATGCGCGCCGTCTCTTCGGGCGAGAGATTGTCTAGGAGCAGTATGTCGGCACCGCTCCGCACGGCCTCGCGCAAGTCTTTCTCAGTGGAGACCTCGACCTCTATCTTGTGCAGGTGGCCGACCGCTTCGCGCGCGCGCTCGACAGCCGCGCCGACACCGCCCGCGAGCGCGATGTGGTTGTCCTTGATGAGCACGCCGTCGTCCAGGCCGAAGCGGTGGTTGCGCGCCCCGCCCGAAACCACAGCGTATTTCTCCAACATGCGGAGTCCCGGCGTCGTCTTGCGCGTGTCCACGATCTGCGCGTCCGTCCCCTCGACGGCGCGGACGTACTGGCGCGCCAGCGTCGCGATGCCCGAAAGACGCTGAAGCAGGTTGAGCGCGACGCGCTCGCCCGCCAGCAACACGTCCGCGAACCCGCTCGTGCGCGCGATGACTTTCCCGGCCTCGACCTCTTCGCCGTCCGAGGCGAAGGCTTCCAACTGCTGCTGCGAATCGAGCGTCGAGAAGACGGCCTCGGCGGCTTCGAGGCCGGCGACGACCATAGGTTCTTTCGCCAGGAAGCGCCCCCGCGCGCGCGCGTTGCGCGTGACAGTGGCCTGCGTGGTGATATCGCCGCGCCCCAGGTCTTCGCTGAGGAACGAGCCGATCTGTGAAAAGAGCGCGCCTTCGTCTAGCCAGTTCATTATTTGAGAGCCTCCGCCATCTGCTGTAACGCCGCCGAGCGCCGCGCGATGTCGGCCAGACGCTCGTTCACCTCCGCGACCTTCTCGGCGGGCGCGCGCTCAGCGAACTGCGGGTTCGCCAACTGCGCTTCGAGCTTCGCCGCCTCCTTCTGCAACTTCTCGCGCTCGCGCGCGAGCCGCCCGCGCTCCTGCTCGAAATCAATCAAGCCTTCGAGCGGCACGGCCACCTCCGCGCCCCCGCCCAGCACCGCGCGCGCCGAAGCACGCGGCGCTTCCAGCCGCTCCCGGATGCTGATTTCCGAGGCGCGGGCGAGACGCGCGATCTGCTCTCTGTTCGCCTCAAAGACCTCGCGCACGCGTTCGTCGCCCGCGCCGACGAGCACGCGCACGCGGTCCGACGGCTTGACGTTAAGCTCTGAACGTATGTTGCGCACGCGCGAGATTAAATCAATCACCGCGGCCATCTCGCCCTCGGCGCGCTCGTCTATCAACGCGGCGTCCGCCTGCGGGTAAGCCGCGAGCATCACGGTCGGGCGCGCGTCCTTGTACGCCGGGTGCAGCAGATGCGCGTCAACGCCCGGCAGGCGCTGCCACAACTCTTCAGTGATGTACGGCATGAACGGGTGCAGGAGCCTGAGAGCTTGTTCGAGCACGGTGACGAGCCGCGTGCGCGCAACGTCGCGCGCGGGCGAGGCTGCCTCGGCCGTCACGTCCTGCTTCGTCAGCTCTATGTACCAGTCGCAGAAATCGTCCCAGAAGAAGTGGTAGAGCGTCTGCACCGCCTCGTGGAATTGGTAGCCGCCGACGGCGTCGCCCACTTCGCGCGCCGCGCGGTTGAGCCGCGAGAGTATCCAGCGATCATGAAGGGGAAGCTCTGTGCCATTTTCCGTCTTGAACGCGTCCGAGTTGACGCTCGCGCCTTCCGAGTTCATCAGACAGAAGCGCGCGGCGTTCCAGATTTTGTTGGCGAAGTTGCGGTAGGACTCGACCTGGTTGTCGTTCCAGCGCGTGTCCGTGCTCCCGATGGAGGCGAGCACGAGGCGCGTGGCGTCCACGCCGTACTTGTCGAACACGTCCAGGGGGTCTATGCCGTTCAGCTTCGTCTTCGACATCCGCTGCCCGTGCTTGTCCAAAACTGTGCCAGTGACGAAAACGTCGTGGAACGGAGTCTGGCCGATGAACTTCATCCCCGCCATCACCATCCGCGAGACCCAGAGGAAGATGATGTCGCGCGCCGTGACGAGCACGGAGGTCGGATAGAAGGTCTTCAAATCTTCGGTCTCGTCCGGCCAGCCGAACGTCGAGAACGGCCAGAGTTGCGACGAGAACCAAGTGTCCAGCACGTCCGGGTCTTGCTTCAACTCGCTTGTCCCGGCGGCGGCCCGCGCCTCCTCTTCCGAGCGCGCCACGTAGACGTTGCCCTCGTCGTCGTACCACGCGGGAATCTGGTGGCCCCACCAAAGCTGGCGCGAGATAGTCCAGTCGCGCAGGTTTTCGAGCCAGTCCGTGTAGACCTTCGCGTAAGGGACTTCGGGCGTGAAGTGCGGCTCGCCCGTTTCATTCATCAGGGCGAGCGCCAAATCGCGCAGCTCCGCCATGCGGCAGAACCACTGCGTCGAAATCAGCGGCTCGATCACCGTCTTGCACCGCTCGCACTTCGAGATGGAGAACTCGTAGTCCACGACCTTCTCCAACAGGCCCAACTCTTCAAACTTCTGCACGACCAACTCGCGCGCCTTGTAACGGTCCAGGCCCGCGAACTCCGCGCCGGCCTCTTCCGTCATACGCGCGTGCTGGTCAATGACGACGACCTGCGGGAGACTGTGGCGCACGCCCATCTCGTAATCGTTCGGGTCGTGCGCGGGCGTGACCTTCACCGCGCCTGTGCCAAATTCTGCGTCAACGTACTCGTCCGCGAAGAGCGGAATCTCGCGCCCTGTGAGCGGCAATTCGATGGTCGCGCCGACCAACTCGCGGTAACGCTCGTCCTTCGGATTGACGGCGACGCCCGTGTCGCCCAGCATCGTCTCGGGCCGCGTCGTCGCGACCGTCACGCGCCGCGACGTGCCGTCAGCCGACTTCACGGGATATTGCAGGTAGTAGAGCTTTCCGGCCTGCGGCGTCTTCTCGACTTCGAGGTCCGAGAGCACTGTCTGGTCCGTCGGGCACCAGTTGACGATGCGGTCGCCCCTGTAGATTAAGCCCTCTTCGTAGAGGCGCACGAAGACTTCGCGGACGGCGCGCGACAAGCCTTCGTCCATCGTGAAGCGCTCGCGCGACCAATCCACGCTCGCGCCCTCGCGCCGCATCTGGTTCAGAATCTGCCCGCCCGACTCGTGCTTCCACTGCCACACGCGCTCGACGAATTTTTCGCGCCCCAGGTCGTGCCGCGTCAATCCTTCTTTCTTCAACTCGCGGTTGACCATCAACTGCGTCGAGATGCCCGCGTGATCCATCCCCGGCAGCCAGAGCGTGCGGAAGCCGCACATACGCTTGTGACGCGTCATCACGTCCATCAGCGTGTGCTGTAGGGCGTGGCCCATGTGTAGCGAGCCGGTGACGTTCGGCGGCGGGATGACGATAGAGAAGACGGGGGCCGCTGGGTCGCGGTTAATCTCGGGCGCGAAGTAGCCCTCGGCCTCCCAGCGCGCGTAATGCTCCTGCTCGGCCTGCCTGGGGTCGTAAGTTTTCGGAATATCCATAGAACAGTTTTCAGTAGCCAGTTTTCAGTTTTCAGTAAAGGGGCATTGTAAAGCAATCGGGTTTCAGTATGGAAACTGAGGGCGGAAGTTTACCGCGCCGCTCGATTCCGTAACATGCCGAAAAGTGCTAATAATGTAGAAGGCTAAGGTGGATAGACGCCCGAACAGGCATAAGTCGCGGCATCTGTTTAGGAGTCTAATATGCTTTAGGCGCTTGGTAACAAACGTGGTGAAGTTCTCAAAAACGAGAGGAGAAATAATGTCACATTATGAAGAATTGATTAGCCGATATTGGAGAGAATAGCTCGACTATTTGGTCATGACATCTTAGAAGGCATCTATTGGTAGCGTCTCGAACAGACGCTTCATCCACTTAGCGAACATTTTTAAGAGGTGAAACTAGAAGATCTGCGCCCAATTATGCAGACTTAGTACTGATGGTCAGAACAGCGCTCTGTGTTACTCCTATAGGAGGTATAAAGATGTATAAAGGGATTAGAGTGGTTATATTAAAGGTACGTAGCGCCAGGATTATTTCGAGAATTGAATCATCCATTAATTCCGGTATATGCAGAGCAAGTTTGATTACGTCCAGTAAATCGGATCTTGAGTTTATATCTGGCTAAGAAAGGTATTCCATCTGTATGCCGCAGTCTAACAACTTCATGTAGCCGGAGCAGCGAATGACGCGGCTTTCATTCGACAACTTGAATGGCTGGTTGTTTGATGCGCGCTTGGTTAGTTCAAGGGTTAGGCTCCTTCTAGATTTAGATGTTGATCCTACTATGGCAAAAGTCCTGGCAGCCGTGATGCCGAAGCCGCACGCGCCCGTCGAGGTGCGGGAGCTTGCTGAGCCTGAATTAGAACAGAACTCGGCTTTACTTGAGGTTGAGTTGAGCGAGGTCTGTGGGACAGATGTTTATCTGCAACAGGGGCGGCTGGCGGGCGTGCCGTATCCGCTTATTCCGGGGCACGTCTCGGTGGGACGCTTGGGCAAGATACGCGGTCAGATGTTGGACGTTGCGGGGCGGCCGTTCAGTGAAGGCGAACGCGTTACCTTTCTGGATGTTCATCGCACCTGCAACGCGTGCTGGCATTGTCTCGTCGCGAAGGCCACGACGCGCTGCCCGCATCGCAAAGTTTATGGCATCACTTACGGGCTGGCGGACGGGCTGACCGGCGGCTGGGCGCAAAAGCTCTACCTTAAGCCGGACACGCGTTGCATCAGACTCGGAGAGATTGATTTCGAAAAGTTCATGGCCGGGGGCTGCGCGTTGCCGACGGCGCTACACGCGGTCGAGCGTGCGGAAGTCAACCTGGGCGACACCGTGCTGGTGCTGGGCAGCGGGCCGGTCGGACTCTCAATTGTTATCTTCGCGTTGATGCGCGGGGCGTTGCGGGTTTTATGTATCGGCGCGCCGGAGCACCGGCTTGATGCGGCGCGGAAATTAGGAGCCGCCGCCGCGCTCAACGTCGAGACGAGTGATGAGACGATGCGCGAACAATGGGTACTCGAACACACGGAGGGTCGCGGGGCCGACGTGACCATTGAAGCCACGGGCGCGCCGGCGGCGGTCGTGCAGGCGATGCGCTACACGCGCGACGCGGGCCGCGTCTGCATCGTCGGGCAATATACTGACCACGGCGAGGTCTCTTTCAACCCGCACCTTGAATTGAACAAGAAGCACTTAGACGTGCGCGGCTGCTGGGGCTCAGACTTCTCTCATTTTTACAGGGGCGTGCAGATCATGGCCGACACCGTGCGCTCCGAGGCATGGTCGCTCTTAAAGCTTGACCGTTACAAACTAGGTGAGGCTAATGAAGCGCTGGCCGACGTGGCGGCAGGCAAAGTCACGAAGGCCCTTATCGCACCGCAAGCTTAGGGATAAAATTCTTTACACTTTTCTACGCCTGGTCTATAGTTCACCCACTTTCCACGGGTCAGTCTTGCTCCAACTTCTCTGCCGTGGAATTTCCTCATGTACCATGCGTCGTACACTCCTAAGCGAGAAGGCGCACCACTCCTCGGCGTCAAGATATTAGCATGGCTATTGATGGCTATCGGTGCCGCCGCCCTCTGCCTCTCTCTCGTCTTGTCTCTTTCCAGGCCAAGCTACAAGCCTGTCCCTTACGAAGACCACCGGAAGTGCTTCATCGAATTCACGGCGACGGACGCGCGGCCCGAAAGCGACGCGCCGCCTCAGACCGAATTGCAGACGAGTTTATACGGCGCGGCGATTGACGACGCGGCGACGACGACGAGCCCTGGCCTTCAAGAGACGGACGAGGCGCAGGTAGAATTCGCGCTCGCGTCTTTTGCTACGCAGAACTCGTCCCGACGACCGGAGCCCACGCAGACTCCCGAATTGGCTCAAAAACGCGGGAAGCGCAAGGGCGTGCGCCGTCTCTTCGACTGGCTCAGGGGAAGATCGTCCAAAGTGGTGGAGAAGCCGGCCAAGCGGCGGCCCAGTCCTCCGAAGTTGGATGCCAGCACATATAGCGTCTGTCTGGGCAGCGAGGCGGCCGCGCGTGTGCAGATTACGGCTTCAGGCTTCGACCCCTCGTGTCCTCCTCTGGCTTATCACTGGCGCGTGGACAGCGGGCGCGTAGAGGGGCGCGGGGCGAAGGTCGTCTGGAATCTCCGGGGCCTGCCGCCCGGGAAGTACAGGGCCACTTTTAAGGCGGACTATGATCCAGACTGTCACGACTGCCGCAATTGCGATGTCTTCGGCGCGACGAAGGTCACGGTGCAACCCTGCGCGACGCCCACACCGACGCCAACGCCAACCGTAACGCCGACGCCGACGCCGCCCCCGACGCCCACGCCCACGCCTTACACTTGTCCGAACGTCTACTGCTCCGCCGTCACGCGTGGCAATTCCATGACCTTCACAGCCAACGTCGGCGGCGGCGGCACTCCCGGCGTCAGCCCCATCTACCACTGGTCTGTCTCGGCGGGCAGGATTAGCGGAGGGCAGGGCTCCTCCTCCGTACAGGTTGACACGGCCGGACTCGCGGAGGGGACGGAGATTAACGCAACCGTCGAGGCGCGCGGGTACGGCCGCGTATGCATGACCTCTTGTAAATCTTTAGTGGGCTCCTTCTATACCCCGACGCCGACACCTACTCCAACACCTACTCCGACGCCGTCGCCAACGCCGACGCCCGACAGCCCCAAAGAGCGGCACACCGTCAGCGTCCATTACGCGTCGCAGTTGACGAGGGGCTACGATGCCGCGATTAGTTTCAAGTGGACAAAGTCGTACACGACGACGGGTGAGCAAGCGAGCGACGACCTCTCATCTGCGTTCAGGGTGATCCCTGCATCGTTCCAACAGGCGGCCGATGAACAGCCGCCGCCAAGCGTCGCCACGCTCTACATGCACTCGAATGACCTGAACCCGAAAAGTTGGAGCCTGACGTTGCCGCTCGGCGAGGAGCGTTCATTAACAATCAACCCCGCGAACTACGCCGAGCGGACAGCCTTCACGCTGGAGGTAGACGCGCTGGAGGTTGACGGTCGCTTATGGAAGAGGGCGGACGCGGGCGGCGTCTTGCTTTGGCGCGACTATTCCGACGGCGGGGAATGTGGCCCGCACAGCTTTGTCATCAACGTCCTTGCGCCGCCCTCGCCCTACGTCCCGACAATCCTCTTGTTAAGCGGCATCATCGCCCTGTTGGTCGGAGACTACCTGCGGCGACTGGCGCAAGGCGCTGCGCTCAAGCAGATAGAAGAATCCATACTCGCCGAGTCGGGAGCGGCGACTGAAGGCGACGACGTGCGCTGCACCGTCTTCGCCCCGACCGAGGCGCGACAGGGCAAAAGCTTTATGGTGATAGCCTTCGCACACCTGGCCCAACAGGCCGCGCTGCTGGCCGAGATGGCGAAGGGGATGAGCAAATCCGTCGAACAGCGCGGGCCTGGGAAGAAGTTGGGGGCGAAGATCGAGCGCGGCAAAGAGTTGCTCTTTTCTCTTGAGATGCCCGGCCTGGAAATTGACGAGCCGAACCAATCGCTCATCTGGGAGGGTGAGCCCGACTCGGTTCAGTTCGGCGTCACGATTCCGAAGGACTTTGAGACCGGCTCAATCATCGCCACGGTACGAGTCGCCTACAACAGCGTCCCCGTCGGTCACGTCAAGTTTGAGTTTGAGGTCGTCGAAGGCGCTCAGCCGGCGGAGAAACCTGCCGCCGCCGCTCCTGCAACGCCTCCCGCCGCCGCTCCCGCTGCGTTCGACAACTTCGTTCAATACAAGCAGGTCTTCATCTCTTACGCTTCACAGGATCGAGCCGAAGTCTTGAAGCGCGTGCAGGTGATGAGCATGATGAAAGTAAACTTCTTCCACGATTTGCTGACGCTTGAGCCGGGGGCTGATTGGGAGAAGACCATCTACCGCTACCTGGACTTGAGCGACGCCGTTTTTCTCTTCTGGTCGTCTCACGCGAAGAAGTCGGAATGGGTGGAAAAGGAGTTGCGCTACGCGCTCAGCCGTAAGGAGGCCCCGCCCGAGATTGTGCCAATTATCATCGAAGCGCCCGCGCCGCTGCCGCCGCCGGATTACCTGAAGTCGCTCCACTTCAACGACAAGATTATGTATTTAGTCAAGGTGGAGGAAGAGAGCCGCGCCAAGGCAACTCAGCCCGACAAATATTAGAAGGCGAACACGGGGGCGTGAGAGCGACTGCCGCGCAGCCTTCATCAACATCACTGACGGCCCGCCGCTTTTGTTAACTGAAAACTGAAAACTGAAAACCGACTACTGCTTTTCCTCTTCGAGGCGTCGCTTGATGAGGCGTTCGGCCAGGTCGGGGACGACCTCCCAGGCGATCTGCTCGACCACGCGCTCGGAGAGTAGCTCGACGGCGCGGCGGGCGATTGCGTCAATCGCTTCGGGAGACAATTGCTCAAGCGTTATCTGGCCCGCGGTAGCGGCTGGGGCGGTCGTCTCCGCCGCGGCGGGAGCGCCGGTTTCAGCCTCGGCCGTAGGAGCGGCCGCCGTTCCGGCCATCTGGAAATCATTCGGCAAGCGCTCGGTCGGCGCGGCCTGCGAGTTCATGTAGAACTCTTCGGTCGGAGTCTCGGCGTCGGCGGGCTGATACCCAGAGACGCGCGCCGTCTCTTCGACGGGCGCGGCCTCTTCTTCGACCGGAGCGAACGCGCTCGCCTGCTCGCCCCCGAAAGTTTGCGCCTCAGCGTATTCACCTTGCGCCTGCGCCGTCTCCGTCTCGTAATCCGTTCGCGCCGCGGCGTCCAGTTCCTCGGCCGAGGCGGACGGCTCGGAGGCCGTCTCGAACAGCGGCGTCTCAAACATTGGCGTGGTGGCTTCGGCGGCCTCGTCTCTTAAGTCCAGTATGAAGTCGTCGGCTTCGACCATCGCCGGGGGCGCGTCCAGGTCGCCAAGGTCGAGCAGCGCGTCGTCCGCGGACGCCAGATTACTCGCGCGGCCTGACGCGACGACCGGCTGGCTCGCCACCGGCGCGGGCGTCTGCGCGGGCGAAGACTGGCCCATAGGCACCGTGGAGTAGCCGTCGAAGGATTCTTCTTCCTGCGGCGCGGGCGCGCGCATCTCCGCGGGGCTGATGCCGGCCTCCGCGAAATCCGCGGCCGAGTATTGGGCGGTCATGCGCGGGTCTTGCGCGTCTGTGCCGTGAGGGCCGCCACCGCCCGCGTAGCCGTAGCCGGGCATCGTTTCTATCAGTTCGTCGTCCATACTCAAATCGTTATATGAAACCTCTCGCGCGCTGCTGGCCGCGCTCTCTCGCTGTTCTCGCTCGTGCTGCGGGAGCGGGGCGGTGTCGGCCGTCGAGCGCTCCAGGAATTCTGTCTCCGGCCGGTTCTCTTTCTCCGCCTCGGGCGGCGGGACCAGTTTGCGCGTGGTGGCGTCCTCGTTCGAGCCGCCCCCGCTCAAAAGGCCGCCCACCTTGCCAATCAGCGTTCGTATTGATTGAAACGGTTTCGTCAAATAGTCATCCGCGCCGACACGGCGGGCCTCCGCTTCATCGAACGGCTCGAACGAGCCGACGAGAAGCATCACGGGGATGTGGCTGAAACGCTCGGTACGCTTAATGTACTCGCAGACCTCATAGCCGCTCATGCCGGGCATAAAGATGTCCGCCAGCACTATGTCCGGGAGAACTTCGTCCAGCTTTTCAATCGCCTGCCGGCCGTCGCTCACCGTGAAGACTTCCAGACCCTCATCCGAGAAAGTCAGGTCAACGACCTTCTGGATTGTGGCGGAATCGTCAGCGAGCAACAGCTTGCGTCCCGTTACCAAGACCGGACTCCTTCAGTTGAGGTGAGCGCCTGCGAGCGGGGCCTTTCTCTTCGATACGCACGGCGCGGGGCATGTGGTGCGCGGCCGCCCCCCAAGTCTTTTCCCACACGGGCGACCACTTCTGAACCTAACACCCGCGAGGATAGAGCGTCAAGAAAAAAGACGGACGCGGGGACGCGGGGACACGGAGACGCGGCGATAAAGACAATCTGCTTTTATCGCCGCGTCTCCTCGGTCTCCGCGTCCCCGCGTCTCTACCTTTTAATCACCACGTCGTCTGCGGTGTTCTCTTTGCCGTCGGGGCCGGATGAGCGCAGCGTGTAGGAGTCGCGCGCGCCTTCGTAGAGGTAGGGTTTGTGCCAGGGGTCTACGCGCAGGACGCGCGCCAGGTAGCGCGGATTAAGATGGTCTTCGAGGGCGCGCTCTTCGTCAGCGACCACGTAGAAGCCACGCTCGCGCCTGAAGGCTTCGAGCGCCGTCGCTAAGGTCTCAAGCTCCGCGCGCGCGCGCTCAGCCTTCTCGGCGTTGACGGCGCGCTCAATCGCCCCGACATTCTCCCAGCGGTCGTCGCCCGTCCTGATCTCGGCCACGCGCCACTTGCCGTCTCCGCCACGCTCGAAGCGAAACGCCGTCTCGACCTGGGCCACGACCACCGCGGACGAGCCCGTCACGGAGACCTCGCGCACGCGCACGGCGCTCGTCGGCAGCTTACTTCCGGCCATGTTCGCGATTAGCTTGCGCGCCTGGCTCGCGCTCAGTTCGTCTGCCGCCCGCCCGCAGACGAGCGCCAGCAGGAGGCAGATCAGAGTCAGCCCGGAGGCGGAAGTCAGGCGTCGTATCGGTTTGTTCATGGCCCTATCCTCACTTGAGACGCGGCGTCCTTCTTCTCTCTCGCCACAGGAGCACGACGTAGGTGAGCGCCGTGTAGAGGGCGACGTTGGCGAGCCCCACGAAGAGAGGCATCGACTGCCCGCCCATATCTACCAGGTCTAAATTATCCAAGAGGTCCGCAATGAAGATCGGCCAAATAAGCGGCACTATCAGCCACCCCATGGCCGAGGTTTCCCGCCAGCCGAAAAGAGAGATGATGATGATGAACGCGACGAGGAAAGCGACGGGGATGAGCACCCCGCCGATGAGCGAGTAGATGAGCCGGCGTCTGGGGTTCGGACTCACAGTGGTCTCCGACAAAGAGCACTTCGGCGTTAAGACGCGCCTTTGGCGATGAGCATCCGCAGCATGATTTGCAGTTGCGCCGTGGTGAAGGGCTTCGGGAGGAAGACGACCGCCCCGGCCGAGAAGCTGTCGGACGAAAGCTTGGGATTCTGCTCGGCCGTCATCATCATCACGGGAATCCTCATTAGCCGCTTCTCCGTCTTCATGTAGCGGACCAATTCCGGCCCCTGTATGTGCGGCATGACCACGTCGAAGATGCCCGCGACGAAGTCTGCGTCCGATTGCATAATCTTGTACGCCTCGCGCCCGTCACGCGCCGGAATGACCGCGTAGCCTTCCTTCTCGACAATCGCCGTCACCAGGCGCAGGATGGCCGGATCGTCGTCCGCAACGAGGATGCGGCGTGAGGGCTGCTGAGAATTTTGCGTGGGAGGTTTCACCGTCTTTCTCCTTGGAAAGTTAAGCCTCGACGGCTCTGCTCGATTCGTCGGCGCGCGCCGACAACTGGGCGGCCAGGGTGATTGCCGCCATCATGCTCGAATGTTCCGCCAGCCCCTTGCCCGCGATATCGAAGGCCGTGCCGTGGTCTACGGAGGTGCGTATGAACGGCAGGCCCAGCGTGACGTTGACCGCCTCGCCGAACGAGAGGCACTTGACGGGGATCATCGCCTGGTCATGATAGCACGCCACGACGGCGTCGAACTCGCCGCGCGAGGCGCGCAGGAAAACCGTGTCGGCCGAGAAAGGCCCACTCACGTCCAGGCCGCCCTCGCCCCGCTGGCACTCCTCTACCGCCGGGAGGATCTCCGAAGCCTCCTCGACGCCGAAAAGGCCGCCCTCTGCCCCGTGCGGATTCAAAGCGGCGACCGCGATTCGCGGACGCTCTATGCCCCAGCGCCTCAGCTCGCGGTCGGTCAGACGGGCGGTGCGGACGATGCGGTCGCGCTCGACAAGGCGAATGGCTTCGGCTAAAGGTACGTGCGTCGAGATGAGCACGACCCTCAGGTTCGAGGCGACGAAGGCCATCGCATACTCTTCCGTGCCCGTGAGTTGTGCCAGAAACTCTGTGTGCCCCGGAAAACTGTAGCCGCCCAGGAAGAGGGCGCGCTTGTTGATGGGCGCGGTCGCAATCGCGTCCACGCTTCCCGCGGCGCAGAGGCGCACGGCGGCCTCTATGTAGCCGGCGGCGGCCTTGCCCGCCGTGCCTGACTCTATGCCGGGCTCGACGTGGCCGCTGACGTTGTCCAGGTGGAAGATGACGGGCTCTCTGATGTCGTCCGGCAACTGCTCGTCGAAGCGGACGATATCGTAGCCGCACTGTAGGTCGAGCGTGCGCGCCGTGTGCGCGAGCAGTTGCGCGTCGCCGATGATGACGGGGACGCAGATGCGGCGGACTTCCTCCTCGGCGACGGCTTTGAGGACGACCTCGGGGCCGATGCCCGCGGGGTCGCCCATCGTGATGCCGACGCGCGGCAGCCGCGGCTTCGGGCGAGGCCCGGCATTGCGCGATGAGTTGTGCAACGTCTCTGTCATAGCCGGACGCCACTTGGTGAGGGAGGCGCTCGAAGTGTCAGCCGGAACGTGTAGTCTGCCCGAGGCGCGCCCGCGAAAGAACTGAGCGCGCTTACTCGCCGCCCTCGCGCTCGTCGGCCTTGTACATGTACTTGATGTTGTGCTTCAAGAGGAGCAGGTTCGGGGCGGACTTGCGGTTGACCTTGAGCGCGCCCTTGTCGTACCACTCGATAGTCCCTTCGATCTCCTCGCCGTCCATGAGAACAATGATCATCGGCGTGTGCGCGTCAATCTGCTTCTTGTAGTAGAAGATTTCCGCGTTGGTCTCGATGGGGGGCGGGACGCGCTTGCGGACCTGCACGGAGGAGGGCGAGGGCGCGGAAGACGGAGCCGGACGCGAGGGGGCGTGCCGGTCTTCGCTCTGGCGCGGCCCGCCGCCGTTGTTGACGCGCTCCTTCGGCTGCGGCAACGCACGATCCTTGTTCTTGATTTCTGCCAAAGTCGTTCGTATGAGTTTGCGGTTCACTGTGACTTTCTAGACCTCCACGATTAAAAGAGGGAAATGACGTGTGACAGCCGAGCCACGCGCCCTAACGCTTTAGAGAAGGCGCGTCTGGACTGGCGCGACCAATCATTCACATCTCTCCTCATGCTGCGGCCGGGCGAGGAGAGACGTAGAAATTTACCCGAATAGAATTTCCATCAAGGAATTGCCCGACATACTACACTAAAGAAGGCAAAAGGTAAAAGGCAAAAGACTCGTAAATCGTAAATCGTGAATCGTAAATAGAGAAAACGTGCTTTCTCCGATTTACGATTCACGATTTACGATTTACGAGTTCTTCAGTCCGCCTTCTTGCGTATGAAGGTCGGCACGTCGAGGTCGTCCGTGCGGCCCGGATTGACGGTCGGGCGTTGCAGGTCGTCGCCAGGCGTGCGCGTGTAGCGCGGAGGCTGTGCGGGCACACCGGCACTCGCCGCCGTCGAGCCCAAGTCGGCAATCTCCTTGTCGAAGCCCGTGGCGATGACCGTGATCTTCATCTCGTCGCGCAACGTCTCGTCAATCACCGCGCCGAAGATGATGTTGGCGTTCTCGTCCGCCGCCTCGCGGATGATCGAGGAAGCCTCGTTCACTTCGTAGAGCGTCAGGTCTGTGCCACCCGTGATGTTGATGAGCACGCCCTTCGCGCCTTCAATCGTCGCCTCTTCTAGCAGCGGGCTTGAAATCGCCTGCTGCGTGGCCTCCATCGCGCGGTGCTCACCCGAGGCGCGCCCCGCGCCCATGAGCGCCAAGCCCATGCCCTGCATGATGGCTTTCACGTCCGCGAAGTCCAGGTTGATGAGCCCAGGCACCGTAATCAAATCCGAGATGCCCTGCACGGCCTGGCGCAGCACGTCGTCCGCGACCTTGAACGAGTCCGCCAAAGACACGCCGCGGTCCACGGTGTGCAGCAGCCGCTCGTTAGGAATCGTAATCACTGTGTCCACGCACTCGCGCAACTCCCTCAGTCCATGATCGGCCTGATGCATACGGCGCTTGCCCTCGAAGTGGAAAGGCTTGGTCACGACTGCCACCGTCAGCGCGTTTAGCTCTGTGGCTAAACTCGCGATGATGGGAGCCGCGCCCGTGCCCGTGCCGCCGCCGAGACCGGTGGTGACAAAGACCATGTCCGCGCCTTCCAGCACTTCTATGATCTTCTCCGTGTCTTCGAGCGCGGCGTTGCGCCCGATGTTCGGGTCGGCACCCGCGCCCAAGCCCTTCGTGAGCTTGCCGCCGAGTTGAATCTTGATCGGCGCGCGCGAGCGCTTCAGGGCTTGCAAATCTGTGTTGGCGACGAGGAACTCTATGCCCTCGATGCCGGCTTCGATCATGCGGTTGACGGCGTTGCCGCCGCCGCCGCCGACGCCGATTACTTTAATCCGAGCGCCGGTGATTGGTGGGTCGTCATCTATGAAAATATTAATGCCGTTGCCCGGTTGACGGCCATCCGGTGTCATCATTCGCATTCCTCTCTCTCGGCAGCCCAGTGAGGCTCCCGAAACCATACCTACGGTTATCTTGGGCTGTGCGCGCCGGGGGCAACTAAATATTGCGGACTACATCTTGTGCCGGCTGGCGCGGCAGCATACAACAACTTGTCAGAAAATGCCACTAAAACGATCACGAAACTTCGAGACGAAATGAGTCAGGCGGCCCGTCGCGCCGCGGCGGCTCGCGCCTGAGCGCGCGTCGGCCGTCTGCGCACGCTGCGTCACCAGTGAAAGCCCCGCGGCCGCGGCCCACACGGGACTCTGAATGTCTTCGATGAGGCCGCCGAAACGATCTCTCTCCGGGTAGCCTATGCGCACGGGCGCGTCGAAAACCTGCTCGGCTATCTCAGACATCCCCGTCAGGAGCGCCCCGCCGCCCGTCAGCACCACGCCGCTCGACAACTGGCGCTCCCAGCCGGACTCCCTGATCTCGTCGGCCACCTGCATCAAGACCTCTTCGGCGCGCGGCTGCAAAATGTCACACAGAATCTGGCGCGACAGTTGGCGCGGCGCGCGCCCGCCGACCGAAGGGACTTCGACCAACTCGCCGCGCGCCATCTCGTTCAACGAGGCGCTGCAAGCGCAGCCGACGGTGCGCTTGATCTTCTCCGCCTCTGGAATCGGCGTGCGCAGCCCGAAGGCTATGTCGTTCGTAAAGTGCGAGCCGCCGAGCGCGAAAACGGCTGTGTGCTGGACGGCCCCGCGCTGATAGATGACGAGGCCCGTCGTCTCCGCGCCGATGTCCACGAGGGCGGAACCGAACTCCTTATCGTCCTCGGTCAGAGACGCCTCGGCGGCGGCCAGTTGTTCGAGCACCATGTCAGCGACGACGAGGCCCGAACGGTTGACGGCGTTAATCGCGTTCTGCCGGGCGGTGACGGGGCTCGTGACGATGTGGACTTTGACGGCGAGGCGCGCGCCGATCATGCCGACCGGGTCGTTGATACCGTCCTGGTCGTCAACGATGAACTCCTGCGGCAGGCGGTCAACTATCTCGCGGCCCGCGGGTAGTTGGATAGCGCACGCGGAGTCAATTGCGCGGCGCACATCGTCGGGCGTGATCTCGCGGTCGCGGCCCGAGACGGCGACAATCGCCTGGCCGTTGAAGCCCATGATGTGCGAGCCCGCCAAGTTGATTGTGACCTCTTCGGCCTCAAGTCCGCTCATGCGCTCGGCGTCTTCGACCGCGCGCTTGATGGCCTCGACCGCGGCGTCCGGGTTCACTATCACGCCTTTACGCAGGCCGCGCGCTTCGGCCTCGCCGATGCCGACGATGTCCAGTTGGCCGCCGTCGCCCGGCTCGCCGACGATACACGTCACCTTGCTCGTGCCGATGTCGAGTCCGACCGTGTGTGACGCGCGTTTAGCCATAATCTCTTCTGGGGGTCGTGGGTCAGTAAGAACAACTGCTTTTGCTTTTACCGGCCCCTGTCCCCCGGCCCCTGTTTTAAGTCACTCGGCGCGGGCGGCTCTCCGTGCGTGCCGCTCCGGGCTCTTTGTCTTTCTTATCCTTCTTGGCTTTCTTCTCCTGCTCTTTCTTGCGGTTCCGCGCGTCGTCTTTGCGCGCGACCGTTTCTTTCTCTTTAGCTTTCCGGCCCTCGGCCCTCGGTTTCGCTGTGGCGGTGCGCGCCGCAGGCTTCGGGTGTTCAACTTTCGCGCTCTCGATTTCCGGGCCAGCGCTATCGCCGTCGCGGCCGGCGCTGAAGTTGGGCGCGTCCGGGCTGACGCCGATGGCAATGCGGTCTTTGCCTTTTTCTATCCCCTGCGCGACGTTGATGTAGAGGATGAACGGGCCGATGGGCGTGTTGCGCCGCTCGTCTAATTCATCCAGGGCGTACTTGAGCCGGTTGCCGAAATCTTCGCGGCCGAGTTGTATCTCTATCTGCGCGTCGTCGCCCGTCAACTGCGCGCGAACGTCGTCGGGGTCGTAGAGATTGACTTCACTGACGCGGCGGCTGATGCCCCTCGTCTCCCAGTCGCGCGTCATCTCCAAAAACTTCTCGACGCGTTCGCTGTTCTGCGCGCGCGCGCCCTCGGTCCCGTCCTCGTCCCACCCGCGCATGAAAATCTGGTCCGCGGGCGAGGCCGCGCCGAGGCTGACCGCTTCCTCGTCAACCCAGACGAACTTGCCCGCGCTCGTCCTCAGGACGGCGCGCGGGGTCCGTTCCATGATGCGCACGCGCAGGCCGTCCGGCAGGACGCGCGAGACGACTGCCTCCCTGACCCACGGAATCTTTTTCAGCTCGCGGCTGATGCGGTCGAGGTCCGCGCGCCAGACGCCCGTCTGGGCTGCGCCTTCGGTCACGATTGCCTTGACGTCGCCGGCGGAGGCGCGCGACGTGCCGCTCACGTCCACGTGGCGCACACGGAAGAAAGCCGCGGAGGCGGCCGCGCGATAACCCGCGAAGAGCAGGACGCCCGCGATTACGGCCAGCGCGATCTTTCCGGCGAGCGGGAAGTAGACGAGGACTTTGCGCCAGCCGCCCGCCTTCGCGCGCGACGAAGCAGCGCCGCGCTTCGCCGGTCGCTGCACGATCTCTCCCGCGCGAGCCTTGCCCCCGCCGCCCGCGCCGCGCCCTGCCCTCGGTGTGATGACCTGCTCTCTCATAAGTCCGTAGAGTCCGCGGAATCGTCTGAGCTTTGAGCCGCGTCTGCCTTGCCGGTTTCAGACTCGGCCGACTCGACCGCCTCTTCCTGATTGCCCGCGCGCCAGAGTTCGACTTCGTACTCCAGCTCGATTCCCTTCTCGCGCCTGAAGCGCTCCCTGATCTCTTCGGCAAGCGCGAGCGCGTCGGCAGCCTTCGCGTTCTCGCCCTCGGTGACGATGAAGTTGGCGTGGACGGGAGAGACCACAGCGCCGCCGCGCTTCGTGCCCTTCATTCCCATCTCGTCAATCATCTTGCCCGTGCCGACCGCGCTCCCGGGGGGATTCTTGAAGAAGCACCCGGCCGAGCGCGCGCCGTGCGGCTGCGTGCTCATGCGCTTGTTCTTCGCTTCGAGCATCCGCGCTCCGATCTTTTCGGGGTCGTCGCGCGTAAGCCGCAGCGTCGCGCCTAATAACAATTCGCCCTCGCGGAAAGAGGTGTGGCGGTAATCCCACTTCACCTCGCTGCCCGGCACTTCCACCACGCGCCCGCCGCGCGCGACCCTCACGACTTCCGTCACGCGCCCTATCTCCTGCCCGTAAGCGCCCGCGTTCATCCAGAGCGCGCCGCCGACTGTGCCAGGAATTCCGCCCAAGCCTTCTATCCCCGCTAAACCCCGACGGCCCGCGTCAATGCACAGGCGCGGCAGCGAGTAGCCCGCGCTGACCGACACGCGCTCGGCGTCGAAGTGGACTTCGCCCTTCAACTCCTTGAGGCTGACGACGACGTAGTGGTGCTCTGCGTCGTCCGCGAGCACGTTGCTGCCGGAGCCGAGCGCGCGCCAGGGGACGCCTGCCTCGTCCAATTCAAAGACCACTTGCGCCGCCTGTTCTTCGGTGACGGGCGAGATGACCCAGTCAATCGCGCCGCCGACGCGCAAAGAGGTCAACTCCGCGAAGCGCCGCCCGCGCTCTGCGCGCACGCCCGTGCGCGCCGCGATCTCTTCAATCGCAGCGTCGCGCTCCCGCAAGCTCAACTCTTTTTTCATCTCGTCAACGACCATCGAACCAAGCGTGTTATTGTCGTCTGACGTCTGTTTCAAACTGAAACTCGTCTGGATTCTCAAACCTTTTAGCCCGCCCGCGCCTCATTGCGCTCACGTAGCAGCCCTAAGACCTGTTCGCCCGCGCGGTAGACAGAGCCCGCGCCGAGCGTGATGAGCATGTCGCCCTCGCGCAACTGGTCGCGCAGGGTTTCGGCCGCGCCGTCGAGCGGCCCTATGTACTCGGCGTTCTTGTGACCGTAGCGCTTGACGGCGTCGGTCAGCGTCTCGGCCGTCACGCCCTCAATCGGGTCTTCGCTCGCCGCGTAGATGTCTGTCACGTAGAGCACGTCGGCGTTGTTGAAAGAGCGCGCGAACTCCTCCATCTGGTCCTGCGTGCGCGTGTAGCGGTGCGGCTGAAAGAGCACCACGATGCGGCGGCCCATTGAGCCAATTTTCGCCGCCGCGAGCGTCGCCTTGATCTCCGTCGGGTGGTGGCCGTAGTCGTCAACCACGAGCACGCCCGACTCCTCGCCCTTGAACTGGAAGCGCCGGTCGGCGTTCGTGAACTCCGCGAGCGCTTTCTCTATCTGCTCGAACGGGACTTTCAACTCGAAGCCGACGGCGATGGCCGCCAGCGCGTTATAGACGTTGTGCAGGCCCGGCGCGCGCAAAGTTACGTCGCCGACCGCTTCGGTCCCGCGCCAGACCGTGAAGCTTGACCCGTAGCCTTCGTTGAAGCGAATCGCGTGCGCCGAAACGTCTGCCTGCGCGCTCAGGCCGTAAGTGATTCTGCGCCGCTTGACGTGCGGGATGACGGCCTGCACGTGCGGGTCATCCAAACAGAGGATGGCCGTCCCGTAGAACGGGACCTTGTTGACGAACTTGACGAAGCAGTCGCGCACGTCGTCCATGTCGTCGTAGTAGTCCATGTGCTCGCGGTCAATGTTCGTCACAATCGCGATGGTCGGCGTCAGCATCAGGAACGAGCGGTCGCTCTCGTCCGCCTCGACGACCATCAAATCACTTTGGCCGATGCGCGCGGTCGAGCCGAAGGACTTGACCACGCCGCCGACGACGACCGTCGGGTCTAGCTGCGCGTGGCCCAAAACGGTCGCGACCATAGAGGTCGTCGTCGTCTTGCCGTGCGAGCCGGCGACCGCCACGGAGTAGGGCTTCAAGCGCATCAACTCCGCGAGCATCTCCGCGCGCGGGATGACGGGGACGCTTCGCCGCTTGGCCTCGACGATTTCGGCGTTGTCCTCGCGCACGGCGGTCGAGCGAACCACCACGTCTGCGTCGCCCACGTTCTCCGCGACGTGTCCCTCTTTAAACGCCACGCCCAAAGATTCAAGCCGCTTCGTCACCTCGGAGCTTTTCAAATCCGACCCCGACACGTGAAAGCCTGAATTAACCAAAACCTCGGCGATGCCCGACATGCCGACGCCGCCGATGCCCACGAAATGAATGTGCTGAATGCTGCGAAACATACTCAACTACAGGAGACAGAAGTCAGGAGTCAGGAGTCAGGAGTCAGAATGAAAGCAAATCTGTGAAAGCGGTTCTCAGCCTTTTCCCTTCTGACTTCTGTGTTCTGACTCCTGACTTCTGCCTATTAGCTTTTCCATCAAATCTACTGCCGCCGCCGCTGCGTCGCCGCGTGCGAGTTTGCGGCTGGCTTCTTCCATCCGTGTTAAGTCTTCCGGCGCGCCCGCGAGCGCCCTGATTTCCTGTGCCAATCGTTCGCCCGTCAGGTCGTGTTGCAAGATCATGCGGGCCGCGCCGGCCGACTCTAACGCTTCGGCATTCTTGCGCTGATGGTCGTCCGCGGCCTGCGGGAACGGGACCATGATGGCGGCCTTGCCTGCCGCGACGAGTTCCGCGCTGGTCGTCGCCCCGGCGCGGCAGACGATTAAATCCGCGGCGGCAAACTCCGCGACCATGTCGTCAATGTAGCGCCGCACGTCCATTTGCTCGCCCCAGCCTGCTTCACGATAACCCGCGCTCACTTTCTCAAAATCCGCCTCGCCCGTCTGGTGCGTTATCCGCAGTCGGCCGCGCTCTGCTTCGAGGTGCGGGAGCGCCGCGACTGTTGCCAGGTTGATGGCACGCGCGCCCTGCGAGCCGCCGAAGACGAGCACGGAAAAACGCGTAGCATCGCGCGCCTTGGGCGGAATGTCAAAGAACTCGCGCCGAACGGGGTTGCCCGTCACGACCCCTTTGCCGCGAAAGTACGGCAGCGCGGCCTCGAACGTCACCGCCGCGCGATCAACAAAGCGCGCGAGCCTGCGGTTTGTAAAACCGGGCAGCGCGTTCGACTCCATGACGAGCGTGCGCACGCCCGTCATCGCGGCCGTCAAAAGAACTGGCCCGGAAACGTAACCGCCCGCGCCGACGACTATGTCGGGCCGAAACTCACGAATCAGACGCCGCGCCGCGAAGAAACTTTTCGGCAGCATCATCAGCCCGCGCACGCGCGCTCCCAAGCCGACGTTCTTCAGTCCCGCGCTTTCAATGAGCGACAACTCGAAGCCCGCTTTTGGCACAAGCTTCGTCTCCAAACCCCGCGCCGTCCCGACGAACCTCACTTCCGAACTCGAATCACGGCGCATCACTTCCTTCGCCACGGCGATGCCCGGATAAATGTGCCCGCCCGTCCCCCCTGCGGCAATCAACACGCGCATCGCACTCACCCTCGGCGCGCCGGGACGGTCATGGGAGAGCGCGGCGACAACGTGGGCGCGGCGGCTGCGCGCCTGCCCGTCTCGACCTCTGGCCCAGCCTTTACGTCAAACAGCTTCGCGCCCGCCTCGCTCGCCGAGTGCTGCGAGATGTTCAAGAGGATGCCCATCGCCACGAGCGTCGGGACCAGCGACGAGCCGCCGTAGGAGATGAACGGCAGCGGGATGCCCTTGGTCGGCAAAAGCGACAGCACCACGCTGATGTTAAAGAGCGCCTGGACGACAATCGCCGCGACGAGTCCCAAACCGAGCAGCATCCCGAAGCGGTCGGGCGCGCGCAGCGCAATGCGCACCCCGCGCCACAGCAGAATCCCGAACACCGCCAGAATCGCCAGCGCGCCAAACAACCCCAACTCCTCGCCCACGACCGCGAAGATGAAATCCGAATGGGCGAACGGCAGGAAGAACATCTTCTGACGCCCTTGCGCGAACCCGAGCCCGGCCGTCCCGCCCGAGCCGATGGCGATTAAAGACTGCACGACCTGAAACCCGGAGTTCTGCGGGTCGGCCCATGGGTTCGTGAAAGTCACCAACCGCTGAAAACGCCACGGCACGAAGATCAGCATCCATGCGCCTATGACGAGGCCCGGAGCCGCGGCCATCCCCAGGTGCAGCAGTCGCGCCCCAGCCGTAAAACACATCACGACGCAGATGACCGCGATCATCATCGCCGTCCCCAGGTCCGGCTCTTTCAAGATGAGCGCCGCCAGCACGCCCGTCACCGCCACGCACGGCACGAAAGTCCGCCACAGAGCCCCTTCCTCGCCGGCCCGCTTTTCAAGGAAGTAAGCGAGGAAGATTGCGAGCGCGATTTTCGACAACTCCGACGGCTGCATCGAGAATCCCGCGAGCCTGATCCAGCGGTGCGCGCCGTTAATCTTTGGGAAGGCGAAGACCGCGAGGAGCAGCAGCGTCGTCAGTCCCAGCAACCCGTAAACGATTCTGCGGTCGCGCAAGCGTTGGTAGTCAAACTGCATCGCCAGCAGCATCGCGCCGAAGCCGACGGCCGTCCACACGCCCTGCTTGATGACGTAGTGATACTGGTTGCCGTTCTCCTCCTGCGCCATCACGGCCGACGCGCTGTAGACCATGACGATGCCGAACAGCGCCAGCCCCGCCGTCGCCGCGAACAACCACTTGTCGGCTTGTAGCTTCCTTGCCATAAAACAGGAGTCAGAATTCAGGAGTCAGAATTCAGAAGAAAAGCAGTTCGTGCTTTTCATGCTGAGTTCTGAGTTCCGAGTTCTGAGTTCTTCATCTCCTTTACCTCTTCCTTGAACACCTGCCCTCGATGCTCGAAGCTCTTGAACATGTCGAAGCTGGCGCAGGCGGGCGCGAGCAGGACGATGTCGCCGGGTCGCGCCGCGTCGTGTGCCTTGCGGACGGCGTCCGCCATAGAGTCTGCGCGCTCCATCTCGGCGTCGTCTTTCAACTCCTTTTCAATCACGGGCGCGTCCTCGCCGATTAAGACGAGCCTGCGCGCGCGGGCGCGTATGAGCGGGCTGAGCGGCGCGTAGGGCGCTTGCTTGCCGAGGCCGCCGAGTATGAGAACGACCTTGCCCTCTTCGTCCGCGAACGCTTCGAGTGCTTTCAACGTCGCGTCAACGCTCGTCGCCTTCGAGTCGTTGTAGAACTTCACGCCGTCAATCTCTTCGACAAATTCGAGGCGATGCTCGACGGGCTTGAACCGCCTGACGGTCTCGCGCATCGAATCGGGCGAAGCGCCGCAGGCCAGGCCCGCCGCCAGAGCCGCGAGCACGTTCTCCACGTTGTGCAGCCCGCGCAGTTGCATCTCGTCGCGCGTCATCAGCACCCGCTCGGCAGCGCGCGTGCGCGAAACCAGCTCGCGCCCGTTTCTCAGAAAGAGCCCTTCCTCCAACTCGCGCCGCACGCTGAAGGGGACGACGTGCGCCCTCAACCCTCGCGCCCACGATGAAACTATCTCGTCATCCGCGTTGAGAATCGCCACGTCCCCTGGCGTCTGGTTGCGGAAGACGCGGTGCTTGGCCGCCGCGTAATCGTTGAGCGTCTCGTAGCGATCCATATGATTCGGCGTCACGTTCAGCACAAGCGCCACCGCCGGGTGAAAGTCCTTAATCGTTTCGAGCTGGAAACTCGAAACCTCCACGACCGTCCAGCCGTCGTCCCTCGAATTTTCAACCATCGAGATGAGCGCCGTGCCGATGTTGCCGCCGACCTGAACGCTGAGCCCCGCGTCTTTCAGAATCTCGCCGATGAGTGTCGTCGTCGTCGTCTTGCCGTTGCTCCCCGTAATCGCCACGACGCGCCCGCGCAAGTAGCGCGAAGCAAGCTCGACCTCGCCGATGACCTCTGCCCCCGCGCGCTCCGCGTACCTCGCGGGAATGACCTTGCTCGGCACGCCCGGACTCATCACGACCAACTCGACCTGGTCAAGCAACCACATCGGCACCTCGCCCGGCACGAGCCCCACGCCTTCGCTCTTGAGCGCGACTGCCTCGGGCGACCACTCTTCAATCGGCTTGCGGTCGTTGAGCGCGACCACTGCGCCCCGCTTCGCCAAGAACCTCGCGCACGCAATGCCGCTCCGCGCCGCCCCGATGATCAAAACTTTCTTACCCGCTACTTCCAATTTCAAAACCCGGATTCAACCCTTTGCGCCTTTGGTTTTTGCTTTGAGTGCTTTGCGTGAGCTTTTTCTCGCAAAGGCGCAAAGACGCAGGCGCAAGGGTTGACTCATTCTCCTAACGCAGCTTCAGAGTCGAAAGACTCAGGAGCGCGAAGAGGATTGCCAAAATCAAGAAGCGGAAGACGACTTTTGTCTCCACGGTGCGCTGGCCGAAGCGCCGCTCCCACTGCAACTCGAAGTGGTGGTGCAAGGGCGACATCTTGAAGATGCGCCGCTTGGTCATCTTGAACGAGGCGACCTGAAGCATCACCGACAGAATCTCCAGGACGAACACGCCGCCGATCATCAGGAGCATGAACTCCTGCTTGGTCAGCACCGCGATTGTGCCAATCGCGCCGCCGATGGCGAGGCTCCCAACGTCGCCCATGAAGACCTCCGCGGGCGGCGCGTTGTACCACAGGAACCCTAAGCTCGCCCCGGCCATTGCGCCGCAGAAGACCGTCAACTCGGCGGCCTCGGGCCTGTGCATCAGCCCCAGATAACTCGCGAAGCGGAAGTCGCTCGTGATGTAAACGAAGGCCGTCATCGCCGCCATCGCGATGAAGGTCACGCCGATGGCGAGCCCGTCGAGCCCGTCCGTCAAATTCACCGCGTTCGAGGAACCCAGGAGCACGATGATGATGAAAACCAGGTAGAGATACGGGCCGATGTACGAGACGCTCGTTAAGGGGTTCTGGTCCGCGGTCGCCTTGAAGAAGGGGACGTTGACGTTCCAGGAATACTTCGTGCTCCTGGCTATCTCGGCCGGGTAAGCCTCTTCCAGTAGCTCGCGGTTGAGGTGAATGACGTTTTCGCCCTGCGGGTTGAGCGCGATTAATTTCCGCGCCTCGTCCGTCAGCTTGATGTCTTTGAAGCGCTGCTCGTCGAAGAGCGAGTGGCCCGTCATCAGCGCGTTGAGCGCGTCCGTGAGCTTGCGCTGATTCTCTTCCGGCATCTTGCCCGCCGCCTGGTCGTAACTCTTCAGCATCTCCTGCGTCTCGGGCATCAGTTGCGACCAGAGGTAGAGCGAAAGGGGGTCGCGCGATTCGCGCAGCTTAACGGCCAGGCCGCCTGGGTCTCTGAGGTCTGAGTCGCGCAAGACGGGCGGGCCGCCGACCGAAACCGATGAGAAGTAGAGCGCCGTCCAGACGCCTATGGCGATGATGAGTTGGCCGAGCAGCTTCTGTTTCCCGGTCAGGCCGAGGCTGCGGCGCTTAGCCATCTTCTGGTAGTCGTCCAGAAAGCCTATCAGCCCGAAGAGGAGGAAGGCGAGCATCACTATCCAGACGTAGAGGCTGGAGAGCTTGGCCCAGAGCAGCGTCGAGGTCAGCACCGAGGCGATGATGAGCACGCCGCCCATCGTCGGCGTGCCGCGCTTCGCCATGTGCGCCTGCGGGCCTTCCTCGCGGATTTGCTGGCCGACGTTCCAGTTCCTCAAAGCCTGTATGACGCGGCGGCCGAAGACGAGCGAGATGAGAAGCGCCGTGATCGAGGCGTAGGCCGTGCGGAACGTGACGTACTGGAAGACGTTGAGCGCCTTGACGAGGTACGACCCGCCGCCCTCGTAGGAGTTATAAAGCCACTCGTAAAAAACCCAGTGAATCATAAAAGCAGAAGTCAGAAGTCAGAAGTCAGAAGTCAGAAGTCAGAAGAAAAGGCTCCTGCTTTCCTCTGCCTACTGCCCACTGCCTTATGGCCTACTGTTTTTCCTCGTCTCCGCCGAGCGCCGGGAAGCGGTCGCGCAAAGCTTTCACGACCTTGTCCGTCTCCACACCGCGCGAGCCTTTGACCAACACCAGGTCGCCCTCGCGCACCTCGTCGCAGATGGCGGCGGCCGCCTGCTCCGAAGTCTCGAAGAAGCGCGCGGCCTCCCTCTTCATCCCCGCCGCGTGCGCCCCTTCAACTATAGACTGTGCCAATCCGCGCACGCCCAACAAGAGGTCAACTCCCGCGCGCGCTATCTCCTCGCCGGCTTCGCGGTGCATCCGCTCGCCTTCCGGCCCGAGTTCAAGCATCTCTCCCGCGACGACGATGCGACGGCGCGTGCCCGAGGCTGTGGCCTCCGTGATGGTCCGCACGATGCTCAGCAGAGAGCGCGGGTTCGAGTTGTAGGAATCGTCCACGACCGTAAACCCGGCGGCGAAGTCAATCACTTCGCCGCGCATCTTTGCTGGGGTGACACTCTTGAAAGCCTTCGCAATCTCTTCGGGCGTAATCTCGAAACAGTTTGCGACCGCGGCGGCCGCGAGCGCGTTCATCAAATTGTGCCGGCCTGGCATCGGCAACATGGCTTCCGCAACGCCTCTCGGCGTCCGCAGTTGAAACCGGCTCCGGCCGAAGCGGCTCGTGTCAATCTCCGTGGCCGTCACGTCGGCCGCGTTCTCTATGCCGAAGGTCAGGACCGGCCCGTCGTGAAGATTGCGCATCGCGATGACGCGCTCGTCGTCCGCGTTCAGGACTGCCATGCCATTTGGCTTGAGACCTTCGATCAATTCGGCTTTCGCGGCCGCGATGTTTTCAATCGTGCCGAGGTGTTCGAGGTGCACGGGCGCGACCAGAAGCTCGACGCCGATGTCCGGCGGCGTAATCTTGCAGAGGCGCTCAATCTCGTGCGTCGGCGAAGACATGCCCATCTCAAGCACCGCGAGGTCAAACTCGTCGGGCTTTCTCCCTTCGGTCACCATCTGTAAAACGGCGAGCGGGAGGCCCAGCCCGTTGTTGTAATTTCTCTCGCTCTTGAGGACGCGCCGCCCGGAGGAATTGAGCAAGTGCGCCGTCAACTCCTTGGCCGTCGTCTTGCCGGCGCTGCCCGTGATGGCGACGACGGGCCGAGCCCAAGCCTCGTAGACCTTGTGCGCGAGCGTTTGCAGCGCGGCGATGGCGTCTTCGACGAGCAGGAGGCGATCACTCATCGCCTGCAACTCGGCGTCTTCACGGACGCGGTCGCGGCGTGCGACTACCGCCAGCGCCCCTTTTTCAAGCGCCTGCGGGATAAAACGATGGGCATCGGCAAACGTGCCGTTAAAACCGGCGCGGGCGTAATCCGCTTGCGACAGCGCGAAGAAGAGTTCGCCCGCGCCGGTCGTCCGCGAGTCAATCGAGAATCCGACTATTTCTTTGTCAAACAACTCGGCGCTCAAATGACTTCCCTGAGCGCCCATCAAATCCGCAGCCTGCCGTATGTTCACGCCGCCTCCGAGACCTCTATTCGCAAGATTCCTGCCTCAGGTATCATCTTGCGCGGACTCTCGGGCGGCGGTCAACCGCGGGCGCAAACTGGCGGGCAGTGTTCGCTGATTTGGGCGCGCCCGCCTCTTCAAAATCGTTTTCGGGGTCGCCGAAATCAGCGCCGGCCGCGGCGAGCGCCAGCAACTCGTGCGCGGCCAGGACGGCCTCGTCCTGCTCCACGCGTTGCGCCTGGCGCATGGCGCGCGTCCGGCGAAGGCGCTTGCGGCAGGCGCTGATTCTCTGCCTCGTCCCGTGCGGCGCTTGTCCCAGGTTGCTACCCCGTTGCCCTGTCATAAATTCAAAGATGAGCGATGAAGGGGAAGGACCGGGAAACTGCCCCGGTCCCATGCTTCATCCTCGGCTCATTTGCTTCTCCCGAAATCAACCCGAACCGTCCGCCCGGCCTCCACCTCATCGCCCGCCGCCGGACTCTGGCTGAGAGCGCGCCCCTCGCCGCTGGCTTCGAGCTGCAAGCCCAGTTGCTCGCAGATGCGCGCCGCGTCGCGCACGCTGCGCCCGCGTAAGTCAGGCATCAACGCGCCGCGTCTCGTCGCCGCCGTGTAAACGACACGGGTCGTGCCGACGCTCCCTCGCTCCTCCTCAACCCTCGGCAGCGTGCGGTCGCGCAGTTCCCTCTCTATCTCCTGCTGCTCACGCAAGTGGGCCAACTCTTCGTCGCTCAGCGAGAGCCGCGCGAGCAGGCTGGGCTCGGGCGAGGGCTTCATCTCCGTGTCGGGCGCGACGCTCAAGGCGGGCAGGATTTGTTCGGCGATCTCGCGGAAGATCGGCGCGGCCACGTCGCCGCCGTGATAAGCCCCGGCGGGCTCGTCAATCACCACGATGATGACGACCGAGGGGTTCTCTACGGGAGCGAAGCCGACGAACGAGGCGATGTGCTTCGTCTTCGAATAGGCGCGCGTCTTCGGGTCAATCTTCTGCGCGGTGCCGGTCTTGCCGGCGGCCGTGTAGCCGTCGAGCTGTGCCAGTTTCGCCGTGCCGTTCAGAGTCACCTGTTCGAGCATGCCGCGCAAGGTCTGCGCCGTCCGGGCGCTGACGACGCGCCGCTCTTCGGGCGTCGCGCTGTAGACGACCGAGCCGTCCGCCGCGCGCACCTCGCGCACGAGGTGCGGGCTGATGCGCAGGCCGTCGTTGGCGAGTGTCCCGAAGGCGGCGGCCATCTGCAAAGGCGTCACGCCTATCTCCTGCCCGATGGCTAGAGAGCCCATCGAGGAGGGCTGCCACCGACTCACCTTCCGCAGCAGCCCGTCAGTCTCGCCCGCCAACTCGACCCCCGTCTTACGGCCGAAGCCGAAGCGCGTCATGTAGTCGTACATCGAGTCGTCGCCGACTTTCAGGCCCAGCTTGATGGCAGCGACGTTGCTGGATTTGGCGAGCGCCTCGGTCATCGTCAGCGAGCCGAAAGCGTGGTGGTCGCGCACCACACGGCCCGCGACCGTGATCGAGCCCATCTGGCAATCAATCCGGTCCTCGGGCTTAATTAACCCTCTTTCAATTGCGGCCGAGAAAGCCACGATCTTGAAAGTCGAGCCCGGCTCGTAAATGTTTTGCAGCGCCTCGTTGACGCGCGCCTGGGACGTGGCCGAGTTCGGGTCGTTCGGGTCGAAGGTCGGCGCGTTGGCGAGCGCGAGTATCTCGCCTGTGCGCGGGTCGAGCACGATGGCCGAGCCGGACTTGGCCCGGTTTCGCTCGACTGCCGCCGCGAGCGCCTGCTCGGTCTTGTACTGCACCAACTGGTCAATGGTCAGCACGACCGTCTCGCCCCTGCGCGCCTCCACCTCGAAACTCCCGTAAGCGCGGCCGTGCGCGTCCGTCTCGACAGTGACCCGGCGCGCCTCGCCGCGAATCTCTTTGTCGTAAGCGCGCTCGATGCCGGCCAAGCCCGTCTCGTCGAGGCCGACGAACCCTAGGACGTGCGCGGCTAACGGACCGTTCGGGTAATGACGTTTCGGCTCCTTGAGCGAGTAAACGCCCGCGATGTTGAGCGCGCGGACCTGTGCGGCGCGCTCCTCGTCGAGCTTGCGCGCGATCCAGGCGAACTTGCGGTTCGAGTTTTGGGCCGCTTTCAATTTCGAGGCGAGCGCGCCCGCGTCCTCTTCAACGAGCGGCGCGAGTTTATGCGAAGCCTCTTCGACGTTCCTGATCTCGCGCGGGACGGCCCAGAAAGATTCCATGTCAATGCTGCGGGCAAGCTCCCTGCCGTGCCGGTCGAGGACGAGGCCGCGCACGGGGCTGATCTCGATCTCTGCCTGCTGCTGCGTGCGCGCGCGCGTCGTCAGCCACTCGTGCTGCGCCGTTTGCAGGTAGATGAGCCGCACGCCGATGACGAGCATCCAGAGGCCGAGAAAGCACGCCACGCCGAGAGCGCGCCTGCGCGAGCTGTCGGGGCGTGCGTTCGTTGAAGCGGCAAGGCGTCCGCGCATATCTCCTGCTTATCTTCTTTCTGATTGATGCGCCGCGAGAGGCCCGGCTTTCAGCCTCGCGCGCGCTTGTTAGCGAGAGAGTGCTGTCAAAAATTTTCCGCCGGTCGCGCGCGAGGGGGAAGAGTGCGCGATTTTGGCCCGCTTTCTCGGACCGGGTAGAAGTCTCAGCGACCGAGCGACGCCGAAGGGCTGACGAACGCGGGGGCCGTGCGCGCGCGCGTGTTGTCGAGGCTCCTCGCGGGAGTTATCTGCACGGGCCGGACGGGCTGCATCCCTATCTCGCGCGCCGCCGCGCCCAGGTGCTCCGGCGCTGTCGCCCGCTCGCGCTCCAGCAGCAGACGGCGCTGCTCCTCCAATAACTCCGCCTGCTCGCGGCGCAGCGTCTCGCTCTTGTAGCCGTACTGCACGGCGGCGAAGTGCTGGCCCGCCGCGAAGACGAAGCCGCCCGCGAGCACCAGCCCGCAACCGAGAAGGAGCGCCAGACGCATGAGCGCACTCACGTCGCGCTCGCGGCGCACCGTGAAGTTCTTTCGGTTCGAGGGTATTCTTCTCATCACGGGTCAAGACCTCTTGCAGTTAAAACAGTCGGAGCTGAAAGGGCACTCAAGTTTTAATCAGCGAACTTTTCAGAGCTTGCGGCAGGCCCGCAGTTTGGCGCTGCGGGCGCGCGGATTGTCCGAAACTTCTTCCTCGCCGGCCACGACGGCGCGGCGCGTCAGGATTTCAACCGCGCGGCGCGCGCCGCACGAGCAGACAGGAATTCGCGGGTCACACTCGCAACGCCCAGAGAGACGCCTGAGCGTCTGCTTCATGATCCGGTCTTCGAGCGAGTGGAAGCTGATGGCCGTGAAACGCCCGCCCGGTGCTAAAAGATCAACGGCCTCTTCGACAAATTCTGCGAGCCCTTCAAGCTCGCGGTTGACGGCGATGCGCAGGGCCTGAAACGTACGCGTCGCCGGGTGAATCTTGTCCGCCTTGCGATGGCCGACGGCGCGTGCGACCAGGGCAGCCAACTCCTTCGTGGTCTCAATGGGCTCGCCGCGCTCACGCCTTTCGACGATCCACCTGGCGATGCGGCGCGAGCGCCGCTCCTCCCCGTACTCGAAAATGACGCGTGCGATCTCTTCCTCTGGAAGACGGGCCAGCAGTTGGGCGGCCGTCTCCTCGTCGCCCGTCGCGTCCATGCGCATGTCCAGCGGTGCGTCCTGCCGGAAGCTGAATCCCCTGATTGCAGTGTCGAACTGAAGCGACGAAACACCCAGGTCAACCATCACCCCTTGCAAGTCCTGCTCGCCTGCTTCCGCGATCACGCGAGCGATGTCGCGGAAGTCCGCGTGAAAGGCGCGAAAGCGCGGGCCAAAGCGCGCGAGCCGCTGTCTAGCCGGTTCGAGCGCCTCCGTGTCACGGTCAATGCCCACCACGCGCGTCTCCGGGGACGCTTCGAGAATCGCCTCGCTGTGCCCGCCCAGGCCGAGCGTGCCGTCAACGAAGAGCCCGCCGCCTTTGGCGTCGAGTAACTCGATTGTCTCCCGGAGCAGCACGGGGCGATGGGGCGCGCCCATGCCCCCCACAAGCGCAGCCATCACCACCGCCCCGTGATCTCAAAGAACTGTTTGAAGTGATAAGTGATGAGTGATGAGTGATGAGTGAAAACCTTTTTCTTTTTCTTATCACTTATCACTTATCACTTATCACCGCTTTTCAAATTCCGAGGCGCGCAATCGCCGCCTCGTCTTCTTCTGTGTAGGGGTCGGAAAGAAGCCGCTGTTGGAATCTTTCCAGCTCCCAAACTTCCAGGTAGGTCAGATAGCCCAGCACCGCCACGTCGCCGATGACGCCCGCGCTCTTACGCAGGAGCGGGTGAATCAGCACACGGCCCTGCGCGTCAATCGTCGCCTGCTGGCCGTAATAGTTGGTTCTATCAAGGAACTTGCGCCTCGCCGGGTCCATCGAGGGCAGAAGCGCCAGCCGCTGCTCTATGGCCTCCCACTCGGGGAGCGAGTAAACGCGCACGTTCTCCCCCGTCAGGCTCGTGACGTAAACTTCCGTCGCGCCGTGCTGCTCTTGCATGATGCGGCGAAACGGAGTCGGTATTTTCAACCGCCCCTTGGAATCAATCCGCGCCGTGTAATTTCCTCGCAGCATAAGGTTTCGGCGGACGGGGCCGGGCGAGAGGTGCTTAAACCCTTAAGTAAAACTTTAATCATCTGGCACAAGCTGCTCAGAAAAGCCCACTTCTGACCACTTTTCTCCACCCGCGCCGCATAGTACGCCCCTTCGCTTAAGGCTGTCAAGAATAAAAAATCCTGTTTGTCAGAGAATTTTAAGCACGATATGGTGTACTCATCCCTGCTCCTTTACTTCCGTCTGGCGACTTTTAGCCATTGCGCGAAACGTCGTTGCCACTGCTTAAGCGGTGCTCAGAGCTTCAGGGCGTCGTAGCCAAGCACGGTTTCATCATGTATAGTGCCGAGCAAAGCCACACGACTACAGACGACAGGCAGACCGATCTTGATTAGCTTTGGCGGACTTCTGGTTTTCGGAATACTGGCGGCGCTCGGCAACCTGATCGGCGGACTGATGCTGGCCTCTTCGGGGCGTCTGCGCCTCAACGAGCGCCTGCTCCAATACCTCGTCGCGCTCGGCGCGGGCTTCATGCTCGCGGCGATTTTTATAGAGATTATCCCGGAAACGGTCGCCATCTGGACGGAAGGGCTGACGGGCGAGTTGGCTGCCGAGTCCGTGCTCGGCGCGATGACGCTGCTTTTGGCGGGCTACCTCCTGATACAGCTTTTCGAGCACACGATTGCTCCACACTTCCACTTCGGCGCGGAGACGCACCCCGAACACGTCATACGCCCTTCGGCGGCCTACACGGCAATCGGCGGCCTACTGATACACACTTTCTTCGACGGCGTCTCCATCGCCGCGGCGTTTCTCGTCAGCAGCAAAGTCGGGCTCCTGGTCTTTATCGCGATTCTCCTGCACAAAGTGCCGGAAGGCTTCACCGTCGCTTCGATCATGCTGGCTTCCGGGCGCTCCGCACGCAAGGCGCGTATCGCCTCGCTGGCGATTGGAGCGGCGACGATTGCCGGAGTCATCGCCGTCGCCCTGCTCAGGAACAGCATGAGTTCGGCCGTCAAATACGCGCTGCCGTTCTCGGCCGGCGTGACTCTTTACGTCGCGGCCAGCGATTTGATTCCCGAAGTCAACCACAAAGAAGAGAAGAACCCCTTAGTCTCCGTCGTCGTCTTCGTCGGCGTGGCCCTCTTTTACCTGCTGCACCGCCTGATTGACCTCTGAGCCGGACGATTCCGCGCGACAATCAGAGCAAGCGTTTGACTCACGGACGCCAGTTGGTATCATTAGTGTCATTGGGAAACCATCACTACAGATTTATACGCCTCGCGCTCTTTCTCTTCGTCTGCCTGCTCGCGGGCGGAGCGACTCTGCGCGCGCAGGAAACGCAAGCGCCGATTCAGCAGCCGAACCCGCCGACGCCGGTCGTTGACAACGCGGACGTGATTGACCCCGCGACCGAGCAACGGCTGAACAACATCCTCAAGAACCTGAGCGAGAACGCGCAGGCCAACGCGGAGATGGGCGTCGTCACCGTCAGGACGACCGGCGACCGCGACATCTTCGATTATTCGCTCGCGATCATGCGCGGGTGGGGAATCGGTTCGAGCGAGAAGGGCGGGCTGCTCCTGGTCGTCGCGGTTGACGACCGCAAGTACTTCACGCAGGTGAGCCGCCACCTTGAAGGCGATTTGCCCGACGGCATAGTGGGCCAGATACAGCGCGAGAAGCTCGTCCCACAGTTCAAGCAGGGCAACTACGGCAAAGGCATCGCCGACACGGTCGAAGCCTACGTCGCCACTTTAGCGGAGAAGCGCGGCTTCTCCGTCGAGGGAATTGATCAGCGGAACGCGTATCGCGAGCGAGCGCCCTCAAGCGGCGGTAGCCGCGGCGGCTCCTCCCGCAGCCTGTTTTCCGGCGGCACACTTTTCATCATCGTCCTCGTCGTGATTTTCCTTCTCATCGCCAGCCGAGGAGGAGGAGGCGGCGGCGGGTGCGGCGGCGGTGGTTGCCTGAACTTACTTTTATTGAACTCGCTATTCAACAGCGGCCGAGGCGGTTGGGGAGGTTCGAGCGGCTGGGGCGGCGGCGGCTTCGGCGGCGGGAGCGGCTGGGGCGGCGGTGGCGGTGGCGGTGGCGGCAGCGATTGGGGCGGCTTCAGCGGTGGCGGCGGCGACGCGGGCGGCGGTGGGGCCGGAGGCAGTTGGTAAAGAATTGGTGACGGGGCCGCCCGTGAATTAGAATTAACGGACTCGGTTCGTCCAAGGGAAGACTGATGGCTGATAGAATTGTCCAGAGTTCGCTCGACAACTTTGTCGAAGACCTGCGTTCGACGCACGGCGATAACCTGGCGTCGGTCGTGCTCTACGGCTCGGCGGCGGCAGGCGATTACGTGCAACTGCGCTCGGACTATAACCTGCTCATCGCGCTGCACAGAATCACGCCCTCGGACTTACGGCAGGCGCAGGCTCCCCTTCGCAACTGGCAGCGCCTGGGCCACCCCTTGCCGGTCTATTTCACCGTCGAGGAGTTGTCGGACGCAGCAGACGTGTTCCCCATAGAGTTTCACCAGATGGAGAAGGCGCGCGTCGTGCTTTACGGCCGCGACCCTTTCGAGTCGCTGCAATTTTCGGACGCGAATTTGCGCCACCAGACGGAGTACGAGTTGCGTAGCAGGTTGATTCAGCTACGCCGTCTTTACATCGCCGCCTCCGTCTCGGTCGAGAAGCTGGCGGCGCTGATGAGCGACAGCCTCGCGAGCTTCGCCGCGCTCTTCCGGCCCGTGCTGATGCTGCACGGCGTGGAGCCGCCCGTCGCCAAGCCGGAATGCGTGCGCGCGACCGTCAGGCTCCTGGGCCTCGACGGCGAGCCCTTCGAGCAGATTTTCGCGTTGCGCGCGAGCGAGGACGTGATTCTCACCGAAGTCGAGGCGAACGATTTGTGCGCCGCCTACATGGCGCAGATAGAGCACGTGATTGAATCAATTGACAGTTTAGAGAACAGGCAGTCAGGTTGAGAGAAAGATTTTTCGGGACGAGGTTCAGGATTCACCGAATCGAAGGAGAGTAGAGATGAATAGAAAAAGGATGGTACTGCTGGCGCTCGTGGTGCTGGCGAGTGTCGCCGGGGCCGGGTGCGGCTACAACACGCTGAATGCGAAGCAGCAGAACGTCAGGGGCAAATGGGCCAACGTCGAGAGCAATCTACAGCGCCGCGCAGACCTCATCGGCAATCTGGTCGAGACGGCGAAGATGGCGGCCATTCAGGAACAGGAGGTCTTCGGCCAGATAGCCGAGGCACGCTCCAGGCTCTTGAACGCCGTCCAGGCGCAGCCGCAAGGCTCTGGCGGCGACAAGACGCCCGAGCAGAAGCAGGCCGTCATAGACGCCAACAACAGTTTCGGCGGGACCATCGGCCGGCTCCTGTCCCTGACCGAGGCTTACCCGGAACTCCGTTCGAACCAGAATTTCCTGAAGGTGCAGGACGAACTGGCCGGGACCGAGAACCGCATCAACACGGCGCGCACGGACTACAACGCGGCCGTGCAGGACTACAACACGACGCGCGGGAGTTTCCCGACGGTCATCGGCGCGAAGATTTACGGCTTCAAGGAGGAGCCCTACTTCAAGGCCGAGCCGACCGCGACCCAAGCGCCCAAGATTGACGCCAACACGATACGCAGAGATCAGGGCAAATGAGTTCGTTGCGTGCCTGTCAGTCCTTAGTAAGCAAGCGAAAGATAAGCAGTCACGCGCCTCCTTAGAATCAAGAGAAACGGAAGGAAGCGCGCGTGCTTATGGAACATAAGGAAGCTCAGGCCATCATTACGGCGTCTAAGACTGCCGTGATTAGAACGTAAGACGTGGTGATTAAGGGATAAGATAGCGCGGATATAACGTAAGCGGGCGAGGTTATCATCTAACCTCGCCCGCTTACGTTATACGCTTGACTTATAGATTTACGTCATAAGCATCGCGTGCTTACGCCATAATCACGCTCGGTTATGTCATATGCTCGCCTGACTATGTCGTAACCGGCCGAGCGTACGGCGTAATCTCGTCAGGTAATTTCAAAACCCGCGCGTGCTGCACATAGCGCAGTGGTCGCAGGGCTTGCCGCCCGGCTCAAGCTCGCACTTCTTCTCGCCCTCGAAGAAATCAACCAACTCGGAGACGGCCGCCTCTTCCACGCCGAACCTCTCCTGGCTGGGGTGCGCGGTGGCGGGGACGTACATGCCGCTCAGCCACGGCGAGCGCGAGGCGACCGGGCCGGACTGTTGTTGAGGCTGATGCCGCGCACTTCCCTGCCCGCCGCTTTCCGTCCTGGAAGAAGTGTCGTCGTCTTTGCGCGTGACGTGCGACTCGATGCGCGCGAGGCGTTGCTGTAACTCTTCGAGGCTGGCGCGCATCACGGCCAACTCCGCGCCGACCTCGGCTTTGCTTTCGGCGCGCGGCGTCGTCGCGCGAGTGTCGCTGTCGGCACTTTGCGACACGCGGCGCGCTATACGTTCGGCCAGCAGCCGTGCCTGATCCCGTTCGCTGCTCATCGCGCCCTCTCTTCCGGCTCGTCGCCGAGCAAATCAATCCGGTCAACCACGCCGACAATCGCGGAGTCAATCGCGGCGCCCGCCTCTTTCGTCGCGGCGGTGGACGCGCCCCAGCCTTCCTGGACTATCAGCACCACGTCGCCCTCGCCCGCGTCCACGGAATCTAGCGCGAGCACGGTCATGCCAGTTTCGTCGCCCTCCGGCGTGATCTGCTGGCACAACATGACGCGCGCGCCCGCGTAGCGCGGGTTCTTCTGCGTCGCCACGATGTTCCCTACGACGCGCGCGAGAATCATCTTCTTCCCTTCCCGTTCGTCACGTGCTCTTCCGAATCAACGATGGCGACGATGGTGCAATCCGTCGGCGTGTCCTCGCGCTTGAAAGGGAAGCTGGCCTCCTTGCCCCTGCACCAGAAGACCAACTCGCCCGTGCCAGCCCCTATCGCGTCGAGCGCCACCAATGGCTTCCCCTGCGGCTGAAGATTCGCGTCGAGCGACTGCACGACGAGCAGCTTGCGCCCCTCCAGCGAATCGTTCTTCACCGTCGCCACGACCGTCCCGATGACGCGCGCAAGCTGCATAAGTTCTTTAAGTCCTTCGCCTCATCACACCTGTAGTTTCGTCATAATCTACGGGGCTGACAAATATTTCCGCATCAAAATCGCTTTTAGAAGCGAAGTGATTAACGAGCCCAACTCTGTATGTTAGTAATTTGCCTGCATCGAATGAGACGTACTCGCCGACAGTAGGGACTCTGCTAAATTCACGCTTTTCATCTTCGCCCTGCTGTGTGTGAATTAACACTAGAGCCATAGTCGTCCTCCTAACTGCTAATCACTAACCACGTCCACCGTGTCAATGACGCCGACGATGGCCGCGTCCACGGGCGTGTCCTTCATGCCCTGTGCGAGCCGCGCGCTTGAACCGGCGACGACGAGCACGCGCTCGTGAAAGCCCGCGCCGACCGTGTCAACGGCGACGACATAGCCGCTCGTGTCCGTCCCGTCCAGATTAACGGGGCGAACGATGAGCAGCTTTTTCCCCAAAAGTCGTTCATCCTTCTGCGACGAAACGACTGTGCCAACAATGCGCGCAATAATCATAAGAGCAGTTTTCAGTTTTGAGTTTTCAGTTTTCAGTTAAAAGCAACTTGTCTTTGCTGAGAACTGAAAACCGAAAACTGAAAACTGTTTTACCCGTTTCCTATCGGGAGTGCTTCGTCAACGCTGCCGTGCGGGCGCGGGATGACGTGGACGCTGACGAGTTCGCCGACGCGGCGCGCGGCGGCCGCTCCGGCGTCGGTGGCGGCCTTCACCGCCGCCACGTCGCCGCGGACAATCGCGGTCACAAAGCCCGCGCCGATTTTTTCGTAGCCGATGAGCGTCACGTTGGCGGCCTTGACCATCGCGTCCGCCGCCTCGATCATCGCCACCAGACCCTTCGTCTCAACCATGCCGAGTGCTTCTTGAGGCATTCGTCTTCTCCTGTTTAGTAAAGTAAGAAAATATAGTCCGATTAATCCTGCAATCTCGCCGCCTGGCTCAACAGCTCCACCAACTCGTCGCGCGTCAGAGAAATCTTGCCCGCGCCATTAGCCGATGCTTTCGCGTGATTGTCAACCACGGTACGCTCGCCCGTCGGGCACGTCAACTTCGTCTCGTGCAGGTAGCCGCACGCCTGGCAGCGCGCGCCCTCGTCCAGATAGCCCGCCGCCTCGCGCACGTTAATCAACTTCTCTATGGCGTCAGCGGGTAGATTCTTCGAGCCGCCGAGCAGGCGCGAGAGAATCGCAATCTTCGCCGTGTGCTCCAAAGTTTCCAGGCGGTCGAAAGCCTGCCAGATGTCCGCGCCGTAGGCGACCGCGCCGTGGTTCGCCATCAAGAGCGCGTTGTGACGTTTTACCAGCGGGCGCATCGCCTCGGTCAACTCGGTGGTCGAGGGCGTGCCGTATTCGGCGAGCGGCACACAGCCCAGAGTTAAGATGACTTCGGACAGAATCGGCTGGTCAATGGCGAGGCCGGCGACGGCGAAGGCCGTGCCGTGCGGCGGGTGCGCGTGGCACACGGCCCGCACGTCCTCGCGCTCCTGGTAGATGAGCAGGTGCATGGCGAGTTCGCTTGAAGCCTTGCGGTCGTTGAGCGGCTTGCCCTGCAAGTCCGTGACGGCGAGCGAGTCCTCGGTCATCCTCCCCTTCGAGGTCATCGTCGGCGTGGCGACGACGCGCCCGTCGTCCAGGCGCACGCTGACGTTGCCGTCCGAAGAGACGACGTAACTGCGCTCGTACATCAACTGGCCGACGCGCACTATCTCGCGCCGAGCGGTCTGCTCATCCATCAAAAGTTTGACGATTCAAATTAAGGCTAACCCGTCGGCTGGCTATCTTCCAGCCTCTCGACTCGCGCGCGCAACTCGAATAAATCTTTAATAAATGTCTTGAACTGGCGATTGAGGATGTCGAGCTGTTTCGCAATCTCCTTCACCTGGGCTTGCACGCTTTCCCAGATCGGGCGCGTCTCGCGCAGCCGCGCGTCAACTTTATCTTCTAACGAAGTAAGCCTCGACTCCATAGAATCCATACGAGTCTCCATAGAACTCATACGAGTCTCCATAGAACTCATACGAGTCTCCAGAGAGCCCAAGCGAGTCTCCAGAGAGCTTATGCGGGCGCTCTGTTGCGTGACCTCCTGCCTGATGGCTGCTAACTCACTTAAAACTCGCTCCTCAAAAGAGGGCTGAAAATTTCTCGTTGTGTTTTCACTCATGTCGTCTCCTTTCGTCGAGCCTTGTCAGGCTCATTCTTCACCTCACGTGGTTCGTCGAAAGGGTGGACGCTCCGCGTCTTCGTCACGGCCGCGCCTTGCGGTCGGGCGAGGAAGTAGGAGAGCGATTCGAGCGAGATAGTCAAGTCTACCGTTTTCAGTTTCACGCCGAGGCGCACGCGCAGACGCGCGGGGGCGAAGTTCAGGACGGCCTTGATGCCCGCGGCCGTCAGTTGATTCAGAACCTTCTGCGCCTCGCGCGCAGGGACGGCGATGACGGCCACGTCAATCCCCTCCTCACGCACGACGCGCTCGACCTTTTTCACGTCGTGCACCATCACCTCGGCCTGCCCGACGCGCCGCCCTATCTTCTCCCTGTCGTTGTCGAAGAGGGCGACGACCTCGAAGTTCGATTCGAGGAAGCCGTTGTAGTTGGCGAGCGCCGTGCCGAGGTTCCCGGCCCCGACGATGCCGACGCGGTGCGCCCTGTCGAGGCCGAGGATTTTCGTCAGGTGCTGGCGCAACTCCGTCACGAAATAGCCGACGCCGCGGACGCCGAACTCGCCGAAGTAGGCCAGGTCTTTCCTGATCTGCGCCGAGTTGAGATTGAATTGGTCTGCGAGCGCCTGCGAAGAAACCGTCTTGATTCCGGCGGCCGCCAGCGTGTTCAGACATCGCAGGTAAACGCTCAGGCGATTGGTCGTCAGTTCTGAGATTTTCTCCGATTTCATCCTGTAAAACCTTTTCCTGTCGCTCAGTATAACGCGGAAGGGACAGGAAGAAAACGTCTCACGCTGGAGGCGCAAAGACGCGAAGAAAAGCACGCCGTCTTTTCTTCGCGTCTTTGCGCCTCCAGCGTGAAATTTATTCCTTCGCCCTTGTTGCCGAACACGCCCCCATCAACTACAATCCGACGTGAAAGAAGACGAAGACGCTCCCGAAATTCCTGCTTCGGACAACTCTATTTCAAAGGCTAATGATCGCACATTTATCAGGCACTCTACTCGCTAAACAGGCAACTACTGTCATCCTGGAGGTCGGCGGCGTCGGCTACGAAGTGACGATTCCGCTCTCGACCTTTTACGACCTCGAAGACGCGGGCGCGACGGTCGCCTTACGCATTTACACGCACGTCCGCGAGGACGCGCTACAGCTTTTCGGCTTCAAGACGGCGCGCGAGCGCGAGCTTTTTCTGAAGCTCATCACGGTCAGCGGCATCGGCCCCAAGCTCGGCATCACGATGCTTTCGGGCATGAGCGCGGACGAAATCATCGCCTCGATTCGGACGAACAATCTGGCCCGGCTGACTTCGATTCCGGGCGTCGGTCGCAAGACGGCCGAGCGGCTCGTCATAGAGTTACGCGACAAGATTGCCGCGCTCTCTTCGCCCGCCCTCGAAGAAGAGTTCGGCGCGAAGACGGGCGAGGCCACGCCGAGCACGCAGGACGCAGTCCGCGACGACGCGCTCTCCGCCCTCGTCAACCTCGAATACCCGAAAGCCGCCGCCGAAAAAGCCATCACCGCGGCCATACAGGAAGGCGGCGACATCTCCGTCGAAATAATTCTCAGACGGGCGCTCCGCCTGCTCGCGAAAGGATAAAAGCAGGAGTCAGAAGTCAGGAGTCAGAAGTCAGGAGAAAATAAAATCTGTGACAGCGGTTCTCCGCCTTATCCATTCTGACTTCTGACTTCTGACTCCTGTATTCTGCACTTGATATGACTGACGAGTTCGAGCCATTTGATCCGCGCGACGGGAAGCCGATGGACGACGAGCGGCAGTTCGAGTTGTCGCTGAGGCCGACGCGGCTCGCGGAGTACATAGGGCAGCGCCACGCGACCGGGAACCTGCGCATCTTCATCAAGGCCGCGCAGCAGCGGCGCGAGGCGCTCGACCACGTTCTCCTGACCGGCCCGCCGGGTTTAGGCAAGACCACGCTCGCCAACATCATCGCCAACGAGATGAAGGCCGAACTGCGCTCGACCGCCGGCCCTGTCATCGAAAAGAGTGGCGACCTCGCCGCCCTCCTGACCAACTTGCAGGAGGGCGACGTGCTCTTCATAGACGAGATTCACCGCCTCAACCCGGCCATCGAAGAGGTCTTGTATCCCGCGATGGAGGACTACCAGTTAGACCTGATGATCGGCCAGGGCACCGCCGCGCGCTCCATCAAACTGGACTTGCCTAAGTTCACGCTCGTCGGCGCGACGACCCGCCAGGGACTCATCACGGCCCCCCTGCGCGGCCGCTTCGGCATAGTCTTTCACCTGGACTTTTACAACCACGACGACCTCGAAGTGATCGCCAAACGCTCCGCGGACATTTTGGGCGTCACGGTGGACGACGGCGGCGCACGCGAGATCGCGCGGCGCGCGCGCGGCACGCCGCGCATCGTCAACCGCCTCCTGCGGCGCGTGCGCGATTATGCGGAGGTCGATTACGACGGGCGCATCACGCAAGAAGTCGCGTCGGACGCGCTCAACCGCATGGAGGTTGACACCTACGGGCTGGATGAGATTGACCGCAAGCTGCTCTTGACGATTATCGAAAAGTTCGGCGGCGGGCCGGTCGGGTTGGGAACTATCTCGGCCTCGATTCACGAGGAGAAGGATTCCATCGAAGAGATCATCGAGCCGTACCTGATCCAGATAGGCTTTCTCAACCGCACGCCGCGCGGGCGCATGGCGACGCGCCTCGCCTACGAACACTTCGGCCTCAACCCGCCGAAGCGAACCAGCGGCCCCGGCCTCTTTGACAACGAACAGTAGCCATCAACCCCTTTGCGCCTTTGCGTCTTTGCGTGAGTGGTTTTAATTTTTTCCCGCAAAGGCGCAAAGAAGAGCATAAAGCGTTAGGTTTTCATCAGTCTATGAGAGTAAGACTTGGCACAGTCGTTCCGCTCCGCTCACTCGCCGCGCTCGCGCTCGCCCTGGTGCTTCTGCCGTCGCTTGTTTTGGCACAGCAACGCCGGGGGCGCACGCCGGTCGCACAGGGCAAGACTGCGGAGCGCGCCAAACGCGCCGAGGCCGCCGCGCTGCTCGTCGAGACGGCCGATAAGGCTCGCTCGTTTGACGACCTCTTCTACCGCGCACGCGTTCAGGCGCTCGCCGCCGACGCCCTCTGGCCTCACGACGAGCGGCAGGCGCGCGCCATCTTCCGCCGCGCGTGGGAGGCGGCCGAGGCGTCCGACAAAGCAGAGCACGAAGAGGCCGCGAGTGAAGCCGGCACGCTCCCCGGTGCGACGCCGAAGGTGACGGACGCGCGCGACGAAGTGCTGCGCAAAGCCGCTGCCCGCGACTCGCGGCTGGCGGGGATTTTCCTGCGCGCCCTCGCAAGCGACAAGGATGAAAGCGCGGCTTCAGGGAACGAGCCGCCGCGCAAGACGGCCTGGCGCGAGTTGAGCCCAAGCGGCGCGCGCCGCCTCGCGCTCGCTAACGAGTTATTAGAGGCTGGTGAGGTGTCTCGCGCGGCAGAGGTCGCCGCGCCGCTCGTCAACGAAGGCGTGAGCGCCAACTTAATCGCCTTCATCCTGCGCCTGAGGTCGCGGAACGACACGGAAGCAGACGCGCTCTACCTGCGCCTGATAGGACGAGCGGTCGCAGACCCGCGCACGGACGCCAACGCGGTGCTGCTGCTCTCCACGCGCATAGTCTCGCCGGAATTGATGGCCGTGGTTGACGAGTTCGGCTCCCTACAGTTCCGCGCGCTCCCGCCGCCCGGACCTCACATTGGCTTCATCTGGGAGGCTGTCCCTGTCAGAGTCGCGACGGCTTTCTGGAACCTCGCCGCGGCGGTGCTCTCGCGCCCGCTGCCAGCGCGCGACGCGCTCACGATGCAGGAATTGATGGCGCGCTTCTACGCTACGGGTCGGCTGCTTCCCTACTTCGAGAAAACTTCATCGCCGCACGCCGCATACGCCCCGGCGTTGCGCGCGCGCCACAGCGAACTCTTCAACGAGATAGAGGCCGGCCGCCGCGAGCAGTTCTCTTCCCAGTTCGGCCTGGGCCGCATGGCGGCGACCGGCTACGTTGACCCGCTGCGCTCGCAGGCGGACGAATTGGCACACGCCACGGACCCGCAGGAGCGAGCGTCAATCGCGCTCTCGATGGTCAGGACGGCCGTGCGCAACCGTTACTGGGACCGCGCGCGCCGCGCCGCCGCCGAGATCGAGGACGAAGCGTTGCGCGCACGCGTGCTCTCCTTCATACAGGTGCACCAGATTAAGGACATCACGCGCGCCTACGAGGACGATAAAGAGGACGACTCCGAGGGCGTAGCCCGCTTCGCGCGCGGGGCCGACGTGCCGCCCTTCGCCAAAGCATGGGGACTGGCACAGGCGGCCGTCATCGCCGCGCGCAAGAAAAAACCAGCCGACCAGGTCAGGCAAACAATCGCGGAGTTGATTAACGAAGCGGAGGGCTTCGCCTCGCGCGCGGCTCAGGGGACGCGCGAGCGCGTCGCGGCTTACGGCGTCGTGACGATGGCGGCGGCGCGCGTGGACGCGGAGCGCGCCTGGGGGCTGCTCGCGAAAACAATCGAGGCCGCAAACTCCGTGGAAGATTTCACGGGCGACGATTCGTCGTTCGACGTGGCGGGGGACGCGGACGCGGTCGTGGCTGCGGAAGAGTTCAGCGTCGAAGCGGAAGTATTCCGTCTTGACCAAATTTTTGCGACAATGGCCCACCTGGATTTTGACAAGACCCTGGCCGAGGCCCGCGCCCTCAAAGGCGCCGAGCCCCAAGCCTTCGCCACGATTGCGGTGGCGAAAAGCAGAATTCAGAATTCAGAATCCAGGAGTCAGAATAGGAACTAAAGCGATTCTCAGCCAATCATTCTGGATTCTGGATTCTGGCTCCTGAATTCTGCTTTATCTTATGCGTCGGCAATCATCCTTCTCTCGTGAATCCTTCGGCGTGCGCAACAAAGCGCCGTGGCGCACGATGCTGGCCCATTCCTTCCACCAGTTTCACGACAACGACCTGTTCACCTCGGCCGCGGCGATGAGCTACTTCGGCCTGCTCACGCTCTTCCCCGCCCTGATTCTCCTGCTCGCACTCGGCAAGCGCCTGGCTACCGGGACCGAGATGCTCAACGAGATGCTGAGGCGCATCGCGCAAGCTTATCCAGGCTCAGGCGAATTTCTGGACACGACGATTCGCTCGCTTTCGGATTTAGGGCCGGGCGTCATCATCAGTTGCGTCGTCGTCGTCCTCTGGGCCGGCTCCTGGGTCTTCGCCGTCGTCGAGCGCGCGCTCAACCGAATCTGGCACACGACCTCGCGCACGTTCCTTCACGGGCGCGCGGTCACCCTCGGCATGATCGGCGTCGTCGGCCTGCTGCTGACGCTCTCCGTGCTTGTCACGTCGCTGCTCGTCGCCGTGCAGCAGTTCGCCGGGCGACTCTCGCCGCGCCAGCTCGAACGCTGGACCTGGCTCGCCACTTTCGGCAGCTTCTTCTGGCAGGCGGTCTTCGTGCTCGTCAGCATTCTCGTCACCATCATCCTCTTCATCATCGTCTACCGCTTCATGCCGAACGCGCGCGTCAGCCTGCGCGACACCATTCCGGGGGCGATCATCGGCGGCCTGCTGTGGGAGGCCGCGAAATACATCTTCGCGTGGAGCCTGCACTTTTTTCACTACGACCAGATTTACGGCTCGGTCGGCGCGGTCGTCGCCGTCCTGACCTGGGGCTATGTGTCGAGCCTGATTCTGCTCTTCGGCGCGCAACTGACCGCCGTCTTCCACCGCGAGCACCCGGCCGAGCCGCCCAAGCCCTCTGCCGCCGACGCAGCCATCGCGCCAATGCCGTAAAAAGCAGAATTCAGAATCCAGAATTCAGGAGTCAGAAGAAAAGAAAATCAGAAGAACAACGGTCGCAGCCTTTCATTCTGGATTCTGGATTCTGACTCCTGAATTCTGCTTTTACCATGCTCATCTCGGATTTTGATTACGAGTTGCCGGAGGAGTTGATCGCGCAGGAGCCGCTTGTCGAGAGGGACGCGGCGCGTATGCTGGTGCTCGACCGCGGGCGGGACGAGTGGCGCGACAGCCAGTTCGCGGAGCTGCCTTCGTACGTCGGCGCGGGCGACGTGGTGGTCGTCAACAACACGCGCGTCTTTCCGGCGCGGCTCGTGGGCAGGCGCGAGCCCTCCGGCGGGCGCGTGGAGCTTTTTCTGGTCCGCGAGCTTGAGCCGCTGGTCTGGGAAGCCCTGGCGCGGCCCGCGCGTAGATTGCACGCGGGCGAACGCGTCTCGTTCGGCGGTGGGAGGCTCGGCGCGCGGGTCATCGAACTGCTGGAAGAAGGCAAACGCGTGGTCCGCTTCGAGTGCGAGGGCGCGCTCGAAGACGCGCTTGAAGAGTTGGGGCGGACACCGCTCCCGCCATACATCAAGCGCGCGGCGGGCCGGCCTGACGAAGACCGCGAGCGTTATCAAACCGTCTATGCGCGCGAGCGCGGCGCGATTGCCGCGCCGACCGCCGGGCTGCACTTCACGCCGCGCGTCATGGACGAGCTACGCGCGCGCGGTGCGACGTGTGGTCGAAGTCACGCTCCACGTCGGCTACGGCACGTTCGAGCCGGTGCGCTCGGAAGATTTGAGCCAGCACGCGGTCGCGCCCGAGCGATGCGAGGTCAGCGCGGAGGCTGCCCGCGTAGTCAACGAGGCGCGGGAGCGCGGCAACCGCATAATAGCTATTGGCACAACGACGACGCGCGCTTTAGAATCTTCCGTGGGCGAGGACGGGCGGGTCAGCCCCGGCACGCGCCTGGCCCAACTGACGATCACGCCGGGCTACAGGTTTCGTGCCGTTGACGCGCTGCTGACGAACTTTCACCTGCCGCGCTCTTCGCTCCTCGTGCTGGTCGCGGCCTTCGCCGGGCGCGGGCTCACACTCGCCGCCTACCGCCACGCGGTCGAAGCGCGCTACCGCTTTTACAGCTACGGCGATTGCATGTTAATAATTTAGTGATCAGTGATCAGTGATCAGTGATCAGATAAACGCTTTTACTCATCACTCATCACTTATCACTTATCACTGCTTTTTTATGGCTGTCCTTAAGAAATTTCGTTCGCGGTGGTGGCCGCAGGATGTGGAGCCGGCGGAGCCTATGACCAGGCTCGACGCGGCTGCGTCCGGCGTGGTGGAGGTGCGCTACGACATGCGGTCCCTGACCGTCACGCAGTTGGACGAGTGCTGGCGGCTGGATCAGCGCTGCTTCGTTGACGGCGAAGCCTACAGCCGCGACACCTTCGAATATCTGCTGACCGCGCCGGAGTCCGTCTCGTACCGCGCCGTCACGCAGGGCGGCTCGATGGTCGGCTTCATCATCGGACTGGTCGAGCCGGACCACACGGGACACGTCACGACCGTCGGCGTCGCGCCCGAGCACAGACGGCGCGGGATAGCCAACCGCCTGATGGAAAAAGTCGAGGACGGCTTCCGACGCCGCGACGTGCGCATGGTGCGCCTCGAAGTCCGCTCCATCAACACGGGCGCGCAGCAGCTCTACCGCAACCTCGGCTACATCGTCACGCAACGCCTGCCCCGCTACTACTCGAACGGCGGCGACGGACTCCTGATGGTCAAGTCGCTGTAGGCCGGGGGCGCTCGACTGCCTCAAGGGGTGCCGGATGAGAGCAGTGACCGAATAATTGTCTGGGCCTTCCTTTTCATCCACGCCTTGCGGATCGCGCCGACCGGCCAGGCCAGCTTCCAGGTCATGATGAAAGCCCCCTTCCACGTCGGGCGAAACACCTCGTTCGTCTCGTCCAGATAGTAGTACCCGAACTCGACCTGCTTCCTCATCTCCCTGGTCATGCTGTTCGACAGGTGAAAGAGGTCTCTCCCCTCGCTCGGCAAGACGCCCTGCGCGTTCGGGGCGCAGCGCTGGCGGAGCTTGCGGTGCAGTTGGTAGAGCGACCTCGGGTTGCGCACTTCGGGGAACCTGAAGAGTTTCCTCTGGGGGTTGTCCTTGAAGGCCGACGCGTACTGAAAATTATTTGTGCTGATCTCGGTGCCGTCCTCAAGGTCTGTGCACACCTCCGCCACCAGGGCGTTGGTGGACACCCCTCCGGACGTTGACGTGATGTCGGCCATGCACGCCATGTCGGCGGTCTCGGCCCTTTTCATCACGGCCATGAACAACGTTACGTTCGAAACCTGGTTGGATTGGTAAAGGTAGCCCACCAGCGCGAAGCCTTCGGCGAACATGGCTTGGACGAAGAGGGTGAAGTTCTGCGCCACGTCGGGCGGGAGGCTCCAGGCGGCCACGGGTACGAACTCCGGGTAAGCGGCCTGCGAGTTTTTGAAACGGATGAGGAAGGGCGCGACAAGGAACGGCACGATGAACGGGACGAGCAGAAGCGGGAGCCAGGACAGCAGAACGGATTCCACGGGGTACTTTACCTTTCAAATGAGGTATGGCGGGAGGACTAATCGGCGGGGCGCGTTTTTTGCTCTAGTGAAACAGGCCGGGCGAAATGGCCGTCAACTCTTCCGCAACTCGGTCAAGACCTGCTTGGCGACCGCCTTGAGTGTGTCGAAGACGCCGACGCCCGTGGCGGCGACGGCCTCTATGACGGGCTCGTCCTTGCGCGCGAGTTCCGCCCTGATGTCCGGGACGGGGATGACGTTGGGGAGGTCGCGCTTGTTGAGCTGTAGGACGTAAGGGAGGTTCAGCAGGTCGTAGCCCTGCGACTGTAAATTCTCTTCGAGGTTGGAGAGCGACTCGATGTTGGCGTCCATGCGCTCTTCCTGCGAGTCGGCGACGAAGACGACGCCGTCCACGCCTTTCAGAATCAGCTTGCGCGAGGCGTCGTAAAAGACCTGCCCCGGAACCGTGTAGAGATGAAAGCGCGTCTTGAAGCCGCGCACGGTGCCCAGCTCCAGCGGCATGAAGTCGAAGAAGAGCGTACGGTCGGTCTCGGTCGCCAGGCTGATGAGCTTGCCCTTGGACTGCGGGGCCGTGGAATCGAAGATGTATTGCAGGTTCGTCGTCTTGCCGCACAGGCCCGGCCCGTAATAAACGATCTTGCAATTGATCTCGCGCGAAGCGTAGTTAATGAACGTCATAACAATTCAGGTGATAAGTGATAAGTGATAAGTGATAAGTAAAAGAAAGAAGATTTTAACTTATCACTTATCACTTATCACCTGTCACTAACTAAACAAGCTGTCTATGTCCTCGTCCGTAATCTCTGCGAAGAGCGAGGTCTCGCTGGACTCTTTTTTGGACTCGCGGATGATCTCTTCGAAAATCGCCGCCATCTCGGCCGAAGCCTGCCTGACGCGCAGTTTGACCAGGCCGAGGCTCGAACGCTCGTCGAACACGACGACCAGCAAAATTCTCCCGATGACAGAGATGTAGATGCTCTCGCGCTCGCCTTCGTGCGAAAGTGTCGGAAATTCCTTCTCGCCTATCAGATGCGCCATCCCCGTGGTGGCGGCGACGTTCCCGGCCGCGAGCGAGGCCAGGCTCGTTGTGTCAAGATTGCCCACGTCGCCGTGAACGGCTATCTGCTGGCCGTCTTTGTCCACCAGAAAAGCTACGCGGGCCGAGGAGTCCAGACGCAATTTTGCCAGCACAGCCTTGATCTGGTGGTACTGCTGCTCACGCATTACTATGGGAGTGTCTGCCATCAGTACAGCTTTCTTTATTAATGGAGGCGGGCAAGGCGGGAGGCCCGCATCAGCGGGGCTGCCCGAAGTCGTCGGCGTCTGGAACTTAAACCAAACTGTTAGAAGGTTTTCGCGTGCCCGCACACACGCCGCAGCGGTCGCAGTCTGTTGTGGGCACGAGCGCCACGACCACCAAAAGCACTCTAACATGGTGCGTTAAATGTCTTCAAGTGTTTTTCTATGTTAGCCATTCATCCCGCACAATTTAGCGCCACTTGGCCGCCAGCGCCCGCTAAACCTTGCTCTATCGTTGATTTAGCGTGCAAGCTGTGTTAAGCTGCGTAACAGTTTTAGTGGCCGCTCCGATTCCCCGGGCGGCCCTTTGGAAATCAGGTGCTTCGCATGAGCGATCCTATCGTCAAGGGCGTGAAACGGTCTCCCTCCCGCCCCGCCTCGCGTCAAAATTCCCCGTCGTCTTCTGCCAAGAATCGCACATTGGCGGGAAAAAGTGCGCGTCCGAAGCCGATAGTGAAGCGTTCATCGTCTGAAAAAGCCCCTGCCCGTAAGGCCGCCAAGTCGAACACCAAAGCAGGCTCGAACGCGGGCGCTAAGGGGAAAGCGGCGAAGGCCGCGCCTGCGCGAAAAGCCCCTGCGCCGAAGAAGGCCGCGGCTTCTAAAGCCAAAACAACTTCTAAAGTCCAAACAAAAGCCAAAGCGCCCGCGCGCAGCAAGCCTGTGCCGCCGGCCAAGCAGACGAAGAAAGCTGTTCCGGCCAAAGCGGCGAAGGGCGTGCCAGCGCGCAGTAAAACCGCTGCGGCCAAGAAGAGTGTCGCGCCGCCGGTACGCCGGCCCGCGCCGCCTCCGCCACCCCCGCGCCAGCCGACCGCCGACGAAGCGGCCGCCCTGCGCGCTTTTGAGCGAGCGCACAAGGAGTTCGCGCGCGGCCGTTTCGGCGAGGCGCGCTCACAGTTCCGCGCCCTCATAGAGAGATACGCGAGCGTGTCGGAGGTGACGGCCCGCGCGCGAACTTACCTAAACATCGCGGAGTCGCGCCTGCGGACGGAAATCTCCCTGCCGCGCGACGCCGACTCGCTTTACGACCGTGGCGTGATAGAACTCAACCGCGGGGATTACGTCGCCGCGCAGGAGATGTTCGAGCGTGCGCTCAAGCGCGAGCCCGAGGCGGCACACATCTTTTACGGGCTGGCCGCGACGCGCTCGCGCCTGGGCTCCGTCGAGACAGCGCTGCACGCCTTACAGAAAGCGTTAGAGCTTCAACCGAAACTCCGGCTGCGCGCGCAGCACGACCAGGACCTGGTTCTGCTCAGAAACGACCCGGAGTTCGAGCGCCTGGTCTTCGCTTCCCGTTTCTGAGAAAGCCCCGTCAATTCGGCCCACCCTCCTCAATAACGCAACTATGCAAGCCTCCGCCTTTCAGATATGATTTCATAAGCGTTGAAGAATCAATCAGCCGCTCTCGGAGGAATCGAAAGTTGCCAGTCGCGGAATCGAATCACGGATTAAAACTCGTCGCCACCGGCGGCGGGACCGGGCTCTCGACGCTGCTGGCCGGGCTCAAACAGCTTGTCGGCGCGAGCGACGGCGGCCACGGCGTGTGGCTCGAATCGCTCTCGGCCATCGTCACGGTCTCGGACGACGGCGGGAGTTCCGGCCGCCTGCGCGAAGAGTTGCAGATGCTCCCGCCGGGCGACATACGCAACTGCATGGTCGCGCTCTCGGAAGATTCCACGCTGCTTTCGCGCCTCTTCCGCTACCGCTTCCGCGGCTCGGGCGAACTCGGCGGCCACAGCTTCGGCAACCTTTTCCTGGCCGCGCTGACGGAAGTGACAGGCGACTTCGTTGAGGCCGTGCGCCTCTCGTCGGAAGTCCTGGCGAGCAAGGGGCGTATTTATCCCGCGACGATCAACGACGTGCGCCTGGTCGCAGAACTCGAAGACGGCGAGGAGGTGCGCGGCGAGACGCAGATAACGGCTTCGCGCGCGCCGATTCGCCGCCTGCGGCTTGAGCCCGAGCAGTGCCTTCCCTTGCCCGAAGCCCTCGTCGCCATCCGCTCGGCCGACGTGATTACAGTTGGCCCCGGCTCGCTCTACACAAGCATTCTGCCGAACCTGCTGGTCGCGCGCGTGGCGGACGCCATCGGCAGAGCGCGCGCCACGAAGATTTTCATCTGTAACCTGATGACGCAGCCGGGCGAGACAGACGGCTACACGGCCCGGCAGCACCTTGAGACGGTCAAAAGGTACGCGCCCGAAATCAGCTTCGACTACGTCATCCTCAACGACCGGCGCATCTCGGACGAGCAGGCAGCGCTTTACGCGGCCGACGGCGCTCATCAAATCGGGATGCAGGATCACCTCTTCGAGAAAGCCTACGGCGCGGAGACGGAGGTCGTGCGCGCGGACCTTCTGGACGACGGCGAGAAAGTCCGGCACAATCCAGACAAGGTGGCGCGCGTGGTGCTGGCCTGCTGTGAGCAGGCGCGGCGCGGGAGCCAGACCGTCATAGGGTTCTGAATTTTTATGGAGAAGCAAACGCAGTTCGCCATGCAGGACGCCGCGAGCCCTGGACCGCTCGACGTGCTGATCCTCGCGGCCGGTTTGGGCACGCGCATGCGCTCGCGCACGGCGAAAGTTCTGCACGAGTTGGGCGGGCGGCCCCTGATTGCGCACGTCGCGCGCGCCGCCGCGGCGCTCACGTCGCGCCCCGTCCACGTCGTCGTAGGCCACCAGGCCGAGTTGGTCGAGGAGGCTGTGCGCGAAGAGTTGGGCGAGCACGGCGCGGACTTCGTCATGCAGGCTGAGCAGCGCGGCACGGGCGACGCCGTCATGGCCGCGCGCGCGGCGCTCATGGATTCCAGCTCGACTTTACTCGTTCTCTCAGGCGACGTGCCGCTCGTGCGCGCCGAAACTTTAGGCGCGCTCATACAGCAGCACCGCACGCACCGCGGACGCGGCGCGGCCTGCACGATGTTGACGGTCAGGCTCGAAGACCCTACGGGCTACGGGCGCATCGTGCGCGACGAGGACGGGCGTTTTCTGAAGATTGTCGAGCAAAAGGACGCGACGCCCGAGGAGCGGCAGATTAAGGAGATTAACGCGGGCATCTATTGTTTCGAGACGCGCGCACTCTTCAACGCGCTCGAACGCGTCCGCCCCGCCAACGCGCAGGGCGAGTATTACCTGACGGACGTTCCCGGCATTCTGCGCGCGGACGGCGACGACGTGAGCATCTTCCTGCACACGGACGCGCGCGAGGTCTCCGGCATCAACACGCGCGTCGAGCTGGCAGAGTTCGAGCGCATCCTGCGCCAGCGCACCCTGCGCCGCCTGATGCTCGACAGCGGCGTCACCTTCATCGACCCGGCGCACACCTACGTCAGCGCCGAGGCACAGCTCGGGCGCGACTGCGTCGTCTACCCGGACGTACACATCGAAGGCAACACCGTCATCGGCGACGATTGCGAGATTCGCTCCGGCACGCGCATCACGAACTCGCGCGTCGGCAACGGCGTGCGCATCCTAGACCACTGTGTCATCGTCGAGAGTGAAATTTCCAACGGCTGCACGGTCGGCCCGTCGGCGCACCTGCGCATGAACGCGAAGCTGGAAGAGGGCGCGGCGGTCGGCAACTTCGTCGAGATGAAAAAGTCGCGGCTCGGCCGCAAGTCGAAGGCGATGCATTTGACTTACCTCGGCGACGCGACCATCGGCGAGCGCACCAACATCGGCGCTGGCACAATCACGTGCAACTACGACGGCAAGAACAAGCACGCGACGGTCATCGAGGACGAGGTCAAGATAGGTTCGGACACGATGCTCGTCGCGCCGGTGCGCGTCGGCCGCAACTCCGTCACGGGCGCGGGCTCGGTCGTGACGAAAGACGTTCCGCCCGACACGCTCGTCGCGGGCGTCCCGGCGACCGTCAAAAAACGTTTCATCGAAACTAAAGAAGAAGGAAGGGGAGAGGGTGAAACCGTGAAGGATGAAAGCCTGGTGACTCAACCCGAGTAGTCACGCGCTCATCACTCATCACTCATCACTCATCACTGCTTTATCATGTGTGGCATCGTTGGATACGTCGGCAACAAGCAGGTCGTGCCTGTCATCATTGACGGGCTGAGAAAACTGGAATACCGCGGCTACGACTCGGCCGGCATCGCCGTCGTTGACGAGGACCACGACCTTGAGATTCGCCGCGCCGAAGGCAAGCTCCGCAACCTCGAAGAGGCGATTCGCCTACAGCCTTTGGACGGCACATACGGCATCGGCCACACGCGCTGGGCCACGCATGGCCGCCCCACAGAGGAGAACGCGCACCCGCACCGCGACTGCACGGGCCGCGTCGTCGTCGTCCATAACGGCATCATCGAAAACTATCTGCAACTGAAAGACCGCCTGCGTAAAAGCGATCACCGCTTCGTCACCGAGACGGACACGGAGATCGTCGCGCACTTGATCGAAGAGTATTTGAAGAAGGGCGAATCTTTCGAGCAGGCCGTGCGCAGCAGTGTCGCCGAACTGCACGGCATCTTCGCGCTCTCTATCATCAACGCCGACGAGCCGGACACGATCATCGCCGTCCGGCAGGGGCCGCCCGTCGTCATCGGCCTCGGCGACGGCGAATACTTCGTCGCCTCCGACATCCCGCCGATTCTCCAACACACGCGCGACATCTTCTTCCTCGGCGACGGCGAGATCGCGGTGCTGACGAAAGACGCCGTGCGCGTCACGGACTTTGAAGGCAACTCGGTCGAGCCCACGCAGCAGCGCATCACCTGGGACCCGATCATGGCGGAGAAGGGCGGCTTCAAGCACTTCATGCTCAAGGAAATTTACGAGCAGCCGCGCGCGGTCCGCGACACCGTCCAGGGCCGCGTCTCCCTCGACACGGGGCGCGTCTTCCTCGACGAGATGAAGAACATCACCGAGAGTGATTTCAAGCGCTTCACCTCCATCAAGATCGCCGCCTGCGGGACTTCGTGGCACGCCGGGCTTGCGGGCAAGTACATGATCGAGCAGTTGGCGCGCATCGGGGTGGACGTTGACTACGCCTCGGAGTTTCGCTACCGCGACCCCGTGATGGATGAAGACACGCTCCTTTTGGTCATCTCGCAGTCGGGCGAGACGGCCGACACCATCGCGGCGCTGCGTGAGGCCAAAGAGCACGGCTCGAAGGTGCTCGCGATCTGCAACGTGCAAGGGTCCATGATTATGCGCGAGGCCGACGGCACGATTCTGACGCACGCCGGCCCCGAAATCGGTGTCGCCTCGACCAAGGCTTTCACCTCGCAGATGATTGCGCTCTACCTCTTCGGCCTCTACCTGGGCCAACTTCGCGGCGCGCTCTCGCAGGAAGAGGCACGCCACCACGCGCAGCAACTGGCGGAGCTTCCCGTCAAGATAGAACACCTCTTGAACGAGTCGGACGAGATAGAGGAGTTGTCCAGGGAGTTTTTCCGCTCGACGGATTTTCTCTACCTGGGGCGCGGCATCAATTTCCCGGTCGCGCTCGAAGGCGCACTGAAGCTGAAGGAGATTTCCTACATACACGCCGAGGGCTACCCGGCCGGCGAGATGAAGCACGGGCCGAACGCGCTGATTGACGAGCGCCTGCCCGTCGTCTTCATCAACACACGCGAGGAGGGGAACCGCGCCTCCGAGGTCCGCTACGAGAAGACGCACTCGAACATCGTCGAGGTCAAGGCGCGCGAGGGCGTCGTCCTCTCGATTCTCAACGAAGACGACACGATGTCCTCAGTCGTCTCCGACCACGTCATAGAGATTCCCCAGGCGTCCGACCTCCTCTCGCCCATCCTGGCCGTCATCCCGCTCCAACTCCTCGCCTATCACATCGCCGTGAGAAGAGGTTGCGACGTGGACCAGCCCAGGAACCTGGCGAAGTCTGTGACGGTCGAATAGCCTAAAGAAAACATCTCACGCTGGAGACGCAAAGGCGCAAAGAAAAGAGTTAGGTTTTCTTTGCGCCTTTGCGTCTCCAGCGTGAGATTTCCTATAGCTCACACTCAACAGCAAGTGGGTATAGTTACTTTTCACCTCGCTAAAACTCAAACTTGAGTGAGAACTGGATTCGGCGCGGGCCGCCGGAGTGGTGGAAGGAGTCGAAGGTGCTGCCCGCGCCGCCGAGGAGACTTCGGCCGTACATGGAGGCCGGGTGGCCGAAGGTCGCGTTTGTTCTGAGCGGGTCTGTGGGCGAGAGGCGCGTGCCGAGGCTCGCGTCGTGGCCCGCGGGGTCCGCGAGGTTCGCGCGGTTGAAGAGGTTGAAGACTGCTGTCCTGAATTGCAGGGTCACGTCGTCCGTGAAGTGGAATTTCCGGCCGAGCGCGAGGTCCACCTGGTAGAGAGGAAAGCCGCGCAGGCTGTTGCGGCCTAAACTCCCCTGGCGGAAGTCCTGCGGGATGGTGAAGGCCGCGGGGTTGATGAGGCTGCCGCCCGCGGCCGTGGGGTGAGGAACGTAAAGGGGGACGCCCGCGATGAGGTCGGGCGCGGAGGTAGGCGAAGCCGTAGCCGAAGGGCGTGGCGTAGACCACGTTGACGGGCCTGGCGGAGCGTGCGAGGAAGAGTGAACTGACCGTCCAGTTGCGTAGAAGCGTGTGGCCCAGCCCGTGTTTGTACGCCGACGGTACTTCGTAAAAAAGGAGCCCGCCGAGCGAGTGCCGTACGTCGAAGTCGGAAGGGCCGCGCTCCTGCCCGGAGCCCGCGCCGCGCAGGAGCGTGCGCGCCGCGGAATCATTCGAGTAGTCGTCCAGCGACTTAGACCATGTGTAAGAGACGAGGGCTTGCAGGCCGTACGAGAGGCGGCGGTTGTACTGCAACTGCATCGAGTGGTAGTCGGACCTGGCCCCGTTGGTCGTCAGCCGTATGAAGGGGAAATCCGCGTTCTCGTTAAATGAGCGATTCCGTCAGGAGCAGACGCCTTCCGGCCGCGCCGACGTAAGCCGCCGAAAATGACTGCGCGGAGCCGAGCGTGCGCTGTAGCTCGAAGTTCCATTTCAGCGTGTAGGGCAGCTTAAGCCTTGGGTCGAAGGCCGAGAGCGGGGCGTCGCCCGGCCCGCTCGACGGGACCGCGATGGTTGTGTCGAAGGGCTGGTTGAAGAGCGCGCTGACCCTGACGAAAGGGAAAGAGTCCGCGAAGGCGCGGCCCGCCTGGTCCGTTCCCGTGTCGTAAAAGAGTCCGAAGCCCGCGCGCAAGACCCACCTCGCCGCCCGGCCCCGAAGGCTGGTAGGACGACGCCGACGCGCGGCGCGAAGTTGTTGTAAGTGGTCTTCCAGAGGCGCGCGCCCGCGGGCCGAAACCGAGCTGTGCGAAATCGCCCACCTGATTGACCGCCAGCGGGTTTGTCCCGTCGCGACGCGAGCGGCGCGGGGTTGACCTCCCAGCGCACGCCGTAGGTCAGCGTGAGCCGCGCCGTCACACGCCACTCGTCCTGCGCGTAGGCTGCGAGATTTTGAAAGACGGGGCGCGCGGCGTCGCGCGCTCGAAGCTCCGACGCGTGCGGCGCGCGCGCGAGCGCGCCTGTCCGACTCCGTCGAAGTGGACGCTTTGTGCTCCGACGCGGGCAGGCCGACGGGGCGCGACTGCGGTAGTCCGCGCCGAACTTCCAGGTGTGGTTGCCCGCGACCCGGCGAAAGAGCCGACGTTGAGCTGGCGCTGTGTGTTGACGTCTCGTCGGCGCGCGAGAGCGAAGCGCCGCGGCCGTCGAGGTCGAAGCGAAGGAGCCGCCCCCGTCGTGAAGCAGGCCGCAGGCCGCTGTCCCTGCTGGCACAGATCGCGCCGCCGAACCGTCGGCGCGCAGCGCCGCGCGCGAGACGCGGCTGTAGTTCGCGCGCACCTCCACACGACCGTCGGCGAGACGGTGTATCGGTCCCGCCCGTCAGCGTCTGAAGGCGGCTGCGCCTCGGTTCAGCGTGTTCGAGAGAAGCCGCCCGCGCCGCGCTCGTCGGCGGAAGAGGCGGCGTAGTTGTAGCGCCCGTTGAGCATCACGTCGTCGGTCACGTATGGTCTAAACGCAAGCTCGCGGCGTCCAGCCGAGCCGGGTTACTGAACGCCGAGGCGAACTCGGCGAAGCCGTCAGGTCTTTCGATCCCGGTCGGCACAGGGAACGCGTTCAGGAACGGCCGAACCTCTGGGGCGGAGGAAAGACGCGCCGCCATTGAAGGCACGTCCGTGACGGCAACTACGGGCTGGCGCAGCCGCAAGCCTTCGTAAGAGCCGAAGAAAAATGTCCGGTCTTTCTTGACGGGGCCGCCGAACGTGCCGCCGAAATTGTTCATGCGGTGAGGCGGCTTCCCCAACCCGCGGCTGTTGCCGAACCAGTCGCCCGCGTCGAGCGCGTCGTTGCCGAAGTGCTCGAAGAGAGAGCCGTGGAATTGGTTCGTGCCGGCGCGAGTGGTGATCTCGATTTGGCCGCCGGGTGTGCGCCCGTACCGCGGCTCGACGGCGTGAGTGCGAATCGTCACTTCCTGGGTCGCGGCGATTGACGCGAGGCCGTTGGTCCCGCCCGTGGCGGTGAGGCCGGCCGTCGTGCCGGATGCGCTCGCCCCGGGTCTTGCTCGTCCGGGTTGATGCCGAAGTTGGCGCTGACGCCGTCAACGATGAAGTTGTTGGAATTGGTCCGCTGCCCGTTGACAGGAGAGTTTGTCCTGCGAGATGCCGGGAGACTGGCCCGCCGCGGCCAGGGCCGTGCCGGGGGCGAGGTAGATTAAACCCTGGTGGCTCCTCCCGCTGATGGGCAAATCTTTGATGACTCCCGTCTCGACCGTGCGTGTGACGGTGGCCGGACGCGTCCATCGTCTCGGCGTTTGAAGTGACCGTGACGTTCGCTGTCATGGCCGCGCCAGGATTGAGCGCGCCCCCGGCGCTGCCATAAGAAGCCGCGTAGAGCGACGTCACGGTGCGCTGGGTGGGAAAGTTTGAGAACTGCCCTAAGGAGACGTTCGCCGCCGGAGTGTTGGCGTCAGCCGCGGAGGCCGTCGTGTTGGCCGTGAGGCCGTCCTCGACGGCGACGAAGGAGGTGAACTGCGTCATCAGCCTGATATTCCAGCCCGAGCTGTGTGATCGCTTCGCGCAGCTCGTCGCGCGGCTTGCCCGTGCTGCATGCCGCTGCATGTCCTGGCCCATCAAATCGTCAACTTCGCGTGCGCGCCCAGAGCGTCGCGAGCACGTCGTGCCGCGCTTCCGTCTCCGGCAAGCTCGACCGGAATCTCGCGCACGAAATCGCGGCCCGACATCTTGCCCTTCAAGCGTATACGCCGCGCCCGCTGCCGCGTGTAACGCCCCGACAAGATCACCGGCTTTGCGCTGAAGAGATCGGGAATCGCTTTCGGGTAGACGTCCGCGCACCGGCAGGCCGCCCCAATCGACCGAGATGTCCGTCAGCAAGCGGATTGCGCACGCGCTCGTGAAAACGCCTGCGCGGCGCTCGAGCCGTCGTCGCTTCAGCGCGACGTACTCGACTTCGCCGCGCCCGTGCTCGGCCATCTTGTCGAGCAGGATAGCGATTGACGGAGCCGCCGATGCCCAACGAGAAGACGCGCGCGTTCGGGTGCTTCTGCACTTCGCCGATGATCTCCATGTCGTTGCCGACGTAGCCGTCCGTCATGAAGCAGACGATGCGAACGTGATCCTGCGCGTCGGACGGATCGAGCGCGGCGCGGATGGCCTTCATCATCTCCGTGCCGCCGCCGCCCTCGCGCGATCGCGAGAAACTCCTGCGCCTTCGCGCAGATTCTCCGGCGTGGCCGGCACGGGTTCGGGAAAGAGGATGTGCGTGTCGCCCGAGAAAGTGATGAGATTGAATGTGTCCTGCGGATAGAGACCGTCGAGCGCGAGCTTCATCGTCTCCTTCGCCTTCTCGATGCGGAAAGCCCTCCATCGAGCCCGAAGTGTCGAGCGACGAAAACCAGCTCCTTCGGCATCACGTCTTCGGCGGTCACGCGCTCGGGCGGCTGGAGGATGAGCGTGAAGAAGCCGCCGCGCGCGGAGCGGTGCGTGAGCACGGCATCTTCGATCCTGCCGCCCGCCACGTCGTACTTGAGGACGAAATCTTTGTTCGGGATCGTCCGTCTGATTCTTGAGCCGCACGACGGCGCGCGCGGTCGTCACGCGCGCTCGACTTCGACCTCGTGCGTCGTCGAAGCGAGCTCCGTCGATCGGCACGCCGGCATCGAGCGCGACCTCGACCGAGATGTCGTGGCCGGCGCGCATGCCGTCGCGCATCACGGGCGGCGTGATGCGCGAGGCATCCGGCACCTGTCGTGTCGGGCGCGTGGCCCGTGCTCGCGTGCCCGTCGGCGTGCCCGGAATGTAGCGCGGGCCGACGACCATCGGGAAAGACAACTCGTAGGAGCCGTCCTCGTACTTCAGTGTCTCGACGTAGCTGATTGTCGACCTTGACCTTCTCGCCGGGCATGATGTTGGCGACCGACTGCGTGAAGATGTTGGGCCGCTCCTGATCGAGCAGGCTGGCGACGCTGACCGCTCGCTCTGGCGGCCGTCGTAAACGGCCTGCGCCTCCTCACGGCGCATGATCGTGCCTCGGACTGTGCGGTCGCCGACGCTCATCGTCATATCGTCCACGGCCGCGGCCTGCGGCAAGCGGAAACGTGTAGACGGCTTCGATCTTCTCCTTGAACGGATTTTCGAACTCCTGCGTGACGGTGACGCGCGAGAGGAAGCCGCTGATCTCTGCTTTGACATCCGTGTGCTTGAGCGGGCACTGGCCCGCTAGATTTCCTTCCTCGTCAACAGCGAGGAGCCTGCCTTCAGTGGGTGCGGCCGGCTTGTTTTGAGAACTGTGAACGGCGGTCAGGCCGCGTTGGGTTGAAAGGATCAGGGCTGCGAACGTAAAAAGCGGCAGCAGGAAAGAGAGTCTGAAGAAAAGTCTGCGAGTCATAGTTCCCTCCAGTGCAAGGCACACAGCGGCCCAACGCGCCAGGAGTTTTCCTCCCGCGCGACAACGCCTGAACAGTCTTCCACAGTGACCCTGAGAACTCTGGCTCAGAGTTTGTGAAACGGATTTCAGTTGCGTAAAAGAGTGGGGAGACAGACTTGCTTGATGACCCATTGATGCGCGTTACGGGCCGGAGGGTTGGAAGGCTTTCAGGGGATTGTCAATTTAATTCAGCACGCACGTCATCCCCGGAGGGGATGAACAAGATAGCCGGGGGCAAGCGAAGTGCGCATGAAGCGCAGGAAGCGCCGCCCCCGGTCAAATGTTAGAAAACATTCCGACCCCGGAGGGGTCGCACTTCAACGTTGAAGTGCGACCCCTCCGGGGTCGGAATCATATTTGGGCACAATACCAGGGGTGGCGCGCTCATGCGCTTACCCTGGCTATCATGTGCGACCCCTGCGGGGCCGGGAATCATTGCCGCAAAGCTATCGGGTGCTTGCCGCGCCCGGCTCTCTGTCGGTCAGGTTCGACTGTGCCTTCGCTTGTTGGGGCGCGTTGGCTCCCTGCTTGCGCGAATTCTTCTCCCCTTCCCTGGTTGCCTGGTTCTTCTTGTTCTTGTCGCGTCCGTCCTTCTTCTGCCTGTCTTTATCCGACATTGTCCCCTCCCGCTGTGTCCGTGATGTGGTAGCGTATGAGCGCGCCGACGCCGCCCGCGCTCACGAGTAACGACTCGTCCTCTATGAAGGTGACGCGTGCCGAAGACATGGTCTCGGCGCGGCGGACCAATTCGTCCGCCACCGTGCGCGGCTCGGTCACGTCGGCCGTCGGCCCCGTGGCCGGAGCGTAGGCCGCCATCACCTTCTCCACCTCCTGCTCGTCGTAGCGTATGCCGCGCATAGAGGCGCTGATGAACAACTCTTCCACCTGGCCGTTGGAGAGCGCGGCGAGCGTCGCCGCCACGCCGACCACCGCGAGGCCGTCGCCGCGGTACTCGTCCAGAAGCTGCCTGACCTTCTCCATGTCGCTCGTCGCGTTGCGGACGCGCATCAACTGCTCTGTCGCCTCCAGGATTTCGTGCTCGGGCGTCTTCACATTGAGGTTGATGACGTCAACGATCTTCTCCGACAGATGCTTGGGCATCTGCTCGCGCAGGAGCGGGATGATGGTCGTCTGGTCACCGGAGAGGATGACCTTCTCTATCTGGTCCTCGCGCACGATTCGGTCGAGCGCGTCCACGACCTCCTTGGCGTGGTGCAGGTGGTAGTTCTCCACGTGCCGCTGGTAGCGCATCTGCGACCACCCGCCGACCTGCGAGCGGTTGGTCTTGACGCTCTGTATCTCGTCGTGGTCTATCAGGTGGCCGTAGCCGAAGACGAAGATTTGCGCGTAGTTCGTGTCGGCCACGAGCACCGCGTAGCGCGGGTGCTGATCCATCAGCCGCGCGAGCGGATAAAGGTGCGGGTGGTCGTAGACGAAGAGGCGGTTGCGCTCAATCGGCGCGTCGAGTTGCGCCGCCTCGAAGAAGTCGTTCGCACCCGAGCACGCGAAGATGGCGACGCCGTTGGCCGAAGGGCGCACCTCTTTTTCGAGGTAGTCCTTAATCCGCTCGGCGTCGCGGTCGAAGCTTTCGCGCTCCGGCGTGCGCGGCTCAAACGTCTTCGCGCGCGCCTCCAACTCCTGCCGCACGAAGAGGCCGTAGTCGTCGCGCCCGCGGTCGTTCGCCTGCGCGTTCAGGTAAAGACTGATGAACGGGTACTTGGTCGGCTCGAACGCGGCCAACCGCTCCAACAAGTTTTTGAGTGACATGATTCAGTTCTTCCTTCCCCCTGTTTCAATTCGTCGCCGCGGCGGCCGGGGAATTGGCACACCGGGGCAGGCCAATCCCAGGAAGGGGAGTTCATTCAAGGGGAATATCGGGTGTGAAAAGAGGATAGCACGCGCGACGGTGAGGCTCAAGACGGTCGCAGATACGGACGAAGGGTCAGTACCGGCGCGGCTCTTGAGGTAGAATACGCTCCCGTTGAGGGAGGAGAGAGATGACGACGACCGCCGAAGAGAAAGCCAAGGCCGAGCGACTGAAGGAGCGCAAGGAGGTCCGCCAGGCACTCCAACAAACTGCGACCGAGAAAGCGGAGGTCAAGCCCGTAGTCGAGACCCGTGGCAAGCTCTGGCTTCTGACCTACACGCTCCTGCTCCTGGCGTTCGGCAGCATCTATTACCTGCTCCGCCTGGGCACATTCGATTTCGCGGGCAAGTACGTGGCGCTTTCGCAGAGGCTCACGCTCGGCGCGATGGCTATCGTCCTCGTCCTCGGCGTGGCGAAGGCGATTGACCTCTACGTCCTCGGCCGCCTGTACGACGCCGTCACGCGCTACAACCTGCGGCGCATTCTGAAATTGCTGGTCGGCCTCGTCCTCGTCCTCATAGTCATCTCCATCATCTTCGCCAACTGGTACACGACCGTCGTCTCGCTCGGCCTCATCTCGCTCATCCTGGGGTTCGCGCTTCAGACGCCCATCACGAGTTTCATCGGCTGGATTTACATCCTGGTCAGAGCGCCTTACCGCGTCGGCGACCGCATCAGGATTGGCGAGGCGACGGGCGACGTGATTGACGTTAGCTACCTGGACACGACGCTCTGGGAGTTCGGCGGACAGTATCTTTCGACAGACCACCCGAGCGGCCGGATCATCAAGTTCCCTAATTCGAGCGTCCTGGACACGGCCGTCTATAACTACTCCTGGCCGCTCTTCCCTTACATCTGGAACGAGATCAGTTTCCAGGTCGCTTACGAGAGCGACCTTGAGTTCGTGGCGAAGACCATGCAGGAGACGGCCGAGGAGGAACTGGGCCAGGCCATGATCGAGCGCGTCAGGACGTTCCGCGAACTGCTCGCGCACACGCCCGTTGACCAATTGGAAGTCAGAGAACACCCTGCCGTCTTTTTTCGTATCAGCCAGAGTACGTGGGTCGAAGCCAGCGTCCGCTACCTGGTCGAGCCCAAGCGCGCGGGCCGCGTCAAGACCATTCTCATTAAGAAGATGCTCGAAAGATTGAACACCGAGCCCGAACGCGTGCTGTTCCCGAAGAGCAACCTGCGCTGAGGTGAAAGCCTGTGGGCGAAGAGACACAGCCGGGCGGCCCCATACGTTTGGCCGTCCCCGAAGACGCCGCACAAATCGCGGCGGCCCTGCGAAGGTCTTTCGCCGAATACGAATCCTCTTACACGGCCGCGGCGTTCAGTGCCACCGTCTCGACGCCCGAACAGATTCTTGAGCGCATGCGAGAGGGCCCCGTCTGGGTCGCCGTCGAAAATGGCACAATCGTCGGGACCGTCGCGGCAGTCCCCAGGACAGACTCACTCTACATCCGAGGCATGGCCGTTGACCCTGCGATGAGGGGAAGAGGAACGGGCCGCGCGCTCCTTGAGCGCGTCGAAGAGTTCGCCTCGCAAAACGGCTTCGAGCGCCTGTTGCTGAGCACGACACCTTTCCTTCTAAGCGCCATACGCCTCTACGAAAAGCACGGCTTTCGCCGCAACGACGCCGGCCCGCACGACCTCCTGGGAACGCCCCTCTTCACAATGGTCAAGGACTTGAACGGGCAGTAGACAGGAATCAGTGGTCAGTTAAAGCAAAAAGAAAAGAGGCAGCCGAGTTAATCACTCTCGGCTGCCTTCTGTTTTTACTGACCACTGACCACCGACCACTGACCACTGTTACTGCTGGTCTTCGATGAAGGGCTTGAGCAGGCGTGCGCGCGAAGGATGCCGCAGCTTCCTCAAAGCCTTGGCTTCGATCTGGCGTATGCGCTCGCGCGTGACCGAGAAGTCTTCGCCGACCTCTTCGAGCGTGTGCTCTTCGCCGTGCAGGCCCAACCCGAAGCGCATCTTGATGACCTTCTCTTCACGCGGGCTCAAGGTCGCCAGCACTTCGTCCGTAATCTCCCGCAGGTTCGAGGCGACGACGGACTCGGCGGGGTTGCTCCCCGACTTGTCTTCGATGAAGTCACCGAGGTGCGAGTCTTCCTCTTCACCGATGGGCGTCTCCAAAGAGACGGGCTGCTGTGCCATTTTGAAGACGGCGCGCACCTTCGCCACGGACATATCAACGCGCTCGGCGATCTCCTCGTTCGTCGGCTCGCGCCCCAACTCCTGCACGAGCGCGCGTGAAGTCTTCACCAGCTTGTTGATCGTCTCGATCATGTGGACGGGGATGCGAATCGTCCTCGCCTGGTCGGCAATCGCCCTCGTAATTGCCTGGCGAATCCACCACGTCGCGTAGGTCGAGAATTTATAACCGCGCCGCCACTCGAACTTATCCACGGCCTTCATCAAGCCGATGTTGCCTTCCTGAATCAAGTCCAGGAATTGCAGGCCACGGTTGACGTACTTCTTGGCGATGGAGACGACGAGGCGCAGGTTGGCCTCCGTCATCTCGCGCTTGGCCTCTGTGGTCTGCGCCTCGCTGACGGCAATCGCCTGGTGCGAGCGCCTGACCTCTACGGGCGAGAGGAACGTGTCGGCTTCGACCTGCTTGAGACGACGCCTGGCAGCCGTGATTAGCCGCTTGTACTCCTTCTCGTCCTCCGGCTTGATGCGCTTGCGGCTCAGCTTCTCCGTCAGCTTGTCTATCTCGCGCTCGGCCGAACGTACCTCTTTGTGCACGACCGCGATTGAAGCGATCAAGCGCTGGCGCGTGTCCTCTTTGAGGTTCAGCTCCTTGATGGCGCGCGCGATATCGAGGCGCGTGCGCACGGCCTTGCGCTTGATGCGCAGTAGCTTCTTGGACTTCTTGCCGCGCGTCACCTTAAACTCGGCGCGCAGCTTGTCCCACTCCTTACGGCCCAGGCGCGAAAGCACGCGGATGCGCTCGATGCCTTCGAGCGTCAGGCGCAGGTACTCGTCGCCGCGGTCCTCCTGCTCGTCAATCTCCGCCTGTTCGGAGAAGGCGACCACGTCGCGTATGCTGAGCGCGCCGGCTTCGAGTTCGTCGCCGATTTTTATCAGTTCCGCGATGGCGATGGGCGAGCGCGCGATGACGCGGTTCGCCCTGATCTGCCCGTTCTCTATCCTCTTGGCGATGGAGACTTCCTGTTCGCGCGTCAGCAAAGGCACGCGGCCCATCTGGCGCAGGTACATGCGTACCGGGTCGGTCGCCTTGTCCTCTTCGCCCGCGGATAAATCCAGTTCGTCCTCGTCGAAAGCCTCGCCGCTCTCCTCGGCCGCGCCCGAAGACACGTCTTCGAGAAGCAGCGCCGCAGGGTCGGCTTCGGCCAAGCTCGCCTCGTCCAGCTTTTGCAGGACGTCTTCCAGCTTGTCCGTGGCGACCGTCTCGCCCTCCTGCTCTTGATTGAGGCCGTCGAAAGGTCTGTACCTCTCGTCGCCCAGCACGAGCGAACGGAACCCTTCCTTGTTCACATTTTTCTCAAGCATGCTCACAATTTCACCTCTCGCGCGAGTCCCCATAATCCCTCTCCGGCACGGCAGCCTCAAAAGCAAAACTCAATGATGCACCCGACCGACAATAAGTTTGATTTCAAGAGCCTGTTATCTTCATAAAGAAAGTTTGTCGGAAGCGAGCGCCGGGCGGCTCAACGCCTGCCCGGCACTCGGTTTCCACTCCAATCCAGCCCTTAGTAAGCCCTGGTCTCACGGTCTGTGCGAAGATTATTCGTCACAGAGAAGACGCCGGGGATGCCCCGCGCCGTGATGTAAGCCAGCCGCCGGTCGCCCTCGTTCGCGACGACGCCTTCAAGGCTGAGGTGGCCGCGGTTGACGACGATGTGCACGGACGGATTTGCCCCCAAAAAGTAGCGGTAAAGGCTGCCCGCGCGGGCCAGCGTGCGATACGTCCGCACGCGAATCGAATTGTCGAAGGACGAAAGCGGCAGCACCTCTATCTGGTTGACGACGCGCTCGACGCCCTCGATTTTAGCCACGCGGCGCTCCGCGTCCTCTTTCGTGGTCGGGCGCACCACCTGCCCGTAAAGGGTCACGGTCCCGCCCTCTACCTGATAAGCCAGGTTGTCAAACACGCCGTAGTAAGGCAGTCTGACCAACTCTTTACGGACTTTTCTCATAATTTGCTGCTGGTCTAGCCCCTGTGCGTTGGCCGTGACGGGGCTGGCGACAGCAAGCGAGGTCGCAAAGGCCAGCGTGGCCGCGACCGCGAGTACTAAATTCTTAAATTTTCTCATCTCACACTTCCCCTTGTTTTAAGAAACCCTTCTGTTTCTTTCCCGTTGAATTGTTGCCGTGGCCGAAACTTGCGCCCGATTCGTAGCTTTCGAGCGCTTTCACCACTTTTTCAAGCACCTCGAAGGCCTGGCGTCGCTCCGACTCGCTCAATTCCGCGAGCGCCTCGTCGAAGATTTCACGTCGTCGCTCGCGGAACCTGTCCACTAATTGACGTCCCTCTTCGGAGAGCGCGACGATGACGCAGCGGCGGTCGTCCACGGCCGCGTGCCGTTCGATTAATCCTTTACGGATCAGCCTGTCGGTTAGTTGCGTAATGGCCGGGGCCGAAATCTTCATTTCGGCCGCCAGTTGGCCTGTTTGCAGGGGGCCGCGCCGGAGCACTCTCAAGACCTGCGCCTGGGGCAATGTTAGTTCCAGTTCCGTCAACTGCTTCTGGTACTGGTCAATCATCAACCCGGACATGATCTCCGTAAAACTGCTCAAAACTTCCTCCACCTCTCTAGCCGGCGACGACCTTGACATCAGGCCCCTCCACTACTTAACTTTTTCGAAAATTTAAGATGCCTTAAATATAAAGGCAGTTGCCCTTAGGGTCAAGCCAGCGGGTGAGAAAATCAGGGGAAATTCTTAAAAATTACGGGGGATTTTGGGAATTGATTGGCCGGGCATCCGTGCGCTCACCTGGGCTTTTTCCCGGCGGCCAGTTCTGTGATGGTCTTCTCGACGCGGCGGGCGCGGGTTTCGGGCCTTTTGGCCTCTTCGACGGCCGAGGCGTACTCTTTCTGGTGCGTGTAGCTCAGTTTTTCCCAGGCGGCGTGGGCCGCCTTGTTGGCTTTGAGGGCGCGTGCCAGTTCGGCGGGCGGCGTGATGGTGCGTGGCTCGTCGTCGCGCTCCATCTGTACGCTGATGGTGTCGCCGCCTTTGACCTTAGCTCCGGCGCGGACCTCTTTGTTGAGGACCATGTAGTGATGGCCGTCGCCCGTTGGAAAGATGGAGCTGCGGAAGGGGAACCCGTTGATCGTCCCGCGCACGGGGACGCGCGCGCGTGTCCCGAAAACCTTCTCCACGTCGAAGGGGAGGGTCATGATGGCGGCCTCGCTGTGCTCGTGCTTTTCGATGCGTGATGCGGAATCTCTTCATGGTTTTCCTCCTGCGGCAACCAAAATATAATGCAAGCCCGGCCCCCGTAACAACGCAAAAGTCGCCCTCCTGACTTGTCGAAATTTGTTGCCACCGCCCGAGAGGCTTTATACTGCCGTGACTTTCCATCCGAAGACGATTTCAAGCGGGAGAACAAAGCCGATGACCAAAGAGGACGAAGAGCAAATCAGGCTGGTGGTGCAGAACGAGATGCTGGCGATTATCACGGACGCGCAGGAATTTTTGGGGACGAAGAAGGACCCGACGGGGATGGGGCGCCGCGCGCTCGAAGGGCTGGCCGACCTGATTCGGCGCAGGCAATCAACTCAGGCGGAAGAGTAAAAGAACTCTTCCGGCCATCGTCTAGACTTTCGACCAATGAGCATACCTTTCAAATGCACGTCGTGCGGCGGGCCGCTCGAATATGAGCAGGGCGGCGCGCTGACCGTCCGCTGCCCCTTCTGCGGGAGCAGCATCATCGTCCCCGAAGAGTTGCGGCCGCGCCCCGTGGCACAGCCCGCTTCGGGTGGCTTCTTCGACGGCCTCTTGAGGATGCAGGAGCGCGCGGCGAACTTGCAGGAGATAGCGCGCCTCGCGCGCTCGGGCAATAAGCTTGAGGCCATCAAGCTCTACCGCGAAATCTTCGGCGTCGGGCTGGCGGAGGCCAAGCTCGCCGTCGAGCGCATGGCCGCGGGCGAGCAGCCCGGCCAAGTCTCCGTCTCGATGCATGACGTGCAGGCACACCCCGCTGTGCAGCAGATTACGCACAAGGCGAAGCGCACCGTCTCCTGGATAGTGCTCGCCATCGTCATAATAGTGTTCGCCAGCATCGCCGCCGGCGTCATCGCTTTCGTCAACGGTATCAAACGTGCGACGAGCGTGTTTCCGCCCAGCCCGACTTCGCCACCCACTTCAGCCCCGCGCGGTGTGGCCGGCGCGCCCGCAGCGCCCGGCTTCGCCTCCGTCGCGCTCAAGTTCGGGAGCGAGGGCATTGGGCCAGGGATGTTCAAGGACGCGCGCAACATCGGCGTGGACGGCGAAGGGAGAATTTACGTCGGCGAGTATTTGAACGGCGGGCGCGTACAGGCGTTTGACGCCGACGGGAAATTCATCACGCAGTGGACGGTTGACCCGAAGATGCCCATGAGGCAGTTGGCGGCCGACCGCAAGGGGACGGTCTTCGTCGTCCAGCGCGGCGAAATCTCCCGCTTCGAGGGCGCGACCGGCAACCCGCTCGGCAAGATCGAGTACAGCAGCGCGACCGACCACGGCCGCGCCTATTTCGACCAGGCGCGCTCGACGCCCGACGGCGGCCTGGTCGCGGTGGTCAACGACGACGACATAGTGCGCTTCAACTCAAGCGGCCAGGTCACGCGCACCATCAGCAAGGCGCTACAGACGCAGACCGGCGACCCCGAAAGAATAGAGGGCATCGCCGTGGACGGGCTAGGAAATATCTACGCGATGTCCGCGCACCGCGCGGCAGTCTTCAAGTTCTCGTCCGACGGCCGCTTCGTCAACAGGTTCGGCAGTTCCGGCGACGAGCCCGGCCAGTTCCACGCCCCGGACGCCATCGCCGTTGACGGGCAGGGGCGCGTCTACGTCAGCGACATCAACGGCATACACGTCTTCGACCCCGAGGGCCGCTACCTCGACACGTTCAAGGTGCCACGGCAGCGTCGCCTCCGGCATGGCCTTCAACGACAAGAACGAATTGCTGGTCGCGGCGCGCACGCAGGTCATCAAGTACGTGTTGAATAAGTGACGAGTAATTGCAGGTCGCTGCAGGTAACTGCCGATGAAGAAACAGAAACTACTGCGGAAGGCAGTGAGGGGCCAAAGAACTTCCGACTTTCACAGACGGTTGCGCTGGTCAGGCTTTCGGATTGTCATCTCATCTAAGATCGAGAGGGAGTCATTATATTTTTGTTCATCCGGGTCACTGAACTGGTAAACTTGCAGGAAGTTCAGGGAAAAGCTCAAGCCTATGACAGCAATTTCTTAACTGGTAGAGAAATGTAACTCAAGCTCAGGGAGGATTCATCAAGACTACCAATCTACTTTCTACAGGAAAGACGAAAGAATATTGCTGACATTCACGACGCCATGTGCTCGCCTTTGGCGCTCGCCCGGAAGCTCTGGCCGAAGTCGAACAGCTAAACACTCTGGCTGGAAGCGGCCGCGCCGACGGGACCGCGCCGCACGCTCGATTTATCCGATCTTCAGCCAGAATTCATCACCCCGCGCCGGGAATCGGAATCACTAGCTAGTCAACTGGGATAATCAAATTGGAACTCACGGGCTTAACCTCCGAACAAGTCAGGGACCGGGTGGCGCGGGGCTTGCGCAACGTCGCCTCTGAGACGCGCACGAAGCGGACGCAGCAAATCATCTTCGAGAACCTTTTCTCGGTCTTCAACTTCGTCGTCCTGGTCGTCATCTGCTTCCTGCTCTTCTTCTACTTCAGGACCGGCCACTCCACACTCATCCTCGACTCCATCGGCGTCGGCGCGGTCGCCCTGATTAACACAGTGCTCGCCATCTCGCAGGAGATTAAGGCCAAGCGCGCGCTCGACAAGGTCAACCTCCTGCTTGGAGCGCAATGTCAACGTCGTGCGTGACGGCCGGGAGGTCTCGATTGACCAGAAGGAGATAGTCGTTGACGACCTCATCCTGCTCGGCCGGGGCGACCAGGTGGTCGTTGACGCGCGCGTGCAAGATTCCAACCACCTTGAGATTGACGAATCCCTCCTGACGGGTGAGTCCGTCCCGGTCTTCAAGAATCCGGGCGACGAGATTCTCTCGGGTAGCTTCTGCGTCTCGGGCAACGGCACCTACGTCGCGGAGAAGGTCGGCGACGCCTGCTACGCCAACAAGGTCACGGACATCGCCAAGAAGCTCAAGCACACGCTGACGCCGCTGCAAAAAAAATTAGACCACATTGTCGAGACGCTGCTGATTATCTCCGCCGCGCTCGTGCTGCCTGGAAATCCTCTTCGACCCGCACGCGAACCTGGACAACCTGGACTTCATCCGCCGGCTCTCGACCATCGTCATCTCGCTCATCCCGCAGGGGCTCGTCCTGATGGCGTCCATCACGTTCGCGCTCGGCGTCTACCGCATCAGCCGCATCGGCGCGATCATCGAGCGCCTGAACGCCATCGAATCTTTCTCTAACGTGCAGATCGTCTGCATGGACAAGACGGGGACGCTCACGCAGAACAAGCTCTCCGTCAACCGCATCACGCTCCTGGACGACCGCTTCGACCGCGCGCAGGCCGAAAGCCTCCTGGGGACTTACGGCAAACTCTCTTCGGACAAGAACGCGACTCTGAGGACGCTCGCGCCCTTTCCGGCCGCCGACGATGCGAAACTCCTGGACGAAATCCCTTTTAGTTCCGAGAAGAAGATGAGTCTCATTCGCGCCCGCTCGAACGGGTCCGAAGGCAGCTTCATCTTCGGCGCGTTCGACCTGCTGTTGCCGAGCGTCGCGCCAGGCGACCGCGAGCGCGCCACGGCCCTCTACGAAGAGCACCGCCTGAGCGTCTATCGCAACGTGCTCTTCGGACGGCTCGCCCCCGGCATCTCGCTTGCCGACGCGCGCGGCGACTCGAACAAGCTCTTGATTGAGCCGATCTGCATCGTCTCCATCACGGACCAAATCCGTGACGACGTGATGGATGCCATACGCCTCTTCCAGTCGCACGATATTAAGCTCAAGATTCTGTCGGGCGACGCGCCCGAGGCGATTCAGGCCGTGGTGCGCGAGATCGGCTGGGAGATTGAAGACGACAAATTGATTGCGGGGCAGGCTCTCGACGAGATTCCCGAGACGGAATTCCTCGGGGTCGTGATGGACAAAATCATCTTTGCCCGCCTCAGGCCCGACCACAAGCTACGCATCATAGAGGCGCTGAAGAAGGAGAAGATTTACACGGCGATGATCGGCGACGGGGTCAACGACCTGCCCGCCATCAAGGCCGCCGACATGGGCATCGCGATGGAGGAAGGGAGCAAGATTACGAAAGAGGTCGCGGACATCGTCCTCCTGAAAAATCGCTTCTCGCTTCTGCCCACGATCTTCGACGAGGGCAACAAGATCGTCAACACGGTCAGCTCGACGGCCAAGCTCTTCCTGACCAAAAATTTTCTCGTCATCTACCTTGCCCTGCTCCACATCTTCTTCCTCTTCAACTTCCCTTTGACGCCGCGCCGCGTTTCCTTGATTAACATCTTCACGATAGTGCTGCCGGCCTTCTTCATCGCACTCAGGAACAACAACGCGAGCAAGCACCAGCACTTCACGCGCGACCTCTACTCGTTCGTCGTCCTCTCGGCGCTCTTCATGGCCGCGGCGGCTTACCTCGGCGGCTACGTCGCGACCCGCCACAATCTGCTCAAGCCGGAAGACATCCAGACGGTCATCTCGACGGTCCCGCTCGTTCAGCCGTTCATGCGCGGCTATGGGACCGACATGGAAGACCTACAGATGGTCATGCTCAGCATCATGGTCATCACCTCGGTCGCCAACTTCTTCGCCGTCGCGCTCCACAAGGGCGAGAAGAACGTGCGCATCTACATGTTCTACGGAGTCGGCATTCTCGCCGTCTACTTCGCCCTGGCCGCCAGCCAGCTCGATTTCTTTCTCCTCCGGTGGCTGAAGATCTTCTACGAGATCAACTACCTGGACTTCCGCTACTGGCCCGCCGTCGCCCTCATCGGCTTCACGAGCGCCGCGCTGCTCTTCGTCGCGCAGAGGCTGCGGGAGAGAATCATCCTGCCGGGTGCAAAATCCTGAGCGGTTTTTTGTACCCCGCAAAAATGAAACCCGCTATAATCTCGCGCGTGTCTCCCAGCGCTGGCGTTTTCCACGGACGTTAAAAAGGAGTCCTCTCATGCGTTCTCTCGCGCGCGCTGTTTTCCTTCTGCTCTTGCCCGCGGCGGCAGTTCTACACGTCACAGCACAAGCACCCAAGCAACAGGGCACGGCCGTCATCACGGGCCGCGTGACGATGGGCGGCAAGGGCGCGGCCAACGTGATGGTGGCGCTCTACCCTATGGAGTTCAGCCCGGATCGCAGCGCCGTCACGCGCGGCACGACCGACGCCGAAGGCAACTACAGGCTGACGGGAGTGCCGGCCGGACGCTACAACATCGTGGCGATTACGCCCGCCTACATCGGCACGAGCGAGAACATGTTCGGCGGCACGGGCAAGGCGATCAACGTCGCGGACGGCGAGACGGTCGAGAAGATTGACTTCGCGCTCCAGCGCGGCGGCGTCATCACGGGCCGCGTGCGCGAAGACGACGGCTCGCCCGTCATCGGCGAGCGCATCCAGTTGAACGCGGTGGGCCAGCAGGGCAATCCGCGCGGCTTCTTCAGTGACAATCCGTTCATGTACGAGACGGACGACCGCGGCGTCTACCGCCTTTACGGCATCGCGCCGGGCAAGTACACGGTCAGCGTCGGCGAGGCGATGGAAGAGGGCAGCGTCAGGTTCGGCTTCGGCGGGCGCGGCTACTACTCGCGCACGTTCTACCCGGGCACGACTGACGCGTCGAAGGCCACCGTCATCGAAATCGGTGAAGGCACGGAGGTCACGAACGCGGACATCATGTTGGGGCGCAAGTCGCGCTCGTTTACGGCGACGGGCCGGGTCGTGGACGAGAGCGGCAAGCCCGTGGCGGGCGCGCAGGTGGGCCACGGTGCCCTGGTCAACGACGGCAAAGATATGGGCGGCTCTGGATGGGGCTCGCTCTCCGACTCGGAGGGGCGCTTCCGCCTGGACGGATTGCTGCCCGGCCGCTACGCCGCCTTTGTCTGGTCGGAGGGGAACGCCGAAAACTACAGCGAGGCGTCCAAGTTTGAGATTACTGACGGAGACGTCAGCGGACTAGAGATTGTGGTTCGCCGCGGCGCTTCCCTGAGCGGCGTGGCCGTCATGGAGGGGACGACCGACCCCAAGATTCTAGCCAAGCTCTCGCAGCTCTCAATCGCCGTCGGCATACAGACGACCGGCCTCTCGGTCCCCTCATTCGGGATTATCAAGATAGCGCCCGACGGGAGTTTCCGCGCTACGGGCCTGCGTCCGGGCAAAGCGCGCGTGTACGTGATCGGCTACCCGCCGCAGCCGAATATCACCCTCGCGCGCGTCGAGCGCGACGGGGTCCCGCAGCAGGAGATAGAGATCACGCAGGGCGCGAATATCTCTGGCGTCCGCGTCGTCTTCGAGTACGGCAGCGGCATCATCCGCGGGCAGGTCACAATCGCCAACGGCCCGCTGCCCGAAGGGGCGCGGCTGGCGGTCAACGCGCGACGCCGCGGCGACGAGCCCGGGTTTGGGTACATGAGCCACGGCGTAGAGGCTGACGCGCGCGGCCGGTTCGTCATGGAAGGGCTTCCCACAGGCGAGTACGAGATTACTCTTGAGGCGCAATTTCGTCCCCCGCCGCCGGGCGCGTTGCCGCCCGCCGTCAAGCAGACGGTCTCAGTCACCAACGGCATCGCCTCCGACGTCACACTGACCCTCGACCTCAACGCGAAGCGCACGGAGGGCAGCAATGACTAAGAACTCAACAGACCGCATACCTCAACCCTTTGCGTCTTACGTCTTAACTTTGCGCCTTTGCGAGAAACAGCCGTTCACGCAAAGGCGCAACAAAAGAAATACCAAAGGCGCTAAGAAGAGCTTGAGTCTTGTCTTCCCAATCCGCAATTGCTTAACGATTCTCTTTCTCGTCTTGCTCGTCCTCACGCCGTACGCGGCGCGGGCGCAGGCGACCGGGGCGAACAAGCCGCGCGCCGTCAACACCCGCTCGGGCGTGATTACCGGGCGCGTCGTCAGCGAAGACGGGCGACCTATGGCGGACGCAGTGGTCATGGTCTTCAAGGCGTACGCACGCGTGCCCGGACCGCCGCTGACGGCCACGACGGACGGCGAGGGCAAGTTCCGCGTGACGGAGCTTACGCCCGGCCTCTACAACGTGATGGCAATGCTGCCCGGATTCGTCAACTCGCAGGACGCGCGAGCGACCGGCCACGACGAACCCAGTTACTACAGGCCGGGGGATAACGTGAGCGTCACGCTCAGTAAGGGCGGCGTGATTACGGGGACCGTGCGCGACGCAAACGGCGACCCCGTGATCGCCGTCTCCGTGCGCGCCATACGCGTGCGCAACGACGCGGGACGGGCCACGACCGTCACACGCTTCAACAGCTACATCCCCGAGAGGATGACGGACGACCGCGGCGTCTACCGCATCTACGGCCTGTCTGCGGGAACCTACCTCATCGCCGCCGGCGGGGGCCAAAGACTCTTCGGCGCATTCAACGCTTACCTGGGCGACGCCCCAACCTACTTCCCTTCCTCCACGCGCGACACGGCCAACGAGGTCACCATCCGCGGCGGCGAGGAAGTCTCCGGCATTGACATACGCTACCGCAGCGAGCGCGGGCACACCGTCAGCGGCACGGTCTCCGGCGCGCGGGACACCACGACCTTCAACATCTCGGTCGTACTCAGGAGACCCACGAGCGGCGAGTTCGAGGGGGCCACGGTTCTGGGCCAGCAGGGCAGGGAGGGCTTCTCGTTCGGCGGCGTGGCCGACGGCGAGTACGAGTTGACGGCGCAGCAGTGGGGCGGCGAGAGCGGCAACACGCTCTCGTCAATCCCGCGCCGCGTCACGGTCAAAGGCGCGGACGTGACCGGCCTCGCGCTCACGCTCGCCCCGCTCGCCTCGATTGAGGGGCGCGTCCAGTTGGAACCCGCGCCGGACGAGAAGTGCGCGGCGCTCGCGCGCACTGCTTCCATCATGGAGACGGCCGTCAAAGCCCGCCGCGACGAGAAGACGCGGGCTCAGGAGTCCTACGTACAGGCTTTCTTTCCCACGAGCGGCGGGACGCCGACCGAGCAGGGCGAGTTCGCGATCCGCAATCTGCTCGAAGGCAGTTATCGCCTGACCGCACGGCTGCCCGCTGAATCATGGTACATACGCTCAATCGTGCTGCCGGGCGCAACGCAGCGAAGCCAGCCGGGCGCAGCCCCCAGGCCCGCGGGAGCTGCGGTCACACCGCCGTCCGCCGCCATCTCGCTCAGAATGGGCCAAACGCTCGCGGGCGTGGTTGTCAACATGGCGCAGGACGGCGCGGCCATCAGTGGGCGCGTCCGCGCCGCCGCGGAAGGGACCGCGCTGCCCGCGAACCTGAAAGTTCACCTGGTCCCGGCGGAGCGCGAGCGCGCGGAAGACGTCTTGCGCTACTCGGAAGCCGTGCCTGGCGACGACGGCGCATTCAGCCTGACGAACCTCGCGCCGGGCCGCTACAAACTCTTGCTTCGCCCCGCCCCGGAAACGGAGTCAACGAACACGCGCCCGCTCGCCTGGGACGCGCAGACGCGCGCCCAACTCCGCCGCGAGGCAGAGGCCGCGACCGCCGCCGCCCTTGAACTGAAACCGTGCCAGCGCGTCGCGGATTACGAACTGCCCTACGCGCCCGCCGCGACCGTTAAGCCGTAAGAGAACTCTTAGCGCCTTTGCGCCTCCAGCGTGAAACTTTTGGTTTTCTCACGCAGAGGCGCAAAGGCGCTAAGATGATTGAGTCATGTTTTGAATCTGCGCTCTGCCTTTTGTTTTCGCGTTTTTCGCCGCTCCGCCCGCGTTGCTTTTGCCCAGCCCTGACGCCGTGTGCTTAAATGTCTCTTCGAGGAAAAATCATGCGGCACAAACACACGCTCGACCCGGCTCACACGGCGCTCGCCGTGATAGACATGCAGGAGGGCTTTCGCTCTCACATCTCTGACTTCGCGGAGACGGCGGCGCGCATCGCGCTCGTCGCCCACGCGGCGCGGCTCCTGAACGTCCCCGTCATCGTCACCGAGCAATACCCGAAAGGGCTCGGCCGCACGGCGAACGAGATTCAGGCCGTCCTGCCGCCGGACATCAACATCATCGAAAAGACCGCCTTCAGCTCCTGCGGCGCGAACGCCTTCGAAGCCGAACTCGAACGCACGCAAGCAGTGCACGTCCTCCTCTGCGGCATAGAGGCGCACGTCTGCATCAACCAGACGACGCACGACCTGCTCGCGCGCGGCTACCAGGCGCACCTCCTGATTGACTGCATCACGGCGCGCTCCCCGCAGAACAAACAGATCGCCCTCGCCAAGATGCAGCAGAGCGGCGCGATTCCCTCTTCCACCGAAATGGCGCTCTTCGAATTGATGCGCGACGCCCGGCACGAACAGTTCAAGGCGATTCAGAAATTGATTAAATGAAGAATCCAGAATCCAGGAGTCAGAATCCAGAATGAAAGGCTGAAACCTTCTTTCTTTTATTCTGGCTCCTGGATTCTGGATTCTGGATTCTGCTGTTATGGACTTCCTTTCATCACTAAACCCGCAGCAGCGCGTAGCCGTCACCGAAACTGACGGGCCGCTGCTTATCCTGGCGGGCGCGGGCTCCGGCAAGACGCGCGTCATCACGTACCGCATCGCCTATTTGATTGCCGAGCGCGATGTCGCGCCGCACAACATCCTCGCCGTCACGTTCACGAACAAGGCGGCCGAGGAGATGCGCGAGCGCGTCCGGCGGCTCCTCGCGGACGCGACGCTGGCTTCCGCCCCGCTCATCTCCACCTTTCACAGCCTCTGCGTCCGCATCCTGCGCCAGCACATAGAGGCTTTGAACGCGGGCTACACGCGCTCGTTCACCATCTACGACCAGGACGACTCCGTCCGCCTCGTCAAGGCTTGCATCAAAGATTCGGGTTACGACGACAAGCAACTGGCGCCGCGCGCCACGCAGGGCGCGATCTCGGGCGCGAAGAACCGCCACGGCGACGACGCCGAATCCTACACGGCGCGCGTCGAGTACAACGACGAGAAGCGCACGGCCATCGCCCGCGTCTTCAAGCTCTACGAGGAGCGCCTCGTCAACAACAACGCGCTCGACTTCGACGACCTGCTCATCAAGACCGTCCAACTGCTGCGCCGCGTCCCAGAGGTGCGCGACTACTACAACAACCGCTTCCGCTACATCCTCGTTGACGAGTACCAGGACACGAACATGCTCCAGTTCGCCCTGATTCGTTTCCTCACCGAGAAGCACCAGAACATCTGCGTCGTCGGCGACGAAGATCAGTGTGTAATTGAAGGGACTCCAATTTCCACAAAGGCGGGAATCCTCAACGCAGAAAATATCCGTCCGGGGGATATGGTATTAAGTGCTAAGGGGGATAGTCGTACTCAATACAGTGCCGTCACCGATGTCTTTTGCCGACAAGTCACCGACCAGCCTGTCGTAACTATCAGGACAAAATCAGGGCGCGAAGTTACAACCACACCCGAGCACGTACATTTTGCACGATACATGTTGGGAGGAGAAGACCTCTTTTTTACCTATCTTATGTTTAAAAGAGGGATGGGCTACAGAATCGGAACCACACGTCGTTACCGCTTCGAGGGGCCTAACAAACCATCCCTCGGGTTCATCCAACGGACAAATCAGGAACGTGCGGACGCAATCTGGCTTTTAGAGGCGTGCCGCACCGATGAGGAGGCTCGTGGCTGGGAGCAATACTATGCGGCTAAGTTCGGGTTGCCGACATGCGTATTTGTTTCGGTCCCCGGAGCCAAGCTGTCGCAATCAACAATTAACCATCTTTTCTCCAGGCTAGATACAGAATCTGCGGCGAAGAAACTACTGACATCTAAGAACATGTTCCTTGAGCAGCCGCATCACGTTCCGAAATGCATAACGACGAAAAGGCGAAGGAACTTCGGCGTTACTCTTTGCAAAGACGGGCGTCATAACACCCTGCACTACTGCGAGGTCCTCGGGACGGATAACTCTGATGCCGAGAGTCTTCGACTAGCCGGTCTTCATCCTACAGCTTCAAAGCGAACAGGCTGGCGGATTAGAGCGACCTCCCAGGATTTCGGCCAGATAATGCGCTTACATGGCAAGGTAAGCGAAGCCCTGGGGGACGTGAACCTGATTCTCAAAGCGGGGTTCGCCTCAGGTCTATCGTTATACTTCACCCCGGCCTCGCACGTTTTGCCGGGCATGAAGGTTTACATACAAACAGACGCGGGTATTGATTTAGACGAAGTGGAAGCAGTCGAGCGCCGGACTTACACAGGTAATGTTTATGACTTTAACGTGGAGAGGACTCATAATTTCGTCGCCGGAGGGATTTTCACACACAATTCAGTCTACAAATGGCGAGGCGCGGACATCACCAACATTTTGAACTTCGAGCAGCATTATCCGGACGCGAAAGTCATACGCCTGGAACAGAACTACCGCTCGACGCAGACGATCCTCGACGTGGCGGGCGCGGTCGTCAAACACAACACCGAGCGCAAGGGCAAGACGCTCTGGACGGCCAACCCTTCGGGCGAGCGCATACGCTACTACCAGGCTTTCGACTCGGACGCCGAGGCACGCTTCGTCGCCGCGAAGATCGAAGAGCACCGCCGCGTTGACAAGGACATACGCGCCGCCGTGCTCTACCGCACCAACGCCCAGTCGCGCGTCTTCGAGGAAGCTTTGCGTCGCGCCGGAATCGCTTACAACATCGTCGGCGGCTTCTCCTTTTACGAGCGCATGGAGGTGCGCGACATCATCAGCTACCTGAAGCTCGCGCTCAACCCGCACGACTCAATCGCGCTGATGCGCGTCATCAACAGCCCCGCGCGCGGCCTCGGCAAGCAGACGCTGGACGAGATAGAACGCCGCGCCAAGGACTATGGCGTCTCGCACTGGGAGACCATCAGCATCGTCACGGAGCCGGAGGCACAGGGCTTGAGCCCGCGCGCGAAAGTCGCGCTCAAAAATTTCAAGGAGATTATCACCAACCTCGTCACGGCGGCCGGCAACGCCGCGTCGAGCGAATCGCCCGTCTCCGATGTCGTCAAGGCGGCTATCCTGGACACCGGCTACGCCAACGCGCTCAAGGCGGAGAACTCTGACGAGGCCGAGGCGCGTTTAGAGAACTTGCAGGAGTTGGTCAACGCGGCCGTGGATTACGACAAGCAGGAGGGCGAGGGTTTGCGCGACTTCATAGACCACGCCGCGCTCGTCTCCGACACGGACCAGTATAAGCGCGATGCGCCCGTCACGCTGATGACGATGCACGCGGCGAAGGGGTTGGAGTTTCCGCTTGTCTTCATCGTCGGCCTGGAAGACGGATTGTTTCCGCACTCGCGCTCGGCCACGGACCCGGCGGAGTTGGAGGAGGAGCGCCGCCTCTGCTACGTCGCCATCACGCGCGCCGAAAAATTCCTCTACGTCACGCACGCCATGAAGCGGCGCGTCTACGGCGAGGAGATGGCGAGTGAGCCCTCGCAGTTTTTGAACGAGATGCCGCTCGATTTGATGGAAGACCTCTCGCGCGGCAACTCGTGGCTCTCGTTCGCGCGCTCGTCCTCGACGCTCGAAAACAAGCACGCCGCGCAGGCGCTTCGCGGCGACACGCGCGAGCGCACCAAGTACGCGGGCAAGACTTACGACTCGGCGGACTCCATCGCCGAATTCTTCCGCAAGCGCGGGCAACAACTCGGGGGCTCGACGCCGAGAACTCAGCCCGAGCCGCCCATCAAACGCCGCGCGGCGAGCGCCGGCACAAGCAATTCTTCAACCTCATCGTCGGGCGGCGACTTCGTTCCCGGCTCGCACGTCCGCCACCCGAAATACGGCCGCGGCCTCGTGCTGCGCCGCGAAGGCACGGGCGACTCCGCCAAACTCACAGTCAGTTTCCCAGGCTTCGGGCAGAAGAAGTTGATTGAGAAATACGCGGGGTTAGAGAAGGCGTAAAGGCTTTCAACACCAGCGCCGTAACTCAACCCTTTGCGCCTTACGTCTTGTCTTTGCGCCTTTGCGTGAACGGCTGTTTCTCGCAAAGGCGCAAAGAGAAAACTTAAGGCGCAAAGGGTTGAGTAGTTATGTCTCTTGGAATTAGTCCCCTAACAGTTTGCCGCGGACGAGCGGCTGGCCGCCGAGCGAGGTGTAGAAGCCGAAGACTGTCAGCGCCACCAGCACGACCAGGTCCATAACGTAGCTCGTCGCGTACCAGGCGGAGAGTTCCGTGGTGATGGGGAAGAAGATGATCATGTGCTGGAAGATGAGGGCGACGAGGGCGACTATCAGGCTGAAGCGCGTGACGGCGACGACGAGCAGCGTAAACATGACGACGTGAAACGCCCACGTCACGGGCGACTTCCAGGAGACCACCAGGACCGCGACCGCGCTGATCAGGACCCAGCCCGCGCCGATGCCGAGCCACTCCCGGCGCAGCAGCATCGAGAGGACGAGCAGGACGAAGGCGATGACGAAGGTGAACGCCAGCGACGCGCCGACCTGGCTCATCAGCAGCGGCAGGAAAAAGCGTCCCCCGTAGCCCGCCTCCGCAATGGGGTCCGGGACATTCGGCGGAAGCCCGACCCAGCGTGGCACCAACTCGCCCAGATACCACATTGTCATGACCGCGACGCCGAAGGCCGCCCCGATCAGTATGTCCCGTCCGACCAGTGCGTCGCGCCAGTCCCCCGCCAGCAGGCGGCTCCAAGAGATGACGCGCTCCGGCCAGCGCCGCCTCAGGAAAGGTTCGAGCGCGAGGTACATGAGCCCCATGAAGACGGACCAGAAGATCGCCGACATGAGCCCCATGGTGAGCAGGCTCGTGGCCTCGCTGACCGCCGGCACGTGGTGCGCGGTGACGACCCAGGAGAGCATCCGCGTAATGAAGAGGAAGACCGCCAGCCGGAACGCGCCGCGCCGGTCGCCCCGCCCGAGCCGCAAATTCCTCCAAGCCAGGTACGCCGCGACGAAGAGCGCGACGAAGAACAAGCCGGCCACCAGGGCGAAGCCCACTCCCTCGCCGGCCTCTATGGCGATGCTCGCGGCCTGCTCGGCCGACTTCTTCCACGGATTGACCAGCTCGAAATAGACCGGCCTGCCGCGGTAGCTGGCCGCCTCGATTCGGAGGGGAACTTCAGGCGCGCCGGGGTATGTGCCTTCCCACGCGGCGCGCACGTCGTAGGCGTGCGGCGGAGTCCACTTCGAATCGGCCTGCCGAAACAAAGCCTGGTCGAGCCCGGCTTCGCGGAAGAGTGCGGACCAGTCCGGCGGCTCATTGGCACGCTGCCCGTCATCTGACTGAGGCGGGACGGCTTCGAAGTAAGACAGATTGCCCTCCGTGTCGAGCGTCAGGAACACCATGCCCGGGACGTTGTTCGGCGGGTCGTTGGCCCAGACATCGGAGCTGTTAAAGGGCTCAAGGAGGCTCGGGCTCTGCCTGTGCCAGAAGCGGATTGCCGGCGGCCGCGCGGACGCCAATCTGTTCCAGCGGTCGGGCGAGCGGTCGTGGTCACGAACGTAGATCAGGTAGTCCGCGTCATAAAAGAAGCTGTACTCCGTGTCGGCCGGCGCGGCCGTGTAACCCAATCTTTTCGCAATCTCGCCGGCGCGCTCCCTGAGCACGTCCGGCGACTTCTCAAGCGGCACATGGCGATGCAGGAACGCCTTTTTCGAGAGCAGCGCGAAGGAGGCCAGCGCGACCAACACCGAGGCGAGGAGCGCGAGGGCCACGGCGGGGCGGAGCACGCCCTCCTTCGGCGCGGCCGCCACCATCTCGGGCGAGGGCGTCTCGCCCGCTGCGAGCGCGGCCTGAAGCGGGTCGCCGCCCGGCAGCGCCGCCGCCACTTGCAGCGCCGAGGCCGGACGATTCCTGGGCTCCTTCTCCAAGCAGCGCAGGATGACGCGCTCGACCAGCGGGTCAATCTCTTTGACGAGCGACGACGGGTTGGTCGGTGTCGTGTCGCTGCGGCGCAGGCGCATCAACTCGTCGAGCGAGCCGGCCTCGAAGGCGCGCTTGCCCGTGAAGAGTTCGTAGAGGACGAGCCCCAGCGAATAGATGTCGCTCTTGACGGAGACCTCCGAGCCTGCGAGCTGTTCGGGGGCCATGTAAGCGGGCGTGCCAGCGCGCATGTCGTCGCGGTGAATCTCTTCGGCGAGGCCCGCGAGGCCGAAGTCCGTGATGCGTACGTTGCCGTCCGCGTCAATCATCACGTTGGCGGGCTTGAGGTCGCGGTGCAAGACCTTGTTGTCGTGCGCGGCGGCGAGGCCCGCGCAGAGCTGGCGCGAGACCTCGACGGCCTTGTCCGCCGGCAGACGCCCTATGCGCCGTATGAGCGAGGCCAGCTCCTCGCCCTTGATGAACTCCATCGAAAGGAAGTGCTGGCCGTCCACCTCGCCAATGTCGTAAACGCGGCAGACGTTGCGGTGCGAGACCTGGCGCGCGATTCTCACCTCGCGGTGAAAGCGCGCGAGCGCCGCGCCGTCCGCCGAGAGCATTTCGGGCAGGAACTTCAAGGCGACGGGCTGGCCCAGTTTGAGGTCGTCCGCGCGGTAGACCTCGCCCATACCGCCGCGCCCGAGGAGGCTGACGATGCGGTAGCGCCCGGCGAGGGTGGTGCCCGGCGCGAAGCGCGCGTCGTCTATCGAGTCGAAGGAGACGGAGGACTGTGAGACGCCGGCCCGCGCTTTGCGACGCGTCGCGCTCGATTTAGTCCGCGCGCCGCCCTTCTCTTCCGGGAACAACTGAGTCGGCGTGGTAGAGTCGCCGAGCGCGGTCCCGCACGACGGGCAGGAGCTTCGGTCTTCTGGAATATCCTGGAGGCAGTGGGGACACTTCGTCATGGGCGGCGGATTGTACCATTTTCAGGAAAGGCGAATGAACGATTAATTCGAGCCGGTACTGGGCCAGATTGGAGTTGAACGGCCGGCGCGTCTTGCATCTCCCGTAAGACGTAACGGACTAAGCTGGGCCAGGTCTGACGCCCGGCACCGTTCACTTCATAAATTTAGGTATGGAATGTGCTGAACAGGTGTGATAGGGTGGGGATGGGCACGAACTTGTGTCCATGTGAGTGGTTTCCTATCATTTTGACCACTCACTTTCCTAAATTGACTTTAGCTACACCCGCCTTAGACGCCTGCGAAACCGGAACATTTACTCCTCGTAAGCTTGATGACTTAGATTTTTATCGTCCTGCTCAGAACATTCCATGAAGTTCTTCAAACGGGCTTTCAAAAAAGAAAGCGGGGCACTGCGTCCGCCGCGTAACAAGAGAACCCGCCTGGTCCTACTTGCTTCCGTCACTTTATGGCTAATCGTCGTCGGGGGTGGGCTGTCCGTCCTCTGGGGTTATGAGAATACTCCGGGAGTCTCGGCCGCCCCTCCCCGGCAGTGGCCTGCTGATACTCAGATTCAGCTTGCGCCGGACCGCGCCACGCTGGTTATGTTGGCCCACCCTCACTGCCCCTGCACGCGCGCGAGCATCGGTGAATTGGCGTCGCTCATGGCGCACAGCCAGGGGCGTTTAACTGCTTACGTGCTCTTCCTCAAGCCGGCGGGCTTTTCCGAGGACTGGGAGAAGACTGACCTTTGGCGGAGCGCCGCGGGCATACCCGGCGTCAACCCGGTCGTTGACGAAGATGGCACTGAAGCTCGCCGTTTCCACGCAGTCACCTCCGGCCAGACCCTCCTCTATGGCGCAGACGGCCGCCTGCTGTTCAGCGGCGGTATTACAGCCTCACGCGGTCACTCGGGCGACAACGCCGGGCGGAGTGCCATCGTGTCGCTCGTGAACACGAGCGGGGCGGAGCGGGACGAGACCGTTGTCTTCGGCTGCCCGCTGTTTGACGAGAATTCAGAGTGTCGGGAGCCGAGAGATGAAAGAAACAAACACTGACCTGGGCGAGCCCGAAGCGGTTGCGTGGCGCGCCGCGGGCATCTTTAACGAGCAACAGCAAACCATCTACATTCGCACGGACCGGATGTTCGCTGTCTTGATGGCAGTTCAGTGGCTGGCGGGAATCGCCGCCGCCTATTGGATCACGCCGCGGACGTGGGCCGGCACGACGAGCCAGACGCACCTGCACGTCTGGGCCGCGCTGTTTCTGGGCGGCGCTATCAGCTCGCTGCCTATCGCGCTGGCATTGACGCGACCGGGGTCCGCCTCAACTCGTTACACGGTGGCGGTCGGGCAGATGCTGATGGGAGCGCTGCTGATTCACCTCACGGGCGGACGAATCGAGACACATTTCCACGTCTTCGGCTCGCTGGCGTTTCTCTCTTTTTACAGGGACTGGCGCGTGCTCGTCCCCGCGACGGTCGTGGTAGCCGCCGATCACTTTCTGCGGGGCGTCCTCTGGCCGCAGTCGGTCTACGGCGTGCTCTCGGCCAGCGAGTGGCGGTGGCTGGAGCACGCGGGATGGGTTCTCTTCGAAGACACGTTCCTCTTCATCGCCATCAAGCACAGCGTCACCGAGATGTGGGACATCGCCTGGCGGAGGGCGGAGACTAAGAGTCTTAACGCGGACCTGGAGCGCCGTGTTGCCGAGCGCACCGCGGAGCTTGCCGAACAACGCGCCTTCCTCCGGCAGGTGATTGACCTCGACCCCAACTTTATCTTCGCCAAAGACAGGGAGGGCCGCTTCACCCTGGTGAACCAGGCTATCGCCGAGGCATACGGCACGAGCGTTGATGGCCTGTTAGGCAAACGTGACGCCGACTTTAATCCAAACAAAAAAGAGGTCGAACAGTTCCGCCGGGACGACCTCGAAGTTATGGACACGCTGAAGGAGAAGTTCATCCCCGAAGAAGTCATCACGGACGCGGGCGGCAACGTCCGATGGATGCAAACTATCAAACGCCCCATCGTCGCGCCCGATGGCACGGTGAGCCAGATGCTCGGCGTCGCCACCGATATTACCGCGCGCAAACGAGCCGAGGAGGCGTTGACGAACAGCGAGGAGCAGCTTCGCCAGGCGCAGAAGATGGAAGCCGTCGGAAAGTTGGCGGGCGGCGTGGCCCACGACTTCAACAACCTGCTCACCGTCATCAACGGACACACTGACCTCTCTCTGAGGCACCTCGACAGTACCCATCCGATATATCGCAAGCTCAAAGCGATCAAGGAAGCCGGCGAGCGTGCGGCCTCCCTCACCCGCCAACTCCTCGCCTTCAGCCGCAAGCAGATATTCCAGCCGAAGGTGCTCGACCTTAATCAAGTCATCTTCGAGACCAATAAGATATTGCGGCCCCTCATCGGCGAAGACATAGACCTGTTAATCGGGCCGACGCCGGACCTGGGGAAAGTCAAAGCCGACCCCAACCAGATCGAGCAGGTGCTGATGAACCTCGCCGTCAACGCCCGCGACGCGATGCCCAAAGGGGGCAAGCTCACAATCGAGACCGACAACGTTTACGTAGATGAGGCGTATGCCGCTCACCACTTCTCCGTCACCCCCGGCCAGTACGTCGTCCTGGCAATCAGTGACACCGGATACGGGATGGATGAGGCGACACAATCGCGCATCTTCGAGCCTTTCTTCACGACGAAAGAAGTGGGCAAAGGGACGGGGCTCGGGCTTTCGACCGTCTACGGCATCGTCAAGCAGTCGGGCGGCCACCTCTGGGTCTACTCGGAAGTGGGTCGGGGCACGACGTTCAAGATTTATCTGCCGCGCGTTGATCGTCCCTCCGAAGAACTAAAACTCAGATCGGATGAAACTGAATTAAGGACCGGGACTGAGACCGTGCTCCTTGTGGAGGACGAAGAGACTGTCAGAGACATGACCAGAGAAATCCTTCAGGAGAGCGGCTACCAGGTCTTAGAGGCGAAGCACGGCCAGGAGGCGTTGCTCATCGCAGGCCAGTACCCAGGGGCCATACACTTGATGCTGAGCGACGTGGTGATGCCGCTGATGAGCGGACGTGAGTTGGCCGAGCAGTTAGCACCGTTGCGCAAGGAGATGAAGGTCTTGTACATGTCCGGCTACACGGACGATGCCATCGTCCACCACGGCGTGCTGGATGCGGGGATGGCCTTCATCGAAAAGCCTTTCACCCCGAACGGCCTGGCGCGTAAGGTCCGCGAGACTTTGAATGCGGTCGTCTGTACGCGGTAGGGTCTATTCATCCTCAAAAAGCCGGGAACCACGAAGCCACACTAAACGACACGAAACAAGGACAATGCTTCATCGTGTCGTTTAGTGTTATTTCGTGGTTCCTGGCTTTTTGCTGTAAATGAATCGTCCGTGACCCATGAGGTAAATGGATTGACGCTCTCCTGTGCCTATGTTAGCTTTTGCCTGCTTACAGTAACCGTACAGTCCAGGCGTGTAACTTAGCCACCTTGCGCGCTAAACCACTCTCGCGGCGGAAGCCTCGCGCACGACAGACCTATTAAACCAAAGTGTGAAATCATGAGCGCAACAGAAATTCAAAAGTCGGAGTCGGACGCGGCGGGCGACTCCTCGCTCGGCGCGGACGCCGGCACCCTGACGGAAACCAGCAACATAGACAAAATCAGAGACATTCTCTTCGGCGTGCAGATGCGCGACTACGAGAAGCGATTCTCGCGCCTTGAAGAGCGACTCCTCAAGGAATCCTCGGACCTGCGGGACGACACTCGCAAGCGTTTCGACGCGCTTGAGGCATTCGTCAAAAGCGAGGTCGAAGCCCTCTCGGAACGTCTGCTCGCGGAGCAGAGGAACCGCGACGAGTCTGTGCAAAATCTGTCCCGCGAGCTGCAAGACACGGGCAAATCGCTGGAGAGAAAACTCGGGCAGTTTGACGAGCAGACCGCGCGCACGCAGCCGCGAGTTGCGCCAGCAGATTCTGGATCAGTCGAAAAGTCTCTCCGACGAGATACGGCAGAAGGCGGACGAGCTTTCCGCGCTGCTCGACCGCCAGGTGGCCGAACTCGGCAACGCCAAGACGGACCGCGCGGCGCTCGCCGGGCTCTTCTCGGAGGTCGCGCTCCGGCTCAACAACGAATTCAAAATCCCCGGCAACGAGTGAACGATTGCGGATTAAAGAAGAAACAAGACGTAAAGAAGAACTCAACCCTTTGCGCCTTACGTCTTAACTTTGCGCCTTTGCGAGAAACAGCCGTTCACGCTGGAGGCGCAAAGTAAAAACTAAAGGCGCAAAGAGTTGAATCTGTCTTCCAATCCGCAATCGAAGTAACGATGATTGAGCCTCAATCACATGACGTGCTCACCGAAGCTCCGCGCAAAGACTCGCCGGAGAAAGACTCGCCTGCCGACGCGGAGATGAGCGAGCTGCGAAGTCTGCTGCTCGGTCCGGCCGAGCAGCAGATCGCGGACATTCACGAGCGGCTGAAAGACCCGCGGAGGCAGTTGGAGGAGGTCAGCCGCGTTCTTCCGGCAGCAGTCTCAGCCCGCACGCGCCAGGACGAAGCACTCGGCGAGGCTCTGGGGCCGACCGTCACCAGGGCCATCGAACGTTCCGTGCGCAGGAACCCGCAGCCGCTGGTGGACGCCATCTTTCCCGTCATGGGCCCCGCCATACGCAAGGCCATCTCCGTCGCCTTGAGCGGCATGGTCCAGTCGCTCAATCAAACGATGGCCTACAGTTTCTCCTTGCAGGGACTGAAGTGGCGCATAGAGGCGTGGCGCACGGGCAAGCCCTTCGCCGAAGTCGTGCTGCTTCACACGCTGCTCTTCAGGGTCGAGCAGGTCTTTCTGATTCACAAAGAGACGGGGTTGCTCTTGCAGCACGTGGTCGCCGGGAATGCGGCCGTGCAGGACGCGGACATGGTCTCCGGCATGCTGACGGCCATACAGGATTTCGTTCAAGACTCTTTCCAATCGCCGGCGGGGGAGCAGCTTGAGAGCCTGGAAGTCGGCGACCTCTCCGTCTGGGTCGAGCAGGGGCCGCTGGCTCTCCTGGCCTGCGTCATACGCGGCACGGCCCCGCAGGATTTAAGGCTCGTTTTCCAGGGGGCGTTGGAGAGGATTCACCTGGAATTTCACGACAAGTTGCTTGATTTTTCCGGCGACGCGTCCCAACTCGACCCCGCCCGCCCGCTCCTGGAAGACTGCCTGCAATCGCAGGTTGACCAGGAGAAACAGGCCGCAAGCCCCAGACGCATTCCCATCCCCGTCATCGTCGTCGCCGGCCTCGTCGTCGTGGCGCTCCTGGTCTGGGCCTTTTTTGCTCTGCGCAACAATCAACGCTGGAACAACTACGTCGCCAGAGTCAGGAACGAGCCGGGCATCGTTGTCACGGAGACGGGCACACGCGACGGGAAATATTTCATCGGCGGCTTGCGCGATCCATTAGCGCGCGACCCCTCCGTCTTTTTGCCGGAGACGCGCGTTGCCCCCGAAGATGTCACCAGCCGCTGGGAGCCGTTTCAGGCGATGAGTCCCGAATTCGTGCTCGCGCGCGCAGGCAAGTTGATAGCGCCCCCGGAGACTGTGAGCCTGAAGCTGAACGACGGCGTCCTCGAAGCAGAAGGTTTCGCGACGCGCGAGTGGATAACGGAGACGCGCCGCGCCGCGCGTTTCATTCCGGGCGTCACCGGGCTCAAGGACGAAAACCTACTGGACGTTGACCGCATACTCAAGCCGTCGCTCCTCTTTGTGCTCGACGAGACGACGCTCGCGCCCGGTCAGGAGGAGAAGTTTCAGGAGTTGCTGTCCGACATAGGGCGTTTACAGTCGATGGCCCTGGCGCTCAAGAAGAACGTGCGGCTGGAAATCACAGGGCATGCGGACGGCAGCGGCAGTGAAGAGCGCAACGTCGAGCTGCGTCACGGGCGCGCGCAAGCTATCGTCGAGGAATTAAATAAGAGGCTGCCGTCGAAAGACGGTCTGACGATTATCGCGGCCGGTTCGACGGAAAAGCTGCGCGACGAGGTCACGGAGTCCGACCGCGCCGCCAACCGTTGCGTGACCTTTAAGATTATTCTCAGTAACACTCAATAGAGAGGCTTTTTCCGAGATGATGGCTGAGCGCAATATCATACAGAAAAAAATCTGCATGTTGGGGACTTTCGCCGTCGGGAAAACGAGCCTCGTGCGGCGCTTCGTCGAGAGCATCTATTCGGACAAGTATCACACGACGGTCGGCGTCAAGATAGACAAGAAGGTCCTGGACATGGGCGACCGATTGAAGATGATGATGATGCTTTGGGACATAGAGGGCGCGGTGCAGGCGCAGGACCTGCGCAAGTCCTACCTGCGCGGGGCGGCCGGTTATCTGCTCGTGGCCGACGGCACGCGCCGCGATTCGCTCTACACGGCCCTGGAGATTCAGGCCCGCGCGGAGGAAACCATCGGACAAGTGCCGCGCCTCTTCTTAATCAATAAAGCGGACCTCGCGGACGGGTGGGAGATAGAGGAGCGCGAGCTTGAGGCGCTCGTCCAGAAGGGGTGGCACGTAATCAAGACCAGCGCCAAGACGGGCGCGGGCGTTGAAGAGGCTTTCACGGCCCTGGCCCGGAAAATGATGGAGACTCGAAATGAGTGACCTGCCTGCTCCCATACGCGACTTCATTCTGGAATTGACCGAAGACGCACGCTCTCCCGCGTACATGCTGGTGACGGATGACAACCGGCTGGCCGCGTGGGGCGGCGACTGGGGGGCGCACGACGTGACGGGCCTCGACGAGAGGATGGACGTCTCGGAACACATCACTTTCCTGCACGGCATGCTCCCGCTTGAGACCCCCAACCTCTTTCTGCCTTACATACAGACGCACGAGGGACTCTACGCGGACGTTTACCTCTTCAAAAGAAAGGAAGGAACCTGGGTCTTGCTCCTGGACGCGACGGCGGACGCCACCACGCGCCAGCGCATGCAGCAGAAGAGCAGCGACCTGCGTCTTCAAGTCTCCGAGTTAGAGCGCGAAGAAGAGATGCTCTACGAAGCCCAGAGCATCCTGGAAGAGCGCGTCCGAGAGCGCACGCGTGATCTGGCGGACACGAATCTGCGGCTGACGAAGGAGTTGGCCGAGCGCCAGCGCATAGAGAAAGAGCTGCGCGAAAGCGAGGCGCGTTTCCGTCGCCTGTTTGAATCGAACATGATCGGGATCATGTTCTGGGACTTGAAGGGCGCGATTACGGCCGCGAACGACGCCTTCCTGGATACGCTCGGCTACACGCAGGACGACCTACGGCTCGGCCGGCTGCACTGGGATAAGGTGACGCGCTCGGGAAAACTCAATCTGGACGAGAAGGCGTTTATAGAGATGCGCGAGACGGGGGCCTGCACGCCCTTCGTGCGCGAGTTCATACGCCAGGACGGCACATTCGTCACGCTCCTCTTCGGCGCGGCCCTCCTGGAAGGCAGCCAGACCAAAGTGGTCTGCTTCACGCTCGATATCAACCGGTATAAGTAAGAAAAGCTTCACGCAAAGGCGCAAAGAGCAAGACGTAAGGCGCAAAGGGTTGAATGGCATTCGCTCTTTGCGCCTTACGTTTTTACTTTGCGCCTTTGCGTGAACCGCTTTTTTTTCACAGTCAACCAGTTCACCAAACCTGGCATCAATTGTGTGTCACCAAAAGCCGGCACAAGAACTCAGCCGCCGGACCGTTCAAGGAAGGAATCTCCCCAAGAATCCCGTCTTTCTCTTCATATCTCTTTGGAGGCTACCTATGAGACCCAAACTGCTGCTGATGACCATGGCACTCGTCTGCTCGCTCGACGCACAGGCGCAGATGCAGCGCCACGCCCGGCGCACGCCCGCCGCCAGACAAGTGAGCGCCGCCGCCTCTACGCCCGCCGCGCGCCCGTCCTCGCTCCCCATACGCCGCGTGATTCTTTACAGCAACGGCGTCGCCTACATAGAGAGGCGCGGGGTCGTCACGGGCCGCGCCGAGATTGATCTCTCGTTCAAGCAGTCGCAGGTGGACGACGTGCTCAAATCAATGATCGTGCTCGACCTCGGCGAAGGACGCATCGGCGCTGTCAGTTACAACTCGTCTGCCCCGCCCTCTGCGCGCATGGCGGACATCCCCTTCTCCATCGAAGCGGAGTCGGGCAACAACACGCAGGGCGGCCTCGCCGGGGTGCTGAGCCAGTTGCAGGGCGCGCGCGTCATCGTCTCGACAATGAACCGCACGGCGACCGGCTCGATTTTGACGGTCGAGGAGCGGATTTCGCAGACGGGCGACAAGACGCTGCCGGTCAAGACACACGCGCTCGTCATAGCCTCGGAGGGGGGCGAACTGGCGAGCTTCGAATTGGCGGAGGTGCGCTCGATCAAACTCGTGGACGAGGGCGCGCGGCGCGACATCACGGAGTTCGCGCACGCGTCTGCCTCGGCGCGCAGGCGCGACGCCAAGACCATCGCCGTCACCTCGGACGGGACGGGCGCGCGCGAGATGGTCGTCAGCTACACGATTGCCGCCCCGATCTGGAAGACGACTTACCGTGTAGTCCTGGACTCCACAGGCCAGCCCTTCTTCCAGGGCTGGGCCATAGTGGACAACGTCAGCGAGGAGGACTGGGAGAACGTCTCGCTCTCGCTCGTCTCCGGCAAGCCCGTCTCCTTCATCCAGCCGATTCAGGCTCCCTACTACCGCTACCGCCCCGTCGTCCCCATCCCCGACGATTTGAAGTTAGACCCGCAGGTCTATGATCCCAACGGAGTAGGAGTTGGAGAAGGCGCTGGCGGCGGTGGCGGCGGCGCGGCGAGCATGGGACAAAGCATGTACACCGTTTCGCCAGGGACTACAGACTCTTCGGCGAGGCAAGTTCAGCAGCTCCCGCTCGGCGCCAGGAACACTTACGCGAACAACATGGCACTTGACGGCGTGACGGGCGCGTCCGTGGCGACCACGACTCTGAGCGACGCGATCAGCAGTCAGCGGGTGGGGGTCGAGACCGCGGCCAGTGGCAGCGAGGTCGGCGACCTCTTCGAGTACCGCATAGACCAGCCGGTGACGGTCAGGCGCGACCGCTCGGCGCTGATTCCCATCCTGCAAACGAAGATGGCGGGCGAGCGCGTCTCGATCTTCAACGAGGGCGCGCGCGCGGATAGACCTTTGGGCGGGATGCTTCTGGAAAACACTTCGCCGCTCACGCTTGAAGACGGCTCGATGACCGTCATTGACGGCGACGCCTACGCGGGCGAGGCACTGATGGAGAGACTAAAACCGGGCGAGAAGCGTCTCATCTCGTTCGCGCTCGATTTGGGGACGCTCGCGACGGTGCGCGTCAAGGAGAACCGCGCGCCGACGTTTCTCATCAAGGTCGTCGGCGGCGTCTTCCAGGCACACTACTACCGCACGAACGAGAAAGTTTACAGATTCACCAACCAGACAGACCGCCCGCGCGTCGTCTACGTCGAGCACCCCATCACACAGGGCTGGGAGCTGACCGACCAGACCCGCAAGCCCGACGGCAAGAGCACACGCTTCTACCGCTTCCGCGTCCCCCTCGAACCGCGCCAGACAGTCGAGCTGCCCATCAGTGAGCGCCAGGCCCTCATGGACTCCTACGTCCTCATGGACTTCACCCGCGCCGACCTTGAACTCTTCATCACCCGCAACTACGTTGACGCGCAGACCCGCGCCGCCCTCGAAAAACTGATAGACATCAAGACCCGCATCGCCGCCGTTGACGCCCGCCTCGCGGCTATTAATGCCGAAGTCGGAAGAAATCTCCCAGGACCAGGAACGCCTCCGCGAGAACATCAAAGCCCTCACCGCCACCGCCGAAGCCAAACAACTCATCACCCGCTACGTCGCCAAAGCCGACCAACAGGAGTCGCGCATCGAACAACTCACCACAGACCGCAAAGCCGCGAGCGAAGAACGAGCCCGCCTCCACTCCGAACTCGCCGCCGCCATCCGCAACCTCGACATCAACCGCAATTTGACGGAATGAGGAAGGAGACCCCGAGTCATCAGCTCGGGCCGGAACATCTACGACGAAGCAAAGGCGGCCGGGGAGCGCTCCCCGGCCGCTTTTCACTCCCCTTCAACCCCGCCTTGCTCTCCCTGCCCGCGCAACCCTGCCAGTTGTTCGCGTACAGTAGCAGTGTATCGGTGTTCTATCTGCTCGAAAATTTCGAGAGCTGCTTCAGCGTAAGGAATAGCTTCGTCCTTCTTACCGAATTCAGCGAGTGTCGAACTTATATTGGCGAGCGTAATACCTTCGCTGCTACGGTTGCCTATATCGCGGTGAATGACCAGCGCTTGCTCATAGAGGTCAATGGCGCGGCTTATCTCGCCCAAAACAGCATAGGCACTGCCTGTGTTATCTAATACAGTGCCTTCCTCACGGAGATCGCCTATATCGCGGTGAATGACCAACGCTTGCTCATAGAGGTCAATGGCGCGTCGCGCCTCTCCCGAGTTCTTATAGGCAATGCCCAAGTTGCCCAGAGTCATGCCTTCGCTGCGACGGTTGCCAATTTCTCGGTGAACGACTAAACCTTGTTCATGGAACTCAATGGCGCGGCGTATTTCGCCTAAGTCAGCGTAGGCATTTCCCAAGTTACTAAGTGCATTACCTTCGCCGCGACGGTCGCCAATCTCCCGGGCGATTACGAGCCGCTGTTCATAGAATTCAATAGCGCGTCGCGTCTCGCCCAGATTCCTATAGGAAATGCCTAAGTTGGCAAGTGCATTGCCTTCGGCAAGACGGTCGCCAATTTCGCGGTGAATGACTAATGCTTGCTCATGGAACTCAATGGAGCTACGTATCTCGCCCAAATATTTATATGCGACGCCCAAGTTGCCGAGATGCGCTCCCTCGGCAGCACGATTCTTTAACTGCCGTGCAGCGGCCAGCGCCGATTCCAGCCAACGGATTCGCTCACGCGGATGTTGGCGTAAGTCGAGCAGATGCCCCCCAGCATTGGGATAATCATTGCACAACGAGGCCATTGCATTATCTTTGCTTGCATGTTTCTCAGCCCACGACTGCCCAGCCTGAATGTTCGCCCATTCCAAATCAAACAGAACAAGTCCGCCCTTGAGCGCCTCGCCGCCTTGCAGATAAAGGTCTTGTGCATACCTGAGTTCGCCCAAGTAGTATGAGGCATGATGCCTTTGTCTTTTATCTCGCTCAGCTTCACTTAGACAGGCGCCGGCAAATAAACGTGCGAGGTCGTGTAGGCGGTAGCGGGCGGTGGCCTCGCCCCATTCCAACAGGCTGTATTTGACCAACTCGCTGAGCGCGTCTTGCGCCGCATCGGTCTCAATCTCCCATACGGCTGCGGCTGCCGCCGTGTCGAATGTATCAGGGAATACGGCCAGGACACGCCAGCGCTCTTGCATCTCTCGGCTGAGTAATTCATAGCTCAGGCTGAGCGAGGCATCTATGAGTTTGAGACGCTGCTGCTCGTTCGTCAGCCGCCGCGCGTAATCTTCCACTGCGAGGTCAATACGCTCGGCCACTGCGCTGGCTGCGAGGCGCAAGGCCAGCGGGAGATAGCCGCAGAGTTGGGCAATCGTGCCTGCGTGCGCGCCGATGCGTGGGGCGATTTTCAGAAGGAGCTTCCCAGCATCTTCGGCGGGCAGCGCATCGAGATTTTTAGCAAACAGTCCGGGCAAGGTGAAATGCTGTCGCGAGGTGACCAGCATGATGCAACTCTCAGGCGGGATGAGCGGCTCGATTTGATTGCGGTCGGCAGCATTATCCATCAGTAGGAGTGCATGCCGACCATGAAGCGCAGACCTGTAGAGCGCGCTCACCTCTGCTTCGTCTTCGGGGAGACGAGCGGTGGGATGGTAAGCGCGGATGACGTGAGCCATCGCGTCGGCTGGGGAGAGTGGCGTCTTGCTCGTGCCTTTCAAGTCGAGGTAGAACTGCGCGTCGGGGTAACGCGGCGTGAGTTGCTGTGCCAATTTGAGCGCGAGCGTCGTCTTGCCGACGCCGCCTAAGCCTTGCAGGCCGGAGATAGTGACGCCGCCGTGTTCGAGGGCGCGCATGAGTTCGTCCAGTTCTTCCTGGCGGCCGGTGAAGTCGCGCGGCGGCGAGGGGAGTTGGTGGAGCGCGTTGATTGTGGGGACCGCTTCCGAGGATTCGGGCGGGCGCGATTCGTTGAGCCAGCGGTGTAAATCGGCTGTTACTCTAGTCGCGAGTTGTTCCGGGCTGGCAAACTCTTTCACAGTGTGTGCCTGCCGCAGTTCTGCTTTCAGCTTGTTCAGTAAGCCGCGCTGTTCTTGCTCCTCATCAACTTTGTCGAGCGTGATGCTTGATTTGGCTTTGAAATAGATGCGGCAAGGTAGTCCTTTTTCTTGCGCGCGGCGGTATTCGGCCTCGGTGATGCCGGAGCCGTAGCGGCCGGCGAAGATGCCTATGTAAAGGTCGCTGCGGTTTATCTCGTCGAGCGAGGCGAGGCGCGTGGTCTCGTCGCGGCTGCCGAAGTACTCCATGCCGACGAATTTCACTTCGCGTATGCTTTGCGTGACTGCTTCCAGAGCCTGACGCTCGGGCCGTAAATCTTCCCAAGTGGAACTGACGAAGACTTGGAATGTCGGTGAGGCCACGTTTGCTCCTCTCTTGGCGAAGCGCCGTGTCAGTACCGCCTGCGGTAGCGGGCGGGTCATCAATGTCGCAGACCCGCCCGCTACCGCAGGCGGTACTGACGTAATCAGGCCGCAATCGACTCTATTTATATCACCGATGCGCGGCGGGCCAAAAATTTGGGAGGGCCGGAAATGTTTCCGGCCCTCCCAAGGTTAGCCCGCTCGGTTTTGGCGGTTAGCCTTTGGTCAGTTCGTCGGCGATTTCTTTGGCGTCGAAGACCTTGCGGAGGACTTCGAGGATGCCGCGGGAGTCGACGGAGATGGAGCGGTTGACGGCTTCGTCATAGTAGAAGTTGCCGACGAGCGATTGGATGTTGCCGTCGAAGATGAGGCCGACCAGTTCGCCGTTCTTGTTGATGGTGGGCGAGCCGGAGTTTCCGCCGATGATGTCGTTGGTCGAGACGAAGTTGTAGGGCGACCTTCAGGTCAACCTTGGACTTCTTCTCGGTCCAGCGCGGCGGGAGGTTGTATGGGAATTTCTGCTGGAACTTCATGGAGCGGTCGTAGAGGCCGCCGATGGTCGTGAATGGTTCGAGCTTCTGGCCGTTCTCGGCGTAGCCCTTGACCGCGCCGTAGGAGAGGCGGAGCGTGAAGGTCGCGTCAGGGTAGAGCTTCGTCCCTTCAGTTTCGAACAGCGCGCGCGCGATCTTGCCGTAGCCCGTGCGCTCGACGCCGACCACTTCGCTCTCGTAACGCTTGCGCACCTCGCGCGACTCCTTGTCAATCTCGCGCGCCAGCACAATCATCGGGTCCGTTGACTCCGCAATCGCTTTCGACCCGCCGGCCACGAGCTGCTTGCGAAAGTCCACGTCTTTGAGCTTCGTCCCGTCAATCAACTCGGCGGCGCGCGCCTCGGGCGTCTTGCCCGCGAGCACGCGCTTTGCCAGCTCGTTGTCCGCGCCCAAGACCTCGGCCATGAAGGCGAGCGAGTCTGCGAGCTTCAGTTTCTCGAAGTCTGTGTGAATCGGCGCGGGCGAGTAGAGCGCAAGCTCCAAGCGAGGCGCGGCGCGCGTCCGTGTACTCGGGCAGGCGCTCGGCGTTCGGCTTCTCGTTCTCGGCGGCGAGCCGGACGAGGGCGCGTGCGAGGTTGAAGAGCGTCGTGTTAAAGCCCGAGGCTTGATCCAGAATTCTGCGCTCGCGCGCGTAGGAGCCAAATCCCTTGTGCGCCGTCGCAATCGTCTCCCAGGCGTCGCCGTACTCTTTCTGACGACGCGGGTCGCCCGCGATGGCCTTGCGCAGTGCCTCTTCCGATTGGCGCTTCTGCGCGATCAGGTTCTTGTCCTGAAGCCCCGCGATCTGGCCGCGGTAGACTTTCAGACTGTTCTGCACGCTGTTCAATTCGTTCTGCGCCTGGCGCGTCTGCTCCTCGCCCATCGCCATGTATTTCTTCAGCATGGCCTCGCGCCGTTCGAGCATGCGTATGATGAGCGGGATGCTCACGTCGCGCAGTTGTTCGAGGTGCGCGACCGTGTTGAGGCGCTGGGTCGAGCCGGGATGGCCGACGACGAAAACCAGGTCGCCGTCCTTCGACGCCCTTGTCGGACCATTTCAGATAGTTCTCGACGCGCACGGGCTTGTCGTTCTCGTAAGCGCGCACGAGCGCCGCGTCTATGTTGAAGCGCGGGTAGTTGAAGTTGTCGGGGTCGCCGCCGAAGAAGGCCGCCTGAAACTCGGGCACCCAGACGAGCCGCACGTCCGTATACTTTTTATAGCGGTAAAGGTTGTACTGGCCGCCCTGGTAGAGCGTGACCACGTCGGAGCGCAGATTCGTTTTCTCAAGCGAGTCGGCTTCGAGCTTGCTGATGGCGGCGCGGCGCGCGCTGAAGGCGTCGGCCGCTGTCATGTCCGGCTTGACCGCGCCGTTAACGCGGTCGGTCACGTCTTCGATGCTCACGAGCACGTTCAGTTCGAGGCTTGGAATCTTCAGCTCCTCCGCACGCGTGCGCGCGACGAAGCCCTCCTTGGCGTAGTCCTTCTGCGCCGTGGAGAGCTCGCCGACGAAGTCCTCGACGATGTGATAGTTGGTCAGGACAAGACCGTCGGGCGAGACGAACGAGCCGGAGCCGTTGGGGAAACGGACGGCCGCCATCTGCACTTTCTTGAGCCACTCGTCCGTCACGTCGAAGCCGTACTTGCGTTTGATCTCGGCCTTCGGCACGTTGTTAATCGGCCACATGCCTTCGTCTGCGAAGGCCGTGAGCGGAAGCGTCTGGCTGATGAAGAGCGCCGCCAGCAGCGCGCACAAAAATTTTCTCAGTCTCATAGAAGTCCTCTTAAAAAAGTCTGGTTGAGCGGAGGAGAAGTCAGAACACCTGTTTAGAATCCGGGTCATAGCAAAGGGATGTCTGAATTGATAACCGCGCGCGGCGTGTCATGTCAAGCCGTAACGGCGGAACCGCCCGGAAGTCACGAGAGACTTCCGGGCGGTTCCGCCGTTTGGTTGGTTGTCTTGCTACCGATTAATCGCGGCCGCCTTCCTCTTTGCTCTGCGTCTTCGCGTTCTGTTCGAGGGCGGCCAGGCGGGCGGCGAAGGCCGCGTTCATGGCGCGCAGCGCGTCAACTTCCGTGCGAAGTTTCTCGACCTCGACCGTCTTCTTCTCAAGCTCAAGGGTCCGCTCGTCGAGCGCCTTGACGGCCGCGATGCTGACGCCCGCCAAATCCTGAACGCCGATGGAGGTGTTGCCCGTGCCGAGCTTGAACTGCTGGTAGAAGTCCTCAGCCATCGGTCCCATGTGGCGGACGTTGTTGCCCTCGGAGATGTAGTTCCAGGTGCTCACGGGAATCGCGCGCAGGCTCGCCAGCACGTCGTTGCCGTTGACCATCAGGAAGTTCTCTTTCGTCGTCCGGCTCGACGTGCAGTTGAAGACGCCGGAGCCCGCGGGCAGGTTGCAGCCCGTCGTGCCGCCCAGGTTCGTGCGGAAGCGGACGCCGCCCGTGGCGCGAACCGCAAACTCGTTGTTCGCCGTGTTGCGGAACGTGTCGGCCGAAGCCGTGGCCGAGCCGTCCGACCAGATGAACGTGCCCTGGAAGCCGTTGTTCGAGGCGAATTTGCCCATCGCCGTCGTGTGGTCCTGGTCGGCCGTCACGTTGTAGCCGATGGCGACCGCCGCGAGGCCGCGAAGGTTGAAGGTGTCGGGGTCGCACTTGCCGTTGATGAGCGGGCCGCCCGACTTGGCGTTGTTGCCGAGCGCCACGCCATAGGTGTCGCACACGCGGTTGCCCGCGCCCGCCGAGAACCCTGCCGCGCCCTTCACCTGGTTGCCGCTGCCGAAGACGATGCTCGACGTGCTCTCGGCAGAGTTCGTGTCGCCGAAGGCGAGCGCGTAGAGGCCGATGGCGGTCGAGTTCGAGCCGCCTGCCCACGAGAAGAAGCCGACGTTCGCGTCGTCCCACTCGTTGTCGGCGTAGCCGGAGCGGAAAGCGCCCTTGTACGAATCCCAGGAGGTGCGGTAGCCCTTGCCCTGCATGGGCGAGACGCCGATGCCGAGGTTGCCGGTGGCGACGAAGCTGCCGTTCTGGAAGACCTTGAACCAGGCGGGCGTGTGGCCGCCCGGACCCGAGCAGCAGGTCGAGCCGCCGCGCAGGTTAATCATAGGGTCCGTGCCGTTGGCGTCGCCGACCGAAAGCTGCTCCGCGCCGGGAACGAACTTGACGAAGTTCGCGTCCGCGTAAGCCTTGTTGACGGCGTCCGTCGCGCTGACCGGGTTGGCGACGTTGACGATGTTCGTCCCGTTGAGCGAGATGCCGTTAAAGGTGTTCTGGCCGGTCCAGAAGTTCTGCGCGCCGAGTCGCGCCACGTTCGGGGAGAGGCGGTTGTCATTAATCAGAGCGTTCGTCGTCGGGCCGTTGATCGCGCCGACGATGCTGTTGCCGGTCATCTGCCCGGCGACCACAGCCGCGCTCGTCATGCTCGTCCCGTCAGGGAAGAAGATAGCGCCGCTCGGCCCGCTGAGCTTGACGCCGCCCGCGACTTCCAGCCTCTGCGTCGGCGCGGCCGTGCCGATGCCGACGCTGCCGTCCGTCGCCAGGACGAACTGGTTATTGTTGGTCACGTTGTCCGTCATCAGGCCCGCCGAGAAAATAATCGGACGGATCTGTCCTGTGCCAACTTTGCCCGTGCCGACGACGAAGTCGTTGCCGCGAGCGCGCATGGTCAGGAACTCATAGGCCGCGTTGTTGGCGATGAAGTCCGTGTTGAAGATGGTGAACTGCGCGCGGTTGTTGGCCTGGCCCGAGCCGCGCGGGACGACCGCGAAGGACGTTGCGACGTCCACGCCCGAGGCCGGGTAGAACTGGACCTGAGCGAAGCCCGCCGTGCGGCTCGGGTTCGTGATCGTCGGGTTGACGCCGACGCCGGTCGCATTCCCCAGCTCAACCGCGCCCATGACGTGCAGTTCGCTGTTCGGCGTCGCCGTCCCGATGCCTACGTTGCCGTTGGCCTCGGTCATGACGGAGTCGCCGGCCACGCCCGTCGGGCCGTTGTTCCACTTAACGATTTTGCCCGTCGTGCCCGAGCCGGAGATGTTGGCTTCCACGCCGCCCACGGGCGCGGCCGCGATGACGCCGACGCCGCTCGTCCCCTTAAGCGCGTTCGCGCTCGTCAGGACGCTGCCGTCGCCGAAGCGTATGCCGTCGCGCGCCTGAATTGTGCCAGCCACGTCGAGCGTTGCCTGCGGATTCGTGGTGCCTATGCCGACGCGGCCGTCGGTCGTGACGCGCATCTGTTCCTTTTCCTTGCCGGCGAAGAAGTCGCCCGTGCGAAGGGTGAGCGCGCCTGAAGTGCTCGTGAGCTGGCCGCTCTCGCCGTCGTGCGCGGCCACGACCGTCGAGCGCTCTTTGCCCTGGCGCAGGACGGTCAGGGATTCGTCGTTGCCTTCGGCTTCGATCTTCTGCGCCTTGCGGCGCGCGCTCAGGGTCTGCGACTGCCCGGCGCTCAACTCAGCCTTGCTTGCGACGCCGAGCGTCAACTGGCCCGCCTGCACGTTCATAGTGCCGAGCCGCTGGCCGAACTTGTTATTAAAATCTCTGACCGTCACGACCGTCAGGTACGACCCGTCCGTCACGGGCCTGGTGGCGTCCGCCGCCTTCCAATCAATGACGCTTCCCGAGCGCAGGCCGGAGTCGAAGACCAGTTCGCCCGTCGCGCTGTAGATTTCGAGGCGCACTTGCAGGATTTGGCCCGAGGCTGCGAAGCGGACGCCCGCGCCGTCGGCCGAGGCGGTCACGGCCGGGGCCTGCGTGCTCTGGTTCTCGACGGGCTTTTCATTTTGTGCCAGCGCGCTGCCGGTAAAAAGGATTAGCGATAGGGTGATGATTAAGAGTCTGAATCGTCGGGTTGTCATGGCTTTCAGTTCCTTTTCACTTAACTCCGCATCTTCAAATTTGGCCCGGTCCCCTTTGGCCCCGAGTCATTTGTTTCGCCTGGAGTTTTTTTTCTCCACCTGCTAACGCGGATTCTGTGAGGATAAGGATCACCGGGCGGGGAAAATTTATGAGGACTAAGAAAAACTTTGCGTCTTTGCGTGAGAAAAACGGTTTCACGCAAAGGCGCTAAGAAAAATGCTTTGTCGTCGGAATACTTGCGCGAATTTTTCGCAGGGGTTAAAAATTGGGCGGGGTTCAGCGATGAATAACGAAGCGATTGCCGAGCGGTTTGCGAGGCTGGCGAATCTGATGGAGATTCGCGGCGACGACCAGTTCCGCGTGCGCTCCTACCGCAACGCGGCCGAGGTCATAGAGACCTGGCCCACGCCGCTCAAGCAAATCGAGGCCGACGAAGGCGTCAAGGGCTTGCAGACGCTGCCGGGCGTGGGCAAGGCCATCAGCGGCAAGATCGTGGAGCTGCTGGGAAAGGGAACGTTCGACGCCTGGGAGAAGCTGATTCTTGAAACGCCCGAGACCACGCTCGACTTGCTCAAGGTCGGCGGCATCGGACTGAAGACGGCGGCGATCTTGCACCGTCAGTTCAAGATCAGCTCGCTCGACGACCTCAGGAAATTCGTCGCGGGCGGCGGCCTTGCGATGGTTGACGGCGTCGGCGAGCGAAGCGCGGAGAGAATCAAAGATAGTCTGCGTCGTTTGTAGATTAACGGTTGAAAGGAAGGGAGCTTTTCTCATGAGACGAAAAAGCCTGGCGGCGCTCGTACTGCTCATCACCTTAGGCTTGGCGGGCGGGACGACGACGGCGGCGGCGCAAGGGTTGGGCAGTTTGAGAAGCTGGGCGGGCAAGTATCCAACGCAGCGTAAGGGCCGTGTGACACGCAACTTCTTCCGGCTCCCGGCGGTCCAGAATCCGCTCTCCGCCACGCTCTCGCGCAAGGACTTCAATTTGCTGACGCGCGTTTACAGTCTTGAGACTCCCATCAAGGAGCTGGGCGATTACCTGGCCGTCAAGGTCTGCCGCCCGCACGACTGCGGGACGGACCAGGCGGGCTTCGCCATCAACCTGCGGACGGGCAACGTCTACGTCAGGATGCAGGAAGGCAGCACCGTCCGCTGGTTCGCCTCCAAAGGAGACTACACAGACCTGCCCCGCAGCGTTCAGGACTTCCTGAACGATTTCTCGGCAACATAGAAAAGCAATGCATGAATGCGGAACTTTGCGGGATGAATTAGAAAGCAGTTGTCTTTCATTCATCCCGCAAAGTTCCGCATTCCGCATTTCCTCAGTGCCCTCTCTCCATCGTGTACTTCGTGAACTGAATCGCCGCGGTGTGTTCCTTGGTTTTGAAAAGGCGTAGCAAGCCTTCGCGACGGCGACGCTCGCGCTCGTCGTCGCCCGCCGCCGTGATGAGCGCGCGCAGGTCCGCCTCGACTTCCGTGCGGGCGTCGCTCTTGAGCATCAGGAGCGTCAGGCCCGTCAGCGGGTAGCGGTCGAAGCTTTCGAAGAGGAAGCGGCGTAGGGCCGGGCTGTGGCGCAGGTGGAACATGATGATGCGGTCAATCCCGTTGACGGGGTATTGCGGGAACGCGGCCGCGTGCATCAGGGCCGAGGCGAAGTTCGTGAGCAGCAGCTCGGCCATCGCGTTGACTTCGTCACGACTGACGGGGTCGCCCGCGCGCCAGTCTTTGTCATCGTAAAAATAGGGGCGTAGGTAAGGCTTCTCCACCAGCACGCGGACGTGGTCGGTCGTCTCCGTGATGGCGCGTTGAATTAACTGAATCACCGGCTGACCGCGCGCGATTTCGAGTTGCGTCACGGCCGTCTCGATCTGCTCCTGCGCGAGCCGCAGTTGCTTGCGGAAGACGGAGAAGTTGAGCAAACCCACCGTCACCAGGAGCAGTGTGCCGCCGAAACCCAGCAGCGAGATGATTATTTCCGCGCCCATCTAAGACCCTCCTCAGAAGCGAAATTCTAAAGAAGGTTTTCGATTAGGGCGAGCCGCAGGAGAGGATTTTCCCGACAGACCCACTCAAGCCTTTGCGCCTTACGTTTTCACTTAGCGCCTTTGCGTGAAACAGCTGTTTCTCGCAAAGGCGCAAAGTTAAGACGTAAGGCGCAAAGGGTTGAGTTTAGATTTTGAGGTGGCCTCCAATGTCAGCGCCGGTTCGCGTTATTCGAGTTGCCGCTCATGGAGGTGTTGGAGTTCATGTTGTGCCCGCCGCCGCTGGCATTCAGGGAGCGCGCCATTTCCAGGTGCTCTCGAAGCGTCGGCAGCTTGGACGAGGCGAAACTCTTCAGGCCCGCGTCCGTGCCGCGGTCTGCCTCGCGCTGGAAGAGCTGTACGGCTTTGATGTGGTCTTTGACCATCTCTTTCGCGTACGCCCTGTCGAAGGCCGCGCCCGAGAGGCCGGACATCCTGGCGACCATGGCCTGGTGCTTGGCGTCGAGCGCGGTCGGGAGCATGACGCCGGCCGTCTCCGCCCACTGCTTGAGTTCGTCATTAGCCTTCGAGTGGTCGTCCACCATTCGCTGCCCGAACTGTTTGACGGCGTCGCTCGAACCGCGCTCGGCGGCCAGCCGCCCCAATTCGACCTCTGTCATCCCGTCCATCGCCGCCATCGTGGCGAATTTGCGATCCGCGGAACTGACCGCCATCGCCGCGCCGCCGCTTTGATTAGAGTTCTGCCCGCCTGAACTCGCTCCCTGCGCCGCGAACATCATCACCGCCGTCACCAGCAGGATGATTACGACCGCGGCCAGATGTGCGATCTTGATTACCCGTGTGTTCATTGCTTTCCCTCCCCTGTTCTTTCTACTTACTGAATTAAATTACTGAATTAAAATTCCGAAATCGTCTCGGCCTCGTCACGGTTGCTTGACGCGGAAAGACGCGGCAGGCGGCGGCAAGATAGAGACTCACTCGATTGCGATTGTCAGGGGAAGCGCGCGAAATGTAGCAGAGCCGGAAGACAGGGGTCTGTACGTAACGGTACGGAGGTGAGGCGTGCGTATAGGTTAAAGCCGGGAGCGCTCACGCTGTCCGAAAGCTATTGCTTCGGGTGCGGCTCAGGCGGCGGGCATGATGCGTACGAGCGCCAGGTGCTCGCCGCCTTCGTTCGCCTTATTGTCGAGGCGGGCCAGCAGGAATTGCACTTTGATCTCGCCCGCTTCCGAGGGGAAGCTGGCGCTGAACCTGTCCACGGTCTGCCCCTGCTTCATGAAGAGCTGAAAGCGCGCCTCAAAGTCTTTGACCTTCTTATCCCTCACTACGTCGTTGAAAAACTGGCGGCCCAGAACGTCCTTGGCCTGCACGTCCGAGCGCTGCTCGGAAGCGGGGCTGAAGCGAATCACCTCGCCGGCCGCGTCCAGTTCCAACAGCCCGAAGGGGAGTTTGGCATGTTTGGTGTGAGTCGAAGTATTCATTTGTCGAATCTCGCTTGAGGATTGTCAGACGGTTGCAGGCAAGCAGTCGTTGACAGCCGGAACTGATTTGAGCGGCTGTCGTGTCGGTTAAAATTTGGGAGAGGTTTAAGACCGGCGAGAGCAAGCTCCGTGTTCACTCTGGAGGATGATCGCGCCGGTCACCCTGCTTGTCCTGTGAACTGCGGCTTACAGTACATCCTCGGGCGGCGGGCTGTCTGTACGCAAGTGCACCAACGCGAAGATAATTTCCGAAGGCGTGAGAGGCTCCCGATGATGTGAGAAGTCCCGTCAGGGACGATTGAAAATAGCCCAGCACTGAAGTGCTGGGCTATTTTCAATCGTCCCTTCGGGACACAGAACGCCGAAACTTTGCAGCCGGACTAAAGCCCTACCGTCTGCCGCCTTTCTTCCCGCTCTTTTTAGCGGCGCTCTTTTTCGCCGTCCCTTTTTTCGCCGCGCCTTTTTTAGCAGCACCCTTTTTCGCGCCGGACGCTTTTCTGGCCGCGCTCGCGGCCGTCTGCGTTGCCCGCTTGGCCGCGCCCGCCGCACGGCTCGTCACCTTGCGCGCGGCCTTGGCCTCTTTCTTGACCAGCTTCTTGTTCTCCCTCGCGGCGGTCGAAGCGACGCGGTTGACGGCCCCGCTCACGCTCCTAGACCCGCGCCGACCGCTCGGCTTCATGACGCCTGCGGCGGCCGAACTGACTTCCCCGGCCATGTTGGCGGCCACGTCAATCATGCTCCCGGCCACGCCCGTCGCCTGGTTAATGACCTCCCCGGTCAACCCCGTCGCCTGGTCAATCGCTTCATTGGCGACGCGCGTCACGCTACCTCCCCGTTTACGTTTCTCAGCCATACGGCTCCCCTCCCCGCTTCTAAAGTTTGGTAAAACTCTCTTCGCAGTCAGTACTCGTTTGGCAGATACTTTACCACAGATGGCAAGCTAGTGAATTTTCGGATCGGCGAGCCTCATGCGCCGCCAGATGTCGTCCTCGTCGGGGAAATTAATGTCGGGGTTCTGGTTGAGCCTGACCGACATGTTGACGATCTCGCTCAACTCGCTGAAGACGTTCGAGCAGGGCGGGCAGCAGTCGAGGTGCGACTTGACCTGCGACTCCAGCGGGTCATCTAAGAGGTGGTCGTGCAAGTCGCTCAGTAAGTTTAGGCTTTCCGTACAATCCATCATGAAATTCCCCCGGCAGGAAAATGAGAACTCCCTTTGGTGCTATTTAACCTCGGCCTGTTGCCTGATGAGATTTCTTAGTTTGAGCCGCGCCTTGTGCAACTGCGATTTAGACGTGCCCTCCGAGATGCCCAGCATCTCCGCGACCTCGTTGTGCTCGTAGCCCTCCACGTCGTGCAGGACGAAGACAGAGCGATAGCCGGGCGGGAGTTTGGCAATCGCGTTCTCCAGGACGATGCGGTCAACGACCGGCATGCGGTTCTGGTTCTCGGTCCCCTGAACTATCTGGACGGGGGTCTCGCCCTCTTCGGTGGTGTACTCGGGGCGGCTCTTGCGGCGGCGGAAGTGCATCAAGACCTGATTGACCGTCATGCGGTGGAGCCAGGTGGTGAAGGCCGAGTCGCCGCGGAAGCTGCCTATCTTTTTGAAGAGCTGGATGAAAGTCTCCTGTGCCAAATCCTCAGCCTCTTCCGGGCTCGCGGTCATGCGCAGAGAGATTGCGTAGACGCGCCGGAAGTGGCGGCGGTACAACTCCTCGAACGCGGCGAGGTCGCCGGCCGCGCTGCTTTGTGCCAGTTCGTAATCGCTCGCCTCTGGTTTTTCAATCTCTACCACGCTCACAAATCTTACGCTCCCCCTCGCTCAGTCTTTATAACACGGACGGCGATGATTGCCATGCCGCGCCCCTCTGTCTACCGCGCGACCGCGCGCTCGGCCTCTTCTTCTTCCGGCAACTCGCGTACGACCGCATCGCGCTGGCGCGCGGCCTTGACGACGCCCTCCAACCCCCCCGGCACCGTCTCGACCCTGGCCGAGAGCGCGCGCCGCACGCGCTTCGGCAGGAGGCGCGGGGCGAGTCCGGCGACCGCTTCGGCCAACTGCACCACGTCGCCGCCGCCGCGCCAGTGCTCGCGCACCACGTCCGCGTTGGTCCGGCCTATCAGTCTGAGGAGCGTCAGCGAGATCAGATACGCGTCGTCAATCTGCCCGACGAACGGGATCAAGTCGGGGATGAAGTCGAGCGGCATCACCGCGTAGATGACCGCCCCCGCGAACAGCGCCTTCTCCGCAAACGGCACGCGCCCGTCCGTCAGCAGCCGCCCGCAGAGCGCGATCATGTTCGGCAGGAACAGCAAGAGATTCTTCATCCGGCGTTTCAACTCAAGGCGCGCCATCTTTTTCATTCTCCGGTTGGGTCAAGTTTTGGCTTTCAAGGATAGCCGTTTTGCTCTGCGTAAACAAACCGCGTCGGCGCGGGTGTGTGGGCCGCGGGTGTCGCTATTGACCGGCGGGCTGTTTCAGAGTAAAAGGAACGCGTTAATCACGTCAGGATGGAGTCGGAATTTTTCCGTGGAGTTTCCTTATGTGGAAGTGTGCGAATTGCGGCGAAGACGAGAACGAAGATTCCTTCAACTTCTGCTCGACCTGCGGCACGCCCAGGCACGAAAAGGCGCTGGCCCCGCGCAAAGAGATAGACGTGGAGACGGCCTTCACGGCCTTCTCCAATGATGCGCCGAAACAGAACGGCGAGCACCACGCGGGCGAGACCACGGCCGCCGTCTCAGTCCAAAAATGGCACAGGCCGCACCCGCTCCGCGCCATCGGGCAAAGATTCAAGGGCGCGCTCTCAAACGGACACCTGAACCACGTCAAAGTCTCCTCCGACGCGCAGGACAAGCTGACGACACTCGTCCAGGCAGGCGTCTTCAGAAACAAGGCCGAGGCGGCGGCCTACTTAATCGAACGCGGAATAAAATCCGAGACCAAGCTCTTCGACATCGTCCGCCAGAAGCTCAACGAAATCGAGCGCATCGAACTCGAACTACGCAACCTCGTCAGCAAAACAACTTTGCGGGATGAATGATGAATGATGAATTAAAGACAACCGCCTCTTCATTCATCATTCATCATTCATAGTTCATCATTCCTTTATGAGCATACTCGAACGTCTTCGCCAGCGCGCCGCGGCCGACCTGCAACACATAGTCCTGCCCGAAGGCGACGACCCGCGCACGGTCGTCGCGGCAAGCCTCTGCACGCAACAAAAGATCGCGCGCGTCACGCTGCTCGGGAGCGAAGAGAAGATTCGCGCGGCGGCTGCGAGTGCCGGCGCGAACCTCGGCGGCGTCGAAGTGATAGACCACCGCAAGGCCCCTGACTTCGAGAAGATGGCCGACCTCTATCACGAATTGCGCCGCGCCAAAGGCATGATGCCCGACGAGGCGCGCATAGCCCTCGCGGACCCGCTCTACTACGGCAACCTGATGGTCAGGTCCGGCCGCGCCGACGGCTCCGTCGCGGGCGCGACCAACACGACAGCCCACACTGTGCGCGCCGCGCTCCACTGCATAGGCGTGCGCCAGGGCTTCAAACTCGTCTCAAGCTTCTTCGTGATGGCGCTCAGCGACACGCGGTTCGGCCACGAGGGCGCGATGATTTACGCGGACTGCGGCGTCGTCATAGAACCAACGGCCGCGGAACTCGCAGAGATCGCCATCGCCTCGGCCGAGTCCTGCCGCGCGCTCCTTGACACGACGCCGCGCGTCGCCATGCTCTCGTTCTCGACCAAGGGCAGCGCGAAACACAAGCTCGTGGACAAGGTCGTAGAGGCTACGAAGACCGTGCGCGCACGCGCGCCCGAGCTTGAGATTGACGGCGAGTTGCAGGTTGACGCCGCGCTCATTCCGTCAGTCGCGCAGTCTAAAGCGCCCGGCTCGACCGTCGCCGGAAGCGCCAACGTCCTCATCTTCCCTGACCTGCAAGCGGGCAACATCGCTTATAAGCTGACCGAACGACTCGCCGGTGCGACCGCCATCGGCCCAATCCTTCAAGGTCTGGACAAGCCCGCCAACGACCTCTCGCGCGGGTGCAGCGCCGAAGACATCGTTGACGCCGTCGCCATCACCGCCGTCCAGGCGCAAGCGAGGAAAAAGCAGATAAGGGATAAGTGATGAGTGATGAAGAAAAGACAGCTGGCTCTTAACTTCCTCACTTCATCACTTATCCACATTCTCATCCTGTTTTTCCGCCAGGCAACTCGCGGCACGTTCTCCCGGCATCAAACGTGCGCCACACGTAATGTAACCCGTTTTTCAGGCGGAGGTTTTCTCATGGCTGCACGCCGTTTATTCTTATTTTTCGCTTTGGTTTTAATCTTCTCGTCGGCCGCCGCGCGCGTTCCGGCTCAGTCGGGCCGCCCCACTCCCACGCCGTCGCCGCAGGAAAAGCCCGCGGACGACCAGGACCCCGTCAAAGTCTTCACCGAAGAGGTGCGCCTGCCGCTCGTGGCCTTTGACGACTACGGGTACTTCGACCCGACGCTTGAGCTGAACGACGTGCTCGTCATAGAAGACGGCGTACAGCAGCAGGTCCGCAGCATACGGCACACGCCCGCCAGCATTCTTCTCGTCCTGGACGTTGACGCACAGATCACCATCGGCAAGCGGACAGAGGCGACGAAGGCCATCGCCAAGCGCCTGCTCTCGCGCGTGCGCGAGGGCGACGAGGTCGCCGTCTTACAGTTCGGCAAGGGCGTAGAGGTCTTGCAGGACTGGACGACCGCCGCCGGGCCGGTTCGCGAGGTCGTCCAGACCAAGCTCTCGGGTGGCAAGCGCGGGCGGCTGTCGGAGGCGGTCATCGCGGCCGCGCGCATGTTCAATGAAAAGCCCCCGGGCAACCGCCACGTCGTCCTCATCACGGACGGGATAGAGACACCCGGCGGCAAGGTCGCTTACACGGACGCGGTCAAACAGTTGATCGCGGCGCAGGCCACCGTCCACGTCATCAGCTACACGGAACTGGTCCGCGACGCCATCGCCGGCCGCTACAAGCGAGGGCCGGTCACGGGCGGCGACGGCCAGCAGAGAGACCCGCGCATCGGCGCGCCCGACCCGACCATGCCCGACGGGAGCATCAACCGCACGACCCCCACTTTCCGCGTCATGACGATTGACACGGACCGCGCGATGCGACGCTGGTACAAAAAATATGAGGAAGACATGAAGACCAACGAGCGCCGCTTAACACAGCTAGCCGAAGAGACCGGCGGGCAACTCCTGCTGCCCGAGTCGGCGGGCGATTTACTGGCCCAGGCCGACCTCGTCGCCCGCGACATTGGCGCGCAGTACGTCGTCACCTACACCCCCAAGCGCCCGCTCGCCCAGGCCCGCGCCGGCGAATACCGCCGCATCGAAGTCGCCCCGCGCCGCACAGGCGTGCGATTACGCGCCCGCCGCGGCTATATCGCCAAGCCATAATAAGATTCGACTTATTACGGGTTTCAATCGAGTGCGACTTATGACGCGAGCGCAAACGTGTCACGCAAAGACGCAAAGGCGCTAAGAAAACGATTAATCTTTTCTTAGCGACTTTGCGTCTCTGCGTGAGACAGTCGTTCCTAACTGAAAACAGTAATAATGCGAATCAAGAGTAGAAAAGCAGACGGCCGGAAGGGCGTAGAATTGAGTTTGTGGAACAACAACTCATCGCCCTCTACCTGCGCGTCTGCCGGGCTTACGATACCCAGCCCGACTTGAAATATCAACGCTTGAGTAACTTCCGTCCCCGTTTCTCGGACGAGGAACTCGTAACCATCTACCTCTTCGGCCACATGCAAGGCTTATCTCAGCAGCGCCCGATCTACGACTACACGCGCCACCACTGGCGGCGCGTGGTTCCCAGACTTGCCGAGCTATCAAGCCTTCAACCGGCGCCTCAACCGGCTCGCTCCCGTCTTTCGAGCGCCTCATCACGGCCGCGCTGGCCCAGCCGGTGGCGCAACTGGCCGGCGCGGCCGACCGCCTGATTGATTCGCTCCCCATCGTGCTGGCGAAGTGGCCCAGCAGCGGCGCGGCGACAGTCGCAAGGGAAGTGGCCGACCAGGGGTATCTGTTCGAGCAAACGCAGCTACTACTACGGGGTCAAGCTGCATGCCATCGCGCTGCGGCGCACGCAGCAGTTGCCGCTGCCGGCGCTTTTGCACTTGAGCCGCGCCTCGCAGCACGACCTCTCGGCGCTTGCGCGAACTCGACCCCGATCTCGGAGCGCGGCTGCCTGTTCGGCGATAAGGCCTACGCCGACGAGGAGACAAGCCGAGTGCTGCCGGGCGCGGCACGCGTCTCTCACGCCCTACAAACGCAAGCGCAATGAGCCGGAGACGCAGTGCGCCGGCGCTGTGGTCACGCTTCGCCTCCGCGGTCAGGCAGCCGCTGGAGAGTCTCTTCGGCTGGCTGATTCAAAGAACCAATATCCAGAACGCTTCAAGAGTGCGTTCGACCGACGGCTTACTCGTGCATTGCTACGGCAAGCTGGCTGTGGCGTGTTTGCTCCTAACTTTCAACCCTTGATTCGCATTAATAATATCTACGAACGGTTGGTGGTGGAAACAACCGGCGACGGTCCCGCCGCAGGCAGCGTGATTTGCAGGGCCGTATTGCCGGCCGCCTACGATCAATTTTATTCCGCCTTTTCCTTCTCGATCTTAATGGTCGTTTTGCTCCCCTCTGAAACCGCCCCTGTGACCATGTCGTCTTTGGGTGTCTGCGCCTTGTCGCGCTCGGCTGTGGGCAGAGCGGCTTTTGAACCGTTGCCGGTTGCCGCCAGAGCATTACCGACAGCGCCTCCGACGCCCGCTCCATTAGACTCCTCACGTCTCTTTTTACCAAGTGAGCTGAGGAGCGAGTCGAACGTGCCGGCTTTTTGATTCTGAGTAGTGATCTCCATGCTCACGATGTCCCCGTCCTTGTCCCCGCCGAACCTACCGATGAGAGACCGGAGCAGGCTGTCGGAGAAGCGGTCGCTAAAGCCGGCGAGGAACGCGACGAGCCACATCAGATGAACCGTCCCTAGATTCCCCGTCGGGGTGCCGGGCGCGAACGTCATCAATCCTACCTTGATGATGAGGTACGTAATGGAACCCATCACGACACCTGTCAGCGGGCGCGAGAAGAGCCATCGCAACGGGTCGGCTATATCGTCTCCTTTGGAGATTGAAAACCGATACAGAATCGCGGCGAAGCTCCCGATGGCGCTCCAGAGAATCACGGGGACGGGCAGGCCCAGAAGCTCGACAACGGAATTCGTGCTGATGCTATTGCTTTGCGCGTACATTAAAAACCAGACGAACCCGACTAAAATGACCACCGAAAAGTAGACAGCAATCATGCGTAGAAACCGCTGTTTACGTTTCCTGTCCGCGTATGTCTTGATGACGCTTTCTACCTGGTTCAGGTTCTCGTCCGCCCAGTCTAAGGCTTCTTCGAGCGCCTCCTTACTCTTCGCGTCATAAATTGTGAGGGTTTGTTCACCCAGCAGCACCCAGATTTTCTGCTGAAGCGCGGCATCTCTCACATAAAGCGTTGCCTGGCTCCTGAGCTGATTCAATCGCTTCATGATCTCGATGCGCTTCGCTTTAACCTCGCCTTCATTCTCAATCGGAGGGCCGGAGGAGCGGGCCTCCGAAAGGCGACTCAAATAGGCTTTCAACTTTTCCACGGCCTCGTCATTTGCGAGCGAGCCTTTAGCAAGGATCGAGCTTCCCGCAAGCAGCGCCTGATATATGTCATCAACAGGCTTCATGATGTCCTCCGGTGAGTTGAGCTGCTAACGAATGGAAGCTGATGGCGGTTCTCGCGTCCGTGAGCGTCAGCAGATAAAGGGGTCAGAAGTTCCCGCCGGGCGAGGAGCCGGCATGGCGGAAAACTCCGTGTCATGGAGAGCCGAGGACAGTGCCGGCCAGGAGAAAAGTCAACGCTCCTTTATTCGCACTAACGGGTCAATCTCAAATCTGACATAGCCTACCGTGCGACTGCACTGTCACAGGTCATCGCCGTAAATTCTGTTGCCTACTTGTTAATGAGGCTGAGAGGCAAAACATTTCATGCGACGCCTTGAGCATGGATGAAGCAGGTAGTTTTCCAGCTTCCAACTGAGCCACTACCTTATTCGCCGTCAGCCCCGACTTAAGAAGTCACACTCCGACGCCAAAGTTTAATCAATCGCCTTGAACTCGCGCCTTCCGTTTTTAGTTTTGCATCCCTATGGAGACGAGGTCTGGTTCCGGCACAGTGATAACGTGCTGGCGCAGCGTGATCTTTTCCTGTTTTTTCATGACGGAGAGGCGGCGCAGCTCTTCCCAGTCTTCGGGCGGGACGCGGTGGAAGGCTTCGACGATTCGCGGGTCGAACTGGCGGCCGGCCCAGGCGTCCAGCTCGGCGGCGGCCGCTTCGTAAGAGCGTGCGCGCCGGTAGACGCGGTCTGAGGTCATGGCGTCGAAGGCGTCGGCGACGGCGAAGATGCGCGCGTTCAGGTCAATCTCTTCAGCACGCAGTCCGAGCGGGTAACCTGAGCCGTCCCACTTCTCGTGGTGCTGCGCGACGACGCGCGCCGCGCCTTCCAGAAACTCTATGTCGCGCAGGATGCTTTGCCCGTGCGTGGGGTGCTCGCGCATCTTTTCCCACTCGGCTTCGTCCAGCTTCGCGGGCTTTCTCAAGATCGCGTCCGGCACGCCGATCTTCCCTATGTCATGCAGCAAGGAGCCGAACTCAAGGGCCGTCATCTCGCTTTTCGTCAGACCCAACTCGCGCCCGAGGCGCAGGCTGTAGGTGACGACGCGCTCCGAGTGGCCGTGCGTTTCGGCGTCCCTGGTTTCGAGCGCGGCCGTCAGCGCCTTGAGCGTCGAGCGGTAGGCGTCTTCGAGCGACGAGAGAGCGCGGTCCAGTGCGGCCGTGCGCTGCTCGACCAATTCTTCGAGGTGATTTTCGTAGCGACGCTTGGACTGGCGAAGCTGATGGTGTTCGAGCGCGCGGCGCACCGCAGCCTCGACCTGCCTGAGGTCGAAAGGCTTCATGATGTAATCGAACGCGCCGAGGCGTAGCGCTTCGATGGCGCTCTCTATGGTCTGCATCCCGCTGATCATGACGACGACCGTCTCGGGTGCGAGCGCGGCGACGTGCGGGATCATTTCGAGCCCGCTCATCCCGCCCATAGTGATGTCGCTGATGACAAGGTCGCGTTTCTCGGCGCGCAAGTGTTCGAGCGCCTCCTCGGCCGATGAGACGCTGGCACACTCGTAATCGAGGCCGAGCAGGTCGCACAGGATTTCCCTGATCTCCGGCTCGTCGTCAACCACGAGCACACGCGCACGAATGCCACTTTCTTCAAACATACGTTTCATCCACCCGTTGTCTCAGAGGTATAGAGAGTTTGCACGCGAGACGCGAGCGTCCTCTCACCCGGTATGAATAATCTCTTGTATTTGGGAAGCGCGCTCCTTGGATGAGAGCGCGCCCGCCGGAGGGCTCAAACATTTTACAATCATCGCGCCCGGGCTGGCAATCAACATTTTGGGCCACAAATACAGGCCCTTCAGCGCTGAGTCCGGGCCACGGCCGCCCCCGGCAAATATTGACCCGCCGTCGCGTCTCGCGTATTGTCTTGGCCCAGATTTACTAACTGACTTAATCCCCGACCCTGGCACTCGCTTCGCCGTACGTTTGTACGCGCCGCGCCCCCTTTTGCGTGCGGCGCATTCTATCAGCCGCCTTTCAAGGAGCACATCACCATGACATCCGCCACACGCCTGTTCTACGGCTTCGTCCTCCTTCTCTTAGCCCTCGCCCTGAGCGCGCGCGCGCAGACGACGCCTGTGGAGGTCACGAACGACGACGAAAGCGCGCGTTTCTCGGCTACCGGCAAAGTGAGGATGATGCAGGTGGAGGTCTACGGCCCCGGCGGCGAGATGGTCTTCGTGAGCGGCTTCGTCGAGGGACGATCAATTGAATGGTCGCAGCGAGATCAGACGGGGCGGCCGGTCGCCGACGGCGTGTACACCGCGGCCGTCACGACTGTGGACGCCTCGGGCGAGTTGCGTAAGCGCGTCGAGCGTGTCGTGGTAGGCCGTGACGCACAGGCGCTGGCGGCGGGCGGCTCCGGGCCGACCCCCACCGCAATCGGCCCCATCACCGGCGAGGGCACGATTGGAAAGATAGCGAAGTTCACGGGCGCGAACGCCATCGGCAACTCAGTCATCGCGGAGAGCGCGGGCAAAGTCGGCGTCGGCACGACCGTTGCCCCGACGGCGACCCTGCAAATCAATGGGACGCAGCCCGCGCCGCAGCCTGCGACCGGCACGGAGGCGACGCCCCTTTTGCAAACCAGCGGCGGCAAGGGCGGCAACTCGACCACAGCAGGCGAAATAGCTGGCAAAGGGGCAAGCATCTCTTTGCTCGCAGGCAATGGCGGCAACACCATCTCGGGGAGCACGAATGGCAGCGGTGGGTCAATCACCTTGCAGGGTGGTTCGGCCGGCACAGGCGGCGCAGGCGGGTCGCCGGGCAATGTGCTGCTCGCGCCCACGGCTGGCAATGTCGGAATCGGCATCAGCGCCCCGACCTCTAAGCTCACGGTCAAAGGCTCTGCAATAACTAACATCTTCTCCGCTGAGAATACCTCAACCATCACGGGTAGCATCGGCGTGTTCGGGAAGGGCATGACCGGCGTCCACGGCCACTCAAACAGTTGCTGTAGTGCCGGCGTGTATGGCATGGGCAATTTCGGCGTGCATGGCAAAACTAACGGCGCCTCTGCCGTAAGTGCCGGCGTGTTCGGCGAAGCCACGTCGGACTATGGCGTGATGGGCAAGAGTTCCACCAGCGCTGGCGTCTATGGCGAGAGCCAGGGGGTTAACGAGGGCGGCGTCTACGGTGTCAACAACGGCACCAGCGCGTTTGGTAAAGGCGTGTATGGCTCAAGTAACAAAGGCTACGGTGTATACGGTATCAGCACTATCGGATACGCGGGTGGCTTCGAGGGCTCGATCCAGGTCACGGGCACTGTGGAGGTCGGAGGGACGGTGACTTTCGGCTCGGACACGCGCCAGATGCTGCACCTGTATCTGCCGTACTACGGCATCGGCGTGCAAAACTCCACGCTCTACTTCCGCACCAACAGCGGCTTCGGCTGGTACAAAGGCGGCCAGCATAACGACACCGCGAACAGCCCCGGCACAGGGGGGACGCGGCTGATGAAGCTGGACTCGGCGGGTAACCTGACGGCCACCTCGTTCGCGCAGACGAGCGACCGCAACGCGAAGTCTAACTTCTCGGTCGTCAACCCGCGCGCGATTCTGGACAAGCTGAATTCACTTCCCATACAGACGTGGAGCTACAAGGCGGACGATGAATCAATCCGTCACATAGGCCCGGTCGCGCAGGACTTCAAGGCCACTTTCAATCTCGGCGCGGACGACAAGACGATTGCGACCGTTGACTCGGCGGGCGTGACGATGGCGGCCGTGCAGGGTCTTTACCGGATGATGCTCGAAAAAGAGAAGCAGAACGAAGTACTGACGCAACGAATTGAGCAGCTTCAATCAAGAGTCGTGCAACTCGAACGCGCGTCGAAGAGAAGCACGAGTAGGAAACGCCGCCGTTAAGGCTTTTGTGAGGCGACGCCGCAATCTCAGACATAAAGACATTCCGTTTCGGGAAGGAGCTTATCGTAGTGACGACTATCAAACGCTCGGGCCTGGCCCTCTGCTTTGTCCTCTCTTTTGTCATGTTGTGTAGCGCTCAGGAGCAGCCGACGCCTTCGGTCGAGGTCACGGCCGGCGGCGGCCACGCGCAGTTCAGTGCGCTCGGCGAGATACAGCAGATGCGCGTCGAAGTCTTCGCGCCCTCCGGCGAGAAAGTGTTCGACAGCGGCGCGGTCTTCGGCCGTGAGGTCGCATGGGACATGCGCGGGCGAGGCGGGCGTCGCGTCGCCGACGGAGTTTACCTGGCAAGCGTCAGCACGATTGATGTCGCGGGCGGCGTCCACAAACGCACGGAGCAGGTCGTCGTCAACGGCGCGGCGCAAGCGAAAGAAGTGCAAGTCATCGCCGCGCCCGAAGAGCCGAGCGCCACGACCACGGGCAGCGGCACCACCGGCAAGATTGCGAAGTTCACCGCCGCCACCGTCCTCGGCGATTCCATCATGACGGAGAACACGGGCAAGATCGGGATTAATGTCGCCCCGCCGACGGCCACGCTCCACGTCAACGGCTTGCAGCCTTCGCCTGTGGCAGTCAACGGGACGAACGCAGCGACGCTCTTGCAGACTTCGGGCGGCAAAGGCGGCAACACCACCGCCGCGGGCAAGACCGGAGGTAAGGGCGCGAGCATTGCTCTCGTCGCCGGACAGGGCGGCAACGCTCCGGCGGGCGGCATTAACGGCACGGGCGGCTCGATTACCTTGCAACCGGGCTCTGCCGGGACGGGCGGCAGTGGCGGCGCGGCGGGCAACGTGTTGATTGCTCCGACCGATGGCAAGGTCGCCATCGGCACGAATACTTCTAGCGCGAAGCTGACAGTCGAAACCGCGACAGAACTGAACGGCATCATCTCCTTCAACCAGACGCCCAACTCAGTCGGCATCTATGGCGCTGCTTTTAACGGGATTTCGACAGGCGTCGAGGGCAAAGCCATGAACGGCCCAGGCGTGAAGGGGTCGAGCGGCCAACAGGGCGTGTTGGGCGAGGGCACCCCAGGCGTCGAAGGCAAAAGCTCCAGCGGCACGGGTGTGATTGGCCGGAGCGACAACGCAACAGGCGTGGTCGGGACCAGTGGCGGCATACTCGGCCAGTCTTCCGTCAGCGGCATAGGCGTACACGGCGGAAGCAACAAGGGCATAGGCGTCAAAGGCGAGAGCAGCAGCAACTACGGCGTGTTCGGTAAAGCCAGCCGGCCCCAAAGCCGCCGTCTACGGCGAGGGCGTCGGCGAAGGCGTGCACGGCACGAGTACGGGCGCGGGCATAGGCGTCTTCGGCGAGAACACGGGCGCTGGCTCAGGCGTCTCAGGCATCAGCCAGGACGGGCGCGGCGTCTTCGGCTCAAGCGTTACGGCCGAGGGCGTCAAGGGCAGCGGCGCAGTCGGCGTCCTCGGCCAGAGCAACAGCGGCACGGGTGTCTCCGGCCTGAGCGTCAGCGGCTACGCCGGCCTCTTCACGGGCAAGGCGAGAGTCACGACCAACTTCGAGGTCGGCGGCAATCAGTTCTTCGGCAACACGACGCGCCAGATGCTCAACCTCTATAACCAGGACTACGGCATCGGCATTCAAGGCTCGACCCTTTACTTCCGCGTCGCCAACACGGCAGGCTATAACTGGTACATGGGAGGCGTCCACAACAACACGCAGAACAGTCCCGGCACGGGCGGCACGAGCCTCATGCGCTTAGACTCCGCCGGCAATCTCTTCACCAAGGGCGCGGTCAACCCCGTCAGCGACCGCAACGCCAAGATGAATTTCGCGGCAGTCAACCCGCGCTTCGTCCTCGACAAACTCGCGGCCATCCCCATACAGACCTGGAGCTACAAGACAGACTCCGATGCGGTGCGTCACCTCGGCCCCGTCGCGCAGGACTTCCGCGCGGCCTTCAACCTCGGTGCTGACGACAAGCACATCTCGACGGTGGATGCCGACGGCGTCGCGCTCGCCGCCATACAGGGTCTCTACCAGTTGATGCTTGAGAAGGAGAAGCAGAACGAGGAGAAGGACAGGAAGATAGAGCAACTGGCCCGCAAGCTGGAAGAGATAGAGAGCCAACTGGCGGAGGTCAGGCGCGACGCGCGGCGACAGCGCGCGACGAGAAGAAGAGCCAGGTAAAAGAGTCAACGAATCGCTAAGCAACAAGAAGCCGCACGAAACATCAACTCTTTCGTGCGGCTTCTTGTTGCTTGAGCGTAACACGAGTCAGTACCGCATGCGGTACTGACCAGGCGCTAGTGCGTGCCTGTAAAGTTCGTCAGCGTTCCCGCCGGCTGGTTGGCGCTGAGGTTACTGATGCTCCTCGTTGTCGGCGTGAAGATGTAGCCGGTCTTGCGCGGCGTGATGACGTAGCTACGCCCTGCGGGCAGGCCCGTGAAGCTGTAGCCACCCGTGCTCGGGGTGTTGATTGTGCGCGCCGTGAATCCAGCGGTCGGGCTGGTGATGGTGACCGCGACCGTGCCGATGCCGGTCAACGTGCCCGCGATAGTTATCTTCCCCGTAATCGAATAGGTCTTGAGCGTCGCCGTGAACGATTGGCTCTGGTTCGCCACGAGGTTCGTGTAGCTCTTCGAGGCGGGCGAGAAGGTGTTGAGCGTGCTCGACGGCCTGACCGTGTAGTTACCGCCCGCGGGCAGGTTCGCGAAGCTGTAGTTGCCGTTAACATCCGTCGTGACGTTGACGACGCGCGAGCCCGTCAAACCGACCGTGATGCCGCTGACTCCCGCCCCGGCCCTCACGATGCGCCCGCTGATGGTGTAGCCCTGCGCGCGCGCGACGAAGTTGACGCCCGTCAGGCTCGTCGTCAGGTTCGTGTAGGCGCTGGCCGTGGACGCGAAGGCGTAGCCCAGTTTCCAGGGCGTGACCGTGTAGCTGCCGCCCGGAACGAGCCCCGTGAAAGTGTATTCACCGAGACTGTTCGTCGTCACGTTCGCGACTTTCGAGCCCGTCAGCTTCATCGTCACGCCGGCCAGGTTGCTTGTGCCGAGTGTGACTTTGCCCTTGATGGAGAGCGTCGTCGGCGTCGAGCCCGACTGCGTGACGGTGTGCTTCTCGCCGTTAACCGTGATGACGGCGACGCGGCTGGTCGTGCCCGTGTTGGCCGCGGCGTTGTAGACGATTGATTCGCTCCCTGTCCCGCTCGCGCTGCCCGCGGCGAGCGTGAGCCATGACTGGTTGCTCGTGGCGGTCCAGGCGCACCCGGCCGTCAGTGCGAAGTTATACTGCCCGGCCGTCGCCGCGATTGTTCGAGTGGTCGGCGACGCGGATATCGTGCATGACGAGAGGCACGAGGGGAAGGCCGTCACGTGAGCTTTAATCTCGTTGACGGAGAAGGTGCAGAAGGTGAAGCCCGTGCCGATGAACGAGCCCATGATGGTGTTGCTGCACCCGCTTTGTCCGTCGGAATGGCCCGCGCCGAAGTTGTGTCCGATCTCGTGCGCCGTCACGATGTATTTGCCGGGAAGCGACGTGAGGCGCTGCGAGAAGCCGTAACCGAAGCTCTGGTTCTGACAGGTGACGCCGATCCAGGCGAGGCCGACCGTGCTGCCGACAACATCCTTGCCGGTCCAGAGGTGCGTCAGGTCGCGCTGCACGCCCGACTTGTTCGCGTTCCACCATTCGCCCAACTCGTTGATCAACCCTTTCGCGTCGAGTTCGGCCCCTGGTGCGAGGCCGCACATGGCAGCCGTGTAACAGCCGCCCGCCTCGTTGGTCGTGTAGGGGTCTGTGCCAGCGTTTGTCCAGGCGTTCTGATGAACGATGGTGAACGAGAGGCCGAGTTGAGTCTGGTAGACGCCTTCGACCTGATTCATGATGGCGAGGATTTCGGCGTTCGCGGCGGCCGCGCTGCCGAACGCCGCGACGAACTCCGCGTCTGCGTCGGTCGCCAGTTGCACGTCGCGGACGGTGGTCGCGGGCAGCACGCCGAGGCTCGCCGCCTCAAGTTTCTCGACTTTCGACGAGAGCGCGTCCGCATGGTGTCTCAATTCGCGGTCGAGTGTGCCGCCGACGCCAGCCGCGTCCGCGTTCACGTCCGAAGATTTATAAAAGACGAACTCGGAGTCGGCGGCCTCGGCCGCGTACTTGCGCTTCGGCTCTATGAAGTAACGCTCGCCGGAAGTGATGATGACGCCTTCGAGTGTGGCGTCGTCAACGGTGAAGCGCGCCTGCGCGCCTGCCATCCCGCGCACGGTTCCCTTGTAGGTGCGGACGGGGCTGTTCATCTCTACGGCGCGCTCCACGGCGTCCGCGCCGATCTCGACGGCGTAGTAGTTATCCGCGCGCATGTCGTTCGGCTCAAGCTCTAACTCGTAAGTCCCCGCGGAAGTCTCGAACGACAACTCGCCCTCGAATCGCACGCGCCGGGCGGCCTCGGTCCTGTCTAGATTCACGCGCTCGTAGCGTCGCACGAGGCGGTCCAGGTCCATTTCCTGCGGGAGTTCCGGCCTGGAAAAGCGCGGCCCCTGGCGCTGTGCGTTGACGAGTAGATGGGGGAGCGCGACCGTGTAGAGGGCCGCGAGGAGGAACAATGCGACGAATTTTCTCATGTCTGTCTGATACCTGTAGACGACACCTTTTCGGGGAAGGCGCGCGCGGGCAGAGTTTCACCTGCCATTAGTAAAGAGAATTCCGCACGGGAAATGAGGACGGATACCCTGTTTCAGCGGGGCACATCCTGGCGCGAGGCTCTCAGTATGTTTTTCACGGGGGGCAAAACGACGCGTACGAAACGCGCCAGCATTAGACTCCAAACAGGAGCCCTGAGGTTGCCATAATAAATATGCCTGAACGTCGGACTTTGCGTCAATAACTTAGTTTGGCGGTGCTTTTTATACCCCGAAATCATTGACTGCCCGGCCCGTTTCACCTATCTTCTCGCCATACAACACAGCCAAAGGCCCGGCAAATTCCCAGACAGGGCCTTTGCGGCACGCCTCGCCGGAGCCGAGCGTTTTCGCGCTTTCCGCGCTGTCACACCCGACCGATAGCGTTCTCTCTTTTCTCTGGCCTGAATTGAAAAGGAGTCCACCGCAATGACGACACTCAAACGCACAGCCTTAGTCTTCTGCCTCGTACTCTCTTTCGTCGCCTTGTGCCACGCGCAGGGCGAGCAGCGGCGGCAGCAATCGTCGCCCAACGTAGAGGTCACGGCCGACAGCTATCAGGCGCGTTTCGCCGTGCGGGGTGAGGCGCAGTCCGTGCGCGTAGAGGTCTTCGCTCCGTCGGGCGAGAAGGTTTTCGACAGCGGCGCTGTCTTCGGCCGGGATGTCGAGTGGTACATGACGGACGCCAGGGGCGGGCGCGTCGCTGATGGCGTCTATCACGCCAACGTCACCGTCACGGACCTCGCGGGCAAGGCGCAGAGCAAAGCCGAGCAAATCGTCGTCAGCAACGCGGTGCAGGGCGTAATCGCCGCCGCGCCCGAAGAGCCGAGCGCGACGACCACGGGCAGCGGCACCACCGGCAAGATTGCGAAGTTCACCGCCGCGACCGTCCTCGGCGATTCCATCATGACGGAGAACACGGGCAAGATCGGGATTAACGTCGCCCCGCCGACGGCCACGCTCCACGTCAACGGCTTGCAGCCCGCGCCGCTGGCTACGAATGGAACGACTCCGGCGATGCTGTTACAGACTTCGGGCGGCAAGGGCGGCAACACGACCGGCTCGGGCAAGAAGGCTGGTGCGGGCGCGAGCATCCTGCTCTCCGCGGGAGACGGCGGCGACACCGCGCCCAATGGAACTAAGGGCAACGGAGGCAGCATCACCTTGCGGCCTGGCGCGGCGGGCACGGGCGGAGGATTTCCCGCCCCGAACGGCAACGTGCTGATCGCGCCGACTCACGGCCTGGTGGGCATCGGGACGAGCGCCCCGAACGCGAAGCTGGATATCATCGGTCAGGCAGGGCTGGACCTTAACCAATCACTCAGCGCCGTTCTTCGGGTCACCAATGATTTCAACGGTGTCGGCGTCCCCAACCCTGCCGTGGCTGCTATTAATGATGACGGCGTCGCAATCTCCGGCACCAGTCAAACCTCTCGCGGCGTATCGGGCACAAGCAACAGCGGCGACGGTGTCAACGGAGTCAGCCAGACCGGGATAGGCGTGTCTGGAAAGAGCGCCGACGGCATAGGCGTCCGTGGCGAGAGCACGAAAAGTAACTACGGCGTGTTCGGCAAGAGCTTTCTAGGCACGGCTGTCTACGGCGAGGGCACCAACGGCACAGGCGTGCACGGCAAAAGCACGGGCAATTTTCACACGGGCGTGTTCGGCGAGGGCTTCACGGGGGTGGCGGGCACGAGCGAGAGCAACAGCGAGCTAACTGCGGGCGTGTTAGGCGAGAACACGGGCGGCGGCTTCGGCGTGAAGGGCTTCAGCAGTAGCGGGGTGGGCGTGTACGGCGAAAGTGACAGCGGCAAGGGGCTGGCCGGTCAGAGCAACAGCTCAACAGCCATTCTGGGCATCAGCACCAGCGGCATAGGCGTGCACGGCACAAGCAGCAGCGGCGCGGGCATATCCGGCTTGAGCGTCAGCGGTTACGCCGGCCTCTTCACGGGCAAGGCGAGAGTCACGACCAACTTCGAGGTCGGCGGCAACCAGTTCTTCGGCAACACGACGCGCCAGATGCTCAATCTCTATAACCAGGACTACGGCATCGGCATTCAAGGCTCGACCCTTTACTTCCGTGTCGCCAACACGGCAGGCTATAACTGGTACATGGGCGGCGTCCACAACAACACGCAGAACAGTCCCGGCACGGGCGGCACGAGCCTCATGCGCCTCAATTCCGCGGGCAACCTGACGGTCAAGGGGACGGTGACCGCCACCAGCTTCATCAACTCCAGCGACCGCGCCATGAAATCTAACTTCTCAAGTGTCAAACCCCGCGTGGTGCTCGACCGATTAGCGAGCGTCCCCGTGCAGACGTGGAACTACAAGAGCGAGGGCGCGACAGTCCGGCACATGGGGCCGATGGCGCAGGACTTCAAGGCGGCATTTAATCTTGGCACAGATGATAAGACGATCTCGACCGTTGACTCGGCGGGGGTGACGATGGCGGCCATCCAGGGGCTTTATCAGATGATGCTTGAGAAGGAGAAGCGCAACGAAGAGCTGTTGAGCGAAGTCCGCGAGCTTCGCGCGCAGGTGACACGCCTCGAACGCGCCGTCAAAGGGCAGCGTCGCACCGCCAGGAGGAACCGTACAAGGTGACGACGGGCGCGGTTGACGCTCTCACACTCAATTCGTATTATTGCCTTATCTTTGATAGTTGGTGATTAGGCCAGAGTGGCGGAATGGCAGACGCGGCGGACTCAAAATCCGTTGCCCGCAAGGGCGTGTGGGTTCAAGTCCCTCCTCTGGTACTCAATGTTTCTTATTCTTCCCAGCAAAAGCCTCAGTCCGTGAATGGCAGTTAGGACAGGATGGACGGCCATCTTCGGTCGTCCGGCGGAAGTTCTAACTCCTGGGCCAGACGTTTCGGGGCATCAAATCTTTTAATCCGGGGCTCAGATTTTTTTATTTCCTTTCGGCGTGGCTCCCATGCTAATTTGTCTTTTTATGGTTAGTGGCCCAGAGATCGTCTAACTTCATTCGTGTGGACTCGGGAGAACGCATTCGTGCTCAGAAGGCTAGCGGCAGTGCTCATGGCGGTGATTTTAGCCCCAATTGTTATAGCCCAGTCGGAACATAAGCCGGTCCAAATCTGCGCCGGCTCGAACATCCCTTACGGCTATGTCGTCGTCGGGCGGGTCACGACCGAGCAGTGCCGCAAGTTCGTGGACCTGCCCGAAAGGGATAACACGCTCGTCATCAAGCGGCCCGCGGCCAGGGAGGCCATCTGCGAAGACTCCCCCTACCCCGGCAACTACGCCGTCACGGGCCGCGCCAGGAGCGTCGCCTGCCCCAACAACGCCAATGAGAATTACAACAACGCCCTCATCATCGAGCGCTTCGATTAGAACGCCGAAAGCCCGGCGTCCTATTTCTTCAGCACTCCCACGCCCCGGCCGGCGTGCGATTTAAACCTTGAAGAATCCGCCCGGCGCTCATACAATACCCACCCCGACAGGCAGAATTTTCCGCCCGGCTTGATCCTTTTACCTCGCGACCCACGCGTTACCCAATGAAGGCGCTCCTGACAAGGCATTCCTTGCGCGGCACAATCAAACGGGACGCAAATTTTTGAAGGAGGATTTACCCCCAATGTTCTCGCCAACCAAACTTCGCAACGCGTTCTTTCTCTCAATCGTTTTAGCGGCCGGCTTCTCTTCCCTCGCTTACGCGCAAAAGGCGAAGGGCACGCCGCAGCAGACCGGCAAGCCAGTGGCATGGCGCGACCCCGGCGACATCTCGACGTTAAACCTGCTTCACGGCCCCGGCTCACCCGACATGGCCCCGCAGGCCCCGTTCACTTACATCTCGGAGAGCAAAATCGGCGCGTCTCCCAAGGTCAAAGTTAAGGACGCACGCGGCGTCACCTGGTCTGTCAAGATGGGGCCGGAGGCGAAGGCCGAAACCGTCGCCACGCGCCTGGTCTGGGCCATGGGCTACTTCGCGGACGAGGCTTACCACTACGACCAGATTGAAGTTCAGAACATGCCGCGGCTCGCGCGCGGCTCGGAGTTCCAGTCGGGCAAAGTCCTGCGCGACGTGCGCATGGAGCCCAGGCGCGTGGGCGAGAAGCGCGGCGCGATCTGGGACTGGCTGCAAAACCCCTTCGTCGGGCAGCGCGAGTTCGACGGCCTCAAAGTCCTGATGGTGCTCGTCGCCAACTACGACACACGCCTCGACAACAACCAGATTTACAGCGTCAAGAACCCCGAGACGGGCGAACTGGAAGCACGCTACGTCGTGACGGACATCGGCGCGACGTTGGGTAAGGTCGGCGGCATGGGCGGCGGCCGCGCGAAGAACTCGCTGCCCGACTTCCAGTCCAGCAAATTCGTCCTGAGTGTGAATAACAACCTCGTGACCTTCGACTACAACACGAAGCCGAAGGGCGCGGGCGGCGCTTTCGCCTCCATCTTCGGCGGCGGCTACGCGAAGCGCCAGGCCAACAAGGAGAAGGCCATGAAGATCATCCCGGTGGACAGCGCCCGCTGGATCGGTCAGAGGCTCGCGCTCCTCTCGGATGAACAACTGCGCGACGCCTTCCGCGCGGCCCACTACGACAACGCGACGATGGAAGGCTACGTCTCGGCACTGCGCAATCGCATCAACGAGCTGACGCGCCTGCCGGCCGTCTCGCCGGTCGCCACTGGACAGAACCGTTAAAGGACGTGACAGATGAAGAAGAGAAGCCCGGTGCGTTTTGACAAGCGCCTGCGTCTCCTGGCCCTGGCCGCCACGCTCGCACTCGCGGGCGCGGCGGCTTCGGGCGCGCGCGAAGGCAAGAACCTTGCGGGAGCACCCGCCGAGAACTTCGGCAAGGTGAACGACCACTACTACCGCGGCGGGCAGCCGGACGCCGCAGGCTTCGCGCAGCTCAAGCAACTCGGCATCAAGACCGTGATTGACCTGCGCAAGGACAGCCGGCCCGAAGCGCCCGAGCAGGCGCGCGCACAGGGGATGCAGTATTTCAACATCCCCATGAAGGCCAGCCGCCCGGCCACGCCCGAGCAGACAGGCTACTTTCTCAAACTGGTCAACGACCCTGCGAACTGGCCCGTCTACGTGCACTGCAAAGGCGGCCGCCACCGCACGGGCGCGCTGACGGCCGTCTACCGTATCACGCACGACGGCTGGACGGCCGACCAGGCCTGGGACGAGATGAAGAGGTACGACTTCAACGACAGCTTCTTCGGCGGCCCCCCGGCCCAGAAAAACTTCGTCTACGACTTCTACAGACAACGCACCACAGCAGCAGGCCAGCGGTAACGACTCAACCCTTTGCGTCTTACGTCTTCTCTTTGCGCCTTTGCGAGAAACAGCCGTTCTCGCAAAGGCGCAAAGTAAAAGAAACCAAAGGCGCAAAGGGTTGAGCCTTTTCAATCCGCAATCGTTCAAACGGCGACGGGCGCGGAGATGTGCGGGTGTGATTGGTAATCGAGTAGCTCGAAGTCCTCGAACTTGTAATCGAAGATAGAGTCCGGCTTGCGCTTGATGACGAGACGCGGCGGCGGATAAGGCTCGCGGCTGAGTTGGAGTTTTACCTGCTCGACGTGGTTCGAGTAGATGTGGCAGTCGCCGCCCGTCCAGATGAACTCGCCCGCGTCCAATCCGCACTGCTCGGCGATCATCGCCGTCAATAATGAATAGCTCGTGATGTTGTAAGGCACGCCCAGGAAACTGTCGGCGGAGCGCTGGTACAACTGGCAGGACAATCGTCCGCGCGCCACGTAGAACTGAAAGAGCAGGTGGCACGGGGCCAGCGCCATCTGTTCCAGCTCGCCCACGTTCCACGCCGAGACTATCAGACGGCGCGAGTCAGGGTTAGTCTTAATCTGCTCGATGACGTTGCTCAGCTGGTCTATCACGCGCCCGTCCGCGCCCTCCCAGCGCCGCCACTGCTTGCCGTAAATTGGCCCAAGCTCCCCTTCGTCGTCGGCCCACTCGTTCCAGATGCTGACGCCGTTCTGCTTCAGGTACTCTATGTTCGTCTCGCCGCGTATGAACCAGAGCAGTTCGTGTATGATCGAGCGCAGGTGCAGTTTCTTGGTGGTGACGACGGGGAAGCCCTCGGAGAGGTTGAACCGCATCTGGTAGCCGAAGACGCTGAGCGTCCCCGTCCCCGTCCGGTCCTTTTTCTCGACGCCGTTCCGCAAAATGTATTCGAGATAATCCAGGTACTGTCTCATTCTTCGTTTCCCTGTTCGGTCGAAGCCTCTTGAGCCTGATTGGTAAAAGAGCCGCCGCGATGTTATATAGAACTTACGCCGGAAAGAAAAGTTTCGATGGCCGGGTTGGGAACCTTTTTGAGCGCCGCGAGAGCCAGGAGAGCGCGTGCGTCGCGCGCCGGCCTCCGGCGAGGATTAAGAGATGAGTTGGCCCGTAGGGATACGAGTAGATCAACAGGCCCCGGACTTCACGCTGAAAGATGAGCGCGGCGAAGACTGGCGTCTTTCCGAGAAGCGCGGCCAGGTGGTCGTGATGCTCTTTTACCCCGGCGACGAGACGCCCGTCTGCACCAAACAGATGTGCTCGGTGCGCGACCGCTGGGCCGATTATCTGGCGACCGGAGCGGAAATCGTGGGCGTCTCGACCGACACCATCGAATCGCACCGCAAGTTCAGCGAGCACCACGGCCTCCCTTTTCGCCTGCTCGCGGACCCGGAGAGCCGGGTGACGAGCCTCTACGGCGTGCGGTCATGGCTGCCGGGGCGCTCGGCCCGCGCCGTCATCGTGATAGACGCGGACGGCGTGGTGCGCCATCGCCAGGTGCAGCCGCTCTCGCTCTTTCGCCCGAAAGACGAACAGGTGATAGAGGCCATACGCACGGCGCAGTCAGACCAGGCGGCGCGTGCCTCGGGCGCGGCGCTTTAGTTTTCCGAAGTAAGGAGATTTGTATGTCAGACAAGATCAAATGCGCGCGCTGCGGGCAGAAGCGGCCCGCGCTCGGCTACGCTCCCGTCCCCACGGAGTTGGGGCAGAAGATAGGGACAGAGGTCTGCCAGCCGTGCTGGGCCGAATGGCTACAGAAGCAGTCGCAGATCATCAACCACTACGGCCTGGACCTCTCCAACCCGGACACGCACGGCTTCCTCTTCGACAACATGAAAGCCTTCTTCTACGGCGCAAGCGACCTCGCCCAGATAGACACCTCCAAAGAAGGCAGCATCAAGTGGTAGGCAAAAGGCCGTAAAGACGTAAATCGTGAATCGTAAATCGTAAATCGTCGGACGGCCTTTCTTTTTCGATTCACGATTTACGATTCACGATTTACGGTTTTTAATGCTTGCGCGCTCGGCGCGTTCCGATGTATTATCCGCCAGCTTTAGGAATTGCCCCGTTCGGATTCAACGCTTTTCACATCTTTCCTGAAAAGCGCGCAGTTCAAGGTTGACTCTTATATTTATCCCGAACCGGGCGCTTTTTCGCCATTATGGACTCAGGGCAAACCGTCGTCGCCCGCTGCTGGCCGGACGGGCGACGGGGTTTCAGGAATTTTAGTACGGCTCAATAAACAGGAGAACAATTCAATGAAGATGAAACTGGCGGCGTTTCTTGCGGCGACCATGCTCGCGCTCGCGGGCTGCGGTGGGGCCAGCAACACCACCAACTCCACCAACACTGGTAACGCGGCGAACACCGGGAACACGACCTCCACGGCCGCGACGCCTGACCCGAACATGGTCAAGGCCAACGCGAACGCGTCCGACGAGACCGGCGGCACGAAGGAAGGCTGCAAGTGCTCCGCGGCCGGGATGAAGTGCTCGACTGAGCCGGGCGAAAAGGGCTGCTGCGGCGCGAAAGACGGCGCTTGCTCGACGATGGTTGACGGCAAGGCTTCCTGCTGCTCCGACAAGGGCGGCGAAGGCGGTGCCTGCTGCTCGGCCGCCGGCAAGATGGCCGCGGGCGAAGGCTCCGATGCGAAACCGGCCGCGACTGCCCCCAAGAAATCGTCCTAAGTCGTTTTCGGTTTTTCGGACAACCCCAACGATTCAGTTAAGACGGGCGACTCTAGCGCGTGCTAGAGTCGCCCGTCTTTCTTGCGCCCCGCCGAACTCCTGATTTAAGATAGCCGCGCTTTAGTTCCCCTTACAAAATTCGCGTCGCCCGGCGAGACGGCCCGCTTTTCGGCCACGACCGCCGCTGTCGCGCCGCGGCTCGTCCCTTATTTGCAGCCTGGCTCAGTTCTCAACAACACAACGTGACCGCACGGAGGAGAGATTAAAACGATGAAGAGATTGACGACTCTGGTTGCCGCCCTGGCGCTCGTCGCGCTCGGCGCGGCCTGCGGCGGCGAAACCACCGAAAACCGGACCACGAACACGACGACGACGACGAACGCGTCGAACGGCAACGTCACCACCACCACGAACACGACCAACACCACCGTCACAGCCAACCGCGGCGCATACAACGCCAACATCAGCCAGGGAGATTACGAAAAGGATAAAGAGACTTTCGCCCAGAAGGCCAAGGACGCGGGCGACAAGATCGGGGCCGGACTGTCGGACGGCTGGCTCTGGGTCAAGGCGCGCGGCGCGCTGCTGGCAGCGGACGACCTGGAAGAGTCTGGCATCAACGTTGACGTGAACAACGGCGTCATCACCTTGCGCGGGATGGTCCCCAACAGTGACCAGGTGAAGAAGGCCGACGCAGCCGTCAAAGGCGTCAGCGGAAGCAAGGGCGTGCAGAACCAGCTCAAGGTCGGGGCCGGCGACGCCAACGCCAACAAGACCGCCACGTCGAACAAGAAGTAACAGAGCGCCTCTCGAAACCTTCTCTCTTTCTTTGCGCCTTTGCGCCCTTGCGTGAGAAAACTAAATCACTCACGCCAAGTCGCAAAGGCGCAAAGGGGTCGAGTTGTTTTGTCCCTTGAGTCCGGCTGAAACTCTTATGCCCACACGCCACGCGCGAGCCGTCTGCGCGCTCGTCATCCTCTTCGCTCTCGTCGCCGCGCCTGTCGCGCCCTCGCGTCCGCGCGCACTGACACGCGCCATAGAAACTTACGCCATCACCAACGCGCGCATCTTTCCGGTCTCCGGCCCGGTCATAGAGCGCGGCACCGTCGTCATACGCGACGGGCTAATCACGGCGGTCGGCGCCGGGGTTCCCGCGCCCGCCGACGCGCGCGTGATTGACGGCACGGGCCTCAACGTTTATCCGGGATTGATTGACGCCAGCACGACGCTCGCCGTCGCGCAGCCCGCGCCTTCATCGGGCGCAAGCAGCGTCGCGCCCGCGGCGGCTGCGGCGGCGACGCCCACGCCGTCACTTGCGGCGGCCGCCTTTTCCACCTCGACCGCCGCGCCCGGCCTGCGGCCCGAGACATTAGCCTCCGACCTGGTTCAAACGGGTGGCGCGCAAATCGAAGCGGCCAGGAACGCCGGGCTGACCTCGGCGCTCGTCGCGCCGCGCGACGGCGTGCTGATGGGCCAATCCGCATTCGTCAATCTGGCGGGCGAGACTCCCAGACAGATGATCGTGCGCTCGCCCGTGGCCCTGCACGTCGGCTTCACCCCTCTGCGCAGCGGCGTCTACCCGGCGAGTCTGATGGGCGTCTTCTCGGCCTTGAGGCAGATGCTCCTGGACGCCGCGCGCCTGCGCGAGGCCAACCAGATTTACGCGCGCTCGCCACGCGGCTTGCGCCGCCCCGAACAGGACCGCTCGCTCCTGGCCCTGCTGCCCGCGCTCGCGCGCGAGATGCCGGTCGTCATGCACGTCAACTCGGAACGCGAGATTCGCCGCGCGCTCGACCTCGCCGAAGAGTTCAACCTGCGCGTCATCATCAGCGGCGGCGCGGAGAGTTGGAAGGTCACAGACCGTTTGCGGAACGTGCCCGTGCTGCTCTCGCTTAACTTCCCCAAGCGCACGACGGCGCAGACGCCGGACGCAGACCCGGACCCTTTGCGCGTGCTGCGCGAGCGCGTTGACGCGCCCAAAACGGCGGGGCGGCTCAGCGCCGCGCGCGTCCGGTTCGCCTTCCAGTCCGGCGCGATGGAGAACATCAACGACTATCTGGCGAACGCCGCGAAGACGATTGAGAACGGGCTCTCGCGCGACGAAGCTCTGCGCGCCCTGACCATCAACGCGGCGGAAATCTTCAACGTGGCAGACCGCCTTGGCACAATTGAGGTCGGCAAGATTGCGAACCTGACCGTCACGCGCGGCGACCTCTTCGACAAGGGCGCGCGCGTCGCACACGTCTTCATTGACGGGCAGCCGATTGATTTGAAACCCGCCGCGCCGGCCGCCGCGCCCGCAGCCGCGACGGGGACGTGGACGCTCAACGTGCAGTTGGGCGAGGGCGAGCACTCCGTCACGCTCGCCCTGCAACAGGAGGGCGAGACGTTGCGCGGCTCGATTCAGGGCGCGCTCGGCACGTCCCAGATCGCCAACGCGTCCGTCAGCCCCTCCGGCGAGATACGCTTCACAGTCCGCGTCACCATCGGCGGGCAGACGACCGAAGCGACTTTCATTGGCACAATCGCGGGCAACGAGATGCGCGGCACGGTGCAGGCCGTCGGACAATCACCCGGCACGTTCACAGGCACACGGCCCGGCGCTCCCGCGCCAACGCCGACGCCCGCGCCAACGCCCGCGGCCACGCCGCCTAAACACAGTGATAAGTGATAAGTGATAAGTGATAAGTAAAAGAAAGAAGGTTTTTACTCATCACTTATCACTTATCACTTATCACTTATCACGGCTTTTGGAGATTGATGATGAAACGGGTGCTGACGTTCGTTCTCTTGGTCGTGTTGACGTGGGCGGCGCAAGAAGTCTCTGCGCAGCGGCGCGAGGCGAATGCGCAGGAGACTTTGATTCGCAACGCGACCGTCCTGACCGTCTCGCACGGCACGCTTCAGAACGCGGACGTGCTGCTGCGCGGCGGGAAAATCGCAGCCGTCGGGCAGAACCTGAAGGCCGCGGCAAGCGCGCGCGTCATTGACGCGACGGGCAAGTTCGTCATGCCGGGCATCGTTGACTGCCACTCGCACTCTATGCTCGACGCCGTCAACGAATTGACGCTCTCCGTCACCTCAATGGTCCGCACGCGCGACGTGCTGAACCCCACGGACCAGAACATCTACCGCGAGCTGGCGGGCGGCGTGACGACCGCGAACCTCCTACACGGCTCGGGCAACGCCATCGGCGGCCTGAACACCGTGGTCAAGTTCAAGTACGGACGCCCCGTCGAAGAGTTCGTCTTTCCGGGCGCGATGCCGGGCATCAAGTTCGCGCTCGGCGAGAACCCCAAGCGCAGCAACTTCGTGATCCCGACGCAGCCGCGTCGCTACCCCGCCACGCGCATGGGCGTCGGCGAGGTCATACGCGAGGCTTTCACGCGCGCGCGCGACTACAAGGCGGACTGGGACGAGTACAACGCGGCCTTGAAGCGCGGCGAGAAGAACTTGATCGCGCCGCGCCGCGACCTGCAACTCGAACCGCTCGTCGAAGTCCTCGAAGGCAAACGCTTCGTCCACGCTCACTGCTACCGCGCCGACGAGATAGTGATGCTCATCAACCTGGCCGACGAGTTTAAGTTCAAGGTGCGGACTTTCCAGCACGTGCTCGAAGGCTACAAGGTGGCGCGCGAGATCGCGCGGCACGGCGCGGGCGCTTCGACCTTCTCCGACTGGTGGGGCTACAAGATCGAAGCCTACGACGCCACCCCTTACAACCCCGCCGTCATGTACCGCGCGGGCGTCCTCGTCTCCCTCAACTCAGACTCGGACGAATTGGCCCGCCGCCTCAACATAGAGGCTGCGAAGGCCATGAAGTACGGCGACGTGCCTGAAGAGGAAGCTCTCAAGATGATTACGCTCAACCCCGCGCGCCAGCTCGGCATAGACGCGCGCGTCGGCTCGATTGACGTGGGCAAGGACGCCGACTTAGGAATCTGGAACGGCCACCCTTTGAGCACGCTCTCGCGCGTCGAGACCACTTTCATTGACGGCGAGATTTTCTTCGACCGCCAGCAAGACCTCGCGCGCCGCGCGCAGCTCGAAGCCGAGCGCAAACAACTTGAGCAGGCCGAGCCCAACCGCGCCCCCGCGCAAGGCACGCCGCCGCCAGCGCCGCGCAGGCCCGCGCAAGCGCACGACGACGCAGACGGAGGTAACCATCAGTGACCAGCACTCGTTGGTTCAGCGGCCGCGAGACGCACGGACGCGTGTCTCTGGAAACGCACGGACGCGCGGACAGGTTGAAGAGCTTCCCTTTCATCATCGTCGCCGCGGCCGCGCTCTGTCTCTTAACTTTTCTCGACGCGGCGGCGCAGACGAGCGCCACGGCGCAGCAGGGCGTGCTCGCGCCGCAAGGCACTTACGTCATACGCAACGCGCGCGTCGTGACGGTGAGCGGCCCCGAAATAGAGAACGGGACCATAGTAGTCAGAAACGGTAAGATCGAAGCCGTCGGGACTAACGTCTCCGTCCCAGCGGGCGCGGAAGAGATTAACGCGCAGGGTCTCGTCGTCTATCCGGGCATGATTGACCTTGCGACCTCCATCGGTCTCGTCGAGATCAGCAGCGGCGCGCCCGGCGGCGTTGACACGAGCGAGATCGGCGACATCAACCCGAACGCGCGGGCCATCACGGGCGTCAACCCGCACAGCGCCTACGTCAACGTCGCGCGCGTCAACGGCGTGACGAGCGTCGCCACGCTCCCGCTCGGCGGCCTCATCGCGGGACAAGCGGCCTTCATCAACCTGGACGGCACGACCGCCGACGAGATGGCCCTGGTCCCCTCCGCCGCGCTTGTCATCAACTACCCGCGCGTCAGCACCACCAGCTTCGACGCGCTCTTCAACCCGCAGGAGCGCAACATCAACGAGGCGGTCACGACGCGCGACCGCCAACTGGAACAGATGCGCAAACCCTTGCGCGACGCCGAAGCCTACGGGCGCGCGCAGGACGCTTACGCGCGCGACCCGCGCCTGCCGCGCCCGAACCACGACATCGCGCTGGCCTCGCTCGTCCCCTTCGTGCGGGGCGAGCGGCCCGTCATCTTCCGCGCGAACCGCGAGAGTGAGATACGCGGGGCCATCCGCTTCGCCGAAGAGATGCGCCTGAAACCGGTCATCCTCGGGGGCGGCGAGGCATGGAAGATAGCTGCCTTCCTGCGCGAGAAGAATGTGCCAGTAATTTTGACCGGCATACTCGATTTACCGCCGCGCGAGGACGACCCTTACGACACGAACTACGCTGCGGCCGCGAAGCTGCAACAGGCCGGCGTGCGCTTCTGCATCTCAACGGGGAGCGCCGGCCAGTTCGTGCGCAACCTCCCGCTCTACGCGGGCATGGCCGCCGCCTTCGACCTCCCGCGCGCCGAAGCCGTCAAGGCCGTCACGCTCTACCCGGCCGAGATCATGGGCCTCGCCGGCAGCCTGGGCTCCATAGAGCCCGGCAAGACGGCCAACCTCGTCATCACGGACGGCGATTTACTTGAAGCGCGCACGCACGTCCGCTATCTTTTCATAGCGGGCCGCAAGCTCCCGCTCACGAGCCGCCACACAGAGCTTTACGAACAGTTCAAAGACAGGCGCTAACGCGAGAGATGTTTCTTGTCATCGAAAGGATTTTTGAGAGATGAAAACAGCCAGAATCATTTTCGTCATGCTCCTCGCCCTCGCTTACACCTTGCCGGTGTCCGCCAGGGACGAGCGAAAGAGCTGGATCATCGGCGTCGTGCTCGACGTGAACGGCGCGCGTATACCCAACGCCAAAGTCAGAATCGAGGACGCGCGGGCGAGCCATGAAATGTATACGAGCGAGGAGGGAGCTTTCGAGGCCGAGGTGTCCGAGGGCACGTACAGGATTACGATCGAGGCACAGGGCTTCCGCACAGTCGAGGTGGTCTCTTTCCAGGCGAGGGCCGATAAGCGCGAGGCGCTGAAGGTCCGCATGAAGGTCAAGCCGCCCGAGTCCACGCTGAAGATCGAGTAAGCATCCGTTTCAAGACTCAGGCGACGAGACCCATACTTCTGTTAGACGCGGGGATTTCATCACTTTAGATTTTCATTTGGTACGACTGGTCACGAACCACCGCCGTCTCCGGCTCAAAGCGAATAAAGATGTAATCCTCATCGCCTAATATTTCAACGAATCGCGAATCCCAGGTTTCCGGCTCTCCCATGTAGCGGCGCAACAGTCGCTTCATTCTTTCTTCATCGTGCGCGTGGAGGGAAGCGCGCCCGCGAAGACCGACGTGCCGGACAAGTCCGGTTGACACGTCGAAATCTACTATCCCAAGCGCACAGCGCGGGTCTTGCTCGACTCGCTTCGGGAAAGAATCAGTTTGATAATTCCCGATAATCCAGAGCGCGTTCTCCTCCCAGAGAAACCAGACCGGCGACTCACGCGGCCCCGCCTCGGAAGACGTGGCGAGATGAGCGAATAAAGGAAGAGAGAGAACATCACTCATCAGCGAATGAGCAGCTTCCTGCTCGCGGTCAAAGTGGCTTCCTGTTTGAGTTATTATTTTCATATTTTTAATGTATCAAAGCTCATTGACCCGGCGCTCCAACTCCCTTGCGACTTCCGCCGGGTCATCCTTCGCGCCAAATTTAAGGGGAGTCGCCGAACACCACTCGCACCAGGCCGGGCGGGGCGAAATACTGCCCCTTCAGCTTGAGTTCGTAGAGGCCGTGGAGTTTCACCGGGACGACCGGCACGGCCAGTTCTTTTGCCAGCAGACCGACGCCGCTCTTGAATGGACCCGGCGTCATCTGGCCGCGCGGGGCGCGCTCACCTTCCGGGAAGACGAGCACGCTCTCGCCGCGGTCCACACACTCGCCCGCGTAAGCGAAGCTGCGGCGGAATCCGCCCCGCTTGGGAAGTGGGAAGACGTGAAAGAACGCGTTCACTAAGACGTACTGTGCCAATAGTCTCAGTCGTAACAACCAGCCCGTTTCGCCGGGCGGGTGAAGCCAGTCGCGCAGGCGCTCTCCCTCCATCGCAATCGCGAGGCGGTGACGCAGGCGCGCGGGCAGCGCCGCGAGCACAAGCGCATGGTCGGCCAGCGTGACGTGGTTGGCGACGAACATGACCGGGCCGGTGAGTTTGTCGAGGTTCACACTTCCGCCGACGCGCAGCCGGGTCATCATACGCGTGAGCGGCAGGGTAATCGTGTAGAAGAGAATTGCGCGGACCCACGTCAAGGGAAACCGCCGCGCCCACTTCGGGTAAGGGTATGGCGCGACCAACTCCTCCGAGGGGCCGCGAAAGAGCCGCCCCACGTCGCCGACGGTCGTCGCCGCCGTGAAAGCGGCTTCGTTAATCTCGACGCCGTAGCGCTCTTCGAGCGCGCTCAATAACGCCACGCGCCCCAGCGAGTCGAGCTTTAAGTCGGTCGCAAGCTGCGCCGAAGAATCGAGGGCGGCCGAAGGCGACGTGCCGCTGATGCGCGCGGCTTCGGACAGTATGAAAGCGTGCTCGCCCCTGTGCGCTGTCTCGCCTGCACCGCCTCGGCTTTGCGTCTTCAGCCGCTCGGAAACAGTCGCGGCGACTTCGCGTTTGATGACCTTGTGCGTCGCGGTGCGCGGGAAGTCCGGCTCCGGCCAGACGTACCAGCGGCGAATCTGTTGGAACTCGGCCAGCTCCCGGTTGGCGCGGCCGATGGCGGCCTCGACGCCTTCTTCGGGGGCGCGCATGATGAGCACCGCGAGCGGTTCCGCGCCGCTCGCACCCTTCCATTCGACGACGCAGCTTGCGCGCACTTCCGGTTGACTGTTAAGCGCCGCTTCGAGGTCCGCGGGATAAATGTTCAGCCCCGCCGCGGTGACGATTACGTCCTTCTTGCGCCCTTTGAAGTAGAGATTGCCTGCCGAGTCCAGCTCGCCGATGTCGCCTGTGCGAAGCCACCTGTCCGCGGTCGCCTTCGCGCCGCCCTCGGCCAACCAGTAGCCGGGCGAGACGTTCGCGCCCCGGACCATAATCTCCCCCGTCTCGTCGAGTTTGAATTCGGAACCGGGCATCAGCCGCCCGACCGAGCCGCGACTCTGTTTGAACGGGTGCGTGACGGTGATGAGCGAGGCCGTCTCCGTCATGCCGTAGCCCTGAAGGACTGCGAAGCCCAGCCTCTGCCAGAACGTCTCGGTCGCCTCGTCGAGCGTCGCGCCGCCCGCGACGAAGGCCCAGAATTTCCAGCCGAAAAGACGATGAGCGCGCCGGAACGTCCACCAGCGCCGCAGAAAGTTTGTGCCTGCTGCCGACGAGAGCCGCGCCCGCAACTCTTCGGCCCGGCCTCGCGCGGCGTAGTCTCGCTCAACCCATTCGCGCAAACCGTCGAGCATTCGCGGCACGAGGACTATCACGGAAACGCCTCTCGCGCGCGCCGTGCGGGCGACCTCCGCAGGGTTGAGTGAATCATGGAAGTGAACTTCGCCGCCGACGAGTTGCGGCACGAAGAGGCCCATGAATTGGCCGAAGACGTGGCTCAGGGGGACCAGACTCAGAAAGCGTATGGGATGAACGAGTCGTTCCCACCGGATGTACTTTTGGATCTCCTTTTCGAGCGGGAGGAGATTGGCGAGCAGGTTGCGGTGCGTGATCATCACTCCTTTCGGAGTCGAGGTCGTGCCGGAGGTGAAGATGATTTCGGCGAGCGTGTCGCCGTCAACGTTCTCGGTCGGGTAAGGCGCGTCGTCGTGGCGTGCGACAATGTCAGCTAAATTTTCCAGTTTGAGTTGTGCGACATTCAGGCGTGAGGTGACAGACGTTTCACCGCCTGCCACGAGCAGCTTCGCGTCTGTCTGTCGTTGAACCGACAGGGCGAACTCAGCCGTGCTCTCCTTGTCGAGGGGTACGGCCACAGCCCCGCGCAGCAGACAACCCCAGAAGACGGCGGCCCACTCCGGACAGTTCTCGCCGCACAGCAACACACGCTCACCCGGACCTACGTTGCGCGCTTCCAGCTCGCGCGCGAATCTGTGCGCGGTCGAGACCAACCGCCCATACGTCCAACGCACCGTGCGCAGGCCGCGTAGATGCGCGAACATGATTTCATCCACGCGGCGGGCGTAATCACTCAGGTAGCTGAGTAGGTTCCGACGGCCCGCTGGATGAGATTGCCCAGGCATCTGCTTTTCGAGGAGCGTTAAGGTAAACGGTTCTTTCGGGGCTGGGAGTCTACGGCCCGGAATAATTTAGCAGGTAGACTTAGAAAATCATAAGGTGTGAACGGAGCATTGGAAATTACCTTTGGAGATAACTACACGGAATCCTCTACTCTCCGCCCCCGCGCTACTGATATTGACCTCACGTTAGAATAGGACTATCGTTTCAAGCATAAATTCTCGTGGTCGGCCTTAAACGAATCTGTATTAGCCTCGCCTCTTTCATTCCAGGTCTTCCATCGCAGCCCTCGTCCTGAAAAGCTTAGTGCCCTCGCATAAACATGTTTCTTCTCAGCCGGATGAACACTTTTCTCACCAACTTTGCGATAGGAGTCCCACAATGCCCAACACCGACCTTACGAAAAGTCCCGCACGACGCTTGATCCCACTGTCAATAATTATGCTCGCGGTAGCTGTGAGCCTGTTTCCATTGTCGAGCTACCCCTTGAATCCGAAGGCTCTCGCCAGGGCAGGCGGCGAGGTCGTGGACACCGCCGCGCCTGTCACCTCATTAGCCCCGCGCCCGGCCCCGTCGCCGGCATATAAACTTTACGGGCTGAACCTCGGCCCTTACGTTGACGGCCAAGACCCCAACATAGGCTCGCCGCAGGTCAGCGAGCAGCAGTTGCGCGAGAGGATGCAGATTAGCGCGCCGTACACTCAATGGGTACGCACCTTCAGTAGCCTGAACGGCTTGGAGAAGGCCGGCGGCATCGCTCATGAGTTCGGTCTTAAGGCTGCCATCGGCGCGTGGCTGGACGACAATTTATCGGCTAATGAGCTTGAGATCGCCGAGGTCATTAGCCTCGCCAAGGCGGGCCATGCCGACATGGTCATTGTGGGCAGTGAAGCTTTGCGGAGGGGCAACGTGTCGGCCGAGCAGCTTAAAGATTACATCGAGCGAGTCAAACAAGAAATCCCGGCGGGCATTCCCGTGACGACGGGCGAGATATACCCCAAGTGGCTGGAACATGCTCAGACTTTGGTTCCCGTCGTTGACGTGCTGTTCGTTAACTACTACCCGTTCTGGGAGCGCGTCCGCATCGAGGACGCGATGCTGTCCTTAAATGACGCCCACCGCCAGATGATAAACATAGCCGGAGGTAAGAGCGTCATCGTCTCGGAGACGGGGTGGCCGAGCGGCGGCAACCAGGAGGGCTGCGCAGTCCCCTCGCCCGAGAACGCTGCCTTCTTCTTTCTCAACTTCGTTTCCTGGGCCAGGGCCAACAACGTCCAGTACTTCTACTTTGAGGCTCTCGATGAAAGCTGGAAGGCCAACTACGAGGGGCCACAAGGCGCGCACTGGGGGGTCTGGGACAAGGACGGCAACTTGAAGCCCGGCATGGACGCGGTCTTCGACGGCAACACGATTCCTGACAACTGGAGCAGCCTCCCCGGCGGGCCGGGCAACCCCGCAATCGAGTTCACCTACGTCCCTCCCTACAACAGCTTGGAAGACGTAACGGGCCGCGTCCTGCATGTCAGGCCCTCCGACTATAAAGTCGCCCTTTACATAAAGGTCGGGAGCGGGTGGTGGACTAAACCGTATTTCTCCACGCCTCTGACGAACATCCGGGCCGACGGCGGCTGGCGAAACGACATCACGACCGGCGGCACCGATTACGCGGCGACTAAGATTGCCGCTTTCCTCGTGCCGAGCGGGTATGACCCGCCGGAAATGGACGGGGACCCGACGTTGCCGAGTGAGTTAAGTGACAACGCCGTGGCCCAGACCGAAATCACACGCTCGCCCGACCAGTTTCACATCGGCGGCCAGGTCACGGCCACGGATTCGTGCCTCCCCACGAGCGACGTACTCATCACGCTCGGCGGCTCACAGTCCGCGACGACGAAGACGGGCTTCGACGGGAGGTTTTCGTTCATCAACCTGCCACCGGGCGACTACACCGTGACGCCATCCAAAAATGGCTACACGTTCGACCCGGCTGCATACCAGTTCAACGATCTGAGCGCTAACCAGACGGCGAATTTCCTGGCCCAGGCCATACCGACGACGCCTCCCGTCATCTCCGTCAACGACAAGGCCGCCGCCGAGGGAAACACGGGCTCTGTCAATGTCGTCTTTAACGTCAAGCTGTCGCGGGCGAGCAGTTCGCTCGTGAGTCTCAAGTTCGCCACCGCGAACGGCACGGCCCATGCCGGCAGCGACTACGCGCCCGCCACGGGGACACTGACCTTTATTCCCGGCCAGATAACCAAGACTATTAGCGTGCAGGTCAAAGGCGATCTGTTGGACGAGCCGAACGAAACCTTCTTCCTGAATTTGTCCGACGCGACCGGGGCCGTCTTCGGCGACGCGCAAGGGCTTTGCACCATCGCGGACGACGACGCCCTGCCGAACCTGAAAATTAACAACGTCACGATGACTGAGGGGAACACCAGCGTTAACGCTTCCCTCACGGTCAGTCTGTCTGCGCCGAGCGGGAAGACCGTCACGGTCAAGTACGCGACCGCTAACAGTTCGGCCGTCGCGCCGGGGGACTACACGGCCGCGAGCGGCACGCTGACCTTCGCGCCGGGGCAGGTCAGTAAGACCATCAACATCGCCGTCAAAGGCGACCTCCTGGACGAAGTCACCGAAGCCTTTAAGGTGCTGCTCTCAAACCCCGTCAACGCCACCATCGCAGACGGGGAGGGCGCTTGCACGATTGTGGACAACGACCCGCTTCCTTCGATTACGATCAGCAACGCTTCGGTCACGGAGCCGGACGGCGGGACAATCAACGCGCTCTTCACGGTGAAGCTGAGCGCCGCGAGCGGGAAGACCGTCACTGTGAAGTTCGTAACGGCCAACGGAACCGCCGCGGCGGGTACGGACTATACGGGACAGCCGCTGACCACTCTGACCTTCAGCCCCGGCCAGACGGCGAAGACGGTCACCGTGCAGGTCAACGGCGACACGCTCAAGGAACAGAACGAGACCTTCTTCGTCAACCTGAGCGGCGCGGCGAACGCCACCATCGCAGACGCGCAGGGTCTTGGCACAATCTTGAATGACGACTGAGGGGAGATTCCATCCCCCGCTGGCTTGGCCCAATCTAAACGGGCGCGAGGTTCCCAATGACCGTCGCGCCCGTTTGCTTTATCACCCGCGTGAAAACTAACCCCGCTCAAGACCTTTCCCCCGTGAAGTCCGACTCTTCGCTGATCCACCCGTATGCCGGTTTACGCGTTACTTGATGTGAGGAAGGTAATAGTTCCAGTTCTTGTTGCTTGGGAGGTTCTAGATGTACGACGCGATTATCGTCGGCGCGCGCGCCGCAGGCTCTCCGCTGGCGATGCTGCTTGCGCGCAAAGGCTACTGGGTCTTACTGCTCGATAAAGCGTCTTTCCCGAGCGACACTATCTCGACGCACCACATACACCAGCCCGGCGTAGCGCGGCTCAGGCGCTGGGGTCTGCTCGAAAAGATTCGTGCCTCGAACGTTCCCGCGACGACCGAGATCAGGTTCGATGTCGGCCCCTTCGCGCTCGCGGGCACGCCGCCCCCGGCCGAGGGCAACGTGGCGGAAGCCTACGCCCCACGCCGTAAGGTGCTGGACAAGATTTTAGCCGACGCGGCCGCCGAGTCTGGGGCCGAGCTGCGCGAAGGTTTTTCGGTCAAAGAACTCACCACCTGCGGGGGGCTTGTGACGGGCGTCCGCGGCCGTGACAAAAAGGGTTCGGCCGTGACGGAGAGGGCGCGCATAGTCATCGGCGCGGACGGCGCGCGCTCGTTCGTGGCCGACAGCGTTCAGGCTCCAGTCTACTTCGACAGAGGCATGCTGACCTGCAACTACTACTCCTACTGGAGCGGCGTTCCGCTCGAAGGGGTCGAACTGTATGCGCGCGAGGGCCGGCTGATAGTGGCCGATAAGACCAACGATGGATTGGTCATGGTGACCGTCGTGTGGCCGAAAGAGGCGTTCGGCCGTGTGCGGTCGAACATAGAGTTAGAGTTTATGCGCTCGCTGGACGAGCACGCGCCTCATCTTGCCGAGCGCCTGCGCGCAGGCCGACGCGAAGAGCGGTTCGCGGGGTCGGGCTTCCTGCCCAACCACTTCCGCAAGCCATACGGCGAGGGCTGGGCGCTCGTCGGTGACGCAGGTTATGTCAAAGACCCGGCCACGGCCCAGGGCATCACCAACAGTTTCAGTCACGCCGAAATGCTTGCCGAAGCTCTCGACGAAAGTCTCTCAGGCCGACGCGAGATGGCTGACGCGCTTTCCGATTACGAGCGGAAGCGCAACGAGGAAGTGATGGCGATGTTCGAGCACACCTGTCAACTGGCGAGGCTCGCGCCGCCGCCGCCCGAAATGAGACAACTCCTCGAAGCCCTCCGGGGCGACGCGGAAGAGACGGGCCGCTTCCTCGGCACGGTGACCGGCACGGTGCCGGTACAAGAATTTTTCTCGCCGGAGAACGTCGGCCGCATCGTCAAAGCGTCGGCGCTCATGCCCGCCGCATAAAGCGCACGCCGCGAGTGAGACGCGGCGCTCCCGCTCCGCTCGACAAAGGTTGGCGTATATCAGGGCCATGCTGCTAGAATTCCGTCAAGGCACTTGAAGGTTCAAAGCCCCCCAAGCGCCTCGACCTGCAATCAGCGGCATGCCAAAATACGTAGCGTTCCTGCGCGCCATCAATGTCGGGGGCCACACGGTCAAGATGGACCGTCTGCGCCGCATGTTCGAAGCTCTCGGTTTTTCCAACGTGGAGACGTTTATCGCCAGCGGCAACGTCATCTTCGACTCGACTTCGCGGAACTCCAGGTCTCTCGAAAAGAAAATCGAGAGTTACTTACGAGAGACTCTCGGTTACGAAGTGGCGACCTTTATCAGGTCTACATCTGAGGTGGCGACTATCAGCGAGTACAAGCCGTTTCCAGACGGGGAGCTGAGCGCCGAAGGGCACGTCCTGTACATAGGCTTTCTGGCGGAGGAGCCGGGCGACGAGGCGAAGCGTAAGGTACTGTCATTAGCCACCGCCGTTGACGACTTCCACATTCGCGGGCGTGAACTCTACTGGCTCTGCCGGAAGAAGATCAGTGACTCTGAGGTTTCGGGGGCAATGCTTGCGAAGGCGCTCGGGGCACAGACGACCTTGCGCAACGCGACCACAGTAAAAAAGATTGCGGCCAAATACCCGTGAGCGGTAAAGCGGCTTTCGGCAGCATAAAGAGAGGCAGTAATAAGTGACTGATGAAACCATCTTCGTCTTCGGCTCGAACCTTTCCGGGAGACACGGCCGGGGGACGGCGCTACGCGCGCGCGAATACTACGGGGCCGTCTCCGGCAAAGGCGTCGGCTTGCAAGGCTCAAGCTACGCCATCCCGACCAAAGACCACGCGCTACGCGGGCTGCCTTTGGATCAAATCGCGCACTATGTGAATCGGTTTATCGAATTCGCGAAAGAACATACTGAGATGACTTTTCAGGTGACACGGGTCGGCTGCGGGATGGCCGGCTATAGTGACGAGATGATGGCCCCGCTTTTTACAGGGGCACCTAAGAATTGCCAGTTGCCGGAGGAGTGGAAGCCATTCCTTCAGAAAGTGAAAGGCGGTGAGAAATGAATAAGTTTGAAGACCAGACGCGCACCTGTGTTGACTGCGGGGACGAGTTCGTTTGGACGGCGGGCGAGCAGGAGTTCTTCCACGAGAAGGGATTCACGGACCCACCCAAGCGATGCAAGACGTGCAGGCAGGCACGCAAGATCGGGCGAGAGCCGAGGGGCGGCAGGTGAGAACCGTTCGTGGGCAGGCGTAATAAAAGAGCGCCGAAAAGAGAAGCAGCCGCGCCTCCCCCGAAGCACGGCTGCTTATAATATCGTCCTACCCCTTGTCCCCGCCTTGTTCCCCCTTGTCCTACAAGCCTGAAGATACCTCACGTCGGTTAAGGAACTGTCCGCAAGATTTCACAATTTTCTGTCTTACTCAGACAAACGGCCGGTTTGTACTGTTTCAGTATCTTCCAGCACCGGGTTGTGCCAAAGACGGGCCAAAGAGTAGCTGCGGCTCATCTGGCGCGCTGGTTGCTGTAGTCCCTTTGAGAAAAATCTTAGTGTACGAGGATTGACCCACAAGGCACGGGTCGAGGTATGAATAATGCGCCGCGCGAGACGCTACGCGAATTAGTCGCCAGGTATGGCCCTGGAATTTGCAGCGACGCCAAACGCTGCGAGGGCTTGCTGCGAGACCTGTGCGGCGAGCACCGCCGCGAGATAAATCTTCTCATCAGCGCTCTCAAGGAGCGCGCGCCCCTTGACCTGCTGGCCGCGCAGAACTCCACTCCACGCCGTCTGCTCCTGACTCGACTCGCCAAAAGGCTTGAAGATCAATTGTCCGTGACCGAAGGGGCCGCACGGTGGGCGGTGGACTCCTGGGCGCTGGCGCTCGGCGTCGTTACGGACGACGAGGTGGCGGAAAGAGAAAAGGAGTTTGCCCGCGCAACTCCCCAGGCGGCCGAAGACGACGAAGCGAAGCGCCCGCAAGGACAATTGACGACTCCCGCGCCGCCCGCCCCGCAGCCACAGAAGGGACAGCCCGCAAGACAAACGCAGCCCCCTCCGCAACCGCCGCCTTTGCGGCGGACGCGCGCGCCGCAGACCCTCCCGCCGCAGCCGCCCGCGCGGCCACCGGCGACGATTGGCCGAAACCCTTTCGCGTGGCCGCCCTGGGACGCGCAGGCGCAAGGCCAGGCGGACCCGACAATCCTTCAGGCTCCGTCCGACCGCTCCGGGCGGCCGGGGCTGCTGTGGTCATTTCGCGGCTGCGTCTTCGGCTGCGCGCTGCTCGTGCTGTTGACGTTCGTGCTGTTCGTCGGAGTGCCGTTCGTCCTCTCCGTGCTGCGCGAAGAACAACAGCAAAGGAGTTCTGAGCCGCCGCCCGTGCAGACGCGGTGATTCTTTGTCGCCGGGGACAGCAGCGACCGGCGTCTGGTATATTGTTGCTTCCCCTTCTAACAAAATTCGCTTCAGGCCGCCCCCGACCTGCGCCTACGGACAGGCGCGCGCCGGAAGCGTAGAGACTGATTAAGGTGTACTACCGAACTTGGGATGAGAAGATAAAAGGAGAGACGAGTATGAGCAGACGACCGGGCGGAGAACTGGCATCCAGGCCGCTCCACTTCATTTGGATCGCAGACAGTTCCGGCTCTATGGAACAAGACGGAAAAATTCAGGCACTCAACACGGCCATCCGCGAGGCCATCCCGCACATGCGCAAAGTGGCCGAGGACAACCCCAACGCGCAGGTGCTCGTCCGCGCCGTGAAATTCTCGAACGGCGCGCAGTGGCACATTTCGCAGCCGACGCCCGTGGCCGACTTCGCCTGGGCGGACCTCGCCGCGGAGGGCGAGACGGACATGGGCAAGGCGCTCCAACTCGTCGCCGAACAGTTGAAGATGCCGCCGATGAGCGAGCGCGCGCTCCCGCCCGTGCTGGTGCTGGTTTCGGACGGGCAGCCGACAGACGACTTCGACGCGGGGCTCAAGGCTTTAATGAATGAGCCCTGGGGCAAGAAGGCCGTCCGCATAGCCATCTCCATCGGCCGCGACGCGGACAACGATGTCTTGCAGAAGTACATAGGCAACACGGAACTCAAGCCGCTCGCGGCCAACAGTCCCGAAGCGCTCGTACGCCACATCAAGTGGGCCTCGACGGCCGTGCTCAAGTCTGCCTCGTCGCCCGCCACAGCCGCGGACACGTCTGCGGCTGGGGCTGCCGCCACGCCACAGGGCGTGCCGATTCCGACGGCCGCGCCCGCCGCCGGGGCGCAGACCGCGCCCGCACCCGCAGGCGCGCAGCCGGACGCCGACGCCGATAACCAGAAGACCATAGACGACGTCTGGTAAAGGAGCGCGCAAGAAATGGCTGACAAGGGGGACGCGCCCGAGTGGCGCGTCATAGGCGAGAGCGTGCCTGGCGCGTCGCACCTGCGCGCGGGGACGCCAAATCAGGATGCCATCCTGCAAGTGCGCGAGAGCGGCCGTGGGCTGCCGCTCGTAGTCTCCGTCTCGGACGGACACGGGAGCGACAAGTGTTTCCGCAGCCATAAGGGGTCGCGCTTCGCCGTCAGAAAGGCCGCGCAACTTATGGGCGAGTTTTTGGACGACTGGCGCGGGCGCTTCGACCAGGCGGCGATGGAAGCAGAGTTGAAGGACGCCGTTCCTCGCGAGCTTGTCCGCAGGTGGCGGGACGCGGTCGAGGCCGACCTGAAATCAAAGCCCTTGACCTCCGCGGAACTGGACACTCTGGAAAAGAAGGACGGGGCGAGCGCGCGCAAGCTGGTCGAAGAGAACCCGCTGCTCGCCTACGGCGCGACTTCGCTGACCGTGGCGGTCGAGGAGACGTTCGTCGTTTACCTGCAACTAGGGGACGGCGAAATCCTGACCGTCACCACTGCGGGCGAGGTCGCTAGGTCGCTTCCACCCGATGAAAGGCTTTTCGCCAACGAGACTACCTCGCTCTGCCTGGCGGGCGCGGAGAATGATTTCCGCTACGGCCTACAACAACTGTCGGACTCGCACCCGGCGCTCATACTCGTTTCGACGGACGGCTATGTCAACTCGTTCTCGGACGACGCGGGTTTCCTGAAAGTCGGGAGCGACCTCCTTGAGATGATGCGCGCCGAAGGCTTCGACTCGGTCAGCGCGAGCCTCAAGGGCTGGCTCGAAGAGGCCACGCGCGCGGGCAGCGGCGACGACACCACGGTCAGCATCATCTGCCGTATGGACGCGCTGGAGAAACACGAAACCGAAAATGAAAACGCGCCCGTGAATGAAAACGCTCAAGCCCCGCCGCCTCCGGCCGAGCAGCCCGCAGCGCCCCGTCAAACATCTTCCGCGGAGGCGCAGGCTGCAAGCCCGCGCGGCGAACAGGGCGCATGAACGAACTGCCCAGGCTGAAGCTACGCGAAATCGTCGCGCGACACGGGCAGCAGGTCGTCACCGAGGGGCGGCGCGTTGAAGGGCTGCTCAGGGATTACTGCGGCGAGTACCGGCGCGAGGTCTCCGTGCTGGTGATGGCCCTCGAAGAGCACGTCGCCGCGGACCTCGTTGCCGCGCCCGCCGCGACGCCGCGCGAGGTGCTGCTGGCCCGCCTCGCACGCCGTCTCTGCGACAATCTGGCGCTCTCGGAAGCGGCCGCCCGTTGGGCCGTGAACTCCTGGGCGCTGGCCCTCGGCCTGATCTCCGGCGACGAGTTGAAGAAGATAGAGCAGAGCGCCGCGCCGGCCGAAGCGGTGCAGGCGGCCCCGGCCGCTGTAGGCGCTGAGGCTCCGCCGGCGCGGCCGGCCCCGAACAACGCGGGCGCGGCCGTCATCGTTTCGGCGGACGGCCGCGGAGATTACGAGAGCATCGGCGCGGCGCTCAAACAACTCGCGCCGGGCGCGCGCGTCCTCGTCCGTCCGGGCGTCTACCACGAAAGCGTCACGCTCGCGCGGGCGGTCGAGATTGTCGGCGAGGGGCCGCGAGAAACGATTATCGTCCGTGCGGCCGACGCAAGTTGCTTCACGATGAAGACGGACCGTGCGCGAGTCGCCGGCCTCACGCTGCGCGGGGAGGCGCGCGGCGACGCAGCCTTCTTCGCCGTAGACGTTCCCGGCGGGAGAATCCTGCTCGAAGACTGCGATGTCTCCTCGGACACGCTCTCGTGCGTCGGCGTCCACGGCCGGACGGCCGCGGCCTCGATTCGCGGCTGCCTCGTTCACGACGGCCGCGACTCGGGCGTCTACTTCTTCGACGGGGCCGAAGGCTCTGTCAAAGACTGCGAGGTCGTGAACTGTGCCAACGTCGGCGTCGCCGTCACGGGCGGCGCGAGCGCGGCGCTCGCCCGCAGCAAGATTCACGGCGGCGCGGACGCGGGCCTCGTGGTCTGGCGAGACGCGTCCGTCCTCGTCGATGCGTGTGAAATCTACGGCAACCGGCGCGCGGGCCTTGGTGTCAGCGAGGGCGCACGCGCCACCGTCCGCGCGTGCCGCATTTACGATGGGAACAATTCGGGAGTCTTCGTACACGACCGGGGCGACGCCACGCTCGAAGACTGTGACATCTTCAGGCACAACGAAGCCGAAGTGGCTGTCGAGACTGAAGGGCTACTGTCCGCGCTCCGCTGCGAGATTCACGACGGCCAGGACTCCGGCGTCTTCGTCCGCGCGGGCGGGCAGGCTTTGATTCAGGAGTGCTCTGTCACGGGCAACGGCCGCGTCGGCATCAAGGTGGCCGAGGGCGGCGCGGCCCGAGTCCTTGAGAGTGACCTGACGGGCAACCGGCTCGGCTCGTGGGACGCGGACGAGGGGGCGCACCTGGAGGGCGAAGGCAACCGCGAAGACTAAGAAGACTAAGGCGGGTAGGTCTGGAGTTCGAGAAAGGGACGTGTGTCAATGGATCAAATGCTGAGGCCGGGGCAGGCCGTACGTTGCGAGCCGTCGGGGATGTCGTGCGTGGTGGAAACGCTTGCTCGGGGCGGGCGGGCAGGGCGAAGTTTATAAGGCCGCGCTCGGCGGCGAGTCGGTCGCGCTCAAATGGTTTTTCCCGCAGATGGGGACGCCGGAGCAGCGCGTGGCGATAGAGTTGCTGGTCAGGAAGGGAGCGCCGAGCGAGCACTTCCTCTGGCCGCTTGAGGTGACGACGGCCGCGGGCGTGCCCTCCTTCGGCTACGTGATGCCGCTCAGGCCCAAACGCTTCAAGAACATCGTTGACCTGATGAAGCGGCGGATAGAACCCACCTTCCGCGCGCTCGCCACCGCCGGCCTGAACCTCTCGCACAACTACCTGCACCTACACACGCAGGGCCTCTGCTACCGCGACATCTCTTTCGGCAACGCCTTCTTCGACCCGGACACGGGCGACATCCTCATCGCCGACAACGACAACGTCTCGGTAGACGGCGCGGGCGTCCTCGGCGTGCTCGGCACCCCGCGCTTCATGGCCCCGGAGGTCGTGCGCGGCGAGGCCGTGCCCTCCACGCAGACAGACCTCTTCTCGCTCTCCGTCCTCATCTTCTACATGCTGATGGTCGCGCACCCGCTCGAAGGGAAGAGGGAGACAGAGATTAAGTGCCTCGACCTGCCCGCGATGACAAAGCTCTACGGGACCGAGCCGCTCTTCATCTTCGACCCCTTGGACAACTCGAACGCGCCCGTCGCCGGCATACACGACAACGCTCTGGCCTTCTGGCGAATCTACCCGCAGTTCCTGCGCAACATCTTCACCAGGGCTTTCACAGTCGGGATGCGCGACCCCGTCAACGGGCGCGTGCGCGAGAGCGAGTGGCGCGGCGCGATGGTGCACCTGCGCGACGCCATCTTCTACTGCGCGCACTGCTCGCTCGAAAACTTCTACGACTCCGAGGCGCTGAAGGCGCGCGGCGGCGCCCCCGGCCTCTGCTGGTCTTGCGCGGCGCAACTGAGGCTCCCGCCCCGCATACGCATAGGCAAGGCGGTCGTCATGCTCAACCACGACACGCAACTCTTCCCGCACCACATCAGCGACGAAAGGATGTACGACTTCTCCGGCCCAATCGCGTCGGTCGCCGCGCACCCTACGAACCCGCAGGTGTGGGGCCTCAAAAATCTTTCCGCGGACAGGTGGGCCATCACAAACCCGGACGGCGCGGTCAGGGACGTGGAGCCGGGCCGCAGCGTCACCCTCGCCGTCGGCACTAAAATTCAGTTCGGCAGGGCCGAAGGCGAAATCAGAGTGTGAGCCCCAACTACATGCAGAGGCCGGGCTACTCTTTGCGTCTTTGCGCCTTCAGCGTGAGTGATTTAAATTTTCACGCAAAGGCGCAAAGACGCAAAGGAAGAGTTTTCAAACAGGCTCTAACTACTATTCCCTTCCCGGCAGAGGAACGGATACGACAGTATCAACCCCAGTAAGAAGAGAGCGAGCCCGCCGAATGCCGGGAGCAAATGCTTGAGGCCCATGTAGCCGACCGCGTAATGCACGCCAAGCGCCGCCGCGTAGGCGGACAGCCCGGCAATCAGCAACGTCCACCAGAGCCACGAAGCTCCTCTGCGATAACCCCACAGGGCCGGCAGCAGAAAGACCCAGCCGCCGGCCAGCAGCATCCCGCCGAACGTCGCGCGGTCGTGCGCGACTAACGGCACCAGCCGCGGGTTGGCCGTGAGCAACGCATCGGCGGTCGTCCGCATGAATTCCAGGTCTTCGTGGACGAAGACGTGTGTGACGCCGATGATGGAGATGACTGCGCCCGCCCCGAGCAGAGCGAAGCCATGTATGACCAGCAGGAGTTGTCCCCACAGACCCAAACGCCACGCCCTGTCGCCCCGCGCGTCCGGGCGCGTGACCGGCGTATAAGTCCCTAGCCGCGCGTAGACGCCGAGCAGCAGCAACTGAAGCAACGCGCCCGTGACGAAGGCGTGGAAGATGTCGAGGTAGCCGAACCCTAGAAAGAGGAAGAAGCTGGCGAATCCTGTGAAGGCCGAGAGGAAGACTGCCTGCCGCGCCCAGTGCAAGCCGCGGCGGACGCCGAATACGGATAGCCCGACGTACATCACGCCGATGGCGACCATCGTGCCTGCAAGTGTCACGCGGTCGTGCGCCATGAAGGCCAGCAGACGCGGGTTAATGGCGGACAACTCCGCCCGGCCCATTCCCAGAAAAGCCTCGTCGTAAGGGAGGACGACCTGCGTGGCGGCAATAATCAGCGCCAGGAGACTTCCGAAGAGCATCCCACAGCCCATCAGGGTCGTCCAGAACCAGGTCAGTTCCGGCGCGCGAGTTGGCGTCGCGGGCGGCGCGCTACGCGTGGCCTCGAAGAGGAGGAGATCGTTAATCCTCTTCGGCAGTCCCGGCCCTGTGTAAACGAGGCCGCTATCAACTTGCACCAGATCGGCCCCGGCCGAGCGCAACTCCAATGCGTCGTCCGGCTCGTGAACTCCTCCCGAAGCGATGATAAACAGTTCCCCGCCCCACAGCCGGCGCAGTAGGCGGACTTGTTCCAGGGCCGGCTCGCGTGCGGGAAGCCCGACCAGTCTGCCGTCGGCCGACGCCGCCACGCTGCCGTCAACGACCAGCCCGCTTATCCCGTCAACCAGCGCGGCCTCAATCAAAGGGGCGACCGGGTTGAGGTCCGTGTCAGCCGTCACACACAAGAGCACAGGTCTTGGCGGCGAGGCCGCCCGCGCCGCTTCGAGCACCGCGCGCAGGTGCGCTTCCCATTGCTTTATCGTCCAACCCTCCGCCTGGGCCAATTCAAGACTGGACAGCGAGAACAGTTGAACGTCGGGGGCGAGTTCTTTAATGAGTCGCCCGGATTCCTCGTTGACTCGTTCCGGGGCGACGCCTTTCGGATATCCCAACCGCACCATCACAGGCAGACAGAGGCGGGACGCCTCGGTCAACCGCGGCCCAACTTCCGCGAGGGCTAGAGTGTCCGGGATGGCACTGAACCGAAGGGCTTGACGCTCCTTTAAGCGTTCGACTTGCCTGCCGCTCCCATTCCCCTCAATGGTCACCGGGCCGACTTCAAAAAATCCGAACCCGAACCGGGCGAGCGCCGGGAGGGCCACGGCGCGTGAGTCCAACCAGGGACCCAGTCCGACCGCGGTCGGGAACTCGATTCCGAGGAATGATTGCCGGAGCCGGGCGTCGGCCCGCATGTGTCCGAGGAAGTCTATGACTGCCGGGCCGAGCGGCAGCCGGGCCAATCGTCCGATGAAGCCGAGGGCGAAGTTACGGGCCTGCCGCGCCGGGGCGCGGAACAGGATTGGTCGTGTCACCGTCCGGTAAAACCAATCGGGCATGTGCCTCTCCAACCGGCAGGATGTTCCGACAGATTAATATAGATTGCCGCCCCGGCAAATAGACCCGCCGATAAGCAGCGCGCAGGGCACCAGCCAAAGCCCACCTCTCCCGGCATCCGGCACACACGAAAAGACACTGCCGCACCGCTTGACAAGCAGCTTGAGATAAAGTATCTTGATATCAAGATAAATATCAAACAGGTGGATGACAGATGAGTGCAGACAAGCTTGAATCGTTGACCGGGGGGAGCGGCGTGCACGTCTGGCTGGTGCTGTGGAAGGCGGCGCAGGCCGTCGAGGCATACGCCAAAAAGAGCATCGAACATTCGGAGCTGTGCGGCAGCGACTTTGCCGTCCTCGAAGCGTTGCTGCATAAGGGTGAGCTGCCCGTCAACGAGATCGGAAGAAAAGTGCTGTTGACGAGCGGTTCAATCACGGTTGCCGTTGACCGCTTGGAGGCGAAGGGGCTGGTGGAGCGGCGCGCGTCGAGCACCGACCGGCGGGCGCGAATCGTTCATTTGACGAAAGAAGGCAGGAAGCTAATCAAGCGAGCTTACGCCGAACACGCCGCCGACATGGAGCGCCTCGCCGCGTCCTCCCTGACCACGTCGGAGCGCGCGACGCTCATCCGTCTGTTGAAGAAGATCGGCTACGAGGCCGCGGCCTCGTCGGAACATAGTGATAAAGAGAGCGCCGCGTGAGTCTTCAACTCGCGCGTCAACTGTACAAAGAGAGGAAATAGTTATGTCAGTGGTAAGTGAAGCGTTGAGAAATACTCTTGCTGTCGGAGGGCGCACGGTCGCCGGAGTCGTGAACAGCATAGAGACTTTGGAGGGTGCGGGCTTTCTCGTCCGCCGCCCGTTCCCCAAAGCGTCGTTCTCCGAGTTTGATCCGTTCCTGTTACTTGACGAGATGGGGCCGATGGAACTCGCGCCCGGTCAGGCGAAGGGCGCGCCCGACCACCCGCACCGCGGGTTCGAGACGGTGACCTACCTGTTGTCCGGGGAGATGGAGCATAAAGACTCCCGTGGGCACTCGGGGCGACTGAGGGCCGGTGACGTGCAGTGGATGACGGCCGGCGCAGGCGTCGTCCACTCGGAGATGCCGAGCCGTGAGTTCCAGCGCGACGGAGGACGGCTGCATGGCTTTCAACTGTGGGTGAACCTGCCGAAGCGCGACAAGATGATAAACCCGCGTTACCAGGAGATACCGGCTTCGCAGATTCCGAAAGCGACTTCGGACGACCGCCTGGTGACGGTCAGTGTGATCGCGGGCGAAGCGATGGGGAAACAAGCCGTCATTGAAACGCGCACGCCCATCGTCTACCTGCATTACACCATCAAACCGGGAGGCGCAGTCAGCCAGCGCGTGCCGGGAGAGTACAACGCCTTCGCTTACATCGTGGAGGGCGAGGGATTGTTCGGGGAGGAGGGCGAGCGCGCCTCGGACGGGCAGATGATTATGTTCGCGCAGGACGGGGATTCCGTGAGGATTAAAAATGCGGCGGACGCAAAGACTCCTCTGGAAGTGCTGCTCATCGCCGGTGTGCCGTTGAACGAAGCGGTCGCGCGCTACGGCCCGTTCGTGATGAACACTGAAGGCGAAATCCACCAGGCGATTGAAGATTACCGCCAGGGCAGGATGGGCGCGATTAACTCTTGAATGATCGAAAACACATTGGCAGCGAAAATCGCACGGGAGGAATTTATGCTCAGAATTGGCATCATCATCGGAAGCACGCGGCCCGGTCGCAAGGGCGCGGACGTAGCTCGCTGGGTTTACGAAATCGCGCAGAAGCGTAGCGACGCAGAGTTTGAACTCGTGGACATCAAAGACTTCAACCTGCCGCTCCTGGACGAGCCTATGTCGCCGACGACGGGCCAGTACACACACGAGCACACCAAGGCGTGGTCGGCGAAGATCGCCTCCTTCGACGCCTACGTCTTCGTGACGCCCGAGTACAACCACGCGACTTCGGGCGCACTCAAGAACGCCATTGATTTCCTCTATCACGAGTGGGCCAACAAGGCGGCCGGATTCGTCAGCTACGGCGGCGCGTCTGGGACACGCGCGGTGGAGAATTTGCGGTTGGTGATGGGGGAGTTGCAGGTCGCCGACGTGCGCGCACAGGTCGGGTTCTCGCTCTTCACGGACTTCGAGAACTTCAGCATCTTCAAGCCGGCTGCGCGCCACGAGAAGTCTGTCAACGACATGCTCGACCAGGTCATCGCCTGGGGCGGCGCGCTGAAGACTCTGCGTAAGTGAACTCTATTCACCAGGATTGAATTTACAAACCAGGCTTAAGCGGACTTCCGACCCGTGACACACCGCCGCCGAATTCCGTGCCCGACAACTGTGCCTGGTTTCTCAAATCCGGCACACAACAGGCGCACACATTCCCATCCTGTGTTCGCTAGTTGATGACAGTGTTGCGGGTAATCGCGGGCATCCCTTTGTGCTGCCAGCAGCGCCCCGTGCCGCGCACTCGGCGCTGGCACGGGGTGCCTTTTTGCGTGCGCGCGCCGCAGAGCGAGACGACCTCGTCGGGTTCGGTTGGGCGCTCCGTGGCCGTTCCGTCCGGGCCGTAGTTCGGCTCTCCGTTCCCGGCCACATCTGTCTTTGCCTTAGCGTCTGCGGCTCGCTCGCCGTCCTTCGCGGGCGGGGCCGCGACCTCCGCGAGTTGGGCGCGCTCGACCACCAGAGGGGGCGGCGCGGGTCTGGCGGCGCGTCCCATGACGAGGCCCAGGACGAAGAGAATTGTGCCAGCGAACACGGGCGACAGAATTTGTGCTTTGCGAAAACGCGGCGCGCAGTCAGCGCAGAAGCGCCTGCTTGTCCAGACGCGCCAGCGCGAGCGCTCGATTCGTGAGCCACATTCGGCACAAAAGTTGGGTTTGTACACGGCGAGAACCTCCTTTGAGAGTGAGGCGCGTCTGAAAGAGAGCGCGCCCCGCGCGTGGACTCTTCAAGGGTGGTGTGAAGACGCCGGCTGCGACCGGGATTATATGCCCAAACCGGCCGGCGGCACAGTTTCATCTTGCGTTGCGCGTGCGGGCACGAGTTGCAGACATGAGACAAGCGTGTTATAGTCCCAAGCCTCCCGAGTTTTCCAGCGACGAAAGTCCACACTTTTGCGCCTGGGCTTTGAGAAGGGTCGCAGGCTTCAATGGAGGCGCGCCCGGCGGCGTCCGTGTTCCGATGCGCTTGAAACTTTATTGCAACCGCTACGCGCATTTCAAAGACGCCATCGTGTGCTCGGTCAGTTGTCCCTACCGCACGCGCTGCCAGGACTTCGCGATCTTTTACGACGAGAACCGCGCGGGCGTGGACGCGCTCGTCGAAGACTATTTCGCCGCGCGCAACGACGCGCCGCAGCGTGAGCAGCGCCGCGCCAGCGCCGAGGCTCAACACTTTGGCCGTCGGCCTGCGCGAGCTGATTCGATTAGAGGTGAAAAGAGAGATGCAGGAATCCGTTTACATCTGGATTGGAAAAGACGACCAGGCAGAGCTGCTTGAGTTGGACGAGATTATTCGTCGTGCCGAGCGCGGAGCCAAGGCCAAGAACATTTACAAAGTGGCACAGGAGATGGAGCTGCGCTACCAGCTCGTGCCGCGCAAGCGAATCGAGAAGGCCAAACGCGCCGTCGCGGCCGAGGCCGAACGCGCCGCCGCCCGCAGCCGCCGCGGCCCGCGCCCCGTCCCCACGGCGGAGCCGCCCACGCCCCTGACCGCCGTCGCGCCCGCTGAAGCCGTCACCCCCCTCCCCACGCGACGCCGCAAAGCAGCAGGCAGATAGCAGTGGTCAGTGGTCAGTGGTCGGTGGTCAGTAATTGAGTATCGGCGGTCTTGAAACTTAACTTTTAAGCCTCAAAACTGCTGGCCGCTTTTAACTGACCACTGACCACCGGCCACTGACCACTATTTCCCGGAGCAACTTACGGCGCGCGAAAAGCGTCGGAGAGGGGCGTGTTTTGTGCTGCGCGGCGGGTGCTCTTGCCAAATCGAGCGCGCGGCGGGCATACTCGCAACATCTCTTTTGACGGTTGTTTCGAGCGATGATTAACTTTCGCCCCTCTGCTGCTCCCCATGCACTGAAATCCTTCTGCGCCGGTCTGGCCCTCGTTCTGTCCTGCGTCTTTCTGACGCCGGCCACGGCCTCCGCGCAGGACGACCCCGACGAGGTGTTGAAGGTCAACACCTCGCTGGTGCAGCTCAACGTCGGCGTCGTGGACCGCCAGGGGCGCGCCATCACGAACCTCTCGCGCCGCGACTTCTCCGTTTACGAAGACGGCGTGCTTCAGCCGATCACGGATTTCGAACCCAACACCGCGCCTTTCAGCCTCGTGCTGCTCCTGGACCTGTCCGGCTCGACGCAAAGTTTCCGCCCGACGCTCAAGCAGTCGGCCTACCGCTTTCTGGACGCGCTCTCGCCCAACGACCGCGTCGCCGTCGTCACCTTCAACGAGGAGGTCAAGACGCGCGTCAACTTTACGAACGACTTCAGGAAAGCCGCCAAGGCCATTGAGTACGTGGAGGGCAAGGGCGAGACGCACCTGTACAAAGCGCTCGACTACGCGCTGGAGATGCTGGCCCAGGAAGCGAGCCGGCGCAAGGCCATAGTGGTTTTGACCGACGGGCTGGACACGCAGATGAAGGTGCAGGACAGAAACTCCGCGGCGAGCGCGCGCACCAACGACGAGGCCGTCGCCTCGGTCAAGCCGGACGAGAGCGCGCCGCTCCGGGCCGTGCTCTCCGCGGCCGACCGCCAGGGCGTCACCATCTACCCGCTCGCCCTGCCATCGGGCGACCCCAAGCGCCTGCCCTTCCTGATACCCGTGCAGACTGCCATCTACACGGCCGCGCGCGCGCGCATTCAGACGCTGGCCGACCGCACGGGCGGACGCCTCAACGAAATCCGCCGCCTCGAAGACATGGGCCGCATTTACGCGGAGGTCGCCGCCGATCTGCGCACGCTCTATACGGTCTTCTACCGCCCGACGAACACCAGCGCGCCCGCCGGCCGCTGGCGCGCCATCCGCATCGAAGTCTCCCGCCCGGAGTTTATAGCGCGCACGCGACCAGGCTACTACGGGCGTTAATTTGACGACTCCGAGCGCCGCCGTTTTCTCAAAACACGCCCGCTTGACACTCCTGATACCGACCCGTATATTCTTTTTTCCGCTTTAAGCGAGCGCGCCCGTAGCTCAGTTGGATAGAGCGTTTGGCTACGAACCAAAAGGTCGCACGTTCGAGTCGTGCCGGGCGCACCATCACTTTTGAATGAGGCTGTGCCACAGCCTCATTCGTCTTCCTCATCCAAGTCCCACCCTTAGAAAGCTGCCTGCATGACTACGACCTGTTAATCCGTCAAATGTCGTTGAGTCAAAATGTATGCTGTAAGTGCCGAGTGCTGAAGCCAATCGAAGAGTTTAACTTTCGTAATCGCTCGGCAGGCGTAAGGCATCGCCACTGTCGTGACTGCGGGAAGAATTATACCCGAAGCCATTACCAGCGAAATAAACGTCAGTACGTTGAGCGCACTCTGCGTTCACACGCCAGGCACCGCGAATATTTGCATCAATTTAAATCTCGTCCGTGCGCCGACTGCGGCGTTCAATATCCGTATTACGTGATGGACTTTGACCATCGTGAAGGCGAAGAGAAGCTCTTTGAGATGAATCAGGTTCATCTCTTCTCAATGCGCTACATCAAACGAGAGATAGAGAAGTGTGACGTCGTCTGCGCGAACTGCCACCGGGAGCGGACGTATCAGCGTGTGATGGAAAAAACACGCAGTCGCCGCCTTTGAAGAACGCATCTTATTGAAGCTTGTTTTAGCTTCGCTCGCACTTCCTTGTTCTTAACAAAATCGCTCGCTTGACCTGAGCGCCGAACGACTTTATATTCAATTATGTCGCCTCACTCGGCGGCTCAAGTAAATCCAGCCTGAATTCATCCCCGAATCTTCGTAGCTGAAGTGAAGAAGACGCTTTTTGTCTGCGCACGGTGCAGTGCATGGGCGGGGATTTCCTTTCACCTTTTAACCATTATTTTCAAGGATTCATTAATGAGACGTACCCTCGCGCTTTTTCTCCTGACGTTTGTTTGCGGCGGCGTGTCTGCCGGCGCCTCGGTCTTGTACGGGCGAGTCATAGAGGTTCACGACGGCCGGACCGTGACGGTGGAAAACACCGGACGGCGAATCAAGGTCGCATTGAAGGCCGCCGACTCCCCCGAAACAGATCAACCCTACGGCGATGTCGCGCGCCAGCATCTGGCGTCGCTCGTCTTCAATCGCCAGGTCAGCATCGAATACACAGGGCTCGGCCCCGAAGCGGTCCTCATCGGCAGGGTCTTTTGCGACGACAGGGACATCGGGCTGCAAATGATTCGCGACGGCGTGGCCTGGTTCGACAGGAGCTACGAGACGAACCTGGGCGCGTTAGAGCGCCAGCTCTACGCGGAGTCGGAACAAGCCGCGCGCAGCGAACGTCGCGGCCTCTGGCAAGAGACTGCGCCGACTCCCCCCTGGGAATGGAGACGCGCGCGGGCCTACAGGACGAACAGGGGCCGCAACGTCCTGGCTTCCGCGCCTAAAAAATCAGCGACGACGAACGACGCTTCGGCTGGCGCAACGCCGGCAAGCATATCAACGCACGCCCGTTCCGCGTCGCCCCGCGCCAAGGTGGACAACGCACAGTGGCCCATTTTCTCACCATCGAACACCCCGTTTTCGATTCGCATGCCTGAGGGCGGCCGGCGGTACAGCGCAGAAGTCCAGGTGCCCAGCGGGCAGTCAATCAACGTGGATTTTTACGGGGTCTGGCACTTGAAGATCAGATATGTGGCCGTGTGGGCGAGCGGTTTTTACTGCGGCAATTACTGTAACGAGGGCGTCGAAGCCATTTTTGACCATTCAGTTGAGGTTCTTAACGCGACCGCCGCGGCCTATTCACTCCCGTGCGAACACTCTCAACTGAAGGACGTCTCGATGAGCGGCTACGTCGGGCGGCGTTACAAGGTGCACGGGTGCTATTTCAAGGGGGGCATACGCCAATACTTCAAGATCGAAGGCAAGAGGCTGACAATGATCGTCGTCGGCGTGCTGAGCGAAATCCCGGACGACCCGGAGATCGGCCGGTTCTTAGAATCGTTCGTCATTAAAAAGGACGCGAGCCAGTAGCATTCAATCCGGGCGAGAATTCAGGAACCGCGAAGAGAGACTAAACGACACGAATCACTGATAGAGCTTTTTCCGTGTCGCTTCGTGTCTCTTCGCGGTTCGTTGTTTTTCAGAACGAACAGACCCTCGTCGTTCTCACGCGCCTTCCTTCCCTTTCCCTCCCTTATCTGTTAATTCTTATCCCAGTCGCAAACTAGTGATCCGTCGTGTTGCCCCCTTGAAACAAGACTGCCGGGCCGACGGCGCGTCTTTCCCCTGAAGGCGCGTCTTCGCTACAGACAAGCATGCTCGAAGAACTGGATCGAGATAAGTATCTGGGCCGTAGTGCGGAGCTTTACCGCCTGCTTCTGGACCACGTCCGCAACGCCGTCATCGCCACAGACCCCGAAGGTAAGATAGTCTACTGGAACAAGTACGCGCAGAAGCTCTATCAGTGGACGGCCGACGAGGTCATCGGCGAGAGCATCTTCAGTGTCACCGTCCCCGAATCCTCCGGCACACTGGCCCACGAGATCATGGAAAGCATCGCGAGCGTGGGCTATTGGGAGGGCGAGTTCGTCGTCCGCCGGAAAGACGGCAGCACGTTCCGCGCGCACGTCCGCAACGCCGTCATCGCTGACGCGGAGGGCCGCGTTCGCGGTTACGTCGGCGTCAGCACGGACGTCACCGAGCGCAGAGGCATCGAGGCGAAACTGCGCGGGCAGACGGAAGTCATCGAGACGGTCAACCGCATGGGGCAGATGCTCGCGGCCGAACTCGACCAGCACAAGCTGGTTCAGGCCGTCACGGACGCCGCCACGGAGTTGACCGGCGCTCACTTCGGCTCCTTCTTCTACAACGTGCTCGACGAGCGCGGCGCTTCCTACATGCTCTACACGCTCTCGGGCGTCCCCGCCGAAGCCTTCGCTCACTTCCCCATGCCGCGCGCGACAGACCTTTTTGGCCCAACCTTCCGCGGCGAAGGCGTCATCCGCATCGCCGACGTGAAGCTCGACGCGCGCTACGGGAAGAACTCCCCTTATTACGGGATGCCCGAAGGGCACCTGCCCGTGACGAGCTACCTGGCCGTGCCGGTCGTCTCCAGGACGGGCGAAGTCCTCGGCGGTCTCTTCTTCGGCCACCCGGAGGCGGGCGTCTTCACGGAGCGGGCCGAGCGCATCGTAGAGGGTCTGGCCGCGCACGCGGCCGTCTCCATAGACAACGCGCGACTGGTCGAGTCTACGCAGCGGGCGCGCGAGCGCGCGGAGGCGGCCGAGCACAGGTCCGCTTTTCTGGCACAGGCGAGCGCCATCCTGGCCTCCTCGCTCGATTACGAGACGACGCTGGCGAGCGTGTCCAGGCTGGTCGTCCCCGAAGTGGCGGACTGGTGCGCCGTCCACGTCATAGAGAAGGACGGCACGATTCACCCGCTGGCGATAGCCCACGTTGACCCCTCGAAGGTCGAAATGGCGCGCGAGCTTCAGCGCCGTTACCCGCTCGACCCGAAAGAGCAGCGCGGCGTGACGAAAGTTATACGCACGGGCCAGCCGGAGCTTTACAGTGACATCCCGGACGAACTGATCGTGGCGGCAGCGCGTGACGACGAGCAACTGAGTCTCTTACGCGGGCTGGGGATGAAGTCGGCGATGGCCGTCCCGATGGTCGTCCAGGGGCGCACGCTCGGCGCGATCAGTTTCATCGCGGCCGAGTCGGGCCGGCGCTACGGCGCGGAAGATTTGTCGCTGGCGGAAGACCTCGCGCACAGGGCCGCGCTCGCCGTTGACAACGCGCGGCTCTACCAGGACGCGCAGGAGGCGAACCGCGTCAAGGACGAATTTCTAGCCACGCTCTCGCACGAGCTGCGCACCCCTTTGACGGCCGTCATAGGCTGGACCCAACTGCTTACCTCGGGTCAACTGGACGAAGCGGCGACGGCGCGCGCGCTTCAGACCATACAGCGCAACGCCCGCGCGCAGTCGCAGATCATAGAGGACATCCTGGACGTTTCGCGCATCATCAGCGGCAAGCTGAGGCTTGACCCGCGCCCGGTCGAGATAGTGCCCGTCATAGAGGCCGCGATGGACGCGGTCCGCCCCGCAGCCTCGGCCAAAGCGATTCAGCTTCAGCCGGCGTTCGACCCTGAAGTAAACCTGGTCCCCTGCGACCCGCACCGCATGCAGCAGGTCATCTGGAACCTGCTCTCGAACGCCGTCAAGTTCACGCCGCCGGGCGGCCGCGTCTCGATTCAGCTTGGCCGCGCAGGCGCGGACGCGCAGGTCAGAGTCTCGGATACTGGCCCAGGAATCTCGCCGGAGTTTTTGCCCTACGTCTTCGACCGCTTCCGACAGGCCGACGGCTCGACCACGCGCACGCACGGCGGCCTGGGCCTCGGCCTCGCAATCGTCCGCCATCTGGTCGAGCTGCACGGCGGCACGGTTCAAGCCGAGAGCGCAGGCACGGGGCACGGGGCCACTTTCACGGTCAACCTGCCTTTGTCGCAGAAGGCGTTTGCGCCTTCGATGGATGAGGCGGCGACAACGCCGCAAACGAACGCCGGCAAACCTGAGGATGACGGCGCGCCGAGCCTTCAAGGTTTGAGCGTGCTCGTGGTGGACGACGAAACCGACACGCTCGATTACGTGACGGAGACGCTCAGGGAGCGGGGCGCGGAAGTGACGGCCGCCTCTTCCGTCGCGGAAGCGATGGCCGCGCTCGAACGTCTGAGGCCGGACGTGCTGGTCGCGGACATCGCCATGCCGGGCGAGGACGGCTACGCTTTGATCCGGCGCGTGCGCGCGCTGGACCCATCACGCGGCGGCAACATCCCGGCCGCCGCGCTGACGGCTTACGCCAGCTCTGAAGACCGCATGCGCGTCCTGCTCTCGGGCTTTCAGATACACCTACCCAAACCCATCGAGCCGGCCGAACTGGCGGCGGTCGTCGCGAGTCTCGCCGGTCGAACAGTGATGCCGAAAAGTTAATCCCATAGAACGGTGAGCGCACGACCGACCCAAGTCGTGCGCTCACTGTGCCGGAGATCTGTTTTCGTGGAAGAGGCAGGGTGCGCGGAGAGGCCGCCACGCCAGGCTGCATCTTGCAGTGGCGTGGCGGTCTTGTTTTAGCTCGAAGCTTTCAGAAATCAGAATGCCAGTTTCAGCCCGAACTGAATCTGCCGCGAGGGGCCGGCGCTGAAAATCTTGCCAAAGTTCGGCGTGAAGGCGAAGCGGTTAGGCGTCTCGAAATTAGGCGTGTTGAAGAGATTGAAGACTTCCGTGCGGAACTCCCGAGAGGTCTGTCAGACGTTAGTAGTGAAACCCTCTGATCATCGAACAGAGATGACACTGCGATGAACCAGCGCCATGAGAAGCTCGTGTGTTCGACAAAGGACCAGAATAGAAAAGCGAGGACCAATAAACTTTTGAGTGAAGAACACGCAAAGCCTACTCCGCGCATCCATAACAGTCAAGGCGATTTTCTAACGAGAATTTCCGCGGGCGAGGGCGACGCTCTACGCTCCGGGTATTATTAAGACAACTCCTAAAGCCGAAAGGCATGGGGAAGTCTTAAAAGACCTCTGGATTTAAGTTTCGTCGTCGGGCGGCGTCTCGTTTCCGAGTCGTGCGCGTGGGTGGTGGCGGTCGTAGGTGGCGCGCATGTGGCGGTCTGTGATGTGCGTGTAGATTTGCGTGGTCGAGATGTCGCTGTGGCCGAGGAGCGCCTGGACGGAGCGCGAGTCCGCGCCGCGTTGCAGGAGGTGCGTGGCGAAGCTGTGGCGCAGCGTGTGCGGCGAGACGCGTGCGAGCCCGGCCTGCGCGGCGTAACGCTTGATCATCGTCAAGACGAAGTTGCGCGAGAGGCCCGCGCCCAGGCTGCTGATGAAAAGATGCTGGCTGTGCGCTTTGTCATAGCGAACGCGGACGCGCGCGTACTGCTGCAACCAGTGAGTCGCGCTCTTGCCGATGGGGACGCGCCGCTCCTTGCTCCCCTTCCCGTGGCAGACGACGAGGCCCGCGTCCAGGTTGAGGTCGGCGCGCTTCAATCCGACCAATTCGGAGACGCGCAGGCCCGCCGCGTAGAGCAGTTCGAGCATCGCGCGGTCGCGCACGCCTTCGTCCGTTGCAGTGTCCGGCACAGAGAGCAGCAGCTCCATCTCCGCCTCGCTCAGGAACCGTGGCAGGTGCGCGTTTAATTGCGGCGTGCTCAAATCTTCGGCGGGGTGCTTCTTGATGTGGCCGTCGAGCATCAGGAAACGGAAGAGTCCGCGGGCGGCGCTGACGGCGCGGGAGACGGAGGCCGCTGACAAGCCTTCGCGCGAGAGGTCCGCGATCCAGTTTCTCAGGTCAACGCGCTCCAGGCTCTCGACCGCTTGGCCGCGCGCCTCGGCCCAAGCCTTCAGCCGCGCCAGGTCGCGCCCGTAACTTTCCAGAGAGTTGCGCGAGAGCCCCTTCTCCACCTGCATGTAGGTGAGATACTCCCGCACCAGATCGCGAGTCATACGAAAGGCAGAATACAGAATTCAGAATCCAGAATCCAGAATAAAAGAAGGACGGTTTCAGCCTTTCATTCTGGATTCTGGATTCTGACTCCTGGATTCTTCTTTTACTTCTTCTCGACGATGTCGGGCTTGAGAGTGCCGACGATTTTGAAGAGTTCGTCCTGCTCCGGCTTCGGCACTTTGAACTTGTTGAGCGTGTCCGTGAGGTGCTTGACGGAGACGTTCCAATCCTCTTCGGTGATGCCGAGGCCGGTGTGAACGGTCTTCATGTCACGCCCGACGTAGAGGCAGGGGCCGCCAGTGGCCGCGCACAGTTGATCCACGACGTGTTGGCGGATGCGCTTCTTCGAATCGTTGCTCGCGCCGCCGAAGAATCGCCCGAGCGACTTGTCCGTCACCAGCCGCCCTATGAAATCGTCCGTGACCGCGGCCAGCGCGTCGTAGCCGCCGAGCCGCTTGTAAAGACTCTGCGCCCCGGCCTGCGCGGGCATCGCGGTGCCCTCCTGCGCGCGCGCCTCGAAACCGCACCCGACGACAAACAGCAAAACGACCAGACCCAGTGTACGATGGAAGTTCTTTCTCATAACTTCTCCTTTCTGAATCCAGGAAGCGAACTGTCGGCCCTTACCAGAGCCTTGCAAAAGAACAGAAGAGATACGAGGGCAGCAGCGATTGTGGATGTAGTGGACTCCGCGATGTTCCGCACGACGACGACGAAGTTGCCAGAGACGGCGGGACCGTCGCCGCGACGAGCGCACGGCCTGCGAAGCAGTGAAACGGCTTGCTGTCTCTTCACCGCGCATGGTTCGTGCGCGCTCATTCTCTACTCACGCGCGTCGCCACGCAAGCTATTTGGGCTACAACTTTCTCAAAGCGTTCAAGGTCACGATTGACTACCCGAACGAGACGCTGCACTTTGAGTAACCTCATCTACGGCGGTGCGCGACGCGCGGCCACTGCTTCGCGCCTTTGCGTTTTTGCGTGCGCCTCTTCGTTTCGCCCGCCGGAGCTTTAACCGCGGCCGCAACCTCGCCGCTGACATTACCGCCCGGCGGAATGACCTCGACGGGCGCGCCGACCTCGTGATTGATGCGCCACTCCGTATCCAGCGCGTTAAGCTCGCCCCATCTATCAAGCACGGCCCAGCGGCTTTGTGCGCGCGACCAGTTCCAGGTGCGCCAGTCTTCGCCCTCTTCCTCCGACCACCTGTCCAGAATCGTGACGGCGATGTAACGCTGGTCGTCCGGGTTCTTTAATTCCGGCAGGGCCTCCAGCAGCGCGGGGACCGCGTCGGCGCTCAAGGTCACCGCGTAGCGCGCGTCGAAGCTGCGGCCGGCGCGCGCGTGCGCGAGGTTCGTGCGGACGATCAGTGCGTCAGGGTTGATGACGTGCAACGTGGCGATGATGAGAAAGCCTGCGACCAGCGAGCCGAAGGCGAACTGCTCGCGCCGCCCGCGCAACACCGTCAGGATGAACCAGACAAAGACCAGGCAGAGCCAGGCGATGAAAGCCGTCGTGTAGAGACGCAGCTCCGTCAGACCGTACTCGCTCTGGTAAAGCAGCATGCGCCGCACGGCCGAGGCCATGATGACGAAAAGCAGTATGACTTGCGTGCCGGCCAGCGCGCGGAAGACGCGCTCGTGCGCCGCATTCTCTTTGCGCAGCAGCTTGTGGGCCGAGAGCAGGACGGGCAGGACGAGTACGGCCACCGTGACCAGCTCGAAGAAGCCGCGGCGGTAATACTGCGCGTAGGTCCACGCGCCCTCGCCCTGAACGAGCGCCGCGCCGCCGAAGAGATAACGCAACTGCGTGAGAACGAACCCCAGGAAGAGTAAATTCAGCAGGCCGAGCGTCACGCCGACCTCTATGATGCCGAGCGAAAATGGCTCAGCCTTCAAGGGCGGCGGCGTTAAGACCGCGTACGGGTCCGCCGCCGCGTTCCCTTGCGTCTGAGGCTGGGCCGTAAAAGTCTCGCGCGCTCGCGGCTTCACTTCCCCGCCGAACAGCGCCGCGCGTAGGAAGCCGCCGCTGACCCACGTCAGGATGAGGGCCAGCAGGATGTGGCCCAGGAGGTTATCGTGACTGGTCGTGAAGAAGCCTGCGAGCAGGTCTGCAAAGCCCGCGTCGGCCGCGACGAAGAGTCCGCAGAAGAGCGCGAGCAAGGGTAACGCTATGAGCAGCCCGCGCGCGACGGGCTTCCAGTAACGCGTCCACCCAACGCCCGTCACCTCTTTCCAGTTCACGTCGCCGAGCAGCCTGGGGAAGCCTATGCAGAGGGAGTTCCCGGCGGCCGTCAAAATTCCCCACGCGTAATCCGTCAGGCCGGCGAGCCGCAGGGGACCGCCGCGTGCGCGCCACACGAGCAGCGCGAGCGACGTGAGCACGCCTGCCCCGGCCAGAACATTGAGCGTCTGGGAATCGCGCCACGCGTAGGCGGACGCGCACAGCAGCGCGGCCAGCAGCAGCCAGTGGCCGCCGCCCGCGAGCGCTCGCCGCCGCCAGCGGGTCAGCGAGACGAGCAGCGCGCCCGCGAGCGCCAACGCCCACAGCAACACGTTCAGGCCCCAGGGGTGCGCGCGCAACAGGGCGTCGCCCAGCACGCCCAGCAGCACCGCCGCCTCTAAAATCTTAATACCCCGTCCAGTCTTCTCACTCATCTCGCCCACCCTTCGGAGTTAACTAAAGCGCTTTGCCTCGTAAAGCGCAGACACAAAAAAAAGCGCCGCCGCTTTTTACGACGGCGGGCGCATGGTCTTGATGAGGGCCTCCATGTGATTAAGGTACTGTTCGAGCGCGTTGCGCCCCTGTCTGGTCAATTTGTACTCGGTCTTCGGAGTGCGGCCCTCGAATGATTTCGTGCAACTGATGTAGCCCGCGTCTTCCAGTTTGCGCGCGTGGACGCTCAGGTTGCCGTCAGTCGTCTTGATGAGACGTTTGAGATCGTTGAAGGTGAGACGGTCGTTGACGGCGAGCGCGCTGATGATGCCTAAGCGCGAGCGCTCGTGAATCAGCCGCTCGAACTTCTGGTGCGGCGCGCTCTCCGACTTGTCCTGGCCCACGCTCTTGAGCTTGGCCTCTGCGTCGCGGCCGCTGCGTTGCGATTCTTTTTTTAAAGCGTTCTGTCTAGCCACCGTGCCTCCTGGCGATGATGATGCCGAAGATGATGTGCAGGCCGCCGAAGCCCGCGGCCATCAGGTAATTCCCCCACGCCGCGGGCGCGAACAGAGCGACCGCGCCGAGCAGCATGAAACACAGGCCCATGACGGGGACGATCCTGACGGAGAAGGCCCCGCCCGTTACGACTCCCGTGCCGTAGAGCAGCAGCCACGTGCCCGGCAAAGCACTCACAGCGCCGACGCGCAGGAGCATGATTGTCATCAACATGCCTGCCAGAATTGGCGGCGCGTAACTGAGCGCGAACTTGCGCCCAGGCCCGGAAAGCACGGGCGTCTCGACCCGCCGCGCCTTCCTGTCCATGGCCCAACCGCCTATGACGAGCGCGAGGAGGGCTTCCACGACCCACGTCGCCAGCCACAGGTTAAGCGTCGGCTGCCAGGCCGCGACGACTGACGCGGCGAGCGCGGTTGCGCCCATCAGGACGCCGCCCCAGCCCGGCACGGCCGTGAACGACGAGGCGCGCTCCATCGTCTCGCGTATGAACTTGAGATTGTCCATCGCGCGGTCGTGCAGGGCCGGGGGCTGCTTCCCCTCTTCCTCTTCGACGCGCGGCGGGAATTGGTGAATCGAGGCCATGCACCTGATGATACGCCGCCTGCCTGATTTGTCAAGTGCTTTGTTTGATAAAGCCAGAAAACAGATCAGAGGTTGAAACCCGCGCGCCGCAGGAGGTCCTGGAAGCGCGGGTCGGGGCGAAGGCTATCAAAAAGTGGATTCACCTTGAGCGTCACCCCTCCGCCTGAGGAGCGCTCCGCAAAGACCTTCTCGAACCACGCGAACGCCTGATCTTTCTCCCCGAGTCCGATGTGGGCGACCGCCATCCATAAAGGCGAGACGTAGGTCTGCCGCGAGAGGTCTTTCACGCGCTTCAGCACTCTTCGTGCCTCGTCCATTCTTCCCGCTCGCCCGTAGACGTACACCAGCCAGGACAAGTACGGCGGGTTGTTTTCCAAACCTTTGACCTTGAGAAGCTCGGCCACGGCCTCTTCGTGCTGCCCGTTCGTCGAATAAGTCAGCGCCAGCAGCGCGTGCGCCTCCGCGAAGTCAGGGTCTACGTCGAGCGTCCTTTTGTATTGCGCTATTGCCTCGTCGTCGCGGCGTGCTATGTAGTAGACCTTCGCCACGTCCGTGCTGATGATGAGCGAGAGCGGGTCCAAATCGTGTGCTCGTTCGATCTCTGCTATCGCTTCATCGAACCGCCCCATGTAGACTAAGAACTCGCCGTACCACTGGTGCGCGGTCGCGTAGTTCGGATTCAACTCGATGGCCCGCTTGAACTCTTTCTCGGCCCCCGCCCAATCCCAGTCGTTGTTCATGGCGTGCAGGCCCAGCGAGGCATGCGCTTCACCGAGCGTCTCGTCGAGTTCGAGAGCGCGTCTGGCCCCTGCCTTTGCTTGAGCAGCACTCTCGGCCTGCGCGGCCGCGTCGTCGCCGCCCAGATAGCCGTATGCGTCGCCCAGGCCGGCGTAAGCCCGCGCGTAGGTCGGGTCTATCTCAAGCGCCTGCTTAAAATATTCGACGGCCTTGCGGAACCCGTCTCTCGTTCGCTTGTTCCAGAAGTAGCGCCCTTTGAGATAAGCCTCATACGCCTCTATGTTGACAGGCTTCTGTTTGGCGGGTCGCCCGTTTGCTTCACCGCAGATGCGCGTGACGAGGTCGCACGCCACGCGCTCCGAGATTGAATCCTGTACAGAGAAGATGTCCGTGAAGCGCTCGTCGAACTGTGCGGACCAGAGTGTCGCCCCGTCGGCAACGCGTATGAGTTGGACGGTGAGGCGCAGCCGGTCGCCCTGGCGCTGGAAACTCCCGTCGAGCACGGCGTCCACGCCCTGCCGGCGGCCGATTGCGATGGGGTCCTGGTTCGCTTCCGTGTAACGGCGGATGGCGCTGGTCGGGCGCACGACGATCTCGCGGACGTTGCCCAGCCTCGTAATCAAGGCATCGGCCAGCCCCAGGCTAAGATATTCGTCCTCACTCTCCGCGCCTATCGCCTTGAAGGGCAGCACGGCGATTGAGTTGAGTTGCGGCTGGCCCAAAGCTGCTCGCCTCGGGCTTCGCGGTCTCGCGCTGCCAGGGACGATAAAGCGCCAGGACGCTTGCGACCGCCAGCAGGCAGAGCGCCGCCGCGGCGATTTTCCAACTCGCCCGAACACGCTTTCCCTTCCCGTCGCCGAGCAATCTCTGCTCCGGCAGTTCTGCGGCGGCGCTGGGGCGGTCGTCCGCCGTCTCCTCTTCCAGGGTCACGACGCGGGTCAGCGTGTGCTTTTCGACTACGAGCGCTTCTTCGCCCGCGCCGGTCAATTCCCTGACGCCGACGGTAAACCTGTAGCCGTGCCTGGGCACTGTCTCGATGTAACGCGAGCCGTTCGAGCCTTCGCCGAGCGCCTTCCTGAGCGCCCAGACGTGATGGTTCAGGTTGGCTTCCTCTACAAAGTGGTCAGGCCAGACCGCGCTCATCAACTCGTCTTTTCCGACGAGGTGGCCGCTGCGCTCGACCAGCACGAGCAGCGTCTCGAAAGCCTTCGGGGAGAGCGGCACGGGCTGGCCGTCGCGCAATAGCCTACGCTCCGCCGTGTCCAGAAGGAACGGGCCGAACTCGTACAAGTGTTGCGATTGCTCACCCATTTACTGCCGCAAAGGGGTTAATAGAGAAATTATAGAGAGCCTGTACAGGACTTTTTTGCGGCCGCCGCTGTAACTTCGGCGGCGCTGTCGGGGAGACTGCCGATCTTTACGGGACCAAAAATTGAAAGCCCGCGCAACATTGTAGCCCCCTTGCGGCGGCCCAGACAACTTTTACGAAGGAAAGGCGGCTCACCAAAATCCATGAAGAGGACGGAGACGATTATAGAGACGCACGAGGTCTGGGTCGTCAGAAAGTCGCGCCGGGCAGCCCGCAGTCTGGTGCGCGGAGTGTGTGGGCCAACCCGCCATGCTCACGCCGGAGGAGGCCGCGCGCCTGACCGGCTTGAGCCAGCGGGCCATTTGCAGAGGCGTGGAGGCCGGGGCCGTGCACTTTCTTGAGACGGCTGACGGCTGCCTCTTCGTCTGCCCCGCCTCGCTCTGCGGCGCGGCCGGCCTGGGCCGCGACTTCGAGGAGCTACAACCGCCCGACTTTGCTAATAAGGAACTCTCGCCATGACGATCTTTAAACGTGCCGCCCTGATTGTCGCCTTCGCTTTGATTCTCGCGCCGTCAGCAAGCTCGCAGGAGACGCAGAGGCCGGCCGGTGACGCCGTCCACGTCACAACCGCGCGAGACAAAGTGCACGTCTCCATCGGCGGCGACCTCTTCGAGACGCGCGTCGAAGTCGCTTCCGCCGACGGAGAGATAGTCTTCGAGAGCGGCATCCTTTCGGGGAACTCCTTCGACTGGGAGATGAGCAATTCTCTCGGCGCACGCGTCGCACCCGGCGATTACACTTTGACGATTACTTACCGCACGCCCGCAGGCAAGCGCATGCGCCGCACGGAGCAAGTGAGCGTGCAGGACGCCGGGCGAAGGCGCAGAGAGTGCCGCCCGCCGCTTCGGAGCCCTCCGCCGTCGGGACGATTACAGGCGAAGGCACGGCAGGCAAGATCGCCAAATTCAACGGGACGAACTCAATCACCGACTCCGCGGTCCTCACGGAAAGCGCGGGCAAGATCAGGCTCGTCAAGGCGCCTTGAATTGGGCGCGACCTCCGGCGCGGGCGTCAACCCGACCATCGTCAACCCGAACAACCTCGCAAACTTCGCACTCGTGCGCTTCTACCCGGCTACTGGGACGAACGTCAACACCTCGTTCACAGTCGTCCCGCGGGCACGGGCCAGCCCAACAACCGCGCGCAGTTCAGCATCACCAACACGGACGCCATCGCCGACCCCAGTAACGTCGAGTTCGCCGCGCTCAGCGCGCCAGGGGCGCGGACTTCGTCTTCGGGACGGGCAAGTCTGGAACGGGCGTGATTCGTCCACTGATGTTCTCGGCTGGATACATGACCGACAACGCGACCAACGCCAACCAGCTAGTGCTGGCGACAAACGGAGGCGTAGGCATCGGGACGGCGACTCCCACCGCGGGAATCAAGTTGGAAGTCAACGGCATCACCAGGCTGACGCCGGGAGGCTCGGGCGGCTACATGCAGTTCGGTAACCCGAACAGCGAGACCGGGCTGTCGTGGCTTAGGCTGGCGACTCTCGCGGACACCCGCGCCGACATCAGGTTCGACGGCGACAGGCTGCTGCTGGCTGCCGGAGAGGGGGCGGGCGTGCCGGCCAACAGCGGTCTCGTCATAGACACGATGGGCAGGGTCGGAATCGGGACCGTCTCCCCGACCTTCGGCAAGCTGCACGTTGACGGCGGCACCGGTAATGGAGTGTACGGGAGAGGCGACCAACACGGCCTGGACGGCAAGGGCGACATCGCAGGCGTTTACGGCCTGGGCGGGACCTACGGCGCTTACGGCAACGGAAACGACTTCGGCGTGTACGGCGTTAGTACCGGCTCCACAGGCGTGAAAGGCTTCGGCGGCACCTTCGGCGTGGAGGGCGAGGGCACCACCGGCGTGTACGGCCAGACGAGCACTGAGTCCGGCGTCGGCGTATTCGGTAAAGGCAGCGTCAACGGGAGTTCCGGTGTAATAGGCGAAAGCCACGGGGCCAGCAGCTACGCGGTGAGCGGCATCGCCTACGACGCAGGATGGGCCGGCTACTTCAGCGGAAAGGTACAAGTTGACGGCACGCTCACTGCCACGGGCAACGTCTGCGCGGCGAACATCTCCTGCGCGTCCGACGCACGCCTCAAGCAGAATGTCACCAATCTCAAATACGGCCTAGACCAACTGCTCAGGCTCAGGCCCGTCTCCTGGCGCTGGAAGAGTGAGCCCGAAGGTAAGCCACAAATGGGCCTCGTCGCGCAGGAGGTCGAGAAAGTCCTGCCGGAGTTGGTGCTGCGCGAGGCGGACGCGACGAAGCCGCTGGGCCTGAACTACATGGCGCTCTTGCCCGTGGCAGTCAAGGCCATCCAGGAGCAGCAGGCGCAGATATTAGAACAGCAGAAGCACATCAAGCGGCTAGAGGCGCAGCTTAACCAGGTGAAGCGCGCCCTCAAGCGTAAGCGAGTGGCGAGAAGATAATCTTGTCTAGGGCGCGGAGATCGTGCCGTCGGCAGCGACCTGGACGGCCGTCGGGCCGAAGTCGTCTTTCGAGAGTTGGCGGACGACATTGATGACCGTGTTGTTCTTGTCTGGGCGCGGGCCGTCCTGCCCTTGCTGTATGAGCGGGTGAATCTTCCCGCTCAGGAATTCGCCGTCCGGGCCGATGTTCGTCTCCAGGACGAGCGAGAGCGCGGTCGGCCCCGCGAACGGGAAGCGGTAGAAGGCGAAGTTGCCGAGCGAGTAAACTATCAAGCGGTCCTTGTAAACTTCCATCCCGCGGACGACGTGCGGCCCGTGGCCCAAAACTAAATCCGCGCCCGCGTCAACCACGGCGCGCGTGAACTTGCGAAGATCGCCGCGCGCCCCACCCAGGTATGTCTCCGAGCCGTAAGGCACGCGCTGCGCCGCGGAGCCCTCGGCCCCGCCGTGGAACGAGACGATGACGATGTCGGCCTTGCGCGCCACGTCCGCGACCACGCGACGCGAGTTTTCCACGTCAATCAAATTCAGAGAGACAGGGTTGGTCGCGAACGCGACGAAAGCAATCTTACGGCCCTTGACGTTCATGTAAGGGATGTCCTGATGGTCCGCGCCCGCGTGGATGATGCCGAAGTCCTCCATCGTCTTGCGCGTGCTCGCGCGCCCCGGCGCGCCGTAGTCCGACGAGTGGTTGTTCGCCAGGCTCACGATGTCGAAGCCCGCGTCCTTGAGGTGCTTCCCGTAGCGCGTGGGCATGCCGAACGTGTAACAGAACTTCGAGTTCGGCCCGCACTTGGTCTGCGTCCCGCCGTCAATCATCGCCCCTTCGAGGTTGGCGAAGCCTATGTCGGCCGCCGAGATGATCGGCGTCAGCCCCGAAATCATCTGCGCGCCGTCACTGACCGGCAGCCCGCGCCCCTGGCTGGTCGAGCCGAGCATCGTGTCGCCGACGGCCGCAATCGAGATTGACTCGGCGGGCGTCGGCGAGACTTGAACCACGGGCGCGGCGCTTGCCGACTCGGTGCGCTCGGCCTCAGCTTTGCTATCCGTGCAGGCTCCGCCGAGCAGGACCAGGGCGGCGATCACGGTTAAGACGACGAGGGGTAATAAAATTCTTTGGGGGCGCATAATGAAAAAGAAGTCAGGAGTCAGAAGTCAGAAGTCAGAAGTTAGAAGTCAGAAGTCAGAAGAAGGAATCCGAATCCGAATCCAGAATAAAAGACTGAGAACTGCTTTTCTTTTATTCTGACTCCTGACTTCTGACTTCTGACTCCTGCTTTTAAGAATCCGCTTGCCCGGCATAGCGCTCGGTGCTCGCGCCGGAGATGAATTCTGCATCTTCCGTGAGTGCCTGGTCAACCAGCCGGCGCTGCTCAAGCTCGTGAATCGTGTATGAGCCGGTCGCGGGGCTGGCCGAAGCCGACCGCCCGACGTAGTACGGGCGCTGGCACGAGGGCAGCATGTTCGTCAATCGCGGCTCGACGAAAGTCCACCCGCCCATGTTCTTCGGCTCCTCCTGCGCCCACACCAACTGTGTCGCGCCTCCGTAACTACCGAAGACTTCGCGCAGCCGCTTTTCCGGGAACGGGTAGAACTGCTCAAGCCGTACAATCGCCACTCTTTCGTCGCCGGACTTCTTGCGCGCGGCGCTCAGGTCGTAGAAGACCTTGCCGCTGCACACGACGATGCGCCGCACCTTCGCCCGGTCCTTCACCTCCGCGTCGTCAATCACGGGCAGGAACCCACCCTCCGTCAACTCGTCCACGCCGGAAGTCGCAGCGGGCAGGCGGAGCAGACTCTTCGGCGTAATCACGACGAGCGGGCGCATCGTCTGCTGTATTATCTGGCGGCGAAGCAAGTGGAAATACTGCGCGGGCGTGGTCGGGTAACAGACTTGCAGATTGTTCTCGGCACATAGATCAAGGTAACGCTCGACGCGCGCCGAGGAGTGCTCCGGCCCCTGCCCCTCGTAGCCGTGCGGCAGAAGCAGGCCCAGGCGCGAGCGCTGCTGCCACTTGTCTTCCGAGGCGGCGATGTACTGGTCAATAATCACCTGCGCGCCGTTGCCGAAGTCGCCGAACTGCGCCTCCCACAAAACGAGCGCGTCCTGGGCCACGACCGAGTAGCCGTAGTCGAATCCGAGCACGCCCTGCTCCGAGAGCGAGCTGTCGTACACGTCAAACTCCGCCTTCGGGTTCTTTTCACTTCGCAACTCCGCGAGCGGAGCCCAGGGCTTGCCGGTCTGCGTGTCGTACATGACGGCGTGGCGCTGGCTGAACGTGCCGCGCCCGCTGTCCTGCCCGCTCAGGCGCACGCGCGTGCCTTCGAGGACGAGCGAGCCGAAGGCCATCGCCTCCGCGAAGGCCCAGTCCATAGGCAACTCGCCCTCGCCCATCTTGGCGCGGCGCGCGAGCTGCCCGACCATCTTCGGGTTGATGTTGAAGCCCTCGGGCACGATTGAGATTTTCCGCGAGACCTCGCGGATCACTTCGCGCGCGACGCCAGTCTTTTCGATTGTGGAGCCGTCTTCCTCCTCAGGCTGCGGCGGCAGTTCCGTGACCGCCGGTTTGTTCGCGACGATCTCCTTGGCGCGCGCGAGCGCGGCCTCGTAGTGCGCGACGCGCTCCTGAATCATCTTGTCCACGCCCGCCTCGTCAATCACGCCCTCGCGTATCAGCTTCTGCGCGTAGACGGCGCGCACGCCCGGATGCGCCTTCACTCGCTGGTACATCAACGGCTGCGTGTAGCTCGGCTCGTCCGACTCGTTATGGCCCAGTTTGCGGAAGCCCACGACATCCAGCACCACGTCCTTGTTGAACGCCTGTCGAAAATCCAGGGCGATTTGCAGCACGCGCCAGGCGGCTTCGGGGTCGTCGCCGTTGACGTGGAAGATCGGGAGCTGCGTCATGCGCGCCACGTCGGTCGAGTAGATGGTCGAGCGCCCGGCCTCGGGCGAGGTCGTAAAGCCTATCTGGTTGTTGATGATGATGTGAATCGTCCCGCCCGTGCGGTAGCCGCGCAGCTCCGCCAGGTTCAAGGTCTCCATCACGATGCCCTGCCCCGCGAACGCGGCGTCGCCGTGAAGCAAGACGGGCAGCGCGCGGTCGAACGCCTCTTCGCGCGTCATGTCCATGGCGTCCTGCTTGGCGCGCACCATCCCCTCGACCACAGGGTCAACGAACTCAAGGTGACTCGGGTTGGGCGAGAGCGTGAGTTTCACTTTCTTTCCGTCACTGGTCTCGCGCTCGCCCGCCGCGCCCTGGTGATACTTCACGTCGCCCTCGTCCGCGGGGAAGTTTGGATGAACGCTCCCCTCGAAGGCCGTGAAAATTCTCTCGCTGAAATTGCCGATGACGTTGGCAAGCACGTTGAGCCGTCCGCGGTGCGCCATGCCGAGCGTGATGTCTTCGACGCCGCGCCGCGCTGCGCCTTCGAGCAGTTGATCTAAGACGGGGATGATCGTCTCGCAGCCTTCGAGCGAGAACCGTTTCTGGCCCAGGTATTTCGTGTGCAGGAAACGCTCGAACTGCTCGGCGGCGACCAGCTTTTCGAGCAGCTTCTTCTTAACCTCGGGCGCAATCGGCTGCGGGTTGACGAAGTGCACGAGGATTTGCTCGCGCAGCCAGACTTTTTGTTCCTTGCTCTGGATGTGGCGATACTCTATGCCGACCTTGCCGCAGTAGGCGCGGCGCAAGATGTCCAGGATGTCTCTCAAGCTCGCGCTTTCGCGCCCCGCGAGGCCGCCCGTGATGAACTCGCGGTCGAGGTCCCAGATGGTCAGCCCATAAGTCTCTATGTCCAGCTCCGGGTGGTGGTGCAAGGGCATCGCGTGCAGCGGGTCTATGTCCGCGATGAGGTGGCCGCGCACGCGGTAAGCGTTGATGAGTTCGAGCACGCGCGCCTGCTTGATGGTCAGCGCGCGCGTCTGGTCGCCGCCCAAGAGCGCGGGGTTGCGGTCAACGGCCCAGCGCACAGGCGGGTAAGCGATCTCCAAGTCTCGAAAAACGTCGTCGTAAAAATTGTGCTCGCCGACGAGCAACTCGTGTATGCGCGCGAGGAACGCGCCCGACTCCGCGCCCTGTATGATGCGGTGGTCGTAGGTCGAGGAGATGGTCATGGCCTTGCTGATGCCCAACTGCGAGAGCGCTTCCGGGGTCATCGCCTGAAACTCCGCGGGGTATTCAATCGCGCCCGTGGCGATGATGACGGACTGGCCCGCCATCAGCCGCGGCGTCGAGGCGACCGTGCCGATTGTGCCAGGATTAGTCAGAGAAATGTTCGTGCCCTGGAAGTCAGGGATTTGCAGCTTGCCTTCGCGCGCGCGCTTGATCACGTCGTCGTAAGCCGCCAGGAATTGCGAGAACGTCATGCGCTCCGCGTTCTTGATGTTCGGCACGAGCAGCGTGCGCGAGCCGTCCTTCTTCGCCAGGTCCACGGCCACGCCCAGGTTCACATTCTCGCGGCGGATGCGCGACGGCGTCCCATTAATAACTTCGAAGCCGTCGTTGAGCTGCGGGTAATCTTTGAGCGCGCGCACGATGGCCCACGCGACGAGGTGCGTGTAAGAGGCTTTGCCGCGCCCGCGCTCCTGCAAATATTTATTGATGACGCGGCGATTCTCGTCCAGGACCTTGACGGGGATGCGGCGGTTCGAGGTCGCGGTCGGGACACCCAGACTCGTCTCCATGTTCTCGACGATCTTGAGCGCGCCGCCGCGAATCGGCGTGGCGTTCTCGGCCGCAGACGTTTCCGCAGGGGCCGCGCTCGCGGCCGTCGCCGGGCGAGTCGCGGGGGCCGTGGCGGGCGCAGAACTCGGGGCAGGACTCGCGGCCGCCTGTGCGCTCGCGATCGCCGTCGCCCCGCCGCCGTCGCCGCTCGGCTGCGTCGAGACGGCCGCGCGCCCGTTCTCCTGCGCGGCAGCGGCAGCGCCCGCGCCGCCAAGCAACTCAGAGAAATATGTGCGCCACGACTCGTCCACGAGCGCAGGGTCGTTGCGGTAACGATTCCACAGGCCCTCAACGTAAGTGGCGTTGGCCCCGAAATTCTCCGCGATGAAGCGCGAAAGGTCCGTCTGATTTTGCTGTTCGCTCAAGGTCTCATCACCTCTTGCCGGCGGCTGCGGCGCGTTAGGCACGACGCCCAGGCTCTACGGCTTTTTCATACTCATGCTGAACGCAAAAGACTACCATCTTCCGCCCTCGATTGCACCCGGCATGAGCCTTCCGAAGTTTAATTTTAGATACCGGAATGCTATGCTCATCGCTCAACATAATCAATAGGCGAACGGCGCTGAAGAAACGCCGAAACCTGTTCGCCGGTTCACTCCCCTTTGAGCTTGAAGACACTCAAAAAGGTAGGCCGTAAATGAAACGTAAGCCATTTCTCTCGCGAGTTGCCGGCTCTCTCCTGGTTCTTTTTCTTCTCCTCGCATTCGCCCCCGTCGGCCAGCGCGCGGCCAACGCCTCAGACCCGCGGGCCGAGGCGCAGAAGTTCATCGAACAGTTCACGGCCGAGTGGCTTCAACTGCGTTACGCTTACAACCAAGCCTCCTGGAATTCCAATACGAAGATCGTCGAAGGCGACGACACGAACGCGAAGGCCGAGAACGCCGCGCTCGAAAAGCTGACCGCGTTCACGGGGAGCAAGCAGAACATAGAGCGCGCGACCTCACTTCTGAAGCAACAGGACAAGCTCACGCCGCTACAGGTCAAGCAGCTCAAGGGCATCCTCTACATGGCCGCCGAGTACCCCGAAATCGCCAAGGACTTGGTCAAGGAGCGCATCGCGGCCGAAACCGCGCAGACCGAAAAACTCTACGGCTTCGACTTCAAGATTGACGGCAAGAGCGTCACGCCGAACCAGATTGACGAAACCTTGCGCGCCTCCAACGACCCCGCCGAAAGGCGCAAGGCGTGGGAGGCTTCCAAAGAAGTCGGCAAAGTTTTGAAAGACGGGCTCAGTAATTTGCAACGCCTGCGCAACGCGACCGTCAAGCCGCTCGGCTACAGTTCTTACGTCAACTACCAAATCTCCGAGTACGGATTGTCCGGCCCGGAGATGCTTGAGCTGCTGGACAAAATCAACCGCGAGCTGCGCCCGCTCTACCGCGAGCTTCACACTTACGCGCGCTACGAACTCGCCAAGCGCTACAACCAGCCCGTGCCGGACCAACTCCCTGCCGACTGGCTCCCGAACCGCTGGGCGCAGGACTGGAGTTCCATGGTGCAGGTCGAGGGGATGAACGTTGACGAAGCGCTCAAGCCGAAGACGCCCGAGTGGGTCGTCGAGCAGGCCGAACAGTTCTACGTCTCTTTGGGCTTCCCCCCGCTCCCGAAAAGTTTCTACGAGAAGTCGTCGCTCTACCCGCTGCCCGCAGGTGCGACCTACAAGAAGAACACGCACGCGAGCGCGTGGCACCTCGACCTGCAAACGGACATACGCTCGCTGATGAGTGTCGAGCCGAACGCCGAGTGGTACGAGACGGCGCACCACGAACTGGGCCATATCTATTATTACGTCAGCTACACGAATTCGCAGGTTCCCCCGCTCCTGCGCGAGGGCGCGAACCGCGCCTACCACGAAGCCATAGGGACTTTAATCGGGCTCGCCGCGACGCAGAAGCCCTTCCTCGAAGGCCGCGGCCTCGCGCCGAAAGGGGCGAAGGTGGACGAGACGCAGGTGCTCTTGAGGGAGGCGCTGAACTACGTCGCCTACATGCCGTTCGCCACGGGAACGATGACGCGCTTCGAGTATGATCTTTACGAGAACAATCTGCCGAAGGATCAGTACAACAAGCGCTGGTGGGAATTGGCACAGAAGTATCAGGGCATCGTCCCGCCGGCAGTGCGCGGCGAAGAGTTCTGCGACGCCTGCACCAAGACGCACATCAACGACGACGCGGCGCAGTACTACGACTACGCCATCGCCAACGTGCTGCTCTTCCAACTGCACGACCACATCGCGCGCAAAATCCTGAAGCAGGACCCGCACGCGACCAACTATTATGGGAGCAAGGCGGTCGGGGATTTCCTGCGAAAGATCATGTCGCCGGGCAGCTCGCGCGACTGGCGCGCGGTGCTCAAAGAGACGACCGGCGAAGACTTGAGCGCGAGGGCGATGCTGCGGTATTTCGAGCCGCTGACCGCTTATCTGAAGAAGGTCAACGCGGGCCGGAAGTACACGCTGCCGGAGATTTGATGCCCTATGAAATCGAAACCCGTTTCGCCCGACCCCGAACGAACTTCGCGCAGGCGGTTCGCGAAATCAGTCGCCGCGACGCTCGTCGCCGCCCCCCTCGCGGCCGCGCTCGCCAAAGCGCAGACGCCCGCGAAGCCGAAAGAGCCGACCGCCCCGCCCGCGCCGCCGCAGCCGACTACCGCACCACAGGAGCCTTCGCCCGTCGCGGAAGCCTACGCGGCCGTGGCGCGCGCACGCTTCGGCGACAAGCTCTCGCCCGAACAACTCGAACAGATCAAGAAAGACCTTGACGGCTACGTCCGCACGTCGGAGCGCCTACGCGCAGTCAAACTGAAGAACGGCGACGAACCCGACTTTATCTTCAGCGCGGACTGAAGAAAGAACAGTAATGACCCTGAAGGGGTCTCACATGATAGCCGGGGGCAAGCGAGTGTGCGTTAGCACACGACGCGCCGCCCCCGGATTGAGGTTGGTAAACGTATCCGACCCTGAAGGGGTCGCACATTCAGGGTTGAGGCGCGACCCCTTCAGGGTCGGAATCTTGTTGCGTATTATTCCGGGGGCGGCGCGCGCACGCGCTTGCCCCCGGCTATTACGTGTGACCCCTGCGGGGTCTTCCTTTTTGTCTTTTACCTTTTTCCTTTTTACTTGAACGATGCTTCCTGACGACGTTCTCTTCTCTTCCATCACGGAACTCGCGGCGCTCATACGCTCGCGGCGCGTCTCCCCTGTCGAGTTGACGGAAAGTTATCTCGCGCGCCTTGAGACGGTGGGACGCAGGCTCGGGGCCGTGGCGAGTTTGATGCGGGAGTCCGCGCTCAACGAGGCGCAGGCCGCCGAGCGAGAGATTCGTCGCGGCCGTTACCGCGGGCCGCTTCACGGCATTCCTTACGGCGCGAAAGACCTGCTCGCCACGCGCGACGCAAAGACGACCTGGGGCGCGACGCCGTACAAAGATCAGCAGTTCGACGAGGACGCCACGGTCGTTAAGAAGCTGCGCGAGGCCGGGGCGATTCTCGTCGCCAAGCTGGCGATGATAGAACTCGCGGGCGGGATGGGTTACAACGAAGCGCACGCGTCGTGGACGGGCGCGTGCAAGACGCCCTGGAACGAGAACTATTGGAGCGGCGGCTCTTCTTCGGGGCCGGGCGCGGCCGTGGCCGCCGGATTGGTCGCGTTCAGTATCGGCTCGGAAACTTCCGGCTCGATCATCACCCCGGCGGCCTTCTGCGGCGTTACGGGGCTGCGCCCGACTTACGGCGCTGTCTCGCGTCACGGCGCGATGGCTTTGTGCTGGACGCTGGACAAGCTCGGCCCCATGTGCCGTTCGGCCTCGGATTGCGGCATCGTGCTGTCAGCCATCGCGGGACAAGACCCGCTCGACCCGACTTCCGTAGACGCTGCGACTCGCAAGCAGCGCGCGCGTCGCGCGAGCAAAGCCATTGCGCATCGCCGTGATGAAAGATTCTTACGAGAAGGCGCAAGGTGCGGTGCGCGAGAATTTCCTGCGCTCGCTGGACGTGCTGAAAAAGTTTGCGACTGTCGAGATGGAGGTGAAGCTGCCGGACTTTCCTTACGGCCCCGCGGTCGGGACGATTGTGGACGCGGAGGGCGCGAGCGCGTTTCGCGATTTGATAGAGTCGGGGCGCGTCGCGGAGTTGGCGTCGCCGACCGGGCGCGCGGGCGGCTATTCGGCGTCGCTCGTGACGGCCGTTGACTACCTGCACGCGATGCGCATGCGCGCGCCCATGCGCCGCGCGTGGGACGAGATGTTCACGAAACACGGGCTGCTCGTCGCGCCGTCGCGCGCCACTGTCTCTTACCCGCTCGACAAGACTTTCGACAAAGCCTACCCGGACGTGAGCACTCCGTCACCCATCGCCGCGAGTAATCTGGTGGGCGTCCCGGCCATCTCCGTCCCCAACGGCTTCGGCCCGGAAAACCTGCCGACAGGGATTCAACTCATCGGCCCGGCCTGGAGCGAAAACACCCTGCTCGATCTCGCCGTCAAATATCAGCAAGCGACCGACTGGCACAAACGCCACCCCAATCTCTAAAGAGATAATCCAACATAAGCAAGAAGCACCTCCTTTGCGCCTTACGTCTTACTCTTTGCGCCTCCAGCGTGAACGGCTGTTTCTCGCAAAGGCGCAAAGGTAAGACGTAAGACGCAAAGGGTTGAAAGGCTCCATCTGCCGGATTTTTCCTGCGCAGGCGCTCGGCTTTTCACCGCCTATTCGCTCGACTTCCCTTCCGGCACTGGCTTTGCTTTAGGGCGCGCGGGCCGAAAGGAGTTTGCACACCGGCCCGTATAAAAATTCGAGGAGAGATGATGATTAAAAAGGCACTGACATTCGTTCTTATTCTGCTCATGGCTTCCACGCCCGCGTTGGCACAATCGGGCGCGGGCTCATGGGACGCGGTGAAAGCTGTTTACACTGACACGAAGCTTGAAGTGAAGCTGACGGACGGGGAGACGCTGAAAGGAAAGATGATCGACGCGACTGACGCCACGCTCGCGCTCTTACAGGACGGGCGAAGAATCGAAGTCCCGCGCGACCGCGTCCAGCGTGTTTACGCCGAGGGCAAGCGCTCGGTTAAAAGAACCACACTCATAGGCGCGGCCATCGGCGGCGGCGGCGGCCTCGGCATCGGCATCGCTGCCTTCAGCCAGGGCGACATGACGAGGAGCGTAATCTCAGCCCCCGCCATCGTCGGGGCCGGAATCGGCGCGGGCATCGGCGCGCTCCTCGGCCTACGCCGCAGCAAGCCGACAATGATTTATGAAAAACAGTGATAAGTGATGAGTGATAAGTGATGAGTAAAAGAAAGAAGGTTTTTACTTATCACTTATCACTCATCACTCATCACTTCTTTATCCCTTCCGGCGTCTTGTTGCGCAGGGGGTTGCGGAACGAGAGGGCGAGTTCGACGGGGACGACGCGTTTGAATTTGAAGAGGAATTTTTTGAAGCGGCCGAAGACGTAGACGCGGCCGGTGACGGGCCAGATGTCTTGCGGCTTGCTCCATTCGCCGAGCGCGCCGAAGAGCACTCGCGGCGTGCTGATGTGTAAAGCGATAGGGTCCGGCAGGGTGACGGGGCGGTCGTTCGGCAACTCGAACGAGTGGTGGTATTCGCTGACCGTGACCGGCGTCCCGTTGACCGTCATGTCTTCGAAGGTCAGAAAGTCAACGCGTCCGCCCTGCTTGACCGCGGCCACCGTGACGGGCACTTCGAGGTGTATGCCGAAGGGCGTGATGCTCGTCACTTTCGGTTGGCCGAGCTTGATGAGCGTCTCCTGCGCTTCGTCCGCGTCGAGCCGGGCCTCCTCTTTCGCGCTTTGTTTCTTCAGCTCGACCTCGGCCAACTCGACCTTGTAGCCACGAATCTCCTTCGGGTAAGTGCGTCCGTGAGACGAACTGGCCGCCGGCCGCTGCGCGAAGGCCAGCGACGAGAGAAGCAGCGCCGCGCACATGGCGAGCGCGCCCGCCCGTCGGCTTCTTCCCTTTCCTCTCGTCCTTCTTCTTATCATTTTGCTCATCCCCTCAAAACCCGTGAATTGACGCAACACTCCAAACAGTTTGCCTTACTTTCGTCTTTGCGCCTTTAGCGAGAAACTTTTCCTCACGCAAAGGCGCAAAGACGCAAAGAAGGAGTGTGCTGTTCTTCTCAACTGCCCGTCGCGAGGAGGCGGGGCAGGTCCAGCACGAGGGCGACGGTGCCGTCGGGCAGTTCGGTCGCGCCGCTGATGCCGCGCCAGCGCGCCGCGTGTCGCCCCAGGCCGCGCACCAGCGCCTCCGTGCGCTCGCCGAAACCGTCAACGGCCAGCGCGGCCGGCTTCGCGTCCGCCTCCGTCTCAAGGCCGGCGCGCGCGATGATGACAGGCAGGCTCTCTCCGTTAGCCTCTTCGCGCGGGGGCTGTGCCAAAAGTTGGCGCGCGCGCAGAAGCGGCATCATGGCCCCGCGCCAGTGCACCCACTCTGTGCCGCCGCTACGGCTGATGTCGCCGGTCGTGACGAAGCCCGTCTCCGTGATGTGCCGCTCGTCAACGCAGTAGCGCTGGCCGGCCGAGGTGACGACGAGCGCCTGGGTGAGCGCGAGCGTCGTCGGCAAGCTCATCACGAAAGTCATGCCCGCGCCCTCCTCAGACTCGCGACGCGCAGCTCGCCGCCGACCAATTCTATGGCGCGCTCGACCACGTCGAGGCCGACGCCGCGCCCCGACACGCTCGAAACGGACGAGGCGGTCGAAAACCCCGGCCTGAAGATAAGACGCACGGCCTGCTCTTTTGTTAGCAGCGTGCCCGCTTCTATGATTCCGCGCTCGACGGCCGCGCGCGCCACGCGCAAAGGGTCCAGGCCGCGCCCGTCGTCCGAGACCTTCAAGACGACGCGGCTGCCCTCGGCCGCTGCCTCCAGACGCACGATCGCGCTCTCGCTCTTGCCCGCGGCCCGGCGCTCGGGCGGCGTCTCTACGCCGTGGCTGACCGCGTTGCGCAGGATGTGCAAGCAGCGGGTCGGCCATAGCGTCCGCGAGCGACTTGTCCAGCCGCACGTCGCCGCCGCGGACCTCGAAAGTCGATCTGCTTGCCCGTGAGCCGCGCCGCGATGCGCCCTGCGCGCGCGGCCCGCTCCAACATCTGCGCCACGGGGACCATACGCAGTCCGATTAACTTCTCTTCAAGCTCGACCAGCCGGCGGCGCACGTCTCCCACGCGCTCGGCCAACTCCGCGCGGCCCATTTCCTGCTGTGCCAACGCGCCGACGAGCCCCAGCACGCCGGTCGTGTGCGCCAGGACTTCGTGCGCCGCCGAGATGACCTCGTCCAGCTCGCGCAACTCCACGCGGACGCGCGTGGAGAAGGGAGCGACGGGTTTCGTAGGCGTCGCCTCGGCGGCCACCTCTTCGCCCTCGTCGCCGACTTCAACAGGTTCGTCGGCCTTAGGCGTGATGAGTTCCGTGAGCATGACCTGTCCGAACGCGCTGACGCGCGAGGCCAGTTCCTGGCGGTTGGTGTCGGCGGCGTAGACGATGCGGAAGCTGATCTGGTCGGGCAAAGCGCCTTCGAGGCCGGGCAGCGTGGAGATGATCTCGCCGTCTTCGGCCAGCGCGTCGCTCAGGTTGCGGAAGCGCTCGTCGAAAGTTGCCAGCTCGAAATGGACCGTGACGGCGAAGGCGCGCGCGCCCTCCTCGATTGACTCTTGCAGGCGATGGGCCTCGTGCTCGTTGAGCGAGCGCGCGATGTCTTCGGGCAGGGCGGCGAGAGCGCGCCGCACGGCGGGCTTGCGCCGGTCGCCGTCTTCCGTCTTCGCCAGAGAGCGCAACCGCTCCAAGAGGGCCTGGTCATGCGCCTCGGTCTCGCCGCGCGCAGCCCGCTCAAGGCTCTGCGAGAGCGCGGCGGCCGCGTCGTCCAGGGCGTCCATCACAGGGTCATCGACGGGCACGCGGCCCAGGCGCACGCCGTCGAGCAGACTCTCGAACTCGTGCGCGATTCTCGTCATGGAATTTAATTCGACTGTTGCGGAGGAGCCCTTGATGGTGTGAACGTGGCGGAAGATGCGCCCGACAAGTTCGCGGCGCGCGCGGCCCTCCGAGCGGCGGACTCGCAGCGCCTGAAGATCGCCGAACAGGACTTCGAGCAAATCTTCGGTCTCGGCCAGAAATTCGCTCAGAATCTGATCGCTCATGGAAAGATTGTAACAACTGACGGGCGGCGGGGGGTTAGAAAAGTGATAAGTGATGAGTGATAAGTGATAAGAGAAACCGCTTGTCTTTTACTTATCACTTATCACTCATCACTTTTCACTTGTTCTTTGTCGTCGCCTTCCTGCTCGACGTCCTCGGTCGTGGTGTGTTCCTGCGGGTGCTGTTCGTCGAGGTCGCGCTTGATGGCGTCGAGGATGCCGTTGATGAACTGCGTCGCCTCGTAGGTCGAGAAGCGGCGGGCGATTTCGAGCGCCTCGTTGATGGCGACGGTGCGAGGCGTCGGCTCATACAGGAACTCGTAGACGGCCAGCCGGAGGATGTTGCGGTCCACCACCGCCATGCGCGAGATGCGCCAGTGCTCCGCGCGCGAGCGTGATGCGCTCGTCCAACTCCTGCAAGCGCGCGAGCGTGCCCGTCACCAGCCGCGTCGCGAACTCGCGCGCCGGCGGCTCCACGTCCGCGTCGCCCAGCTCAGCCCAGTAGGTGCGCACCAACTCGTCAGCACGCGTCTCGGAAACATCTGCCGCAAAGAGCATTTGCAAGGCGCATTCACGCGCCTTACGCCTTGAACCCATAACAACTCAATTGACGAGTGATGAGTGATAAGTGATGAGTGATAAGCAAAGCTGTTACTTATCACTCATCACTTATCACTCATCACTTCTTGAAAGCTTCCCTGTATAAGATTCACCAATTCGACGGCCGACATGGCGGCCTCGAACCCCTTGTTGCCCGCTTTCACTCCGGCGCGATCAATCGCCTGCTCCAGCGTGTCGGCCGTGACGATGCCGTAAACGACAGGGACGTTCGTCTCCATCGCCGCCTGCGCGATGCCCTTCGTCACTTCCGAGGCGATGTACTCGAAGTGCGGCGTCTGCCCGCGTATGACCGTGCCGACGCAGACGACAGCGTCCCACTTGTTTGAGGCGGCCAGCCGCCTCGCCAGGAGCGGAATCTCGAAAGAGCCAGGGACGCGAAACAGCTCGACGCTTTTTTCGTCCGCGCCGAGGCGTTCGAGCGCGTCGAGCGCGCCCTCGACCAGCCGCGAGGTCAGGAAATCATTCCAGCGGCTGGCGACGACGGCGAAGCGAAAGCCCTCGGCGTTGAGTCGTCCCTGATGAGTCTTCGGCTGCAAGACTTTTTACTCGAACCGCTCCCGTCGAATGAAAGAATGAAAGCACTGGCAGTATAAAGAAGGCGTTGATGGGTGACAAGTGACGCGCGACGCGGGACGATAATCGGGCGCCGTTTCAGCATCAGCGTCCCGCACCCAGATTGATTTTCAAGACAACGTGTTCCTTCAATTTCTCAGACGGGGCCAGTTGACCCTTCTCGTCAATCGCGCCCCACTGGCTGTTCGCTATCAAGTAGAATTTGTCCTTGACCAGCACGCCCAGAGTCGGCTCGTCAAACACAGGGTTGTTCGCCTCGATGGTCTCAAGGCGCTCGACGCGGCTCAAGTCCCTGCTCAAGACGAGCCGGACGAGCCTCGCCGGATTGACCCCGTTCTGCACGCCAATCAGGCTGCCCTTGTACGAATAGATGCCGTCCAGGCCAAGCAGCGTTATGTTCGACGCGGGCGTGAGGTTCGTCCACTTCTTTGTCCGAAGGTTGACGACGAAAAGGCCCTTCGAGTAATCGGCCACGAAGAGCTGTTTTTCATCCCGCGTGAAGGCGAGACCTTGCGGGCTGGCAAAGGGTTCGCCCTCCAAAAATGGCACAAGTTCGTCTCGGTCGCGCGTGACGACGTAAACGGCCGGCGTGATGGTGTCGGTCGCGAACACGTCGCCGCGTGAGTTGATGACCAGGTCGCCGAGCAGGTGCGGCTGAGGCTTGTTGGGCAGCAGATATTTCTTGAGGAGTTTGCCGGTCCGCAGGTCAAACTTGAAAAGCCCGGAGACGCCTTTCTCTTCTTCCTTATAATTCGACATCTGACGGTGTGCGGCCGTTGACACCCAGAGCAGTCGCCGCGCGGCGTCCACCCTCATCCCCAGCACGCTCCACAGCCCGTCACGTTCGGCGGCGAACTCTCTGGCCTCGCCGTCGGGACCAACGCTCACGATTTTTCGCTTGTAAACGCTGCCCAGGTAGAACGTCTTCGTGACGGGGTCGTAAGCAATGCCTTCAGGGATGAATCCTTTCTCGCTGAGCGTGAAGGCCGTTGCGCCGTCGCCCACGCGGGCCGCGTTACGCTCGATTCTTTTCAGAATCGTCTTGAATTCGTCGGAAGCCTTGATAGAAACGAAGTCGTCGTCCGTCGCGGCCGGAAAAATCAGCCCCATGTCCGCCAGACGCCCGAGCCACTTTAAAGCCTCGCCGCCCTGGCCGTTCAGCGAGTGGGCCGCGGCCAGATTGAACATCAGCCGCGGGTGGTTGGGCCGCAACGCTGCCGCCGCCTTCATGTTCTCAAGGAAAGACGTGTAATCTTTTGCCTGGTAAGCCTTCCTGGCTTGTGCCTCGTAATACCTGCCGTCCTTCGGTTGATTTTCCTGGGCCAAAACGGCGGTTAAGCAAAGACAAAGGATGACCGAGGCCGTCATCACTCGCCGGCTTAGACGATGAGACAAGCGCGCACATTCGTGCATTGAAGCTCCCCCGATAGGTGGATTCGTATCGTCAAATACTTTAGGTGAAACGTCCGGCGGGTGTGGAATTGTTCCGGGGTTCTGTATTCGTCGGCGGTAAAGCAGGCGGGAGGGTGGATGGGTGGGCCGCCTGTTTACGTTTCAGGGCTGAGGCTCCTCCAAGCGGTAGACCCGCCTGTCGAGGTCTCTGTATTCGCCGCGCACCTCCAGGAACGTGTCGTTCAGGATTCCGAAGTCCCTCTTGAGATTGCGTAGCCCCGTCCGCGTATCGTCACGCAACGCTTCGAGCTTTTCTTCGATGCGTTGCTGTCCTTCCTGAAGCTGTGCGATGTCGGCCTGCACTTTCTCCCAGATCGGGCGCGTGTCGTGCAGGCGTGCTTCGACGGTCTGCTTCAGTTCAGCCAGTTCCGTGCGGAATGTCTGAACCAACCGGACAAGCTCTTCCAAGCTGCCCGGCTGGTCAGGCAGCCGCCTTGTTATATCCTCACTCATGGTGTGTCACCTCCTTGAGCCGGATTTTATACCCACTCGTGGCCGCCGGGCAATCACTTGCCTTTGAACACGGGCGCGCGTTTTTCGAGGAACGCGCGCGTGCCCTCGCGCACGTCTTCCGTCGCGAAGAGGCGGCTGAAGAGTTCCCTCTCCAACTCCAAGCCTTCTTCGAGCGGGAGCGCGAGGCCGCGCGTGATGGCTTCGAGGCAGGCACGCACCGCGAGCGGAGCGAGGCCCGCGATTTTTTGGCACAGGGCTTCGGCTTCGGCCAAAAGCTCCGCGGGCTCGACCACACGGTTGACTAATCGGACGCGCAGCGCTTCGTCAGCCGAAATCTCCGCGCCGGTCAACATCATTTCGAGCGCGCACCCGCCGCCCGTCGCGCGCGCCAGCCGCTGCGTCCCGCCGTAGCCCGGAATGACGCCCAGCTTTAGTTCGGGCAGGCTGAAGCGCGCTCTTGTCGAAGCGAGCCGCAGGTGGCAGGCGAGCGCCAACTCACAACCGCCGCCAGCGGCCACGCCGTTGACGGCCGCGATAACTGGCACAGCGCAGCGCTCGATCAATTCACAAACCCGCTGCCCGCGCTCCGCCGCCTGCCGTGCCTCTTCGGCGCTCATCTCGGCCAGCTCACTAATGTCCGTGCCCGCGCTGAACGCGCGCTCGCCCGCGCCCGTCAGGATGACGGCGCGCACTCTCTCGTCACGCCCGACACGCTCAAACGTCTCGCCCAGCTCGGACAGCATCTCACGCGTCAACGCGTTCAACTTCTCAGGCCGGTCAAGCCGGATGACGGCGATGGGGTCGCGCTGCTCGAAAGAAAGCATAAGAACGAGTGATGAGTGATGAGTGATAAGTGATAAGTAAAGGAAAGAGGGTTTTAACTTATCACTTATCACTTATCACTTATCACTTATTACTTTTTTCAAACCAGATTCATCGGCGTAGGGTTCTTCGGGTCTTTGGTGTAGTCGTAGAAGCCGCGGCCGGACTTGCGGCCGTAGAGGCCGGCGAGCACCATGCGTTTGAGGAGCGGCGGCGGGGCGAAGCGCTTCTCGCGGTATTCGTTGAACATGATCTCGGCGATGTAGTAGGTCGTATCCAGCCCGACGAAGTCGCCGAGCGTGAACGGCCCCATCGGGTAGTTGAGGCCGAGCTTCATCGCGTTGTCTATGTCAACGATTGAGCCGACGCCCTCTTCGAGCGCGCGGATGGCGTCGAGCATGTAGGGGACGAGCAGGCGGTTGACGATGAAGCCCGAGCGGTCGGTCGCGCGCACCGTCACTTTGCCCAACTGCTGCCCGAACTCTATCGCCTGCTCGTAGACCTCCTCGTCCGTCAGCACCGTGCGGACGACCTCGACGAGCTTCATGAGCGGCACGGGGTTGAAGAAGTGCAGGCCGATGAAGCGGCTCTGGCGCTCCGAGGAGGTCGCGGTCATCATCTCCGTGATCGAGATTGACGACGTGTTCGAGGCGAAGATCGTCTCCGGCTTGCAGATCGAGTCGAGCTGCTTGTAGGTGTCGCGCTTCAACTCCAGATTCTCGATGATGGCCTCGATGATGATGTCGCAGTCGGCCAGATCGTCCAACGAGGTCGTGCCCTTGAGCCGGCCGCGAATCTCCTGCTGCTGTTCGGCTGTGATCGTCCCCTTCTCGGTGAAGCGGGCGAGCGATTTCTCTATCCCGCCGAAGCCCCTCTGGCACAATTCGTCAGAGACTTCGCGGACCACTGTCTCGAACCCGGCGCTGGCCGCCGTCTGCGCGATGCCCGAACCCATCAGGCCGCAGCCGAGCACGCCGACTTTTTTGATTTCCATCTTTATCGTTTCTCCTGTCAGTCGCTCTGTAGTCGAGCTGTTGTTGAAAAAATTAGTTACTATTTTGAAGAATCGGGCTGGGCCGGATTCGGAATCAGGCTCTCGCTTAACTTGAGTTGCTTCTGCTGCCACGCCTCGAAGTCCGAGCGCAGTTTCTCCCTCTCTTTACTTCGCGCCTGCGCCTGCTGCCGTGTCTGCTGCTTTGCCGGCGCGGCCGCCCCTTTGACGCGCGCGAGCAGCGATTTCAACTCGTCGCGCAGCGCGCCCGCCTCGTCCGTTATTTTCGGCGCGCGGTCCAACATTTCGACAGCAGTGTCTATCCCGCTCGCGTCGCCGTCGTTGTAAGCCCTGACGAAGGCCGTCTCGCCCGCTTCGAGCGCGTTGATGTAAGCGACCAGTTCCCTTTTGTCCGCGGGCAGACTGAACGCCGCCTCACTGACGGGCGCGGGGATGGGGTCGTGGAAGTGTTTCCAGACCATCAGGAAGCTGACGGCGACGAGCAGCGAGCGCCGCGATTTGCAAAATGTGCCAGAAGACGGCGACGCCCGCGCGCTCGCCCGGCCGCTTGTAGCCTATGACCAACCCGAACAGCGCCCCGGCGAGCAGGCCGCCGATGTGCGCGGCGTTGTCTATGAAGCCGCGTCCCAGATAGCCTATGAAGAGGTTGAGCACGATGACCGGCAGCAGGCCCGTGCCGAAGGCGCGCTTGAAGCCCTTCCGGCAACTCGCGGCGAAACTTGATGCCGAAGACGAAGAGCAGGCCGATTAAGCCGAAGAGCGCGCCCGATGCCCCGGCCGACGGGCCGTCCCCCGCGCTGAAAAAGAAGCGCCCGACCGGGCCGACGGCCATCGCGGGCCGGACGCTCAGGTAACTCGCCACGACGCCCGCGACCCCCGTCCCGACCCAGAGGACGACAAACTTCGCAGAGCCGTAGAGCCGCTCGACGTAGGGGCCGATCATCCAGAGGCCGTACATGTTGACGAGCAGGTGGGCCAATCCGATGTGTATAAAGACCGGCGTCACGAAGCGCCACCACTGGCCGGCGTCAATCGAAAAGTTGAGCTTCGCGCCGTAAGCGTAGAGCACATGGAAGGGCGGCTGCCACATAGTCACGCTGTTGAGGCCGCTCGAAGACCACATCAGCAGAAAGACGAAGACGTTGGCGACGAGGAAGACGATGGTGAAGATGTACGGGCGGCTGAGGACTGCGCGCGCGAACCTGATGGTCTCGCGGTCGTGAACGGGCGCGTAGGGCGCAGGCTCCTGCAACGGTGCGACCGCCGATAAGACCTTCGGCGCGCCGCACATGGAACAGCTCGTCTCGTCGGGGCCGACGAGCGCGCCGCAGTTGCGGCACACGGTCGGCCGCCCGGCGTAGTTCGCGTTATTCAATTGAGCTTCAGACAAAATCTTAAACCTCGGCCACGCCGCCTTCGTCAATTACGCCCGCTTATTTTTCGTCAGATTTTTCGTCAGACACGCTTCACCCATTATGCAGGCGAGGATTGCGGCGTGTGCCCCCGTCAAATTCTAATCTATGGATGTGGCTCTCCGGGGATTTTACACTGAAGCGGCGGAAAAACAGAAAGCAGCATGCCGAGAGGTAGTGGATCAATTTCAAGCAGGACGAAGAAAAAAGCAATCTCACGCAAAGACGCAAAGGCGCTAAGGAGTTGACTGCCGTCTGATCCTGGCTGTCTTCTTCGCGCCTTTGCGTCTTGGCGTGAGCTTCTTCCTCGATATAGATGTATCAGAGGTTCAAACTGAACCACTACCTGCCAAGACCATCAATCCATCTATTTGACCAAAGGGCTTGATGGCATTCCGGTCAAACTGAGCGAAGGCTTACCCGCGGTCCCCTCCACTTCACAATGTTTTCGACGTTTTGGCCCAACGAATTATGCGGCACGCGCCTTGTTAATCAAAAAGTTGCGCCGCGTGACCCCGCAACTCTCGGCACACAGATTTGCCGCAGATAATCGAAGCCCCGAGGAATTAACTTTGACTCGTAAATCCCCCATTCTCATTCTCTTTTTAGCCTTCTCGCTGTTAGCGCCGATGGCAGCCGCTTTCCGTCCCGTCGCGCACGGCCAGACGCGGCCCGCGCTACGGCAGCGCGGCGGCGGCAATAAACTGACCGACGAATTGCGTACGCGGGCGCGCGCCACGCGGCCCGGAAGCACTGAGCGCGCGCGCGTCATTCTCAATCTCTCTGACGGGGCGGCGAAAGATCGTGCGCGGCTTGCGCTCGAAAGCAGCGGCGCACAGGTCCGCAGGCAATTGGACGCGCTCGGCGTCATGGTCGCGGACGTGCCTGTCGGGAAGCTGGAAGAACTGTCGCTGCGCGATGATATCTCCTGGATGTCGGCTGACCAGCCCGTGCGCTCGCTCGCCGTTTCGACAAACAACACGAGTCACATAGAGGTCACGACCGGCGCGAGCAAAATTCTGCCGCCCGATAACAACCGGCTGGCCGAAGGTGGCGGCGGCAACAAGGTCGGCATCGCCATCGTTGACAGCGGCATCAGCCCCGCGGACGCGGCGGAGTTTGTCGGCTACCGGGAACAGACGAGCGGCGGATTGCTCGGTCTGGGGATCACCTCACAAACCTACGTTCAGTCATACAACCGCCTCACCAAGCGCGTGGACTTTACGGGCGAGAGCAAATCGCAGGACGCCTACGGCCACGGCACACACACGGCGGGCGTCGCAGCCGGGACGGGGCAGGCGAGTGAAAACTACGCCACACAGCACGCGGGCGCTCCGACTTACGGCGGCATCGCAACGGGCGCAAACCTCATTGACGTGCGCGTCCTCAACTCTCAGGGAACAGGCACAGTCTCAAACGTCATCGCGGGCATCAACTGGGTCATTCAGAACAGAAGCACATACAACATTCGCGTGATGAATCTCTCGCTCGGCACGCCCATCACGCAGAGCTACAAAACCGACCCGCTCTGCCTGGCGGTCGGGCGCGCGGTTGACGCCGGAATCGTCGTCGTCGTCGCGGCCGGCAACTGGGGCAAAGACACCTACGGGCAGACGGTCTACGGCGGCATTCTCTCTCCCGCCAACTCTCCCAAAGTAATCACGGTCGGCGCGGCCAACACGCAACAGACCAACGCGCGTTCGGATGATGTAGTGACGACTTATTCATCGCGCGGCCCGACGCTCGTTGACGGCATAGCCAAACCCGACCTGATCGCGCCCGGTAATCGGACCGGCGCAGCCGAAACAGCCGTCTCTTCGCCATCGGCCAGCAACTCTTTCACGACGACGGGCGGCGGCGGTTTACTCGGCGGCCTGCTCGTCGGCAACACCAGCACCAACACTCCGCAAGCGACCGGAACCTATCAGATTCTGAGCGGCACGTCGTTCGCCGCACCGGCCGTTTCTGGCACAATCGCGCTCATGCTCGAAGCGAACCCGTCGCTCACGCCCCGCATCGTCAAGGCGCTGCTGATGCGGACGGCGCAGCGCCTGCCCGTCTACGAACAGATGGTGCAGTCCGGGCAGATGTCGCCTTTCGAGCGCACCGTCACCGAAGGCGCGGGGGAACTCAACACGAGCGCCGCCGTCAAACTTGCCGGAGCGGTTCGGAAAGACGCGAACCGCGCGAAGGTCGGGGAGAATCTGCTCACCCAGAGAGATGTCACTTACAAGACGCTCGGCCTGACTGCGCCAATCGCGGGCGAAGCCATGCCGCTCAACAACGGCCTCGTCTGGATTGACGGCATCGCCTGCACGGAACGCCTGCTCCTGACCAACGGCTTCCAGTTGGGGGACGGCCAGGTGCTCGACAGCGGCTTCGTGGTCGCCAACGGCTACATGAATCCTGACGGCAGCTACGTGCTGCCCAACGGTTTTGTGATTAGCAGTGGCTTCGTCATCAGCAGCGGTTTCGTCATTAGTAGCGGCTTCGTTATCAGCAGCGGCTTCGTGATTAGCAGTGGGTTTGTCATCAGCAGCGGGTTCGTCATCAGCAGCGGATTAGGCAGCGCCGACGGCAGGCTCTCGTCGGGTGCGACTTACGGCTGGAGCTTCGCTAACCAATCATGCTGGGCATCGAACCTGATTGATCCGACTTCGGCGAACGTCAACGAAGAACAGGTGATGATTCAGGGTGAAGAGGCCATCCCCATCAACGTCCGGCGTTTATCCAGCACCAGTCCTCTCTTTCCCCGTCGTTAACCAGGGTTTGATTCGACCTCTGCGCGGGAACGTGTGACGCCCGCTCCCGCGCAGAGACTCTTTCGTCAGAGGTTTTCGCTCTCATGGCTCAAGCACGCGCGGCGCGAAAAGGTCATGCCTACCAGGCGACGGTTATCGTCGCCGGCTCCGCCGTCTGGCTCGCGGCCGCCGCGCTTTTCGCGTTGGAGTATGCGTGGCGCGATCAATTAATCATGCTCGCGCTCGCGCCGCTGGTCGTCGCCACCGGCATGTTTCCGAATACCTTTCCCGTGCCGTCGGCGCTGAAGTTCTCGCAGGAGAAGGTCAGCTTCACTCTCACCGACGCACTCGTGCTCCTCGTCGCCTGCCGTTACGGTATCGCGCCGGCAATCTTCGTCGCCGGCATCGAAGGCTTCACGTCATCGCGCCGGACGGTGCACAGGCTCTCCAGCAATCTCTTCTCCTTTGCCATGATGGCGCTGGCCGCCGCTGCCAGTTCCGTCTCTCTTGCCGCGGTCCTGAGCTATGGATTCGGCGGGGCAGCCACTCACAGTTTTGCGGCTGTCGCCGTCGCGCTCCTCGTAGCGAGCTTCATTCACGTCATCATCAACTCGTGGCTCTTCTCCATGTTATTCGCGGCGCGCGAGGGCACTCCCGTCTGGCGCACCTGGAGAAAGAATTTCCTGCTGGGCGGTGCCGATTTTTCTTCCGACGAGTGCGGTAGCGAGCGTGATGTACATCACGCTGCAATACGACACGTTGGTGATGCTCGTCATCGGCATGCCCGTGCTCGTCGCACTCTATTTCGGGCACAGGCAGTACCGCAACAGCGTGCGCGAGCGCATCAGCATTATCGAGAAGTCGCACCGCGAAACCATAGAGGCGCTCGCCGTGGCGATTAACGCCAAGGACGAAGTGACGCACGAGCACGTCCTGCGCGTGCAGATTTACGCGGCCGGAGTCGCGCGCCTGCTCGGATGCGGCGAAGCGGAGGTCGAGGCGCTGCGTGCCGGGGCTCTCCTGCACGACATCGGCAAGATTGCCGTGCCTGATTACATTCTCAACAAGCCGGGCAAGCTGACCGCCGAAGAGTTCGAGAAGATGAAGCTGCACACCGTCATCGGCGCGCAGATTCTGGGGCGCGTAGAGTTTCCCTACCCGGTCGTCCCCGTCGTGCGCCATCATCACGAGCGTTGGGACGGTCGCGGTTATCCTGACGCGCTCAAGGGTGAAGAGATTCCGCTGACGGCGCGTATCCTCTCGGTCGTAGATTGCTTCGACGCAGTGCGCGAAGACCGTCAGTATCGCAAGGCGATGACGCGCGAGGAGGCGCTCGCGTTTATCATGGGTGGGAGCGGCACGATGTATGACCCGCGCGTGGTCGGCACGTTCATCACGCACCTGCCCGAGTTTGAGGCCGAGATACGTGCGCAGCGCAACACGCCCGCCCCGACCTACGGCATCGCTCCCGTCGAAGAGCTTTCGGAGGCTGCGCGCCAGGTCGCTCCCGCGGCGGGCCTCGCAGAGTCGCCCGCCGCGGAACAAACGGCCGGCCCACAATTCTCTCTGAAAGAATTAAGGGGACTTTACACTCTGGCCCAGGCCCTCAATGCCGAGCGCGGCCGCGACGCCGCTATCGTGGCTTTCGCCGAGAAACTGCGGGCAATCGTTCCCTACGATTCATGCGCGCTGACGCTGCCCGCGCCGGACGGAGGCCAACACGTAGTCGCGCACGCCGCCGGACAGCACGCAGACCTGCTCAGGGGACGCCGCATCGCGGTGGGTGAAGGCGTCACCGGCTGGACGCTGGCAAACCGCCAACCCTTCTGCAACACAGACCCCAGGCTCGACCTCCCGCCGCAAATGGCCGAACATTTCGCAGGCTACCGCACGCTCGCGGTCTTTCCGATCATCAAAGGCGCGGAAACGTATGGCGCGCTCACGCTCTATTCGTCAACGCTCGACGAATACAACGCGGATCACCGCCGGCTGTTGGAAGAAGCCCTGGCGCTCATCGCCGAAACGCTCTCGACAACTGTCGAGAACACGACCACGCCAGCCCAACCGCAGCCGACGGCAGACGACGACGCTTCACCGGCTGTGCCAATCTTCGGAAACGCACAGCCCGAGATAACAAACACGCCGCTCGAATCTGAACTCGCACACTGAAGAACAGTAGGTTGTTGGTAATGGGCAGTTGGCAGTAAAAGCCCCGTTAGGCAGGCGAATGGTAATAGCCCAGCAATAAATTGCTGGGCTATTACCATTCGCCCCTACGGGGCTTAAAACCTGCGCATCGCGTTACTGACTACTCTATTTTACCTTCTGCCTTGATTTCGCTCGGCGCGTTGGCGTCCGCGGTGACTTCGACGGGCGCGCGCCAGACGAGCGTTTTGATTTGACAGGTGCCCGTGTTGTCTTCGCGGCAGTAGTAGAGCGTCAGCCGGACGCGGAGCGCGCCCGCGCCCTCGTCGAGCGCGCGTAAAGGGATGCGCAGCGGAAGCTGTAGGTCTTTGGCCGTGCGCGCCGCCGGATGCTTCGGGTCGTCGCTGAGCGCCAGATGCTTCGCCTCGCCCTCGATTGAGACTTGATAACGCTGCGGCGCGCTCGGGTTGAGGTGATAACCGGACGGCAGCGCGACATTCACGACGAGCGCGCCCTCTGACTGCGCGCGCAGGCGCTGCGGCGCGAGCTTGATCTCTTCGCTGTTGGGCGCGGCGTCGGACGCGACTGTTTCCGACGCGGGCGCGGCGGGCGGCTGCAAGCCTTTGAGCATGAGCGTCGCCGTCTGCTTCGTCTTCAAATCCACGACGCGCACGGCGTGGTTGTTCGTGTCCGCGACGTAGAGTTTTCCGCGCGCGACGCTCAGGCCGCCGGGTTCGTAGAACGATGCTCGTGCGCCGTCCGCCTGCCCGGGCTTGCCCGTGCCGAAGAGCGTCTTGACCGTGCCGTCGCGCGGGTCCAGTTGCTTGATCTTGTGATTGTAGGTGTCTGCAATCAGAATCTTGCCGTCGAGCACGGCGAGGCCGAGCGGGTGTTGTAAACGCACGTCGTCGCCGCTGCCGTCCTCGTCTCCGAACTCGAAGAGGTCGCCGCCCGCGAGCGTTCGCACAGACGGCGTAGGGGCAGACGTGTCAATCGCGCGGACGATGTTTGATTCGCTGTCGGCAACGAACAGAGTCTTATCGGCAATCGCCAGCCCCGAAGGCTGCGCGAATCCGGCTTTCTCTAACTCCCCGTCTATGCGGGCCTCGCGCCCTGAGCCCGCGAAGGTCGAAACCTCCCTCATGTTCAAATCCAGTTTCCAGATTTGATGAGGGCCGGCCATCGCGATGTAGAGCGTGCGCCCGGCGAGTTGCAAGTCCCACGGCGAGTTCAAGGAGATGGTTCGCGCCGGGCCTGTTAATCCGTACTCCTGCATCTGGCGGCCCGTACCCGCGACGGTTTCGACCTTGCGCGTCTTCAGGTCAACGCGGCGGATGAGGTGATTCTCCGTGTCCGCGACGTAGAGCGAATCGCCTTCGAGCGCCAGGCCCTGCGGGCGATAAAAGCTACTGCTCCTGAAATCGCCGTCCGCGGCCCCGCGCTCGCCTGTGCCAATTGTTTCGACCAGAGTGCCGTCAAGCGTTGTGACGACGATGCGGTTGTGATTCGAGTCGGCGATGTAGAGCCGGTCGGTCTTCTCGTCGGCCAGGACTTTGCCCGGAAAGGCGAGCGGCAAGTCGCCGGTCTTCGCGCGTTCGAGCGCGAGGCTCAAGGGCTGCTCGTTCAACTCGCCGCGCTTGCGAAACTCTTCGACGGTTTTCCCGATTGCCTCGTCCAGCACGTCGTAATGGCCTTCGCCGGAGACCGCGCCGACGACGTAGCCCGCCGGGTCAATCAAGACCTGCGTGGGCCAGGCGCGCACACGGTAGCGCGTCCAGATGTCGAAGTCCGCGTCGTTCACCACCGGATGCTCTATCTCGTAGCGCAGGATGATGCGGCGTATGTTCTCCGTCTCCTTCTCGTTCTCGAACTTGGCGGAGTGGACGCCGATGACGACGAGCTGGTTGGCGTACTTCGCTTCGAGCTTCTTCAGGTCCGGGATGATGTGGACGCAGTTGATGCAGCCGTAAGTCCAGAAGTCGAGGAGAACGACTTTGCCCTTGAGCGCGGCGACCGAGAGCGGCTTGTCCGTGTTGAGCCAGCCGCGCGCGCCCGTCAGTTCCGGCGCGCGCACGCGCCCCTCCTGCGGGATTGCCATGACCGTTGCGCCTTTCGCCGAAAGCTGTCTGAGCGGCCGGGCGTTGAGCAACGCCATGCCGATGAAAGCGAGGACCAGAATAATAATGACCCGCGCGCCGCCGTGCCGTCTTTCATTCATTTCGAATAATCCTTTGAGCGACATTGTAAACCAGTTACGCGCGGGAGGGCGAAACGGATTTTGAAAAGGTAAATGGTAAAGACCCTGAAAGGGTCGTGACCTTTTGCCCTCGCGTTGACACGCTCTCTGCCGCGTGTTAGAACCGCTCTTGTCTCCTGACAACGCCATGAAGTTCTGCCGAAAGTGCCACATCATCACGGGCGACGCGCCGAATTACTGCGCCCACGACGGCGGGCCGCTCGACCCGGACCCGCTCGCCACGGCCCTACAGGAATCGCTCGGCGCGAAGTACACCCTCACGCAGCTCATCGGCACGGGCTCGATGGGCGCGGTCTATCGCGCGCAGCACCACGCGCTCGACGACGTGGCGATCAAGGTCATGTTGGGTCCGCCCGACAACCAGAAACTCTCGCAGCGCTTCCTGCGCGAAGCGCGCGCGCTCAGAAAGCTACGCCACCCGCACGCCGTCCTCGTCTACGACCTCGAACGCTCGCCCAAGGGCCTCACCTACATGGTGATGGAGATGGTCGAGGGCCACTCCCTGCGCGACGAGTTGAAGCGGCGCGGGCCGCTCACTCTGCCCGAGATGATCGAGCTGGCCGAGGCCGTCTGCGACGCGCTCGAAGCGGCGCACGAGCACGGCATCATCCACCGCGACCTGAAGCCTGACAACATCCTGCTCGCCGAAGAGCGCACGTCGGACGGCGACGTGTCGCGCGTCATCAAGATAGTGGACTTCGGCATCGCCAAGGTGCGCGGCACGCAGCAGGGCGGCGAAGAAGCCTCCATGCAGATAACGAAGCAGGGCGCGCCCATCGGGACGCCCTTCTACATGTCTCCCGAGCAGTGGTTCGGTGACGGGCCGGGCGGCTTCACCGCGCTCGACGGGCGCACGGACATCTACGCGCTCGGCTGCACGCTCTACGAAGCGCTCACGGGCTACCCGCCTTTCCTCGCGAAGACGAAAGACGAGCTGCGCGACAAGCACCTGAACGAGCCGCCGCGCCCGCCCGAAGAATTGGCCCTGAGCGTGCCCGCCGGAATCAGCCGCGCCATCCTGCGCGCGCTCGAAAAGGACAGAGACTTTCGGCAGGCCACCGCGGCCGAGTTCGCGGCCGAGTTGCGCCGCGCCTACGACGAGAGCGTCGCGGCGGAAAGAAAGCCTGAAGACGACGAAATGCCCAGCCCCGAGCAGATGGCCCAAATGCAAACGACCGAAGAGGAAGACCCGATTATTCGGAACTGGGCCGTCGAGGAGGCGCAGCAGGCCATCGAACAGGTGCGCGCCACAGAGACGCCCGTCGTACAGCAGCCCGCCGAGCAACCGCGCTCGCCGTCCGCGCACGGCAACGGCCAGCCCGCCGTTGTGCCAATTCCCGCGCCCAAGCCCCCGGCCGAAGAGTTTGAAGAAACGCTCGTTCCCTTGTCCGAGGCCGACACGCAGCAGGCGCGGCTTAAGGATTTGATGCCCGCGCCGGAAGACGTGGCGGAAGACGAGGCGTCGGCGCGCGAGGCCGGCCGCGAGTTGGTAGTGGCACAGGTCGGCGTGTGGAACATAGGCATCTTCGCGGACGAGGTCGAGCGCGTGAGTTCCTGGCGCGCGCCCGTGCCGCTGCCGCACGCGCCGCCTGCCGTGCTCGGCGTGGTGAGCGTGCGCGGCCGCATGTTGACGTTGCTGGACCCCGCGACTCTGCTCGGCACGGAGCGCACGGGCCGCGCGTTCCGCTCGGCCAGCTCCATCATCGTCCTGCGCGGCGACGAGCAACTGGCGCTCGCCGTCAACCACGTGGACCGCAACATAGAAGTTCACGCCGACGAACTCGCGCCCCCCGCGGAGGACATCTCTTCCGCCGTCGTGTGCGGCGTCGTCCGCAGCGAGCACAGGCACACCGTCGTCCTCGACGCACGCGAACTCTTCGCCGCCGCCACACACGGCGAGGACCGACGACGACAACGAACGTGAAAGGCAGGAGTCAGAAGTCAGAAGTCAGGAGTCAGAATAAAAAGCAGAGAGCCGTTCTCAACATTTTCTTCTGTATTCTGGCTTCTGACTCCTGACTTCTGACTCCTGAGTTATGAACGATCAGGCATTCGCCACACTTGAATACGACCGCGCGCGCGCGCTCGTCCGGCGCGGGGCGCAGACGCCTATGGGTCGTGCGCGCGCGGAGGCGCTCGCTCCGATTGAAGAACTTCCGGCGCTGCGGCGCGAGTTGGCGGCGCTCGCCGAGTGCGTCGAGTTGCGGCGGCGGGGCGTCTCGTGGTCGTTCACGGAGATGGCTGACCCTGCGGAGGCAGTTGCGCGGCTGAGGATTGAGGGGGCGACGCTTGAGCCGCTGAAGATTCTCGAACTGGCGCGTTTGTGCGAGCAGGCACTGGCCGCGCGCGCACTTCTCTTAGCGGAGCGCGAGGCCGCGCCAGTCCTGTGGGGAACAATCGAGGGGTTGCCGCGCGAGTTGCACAGCCTGGCCGCGCGCGTCGCGAACAAAATCCTGCCGTCGGGCGAATTGGACGACCGCGCTAGCCCGGAGCTGGCTCGCATACGCCACGAGATCACTTCCCTGCGCTCGCGCATCACGCGCTCGCTCGAAAGCCTGATGCGGCGCTCCGAAGAAGCTATCCAGGACGAATTGGTGACGGTCCGCAACGACCGCTTCGTCATCCCGGTCAAGTCCGACCACCGCGGGCGCGTCGGCGGCGTCGCGCACGGCTTCTCCTCTTCGGGCGCGACCGTCTTCATAGAGCCCCTGGAGACGATTGAGGCGAACAACGAGTTGCAGTCGCTGCGCGAGACCGAGGAGCGTGAGATTTACAAAATCCTCTCGACGCTGACCGAAGAGTTACGGCGGGAACTGCCTTCCATAGAGATGGCCGCGCGCGCCGTCGCCGAACTCGATTTCGTCAACGCCAAGAGAGTCCTCTTCGAGAGGTTCGACTGCGTCGTCCCCGAAATTGATGAGAGCAACACCCTCGCGCTCGAAGCCGCACGCCACCCTCTGCTCGAAGAGAATTTGCGCGCGGCGGGCGGCGCTGTTGTGCCAGTTTCCTTCTCGCTCGACGAAGAGCACCCCGTGATGGTGATTTCGGGCGCGAACGCGGGCGGCAAGACGGTCGTGCTGAAGACGGCCGGGCTGCTCTCTCTGATGGCCCTCTCGGGGCTGCCCGTGCCTGCGCGGCGCGCGCGCGTCCCCTTCTACGCGTCCGTGCTCGCAGACATAGGCGACCACCAGTCGCTCGCCGCCAACCTCTCGACCTTCACGTCGCACGTCGCCAACATCAGCCGCATGATCGAGCTGTGCCGGCCGCCTGCGCTCGTCCTCCTGGACGAAGTCGGCACGGGCACGGACCCGGAAGAAGGCTCGGCGTTGGGCGTCGCCGTCGTGGACCATTTCCGCCGCCGCTGCGACGCGCACGTTCTGGCGACGACGCACTACAGCGGCCTCAAGATGTACGCGGCGAACGAGGAGGCGGTCATCAACGCGAGCGTGGAGTTTGACGAGAAGACCTTGCAGCCGACTTACAAGCTGCTCGTCGGCGTTGCGGGCGCGTCCTCCGGGATAGAGATCGCGCGGCGCTTCGGCTTCCCCGAAGAACTCGTGCGCGTGGCTTCGGGTCACGTCGGCGAATCCGCGCGTGACGCCACGGAGTATTTGCGCCGCATCAAGCGTGAGGCGGAAGAGGCTGAGAGCTTGCGGCGCGCCCTTGAGGAAGAGCGTGCGGCCGTCGCCGAGAAATATTCCTCGCTCGACGCCGAGGCGCGGCGGCGCGAGCGCGAGCGCCAGGCGGCTTTCGAGCGCGAGTTTCAGAAGGCCGTGTCAGACTTCGAGCGCCGCTCGCGCGAACTTGTTTCCAAGATAGAGGACCGCGCCGAGCGCGCCAAGGTCGAGCGCGAGGCGCAGAAGCGCGCCGCCGAACTCAAGCGCGACGCACAGCGCGCCGCGCGTGCCGCCACTGCGTCGCCGTCGGACGCGCCGCAACCCGCGCGCCCTGTGCGTGTGGTACGCGACGGGAAAGTCCTGAACGACGCGGAGCCTTCGACTCTCACGACCGAGGCTGAAGAATACAGAGCGCCTGCGGCGGCGCGCGCCATCAAGGTCGGCGACCGCGTGCGGCTGCGCGCATTCGGCTCTGTCGGGATTGTTGATAAGTTGAGCGGCGACGAGGCGGAGGTGCGCGTCAAGGCGCTGCGCTTCCGGGAAAAGCTCGCCAACCTTGAGTTGGTCGAGGAGGTCAAGCCGAAGGCAGAGACCAGCCGCGCGGGCGTCTTGCGCGCGATGCAGGCGCGCGGGCCGGAAGTTAAATTGCGCGCCTCGACGGAAGGGGCGCGCTCGGAGTTGAACGTCATCGGCCGCACGACCGACGAGGCGGTTGACGAGGCGGACAAGTTTCTGGACGAGGCGTTTTTGAACGGCCTGCAATTTGTGCGCATCGTCCACGGCCACGGCACGGGCGCGCTCCGCCGCGCCATCGGCGATTTCCTCAAAGGCCACCCGCACGTCGCGCGCTACAGCCCGGCCCCGCAGGACCAGGGCGGCGCGGGCGCGACCGTCGTCGAACTGAAGCAGTAAGAGCACACGAACTATCTCTTCGCGCCTTTGCGTCGCCGTCGAATCAAGTAGAATAAGACAGGGAGTACAGCTATGACACAGGAAGAACTCATAAGAGAGATTATGCGACTTCCTCCCGAGCAGAGGAGAGAGTTATTTGAGGCGATTATGCGCAGCTTCCAGGAAAAAATGCTCAAGCCAGGGCAAAGTCCATTGCCGCCATTGCCGCAAGACGGGCTCTCACTCTCTCAAAGCTTGTACGGGATACTCAAGTTTGACGGCGACCCGCCGACCGACGAGGAGTTGAAGGATCATTATGCCGACTACGTAACGGAGAAATACTCTTAATGCGTGTCCTTCTTGATACTGACGTGGTGATGGACGTTATGGTCGCGCGCCTGCCCTTCGCTCAGACATCAGGTCAGTTACTCGACCTTGCTGAAAAAGGCACGTTTGAAGCATATGTTTCCAGTATCACCCCGATAAATATTTTCTACGCGGCGCGCAAAACCAAGAACGCCGGCAATCTGAGAGAAGCCCTCAGGCTATTGCTGCAAAGCGTGCGCGTCTGTCCGATTGATCAATCCGTTCTCACGGCCGCGCTCGACTTGCCGTTCGCCGATTATGAGGACGCGGTGCAGCATGCGGCGGCGACGGCCAGTAAGCTTGACGCGATTGTCCCGCGCAACTTGAAGGATTACAGCAACGCAACGCTGCCAGTTTACTCTCCGGCGGATTTTCTCAATCAGTTAACGTCGCCTCAAGAATAGACAATGCGTTTTCCCCAGACATTCATTGACGACTTGCGCCGGCAGGCCGACATCGTGCGCGTCATACAGGACTACGTCTCGCTCAAGAAGAAGGGCGCGAACTGGATGGCCTGCTGCCCCTTCCACCAGGAGAAGACGCCCTCGTTCTCGGTCAACCCGTCGAAGGATATTTTCTACTGCTTCGGGTGTCTTGAAGAAAATGAATTGATTTGGACACGTGGCGGCCTTAAGCCCATCGGTCAAGTGCAGGTTGGCGAACAGGTGCTTGATAAGCGCGGAGCGTGGCAGCAAGTTATCAACACCCTTCGTAAGCCGGCCGATCATTTACTCGGATTCAGCACGGCGGCCTTTCGTCATGATCCGCTCTGGCTCACGCCCGATCACACTTGTATTTTCGTTAGAAAAGAGGATGTCGTTTCGTCAGTTCCTTACATCTTTAAGACGACTGAACGTCCTCTTAAATTTCTCAACTCAAAGAAACACACGCGGAGGATTGGGAAGTATCGCGATAAGCTCAGGCTGAGCGAAGGACGCGCGGACTCGCTCGCCATCGGCGACTATCTTGTCTTTCCTGTGATCCCTGAAAGCGCGCGCACGGCTACTGATCTTTCAGCTCAAGGCGTCATCAATCCGCGTGGGAATCGAATTAACGGAATCAGAATAGAGACGCTGCCGCTCAACGAGCGTACAGCAAGGCTGTATGGATTGTGGTTGGCCGAAGGCTCCGTCGGACGCGGGTTCGTGCGTTGGACATTTCATGCTAATTCAAAGGAGACTCTGGCCGCCGAGTTGATCTCAACGCTCAAAGATGAATTCGGGCTGCCCGCTTCGCTTTATCAATATTCGGCTAGACCTAATACTTGCGAGGTAAACTGTAGTAAGACTGACTTGGCTCACCAGCTAACTTACTGGTTTAGCAGAGGAGCAGCGAACAAAGGGATTCCCGCCGAAGCTCTCTATTGGCCCGTGAAAATTCAGAAGGCGTTTCTTTCAGGTTACCGCGACGGTGACGGCGACAATCGTGGGATGTCCGCATCAATCTCACGTAAATTGTCTTACGGCATTTTCGCTCTTGCCATACAAGCACAAGAAAACATCGCACTCTATAGATACGACGCTTACACTGATAAAACCGGACTAAGTCATAAAGAATTCTGGAATCACTACCCCCGCCAACGAGAGTCTCTCAACGGATTCTATGAAGTAGTAGATGGCACTACGTATTATTTTTCTCCAATCACGGCTATCGAACACCAGAACGAATCCAAACGGGTCGTTGATATAACGGTAAGTGACACTAGTTCATTTACAACCAAGATGGGCGTTGTTCACAACTGCGGCAAGGGAGGGTCGGTGTTCAACTTCGTGATGGAGATCGAGCGCGTCTCCTTCCCTGAAGCTGTCAAGATCGTGGCGGAGAAGGCGAACGTGCCGCTGCCGGCGATGGTCGAGGACAAGAAGTTTGAGGCGCGGAAGAAGGAATCGGACGAGATCATAGAGTTGAACTCGTGGGCGCTCGCGTGGTGGGAGGCGCAGTTAGAGGAGAACAACAATGAGGCGCGCGGGGCGCGCGAGTATCTGGAAGGGCGCGAGATTGCGGACGAGACGCGCAAGGCGTTTCGTCTGGGCTACGCGCCGGACAGTTGGGACGCGCTCTCGTCGCACCTGAAGCAGCGCGGGGCAACCCCGGCGCAGATCGAGCGCAGCGGCCTCGTCGTCAAGAAGGACGCGGGCGGATTTTATGACCGCTTCCGCGGTCGCTTGATCTTCCCCGTCATGGACGCGCAGGGGCGCGCAGTGGCCTTCGGCGGCCGCACGCTTGAGCCCCAGGGCGAGCCGAAATATCTGAACTCGCCCGAGACGGCCGCCTACACGAAGGGCAGACATTTATTCGGGCTCAACGTCACGCGCGACGAAATCCGGCGGCGCAAGTTCGCCATTCTGGTTGAAGGTTATTTGGATTTAATCGTCCCGTATCAGGCGGGCGTGCGGAACTGTGTGGCCTCTCTGGGGACGGCGTTGACAGGGGAGCAGGCGAAGCTACTTGGGCGGTTTGCGCGCAAGGTGGTTGTCAACTATGATGGAGACAGTGCGGGCGTGAAGGCGGCAAAGCGCGCTATCGAGACGCTGCTGACGGAAGATTTTGAGATTAAGGTGCTGGTTCTGCCTGACGGTGCCGACCCCGACGAGTTCATCAGAACCCACGGCGCAGAAGCGTACCACGAGCGGCGGGGCAAGGCGCTCCCACACATCACAATTCGTGCTCGAACAGGCCGTACGGGATCGCAATCTTCTGCGCCCGGCTGACAAGGCCGCGGCCGTCGAAGAGATTCTCCCGTTTGTCCGCGCCGTCCGCAACCCGATTCAGAAGCGCGAATATTTTGACATGGCGATGGACGCCCTGCGCGTCGAAGAGCCGGCGCTGCGCAAGGAGCTGTTGCAGGCCGTCATGACGAAGGCATCGCCGGGGCAAGATGTGAGACAGAAGGTCGTTCGGGGAGCAGGCAAGCAACCGCAATATGCCGAGCAGAGACTTCTCGAACTGCTCGTCCACGACGAAGAGTTGCGCCACGCGATCTTGCCGCGAATGGAGGCAACTGATTACGAACTGTTACCGACGGCCTCCATCTTCCGCGCCTTGATCGAAATAGAAGAAGAGGGCGGGACTGTTGACTTCACGACTCTCAGCGCGAAGACGGAGGCCGACCCGCTCGCGGCAGACTTCTTGCCCCTACTCTTTATGAGCGAGCCGCAACAGAGATGGCGATGTGGCACCCAACGCTCCGCCAGGTAGTCCTGAAAGCTGCCTACTAACTTTACGTCGGCTAGCGTTGGATCGAAAGATTCTTGAGCTTGAGATTGAAATGAAGGAAGCCGACCGCGCGGAAGACCCAGAGCGGCGGGACCGATTGGCCTTAGAGATTCGGGAATGTATGAAACGCAGTACCGCCCTTCTAGCGCACGCGAGCGGAGCGTAAGAATTTTTGATTTTTGATTTTTGATTTGCGATTGGATAAGGAAGAAGTATTATTAAATCCTCTTCCAATCAAGAATCTAAAATCAAAAATTTCACTACCATGAGCATGGAAGAGAAAGACCGCGACGACGTGATGCAGCGCCTGCTCGAACTGGGCGGCGATAAGAAGTACCTCACGTTCGACGACCTCAACCGCGAGCTGCCCGACAACGTCGTCTCTCCCGACGACATAGAGGACGTGCTGCAAAAGCTCGAAGGCTCGAACATCCCCGTCGCGGACTCCGACGAACGCCTCATCGAACAGGCCGCGACCCTCGTCACGGACGAGGACGACGAGGCGGTTGACGAAGACATCGAATTAGACCTCTCGGCCGGCGCGCTCGAAAAGACCAACGACCCCGTGCGCCTCTACCTGCGCGAGATGGGCGTCGTCCCGCTGCTGACGCGCGAGGGCGAGGTCGCCATCGCCAAACGCATCGAGCGCGGGCAGCTCAAGACGCAGAAAGCCATCGCCCGCTCGCCCATCGCCGTCGAAGAGCTTCTGAGAATCGGAGACGAACTCGAAAGCGACGCGACCAACATACGCGACATCGTCACCTTCTCCGAGCAGGCCGAACTGACCGGCGACGAGGACAAGGCCGACGAGTATCTTAAGTGGACCGTCGAGGGCATACAGAACATACGCAAGCTCTACAAGGCGGGCCTCAAGGAGTGGGAGCGCCTGCGCGCCGAGCAGAAGCTGACGCGCGGCAAGAAGTCTAAAAAACTCCTGCGCTTCAGGCGCAAGGTGGCGCGCATGCGCCTCGAAGTCGCGCAGGAGATTGGGCGGCTCAACCTGACGGAGCGCGCGCGCCAGCGCCTCATCAACTCGCTCCGCGCCGTGCACAAAGAGATTCGCGCCGCCGAACGCGAGATAGACAACTTTACCGAGAAGCTGACAAAGCGCCGCATCAAGGCCGAGGACGAGAAGGAGTACAAGCGCCGCCTCAGCGCCGCGAAGAAGCAGCTCCAACAGATCGAGGCCCGCTTCAACATCTCGCCCGTCGAAATCAAGCGCGCCTACCAGTCAATCATCACCGGCGAGCACCAGACGGGCCAGGCCAAGCGCGAGCTTGTCGAGGCCAACCTGCGCCTCGTCGTCTCCATCGCCAAGAAGTACACGAACCGCGGCCTACAGTTTTTAGACCTGATTCAGGAAGGCAACATCGGCTTGATGAAGGCCGTGGACAAGTTCGAGTGGCGGCGCGGCTACAAGTTCTCGACCTACGCGACGTGGTGGATTCGCCAGGCGATTACGAGGGCGATTGCCGACCAGGCGAGGACGATTCGCATCCCCGTCCACATGATCGAGACGATCAACAAGCTCATCAGGACTTCGCGCTCACTCGTGCAGGAGTTGGGGCGCGAGCCGACGAGCGAAGAGATCGCGCGCAAGATGGACATCCCCGTCTCGAAGGTCCGCAAGGTCTTGAAGATCGCGCAGGAGCCCATCTCTTTGGAGACGCCCATCGGTGAAGAGGAAGACTCGCACCTCGGCGACTTCATCGAGGACAAGTCAATCCTGAACCCCGCGGACGCAGTCGTCGCCTCGAACCTGCGGGAGATTACGGACGAGGTGCTGGCGACACTGACGCCGCGCGAGGAGAAGGTCATCAAGATGCGCTTCGGCCTCGGCACCTCCGGCTCCGAACACACGCTCGAAGAGGTCGGCCAGCACTTCGCCGTCACGCGCGAGCGCATACGCCAGATAGAAGCCAAGGCGCTCCGCAAACTCCGCCACCCCTCGCGCTCGCGCAAGCTGAAGGCGTTTTTAGAGAGTACGCAGCGTTAAAGTGGGAAGTTAATTGCAGCGCCCGAGGCGACTAATGACGTGTGCCGGGCATCTAACCCCCGCTTCCATTTTATGAAAATTACTGAGATTTATAAGCAGAAATTGGCCGCCGAAGAGGGGTGGACTTTAAAGCGCGGCGCGCGGCTGCGCATCGCCCTGTGCTACCCGAACGTCTACGAGATAGGGATGGCGAACCTCGGGTTTCAGTCGATGTACGAGCTGTTCAACCGCATCCCTGAAGTCTCATGCGAGCGAGTTTTCCTCCCGGACGAGCGCGAGATGCGCGAGTACGAGAAGTCGCGCCAGCCGCTGCTCTCCCTCGAATCGCAGACGCCCGTGCGCGACTTCGATGTGGTGGCGTTCTCCATTTCGTTCGAGACGGATTACCTGAACATGGCGAGGATGCTGCGCCTGAGCGGTGTGCCAATCTGGTCGAAGGATAGAACGCATCACGATCCGCTCGTCGTGATGGGCGGCGCGGCGTCGTTTCTCAACCCCGAACCGATTGCGGACTTCACGGACGTAATCGGAGTCGGCGAAGGCGAGGTGCTGGGCCATCAACTCGTTGACGCCATCTTCGAACACGAGACCAAAGACGACATCCTGCTCGCGCTGGCGCGCATCGGGCGCGGCTTTTACGTCCCGTCGCTGTACGAGGTGACTTACCATCCGGACGGAACCGTCGAAGATTACAGGCCGCGCGAAGCGGGCGTGCCGTGCGCGTCGGCCGCGCCGTCGCCGCGGAGAACCCGAAGGAGGGCAGCCTGCGCCGCGCGATGCGCCGGGGCGAATTGGCAATCGCGGAGCAGTTGCGCGGCGAAGAGGTGTTCGCCCCTTCGACCGTCATCTACGCGCCCGCGGCGGAGATGGGCGAGCGCTTCCTGATCGAAATTTCGCGCGGCTGCTCGCAAGGGTGCCGCTTCTGCTGGGCCGGCTTCAACTACTGGCCGCCGCGCGTCGTGCCTGCGCGCGACATCCTGGCGAAGGCGGCCGAGTGGCGCGGGAAGACGGATAAGATTGGTTTAGTTTCAACGGCCGTCTGCGACCACCCCGAGATCAGCGAAATCCTACAGGGCCTGCGCGCGATGGATTACAGGATTTCCGTCTCGTCGCTCAGGCTCGATCAAATCTCAGACGAGTTGTTGGACGCGCTCGTCGAGTCGCGCGACCAGCAGATCGCGGTCGCGCCCGAGACGGGCTCGGACCGCCTGCGCAAAGTCATCAACAAGAACCTGACGAACGACGAGATCGTGGACATCTGCGGCGCGGTCTTCGACCGCGGGATGCTGACGGTCAAGCTCTACCTGATGGTCGGGCTGCCGACGGAGACGGACGAGGATTTGGAAGAGATGCTCGTCCTCGTCGAGCGCATCAAGGACCGCATGCTCGAAGCGGGCAAGCGGTTCGGGCGCGCCGGGAAAATCATTCCCTCGCTCAACGGTTTTGTGCCAAAGCCGAACACGCCCTTGCAGTGGGACGCCATCTGCGGCGAGAAGGAATTGAAGCGGCGTCTGAAGTGGGTCGCCAAGAATCTGGCGCGGATTCCGAACGTCGAGGTGCGTACGATGTCGGCGCGCATCGCGCACGAGCAGGCGCTCTTCTCTTCGGGCGACCGCAAGGTCGGCGCGCGTCATCGAAGCGGCCGCGCGGCTCAAGGGTGACCTACAGGCGGCGCTGCGCGAGACGGGAATTGACCCGGCCTTCCACACGAGCCGCGACCGCAGTTACGACGAGCGTCTTCCCTGGGAGATTGTTGACGCGGGGCTCGGGCGCGAGTTCATGCAGCAGGAGCACGAGCGCGCGCACGTCGCGCGCTCGACGGCCCCTTGCCCTTCGGTCAGCCAGTGCACGCGCTGCGGCGTCTGCCCGACGACGTGGCTCGCGTCTGCGCCCGCCGGCCTCGTGCAGTTGCAGAGCGCCACGGTCCAGCGCGTGCTCGCCGCCGGCTGAACGTTTAAGCAAGAAACGAAAGCCCTCCGCCGAAGAGTTGTCCTTCGGCGGAGGGCTTTACTTTATGGTCAGGAGGTCGGCGCTCTTGGTCGTGTGCTCGAAGTTATAGTTGTAGGTGAAGCCGGGCAGCAGGTTGACGGGGCGCGTGAACTGCACCGTCACCGCCATCCGCCCGTCCTGGACGGCGGGCACGATCTTCGCATCCTTCGGGACGCCGTTTTCGACGGCGCTCGCCTCAAGCTGACTCCTCACCCACTCGGTCCCTTTGCCGGCCGCGGCAGCCTCCGTGACAACATCCTGCATACGCGTCTTGTAGCGCGAAGCCTGATAGGCCACGGGGACGTACTGGAAGGCCATGTAGCCTACGGCGGCGATGACGACCAGGACGATGATGAATTTCAGGCGCGCAGACCCTCGCTCGCCGTGTCTGGCCGCAAGGGGCCGGCCGAACGATCTCTTCGTCAATTCTTCATCCTCACTCTCTGTTCTATGAAACGCCCTTGAGGCCCGCGCGGAGCGAGGCGCGCAAGACCTTTTGTGTGATTTCGCCGCCGTCAACGACGCGCGCCCGCCCGACGCGTTCGAGCAGCACCCACTTGACGCTGGCCGCCGACCGCCTTCTTGTCGTGAGTGATGCGGCCCAGTATTTCCGCTTCGTCCAAATCGTCCGCGCGCGGGAGTCGCCCGCAGAGGCGGACGGCCGTGCGCAGTAATTCTAACCCCGAAGCGTCGAGCAAGCCTAGCCTTTTGGAAATTTCTCCCGCGACCAGCATCCCGTGCCCGACCGCCTCGCCGTGGCGGAAGCGGCGGTAGCGGGTCACGGCTTCGAGCGCGTGCGCGGTCGTGTGGCCGAAGTTGAGGATGCGGCGCGAACGATTGTCCGTGCGCGAGATATCCTCGCGCTCGTCCCCGGCGACGATTGACGCCTTGAAGGCGACCTGCGCCGCGATGAGTTGTGCCAGTTTTTTAGAGCGGGAGGCCGTCTCGCTTGTCGGCCCGTTTCGAAGAAAGTCGTAGGTTTCGTCGAAGAGGGAGCGGTCGCCCGCCGCGCCCTGCTTGACGCTCTCGCACCAGCCGGCGGTCAATTCGCGCCGGGGCAGGGTTTGAAGCGTGTCCGTGTCTATCAGGACGGCGCGCGGGTGGTGGAAAGCGCCGACGAGGTTCTTGCCGGCAATCGTGTTGACGGCCACCTTCCCGCCGACGGAAGCAGTCAACCTGTGCCAATAACGTGGTGGGGACTTGCAGGAACGCGAGCCCGCGCAGGTAGACGGCGGCCGCGAAGCCCGCGAGGTCGCCGACCACGCCGCCGCCCAGCGCCACGACGGCGTCGCTTCGTTCAAGCCCCGCGTCGTGGAAAGCATTGAGAGCGCGTTCGAGCGTGGCGAGCGATTTGTAACGCTCGCCGTCGCCGATGAGCAGGACTTCCGTTGAGAAACCGCTTGAGCGTAGGCTCTCCGTTGCGCGCCCGCCGTAAAGGTCGAAGACTTTTTGGTTGGAGATGAGAAACGCGCGGCGCGCGTGTGGTGTGAGCGCGCGCCGGGCCGCCTCGCCCAGACGCGCGAGAGTTGCCGGCCCCGATTGTGATGTCGTACTCCTCCCGCCGCGCCCGCAGGCGCACGCGCACGCGCCGCACTTTTGGTTCAGTCCTCTTTCATCGCCGCGATTAGTTGTTCGGCCAATAGCTCGAAGCTGATCTCGCCGAAGCCTACGTGGCGGGCGAGTTCTTCGACAGTATAGCGCGAGGACGTGTTCCAGAGGTCAATCAATTCGTCGCCCGCGGCGCGCGACGCCCACCAGCGGCGGCCGTGCCGCGACGCGCAGGTGCTCGCGCAGAGAAATCTCGAAGGCCCAGGCGCGCAGGTACGCCGCCGAGTAAAAGCCGTCGTCAACGTCCACGAGGTAGAGGGCGGGGCTGCGCCGGAAGCGCGTCGCCTGCGTCAGCCTGTCCGAATAATTTTGGGCCAAATGCTCGTGGTGAAGGCGCGTGCCCCCGTGCAACTCTATCTCGTAAGAGATGGAGGCGCAGCGGCGGCGTATGTTGGCACAGGTCTGGAGCGACAGGTCGCGCACGATCTCGCGCGCCTGCGCGGGCTGCGACGTGGCGGTGCTCGACGAGCCAGTCCGCGTCCTGGAAGAGGAGGCTGAAGAGGAAGGCGTAGCCCTCGGAGGTCGCGTGGTCCGGCGCGTAGAGGAACTCGGGGTGCCGCTGGCAGAGGTCGCGCGAGGACCAGCCGAAGTGCTGCGCGTGCCCGGCCTCGTGGAAGAGCACGGTGTAGTCGTAAGCGCCGCCGACGGGCGCGATCAGCAGGCGCACGTCGTCGGGCGGGTTGATGCGGAAGCAGGCCGCGCGCGGGTTCTTGAAGGGGCGCGGCTCGGCGTCAATGTGTATGTTCCGCTGCCGCTCGACGCGTATGCCCAGACCACGCACGCCGTCCGAATAGGTCGCCATCAACTCCTGCGCGGGGAAGAACGGGTCCAGGCGCGGCGCTCGCTGGAAGTAAAACTGGTCCGCGTGCTGTAGGTCTTCGAAAGCCACGCCCGGCAGGTCGCGCGCCGCGGCCGTGCGCAGCGCGGACGTGTAGGGGCTTTCGGTCCTTTCCAGAAACTTGTCGGCTGCGGAGGCTAAGACGTCCGAAGTCTGTCGCCATGATGTCGCCGAAGAGCGCGCGGTAGGAATCGAAGCCGAGCGCGAGCGCGGATTCGTGGAACGACTCTATCAGCGTCGCGCGCAGGTCGTTGCAGGAGCGCTGGGCGTCAACCCAACGCGCGGCCAGCTCGCGGCGGCGCGAGGCCGACGGCTCGTTCGAAATTATCCTGGGGACGTTGTTGATGGGCACGCGCTCGCCCGCCCACTCGACGCTCGCCGCGGCCTCGCAGCGCGAGATTTCGTCCGTCAGCTCACGGCCTCTCGCCTCAAGAAAGCTCGCGCGCGCGGAGCCCGTGAGCAGGAGGAGCCCGGCGCGCTCAGTCTCAAGATGCGCGGGCGTGTCCTCCCAGGCGCGGCGCAAAGAGTCTATCGCGTCGAGCGTGAAGAGGTCGCCGTAGCGTTCATAAATGGGTTCGAGGTGGAGTTCTTTTTCGAATCCGGCCCGGTACTGGTAGTGTGCCAGTTCGACGGCCGAGCAAGACGCGGCGAAGTCGCGGCGGTAGTCGCTAATATTCATCGTGAGGCACGGCTCAACTTTCGTCTAGCGGGGTCAAAGTCGAAAGTAAAGTGGGTTAACCAGCCGGGCGGATTGTAGCACGATGACGGCGATGCGGGAGAGAACTTTTGTGCGGGGAAATATTAAAAATGCCTGTAAAAGCGAACAGGCGCGGCAACGTGGGAGTGTGCCGCGCCTGTTCATATTCGTGGTTACTGTCCTCACCCCAGCAACCACTTGAGACGGAGGATCCACCAACCGTCTCTCTTGCCCCGCAATATACACCGCAACGCTTGTGCCATGCAAGTAGTAATTTCCCCGGCGCGCGGAGCCTTCGATTTTGTTGAGCTTTTGCCCGAACAAGGCTCGCGAGCGCCCTGAGTCCGGGTGTAAATTGAGGTTGAGGGTGTAAGACTTACACCGGGGATCGCGTAGAATTTTCCTAGCCGAGGGCCGTTTTGATGACTGAGGCCAGGTCGTTGGCCTCTCGTTCGATGACCTCCTGCCGCTCGCCCTCGATCATGACGCGCGCCAGCGCTTCTGTGCCGGAGTATCTGAGCAGCAGCCGGCCCGTTTCGCCCAGCCGCCCCTCCAACTCGCGCGCCGCTTGCGCGACCAACGGGACCTCGTCGAACGGGCGCTTCTCGCGCACGCGCACGTTGACGAGCACCTGTGGGTAGCGCTTGAAGCCCGCCGTCAACTCGTCGAGCGGCGCGCCCGACTCGGTCATGGCGCGCAGCAGGCAGAGCGTCGTCAGCATCCCGTCGCCCGCGAGGCTGAGGCGCGGGAAGATGATGTGACCCGACTGCTCGCCGCCGAGCGAGCCGTTCGTCCGCAGCAGTTCTTCGAGCACGTACTTGTCGCCCACGTCCGTCCGCAAGAGTCTGATGTCCTTCGAGCCGAGCGCCCTTTCCAGGCCGATGTTGCTCATGACGGTGGCGACGACCACGTGGCCGTCGAGCCGGCCGCGCGCGTCCAGGTATTGTGCCAGCGCCCAGAGCGTCGCGTCGCCGTCAACGAATTGGCCGCGCGCGTCAACGAAGAGAGCGCGGTCGGCGTCGCCATCGAACGCAACGCCCAGGTCCGCACCCTCGCCCAGAACTTTTTGGCACAGGCCGTCTATGTGTAGCGAGCCGCAATCGCGGTTGATGTTGCGCCCGTCGGGCTCGTTGTTGATGCTGGTCACGCGCGCGCCCAGGCGTTCGAAGAGTGCGGGCGCAAGGTCGGACGCCGCGCCGTTGGCACAGTCAATCACGAGGCGCAGGCCGCCGAGCGAAAGGTCACGTCCGATCTCGCCCGCGAGGAAATCCAGGTAACTCGCTCTCAAGTCCGCGGCGCGCGCCTCGCCCATTTCGCCTGCGGGCGCGTCTTCCGCCACTTCCGTCGTCGCCTTCCCCTTCCAGGCTTCTATGTCGGCCTCTATGAGCCGCTCGGTCGTGTCGTCCAGCTTGCGTCCCGAGGGGGCGAAAATCTTGATGCCGTTATCCTGATACGGATTGTGCGAGGCGCTGATGACGACGCCCGCGTCCGCGGGCAGCGTGCGCGCCAGATATGCCACGCCCGGCGTCGTGATGACGCCCGCGGACTCCGCACGCGCTCCCCCATCGCTCGCCCCCGCCAGGAACGCACGCTCGATCCACGCGCCGGACTCGCGCGTGTCGCGCCCCGTCACGATGCGCGGCGGACGCGCACTTTCCCCTGCGCCTAAGCGCGCCGCGAGGTGTTGGGCCAAAGAGCGCCCCGCGGCGCGCACCGTCGCCGCGTCGAGCGGGAAGCGCCCGGCCTCGCCGCGCATCCCGTCCGTGCCGAAAAGTTTTGCCATAAGGCTTCAGGTCCAGAGTTCCAGGCGGCGGAGCAAAGACGCACCTCGCCTGGTGAGACTGACTGCCAGGGAGTCCAGAAATATCCCAGGAGCGCAATTCGACTCTGCCGTCGCACGTCCGCCGGCAGTTCCAGTTGAGGCGGCAGGACCATCATCGAGCCGTCCTCGTTGACGTGTATGACGAGCCTAATTTTATCCGCGCTCAGTCTGTTGAGCAGCGAGGGCGCGGGCCGTAGACTGTGGCGACGGCCGTCCTCGGACTCACTTGCGAGCCGGGCATCTCCAGCACCCTGACGTTCGCTGAAAGCCTTCTCGCGGGCCGCTCCCGATCTCGAAGGTGACGCTCACGTCCCCGTCCATGAGGTCAACTTTGCTGTCGGGAATCTGTATGTCCGCCTGCGGCAAGCGTGAACGTCTCCCTGAGCCCGTCGAGCTGGATGACCTCGGTCGGCGCTTTCTGCAAGGCGTTGACGTGGCTGGCCGGCCCGCGCACTTTGACTTTATCCGGCGCGGCCGTGACGCGTTGCAGTTCGTACCCTTCGGCGACGCTGCCGGAGTATTTGACCTCCACCTCAAGCTCGCGCTCGACACGCGGCTCAAGCCTGAGGGTCAGGCTGCCAGGCTGTATGTCGCCGAAGCGCACGCCGTCGGGCAGGCCCATCGTGACGCGCTCGGGGGTAAGTGCCACGCTGTGCTCGCCCGGCCGCAAATCGCTCACGTCCACGTTGGCAATCAGGTCGCGTACGTTGATCGCGTCGAGAGCGCGCTTGCTGCCCGTCAGCGTGATTTCCACGTCCGTGCGCGGCTCGTTACTAATCTCGGTGTCGCCCGGCAGGCGGAAGTTGAGCGGGACGCGCGACACGCGCACGGTGGTCGGCTTGCGCTGCCCCGTCACGCCGTACCAGAGCCCCAGCGCGATGACGAGCGCCAGGAGCTTCAGCCACCAGTCTTCGACGAAGACGACGCGCAGCCAGCGCTGCGCCCAGTGCGGCCTGTGTGCCACACGTTTCGCGTCTTCGTTTATTTCTCGGAAAGACATAACCAGTAATCAGTAGTCAGTAATCAGTAATCAGTAAGAACCAGTTTTTAACTGACTACTGATTACTGATTACTGACTACTGCTTTACAACGTTATCGCTTCTTCGGCTTCCGTCTCCGCCGGCTTGTTGCCTTTTTCGCGCGCGGACTTTGCGGCGGGGGCTTCGAGGGCGTGGAAGATGGCGGCGCGCAGCTTGGTCGCGTCGAGCCCGCGCCGTATCTGCCCGCCTTCGACGAAAGAGATGAGCCCGGTCTCCTCGGAGATGACGACCGCGACGGCGTCGGAGTCCTCCGTGATGCCTATGGCCGCGCGGTGGCGCGTGCCCAGGTCTTTCGAGAGGCGCGGGTTCAGGGTGAGCGGCAGAAAGCAGGCCGCGGCCGCGATGCGGTGGCGGCGCACGACGACCGCGCCGTCGTGCAGCGGCGTCGTCGGGTTGAAGATGGTGACGAGCAGGTCGTAGGAAAGCTCGGCCTCTAATTTAACGCCGCCGTCCGTCACGTTCTTCAAACCGACGTTGCGCTCGATGACGATGAGCGCGCCCGTCTTCGTCGAGGCGAGTGTGGTCGCGGCCAGCACGATCTCGTCGTATACACCTTCGCCGAACTGCCCGCGGTGGCGACGCGTGAAAGGCATGCGCATGCTGTTGCCGAAGGAGATGAGCGCCTGGCGAATCTCGCTCTGAAAGAGCACGATGATGGCAACGCCGATGTAGATTAAGCCGCCGCGCAAGATGAATTCGAGCGTCGCCAAATCCTGGCTGACGGCCAGCCCGTAGAGCAGCAGGATGACGGCCAGCCCGGCGGCCATCGGCGCGGCGCGCGTCCCCCTGACCAGCTTCAGGACGGCGTACACGATGAGAAAGACCAGCACGATGTCCGCGATGTTGCGCGGCTCGCGCAGCCTCCCAAGGTATTCGCTCGATTGCATCGACAAAAGCATTTTCGTCAAAAGCAGAATCCGGGAGCCGGAATTCAGAACGAAAACAGAAGCGGTTTCAGCCTTTCTTCTCCCCGCCGGGCCACGGCGCGGTAATTAGACCCTTAGCAACGAGTGCTCCGAGCACCCCCACGTTAATAAACTCTCCTCCTGACTGGGAACGGGGACTCCGTCTGGATTATGGGGGAAAAATTTGAATTCGTAAATCGTGAATCGTGAATCGTGAATCGTAAATCGTAAATCGGAGAACGGTCTTTCTTTTCGATTTACGATTCACGATTCACGATTTACGAGTTTTCACCTTCTTGAGTCTTCCGCGCTGGAGGTAGCCGACGAGTTGGCCGGCGGGGTCTATGACGGCGAGCGCGCCGAGGCCGTTGCGCCGCATGATGGCGTCAGCGCGCTCCATCGTCGCGCTCATTTCGACGAAGAGAGTGGAGTCCACGGGCCGCATCACGTCGCGCGCGCGCGTCTCGCGCCAGCGCTCGCGCGGCAAAGCCTTCAAGTCTTCGAGCGTGAGGATGCCGTGCAGCTTGCCCCTTTGCGCCACTGGGAAACTGGTCCGGCGATGCAGCGGCAGGATGGAGTCAACGAAGTGCAGGATCGTCACGTCGGGCTCGATTGAGACGGGCGCGCTCATCGCTTCGCCCACGGTCGCCTGCTTCATGTTGCGCGCGTGGCGCACCACACTCGCCGCCGCGTCGAAGAGGAAGAGTCCGACCAGCACGGACCAGAGCCCCGAGAGCGTCCCCTGCCACTTCGGCGAAAACGCCATGTAGAGGCCCGTGATGATGAGCGTCACGGCGATGAGGACGCCGCAGAGGCCCGCGATGCGCGTGGCCTCTGTGATGTTGCCGCGCCTGCGCCAGAGCAGTGCGCGGAGCACGCGCCCGCCGTCGAGCGGGTAGCCCGGAAAGAGGTTGAAGACGGCCAGGAGCAGGTTGCCCGCGCCGATGAAGAAGAGGATGGCGGCGGCCGTGCGATAGCCGCCGACGAGCGCGAGCTGGTAAGCGCCGAAGGTCAGCACGGCGAAGAGGAAGCTGGCGGCCGGGCCGGCGACCGCGATGCGAAACTCCGCGCCCGGCGTGTCCGGCTGCCGCTTGAGCCGGGCCAGCCCGCCGAACGGGTGGAGCACTATCTCTTCAATCTCTATGCCCTCCATGCGGCCTACGATTGCGTGTGACAATTCGTGGCCGAAGACGGAGAGGAAGAGCGCGAGCGTCGTGATGATGCCGAGCAGCCACGCGGTCACGGGCTCGACCGGCGGCAAGCCCCGTATGCCGCGCTGCAAATTCAGAGAGACCAGCCAGACGCTGACGCCGAAGACCAGGAACCAGCGATAGTCTATCCGCACGGGGATGCCGTAGACGCGCGCCACGGAAATCTGCCTGTGAATCAACTTGCCGATGTTCATGACTGCCCCGTAAGCAAGTATAGAGCTATACCTTTAGCTACGGAATTTCCGTTAATAACTGCGCGGCTGTAAGTATGCGAATATTTTGATGCCGCTTCAAATCTAACAGGTGGCTGTCTCTAGAAACTATAATTTCGCACTGAGCAGAAATGGCACAAGCTAAAACGGCATCGTCGTCGGGGTCGGCAAGGATGACGGGTTCAATGGCGGCCGGTTGGGTAACGGACGCGAGAGCAGCATAGCCTAAAACTAATTCCCGGAGGGAGACGCCGGCAGACGCGAGGCGTGCGCTAAACTTCTCACGGCTCAGAACGTCTTCCAACTCTGCCAGCAGAGCGGCGCTGGTGAATAGGTCTATCGAACCGTCGCGCGCGGCCTCCAACACACGACGCGGATTTCCCCGCCAGAGCAAGCCGGAGACGACTACGTTCGTGTCAGCTACGACCCGCATCGGACGAGCGCCGCGCCTGGCGAACGGCAGCAATTTCGACCTCTACTTCAGCCTCCGTCAACGGCGCGTCTAAAGCCGCCAACCGATCCGCCGCGTCAAACAATTTGTTGACGCGCCGACGGCGGATTTCCGCCCGCAGCAGGGACTCAATCGCTTCAGGCGTCAACAGGCCGTTGGCTTCAGCCTCACGAGCCAGGCTGTCCGGTAAGTCTAACTTTACTTCAAGGGAAGACATTTTGTACTACCTCGAAATGAAGTGACGAGTGATAAACAACAGCTTTTTCTTATCACTCATCACTCATCACTGCTTTTACGCTCTGTTGTCGAAGGAGGCGATCAGGGGGTCGCCCTGCGACTTGCCGGTTTCCCACTCGACTTCGAAGAGGGGGACCGGCTGCGCGCGGTTCTTGACGTAGATGGGGTCGCGCTGCTTGAGTGGGTAGCGGCTCGTGGCGGCCTTGGCCGACGCGTCGCTGAGGAGGATTTGCCCGCCCTTCGAGTTCGATTCCAGCCGCGAGGCCGTGTTGACAGTGTCGCCGATGGCCGTGTATTCCGAGCGGCGCTCGGAGCCTATGTAGCCGACGACCGCCTCGCCCGTGTGCAGGCCGATGCCGACGCCTATCTCGTGCAAGCCTTCCGCGCGCAGTTCCTGGTTGATGCTCAGCACGCGCCGCTGCATGGCGACCGCCGCGTTGAGCGCGTTGGTCGCGTCCTGCGGCGTCGCCGTCGGAGCGCCGAACAGCGCCATCAACCCGTCGCCGAGATATTTGTCGAGCGTGCCGCCGTGCGCGAAGATGATGTCGGTCATCGCCGAAAAATACATATTGAGAAGCTGCACGACCTTTTCGGGGTTGGCGTGCTCCGAGAGGCGCGTGAAGCCGCGTATGTCCGCGAAGAGGACCGTGATAGTCTGGCTGGCGCCGCCGAGCTTGAACGACTTTCGGGGTTTTCGAGCATCTGCTTGACGACGTACTCCGGGAGGAACCGGCTGTAGTTGGCGCGCGCGACCTCTTCTCGCGCGAGCCGTTCGTGCGCGCGCGCGTTCTCGACCGCGACGGCCGTCTGCGCGGCGACCGCCGTAATCAATTCCAAATCGTCCGGCTTGAAGGCCGCGAACGGGTCCAGGCGATCCGCGTAGAGCGCGCCGTGGACGCCCGATTCGGCGACGAGCGGCGCGCAGATGGTCGAGCGCACCCCTTGCGAGACGATGGACTCGACGCCCGCGAACATGGCCTCGGCCGCGGCGTCCTGTGAAAGGAGAGCCACGCGGTCTTTCATCACCTTGCGCGTGATGGTGCGGCCGATGGTCAGCTTCTTGGCGTGGGCCTCAAGCTTCTCGTCGCGCGCGCGCGTGGCGACTGGCACAAGCTCTACGTCTTCACCGTCCCTGCCGCCTTCGGCCAGAAGCGCGACGACGCGGTCAGCCGGGGTGGAGCGGAAGATGATGTCGGTCGCCTTGGCGAAGATGGCGTTGAGATCGAAGACGGAGCCGAGCGTCTTACTCATCTCGTACATCTCGGCGAGGATGTTGGCCTTGCGCTGCAAAGCCTCTATCTCTTTGTCGCGCTCGGAGGGAGCCATCGTCGGCACGGCTGAGGCCGGCGGCTTGCTCGTCCTGAGCACGGTCGTCATCACGTCGTTGGCCGAGATGAGGAGCTGCGTGTGCCCGAGCGGCTTGTCATCGTAGCGCACGTCGGTCGTCCGCTCGGCCTGCGGCTGCTCGAAGCGGAGCGTGCTCGCGCCGATGGTGACGCGGTCGCCGTCCTTGAGCGTGTGCTCGTAACGCGCCTCGCCGTTGACGAATACCTTGTTGGCGCTGCGGCGCACCTGGCCGTTCATGACGACGCCGTCAACGATGGTGTAGCCTGGGTCGTCGAAGCGTATGTGCGCGTGGTGGCGCGAGGCTCGCGGGTCGTCGAGCACGACGCAGTTGTCCGGCGCGCGCCCGATGGTGCAGGGGACTTGCGACAGGTTGTACTGCCACTGGCGACCGCTCGCGTCTGTGATTTTCAGCAAAGCCATAAAGATTACCGGGAAGCTCCACACTAACGGAGTGACGCTCGATTTTACAGTCAAACGGAGGAATTAGAAAAGCAGAATACAGGAGTCAGGAGTCAGGAGTCACAATGAAAGGCCGAAACCCGTTCGTCTTCTGATTCTCTTTTCTCCTGACTTCCGACTCCTGACTCCTGTATTCTGCCTTTCCGTAACACCGACGTAATACCGGGTTCATAGAATCTTCAGCCTTCGACACTGAACGTCCATTCGCGCACGTGGTTTAATACGGCGTGCGTTTACCGCAATCTCAGTTTGGTCAAAAATTTTTACGGGAAGGGACTTCTTTATGCCACGACTCACTGTCTCACGCGCGCTTCTGGCGTGCGCCTTCTGCGTCGGCCTGGGCTTTTCTGCCCGCGCACAATCACCCCGGCCGGGCCGGGCCAGTCTCAGCCCCGCCCCGGCCGCCAGCGACGATGCGGCCCCCGCTGCGCCCGACAACGCGGGCCTGGAAGAGGTGCGGCGCGCGCTGCTTGAGCAGCAGGAGGAGATTAAACGCATGCGCGCCCTCATCAACGAGCAGTCGCAGGTCATAGGCGAACTGCGCCAGCGCGTCGAGGAGACGGCACGGCAAGCCGCGAGCATCAGCACGAGCAGCATCCCCGTCAGCGACACCGCGACGCCGCAAACTCCCGCGGCGCAGGAGAACGTGGACGCGCGGCTCGGCAAGGTCGAGGAGCAGGCGAAGAGGACGAGCGACGCTCTCATGAGGCAGCTCGGCACGATCACTTTCAGCGGCGACATGCGGCTGCGCTACGAGTCAATCTACGGACAGTTGAACGCGTCGGCGAACGCCGATAATCCGGCCGTCCTCGGCAACGAGCTTTCGTCGCGCCAGCGCTTCCGCATCCGCGTGCGCCTCAACATACGCGGACAGCTTAGCCGCGCATTCGATTGGGGCTTGCGACTCGGCTCGGGCAGCTACGCCGACGCCATCTCGAACAACCAGACGCTGACGGACTTCTACAACCGCAAGCCCTTCAGCCTCGACAACGCTTACGTCGCGTGGAAGCCGAAGCGGGAAAGGGCTTGCCGAGAAGGCGACGAGCGCGGGCTGCGCCTTCAGGGCGGCAAGTTTGAAGTGCCCTGGACGCGCACGGAGATGACGCTTGATAATGACATCTATCCCGAAGGCTTCAGCCAGACCTATTCGCACGACTTCGGTTGCGTTGACGATCCCAAAAAGTTCGGGTTCAAGGAAAAGTCCGGGTTGAGGAACCTGACCTTCGTCGCGTGGCAATTGCCCTTCCTTGAGCGCAACTCCGGCTTCGTGCGCAACAGTAACGGCACCGTCAACGTTGACGAGTCGAGGCGAGCGGGCCGCGACCTCGCGCTCTACGGCGCACAACTGCAAACGCGTTTCGACCCGTCGGCCAACGTCAGGCTGACGCTCTCGGTCGCGGACCTCTATTTCAACGGCACGCAGTTCATCTCGCCCATACAGGTCTTCGGCTCTAACCTGCAACTCCCGGTCACAATCACCATCCCGGCCACGGCCACGACACCTGCGCAGACCTTGACCACCCAGGTTTCGATTCCGCGCGACCAGCTCGTCTCGGGCAACGCCAACCTCGGCCTCTCGGTCGCCAGTAATAACGCGACCGGAAGGGACGGGCGGCTGGCCTCCGGCTACAATCTGGTGGACGTTATCGGCCGCCTGGACCTGACGCACAGCAAGCGCATACCCGTCATGCTGCTCTTCAATTTCGTCACCAACACGCAGACGCACGACGTGTCGGTCGCCGGGCCGGGAGGCACGACCCTCTTTCTGCCCAACAACGAAAACAACGGCTACTGGGCCGAGATACAGTTCGGCAAACAAGTGGATAGCCGCGACCGCGTGAGCGGTGACATGAACTTCGACTACACGTTCATGCGCATCGAAAAAGACGCGGTGCTGACGCCGTTCAACGCCTCCGACATAGGCCAGCCGTCCGACGTGCGCGTGCACCGCTTCACCTTCGACTACATGGCTTACGGGGAAGCCAACCGAAACCACAACCGGACGGTCCGGCTGACGGTGACGGGCTTCCTCACGCAACGCCCCAACGGCCTGCTCGGCGTCTTCGGCACGACGCCACAGGGGTCTTTGAATCGCCCGACGACGCGCTTGCAGTTCGACACCACGTTCCGCTTTTAGCGGCGGCGAACTCCGGGAGCAAACTTGACAACTGGCGTATAACTGGCATTCTCCTAAAGAGTTTTTTTGAGACCTCATGGCTTTGGGAGCATGCCGAGTGATAAATCGCGACTATTTTCTGGTCCCGCCGGGGAAGAAAATCCAACTCAAGGATTACGACCCAGGGCACACGGGCGAGTTCGAGAACAAGGAGCAGGCGCTGGCGAAGCTGATGGGCGACGTAGGGCGGCTGGCACAATTCCAGGACGTGCTCTACGCGCAGAACACTTACGCGCTGCTCATCATCTTTCAGGCGATGGACGCCTCGGGCAAGGACAGCACGATCAAGCACGTCATGTCCGGCGTTGACCCGCAGGGCTGCCAGGTCTTCTCCTTCAAGTCGCCGTCGCACGAGGAGCTGGATCACGACTACCTCTGGCGCAGCATGAAGGCGCTGCCGGAGCGCGGCCGCATCGGCATCTTCAACCGCTCGTACTACGAGGAGGTGCTGGTCGTGCGCGTCCACCCGGAAATTCTGCGCGCGCAGCAGCTCCCGCCCGAGTCCAAGGGGCCGGACATCTGGGAGCGGCGCTTCGAGGAGATCAACCACTTCGAGCGCTACCTGACCCGCAACGGCATCGCCGTTCTCAAATTCTTCCTCAACGTCTCCAAGGAGGAGCAGCGCGAGCGGTTCCTCAAGCGCATCAACACGCCCGAAAAGAACTGGAAGTTTTCCTTGAACGACGTGAAGGAGCGCCGCTACTGGGACGACTATATGGCGGCCTACGAGGACGCATTCAATCACACGAGCACGGAGTGGGCGCCCTGGCACATTATCCCCGCCGATCACAAGTGGTTCATGCGCGCGGCCGTGGCCGACGTCATCATCAACAAACTGGAGTCAATGAACCTGAGCTACCCGACCGTCGGCGAGGAGCACCGGCAGGAATTGCTCAAGGCCAAGGAACTGCTCGAACAGGAAGGCGGAGCCGTCGAGGGCGCAGAAGACCCGGACGATTAGCCCGCGCATCTTCACCAAGATTTAATTTGGCCTTAACTCTTTCTTAGCAGCCGGGCTTTATTTTAAAGCTGCCCCCCACCAATACCCGGCGCGCTCCCGGCCCGTCGCCCTTGAAGGGCCGCAAAAGGGATAAGCGCCGCGGCTGCTCCAAACCCCGCCACGGCTCTGAAGCGACGCCCCGGCAGATTGCGGACCTGCCGGGGCTTTTTTTTAAGTAATCCTGAAAATGGTCGGCAAAAATTCAGCGCCCTAAACGTCGCCCTCCGACGACTTTGGGCAGGGTCGTAATTTGTCCCGACAAGTACGTTAAGCGAACGGTCAACTTTCCCCCTTTTGAAGAGGCTGGGATAGCAACCGCTAAGCTCGTTTGGGAATCTTAATTTCCGCGTCGGTTAAGACGCTCAAACGAGACAGTTGAATCGGTGAATGGGCGAACTGACGCGATACAGTCACTTTGACAATCCGAATGCTTGCCAGAGCGGCGGTGATTCATTAAGATTAGAACACCTCGCTAATAAACCTTTTGGGTTTATCAAACGTATCTGGTATCTCGGGTTGAGAGTGCTGGAAAAACCCCCTGGCTTTCCCAAAAATTTAATCGAATCCCCTGGGCGGATTCCCTTTGTGTGCAGACTTCTGGAGGTTATTGGAATGACTGTGAATCGGAACGGCTTTCGTCACGTGCTTGGTGCTTTCGCCTCACTCATTATTTTCGCCGTCATGGCCGCCGCGCAATCCTCCGCGCCGCAGGCAGACTTTTCTAACGTCAAAATCAAAAATTTCGGGCAGATGGATGAGCGGTTCTACCGGGGGGCGCAGCCCAAGGAGAAAGATTACGAGTCGCTGAAGGCGATTGGCATCCACACGGTGGTTGACTTGCAAGCCGAGCCGAAAGCCTACGAGAAGCAGATGGTCGAATCGCTCGGCATGCGCTACGTCAACATCCCCATGGTCGGCAAAAAGTACCCGACCGAGGAGGCCGTGCAGGCGTTCATGAAACTCGTTGACGACCCCGAGACCGGCAAGTTCTACGTGCACTGCGCGGGCGGGCGTCACCGGACGGGCGCGATGGGCGCGGTCTACCGCTTCACCAAATACAACTGGAACTTCGACCAGGTTTACGCCGAGATGAAGAAGTTCGACTTCTACACTTCCTGGGGCCACGGCGACTTCAAGACGTTCGTCGAGGACTTTTACGCCAGGACGCAGGCGGCCAACGCCAAAGCCGCTTCCTCCGCCGGTCGCTAATCCGGGCAACACCGAAAATAATAGAGGCCGCTCTCAACTTGAGAGCGGCCTTTTCGTTTTCCCATTCGTCGAAACGATGGACGACCCGTATCGCCCTGCCCTTACTGGTACGACGAGGTATCCTTTTTCTGCTGCCACTCGATGGCGTCCACGTTCTGCGAGTCGAGCGCACGTATCTCGTCGCTGACCTGGTCCGTGCTCACTTTCGGGGGCAGGCTGACGTAATACATGATGCACCCCAAAGGATCGTCTTCGTCCGGCTGGTCAAGCTGTCTGAGTTCCGACTCAAGCTTGTACCGCTGGAAGATACTCTTCAGGATGTCCTGCATCTTGTCCGTGTCCTTGGTCTTGACGGTCAACTCCATCGCCCTGTAAAGCTCGGCCTCCTCTCTGGATTCCAGGAGCCAGAGCAGCGGCAGGACGAAGAGGCACAGGACGAGCGCCAGGTCCCAGCGGCCCACGCCCGTCGCCAGGCCCAGCGAGAGGCTGAGCAGGAGGACGGTGATCTCCTTGGGGTCTTTGATGTTGGTGCGGAAGCGGACTAAGGATACGGCGGCGAAGATGCCGAAGGCGCGCGCGGCATTGTCGCCGACGATCATCATCAGGGCGCTGGCGACCACCGCGAGCAGAATCTGCGTCTGTGCCACGTAGAGGTTGCGCTGCCGGAGCGGCAAGTCCTTGCGCGGGCGGAAGGCGAGCATCGCGGCCAGGAACGCCGCGAGCGCCAGCCTGATGATGATTCGCGGGAGGATTATCTTCCAGTCCTCATGCCTGGGCTCGCCCGGAATTTCCTGCGGGGCTCCCATCACTTCCATAAACGGGTTCCGTTTGCCGTCGGGCGTGGGCGTGCCCTGTGTGTTGACGTTCGGGTCCGCGCCCTGCGCCGTGGTCTGAATCTGCTGGGCCGTCTCGGCGGGCCTCTTGTCGGTCAGGATGTAGGTGACCAGCGCGAACCCGAAGAGGCCGGCCAGGAGCACCACCACCAGAATCGTATTCCAATCTCTTCGCTTCATTCACTCGAATCCCGCGCTCAACGCGCTGCCCAGCTTTTCAAAATCTCAACTCTTTGCGCCTTTAGTTTTTCTTTTGTTGCGCCTCCGCGTGAAGCTTTGTTTCTCGCTGGAGGCGCAAAGTTAAGACGTAAGGCGCAAAGGGTTGAATGGTTCGGTTCCTTGAGCCATCTCTAATTTGTGCCGGCGACCGCGCCGCCGGGGAGGTTGACGAGTTGATTAATCCTGGCGCGCGCGGCCCCGACGAGTGTCTGAACTTCCTCCGGGGTGAAGTTGGCGGCGCGGAAGGCGTCCGTCAACTGCTGGTCGCTTAGTTTCGAGAGCAGCGAGCCAACCCACTTTGCGTCCTCGACCGTGATGTCTTTGAAGAGGCCGGAATTCTTCCCGCTGTAGGCGAACTTCACGCGCCCGCCTTCGACGCCCTCTATGAACTTGCTCTTGGCGTAGTCCTCAGGCTCGTTGCGGCTGCGCGAGAGGAATCCACCCGTCTTGCCGAAGGTCGCGCCGAGGTCGCTGATGATGTGATGCATCTCTCCTTGCGCGCCGTCGCCTACGGGCACGTAGACTAACTTGTTGTTGTCGTCTTTCAAATCCCAGTTATTGAGGAACGCCATCAGGACGATTAAGCCTTTCAGCTCTTTCGTCCCCGAGAAAGGGTTGTTGGCCCAAGTCCAGACGGTGCCCTGCCGCTTGAATTTCTTCGGCCGGGCCTCGAACCTGACGTTGGCGAAGCCGTCGCCTTCGCACCTCTCGACCTTCTTGTTGGGAGCGCCCTTGATGTGTACGCACGGGAAGAGGTAGTGAATCTCAGAGACGTAGCCGACGGCCCAGACGAAGCGAGAAGCGGCCGTCTCGGGCTGTGACTCTTTGCCCAGCTTCGTGACCCAGGTATTCCCCGCGCCGTCGCGCACGCGGAAACCGGCCGAGTAGCCGCCCACTTCGTCCTTGAGGAAGGTGACGTTGCTGATGTCCGGCTTCATCTCCGCGCCGCCCGGCCCTAAGAAAAGGTCGCGCGACGAGATGTCGCCGGGGTCGCGCCAGAGGACGGGAGTCCCCGTCAGCGGGGCCTTCTTCTTTTTTGGCTTGTCCTGGTCCTGGCCGGGAGCGGCCGACGTGAGAGTTAGGAGGAGGGCGATTGCCAGCGTCGCAAGTTTGCGAGCCCTTTGCTGTCTCAACACGATTATCTTCGTTCCTCTCTAAAATTCTTCGTCTAGCTTCACGAAATCGTCAGAACCCCGTGCCGATGCTTTCCTGAAAGTGCATCTGGCTGTCGAAACTCTCTTCGCCGGGCGCGGGCCGCACGCGCTCGTAGCTGCCGTCCGGTAACAATCGCCGCGCCTTGACGTTGTCTTTCAAGTAGGCGGCGAGCACCACGTCCTTCAAATATCTCTTCAGGTTCGGGTCGTAGACGGGCGCGATGACTTCGACGCGGCGGTCGAAGTTGCGCGACATCCAGTCGGCGCTGCCCGTGTAAAGCTCTTCTTCGCCGCCGTTCTTGAAGTAGTAAACGCGGCTGTGCTCAAGAAGACGCCCGACGATGCTGCGGACCGTAATCGTCTCAGAGAGGCCCGGCACGCCCGGCCTCAGGATGCAGACGCCGCGCACGACGAGGTCAATTGGCACACCCGCCTGCGACGCCTCGTAGAGTTCGCGGACGACGGCCTCGTCGGCCAGGCGGTTAATCTTGACGGCGATGCGCGCGGGGCGTCCGGCCCTGGCGTGCTCGGCCTCGCGCCTGATTAAACTGATCATGCGCTCGCGCAGGTTGACGGGCGCGACCAGCAGTTGACGGTACTTTTTCTGCCGCGAGTAGCCCGTCAGGAAGTTGAACAACTCGGAGGCGTCCGCGCCGATCTCCTCGTTGGCGGTCAGGAGGCCGAGGTCCGTGTAGAAGTTGGACGTGACGGGGTTGTAGTTGCCCGTGGCGATGTGCACGTAGCGCTTAAGGTCGTCCTCCTCGCGGCGGATGACGAGCGCGACCTTGGAGTGGACTTTCAGGCCGACGACGCCGTAGACGACGTGGACGCCGGCCTCTTCGAGCCTTTTGGCCCACTCGATGTTGTGCTCCTCGTCAAAGCGCGCCTTGATCTCGACAATCGCCGTCACCTGCTTGCCGGCTTCGGCGGCCTCTATCAGGGACTGCGGGATGGGCGAGTTCGCGCCCGTGCGATACAGGCACATCTTGATGGCGAGCACGTCCGGGTCTTTCGCCGCCGCGTCAATGAATTTGACGACCGTCGAATAAGAGGTGTACGGGTGATGCAGCAGCGCGTCGCGCCGCTTGATAACGTCGAAGATTGACCCTTCGTTCTTGATGAAGTCCGGCACAGTAATTTTGACCGGCTTGTCCTTCAGGTCCGGCCGGTCTAGGCCGTAGAGCTTCATCAGGTCGTCAACGCGAAGGGGGCCGTCCACGACGTACACGTCGTCCGCCGTGAGTTCCAGCTCCTTCGTCAGGTAGCGGACCATGAACTCCGGCATCCCCTTGGAGACTTCCAGGCGCACGGCCGAGCCGAAGCGCCGCTTGCGCAGGGTCTGCTCGATGGCCTTCAAAAGGTCCGCGGCCTTGTCCTCGCGGACCTCAATGTCTGCGTCGCGCGTGACGCGAAAGACGTGGCTCTGGCTGACCTGCATGCGCGGGAAGAGCGCGTAGGCGTTGGCCGCGATCAACTCTTCCAGAAGCACGAATCGTGTGCCAGTTTTGCCGACCTTCACCAGCCGGGGCATGAGCGGCGGAACCTTGATGCGCGCGAAGCGCGCCTCGACGCCGCCCGTGAGCGAGCGCGTGATGCCGTGCTCGGGGACGGGCTCGACCATCAGGCCGAGGTTGAGACTGAGGCCGGAGATGTACGGGAACGGGTGCGCGGAGTCAACGGCCTGCGGCGTCAACACCGGAAAAACGTCTTCCGTGAAAGTATCGTCCACGAGCCCGCGCTCGTCTTCCGAGAGCGAGTCGTAGGCGCACGACCTCTATGCCTTCCGCTTTAAGCTGCGGCAGAACCTCTTCGCGCAGGCAGCGCATCTGCTCGTCGAACATCGGGAGCAGCCGCTCCTTAATCGCGCGGAGCTGTTCCGTGATGGTCATGCCGTCGGGCGAGAGTTCCGTCACTTCCTCTTCGAGCGCTTCCTTGAGGCCCGAGACGCGGATCATGAAAAGCTCGTCCAGGTTGGTCGAGAAGATGGAGAGGAACTTGAGTCGTTCGAGCAGCGGCTGACTCTTATCGAGAGCCTCTTCGAGCACGCGGCGGTGGAATTCGAGCAGGCTCAGCTCGCGGTTGATAAGAAACTCCGGCCCGGACAGCTTCGGCGGCAGTGTCGTCTGCGGGGCTTCGTCGCCGCTCGGCTCGTCTGTCAGAGATTGCTTGCTCTCGCCTATAGTCATTCGGTTGCGAAGAAAACCCTCAACGATTTTGAAATCTGCCGAAGCCGGCCGGGGACGCCGCCAAAGCCTGAGTCTTAAAAGCGAGCCCGCGCGTAGCCTTCCCCGTCCCGCGGGCTCAAAAAGGGCCTCGGCCCGGATTACTTAATAACGACCAGCGGGAGAGAAGTATTTGCCTCGACTCCTATTGTAGTTTAGCAAGCACCATTCCCCAAATGGAATCTGCCGAAAAGAAAGCCAAAACACACATTTTTCCGCGCCCGCAGCCATTACGGATTCAAAGAAAAGCGTCAACTCCTTTGCGTCTTTGCGCCTTTGCGAGAGAAAACCAAAACCACTCACGCAAAGGCGCAAAGGCGCAAAGGGGTTGAGTCAGTCTGTAGCTTGAGTGCTGAGTTCCGTTGGGAGTTTATCGCTGATGGCGTCGGCCAGGCTCGATTGAAAGTCTGTCGTCTCCCACTCGCGCCAGCGCGCGAGAGCGTCGCGGAAGTGGTGCGTGCGCTCTTTTGTGAAGTGGTCTAAGAGCCAGAAGGCCGCGCGTCGCTTCTGCCCGGCGGCGGCGTCTCTGACTCCTGGCCGCCCTCGGCTTCTCGCCCCGCCCGCCTCAGTCCCTTGCCTATCTCTTCGACCCACACGTCGCAGTCGTGAAGCTCGCCGAGCGAGGTCTGCATTTTGGCGATCTCTTTGGCGAAGGGCGTGAGCGCGCTCTCGTCCCAGCAGACCGCGAAAAGCTCCAGGGCGTAGCGCAACCGCTTGGCCGCGATGCGCAGGCGGTGTAGCGGCTCCGACTTCAAGGGAGTGTAAAGACTCGCGCTCAGGTCTTGAAACTCCTCAAGGCGCGCCAGGATAATCTTGCGCCCGGCGCGGCGGAAGCTGACGCCTGTTTCTTTCCGGCCCTCGCCGCCGGCATCCTGCCTCCGCCCGGCTTTCACCCCGTCGGCGAGCGCGTCGTTGAAGTCTTCCCGCAACTCGGCGAGCGCGTCTTCGGTCAACGTACGTTCGAGCCGGGCGCGCGCGCGGTCGCGCCTCCGCCGGCGCTCGTCCGTGAACTGGCCCACGCCCGCACACACTTCCGGCGGCGCTTCCTCCGCCAACTTGTCGAGCGCCATGATCGCCACGTCGTCGTCGCGGACGAGGCCCAGCGCGTCGGCCAAACTCTTCAAATCTCCTTTCACGCGACGCATCTTGCGCACGCGCAGGTAAGGCGAAAAATCCCGCAGCGCGCTACGCAGGCGGCGCGACGCGACGCGCATGTCGTGAACCCCCTCGGGGTCGCTCCAATCGAGCGCCGCCGCGCGCAGGCCGCACATCTCCTCCAGGCGCGTGCGCAGGACAAGGCGAACGCCCTCGCCCACGTCCCGTCCGCAATCCAATCCTTCAATCTCTTTCGCTTTAGACATACGGAAAGGCAGAATCCAGAATCCAGAATCCAGGAGCCAGAATGAAAAGAAAGAAGGTTTCGGCCTTTCATTCTGGATTCTGACTCCTGGATTCTGGATTCTGCTTTTCCTTTCATTCTGGATTCTGGATTCTGGATTCTGGATTCTGCCTTTCGACGCGTCTGAAGGTCAGCTTGCAGTCGAAGGCTTGCTCGAACATGTCGCGCTTTTTTTCGGCGGCCCAGATTTCTTTGTCGCAGCCGTTCCCGCTCGACAGCCGTATGTGGACCGCGCGTCCTTCGCGTTCGATGTCAACGTCGCGGACGACGCCGTCGTAGCCGCAGTGGAGCGCGTCCGCCACGCGCAGGATGCCGCCGAGCTGCCAGACCGTCTCGCGGTCCTGATCGTTGAGCACGGCGTAGTCCCCGTGCCGCTCCTTGGGCAGAGCGCCGCGGTGGTAGCGGGCCACGTTGGCTATCACCTCGCGCTCGGCCTCGGAGAAACCCGTCAACTCGGAATGCTTGATCAGGTATTGCGAATGCTTGTGGTGCGACTCGTGCGCGATGTGGTAGCCGATGTCGTGCAGGAGCGCGGCGGCCGAGAGCAGTGTCCGGTGTTGGCGGCTCAGTTTGTAGTGCTCGGCCATGTGGTCGAAGATTTTCTCGGCGAAGGCCGCGACCTGGTGCGCGTGCGCCTCCTCGTAGCCGAAGCGGCGACCCACCGCGCGCACGCCGCGCAGCAAGGGGTCTTCAGTGTCCGGCACGGGCGGGCGGGCTTCGGCCTCCAACTCGCGCAGCCTGTCTATAATCACGCCCTCGCGCAAGGCCCAATCGCAGGAGCGCAGCATGTTGATTTTCATGGCGCGCATGGAGCCTTCGAGAATCTGCCCGCCGGCGATGATGATTTCGGCGCGCTGCGCGCTGACGCCCGGCACAGTGCGGCGCTTCTCGGCGTCCATCCCGGTCATGCGCTCGTTGAAGCGCACGAGTTCGTCCAACGTAATCTCGGCCCCGGCGGGCTGAGCCCCCTGCTCTTCCGCCGCCGCCGCGCGCTTCAAGCGGCGCAGGCGCAGAGCCTCGCCGATGGCGATGATGGTCCCCGAAGTGCCGGTCGCCGCCTGCCACAGTCTCCCGCGCAACTCGCGCGACGGTCGCTCAAGGGCCGAGCGTATCTCTTCGACGAGCGCGCGCAGTTCCTTAGGCTTAACCGGGTCGGTCGAGATGAAACGCTCGGTCAGGCCCACCGCGCCGAGCTTGACCGAGTAGAGTTCCGAGGGCGTGCCGTCCACGACGAGCGAGAATTCGGTGGAGCCGCCGCCGATGTCTATGTTGAGCAGGCTCGGGCTTGCGCCCGCGCAGCCTTGCGCGGCGGCGAGCCCTATCAGCCGCGCTTCTTCTAACCCGGAGAGCACCGCGACGCGCACGCCCGTGCGCTTTTGAACTTCTTCGATGAACTCCGCCGCGTTGTCCGCCTCGCGCACGGAAGCGGTCGCGATGGCGACGAGGTGCTGCGCCCCGCGCGCCTCGGCGATGGAGCGGAAGCGGCCGATGCACGCGGCGGCGCGCTCGATGGCTTCGGGCGCGAGCCTCCCTTCGCGCAAGGTGTCGTGGCCCAGGCGGACGACCTCCTTCTCGCGCGCGATGACGGCAAAGGCGTCGCTTGATGCCGCCTCGACGACGGCCAGTTTGATAGAGTTCGAGCCGATGTCTATGGCCGCGAGTTTCAACGTCGTCCGGTCCCTTCCAGCATCTCCGCGTTGCGTGCTTCCGCTTCCGCCTTTTTAGACCTCGCGGCCTGCCGCACAGCCTTCGCCGGGAAACTCTTGACCGAGTCTGAGGCGTCAACAATCTTTCCTTCGTCAATCACGCGGGCCACTGCGCGGCGCAAATCGCCCGCGACGCGGTTAATCGAGCGCGAAGCGTTCAGAACGCGGAAGCCGTACTCGCCCTTCATACGCTCGAACTCGCGCAGCATGCGCGTCTGGTACGCGACGAAGCTGTCGTAAAAATCCTCGCCGAGGTACATGTCCATCCCGGACTCCCAGTAGTCGAAGCCGCGCCCGGAAGCCAGGATGCGCTCGACCAACTCTTCGGCCGAGCGGATGTTGAGATAGAAGATGGCGTCAGGCACGAGCGCGATGCCGTAGACGGCGCGCATCCATTCGGGGTCGGCCCCGCGCACTACCGCCCGCGCAATCGCGGAGTAGATGTAACGGTCGGTCAGGACAACGAAGCCCGCGCGCAGGGCCGGCAGCATCTGGCTCTCCAAACGGTCGGCGAAGTCCGTCGCGTAAAAGAGCTGCATGGTGAGGCGGCCGAGCGTCGGCCCCTTCTTCGCCGCTTTGATGCCGCGCCCGGCGAGGACCGAGCGCGTCATCCCTGTGTCCAGGACGGCGTGGCCGCGCGATTCGAGCCAGGTGCGCAGGAGTGTGGTGTGCGTCGAGCGCCCGACGCCGTCCGCGCCCTCTATGACGATCAGCTTGCCGGGGTAAGGCTCAAGCTCCACGCCCGGCAGCGGCGTCCCGTAGAATCTCATGTCTCTCATCGCGCCGCCCCGTTCCCTTCTTTCGTGAGGTGTTCTTTGACGATGGCGCGCATCTCGCGCTGCTGCTTCTCAATCGAGCGCGTCGCGTCAACGAGTGTCAGCCCGAACTCGTCAACCATCCTGTCATACTCTTCCAGAATCCTGCCCTGAAAGAGCTTGAAGCTCTCCTCCTCGTCGTCGGCCCACTCCATGTCCATCCCCGCCTCGTAATACTTCAACTGGGGACGCCCCGAGACGATTCGCTCGACGGCCACGTCCAGAGGCGCGCGGAAGAAGAACGCGACCGTCGGCTTGACGGCGAAGCTGTAAATCTGGCGCACCCACGCGCGGTCGCAGCCGCGGGCCACGTCGCGCGCGAACGCCGTGTAGATGTAGCGGTCGGCGAGCACGATTGCGCCCGCCTTCAAAGGCGGAAAGATGTCGTGCTCGGTGCGGTCCGCGAAGTCCGTGGCGTGAAGAAGCGAGAACGTGGCGGGCGTGAAGAGCCGCCGCTTCTTAGCGCGCTTGGTCGTGTCTTTGACGAGCGGCGAGGAGTTCCACTCGGAAAAGAAGACGGGGTAGCCCTCGGCCTTGAGCCACTGGTAGAGGAGCGCGAGCTGCGTTGATTTCCCGCTCCCGTCCGTGCCCTCTACGACGAAGAGCTTCCCCGGAAAGTGGTGGTGTCCGTATGTAATCATCGGCCGCTGACTCTAGTCCCTTCGTATTACGCCACTATGACGTGTACTAAACCACAAAGAGACGAAGACGGGAAAGAGATTTTTCTTAGGCTCAACAATCAAGCAACATATTGACTCAACCCTTTGCGTCTTACGTTTTAACTTTGCGCCTCCAGCGTGAACGGCTGTTTCGCGCAAAGGCGCTAAGAGAAGACGTAAGGCGCAAAGGGTTGAGCTTAGGTTTTTGGACTGCTTTTCAGGCCACGCGCCGCTTCGGTTCCTCGTAGGCGCGGCGGGCCTGCACGCTCAGGAACTCTCCGTTCTCTATGACGTAGGCCGTCAGTTGAAAGCCGTAAACGCAGCCCGTGTCGAGGCCGATGGCGCGCGGCCCACGCCGCGGCTCGGGCGCGGGCCAGTGGCCGAAGAGAACTGTCTGCTCGCCCTCATAACGCTCGTACCACGGCACGCCCTCGCGGCTCGTGCGGTCTTCGCCGAGCGTGCGCAGCTCCGTCAAATCCTCCACCGACTGCGCCGCGAGCGCGACACCGGGGCGCACGCCCGCGTGAACGACCAAGTGCGAGCCGAGGTCCAGCATCAAAGGAAGCGATTGGATGTAAGCCGAGTAACGCGCCTCGTCGGCGGCCGCGAGTTCCCTCAGCGCGCGCTCCTGCGATTCCTTGAGCGCGACGCCCTCGCCGCGCCAGTAACGACGCAGGGCGCGGTCGTGATTGCCGAGCACGGCCGAGAACCGCTCGTCCTCTATGAAGAGGTCCAGCACCTCGCGGTTCTTCTCACCCTTGACGACGAGATCGCCCACGGAGACGACGCGGTCCCGTGCGCCGAGCGCGGCCTTTTCCAACAGGGCCTGTAGCTCGTCGTAGCAGCCGTGTATGTCGCCGACGACGATGGTGCGCCCGCCGCTCATCCTTCCGTCCCCGCGCCGCGCATGTCGTGCAGCACCTTTTCTTCGACCGCGCGGCCTTCGGCCAGATGTTCAGAGACGATGCGGCGCGCGGCCGTCTCGTCCACACGGCCGTACCAGACGCCGTCCGGGTAAACGACCATCACGGGGCCGCGCCCGCATTGATCCAGACATTTTACTTTCGTGACCATCACGCGCCCGCCCAGATGCTGCTCCTTGAGCGCACGCTTCAACGCGCGGGCCGAGGCTTTGCCGCCCTGGCGCAGACAGGTTTTGTGCTTGCAGACGAGCACGTGAGCGCCGATTTTCTTGAGCTTTGACACCGCGTTAACCTCTGTTTTCGATGGCGCGATTACAACACGAAAAGCGGGCGCGGGCAACCGAGCGCCCCCCCAATGTTTTTGGCGCGGCGGCCCACTTGTGCTAAAACACTGGCGAAGTTTTTAAGACGTACGAGGCAAACGCCCTAAGCTTTGCGTCTTTGCGCCTCCAGCGTGAGATGTTTTGATTTTTCACGCAAAGGCGCAAAGACGCTAAGAAAAATTTAAGGAGACCCTGTGATGAAAGTGCAGAATATTATGACTTCCGACGTGGAGGCTTGCGGCCCCGAAAGTGACCTGGCCGCGGCAGCCGCGATCATGTGGAGAAAAGACTGCGGCTCGGTTCCCGTCGTAGACGCCGAGGGGCGCATCGTCGGCATGATTACGGACCGCGACATCTGCATGGCCGTCTCCACACGGAACAGATTGGCGACCGACCTAAGAGTCAGCGAAGTTATGTCCGGGAAGGTCTACGCCTGCGCGCCGGACGACAACATCCGCGACGCGATGGAGACGATGCAGAGTTCGCAGTTGCGCCGCCTGCCCGTGGTTGACGCCGACGGAATCTTACGCGGCATCCTCTCCATCAACGACGTGGTGCTGCACTCGCGCCGCGGCAAAGGCAAGAAGCACGTCTCGCACCACGACGCGATGGAGACCATCAAGGCTCTCTCCGAACACCGCAAGGACGAAGAGGGCGACGAAGGCGACGAGGACGCGCTCATCTGAAGAGAGAATTTCTTTCGACATGAAAAAGCTCTTGCTCCTCAGACACGCCAAATCGAGCTGGGACGACGCCAGCCTGGCGGACTTCGACCGCCCCTTGAACGGGCGCGGGCGCAGGGCCGCCCCGCTCATGGGAAATTTCATGCGCGAGCGGCAACTCCGCCCGGACCTCGTCATCTCCTCGCCCGCGGCGAGGGCCAGGGAGACCGTCGCGCTCGTCCTCAAAGCCGCCGAATTGGAGACGGAGCTACGCTACGACGAGCGCATCTACGAGGCGACGCCCCTGAGCCTCCTCGAAATCATCAACGGGGTCGAAGACGACAAACAGGAAGTCATGCTTGTGGGCCACAATCCCGGCTTCGAGAATTTGTTGGAGCGCCTGACGGGTGAAAGCCTGCGCGTGCCGACGGCCGCGCTCGCGCGGATAGCCCTTAACGCGGACAGGTGGGACGAGGCGGGCGCGCGGGGCGGACGCCTGGAATGGCTCGTCAAGCCGAAGGAGCTTGCGAAGGATTGACTCGTTCTGCGTTGAAATTCGCGGGCGCGGATGTCAGTGGCTGCCGGACGCCGCTTGGCCGTTGGCCTGGGGCGAAGAATCCGTCGTCGGCAACTGCGAGAGGCGACGGCGGCGCTCTTCACCTACGAGATCGCGCATCGTGGAATGAAAATCACGGACAATCTCAACCAACTCTTTAGTCTCGCCCGGCCGGCTCGCGAGGACGGCCGCCGCCACGTCGCTGCTCAGTTCATTGGCAATGCCCATAAGTTTTCGGACTCCTTAGCGGGAGACGCCGCGAGAGCGCCCCACAGCTTAAGCTGCACGGAAGACGGGCAGCATATTCGTCGGATGTTACCGGGATGTTACAAGAGCGTAGATTCCCGGCGAGACAACCGAATGATAATGACCAGACAATCTTTCGCGCGGAATTTTGCCCGCGGGCCGCGGGCGAGCTCGAGTATGATTTGTGCCAAACTTCCGGTCGGCGGAAACGAGATGAAGAGTCCCGTCGTAATAACCATGTAGTTTTACCGCAGGTTCAGGGAGGTGCTCGAATGGCGGACTTTTTGACGGACGGCTCGTACACGCAGACGACCGAGCACGATTACAGGAGAGTGATTGCCGGCGACATAGTGAGCGTCCGCGAGCGCCTGGTCTACGCTCTCGAAAAGCTGGGCTATCGCGTCATCAGCGAGCAGCCGCTGGTCGCCAAGCGTGCGCGCGGCCAGGCGTCCAGTTGCTCTTTCGACGTGCTCAAGTGCGTCAAAAGCCTGACCGTCGGATTGAAAGCCCTGAACCCGACCTCGACGCTCGTCACCTTCGACTACGAGATTTTGAACTCTTTCGTCACGAAAGGCGACCGGCAGACCGTGGAGCGCGAGGCCGAGGCCATCGCCGCGCTCGCGGCGGCACGCCCTGCCTCCGGCTCTTGTCATTCCTGCGGGACCGTCTACGCGAACGATTCGCGCTTTTGCCGCGCCTGCGGGGCGCCGAACATCGGGGGCGAGCCCCCGGAAGTCGAGATACTGCGGCTGACCGCGGGCGCGCGCGTCGGCCATCAAAGCATCACCGGCGGCATCATCTCCGCGCTCGTGGTGCTGGCAATAGCGCTGCCCCTGATCTTCCTGAGCAGCAAAGGCCCGCGCGCCGGAACCATCCTGCTCATCGTCGGAGAAGCCCTCGCCCTGCTCTGGCTCTTTTACGGCATGTCGCACCTGCACCGCACGCTCAACCCGAAGCGGGAGACAAAACAACTCTCGCCCGCTGCCGGCCTCCCGCGCGCGCTCCCCGCTGCGCAGACCGCCGCCCTGCCCCCGTACGCCTCCGTCACCGAAGGAACGACCGAACTGTTGACCACCCCCGAGCGAGAACGCGTCGCCATCCCCATCAAGCCGCACAAAACCGACACCGCGGAAATGAAGGGATGAGGGATGAGGGATGAGGGATGAAGGAAAGCCTTTGAATCAATGACTCGCTGAGCGATTCACTCAAAACCTTTTCATCCCTCATCCCTCATCCCTCATCCCTTACTCTTTCCCTCCACTTAACATTTTGTATACATTCCATTAACACTCTGGTAACATGCCCGGTGCTGCGTCGCCCCTCTCAGACGCGGCCGACCCCGAACGAGTAGTGCTCGCCTTGAGCCCTGGTCCGTAGCCGTCAAGAAAGGGATTTTGACGTGGCGTACAGACTGCGATGTAGAACCTTCTACGCTCTTATCAAGGCTGCCGGCCTGCTCTCGCTCTCTGTCTTCTTCTCCCTCGAATCACGCGCTGACTCTTCCATCTCGAACATCCTCCTGCGCCAGGACACTGTGGCCGCGCGGCGCGACGACCTGACGAATAAACTGCGCGCCATCACGGGCTGGCACAGTTTAGACTTTGACGAGAACGGGGCTCTGCGTCTGGGCCAGGGGGCACACTCGGGAGGCTCCGAAAGCGCGCGGCAACTGTTGAGGGACGCCGCGTCGGGCGGGAAGGTGATGGTGCTGGAAGACGCGAGCGACCGCGCGGACGTGGTCTTCTGCCGCGTCGTCGAGGGCCGTTGGACGAAGGGGGCCGACGGCAAGCCGCCCGTCTTCGTCATTCTCATAGACTTCGCGGACTTCTCCCGCCTGACGGGCGACCACGCCGCGCTCGCGGCCTTCAACGTCGGCTGGGGCATGCTTCACGAAGTGGATCACGTCGTACGCGATTCCGTGGACCCGAGCGAAGTGGGCGTGGCGGGCGAGTGCGAGGAGGCCATCAACCGTATGCGCCGCGAGTGCGGACTGGCCGAGCGCGCCGAATATTTCTTCACCTATCTTCCGGGCGCGGACACGAGCGAGTTCATGACGAAGTACGTGCGCATAGCCTTTGACCGTAGAGAGCCCACGACGAACAAGAAGAAACGCTACTGGCTGGTCTGGGACGCGGCACTCGTCGGGGGTCTGGACGAACAGAAGCAGATGGCCGCCCGCAGGTAATCTATCCTTAATAAAATTTGAGCCTCTGGGCGTCGGTAAATTCTACCGACGCCCAGAGGCTCAGTTATTTTCCTCAGACTAAGTTTACAATTAATTAAGGCGTCATTCACTCACATGTAATCTCCGCCCGATACATTCCGGCTTTGTTTCGACGCACCCCACACGCACTTGTGAAGATTCTGACTCGCTCCGCGACAAGCACTTTTGTCACTCCTTTTTTTCGGCGGGCGCGCTCTGTAGTGTCCGCGCGAACATTTCAACTTTACACAAATTCCACAGGAGGCTTTATGGCTCAGTTCTATTCCAGGCGGCTCCCCCAAATTCTACGGCCCGCCGTCCTCGCGCTCGCGGCGCTGCTCTTAACATCGGCCGCAATCTTCGCGCAGACCGACCAAGGCCGCATCACCGGCACGGTGACGGACGCGAACGGCGCAATCGTGCCCGGCGCGTCCGTCCTGGTCAAAAACGAGAAGACCGGCGAGGAGCGCACCGCGACCACGAACGACGACGGGACGTTCACCGTCCCGGCGCTCAAGGCGTCGAATTACGTCGTGACTGCGACCGCGCCGAACTTCGCCCCCGCGAAAGTCACGGACGTTCAGGTGGCGGTCGGGCAGGAGAGAGACTTAAACATCACTCTCGGGACGACAGAGGTCACGGCGTCGGTCAATATCGTCGCAGGCACTGAGGCCGTGACCGACACCAGTTCCGCGAGCATGAGCGCGACCGTCAACCAGCGCGAGGTCGAGGGCCTGCCCATTAACGGCCGCCAGCTCTCGCAGCTCTACCTGCAAGCGCCCGGCTCGGTCAATTCCGGCTCAGGCACGTTCGGCGACATACGCTTCTCGGGTCGCGCCGTCCAGCAGAACATCATACGCTTCGACGGCATAGAGGGCTCCGCCATCATTGACGCGAGTCCGGGTAACTTGAACGGCGAAGTCCCCTCGCCCTTCCGCCTGCAATCCTCTCTTGAGAACGTGCAGGAGTTTCGCGTTGACTCGAACAACTTCCCGGCAGAGTACGGCACGGGTACGGGCGGGCAGATCAACGTCGTCACGAAATCCGGCGGCAACCAGTTTCACGGCTCCGTCTTCGAGTTCCTGCGCAACGACGCGCTCGACGCCGCCAACTTCTTCGACAACATCATCGGCAAGAAGAGCCCGCTCCGCTTGAACCAGTTCGGCGGCTCCGTCGGCGGACCAATCATGAAAGACAAGCTCTTCTTCTTCGTCTCCTACGAGGGCTACCGCTTGCGCGCCGGTGTCAACTCCATAGAGGCTGTGCCAGGAACGGCCGCGCGCCTCTGCGCCCCGCCGTTCGGCAGCGGCTCGATCAACTGTAACGCGGCCATCGTGCCGCTGCTCCCGGCCTTCCGCTCGCCCGACGCGGCGATCATTCAGCAGGGCACGGGCAGCAACCTCTTCGACGTGGCACAGCTTCAGTCGAACTCCATCGTTGACGAGAACGCCATCGCCGCGCGCTTCGATTACAAAATCAACCAGAGACACTCCGTCTACCTGCGTTACTTCCGCGACCAGGGGACGAACGACCAACCCGAAGGCGTGACGGGTCGCCGCGTGCTGATTAATGCCAACCCGCAGAACGGCGTCATCGCCCTGCAATCCATCCTGAAGCCGACGCTCCTCAACGAATTCAAGTTCGGCTTCAACGGCGCTTACACGCGCATCAACGGCTTCGCGCCGACCGTCAACGGCATAGACCTCTCGGCCATCGCCATCAACATCTCCGGCAACACGGCCAACTTCGGCATCGCGGGACAAGGGACTTCGGCGGGAACGGCCGTGCCGGGAGGATTGGTCCGCGCCAACTCTGCGACGAACGGGCGCGGCCAGCCCTACACGCCCTACTCGCTCTCCTTCGTTGACAATCTGAACTGGACGCGCGGGAACCACAACTTCAAGTTCGGCGGCGAAGTCCGCGCGATTCGTCTCTACACCGACCGCCTCGGCGGCACGACCTATACCTACTCGAACATCGCTAGCTTTCTGGCGAACACGCCGCAGTCGGTCCAATTCCTCGGCGACGTGAGCGCGCCGAGCCCCTTCAACGGCGGCGCGACCGGCCAGCGGTACGCCAAGCAGGAGTACTACATCGGCTACGCGCAGGACGAGTGGAAGATTCGCCCGAACCTGACGTTGAACTACGGCTTGCGCTACGAGTACTACACGCCGTTGCGCGAGGACAGGAACCTGCAAGTGCTCTTCGACATCGAGACGGGCCAGCTTCGCCCGTCGAGCGAAGACGCCTTCGGGGCGAAGAAAACTAACTTCGGCCCGCGCGTCGCGCTTACCTGGTCGCCCAATCAAAATGGCACAGGATTCTTCGGCGGCGGGCGCACCGTCCTGCGCGGCGGCTTCGGCATCTACTACGGGCCGGGCCAGACCGAAGACCAGATTCAGCCGATTGAATCCGACCGCATCAGCTCGACCTTCACGAGCGGCCCGCTCAACGCCTTCCCGCTCGACACGGCGGCGGCCGTCGCCTTCTTCAACTCGAACCCGAACACGCGCTCCTATCAGCCGCGCGCCTACGCCCGCGAGTACGAGATACCGGAGAAGGTTTACCAGTACAGCGTCTCGTTGCAGCAGGAGTTGTTCTACAACACGGTCGGCACCGTCGCCTACGTCGGCAGCCAGGGGCGCGACCTTTTCCTGCGCAGCGTCGCCAACAAAATTCTTCCGGGCGAGACTTCCATCGTCAACGGGACGAACATCCCCGCGGGCGTCGGCGTCGTCAACCGCATCGACGCGATGGGCCGCGTCGTCGGCGTGACGACCGTCCGCGAGTTCGCCATCCTGAACGGCGCGTCTGTTCAGAACCCTTTCGCGGAGGTTGACTACAAGACGACCGGGGGCTCCGACAGCTATAACGCCTTGCAAGCGACGCTCTCGCGCCGCTTTGACACGGGCCTGACGCTCAACGCGCAGTACACCTTCTCGCGCTCCTTCGGCAACACGGCCGGCTCGAACGAGGCCCGGACGCTCGCGACCAACTTCGACTTCGAAGATGACCGCGGCTACAACAACTTCGACGTGCGTCACACCTTCAATTTGAGCGCCATCTATAACCTCCCGTTCGGCTCGGGCCGCCGCTACGACCTGGGCTCTGTCGGCAACGCCATCCTCGGCAACTGGGAGATCGGCGGCATCATCAACGCACGCTCGGGCCTTCCCATTGAGGTGCTAGTCACGCGCCCGGACGTGGTCATCATGTGTACGAACGCGGCGGCGGGCTGCACGGCGGGCGAAGTGCGCCAGCTACCCGGCACGATCAACACCGCGAATCCGCTGCCCGCGGGCTTCACGGCCGTCGTCAACACGCCCGGCGGCGGGGCCTCGCGCAATGTGCGCCGGCCCGATTTGATTCCTGGCGTCAACCCGTATCTCAACGACGACCGCAGCCTGCTCAACCCCGCGGCCTTCGCCATCCCTGAGCCCGGCACGTTCGGCAATCTCCCACGAAACGCCTTGCGCGGACCAAACTTCAGGCAGTTCGACCTGATTCTGAACAAGAGATTCCGCCTGACCGAAACCACTAACATAGAGTTTCGCACGGAGGTCTTCAACATCTTCAACACCACGAACTTCTCTAGCCCCTCTTCGACCTTGAATAACGCGCTCGGCACGGGGGCCAACCAGATTCAGCCCGGCCAGCCCTTCACGCAGGCCGCCGCCGGTTCGACCTTCGGCCTGCTCCGGCAGACCGTCGAGCGCACCGTCGGGCTCGGCACGAACCGCCAGATTCAGTTCGCCCTGCGGCTCAACTTTTAAAAGCAGTGATAAGTGATGAGTGATAAGTGATAAGTGATAAGTAACAGAAAGACGGGTTTTAACTTATCACTCATCACTTATCACTTATCACTTATCACTCTCTCTATGTCTCTCGCGCAATCTAAAATCGCACCGGGCGGCGGGCAGGAAGAGGATGTCTACGACGACGGTTACCTGCGCGTCGAGCACGGCAACTATTACGTGGCGTGCGGCGGGCGCTCGCTGAAACTCCCGCTCAAAGAATTCCTCATCGTCTCGCGCCTCGTGCGCAACGTCGAGCGCCTGGTCCTCTCGGAAGAAATCTGGCGCTCGGCATGGGGCGAGAGCGCGCCCTTCAACGCGCAGAGCCTGCACGTGCACATCTATCGTCTGCGCCAGCGCCTAGCACCCTACGGCCTCCACATCGAGACGAAAGTCTGCGTCGGCTACTGCCTCCAAAAAGTGATAAGTGATGAGTGATAAGTGATGAGTAAATGAAGTTTTCAACTTAAAAACTCATCACTTATCACTTATCACTCATCACTGTTTCATATTCCTTGACGCTTCACGAGAGCGCTTGTTACACTTTCGTGAGAATTAAGCGCAACCCGACGCTAACGCCTGCGTCGTCCTTCGCCTGAGAGGCGAGAACACCCCGCGCGTGCGGCGCAGTCTGATTTTTTGTAATTCGATGGAGGTGCTATGGTGGGCTTTAAAGTCGGCCAGAAAGTCGTTTACCCCAATCACGGAATCGGGACCATCGAGCAGATCGAGCAGAAGCAAATAGGCTCTAACTCACTTCCCTTCTACACGCTTCGCCTTGCTGCTACCAACTCCCTGGTTCTCGTCCCCGTCGCCAACGCCTCGGAAGTTGGCCTTCGCTCCCCAATCTCATCCGGCGAATGCGAGATGCTGATCAAGAATCTCTCAGACGACTTCTCGTCCCCCGCCCACGATTGGAAAGACCGCTTCAAAGACTTCTCCGAGAAGATGCGCACCGGCGACATTTTCGAGGTCGCCGACGTGCTCAAGAACCTGACGTTTTTGAGCCACATCAAGCCGCTCTCTTTCCGCGAACAGCGGATGCTTGAGCGCGCACGTTACCTCGTCATCTCCGAACTGGCGGCCGTCTGCCGTCAACCCGAGTGCAACGTCGAGCCGCGCGTTGAGCAGGCGCTCTCGCGCGCCTGCGCCAAACACGAACGCCGCCCCACGCGCGCACGCGCCGCGGGCGCCGCCGTAGGCCACTAATCGGCACAACTCAAAACACACCTCAACGACCCCGGCCCCCTTTCCGGGGAAGGCACACGGCTGTCCCGCACAGGCCGGCTGCCGACCGCCCGGCACTGACGCCTCTTTCTGCGTGTGCTATAATCCCCCGCGTTTAAAACCAGACTAAATTCGCGCGCCGGTCCCCCACCATTTGACTGAGATGGACGAACCTCCGAGTTACTTACTGACGCTCATTTTTGAAGAGACGGCGTTGCCGCACGGGCCAGTTTCGCTGTGGGGGCCCGTCATCAAGCTCGCGGCCGTGCTCGTGCTGGTCATTGCCAACGGCTTTTTTGTCGCGGCCGAGTTCGCGCTCGTCGGCATCCGCCGCTCGCGCATCGAGGCGCTTGCGGCCGCCGGTAACAAGCGCGCCAAGCGCCTGATCGGCCTGCTCAACAATCTCAACGCTTACCTGTCGGCCTCGCAGCTCGGCATCACGCTCGCCTCGCTCGGCCTCGGCGCGCTCGGCGAGCCGGCCATCGCCCGGCTCCTCGAAGGCCCGCTCGCCAATCTCTCGGACGCGTGGCGTCACGCCATCTCTTTCGGCATCGCGTTCTCAGTCATTACATCCCTGCACATCGTCATCGGCGAGCAGGCGCCCAAGCTCTTCGGCCTCGCCCGCGCCGAGAAGGTGGCGCTCGCGACCGCGTGGCCGATGGAGTTGTTCTACAAGGTATTCCGCTGGCCCATACGCGCGCTCGACTGGGCGAGCGCTCGCATCGTCCGCCCGTTCGGCATCCACGCGACCTCCGACCATGCCTCCATCTACACGGAGCAGGAACTGCGGCAGTTGGTTGACCAGTCGCGCGAGAGCGGCCACCTGCGCGCCTCCGAGCAGCGCCTGATTCACCGCGTCTTCGAGTTCTCGGACACGCTCGTCCGCGAGGCGATGGTCCCGCGCACGGCGATGGCGGCCATCTCCAGCGACTGCGCGCTCGAAGAGATCGCCAAATCTTTCAGCAAGCACGGCTACTCGCGCCTGCCCGTCTACCGCGAATCCCTGGACGACATGATCGGCTTCATACACAGCAAGGACGTGATGCCTTACCTGCTCAGGCCCGAAAGTTTCCGGCTCGAACACGTCTTGCAGTCGCCGCTCTACGTCGTGGACACGGCGCGGCTCGAAGACGTGCTCAAGCAGATGCAGAAGGCCAAGTCACACTTCGGCTTCGTGATTGACGAGCACGGCGGCGTCGAGGGCATCATCACGCTCGAAGACCTGCTGGAAGAGATCGTCGGCGAAATCTCGGACGAGCACGACGAGGAGGTCAACGAGCAGATCAGCGAGGAGAAGGACGGGACCTACGTCCTTGACGGCGGCCTGGCCGTGCGCGACCTCAACCGCCGCTTGAAGCTCTCATTGCCCGAGTCGGAAGCCTACACGACCATCGCCGGCTTCCTGATGACCGAGGCGGGCCACGTCCTGCAACCCGGCGAAGTGGTCAAGCACGACGGCCTCCTCTTCCACATCGAGCGCGTCGAACGCCGCCGCGTCATGCGCGTCCGCCTCGAAAAGACGGAGGAGCCCGCCACCGCAGAGACGGAAGAAGCAAAAGCCGCGAATCGTGAATCGTAAATCGTGAAATCGTAAATGGTGAATCGTAAATCGGAGAACGTTTTTTCTATTTACGATTCACGATTTACGATTCACGAACTTTCGATTCACGAGTTTTCGATTTACGACTCTTCTTCCTCCTGATAAAGTTACCCCTTAGAAATTTCAAAATCATATTGCGTTGCAGGAGCACATTTAACTCATGAGCTTGATTGAGCAGATCAGCGCGCGCGAGATTCTGGATTCGCGCGGCAACCCGACGGTCGAGGCCGAAGTGACCCTCATCGGCGGCGAGACCGGAAGGGCGGCCGTGCCGAGCGGAGCATCCACGGGCGAGCACGAGGCCGTCGAATTACGCGACGGCGACAAGAAACGTTTTCTGGGCAAGGGCGTGCTCAAGGCGGTCCAGAACATCAACGACGTGATCGCGCGCGAACTCGAAGGCTTCGACGCGCTCGACCAGGTGGAAGTTGACGAAGCGCTCATCAGTCTGGACGGCACGCCCACGAAAGCCAAGCTCGGCGCAAATGCCTTGCTTGCCGTCTCGCTCGCCACGGCGCGCGCCGCCGCCACCTATTTAGAAATCCCGCTCTACAGGTACTTGGGCGGCCCCGCGGCGCGCACCTTGCCCGTGCCACTGATGAACATCCTCAACGGCGGCGCGCACGCGGACAACAACGTGGACTTTCAGGAGTTCATGGTCGCGCCCGTCGGGGCGACAGAGTTTCACGAAGCCTTGCGTATGGGCGCGGAGATTTTCCACACGCTGAAAGGCGTCCTGAAAAAACGCGGCTACGCGACGAGCGTCGGCGACGAGGGCGGCTTCGCCCCGAACCTGAAGTCGAACGAGGAGGCCGTCGAGACGATTCTCGAAGCCATCAACCAGGCGGGCTACAGGGCGGGCCAGGACATCATGCTCGCCCTCGACCCGGCGGCGAGCGAGTTCTACGACAATGGTTCGTACGTCTTCAAAAAATCCGACAAGCGCAAACTCTCAAGTGACGAGATGGTCGCTTACTGGAAGAACTGGGCCGAAAATTATCCGATCATTTCAATCGAGGACGGCATGGCCGAGAACGACTGGGACGGCTGGAAGACTTTAACTGACGAGATAGGCCGCAACGTTCAGCTCGTCGGCGACGACCTCTTCGTCACCAACACGGAATTCCTGCGCAAAGGCATAGAGCGCGGCGTGGCGAATTCGATTCTGATTAAAGTAAATCAAATTGGCACACTGACGGAGACCCTGGACTGCATCGAGCTGGCGAAGACGCACGGCCGCACGGCCATCATCTCGCACCGCTCGGGCGAGACTGAAGACTCCTTCATCGCGGACCTTGCGGTCGCCACCAACGCTGGACAGATTAAGACCGGCTCGGCGTCGCGCTCAGACCGCATGGCAAAGTACAACCAGTTGCTCCGCATCGAAGAGGACTTGCGCACGGCCGCGCGTTATCCGGGCCGGAGCGCTTTCTACCAGATTGAGCAGGCGGCGCAATCGGCAAACGCGGGCGGCCGCCAGAAGCGTGCACGCGCGGCGAAGAAGTAAGCGGCTTCGTGCGACGGAGAGATTCTAATGGGCCTGGCTTTCATCATCATCGGGGTGGACTTTCTGACGTGGGGCTCCGAGACCACGCCGCAGGCGATGCAGTGCACGAACTGCGGCATGATTCAACACTTCGTCATGAAGAAGGGCATGCGCTTCGTCACCATCTTCTTCGTGATACCCGTCTTCCCCGTCAGCGGCGTCAAGCAACTTTTGGAGTGCCCGAACTGCAAGACGCGCTACCAACAGGACACCTGAAGCTTTGAAAAATTAACTCAACCCTTTGCGCCTTATGTTTGTCTTTGCGCCTTTGCGTGAAGCATGTTGTTTCACGCAAAGGCGCAAAGTTAAGACGCAAAGACGCAAAGGCTTGAGTAAGTTGGATTTTGAAGTCGAATTCTTTCAGGGGGTTTTGAATCGTGACCGACAAACGAGGGCCGCTCGCGCTCATCATCATTGACGGCTGGGGCTACAGTCCCGAGCGCGAGGGCAACGCCATTGCGCTCGCCGCCAAGCCCTTCTACGACGAGCTTGTCGAAAAATACCCGCACACGCTTCTTGAAGCATCCGGCTCGCGCGTCGGCCTGCCCGCGGGCATCATGGGCAACTCCGAAGTCGGCCACCTCAACATGGGCTCCGGGCGCGTCGTTCGCATGGACGTGTCGCGCATTGACTACGCCATAGAGACCGGCGAGTTCTTCCAGAACCCCGCGCTCACGGAGGCTATGGACCTGGCGAAGTCGCGCGGCACGGCGCTTCACCTGATGGGCCTCGTCTCCGACGGCCAGGTCCACTCGTCGCAGGAGCACCTTTACGCGCTCCTGCGGATGGCGAAGCAGCGCGGCCTACAGCGCGTCTACGTACACTGCTTCCTCGACGGGCGCGACACGTCGCCCGCTTCGGCTTACGGCTACGTCGAGGCGCTACAGGTCAAGTGCGGCGAGATCGGCGCGGGGCGCATCGCATCGGTCGTCGGGCGCTACTACGCGATGGACCGCGACAAGCGCTGGGAACGGACCGAGCGCGCCTACAAGCTTCTCGTCCACGCGGAAGGCGAGCGCGCCATTGACCCTGTCGAGGCGATCAAGCGTTCCTACGAGCGCGGTCTGACGGATGAGTTCGTCGAGCCGATTGTCGTCGAGCGCGAGACAGGCGAGCCGGTGGCCGTCATAGGGGAGAACGATTCGGTCATCTTCTTCAACTTCCGCCCGGACCGCGCGCGCCAGATCACGCGCGCCCTGAACGAGCCCGGCTTCGGCGGCTTTCCCCACGCCCGCCCGCCCGCCAATTCACTTCGTCTGCTTCTCGCAGTACGACGCGACGTTCAACCTGCCCGTGGCCTTCGCGCCGCAGTCGCACAAGAACGTGCTGGCCGAAGTCTTCGGCCAACTGGGCGTGCGCAATTTCCGCCTCGCCGAGACGGAGAAGTACGCGCACGTCACCTACTTCTTCAACGGCGGCGTGGAGCAGGAGTACCCTTGCGAGCGCCGCCTGCTAGTGCCTTCGCCGAAGGTCACTACCTACGACCTTGAGCCGGCGATGTCCGCCTTCAAAGTTACGGACAAAGTTTTGAGGGGGATTGACGAGGGCGAGACGGACGTCTTCATCATCAACTTCGCCAACCCGGACATGGTCGGGCACACGGGCAAGCTCGACAAGACCATCGAAGCCTGCCAGTACGTTGACACCTGCCTCGGCTGGATTACGAAAGCCATCCGCCAGCGGCGCGGGATAACATTAATCACCGCCGACCACGGCAACGCCGAGCAGATGATTGACCTACAGACGGGCCACCCGCACACGGCGCACACGAACAACCTAGTCCCCTTCCACCTGATAGATGAAGCGAGCGTCGGCCTGAAACTCCGCGACGGCGCAGCCCTCGAAGACGTTGCGCCCACGATGCTCGGCCTGCTCGGCCTGGAAAAAACAGCCGAGATGACCGGGCGCGACCTGCGAGAGAATTGATAAAAGGTAGTGCCAGAAGTTTTGTAAGGAATCTATGTTCGGACATCCCCGCAGGGGATGAACATAATAGCCGGGGGCAAGCAAACGAATGTTTGCGCCGCCCCCGGTCAGAAGTTAGAAATGAATCCGACCCTGAAGGGGTCGCACCTCAACCTTGAGGTGCGACCCCTTCAGGGTCGAAATCTTCTTACCCTCTATTCCGGGGGCGGCGCGTCGTGCGCTCACGCGCACTCGCAACGCCCCCGGCTATCATGTGCGACCCTTTCAGGGTCTGCTTCTTCGCTGCACCAATCACTTTTTACCTTCGTGGAACTTCGTTCGTCGCGCGGCGTCTAATCAGGCGTCTGAACTTTATGGAACAATTCAGGTGAGAGCACGCTGGGGCTCGCGCGCAGATTTTCCAGGTTCTTTGCGGCAACCATTCCGGCGGCTTTCACCTCTATAGACCAAACAGCGACAGTCTCGCGCCGGCGGAACTCCCCGGCTTGCCCGGCATCGAGAGACTTTGCGTGGCTTGACGCGCGCGCACTCTTCGACAGTTGGCCTCGACCACAAAGGAGTTTCGTTCATGCCTACCGCACGTCTGTCCGCTCGACCCCTTTTGCGACGGGCCGCTTTCATCGCCGCTGCGGTCGCCGCGTTTCTCCTCGTCACGTCATTCGTCAACACCCGCACGACTCGCGCCTGCCCGCCGCCGCCGGTGCCACTGCGGACGCTTTACGTCATGAGTGACCTCGTCGTCGTCGGCAGCTTCGGCGAGACGACCGCAGTGGAGATAGTTAACCCCGGAGGGGAAAATTCTTACGAAAATTATTCGATGAGGACCGACCTGAAGGTCTCTTCGACAGTCAAAGGCGCCGGCAACCATTCGCTCCTGCACGTTTACCACTTCGGGTGGAAGTACGAAGGTAAAATCTCTCACCCTCTGGAGCGTTTCTCCGGCAGCGACAAACTGCTCATCTTCCTCAGACAGCGTGAGGGCGGCGACGGCTACCAGATAGTGGACATGGGGCGCGGCGTCAAGAGCCTCACGGACGCGGCCCTGAAAGTTTACGTGCAGCGCCTGGACGAGCTTGGCTTGATTATGCAGCAGCAGGAGCCGGACCTGGCGCGGATTGTCGAATGGCTGGTCCGCTGCGCCGAAGAGCCCGAGACGCGCTGGGAAGGTCTGTACGAACTCTCCAGGAGCCACTACGCACTGCTCGCCGAAAACCGGCAGGCGGAGGAGAAGAAGAAGAAGGAGGCCGCGGCCCTCTTAGCCGCAGCGGAGAAGGACGAGCAGGCAGGCGACGCCGCCGACAAAGAAACGACTGAAGCGCCTGCTGATTCTTCCGCCAACATCACCCCCGAGCAAACCGTCACTCTCACAGACCTGGTCGCGCGTGTTTACGGCCGAGACGGCTCTCAGTTAATCAAGCTGCTGACGGCGGAACAGAAAAGCCGGCTGGCGAACATACTCTTCAGCACGAAGACCATCACTACGGAAGAGATGCCTCTCGTCCGTCTCGTCAGTCAGTGGGACGACCCGCGCCTCGTCCCGTTCATCATGTCGCAGTTGCGCGGCCTCACGGATGCCCCGCCCCACGAGGTAGCGCCTCTGGTGGCGCAACTGGCCCAAATACTCGGCGACGAGAAACTCTCCAAACTCGCCGACGTGTATTGCCGGAAAGCATGGGATCAAGACCCTGCCCCGTCGAGCGTGGACGACGAAGACGAGGCCGAAGAGGCCGATACAGCGGACGACGCCGAGACGGCGGAGACTGAGGCCGTCGAAGAAGAAGAACAACCCGTCTACGGCAACAGCGCGCAGCGTCGCGCCGTCAGGCTGGAAAGATTCATGGCCCGCGCCGAGAGCGTCATGGCGCGTTAGGACTGGCACAATGAAAGCGTAGGTGAGGGACTGACCGCGAAGCAGTGCGAAGCGTAAGCTCCTTCGTGTCGCTTCGTGTGCCGCCGCCGAGAAGAATCGGGCGAAACAATAGGAGCATCGCGTCCGTAAATCTGTGTAAGCTGACAAGCCCGCGGGCGTCCGTGTAAACTGTCGGCTGAGATTTTGACCGTGGCGCTCTAAAGAGTTGAGTTTCGACCCGCAGAACATTCTCGTCATAGACTTCGGCCAGTTGGGCGACGTGGTCTTGAGCCTGCCCGCGCTGCGCGCCGTCCGCGAAAGGTTCCCGCGCGCGCGCATCACCGTCGCCGTGGGCAAGCCGGGCGCACCCGTCGTCGAGTTGTCGGGCTACGCCGACGCGATTATCACCGTGGACCGCGTCGCGCTGCGCGACGGCTCGAAGGTCTTAGCGCTCTTTCGCATCGGGCGCATCGTCAAACAGGTCCGGCGCGAGCGCTTCGACTTCGTCATTGACCTGCACAGCCTCTCGGAGACGAACCTGCTCGGCTTCCTCTCCGGCGCGAAGACCAGACTCTACGCGCGCCGCCCCGGCCGCTCGCTGGACTTCCTGGCTAACTTTCACCCGAAGCCGCCCGTCGAGGACAACCGTCCCACGAAGCACGCGATTGATCGCTACCTGGACGTGCTCGTCCCGCTCGGCGTACGCGACGCGCCGCGCGTCCCTCGGCTGCGCACGCGCGCGGAAGACGACGCGGCGGTCGAGCACCTGTTGAAGAAGGAGAAGGCGGCGGCGGGCGCTCCGCTCGTTGGACTTTTCCCGGGCGCGGGCCATCCCGGCAGGCGCTGGCCGCTTGAGCGCTTCGCGGAGTTGGCCGAACGACTCGCGCGCAACGACTCCGTGCGTATAGTCCTCTTCGCGGGGCCGGAAGAGCGCGCGCTCGTCAAAGAGATGCGCGCGGCCTTCCCGCGCTCGACCGTTATCTTCGACCGGCTCACGGTCCCGCAGTTGGCCGCCGCGCTCGCGCGCCTCTCCGTCTTCGTCTCCAACGACACCGGCCCCATGCACATCGCCACGGCCGTCGGCACGGCGGTCGTCGCCCTCCTGGACCGCCCGACGCCCAACAGCTTCATCCCCATCGAAGATCGCCACAAGGTCATCTACAGCCGCCGCATCTCGGAAATGACCACGGACGAGGTCTACGAAGCCGCCCGCGAACTCCTCGCCGCCGGCCGCGTGGAAACGCTTTTCTCAAGCTGACGAAAACCCCCTCGGATTTCCACGCCCGCTGATTTTTAACCCCTGCCGCCCGCCCGACCTCTTAAAAACCTCGATTTTCCGCCTATTCTTCGCCTCAGATTTTGCCATGTTGCCTATAGACAAACTTTGTTAATCACGATAATATATTGACGCTGCCCGGTGGGAGGTTCTGAAGGGCGGTGTCTGTGGTCACACATTCCTTTCCTTGGGCTTTTCCGAATTCCCTCGATTCTATGACACTCACTAATATGATTTCAGGAGCTAAGTCTATGACCAGACGAACTAGCCTGATGCTGCCGCTCGTCCTTCTGGGCGCCGCCGCAGGAGGCCAGACGGCCTCTGCATTGCCGAATTCCTTACGGGCGATTCACAAGGCCGAAGCCTCGTCCTTCTCCGTGCGTCCCGAGACGGACACGGACAGGGACCGCGACGGGCTCTCCGGCCCCGTGCGCCGCGTCCGCACGGAGACGGCCAAGCTGTCGAACAAGGGCGGCAAGCCCGCCGAAGGAGCGCGCTCCGTCCTGGAGGCGGTCGCCTACGACATCAAGGGCAACAAGACCGAGAACGCCTACTTCCCGGTCCCCGGCGCGGCGCTGACGGGCAAAGAGGTTTACAAGTACGACGACAAGGGCAACATCGTAGAGATGACGCTGCTCAACACGGACGGCTCGCTCCTGAGCAAAGAGGTCTACACCTACGAGTTCGACCAATTCGGCAACTGGACGAAGATGACGACCTCCGTGGCCGTCATCGAGGGTGGCAAGCTCTCCTACGAGCCGACGGAAGTCACCTACCGCATGATCAGCTACTACCTGGACGAAGCGACTCTCGCCAGGATGAGCCAGCCAGCGACGCAGCCCGCCGCAACGACGACGACCGCAACGACAACTCCCGCGACGACCGCACCCGCCGCGCAGCAGACTTCTGCTGGCGCACAGCCCGCGCCCAAGTCCGCGCAGGGCACGGGCCAGACTACAGCGGCCGCCAAGCCCGGCGTCCCTCTGCCGAGCGGCGCTTCGCTCGTGAAGACGAACATGACCGGGGCCGCTGACGGGGCCGCCGCCCTGAAACAGATGGGCAGCGTTGCATCCACCTCGACTGTGAAAGTTGACAGCGAGCCGCCGCCCGCGGCCGCCGCGCGAGTGCCGAAGCCACTGCTCAAGCCCATCTCCGGCGGCGTCTTGAACGGTAAGGCCGTAGACCTGCCGAAACCCGCCTACCCGCCGCAGGCCAGGAGCGCGCGCGCCTCCGGCGTCGTGGTCGTGGAAGTGGTGATAGACGAGAAGGGCAAGGTCATCGCCGCCAAGGCCACGAGCGGCAACAACATGCTCAGGCAGGCCGCGGTGCAGGCCGCGCAGGGCGCACGCTTCTCCCCGACGATGCTCTCCGGCCAGCCCGTGAAGGTCACCGGCGAGATCAACTACAACTTCTCACTCGCCCAGTAAGGCGCGTTAGCGCGGGCCGAGGCTTTAAATTTTTAGCCCCGAAGATAGAGGATAAGACATGGCACTCAGCGGACAACTAAGCGACCTTTCGCTGGCGGAATTGATAGAGTTCTTTTGCAACCAACGCAAGACGGGCCGTCTGAAGGTCGCGTACGAAGTCGCCCCCGGCTACTTCTATTTCGACCGCGGCGACCTGGTGGACGCGCGCGTCGGCTCCCTCAACGGCGTGGAGGCCATCTACTACTCGCTGACCCTGGCGAACGCGTCCTTCAAGTTCAGCCCGTCGTTCGAGGCCACGCGCCGCACGATTCACCAGCCCTGGACTCAGGTGACGCTCGAAGGCTTGCGCCGGCTGGACGAAGGCATCAAGCCGAAAGCGCCCGAGCCGGTGACCGGCGTTTTACCGCCGGAAGAATTGGACGAAGCCGGGAAGGATGACGAAGCAGTCGAGTATGAAGGCGAGATCGCGATGCCCCTCTCGATGATGGTTGACAGCACCGCGAGCGGAGGCCGTAGCAAGATGGTTTACGCCGCCGTCGCCCTCGCCGTCATCGCCCTCGTCGCCGTGGCAGGCATCCCCGCCGGCTGGTACAAGAGCAAAGCCGCGACGGCCCCCGCTCAACCTGTGGCAGAAGCCCCCGCCGAGCCGCAGCCGTCTGCCGAAACCGCAGAGGCCGCGCCCGAGCAACAAACAGCCGACCCCGCGAGCGCGGAGACTGCGGCCGCTTCGAGCGACATGAACGCCATCGCCGCGAAGCGTGCGCGTGAAGCCAGAGAGCGCGCGCGGCAAGCGGAAGCGGCCAGGCAAGCCGCCGCGAGCGGACAACCCGGCAGCGCCGCGGAAGCCCCGAAGAAACCCGAAGCCGCGAAGCCCGGCCCGCGCATGGTCTCCGTCCAGGTGACCTACGACGAAGCCGGCCGCGTCACGCAGACCTCCGGCGGCGACGGGACCGCCCAGCGCATCGCACGCCAGAAACGCTTCCCCGCCGGCAAGGCCGGCACGACGACCGTCACGATTCCAATCAACTAAAAAAGGCAAAAGTCTTGACCCCGAAGGGGTCGCACATGATAGCCGGGGGCTAGCGAGCGAAGCGTAGCGCCGCCCCCGGAATTATCGAAGAAATGAAACCGACCCTGAAGGGGTCGCACATTCAACATTGATGGTGCGACCCTTTCAGGGTCGAAATATTTTTTCTCGTTCTACCGTGGGCGGCGCAAACTCCGTTTGCTTGCCCCCGGCTATCATGTGTGACCCCTTCGGGGTCTTTATTTTTACCTTTTACTTTTGCCTTACCATCCCGAGCATGACGAGTAACGCGCGTTTGAGTCCCGTCTCGCGGCCGCGCGGGTCGTACCATTCGTCGAGGGTGTGCGAGTTGCCGCTCGCCCCGCCCGTGCCGAGTGTGACGGCCGGGATGCCTAGTGAGATGGCTATGTTTGAATCCGTCGAGGAGCGGTCGAGCCGCGTGCGGCAGCCCAGGTAGCGCGTCGCCTCTTCCGAGATGCGGACGAGCCAGGCGTCCTTCGGGGTCTCGCCGCTCGGGCGGTCGCCTATGAGTTTCAGATCGAGTTCGAGCGGCGGAGCGCCCGCGCGACGCGCCGCGTTCTCGTCATCCGCCGCCTCGCGCACCGCGCGACGGAAGAAGGCGTCCAGGCGTTGCAGCTCTTCCGCGGATTCCGAGCGTAGGTCCACGTCCATCGCGGCCTCGCGCGGGATGACGTTGACGCTTGAGCCGCCTTCGATGCGCCCGACGTTGAAGGTCGTGCGCGGCTCCGTGGGCGCGGGGTAGGAGCTGAGCCGTGCGATGGCGCGCCCCATCGCGTGGACGGGGTTGGCCGTGCCGAAGTCGCCCCACGAATGCCCGCCCCTGCCTTTCAGACGAACGCGGTAGCGGCGCGACCCCAGCGCCGCGTGCGTGATGCGCTCCACTCCGGGGCCGTCGAAGCTGATGAAGGCGTCCACGCGCCCGGCCCACTCGCCCGCCGTCAAAAGGTGGCGCACGCCGCGCAAGTTCCCCTCGCCCTCTTCGCCCACCGTCCCGACGAAGAAGAGCGAGCCTTCGGTCTCGATTCCGTTCTCTTCGAGCGCAGCCAGCAGCGCGACGAGCGCGGCGAGCCCGCAGCCGTCGTCCGCTATGCCCGGTGCGAGCAGCCTGCTCTGCTCGCGCCTGACGGTGAAATCCGTGCCCGGCGGGAAGACCGTGTCGAGGTGCGCGCTCACGACCAGGAGCGGCTTGAGCGAGCGACCCCGGCGCAGCGCCACGCAGTTGCCTTCCGCGTCCAGCCCCGCGTCAGTCAGCCCGAGCGCGCGAAATTTTTGGCACAGGTACTCGGCGCGCTCCGCTTCCCCGAACGGCGGCGACGGGATGGAACAAATCCTGACGTGCTCCTCGGTAATCTCCACCGCCCTCGTCTCAAAAAATTGCAGCGCCGCCCGCACCCGCCCCGAGTCGAGCACCTCTTTCAGGATTTGTTCCGGCGCGAGCGCTGTGGAAGGAAACATAAGAGAAGTGATAAGTGATAAGTGATAAGTGATAAGTAAAAGAAAGAAGCTCTTTACTTATCACTTATCACTTATCACTTATCACTGTTTTTAGACTAACTGCATGACCTCGTCTTCTTCGAGCACGGCCGACGATTGCTTGGCGTGTTCGTAGATGCGGGAGACGCGTTCTTCGGTGGCTTCGAGGCCGCGCGTTTCGAGCCAGAAGATGACGTTCGACTTGCCGCTCATCGGGCCAATTTCGATCTTCTGCTTGAGGCCGAAGAGCCCGGCGGGGACGCCCGAGTAGACCAGGTCGGCCAGTTCCGGGTCGTTCTTCCGGTAGCTCTTGATGACGGCCGCCGCGTGCACGCCCGTCGCCGTGCGGAAGGCGTCGCGCCCGAAGACGGGGTAGTTGTAAGGTATCGTCCAGCCGCAGGAGTCGGCCGCCACCTCGCAATACTCGCCGAGGCGCGACAGGTCGTTATCAATCCAGCCCATCAACTTCAGGTTGACGAGCAACTGATCCATCGGCGTGTTACCGACGCGCTCGCCGACGCCCAAAGCCGAGCCGTGCACCTGGTCCGCGCCGCCCTCAATCGCGGCGATTGAGTTGATGACGCCGAGGCCGCGGTCCTGGTGGCCGTGCCAGTCGAGGCGCACGCGCTCGCCCTCGTCTTCGATGATGCTCTTGACGAAGCGCACGACGGCGCGCGCCCCGTCCGGCGTCGAATGGCCCACGGTGTCGCAGACGCAGACGGCGCGCGCGCCCGCGCGGATCGCCGTCGTGTAGAGAGCGCGGATGGTCTCGGGGTCGGCGCGCGTCGTGTCCTCCGTGACGTACATCACGGGCAGGCCCTCTTTGACGGCGAAGGTGACGGCCTCTTCCGTGAGTTTCAGAAGCTTGTCGAGCGTCCAGTCTTCGGCGTAGAAGCGCACGGGCGAGGAGCCTATGAAGGTGCAGGCTTCGATTGCGATGCCTGCGCGCTGCGAGATGTCCGCAATCGGTTGGATGTCGGCCGCGTGCGTGCGCGCCGCGCAGTTGGGCCGAATCTTCAGTTTCTTGTCGGCGATCTCTCGCGCCAGACGCTCGACGCCCGCGGCGTGCGTGCCGCCCGCGCCCGGCAACCCTATGTCGGCCGTGTCAATGCCGAGCGCCTCCATCATGTGCAGCAGCTCAATCTTCTTCTCGACCGGCGGCTCGCACACCGACGGCGATTGCAGCCCGTCGCGCAGCGTCTCGTCGTCAAAACTGAGGCGACGACCCGGCGCTTTCGTCGTCGGCTCGACCTTGTTCCAATCGTAAACCAATTCTTCGGCAGGCACGTTCAGACACCTCTCGCGTCTTCATGAATTTCGTCAACGTTGCGGGAAGAAATTGGATTACAGCAAGCGGCGCGGGTGAATGTCAAGCAAGCCCTTCCGTGATTCTTAAATTGATTTGGCAATCATGTTCGGCCTATTCTGCTACCCGGTATAATCGCTGGCATATGTTTCCGACCATTCTACGGCTCAACGGAATCACGAGGCGCGACAGGCACGAGATGATTTCGCGTCGGAAGAGACGGGTGCGATTAGCGGAGGGGAGTGAGAGGGCGGAACAACTGTCGGCGGAGGAGGGGGCATCAGAGGTCACAGGCACACTTGAAATCACGTTCATACACGACGAGCCGGATTTACGCATTGAAGTTCCGCCGATTCCGGGTTAAAAGTGCGGTGGATTTGGAGGCGTTGCGGTAAGAGACCGTTTGAGACTGCGCGGAGTTGTTAGAGAGTGGCTGGCATGGCGATGCAGGGTGGCAATTTTATAGGTCCGTTCCAAATATTGGTGGTGCTGGCGGCCATCCTCGCCGTCTTCGTAGTCGCGCGGATTTTGGGCAGGGGGCGGCGCAAAGATGCCATGAAGGATTCGACGGGCAACGCAACGCAACAACCTCGCACTGCCGAGCACTACGCGAAACGCTGCCCGACGTGTCAGAGCGTCTATGCGGACGAGACGCTGGCCTTTTGTCTGAGCGACGGCTCAACGTTGGAGCGCGTGGCCGCGCCGGCTCAACAGCGCGACCCGAACGCGACGCTGGTTTACGCGGACGCGCCCAGAAGCAACCTTGCACCGACGGTGCAATCTAATCCCGAAGAGCCGCCCAAATCATGAGCGGCGCGCTGGTCAGTTCCGACGAATTTCTCGCACGAAGACAGAGGAGAAAGCATGAAGCTTTTATGTTCGCTCGCACTCCTGGCAATCATCGCGGCCAGCTCCGCAAGTGTCCTGGCACAGAAAAAAGAACCACTACCGACGTGCCCGCTCAAGCAGGCCCCGGAGTTTAAAGGGTTCCAGTTGGGCATGGCGCTTGAGGACGTGAAAGGCATGCTCGCCGACACTTCCATGTTCGACGCTAAAATCTCCTCGAACAAGATCGGGGCGCAGGCCGTGCGCGTCTCGGGCGCGGAGTTGAAGGACGAGTACGCGGAGGGCGTGGACGACGTGAACCTGACTTTCGTGGACAAGCGGCTGGCCGTCATACGCGTGGCTTACCACAGCGGCGTCTGGTTCGGGGCGAAAGACTTTTTCAAACAGAACTCCGAGAAGCTGGGCATCCCGGAGCCTGCAACCACGGACACGTCGCGCGACAGGGGCGGCGAAAGGTACAGGGTTGACTGCGTCGGCTTCAGCGCCACGCTCGCCTACTCGTTCGGGGTCTCGCCGAACGTCACCATCGCCGACGCCGAGGCGCAAAGGCTCGTCGAGCAGCGCCGCGAGAAAAACCCCGACGGCGAAGTCAAAGAGATCAGAATCTCGCCGCCCACCAACCGCCGCCCGCGCGGGAACCCGCCAAGATAAAAAAGCAGTGACGAGTGACAAGTGACGAGTGACAAGTTAGAATCCGTCGGTCTTGTCACTTGTCACTCGTCACTTGTCACTGCCTTATGATTATTGCACTCGGCTCTGACCGCGCTGCCAAGATCATGGCCGTTCGCGCCGCGGCGGCGCGCATCGCTACCGTGGACGCGCGCTGGGCGGAGGCGATTGTGACGGCGCGCGCCGTCGAGACGGATGCCCCCGCGATGCCCCTGACCGATTGGCAACTGATGCACGGCGCTCGCGCGAGGGCCGAGGCCGTTCGCGCGGCGCTTGAGCTTGAGGGATCGCCCGCACAGCTCTACGTCGGGCTCGAAGGCGGGTTTCATTCGCTCTCGGTTGACGAAGAATGGCACACTTTCCTACGCGGCTGGGCCTACGCCACGGACGGCGTGTACGGCTACTTCGGCGCGGGGCCTTCGGTCTCAGTCCCGCACCTGATTGCCGACATGGTGATTGACGGGAAGCGCGAGCTGGGCGAGGTGATTGACGAGGTGGCGAATGAACGCGACGTGCGCAGCCGGCAGGGCGCGTGGGGCGTGCTCTCGCGTGATTTGCTGACGCGCGCGATGAGCTTCGAGGCGGCGCTCATCGCGGCCTTCGCTCCGTTTTATAACCCGAGGCTTTACAGGTAAAATATCCCCCAGAGGCATTCATTAGATGGAAGAACTGACAGCGCAAGGCAACGACGAACACCTCATACATCTCAGGACCGCGCCCGGTTGGATCGAAGTCATCGCCGGCTCCATGTTCTCCGGCAAGTCCGAAGAACTGATACGGCGCCTGCGCCGCGCCAGGATCGCGCGCCAGAAGGTGCAGGTCTTCAAGCCGCAGATTGACACGCGCTTCTCGCACGACCACATCGTCTCACACTCGGAGATGCGCCACGAGTCTTCGACCGTGACGACGGCCGCGGAGATTCTGGCGCGCGTCGAGCGCGCGCACGGAGGTCGTGGGCATTGACGAGGGCCAGTTCTTCGACAACGAGCTGGTCTCGGTGGCGAACGAATTGGCACGGCGCGGCGTGCGCGTCATCATCGCCGGCCTGGATCAGGACTACACCGGGAAGCCGTTTGAGCCGATGCCGCAGCTTCTGGCCGTCGCCGAGTACATCACCAAGACGCACGCCATCTGCGTCCGCTGCGGCCAACCCGCCAACTACTCGCAGCGCACCTTCGAGTCCGAGGAGCGCGTCGCCGTCGGCGCGGGCGGCATGTACGAGGCACGCTGCCGCCGCTGCTTCGTCCCACACGCCGACGCGCCAACGTCGTACGTGACGGAAGCGGCCGACTAAAAAAGCCAAAAGGAAAAGGGAAGACCCCGGAGGGGTCGCACATAATAGCCGGGGGCAAGCGAGTGCGCGTTAGCACACGACGCGCCGCCCCCGGAATAATTCAAGGAATGATTTTCGACCCTGAAGGGGTCGCGCCTCAACGTTGAGGCGCGACCCCTTCAGGGTCGAAATCTTGTTGCGTCTTCTTCCGGGGGCGGCGCAAACATACGTTTGCTTGCCCCCGGCTATTATGTGCGACCCTTTCAGGGTCTGACCTTTTGCATTTTGAATTTTTAATTTTGCATTCCCCGGCAACTCTCCCGCCGCAATCTTGCAACCAAAGTCGAGACAAACCCTCGCCGCTTCGCGCAAGAAGACCTCCGTCTCCCGTTCTGTCTGTGAAGCGCAACGGCCCGCGCCAAAATTTTTCCGCTTCTCTAAGGAGGTAGAGTATGAAGTTCCGCGCGCTCTCCGTCGGGATCGCAGTTCTCCTGGTGGTCGTCGGAATCCCGCTGGCGATGTTAGTTACTGCAAAGATGCTCCCCGCCCAAAGGTTGAAAAGCCCGAATCCGCCGACTACAAAATCTCCGGGCCTTACACGCACGAGAATTTGTCCATCTTCCTGGTTCACGGCAAAGACACACTCCAAGGCAAAAATTTCATGACGCTTCAGGAGGCGCTGGCGAGCAAGGTTGTCATCGTTCACGAGACGAAGGACGTGAACGAGCTCGCCATCGAGAACGTCTCCAAAGACCAGGAGGTCTACGTACAGTCCGGCGACATCGTCAAGGGAGGGCAGCAGGACCGCGTGCTGGCCGTTGACCTGATCGTCCCGCCGCGCTCGGGCCGCGTCCCGATTGCGGCGTTCTGCGTCGAGCGCGGGCGCTGGCAGCAGCGCGGCAAAGAAGAGGCCGGGAAGTTCGAGTCGTCGGGCGACATCGTCGCGACCAACGCCCTGAAGATAGCCGCGAACAAGTCGAAATCGCAGGGCGAGGTCTGGGCCAAAGTCTCCGAGGCGCAGGCGAAGCTCAGCACGAACGTCGGCGCGCCCGTCAACTCGACCGTCTCGGAGTCGAGTCTTCAGCTCAGTCTTGAGAACAAGAAGGTGCAGGAGGTGACGGAGGACTACATCAAAAAGCTGTCGAGCATCATTAACGGCAAGTCGGACGTGATAGGCTACGCCGTGGCCGTCAACGGCAAGATGAACAACGCGGACGTCTACGGTTCGAGCGCGCTGTTCCGCAAGCTCTGGCCCAAGCTGCTGAAGGCGAGCGCGGTCGAGGCGGTCGCCGAGCTGCAACGGGGCACGAAATTCGACGCGGTCCCGGCCGAGTCTGTCGAGGGCTTCTTCGCCGAAGCCGAAGACGGCAAGGCCGCCGAAGCCGAAGTGTCCGGCAGCGTCAGGCGCGTCACGCGCGAGTCAGACAAGAACCTCGTCTTCGAGACGCGCGACCAGAAGCAGGACGCGACACTCCACAGGAGCTACATCAAAAAGCAGTAGAAAGAAGAAGCAAGATGGAAGACCCTGAAGGGGTCGCACTTCAACGTTGAATGTGCGACCCCTTCAGGGTCGAAATATTTTCCCTCATCTTACCGGGGGCGGGCAAACTTCGTTTGCTTGCCCCCGGCTATCATGTTAGACCCTTTCAGGGTCTTCACTTTTCCTTTTGTCTTCTTTAGTGGACGAGCTTCGTCGAATAGAGAATGCCGTAGAGCGCGTCCTGCCATTTGTCGAAGCTGCGGCCGGTGCTGGAGAGCGTGAGGATGATCATCTGCGTCTGGCCTGCGTACTTACGATAGGTCATCCACTGTATGCGGCGCGGGTCTTCCTTGTTTTCGGGCGGCGCTTCGCGCAAGGTCACGCCCTTGACCCCGTCCAGTTCGAGCCAGCGCACGTCCTCCACCTGGCCCATCTTCTTCCGCTCGACCGTCTGGTCGTACATCGCCTTGAGGGAAATGTCGGTCGGGAAGCTCTCGCCCATCGGCGAGATGTTGGCGATGAGGAAGCCGAAGTCGCCGCCGCCCGGCGAGCGCCAGTTGAACATCAAAGTCTCCGCGCGGTCTTTGACCCAGCCTTTTGGCACAGTCCAGGTGATTCCCTGCTGGTCCCACTTGGCCTCCTGCCCGCCTTCGATGGCGGCTAACTGGGCTGCGGTCGGCTGCGGCCGCTCGACCGTTTGGCCGCCGGTCGTGTCCGCGGAGGACGAAGAGCCCGCGCTCGTCGTTGATGCGCCCGAGGAGGACGCGTCGCCGCCCGAAGTGGCCGCGCCCGGCGAACCGGAGTTCCGCTGGTCGAACTTCTGTCCGACCTTGCTGCATGAGGCCAGCAGCAGGGCCAGCCCGGCGATCACAAAAATTCGTTTCATGTTTTAACTCACTCGTTAGGGGAACTGGAAAAGCAAGCCGCTTCTACGCCAAATCACGCGGCGAGTCAAGAGCAGTGTTCAGTGGTCGGTGGTCAGTGGTCAGTGATAACCACGAATGCCGAAGCTTGCTTCTTCCATTAGGACTCAAGACCACCGGCACTCAAACACTGACCACTGACCACCGACCACTGACCACTTCTTTTCACGCCGGGGCGCGCGTGTTATCCTTAGCCCACTAGCCCCTTCTAGACAGTTTTATGAACCCGGCGGACGCGGACTCGCCCGCGCCGCCTTACTTGAGGAGAGTCTTCTCATGCATATTTTTGCCTTGAAGCCGTCCGCTAAATTTCTGACGGCCGCGGCACTCGCGCTCGTGCTCGTCGGCAGCGCGTGCCAGCAGCAGCCCGCGAACAGCACCAACACGACGACCACGAACACGACGACCAACACCAACGCCTCGAACACGGGGAACATGAACACGACGACGACCACGACGACCAACACGTCGAGCATCGAGACGCGCGAGCCGGACCAGTACAGCGCGACCATCACGATGAAGGTCGAGGTGACAGGCGCGCAGAGCATTTCGACGCCGCCGCTCACGGCCAACTTCGCGCGCAACGGCGGCGACCGCCGCATCGGCTTCAAGATTGGCGGCGATGAGGTCGTCTACCTCGACCGCGCGGACAAGCATTACATCGTGCTTCCGAACCGCAAGCAGTACGCGGAGATTGACGCACAGTCAACGGGCTTCAACGTGCCGAACGTGATGACGCCGGGGCAGATTATCAAGCAGGTGCAGAGCGTGACCGGCTGCGAGAAGGCAGGCGACGAGCAGTTCGCGGGACGCAGCGCCGTCAAGTATCGCTGCGCGGGCGCGGCCAAAACTGGCACACAGGCCGGCGACGTGAAGGCCGAGTCGTTCGTCTACGTGGACAAGGACACGGGGCTGCCGCTCAGGTCGGAGACAGTTATCAGCTCGTCGGGTCAGGTCGCCGGGGCGAGCGCGGCTAAGATCGTGACGGAGTTGAGCAACATTCAGACCTCGGTCGCGCCCGACACGTTCGCGGAGCCGACGGGGATGAGCAAGGTTGACCCGGCCCAGGTGCGTTCGCAGGTCGAGGCCGTAGTCCGCGCCGCGCTCTACTTCGCGCAGGGCATGTTGCAGGCGGGCAGCACCCCGCCGGCGCCGGCCACGACCACGGCCCCGTCCCCGACCGCGTCACCAGCGACTTCGCCCGGGCACTGAGAGGACTTGCGATGAAATATCTTCTGGCGGTCATCACGGGAGTCGTCGGCCTGGTGCTCGGCGCGCTCTTAGTTCTCTTCCTGATCGGCGCGGCGAAGCCGAAGCCGCTGCCGGGCCAGCCCGTGCAGGCTCCCGACGCGGGCGGCGACCCGCCGGGCACGGCTGTCGTCACGCTCGACGAAAAATTCTTCGACCCGCTGCTCGGCACGGTCTTCCGCGACCTGGGGCCGCCCTCCTTCCCGCTGGAGCTGGCGATGATGGAGCGCGATTCTTCGGACGCTTCGACGTGGGCGACGATTCCGGCGGCGTTGCAGGAGAATTGTCCTGACCTGGTCGTCATTAAAAACGAAGGCAGCAACGTCAAGACGGGCGTGCGCTTCACGGGCGGGAAGATCATCGCGCCGCTCGCCTTCGACGGGAGCAAGAACATCCTCGGCGCGTGCGTGCGCTTTCAGGGCTGGGCGCAGGCGAGCATTGACCTGCGCTTCGACCGGGAGAAGCAGACCGTCTACGGCCAGATCAACGTGGAGGGCGTCAACCTTGAGGGCGCTCCGGCGGCGGTCGGCGGCATCGCGACGCTCTTAGTCCAGCGCTCGATCAACCAGCGCATCAACCCGCTCGAAATCCTGCGCGCCCCGCAACTGGCGCTCGCCATGCCCGTGCAGTCCGCGAACGGGACGCTCAAGGCCAACGTCAAAGACGTGCGCGCGGAAGTGGCCGAAGGAAAGCTCATCCTGCATCTGACCTTCGATTTCTCGGGCGCGCGCGGCGTCGTCGCTCAGCCGCAGTAAAATAAGCGACCAAACTCTTAGCGCCTTTGCGCCTCCAGCGTGAGAGATTTAATTCTCTCACGCTGGAGGCGCAAAGGCGCTAAGAATTGTGCCAGGTTCTGAACCTTTAATTAGTGGATGGCGATGCCGAAGCCGACGGTGAAGTTGTGCTGGGTTCTGCCCTGGAAAACTTCGTCGTCGAGCGTGATGTCGCCGCGGAAGATCGGGTTGTAGTTGAACTCGACCAGGCGCACGTCAACGCGCGGGTGGACGCGAACGTCTATGCCGCCGCCGAACTTCATGGCGAAGTTCGTGTCGTTAACGTCGAACGTGTCATTGAAGTCAGGCGAGCTGAACTCCACGCTCTGGCGGGCCACACCGGCCAGGACGTGTGCGAAGGGCTTGAAGCGAGTCTCCTTGGAGTTGTCTTTGATCTGCACGCCGCCCATCACCTGCCACATGCGCTCGCGCGTGTTGATGGTGTCAATGCCGTCCGTGAAGCTGTCGCTCTTGAAGTGGCCCGAGACGTTGCCCTTGACGCCGAAGTAGCGTGTGAAGTTGCCCGCGACCGAAGCGTCGAAGCCGTTGAAGCCGCGGCGGTCGGTCAGGAAGTCCGCGAAGTCGTCGTCCAGGTCGGGGTCGTCCACGCCCGTGTCAACACGCGCGTGCGAGAAGCCGCCCGAAACTTCGACCTTGTTGTAGTCGTCGCCCTGCGCGAAAGCCATCGAGGCAGAGGCCACGACCATGACTGCTAAAAACAGTAGTTTACGCATAATAAATTTTCACTCCCGTGATGTTGTCTTGTTCGGGGAGAACACTTTCGTGAAGATTGCTCCCCTGTCTTTTATGAAGGCCCAAGTGAATGGTACCCCCTTGTTCTTGAGAACCGCCTGCTGGCGGCCTCTGTCTTTCGAGGCACATGAGACACTTTGAAGTGTCTCCGGGTTGCCTCGCGACCCACGATAAACGTCACACCGGGCCTTCAAGTTCCACGCGATTACATGGCAAGTCTAATGCCGTCGAAACCTCTCGGACTTCCCGCGATAATCCACGCGGCGGCGGGCGCGTCCCCGCACGAAAAGCCCGACAGTTGGAGTTTCATCTATTCTGTTCATACGTCTGATTCGGGACTTTAACGTTTGGTGTGAAATAAAGAGCTGTTACCAATCGACCAAGTCAGCGAAAGCCAAGCCGGGGCGATTGAACTGGCGGTTGAGCCAGATGCAGAAGTTATGCAACGCCGCCTTAGCCGCCAAGCGTGCCTGCGCTCCCGACAGCGCGTGCGGTCGCTCACGACTGAGGCGGAAAGCGTAATGCAACTTCTCATTGACGGTCTCAACAATCTGGCGCACACGAGCGACAAAGCGGCGCAAGGGGCGCGCCCACGGCTTGAGAATGTCACGCTTGGGCAGGCAAATGACAGACGCGCCATAGCTCTCAAACCAATGCTGATGCCACCTCGCACCCTCGAAGCCCTTGTCCGTGACGTAGGGGGCTGGAGTCCGCGCCCCGACACTGCTGAGCGCAGGCTGCGGTTGGTGGCGAGCGGCAAAGAAGGTCTCTGCGAGCCGCTGGTCTTTGACGCTCGCAGGCGCGAGCCCGAAGCCAGTGATAACGCCTTTGGGATCAACCGCCACGAGTAAGTGCAAGCCCTCGTACCAGCCAAGCCGATTGCTCCACCCGATGTCGCTGTCAGCCACCGAACATTAGGGATGAATAGTAAAGGCGTGGTGCGCGCAGGCGCACAGTGAGGTGTGACACTTTTTCAATTGGCACACACGGGATTGGAATTTGAGATTTCAAATCTCAAATCTCGATTCTTCTTTTTCTGTGTTCGCAGGTGAGTTCGGGAAATGAATTTACTCAGCCGAATTATTACCTGGCGTCTTCGTCCGAAACGGCGGCGGCATCTACGACCTTGGAAATTTTCTCGCGCCTGACGCCGTGAGGATTGGAGGAACGCTCGCCGCGCTTGCGTGAAGACTTGCGACGCTCGATCACGCGCCCCGTTTGATCCACGGAGCGTATGGGCTGCAAGTCCGCGGCGTCGCCTTCCGGGTCGTCCAGCCGCGTCTCTATATTCTCCGGCTCGACGATCGAAGCGATGACCTCGGGCGACGGCCCCGCGCTCGCCGCGTCTCCGCGTCCCCGCGTCTCCGCGTCCGACTCTTCCTGACCGCCGCCGGCCAGGGCGCGCTGGCGCGTGAAGTGTTCCACGATCTCTTCTGCGGTCTTGCGCCCGACGAACGGCGCGAGTTCTTCGACGGACGCCGTGGCGACGCGCTGAATCGAGCCCAGATTTCTCAGCAGCCGGTTCTTGCGCTTTTCGCCGACGCCCGGAATCGCCGTCAGCTCCGAAGTGAAGTCGCGCAGCTCACGGCGCTTGCGGTGATATTGAACGGCCGTGCGGTGCGTCTCGTCGCGTATCATCTGAATCAGGCGGAGCACGGGCGAGTGCGAGTCCAGAAAGACTGGCTCGTGCTCGCGCCCCTTGACCAGGAGGTGCGAGACTTCGTTGTGCCTGCGCGGCGGCTTGACCACGCCGATCATCGGAACGGCTTCAAGCTCAAGCTCGCGCATCGCCGCGGCCGCCGCGTTCAACTGTGCCTTGCCCCCGTCAATCATCACCAGGTCGGGCAGCGGCTTCCCTTCGTCAAGCTGCCGGCGGTAGCGCCGGAACACGACCTCGTGCATGGAGGCAGGATCGTTCGCTCCCTCCACGCCTTTGATCTTGAACTTGCGATACTCCGCGCGGTTCATCTTGCCGTTCTCGCAGACGACGAGGCCCCCTACGTTCTCCGCGCCCTGTATGTGCGAGATGTCGAACGACTCTATGCGCGCGGGGAAGCGCGGCAGTTCCAAGACCTCCTGCAACTCTTCGAGCACGCGCTCCATGTCCGGCTTGAGCACGCGGAAGCGCTGCTCGAAGGCGAGCTTCGCGTTTCTCTCGACCAGGTCAATCAAGTCGCGCTTCTCGCCGCGCTTCGGGTCGAGGATGCGGACGCGTCGGCCCCTGCGTTCAGTTAAGGCTTTCTCCAACAACTCGCGGTCCTCGAAATCCACGGGCACGTGTATCTCGCGCGGGACGTAGTCGGTCGAGTAGTACTGCGTCATCACGTCGCTCAAAAACGCGGACGCGTCGAAGTCTTCTTCCGGCAAGTCTTCCCAGTAAAACTCGCGGCGGCCGACGATCTTGCCCTCGCGCATCGTGAAGAGTTGCAGGGCGAGGCGCGCGCCCTCGCGGTAGTAGCCGAAGATGTCCACGTCGCGCTCCGGCGAGGTCGCCATCTTCTGCTGCTCGGCAATCGCCATCACGGTCTTTCTCAGGTCGCGGTACTTCGCCGCGATCTCGTAGCGCATCTCTTCGGACGCCTGCGTCATGCGCGCTTCGAGCGTGTCGGCCAGCTCCCTGTTCTTCCCCTCCAACAGCAGGCGCACGTCACGCACGGCCTCCGTGTACTCGTCCGGCGTGCACAGCCCCTTGACGCACGGCCCCAGGCAGCGCTTGATGTGATACTCAAGGCAGGGGCGCGGGAGCCGCCCGTCAATCTCTATGTCGCAGGTGCGCAGTTGGAACGTGCGGTTGATGAGGTCAATCGTGCGGCGCGCGAGCGAGGCCGGCAGAAATGGCCCAAAGTAGAGCGCGCCGTCGCGCTGAATCCGGCGCGTAATCATCACGCGCGGGAACGGCTCGTTGATCGTCAGCTTCAGGTGCGGATACTGCTTGTCGTCCTTCAGAAGGATGTTGTAGCGCGGCTTGTGCTGCTTGATGAGGTTGGATTCGAGGACAAGCGCCTCGACTTCGTTGTCCGTGACGATGAACTCCAAATCGCGTATCCGCCGCACGAGTTCTCTGGTCTTGCGGTCGTGCCCGCGCCCCGACTGGAAGTAGGAGCGCACGCGGTTGCGCAGATTCTTCGCCTTGCCGACGTACAGAATCTTGCCCGCCTCGTCCTTGTGCAGATAGACTCCGGGCGAGACCGGCAGGTTCTTCAGTTTTTCGTCCAACGACGCGCTCATCCGATTTTTTACTGGCACAGTCTGTTTACGGTTTATGATAGCCTAGAAACTCGCAGAGCGATAATCGCCGCTTATGACTTCCTTTGCGTCTTTGCGTGAGACATATTTCACGCAAAGGCGCAAAGACGCGAAGGAGCTGAGAAGATTCGATGCGCTTTCCTTTCAACTTAACTCTCCAAAAAGATTTCGACGCCGTGGGCTTCGGCCTGAATGCGGTTGACCATCTGGTCGTCGTGCCGGCGTACCCGGCTTTCGATACGAAGGTGCGGCTCAGCGAGCACGTGCGCGCGGCCGGGGGCCAGACGGCGACCACGATGGCCGGGCTGCGTAGGTTGGGGATGAGGACGGCCTACGCGGGGCGCTTTGGGTCGGACGACGCGGGTCAGTTCGGCCTGGCGGAGCTTGTCAGCGAGGGCGTCAACACGGACTTCGCGGAGGTGGTCGAGGGCGCGAGGAATCAGATCGCTTTCATCATCATTGACGGGCACAACGGCGAGCGCACAATCATCTGGGACCGCGACGAGAGGCTGGCTTACAAGCCGGAGGAGGCCCCGATCGAGATAGCCTCGCGCGGGCGCGTGCTGCACCTGGACGCGCACGACCCGCCGGCCTGCGTGCCCGTGGCACGGGAGGCGAAAGCTTCTGGCACAATCGTCTCCGCGGACATAGACAACATCTACGAGGGACTGCCGTTGCTTCTGCCGCTGATAGACGTGCTCATCTCGTCGAAGGAGTTCCCGCACCGCCTGACGGGGATCACGGACGCTCGGGCTTCGCTCGTCGAAGTCAAAGCGCGTTACGGCTGCGCGCTGGTCGGGATGACGCTCGGCGTGCGCGGCGCGCTCCTTTATCACGAAGGGGTCTTTCTGGAATCGCCAGCCTTCGCCGTGCCGGGCGTGCTGCCGCGACACGACCGGCGCGGGCGACGCCTTCCACACGGGCTTCATCTACGGGATGCTGCGCGGCGCAGACGTTGAGGACTGCCTCCGCTTCGCCAACGCCACGGCCGCCCTCAAGTGTCGCGGCCTGGGGGCGCGAACCTCCCTGCCGACGGAAAAGGAACTAACGGAATTTCTCGGAGGGAATCCGCCGACACTTGCCTGAACGAAACTGCGTCTCCTTGTAGCGCAGCCGCATTCAGCCAGAGATGTCTTCCGAGTCGTCGTTCATCATTAGACTCTTCCGTACATCGTCAAACGAGAGTTCGACAAGTCTTCCGCCGGTGAACGTCTCGTCGTTGGTCACGTCCATGAAGGCGAACGAGGGCAGCGGGAAAGCTGTCCATCTCTTCGTCCGTGTCGAAGTCCGTTTCGGCGAGGATGAGGCCGCGCAAGTCGCCCAGGAAAACGTCAACGGAATACTTGCGGCCTTCGTGCTCGTATGGGTGGCGGTTCTTGCGTAGCTCGTTGCCCTCAAAGACGGAGAAAACTTCGTACTCTTCCTCGCTCAGGTAAATACTCGTGATGAGCGTGCGCGAGAAGTCGGGCGGGCTCGGCGTGTATTTCTGCGTGAGCTTGAGCGTCCATTCGTTCGTCGAAGGCCAGCGCGACTTACGCAGGCGCAGCCGCGTGTTTGTGATGTAGTTATCTGTGATCTGCGCGTGCGGGTCGCTGGTCTTGAGGCCAGGGGGAAGTTCGCGCAGCAAGTAGCGCCGCTCGCGCTCCGTCCGCTCGTACTTGCGCGCGTACTCAGTCGTGACGCGACCCGTGCCGATGCGTTTCAGTTGCCAGCTCGTGGGAGTCATACGCCGGCCAACTCTTCCTCGCGCTCGCGCAAAAATTCTTCGGGCTCGACGATGTGGCCGGCGATGGCCGAGGCGGCGACGACGTAGGGGCTGGCGAGGTAGAGCTTGCCTGGGCCGCTGCGTCCAGGGAAGTTGCGGTTCTGCGCGCTGACGGTGACGGTCTCGGCCGAGGGCGACGCGCCCGGCCCGGCGTTGATGCACGCCCCGCAACTGGGGTCAATCAACTCGGCCCCGGCCCGCTCGAAGATTTCGATGTAGCCGCGCTGGCGCGCGTACTCCTTAATCTTCTGCGAGCCGAATTGCAAATAGAGCCGCACGCCGGGCGCGACCCGCCGCCCCTGCTCGACGGCCCTCTTCAGCACGGCCGCGTACATGTCCATATCCGCCATCTTGCCGCCCGTGCAGGAGCCGCCGTAAGCCGCGTCAATCTTAACTTCGGCCGGCAGGTCTTCGATGTTGACGCCGTTGCGCGGGTCGCCCGGTGTCGCGACCATCGGGCGAATCTGGCCCAAATCAATCTCGAACGTGGCGGCGTACTCCGCTTCGCGGTCGCTTCTGAGAAACCCCTTGCGCACCTCTTCGGCGTCGAGGCCGCGCATGCGGACCAGGTATTCGAGCGTCACCTCGTCGGGCTCTATGATGCCGGTCGTGCCGCCCGCCTCCACCGCCATGTTCGTCAGCGTCGCGCGCTCGTCCATGGGCATGTCCTTCAAGCCCTCGCCCGCGAACTCCAGGACCTGGCCGATGCCCTTGCCCTCTTTCATGTAGGCGGTCGCCAGGATGTAGAGCATCACGTCTTTGGCGGTCACGTCGTCGCGCTTCTTGCCACTCAGCACGAAGCGGACGGTTTCGGGGACGCGGACGCGAATGTCTTTTGTGTACCAGGCGTTCGCCATGTCGGTCGAGCCCACGCCGAAGGCGAAGCAGCCGAGCACGCCCGCCATGCACGTGTGCGAGTCTGTGCCAATAACTAACTGGCCCGGCAGCGCTATGTCCTCGACCACGGCGTTGTGACAGATGGCCTCCGAGCCGCGTTCCTCGGTCCCGCCGTAGAGACGTATGCCCTGCTCCTCTGTGAAATTAGCCTGCGTGACGGCGAGGCCGTCCGCGCGCTCAAGGAGTCCCATCTTGCGCTTCTCGTCGGACATCACGCGGCCCAGAAAAGTCAGATGGTCGCGGAAGGCGTAGACCGATTCGGGCTCCGTGACGCGCGCCTCACGCCCGAGCGCCTGCTTGAAAAGACTCTCGGCCATCGGCGTGACGTACTCGTGCGAGAAGCGCACGTCGGCCACGGCGAACAAGGCGTCTCCGGGCTTGACTGCCTCGACGCCGACCTCGCCCGCGCCGACGAACGCATGGCGCGCGATGATCTTTTCCACGATGTTCATCGGGCGCTTCTGTGTCTCAAGGCGCGGCGGCCGCACGCTCCCCGGCGAGCCGCGCCTTGTTGTAGTTGAACAGCCCGCCGTATTCGACGATTGATTGCGAGATGGGGTCAAGGCCGCGCGTGAACTCCGCGAGCGGAATCTCTTCGCCGCGGCGTATGCGTTCTATCAGGCCGAAGTCCGTTGACGTGAGCAGCCCTATGTTCTGCGCGTTTTGTCCGTAAATCTTCTCTATGGTTTTGGCGATGACGAGTTGCAGCCCGGCGGCCTTCTCCGCGTACGGCGCGGTCTCGCGCGACGAGCCGCAGCCTTTCGAGAGGCCCGAGACGACGACCGCGAAGCCGCCGTTCTTCACTTCATCTTTCTTGACGGCCTGCTCGCGCATCCCTACGTAAACGTACTGGCCGAGCGTCTCGTCGTAGTAGAAGCAGACCCAGCCGGGCGTTATCTCGTCCGTCGAGATGTTGTTCATCAGCGGCCGCGCCGGGTCGTGCTCCAAGTCCTCACTTGTCTCCAACTGGCGGCGGATGAGGCTCGTGTCTTCGGTCAGGAAAAGGATGCGCCCGTCAAACCTGATGCGGTCGGGGCGCTTCTCTGTCTTCTCGGCGGTCATCAACTGCTCCTCTATATTTATTGCGATTAAAATCAGACTTTGTTTCGGGAGAGAAGATTATAACTGAACGGCCGGAAAAGTCGCAGGAGGCAGACCATCATCTGAGTCTAGGCCGCGACATTTTCCGAGACGGCAGGCGAGTCAGGAAGCGTTGCATCTCCTCTGTTCCCATCTCCGCCGGGCGTCGCTTCTTAGGGTATTATCAGGCGACTCATTGAAAGACCTTGATGGTCTGATCGTTCCGGCTGTGACAGGAGGACGGCGGCGTGCTAAGTGGTGGTGACTATTCGCGGGCCAGGTCGCTCAAGGAGGCCGTGGGGATTTGCCAGCGGAGTCTCGAAGCGGACGGCAAGGAGGACTACGCGCGGCTCGTCACAGAGGACCGTGTGCGTTCGGCGATTAAGGTGGCGCTCGAATGCTATCAGCACTTGCTCGAAAAAAGGAGTATGACTTACGGTGAGGATTATCCATGGGTACGGGATAAGGAAGTTGAGAAGCAGGCCGGGAACTTTGAAGAGGCAGTCAAGCCCGTGTACACGGACATCGCCGATAACGGCTCCTGGCCGCAGGGCAGCTCGTTCTTCTATTACCTCTTCAGAATGGACGATAACGGCGTGCGTTACGACTGCCTGGGCTTGCGCCTGCAAATCGAGACGCCCGGGGGAATGTTTCAACGGCTTCGCCATCCCGATACTCGATCTCTACTACGGCCGCTTTGCCTACGTCGAAGATGAAGAGGTATAGAAGGGAGCGCGCGGGCGCTCAGCGGCCTTGAGGTTCTGTCGAAGTGAGTCTCAGGTTGACATCGTCGCAGCGCCCGCAAACGACTCGCCGCCTCCCGTTAATCGGATAGTGGGCTGTGCGCTCGACGCCCCGAATCCGCTTCGAGCACAGGTAGCAGCGGAGCGGGCGGCGCCAGAGAAAATACCAGGCGACCGCCGCGAGGGCCGCGCCGCATGTTATCCAGACAAGCGTCATTCATTCGAGTATAAATTCTTCGATCAATAAAGGTAAGGCACGACATGCGTGTGGCGGCCGTCCAACTTGAGAGCGTAATCGGTGACGTTGAAGCGAACCTGGCGGCCTGCGAGCGCTTAGCCTCCGCGGCCGCACGTGAAGGCGCGGAGTGGATCATCCTGCCGGAGTTCTTCACCACCGGCATGGGGTTCCTGCCGGAATTGGCACAGCACTCGTTGCCGCCTGACGGACCCGCCACTGCCCTGTTATCGGCTCTCGCCAAACGGCACGGCGCAATCGTCGGCGGCTCATTTCTGTGCCATGACACTGACGGTCACGTCCGCAACGCATTCTTCCTCGCGACTCCCGAAGGAATTGCCGGCAGGCATGACAAGGACATCCCGACGATGTGGGAGAACTGCTTTTACATAGGCGGCACGGACGACGGTTTAATCGAAGTGGGAGGTCTGACGGCGGGCGTCGCGCTGTGTTTGGAGTTCAATCGCACGCGGACCGTGGAGCGCTTGCGTGGGAAAGCAGACATCGTGGTGGGAGGCTCCTTCACGTGGGGCGCGCCCAGGGGGATGCCTTTTCGTCACTACCTTCAGACTTCGATTGAACGCTACACCGATTGGGCTGCGCCGTTCGCGAGGCTCGTCGGCTGCCCCGTCATAGAGGCGACGCACTGCGGAAAGATTCGCTGCCGGACGCCCTTGCTGCCCGTGGAATACGTGACGGACCTGGGCGGCGGCGCGATCATCTGCGACGCGTCGGGCCATGTACTCGCGCGCCGCGCTAAAGATGACGGGGCGGGCGTGGTCGTGGCTGACGTAGAGGCCGGGCGGGTCGCCAGCCCGCAGCACCTCCCGTCAGGCTTTTGGATACAGGAACTCGATCCGGTGTCAAAGTTCGGCTGGCACGTGCAGGGTTGGCACGGGCGCAGGTGGTACAGGCGACACGTCGCGCCGTGAGGATTGAGGTAGGAGTCGCGTCAAGGTTTTTCTCCATCAGCCCCACGAAATGTTTCGCCTCAAAATCGCATACACATTTAGAAAGTAGCGTAACTCACGCGAAGCCCCACCCTGTGTCAAGACTGGTGGCAATCGGTCTACTCACCCCAGGGACGCCGAGGGCGCGGAGGCAGTGCCGAGACTTGAGTCAAAGTCTCGGCCTTGTCGTCCGAGCCCTCGGCGTCCGCCGCGATGCCGGTCGCGCGAGGTACATTCCTTTCACCATCTGTTGCAGGGGCTTTGGGCAATAATATAGTTGGCTCACCTGTCATCGGTTTATCACATATACGTTTATCTATTTCACGCTTCTTGACATCTTGCGTACAGCAAGAGTAAGTTTCTTGCGCTTTCGAATTTTTCGTCAACAAGAGTCTCACTCCTGTTGATCTCACGTCCACGCCGTTAACAAACAAGGTGAGTCCCCGGTGGCGCATTTTCATGTCTGTTGAAGACTTTGAAGTCATGCCGGTCATTGGCCTCTCAACCCTCAACCAATAGATCATAGTAGGAGATATTACGATGAAAAAAGTTCTAGCTTTTCTGGTCGCAGTTGCATTGTGCGCTCTCGCGACCCCTTCTTTGTTTGCTATCTCCAGCCAAAACAAGACCCCACTGCCAGCAGCCAAATTTCACCGGCTCAACCGAGCGATTGCCGGTCAATATATCGTTGTCTTAAAAACCGACCTCGCTCCTTCCAGCGTGGCTCCCGTTGCTAACGAGCTGACGCGCAGGCACGGAGGTAAAATCAAATACGTTTACAAGCACGCGCTCAAGGGCTTCGCGCTTTCCGCGTCGGAAGCGCAAGCTGCGGCGCTGAGCCGCGACCCGCGAGTTGAATATGTCGAAGAGGCCGGCGAGGTTGTTGTGACGGGTATCCAACAACCTATCCCGACTGGAGGTACTACTTTTTGGGGGCTCGACCGCATAGACCAGAGCGATCTGCCGTTGGACAGCGCCTATCATTACAATCGGGTCGGCTCCGGCGTGCACGTCTATGTCATAGACACAGGCATTAGGCTCAGCCAATATGAATTCGGAACACGCGCCACGGCCGTTTACGATTTCGCGCGTCCTTCGACGGACCCTAATTTCGGTTACGATAGCGCCAATCACGGGACGTATGTGGCCGGTGTCATTGGTGGCAGAACCTACGGCGTGGCGAAGAACGCCCTGCTGCATTCGGTTCGCGTGCAGGCAGGCTCGACGGGTAACACGCAGGACTTAATTAACGGCATCAATTTTGTCGCGGCGAATCACCTCAAACCGGCGGTGGCAAACATCAGCCTGGCAGTTTACAACTCCTGTACTACAACAACGCTCGACAATGCTGTGCAGAACTTAATCAACAGCGGCGTCACGGTGGTCGTTGGTGCGGGCGATCAGGAAAAAACTGCAAACTGCACTTCTCCGGCGCACGTCACGGCGGCTCTCACTGTCGGCTCGACGACAAGCACTGACTCCAGGACTCCCGGCACGAGCGGCGGCTCGGTTGTAGACCTCTTCGCGCCGGGTGCAGGTAACGGTCAATTTATCCCGACGGCAAGCAATAGCAGTGACCAGGGACTTGAGGGCTTCTCGCTGACTTCCGCCGCCGCCCCACATGTGACAGGCGTGGTGGCGCAATACTTGGAGCAGTATTCACTCAACAGTCCGAATGATCCGGCGACGCTGCCCAGTAACGTCAGCAGCACGATCATCAATAATGCCACGCTAGGCCGACTCAATGGCCTTGAGATATGCGTGTACAATCCGAAAATTGATGATTTTATCTGCACCAACACGTCGCCCAACCGGCTGCTCTATTCCGGTTTTATTTCCCCGCCAGCATCGAATCCGATTTTCGACACGCGGTTCTTTGTGCGTCAAAATTATTATGACTTTCTACGACGCACTCCCGATGCGGCATGGGAGAACTGGATCAGCTACATTGACGGGTGCGGTAGTGATTGGCCCTGCCTCAACAGCCGTCGGATTGCGACTACAAGGGGCTTTATTGAGTCGTTAGAATTCAAGCAAAGCCACCCCATCCTTCTCAATAACAGTCCGGGAACACAGGCGTACAATGAAGAATACGTGCGGCAGCTCTATCTGTGTCTCCTGCAAAGACAGCCGGACCCTGTCGGATTTGCAACCTATGTGAACGAGTTGAACAGCACCGGTGACTATAACCACACGGTGCATGGGTTCATCAACTCAAGCGAATATCTGTCCAGGTTCGGCCAGCCATGATGAGCTGGGAGACGCGCGCTCCCAATCGTATTGAGAGACCGGCGCGACGGCGAGGCCGCGCCGGTCTCTCTTTGCCAATAATCTGGTAGGCTCGGCTGCCGGATAGTTATGGCTGAAGCTAATCCTAATCAATTACGGTGGAAGCCAAGATGCGATAAGATGCTCGTCCTACTTGCGGGACAACTCAATAATTGAGTAAGGGGTGAGCCAACTATATTATTGCCGGGCTTTGAGATTAGCGTCAGTTGACGAAGCGAGGACGCGGTCGGGGGAAGAATCCTACCGGCAGACTACGGCTGACATAAGTCGCGCCGCCCGAGTAGGCGGCGCGATTGAGGGAAGACTAAATTTTCATTACCGAGCCAGAGGTCAGGAGCGGACGGGGTGCTCCTTGGCGTAGCTGTAGGCCGTGTAGGCAGAGATGATGTGGCAAACCCAGCCGAGCGTGCCGCCCGTCCCGATCCAGAAGCCCGGCGTGATAATCAGCCAGAAAAGGCCCGCCAGAATCCTGCCGTTGTAAAGCTGGCCGATGCCCGGAATCAGAAAACTTAAAACTCCTGCCAAAGCTGGGTCACGCATTTTTTTTCACTTACCTCCGTGCGTAATATACGAGAGCGACGCGGAAAAGTTCGCAATGGGCAGCGGGCACTTAAAGACGCTTGCTCTTCTTGTCTTTCTCTTTAAGCATCTACTGCGCCTCCGGCGGTCGCACGTAAACGATCTCGGCACGGAATTTTCGCATGGCGTCCTGCACGCCCGGGTCTTGCTCCGCTTTTTGACGTAGGAGCTGTTCCTTAAGCCGCTCCTCCTCCTCTTTCGATGGAGGCTCGCCGTGCGCGCCGCCTGCGTCTCTCTCTTTGACGACGATGCGCACGCCCATCTCGCGCCCGGTCACCTCGCGGACGACTTCGCGCAGCAATTTGACGCTCTCCGGCTTCGCCAGGTTGTCGCGCAGGTGCTTGGCCTCCGGCGCGAACTCGACGTACAACTCGTCGCCTTCGACCACGGCCTTCCGCGCGCCTTCGAGCGCGATGACGAGAAACATGCGGCTGCGGCGTTCGAGCCCTTCCTTGATGCTCTCAATGATCGAGCCTTGCTTGGCCCTGGGTGGCGCGTTCTGGTCCGGCGAGTTTTGGAATGCGGGTCGCGCGGCGGTCGCCGCGGGTGCGGACGCCGGCGGCGGGCCGGGCGGCGGCACGAGTGTCAGCACGGGCGAGGGCGGCGTCTCGCCCGTGCTGACACTCGTGCCGCCGACTCCGCCGAACGGCGTTTCGTCAACAAAGGGCTGCGAGTAGGCCGCGACCTCCGGCTCCGCGCTTTTCATCGCGCCGCCTGCACGCGGCGTCGAAGCCGCGGGCGGCGCTCCCGATCTTCCGCCGCTGCTGCTCTGCGCGCCCCCTCCGGCGGTGGTCGGCGGCGGCGTGCCAGCGGCGGGCGCGACGCCCGTTCTCAGAGACTCTTCGAGGACCGACAGGCGCTCGACCAGATTGTTGAGGGAGACGACGCGCCGCATCTCCATCAGCTTGACGAGGCCGACTTCGAGTTGGTAGCGCGGGTGCGCCGCCGTGCGCAGGTTGGTTTCCGTCTCGGTCAGCGAGTGGAAAAAGCGCACCAGGTCCGACTCGGAAAAGTTATCAGCCTGACTGAGAAGCGCGCGGCGGTCCGCGACCGACCCGTCGAGCAGGCCGTCCTCGCCCGCCACTTTCGCGACCAGCAGGTCGCGCAGGTGTGCCAATAAATCTCGACAGAAGTTACGCAGGTCGTGGCCGCGCATCACCAGGTCGTCCACCACGGCGAGCGCTTCCGCGGCCTTGTGCCCCGCAATCGCCTGGACGACGCGCGCAAGCATCTCCGCGCTCGCCAGCCCCAACGCAGTCTCCACGTCCTCGGCCTTGATTTCCGTGCCGGTGAAGCTGATGACCTGGTCGAAAGCGGACTGCGCGTCGCGCATGGAGCCCTCGCCCGCGCGCGCTATCTCGCGCAGCGCGTCAGCCGAGATTTTTACTTTCTCGGCATCGGCGATGAGCTTCAGGCGCTCGGCGATTCTGGCCGTGGGGATGGTGCGAAACTCGAACTGCTGCACGCGCGAGAGAATCGTCTCGGGCAGTTTATGTTTCTCGGTCGTCGCCATGATGAAGACGACGCGCGGCGGCGGCTCTTCGAGCGTCTTCAGGAGCGCGTTGAAGGCCGCGCCCGAGAGCATGTGGACTTCGTCAATGATGAAGACTTTGTAGCGGTCGCGCGCAGGCGAGATGGCGACGTTGCCAATGATGGCGTCGCGCACGTTGTCTACGCCCGTGTTCGACGCGGCGTCAATCTCCAGCACGTCAATCGAGCGACCCTCTGCAATCTCCCGACAGGAAGCGCAGGCCGTGGGATCGTCAATCGCACAGGGTTCCGGCGTGGGGCTTTTCGACTTGTGACAGTTGAGGGCTTTGGCTAAGAGGCGCGCGGTCGTGGTCTTGCCGACGCCGCGCGCGCCCGAAAAGAGGTAGGCGTGGTGCAGCCGCTCGTGCTCGATGGCGTTGCGCAGCGTGCGCGTAATGGGCTCCTGCCCCGTGACTTCCTCGAAAGTCTGCGGACGCCATTTGCGGGCGATGACCTGATAGGACATAAAAAAGTGATGAGTGATGAGTGATGAGTGATGAGTAAAAGAAAGAAGTCTTTACTTATCACTTATCACTCATCACTCATCACTTTGTTTAGAGTGGCCAGACTCCGGACTGACCCGCAGCACACGCCGCCGTTGCTACCGTTGCTCCGTTCCCGGCCTGGCGGAGTTCACAAGGCAAGCGTTGTGCGGAGCCCGAAGTCTGATAAATTGTCAAAAACTCGATTAAGATGGCCGCTGACGAACTCTTACTCTACAGCTTTCGCGCCGGGCGCGCAACGAGCCAGAAGGTGGCCGCGGAGCGCGCCGCGGCGGGTTCTCATGTGCCGTTAAAGCCCGTCTGCATCCGGCGCAGGTTGGCCGTCGGGAATTTCCCTGTGGCGCGCACCGTGGCGAGCATTCTATTTGCCTCGGCGCGCGTCTTGCCCGCGTAGACCGCCATGAAGCGGTAGTCGGAATTTGTGCCAGTGTAGTAGAGATTTCCCGGTTCAGGACACCTGTCGGCGAAGACCTTGTTGCGCGGGAAGAGCGCCTGCGCTTCTTCGCGCTCGCTCTCCGGGACGTGAGTTTCGCAGCTATCTGTGGCCTTCATGCTCTTCAGCATGACGGCGTAGAACGGCTCCGATTCCCAGATGACGGCGTTTCGCGGGATGCGAAATTGCAGGTCGTTAGGCTGAAACATGTTGGCTTCGCCGCAACTCATCGCCGGGTCGCCGCAGACCTGCCCGCGCCTCGCCTGCCGCCTCTGCGCCTCGCCGCTTTGCGGGAAACCGAGCGCCACGAGCGCCACCGCGCCGAGCAAGAGCAAACTAAGAAACCTCTTCCTCATCATCACAACCCCCAACCGAAGCAAAGTAAAAAGGCAAAAGGTAAGACAAACCAAGAGCCTTACTTTTGCCTTTTACCTTTTTACTTGTGTCTTATTTCTGGCGGAGAGGGTGGGATTCGAACCCACGGTACGGTTCCCCGTACACAGCATTTCCAGTGCTGCCAGTTCAGCCACTCCTGCACCTCTCCGTACATCGCCGCCGGCCGCCGTCAGAGCATAGCCTATCCCGGCTTGGCCTGTCACGCGGGCAATGTTCCCGGCAGGTAATGGCGCTCGATTATCCTCCGCTTAGAAGCCGTTCCTGTCCGCTTGCGAGGTCGTACACGTAGAGCCCCCAACTTTCCGTTCACCTCTTTCGTCAGGCTGAATTCGTCAGCGCCCTGCGTTCGCGCCGGGGCCGGAGTATTTTGGCGCGAGGTTCATCCCGCAGACGGGACATTCACCGGGATGATCGTAAACGGTCGTATCGCATTCGAAAGGGCACGGGGGACAGACGTAGCCGTCCAGCTTCAACTGGCTGCGGTTGACTGCCTGTGGCCTGGCGTCCTGATTAGCCATCTGCCACGCCGTCCCGAAGACGAGCCGCGTGACGCGCGCCAGGTGGTCGTAATCAATCGTCGCCGGCTCGTCACGTCGGCTGGTGGTAATGTTCCGTCAAGCCGGTCGAGTAGTAGATGAAGGGGATGAGCTGCGCCTGGAAGTTTTGGTGGTCTGAGCCGAAGTTGGAGGGGCCGTCGGTCAGGTCGAGGTTGATCTGTGTCGCCTCTTTGACACGGCTGTTGGCCTCTATCATTTCCTGCGAAAGATTCCCGGCGCCGACGATGTAGATGTAGTTACGGCTTTTGGCCGGGTGCTTCGCGTCAATGCCGCCGACGCCGTCCATGTTGATTTCGGCGACCGTTTTTTCGAGCGGGACGAGCGGCTCGCGCAGCGCGTAGTGGGCGGAGCCGAGTGTCCCCTTCTCTTCGGCCGAGAAGTTGATGAAGAGGACGGAGCGGCGCGGCCCGTGGCCGTCACGCTTCGCGCGCATGAATGCCTGTGCCAATTCCAGAGATGCCACCACTCCCGAGCCGTCGTCGGCGGCCCCATTGAAAATCTGGTCCCCCTTGAGAGTCGGGTTGAGGCCGAGGTGGTCGTAGTGCGACGTGATGACGACGACCTCGTCCTTGAGCCGCGGGTCTGTGCCCTCTATGAAGGCGAGCACGTTCTCCGTCTCCAGCCCCTCGAACTGCTCCGCGCTCGCCCTGACCGTGACGTTGCTCGCCTCGAAGACCTGAGGCTTGAGACTCTGGTTGATTTGCCGTCTGAGGTCTTCGACCTTGAGGCCGCCGGGGGCGAGAATTTGGTCCGCCAGCTTGACGGAGACGGCGTAAGTCGGAGGGAAAGGAGATTGGTTGAGCGACAACTGGCCGACGCCCTGCGCGGCGAGCGAAGCCTGTGCCGCGTTGTCCGCAAAGGTGCCCTGCATGCGCGGGCCTGCATATCTCACCAGGAGGACGCCCGCGGGCTTGCCTGCCGCCAGCAGCGCTTTTCTCTTCGCCATCAAGCCCGCCATCCACTTGCTGGGCTGATAGTCCACCTTGCTTAATAATCTGGCCCCGTCCGCCGCGAGCGGCTCGTCCGCCAGAATCATGACCCACTTCCCGTCAATCGAAATCCCTTTCGCCGCCAGCGCCGCGTAGTCGTTATAGCCCAGCCGGTCGTCCGCGATGCCGTAGCCCGCGAAGACCACGTTGCCGCTGGACGCCGTCGTGCTTCCCGTCAGGAAGTAAGACAAATCGTCGTGAGTCTCCGCCGAGAAGGTGCTCGACGCGACGGTCGTGCCGCCCGTCAGGACTTCCAGCCGCGTCACTTTGGGCGATCTCTTGTAGACGGTGAAGGGTTGGAAATAGGCGTTGGGGGAAAGCGGGTCAACCGCCCTGGCATTCCCTTTGGGCGCGAGCCCCAGCAGACGGTACTGCGAGGCCAGGTACTGCGCGGCGAGTTTCTGCCCGCGCGTCGTGGCCTCGCGGCCTTCGAAAAAATCCGAGGCCAGAAAATAGAGACGCGCGGCCAGCGCTTCGGGCGTAATCGTCTGCTGGTAACGCTGGACGAGAGCGGGCTGGCTCGTGGCCGTGGGCGTTTCATCCGCGAGTGTTTGAAGCTCCGCGGGAGGATTGGCGGCGCTCTGCGTAATGCCCAGCAAGGTGGAGAAGAAGAGCAGCGCGAACGCAGCCACCAGAAGCACTCTGGTCGTACCCTTCGAGGCGTTTGTCAGTTTCATATCGGACTCCTTTCGCGAGGTCGTCTGACGCTCGTGTGGAGCAGGATACGACGGCCCCCGCAGTGCGGATGTAGGTTTGCAGTGAAGTGCGTTTAGATTGCCGTCAACGGCGGCGGCAGGCGGTCAGGCGTGACTGGTTTTAGGCGAGAAGCGGTGTGCGGATGAAGTTATGACGGCGTCTTCGCGCGTTCGTTGTCGAAGATTCCGGAGGCTGACGCGTCAACGCGATTTGCAGTGAGGCCACGCCCCGTACCCGTGTGTCTTCATGTGTCTGTGTGCGGCGGTGATGTTAGCCACGGGGTCGAGCCTGTCCAGCTTCGCTTTGCCCTCGGGGGTGTTGTTCCACGTCGCCAAAGCGAATTGGTAGAGGCCCCAGAACATTCTGTTCTTGCTGACGACGTTCGGGTCCAATTTAGATTCACAGATCGCGATGCGCAGCACTTTGTCTTCCGGCAGTCCGTGTTTGCGGGCCGATTCCCTGATGAGCGTTTCGATCTCCTGACGTGTGTATTTCCGTTTGCGGCCCACCACGTCCAGCGTTTGCGCTCGGCTCGGCAGAGTCGCCTCGGGCAGGCCATTCCCACGGGCGCTGATCCTGCGGAAGATGGACGGAGAGGGAAGAAACAACCAGAGGGCGACGAGGCTTCCCGCAAGGCGCGGGAAGAGGGACTTAGGGATTTTCAAACGTATGGGGATTTCCACGGTCCGCGCATGCTATCACGAATCAGGCCGCCCGTCACGCCGCCACTCAAGTCTTCACAACGCGGCCGTCGTGTGGCTTCAGGTCATTTACTTGAAGTACGTTGTCTGGCACGATTGGGTGTCCTCTACGAGCGGGATCGTGCTGGGGACGGCCGCGGCTTTCGTCTGGCGGCGGCACGCAAACCGAATCGCGGCCGGGCGGGCGACGCGCCGTGCGACACCCTGAGCGGCCGTCCCGGACTCTTTCACGTCACACCTCTTGAAGATTATGAATCATCATGCGCCTCTAACTTTCACCGGCAGGATACGCAGCATCAGGTGCGCGCTCACCGGAATCCGGGTCATGATCTCTTCGCAGCACAACGCCTGGATTCACGCCGTGACGACGGTGCTGGTGGTGACCGTCGGATTTCATTTCGGTCTCAGCCGCGCCGAATGGTGCTGGATAATTCTGGCGATTGTTTCCGTCTGGACGGCCGAAGCGCTCAACACGGCGTTCGAGTTCCTGACCGACGTAGCGTCTCCCGCATTTCACCCGCTAGCGGCGAAGGCGAAAGACGTGGCGGCCGGCGCGGTCCTGCTGACCGCACTCGGGGCCGCGGCCATCGGCATCCTCGTACTCGGGCCGCACGTGTCCGCCCAAATCAATAGCTGGCGCTAGCGCAAGGAAGGACCGAAACGCTCTGGTAAGTTTTGGGGAAAAGGGATCGAGCTTTCTGCTCTCCAAGTGGTATCTGGACTGCGTAGCGGACGACGGCGGCGCTTTTCTGGGCTACGCCGCAAAGCTTTCGTGGAAAGGGCTCTCGCTCAACTACGCGAGCGTCTTGCAAAGCGGGCCGGGTCAGGAGACGAAGACGAGCACGACACTGCAAGAGGCGGCCGCCCCGCGTCACGCCGGGTCCGCTGTAAAATGGTCTTCCTCGCGGCTGAAGGTCGCGGGCATCTGGGAGACAAACGCTCGACCGATTAAATGCACTCTGCTGGAATCGAGCGCCGGGAGAATCGAGTGGCATTGTTTGCAGCCGCGCGCCAGGGCGGAAATTCAGATTGGAGAGAATGTGCGACTTGTCGGGCTAGGCTACGTGGAACAACTCAAGATGACGATTCCGCCGTGGCAACTGCCGTTCGACGAGTTGCGCTGGGGCAGGTTTCTCTCCGCGGAGGACGCGCTCGTCTGGATTGACTGGCGCGGCGCTCACTCTCTCAACCTGACTTTTCATAACGGCGATTGCGTGGAGCACGCCGCGCTCACGGATGATGAACTCGTCGCAGGGGAACTGAGTCTGGCGCTCGACCGTGGCACAGTTTTAAGAGAAGGCGCGCTCGTCGAGACGGCGCTCAACACGATTCCGGGAATTCAAAAACTCTTCCCCTTCCGCATTCTACGCGTTCACGAACGCAAGTGGCTGAGCCGCGGCGTCCTGAGAAAGCCCGGAGCGGAGCCGAGCGCCGGCTGGGCCATTCACGAAGTCGTGCGCTGGCCCCCGTGGAAGGTCACGCGCGGCGACTGACTTGCGACCTGGGCCGCCTCGTTTCGATTGATTCTCTATGCAGGAAGAAATGATTGACGTTGACGCCGGAGCCTCTGACGGCGGCGCTCGCGCGGCCAAAGGCTCTGCCGTTTTCGGGAAGACGCTTTACGGGCTTCTTTTCATCGTGGCGCTGCCGGCCCTGCTGATTGTTTGGGCGAAGCGTACGGAAGCGAGTGTTACGCTGCCCGCCGCAGATTCGCCCAGACTCGGACTGGCGCTGCTGATTTGCGGCGCGGCCGTGTTGGTCTACGGGATGATCGCCCTCGTCGTCTACGGCAAAGGGCTGCCAATGAACGCGTATCCTCCCGCGCGCTACGTGACGCGCGGCGTCTACAGACTAATCTCCCATCCCATCTACACAGGCTTCTCACTCCTCGTGCTCGGCCTCGCATTGACCACGAATTCACAGAGCGGCCTCTGGCTCGTTTCTCCCGTCGTCATTCTCGGCTGCGTCGCGCTGGTGCAGGGGTTTGAAAAGCACGACCTGCGCAGGCGTTTCGGCGACGTGGTCGAAAAGCCTTTGATTCGTCTGCCCGGAAACGAATTGAAAGCTCCGTGCCTCTGGGAAAGGTTTTCTGTTTACCTGCTGGTGCTGCTGTCCTGGCTCGTGCTCTACCAGGCAGTGAGATTAATCGGCGTGCCTTCTGATGCCGTCGTCGCATTCTTCCCTTTCGAAAACAGTTGGCCCGTCTACGAATGGACCGAGCTGATTTACGCGAGCACTTACGCGTTCGTCCTTCTCGCCCCGCTCGCCGCAAAGAGCGGACGCGACCTGCGCGAGTTCTCCATTTCGGGACTGCTCGCGACCGCGTTGATTACGCTCCTCTTCCTGACAATCCCGCTCATAGCCCCGCCACGCCCCTTCGAGCCTCAAGGGCTGCTCGGAAAGATGTTGGCCTGGGAGCGTGCGCTCGACACGCCCGCGGCCGCCTTCCCTTCTTTTCACGTCGTCTGGGCGCTCCTGGCCGCGAGGGTCTACGCTGCCCGGACGCGCGCCCGTTGGAAATTCGTCTGGTGGCTTTGGGCCATTCTTATTTCGCTGAGTTGCCTGACGACGGGCATGCACGCCGTCGTAGACGTAGCGGCCGGATTCCTGGTCTTCTTTTTCGTGACGAGAATCGGGGCCGTGTGGGAGAGGACGCGCCGATTGACCGAGCGGCTGGCGAATTCGTGGCGCGAGTGGCGCGCCGGCCCCGTGCGAATTATCAATCACGGTTTGTACGCGGGCGCGGGCGCGTTCGTCGCGCTCGCCGTCGTCGGAACCTTGTCCGGCCCGGCACACGTTCTTCCCATGCTCGTCGTCGCGTTCTCCATCATCGTCACGTCCGCAATCTGGGCGCAGGCGGTCGAAGGCTCGCCCAGTTTGCTGCGGCCTTATGGGTGGTACGGAGGAATTCTCGGAGCGCTCATCGGAATCTTAGCGGCGAAGCTCATGGGGGCAGACGCCTGGCTGCTGGCGGGCGCGTTCAGCGTCGCCGGCCCCTGGATTCAAGCCGTGGGCAGATTGCGCTGTTTAGTTCAGGGGTGCTGTCACGGGCGCGTCGCACCTGCGGGGGTCGGGATTAGTTACACGCACCCGCGGTCAAGAGTCTGCAAGCTGGCTTCGTTGGCCGCTGTGCCAATTCACCCGACCCCGCTCTATTCGATTCTTTCCAACGTCGTCATCGGCGTCGCGTTGGCGAGGCTCTGGCAACTCCGCGCGCCCCTCTCGTTGATCGTCGGGACTTACTTGATACTGGCGGGCCTCGCCAGGTTCGTAGAAGAATCCTACCGCGGCGAGCCGCAGACGCCAGTCAAAGCGGGCCTCAAACTTTATCAATGGATGGCTGTCCTAAGTGTCCTCGCGGGCGTGCTCGTCACGATGCTCGTCGAAAGCCCTCACGCGCCGGCCCTTCAATTCAACTGGAACACGCTGATCGCCGCCACAGGCTTCGGCCTCTTCGCCTGCTTCGCCCTCGGCGTAGATTTCCCAAACTCGAACAGACGCTTCGCGCGACTAGCATAAAGCTCAACCCCTTTGCGCCTTTAGTTTTAACTTTGCGCCTCCAGCGAGAAACAAAGCTTCACGCAAAGGCGCAAAGTTAAGACGTAAGGCGCAAAGGGTTGAGTCAATGGGTGGCTTGAGTTTTGGAATCCTCTCTTAGTACAAACTCGACCTCTTCGCGCAGACGATTCTTTTGGAAACTTCTCTTGATCCTGATTTCCGTTACCGGCGACGCGACATCCAGGAGGCTCGCGACGTTCCCGGAAAAGAATTCCTGCGAGGGGCCGTCCTCTTCATTATTTTGTTCTTTCTTACGCTCGCGCCAGTAGGCTTTGACGCGCGGCGCGTCCAATTTCCGCATCAGCGAATCGAAACCCTGCTCCCTCTGGCCGAGCCGAATCACCGTCAAGTCGTGGATTGCCGCGGCGGATTTCAGCTCAATCGCGTGAGAAGAATTTCCGTTCTCAAGCATCGCCCGCATCATCTCCGGACTGTTCGCCAGGATGAGGTCCGGCCCTTTGAACACGTAGTACATCCCCCAGCCGAGCGCGGGCATCCGTAGCTCCCTGCACGCCTGAGTGCCGCAAACTGCATTGGCCCAATTCAAACTGACGCTCGAACCCGCGATCATCAGGCGGCTTTCGGCCAGGCGTGCGACCGCTTTCTCGAAGGCGGGCGGGCGGAAACTTCCGGGTGACTGCAAAGTCACGACCGCGCCCTTTCGGAACTCCGCGAAGAGCGGGCCATCGCCGACTCGCGGGCTCTGAACGGTCGCAACGTAAAGCGGGCGCGTGGCCGCCAGAGAGTCGCGCAGGCTTTCGTCCGCCTCACGCCCCATGTCACGCCGCAGACGCCCGTGTGCCAATTCGTCTTCGTCCTCGACCTGCGCGTCTTCCGGGTCGTCAATCAGCGAATTGAACTCTGGGCCAAGACTGTAATAGCCCGCGTCCCAGTCGCCGCCTTCACCGCCGCCCGGATAAAAGTCCGAGTCGTCGTAGTACTGCCAGCGCCAGCCCTCCCCGCGCGCGCTCTTCTTATCCGCAGGCAGGCGGTCCGTGAAGGTGTCGCGCACGAGCGAGGCGGCCGATTGGGCTTCGTCCAGGGCGCGCAGCTTGAAGTACGGGGCGTCGCCTGGAATGAACTTCAGGATTCTTCGTGCGACTTCGGCGGGCACGGCGGCGTTTTTTACTTCCGACGGACCCGCGAGTAGGAACTCCCTGTGCTCGACCCAGCGGCCGTCTTGCAGCTCAAGGTCAAGCAAGCAGGCGCGTATGTTTTTCAGCTCCCCGACGTTTCGCATGATCCAGTATTGTTTGAAATACCAATCGCCGTTGAGCTTCGCTTGATCCATCCAGACGGTCAGGAAGTGCGGCGCGGCCCCGGCGGTCAGATTCTTGAACGACGGGTCGTCGCTCAGGCGGTCGCGCGTCCGGTTGCCGTTGATGTTCGCCAGCGTGCGCAGGAGCAGTGGCTCACTCGTCGCCAGCACGAGCCGGCCGCGCGCTGCGGCGAAGCAGAATTTCTGCTCGCGCCGCCCGCGGTCCGCTTCGACGGCGCGGCTGTAATAGACGGTCCCGTCCGGCAACTCCGTCTCTTCAAACTGGTCCGCGCTCCCGAAAAATTTTGTCGCCGCCAGCTTCTCTTCGCCAACGGGCGCGACGAAGACCATCTCCAAACGCCCCACGTCGTAGACGGCGAGCGCCGCACTCTTCTCCGTCGCCTCGCTGATGGTCAACGCGTCGAGCGGAAAGCCGACGGCGCTGTTGAACTCCTCCCAGCGCTCGATCAATTTCAGGGCGAGGTGGCGACTCTGAAACTGCTGGAAGTTCGTGCTCGCGAGATAGCGCTCTTTGAGTTGGGATTCGTCCCAGCGCTTGACGAGCGCGGGTAGGTCGCTGAACTGCGCGTAGAGAAGCGCGCCGCGCGGCACATCGGCGGCCAGCGGAAACGCGCCCACTTGTTTTTTAGAGACTCGCGCGTAAGCGATCAGCACCGCGCACGCCAGCAGCGCCACGGCCGCGAGGATGAAAAAACGCCGCCGCCAAATCCTACGGCCGACCTTCCGGGCAATCATGTCTTCAACCTTTCATTAAGAGCACGTTTCAAAACTTAAACTCAACCCTTTGCGCCTTACGTCTTAACTTTGCGCCTTTGCGAGAAACAAAGCTTCACGCAAAGGCGCAAAGTAAAAACCAAAGGCGCAAAGGCTTGAGTTATCATCCAACCTCACTTCTCTTCGACGAATCTCTTCGGCCCGTCGTCCCAGATGAACTCGCGCGTCCGCTGGCCCACAACCCGCAGACGGACGGACGCTCTTTCTCTCCAATGCCTTTTCGCGTTGTGCCACGCGCCGTCCGTTTCCAGCCAGTAGGTGTAAGACGGCTGCGCGCCGGAATATATGACGACCTCTTCCAACGTCTCCAACCGGAGCCGCTCGCGCCGCCCGTCCGCTTCAGGTTGGAAGGTGTGGCGCGTCACCTCGCGCAGCTTGACATCGCTCCAATCGGCCCCGCTATAGCCTTCGACGGGCTTGATGCTCTCTTCCGTAAACGAGGCGACCTCCGCGAGCGCGCCGCCCGTCAATCTCAGCAGGCGCGCGTTGCGAGCGTAGTGCGTGGCGTCGCCCATGCTCTCGCGCACCAGTATGTCGTGTGCACCGCCCGCCTGCCGCGAGGGCGTTTCGAGCCAACTCTGATAAGGGTAGTCCTCGAAACGCAGCCACGAGCTGAGCGCGCCCGCCAGGCTCCAACCGCACTCCTCTTTTTTGAGAATCAGCGCGGCAGGGTTTTCGTACCTGACGAACGTCAAGACCGCCTCGTCGCCGTCTCGCTCGTCCAGATTGAGATACTTCAACTCCGCGCGCTCGGCCCGCTCGGGATAGTCGCGGTCCCGCTCGTAGTCGTAGTAGGTAGTCGCCGCGCCGGGGCGCAGGAACAATCTTTCGAAAGCCTCTCGCCTGACCGTCACGTCCTGGTTCTTAAGCGCGGCGAGTATCTCTTCCGGCGACGCGAAGCCGAGCGCCTCGCCGCAAGTTTTTTGGCCCACAGGCTGAACGCGTTTCGTCGTTTGGCGATTGCGCGTGAAGAGGCCGACGATGAGACTCACGCTCAGGAAAAGCGCGAGGCCGATGCCGAAGCCAATCAGGAATGCCGCCAGGCTCGGTTTCCAGTTACCCTTCATAAAACCTCTCCTCTCTAACGACGCGCGACGAGGCTCTGATCCACGCTGTAGGTGACGACCTCGCGGCGCGAGTTCTCTTTCCGGCGCGAGAGCAATTCTGCTATGCGCGCCTCGGCCGCCTGCCGCTCGGTCGCCGCGGGAAGTAGTTTCAGCCTGGCCCTCTCGAATTCGACGGCGCGATTTAAGTCTCCCGTCTGCTCGGCCGCCTCAGACAGCAATCGCAAAAGCTCTCGCCGCGACTTCAACTCGCGCTCAGCCGCACGCTCTCGCAGGGTCATGTAACGCGAGCCGTCATCAGCCTGCACGTCAACGCGCGCGTCCCGCTCACCGCCCGAAGTATCGTCCTCGCCGCTTTCTGTGTCCGCGCTCTCTTTCAAGGTCGGGTCGAGCGTGTAGGCCAAAAGCGCCGCGCGCGGCTGTCCCTTGACCGCGTAGAAGCGAATCACCTGTCGCAAAGGATTCTCCTCCGCGAACCCGAAAGCGGCCTCGACTTGCGCGTCCTTCCCCGCGACGAGCGCGCGAACAAAGCCTGTCAACTCGTTGCCTCGTTGCCATCTTCTTTCCAACAGCGCGCCGAAGAAGGTCAGGTAAGGATTCGGGTTCAAGGCTTCCGTCCTGGCGATAAGTTTTCCGGCTTCGTCTGTGCCATTTTCTCTTGCGCTCGCCGCCGAGAGCGCGGCCAGCATCTCTTCATCACTCGCGTTGATCGAGCGCACGCGCTCTTTCAGCGAATCCCACAGCTCACTTCTCGCGCCGACGATTTCCGGGGCGAGCCAGATCGCCTGCCAGCGCGCGCGCCTCGTAGCCCCGCGGTCGCCTATGATTTCCGCGAGCACGCGCACGGCCTCCTCGTCATCCCTCTTCGCGGCGAGCGCCCGCGCTAATTCCATCCGATTCGTTTCGTCTTCCGGCGAAGTCTCCAACAACTGCCGGCGGTAATTCACCGCCGCGTCAAACTGCGCGAAGACCGAGGCCGTTTCCGCCGCGAGCCGCAAAGACTCCGCGCGGTCGAGCGTGTTCTCCGTCTCGGCCCCTTCCTGCTTCGCGCGGTCTGCCGCGCGCGCCTTGACTGCGGGCCACGAGGCCACTTCGGCCGCCGCCTCTTCGCGCGTCTCCTCGATTGATAAGGCAACCATCGTGTGCAGGAGTTTGAGGCCGAGCGCCGCGTCACGTCTCCCGAAGGCCAGCCGCGCAAGGCCGACGAAGGCGTGAGCGCTGTAATTTTCGAGCGCAAGCTCGCGCGTGTAAGCTGCTTCGAGCAGTTGATCGGCTGCTGCCCCGCGCCCCTCTTCCCTGAGCATCGCGACGGCCATGTTCAAACGCTCCACGGAGGGCACGCTGACGACCGTAGAATCTTTCGCGCCCTCGACGCCTACGAAGCGGCGCAAGCCCGCCGCGGCTTCCAGTTCGCGCCCGTCCGCGAGGTCCAGGCGGAGACTCGCCAAACGCAGCCACGCAGGGCGTGCGTAGCGGCGGCTGATTTCCGTCTCGATTGCTTTAACGACGCCGCGCGCGGCCGCCCACTCGTGACGCTCGATTAAATAATCCAGGTAAGCGCGCTCCCAACGTATACGCTCGCTTGGCGGCTCGGAAGATTGATAACCGCTCTCCTGGTCGAGCGCTTCTTCAGCCTCGTCCGCGCTCCAGGTGCTCTGTAGCCGCGCCGTGTAATCGTAGTCGCGCTCGTAACCGCTCAACGGAGTGCCACGCCGAATCAACAGTTCATAGAACGGCCCGAGCCTGTCGCGCGCGATGAGGGATTCTTCCACCAGCATCTTCGGCAGGAAGCTTCTGCCTTCGGCGGCCTCGCTCAGCTTGTAGAAGAACTCAGCCCGCGCGCTCTCCATTTGCGACCCGCGAGCCCCGTCGGCGTCTTCACCGAACGACCCGGCGAGCGCGCGTATCAGCGCCCTCAGACTCTCGCGCCGCTGCTGTTGCTCCGCGCTGACATCAGCAGAATCCAGATAACCTGCATAGTCGGGACCCGACAACTCTCCCAGCACAACCCTGAACAATTTCTCCCTGGCCTCGGCGGCCAGGCCGTGCGCGACGAGCGTGCGCAGGTAAAGCTCGCAATACGCTAGCTGTGGCTGCGCGCTCTCGATAATCTCGGACCAAATCTCCCTCGCCTTGCTTTCGTCGCCCGCGAGGAAAGTGGCGGAGCCGAGGTCCGCGAGCGTCTGTATGTCGCCCGCGCTCATCTCATGCGCGAGTCTCAAATGCCCGAGCGCGCGCCTGTAATCTTTTTGTGCCAAATACCAGCGCCCGAGCCTCGCCTGCTCGTTCTGGTCGTGGGGCCTGTTCTCGATCATCGCCGCGAGCAGGCCGCGCGGCGCGCGGGACTCCGTTTCCTTTCGCGACTGGTAAAGCCACTGCCCGTAAGTTTGCGCAAGCTGGAACCAGTCGTCGCCGACCGGCTGCTTTGAGACGACGGGCTTCTGCGCGACCAACTCGCCGACGGATTTCAGTTGCAGGGCGTCCGTGAAGTAGCCTTCACTTTGCGGGCCGTAATCCGCGAGCGCGAGGCTCGCCCCCGCGTGGCGCGAGAGCTTCCAGGCTTCGGAGAAGGGCGCGCGCTCAATCGCCTCGTGGGCCAACTCGCGCGTCGCCCCGGCCGAGCAGGAAGTTGATGAGCTGAAGCTGGTAAGGCGAAGTGCGCTGTGCCAGTTCGCGAAGCTCGCGCTTCCCTTCATCCCCGTTTTCGTGGAGCGCTTCGAGGTAGCGCGACACAGTCTCGTCCGGCGCGCTCGCCTGGTTCGACAAATTGGCCGCGAGCCTGCGATAGCTCTCCCTTAAGGCTTGCAGTTCCTTTCCTCGGTCGCCGACGGCGCGGGCGTTCGATGCGATGACGCGCAGGTAATCGAAAGCCTTGTCGTCATTCGTGCGCGCGCGCTCCGCGTCCATCAACTCTATGACGCGCGCGTAGTCGCCGCGCGCCGTGTGAAAGTCAACCAGCCCTTGCAGCCGCTGGCGATAAAGGTCTCGGTTCCCGGTCCCGTAGGCGCTCAACGTCTGCGCGCCGAGTATCTTCTCTTCCAGCACGCCGAAGCCCGCGCGGTGGCACAAATTCTGTACGAGCGCCAGCGTCTCGTGTGTGTCGTGCCCCTTGAGAGCCTCTTCGACGCGGCGGTTGAAGTCCGCGAACAGCGCGGCCAACTCGTCGCCCGTCGCATGCAACGCGGCCACACCGCCCACGGCCTCCGGGAGCGCGCCGTCGAGCACCTTCAAAGAGGCGCGCGCCTGGTCGGCCACTTTGGAATCTTTGTGCCTCGCTTGCGCGATCAACTTGTCGCGCAACTGCCAGAGCCGCGCCGCGACCGCGTCCAGCCTCTCCTCGGCGCGCACGGTCTGGACGTAGCCCGTAATCTCCGCGGCCTTCAACTCGTGCGCGAGCGGGTCCGCCAGCAGCGTCTCGAAAGCCTGCCGGTACGCGGCGACGGCCTTAGACTTTTCGACGTTCCTCAGCCGCTCGGCTTCGTTGAACTGCTTGCCCGCCGTCTCCTGCTGTGGAGTCTGGACGGGGGCGGGCAACTTCTGTCGCGCCTCTTCCGCCTCGCGGCGGCGGCCCGATTTTTCCAGAAGCTCGACGATGCGCCGTATGTACTGCGGGTCATCATTCGTCAACTCGGCCGCGCGGTTGAGGGCTTCGAGCGCGCCCTGTGTGTTATTCATGCGCGCGTAAATTTGTGCCAGCGCGTCGTAAAGCTCGACCATCTCCGGCTGATTCAGAATGGCGGCCTTATAGTTTTCGGCGGCGCGCGGGAGATCGTTCTTGGCCTCGTAGATGCGCGCCAGCACGACGTTCCAGCGGTAGTTTTTGTATGCCTCGTTGGCCGTGCGCTGGTAATAAGCGAGGAGCGTGTCAGCGCCGCCGTATCGTTTGGCGTAGTCAATCGCGGCCTCCACGTTCTCCTCGTCCTCCGGCTCGCGGTTGATGATCTCGATGTGCTGCTCGACGGCCGCGCCGTAGTCCTTGAGCCGCGTGAAGGCGTCAATCATCTGCTTGCGCAGCGCGGCCACCTGCGCGTGCAGTTCGACGCGGTCAAGCTCCTGCTCTTTGACGGCGGCGAGCGTTTCCTGGAAAGCACGTTTGAGGCTCACCGTGTTTGAAGTGCGCAGGTAGACGCGCGCCAATTCATGAAAGACTTCCGTGTTGAGCTTGTCCTCGGCGTGAAGCCCGGCGAGCACGCGCTCGGCTTCCGGCAAACGATCCATCAGCGTGAGGCGCGCGGCCAGCTTGCGGCCGAAGATGTAATGAAATCTCCCGCGGCCGCGCAGCGTAGCGCCTTCGAGGACGCGCAAAGAGTCTTCACGCAGCCCCATGCGCCAGTAAAGATTCTCCGCCTCGTCAAGCACGCCGTAGTTGGTCGGGAATTTTTCCACCAACGCGCCGAGGGCGCTCTGTGCTTCCTCGCGACGCCCGCGACTCATCGAGTCGGCGATTAGTTGCAGGCGGTAAGAGATGCTGAAGCGCGGGCTCAGGGGGAGCGCCGCCAGGCGTTCGAGAGCGAGACGGCCCGTCCCCTCGTCCTCGTCCGCCGGAAGGATGTCACGCGCGCCGACCAGGAACTCGCGCGCGTCGTTGCGCGCGACCTCATGTTTGAGAATCGAGGCGGCGGCCGGGCGCGCGCCCGCGTCCCTGAGCAGGCCCGCGTAAGCGAGGACGAGAGACGAGCCATCGGCGCGGCGCGCACGCTCGCGCTCGAAGGCGACTTGCAACCGCGCCGGCACTCCTTCGCGCTTGTAGAGCTTAGCGAGACGCCGACTGGCCCTATCGTTGCTCTCGTAATCAGCGCCGTTAAAATCCAGCGCCTTGACGTACTCCGTGAGCGCGTCTTCCTTCTTGTGCATCGCTTCCAGGATAGCGCCCGCCTCGAAAGCGTAAAGGGATAGGTCGTGCACACGCTCGCGAAGACGCGCGATGACGCCGAGCGCGTCTTCGTATTGAAAGTAGTCCCAGTAAACGGTCGCCGTCTCAAGGTAAGTGTCGGGCGCGCCCCGGCCCGTCGCGATTAACTGCTCCCACTCGCCGCGCGCGCGGTCGTAGTTTCCCAGCTCGGCCTGCACCTCGCCTGCGCGCGTGCGGTACGCGGCCGACGACGGGAACGCGTCGGCCATCCGGCGCGAGAGGTCCGCGGCCTCTTCCAGAAACTTGGGGTTGTGCTGGCCGAGCGACCGCGTGAAAGAGATCAGGCGCTCGCCGAACTCGGGCGTGTTCGGGTAGAGCCGGTTCAACTCTCTGTAAGCGTCAATCGCCTCTTCGTAGTTTGCCAGGTGCGCGGCCGCGTCCGCGCGGAAGAGTTTGTAAGGCAGGGCGGCGAGGGCGGGCTCGCCGCTGCTTTGGGCGAGACTTCGCTCGCGCGCTCGCTCAAGGTGCGTGCGCAGTTCGTTACGACTTGCGAGGTGTGCCAGAAACTCGTCCCTGATCTCGCGCGAGGCGAAATAGTATTCGGCCATCAGCTTGCGCCACTCGTCCCAGCGGTCGCGCGCCGCGTAAAACTTCAGCAGGCCACGGACGAAGCTCAGGTTGTGCGGGAAGCGCTCGTGCGCGAGCCGATAGAGGGCCAGGTAAAGCTGCGCGTCGCCGTCCGAAGCCAGCGAAGAAGAGTTTGGGCCGATGAACCTGTCCAGGTAAGCCTGAAGCTCGCGGTCGTCCAACTGTGCCAGCAACTCGCGCGAGAAGGCTTCGAACTCCTGCTTGCGCTCGGCCCTCAAGAACCAGCGCGCGAGGCGGTCGCGCCAAAGCTGCGTCGGGAACCTGGCGAGCGCCGCTTTGTAAACTTTCAGTTGCTCTTCAAAGGGTTTTGTCTGGCCCAGCCATTGCAGCAGTTGCTCGTAGAGCCCCTGCTCGTCCGGGTACTTCTTCACCTCGTTCGCGTAAAGCGCCACGATGGCGTCGTTCTCTTTCTTTCTGGCGAGCGAGGCGACGTAGCGTTCGAGCACCGCGACGTAAGTCACGCCCTCTGCGGTCCCGGCCGACTCGCCCGACGGTTTGAAGGATGTCAGGTAATCCGTGTAGCGGCTCTCGTCATACTCATCGCCCGTGACGTCTGCGCTTTCCTCGTACTCCGTAGGGATGTTGATGCCGCGATTCGACCCCGACGGATCGTAGGTGACCGAAGGCTTGACCTGCGTGGGCTCCGAGTAGACGTTGAGCACGGTCGTCTCCGAGCCATCCGTCCGGGCATGAGCCACGGCAGGCACGAGCCACTTTCCGGCCGCACGCTTTTTGCCCAGGTAATCCAGGATGCGCTGATAAAGAGCTTGCTCGTCTTCCGTCTTGTTGAGCGCGACGTAGCAGTCCGCGAGTTTCAGAGCAACCTCGGCGTAAAGGGGCGCGTCCGCGTATTTGCTTTCAAACTCCGCGAGCGTCGCGGCGGCGACTCGCGGCTCTTTGGTCGCCGCGTAGAGGCGCACGATGTCCAGATACATCTGTGCCAATTCGGGCGAGGTCGGGTATTCCTGCTTATAGGTCGTGAAGATGCGGAAGGCCGCGGCGCGGTTGAAATAGCGCACGGCCCTGCGCTCCTGCGCTTCCAATTCGCGCGCCGGCTCCGTGTCCGAGAGGATGAGCGAGAGGACGCCGCCGAGCATCCCCGGATGCGGGTCCGAAGCGGCCACGTCCTGATAAAATTTCAGATCGCCGCGCGTCAGCGCCAGCCTTTCGTCGCGCGCGTCCGACAGCAGCTCGAACAACTGGTAGAGCAATTGCGCGCGCAGGGGGCTCCCGGGCTTCAGCTCGTTCTGCGCGTAGAGCGTGTAGACGAAGCGCGTCGCCGTGTCGCCGTCGCCGTCCGCTACAGCCAGGCGCGCGAGCGTCGCCAATTCTTCGGGCTTCCAGTTGACGTTGCGCGCGGCCCTCGCCCGCTCAAGCTCCGCGATGATGCGCGCTGAACGCTCGCCCGTGTAGTCGCGGTAATGAATGAGGCGCAGGGCCGTGTCGAAGTCCGTGGGGTCGCGGCGGAAGGCTTCCGAGAGTTCGTGGCCGTAGGCCCGGAAGCGGTCGTTGTCGCTGAGGAATTCATAGAACTCCCTCGCCATCTCGCTCGACCAGAAGGGATCGAAAGCCTTCTGGTAAACGCTCTCGGCCTCCTTCGTGTTCTTCATCGAGACGAGAATCGAGACCTCTTTTTTAAACAGGTAACTCTGCCTCTCAGGATATCGGTCCTTATATTGACGCAGGACTTTGAGAGCTTCCTGGTAGTTCTCCTCCTCCACGAGCTTGTCCAGAAGCTGCTCTATGATTTCAAAGACGGCCGCGCCCTGTTCGATGTACTTCTGATAAAACTCCGGCTTGAGGTAACTCTCAAGGCCGTGAACTCTCGCCAGCTCGATGAGCCGCGAGAAGATTTGCGCCCGTTGCTCTTGCGGCGCAACGGCGAGCAGGCGCTCGAAGGTCGCGGCCTCTTTCTCGAACTCGGCGCGCCTGTCGTAGAAGGAGGCGAGCGTCGTCAAGGCTTCCTGCTTGTCCTGCTCAAGCTCCACGAAGGCGAGCAGTTCGCGCTCAGCCTCGTCAAATCGGCCCAATTTCTCGTCGAGCTGTGAGAGCCTGAGGGCGATTCGCGGCTCGTTCGGATATTTTTCGTGAACGTCCGCGAGGCGGTTGCGCGCCTCGGCCGTCGGGTAGGGGATGAGCGCCTGCGCGCCGAAAAATTCCGCGCGCGTGAACGACGCTGCCTCGATGGCAATCTCCCCGTCGTCGCTCACACGCGCGCCTTCTTTCCCGTCACCTTCCGCCGACACGGCTATCACGAGCCGGTATGCGACGGCGGCGCAGGAAAGAGAGATGAGGACGAGCGCCAGCACGCGCCGCCTTGTCAGTTTCAATTTAGTTTCAATTTACGCATCGCTAGTGACATCGCGTTTTCTCGTCACCGCCCGATAACTTCCACGCGGACTTCCGTCGTGGATTGATTGTGCGCGAAGTCTTCGGCCGTGACGGTCAGGATGTATTGGCCCGCCGCGAGACTCGCAGGCACGACGAGCTTGCCCGTGTTCGTCTTCTCACGTGCCGACCAGAAAAGCTGCGCGGGCCGCGCGCCGTAAAACTTAGCGACCAGGCGACTGGTGTCGCTGTCGGCGTCCACGCGCAACTCAAGCTCGTCGCCCGCGCGCACCGTCTCCGTCTTCAGTCGCACTTTGAGGCGCGGCGCGTGGCTGTCCACGACGAAACTCTTCTCCTCCTGATAGCCGTTGCCCGCGCGGTCGGTCATCAGCAGGCGGCAGCGATAGGTTCCGTCCGGCATCCACGCGGGCGCGAAGAACCGCACCTCCCAGACGCCCTCGGACTTCAGGAATTTGAGCGGCAGCGTTTCGCCGTAAGGCAGGACGGCGAAGACGGACGTGATGGCCGGGTCTGTGCGGACGCGAATCACAGGGTCGCCGGGCTGTATCAGGCGCGGGCGCAGGAGTGCGCGCGGGGCGGCGAGGAAGGCCGTGTACGGCGTGACGAACCTGTACTTTTGGGAGAGGCGAATGATCTCCGCGATGTAGTCCTCGCGCTCGCCGTTCAGGTTCATCTCTTCCAGGAGGCGGCCGACGCGCGCCCTGGCCCACAGGCGCGGTAGGTGCGCGTGCGTGTCCTCGAATTCGGGAAGCGCCACGTCGCGCGTGAGATTTATTGTGCCAGTTCCGTACTGCCCGCCGAGCGTCACGGTCATCCGCGGCTGCGGCTTTTTGTAGCGCCCGACGAAGGACAGGCTTGAGCCGTCGAAGCTGTTCTCGCCCGCCGCGTACACCTGATAAAAGTTAGACTGTTCGGAAGAGGTGAGCCGCAAATTTTCTATGCCGGGAAGGCTGACCTTGTCGAAGAAAATCCTGAGCAGCGTCGAGACGTCTTCCGTCTCACGCGCGCGCGCGAAATACCCGTGAGTCTTCTTCGCCAGTTCCGCAAGCAGCGCGTCGTTCGCGTCACCGCCCAGCGCGAAGGCGAAGAGGCGCGTGCGCGGCCCATTCGTGTCGTCACTCTTTTTATCGCCGTCGAAAAGTCGCGCGATCTGCTTCGCGCTGGTCGTCCCCGACGTCGGGTTGGCGTCGGAGACTAAGACCAGGTTGCGCTCGCCTGCTGGGAAGGCCTGGGCCGCGTCGAGAGCCTTCTCGAAAAGGTTTCTGAGGTCGGTCGCGCCGCCGAGCGACGAGCCGCGCACGAATTGAAGCGCGCGCTCCACCTGCTCGGGGCTGGCCTCGACGGGCGCGGGCGAGAAGAGATACGTCTCCTCGTTAAAGAGCATGAGGTTGAAGCGGTCCTGCGGCCCGAGGCTGTGCAGGAAATAGTCTGTCGCCTCGACGGCGCGCGCGAGCTTTTCACCGTACATGGAGAGCGACGTGTCAAGCATCAGTAGAACGTTGCGCGGCCGAGCGGGCTTCTTAACTTCCCCCTCTTCGTTGAAGATGGCGCGCGCTTCGAAGTAGCCGTCGGGGTTGCGCGCGGCGAGCGCGGGGTCGCGCAGATCGTAAGCGGAGATGCGCTCGGGCGCGCGGTAAGCGATGAAGGAGAGCGCGCTCTCGGGCGCGTTGATTTTGTAGTCGAACGAGAAATCTTCCGTCAGGTTGATGTCCCGCGCGCTGAACTCCGCCTCATACTCGTTGGGCTGCGCCTTCAGGACGCTAAGCGGGTAAATTGTCTGGCCCGCGCCGGCGACCGCGAAGGGGTAATCGCCGACGACGCGTATGTGCAGATTGAACTCGCGCGCGTGTTGCGCGTCGCCGAAGGACGATTTGAGCGGGAAGGTGAAATGCGACATCAGACCCTCGACCGCGAGCATCTCTGTGTATTCCATCTCGACGCGCTTCGAGCCGTAAGGGGTGATGGGGAAAACTTTGGCGGAGAAGGCCGAGCGGCCCTCGTGCTCATCGTCCTGCTGAAGGAGGCCGGGGTCAATCGTCTGCTGCTTGATCTCGCCGTAGACGGCGTTGGCCCTGCGCTTCTCCATCATCACGCCGGGGATGCGCGTGTCGTTGTCCCAGACGGCGAAGTCGGAGACGGACGCGGCGGGCGGCAGCGCGAACAGGTACTTGCCTTCGAGCGTGGCCGAGGTGTGGTTGTCGTAGATTTGCAGGACGCGCACCCTGGCGTGCTGGTTGTCAACGAGCACGTCTACGTTCATCACCTGCAAGGAGAGGACGCTCGGGTCCGGCTTGTCTTTCGTGGAAGGGATGAGCGCGCCGGACTGCGCGCGGCCCGGACGCAGAGGAAAGCCGAGCGCGAGCACGAGTGAGATTATTAGCAGCGCGACGGCGGGCGTGCTCTTTCCAATCTTCTTCTGATTCAATTTCGCTCTTCGCATAATTGCCAACCGCTCACATTCCGTTCAGGTAACTTTTCTCGACGCGCGCGACGCCGTTCGTCGTGCCGAAATAGACGTAGCGGTCGTCGCCCGCGACGCTCAGCACCGTCCGCGCGGGTAGCTCGTCTTTCAGGTGCGTCCATTTTTGTGAGCGCAGGTCGAAGACCCACGCGCCGTCGAGCGTGCCGACGAAGAGCAGTTCATTGTCGCTCCACATGGCGTTCGGGTTGACGACGACCGCTGTGCCAATTTCCTGGGAGAAGCTGTGCAGCTCGTTCGAGGCGGCGAGTTCGAAGACGCCTCCGCCGTAAGTCCCGACGAAGAGGCGGCCGCCCGCGGCGCAGAGGCTGGTCACCCAGTTGTGCGTGAGCTTCGAGTTGGAGTCTTTGAAGACGCGCACGATTCTGTCCGCGTCAATTTGTGCCAGCCCGCCGAGCGTCCCCACGAAGAGCGTGCCCCGGAAGAAGAGCGCCGTGTAGACCTGGTCGCTCGGCAATCCCTGCACGGTCGTCAACGCGCGCAGTTTTCCACCCGGTCGGCCCAACGTCAGCCCGCGCGCGGTCGCCATCACCAGCGCGCCGTAAGCATTCACAGCGGAAGAGGCCGCGCCCGGCTGGCCTTCTGAGACAGCCAGGTGCATGACGGAATTGCTCGGCAGCCCGTCGGCCTTCGTCGTGCCTGTGGCGCGGAACTGCTCGTCGAAGCGCACCAGCCCCTGCGAGGTCGCCGCCAGCACGGCCGTCGTCTCCTTCGCGCCCGCGATTCCTCGCAGGAAGTTGATTTCGCGTATGGCTTCGGATTCGAGGTGCGCGATTCTTTTCCCCTCGGCGGAGAGCACGTCTATGCCGCGGCGGAAATTTCCGGCCCAGAAATTCCCGTCGCGGTCGAGCGCAATCGCGTTGATGACGTTGGTCGTCAGCGGCTGGCTTTCCCCCGCCCGGCCGAAGGGCGTCCACGTGAGTTGCGCCCGCGCACGCGTGAGCGCTTCTCCGCGCGCACGCCAGATGCCGCGGCTGCCCATCAGCCACAGCCCGTCGTCGAACGACGCCAGCCGGCTGCCCGAAAGGTCAACGGGCCTGGGCCAGTTTATGTGCTTCAACGCCGTGGATGGCCGCCCCGTCGCTTCGCGGTCGAGCGCCAGCAACTCTCCGTCGTCGCGGCTTAAGAGCAGCAGGTCGCCGTAAGCGATCATGCTGGTGAGTGACGGCAGCGTGGCGAGAGTGCGAAAGCTCTGCGCCGAACGCGGGCCTGCTTCTTGAAGGCCGTCGGACGCGGCCGTCGAGAGTCCGAAATCTGAGGCCACGAAAAGCTGCCCGCCGTTTGCTGCGATTCCCACGACGCGGTTCGAGGCCAGGCCGTCGCTTGTCTGGAAGTGTAGCCAGCGCCCGGCCTCCAGGAGCCAGAGGCCGTCGTCGAACGTCCCGACGTAGAGGCGCGCTCCGTCCTTTGTCAAGCAATTGACGGCGCGCAGGCGCACGCGCTCCGCGCCCGCTCGAAGTTCCGCGAAGCGTTGTCCGTCGAATTCAATCAGCCCTCCCGCGAACGTGCCGACGAGGAGCCGGCCGCCGTCCGTTAGGAGCGCCGTGACGGCCTGCGCCTTGCGGTCCAGCCAGCGGTAGCTCTCGAACTGCTCGCCGTCGAAAGAGAGCAGACCCTCGGAGCGAGTCCCTATGAACAGCTTCGAGTCGAAGACCGCGAGCGCGGTCAGGTCGCTCTCCGTCAGCCCGTCCAGCACGGTGTAGTGGCGAGAGATGTTTCCTTCGGGCGTGAGTTGAACGAGCCCGCCGTCGGTCGCCGCGAAATACGAATCCTGAAAGCGAACGATGTCGCGCGTCGCCTCCGTGTTCTGCCAGAACTTGATCTCATCTCTACGCAGAGGCACGCGCGCTCTTCTTTCAAAAGGGACGAACTCCTGACTGACGCTCCGCGCCCTCTCCGCCGTGAGGCTGCGCCGCGCCTGTTCCCTGACCCAGAGGGCAAGCGCCAGGGCAGAGAGCAGGCACAGGCCCGCCACGCATAGTAGAAGTTTGGGGCGAGCACGAAACAGTTTTACAAAGCCCCGCGGCGTGTTGCCCCTAAAGATGTGCTTGATGAACATCAATTCTCACTTACCGACTCAACCCTTTGCGCCTTTGGTTTTTCTTTATGTTGCGCCTTTGCGAGAACGGCTGTTTCTCGCAAAGGCGCAAAGACAAGACGTAAGGCGCAAAGGGTTGAGTTCATGTTTTGCTCCGTGTTCTAACTCGACGCGGATTATGCGGCGCGCGTGAGGTGTCGCGATACGTGACGGCAGACAGCGTGTGGGTGCTGTTACTGCTGCCGCGCCGTATGTACTAGACCGAGGCGACGGACGTGGGTCGCCACAGTCCCTCTCTGCGGCAGGCTTGTCTCGGCGCAGGTAGGGCGCGCGTATCCGCGCCGCCGCGGGCGGTCCATAATCGCCGCCATGTTAATCAGACGAAACACACACTTACCCCGCGCGCTCGCCCTCCTACTGACGATCTGTGCCAGCGTCGCCGTCGTCACCTTTGCTTCCTTCTCGCGTCGTCAGGCGTCGGACGCGGCACCGGCGCGAGTGAGCGCGGCCGGCGTCGCCGATGGGGAGCTTGATGTCGCGCTGGAGCGTGCGGCGCGTGAGGCGCTGGGCGACGCGGACGGGACGGTCGTCGTGATGGACCCGCAGACGGGGCGGCTGCGGGCGGTCGTCAACCCGCGCGTGGCTTTCAACGAAGCTTACGCGCCCGGCTCGGCCATCAAACCCTTCACGGCGCTCGCGGCCCTGCGGCGAAAGTTGATTGACGAACGCACGCGGAAGCTCTGCCGCACACGCTATGCCTACAAGGAGCTTGCGATCTCGTGCCCGCACCAGAAGACGGAGGTCTCTTTCAACCTCGCGCACGCGCTGGCCTATTCGTGCAACTACTTTTTCGGCAAGGTCGGCGAGCGGTTGGAGACGAACGCGTTCGACGAAACCCTGCGCGAGTTCGGCTTCGGCGCGCGGACGGGCGCGGGCGAGGAGGAAGAGGCGGCGGGCAGGCTGCCGCAGGGCGAGTGGCGCGTGAGTTACGCGATTGGGGAAAGCGAGCAACTGGCGGTTACGCCCGTTCAGTTAATCACGGCTTACTCGGCGCTCGTGAACGGCGGCCGCCTCTTGGTCCCCCGGCAAATCGCGCCGGGCGATCTTCAGATGACGGAGCGAGCGCGACTGACGATTGCGCCCGAACATCGTGCACAGATTCTTGAAGGGATGCGTGGCGCGGTCAGATTTGGCACAGCGTCGAGTGCGGGACTCGACCGGCTGCCGTTCGAGGTGTTCGGCAAGACAGGCACTTCCACGATGGCAAACGACTACCGCTCGCAAGGGTGGTTCGTGAGCTTCGCAGGCGAACGGGGCGCTGGCCGCGAGGTCCCGCCCGAAAGCGTCAGGCTCGCCGTCCTCGTCTTTCTCAAGCGCTCGCGCGGGGCCGACTGCGCTCGCGTCGCGCGCTCCGTGTTTGAAGAGTACGCGAAGCGGGACGGCGGCTCGGTTGCTGAAGATGAAAAACTCGCAGGCGAGCAAGGGTCGCGCACTTCTGCTCCTCTTTCCGGTGTGCCAATTCGTGTTCACCTGACCGGCAAAAATATCACGCGGGACTTGCCGCTCGAAGAATACGTGTTGGGCGTCGTCGCGGCGGAGGGCAGCGTCGAGAGCGAGCTTGAAGCGCTCAAAGCTTTATCTGTTGCCGCCCGCACGTACGCGCTCAAAAATCTGCGGCGGCACGCCGAAGAGGGCTACGACTTTTGCGACACGACGCACTGCCAGCGTTACCTCTTAACAGTCGCGGACGATAGGAACCACGCCCGCTTCAAAAACCTCTTCAGGCGCGCCGTGACGGAGACGGCGGGCGAGGCCGTGCGCGACGAAGGGGGCCGCGTCGCGGACGCATACTTTCACGCGGCTTGCGGCGGCATGACCGCCGACATCGAAACCTTGTGGGGCGCACAAGCGCCGGGCTACCTGCGCGGCGTCGCGGACGAATATTGCGCGGCCGCGCCGCACGCCTGGGTCAACGTGATTCCGGCGGCGAAACTGGCGAAGGCTTTGCGGGGCGATTCGTTGAGCGACGTAGGGGACAGGCTTGAGAACATCACCATCACGAGCCGCGACCGGACGGGGCGCGTAGAGTTTTTAGTCCTCGAAGGGGAGAGCACGCGCACACTGCGCGGGTGGGATTTCAAGATCATCGTGGGCCGTGCGCTCGGGTGGAACGTCCTGAAGAGTTCCCGCTTCGAGGTGACGCGCGAAGGGACTGACTTCGTCTTCCGCGGCAACGGCTTCGGCCACGGCCTCGGCCTGTGCCAGGAGGGCGCGCACGAAATGGCCCGCCGAGGGCTATCCTATCGCCGCATCCTCGAACACTATTTTCCTGGCACAAAAATCGGCGGGTGAAACAAGAGACAGAACCACTCAACCCTTTGCGTCTTACGTCTTAACTTTGCGTCTTTGCGTGAACGGCTGTTTCTCGCAAAGGCGCAAAGGGAAAACTAAAGGCGCAAAGGGTTGAGTGAATTTTTGAGGCTCTATCTTAGTTCGCACGCTGCCGGATTCTTCGGTAGCCTAAAAACAGGACGAACGTTCCGAGTCCTATCGCGGTCCACTGCCACCAGTTCATGACGGCCAGGATAGCCGACTCGCGCGCCACCCAGTAATTGATGTCAACGAACCTTTCGTGCGTGCAGCGTGCGTCAGCGATGTTCGTGAGGCCCGCGCGCCTGAACAGTTGGGCGGCCCTCCGCGTGTGGTAGAAGCTCGTCACGAGCGCGATTGATTGAAAGCCTTCGCGGTCGCTAATCTCCTTGATGAGCGTCGCCTGTTCGGCCGTCGAGGTGCTGGCCGACTCCATGATGATGTCCTCTTCGGCGACGCCGGCCGCGAGGAGGAACTGTTTTCCCACCAGCGCCTCCGCGGGCGGGTGGCGGCCGACGCCGCCCGTGCAGATGATCTTATCCGCGACGCCTTCGTGGTAAAGCTCCGCGGCCCGCGCCAGCCTGTCTCTCAGAACATGAGAAGGCTGCCCATTGGGCCAGACCGCCGCGCCGAGGACTACCAGACAATCTGAGCGCGGGACAACCGTCACGTAATTCTGCGTCCGCAGGCTGATGAACTGGTAGGCCAGGTAAAGGATGAGCGCGGCGCTCGTGGAAATAATCAGCGGCTTAACCTTGTCCGAGATTTTCATAAGTCAGCATCGCATCACCGACGCCGCGCGCGGTACGTGGGGAGCTACAGTTCCGAATCGTGGTCACGCACAGTTTCGGGAAAGGCGCTAAGAAAAGAATTAAGGACAACCGGCCGCGGAGTGGTGGCATCAAGTGTGACAAGAATTTCAGTGAGCCCTGGCCGGAAGCACTCATCCAGGGATGAATTACCAGATGAATACCGAGCGGTAAGCTGTCGCTCGTCGTGCGTCTCCCCGTGCTTTACTCTAAACCCACGACAGGTAAAGGCGCTCAAACCCCATGAAACCAAGACGCGCTCTCACGCACACGCTCGTTCTCTCTTTAATTCTGACCCTCATCCCGGCGACGCCCGCACGCCCCGCCACCAAACAGGAACAGGACGAGGCGGCCGCCGACGGGCTGCGCTTCCGTTTGAGCGAAGGGGCCGAAAGAAGCGAAAGAACTGAAACGCCCAACGCGGTCGTCCAGGCGTCGCCTCTCTCCGAGAGTGAGACGCAAAGGCTGCTCGCACGCTTGCCCCCAATCAAGCCGGGGCCGGGCGACGTTGAAGGCTTCCGGCTTCGTGAGAATTCGTTGCCGCCGCCGCGCGCAGGAGAAACCATTCAGGCGGCCTTCGCGCCGCCGTCACTCGACGCCCCGCAGCCTCCGACAAAAACCACGGCCCCGCTCGCGGTCTTGCGCCACGCGCCGGAAGGCGAAGTCGCATTGGCCCCGGCCTTGAGCATCACGTTTTCACAGCCCATGGTCGCCGTCGCCTCGCAAGCTGAGGCGGCCGCGAGCGTCCCCGTCACGCTCACGCCGCAGCCGAAGGGCAGTTGGCGCTGGCTGGGGGCGCAGACCCTTGTCTTTCAGCCGGAGGCCGAAGGGGGCCGCATGCCTATGGCGACCGCCTACGCCGTCACAGTCCCCGCCGGGACCAAATCCGCGCTCGGCAACGCGCTGCCGGAAAGTAAGTCTTTCAACTTCGCCACGCCCCCGCCCGCACTCAAAAGCTCGCACCCGAGCGGCCAGGGCCAGCCGCGCGACGCGCTGATGTTTTTGGAGTTCGACCAGCGCATTGACGCCGCGAGCGTGCTCGAAAAACTCAAGCTCCGACCCGCCGCGAGCGGGCTGCGCCTGCGCCTCGCCACGCCCGAAGAGATCGCGGCGGACGAGACAGTAAAAGAGCTGGTCAAGCGTGCGAACGAAGGGCGCTGGCTGGCGTTGCGCGCTGTCACGCCGGACAACTCGACGAAAGACGCGCTCCCGGGCGACACGGAGATACGCATCGTCGTCCCGCCCGGCACGCCCTCGGCCGAAGGCCCGCGCGCGACAACCAGTGAGCAGAGCTTTGTGTTCAAGACCCACGGGCCGCTGCGCGTCACTGGCACAGAATGCGGCTACAATAAGCGCTGCACGCCATTCGACCAATTGCAGATCGTCTTCAGCAACACGCTCGATTTCGGCACCCTCCCGGCGGCGAAAGCCACCATCACGCCGGAGATTCCGGACATGTCAATCTCCGCGTCCGGCAACTCGCTCCTCATAGAGGGCACGAAGCGCAGCAACACGACCTACACAGTGACGCTCGATCCTTCGATCAAGGACGTGTACGGGCAGACGCTCACGGGCGACAACCGGGTCACGTTCAAAGTCACCATGGCCGAGTCCAGGCTGTTCTCCACCAGTGAGAGCTTCGTCGTGCTCGACCCGGCGGGCCGGCGCACCTTCAACGTCTACAGCGTCAATTACCGGCGGCTGAAAGTCCGGCTCTATAAAGTCACTCCCGAGGACTGGGGGCGGTTTCGGTTTTATCAAGTCGCGGTCAGGCACCAGAAAGAGAAAGCTGAGCCGCCCGGCACACTCGTCTTTGACGAGGTCGTTGACCTCAAGAGCAATGCGGACGAGATGACCGAGAACGCGATTAATCTTTCGCCGGCCCTGACGAACAATCGAGGACAAGTGTTCGTGCAGGTCGAGCCGGTTGAAGAAAAGGACGCCCCTGTGCGTGTTCACCCCACGCCCGGCGAGGGGCGCGTGGAGGCATGGGTGCAGGCCACGGAGATAGGGCTGGACGCATTCGTCGGGCAGGACGGCCCCGTCGTCTGGGCCAATTCTTTAAAAGACGGCTCGCCCCTCCCGGGGGTCGAAGTCTCGGTCGTACCCGAAAACGCCAGGGGCGTGACGGGCGCGGACGGGCTGGCGCGTATCAATCTACGTGAGTCTGTTGTGAAGGGGCAGTCCAAACCGGCGCTCGTCGTCGCGCGTCGTGGCGAGGACGTGGCGATTCTGCCGAACTATTATTCGGACTATTCCTTCAGCGATGTCAACAACAACATCGTGTGGCGGAGCATGAACGGCGGCTCGACGCGGGTCTGGTACGTCTTCGACGACCGGAACTTGTACCGGCCCGGCGAAGAGGTCAGCGTCAAAGGTTGGATTCGGAACATAGTCCTGACGCCGACGGGCGACACGGAGATGATTGACCTGGACGGCGAAGCAATCGCCTACACCTTGCAGGACGCTCTCGGCAACGAGATTACGAAAGGCACTGTGCCGCTCAACGCCCTCGCGGGCTTCGACTTCAAGCTGCGCCTTCCCCCGACGATGAATCTGGGCGAGGCCGAGCTTGAAATCGAATTGGAGAGGACCGGCTCAAGTTACACACACAGATTTCAGGTGCAGGAATTCCGCCGGCCCGAGTTTGAGATCAAGGCCACGGCCTCGGAAGCCCCACACTTCGTCGGGTCGAGCGCGACCGTGGCGGCGGCCGCGACCTACTACACGGGCGGCGGGCTCGCCAACACGGAAGTCAACTGGACCGTCATCTCACAGCCCACGAACTACACGCCGCCGAACCGCGACGACTACACGTTCGGCAAGTTTCATCCGTGGTGGGGCAGCTACGTAGAGGACGACAAAGAGAACGAGCAGTCGTTCAAGGGTAAAACAGACGCCCAGGGCAAGCACGTTTTGAGAATTGATTTCGACGGCGTGAACCCGCCGGGGCCGTCCCACGTCACGGCCAACGCGGTCGTGCAGGACGTTAACCGGCAAACGCTCTCGGCGTCGGCGGAACTCCTGGTGCACCCCGCGGACGTGTACGTCGGGCTGAAGTCCGCGCGGACTTTCGTGCAGCAGGGCGACCCGTTCGACATCGCCGCCATCGTCACGGACCTGGACGGGCGGGCGCTCGCGGGCCGCGACGTTAAGCTGCGGCTGGTGAGGCTCGATTACGTTTACGAGGACGGAGAGTGGCGGCAGAAAGAGACGGACGCGCGAGAGCAAACAATCAAGAGCGGCGCGGACGGCGTGAGCGTGCGCTTCGCAACGGAGGCGGGGGGCGCTTACCGCCTGACGGCGCGCGTGCTCGACGCGCGCGAGCGGCCCAACGAAAGCGAATTGAGGCTGTGGGTCGCGGGCGGGAAACTGCCGCCCGTGCGTGAGGTCAGGCAGGAGAAGGTCGAGCTTATCCCGAGCCGCAGGACTTACAGTGGGGGCGAGGTCGCGGAGATTCTGGTGCAGTCTCCTTTCGCGCCGGCCGAAGGCGTCCTCACCTTGCGCCGTTCGGGTCTGCTCAAGACCGAGCGCTTCACGATGACGGAAAGCTCTTACACTTTGCGCGTGCCGCTCGAAGAGGCGATGACGCCGAACCTGCACGTGCAGGTTGATCTGGTCGGGGCGCAGCCGCGCGCGGACGACGCGGGCAACGCGCGCGCGGATTTACCCGCGCGGCCCGCGTTCGCTTCGGGCGAAATCAACCTCTCGATTCCGCCCGCTGCGCGCCGTCTCAAAGTCACGGCCGCACCGCGCGACCATGTACTCGAACCCGGCGCGGAGACGTTCGTGGACGTGGAGGTCAAAGACGCGCGAGGGGCGGGCGTCAGCGGCACGGACACGGCCGTCATCGTCGTGGACGAGGCCGTGCTGGCGCTCATCGATTACAAGCTCGGCGACCCGCTCGACAGCTTCTACCCGCAGCGCGAGGAGAACGTCGAAGATCGCCACCTGCGCGAGCGGTTGAAGCTCGCGAGCCCGGAGGAAGTAGCAGGGGCGGCCCTCGTCGTAGATGAGCGAGGGAGACAGGCCATGATGACACGAATCATGGAACTGCCTCGCACCAGCTCTTCTTTCGGGAGCCTGCTGGTGGCGGGTTTGTCGTCAGTTGAGGTGACCGCTTCGGCTGCGGCGGTTGAAGTGGTCACAAGACCCTGGCCTGAGCAGGATTCGCCAATCGAGCTGCGGAAGAATTTCAACGCGCTCGCCGTCTTCGCGGCGTCCGTGCCGACGGACGCGAGCGGCCGCGCGCAGGTCAAAATCAAAGTGCCAGACAATTTGACGCGCTATCGCGTGATGGCCGTCACGGTCGCGGGCGGCAAGCAGGCGGGCGCGGGCGAATCCGTCATCACCGCGCGCAAAAGACTGATGGTGCGACCCTCCGCCCCGCGCTTCCTCAACTTCGGCGACCGCGCCGAACTCCCCGTCGTCCTGCAAAATCAGACCGACGAATCATTGAGCGTGAACGTCGCCGTGCGCGCGACCAACGCGGAGTTGACCGCAGGTGCCGGCCGCAGCGTCGTCGTCCCGGCAAACGACCGCGTCGAAGTGCGCTTCCCCGTCGCGGCACGCCTTCCCGGCACGGCCCGCTTCCAGGTCGTCACCGCTTCCGGCCGCGCGACGGACGCCGCCGAAATCTCGCTCCCGGTCTACACGCCCGCCACGACGGAAGCCTTCGCGACTTACGGCGTGATTGACCAGGGAAGCGTGGCCCAGCCTGTGAAGGCTCCGGCCGACGCCGTCGTCTCCTTCGGCGGCCTGGAAGTCACGACCGCCTCAACTCAGTTACAGGAACTGACGGACGCAGTCATCTATCTCTATACCTACCCTTACGAGTGCAGCGAACAGATATCCTCGCGCGTCATCGCCGTCGCCGCACTCAAGGACGTGCTCACGGCCTTCAAAACTAAGGAGCTGCCGTCGCCGCAGGCGATGCGCGACTCCGTCAATGCGGACATCAAGACTCTGCAAGCCTTACAGAACAACGACGGCGGCTTCGACTTCTGGCGGCGGAGCGAGCGCTCCGTGCCCTTTCGTCTCCGTACACGTCGCGCACGCTCTGGCCCGCGCCGAGAGCAAGGGCTACCCGGTCCCGCAGCGTGTGATGGAGAATGCGCGCAACTACCTGCGCGTAATCAAAGGGAAGATTCCGGCCGAGTACAGCGCGGAGGCCAGGCGCGCCATACAGGCTTACGCGCTCTACGTCCGGGCACTGATGAAAGACCCCGACCCACAGGAAGCGCGCTGGTTAATCAACGACGCGGGCGGCGTCGAAAAACTTTCTCTCGAATCGCTCGGCTGGCTCTTGCCGGTGCTGGCGAACGACGCGCACTCCGCGTCTCAACTCGCGGCCATCCGCCGCCACCTGAACAACCGCGTCACGGAATCGGCCGGCGCGGCGCACTTCGCGGACTCCTACAGCGACGGCGCTTTCACCGTCCTCGAATCCGACCGCCGCGCCGACGGCGTCCTGCTCGACGCGCTCATAGGCGACCAGCCGCAAAGCGACCTCATCCCGAAACTCGTGCGCGGCCTGCTGGGGGGACGCAAAGGGGGGCGCTGGCTGAACACGCAGGAGAACGTCTTCATCCTGCTCGCGCTCGACCGCTACTTTAATACTTACGAGAAGACAACGCCGAACTTCGTCGCGCGCGTCTGGCTGGGCCAATCTTACGCGGGCGAGAGAATTTTCAAAGGGCGCTCGATTGACCGCCAGCAACTGAACCTGCCGATGGCGGCGCTCGCCGAGCGCACGGCCAATGGACCCGCTAATCTGACCATCGGCAAGGAGGGCGCGGGCCGGCTCTACTTCCGCATAGGGACGCGCTACGCGCCATCGTCCCTGACGCTCAAGGCGGCCGACTACGGCTTCAAGGTCGAGCGCCTGTACGAGGGCGTGGACGATCCAGCGGACGTGCGGCGCGATGCGGAAGGGACCTGGCACATCAGGGCCGGCTCGCGCGTGCGCGTGCGCGTCACGGTGTCGAACGCGGCGCGGCGCTTCCACGTCGCCGTCGTTGACCCGCTGCCCGCGGGGCTCGAAGCCTTGAACCCGGAACTGGCTGTGACGGAGATGCTGCCGAACGGCGCGAGCGAGGAAAACGTCTACCGCGGCGGGCGCGGGATTTACGATTATTACTGGTACAGGCACGGCCCCTGGTACGAGCACCAGAACCTGCGCGACGAGCGCGCCGAAGCCTTCACCTCGCTGCTCTGGGAAGGGGCGCACGAGTACACCTACTTCGCGCGCGCGACGACGCCCGGCCTCTTCGTCGTCCCGCCTGCTAAAGCCGAAGAGATGTACGCGCCCGAAACCTTCGGCCGCGGCCAGACAGACCGCGTGCGCGTGGAATAGACGAAGGGCTGGTTACCTCACTACCTCTTAGCGTCTTTGCGCCTTTGCGTGAGAGATAAAAACCACTCACGCAAAGGCGCAAAGACGCAAAGGGGTTGAGTCAATGCTTAGCGAGTAATCTTTCCGCGCCGCGCTCGCGCAGACGGCGGGCCAGTTCGACGCCCAACTGCTCCGCACCTGCCTGCGCACCTTCCACGGAATCGCGTATGACGGTCTCGCCGGAAGGGAGTGCGACCAGTCCGCTCAGTCGCAAGCGCTCTTCCCCGACGACGACGGCGTGCGCCGCGATGGGCAACTGGCACCCGCCGCCCAACTCCCTGAGCAGCGCGCGCTCGGCCGTGCAAGCCGCGCGCGTCTTCTCGTCGTCCGTGGCCGCGACCATCTCTCTTGTTTCTTCGTCCGCCTCGCGCGTCTCTATCCCGAGCGCCCCTTGCCCGACCGCCGGCAACATCTCCTCTGTCTCAAGGTGCGCGCTGATGCGCCCCATCAGCCCGAGCCGCCGCAAGCCCGCCGAGGCCAGCACGACCGCGTCGTAATCGCCCGCGTCCAGCTTGCGCAGCCGCGTGTCCACGTTCCCGCGCAACTCCTTAACGCGTAGGTCCGGGCGAAGATGCTTTAACTGGGAGACGCGGCGGGGGCTCGAAGTCCCGACAATCGCGCCCTCGGGCAGGCTCATGATTGAAGGCCGCTCGACAATCACACCGGCGCGCAGGATGAGGGCGTCGCGCGCGTCTTCGCGCTCTGTAACGGCGGCGATGCAGAGCCCTTCCGGCAAGACGGTCGGCAAGTCTTTCAAAGAGTGGACGGCCAGATCAATACGGCCGTCGAGCAACGCCTCTTCAAGCTCTTTGGTGAAAACTCCCTTGCCGCCGATGACTGCGAGCGGGGCGTCCTTCAGCACGTCGCCCGAAGTTTTAATGACCTCGACGGAGACTTCCGTTTGCGGGTAAAGGCGGTTCAGTTGCGCCTTCATCCATTCCGCCTGCCAGAGTGCGAGCTTTGAGCCGCGCGAGCCGATTGTCAGATGGGCTTTCATCACGCGTGTAGAATGCCTCATCCCGCGCCTTAAGCTCAAACGCCAACATGGATGGAAGGTAGTGGCTCAGTTTGAAGTTCGTGTTGTATGACAGTAGCAACCAGAGAATTGGCACAGACTCGATTCCGCATTGAGCCTCCACATGGCAGCTCTACTCGTTGACTTTGATTCCCTCCATGTTTTCAAACTGGGCCGTCACGCCCCAGCCGCCGAAGTTCTCCGTGACGGCCAGCCAGAGTTCGTTCTCGCCCCGTCTGAGCGGAAGGTAAAGCTCGTCGAAGAGTCCGATTGTCCCGAGGAACCTGTAATCTCTGGACTGGTAGATGTCGCGGCCGCCATAGAGCAGGCGGTCATTGAAGTAGACCCTCACCTCGTCGCTGAAGCCGAACCGTATTTTCTTGACCTGTTCGCGATCCGACTGTATGACGAGCCTCGCGAAGACCGTGTCGCGGCCTTCGGCCACGCCCTGCAACCGGGCAAGGTTAGCCGTCCCGTTCTGCTCGACGCCGAGTTTGTGCCAATTCAGTTTCTCGTGGTCGGCCGGCGCGAGCTGATATTTACCTTCCAGAGATTTTCTGTCGAAGGCGTCGGAAACCATCCACGACCTGACCATGCCCGCAGGGACCGGGGCCGTGGCCGCTTCTTTGGCCGCACCTTTCAGCGGCGGTGCAGCGTTCACAGGCGTCACGGTGAAGTTGGAAAAATAGGCCGGGGCAAAGTTGCCCGCGCTCAGGCCGACGCGCCCCTCTTTTGTCTCGCGCTTGAGCTCAGTCACGAAGAGCGCGGGCGTCTCCATGTCCTTGAGGTAGATTTCCGCACGATTGCCCGAGACGACTATCTTGACGTGCGTCCACTGATTGTAGTCGTACCTCGTGGGCGCGGAGTAGCTCTCGCCGTAATACAACTGCCAGGCCGACTGGCCGTTGAAGACGGGTTGATATTGATTCGCGTCCGCGTTGCCGGACTGGTGTGGGCGCAAATAAAACTCCTCGTAATTCTCAAAGTCCTGCATCCTCCACACGACGCCCATGAACCCGCGCTCGCCCGTGAACGCGAGGTCGAATTCGATGACCCCGTTCGTAAACTTCGAGTCCTTGACGGCGGCCACGCCGCCCTTCAAATAGAGACTGCTGCGCCCCAGGTGAGACACCACCCTGCTCTCTTTGGCCTGGATTTCCCATCGCCCCGAATCGAAAGCGACAGTTTGCGACCGTGCGTGAAGCGCCAGCACCGGGACGCACAAAAAGGCCGCTGCTAAACAGATCACACGCTTCGCCATGTTTACGCCTCCTTCAGGATGTCGCCGGAACTTTGTGAGACTATTTCAAACTCAAGCTACTCTTTGACTCAACCCTTTGCGTCTTTGCGCCTTTGCGTGAGTGATTTAAGTTTTTCACGCAAAGGCGCAAAGACGCAAAGGGTTGAGCTTAGATTTTGCAACGGCCTTTATTTGAGCGCGTATAAGAATCCGTCCGTGCTGCCGAAGTAAATCTCGCCGCGGTCCACGACCGGGGAGGAGACGATTGCGCCGACTGAAAAATATCTGTACCAGGTGATATACATGTCCTGGAAGTCGAAAAACGTCGGCGTGAATCTGGCCTGATTCCTGGTTCCGTCCGGGTTCCAAACTTTGAGCGGGTCGTTCCTTGAGCTTTCGGTCTGAAACTCCCACGCGAGTTTCCCCGACTTCACGTCCACGGCGTACAGCCTGCCGTTGAGCGCCCCGACGTAGGCCATCTCGCCAGCCAACGCGGGCGACGAGAAGAGCGCCGTCCTGGAGTCGAGCGAGAACCGCACCCTGCCCGTCTTCGCGTCGAGCGCGAGAAAGCGGCGCGAGTCGCCCGTGCCCACGTACACCGCGCCGCCGCCGACCGCGGGCGTACCCATGACCCACGCCTTGCTCGTGTAGTAGTCCCATTTTTTACGCCCGGTCTGTGCGTCCAAGGCGTAGACGTGCGCGTCGCGGCAGCCGACGTAGAGGACTCCGTCAATGACGGCCGGGGAAGACTGGAAGCCCACCTGATTATGGTTGACGGGGTCCTCGCCCGTCTTGAATCGCCACCGCTCAACACCTGTGTCGGCGTCTAGTGCGTAGAGATAACTATCCCAACTGCCGACGTAGACCGTGTTATTGGCGACGGCGGGGGAAGCACGCACCACCTCGCCGGTCGAGAATTTCCATTGGAGCACGCCGGTCTCGGCGTCCAGTGCGTAGACGTTGCCGTCGCCGCTCCCGAAGTAGACCCGATTGCCGAAGACGGCCGGCGACGAGGTGAAGATGTCGAAAGGGTCTGGCACAGTTTGCGCCCTGGGCCTCGTGCCGTGTATCCCCTTAGCCTCGAACCGCCGCTCGCCCCGCTCGGTCGAGAACCTCCACCGGACGGCCCCCGTGTCGGCCGCCAGTGCGTAAAACGTCCCGTCGTTGCCGCTGAAGTAAACAATCCCGTTTGCCACCGCGGGCGACGACGCAATCGGTCCTTCGGTTTTGAATCGCCACTTCTGCGCGCCCGTCTCCTGATCCACGGCATAAAGGTTGGTGTCCAGGCTGCCGATAAAGATTACGCCGCCTGAGACGGCCGGCGAAGAGATGACGGGGCCGTCGGTTTTGAACGCCCATTTCACGCCATTCAACTGTTTAGGCCCGGATGATTCGTACGCGCCTGTGCGGGCCACGTTGCCATGAAAGGTCGTTTGGGCCACGGCGTTCTGCAAGGCGATGAGCAGGACGAAGAGCCCGGCTGTGAGACGTTTCATCCCTAGTTCCCCCAGGCTTCGCGGTAGGCGGCCGTCACCAGTCCGGGCATCGAGAAGCCGTCGAAGAACTCGCGGTTGTCTTTGTCGTCGCCGGCAAACTTTTGTCTCCACGCGGGCGCGTCTATCGCCTTCATCACGGCCTCGCGCACGGCCTCAAGATTCCTCGGACTGTTTCCACGCCGGTAGACCTCTGCGCTCACCTGCGCGGCCACCGTCTGCACGAAGTCTATGACCTGAGCAAGATAAGTTTTGGCGTAAGCGCCGCGCAGGACTTCGCCGTGGCCGGGGATGATTGTCTGCGCGTCGAGTTGGTTCATACGCTGTAGGGTCTTCACCAACTCGGAGGGGAAGCCGCCGCCCAGATACGGCACGGGATGAGCCACGAGGTCACCCGCAATCAGGATTTTCTCTTTCGGCAGATAAGCGACGGCGTCGCCCCTGGTGTTGCCGCGTCCCAGAAATTTTATCTGCACCTCGCGGTTGCCGAGGTCAAGATTTAGTTCCTGGTCAAAGCTCAGGTTGGGGGCGCGCATATGGAAGTCCTTGAACTCCGCCAGCACCTGTTCCCGCCCGGCCAGGTTTTTTTGCAACTCCTTCCTGGCCTCTTCGGTCAGCGGCTTGCCGTCCTCCGCCTTGCCCGTCTCAATCCTCTGCCGCACGTCGGCCGTGGTCTTTTGATATCTCGCGATGAAGGTCGAGACGTAGCCCTCTATCTGCCTCTGCGCCTCGACGTGGGCGATGATGGCGAGTTGCGGGAACGCCTCCCAGTAGGTGTGGTTCCCCATGACGTGATCGCCGTGCCAGTGTGTATTGACGAGGTAGCGTACGGGCTTGTCCGTCCACTGGCGGATTTGCGCGATGTCCTTGCGCGTCTCCGACAGCAGATAGCAGGAGTCAACGACTAACACTTCCCTCTCGCCGATAATCACCGTCGTGTTCCCGTTCGGAAAGCCCGTCGGGTCGTCCGGGTGGCGTATGACGTAGACGCCCTGTGCCACTTCCGTCACGCCGCGCTCGCGCGTGTTTACGGAATCTGCCGCCGCGACCACCGCGTTCACTAAGACGACCAGGAGAAGCGCCCCGACGCTCTTCGCTAAAGACCTGTCTCTGAAGTTCATCGCTCTCACGTTCCCTTCATCACTTATTCGTCAACATAATTTTCCGGCCGCATTTCAACGCTTCCGGGCAGGCAGGGCAACGATTATGTTACGAGGCGCGGCCCGCTGTTGTGAGTCGGACGCGGCGGCCGGCGAGACGGCTCGGAGATTAGAGCGACTGGCGGAGGCGGGTTTCTAATTTGGGGCGGTAACTGCGACTGAGTTTGAGTCGGGTGCCGTCTTTGAGCACGGCCATGTAGTCGCCGTGCGAGTGCGGGAAGAGTTCCTTGACGCGAAGGATGTTGACGATTGAAGAGCGGTGGATGCGTATGAAGCGCGCGGGGTCGAGCGAGGCTTCCAGATCATTGAGCGACGCGCGGTGAAGGTACTTGCGCCCGCCCGTGTGTAACTGCACGTAGACGCCCGCCGCCTCTATCCAATCAACGTCCTCGGTCGGGAGAAAGATTATCCGGCCGCCGACCTTGACGAGCAACCGTTCGAGGTAGGGCGCGGTGGCTCGCGGTTCGGCCGCCTTCCCGCCCTGATGCTCCTGGGCCAAAACTGAGATAAGGCGGCGGCTCATCTCCTCGCGCCGCTGCGTGCGTACGTGCGTGAGCGCCCTCGCCAAACACTGCTCGAAACGCTCGTCGCTGTACGGCTTCAAGAGGTAATCCAGGGCGCTTGCTTCGAACGCACGAACCGCGTAGGCGTCGTAGGCCGTGACGAAGACGGTCACGGGCATGAGCGCCGCGCCCACCTGCTTAATCACGTCGAAGCCGTTCAGGAGCGGCATCTGTATGTCGAGAAACAGCAGTTCCGGCGACCCCGCGCGAATCAGCCCGACCGCCTCCGCGCCGCTGGCACACTCCCCTGTGACAGCCACTCCGGGGTGCTTCTCCAACAAGTCCCTCAGCCTCTGGCGTGCAGGCTTTTCGTCGTCAACGATGAGCGCGCTAATCTTCTCCATGATGACCCGCGACCTGCCCGGACGCTTCTTCACGATAAGGGATGACAATCTCCGCGACGACTCCCCCGTCGCGCCCCTCGCGGACGGCGAACGTGTGTGCAGAGGGGTAGAGTTGCGCGAGCCGTTGCTGCGTGTTCGAGAGGCCGATGCCCGCGGACTCGGAAAGCTGCCAACTAGGCGGCAGGCCGGGGCCGTCATCCTTCACGTGCAGATGCAGGTTGCCGTTATCCCTCCACGCGGAAACCGTGATGCTGTTTGAGCGCTGGGTGGCCCCGTGGCGGATGGCGTTCTCGACCAGCGGCTGTAGGATTAAGCCAGGCACCGCCGCGCGTAACGTCCCAGGCTCCACAGACACGGACACCTTCAAATGATCCTCGAAGCGGACACGCTGAATCGCCAGGTAATGATCGAGCGCCGCCAGTTCCTCCTGAAGCGTCGTCTCCTGCCGGGCGGAGCGTTCCAAGGAGAAACGCAGCAGGTCGCCCAGGTGTTCAATCATCCGGCGCGCGCCCTTCGGGTTGCGCTCGACAAAAGCGGAGATGGTGTTGAGCGCGTTGAAGAGAAAGTGGGGCTGAAGCTGCGTTCGCAGGGTCTGTAGCCGCGCCTCCGCGAGCAGTTTCTCCAACTGCGAAGCCTTAAGCGCGCGGTTCCGCGACTCGTGGTAATAACTCCACGCCAGCCAGCCGCCGACGATCAGCCAGTAGACCTGAACGTTCCACTGGAAAGTCCCCCAGAACTCCGCGCGCACCTTACCCGCGAAACCGCTCGGGTTGAGCGGCTGCCCGGAGAGGATGATGCTTATCGCGAAAAGCGCGAGGACGAAGATACAGGTCCAGACAATACTGGCCGGAAGGTGTAGCAGTAGGCGGCGTGTCAAAGAGTGTGACGAAGCGGCAAAGCGGCGGTCCGTCCAGATGATGAAGGGCGTCAAGGTCCCCCACACGTACCAGCGCGGCAGGGCGACGAGCAGGCTGCCCGCGGAGATGCCCTGCGAGCCCCTGACGGAGAAGAACAGGCCGACGGCCGTACAGAGGCAGAATCCCAGGAGCAGCTTTAAGCCTGACTGACGCAGCCCTGATGTAGCCTGTATTCCCGGCATCGGTCGGAATGTAGCACAGGACGAAGGAAAAGGCAGGCTCACGCAAAGACGCAAAGGCGCGAAGAAGACCGCAAAGACGTTGAGTGCTTCTTTACCTTGCGTGCTTTTCTTCGCGCCTTTGCGTCTTTGCGTGAGATTCTTTCCTGACGAAGACGAATCAGAATTTCAACCTGAACCACTGGCTCGCCTACAGTGCGAGCGCCTTCTGTAGAGCGGCCCTGGCGAGCAGCCGCGTGGAGTCGAGGGTCGGCAGGGGCGCGTCGTCCGGGCGGACGATCAAAGGGATTTCCGTGCAGCCCAGGACCGCCGCGTCACAACCGCGCGCCTTGAGCTTGTCCATTACCTCGTTGAAGTAGAGCCTTGATTCTTCGGGGAAGACGCCGTTGACGAGCTGCTTGAAGATGATGGTGTTGATCCTCTCACGGTCTGGGGCGTCCGGTATCTCGCCGTGGATGGAATGTTTCTTCAGGGCTTCGCCGTAGACCGGCCCCTCCATCAGATAGCGCGTGCCCAGAATCCCCAGCCGCTTAAAGTTATTCCGGTCGGCTTCCTGTGCCACGACTTCCGCGATGTGCAGCCAGGGGATGGGCGACTCGGGCAGTAGATACTTGAAAGCCTGGTGGCAGGTGTTGTCCGGGCAGATGGCGAAGTCTGCGCCCGCCTGGGCCACCGTGCGCGCCGAGGCGAGCATCACACGCGCGACCCCTTCCCAGTCGTCCTTCAAGATGAACTCCATGTGCTCCGCCATCGGGATCGAGTCCAGCGTGATGCGCGGGTGGTTGTGTTCGCCCATCAAGGGCAGTGCCTCCTGGCAGATTGTACGGTAGCAGAGGGCCGCGCCCTCCGCGCTACAGGCAACTATCCCTATCTGTCCGGCCATACGCGCCTCCCTTAAAATGAATTGCCTTCGCTCACGTTAAGACGGTAACGAACTTTTCTCGCACGGGGTTCCTTCCCGCCTCACCGTTCGAGAGCCTGCGCGAAATCATCTATCAAATCGCGCTCGTCTTCCAAACCGACGGAGATGCGGACGAGACCGTCGCCGACCTCCATGGCCCGGCGCTGGTCCGTCGTGAGAGTGTCGCCCCACATCGCGGCCGGGTGTACGAGCAAGGTCTCGAAGCCGCCGAGGCTCGCCGCGTAAGACCCCAGCTTGAGCGAACTGATGAAGCGCTCGGCCCCCTCGAAGCCGCCGCCGAGTTCCACGCTCATGACGCCCGTGAACCCGCTCATCTGCGAGCGCGCCAGCTCAAACTGCGGGTGAGATTCAAGGCCAGGGTAGTTAACGCGCTCGACCTGAGGGTGCGCTTCGAGAAATTGGGCCAGCGCCAGCGCGTTCCGGTTGTGGCGCTCGATTCTGAGGCCGAGCGTGCGCAGCCCCCTCAGGATGAGCCAGGCGTCGAAGGGACTTGGCACCGCGCCCATGATGACGTTAAAGCGCCAGGCGCGCTCTATGAATTCGCGCGAGGCGACGATGACGCCGGCCGTTACGTCGTGGTGGCCGCTCAGGTACTTGGTGGCGCTGTGCACCACGACGTCAATACCGCATTCGAGCGGCCGCTGATTGATCGGCGTGGCGAAGGTGTTGTCAACGACGGTCGTGATGCCTCGTCGTCTGCCCAGTTCCGCGACGGCACGGAGGTCTGTGAGGCGCATCAGCGGGTTGGCCGGCGTCTCCGCGTAAATCAACTTCGTGTTCGGGCGCACGGCATCAATGAAGCGCGCCGCGTCGGTCTGATCCACGAACGTACATTCGACGCCCCAGCGCGGGAGTAAGGTTTCGAGCAGCGCGGCGGTGTTCCCGTACAGGTTGCGCTGCGCGACGACGTGGTCGCCATGCTCGACGAGGCACATGACGGAGGCGAAGATCGCGCCCATGCCCGAGGACGTGACGAGCGCCGCCTCGCCGCCTTCGAGCGCGACCATGATCGCCTCGACCTGGCTGTGCGTCGGGTTGCCGTAGCGCGAGTAATACTCCGTGGGCTTGACGGCCCGCGCCAGCTCCGCGAAGTGCGCGGACGACTCTGCGCGGAAGCTGGAGGTCTGCCAGATGGGCGGACTGACTGCGCTCGTGCCGTCTAATCCGTCCGCCGCGTGAATGCCCCTGGTCTGCGCCCCGTAGCCGTCAGTTAAATCCTGGCCCATTTACGTTCTCCTCTCCGATTCACTAATCGCGCGCAGGTACGACTGCACGGCGTTGAAGAGCCCCGTCTCAAGGGCGTCCGCGACCAGCGCGTGGCCGATGGAGACTTCGAGGATGCCGGGTATCGAGCAGAAGCGCGTGAGGTTCTTCAAGTTCAAATCGTGGCCCGCGTTGACGCCCAGGCCCAGGTCTTGCGCCCTCGCGGCGGCGCGCGCGAAGAGTTCGAACTGTTCGTCCTCGCGCGCGGAGCCGTAGGCCGCCGCGTAAGGCTCCGTATACAACTCGACGCGGTCGGCGCCCGATTCGCGTGCGCGCTCTATCTGAGCGAGGTCCGTGTCCATGAAGAGGCTGACGCGGATGTCCAAGGCTTTCAGTTCGGCGATGATTGGCTTGAGCCTCTCGCCGCTCTCTTCCAAATCCCAACCGTGGTCCGACGTGAGCGCGTCCGCGCTGTCCGGCACCAGCGTGCACTGCGTCGGCCTCGCGCGCCTGACGACCTCCATGAACTCCGGGAACGGGTTGCCCTCGACGTTGAACTCGATGGCAGGCGTCTCTTCAAGCAGCGCCGACAACTCGTAAACGTCCGAGCGTTTGGCGTGTCGCTCGTCGGGCCGCGGGTGAAGTGTCAACCCGTGCGCGCCAGCCCGTATGCAAGTGCGGGCGGCGCTCAACACGTCCGGGATGCCTATGTTGCGCGCGTTCCTCAGGAGCGCGACCTTGTTGAGATTGACGCTCAGTTTAGTCATCGGCCTTCTCCCGCCGTGGCAGCCAATCGAAAATTGGCTACGATAATTTTCCGCGACGAATCCATCAACTGTGATAATTTAGACGCCAGCGGCGCGTAGATAAATAGCCAATTTCCGATTGGCCTTTAGGACGGAGAGGGCATGGACTATTCGAAGTTGCGTGTGAAGAGGGCGGGCGGCGGGCCGCTCTACGAGCAGTTGGTCAAGGCGTTGGAGGGGGCCGTCGAGGCCGGCGAGTTGAAGAACGGCGAGCGCTTGCCGTCCGAAAGGGAGTTGGCGGGCCGACTCAAGCTGAGTCGCACGACGGTCGCGGGCGCCTACCGCGAGTTGGAATCACGTGGGCTCGTGCGCAGCCACGTCGGGCGCGGTACTTTCGTCTGTGCGCGGCCCGAGCCGTCGGACGCGCCCTTCGCCTGGCGCGGCAAAGTCTCCGCGTCGGTCGCGCGTCTCGGCAACAGTCTCTCGCTCCGCCACCTGACGAAAGACGTTTTGAACACGAAGATCATCTCGTTCGCCGCCAGCTCCCCCTCGCTCGAATGTTTCCCCGTGGAGGCTTACCAGCGCGCGACCGAGCGTGTGCTTCATCGCAGCCGCGACGCGGCGCTCGGGCTCTCCCCGACCGAAGGGCAGCCGCGGCTGCGCGAACTCGTGGCCGCCCGTTTCAAGACGAGGGCCGAGCGGGTGCTGATACTCTCCGGCTCACAGCAGGGGTTGGACCTGGTGGCACGCTGCCTGTTAGACCCCGGCGACTCGGTCGTCATGGACAGGCCGGGCTATGTCGGTGCCATCCAGACGTTCCGCGCCGCCGGGGCGAACCTGGTCGGGTGGGACGTGTTGCGCGCGGACCTGGGCGAGTTGGAAGACCTGGTCATGCGCTACCGCCCGAAGTTGATTTACACAGACCCCACGTTCCAGAACCCCACGGGGCGCGTGCTGCCGCTCAGAGAGCGCCAGGAACTCTTAAAGCTCGCGGCGCGCTATCGTGTGCCAATTATAGAAGACAACCCCTGGCAGGAGACTTACCTGGACGCGCCGCCGCCGCCGACGCTGTACCATCTGGACACGCACAACATAGTGATTCACCTGAGCACGTTCTCGAAAATCTTCGCGCCGGGTTTGCGCATCGGGTGGCTCGTCGCGTCCGAATACATCGTAGACCAGCTCGCCTCCATCAAGCAGTACGAGGACGTATCGAGCGAGGGACTCACCCAACTCGTGCTCGCGGAGTTGTTGCAGGGCGGTTTGTTCGACGATCACCTGGCGGGTTTGAGGAAGGAGCACGCCGGAAAGCGCGACCTCATGATCAAGGCGCTCAGGCGACACGTCCCTCCGCGCGCCTTCGAGTTCAACACGCCGCGCGGCGGACTTCACCTGTGGGGCCGTCTGAACGAGGGCGTGTCGGCCCGGCAACTGCTGCGGCAAACGCTCGCGAAGGGCGTCGCGTTCGCGCCCGGAGAGATGTTCTACTCGGACGGCGGCGGCAGACACGAGCTACGCCTCTGCTTTACGAGCGTCGCTGCCGTGAAGATCGAAGAAGGCGTCAAGCGCCTGGCGGAGATTCTGGCGCGGGAAAGGGCGGGCGCGGCCGGGCGCGGCGAGTACGCCGTCCCGCTCGTTTGAGCGTTCATCCGTGAGCACGGTTTGTGACTGCGAGTCACCCGCACGGACGTTGCTTCATTCCTCGTCGTAAATGCTTTCGCAGATGCGCGACAACTCTATGCACTCCTGGCGCGAAATCTTCAGGCTGAAACGCTCGTGCTCTTCCGCGATGTGAGGTTGTATCTCTTCCAGGAGCCGCAGGCCCTTCTTAGTGATGCGCGCGATGCTCAGGCGGCGGTCCTCTTTCACGCGCTCGCGCTCGACTAAACCTTGAGCCTCAAGCCTGTCAACCAGACGCGTCACGTCGGGCGCGCTCGCCAGCAGACGCGCGCCGATCTCCGCGCGCGGATGCCCGCCCGGGTGAACACCGCGCAGGATGCGTAGCACGTTGTACTGCGGGCGCGTGAGGCCGAACTTAAGACAGACTCGCTCAAGGCGCGTATGAACGTAGTCGGCGGCGACTATCAAGTTCAACATGGCCTCCTGCGCGGGATTCTCAAAATCCGCCGTCTGCTTGATGCGCCGTTTGAGAGCTTCCCCCATGCGAACGAGTTGTAGCACACGGCGACGGGCGCGGCAACGACCTCGGCCACGCGGCGCAGGCTTAATCGAAACTCCGGTGGCTCGGGATGCGCTCCAAAACTCCGGCCCCGAACACGTCGTAAAGTTTTAAATCATTCATGTGGACGTAGCCTATGTGGCAGCCGCAGGTCGAGTTGGTGCAGGGCGTCTCGCGCAGGGCGCTCTCGAAGTCCGGGCTATAGATATTACCCACAGGCTCGCGTATGAAATGGCAGCGGCGGACGGTCCCGTCGCCCGCGACGGAGATGACGGAAGACCCGCAGCGGCAGGCGCGCCCCAGGCTTTCGTAGTTCCGATTATTGACAGGGAAAAGAGGGTCAACGGCCTCGAACCTCTCTTTCTCTTCCGGGGTGTAATAACCGGCGGTGCGCTTATAAGCGTTAACCCAGAGGTAGACGCCGGGCGGAAGCTCACGCCGCAGCGCTTCGATTTCGCACGCGTGTTCTTTCAGCCCGACGACGCCGACGCTGAACCTGACGCCGCGCCTCTCCAGCTCCAGACATTTTTTCAGGAAGAGCTTCCTGGGCACCTCGGAAGGGTGGAACGTGGTCCACAGCGCGAGCCGCGCCTTGTCACAATCTTCGACCCAGTCGAGGCGGCAGGAGAGGTTGGTCTGGATGGCCGCCTTCTGGACGTGCGGCGTGCGCGTCAGCAGCGCGAGCGCCCTCTGGTAGCGCCTGTGCGTCAGCGCTTCTCCCCAGGGCGTGAAGAAGACGGAGAAATTGTCGTCGCGCCGCGCCCGAACCCATTCGACGAAACGCGTCAGCGCCTCTTCGTCGCGCCTGTGCTCTTCGCGCGTCTCGCGGTGTTTGGCGAAGGGGCAGTACGTGCAGCCGTAATTACAACTCGACAGCGGGCCGCGATAAAGGATGGATAGCTTCAATTCTCGGCCGCCCTCCTCTCAACGTAATTCGTACGACTCGCCCAGCCTGCGCACCGCCGCCGAATAGAGCCACGGCCCTATGGCGTCGGACAGTTCGAGGCCGCGTTCCAAGAGCCGCAACTGCCGCCCGTCGCTCGTCGCCAGGCCGTCCCGCGATAAGGCGTCAAGCTCCGGGAAGTCTTCGAACACGTCCGAGCCGAACCGCTCACGGTATGCTTCCAGGCAGAGCCCTTCCGTCCGCAGCAGCGACTTAATCACGAAGCGGCGTCGCTCTTCGTCTTCGTCCAACTCGAAGCCGTAGCAGGCTTCGCCGAACTCAGCGTCGGAGCTGGCCGCGTAACGCTCTATGATCTCGCGCACGCCGTTTGCCCCGACCGCATACTCGTTGCTGTAGTGCAGCCCGCGCGTGTAAGAGCGCGCGCCGCAGCCCAGTCCGACCATCCCGTCTTCCTGGCAGCAGTAGACTGGCTCCGCGCGAGACGGAGCCTGAGCGGAACGAAACATTCGCATGGAGACTTGCTCGTAACCCGCGCCGAGGAGCAAGCCTCTTCCGGCGCGGTAACAATCCAGACGCACGTCGTCCCAAGCCTTCGGCCGCCGCCCCATCCCCGTCAAAGGCCGCACGTATAGCGGGTAGAGGTAGAGTTCTTCCGGCTCGTAACTCAGCGCCTCTTCGATTGAGGTTAGCCAGCTCTCGACGGTCTGGTGTGGCAGCCCATACATCAGGTCTATGTTGAGCACAGGGAAGCCGACCTTCCTGATGCGCGTGAGCGCGCGTTCGACCGCGGAAGTTTTCTGCGCGCGGCCGACGGCGTTGACCTCTTGTTCTATAAAACTCTGTACGCCGATGCTGACGCGGTCAACGCCCCTCGCGCGCAGGAGCCGCAGCTTCTCTTCCGTCGCCGTCAAAGGCGAAGTCTCGCAAGAGGTGGGGACGCCGCGGGCTGGACCGAATATTCGTTCGACCCCGTCGAAGAGAGTGTCCAGGGCGGAGAGGCTGAGGAAGGTCGGCGTGCCTCCTCCGAGGGCGACGCGCGCGAAGCTTGCCTCGCCGAGCGCGTCGCGGACTACCTGAGACTGACGCAACAGGGCGTCCAGATAAACGTTCTCGAAGTCCGCCTTCGGGTCGGTCGTGGTGAAGAGGTTGCAGAAGCCGCAGCGCATCTCGCAGAAGGGGACGTGAAGGTAGAGGAAGAGCGCGTCTTTACGTTCCCCGGCCCAAACGTCACCGAGGGGGCGCGGGCGCGCGAGCATCCTGTAAGCAGTCTTGTGCGGGTACGAGTATGCATAGGACTCGTACGGGGAGAGGCTGAAGATTCGTTCGACACCTCTCATGTGCCAATCTCCGGCAGGGCGAATTCCGCGTAAGGGACCGTCCAGACGACGCTGTGCGCCAGGCGGTGGCCGTTGAACCCGTCTTCGCCGTAAGCCGTCCCGTGGTCCGAGCAGATGACGACGAGGACGGGCGCGCGTCGTTGCAGCGCGCAAAAGAGCGGCGGCAAATGACTATCAACGAACGCCAGCGCGGCCGACTGCGAGGCGACGGAGTCTCTGTCCGCGCCGGGCAGAAAAATCGAGTTCGGCTGGTGGATGGCAGAGACGTTGACGAAGAGAAAGACGCGGCGCTCGTCTGGGACGCGCGTTAATATTTCCAGCGCCAGCCTCACCTGATTCTCTGTCGAGCGCGCGTCCGTCACTCCGAGCGCAGGGCTCCAATGGCTCTCGCAGAAGAGGTTGGGCAGAACGCTCCCCAGCGGGTTCTGTTTGTTGAAGAAGCCTACGCCGCCGATGCAGATTGTGTGATAGCCGCGCCGACTGAAGCCGCTGACGATGTCGGGCGCGTCGAAAACGCAGGTCTGTTCGGTGATCGTCTCGCTCCCTTCGAAGCGCGCGGCGAAGAGGCGCGGGTGGTTTCCGGGCGCGGGCGGCGTCGGCAGAAACCCCGCGAAGAAAGCGTGGTGGGCGGCGTAAGTGAAACTCGCGGGCGTGTGCCGCTCCTCCCACATGCCCAAAGGCAGGACGTTCGCCAGGTTCGGCGTGAGCCCCGCTTGCAAGGCGTCGCGCGCCACGTCATAACGCAGAGTGTCCAGCGTCACGAACAACACGTCCGCCCTGCCAACCAACTCGCGCGCGTTAATCATCAACCGTTCATCCTCACTCAGAGCGCGTTTCAAAACTCAACCCACGCATTGACTCAAACCTTTGCGCCTTTGGTTTTTACTTTGCGCCTTTGCGTGAACCGTTGCTGTTTCTCGCAAAGGCGCAAAGGTAAGACGTAAGACGCAAAGGGTTGTGTTCAGATTTTGAAACGGCCTTAGCCGGCGGCAGAGCGACTCCGCGCCCGAAGAGGGCCGTCAACTCTGCGGTGTAAGTATCTTGTCCCTCGTGCAGGACTCCGGGCAGCAGGTCGCCGAAAGCATTCACCTCAAGCACGTCGTGGCGGCGATAGTCCGGCGAGATTCTGAGGTCAACGCCAGCGTAGAGGCTGCGGGGGAAGCCCGCCGCCAGCGCACGCTCGCAGGTGTGCCGCGCCCTTTCCCAACCTGCTTCCCCCATCCCGGAGACGACCGCGTCGAGTTGGCCGCGCCCACCCAAAAGATGCAGATTGGTCATGGGGTGACGGCTCAAACGGACCACCGCGTGCCGCGCCTCGCCCGCTATGACGACGACGCGCAGGTCGAAGGTCTTCCCCTCGATGCCTGCTTTCGGGAGCCAGCGCTCGACGTGCACGCGGTGGCGGCACAGGGCGTTTATCAACGCGGCTATCTCCCCGGCCTCCTGATAGACGCGCACCCGGCGCGAGTTGTAGAGGCGCAACTCGCCCGCGCTTCGCACCACCTCGACGGTCGTCGCGGCACGCTGCCTGCGCCCGTCGGTCTGGTAGGCGACGACGCCCGAAGCGCTCGACCCGTGGGCCAGTTTGACGAAGACGCGCGCACAACCGCGCTGACGCATCCGCTCTCTCAACTCGTCGAAAGAGCCGACCTCGCCCAGGCTCTCGGGCAAGGGAGCGCCCACTTCGCTCAGCCTGTGATGGCAGCGCGGCTTGTCGAACATCGTTGCGACATCCGCCGCGCTGTTCATGAGATGATGCCCCGCGCAAGTGGACAATTGTTCCTCGACGAGACGTAAAAAACTCCTGAAGCCATGGAACCACTGACGCGGGTAGAGTATCCGCCCTTTCTCGAACTCAAGCGCCTCGGCCTCGCGGCGCGGGATGCGCGCGTAAGTGCTCTCTTCTTCGCAGGCGTCCGCCCCCGCGCACAGGAGCGCCCGCTCGGCGGCGAACTCTTTCCCCGGCGAATCGAGGCGCAGAAGCGTACCCGCGCGGACGTGGTCCGCGAGGCGTGTGCGGCCGCCGAGCAGGTCCGTGTAAGAGATGACCGTCGCGGCCGGAAGTCCCAGGCCGACGAGCGCCTCCTGAAAGAGGTTGGTGCGGCGGCCCTCCGCGACGCCTATCAGAACGATGTTGGTTAACGCCCTCACAACCCTTCACTCGCCGACGGCGACGTAACGGTGCGTCTCGCCGTTGTAGTCGTCCTCATCCTGCTGCTCGGTGGCGTCCACCCTGATTCCCAGCCCTTCGAGTTTGCGCACCATCTCGTCCGAGCAGAAGTGGTGATGTATGTCCAGCAGTTCGAGGCGAGCGACGCCGGGACTGGTCAGGAGCGCCGCGGCCCCGTCGTCACTTAAAGTGCCGAGCGAGAGGTCAAGCACGCGCAGGCGCTCAAGCACCGGCGAGTGCGCGACGGTGACGGCGATGGCGTCCGTCAACTCGCTGTCGCACAGGCCGAGGTACGAGAGCTTCGGGAAAATCTTCCCGCCGAGGAGCGGCGCGAGGTCAACGATCTCCGCGCTCGCGCCGTAGTTCTCGTCGCCCAGCCACAATTCCAGGTGCTCCAGTTCCGGCAAGGAGGACGAGCAGATGTCTCGCACCACGCTGACATCCAGGCCGCCGCTTTCTACGATGAGCGTCTTTAAACGGTGGTACTCAATGCGTCCCAGGCGCAGGCCCTGGCTCCCGCGCACGCTGAAGTGTTCGAGCGCGGGGTAGGCCGTGAAGATGGGCGCCATGTCCGTATGCTCGATCCAGGAAATCTCAAACTCCTCGCCGATGATGTCGCCTATGAAGAGCGCGCGCAGGTTTGACAATCTGTCCCGCGCTGCGACCAACTCCCTGACGACCCCGCCGGACTCTTCCAGCGGCGCGGAGTCGCCCCAGAGGCCGACGACGATTCCGTAAACCCTCGCGGCCGACGGCTGAGAAAGAAAGGCCCTGAATTTCTCCTCCCAGGTCTTCCCCGCGTTGGCCTCTTCGTAAGGAAGAGTGATGCGGTAGGCCGTCTCCTCCGGGCTCTGCATGACCATTCCCGGCTCCCACTCGACGACGCGCTTGCCCGCGAATTCCTTTGCGTGTTCATGGACACTCATACTCAGCCTCCCCTAAAAAATTGTTCCCGCGCCCGGCGCTATTTTACTTTAAGAGAGTCCGCACCCGAGGGCTCGGCCCGCGGCTTCTAAACTTTAATGACCTCGTCAATCAGGCGTCTCTCATCTTCGTTCATCGCGCGCCGCCTTCCTCAGATTCTCAGGTTGCGTATCAGGCAGTTGCGTTGCAGGTCGAGCACGAGCAGACGCCCGCGGTCGTCCGCGATTGTCAGCGTCCTCTCCGTGAGCCGCGTCGAGACGCTCCCGGCCCCGGCCAGAATCATCTCGGCCGCGAGCCGCCCGTCTTCGAGGTCGAAGAGCAGAACGCGCGACCCGCCGGCGTCGTAGACAATCGAGACGGCGAACTGGCCGTTCACTTCGGGCCATCCGGGGGCGGAGTTTTCGTCACCGACGACGAACGTTTGCTTGACGACATCACAGTCGAAGTGGCGGAGCCGTAGCTCCGGCAAAGGCTTGAGTACAGCCTGGGAGTTCTCGTCTTCGCCGGGTGAAGGAGTCTCGCCCGTCGAACAGTAGAGCGACTGATCCACCAAAACACCTTCGGCGGAGAGCGCGACTCTCGCGCCGAGACAGAACATACCGTCCGGCACGATTGACATCGGCGTGCGGTTACGCAAGACCAGCAGCGGAAGCTTGTAGACCCACTTTTCCAGCCCCCCGGAATTAGCGGTGATGAAGCGGCAGGTGGATGAAGAGCGTGCGACGCCGATTACCGCCTGCCCGGCTTCCGGCACGCGCCACAGTGCGTCGAAGGTTTTGGCCGTGGCGTCCACGGCATAAAAATCTCCCTGCGCCCCCAGGAACCAGAGCGTGCCGTCGTAGTCCGGCGCGAAAGCGTCTATGCGCGCCTCACACCAATCTTCCGAGCGGCGCGCGAGCAGGTCCAGACGCGCCAGCCGCCAGACTTCGCCGCGCGGCGCGAGCGCGAGAGCGCGGTCACCGTGGTCCGACATCACGAGGCGGGCCGCGGGCTGGTCGAAATGCGCGACGGTGCGCCCGTCGCGCGTGAGCAGTCTTACTCCCGCCTCGCCCAAAGCCACCAGCAGCCTTCCGTCGCCGAGCAGCGCCGCGTCCGCGAGAGGCGTCGGGCCGCAGTCTATCGTCGAGAACTTCAGCCGCAGCGTCTCGCGCGCTCGCGCGCTCTCGTCCCCACGGATGACCGGGAAGGCTGGCACGTCCGTGCGCAGGGCGTGGTCGCCGCTAAAATCTACGAGGGCCCTGAACTGAGCGGGCTGCATCGGGTGACAATCCTGTCCGGCGTCGCGCAGGATGGCACGGGCCGCGGCGCGCGCCAGGGTCCGCGCCCCGTCGCTCGGCGTGCCCTGGCACAGCGTCTCCGCGAACAGCAGTCTTGAATCGAAGTTTTCGAAACTCTCGTCTTCCAAAAAGATGAGAGCGCGTTCACGGACTTCTTCAAACTCTTCGGGGACGAGTGAGAGCTTGCGCGCCAGCATGCGCGCTGACGTCGGCCCGCCCGTTTCGATGGCCCTGTTCATCCACTCGCGCGCCTTGTCTCTTGACGCCGCGACGGGCCAGATTACGTCAACGGCGGCCGCGTAGCTGCCCGCCTCCGCCAGCGACTCGGCCCACACGACGCGCAGTTGGTCTGCCTTCTCCCGGCTGCCCTTTTCGAGCCGCGCCACGGCGTCCGCGAACGACTGCGTGCGCCGCGCTATCTGGACCGCGCGCTCCACGTCGCCCGCCAGGAACCACTGACGCACGACGAGGCCCGGTGGCAGCTCGCGGGCTTCGGCGAGTTCGGCGGCGAGTTTTAATTTGCCGTGACGCTCAAGAAAGGCTACGGCCTCCGCGTTGTCCCGTAACAGCTCGGCCAGGACGAAGGCCGCCTCTTCAAAACGGCGCTGCGCCACAAGGCGCTCGAAGGCGTTGCGGTAAAGCTGCCGCATGTAGCCGAGCAGGTCGCCCTCCATGCCGATGGCGGTGGAAGACCGCGCCTGATTTGGCACGATGTTCAGATTGGCACGGGGGCGGGGGACGCCGAGCGCGGGGGCCGTGCGTAGCGAGGACGGAAGGTCGTTAATAGGGATGGCGTGACGCAGCGCTTCGCGCAGGTCGCCCTGCTCGAACATCTCCATCATCTTGGCGACGTACGCCGCCTGTCGCCGGCCCAGGAGGCTCGCCAGACGCGTGGTGTGTAGGACGCGTGCGGCGAAACGTCGCCAGGCGAGGGAGAATTTTTCTCCGAGGTTTAGTGTGTCCGTCTCATTGAAAGCCACTGCCCCGCGCCCGCCCGAATTCTTACCGCCCGGACGATTGCCCACGCTGCCTAACGTGAGGCGGTTCTGCGCCGGCCGCCTGAGGCTGTTTATGAGTTCACGACCTGAATCCCTCAGGGCTTTGAAGAACCCCGACAGCCGCGCCTTCGCTTCCTCAGTCGAGAACCCGTCAGCCACACTTCGGCCCGCGGCCCCCGCTTTGTTCGGCCCCTCTGACTGAGCCTCCTTCAGCGCGACCAGGGTTTCGAGTAATTCGGGCGCGGCCTCCGGCACGGCGTCGAGTTTCGCGCGCGCGTCGAAAGGCTCAGGCTCCGCGACGATGCGCGGCCTCTCGTAAGTCAACCCCAGAGATTTGACCTCGACGGGCTCGAAAGCCCCGAGGTCGAGCCAGTCTTCGGGGGCTTCCAAATCGGAGGGGTCGAGGATATGAAATGAGGCCGCGCCGCCCGCCGCCGAAACGACCGCGTCCGGCGGCGCGTCCAACTGACTCAATTCGTCCTGGGCCAGCGGCAACGCCGACGCGACATCCTTTGTCAGGACGAGCGGCGCGCCGGGCGACTGCGCGGAGTCCACGCGTCTCGGCGCGGGCAGGCGCACGCAGTAACCTTCGTCCACGCGGTACGTCTGCACGCCCGGCGACCACAGCTCGATGATTCTGCGGCGCGCCTCACGCAAGCCTGCAAGCTCGGCGTCGAGCAGAAAGCCCGTCGCTTCTACCGAGCCCAGGTGTACGAGTCTGCGCGGGCGGACGGGGGTCATCATGTCTTCTTGCCCCCCTGTAGGTAACGACAGAGGTCCGCGCGATGCTGTAGCGAGTAGACGACGATTTCGCCCCCGGTCGTGGAGTACGCGATGTGCGGGGCGGCCGTGCCGACCGTCACACGATCTATGGGGGCGTTGGCCTTCAGGATGGTCTGCCGCCGGTTGCGGACGTTGAGGGTCAGGGTGCGCCGGTCGCCGTCGAGCGCGACGAGCCCGGGCTCTCTGCTCAGCTCTGTGCCGGCTATCACTCCGACGACGCGCTCGGCCCCGCTCGGCTTGACCAGGACGGTCTCGCCTTTCTCGCTGACGACGGCCCACTGGAACTCCGTCTGCTCGATGGCGAGCAGCCCGAAATTTTTGTGCCCGACATCGCCCCCGAAGCCGAAGAAAGCTTTCGTCCCGCTCCCGCCGAAGGGGATGGGCATGCGCGCAATGTCGGTCCCGATGGAAACGATGTGCGTGCTCTCGCCCGGCCACTCTTTCCCCACGTAGACGAGGCGCGAATTGACCAGCGCCGCCGCGAGCACGTCGGTCGCGAGGATGTGGGCCGTGCCGACAACGGGCCTCCCGCCGATTGATTGCTCCTCCTTGTTGAGCTTGACCAGGCGAAAGAGCGCGCCCGCGGCGTCGAGGACGGCGATCTCACTTCCCCAGACTAAATCCAGGCAGGGCAGCAGCGGGCTCGTCTCATCGTCGGCAGGCGTGTAAAAGAGTTTCGGGTTGTAGCCCGCGTAGTGGCCCGCGGGCATTTTCCCATGGCCCTGCCGTGCGTACTCCAGCCTGACCAGATTATGTTCCGACGAGATGAGGGCGATGTCCCGCCCGATTCGCCCGACCCCGGAGACTGTCTGCCAGCGGTGTGTGCGGTGATTTTTCGGCTTGCCTGCACCGGCGCGCGGAGAGTTCGGCACGTTGAAGGCCGTGACGCCCCACTTCTCGGAGCGCGCGTAGAGTTTTGTGCCAGATTTATCGAAGAGCAGGTTCGGCGAAGAGAGGGCTGTTTCGACCTTCTGTATCTCCGCGACCTTCACCTCGAACGGGTCGCGCAGCAGGCGCGTGCTGACCTGATCGTCCGGGAGTTCGATGACGAACGATTTGGACGCGCCGGACTGAGCGCGCAGGGACAACGAGAGTTCTCGTTTCTCAGGCACGAGCGGGTCGTCAACGTGTAAATGCGAAAAGCCCCTGGCGGCGCTCAGGCGCGAAAGCCGCTTGCCGCCGACGAGCCACACGTCGTCCATCTCGTTATTGACGGCGAGCCTGGTTTCCCACGCCTTCAAGCCCCCCTCCGACGCCTCCAAATAGCTGCGCGCCTCAAGCAGCCGCATGACGTTGCTCGCCGTGACTTCGCCGTGGAGCTGCGTCTCCGGCTGCTGTAGCACGCCCCAACCGAAGGATGCGCCGGCGGCCGCCGCCCTCCTGGCGAGAACGATTAGCGCCGCCAGGTGCGCGAGCCTGGGGGTGCCTAACTGGTTGGGCCCCGCGTCGAAGAGCGCCACGGAAAAGCGCGAGCCCGCGGGTGCACGTCGCGCCAGGTTCAGGAAGAGGTGTTCGCCCATCACGGCGCGGCGCGTGAACTCCTCCGGTATCTCGTCGGCGAGCGCCAGTTCGGAAAGCAGCAGGCGGTCGTAAGCGCCGCGCCGGCTCAGTCCGTCGAACCCGTCGGGCTCGCCGTCCCCTTTGTTCAGGCGAGAGCTAAGAGGGCCGATGGCGATTGAAAGCCGCTGAAGCAGCGGCACGAGCGCCAGCCCTGTCTCTTCCGGGAAGATGTTGAGGTGTGCGGCCCAATGAGCCAGCGGAGCGGGGAGTTTCATCGCGCCTCCTTCAGCCACTCGACGAGCGACTGACGCGCGACCGCGCGCGCCTGGGCCAGCGGAACAATCAGCCCCGGATTCACGAGTAAGGCACAGGGGAACAGTTCCTTGAAGCGCCCGGCTATCGCGCGCTCCAGAAGGGGAAGCGGCACGGAAGGCTCAAGGTTCGTCGGCAGCAGCAAAGATGGAGCCCTCTCGTCCCGCCCGAGATACGTGACCGCGTCCACCCAGGGCAGGCTTTCTTCGCCGCCCAGAAGGAGGAGCAGTTGCGGGCCGCTGACTCCCTTGAACGAGGAGAGGACTTCGTCAGGCTCGCCGAGGAGACGCCGGGCCAGCCGGTTCGTCGCCGCCGGGCCGTGCGCGGCCAGGCCGACGGGCGCGAGCGGCACGGGGCGTGGACGCCAGGCGACTTCGATCAGAGAATTACGGTCCATCGGACTTCGCACCGAACTTCGCATCAGACTTCATTCAGGGCTCGTCAATCTGTCCGATTGCGTCAATGATCTGGACGCGCGCCTCTATCAACTCCTGCGGCATCTGCTCGGGCGCGAAGCCCGCGTCAATCTCCCGGGCGACGCCTTCCAGCTTGAGACGCCAGACCTTCCGCTGCTCGGGGTCCGCGCCCTGAGGCCGCTGTGCCAGAATCTGGCGCGCGGCCTGCACGATTCTGGTCGCCCTCGCGAGCGGCCCCAGCGAAGCCTCCTCGGCGGCGGCCGGCAGAGTTTTATTCTCGGTGGCGGAGAGCATTTCGCGCAGGCAGTCGCGCGCCGCCGATTGCTGCTCGCGCGTCGGGACGACGAAGATAATGGGCCAGAGGTCGGCCTCGGTCGGCTGCGTTCGTCCGGCCAGCGCCGCAGCCGCTGCGATAAGTTTCTGCGCCTTGACCGCGCGGCGGTCAGTCAGAGTAATCCCCGCCCCGCGCAGCGTCCTGATGGCCTGCGCGAGAAAGGGGCGCACGGCCGAAGTGTCCGAGGCGCGCGCCACGTCGGCCAGGAGGTCTATGTCGCTCATGCTGGCCGGGATGAGGCTGCCGTCCTGAGACAATCCCCAGCCGTCTTCGAGCAGCCGTTCCAGCATCGGGTCCGGGATGGAGTCAACGAAGATGCGCACCAGGAAGCGGTCTGCGAATGCCGCCAGCGACTCATCCTCAGGCAGCGCATTGGACGCGCCGACGCAGACGCGCAAAGGGCATCTCGCACGGGTGTGACCGCGCCTGAAGATGCGCTCGTTGAGGATGCCGAGCAGGGTGTTGAGAATCGCCGTCGAGCCTTGAAAAATCTCGTCCAGGAAGGCTATCTCGGCCTCCGGCAACATCCCCAGTGTCTCCGTCTCGACCAGGCCGTCCTTGAGCTTTCTCAAATCAACGGGTCCGAAAATCTCGCTCGGCTCGGTGAACCTGCCGAGGAGGTATTCGAAATACTGCCCGCCGGTCGCACGCGCGATGCGCCGCACGGCCTCGCTTTTGGCCGTCCCAGGGGGGCCTATGACGAGCACGTGCTCCTGAGCGACCGCGGCCAGCGCGACCATCTCGACCAAAGCCTCGCGCTCGACGAGCCCCCGCGCCGCGCCGGAAACGGCCTCGCGCAGTGAGGCCGCCGCTTCTAGAAAAGAGAGTTGTGTGGACATAGAGGAACCTTGAATGTTGACTGAAATTGCTGCTTCGGGAGTAAACGATTCCTGAGATTCGTAAGGGTAATTCCCAACTGAATGCTCGGCGGGAGTTCTTACAAAACTGCTGCGGCCGTCGTGAAGGTCGCCGAAATGATGATAGGGTAATCGCTAACGATTTACAAGACGTTTGTCGGTCGGCCGCGAGACGTTGAGAGATAAAATTGGAGCCGGTGCGTGCAGGCTTGTCGCGGGCCTCGGCGGATCGAGTCAGGAGCGCCGACCCTGCTTGAGGTCTTTTAATATCTCGCGGCTCGCGTTCGCGCCGGGCGCGCCCGTGAGGCCGCCTCCGGGGTGCGTGCCCGCGCCGCACATGTAAAGCCCCTTGATGGGCGTGCGGTACTGCGCGTGGCCTATGACGGGGCGGAAGGTGAAGAACTGATCTAACGATGGCTCGCCGTGCAGGATGTGCCCGCCCGTCAGGTTGTAGTCTCGCTCAAGGTCGAGCGGCGTGATGACCTGCCGGTGGATGATCGTTTCCCGCAGGTCGGGCGCGTAATCCGCCAGAGCGCCCGTGACCGCGTCGCCGAACTCCTCGCGTCTTGTGGCCCAGTCCCCTTCCTTCAAATTGTACGGCGCGAACTGCACGTAGACAGACATCACGTGTTTGCCTTCGGGCGCAAGCCCGGGGTCCGTGAGCGTGGGGATGGTGATGTCCATGTAAGGCTGCCTGGAATAGTCGCCGTACTTCGCATCGTCGAAGGCGCGTTCCAGGTAATCAATGCTCGGGCCGACGTGAATACGCCCGGACAGTTTGTCGTTCGCGTCCGCCGCATCAACGCCGCCGAAGGAGGGCAAGCGGTCGAGCGCCAAATTGACTTTCGCCGCCGCGCCGAGCGAGCGGTAGCCGCGCACCTTCATCAAAAAATTAGGGTCCAGGTCGGTCGGGTCAACGAGCTTGAGGAAAGTGCGGCGCGGGTCCGCGTTCGAGACGACGGCGCGCGCCTGAATCTCCTCGCCGCTACCGAGCACGACCGCCGTCGCGCGGCCGTCCACGACGCGAACGCTCATCACGTCAGCGCCCGTGCGAATTGACGCCCCGAACGAGATGGCCGCATGTGCCAGCGCAGACGTGAGCGCGCCCGCGCCCCCTTTGACGAACGAGGAGGGCGCGATTGTGTGGCCGTCCATCGCCGCCTGCAACAGAAGCGGCGCGCTCGTGCCGGCGGACCAGGGACCGGCGAGCGCGCCGTAGATGCCGCGCGCCGCGACGACCGCCCGCAAACTTTCCGTCTCGAACCATTCTGCCGCCAAATCGGCCACCGCCATCGGCCCGTAACGCAGCAGTCGATACGCGTCCCTTTTGTCCAGCCCGCGAAACTTCAGGCCGAGCTTACCCAGGCCCCAAAGCTCTTTCGTCGTGGGCTTGTCAATTGACGGCGGCGTCATCGTCAGGAGCGGAGCCAGCACGCGCCCTATGCGGCTGAAGCTCTCGCGAAACTCCGTGTAAGCGCGCGCGTCGTGCGCGGAAACTTTTTCAAGCTCCTGAACGGTGCGCGCCGTGTCGTCGTAGATTGCGAGCGCAGGCCCGTCTGCGTCCAGAGCGAGCACGCGCACCGGGGGCGCGACGAACGTCAGGCCGTGGCGCGCGAGTTCCAGGTCTTCGAAGATGTGCGGGAGCAGAGGCGCGGTCGCGTGTGCCAAAATGGAAGCGCGAAAGCCTTTGTAAAACTCTTCCGTAATGGCACAGCCGCCGACCGTTTCGCGGCGCTCAAGGACGAGCGGCTTGAGACCGGCTTTGGCAAGATAACAGGCGGCGACGAGACCGTTGTGGCCGCCGCCGATGATGATGACATCCGGCTTCGCGTCAGCCACTAGACCTTACCTCGCTTCCAGTCTTGCAAGAGCTTGAGCGCGGCGTTGCGACCCGGCGCGCCCATGATGCCGCCGCCGGGGTGCGTGGCCGAGCCGCACATGTAGAGGCTGCGAATCGGCGTGCGGTACTGCGCCCAGCCCGGCGCGGGCCGCAGGAAGAAGAGTTGTTCGAGCGTCAACTCGCCCTGGAAGATGTTGCCTTCCGTGAGGCCGAACTCGCGTTCGATATCGAGCGGCGTCAAGACCTGGCGGTGCAGAATCAGCTCAGAGATGTTCGGCGCGAACTCCGCAATCGTGTTGATGACCGTGTCGCCGAACTCCTCGCGCCGCTCGTCCCACGTCCCCTCTTTCAAGTTGTAGGGCGCGTACTGCACGAAGCACGACATGACGTGCTTGCCCGGCGGCGCGACCGACGGGTCCGTCAAGGAAGGGATGACCATGTCAATGTAGGGGCGGCGCGAAAACTGTCCGTACTTGGCGTCGTCGTAGGCGCGCTCCATATATTCGATGCTCGGCGAGATCGAGACCGCGCCGCGCAGGTGCGGCCCCGCGCCCGGCAGACAAGTGAAATCAGGCAGCCCGTTCAAAGCAAGATTCACCTTGCCCGAGGAGCCGCGAAACTTGTAGCGGCGTATGTCGTCCACGAAATCGCCCGGCAAATGCTCTTCCCCGATCATCTTCATGAAGGTGAGGCGCGGGTCAACGCTCGACGAGACCACGTCAGCGTAAATTTCGTCGCCGTTCTCAAGCGCGACGCCGACGGCCCGCCCGTTCTTGAGAATGATTTTGGCAATCGGAGCCTCCGTGCGAATCTCTGCTCCGGCCTCGCGCGCCGCGTCCGCGATAGAGTTTGAGATCGCGCCCGTCCCGCCGCGCGCCAGGCCCCACGAGCGGAACGCCCCGTCAATCTCGCCCATGTAGTGGTGGAGCAGGACGTAGGCCGTGCCGGGCGAGCGTATGCCTAAGAATGTGCCAATAATGCCGGAGGCCGACATCGTCGCCTTGAGCACGTCCGTCTCGAACCAGCGGTCGAGGAAATCAACCGCGCTCATGGTCATCAACTGAACCTGATTGTATTTGTCTTCGAGCGGCAGTTGCTGGAAGCGCCGGCCGAGGAAAAGCAGGTCCGTGAGGCCCTTGACGTTGAGGGCTTTCGGGTCGGGCGGCGTCATGCCGAGGATGGGTTTGACGAAGCGGCCCATCTCTATCATCGCCTTGCCGTACTCGTCATAAGCTTCGGCGTCGAGCTTCGAGTGGCGGGCAATCTCACGGCGCGTTTTGGCGTGGTCGTTGACGCGCCAGAGGTAGTCGCCGTTGAGCATCGGCGTGAACGTGCCGTCGAGCGGAAGAATTTCTAACCCGTGGCGCGGCAAATCCAGTTCGCGTATGATCTCCGGCCTCAGGAGCGAGACCACGTAAGAGCAGACGGAGAACTTGAAGCCCGGAAAAACTTCTTCCGTGACGGCCGCGCCGCCGAGCACGTGACGGCGCTCAAGAACTAAAACTTTTTTGCCCGCGCGCGCCAGGTACGCGGCGTTGACCAGACCGTTGTGGCCGCCGCCGATGACGATTGCGTTATATTTTTGGTTCATACATCGGATAGCTTGATATTAATTCCGAACGCTCGACATCGGCATGTGACTATTCAGCGCTTTCATAGGGCCCTAAGAAACGCTTGCCGTTGAAGTGAATCAGGTGGGTTGAATATTCGGCTACCCATACTTCCGTTTCCCACGAAATATCATTCAGATACTTAACCATAGTCTTTCGATCAGGAAACGCAGTGACAAAAACAAGCCCGGCCTTCGAGCCTTTGAAGAGTCGCGTTAGTTCATCTTTTCGCTTCGGATTGACCGGACCGTGACTTGTGACTGCCTCAATCAACACGAGCCAGTTTTTATCGTTCTTCAATCCTGTGTAATGCACCACGACATCAGGCATCTTGCCGTGCGCCTCAATGGTGACACCTAACTTGTCCAGAGACTCGTTATCGAAGTAAGCCCACTTCTTTGCAGTATCACCGACATAGAGTGGCTTTCCGCCCGGCGTGTATAGCTCGCAAAACTCCTTGAGTATCTTTTCAACCAAAACATTCTGACCGCCCGGAGATAGATTGATCTCTTGTCCTGATGGAAGCGTTAAAGGGATGCGCCTCATCTCCCGCTCCTGCGCATATCTCCTTTTCAATGTCTCGATGGTTTTTAGATAAGCCTTCAAGTCCTCATCCCATTCATCAGTCCCGAAGCTGCGAATGAGCCTTAACGCATTGGCTTCGATTTGATAGACAGCCTTCGGGCTATTAGTGGGGCGCTCGGGCTTATCGGAATTGGGAATAGCAAGACCAGCCTCTACAAATTGGTGAACGGTTTGGCGGCGCACAGTCTCGCGGGTATTAGGGGCATACTTCCTCCCATAGATAACCGCGATGAAATCCATTATTGGAGTTATCCCGCGGAGCGGATCGCTTGCTTTCGACCAAGGTGTATTAGGCTTTAGATCAAGTAAAGCGAGCAGCGTCAATGCTGATCGTTCATTCTGTTGCTGGCGAGGCAGTCCTATGGCTTTTAAGATTGTAAGAGCATTTTCAATTTTTCTCTTCGCCTGTACCGGGTAATCGGCTTTATTAGCCATCTGAAATAGTTCCTCTTCAATGAAGTGGTCTATTTGGTCTCGACTGAGTGCGTGGTCACCGACCCTTGTGCCTAGAGCTTCTAGCTGCAAGCGATTCGGATACTTGAGACTTCTTAGATCAGTTGCATTGACCTGAGTATGACCGTTGAAGTGTCGGAAGTATGTATCTACCAAAGTCGAGTTGAGAAAAACGGCTAAACCTTTTGCCATAATTCCCGACAAGCCGCTGCCGTTCGCGTGATAGTAGTTCAAATGATTCTCGAAACCTACCTGAGCGGCAGGCACGCGCAACGGGTCATAGATAGCCGCCACGATACGACGCTTCTCCTCTTTAGCAGAGAATCGCTTAACTAAAACATAGATACCAGCAGGCACAAATAGATCAATTGTTTTTTGCGCTACCACAAGGGCGTTCGGCTTTTTGCTGTTTAGCTTAGGCCACTTTACAAAACCATCTTGAAAGTGTCCCGGATAGATAAGCGGCGCAGTGCCTGCTTCCGGCACGGCTCTTAAAAACTCTTTTGCTCTGAAATCAACCACGCGCCCGGTTGAAATCTTTAGCTGTAAATCTTCAAGCGACGTGTTGAAGTTACTCATGCGCTCGGCAATCTGCCGGCCTAGCTCATCGGGTATGATGTGAAAGAACAAGTCCGGGTCATCCGGGCGCACTAGTTGATCGTGGTCAACCTCTCTAACTGAGATATATTCATCGTCCGGGTCAGCACTAGATGAGATGGTCAGCTTTGTTGCCTTTTCCTCTTGCTTGATTGCATGGATAATGACGTTCTCTTGTAAGACGCTGTCATCCTTAAAGGCACGCTCTCTTGAGTCGAATACATGAATACGGCGCGCTGTCATCTCTTCAAGAAACAGCTTGCGGAACGGTTTGAAATATGGCCCGTTGGCGAAACTGCGCGGGGTAATAGCGACCATTTCCCCTTTCGGCTCCAGCAGCCTAACAGCGAGCGACATAAAAGCGGTGTATAGATTGCTGGCCTCAATCCCTATGCTTCTCAGCAACAGGCGAGCCTTTGAATCTGAATTTATCTTGCGGTATGGCGGATTGAGAATCGCATAGTTAAAAGACCGAGAGGAAGCTCTAGCCAACCCGCCCTGCAATACGGCGACAGTCGTGTCTATGAAATCTTCGTTTAATACTTCGCTGGTGAACTTGATATTGGCGTGTTTACACATTGCCTGGCACTCGGCAAGCGCCTCTTTCAAGTAGCCAATCATCACAGCGTCAATTTCGTAGGCTGTTACCGATATTTCTTTGGGTCGCCTCTTTCGATCACAAAGCTCCGCGATGAATGCGGCCGTGAGTGTGCCAATACCTGCTCCGGGGTCAAGGAGGTGGACAATCGAATCATCAGCCTCAAACATAGCCGCCATAAGCCGGGCCGTAGATGGCGGGGTGAGAAATTGCCCTAGCTCAATTCTACGCTTTCCGGTGAGCTTGCGGTACGCGTCAAGACGGTATAAGTCAACACGCTTGAGCAATTCACCAGAGATTTCCGTTGTGGTTGCGCTAGAGCTGCTTGTTGCAAAATTCATTTCGGTCGGCGCTACATATTTTGTTCGCTTGAAGAAGTCTCGCTAGCATACTTATAATCGCGCGGTCTGACAACTACCTCCTTCTGGATAACTCGATGCCCATCGGAACGGCCTTTCACGAAAGAACCCTCGCGCTGTGCGAGAGCTTGAATTACCGCGAGTGGTCCGGCTACTACGCCGTCAGCTCCTACGAGCCGCACCACGAGCACGAGTACAACGCGATCCGCAACGCGGCGGCGCTGATAGACGTGTCGCCGCTCTTCAAGTACAGGCTGACCGGAAGAGACGCGACCCGCCTCGTTGACCGCGTCGTCACGCGCGACATGCGGAAAGTCTCGACGGGGCAGGTTATCTACACGCCCTGGTGCGACGAGAGCGGCAAGACCATTGACGACGGCACGGTCTCGCGGCTCGAAGAGAATGTCTACCGCTGGACCGCCGCGGACCCGAGTTTGCGCTGGTTCACACAGAACGCCGCGGGGATGGACGTGTTGATCGAAGACATCTCGGAATCAATCTCCGCCCTCTCGCTGCAAGGGCCGACCTCTGGGCGACTGCTCAAGCGCATTGCCGAGGCGGACATTGAGAACCTTAAATATTTCCGTGTCACTTCGGGCAAGATCGCGGGCGTCGCGGTGGACATCTCGCGCACGGGCTACACGGGCGACCTCGGTTACGAAATCTGGATTCCGTCGGAGCACGCCGTCCGTGTCTGGGACGCGCTGATGGACGAGGGCCGCGCCTTCGACATACACCCGGCGGGGATGCTCGCGCTCGACGTGGCGCGGATAGAGGCGGGCCTGTTGCTCATTGACGTTGACTTCCAGGGGAGCAAGAAGGCGCTCACGGAGCCGCAGAAATACTCGCCCTTCGAGATGGGCCTGGGCCGCCTCGTCAGCGCGGATAAAGGACGCTTCGTGGGACAGGCTGCGCTTCTTGAAGAACGTAAGCGCGGCCACGCGCGCGAGATCGTGGGGCTTGAGATTGACTGGACGGGCGTCGAGCGCCTCTACGAAGAGGCCGGACTGCCGCCCGCGGTTTCGGCAATCGCCTCGCGCGTCTCTGTGCCAGTTTATAAGAACGATGAGCAGGTCGGGAAAGCGACTTCGACGACGTGGTCGCCCACGCTGAAAAAGTTCATCGCGCTCGCGACCGTCGAGCGCGAGCACGCGAAGCCCGGCACGCGAATCGAATTCGAGATCACGGTCGAGGCCGTGCGCCACCGCGTCCGCGCGACCGTCGTCAAGACGCCCTTCTTCAACCCGAAGAGAAAGACGGCGACACCCGTGACATAAGGCGGATTGGAAAACAGACTCAACCCTTTGCGGCTTTGGTATTTCTTTTGTTGCGTCTTTGCGTGAAAGGCTGTTTCTCGCAAAGACGCAAAGTTAAGACGTAAGACGCAAAGGGTTGAGTCATTACGGTTGTTGAGTTCTTTCTTCTAATCCACAATTGAGAAGCAGCCGTGGCAGATTCACTCAGAGAGATTATAGAAAGCTACGACCCGAGAGCGCCGCTTTCTGAAGCGTGGACGATTCCCGCGCCGTGGTACGTTGACCCGCGCGTGATGGAGTTAGAGCGGCGGACGGTCTTCGCGCGGTCGTGGCAACTGGCGGCGCGCGCCGATCAGGTACAAGAGCCCGGACGTTACGTCACGACAGAGATTGCAGGGGAGCCTGTTGTCGTCGTGCGCGGAAGCGATAGCGTCTTGCGCGGGTTCTTCAACGTCTGCCGCCATCACGCGGCGGCCGTCATGACCGAGGACGAAGGAACAGCGCCGAGCCTACGCTGCCCCTATCACGGATGGACGTACACGCTCGAAGGCGCGCTCAAGGGTACGCCTGACTTCGCGGGCGTGTGCAACTTCGACCGCGCCGAGAGCGGCCTTGTGCCAATCGAGGCGGCCGTCTGGGAGAACTGGGTCTTCGTCAAACTCGAACGGGGCGGCCCCAACCTCGAAGAGTTTCTTACCGACGAACTCATCAAACAGGTTCAGCCGCTCGGCCTTAAAAATCTACACTGGATGGAGCGCCGCCGTTACGAGTTCGACTGCAACTGGAAAGTGTTCGTGGATAATTATCTGGACGGCGGCTACCACGTCCCTTACCTGCATCGTGGCTTAGACAGCGTGCTCGACTACAGCCGCTACATGATCGAGAACGGCGAGCGCTTCTGTCTGCAATGGAGCCCCGTCGTGTCTAAAGGCGCGGAAGCCGCGACGGGCGCGGTGCGCCAAGGCGAGCGCGCGCTCTACTACTGGATTTACCCGAACTTCATGGTCAACTGGTACGAGGGCGTGATGGACACGAACCTTGTGCGCCCGCTCGGAGTGGACCGCACCGAAGTCATCTTCGACTTTTACTTCCCGGACGTTTCCGACCGCGCGCGCGAGCGCAACCTCGCCAGCATCGCCGTCGGCCAGCGGATTCAGGACGAAGACACGGCCATCTGCAAGTCCGTCCAGCGCGGCCTCACCTCACGCGCCTATAACGCCGGGCGGCTCTCCGTCCGCCGCGAAGCGGGAGAGCATCTTTTTCACAGGCTCCTCTACGATGATTTGAAAAAGGAAGCGTCAACCCTCTAAGACTCCCTTTGAAAACTCAAGCCGGCATTAACTCAACCCTTTGCGCCTTACGTCTTAACTTTGCGCCTTTGCGAGAAACAGCCGTTCACGCAAAGGCGCAACAAAAGTTAAAACCAAAGGCGCAAAGGGTTGAGCCTGGATTTTCAAACACGCTCTCATTCTGTTTGAATCTTTGTCCAATGCCCCGGCCGCAGGTAAATTCTTAGTAAAAGCTGTCAACGAATTGTAAAAATCGCCGTCGCCGCTACAGACTACGACCCCTGATTCGGTGTATAAAAGGGGCGTGTGGGCGATAGGAGCGAAAGCGGCGCGCGTGAGGGCCTTCTTCAAACGGCATCTGCTGTGGGTGGGCTTTTTCGCCGTCATCATCCCGCTCATCAGCATCGTCCTTCTACAATACTGGTCGCTCTCGAAACTGGAAAAGACTTCGACCGTCGCCGAGAAAGTGTGGATGAAAAACTACCTCTCGGACGTTTCCAAAGAGGTCAAGTATTTTTACCAGACGAGCGCCGAGCAACTGCTCAACACGCCGGCCAGCGGCCTCACCCCGGAAGGCTTGGAGAAAAGGCGCTCGCTCTTCGGCAAGTGCGACGCCGAGGAGGCGAAGTTCCTCTTCATCGCCGTCTTCAACAACCCGTCTGACTCGGCCGTGCATTTCTTCCAGCCGCGCGAGAAGAAGGAGAATTACCGCCCGTCAATCGCCGAAGCGCGCGCCGTCAACGTGGCCGTCGCGCCCTTCAAACTGCTCAGCCAGGAGGGCGGCGTGCTGCGGACCCCTGCGCTCCTGGTTGACGACCACGACCCCGAAAACCGCATCATCCTTAAACCCGTGATAGACGAATCCAGAAAGGTCGTAGGCGTCACGGGGATGGCTATCAACGCCACTTACTTTCGCGAGACTTACCTCCCACGCATCCTGCACAACTCCCTGCAAAAGTTTTTCCCGGCGGACGCGCAGGAGAACGTCATCGTCACGGTCCAGGACGGGAGCGGCCAACTGGTGATGTCCACGCAGCCCGTCCAGGGACAGAACAACGAGACGCTGACGAACCTGCCGTATTTTTCGGACTGGCGCTTAGGCATCCGCAGCCGCCACATGACGCCGGAGCAATGGGCGCGCTGGAATTTCAACGTCAACCTGACGCTCTCGATTCTGATGGCGGTGGCCGTGATGGGCGGAATCATTTTGGCCCTGCGAACCGCGTCGCGCGAGATGAAGCTCTCGCAGATGAAGACGGACTTTGTCTCCAACGTCTCGCACGAATTGCGCACCCCGCTCTCTTCCATCCGCGTCTTCGGCGAGTTCTTAAAGCTCGGCCGCGTGCGCGACGAGGAGAAGACACGCGAGTACGGCGAATACATAGAGACAGAGAGCCGCCGCCTGACGCAGCTCATCAACAACATTCTGGACTTCTCCAAGATAGAATCGAACCGGAAGACGTATCAGTTCGAGCGCGCGAGCCTCGAAGAGGTGCTCGCCGCGACCCTGAAGACGTTCGAGGCGCAGCTCAAACAGAATGGCATCTCGGTCAGGTTCGAGCGGCCAGCCGCACAGCTCCCGCCCGCCCTGATTGACACGGACGCGCTGGCCCAGGCGTTCATGAATCTGCTCGACAACGCGGTCAAGTATTCCGGCCCGGCGAAGGAGATCGAAGTCCGCCTCAGCCGCAAAGACAATTTCGCGACCGTCTCCGTGACGGACCACGGCATAGGCATTCCGCGCGAAGAGTACGAGAAGATTTTCGAGAAGTTCTACCGCGTCAGCACCGGCCTCGTGCACGACGTGAAGGGCAGCGGCCTCGGGCTCTCCCTCGTCAAACACATCGCCAAAGCACACGGCGGGCGCGTCGCGGTCGAGAGCGAGGTGGGGCGCGGCAGCACCTTCACGCTCTACCTGCCAATCGAAGCGGGCTTGAGCGACCGTGCGGAAGATAAGCCGGCGGCCCCGACGCTCGGCGCGGATCGTCCGTTGACCGGGCCGGCGTGAGATGGAAAACTTGTGCCAATTAGCGGAAACCTCCTGTGGACGAGATGCGTAAAGTTTTAATAGTCGAAGACGATCAGGCGATGGCCGTGGCCTTGAGCGACGGCTTTACTTACGAGGGGTTCGCGGTGCAGGTGGCGCGCGACGGCTCGACGGGCCTGGCGCTAGCCTCCGGGAAAGAGGTTGACCTCATCATTCTCGACGTGATGCTGCCGCAGATGAGCGGCCTCGACGTGTGCAGGCAACTTCGCAGCGACGGAAACCCCACGCCGATCATCATGCTGACGGCGCGCGGGCAGGAGATTGACAAGGTATTGGGCCTCAAGACCGGCGCGGACGACTACGTGACCAAGCCCTTCAGCTTTCTTGAACTGATGGCGCGTGTCGAAGCCGTGCTGCGGCGCACGTCGAGGCCGGGCGCGACGGTCGAGCGGCTACGCTTCGGCGATGTCGAGATGTGCTTCAAAAACTTCGAGGCGCACAAGGCGGGCCGCCCCATCGAGCTCAGCCCGCGCGAGTTCAAAATCATCAAATACTTTGTCGAGCACCGTGGCGAAGTCGTCAGCCGCGACCAACTGCTCGACGCCGTCTGGGGCTACGACTCGCTGCCGCTGACGCGCACCGTTGACATGCACATCGCCAAGCTCCGGCAGAAGATCGAGGACGTGCCTTCGGACCCGCGCTACATCGTCACGGTCCACAGGGTCGGCTACAAATTCACAGGATGAATGTAGGGGCGGGGACAAGTCCTCTGCCCGCTCAACATCCGGCAGACACGGGCAGGGGGACAAGCCCTGCCCCTACAAATCTAATAATGAAAAAAGCGTTACTCGTCATCGCCGTCGCCGTCGTCTACGTGCTGCACCAGGATTTCTGGTTCTGGCGCACGGCGCGCCCACTCGTCTTCGGCTTCGTCCCCATCGGCCTCTTTTACCACGCGGGCTTCGCGGTGCTGGCCTCGCTGCTGATGTGGCTGCTGGTCAGGCACGCCTGGCCGTCGCACCTCGAACGAGAGATAGAGAGCCCAACGTCCGCCCGTGAGGAAGAGGAGGAAGCGCGTTGATTCCAGCCATCGTTGTCTTCATCTACTTAGGCATAGTCCTGTACATAGGCATCTTCGCTTTCCGCCGCTCGACCGGCAGACAGAAGGCGGAAGACTATTTTCTGGCGAGCCGTTCTTTGGGGCCTTTTGTCTTCCTGCTCTCGCTCTTCGGCTCGAACATGACGGCGTTTGCCATCCTCGGCTCATCGGGCCACGCCTTCAATAACGGCATCGTCACCTTCGGACTGATGGCCTCGTCCTCTGCGCTGGTCATCCCGCTGTCGATCTTCCTCATCGGCACGCGCGTCTGGGCCTTGGGCAAGAAGTACGGCTTCATGACGCCCGTGCAGATGTTCCGCGACCGCTGGGAGTGCAGCCACATTGGCACAGTGATTTTCGCCGTGCAGGCGGTGCTGCTCCTGCCCTACGTCATCATAGGCATCATGGGCGGCGGCACGACCCTCGCGACCATCAGCGGCGGCGTCGTGCCTTTCTGGTTCGGCGGCGCAATCGTGGCGATGGTGGTGATGTCCTACGTCTTCTTCGGCGGGATGCGCGGCACGGCCTGGGTCAACACTTTCCAGACGATTCTCTTCCTCGTCTTCGGGGCCATCGCCGTCGTCGTCATCGGCTACGGGATGGGCGGCTTTCAGACGGCCGCCGAGCAACTGCAAGCCTCGCCCGCGACCGCGCCTCTGCTGACTCGCGAGCGCATCTCGCCGCTCTACTTCCTCAGCTACACCTTCATCCCGCTCTCGGCCATAGCCTTCCCGCACATCCTCATCTTCTGCCTGACGGCGCGCAAGATGGTCCAGTTCAAAAAGACGGTCATCTTTTATCCGCTCTGCATCATGGCGATCTGGCTGCCGTGCGTCTTCCTGGGCGTGATGGCGAACCGCGTCGCGGACGTGCCGCAGATTCGCGCCAAGCAGGAGGCGCGACGCGTGCTCGCTACGCAGGGCAAGACGATGGAGCCAGAGCAGCGCGACCAGTTGCGCGAGGAGGCGGCGGGCGACGACGTTATCTTGCGGCTGCTCGAACGCTACGCGCCGCTCTGGCTGGCGGGCCTCCTGGGCGCGGGCATCATGGCCGCCGTGATGGCATCGGACTCGCAGATACTCGCTCTCTCAACCATGTTCACGGAGGACGTGTTCGCCTTCTATGGGGGCAAGCGGCGCTTCGGCGAGGCCGTGCAGGTGCAGACGGGGCGCATCTTCGTCATCATCCTGACGGTCGTTGCCTACGCGATAGCGATGCGCGCGCCCGAAGCCATTTTCGATTTAGCAATCCAGTACGCCTTCTCTGGATTCGCCGCGCTCTCGCCGCTCTTAGTCGCCGCGCTCTTCTGGCGCGGTAGCACGAAGTGGGGCGCGCTCGCAACGACCGTCTGGACTGCGTCAGCCGTCACAGCGGTCGCCATCTTTCAGGCCGCCGTCCCCGCACCCGCGCCCGGCCCGCCGACCGTCATCTGGTCACTTGGCGGCACGGAAATCCTCGCGCGCACGCCCGGCGGCACCGCCGTCTTCGGCTTCATGCCCGTCGTCCCGATGGTCATCATCTCCGCGCTCCTGATGATTGTGGTTTCGCGCCTCACACGTAAGCCCAGCGAGGCGACGATTGAGAGATACTTCGAGCGAGCGGCTTGATTGACGGTCGTCTTCCTAAGTATTCGGGTCGGATTCCTAAGGAAGACGGCTCGCACACTAAGGAATACGCCGCGCTTCCTTAGTTGTCCGACCAGCGAAGTCAATGTGCGAGCCGGACAACTAAGGAAGCGTGAGCGCGAACAAAGGAGGACGGGCGGATTACTTAGCAATCCGCCCGTCCTCCTTTGTTCGCGCCAGTGAATACTAAGGACGCGCCCCGTCTTTCTTTCTTTTCAGCCGAAACAGTAGAGCCGTCCGTCCTGCGAGCCGATGACGACGCGGCCCGAGCCGAGGCCGGGCGAGGCCGAGAGCGGTGCGCCCGCGTTGAACTCCGAGAGCAGCGCGCCGCTTGAGAGGTCCAGGACGTAGAAGCGGCCGTCGTTTGAGCCGACGTAGACGCGGCCCCCCGCGATGGCCGGGGAGGACTCGACGCGCGCGCGCGTCGAGAAAGTCCAGAGGCTTTTGCCTGTGGCGGCGCTCAGGCAGTGAACCAGCTTGTCGCGCCCGCCGAGGACGACGCGCCCGCCCGAGACTGCGGCCGACGAGTAGAAGGGAAACTGTCGTTCGGGGTGTTTGTAGCGCCAGGCGACGCTGCGCGAGCGCAGGTTGACGGCCAGCACTTCGTTGTCGAACGTGCCGTAGTAGGCTGAGCCCGAGGCGATTGCCGGCGAAGCTCCCGTGTAAGCGCCCGAGGCGACCTGGAAAACCTCTTTGCCGTCCGCGACGCGGATGGCGCGAAAGACTTCGTCGCAGCCGGCGATGTAGGCGATGCCGCCCACGACCGCGGGCGTGGCGTGGACGGGGCCGTTGGTCTTGAACTTCCAAAGGAGCGCACCCGTTTTCGCGTTGAGGCAGTAGAGGTGCTGGTCGTAAGAGCCTATCAGCACGCGGTTGCCGACGGCCACGGGGGAAGACTTGATCTCAGCGCCGGTCTTGAAAGTCCAGGCGGGTCGCCCGTCGCGCGCGCCGACGGCGTGCAGGACTCCCGCGAGGTCGCCGACGAAAACCAACTCGTCCGGCCCGTGATAAAAGGGCGACGACTCGCCAATCTCGCGCCCCGTGTTGTAGCGCCAGTAGACAGAGCCGTTATCCAGGCCGAGGGCCACCAGCTCGCCTTTGTGCGAGCCGACGAAGACAGACCCGCCGACGACCGCCGCCGACGATTCAATGGAGCCGCCCGCGTCGAACGTCCACAGAGGCTTGAGCGTCTTCGGCGTATTCGCCGCCCCCGAAAGTCCGGTCAGTTGCTGGTTGCCGCGAAACTGATACCAGTTCGTCGCGGGCGTCGCCGTCTGAGGAAGAACGGTGGAAGATAAAATGAAAACGGTACAAGATAAAAGTAGAGCTAAACGGATGGCCCGCTTTCTTCCCTTCCGCCTTCCGCCTTCTGCCTTCTGCCTTCTGGTTAGTAAGCGCACTCGTAAACCTCCAGTGCCCCGGCGGCGTCGAACGCGCGGGGATTAAAGCGGCCCGTCCACTGCCCTGCGGCATCTTCAGCCAGCATCTCAAAATCACTCTTCAAAACTCCGGCCGCGCCGAGCTTCGCCGGGAACTCGCCGGCCTGTGCCAGTTGTTCGAGGCGGCGCGCGAGGCTGGCGGGCGCGTTACGCGGATCGCCGCCTCCTTGTGCCAATTCTAAAAGCTCGTAGTACCTGTCGCCCGCTGCCTCGTCGTTCCAGCGCACGACCGTCGGCAGCAGCAGCGCCAGGGCGACGCCGTGTGTGATGTTGTAACGAGCGGTCAGCGGATTGGCGCACGCGTGTGTCGCGCCGAGCATGGAGTTTTCAATCGCCACCCCGGCGTAGTGTGCTCCCAGCATCATCGCGCCGCGCGCCTCAACATCGCGCGGCTCCGTCAGCACGCGCTCGTAGTTGCTTTCCAACAGCGCCCAGGCCTCGCGCGAGAAAAGCTCTGAAAGTGGGTTGCGGCGGGTCGTGACGTAGGTCTCGACCGCGTGCGCGATGGCGTCGAAGCCCGCGGCGGCGGTGACATTGCGCGGCTGCGAGACGGTGAGCAAGGGGTCCAGGATGCTCACGCGGAAAGCCGCGCTCGGGTCGCCGCAAGCCATCTTCGCGTGAGTCTCCGCGTCCGAGATGAGCGCGTAGCTTTGCGCCTCGCTGCCGGTCCCGGCCGTCGTAGGGACGCCAATCATCGGCAGGAGCGCATGCTTCGTCTTGCCGTAGCCTCTGTAATCCTGCATGCGCCCGCCGTTTGTCAGCAGGAAGTTGATGCCCTTGGCGCAGTCGAGAGAACTGCCGCCGCCGAGCCCGATGATGGAGTCTATCTTGATCTCGGCAGCGAACGCGCGGCCCGCCTCGATCATGCGCGAGTCCGGGTCCGTCTCGAAGTCGTGAAAGGCTTCGACCTCGACGCCGCTCGTCTTTAACAGCCTCGTCGCTTCTTCGACGTAGCCGCAACTCATGAGCCCGCGGTCAGAGACGACGAGCGAGCGACGAAAGCCAAGCTCGCGCGCCAACTCGCCCAAACGCGCCAGCGACCCGTTGCCGAAAACCACGCGCGTGCGCGACTGAAAATCGAAGTTCTCCATCGAAGGCACGGTGTCCTCAGTCAGTACCGCCTGCGGTAGCGGGCGGGTCTTAGTGACGCTTGAGACCCGCCCGCTACCGCAGGCGGTACTGACTGACTGTCTAATCACTTCGTTTCTTTGAGGGCGAAAAGCTGATTGCGGCTCGAGATGTAGAGCGCGCCGTTGGCCGGGACGGGGCTGCTGTAGACGGAGCTGCCCATGTTCATCTCGGCGAGCACCTTCTTCTCCTTCCCGGCCTGCATGATGACAACGTCGCCGTCCTCGTCGCCGAGGTAGAGCTTACCGTCAACCAGGAGGGGCGAGCCCCAGACGGCCGCGAACATGTCGTGCGTCCAGTAGACCTGGCCCGTCTTGGCGTCGAGGCAGTGGAGGAAGCCGCTGAAGTCTGGCTGGTAGACGAGCCCGTCGGCAATCGCCGGGGTCGAGATCGAGCGGCGGATTTTGTCGTAGTGCCAGACCAGGCCCGTCTTCGTGATGTCGCCGCGCTTGGTGGCGTCTATGCAGTACATGTGGCCGACGCCCTCGCCGTGCTCCGGGTCCTGGCCGTTGGCGATGTAGACGCGGTCCTCGTAGACGACGGCCGTGCTGATAAGCTCGTTGCGCGTTTTGGGCCAGACGGCTTCCTTCGGGTTGGTGTCAAACTCCCAGAGCTTCTTGCCGGTGAGCGCCTCGTAGCCGCGAATCCACCCGTCGCCCTGGCCCATAATCACCTGATCCACGCCGCCGATTCGCCCGACGGTCGGCGAGGCCCACTGCCCGTGCAGAATTTTGTCAAACACAGAGTTGTCTTCCCAGACGAGCTTGCCCGTCTTCTTGTTGACGGCGATGATGGCCGGGGCCTTCGGCGAGGGGATGTTGACGTGGCTCTCGTCCTGCCCGTTCGAGGTGCTGACGTAGATCAAGTCGCCAAACGTGACGGGCGAGGAGTTCGCCAAGTTGTGCGGCTGCGAGCCGACCTCCTCCATCATGTCGAACTTCCAGACCACGTCGCCGTTGGTATCGCCCGTCAATTTCTCGTCCGTGACGGGGCCGTCGTTCTCCTTGTCGCGGAACCCCTGCGTGTCGAGGCACATCAACTCGGCGCGGTTCGAGACGTAGTAAAGGCGGTCGCCTTCGACCAGCGGCGAAGAGGCGACGCCCTGGTAGGGCCAATCGTTGACGCGGCCCGCGGCCAGCTTCTCGTGCGTCATCTGCCACATGAACTCGCCGTCCGATTCGCGGAAGGCCATCACGACGCCGCGGTCGCCGGGCTGCTTCGGGTCGCGCGCGGCCTCGTTATTCGTCCCGAGGAAAACCATCCCGCCGGAGACGACCACGTTGCCGTAAGTCTGCGAGCCGAGTTGCGCGACCCACTTGACGTTCTGCTTTTTCGCCACGTCCCACTTCATCGGCAGGCCCTTCATCTTGGAGACCATGTTGCGGTCGGGCGTGCCGCCCCACATCGGCCAATCGCCCGACCCAGGGTCCGAGGCCGCGCCCGAAGAGACCGAAAAAAGAGCTGCCGCGCCACAGAAGACGAGCGACAGAAAAACTGCGAGACGCCTTCTGACTTCTGACTTCTGACTTCTGACTCCTGCTTTTCTCATTTGTTCGCGTACACTTTCAGGTTATCGAAAAAGATTTCCGCCGGGGCAGCCCCGAAGACGCCCGGGCTGCCCTGTAGATTCGGGATGGGGTCAACACGCTCAATCATCCAGGCGGCGGGCTCCGCGTCGGCCGCCGGCCAGACCTTGCCGCGCGCACGCACTTTGCCGTCCGGCAGCCGCTCGACTTGCAGCTTCATGCGATACCACGTGTCCGCCTTCCACGCGAACGGGACGGTGACTGTGCGCGTGATTTCGGGCTGCCAGGGCTCAAGGTGCAGCTTCTGGCTGTTGCCATAGAGCACGAGCGCGTAACGCTGCGCGATGACGCCCGCGTCGCCCGTCTGCCGCCGCTTCTCCGTGGCGCGTATGTCCGCCTCGACTGTGTAGTTCGACAAGTCGGAAGGCCCGAAGTAGGCGCGCGCGCGGCTCAAGAGCGACGACCCTTCAGTAGTTTTGACCAGCACCTTCTGGCCGTCAACTTCGCGCACGATGTATTTGAGGCCCGCGTTGACCCAGTGGGCCGGAACGGTGTTCGGGCCGTAGGCGTCGAAATTCTCTGTCCACGGCAGAGGCGGCATGACGCGCACGCGTGCAGCCCCCGTCACGTCGCCGACCGTTGCTTTGACCGAGCCGGCCTGCGGCGCTGTCGTATCCGCCGCGGCTGTGAACTGGCCCTGCTCCGAAACCTTGCCGGGCAGCTTATCGAGCGCCCAGGTCGCCTGCTTCTCTTCCCGCAGGAAGCGACCATTCGCATCGAACAGCCGCACGCGGAAATTGACGCTCTCGCCGGGCTTGAGCATCAACTCGGTCGGGACGACCTGGACGTGTGCGACGGGGCCGGGCGTGACCGTCGGCTCCACGATTTTCACGACGGGCTCTCTGCTTGGTTGCTTCTTCCCAATGCAGTAGAGCGCCTTCTCCGTCACAAAGTAGACGCGCCCGCGCGCGACGGCCGCGGAGGCGATGATGGGCTCCGGCTCGGCCTCCGTCCCCAGTTGATCCTGGTCCAGAATCTCGCAGCCCGTCGCGGTCGGCTTGAGGATGAAAAACCTGCCGTTCTCCGTCCCGACGTAGAGCTTGCCGTCGGCCAGCACGGGCGAGGCTTTCTGAATCGTGCCGAGATTTTGCAGCCAGAGCTGCTTGCCGGTCGCAACGTCGAAGGCGCCCAGGTTCGCGCCGTTGTCAACCTGGTAGAGGCGGTCGCCGTCAAGCACGGGCGAGGAGAAGCCGCCCTGAAATCCTTTCACGTTCCACTTGATCTGCTCCTTGCCGATCTCGCCTTTGGCCGCGGCGTCCACGGCGGCAATCATGCCCATCTCGCTCGAATCGAGGTTCTCTTCGCTGTGCGTGATGATGGCGTTCGTGCCGTGGACGACGACGCCCGTGTTCAGTCCACGCTTGCTGACGATGTATTTCCAGACCGGCTCGCCTGTGCCAACTTTGATGGCGTAAACCCCGCCGTCGCTCACGCCCTGAATCAGCAGGCGCGTGCCGCCCACGTTGACGACGATGGGCGGCGCATAGGTCGTGTCGTAGGGGCGGCCTCCGGGGGAACTGACCCAGAAGGTCTCGCCCGTCTTCTTGTCGAAGGCCATGAAGCGGTGCGCGCCGCGCGAGTGGTCGCCCCAGCCGAAGGTGATGCCGCTGACGATGACCGCGTCGCCTTCGATAATCGGCGAGACGGTGCGCCCGCCGTGCGTCGTCAGCAGGCCGAAGTCTTCGCCGAGCGAGCGCTCCCAGAGCAGCTTGCCGTCGTTCGACAGGGCGAGCAGCGTGCCGCCGACGCCGAGGACGTAGACGTTACCCGTCGAGGGGTCTCCGACCGGCGAAGCCCAGCCGACGCGGTGCGGCGGCACGTCCGAAAGGTAGACGTTGAAATGGTGCTCCCAGAGGAGCTTCCCCGTGTCCGCGTTGAAACATTGCACGCGCTCCTGTAGTGTCTCGCCCTTGCCCACGGAGTTCTGCAAGAAAAGCTTGTCGCCCATCACGACGGGCGTCGAGCGCCCGCCGAAGGGGGCTTTCCAGGCGAGGTTGTCGCCCGAGGGCGACCACTTGACGGGCAGATTTTTTTCCGGCGAGATGCCGTCGCGCGCGGGGCCGCGCCAGTCCGTCCAGTCGCCCGCGAGCGCGCCCTGCGAGGAGAGCGCCAGCAGGAGAAGCGCGGCGACGAGTGTGCCAAACGTAGAAGAGGGTCGCTTCATCATCAGTTTCCCTGAGCCTGTCATCTTAAATTTCGAGCCGGATTTTGGGAAAGCGGCCCGCGCCGGGTGACGCGCGCAACTTGGCGGCAACTTTTCCCACCGGGTTATACGTAATGAATAGCAGATCGGTCTCTATTTTTTCTAACGGCGACCGTATTATCACCCATCAGCAGGAAAGTGTTGTAAAAAAACGGTAAAAATTCCGTCCGTCTAGACCTGTGGACTTAATAGAGATGTAGAATCGCAGCCCACTGTTGCTGCGGCTTCGCAGAGGAGAAGAAAATGAAACGTTTCCTGATTACCCTGGCCCTGACGTTGGGCATCGGCGCGCTAACCTTTAGTGCTCTGCCTGAGCGGGCCGGCGTCCTTGCCGCCGCGGCGGACGCGAACTGGCCGCAGTGGAGAGGGCCGGAAAGCTCCGGCGTCTCGTTGGAGAAGAACCTCCCCGACGAGTGGAGCACGACGAAGAATCTTAAGTGGAAGACGGCTGTGCCGGGCCGCGGCCTCTCTTCGCCGATTGTCTGGGAGAAAAAAGTTTTTCTCACGACGGCGATTGAAGGCGAGGTCGTCCCCGGCGCAAAAGGGATGACGCACATGAACGAGGGCGAAGTCTTCGTTCACCCGGACAGCGTCGGGGCCGACCGCAAGCACACGTTCAAAGTGCTCGCTTTCGACAAAGAGACGGGCAAGCTCCTCTGGGAGCAGACGGCTTACGTCGGCACGCCCTATGATGACCGCCACCGCAAGAGCAGCTTTGCTTCATCCACCCCGGCCACGGACGGCCGCCACGTCTACGCCTTCTTCGGCTCCGAAGGACTTTACGCCTACGACATGAACGGCAAGCTCGCGTGGAAGGTCAACCTCGGCAAGCTCGGCACGTTCGGCATGGGCACGGGCACGTCCCCTGTACTCTACGAGAACGTGGTCATCCTGCAATGCGACGATGAGGAGGGCAAGGCTTCGTTCATCGTCGCGCTCGATAAAAAGAGCGGCAAGGAAATCTGGCGCACCCCGCGCAAAGTGCAGGCCAGTTGGGCGACGCCTATCTTAGTGCGAGCCGGCAAGCGGACCGAATTGATCACCAGCGGCAACGAGGCCGTCGTCTCTTACGACCCGGCGACGGGCAAAGAGTTGTGGCGGACCAAGGGTGTCGAGAGCAACGCGATTCCGACGCCGGTCGCCGCCGACGAGACGGTCTTCATCGTCGCGGGCTACCCGGCGAAAATCGCGATGGCGATTCGCCTGGGCGGCGCGGGCGAGATACCCGCGACCAACATCCTGTGGAAGTACGCGAAGGGCACGGCCTACGTCCCGTCGCCGATTCTTTACAACGGCTATCTCTACCTGACGACGGACCGTGGAATTCTGACCTGCCTGGACGCGAAGACGGGCAAGGTGGTCTACGAGGGCGGGCGCGTTCCCATCCCCGCGACCTTCACGGCCTCGCCCGTCGCCTTCGACGGCAAGATACTCCTGACCAGCGAAGACGGCGACACCTTCATCATCAAGGCCGGCCCGCAGCACGAAGTCCTGCGCACCAACTCGCTGGACGAACCGGTCTACGCCTCGCCCGCGCTCGCCGACGGAAAGATTTTCATACGCGGCGAGAAAAATCTTTACTGCATCGGGAAGAGCTGAAGCGGGATTGTTCGTTGTCAGAAGTTGTTTGAGAAGTCCCGTCAGGGACGACGTGAAAATAGCCCAGCACTTCAGTGTTGGTACAGTCGAAATAAAGTTGGTCCCGTAGGGACGACTGAAGTCGCGCGGCCCTACGGTTCATTCGTCCCTACGGGACTCCGAAAATTAATTACCATCTGTTCCCAGCACTGAAGTGCTGGGCTATTGTCAAACGTCCCTACGGGACGGAACACTCACTGACCTTTAAGCGGCTTCTGCCGATGGACAGCATTTCTTCTGGAAGGAGCGAGAGATGAACGACGACGTTAAGGCGGAAGAAACTGCGGCGGCGAATCAATCGCCGTGGTATCAATCGAACGTGGCGCTGGTGGCGGCATCAATTTTGTTGCCGCCCGTCGGCCTCGTCCTGCTCTGGCGGCGTCGTGACATCGCGGCGCAGACGCGCGTCCTCGCTTCCATCTGCATCGTCGGGCTCGCGGCGGGCTACGTCTACCTGCTGACGCGCTATCGTTCTAACCCCGGCCCCGGCGATGCTCAGGCCACGGCGCTCGAACAACACCGCGCCCAACAACAGGCCGAGACCGTGACGACGGCGCAAGGGGGCGCGCCCGCCGGGCAAACCGCCTCTGGGAACACGGGGCAGCCGGCCGCCGCGGGCGGAACACCAACGGAGGGCGGCCAGCCCGCGGACGCGGCCCACGCGGAAGGGCCGTCGAAGTCCACGGGCAGCAATTGGACCGATTTTCGCGGGCCGAACAGGGACGGCCGTTACGACGCGCAGACGGTGCGGACTAGCTGGGCTGCGAGCGGTCTGCCGCGACTCTGGAAGCAGCCCGTCGGCGGCGGCTATGCCTCATTCGTCGTCGCGGACGGCCGCGCCTTCACCATCGAACAGCGGCGCGCGCAGGAGGTGGTCGCGGCTTACGACGTGGAGACGGGCCGCGAGTTGTGGAAGCACGGGTGGGACTCCGAGTTCCGCGAATCAATGGGCGGGGACGGCCCGCGCGCGACGCCGACCTGGCACGACGGGCGCGTCTACGCGCTCGGCGCGGCGGGCGAGTTGCGCTGCCTAGACGCGAAGACCGGAAAGCTCCTTTGGAACCGCAACATCCTGAGAGACAACGCTGCGGAGAATCTACAGTGGGGGATGTCCGCCTCGCCCCTGATTGTTGACGACAAAGTAGTCGTCCTGCCCGGAGGTACGTCCGGCAAATCGGTCGTCGCTTATCACAGGCTGACGGGCGCGCCCGTCTGGAAGGCGCTCGACGACGAGGCGTCTTACACCTCGCCCATGCTCGTCACGCTCGCGGGCCGCCGGCAGATTCTGGTCGTCACAATGAGCCGCGCCGTCGGCCTCGCGGAAGACGGCGCGCTGCTCTGGGAGTATCCCTGGCGCAACGGCTCCGGCATCAACGTCGCGCAGCCCATCGTCACAGGCCCCAACCGCTTCTTCATCTCCGCGGGTTACGGCAAGGGCGCGGCGCTGGTGGAAGTAACGGGGTCGGGCAAGAGTTTCGCGGCGCGCGCCGTCTGGGAAAACAATTCGATGAAGAACAAGTTCCAAAGCTCCGTGCTTCACAACGGCTACGTCTACGGGCTGGACGAAGGCATCCTGACCTGCATCGAGGTTGCGACCGGCGAGCGCAAGTGGAAGGGCGGGCGCTACGGCTACGGGCAGTTGCTGCTCGCGGGCGATCACCTCATCGTCATCACCGAAACTGGGGAACTCGTGCTGGTGCGCGCCGCGCCCGACCAGCACACGGAAGTGGCCCGATTCCAGGCCATCGAAGGCAAGACCTGGAACGTCCCGGCCATCAGCAACAACCGCCTGCTCGTGCGCAACACGACGGAGATGGCCTGCTACAGCCTCGCGGCTCAATAGCAATCATGGCGTGGCAAAAATACTTTCACAGACCATACGCGGTGGCGGCGTGCGTCCTGCTGCTTCACGTGGCCGCGACGGTCGCGCAGGCGCAGAATCGCGTTGACCCGTCGAAGGTCTCAATCGTGTCGCGCGTCCCAGGCATGGAGCGTGCGGTCGTTCGACGCGACGTGGTGTTCGACAACTCGATCGCCCCGCCGCTCGCGTTTGACGTTTACCTTCCACGCGAGGCGCGCGCTGGCGAGCGCCGCCCGGCGATTGTCTTTGTCAGCGGCGCGGAGCGCGTGCGCGAATGGCGCTGGTTCGTCACGTGGGGGCAACTGGCCGCGGCCCACGGCATCGTCGCCGTCGTCCCCGACAAGCGTTACCCGCGAGGCTTCGACGGCTTGCGCACGGGCTTCGAGGACACAGAAAAACTTCTGGCACACCTGCGAGCCAACGGCGAGCGCCTGGGAATTGACCCGTTGCGGATTTGTCTCTGGACGTTCTCGGCGGGCGGGCGGTTGACTGCGGTCGGACTGAAGGCGGGCGCGCAGGGCGTCACCTGCGTCGTCGTCTTTTACGGCGTCGTTGATTTGGCACAGGAATTCTCGGTCGTCACGGACGAGAAGCAGCGCGAGACGCTGCTCAGACAGTACTCGCCGCTGCACGCGCTCGAAGCGGCGGCCGGCTCGGGCGCGAAACTGCCGCCCATCATGATCGCGCGCGCCGGGAAGGACGCGCCCTTCATTAACTCCGGCATAGACGCCTTCACGGCCGCGGCCCTGCGCCTGAACGTGCCGCTCACCGTCGTCAATTACGCGGACGGAGACCACGGCTTTGACGGCCTGAACGACACGCCCCAATCAAGAGCAATCATCCAGGCGGCGCTTCAATTCGTGATGGATAATACGGCCCGCCACTGAACGCGCGGCGGGCACATGGCGGTGAAAGAGGCGAGCGAAGTAGGCGCGCTGGTTAATGCGCGCCTACTTCGCTTTTTTGATGAAGATGCGCTTGGTCTCGAACTGGCCGTTCGGGGTGTCGTGGTGCATGTCTATGGTGAGCGTCGTGCCGTCGGGCGACAGAATCCACTTGCGCATCAGTTGAGAGGTGACCGGGCCTTTATCCGTCTCGATTGTGCTCTCTTCGTTGACGAGGATGCCGTTGCCTCTCGGCAGCCACTTGGCCGTGCGCTTGCCACTGGCCTTGCCCACAGGGCCTTGCAGACCTTGCGGCGTGAACTCCACCTCCTTGCCGTCCAGCGTGTAAACGTCTTTGATTACACGCTCGCCCTGCGCCGTGATGAGCTTGGTCTCAAGTTCTATCTTGTCGCCGGACTGCACGACGGTCATCGCTTGATCCATGCCCGGCGGCAGACCTATGCTGCGGCTCCTGTCCAGCGCCCAACTGCCGCTGAAGTCCGGCTTATCCGCCAGCGCCGCCATGCCCAGCGAGAAAACTACGGTCAGGATAATTCCGGTCATGCAGATGCGTCTCATCTTAGTCTCCTAGTGATAAGTGATAAGTGATGAGTGATAAGAAAAAGAAAGACGGTCTTTACTTATCACTTATCACTCATCACTTATCACTTCTTTATGGTTTCGCCTTCGGCTCCGCCACGAACGTCTTGTTGACGATCTTCCATTCGCCGTCAATTTTAAGCAACGACATGTAGTCTGTGAACTTTACGTGCGGGTAGTCGAGGACGACTTTCGCCACCGCCGCGTTGCCGGTGATGTCTATCATCTCGATGCCGCGTTTGCGCTGCGCCTCGTCGTCGGCGGGCTTGCCTGACGACCCGGCGATGAACTCGGCGCTGGTGCGCTGCGCGAACTGGCCGTCGCGAATCCAGAAGAGCTTGGCCTCCGGGTGGAAGGCTTTCTTATGGTTCTCGCCGTTGCCGGTCGCATGCCCCTGTAAATAATACTCTACAGCCTTGCGGACTCCGGCCTCGTCCTTGTCCTGCGCACTCGTGGGCCACCAGACGACGGCAGCGGCGGCCACGGTTAATGCGACTGCAACAACTAGAGCTAATTTTTTCATGGCAATCTCCCGAAATAAGATTTGCTGTCAGACTTTTTTCACGGCCCGATGAGCGACCGCCCGTCAATGCTTTCACTCAGCCACAGAGAGCGAGGCGAGCGTCGTCTCGTCCTTGACGAGGATGCGGCTGCCCGCTACGACCGGGTGCGCCCAGGTCGGGCTCGTTGCGACTGTATACTGCGTGAGCGGCGCGTATTCTTTGGCGCTCGCCGGTAAGACGATCAGGTTGGCGTCGTTGGTCAGAAACAGCAGGACTTCGCCTGCGTTGATGATCGCCGCGTTCTCGCCCATTCGTCCCGGACTCTGCCAGAGCGTCTTGCCTGTCGCGGCGTCTATGCAGAAAAACTGGCCCTTTTTGCGCGCCGACATGCCGAAGAGTAGATTGCCTTCGAGCACGGGCGAGTTCATGTACAGCTCGTTCTCCTTGTTGTTCCAGACCACCTCGGCGGTCATCGCCCCACCGCGCCGCGTGGGCCGCACGGCCGTGATGCCCTGATCCTCGGCGGAGAAAATCAACGTGTCTTTGTAGACGACGGGCGTCACGGAGTTCGTGTCGTAAGAGCTTTTGGCGGGGAGTTTCCAGAGCAGCTTGCCGGTCGCGGCCTCAACTCCGATTAACTCTTTCTGCGTGAAGGTCAAGACCTGCCGCACGCCCGCGAGTTCCGCGACGACGGGCGAGGAATAGGCCGGCCCGTCCTGCTCGTAAGACCACACGACCTTGCCCGTCCCGGCGTCGAAGGCCGTCAGCGCGCCCTTGTCCTGGCCGCCGACGTGGGCAATCAGCAAGTTGTTCTCGACGACGGGAGACATCGCCGTCCCGTAAAGCGGCGAGGTGTTGGGATACTGGCCCGAAAAATCTTTACGCCAGATCACTTTCCCCGTGCGCGCGTCGTGGCACGAGAGGTGGCCGCTGATGCCGAGCGTGCAGACTCGATTATTGCTGAAGACGGGGGTTGATTTCGGCCCCTTCCCGTGGCCGGTCGCCGCCGGGTTCATCTCGTAAGCGACCTTTTGCCCCGAGCGCCAAAGCTCTTTCCCGTTGGCGGCGTCCAGCGCCATCAAGACCTCTTCCTCGCCGTTGCGCGCGAAGACGTAAATACGGTCGCCCACCAGGAGCGGCGACGAATGGCCCACGCCGACCGTCACCTTCCACTGCTCGCGCAAAGTTTTGGGCCAGGTTTTCGGGACGGTGAAGCCCAGGACGCGCCCGTCACGATTTGGCCCACGCCACTGCGGCCAGTCAGGACTCGCGGCGGGCGGCGCGGGCGCGAGCGCCAGAAGGAGCAGCAGAATTTTCGTCCACTCGGGGAAGGCTTTTATCACGGAACCTCCTGCCTAGAAGAGCACTTTGACGCCGAACTGTATGTGGCGCGGGTCGCGCGCCGACGTGATGCGCCCGAAGGTGGGCGACCCCAGGAAGTTGTCTGGCAAATTAAAGTTCGGGTGGTTGAAAAGGTTGAAGACCTCGGCCCGCAGTTGCAAGTTAAGGCGCTCCGAAAGCGAAGTGTTCTTGACGAGCGAGGCGTTGAAGTTTTGATAGCCCGGGCCGTCCAAAATATTACGGCCCGCGTTGCCGAAAGTCCCGCGCGGCGGAAAAGCGAAGGCCGCCGTGTTGAACCACTGCCCCGGCGTCGGGTTCGCAAGCTCTGGGTCGCCGACGACGTTCGGGCGGTCGTTCGCGCCAAAGCCCAATCCAGAGCGGCCCGTGCCGCTGTTGTCTATGTCGGAAAGGAGCGCGACCGTGAAGGGCCGCCCCGATTGCAAGGTGACGATGCCGTAAGTCTCCCAGCCCGTGAGCACGGTCGTCACCCAGCCGTTGTTGGAAAGGAACGAGCGCCCTTTGCCGAAAGGCAGATCGTAAGAGTAGCTGACGGACAGGCGGTGGCGAACGTCGAAATTCGAGCGGCCGCGCTCGGCCCTCGTGTTGAAGCTGTCCTGCGGAAAGTTCGGGTCGCCCGCGCTCGTGAAAAAGTTCGACGCGTCGTCAATTGACTTCGACCAGGTGTAGGACGCGAGCACGGAGAAGCCTCTTGAGAGTCGCTGTTGAAAGCGCGTCTGTAAGCTGTGGTAGTTGGAATTGGCGCGCGACTCCAAAATGTTGATGTCGTCGAACTGAGGCACGGGCCGGAAGACGAAGCCGGTCGCGTTCGGCACGCCCTGGTTGATGTCGCGCGCGCTCAAAAGCTTCGTCCCCTTCGAGCCGACGTAGGCGACTTCGAGGACGCGGCTTTGGCCCAGTTGACGCTGGACGTTCAAATTCCAGTGCTGCATGTAGGCCGTGCGAAGGTCGCGCTGGATGGCGAGCGCGGAGTCGGGCAGCGGGACCGGGAAGAAGCTCGGGAACGGGTTGTCGAGCGTCAGCGGCAGGCCCGGCAGCGGGAAGAAGAGATTGAAATCGAAGTAAGGCGAATTGAAGTAGAGCGCCTCGCCGGGGGCGAGCGCGGACTGGTCGTAATAGACGCCGTAGCCGCCGCGCACGACCGTCCGTCCTTCGTCGCCAATCGTCCAGGCGAAGCCGACGCGCGGCGCGAAATTGTTTTTGTCCCCCTCGAAGCCGCCGCGCGGGATGCCGTTTGTGCCGACGGGGACGAGCGTCCGCGTCAAGGGATCGTAGATGTTGGCGCGGTCATCAGCGTCCACGGGCGGCGAGTTGTACTCGTAGCGCAGGCCCGCCATCAAGGTCAGGCGCGGTGTGGCCCGCCAGCTATCGTTGAAGAAGAAGTTGTAGCTGTGCGAGCGCAGGTGCTGATGGTTGTCAACGCGCGCGCCGCCGGTCACGAGCGGGAGGCCGAGCAGGAGATTACCGAGGCCGTTGCCCCCTGGCGAGAAGAAATCCGAGAAGGTCAGGAGGCCCCTGGACTGCACGTCGCGGAAGCCGTTCTGTTGCACGAAGCGGATGTCCGCGCCGAACTTCATCAGATGGCTGCCGCGCGAATAGGTCGCCGTGTCGAGCAACTGGTACGTGTTAGTCGTGCTCTGCTGCGGGTTGTTGCCTTCGTCGCCAATGGGCGAGAACCCCGTCACGGTGATGAAGCTCAGGCCGAAGTCGCGCGGGTTGCTTGATAGCTCAGGCAGGCCGACGGCGCGGTTCGTGCTCGTGCCGAAGTTTTCCTGAAAGACGCCGATTGAGACGCGGTTGAAGGCGAAGCGCGCCTCGTTGACGAGGACCGGGGTGAAGATGTGCGTTTCGCCGAGCATGACGTTCTGAGCGCGCCGCGGGATGTTCACGCCGTAGCCCGGTAATGGCGAAAAGGTCGGCCCCGAAAACGGCTCGAACAGGTCGCGGTCGTTGAAGCTATAACGGAAGACGAGGTTTGAGCTATCGTTCAGCGAGTGGTCGAGGCGAACGTCGAAGCTGTCGTTGCGGTCGCGCTGCACGGGCGAGGAGACGAAGTTCTGGAACGGGTCGTTACGATTGGGCGCGGGGTAAAGCGCGGCGATGCGGCGGCCGATGGCGCTCTGCCGATTTTCGGGAATGATGTTGCCGGGGAAAGGCTGAAACGTTAAGGGGTCTATGACCACGAACCCGCTCTGCGAGAAATCGCCGACACGCTCGCGTAAGGTGGGCACGCGGGCGAGGCGCGTGATGCCTTCGCGCGAGCGCGTGCCTTCGTAGTCGGCGAAAAAGAAGGTGCGGTTTTTGACGATGGGGCCGCCTAAGGAGAAGCCGAACTGGTTGCGCTGGTACTTGGGCGCGGGCTGGTCCGAAGGCGCGAAATAGTTGCGCGCGTCGAGCGCGGCGTTGCGGAAAAATTCGTAGACCGAGCCGTGGAAGTCGTTCGACCCGGACTTCAAGACGACGTTAACCTGCGCGCCCGCGTTGCGCCCGAACGAGGCGTCATAGGTGCTCGTCAGCATCTCGTATTCGCGTATGGCGTCCACGGGCGGGCGCACGCCGAACGTGTTGAGCTTCGGGTCTACGTTGTAAACTCCGTCCAAGAGGAAATTGTTGCTGTCCTCGCGCGCGCCGTTGACGCTGAAGGCGAAGTCGCCGCGCACGCTTCCCGCGGACCCTTGCGCCGCCGGGACCGCGCCGGGGACGAGCAGGTTCAACTCGTAGAAGTTGCGCCCGTCGAGCGGCAGGCCCGTGACCTGGCGATTCTCTATGACCGCGCCGAGCGAGGCCGAATCTTTTTTGAGCGGCGCGAGTTCGTCCGTCACGACGATGGTGTCAATCCTTCCAGCCAGTTCGAGCCGGACGTCAATTCGGCGTTCCTGATTAACCTGAAGGACGACCTCCTGGCGGTGAGTCTGGAATCCCGCGACGGCGATTTCCAGCCGGTAAGGGCCGGGCCTGAGCGAAGAAATTATATACTCGCCGTCTCCGTCGCTGGCGGTCGTCCGCGTCTCGCCGGTCTCCTCGCTGGTCAGCGTGACGGCCGCCCCGTTAATCACGGCCCCGCGCGGGTCCGTCACGATGCCGCGAGTCGAGCCCGTGTGGGTCTGTGCGCCGAGGGGCGCGGCTCCGCCGCAGAGCAGCAGGATGAATGAGACGAGGGCGACGGTGTTTCTCAACTTCAAGACGATTCTCCTAGGCCGTACGTTTGAGCAGGACAGGCGTTTCTTCAGTTATCTTCTAATTCGGCTTGCGGCGTATTATGACTTGAGACAGTCGCTTTGTTGTAAAAAAGCTGTAAAAGAAGTGCGTCGCCTGTCAATAGTTTGTAAAAGGGGAAAGCGACTGCTACCAAAATTCTGAAACCGATTGCTAGAATACGCAGTATTAACAAAAGAAGTTCTCGTCTCGAAGGGGAGAAATAGGAAACACCATGTCGTTTTTGCAATTTTCATTAGCGCCTTTCTGTCGAAAGGTCGCGCTCGTCGCTTGTCTCATTCTGGGCCTCGGCATCAATGCCGACGCGCAAACCTCCAGCACGCTCACCGGCGACATCAAGGACACGACAGGCGCGGCGCTGGTCGGGGTGCAGGTGACGGCCCGCAGCCTGGACACGGGGCTCGTCCGCACCACCGTCAGCGAAGACGAGGGCCGCTTCGCCTTCCCCGGCCTCGCGGTCGGCGGTTACGAGGTGCGCGCCGAGATTTCAGGCTTCAAGCATTACGTTTACGACCGCATCAACCTGACGGTCAACGAGACGGCGACGCTCGACATCATCATGGAGCCGGCCGGCCTGGAAGCGACGGTCACGATTAGCGAAGACGCCGCGCCGGTCAACACCCGCACGCAGGAGTTGAGCTATCTGGTCGGCGAGCGGGCCATACGCGAGTTGCCCCTGAACGGCAGAAACTACACGGACCTCTCGCTCTTGCAGCCCGGCGTCATCGCCTACCAGCACCGCGACGGCGGCTCGGTCGTCGCACACGGTCTCGGCATCAGCATCAACGGACAGGACCCGCGCTCGAACGTCTTCCTCCTGGACGGGACGCCGCAGAACGATTTCACCAACGGCCCGGCGGGCAGCGCCGCCGGAACGTCGCTCGGCATCGAGACGATACGCGAATTTCGCGTCGAGACCAACGCCTACAGCGCCGAGTATGGGCGCAACTCCGGCGGCCAGATTAACGCCGTCTCCAAATCGGGAACCAACGACTTCCACGGCTCGCTCTACGAGTTTCACCGCAACGACAACTTCGACGCGCGCAACTTCTTCGACCCCTCGGACAACCCGGAGTTTAAGCGCAACCAGTTCGGCGGCGCGGTCGGCGGCCCCGTCCGCAAGGACAAGCTCTTCTTCTTCGCGGGCTACGAATCTTTGCGCGAGAACCTGGGCCGAACGATCTCGACGGTCGTGCCCGACCGTAACGCGCGGCTCGGAATTCTCCCGCGCCCGGGCTTTCCCGGACAGACCATCACCGTCAACGTCAGCCCGGTGGTGCGTCCTTATCTGGACGAGTTCCCGCTGCCCAACGGCCCGAATTTGGGCCAGGGACTCGCAGCCTACAACTTCGGCTTCGCACAGCAGCTTCGCCAGCACTTCGTTCAGGGTCGCGTTGACTATAATCCTTCCGCGCGTAACCAGTTCTTCGCGCGCTACACCTTGGACGACGCGGATCAGTTTCTCCCGACGGACTTCCCGCAGTTCCCGCGCACGTTCTTCTCGCGCAACCAATTCTTCACGGGCGAATACCGCCAGACCGTCTCGCCCTCGACGCTCAACACGTTCCGCATAGGTTTCAGCCGGACGCGCGTGGGCCAGAACGTCGAGGCGAACGTCTCGCAAGCCTTGCAGCCTTTCGTGCCGGGCCGCGACATCATCGGCGACATAGACATCGGCGGCATCCCGCGCTTCGGCCCGCAGTCTTCCGGCAACCTCAGGCTCGTGCAGAACGTCTTCGGCGCGGAGTACAGCCTGCTGCACAGCCGCGGGCGTCATCTCATCAAGGCCGGCGCGCTCGCCGAGCGCTACCAGGACAACATGGTCAACCCGACCTTCGGCAACGGCATCTTCACCTTCGCCAGCCTCCGCGACTTTTTGGAGAACCGGCCACAGCGCTTCATCGGATTGACGCCCGACGCCGCGCTCGACCGCTACTGGCGCTTCACGCTCGCGGGCTTCTACGTACAGGACACTTACCGCGCGCACCAGCGCCTGAGCCTCAACGCCGGGCTGCGCTACGAGGTTGCGACGCTGCCCGTGGACACCAACGGGAGGGATTCGGCGCTGCCGGAGTTGAGCGACCGCACGCCGACCGTGGGCCAACTTTACGAGAACCCGACGCTGAAAAACTTCTCGCCGCGCGTCGGCTTCGCGTGGGACGTGTTGGGCGACGGGAGCACCAGCGTGCGCGGCGGCTACGGCGTCTACTTCAACACGAACAACCAGCAGAATTTGATCGTCACCGTGACGAATCCCCCTGCGACGCCACGGCCCGTCATCGTCAACCCCGCGTTCCCCGTCCCGAACTTCACCGGCTCGATCTCGATTCGCCCGGTGCAGTTCGACCTCGACAACCCTTACGTGCAGGTCTGGAATTTGAACGTGCAGCGCGAGCTATGGTTCGACACCGTGCTGACGCTCGGCTACGCGGGCTCGCGCGGCGTGCACCTCCTGCGCAGCAACGACGTGAACATCCCCGTGCCCGTCATACGCGCAGACGGCACGCCCTTCTGGCCCGCGGGACAATTGCGCCCCAACACCGCGTTCACGACCATCGAGCTGAAATCCTCGGACGGCAATTCGTGGTACAACGCGATGGTCTTTGAACTGCGGAAACGATTCAGCCGCGGGTTCTACGCGCAGTCGTCCTACACCTTCTCGCGCAACATAGACACCACGCAGGCTTCGACCTTCTTCTCCGACGCGACCAACGGCACGACGACGGCCTTCCCCGAGTTCCCCAACCTCGATTACAACAAGGGTCTGGCCGACTACCACGCCAAGCACAACTGGGTCTTAAACTTCGTCTGGGAGATTCCCTTCGCCAAAGGCATGGACGGCGTTATGGGCCAGATTCTTGACGGCTGGCAGCTCTCGGGCATAGGGCAGATGCGCAGCGGGAACCCTTTAACGGTCTTCGTCGTGCGCAACCGCTCGCGCTCGCAGTGGTCACCGTCGCTCTCTCCGGGCGTCGGCTTCGACCGGCCCAGTTTCGCGGACGGCTTCACACACGAGTCGGCCGTCACGGGCGACCCCAACGCTTACTTCAACCCGGCGGCCTTCGTCCTTCAGCCCGCCGGGACGCTCGGCAACGTCGGCCGCGGCTCGCTCATCGGGCCAAATCTGCGCACCTTCGATTTGTCGGCGCTCAAAAACATACGGCTCTCGGGCCTCGGCGATTCGGCGCGTTTACAACTACGCGTAGAGGCTTTCAATATTTTCAACCGCACGAATTTCGCGGTCCCGAGCCTGCTCGCCTTCACCGGCATAGACGGCGAAGCGCCGCTCCCGTCGTTCGGCCGCGTCCGTGCGACCGCAACCTCCGCGCGGCAAATACAACTCGGAGTGCGACTCGCTTTTTAATAAGTCGTAAATCGTGAATCGTAAATCGTAAATAGAAAAAGCATCTTTCTTTTACGATTCACGATTCACGATTTACGATTTACGACTTACGATTCACGATTCACGATTCACGAGGTCTCTATGGTCTGGATAATGTTCGCTCTCGGCGCGGCGTTGTCGTGGGGGCTCTACGGCCCCGTGCTGCACCGCGGCCAGGTGCTGCTGGGCAGCCCTTTGCGCGCGCTGCTGTGCGTCGGCTTCGCCTACTTTTTAATCGGGGTGCTGGTGCCGGTCATCAGCCTCTGGTATCAGGGAAACCTGCTGGGCGGGTTCAACATGAAAGGCTCTCTGGCGGCAATGGGGGGCGGCGCGCTCGGCGCGCTCGGCGCGGTCTGCATCATCCTCGCCTTCAAGTCCGGCGGGCTCCCCACCTACGTCATGCCGCTCGTCTTCGCGGGCGCGCCGCTCGTCAACGTCCTCTTCTCGATGTGGCTCCACCCACCGAAAGAATCGCCCAATCCGCTGCTCTACGTCGGCTTCGTCCTCGCCTCAATCGGCGCGGGGCTCGTGCTCTACTTCAAACCGCAATCGTGATTCCTGAAGGCTGACTGCGGCGGACGCGCCCTCTTTGTGTCCGCCGCCGCAAGCTTTACAATCATTTTACATCAGCCGACAGCAAGCGACGCTATAATCCTCAAACTTTCATTGCGGGCGACACATGACAGGTAACGCTTCGTTGTGTTCGCCGTGTCCAGACGAGACACATAGGGTAACAGCGGAATCAAGCAGCGAAGGAGGCTGTAGGAATGAGAAGCTCACGCGTGATGTTGGTTGGCGCAGTGTTCGTGCTCCTCTTATTGTTGTCCGTGGTCAAGGCCGGCGCGCAGACGGGCGGCGAGTGGCCGCAGTGGCGCGGGGCCAGCCGCGACGGCCTCTCGCAGGAGACGGGGCTGCTCAAAGAGTGGCCCACGGACGGCCCCCCGCTCGCGTGGAAGGCAGCGGGCGCGGGCCGCGGTTACTCTTCGCTCGCCATCTCCAAGGGGCGCATCTACACGATGGGGCTCAAGAATGAGCGCGAACACGTCATCGCCTTCGACGTTGCCACCGGCAAGCAGGTCTGGGCGACGCCGCACGGCGGCGCTTTTCGCAACGACCGCGGCGACGGCCCGCGCGGCACGCCCACCGTTGACGGCGACCGCCTCTACGCGCTCGGCGGCAACGGCGACCTCTCCGCCCTCGACACGAAGACGGGCCGCGTCGTCTGGACCATGAACATCCTGCAAAAGTTCGGCGGCGAGAACATCATCTGGGGCATCAGCGAGTCGCCGCTCGTCGTCGGCGAGAAGTTGCTGGTCAACGCGGGCGGCCCCGGCGCTTCCGTCGTGGCGCTCAACAAGAAGGACGGCTCGCTCATCTGGAAGAGCCAGAGTGACAAGGCCGGCTATTCCTCCGCCATCCCCATACAGATCGCGGGCAAGACGCAGGTCGTCTATTTCACACACCAGCGCGGCCTCGGCCTGGACCTTGAGACGGGCAAACTCTTGTGGGAGTACCCGCGCGCCGCGAACAACGTCGCCAACGCCGCCACGCCCATCGCGCGCGGCAACCGCGTCTTCATCACCTCCGACTACGGCAACGGCGGCGGCCTCGTCGAGATTAAGGCTGATGCCAAGGGCGTGACGGCGACCGAGGTCTACTTCACGAAGGACATGCGCAACCACCACAGCAGCTCGGTCCTCATAGGCGATCACCTCTACGGCTTTTCGAGCAACATCCTGACGGCGATGCGCTTCGACACGGGCGAGGTCGCGTGGCGTGACCGAAGCGTCGGCAAGGGCTCCTTGGTCTACGCCGACGGCCACCTCTACTGCCTGAGCGAGAACGGCGTCGTCGGCCTGGTCGAAGCCACGCCCACGGGCTACCGCGAGAAGGGCCGCTTCCGCATCGAGCAGGATTCGCTGCCCACCTGGTCGCACCCTGTCGTTGCTGGCGGCCGCCTCTACCTCCGCGACCAGGACACGATCTATGCCTACGACGTGAAGCAGAAGAAGTAGGAGAGACCAAGACCTTCAGCTCTGTGGGTTTTATCCCCGTCAGGGGATGAACATGATAGCCGGGGGCAAGCGCGTGTGCGTTAGCGCACTACGCGCCGCCCCCGGATAGACGTAAAAACAATCCGACCCTGAAAGGGTCGCGCCTCAACCTTGAAGTGCGACCCTTTCAGGGTCGGAATACTTTTTCGCATCCATTCCGGGGGCGGCGCAAACTAGCGTTTGCTTGCCCCCGGCTATCATGTGCGACCCTTTCAGGGTCAAAAACTCACTCCGACCGCAGCGCCGGAATGAGCGGCGAGCGCAGCGCGGCGGCCGTCGCGACGAGCGAAGCCAGGAGGCCGGAGATTAAGACGGCGAGCAGCAACAGGCCGATGGAGAGGTTCGGGAGCCCGCCGCCGCGCGAGGAGAAGACCGGCGTGATTGCCAGGAGCGCGCAGGCCGCGCCCGTCAGGAGTCCGCACAAGAGCAGCAGCGCGTTTTCCGCCACCACCATCAGCGCGAAATGCCTCGCGTTGTAGCCCACCGCGCGCAGGAGCGCCAACTCGCGCCGCCGCTCCAACACGTTGCGCAGCAGGACGGCCGCCATGCCCAGCGTCCCAAGTACGAGGCCCAGCGCGCCGAGCATCTGGAAAGTCGAAATGAACGTGTTCTCGACGCGATGAAACTGTGCCAGCCGCTCGGCCGTCGGAGTAACGTCGAAGCCGAAGTCCGAGAGTTGTGTTTCGAGCGCCTTCGTCATCACCGCCGCGGTCTCAGGCTCAGGCAGGTCTAACAGAAAAAACCGAAAGCCCTCTTGTTCCGGGAAGAGGCGCAGAAAGTTTTTCTCGGACATCAGCAACTCGCTCTGAAAAATGCTGTCGGAGAGCGCGCCGACGATGCGCAGGCGGACGGGGCCGCCGCTTTCGCGCTCAAGCGTCAATTCGTCGCCGAGCTTCAGGTGTAGCACGTAAGAGAGTGAGTTGGCGTCGGCCATGACGGGAATCGCACCATTGTCCAATTCCGAATTCAGCAGCAGCCAGGGGTTCCCCTTTTCCTCGTCCGTGCGGGCCAGAGAATTTTGAAAGCCGAAGCGATTGGCCCGCACGAAGTCTTCCGTCGGTGCCAGAATCCGCGGGTTGCGCGGCTGGTACAGATTGAGACAACTGGCGTCGTCGCCGGGGCGCAGGCGAAAGCGCGTGAATGAAACTCTTTCGAGCGCGTCCGCGTCTTGTCCCGTGTTGAGATTCAAAGCCTCGCGCCCTTCCGGCGTGTTCGGGTCGTGAACGAGCGGCAGCGCGGACTCGGCCAGGAGCGGATAGCCCCCGCCGCCGGATTTTCTGTCGAGCGTCGAGTCACGCCCGTCTCGCCTGAAGGATTCGACGGCGACGATGATGAAGGCCGCCGAAGCGATCAGCGCGACGCACAAGACGCTGCGCGCAGGGCGGTGCGCGACGTTGCGAAAGCCCAGTCTCGCCACGGACCACCAGCCGCCCCCGCCCAGCAGCTTACGCTTCCGACGACGCAGCCAGACAGACTGGTAGCAAAGCAGCGCGACTAAAAGGAGCGCCCCGCCGCCGAAGAACCCTGCGACCTGCCCGACGAAGGCGAGAGCCGTCGAGAGCAACAGCCCCAGCGCGACGACCGTTGAGACGACGGCAACAATCAACGTGTACGGGCGGCGCGCGCGCGCGGAAGTTCGTCGCTGCGCCGCGTCCGTCAGCGCGGTCCCCGTCAGCAGGCTACGCGGCGACGCAGGCGCGAGCCTTCTCAAAGTCCAGTAGACGCAGCCGAGCGCGGCCAGCACTCCGCCCGCGCCGCCCGTGACGAGAGAGAGTGGAGACACGTGAAGATTGAGCAGCGTCGTCCCGACCGCTCCCACCCACCACGTCGTCAGGCCGAGCATCATCAGCTTGCCGTAGAGCAGCGCGCCCAGGAGTCCGAGCACGCTTCCCATTGTCGCGAGCACGATTCCTTCGACGAGAAAGAGCGTGCGAATTCGCGCGGCGTGAAAGCCTATGGCCTGAAGGATGCCCAACTCGCGCAGGCGCTGCTCGACGCCGAGCTTGAAAAAGAGCGCGGCCAGCAGCAGGGCCGAGACGACCAGGAAGAAACTGAAGTAGAGAAAATATTCTCCGAAGTTTGTCGCACCTTTCGAGGCTTTCAAGCCCTCTTCGCGCGCCGCGAAGAGCGTGAGGCCGGCTTGCGCGGGGTCGAGCGCGGCACGCAAGTTTGAGCGGTAGGCTTCAAGCGTCGTGTCGAGCGGCGCGTCCGCTTGCGCGAGCTGTAGACGCAGCGAAGTGAACTTGCCGAAGCGCGACGCCCAGAGTTCCTGTCCCTTCGCGAGCGGGATGAAGGCTTTCGGCGTGGTGCGGTATTGGTCCCAGTATTCCTCGTCGCGGTCCTGGACGCGCGACAGATCAACCGGGAACGGCGGGTCCCAGTCCGAAAGACTCTCCGACCCAGTGATGCCCGGATACTCGGGCACTAAATTCCTGTCGGCGGCCAGCCCCTGAATTGGCACAACGCCCGCCAGTTGAAACTCCAGCGGTCGCGGTCGAAAGCCGTCCCCCCTCCTGCCAGAGATAATATTCGAGCGTCACGGGAGCGCCCGTTTGAACGCCCAACTCGCGCGCAGCCCATTCGTTCAAGATGATGGGCGGCAGTGTGGACGAGGTTGGCGAAGGCTGGACGGACGAAGGCGACGTTGAAGTGACGGGCGCGGGGGCGCGTTTGAGTGTTTCAAAGCTCTCGTCATCAATCGCGGTGACTAAAGAGTAGGGAATCTCGCGCGGGCCGGAGCGGATTGTGTTGGCGAGGTAAGAAAAAACGGGTTGCGGGCGCAGGCCGAGTTTCGCGGCCGCGGCGCTGGCCGTCTCCGCCAGAGAATTGTTGACGAGCGCGCTCTCGGTTTCGAGCGAAAGACTTCGCTGCTCGTCGAGCGCGCGCAGTTTTATCCCTAAGTCTTCGAGCGTGACTCTCTCTCTGACGATTGCACGGAGCGCGTCGTTGTTCGTCGTCTCCGCCCCTCCGGCGGAGAGCAGGATGGTGTTGACCTTGCCTTCCTGTTCGAGTTCTTTCTGTAGCAGTCGGAGCGGCACGAAGACGACCTTCACGGCCGTCTGCTGCGGTTGCAGCGAGAACTCCCCGAGGGCAGACGCATCGAGGCGCGCTCGGGCGCTCAAGCGAACGGTGCGGCCCAAATCCTCCTTGCGCCCGTGCAGAGATTCGACGGGGATGGCCGAAGGCTTCTCGACGCGTAGGAGCACACTGTCGCCCGGCTGAACGCCCAATTCGTCCGCCAGGCTCGCGCCGACGAGCAGTTCGCGGTCGCGCGGCGCGAGCGTGTTCTCCTTTCCGTGAAACTGCCAGAACCTTTCGTCAACGCCGTAAATCAGAACGCCCGACGACCAGCGCTTGCTGGCCTCGTGCGTGACGGTCCCACGAAGGACTATGAGCGGGCAGGCGGCGCGCAGCCCGCTCTGCGAGAAACGTCCGTCCTGCTGAATCTCCGCGGCCAACTGCTCGCGGAAGAAGCTCGCGCCGCTGATGACTTGCTCCGTGCTGCCTAGACGTTGGAGGAACAACTCGCGCAAACTGGCCCTGACGGAATCGCCCACCAGCAAAGCCCCGGCCAGCACCGCCACGGCCACGGCCACCCCGCAGACGACCGCCAGATTCGTGCGCCAGTAGTGTGCCAGATTACGCTTGAGCAGGACGAAGCTGTTCATAAAGAAAAGGCTCGCGGTCAGGCTTACGTCCCTGGCGGGACTTTTTTATCCCTCGCGTTTCAGTTTTCCTTCCATCAACTCGTAGCGCGTCGGGAAATGTGCGGCCAGCTCCGCGCTGTGCGTGACGACGAGCAGGATGGTCTCCTGTTGCCGGTGCAATTCCAGCAGGAGCGAGGCGACCACCTCGGCCGATTTATGGTCCAGGTTGCCTGTGGGCTCGTCGCACAAGAGCAGGAGCGGCCGCATCACGAGCGCGCGGGCCAGCGCCACGCGCTGCTTTTCACCGCCCGACAACTCCGCCGGGCGGTGTTCGATGCGCGAGCCTAGTCCGACCTGCTCAAGCAGTGAGAGCGCACGCGCGCGCGTCTCCTCGCCGTCCGCTTGGGCCACGAGGGTCGGCGTCAAGACGTTCTCGATGACGGAGCACTGCGGCAGCAGGCAGTGGTCTTGGAAAATGAAGCCGATCTCTTTGTTCCTGAAGGCCGCGAGTTCTCGCTCCTTCAATCGGAAGGGGTCCTGGCCGTCGAGGCGCACGGTCCCTGCGCTCGGCGGTTCGAGCGCGCCGAGGATGTAGAGCAGCGTGCTTTTGCCGCTGCCCGACGGCCCCATGATCGCCGCCGAATCGCCGCGCTTTAAAGAGAGGGAAACGTCTTCGAGAATCGAGAGCCGTCCCTGCGGCGTCGGGTACGTCTTCGAGAGATTAGCGACTTCCAGCAAACTCAGAACCTCAACTTAAATTCAACCCTTTGCGTCTTACGTCTTAACTTTGCGCCTCTGCGAGAACGGCTGTTTCACGCAGAAGGCGCAAAGGAAAAACTAAAGGCGCAAAGGGTTGAGTCAATTAACGGCTTGATGAAAAGCTTTCAAGTCGAACCCACCGCCAGCTCTCCCCCTTTGCTAATGCGCTGCTCGGCGGCCGCCGTATTACCGTAGACTTCGAGCGTGCGCTCGGCCATGCGGGCGACGCTGTAGTGCTCGCGGACTCCGCGAAAGCCGTTGTCGCCGAGCGTCTCACTGAGCTGCGGATTTTGGTAGAGCCTGAAGATGGCGTCGGCGAGGGCTTTTGTGTCATCGGGTTCGACGAGCAGCCCGCCCTGTGTCTTTTCGACGACCTCCGTGAACGCCCCGCGCCGAGGCTGAACGACGGGGACGCCGCACGCCATCGCTTCCAGGAGGAAGATTCCCTTCGGCTCGTCGTAGGTGGCAGGCACGCAGAGCACGTCGAGCCCGCGCAAGAATTCTATCTTCTGCTGCCGGTCGAGCACGCCCCTGTAATGAAACTCGTCCGCGAGCCCCCACTTCTCCATCCGCCGCGTGATGTCGTCCAGATACTTTTTATTCTCCGCGCCGAGATAGCCCGCGACCTCCAATCGCGCCCCCTGAAAATCGTTGCGCTCGCGCCGCAGCCGCCCGTAGGTCTCCGCCAACACGTGCAAGCCTTTCTCCGGCGCGACGCGCGCGAAGTAACCGACGGTGAAAGGCTGCGTGCGCTCGCGCGGGCGTCGTTCGTAGCCGTCCAGGTTGATGCCTATCGGGACGACGTGGATTTTGTTTCGGGGGATGTCCAGATAGTCCGGCATGAAGTCGGCGTAATACTGGCTGACGGCGATGAACGCGTCCACGTGTTTGACGTTCTCGCGAATCAACTGAAGCGACTCGCGCCTGTACGGCTCTTCGAGCCCGTCCAGAAACAAGTCCTCGCCTTGCAGGGTGCAGTAAACGGGACGCTGCAAAGCTTCTCTCAGAGGCTTCGCCAAACCTATCAAGAGCGTGTACGGCAGACTGACGATGTCGGGTTTCGGTTCGTGGCGCAGCCAGTCGAGCAGCTTCATCAGTTCCTTACGCTGGTTGCCGTCTTCGCCACGGAGCATGGAGACGGTCAACTCGCCAAGCATCTTCGGGCTGGTGGAGATCGAGCGGCGCGCGGCCAGCTTCAACATCAATTTGGAATCCCAAAGGCGGTCGAGTATACGCGGCGACTTGCGAAACAGCGGGACGTACTGTTGCAGGTAGACGCTGATGCCGCCGAAGAAGACTTTCTCACGGCTGACGTTTCGCTCGTCCGTCAGCGTCGGCGTGTACATGGGCAGGAGTGCCACGTCGTGGCCGCGCGAAATCAACTCGGCGGCCAGGGCGTTATCGCGCAGGCACGTGCCACAGTACATGTCGGCGGCCCCGGCGGTGATGGAGAGAATCTTCATCTCAAACGGCGGCGGCGCGCTGGAAGGCACGGCGCGCGTACAAATGCTCGAACAGATTCCCCTCGTGCGGTTGGTTCCAACTGACGCGGGTCGTCGGCACTGCGCCCAGGTTCAGCCGCCCCACGTCGGGAGACGCGACGAGCTTGCGTATCAACTCGTCGTCTCTCGTAATGGCCGTGACGACGAGGCTCGGGCCGAGCGCCGCCGGAATAGAGTCCTGACGGGCCTCCACGACGCTCGCGAAGGGGAAGAGGAATTCCCTGTTCGCTAAGGGGTGCGCAGCGTCTTCACAGTGAAGAATCGTCGGCAGCAGGTACGAACAGTTTTGCCACTCGACGAGCCGCCCGCCATCCCTGTAGCCGGCCGTCACGTCGCGCGCTCCATTTTGGGCCAGTCCCTGCTCTATGCCGGCGTTGATGCGCGCGGCCACGCCAGCGTCCGTGAAGGGAGCCAGTTGCGCCGCCTCGTCAGCCGCGTCGCGCGGCACGATGCGTGACAGGCGGTGGGCCAGCGCCTCGCTGATTTCCTGAGCGCGCGACGGAACCCAGACGGCCGACGCGTTGATGCACGAGCGCCCGCCGTTCTCCGCAATCGAGTTGACCATCACGTCCAGATAATTCTCCCAATCGTCAACGCAGTCACGGCCGATGACGACCTTGCTGTAGCCCGGCCCGTGAACCTCCACGCGCGCGTCGTCTTTCCAGAGGCCGGTCGAGCCCGCATCGCCGAAGACCATCCCGCGTCCCGTGCGGCGGAGGATTTCGCCCGCGCCCGCATGGTCTGTCGGGTAAAAGCTGAACGCCTCACGCGGCGCTCCCGCCTTTATCAAAGCCTGAATGACGCGGAAAGGAGTCCAGGGTTCCGCGCTTCCCGGCTTCAACACGAGCGGGATTTTCAAGGGCACGGCGGGAATCCAGAGCGAATGCACGCCCGGCGAATTATTCGGCAGCACGACGCCCAGCGACTCTGTGCGCGGGAAGAAGCTAATCGGCTGACCGTCCACTTCACCGAACCCTTCGTCGAGGATGCTCAGGTCAAGGTTCCTCGTCAGCCCCGCGAGCACATCTTTCATCTCGGCCATCACGCCACTGATCTTCGCCATGTTGCGGCGCACCAGGACGTGCGGCAACCCGGTCGTCGCCGAGACCTGCCTCACGTAAGCATCCGGCGTCTGCCCCTCGTCGCCCAGCGGCAACTCGTCCTCATTGAAATATTGGGCCGCACGCGCACAAATCTCCAACAGCTCGGCGCAGGAAAACTTCGCGAGCGCCCTGCGGCCCGTTTCCTGGTCGAGCAGGTCGCGCCGTATGAGGCCGACGTTCGCCTGGCTGACCTCCACGAACAACTCGCGCGTCTGGTGGTGCGCGACGCGCGCCACGTCCAGGCTCTTGTACGGCTCGCCTTTGCGAAGTAAGGGAAGATGAAGCATAAGGGAATTCGGATATTAGAAGCTGTTCGAAAAGTCCCCGCAGGGGACGATTGATAATAGCCCAGCGATTTATCGCTGGGAATGAATGCCAGTCAATGTTCCGCAGTCCCGTAGGGACGGCTGAACCTGAATGCGGCTCTCAGGTTCAGCCGTCCCTACGGGACTCAGTTATCATTTCTACTCGTCACCCAGCGATAAATGGCTGGGCTATTATCACGTCGTCCCTGACGGGACGGAAATCCCAAACTCCTAATAGACTCCTTCGACGACCGTCGTTTGTAATCTCGAAAACGGACGGACGTTGCGCACGCCGTCCCAGGGGTAAAGCTCGCAGGGCGGCTCTCGCTCGGCCTCGTCGCGTTCGAGGAAGCGCGGCATGAAGAATTCACGCGTCAGCGTCGTCAGGCAAACTCTGCCGGTCGCGCCGTATTCGACTACACGGTCCGGCTCGTCCGGGTCCACGACCTCGATCATCGCGCGCGGGAGCGGCGGATAGTAGATGATGGCGTAGTTGTCCGCCGCCTCGCGCGGCTTGTGGACGGCGAGGCCCATCAACGTGTTGCCGTAGGTCGGCGCGAAGTAGACGCCGTCGAGCAGTTCTTCGACCGCGAAACGATGGAACTGCGGCGTCATCTCCGTGCCGCCGCAGAAGACGCCGGTGATACCCAGTTTTTTGAGCGAGACTTTTTCGCAGAGCGCTTCCAGGAGTTTCGGCGTCGTGAACAGGCAGCGTATGTTTTCGTGCGCGCGGAGCAAGGTCAGCCCCTGCTCGACGACGTGCTGCTTGTACTGCTCGGCCATGCGGGGCTGGTTCATCTTGAGCAGCTTGATGACCCAGCGCGGGTCAAGGTCAACCATGAAGCAGATGCCGCCGCGAAATTGTGCCAAATGCTCGACGGCCAGGCGCAGGCGGCGCGGGCCGGTCGGCCCCAGGCTCAGCCAGTCTGCGCCCGGCGGGAAATACTCGTCGGGCAGAGTCTGGCTGAAGGCTTCGTAGTCGAGCCGGAAATCCTCACTGCTGATACGCGACTTGGGAACGCCCGTGCTGCCGCCCGTCTCGAAGACGTAGATGGGCTTGCCTGCAAGCCCGCGCGGCACCCACCTGCGCACGGGGCCGCCGCGCAGCCATTCGTCCTGAAAAAAGCCGAACCGCGCGAGGTCCGTGTAGCCGCGGATTTCGCGGCGCGGGTCCCAACTCAAATTCTTCGCGTAGTCGAGCCAGAAGGGGCAGCCCGTCTCCGGGTTGAAATGCCACGCGACCACCTCGCGGACCCAACCGTCCAGAGCCTCGCGCGCAGCCCCGCGCCGTGTTTGAAAGTTCGATTCGCTGATAGACATGTCGCTCCGAAGATTACTAAGCACGGCGGTTTCCGTTCAACCCCCTGGACGAGAAATTACTCGGAAGACATGTAAAAAGATATTTACATGTCTCGCAATTTCGTCACCGCCGGCAATCTCCTTTACGAGACAATCGCTCCGAGGGTTGCACTTGTGGAGTTTAGACGTGGAGGCAGGGATACAGTCAGGCGGATTGAATATGCCTGGAATGCGGATTCGAGTTAAGCCGTTTGTGGAAAGCGGCAATCCTGGCGGGTGCGTCCGCGCGGCGGGGTCGAAGTTACAGGCGGGCGCTTACTTCTCTTGCGGCCATCAGCTTCACCTTCTTTAGCTCCGTCCCCTTCATTCCGAAGAACGTAGCCATCTGGACAATCTGATTGGGACTCACGAAATCTTTCGGGTCGGCACAGAACTTCGCGATGACCGGGCCAAAACCGCGACAGCCCATCCCCTTCGGGATGGTCAGGCCGAGCCCACATTCACCGTCTTGCTGGTAGTGCGTACAGAAATCGCAAACTATCATCATGCACTTCCTTCGTGGCGTCTACAGCTCAGTGCCCCACCGGTATCCGTTGAAATTGTGTTCTCCCATGAGCATCCGTCCACGAAATGTCCAGGACGTAAGGTCTGTCTTCACCCGCGGCCGCTTTAAGGCGTTGCAACTGATCGTGTGCGGGTGCCGCCGGTTTGCCGTCAATCCAGGTTTTGTGAGCCACGACTTCCTTCTCTTTCGACCGGATAGACTCTATAGACCCAAAGCTGATATGCACTCGCGAAGGTCCGCCGCCCGGAGTATCCTCGTCCTTCAGGAAGATGGTCAGAATCTCAACAGACCTGAGCGTGTGATCGGTCTCGTTCGTCAGTTCTAAACGAACCACTGACCCTTCATCCCTGAACCCGACGCTGAAGGTCTCTTCTGTCTTATTAAAGATGCTCATAATCTTTTTCTAATGCCGCCCGGGTGATTCCAGAGGGATTGAGAAGGGAGTTTGGCCTGCCTCGATTCCCGGCGATTATATTTTAGATGTGGGATATATGTCAAATCTGGACTGTGTTTCGTAGACAATATAGTGCATATGTGGTAAACACATGGAGCTTGCTAAATAGCCGCTGGTGCACGGAGGTTACGTGTTGTGATTGAGGTTCGAGTTGACGGGCTCCTGGAAGAGCAGGGGCGCTCCTTCTATTGGCTGGCTAAAGAGACTGGCATCAGCCACACGACGCTGTGGCGGCTGAAGAAAGGCAAGGCGCTCGGGATCAACTTCGCCACCCTGGAGAAGATTTGTCTGGTACTTAACTGTCAGCCGGGCGACGTGTTGGCGATGGCGGACGAGAGGAAACCAGCCGGGCGGAGAGCGGCGCGGGGCAAACGTGGAAGAAAGTAGGTGTCCTATGAGAAACAAATCGGAGCAGCAAACGGACCCGTCGCTCATCAGTCAGGCCAAAGCGGCGGAGATGTGCGGGATGACGCGGGCGGCGATTCACGACCTCGTCCGCAGCGGGCACTTACGTTCCCTGGAAGTGGAAGGGCGCGACCTTGTCTATCTCAAGGAAGTCGAAGCGTTCTCAAGAGAAAATGATAAACGGAGCGCGCGCGAGATTGCCGCACAGGGGGCTGATGGCGTGACAAGCCTTTGATGAAATCTCAGCGCCCGTCCGCCAGCACGCTCGCCACAGTGAAGGCCCGCTCAAGCGGCCTCATACCGAGTTTCCGCCCAGCTTCGGACAACAACCCTGCTTCTTTCTTTTGGATCGGACTAACTCTCCACGACGCTTAAACGCGCGCGTGGATGAGCCTGCGCATCCGGTCCGAAAAAAGAACGTCTATCTTCTGCGGCTCAATCACTGAAGTGACTTCGCCCTGTCCGTAAGTCGAGTGCATCATGGTCTGCCCGGCGCGGTACGTGCGCGTCCTGTCGTAGGGCAGGCTGGATTGCGACGGCGTACGGCGTTCCGTGCGCCCGCTACTTTTGAAGGTGCTTTTTGTCTCGCACTTCGGACAAGTCACGCGCGAAATGTTCCCGGCCTTGGTGACGGAGACGACGACGTGGCCGCGCTCCTCGGCGCACACAGCGCACAATTTATCCACCCTCTCCCCAACCGTGTAAAGCTGCTTCTCCATAAAATCCCCTCTCGTTTATTTATACCTGTAAGTGATGCGACCCCTGGTCAGGTCGTAAGGCGACATCTCAACGCTGACGCGATCTCCCATCAGGATGCGGATGCGGTTCTTACGCATCTTGCCGGAAATCTGTGCCAGAACGACGTGCTCGCTGTCGTTGAGGCGGACCTTGAAGAAGGCGTTAGGCTGTTTATCCACTACCACTCCCTCTGCGGGGATCAAATCTTCTCTAGACAATAAGAATTCTCCTCTGTGAGCCCTGGATTACGGGGCGGGTCGTACGGGTGACAGAAAAAGCCTCCGGCACAAGTTTTCGCCGGAGGCTTTTTCTGTAAAAGAGTCGCCGGATGTAGCCGCGATTGGCTAGTAGCGGGAATTGCCGCCGTATCCGCCGCGACCACCGCCGCCGCCACGGTTGCCGCCGCCGCCGTAGCCGCCGCGTCCGCCGCCGCCACCGCGATCTTCACGCGGCTTGGCTTCGTTGACGTTCAAAGCGCGACCGTTGACTTCCTTGCCGTTGAACTGCGTGATGGCCGCCTCGCCCTCTTCCTTCGACGACATCTCGACGAAGCCGAACCCTCGCGAGCGACCCGTGTCGCGGTCCTCGACGACCGAAGCGCTCTCGACCGTGCCGGCCTGCGCGAACAAATCCTGTAGGTCGTCGCTCGAAGTCTGGAACGACAGATTTCCGACGTATAGTTTCATAGACATATAGATGTGTGCTTTCCCCCTTTGGCGGGGCGTTAAGAGAAGTTTCGAATCGAAAGTGTGCTTCGGAGTAACGGTCGCTGCCGGAGGCTTAGGTTCGGACGCCCTCCTTCAAGGGGGCTACTTCTGCGGTTGATATCAACCTGCTCTCGAACTATCCGAACGCCGCCGTCTTCAGGGGCGCATCACCGCTGACGCAAGAGAGAAGGATTAGCTGAAGAGTATGATGCCCTACTGAGCACCATAGTTGCAAGGCGGGAGGCACCATCTCACCCGCTGTGCCTTTGCGTCTTGAGCGGGCAACGCTACGTCTCATCTCGTCAAAAGGGCTGTTCCGATTTTCATTGTTTACATTCATCTTTTATTAGACGCTCTTAATTGGCCCACCCGATGCCGTCAGGCTTTTTGCCGGTTTGGAAAGTAGTGAGCTGCTTGCCGGCGATGAGGTCTACGACGCTGACCGAATTATCATCGGGGTTAGTCAAAAAGGCGCGACGATTATCGGCCGAGAGGGTCAGAACTTTCGGGCTTGAGTTGAGTTCAGTTTCACTAATCAGGCGGCGGGTCTTAACGTCAAAGACCGCGAGCTTTTTTGACAGCGCGACGACCAGCTTTTTACCGTCGGAGGTCAGACGGATTCGGCCTGTCTCGGCTTCGGAAGCTTTAATCCTGGCGATGACTTCATCAGTGGCCGTGTCAATCACTGCCAGGTCGCCGCCGCTGACCCAAACCTGTTTCCCGTCGGGAGTGATATCAATTCCATAGACGGGGTCTTCAAACTTTATGACTTTCACCTTACCCGTGGCGCGGTCTATTACGCTGACACTCTTTCCTTCAAGATTCGGGGTGTAAATTTTCCGCTCGTCGGGTGTGATTTCAACGAACCAGGAGCCCTCCTGGTCTGTTTTATATGTTTTGAGAATCTTTCCCGTGTCCGAATCGAGTTCGAGAATCGTCTGCGCGCCTGCGCAGGCGGCCCAGAGCAGCCTCCCGTCGCGGCTGACGCGGATGTCGTGCGCCGAATAAGAGCCCAGGTCAAAAGTGGCTTTAACTTTTCGGTTCTTGAGATCGACGGCGGTGATTGTCTTTCCGGCGGCGACGTAGGCGCGGCGTTTGTCGGGCGAGACTCGCACCTCGTGGGGATTCTTCCCGGTCTCAAGCGTGGCGAGAGTTTTATAGGTATCGCCGTCAACCAGAACGACACGGGATTCGTCCATGTACGCAATTACCACTACGTCGGCCAGGACCGGCGGGGCGGTTGAAAGAAAGACGAGCAGGCTAAAAAGAGATGTCAGATGTAGCTTAAGCTGGAACGGCTTTTTCATATGCTCTCCTGGAATGTGATGCCTCGCGGCGAAGACCCCGCATTATCCGAATACGGCCGCGGCGAAGATTTGTTCGGCGTCTTTCGGCTAAGGATAGAGGCGGCAGACTGGAATGGAAATGAAAATGTCCCGAAGCGTTCAGTGGGAGTAATGAGGCGTTTGAATCCCGGCACGGAGCATTGACACGTGCCCGGCCCTGGCTTAAACCTATCCCGCGTGAGTAATCCGCCCCCGCAAAGTGAGGAACCGTAAAAGATGAATCGCAAAATCCGTCCCTCGGGCAGAGCGCGCACGACCGCCCCGCTCGTCCTCGCGCTGACGCTCTTCGCGCTGACCGCCGGCTGCAACCAAGCCCCGAACACCGGCAACAGTTCTGAGCGCGCAAACTCAAACAATGCGCCCGCGAACGCGTCCCCGCCAGCTAATACACCTCCGACCGCAGAGACATCACCTTCGACCGCGAAACCGGCCGGCCTCTCTCCCACGGAGGCCGTCAGAGCTTATTACGAGGCAGGGATAAGAAAGGACATCGCGGGCATCAAGAGGCTTCTTTCGCGCGCGTCGTTGCAGTTGATGGAAGACATTGCGAAAAGTCAGGGCAAGACTCTGGATCAGCTATTCAGCGAGGCCGCCAACATGGATGCACGGAAGCCGCCGCCTGTGTTCAGTGACGAGAGGATCGTGGGCGATACCGCGTTTGTGGATGTCAGAATCCCAGATGAGCCTCGGCGGACGATGCCGCTGGTTAAAGAGGAAGGCGAATGGAAGCTGGCTTTTGGTAAGCCGAAGAGCAGCGCAATCAAGCGTTAGGGTGCGGGGTGGATCGGCCGCACAGACCTCGAACCTTTTCTGTATCCTCCCTCAAAACTGATGAGCGGTCAGGAAAGCCCGAGGCGCGTGGTTATCCGGCTCGCCTCATTCGGCCCGCAGGGCGATCATGGGGTCAACTTTCGTGGCGCTGCGCGCGGGGATGAAGCTGGCGAGCAGGGCGACGCCGATGAGCACCAGCGAGATGATGATGAACGTGACGGGGTCTGTGGCGCTGACCCCGAAGAGCAGGCTAGACATCACGCGCGTCAGGATGAAGGCCGCGGCGAGGCCGAAAGCGACGCCGACGAGGACGAGCTTCAAGCCCTGCCCGACCACCATCTTCACCACGTCGCTCCTTTGCGCGCCGAGCGCCATCCGCAGCCCGATCTCGCGCGTGCGCTGCGCGACCGAATAACTCATCACGCCGTAGATTCCGACCGCCGCCAGAACCAACGCCAGCCCGGCGAAGATGCCCAAGAGAAGCATGCTGAAGCGCTGCCGCGCGATTGACCCGGAGAGGATGTCTTCCATCGTCCTGACGTTGGAGACGGGCTGGTCTTTGTCCACCTCCCACACCGCCTTGCGCACCGTCGAAGCCAGGCTGAGCGGCTCCACGTCCGTGCTGACGACGAGGTCGTTCGGCTCGAAGAAACCCGCCTGCTCGTACGACAGATACATCTGCGGCTTCGGCTCCGCGTCCAACTCGAACTGACGCACGTCCTTCACCACCCCGACGATTGTTATCCAGTCGCTGGGGTCCGCGGACTCCGCCCGTCCCGGCGTGATGCGCTTGCCCACCGGGTCTTCGTTGGGCCAAAACCGGCGGGCCATCGTTTCGCTGATGACGGTCACGGACGGCGAATCCGCCCTGTCCTGCTCGTTGAGTTGCCGTCCCTGCAAAAACGGAATCCCCATCGTGCTGAAGTACTGCGGGCTGATGACTCGCGTAACCACGGTAGGTTTACGCCCCGTCGCGGGGTCCGGGCGGCCCTCTATGCTGAAGCTGATCGAGTTGCCCTGCGGATAGAGGGGGAGATTGGTGGTGACGGCCGCGGACTTCACACCCGGCAGCGCTTCGACGCGGCGCAACAGGTTAGTGTAAAAGGCTGCACGCTGCGCGTGTTCGGGATACTTCGTCTCGGGAAGCACGACCTCCATCGTCAAGAGCTTGTCCGTGCGGAACCCAGGGTCAACGCTGCGCAGGCGCAGGAAGCTATTAATCAAAAGCCCCGCGCCGATGAGAAGCAGAAGCGAGACGGCGACCTCCGCGACCACGAGCAGGCCGCGTATGCGATTGCCGCGACTGCCCGCCGCGGAGTCGCGGCCTCCCTCTTTCAGAGTCTCGTTGAGGTTGAAGTTTGAAGCCTGTGTGGCCGGGGCCAGGCCGAAGATTGAGCCCCGTCAAGAGCGAGACCAGGAGGGTGAAGGCCAGCACCTTGCCGTCAATCGTGACGGCCTTGACCTGGGAAATACTCTGCGGGATGAAAGCCTGCAAGAGGCTCACGCCCCACAGCGACAGCAGCAGCCCGACGCCTCCGCCGAGTGCCGCCAGCAAAAGGCTCTCGGTCAGAAACTGCCGTATGAGACGAAAGCGGCTCGCGCCGAGCGCGACGCGGATGGCAATCTCTTTTTGTCGCGCGGCGGCACGCGCCAGTAGCAGGTTGGCGACGTTGGCGCAGGCGACCAGCAGCACAAACCCGACCGCGCCCAGCAGCACGAGGAGCGCAGGCTTGATGTCGCCCGCGACGAACTCGTGCAGCGAAGTGACGGTCGCGCCCAGGTCTTTATTTTGGTCCGGGTACTGCTGCTGAAGGCGCGCGGCGATGGTGTTCATCTCCGCCTGCGCCTGTTCGAGCGTGACGGACGGCTTCAGGCGCGCCACGACTTTCAGGTAGTGCCGGCCGCGGTTGGCCGCTTCCTCCGGGGTGAACGCGATGGGAACCCACAACTCGGCCTCGCCGTCCGGGGACCGGAAGTGCGGCGGCATGACGCCGACGACCGTGTAGCTCTCGCCGTTCAGCGTGAGAGGCTTCTCCGTGATTTTCGGGTCAGCGCCGAACCGTCGTTGCCACAGGCCGTGGCTCAGCAGCACGACGCGGTTTGCTGCCGGGCCTGTCTTCTTCGGACAGGAACGCGCGACCCAGTTGCGGCTCGACGCCCAACAAGGGGAAGAGACTGGCCGAGACGTGCTTGCCTTCAAGTCTTTCAGGGTCGCCGGTTCCAGTCAGGTTAAAGCTCTGGTCGGCCATCGCCGCCATGCCTTCAAAGACCTGGTTCTGGTCGCGCCAGTCAATATAGTTAGCCGCCGCGGGCGTGTCGCGCGGATATCCCCCTTTGGTGTCGTCCTCCCAAACCATCATCAAGCGGTCCGGGTCTTTGTAGGGCAAGGGGCGCAGCAGGACTGTGTTGACCACGCTGAAGATGGCGCTGTTCGCGCCGATGCCGAGGGCCAGGGCGATGACGGCGACGATGGTGAAGCCCGGGTTCTTGACCAGGCGTGCGCAGGCTGTAACGCAAGTCTTGCCAGAGGTCTCTGAACAAATTCGTCCTCCTTTGCTCGCCGGGCAGTCACGGGCTCCGCGCCCCGCGGGGCGCTCGACGTGGCCGAGTTCCTGTGCCAACAAATCGCTCTCGGTCAGTTCCAGCAGCGCCGCACGGTAAGCCTCCTCTTTCGTCGCGCCGCCCTGCAGAGACTGTTCGTAGCGGTCGTCGAGGTGCTGGGCCAGTTCTTCGGCGATCTCGGCCTCGCGCATCGGGATGCAGCCGCAAACGCGACGAGCCGCCTCCCAATCTCTTTCTTCCACTCAGGCATTCTCGATACCCGTGATGCGACTGATCGCGGCGACGAACTCGCGCCAGCTACTGCGCTGCGCCGCCAGGATTTTTTTGCCCTGGCGGTCAGGCGGTAATAACGACGCCGCCTCTGGCCCGCCTTCTCCACCCAGCGGCCCTCGATCCAGCCGCGCTTTTCCAGGCGGTAGAGCAGCGGGTAGAGCGAGGCGACGTTGAAGCGCAGCACGCCGCCCGAGCGCCGCTCGATCAGGTTGCCGATGTCGTAGCCGTGCCGCGGCTGCTCTTCGACCAGCGAAAGAATCAGCAGCTCGGCGCTGCCCTTCTTCAACTCGCGGTCGAGCATGTTCGACCCCTTATATGGCATAGCCATATACTACTAAGGAACATATTCCCGCGTCAACATTTTTGGCTGATTTCGGTGGAAATTTTTTTAGGCGGGTGTTGATTTGGGAAGGCGGGGACGCTCGTGCGGTCAGTCGCCGTGAACCATGAGCTTGAGCGAATGGCCCTTGACGAGCCAGCCTGCGTCCGTGTAGCGGATCGCCAGGTCAACTTTGCTCGGGGCGACGTTGCCTTCGATCCACACTCCGTCGGCGACGCGGTCGCACCTGAGGTAGTAATGTTCCGCGCCTGTGAAGACGCTGCGCCAGTAGCAGCCGTAGAGGATTTTGTAGACGGCGCCGCTGACTTCTATGTAGAGGCTGTGGCCGCTCAGGATTCTGAAATTTATCAGGCCCAGCAGTTCCAGGAACTTGCTCTGCTCCTGCGGGCAGCTCTCAAGGGGCCGGGCCGGGTGTAGAAGCGTGCGCGGGCGATTCCTCCGGGCAGTAGGAGTTGTCGTCCAGCCACGCCCCGGGCGCGGGGTGATTTTTTTCTTTCCAGGGGCGGTCGCTATCCATCGAGTGGCTCCACCGAAAAGCAATGCGGAATGCGGAACTTCGCGGTGATGAATTAAAGGCACTCGCTTCTTAATTCATCACTCATCCACTCCGCATTCATCATTTCTCTCCGGCGCGTCGTCTCAAGAAAATGTCGGCGAGGATTACACCACGGCGTCATTCTATCTCAAAACCGCTTTCCCTGAGTTCATCTTTTGCTTTCTCTGCCAACTGCCCGCGCTCCTCCTCGACGACGCGCCCGTCGAAGAGATGTATGATTCGGTCGGCGTGGCGGGCGTACCTTTGGTCGTGCGTCACCATGCAGATGGTCGCGCCGCCCTTGTGCAACTCCTGCAAGAGCGCCATCACCGCCTCGCCGTTGATCGAATCCAGGTTCCCAGTCGGCTCGTCCGCCAGCAAGATAGCGGGCTGCCCGGCCACGGCACGCGCCACCGCCACTCGCTGCTGCTGACCGCCCGACAGTTGACTCGGCAGATGTTTCGCCCGATGCGCCATCCCGACTCTTTCCAGCGCCTCCGTGACTCGTCTGCTTGCGCTCGGCGGCGCTCATGCCGCGGTAGGTCAGGGGCAGCTCGACGTTCTCGTAGACGGTCAAATCGCCGATGAGATTGAAGCTCTGGAAGATGAACCCGATCTCGCGGTTCCGTATCCGCGCCCGCTCGGCAGGGTCCAGGCTCTCGACGGGTTGGCCTTTGATCTGGTAACTGCCCTCTGACGGGGAATCAAGCAATCCGAGGATTGAGAGCAGCGTTGACTTGCCGCAGCCCGAGGGGCCGGCAATCGAGATGTACTCCCCGTCTTTGATGTCCATGTGGACTCCTGACAGGGCGTGCGTCTCCACTTCATCCGTGTAGAAAATCTTCTTGACGTCATCCAGTTGAATCAAGCTACGGGCCGAAGCGCTCATCTCCATCTCCAATCTTCGTTTCGGTATGGGTTAAATCGTTTCATCTCACTTTGAGCACGACGAACGTTAAGTCGTCGTGCTGCGGCGTCCCGCGACACCAGGCCAGGACGCGCTCGACAACAGCGGCGCGCACTTCTTCTGCCGGGAGGTGCGCGAAGGCCGAGAGCAGCGCCTGAAGCCTCGCCTCCCCGAACTCTTCGCCTTCGACGTTCAGCGCCTCCGTCACGCCGTCTGTGTAACAGAAGAGCAGATCGCCGGGCCTCAGTTGAATCGTCTCCTGCTCGTAACAACTCCCGTCGAACAGGCCGAGAGCCATGCCGCCCGTCGTGAGTTTTGTCCACACAGGCCCGGTGGCAAAACTTTCGTCGGCCGTCATGACGGCGGGAGCAATCGCGGACATAGGGCGCGGGGCGCGGGCGTGTGCGAATCGCGCGGGCTCGTTTTCGCCCTCGTTCACTGCCCTGAGCAGGAGCGGCGAATTGTGTCCCGCGTTGACGTAAGTCAATTGACGGCTCGCCTCGTCGAATTGGGCGTAGAAGAAGGTGACGTAGCTGGCCGCGCTCGTTGACCGCCAGAGCAGCCGGTTCATCTCGCGGACCAAATCCGCCAGCGAGTTTTTATTCCCGACGATCTGACTCTGCGCCGCCGCCAGGCTGCGCAGCGACGCCTGCACGATGGACATCAGCAGGGCGGCGGCGATTCCCTTGCCCGCCACGTCAGCGACCGCCAAGCCTATCTCGCCGCTGTCGAGCTTGAGGAAGTCGAAATAATCGCCGCCCACTTCGCGCGCAGGCTGGCAAAAGCCCGAGAGGTCCAGAGACTCCGTGGCGGGCGGGGAGGACGGGAACAAGCGCTGCTGCACCTCTGTTGCGAGCGCCAGCTCGCGGCGCAGCCGTTCTTCCTCGACGATTCGCCCGATGAGCTTGGAGTGCTCGATGATGAAGGCCAACTGCCCTGCGACGGCCGCGAGCATCTGCTTGTCTTCGACGGAAAAAGGTCTGCCGTTCGCCCTCGGGCCGAGCGAAATGATTCCGACGAGTTCGTTCCTCATCAGTATTTGAAGCAGCAGCCTTGAGTCGAGCTGTTGAAGCAGCTCGATCTCGCGCCCGCGCACTTCTTTGACCTGACGTGGGGCCGAAGCGAGGGCGCGCGCCCACGCCTCGAACTCCTCAGGGTTGACCCCGAGCGGGGCGCTGAGGTTCCGCAGGCGCTTGACGATGAAGGCGTCGCCGGAGAGCGACAATTGCTCCGCCGCGCGCGGCTCGCCGTCTTGCTGCGAGGAGATGCGGCAGACGTAATCGCCGCCGCGGTCGTCTCTGACGAGAATGGCGACGCGGGTCGTCTGCAAAGCCTCCTCGATTTGCCTGACCACGAGCCTGAAGAGTTGTTCGAGCGAGGCGCTGGCGCGCGCGGCCTGGCCGAGGTCGAAGAGGATGCGGCGCTCGTCATAGACTTCCGGCGCGAGGCGGCGCTCAAGGGCAGCCGCCACACGCTCGTTCAGGAAAAGTTGCAGCAGCCCCAGCGCAACGAGCGCGGCGGCCGTGGCCCAAATGTCCGCGCGTCCGCCGAGCGCGGCGAAGAGCGAAGCTCTCCCGCTCGATAAGACGAACGCCAACGCCCCAAACAGGATTGCGACTTCGAGGAGCAGCAACGCCCGCGAGATCGCCTGCCGGTTGCGCAGGCCACGCGCGCGCCGCCACAGGGCTTTTTTCTTCTGCCGGACGAGATGTCGAAATCTTTTCACACTCACTGCTTAATAATCCGTGCGGGCAGACTAATCGTTGACGATCCATCCGTCTTCGAGCTTGATGATGCGGCTGCCGTAGGCCGCGTTCTGGTCCGAGTGGGTCACCTGAATAATCGTCGTCCCCTGGTCATTGAGGTTTTTGAAAAGCTCCATGATCTCCTTGCCCTGACTCGAATGCAGGTTCCCCGTCGGCTCGTCCGCGAGAATCAACTTCGGGTTGGCGATGACGGCGCGGGCGACGCCCACGAGCTGCTGTTGCCCGCCCGAAAGCTGGCTCGGGTAAAGGTCTTTCTTGCCGACGATGTTGAAGCGGTCGAGCGTGTCGCCGACGATGCTCTCGCGCTCCTTCTTGCCGATGTCGCGGTAGGAGAGAGGCACTTCCAGATTTTCGTAAACGGTCAGGTGGTCGAGCAGGTGGTAGCTCTGAAAAACGAAGCCGATGTTTCTGTTTCTCAGCTCGGGCCGCTCCTTTTTGCCGAGCTTGTGGACGGGATGACCCAGCAGGTAATACTCGCCAGTCCAGGCGCTGTCGTGCATCCCTATGATGTGCAGGAGGGTTGATTTCCCGGCCCCCGACGGCCCCATGATCGAGACGAACTCGCCCTCTTTGATGTCCAGGTCGATGCGCCGCAGGATGTAGGTCTTCGTCATCCCCGTCGGGTAACTTTTTTCGATGTTCCGCATTGTGATCATCGGCTGGCCTCGCTTGTCTTGGGAATCAATTCCGGGGACTGACCTCTAAAACTTTTGTTCTTATGAAAGCGCTGTGCCACTTAAGAAGGCACGCGTCTGGCGGGCGTGAAGGCGTCGGTTTGAGGGCGCACGTCAGTCCGCTTCTGGGATGGCTCAATCCCAAAATCGAAAATTTCCGTCCGGCCCGATTAGAGCGGGAGGCGTAGCCTGGCCTCGCAGCCCTGGCCCGTGGCCCTGTTCTCCAAAGAGAGCGTGCCGCCGTGGGCTTCGGCTATCTGGCGGCTGAGGGCCAGCCCGATGCCGGAGCCTGTAGGCTTCGTGGTGAAGAAAGGCACGAAAAGGTTGGTCGTGTTGGCGAGCCCGAGGCCGTCGTCTTCGATCCAGATTTCAAGCTCCGTGGCGCTCTTCGTCCAACCCACTCTGACCCCCCCGTTGGTTTCAAGCGCCGCGTCCACGGCGTTACGCACGAGGTTGATGAGAACCTGTTCCAGTTGGTCCCCGTCGGCGTTAATCGTCACCTCCGGCCCCTGCATGAGGGTGACACCGAGGCGCGTCTCCAACCCGACGACGCGCCGTATCAGGACGCACACGTCAACGGGAGCGAAGCGCGGCTGCGGGAGGCCCGAGAGGCGCGCGTAAGCTGACATGAAGCGGCTCAAGGCCGCGGCGCGCGAGGAGATGACGGAGAGTCCGCGCTGCATGTCGTCGCGCCAATCCGCCGGGCGCGGCTCGCGGTCCACGAGCTTTTCAAGGCTGCCCGCGATGGATTTTATCGGCGCGAGTGAATTGTTCAACTCGTGGCCGAGCACGCGCACGAGGCGCTGCCACGCCTGCCGCTCCTCCTCGCGGAGCGCGCGGCTCAGGTCCGTGAGCACTAACAGTTGATGCGGCTCGCCGCGGTTGCGGAAAGAGTTGCGGTGCATCTCCCAGCGCCCAGCGCCGCCGGGGAAAGTCATCTGTAGGGTGCGCGCAGTCTCTTCGCCGCGCAGGCATTCGGCCAGATTCAACTCCGCCGCGCTCGACCTCATCAGCCGCTCGACGGGCCGGCCCATCAATCGCTCGCCCGCCCGGTTCACCAAGACCAGCCGCTCCTCCATGTCGAAGGCGAAGATGGCTACGTCAATCTCTATCATCACGGTGCGCAGCAAGGCCGTAGCCTCCAGCGCGCCGAGCCGCTGCGTTTGCAGAATCTCGCCGAGCGCATTGACTTCGAGCAGGACATCGCCGAGGGCGTCGTCGCGGCTCGCCCCGCGCGCGCGGATGGAGAAGTCGCCCTCGCGCAAGGCCGCGAGCAGGTTGGAGAGGGTTTGCAGGGGCAGACGACGCGCCCGCGCAGGGCGGAGGCGAACCCGAGCCAGCAGCCCACGATCAGCGCCGTCAGGGTCCACTCGACTTTGGGGGTGTAATCGCCGCTCCACAAGAGGACGAGCGCCACGAGCGCGCGCCGGCAGGCCGCCCGCGAGCGCCGTGACGAAGACGCGCCGCTCGTGACTCAAATACCACTTGTGTTTGACAATCGGCTGGTCGGGCGGGCGCGCGTGTCTGGCCGGTCTGGCGTGTCCTCGTTCGTTATCGTGCGGGTCATAACCCATACTTTTGCAGTCGGCGGTAGAGGGCGCTCCGACTTAAACCCAGCGTATCGGCGGCCTGGTTGACGTTGCCGTTGAAACGCGCGAGGGCTTTACGGATTAAGAACGACTCGACCTCTTCGAGGCTCATCTCTTCGAGGCGGCGCGCGGCCTCACGCTCCTGCCTGAGCCCTAGGTCCGAAGCCCTCACGCTCTCGCCCTGTGCCATCAGAATCGCACGCTCGGCGACGTGATTCAACTCTCGGATATTGCCCGGCCAGGAGTAGCCCTGAAGCGCGTCCATCGCCGCCTTGTCGAAAGCCGCCACCCTCTTTCTGTAATGGCGCGCGTGCTGCTGCAAGAAAAACTGTGCCAGCAGCGGAACGTCCTCGCGGCGCTCGCGCAAAGGCGGCAGGTGTATCTCGACCGTGTTGAGCCGGAAAAGCAAGTCCTGGCGGAACCGGCCCTCTTCGGTCGCCTGGCGCAGGTCGGCGTTGGTGGCCGAGAGAACGCGCACGTCGGCGCGCCGGGTCTTGGAGGAGCCGACCCGCTCGAACTCTCCCGTCTCCAGCACGCGCAGCAGCTTGGTCTGCAAGTTGAGCGGGACGTTGCCGATCTCGTCCAAAAGGAGCGTGCCGCCGTCGGCCAGCTCGAAGCGCCCGACGCGGTCGGCCTTGGCGTCTGTGAACGCGCCGCGCACGTGGCCGAAAAGCTCGCTCTCGAAGACGCCTTCGGAGAGCGCGCCCGCGTTGACCGTGACGAGGGGCTTGGCCGCGCGCGCCGAGAGCGCGTGGAGCGTGCGCGCCACGACCTCCTTGCCCGTCCCGTTCTCGCCCGTGATGAGCACGTTGGCGTCCGACGGGCCCGACCCGGTTGATGAGTTCGAGGACGGGCCTCATCGCCGGAGACTCTGCAATCAGCAGCGGCCGGTTCTCCCCGTCGCGCAGCAGCTTGTTCTCAGCCTCAAGCCGCTGCTCCTTGCGCAGGGCGTTGCCCAGGTCAATCTGCGTGTGCAGGATGGAGAGCAGGCGCGCGTTGTCCCAGGGTTTCTCGACGAAATCGCGTGCGCCGCGGCGCATCGCCTCGACAGCGATCCCGATGCTGCCCCAGGCGGTCATCACGACGACGGGCAAGGTGCTGTCCAGAGCCTGAATGCGGCTCAATAAATCCAGCCCCTCCTGGCCGGAGGTCGTGTCGCGCGTGTAGTTGAGGTCCATCAGCAGGACGTTGAAGTCGCGGGACTCCAGGGCGCGCAGCACGCCCGCGGGCGAGGTCGCAGCCTCTATCTCGTAGCTCTCGGCCTTGAGCAGGAGGCGGAGGGCTTCCAGCACGTCGGGCTGGTCGTCGGCGATTAAGATTCGTGGCGTTGTCTTAGGCATGACAGGGAAAAATCTGAAAACCCAAACTCAACCCTTTGCGCCTTAAGTTTTCTCTTAGCGCCTTTGCGTGAGACCGTTCGTGTTTCTCGCAAAGGCGCAAAGTTAAGACGTAAGGCGCAAAGGGTTGAGTGTTGTTCCTTTTGAGTTTTCAACACGCTTGAGAGTAAATCCTCCAACGATGCGCGGTGTCAAATGGACTCAAGGCCCGAGGGGCGTCTCGACGATGACGTCATTGGCCCGGAGGGTCGTCGAGGTCGCGCGTTGCAGGTCGGCCAGCGCCTGATTGTAGTTGGTCTCGGCGCGCAGCTCTAAGTTGCGCGCGTTCGTCAACTGGTTTTCGCGCTGGAAGAGTAGAAAGGTGGTCGAGCGCCCGACCTGGTAAAGACTCTTTTCCGCACGGAGCTGCACCTCCGCGTTCTCGCGCGACTCGCGCGCCGCCAGCACTCGCAGCCGCGCAGTCTCGGCGGCCTGCGCCGAGTTGCGCACCTCGACCTCTATGTTCAACTCCTCGCCGTGCATGGTGGCCGCCAACTGCTCGCGCTGCATCCGCGCGGTCGCCAGGTTGGCCTTCGCCGTCTTGTTGCGCAGGGGCAATTCGAGGCGCACGCCGACGACTATGTTGCGCGTGTTGAAGCCCGCCAGGTTGCGCAGCATACGGCCGTAGCCCCCGACCAGATTCGGCGGCACGGTGTCCGTCTGTTCGCCGTCAACGGAGCCGGTCGGAGTCACGGGCGAGCCGGCGAGCCCCGTAGTCGAGACCGTCGCCAGAATATCAAGGCGCGGGCGCGTCTGGTTCTTGAAGTAAGAGATGTCTATGTCGGTGATCTCCTGCTGAAGCCGCGTGCGGCGCAACTCGGGTCGGTTGGCTCGCGCCTCGTCGAGCGCGTCCCGCAGGTTGATGGGGGCCGCCGAGTCGAACGGAGACTGGTCCGTCGGGACGAGGGCCGCCGACCACGCGGCCGCGCGCGTGTCGGGCAGGATGAGGCGCTTGAGATTGTTCTCGGCCACGGAGACATTCTGCACGGCTTGCAGCACGTCCGCCTCACGGTTGGAAAGCTCCGTCTGCACCTCGGCGCGCTCGACCGGCGCGATTGAACCGGCCTCGATGCGCTGCTCGGTTTGCGTAAACTGAGTGCGGATGAGATTCAGGTTAGCGATGCGGTTCTGCTGGTCGCGGAGCGCGAAGACCAGTTCCCAGTAGGCACGCTGCACCTGCGTGATAACGTCAATCGTCTGCCGCCGAAAGTCCGCGTCGGATTGTTCGAGCCGTTTGCGCTGGATGCGAATCTGCCGCCGGTTGTTGTCAATCCTAGCGGTCGCGCCAGAGCGGCTGCGTGAAGGTCACGCCCAGATTCCCGGAGTAGGACGGACTGATCTGGGCGAACGACGAGCTGGTCGTCTCGCGCGTGTTGTTGAAAAAGACCTGGTACTGCCCGCCGCCTGTGCGGAAGAGTTTGGTCAGGGAAGGCCCGAAGTCAATGAGCGTTTGCGAGACGGTTCCCGGATTGGTTTGAGCCGCCGAGCGTACTCGACTGCGGGGTGACGAAACTGCTGAACTGCGGCGTGATTTGAAAGACGGGCTCGTAAATGCCTTCGAGCGCGCGCAAGTTAGATTCCGTCACGCGCACGCCGACGCGCGCGACCTCTATCTCGGTGTTGTGCTCAAGCGCGCGGCGAATCGCCTCGTTAAGCGAGAGCGGCAACGTCTCACCGCTCACGACTCCGAGCCGGGAGAGCGGCGGCAGAGGCGGCAACGCGTGCGGCGACTGAGACTCCTGACTAGCGCCGCTCGCCGGGCCGGAAGTTTCCTGACCCGCATTCGGGGTCGCCGGAGGTTGTGCCAATTCCGTGGAAGGAGTTGTGGCCGGCGGCGTCTGTGTTGCCTGCGGGAACGTGTTCACGCCGGGCGGCGACTGCGGGGCGGGCCGCTCTGTGCCGGGAGGCGCGGTCGGGTTGGAAGGGTCGGGCCGCGACTGCTCGGGCGTGGCCCCGCGACGCTCCGTCCCCGGCGGGCGGGTCGCGTCCTGCTGCGCTGGATTGGGAACCGTCGGCGTCTGCGCCCGAACGGTAAAGCAGACCATGAGAGACAAGACAACTGCGTACAATATTCGATTCATAGTAAAGCTCAACACTCAATCCACCTTGCGAAAATTCAAACCACGCATTGACTCAATCCCCTTTGCGTCTTTGCGCCTTTGCGTGAGTGGTTTTGGTTTTTTCACGCAAAGGCGCAAAGACGCAAAGGGGTTGAATTTAGTTTTCAAACACGCTCCAAAAATGTTCCGCCCCTACTCGTAACGGAGCGCGACCATGGGGTCCACCTTCGTCGCCCTGCGCGCAGGGATGTAGCAGGCCAGCAGCGCGACAGTCGAGAGCAGGACCGAGACGCCCACGTAGGTCAGCGGGTCGGTCGGCGTGACGCCGAAGAGCAGGCTCGACATGAGGCGCGTTAAGGCCAGCGCCGCGACCAGACCCAACCCGACGCCGACGAGCGCGAGAATCATGCCCTGACGGACGACCATCGTGAGCACGTCGCCCGCCTGCGCGCCCAAAGCCATGCGGACCCCTATCTCGTGCGTGCGCTGATTGGTGGCGAAACTAATCAGGCCGTAGATGCCCACCCCGGCCAGCACGAGCGCGATGGCGGCAAAGGTGCTGAGCAAAAATAGATTGAAGCGCCGCGTCGCCAGCGACTCGGAGACGAGTTGCTCCATCGTCGCCACACGATAAAAGGTGATGTCCTTATTGAGCGACCACATCTGCTGTTTCACGGCAGGAAGAACCTGCTGCGGGTCGCTGGTGGTTCTAATCACGAAGGTCATCTCGCCGAAAGAAGTCTGATGGTACGGCAGATAGATTTCGGGGCGCGGGTCGCTGTCCAGCCCGTCGGGCCGCATGTCGCCGATGACGCCGACGATGGTGCGCGGGACCGGCTGCCCCTCCCTTGTTCGCAAGAGGACTTTCTTGTCAAGAGGGTCTTCACCCGGAAAGTAGCGCCGGGCCAGAGACTCGTTAATCAACACGACCCCGTCCGAGCGCGAGTCGTCAAAGCGTGTGAAGAAGCGTCCCTGCTTGAGAGGGATGCCGAGGGTGCGGAAATAATCGGGCGTCGCCATCCCTCTGTAAGCGGAGTGTTCCTGGCCGGGCGCGAGGCTGGGGCGTCCTTCGACGGTAAAGGTCGTGGGCATCTCGAACCTGAAGAACGGCAGAGAGGAGACGCCGCCAACTGACTCGACACCGGGGATAGCCGCGACGCGCTCGAACGCCTGGTCGTAAAACGGCAGCCTCTTCTCGGGCTCGGGGATTTCATCCCAGATGAAGACCTGTAGGGCCAGAATTTTATCGGTGGTAAAGCCGGGGTTGACGTTGAGCAATTGGACGAAGCTGCGAATCAGTAGGCCCGCGCCGATAAGGAGGACTAAAGCCAGGGCGATTTCCGTCACCACGAGCACGTTGCGAAAGCGCTGGCGAAAGAGGCCGGCGGTCGCAGTGCGTCCACCTTCTTTGAGCGATTCCTGTAGGTCCGGCTTGGAGAAGCGTATGGCCGGGGCCAGCCCGAACATGAGCGCCGTGAGGACAGAGATACAGACCGCGAACCCGAGCACGCGCGCGTCAAGGCTCACTTCGTCAAGGCGCGGCAGGCTGGTCGGGCTGAAGGCCAGTAGTAAATCAACTCCCCACTGGGCCAAAAGAATCCCGCAGCCGCCGCCGACCAGGGCAAGCACGACGCTCTCCGTAATCAACTGCCGAATGAGACGCGCGCGGCCCGCCCCGAGCGCGGCCCGAATCGCAAACTCGCGCCCGCGCTCCGCTCCGCGAACCAGCAGGAGGTTGGCGATGTTGGCGCAGGCGATGAGGAGGACAAAGACGACAGCGCCGAGCAGTATCAACAGGGCCGGACGGACGGGGCCGGTAATCTGTTCGGGCAGGGCGATGGCCGTCACGCCGATGTCCGCGTTGGTGCGCGGGTTCTCCTGCGCGAGTTGGGCCGAGATGGTGTTCAGCTCGGATGCGGCCTGCGCGAGCGTCGCCCCGGTCTTCAAACGTCCGATGACCACGAAGCGCGTCCCGAAGCGGTCCTGCCGGTCTTCTTCCGTGAAGGTGCGCGGCACCCAGATTTCTTTATCGGCCGGGAATTTGACGCGCGGCGGCAGGACGCCGACGATGGTGAAGGGCTGCTTGTCGAGTTGTATCGTCCGGCCGACGGCTGTCGGGTCGGAGCCGAAGCGGCGCTGCCACGCGCCGTGGCTGAGGACGACCACGCGATCATTTCCCTCCTGGAATTCTTCGGGCACAAACGTTCGCCCGTGAAGGGCGTTGACACCGAGAACGTCGAAGAACCCGTCCGTCACGAGCCAGGACTCCAGGCTCTCCGGGCCTTCGGAGCCGTCGAAGTCGAAGCTGTAGGGGTCCGCGGCGGCCAACTGCTCGAAGACGCGGTTGCGCTCCTTCCAGTCCAGGAAGTTGGCGGGCGACACATCATCGCGCAGAGCGCCCGTCTTGTCGTTCCGCTGCCAGAGAGTGATGATTCGGTCAGGCTCCTGGTAGGGCAGCGGGCGCAGGAGCACGCCGTTCACCACCGTGAAGATCGAAGTAATCGCGCCGATGGCTAAGGCCAGAGTGATGATCGCCACGACAGAAAAGCCGGGCCTCTTCCACAGAGAGCGCAGCGCGTGCCGTAAATCCTGAATCAATCTATCCATAAGTCACTCCCCCACTCGGCGCGAGGTAGTTAAGCGTTGAGCGAGTATCATTCGGCCCGTAGCCAGGTGCTGATACCCGCGCTCTCATTCGTAACGGAGTGCGACCATCGGGTTTACTTTCATCGCGCGTCGCGCAGGGATGTAGCAGGCCAGGAGCGCAACCAACGCCAGGGCCAGCGAGACGCCGGCAAACGTCAACGGATCGGTCGCACTGACGCCAAAGAGCAGGCTTGTCAGCACACGCGTCAGCGCGAACGCTGCCAACAGTCCTATCGCCACACCAATCAAGGCCAGCACCATGCCCTGCCTCAACACCAGCTTGCTGATATCACCTGTTTGCGCGCCCAGGGCCATGCGGATTCCTATCTCGTGCGTCCGCTGCGTGACCGCGTAGGCCATCACGCCGTAGATGCCGACGGCAGCCAGAAACAGAGCGAGCACGGCGAATGCCCCGAACATCTTCCCGTAGAAAAGCGGCAGCCACACAGACTTCTCAAGAACCGCCTTCATCGTCAGGATGTTGAAGAGAGGAAGATTTTTATCTACGGCATGAATCTCGTTGGTGACGGCGGCGGTAATATTCGCCGGAGCACCGGACTTCGTGCGCACCGCGAGCATCATGCTGCGATAGGTAGCCTGCGGATAGAGCACATAGGTTTGGAGCGGAGGCTTAACGTCCAGCCCCCCGATTCGATACAGCTCCTTCACGTCGGCCGTCACCCCCACCACAGTCAGCCAGGGGGCGTCCGCGCTCGCACCGAGCCGGAGACGTTTACCGACCGCCTCGTCGTCGGGCCAGAAGCGTCGCGCCATCGTCTCGTTGATGATGACTACCGGGCTCGACTCGGCCAGCTCCCGCTCCTCAAAGGCTCGCCCGCGCACGATAGGAATTCTCATCGCCCGCAGATAATCGGGAGTCATCGTTTGCAGGGTCGTCTCAGGCGCTTCACTGGGCGGGACCGGCTGCCCTTCGACGTTGATGAAATCTGTCGAATAACTGTCGCCGATTGGCAGGTCGTTGACGATGCCCACCGCTTCAACCTCAGGGAGAGCCTTGATGCGCTCTGCGATCCGTTGAATGAAGATTGTGCGTTGCTTGTCCTCTTCATAGTTTGGCCCGGAGAGCCGGAACTCCATCGTCAGGAGGTTCTCCGGGTCGAAGCCCGCATCAACCTGTTGCATCCGTAGAAAGCTGCGAATCATCAGCGTTGCCCCGATGAGGAGAACAAGCGAGAGGGCTATCTCCGAGATGACGAGTGCGCTGTGCAGGCGGTTTTGACGTGTCCCTCCGGCTAAGCTTCTCCCGCCGGCCTTAAGAGCTTCCTGCAAGTCGGGCTTCGAGAGACGAAGCGCGGGCGTCAGCCCGAACAGGATGCCTGTCAGGACCGAGATCGAGAAGGTAAAGATGAGGACTCGCCAGTCAATCCCGAAAGTGAGCCAGAAGGGAATCTCGGTCGGGACGGACGCGATCACGAGGTCAACCCCCCAGAACGCCATCAAGATACCCAGCCCGCCGCCCATAAGAGCAATCATCACGCTCTCCGTGAGTAACTGACGGATGACCCTGATGCGCCCCGCCCCGAGGGCAGTACGAATGGCAATCTCCCGCTGCCGGGCACCGGCGCGAACGAGCAACAGGTTCGCCACGTTCGCACAGGCGATGAGCAACACAAAGATCACTGCGCCGAGCATGGTCAGGAGAAAGACGTTGACTCCTTCGGGGACAAGCTCTGCGCGCAACGGCCTGGCAAGCGCGCCCATGTCACGATTTGTCTCTGGATACTGCTGCTCCAACCGCCGCGCGATGCTGCTTAACTCGGCCTGCGCCTGTTCCACGCTGACCCCACGCTTGAGGCGCGCGATGGCGTCAAGCGAGTGTACGCCGCGGTCCACCTTGCTCATGTCCAGCGCCAGAGGCGCCCAGACTTCTGCGAACTCCGGGAACTTGAAACGCGGCGGCATGACTCCGATCACCGTATAGCTCTCGCCGTCTAGCAGGAGCGTCTTGCCAATCACACCGGGGTCGGAGGCAAAGCGTCGCTCCCAGAGGCTGTGGGCCAGGAGGACGACGCGCTCCCCGCCGGGCTTATCATCTTCCGGCCGGAAGTCGCGCCCCAGAATGGGACTGATGCCCAGGAGCGGGAAGAGCGTGGAGTTGACGCGCACGCCTGCAAGACGCTCAGGGTTATCTTCCGTACTGAAGTTGAAGGAACGTCGCTGAAAGGCCGCCACCTCCTCGAAGACCTGGCTCTGCTCTTTCCAGTCAGCGAGATTGTGAGCGGAGAGCGGGTTCCACTCCGTGCCTTTCTTGATCTGCGTCTCATGAAGCGCGACGAGTCGCTCAGGCTCACTGTAAGGAAGCGGGCGGATGAGCATGGTGCTGACGACACTGAAGATGGTCGTATTGAGTCCTATCCCGAGAGCCAGACACAGAACTGCGGCGAGTGTGAACCCTGGATATTTGACCAACATGCGAACGCCGTAGCGAACGTCCTGTAACAACGCGTCCATCATTCTTCCTCCATTCATGCGAGGTGTTCAGCGAGGTGTTCAGGCTCACTCGTAACGGAGCGCGACCATCGGGTCTACTTTCATCGCCCGCAGCGCGGGAACCAGACAGGCGATGAAGGCTATGATCGCCAGGAGCAGCGACACGCCAAAGAGCGTCGCAGGGTCGTTGGGCGCGACGCCGAACAGCAGGCCCGCCATGAAGCGCGTGACGGCGAACGAAACGAGCAGCCCCAGAATGAGGCCGGCCACGACCAGCAACATGCCTTGCCTGATGACCAGCCGCAGGATGTCGCCGCGGCTTGCGCCCAGGGCCATGCGGATTCCTATCTCGTGCGTGCGCTGTGTGACCGCGTAAGCCATCACGCCGTAGATGCCGACCGACGCCAGAATCAACGCGACGACGGCGAAGACGCCCAGCAGGAACATGACCAGACGGCGAGCGCCCGTTGATTCGACGATGCGCTGCTCCATCGGCTTAACGTCGAAGACTGGTAGCTCTTTGTCGAGCGCCTGCACCTCCTTGCGCAAGGTCGCCGTCATACTCACGGGGTCCGTCGTCGTGCGCACGACGAGGAACATGGAGTTGCCGGGGGTTTGGAGCGAATTGGTGTAAATGTATTCCTCCGCCTGGTCGTCCAGCCCGAAGTGCTTCACGTCGCCGACCACGCCAATTACCTCCGCGGGCGGCGTCCTGTTCTGCGGGTCTAGAAGGCGCTTGCCGATTGGGTCTTCGCCGGGCCAATACTTGCGCGCCATCGTCTCGTTAATGACCACGGCGAACGGAGTCTTGGCCGTGTCGTGCTCGGAGAACTCACGCCCCTTGACGACGGGGATACGCATCGTCTGAAAGTAGCCGGGGCTTGACGTGCGCGCGTTGGCCTCGGGGTACTGACCTTGAGGGGGCGCGGGCCTGCCTTCGACGAGGAAGCTGGTCGTCCCGCCGCTCCCGCCCATCGGCATCATGTCAATCGTGGCGGCCGCCTCGACGCCGGGCAGGTTTTTGATTCGCTGAATCAACTCCGAATAGAAGCTCACTATCTGCTCGTCCTGCCCGTACTTCGCTTGCGGCAGGGAGAGTTGCAGGGTGGTCAGGTTCTGCGGGTCGAAGCCGGGTTTGACATCCATCAAGCGCCAGAGGCTTCTCATCATCAACCCGGAGCCGACGAGCAGCACCAGGGCGAGCGTCACTTCGGAAACTATCAGGGCGTTGCGAAAACGCTTGCGGCCCTGCCCGGCTGAACCTTTGCTCCCCTCCTTGAGTGATTCGTTCAAATCGTACTTCGACGCCTGCCACGCCGGGAAAAGTCCGAAGAGAATTCCCGTCAGCAGCGAGACGACGAGCGTGAAGCCGAGCACGCGGTAGTCCAGCCCGATCTTGTTCCAGCCGGGGATGCCGAGCGCGAATTGCCTGGGCATGCTGGCGAGCAGGAGGTCTATGCCCCAGAGGGCGAGCAGCAGACCACAGATTCCGCCGACGAGCGACAGCAGGACGCTCTCCGTCAGCAGTTGGCGAATGATGCGCAGTCGCCCCGCGCCGAGGGCCGTGCGGATGGCAATCTCTTTTTGTCGCGCGGCTGCCCGCGCCAGCATCAGGTTGGCGACGTTGGCGCAGGCGATGAGCAGCACGAACCCGACCGCCGCGAGCAGTATCAGCAGCGCCGGTTTAATCTCGGCCACACTCTCGTCCGCGAGCGAGGCGAGCCTGACGCCCCGCTGGTTGTTCGAGTCCGGATACTGCTGGCGCAGGCGAGCAGCGATAGTGTCCATCTCGGCCTGCGCCTGCTCAATGGTTACGCCAGGCTTCAGGCGCGCACGCGTGTATAGAGAAAATGTGCCGTGCGGTTTGTCTTGAAATTGTCGGACGGGGCCAGCGGTGTCCACAACTCGGACATAGCGCGTGGAAACTCGAAGCCCTCGGGCATGACGCCGACGATGACGTGGGGCCGGCCGTTAACGCTGATCGTCTGCCCGACGACATTCTGGGCCGAGCCGAAGCGCCGCTGCCACAGGCCGTGGCTCAAAATCACCACGTTCTCACGACCCGCCTGCCCCTCTTCCGCCAGAAAATCTCTCCCCAGGACGGGCCGGACTCCGAGCGTGGCGAACATGTTGGTCGTGACCGCATTGCCTATCACCTGTTCGGGAGTCTCCCCGCCGGTCAGGTTAAAGTCCTGCCACCTGAAGGCCGCCAAATTCTCGAACGACTTACTCTCGGTCTGCCAGTCGAAGAAGTTGGCGGGCGCGGCCTCGTTGTGAGTCTTCAGATAATCACTCAGCAGTTGCGGGTTCGTCTCCCACGCGATGACCAATTGCCCGGGGTCTTTGTAAGGCAGCGGGCGCAACAGGACCGAGTTGACGACGCTGAAAATCGCGCTGTTGGCTCCGATGCCGAGCGCGAGCGCCAGGACCGCCACGACCGTAAACCCCGGTCTCTTCAAGAGCGTCCGTATGCCGTACCGCAGGTCTTGTAAAAGTGATTTCATCTGAGCACCTCATTCGTAACGGAGTGACACCATCGGATCAACGCGGGTCGCCCTGCGCGCGGGAACGTAACTGGCGAGCAATGCTACTGCCGCCAGCAACACCGCGAGGGCGACAAAGGTCGCGGGGTCGGTCGCGCTCACGCCGAACAGCAGGCTCTGCATCAGACGCGTGACGGCGAACGCCCCCACGAGACCTATGCCGATGCCGATTAAGACCAGCTTCAAGCCCTGCCCGACGACGAGCCTGAGCACGTCGCTGGTTTGCGCGCCGAGCGCGATGCGGACGCCTATTTCGTGTGAACGCTGCGTGACCGAGAATGCAATCACGCCGTAGATGCCGACCGCCGCCAGGAGCAGGGCGGTGACGGCGAAGACGCTCATCAACGTCAGGTTGAATCGCTGGCTGGCGATTGACGCCGACATCACGTCGCTCATCGTTTTGACTCTGGTCACGGGGAGCAGTTTATCCAGCGCCCAGACTTCACTCTTCACCTGATTGGCGAGCGCCGTGGGGTCCACGTTGCTCCGCACGACCAGATACGTCCAACGCTTCCAGGGTTGTTCTTGCTGAAGATACGAAGAATAGAAGGCCGGCTCTTCCGGCTGGTTTAACCCGAAGTGCTTCACGTCGCCGACGACGCCGACGATGGTCATCCACTGCACAGGCTCCACACGCGCCCACCTGATGCGCTTGCCGACGGGGCTCTCGTCGGGGAAGTATTGACGGACGAAGCTCTCGTTGACGACGCCGACCATGGGTGCCTCCGCCCTGTCCTGCGGGGTCAGGTCGCGCCCCTGTAGGACAGGAATATTCATCGCGCGAAAGTAATCGCCACCGACCGTGCGCGTGTTTAGCTCCGGCTCCGTGCCTACGTCGAGCGGGGGACGCCCGTCGATGACGAAGTTGTGCGTCAGTTGGTCGCCGCTCAGCGGAAGCTCGCTCACCATCGCGGCCTGCACCCCCGGCAACGAATTGAGGCGCTCAAGCAGGTTCTGTCGAAACTGCGTCTGCAAGGGGATCTCTTTATAACGCGACTCGGGAAGCTCGATTCGCATCGTCAGCAAATTGTCGGGACTGAAGCCCGGGTCAACGTTCCGCAAGTGCCAGAAGCCTTTGATGAGAAGCCCCGCCCCGATCAGGAGCATGAGGGCCAGCGCAATCTCGGAGACGACGAGGACGCTGCGGACTCGCTGCCTGAGGACTCCGACCGAGCCGCCGCGGCCGCCTTCCTTCAACACGTCATTGAGGTCGAGCCGCGACGAGCTTAGTGCGGGCGCGAGCCCGAAGACGACGCCCGTCAGGACCGAGACGCCGAAGGTGAATGCGAGCACCCGCGCGTCAATGCCGACGGCAGCGACCAGCGGGAGGTCCGCTGGCTTGAGCGCCATCAGCAAGTCAACGCCCCACATGGCGAGCACCAGCCCGCCCGCCCCGCCGAGAATCGCCAGCAACAAACTTTCGGTTAAGACCTGACGCACGAGTCGCCCGCGGTCTGCGCCGAGCGCCGCGCGAATCGCCAACTCCTGCTGCCGCGCGGCCGAGCGCGCGAGCAGGAGACTTGAGAAATTGGCACAGGCGACCAGGAGCACCAGCCCCACCGCCCCGAAGAGGATGAGCAGCGCCGTGCGGACCTCGCCCGTGACGCGCTCGTGGAGCGGCATGAGCCGCCTGGTTCGCTCCCTGTTCTCGTCCGGGTAGGCTTGGGCCAACCGGCCGTTAATCCCATCCATCTCTGTCTGCGCCTGGGCGAGCGTCACGTCCGGTTTCAAGCGCAGGTAAGTCCGCAGGAAATGTACGCCGCGAACCCCGGCCGCGAGAGGGTTAGCCACGCGCAGGGCGACCCACACGTCCGGGCTCTCCAGAGGCATACTGAAATCGGGGCGCATGACGCCAATCACCGTATAGTTATTTCCGCTCAGCGGTATTTGTCTGCCGATGACGTGTTGGTCCCCGCCGAAATGGCGCAGCCAGAAGCCGTGGCTGAGCACCACGACGCGCTCGGCGCCCGAGCGATCCTCCTCCGCCGAAATCACTCGACCGATGGCCGCCTCGCCCCCCAGGGTTTTGAACAAATCCGCGTTGACGAGCGCGGCCTGAACCTGCAAGGGCTCGGCCTCCATCGTGAAATCGTGGGGCTGTATGACAGCGCCCCCGATAGACTCGAATGACCGGCTTTGCTCTTTAATATCATCAAGGTCAGGGAGCGATTCGTTGGAGCGTAAAGCCAGCAGGCGCTCCGGCTGCGGGTACGGCAGCGGCCGCAACAGGACGGCGTTGACGACACTGAAAATCGCCGTGTTGGCCCCGATGCCTAAGACCAGGGTCAGGACCGCGGCCAAAGTGAAGCCCGGATACTTGAAGATCATCCGAACGCCGTATCGCAAGTCTTGAAGGAATGCTCCCATCACAACACCTTTCTTCTATTTCATTCGTTACGAAGCGCGACCATCGGGTCCACTTTCATCGCCCTGCGCGCGGGGATGTAGCACGCCAGGAGCGCGACCACCGATAAGAGCAGCGACACGCCGACAAAGGTCAGCGGGTCGGTCGCGCTCACGCCGAACAGTAGGCTCGACATCAGGCGCGTCAGCGCGAACGCCCCGGCCAGCCCGAGACCGATGCCGACGACGGTCAGCTTCAGACCCTGCCCCACGACGAGCCTGAGCACGTCACCTGTTTGCGCGCCCAGGGCCATGCGGACTCCTATCTCGTGCGTGCGCTGTGTGACCGCGTAAGCCATCACGCCGTAAACGCCGACCGCCGCCAGCGTCAGGGCCAAGGCCGCGAAGATGAGCAACAGGAGCATGGAAAACTTCCTGAGCGAAATCGAGTCGGAAAGCAGTTGCTCCATCGTCGCGACGCTGTAGGCGGCCTGGTCTTTATCCACCGCGAGGATTTCGCCCTTCACCGCCGCGATCATGTTCTGCGGGTCTGAGGCGGTGCGCACGACGAGCGTCATGTAGGGTGTCGGGAATTGCGCCTCCGACAAGTACATCTGCATCCGGTCTTCTTTGTCCGGGCCGTGCTGCTTCACGTCCTTGACCACGCCGACCACCTCACGCCACGGCTGCGGGTTCTTTTCCGAGCCGGGGAATTTGACGCGCTTGCCGAGAGGGTCTTGTCCCGGCCAGAGTTGCCGCGCCATCGTCTCGTTGACGAGCGCCACCATCGGTCCATTCTCCGTGTCACGGTCGTCGAGCGCGCGCCCCTTCATGAGCGGGATTTCCATCGCCCGCAGGTAGCCGGGCGTGGTGACGTAGAGGTCTACGCTCGTTTCTTCCCCGCGCGGCTTCGGATGGTCTTCGACGGCGAGCGCCCGCCCGTCGAAATTACTGCTCAGGGGCAGGACGCTCGTCACGCCCGCCGAACTTGACGCCCGGCAGGGACTCGACCCCGCGCACGACCCGGTCGTAAAAAGCGACCCACGATTGCTTCTCGGGGTATTTCGACGAAGGCAGCGCGACGTTCATCGTCAACAGGTTTTCGGCGTTGAAGCCCGGATTAACGTCTCGCAGCCTGAGCGTGCTCTTAATCAGCAGCCCCGCGCCGGTTAAGAGCACGAGCGCCATCGCCACTTCGCCGACGACCAGAGCGGAGCGCAACATATTGCGGCCAACGGACGCGCCCGCCGAGCGCCCCCCTTCTTTGAGGGTCTCGTTCAGGTCGGGCCGCGAGACGCGCAACGCCGGGGCCAGGCCGAAGACGAGCGCCGGACACGAGCGAGATAATGAGAGTGAAGACGAGCACGCTGGCGTCTATCTGGACGCCGCTCAGCAAGGGGGTCACTTGCGAGCCGAGCGATTCGATCAGGCTCGTTCCCCACAGGGCGAGTAAAAGTCCGAGGCCGCCGCCCGCCAGTGAGAGCAACATGCTCTCGGTCAGGAATTGTCGCACCAGGCGCACGCGCCCCGCGCCGAGCGCCGCGCGGATAGCGATCTCTTTCTGCCTCGCGGCGGAGCGCGCCAGCAGCAAATTGCCCACGTTGGCGCAGGCGATGAGGAGGACGAAAACGACGGCCCCGAAAAGGGTCAGCAGTGTCGGGCGCAAGCCCCCGACAGTGTCCTCGGAGAGCGTGGTCAAACGAACCGCGTAGTCTGAATTACTCTCCGGGTGCTCCCGCGTCAGGCGATTGGCGATGACGCTCATCTCCGACTGCGCCTCGGTGAGCGTGACGCCGGGTTTGAGCCGGGCGATGGCGCGAAGGTGGCGCGAGGCGCGTTGCGTTTCGTCTTGAGGCTCGGCCACGGGCCGGTAAAACTGCCCCTGCGGGTCAACCAGGCTGACGGGCAGCGGGCGAAAATCCGCGGGCATCACCCCGACGACCGTGTACGGCCTGCCGCTCAGGTTCACCTGCTGGCCGACGATTGCAGGGTCGCCGCCGAAGCGCCGCTGCCACAGGCCGTGGCCGAGGACGACGACGAAATCCTTCCCTTCCTCCGCTCCTCTGGCAGGAAGACGCGGCCCAGGAGCGGCGTGCCTCTAGAACTCTGGAAATACCGTCGCCGACCTGCGTGCCCGGTATTCTCTTCCGGCTCGCCGCGCCCCAGGAGCGTCGCGCTCCAATCGCCGTAGGTCGCCACGTCTTCAAAGACGCCGTTCTGGCGTCGCCAGTCAGCAACGTCGGTCGCGGAGACCTGTGTGCGATTCCGCCCTTCGGCGCCATGTTGCCCCAGACGAGGACGATGCTTTCGGGGTCTTTGTACGGCAACGATTTCAGCAAGGTCGCGTTCACCACGCTAAAGATCGCGGTGTTCGCGCTGATGCCGAGCGCCAGGGAAATCACGGCCACGACGGTAAAGCCGGGCCGCTTCGTCAACATCCTGAAGCCGTACCGAACGTCTTGCCAGAGAGTCCCCATCGCTCTACTCCTTAACCTAGGTAGAAACTGAATGCGACGCGAGCAGTCAACTTACTCGTACCGAGCGCGACCATCGGGTCCACTTTCGTCGCCCTGCGCGCAGGGATGTAGCAGGCCAGCAGCGCCACCGCCGATAAGAGCAGCGCGACGCCGGCGAACGTCAGCGGGTCGGTCGCGCTCACGCCGTAGAGCAGGCTCTACATCACGCGCGTCAGCGCGAAGGCCGCGGCGAGCCCAAGCGACGACGCCGATCGAGCGTCAGCCTCATTCCCTGGCCCGATCACGAGCTTGAGGACGTCGCTCCGCTGCGCGCCCAACGCCATGCGGATGCCTATCTCGTGCGTGCGCTGCGTGACCGAGTAAGCCATCACGCCGTAGATGCCGACGGCCGCGAGCAGCGAGCGCGAGCGCGGCGAAGACGCCGAGCAGCAGCATGTTGAAAACGCTGCGGCGGCGACCGCCTTTGCGAAGAGGCTCTGCATCGTCTGCACGCTCGCCGACGGGCTGGTCTCTGATCCAGCGCCGCAGACCTCGCGGCGCACGGCCGCCGCCAGATTCTCGGCACCGGCGCCGTTGGTCCGCACGGCGAGCGTCATGGCCAGCCGAGGGACTCTGTAGGTATGAGACGTACATCGCGGGTTTCGGCTCCGCGTCGAGCGCGTGTGCTTGACGTCGCCGACGACGCCGACGATCGTGCGATACCCGCGCGGGTTGGGCGAGCCGGATTCGTTTATGCGCTTGCCGAGCGGGTCTTCGCCGGGGAAGTAACGGCGCGCCAGCGTCTCGTCGATGACGACGACGCCGCGGCGCGTCCGCCGTGTCCTGCTCCGTGAAGTAGCGCCCGCGCACGAGCGGGATGCTTCATCGTGCTGAAGTAGTCGGGCGATGACGACGCGGAAGTCGGCCGTCTGCACGTTCTCGCCGGTCTCAGGCGGCGGACGGCCTTCGACCTCGAAGCCGTCAATTTCTGTCCGCCCCGGTCAGCGGCAGTTGCGAGATTGCGCCGACGGCCTCGCACGCCCGGCAGCGCCTTCAGCGCGCTCGAGCAACTGCTGGTAGAAGGACGCTATCTGCGCGCCCTCCTTGTAGCGTGTGCCGGGGAGAGGGACGCTCAGCGTCAGAACGTTCTCGGCGTCGAAGCCGGGGTCGACTTGCCTGAGCTCGAAGAAGCTCCTGACGAGCAGCCCCGCGCCGACCAGCAGCACCAGCGCGAGCGCGACCTCCGCGACGACGAGCGATGCCGCGCACGCGCACGCGGCGCGGGCCGGTCGTCGCGCCGCGCCCGCCTTCCTTCAGCGCCTCGTGCAAATCGTGTCGAGGAAGCCTGCAGCGCGGGCGCGAGTCCGAAGACCAGGCCCGTCAGGAGCGAGACGCCGAAGCGTGAAGGCCAGCACGCGCGCGTCAATCCCGATTTCGCCCGTGCGCGGGATGTCTCCCGGGACTCAAGGCTATGAGCAGGTCAACTCCCCACAGCGCCAGGAGCACGCCGAAGCGCCCGCCGACGAAGCGCCAGCAGCACGCTCTCCGTCAGCAGTTGCCGCATGACGCGGCAGGCGGCTCGCGCCGAGCGCCGTGCGGATGGCGATCTCCTTCTGGCGCGCGGCGGCGCGCGCCAGCAGCAGGTTCGCGACGTTGGCGCAGGCGATCAGCAGCACGAACCCGACCGACGCCCAGCAGCACCAGGATGGCGACGCGGCTTTTCGCCTATGAGCTGCTCGTGCAGCGGGATGACGCGTCACGCCGAAGTCTTGTCAGGTCGTCCGGGTACTGCTGCTCCAACCTGCTCGCGATGGTCGCTCATCTCGGCCTGCGCCTGCTGAAGCGTGACGCCCGGCTTGAGCCGCCCGATGACGGCGATGTGATGGCTCCCGCGATTCTGACGCTGTTGCTCCGTCAGCACCCACGGCGTCCAGAGGTCCGTTTTTCGCGACGGGGAAGAAGTCAGGCAGCCCGGAGTTCTGCGGGAACGTGAAGTCCGGCGGCATGACGCCGACGACCTCGTACTGCTCGCCGTCGAGCGTCACCGTCTGTCCCAGGATGGTCATGTCGCCGCCGAAGCGCCGCTGCCACAGCCCGTGGCTCATGATGACGACGCGCGCCGCGCCCTGCTTCTCTTCTTCGGGCATGAAGGCGCGCCCGAGCATCGGCTGCGCGCCGCAGCAGCGGGAAGAGGTTGGCCGTGACGCTCGTGCCGTCGATCCTCTCCGGCTCGTCGCGGCCCGTCAGGTTGACGGTCCACGTGTCGAGCGCCGCCATCTGCTCAAAGGACTCACTCTGCTGCCGGTAGTCGGCGAAGTTGCCGTTCGAGCAGGCGATGCAGTCGTAGCCGAGTTTGCGTGCGACGGGTGCCTGTCCCACACCATCACCAGCCGCTCCGCGTCCTCGAAGGCAGCGGGCTGCAGCAGCACCGCGTTGACGACCCTGAAGATGGCCGTGTTCGCCCCGATGCCGAGCGCCAGCGTCACCACCGCCACCACCGAAACGCCAGGTCTTTTCCGTAGCATACGCATCCCGTAACGCACGTCTTGCAGTTATTGACCCATTGAGAGCGCCTCCCTTCCTACATCGAACACAAGTTCGCGTTTCATAATCAAGCCACTCACTGACTCAACCCTTCGCGGCTTACGTCTTACCTTTGCGCCTTTGCGAGAAGTCGTTGACGCAAAGGCGCACAGCAGAAAATCTCAAGGCGCAAAGGGTTGCGCAATCGTTTGAACCAACACTCACTCGTACCTGAGCGCCACCATCGGATCCACCTTCGTCGCTCGGCGCGCCGGGATGTAGCAGGCGAGCAGCGCCACGCTGATGAGCATGAGCGCGACCGTCGCCGTAGATGACCGGGTCTGTCGCGCTCACGCCGTAGAGCAGGCTCGCCATCAGTCGCGTCATGAGAAGGCCCCGACCAACCCCGCCGCCAGTCCAACGAGCGCGAGCGCCATCCCCTGTCTCAGCACCATCTTGATAATGTCGCCGATCTGCGCGCCGAACGCGATGCGAATGCCGATCTCGCGCGTGCGCTGCGTCACCGAGTACGCCGATGACGCCGTAGATGCCCATCGCTCGCCAGCACCAGCGTCGATCGCGGCGAAGACGCCGAGAAGCAGCATGTTGAAACGGCGGCGCGCGTCCGATTCGTCCACTAGCTGCGTCATCGTGCGCATCTTGTAGAGCGGCTGTTCCTTGTCTATCGCCTCGACGTCTCCGCGCAACGCCGCGCCACGTTCGTCGGATTGGTCGATGCGGTGCGCACCACGACCGTCAGCCTGTCAACGTCCGCCTGCTCGTAAGGGACGTAATACTGCGAGCGTCGTCTCCGCGTCGAGCTCGTCGTGCCTCACGTCGCCGACGACGCCGACGATCTCGCGCGTGACGGGTTTCCCGCCTTCATCCGCGGAATGAGTGCACGGCCTACCGTGTCTTCGCCCGCGAAGTAGCGGCGCGCGAAAGTCTCGTTGATGATGACGACGCGCGGCGCCTTCTCTCTGTCTCTGTGCATTGAACGTCGCGCCCGTCGCGCATCGGGAATGCTCATCGCCTGAAGTAGTCCTGACGTGATGACGCGGCGGTCAGCAGAGGCTCTCGCTCTGGCGGGAAGGGCGGGCGGCCCTCGATGTCGAAGGTGATATCCTCGTAGCTTCCCCCGAGCGGTAGCGGATTTACTACGTCTACCGCCTCCACGTCCGGGCAGCGTCTCCACGCGCTCGATCGCTTCGTGGTAGAAGGCTGCGCGCTGCTCGGCTTCGGCATACTTCTTGTCGCTGGCAGTGACTCGCGCCGTCAGAACGTTCTCCGTGTCAAAGCCCGGGATCGACGTCCAGCAGTCGCAGAAGCTCTTGATCATCAGCCCCGCGCCGACCAGCAGCACCAGCGCCAGCGCTATCTCCGTGACGACCAGCACGCCGCGCACGCGGTTGCGCTGCGTGCCGTCGCTCAGCCGCGCGCCGTCCCGTCCTTCAGCGTCTCGTTCAGATCGGTCTTGCGACGCCTGCAGCGCCGGGACGAGGCCGAAGATGATGCCCGTCAGCATCGAGACAACGGCCGTGAAACGAGCACGCGCTCGTCGAGGCCGATCTCGCCGATGCGCGGGATGTCCGCAGGGATGGCCGCGACCAGCAAGTCCATGCCCCACAGCGCCAGCAACAGCCCCGCCGCGCCGCCCGAGCGCCGAAGCAGCAAGCTCTCGGTCAGCAGCTGCGCACGAGCGCCAGCGGCTCGCGCCCAGCGCCGTGCGGATCGCGATCTCTTTGCGCCGCGCGGTCGCGCGCGCCAGCATCAGGTTCGCCACGTTCGCGCACGCGATGAGCAGCACGAAGCCGACCGCGCCCAGCATCACCAGCAGCGCCGGGCGCACTTTACCCACCAATCTCTCTTGCGACGAGAGGAGCGCGATGTTCAGTCCCGTGTTCACCTCCGGGTACTGTGCCTCCAGGCGGCTCGCAATCGCGTTCACCTCGGCCTGCGCCTGCTCCTGTGTGACGCCGCGTTTGAGGCGTCCGATGAGTTGCATGAAGACAGCGCCGCGAGCGTTGCGCGGGCCTTCCGAGAGGTTCGGCCCCAAGCGGCATCCAGAAGTCCGCCTGCCGCGCGCCGATGGGAAACTTAAACCCCTGCGGCATCACGCCCTACTACCGTCCATGACTGTTCGTCTATGCGCAATTGCTGTCCGACGATTGCAGGGATCGCCGCCGAAGCGCCGCTGCCAGAGCTCGTAACCGAGGACGATGACATGCCCTCCGCCGCCCGGCTTCTCTTCCTCTTTAGAATAGGCGCGGCCGAGCAGAGGGTTGACGCCGAGCAGCGGAAACAGGTCCGCGGAAGCGTACCTGCCGCGCAGCGTTCCGGCTCGTCACCCGTCCGCAGAAAGCCGTCGTCATGTAGGAAGCGGCGACCTGCTCGAAGACTTGATTCTGTTCCCTGATGTCTTGAAAGTTGGCGTAGGAATAGGCGGAGTAAAGCTGGCCCGTCGCGGGGTCTTTCACCAGATGGCGGTCAACTGCTCCGACTGCGGGAACGAGAGCGGGCGCAGCAGCAGGCGTTAACGACCGAGAAGATCACCGTGTTCGCGCCGATGCCGAGCGCGAGCGCCGCGATGCGATTAAAGTGAACGCGGATTCTTCCACAGCTCCGAAAGCCGTAGCGTACGTCCTGCAACAAGTTTCTCATCGCTCCTCCCTACTCGTTTCTGAGTGCGATCATGGGGTCCACGCGGGCCGCCCTGCGCGCCGGAATCAGGCAGGCGACGAGCGCGACGATTGACAGTACCAGCGACACGCCGACAAAGGTCAGGGGGTCGGTCGCGCTCACGCCGTAGAGCAAACCCTTCATGACGCGCGTGACGATGAAAGCCCCTACGAGCCCGACCGAGACGCCGATCAAAACGAGCGTCATCCCGCGCCCGACGATGAGCCTGACGACATCCGAGACGCGCGCGCCGAGGGCCATGCGGATTCCTATCTCGTGCGTCCGCTGCGTGACCATGTAGCTCATGACACCGAAAATCCCGACGCTGGCGAGGACGAGAGCGAGCAGTGCGAAGACGCCCAGGAGCAGCATGTTGAACCTCCGCGCGGCCGTCGCCTCATTGAGCAGTTGGCTCATCGTCTTGACGTCGGCGATGGGCTGGTCCTTGTCAATCTGCTGCACGGCGCTCTGGATGGAAGAGGCGAGCGCGCTGGGCTCCGCGAGCGACGTGCGCGCGACCAGATACATGGAGGGCTGCGGGGCCTGTAGGTATGAGATGTAGAACTCCGGGCCGGATTCGACGTCCAGGCCACGGTGTTTGACGTCGGCGACGACGCCGACGATTTCGCACGGGGTCTTGAAAGGATAGACAGTCGCGCGCTTGCCTATCGGGTCTTCGCCGGGGAAGAAGCGGCGCGCCAGCGTCTCGTTGACGAGCATCACCTGCGGGGCGTCTTTCGCGTCCCGCTCGGTGAAGCCGCGACCTTTAATCAGCGGGATGCCCATCGCGGACAGGTACTCGGAGTTGACGGTGCGGACGTTCGCACTGAGCCTGTCGGCGGGGGCGGCGGGCGGCTGCCCGTCAATCGTGAAGGTGGTGGTTTTGTTATCCCCGCTCAGCGGGAGCGGGTCAACCAGCCCGACCACTTCCACGCCCGGAAGCTGGGCCACGCGTTTGTCCAGTTCCTGGAAGAAGAGTCCCTGGCGCTCCGGCTCCTCGTATTTCGCCTCCGGCAGGCTGAGGCTCATGGTCAGGACGCGTTCGGGGTTGAAGCCCGGATTGATGTCGCGCAAACGCTGGAAACTTTTGATGAGGAGCCCCGCCCCGATCAGGAGCATCAGCGAGAGCGCAATCTCGGAGACCACGAGCAGGCCGCGCACGCGGTTGCGGCGCAGGCCGTCGGTCGAGCCGCGCCCGCCATCCTTCAGCGATTCGTTCAGGTTGAGGCGGGAGGATTGCAGCGCCGGGGCGAGTCCGAAGATGAGGCCGGTCAGAAACGAGACGCCGAGCGTGAAGCCCAGTGCGCGGCCGTCCACCGTAATCTCCTGCGCGCGCGGGACGCCTTCGGGGATGAAACTGACCAGCACGTCAACGCCCCAGAGCGCCAAGAGCAGGCCCGCGATTCCGCCGAGGCACGCCAGCAGCATGCTCTCGGTCAGCAGTTGGCGGATGATGCGCCGCCGCGAAGCGCCCAGCGCTGTGCGCAGCGCCATCTCCTTGTGGCGGCCCGCCGCGCGCGCCAGCAGAATGTTCGCCACGTTGGCGCAGGCGATGAGGAGCACGCACCCGACCGCCCCGAGCAGCACGAGCAGGGCCGGACGAATCTGGCCGACCGTGTCGTCGTACAAAGTAATGAGGCGGGTTCCTCGCCCCGTGTTGTAGGTTGGGTGCTCGTCCGTCAGGCGCTGCGAGATAGTCTCCATTTCGGCCTGCGCCTGCTGGAGCGTGGAGCCCGCCTTGAGACGCGCCACCACACTCAGATAGCGCGACCCACGACTCTGGTTAATCTCACTCGTGGGATCGAGCGGAGCCCACAGCTCAGGGTTCTGGGCGTCGAGCGGGAACTTGAAGCCGGGCGGCATGACGCCGACAATCGTCGTGCTCTTGCCGTCGAGCGTGACCTGCTGGCCGACGACTTTGCGGTCTGAGCCGAAGCGGCGCTGCCACAGGCCGTGGCTGATGACGACGACGGGCGCGCTCCCAGGCTTCTCTTCTTCGGCGGTGAATGGGCGGCCGACGAGCGGTTTGACGCCGACGACGGGGAACATGTCGGCCGTGACGGCGACGCCTTTAATCTGCTCCGGCGTCTCTTCGCCTGAGAGCGTGGCGGACGCCTCGCTGTAGGCCGTCATCGTTTCAAAGGTCTGGCTCTGGCTGCGCCAGTCCGCGAAGTTAGGGTACGAGACGGGAAGATCATTGCGCCCGCGCTTGGCGTCTGTCGTCCAGACTTTGACCAGTTGGTCCGGGGCGGCAAACGGCAACGGGCGGAGCAGGACGCTACTGACCACGCTGAAGATGGTCGTGTTGGCTCCGACGCCGAGGGCTATGGCGAGCAGGGCCACACAAGCAACACCGGGGCTCTTCAAGAGCATCCGCGCGCCGTAGCGCAGGTCCTGCCACAAAGTTCTCATCACGCCCCCTCTATACTCAATCCGGCGCGTTCCTCGACGACGCGCCCGTCGAAGAGATGAATCTCACGGTCGGCATGACGAGCGTACCTTTGGTCGTGCGTCACCATGCAGATGGTCGCTCCTCCCTTGTGCAACTCCTGCAAGAGCGACATCACCGCCTCCCCGTTGATCGAATCCAGATTCCCTGTCGGCTCGTCCGCCAGCAAAATCGCGGGCTGCCCGGCCACGGCACGCGCCACCGCCACCCGCTGCTGCTGACCGCCCGAGAGTTGACTCGGCAGATGTTTCGCACGATGCGCCATCCCGACTCGTTCTAACGCCTCCGTGACTCGTTGCTTGCGCTCGGCGGCGCTCATGCCTCGGTAGGTCAGGGGCAGTTCGACGTTCTCGTAGACGGTCAAATCGCCGATGAGGTTGAAGCTCTGGAAGATGAATCCGATCTCGCGGTTCCTGATTCGCGCTCGCTCCGAGAGCGGAAGACCTGAGACGGATTCGCCGTTCAACCAGTAGCCGCCTTCGGTGGGTGAATCGAGCAGGCCCAGGAGGGAAAGCAGCGTTGATTTGCCGCAGCCCGAGGGGCCGGCAATCGAGACGTATTCCCCGTCCCTGATTTCCAGGTGGATGCCCGACAGGGCGTGCGTCTCCACCTCGTCGGTGTAGAAAACTTTCTGAATGTCTTCGAGACGAATGATGGGTTTTGCTGACGCGCTCATTAATTTCTCTCTCCTCGGATGGATTGACGATTGCCTCAAACTCTTGCGATTAAAGTTTTCGCGCGGCGTCTTTTTCAGTTCAAAAGGATGCGAGTGTATGCGTCCCAGGCGGAGGTGTCTGACAAGATGACCTGGTCGCCGGGCTGCAAGCCTTCGACAATTTCGATGGTGCTGACGGAGTTGCGGCCCAGCTTGACGTTGACGCGCACGGCCGCCTTGCCGTCCGGCTCAAGCTTGAACATGCTGACCGTGCTCTGAGACTGGCCGAACGCGGGGCGGCCCACGTAGATGACATCCGACAGGCGCTCCAACTCAATCGTGCCGTCAACCGTCAGGTCGGGTCGCGCGCCTTCCGGGAGTTGTTCGTCGAGCGCCACGTCAACCGTGACCGTCCCCTGCTGCGCCGCAGGGTCTATGCGGGAGACGTGGCCCTGTATGACCCCGTTGCGCGTGTCTATGCCGGCCTGTTGGCCGAGCTTGATGTCCTTGGCCTGCGTCTCCGCAATCCTCAGTTCGGCCTTGAGGTGCTGAGGCTCGACCACGCGCGCGAGGTTCGTCCCCGGCGTGACCTGCTGGCCCACTTCGACCTGCATCTGCTGCAAGACGCCGCTCGTTCCCGCGCGGACGCCGAGCGTTTCCACCTGAGACTTGTTCAGCCTGAGGAGCGCTTGCAGTTGCGAGATGCGCGCCTGCTGCGAAGCAAGCTGCGCCTGCGCCGACTTGACGCTTACCTCAAGACGCTTCTGTTCGAGGTTGTAACGGTTAGCCAACTCCGCCACGCGCACGCGGGAGAGTTTCAGGCTGAGCGGGGCGACCAGCCCGTCTTTCGCTAGTTGCTCGTCCGTGTCCAGTTGGAGCTTTGCCTGCTGGTATTCGGAGTGCACCCCGGCCGCGACGATTTGCTGGTTCATGCGGTCGCTCTGGAGCCTGACTTTGATGTTGTTGAAATCGGCCTCGGCGGCGCGCAACTGGTATTCAGTGTCCACGGAAGACTGTTGAAGCTCGGGGTTGCTCAGCTCGATTAAGAGAGTACCGGCATTCACTTCCGTTCCGGGCTGAACCAGAATGCGCTCGACGCGCCCCTGCGTGGAGGCGGCGATGACGCGCACGTCCTCCGGGACCAGAGTGCCGTTGCCGCGCACCTGCCGTAGCATCTGGCCGCGCTTGACCGTGTCAATCAGGAGTGTCCCGCGCTCGACCGTTGGGGCCGCGGGTTTCAGACGCGCAACGACGAGGGTGACTGCGGCTATCGCCAACACCCCGATGACAACATAGACCGCGGTTCGAAAGCGGCGACTGCGGGCGCCAGATTTTTTTCGTTGGATATCCATCTATAATACCGAAGAACCGCGAGAAGCGACTGCCGTGCCACAGGCCCCGCGCGGCCTAAACTCCAAAATTACTCAGCGTTGATAAAAGGCCCACAGCCTTCGTCGTTCAGTTCCGGGACGCGTAATCCCGAATTCGGGAAAGGGATTAGGGATGAGGGATGAAGGATGAAGTAAAGACAGAAAGCTCTTCTTTCATCCCTCATCCCTCATCCCTCATCCCTTTTTCTACTCGTAACGGAGCGCGACCATCGGGTCTACTTTCGTGGCCCTGCGCGCCGGGATGTAGCAGGCGAGGAACGAGACGACCGCCAGAAGCAGCGAGACGCCGGCAAAGGTCAGCGGGTCCGTGGCGCTGACGCCGAAGAGGAAACTACTCATCACGCGCGTCACGACGAAGGCCCCGATGACGCCGACAACGATCCCGACGAGCGCCAGCTTCATCCCCTGCCAGACCACCAGCTTGAGCACGTCGGCAGATTGCGCGCCCAAAGCCACGCGCAGACCTATCTCGTGTGTGCGCTGCGTCACGGAGTAAGAGATGACGCCGTAAATCCCTATGCTGGCGAGCAACAACGCGACGCACGCGAAGAGGCCGAGCAGCAGCGTGCGGAAGCGCGGCTGCGCCGCCGACGCGGAGAGGTGCTGCTCCATCGTCTTGACGTTATAGACGGGCAGGTCTTTATCGAGCGATTGCACTTCACCTCTAATCGCGGCCGTGAGCTGGACGGGGTCGCCCGCCGCACGCACGACCAGGTTCGTCCCGTACGAAGGAGCCTGTAGGACGCTGACGTACATCTCCGGGAAAGGCTCGGCCTGCGCGAGGCTGCTGTGCCGGATGCCGGCGACGACCCCGACTATCTCGGCCTTATACGGGTCGCCAAAATCAATTATCAACTGCTTGCCGAGCGGGTCTTCGCCCGGCAGGTAACGCTTCACGAAGTTTTCGTTGACGATGGCGACTTTCGGCGCGTCGAGCCCGTCACGTTTATCAAAAAAGCGGCCTCTCAGGAGCGGGACGCCGAGCGCCTGGAAATACGCAGGGCTGATGCCGCGTATGTTGGCGTCGTTCTCCGTGCTCCCGAACGCGGCCGCGGGCTTGCCCTCTATGTTGAAGAAAGTGTCGTTCTCCTGCCCGCTCAGAGGAAGCTCCGAGACAGCCCCCGCCGCCTGCACGCCCGGCAACGATTCGATGCGACTGATTAGTTGCTCATAGAAGACCGCGCGCTGGCGTGGCTCCGGGTAACTCTTCTGCGTCATGGAGAGTTGCATTGACAGGACGTTGGTCGGCACGAACCCGACATCCACGTTGGAGAGGCGCAAGAAACTCTTGATGAGCAGGCCCGCGCCGACGAGCAGGACCAGAGACAGCGCGACCTCCGCGACGACGAGCAGGCTGCGCAGGCGCTGGCGGCCCGCGCCGGACGCTCCCCTTCCGCCTTCCTTGAGCGTCTCCGTCAGGTTGGTCTTTGACGTGGCGAGCGCGGGGAACAGTCCGAACAATATCCCTGTCAGGATTGAGACGAGCAGTGTGAACCCGAGCACGTTCCAGTCGGTCGTGACTTCCTTTACACGCGGAAGGTTCTCCGGGCTGAGGGAGACGAGCAGGTCAACGCCCCACATCGCCAGCAGCAGCCCGAGCGCCCCTCCGAGGAGCGCCATCACGACGCTCTCCGTAAGCAGTTGCCGCACGACGCGCCCGCGACTCGCGCCGAGCGCCGAGCGGATGGCGACTTCCCTGGACCTGGACGCCCCGCGTGCGAGCGACAAATTGGCGACGTTGGCGCAGGCAATCAGCAGTACGAACCCGACGGCCACCAGCAGCACCAAAAGTGTCGAACGCATCTCGCCGACCGTCCACTCCGGGAGCAGTGTCAGCCCCAGGCTGAAATTCGTGTTGCTCTCGGGATACTGCTGCTCCAACTGGCGTGCGATTTGGTTGATGTCCGCCTGCGCCTGCTCGACTGTGACGCCCGGCTTGAGCCGCCCGACCGCGCGCAGGAAATGGGAGCGACGCATTGACGTTTGCGGCGACTTGAACGCTATCGGAGCCCAGAGCTGCGCCTCGCGCGGGTACTCGAACCCGGCGGGCATGACGCCGACAATAGTCACCGTCTGCCCGTTGAGCGCGATGGTCTTCCCGACGATTTTCGGGTCGGCCCCGTAGCGCCGCTGCCATAAGCCGTAGCTGAGGACGGCCACAGCGTTGCGGCCCTCCTGTTCCTCTTCGGCCAGGAAGGTGCGCCCGCCGTCCAGCGGCGCTATGCCGAGCGTTTCGAAAAATCCGTGGGAGACACGCGCAGAGTTAATCCGCTCGGACGCGCTGCCGTCACCCGTCACGGTGGAGGACTGCGGCATGAACGCCGCGAACCGCTCGAAGACGTGGTTCTGCTCGCGGTAGTCTAAAAAGTCCGGCGGCGAGATGGCCCCGCCCTTCGAACCGTCGCGCAAGTCCGCCCCCTCGGCGTAGACCAGACGGTCCGGCTCCGCGAACGGCAGAGGGCGCAGCAACACGGCGTTGACGACGGAGAAGATGGCCGTGTTCGCGCCGATGCCGAGCGCGAGGGTCAGCACCGCGACGGCCGTAAAACCGGGGCGCTTGACTAGCATGCGCACCGCATAACGTAGGTCTTGCGCCAGCGTTCCCATCTACTCTCACCTCCACTTTTTACACATGCCAAGAGCGCGCCGCAGGAATATAGAGCCGGTCATAATAAGAAACCTCTGTGCCACCGCGCGGCCATGACCCAAGTGGTAAAAGTACGCCGGTTAGAGATGAATCGCCGCCAGAGGCGCGGGCCTCACGTGTGCGCTTCTGGGATTAGGCTTTCCCAAAATCGGGATTTAAATCTTTAGCAAGGGCGAAGCCTTCCCGTGAACGAACGTCAGGATTTAAGCCTTGACGTTCTAGGCATCACCACTTAGGATGCCTAGACATTCCAGGCATGGCGTTTGCACACACGTAAACTCGAAAGGTTCAGCGATGACCAAAGCGACAGCGGATTTACTTCAAGGTACTCTCGACATGCTCATCCTTAAGGCGCTCTCTCTGGGGGCGCTGCACGGCTACGGCATCATCCAGCGCATACAGCAGATGTCCGACGAGATGCTCAACGTCGAGCAGGGGTCGCTCTACCCGGCGCTCTACCGCATCGAGCAGCGCGGCTGGGTCAGCTCCGACTGGGACACGAACGAGACTGGACGCCGCGCCAAGTTCTACACGCTCACGCGTGCGGGCCGGCGGCAACTGGAAGTCGAGGAGGCGAGCTGGGACCGGCTCGTGCTCGCCATCAGTAAGATGCGCGAGGCCAGTTAAGGAGCGTCGGCGATGAGGTGGCTCAACATCCTGTCGGCGCGCCTTCGTGCCCTGTTCCACCGCGAGGCGGTCATCAGGGACATAGACGAGGAACTGCGCCTTCACGTCGAGATGGAGACGGAGGCGAACATCGGGCGCGGGATGTCGCCCGACGAGGCCCGGCGCGAGGCGCTCAAGGCGTTCGGCAACCGTGGCAGGATTAAAGACGTGGCTTATCAAGTCCGTGGAGGCGGCATGTTGGAAGCACTATTACAAGACATCAGGTACGGCGCGCGTGTGCTCGCCAAGCACAAGGGTTTTACGGTGGTCGCCGTGCTCACGCTCGCCCTCGGCATCGGCGCGAACACGGCCATCTTCTCCGTCGTCAACGAACTGCTCCTGCGCCCGCTGCCCTACCGCGACGCAGACCGTATAGTCATGCTGTGGGAAGTGAACCCGAACGGCAGACGCAACAACAACACGTCGCGCTACAACTTCATGGGCTGGCGCGACCAGAGCAAGGCGTTCGAAGGCATGGCGGCCTTCTCGGACCAGCGGCTCAGCCTGACCGGCGGCGGAAGCGACCCGGAGGAGGTCTCGGCCCAGCTCACCACGCCTGAACTGTTCCAGGTTCTCGGCGTCAATCCGCTCCTCGGCCGCGGCCTCACAGCGGAGGACGGCCGAACCGGCGCGCCCGACGTGGCAGTCCTCGGATACGGCCTCTGGCAGAGAAGGTTCGGCGGCGATCCCTCAATTGTCGGCAAAGCCATCACGCTCAACGGTGCGCCTTTCACAGTGGTCGGCGTGCTGCCGGAAAATTTTCAGTGGCACATCAAAACGCGGTCAGGCACGGGTAAGCCCGCTGAAATCTGGGCGCCGCTCGACATGCCCACGGAAGGGTCGGGCCTGCACGGCCGCTTCCTCTCGGTCGTGGCCCGCCTGAAGCCCGGAGTCTCTATGGAGCAGGCCGGGGCCGACTTGAAGACCATCCACGCCCGTCTCGAACAGGACGACCCGGAGCACAACACGAGGTGGGGCGCGGAGGTCGTCCCCGTCCGCGAGCAATTCGTCGGCAACGTCCGGCCCGCGCTCCTGATACTTCTGGGTGCCGTCGGACTCGTGTTGCTAATCGCGTGCGCCAACGTCGCCAACCTGCTGCTCTCGCGCGCCGCCGCACGCGAGAAGGAGATAGCGCTGCGCACCGCGCTCGGCGCGAGCCGCATGCGCGTCGTCCGGCAACTGCTCACGGAGAGCGTCCTGCTCGCGCTTCTGGGCAGCGCGCTCGGGCTCCTGTTCGCGTGGTGGGGCATCGGCGCGCTCGTGGCGATCAGCCCGCGCGACCTCATCAACCTCGAAGGGGTCAGCATCAACCTCACCGTGCTCGCCTGGACGCTCGTCGTCACGCTCGCGACCGGAATCATCTTCGGCCTGGTGCCCGCGCTTGAGGCGACGCGCCTCAACCTCAACGACGCGCTCAAGGAAGGCGGCAAGGGCTCGGGCGTGCAGGGCTCGCGCAGTCGCCGGCTGCGCGGCGCGCTGGTGGTCGCGGAGGTCGCGCTGGCGCTCGTGCTGCTGGTCGGTGCCGGGCTGCTTATCAAGAGCTTCATCCGCCTGCAAAAGATAGAGACGGGGTTCAACACGGAGAACGTGTTGACGATGGTCGTGCGCCTGCCCGACGGCAAGTACGACGAGGACCCCAAGATCATCAACTTTTTCCGTCAGGCGATGGAGAGGGTGCGGTCGCTTCCGGGCGTCCGCGAAGCCGGGATGGTGAACTTCCTTCCGCTCTACGGCGGGCTCGGCTCCGCGACCGACTTCACCGTCGAAGGCAGGCCCGTGCCTCCGCCGGACCAGGAACTGACGACGAGCGTGCGCGTGGCCGACGCGGGCTACTTCGGTGCGATGGACATCCCCCTCCTGCGCGGCCGCAACTTCACGGACGTGGAGGACAGGGAGGCACGGCACGTCGTCATCATCAGCGAGTCTCTGGCGCAGAAGTATTTCCCAGGGGAAGACCCACTGGGCAAGCGCATAGACGTAGACATGTTCGACAACCCGAACCCGACGGAAATTGTCGGCATCGTCGGCGATGTCAGGTACGACAGCCTGACGGACGAGGCGCGGCCGACCGTCTACTTCCCGCACCCGGAACTGACCTACTCATTCATGACCCTCGCCATACGCACCAACGGCGACCCGGCGGAGATGGCCCCGGCCGTGCGCCGCGAGTTGAGCGCGCTAGACCCGGACCAACCCGTCGCGGACGTGCGGACGATGACTCAGGTGATGGCCGACACGGTGGCCCGCCCGCGCTTCAACACGCTCCTGCTGGGACTCTTCGCGGGGCTGGCGACGCTCCTGGCGGCCATCGGCATCTTCGGCGTGATGAACTACTCCGTGACGCTCAGGACGCGCGAACTCGGGCTCCGAATGGCGCTCGGCGCGCAGCCCGGCCGCGTCCTGATGCTCATCCTCAAGCAGGGGCTCTTACTCACGCTCGTCGGCATAGGCATAGGGCTGGTCGGCGCCGTCGCCTTGACGCGCCTCATGTCCAGCCTTCTTTTCGGGGTCAACGCGACGGACCCCTTGACCTTCGCGGCCATCGCGCTGCTTCTCCTGGTCGTCTCTTTGATAGCCTGTTACATCCCTGCGCGCCGTGCGACGCGAATAGACCCTATGATCGCCCTGCGGTACGAATAACTTCGGTTGTAGATAACGCGGGTCACCAGTACCGAGTAATGTTCACTTTGAGGCGGAAACGCGAGCGTTAGTGTGCGTGTCTCTATTCAGATAGAGGCATGCCCGTTGACACTCGCGTTTCCGCCTCAAACTATCTCACTACCAAAGAAGACCGCGAAGGGCCGTTGAGTGAACGATTCTTCGTAGCTGAATCGAGGTGGACGGATTAAATATGAATGTGATATTACGCGGGAAGCGGGACTGTAAAGGCGACGGACACTTAGCCCCGCACTTCTTCTTCTTGCTTGCGAGGATTGCAAAGTTCGGAAATAAGCGACGATGTCTCACACCACTTCCCAGCTTTGAAACCTGTTCTACTTTCCGAACTTTTATATAGGGTGCAAGTTCCTTGCGTGCTTCCTTTGCGTTCTTTGAGCGCCCAGATCCATCTGTGTAATTTGGATTTCTTTGGCCTTGTTTTCCTTACTACCTTCTTTGCTTTGTTCATCGTTATTACCTCTCAAAGGGTGACGAGAAAGCCTCCTCTCGGCTCTCTACGACTTTGTAAGCCCTGTTTGAAACAAAAGTGTTGAGCCTTATATACAATTCATATATCAGTTGCCCAAGCCTATCCTTAATATCTACGGCCTCAATTTTTAAACCGCATTTTGTCACTACGTCTCGGTGATCGGCCTCCCATGACTCTTTGCTCTTTGGGGCGTAAGGAAAATCTCAATCTGCTTCTTAATTGCTGTTATCGTCTTACCCTTCATCATGCCACTTTTAAGCGATCTGATTGCTATATCTTCGGCTAGATCAATAGCTGCCTCAAACTCCTTAATCTCCCGATAATCATACCTTTGAAGTTGCTGTATATAAGGCTCCAAATTGCCTTGCTCATTTACAGCTCTATCAAATAAATCCTCATAGCTTCTGACTATATTCCAGACAGAAAAAGTTTTGCGTCTTCCCTCCTCAATTATCGTCAACTGAGGGTCAATAGGCCCAAGTTCCGAGCTTGCGCCCATATATATCTTCGACGCTCCAAAGCACACCATAGTTGCGGCAGATTTTGCTTTTCCAGGCACAATCGCCCAAAACTCCCCAGTTGCACTTGCACTACGACAAACGTTGATAATTCGTTCCGCAGCCTCACCGTATCCACCATAAGAACTTATAAACAAAGCGAAGCCTTTCGATAAGTCCATGTTCTGAAGAACGCCCTCTATGACATCAGCGTCTGTGTCTTCGACCATAGAGGGACGGGCTAGGCTTGTGAAGTAAGCAATGATAGGTCTGCCCAACTCAATTTCTAATTCTCGATAAAGCTTCTGTCGCGTCGTGTGACCCTGCATCTGCTCTTCTTCAACCCGCCCCAATACTGGAGTCGGTGAGGGCATTTAACTTCTCCTCATAAAGTTAAAGATAGTCTTACAGCGAAAGGTCACTTCATCCTTATATAAAGAACTAAAGCCCTGTCGGTTGAACTTTAAACTACTATTTGGATGTTGCGTTTTTCCAGCGAGCTTTAGCGGCGTCTGAGGCAATCTCGGAACGGCGCTTGGCTGATAGTTTTTCCGCTCGCGCTTTGCCACCTTTTAATCCCCCCAACTTTCCTAGCGCTACGGCGGCGGGGTTCTTTTCGGGCAAGGGAGATGGGTCTTCCGTGATGGGATTGCCAGTTGTCACACGGGCGATACGTGCGGCAATTTCGTTAACATCACGAGTCTGGCGTTTTCTGCTTGACCGCTTTTGCATAATCGCAAGATACGCCGTTGGCGTATGCCCTGTCAATAGGGTCAATCAATTTTCTTTCAAAAAACAAGGAAAGGGCAATTCAACTTCCGCGTCGGCGCTGCTTGACCGCTCTAGCTTGCAAGATCGGCCGGCCGGGTGTATATTGGATGCTTGAGCGGACATGCAGACTGCATTACTGAGGGTTTTGACAGCTTCGCCATGAGATTACGCACTCCGCAAATCAGTTTGACAAGCAACCGGAAGCGTCCCGGCAAGGTCAGTTTGATCTCGCCGAGATATTTTGCGTTGGCGAGTTTACCACGCGCTCTTTAGCCTCCTGCTCAGTGTGAGCAGGAATTTCAAGCGACCATGACGACCCGTCGTAGTCGTAATCGAACAGATACTGTTCAACTTTTGGTCAGAATCACTTGAGGAAGAATTAGCCATGAGATTTCAGGTTTACCAAGACACTCGCAGGGAATGGCGTTGGCGTCTATTGGCCGCCAACAATCGCACCATCGCCGATTCAGGCGAGGTTACACCACCAAGCAGAACTGCTTGCACGCAATCGGCCTCATAACGGGAACGTCAAACATTCCCGTTTACGAGGTCTAAGCGACATGACAACCAACGAGCACGGGGCGCGGCCACTCGCGCCCTTTGCTTTTGGTGTGCCAAAGTACGCATATGAAGTTTTCAAGTTCTTTCAAACTGACACCACCCACGACCGAATGCTATGTACGCTGGCATGCATAAGGTTGTATAATCCTGCCGAACGACTATCCAATCCGACATCTGGATCGAGTCCCCAGCTCCCTCCTCATGCTCTTTGCTTTGTTGCTTATTCCTCGGCCGCCGGCTTCCGTGCAGGCGCTCTTCAAGGATAGATAGTTAATGCAGGAGATTGCAGGGACAAAGAAGGCTGACTTCGTCGCGCTTGAAAAGTTTCTCATCGAGAATATAGAGCCGGCCTCTGTCGAGGAGGCGGAAAATATTCTCGAAGCGTTGGCGGGCGTCTTCTCGACGGAATTTTCCGAAGCCCAACTGGCGGCCGGCTTGTTGAGTCCGAAAGTCGGCGAGCCCAAAGTGGTGGTCGGAGAATTGCCCGACACCGAAGCTCGTTACCACATTCTGGTCGAACAGATTCCGGCGGTCGTCTTCATGGCCTTTTTGAACAAAGGCGTCGGCGAGGCTTACGTCAGCCCGCACATCGAAGAGGCGCTCGGGTTCACGCGGGAAGAATGGCTCAATAATCCTATTCGCTGGTATCAGCAAATTCACCCCGACGATAAAAACCGCTGGTGCGTCGAGGCGGCGCGGCTCTTTCTCTTCGGGAAGGATTTACGTTCCGTCTACCGTGTCATCGCGCGCGACGGGCACGTCGTCTGGTTTCACTGCGAAGCCAAGATGGTGCACGACGACACGGGGCGGCCGTGGTTTCTGCACGGAGTTGGGTTTGACGTGACCGAACTCAAGCAGGCCGAGGAAGAGTTAAAGCACAGAGGGGAAGAACTCCGTCAACTGACGGCGAACCTGCTCTCCATTCAGGACGAGGAGCAGCGCCGCATCGCGCGCGAACTGCACGACGGCGCGGCACAGAACCTCGCGGCGGTGGCGATGAATCTCTCGCTGTTGATGGATTCGCAAGCCTCCGCCCGCGAGCCGCAATCGCGCCGCATCCTCTCCGAGAGCCTCGCCCTCGTGCAGCAATGCGTGCGCGAACTGCGAAACCTTTCTTACCTGCTACACCCGCCCCTGCTCGATGATCTGGGCCTGGCGGCCGCCTTGAAATCCTACGTCGAAGGCTTTAGCCAACGTTCGGGCATCCGCGTCACTCTGGAAATCCCGCCCGACCTCAAACGCCTTTCGCCCGAAGTTGAGACCGCACTCTTCCGCATCACGCAGGAAGGTCTGGCAAACGTTCACCGCCATTCGGGAAGCCCGCGCGCCCGCATACGGATTACGCTCGCGCCCACGGAGGTCAGACTGGAGGTGGAGGACGAGGGCAAAGGGCAGGTTCCGCTCGGGAACAACGGAAACGGTAACGGGGCGCGATTCGGGGTGGGCATCCCCGGCATGCGCGAGCGGGCGCAACAACTCGGGGGACGAATGGAGATTAAGTCCGACAGCCGCGGCACTGTCGTGACGGTGACACTCCCGTTGAGAGGTGCGAGCTGATGAACCCTATGCGAATTTTGATTGCGGACGATCACGAAATCGTGCGGCGGGGATTGCGCAACCTCCTTGAGACGCAGCCCGAATGGGAAGTCGCGGGCGAAGCGATTACGGGCCGCGAAGCCGTCGAAGAGGCCAGGCGACTCTCGCCCGACCTGGTCATCATGGACATCAGCATGCCGGAGATGAACGGCCTGGAGGCGACTCGCCAAATCTGCAAGATAGCGCCCGAAACGCAGGTGTTGATTCTGTCCATTCACGAGAACGAACAACTGGTGCACGAGGTCCTGGAAGCGGGGGCGCGCGGTTACGTCTTGAAATCCGACGCCGGGCGTGACCTCATCGCGGCGGTCGAAAGTCTCTGCCAGCGCAAGCCTTTCTTCACCCCGAAGGTGTCGGAGATGGTGCTCGAAGGTTATCTCAAAGGCGGGAGCGTCCACGACAGCCACAAGTCGCCGCAGAGCCGCCTGACCGCGCGCGAGCGGGAAATCGTTCAGCTTTTGGGCGAGGGGCAGACCAACAAAGAGGTCGCCGAGCGCCTGAACATCAGCGTCAAAACCGTCGAGACCCATCGCAGTCACATCATGGAAAAGCTCAACATACACTCGCTCGGCGATTTGATTCGCTACGCCGTCCGCAACCATCTGATTGAGCCTTAACGATTGCGGATTGAAGAAAGAACTCAAGGCGCGAAGGACTCAACCCTTTGCGCCTTTGGTTTTTACTTTGCGCCTTTGCGTGAAGCTTTGTTTCTCGCAAAGGCGCAACAAAAGAAAAACTAAAGGCGCAAAGGGTTGAGTCTTTTCTTCTATCCGCATTTCGCAATTATCAGGGATTTCCCTACCCTGTCTCATGGATTCACTGTATTGACTTAACTCTGTACGTTTGCGGACAATGGGGTGAAATCCTTCGAAATCAAACTGTCAACAACAGGCTCGAAGTTTTTTTACGCGCACCTCCAATGATGTTTGCCAGGAGGCAGTCACCCATCGCCTGGCACTGGACTCTTTTAAGTCTGCACTCTCACTAGAAAGGAGAGAGAACAATGGCAGCAGAAACTGCCCCTTACGGGCGTGTCACTCAACGACCACCGGCTGTGAAGGACGTGCACATCGTCTGGATCACGGCGGGCCTGGGCTGCGACGGCGATACCGTTTCGATCACGGCCGCGACCCAGCCGAGCATTGAAGACGTGGTCATGGGGGCGATACCGGGGCTTCCAAAGGTGCACCTGCATAATCCGGTTCTGGCCTACGAGGTCGGCGACGACTTTATGAAGTACTGGTATCAGGCCGAACAGGGCTTGATTGACCCGTTCGTGCTGGTCGTCGAGGGCTCGATTCCGAACGAGCACTTGAGCGGCGAAGGCTACTGGGCGGCCCTGGGGAATGACCCGATGACGGGTCAGCCGATTCCGACCACGGAGTGGATTGACCGTCTCGCCCCGAAAGCTCTGGCCGTCGTCGCCATCGGGACTTGCGCCACCTACGGCGGCATCCACGCGATGGCGGGCAACCCGACGGGCTGCATGGGTCTGGCTGACTATCTCGGCTGGGATTGGAAATCGCACGCGGGCATCCCGATTGTCAACGTGCCGGGCTGCCCCGTTCAACCAGACAACTTCATGGAGACGGTGCTCTACCTGCTCTACCTGGCGGCGGGCTTAGCTCCAATGATTCCGCTTGACGACGCGGGGCGTCCGACCTGGCTGTTCGGCAAGACGGTTCACGAAGGCTGCGACCGCGGGAGCTATTACGAGCAGGGAGACTTCGCCACCGAGTACGGCTCGCCCAAGTGCATCGTGAAGCTCGGCTGCTGGGGGCCTGTGGTCAACTGCAACGTGCCGAAGCGCGGTTGGATGGCGGGCATCGGCGGCTGCCCGAACGTCGGCGGCATCTGTATCGGCTGTACGATGCCCGGCTTCCCGGACAAGTTCATGCCGTTCATGGACGAGCCGCCGGGCGCGAAGCTCTCTTCGTCTGCCATAGGCATCTACGGCACGGCCATCCGTGCGCTGCGTAACATGACCATGACGACGCTCAACAAGGAACCGAAGTGGCGGCACAATCGTCCTGAACTCACCACCGGCTACCAACCCCAATCCTACATGCAGAAAAAGGAGCGATAAGTCATGAGTACGACAACGACCACAAGGACGGAGGCTCCGGCCAAGCCTCGGACGCTGGTGGACATGAACTGGGACCCGATTACCCGCATCGTCGGCTCTCTCGGCATCTACACCAAGATTGACTTCAATAACAAAGAGGTCGCCGAGTGCTATTCGACATCTTCGATTTTCCGCGGCTACTCGATCTTCATGAAGGGCAAAGACCCGCGCGACGCGCACTTCATCACCTCACGCATCTGCGGCATCTGCGGCGACAACCACGCCGTCTGCGCGACCTACGCGCAGAACATGGCCTTCAATGTTCGCTCTCCGGCGATTGCCGAGTGGATCACCAACCTGGGCGAAGCCGCCGAGTACATGTTCGACCACAACATCTTTCAGGACAATCTGGTCGGCGTGGACTTCTGCGAACAGATGGTCAAGGAGACCAACCCGAGCGTCTGGGAGAAGGCTAAGACGACCGAAGCCCCGCACGCGGCCGACCACGGCTACAAGACCATCGCCGACATCATGACGGCTTTGAACCCCTTCACGGGCGAGTTCTACCGCGAGACTCTGCACGTCTCGCGCTACACGCGCGAGATGTTCTGTTTGATGGAAGGACGCCACGTCCATCCTTCGACACTCTATCCGGGCGGCGTCGGCACGGTCCCGACCATTCAATTGTTCACAGACTATCTCGTCCGCCTGATGCGCTACTGCGAATTCATGAAGAAGGTCGTGCCTCTGCACGATGATCTCTTCGACTTCTTCTACGAAGCCCTGCCCGGCTACGAGAAGGTCGGCCAGCGCCGCATCCTGCTCGGCTGCTGGGGCTCGTTCCAGGACCCGGCGGTCTGCGACTACAGCTACAAGAACATGGACGAGTGGGGCAACGCGATGTACGTCACGCCGGGCATCATCGTGGACGGCAAACTCGTGACGACCAACCTCGTTGACATCAATCTCGGCATACGCATCCTTCTGGGGAGTTCCTACTACGACGACTGGGATCAGGCGGAGACGTTCGTCAAGACGGACCCGCTCGGCAACCCCGTTGACCAACGCCACCCGTGGAATCAGACCACGACGCCGAGGCCGCAGAAGCGCGACTTCGATAACAAGTACACGTGGGTCATGTCGCCGCGCTGGTATCACGAGGGCGAACAGGGCGACGGCAGCAAATATCTCGCGCTCGACACGGGCGGCGGCCCCATCGCGCGCCTCTGGGCGACGGCGCTCGCGGGCAAGGTGGACATAGGCTACATCAAGGCGACGGGCCAGAGCGTCAAGATTTACCTGCCGCAGACGGCCATGAAGCCCGAGGTGGAGTTCGAGTGGAAGATTCCGAAGTGGTCGAACGCCATCGAACGCGACCGCGCACGGACCTACTTCCAGGCTTACGCGGCGGCCGCCGCGCTCCACTTCGTCGAGCAGGCGCTCGCGGAATTGCACGCCGGGAGGACGAAGACCTGGGAGCCATTCACGGTGCCGGACGAAGCCATCGGCTGCGGCTTCCACGAAGCCGTGCGCGGCGTGCTCTCGCACCACGTCGTCATCCGCGACGGCAAGATCGCCAACTATCACCCGTACCCGCCGACGCCGTGGAACGCCAACCCGCGCGACATCTACGGCACGCCCGGCCCCTACGAGGATGCCGTGCAGAACACGCCCATCTTTGAAGAGAACGGGCCGGAGAACTTCAAGGGGATAGACATCATGCGCGCCGTCAGGAGCTTCGACCCTTGTCTACCCTGCGGCGTACACATGTATCTCGGCAACGGCAAGACCTTGGAGACGCACCACTCGCCGATGTTCGGGATGGTCAAGTGATTCAGCTTAAGGGCAGAGGCGTTGTCCTCTGCCCAAACTGTCGGTGCCGCCTGCGATATCGGGCGTGAGCCTTGTCGGGGGGCAATATTCGCTCGCTATCGCAGGTGGCGCTGACTTAAAGCCGCGGGCCGAAGGCCGTGTCTTCGGCCCCTACAAATATGCACGAACAAAAGGAACTTCAACAGGGGATGCAGCGGGTCGAGGGGCTGATCCGCAAGATCGAGAATTTGGCTGACGAGGAAGCGCGGGCTGCCGCCCTGGAACTCGTGCAGTCGCTGATGGATTTTCACGGGGCCGGCCTCGACCGCCTGATGGAGATCATCGCGGAGGCAGGCGAGCCGGGCTATGCCATCTTCGACAACTTCGCGCGTGACGACCTGGTCGGAAGCCTCCTGCTGCTCTACAACCTGCACCCCGTCCCGCTCGAAACGAGGGTCATGCAGGCGCTCGACAAAGTGCGTCCCTATCTGGATTCTCACGGCGGCAACGTGGAGTTGATCGGCATCACTAATGACGTGGTGCGGCTCAGGCTTGAGGGGAGTTGCAAGAGTTGTCCGTCGTCTTCGATGACGCTGAAGCTCGCCATCGAAGAGGCCATCATGGCGGCGGCCCCGGACGTTGTGGCGATTGAGGCCGAGGGCGTGACGGAGAAGGCGGCACCGACCGGCTTCGTGCAGATAGGGCGACAAAACGGTCACGGCGGCGCGTCGTCCGCGTCCGACGGCAAGGGCTGGGAAGACGTGTTTGACCTTCACCTACTGGCCCAGAGCGCCATACAGGTGAAGGAAGTGCGCGGGCGCTCCGTCCTTTTCTGCCGCCTGGGAGAATCGTTCTACGCGTACGGAGACCTTTGTCCGGGCTGCGGCAAGCCTTTGCAGGGCGCGCGCCTTGAAATGACGAATCTCGTCTGCCCCAACTGCGGGCAGCTCTACGACGTGATCCGCGCAGGGCGCGGACTGGATCAACCGAGCCTTCACCTTGAGCCGTTCCCGCTCCTCGTCGAGCAGGGACGAACCAAGGTGGCGTTACCTTAGATAGTAATCAGTAGTCAGTTTTCAGTTTTCAGCTCAGAAGCTGATTACTGAAGCTGACGACTGATTACTGATTACTCATAGGTCATTGAGGAGGGCAGATGATGGAAGACCAGGATAGTAAGGCGACTTTGCCGGCGCACTCGCCGGGCACGAGGAAGGGCGAAGAGATCAAGGACGAAGAAGGAAAAGAGGCGGGCCGGGAAGACGGCGAGACGACACACGCAGACCGCCCTGCCGGCACGTCGGACGCGCGGGATTCCACGGCCATCAATCCCGATGACGTTGAGTCGAGTTCCGGCGGCCCGAGTATGCCGCCGGCCTGACAAGATTGCGGATTGCGGATTTCGGAATGCGGATTTAAGAAGTCCAGTTATAATTAGTGACCCTGAATCCGAAACGGTGAAAGTATGTCAAGCAACTCTGAAAGAGATAATTCCGAAATCCCTAATCCGCAATCCGCAATCAAGTTGTTGCGGCGGTTCGTGCGGCCGCGCGCCGCCGTGGAGCGTTGCGAGTTGTGCAGCGCCGAGATACCGGCAGACCATCAACATCTCGTCGAGCCGAAAACACGCCAGATGACCTGCGCCTGCCAGGCGTGCGCGATTCTTTTCAGCGGCCAGTCAGAGACACTCAAATACCGGCGCGTTCCCCGCCGCACGCGCGCCCTCTCGACCTTCCGGCTGACGGACGCTCAGTGGGATAGCCTGCTGATCCCGATTGGCATGGCTTTCTTCTTCCACTCGACACACGCCGGCAAGACCATCGCGCTTTACCCGAGCCCGGCCGGGGCGACCGAATCCCTGCTCGACCTCGAAGCGTGGGATGAAATCGTGCGGGACAATCCCGTCCTGAATGAGATGGAAAAGGACACGGAGGCGCTTCTGGTCAACCGCGTCCGGGGCGCGAGCGAATACTACCTCGTGCCGATTGACGAGTGCTACAAATTGGTGGGGCTGATTCGCACCTACTGGCACGGGCTCTCGGGAGGCCAGGAGGTCTGGGAAGAGATAGGAAAGTTTTTTAACGAACTAAAGGAAAGAGCAGGTGATAAGTGAAAAGCCGTGAATCGTAAATCGTGAATCGTAAATCGACGAACGATTCTTTCTTTTACGATTCACGATTTACGATTTACGATTTACGATTCGATTTCATTTAGATTCACGGTTCTTACTTATCACTTATCACTGAATTTAATCCATGCCTGATTTGAGTTTCCAGATTGAGGGGGCCGAGGCCGTTCCTTTTACGGCGTCGCCGCTGCTGGCTTTTAAGCTGCGCGTCACGTGCGCCGACGTGGAGACTACGATTCAGACGGTCGCGCTGCGCTGTCAGATTCAGATCGAAGCCACGCACCGCAGGTATAACGCAGGGGAGCAGGAACGGCTATTAGACCTTTTCGGGGAGCCGGAGCGCTGGAGCCGCACGCTGCGCGCGATGCTGTGGACGCACACGAGCGTCATCGTGACGCCGTTTCAGGGGAGCACGCTCGTTGATCTTCAGGTTCCGTGCACGTTCGACTTCAACGTGGCCGCCACGAAATATTTCGCGGGGCTGGAAGACGGCGAAGTCCCGCTCAATCTGATGTTCAGCGGGACCGTCTTCTACGAGGCGGACGACCGCAACTTGCAGGTCGAGCAGATATCCATGGGACAGAGAGGCGAAGTATCGTCTGCCGGTGCGCGTCTGGAAAGAGATGATGAACATCTATTACCCGAACACCGCCTGGCTCTGTCTGCGCCGAGACGTGTTCGACCGTTTGTCTCTGTACAAGATGCGCCGTGGGATTCCGACGTGGGAGCAGACGCTCGACAGTCTCCTCCCGGCCGTCGAGGAGACCGAGGCCGCGGAAACCGGGATTGACGATATCAAGGTCGAGGAAACAGTTCAGTAATGAACTTTGATCTCGTAGAAAGAATAGCCAACGCCGTGCTCTATGAGGGGTACATCCTCTACCCCTATCGTCCGTCGGCGGTGAAGAACCAGCAGCGCTGGAACTTCGGCGCGCTCTGCCCGCGAAGCTACAGCGAGGCGCAGCGTGGCACCGAGGCGTGGACGATGCAGACCGAATGTCTCGTCGAGGGAACGGAGAAGACCAGCCTCGACATTAAAGTCCGATTCCTGCACCTGCTCACGCGGGAGGTCAACGCGCCGAATGCGGATTGCGGATTGCGGATTGCGGATCGTAGCGACGACGAGATTAAATCTTCCGTCTCCGACTCTGATTTTAGCGTCGTCGCGTCGCTTGAGGTTAACGGCAGGCTTTATCAAACCTGGCAGGAGGCCGTCGAGCGTGACGTTCAACTGCCGGGCATCAACCTGAGCGAGACGCTTTCGCAAGCGCGGCGGCTGGTATTCGCTTTCCCGTCGAGCCGGGAGCTTGAATTGTTGCGTGACGAGAGCAGCGGCCAACTCCTTGGCGTCATCAGTCGGAGGCAGCAGGCCATCGAAGGCGCGATTGAAGTGACGGCGGAACGAATCGGGGAGGATGCCTTCAAGATAAATATCCGCATTCTGAACGAGACGCCGTTTGAAGACGCGGAGCAGAAGAGTCGTGATGAAGCGTTGATGCGCTCCTTCGTCTCCACACACACTATCCTCGGCGTGCGCGACGGCGAGTTCGTCTCCCTGCTCGACCCGCCCGAGCGCCACCGCGAGGCGGCCGCCTTGTGTCGCAACACGGGGACGTATCCGGTATTGGTCGGTGAAGAAGGGACGTGCGATTCCATGCTCTCGTCGCCGATCATCCTTTACGACTACCCGCAGATTGCGCCCGAGAGCGCGGGCGAGCTTTTCGACGGGACCGAGATTGACGAGATTCTGACACTCCGCATCATGACGCTGACCGACGAAGAGAAGCACGAGATGCGCGGCGCGGACGAGCGCGCCCGCCAGATACTTGAGCGAACAGAAACGCTTCCCGCGGAGCAATTGATGAAGATGCACGGCGCGATGAAAAGTTTAAGGCCGAAGGAAAAAGGCAAAGGTCAGACGGCAGGCAACAATGAATGAGTGGGAATGGCAACTGCTCGAAGAGAAGACGGCGCTGGAGAGCGTCAGTGTCTCGGGCCATGAGATCAAACAGGGCGATAGCGTCCGGCTCAAACCCCGCGCGGGCGGCGACATCTTCGATCTTGCGCTCGCCGGAAAGATAGCCGTGGTCGAAGCCATCGAGCAGGACTACGAGGGGAAAGTTCATCTGGCGGTCGTCGTCGAAGACGACCCCGGGCGTGACATGGGGATGCTCAGGCAGCCCGGCCATCGCTTCTTCTTCTCCCCGGAAGAAGTCGAGCCGGTTGCGCGCGGCGTGTGAGGAAGGACAGAATTAATGGCACAGCCACAGCGCATCCTCGTCGCGGGCATCGGCAACATCTTTCTCGGCGACGACGGCTTCGGCTGCGAAGTGTTAAGACGACTGGGGGGACGCACGTGGCCTGAAGGTGTGAGCGTGGTTGATTTCGGGATTCGCGGCTTTGACCTCGCTTACGCGCTCATGGACGGCTACGATGTGACAATCCTCGTGGACGCGACGCCGCGCGGCGAAGCGCCCGGCACGCTCTACACCATCGAGCCTGACCTGGAAGAGTTGGACGCTCTTGAGCCGCAGGCGATGATAATCGAGACGCACGGCATGAACCCCATGAAGGTGCTCTCGATGGTGAAATCAATGGGGGGCGAGTTTAAGCGCATCCTGCTGGTCGGGTGCGAGCCAGAGACGTTCGGCCCCGAAGAAGGGCAGATGGGCTTGAGCGAAACGGTCGAGGCGGCGGTGGACGAAGCCGCCAACATCGTCGAATCGCTCGTCATGAAAATCGTGAATCCGCAGGGCGTCCAGGTTACGCCCTAAAGAATACATATCGAGGAAAGGGTGGAATGTTCAGGATGAAACAGAATGAATCGTCGAAAACAGGAGGCTGTTGGCCGTCTAGCGTGAGCGTCTGGCGCATCGTCGGGGGCGTAGCCCTCGCGCTCGTCGCCTACGGAGTAATCACAAACATGCACGACATTCGGCGCTATCTGAGAATCAGGCAGATGTAAAAGCCGGTGATGAGTGATAAGTGATAAGTGATAAGTTAAAACCTTCGTTGCTTTTACTCATCACTTATCACTCATCACTTATCACTTCTTTGCTGAAGAGGAGAATGGACATGGAAAACAACGGGTCTAATGGCTCGAAAGATATGCTGTACATCGTCGGCGGCGTGGCTCTTCTAATAGCGGGCGCCGGGCTGATTATGGCGCATCCCGGCGTCCGGCAGCAGTTGAAAGCCAACCTTGATCGGGTGATGCCCGGCATGCCTCAGAATTTGAGCGGAGGTTTGTCCACGGTCGTCCCGGACTTCCAACGCTATATGAAGATTAGATCAATGTGATGCGCACTCAAAGCAATGTCTGGAAGGGGCTGGCGGCCGGCGTCGTTGGCGGGTTGGTCGCGTCCGCGGTGATGAACCGTTTTCAAGCCCTGTGGAGCAAACTGGCCGAAGGGGTCGAGAGATCGCACGGCGCGCAATCCTTGCAGCAAGGCACACCCTCGCACGGCGTCGCGCGCGAGTTGCAGGAGAAGGGCAGCGACGAAGAGCAGGACGACGCGGCGGAGAGAATTGCCAGCGTGGTCTCGGAAGAGGTCTTCGACCACAGGCTGACGAAGGGCGAGAAAGAGTCGGCAGGCACGCTGGTTCATTACGTCTTCGGGGTGACGACGGGCGCGATGTACGGCGGGCTGGCCGAAGTCCTCCCCGAAGTCACGGCGGGCGCTGGCGCGCCTTTCGGAGCTTTCGTCTGGCTCACCGCCGACGAAGGAATTGTGCCAGCACTCGGCTTGTCGAAGTCGCCGACAGAGTACCCGCTCTCGACGCACGTCTACGCGCTCTCGTCACACATCGTCTACGGGCTGACGGCCGAGCTGGTACGGCGAGCCGTCCGGCGCGCGCTCTAACAAAGGCCCGTGCACCGAGCGCTCACAACAATCCTTGTGAATTATGGAAGAGACTAAGACCAGCACCGCCCTTTATCATTTAGACCCGGACAAGAGCCGCTTCACCGTCCAGGCGTTCGCCGAAGGACTGTTCTCCGCCTTCGGCCACGACCCCGTCATCGTCATACGCGATTTCACGGGCGAGGTTGAATTCACGCCCGACGCGCCCTCGCAGGCTTCCGTCAAGGCGACAATCAAGGCGGACTCGCTCGCCGCCGACGACTCGATTAAGGAGAAGGACCGCCACGAGATCGAGCGCATGATGCGCGAGCAGGTGCTGGAAACCGCCCAACACCCGGAGATTGTTTTCCAGAGTACGAACGTCACGGCGAGCAGGCTGGGCCAGGGACGTTACCGCGCCCGAATCATCGGCGACCTGACACTCCACGGCGTCACTCAAAAAAACCTCTGGCTTCATGCGGAGGTGACCACGAACGAAACCGGCTTGCGCGCGCAAGGGGAGTTCACGCTCAAGCAGACCGACTTCGCGATTAAACCCGTCTCGGTGGCCGGCGGCACGATGAAGGTCAAAAACGAACTGAAGTTCAACTTTGACATCAAGGCGGAGAAGCAGGAGTCAGGAGACGGAATACAGAAGTCAGAATAAAAGGCTCGAAAGCCTTTCTTCTGCTTTTCTCCTGACTCCTGACTCCTGACTCCTGACTTCTGCTTTTATGCACGAGCTTTCCATCGCCATGAGTATGATCGAGATGGCCGAGGAGGAGGCCGCGCGGCGGGGCGGCGCGACCGTCAGCGCGATCCACCTCAAACTGGGAGAGCTTTCAGGCGTGGTCAAGGAAGCGCTGCTCTTCTCCTACGAGGTCGCCTGTCAGGGCACGAGGCTCGAAGGCTCGCGCCTCGTGATAGAGGGAGTCCCGGTCGCGGTTTATTGCGCGGCGTGCCGTGCTGAAACGGCGATCATTTCTCTACAGCAATTCTGTTGCGCGGTGTGTCACGCGCCGACATCCCAGGTCGTGCGCGGCCGTGAATTGGAAGTCGTGGCTTTGGAGATCGAACAATGAGCACAAACCCTCGCCTGGTCGAAGTCAGGCAAAACGTGCTGAAGCAGAATGACCTGCTCGCCAGGGCTTTGCGCGAGCGTTTCCGCGGGGCCGGGACTTATGTCGTGAGCCTCGTCTCAAGCCCCGGCGCGGGCAAGACCGCCCTGCTGGAAACGCTGCTGACGCGCCTACGGCTCGAAGAGTGCCGCGTCGCGGCGCTGGTCGGTGACCTCGCCACGGACAACGACGCGGCGCGACTGGCCCGCAGCCTTGCCCCCGTCAGGCAAATCGTCACCGGCACCGTCTGCCACCTCGAAGCCGCGATGGTCGAAAGCGCGCTCGACGGGTGGAAGCTGGATGAGATTGACCTGCTCTTCATCGAAAACGTGGGCAACCTCGTCTGCCCGTCGAGCTACGACCTGGGCGAAGACCTGCGGCTGGTGCTGATGTCCGTGACCGAAGGCGAAGACAAGCCGCTCAAGTACCCGACGATTTTCAACACGGCGGACGTTGCCGTGATTACCAAAATAGATTTGGCACAGGCAGTCGAATTCGATCCGGCGGCGGCGCACGAGAGCATCGAGCGCGTGCGGCCCGGCATGCAGGTTTACGAAGTTTCGTCGAAGACGAACGAGGGCATGGACGAGTTGGTGGGCTTTCTCAAATCGCGTGTGGGAGAAGCGACCAAGGTGTTGGCCGGTTAAGCGGACGGCCGCGCCGCCGGTGAAGAGAGTCTCTTATGCCGAGCGTTGAGCATTATCGAGTGGCGACACGCATGCAGATACTTGTGCGGGGCATCGTGCAAGGAGTTGGATTCCGCCCATACGTTTTCTCGCTTGCACGCCGCAGCATGCTCACGGGCCGCGTCTTCAACAACACGAGCGGGGTGCTGATTGAGGTCGAGGGACACAGCGAAGCAATCGAAGAATTCATCAACGAGATTACACAGAACCCGCCGCCGCTCTCGCTGATCGAGTCAATCGAGCGCAGCCCCGACTTAACGCCTGCGAATTACAGCGACTTTTTGATTGTCGAGAGTGACGCCACGGGCGAGCGGTTCATGCCCGTCTCGGCCGACATCAGTACCTGTGAGGATTGTTTGCGCGAACTGCTCGACCCAGGCGACAGGCGCTATCGCTATCCTTTCATCAACTGCACCAACTGCGGCCCGCGCTTTACCATCATCGAAGACATCCCGTACGACCGAGCGCAGACGACGATGCGGGATTTCCCGATGTGTGACGAGTGCCGCTCGGAGTATGAGAACCCGCTCGACCGCCGCTTCCACGCAGAGCCGACGGCCTGCGCGGCCTGCGGCCCGCGCCTCTCTCTCGCGGACGCAAGAAGAGGGCGCGAGGTTCCGCTCGACGCCAGTGTGGAAGACGCCGTCAGCCGCGCGGCGCAACTCTTATCCGGCGGAAAAATTCTGGCAATCAAGGGGCTCGGCGGATTCCATCTGGCGTGTGACGCGTCGAACGAGGAAGCGGTCGCGCGCTTGAGACAAAGAAAGTACAGGGAGGATAAGCCGTTCGCCTTGATGGCTCACTCGGTTGAAGCGGTCAGAGATTATTGCTTCGTCTCCGAGGCCGAAGAGGTTTTGCTCACCTCGCGTGCGCGTCCCGTCGTGCTGCTGAAGAAAAGAGACGGCGTGGAGTTGCCCGAAGCGATTGCGCCCGACGTGAAGACGCTCGGCTTTATGCTCCCGTACACGCCGCTCCATTATCTGCTGATGGAAAATGTGGACCGCCCGCTGGTGATGACGAGCGGCAACATCTCCGACGAGCCGATCTGTTACAGGGACGGGGAGGCGCAAGAGCGTTTAGAAGCAATCGCCGATTATTTTCTGCTCAACGACCGGCGCATACACATGCGTACGGATGATTCCGTGGCGCGAGTTGTTGAAGGGCGTGAGATGATCCTGCGCCGCTCGCGCGGGTACGCGCCCGCGCCCGTCTCAACGTCATTCAAATTCGGGAAAGAGATTCTGGCTTGCGGCGCGGAGTTGAAGAACACTTTCTGTCTGACGCGCGGGAATCACGCCTTCCTGAGTCATCACATCGGCGATTTGGAAAACCTCGAAACGCTGCGCTCTTTCGAGCAGGGCATAGAGCACTTCCGGCGACTCTTTCATCTACGGCCCGAAGTGGTCGCGCACGACCTGCACCCCGAATATCTCTCGACGAAGTACGCGCTCTCGACCGGCGACCGATTAACCAAGATCGGCGTCCAGCATCATCACGCACACGTCGCGAGCTGCATGGCCGATAACCTTATCGAAGGCGAGTGCATCGGCGTGGCGATGGACGGACTGGGCTTCGGCACGGACAATCGGATGTGGGGCGGCGAGTTCTTCGTCGCTGACTTTTGCGAGGCGGAGCGCATCGCGCATCTGGATTATGTTCCGATGCCTGGGGGCGCGAAAGCCGTCCGCGAGCCGTGGCGCATGGCCGCCGTCTACCTCGACCGCGCGCTCGGCAATGATTTTCAGAAGCTCGACATTCCTTTCACGCGAGACCTGGACGCGCGCGCGTGGGCGACGCTCAACAGGATGGCGTTGACGGGGACGAACAGTCCTGAAACGTCAAGCATGGGCCGTCTCTTCGACGCGCTCGCGGGACTGCTTTGTCTCAAATCGGTGGTCAACTACGAGGGGCAGGCGGCGATTGCGCTCGAAGCAATCGCAGACACTTCGCGCGCTCGAGAGCTACGAGTTTGAGATTTCCTCGGACGGACACGTCATCAGGGCCGAAGCGGTCATTCGCCGTGCGGTGGAAGACTTGCTCGACAATGTTCCGCCCGCGTGTGGTGTCCGCGAAGTTTCATCAAGGGGTGGCCCGTCTCATCACGACTATCGCCTGTCGCGCGAGAGACGAGCGGCGTCTTAATCGTGTAGTCTTATCGGGCGGAGTCTTTCAAAACATGCTTCTTCTCGAAAGCACGCGCCGGATGCTCGCGCGAGTCGGGCTGGAGGTCTTCACACACAGGCGCGTGCCTCCGAACGACGGCGGCATCTCTTTCGGTCAGGCGGCGGTGGCAAACGCTCTTCTTATGGCAGGGAGGATTTAAAACTTATGTGTCTGGCGATACCCGGAAAAATCGTCGAGATTGTTGACGAGGAAAATCAGATCGCCAAGGTCGAAGTCGGCGGCGTCAAGCGCAACGTCAACATCGGAATGCTGGACAAGGAGGAGACGCGCGTCGGCGATTACGTTTTGATTCACGTCGGCTTCGCGATGAGCAAGATTGACGAGGCGGAGGCCCAGGAGACTTTGCGCGTGCTGAATGAAATCGGCCAGTACGAGGAAGAGTTCAGCCAGTTCAAAACGTCCATTGAGTAGGGCTTTCAGGAGTAAGAAAAATGAGCAAGGCAGCCGGTGAAGATTTCTCTCGCGCTTTTTATCCGTTCCTGCACGACGACGACAAAAAGCCGCAAGGCTCGACGGAAGACCTGTGTTTTTCGTTGATGGAAAAGGTCCGCGAGAGTATCGAAGTCAAGTCGAAGTTTTTCGAAGAGAATAAAGAGACCATCCTCGCCGCCTCGCTTCAGATGGCGAAGGCTTTTCACAGGGGGCACAAACTTCTGGTCTGCGGCAACGGCGGGTCGGCGACGGACGCGCAGCACATCGCGGTCGAGTTCATGCACCCGATCACGGTGGGGCGCAAGGCGCTGCCCGCAATCTGCCTGAGCAACGACATGGCGATGATTACGGCCGTGGCGAACGACGTGGGCTTCGACGATGTCTTCTCGCGGCAGCTCATCGCGCTCGCCTCCGAAGGCGACATCCTGCTCGGGATTTCCACGAGCGGCAACTCCGAAAACCTCGGCCACGCATTTGCGACCGCGCGCCGTATGAAGCTGACGACCATAGGTTATGCCGGCGGCGACGGGGGCAAGATGCTGCAACTGCACCACGACGGGGTGCTGGATTTTTGCATGACCGTCCCCACATCGAGCGTCCACCGTATACAGGAATCACACGTCACGCTCTATCACATCATGTGGGACATGGTTCACACGTTCTTGCAGAATAAATCGCTGGTCGAAGAGTGAGCGGCGAAGCCGTTTCCGAAAACCCGCGAGGGGCGAAATGTTTATAGCTCGCGGCGGTAGTTTTCAGGGAGAGTGCAAATGAAATTCATAGACGAATACCGGCAGGGCGACATCGCCCGCAAGGTGGCGGACGAGATTGCGCGCATGACGACGAGGCCGCTCAAGTTCATGGAAGTGTGTGGCGGCCACACTCACGCCATCTTCAAGTACGGGATAGAGGATTTGCTTCCCCCCAACATCACGATGATTCACGGGCCGGGTTGTCCGGTCTGCGTCATCCCTTTGGGGCGCGTTGACGATTCGATCTCGATAGCCTTGCAGCCCGGTGTCATCTTCACCACTTTCGGCGACATGATGAGGGTTCCGGGCTCGAAGACGAATATGATTGACGCGAAGGCGCAGGGCGCGGACATACGCATGGTCTATTCGCCGCTCGATGCATTGAAGATAGCGAAGAAGAATCCTGACCGGCAGGTCGTCTTCCTCGCGCTCGGGTTTGAGACGACAGCGCCCTCGACGGCCCTGACCGTCCTGCAAGCCGCGAAAGACGGCGTCGAGAATTTCAGCGTCTTCTGCAACCACATCACGATTGTGCCGGCGCTCAAAGCCCTGCTCGATTCGCCCGACCTCAAACTCGACGGCTTCGTCGGCCCCGGCCACGTCAGCACCGTCATCGGCACGAGGCCGTACGAGTTCGTCCCCAAAGAGTACGGCAAGCCCGTCGCCGTCTCCGGGTTCGAGCCTTTGGATGTCTTGCAGTCCGTCTACATGCTTGTCAAACAGGTCGTCGAAGGTCGCGCCGAAGTGGAGAACCAGTACGGGCGTTGTGTCAGCCGTGACGGAAATCGCAAAGCCCTGGAAGCGATCTTCGAGGTCTTCGCGCCGCGCGACTATTTCGAGTGGCGCGGCCTGGGCTCCATCGCGCACAGCGGGATGAAGCTCCGCGAGAAGTATGCCGCGTTCGACGCGGAGTTGAAATTCAGCGTCCCCGGCCTGCGCATCGCGGACCCGAAGGCTTGCCAGTGCGGCGAGATTCTGAAAGGCGTGAAGAAGCCCTGGGAGTGCAAGGTGTTCGGCACGGCCTGTACGCCCGAGACTCCTATAGGCTCGTGCATGGTCTCATCTGAGGGCGCGTGCGCCGCTTATTACAACTTCGGCCGGTTGTCGAAGATCGCGGAGCGCTCAATGGCCCATTCCTGAAGGCAGAAAGCGTGAAAATTGTATGACGACAGGTTTTTCCCCTTCGCCGCTCTTTGAGCGCGTCGAGCGCGCGCGGCGACGCAGGCGGAAGATTAAGGACACACACATCACGCTCGCGCACGGCAGCGGGGGCCGCGCGATGCACGAGCTGGTCGAGGGACTGTTCCTCGAATACCTGAGAAACCCGCTGCTGGAACTGCTCGAAGACCAGGCCGTGTTCGAGGTCGGCCAGCCCGCGAATACGGAGGGCGAGCCGGGCGCAGGCACAGGCTTGACGAGACTTGCTTTCACCACCGATTCATACGTCGTTGATCCCATCTTCTTCCGCGGCGGCGACATAGGCCGCCTTGCCGTCAACGGCACGGTCAACGACATTGCGATGAGCGGAGCCCGTCCTCTTTATCTCTCCGCCGGGTTCATCCTCGAAGAAGGTTTCCCAATCGCGGACCTCAAGCGGATACTGGAATCAATGCGGGCGGCCGCCGCAGAGGCAGGCGTCGCGGTCGTCACCGGAGACACGAAGGTCGTGCAGAAGGGGGGCGCGGACAAGATTTTCATCAACACCGCGGGGATAGGCATCATCGAAACTCCTCTTCACATCTCCGCCACGCGCGCGCAGGTCGGGGATAAAGTTATCTTGAGCGGCACACTCGGCGACCACGGGACGACTATCATGGTCGCGCGCGGAGAGCTTGAATTGGAGACAGAGATTGAGAGCGACACCGCGCCGCTTGGCCTGTTAGTCCAGGACATGCTGGACGAAGCGAGAAGCAATTCGACAGTTGATTCGATTCATTGCCTGCGCGACCCGACGCGCGGCGGCGTCGCCACGACTTTAAACGAAATCGCTCTCAGCTCCGAAGTCTGCATAGAGCTTAACGAAGACAGCATCCCCGTGCGCGAAGAGGTTAAGGGCGCGTGCGAGATTCTGGGACTCGACCCGCTTTACGTCGCCAACGAAGGAAAGTTGATTGCAATCGTCTCGGCTGACATCGCGGATCGGCTGGTCGCGCGCATGAGGGAGAACGTTTACGGCCGCGACGCCTGCATTATCGGCGAGGTCAAGCCGGAGCCGCAGGGAATCGTCGCGCTGAAGACAGGCTTCGGCGGGACGCGCATCGTGGACATGCTCGTCGGCGAGCAATTACCCAGGATATGCTAGCGCGGGCAATCAACGTCCGATAGAGAAAGGATTTCGATGACCGAAGCGATTGCGCTTTCAACCGCTTCAGTGCTCGCTTTCGGTTTCGTGCTGGGCCTCAAGCACGCCGTCGAAGTGGATCACCTGGCGGCCGTCTCGACCATCGTCAGCGAACGCAAGAGCCTGCTCAGTTCCCTCCTGGTCGGCGGCCTCTGGGGCGTCGGCCACACCATCTCGCTGCTGGTCGCGGGAATCTTTGTTATCGTGCTCCGCGTCGAAATCGGCGAGCGGACGGCGCTCGCGCTTGAGTTCCTGGTCGGCCTGATGCTCGTCGCGCTGGGCGCGAACGCCCTCAGGAAACTCTGGCGCGGCGGACACATACACCTTCACGCGCACCGCCACGGCGGCCGCGCACACGTTCACCCGCACGTCCACGGCGGCGAGCCTGAAACGGACACAGACACGCATCACGGCTTTCGCCCGAACATGCGCCCGCTCGTCGTCGGCATGGTGCACGGGCTGGCGGGAAGCGCAGCGCTAATGCTGCTGGTACTCTCGACCATCGAGACGCCGCTCGTCGGACTTGCTTACATCGTCGTCTTCGGCGTCGGCTCAATCGGCGGGATGATGTTGATGAGCGCGCTCGTCAGCCTGCCGCTCTACCTGACCGCCAGGCGCTTCACCCGCGCGAACCTGATGATGCGCGGCCTGGCCGGACTCTTCAGTTTGAGCTTCGGATTGTTTGTCATCTACCAGATCGGCATCGCGGGCAGCCTCTTCCGCTGAGTGTGAGCAATAGGAAGTCTCACGCAAAGGCGCAAAGACGCAAAGAAGACCGCAAAGCAGTTGAATGCTTTTTTACCTTGCGTGCTTTCTTCGCGTCTTTGCGTCTTTGCGTGAGATGTTTTCTTCAGGGCTACACTCAATTGCAAACAGATATAAATCTATCCTGATGGATTTTTTGTCTAGAAATTTGGATGGAACGACACCTCCGGTGGGCGCGTATGTCCCGACTAATGAGGGCAAACGTGTGACGCTCAACTTGGGAACAACTTATGCAAGGATTTTTGTAAGAACCGTGGGGTTGCCGAAATTTCCCTCAGACCAGCATGAAAGTCGCCATGATCAGGCCAGCGGACGAGGTTTACGAATTCGATGAATTCCGTCTGGAGCCTGCTGAGCGAGTGCTGCTACGCGACGGCGAGCCCGTCCCGCTCACGCCCAAGTCTTTCGAGACGCTGCTGATTCTCGTCCGCAACCACAATCGCCTGGTCGAGAAAACGAAGTTGCTGGCCGAAGTCTGGCCCGACACTTTCGTCGAAGAGAAAACGCTCGCCCAAAACATTTTCATGCTGCGGAAGACGCTCGGGACGGACGGCGCGGGCCGGCAGTACATTCAAACCGTGCCCCGTTACGGCTACCGCTTTGTGGCCGACGTTCGCGTCACCGAGCGAGAGCGCCCGCCGATTATTGCCGCGCTCAAGCCCGCGGATACGCAACCCGCCACGGACGAAAGCGTCGAGGCCGGGGAAGAGGCCGTCGTTAATGGCACAAACGAAGAGTTGGAGACGCCTGAGAATTACCCGGGCCAAACGCCTGCGCTTCAGGAACGAAGCCGCGCGGCCGGGACCAGGAATCTGCTCGGGCTGATAAAGAGCCGCCGGCCCGCCGCGATTGCCGTCATCCTGGCGGCAGTCATTTTTGGCACGCTGGCCTTCTTCGCTCTCAAGTACAGGGCCGACGACGCGCGGCGAATCGCTCAGCCTCCGGCCGATTACTTCCAGAGGATGAAGATCACCAACCTGACGACGCTGGGGAAATCGCAGTACGCGGCCATCTCGCCGGACGGCAAGTATGTGGCCCACATCATGAACGACGCGGGGCGACAGAGCCTCTGGATCAAACACGTCACGACGGCCGGTCATCTACAGCTTGTCCCGTCCGCTGATGTCACCTACCTCGGCCTGACGTTCTCGCCCGACGGCAACTACATCTTTTACGTCCTCTACGAGAAGAACGAGAACGTCGGCGTCCTCAGACGAGTTCCCGTGCTCGGGGGCAACCCGAATCAACTCATCACAGACATAGACAGCCCCGTCGCCTGTTCGCCGGACGGGCGGCGCTTCGCCTTCATTCGCAATTACCCGACCTCGGGCGGACAAGCGACGGCCCTCGTCGTAGCCAACGCGGACGGCTCCGAGGAGCGCGAGGTGGCCTCTCGTAAAGGGCAGATCGTGTTCGCTCTTGTCGGGCCGGCGTGGTCCCCAGACGGTAAGACAATCGCCTGCGTCACCGTCAACCACGACAAAAGCCGTCGCATGAACGTCGTCGAAGTGATTGCCGTGGACGGCACGGAGCGGCCCGTGACTGATTGGAAGTGGGCCATTATCGGCGCGCTTGTCTGGCTCCCCGACGGGCGCGGCCTGTTGAGTGTCGCCGCCGAGCCTGAATCGCCGTCCGGCCCGCAAGTCTGGCTCCTCTCCTACCCCGGAGGGGAGGCCCGCAGAATCACCAACGATTTGAATTACTATCAGGGCGTGAGCCTGACGGCCGACGCGCGCTCGCTCGTCACCACCCAGTCCGACCAGGTCTTGAGCATCTGGGTCTCGAAAGACGGGAACCCGCGCGGCGGCGAGGAGCTTGAGTTCGCGGTCGGCGGCGTCTTCGGCTCACTAATGGGGCTTTCGTGGACGCCCGACGGGAAGATAGTTTACGCCTCGAACGAGAGCGGCAATTCCGACATCTGGGTCGTGACGCGGGACGGAAAAGACAAGAAGCAGTTGACCGTTGACGACCGCACGGACCACAGCCCCGTGGCCTCGCCCGACGGCAGGCACGTTGTTTTTATTTCCGACAGGTCGGGGCTCGCGCAAGTTTGGAGGATGGAGGCGGACGGCAGTAATCAGACGCAACTGACGAGCGGCGACTTCAAGGACCGCCCGCGCTGGTCGCCCGACGGCAAGTGGATAGTTTACACGTCGCAAGGGGCGACGACGGGGCTGTGGAAGATGCCCGCGGGCGGGGGCGAGCCCGTCCTGCTGACAGACAAGAGGGTGCGCTTTCCGGCCATCTCGCCGGACGGCAGGCTAATCAGTTTCGAGCTTTTCGACGATAAGACCTCGCGGCGGGTGATAGGCATCATGCCGTTCAACGGCGGGCCGCCCGTGAAGACGCTTGAGATGACGACCACGACTCGCCTGTGGGCCAGCCAGTGGACGCCCGACGGCAGAGCCTTGAGGTTTGTTGATTCCAACGCCGACACCTCAAACATCTGGGAGCAGCCGCTCGACGGAGGACGCCCCCGGCAGCTCACGGATTTTCAATCCGTCGTCCTCACGGACTTCGACTGGTCGCCCGACGGCAGACAGTTGGTCTACGCGCGAGGCGTGACGGCCAGTGACGTAATCCTGATCAGCGACTTCAGGTAAGAGCGGCGTCGAACACTTCCATTAGATATGAGCGGACCTCGGAGGGGCGGCAGATTTTGCCGCCCCTTCTCGCGTTTTTGAGTTTCTTTGAACTTTTTTTGGAAGAGATTTGAGCCAACTTTGAAGACATCCCGGCCGCGCCTGTGGCACAAGGGAATCGCACGAAGTAACGCCACCGAAGGACTCGCTGGCCTCCCGACATCGCGTCGAGTTCAGAGCTTAAGCAAGAAGATAGAATCACTCCCCACACACTCATTAACCGCAACCATCTTCAGCAGACCTTGACCTGAGGTCTCACGCAAGGAGCATTCATTATGCAGACACGACTTCGCTCAGTGCTGGCGGGAATCGCCCTGCTCGCGTCCCTGCTACTCATCAGCGCCCACGCCGCCTCGGCTCAAAGCCTCTCGTTCCCAGCCTGCGAGACGAGCGGCGCGGCGTTTCTGACTCAATACACGATCTGCGAAATCGTGATACCGCAGACCGCCTACAACGATGAGTCACTGGCCTACACGGAGCCGGACGTAAAGGCGGTCTTTACACGCATCTCTGACAACCGGCAACTGACGGTCCACGGCTTTTTTGAAAGAGACTCGGCCACCAATCAAATCATCTTCAAGATACGATTCAACGCGAGCGAAGTCGGAGACTGGCGCTACGACATAAGCTGCACGAAGCAGGCGAACCCCGGCCAGACCTGCAACGTGACGGGCAACTCCAGATTTTTCAAGGTCCAGGCCGCTGGTCAAAAGGGCTTTCTGCGGCGCGACGCCGGTCGTCCCACCAAATTCGTTTACGACAACGGCTTTCACCCGTTCATCTGGGGACAGACCTATTACCAGATAGTCAACCAGCCCGTGAGCGGCTACAACAACTGGCAGACCGCCGTCGTCAACTCCAAGAACAAAGGTCTCAACAAAGTCCGCATGCTGCTCTATCCCTGGTGGAATTACTACGCCCAATACGGCGACACACAGCCTTTCAACGGCCCCACGACTTCCCCCAATCACGACGCCATCAACTTAAACCACTGGCGCAAATTCGATCAGGTCGTCAACTATCTTTACAACCAGACTGACTCCGAAGGCAGCAGGATGCTGGCCGAGATCATCTTGTTCAAGGACCCTGCGCTCGGCAAAAACGCTTCCGGGCAGACCATCACCCTCGACAATAACCGCACTTTCGGCAGCGCGCCCCAGGACGACAGGTACATCCGTTACGCGGTCGCCAGGTACGCCGCCTTCCCCAACGTGATTTGGAGTCTGTCTAACGAGTGGCAGTTCGCCAAAAACGATATGGCTTACTGGGAGGCCAGGGCCGCGACGCTCGGCGCTAAAGATGACCCCGCGACGCCGCAGAATGAGTCTAACCCGAGCTACGATCCGTGGATGTTCAATGCCTCCCGCACTCAACAGCGCGCGACTTCCATCCACCCGAGGAATGAAGCCAGGTTTTCGTTCGCCGCGAGCGCGTGGCCCGCTCATGACGTGTTGCAGTTCAGCATCGGACACACGAACTGCGGGGCCAGCCCCTGCACCAACTCTGACGAGTGGGCCAATTTCAGCATCCTTAACAACCTGATTGACAACCGGCCCGTCGTCAACGACGAGTACGGTTACCTCAACAGCAAGATAGGCGGTAATTGTGCAAACCCCGTCTTCAGCAGAGACGACCAGCGGAGAGGGATGTGGGCGATTGCCGTCGGGGGCGGGTACGGGACCTTCGGCGACAATACGGGCCAATGTCCCGACCCCGGAACGACGTCGCCCGCCATCAGGGCCGACTGGGTCGCCCAGAACGCTTACAACGACACGCTGGCGATGACCAACTTCTTCAAGAACACTTTGGGCAACATCTGGTGGCAGATGTCGCCCAACAACGCGCGCGTCAGCAAGGTCAGCAACTCGATGCGCGTTTACTCGATGGAAGGGCAGAGCCAGTACGTAGTCTACGCGGTGCGCAACCAGGCCAGCGGCCCCGGCAAATTCAACGTCAACCTGCCCGTCGGCAGATACAACACGACCTTTATTGACCCGCGCGGCCAGACTACGCCGAACACTCAGATCAAGAGGGTCACGAAGCCCGGCGTCCTGACGCGGTTCGTGACTCCGACCTACGACGACTGGACGCTCAGGATCGTCAACGTCTCCGGCAAATTCAGCGAGGCCGGCGGACCCGAAACGGTTTGGGTCTGGGATAACTTGCCCACGGGCGCAGTCATCTGGGGAGACAACGAGACCTGGACCTGGGTTGACGCCGACCCGACTCCCATCTCCGACTCGCTCGCTCACCAGTCGAACGTCTTCGCCGGACCGCACCAGCACTACTTCTACGGGGCGACCGAAACTTTAACCGTCAACGCGGGCGACACCTTGTTCGCCTACGTCTACATAGACCCATTGAACCCGCCGCAGCAGGTGATGTTGCAGTGGAACGACGGGACGTGGGAGCACCGCGCCTACTGGGGACAGAGTTTGCTGCCGTGGGGCGTGGAGGGGACGAACAGCCGCCGCTACATGGGGCCGTTGCCGGCCGCCGGAGAGTGGGTGAAGTTGGGCGTGCCTGCCAGCGCGGTCGGCCTCGAAGGACGCACGCTCAACGGCATGGCCTACTCGCTCTACGGAGGCCGCGCGACCTGGGACGACGCGGGCAAGATCAGCCCCCCGTAGTCTCCGCCGCCTGAGATTCATCGTCGCAGGCCAGAGTGCCGGCATGGAAGGGGCCGCGAGAGGTGTCGAACGGCACTCACACCTCTACGAGCCCCTTCTGCGCTCTCCCCCCTCTCTGCGTCTGCGGCGGTGGATGCTCCGCGCGTGACACGCGGTTGAAAATCGGTAACTCGATTTCGTGGACCGCACTCTTAACTTAAAAAAA
>CAVQEU010000021.1:0-4964 GCA_963711585.1 uncultured Acidobacteriota bacterium | reverse complement strand
AGACGCAAAGAAATGAAATATGCACGAAACAAAATTAATTCTTGCTTCGTTAAATTGTATAGTGTATGGTGACACCGTACAATTTAGCGGAGGGCCGGTGTGATGTTCATAGTGGTTGACGAAGCGGACGGCCGCCCGATTTACAGGCAGGTGGCGGACGAGATCAGGGCGCTGATCGCGCGCGGGGAGTTGCGCGAGGGGGCCGCGTTGCCGCCCGTGCGGCAGGTGGCTGCCGACCTCGGCGTCAACCTGAACACGGTCGCGACCGCCTACCGCGAGTTGCAGCGCGAGGGGCTCATCAGCGTCCGGCACGGCGCGGGTGCGACCGTCGCCAGCCGCACCGCGACGGCTAAGTCCGACGACGAATTGAGGAAGCCGTTGCGCTCGGCACTGACCGCGCTCGTCCTGGCGGGCCTGCCGAAGACGGAGATCATGGCGCTCGTCTCGAACGAGTTGCGCGGGCTCCTTAAAAGGGGCAAGTAAGAGAGGAGGTCTTTGAAGATGTCTTCGACATTCGTCACGCTGTTGTTAGTTGACCTGGCGTTGCTGGCGTGCTTCATGTTCATGCCCGTCATGCGCGGCGAGGACGCGTTTTTCGGCGTCCGCGTCGATTCCGAGACTTACAGGGGCGAGGGCCGGCGCGTCCTGCGTCGTTACTGGTTCTGGCTCGTCCTGACCTTTCTACAGGTCGAGGTTATAGGCTTCGTCGTCTCCTACTTCAAGGGCCGCGCCGAGTTCGCCTCGGTCGCGCCGCGCCTGTTGCTGCTGCCTTTGGCCGCGCTCCTCTACGTCATTTTCTACAGGCAGGTGAAGCCGCTCGAACGAGTCGAAGAGGGACAGAGATTCGCCTCGTCGCTCAAGGCGCGGCGGCTCAAGGACTACACGAGCCTGGCGCTGGAAGTGCTCGTCGTGTTGATGACCATCGCGCCCGTAGTGCTGTTGGTCTACTACTACCCGCAACTCCCCGAGCGCATCCCCGTGCACTGGAACTGGAAGGGCGAGCCGGACGCCTGGGCGCGGAAAAGTTATTACTCGGTCTTCTCGCTCGCGGCCACGCTCGTCTACTTGCAGGGCCTGATTCTCTTCATCAAGCACGGACTGCTCGGCGTGAAGATGACTTTGCCCGCGGAGCATACGGAAGAGTACTTGCGGCTGAAGGAAGAAGCGCTCGGCTTCACGTTAAAATTCATGGACTGGATGCGCCTGCTGGTCTGCGTGATGCTGGGCGGCCTGGCGGCCAACGTCGCGCTCGGCTCGGTCGAGCATTTGCGCCCTTTGTCGAAGGTGGTCGCCGTCGCGGCAGAGGTCGCGGGCTGGGTGATGATCGCGTCCGCGCTTTACATAGCTTATCACTTCTACATGACCGACCGCCGTTTGAAGACGGAAGCGGGCCGCGTCTACGTGCAGCGGCAGCGGGACGCGGAGCACTGGTATCTGGGCGGGCTCATCTACTTCAACCGCGAAGACCCGGCGCTCTGGGTCGAGAAGCTGGTCGGCTGGGGCTACACCTTCAACCTCGGCAACAAGTGGGGCTACCTCTACCTCGCCGTCATCATCGGCGTTCCGCTCCTGCTGTTCCTGCCGTTGGAGAGATGAAGAAGTAGCAAGGCAAAAGGTAAGAGTCCTGACCCCGAAGGGGTCGCACATGATAGCCGAGGGCAAGCAAGCGTGAGCTTGCGCCGCCCACGGAATAACACGCAACAAGATTTCGACCCTGAAGGGGTCGCGCCTCAACGTTGAGGCGCGACCCCTTCAGGGTCGAAACGTTTTCTCTCGTCAATCCGGGGGCGGCGCTTCGCTTGCCCCCGGCTATCATGTGCGACCCTTTCAGGGTCTTTACTTCTTCCTTTTACCTTTTTACTTTTCCTTACTTTTGGTTTTCCATCACTGTCTTCACGTCCCCTTCCGCGCCGCGGATGATGAGGACTTGGTCGCCTGTGCGGCGGACGATGGTGACGCGGCCGGCTTCGCGCCAGACGGTTTGTGATGCTTCGCCTATGGTTGGAATCTCGCCCGGCTTTGCGCCCGCGCGAGAGCGCAGCCGGTTGTAAGTCGTGAAAAATTCTTCAGCGTCCGAGGGCTTGTCCCAGACGGTCTGCCAGACGAAGAGCGGGGCGCTGCCCTCTTTTTTAAACAGGTAAGCGCGGTCGCCGCCCCAGCCCGCCGCGGCGCGCGTGGCTTCAGCAACAGGCACGCCCGCCATCAGCAACCCGCGCACTCCTATCTCGCCGAGCGGCGTCGAGGCGCTCATCTTCCACCCGCCCGCCGCGAAGGCCGCTTCGTCCAACACGACTTCGCGCGGCGCTTCGTTCGCGCTGTACTTCTCCGGGTGAAGAATCTGCTCGGTCGAAACGGGCGGGCGCTGAAACAGAGCGTTCACGCCGCGCTCGCCCGCGCCGCGCCGCACGGCTTCGACAAAGCGCGCGCCGTCGCGGTAACGGAAGATGAAAGTCTCCGTTAGAAGCGGCGGGAAGTAGCGCCCGATCTCCTTGCGGTAGTCGCCGAAGCGGTCGCCCTCCTGCCTCAGAATTTCATCGAGCGGAAGCCGTCCGTAACTCTCGCCCTGCTCCATGCGCCGCTGCACGTTCATCGCGTCGCCCTCTATGACTGCGAACGCCGCCTCGGCGCGGTCGAAGTCATACGGCCTGACGATGAGCATCTTCATCAAGTCGAAGTGCTGATCCTGCAAGGCGTGCGTGAACTCGTGCGTCAGCAGCGAGTCGTCCCTGAACTTGTCCACGATGAGAACTTGTTTGTCGAGTGGCGAATAGACGGCGCCGGCGGAGACGGCCGTGAAGCTGGCGGCGAGCGAGGCCAGGTCCGTGCCTTCGGGCAGCACGCCGCCGGCCGCGGCCAGTTGGCCCAGGGCGCGCAACTCCTCCCCGCCGAGCACGTGTGCCATTTCGCTGGCGCGCGTCCCGTACTCCCAGCCGGAAAGCTCCGCCATCCCGACCTCCTCGCGAAACGGCAGCTCGCGCAATTCCGCAGCGGCGCGAACGGCGCGCGCGCGCATCTCTTTCAGCTTCGGCGCGAGCGGGCGCGACGGCAACGGCGGCAGCGTCCGTGCCACCGGAGCGGCCACTGTCGCCGGGGCGACTTGCGTCCGCCCGCCGCGCTTATTCCCGCACGCGGCCGCGAGTAAGAGACCGAAGATGAGAGCGCAACAAATAAGGGTTCCCCTGGTACGCATAGCGAGTCTTAGACGCCGGGAGCGCCCCTTGCGATGCACAGGAAAAGGCAAAATCCAGCGATGCCCGCATGATAAGATACGAACCTGTCGTCTAAATCCGAATGCAAAAGGTTGGGAGAAAAGGCATGCCGTTTGGAATCAACTGTGCCAAATTCGTCTTCTCGTTTGTCCTGTTGCTTTGCGCTGCGAACGTGGCGTTCACTCAGTCGCTCTTTGAGATGCCGGAGGGCGTCGAGTCGCGCTGGGCGAGCGGGGAGAACCCGACGGGCGAGAAGGGTAAGGCCGGGCAGGCGAACGGCGGGCGCAAGGGCGCGCCGACCGTGGCGATTAAGGCCGGCGAGAGCCGCGTGCTGGCCGAGGCGACGGGCACGAGCGGCACGGTCAGAAGAATCTGGATGACTTTTCCCGACCGCAGCCCGCGCATGCTGCGCAGCCTGCGTATAGACATGTATTGGGACGGCGCCAAAACGCCCGCGGTCAGCGCGCCCCTGGGCGACTTCTTCGGCATCGGCCTCGGGCAGATGGTCCCCTTCCAGTCCGCACTCTTCTCCAACCCCGAAGGGCGCAGCTTTAACTGCGTCATCCCCATGCCGTTCAAGACCGGCATGAAGATCGTCATGACGAACGAGAGCGCCGCGAACCTGGACGAGCTTTTCTACGACGTGGACTACACGCTCGGCGACCGTCACGGCGCGGGCGCGCTCTACTTCCACGCGCACTACCGGCGCGAGAACCCGACCAGGCTCAAGCAGGACTACGAACTTCTGCCGCTCGTCAACGGGCGCGGGCGCTACCTCGGGACGAACATCGGCGTCATCGTCAACCAGAAGGCTTACTTCAACACCTGGTGGGGCGAGGGCGAGGTCAAGATTTACCTGGACGGCGACCGCGAGTTCCCTACCCTGAGCGGGACGGGCGCTGAAGACTACATCGGGACCGCCTGGGGGCAGGGCCAATTCGCCAACTGGTATCAGGGCAGCCCCGTCGCCGACGAGAAGAACATGCGCTGGTGCTTCTACCGCTACCACATCCCGGACCCCGTCTACTTCCACAAAGACATACGCGTCACCATCCAGCAGATAGGCTACCTCGCGCCCCACAGCCGCGAGGCCGTAGTCAAAGAGAACCGCAAGCTCTACCGCGCTGGCCCAGGCTTAGTCGAGATGGACACCTCCAGGGACGGCAAGTTCGAGCGCACGGACGACTATTCAAGCTGCACCTACTTCTACCTCGACAGGCCCGAAAACAACCTGCCGCCGCTCGACCCCGTCGCCAGGAGGGTTGAAGGTTTGTGAGCGGTCGTCGAGTGGTGATAGTCTGGAAATGAGAGGCCCGTGCCGGGAGGAATAGTTTTATGAGAAAGACTTTACGCGCGCATTTTGACGGCAACCAGATTCTCTTGGACGAGCCGTGTGAGCTTGAGCCGGATACAAAACTTATAGTGACTGTGCTGCCGAAAGATAATTCTGACGGCGAGCGCGAGGCGTGGCTGCGTCTTTCAATGAAAAAGTTGGAAGACGCTTACGGGCAAGACGAGCCTGAATATTCATTGGATTTAATCAAAGAGGCGAATCCCGAATATGAAGGAAGGTGACGTGGTTTTGACGCCCGTCCCCCAAGCTGACGGCATCGTCAAAAACCGCCCGGCGATTATTCTGCGCGAGTTGCCTCCTTATCGGGATGTTCTCGTTTGCGGCGTCAGCACTCAACTTCATCAGAAGGTAAATGATTTTGATGAGACCATCGCCCCCGGCGATGCTGATTTCGCTTCCAG
>CAVQEU010000020.1:0-679667 GCA_963711585.1 uncultured Acidobacteriota bacterium | reverse complement strand
TCCCTGCGCTTCCCGCGTGCACACGCTCTTCAGCGCCTGCGGCAGCGAGGCCGAGAGGCGGGGCGCACGCGGGGCCGTGGCTCGACGCCGCGGCTATTTAGCCTCGTAGAGCAGCTTGCCTTTGCGTTTGCCGCCGAGCAGCCTGCCCACACCGGCACCGGCGAGCCCTCCGATAATAAGCCCTCCAAAGCTTGGGGGTCCCGTCGTCTTTGCCTGGCACCACCGGCCTATCTATAGGATTTATTACCGAATTATCTAAAACTCCCCCTGCCAACGCCCCGACCACCATGCCGATGCGTCCCGTCGTTCGGCGCGACCACCTGCCTTTCAGGTGATAGACGCTCTGGATGTCGCGCTGCTCAATGCTGCGGTCATAGCCGTGGCTGGTCACAGTGAGCTTTGTGCCAATTGCGCTGACAAATCTAACTTCAACGGGGTCGCCGATGTTGGGCATGAACTCAACCAATATCTGCTTGCCGGGCTTGAGGTCTTTCAAGTCTTGCCAATCCTGCGCGTTGGTGGTGGCTGCGGACTGCGCGTGGTTGTTCGTCTGCGCCGGGGCTACGGACGGTGCTGCCGGCAGCAGGGCCAGAACAAGTAGCAGTGTCAGGACTCTGCTTTTCATGTGGCTCTCCTTTTGAGTGGCTTTCCAGATAGCTCTCTGAGACGACCTTGTAGGCCATCCGGGCCGCGGAGCGAAAGCTCAGTTATGGCACTTTCTGAAGCGCCACATTGGCGCGTCCGAAGTTCCTGGGCCGGAATTCGCACACGCCTGCTTTTGCCTTACCCTTTGGCCTTCTGTTAAAATGCGCAGTTTGTTTCGGAACGTGGAAAAGAGGTTATCCGTACAGTGAGGGAGATCATCAAGACTGAGAGCGCGCCGGCGGCCATCGGGCCGTATTCGCAGGCGGTGCGCGCCGGGGGGTTCGTCTTCGCCTCGGGGCAAATTCCGCTCGACCCGAAAACGGGCCAATTTGTAGAGGGCGGCGTCCGCGAGCAGACAGAGCAGGTGATGCGCAACCTCACTGCTGTGCTCGAAGCGGCCGGGACGGGGCTCGACCGCGTCGTCAAGACGACCGTGTTCCTGGCCGACATGAATGACTTCGCGGCGATGAACGAGGTTTATGGTCAGTACTTCGTGGAGAACCCGCCGGCCCGTGCGACTGTTCAGGCGGCGCGGCTGCCGAGGGACGCTCGCGTGGAGATAGAGGTCGTTGCCCTGGCGGGAAAAGAATAGCTACCGGGCAAACTGCTGAGACGCATTTGTCATCGCAGCTTTGAACGGTAGCTATCGGTTTGAAAAGACGTGGGCGGACGGCTCAGGCCGCTTTCGCGATTTTGCCGGCCTTGATGCACCTGGTGCAGACCTTCTTGCGCACGACGCCGCCCTGCGGGCGCTGGACGCGTATGGATTGCAGGTTGGGGTCGAAGCGGCGGCGCGTGCGGTTGTTCGCGTGGGAAACGTTGTTGCCGAATTGCGGCCCCTTGCCGCAGACTTCGCATCGTTTAGCCATGATGATTTAGTACCTCCGATAATAGTAAGACGGATGAATTCAACCTCTCAGTCGGGCGCGTGCGAATCCGCTTGAGAGATGCGAAACGAAAATTTATAGCAAACGGCTTTCGTAAACGTCAAGCAGGTGAGAGACCAGGGCCGGGCGGGGGCCGCGGCAGTCATCGTTAATTTCGAAGGAGCATAAAGTGTCCAGAGTAATCAAAAAAGCAGTTCTAGGGGCGGTCACAGCCTTCGTGGCGCTCAGCCTCGCCGCCTGCGGCTCGACCGGCAGCGGCAGCACGGGCATGACCGGCGGCGCGACCGACGTGGCCGCCACCGTCAACGGCAAAAACATCATGCTGAGCGAAGTTGACAGGCTCATCAACCAGCAGTTTCAGGGGCAGCAGTCGAAGCTCACGCCGCTCCAACTGGCGCAGACGCGCCTTCAGGCGCTCGACACGCTCATCCAGAACGAGGTGCTCTACCAGCGCGCCGATAAGGGCGGGCTTTTGCCGAAGGACGACGAGGTTGATCAGTATCTGGCTGAGTTGAAACGGCAGAGCGGCATGACCGAAGAGGAGTTTCAGAAGAGGCTCAAGGAGCAGGGACAGACCGTCGAGATGCTGCGCGAGGACGCGCGCAAGGCTAAGGCCATCCAGAAGCTGCAAGACCAGATCAACACCAAGGTCACGGTCAGGGACGAAGAGGTCCTGGATTACTACAACAACAACAAGCAGCTTTTCGTCAACCCGCGCGGCGTCGGCCTCGCCAACATTGTGGTGGACCCTGAGAACAACGGCCTGCAAGACGACGCGAAGAACGACACGGAGGCGAAGGTCAAGATTGACCAAATCTACGCCCAGTTGAAAGGCGGGGCCGATTTCGCCACGGTCTCCCGCGCGCGCAGCGAGGACGTGGACGAGATTCGTGCGCGTAGCGGCGACCTGGGTTTCGCCACCGAAGACGCTCTCAAGCAGAACGGCTTCCCGCAGGAACTGATCAGGCAGTTCTTCGACACGATGCAGATCGGCAGCTACACCCCGCCCGTGCAGTTCCCGAACAAGCGCTGGTACATTTTCAAGTTGCAGAGCAAGCAGCTACAGAACGAGAACCTGACGTTCGAGAGCCCCGGCGTGCGCCAGCAGATCACGCAGGCCCTGACCGACCAGCGCAAAAAGATTCTGAATGCGGCCCTGCTCGAAGTGGCTATGACCGAGGCAAAGATCGTCAACAATCTCGCGCAGAACATGCTCGCCAAACCGGAGATGATGAGTTCGATGCGGCAGGCCGCCCCCGAAACGGGAGCCTCGCCGGCTTCTTCGCCCGCCGCCTCCCCGGCCGCCGCACAGTCTCCCTCCCCATCACCGCAGGCGACCGCGAGCCCGGCGGCTACGAAATAACAGTGACGAGTGACAAGTGACGAGTGACAAGTAAGAGCTTGTCTTTAACTCGTCACTTGTCACTCGTCACAACGTCACTCGTCACAACGTCACTGTCTTCATGCTATTCCGGCTCTCAGACGTGCATAAGTCTTACGGCTCGCAGGAGGTGTTGCGGGGCGCGTCCGTGCAGATCAATCCGGGCGAGCACGTCGGGCTGGTCGGGCGCAACGGGGCGGGGAAGACCACTGTCTTTCGTCTCGTCAGCAACGAGGAGACGCCCGACCGCGGTGACGTGGTGAGGGCGCGGGGGTTGCGCCTGGGCCTGCTCGCGCAGCACGTGCACTTCGAGCCGGGCTCGACCGTACACGAATCCGCGCTCGCCGCCTTCGGCCACCTGCAACAGATCGAGCACGAGATGCACGAGCTGGAACACCGCATGGCCGAGGCGGGCGCAGAAGACCTCGACGCCGTGCTCGAACGCTACAGCGAGTTGCAACACCAGTTCGAGCGCGAGGGCGGATTCGAGTACGCGGCCCGCGCCGAAGCCATCTTGCAGGGGCTCGGCTTCGAGCGCGAGAGCTGGGCGCTTGCGACTGAGAAACTCTCCGGCGGGCAGCAGAATCGCCTCGGCCTCGCGCGCCTCCTCCTGGCCGAGCCAGACGTTCTGCTGCTGGACGAGCCGACCAACCACCTGGACGTAAATTCTGTCGAATGGCTCGAAGAATTTTTGAGCACGTATAATTCGGCCTACGTCATCATCAGCCACGACCGCTACTTTCTGGACCGCACTTCGAGCCGCATCGTCGAGCTTGAGAACGGGCGCGCGGGCGTCTATACGGGCAACTATTCGGCATACCTCGTCGAGCGCGATGTCCGGCGCGAGGCGCAGCAGCGCGCCTACGACAACCAGCAGCACTTAATCAGCAAGACGGAAGAGTTCATCCGCCGCAACCTCGCGGGACAGAAGACCAAGCAGGCCAAGTCGCGCCGCAAGATGCTCGAAAAGCTTGAGCGCGTCGAGGCCGTCCGCCCAGACCAGTCCTCCGGCGACTTTCGCCTGCAAGAGATAGAGCGCGCCGGCACGCAAGTCCTGACGGTCGCGGACGCCTCGGTCGGCTACCCCGGCAAGTTGCTCGCGCGCGACATCACGTTCACGCTCAGGCGCGGCGAGTGCTTGGGGATTATCGGGCCGAACGGCTCCGGCAAGACCACTTTCGTCAAGACTGTGCTCGGCAAGTTGCAGCCGCTCGCGGGCGAAATCCGCTGGGGCACGAAAGTTCAGGTAGGTTACTACGCGCAGCAGTTGGACGACCTGGACGACCGCAACGAGATCATCATGGAGCTGCGCCGCGTCGCGCCCTCGACGGCGACGGCCGGCGAGCTGCGCTCCTTCCTCGCCAAGTTCCTGTTCACGGGCGACGACGTTTACAAACACGTGCGCGACCTCTCGGGCGGCGAGAAGGGCCGCCTCGCCCTCGCTAAGTTAATCTACTCGCGCGTCAACGTCCTCGTCCTGGACGAGCCTACTAACCACCTGGACATTCCCTCGCGCGAGGCGCTCGAAGAAGCGCTCGACGCCTACCAGGGAACGATCATCACCATCAGCCACGACCGCTACTTTCTGGACCGCGTCGCCACCCAGATTCTGGCGCTCGACGGCGTGGGCGGAGCGGAGCACTACGACGGCGATTACACCGAGTACCACGACTGGCGCGCGGCGAAGAAGCGCACGCCCGTTCAGGAGGAGTCCGCGCCCGCGAAGACCAAAGAGCCAGTTCCGCGTCAGCCGCAGCAGAAGACGAAAGCGGCACAGAGCAAGGGCAAGAAGAAACAGCCCACCCGCGATTCGCAGTTAATCGAGACGGAGATCAATGAGGCGGAAAAGCATCTGACGGAGATTTCCGAACAACTGAGCCAACCGGAAGTCGCGCGCGATCCCTCACGCCTCAAGGCTCTCAACGAAGAGTACAAGAGCGCTGACGCGCAGCTTCGCAAGCTCTACGAGGAGTGGGAGCAGGTGTCTGCGGAGACGGCAAGCGCCTGAATGGGAACGAAAGCTCATGTCCCGGCGGCTTGACGGCGGCAGCCGCCTCGTTTATATTGCGCAACGCTCACAAGGCACGATGAAGAGTAGTCCTCCGCATTAGCCTCACGTTAGCAACCGCAAGTTTGATTTACTCCTTAGAATCCCCCGACAGGGGTTTTAATATTCTTCAAGACTTCTTGTAATAACGTGGCAAGAGCACTCACTAGCCGATCCTGAAGTACGCAGTCGGTTGTAAAGTAATGAAGATGAGTTGGGCAGGAGCCATAGTGCTCCTCCATCAGTTCATCCCGTTATTCCCCTAGATTCTCACGACGAAAGGAAAATCAAAATGAAGACTCATCTAGCAAGAGGTATCGCACTGATTCTTGTGTTGACTGTCTTTTGTTACCCGACCCCCAAGCAAGTCAACGCACAGGAAACCCCCAGCACCGGTGGTGTCGAAGTGACCATTCCGGACGGGACTGAATTAATAGCCGTGCTCGAAGAAGAGATTTCCAGCGGCTCTGCGACCGAAGGTGACCCCATCAACTTCAAGCTCAAAGACGACCTCATGGTTAATGGAAAAGTGGTTATCGCCAGGGACACTTTAATCAAAGGAACAATCGCCAACGCGCAGAAAGCCGGGCGCATGGGCAAGGGAGGCAAGCTCGGCATCCGGGTTGAATCCACCACTGCGATTGACGGTCAGAAGGTTCGCCTTCGGGCCTCGAAAGGCGGCGAAGGCGGCGATAAGGTTGGGACCGTTATCGCCCTGTCCGTCTTCTTCGGCCTCTTCGGCTTGCTCAAGAAGGGGAAGAACGCGAAGATCAAAAAGGGTACGGAAATCAAGACGTACACGGACGAAATGAAAGTGGTGAAAGTGACCGCTTAAGCCAATTTCGTGACATTCAATAAAGACGCCTGGTCGAAAGGCCAGGCGTCTTTTCTTCTGTGACCGGATGACGGCGAATCGGGCTGCTTGATGCCAAAAGGGTTGGCTTGACAAGAACGAAAATCCTTTGCTACCTTACGACCTCGCTTCAAGATGACACGAAGCGAGAGCTTTTTAAGCACTGTAGGCGCGTAGCTCAGGGGTAGAGCACTACCTTGACACGGTAGGGGTCTGCGGTTCAAATCCGCACGCGCCTACCATTTTTGTGCCCTTTTGTTGTCAACACTTAGCCCGCCTTTATCTTCCCTTGTGTAGCGTCGTTTTCGGCAGATTTTTCCTGAATTTTTCCTGACTGCCTTCCGAAAACGGTAATTTCGGACGCCGGATACTCCAAACTCTCCACAGCCCGAACCATCGCCTCCCACGTCGCTTGGGCGTAGCCCGGCGTTATTCTCGACTCATGGCCGAAGCCCTCCTCAGGCATCGCGTGACCCATCAGGGCTGAGATGACGTACTGATGCACCCCGCGCTCGACCAGCCTCGTCGCAAATGTCCCGCGCAGATCGTAGGGTCTCAAGTCCTCAATCCCCGCCCTCGCGCAGGCCGCGGCGAAGCCTTTCTTGATTGACTCCTGCCGTTCCCCGTCCCGATTTAGAAAAAGAAAATCACCCGTGGTCTCATCGTCACAAAGGATGACGAGGATGCCATACGCCGTGGCGTTCAAAGGTATGGTGCGTGTCACCCCGCCCTTTCCGTGTACGACGTGGAAAGCCATGGGCGGGATGATGACGTGCCTATCTTCGAGGTGTTCGCCGTCTCTGCTCGTGTAGCGGTAATGCTTCGGCCTGTCCGTTAAATTGATATGGGCCTTCTCCGCTCTCATTATCTCTTTCGGCGGCCTCAGGCCCGTGTGAAGTAACAGACGGCTGATGGCAGAGAGGTTGCCGTTCAACTCCTGAAACAGTCTCTCCTTCTCATCCGCGGCGTACTTATTCAGATACCGCTTACGAGGCTGCCAAGACGGGAAGCCTTTCAGGATGGCCTTGTTCACCAGCCGGCACGGGTTGTCGAAGAAAACCCTTTCCCTGGCGGCCAAGTTGAACAACTGGTTAAGCCTCCCGTAAATCATACGTATGGTAACGGGCGAGAGCTTCCTGCCGTACTGAGTCTTCGTCCTGCTTAGCCTCTTCAGGAAGTACTCGATCATGCTGGGAGTAATCTGAGAAAGCCTTTTTTGTCCGAACTCTTCCATCAAATGAGTACCGTAATACTCATCGAACATCTGAGCTTTTTCAGACTTATGCTCCTTCGAGTACTTCATGAAGATGTCGGTGTAGAACTTGGCGAAATTCTGTACGGGACTGTCTTTGACGAAGCTGCCGGCCCTTAGCTGCCGTCTTAGTTCCGATTCATATTCTCTCGCCTCCTTTTTTGAAGTAATCAAGGGCAGCCCCTTCTTACCGTTGAAGGTGAAACGGTAGACCTGCTTCTCCAAATAAAACTCGGAGTAACAGACACCGTTCTTTCCCTGTTTGATCGTCATTAGTCGCTCCTCTCTCACGAGCGACCAGAGAAGTCGCCTGAGAGTCTATTATCTAAGCTGGGAAGGTTTCAAGCTGCTTTGCTTGCTCTTGATGAATTTGCTTCAACCCAGGCGAGTAGTTCTTCGCGCGGGAAGATATAGACGCCAATGTCTCGGAAAGGAATCGGATCATTGGTCTTGCCTCTTTTGGCGTCTTTAATTTTGCGGTAAAGGTGAGAGTTGGAGCACCCTAAAAGTAGTTCCGCTTCCGGCACTGTGAGATACGGCTTAGCGCTGATCACGGCCAGCTTGCGCGCCGTATCGTCGCCGTGTCGTGGCAACGACGTCTCATTAATAACTTCACGCACGGCCTCTTTCACGACCGATTTTAATAGAGCCGTAAGTGAGTCGTTATTCAATATATCGCTCATTGCTTTAGATTCCGATTGCCCTCCCGCCAACCTCAGGTGAGCTAAACCCCATCAGTGCTCGGCACGCGCCGTGGTCTCGTCTATCGAGGGTTCTGATAGCTGGGTCCATATCACTAAGCCCCCTAATAATGCGTTACCCTCTACATATTCGCTGTGGCACAGCTTAAGTGAATGAGGCTTTCAATACTTATTAAACGTCAGTTCGACATAAGGAAAGAGAACTCCAAAGAGCGGTAAGATGTGGTCGACCAAGACGACACCATGCCCGCGCAAGGAGTTCTCCTGATGGACATTCTACCGCTGTTCTGTGACATAGACGACTTCTGCCTGCTCTTTGAACCCGCGTGGAGGCGGCGACTACTGGCGAGCGGCGCGTGCCGCCGCCACAAGCCCGGCGCGCTCTCGCTCTCCGAGGTGATGACCATCCTCGTGCTGTTCCACGCCTCCGGCTACCGCGACCTCAAGACCTTCTACACGCGCCACGTCGCGGAGCACCTGGCCGGGGCGTTCCCGAGACTGGTCAGCTACGGCCGGTTCGTCGAGTTGCAGCGCGAGGCCATGATCCCGCTTTGGTGCTACTTGCACACGCGCAAAGGCAACTGCACGGGCATCGCCTTCGTGGACGCCACCACGCTGGCCGTCTGCCACAACCTGCGCATCCCGCAGCATAAAGTCTTCCGCGGCTCGGCCGAGCGCGGGCAGTCGAGCATGGGCTGGTTCTACGGCTTCAAACTCCACCTGGTCATCAACGACCGCGGCGAACTTCTGGGCTGCTACCTGACGCCGGGCAACGTCGATGACCGGCGGCCCGTGCCGCACCTGGTCAGAGAGTTGTGGGGCAGGCTCTTCGGTGACAAGGGCTATATCAGCCGACCGCTGGCGGCGCTGCTCGAAGCGCAGGAACTGCGGCTCATCACCAAGCTTCGGAAGAATATGAAGAACAAGTTCCTGGCCTTGTCCGACAAATTGCTCCTGCGCAAGCGGGCGCTGATCGAGACGGTCAACGACCAGTTGAAGAACATCTCCCAGATCGAGCACACGCGCCACCGCTCGCTGTGGAACTTCTTAGGCAATGTGGCGGCGGGGCTGATCGCCTACACGTGGCGGGAGAAGAAGCCGTCACTGAACATTCAAGTCAAAGAACAGTTCCTTATCTCGAACTGACGTTATTAAGGCAACCTCATAGTCTCAATGTGCAAAGTGAATGCCAAAGTAAGGCTCTTCACGCTTGCCGTTACTTTCCTTCGATATTTATTGGGAAATAACCAAGATTCAGAGAATTTAACTGATCAGTGTTTTTGTTCTTAGGTGTAGGTTCACTCTACAGTTGTTTGTTCAACCGAGACCCCAAGTGTCGAGTCAACCTACACCTCTTTGCCGCGCCGGTAATCCAATCCCGCTCAAATGAGCATGAATTCCTTGGAAATGTCAGTGAGCAATGCAAGACGGGAGAGGACAAGCAGGCTGAATTTACCTGGCACACCCTTTGCTAAAGACAGTGCCATAAGCTAAGGCGCGGAGGTCGCATCAACAGAACAAAAGCAGTAAGAAATAGACCGATCGAAATTTCTGCGGAAGTGAGAGCTATCTAAATTAAGAAAGCCCATCAGGCTGATCTCTACTCGCTGATTAAAATTTGATGTGCTTATCTGAAATCAGGTCAAGAAACGATTCGAGAATATGAGGAGCCAAGTGACTAAAACTAATGATGTGGGTACAGGAGCAAATCGGCTGGTCAAACATCTGCCTGACCTGCTCCGCAACCTTTCAGAAAAGGATGACGAGCAGCTCGTCGAGATTGTGATCAGCGCGCACCGGCTGGAGAGATTCGCGTTTCTTGTTCGAGGAACGTGTGGATCCCTTCTGCGGCAACGCCACCAGCGTAGGCTCTCAGGCGGGCGGGGAAAACGTGATCTCCTGGGGCGCGGAATACGGGCGCACCTGGACCGCATCGCCCGGCAGGCGGGAGTCGACAGAAAGACTTTAGAGACCGACACACGTATTAAAGATATTTTCTTTCCGACGATTGGCGAAACCATCCTCGCCGACATACCCAGTTTAGGGCGCGAGTACTTCGTAACCGCTCTGTCAGCGCCCGACCCCCATGACGCGATCCGCATGGCGGTCGAAAGGTGTGCGGAGCGCGATTACAGGCTCAAGCAGTTTAGAGCCGACGTGCGGACTCTGAAACAGAACGGAGCCCCCTCTGTCGCCCGCGCCATTCCGGATACTACTTGCACACTATCCATTCGCCTGCCCACAGATGTTCGACAGCTTGTAACCGAACTCATGTCGGCAAGGAAAAATACGAAAGACGAAGTCGTCGCCGACGCCATTCGCGCTTTTCACACCTCCGTGGCAAGGTCACTGAAACGTAGAACCAAAGCGGCCCGCGCCGTGAAATCGGATGCCGGCGATCTCAACAGCAAACAACTCGAGCTGGAGATGTGAATGCCTCCTTCGCGATTCTCGTGTGACCCCATGCTAATCGGAAAATTAGCTGCCACTCGCGGATGACCTTGATTCTCTCTAACTCCTGGAAGCCGGTGTCATGGCAGCCTTGGCCTGTAAACGCATCATCCTGACCCAGATCGATTAAATAGTTCAGCCGCGCGCGTCAGCAACAGCGGCAGCCAGCAATGTTCCGATGAAACGAATATCTTCACAGTCCGGCAGTAGATGAGTCATGAGCAGGAAAAAGAGTCACCTTACCTCAGTCAGCAACGTCCGGGTCGGTAGGCCGAGGCTGGAAGATTTTGAACGCCGCACGGGAAGAATTGGCGTCCCCGTCAATAAAGACGAGGAGGTCATCATCGGTGACAAAGCGAAACTTGTGCACATGAAGAAGGGGGCTTTCCTCCGACACCTCGGACTAAGCAAGCGCATACGACGGCCGGTCCCGGCCATTAATTACCGCGCTTACCGACAACTGGGACGCTTGGCTGCGGATTTCAGCCACGCGCTGATGCTCGTCGAGTCGGGCGATAGCGCGGTAATTGACCGGCAGTTAGCCGAACGCATTCTGGATGAGATTCGTCACGTCGAAAATCTGTTGATGAGCGGGGATCAAGCGTGATCATCAAAATTCTGAAAGGGAGAAGTTCTAGCGGGCTGTTGGACTATCTCTTTGACCCTAAAGGTAAGCCCCCGCCGGAAATCGAGAAGAGGGACTCCCCTGAAAACCGGGACGTGAACGAAGAACTGGCGCTTGCTAAAGGGCATGGCGGGGAAACGGACAGGGTCGGGCCGGTCAATGATAAGACGCCAGACGATTCGGCAGAAGGTAAGCAAAGGGGAGAACTCGTCGTCACGAACATGTCAGGGCGCAACAAAGAAGAGTTGCGGGAACATTTCGAGGCCCTGGCTGCGTTGCGTCCGGACGTCGAAGTTAACGTCCTGCACGCAATCCTCAGCTTCCCGGAAGAAGATGCATTGTCACGCGGGACGAAGGTGCGGATTGTCCTCCGCTTCGCGAAGCTTAAGCGGCTGGACAGAACGATGTACGCGGCCGTCGAACACAAGGAGGGGCATAAGCACACAGAGATACACGTCATCTCTTCGACCATTGACTTCAAAGGGAGGCTGCCGTCCGATTCCTTCGACTACGACGGTGGCGAATCAATAGCCCGCCGGCTCGAGAAGGAGTTCGCCCTCAAGCCAAACAAATCAAGCCGAGACGCGATGGAGCGCGCTCCTACACAGGGCGAGTGGAATGAGCACGAACGTACGGGAAAGCTCAGCCGACCCCTCAGACTTCAAGCACTCGTCAATTCGGCGCTGGATCACGGAGTCACGTTCACTGAATTCCGGGAAAGATTGGAGCGAAGGGGCGTAACGTTGCACCTTCTTGTCAGCGACGAGGGCAAAATAATAGGAAGCGTTTACGAATTTGAAGGCAAGCACATCAGAGGACGCAGGCTTGGCCGAGGATTCACGTGGTCAGGTTTGCAGAGGAATTGGCCCGATCAACAAGAAAGAAAAGGAAGGATGACATATGAGCCGGAGAGAGATAATGAAGCAGTCGGCCGCGCAAGAGGCGGCGCAATGGGAAGGGGAGGAGCAAATGAGTCAGGAGAGACAGAGCGACCTCTCGGAGCAAGTAGCAGAGATGAGGCAACGAATGAAAGAGCTGGACGCGAGACAGGCGCGCATCGAGACTCATCTCGTCAAACTCATGCCATCGGCGAAAAGTGCGGAGGCACAGTTCGCGACAATCGTCGCTCGCAGGCAAGGAGCTGCGCGAGGAGATGGCAGAGCACCAGAAGAGCATAGCGGCGAGCCTCAGTCATTACAGAGAACAAGTGACGAAGACGGCGGGAGAGATCAAGGGCGAGTTTCAGCAACAACTCCGAATTCTTCAAGTGTTTTTCGCCAAGACACTGGAGATAAGCGACAAAAACGAACAGATGGTAGGACAATGCCAAAATATGGTGGCGACGAGCAGCGCGGTATATCACAAGGGAAGCGCGGGAGTGCTGGAGGTGTCGAAGAAAACTCAGGAACATCTCAAGGCCGCAGCGGAGATTCATCTCAAGGAGATCGGGGCACAGGCACAAGACTTCCGAGCAGTTTACGGACGCCTGAGCAGGTTGATCGGTATAGGGACAATATTAATTCTCTTGGGCGCGTTCGCCATGGGGTCGATGGCAGGCGCGATGTGGATACTGGTGAAGCCACATCAAGCCGAGGAAACAAGGCGTTAGAATCGAGTCGTGATGCTGACTTAGAGGAACACGATCACACCTATGAAAGGACAGCCCACGATGCCGTACTAACTGGCTATGAATCGAAAACTCAGCGGTCTTCCGCTGTAGACGAAGTCATTAAGACATTATGGAGCGGCGCTTCTTCATATAAAGATATAGCCGATCAGTCGTCAACGTACCTAAATCATAAAGATCGCGCTAACGGGATGGAAGATCATCTGAAGCGGTCCGATATAACTACTTCCACAGAAATCGCAAAGCGTGAGGACTTGCTGTTGAAAAACCATGTTCCCCTCAGCATGTGTAAAGACCAATCCGAACCTTTACAAGCTCGGGGCTCCTCACATGAAAGGGAAGTGACTCTCCATGAGCAGGGCAGGCATAGAGGACATGAGCCTAGCCGATAAAACGCAATCGTTTATTCCAAGCGATAAGTCTGGCCTCTTTACGGACAAGCGGTAGATATTTCCTTAACCACAAGCTCCATCGAGCGGCTAGGCATCAATCTGGATTCTTACTTCAAGGAGAACGTGTGAAAGGTTTATGGAAGGAAGGTTGGGAGTTTTACCATTATGAAGGGAGTTCCCAACGTGAAAGAATCTTCTCAGTTCAATGTATTCCACCAATTCGCGGGGTGTTTTGTCCCCCACGGACTACTCTCATTCAGGAGCCTCAGCGCTGGCGCTAAAGTTTGCTACGCGGTGCTGGCGCAACAGGCCAACGCCCGCGGCGCTACTCAACTGAACCTGCCGCTGCTCGCTGCTTCCATCGGTGAGTCGGAAAGGATTGCGGTCCGCTATCTGGTCGAGCTGGAAGAGTCAGGATTCATAGAGTCTTCCCGGGGAAATGTCAACAAGGAGGACGTGCGCATCTCTTTCCCGCGACGCCCTTGGGCGATTCAGAATAAGGCATCAATGCAAGTCGATACTGCTATACCAGCGGCGCAATCTGTCGAGAAGACGCAGCCACGACTCTTCGCCATCGAATCGGCTTTTCCGCAACCCTCGACGGAGAGGCAAGCGGGGGCGGTGGCAAAAGCGGCCTCTCCGTCAAGATCGAAAAGGAGGAAGCGCTGGTTCGGACGACCCCGCTCACGCCACTCCTTCGAGACCTGCCTCAAGTTCGTCACGTACCAGAAGGAGGTGCTGGGGCGACGCAGAATCTACGACCCGGAAGGTCTAGCGGAGTCGCTATATCATACTGGCAGTCAGGACGACGAAATATCAGACTGGCTTGACGAACATGCTAACGCGGCCTGAAGAGGGATCTTTATTCTGTGCATCAAATAGCCCGCGCGGGTGTACATCACTCGCGCGGGCTGTTTTGCTGCTGATGCTCTTCTGGAGCCTTGCCAATCACTGCCTCATAGAGTTATGTCTTTATGATCTCAGATTGCTTAAAATCTCAGCAACCCTCACGCTGGCTTGCCTATGCTGAAGGGCGGAAGCGAACCCCGAAGACTGAAGGGGCTAAACAGTACGATAGCCGGTAGTTAATTTATGAGGGCCGCTTGCCGACCCTAGTAACGGAGGAGGACTCAGTATGTGGCGTCAGGTTGAAAACGATATTATTGAGCTCGACCACTTCATACAGGCGACACGAGATTCGGGTTATAAAGGAACAGCCGCGGCATTGGCTGAGTTGATTGATAACTCGTATGAAGCCGGTGCCACAAAGGTTGATATTGAAGTGCAAAAGTCTGATGAAGGAAAACCGACGATTGTCGTTAGTGACAACGGCTGCGGTATGCTTCCATCCATCTTGCGTCGCGCATTGAGATTCGGAGGCAGCACCAGATTCAACTCACGCAATGGTACAGGTCGTTACGGTATGGGGTTACCCAACAGTTCCCTGAGTCGCGCGCGCCGCGTCGATGTCTACACCTGGATAAAGCCAACTGCGGTTTGGTGGAGCTACCTTGATGTTGACGAGATCGTTGCCTGCCAGATGACAGCAGTCCCCCAGCCCCGGCGGGTGAAAATAAGCCTCCCCAGGAAGTCAAAGCTCCCGCCGAGTGGAACGATAGTCGTTTGGTCTAAATGCGACCGACTGGATTACAAGTATGAAAAGTCATTTGTAACCCGACTTCACAAAACGCTCGGCCAGACCTTCAGGTATCAGCTCTGGGAGGGAAAAGCATTATCCATTAACAGCAAGCCTGTGCTGCCTGTCGATCCCCTCTTTCTCCGAACCGGAAATAACCTCACAGGCGCGATGTCTTACGGACCGCCATTGAAGTATGAAATAAATATTGCCATTATGGAAGGAAGCAGCAGGAAATCAAATGTTCTCGTGACTTTCACAGAGCTGCCCATTAAAAAATGGCACCGCTATACGAATGAGGAAAAAAGAGCGCACGGTATTAGCAAGGGGGCCGGCGTTTCGATTGTTCGTTCGAGCAGGGAAATTGACTTCGGCTGGTTTTTCATGGGCAAGAAGCGTAAGGAGAATTACGACGACTGGTGGCGTTGCGAGGTTCAGTTTAACCCTGAACTTGACGAATTGTTCGGGGTTACAAACACCAAGCAGGGCATCCACCCGACCGAGGAACTAAAGAGTATTCTTACGCCAGATATTGAGCGGGCCGCTCATGACTTGAACAGCAGGGTCAGAAAGCGATACTTTCAGGTGAAGTCAGAAGTCTTCGATTCCCCGGCTAAGAACCAAGCGGAAGGAAGAGACCATTTGCTCGAACCACCGATCAAGGCGTTCATTGGTGGGGATAAGTTTTCCGCTTACGGGCTGAACCGGTTGCCGAAAATAACTAGGAGAAATAAAGTCGTCCCAGGACTGAACTATAGAATCGAGCATAAAATGCTCGACGATTCGAGTTTCTTCGTCCCGCTGATCTCATCGCGCGAGTTGGTGATTCTCTTAAATGAGGAGCATCCTTTTTACGAGCGGGTTTACGTTCCGATAGCGAAAAACTCCACAAGAGCCGACGTAAGGCAGTTATACCGGTACTTAGAGCTTATACTCTTTGCAGCCGCTCGGGCAGAATGTAGTATTCCTAGTTCGGACGGCCAGGAATGGGCGCGCAGCATGCGTGAAGCGTGGAGTCAGGCCTTGGCCACGTTTCTTGAGTAATCATCAATACTCCCAGAGTTTTAGATAACATACGACAGTCTGTTTCGTGATAGCGTAATGGTTGCTGCTAGGGAAAAGCTTGTAAACACGGATGCGCAGGAGTCGGTTTTTGAACTGAACTCAACTCTCAGCCGCACCTCTCACACCCGCTTCCTTCGATTCTGTCGAAGGGTCGAGCAAGGTTTGAAGGCTGGAGAACTGGCGCGGTCTACGGTGTTAGAACAGTCCAGGGAAGAACTCTCCGGTAGTTACGACTTGCTTAACACGGATCAAGTAAAGCTCCAATTCGTAAGCCGGGTGATTCTTGATCTGGTCTATCAGGGATGGGAGCTTGAGGTCAACGGAGCCGGTGTCCGAATCCGCTCTCTACAGCCCCGCGATGCTCCACACGCCACAAAGGAGCAGGTGCGCGCTGGCCATTTACTCGGGCGTAATGCACAGCTGAGAGAAAAATCAGTCATTGAATTTATAAAAGGAATGGAGCGCCGCAGGCTTCACGCCAAAGGCTGGCACTCAATCTTCTCTCTTATGCGTGATGGGAGGGAACTGTCAGAAAAAATTGAAGCGGTCAACGCGATTAAAGACGAGCGAGAGCGTGAGGCGGCGCTGAGTGGCGTAATCTCCCCATACATTCAGTTTGTTGAGAGTGATGCGGTCTGTGAGCATACAGGGTTGCGGCTCGGGGATATTTGGCGATATTTCAGGTATACATGGGTGAATGAATATAAATCTGTGCCCGGACGGTCCTTGATGATCCTCATTCGGGACGCGGCAGCTCCGAGTCATCCTGTCATCGGCATTGCTGCCCTCGGTAGTAGTGTGGCACAGCATACAGTGCGAGACGAATGGATCGGCTGGCAAGCCAAGCCCTTTGTCGAAAACCTTATCAAAAAACCTACCGCTAAAAAAGCTCATTGGCTTCGTCAATCCCTCGAAAATCTCTTTGAAGGGATTTACATTGACGATCTCGCACAGCGTCCGAAGTTGTGTACGAGTGCAGACATTCAAAACCCCACAGACAAAGTTATCGATAAACTCCTGAAGGAAGCAGATCGGGAGATCAAAAAACATCGCAAGAACAATCAACAAAAAAAGCACAAAAGTCCCAAGGCGGACCTAAGTAAACCAGAAGATTGTAAGCGCGAAGCGCTAACACACCTTTATAAAAGCAAACGTTGCCGCCAACTTGCGCAGCTCATGACTATCCGTAAGCAATTTCTGGAGCATGGCTTTGTCGCCGGCACTCAGCGGGAACTAAAAGAGGCTCTAAAGTCAGTCAAGGTCCAGTCAGCCGTTGCGCAACTGGTGCGCATGGTTAAAGGCGAGCACGTCGGCGTGGACATGATGGACATCACAGTGTGCGGTGCCATTGCGCCATATAATCATCTGCTCGGCGGTAAATTAGTGTGTATGCTGTTGTGTAGCCCTGAAATAACCCAGTATTATGCCAGGCGTTATGGCGAGCAGGTCAGTATTATCGCCTCGTCAATGAAAGGCAGCCCCGTGATAAGAAAGCCGAACCTCGTGTTGCTATGCACTACGAGCCTTTATGGAGTCGGATCGAGTCAATACAATCGCGTGAAGATTCCCCTTGAAGTGGTCGGCGGCCATCGAAGGGAGCAGGTTGTCTATAAACATTTAGAGCACAGTAAGGGCTATGGAACATATCAATTCAGCAAAGACACCGTTGATTGCGGGACGGTATTGATTTCGAGGCGAAAAGGTGGGCGAAGAGTCAACAGCATTTTCGGCGAGGGTGTGAATCCCCTCATGAGGAAAATGCGAGAGGCCTTGGGAATGGTAGGACTCTCCAGTGACGGGATACTGCTGCACGGCAATCGTCGCGTGACATATGGGATTAGTCTTGCGAGAAACTTCAGAGAAATTCTTCTCGGATTTGATAAGCGGTCATCGTACCTTATCCCCCAGGCTCGGCCGCGGCACCTGACGGAAATGATTGCGAAGTATTGGCGCTGGCGCTGGCTCTCGCCGAGAATCAGACGACCCGAAATTCTCGCTCAACTTCTACAACATACCCTCGCTTACCCCATAACCCACGGGGCAGTGGTGCCGCTCCCGGCTCCCGAAGAAGCTACTTTCCCTCTATTCAACCAGTGGGAAGAGTAAGGAATATCAACTATTAGTGTGGCCTAACATTTGTATTTCTTTTGCAGGAACTTTTCGAGCGCCAAGCTATCAATCCCTTCAGGCACGTTACACAGAAAACGCAACGTTATTGGGTTACCCGCGTATGCCGCGTTCGCCAACTGCCAATGCACTTTCCTATAGCCCTTCGGGTTACTTTTCCTGTACGGCTTACCGCTGAGAAGGTTCCTAACGGTTCTTGGGTACACGCATAGCGGCCGATTGGTACCTTGATCCGACTTTCCGATATAACGGTATATCACTCCTCCGGTCGTGTCCCTGACTTCCCACATGTAGATAATCGGGGCGCGGAGATTGATTGAAGCCCGGACTATTTCAAACTTTAACTCGCGGATCATCCTCGGTTCTCACCTCGTGAGATGTCGGAGATCAAGGGCGGAGGGACTCGACCGTCCAACCGAGCCCCTTCTTTAACTGCCTGCTGGCTTAATGCACAGCGTTTTGTCGTTCGCTCTGAAACAAGGCCGCCTCTGCAACCTCGGCACTCACTTCGGCGTCATCGTCTTTCGTATCCCAGTCCGAGAGCTCCTGCAGGACGATGCTGAGATACCTCGACCACTCCGCACGCTCGACTTGGTAGAACTTCCTAAAGCCAGCGGCCTTAGCCTTCAGTTCGCAGTCACCCAAGATAAACAAAAGCACTTCGAGCCTAAACCTCATGGTGGCCGTCGAGTCGGGAGCTGCGTAGAAGTCCGTATAGAACTCATGCGCCTTGTTGATGTGCAGGACTTTCTGTCCGCCAAGACGGTCTACAGAATAGAAGGGCGCTCCAGGATAATCGACATATTCCACCTTGAATTTACGATCCTTAGCCTTACTCTTAATACCCTCCTTGACTACCTCTGGAGGGAGGCCGCTTTCCTCAGCAATTCGCTTGGCTTCCCGCTCCAGGTTTTCTTCTCCCTCCCGTATATCCTCAGCGCTTTCTTCAACCTGGTCGCGGTTGACGAACTTCTGAGCGGCTTCCATAGCGGCCTCTGAGGCTCGCCGCTTCTCTTCAGCATCCCGGCGGACCTCCAAGGCTAGGTTCTCCTTCTTGAACCTACTCCTCATCTGTTGAAAGGCTTCGTAGACGCCGTTATTTTCGAGGATATCCCACATACGGTTAGACAAAACAACCTGCTGTTTGGATGTAGTGATCGAAAACTCCTCATCTAGCGCTGGAGGAAAATCGACCTCAACACCGATGTAGCGGTCGTTATGTTGGAACTTCGTCCACGGGCACTGGCTCTGAACCACGTCAATCTGCCGCCCGGCGCGCATGACGATAATCCCGTTGTTGTCATTTCTGATGGGGAACCGGAAGTTGAGGTGCCCCCCCTTCCCCTTCAGCTTGTCTTCCGTCACGCGCAAGAAGGTAGGCGGCATGTAGGAGAAGCGCACCTTAACGACGCCGGCAGACTCACCTGTTTCTTTGTTTTTAACTTCGATGTTGAGCGGGGGGAGCGCTTCCGCCCGATCCTCATCCAGATCGTAGAACTTGAAACCCGGTGTAATGAAGAGCGGATCAATTGGTTCGACCTTCTTGCCGTCCACAAACAAGTTCATCTCCCGGAGATAATTCCGGTAGTACACGCCGAAATGGCGAAGGAAGAAGTCTTTGAGGTGCTGCGCCGTTTTGTAATCGATGCGGTCTATGTCTTCGATAATGACGACGGTGCCGTAGCTCAGCTCGCCGATATGCTTACCGATGTACTCAGAGACCCAAGGGGTAAGCGTAGCCGGCTCCGCCTCAGGCACCGTGACGTGACCGACGTTACCCTTCTTAAAGTGGTCTTCAATCGCCTTGAGATCGATCGTCACCTCGTGCCACTCCCCACCTTCGACGCGAGAGTAGACAGTGTACCTCTGGCCGATGCTCACGCAGGCAGAAGGTAGCCCGTAACCATACCGCCCAAAGCCCTGCCGGTCATTGTGCCGGTGCGTGCCTCCCCACAGCACCGCCGCTCGGATCATCGTCGGATCCATCCCATGGCCGTCGTCAACGACCGCGAGTTTCGCCGGCTTCTTCTGAGAGCCCTCGTAGCCGAACAGGATGTGAACATTCTTTGCCTCACCTTGCTTGGCGTTATCAATCAATTCATCAATTGCGGTCCCGGTGTTCTTATAACCAATGTCCCTCATGCCCTTGACGAAAGCGTCAGCGAGCACGAGGCCGAAATCAAATTTTGATTCGAGGAGACCTTTAACATACTCGCGCTGACGTTTAAGATCTTCACTAATTGCTGCTGTCTTAGCCATCACATCCTCCTTAACAGACCCGTGATTAGGGCCTTGTGGTGGTTCTCGGGGCATAAAGAGCCGCGAACGCTGGAACCCCGAGGCCAGCGTTCGCGCCGTGTTGTTACGCCGGGAGATGCATGCTCAATATATTCCCGCGCAGCCGCTCGATGCCTGTTTGAAGCAGGTATGTCACCCTCGGGCGGCTTATCCCCAAGTGGCTGGCGATGGCCGAGGGAGGCTGCTCATCTCCGTAATAGAGCAGCAGCACCTGCTGCTGGCGCTCTGAGAGACCATCAAGCGCGGGCACGAGCAGCGGCTCGAAGCGGTTGAGGTCAACCATGGTTGCTGCTTCCTGCTCGGTAGAGCCATCGCTCGCCAACTCTTCCAAGCAGGTCGGCTTGGCGCTTGGACGGGCCTTGACCATTTCGACCGCGCAGTCGAGCCGGTGCCGATACTTGTTGGTCACACCGTGACTACGTTCGTGCCGAACGTAGTCCACCATTCGGTTAGAAATGACCACATAGGCGAAGGTCGAAAACTTCGTGCCGCGCGACGCCCTAAACTTAAAGGCGGCGTCCATGAGCGCGACGTAACCGACTTGGACGAGGTCTTCGTAAATGGCGGGTTCGTGAAATTTGTATGCTTGCCAGTGAACCAGCTTACCAAACGCTGTTGTCAATTTTTCGAGCGCGTCGGTCGCGGCGGCAGGGTTCGCCTGAATTACTTCAACTAGGCGGTGGGCCTCTTCGACGGAGAGGTCACAATCCAACTCAGTCATATACCGAGTCTCCTTATGATTTTGGCGGAGGCTCGGTCACCTTGAGTTCACTCTCTTCTTGGACCCATTTCTCGGGCCCGTGGATTGCGAACCCCCGTCGAATATGTCTGAAGCATTATACGGCGAATTGGTAAGAAATTAACCCCTCCTTTTGAAAAAATTTGGAAAGCACCCACTAGCGTGACAAACTATATTAAACATTCGACTGGTGAAAAACCGTCGGAAGGATGAGTTATGCGCTCTTTTGTTTTCAACCTCCCCTCGAAACTTCCTCCCCTTGGTTCACAGAGACACTTGGCTGATCCATTCATCTACGCGAAGTTCTGGATCCCAGAAGTGAATTGGTTTTGGTACGTCATCGAAGGCGAACCTAGCAGACAAGGGTTCCGATTTTTCGGCTACGCCATCGGCCTTGATGAAGAATGGGAGGAGTTTTCAATAAGAGATTTAGAGGTTGTTCGAAGCCCAAGCGGTCAGTGCGTAGAGCGAGATAATGATTTCATTCCCAGTCTGTGGAGTGAAATCAACGCAACTCGAACTGATCCAAAACAGTGGGTATAAATCTACTCTTTTAACGTAACAAGTCAGAAAGATAGCCGAACCCGCTAACGCTTCGTCCTTTTGAATTCCATTGTAGACTTCATAGAAGCGTTCAGACATATGAATCCCTTTTTAGGGAGCACGGATAATGCTTCGCTTCCTCTTCCCCCCGAGGTCTGTCGCTGGCTGCAATGCTTTGTGCCGCCCCTTAAGCATGAAGGATAAAGTCTGATGAGAGATTCCGAGTAGACGCGCGGCTCCCACGATACTTCCTTTAGCAGCTTCAAGCGCACGCCGGATTAGCTCGCCCTCGAAACGCTTGACCTCTTCTTGCAGCGAGCAGCCCATCCACGGGTTGGCAAAATTGGACGTTTGCGTCTGGCGTAAGGCGACGATCTCGACTGCATCGGCAGAGATTAAGGAGCCATCAGCGGCTATGAGAATTGTTCTTTCGATCAGGGAGCGAAGTTCCCTAGCGTTACCTCTCAGCGAGAGCCTTTTCATTGCTTCGAGAGCCTCTGGCATAAACGTCACATGCTTTTGGGTCGCGTCGAGAGCTTGTTTTATAAAATGAGAGGCAAGAACCGGGATATCTTCGGTGCGCTCTCTTAAGGGTGGCAGGTGTAGGTGGAAGGCGCTGAGCCGGTAATAGAGGTCTTCGCGGAAGCGTCCCTTATGCACCGCTGCCTTGAGGTCTCGGTTCGTAGCGGCGACTATACGTATGTCGACGTGCTCTGGTACAGGCGCGCCGACGGTGTGAATCTCCCCGTATTCGATTAGGCGCAGGAGTTTCGACTGATTGCCCGAAGAGAGCTCGGCGACCTCATCTAAGAAGAGGGTGCCTCCGGCGGCTTCTCGCACCGCGCCCGGGTGGTCAGAAACGGCGTCGGTGAAGCTGCCCTTCCGGTGGCCGAAAAGCTGCGACTCGATCAGAGTACTGGTGAGCGTCCCGCAGTTGATCGCCACCAACTTCCCCGTGCGGCCCGACCACTCGTGAATTAAGCGCGCGAGAACCTCTTTGCCCGTCCCGGTCTCGCCCGTGATAAGGACCGCGCCCGCTGATTCAGCAATGCGGTGCGCATCACGTAAAAGCCCCCCGGTCTGTGGCGAGTTGTGGAGGAAATTGTAGGCGTTGAACCCGACTTTGCGCTGCCGTGACCGCGTAACCATCAACTCGGAGCATGCCACCAAGCGCGACAATGTTTCTACATGCTGCGACCCCTTAAGGAAACTGGCCGAGCGTCCGTAAATGTCCGTCACTTCACTGGTCGCCAGTTGTTCGCCCATCTCCTCGATGACGGTCATGGCGGCCAGCCCTGCCTTTTCAATATCTCCCACCAAGGAAGCAATTTCCACGGCGCGATACAAAGTGAGGCGTGCCCGCTCCGCTTGTCCGAGCCGCGCGAGGGCCGTCCCATGCGTGATCAGTGATTCGGCCAAGAGGCTTTGCTCGCCGCTCTTCTCCTGAACGCGGATGGCAGAGCGGACAATCCGCTCTGCCTCAGAGTTCTTCCCCTGCGCGAGGAGCAGCCGCGCGAGTGACTCATCAACCTGCGCGCGGCTTCCGCTGTCTTTCAAGCTGTCGAACAGTCGCCGGGCGCAATCGAGGTGCTCTTTCGCCTCCTCGTATCTCTTGATGGTGAAGAAAAGGAATCCGAGGTTATTTTCGACGCGGGCGCGAAACCGCGTGTGCCCGGCCTTCTCGAAATGAAAGCTCGCCGCCGCGTATTCAACCAGTGCCCAGTCGAGATAATCCGCGCGCTTTTCAGTAGCGCTGAGACCCCTCAAGGTCATGGCGAGCGTGTTGTGAAATCTTCCCTTGATCGAAGAGTTGCCGCTTGCCTCGGCACAGGGGCCAGCTTCGGTCAACAGGCGTAGAGAGTCGTGCAAGCGTGTGGCGACGCGCTCGACATCGGCGAGGCGCAGTAATGCCACGGCTTGGAGAGCGTTATCCTCATCCGTTAGCTTGGCGAGGGCGGACTCAAGCGTCACTCGCGCTTCGTCGAGAGCGCCTTCGCGGAAGTAGCACCAGCCGATTTCTGTTTCCGCTTCAGCCACCCCTAATCGGTCGCCGAGCGTCTCGAAGCAAAGCTTGCTCTCAGTGAGAAGATTTTTGGCCGCTTCCTGTGCATCTTCGACCTGCCTGCTGCTTCCGAGCCAGCCCGTCAGCGTCCCTGCCCGGAGCAGCACAAGGGCTTTCGTCGGCTCATCCAGCCCGTCGGATAGGCCGCTCGCCTACATGCTGCCAGAGGCCCTTTAAGGCGCTACGAGCCCCCTCGTAATTACCGGCTTCCACTAACTCCTTCGCCAGTTGACACCTCAGACGGACACGCTCCTGTATGCCAATCTTCGGATCGTCAATCCGGCGAAGGAGGTCGGCGGTTAAATCCATGTGAGGACTCGCTTTCGTTAATGCTCCGCAAGGTTCCTTGCGGATTCAGTGTTATTATGCGCCCTTCGCGGTCACCATGGGTGTCAACGGACGCCCGGCTCTATAGCTCAGAACCCCAACCACTTTGGAGATGAAAGACATGAAATCCTTACGAAAAGTCCTTGCCTTGGTCGTCCTGACGCTTGTCCTCACCTGCACGGTATTCGCCGGTGAGATGAGCACCTGGAGTCACTCAGCCCCCGCCACGACAGCAAAGTGCTTCTGTCACAGGCGAAATGAGTACAGGCAACACGGCCACAGCAGGGGTCACTGTCGCCGGCGACATGGGCGCGGGCGCAGCTTCGACCGTAGACCCCATCACCGAGATCGTGCTCTCACTGCTGCAAGGCGTGCTCGCGCTCTTTTAAGGAACCGACTGCTTTCGCTCGTTAGTTTGTGCTGCCCTTAAATTGGGTGGGTGGGCGGCACGGCCAAAGTGTGTGCGGTTATCGCCGGATCAGGCACTTCACGGCGAGGAGGCGCTCACAAGTCGAGCAGATTACTCGCAATGCCGCCTGAAATCAATCTTTTTTACAGGAGAAGGCTAATGTCATAAACCGGGCGACGCTTACTTTTATTGTATGGCGGTAAGCCGCTAGCCATCATCGTAACGCTGGAAAACGGCGACACCACTCTTCGGGAAAGAGTCTATTTCTGAGGTGGAGGCCAGCGGCGTACGTTGCAGCACTCTTTGCGGTTTTTTCAGTAACTCACGGAGCTTCGGCGGCAAGTCTTTATACTTCTGGCTGCTCCAGTCGAATGCTTCGTCAACGGTAGTCAGCACTATCCTCAACTTGAACTCGGCCTACGCTTGATTGGCTAATGATTCCGGTGACCTCAAGCCACTTCTCTGGCGTAAACGAGATGGACCTCTCCCTGCCTTCGGAAGCCTCTCGGCCTCTATTCATGAAGCTTAGGTGTATGGTAATACATGAGCGTCTTATCTAAGCGGTTGTTGTCGTGGATAAAATGCCATTGCCGTCTTTTTCGGCTATCTGTATTCGGTCTCGCCAACTAGGTATATATTTTGTGATGTTCTACCGCGTGATTAATCGCGTATCGAAATCGAAAGGCTCTGGCTGGTCAATGACGAGCGTGGGGAAGTCCGGGTGCAGCGGGTTGATCAGGTAGTTGCTCTCGTTTTCGATCACAACGCTTGGCACCTTCAGTACGACCGAACTCATATTTGTGGCCCACGTGTCTCCAAGAAGCTGCAACTCAGGAGACGAGGGATACGCTCGCCAGTTAGCCGGCAAAAGTGAGCGGTCCAAAGGGATAATCAGGGATTCATCAAAGTGGGCGGCGCAGCGGGAGTAGGAGGCGAGCAGGCTACTTTTACCGAGGTGCGTCAGGATTTCAAGAGCGGCGAGGGCCAGATTCTCTGAGGTGTAGACCATCTTCACCCCGGGACTGTTCCAGCGTCCGCCGTACAGGCGCGCGCCTTCGCCGTCGAAAGCTTGGGCCGCATACTTGGTCTTGACGATCCGCCAGCCCGTCCGCATCAGGAGAAGACCCCGTGTTCTAGCCGCCCGATCAACTGCTCGACCTCGCGCGCGCCCAACTCTGTCCTGGCCACACTCAGCGGGACCGCCCCGCCCAGCGCCGGCTGCTCAGAGGAAAGCCAGGCTCGCGCCGCCTCGGCGTCGCCTTCAAAGAGTTCCAGCGCACCGCCGAAGATGCGCGAGGCGCGCAACGCCCGGTCGGACTCGTCGGGCTGAAGACGGCCCTCCTCTTTTCTCCTACTCAAGGTTCTGGGTTTGACCTGAATCAACTCGGCGAACTGCTCGGTCGTCAGCGCCATGTTGCGCCGCAACCGCTCTACCACGCGGAAAGGTAGCCCCTTCTCGACCCGCTGGATTAAGTGAGTAGTGTCGGTTGGTTCAAGCCCCAGCAAGATGACGTAAGTATGATCGGCTCTTTTCATACCGCTTAGCGCTTTCTGGCGAAAAGTCTCGATGTCAGCCGCCGCCTGCGTTGAGCCTCTTTCTACCGAGGGAGCCATTACCAGTATTCCTCCCAAAATAGTATTTGCCACTTGGCAGAATTATAAGCGCCAAATGGCAAAACGGGCAAGGCATTATGTACTTACGTTGTGCCTTGATGTTACTCCCTTGAATTTACCTGATGGCGTCAAGGAGTTTGATAAAGTTGCGCTTGCGTTTGAATTCAACTCGGAGCGCGATAAGATAATCATCGAATTCCGTCCCGCGTCCTAGCCGATCCAGCAGTTTATGAATCTTGTGCAGGAGTTCGATGGCTTGCTCGTAAGCAGTGTTGTTGGTCATCTCTACTAAAGGAGCAACGCGTTCCCTGTATATGGAGAGCGCGTCCTGCGGGTGATCCTCTTCGCGGACGGCGGCGAGCTTCATCCACAGGTCATTCGTGCATCCGCCTGCCAGAGCCTCCTGCCACGCCTCTTCGTAGCGCTTCTCCCAGAGAAAGACGCGGACGAGTTCTGAGTGATCGTCCTCATGCCAGTGCCAGTAAGTTTTCTGTCGCCCCTTCTGCTTCTTTCGTCCCGTAATTGATTCTCGTATATAGGCGAGTGCACGATCTCGCCACTGTGTCCAGGATGAGCGTCCGGCTTTGCGCGCGTGGGCTTGCAACTTCTGGTAGTTTTCAAGGCAAGGAGATTCTGTGAACTGCTCCCAGGCGAGCCGCATCGCTTCGTCGTGGCGGCCGCGGCGGTGATATTCGTCGGCCAGGAATTCGCCCAGCCGCCAATCTTTATTGGTTGAGAAAGCTTTCCACCCTTGCTCAGCCCATTTGAGAGCGTCGTCGGACATGTCTGCTTCGCGGTAAATCTCGGCTATCTGAAGATAGGAGTAAGGGTGAGACAGGTTGCGACACTTGATCTCGACCAGTGCTTCCGCATCGCCGGACTGACGCGCAAGGGCTTCCATGAGGCTTGTGATGCGAAAGCGCCTGCCGTAGCTTTCGGAATCATCTTCGCCGGGGCCGAGCGCGGGAACTTTCGACCATTCCGCTTCGGCCAGGCGACGGTATTCAGCCAATCCAGTCTCGCCGAGTACATCCGCGTAAGTGACCACCGCGCCACCGAAAAACTCCCACTCGCTTCGCATCTCCCATTCGAACAGCCGCCGCGCTAACGCTACCGCGTCAGGTTTTGCTTTCAAGCAAGCGCGATGATGCAGCTCATGTAGCTCATATATACAGCCGCCCACTTGCCCATCCGAATCATCAATGTATCCTAATGATTTTTCAATTTGAGCGAGCGCATATTCTGTGAGTTCCATGACCTCAGCGGCATGGCCGTCGTCGAGAAGTGCGGCGATGGACTCGATGATTCGGTGAACGCCGCGTGCGTAGGCGCCCGCCGAGTAGTAATCCACGTAATTATTAGCGCGCGTGGCATTCTTGATCGCACGACGATAGGTGTCTAGATCAATTCGTTCGGGATTCATCCGCGCAGTCTCAAGGAACAGGCGCTCGCGCAAGCTGTCACTCTCCAAAGCCTCGTTCAGCAGCATTTCGATAAGTCTTCCTTTATCCTGCCGTTCAAGAAAGGTGCGCACGTCCTCCATCGTCGCCGCAGGTTTCTTTGAAGCGCTCTTCTTGCCTTCCCCTCTTGACTCTTCAAGCCAGGCCAGGGCGACGGCAACACAGTGCTTGCAGAATTCTCCGTCGTCCCCGACGGGGCAACTGCACGAGTAGCCTAAGCGGTCTCGCTCCGCCCATAGCTTGACGCGATAATCTTCCGTGCCAGTGACTTTCGCCGCCACCTGTCCTCTATATTCCGTCAGTCCGTGTACGCGCCCTTCGGCGAAGTATTTCTCCCCGCGCGCGAAGAAACGCTCGCCGGCCAACTGGCGGACCTCACGGTGGCTCAAGTTGTGCAGTGCTGATTGGGACATTGATGCATTAAACTAATTGAGGTGGCGCAAGTGCCCGACCGCTTAATCCATGCCTGCTCGATTTCCTTTATAGGTTGATGACCAACCAAAGAGTGCGCGCAGCCTTTGTGAAGGGTTAAATTTGAAAACCCAACGCTCGCGCTCCGGGCGCGCGTAAAAATTGCCGAAGCCGGAAAAGATCACGCTTTGTCCCGCCTTGAAGCTTTCATACAGTGTATCCAGCACAGCATCAGCCACATGGCAGGCTCAGTATCGTTAGTCTTCATGCGGGCAGCGAGTCGGCGGGCGAACTCTTTTTTCTGAACACGCTCAGACATTATTTTGGTTGCTCCCTGAGATACTACATGGAGTGGGCTCTAACATGGATGTATTTTATCACTCAATTCGGCTAGGTTGACTCTGACAGGTCCCACGCTTTAATAACTGCGTAGCATTCATCTGGGAGTGGTAAATCATGCCTACGAACAATGACGATGATGACAAGGACAACAGCAAAGCTAGAAGTGATGAGCCAGATGGGCGCAGTGGGACCGACATGGTTGAGATGTTCGAGTCGGAATCTGCTAGATGTCCGCCGGAGGTGTTGGCGCAGTTCTGGCAGAGTGTTGCGGCTTATGAGCAAGCGCCTCTGACTACACACTTCAGACAGCTCGAAGAGGCCGGCGTTGAACTGCCTGCCCCGGAGACTTTAGACGACCGTAGACTGGCAGCAAAACTGTGGGAAGTGATTGAGGTGTTGGCTAGGCTGCGGGTCTTCCTCAGCCAGACCGACCACCTGAGTGACTGCGAACTCTACACGCTGCTCTGGTGTGAACTCCTGCGTGAGCCAGTTAAAGATATGCCGCTCGACAATTCCTCAGCGTAGCATATAGACCTGCTCGGCAGTAGCAGTGAGGAAGACATATACCTCTATCTGAAATATTACGCTGACGACGCCACACGCCGTCAGTGGTCAACAGACTTTCCAGATTACAAGATGCCCGAATATGAAGAGCCGCCCTTCAACCGTGATAGCCATTTACCGCAGGCAAATAATACGCAAACGCACGGGGAAGATGGTGATTTGATGTGATTAGAAGTTACGCAGTTGGAATGAGCGAATAAAGCGGATTAGCAATGTAACTGCGCACGGCTTCTCTAGTAATTGCTGTCTTCGCTTCAAACCAACTGATGCCTGTGTGATAACAATGACTCTCAAAGCGCAAGAACGCTCGCAAACAACAGCCAATGTGATTGCGCCATGCGCGGCGAGAGCGGACTTGCGCGCGTTCAATCAGGCAGAACTGCTTAAGGCCACGATGATAGTTCTCAATCGTCCACGAGTAACCAGCCCACCTGACTCTTTCGAGATCGCTCATCTCAACTTTATTAGTAGCCCACCATTCAACGTCGCCGTCTGTGGCAACGATCTTGAATACACGAATCAGGCCATAACCTTCGAGCCAGACCACGCGGCCACGCTCTCCAATCTCGACCGTGCTGACGGGGCGCAAGCCCTCGCGGTCAGGGTTGACTTTGCGGTTCGATTTCAAACGAGTCAGCCAAAGCCAATCAAAAGAGCGAATCAACTTCAAGTTTTCCAGCCCTGCATACCAACTGTCGAACACTACGCAAGCGGGTTGAAAATCACGTTGGCGAGCCTCTTTCAGCATTGCTTGAAAATGATCGTTCTTAGTCAGCGAGTCCTTCTTCTTGTCAAAGATGCGGTAGTCCACAGGCACATGGCGGTCGCCATCAGTCCACAGCAAAGTAATCAAGTTGATGCCGCTGACAACCGCGTGGTGCTTGCCCGACCAGTGGCGCGTCACAAGTTCTATCTTACGGGCATAAGGCTTGTCCAAAGTCGAGTCGTCTATGACAAGGATGCCTTGGCTCAAGCTGACTTGGGTGATGGCTTCACTCCACAGAGTCTCGGCGTCAGGCTCAAGTCGGTGCAGAAGGCGCGTAAAAGCATCATGCGCAGGAGCTTCTTTCTCTTCGCCTTGCACGCGAGCCGCTTCGGTGGCGCTGACCGAGCGCGGTGTGGCGATCAAAAAGTTGATATAGTCTTGGTCCGAGCATTTCGGCGGATTCATTCCGCTTTTTTAACACAATGCTCTTCAACTGCGTAACTTCTAGTGATTAAGAAATGCTAGCCAGGCTGTATCTTCAGCCGTAATAAACTTGCCGTGTTACTGAGTAGAACATTTATCAGGAAATTTTTCAGTGATAGAATTTTGACGGGACTCAAGGGAGTAGAGAGGGCGAAATAGCTTCAGTCAGGCGCACTGGGCAGGTTCACCCTTCGGGAATGGCTGCAAATACGCGGGAAAAGAAGCGCGCCTGAGACGATACAGGCGCGCTTTCCAAAATGGCGGAGCCGACGGGGCTCGAACCCGCGACCTCCGACGTGACAGTTTGAAGGCGGCTCCCTTGATTTACGCGACTTAGCTATACCGTCAACGATTTAGCCGCAGGTGCTTGCGCCATCACCGCCCCGAGGTCAAAAACGTCGAGCGAGTTGTCGGCGTTAAGGTCCGCGCTGTCGAGAGTCCCCATCCGCTCGTGATGGTCGAAGATTAGCTTCATGTACTTACCCAGCACGAGGCGTGGAATCTCATACATCCTCTCCTTCCCATACCACTCGAAGAGGTCGCGCGCCCCTTTGGACAGGTTGCACCCGCGGCAGGCCAGGACCATGTTGTCAATCGTATCCTCTCCGCCGCGGCTGCGCGGGATGATGTGTTCCCACTGTAGGTCGTCGCACGCCTCCTCGCAGTAGGCGCAAATCTTATCCCCGAGGACGAGCAATTTGTTCTCCCTGAGAATGGTCGAGGGATTCATCCGGCCGCTCTCCAGCTTCTTGTAAGAGTGCATGACGAAGGCGAAGTTCTTACGGTCTTTGACGACGCTGCCTGCGATCAGCTTGGCGTATTCCCAATAAATTAGTTGTCTGATGGTGCGGACATTCTTCGGCGGCATTTCATTTCTCCGATGGGTTGAGGATTAAAGGTCGCGTTCGGCTCAGGGAGACTGAGGTGAGTTTTCGGCCGAACCACGGGTTCCAGAACTCAGTCTGAAAACTCTTATAGCAGGAAAAGATGTGCTACGGCAAGGGATACGCAAACGAATAGAACACACCAACTGAGCACGGTCTGGAAAGCTCTAAGTTATTATTAATAGGTTAGATGGAACCTATAGGTTACACGAAGGCTCAATTTATGTAACCTGGAGGATTTATGATATGCTCCAGGGCCATGTCAGAGGTCACAGAAACCGCCCTCATACCCCTCAGGGGGGATACCCAGACCGCCCTGCGCCACGTCCTGCGCCTCTGGGCCGAGGCTTCGACGGCACCCTCCACTGAGCGGCGCGAGGAGATCCAGGGCTATAAGCAGAGGGTAGTGGCCTCCTTTTTCTCATTCGTCGACAAGCGCCCGGGGGAAATTTCTGCTCTAGATGTGGAAGAGTGGCGCAAGTGGCTCGAACGACAGAAGCCTGAGGGGCTGGGTTTGAGGCCGAATACCGTGTACGCCAGAGTCTGTTTCCTCTCTTCCTTCTTCGAGTGGGCGATGCGTGACCCGTCGTTGCGGGAACATATCAGGAATAATCCCGCGCGGCTGGCTCTGCCTAAAGCCCCGAAGGCCTACCAGACGGAGAGCGTTAAGGCTTGGACCGATGACGAACTTCGGGGCATCGTCCGCGTGGTCAGCGAGAAGGCAGCGCGCGGCGACATTGTAGGCAAGCGGGACTACGCCTTGCTGCTCTTTTATCTGACGACGGGCATGCGCCGGCAGGAGGTGATCGGACTGCGTGGGAGCAACATTAAGATCGAAGAGGACTCGATTACTCTCACGGGCAAGGTGAAGGGCGGGGACTATGTGGGCAGGGAGGTGCGCGACCCACTCCTGAAGGAAGCACTGCTGGACTACCTGTCCTCATCGGGCCGGTTAAACGCTCTGAAGACAGACTCCCCGCTGTGGACGCGCCACGACAAGGCGGGAAAACCCGGAGCTGCCCTCAGCTCGCACGCCTTCGTGAAGAACCTGAAGCGATATGCAAAAGAAGCAGGTGTCGGCGATGTGCACCTGCACCAGACCCGACACAGCTTCGCGCGCATTGTCGCCGAGGAGACCGGCTCGCTTACCGATACGCAGGACGCGCTAGGGCACCGTGACGCGAGCACGACGCGCGTCTACGTCCAGCGCATAGCGATAAAGCGTGATAAGTATAGTAAAAGAATTACGAGTCGTTTGAAAAACTAATAGCATCTGCAATAGGATTAAGCCCGAGACACAGAACAAAGCAATTTATTTCGTTAATTCTTGTCGAACTCACATATCCGAACAATCTATTACGACTATTTAGTCAGGGTTGAATTGCTACTTCAATATTGCCCGAATAGATTTGTTTGATGCGAATTTCACGGTCAGGAAAAGGAGTCTTTTTCCGGCATTCTTCGGTCAAGCAGTTTTTGCTAAGCTCACAACCGGCTCAGGCCATAGGTCAAAGAAGTGTTCAATTTAGCAGTTTTCTTGGCTGAAATCTGCGTCATCCTTGCCTTCACATCACTGATTGGCTACGTCTTCAAAAAGGTCAATCAGCCTCGGATTGTGGGTGAGATGACTGCTGGTGTTTTATTGGGTCCCTCTGTTTTGGGTTGGCTGTGGCCCAAGGCGATGACTGTACTTTTCCCTCCGACCAGCCTGGATTACTTAAACGTGATAAGCCAGACGGGGCTGCTTCTCTATATGTTCGTTGTCGGGATAAAGCTCGATGTTGATACCCTCAAGGAACGAAAATACACTGCCATACTGACCAGCCTCGGTAGTATCATCTGCCCCTTTTCTCTCGGTACGCTACTTGCGATTTATTTACATGATAAATTATCTAATAATGGCGTCCCGATTGTTACTTTTGCGCTCTTTATGGGAACTGCTATGAGCATTACGGCATTTCCGGTGCTCGCCCGCATATTAGATGAGCGGAATTTGCTTCACACTAAGATTGGAACCGTTGCTATAAGCTGTGCCGCGATTGATGACATAACGGCATGGCTTCTATTGACTGGAATCACCCTTTCTACCAGCGCCTTGAATGAACGGTCCAAGCTTTGGTCGACAGTTCTGGGGCTGGTGTTTTATTTCGGCATAATGTGGTTCGTTGTAAAACCTTTGTTGTTAAAATTACAGAACCGTTACCGGGATAAGAAATATGCGCAGGGCAGGTTAACAGCAATTTTATTGCTATTACTGGTTTCAGCACTGGCGACTGAGGGGCTCGGCATTCATGCACTGTTCGGAGCATTCTTCGCCGGCTACATTATGCCGAAAGACGAACATCTTGTGCATGAATTTACCGGTAAGGTCGAGACAATAACAGTAAGTTTGCTTCTGCCGATATTTTTTGCAATAAACGGACTGCGCACTAGCATAACTCTCGTGCACGGATTTGCAATGTGGTTCTATTTGGCCTTGATACTTGTAATTGCAGTATCAGGAAAACTGTTTGGGTCATTAATTTGTGCGCGCTTAACAGGCATGTCATGGCGCGAAGCCGGCGCGGTTGGCGTTCTAATGAACACACGAGGACTTATTGAATTAGTGATTCTTAATATCGGTTTTGAACTTGGTGTGATACCTCCAACGCTATTTTCAATGATGGTTCTGATGGCTTTAATCACAACGTTTATGACTACACCATTACTATCGCTGATTTATCCGTCACAGCTAACCAACCGAAATACTGTGATGGTAAAGCCTGATAATTAGATGGGAACCGGAGTTTCCCTCATGCGTTCAGTTATCGCTATCTCTTCAGCTACCGATAATGCGATTTATGTTTATGGATCGTAAGAAAGACGGAGACGCGATTATACTTGATAAATCTAATCTTTTATGTCACGATTAAAATCAGCACAGAATATTCTCTGATTTATTAGTTGATTCCTCAAATTCCGAGAAACTTGTTGAAGGATCCTTCACGCACCGTAGCACATCTGATATGAAAAAAGACGTCCGGCAGTGGTTGATTGATGTAGTTGCGCTATCGCGTGCCGAGTTCCAGGCCGTGATTCGGTGTCTGCCGCAGTCCAGGCGTAGAGCGAAGGGGACGATCGACCAATGGTCCGCGAAAGACGTAATCTCACATTTGACATATTGGTTGGAAGTGTTTGACAAGAACATCACGGCGCGCCGTGCTTCGAAGCCCCTAATCGACACGGAAGACTATCTTTCCATGAATGCAGCTGCTTGGAATGAGCGAAACCGGCTTTCTTGGAAGGAGGTAGAGACGGCACTTCATGCCGTGCTCGACCGAGTCAAATCGCAGGTAGAGAATCTATCGGCTGATGAGCTGGTTGATGCTGATGCGTTTTCAGTGGGCGGTAAACCATTTGTAGCTAATTTCCTGTACGAACTCATTGATCATCCCCTTCATCACTTCGTGATTCTCTACGAAAAGGCCAATGCCAAGAAAAAGGGCATTGAAATGCTCAAGCGTGTTCAGGGTGTGCTAGATGAGCGGGGATTTGGCAAATGGACGAATTCATCTCGCAAAAAGATCCAAAAGCACGTTTCCCTTCTGAAAGGTTGAGGACCGGCGAACGCGATTTCCGCCTGTTTTCGCCAAGCCCTTGACGAAAACAGTTCATGCCGTAGATAACCTTGTTTCAGGCACTCTTTCAAAAAGGGAGGGTATCGTTCCCCCCGAGTTTCAACGGCCGCCGCTTCGACAAATCTCGTTGACAGCGTTTTCGCCGCCACTATAACTAATCTCGACTTTATCCATTTTCGGAAGCGAGAAAGGCCTGGTTTTATAAGCCCTCTGCTTTCAACACCGGAGTTTTCAAATGTCGTGGTTTTCAACCGACATTCGGAAACTCAACCAGGCTTCGGCAACTGTAAGTCCTTGTATTGGGCTTGCCCGTTCTCAAAATGGATAAAGTCGAGCTAAGGGACAAACTGTCCATGAGAAAGTCATGACTACACACAGCAATAGCCTTTTTGCCAACCCAAGTCTTGTTGACGATTACCTGGCGCAGCACGAGTCTACTGATCGCGTCTTCAACGAGACTATAGTCTCCGGTCGCGCGGTCGTGAGTGGTGCCGAACTCGTGGTCGAGCACTTCGACCCGATGATTAAGTGGATCTACACGCGCATTCGGGAAACGGTAGCGGCCTCGACCATCGGGGAGGACGAGGCGAAACTCTACATCGGAGAACTGTCGGTTTTCGCGCGTTACAACTCTACTCTTTTGTTACGCGCGGCCGACACCATTCGAGGTTTCTGCCCGGAGTTGGCACATGAGTTTCTTCGGAACTACCTAGAAGAAGGGGGAGAGCGGGGAAAGCTGCCAGCCCACTACGTTATCTTTTCGGGGGCACTCATCCACGACCTCGGCTTCAGAGTGAATGGTTGGCTTCCACGCACGCCGACAACGCTTGCACTCTCGTCGATTATTGATCTGCTGGCATGGTCACACTGTCCTTCGACCATCTTAGGCATGTACTATGCTACTGAAGCTGTGGCTATCGCCGAGACAGAGCAGATGCGTGAAGCTCACCGACCGACTCGGCGAGCTTCTTGGTCGAGGGACAGGCGACGACTTAAAGAAGCTCGACTACTACTACAAGATGCACTTGGATGAAGGGCACGAAGCAGCGACCGCCAATGTAGCGGTGGAGCAAGGGCACCAAGAGGGAATCGCGAAGTTCGTCAAACAGGCCGACTTGTTTGGCTTTCTTCAACCCCAGATTATTGATGGCTTTCTGCAGATGCTCTACCCCTTCAGCGATCAATGGACCGGAATTCACGACTTCATTTCCTCCGCGCGCGCGCACAGAATCATCTCGGAGAGGCTTCGATGAACAACCACTCAAAATTCGCCACGCTGTCTGAGGACGAGCACAGGAATCTGTATGACGATGGATACCTTGGCCCATACAGGAGGGCTGTGCCCGAGGATCAAGTCACTTCGGTTGCAAGCAAGCTTTTGAGGGATGTAAGGAACAAGGAAAATGCAAGTCCGTTGTATGGTCGCTACTCGGTCCGAGACTGGCACCTAGTTTATCCAGAATTGATCGATTTTGTCGCGACCCCCGCAGTTCTCACCCAACTACAGGCCATTATGGGAGACGATCTCATTTTGTGGAGAAGTCATTTATTTTACAAGCCACCGGGGGGCGGTCCCGTTGGTTGGCACCAAGAATTCGGTACCTTTAGCGGCGAGGACATCGGGAACAACAAACCAAGCTTGCTTCCAACGCATCTTCCGCACATCAACGAAGATGTGCTGCGAGAATATTTACCAAGCAGTGTTCGCCTTACTGCTCCCGAAGCAGCACCTGATCTAAGCGATTTTTGGGACATCACCATATGGGTCGCGTTAACCGACATTGAGACGGACAGGGGTGCACTTAGGTTCTTGCCTGGCTCCCACAGGTTACGCTATCCAGTTAAGTTGGATCCGCTACCCGAGTCAGACTTTTGGCAAGATCCATTCGATGACATCTCTGACAAAGCACAGCTGGTGAAGGCTTGTAACGAGTCCAAGCTCGTTTTGGATGTCGATACCTCCAGAGTTTCTAGACGGAGTACCAGTCGGCGCGTCCTCGTTCGACGAGCTGAAGCAGATTGTTCTAGCGAAATTGGCCGCAATTCGAGGAAGTAGTACCGATCTCACCCACATCGACGAAACTGCGGCGGTCACGCTCCCGACAGCGAAGGGTGACTACTTCATCTTTTCTGAAAGAACGTTGCATAGTTCTTTGGCCAACACGTCTGACAAAGAGCGGCTGGCGATTAGCTTTCGGGTAACACTATCGAGCACCCTAGTCTATCCTTCCAGGATGAGAGGGGACTTTATCGACGGATTCAACCTAGATATCAGCAAGCATGAGAATGTACTGCTGTCTGGGCAGAACTTGAATCCACTCAACGTGACTCGGTCTCTTGCTACGAGGCCAACCTATTGATGAACATGACGCCGCCAGACTCCCTACAGCAACGATCAGACCGAAGTCCGACCTCAGGCACGGACTCCGATCTGCGACTTCTCGCCGACGCCCACGCAACGCCGTTTTACCTTTACGATTTGAGGGAGACTCCGCCGGCAATGCTCGGAGTTCCGCGCTGCTTTCCCTAGCCTTGGTTCCGGCTGTATTTCGCGACCATGGCCAACGACCGGGGAGTCATTCTAAAGCAGCTCTCAAGTCTTGGCGTGGGCGCTTGCGTAAACTCGGTCCCACACCTAGAGCTGGCCTTGGAGTCGGGCTTTCCACCTGCCGAGATCCAATACTCTTCGACAGGGCTTTCTCAGACGGACATGGAACGGCTTCTATCTCTCGGTATTCAGGTCAACGTAGACTCCTTGTCACAGTTAGAGCAGTGGGCAACTCTGGGCGGAGCTACAATGGGTCTGCGTGTCAACGCTTCAAGCTTGTCCGACGACAGACCTGAAGATCGGATAGGAATGAGCCTGGGTGACCTAGAGACTGCTCGGTCTATATCAAGAGAACGGGGATTGAAAGTCTCCGGACTTCACGTCTATATCGGCACGAATCTACAGTCGCACGAACGCCTGCTACCCACTGTAGATCGCCTCTTCCAAGTGGCCGAGCAGTTTGACGAGATCGAGTATCTCAACATCGGTGGTGGTGTGGGAGTGAACTATCAACATAGCGGACCCGACTTTGATCTACCCGCTTACGGTCGCGCAGTCAGTCGTTGTCACGGGCGACTGAGCCAACAACTTGGGCGAAGTGTCAAAGTTATAGTTGAGCCGGGCAGAAAGTTGGCCGCATCATCCGGAAGAATGGTGACAAGGATCACAGACGTGAAGCGTTTGCATGGTTATCGCTACGTCGCTGTTGACGCAAGCGTTGCAATCTTCCCTCGCCCGTTTCATCATCCCGAGTCGCCGCATCACATCAGGCTACTGCCTGATACTCAAGCGCAAGACTGCGAGCATCTATCTGAAGCCACAGTTGTCGGCAGGACTACTTTCTCTAGAGACATTCTCGGCACGGCAAGGCTCCCAGAGAACCTTGGTGTCAACGACGTTCTCGTTTTCGAGGATGCGGGCTCCTACTGCCAGTCAATGGAGACTAGGTTTTTGGGCCAATCAAGCCCGGCCATAGTGGTCATAGACGAAAAGGGCGGTGTCACATGCCTCCAATGAATGCAATGTCTCCACTACTAAGTCTCGCTGAAATGACACGAAGCCTCCGGACAACGCTCTGGAGCCGGGGCTTCGTAGAGTTGCCAACGGCACTGATTCACGAACACGACGCCTGCCCAATCTTCCAACGGGTAGAACTGAAAGATGGTCGCTTTTTGAAGGAGTCGGGGGGGCTTGCGCTAAGATGCAACTTAGAACACCATTCGAAGATCTTGAGATTACGCAATGCGCCCGAAAAGATGGCGTTGACAACACACATCTCCAGCAGTTCACCATGCTTGATCTGTACCAAGCCGACGCTACTCTCGAAGACGCCATAGAGCTTTGTAAAGAGCTTGTTTCCATGTTCTACAGTGGCCCGACTAAGTCTTTATCAATCGCCGAGCACATTAAATCGGACTTAGGAGTCGACTTGATTTCGGACACAGAATCGGAAGCTAAGCTCCAAGAGCTCTTGTCATCGAAATATGGCGAAGCAAATGCATCGCTGTTTAGCTTGGTCAACAGATACATAACACTTGAGATAGAGCCGCTTTCGCAGGGTTGTTTACTGATAGTAACCGACGTGCCACGGGTCGCAGAGTCTGCTGGGCGACAGCGACCTGATGCCGTTGGGATAGCAAGGATTGCAGAGTTTCAGATTGACGGAATTGAAGTCGTTCAATTTATTGAGGACGAGTCTGATGTTGATAGCTATCTGAAAAGGGCCAAAGCCCAAGGGCACTATGGACCTGAAGTAGAAGTCGTTGTTGATTGTTTAAGAAAAGGTAAATTTGCTCCTCACAGTGCTGGATTTGGAATTGGAATAGAACGACTAGCAATGGTCTCGCTTGGATATAGTGACATCCGTGCATTCATGCCATCTGTCGACTTTATTCGGGAGATAAAGAGGTGAAACAATGCACTCACCTGATTCACAAAAACACTGTTCTAGCAGACGCTCGGCTGATATGTGTGTTTACAATGAGTATGGAGCTCTTCAGTCAGGGATAGTAAACAGGGGTGCGGCGTTGCTGCCAGTGTCATTGTCTTGGCCGATGATCTGCCACCGATGGCCTGCCGATGCAGAAAGGCTGGAATGTGAAAACAAACAACACCCTGAAGCTGGAGACTGGGAGGTTTCCGGTGTTACATCACAGTTAGCCGTCTTTTTTGAAACCTTGGAGCAACAAGGTGTAAAACTAAAGTATTCATCTGATGCGCCCGACATGTTTCTATCATTTGCAACTAGAGACATGGGATTTGTTGTGGGCGAAGCTTCTATATCGCGAGGAGAAGAGATCACTTTTGAAAGCAGGAGATTGAAGGAGTCTCTGAGAGGATTTCGAGTTGTGCCTCTTTTGAATAATCAAGTTACAAAACTGTGGGGATCATTTCGGTATTGTGTACCGCCTCTGCGCAGGAGTTCAACCATAGACGAAAGGTGCGTTGGCTCATCATTCTGATCACTATAGACAAATGTAAACGACTCACGGATCTTATATGCAAACAGACCGCAGTGCACACACGCTGAATCCAGAAGGTCAGGGTTGGGGGGGGGCTTTGAGCGCAAAGGTATTCAGTCGCTCATGTTTGCGATGGCTCCGGTTCTTCACCACATAAAGGATGGCGCCATATCGAGGGAAACGAGCCTGACGCTGCCATTCGATGAGATTGCTGCACTGAACAAGACAGGATTCCCGTTAGCAAGGCTACCAAGAAGTTCTGGAGGCCACGATGCTACGATTCCAGAGTTGTTTGGGCTCGTCATCTCTGTCGCAGAAGCCGATCCAAATGTAGCGCAAGCTCTTCGTTCACACTTTGGTTTCGTCGAACATATCCTAACAGTGGCGGACGAACAGCGAAGAAGTCTTTGGGTGAAGCGATTGAATTCAGGGGATCTGGTCGCATCCGCTGCAACAGAAGCGAGTAAAGCTCAACTGGACTCGTTTGGTACGACGCTGGACCAAGTGGAAGGAGAGTGGCGCCTGAATGGGGCGAAGGCATACGCTACTGGAGCGCTATTTGCCGATTGGATTGAAGTGGAAGCCACTTGGAAGCACGAAGGCGTGGCATTGATGGTTCATCGATCTGCACAAGGTGTCATCTTGATGGATGACTGGGACGGAATGGGCCAGCGCCTTTCTGCAAGCGGTACCGTGGAGTTTGACAACGTCCTCGTGGAACCTAGGGACGTGGTGCACGGGGAACCTTTCCCGTACTACGAGTCATTCTATCAGCTCTTCCTTCTCGCGGTGATGGCAGGAATTGGAAGAGCCGCAAGCAACGAAGTGTCTGCAATGCTGCGGTCTCGAGAACGGACGTTCAGCCACGGATCTTCCATGCTCCCACGCGATGACCCGCAACTTCAACAGGTAGTTGGTGAGGTCAGGAGTTCAGCCTACGCAGCGGGAGCCATTGTCCTGCATGCTAGCCACGCTCTTGAACGCGCATACAAACACTTTCTTACAGGGAGTGTTCCTCGTGAGATTGTCGCGATTGCAGACATCGAGGTATGGCAGGCCCAGCAAGTGGTTGCAAATTTGGTGCTGTCGGCCACGACCCGGATCTTTGATGCGCTTGGTGGATCTGCGACGCTTCGAGAGAAAGGACTTGATCGCCATTGGCGAAACGCAAGGACACTGGTGTCGCACAACCCTGTAGCCTTCAAGACAAGAGTTGTCGGAGACTTTGCAGTCAACGGCACCTACCCACCCGGCCAGTGGAGAGTTGGAGTCCCGAACGTGAGTGATGGAAGTTGACGATTTTAAGGAGATGAACGAGTCTACCCTGAAGGGGTGTCATGAGTAAGCGAGCAGAACATCGATGCCCTTGGGCACTGGATCACCCGACGTTTCTGGCGTACCACGACGAGGAGTGGGGGGTCCCGGTTCTCAAGGACACTCGACTCTTTGAACTCTTGATCTTGGAGGGAGCGCAAGCAGGTCTAAGTTGGAGCGACTATCCTCCAGAAGAGAGAGGGATATCGGCGACTTTTTGCTGGCTTCAGCCCAGTCGAAGTAGCACGCTTCAAAAGAGAGGACGTTGATCGTCTTGTCGAAGACCCTTCTATCGTTCGCAGCCGCAGAAAGATCGAAGCGGCTGTGAGTAATGCGAAGGTCTTTGTCGAGATTCAAGCGGAGTTTGGCAGTTTCTACGCATTTCAGATGAGGTTTGTCGGTGGGCGGACCATTCAGGGCAACTGGAAGCGAGAGGATGACATTCCCACTTCAACTGTAGCGTCGTCCGTGTTTAGTAGAGACCTAAAGCAGCGTGGCGCGAAGTTCTTCGGGCCGACGACCGCCTATGCGTACATGCAAGCCGTCGGGATGGTTAATGACCATATCATTTCCTGCTTCCGCTATGCTGAGGTGATGCGAATGGAGAATTTAAAGCCGTCATGAGTGCTTCCGTGACTAGGGACACTGGTGTACCTGTGTACCTGCGGAGGCATTCAAGACTGATCGACCCATGCGCCCCGCATCATCATGGGTAGCTCTCGCCATCAGCACTCTACTGCCGACAAGGGACGCAGCGACTGGCGGTGCAGGATGCAGGCCAAGAGGCCTCAAAGACAAAACGCCAACTTGTTGGCGCCAGCATCCTTTTTTGACTTTCTTACATTGAAACTACAGAGTCTCCATAGCGGTCCCACGAGACGAAAAACGGAAACTCCGGTTCAGTTTGGTCACACGGCTCTACTCTAGCAGAGCTTCAGCTGCGGCAATCCGAATCATTTGTTTAAGCTCTTCGCTGCTTAGAGCGTTGAGCTCAACAACATACTCTTCCATACCTTTTTCGCCACCGGCATGCTTTGCCCAAAACTTCAACGCATCAATAAACCTGTCGTCCAACCTGCACCCTCTCCAACTTTTTTCATCGCGAGACGGTGTAAGCTCGAAGGCAACTGCTATCGGATCTCCGCTACCTTCTTTGGAGAAGCGTTCTTCATCAGAGAGGCACCCCTACATCGCCTTCTGGCCCAAACCAATACCAACCGTGATGAAATGTTTGGTCAACAGAGTACTTCAAGAGTCTGCCCAACTGTTTCTTTGACAGTGCCGACAAGATTCTCCTCACTGTGGGCGCTTGATGCATGCTTCTGGAATCAGGGGGACTTGTGTTCATATGATCCAAAAAACCCCAACTGCGCTTGTCCAAGAACCTTTCGTGGATCGTCCGAGGAAGCTCATCACTGGCCGGAATGTTGGTTCCATTCAAGGCGTCATCAATAATCGACACAAGCTCGTCATGGGAAAGCTCAGTGTACTCAAGAATGTAGTTGACCGTCCCGACATCTCCGCCAGAGGCTTCGGAAACGTGCGCCATGGCTTCCATCAAGTTTTGATCGACCTTAGCACCCCAGAAGCTCTCTGGCTCCGTTGAAGGCGCCACGTTAAAGGCGAGTGCCGCCGCACACGCCATTGTTTGAAACTGGTCTAACTGGATGGTCTTGTAGTCCATACCAATGGCGCCTTCTGGCCCATAAAAATACCAACTATGGCAAAACTTGTTGGTATCTGAATAACTTTTGAGTTTCTGCAACTGTGATTCAGAGAGTTTTCCAATCACACGTCGTACTGTGATAGCTTCAACGGCCATATTTGCCTCCAGTTTGGATGAATCGAAAAATCGAAGACATATTGTTCCCATCAAGCACCGGTCGCACCTAACCGAGAATCGGGATTCGGACTAGTGACTTTATAGAAGCGTCGGCTTCTGCGTATTCCGGTGAAGTTTGCCACCGAGTCCGGTGAAAGTCTGCCGGTCAAACTGCTGTAATACTGTCAGTGATTCCGGTCAAAGTTGCCACCCGCATCGGAGCGCAGCGACGCTGGTTTTGGTCAGCTTAAATGTTCCGGGTTTCGGTTGTCAACGACTGACGTTTTTTTCTCATTGATTCTCCCTTGAGTGCAAGCTTATGAGCTTTATGAATCAGCCGATCGAGAATGGCATCGGCGAGGGTAGGATTGCCGATGGCTTCATGCCAGTGTTCCCAGGGGGAGCTGGCTAGTGACCAGGGTTGAGCTCCGTCCGTATAGGTCTTCGATGACTTCGAGTAAAAGTGCAAAGCGTTACTTCGGCGTCCTCACCAGGCGGAAACCGAGGATGAGGAAGCGATCGCTCGGCTTGAAGTGGCTGCGATCCGCCGAACGGCAGAACGCGGCGGGTTCGTACCAGCTACCGCCACGAAACACCCGGTACAAGCCTGAACTAGGCCCAGGTGGATCAGTAGTAGGACTTCCACTGTAATAACTATCCCCATACCAATCCTGTACCCACTCCAACACATTTCCGTGCATGTCGTAAAGCCCCCAAACATTCGGCTGTTTTTGTCCCACCGGATGGGTTTCTTTACCCGAATTGTTTTCGTACCACGCCATAGCACTGAGATTCCCGGCATAATCACCGGTGCTGCCGGCGCGGCAGGCATACTCCCATTCGGCCTCTGTCGGCAACCGATAGACAAATTGATCGTCTAGCTCATTCACCCTGCTGATGAATTGCTGTACATCATCCCACGAGACTGATTCCACCGGCAAATTTGCGCCTTTGAAGAAACTCGGATTTTGGCCCATTACGGTTTCCCATTGCGCCTGCGTCACTTCGTATTTGCCCAACTCGAAACTTTGGCTGATGCGCACGCGATGAACAGGTCTCTCATCATTCTCATCACTACCCCCATACTCCGAACCCATCATAAATTCACCTGCAGGAATGCGCGCGAAATCCTTACTGCTAAACGGGCCGGCAGAAGTTTGCGTGCTCAGTTGTTGAGCCGCTTCACTGCCCAAAGCATCGCTGATGAAAGTCAGGAAACGTTGATTGCCGGAGAGCTTGCGAAACTCGCCGTGCTTATTGAGGTCGGCAATAGTGACACGCCCTTTTTTGAGCATCTGCCTCAGTTCTTTGATGGTCTGGTCGAGGTTGTTCTGCTGCGCATAGGCGCGCGCCAGATGGAGATGCGCCTCCTGCCGGTCGGGGAGTGTCCGCAACGCCTTGTTGAGTACCCTGATGGCCTCCGCCGGTTGATTCTGCTTGAGGAAGGTTTGGCCGTCTTGCAAAGCAGTGTTGAAGACTCGCTCCAAAGCTGGGCGCGACCCTTTCAGCATCTGATTCGCTTGACTGGAAACCTCAGCGTCTTTCGGTGAAGCCACAATCCCATTCAGAATCCGCTTGGCTTCTGCCGGATTGTCCAATCGCTCCACCCACAACTTGGCAGCTTTCAACCCAATGTCTTCGCGCGCGGGCACTGCTTCCCAGGCTCTGGTGTATGCGGTAGCTGCTTTGGCAATCAGGCCCTGCTCTAGGGCTTCGTCCCCAATCCGCACCTGTTCAGTAAACCCTTCCTTGCTGGCAATGGCATCCAGCAACCGCTGCACGTCGGCTTTATCCGCTGCCGGGCGACGTTCCAACGCTTGCTGCGCATACGGTTTAGCTTGGTTCAGCAAGTCGCGCCGGTACAGCGCAAAGGCTGCGTAGTAGTAGGCTTTGAACTGGTTGGGATTGAGACGAATGGCTTTTTGCGCGGCGCTCAGGGCTTCGACAAATTTGCCCTGCCGCACCAAATCATCGGCGCGGTTGACGGCTTGTTCATCCGCGCTCTGCTGCGCCTGGCCCGGCAATGCGAACCACGCGGTAGCCAGCAACAACATACACACTAGCGGAATCATTCGTTGATATTTCATGGCTTGGGCAACTCCTTTTTGGGTTTCTCTTCCAACTTCGGATCAGGCAGCTTGGGCTTGTCTTTGGGCGGCAAGATTTTGATGTCTGCCGTCGGCCCGCTGAAATCGTAAGGATTGATCGTGTTGCGCCAACCCGCGCTGACGCGCACTCAGCCAAACAATTCCAGAAATGCCTTGACTTCGGTCGTGGTCGCGTCAGTCTCGCCCGCCGTCAAGCCGCTTGAGGCCAGACTGCCAAACTTGAACCGCACGCCAAGCTGTTCTGGGCTGTAGCTAAAACTGAAGCGGTTGAGCATTGGGTCTTTGGTCAGTGCATCCGTCTTTGGGGACTTCGAGTAAATCGCGACGATGATCATCAGTTAGTTGGGCTAAGCAAAATCAACGAATAGAAATCTAGCGTGTTTGCGAAAGTTTGGGTTGCCGTCGTAGGATTCAAACAGCGACGTAAACAGTTTTGCAAGGGTATTCGTATGCAGTAAGGCTTCAAGTTTTTTCTCATAAAGGGTCTAGTGAATATGAATCTGTCAGACTTATCTCAGTTCTTGAAAATCCATGCAGAAAAGGCACCCAATAGCATAGCTATTGTGGATGGTAGCACTTCAATTACGTACAAAGAGTTGGATAGTGTGACAGATTCTCTCGCTGCCTACCTACAAAACCAAGGTGTTACGTGCAATAACATTGTAGGTATTTTCATGGAAAAATCTAGTGAGTATGTTATTGCTTGCTTCGGAGCACTAAAGGCAGGCGGAGCCTATATGCCGTTGCCGTTAGAATACCCGGATTCAATGCTCTCCAAAATTGTAATTCTAGATCAACCAACTGTCATCATCACAAAAAGCTGTTACGCCAGTAGATTAGAACCTAATGCTGCAACTGTAATTTTAGATATTGATGTAAATAAAGATTGGAAAAACTATAATCCGGATCTCAACTCGGTTTCATTAACATCTTCTGTAGATAATCTAGCCATGGTTGTATATACCTCTGGTTCAACAGGCGAACCTAAGGGAGTGCTACTTTCCCATAGAGCAATGACTTACAGCTATTATCGACATTTGCGTGACGTTAGTTTCGATATAGCAGGAGAACGTTCAGCACATAATTCATTTTTTGCCTTAGAAATGCTGAAACCATTCCTCAGGGGCGCAACGTGTTACATCATTCCCAATGAAGTTGCCTATGATCCCAAGTCGTTTTTGGAGTTCATTGCGACCTACAAAATCACCGAGACAGTTGTAACACCTTCGTTTCTGAGATTGTTATTTGATCGAGTTGAGGCAGCGACTGTTCAAGATTCCGCTTCGTCTCTGAAGGTTCTGTGGATATTGGGAGAGGTTTTAACAGTAGATGTTAAGAACAAAGCATTGCAAATGTTTCCCTCGCACATTCACTTATTGAACTGGTATGGCATGACTGAGTTTCCCAGTATTTCACTATATAGGTTGGAGGGCGGCGACAATTTCTCATCAGACTTCTCCTCAGTCGGTCGTCCTCTAGAAGGTGTTAAGACATATCTACTGGATGAAGATAAGATAATTGTTCCTGATGGGAATCCTGGTGAATTGTATGTTGGTGGCCCATGTTTAGCTAATGGATACCTAAACCGACCAGAATTGACCAAGGAAAAGTTTATAGTGTCTGGCAATGACATATCTTATAGGACCGGCGATATCGCGACCATTCTTCCGAATGGAATGTTGGTTGTTCATGGTCGTTGCGACTCCACTGTAAAAATACGCGGTCACAGTATTAACTTGACGACAGTGGAAAGTGCTTTACTGAAAACTGGGTTGGTGAAAAGCTGCTTCGTTACCGCTTTAGGTAAGGAAGGAGAAGATAAACAGCTTATGGCCTATGTGGTCAAGCAAATGAATCTGGATCTAACACCTAATGGAGTAGAGATTCAGAGAGAACTACGATCATATCTGCCAGATTATATGATTCCTCGTCTATATGTGAGCTTGGCAGAAATCCCTCTTAACTCTAATGGAAAAGTGGATCAGAAGATGCTTCCTTTGCCCTCACCACCTGACAAAGTTGACCTGAGTAGTTTTCAACTCAATGAGTCGACATCTCCTAGAGCCCAGGAAGAGATTATGGAGAATCTGCTAGGGAGCATTTTGCTTCTTGGGCAAGAAAAAATAGAAAGGAGTTCTAACTTCTTTGATTTTGGACTGGATTCCCTGAAGTCTGTGGAATTCGCCATTTCAATTGAACAGATATTCAACGTTGAGTTAACCGCAGCAGATATCTACAGTCATCCTACAATCGAAAAGTTACTGGATTATATCAATAACGAAGATAAGAGAGGTTCTCCTACTGCCAGTTCAATGCAGAAAGATTCTCATCTTGAATCCGATATTGTCATGCCATTGCATAGAAAGTCATTATCCCTGAAAGACGCAAAGTCTATCTTTATCACGGGAACAACAGGATTTTTGGGAGCATTTCTGTTGGATGAATTACTTAGATTCACTAATGATGATGTTGAATTTTACTGCTTAGTCCGCACTCAAAGTGGAATGAGTGATGTGGGAAAAGAGAAAATTGTTAACAATCTCAAGCAATATGGTTTGTGGAATCAAAAAATAGAAAAGCAAATCATTCCTATAGTTGGAGATTTAAGTCAAGAGTATTTGGGCTTACCAATTGAACAGTTCAGAGAATGTGCAGAAAAAATAGATTTTATTTTCCACTGTGCTGCTCCAGTCAACTTCTTAGGTTCTTATGACATTTTGAAATCACCTATAGTAGATGGAACTCGTGAAATAATCAGACTTGCATTTACTCATGCGATTAAACCCTTGCAATACATATCAACAGTTGCAGTATTTCCACCCAAAGGTTTTGATTTAGGCAATAGTGAAAATAGCAATATTGATTTATTTGCTAATGAACTGAGTGGAGGATATGCTCAAGCAAAATGGGTAGCAGAAAAACTTGTCTGGAGAGCCATCGATAGAGGTTTACCTGCCTGTATATATCGTCCTAGCTATATTGGACATCATAGTAAAACAGGTGTGTATAATCCCAGAGACTTCCAGTTTCTGGTGATTGATGCCTGTAAAAAGGTTCAGTGTGCGCCAGAAACTAGTCAAGTATTTTTTGAAATGACTCCAGTTGATTTCTTCGTAAGATCGATTGCCCATATTGCAAATGACGAATCTAATTTTGGGCAGGTATACAATGTAACTGAACCAAAATGTATGCCCGCCAAAGTAGTATTTGAATTACTAGAAGAACGTGGCTATATTTCCAACTATGTCTCTGTGGAGAAATGGAAAGCGAAATTAGTCGAGAAAGCACAAAAGGATGGAGATGCTATTTTAAGTGTTGTATCCCAATTCTTTGAGGAAAACATGGAACATTATCCACATATGTATAGTTCTTCTCTTTTTAAGGAAACTCTTTCAAAGTACCAAATAGAAAAGCCAATTGTAGATACTGACTATATCAAAATAGCAAAATTTTTAAATATCTAAGAGTATTGTATTACGGTAAAAAACATGATTCGTTGGGATTGAGCTAACTCTACTTAACTTGTGTAAACCTCCCTAGATTGCTACCAATCATAACTAGAGGTTTCCAAGCTGTGCGGTTAACAAATATTCTCGCGGCGTCATATTGCCCAAAGACTCATGGGGCCGCTCCTCGTTGTAGTCTATGAGCCACCTGTCGGTTTGCTCTCTTACCTCTGTCAGCGTTTGGAAGACATACATGTCTAACACTGCTTCGCGGTAGCTGCGGTTGAATCTTTCGATAAAGCCGTTCTGCATTGGCTTCCCTGGCTCGATGAACTCCAGCTTCACGTTGTGACTCTCAGCCCAGTCTTCCAAAGCGATGGCAATCAACTCTGGGCCATTGTCCAGCCTTAGTTTCTGCGGATAACCGCGCCACGCAGCCACCCTTTCCAGCACTCGTACGATGCGCTCGGCCGGCAGATTCAAGTCTACCTCAATAGCTAACCCTTCACAGTTGAAGTCATCCTCGACGTTGAAGGTGCGGAAGCGCCGCCCATGCCACAGGACATCGCTCATGAAGTCAGCCGACCAGCACTCATTCATTCGCAGACTAGCCGCCAGCGGCGATGGGTTGCGTGAGGGGAGCCTCCGTTTGCCTTTCCGCCTCTTGTTCAGCCTGAGTGCGCAGTAGAAGCGATGGACCCGCTTGTGATTCCAGCGGTGCCCGCGACGGCGCAAGCTTTGAAAGAGTTTGCCGAAGCCGACTCCGGCTTTTGATGTGCCAACTCAAGCAGCGCCTTGATGATCTCTTGGTCACGGTCGGGCTGAGGGCGATAGCGATAGACCGAGCGCATGATCCCGACGGCTTTGCATGCCTGTCGCTCGCTCAATCCATAGTGCTGCCGCAACTCGTCCGTTAACTCTCGCCGCTCAGCCGGACTCAGAGCTTTTTTGCGATCCCATCTTTCAGCGCACGATTCTCTAAAGAGAGATCGGCGTACATCTGCTTGAGACGGCGGCTCTCATCCTCCAACTCACGCAGTCGCTTAATGTCTGAGGCTTCCATGCAGCCGTACTTTGACTTCCATTGGTAGTAGGTCGCCTCGCTGACAGAGTGCTCGCGGCAGACGGCCTTGACGGCTCGACCTTTTCTACTTCCTTCAGGATGGTGATGATCTGGTGCTCGCTGAATCTACTTTTGCGCATTGAAGGAGTCTCCTTGGCAGTTGTATTCTGCACGGAAACCTCTAGTTTTGCATGGCCCTATTTTAGGGGATGGTTACATACGAAGGAGCGACCGCAGTCGAGTGGCAGGACCATGCGGACACACTGCGTGAAGGAGACGGAGGGGACACAGATTGTCACGAAGACGCTGACCTTTCGCAGATGATCGCCGACGCCCTCCGCGAAATGGATGAAGAATCTCGCAGTGAGCTCAAGGAGTCCATGAGAGTCCGTATCGCATACACGTAAGAGGACGAGACGATGGCAGATCGTGAATCTAATCTTCAATTAGCGAAGCTCTGGGTCATTCTGGAAGAGATACGAAACAGGATTGATAACGAGGCCGTCCCGCTTGGAATGCACTTGAGCCTCGAAGACCCGGAACTGATGCAGACGCTTGAGACTTTGAGCGGGCGCATCGAAAAACACTTCGGACGCGGGCGTCTGGTCGCCGAGCCGCGGAAAAAGAAAAAGTCGGTAAGCGTCCAATGCCGGGATCATGTGAGAGGGGCCTCTAAGAGCCCTTCGTTTTCGAGTCTTCCGTAATGGCATCCATCCAGAGTCGGAGCGTCAGATCCTCCCTCTCCGGGAGCGCAAGGTAGGGCCTGAGTTCTTTCTCGTAGCGCTTTTGCAATAGGTCGAGATCGAGGGGCACAGTCCGGGCGAGGTGTTTTACGTCGTCCCGGTCGCGCTGGATGTTCCGCTCCAGCTTCGACAGCGCAACGTCATAAGGGTCGAAGGCGAATAGTCGGAGGTGTCTGAACGCACCGGGGAACATCTCGGTGAGCCTCTGCTCATAATCATCGGGAACGGTCGTGACTGTGACTAGATCCAAATAAAGACCGTATTTGCTGTGAATCGCCGAACCCTTGCCGGCCAGATCGATGAGACGCTCGCTCTCGCCGCGGGGCGTGATCACGAGGACATCGACGTCGGCGGTCGGGCGTGCCAGGCCGTAGAGGACCGTCACGACGAAGCCGCCGAGGCAGTGCAGTTCGACCTGCTCCCGCGCGCCCGTGTCTATCTCAGATAGGAATGTAGCCCACGGCTCCGGGACGGTTTCAGGCGGCATGGGTCAGGTGCTCCACTGCCAAGTCGGTCAGAAGACGCCAGCGCCGCGCCTCCGCTGTGCGGTGTCGGCGGAGCCAACGCCTCTCCGCTCCGGTTAGAGAGTCGTGGCACAGCGTGTCCTCACGCGCGAGGCGTGACCGTTCCAACTCCGCCTCGCGGAGTCCGAGTTGCGCCGCCTTTTCGGATTCCCCCGACTGCTCGGCGAGCCGGCGCGCGAGCGCGGTGACGAACCCGAGTCTGTTCTGCAGGTCATGCACTTTGGCCGCCGAGGTCAGCCACCTCCATTCCATCTCCGGGAACTTCCAGACCACCCAGGGCAGGGCCTCGACCAGGCGGCTGTCGAGGTCGGTGACGCAGAGTGCCCGGAGCAACACTTCCGCGGGGTTCCTCTTCCTGCGCCGACGCCTGAGATAGGAAAGCCCGGGGTAGCCGAGGGAGGCAAGCTCGGAGGCTAACTCGTCCTCGCCCGCGGGGCGGACCCCTTCCCAGGCCGTTTCAAAAGGCAGCGCCGCCGCCGACAGCCCGTAGACGCTCGCGGCCTTTCGAGCCAGCGCCCGGGGCACATGCCTCGCGCCCCCCTCGAGCAGCGACAGGTAGGGCTGCGAAACGCCGAGCCGGAGGGCGGCCTGCTCCTGATTCCACCCCTTCAGTTTTCTTCCCCGTCGTAAATGTCCCGGTGTCACAACAGTCCCTCCGGGTAAAATGTTATTACAAAAACTGTAATAATTAAAGTAAAATGGACGGGGAAACGCTATTGAAGTCCTGGGTTTGTGTAAGTTGACGGCGCGGCGCGGTATAACCTAAGTTTCGAGTGTCGATATTCGGGAGCCTTTAGATGATCGTGCTGAAGTTAACAGAGGTAGGGGACTCGGTCGGCGTGATACTGCCGAAGGAGTTGTTAAAGCTGCTGGGGGTCGGGGAGGGCGACAGCCTGTACGCTGTCGAAACGAGGCGGGGGATTGAGTTGACGCCTTACAACCCCGAGCTATTCGGTCAGAGGGAGGCGGCAGAGCTGGTAATGCTAGAGGACCGCGACGCGCTCCGCAAGCTGGGCAAGTGAGCCGAAGGCGGCCGAGGGCACCCGGTTGCATGTAGAGACTGTATGCTCAGGCCGCCCGGCGCGTCGCCGAGAGCCGGCACATCGAAGATGAATCGGCGGTGTGAAGCAGAGGCGCGGAATTATTCAAACGCGGCGGCGCGAACGCTATCAGACATGAGGGTTGATTGATGTCACCGGATCTTGACGCCAGGCTATGCGCGGATTTCCCGCAGCTCTATTCCGTCCACCACGGAGACACACACGGCTCCGTGAGTCACTTCGGCTTCGAAACGGACGACGGATGGTTCCGAATCATCCATGACCTTTCAGCGAGACTTGAGGCTATCATCGAACGACTGCCGGCAGGAGAGCGGGACGAATACTACGCCGTTCAGGTGAAAGAAAAATTCGGCGGGTTACGGTTTTACATGAGCATGGAAACGGAAGAGATGAGTCTCGCGATTCAGGAGGCCGAAGCTCAGAGCGCCACCACCTGCGAGGCGTGCGGACTCCCCGGTAAACGCCACGGGCGTGGCTGGGTCAAGACACTTTGCGACAGTCACGCGGAACTCATGCCCAATACCGGTGCCTGATAGGTAAATGTTCAGGTCTTCCTCGACGTGCCGAGCTAATGGTGAGCATGCCACCCGAGGTCGGTGGCCCGCCCTGTCTCACATGCAAGACGCCCGCCTCTGGGATTTATGACCGGTTGCATGAATGACTGCCGGAACTGGACGACGAGAATTTGTTGGTTTAGCCAAAACGCCGCCTCTGAGATTACAGTTGCCCCGTCAAAACCCTTACGGTAGTCTTGGCCCATGCCAGCATCCACTGTGACCGAATACCTTGCCGCACTCTCTCCGGAGCGCCGTGACGCGTTGAACGAAGTCCGCCGGGGAATCAACCGGGCCCTGCCACCGGGATACGAGGAAGGAATCCAGTTCGGCATGATCAGCTGGTTCGTTCCGCTGTCCACGTACCCGGCCGGCTATGGCGGCAACCCCAAGCAGCCACTACCGCTGATCAGCCTGGCGTCACAGAAATCCTACATGGCGCTGCACATGATCTGCTTCTACGGTCAGCCGGCGCTGTTGGAGTGGTTCAAGGCGCAATACGAAAAGAGCGGCAAGAAGCTGGACATGGGCCAGGGCTGCCTCCGTTTCAAGACGCTTCCGGACCTCGCGCTGGATGTGGTTGAGAGCACCGTGGCCCGGCTCCCGGTCTCGGAATACGCCGCTGGCTATCAGACTATGCGTGATGCGATGGGCAAAGTGAAAGGCAAAGCCAAACCTGCGGCCAAGACGCGCACACCGGCCAAGAAAACCCCGGTCTAGAGGTCTGCCACGTAAATTGTTGTAACTATACAGGTACCCGCCGCCTCTTAGCCGGCACCTGCCGCCGGGCTGAAGGCCAGGGCATACCCGAGGGCATGTCGCTCCAGCGCTCGGAGCAGGGGATGGCCCTGCTTGCGCGCCGTCGAGAGGTAGCTCCTCATTCGGCAAAAGCCCCGCACCCCATCCGCGGTCCTGAAGCAGACCGAGACTTTCTGCTGTATCTTCTCCATCCGCAGGTCGCGCTCCGCGCCGTTGTTGGTAAAGGGCACGGCCTGCCGCCGCAGGAGTTCACAAAGGCCTAGCAGTAAGCCAGAGCGGGCTGCGGGCAGGCCGATTTTCTCGCCCGGGTTGTTCCAGTTTTGGAGGGGTAATGGCATATCCTGTGTCGCTCTCATTAGAAGGGAACCGTGGCGGTTCGATGTGCTTAGCTTGTCGCTGATTAGCTCAATACCTGAATAGAGACTAGATTTAAGTCATATCCCGTGCGTCTTATAATTTAGTATATAATCGCAGATGGCACTATGTATTGAGGGTATTGCGTTTTCGGTTAAGAAGTCCGAAGACATGAGCGGAGAGTAAACGGTCGCTATTCTAAGCCGCTGGCGATTGTTTTACCGATCTCTTTGGGGGTCGCGCCGGTGGCGAGCATGGCGCGCACGAGCAGCTCCAACGAGACCGAGCTGTGACCCGTCTCCGCCTTGGCGATTCGTGACTGACTCGACTGAATCTTCTCGGCCAGTTGTGCCTGCGTCATACGCTTTTGCCGCCGATCACGCAGCTTGCGCGACAGGGCCAGCTTGATCTCGATCAAGGCGGACTCCTCCGGCGTCAGGTTCAAAAATTCGGCGACCGTGCCGACTTTCCAGCCGTTCGCTTCTAACCGTCCGCGCTTTGCCTTCTTCATCACCTTCGTACTCCTCGCTTACCTGATATCATCGCCGTTCATGGGTTAACTATATGCCGAATCTGACATGATAATAAGGGCAGCGCGTGGGCCGATGGTCATCTGCTGCGGGGGCCTGAGCGGGGATTTATAACCCCAAGTTCAGAAATTTAAGTTTCGGTTTACTGGTGTCTATCCTGAATTTTTCCTGAGTGTCTATAGTGGATATATCTCCATGACTTGACTTCTCTGGTCGTTCATGGCTGATTGTTCGTTAAAAGTGAGATAGAGCAAGTATATTCAAGCGTTTGCTCCACCTTGACACGGTAGGGGTCTGCGGTTCAAATCCGCACGCGCCTATTCATTCTTGTCCTTTAGTATCAAAGGTTTACCCAGCCGTATGGCTGTAACCATTCCCGCGTCGCACTTCAATTTGGCAGACTTTTGGCAGACTCCGAATTGAGATATTCTTGTGAGTCTTCCAAGAGCTAACCTGCCCTTCCTAGTTACGTTTACCTGCAGACTGCTTTTTAACTACCGCGAATGCGCTCTGTAGCAAAGTGAGAGGGTATTCGAGGCTTTGCTACCGCTCCGACCATCGCTTCACCAGGTGGCGTGCTGGCCCGTAGCCGGTGCGCGATCCGCGTTGCGTGGCCGAATTCCTGTGATTCCGGCATCGCGTGGCCGAGCAGCGCCGAGATCAGGTTACCGGTGGACTCCTCGATCCAGAGCCTGGTAAGGCGAAAATGTCGACGCAGGTTCGTAGGGCCGCTCACAAGAGTGCGCTAGAGGAAGTTTACCCAAATCCCTTCACGTCTTGTCATGGAGGAAATTCGCTTAACTTTCAACGCCCGCATCCGAATTCGTTTTCTACGATACCGCTTAAGTTAAGAGCCGCCGCTTCATCCTCCTTGGTAGCTCTCGCTAGTCAGGGGAGCACTCCAAAGCCGGCCGTAGTAGAGTCAGAAGTTTCCGACCGTTCTACTGTCGGCAACTGAAAAGAGCGAGATGAAAACGGATGATAGTCTTTCGTTATGGGAGCACGACGAAGCCTGCTTTTGTCGCCGCATCTGCAAGACGCACATCACAGCATACGAACCACCTGCCGCGTGGCTGCTCCTTACACCAGACGAGCGCTGCGGCAAGTTGAAAAGAGTCAAGTGCCCTGAGCCCAGACTGCTCAGGCAGTGTTTCCGCAATCTCTCTAACACGGTCGCTCGGTAACACCTCAATCCAAGACGTGCGCTGCACCTCAAGCCGTGCTGCGGCCTGCTTCAACCCCTGCGCCGTCATCTTGCCGTCACGCACCAGGCGGCTAAACGCGCTCTGAGCTTCGACTGTTGTGCCCCACCAAGCGGCGACGCGCTTGATCCTGCGCGCTATGTGTCGCATCTCCTGAGATTCGTCTTGATGACAGCATAAGGGGACGATGGCGCTCGTGTCCCAGAATGCGCGTTCGATCTTAATAGCAGCCTTGGATGAAGATTTAGCTGAGGGCATCAGTCTTCGTCGCGCTCGGAGGTGACGGCGGACACGGCATCTGCAAAAGAGACATGCGGCGCAGGCATCTTCCAGAACGAGCTTGGTAGGCTCGAAGTCGGCAGACGAATGAGGCCCGCTGCCGCTAGCTCCATCTCCTCCGAGTCTAAGTCTTCACCGGAGGTGAGGGGCACGAGCCGGGCGATGGGCCGGTTACGATCTTTAACGAGCAGTTCTTCGCCCCTTCGCACGCGTTCCAGGTGTGCGCTTAGGTTGTTCTTCAGATCGGCTATATTTACGGCACGCATGATCTGAACCGGGTTTGAACCAAAGTTCCAACTTGGCTATTATAGCCAAGTTGGCAGTTAATCACAATAACGTCCGGGTAGTTGTCTCACGATATGCATTTTTCTGTATTCGCGCGTTCTCTCGAAGTCTTGGAGAACGTTTCCAAATGCGGGTGAGTCAATCATTTATGCCCTCTTTTTTCTAGAGCGCGTTTTGATACGCCCAATTCTAGCTCTCCCTCTCTCAATTGCGGCTTTGAGCAGTTGTAACGGCTCATCTTGCGGCGTCAAGTCTCCAAGACAAATCGGTCGCGCTCTACGCGCTCGAAGGGTTACCCCACAAGGTGCTGGCTGCCGAGTACCGGACGGCGCTGCCGGACGAGAAAGTACTGGCGGCCGAACTGGACCGCACGCGCAAAAATGATCGAAGACCACAAGATTCGTTAGGCCAGGGGGATGAATCAGAGAGCAATGAAGGCGCATGGCTCGCAGCAAACAAGATTGACGACTAGACGGAGAGGCTCGCCCCTTGATTCACGGCACTATGTCAAAGGTCACTTTGTTGGATTCCACCGTCGGACCCTGGCAGCACTCTATCCGGCGCATGAGGACCAGCTCGTAATGTCCGGGGGGGAGTGGCCCGTACCAGACGATGCCCGTCCGGCTGAGTTTGAACCAGTCAACCACCCTGGTCTGTTTAGGCTGTATCTCGTAGAACTGCCTCGCCGCACTTTTCTCGCATCTCTCGATGAGGTCTTTATTGTCGGCCACCCGGATCAGTTCGGGGACATACGGGAGGATCCTCCCGTCTCTTTTGAGAATGGGCCGATTCTGGAGCAACGAGGTGGAGCGGCAGTACTTGGCCGGGATGTCCTCCGTGTTGGTCATCGAGATGACTACAGGGATGTCCTCGCCGACCTTGAACTGACTCTTCGGGGGGTCGTAAAAGCCGCCGCCGGTGGCAATCGTGACCTTGACCGGGCCTTGAGGGGCCGGGGCCGCCGAGGCCCCGGCCTTCTCCTGCCCTGCGCTCGAAACTCGCGGTTGCAGACTACAAAGGATGCTCGCCGTCAGCAGCGCAATCAGGTACGCCTTTCTCACACTGCACCTCCGCTATACAACCCCTGGAAGCAAGTGACTACTGGCCGCTACTCACCTGGCCGGAGACGCCCTTGTTGACCATCAGCCTGATCTCGACCCGACGGTTCTTCGCCCGGCCTGAGCGCGTCTTGTTGTCGGCGGTCGGCTCCAACTCCCCGTAGCCGAAGGGCTGCACGAACCTGTGCATCGGCGTCCTGTACTTGGTCACGATGTAGTAGATGACGGCCTGGGCGCGCCGCTCGCTGAGGTTGCGGTTCTTCGCGGTCCTCCCGGACGAGTCCGCGTACCCGACGACCGCCATGACCCAGCCGTTGGTGTTCTGTGTCTTCACCCACTCGGCGGCCTTGTCAATCTCGGCCCTGGCCTGCGGGCTCAGGACGGAGCTGCCGGTCCTGAAATTGACCGTGATGGTCTTGATGGGGTCGAAATCGTCGAGCCCGTTGATGCGATTGTTGGCGTAGTCGGCCGTGGACTGCGCTTTGTTGGCGGCCTCTTGCGCCGTCGCCGCCTCCGCCCTGGCGGTCTCGGCGACGGCCTGCGTCTCCACGAGTTGACTCGCGAGCAGTTCCTGCGCTTGCTGCTGCTGCCTCAATTTATCCCGCATCTCGGCTTCGAGGGGGTCAACCGTTGACTTGAGCGCCTGCGCGGACCTGAGGTCCTGTTCGTCGAAGCGGATTTTGTCGGCGACCAGTTGGCCCTGGTCGTTGCCGACGCCGTCAACCTCCAGCCGGAGGCCGCGCAGGATGAAGCTCGCGCCGTACTCTTTCGAGCCGCGGAAAACACCCTTCTTATGGCTCTTGACCTCTGTCCCGGAGGTCAGGAGGACGACCGTCTGCGGGCCGCCCATCGTGTCGCTCATGGTGAACCAGTCGGCGTCGCGTTTGACGACGACGCCTTTGAATTTCTTCACCCTCTCGCCGCTCGGGACGGCGCGGGGCGTTGCGTCCTGGCCGAAGGCTTGCGCCGCGCCCGTCAGTGCGAGGACGAAGACGAGGGCGATCAGCCTGTGAAATGTGTGCCTGTTGATTCTCATAGGTCTGCTCCTTTGTTTCTGCTTATGGTCGAGCAGCAGGAACTCCTGCCGCGCCTCACTCGCGGCGGATTCTAGTGGCAACGAATCGCCCTTGATACTGTCATTATTGACAGTATCGTCTAAAAATTATTGAGACTTATCCTGCACGCCAGGCGCGTTACCTTTTTCTCTACCTGACCTGTCAATTCTGACAGTACAAATCTTCGGCATGCGGCAGTAGGATCAAACGTCAGTGAGCACAGGAAGGAAAGGAGGCCGCGGCCGGGGAAGGTGAAAGGGGCAACTTCCCCGGCATTAACTTGGCCTCCGAAAGGGCGCGAGTGGGACGGGTTTCTCATTGACCCGTCCCACTTGCGCTTTAAGCGGTTAAGAGATCGGGAATAGTAAGCGGAGACTAGCGGAAGGCGGGCAAGGAGACGCCACGGTTCAGAACGATGTCGAACTCCGTGCCGGGGTTGACCTCTGCCTCCTTGCCCTTCTTGATTATGCCGCGGGCGACGCCTATCACACCGCCTGCGGCCGCGCCGGCCGCGCCGTTGATGACCCCGCCGATGACGGCGCCGCCGGCGATGAACCTGACGTTACTCTTCTTCGATGATTTACCCTTGACCTGCCCCTCGTTGTCGGCGCTGTCGGAGGCGGTCAGCGAGCCGCTGAGCGCGTACTGCTTCCCGTTCGGAATTTCGATTGCCGTGAAGGTCACGTTGAGACTCCCCACCTGGCTCTTGCGGCTGGCGCGCTCGACGTGCGTGATGCTGCCGGCGACGATGCTGCCCGCCGGAATCACCTCGACGCCGCGCACGTACACCGGCGTCACCACGGTCGAAGTGAACGTGTCGCCGACCCGTGCGTCCTTCGAACTCAATTTGTCGTTCAGCCTCAGGCGGAGGACGGTGTTCGCAGGCACGACGTATTGCGGCGTCTTCTTCCGCTTCTGCCCCGACACGGCAGACGCTAAGGCAGCCGTCACGACCGCCGCCGTCAGAACCGACAACGCTAACCTCTTCAACGTCCTTCTGTCTGGAAACATAATCAACCCTCCTCATGGGCGCGTGCCTTGAAAAGCACGGCGGCACTATAGCTTGAGCGGCCCGGCGGGAAATCCTGTCAAAAGTACCAGTGTCCACGGGATTCCGGGAGGGATACACTCTGCCGGTGTAGTTTTCCAACCGGCCTTTACCGAGGAGGCGATTACGGTGAGATACAGCAAAGTTTTGATTCTGCTCGCCTCTTTATTCCTCACACATACCTTCGCCGTCCTCGCCCAGGAGACGCCGAGCGCCGCCCAGACCGCCGAGAACCTGCGCGCGCAACTGCGGGACGTTGAGGCCGCAGGAGACCGAGTCGCGGGCGCGTTTGCAGCAACTGGATTGGGATTTGAAACCGGAAAACATCGAGCGACATTTCGCGGCCGTCGGCACCACGCGGCCCGAAGAACTGCGCGAGCAGCGCCGCCGCCAGCTACAGCATGAGAAAGAGAGCGTGTCCTCCCGACTCGAACAACTGGTCGCGGGCCGCGCGCGTCTTGAGGCGGCAATTGGCACCGCCGACGCCGCAGCTTACATTCAGAGCGCGGAGTGGCAACCCGCCCAGTCACTTAGTTACCCGCCCGAAGCGCGGCACCACACCAACCTTATCCTGCTCGCAGGCGTCTTGGTCTTCATCGCCGCCGCTGTCGCCTTAGCGCTCGTCGCGGCCCGCAGGCGCAGCCGCCGCGCCGGTTAGAATTTCCAACCCAAAGAGGTGCTGACGCCCAAGTCGTTCTTGTCGGCCTCGACGGGCGGCTTGCTGTCGAAGTTTTCGTACAGGTGAAAACCCCAGTTGAGGTCTTTCACGAGCTTGATGCGCAGGTCAGCCTTGAACTGCATCTTCATGCGCCCCGGCGTCGTGAGGCTCGGGTAGAGTATGAAGCGCGAGCCGATGTCCGTGGACGAGAAGCGGAAGGTGTGGAATTCCAGGCCGGCTATGGCGTCGGCGTTGGTCGTTCGAGGTCTGCCCGTCGGCGCCGTATAATTTTCGCGGTTCCCGGCGAGCCCGCCGAAGAAAGAGATTCGGGTCCGCTCCGTCTGCCGCAGCTTCCGGCCGAGCAGACCGCCGACGGTGGTCCTCAGGGCGAGGCTCTGCTGGTCGCTGCGCAGCAGCTCGAAGAGCCCGCCGACGTACCACTTGGGAGACAACTGCTTTCGGTAATCGAAGGCGAACTGATTACGTGCGCTGCTCGCCCCCTTGGGCTGCCCGCTGAAGACCGAGTCGAGACTCGCGGTCAACGAATGATCTCCCGTTCGGTAAGTCGCGGACGCGAGGAACTCAGTCTGGTACTGGTCATTTCCGCTGGTGAAATTGAAGCCGAAATCAATCGTCCCTTCCAACTGCCGAAAGAACCCGGCCTCAACGGGCGTTATCTTCAGGACCGCCATCTGCCCCACCCTGAGTGCGCCGCCGCCCACGCCGCCGATTAGGAAATTGTCTGCGCCCGCGCCCGCCGGAGACAGACGCAGGGAGTCCGTGAAGAGCTGCCCGTCAACGAGGGCGATCTGGAACCTGTCCTTGCTCTCCAACCGCTCCACCTTGGACCAATCCAGGCGCACGGCTTCGGCCATGTAGCTCGCCTTGAACTTTAGCTCCCCGCGCTGGAGACCTTTTATCTCCCCCGTCAGCCGGTCGCCGTTCCTGAGAATGACCACGTCGTCGGTGCGCTTAGCCTGGGCGGAGGACACGCAGCCGATAATGGGAACGAGGACGAGGATGAGTACGCGGAGCTGTGCTTTGCGGAACTGATTTCTCGGCATAAAAAACTCCCCGGATAAGACCTCAGAGTAGGGTGCGCGCCCGTAAGGTTAAGCGCTTCCCGAGGCCCACAACTACTGTCAATAAATACAGGGAGAGAACTCGGTTGTCTGATGCGACCTGTCAATAGTGACAGTTACGCGCCGCCTTTGACGACTGTAAATTCCGCCGTGCAACAGGCGGCGTCTTAACACGTAGGAGTTCGGGAGCAACAGACATGGCGGCTCACGTAGGAGTGGTTCCCCCGGAGAAAACCGCAGCACACAGGATCGTCGGATTCTACGAGCGCTTCGAGCGGCTGGTCGTCTTCGTGCTCCTCGTGCTGCTCTCGTGCGTCATCCTGTACATGACCGTCCAGTTCGCGGCGGCAATCTTCCGCAGCCTGTATGAGGTGGCCTCCCACTACCTTTTCCGGCGCGGCGTGGAGGACGTGGGCGCCGGCCTTGACATCGTGCACGACGTGTTCGCGCAGTTCCTGCTGATCCTGATCGGCCTCGAACTGATGAAGACCGTCCTGATGTACCTTGAGGACCACGTCGTCCACGTCGAAGTCGTCCTCACGGTGGCGATCATCGCCATCGCCCGCCACGCCATTGACATTAACTATAAAGAGATAAATCCGCTCGTGCTGCTCGGCACCGGCCTGCTCGTCCTGGCCCTCACGCTCGGCTACTACTTTTTTAAGAAGGCCGGCTCGACCATCTGACCTGCAATTTGGCCTCGCCTTCGTGCGCTTGCCGGCTCAGCCCGCCTCGCCTGTCAATTTTGACAGTTACCTGCCGTCTTTCGCGCCCGTAAGATTCCTCCGTGTCGTCAGGAAATCCGAAGGGAGGCGGTGATGAGGGTGAGAAAAATCGGCGGGGGCCTGCGAATCGTGGCGGCGGGGTGCGCGCTGCTCCTACTGTGCGGCGCGTACGCGTCGGCGCAGGAGGTGCGTTACAACTTCCAGCAGGGCACGGACTTCTCGAAGTACAGGACATATAAGTGGGTCCAGGTTCCGGGCGTTCAGTACCCGGACCAGATTCTCGACGGGCAGATCAAGCAGTCAATCGAGGCGCAGTTGTCCATGAAGGGGCTGAGCAAGACCGAAAGCGACGGCCCGGACCTTTACGTCACCTACCAACTCGCCATCAACCAGGAGAAGCAGTGGAACGCTTACAGCTCCGGGGGCGACTCCTGGGGCTGGGGCGGCTGGCGCGGCTGGGGCGGCTACGGCGGCTACGGCGGCATGCAGACCACGACGGCCACCAGCTCGACCATTCACATCGGCACGCTGAACCTGGACATCTACGACGTGGCGACGAAGAAGCAGGTCTGGCGCGGCGAGGCCACCAAGACCTTGAAGAACGAAAAGAAGCCGGAGAAGCTCCAGCGGAACATTGATAAGGCGATGGCGAAGTTGCTGAAGAACTACCCGCCGCCCGTGAAATAACCGGGCCGGTGCCGCACGCTGAATCGGAGGTTGTGATGAAGACAATCCTAAGAGTTGCTTGTGGTCTCCTCTGCCTGTATCTCGCGGGCGCCGCGGGGATGGCTCAAGAGGAGAAGCAGAAGAGCGAGAAGTTCGGGGCGCTCGCCCACATGCCTCACCGCAACCGCTCTACGGCCAACGTTGACCTCTACATCAGCAGTTATACCAGCGACGAGGAGGCGAAGTTGATAGCCGGGGCGCTAGTGGACGGCGGTCCCGATGTTCTGCTCAAGGCGCTGGAGAAGGCCGACGACAAGGGGCGGATCACGCTCACCGGTCGGGTCGGCTTCTACAGGTTCAAGCTCATCCGCTCAAGGCCGACGCCGACGGGGAGGCGCATATACGCGGTGGGGGACCGCCCCATAGGCTTCCTGGAAGCGTACGCCTCCACGAGGTCCGAGGACTACAAGTTCGGGATTCTCGTGCTGGACTTGAAGAGGGACAAGAAGGGTAAGGAGAAAGGGGAAGGCGTCCTCATTTATGCGGCCAGGGTGAAGGTGCTGGACGGGAACAGGCTCGACATCGAGCACTTCGCGATTGAGCCCATACGCCTCATGGCCGTGCGTAAGTTGTAGCGGGGCGGCCCAGCTAAGGACATGAACGTGCGAAAGGAGAGATTTCTGATGAAACGATTGGTGACGTTCGCGGCGCTCCTGCTGGCCTTCGCGCCGGTCGCCGTGGCACAGTCCGGCGGGGCCGGCAAGGGGGAGTTCGCAGGGGGCTATCCCGTCCTGCACGTTGACAGCGTGAAGGTCAGCGACGTGCTCGGCGAGGCGGGCGGCACTCGCGCCCTGCCGCAGGCGTCGTCCGACGAGTATAAGAAGCTGGAATTCTTCGGCGGCTATTCCGCCCTGAACTTTGACAACCTGGGGGGCGACACGGACAACCCGAACGTCAACGACCTGCTCGGCGAGAAGAACACGCTGCGCGGTTTGGAGCTGGCGCTCACCTACAACTTCCACAAGTACGTCGGCGTCAAGTTCGACTACTCGCTGCACCTGCGCGAGGACAATTTTTCGCGCGCGGCCGGGAGCGGCACCGTTGACACGACCGTGCAGAATTTCCTCGGCGGCATCCAGATTAAGAACAACTCCGCGGACGGGCCGCGGTTCAAGCCCTTCGCGCACGCCCTCTTCGGCATCGCTAACCAGAAGCTCGACGTTGACAGCCCGCAACTGGGCTCGGTCCTCGGCGTCAGCGACTTCCACGTCAACGAGACGAGCTTCGCGATGGCCTTCGGCGGCGGCCTTGACATCAAACTCAACGACCGCTTAGACGTGCGCGCGGGCCAGATTGACTGGAACATCATCCAGCGCGGCGACCAGGAACTGGGGATCGTCCTGGTGCCGACCCCGTTCCAGACCGTAGGGCAGCCCTTCTTCATCCAGGGCACGCGGCAGGATAACCTCCGACTGAGCGTCGGCATCGTGATCCATTAGGGGAGGCCGTCCGCTCACGACCGCGTTACAAAACTCAAGAGACTGAGTCCCCCTCCCCTTAGCGCCTTTCGTCTTTCTTCACCTTTGCGCCTCAAGCGTGAAAAGCTTTTTCTCGCTGGAGGCGCAAAGAAAGAAAACTGAAGGCGCTAAGGGTTGAGTTTTGGTTCGGGCTAGAGTTGTTCGGACTTTTCGGCATTGAGTAGCCGCCTGAGCTTCAGCCTGGCTCTGTGCAGTTGCGACTTCGAGGTGCCGATCTGTAAGCCGAGCATACTCGCGATCTCCTCGTGGCTGTAACCCTCTATGTCATGTAGGACGAAGACCAGCCGGCGGCCCGGCGCGACCTGAGCCAGCGCGGCGTCTAAGGCGATTCTCTCCACGACCTGAGAACGCGCCGAATGTCTTCTCCTTTGTGAGGCGGAGATTTCGGCCTCTACGTCTTCGGTCATCCATTCCTTGCGCGCCTTGACGCGCCGGAAATACATCAGCACCTGGTTGACGGCGAGGCGGTGCAGCCAGGTGGTGAACTGACTCTCGCCGCGGAAGGAGCCGATCTTTCGCAGGAGGTGGATGAAGATCTCCTGCGTCAGGTCTTCGGCGTCGGCGGCGTTTCCGGTCATGCGCAGACACAGCGAGTAGACCCGCCGGCTGTGGCGGTCGTAGAGGTCTCCGACGGCGGCGGTCGCCCCGCCGGCGACCGCCCGCGCCAGCGCGTAATCCGAGTCCCTCGGCTTCTCATCTGCTACGCCCAGGAAAAAAGTCCGGGCCGGCAGGAGATTACAAGTCGCCGGTTGATTCATAATCACTGCCTGTTCCTGCCGAGCGCCTCGCTACATGCCTTGATGCGCCCGCTCAGTAAGACTATCTTCTCCAGCCCGCTCCTTGCTTTGACCGAGGCCGTAACGTCCAGCAGGTGGCCCCTTAATGCCGGATTGTCCACGGCATCCGAAATCTGCGCCGAGAGTGCCGAGAGGGCCGCCCTCAGTTGGCCCGAATCCGCTGGAACCTTTTCCTCCCCGTGCCCCGCGTCCCTCTCCGGGGCGGGCAGCGCGAGGCCATCTTTGAGCCGGCCGGCGCGCTTCCTTATCTCGGACGCGGACCTCCCGATGGCTTTGAAGTTAAGCTCGCCACTTTGCGAGGCGGCTTGCGATAGATAGTCGGTAACAGCCTGCAAATAGCCCAGGTCTTCACGTATCTGCGCCAGGGGGAGCCGGGCCTCGCCCGACTCGGTCGGCCGCCCCAGGGCTTCGAGCATGACTGCCGCATTATCGTGTGCGGCCGTCTCTCCCTCACACCGCGTTTGCTCGATGACCGGCGGCGCTCTCACACTCGCTCCGCCCGTCGTCGTCCGCGCTCTGGGCCGGGGCGCAAGGAACAAACGCCGCCAGCAGAAAAACGGCGGCCGCCAGGCGGCGGACAATTTTGAGATTAGGCTTCATCTTCCGAGCCCTCCGTTGCCACGTCCTGAATTGAAGTGTAGCGGCACGATGGGGGCGCGAAAACTGTCACTTCTGACAGGTGAGATAAGGGCGGAAGATTAATTCAGACCTTTGCCCGTGTACCCCTGGCGGCTCTGGCGCACGGTCAGGCCGTCGGGCGCTTTGATGTGTAGCTTGTGAAAGTTGCCGTCCCGCCGGTTACCTCCGCCCGGGTAGAACGCGAGGACATACCGGGACAGGACTTCTTTGGAGATCGCCTCAAGGGCCGCGGTGTAGTCCCTGTCCGTGGCGTAGACGTTGACGCCGCCAGTCTTTTCGGCCAGGCCGCTCAGGTCGAGTATGGTCGGCAGCGGCCGCCCCGCCGCCGCCGCGAAATTGAAAGAGAAAGAGGGCATGGTCACCGTGTAGACGCCCACGTTGGCGGCGTTGGCCCGCTCGATGACGAGCCGCGGCGAGACAGTGTCGCCCGTCGGGAAGCCGTCGCTGATGACGACCACCACGCGTTTGACTAAGAGGTCGCCCGCTCTCTTGCGGCCGTGACGGGCCAGCAGGCGCACCGCGTCGTCCACGGCGTCGTAGGTGTGAGTGGACAGCCCTGTCTGGTCCCGAATGGCCGAATCGAAAGCCTTTGCCAGTTTCCGCCGGTCGTTCGTGAGTGACTGAAGAACCTTGACCTTCATCCCGAATGTGATGACTGCAAACCGTGAGCGCGGCCCCGACAGACGCTCCGTGAAAAGCGCGGCCGCAGTGCGAAGCATCTCCATCTCGTCAGGCTTCATGCTGCCCGACACGTCAAGCGCAAAAACCAAATCGAGCGGGCACCGGACTGCGCCGCTCGTGGTCTCGGCGCTGAAGAAGCTGACCGGCCGCTCGATTCCGTCCTCGAAGAGCTTAAAATCACTGCTCCGCAAGCCGGGCACGACCTGGCCGGCGTCGTCCCTGACAGTCACCTCCACCGGCACGAGGTCCGTATCAATGCGGACGATGTCTCCGGGGCCGACCTCCTCGCCCTGGGCTAAAACGCGCCGCTGTCTGACCAGTTCTTTCGCGTCCTGCGCATGGCAGAGCGGCGGCACGAAAAGCAGGAGGAGCAGGACGAGCAGATACCTTGTTGTCCTCGGGACGGGCAGCATGAGCCACAGATTAAGGCTCGGGGTCGTTGACGGGTAACTGTCAGAAGTTACAGGTCGGGCGGGAAGGTGGTTTGAAAGTGGAGTGGTCTTCTTAGCGCCTTCGCGCCTCCAGTGTGAGAAAACCGAAACATCTCTCGCTGGAGGCGCGAAGGCGTTGAGTGGCTCAGTCTAGCGCGAGTTCGCCGAGGCGTAGTAGCCGCTGCGGTAGCGTATAGACAGGCGGGGCGAGCCGGGCGGCGGGTCGAGCTTCACTTTGATTCGCCTCCACTTGCCGTCCGTCGTGAAGTCCGCAGGCTTGTAGCCGATTGCGTACTGGCGGCGCAGCTCCAGGGCGATGCGCTCGAAAGCGGAGTACATCTCCTCGCTCGAATAAGGCTGGAAGAATTTGCCGCCGGAGATGTCCGCCAGGTCTTCGAGTATGTCCTCGCCGTAGAGTCTCGCGTGCTCGCTGTCCTCGTCGGGTATCCCGATGGTGTAGATGACTACGTCCGACTCCTTCACCATCCTGCGCAGCTCGTCGAACGTGTGGCGCGAGCTGTTGTCCCGCCCGTCCGAGATGAGCAGGATGGCGCGGCGCGGGTACGCGCCCGCGAGCACTTTGTTCAGGGCCAGGTAGCAGCCGTCGTAAAGCGCCGTGGAGCCGCGCGGGGTGACGCCGGTGAGCGCGGCCGTGACGGCCTCGCTGTCGCGCGTCTTGTCCAGGAAGAGGGAGGCTTCCCCTTTATGTAACGCGACGATGTAATACTCGTCGTCCTTGTGGCTCGTTTCCATAAAGCGCGCGAGGGCTTCCCTGGCGCGCTTCACTTTGCCGCCCGTCATCGAGGCCGTCAGGTCGAAGACGACGCCGACCGAGACCGGCGAATCGTCCTCGCCGAAGAAGCTGATCTCCTGCCGATTCTTCTCGTCGAAAACTGTGAAGGCGGATTGGGGGAGCCCGGAGACGTGCCGGCCGGATTTGTCCGTCACCGTGACGTTGAAGGAGATCAGGTCCGTGTTGACGACGACCCCTTCGTCGTCCGCGCCGCCGGTTTTCGTCGGCGGCGTCGAAGTCGCGGGCGCTGCCCGGTTCACCAGAGGATCGCGCTGCTGCTGAACGCTGGCGGTCGGCGAGAAAAAGAGCGCGACGAGAAGCAGACTCGCAGCAACGCTGAGTCTAACAGCCTGCCCGTACGGCATCACAATCCCTCCCTTGAAAGTGCTTGTCTGTTGTGGGAGCCGTTCGTCCCGGGTCGATTCTGTTCTCTGTCAGGGGACGCTCCGATTGTATGTCAACAAGATGGGGACGGGCAAGAAATAACCGCCGCCCGTCAACCTTCACCTCACGCACCTGTCAAAAGTGACAGTTACCAGCCACGGCGCGCTTCGCTACCCTCCGCGTTGAGGAATTAGATCGCCGACGTGAAGGGGCGGTCCCTTTGCAGAAACGGAGGCCACATGAAACTGAATCTTGAAAAGTGGGAGAGGGCCGCGGGCGCGACTCTCATCGCAATCGTTCTCCTGGCGGCCGCCGCGTCGTCCATCCGAGCACAAACCCCGGACGCGAAGGAGCAGCCCCCGGAGGTGCAGCAACTCAAGGACAGGGTCAAGCAACTGGAGCAGACGGTCGAGGAGCTGAAGGGCCAGATTACCGCCATCGGGGACGCGCAGAAGCAGCCGACGGGCACGCCCGTCGGCGAAACCGTCGGCGCACCCGCACCCGTCCCCGTAGCCACTGATAAGCCCGCGGGCAAGCCCCAGGACGACAACAAGAGCGGGAGCACGTTCGAGGTCTACGGCTTCGCCATGCTCGACATGGGCTACCAGTTCAAACAGCAGCACCCGGATTGGTTCGACGTGGTCAGGCCGACGAAGCTCCCCGCCTTTAAGGACGAGTTCGGCCCCGACGGCCACACCTACTTCGGCGTCCGCCAATCAAGGTTCGGCGTGAAGTCGTCTACACCTACCAAGTATGGCGATTTGAAGACGCAATTTGAGTTCGAGCTGTTCGGCACGGGCGTTGACGCCGGGCAGACGACCTTCCGCCTGCGCCACGCCTACGGCGAGTTGGGCCAGTTCGGCGCGGGCCAGACCTGGAGCCCGTTCATGGACATCGATGTGTTCCCGAACTCGCTTGAGTACTGGGGGCCGACCGGCATGGTCTTCTTCCGCAACGTGCAGGCGCGCTGGATGCCGATCAAGGGGCGCAGCCGCGTGACGATTGCGCTCGAACGGCCCGGCGCGAGCGCCGACTCCGGCGTCTACGCGGACCGCATCGAGTTGCAGGGCATCAAGCCGAAATTCGCTTGGCCCGATCTTTCGTGGGAGGCGCGCTACGGCAGGGATTGGGGCTACGTCGAGCTGGCCGGCATCTTCAGGTCAATCAGGTGGGTGGACACCAACGACGACCAGTTCGACCTCGGCGGCAGCGCCTTCGGTTGGGGACTGAACCTCAGCTCGAACATCAACTTCACGAAGAACGACATCGGCAGGTTCCAGCTCGTCTACGGCGAGGGAATCCAGAACTACATGAACGACGCGCCGGTTGACGTCGGCATCAAGAACAATTTCGGAGACCCGCGGCGGCCGGTGAAGGGCGTGCCCCTGCCGGTGTTGGGCATCGTCGCCTTCCTCGACCACAACTGGAACAAGCGCTTCAGCAGCTCGGTAGGCTACTCCCTGGAGAACATCTCGAATTCGGACGCGCAGGCCCCGAGCGCCTTCAAGCGCGGTCACTATGCGCTCGGCAACCTGCTCTTCTACCCGGCGGACAAGGTCACGGTGGGCGGAGAATTTCAGTGGGGGCGGCGGGAGAACTTCAGCGACAACTTCAAGGCGGACGACTACCGCATACAGATTTCGCTCAAGTACAACTTCTCGAAGCTCTGGGAATTTTAATCACGAAGGAGAAAACACCGAACGGCCGCAGGGTTCTTGACCCGCATACGCCAACGGCCATTGCTACCTGAGGAGAAAAAATATGTTGAGAAGAAGAACGCGCTTCGCCCCGCTGATTGCGGCGATACTACTGGTCGCGAGCATCATCCCCATCAACCTGCCCGCGCGGGCGCAGCAGAGCAGCCCGGTCGCGCCCAGAAAGGAGCAGGTGGAGGCGGTCGTCCGCGAGGCTTACGAAAAGTTCAAGAACGACACGAGCGGGAAGAACGCCGACTACATCCCGGTCCTGGCGCAAGTGGACTCGAAGCTCTTCGGGGTCGCGATAGTCACCACCGACAACCAAATCGTCTCGGTAGGCGACACCGGCTACTCGTTCTCTATCCAGTCCATCTCGAAGGTCTACTCGCAGGCGCTGGCGATGGAAGAGCTCGGCCCCGAAGCATTCTTCCTGAAGATCGGCTCGGAGCCGACGGGCCGCGCCTTCAACTCCGTCTTCGCCGTCGCGGATATGCCGACGCACACGGGCAACCCGCTCGTCAACGCGGGCGCCATCGCCACCGTCAGCCTGATTTCAGCCAAGAGCGCCGACGAGAAGTGGACCAAGCTGCTCGACTTCTACAGCCGCGCCGCCGGCGAGAAGCTCAAGCTGATTGACGAGGTCTACAAGTCCGAGGCGGCGACCAACACGGGCAACAAGGCGCTCTCGATGCTGCTCGCGAAATACGACCGCATCTACTCCGACCCGTTCGAGTCGGTTGACGTTTACACCAAGCAATGCTCGGTCGGCGTGAACGTGGTGCAGTTGGCGCGCATGGGGGCGACGCTCGCCAACAACGGCAAGAACCCGGCGACCGGCGAGCAGGTCATCAAGGCCGAAAACGTCCCGTACATCCTCTCGACCATGATGATGGCGGGCCTCTACGACGGCTCGGGCGGCTGGTCGTGGCGCGTCGGCCTCCCGGCGAAAAGCGGGGTGGGCGGCGGCATCGTCGCGGTCGTGCCCGGCAAGGGAGCCATCGCGGTCTTCGCCCCGCCGCTGGACGGGGCGGGCAACAGCGTGAAGGCTCAGAAGGTGATCGAGTACGTCGCGAGGAAGCTCGACTACAACCTGTACTCGCCGGGCTCCGTCGGCCTGAAGCCCGGGGCGCAACTAGGAAAGAACTAGCCGTGGCCGAAACACCGAACACAGGTCCGACCGGCGAAGAGCGCGATCATGTTAACTAACCTGTTGAGAGTTGGAAGCGGTGCGGCAAGCGGCAGACAGCTTGTCCTGCATGCCGCGCTCGCGCTGGGCCTGCTGCTTGTACCGCACGTCTGCACGGCCCAGGCGGTCGGGGCCGCGAGCAGCCAGTCTCCGGCCCCGGCGTTAACGCCGTCACCGACACCGACTCCGACAGCCGTTGACCCCTCGCAGCCTCCCCATACAGACCGCGAGCGGGAGATGTTAGACCTCATCAAGGAACTACAGGGGCGGGTGGAGAAACTTGAGGCGCAGGCAGCGGGCGCTGCGCCGTCGAGGGCGGCGGACGGGGCAGCCACGGAAGCGACGGAGGCCCCGCCGCCGCCGGTAGCGACCGCCGGCGATTCCCCGCAGAAAGAGGAGCGAAAGGGCCAAGGCAGTTACACGCCCAACCTCGGCTACAAGCTGGCCGACACGGAGTGGGGCGACCTCAACGTCAGCATCTACACCTACGTCCGCTACCTGAACCAACTGGGGCTCGACTCGGCCTACGAGGACGCGTTCGGCAACATCAAGAGCGTCCAGCGGCGGCAGGACGCGCAGCTCCTGAAACTTCAGATCAAGTTCCTCGGGTGGATACTGAATCCGAAGCTGCGCTACTTCCTCTACGCCTGGACCTCCAACGCCAACCAGGGGCAGGGCGCGCAGACGGTTCTCGCCGGGAACCTCCAATACACCTTCAACAAGTATCTCACGCTCGGCGGCGGCATCCGCTCGCTGCCGGGGACGCGCAGCGTCGAGGGTAACTTCCCGTTCTGGCCCAACGTGGACAGCCGCATGATCGCCGACGAGTTCATGCGCCCCTCTTACACCTCGGGCTTCTGGGCGATGGGGAACCTCCACAAGCGTGTGAAGTACACCGCCATGATCGGCAACAACCTGAGCACGCTCGGCGTGCCCGCCTCAAGGATCGACAACGGCCTGAACACGTTCTCCGGCGCGCTCCTCTGGTTCCCCACGGGCGACTTCGAGAAAGGGTTTTCGGGCCAGGGGTGGGGAGACTTTGAAGAGCACGAAGACTTCTCCACGCGCGTCGGGTTCCACTTCAGCCGGAGCGACGAGAACAAGGAGAGTCAGCCGGGCTCGGACGTGTTCGAGAACACGCAACTCCGCCTCTCGGACGGCACCGTCATCTTCACGTCCGACCTCTTCGGCCAGGACATCACGATTACGGACGCGCGCTACCGGATGACCACCGTTGACGGCGGGTTTAAGTACAAGGGCTACTCGCTCGAAGGCGAGTACTACTGGCGGTGGCTCGACAACTTCAAGTTCCTGGATACCGCTACTCCCGCGCAGTTGCAGCAGGCCCCGGCGCGCATTTTTGACAACGGCTTCCAGCTACAGGGCACGGCGATGGTCATCCCCAAGACCTTACAGGCTTACGCCGGGCATTCGAGAATCTTCGGCCAGTACGGCGACCCCTGGGACTTCCGCGCCGGGGCAAACTGGTTCCCGTATAAGAACAAGGTCTTGCGTTGGAACACGGAGGCGCTGTACCTGCGCAACTCTCCCGTCGGCTACACCTCCGTCCCCTTCGCGGTCGGAGGCAACGGCTGGGTTTTCCATTCGAGTCTGGAGCTGGCTTTCTGAGGGCGCGGATGATGAACGGTTGGCAACTTCCGAGGATGACTTTACGGCGCGCGCGCGCCGCGGCCCTTTGCGCGGCGCTCTTGCTCGCGCCCGCAACCCAGGCTGCCGCGCAACCGAAAGCCGTCCCGCCGCGGCCGAGTGATTACCTCTTCAACGACACGCACTTTCACCTGACGAACTACGTGCAGGAAGGCATCGACATCCATGACTTCGTGAAGATCATGGGCGACAAGTCGGGCCGCGTCGCGCTCTTCGGCATCCCGCTCCAGCAGCAGTGGTCGCACCGGGTTGACGGTGACAAGGGGCCGACCTACTACCTGAATACTGACGCCCCGCTCTACTACTACTCGTTCACGGACGCCTGGATTGCGACGGCCTACAAGTCTCTCACGAAGGCAGAACAGGCCCGCTTCGACCCGATGATTACGGGCTTCAACCCGACGGACATGTACGCCGCGGACCACATCCGCCGCGTGCTCACGGCCTTCCCCGGAGTCTTCTCCGGCATAGGTGAATTCAGCATCCACAAAGAGTTCGTCTCGGCAAAGGTCTCCGGCGGGGTCGCTAGCCTGTATGACCCGGCGCTCGACAGGCTCATAGACTTCGCGGCGGAAGTCGGCCTCGTCGTCTTAATCCACAACGACATCGACACGCCGCTCGCCAAAGAGGGCTCAGCGCCCGCGTACTTCGAGCAGGTCAAGGCGCTCTTCAAACGGCACCCGAAGGCGACATTCATCTGGGCGCACATCGGCGTCGGCCGCATCGTCCGCCCCGCCAAAGCGCAGGGCGCGCTCGTCGAGGAGATACTCAAAGACCCCGCGTTCAATCACGTCAATTTTGACATCTCGTGGAGCGAGGTGGCGAAGTACGCCGTCGCCACGCCCGAGTCAACGAGGGCCGTGGCCGACATCATCAACCGCTACCCCGACCGCTTCATCTTCGGGACGGACGAGGTCGCGCCGCCCGATCAGACGGCATATCTCAGGGTTTACAACCAGTATGCCCCGCTGTGGGCGCTGCTCGATAAAGAAACGAGCGAGAAGGTGCGCAAGGGGAACTATGAGCGGGTCTTCGACGAGGCGCGGCGCAGAGTGCGCGCGTGGGAGAAGGCCAACGTGAGGGGACTCGATGACTGAGACGAACAGTCTTCTTTATTCAGATTTTGCTCGGAGGTTTGGCATGAAAAGGGAAACGGCACGCAAGCGGTTTTCAAACTTTCGCGTTCGTTGCGGCTGCGTCGTCGCGTGCGCGGCACTCTTACTGCCCGGCAACCCTGTGCTGCTCGCCCGCGCGGCAGAAACGTGCCGGCTGCGGCCCAGGAGGAGTCCGCGAAGATTCCGCCCGAGCAGCTCGACTCGCTGGTCGCGCCGATTGCGCTCTGGCCGGACGACCTGCTCAGCCAGACGCTGGTGGCCTCGACCTATCCGCTGGAGATCATGCAGCTCCAGCAGTGGCTGGAGAAGAATCCGGGCCTTAAGGACAAGAAGCTGGTGGAGGCGGTCTCGAAGCAGCCGTGGGACGCGAGCATTCAGGCGATGGCGGCGCTGCCGGACGTGGTGAAGCGACTGTCCGACGACATCCAGTGGACGACCGATTTGGGCAACGCCTTTCTGGCCCAGCAGTCGGACGTGATGGACGCCGTCCAGCGCATGCGCGCCAAGGCGCAGGGCACAGGCGCTTTGAAGTCGAACCAGCAGCAGCAGGTCGAGACGCAGGTGATTGAGAGCAAGGAGGTGATCGTCATAGAGCAAGCGAACCCGCAGGTCGTGTACGTGCCTTCCTACAACCCGGAGGTCGTCTACGGCCCGCCGGCCTACCCGTACCCGCCGATTTACTACCCGCCGTACCCGACGGGCGGAGTCATCGCCGCGAGCGCCATCTCTTTCGGCCTCGGGGTGGCGATGGGAGCCGCGTGGGGCGGCGGCTGGGGATGGGGTGCCGGCTGGGGCGGCAACGACATCAACATCAACAACAATAACAATTTCAACCGCAACACCAACATCAATAACATCAGCGGCAATCGCGTCGGCAACACCAACGTCCGAGGGGGCAATAAGTGGCAGCACAATCCCACTCACCGCGGGGGCGCTCCGTACAGGGACCGCGCCACCGCCAACAGGTTCGGCGGCGCCGCGCGCGGCGACTCACTCGCCAACCGCCAGAGGGCCGCGCAGCGCGACATAGGGCGACAGGGCGGCAACCTTCGTAGCAACCGTGACGGGTTGGGCGACCGCAACGGCGTCGGCAACCGCAACGGCCCTGGCGACCGAGGCGGCGTCGGTGATCGCGGCGTCGGCAATCGCGGTGGAGCAGGCGACCGGGGCGGTGTCTCGAATCGCGGCGGCGTGAGTGACCGCAGCCGCGTTTCTGACCGGGGTGGAGCCGGCGCGGGCGACCGCGTTTCAAATCGCGGCGGGTCCGGTGTGGGTGATCGTTCTGTCGGCGGAGGAAATCGAGGCGGAAGTCTCGGCGGTGGCGGTGACCGCGTCGGCAATCGCAGCATTTCAAGCGGTTCGGGGGCGGGTAATCGCGGCGGCTTCGGAGGAGGTTCCGGCGGCTTCGGAGGAGCGGGGGCGCGCTCAAGCAGTAGTCGCGGTGCTTCCAGCATGGGAGGCTCGCGCGGGGGCGGGGGCGGCGGCGGTCGCGGCGGCGGCGGTTTTAGTGGCGGCGGTCGCGGTGGCGGCGGCGGCCGTGGCGGCGGCGGCCGGCGGGGGTAATGAATTATGAACAGGAGAACAACCATGAAATTAGCACCTTTGAGCCGGCACCTCTCAAAACTTGTCTACGCCGCGGGCGCGTTCATCTTTCTGCTTTTGCTGTTTGTCGCTGCGATGTCGCAAACGAATGGGCAGAGCTTGGCGGTCACATCCTTGAATCCCAGAGCGTTCCAGACAGCCGAAGAGGCTGCTGACGCGCTCATCGACGCCGCGGAGAAGTTTGACGTTGCCGCCCTGGCGGAGATTCTAGGCCCCAACAGCTACGACATCATTCACACGGGCGAGCCCGCACGAGACCGCGAAGTGGCAGCGGAGTTTGCTCAGCTAGCCCGCATGAAGAAGAACGTTGCTCACGACCCGAAGAACCGCCGCCGCGCATTTCTCTCCATCGGAGATGACGACTGGCCGTTCCCCTTGCCCATCGTCAAACGGGGCGCGAAGTGGGCTTTCGACGCGAGGGCGGGCCGGCAGGAGATCATCTACCGGCGCATCGGCAGGAACGAGCTGGACGCCATCGAAATCTGTCGCGGCTACGTCGAGGCTCAGCACGACTACGCGCTCGTCAAGCGCGAGGGCTACGACGTGAACCAGTACGCCCAGCGCATCATCAGCACATCCGGCAAGCAGGACGGGCTGGCGTGGCGAGGCGCGGACGGCACGTGGGGCGGGGCCGTCGGAGAGAAGTTCGCCCGCGCCCTGGAGAGCGGCTACTCGGGCCGGACAGAGCCCTTCCACGGCTATTACTTCAAGGTGCTCAAGGGGCAGGGGCCGGCCGCCCCGCTCGGCCGGCTGGATTTCGTCCAGAAGGGCGTCATGATCGGCGGCTTCGCGCTCGTCGCCGCGCCCGCCGTCTACGGCGTCACCGGCGTCAAGACCTTCATGGTCAGTCACGATGGCGTCGTCTACGAGAAGGACCTCGGGCCGCGGACGCTCACCGTCTTTAAGGAGATGGAGAGATTCAACCCGGACAAGACCTGGACCCCAGTCCTGGAGGAATAAGCTCAGTCGGGGCCGGGTGGGCAATAAATTGATTCTGATTAGACAGAGAAACGGAGAGCTGACATGGAAATCAAGCCGGCCGCAGTCGTCATACCGAAAGAGACGGACCACCTGGAGCAGGGCAAGTACGGCCCCGTCTACCCTAAGACGCCGGCCTGTCACGGATTCACGATCATCGCCAGGGTGATACCCGGAAGGCAGGACGTGATCCGCGGCTACGGGTACAAGCTCGCGGAAGCCCTGGCGGCCGACCCGGACCTCCTCGCCCCGCTCAAGCTGCACTACCTGCGCTGGGTGCTCTTCGACGACGACACGCGCTTCATGTACCAGGGAATCTTCGACACGGATTTTGACAAATACACCGAGGACGCCATCGCCCTCTTCACCCGGTCGGGTGTCAACACCGTCTTCGAGAACCTCGAAGGGTTCCCCGCGGACTGGAAGACGAACCCGGACGCCTTCATCAAGTTCGTCCGAGCGCACCAGTGCCCGAGCTTCATAGAGTACGGAGAGTACCCCTACTTCACCGCCGACGAGATCAAGAAGGCCCTGCAACTCAAGAGTGCGTTCTCGGACATGCTCGACCAGTTGCAGTAACCGTAAGACAGGGGGCGAGATGAGCAAGGCGACAGTTGCACGGACTTACAACCAGAATCACGTGCCGAGGGAGTACCGGTCGGGAAGGCGGCGTGTGAGCATCTACGTCGCGTGGAGTTACCCGGCCGAGGCGGGCAGAGACACGGCCGGGCTGGATAACCGCTTCTCGACGATGACGGAGGTGAGGCGCGTCGCCTGGCCCGACTACGAAGACCCGAGGTGGTCCGACCCGTTGCAGTTCCAGCAGGGAATCGCGGGCTCGCTTGAGCTGTTCTTCTGGGCATTCGCCCCGTTCCAGGAGTTCGTGGGGGAACTCACCGGGCAGGTCGTCCCGGTCTTTCAGCGGATTGACCAGGCCGGGTTCAAGCTCCCGCTCGACGGGCGCGTGCTCGACGATACGGACACCTTGCTGGTCTTCGGGCTGGACCACAGTGTCACGGGGCAGGAGGCGGCCGCCGACGAGATAGAGGCCGTGCGCCATTTCCTGGAGCGCGAAGGAACTTGTTTAGTCCTCGGCCCGCACCACGAAGTCGGGGTTGCGGACGACCCCGCGGTCCGCAACATGGAATACAAACATCACGGCGACGCCCTCGTGCCGCGCCAGCAACGCTTCGGGCTCTACACGCGTTCCCTGATGAGGGGGCTCGGGATTCCTGTCGAGAACCGCTACGGCCTTCGCCCGGCGCGTGACCCCGAAACTAAAAAGCTGGCCCCTCTGTCAATCGCGTCAGACCTGGACACCGCGGGCTGGCTCGACGGCGTCACGACTTTTAACTTCCACATGCACCTGCCGCACTACGCCGTGACTTCGGAGAACGGGCCGCCGGTTCACGTCCTGGCGAAGCAGCCGATTGACCTCTCCAGGCCGCACCCCTTCGTCGAGGCTGGCAACAAGGAATTCAACATGCTGCTCTGGATGCCCCCCGGAGGGACGCGCGCCGGCGACGTGCTCTTCGCGGACTCGACCATCTTCAGTACGTTGTTCGGCGCGGACGAGAGCCTGCATAACTTCTGGCGAAACATCGCCACCGCTCACGCGGGCAGCCTGCGGAAAAGTGTCCATGTTTGAAGGAGCGAACGACGTGCTTGAGTTGGACGACATTCAGAGCGGCGTCCTCCGCCCGAGGCCCACACCTTACGTCGCCACTTACATTGCGCTCCGCATTGATGACGCGGCGGCCGGCCGCGAGTTGATGCGGCGTGCCTCGACGGTCGTCACCTCCGCCGCCGACCCGACGAGCCCGCTGGCCGACACGTGGGTGAGCGTCGCGTTGTCATGCCAGGGCCTCAAAGCCCTCGGCGTCCCGCCGGCCTCACTCGACAGTTTTTCGTGGGAGTTCCGTCAGGGGATGGCCGCGCGCGCCAGAGAGCTGGGCGATGTCGGCGAGAGCAGCCCGGAGAATTGGGAGCCGCCGCTCGGCACGCCGGACGTTCATGTCATTTTCGTGGCCGTGTCGCCGGAGGCCGCGCGCCTCGAATCGGCCGTCGAGCGCGCGCGGGCGACTTACCGGAAAATGCGTGGGGTCGAGGCCATCTGGCGGCAGAACTGCTACGCCCTCCCTGACGAGAAGGAGCCGTTCGGGTTCAGGGACGGCATCAGCCACCCGGCCATCGAGGGGAGCGGGATTCCCGGCACCAATCCGAAGGAGCGGCCGCTGAAGGCGGGAGAGTTTGTGCTCGGCTACCCGGACGAGCTGGGAGGCGTGCAGAAGACCGAGCCGGAGGTGCTGGGCCGCAACGGCACTTACGTGGTTTTCCGAAAGCTGCATCAGCGCGTGTCGGAGTTCCGCCGCTACCTGAAAGACAATTCGACTGACGCGGGGGCCGAGGAACTGCTGGCGGCGAAAATGATGGGGCGCTGGCGCAGCGGCGCGCCGCTGGCACTGTGCCCCTTTCACGACAACCCGGAACTCGGCGCGGACCCGCGGCGCAACAACGATTTCCTCTTCCAGGAAGACGACCCGGCGGGGATGAAGACCCCTGGCGGGTCTCACATCCGCCGGACGAATCCGCGCGACGCGAAGATAGCAGGCGTGGCACGTATTCACCGGATGATCCGCCGCGGGACGGCCTACGGCCCTGCGCTCCCCGAAGGCGTCCTCGACGACGACGGCGCTGACCGCGGGCTGATGTTCGCTTTCGTCGGGGCGCACATAGGGAGGCAGTTCGAGTTCGTCCAGTCCGAGTGGATAAACAACGGAGTCTTCTTCGGGGCCGGGAGTGATACAGACCCGGTCGTCGGGTCGAACGGCGGGCTCAATAACTTCACGGCCCCGCGCAAGCCGGTCCGCAGGCGGCTCCAGGGGATACCGCGCTTCGTGTCAACGCGCGGCGGCGAATACTGCTTCATGCCGGGCCTGCGGGCGCTGCGCTGGCTCGCCGAGTTGCGAACCTAGAAAAGATTTTCAAATACCCGGCGCAGGCTCGTCATGACTAAGACTCCACGCCTCGAATCAATCATCGCGCTCGCGCTCGGGGTGCTGTGTTTCGCCCAGGCGCAGGCGCAGGTCAGGGGCGTGTACCCGCTGGGGATGAGCGCCACCAACTCCGGCGTCACTCCCGAATCGGGATTCACCTACTCGAACCAGCTTCTGATTTACTCGCGCAATCAACTGAAGGGACCTGACGGCGAGGTGCTGGCGACGGGGAATAACTCCGTCATCATGGACATGAACTCTTTCGTCTGGGTGAGCAGGAAGACCATCTTGGGCGGCGCGAAGTTTTCGCTCTCGGCCACGCTGCCTGGCGCGAATAATTCTCTCACGTCGGACGTGACGGGTCGCGTCAGCGGCGGCGGCGGGTTCGCCGATTCGTACTACCAACCGTTCATCCTCGGGTGGCAGAAGAAGCGCGCCGCCGTCCGCGCCGCTTACGGGTTCCTCGCGCCGACGGGGCGGTTCAAGGCCGGGCGCAACGATAACGTCGGGTCGGGGTACTGGACGCACGTCGTCTCTTCGGGGCAGACCGTCTACCTGACGAAGGGCAAAGGCACTTCCGTCTCCGCCTTTCAGATGTACGAGTTCCACACCCCGCAGGCCGGGACCAATATTCGTCCCGGGCAGACCTTGGACCTGGACTACTCGCTGACGCAGCGTGTCTCGCTGCGATCCGAGTGGAGCCTGCAAGTCGGCGTGGTCGGTTACGGCCAGTGGCAGACCTCGGATAAGACGGGGCCGACCATCACGCCGGAGCAGTCGAAGGCCCGTTACAGGGTCAACGCCCTCGGCTTCGCGTCGAACGTCGGGTCGCCGGCCAGGAGGGTGAGCCTGGGCTTTAAGTATTTCAAGGAGTTCGCTAACAGGGCCACGTTCCAGGGCTACTCGGTTCAGATTTCGGGCTCGATCAAATTCTAAGGTCGCGGGGGAGGACGGATGTTGGACGTTATCGTGATTGGCGCGGGTCCGGCCGGGGTGATGGCCGCGCTCCGCGCCGGAGACCTGGGGGCGAAAACGGCCCTGGTCACGCGAGACCAGTTCGGCGGCATGGCCGCCAACGACGGGCCGGTCCCGGTCAGGACGCTCGCCCACGCGGCGCGTCTGCTGCGCGACGCGCGCCAGCTCGGGCGCTACGGCATTACCGTCTGCGAGCCCACGCTCGACTACCCGCGACTGCTCAGTCGCGTCCGCGAAGTAGTATGCGACGTTCGCGCGCGCTCATCACTCAGGGAGCAAATAGATGAACTGGGCGTCACGGTGTACGAGCATTCCGGCCCGGCGCGCTTCCTCGACGCACACACGATAGAGACTGCGGCCGGGCAGCGGCTCGAAGCCGAAAGCATAATTCTTTGCGCCGGCGGGGCGAGCCGGCGGCTGCCGGTTCCCGGATTCGAGCTGACGGGGACTCACAGCGACGCCTGGAGTCTGAAAACCATTCCGCCGTCTATGCTGGTAGTCGGGGGCGGGGCGACCGGCGTGCAAGTCGCCTCAATCTTTAACTCCTTCGGCACACGGGTTCAGCTCTTCCAGGCGGGCCGCCGCATCCTCCCGACAGAAGACGAAGATGTCTCCGCCGCGGTCGCAAAGGCTTTCCGCGACTCGGGCATCCTCGTCAGAGAAGACTTCGGGGCCATCGAATCGTTCGAGAGGTCTCCGGCCGGAGTGCGGATGGTTTTCTCCAAATTCGGCCGGCGGGAATGGGCGGAAGCGGCGGTCGCAATCATGGCCGTCGGCTGGGTGGCGAATACGGCCGGGCTGGGTCTTGCCAGCGCGGGCGTCGAGACCGACGCCAGGGGGTTCATCCGCGTGGACGAGTTCCTACGGACCTCCGCGCCGAACGTGTTCGCGGCCGGAGACGTGACGGGCCGCCTGATGCTGGTCCCGCAGGCGATTCAGGACGGGTTCGTAGCTGGCACCAACGCCGTCCGAGGCGCCGCGATGAAGGTCATCAATCAGGTTACGCCCGTGGGCAGTTTCACAGACCCTGAGTACGCACAGGTCGGGATGACCGAAGCGCAGGCGCGCGCATCTCACGACGCGGTGGCGGCCATCGTGCGGTTCGACTCGACTACGCGCACCCTCATTGACGGCCGGGCCGACGGTTTCTGTAAGCTCATCGCGGATCGCGCGACGCGCACTATTCTGGGCTGTCACGTGGTAGGCGAGCGGGCCGTCGAACTGACCCAGGTGGCGGCGGTAGCCATGGCCGCCGGGATGACGGTGGACAGCCTGGCCCAGGTCCCACTCTCATTCCCCACGTACGCGGGAGTGCTGGCGCGCGTCGCCGCAACTGTTACGCGGCAGCTCAATTTGAACCTGCAATGGCAGGCCAGTCGAGTCGCTGTTTGATCTCCTGATGCTGTGCCAGACGTGTCTGCCGGGATTCATTAATCCAGCCCGCCACGGTAGTGGCTAAGCGGCGCGAGTTTTCGCAATCGGATAATCCGGGGCCGTCGTCCTCTGAGACCTCACACATCGCCTGCTCGCGCTCGGCGCGTTTGATGACTTTAATCAAGGGGTGTTGAGCCATGTCTCTCTTCTCACTCGACACGTGTGCGTCCCCGCTACAGGCTCGAATCATAGCCCCTGGCAAATCGCCGCGAACCTGTCAATTATTCCAGTACGGCCTGTCAAAAGTGACAGTTACCAGGCGACCCGCCCGCGCCTAAACTCGATTCGGGAGCGGGCTGAAAATCTGTAAAGCGGGCAGGCGAACATGGAAGAACTGTTGGCGCGCGTCATAAGGAACCTTACCGGCCGGGTCGGTGGGCCTATGTCCCTCCGGCTCATAATCCAGCCGACCATAGCCACGATTCTCGCGATCCGCGCCGGGCTGCGTGACGGCCGCGAAGGGGCGGGGCCTTATTTCTGGAACGTGCTCGTCAACGCCGGGCGACGCAAAGACCTGCTGCGACAGGGCTGGAAGGACGTGGGCAAGCTTTTCTTCATGGCCTGCCTGCTGGACATCGTTTACCAGTTGATCGTTGCGCGGTGGGTCTACCCTTTGGAGACGCTGATTGTTGCCACGGTCCTGGCGCTCGTCCCATACGTCTTGCTGCGCGGGATTGTCGGGCGTCTCGCGCGGCGCTGGCATCGTCGGGCGGATGCGTCCGCCCCGCGCGTTCGGGCCGCCGCCGAGTCAAAGGAGTCGAGATGAACTGGCTTCAGCGATTTCGCATCAAGCATTACGTCAGGAATTCGATCTGGATACTCCCTCTGCTCGGCATGGTGGCGGCGCTCTCGGCCGTCAGGCTCCTCCACTTCGTCGAAAGGGTGATGGGCTGGGAGATGGACATCAGGACGGACGCCGCGCGGGCCGTGATGGGTTCCATGTCCTCGTCGCTGTTCACGCTGGTCGTCTTCGTCTCCTCGGCGGTGCTGGTCGCCGTCCAGCTTACCAGCGCGCAACTCACGCCGCGCATCATCGCCTTCATCTACCGTAACCTGGTCAGAAAAATCTCGCTGACGTTCTTCGTCTTCACCTTCACCTTTTCGACTGCGGTCATGGTCCGCATACAGGATTCCGTCCCGCTGCTGACGGTCTACGTGGCCGCCTACGGCTTCATGCTCAGCATCGGGCTCTTCGTGTTCATGATTGACTACGTGGGCAAGGGACTCAAACCGAGCGTCGCGCTGCGCGGGGTCGCTGTCGAAGGGCGCGAGGTCATCAGGCGGATTTACCCGAGGAACTTCATCGCGTCGCGCGGCGTCCCGCCCGATAATTTCGACAGCCCCGAGATGCAGCCGACGCGGATCATCGCCAACCGGATAGACGGCGTCCTCCTTGGCTTCGACATGGAAGGGCTGGCCGCCCTGGCCGAGCGCTCCGACTGCCTCATTAATTTGGTGCCGCAGGTCGGCGACTTCGTGGCGCGCGAAGACCCCCTGTTCCGCGTCTACCATGGCGGCGAGGGGTTGAATGAAGAAGACCTGCTCAAGTCGGTCGCGTTCGGCCTGGAGCGCACGATGGAGCAGGACCCGACCTTCGTCTTCCGCATCATCGTGGACGTCGCCTCCAAGGGGCTCTCGCCCGGAATCAACGACCCTACCACGGCCGTGCACGCCGTTGACCAGCTTCACCACCTGCTGCGCGACGTGGGCAACCGCCGGATGGACGAAGGGATTGTGCGGAACGCGCAGGGGCGACTGCGGCTCGTCTACCGGACGCCCAACTGGGAAGACTTCGTCCAACTGGCCGTCACCGAAATCCGCCACTACGGGCGCGAGAGCATTCAGATCGCGCGGCGGCTCCGGGCCATGCTTGAGAACCTGATTCAAACTCTGCCCGAAGAGCGCGCGCCGCTACTCCAGCAGGAGCTGAACCTGCTGCACAGGTCTACAGAGCGTTTCTTCACCGAACCCGAAGACAAGGCCCTGGCCGACGTCAGCGACTCGCAGGGCGTGGGGGGCAGGTATGGAAAAATCCAGACGCTGGCATCGGGTGAAACGATGACAAATACTATCCAGGCCGCGTCAGCTACATTCAAAGCCTCCCTGCTGGGGTGAAAGAGGTTAGAGATGCCGCTCTGGGTCTACAACATTTCGCCGCTCCTGCTCGCGCCCATCATGGTGTCCCTCATCGTGGCGATTTCACTGGCCGGCCTTTTCCTCACGCGGCGCTTCCTCCTGCCGCAACTTCAGTATCATGACGGCATCAACGACGCGGTGGGCGGCACGGTGCAGGCCATCGGCGTCTTCTACGGCATCACGGTCGGCCTCATCGCCGTGGGCGCTTGGAACTCCACCGAGACGGCCTCAGCACTGGTGTCGGGTGAGGCGACCGCCGTCGTGGCCTTGTACCGCGACGTCAGTGGCTACCCGCAGCCCGTCAGGGACGCGCTCAGGTCGAGACTGGTCAACTACACGCGGGGCGTCATCGAGCTCGACTGGCCGGCGCAGCGGGAGGGGCGCGTTGAGGATTCCGGCGTGCGGCTACTCGACGAGTTGCAGTCCACGTTGTTCTCCTTTGAGCCTTCGACCTCGGGGCAGGCGGCGCTCCACGCGGAGACCTTGCGCTCCTACAACACCCTGTCACAGCAGCGCAGGCTGCGTGTGCACGCGTTGGCGGCCAGCCTGTCAAGCATGATGTGGGTTGTCATCTGGATCGGCGCGGCCATCAGCATCAGCGTCGCCTACCTGTTCAAGATCGAAGACCCAAAAATGCACGCCATCCTGGTGGGCCTCATGGCGGGATTTCTCGCCATCGTCCTCTTCATGGTCGTGGTTAACGACCGGCCGTTCTACGGCTCCGTCTGCGTCTCGCCCGAGCCTTACCGGCAGGTGCTGGACAGGATGGATGTCCATTCCAGGTAGGCGTGAACGATGAAGACGCTGGGCAAGTTTCTAAAGGCGACGCTGGCGGGTGGGCTGCTAGTGCTGCTGCCGCTGTTCGGCTCCGTCTATTTAGTAGTCCGGCTGGCGTCAATGCTGGTCGGGTTATTCAGGCCGGTCCTGGGGCTGCTGCCCGGCGGCCCCGACTTCAACCTCCCCTTCAAAAACGCGGCCGCGATTGCGCTGCTGCTGCTGCTCTGTTTCCTGGTCGGCCTCGTGGTGATGACGCGGTTGGGAAAGGCCGTGGGGCGTTGGCTGGAGACGCGTCTCCTCAGCAAAATACCTGGCTTCGTCCGTTACAGGGAGCTGTCCCGAATGCTGCTCGGCAGCGAGCAGACGGGCGGCGCGCCGGTCCTGGTGCGGCGCGGGGCGGAGAAACAGATCGGGTTCCTGATCGAAGAGAACTCTTCGGGCGAGTTGACGGTCTTAATGCCCATCTCGCCGGGACTGAAGTCCGGGACCGTGATTATCGTCAAGGCAGATTTGGTGCAAAGGCTCGATGCCCCGGCGTCGGAGGTCGCCCGCGTCCTGAGGCAGTTCGGAGTCGGAGCAGGCGAACTCTCACACCTCGCGGAACCGTCAAACCTGACGCAGCCTTCAGCCCCGAAAGACAAGCGGCTGACGGGCGCCTCCGTCGAATAGGCGGCCAGATGATTGTCAAAAAGCGATGATCGTCTGAATCATCGGCATCCAACCGTTCATACCCGCGGTATACGGACTAAACGCCCCGCTATAAGGCGCATGTTTAACCCGCATCAGCTCGGCGTTGAGCCATAAACGCTCGGTCGGGAGGAAATGCCATTTGACGCCGCCCGCGTACTCGTACGGGCTGCCAAACTGTCCGAAGACCTGGGAGCTGCGGCCATACACCGCCACCTTCTTAGCTGGACTTTATCCATTTCTGATCTTTGAAGAAAGAACGAGAGGCAGCGTAAGCTGGTGACCACTTCGCCAAAAGTAGGTTACCGATGCTGACACTGCCTCTCGAACTTGCGAACCTGATTGTAGCGTTCGCGCCGTTGTTTTCCAAGCCCGTCTTCCAGCATGCACAAGTCTTGCTCGTCGGCGCGCTGCTCTCGCCCGGCAAGCGCACCGTGACTTCGGCCCTCAGCGTCATGGGCTTGAGCGATGAAGTGCATTTCCAGAACTACCATCGCGTCTTGAGTCGTGCGGTCTGGTCGAGCCTGGCCGCAGGCCACATCTTGCTCAGGCTGCTGGTCTCTGTCTTTGCCCCTGCGGGCGTCCTGGTCATGGGGCTCGATGACACCATCGAACGCCGCCGCGGCGAGAAGATCAAAGCCCTCGGCATCTATCGTGATCCGGTGCGCTCCTCGCACTCGCATTTCGTCAAGGCGAGCGGCCTGCGATGGCTCTCCCTGATGTTGCTCGTCGAGATTCCGTGGGCCGGACGCTGTTGGGCCTTGCCCTTCTTGACCGCGCTGTGCCCATCGGAACGTTACTGTCGTGAGCGCGGGCGTGCTCACCGCAAGCTGACGCAGAGGGCGCGGCAGATGCTGCTGTTGGTTGCCCGCTGGCTGCCCAAGCGTGAGATCGTCGTGACGGCCGACAGCAGTTTCGCGGCCCTGGAGTTGTTGGCAGCGGTGCGCGACTCGGTCACGGTGGTGACGCGCTTGCGCTTGGACGCGGCGCTCTATCAAGCGGCACCGGCACGCGCCCCTGGGACCATCGGGCGACCACGCAAGAAAGGCCGGAGGTTGCCGACCCTCAAGCAAGTGGCCGCCGACCCCACCACCGCGTGGCAAGCGGTGACGGTGCAGGGTTGGTATGGTGAAGCGAGGCGAGCCGTCGAACTGGTCTCGGGCGTCTGCGTCTGGTATCACACGGGGCTGCCTGCGGTCCCGCTTCGCTGGGTGCTGGTGCGTGACCCGCGAGGAAAGTTCTCGACTCAAGCCTTGCTCTCGACGAAACTGGAGGCTGAGCCTGTGCAGATACTTGAATGGTTCGTTCGGCGCTGGACGATAGAAGTAACCTTTGAGGAGGTGCGCGCTCATCTCGGAGTCGAGACGCAACGTCAATGGTCTGAGAAAGCGATTGCCCGGACGACACCCTGCTTGTTGGGCTTGTACTCGCTGACGGCGTTGCTGGCGGCCAGCCTGCTCAAGCAGCAAGCCGTTCCAGTGCGGCGCGCTGCCTGGTATGGCAAACAGAGTGCGACCTTCTCGGACACGATTGCCTGGGTACGGCGATGGTTGTGGTCGCATCAACATTTCCAGATGTCGGAAACGGACTCTGAGATGATAAAAGTCCCGCGCTCATTAGTGGAGCGCCTGACAGAGACGCTCTGCTATGCAGCGTAATTGGATAAAGTCCAGCTTAGGAACGACAAAATAGCTCGCCGACAATTCATAGCCGTGGTCGAATGTCTCTGTGACCGGAATCGGCCCGTCAGCTTTGAAATCGCTTAGCCAGCGCATGAAGTATTGCCCGTTGATGGCAAGCCCGTTGTATTTGACGCCGCCGTCAATCGCCCACATGTTATAGAGAGCTTTTTCGACGGTCACACCCGGCGCAAACGCTCCGGTTGAGAACGTCAGGACGCCGTCGGAATTGTACAGCGCGGTGTTATCAGGACTTGATTGATCGATATTGGAAAAACGGTCCTCCGGAGACCTTGTGTACGAGGTGCCGATGCGAATGCGAGTCTTTTTCTGGGCAAAATAATCGTCGTACATGTTGACCGATTTGCCGGGTTCCGCGTATTTCCCCAGCGGTTCCCACCAGACACTGCCGGAAACCATCAGTTTGGTATCGATCTTGTTGGCAGAGATACTCAGGGTATTGAGACTGTTGCCGACGAACGCGATATAATTGAACCCCTTCGCGATTTCTCCGGTCGCCCAGACGCCCTGTGTGAAGCCGGGGCGGAAGAAGTTGTCCGCCATGCTCCTATCGGTCGCGGTGTAATACGGGAACGTGTTAACCAGCGAGCGGCTCCCCGGAACACCCGTGTAACCTCCCATGAGCGTGAGGTGCTTATTGAATTGCCAGCCGATGTTCCCGGCCACGACGATCGAGGACGCTCCGGCGGACGTCCAGACGGTGAGGCTGTATCGCACCCTCTTGTCGAAGATGTAGCCGCCTAAAATGAACATCGAGCGGTTTACCGTAATGTCATTGCGGTTATGAACCTCGCGGACATTGCCCAGATGGTCGGTGAAAGTATCGTCGGATGAAGTCGTATTGAGATATCTGATCTGGGTATTGTTGTTGAACCTCAATAGGAAAGGTACCTTCGCGTCCTCCTTCGTTTCCCAGATAATAATTCCGTCTCTGTAACGTTCGTCATCAGTTTGTTTCACGGGGGCGGGCGCCGGCTGCGCGGAAGCGGCGGCTGCGTCCGGCAAAGGGACGGGGGCTTCCGCTGCCTGCGGCGGTCCCTGTGGCTGCACGTCCGCGGTCGCGTCGCCGTCAACCCGTCGCTGCAAACGGTCAACTTGTTCCAGCAGTGCCTTCTGCTGCTCCTCCATCTTGCGAAGTAGTTCTCGAACAGCGGCGTTCTCGGCCTTCAAGGTCACGACTTCACTCTTCAGGTCATCCGAGCCGGGCTCTTTAGCAGCGACTTCCGGGTTGCTTACTCGGGTTCCCTGCGCGGCAACGACTTCCTTCTGCTGGCTGTCCGGCCGAGTCGCCGGCGACTGTCCGAAGGCGGAACCCGCGAACAGCGTCACTGAGGTCAACGCCAGTGCGACTAAGAGCTTGATGTGAGCACGTGGTCTGAACATGCTAAACCTCCGCTTCGAAGTCCCAGAAGATAAAGGCTCACCAAGTCATGGAAGTTACCTATGACTTGGCGAGCCATGTCCGGTAGGTAATGGAAACTCACCGACGGAAACAAATCCCCAAACCGTGTTCCATCGGAGGCCCGCTCGATCAGCAGAGCACCACGGAGAGGGCCAGTCCGGCCTCGCTCGTTTCCTTGTACTTGCTGTTCATGTCCCTGGCGGTCTCGGCCAGCGCCTGCACGGTCGCGTCGAAGTCGACGCGGTGCCTGGACGCGATCTCGTTGCTGGCGATCGCGTAGGCGGTCCATGCCTTGACCGCGCCGAACGCGCATCGCTCGATGCACGGGACCTGCACGTACCCGGCGACCGGGTCGCAGGTCATCCCCAGGTGATGCTCGAGCGCCGATTCGGCAGCGTTCTCGACCACCCGCGATTCTGCGTCGTACGCGGTGGCGACCAATGCCGCGGCCATCGCCGACGCCACGCCGATCTCTGCCTGGCAGCCGCCCTCAGCCGCCGACAGCGTCGCGTGGTGCTTGCAGAGATAGCCGACCGCCGCCGCCGCGAGCATGCCGTCACGGACCTTCTGCCTATCGAGCTTACGGACCTCAAGGAGCCCATAGACCAGCGACGGCATCACGCCGGCGGAACCGCCGGTCGGAGCCGTGATAACGAGGTGGCCGCGCCCGTTCTCTTCGGATGCCGCCAATCGCGAAGGCCGACAGCACGCCGATGCCGCGGTCTGACTGATACTTGTCGTCCATCGCGCGCTTGTAGACGGTCGCCGCCTTGCTGTGCAGTTTGATCGGGCCGGGCAGCACGTCATCCTCCGGCATCGAAAGCCCCGACTTCACGGTCGCGACCATGGCGTTGATGATCTTGTCGATGAAGGCATAAACCTCCTCTTCCGTCCTGCCCGCGATCGACATCTCGTTGGCAAGCATCACCTTCGCGATCGAGATCTTGTTGTTGTCGGCGTGGGCGCGAAGCTCTTTCATCGTCCGGAACGGGTACTTCGGCGGGTTCTTCTTCGGAGGCGTGTACCCTTTCCACTCGATGAATCCGCCGCCCACGGAGTAGTACTCCTGCTCGAGCAGCACCTCGTCGCCGGCGAGGAGCTTGACGGTCATCGTGTTCGGGTGCTTGAAGTCGCCCTTGGTCGCATCGTAGATGACGTCCTTGAGGCTCACATTGATCGACTTGTCGCCGAGCTTGACCGGGAACGTCTGGTCGGGCTTGTCGCGCAAGGCTGTCGAGGAACAGCGGGTCGACGGTTGCCGGCTCTTTCCCGACCAGCCCGGCGAGCGCGGCCCGCTCCGTGCCGTGGCCCTTGCCCGTGGCGCTGAGGCTTCCGAACAGGTTGACCTTGAGCGCCGTCGCCTTGGCGAGTTTGTCGGCCGGCAGTTTGGTGGCGCGCTGGTAGAAGTCGTAGGTGATGCGCATCGGGCCGATCGTGTGCGAGCTCGAAGGGCCCGGCCCCACCTTGTAGAACTCGTCCACGGTCGTCAGCACCGGCCCCTTCCCCTTCTTGACGACGTTCAGGTCTTTGGAGAGCGGCGGCACCGCCCCGCCTGTCTGCTGCGGCAGCGTCGCGAGTGACCTCGCGGTTCGCTCATGGGCCGAGATAGTGCGGCCCACCATCACCGCCGCGGCGCCGGCCACGGCGCTGCGGATTAAGAAATTACGACGGTCCACGCCGGGTGGGACCTCGCCCGCGAGTACCTGGCTGGTATCGGCCAGCGGATCTTCACGAACAGCATGGAATTTCTCATCTTCTTTATTGGACATGGTGCACCTCAACCTTATCACTAAGAATCAATCGGCCGAGAACCGCGTCAACGGCTCATTCAGTCCCCATTTGCTTTACTGTTTGCTCGTACGTACAAACACCTGATGCTGGCTGGTTCTATGACTAAACACGCCGATTCTATTCCTTCTGCGGCGATGCGAAACTGTCAAAATTGACAGGTCTCAACTTTCAAGATTGACAGTTTCTTTGGATTTATTAAGGAGCTACTCTCACGGGGCGCGGGCAGCAGAAACGCGACGCAGCCTTTAACGCCCGACATCGCGCTCCGACGACTCGGCCGGCAGGAGGAGAAGCAACTGACGTTCGCCTCTGTCGAAAAGGCGGCCCGGCTCACTCCTGTCGGATTTCCCATGCCCGTGCCTGTCAAAAGTGACAGTTATCTTCCCCGGCGGCCGTCTATAAAATGAATCGAGAAATGTGAGCGCGGGGGTTGGGCGCGTGCCGGTATGTTTTCGATGCGGGGGTGTTGTGATGAAGGTCTGGCTCTCTTTATTGTCCTTGCTGCTCCTGACGAGTGCCGTCGTGCCCGCGCAGGACGTGACCGTGGATTTTGATAAGGGCGCTGATTTCTCGAAGTTCAAAACTTACTCGTGGACAATCGGCATACCGGCTAAGAACTACCTGATTGACCGGCAAATCAGGGCCAGCGTCGAGGAGCACCTGGCGGCGAAAGGCTTGCGGCGCGTCGAGCAGGGCGGCGACCTCAGTCTCCTGTATATCGTCGCCGTGGAGACGGACGTGCAAGTCTCCACGAGCAGTTGGGTCAACACGGGCAACTGGATGACGCCGATAGCGAGCGGCATCAGCGTCAAGAGCCAGATGTGGGACGTTGAGACGGGCACGCTCATCGTCTGCCTCTCCGACGCCTCAGGCAGGAACCTGCTCTGGCGTGGGACGGCCAAAACCAGGCTCGACGAGAGGAGCAAAAAACGTAACCCCGTGGAGGCCATGGCCGAGGACGCAAGGAAGGCCGAGAAGAAGGTCAGAAGGGCCGCGGAGAAGATGTTCAGGCAGTACCCCGTGGGCAAAACAGCGGGGTGAAGCGAGGGACCGATGGTCAGCGAAAAGGTGAAAACTGAATCAACGAAGCCGGCCCGGCGCGGGCGCAAGGTAGGCGTCTACGCTGCGGTGCTGCTCGGCGTCTTCCTGCTCGGCCTGGTCCCGATGTGGCTCAAGGCGAGCCAAAACTCCAGCGCCCTGGCCGCGGCGGAGAAACGGCTCAGGCTGTCGCGGATGCAGAACGACCTGGCCTCCGCACTCATCAACGCGCGACGAGGCGATTACGAGCCCGCGCGCCAGGACGCCGGCCAGTTCTTCACGGCCTTACGCGAGGAGTCTTACAGAGAAGATGCTCGCATCCCCGTGGGGGTGCGGAGGGAACTGATGGAGCCGCTGCTCGCGCGGCGCGACGAGGTCATCACCCTGCTCGCCCGCAACGACCCGGCCGCGGCCGACAAACTCTCAGACCTTTATCTTTCATACCGCAGTCTCACCGGCGGCTGAGACCGGAGGGTTAGTGCGATGAACTCCCCGTCCTCCTTGCGAATACGGACCGCGCCGGGCAGCCTTCTGCTCTTCGCGCTCGCACTGGTGCTGGGCCAGGAAGTGTGGGCGCAGGACACGCAACTGCCTTTCGCCGCCGCGCCGCCCCCGATGAAATACGTCCCGCGCGGCGAGCGAGAGCGGCTGTCAAGTTTGAGCGACCCGAAGTCGCGCACGCGCGCCGTCATCGAATCGGCCGAGGCGCGTCTGGCGCGAGCGGAGCAGTTGACGGCGGGGCGACAATACGACGCGGCTGCCGGCGAACTCGGCGTCTATCAGGGGCTGATCGAAGAAGCCCTGCGCTTCCTCGGAGAGAGGGCGAAAGAGAAGCGCGACAAGACGCTCGACACCTACAAGCGCCTTGAGCTTGCCGTCCGCGGCCACTACACGCGCCTCGAAGCGATGCGCCGCCTGACGCCGTCCGAACATGCAGTGAACGTCAAGGCCGTCTGCCGATTCGCGCGTGACGCACGCGCCGCCGCCCTCAACGCTTACTTCGGCGACACTGTCATCAGGGACTCAGCGGCAACCGATAAACCCGCCGCCGAAAGCACGACGGAGTCATTCAACGTCGAAGCGAGGAAGCAATGAAGGGCTTTACTCTTTCTCCCGACCTCACCTGTTAAAAGTGACAGTTACCCGGCCGCATAGATAGTCCTTAGAATTCACCCCGAAAGAATCCTGCGCGTGCCGTCTTGCGCTCGTCGCCCGGCTCCAACGCGCTAAGGAAAGCGAGAACTATCATGAGGCGGCTTGTTACTTCACTCATACTTACTTTCCTGATTGGCTTGTCGCCGGTCTTCCCCTCCTTGGCCCTGGCACGTCCGATTCAGATCGGTGGAGCCCAAGCGTCGCGGCCCGTGGGCGACCGAGGCTGGCCGCGCGAGTACACGACGCCGAGCGGCGCGCAGCTCGTGCTCTACCAGCCGCAGGCCGCAAGTTGGCTGGACCAGAAACACATGGTCGCCTACGCGGCGGCTTCGTACCTGCCCGACGGGAGGCGTAAGTTCGAGCTCGGTACTCTCAAGGTCGAGGCCGAAACGCAGGTCTCGCTGACGGAGCGGCTGGTCAAGTTCTCCGTGCTCAAGATTACGGAGACCAATTTCCCCACGCTCCCGAAGGAGCAGGTTCAAGAGTTGGTCGCGGAGATTGACAAGGCCATCCCGGACGAGGACCGCGTGATCGCGCTCGACCGCGTGCTGGCCCAGGTGGACAAGAGCCAGATCATCCCGAAGAACGTCCCGGGCATCAAGGCCGACCCGCCGAAAATCTTCTTCAGCAAGACGCCCGCGATCCTTCTCGGCTTCGACGGCGAACCCATCTGGAGCCCCATCAAGGAGAACGAGCTGAAGTTCGCAGTCAACACCAACTGGGACCTCTTCCAGCACGGGCCGACCGGCGTCTACTACCTGCGCCACGACACGACGTGGCTTAAGGCTGCCGATCTGAAAGGCCCCTGGTCGCAGACGGGCAAGCTGCCCGACAGCTTCGCGAAGCTCCCGGCAGACGACAACTGGAAGTACGTCAGGGAAAACCTGCCGGGCAAACCGGCCGCACACTTGCCGGCGGTCTTCTTCAGCACCGAGCCCGCGGAACTCATCCAGCTCGACGGCGAGCCGCGATACAAACCTGTGCCGGGGACTGGTCTGCTCTGGGTGAGCAACACGGAGAGCGACCTGTTCCGCGAGGGGGCGAGCGGGCCCGTCTACTACCTCGTGGCGGGCCGTTGGTTCAGGGCCGCGGACTTTAACGGACCCTGGGCCTTCGCTACGCCCACGCTGCCGGAGGCTTTCAAGCAAATCTCGCTTGAGCACCCGCGCTCGCGCGTGCTGGCGTCCGTGCCGGGTACGCAGCAGGCGGCGGAAGCAATCATGCTGGCACGCGTGCCGCAGACCGCGCGCGTCAACAGGCGGGAGGTGAAGGCCCCCGACGTGGCTTACCAGGGCGAGCCGCAGTACCAGCCCATCGAGGGGACGCAGCTCCAACGCGCCGTCAACACGGACAAGGACATCATCAAGGTCGGCGACATGTTCTACATGTGCTTCGAGGGGGTCTGGTTCATGGCTAACAGCCCTCGCGGGCCGTGGACGATTGCCAGCTCCGTCCCCGGCGAGATTTACGAAATCCCGGCAGGCTCCCAGGCGCACAACGTCACCTACGTGACGGTCGAGCAGGACGAGGACGAGGACGACGATTGGGTAACGTTTGGGGCTTACGCGGGCTACACGGGCATGATGATCGGCTGGGGCTGCGCCGTCTGGGGCACGGGCTGGTACTACCCGCCCTACTACGGGTACGGCGGCTATTACCCCATCTATTACCCCGGCTGGCGGACCTACGGCTACGGCTCCTGGTACAACCCTTACACGGGAAGGTACGGCACCGCAGGGAGAATTTACGGGCCTTACGGCGGCGTAGGGTTCGGCGCGAGGTACAACCCGACGACGGGCACATACGCGCGCGGCGCTTTCGCCTACGGGCCGTTCGGGGCCCGCGGCGCGGCCGAAGCCTGGAACTCGCGCACGGGAACCTACGCCGCCACGCGCCAGGGCTCGGGCGTCTACGGGAGCTGGGGCTCGACCTACGTCCAGCGCGGCGACCAGTGGGCCAGCACCAAACGTTTGACGAACCGCGCCACCGGCAACACGACGCGCGTGACGCGCGGGGAGCAGGGCGGGATGATTAGCCGCCGGGGGCCTGACGGCGGTGGCTTCGTCGGCGCGCGCGGCGACAACGTCTACGCCGGGAGGGACGGCAACGTTTACCGGCGCGACCCGAACGGCGGTTGGAGCAAGTGGGATAACGGCAGTTGGAATTCCGTCCCGCGGCCCGACCAGTCTGTGCGCGACAGCTTCCTGAATGAAGGCGCTAGACAGAGGGAGAGGAACAACGGTGCCAGAGGCGAGCGTGTGGGGGAGTCCGCGCCGAGGCCGAGTCAGTTGGACCGCTCGACCCTCGGCTCGCTTGAGCGCGACCGCGCCGCGCGCCGCGAAGGGGCGCAGCGCACGCGCGACTACGGTTCATACCGCAGCCGCGGCGGGGGCAACGCTGGAAGCTATCGCGGCGGCGGACGCGGCTTCGGCGGGGGCGGCTTCAGGGGCGGCGGGCGCAGGCGTTAGGGAAAGAATCGAGCAGTTCTCCTTTCGGAGTCGCCTGTAGGTTGGCGAGGTGGCTCCAGAGGCGCGGCCGTCAGCAGACGTTAATGAGCGGGGCGTGACGCATAGCTTCATTAACGTCTGCGGTGCGCGCCTCAGACGTGCGATTGGAACGCTATGAGTTTCTGGAACAGCGTTGGAAGACTCCTTTGCGCGACAAGTGGGCGCACGCCCAGGTCGCCCGGCGTCCGTCGCGCGCTCGCGGCTCACTTGCTCGTCTCTATCGTCGCGTGCGGCTCGGTCGCCTCGGGCCAAAGCCCCGCCCCCGCGGAAGTGAAGGCGACGCAGGTTCCGGCGACAGCCGAGCTGGACCAGAGTTCTACCGCCGGGGAAGAAGAGGTGTGCGACGCGGCCGGTCGAAATCCTGTTTCGGAGAGCCGGACCGCAGACCAGCCAGCGGCCTCGTCGGGGCAGCAGGAAGAAGCTCAGAAAAAGCAGGAAGGCGGGAAGCGCGGCTCGCTGGTCATCGCTCCCATCCCCATCTCAAGCCCCGCGTTTGGCTCGGGCCTGCTCTTAATCGTCGGATACGTTTTCAAGGCCGATAAGGAGGATGAGGTCTCCCCTCCGTCGTGGCTCGGGTTCGCCGGAGCTTTTACCAGCAACGGCACCGGCGTCCTGGCCCTCGGCGGACGGCTCTACCTGAAGGAGAACAAGTACCAGACGACCTTCGCCGTGGCGAAGGGCCGCGCCAATCTGGATTTCTACGGCATCGGTCGCATCCCCGGAAGTGAGACGGTCGTCGTGCCGCTCAGCATGGGGGGCAGCATCTTCTTCGGCGAGCTGATGCGCAACGTGGGCGGGAACGTCTTCGTCGGGCCGCGATACCAGTTCCGTAAACTAACGGCGAGAATTGACGGCGAGCTGAGGCCGGGCGGCTTCGAGGTGCCGGAGATTGATCTTAAATCCAACTCGGCGGCGCTCGGCTTTCACGTCCAGCGCGACCGGCGCGACAGCACCTTCTACCCGACGAAGGGTTCGCTCCTCGACTTCACGGCCGACTTCTTCGACCAGGCGTGGGGGAGCCGGCGCGAGTACCAGACTTACAAGGTCGCGTACAACGGGTTTCACGAAGTGCGGCCTCGTCAGGTCTTCGCCTACCGTGCGATGGGCTGCACGGCCAACGGCAGCGTCCCCTTCTACGACCTCTGCCTGTACGGCTACAACAGCGACGTTCGCGGGTACACGACCGGCGAGTTTCAGAACCGCCGCATGTTCGCCGCGCAGGCCGAGTACAGGGTTGACTGGAAGAAGCGTCTGGGCTTCGTGGCGTTCGGCGGCGTCGGCGGGGTCGCCAGGAACTGGGGTGACTTCCGCACGGACGGTCTGCTGCCGGGCGCGGGCGCGGGCCTCAGGTTCAAGCTCGACAAGAAGAATCACATCAACTACAGGATTGACTTTGCTTACGGCAGGGAAGGGCACACGCTTTCTATCGGGCTGGGAGAGGCCTTCTAGAAAACGCCGACCCACTACTCTGCCTTGAAGGGGCGCTCAAGGGATATCATGCACCCCCAAGTTTTTACAGCGGCGAGAAAATAAGCCGGTAACTTCGGCTTCGGCGCATCCGAAAAATTGTATTGTACGGCTTAGTGCATAGTGGTAGACTTAACCAAAATATTGGGCTTGCTGTCGCCTTTGATTAGTTACTGAGTAGCTTCCCGACGAGGCATTACTCACCCCAAGTAATTCGGGGAGCCTTAAGTTATCAGTTGTGAGGCTGAAGATAAGCCCCTCCCAAATCCCCTGGCGGTTAACGCCATGTCCAGGGGTTCGCCCCTTTCTAACCAAGCCGCACAGAGGTCGAAAAAGGTTCCTCGTTGAAACTTCGGAGGACGTGGCGTGAGACTCCCCAATCGTTCACGGACAGTTATCTCTATTTCTATCCGAATGGCGGCATTATCCGCCTCTGTCTTATTCTGCTCTCACGTTCATGCCCAATCCACAGCGTCCGTAGAAGGGCAGGTCACTGACCAGCACGGCGCGACCGTCCCCGGTGCCGGAATCACTGCCGTCAGCCGCGAGCAGGGCTTCAGGCGCGCGGCCACCACGGACGACGACGGGAGGTATCAGATCGCCGCCCTCGCAGTCGGCGCTTACCGGATTGAGGCCAGGGCTTCAGGCTTTCAGACCCAGATAGTCGAGAACGCCACACTCGAAGTGGGGAAGAGCCTCACGCAGAATTTTCAACTTCAGGTGGGAGATGTCTCGCAGGCGGTGACCGTCACGGCTGAGCAAGCACTGACCGAGCAAACGAGCATGGCGGTCGGCCACGTGGTAGACCAGCGCACGGTGCAGGAGACGCCGCTCAACGGGCGTTACTTTTTGGATTTGGGACTGCGCGTTCCAGGGTCGGTCACGCCGCCGCAGAACGCATTCTCGGCGGCCCCGGCGCGCGGCCTCGGCTCTCTGGCGTTCAACACCGCCGGGAACCGCGAGGAGACGGTCAACTACCTGGTCAACGGCATCACCCTCAACAACCTGACGTTCAGCTCGATCAGCTTCCAGTTGCCGATTAATACGGTACGCGAGTTCAAAGTTGACAACTCGACTTTCAGCGCGCAGTTCGGCGAAAGCTCCGGGGCCGTCGTCAATATCGCCACGCGCTCCGGCGGCAACGAATTCCACGGCGAGTTGTTCGAGTTCCTGCGCAACGACGCGCTCGACGCGCGCAACTTCTTCGAGCTCAACTCCAGCCGCCCCGCGCCTTTCAAGCGCAACCAGTTCGGCGGAAACGTGGGCGGACCCGTCATCAGGAAGAAGGTCTTCTTCTTCTTCTCCTACGAGGGTCTGCGCCAGCGCCAGGGGCTCGACCTCAACAGCGTCGTCCTGAGCGACGCCCAGCGCGCGGCTGTGTCGGACCCGGCCATCGCGAAGTTGGTCGCGCTCATCCCGCGAGCGAACTTCGTGGACTCGTCAGGCGCGCCGCGTTTCATAGGCTCGGCGAGTGCGCCGGTCAACGTAGACCTATGGACGACGGACATCAACTACACTCTGGGCGAACGCGACACCCTGCACGGGTACTACGCGGTTCAAGACGCGGAGACGAGAGAGCCCAACCGCACAGGTAACACCATACCGGGCTTCGGCCATACGAGCCGCGCGCTCAGACAGATTTTTACGCTGAACGAAATACACACCTTCGGCCCGGCCGTGGTGAACGAGGCGCGAGTCGGCTTCAACCGTTTCTCATCGAGGAGCACGCCGAACGCGCAGTTCAACCCCGTGGAGTTCGGAATCCTTAATGGGATTGAAGACCCCATCGGCTTGCCGCAGTTCAACGTCGCCGGCGGAGCCCTCAACTTCGGCGGCCCGGCGGCCCAGCCTTCGGGGCGCGGCGACACCACCTTCGTCGTGGCCGACACACTGAACTGGCTCTACGGCCGTCACTCGCTCAAGTTCGGCGGCGAGTACAGGCAGTTCCTCAACAACAATTTTCGTCGCGCGACCGGCTCCTTCAACTTCCCGAGCGTCGCGGCCTTCGTGGCTGGCACGTCGAACTCCTTCAGCGTGACGCTCGGCAACCAGTCGAGCAGCATCGCCCAGGGCGCGCTCGGCTTCTTCGCCCAGGACAACTACAAGCTGCGACCACGTCTGACCCTCGAACTCGGCCTGCGCTACGAGTGGAACATGACGCCGAGCGAGCGTTACGACCGGTTCATCGTCTTCGACCCGGCGAGCGCGTCCTTGCTTCGCGTCGGGACGGACCTCGACTCCATCTACCAGGAGAACGACCTGAACTTCCAGCCGCGCGTAGGCTTCGCGTGGACGCCTTTCGGGGACGCCAAGACCGTGCTGCGCGCGGGCTACGGGATTTACGTGGACCAGCCCATGACCAGCGTCGTGCTCGGTACGGCCGGCAACCCGCCCCTGGCGATCCCACTGACTTTCAACGGGACGATCCGCCTCGACGACGCCCTCAACGTGGCACGCCCCGCCGGCCTCGCCCCCCAGACAGTTGACCCGGACTTCGACAACGCCTACACGCAGTCGTGGAATCTGAACGTGCAGCACGAGTTCCCGGCCTTCACGCTGATGGTCGCCTACGTGGGCTCCAAGGGCACGCACCTGATTACCCGACGCAACATCAACCAGCCCGCGGGCGGCGCGCGGCCCTTCGCGGCCTTGTCAGCCTCAAGCCCCATACTGCCGGGCACGCCCCTGGGGAACATCACGCAGGTCGAAAGCTCCGGCAATTCGAGTTACAACGCCCTGTGGGCGACGGCGACGCGGCGGCTCGCGCGCGGCTTGCAGCTCGACGCCTCCTACACGTGGTCAAAGTCGCTCGACTACAATTCTCTCAGCAGCCAGGGCATCGTCGTCCAGAACAGCTACGACCTCGACGGGAGCCGCGGGCTCTCCGACTTCGACGCGCGCCACCGCTTCGTCGTCAGCGCCATCTACGAACTGCCGTTCCGCGGCAACCAACTCGTGGAGGGCTGGCAGTTCGCCGTCATCACGCAATCGCAGAGCGGCAACCCCGTGAACATCGTCACCACGAACAGCACCGTGAACGGCGTGCCGGGCACACTCAGGCCGGACGTGAACGGCCCCGTCGGTCTGCCGGAGCACGTTGACGCCTGGTTCGACACTTCGGCTTTCACGCCCGTCGCGCGTTTCGGGAGCCTGGGCCGTAACGTCATCACCGGCCCCGCGTTCAACAACACGGATTTGTCAGTCATCAAGTTGGTGAGGCTCGGCGACGCCTTTCGATTACAGTTGCGGGCCGAGTTCTTCGACCTTTTCAACCACCCGAATTTCGGCCAGCCCGGCAACGTGGTCGGCAGCCCGTTCTTCGGGAGGATCACGAGCACGCGATTCCCGACCGGAGAATCCGGCTCCTCGCGGCAAATACAGTTCGCCATGAACCTGGCGTTCTAAGTACGCCGCGACTTAAAAGCGGAGGGGCTCCATGTAAACGAGTCTGAGTCAGTCATGTATCTCCCCGACAAATCTCACGCGCCAACCGTCCGCGACGGCGGTGGCGACACTCGACGCGCGCCGCTCCTTCGAGCCTCCTGCTGCCCGCCCGCCCGGGAATTAGTACCGGTCTTTCTTCTCCTGCTAATCGTCGCCGCGCTGCTCTTGACGCCGAATGCCGCAGCGCAGCCGGCGACTAAAAAGATTCTGATTCTCACAGGGTCCGACCCTAACCATCCGGGCTTCTCAATCCTCACCCAGCGCGTCCGCTCAATTGTCCGCGACGGGTCGCCGGAGCGCGTCGAGTTCGTTTACGAACTTCAGGAGGGCCTGGTGCGGCCCCCGCCATCCCCGCGCGATGACGAAGAGATGGTCAGCTATTTCAAGCGGAAGTACGGGGGCGGGGGGATTGACCTGATTCTCGCGGCGGCAGCGCCCCGCCTCAGAGTCCTGATGAAGAACGACCCCGAACTCTTCGCGGGGGTGCCCAAAGTCTTCTATGAATTTGACGAAGAGCGCGAGGCCATCTACCGCGACCTGGGGCCGAACATCACCGGTGTCTGGGCAAAATTTGAATACGGCCAGACGCTGGACATCGCCCTCACTTTGCAGCCCGACGCCCGCAGGGTGGTCGTCATCGCGGGCGGGTCTCCGCAAGGCTCACTCCTCATGGAGAAGGCCAAAACGGAGTTTCGCAAGTACGAAGGCCGGATCGAGTTTACTTACCTGACCGACCTGACTCTCGCCGAGCTGAAAAGCCAGTTGGCTGCCCTGCCTCGAAACACCATCGTCCTCTACCTGGTCTTCTACATGGACAGGGCGGGCAACAGGTATCCCGGCCCGGAGGCGCTTTCGCTGATCGCCCCCACGTCCGGCGCGCCCATCTACGGAAATTCAGACACCTTCATGGGCCAGGGCATCGTCGGCGGGAGCCTGCTCAACTTTGATGAGATCGGCAAACGGCTCGGCGAAATGTGTCTGCGCGTCCTGAGGGGCGAAAAGCCGGGAGACATCCCGTCGCAGACGGCGCCCAGTGTGACGACTTTCGACTGGCGCGAGCTTCGGCGGTGGGGCATCAGCGAACAATCACTCCCGCCGGGCAGCGTCGTCCGCTTCAGGCAGTCGTCGTTCTGGGAACTCTACAAGTGGTACATCATCGGCCTCACGACGGCGTGCATCCTCGAAGCTCTGCTCATCGCCTGGCTACTCTTTTTGCGCGTCAGAAGGCGGCAGGCCGAGGAGAGAAGCCGCGCCATCCTGCAAGCCATCCCGGACCTGATGTTCCTCCAGACCCGCGACGGCGTCTTTCGGGATTACCACGCCACAGACCCGGAGGGGCTGTACGCCCCGCCCGAAACGTTTATCGGGAAGAACGTGCGTGACGTGCTGCCGCCGGAACTGGCGGAAAGATTCCTCCAAAGCTTCCAACAAGTGAACGGGTCGGACGACCCGCAGGTCATCGAGTACGAGCTGACGATGAAGGGGCAGGAGCGTTGCTACGAAGCGCGCCTAGTGAGCAGCGGCGGAAACGTCCTGAGCATCGTCCGCGACATTACCGAGCGCAAAGCGGCGGAGGCGGCTTTGCAGATTAGTGAGAGCCGATTGCGCATGGCGCAGCAGGCGGCCCGCATCGGCTCGTGGGAGTGGGATATACGGACGGGGAAGGCGGGCTGGTCAGAGATAGCCTGGCAGTTGCTCGGGCTCGAACCGGGCGACGGCGAACCGTCGGTCGAAATGTTTACAGAGTTCGTCCACCCGGAAGACCGCGACCGCGCCTTCCGTAAATTCATGGAGGTGGTTGCCGAGGGCGAGGAGTACAGCGACGAGTTCCGCATCGTCCGGCGCGACGGCCGGGTGGTGTGGCTGTCATCGAAAGGGCGCGTCATCCGCTCGGCTTCGGGGCAGCCCGAGCGGGTGCTCGGGGTCAACATTGACATCACCGAGCGCAAGCAGGCCGAACTGGCATTGCGCGACGCGATGGCCGTGTCGGAGCGGGACCGGGCACAGCTTGAGTCCATCTTCCAAACGGTCGCCGACGGGATCATAGTCTCCGACATGGCAGGCAACGTCCTGCTCGTCAACGAGGCGATGGCCCGACTCCACGAATACGAGAGGCCCGAAGAGATGAAGCGGAACCTCACCTATTTCGCCACAGTGTATGAACTCTTCTACCCGGACGGGCGGCTCGTCCCTTACGGGGAGTGGCCCCTGTCGAAGGTGTTGAGGGGCGAATCAGTGGCCGACTGGGAGCTGCGGTTGCGGCGCAAGGACACCGGGCGGGAATGGTTTCTCAGCTACAGTGGAGAGCCCGTGCGTGACGAGCGGGGCGAACAGGTTCTGGCCCTCCTGGTCACGCACGACATCACCGAGCGCAGGGCCGCGGAGGAGGCGCTGCGCCAGAGTGAGGCGCGATTCAGAAACATGGCCGACACCGCGCCGGTCATGATCTGGATAGCGGATACGGACAAGCTCTGCACCTACGTCAACAAGCAGTGGCTGGATTTCACCGGGCGGAGCATGGACGAGGAACTCGGCAACGGCTGGACCGAGAGTATTCACCCGGACGACTACGACCGCTGCCTCGAAACCTTCACCTCGGCTTCCGACCGCAATGAGCCCTTCAAGATGGAGTACAGGCTGAGGCGGGCCGACGGCGTGTACCGCTGGGTGCTCGACACCGGCACGCCGCGCCTGTCCTCCGGCGGGGAATTCCTTGGCTACATCGGCTCGGGCATAGACATCACGGGCCGCAAAGAAGCCGAGGCCGCCCTGCAACAGATGCTCGAAGAAGTGAACCGGCTGAAGGCGCAACTCCAGGAAGAGAACATCTACCTGCGCGAGGAGATCAAGCTGGAGCACAACTTCAGCGAGATAGTCGGCCAGAGCGACTCCATCAAGTACGTCCTGCACAAAATCGAACAGGTGGCCCCCACCGACTCCACCGTGCTGATCATGGGCGAGACGGGCACCGGCAAAGAGTTGGTCGCCCGTGCCATCCACGGCGAGAGCCCGCGCCGCGACCGCCCGCTCGTGAAAGTCAACTGTGCGGCGCTTGCGGCCTCACTCATCGAAAGCGAACTGTTCGGGCATGAGAGGGGCGCATTCACAGGGGCCGCGAGCCGGAAGATCGGGCGCTTCGAGCTGGCCGACCGGGCCACCATTTTCCTGGACGAGATCGGGGAGCTTCCGCAGGAGTTGCAGGTGAAGCTGCTCAGGGTCATCCAGGAAGGAGAGCTGGAACGCCTGGGCAGCACCAAGACCCTCAAGGTGGACGTTCGCATCATCGCCGCGACCAACCGGAATCTGTGGGAGGAAGTACAGAACGGCCGCTTCCGCGAAGACCTCTTCTACCGCCTGAACGTCTTCCCTATCACCATGCCGCCCCTGCGCCAGCGCGCGGAAGACATCCCGCTCCTGGTCGAACATTTCGCCAACGTCTTCTCGCAGAAGATGGGGAAGAAGATAACGTCCGTCGCGCCCACCACGATGAACGCCCTGCGCGGCTACTCTTGGCCCGGCAACGTGAGGGAACTCGCCAACATCATTGAGCGGGCCGTCATCAATAACGGCGGGCCGGTGCTGCAAATCTCAAACATTTCGGAAGCCTTGCAGACGAAAGCGCACGACACATCGAATAAGACTCTTGAAGATGTCGAGCGGGAGTACATCAGCACCGTCCTCGGCCACACGGGCTGGAGAATCGAGGGGCCGCACGGGGCCGCCGAGATTCTGGGCCTCCACCCGAGCACGCTCCGCACCCGCATGGCTAAACTGAACATCAGGAAGACACAGCAAACTCATGTCTGAGCGGCAACTGCCCGCCCGCCAGTTATGGCTATTGCCTTTCCAGCCAGCGCCCGGCTTAAGCTCACTCCTCGCTTTGAATGATCGGGGCGCAATCACGCTCGCGGCCCGCGCCTGAGATTTTGAGCCCCCTCCATGCCCTTAACCACGGAATACCGAGGGTGCTTCGGAATTCCGTGGGTTTGCGCCCGTCACAGCCTTAAACATTCATCGAAGGTGATAGTAGCTATCTGACGGTGGCTAACTCACTTCGAGTAAACACGCCGCAGTCCTGGCCTTTTGTGCACGCCGATTGCTCTGCATCAAAGCATCAATTCTTATTACACCGCGCGGGCAGAGCCCGGTGGCCTACGCCGAAATTAACACCGCCTGAACAGAGCCGCGCAACACAGAAAAAGGGTCAGAGATGGACAAGATTAAGAGAGACGACTCGATTGTTAACGTGACCAGAATCACCGTGACCCCCGAACACCGTAGAGAGTTGTTACAGACGATCTCGTCTCTGATTGATCCTATGAAAAAGGAGAGGGGCTGTCTGGCGTACCGCTTCTACGAGGAGGCCGATGACGAGAACGCATTCGTTTTAATAGGAGAGTGGGAGACGGCAGGAGCATGGTACGACCACCTCTACTCGGACAACTTCGCGGTCCTGCTCGGCTCCATCAGCCTCCTGTGCAACCTGTCGCCTATCGATTTCAAACTGCTGTCACACGCCCCGGGCGCAGAGGAGACGACCAGGACCAGGATTGAGTGTCACGCGTGATGATAAAGGGCTACGGCTAAAACCGATTTCGGAAAAGAGCTTCTCCCCCATGACTAAAAATCTTGCGCACAAATGTACAGAGCACCACTCCTACATAGATGTCGAGTTGAGCGAGCACTGCAACAACGCGCCGGAAATCTACCTGCCGGCGATGCTGGACGCCCTCCCATCGGGAGTCGCGGTGCTCGACGAGTCCGGGACGATTCTTTACGTGAACAGGGCGTGGCGACAGTTCGCGGTTCGACGCGGCCTGGCGCACGACCTGTTCGGGGTCGGGCTGAGTTACCTTGAGGTATGCGGGCAGGTGTCGGGCGCGCCGCCAAAGGAAGCCGCCGCCGTGGCGGAGGGCATCACTAAAATCCTGCTGCGCAGGGAGCTTGAATTTCAAAAGGAATATTCCTGCCGCGCTGCCCGCGCCGGGCGACGCTTGCTGATTCACGCGACGCGGTTCGACCTGCCCGACGCCTTCCGCGTTCTGGTGACTCACGACGACGAGACCGCGGCGGCCGAACAGGCAGATGATGATGAGCGCCCGCGCCTGCGGGCCGAGGAGACGCTCGTCAACCTGAGCGGCCGGCTCATCAACGCGCAGGAGGAGGAGCGGAAGCGCATCGCCCGCGAACTTCACGACGACCTGAACCAGAGGATGGCGCTCCTCTCCATCGAGCTGGCGCAGCTCGGCGAGCGGGTCCAAAAGCGGCGCGGCCTTCGCCCGCTCGTCCACAGCCTGCAAACGAAGGCCCAGGAAATCTCCACCGAGATTCACCGCCTCTCTTACAGGCTGCACCCCTCGAAGCTAGACCACCTGGGTCTGTCTGCGGCCGTCGAGAGCCTATGCGTGGAGTTCTCCGGGAGCGGGAGGCTCAAGGTGGAGTTTCACGATGAAGGCTTCCCGGCAATCCTGCCGAAAGACGTCAGCCTCTGCGTCTTCAGAATCACGCAGGAGTCACTGCGCAACTGCCTCAAACATAGCGGCGCGCGCAAAGCCAGGGTCGTGCTTGAGAAGTTCGAAGGGGGCGTCCGCCTCTCGGTCTCGGACGACGGGAGTGGCTTTGATCTGAGGTCGGACGCGCTGAAAAAGGGGCTCGGCTTCACCAGCATGAGGGAGCGGCTGCACCTCGTCGGGGGCGAGATGCGGATTCAGTCGCAGCCCCTGCGAGGGACACGGATCGAAATATCTGTGCCACTGACCGGGGTAAGGTGAAACTTATCAAGTGGGGCTCCTCGCAATTGACGAATGGCAATTAGGCTTTGATTGAATGGAGGGGGCAATGAAACGCACGCGCGTCATCCTGGCGGATGACCACACCCTGATAACGGACGTCCTGAAAACCCTGCTCGAACCCGAGTTCGAAGTCGTCGGCGTCTTCGCGGATGGCCTCTCGCTCGCCGGGGCGGCCCCCGCGCTCGAACCGAACGTGATAGTCCTCGACGTCGGCATGCCGAACATGAACGGCCTGCTCGCCGGCCAGAGGCTCAAGCAGTTGATGCCGTCCGTGAAGCTGATTTATCTCACGATGAATCAAGACCCGGACGTGGCTGCGGAGGCGTTCCGCCTGGGGGCTTCCGGCTTCCTGGTCAAGAACTCGGCCGCCTCGGAACTGGTCCGGGCGATCCGCGTGGTCGTGCGCGGCGGCTCCTACGTGACGCCGCTGATGACGAAAGACATGGTCGGGTCGTTCGTCCAGAACTTCAAGCACAGGAAGGAGCCGCGCGACCTGACGCTCCGCCAGAAAGAGGTGCTGCAACTGCTCGTTGAGGGGCGCTCGATGAAGGAGGCCGCCTTCATCCTCAACGTCTCCCCGCGGACGGTCGCCTTCCACAAGTACACGATGATGGAGCACCTCCATCTGAGGAGCAGCGCCGAGCTGATTCAGTACGCGATGAGGAATTCTGTGACGGCCGCTTGAGAGGCTGATGGAGCGAGAAGACGTTGCCTGAGTTTTGGACAAAAGTCTCAAGGCGGCTCGCGCTGCTGCCGTGGCTGGCGGTGGGGATTCTCTTCGGGCTGCTGGCGACGGCCCCGCTCAACCGGCAGGCGGGCGTCCCTCCAGACCCAAAGCCTTACCAAATGTCTTTAGACATCGCTCGCCTGTCGCCCTCAGAACTCGAAGCGCTCGCGCTCGACGCCCTCGCGGCGTTACGTGACAGAGGAGGGTCCGTGGCCCCCAGGGAATTCAGTGCCGGCTGGAGTTCGCCGGGCCGGCCCGGGAGCGACCTGCGACAAGTGCGGGCGGGCATGAGGAACGTCAGACGACTGCTGCCGCTGGCCCAGACCCTCACGCTCGAATCGCTCAGGGAGAAGCTGAAGCCCTCAAGGCTGTCGGGAGAGAAGCGGCTCATTAGTGGGGTGCGACACATCGTGCTCGACCCCGGCCTGGGCGGCTCGGCCGAAGTGCGGGACGACGACCTGACGGTCATTTACGTCGGCCCGGATTACGCGGCTTTTCTTACTTCGGACGACGAAGCCATGCTCCTGCTCGGCCACGAGTTGACCCACGTCGCGGCGCGCACCGGGAGACTCAACAATTTTATAGAGGACGTGAACAAGGTCGCGCGGGACGCGGCCAACCTGGAGCTTGCCGAAAGGCAGAAGGAGGAGCTTGCCTGCGACCTCACCGGCGCGGAAGTCCTCAAACGCTACATCAATCTGCACCCCACGTCGGAGACGAAGGCCGAGCGTTTCTCGCGCGTCTTCGGGTACGAGCCGCCCGCCGAACGTCTGGCCCGCGCCTGGCAGGACTTTTGCGCCTCCTACAACGGCGACTCTCTTGACGATGAGCACTTGAGCCAGGACCAGACGATTCGCGCCCTGCTCGGGCTCGACTCGGAGTTTAAGTCCCTGATACCGGGCGACGCGATTTCGACACGGCTCTGCCGCTGAGCACATTCAACTCAAACTATTAAAGCCCTCAAAGCGGCCGCCGCAGCGCGCGGCCCCATCGCCCCCGCCCGACAAAGCCTAAACGCTTTCCTTTCAATTCGTACTGTCATTTTTACCAGTAGTTTTTGAGGTAAAAACGCTTAGGATAACTGGCGAAGTTTCTCCGTCACGGAGACGCCTTGCGCTGCGCCTTCCCGAAGCGGAATCGGGAACCGGGCCAAAAAAATCTGCGTGAGGAGAGGAGGGAAGGTGACGCGCGCTCGCATCTTGCTCGCAGAAGACCATAAGGGAATGCGCGACAGGGTCGTGCGCATGCTTGAGCGTGAATTCGAGATGCTTGAGCCGGTGGGAGACGGGCAAGAGCTGTTAGAAGCGGCCTCCAGGTTGAAGCCCGACATCTGCCTGATGGACATCTCAATGCCGGTCGTCAGCGGCATCGAGGCCGCGATACAACTCAAAGAGAACGGGTCGAAGGTCAAGATCATCTTTTTGACAATCCACGAGGACACGGACTTTCTGGTGGCGGCGCTCAAGGCAGGGGCCTCTGGTTACGTCGTCAAGCCGCGGATGGCCTCGGACCTACGCGTCGCCGTCAAAGAGGTGCTGGCCGGCCGCACCTACATCTCGTCCTCGCTGAGCCCACTCACCCAGACCGACTGAAACGCGGCCGGCTCTCTAGGGAAAACTCCGTCATGCAAGCTGAGAAGAGAAGCGCGAACGAAGACCGGGATGAGATTTCGCCCGCGGGCGAGAGGCAGTTCAGCCTGGCCTTCGCGAACGCGCCGATAGGCATGGCGATCTTCGGCCTCGACCTCCGCCTGCACAGGGCCAACAGCGCGCTCTGCGAAGTGCTCGGCTACACCCAACGCGAGCTGCTCGATCACACTCTGCTCGACTTCACGCACCCGGACGACAGGCGAAAAGAGAAGACGCTGACCCGCCGACTTCTTCGCGGCGAGGTCCCGAGCTGCCGGCTGGAGAAGCGTTGTCTCACCAGGGACGGGCGCGAGGTGTGGCTCGACCTGACGGCGCTGCTCGTCAGGGACAATCAGAACAGCCCGCTCTACGGGCTGGCGATGATTGAGGACATCACCGAGCGGAAGCGCGCCGAGGAGGCTTTGAGGGCCAGCGAGGAGCGCTACCGCTCCTTCGTCGTCAACAGCTCCGAAGGCATCTGGCGCTTCGAGTCGGCGCAACCCATAGATGCGAGCCTGCCTGCCGAGGAGCAGCTTGCGATGTTGGCGGAGCACGGCTACCTGGCGGAATGCAACGACGCGATGGCGCGCATGTACGGTTACGAGCGGGCAAGCGACCTGGTCGGCTCGGACTTCGAGGCCATCCGCTCCGCCATAAACCCCGCGACGCGCGCCAACGCGCGCGCCTTCATCGAAAACGGCCACCGGCTTCTGGACGCTAAATCGGTCGGGGCGGACGCGGATGGCCGCAAGAGGTTCTTCTCCAGCAACCTCATCGGCATAGTCCTTAACGGATACCTGCTCCGTATCTGGGGGACGCAGCGCGACGAGACCGAGCGCAAGAGGTTTGAAGAGGAGATCGAGAGTTCACGCCGGCAGATGCAGTCTCTGGTCGCGCACCTTCAGTCGCTGAGTGAGAAGGAGAGGGCGGACATAGCGCGCGAGTTGCACGACGGACTCGGCCACCAACTGGCGGCCTTAAAGATGGACGTCTACTGGCTCGGTAAAAGATTGCCGGACGCCGGGGCCGATGGGGTCCGGGCTGAAATGGGGGCGAGGCTCGGGGAGATGACACGGCATTTGGAGCAGGCGATTGCCGGGGTCAGGAATCTCTCCACGGAGTTGAGGCCGGGGGTACTGGATAAATTCGGACTCCCGGCGGCCGTCGAGTGGCAGTGCCGGGAGTTCGGACGGCGCACCGGGCTCTCTTATCAATGTTGCCTGCCTGAGGATGAGCCTTCCTTAAGTACTGAACACTCGACCGCGCTCTTCCGCATCCTTCAGGAGGCGCTGACGAATGTGGCGCGGCACGCCGAAGCGAGGAGCGTGAAGGTGTGTCTTCGCGCCGCGAACGGACTCGTCACGCTCGTCGTGCGGGACGACGGCAGAGGCGTGGCCGAGGAGGAGCTGTCGTCGCCCGCCTCGCTCGGCCTGCTCGGAATGCGCGAGAGGGCGGAAGCCTTGGGGGGCACTCTTAAAGTGGCGAGAGGCTTTTACGGCGGGACCGTCGTTAAGGCGAGCATCCCCTTTGACGTTAACAAAGTTAACGGGCAGTAAAAGAGGGTTCATGTTTCGCGTCCTCATCGTGGATGATCACGCCGTCGTCCGTATGGGCTTGAGAGAAATCCTGGCGGACGAGCGGAACCTCGAAGTGTCGGAAACGGCGGACCCGCACGAAGCATTGAGGATGATCCGCGGTCAGCAGTGGAGCCTCGTGGTGCTCGACATAGACCTGCCCGGCAAGAGTGGTCTCGCTGTACTGAAGGACGTGAGGCGCGAGCGCCCGCGCCTGCCGGTGCTGATCCTGAGCGTCTACCCCGAAGAGCAGTTCGCCCTGCGGACATTCAAAGCCGGGGCCTCGGGCTTCCTCTCAAAAGACACCGCCCCCGAAGACCTCGTCAAGGCGGTGAGAAAGATTCTGCGGGGCGGTAAATATTTCAGCGAGCGCGTCGTGGACCAGCTACTCTGCAACCCGAAGGCCCGCGGGGCGGAGCCGCCGCACGACCTGCTCTCCGACCGCGAGTTTGAAATCCTTTGCCTCTTCGGCCGCGGCAAGACGGTCAAAGAGATTGCCGGAGAACTTTGCCTGAGCCCGCCCACCGTGAGCACCTACCGCACGCGCATCCTGGAGAAGATGCAGATGCGGACGACCTCCGAGCTGATGCGCTACGCCATCCAGAACCGCCTGGCTAGTTGACAATCTGCGCGGCACTTTCGCCCTTCCCGGTCCCTCCTCAGAAATTAGATCAGACGCTCTTCATCGTCCGCTGTCATGATTTGTATGACGGCAGAGACCCTGCATCATCACGACAGAAAAATCATTCTTCCGCTGATTTTCAACGCCCACGCCTGACGGCAGAATAGCCGCTTCGATTACGGGGGAAGGGCATCCGGGAGAGTGAAAGAACTAAAGATCGTCATCGCCGAAGATTTCGAGATGTTAAGCCGCCTGTTAAGGCGGTCGCTTTCAGAGGTTCAGGGGCTCAACGTCGTCGGAGTGGCCGCGGACGGACTCAGGGCTGTAAGCATGGTGCGGGAGCTTAACCCGCACGTGCTGGTTCTGGACCTCTCGATGCCGCACAAGAACGGGATCGAGGTGCTCGGAGAGATTCGCGCCACGGACTCTTCGACCGTCGTCATCGTCTTCACGTCAGACGAGTCGCTGGCTATCAAACAAGTCTGTCTGGAGGCCGGGGCCAATTACTTCCTGGATAAATCCCAGATTGCGGAGTTGATAGAAATCTGCACTTTGCACCTGCTGGCGTTGTCGTGAGGCTCGCCGGCAGCAGCGCGCGCCGGACGCTTCCCGGCACCTGATAAGGGCGTCCGGCGTGCGCGCAACCGCCGGGCGCGGCCGACTCGTGGGAGGTCGGCCGCGCCCGGCGCATTAACTGTAGAGAACGACGATCAAGCTGTGTAATTGGGAGTAGCTGCGATGATGCAAGAAGGCACTGATGCGAATGCGAGGATGGAGAGGATTGAGGACACGCTCCTGCACCTGATCGAAGGATTCGCCAGGTACAGGTCGCAGCTCATGCAGGCTTACGAATGCGCCCAGGCATTGTCCTCGCGCGCGGCGCTCGGGTTCACAAACTCGGAGGAGGAGGCACTGCCCCAGGAACAATTGGACCGCGCTCTGCAAGATTATTTCCGACTGCGCGACCGGATTGACTGGTGGCTGGAGCAGGCCCGGCAGATCATCGCCGGCATGATAGAGGCGGAAGAGCGGCAGACGCCAACCGGCGCGCCCCTCCCTGATAACGGACGGGAAGGTGCGCCGGCACATCAATCCGAAGAAGGACCGGGTGGGCAATTCCCGGTCGGACTCTTTATTGAGCTGGAAGCAGTGTTCTGACCCTCGGCCGCTCCCGGCGCGGGTTAAATGAGCGTCTTCGCCAACGCCGGGTCCAATACCACACGCTCCTCGGTCAGCAGCCTGTGCGCGACGCCCGCGAGAGTAGCCCCGATGATCGGCGCGACCCAGAAGAGCCAGAGTTGCGAGAGCGCCCACCCGCCGACGAAGAGCGCCGGCCCGGTCGAGCGCGCCGGGTTGACCGAGGTGTTGGTGACCGGAATGCTGGCGAGGTGAATCAACGTCAGCGCCAGGCCGATGGCGACCGGGGCCATCCCCCGCGGCGCGCGCTTGTCCGTCGAGCCGAGGATGATCAGCAGGAAGAAGAAGGTCATAACGACCTCGGAGACCGCGCCGGCCAGGAGTGAGTACCTGTTCGGCGAGTGCTCTCCGTAGCCGTTGGCGGCGAAGGCGTTGGTGGCGAAGCCGGAGGCCGCAGCGTCGAACCCCTCCCGGCCGCTCGCGATCAGGTACAGCACGCCCGCGGCTGCGATTGCGCCGGCGACTTGCGCGACTACGTACGGCATCACGTCCGAGGCGGGGAAACGGCGGGCCGCGCAGAGGCCGACCGTCACGGCCGGGTTGAAGTGGCCGCCCGAGACGTGGCCTACGGCGTAGGCCATCGTCAGCACCGTCAGGCCGAAGGCCAGCGAGACGCCCAGGATACCGATGCCGAGCGCGGGAAACGACGCGGCGAGGACCGCGCTGCCGCAGCCGCCGAGAACCAGCCAGAAGGAGCCGAGGAATTCCGCCGCTAATTTCTTACCCATCGTCAGACTCCTCCTCTCAGGTATTTCAATCTTGCCACGCTCAACTGCCGACTTAACGTAGGCGCCCGCCGTCAACAAAAGATCGTTCTTCTTGAACCCGGGCGAAGGGTCGCCGGGACGGCGCTAAAGGTCACAGCACAGGGAAGACTTTATTGGAACCTGAGGCGGATCTGTAACTGTCATTATTGACAGGTGCGGAGGCTGATTTTAAATACCAGACGGCACGCGGCATTTCACGACTCAATCAGCCGGGGCGCGGATCGTGGGCCTTTCGTGAGTATTCTTTGACGGCTCGCCTGAATGCAGATGTGAGGGGCGGGCATCGACGGGGCGTTAACGGGTAGGCTGTCGTGGCGCGTCCTCGTCGCCTGTCACCCGGAACAGAGGGACGCGAGCTGATGGTGGTCCAGCGGGATGCGTTGTCTTCTACTCGGGAATCCAGAAGCTACGGTAGCCGCCGCTCCCGTCAAGGATATAATTGACCCATTGAGACCCGCAGGATATACACCTGAAGTGCGACTCGGTTTCAGATGCCCTGCCATCCAGGTAAGTGCGGTGTTCCGACTCTCCGACTTGCTCAAGGGTGCTGACTCTCTGGTCCTTATCGTTGCAGTTCCCGCAGCCGTGTCCGCTCGTTTGAATGATCCTTCACCTCGTCGCTTTCTTGCGAAGCCAAACACGAACACGACATCGCCATGACATTAAATATCTAAACGCCGGAATGTTCCTTTTTTGTTCCCACGCCTTACCGAAAGAATAAGGGGCGGCGCGAACAGCATGAGGCCACGCGCCGCCCCTTATCAAGGAGATTCTACCGCTTGGCCGTGCCGGGCGGACTTCAAAGCAACTCCCGGCGCGTGTTTTGGACGCGCCTTATATCACCACGGCTTTGCACAAATATTCAGTTGGGTTATTCATTCCGCCTGAATATTTGTGCAAAGCCGAGCCAGCTTGCTTTGCCCGCGTTAACAATTTTTACGCCATCTGCCAAAAGAAATATTCTGGCAGAATTTTGGCAGACCACACTTACGATTTATTCAATTCATATCGCGTAAAGCGGACTTCTCTAGCCGCTTTGGTTAAGTTTTACAACGCTGGGAATGATTACGCGTTATACGTGGCGCTCTGATTCACCTTGACACGGGTTGGGGTCTGCGGTTCAAATCCGCACGCGCTGGTAAGATAGTGGCACATAAATAATCCGTCATAAAGCCTTGTCTATATGTTCGAGAACTTTTTCTAAGGCGTAATCTGCTGTAAGCTCACCATCCACTCGTCCGCTATGCACGTAACGCGGTTCGGTGGCGATTGTGATAGCTACAGATCCCGCGTCAGGCAGCGTACAATAGCGAGCGCGTCGGCATTGACCCCGTCCCTTTTCCTGGCCTATTGTTACCACTCACCCGACAAGCACATTAGCCCAGACACCAGGCCGCGCACACCCTGGGCCGCGAGCGCGGTCAATTACTTCCTGGCCTGCGGACAAAAAGGAGTCACGCCATGACTTATCTCAAGCGTCTCGTCATTTCTCTAGCCTTCACCGTTATCATCCCGATGGCCTTCGCCCATGCCCAAACGCCGCAAGTTTCGACCGTCAACGTCACGCCCGACGAGCAGAGGGTGCGCGTCTCGGCGGTGGGTGACGTGCTCGACATGCGGGTCGCGGTCAGCAACGACTCCGGCGATGTCGTCTTCGAAAGCGGGCCGGTCACGGGCGAGCATATGGACTGGACGATGAGCAGTGCTGAAGGCGTGCGCTTCCCCCCAGGCGCTTACACGATGACGGTCACTTACCGTACTTCGGCGGGCAAGCTGCGCCGCAGGGTCGAGCAGATACTGGTGACGGATGCGACGACGGTAGATACAGGGAAGCAAACCGCATCTTCGCCGACGCCGACAGCGGTCGGGACCATCACGGGCGAGGGCACGATCAACAAGGTAGCGAAGTTTACGGGCGCGAATACCATCGGCAACTCCACCATTACTGAGACGGGCGGCAGAGTCGGCATCGGGACGCCCTCCCCCGCTCAAAGTATTCACGTCGTCGGGACTGCGTCGCGCCTGCGCCTGCAATCCACGGGCGGCACTTCTCTGACGACGACGGAGTACGTGACCAACGGGAGGGTCTGGCAGTCCGGGGCGGGCGGCTCGACGGTCACGAGCGGGGTAGCCAACAAGTTCTTCATCTTCGACCAGACGGCGGGTCAGTTCCGGCTCGTCGTTGACCCTGTCGGCAACTTCGGAATTGGCACAGTGACGCCGACGGCGAAGCTGACCGTCAATGGCGGCATCCAAATCTTAGGCACGGGCAACGGTATCAAGTTCCCGGACGGGAGTATTCAGACCAAGGCCACGGCCGGAACAATCACGGGGACGGGGGCGACGAACAGACTCGCCAAGTTCACCGGGCCTAACTCCTTCGGCAACTCCACGATTACTGAGAACGGCGGCAACGTCGGCATCGGGACGACCGCGCCGCAGCGACCGCTGGAAATAGCTAACGGGAGGATGCGCTTCTCCTCGAACCTCGGCGACATAGAGTTCACAGAGACGGCCGACTTAATTGCCTACGCGACGACCGCCAGCCCCGACCCCAGCCTGTCGGCATTCCGCCTGGATGTCGGCACAGGGTCGGCGCGGGTCTTCACGGTGTTGAATAACGGCAAGGTCGGCATCGGCACGCCCGCTCCCGCATCCATGTTAGAAATCAAGGGCGATGGCTCTACATTTCTGCTGAGGGTCTTTGACTCTCAGGGGCAGGACGCATTTAAAGTTGTCAACAACGGTGTCGTCAGCTTCGGGGCGCTCTATTCGCTCTCCTCAACTAATCATCTCTGCTATCACGCCCCTGCCAATCTGGCCCTCACTACTTGTAGTTCGGCAGCGGAGTATGTGCCGACGGTTGACAATGGTTCGGGCTTTCCCGAAACCGCCGAGCTGGTGAGCATCGCGCCCACGCGCGCCAATCCTTACGGCGACAAGCACGCTCCTTTCGTCGTCCAGAAATCCGCGACCGCCTGTGACGATCAACTGCTCGGCTACATCGTCAACCCCGAATCGGGCGCGGACGGCGGCAAGCTCAACGACCATTATTTGCCGCTGGCGATCTACGGCTACTTTCCCGCGAAAGTGACGACCGAAAATGGTGCCATCAAACGCGGCGATCCCATCACGTCGTCATCGAAGGCGGGTTATGGGATGAAAGCGACGGGCGCGTGCAAGATCATCGGCTACGCGCTCGAAGACGCTGACCGCGAGGGGAGGATTCAGGTCTTCGCCAACCTCGGTGAATCCTCGTCCACGCAGGTTAAGAACCTGCGCGCGCAGTTCGAGCAGTTACAGCGCGGCAGGGACGCGGAGGTCGAGACCCTGAAGAGTGAGAACGCGGCCATCAAGGCGAGGCTCGAAATGCTGGAGCGCGGCTCCACGGCGAAAAAATAATCCGGAGCCTCAAAGGGAGGCTCACAATAGTTGACTGGTCGGAGTGTTCGGGGTGTTGGGTCTGCCTCTGCTGGTGCGGAGAGTATTGTTCCATCTATAATCCGGGCCTCGGCCCGCACGGTGGGTCCAAAACTTATCTAAGGTGAGAAAGGATAATCCGCTTGGCTATGAAAACATTTATAGCTTCCGTCCTGATTGTCGCCTGCTCCGCCCTCGCAGGCGTTGCGGCCTACCAGGAAAGCAAACACTCGAAAGAGAAGGGGCAGGAGTCCGAGAACACTATGACGGCTGCCGAGGCATTGAGCGCCGGGGGCGGCCGCATCAAGCGCGGCGAGCCCCTCGGTAAGTCACCCGCCGTGGCTTTCGCAGACGTTTTGAAAGAGCCGGCGAAATTCACAGGCAAGCGCGTGCGTATCGAGGGCGTCGTCGAGCGCGTCTGCAAAATGCAGGGCTGCTGGATGCAGATCGCGCCGAAGGCGGGAGCCGCGGGCGTTCGCGTCAGCTTTCTGGATCACAAGTTCTTCGTCCCCAAAGATTCAGAGAGTCTGAAATTCATGGCCGAGGGCGAATTCAGCGTCAAAGTTCTGAGCAAGGAGGATGCCGACCACCTGGCCGAGGATGGCGCGAAACTAGCGCGGAACGCCGACGGCACGGCGGAGGAAGTCAACTTCGTCGCTACAGGGGTTGAACTCTGGAAGTGACCCGGCCGGCATATGTGAGCGGAATTAGCTCTCGCTATCTCTTTCTCCCTGAAAACCCCCTGTTCTGAATTATTAGTTCGACGGGCCGGGAAGATTGGCACAGGTCTTTCGGTAATCTTCATCGCCGAAATAACGTCGCCACTCATCGTGGGAGAGATTGCGATTCGCCATGCGGCACGCCCTGGCTTTCCAGAATTCAGGCAAGACATTCCAAAGGACGACCTGGCCTTCCTCGCAAAAATTCATCTCCAGCTTTTTGCAGCTACCTGAGGCGAGCAGACGGCCGTCGGGACTGAAAGCCACGCTGTAAACGTCGCCCGAGTATCCCTTCAACTCGCCAATCAGCTTGCGAGACGCAGTGTCCCAAAGGCCGACTAAATTGTGTGCATGAGCCGAAGCAAGCAGCTCTCCGTCGGGACTAAACGCCACGAGATACACGATGCCCGAATCCCCTGCGAGGGGCCGTCCCAAAGGCTGCCGGCTCGCTACATCCCACAACCGGACTGTCTGATCAATGCTGCCCGAAGCGAGTATGCCGGAATTAGGGTGGAAGCTGATGCTCGTCACGGCGTCCGTGTGACCTGAAAAAGGTTTGTCGAGCATCTTACCCGTCAAAAGCTCCCACGCGATAATCGAGTTACGAATGGACGCCGCGAGAGTCTTGCCGTCAGGGCTGAAGGCGACGGTAAAGATGGGGCTATTTTTTTCGATGACAATCTGTGTGATTAACTTTCTGCTCATCACGTCCCACAAAATGACTGAGCCGTCCCAGGCGGAGGAAGCGAGGACACTACCGTCAGGGCTGAAGGATAGACTCTCCACCTTGCCGTTATGCCCGGCCAGTTGTGCGAGCGGTTGCCCGCTCATTACATCCCACAGCATGATGAGCCAGCCGAAGGTGCTCGACGCTAAGATTTTCCCGTCCGGGCTAAACGCAAAGTCTGTGATTTTCTGGTTGTGAGCCAGAGGGATGTCTGTTCCCCCGACGAATGGTATCCCGGACAGGATAATGAGACCGTCCCACGCGCCGGAGGCGAGGATTTTTCCGTCCGGGCTGAACGCCACGTGAGCAACGCGCTCGCGGTGCCTGGTAAGCCCGGCCCGAATGGGCGAGCCCGACACCATATTCCACAGGATGACGGCCCCGTCAGTCCCACTCGAAGCCAGAAGATCTTCAGACGGTGAGAAGGCCACCCTGGTCGCGTGGACGGCGTGTCCTCTCAATTTAATGAGCTGTTGCCGGCTGCCTATATCCCAAAGCGCAATCGTGCCGTCGATGGCGGTCGAGGCCATCGTCTCGCCGTTTCTACTGAACGCGACTCCCGTTACTCCCGAAGCGTCGTGATGAAAAGGACGACCCACGGGCGCGCGCGTCGAAACGTCCCACAAGATAACTGTCCCGTCCAGGCTGCCGGACGCCAGATGACGGCCGTCCGTGTTGAACTCGACACTCGCGACCCACCCGTCATGGCCCGCGAGCGGTTCCCCAATTGGTTCACGCTTCGCCACGTCCCACAAGCGTATCGTCTTATCCCTGCCGCCCGACGCCAGCATTGTTCCGTCGGGGCTGAACACGACGCATTCGACACCCTTCGTATGACCTTTCAGATGCTGGCTCAGACCTTCGGGTGCAAAGACGACGCCCCGTTCTGTAGGAGAGCCTGAATGCAAATCCAGAAGCCAGAGCTCCCCGCTCGTCGCGGCAAAAGCCAGCAGGCGACTGTCGGGGCTGAACGCCAGGCTCGTGAGAGGATAAGTGCCAGCCTCGATTAATGGCCCAACCTGGCTGAGCGTTTCGAGTTCCCAGATGACGACTCCGGACGAGATGGCTGCCGCGAGAATTTGGCCGTTCGGGCTGAAGGCCAGATCGGTTACTGGCTCCGTGAGAGGGGTGACAGTATTCGGGGCCGAAAAGCATTTCAGGACAGCTCGCGCCCTGCGGGTTTCCACCTCCCAGATGATGACCATCCCGTCCACGGTGCCTGCCGCCACCACGCCCCCGCTCGAATTGAAGGCGACTGAAATGAGCGCACTGCTCGTGCCGCGCAGCCAGGTGTCCAGGTGTGGGTGCGCCTGCACGGCGGCGAGTAAGCTGCCGCGCGCCTCGACCGTCTCGGCGGCGCTGACGGCTTCCACGCCCAGCAGGAGCGCGAGATCATGTTGGCGGTTAAGGAGCTGGTGCGAGAGGTCTGCCAGATCGGAAGACAGCCGTGCGCTCTCGGCTTCAGCGCTGGCGGTAACGTACTCTGCATGAAGCTCCGTCACAAGCGACTTCTCGCGGCCGTCCTCAGCCAGCCATTCCTGCGCCTCTCGTAGCTCACTACCGAACAAGAGAAGGCTGGCATCATGCCCTTTCCGCTGCCATTCTTTAGCGCGCAGCCCGATACGCCTCTCCGTCCGAAGCCAGTCCAGGTCTTTGTCAACGACAGTTTTTAAGACCTCAAGGGAATGCTCGAAGGAATCTCCCGGACGGAAGAAGATCCACTGCAACGGACGCAGTGATTCGGGGACGAGCTTTTCTTCAACTTCGCTGCACACCACCGGCACAAGCCTGCGTTTGAGTTCCACCGCGTAGGCGAGTTCCTTGAGGCACATTTCGGACGCGACGGAAGAGGGGCTGATGATAAAGACGAACGTGTGCACCGCCTCGATGGCCGAATGAATCTCCTGTAGCCACTCGGCAGTAGGCAAGATGCCTTCCCAATCAACCCACGCGTCCTTCCCGTCCTTCATGAAAGCGTCATGCAGGTCGCGCGCAAACTTGATATCCTCTCGGGCATACGAGACAAAAAAATCTTTCATCCAAACCTCTCTACGGAAAGATTCACACGGGGAAGCGGTGACCCTCGCAAGTCTACTACGCTTACCCGCGACTATTCTAAGAAGTGTTAGAGAAAAAACCGCGACGTGTTAATTTATGAGGGCAAGAAATCTTATCGTCGGGCTCCGGCCAGACCGGGCCGTAGAGATTCCATGCGAGGAGGAAGAATGGAACGTAAAGTAGCATCCGATTATCCGCAGGAGTTGTTAGACCTGTTTCACGAATACCAGCACGGCGACATCAGCCGCCGAACTTTCCTCGAACGCGCCGGCAAGTTCGCGGTCGGCGGCCTGACCGTCGCGGCAATCTTCCAGAGCCTGACACCCAACTACGCCTGGGCGCAGCAGGTCAAACCGGACGACAAACGCATCAAGGTGGGTTACGAAGTCGTGCAATCCCCTATGGGTAACGGCTCGATCAAAGGTTATCTGGCTCGCCCTGCGCAAGGGAAAAAGCACGCGGTCGTGCTCGTCATTCACGAGAACCGCGGACTCAATCCCTACATCGAAGACGTGGCGCGGCGGCTTGCGCTCGCCAGGTTTATAGCCTTCGCGCCCGACGGGTTGACTTCGGTCGGCGGCTATCCCGGCGACGACGAGAAAGGGGCCGCCCTCTTCCGCGAGGTGGACGGAAAGAAGATGACCGAAGATTTCGTCGCGGCGGCCAGGTGGCTCAAAGCGCGAAGTGACTCCACAGGCAAACTGGGCGCGGTGGGTTTCTGTTTCGGCGGCGGGATGGTGAATCAACTGGCCGTGCGGCTGGGCGCTGACCTGAATGCCGGGGTCGCGTTCTACGGCCGACAGGCGGGCGTGGATGACGTGCCGAAGATTTCCGCGCCGCTGTTGTTTAATTACGCGGGCAACGACGAGCGGGTCAACGCCGGGATAGCCGCCTACGAGGCTGCACTCAAGGCCAACAAGAAGTCTTACACGTCGCACATGTACGAAGGCAAACAGCACGGCTTCCACAACGACACGACGCCGCGTTACGACGAGGCGGCCGCCAAACTGGCGTGGTCGCGCACCCTCGACTTTTTCAACAAACACCTGCGGTAACGCCTGATTACCACGGCGGCCATCAAGGCGAAGGCGCGCTGCGTGCAGTGCGCCTTTTGTGCGCTATACCGGCACTGTGAGTAGAGTAATCAGGCAATCTGTGATAAAAGCTCTCTACCTAAGTCCGGGCAAAATGTTTCATCGCTCTTGTCCTCTTACTTAGAAGGCAAAACCCACCTCGTAGAAGTTCGTATCAATGAACCGCATAAAAGGCTTTGACCTTCCGGCAGGATAGCTAATCGAGCACAGTTAGCTTGATTAACTATTCACAGGCACGCCACGGGTCGCTTACCAAAAGGAGACAAATCATGACTCGCACAAGCAGCAGGAAGATCGCGTTGATTGTTCTCGCTTTGACCATGGCCGTCGCGCTTGTGTTGACGCCCGCGCCGCGCACTGATGCCGCCGACCACAGAGATGGGCCAATACTATTCGGGGACATTGGCGCCGACATAGGCGGCGTTTTTTTATTCCTCAATCCGAACAACAACTCGAAGGTGACCCTTGCCATGAGCGTCACCGGGTACATCGTGCCCGCGGAGAATGCCAGCGGCGGTTTTTTCGATAACACTCTGCGATTCAGGTTCCAGATCGAAAACACAGGCGACGCCGTGGGAGATTTATTCTATGAAATCACCTTCTCAAAGCAGACCTCCCGCAGCGCGCCGCAAGTCGCCACCATCAAGGAGAATGGCGTAACGCTCTTCACCGCAAACACGACCGTCTCATCTTCGACGGCGACAGTCGCTCCTTCTCCCCTGGTCACGACCGATTCGTTAACCGGCATTTCCATCTTCGCGGGGTTGCGCGATGATCCGACCTTCTTTGACGTTCCGGCCGGGCTTCGCTATCTAAATTCGCTTCAGAAAAACAGTCCCGACCCCTCAGTTTTTAACCGCGCGCGTGACAGCGGCGCTGGGTACAACACGATGATGATCGTGCTCAGCATCCCTGCGTCGCGCCTGCGCGGCACGGCGGGCGACATCATCGGCCTGTCTGGTTCGACGCTGCGGTCCAAGCAGCTTGATCGCATGGCGGTTCCCCTCGTCAACGCAATGCTCGTCCCTTACGCGCGCAAGGATGCGTATAACTCCGCCCTGACCAGCAATGACGCCGCCGGTAATTTTCGGGCCGACATAGTCCAAACGCTGACGCAACTCCACACGAATTCCACCTACATCGGCATGATTGAGGACCTCGTGGTGACGCACGGGGACATGCTTCGACTCGACCTCTCGATTCCCAACACAGGTTCTGAGGGCGGCAAAAATACCGCGGCACGATTCCCGAACGGACGTCGCCCGAACGACGACGTGATAGACACCATCGTCACCCTCATCAATAACGGCGTCGCTATCAAGGACAATGTTAATGACAACGATGTCGTGCTGCCCAGCACGTTCCCGTTCTTCGCGCCGCCCACGCAGCCTTTCGCGGCAGGTGTGACGGATGATAGAACGCGCAATTAGTCTTCGCGCCCTTTTAGCCAAAGACCTTAACCGGAGTCGCTTTCAAACAGCGCGCATCGTGGCGCTGGGACTGGCCGCGCTGCTCCTGACTGCGTGCGGGGCCGCATCCCCGTCGCCCGCGCCGCCTCCGCCGCCCACACCGCCTTTGCCCGCGGCCGCGTTACTGCCGGATGAGAGTGAAGTGACTGAAGGCGCGATTCGCTTCCTCGAAGATCGCGTGAAGCGCGACCCCGGTGACTTCATCGCACAGAACAAGCTGGCCGGTTATTACCTGCAAAAATTGCGCGAGACGGGTCGCACGACCTACCTCGGTCTGGCGTCGCGGGCGGCAAAGGCTTCGCTCGCCGCCATACCTGCCGAACAGAATATTGGCGGCCTCGCCGCGCTCGCCCAGGTAGAGTTTGCCTCGCACCACTTCGCCGCCTCTCGCGACCACGCGAAACAATTGATCGAGCGCGAACCGCTCAAGTCTTATCCATACCTGCTTCTGGCCGACTCGCTGCTCGAATTGGGCGACTACGACGGAGCCGCCGCGGTCTACCGGAAGCTGGAAGGTCAAAGTGACGACAGCGGCTCAGGCAAAATAACGATAGAGACCAGGCTTGCCCATCTCGCCCAATTCCGTGGCGAGACGGAGGCCGCGCAGCGCCATTTGCTCATCGCGCTCACAGTCGCTCTCGACGAAGCCTACCCTCCGCGCGAAACTGTAGCGTGGTGCCGCTGGCAACTTGGCGAAGTCGCTTTCTCCACGGGCGATTATCAGGCCGCCGAACAACATTACCGGGATTCACTCACCACTTTCCCCGATTACTTCAAAGCACTGGCATCACTTGGCCGCGTCCGCGCCGCACAAGGCGACCTCGCGGGCGCAATCGAAATTTATCAACGCGCGATTCGAATCCTCCCGGACCCTGCGTTCGTTGCCGCGCTCGGCGATCTCTACAGGTTGGCGGGGCGGGAGAAAGACGCAGCCGCGCAGTATGACTTGGTCGAGCAGATACAAAGGACCGAGGCGGCCGGCGGGGAGCATCACCACAGTCGTCAGTTGGCGATGTTTTATGCGGACCACGACATGAAAGCCGAAGAAGCGTATGCGAGCGCGGCGCACGAGTATGAAGTGCGGCGCGACATCTACGGGGCGGACGCGGTGGCGTGGACGGCGTTTAAGGCAGGGAAGGTGACTGAAGCGCAGGCGGCGATGAAAGACGCGCTCAGGATGGGGACGCGGGATGCGAAGCTGTTGTACCACGCCGGGATGATCGCGCGGGCGGCGGGAGAGAAGGAAGCGGCGCGGGAGTACCTTGAGCGAGCGCTGAAGCTCAACCCGCAGTTTGATCCGCTGCAAGCAAGCATAGCGAAGAAAGCGCTTGAAGAGGGCTGACGACTTAAATTATTACCTATTTCTGCTCGACATCATTCGTGATGAGGCGCGAGAAATCGTCCGGGGTGTCCACGTCCACCTCGCCGCCGTTGAAGGGTAAGAAGTGAGCATCCGAAGCGTGCCTCTTGATGACCTGCTTTGCGCCGGCCGTTCCTTCGAGCCGTGCCAATTCGGCAAAGAGCGTCCTGCTGAAAAGGGCCGGCACGCCGAAACTTCCGCCATAGGTTGAGGCGATGACGGGCCTCCCGGTGGTGCTGTGCGCAGCGACGAGCGCGTTGATGATGCCGGCCGTGACGTGAGGTTGGTCGCACAGCAAAAGGACGGCTGCGGCTGCGTTCGGGTCCGCGTTGATAAGAGCTTCGACGCCCGCGCGGATTGAGGAGGCCATCCCGGTCTCCCAAAGGGTATTCAATACTTCTCGCACGTCGAGCCCTTCAAATTCGCGTCTAGACAACTCGGCGTGTGCGCCCGTCACCACGATGACGGGGCGGCACCCTGAGCTGAGCGCGGCCAGCGCCGCGCGCCTCAATAGACTCTCGCCGCGGAATTGAAGAGTCTGCTTAGGGCTGCCCATGCGGGAGGATGACCCCGCCGCCAGGACAACTGCGCCGACGCCCGCCGAGTTGCTTTCGGACACCTTGGAAATGCCCTCCCCGGTCAGCCTTTTCGCCCTTCAAGCCACCGCCACAGGCTGTGCCAGTTCCTCCGTCAAGGGGACGCGCTCGCCGTCATTTGGACTGGCGTGAATGGAGCCGCGGCGCTCGCGCAACATCCCGCCGCGCCGCCCGTCAAGCACCGCGCGCATCTCGGCGATGATAGACAGGGCGATCTCGGCCGGGGCGTTCGCCGCTATGTCGAGACCGGCCGGGGAGTATAGACGCGCCAGGTCCGCCTCTTCGGGCCGGAACGGGTCTTCGCCCGACGCCAATTCACTCAGCATACGCTCGGTCCGCTTGCGCGGCCCCATGACCCCTATGTAGCGGGCGGGGGACGCGAGCAGGAACCTGAGCAACGCCAGGTCGTGCGAGTAGTTGTGCGACATCAGGAGCGCCAGGGTCCGCGGCGTAACCATGACCCGCGAGCCGATCTCTTCGGGGCGTGAGAGTGTGACCTTATCGGCCAGCGCGAGCCGGGAGAGGCTGGCGGGTCGCGCCTGCGGGTCCACGACCTCGGTCTGCCATCCCAGTCCGCGCGCGAGTTCGACGACCGGCAGCGCGTCATGGCCCGCCCCGAAGATGACGAGCGGGACGGGCGGCAGGAGCGTTTCGATGAAGACTTTGGTCGTACACCCATCGCGCTCGTAGACGCGGACGCCGGACGCTCCTTCAAGCGACAAAGCACGCGTGTCGCCCTCAATCGCCACGGCCACGTCGCCACTCAAGTTATGACGCGCGGCCTCCCCGTCTTCGTTGACGAACAGACGAGAGCCTATTTCAACCTGCTCCGTCCAGGGGGCAGGACGTGAAGACGCGTGGTGGAACACGGTGGCGACGGCGACGCGCGCGTCGTCCGCCGCTGACGCGCACGAGCGCCTGAGCGCGGCGATGTAGGGCGACCGCTCATCAAGCGGCTCAACGAGCACGCGCACTGTGCCGTTGCAGCCGAGCCCCAGGCCCCAGGCCATCTCGTCGCTCGTCGAGGCGGTGTCATACTCGACGAGCATAGCCTCGCCCGCCCGTATGACTCGCTTCGCGTGCTCGACCACGTCGGCTTCAAGGCATCCTGCGCTGATCGTGCCGGTGCTCGTTCCCCCTTCGCAGACGAGCATCCGCGCGCCAGGCCGCCTATACGAAGAGCCCTCGACGCTCACGACCGTCGCCAGTGCGCAGCGCTCGCCCTTACTGTTCGACGCGTCAAACGCTTCGACCAATGCCCGCACTTCGTTCATGCAATCACCTCGTTCGTTGTTCTCTTCTCACAGCAGCTTGTCCGGCGTGATGGGCAGTTCGCGCACGCGGCGGCCCGTGGCGTGGAAGACGGCGTTGGCGATGGCCGCGGGGATGCCGACCATCCCGAGTTCGCCCATGCCCTTGACGCCGAGCGGGTTGACGACGGTGTCGTCCTCCTCTACGAACAGCGTCTCGACTTCGTGCACGTCTGCGTTGACGGGGACGTGGTAGTGCTGTAGGTTCGGGTTCATGATGCGGCCGTAGCGATGGTCTATCTCGGTCGCCTCCTGCAAGGCCATGCCGATGCCCCAGACGACGCCGCCGATCTCCTGGCTGTGCGATGCCTTCGGATTGATGATCTTGCCGCAAGCCGTCACCTCTATGGCGCGCGCGACGCGGACTGTGCCGAGGTCCGGGTCCACTTTGACCTCTACGAACTGCGCGCCGTGCGCCATCGTCGAGTATTTCTCACGCTCCTTCGAGGGCTTCGACTCGAACGTCTCCGCAATCTCGTTGAGGTTGTTGCGCCTCATGATTTCCGCTATCTGGACGAACTTTTGTGGGTCGCTTTTGAGTCGCAGTCTGCCGTCAAGCATCTCCACTTCGCTCGCGGCCGCGCCCTTCAGCGGCGAGTTCGCGTCCTGGTTCGCGAGCGACAACAGTTTCGCGCCGACGGCCAGGGCCGCGCCGTGCACGGCCGAGCCGACGCTTGCAGTCGTCCACGAACCCCCCTGCGACGGGGCGCGCGGGAACTTCGTGTCGCCGAGTTCAAACTTCACCTGCTCGGGCCTCAGCCCCAGGTACTCGGCGGCGATCATGGTGATGACCGTGTAGGTGCCGGGGCCGATGTCACTCGTCGCGCTGGCGACGTGCGCCGTGCCGTCCGCCTTGAGCGTGATGCGGGCCGCGGCCGGCATCTGGAAAGCGCCCCAGATGCCTGTCGCCGTACCCCAGCCGACGAGCAGACGCCCGTCGCGCATCGAGCGTGGCTCGAACTTGCGGTCCTTCCAGCCGAACTTCTCCGCGCCCAAACGGTAGCACTCCCTGAGCGCCTTGCTCGAAAACGGCTTGCCGTTCTCGGGGTCTGTCTCGGCGTAGTTGATGAGCCTGAGTTCCAGAGGATCAATCTTGAGCGCGTAGGCCAATTCGTCCATCGCACATTCGAGCGCGAACATGCCGCTGACCGCGCCGGGCGCGCGCATCCAGGTCGGGGTGTTGAGGTCCGTGTCAACGATTTTCAGCGGCGCGTAGAGGTTCGGGCAGGCGTAGACCTGGCGGGTGAAGCCGGTCGTGTTGTCGTTGAACTCCTCGAAGGTGGAGGTGTTGTGCACGGCCTCGTGAATCATCGCGGAGAGTTTTCCGTTGCGCTCCGCGCCGAGCGCGATCTTCTGAATCGTGTAGGGGCGATAGCCGTGGCCCGTGAACATCTGCGTGCGCGTGTAGACGATCTTGACCGGGCGTTTGATCTCGCGGGCCGCCATCGCGGTCAGCGCCGGGTAGTAGTTCGGCCTCAAAGACGACCCGAAGGCCCCGCCGACGTAAGGGGAGATGACCTGCACGTTCTCTTCGGGAACATTGAAGCTCGACGCGAGGTGCTGGCGCACGCCGTAAACTCCCTGCGACTTGTCGAAGACGGTGAGTTTGTCTCCCTGCCAGACGGCGACGGCCGCGTGCGGCTCCATAGGGTTGTGGTGCTCGATGGGGATGCGGTACTCGGCCTCGACCTTGACGGCCGCGCTCTTCATCGCCTCCTCGGGATTGCCGCGCGGCTTGGGCGGCGGCCCCTGCGAAGGGAAGCGGCCGCGTTCGCGCGCCTGCTCCGTGTCGGTCGCGTGCTTCTCGGCGTTGTAGGAGATTTTGACCAGACGCGCGGCGTAGCGCGCCTGCTCGTAGGTCTCGGCGACGACGAGCGCCACGGGCTGCGCGTTGAAGTAGATTCTGTCGGATTGGAGCGCGCGGAAAGACTTGTCCTGCTCTTCCCTGGCGCGCGGCGGGGACTGCTCCGTGGAAGTCTTCGGCCCGAGCTTCGGCGCGTTCAGGTGCGTGAAGACGCGTATCACGCCCCCAGCGCTTTCGGCCTCCCGCGTGTCTATCGTCTTGATCGCGCCACGGGCAACGGTCCCCAGCACGATGAAGCCGTAGGCCAGGTTCGGCGCGCGGAACTCGGCCGCGTACTTCGCCGTGCCCGTCACCTTCGCCACGCCGTCCACGCGGCTCATCTCTTTCCCTATGTATCTAGGCATCGCATCCACTCCCGAAAAGGGTTTAAGTTCGTCAGGCCAGTTTGCTCGCGCGCATCAGTGCGCGGACGACGGCCCGCTTTCCCAGCTCAACTTTGTAGGCGTTATGGGCGAGCGGCTTCGCGTCCTTGAGTGCAAGCTCCGCGGCCTGTTTGAAGGTCTGTTCGGACGCGGACTTGCCGGAAAGCGCGGCCTCTGCCTCCGCGCTCCGCCAGGGCTTGTGCGCCACGCCGCCGAGTACGACGCGCGCCTGCCTGATGGTGCCGCCACTGATTTCGAGCGCGGCGGCGACGGCGACGAGCGCGAAGGCATAACTTGCGCGGTCGCGGACCTTCAGGTAGTAAGAGTTCCTGGCGAAGTTCGACTTCGGTAGATCAATCGCCACGATGAGTTCGCCGTGCTCAAGGTTGGTGTCCTTCTCCGGCGTGTCGCCGGGCAGCCGGTGGAACTCGCCGATGGGAATGCTTCGCTCACGCCCCTGAGCACTTCTCACACGCACCGTCGCTTCGAGCGCGTAGAGCGCGTTCGCCATGTCGCCCGGATAGGTGGCGACACACTTCTCGCTCCAGCCGAAGATGGCGTGGATGCGGTTAAGACCTTCTAACGCGCCGCAGCCCGATCCGGGCTCGCGCTTGTTGCAGGGCATCGCGGTGTCGTAGAAGTACTGGCAGCGCGTGCGCTGCAAAAGGTTCCCGCCGTTTGTAGCCATGTTGCGCAATTGGCCTGATGCGCCCGCGACGATGGCCTGCGTCAGCAGAGGGTAGTTGTGGCGTATCAGCGGGTGGTTGGCGGTGTCCGTGTTCTTCGCCAGCGCGCCGATGGAGACGCCGCCCGCCGCGGCCTTAATCTCCGCGAGCTTCAGGCGGGTCAGGTCAACGAGTTCGTTCGGGCGCTCCACGTCCTCCTTCATCAAATCGAGGATGTTGGTCCCGCCCGCCAGGAACTTCGCGTGTGGGTTCGAAGCCACCGCATTCGCGGCCGCCCCCGCGTCGGTCGCGCGCGTGTACTTAAACGGTCTCATCTGTCGCGCCCTCCTCCCTGACCCGCGCCAGCTCTTCCTCCGAGACAAAGCGCCACGTCCGCGCCGTCTCCCTGCCTGAGTGCGCTTCCTGGATGGCGGCGACGATCTTCGGGTAGGCGCCGCAGCGGCAGATGTTGCCGCTCATCCGCTCGCGTATCTCGTCGTCGGTGAGCTTCGTCGTCGGCGCCATCACGTCCTGCGTGACGTGACTAACCTCGCCGCGCCGCGCCTCTTCGAGCAGTCCGACGGCCGAGCAAATCTGCCCCGGCGTGCAGTAGCCGCACTGGAAGCCGTCGTACTTGATGAAGGCCGCCTGCACGGGATGCAGTTCGTCACCCTTCGCCAGCCCTTCGATGGTCGTGACCTCTCGCCCCTCAAGTGTCGCCGCCAGCGTCAGGCACGACAGCACGCGCCGGCCGTCCACAATCACGGTGCATGCGCCGCACTGTCCCTGGTCGCAGCCCTTCTTCGTCCCCGTCAGTTCGAGTCGTTCGCGCAGGGCATCGAGCAGCACCATGCGCGAATCGAGTTCGAGGGTCTTCGTCGCGCCGTTGACCTTCAGCACGACCTTGACGGGATTTTCCAACGCGGGCGCCGCGGCGAACACCGCGTCGGGCGGAGCACTGAGCGCGGCCAGCGCATTCTCGTGCTCCAGCAGCATGAGGGCGAATAGCCCCAGGCTGCCTGTGAGCGTCTGTCCCAGGAACGTGCGCCGCGCCTGGCCCACGTCGGTCAACGTCGGCATCTCCTTTAAGAGCGCCTCCTCGTCGGCCGTCAACTCCGGCCCCGAGGTCTCGTCGAAGTCGTCATTCATTTAAGGGTCCCCCTGATTATCTCTAAACCGGTTTCCCGCCCGTGTAGGCCGCCGGTCCAAAATCGCGCCGCCAGAGCCTACGGGAACAACTGCCTGTCGAAAAGTCATCGCCGCTTCAACTTGCCCGGCGAGCCTGGCATGATCCAGGTGCTTACAGATTGTCTATGTCGTGTGTCCTGGATAATACCATTCGTCCCTCGACGTTAAAAAGCGTTCCGTGCCTCGCGTAGTGGTTCAGTTTCAGGCGGGATGAAGAGAAAGGCAGTCTCACGCAAAGGCGCAAAGGCGCGAAGAAAGCACGCAAGGTAAAGAGGCATTCAACATCTTCGCGGCCTTCTTTGCGGCTTTGCGCCTTTGCGTGAGACTCCTTCCTAACGAAGACGGCCCTCAATTTCAACCTGAACCACTACCCGAATCGCAAAGACCCTTTGATTTTAGAGCGCCGCCTTGTATCATCTGCGCTAACGAGGTAATCGCGCCGAGACTGCGCTCGCGCCCGTGCTCATGCCGGAGGCAAACGCCGGCCTGTGAGTAGCCGCAGATCACCGAACATTCGAGTCAAACCATCTCTTGTAATGAAGAAGCTCTGCTTGCGGGCATTCAGCGGAATCTCATCTCATCTGCTCCTTTGCTGCGTGCTGGCTATTCGGCTCGCGGCCGCGCCCGAATCAGACAAGAACACTCTCGGGGTGACGTTTGTGAACGTGGCCGCGAAGGCGGGCATCACGGCGAGGACCATCTACGGAGACGAGCGCAAGAATAGATACCTGTTGGAAACTACGGGCAGCGGCGCGGCCTTTATTGATTACGACAACGACGGCTGGGAGGATATTTTTCTGGTCAACGGCACTCGCCTGGACGGTGTCGCGGGCGCGGGCTCGCCGACGAATCGTCTCTACCGCAACAACGGCAACTCCACGTTTACAGACGTGACGGCCAGGGCCGGGCTCGTCCGTTCGGGCTGGGGGCAGAGCGTCTGCGCCGGCGATTACGACAACGACGGGTTCGACGATCTGTTCGTCAGCAGCTTCGGCAAAAATGCGCTCTATCGCAACAACGGCGACGGGACTTTCAGCGAAGTCGCGGAAAAGGCCGGGGTCGCGAACAACCGCACGCGTTGGGGCTCCGGCAGCGCGTTCGTAGATTACGACCGCGACGGCCACCTTGACCTGTTCGTCGCCAGCTACATTGATCTTGATTTGAAGTCGGCCCCGCTCCCTGAAACTGGCCCATGTCTTTATAAAGGTGTGATGGTCGCGTGCGGCCCGCCGGGCCTGGCCGGCGGAGTCAACGCGCTCTATCGCAACAACGGTAACGGCTCTTTCACGGATGTCTCCGAAAAAGCGGGCATCACGAAGGCCAACGGCACTTACGGCCTGGGCGTGCTGGTCGCGGATTTTGACAACGACGGCTGGCCCGACATCTACGTGGCGAACGATTCATCTCCCGCCGCCCTTTACCACAACAACAAAAATGGCACATTCACGGACATAGGGGTCGAGGCGGGCTGTGCCTTCAGCGTGGACGGAAAGCCGCAGGCCGGGATGGGCGTGACGGCGGGCGACTACGACCGCGACGGCTGGCTCGACATCTTCAAGACCAACTTCTCGGGCGACACGTCCTCGCTCTATCACAACGTTGGAAAAGGTGTTTTCGATGACGTGACGTTTGCTGCGGGCGTCGGCGTCAACACGCGCTGGCTCGGCTGGGGCTGCGGCTTCGTTGACGTGGATAACAACGGCTGGCTCGACGTCTTTTTAGTCAACGGCCACGTCTACCCGGAGGTCGAAAAATTGACGACCGAAGCCGGTTACGCGCAACGCAAAGTGCTCTACCGAAACTTGCAGAACGGGCGTTTCGCGGACGTTTCGGAGCAGGTCGGCGGGGCCGTCATCGAGCCGACGGCTGCGCGCGGCTGCGCCTTCGGCGACTTCGATAACGACGGGCTGATGGACATTCTCATCAACCCGGTCAATGCCGTGCCTGAACTGCTCCGCGCCGAATCGGGCAATCAAAACAACTGGCTCAAGATTAAGACTATCGGCACGAAATCCAACCGGGCCGGCATCGGCGCGCGCATCAAGTGCGTCACGGCCGACGGCAGCCAGATTGACGAGGTGCGCAGCGGCGGCAGCTATTATTCGCAGAACGACCGGCGCTTACACTTCGGCCTGGGCCAGAATCGGAAGGTAAAATCAATCGAGATACGTTGGCCGAGCGGGCAGGTTGATACACTCAACGAGACGGCCGCCAATCAGCTTATCATCGTCAAAGAGGGGGTCGGGATTGTCCGGGCGACATCCTTCAAGAAGTAGATGCGACTTTCAAGCTCAAACCATCGTTCAATCTGGCTCGTCGTCGTCGTGCTCGTGTTGTCTGTGACGGCCGCCGGGCAAAAAAAGCGTGAGGCAGCGCAGAGAGCGCCGAACGCCGAGGAGCATTACGAAAAGGGAGTCGCTCTTTTAGAACAACAGCAGATAGACGCCGCCGTCACCGAACTCGTGCTCGCGGCGAGGCTGAGCCCGAACTCCGCCGATGCTCACAACGCGCTCGGCGTCGCGCTGGCGAAGAAGGGAGACATCAAAGCGGCGGCCAACAGTTTCCGCAAAGCTGCCACGCTCGACCCGACGCTTTATGAAGCTCAACTGGGACTCGGCGCGGCCCTCCAACAATCCAATGACGCCGAAGGAGCGATAGTCGCTTTGAGGCAGGCAGTCGCGCTCAGACCTGACGAAGCGGAGGCGCGCTTGCTGCTCGGCGCGGCGCTGCAACAGAAGGGGGACCTGGACTCGGCCCTGGCGGAATTTCGTGAGGCCGTGCGCCTCAGACCCGACGCGGCAGAAGCCCATTCTTATCTCGGGTACGCGCTCGGCGTGAAAGGCTCTTTGCCGGAATCCATCGCGGCATTCGAGGCGGCGGTCAAGCTCAGACCTGACTTCGCGGAGGCCCAATATTATCTGGGCGCGGCCCGCTGGTTTGCCAACGACACGGGCGGCGCCATCGCCGCGCTCAACGTCGCCGCCAGGTTAATGCCTAATCACGCGAATGCTCATTACTATCTCGGGCTGGCCTTGCAAAAAAGCGGCGACCTGGCGGCGGCCATTGACGCGCTCAACGTCGCCGCCAAACTTTCGCCGACGATGTTCGAGGCTCGTCATGCCCTCGGACTGGCGCTGCAACAGGACGAGAACCTGGACGGAGCTGTAGAGGCTTTCCGCGAGGTCGTCCGCCTCAAGCCGGATTTCGTGCAGGCGCATAACGACCTGGGACTTGCGCTCGTGCAGAAGCGCGACCCCGACGGGGCCATCGTCGAGTTCAACACGGCGCTCAAGCTCGAACCCAACAATCTGGTGGCCCATCACAACCTCGGGCTGGCGTTAATTCAGAAAGGCGATTATGCGGCGGCCGTCGCGCAATATCGAAAGCTCCTCGCGCTCGCGCCCGACGACTCGGAGGCGCACTACAATCTGGCGCTGGCCCTCAAGCAAAGGGACGCGCTTGACGAGGCCGCGGCCGAGTTGAAGAAAGCTCTCACCCTTCAGCCCGGTTTGCAGGAGGCGCATTACACCCTGGGCGTGATCTACTTGCAGCAGTCGAAGCTCAACGAGGCGGCGGCAAGTTTCAGGGCGGCGATTGGGGCGAAGCCGGATTACCCGGAAGCCCACTACACCCTCGGCACGGTTTTGCAGCAGCAGGGCAAACTCGACGAAGCGGTCGCGGCCTTCCGCGAGGCGTTGCGTTACGCGCCGAACGCGCCGGAGATACACAACACGCTCGGCGCGGCCCTGAGACAGAAGGGCAACACGGAGGCCGCACGCATGGAGTTTCAGGAAGCGGCGCGACTCAACAAGATCAAGTCCGACATGCAGGCCGCCATGTTCGCCACCAACACCGGGCTGGCGCGACTCAAAGAAGGAAACCTCGACGCCGCCATCGAAAGATTCCAGGCGGCCACTCAACTCGACCCGTCCAGCGCACAGGCATACTACAATCTAGCCAAAGCGCTTCATCAGAAGGGACAACTGGAAGCCGCCCGCACCGCCTATCAGAAAGCGAAGCAACTCAACCCCCGCTTAAGGCCATTGCAGTAAAGGCGTAGAACTTGTTAGGGCAGGGCAAAAAGCAGGGATAAGGGATGGAAGCACGATTATTCAACCTCAGTTATTTATAAGTCCCTCTTTCTCAATTCAACATTACAGCGAAATTCTACTTCCTCATAATCCAGTGAAATCCTAACAAGATTGCCATTTAAGATAAGGTAGAATTCAACAAAAGAGTTATTTCGTGGAATTTCTGAAGGGCAGGTCTAACGTCAGAGTTGACCGGGCGCGGCGATTACATCCAACCCTCGCTGCACTACACAAGTCGAGACAGAGGCTATCCGCGCTCCGGTTCAACGATCTGTTATGCGCGCCCTGGCGTTGTTGCATAAATGGTCGCGGAGGCGGTACGTCTTCTAGTCTCGATGCGTGACCAACAAGAAAAAGCGCCGGTACCGCATCCGCAACTGGCGCGACTATAACAAAGCTCTCGTCACTCGCGGTAGTCTCACTATCTGGATTGACTCGCGCTCGACTGATACCTGGCTCGACCCTGATTGGCCCGCGCGTCGTGGCAGACGGCGCACCTACTCGGATGTCGCCGTCCTCTGCGCGCTGACTCTGCGGGAGGTCTACCACCTGCCCTTGCGCGCCACCGCAGGCTTGGTCGCATCCGTGCTGCGTTTGCTTGAGGTTGAGTTGCCCGCGCCCGACTACTCGACCTTGTGCCGGCGCACGCGGCGTCTTGAGGTCAAGCTCTCGGCCGCCGCACGCAAAGGGCCGCTACATCTGATCGTGGACTCCACGGGGCTGAAGCTCTACGGTGAAGGCGAATGGAAGGTCCGTCTGCACGGGTGGCCCAAGCACCGGACGTGGAGAAAACTCCACGTCGGCATCGACGCGCAGACTCAGCAAGTCATCGCGGCGTTCGTCACTCGCAGGGATGTAGTTGACCCGCGAGGCTTGCCCCGCCTGCTCAAACAAGTCGAAGGGGACATCGAACGAGTCTACGCCGACGAGGCCTACGACAGCCGCGAGTGCTACAGGGTTCTGCATGCGCGCCGAGCAACTCCCATCATCCCGCCGCGGAAAGGCTCGACACTGTGGGCGGATGAATATCTCCAAGCGAGGAACAACAACTTGCGCGGGGTGCGCAAGCTGGGAATCAAAGGCTGGAAGCAGAAAGTGGGTTATCACAAAAGAAGCCTGGTCGAGACAGCCATCTTCCGCTTGAAGGCGCTCTTTGCTGATAAGCTGAAGTCGAGAGAGAGGAAGAGACAAGAAACGGAAGTGATGGTCAGATACGCGGTCTTGAATCGAATGACCGAGTTGGGGATGCCAGATAGTTATGCGCTGTGAGGCTGCTCTCACTCACCAGCACTCAACCCGTCTACTCCATTTGTGCAATAACGCCCTGCCATGAGCGACCTTTGCGACAGTGCCGTTTGGTGATCTGAAGTAAGAATGAGGCTCGACGGCTCCTCAAATTGTAGCCCCTAAGTTATCAATGAAGTAAGCCCATGCATCCGCATTACGAATGGCATCGACAACAGGGCATTTGTCTTCCGGCGTTGCCCTTTGGTGGCAGTATAATTCATCACGAGTAGGAGCATTTACTCCTGCTAAATGCCCTGCTTCGTGTAGCAGGGATATCGGAGCTAAATGCACTTTGGTGCTATCAAAGAATGGGGGGCACAAAGTCAAGACTGTTCTCCCTGGTTCAACAAACCCAATAAGACCCCTGTTGCAGTGTTCATCCTGGCAAGTTCTACATTCGATGGTTGCATGTTCTAAATTATCTGAAATAGTTTTGATAGTTTTGATCAATGCCCGTTTAGTCTTTTCGCTAAGTTTGATGTCGAGGTGGAAATAGTCTTTTGCTATCTGTCTGACTCGGTTCTCATTACCCGGCATGTTGATTGCCGCGATTGCACTGGTACAAGTGCGTACAGCGCTTTGCTTAACAATTCTAAGCATGTTTGATTGCGCTTTGGAAAACTGACAGCGCGCTTTTGTGTCATCGACCGGTTCACCTAAACATGGAATGTCTTTCTTCAATCTTTCTTTCAGGCGGCGGCGGTCGTTTTCGGCTTCGGGTTGCTTGCCGGGCGTTTCCTCGGGGTCTGTTTTTTGACGACTGATGACGGCAGGTGATTCCGCTTTGGTGAAGCCCTGTGTCAGGCTGTCGTCGAGTTGACGGGCATGCCCCTGCTGAACGACATGGGCGAGTTCGTGCGCCAGAAGTCGCTTACCCTTCATTGTAGCGGGGGCGTATTCCCCGGACGCGAATGCGATGTCGCGTCCGATGGTATAGGCCCGTGCGCGGATTGCATGTGCGCCATCTGCTGCTTCGGTATCGGTGTGCACGCGCACGCCGCTGAAGTCGTACCCGAGGCGCGGTTCCATAAGGGCTTGTGTCGCAGTATCAAGCGGCTGACCCGGTGAAGCTAATGCTTCGTGCACAATCGGCGGTGCTGCGGTCTGCTCTGAGTCGCCTGAGCCAACGCGCTTAGTTTGCAAGCGCGCATGTTCTTGGCCCGATTGTTCCGTCTGATATGTAGGGCATCCGCCGCCGCAGGCACAAGCACGCTGTAGCTTCGGCTCAGGCATGCGCATCACCTGTTCGGAGATGTGGTCTGCTTCCTGCTCATAGATGTCTCCCGGAGTATTGACCGTGAGTTTCGCCTGAAGCTTGGCTGACGCTGCGGAGGACACTGGCATCCGGCTGGAATCATAAGCAAAGCGAGTTGCCTTAGAGGTATCGGAACCCGCTTCGAGACCTTCGACGTGCGCTTGGAGCAACCGCTGGACGGCCTGATTTCCGATCGTGCGCTGCAAGTACAGGATCGAATGGACTGAATGACTTGCCGCAACGGGCTTCGCACTCGATCTTCTGATGGTGTGGGATGCTGGCTGCTGAGGCTTACTCTGTTTCTGCGGGTATACTTTCATGAGTCGCTCCTTTAAGGGGAAGCATTGAGGCTTAGAGTCTAAGCTCAAGCGCGCCTTATATCACCGCTCCGGTTCTGGTTCAAGATAATTTCGGGGTAAGATTGATGGTTTGCCCCATTTGTAATGCGAAGCGGCCTAACGCTAATTAGACCGCAGCAGCGTTTCCCGAGGAATACCGCACCGTGCGGTCTAACAAGTCCCACAGCCATAAAATACCGCACTTCTGCGGTCTAATGTGGCCGGAGTCGACTTTTATCGCTATCCACGGCGAAACAAAATCCTGATTTGAGAGGTGGGACAATTCCACAAAAAGTTCTTCTGTGGAATTATTACTTTCCATACCTTATGTAGCGAAACGCCGGTCAAGCTATGCTATCGGATAAACATTGGCGGAAATCTGCTGCCTGTAAGGTCAAGTTTTGGCTTTTAGAAATCATTACGCTTTGATCCTTGTTCTTCCTGCCGTCTACTTTATAACGCCCGCGCCCTCTTTAATTCTCACGAGTTGATTGACCGCCACATCTTTAATCGTCTCAGTCTGCCCGCCGGGCCAGCGAATCTCTATCTCGTCTGCTTTGCGGCTTGCGCCCATGCCGAAGTGTAGGCGGAGGTCGTTGTGCGAGTAGTAGCTGGATTGGCTTGTGACCTCACGGGCCTGCGTGCGTGAGTCGGCCCTGACGATGACGCGCGCGCCGATGGCGCTGCGGTTCGATTTCGTGCCGGTGAGTTTTAGTTCGAGCCAGTTGTTCGGGCCACGGCTGCGCGCGTTGTTGTAGTCATTGCGCAGAAGCTGTGGCGGCTCGTTCATGTTCATGACGAGCACGTCCGTGTCGCCGTCGTTGTCGAAGTCGCCGAAGGCGCAGCCGCGACTGGATTTCGGCGAGAGGACGCCGGGGCCTGTTTGCGTCGTGACATCTTTGAAGCGCCCGTTGCCCAGATTTTGATAGACGAGGCGGGTGCTGCGGTGCGGGTATTCTTTGAAGACCTTTTCAACTTCAGGGTAGACGCTGCCGGTGGCGATCATAATGTCGGGCCAGCCGTCGTTGTCGAAGTCGGCGAAGCCTGTGCCCCATTCGACGAAGCGCGTGTGCTCGAAGCCGGCGGCCCTTGAGGCGTCCTCGAAGAAGCCGCGCCCGCTGTTGCGATAGAGCGCGGGCAGGTCGTCGGAAAAGTGCGTTTTGAAAATATCCATCAAGCCGTCGCCGTTGTAGTCGCCGACGGCCACCCCCATCCCGGCCTGCGCGTTGCCGTCCTCGTTGTAGGCGGAGCCTGCTTCGAGCGCGACATCCGTGAACGTGCCGTCGCGGTTGTTACGGTAGAGCGTGCTGGCCGTCGAATCGCAGGCGACGTAGATGTCTGTCCAGCCGTCGTTGTTGTAATCGAGCGTGGTTGCCGTCATCGAATAACGGCCCCGCACGCGACTGACGCCCGAAGCTTCCGAAACGTCCTTGAACGTGCCGTCGCCGTTGTTGCGGTAGAGCAGGTTGGTGTCTGTCGGGAGACCTTTCGGCCCGCAGTTGACGGGCACGCCTTTCCAAGTGCAGTTCGCGCCCTTGCCCGGCTCGGGCGCGGCGGCGAGGTCGAACTTCAGGTAGGTTGCGACGAAGAGGTCTAGCTTTCCGTCACGGTCGTAGTCAACGAAAGTGCAGCCGGACCCCCAGCGCGTGCCGCGCGCCGCGAGGCCCGCCTTCTGTGTCACGTCCGTGAAAGTGGCGTTGCCGTTGTTGCGGTAGAGTACGTTTTGTCCCCAGTAGGTGATGAATAAATCTTCAAAGCCGTCCCCGTCGTAATCGCCGACGCAGACGGATGAAGCCCAGCCGGAGCGGCGAAGCCCCGCTTTGTCCGTCACGTCTGTAAATGTATGGTCGCGGTTGTTGCGATAGAGCCTGTTCGTAGGCTCTTTTCCCGGCGGAAATCCTTCGAGGCGCGTTCCGCTCAGGACGAGAACGTCAACCCAGCCGTCGTTGTCGTAGTCGAAGAAGGCGACACCGCAGCCGTTAGTTTCGATGATGTATCTTTTTTGCTCGACGCCGCCGTAGATAATTGGCTCAGTCAACCCCGCGCTCGACGCGATGTCAACGAAGCTGACGGGAAAGGCTTTCGCGTCCTGCGGGCTTGATTGCTGTGCGATGGCGAGATGGGGGAAGAAGAAAAGGCCGGTAATAAGAGTTGAGATAATGAGACGTGACATTTTAAAAACTCAAGCTACTCCCTGGCTCAACCCCTTTGCGTCTTTGCGCCTTCGCGTGAGTGGTTTTTTTTTTCACGCAAAGGCGCAAAGACGCTAAGAAAGACTTTATGGTTCTTTATCGGCGCTGGTTCGTAATTTTTCCGCAATCTCAAACTCTTTTTTGGCTTCGTCCAGGCGGCTCGCCTGTTGGAGCGCTTGCGCGAGCAGGTGATGGCCCGAAAAATTGTTCGGGTCCATCTGCACCGCGCGCCTGAGCATGTTCTCCGCGTTCGTCAGGTCGTTCTTCTTCATGTAAACCTTGCCGAGCACGATGTAGGGGCCGCTGAAGAAGGGGTTGAGCCAGATGGATTTCTGTAGCGGCGCAATCGCCTCGTCCCATTTAAGCTGTCTCGTGTAAGCCTCGCCGAGCCTGTAGTAGGCCATGCCGAAAGCAGGGTTGATGGCAATCTCTTTTTGCAGAAGTCCTATGCCTCGCTCAACGTCGGCGTGGTAAATAGCCATCTCGCCGAGCAGAAAGTTTGCCTGCGGCAATCGCGGGTCGAGCGCGAGTGCTTGCTCCAACTCTTTGACGGCCAATTCTTCAAACCGCTGGCGCACCATCATCTGCGCGTTGACGAGGTAAGCGGGAGCCCCGGTCGCCGGCAAATTGAACATGCGCGCAAACGTCTCGCGCGACTTGTCGGGATTGCGTGTCTGTATGTAACTGATGCCGAGGGCGAAGGCGATCTCCGCGCTGTTCGGCGACCAGCGGCTGAGTTGTTCGAGATAGGGGACGGCCTCTCTGACGTGGCCCAGCATGTAGTGCGACAGCCCCAGGATTTGCACCTGCTCCCGATACCGGCGACTGCTCTCGGGCGTTTGCCTGACGGCGACCGAGAGATGCTCGACGGCGCGCTGGTAATCATTCTTACGGTAGTAAGCCACTCCCAGCAGATGTTTGACCTCCACGTCATTCGGCTTGAACCTTGAGGCGGCGTTCAGTATCTCCAGCGCGGAATCAATCTGCCCGCCGTCCAGTAGACTCTGCGCCTGCGTGACGATAGAAGAATTGTCCGGTGATTGAGCCGCCTTCCCCTTCTGCCCTAGAACGGTCAGGACGCCGAGCGCGCCCATGAGGGAGAGAAGCAGTAACTGACGGAAAGATTTTCTCAGCATCCGAAGTCTCACCAGAATAATTTTGAAGAGCGGGCTCGTCGCGCGGGAAAGAATATTCGCCTCAAACGGAAAAAGGCCCAAGCGGCCTCATCATATAACAGTTCCCTAAAAGAGGGCCACATTCCGGGTGACGCGCCGCCCTCGGTCCCCGCCCGTGGCCTCCGGCGCGACCCGGTGGGCATCGAGCAGTTAGGCAGAATGGTGAAAAAAAGTTTGTTGTTTAACCACACAATGTGATAGTAATAGGCCGCGCCAGTAACTAAGGGACGCGCGGACTTGCCTCGCACGCACGCGTAACCCTTTAGCTTTCCTTCTTGTTTGAATCATTTTTGCTGAATCATAGACGCCAGGCGTCAAGCCCTGACCTTGAACTGGCGGTGGCATAACTTTATTTGAGCGCGGCTTAATCGCAAACGCAGTTACCCCGCTTAACAAGCGGGTTGAGTAGTTCAAGCTTTCGACAAGCCTCAAGCAGGCTTGCCGTTTTCCCGTTCAGCCTTTGGCCCCTGAACGGGCACTTGCCGTTTTGATTCACAAGGAGATTTACTATGCTGAGAAGCAAACATTTCCTGCTCCTCCTCAGTTTACTCTTCGTTTGCGCGCTCTCTCCGGAAGCGCGCGCACAGGCCGTCTACGGTAGCGTTGCGGGGACGGTGACCGACGCTCAAGGGTCAGTCGTTCCCGACGCGACGGTGACCATCACGAGCGTCGAGCGCAACACTTCCGATACTGTTCGGACGAATGACTCCGGCTTGTACGTGAAAGACAGGTTGCTGCCCGGCATATACAAGGTGTCGGTCGAAAAGGCAGGCTTCAAGAGAGGCGAAATCGAGGAGGTGGTCGTCAACCTCGACCGCCAGACCGAAGCCAACGTGGCTCTTGAAACCGGGCAAGTCTCGGAGGTCGTCACGATCTCGGCCGCCGAAGGCGTGGAGTTGAAGACGGACCGCGCCGACGTGGCGACGACTTTTGAGAGCAGGCAAGTGACCGACCTGCCGATTCTCGACCGCAACTTCACCAAGCTGATCCTGCTCACGCCGGGCGCGACGCAGCAGCAGTGGGGCCACGCCGCGAGCGAGAACCCGCAGGGCTCTACGCAAACTCTCGTCAACGGCCAGACCTTTAGCGGGACCGGCTATCAACTCGACGGGACCGACAACCGCGACCCGATCCTCGGCATCATCGTCATCAACCCGAACTTCGAAGCCATCGGCGAGACGAAGATCACTTCGCAGAATTACGACGCGGAGTTCGGCCAGGCGATTGCCGGCGTGGCGTCTGTCCAGACCAAGTCCGGCACGGACGAATTTCACGGCAGCCTCTTCGAGTTCCGGCAGAACGACGTGCTGCAAGCGCGCAACCCGTTCTCGCAGTCGCAGCCCGACGCCGTCACGGGCAAGCTCATTCCCGACACGCTGAAGAACCAGTTCGGCGGCTCCATCGGCGGGCCGATAGTGCGCGGCAAGGCTTTCTTCTTCGGCGACTATCAGGGGACGCGCAGCAAGGTCGGCGGCTCCCGCCGCGTGACCGTGCCGACGCTCGCGGCGCGCAACGGCGACTTCAGCGCATACGGCCGTGACATCTTCGACCCGATTACGGGATTGCAGTTCCCCGGCAACGTGATTCCTGGCCCAGGCGGCGTCGGCTGCGGCGTGACGCACAGTTGTTTGTCGCAGGAGGCCCTCAATGTTCTGGGGCTGATTCCAGCGCCATCCCTGCCGGGTACGGTTAATAACATAACCGCGTCCGGCAGCGAGCTTTTCGACAACGACGCCTTCGACGTTCGCATTGACGGCCGCGCCGGCAACAACTTGAACATCTTCGGGCGATACAGCTTCGCGGATTTCACCAGGGACGGCCCGAGCGTTTTCGGAGAAGGCGGCGGGCGTGAATTGGTGACTCTCGGCGGCTCGTCTAAAGTGCGTAACCAGAGCCTTGCGCTCGGGTTCGACTACACCTTCAATACGACAACCGTGCTGGACATGCGCTTTGGCTACTTTAAGTACAAGGTGAACGTCCTGCCCGTGGATTTCGGCCAGAGCACGTCAACAGACCTGGGCATCCCCGGCTTGAATTTTGATGACTTCAGCTCCGGTCTCTCGGAATTCGAGATTCAGGGGCCGGGCGATTTGGCTTTCAACATCGGCTCGGGATTGAACACCAACCGGTGCAATTGCCCGCTCGACCAGACTGAGTCGCAATATCAGATAGTCGCCAATCTTTCCAAGCTGTACGGGAATCACAGCCTGAAATTCGGCGTCGATGTGCGCCGCGCAATCAACCTGCGCGTCCCAAGCGACGAGCACCGCTCAGGCCACTTGACCTTCAGCCCGAATCGCACGGCCAGCGGCGCAGGCGTCGGCGGCATCGGACTGGCGACCTTCCTTATCGGCGACGTTACGTCGTTCTCCCGTTACATCAGCACGTCAACGGATGCGGGCGAGCGGCAGTGGCGTCATTTCTACTACGGACAGGACACCTGGCGCGTCACGCCGAAGCTGACGATTGCTTATGGTCTGCGCTTGGATGTCATCAACCCGCAGGCGGCGAGCGGGCCGGGCGCGGCAGGCTTCCCCGATTTGGACACGGGCGAAGTGCGCGTGGCCGGAGTCGGCGATGTGCCGCTTAACGGTGGCGTCGAAAATAGCTTGAACTTTGCGCCGCGTTTGGGCATCACCTATCAGCTCACGCCGAAAACTGTGCTCCGCTTCGGCTACGGCCGCAGCTACGACATAGGCGTCTTCGGCTCTGTCTTCGGCCATACGGTGACGCAGAACCTGCCGGTGCTGGCGACACAGCAGTTGTCCGGAAACAACGGTCAAACGGCCGTCTTTACTCTCGCGCAGGGGCCTCCGGGCTTTACACAGTTCTTCGGCCTGAGCGCGCCTCCGAATCAGGGCGGGGTGCCGCTCGCCGGCGTCCCGGATAACGGCCGCTTCTTCCTGCCGAACGGAGTTCGCCCGCGCGCCGTCAACTTCAAACAACGGCTGCCGACGCTCGACGCCTACAACGTCACCGTCCAGCACCAGTTGACCAACTCCATCTCGCTTGAGGTGGCCTACGTCGGCAACAAGGGCACGCACATGTTCGCCGGCAACAACCCGGACGAGAACGTCAATCAACCGAGCCTCGCCGGCTTCGGAGTCTTGTCGCGCGACCAGCGCAAGCCCTTCTTCCAGAGGTTCGGCTGGACGCAGGACGTGCTGCTCTACTGCAACTGCTCGGATAACCACTACGACTCGCTGCAAGTCAAGGCGACGAAGCGCTTCAGCAGCGGTTATTCGTTCCTGACTCACTACACCTTGCAGAGGGCGCGCGACTACAACGACGACCGCTTCATCCCTGGGATTGACGCCGACTACGCCTACGGGCCGCACGATTTCATCAGGACGCACAACTTCGTGCTGTCGCAGGTGGCGGAGCTACCGTTCGGGCGCGGCAAGCGGTATTTCACCAACGCGTCGAGGGCGCTCAACTACATAGTGGGCGGGTGGCAGTTTAATTCCAACACCATCATTCAGAGCGGGCTGCCCTTCAACGTCCGCTACGACAACGCGGGCATCACCGATGTCGGCGACAATCGTCCAAACCTCAACGGTGACATACGCATTCTAGGCGAGCGGGATCGTTGGTTTGACCCGACGACTTTCTCGGAACCGGCGGTGGGAACTTTAGGTAATTTACCGCGGAACGCCTTGCGCGGGCCGGCTTACTGGCGCACGGACGCTTCGCTCTTCAAGAAGTTCCAGTTCAGTGAATCGCAGGAGTTGGAGTTCCGCGTCGAGGTGGTGAATCTGTTCAACCACGTGAATCTGGAGAACCCTGATTCGAACATCGGCGACCCGACCAACCCGAACGCCAACGCGGGGAGGATCACTTCGACAGCCTTCTTCGGCAACGACCTGATGCGCAACTTCCAATTCGGCCTGAAGTACAAGTTCTAACGACTTCAGAGTCATCACAAAAGTGGGCCGGTAACACTTCGGCCCACTGCCCGAGGAGAAAGGAGAGACTAAGAATCTCTCCTTTTTCTTTTTATTACTGTTTTCAGTTGAGAGCGACTATCTCACGCAAAGGCGCAAAGGCGCGAAGAAGACCGCAAAGGGCTGAATGCCTCTTGACCTTGCGTGCTTTCTTCGCGCCTTTGCGCCTTTGCGTGAGACTTTGTGCTCGCCTCTTACGGGACTTTCAATCCATCCAGCTTCAGCACATTCGCTTTCTTCCTCTCGGGCAGCTTGGCGTACATGTCCGTGAAGGCCGCGTTAGTCCAGCCGAAGCCGATGACGTTGTAGTCGTAGCCGAACTTGATTCCGCCGCTGATCTCCGATTCGCGGCGCGTGACGTCGTACTTCTCCACAATCGTGTTGTGTTGGTTGAACTCTTTGAGAATCGTGGTGAGAAAGTTGGTCGTGATGCGGTCGGCCTCTTCCGCGTAGCCGTAGCGGCGCAAGCCCTCGACCGCGATCATCTGTAGCGGCGCCCAGCCGAAGGGCGAATCCCATTGATTGCCGCTCGCGTTGGTGCTGGTCTGCAAGCCGCCCGGCCGCTCGAAGAGCTTAAGGTTGGCGACGAGACGCGCCGCCTGCCTGCGGTCCGCGATGCCGACCCACAAAGGATAATATGCGGTCGCGAACGGGTAGCGCCGCACCGTTCGTTTGGCGAAGTTATAGTCGTAATAAAGACCATCCTTCTCGTCCCACATCAGACGATTGACGGTGCGGCGGCGCGCTTCGGCGCGGGCGACCCAGCGGCGCGCGTCGCGCGGCCGGCCCAACGTTCTCATGATCGCGGCCGCGTCCGTCTCCATCAGGTAGAGCAGGGAGTTCAGGCAGACGGGGTTGTAGTGAATGATATCTATGTTGAACGGCCCGAAACGGTTCGACGGGTCGAAGCCGGATTCGCGCATCGAGCGGTCGCCCTTGTAAAAGAGCGGGAGCAGTTCGTCCTTCCCCTTGTCGTAATACTGGCCCACGTCGTAGTCCTTGACCTCGTGCGTGCGGTAATACTCTTTGACCCTGTCGTAATGCGTGCGCCCCTGCGAGTCCTTTTCGTCCGAGAGGACTTCGGGCGCTGGCCCTTCGCCCAGGTCGTAATAACGCGAAAGCCCTGTTTCGCTCGTCAGGTGCGGCTCGCTCGTCCAGAAGCGGTAATATTTTTCGATTGCCGGGACGGTCGCGCGCAGCCAGTTGAGGTCGCGCTTGCTGCGGTAAACATTCAGAATCATCTGCGTCAGAAACGGGGGCTGCGAGCGCGAGAGGTAATAAGTCCGGTTGGCGTTCAAAATCCTGCCGTAGTTTTCTATCTCGTAGAGAAAGTTATCAACCGTATTTTGTGCCAGTTCGATCTCGCCATCGCGCACGAGCCCGACCTGAATAAAGTAGCTGTCCCAGCCGTACATCTCGTTGAAGCGCCCGCCAGGCACGACGTAAGGGTGCGGCAGGTAGAGCAAGCCCCTGTTCGCGTATCTCCCGCGTGTCGCGTGGGAGGCGTTGCAGGTCTATGCGCGCAAAATCCTCCGGCTTCATCTCGGCGCGCAAACTCTGCTCGATGCGTTTGAGGTTCTCGTTTTCGGGGACGTAGACGGGCCAGCGGTAGCCCGGCTCCGAATGGAACTTGGGATCGGCGGCGGCCGTGGCAAGCTGTTTGTTCGAGCGGGTCAGGGTGTGCCAACTCTGCTTGATGTATTTCTGAATGGCCCGAAGCTGTTCGGCGGTCGCCCTGTCGGCCGGAGGCTCGGTTGAAGAAACAGTAGAAAGCGCCAGTGATAGAACGACTATCAAAAAGAGCGTGTGATGCATGATGCGCGGTGTCTCTTTCATACCTGAATCTCCTTAAGAGGATAATGGTACAGTTTTGAAATCCTATCTTACAACTTCCAGAACAACCGCTTCATAAGGCGCGAGGCTTATTTCGCTTCCCTCGATTGCCCGTTCGTGCTTACGCAGGTTGCTCAGAGCCTCACGCAGTTGTCCGGCCTCGTCAACTTTCAGCTTTCGCCGTTCGCCCGACATGTTGAGCGCGACGATCATCGTCTGCCGCGTAGTCTTGCGGCGGTAGGCGAAGACGTGCGGGTCCGCGCCGATGGACGTGTAGTCTCCGTCAAGCAGTGCCGGGCTTTGGCGGCGCAATCCTATCGCGCGCTTGTAAAAGTTGAGAATCGAATCCGGGTCAGCCGTGGCCTTTTCGACCGTGCGCCGCGTCGCGCCCGGCGCAAGCCGCAGCCAGGGCGTGCCGGTCGTAAAGCCTGCGTTCGGCTCGTCGTTCCACTGCATCGGCCTTCTTTGCGCGTCGCGCCCTTTGTAGCCGGGCCAGTACCTTTTGCCAACAGGGTCGCGCACTTCTTCGAGCGTCTCAGGCTCGATTGATTCCATGCCGATCTCTTCGCCGTAATAGAAAAACGGAGAGCCGCGCAGGGTCAGGAGCATCAGCGCCACGAGCTTCGCAATCTCTTCGTTGTGCTTTCCGTCGCCGAAGCGAGTGTACGCGCGCCGCAGGTCGTCGTGATTGCTGAGCACGTAAGTCGTCGGGCGGCCCCGCAGCACGCGCTCAGACTTTTCCACGACGGCGCGAAAGCCCGCGGCGTCCAGCCGCTTGACCTCCGTCGAGAAGAAGAAATTGAAGGGCAGGTGAATCTCGTCGTTCCGCGGGCCGTAGTACGGCATCAACTGCTCGATGGCCGGCACCCAGATTTCGCCGATGAGCACGCGGTCGCCTGCGTAGCGGTTTGTCATACGGCGAAAACGGCGCAGCACGTTATGGCCTTCGGGCAGGTCACGATTGTATTTCAACTCCTGCTCGTGCTCGGTCGCGCTGCCCTGGCGCAACTGCGGCAGGACGGGGTTGTCACGTAACTGCGGGTCTTCAAAGAGCCAGTTGATAACGTCGAGCCGAAAGCCGTCCGCGCCGCGGTCGAGCCAGAAGCGAATGGACTTGAACATAGCCTGCTCCACTTTCGGGTTGCGCCAGTTCAAATCGGGCTGCTGCGGGTAGAAGAAGTGGTAATAATATTGTTTCGTCTTCTCGTCGAACGTCCAGGCCGCGGGGCCAAAGCCGGAGTACCAGTTGTTGGGCGGGCCGCCGCCGGGCTTTGGGTCGCGCCAGATGTACCAGTCGCGGTAAGGATTTTTGCGCGACGAGCGCGAAGCCTGGAAGAAGCGGTGCTGATCCGAAGTGTGATTGAACACCATGTCCATCACGACACGGATGTTGCGCTTGTGCGCCTCACGGACTAAGCGGTCGAAGTCAGAGAGCGTGCCGAACTGCGGGTCCACCGCCTCGTAGTCGCTCACGTCGTAGCCGAAGTCCACCTGCGGCGATGGATAAAAAGGCGTAATCCAGACGGCGTCAACGCCGAGGTCTGCAAGATAGTCGAGCTTCGAGGTGATGCCGTTGAGGTCGCCGATGCCGTCGCCGTCCGAGTCCTTGAAGCTGCGCGGGTAGATTTCGTAAAAGACGGCGTGCTTCCACCACGGCTCTTTCGGTGAAGTCTTTCCCGACTTCACACGCAATTGCGCCGTCGCGGCTACGCTGCCGAATAAGACGAAAAAAGCGGCCAGAATCAAATAAACAATCATCAGCCTGCGGAGCAGGCGATTGAAAATAGCCCAGCACTTCAGTGCTGGGGATAAGAGCAACCATAAAACCGCAGTCCCGTAGGGACGGCTGAACTGAGCGCCAGCTTTCGATTCAGCCGTCCCTACGGGACTTGGCACAATTTCCCCGTCCCATCCCCAGCACTGAAATGCTGGGCTATTTTCATTCGTCCCTGACGGGACGATGAATGAGTCGCACATCGGGCATCTACTCCCTCTGACGTTGCTTGCCTGCTGCCCCCTCAATCGGAATGGTCAGTTCGCGCCGGACGTAAGCATCGGGTGGGCCTGCGAAGGTGATGAGCAGTTGCGCGTCGGGGCCATCGTCCGCTTTCACCGTCACGCCGTCCGTCTGGCCGAGTTGGTACGGGGTGCGCGCGCGCAACTCATAGGTGCGGCCTCCGAGTCCTTCGAGCAGGAGGTGCAAGGCTTCGCGGTCGGCGCGCGAGCGTAAGACACGCAGCCCCTCGCTCCGTGCGCCGGGGACGAGGCTTTCCGGCGCGAGATAAACGTCCGTGCCTTCCGTGTAGGTAAAGACCGCCTCGATGGTCTGGTTCCCGCCCTCTATAACGACCTCGGCGCGCTGCACGTCGCCGGAGCTTTTCATCTCAAACTTTGTCGCACGTCCCTGAACCTTCACTTTGCGCACGCGTGCGTCGAGCGGGAAGGCGGGCGCGAGCGTGAAACGCTCGACCCCTTGAGACATCGGGGGAGCGGCAGTCCTCACGGAGCTTCTTTGCGTGATGGTGATGGTCAGGCGGCCAGCGGCCCGGACCAGTTTCAAATCGTACCGCGCGTCTCCGACGGCGACTCCGCGCGCTTCGATGCGGTCCCAGTTCGCCGGGAGCTGTGGCGCGAAGCGCAGCTCTTTGCCGCCCTCTGTAATTTCGACGCCGCACAGCCCACGCAGCGCGGGCGTGACGACCATCGCCTCCGACCAGACCTGATGATGAGAGGAGCGGCCGAACGGCGCGTTGAAATCGCCAGACAGCAGCTCCGTCACGTAGCCCAGCGCGTTCGTGTAAGAGAGCAGGGCATTCGCCATCAACGCTTGATAGCCGACGTGCGGCCGCCCGTAACGGTAAGCGCCCATGCTCGCCCAGCCTGTGAAGAGAGGCCACACGGAGCCGTAGTGGTAAGAGAGCGGGTCGTAGAGCTTGCTCTCGTTCGAGATGATGCGCGCGCCCCAGTCGGTCGCTATCTGTCCGCTGCCGAGGTGGTCTAGCTGTGACTGCGCGCGCTCGTCCAGCATCGTGCGCCACCAGAGCGGCACGGCCGGGAGCACCGTGTCTTCGTCAATCAACCGCGCGTGGGCCAATTCTTCCATGCGCGCCTGGCGCACGGCGCGGTTCGGCCCCGGCTCGGCTTCGGGCTTTTCGGTCACGGCCGCCGGCCGCGTGCCGAAAGCATAAAAGCCGCGATTCGCCAGCCAGTAGGTTTGCTCCATCGCGGCGCGCGTGCGCTCTTGCGCGGCGCGTGCGCGCTCTTGCGTCGCACCGTCCTTCATCGCCTGGGCCAATTCACTCATGCTGCGCGAGGCTTCGATCCATAGACCCTGCATGTAAATCTCTTCGTGAACGGGGCGCAAGGGGCCGCCCTCGACCCAGCCGTGGCCGAACTTCGTGTTCTCGATTAATTGATTCCCGTCCGTGTCCGTGGACTCGGAGAAGCGATAGGCTTTCTGAATCGAGTCCCAGTTGGCTTTGAGAAACTCTATGTCTCCGGTCGTGCGCCAGTAGTCCGCGTGGGTTATGACGTAGAGCGGTGTGGCGTCGGCGCTCGCCCAGGGGAATTCGTAATCTGTAAACCAGGGGATGAGCGAAGCGCTCTGCGAAATCTCGTGCGGGATTTTGCCGTCGGCGCGTTGGAACTTTTTGAGGAATTCGAGCGCCGTCCGCGCGGAGCGGAAATCGCCGTATGAGTTGATCGCCAGCGCCGTCCACATCGCGTCGCGGCCGAAGTACCAGGCGAAGCCTGGGCGCTCGCTGTCGCCGGAAGTGCGAAAGCCCGCCAGCAGCCCCGTCCCCAGAAACGGGTTGGTCGCGATGCCTTTATCAACGCCGACCTTGGCCCAACTGAAAGCCTGATCGAAGCGCTCGTCCGGCGTCCGTATGCCTGTCGTCTCGCGTTCCAGGCGCTCGTAGTAGGCGACGTTGCCCTCGTAGAGAGACTGAGCGGAGTCGAGCAGGCGGTCGTAAGCGGCCTTCGCCTTCGCGCGCCCCTCGACGCTCCCGGCGATGATGATGGGAACGAAGCCCGTCTTTAAGTTCTCCGACGAAACTTCGATGACGAAGCGCGAAGGGACATCGCGCGGCTCTTCCTGATAAGGCATCTGGGAAACATCGCGGCCCGCGGGCGAGCCGACGACGCCGACGAACCGCCTGGACTCTTCCGTGATGTAGTAGACGTGCTGCTTTTCGTCCCACCCGATGTTGCCCGTCATCAAACCGGCGGGCCAGGCGAGTTTGAGCGCCGGCCGGAACGACACTTCGATGGTCATCGGCAGGACGCTTTCTACATCGAGCAGCATGACGACGCCCGGTTCGTCCACCGGGGCATAAATAATCTGCCGAACGGTGAAGGCGGCGTGCGAATAGGTGAAGACGGTCGCTTCTGGACGGACGTTGATGCGGACGGCCGTCTCCGTGGCGCGGAATCCCAGCGGGTAACCTTCGACGCGGAACGTCAGTTCGAAATCGTCGAGCAGCTTCATGGGGTAGACCCAGGCTTCGAGCGGGCGGTGCTCGTAGCCGAAGACTGCCGCCCTGCGGCCCACCACGTCGAAGAAGCTGCCGGCCTGCGTGCGCCGCTCAAGCTCCAGGCCGCTCTTGCGCAGGGAGAATTTCGGCGTCAGCGCGCGCCTCGCTTGAGCTTGCGCCGCCGGCGAAAAGAGATTTAGCGAGAAGAAGAGAAAGCAGAAGGTCAATCCGAAAAAGAGCCAGCGCATCTTCACTTTGTTCCCCCTCAACGGAAGCGCCCTCGCGGCGCGCCGGTCAAGTGCGGCGTGCTCAGTCTAATTCCAGATCAGTTCCTATGCCTCTAATGTCAAAGCAAACACGGGAAGGCACACGAAGAAGTTCATCACGACAACTTGTTGCTGCAATGCAAAGTCTCTTGTATTACTTTCGCCAGATTGCGTCAATAATTTAAATGAGTCGTCAGGCTGCCCCACGTCATAAATTGAAGACCGTCACCCATTCCGCTTTGGCAATCCTGTATTTCAACTTCCCGAGCAGGAAGCTCGTGACGTTGCGCATGTGCATGGCACCGTACACGATGCCGACAGTCTTTCTCTCTTGCCCGTTAGTTTCATGCAGGCTCTGGATATTACGAATCAACCTTCGATCTCGCTCGTCAATCACAAGCTCATCCAACTTATCAAAATCATCGTCCTGGAAATTAATCTCATCGGGCGAAGGCAAATCTTCCAGCGCGATATTTTCGGCAATCGTTTCTCTCGTGCCGAAGAGAAACAGAGACGCTACATAAACAGGCATCAGGAAAAATATTTGAGCCTTCAGCTTTAAAGGGAGTGAAGACCAGCGTTCGTCAAAAGCACTGCCCTCGATGTCCGCGTTCATAATCTTCTCGCGGAAACCGGAGACTTTCATTCCTTCCTGCTGCGTCACCAAATCCATGCGCTTAATCTTTCTCACGATTCGGTAGGAACGAGTGAGAAGATTTCCCTTCTTAGAACCAACAACGCCCTCCGCCAGAATCAGATCGCATTCAGCCAACCTCCGGCTGACTTCGGAATAAAACTCTTTTGAGCCGACGTGAACCATCGGGAAGAGAATAAACTCAAGCCCGTCATCCTCTCTCTTCATGCGGTAAATTGCCGACCGCACGTTGAAAGAGTTCTTTTCGATAAACTGCATTTTGTAGTGGCCGCGCTTTTACTTGAATGTGAGTAAATAATATGAAGCCGGACTTTGAAGGGGCTACTCACCGGCAGGCTGCGTTAGCCGGGCAGTCAAAGCTTCGGCAGGTCGGCGTACAGGCGGTCATACTCTTCTTTAATCGCGCGATAGCACTCGCAGGCCCTTTGTTCCAGCCCGTCGCGGTCGAGGATTCGGATGCGGCCGCGCTGGTAAGCTATCAGCCCCGCGTCCCTCATCTCGTTGGCGGCGTCGCTGATGCCGGCGCGGCGCACGCCCAGGGTCAGCGAGATCAACTCGTGCGTCAGCCGTAGTTCGTCGCCCACGTAGTCGTCCATCATCATCAGCCAGCGCGCCAGTTGCTGATCCAGGCGGTGTAGCTTGTTGCAGGCCGAGGACTGGCCGGTCATGGCTAGAAGCATCTGCGTGTAGCGCGTCAGCAGGCGGGGCAGGGCGCTCTCCTCCGCGGACAATGCTTCCCTGAGCGCGTCCGCCCTCATCCGCATGGCCGTGCCTTCGACGTGCACGAGCGCCTGATAGCGGGCCGTGTCCGCCCCGAGGAAGACCCTGAGCCCGACCAACCCTTCGTCGCCGACCGGACCAACTTCGACCGTGTCGCCGTTCTGCATCGTCGCCAGCATGGAGAAGACGGCCGTCTCCGGGAAGTAGACGTACTCGATCAGGCTCTCGGCCTCCTGAACGACCTCGCCCTGTGTGAGTGTGACTCTCTCTAACCTGGAAAAGAGGCGCTGAACGACTGGGCCGCTGAGGGCGGCGAGGATTTTGTTCTCATCCGAGCGGCGCTCGGCGGAGTCAGGGGGCGTCATGTCGGAGCTTCCTTTGCCTGACTAGTACTCTCGCGCATAGCCTGCACATGATAGCACGCAACGCCGCGGGACGGACGCCGACCCCTGTAAAACATAAGCAGCCAGCAAAAATAACTGACCGCTTGTATGTTTGTCGTGAGGCGGGAGGACGCAGTAATCTTCCGACTCGCTGAAAGCAACAGTCCGAGACCGCACCGGTCTTCCCGAGACCGCTGATAAGCAGGTGACGTTGCTTTCACTCGTTCTCTTCATCCCGAACAGTTGCCTGGGCACCACAAGCCCGCATCTATCGGCAAGCGTGGGAAAGGAGTGAGACATGACAGACAACCCTGCGGCCGTGCGGTGCAGCGTCGGCATCGACGTCTCGAAAGACTCCCTCGACATCTTCATCGATTCTGCGGCCGAAGAGTATCGCGCGGCCAACCGGGCCGATGAGATCGCGGCCCTGGTCGAGCGGCTGAGGGCGGTCGCGCCTGATTATATCGTCGTCGAGGCGTCGGGCGGCTTCGAGTCCGGTGTGGTGGCGGCGCTGGCGACTGCCGGACTGGCAGTCTGCCGGGTCTCGCCGCAGCGGGTGCGCTCTTTTGCGCGTGCCTTGGGCGAGTTGGCGAAGACCGACCGCCTCGACGCCCGCCTGCTGGCGCGCTACGGTCGGGACTGCCGCCCGCAGGTGTCGCGCCTGAGTGACGCCGAGACGGCCGAACTCGAAGCCCTGTTGCAGCGGCGGCGGCAATTGATCGAGATGCACGTGGCGGAGGGGAATCGGCTGGAGACAGCACCGCGCGTAGTCGCCAGGCAGCTCAGGGAGCACCTGCGGTGGCTGGAGAAGCGGATCAACGACTCAGACAAGGAACTGCGGCAGCGGCTCGCCAAGACACCAGTCTGGCGCGAGCAGGATGAGCTGGTGCGCTCGGTGCCGGGCGTCGGGCCAGTGATGAGCCTGACGCTGTTGGCTTCTTTACCGGAACTCGGCAGGCTCAACCGGAAGCAGGTCGCGGCGCTGGTCGGGGTGGCACCGTTCGCGCGTGACAGCGGGCGGCGGCGCGGCAGGAGGCACACGGCCGGCGGGCGGCGGGCGGTGCGGACTGTCGCTCTACATGGCGACTTTGTCGGCCATCCGCTTCAACCCGGTGCTCAAGCGGTTCTCCGAGCGGCTGAAGTCGGCGGGTAAGGTGAGCAAGGTGGCGGTCATCGCCTGCGCGCGGAAGCTGCTGACGATCTTGAACGCGATGGTCAGAGACCGAACGAGGTGGGACGCGAGCAGGGTTCCACAAACAGGTTGACATCCATCACAGTTGCTTATCACTTTTGAGAGGGGAATAAAGAAGGGTTCAAGGTCTGTGGTAGAAGTGAAGTCGCCAAACCACCACTTTTACCGGAGCCAGAGCTATGAACCCTCAGCTATGAACCCTCTGAGACACTACCCAATCCTTTCCACTTTGTTAAGACCCTTCCGCCTTTCGCAATAGAAGACTTGCGCGGCCACGGCCGCCGCGCTCGGACCAATCCTTTTGCGCTTTAGTCGTCGCTGACATTGATGCATAATTGAAGCAGTCTACGGCCTATGCTAAAAGTCAGCGTCATTATCACCACACACAATCGCCCACACCTTCTCCCCCGCGCGGTCGAGAGCGCGCGGGCCGCGAGTCGTGGGGCCGTCGAAGTCATCGTGGTGGACGACGCGTCGCGTGAGGACACGGCCCGCGTTTGCCGCGGTCTGAAGGATGTCAGGTACGTGCGCCTTGAGCGTAACGAGGGGGTGGCCGGCGCGCGCAATCGCGGAATCCTCGCCAGTCGCGGAGAGTACCTGAGCTTTTTGGACGACGACGACGTAAGGCTGGAAGGCTCGCTCGACTGGCAGATAGACGCGCTCGACTCCGCACCGGACGCAGGGCTCGTTTACGGGCAGGCAATTTTAGGACTTGAGGACGGAAGCCCGACCGATGATTTCTACCCGGCGCAATGCCCGTCGGGAGATGTTTTCTGGGAGTTGCTGTCGCAAAATTTCGTCCCCTGTGGCACAGTAGTCTTCCGCCGCTCTTGTCTCAGCCGCGTCGGCCTCCTGGACACAACCATCCCGGGCATTGACGACTGGGATTTGTGGGTGCGTATAGCCGAACTCTACCCGGTGCTGTCGCAGGAACGACCCGTCATGGTCTGGCGCAAGTCCACGCCCGTTTCCGGGCAGGGCACTTCGGACGCGGTCGAGATAGTTGGGTTAAGTAGCCGCAGGTTCCGGGAGAACTGGTCGGCGCTCGCGCGGGTCCGGCAAGCTCCCGCACGTAGGCGGCGGGAAGTCTCCCGCAAGTTTTCATTCAATATGGCTCGTCATCTTCTCTGGGAAGCGGTGCGCTCGCTGGCCGCCGGACAACTACGCCGCTCCCGGAAAAATATCTTTACGGCAATGCGATTGTGCCCGTCGGGAGTCGCACGCGTTTTAGTCCGCCCGAAGAGCTTTCGCTTTCTCTTGACTCATGCCCCGAAAGAGCGGCAGTCCTTGAAGACGAGCGCGCGCCGCCCATCACGACAGGAGGCCAGGAGCGGGACATGAGGATTGTTTTCGGCAAGGGCGTCTTCCACGGGCCGATCAGCGGGGCAGACGAAATACTCACGGCTAACGCCACCCAACTACAAAAGGCAGGGCATACAGTGTCCGTCCTGCTGATGTACCCGCACAATCTTTCGGACCAATATTATCTACGCCTGCGTGAAGCCGGGGTCAGTGTCTCTTCGATTGCTTCGGCGGGGATGAGTAGTTCTCTGAGCGCGGGGCGCAGCCTGGCGCGCAGGGTGTTGAATGTGTTTCCGGCTTCGCAGAGCGTCCTGCGTAGAAGGACGCAGAAGCTGGTGACGGGAATAGCGCTGCGCTATTACGATCAATGCCTTGCCTATTTCCGACAGACTCGCCCCGATCTTGTGCACGTCATCACGCCCGACCCGAGCGCGATGGTCATGATTCGCGCGGCACACGACGCGGGCATGTCTGTCCTTTACCAGGAGGTCGGGACGCCGTTTCACCCGCCGGGGTTTGAGCAGTATTACGAGCAATTCGCTTCGGTGCTGCCGTTATGCAGGGAAGTGACTGCGCTCTCGCCGCAACTCGCGCGCGAGTGCCGTGAGAAGTTACCGGCCGCCAGCGTCTCCGTCCTGCCGATTCTGATTGACGAACGATTTAACCGGGCGGCGACGAATGGCCGTCGCAGTCGGGAGCGCGGGGTGACGTTCGGCTTCGCCGCGCGGCTTGAGCATCTCAAAGGCCCGTTGGTTTTAATAGACGCCTTTGCCAAAGCCCAACGGAAATTCGCGGACATCAAATTACGAATCGCCGGGGACGGCTCGCTCAAACCGAAGACAATCGCGCGCGCGAAGGCGCACGGCGTCGCGGGGCAGTGTGAATTTTCCGGGGTCTACACGCTGAGCGAAGAGAAGGCGGCCTTCATGCGAGACCTGGACGTGTTCGTCCTGCCCTCTTTAACCGAAGGCACCCCGAACGGCATCATCGAGGCGATGGCCCACGGGCTGCCGATCATCTCCACGACGGTCGGCGGCGTCCCCGACATAGTCACAGACGAAGCAGGCATCCTCGTCCCGCCGGGCGACGTGGAAGCCCTGGCACAAGCGATGGGCCGACTCGCGGAAGACCGGAACCTGCGCGAGAGGATGGGACACGCGGCCAGAGAGCAATACGAGAAACTTTTCAACCCGGACCTGGTGCTGCCGCTCATGCTGGACACGTATCGAAGAGTGGCGAACGGGAACGGAAATCATTCCGCGCACACCGCGCCCGAAAGCAACGGACTATTACACCCCTGGGCGCACATCAATCTCTGAAGAGACCCTTTCAAAATTCAAGCTAACTTTTTATTCAACCCTTTGCGCCTTACGTCTTAACTTTGCGCCTTTGCGTGAAACAGCCGTTCTCGCAAAGGCGCAAAGTAAAAACTAAAGGCGCAAAGGGTTGAGCTTAGTTTTCGTCATGCTTTCTTAATGCGGCGTGACTATTGAAAACTTAATAGCGAATCAATAATCTTCTCGCCGGCCCGCCCGTCGCCGTAGACGCTCTCTGCTTGAGCCATTGCCTGATACGCCGCCGCGTCGTCCAACAGGCTCGCGATGTGCCTGGTGATTGTTTCGCTCTCCACGCCGACGATGCGTGCCGTCCCGGCCGCGATTGATTCGGGCCTGTCCGTGACCTTGCGTATAACTAAGATCGGCTTCCCCAAACTCGTCGCTTCCTCCTGCAAGCCGCCCGAATCCGTCACTATCAAGTGTGACTTGTTGAGCAGGTGAGCCGTGGACACGTAATCGAGCGGAGAGAGCAGCGTGATGCCAGGCACGTCCGAGAGTATGCGGCGCACGAGGCCGCCGACGTACGGGTTGGGGTGAACGAGAAAAATTATCTGGGCCTTGCCCTTGTAATCTCCGGCGATTGCGCGCAACGCCGTGCAGACGTTCTCCAAAGGCTGCCCGAAATTCTCCCGGCGATGCGCCGTCACCAGGATGAGTTTATGCTGCTCGCCGCGTTGAAGGAGCGCGGTAATCTCGGGCGGAGGCGCGTGCCGCAAAGCCCAGTGCAGGGCGTCAATGCCCGGATTGCCCGTCACCAGAATGCTTTCTTCGCGCACGCCCTCTTTGAGCAAATTCTGCCGCGACTGCTCGGTCGGCGCGAAATGCAGGTCGGCGATCAGAGTCGCAATGCGGCGATTCATCTCCTCCGGGAAAGGCTGCCACTTGTCGCCTGTCCGCAGCCCCGCCTCGACGTGTGCCACTTTCGCGCCCGCGTGAAAGGCGGCCAGGGCCGCCGCGGCGGTCGAGGTCGTGTCCCCCTGAACGAGCACCCAGTCCGGCCTCACTTCACGCAAAACAGGCTCGACCCTTGAGAGGACTGCCGCCGAGACCTGCGTCGGCGATTGATTCTCCTCCATCACGTTGAGGTCGTAATCGGGGACGATGCGGAAAAGGTTGAGCACCTGGTCAAGCATCTGGCGGTGCTGCGCCGTGATGCAGACCTGGGAAACGAAATCGGCGCGGCGCGCGAGCATCCCCTGAATCAAAGGGGCCATCTTGATGGCTTCGGGGCGCGTGCCGAAGATAGACAAAACTTTCAGCATAAATTGGGACGGGGCTCGATACTTTCGGACAAATGTTTAAGGGTGACTGTTATCCTGATTGACGCCCTTCTCAATTAGATTATTTATCAATTGGTTCGTGCGCTTCGCGCTGCCGTCGCCGGTCAGGTGATAAACGCCGTCGTAAAAATTCTCCAAAGGGAAAGTCATCTCTTCCGGCGTGTCCAGGATAGTGAATCGAAGTCGGCGTTGCAGCTCGGAGGCAATCTCTTGAATGATCGCACCGTGCCTCTCAAAAAGTTCCTGCGGGGCGGGTGGGAAAGAGTAGAAGACTCGGACCCCTTTCCTCCGGCATTCGTCGTCGAACTCGTTGAGCGCGTTGACGGCGCGCGTAATCTTTTCCGGGGTCACCTGTGCGTCGGCCGGCCCTGCGAAATTATCCGTCTTCTTGAGCCGCGAAATTTGGCGCGCATACGCGGCGATGTCGCCGTATTGATTGAAGGCGTCGCGTCTGTAAGGGCTGTCTTTGACGGCAAGCATCTGCCTGACGAGGTCTCCCTTTCGTTGAAGAGTGTAGCGCAGGATGCTTCCCGCGATGATGTATCCTTTGTCCAGCACCTCAAGATAGTTTCGCGGCGTGAATGATCTAATCATCGGCGGCCTGTGCTCCACTTCGGCGTAAAGAAAATCCCCTTTGCCGTTGAAAAAGTCGCCGAAATGTTCGTACTCGGGCGAGACGACAACCACGTCGCCGCGCCTCAGTTGCGGCGTCACGTTCCTGAGCATGAAGGCCAACCCGACGCCGACGTTCAATCCCATGTTGACTGGATGATAGCCCGTGCGCCTCTCGATCTCGGCGGAGTCAATGCCGAAGTTAAGGTTCGAGCCGCCGATTAGTATTATCCTCGGCGATGACTGTCGTTCGAGTAGTTGCTGCTTGTCGTTAGTGACCGCGCCCACTTCTTCGCTGAAAGGTCTTTGTCGCGAATAGCTCCACAGCACAATCGCCCAGAAACAGAGATGCAGCAGGAGAAAGAAGGCCAGGTTACGAAGAAAAGGGCGCATCGGCGAGACTCAAAATTGGTAATAGTAGAACGGGTTGATCAGGTACGTGCCGAAATACAGGATCAGGAAAATCATCCCATTATAAGCCAGCCACCTGATAATCCTAGGCCACGCGTCGAGATTCACGCGATGCTCTTTCTGCATCCATTCGGCGGCGACGAAGCCGAGCAGGAAGAGAATCAGTGTTACACCGGCGAGCGGATATCCTGCGTACGGGTGCAGTAAGCCCGCAATCGAATGATAAGCAGAGACGTTCAAAGCCTCCGCGAAGATTTTTTTGATAATCAGAAAAGCCGTCGGCAAATCCGGCGCGCGGAAAAAGACCCACGTCAGGCAGACGAAGAGAAACGTCAGCAGCATTCTCGAAAACGCTCGCAGGGATGATTGAAGGTTTCCCGCCGCTCGTCGCGGCCCGCGCTTTTTTCGCCGCCTTATGGCCGCGGGCAGAACGGCAACACCGTTGAGCCCGCCCCACAGTATGAAGTTCCACGACGCCCCGTGCCACAGGCCGCTGAGGAGAAAAGTGAGCATGACGTTGAAGGCTACGCGCAGCCTTGAGCGTCTCATGCCGCCGAGCGGAAAGAAGACGTAGTCCCTGAACCAGCTTGTTAACGAAATGTGCCAGCGCCGCCAGAACTCCGCGGGCGACTGCGAGAAATACGGGTAGTCGAAGTTGGGCGCGGATTGCAGCCCCAGCAATTTGCCCGTTCCGATTGCGATGTCCGAGTAGGCGGAGAAGTCACAATAAATCTGGAAGGCGAAGCAGATTGTGGCGAAGAGCAGGACGGGGCCGGGGCTGGTCTGAGCCTGGGCGTAAGCTAAGTTCACGATGGGGGCGAGATGGTCGGCCATCACCATCTTTTTGAAAAGGCCCCAGAGTATCTGCCTGCATCCGGCGACGGCCAGCGGATAATCGAAGCGGCGCTCCGCGAGCAATTGGCCGAGCAGGTTACTTGCACGGTCAATCGGACCCGCCAGGAGTTGTGGGAAGAAGGCGACGTAAGCGAGATAGGCCGGCAGGTTTCGTGTCGGCTCGATGTCATGGCGGTAAACGTCAATCGTGTAGCCGAGCGATTTGAACGTATAAAAGCTGATGCCGACGGGCAGAATAAAATTCGCCAGCGCGGGGTCAACGTGCCAGCCTGCGAGCCCGGCGAGGTGCCGAAAGTTATCCGCGAAGAAATTGAAATACTTGAAAAGGGCGAGCACGCCGACGCCGCCGATGATGCTTAAAGCCAGCAGGGCGCGACGCACGCCCAGGGATTTTGCGCGGGCTAAGCCTAAGCCTACGGAATAATCAATCAAGCTGGTAGCCAGCAGCAGGAGCCCGAAACGGCTGTCCCACGTCGCGTAAAAGAAGTAGCTGGCGGCGACGAGGAGCGCGTTTTGCAGGTCTCGGTTTTTAGCGAGCCAGTAGAGCGCGAAGCAGACGGAGAAGAAGAGAAGGAAGGTCGGGGTTGTGAACGCCATTGTCTGTGAGTGTTAGATTCCTGTGAAGCCGCCGCTCTTAACGGCGAGAATCATGGTGCGCGGGAAAGTAATCGTTAGGTGCTTGTAAGAATCGGCCGAATAGTCGTGCTGCTCTAAGACCAAATCGAAGCCCGCGCGCAACAAGGCTTTGAGAAGTGATTCTTTTGTGAGCCAGAAGGAACTGCGGTTGGAGTAAGAGGCCCAGAGTTGATCTTCACGATTCGCTTTATCATCGTACTCAAAGAACCAGCGCCCTTCATAAATTTGTCCGCCGTCTTCCATCTGTTCGAGCGGGCCGAGTGGGAGTCTTGAATCAAGCCGCGCGAGGTCAGCGTCATCCGATGGCGCGTAGTGCGAGTCAACGATGAGTAGCCCGCGCGTTGCGCTCGCGACCTGTCGCAGCCAGGCGGCCGGCTTGTCCAGGTGATAAAGGATGCCGAGCGCCAGCGTCACGTCGCAGACGCCGAAGCGTTCGGCATCGAAATTTTTTACGTCGTCAAGCTCGAAGCCTAAATTCCGCAGGCCGAAATGTTCTTCGAGGAGTTTTAATTTCTCGAAATTCTTCCGCCGCGCCTCGATGCCCGTCACGTTCATTCCACGCCGCGCCAACGCGAGCGCGAAGCCTCCTTCGAGACAGCCGAGGTCGGCCACGCGCAGGGCCGCGAAGTCGCCTTTGTATAAAAGAGTGAGCGCGCGCATGACGGCCTTCAGGCGCAAATCCGTCTCCATGAAGTCGGGCTGGCCCGGCATGGTCGTCAACTCGTCCGACAGCCGTATGTTGTGTGAAGTCCATTGCTGGCCGGCGAGCCGCCGCCGCAAGTCCTCGTCAGATAAAGCCATCATTAACTCCGCGAATCGCGTTGAAAAAAAACTATTGCCGCGTGCGCTCGAATTTCAGCGAGCCGTTTTGGTGAGGGACCCAGCGTGTGTTCCACTTGGCCTCGAAGCGGCGGCGGTTCTCGTCGAACAACTCCGCGTACTCGCCGCGCTCGATCAACTTCTTGAACGCCGCCTGCCCGAAGTGATGTATGAACACGTCGGCGGCGCAGACGACGCGCAAGCCCGCGGCCTTGACGCGCTCCGTGTAGTCGTCGTCCTCGAACATGCCCGCGCCGAACTGTTCGTCCAGCGGGCCGACTTGTTCGTAAGTCTCGCGCCGCAGCGCCACGCAGAACATGGCAAGCATCCTGATGTCCGCGACCTCGCCTTCGTGTTGCCGCGCGCGCGCGTCCGCGAATTTCTCCATCTCGGACCAGGTCTCATAATTCACTTCCACCTTCGCCTCGTTCCCGACAAAATTCGTGACGGGGCCGACCATGCCGACCCGCGGATCGTCCAGGTGCTTTAACAGGCGACTCAGCCAGCCGGGCGGGACGACCGTGTCGTTGTTCAGCAGAACGATCTGCTCGCCCGTGCTGACGGCGATGCCCTGATTGTTCGCCCTCGCGAAGCCGTGGTTCGCGGGGTTCAGGATGACGCGAACGTGCGAGTGCTCTGCGGCGAGTCGGCGCAGGAATTCGGGGGTGCCGTCGGACGAATTGTTGTCAACGACGATCACCTCGTAGTTGAGCTGCTCGGTGTTACGCAGGACGCTCTCAAGGCAGAGTTTGTTAAGGGCCAGATTGTTGTAGGTGACGATGACGATGCTGGCGCGCGGGATAGTTTCAGAAAGAGCCGTGATGATGGTTTCGTATCTCGCCTGCCAGGAATTGTGTCGCGCAAACTCGCGGCGACGCGCCCTCAATTCCTGATCGTCTTCCTTCACGGCCTCGTCGAGTTTGGCGAGAAAATCTTCACGGTCGCGTGCGATGTAAAGATATTCGTCGAAGGGCCGTATCTCCGAGAGCGCGACCGAGACGACCGCCTTGCCCGCGCTCAGGTATTCGTACATCTTGACGGGGTCCGTGGCGTGCGTGATGGCGTTGAGCTTGAAGGGAATCAGGCAGGCGTCGAAGTGATAAAGATACTGCGGCATCGTTTCGTAAGGCTGCTGGCCGAGCAGCCTGACGTTCGGCAGTGATTCGAGTTCGGAGACATCAACGTCAAAGATTCCGCCGAGCAGGACGAACGAGTAATTGGGCCGCCGGCGCGCGACGTGTGTCATCAATTCAAGGTCGAGCCAATCAGCAATCGCGCCGTAGTAGCCCACGAGCGGGCGCGAGTTCTTTTCGAGCAGCGTGTTCGGCCGGCAGCGTCTTTCGTAGTATTCAAAGTCAACGCCGTTTCGCACGAGCGCCGAAGGGCCTTGACGCAACGCGCGCCACTTCTCGTAGAGGGCCGCGGCCGTCACGACGAGCAGGTCGCAATCGCGCACCAACTCAGGTTCGACTCTCGTCACGGCCTGCGTCACGCCCGGAAACCCTTCCCACTCGTCCATGCAGTCGTAGATGACGTGCCATCCCCAACGCTTCTTAGTCGAGAGCGCCACGTCCTTCCACGACGGAGTCATGGCGTAAGCTATCGCGTCGTCAATCTGGCAGGCGCGTCGTAGTTCGCCGAGCGAGTCGAGGAGAGAATCGGCGTGCGCGCCGCTCATGACTTCCTGATTGATGCGTGGCTGGCGCGTGGCCGCGAGCGTGACTTCGTAAACGTTCTTCTTAATCTCCTGTAAAGAGAAGCGCGGCTCGGCGTCGGCGGGAAGTATCTCTTTGAGCTTGATGCAAAAGACCCTGTGGCCGTGGGCGGCGAACTGCGACATGAGCTGCTGCGGGCGCTGGTAGCGGAAGTCCCAATCAATAATGGAAAAGCAGATCACGTCCGGCCTGTGAAGAGGCGCGGGCGTCTTCTCGTCAAGAAGTTTCGACAATTGTCTCGCGTCCGGTTGCGGGAGCAGAATTAGTGAGTCCTTGAAGACATCGGTTCGGCAGGCTTTGGGCGCGATTGGAGTAAGCGACTCGTGAAGCTCTCGCCCGTCCGCGCCCGAGCTTGCGCGACGCTTTCTGAGGGGCCGTATAAGCTTGTCATAGACAGGCTCGAAATAACGCATCTTGATTCGGCCCAGGCGATTCACCCAGCGCCACGACCTCGTGTTGAGAATCGCGTTCAGCCTCGTCTCTTTGGCGTTGAGTGCCGCCGAGAGAGCATCAATCGTCTCCTGTTGTGCGCGCAGAGACGTTTCAGCCTCTTGATTAAGGGCTTGCCATTCAGTTGAAAGGGAGTTGATTTTCTGTTCGCTTTCACGTAGGGCGGCCGAGAGCGCTTCGAGTTGTTGCTCCTTATCCTGAACTTGCCACGCGAGCGCGTTGACCTCGTGCTCTTTGTCCAGGCGGATTCTCAGGCGTTGGCCGAGTTGCGAAAAAAGTTCACGAACGGCGGCCTGCTCCTCCTCCGACGTTGACAGCAACGCTCGAAGAGGCTCCGGCACGCTTGAGCCCGTCGCAAGCACGCCCAGCCCGTGCTCGTGCGTGAACTCAAAATTCGGATAACGCGGCCTCAATTCCTCCCACAATCTCCACACTCCGAAGTCGCGCTCGCGCACGTTGATGTCGTGAAGGAGCACGACGCCGCGCCCGCTCATCTTCGGCAGCCACGTCTCGAAGTCGTGCCTGACAACTTCGTAAGTGTGATAGCCGTCAATGTGAAGCAGGTCAATCGTGCCGTCATCGAAACCGTGGGCGGCCTCGTCAAACGTGCTTTGAAGCAGCGTGGAGAATTCGCCGTAGAGAGGGTCGTGATGATTTTTCAGGTCTTTGAGGGTTTCCGCGCCTTCGTAAAAGCCGCTCTGCTCGTCGCCCTCCCAGGTGTCCACGGCGTAGCACCGCGTATCTAATTTCAACTCTTTGACCGCCTGGCAAAAGGCGCAGTACGAGACGCCGCCGAACGTGCCCAACTCGACCAGCACGCGCGGCCGCAACGCGTCCACCAGAAACATCGCTAAAGGGACGTGCGCGGCCCACGCGGTCGGCGCGAGCCTTAACGGATACGAGAGAGAAACGGGATAATCGAGCGGGTTGAACTTTGACATTCCGTAGGAGCAGGTTGCTTTTCTAAAGGCTTATCGCTTCAGCTTCCTGAGATAGCCTTTCGGGTTAAAGGTGACGAAGAATTTTTCACGCTCGCCGTCCGCGACGAAGCAGTCCGTCTCCCGCAAGAACTGTTCGACGGCTTCCCACGGCCCTGGACCGTGAAGTTGAAAGACGGGGTGGCCGTTGACGTTCGTGTCCTCGACTATGAGATAACTTTCTTCGGTGACCATCTCGCCGTAAATGCGTAGCTCGTCGAGCACGTGCTCCTTGCTGTGGTCGGAATCGAGCACGACCATCACCGGCCCCGCGTCTTTAACAATATCTTTGATTTGGCACACCAGCTTTTCATCCACGGACGAGCCCCGCAGGTATTTTATACGAGGGTGTGCGGGGCGGTTCGCTTGCTCTTCGATGTCAATCGTTATCACCTCCCCGCCCCCGAGCAGGTCGCACACGGAGGCCAGAAAGAGCGCGCTCCCGCCGGCGGCCGTCCCCGTCTCGATGACGTAGCGCGGGCGCAGCTCGAAAAGTATCTCCTGATAAATCCAAAGGTCGAGTGGGCACTTAAAGGTCTTGACGCCAAGCCAGAAGGTGTCGCGCCAGACGCCCGACTCGTAATACTGCTCGTGGAACTGTTCGGTGATTGAGCGCACGCTTTCGAGCTAACCCCGCCGCCAGTAAATTCCCGTCCAATCAATCGGAATCATCTCTTCCGAAACGTCGTGAGCTTGGCGGAAGTCATGCACGGCTTTGCGACAAGTGGGGACCGCGCCGTAATCGTCAACAATCAAGTAGCCGCCGCGAGACAGTTTCGGATAAAGACTCTCAAGCGCGACGTAAGTTGATTCGTACATGTCGCCGTCGAGTCGTATCAGGGACAATTCTTCGACGGGGGCCGACGGCAAAGTCTCACGAAACCAGCCTTGAAGGAAACGCACCTGCTCGTCCAACAAACCGTACTTCTCAAAATTGGCACACACCTCGTCGAGCGAAACGGCGAGTTCCTGGTAGGTGTGTGTCACGTCGCCTTCGTCCGCCGGGAAGCGGGCCGCGTCCGGCATGGGTAAACCGCGAAACGAGTCTGCGCCCCAGACGCGGCGGTCGCGCACATTGTGCGCTTTCAAGACCGCGCGCATGAAGATGAGCGCGCCGCCGCGCCAGACGCCCGTCTCGATCAGATCGCCAGGCACGCCTCGTTCGATAATATCTTCGACGCAAGCCTGAATGTTCTCAAGACGACTCCACCCAATCATCGTCTGCGCCATCGCGGGCCATTCGCGCCCCTCGATTCTTTGCCGCGCGTCGAACGGCTTAATCTTCTGCTCGTGCTCGCTGTAAATCAGGTTGAGCAGGCAGCGCTTCATCACGTCCAGGTAGAGACGGCGCGCGTCGCCAGGCTCACCCGCGAGTGAGTTCTCTCCCGAATGGAAAGCGGCATCGAGTTCGTCTGTCGCTCGCCTCAATCCACGCGCTCCCATGTCGAAGTGGTGAGGACTGGGCCATAAATGGGGCAGTACGCCTCGCCGTTGCCGTAGCTGTTTCGCCAGACGACTTCAAACCAGGCCGAGTTGTGCAGCCCGTCAATAATGCCCTGATATTTATTCGCGATGCTGACGCTCAATAGATACCGGCCGCTCCCGAGCCGCAGCGGCGGGAGCGTGCAGCGGACGCGGGCGGGCGCAACGATGTCCGCGATGGAGCGGTCCTGAAAATAGGTGGCGGCCGTGGTGATGCGCTGTCCCGTGCTGTCCTCAATGGAGAGGGCAATCCTCGGCCCGCTGATAGGGGCGTCCGGCTGAATAAGAATCTCCGCGATCATCGGGTCGTCGGGATGAAATCGCATCGTCGGCGGGCCGTTGCCAGCGCGCAGTGTCAGGCGACGGATGACGGGTGCACAGCCGGGCAGCCGCGCCGGATGATTCGACAAATCGAAATCACCGTTTTCGTCGAGCGACGCGTCGGCCAGATAGCGCGTGATGATCGAAGAGGCGGTGCCTTCTTCGGTGAGCTTTCCGGATTGAATGAGAAAGACGCGGTTGCACATCTGCTGGACGGCGGTCATGTTGTGACTGACGAACAACACCGTCCGCCCGGCGCTGCTCACCTCTTTCATCTTCCTCAGACATTTATTCTGGAACGCGGCGTCGCCGACGGCCAGCACTTCGTCGAGCAATAAAATCTCCGGGTCGAGGTGCGCGGCGACCGCGAACGCGAGGCGCAGGTACATGCCGCTCGAATAGTGCTTGACGGGCGTGTCCAGGAACCGTTCTATCTCCGCGAAGGCGACTATCTCGTCAAACTTGCGCGCAATCTCTTTGCGTTTCATGCCGAGGATAGCGCCGTTGAGGTAGATGTTTTCGCGGCCCGAGAGGTCTGGATGAAAACCCGTCCCGACTTCCATCAGGCTCCCCACGGTCCCGTAGATGTCTGCGTAGCCCGCGGTGGGTTTGGTGACGCGGGAGAGAATTTTAAGGAGCGTGCTTTTACCCGCGCCGTTACGCCCGATGACCCCGACCACTTCGCCGTGGCCCACTTCAAAACTCACGTCGTCGAGCGCACGCAGTAATCCACCCCTTGCGTCAGCACGCCGCGCCGCCCGCGAGAAAGGCGACGCGAGCTTTCCGGCGAACGCCTCGCGCAACGTCGGCCGGACGCCCGAGCGCGGCCCGAGGCGGTAGGTTTTGCTCAATCCCTCGACTTTAATAATCGGTTTCATCAGGCTTAAGTTGATTGTTGCTAGACCACGTCGGCGAAGTTCTCTTCGGCCTTTTGAAAAGAGTAAGTCGAATAAACGAGCACGAGCGTCGTGACGATTGCCGAGACGCCTATGCCGGCCCAATCAATCCTGAGGCCGAAGAGGGAAGCGCGCATGCCTTCTATGATTCCCGCCAGGGGATTGAGCCGGTAAAGCATGTGCCATTTTTCCGGCACCACGTCCGAAGAGTAAATAATCGGCGAGGCGAACATCCAGAGTTGCAGGGCGACGGGCAGCATCGTCCCTACGTCACGATACCTGACGTTCAAGGCCGCCGACCAAAGACCGCAGCCGAGCGCGAGCAGGGTCAGTTGCAGGAGCAGCAGCGGGAAGAGAAGCATGTTCCACGACGGCCCGAACCCGTAATAGAGCAGCATCGCGAAGAGAATGACGGCCGCCACGCAGAAGTCCGCGAGCCTGACGACGACCGCCGCGAGCGGAAGGAAGAGGCGCGGGAAGTAGATTTTTGTAATCAGGTGAGCGCTGCCCGCGAGACTGTGGCTGCTGCTCGAAACGGCGTTGGCGAAGAACACCCACGGGAGAAGGCCCGCGTAAACGAAGACGGAGTAGGGTACGCCGTGCGAGGAGATTCCGACCAACTGGCCCAGAAAGATTGTGAAGATGAGTGTCATCAGGAGCGGCTGCAAGACGACCCACGCCGCGCCCAGAACGGTCTGCTTATAGCGCGTCTTGAGATCGCGCCAGACGAAAAAATAGAATAACTCGTGATGCTCCCACAGCTCGCCCACGTCAAGCGTGCCCCAACGCCTCGCGGGCCTGATTCTGGTGACGGGCTCGTCCGTCAGCGCCTGCGACGAATGAGAATTATTCGACGAGCGAGCGTCGCCGTCCTCCGCTTGCTGAATGGGAGTGATGATTTTTTCCGGGGCCAACATGTTCGGGGATTTCACTCGCGGTGTAAGTTCATCCGGGCCTGCTTACATTTCATGCTCAACTCTTTGCCTGCAACCTGTCTCTTCGTCCGATGAACAATGGCGAAAGACGCTGCTTATCTCGCGCGCTCGTCCGAGTGCCCGTGCCGGACAAAGGCTTAAGGCAGTTCTCCATCCTCTAGCAGTTTTAGCCCATTTCAGGGGTTTTGTCAGTGGCTCCCATTATATTCGCATAGATGTGGATTGTGTTGAGAAAATTATTTTGGGCGCGGAATCTCGGCGGGTCAATTCCCTGGGCAATTTCTAAAAGGCGTGGGTTTTAAACGCGTGCCACAGGGTCTTGACTGGCGGGCATATTTCGGTCAGTATGCGTGCGTTTGATTACTGGCTGCCTCCGGGCCTGCGTATCTTTCCTTTCAGTTCGGACCAGCTTCCCACTGACTTTTCCACCCTGTCGCTCAGGTGACAGCGCCCGTCCAACAGCGTATTCCATTACTGAGGACCATGAATCTATCTGCGACCCGTAGACAACTGGCATCATCGAGATTGCAGAGAGCAGTAGCCCCCTGAGACCTTCAAGGAGAGCTTGAAATGCCGCGTACACTCCTTCGCCGCTTCCTTTCCTCCGTCATCAATCGGAAGCGCACCATCATCGTTGCGTTGGTTCCAGTAGTAATCGCCTCAGTCATATCATTTCTGGCAATCCCCGCTTCGACCAAAAATATTAAGGGCGGCGACAACCGAAGCGCTGCTGCGAGGGCGACGGCAACTCGTCTGCCTCAACCCCGGCGGGGTGACGAAAAGCAAAATGCTCAGGAGGCGGAACCGCTAAAGAAGGAGTTGTTTGAAGGGCACGAAGCGGTGGCCGGCGAGGTGTTGGTTAAATTCCGTGACGAGGCGGCCTCGTTCGTCGGTGATCAAGCTGCATTCAAGACGAAGCTGCTCGCCGTGGATCAGGAATTGGATGCGGACAGTAATATTGAAGTAGGCGGCCGGGGCACACGCCGCATACGTTCCCGCAGTAAAGATGTCACGACCCTCGTTTACCAGCTCTCGGCGCGCCCGGACGTTCTCTTCGCCGAGCCGAATTATCTAATTTACGGAGACGCCGTCCCCAACGACACCAACTTCCTCTCTCAATGGAACATGAGGAATAATTTCGCGGCGGATATTGATGCCGTGTCGGCGTGGAACGCAACCGTCGGCTCGCCGCGCAATCCCGTTGTCGCCGTCCTTGACACGGGGGTGGACTACAACCACCCCGACCTGACCGGAAATATGTGGTCGGCTCCCACCGCCTTCACCGTCACCCTCAACGGCCGCACCATCAACTGCGCCGCGGGCACTCACGGCTTTAATACCATCACAAAGTCTTGCGACCCGCTGGACGACAACGGCCACGGGACGCACGTCGCGGGCATCATCGGGGCGACCGGCAACAACGGTCTCGGGGTGGCCGGCGTCAACTGGGCGACCAGCATCATGGCGATCAAACTTCTCGATTCCACCGGAGCGGGCGTCGGGACCATCGCGGACACGCTGGACGCGTTTGAATTCGTCAGGCAGGTCAAGCTCAAATTCGCTCCGACGGACAGCGCGAACGTGCGTGTGCTCAACACCAGTTGGGGGGAGGGCAACTTCTCCCAGGCGCTCCTGGACGAGATCAACGCGGCCAATTCGAGCGACATGCTGCTGGTCGCGTCGGCCGGTAACACGGGCACGGATAACGACGCCACGCCACACTACCCATCGGGCTATAACGCGCCTAACGTGGTAGCCGTGGCGGCGACGGACAACCACGGCAATCTCACCTCGTTCTCGAACTTCGGAGCCTCGGGCGTGGATTTAGCGGCGCCCGGCCTCTTCATCAACTCGACTCTCCCAGGCTCCACCTACGGCAGCAGGGACGGGACCTCGCAGGCCACACCCCACGTCGCGGGGGCCGCCGCCTTACTGCTCTCGCGCTGCGCGCTGACGACCTCGGCTTTGAAGGCGGCGCTCCTCAACAATACGGACCCGGACTCGACGCTGACCGGCAAGGTGGCGACGGGCGGACGCCTCAACGTGGACACGGCGCTGCGCAACGCCTGCGGCTTGCCTAATTTCACGGTCTCTATCAGTCCGGCCTCGCGCCTCGTGTCGCAGGGGTCGAGCACGACTTACACAATCACGGTCACGGCCACGGGCGGTTTCACCGGCACCGTAACCGTGAAGCCCGGTGTGCCGCTCGGCGCGACAGGCGACTTCCTCTCAATCGATATCAATACTTCGGGGACGGCCACGTTGACGGTAACTAACAACAACGTCGCCCTCGGCACGCACCCACTTCTCGTCAGGGCTGTCAGCGGCGACATGCACCGCACCGCGCTCACCTCCCTGACCGCCCCGGACTACTTTATCAGCGCCATGCCCTCGGCGCAGTCCGTCCAGGCCGGCAACAGCGTCAACTACACGGCCAGCCTGACGCCCATAGCAGGTTTCACCGGGCCGGTCACCTTCAGCACCACCGGGCTGCCCGTCGGGGCGACGACCACCTTCACCCCGCCGGCGGTCACCACGTCCGGGTCAACCACGCTCAAGGTGAACACCGCGCTGACGACGACGCCCGGCACCTACTCCTTCAACATCGTCGGGACTGCGGGCGGCACACAACGCACCGTCCCGGCAGTGCTGACCGTCACGTCGCCGCCGCCCGATTTCGTGTTCACGGGAAACGTCTCTTTTATCAGAGCTGTCAACGTGTCCCTTACTGACAAGGAATCTCTCGCCATCGTCCCGGTAGGAGGGTTTAATGGAACTGTCAGCTTTAGTGTCAGCGGATTGCCAGCCGGGGCCAAAGCCTATTTCAGTCCACAGACTATCAGCACCTCCGGCTCAACCCTCATGAGTGTGGACCCCGGCACGACCAACGTAGACGGAACTTTCCCTCTCACGATTACCGCTTCCAGCGGGAGCCTGAGTCATTCCGTCACCACGTCGCTGATTATCCCCAACTCAACCTTTGGCACCGACGGTCGGGTCATAGACACTCTCAACCCCGTCAATCTTGATAATAAGTCCATTCAAACAAACGCCATGATTCTTCAGCCTGACGGCAAGATTCTGGTGGCAGTGTCCCGCGGAGGAGAAAACGTCTTCGCCGTGCAGCGGTTTAATAGCGACGGCAGTCGCGACACCAGCTTTGGTTCTTCAGGAGTAGCCGTTGGAGTCCCTGCGGTATATGGTCAGGGAGGCTTCTCTGATGCTCAACCCGCCGGTCTTGCTCTTCAACCCGACGGTAAAATTCTGGTCGTGGGCCGTGCCTTCAGAGATTATCAGCACATATCTTCGGTGAGCGTCCTGATGCGTTTTAACAGTAACGGCAGCTTGGATAATGGAGCTGTTGGTGATTCCACGCCTGGCGACCACTTCGGCGACGGACCCGTCTATGGCATGTCAGTCTATTACAAAAACTCTCTCTCTATTAATGAGGGACGCGCCGTCGTTGTCCAACCGGACGGCCACATCATTGTGCTTGCCGTAGTGAATGGTGAGGGCGCACTGCTTAAATATAATTCTTCCGGTGCATGGCCCGGTCTCCCGTTTGTCATCAACAATGGGTTCCCACGGACTCTGGCTGCGCAGGCTGACGGGAAACTGGTCGTCGGGGGGTCGCTCCCTTACGGTGGCTACCATTTCTGGCTCGCGCGCTTCAACAGTGATTTCAGCATCGATGACGGTTCGAATCTTGACTCCACACCGGGGGACTCTTTTGGCTCTGGTCAGGTCTATACCCCCTTCGAGAGTTCTACCGACCCGAATGCGGAGGTGCTTTCGCTGGCAATCCAATCGAACGGCAAAATCGTCGCGGCCGGAAAAGCCTTTACTCCGGCAGGCAATGCGTTCGCTTTAGCGCGTTACAACAGTAACGGCACCCTTGACACGACCTTTGACCAGGACGGCAAGCTCACCACAAAATTCGGCATCGCTTCTGATAAATACTCTGAGGAACAGGTCTCTACCGTAGCGATTCAGCCGGATGGAAAGATCGTCGCCGCCGGTTATGCCTTAATCGGTCCATTCGGTATTCAAGACTATGATTTCGCTTTAGCGCGCTACAACAGTAACGGCAGTTTGGACACGGGCTTTGGTAACAACGGGAAGAAGACCACAGACTTCTTCGCGATGGAAGATAAAGCCCATGCGATGGTACTACAACCCGACGGTAAGATTTTGCTGGCCGGGGAAGCTAAGATTTTTTTCCCTGGACGTGATACGTGGCGGTACTGGCAGTTTCTCGCGCTCGCACGCTACAACGGTCAGACCTATAGCATCGGCGGCAAGGTGACCTCCGGGGCTACCGCGTTATCCGGCGTGACCGTCAACCTCAGCGGCTCACGAACAGCGGCTGTCACTACGGACGGCAACGGCAATTACTCTTTCACCAATCTGGCTGCCGAGGGGAACTACACGGTGACGCCCTCGAAGACCAATTACAATTTCAACCCCGCAGGTACAACCTACACGAACCTGAGCGCGAATCAGACGCGAGACTTCGCGGCGACCTTGAAGACCTACACGGTCAGCGGCGTGGTCAAGCTTGGCACGACCGGCATGTCAGGGGTGACGGTTAAGCTGACCAGCCCGACCCCTGCGGGCTTTACGGAACGCACGGCGACGACCAGTATCACGGGTGCATACTCCTTCACGAATGTTCCCGCGGCGCGCAGCTACACGGTGACCCCGACGAAGACCGGCTATCAGTTCACCCCGGCAAACAAGGCACTGGCGAACCTGAGCGCGAGCCAGACGACGGTCAATTTCGCGGTCAAAGTTTTCTCGGTCGGTGGGACGGTCAAACTCGGCACTGCCGCCGTCCCAGGGGTGACCATGAAACTGACCAGCCCGACCCCGTCAGGCTTTACGGCGCGCACGGCGACGACCAGCGCCGCGGGCGGCTACTCGTTCACGAATGTTCCGGCCGGGCGCACCTACGTGGTGACGCCGACGAAGACCGGCTACCAGTTCACACCCCCGACTAAATCGCTCGTCAACCTCTCCACCAATCAGACGGCCGTGAGCTTTCTGGTCAAGGTTTATTCGATTAGCGGGCGGGTCACCAGGACGGGCACGACGACGGGAATACAGAGCGTGACGATGACGTTGACGAGTCCGACGCCCGCCGGGTTTGCTGCCCGGACTGTCTCGACGAGCGCGACGGGAGCTTACACGTTCACGAACTTACCGGCCGGCCGTAACTACACCATCAAGCCGACACGGACGGGCTATACGTTCAGCCCCGTGACGAGAGACATTCTGAATTTAAGTGCCAACATACTTGCCGGGGCGACGACGGGCTTTAGCGGGACGGGGCCATAATTTATTTCAAGCTGGTGTCCAGGGGTGAGACTATTTTGTGAGGATGGCGCAGAGCTTTGCGGCGTCAATGTTGCCGCCGGACACTACGCATACTACACGGCCTGCTCCGCCCATGCCTTCGAGGGCGCAGGCCACAGGGCAAGCCCCCGCGCCTTCGGCGATGATGCGGTTTCGTTCGGCCAGAAGCCGCAGCGCGCCCGCGATCTGCTCAAGGCTGACGACGAGTGAGCCGTCGAGTAATGCACGCGCACGCTCGAACATGGACGGGAAAACACCACGGCCGCCGATGCCGTCCACGAAGGAAGGCTGGTAGGCGACCTCGCGCGGCGAGCCCGCCGCGAGCGACGCGGCAAGCGGCGCGGCCGTCTCCACTTCGGCCGCGTATATCCTGCACGCGGGCCTCAGTTCGCGCATCACCGCCGCGATTCCGCACGCGAGCCCCCCGCCGCCCCAGGGGATGATGATCGCTTCTACGTCTGGAAGGTCTTCGAGGATTTCCAGCGCGATTGTCCCGTTGCCGGCCATCACGTCCAGGTCGTCGAAGGCGTGTATGAAATGCGCGTTGACACCCGCGTAGGCGCGGCTCTCGAAGACCGCCCACCACTCCTCGAACGGGACTTTGATGACGCTCCCTCCGAGCCGCTCGATGGCCCTGATTTTAGTTTCAGGCGCGGTCTCAGGCGCGACGACCGTGCACGGGACGCCGAGTTCTCGCGCGCGCCACGCGACTCCCTGCGCCATGTTACCCGCCGACGCCGTGAGCACCCCTTCGGCCAGCGTCTCGCGCGCGAGTCGCCCCATCGCGTTTGACGCGCCGCGTATCTTAAACGAGCCGATGGGCTGAAGGTTTTCCAGCTTGAGGTAAATCTCCGCGGGCGCATCCATGACGTTTAGCCGGACGAGCGGTGTGCGTATCGCCGCGCCGCTAATTGTGCGGCGCGCTTCCTCGACGGCGGCGAGCGTTGGCAGCATTACCGTTCCCTTTCATCCCGCGAGATGCCGGTCCAATTTCAGAAACGCACCCAGGTGCCCGCGCCAGTCTCTTTACATTTACGGTATAGATAGTCTGCGGCCGCGAGGTCTTCGACGGCCAGCCCCAGAGACTTGAACAGCGTAATCTCATCCGAAGAAGTCCGACCCGGCCTGGTCCCGTTAAGAATCTCTCCCAACTCGGCGCGAATGTGGCCGGGTGCGACGACACCGTCGCGCACGGCGAGCAGGTAGTCGCCTGCTTCGTTGACGACTGATTCGACCCTGTCCACGAAGAGGCTCGACGCGGCCACTGTCGCCCCGTCCAGTTCGCGCGTGTTCGGTGTGCAAGCCCCGACCGCGTTCAAGTGTGCGCCCGCCGCTATCCACTCGCGCCGCACGCACGGTTCCGCCGAGTTCGTCGCCGTCACTATCAAATCCGCCCCGCGCAACGCGTCCTCGATTGTCTCGACCGGCTCGATTGGAAACGCGTATCTCCCATTCAACTCTTCGGCGAGCTTGCGCGCGCTCGCGCCGCCACGGCTAGCCACGCGGCACCGTCTGATTCGGCGGACGTGAGACATCGCCTCTATGTGTGCGCGCGCCTGCACGCCCGCGCCGATGACACACAAATCGCCTGCGTCCTCGTTTGCCAGAGCGCGCGTCGCGACGCCTGAGACGGCCGCGGTGCGGACGGCCGTCACCGCCGACGCGTTGATAACCGCCAACAGCTCGCCCGACTCCGCGCTGAAGAGGAGGACGGCCCCCTGGTGCGAGTCCTTGCCCAGCGCCGCGTTTCCGGGGAAGACGCAGATGGCCTTCAGGCCGAGGGCCGGTTGAGCGCCGGAGATGTAAGAAGGCATGAGTCCCATGATGCCTGCGGCGTCGGGCGGGCGGGCGATGGTCCGCAACGGCTGATAGACCAGCCCTTCGGCGAGCGAGACGAGTGCTCCCTGCATGAGCGGGATACATTCCCCCATTGGCAGGAGCGCGCCGACCTCATCGTGGCTGAGAAGCAGGACGTTCATTTCGTTTGTGACGCGGCGAATCTTAGCTGGACTTTATCCATTCAGGCTGCATAGCACAGCGTATCCGTCAGGCGCTCCACTAATGAGCGCGGGACTTTTATCATGTCGGCTTTTTTACCCGACATGGAAAAACAGGCATGGCTCCACAAGTAACGCCGCACCATCGCTATCGTGTCCGAGAAGGTCGCGCTCTCTTTCGCATACCACGCCGCCCATCGCACCGAGAGTTCTTGCCTCTCGCTCAACCGCGCTGCCAGCAAAGTCACCACCGAGTAGAGCGCAAAGAGCGCAGGCGTGGTGCGCGCAATCGCTTTCTCAGACCACTGGCGTTGCGTTTCCACGCCAAGGTGCGCTCTGGCTTCTTCAAAGGTCACTTCCACCGTCCACCGCCTGACGAACCATTCGAGCATCTGCTGTGGGGCGGTCTCAAGCTTCGTACTCGAGAAAGCTTGCGCGTCGAACTCTTCTTCCGGGTCACGCACCAGCACCCAGCGAATGGGGACGGCGGCCAGCCCAGCGTGATACCAGACGCAAGTACCGCTCGCCAACTCGACTCTGCGTGCGCTTGCGCCGTACCACCGCTCAAGCGTCACGGCCTGCCACACCGTTGCCCCGTCAGCCAGCACCTGTTTGAGCGTCGGCAGGCGCGCCCCTTTCTTGCGCGGTCGCCCATTCTGGCCTCTCTGTCTGGCGGGCGCAGGCTCATAGAGCGCCGCATCCTGTCGCAAACGTGTGATGACGCACACCTCCTGACGCACAGCCTCCAGCAGTTCCAAAGCCGCGAAACTGCTGTCAGCCACGACCACGATCTCACGTCCTGGCAGCCAACGCTTGACCAAAAGGAGCATCTGCCGTGCGCGGTCGGTCAACTTCTGATGCCTGCGTCCGCGCTCTGTGTGATAACGCTCCGAAGGACACAGGCATGTCAGGAAGGGCAGCGCCCAGACACGTCCGGCCCATCCCACATCGACCAGCAACATCAAGGACAGCCAGCGCAAGCCACTGGCTTTGACAAAGTGGGAATGAGAAGAGCGCACCGGATCACGATAGATTCCTTTAGCTTTGATCTTCTCGCCACGTCGTCTCTCAATCGTATCGTCGAGTCCCATGACCACCACGCCCTCTGGCGCAAAGGTGTCAATCAGCACCGAGAGCAGAATCCGACTCGCCGCAAGGCTCGACCACACGGCGCGGTTCAAGACACGATGATAGTTCTGGAAGTGCTGCTCATCACTCAAGCCCATGACGCGCAAAGCGGAAGTCACAGTCCGTTTAGCTGGGCACAGCAGTGCGCCGACGATCAGCACTTGCACATGTGCCCAGACGCGCTTGGAAAAGAGCGGGGCGAAAGCTACAATCAGGCTTGTCAGTTCGGAAGGCATGGTCAGCATCAAAGACCTCTCTTGGCAGAGTGGTCTGAAGCTTACCGGCCTTCCGTTTTCTTTTCAAAGATCAGAAATGGATAAAGTCCAGCTTAGAGGCTGTTTCAAAACTCAAGCTACTGATTGACTCAACCCTTTGCGCCTTAAGTTTTTACTTTGCGTCTTTGCGTGAACCGCTTTTCTCGCAAAGGCGCAAAGTTAAGACGTAAGGCGCAAAGGGTTGAGTGGGTTTTGAGACGCGCTCTTAGTCAGTTGTCAGCAGCCATCGTAAAGTACACCCGGCGGGCAAGTCCATTGTCTTCGCACTACTCATTCGAGCGGCGGTTGGGAAAATTAAAGCCTCCGCTGTATGGTGTTAGAAACTTGGTATAATTGCGGTGATGACTGATGACCTGTCAAATCTGGGTTGGGATGAGTTTTTCGAGACTCGCTTTGAGCCTTACCGCGCCGACGGCTTAGAAGCCGCCCGCGTCGCGCTCGAATATAATCACCTTTATCGCGTGCTCGGCGCGCGCGGAGAATTGCTCGCGGACGTGGCGGGAAAGTTGAGGCACGAGGCCGCGAGCCGCGCGGACTTGCCGGCGGTGGGCGACTGGGTCGCGATAGAGCCGCGCCGCGAGGAAGGCAGGGCGACGATTCATGCCCTGCTGCCACGAAGGAGCAAATTCGTGCGCAAGGCCGCGGGCTCTCGCACCGAGGGGCAGATCGTCGGGGCAAACATAGACACTGTCTTCCTGGTCACTTCGCTCAACCAGGACTTCAACCTGCGCCGGCTCGAACGCTACCTGATCGTCGCGCGGGAGAGTGGGGCCAGTCCCGTCGTCATTCTCAGTAAGGCCGACCTGTGCGGCGAGATTGAAGACAGGCTCGCGGAAATTCAGACGGTGGCGGCGGGTGTGCCAATTCATGCTGTCAGCGTCGTCAGACGTGAGGGGCTGGAAGAGTTGGCACAGTATTTCCGGCACGGGCAGACCGTCGCGCTCCTCGGATCAAGCGGGGTCGGGAAATCAACCCTGATTAATCACCTGCTCGGCCGCGACGTGCAGAGAGTGCTTGAAGTGCGCTCGACGGACGACCGCGGCCGGCACGCGACGACGCACCGCGAGTTGTTTCTGCTGCCGCAGGGCGGGCTCGTGCTCGACACGCCCGGGATGCGCGAGCTGCACCTCTGGGAAGGGGAAGAGAGTCTTCATGTCTCTTTCGACGACATAGAGGCTTTAGTCCGCGATTGCCGTTTCAGTGATTGCAGGCACAGGGACGAGCCGGGGTGCGCGATTCGAGAGGCGCTGGCCGACGGGACGATTGACGCAGCGAGATACGGGAGCTACGAGAAGCTACAAAAGGAGCTACAGCACATGGCCCGCAAGCAGGACATCAACGCACAGCTTACGGAGAAGAAGCGTTGGAAGAAGCTCACGCGCATGGCAAGCCAGCGCGGACAAGATAAGCGTAGATAAGATTGGAATATTAGAGCAATGTTCAGATGGCTGTAGAACGTTCGATCAAAGCGTAGGGGCAGGGCTTGTCCCTGCCCGCTTCCTATGAAAACATGCGTGCAGGGACAAGCCCTGCCCCTACAGATGTACAGTGAACGTCAGCCCCCATCATCCCCCTCACCAAACTCTCACGCGCGCCTCGGGAGCCAGGTAGAGCTTGCGCCCCGGCTGGATGCTGAAGGCTTGATACCATGCGTCAAGGTTGCGCACCGTGTCGGCCCGATATTCATCGGGGGCGTGACCGTCAGTCGTCACCTGAAGCTTCAACACCTCCGGCCGTAGCTTGCCACGCCAACTCTGTCCGTAGGCTATGAAAAAACGCTGGTCGCCCGTGAAGCCTTGCGACTCCTGCGCGGGCTTGCCGCCGTAGGCGCTCCGGTAACCGTCGTAAGCCGCCGAGAGGCCGGCCACGTCGGCGATGTTCTCGCTCAACGTCAGCTTGCCGTTCACATGCAGGCCCGGCAGCGGTTCGTAAGCGTCGAACTGTGCCGCCAATTTATCCGCCGCGGCGCGGAAGTGTGCCAAATCCTGCGGCGTCCACCAGTTGAGAAGCCGCCCCTGCGCGTCGAACTGGCTGCCCTGATCGTCGAAGCTGTGGCTAATCTCGTGGCCGATGGTCGCGCCGATGCTGCCGTAATTCTGGACCGGGTCCGCTTCCATATCAAAGTAGGGTGGCCGCAAGATGGCGGCCGGGAAGTTCATCCCGTTTTGGATGGGCAGGTTGACGGCGTTGACCGTCTGCGGAGTCATCCACCACTCCGTTCTGTCCACGGGCTTGCCGAGCTTTGCCAGGGTCCAACGATAGTCGAACAGCTCTGACCGTTGGGCGTTGCCGAGAGGGTCGTCGCGCTCAATCTTCAGCCCCGTGTAGTCGCGCCAATGCTCAGGGTAGCCGACCCCTACGTACAAGGTATCCAGCTTGGCTTTGGCCTTAGCTTTCGTGGCGGGCGTCATCCAGTCGAGCTTATCTATGCGTTGTCTGAAGGCGAGCATGATGTTCTTGACCATCGCCTGAACCTTCGCCTTCGCCTCGGGCGGGAAATAGCGCTTCACATAGAGCTTGCCGACCGCGTCGCCCAAAGCATTGCTGGTGGCGCTGACCGCCCGCTTACTACGCTCGCGCTGCTGTGGGATGCCGTTAAGCGTCCGGCTGTAGAAGTCGAATCGCTCATCAGCGAATGGCTTCGGGAGGAGACCAGAGGCGCGGTCAATGGCACGGAAGGTCAGGTACTCCTTCCAGACGCCTAGCGGTTGACTGCCGACCAGTGCGGAGATGCCCGTGACCCCGCCGGGGTGCCAGACTATCATCATCGGCTGGTTGGAGAGGTCGGCGGCCTTGAAGAAGCTCACCCAGTCGAGTCCGGGCGCTTTGACGGAAAAGTCTTTAAGGTTCCAGAGATTGTTTGCCTTGTACACATCCGCGGAGTCAGTGCGGTTCGTGTGCGCCTCCGCTAGCTTGCGTTCAAGGTCATAAATTCGTGTGGCTTTCGCCTCGGCCTCGCTCACGTTGGCGAGTTTCAGAATCGTCGCGATGTGAGCGCGATACTTGGTTTGCAACTCCACGTTCTCTGCGTCGGTGCTCAAATAGTACTCGCGGTCCGGCAGGCCGAGTCCTCCCTGCAACATGTACGGGACGTTGCGCACCGGGTTGTTGAAGTCCGGCGAAACCCAGAGGCCGAACAATCGGTCGGTGTAGAAATTCGTAGCGTTGAGCGGGTCAACGTCCGCGCGCAACTCAGAGCCCAGCACGCGAGCGAGCGCGGCCTTGTCGGCGATTGAATTGATCTCTTCGAGCTCGGCCTTGAGGGGACTCAGGCCCTTTGCCTCTATGGCCTTCTCATTCATGTAAGCGTCGTAGTAGTCGCCCACCTTGCGCGCTTCAGAGCCGGCCGACGACTTGCCCGCTTCTTTAATCAAATCGGAGGTCTCCCGGTTGACCTGCTCGGCGACCTCGTCGAACACGCCGTAGCTCGAACGGTCTTCGGGAATCTTGGTGGTCTTTATCCAATCACCGTTGGCATAGGAGAAGAAGTCGTCACCGGGATTGACGCTCTTGTCCATCCCGACCAGGTCAAGGCCGTGCTTGCTATCTGCGTTCTCAAAGGGGACGGCGCGAAGCATGCTGCCGGCCAGCAGGAGCACCAGTGCCAGAGAGACAATCTTCTTGATGTAGGTTGCGCGCATAGTTTTCCTCGCCATTCTTAAAGGGAGCGGTCAGCGGGCTCCTCTCAGGTTTTTTCTGCTTTCCAGTACGAATTGACGATAATTATTTGTTCCATGATAACCGCACCGGGCGGCCCTTTCCAGTCCGAAGACTGGCACAATATGAGCGAGAAAGAGCAGTAATAAGGTTTCTAACTGCCACCGTTAAGCACTTGGGGTATATTAGCCGCGACTAAATTATACAGGAGCTGTTATGTCCGGTCCGCGAACTCTACCCGCACGGCCTTGTTCTCTCGCGCTCGCCGCGCTCGCCGCGGCCTTACTGTTGACCGCCCCAGCCGCCCGCGCGCAACACACGACGCTGATTCAGAACGTCAGCGCGCGCAAGACCACGAGCCTCGACGGACTGTGGCGCGTCATCATAGACCCTTACGAAAACGGCTACTACGACTATCGCTACGAGCCGAGCCCCAACGGCTATTTCAAGAACGCCAAGCCGCAGAGCGAAGGCGACCTCATCGAATACGATTTCGACACCTCCGATACTCTGAAGGTCCCCGGAGACTGGAACTCGCAACACGAGCGCCTGCTCTTTTACGAAGGCACAATCTGGTACAAGAAGTCTTTCGATTATCGGAAGACGCCGGACACGCGCCTGTTCGTTCACTTCGGCGCGGCCAACTACGTCGCGGACGTGTACCTCAACGGCGAGAAGATCGGCCGGCACGAAGGCGGGTTCACGCCTTTCAATTTCGAGGTCACGGAAAGAGTCCGCGAGCGCGGCAATTTTCTGATAGTCAAAGTTGACAACAAGCGCCGCCGGGACGCCGTCCCGACCTTGAACACTGACTGGTGGAACTACGGGGGACTCACGCGGCAGGTCACGCTCGTCGAAACGCCCGCGACCTTTATACAGGACTACTCCGTCCAGCTCGGCGAAAGGCTCGCTCGACAAAATCGGCGGCTGGGTGAAACTTAACGGTGCGAAGCTCGGGCAGAAAATAACGGTGCGCATTCCCGAAGCGAGAATCAGTAACACGGTCACGACCGACGCGGACGGGTTCGCCCGAGTCGGGTTCGACGCGCGGCTGGAGCTTTGGTCGCCGGAGAAGCCAAAACTCTACGACGTTGTGATCGAGTCGGACACGGATAGCGTCCGTGATCAAATCGGCTTTCGGAGTATCGAAGTACGAGGCACGGAGATTCTTCTGAACGGCAAGTCCATCTTCCTGCGGGGCGTCTGCATTCACGAGGAGGCCCCTTTCCGCGGCGGCCGCGCGTTCAGCCGGGACGACGCACAGACGCTGCTCGGGTGGGCCAAAGAGTTGGGCTGTAACTTCGCTCGCCTCGCGCACTACCCGCACAACGAGACGATGATTAAAGAGGCGGACAGGCTGGGGCTGTTGGTCTGGTCGGAGATTCCGGTTTATTGGACGATTCTCTGGGATAACCCTGCGACCTTCGAGAACGCCCGGAACCAACTGGGCGAGATGATTACGCGCGACCGCAACCGCGCATCGGTCATCATCTGGTCAATGGCTAACGAGACGCCGCAAGGCGACGCCCGTCTCCAATTTCTCAGGAGGTTGACAGAGCGGGCGAGGGAACTGGATTCGACACGGCTGATTTCGGCGGCGATGGAGCGCCACTACGTTGACGAGCAAACGCAGATGATAGACGACCCGCTCGGGCAGTACGTGGACGTATTCGGCTGCAACGAGTACGTCGGCTGGTACGACGGCCCGCCCGAGAAGGCCGACGCGCTCGTCTGGAAGAGCAAATATCAGAAGCCCGTGATCATGACCGAGTTCGGCGCGGAAGCGCCCTACGGCCTTCATGGGCCAGTTTCCCGCAGGTGGACGGAAGAGTTTATGGAGAAGGTGTACGAGCACCAGGTCCGTATGCTGAAAAGGATTCCTTTCCTGCGGGGCACGTCTCCGTGGCTCCTGATGGACTTCCGCTCGCCCCGCCGCCCGCTGCCCGGCGTACAGGATTTTTATAACCGCAAGGGTTTAATCTCCGACCGTGGGGAGAAGAAGAAGGCTTATTACGTCATGAAGCGTTTCTACGAAGAGTTGTTGGCCGCACCGATGACGAGAGGGCAGTGATGGAAATCAAGCAGTTCGACCCGCAGTTCATGAAGATCGGCGTGCTGACTGCGGCCTTGCAGGAGTTGACGCCGCGCGAGGTGCGCGATGCGGACCCCGACCGCGCCGTCGAGGACTGGGCGGCGTTCGCACGCGAGTTGGGCGCGGACAACATACAACTCTCCGCCGCTCTACACCCGTCCGAGTCGGACATCCCTGCCGAAGCCATGCTTGACCCGGTCGCAAACACACTGGACTTGCGCGAGCCTTTCAACAAAGACCGCGCACGCCGCGTGTCCGCCGCCCTCGACGAGCACAATATCGGCCTGTCGGACCTGGGCTATTTCGACAACATGCTGCACGAAGACCCTGCGGTCAGGAGGAAGAAGCACGAGTTCATGTTGCGCGTCTTCGACGCGGCGGCGCTCCTGGGCGCGGAGGCCGTCTGCGGCTTCGTCGGGCGCAACCAGTCGCTCGGCATGGATCAGAACGTTTTAGACTTTAAAGATAATTTCGTCCCGCTCTTGAAAGAGGCCAAAGCGCGCGGCCTCGTTTACCGCGTCGAGCAGTGCCCCATGCCCGGCTGGACGGTCGGGGACAATTTTCACAACAACATTGCCTACACGCCCGGAACCTGGATACAGCTTCACCGCATCTGCGAAGACGCGGGCGTGGGCGACCAGTTCCGCATACATTACGACCCGTCGCACGCGATTCTCATGGGCCAGGACACGCGCTCCATCTTTCAATACCTGAAGGACGAAGGCTACGCTTTCCTCATCGGCGGCTTTCACGTCAAGGGGCAGGTGATTGATGCGCGCGGTGTGGCGGCGTGGGGCTACGGCGGGCAAACAATCGGGCGCGGCGATTGGATACACGGCGAGCCGTCGGGCCGCCCCGAAGATCAGGCAAAGGCGTGGCTCAAACAGACGGTGCTCTGCGAGCACGAATTGCCCGGAACCGCGAAGCACGACCCGCTGGCTTACCTACAGAACAGGACGGTGGACTGGCTGGATCACCAACTCGCCGCGCGCGAGTTATTGAGCCTGGACGTAGTGAACACACATTTGATCGTCGAGCACGAATACCCGAAAGCGCGGATTCAGGACAGAGAGCGCCTTAAGCCCATCCTGCAAGGCTCCATCGCCTTCACGCGAAAGATTGACGAAGCCGCGGCCTGCATGTACGCGCTACAGCAAGAAGTGCTCGCCGCGCAAGACATCCCCGCACAAGGCGTCGGCCGAGAGCCCTATCGTTCGTGAGGACGAAGGCGCGGAGCAAGAGTTCAACCCCTTTGCGTCTTTGCGCCTTTGCGTGAGTGATTTAAGTTTTTTCACGCAAAGGCGCAAAGACGCAAAGGAGTTGAGTCAATGATTCGTTTATACCTTCTCCCACGCTTTTGACTGCGAGGACCGTTCGATTGCGTCGAGTATTCGTTGATTGCGCACGCCGTCGGCGAAGTTGGGTGAGGGCAGCTTCTGCTCGGCGACGGCTTTGAGCAGGTCCAGGACCGTGTGCGTGAAGGTGTGCTCGTAGCCGAGGACGTGTCCGGGCGGCCACCAGCCCGATACGTAAGGGTGGCCGGGGTCCGTGACGGAAATCTTACGCCAGCCGCTCTCCGGCCCTTCCTCTATGTAGAGTTCGAGGTCGTTCATGCTCTCGATGTCAAACGCGATGCTCCCCTTGCTCCCGTTAATCTCAAAACGGTTGTAGTTCTTGCGCCCCGTCGCGAAGCGCGTCCCCTCGATTGTCCCGACGGCCCCATTCTCGAATTGAACGAGCGCGAGCGCGGCGTCGTCAACATCCACCTGGGCCATTTCCAGGCTCCCGCTCTCCACGGGGCGCTCCGTGATGAAAGTTTTAAGAAGTCCCGAAACTTCCGTTATCTCGCCGACCAGAAAGCGGGCCAAATCTGCCGAATGTGAGACGAGGTCGCCGAGCGCGCCCGACCCGGCCCTGGCTTTCTCAAGCCGCCAGACGCGCGGAAAGTCTGGGCTGACGACCCAGTCTTGAAGATACGTGCCGCGGTAGTGGTGTATTCGGCCAATCCGTCCTTCTTCGATAATCCGTTTGGCGAGCGCAACGGCGGGTGCGCGCCGGTAGTTGTGGCAGAGCATATGTATGACGCCATTCGCTTCGGCCGCGTCGAGCATCGCTTCGGCTTCCCGTAGAGTATTCGCCAGCGGCTTCTCGCAAAAGACGACCTTACCTTCGCGGGCGGCCGCCGCCGCGATGGGCATGTGCGTGTCGCCAGGGGTGCAGATGTCTATCACGTCAACATCTTTTCTGGCGACGACATCCTCCCAACTGGTCGCGTACTCGTCCCAACCGTAGCGGCGCGCAGCCTCCTTCACGCCCGCCTCGTCGCGCCCGCAGATGACTTTCATCACGGGCTCGAACGGCACGTCGAAAAAGTGGCCCACCTGCCGCCAGGCGTTGCTGTGGGCTTTGCCCATGAATTGGTAGCCGATCATGGCAACGTTCAGTCTCTTCATCATGCTTCCTCGCCGAACGGACGCAAAGGATTCTTTAACATCGGTCGTGAACAGAGAGTGTGCTTGTAACACACCGAATGATGCAGGTAAAGATTCGTGGTAACATGCGCCCCGCACTCCGTCAGCTCGAAAGTCAACAAGAGACGTTTTTCGCTCTGCTCATCCCAAACTCGGCGGGGGGTTCCGCTTGAACAAGAAAAAAACTTTGACCCGGCGAGAGCTGCTGCTCATGCTCGTCGCTTTCGTGGGCATCTTCGTTTACGGGCTGCTCGCCGCCCTGCCCGGCTCCGTGCTCCCTACGCTTGAGCGCAACCAGTATTTGCCGGACGACAACGCCGTCGGCACTTTTCTACTGATTAACGCCGCCGGGGCCGTCCTGGCTTACCTCCTGAGCGGGCCTGTGATTGACCGCGTCGGCAAGAAGTTCGCGCTCGCGGGCGGGGCGGCGCTGGTCGTCGCGTCAATGGCCGGCTTCGCTCTGACCGTCACTTATGTCAGCGCGGGCGCGGCGCTCGTTCTAATCTTCGGCTGCTCGCTCGTGCTGGGCTTCGGCGCTAACGCGATTGTCGCGGCAGGGCACGCGCTGGTCGCGGACGTGGCGTCGCATTGGCGCAACTCCGCGCTCAACCTCCTGGACATTTGCTTCGGGCTGGGCCTGGCGGCACTGCCGCTCGTCGTCCAACGGATTCAACAACGCGGCGGCCTCGGCTTAGTCTTCTGGTCACTCGGCGGAATCAGTGTTGCGCTACTGATTTTGATTCTGACTCCGCGCTTTCCAATGCCCGCGCACCCGGAGGCGTCGGCCTTGAGCGGGGCGAAGGAACTCTTCCGCACGCCTTCGTTCTGGCTGCTGGCAATGGCCCTCTTCATGTACGTGGGGGCGGAAGTCTCCGTCGGCAAGTGGGTCGTGACGTTCATGGAGCGCGACGCGCGCCTGCTTGCGGGCCACGGGTTAGACCCCGCGCAGTTGCAGGAACTCGCGCGCTCAACGCCCGGCGCGCTCAGTCGCTTCTTCGAGACGGACCCGGCGGGCATTCTCGTCGCCAACTACGCGCTGACAACGCTCTCACTCTTCGCCTTCGCATTGCTCGCGGGCCGGCTCGTATCAAGTCTGCTGCTTGGCGCTTCGCGCGTGAACAGTTTTGTGCTGCTGACCGCAGGCTCTTTGTTGACTACCGCCGGTCTCGTCGTCGCGTTCACAGCAGGGAGTCCGACGGTCGTGCGCGCGGGGCTCATCGTCGCGGGCTTCGGCATGGGGCCTATCTTCCCGACTTCCGTGGGGCTGGCTTCGATGATGACGCCGCGCACCGCAGGCACCGCTATCAGCCTGGTGATGGGCGTCGGCTTCGCCGGACTCCTGTTAATCCCGCCGGCCGTGGGCTACATCTCGGCCGCGGTCGGCGGCGAAGCGGGCGACGTGCGCGCAGGCTTACTGGCCGTGATAGCCGCGTCCGTCGTCATGCTGCTCCTGCACATCGTCCTCACCTTCCGCAAACGCGGGCGCGCGTCAGTCAGCGAAGACGAGCTTGAAAGAAGCGCGGTCATCGACATTAAGAATTAGTCCCAAAACTCAAACAACGCAAAGACTCAAGCCTTTGCGCCTTACGTCTTAACTTTGCGCCTTTGCGTGAAGCTTTGTTTCTCGCAAAGGCGCAAAGTAAAAACCAAAGGCGCAAAGGGTTGAGTGAATCAGTCTCTTGAGTTTTGGAACGAACTCTTAATGTCCGTGTTGCTGACGAAGGCCACGCTCTTACCGTCCGGCGACCACGAGGGCACGTTGATGGTGCCCTGGCCGCCGTAGACGTAGGCGATGACTTTGGGCTTGCCTCCGGCGAAGGGCATCAGGCGCAGGTAGACGTGCTTGTAAAAAGGATGGTCGCCCGAATTGACGTCTTTCAGGAATGATAGGAAGACGATCCATTTGCCGTCGGGGGAGATGTGCGGGAACCAGTTGTTATATTCGTCATTCGTGACTTGCTCCTGCCCTGTGCCGTCGGCGCGCATGCGCCAGATTTGCATCAGCCCGGTGCGGTTGGAGTTGAAGTAAATATAGCGGCCGTCGGGCGTGTACTCGGGGCCGTCGTCCAGGCCGTCGGCGGTGGTCAGCCGTGTCTCGTCGCCTCCCTCGGCGGATATCCTGTAGATGTCGAACGCGCCGTCTCTTTCGCCCGTGTAGACCAGGAACTTGCCGTCGGGCGACCAGCCGTGAAGGTAAGACGGGCCGCGTGCGGTGACTCTCCTGGGTTTACCACCTAGGGCGGGGAGGACGTATACGATGGACTTGTTCTCGTCATCCTTGCTGTGGTGGCTGATGCCCATCATCTTTCCGTCGAAGGAGAGCACGTGGTCGTTGTTGTTATTGACGGCGAAATCCGTGTTGATTTCCGCAGGCGTTTTTTGTGCCAGATCGAAGCGGTACAGGCGGCCGTTGCGGTTGTAGATTAACGCGCGGCCGTCCGGCGTCCAGTTGGGTGCCTGTAGAGAATCGGGCGAGCTATAGAGGATTCTTCTGCTCCCGCTCTTGAGGTCTAAGACTTCGAGGTTGCTCCCTATGTAGTCTCTGTAAGGGACGAAGTTCTCGGCCGCGGGGACTGTGATTCTGACATCGCGGAAGACGGCGCTTTCGACCACGTCTTTATTGTGCGAGCAGACGAAGAGCCCGGCGTACACTTCGTCGCCCAGCGCAAGGTCCGAGACCTGCTCGGTCGTGAAGGCTTCGCCGTAGCGCGCGACCGACATGAGATACTTATTGCCTCTTCTCTCAAGCTGAACTACGTCGGGGGCCGTGACGGATGATTTTACTTCCTCTGTGTCGGCCCCTTTGGTTCTGCGAAACTGAAGCGAGGTGAGACCGTCGCCGTGCACGACGGCGCTCATGTGCGGGGAATCTTTGTCCAGGCTTGAGCGCACCTGCCAGCCTGTCTTCCTGTGTGCCTCGACGCCGCGGCCTGTGAAGTGCGCCCGCGCCGTCAGGATGAAGTCGCCTTTCATGCGCTTCCAGACGAAATGAAACTCGTCCTCGCCGAACCACATGTTGGTGCCGGAGCCTGAGACGTTGTACTCATCTTTCGCAGCGACGTAGACAGCCGAGCCGGGCTTAATCACCTTGCCAATATCCGCCTGGTCATCGAACGCGCCCAAAGGTTTCCGCTGCGCGAGCGATTGTGTGACGGTTGAACTCATCAGAAGGATGACGAGCGCCATCGCGTTCAGGAATCGTGCGGGTGAAATTTTCATAATGCTTCTCTTAGCGCCTTTGCGGCTTTGCGTGAACCTTTTGGTTTTCTCTCGCAAAGGCGCAAAGACGCAAAGGGTTGATTGGCCTCTATTAATATTTCTTCTATCTGCGCGCCGGTCTTCGCCTCTGCGTTTGTCCCGGCCCGGCCGTGAGCGTGAATTTGTCTGTGAGATTTCCGACCATCACGTCGAACTCACCCGGCTCGATTGTCGGCTTGTTGTCCGCCCCGATGAACGAGAGATCGTCGGGTGTGAGCGTGAAGGAAAGCGTCTTGCTCTGGCCCTGCGCAAGGTGAACCTTGGCGAAGCGTTTGACGCGCTTGCCCGGAGGCGCGAGCGAGGCGACTCTGTCTCGCACGTACAGGATAACCGTCTCTTTCCCCGCACGCGCGCCCGTGTTGGTCACCGTCACGCTGACGTTCACCTGGCCGTTCGTCATTACCTGCTTCGGGCTGAGTTGCAGATTGCTATAGGCGAACGTCGTGTAGCTGAGCCCAAACCCGAAGGGGAACTGCGGGCGGAAGGCAGTGTTGCCGAAGTTAGTCTCCTCGGTCTCGAACAATTTGTGGTCGTAAGTGACAAACCCGTTCGGCGTGCGCGGGTAGGTGAAGGGGAGTTTCCCTGACGGGTTGTGGTCGCCGAAGAGCACGTCAGCGACGGCAGTGCCGCCCTCGTTGCCGGGGTTGTAAGCCATGAGTATCGCTTGCGACTTATCCGCGATGCGATTGATGAGGCGCGGGCGTCCCTCGACCAGGACAAGCACGACCGGCTTACCCGTCGCCTGAATGGCTTCGGCTAAGCGGAGCTGCGGCTCGCCCAGAGTCAGGTCGGTGATGTTGCCGGGAGTCTCCGTGTAGGAGCCCTCGCCCAGGCAGAGCACGACCACGTCCGCGTCGCGGGCGGCTCGCACCGCAGCCGGAATGTCAACTTCCTCGTCGCGGTCGGTCGGCGTGCTGCCCGAGGGCGAGCCCGGCGGCCTCGTAATCTTCGTGCCAGGCTCGTAGGTCATGTTCTTCCCGAGCTTGCCTTCGATGGCCTGTAGGATGGTCGGGCGGTCCGTCGGGTAGAGCGATTGCTCGGAGCCCTGCCAGACGTAAGACCAGCCGTTGTTGAGCGAGATGATGGAGTGCGCGGTCGGGCCGGTGACGAGCACCTTGCGATTCTTCGAGAGCGGCAGCAGATTATTCTCGTTCTTCAGGAGCGTCATTGATTCGCGCGCCGCTTGCAGACTCAAGTCTCTCGAAGCGTTCGTGCCGAAGTTAATTTTCATTGCGGGGTCCGGCATGGAATTCTCGAAAAGCCCCAGCTCAAACTTGACGCGCAGGATTCTGCGCACGGCCTCGTTGATGCGCGTCACAGGCACTTTGCCCTCTTTGACGAGCGCGATGAGGTGGTCCGCGAAACTGTAATCGCTGGGAACCATGCTCATGTCTATGCCCGCCATGACGGCCATGCGCGTCGCCTCACGCTCGTCGGCGGCCACGCGCCATTGCGTGACGAGCTTCTTGATGTCCTCCCAGTCGGAGACGGCGAAGCCCTGAAAGCCCAATTCATTGCGCAATATGTCCGTCAGGATGTGGCGGTTGACGTGGCCCGGAACGCCGTTAATCTCAGCCGAATTAATCATCACCGTGCGCGCGCGCGCCTTGACCGCGGCCTCGAACGGCGGCAGCACGTACTCGCGCAGATAATTCTCTGGAATCCAGGCAGACGTGCGGTCCCTACCGTTCAAGGGGAGGCTGTAGCCCATGTAGTGCTTGAGGCTCGCCGCGACGCTCGTCCCGGCCGAGACATCGTCGCCTTCGAGGCCGCGCACGAACGCCACGCCCATGACCTTCGCCAGATACGGGTCTTCGCCGAACGTCTCCCAGAAGCGGGGCCAGAGCGGTTGCCGGCCAATGTCGAGGACGGGCGAGAAAGACCAGGGGATGCCTGCGGCGCGCGTCTCCATCGCGGTAATCTCCGCCGCCCGCTGCATCAGGGCGGGGTTCCACGTCGCGGCCATGCCTATCTCCTGCGGGAAGAGCGTCGCGCCCTGCACGTAGTTCGCGCCGTGTATGGAGTCAATGCCGTAGATGACCGGAATTTTCAGGCGCGTACGCTGCGCGGCCTCCTGAATCTGCCGAAGGATGCCGTGCCAGCGCTCGATGGTCAGCGCCTGGTCCTTGACGTTCAGGATGGAGCCGACGCCGTACTTGACGACGGCCTTCTCCAACTTGGCGGGGTCAATCTGTATCTCCTGATTAGAGCCCGTCGTGACCATCCCAATCTCAAGCTGCGTCATCTGCCCCACCTTCTCTTCGAGCGTCATGCGCGAGAGAAGTTCGTTGATGCGGCGCGTATGGTCGCGCGCGGGCTTCTGGCGCAGGGCCGTCTGGAAGAAGACCTCGCTGTCTTTGACGTCAACGTCAATGTCAGCGTCCGTCGCCACAGGGCCACTCGGCGACGGCGCGTGGGACGTTTGTTGTAGCGCTGGGCAAAAGGGCTGGATACACAGGATGGCTGCCAGCGCAAGGGCGATTTTTCTCATGGCCGTCTTGTCCTTAAGGGAGCTTGATTGCAGGAGCTAGGCGGCGGACATTCTCTTTTATCCGCCCGTTTTCTTCAAGCATTATTTTGTTCCGAAGGGCGACAAACGTCTGCTATTATGCGTGCCCGGTATTCTTTCCTAGTTAGAGAGCCTTTCAAACCTGCGCGTCGTTTGCGCCTTTGCGTCTTCGCGTGAGCTTAAAACTGTTTCACGCGGAGGCGCCAAGCCGCAAGGGGATCGAGACGCTCGGAGCTTGAGTATAAAAAGGAGATTCCACAGCCCATGCGAAACGCTAGAGCTTTCATCACTCTTTTGTCTTTGACTTTTTTAACACTGGCGATTGCTTGCGTCAGCGCGCCACCGGAGCAGGGCGGCGGGGGCGGTGGGCCGAAAAACACGGGCGGCCCAATCAAGATAGGCTTCTCGATGGACACGCTCAAGGAGGAGCGCTGGCAGCGCGATAAGGAGTTCGTCGAGGCCAAAGCCAAAGAGATGGGCGCGACCGTCATCGTTCAGGTCGCCAACGGCGACGATAAGCTACAGATAGAGCAGGCCGAGAACATGCTGACGCAGGGCGTCAACGTGCTCCTGGTCGCGCCGCACAACGGCGAGGTCGCCGCCTCCATCGTCGAGTCGGCCAAGAAGCAGAACGTCCCCGTCATCAGCTACGACCGCCTGATTAAGAACTCGGACGTTGACCTCTACGTCTCGCACCAGGTCGTGAAGATAGGGGAGATGCAGGCCAAGTACGCCCTTGACCGCCAGCCGAAAGGGAACTACGTCATCGTCGGCGGCTCGCCCACGGACAACAACGCCTTGCTCCTGCACCAGGGACAGATGAACGTCCTCAAGCCCGCCGTGGATAGCGGCCAAGTTAAGATAGTCGCGGACCAATACGCCAAGGAGTGGAAGGCGAGCGAAGCGCTCAACATCACGGAGAACGCGCTGACGCAGACGCGCAACGACATAGTGGCCGTCATCGCCTCGAACGACGGCACGGCCGGCGGCGCTATACAGGCCATCGAGGAACAGAAGCTCACGGGCAAGGTCGTCGTGACGGGCCAGGACGCGGAGTTCGCCGCCTGCCAGCGCATCGTCGAGGGCAAACAGTCCATGACGATCTACAAGCCCATCAAGCCGCTCGCCGACAGCGCCGTCGAGTGGGCCGTCAAGCTCGCGCGCGGCGAGAAGGTTCAGACGGCCGACAAGATTAACAACGGCATGAAGGACGTTCCTTCCATCCTGCACGAGCCCATCGCCGTTGATAAGGGCAACATGGCGGACACGGTCATCAAGGAAGGTTTCCAGAAGGTGGAAGCCGTCTACCAGAACGTACCGAAAGACCAGTGGCCGAAGACGGCGCGCGTCGAGCGGGAAGACGCGGGCGCTGCGGGCGAAGTGTCCGGCCTGCGGCACACGATGCCCGGATATGCTTTGGCGCTGTCCGTGGTGTTGCTCGCGCTCGTCTTCGTTCGCAGGAGATAGGCATGACTTCGACGTGGGGCGGCGCACCTCTTTTGGAGATGCGCGACATCACCAAGACCTTTCCGGGCGTGAAGGCTCTCGACGGCGTGAGCTTTGACCTGCACGCCGGAGAGATTCACGCGCTCGTCGGCGAGAACGGCGCGGGCAAGTCCACGCTCATGAAAATTCTCGGAGCCGTCTACACGGACTACGGCGGCGAGATACTGATACAGGGCGAGCCCGTGCATTTTAACGGCGTGCGCGCTTCCGAGGCCGCGGGCGTGGCGATTGTCTTTCAGGAACTGTCGCTCGTCAAAGACCTGACCGTCGGCGAGAACATCTTTCTAGGCCGCGAGCCGCGCACCTTCGGCGTCATACGCTGGGACGAGCTTTACGGCCGCGCGCAGAAACTCCTGGACGACCTGCGCCTCCCGATTGACCCGCGCGCCCCCGTACGCAATTTGGGCATCGGCCAGCAGCAGCTAGTCGAGATCGCCAAAGCTCTTTCGCAAGACGCGCGCATCCTCGTGCTCGACGAGCCGACCGCCGCGCTGACGGACGCCGAAGTCGAAACGCTCGTCAGCATTCTCAATGGCCTGCGCGCGCGCGGCGTCGGCATGGTCTACATCTCGCACAAGCTGGAAGAGGTCTTTCGCTTGTCGGATCGCATCACGGTCCTGCGCGACGGGCGGACGGTTGGCACAGATGCTACCGCCGCGCTGGACGAGCCGCGCGTCATCGCGCGCATGGTCGGGCGCGAGGTCGGAGACATTTTCCCGAAGAGGGAGCACTGGCCGGGCGAGACCGTCTTCGAGGCCGTAGACGTGCGCGTCGAAGACCCGACCGTGCCCGGAAAACTTCTGGTTGATAACGTCAGCTTCAGTGTGCGGCGCGGCGAAGTCCTGGGCGTCGCGGGCTTGATGGGCGCGGGCCGCAGCGACCTTCTGATGGCGATCTTCGGCGCGCACGCGGGGCGCACGACGGGCGAGCTTTTCGTGGAGGGACGGCGCGTGCGGATAGCGAGCCCCGGTCAGGCGATACGCCTCGGCCTAGGCTTCGTCACGGAAGACCGCAAGCGCTTCGGCCTCATCCTGGATCAGACTATCTTGAACAACATGACGCTGGCGAGCCTGCCGCACGTTTCGGGGCGCTTCGTGACGGACGCGGACGCGGAGGCGGCGGCCGGCGAGCGCGCGGCGCGCGACCTGCGCATCAAGGCGAACAACGTCTGGACCGTCGCCGGCACACTTTCGGGCGGCAACCAGCAGAAGGTCGTGCTGGCGAAGTGGCTCCTGACGAAGCCGCGCGTGCTCTTTCTGGACGAGCCGACGCGCGGCATAGACGTAGGGGCGAAGCAGGAGATTTACGCGCAGATCAATCAGCTCGCGCGCGAGGGGCTGGCAATCGTGCTGGTCTCGTCGGAGTTGCCGGAAGTCCTGGGCCTCTCCGACCGCATCATCGTGCTGCACGAGGGGCATGTCGCGGGCCAGTTCACGCGCGACGAAGCCACCCCCGAAGCCGTCATGTCCTGCGCCACCGGACACGCGCGCCGCGCCGCTTAGCCGAGTCTTTCTTAGCGTCTTTGCGCCTTTGCGTGAAAAAACCAAAATCACTCACGCAAAGGCGCAAAGACGCAAAGGGGTTTAGTCGGCCGTCAGTCTGAAGTTTAAAAAGGAAAGCTCAGAGAGATGAAACGATGCCGGACGTGCCAGCGCGAATATGACGACACAATGGTTTTTTGCTTGGATGACGGCTCCGCTTTGGTCAATGATGCGTCTGACGCAAACGACCCGGCGGCGACGGTCATCATGCCTGAACCGCGCGCGACCGGCCCTTCTCCTGCGCGTCCGCCGGTGACGGCCGACACGGAGCCCCAGAAGAGCATCGGCAGGCTCAGGATTCCGACGACGGCGCTGCGCGCCTATACGATGGTCTTCGCGCTCGTCGTCGTCTGGCTGCTCTTCACCTGGGCGACGGACGGAATTTTTCTGGAAGCGCGCAACTTCTCGAACCTGATGCGGCAGACGGCCGTGACGGGCGTGCTCGCCGTCGGCATGTTGATGATTATCATCGCGGGGCAGATAGACCTTTCGGTCGGCTCGCTCGTCGGCCTGGCGGGCGGCGTCTCCGTGATGGTGCTGACCTGGCTCGGCTGGGGGCTCGTGCCGGCGGTCGCGGCGGCCGTCGTCGTCGGCGTCGTCATCGGCGCGCTCCACGGCTTCCTCGTCGCCTACGTCAACATTCCAGCCTTCATCGTCACCCTCGGCGGCCTACTCGTCTGGCGCGGCGCGATTAAGGGACTGAGCGCGGGCAACACCATTCCCATCGCGGACCCTGCCTACAAGGGCATCGGCCAGAGTTACGTCGCGCCGGCCGTCGGCATCGCGGTCGCCGTCCTGGCCGTCGCCGCCATCGTGTGGCTCAACCTGCGCCGCGTCCGCGCCCGCACGCGCTACGGGCTGGCCGTGCCGAGCACCGTGCAGACGGCTTTGCGTATCGTCGTCCCTTCGCTCGTCGTCGTCGGGTTTATTCTGGCCCTGAACTCTTACGCGGGTGTGCCAATTCCCGTCATCATCCTGCTGGCGGTCGCGCTCCTCGGGGCTTTCCTCACGCAGAACACGACCTTCGGGCGCTACCTTTACGCCATCGGCGGCAACCCCGACGCGGCGCGGCTCTCGGGCATCAGCCTGCGCCTGCACATCCTGCTCGTCTTCTGTTTGATGGGCGCGCTCGCGGGCGTGGCCGCGGTGATTTACACGGCGCGGGTCGGGAGCGCCACGCCCGACGCGGGCGTGCTGCTGGAACTCGACGCGATTGCGGCCTGCGTCATAGGCGGCGCGAGCCTCATGGGCGGACGCGGCTCAATCTTCGGCGCGTGCCTGGGCGCGCTCTTCATGGCGAGCCTCGATAACGGCATGTCGCTCGAAAACGTGAAAGACTTCGTGCAGGACATCGTCAAGGGCTCGATTCTGGTGGCGGCCGTCGGCTTCGATATGCTCGGGCGTCGCAAGAGCGGATAAGCTCAAGAAAGAGGCAGGGGATTTCACGTGTCGTTAATGCTTCAGGAGATAGCCGAGCAGCCTGCCGCGCTACAGAAGACGATTGAGGAGGAGCGCGGCAAGGTCGCGCGGCTGGGGTCCTTCCTCAAGGGGCGCGACGTTGACCTGATCGTGCTCGTCGCCCGCGGCAGCTCCGACAACGCCGCGCTCTTCGGCAGATACCTGTTGGAGATTAAGACGGGCATCCCCGTCTCGCTCGCCGCGCCCTCCGTCTACACGCTCTACGGCGGCGAGTTGAAACTGGGCCGCGCGCTCGTCGTCGGCGTCTCCCAATCCGGCGAAGGCGAAGACATCAACCGCGTGTTGGAGCGCGCGCGCGCGTGCGGCGCTTACACCGTCGGCATCACCAACGAGCCCGCGTCGTCAATGGCACAGACGGTGGACGAGTTGCTGCTCATGCACGGCGGGCGCGAGCGCTCCGTCGCCGCGACGAAGACTTTCACCGGACAGATGATGCTCTTCTACCTGCTTGCCGCCGCACTCTCCGACGGCGCGGGTTCTTTCAATTACGAAGCCATCCCGGAATTAGCGGCGCGCGCGCTCGAACACAAAGAGAGCATCAGGCAGTTGGCCGAGCGTTATGTGTTCATGGAGAACTGCGTGGTCGTCGGGCGCGGGCTCCTGTACGCGAACTCTTACGAGCTGGCGCTCAAGCTGATGGAGACCTGTTACGTCGTCGCCGAGCGCTTCTCGTCCGCGGACTTCTTTCACGGGCCGCTGGCGATGGTCGAGCGCCACTTCCCGATCATCCTCTTCGCGCCGCCGGGCATCACGCTCGACGGGGCCAGGCTCTTGATGAATCGCCTGAAGGAGCTTCGCGCGGACACGCTCGTCATCACCGCTGATGAGCAGATCATCGAGATGTCCACGAGGTCCGTCAGGATGGGGGCGGACATCGAAGAGGTCTTAGCGCCCATCCCCTACATCATCCCGGCCCAACTCTTCGCCGCCCTGCTCGCGGAGGCCAAGGGCTTGAACGCGGACGCGCCCCGCTCGCTATCGAAGGTCACGCGAACCCTATGAACGGAGATGGAAGTAGTAAACTGGCGATAGTCGGTGGAACGGTCGTGACGCGTGACAGCGCCATAGAGGACGGCGCGGTGCTCGTCGAGGACGGGCACATCACGTTCGTCGGCCGCGCGCGGGACGCGGAGCCCGAGCCGGGTTCAGAGATTATCAACGCCGCCGGCCTGACGGTCTTGCCCGGCCTGATTGACACGCACGTGCACGGCAGCCACGGCGACGACGTGATGTTCAGCGACGCCGAGGGCATCCGCCGCATCTCGCGCGCGCAGTCGCGCTACGGAACGACAGCCTATTTGCCGAGCACCGTCTCCGCGCACCACGAAGCACTGCTCCGCGCGCTCGAAGCCTGCGCGGCGGCGGTGGGCGACTCCGCTCCCGCCGCGGAGATTGTCGGCATACACGTCGAAGGCCCGTTCATCAACAGGAACAAGAAGGGGGCGCACTCGCTCGAAACGCTGCGCGACCCGGACCTGGATCAGTGCATGGAGTATTTGCGCGCCGCGCCCGGCCTCGTCAAAATCATGACGCTCGCGCCGGAACTTCCAGGCGGCATGGAGCTGATACGCCTCTTAGTCGCGCACGACGTGGTCGCGTCTCTGGGCCACTCCGAAGCCGATTACGACACGGCGCTTGAGGCGATAGAGGCCGGGGCCACGCACGCGACGCACCTGTATAACGCCATGCCAGCGTTGCACCACCGCAAGCCCAGCCTGACGACGGCTTGCCTGAACGAGCCGTTTATTCGCGCGGAAATAGTGCCCGATGGAATACACGTGGCTCCCGAAATGGTGCGACTAGCGGCAAAAATCAAGGGGCGTGACGGGTTGATTCTCGTCACCGATGCGATGGCGGCCGTCGGCTGCCCGGACGGGACTTACACGCTCGGCGATATTCCGGTTAAAGTCGAGGGCGACAGGTGTGTGCTGCTTGACGGGGAGACAATCGCCAGTTCGATGTTGACCATGAACAGGGCCGTCGGCCACGCGGTGGCGTTCACGGGGATGAGCCTCGTTGACGCGGCTTACACGGCGTCGTTTCTCCCCGCGCAGGTCTGCGGCGTCTCCGACCGCAAAGGCTCACTCGAAGTCGGCAAAGACGCGGACGTGGCTATTCTGAATCAGGATTACTCCGTCCACCTCACGGTCTGCAAAGGCGAAGTCGCTTACCGCGCTTTCTCTTAAGACCGCGCACGACTTGCCTCGCGTTGACTCGCTGGAGGTGAAAGATGTCTGGGCATGAGTTCTTTTTCAAAGGGCGCACGGCGCGCCTGCTCTGGCGCTGGCTCGTGATGATTCCCCTGTGCCTCTGCGCCACGCAGGCGCTGGCACAGGAGCCCGGTGAAGACGACCTCGAAGTCGTCAAGGTGAGATCGAACCTCGTCAACATAGAGGTCATGGTCAGGGAAAAGGGGAAGTACGTCACCAACCTCGCCCCCGCCGATTTCACCGTCTTCGAGAACGGCGTCCAACAGAAAGTGCAATTTTTCGAGTCGCCTCTTGCCGGCGGCGCAGGCCGTGCGACCGTCGAAAGTTCGGGGACGGCAACTGCGACGACCGCGGCGGGCGCGCGGACGGCGACGCGCGCGCCGAGCAACATCATCTCGCTGGTGCTGGACGCGCAGACGACCGAGTCCTCCAACCTGAAGCAGGTGCGCGAGGGGCTGGTCAAGTACATACGCGAGCAGGTGGCCGACACGGACACGGTGGCAGTCTTCGTCATCACCAGCCAGTTGCGATTGATGCAACCGTTCACGAGTGACAAGGCGCGGCTCATCTCGGCGGTAGAGCGCGCCTACTCGGGCGCGCTCACGTCGAAGACCTCCGAGCAGCGCGACATCGCGGAAAACATAGCCGCCCAGCGGGAGACGCTAGTAACCTCGGGCGGCGCTCCTGCGGGCTCGTCCGCCGCGGCCGAGGCCATGATCGCGGAGCGCGTCTTGCAGCAGTACATCAAGCTGCGCTCCGCCCTGAGCGCCCAGCAGGCGCGACCCGTACTGGCGGCGCTCGCGGCGCTCGCCGAAGCGCAGCGCGACCTGCCCGGCAAAAAGACAGTCGTCCTTTTCTCGCAGGGGTTCGTCGCGCCTTCCGTCCTGGACTGGCAGATTCGGAGCACGATTGACATCGCCAACCGCGCCAACGTCGCCATCTACGTCATAGACTCCGCCGGGCTGAGAGGCGACGCCCCAGGCTCGGCTGGAATCTGGCCCTCCTCGCCGCTGGCAGGCATCTCCGGGCTGGCCGATCAGGAACAACGCATACGGGCCGTCGGCGGTGAGACCGTGTTCGATTACGCGAGGCAGGAAGGGTCCAACAGAAATTTCGACATCCTGTACCAGATTTCGGGCCAGACCGGCGGGCAGTTCATCAAAGGCACAAACGACATAGGTCGTGGGCTCAACCGTATTGACCAGGAAATCCGCGCCCGCTACACGCTGGCATATCAGAGCACAGACCCTGACTTCGACGGCAGCTTCCGCAAGGTGAAAGTGGAGGTGCGCCGGCCTGGCGCGGAGGTGTTCGCCCGCGCGGGCTACCACGCCATCGCGCGCGACCAGTTGATCTCACTCTCGGCCGACGACAAGAAGTTGCTGGGAGCAATCGCGTCGGCCCGTGACAACTCAGCGCTGCCGGTCTTCATGGAGTTGCCGCCCTTCAGGATTCAGGAGGGGCGCTACGTCGTCCCGCTCGCACTGGAGTTGCCATCCGGCGCGGTGAAGTTCGAGCAGAAAGGCGGCAAGCAGCAGATGCACCTGGACGTGCTGGGCGTGGTGCGACAGGGGCAGGACTCGATTCTCTCGCGGCTCGGCGGCGATTTTAATATAGGGCTGACGGCCGAGCAGTACCGCGCGATTCAGGACTACAATATCTTCTACCGCCAGGACCTGGAACTCGTCCCCGGCACTTACAGCATCGAGTTGCTTGTCAGGGACAAGCTTTCGGGCAAGACGACGGCGAGGAGGGAACAGTTGATTCTGCCCGCCGGCGACGAAGCATTCTCGACGAGCGGCGTAGTGCTCAGCCGCTACGTCGAGTTCGCCCCGCGGCAGCTTGCGGCCGGCGCGGGCTACGACGTGCTCAACCAGGAAGGCGTCCAGATTCGCCCGTCGGCCGCCCGCGAGTTCCGCGCCGAAGACAAGCTGATCATCTTCTTCGAACTCTACAACGCGGCCCCCAGTCCTGAGACGAACAAGCCCAGGGTTAAAATCTCCGTGACACTCTGGAAGGATGGGAAGGCCATGACCAGGCCCGTCAACGACGAGTTAACGGAGACCCACAACGGGCCGACGCCGCACCTGACTTTCGCGAAGTACGTCAGCCTCAAAGGTCTCCCGCCCGGCAGCTACACGGCCAGGATAGAAGCCACGGACACAGTAATGGGCAAACTCGTCAAGCGGCAGGAGCCGTTCGTCATCTCGAAGTGAGACACCGGGCGGCTCGCACTACTGTGAAGGTCGCAGGCGGGCCATCACGTACGAGTCAACGTAACGCCCGTCGCGGAACGCGTGCTGTCTGAGCGTCCCCTCATGCTCGAACCCGAACCGCTCGTAGAGCCGTATCGCCGACTCGTTATCCGTGTAGACCTCTAGTTCCAGCCGCATGAGGTTGAGCCAGTTGTCGGCCAGGTCCAGGCCCGCGCGCATCAGAGCCGCCCCGACGCCCTTGCCCTGCCACTCCTCGTGCACGACGATGTCTATGGCCCCTACGTGCTTCCTGCGCGGCCTGTTCGGGAAGGTGTGCACGCCGAGCATGCCGACGACGCGCTCATTGACGACCGCCACCAGGTTGTAATGGCCGTCAGAGTCCGCGAGCCGCTGTCGCCACTGCTCGCGCGACGGGTACGGCACCTGAAGCGTGTTGGCCGTCACCTTCGAGCTACTAAACATTTCGTATAGGGCCGAACAGTCGTCCGGCTCAGCGCGACGTATCTGTAGACCTTCGACTGGCAATTGTTTCACCTCGTCATAATAGTGAACCGGATGCGGGCCGCGTCCCTTATATTAACTTGTAGAAGACGACCGTAGTGATCAACGAGCCGTCGGCGTTCAGCGCGTATTGAGGTATCACGCCTGAGCGCGTGTACCCGAACTTTTCATACAGCTTCTCGGCAACACTGCCTTGCTCCGTGTCCAGCACGAGAAGCGTGCGCCCCGCCGCGCGGGCCGCTTCTTCGGCCGCGCTCAACAGGGCACGCGCGATGCCGCGATTACGAAAGCCTGTGTGGACGACGAGCTTCTGGACTTCCGCGCGATGCAGTCCGTTCTGCTTGGTCGCAAGCGCAAGCTGCACCGCGCCCGTCACGTCCCCCGCCTCGCTCGACACCAACAGGATGCGCTTACCCTGTGCCACTTCGTCCAGCGTTTCGAGCCAATACTCTTCGGCCGCCTCGAACGTCAGCGGCGGCAGGAAGCCGACTGAAGAGCCGTTATGAACTGAATCCTGCAAGAGCGCCACCAACTGCGGCAGGAGCGGCCTCGCCTGTTCTTCTGATAATTGTTCGATCTTGTGCATAGCTCGTGCTGATAACACTGCTTCATCTCTCTCGTGTGAAAGCCGCTGCGAGCTTGAGCATAATATTCCTCAAATCTTATTTGGTGTAAACCCAAACCGACTATTGACATTCACCTTCGGGCGGAATATCTTGCATCCGCGTCTGAGTCTCGCGCATTCTGCTAATGAGCGCCTTTTCTCGTTAGCCTCACACCAGTCTTTAATATGCCTGAAAACGAATATGGTCACGGGAGAGCGTCAAATTACTGAAGGAAAACGTAAGCCCGTGCGTGTTGTCTTCCCTGGGGGAAGTTTTATAACACCCCTTTCAGGGAATCTATCACATAGTCAGGCATCGCTTTGATGCTCGAACTCAGTCCGCACATATTACAGCCCGCTTGCTTGAAAGGAACACCATGACCATAGATTTCACCATCACAGAGAATGACAATCCCCCAACCAAGTACACCTACAACTATACCTACCTTCCGCCGCTCGCGATGGTAGATACTGTGCCACCGGCGGAAGCATTCTCCGCCCGTCCCGACTGGATATTCCTGGTCTCGGTCTCGGCGCTGAAGATTCTAGTCAACACCATCATGATTGGAGTTAAGAGCGATGGCGGCATTATTCAGTACGTGGAAAATCTGCGCGCAAAGCTGAAGGAAGTCGCCGCGCAGCTTGAGGCCGATGCCGAGAGAGACCTGTTGCGCGCAATTGAAAGCGAGGTGGAAAAGGTCGGATTCCCGACTACGCTGCCCAAATTGATAGCGTTCCTGGAAGGAGTCGTAGAGAATTTTGCGCGGACTGTGACCGAAGAGACTCTGGGCGACATCGTGCAAATCATCGTGCAGGAGGGGACCGTCTCCGGCCCGGCTTCCAGCCTTGACGATTACAACCAATTGTTCCAATTCATTCAGTTGCCGGCGGTCAGCCAGAACTTTCAAGAGGATACGGTGTTTGCCACCATGCGAGTGGCCGGGCCGAATCCGGTGATGATTGAGCGTCTGAAAGCGCTGGACGCGCGGCTGCCGGTTACTGAAGAACAGTATCAGTCCGTCATGGGCGCCGAAGACACGTTGGAGGCGGCGCTGGCGGACGGACGGCTCTATCTGGCCGATTACTCTGTGTTTGGCGGAGCCGTCAACGGCAGTTTCCCGGCGGCGCAGAAGTTCAACTACGCGCCGCTCGCGTTGTTTGCCGTCCCGCCGGGCGGGCAATCGCTCGTGCCCGTGGCGATTCAGTGCGCGCCGCAGCCGGGCGCAGATAATCCGATCTTCACGCCGCAGGACGGCTACGACTGGCTGATTGCCAAAACCATCGTGCAGATCGCCGACGGCAATTTCCACGAAGCAGTGAGCCATCTGGGACGGACGCACCTGTTCGTCGAGCCGTTCGTCATCGCCACGCATAACCAGTTGCCGTCCACGCACCCGCTCTCTATTTTGCTGACGCCGCACTTCGAGGGCACGCTGGCACTCAACAACGCGGCCCAGAGCCAGCTAATTGCGCCGCTCGGCGGCGTAGACAAATTGATGTCGGGTTCGATAGACCAATCGCGTGTGTTTGCTGTGAAGGGCGCGCAGAGTTATCTGCTCAACGTCAACACCTCGACGCTGCCGCAAACACTGGCCCAGCGCGGCGTGGACGACACGAGCCTTTTGCCGGATTACCCTTACCGCGACGACGCGTTGTTGCTCTGGGGCGCGATCAATCAATGGGTCGGACAGTACGTTAATCACTACTACACGTCCGACGCGGAGGTGCAGGGCGACGCCGCGTTGCAGAATTGGGTGGCGGAGTTGGTCGCGCACGACGGGGGCCGCTTGAACAACGTCGGCGAGGCGAACCAACTCAGCACGCGCGAGCAACTAATCGAACTGGTCACGCTGGTCTGTTTTACCGCCAGCGCGCAGCACGCCGCGGTGAACTACCCGCAAAACTCGATTATGAGCTACGCGCCTGCGATGCCATTGGCCGGCTATACGCCAGCACCGGCGACACAAGGAGGTTCCACTGAGGCCGACTTTTTGAAATTGCTGCCGCCGCTGGACATCGCGGAGTTACAACTGGAGGTCGGCTACATACTGGGATCGGTCTACTTTACGAGGTTAGGCGATTACGGGAACGATTACTTCACCGACCCGGCCATCCAAAATTATCTGGCACAATTTCAGCAAGAGCTGCTCAACATTGAAGGCGGAGATTAACGAGCGGAATCAAACGCGCACGCCGTACGAATTTCTGCTCCCATCCAAGATTCCGCAGAGCATCAACATCTGAACCGGCATTACTGACAGGGCCGTGGGATGCGGTGAGGGACGAGCCGCATTACCTGCGAGTGCTTGATAAAAAATTAGTGGCGTCCCGTACGGGAGTCGAACCCGTGTCGCCGCCGTGAAAGTCCGTATTAGGCATTTTGGACGGAGTTGGACAGGGTTGCATAGAGTGGATAATCTTCAATGTTTTCATGACCATAGGAGGCTCTCACCCTTGCATCCGTTGGGACTGATTTGTATTCATTTGTGGGACGTTTCGTTACCATAGCGTTACCAAAAATGCGCCTTCGTCCATCAGTTATACGGGCGAGTAAGCTATAACCAGGGCCGTGTGGGGATTTGAACCGCAGACCGCAACCCGTGTCAATTTCAGAATCCCGGGCTTGGACGTTTCGGTTGGAGTGGAGGTGAGTTGGTCTGGCACTTATGACGGAGTCGCCGGGAAGGTCCCGTTGGATATTGGGCTAACGCCTCGATCTCAGAGAAGATTAGCAGCGCCACAATGTCGCCGCTCAACTCATCCGATTTGCCACTTGTTCTTTCATCTCGTATCTTACCGCCCTTGAATTAAAACCAATAAGAGGATCGAAGGTATGCTTCATCACGCGATAGCAGTCGTGGGCTTCATTGTCTTCGCGGGAATCGCCTGGTTGCTTTCCAGTAATCGACGGAAGATTGCGTGGAGAACGATAGCCTGGGGAGTTGCTCTGCAACTTCTGATTGGTCTGATTATTTTTCGCTTGCCTGGGTCGCATCGAATTCTACTTTGGTTGAACGACGCGGTGCTGGTCTTGCTGAACGCGTCAAAGAGCGGTTCGGTATTCCTCTTTGGCCCGCTGGCGGCAAGCCCCGGCGAGTCGGGATCCATCGGTTTCATCCTCATCTTTCAGGTCCTTCCGGTGGTAATTTTCTTTGCAGCTTTCACCGCTCTGCTCTATCACCTGCGAGCGTTGCAGATATTCGTGCGACTCTTCGCCAGGCTCTTCCACCGAACGATGAAAATCAGCGGCGCAGAGTCGCTCTCGAGTGCGGCGAACATCTTTGTTGGAATTGAATCAGCGGTTGTGGTCCGACCGTATCTGGAAAAGATGACGCGCTCAGAGTTGTTGCTGGTGTTGACCACGGGCATGGCGACGGTGGCATCAAGTACGCTCGGGGTCTATGTAGCCTTTTTAACAGGAGTGTTTCCCCAAATTGCGGGACACCTGATTTCCGCTTCTGTTCTGGCGATTCCTGCCTGCGTGGTCGTATCTAAACTCCTAATTCCCGAAACCGAAACGCCCGAGACGCTCGCGGCTGTTCCTCCGGAGGACGAGTCGACCCGTTCAAAGAATCTGATAAGTGCCATTATCCAGGGAGCTATGGACGGGCTGAAGCTGGCGGCAGGAATCTCGGCCCTACTCATCGCAATTCTGGGATTAGTAGCCCTGGTCGACATCTTACTCGGCGCCGGCAGTTCGTGGTTGGGAATGAGCGAACCACTTTCGCTTGTGAGAATTTTGAGCTGGTGTTTCTATCCATTTGCCTTTCTGCTTGGAGTGCAATCGGGGGATATACCAATCGCGGCTCGCTTGTTGGGAGAACGAGTTATCCTGACTGAGGTCTTTTCTTACAACCATCTCGCACAATTAATCTCTAGCGGTCAGATAACAGATCCCCGGACCGTCGTGATCCTGAGTTATGCGCTCTGCGGATTCGCACACGTGGCAGCGGTGGCAATCTTTGTCGGGGGGACTGCCGCACTTGTTCCCTCGCGTCGCGACGACCTCGCCAGCCTCGGCCTGCGAGCCTTGTTGACTGCTACGCTAGCGACGCTAATGACCGGCTGTGTAGCGGGAATCTTCAGCAGCGGCGACGGAGTGTCGATCCTTAACTCTACTCTTCCCTAAGCGGCAGGGTCGGTTCCAACCCGGAAAGCAGCGAAGGGATCACCGCCCGCCCCCTGGAAGGAACCCGCAGGTGCGGGAGACAGTGTCACCCCCAAAATATCGAAAGGTTGGGGCGTGTGCGTTACCTGCAACCAAAAGAACTGCGCGCCCTAGTTATGGCTTGCCCGATGTGGCTACGCCCGATTATAGCTTTAGCCGCGATGACAGGAATGCGGCGTGGCGAGCTTCTAGGTCTGCGTTGGCTGGACGTTGATTTGTCACAAGGCTGTATCCTATTACCACAAACAAAGAACGGCGAAGGCCGGATTGTGTATTTGAATGAGGGCGCGCAAGCTGTACTAACAGCCGTCCCCAAAATACCGAAAGCCAATATTACGGATAAGATTTTCGGAGATTTCACGCCAGGTCAAGTAAGCGTTACTTTCAGGAGAGTATGCCGAAAATTGAAAATCCTGGATTTCAGATTTCACGATTTGAGACATACGGCAGCTTCCTGGCTACGTATGAGCGGCGCAGACATTCACACCGTAGCACAGCTTCTAGGCCATAAAGACCTTCGCATGGCCGCACGTTACCAACACCTCAGCCCTGCGTTTCTGGCCGAAGCCGTGCGCAAACTTGACGGCGTTTTCGGGGAGTTACGTTACCAAGACGTTACCGCACCGAAAGCCCTCCCTGCGACAACGTTTGTAAGTAAATGAAAAGTTAGTGGCGTCCCGTACGGGAGTCGAACCCGTGTCGCCGCCGTGAAAGGGCAACCAGTTATCGAAAAGCCCAACAAAACAGACACCGGCATTTTCAAAAGAACACGTTTCACGCTTCAAAGTGTCCTTCAATGTGTCCCCGAAAATGGAGACACGAGCGATGGCAAAGGACAGAAGCGGTTATATCTTTCAGAACAAAAACGGCGCATGGTACGCGCGCACGACCATAACAGATGCAAATGGCAAACGCCGAAACATCAAAAGGCGTGCTAAAGACAAAAAGGATGCGAAGGGAATCCTCAAGAGCATTCTGAGAAACATAGAGGCCGAAGGGAGCTTGACCGTTGAACTCTCCAAACTTACATTCAACGACTTGGCTGACTTCTACGCTCTACACTACTGCAAACCCGCCGAATACGTTGACAGTAAGAAAGTGTCAGGCTTGCGCGACGTGCAACGCGCAAAGAGCGTGCTAGTCCGCTTCCGGGATTATTTCGGCAAGCGTCGGCTGCGAGACATTGCTTACAGCGATATTCGCTCCTACTACGCGACGCGCCTTAAAGAACGTACCCACTACGACCGCCCGCCAACTATTGCAACGATGAACCGCGAGCTTGGAGTGTTGCGGCGAATCTTTAATATCGGCGTGCGCGAAGGCTGGCTATCAAGAAACCCGTTCAGCGCGGGCGAGCCGCTTATATCGCCCGCATCCGAGCGCAGGCGTGAGCGAATCTTAACGTTAGACGAGGAAAAGAAGTTGCTCGAAGCCTGCAAGCACCGAAGGAACGTGCGCGCCCTGTACATTTGCTTGCTCGACACTGGCGCACGCCTCTCCGAGTTCTTAAAGCATCTATGTTGGCGTTCTGTCTGCTTTGCCACGCGCACAATTACGCTCGAAGCCATGACCACGAAGACTTTGAAGGCAAGGGAAGTAAGAATGACCGAACGGATGTTTCAAGAGCTAACAGCCCTTTGGGAAGCGTCCCCAAAGGCAGAAGACGCGCGGGTGTTTGACACGACCGTTCGGGTAGTGCGGCGCGAGTTTAAGCTAGCGTGTGAAGCGGCTGAAATCCCTTATGGGAGTCCATACGGCATCACGCTCCACTCACTACGGCACACGGCAGCTACGCGCCTTGTCAAAGGTCAGATGCCCTTGCAGATGGTCGGGCGCATACTCGGACACTCACAGCCGCAGACCACTTATCGCTATTTGTCTGCCGATGCCGAAGCGACCGCAGAGGCGGCAAGAATCTTGGAGGCATTACAGGCACAGGCCACCGAACCGCAAGCCGCCAGCGCAGAGCTAATCCACTGAGGACTGTGCGCGAAAATTCAGGCAGGCGCATAGGTCTCCAAAAGCCGTGCGCCTGCTTTTTTTATTGACGTGAAAACCCCCTAAATAAACCAACTAGAGAGTAAGACATACACCCACTCCACGCTGATTGCGCGCACACGCTGAGTGCAGTGCAGACAGCGTAACGCCTATTATTTCAACACTTAATTGCAACCCTCTGTTTCATGCCCGCATCATAGATTGCGGCGGGGCTATGAGACCTGACCATTAGTCGCATCCGATTTGCAAGAGCCAAGAAGCGACAAGTATCAGGGCCGCCTTAGGAGGTCGGTATTAGAGGCTACGTGTCTCTAGTCGTTCCTGGGGCGGGCCTTTTCGTTTTTATCGAGAAGCAATGGACAACATCAACGAGGCCACAATCAATTATCTCCGCAGGCTGCGAGACGAGCAGTTTTGGGGAACGCTCGCGCTCAAATTCGAGGGCGGGCGCGTCGTCCACCTTCGCAGAGAAGAGAACTTGAAACCTAATGAACTGTCGGGAGAACCGAGACTGAAATATGGAAGCCAGAAATCGAGTAGTTGAAGTAACGGGAGAAGGTGGCCCAGCCGCTACGCCCGAGCCACTTATTGAAACTCTTCCGTTCGGTATTAAGTCTTGGCAGGAGATTATTGCCTCCGAGACTGCCACTCCAGCGAACGCGGTAGAGGGTTTACTCGAAGAGGGTAGCACCAGCTTGCTGGTCGCACGCCAGAAAGAGGGCAAGTCTATGCTGGCTGCACAACTTGCCATAGATGTCGCCGACGGCGAACCGTTTTTAGGTAGGCTGCAAACCAAAAGGGGCCGAGTCCTATACGTTGATTATGAGAACCGCGCCCACCGTGTTAAGGCTCGCGGGCTGGATTTAGCGAGAGGCCGCAACGTTCAAGACGTTTTTTATTTAGCTTATGACCGTATTTCAGAGCGTGAGCTGGGGCTGGACGGAAAGCAGCTTGAGCCGCTGAAAGAAGCTGTCAAATTGTTACAACCGGCCTTGCTGGTTATTGACCCACTGCGCTTGAGCACCTCTATTGATTTTACAGACCCAAATAAAGTAGTTGACGCACTACGTAGAGTTTCTTCCATTCAAGACGAATGCCCACAGACTGCGATTCTCCTCGTTCACCATCGGACAAAATCCAATCAGGAGCACACGGTCAGGCTCCAAGACGACCCCCGCGCGTGGATTGACCGTACTTATGGCTCTCAGGCACTCATCGCGCACGTAGAGACAATTATCGGGCTTGAGCGTGATACTGAGGGGCTTTATACCTTGGCGACGGTCCCGCGCTCTTCAGAGCCGCTAACATGGATGCTTGAAAAGGAACCAGACTCTGAGCGGTATATTCTCGCTGACAGTGCCTCTCAGATGAAGACATGGCCGCAGGGACTCTTGGACCATTGGCGCGACCTCCCAACTGAATTCTCGTGGAGCGATGCAATGGCGCGAGTAGGTAATTCTACATTTGGAAGGCTTAGGAGGCGCGCAATGCCGCTCGGTCTTCTTACTCAAGACCTACAGTCGAAGCGATACAGGAAGACGGAACCCGCTAGAGATGGGAGAGAGGGATAGTTATAGATAAATAAAGACTTATGAGTGGGAGAGGCTGAGGGAGTAGTTGGGAGAGGTGGGAGAATCACTCCCACTCTTCTCCCTGCTCCACTCCCACTCTCAAGCCCTTTATTTTATTGGCTTCTCCCACTCTCCCAGTATAAGCGACTAGCAGATGGCAAGATAAATTGATAAAGGCGAAGCGCAAGGGAGCGCGCAACGAGCACAAATCGCGCAGACTGCTTGAAGCAGCGGGCTTCAAAGTCACGCGGGCAGCGGCCAGCTTGGGCCTGTTTGACCTAATCGCCATTGGCTCGGCGGGAGTCCTACTAGTCCAAGTGAAATCCAACCGCTGGCCCGGCAGGGCAGAAATGGAACGCCTGCGCGCGCTGCCTGCGCCGCCCGGATGCTGGAAGGAGGTGCATCGGTGGCGCGACCGGGCGCGGCTGCCGGACGTGCGGGAGGTCTAAGGGGATATAGGAGACTGCAAAAAAATAGAATGGCCCTGGCCTGTCTGCCGATGGAACCGAAAACTTTTTTGACCCTTAGGACAATTCCGCCGACCGCAACGGCGATGCCTTGTGAGTTCAATCAAAGGGACTGTCTTCTGTAGCTGACCCCCAATATATTGGGTCTGAAGATTTAGAGGCTGATATTATAGTGGCCTAAATCTTCACCTGCCGAATTAGTAAGCAGAGGAAAGAGGCCGCCGCGCCTCCCCAAGACAACGGCGGCCTAGCGGCACAGTTCGCCACGTCTGGGCCGCGAACGTGCCAGCGTGAGACGCGCAGCCCACCCCCGCCGCGCATCCCAAGAGGATTACCGGGGGCGCTTGCCAACCGTCGCCTTGCGGCTTCTGGCTGACTTCCTTCCCGAATGTGAGAGGCGCATGACGACCCCGCCCGAATCATCCAGACGGAAAATCAGGCGGTCGCCCGGTCGCGCGCCCATCTCGCTCAGGAGAGGGCAAGGGACGCGCCCGCGCGTGAGGCCGCTATCGTCTGTGACTTTGGCCCAGTATTCTTCTCTTCGCTTCATGTGAGCTTCCTTTTTTGTGTGAAGGTGCGCGCTTGTTTGGTAAGATGCGCGCGGTCTGTTTGAAAACTAAGGCAACGGCTAATGCGACGGCTCAAACCCTCAAGCTGAGAGATGAGCATCGCCGTTGAGTGCAGCAGGTGCAGACTCACGGCGACGGTAAAGCGCAATAGCAGTATGCGCCTATATAGGCGCGCATGTAAAGGGCGGAGATGTGCTCTCACGGGAGGGCGTGTCTAATGGGACGCAGCCACCGCCCGAAGCCCGCGCGTCTTGCGCTCAAGCTGTTAGGTATCCGTGAGGCTCTAGGTATCTCACAGGCGGAGATGGTCAAGCGGCTGGACTATCCGAAGATTCACCCGGCGCACGTCTCAGGTTATGAAAGAGGCGAGCGTGAGCCGCCGTTGCCTGTGCTTCTGCGGTATGCGCGCATGGTAGGCATCTCGACGGATGTATTGATTGACGATGAGCTAGATTTGCCCGCTCGATTGCCAAGTAAGCCGAGGCATGGCCGGAAGTAGTAGCCTTCAATCTTCGATGGAAGGGAATTGACGAAAACATTGCTATTAGGGCGGCGAGCTAAATGAGTTATTCGGCCTTGTGTAAAAGGAATTAGCTGCTGCGCAAATATTCTATCTTTGATAGACAGCATACCCTTCATTACGCAACTTACAGGCAAGCTCAAATTCAGTAGCAAGCGCCACTTCATAACGTCTCGGATTTAGCTCAATAAATAGTTCATACAGCAACTCTTCACCATAATCCTGCGCGAACTCATTAGACTTGTGGCCTCTTTTATGATTGTCAAAACGTTTCTCAACCTCTAACCCGGTCATACCTACATAAACGCAGGGATGTTGATGCTGATAATCTGGATTCTCATCACGGAAAGACTCGACATTCCAGACCGCATCATTCAACTTGATTACATAAACACTATGCCTAGCCTGACTTGTTCCGTGAATCCGCACGGCATCAAGTATCCTACTTTTAGCCTCATCAGATTGAACTTTGATTAAATCACTCGGCTGGATTGTGAATCTCTCTCCCACCCATTCAAAAAACACACAAAAGCCGGTTGGGTATATATTCAGTATCTCTCCGATTCCCCAATTGGGATTATTTCTATGTCTGACTCTTTGTTCTAGGGCAAATTCGTTCATTTATTCATACAAGGGAAGCCGCCGAATTTTACAAAATTCGGAAGGAACTGCCTGCGAAGCAAGGTCGCGCAGATGGGACCCATTTTCTTTGACCCTTGTGACAATCAAAACATCACCCCGCATTCATCCGTCACCCTCTGGCTCATACTTCAACAGCTTCCCCGGCTGACATCGCAGCACGCGGCAGAGCTTGTCGAGCGTCACCAGCCCAATCATGTCGAACTCGCCCTTCCAAAGTCGGGCTGCCGCTGTGGGAGAGATGTCTAGTGTCTTCTGTAGCTGGTAGGCGGTCGTGATGCCCCTCTGTCTGGCGACTTCGCTAATGTGAACAGTCATCATGCGGGCATGATAAGGCAGAAGGGTGTATTACACAAGCAAGTATGAATTTGCTTGACCCGCTGGCATCCGTTTTCTAAGATGAGGCGTCGAAACTCCTAAATGGGCTGCCGCTCTCAAAAGGGGGCAGCTATGTTGTTTGACCCGACATATTGAAGGCCCGTAAGAGCGCGAATGTGTCCTTGAAAGTGTCCACAAGCACGAACGGCCACCCTGACGGCAGCCGTAAAGTGTTGATGGAAAGTGGCGTCCCGTACGGGAGTCGAACCCGTGTCGCCGCCGTGAAAGGGCGGTGTCCTAGGCCACTAGACGAACGGGACGTGGAAGGGGTAAAACCCCGAAGCGGTGCCGAAGAAGTTTTCGGCCGAGCGCTCTTGTAGTTATCTCGCTTGGTGGCGTGGACTAAAATAACCATACAGCACGAGGGGTGTCAACCGCGGGTAGACGGAGGGCGCTGGTGGCAGTGGCCGCGTGTGAGTTTGAATTCTGCGCGGCTTTGTCGGTATCCTCGCTCTCGCGGGAGGTGAAAAGAAGAACCGATGGCTTTACGAAGCATAGAGGAGATAATCGGCGACTTGTCGAAGCCGATTCCGCGCCGGCTGTTGAAGAGCAAGACGGTCGGCGGGCAGAAGATTCTCTTCCTACCCTGGCACACGGCGGTCAAGTTCCTGGACCTCTACGCGCCGGGCTGGTCGTACGAGATTCGCCATCTCGCGGGCATCGGCGGCAAGCTCGTGCTCGTCTCGCGCATCTCGATTCCGTGCGCCGAGGGCATCGTCTACCGCGAGGCGACGGGCCAGGAGGACGAGGATGTGGACAAGTTCGGCGACCTCCAGCTCGAACGCGGAGAGCATGTCGCTGCAGACGCGCCGCAGCCAAGTTCGGCCTCGGCCTAGGTCTCTACGAAGGCACACAGCAGCAGCAGCGCGACGACCTGAAGTAGTGTGCAGCAGGCAGCGGGCAGTGGGCAGTGATTGAGTGTCTGCTGGCTTGATGCCTAAAGATGAATGCTCAAGCTTCCGTGCGAGGGCTTTAACTGCACACTGCCTGCTGTACACTACTTTCCCCCGGCAACTTCCAGACGAGTTAGGCCATCAGACAGGGCATTAGTCCACAAGGCTCGCGGGTGGGGCGGGCCAGAAGAGAAGCAGGAAAAATTTCCCGTTCCTCAACTTTTTTTGAAGCCTCGGCGTATCTTTTCCGAGATTGCCGGTAATAAACAACTGGGAAGTGAAAGCTTCCCGACACACGCGGGGGCAAACCGAGTTGCCCGAAAGCATGACAGACGAACGACTGCTGGTGAAAGCGAGTCGCGGCGACGAAGCGGCTTTTCTGACTTTGTACGAGCGCCACCGCGACGCGGTCTTCCGCTTCGCCTACCGCCTGCTCGGCTCGACCGAGCTTGCGGAAGATGTCGCGCACGACTGCTTCCTGAGCCTGCTCAAACGGCCACAAGGGTTCGACCCGGAGCGCGCCTCGCTCAAGACTTATCTGCTGGCGGCGGCGCGCAACCTGGCGATGAAGCACTTTCGCGGGCAGCGCGGCGAGGACGCCCTCGAAGATTTGGCGACGGAGCCGCCCGTCCCCGAAAGGCGCGGGCCGCTCGGCCAGTTGCTCGACGAAGAGCTGGCGGAAGTGGTCAGGGGCGCGATTGAAAATCTGCCGCCGTTACAGCGCGAGGCGCTAGTCCTTTACGAATACGAGGAGCTGGCGCTCAACGAGATCGCGGTCGTGACGGGGGCGGACGTAGGGACTGTCAAAGCCAGACTTCACCGCGCGCGTCGCAGTTTGAAACGACAGCTTGCGCCGTACTTCAAGCGGGGCGCGGAGGCGGGCGTCGCGGACGAGGTGTTGAAATGAGCGATAAGAAAGATTCACTTTCGATTTACAGCAGTCACGACCGCGCGCACGACTCGGCGGGCGCAAACGCTTCGGATGCGTCCGAGGAGCAAGGGCTCAAGGCGCTGTTCCAGGTTTGGAGCGTGCCGAAGACGCCCGCGCGCCTGGACTGGCGCATCATCGAATCTTACCGGCAACAGATACTTCAAGGAGATCGTCAGGAGGTTTTTATGAAACAATGTCCCACCTGCCAGGAAGAGTTCGCCAACAAATTCAGCTTCTGCCCGGTTGACGGCACGCCGTTGGACGAACTGACTGCTGCTGCGCCGCAGCCCATACCGGACATCCCGCCCGTGCACGTGGGAGCAATCCCCGCAGCCTCTATGGCCCTGGTGCCCGCCGGCGCGGAGTACCACCTGACGTTCGTGGACGACACAGGGCTTGACCGCCGTCTGATGACGAGCTGAAGCAAGTCGCGCATCACTCGGAACTGACCTGGCCCGAGTTCAAACGCGACCCCTTCGGCTACAGCAAGCGATTCTTCACCGGCTACGGCTCACTGGTCTGGCGCTTCTTCTCACAACGCAACGTCGCCATCGCCACCTCCGCCGCACTGTTAGTCGTCCTGACGGCATCAATCGGGTTTGTCGTCTACGGGCGATACGCCGCGAGGCGCGCGGCCCTGGCACAGAACGATAACGATTTAGTGGTCGAGCAACTCATCGCCCCGGACGAGATACCGGACGAGATCGAGGAGCCGGAGAAGCCCGACAAAGGCATCGGCACCGGTAAGCAAGGCCGTGTCGGCTTCAACAAGGGCAAAGGCGAAGGCTCCAAGCCCAAGTTCGAGAAAGCTGGCGGCGGAGGCGGCGGCGGCCAGCAGGATGTGTTACCCCCGCAGCAGGGCAGCATCCCCCCACCCTCAGAGATAGCGGCGAAGATTCCGACGACTCCGCCAGTCGGCCGCCGATGCTTCCCGCGGCGGGGATAGACATTGACCCGGCGCTGTACAAGGACTTGCCCTATGACCGTTTCGGTGACCCGAGGTCGAAGTCCACAGCCACGAGCGCTGGCTCTGGCACGGGCAACGGCATTGGGACTGGGACGGGCGCGGGCATTGGTGAAGGGCAGGATCAGGGGTTTGGAAGAGGCAGAGGCGGCAACATGGGCGGTGGTGACCGCAACATGGGCGGCGGAGGCTCTGGGGGCGGGACAGGCGATAATGGGACGGATTATTCACGCACGTTCAGTCCGAAGGAAGTCAATGTGAAGGCCCGCATCCTTTCGCGGCCGGAGCCGCAGTACACGGAGGAAGCCCGCAAGAATCAGGTCAGTGGGACGGTGGTGCTTCGTGCGGTCTTCTCATCGTCGGGGCAGGTGACGAGCATCCGTGCCGTGTCGAGTCTGCCGTACGGCCTCACAGAGCGAGCGATTGCGGCGGCCAGACAGATCAGGTTCTCGCCAGCGATGAAGGATGGAAGGGCGGTGTCGCAGTACATCCAGATTGAGTACAACTTCAATTTGTATTAAGGCCCACCTGTTTCCAGGGTGTATGAAAGAGCGGCGCTTCTGATTTGCGAAGAAGCGCCGTTCTGTTTTAGGAGCGGCTTTGACAAATCATCTGTCGGGGCAGAGGACTTGTCCCTGCTCCTACAGTCTTATCGAACGTTCCACTGAATTGCTTTAGGCATCAACGCAAGGCTGCGCCCGCGCACGCGTTCTAGCCCAGGAATAAATAGGGAACCGCGGCCGGCGCGAGGCGTCTAAAAAACCAAGCCGGCCAAAATGTGCTTTCGCCGCCAGCGCGCTGCTGCCACGCGTGCGTGCGCCGACGCTGGCCCCACACATCTCTCTTCCGAGGAGAACTCTTATGCGTCAGAATCTCTTGAAAATCTCCCTCCTGCTGCTGACAGTCACCCTCGCAACCTCGCTCGTCTTCTCCGCCTTCAAACATTCAAAGACCGCGACCGCAGCGCCTGCGGACGAAGCGACCCCTGGCTCGCTTCAGGTGCTCGACGCCAAAGGCCAACTGCGCGGCCTCTGCCCTCTCAAACACACAGACGTGAAAGCTGAGGTCAGCGGCTTCCTCTCCCGCGTCCGCGTCACGCAGGAGTTCGAGAATCCTTTCAAGGAGAAGATTGAGGCCGTCTACACTTTTCCGCTCCCGCAGGCTGCGGCCGTGGACGACATGACGATGACCGTCGGCGACCGCACAGTGCGCGGGCGCATACTTCGCCGGGAAGAGGCCCAGGCCGTTTACGAGGCCGCGAAGGCAGGGGGACAGGTCGCCGGCCTGCTAGACCAGGAGCGTCCCAACATCTTCACGCAGGCAGTCGCCAACATCATGCCCGGCGAGAAGGTCGTCGTCACCATCAGCTACGTGGAGACGCTGAAGTACGAGGACGGCGCTTACGAATTCGTCTTCCCGATGGTCGTCGCGCCGCGCTACATCCCTGGCACCCCGACCAGCGCGGGTGCGGGCGGCACGTCGCCAAACACCACGCAAGTCCCCGATGCGTCGAAGATCACGCCGCCCGTGACGCCGAAGAACACGCGCGCGGGCCACGACATCTCTCTGGAAGTCGCGCTCGACGCGGGCGTGCCGCTCGACGAATTGAAGTCCAAGTCGCACGAGATTAACGTCGAGCGAGTGAACGGGTGGGCGGCGCGCGTTTCGTTGAAGAAAGGGGACGAGATTCCGAACAGGGATTTCGTGCTCAGGTACGAGGTGGCCGGTGGGCGCATCTCGGACGCGCTGCTCACGCACCGCGACAGCCGCGGCGGCTTCTTCACCTTCATCCTTCAGCCGCCCGAGCGCGTCACAGTCGAAGACGTGACGCCGAAAGAGATCGTCTTCGTGTTGGACACTTCCGGCTCCATGGGTGGCTTCCCGATTGAGAAGGCCAAGGAGTCCATGAAGCTCGCCCTCGAAGGACTCAACCCGCAGGACACCTTCAACCTCATCACCTTCGCGGGCGACACGCACATACTGTTTCCGAAGCCCGTCCCCGCGACGAAAGAGAACATGGCGAGGGCGCAGACGTTTCTGGCCTCGCGCGAGGGCTCTGGCGGGACGGAGATGATGACGGCGATTAAGGCCGCGCTCGACCCGTCGGACGCGCAAGGGCACATCCGCGTCGTCTGCTTCATGACCGACGGCGAGGTCGGCAACGACTTAGAGATCATCTCGGAAGTCCAGAAGCACCCGAACGCGCGCGTCTTCGCCTTCGGCATCGGCAGTTCCGTCAACCGCTTTCTGCTCGACAAGATTGCCGAAGAGGGAAGGGGCGAGGTCGAGTACGTCGGGCTTTCGGACGACGGCTCGCTGGCCGCGCGCCGCTTTCACGAGCGCGTGCGCAGCCCGCTCTTGACCGACATCTCTCTTGACTGGGCCGGGCTGGCGGTCGCGGACATCTACCCGAAGCGCATCCCCGATTTGTTCAGCGCCAAGCCGGTCATCCTTTCGGGGCGATACACGAAGGGCGGGAGCGGCGTGATACGTCTGAAAGGGAAGATGTCCGGGCGCGATTTCGTGCGCGAGATTCCGGTCGAGTTGCCTGAGACTGAAGCGCGCCACGACGTGCTGGCTACTCTCTGGGCGCGCACGCGCATCTCCGATTTAATGGCCCAGGACTACAACGGGCTTCAGCAGAACAAGGCCCACGCCGACGTGAAGGAGACCATCACGCAGCTCGGCCTTGAGTACAGGCTGATGACGCAGTTCACTTCCTTCGTCGCCGTCGAAGAGATGACCGTCACGGAGGGCGGCGTGCCGCGCCGCATCGAAGTGCCCGTCGAGATGCCGGAAGGGATGAGCCGCGAAAGCACGCTCGGCGAAGAAGAGACCAACGGCTATGTTTTCGACGGCCGTAGCGCCGGGGGCGGTGGAGGCGGCGCACAGATGCTGCCGAATCAGCCGCCGACTGTCACCTTGTCTGTCAACCAGCCGGCTCCCTCGGCCACTCCCCTTCCGACGGCACGAAGGCCGGTGGTCAGCCGCGGCGTAGTCAACGAGACGGCTTCGGGCCGGGGAGGCAGCAAGCCCAAGCGAGAGCGCGGCGGCAACATCGGCGGCGGCGCGGGCAAGGCCGGCGTGGATTACAGCCGGGTCTACAAATTGAAAGCGCGGAGGGCCAAGGTCGAGACGGCGAAGGACTATCCTTCGCCCGAGTCGAAGCTGTCGCCCGCGGAAGAGAAGCGGCAGCGGTTGACGACGAAGCTCGCCCCCGCGCTCGTCGCGCTGGTTGACCGCCTGAAGGACAAGACGGCGAAGCCCGGCGCTGACGAGGCAGGCTTCGTCCGCGACGGCCGCGCGGAGCTTCAAATCTGGCTGACCGACAAGTCAGAGGCAACAATCGCGCAACTCAAACAACTGGGCTTCGAGGTCGTACTGGACCCGAAGAGCGCCAAGCTGGTCATCGGCCGTCTGCCGGTAGAAAAACTGGCCGCGCTCGCCGAACTGACATTCGTCCGCTACGTCGCCCCGCAAAAGAGCAGTGGGCAGTAGACAGTGGGCAGTGGGCAGTAGATAGAAGGCGGAAAGCAGTTGCGACATCTCGTAACTGCTTTCCGTTTTTCGCTTACTGCCCACTGCCCTGCTGCCTCTGCCTACTGCTCACTGCTTTTCCCCCAACGAAATTATCAATCTCTCCAAACTTTCGGAGGGCTGCGTCCGGCCTGTCCGGGCGCGTGTGCCGGATTTCCCAAGTTAATCGGAGTAAGGGGCCGGAAATATTTCGTGGAACATCAGATGCCTGTTGTATACTGACGGAAATTTTTCAAGGGGGGCTAGCCGTTTGCCGGATTTCGCCCTCGCCTCTTTATTCATTTCGAAGAAGCCGCGGACGAGGTCGGGTCAACTGCTCGCAACTCCGATTCTGGCACAGGCTCATTGCGCCCTGTCCCGCGACCGGAGTTGTTAGCCGGCTGACGGCCCGCGACCGAATCTCTTGGCCCTGACTCACACTCGAACAAGCGGACTTTGACCGGCATGCTCGCGCCCGTCGGTCAGGCTTTACATCACAGGCACGCTCTTTCCCAGTTACCTTAGGAGGTTGTATGAAGAGAGAAAGACTTCTCGGGAGTCCTTTTATCCGACTGCTGTTGTGCGCACTTCTCCAACTCTTTGTCCTTCAGACCGCGCTCGCACAGACCGGCTCATCCTCCGTGCGCGGGACGGTCCTGGACCCGCAGGACCGTCCGGTCGCCGGCGCGACCGTGACGCTGACGAACGTCGAACGAAACTTCACGCGCACGCAGACCACGGACCAGGAGGGCACGTACGTCTTCTCGACCATCCCGCCAGGCACGTACCGCCTGGAGGCCGAGGCCGGAGGCTTCAAGAAGTCCTCGGTCAACGAGGTGCGCGCCCAGGTGGACACGCCCGTCGAGATGAACGTCAAGCTGGAAGTCGGCGACGTGACCGAGACAGTCAGCGTCGTCGCCGGTGCCGATGCCCCGCTCAACACGACCGACGCGACCATCGGCAACGCCTTCGAGCAGCGCCGCATACAGGAACTTCCGCTCAACGCGCGCAACGTCGTCGGGCTGCTCTCGTTGCAGCCGGGCGTGACCCGCACGGGCTACGTCAACGGCGGGCGTGCCGACCAGGCCAACGTGCTCCTGGACGGCGTGGACAACAACGAGCAGCAGAGCGGCCTCGACGTGGTGACCGACGAAGCGTTCGCGAGCGTCCTGCGCTCGACGCCCGACTCGTTGCAGGAGTTCCGCGTCATCACGACGAACCCTAACGCGGAGCAGGGGCGCTCCTCCGGCGCGCAGGTCTCGCTCGTCACCAAGTCGGGGACGAACGACTTCCACGGCTCGCTCTACGAGTTTCACCGCAACACGGCCACGACCGCCAACGACTTTTTCAACAACGCGGCCGGCAACTTCGGGCCTGATGACGTCCCCGTCCAACTCGGCCAGGCGAACGTCGGCGACCCGCGCGTCCCGCGCCCGCAACTGCTGCGCAACGTCTTCGGCGGCTCCATCGGCGGGCCGATTAAGAAGGACAGGGCTTACTTCTTCTTCACCTACGAGGGCTTCCGCGAAGCGGGTGCGACGCCCGTCGTGCGCGAGGTGCCGCTGCCCACGCTCGGCCAGGGCATCGTCCGCTACCGGACCGACAGCGGCGCGTCAGACCCCACTTGCCCGCCGGGCACCCCGGCCGGCGTCGCCTGCCTGACCACAGCGCAGATTAACGCCGCCTACATCGCGGCCAACGGCGAAACCCCTGGCACCAACAACTCCGTCCTCTCCGTGCTCGCGGGCGCGGCCGCGCGCTACCCGGCCAACGACGGCTCGGTCGGCGACGGCCTCAACACGGCCGGCTTCCGCTTCAACGCCAAGACGCCGGCCCGGCTGAACACCTACATCACCAGGATGGACTTCAACCTGACGGACCGCCAGACGCTCTTCCTGCGCGGCAACTATCAGTGGGACCACGTGACGCACACCGTCTACGGCGGCCCGGACTGCGGCTACGACTTCCCCGCCGACAACATCCAGTGCTTCCCGGACACCCCGGCGCTTGCCATCTGGAATCACCCGTGGGGCGTCGCCGTCGGCCACACCTGGACGGCCTCCTCGAACTTCGTCAACCGCTTCACCTACGGGTTCACGCGCTCGGCCTTCACCGACACCGGCGAGTCGACCGCGAATTCGTCGGTCTTCCGCTTCATCTTCGTCCCGCAGGGCTTCCGGCGGGGCCTGACCCGCGTCACGCCCGTGCACAACTTCGTGGACGATATCTCGTTGGTTAAGGGCGACCACAGCTTCGGCTTCGGCGGCAACGTCCGCCTGGTCCGCAACAACCGCACCTCGTTCGGCAAGTCGTTCGACGAGGCGGTCATCAACCCGTCGTACTACAACTTCTCGGGCGCGGTCTTAATCGAGGATGCCAACGGCGACCCGATCTTCCCGGACGTGTCCGACTCGGACAGCCTGCGCGACGCCCTGGCTACGGTCATCGGCCGCTATTCGCAGTACAGCGCCAACCTCGTTTACGACCAGAGCGGGCAGCTCCAGTCCGTGGGGACGCCGACCGAGCGCTCGTTCGCCACCGAGGAGTACGAGCTTTACTGGCAGGACTCGTGGCGGATACGGCCGAGCCTGACGATCAACTACGGCGTGCGCTGGTCTACCTCCACGCCCGTCTACGAAAGAAACGGTCTACAGGTCAGGCCCACGCAGAGCCTCGGCGAATACTTCCGCCGGCGCGTCGAGGGTTCCGACCAAGGCACGCCGTTCACCGACCCCATCACCTTCGATCTGGGTGGCAAGGCGAACAACGCGCCCGGCTTCTACGAGCAGGACTGGAACAACTTCGCGCCCTCCGTGTCGTTCGCCTGGTCGCCGGACCTTGGAGACAACTGGTTCGGGCGGCTCGTCGGCCGCAAGGGACAGTCGGTGCTGCGCGGCGGCTTCCGCATGACCTACGACCGCGTCGGCAGCCAGCTGGCCGTCAACTTCGACTTGAACAGCCTGGCCGGCTTCACCTCCGCACAGAACATCAACGCCAACACGTTCGACATCTGCTGCGGCGCGCTCGGGCCGCTCTTCACGGGCTTCAACCCGGATGTCCGCGCGCTGCCGTTCCCCGGCTCGTCGGGCTTCCAGACGAACCTGACCTTCCCGCTGACCGTCGCGGCTGACGAGGACCAGCGCATCGAGGTCTCGCTCGACGACACGATCACGACGCCCTACAACTACAGCTTCAACCTCTCCTACGGCCGCGAGCTGGGCAAGGGTTTCGCCTTCGAGGCCAGCTACGTCGGGCGCTTCGCGCGCAACCTGCTGGCGACGCGCGACATCATGCAGCTTAACAACATCCGCGACCCGCAGTCGGGGGCGACCTTCTACGAGGCGATGAACATGCTGGTTGACGCCCGCAACGCGAACGCGGCCATCACCTCGGTCGGGAACATCCCGTTCTTCAATAACCTGTTCCCGTCCATGCCGGAGTACGCCGCCTTCTTCTTCGACGACCCGTCGCTCAGCGGGCTGACGCCGACGCAGGCGGCCTACTTCTTCATCGCGCCCAGCGGCGGCGACATCAACGACTACACGTTCGTCCAACTCGCCTGGGACGACAGCCCGAACTGCACGTCGTGCCCGTTCGGCACCGGCCCGGCACGCTTCAACAACGTGTTCTACCAGCCGCAGTTCGGCGCACTCTCGGCCTTCTCGTCCGTCGCCTATTCGAACTACAACGCCTTGCAGTTCTCGCTGCGCAAGCGCTTCAGCAACGACTTCTCCTTCGACTTCAACTACACGCTCTCGCACTCGCTCGACAACGCCTCGGGCCTGCAAAGCGCGTCCAACTACGGCACGGCGTTCATCGTCAACGCGCTCTTCCCGGACCAGAACTACGCCAGCTCCGACTTCGACGCGCGCCACATCATCAACGCCAATTGGGTGGTCGGCCTGCCCTTCGGCCGCGGCAAGCGCTTTATGAACGACTCGAACGGCCTGGTTGACACGCTGTTCGGCGGCTGGCAGATGACCGGCATCTTCCGCTGGAACTCGGGCCTGCCCGTGCAGACGCCTTTCGACTGCTGCTTCTGGGCGACCAACTGGAACGTGCAGTCGAACGGGGTGAGGATCAATAACATTCAGTCCTCGCCGTCGAGGACTGGGAGCCCGAACCTGTTCAGCGACCCGGCGGCCGCGTACCGCAGCTTCCGCAACGCGCGCGCCGGCGAGATCGGCGAGCGCAACGTCCTGCGCGGCGAGCCCTACATCTCGCTCGACGCGGGGCTGACGAAGGATTTCAAGCTGCCCTGGGAGGGGCATAGCCTTCAATTCCGCTGGGAGGTCTTTAACGTGACGAACACCCAGCGCTTCGACGCCAACACCATCTCCGACCTCAGCCTCGGCACGGACCCGTTCCGCAACGGCGAGCCGGGGCCGGACTTCGGCCGGTTCACCTCGACGCAGGCGCCGCTCAACGAGACCAAGGCGGGCCGCGTCATGCAGTTCGCGCTGCGCTACCAGTTCTAATCGCGCATGCGCTTTGACCAAAAAGAGGCGGGCCGGGGAGGTGAATCCCCGGCCCGCCTCTTTTTCACGCGGCCCGCCCACGCCGTTTCGTCCGGCGGCCTATTCCGTCTCTTTCTTTTCCGCCTCCGCCCGCGCCTCTTCCTCGCGCCGGGTTTCCTGCTTCTCCCTCTCCTCTCCGCACCTCCCGCTCGTGTCGCCTGGCGATTGGCTCTATCAGTGTTTCCCAGACCTGCTTGTCCATTCTCCCGATTACAGGCATCAGTCCCGCTCCTTTCGAATCCACGCTGTCGGCTCTTCCGCAGCCGCGCGTTTACGGCTATATTTATCCCAACGTTTTCCCGAAAGAGTTTACTGCCATGCCAAAAAATCCCGCAACTCTTGAAAGAATCAACGCCGCGCGCCGTTTTCTCCCGCTCGTCGCCGCGGCGTTCGCGCTCCTCTTCGCGCTGGTCATCACGAGCGCGCAGCAGACGCAGCAGGATGAGCAGAAACAACAACGGCCGCGCCGCGTCGGCAGCAACGGCGCGACGCCCGCGCAGACCCCGCCACCTTCCGCGCAGCCCCCGGCCGGCGGCGAAGAAGTTGACGAGGGCGATGTCGTGCGCGTCGAGACGCAACTGGTCTCCGTGCCGGCGGTCGTGACGGACAAGTCTGGACGGCCGCTCTCGAATCTGCGCGCGGAGAATTTCGTCCTCTACGAAGACGGGCGGCCGCAGCAGATCAGCAACTTCGCCACGACCGAAGCGCCCTTCGAGATCGCGCTCCTGCTGGACACTTCGGGCTCGACGCGCGCCGACATCGGGTTGATACGCCGCGCGGCCCGCGCCTTCCTCGACGGCCTGCGCCCGGGCGACCGCGTCTCAATCGTAGCCTTCAACAGTTCCGATACCGGCCCGCGGGGGTTGCCGACCGTGGAGGTGCTGGCCGGTTTGACGGACGACCGCGATGCGCTGCAAGAGGCGCTGGAAAATATCGGCGTGAGTAACGGCACGCCCTACTATGACGGGCTCCGTCTCATCGCCGCGGAAGTCTTCCGCGAGTCGCCGCGCGAGGAAGTGCGCGGCCGACGCGCGGTGGTCGCGCTGACCGACGGCGTTGACTCCGCGAGCGAGAGCGACTTCGCGGAAGCGCGCTCGCGCCTGCAACTGACGAACGTCGCCTGCTACTTCATACAGGTCAACACGGAAGATTTCGTCGAAGACCGCCTGCTCAGGGACTGCCAGGAATTTGGCACACTGCGCCTCTCGCGCACGCAGCTTGAGCGCTACCGACGCATCTTCGTCCCCCGCGCCGGGGCAGACACTTTCGGGGATTTCTGCCAGATGGGGCCGTTCGAGCGGATGCAGATCAGCCGCAGCCTCTACGACCTGGCGCGGCGCGAGATGAACGACCTGGCGCGCTCCTCGGGCGGCAAGACGTTCGCGGCCGCGAGCCTCAGGGACGCCCGCGCCGCCTTCTCTCAGGTCGCCGCTGAAATTGGCACACAGTACAGCCTCGGCTACTACTCCACGAACAAGGCGCACGACGGCCGCTTCCGCACGATCCGCGTGGAAATACGCGGCGCGGGGCAAGGCGCGCAGGTCCGCGCCCGCGAGGGCTACTACGCGCCGAAGAGTTGACGGAAATTTTTTGTATAATTGGCATCCCACCCGAAACTTAACTAGACTGAAAGGAGTTTCGGACATGAGTAACGAAGAATTTGAGAAGAAGATGGAGTTCATCCTTGAGCAACAGGCACAGTTTGCCGCCAACGCGCAGGCGCACGACGAAAGATTGGCGCGCGTTGAGGAGCTTGTAGACCGAATCGGGGGGCGGTTAGACCAAGTTGTAGAGCAGTTAGACCAAGTTGTAGAACAACTGGGGCTAATCGGGGAGCGTATGATTCAACTTGAGGAGCCTGTGAATCGTCTGGCGGCGGCCACGCTCGCAGGCTTCAAGGATGTCAACGCCAAGATAGACGCGCTCGTTGATTCACAAATTCGACTGTCCGATTCGCACGCTCGATTAGCTGACGCGCAAGCACGGACGGAAGAGGCGCAAAAACGGACAGAGGAGGCGCTCGCCCTTGGCCGAGGCGCAGGCAAGGACGGAAGAGAATCAGGCGCTAACGGACGAGGCGCTCAGAAAGTTGATTGCCACGGTGGAGCGTAACATCAGCGAGGGCCGCAACGGCGGGCAAAAACATTGATGAATGATGACAGGGCTTTTGAACGGATAATCTTAATCGTGCTCGACAGCGCGGGCATCGGCGAGATGCCGGACGCGGCCGAGTGGGGCGACGCGGGCTCGGACACCATCGGCCACATCCTGGCCTCGCGCGAGGTGCGGCTGCCGAACCTGCGAGGCTACGGCCTCGGCAACATTCGCCCCCTCATGAACCTCCCGCCGGCTGAGAACCCGCGCGGCTCATACGGCCGCTGCGCCCTGCGCTCGAACGGCAAGGACACGACCACGGGCCACTGGGAGATGGCCGGCATCATCCTTGAGCGGGCCTTCCCGACCTACCCGCGTGGGTTCCCGCAAGCGATTATTGACCGCTTCGTCACGGAGGCGCGCGTCCCCGGCGTCCTCGGCAACGTCCCCGCTTCTGGCACAGAAATCATCAAGGAACTCGGCGAGGAGCACGTCCGCACGGGCAAACCCATCGTCTACACCTCGGCCGACTCCGTCTTCCAGATAGCCGCGCACGAAGAGGTGATTCCGGTCCCGCGCCTTTACGAGTTGTGCGAGACGGCACGCCGTATCTTGCAGGGCGAGGACGAAGTGGGCCGCGTCATCGCGCGCCCTTTCACGGGGGAGCCGGGCGCGTTCCGCCGCACGGAGAACCGCCACGACTACGCGGTGCCGCCGCCCCGCGAGAATCTTTTAGTCGCCTTGAGCGATGCGGGACTGGACGTTGTCTGCATCGGCAAGGTGGCTTCGATTTACGACTCGGCGGGAGTGACCGTTGACTTGAAGGCGAAGAACAACGACCAGTCAATAGATCAAACCGTCCGCGCGCTCAAAGAGGAGTCGCGCGGTCTCATCTTCTCGAACCTGGTGGACTTCGACATGCTCTACGGCCACCGGCGCGATACGGAAGGCTACGCCCGCGCGCTTGAGCATTTCGACGCGCGCCTCCCCGAAATCGAGGCGGCGATGAACGAGCGTGACCTCTTCATCATCGCCGCGGACCACGGCAACGACCCGACCTTCCCCGGCACGGACCATACGCGCGAATACTCGCCCCTCATCGTCTACGGCAAGAGCGCACGCCCCGGCGTCAACCTCGGCACACGCTCCTCGCTCGCCGACATAGGCCAGACGATTGCCGACAATTTCGGATTGAAACTGACGGCGGGCGAGAGCTTTCTAAAGCCATGACAGATGACCTAAGTAAGACTCGCGAGTAAGCCTCATCAGAGGCAAATGACAATAGCCCAGCGCTTCAGTCCGGGAAGAGAAGCATAAAACCGAGTCCCGTAGGGACGACATTGCTTCTTATCGTCCCTCGGGACTCTGAATTTCTGTCTCTTTACCCATCACTGAGTACTGGCTATTATCAAAAGTCCCTCACGGGACTTTGGGCTGTTATTTGAGGCTTCTATAAATCAACTCAATCCACTGGTCAGTCTTGATGAAACCCATGCCCCAGTCTTTCCAGGTTTCGGGGAGGCCGGCGGCTTTGATCTGTTCGAGCGTCTTGCCGGCGGCCGCCTGTTTGCGGACGATGTCAATCGTCTCAAGAAGCATGCGGTGGTAGAGCCTGAGGTCGTCCGGGGTCGAAAGCGGGCCGTGCCCCGGAATAATCTTTACGTCCGGTTTCAGCCCTCCGACAACCTCTCCGACGTTCTTCGCCAGACTCACCACGTTGCCGCCGTTCTCCAGGTCAACGAAAGGGAACCTCCCGGCGAAGAAGTCGTCCCCCATGTGAATGACTTTCGAGCCCGTGAAGAAGATGACGCTGTCGCCGTCCGTGTGCCCGTTCGGGAGGTGTAGGGCGCGAATCTCCTCGCCGTTGAAGTGGACCGCGAGCGAGTTGTCGAAGGTGATGACGGGCAGCGCCTCCTTCGGCGCGGCCGCGACCTTGTTGCCGAAAATCTTCTGGTCGGCGGCGAGCCGCTTGCGCACGTTGTCGTGCGCGATGATGGAAGCCTCCGTGCTGAACTTGGCGTTGCCGCCCGTGTGGTCGCCGTGCCAGTGTGTGTTGAGGACGAACTTCAGTTTCCCGTCGCCCAGGGTCTTAAGCGCGGCGCGAATCTTCTCCGCGAGCGGCGCGAATTGGTCGTCCACAATCAGGATGCCGTCCGCCCCGACCGAGACGCCTATGTTGCCGCCCGCGCCTTCGAGCATGTAGACGCTGCCCGCCACCTTCGTCGCCTTAATCTCGACCTTCGAGTAATCCGGCTCCTGCGCCTGGGCCGCGCCAGCGGCGAGACCGGCGACGAGCAGAGCCAACGTCAACTTTAATCGTTTCACTAAAAAACTCCTTTGTTATTTAAGTGCCTCGCGCAGCCTCGCCCAACGCATTGTCAATGAGAAAGTCGAGTCCGCATTCTGGGCAGCGGTAAATGTCCAGGCAGAAACGCTCGCCTAAAGGGGGATGCAACACGCCGGCGGCTAGCTTGGCTGCGAGCGACTTTTCTTCTTTGTAAAAATAGCTCGTCTCAATGTGGCGGCACCCCGCGCCGCAACGCGGGCAGTTCACGGGCTGCGTCTTCCGGTCCTCGTGGACGTTAATACCTGCGGGGCGGTCGGCCTCGCAGTTCCAGCAAGCCCCGAAATTCGCTTCGCTCTGCTCGCCGCATGCGGGACACGTCCACATCTCAATCTCCTAAAAGAAGTGATAAGTGATGAGTGATAAGTGATAAGAAAAAACATCTGTCTTTACTTATCACTTATCACTCATCACTTATCACTCTATTTCCGGGTCTTTGATAACGGCGATGTAAGGCAGGTTGCGGTAGCGCTCGGCGAAGTCCAGGCCGTAGCCGACGACGAAGGCGTCCGGGATTTGGAAGCCCAGGTAGTTAATCTCGACCTCGCGCTCGCGCCGCTCGAACTTGTCCAGGAGGGCGGCGAGCTTTACGCTCGACGCGCCGCGCGATGCGAGGTTGGCGAGCAGGTAAGAGAGCGTCAGCCCCGTGTCAACGATGTCTTCGACGACCAGGATGTCGCGCCCCTCGACGGCCACGTCCAGGTCTTTGACGATGCGGACCTCGCCAGAGGTGCGCGTGCTCGACCCGTAGCTCGAAATCGCCATGAACTCTATGCCGAGTTTGAGGTCAATGGCGCGCAGCAAATCGCTGACGAAGATGACCGCGCCCTTGAGCACGCCGATGAGCAGCGGGTTCTTGCCCTCGTAGTCGCGCGCGATCTCGCGGCCCATCGCCGCGATGCGCTCTTGAATCTGTTCCGCCGAGAAGAGAGTTTCCAGGTTGGGGTTGTTGAACTCAGAGAGAGCTTGCGCGGTCGAAGTGGACAAGACGGCCTCCAGTGTTGAAAATCTATTAGTTTCGGGCTTCAGCCATATCCATTCAAACGATGAGACAACTGAATAGATGACGGACCCGTTTTCGTTTGCGTGTGTCGCCTGGTACGACATACTATTCAAGCTCTCCCTGTAGGTCAATGGACGGAAGGAAGCGGCCGGCCTTCGTGAAAGGAACGACATTGAGACACCGGAATAGATTCGGCGCGTGCGCGGTCCTCGTCTGCCTCTCCGCGTTTCTGGCACAGGCGCAGCAGCCGGCGGGGACGACGCCGCCGCAAACGCCCCCCGCGCAAACTTCCGCCGCGCCCCTGGAGATTCGCGTCAAGGCCAGCGAGCGCGAGATTGATGACAGCATCCCGGCGGACCCTGCGACCGCCGCGGCCATTGCGCCCTACAGCGCGAAGGTGCGCGAGTTGGACGCGCCCATAGGGAAGCTCGCGGGCGACCTGAAGAAAGGCGGGATGGGCGCGGGCTCGCTCGGCAACTTCGTCGCAGACGCCTTGCGCTCGCGCGCGGAGGTCAAGCTGGGCCGGCCCGTCCTGCTCGCCATCACCAACAGCGGCGGCCTGCGCAAAAACGAGATCGCCGCCGGCTCGCTTTCGTCCAACGACATTTTCCAACTGTTGCCTTTTGAGAACGCGCTCGTCGCGCTTGACCTCACGGGCGAACAACTCCTGAGCTTTCTCAAGGTCGTCGTCTCCCACCACGACGCGCAGTCGGGCGCGCGCATCGTCTACCGCACGAACGAAAAGAAGGAGAGCGAGCTTGTCGCCGTGGGGCTCGGCGGCCCCGCTGCGTGGAAAGACGTTGACCCGAAGGCCATGTACACCATCGTGACGATAGACTACCTGGTGAACCGCGGCGGCGATTACAGCATCTTGAAAGAGGCGAAGAACGTCCGCCCGCTCGGGCTAACGATGCGCGACGCCGTGCTCGATTACGTCAAGGCGGAGACGGCAGCCGGGCGTCCCGTCAAGGCCGCGCTCGACGGGCGTTTCAGTACCGAGAAGGCCGCGACCACGAAGACGGAGGACGAGGAGCCGCAATGATTACCAGACGAAAATTCCTGGGCGCGTCTGTCATCGGAAGCGCGGGCGTCGCGCTCACGGCTTCGGCCCGGCCATTTTTGGGCCACGCGGCCAACTCGCTTGCGGCCTTCAGCGCGCCGCTGCTCCGCCCGGCCGCAGGCGAGACGCTGATCACCATCCTGCACACGAACGACCAGCACTCGCAGATTGACCCGCTTCCCGCGAACGACCGCAACGCGGGCAAGGGCGGCGTGGCCCGCCGCGCCACGCTCGTCAAACGCATCCGCGCCGAAAACCCGAACACGCTGCTCCTGGACGCGGGCGACGCGTTCCAGGGCACGCCCTACTTCAACCTTTACCGCGGGGAGGTTGAGTACAAGGCGATGACGGCCATCGGCTACGACGTGGTCACGCTCGGCAACCACGATTTCGATAACGGGGTGGAGGCGCTGGCCGAGGCCATGAAGCACGCGAAGTTCGAGTTCGTCTCGGCCAACTACGACGTGCGCGGGACCGCGATTGAGAATCGCGTCAAGCCCTACGTGGTGAGGGAACTCGGCGGCGTGCGGGTAGGCGTCTTCGGCCTCGGCGTCAAGCTCGAAGGCTTGAACCCGCCCGACAGTTTCAAGGGCGTCAAGTATTACGACCCCGTGAAGGTCGCGCACGGGGCCGTGCGCGTCATGCGCGAGCGCGAGCGGTGTGCGATGGTCGTGGGCGCTTCGCACCTCGGCTACTACCCGAACCCGAAAGGGGACGAGGTGGGCGATTCGCAGGTTGCCTCGCAGGTGGACGGCATAGACTTCATCGCCAGCGGCCACACGCACACCTTCATGAAGCAGCCCGTCGCCGTCAAACAACCTTCGGGCAACAACACCATCATCTTCCAGGTCGGCAAGAGCGGCATCTACCTCGGCCGCGTGGATTTCACAGTCCGCGCCAACAAGGTCACGGCCTACGCCGGGAGGCTTCTGGATTTGAACGACGCCTGACGGCCAGCCGTCGCGGGCGAGGGAGTGATAAGATTTCGCTGAAGCTTTAGGAACTTCAAAATCGCGGTCTTTGCGGCCTCCTGCCTGGCCGGCGCGCTCTCCTCCTCATCGGCCGTTTGACGACGAGCGCGGTGGCTCCGGCCACGGATAATGAACAGTTCCGCCGCCGCCCAGCCGGTGAGCGAGATCGCCGGCTACAGAAACTGGACGAAGGTCAACGCCGAGCCGGTGTTGATGGCCCCGAAGGTCGCCAACTCTGTGTGTCGAGGGTGATGTCGCCCAGCGGCGTGGATATTTACGGCAAACGTAATCCGCACCAGGACAAGTTCATCACCGTTTACGTCAACGACGCCGGGCGACGGGCCATGCTCAGTCAGAAGAAACCGAAGTTTCCCGTGGGCTCTGTCATCGTCAAGGAAAAACTGCCGGCCGTAGACAGCCAGTCGCCGGAGTTGCTGACGGTGATGATTAAGCAGCGGAAGGGCTTTAACCCCGCGGGCGGCGACTGGGAGTACATGGTCCTGGACGGCACTGGCACAAAAATCGAAGGGCGCGGCCGTCTCGAAAACTGCCAGGCGTGCCACCTCGCCAATCAGAAGACAGACTACGTTTTCCGGTCCTATTTAGATCGAGAAGTCGAGGGCGGTTTAAAGTAGTGCATAGGCCGCGTGGATTTTACGGTGCCTGCTAACAATGTCACGGCCTACGCCGGAAGGGTGTTGGATTTACGAGACGCGTAGCATATGATACGGGACGCCCGCTATTCAGCAGTTGATTTGCCGTCGAACTTAAGAATCATCGGAGAGTTGTGATGAAACGTTGCCCCACGTGTGATCGCACATATGCCGACGATTCAACCACCTTTTGCCTGGCCGACGGCTCGCTTCTGTCAGCCCCTTACGATCCCGAAGCCACGCAGCGCATCCCGGCGCGGCTCACCAACCCCCCGCCCACGGAGGTCTTGACAAACGGTACTCCGCCGCCGCAAGTCTTGCCGTATTACTCGTCGCCGCCATACCCCGTCGGGCGCAAGAGCAACGCCACACTTTATCTGGTTATCGCTTCACTGCTGGTGCTCGTCGGCGTCGGCATCTTTGCGCTCGTTAAATTCAGTCAGAAATCGCCGCCCTCTAATCCCGTCGGACTCTCTTCAAACGTCAACTCATCGAACGCCAACGCGAGGCCGACCGAGACCAGAGCGCCGACCGACTATTTACGTTCTCCCTGGCTGGCTTTGGAAGTCTGGCAGGACGGCAAGGCCAGCGGCATGTTCAAGGTTGACCTGCGGCGCACCAGGGTGAGCCTCGGCCGCGAGCCGTTCGAACTCAGGGTGCCGCGCCTGAAAGACGATCCGCCCGTTCTGGTGACGGCCTGGACGGCCGACAGCATCTTCGGCCAACTGAAGCAAGATGAGAAGCTGGATATTGAGGCGACCTCGTATTTCAATCCGTACAAAGCCATGGCCGATACGCCCGCCGGCTCGGCCAGCCTCATGCTGAATGATGATGCACATTACGTTTACAATGAAGACCGGATGAAGCCCATCTCCGACGGCCAGAGCACGATCTTCATCTCCTCCGTCTTCTCGGATGGTAACGAGCACAGCCTCAAGGAGCAGAAGGATGACGTGTACCTGGTCATCTTCAGGGACTTGAATCATAACGAGATCGTTGAGAACGGGGAGTACGAGTTTCTCATTCTGGACTTTTAGGCACAGGATTCTTATGCCAGCCGACGACGAGACAAGGGACCGTGTACGCGCGCTGGTGCGCGATGTGTTAGCCAGCTCTCTGCCTGCGGAAGTGGACGCGGAGGCAGCGACGACTTCGCCCGCCCCGACGCGCTTCATCAACACTGTTCCCGAAGAAACTCCAACTCCGCAAAAAGAGTTCGCGCGCGATGAATCGTCAAAAATGGTGATTACTGAAGACGACGTGCGCGGCCTCGAAGAAGGCTCGCGGCTGAGGGTCGCGGAGGGCGCGCGCCTGACCCCGCTCGCGGCGGACATCGTGCGCGAGCGCAGGATCGAGTTGGTGCGCCGCGTCTCGCGGCGTGGGTCGCGCGGGGCGAAGACGGTCGCCGTCGGCGCGGACCACGGCGGCTTCAAGATGAAGGAAGAGTTGAAAGGACTCCTCGCGGAACTGGGCCACCGCGTGCGCGATTACGGCACTGACTCGGAAGACGCTGTTGACTACCCGGACTTCGCGCACGCGGTCGCGCGCGCCGTCGCGGACGGCCACGCGGACGTCGGCGTCATCATAGACGGCGCGGGCGTCGGCTCCTGCATGACGGCCAACAAAGTCCCAGGCGTGCGCGCCGCCGCCTGCTACTCCGTCGCCGTCGCCAAAAACTCGCGCGAGCACAACGACGCCAACGTCCTCACGCTCGGGAGCAAAGCGGTCACGAGCGCAGAGATGCGCGAGATAGTGAGCGCCTGGCTCTCGACGGAAATCAGCGAAGACCGCCACCGCAAACGCGTCGCCAAGATTACGGCCATCGAGCGGCAGTATCTTAGTTAGCTCATGCGACCATTCAGGATTGAAGAACGAAGGCGCGCCATCGGGCGCGGCCTGGAGTTCATCTACGAAGTGGCCCGCGACGAGGATTGCTTCGCCGCTTACGGCCACGATCTGATTAACTGCTTCTACTTCATCTCGGACACTTCGCTCGACATCACGCTCCGTCGCACGGCTCGCCGTATGGGCCGCGAGCGAGCGCGTCTCTGGCGGCGCGAACACGCGCGGCTCCCGGCGGGAGCGGACGCCGAAACCATCTCCGAATATGTGCACGGCAGCTACGCGGCCGACCGCCTGGGCCTCCGCGACCCCGCGCTCAAAGAACAACTGAGGCGTGCGGCGCGGCGCGTCACGGCGCAGGATTATTTCTGGTTCGACACGGTCAACGAGCCCCCGCCCTCGACGGTGACGGAGCGTTGCCGGTGCGGCGTCTTGAACGAGCGCGGGCGGAAGACGTGTCGTCACTGCCGCAGGCGTTTGAACTTCATCAACCGTTATAAGCTCTGGTACGACGCGCTCATCGCCGCTTACAACTGCGAGCGCGTGGGCGTTCACACCGGGGCGCGCTACCGTGACGTGCTCAAGTGGCTCCCCATGATGCGCCCGTACCGCGGGCGCGAGGGAGGCGAGAATCCGGACTTTTACGACGCGCTCTACGCCGTCACGCACGTCGTTTACACGCTCAACGATTACAGCCGCTACAGCTCTCGCCGCGCTGGTTGCCCGCGGAATACCAGTTCCTCAAACGAAACCTTCACGAAGCCGTCGAGACGAAAGACGCCGACATGATGGGCGAGTTCCTGGACTCGCTGCGCGCTTTCGGCCTGGAGGACACGCACCCTCTAATCCGCACCGGCGTCGAGTTCCTTCTGTCGAGCCAGAACGCGGACGGGAGTTGGGGCGACCCCGGCGCAAAGGATGTCTATCATCGCTACCACCCGACGTGGACAGCCATTGACGGCCTCCGCCAGTACCGCTGGCGCGGGCGTCGGCTGAGCTTCCCGAAGCTCATGCCCATGCTCAGGGAGATGAACAGCCAGCGCAATCGTGTGCTAAGATAAGCAAGTCCACCCGAGCAAATCGAATCCACCCTAAAAAATAATCTATGTCTGCGCGCAAACGACCGAAAGGCGGTAAGCGGGGGCACGCGTCCTACAAAGTCTTTATCAGCCACTCGTCTCGCGATAAGTGGATTGCCGAGCGCATGGCGGAAGAGGTTGAAGCAGCGGGGGCTGATTACTGGCTCGACGCTAGAGATTTGCCGGGCGGCGGCGACATACAGGAAGAAATTTATCAAGCTATACAAGAGTGCCAGGAGTTGGTTATCCTGTTCTCCCCGAACAGCCTTGATTCATTCTGGAGCGGCTTTGAGGTCGGAGTTGCTTATTCACTGCAAAAGCACTTGACTCCCATCTTGAACAATGTCAAATATAGCGACGTTACTGTAATTCAGAGGGTGAAAGCAATCGAGCTTAATGACTTCAACCAGTATTTGGCTGAACTGAAACACAGGATCGCTGCGTATGAAAAAGTGAAGTGACGGTGTGATTATATGAGACGGAAAATTTTTATCAGCTCTTCGCCCGGGGATTCAGATTTAGCTCAGGACTTAGCCGTCAGGCTTAATAAGTCCGGGCTGAAAGTCGTTAAGGTTGTCACTCCCTCCGACGGCACCGATGCCAGGGAATTCGTGGAAGCTGTATTACGCAAAGCGTTACGGGGGGTGGGTGAGGTCATCATTATTCTGACCAAAAGCTCATTGAATAACCAGTGGCTCGCACTTGAAATGGGCGTGGCGACTTCGCTGGGCAAGCACATCACCCCGCTCATTCAGGGGATTGAGCCGAAGGAGCTGCCGGAGCTGATTAGACAGATGGATTATGTCAAGTACGCGGATTTGGACGAGTACATCTCGAAGCTACAGCGGAGCCTTGAAGAGCCGTCCAAGTCCGCCGCTTGATTCGTGAGGCTTCTATTCCAATGCCATATTCACACAACGGCGATTTAGAGCACCTCGTGGAGCAGATTACGGACGTGATCGTCGCGCGATTGAACGGCGAGCGGGACGAGCAGGCGGCGCTGTGCGGGTGCACGAACGAGTGTTTCAACCGCTGCCCCGAGCGGATGCACAGGATTGTGGACGCGGGCGCGGCGCGCATCGGGCTCGTGCTCGGGGAAACGGCCTCGGCGCGAGACTGGGCCAGCTTGATTGACCACACGCTTTTAAAACCCGAGGCGACCGAAGAGGACATCAAGCGGCTGTGTGAGGAGGCCGCGCGCTTCCGCTTCGCGAGCGTGTGCATCAACCCGACGTGGGTGCGCGCGGCGGCCTGCCACCTGCGCGGGACGGACGTGCCCGTCTGCACGGTCATAGGTTTCCCGCTCGGCGCGACGCTCGCGGACGTGAAGGCTTACGAGGCGCGGCGCGCAATCCTCGACGGTGCGCGCGAGGTTGACATGGTCATCAACATCGGCGCGCTCAAGAGCGGTGACGACTGCGCCGTCGAGCACGACATACGCTCGGTCGTGGAGGTCGCGCACGAATACGAGGTCGTCTGCAAGGTAATCATAGAGACGGCGCTCCTGACGGACGAAGAGAAGGTGCGCGCCTCGCTCGCGGCTAAGCGTGCGGGCGCTGACTTCGTCAAGACCTCGACGGGATTCGCCAAAGGCGGCGCGACCGTCGCGGACGTGGCGTTGATGCGCCAGGCGGTCGGCCCCGACCTCGGCGTCAAGGCTTCGGGCGGCGTCAAAGGTTTGGAGGACGCGCGCAAGATGGTCGAGGCGGGGGCCACGCGCATAGGCGCGAGCGTCGGCGTCAAGATCGCGCAGGAAGCCTCCGGCGCGAGACCCACGGCGTCAACCGCGGCTTACTGAAGAACTCGTAAATCGAAAACTCGTGAATCGTGAATCGTGAATCGTAAATCGGAGAAAGCACGTTTTCTCTATTTACGATTCACGATTTACGATTCACGAGCCTTCTGCCTTTTACCTTTTGCCTTTCTTGTTCTATTCTCAAGGCGATCCAACCCAATTACAAAGCAAGGCGGTCAAGGAGGGGTTATGGCTGTCAAACGCAACCTGCTGGCTGTGATTCTAGGCGGCGGGGCCGGCTCGCGCCTGTTCCCGCTGACGCAGCAACGGTCCAAGCCGGCCGTGCCGCTCGGCGGCAAGTACAGGCTCGTAGACATTCCGATCTCGAACTGCATCAACTCGGACGTGGTCAAAATCTTCGTCCTGACGCAATACAACTCGGCCTCGCTCAACCGCCACATCGCGCGCACCTATCGCTTCTCGCAGTTCTCAGACGGCTTCGTCGAAATCCTCGCCGCCGAGCAGACGCCCGAGAGCCCGCAGTGGTTTCAGGGGACGGCCGACGCCGTGCGCCAGGTCCTGCCGCACATAGGCGACTGGGGCATTGACACGCTCCTGATACTTTCGGGCGACCACCTCTACCGCATGGACTACCGCAGCTTTCTCGCGCGCCACTTCGATACGGACGCGGACGTGACCGTCTCGGTCACCCCTCTCGCGCCGGACGCGGCCGAAGAGTTCGGGCTCTTGAAGACGGACGCGACCGGGCGCATTACGGAGTTCAAGGAGAAGCCGAAGGGCGAGGCGCTCGAATCCATGAGGGTGGATACCTCCAGCCTGGGCCTGAGCGCGGACGAGGCGCGGGCTCGCCCGTTCCTGGCCTCGATGGGAATTTACGTCTTCAAGTACGACCTGCTGGTCAAACTGCTCGCCGAGGACCCGACGGCCTTCGACTTCGGGCGCAACATCATCCCGGCGGCGATTGGCTGCTGCAACGTGCAGGGCTTCATGTTCGACGGCTATTGGGAGGACATAGGGACCATCAGCGCCTTCTACGAGGCCAACATTGACCTGACCTCGCGTGTGCCAAAATTCAACCTCTTCGACACGGACGCTCCCATCTTCACGCGCTCGCGCTACCTCCCGCCGTCGAAGATCAACGAGTCCGAGATACACGACTCGATCATCAGCGAGGGCTGCATCATCAACACGGCCAGAATCAACCGCTCGATCATCGGCCTGCGCAGCCGCATAGAGGCGGGCGCGCGGATCGAGGGCTCGATCCTGATGGGGTCGGACTACTACCAGTCAATCGAGGACATGCGCGCGGAACTGAAGGCCGGGACCCCGCGCCTCGGCGTCGGCGAGAACACGATCATCCGCCGCGCCATCATAGACAAGAACACGCGCATCGGCTCGAACGTACGCCTCCTGAACGAGGGCGGCGTCGAGAACGCCGACGGCGAAGGCGGCAGCTACTTCATCCGCGACCGCATCATCATCGTCCCCAAGAACGCCGTCATCCCGGACGGGACGGTAGTCTAAAAGCGGTGATAAGGGATGAGTGATAAGGGATGAAGTAAAAACGAACGGTCTTTACTTATCACTCATCACTTATCACTTATCACTCGTCCCTGCTTTTCGTCCACGAGATGAGGCCGTTGATTGCGAGGCCGAGGAGGATGACGTAGAGGAGCGAGACGAATTTGACTTCTTTGACGTAGTAGAGCCAGATGCCTATCACGTCCACGACGATCCAGTAGAGCCAGCTTTCGATTCGCCTGCGGGCCAGCAGCCACATGGCCGTGAAACTCATGACGGTCGTCAGGGCGTCCAGGAACGGGTAAGAGGCCGGCTCGGGAAAGAGTGCGGGGAGCAGGATGTGCGCCCGGCTCATAAAAAAGCCCAGGCACAGCGAAAGGACCAGGGTGACGCCCAAACCCCAGACGATTCCTTGTGGGGAACTGTACCGGACCCCGACCAGGTTTTTATCGTCGGCCCGCCGGGATTTGCGCCAGTGCCACCAACCGTAGGCGCTGGCCGCCAGGTAGTAGACTTGTTCGAGCGCGTCCGAATAGAGACGTATCTGGTAAAAGAGCGCCGCGTACAGCAGGACGCTGACGATGCCCACCGGCCAGGTCAGCATTCGCCTGCGGGCCATCAACCACACAGACCACAGGTAAAAGAGCGTGCCGAACAGCTCTACGTAACTCATGGGGTAGCCCATGAGCGTGAAGGCCACGTTGTTCACGTCCAGCAGCTTGAACATACTTGTCAATTCGCAACGCCGTCAGGAGTCCTGCTCGCCGGGTACGAATTGTGCCAGCAGGTTTTCGTATTTCCGGTAGCCGTCCAGAATCTTCTCGACGCGGCGGATGCGTGTTTCGAGGTCACCCCGGAGCGAAAAGAAAGGTATCTTGCGCCGGAGCAGCTCAGTGACGATGCGCTTCTGCATCACCGAGCGGTCCGCGTCGCCGGAACGGTCCCAGGTCGCGTCGTAAGGAATGTCCGTCTCGCAGACGAAGACCAGGTCGTAGCGCGAGGCCGCCTCATGTGCCAATTGAACGAGACGCGGCGCGGCCGTCCCGTGGTAGTGTAGCGAAAATACGTAAGTCGTAATCGCGTTGGTGTCCGTAAAAAGAAACCGGTTCGCCTGGGCCAAAAGCGCCTCTTCGCGTTCGAGGTGCCTTTCCGCAAGTTCCGCGAGTTGTTCGACGCTGAGCCGCCGGTTGACCTGATGTTGTTCCCAATATTCGCGCCCGTATTCCGGCATCCAGGTTGTCCCGTACTTTTCCGCCAGTCTTGAAGCAAGGGTCGTCTTGCCCGTCGAAGGTGCGCCCAGGAAGACCGCGTTGACTATCAGGTCGCGGTAAACCAGCGGGTCTAAATACTGGCGAAAGGCGAAAGGGTCTTGTCGTACCTCGGTCCCGTTGACGGGCAGTCGTTCGCGGGCGCAATCAACGAGCCGGTTGACCGCCCCGAGCGCGAGGCTCATGTGCTCTCCGTAGAATTCGCTTGAATAAAAGTGTGTGATGCCGCCGAGCTTGAGGCGTTGTAAAACGTAGTCTTCGTGCTTCTGCTTAATCTGCGGGGTGTCCCCTACTTCGACGGGGCCGTCCCAGGCTTCTATGACACGGACGCGCGGGTAGAGTTTTCTAATCCAGTTCGCACGGACGTTGAGCGGCACACGGGTCGTCAACGGGCAGTCGTAGATGATGACGACCACCTCGTCCATCTCTGCGAGGGCGGTCTCTATCAGCAACTGGTGGCCCCTGTGTAGGGGCGCGAATTTCCCGAGTGTCAGCCCGCGCTTGAGCGGCATGATTCGTGGACCCGTCGCGTCGCCGTTGCGCCGCCTCAATCAGCGCCCGCGCGCCGCCAGTTCGCGTTTCGCGCGTAGGCGTTGGTAGGCTTGCTCGTCCGCGGGGCGCGCGCAGTCGCGGCCGATTCTCTCCCAGTCAGGGTCTTCGGGGTCCAGGCCCATCGCCTTGATCGCCGCGGCCTCGCAGACGAAGAACTGGTGCTTGTAGGGCAGCAGATACCCGCCCTCACCGTCGAGGATGCGCCGCGCCTCCTCGTAGGTCGTGAACCAGCGATTGAGAAACACGTCGAGCGTGGGCGGATACCACAACGTCTCAGACTCTTTCGTAACGACCATCTTCGGAACTCCTTCCTCTCGACTTGAATGCGAGCGCGAAAAATCTTACTGCTCTGCCAGATCGTCCAGGTTTCGCGTCGTCGCTTCCGTCACACTCACGGCCGGCGGCTTCTTGAAAGCAACAGGATTTGGCACAGGCTCGCCCGCGTCTTTCAACTCTCTGGGCGTCGCTGCAACCGTGGGCTCCTCCCGCGCGGGCGGCCCCATCATACGCAGCCGGCTTATCGCTTCGAGAAAGTCGCCTATGCCGTTGCCCAACTCTATGCCGCCCCAGCAGGCCATCCAGCCGACGAGCACTATCCAGATCAATATCCAGGGAACGTCAAAACTGCTCGGCAGGAACAGCGCGAGCGCGACTCCTATCAGCACGGAGATGACCAGCAAGGTCACCCCCGTGGCGATATTCCTGACGCCGTCGCTGCGCAACACCAGCCAATCGTCTACGGTCTTCGGCTCGTCTACGCCCTCCGCGGGCGGCGCGGGGCGGCCGCTCAACACCAGCGCCACGGCTTCCAGTTCCGCCCCGCATGAGCGACAGAACTTTACGCCGTCGGTGTTCTGCGTTCCGCACCGAGGACAGTACATGGCGTTGCCACCTCCACGCTGATTATACGAAATGAGAGGCTTCGATGGCTCTGGAATTTCTCGCGCGCGTGAACGTTAATGCCTCAACCGTCAACGCCGCCGCTTCGTGCCTGCTCCTGTAGGCCGTTCAAGCGGTCCACTTTCCGTCTCACTTCGGCACAATAATCTTTCTTCCAGTGCGGCCGCAGACGGTACTCTCCCGCGCTGACCTTAGGTCTGATGTCTCTCAAGTCCATCACGGCGCTCGCGTGATAATTGCCGTGATTCCGGCGCACGATCATGAAGATGCGGTAGAGGGGAAGGACCGTCAGTTTCCAATGTTTATGGAGCAGCGGATTTTCCCTGATGCGCCGCTCGAAGTCCTGGTCCTCGCCGCCGTTGATGCACCTGTAGCCGCGCACCTGTCTGAAGAGGTATCTAGAGTAAGCGGCCGCGCCGTGGAAGATAGTCCTGTCATGGCGGGGCTCGTCCAGGAGTCTGCCGCTCCCTTCAAGCCAGACCTGCGGACATTTGTAGAATTGGTCCGCGGGCAGAGACTTCATCGTCTCCTCTATCCGCCACGGCAGGTGTATGTCGTCGTCGTCCCAGGGCAGCAGGTACTCGTACCGCGCCAGCGCCGCCGCGAAGTTGCGCTTCTCGCCGAGCGTGCGGAGCCTTCGCTTGAGATTGACAAGGAATATCTCGTCCGTCTCGTCGCAGACCAACTCCTGTTCGGGATGGTCGTTGACGACAATCAACTCCTTCGGCCCGTCCCATTGTTGTCTCTTGAAGCTCTCCACGGCCTCCTCCAACAACTCCGGCCGGCCATACGTCAAGCACAGACAAGAAACGCCTTCAGCCATATCAGTCTCCGACAGTGCGCCCGCGCGCGCGCCCCGAATCCTATAGCTCACATCGGCGAGGTGCTTTTTCTCCCCGGTGATGCCCCACACCAATTGCTTGATCGGGTCGGGGTCTAATTTTCGGAAGTCCACCCACGTCATCCCCTCGAAGGAAAGCGGGAAGCTCGGGCGTGGCCGCGCAGCCCGGCAGGATGACAGGAATGACGGGGCAGTTGCGTTCCACTAGCTGACTGAAGAAGGGCGTCTTGTTCTATGTCCTGCCAGGGGCCTATGCCGTCGGGGCCGACGAAAACAGCCGCCGACTTGATGGCCTTAATCACTTCTTCAAGCTTAGGCCGCCAACGCCTGCCCGGCGCGAAGCTCCGACTCGTCCAGCCACGGCAAGATGCCATGTTCCTTCAGCCGCTCCCCGATTACTTTCACCTCGGGCTTGTCCTTGCTGTTATGGCACATAAACACGTCGTAGTCGCCCGACTCTATCTTGCCCTTGATAATCATCGCCGCGGTCTCGCGGTTGCGACCTCTCGTCGGCCTCGCGGTCCATGCTGGCGACGACTTCGCTCGACCTTGCCGCGACCGCCGCGGCGACGCGCTCCTCGCGGTCGAGCAGCGAGATTTTCGCGTCGCAGACAGGGCAACTCATTTCCGTAAAACCGCGCTCGCGCCGCCGCTGACTCTGCTCATCCGAAACTGGCACACCGCACGAGGCGCAGACGAAGATTCGCCTGCGACCTGACGGTGTCGGGCAGCGCCCGCCGCTGTAGATGAGTAGCCACGTAGTCTTCAAACTGGTAGCGCGTCGCTTCGATGGCGTCCGCTTCGAAGAAGAGAGTCAGCTCACCTTGCCCTTCTTCCAGTTCCCTCAGATACATCCCGCACGCGCCGCCGACGGTCGCCTCATAGCTGGCCGCGTTCTTCCACATCTCCTTCTTCCGAAACAGGCTGCTGCGCGACAAACGGACGGCGAGCGTCGCGTAGACGTTCAGCGACGGGGCCGTCGAAGGTGAAGATGACGGCCTTGCCCGGCACGTTCGGCATGTCCGGCCGCTCGCGCGTGAACTGCGAGGGGAACACCAGGTCTATTTCCTTCTCGGTCGTCTCCTTCAAAACGATCTCGTGCCGCAGCAACTCTTCGACGGTCGCTATCAGAATCAGCTTCTCCTGGTCTTTGCCGGTGACCCGCTCGTCCTTTGGCATCGTGAAGCGGCCGACGAGGGCGTCCTCTTCGGCGATGCACCCAAGACCATCCGGCTCGCTCCGTGCCGCGTTGACCATCGCGGAGGCGTAGGCGTCGAGCAATTCGGGCTGAAGCAGGATGTACCCGCCAAAGCTCAAACGCCGAATCAGCCCGCGATTCTCCACGCGCCCGACGCAAGTATCGAACTTGGCCCGCAAGCTCCTCATCGTTGGTCAGGTCTGGGTGAGTTTGCTGGAAAGAGCGATAAAGATCGTCCGCGGTCGAGAGCAGCCGCCCGGCCTCTTTCTCCGCGATGAGAAATTCCTTGATGGTCTGGAACAGTTGATTCGAGCTGACCGACGGCAACCCGTCCCAGGCTGATTCCCTCGTGAATCGCCTTAATCAATTCAGGAATCTGCCAGCCCTCTTTGGCGCTTGTCTCGAAGTAGCCATCAAAGCCCAACTCGCGCACCGTCGCCTCAATGCGGTCGCGGCTGACCGGAATGCCGCCACGGTCTGTGCGTGCGGCGACGAGATATTTCTTCAACGGCACGGCCGCGCTCGCCTGAATCTTCTGCGCTTGGCGCAAGGCACGGTCCCAATGCCGCACACCCGAGAATGGCTCCGTCTCGCTCCGCGCATCGAAACACAACGAGCGCCACCGCCACCTCGTTCAAGTGCAACTGGTGTATCAGTCGATAACCCGGCTGACCCGCCAAGTCCCACAACAGCGTCTCCCGCATCTCCCGGCGTCCACCCGGCAAATCTGTTTCGCCGCTCTCGAACGACCAGACGTGACGCCCGTGTGTGGATTCAGTTGGCTCCCACTTCTCACCTATCAGCACAAGCCCCAATCCCGTCTTCCCCACACCTGAATCACCCACCAAAACAACTTTTGCGTTCCGATAGTGACAGGTATCGGTCGGTGCTTCCGCGCCGAGCAAGACATCATAGTCCAGTTCCCAGATTCGGATGATCTCTATCCCATTCGCCGAGCGTAGCCAGCTTGCGCTCGTGCGGGTGAAAGGCAAGGCCGCCCGGGATCCCCCCCGCCAGGTTCGTTAATGACTGCGACCTGTTCCCAGGTGTCGCATCGCCACAGCCGCAAGCAAGCGTCTCTCCCTTTGGACGCCAGTAGACGGCCGTCAGGCGAGAAACGAACGCAGGTAACTACCCGAGTGTGGTTTTCAAGAGTCTGGTCAGGACAGATTCTCCTGTTAGGCTTCCAGATGTGATAATCCTGTCGTCAGATGCTGAGGCGAGCAGTCTGCCCGTCCGGCGACCACGCCACGCTGTAGTAAGCTCCGCTGTCCTGAGTTGAGTCGTCCGCAGAGCTTGCCGCTTGAGCTTCCCAAATGCGGACCGCTCCTGCCGCAGATGCGGAGGCGAAAGTTTGCCCGTCAGGTGACCACGCCACGCTTCAGACTTGCATGGCCGGTCATGAGCAAAATTTAACATTTTCAGCAACTGGCCGCTTTGAGCTCCCAGAGGCGGACGGGTATATCATCGTAAGGAGCCCGAGGCGAGTGTTTTACCGTCAGGCGACCATGCCACGCTGTAGACAGCTTGACTGTGGGCCTTAATCGTTCGCAATAGTCATGCCGCTTTGGGCTGCCCAGAAGCGAATAAGTCCTGTCAGCGGATAGCCGAGGCGAGCGTCTTGCCCATCGGGCGACCACGCCACGCTGTAGACCGGGGCGCCGTATGGCCTCTAAGTGTTTGCAGTAAGTCTCCGCTTTGCGGTTGACCAGATGCGGACTGAGCCATACTCATCATGGGAAGCCGAGGCGAGCATCTTGCCGTCAGGCGACCATGTCAGTTCATTGAAAGAGCTGTCGTGTCCGGGCAACGTGTGTAGGAGACGCAAGCCCGGCGGAGTCTGATCTTCGGAGGCTCCGACGTGTCTCTTCTTCCGGCTCATTGGATTTGCTCCTTGATTCCGCCGTGAGAGTAACCGCCCACGCGTGCGTGGTGTAGAATTACCTCAATCCAAGCAGAAACACAAAGCCGCCGGACTGTTGAGTCGGCGGCTTTGTGGTTTGGAGAAGCGGTGATGTCGTGACTGCTTTAGCGTGTTCCGGTGAATGGGGCTTTGCGGAGCACGGGTTTTGACGGTTGGGTGGTGCCGGCCTGGGCGGTTGCGTCGCCGGGTTGAGAGCCGGTGATGTAGCTGTCGCGTGCGCGGACGACGAGGTCGGGGCGCATGACGCGGACGCGGATTTGGCGGCGCTGGCCGGCCTGGGCCACGTTCTTGGGGTAGTAGCCGAGGCTGTACTGGCGGCGCAGTTCTTCGGCGATGTTGGCGAAGGATTGCGAGAGGTCGCGCGTCGTGTCCGCGCGGTAGACGCGCGCGCCGGTCTTGTAGGCCAGGTCTTGAAGGTAAGAGTTGGCGCGTCTGTAATCTTCGGGGCTTGAGCCGTTAGTGCCGCCACCGCCGCCGAAGATGACGGGGCCGCGACGGCCACCACCACCACCGCCGCCACCGCCTCTGCGTCCTCTTCTGCCCCCACCAAAGATGTCGCCGAGAATGTCACCCCAAACGTCGGTCGAAGAGCGCGGGTAACGCCGCTGCGTCGGCGGGTAAGGATAGCCGCCGCCACCACCACCACCGCCGCCGGAGCCAAGCACGTCCTGCGAGGTGTCGTACTGCACGGGGTAGATCAGCGCGTCCAGCTCTTCGGCGTCGCGGACGTTCGATTGATAGCTCGCTCGGTTACTCGTCGTGTCAACGCCGTCCGTGAAGAGGACGACGGCCTTGCGCCCCTGCTCGCGGCTGAGGAGGCGGTTGATGACGAGGTCAACGGCGTCGTAAAGCTTCGTGCCGCCGCCCGTGTGCGTGCGGCGTATGGCGTCGCGCAGGCGTGAGCGGTCATTCGTCGCCTGTGCCAGCACGCGCACTTCTTCGTCGAACGAGACGACGATGACGCGGTCGTCCGCGCGGAGCTGGTTGACGAAGGCTATGGCCGCGTCCTGAATGTCTTCCAGCCGGAAGCGCGTCGAGGCGCTGGTGTCTATGACGAGGGCGACCGTGAAAGGTTTTTCGACCGAAGCGAAGTAGGCGACCTGCTGCTCTACGTTGTCCTCGAAGATGCGAAAATCCTGCTGGCGCAGGTTCGGGATGAACCTGCCGCTGCGGTCCATGACCGTGACGGGGATGCTGACGAGCGTGGTGTTGACGCGTACCACGTCGCCATCGTCAACCTCCTCAGGCTCGTAGCCGGAAGGCTTGGAGGACGATTGCGACCCGGTCTGACGGGTGCTCGAAGAAATCGTCGTCCCGGTCTGAAGAACGGGACGCTTCTGCGGCGAAGACGTTGGCGTCTCTTCGTCCTGCGGCTCGGGTCGCGGCGCGGGCTGCTGCTGGCCCGAACTCTGGCCGACGCGGCGCGGGCGCGTCTGCGCCTGCGAAGAGATAATTGTGCCAAATAAAAGGGAGAAGAGCAGGGAAACGGCGGCGATCTTTCTCATGGCCTGTACTTCCTTTAGTTCTTGACTCCCGCGCGCGGGCCGAACAACCAACGTTTGATGCGCGCACGGACAAAAGGATGCTTTTTCAGCGAAGGACGGGAGAGCAATCGGACGCTGCCGATAAAGATAACTCTGAAAGCAGACAAAAGACAAGGAAGGCAAAAGGAAGGCATGACCCTGAAGGGGTCAAATATAATAGCCGTGGGCAAGCGAGCGCAGAGCGCGAGCGCCGCCCACGGAATAGCACGCAACAAGATTTCGACCCTGAAGGGGTCGCGCCTCAACCTTGATGGTGCGACCCCTTCAGGGTCGAAAATCTTTCTAGCATTCTGCCGTGGGCGGCGCTCGCGCTCACGCGCTCGCTTGCCCACGGCTATCATGTGCGACCCCTTCGGGGTCTCTACTTTTCCTTTTCTACAAATTGATTGAGTTGAAAATAAGTGGGAACGTCGCCCAGGTCTGTCCCCTGTGCTGCGGCCGAAAGCCGAAGAGGATGACGCGCCCTCGCCCGAGCGGGACTTCGGCGAGCGCGACTTTGCCTTTGAGTCGGTCTTCGCCGAGGAGCCAGCCGGAGCGCAGTAAGTTCGTGGAGCTGTAGCGCGCGACGATGCGGACGCGCTCAGGGTCCGTCACCTCGAAGGCAGAGCTGTTGATGAAGTAGGCGTTGAGGTCGCGCGGCAGCCCGCGCGCGATTGCGTGAGGCGACTCTCGCTCTAACGGGCCTGTGTTCTCTAACTCCAGGCCGACAATCGAGCCGGGGCCGTAGAAGACGTTCGGCTTCAGACCTTCGAGGACGTTGCGCAGCGGCAGGTTGAAGCGCTTGATCGCCAGCTCCGACGAGGCGTCGAAGCAGATGAGTGTCCCGCCCTCCGTAACGAAGCGTTGTAGGTTCTGAACGCCGACTTCAGTGATGCCGCCCGTGTATTCCGTCGGGTAGCTGCCCGCCGTGTGCCCCTCTATGATCTGCTTCATGCGCTGCGAGGGCAGGATGATCACGTCGAAGCGCTCGCGCAAATTCCCACGCCGCACGTCCGCGTCGCGCAGGGATTCGTAAGGCACGTTGAAGGTGTCGAAGACGTAGCGCGTCCAGCCCTCGTCCATGCTCTCCATCCAGCCGCGGTAGACGGCGACTCTGCGCTGAGACTTGAGTGGGTTCGGAATCGGCGACGCGTTCCCGCGCTTTTGTGCCAGTCCGAAATCCTTGCGCACCTCCGCCTCGTTGCGTATGAGCGTCAACTTCATCTTGTCACGAGTCTCGCGCAGCCGCCGGATGACTAATGTCTCGACGCCCATCTGTAGCGGCAGCGTCCAGCCCGCGACATCGTAGGGACGCTCGGCTTCGCCACGCTCGGTCAGTCGCTCCGGGTAAATTTGCAGCCCGAACAGCGCCTGGACGTTCGCGCGAAACGGCTGATCCAGGAAAACGACGTAGCCTCCGGCGGGAATCTCTACCATGTCCGCCCCTTGCATGCCGCCAGACAACAAGGGCAAGGGACGATTGCGGTCGTCAGCCGTAAGACTTTGTGACAACACCGTCCCGTGCAACTCACGCTCAAGCCTGTGAACCTCTACGCCTTGCTCGACGAGCGCGCCGATCATCCTGGCGACCGCTTCGTCGTTGCCCTGGCCCGCCGGTATCAAGTACGCGAGGACGCCCTGTTCCTCTTTCGGCGGCTCAACGTTCCGCCGGCCCAAATCGTAAAAGTTCCGCAGGTACTCGGCGCGGCGCTTCGACGGCCATCGAGAGGACTGAGCGCGCGGCCAGGAGTTCCATGTTCATGATGTCGCGCGGTCGCCACAGGCCGCCGGGCCAGGGGGAGGGGAAGTTATCCGCCGCTTTGAGCGCCGAAGACATCCCGCGCGTGCTCGTCTTGGCTAACTGTTCGCGCGTGATTGTCAGTGGCGTCATCAGGTTGGCGCTCGCGGCTTCGGAGAGAATGCCTATGGAGTTGTGATAGTAAGGCGCGGTGCGAAAGCCGCCGTGCCACCAGGTGTCATAGCTCGCGTTTGTCAGGACGCCTTTGTGGCCGGCGGCCCGCAAGTCCGACGCGATTTTTTGGCCCAAAAGGCCGACTTCCCGGAGGAGTGACGGCGGGATGTGCGGGTTGGCTGGATCGTAGAAGGGCGGCACGAAGAGGCGCGCGCCTTCCGCGCCCTGCTGGTGCACGTCGTAAACTATCTGCGGGAACCACTCCTTCCAGAGAAGGCGCGTGACGAGCTTCGTCTCTTGCAGGTTGAGCATGAACCAGTCGCGGTTGTTGTCGTGACCGGCGTAATGGTGATAAAGCTCCGGCGGCTCCGTGCCCTCGTAAGGCGTGCCGAGAGTCTTGCGATACCAGCTTGCGACCGCGTCAACGCCGTCCGGGTTCGGCGATGGGATGAGCAGCAGCACCGTGTTCCGTAAAACCTCGCGCGTCGCCGCGTCCTCGGCGGCCGCCAGGTCGTAGGCGAGCTGCATGGACATCTGCGAGGCGACTATTTCGTCCGAGTGAATCGAGCAGGAGATGACGACGAAAGTCTTGCCGTCGCGTACAAGACGGTCGCGCTCGTCGTCGTCGCGGACGCGGCGCGGGTCCGCGAGTTTCGTCTGAATCTCTTTGAGCTTTGCCAGATTGCGTATATTCTCGGGCGAGCTGATAAACGCCACGACGAGGGGGCGGCCCGCGGTCGTCTCGCCCAGAGTCTCGACGACGACGCGGTCGCTCGCGCGGTCCAGCCGCGTGAAGTAGTCTGTGATTTGTCTGCCAGTCGGCAATCGTGCGGTCGTCGCCGGGCGTGAAGCCGAGCACGACGCGGGGGCTCGGCACCTCCGCGCGCGCGAGAGTCGGATGAAGAATGAGCAGAAAAACTAACGAGAGAAACGCGTGGAGGCAGAGGGAAAGAGAGCGGGGAATTTGAGATTTCAAATTCTGGATTTGAAATAAGTTTTCTTTGCGTCTACGCGTAAACTTTAACGCAAACCGATGACGGGGCATTCGGAAAATCCTTCAACGGAGCTGGCTGATAAGAGAGACGCGAACCGCGGGGAGCGCGCCGACGAGTCTAGCACACGGCGGCGCGCGAGTCTCAGCGGCAGGCTGCACTACTGGTGGTCGCTCGCGGTGGCGGGCGCGCTCCTGCTCGTCGTCGGTCCGCCAGTGATTCTCTTCTCGTGGGCCGCGCGTCGGCGGCACTGGGTCTACCCGGCGGCGCTCTGGGGCGGGCGCACCTGGCTGCGGCTGAGCGGCGCTCGTGTCCGCGTCAGGGGGCGAGAGCACCTGGACCCGGCGCAGCCCTACGTCTTCATCGCCAACCACAGATCGTACCTCGACACGGCGACGATCTTCTGCTACGTCGGGCGGCGCATAGGCTTGATCGCCAAGAAGGAGTTGCTGCGCGTCCCCGTCCTGGGATACGGCATGGGCTACGTCAACGTGATGGCGATTGACCGCAGCAACAGCGAGCGTGCGATAGAGACTATGCGCGCGGCGACCGAGCGACTTCGCTCGGGCATCTCTTTCGGCGTCTTCGCGGAGGGCACGCGCGCGAGGCCGGGCGAGTTGCTGCGCTTCAAGAAGGGCGGGTTCTACATGGCCGTGGAGGCCGGTGTGCCAATTGTGCCGGTGGCGATAAAAAACACGGACGCGCTGATGGGCAAGGGGACCGGCGAGGCCCGGCCCGGAACAATCGAGATGGTAATCTTGCCGCCCGTCGAGACGGCCGGACTCTCGACCGACGAAGATATAGAGAGCCTTATCGCTCGCGTCCACGCGAGCATCGCCGCCGAGTTGGGCGTGGTGAAGTGACGGCGGGTAAGTTAAAAATTGAGGCCGACAAAAAAGAAGCCCGGACTCGTGCCTCGGGCTTCTGTCGTTCGGCGGCCGTCGTCGCTTAGAATTCGTAAGTCAGCACGCCGTCAATCTTGATGGGCGCGCCGTGGACGCGCGGGGGCTCGAAGCGCGCGCGCCTGGCCGCCTCGACCGCAGCCTCGCGCAACTCTTTCGGGTCCCTCTATCGCCTCCGCCTCGCTCACGTGCCCTCGCTCGTCAACCGTGACGCTCACCTTGACCGTGCCGTGTATGCCGGCGAGCCTGGCCGTCTCCGGGTAGGCGGGCTTCGGCAGTTCTATGGCTTTGCTGTTGAGCGACGCGCCCCTGATCTCGCTCTTGGTTAGTGGCGTCGTCGTGGGCTTCGGCTTGGTCGCGTCCTCTATCTCGCCCCCGTCGTCTGCGTCCGTGATTCTGATGTCAACGCGGCCCTTCGCATAATCCTTGTACGTGACGCGTAAACGTATGTGCAGCACGTTGCCGTCGTCGAAGACCAACTCCTCGTCCGCGTAGCTGTAAGTCGGGAACCAGTAGAGCCCGTCAATCTGCTCGCGGTAGGTCTCCACGATCGGGAACTTGTTGTTCTTCGTTTCCGGCACGCCCTTGCCGCGCGATTTGACGATCTGCATGTCCTGATCGTCCACCCAGATGCGCCCCGTGAATAGTCGCTCTTTGGTCTTCGGATCGGGAATCACCTTCGGTGTCACGTCGAAGACGTGAAGGTCAAGCTCGTCTATCCGCTCGCGGCCGACGTAGGCGAAGTTGTACCGGCCGATGTAACGTGCTTCGAGGGCGAACGGGTTGACTCCGCCCAGGTCTTCTATGTCTTCCGGGGTGACGCCCGGATAGGTCGGCATCGGGAAGAAGACGATCTTCTCGTAACGCTGACCCTGACTGTCGAAAGTGAATTGCGAGACGCGATGGTATTCGCCGGCGATCTGCCCGCCCATGCCTATCACCTGGATGGTGGCGTCGCGCTTGAAGGCGTAATCATTGAGCGCGCGGCGAAACTCCGTCTCCTTGGCCGTCAGGGTGCTTACGATCTTCTGCACGTCAACCGATGGGCCGGCGGAAGCGGTCTTCACGGCCTGGGCCGCGGCTTCGTGCGAAAAGAAGAGCGCGGAGAAGAGGACGAGCGCCGTGAGCGCGAGCGGGTATCTGAAGAAGCGTTTCATAAGTTTTATTTCCGTCGTATTTGATTACCGCACTGAGGGGCAGAAACGGGTGTGCCGGTAAACCCCTGGCACGTCGTAAGTCATTCAGATGCCACGACTCAGCCGCATGTTGCCCGCGCGCCGCGGATCGTCAGCGGCCCGCGCCCGGCCTCACACGTCGTTTATTATACGGGCATTTATAGTTAACCGCCCGCGCAATTGTGCTATACTGCCCCCGCCCAAAAGATCTAGCCGGCATCAATCCTGGGGGCGAAAGTTCTGGCCCGGTAATCCGATGACGCAGGTTTCCGAAAACCAAATAGCCTTTGAAGACCTTTTTGTCCGCGCCCAAGCCTACACGGCGCGCGGCGACCTGGCGAGCGCGGAAAAAATTCTGCTCAGCATCCTGCGCGAAGGCGGCCCCGAAGACTCGTCCGCGCAGGGCGTGCAGGCGCGCGTCGCGCTCTCGGAGGTCTACGAAGAGATGGAGCGGCAGGACGAGGCGGACGAGGTGCTCATGCCTTACGAGCCGCACGCGCTGGACTCTTTCCCGGCCCACCTGCGCGGACTGCTCCTGCTGGCCTTCGGCTCGCGCGCCTACTGGCACAAAAATTATCGGAACTCGCTTAGCTCTCCTTAACGCTGCCCGCGAGATATTAGAGCCCCTTGGCGACGCCGCCAACCTCGTGCGCGTCTACTACTGTCTCGGCCGCTCCTTCCAGGAGACGGACGAGCAGGCCCGCGCGCGTGAGCACTACCGGATAGCAATCGAGTGGGGGCGGCGCGGCCGTCACGCCAACACGGTCGTCCTGCCGGGCGTCGCGGGGCTCTTCCCGGGCGTCATCGCCGGGAGCTTCGCGATGCGCGACGTGCTGGCGCGGATGGAGCGGCTGAAGGATTCGGACGCGACCGTGCTCATCACGGGCGAAACTGGCACAGGCAAGGAACTGATCGCGCGCAGCCTGCACGAAGAGGGCCGCCGCCGCGACAAGATTTTTCTCCCGTTCAACTGCTCGGCCGCGCCCCGCGACCTGCTCGAAAGCCAACTGTTCGGACATCGGCGCGGGAACCTTCACCGGCGCGATTAACGACCAGCGCGGCATCATCCGCGCGGCCGAAGGCGGCACGCTCTTCCTCGACGAGATAGGCGACCTCGCGCTTGAGTTGCAGCCCAAGCTCCTGCGCTTCCTGCAAGAGGGCGAGATCATGCCGCTCGGCGACTCGCCGCGCAAGGTCAACGTGAGAGTCATCGCCGCCACCAACCGCGACCTCGAACTTGACGTGCGCGAGGGGCGCTTCCGTGAAGACCTCTTCTACAGATTAAATACCTTCGTTATCAAAGTGCCGCCGCTGCGCGTCAGGCCCGAAGACATCCCCGCCCTGGCTTCCTACTATTTCGAAAAAATGTGCCGCCGCCACCACAGGCGTTTGGGGGGCTTGACGACGGAGGCCATAGGGTATCTCTCGCGCTACTCCTGGCCCGGCAACGTCCGCCAGCTCCGCAACGAGATCGAGCGCATCGTGGTCTTCGCCGACGAAGGGCAGGCCGTCGGCGTCGAGTCGCTCTCGCCCGACATCCTGCGAGCCTTCACCAGCACCTCTTCGTCCGTCAGCTTTCAGCCGGACTTCAGCCGGCCCGTCAACCTCAAAGAGATCATGCTCGATGTCGAGCGGCAACTCCTGACCGAAGCGCTCGCACGCCACGGCGGCAACGTCACGCGCGCCGCGGAGATGCTGGGCTTGAGCCGCCAGACCTTCAACTACAAACTGCGTAAATTCGGCCTCAGCCGCCCGGAACTCAACCTCGTCGAGGACGAGGACTGAGGCAGCGCAAAAAATTTTTCACCCCCCGCAAAAAATCCTGCATTCCAATCAACCCCAGTGAAAACTGTGCCAATTCGGACAGGGAGGGGTGAGCGCGGCTTTGGCGGCGCAAAAAATTTTTCGGTCGCGCACGCTCCGTCGCCCCTCAGTTTCGACTCGGAGGCCCGGTTTTACTGGCAATCAGTCATCCGGCCCGCCTCCGGGCTGATTGGCACAATTCTTGTTAAGAGTGATGGGCATAACGAGCGGGAACTTGACCGGCCCGCATCCTCTGGCACGGACGGGGTGAGGGGGAAGCCGCGCGGGGTGTGACGCGACTAACAGGGGGCACGCGTCCCATGCGCAGGCTTTAAGAAAGTGAACGGTTGGAGAAAAGATTTAGAGAGGCTTCAGTCCTCATATCGGCGATTGGTGAGGGCACATCTACCCGTGAATCTCTACAGCGCGAAAGCGCCAGTGCAACGCCGAGCGGCTGCGTTGCTGCACGGGATGGACGAAACGTCAGGCCGGTGGGAGGAGCTTGACGGACTTCATCTAGCCGATGACAAGCGCGGCGACCGCACGTCGCTCCTTCTGGGCGGAACGGCGGGCGGCGTCGCGCTCCCATCTCAGCCCCGCTGCGGCCTCTTCGCCGCAGCGGGCGCTGGCACACTTTTCATCAAAAACGTGGAGATGCTGAGCGAAGCCGCGCAGCATGTCCTGGCGCGGATCGTCGAGACCGGCCACTACACGCCCGTGGGCGACCCGTACCCGCGCATGGTCAACTGCCGGATCATTACGGGGACGACGCGGCCGCTCTCGGAGTTGGCGCGCGAGTTGGTCGTGGAGTGGAGGCTGGCCGACGTGCTCGGCCACATCGCGCTCGACGCGGAGACGGTCGTCGCCGCGCTCAGCGCGGAAGGATTTTACAGGGCTCACCCAGGCGACCTGGCGGCGGCGAGCTGAAGAGTTTTTCAAGGCTGCTAAAACTGCCGGCGGGGGTAGCACTCAGGCAGCAACCCCCGCCGGCAGTGACAGCCACAACAGGCGCGGAGACACAAAAGTCAATAACCTTGACTTGACGGTCTTCGCGCCTTTGTGTTTCCGAAATCTTTCTAGGACGACGAAATCAACCTGGACGCGGTGCGGGATGATGCCGCGCTCCGCGCCTTCGTCGAGCAGGCGGCGCACCGCCTCGCGCCCGCGCTCCGTGTAGTCGAGCGTCAAATCGTTGACCCACATCGCCACGAAGCGGTCGGCCGTCTCCGTATCCATGTCGCGCGCGAACTGCATCGCGTATCGGAGCGCGTCCTCGCGGTGCTCCAGCGAGTAGCGTATGCTTTCGCGCAGGTATTTCGAGACCTTGCCCGTCAGTTCCGCGCCCAACTCGCGGCGAATCGCGTTGCCGCCCATCGGGAGCGGCAGCCCCGTGCGCTCGTGCCACCACTCGCCCAGGTCAACGACTTTGTGCAGGCCCAATTTGTCGTAGAAGAGCTGGCCCTCGTGAATCAGGAGCCCGGCGTCGCAGCGACCCTGCGTGACGGCCTCTATGATTTGGTCGAACGGTACGACCTCGTATTCAAACTCAGAATTGAAAATCCGCAGGGCCAGGAAGGCGCTCGTCAGCTCCCCGGGCACGGCGACTTTCAGCTTCGACAAGTCGCTTGCAGGGTGCGGCTCGCGCGCCACGACGATGGGGCCGTAGTTGTCGCCGATGCTCGCCCCGTGCGGCAGGAGCGCGTACTTGTCCGCGATGTAGGCGTAGGCGTGGAAGCTGACGGCCGTCACGTCGTAGACGCCGCGCGTCGCCATCTCGTTCAGCGTCTGAATGTCTTTCAGGACGTGCGTGAATTGCAGGTCGCCCGTGTCCAGCTTGTTTGTCGCGAGCGCGTAGAACATGAACGCGTCGTCGGAGTCCGGCGAGTGCGCGACGGTGATGGTGCGTGTTCCGGTTGTGGTAGACATGATTAGGAAGGATGAACCTCGGCCGTTTCTCGCTCTATTCTGTTATAAACGGTGTCGCGCTCGACGGCCTCGAAGCCCGCGTCTTCGATGAGCGCGATAATCTCCTGCTTGCTCATCTTGACTTCGTTCCCGGCTTCGACCGAGTAGCTTTCCGAGAGTTCGCCGCCCTCTGTGATCGTGCCGTCGAGGTCGTTCGCGCCGTAGTGGAGCGCGACCTGAGCGAGACGCTTGCCGAGCATCACCCAGTAGGCTTTGACGTGCGGGAAGTTGTCGAGCATCAGCCGCGAGACGGCCATCGTCTTCAGGGAGTCCACGCCCGACGGACCCGGCAGGTGCGAGAGCTGCGTGCCAGGGGGATAAAAGGCGAGCGGGATGAAGCACTGGAAGCCGCCGCTACGCTCCTGCTGCTCGCGCAGGCGGACGAGGTGGTCAACGCGGTCTTCCGTCGTTTCGATGTGGCCGTAGAGCATGGTCGCATTGGTTTTGAGTCCGGCGGCGTGGACTTTGCCGGAAAGCTCAAGCCAGCGCTCGGCGTTCGTCTTGTGCGCGCAGATCATCGAGCGCGTCGGCTCGCGGAAAATCTCCGCCCCGCCGCCGGGGCACGAGTCCATGCCCGCGTCCTTCAACTGCTCTATCACATCCTCGTCCGTCATCTTGTAGAAGTGCGCGAAGTGATCAAGCTCGACCATCGTCCACGCCTTCAGGTGGAGGCGCGGGTACTCGCGCTTGAGCGACGAGAGCAGGTCCGTGAAATAGCTGAACGGCAGTTTCGTGTTCAGCCCGCCGACGATGTGCAGCTCGGTCGCGCCCTCACGGACTGCCTCGCCTGCGATGCGCAGGGAGTCTTCGATGTTGTGCGTGTAGGCGTCGGCCGCGCGCGGCGTGCGGAAGAAGCCGCAGAACTTGCAGTCCGCGTAGCAGACGTTGGTCGGGTTGAAGTGGCGGTTGACGTTGAAGTAGGTCGTGCGCCCGTGGAGCCTGCGGCGCACTGTGTCCGCGAGCTTCGCGAGCGCTGGCAAATCGTCCGTCGCGTAAAGCTTCAGTCCGTCTTCGAAGGTCAAACGCTCGCCGCGCTCAACCTTCGGCGCGATGTCGTTCAGGTTCGGGTCGTGTGAAAAGTTCATGAGTTTTATTAAAATCGAAATTACTCCCAGAGCGATTGCACGTCGAGTGTGAACCCGGGCAGCAAGGGGTCGCCGGAAACCTCCTGCGGGTCGTCCAGACATTCAACCGAGGACTGCGGCCGGTAGACGTAAACTTTCTTCTCGAACGGGTCAATCAGCCAGCCGAGCTGCGCGCCGTTCTCAATGTACTCCTGCATTTTCTTCTTCAGCGTGCGCAGCGAATCCGACGGAGAGCGCAACTCGACGACGAAATCCGGGCAGAGCGTCGCAAACTGCTCTCGCTCTTTCTCGGAAAGCTGCTCCCACCTTTCATTGCGCACCCACGAGACATCGGGCGAGCGCTTCGCGCCGTTAGGCAGTGTGAATAGGGTCGAAGAATCAAAGCCTCTACCCGTTCCATCTTTTGCCGCCCAGACTCCGAAGCTAACAATCAATTTGAAGTTACGATGTCCGGTCTTTAATCCGGTCGGTGACATGACGATCAAATCTCCTGCGCTGGTCAGCTCGATGTGCAAATCTTTATTGAGCATGCAGAATTCGTAGAACCCGTCTTCGCCGAGTTTCTTGAGCACAGGGTGGAAGTGAAGCACGAGGGCTTCTGTGTTTTGTTCGACCGGGGTGAGTGTGGTGGTACTCATAACTTCTCTCTCTTCCTTCGGGTGCGCTTCTCAAACGAGCTTGAGAAGCAGCGCCCCGCCGAAGGTCGCGAACAGGATGACGCTGACGAAGGCGTTCGTGGTAAAGAACGCCGCGTTCAGCCGGCTCAGGTCGTGCGCGCGTACGAGCGTGTGCTGGTAAACGAGCAGCGCGCCGGTGGCGACCACGCCCAGAAGCGCCAGAGCGCCCAGGTGCGTCACCAAGTATAGCGCAACGAGCGTGGCGAAGGCTTGCGCGTGGAAGAGGCGCGAGACCCAGAGCGCGCGGGCTACCCCTAGGTGGCGCGGAATCGAGTGCAGCCCGACCCTTCGGTCGAAGTCGTAGTCCTGGCAGGCGTAGAGCACGTCGAAGCCCGCGGTCCAGAGCATGACGACGAGCGAGAGCAGAAATGGCACAGGGCTGTCGAGCGCGCCGCGCACGGCGATCCAGGCACCCGCGGGCGCTATCGCCAGGCACCAGCCCAGCACCAGGTGCGAGAGCATCGTCCAGCGCTTCGTGTACGAGTAGAGCAAAATGCTCGCGAGCGCGACCGGGGCGAGGACGAGCGTCAGGCGGTTGAGCATCGCCGCGGCCGTGAAGAAGAGCGCTGCGGAGATGAGCGTGAAGGCCCAGACGAAGCCGACCGAGAGCGCGCCCGAAGGCAGAGCGCGCGTTTGTGTGCGCGGGTTGCGCGCGTCAATCTCGCGGTCGGCGAGACGGTTGAAAGCCATCGCGCACGAGCGCGCGCCGACCATCGCCAGCGTGATCCAGAGCGCTTGCTGCGCGGTCGGCAAGCCACCTGCCGCAAGCACGGCCCCCAGAAAGGCGAAGGGCAGCGCGAACAGCGTGTGCTCGATCTTAATCATTTCGAGCGTCGTGCGGACGTTTTTAGCTGTGGCGGTCAACATAACTTTTCATCAAGCTCACGGGCGGCCTGAGAACCCGAGCGCCCCGGCCCTTTCCCTCCGCGAGCCCCTCCTGCTCTTCACAAGAGCAAAGACAGGGCCACTCGGATGCGGCCGCAAAGTCGCGCGTCCATTGGCACAATTCTTCGCAAACTGCCAAAAAGCAGCAGGCAGTTGGCAGTGTGCAGTGTGCAGTAAAAACGGGCGTCGAGGGGCGCTGAGCTTTTGTCTTCAACTGCCCACTGCCCACTGCCTGCTGCCCACTATTCTCCCCCTTTCCAGCGCGTGCCCTGCGAGTGGGGGACACCGAACTGATCCAGGATGCGGAAGACCAGGTGGTCAACCATCTCCTCGATTGACTGCGGCCGGTGGTAGAAGGCGGGGCTGGCCGGAAGAATGCGCGCACCGGCGTGGGCGAGCTTGAGCATGTTCTCCAGGTGAATCGCGTTGTAAGGCGTCTCGCGCGGGACGAGGACGAGCTTTCGTCCTTCCTTCAACGTCACGTCGGCCGCGCGGTGAATCAGGTTCGTGCAGGCTCCCGAGGCTATCGCGCCGAGCGTGCCCATGGAGCAGGGGACGACGACCATGCCCGCCTGCATGTGCGAGCCGGAGGCGGGCGTCGCCGCCAAATTATCAAGGCGGTGCGGCCGGACCAGTTTCGAGTCGGGCGGGAGCCTGAGCCATTCGTTGATGCGCGCGGAGTCTGCCTCGCCCAGGTCAACGCCCAGCTCGACCCGCGCGACGGTGCGCGCGGACTCCGACATAATCAGGTTGACGCGCTCGACCGCGCCGCTCGCCGCTAATTGAATCAGCGTGCGGTGCGCGTAGATTGAGCCGGATGCGCCTGTAATAGCAACGGTCAGTTCCATGGAAACAGTGACGAGTGACAAGTGACAAGCAGCAGGATTTTAACTTGTCACTCGTCACTTGTCACTCGTGACCGCCTCCGAGTGTAAGGCGGCCGCATTTCGAGAGCTGCCGAGTTGGATGCTAGAATGGCGCTCGCTTTCGGAGACAGGAATTCAAGAAGCGTGGATTTAAGAGAGATAGAAAAACTACTGCGCGCGTATGCCGGCGGCGAGATGGACGCGGGCGAGGCCGCGCGCCTCATCAATAATCTTCATTACGAAGACATAGGCTACGCGCGAGTGGATCAGGCGCGCGCCACGCGCCAGGGGTTCCCGGAGGTCGTCTTCGGCGCGGGCAAGACGCGCGCGCAGGTCGTAGGCATTGTCGAACGCCTCGTCGCCCGCTCCCCGAACGTGCTCGTCACGCGCACGGACGAAGGGACGTTCGGCGAAGTGCGCAACGTCGTGACCGACGCGGAGTGGCACGAGTCGGCGCGGCTCATACGCATCCGTAGGGACAAGACGGAGCGCGGGGTCGGGCCTGTCGCCGTCGTCACCGCAGGCACGAGCGACATCCCTGTCGCGGAGGAAGCGGCGCTGACCATAGAGGCTATGGGCAACCGCGTCGAGAGGATTTGGGACGCGGGCGTGGCGGGGATTCATCGCATCCTGGCCGAGAGGGAACTGCTGCGCGCGGCGCGCGTCGTCGTCGTCGCGGCGGGGATGGAAGGCGCGCTCCCTTCGGTCGTCGGCGGCTTGGTGAGCGTGCCGGTCGTCGCCGTCCCGACCAGCGTCGGCTACGGCGCGTCGTTCGGAGGCGTCGCCGCGCTTTTGGGTATGCTCAACTCCTGCTCGTCGAACGTGACGGTCGTCAACATTGACAACGGCTTCGGCGCGGGCTTCGTCGCCAGCCTGATTAACCGTAAGTGGGAAACGGATGAGGAAGCTGTAAGGCAGAAAGAGGAAGGCGGAAGGCAATAGGCAGAATGCAGAAAACAAATCCCCCTCGCCGTTTGCTTTTCGCTTTTTGCTTTCCGTCTTCTTCCGCCCCCCGCGTCTTCCTTTCTCTTCTACTCGTTCTCACCTCCGCCCTCTCCGGCTGCATCAGCGGCGCGCGGCGCAGGCCGAATCTCGAACGCATCTTCGCGGAGGCGCGCACACGCGCGGGCAAACGGCCGCTGATAGTCATCCCGGGCGTGCTCGGCTCGCAGCTCGTCAACTACGAGACGAGTGAGGTCGTCTGGCCCTCGCTCTTCCGCTCGTCGGACGATGGGCTGAGCCTGCCCGTCACGCCCGACCTCACGCGCAACCGCGACAACCTCGTCGCCAGAAAAATCGTGGACACGGCCCGCCTGGCCCGCCTCACGCCCGAAGTCTACGTCTACCATGAACTGCTCGAAGCGCTCAAAAATTACGGCGGCTACCGCGAGGGCGATTGGAGCAACCCCGGCGCGGAGGGCGACCGCGACACCTTTTACGTCTTCCCTTACGACTGGCGGCGCGACAACGTGGAGACCGCGCGCGACCTCGTCGGCCGTCTCGAAACTCTCAAGCGCAAGCTCAACCGCCCGGATTTGCGTTTCAACATTCTGGCACACTCCATGGGGGGCTTGGTGGCGCGCTACGCGGCCATGTACGGCGACGTGGACTTGCCCGCGGACGGCGCGCGTCCCGTGCCAACCTGGGAGGGCGCGGCGCACGTCAACCGCATCATCATGTTCGGCACGCCGAACGAGGGCTCGGCCGACGCCTTCACGACGCTGCTCCAGGGCTACTCCGTGACGGAAGGCTTGCGCCGGCCCATCCCGCTGCTGAACAAGCTCTCGCGCGAAGACATCTTCACGGCCCCATCGGTCTTTCAACTTCTGCCGCACAGGGGAGCCGTGCGCTTTCTTGACGAAAACTTGCAGCCCGTCGAGGTAGACCTTTACGACCCGCAGGTGTGGCGGCATTACAACTGGTCGCCGGTCACGGACCCGGAGTACCGCGAGCGTTTCGTGCGGGGCCGCACGCGCGGCGACAACGCACCTTTTCGCGGCGGCACGCTCGAAGAGTTGGACGCCTACTTCGTCACGGTCCTCGACAGGGCCAAACGCTTTCACGAAGCGCTCGACGCCGCGGGCGGTGACGACCCGCCTGTCAAGCTCTTCGCCTTCGGCGGCGACTGCGAGGACACGCTCGTCTCCCCGGTCGTCCTCTTCGACCGTAAGAAGGGGCGCTGGGTGACGCTGACGCGCCCGCGCGCGTTTCAAACGTCGTCGGGCCGCCGCGTCTCGCTCAAGGAGGTGAAGGCCGCGATGTCCGCGCCCGGCGACGGCCGCGTCACGCGCCGCTCGCTGCTCGGCGAGGGGCTTGAGGGCAACGGCCGCGACCGTTCGCTCTTCGGCACGTCGCTCCCCATCGTCTACGCCGTCTTCGCCTGCGACCTGCACGGCGAAGTGCAGAACAACAAGACGCTCCTGGACAACGCCCTGACGACGCTGGTCAGCGAGGCGACGAAATAAGTTTACAGTTTTCGGTTTTCAGTTTTCAGCCCCGTCAGGGGCGGAGTGAAAATAGCCCAGCACTTCAGTGCTGGGGAGAGGCGGGAAAATGCGCCGAGTCCCGTAGGGACGACTGAAAATTTCCCGCCATTCAGTCGTCCCTACGGGACTCGGTATAAATATCGCTGATATTCCCAGCACTTCAACGTTTGGTGTGAAATAACAGGGCTAGAACTTGAAAGGAAGGTGAGCGTCGAGCATAGTTAGCTTGCAACCCAATCCAAGAGGAAAGGAGCTAACCGATGCTCGACACCATCACCTTCCTGACGACACTTTACGTCATGGTTGACGATTTCGCCAAAGCCTTCTTGCCCGCCGAAGTCCGCCCCGGCCCGCGCCCCTCCTTGACGCGTTCCGAGGTCGTCACCCTGGCCGTCTTCGGCCAATGGGCCTGCTTTTGCTCCGAGCGCGGCTTCTACTCGTGGGCCGCGCGTCACCTGCGCGCGGCCTTCCCCAGCTTGCCTGCCAGGACACAGTTGAACCGCTTGCTGCGCCATCATGAGGGCGCGACCACGGCCTTCTGCCTGCATCTGACCGCCCGACTCGGAGCGCCCGGGGCCGCCTACCAGGCGCTGGACTCGACTGCGCTGGTCTGCCGTGACGCCAAGCGCCGTGGGCGCGGATGGTTGGCCGGGCAGGCCGACATCGGGTGGAGCAACCGGCTGGGCTGGTACGAGGGCTTGCATTTGCTGCTCGCGGTTGACCCTCAAGGCGTCATCACCGGCTACGGGCTCTCGCCCGCCAGTGTCAAAGATCAGCGCCTGGCTGAGACCTTCTTCGCGGCTCGCCACTGTCGGCCAACTGCGCTCACCAGTGTCGGAGCGCAGACGCCGGCCCCCTATGTCACGGACAAAGGCTTTGAAGGCGAGCGCTGGCATCAGCATTGGGCAGAGAGTTACGGCGCACGCGTCATCTGTTTGCCCAAGCGCGATGCCCTCAAGCCGTGGCCGCGCAGTTGGCGTCGGTTTGTGGCCGGGGTCCGGCAGATCGTCGAGACCGTCAACGAGAAGTTGCATTACGCTTTCCGCCTCAGTCGTGAGCGACCGCACGCGCTGTCGGGGGCGCGGGCACGCTTGGCGGCCAAGGCGGCGCTGCACAACTTCTGCGTCTGGCTCAACCGCCAGTTCAAGCGCCCGGACTTGGCCTTCGCTGACTTGGTGGATTGGTAACTTACTTCTATTTCACACCAAGCGTTGAAGTGCTGGGGACAGGCAGAAAAATTAAGCAGAGTCCCGTAGGGACGATTGAAGAAAGGTTGGCCCACGTTCAGTCGTCCCTACGGGACTCGATATAAATTTCGCACTTCTTCCAGCACTGAAGTGCTGGGCTATTTTCACTCCGCCCCTACGGGGCTTAACTCTTGTCTACTGCCTGCTGCCCACTGTTTTATGCTAAATTTCGGTCAAGGGGAGAGGGATGAAAATAGCGCGTAAATTTTTTATCAGGGGCGAGGTTCAGGGCGTCGGCTACCGCTTCTTCGCGCAGCGCGCGGCGGCGCGACATCAGGTCACGGGCTACGTGCGTAACCTCGCGGACGGGCGCGTCGAGGCGCTGGCGGAAGGCTCGCCCGAGGCGGTCGAGGCATTCAAGCACGACCTGGCGACCGGCCCGGCCTTCTCACGGGTCGAGAACGTCGAAGAAATCAATCTGGACCCGACCGGCACCTACTCCTTTTTCAGAATCGAAAGATAGCTCCAACGCTCCCTGCCTCACACTCTTTTCAATTCTTCTGCCACGAAATCAGCGCTCCCGGTGTTTACAAATAGAAGGAACGCGAAAGCGTGGGGCCGAGCTGTCTGTCGTACTGAACCCTTTAAAGGACGGAGGAGCGGAATCATGTCCGACGCTCAAAATAAAAATGGCACAGGACTGACCAGAAGGTCTTTTCTACACGGCGGGGCGGCGGCCCTCGTCGGGGTCTTGATCGGGGCGGAGGCGAGGGGCGGGCAGACGGCGGCTAAGGCCCACGAGTTCGTCAACGGGCGCTGGTTCGACGGACAAAAGTTCAAGGTCAGGAAGTTTTATACACAGGGCGGAGTCCTGACTTCCAGAAAGCCCGCAGGGGGGAGCGTCATGATTGACCTGGCCGGCAAGTACGTCGTGCCGCCCTTCGGCGAGGCGCACAATCACAACGTGACCTGGGGCGACGAGGAGCAGTTCGCGGGAATCAAGCGCATGTACCTCGAAGGGGGCGTCTATTACGTCAAGAACCCCGTCAGCCTCCCGCGCGTGACAGCGCCGCTGGCCGGCAAGATAAACATCCCTACGAGTATTGACGTGGTCTTCGCCAACGGCGCGTTGACGGCTTCGGGGGGACACCCGCTTGGGGTCGTCAAGCGCGACATGGAGCGCGGCGGGATGACTGAGGCCGACGGCGAGGGCGCGTTCTATTGGGTGATAGACAACGCCTCCGACCTGGAACGCAAGTGGGAGAGAATCCGCGCGGGCAAGCCGGACTTCATCAAGACCATACTCGTCTATTCGGAGGAGTACGAGAATCGCCGCGGCGACGAAAAATACTTCGCCTGGAAGGGGCTCAACCCCGCGCTGATGTCAGACATCGTGCGCCGCGCGCACCGCGACGGATTGCGCGTCTCGGCCCACGTCGAGACGGCCACGGACTTTCATCACGCGGTGGCCGCAGGCGTTGACGAAGTCAATCACACGCCGGGCTTCAGGCCGGAAGGCAACAACGTGGCGAACTACACGAACCTTTCGCGTTACGAGATCGCGGAGGCGGACGCGCGCCTCGCGGGGCGCAACCGCGTCGTGGTCGTGACGACTCTCGGGACGACTATCAACTGGGCGCTTAATGAAAAAGAGAAGTCGCCCGAAACGCGCAAGGCCGTGAGCGATTTGCTTGCTCGTAATCTGCAACTGCTGAGGAAGCACGGCGTCCCCATAGCCATCGGCAGCGACAGCTTTCGTCAGACCTCCGTGCCGGAGGCGCTGAGCTTGAACAAGCTGCGTGTCTTCGACAATCTGGCGCTGCTCAAGATGTGGTGCGAGACGACGGCCGCGACCATCTTCCCCAAACGCAAAATCGGCCACCTGAAAGAAGGCTACGAGGCCAGCTTTCTTGTTCTCAGTGCCGACCCCCTTCAAGACTTCACAAACGTCCAGAAGATCGAAATGAGAATCAAGCAGGGCGAGGTTCTGTCTTTGTGACGAACGCTCCCTGTGTGATAACTTCCCACACGATTGTTCCAACACATCTGGCTCGAAGACGGAAAGGTGAAACAGTTTTCAGTTTCCAGTTTTCAGTTTTGAGCAAAGACAACTTGCTTCTTACTGAAAACTGAAAACCGAAAACTGAAAACTGCATCATGGATGATCTCAAAGCGCTGATTCGCGAGGTGCCGGATTTCCCGAAGCCGGGCATCAATTTTTACGACATCACGACGCTGCTCAAGCACCCGGAGGGCTTGCGCAAGACCGTGGACGCGCTGGCCGCGCAGTTCGAGGGCGAGCGCGTTGACACCGTCATCGGCATAGAGGCGCGCGGCTTCATCTTCGCCCCGGCGCTCGCTTACCACATGGGCGCGGGATTTGTGCCAGTACGCAAGCCGCGCAAACTCCCGGCCGAGTGCGCCTCCATCTCTTACGACCTGGAGTACGGCCAGGACACCTTGGAGATTCACCGCGACGCCGTCGGCCAGGGCCACCGCGTCCTCATCGCCGACGATTTACTGGCGACGGGCGGCACGGCCCGCGCCGTCATTGATTTGGTCGAACAACTCGGCGGCACGGTCGTCGGCCTCGTCTTCGTCGTCGAACTGGAATTCCTCCCCGGCCGCAAAAAGCTCGAAGGCTACGACGTGCGCTCGCTGATTAAGTATCAGTCGTAAGAAAGAGCTGCCAGTGTTAACTCGTCAGTCGTTGACTTAAAACTCTGATGGTCATTAATATTCGCCGACACGAAAGGAGAAAGATTATGTTGTCTCCCAAGCAGGTTAAGTATGTAGTGCTTTTTGCGCTGGCAATCTGCTCTTCGGTGCTGTTCGCCTCCACCGCTCAGGCCCAGAACAACGCGGCCGGCAACGCGCCCAAGGAAAGCAGCGGCAAGGTCAGCATCTGCAAAGAAATTGATGACGACTGGAAATGCGTCGGGCAGTCGAACGAGTGGACGGCCGACACGCCCTTCAACGTCCTCTTCGAAAACAAAGGGCCGGCCGGCGTGGACTTCATCGGCATCGTCTTCTACAAGCAGGGCGCCGACGGCAAGGACGTGGAACACATCAACGAATATCAGCAACAGATCGGCGAGACGAACAGCAAGTACGCGACCGTCGGCGACATGCTGAAACTGCCCGCCGGCACCTACAGCGTCTACATCATCTCCTGGGGCAAACGCGAGTTGATGATGAAGAACGGCAACCTGACCGACTACTTTGCGAAGACAGTGCTGACCGTGAAGTGAACATCCAAACACGGTCGTGATACCCGCAGAATGGAATAGATTGTCATGGGTCGCCGCGGCTTCGGGGTAAAGACGTGAAACGGCCCGCGTCGTCATTAACCTTGTCGAACAACTCGGCGGCACGGTAGCAGGCCTCGTCTTCGTCATCGAATTGCAAACCTTGCCCGGCCGCAAGAAGCTCTGAGACTACGACGTGCCCTCGCTGATTAAGTACCAGTCTTAGGAAAGAGCTAAGAGCGGGCTTGCGCCTGGGAGCATAGGTGAGCCGCATAGAGTTTCACCGTATATCGATGAGCCAAGACTAGATTGGGAAGTTCCAAGTCGCTATTTTAACTTCAGGTTGTATCCGCGAAAGGCATTAAGCCTACCAGCTAAAAGTCTTCGTGATCTGAAAGCAGGTAAGGTGAGTAAGAAAGGTGGTAAGACGTGAGTGAAGAAGAAGGAATGTTCTCCGCAAAATACATCTTTTTAGATGTAGTTAGTTTTACGAAAAACAGAAGCATAGAAGCCCAGTCGGACATTGTGAGTGCGTTAAATAGTCTTGTAAAAACCAGCATTTCAGAACAGGGAATTTTAGAAAATAAGGTTATATATATTCCTACCGGTGACGGCATCTGTATCGCTCTGATAGACATTGAAGCGCCGTTTGATATTCATCTGCAAAGCGCCCTGAGAATCCTTGAAAATATCAAGAAGCATAATGATGTAACTGAAAATGTGAAGCGTAAATTTCAAGTGCGGATTGGCCTCAACGCTAATATTGATAATCTTATTATCGATATAAACGATAGACTTAATGTAGCGGGTGCGGGAATAAGCATGGCTGCCCGCATTATGGACATGGCAGATGGAAATCAAATTTTAATAGGGCCAGCGGTTTATGAAACGTTAAGATATAGGGAAAAGTATGAATCCGCATTTAAGAGCTTTTATAAGACAGTAAAACATGGGGTCGGTGTAACAGTTTACCAATTTGTAAAGGAAGGATTTACAGGGCTGAATATTGACACGCCGGAAGCCTTCAAAGGCTCTGTATATACAGAGCCTCAATTGAGCAGGTTCGCAGCACATTACTTTGCACACGCCATAAAGCAGAGGCCGTTTTTCCTCAAGAGAATTTCCCTTAGTGACGCCTTTCCTTCTGCGATTATTTTATGGCTTCTCTCCCTTGATTCAGTAGCAAAATCCGAAGCGACGGGGGAAGTAGATAGAACATATTATGAAACCCATAAGGCAAGGAATTTAGATTTAGAAGTAGAGTTTGATTATTTCAATAGCTTTATTTCCCTGTTCAACAAGCATTGGTGGAATATATAACGGGAAAATATTTAGACGGCTTGTCTGGTTTTTTTGAAGGCTATGACGAATATCGTTTTATAAATAGTAAGGGTATAGAGAAGCTAAAAAAAGAGTGGCCGGATATTTGGAAAGAATTCGGGTTGGATGATGTGGTCTAACCAATTAATACCTCTCCCCGCCTCCGCATATCTTCCCTGCACTATAGTTCCGTATCCACGAAAATGATGAGTTCCAGTTCGGCAAAGGGCTTTCCTGAAGTCAGTTCTGACCATGCTTCGGCTTACTCGGCAATCTGGCGGGCAGATCAAGCTCGTCGTCAACTAGCTTATCAAGGCAAACACTAGCCACGCGAGCATATCTCAAAAGTACTAGCAAAGGCGGCACGCGCTTTTCCGTCTCAAATTCCGATGAGGGCACTACTGACTATAGACATTCCGATTTGGGCGTCTTTACTCACACGCCGCAGTCTTCTGACCACTCGGTTGAGAATAGTTGACGGATGATTAAATCCGACCTCTCACGGCTCGTCGTATTTAGCAGTGAAGACTGCATAGGGGGCAACTCAGGTTTCTTACCTGGCGTGGGGACGGACTCTATGCCCAGCTCATCCCGGCTCTGTCTCGGGGGTGGGTTTTCCTTCAAGGTTGATTTCTTACGAATGTCGGGCTGTCGGCGGAGACAACGGCCCGACGGCGTGGTGGTGTGCCTCAAGACCTGATGTGCGCCGCATGACAATGTTACCCCGGCCATCTATTAAAACCCTCGCGGGCCGCCGTCTGAGGAGAGATTGAAACGCTCTCCGCTGAATAAGGAGATATAGATGAGAAAGACATTGACCCTCGCTTTACTCTTCGTCCTGGGATGCTCGCTGCTCTTGAGTGGTATCACGCAGCCGTCGCAGGCGTCGAGCCACCGCGAAGCGCCGCTAATCGTCGGCGACCCCCTGGCTGATAATACGGACGTTTACGCCTTCCGTAGCACGGAATCGGGGCGCGACGGGTTCGTCACCCTGATCGCCAACTACATTCCGTTCGAGGCCCCTTACGGCGGGCCACACTTCTACAAGTTCGACGACACGGTGCTCTATGAGATCAAGATTGATAACACGGGCGACGGCGTAGAAGACGTGTCCTACCAGTTCCAGTTCACCAACAACATCAAGAACGGCGACATCATCCTCGGCATGGCTTCGCCCAACGAAGCCCTCGCGGGCAAGGGCGGCATCGACCCGCTCATCACCAACGGCAACGACCCGGATTTTAACGAGACCCAGTACTACACGGTCACGCGTGTGGACAAGCACACAGGCCCGAAGGGCAAGGTGCTGGCGCAGGGGCTGCACACCCCGCCGTGCAACATAGGCAACCGCACGACGCCCGACTACGAGTCGCTGGCACAGCACACGGTTCATCAGCTTCCGGGCGGCGGTCGCGTCTTCGCCGGGCAGCGCGACGAGGGCTTTTACGTTGACGTTTCGACCATCTTCGACACGCTCAACCTGCGCTCGATTACGTCCACCGGCAGCAAGGACTCGACCGCCGGGTTCAACGTCCACGCCATCGCCATCGAAGTGCCGGTCAAGGACTTGACCCGCAGCGGCAAAACGCCTTCCGGGCCGACTGCCGACGACGCGGTGATAGGGATGTGGGCGACCGCCAGCCGCCGTTCGACCAACGTCTTCCGCGGGCAGCAGTCGCACGGCACGCGCAAGGGCGAGTGGATCCAAATCTCGCGTCTGGGCAATCCGCTGGTCAACGAAGTCGTGATCCCGCTCAAACTCAAAGACACCTTCAACGGCCTCTCGCCGAAGGACGACGCGGCCGCCGCGCCCTTCGTCGTGGACCCGCAACTGGCACAATTGCTCAAGGCCGTCTACAAAATAGACATCCCCGCCGCGCCGCGTAACGACCTCGTGGCGATCTTCGCCACGGGCATCAAGGCCGGGAGCGTTCCGGGCGCGCCGGAGTTCAACACCTGGCTCTCGGACGGCAAGCCGCACGAGATGCTGAGGCTCAACGTAGCCATTCCGCCCAGCGCGAATCCGAACCGGCTGGGGCTGCTCGGCGGTGACCCGGCGGGCTTCCCGAACGGGCGGCGCGTCGGCGACGACGTGACGGACATCGCTCTGCGCGCGGTGGCCGGCGGCACTCCGTTCACACCGGAGACGAACAAAGCGCCCAACAACGCGCTCGGAGACGGTGTGGAAGGCAACGACGTGCCGTACCTGACCCGCTTCCCCTACCTCGGCACGCCGCATTCGGGCAACCCTAAGTAAAGCTGAAAGACGAGTCCGAGGTCCAAAGTCTAAAGTCCAAGGTCAGGGAAGATGGATTTTAGACTTTGGACTCCGGGCTCAGTCTGGTGAATGTAGGAGGTATTCATGAACTCTCTCAGCAAGAAAAAAGCGGCGGCGGTGTTGGCGGCGATTGGCGTGCTCGCTGTTGCCCTCGTAGTGTTCAGCTTCATGCGTCGGGAGAAACCGGCGCCCCAAAGCTCTGCGGAAATGGGCCAGCAAGTAACGCCCGCCGATGCGCGCATCAAGGCCGCGCAAGCCAGGATTGAGCAAGCGCCCGACACGGCCGAAGGCTACAACCTGCTCGCCTCCGCCTATCAGCAAAAGGCGCGCGAGACGGGAGACTTCAGCTTTAATGCAAAAGCCGAGGAGGCGATCTCGCGCTCGCTTGAAGTCGCGCCGGACAACTACGACGCGCTCAAGCTGCGCGCCAAGCTGCTCTTGACCTATCACAGATTCGGTGAAGCGCTCGACGTGGCCCGCCGCGCACAGGCCATGCGCCCGCAGGACCACGACGTGTACGGCGCTCTGACGGACGCGCTGGTCGAGTTAGGCGACTACGAGGAAGCCGCCAGGGCCGCGCAGACGATGGTCAATCTGCGCCCCGATACGGCCTCCTACTCGCGCGTCTCGTACCTGCGCGAGTTGCACGGCGACACGGAGGGCGCGATTGAAGCCATGACTGTGGCTGTCAAAGCATCAAGCCCGCAGGACCCCGAAAACGCTGCCTGGTGTCGCGTGCAACTCGGCAACCTGCTGATGAACGCCGGGAGGTTGGCGGAGGCCGAAAGCGAATTCGACAGGGCGCTACGGATTTCCCCAGACTACCGCATGGCCCTCGAAGCGAAAGCCCGCGCGCGCATCGCGGCGGGAGACTTTGAGAGCGCTATCAATATCTACAAACGCGAGCAGGAACGAAACCCCGACTCAGCCGACGCGGCGCTGGCGCTCGGCGACCTCTACACCAGGACGGGGCAGACGCAGGAAGCGGCACGCCAGTACGAGCTTTTCGAGTCGGTGGAGCGCGGGAACGCGGCCGCCGAAAACGACTGGCATCACCTGGTCTACTTCTGGGCCGATCACGACCGGAACCTGGACGAAGCCCTTGCGCTGGCTCGGCGCGCGCGGGAGACGCGCCGCGACATACATACCGCGGACGCCCTCGCGTGGACGCTCTTCAAGCGAGGCCACATCGAGGAAGCACGAACAGCAATAGACGAAGCGATGCGGCTAGGCACACGCGACGCACGCATCCTCTATCACGCCGGGCTCATCTACAACCAATCCGGCGACCGCCGCAAGGCCGCGCAATATCTGAAACTCGCGCTCGAAACCAACGCCTCCTTCGACATCCTTCAGGCAGACGCGGCGCAACGCGTACTCGACACCATCAACGTCTGAAGGTGCGCCATAGACGCATCCGAACATCTCTTCGTTAGCTAACAACGCGGCGGGTCAGTGATGGCCCGCCGTACTGTCACCAGCGGCTAACTCTTTGAGATGTTTCTCCCAGGTGAAATCTATCGCCCACCTGATTAACTTTTGCTGTCCGTTGTGCGCTGGTGCCAGTCTCAAGCACCCGCCGCCGTTGCACTCCTTGAGGGGGACGACGTAAACCGTCTCTGTCGGAGGATAATAGACGGCGAAGTAATCAACTTCCGATTCATCGTAAAGCCGCACGGCATACGGATGTGCTTCTCTAACTCGGCGCAGTCCTTTGAAAAGGATACAGCCGTTTCGCAGCCACCCCGTTTTGACCTGAACTTTGCAAAGTCTGGGACCGGCGTCAACGATCAAATCGTAAGGCGCGCCCGTCCCGAAAGGGACTGAGACGGTAAAACCGGCCCGGATGTAAGCGCCCATCACGATAGCTTCGCTGATGTTGCCTCTATCGTACGTCGTCTGCTTCATAGCATTTTCCTCCCACACGATTAGTCTCATGTCAGTTCGGGTGGGTGTCTTGCCATAACTTCGCGGCATTTGCGATAATCAACGCCGCACGGGCCTGTAGCTCAAAGGATAGAGCACATTCCTCCTAAGAATGGGGTTGGAGGTTCGAGTCCTCCCAGGCTCATTTTCTATCGCTTATCTTATCAAACGAGGGCGCTCGCAACACTGTGCGCTCCGCCCATCTCAACAGATGAAGATACGTTTGCGTCGCACCGTTGAGGACGATCTGGATTTCGTGCTGGCGGCGGAAGGGGCGGAGGACAACCGCCGTTTTGTGGGCCAGTGGACGCGGGGGCAGCACCGCGAGGCGATGTCGAATCCTGATCTGGCACACCTCGTCGTCGAGAGCGTCGAGGACGGACGCTCGGTGGGCTACGTCATCATGGCCGGGCTACGGGACGCCAACCGCGCGGTGGAGTTCCGGCGCGTCGTTATCACGGATAAAGGCAAAGGGTACGGCCGGGAGGTCTTGCGGGCCGTCAAGAAGATGGCATTTGAGGAATTGAAGGCGCACCGCCTGTGGCTGGACGTGAAAGAGCACAACAGGCGCGCGCGGCTGCTCTACGAGTCCGAAGGGTTCGTCGTTGAAGGGGTGTTACGTGAGTGCGTGAGCGCGGGAGGCGGCTGGGAGTCTCTGGTCCTGATGTCTGTACTGGAACAGGAGTATGAGAAGAGTTGAGCGGGGCTTCAGACCTGCAAGCGCGTTCGCTGATGGTCTTCGCGGTTGAGGCAGTGTATGTCGTAAGCGAGCGCGGGCGGCGGCTGTGCCGACAGGTGGTCGGAACGCGAGAGGGCATAGCGGACGATGTCCATGCCGTAGATGATGGCGGCCTTTTCGAAACGCATCCCGGCCTTTTCCATGACGCGATGTGACGCGGCGTTGGCCGTCTTCGCCATCGCGATGATGCGCTCGAACCCTAATCCCCCGAAGCCGAACTTGAGGCAAGCCTGCGCCATCTCCGTCGCCAGCCCGAGGCCCCAGTAAGATTTCTTCAGGAGGTAGACCAGCTCCGGCTCGCCGTGAAAACTTCGCAAGCCGCCGTAGCCTATAAGCTCGCGCGTCGGCCTGTAAACGGCCGCCCACCTGCCGAAGCCGTGATGCCCCCAGTGCGCGATGATGCTGCGAAGCGCGGTTTCCGTCTCCTCCCTGGAAGCGGGTTGGCCCGAGCCCAGGTGTTTGACCACTTCCGGGTCCGCGAAAATTTGGGCCAACTCGTCCAGGTCGTTGAGCGCGAACTGGCGGAGCAGCAGGCGGTCTGTCTCAATCTCGGGCATAACGGTCGGGTCTTTTAATCAAACAGACAAATTAAAAGAGCGCGCTTCGGAGTGCGCGCTCACTCTTCATGCGGCCAGTACGCTCTCCTGCTGAATGATGCCGTCGAGCGTGGAAAGCGGAATCGGGTAAGTGTGGCGCTCTGAGAGCAACCGCGCTGCCCCCTTGGCGTCGAGCGGCTTGGAGAAGTAGTAGCCCTGCCCATACTCGCATTCGAGGAGCGCGAGCTGCGCGAGCTGGTCGCGAGTTTCCACGCCCTCGGCCACGACGTTCATCTTCAGGCTGCGCGCCAGCATGACGATGGTGCGGACGATTTCCGCATTCTCGTTGTTGCCGGTCATGCTGCTGACGAACGAGCGGTCAATCTTCAAAGTCGAGATGGGGAAGCGGTGCAGGTAGCTCAAGCTTGAGTAGCCCGTGCCGAAGTCGTCAATGCTGAATTCGAGTCCGAGCGCGCGGAGCTGTTCGAGCATCTCGACGGCCGTCTCGAAGTTCTCCATCACCATGCTCTCCGTGATCTCAAGCTTGAGGCTCTGCGGCTGGACGTTTGTCTCGCGCAGGATGCGGCGAATCTGCTCGGTCAGGTTCGAGTTGATGAACTGCTTGCTGGACAGGTTGACGCTGATCTGGAGCGGCGGGAACTGCGGGAACTCGTCCTGCCAGAGCCGAATCTGGCGGCAAGCCTCTTCCAAGACCCACTGCCCGATGGGCGTAATCAGCCCGGTCTCTTCGGCAATCGTGATGAACTCGGCGGGCGAGACGAAGCCGCGCTCGGGGTGCTGCCAGCGGATGAGCGCCTCGAAGCCGCTGATTGTGCCAGTTTCGAGTTCGACAATCGGCTGGTAGTGGAGGATGAACTCGCGACGCTCGATGGCGCGCCGGAGGTCGGACTCCATTTGCAGCAGGTTCATCGCGCGCGCGTGCATGGTCTTGTCGAAGACCTCGTGGCGGGCCTTGCCGAGCATCTTCGCGCGATACATCGCCGTATCGGCGTCGCGCAGGACTTCTTCCGGGCGGTCGTAGCCCGTGCTTGAAAGCGCTATCCCGATGCTGACGGTCGTGAAGACCTCGTGGCCGTTGAGATTGAAGGGCAGGGCGATAGCTTTTTGCAGCCGGTCGGCCACGTCAATCGCCTCGGTCACGCTCGTCAAATCTTCCAGCAGGACCGTAAACTCGTCGCCGCCCAAACGCGCCACCGTGTCGCCGGGGCGGAGGCAGATTTCCAGGCGACGCGCGATGCCGACGAGCAGTTGGTCGCCGACCATGTGGCCCAGAGAGTCGTTGATGATCTTGAAGCGATCGAGGTCTAGGAAGAGGACGGCGAAGAGGCGGTCTTCGCGCCGCTTGCCGCGCTCGACGGAGAGCTTCAGGTGATCCATGAAGAGGGCGCGGTTCGGGAGCCCCGTCAGCATGTCGTGGAAGGCTTCGTGTAACAATTGCTCTTCGGCACGCTTGCGGTCCGTGATGTCCTGAATCTGGAAGATGAGATTGGCCGAGGCGTTCAGCGAGTCGCGAATCGCGGTGACGCTCAAGAGCGCCCAGACGACGTGGCCGTGCTTGTGCTTGTAGCGCAGCTCCATCTGGTAGGTCGAGAATTGGCCCTCAAGCAGCTTGCCGACCTGCGCCATCATGTCTTCCAGATCGTCCTCGTGCGTGATGGCCTGAAAGTTGGAGGCCAGCAATTCTTCTTCGGAATAACCGACCATCTCGCACAAGGAGCGGTTGACCTTGATCCAGCTTCCGTCGGTTGCCACTAAGGCCATGCCGGCCGCGTGATCGAACGCGCTGCGGAAGCGCTCCTCGCTCTCCCTGAGGGCGGCGACGTGGCGCTCGGCCTGCTCGGCCTGCGCGACGGACGCCTCCACGTTCTTCAGGTAAGTGCAGTAGGTGAAGTAGACGATGGCGATGATCGGGGTCGTGGCGAGGAAGGCGTAGAAGCCGACCGTGTCAATCAGCTTGGCGATGATGCCCGCGGCCGACGCGCCCGCGAAGTAGGTGATCGAAGTCCAGAGGAAACTCTTGCGCCAAGTCATCCAGAGAGGCTGGTTGATTTTCAGCGCGGCGGCGGTCGCGACCATCCCGGAGTTGCCTATGTACTGCACGAGCGCCATCAGGCAGATGCCGACGATGAAGGGGGCCGAGTAGCCGCCGCGCAGGTCAAGGACCGACCCGAAACTGAAGCGTAAAATCCAGACGGTGAGGAAGGTGGAGAAGGCCGCGGTCGCCGCGTTGAAGGCGATGGTCAGGCGCTTCTTGCTAAAGCGCAAGCTTGAGCAGAGCGACTCGGTGGCGGAAAGCAGAATCGCCACGTCGCCGCCGAAGAGCAGCATCGAGAGAAAGATGAAGGTGTCGGAGACGGAGATGTGAGAGCTGAGGCGCGGAATCTGGATGGTGATGCGCGAGCCGATGCAGATCGTGATGAGGGCGAGGAAGAGGAAGCGTATGTCAATCTGCGCGGCGGTGACGCTGAGGATGGAAAAGAGAAAGGACGCCGACCCGAGGACGATGATCGTCCACATGTACGGCGTCGCGTTTCTTCTTCTGCTCAAAGCGCGTGACCTCTCGTGAAAGATGGTGGTTCTAACTTATGTCGGGAAACTCGGGAATTGACCTGCGGGAGTCTGAACTGCCTCCCGGCGCGGCAAAATTAGTGGCAAGCACCATGCCGCCAGGAGCAAACAGGATAACTCGTAATATTTCTTCAGTTAAGATTTTGGGGCAGCCTCTGAAGGGAGGTCAGAGAGAGAGAATTCGGTCAGATTGAAAGTCTGGCTCTCTCAATTTGAGAGAAAGCACAGGCGTCCCGCCGCGCCCGGCCGGGCACGGTGCGAGAAGCCGCGAGGCTCTTTTCAGGTGAAGAGTGCGGAACGGCAAGATTCGACTCACTGTTTCCGAAGACTCGTCGGGGATGTGACTTTCAGTTAACTCCTAAACCCTGGTTCGTTTCTCCTTACCTCATGTGTGGGGTGTCGTCGCCGTTAATCATCGCCGACTGGGCTTCCACGACAGAGTCGCCAAGCATGATGCCGTCGCCAAGCATGATGCCATCACCGAGCATGATGCCATCGCCGAGCATTATCCCATCGCCCAACATGATGCCATCGCCTAACATGATGCCGGCGGGGCAGAAGATGATGCCGTCGCCGAGCATGATGCCGTTGCTGGTCAGAATGTTATCGCCGAGCATGATGCCGTTCGTCATCATCGTCGAATCGCCGAGCATGATCCCGTCACCGAGCATGATGCCGTCGCCGAGCATGATGCCCTTGCCGTAAATCTTCTGGTACTGCGTGACGAGGCTCGTCCCAGTGGCGTAAGTGTGGTTCAGGATGATGCCCTGCGACCAGGTGAAAGTGTGCCCGGCAATCGTGCTGCGTGCCGCCGGAGGCGTGGCCGTCGTCAGCAGCGGCGCGCCCAGCGGCGTCGCGGCCGTCAAGTCCGTCCTCACGGCCCTTGCCAAACGGACCGCGCCCTCTATGTTGAGCTGGCCCGCGCCCTGTTCGAGCATGTTGTAGCCCGCCAAGGGCTGCGCCGTGTACATCAAAATCATCTTGACCATGTTCGGCGTCAAAGTCGGGTTGGCCTGCAACATCACGGAAGCCGCGCCCGACACAATCGGCGTCGCCATCGAAGTCCCGCTCAGATACATCTCGCCATGGGCGTCGCCGCCGTCGAGTTCGACTGAGAGGTCTGAGTTGGTCGTGACCAGCTCGTTCAATTTCGCACGCGCCGCGACCAGCTTGTTTCCGGGGGCGACAATCTCCGGCTTGATAACGTTGTCGTAGTGGCGCACGCCGGCCACGTCCGTCCAATAGCTGCGCGTTGGGCCGCGAGAGCTGTAGGTGGCAATCCCGTCGTCGCCGCGCTGGTCCGTCCCGTAAGTGTTGCTCGCCCCGACCGTAATGACCGAAGGCTCGTTGCCGGGCGAGTGAATCCCGCCGTACCTTTTAGTGCCGTCAGAGTCCTTGCCGTTGTTGCCGGCCGCGACGACCACGACGAGGCCGGCGTCAACCAGGCGGCGGGCGGCCTTGCAGAGCGGGTCGCTCTGGTACGAGTCAACGGCGGGTGCGCCAAGACTCATGTTGACGACCTTGATCTTGTGTTTCTGGTAGTTCTTTTCGCCGAGGGGATTTTTCGGATCGGTCGGCTCAAGAAGCCAGTTCATGGCCTTTAGAACGCTCGTCACCGTGCCGCGCCCGCGCGAATCCAGGACTCTCAAACTGATGATTTTGGCCTCGGAGGCGGGGCCGATGTAACTGCCATGCTCCACGTGGTCGCTGGCGGCGGCCAGGGCGGCGACGTGCGTGCCGTGGCCGTAAGGGTCATCCACGCGGTTCTCGCCCGTGAAATCGAGCTGCAAGGCTACACGGCCGCCGAAAGAATGGTGGTCTTTGTAAATGCCTGAGTCGAGCACGGCGATGTTCACGTCCTTGCCTTTGAAGCCGCTGTTGCCGGACTGCATGCGCATGTCGGCCACGCCCGTCGTCGCCTCGACGTGGCCGAGCAAGTTGACCTCACGCTCCAGACTGATGCTTTCCAACTCGCCCAGCGCTTCGAGCTTTTTAACGAGGCCCGCCGGCAGCTCGACGGTTTTCGAGTCGAGGCGTGCGAACTGCCCCTTGACGCGGACGCCTGCGCTCTTGAGCAGCGATTTTAGCTGCGCGCTCTCCGGGTTTTTTAATTGAAGGATGACGTTGAGGGGCGACTGCGCGTTCTTCACCTTCTTCAACTTCTGGCGCAGGTCGGGCGAGAGCTTATCCAGCCTGGCAATTTTTTTCGGAGGTTTGCCGCCGCCTGCCGCGCCGTAAACGTGATTCGCACGGCCGCCGTTGCCAATGATTAGGCCCAGAATCAGCGAGGCCGTCAGCAGTAAAGAGAAAATCTGTCTGGTAGCGAGAGAGGATTTCCCAGAGACCATTGTTCTACCTTTCGGACATTTAAAGCTGAAATGAAAAAGCCTGATTTGATCGGCTTCACTTCGGGCCGCCGGGAGCCTTGAGCATAAGAGACCACCCGAGGCTTGCGCGCACTCCCCATTTCAATTGCCGTACCGCGCGGAGTCGGCCGTCAGCTCGTCGCCGCCGGGGCGGGAAAGAAAATCGCCTGTCAGGAATAAGAAAAGATCGCGCGTACACCCTGATAAATTAAGGGTTCAGAACGCCAAGTGCGAGTTGCGGCCGACTAAATCGAGGCGACTCGAATTCCCTTAGAGGGAAGGTGGAATTTCTCCCGACGCGGGACTCCGTCAGGTCAAAATGCTCGGTCAGGCGCAGTCAAATTCAACGATTGGTGAGAGAAAGTAAGACCGAGCCTCCAAATAAAAAGGAAGGGAGCGAATCACGAAGACACACGAAACGGCACGAAGTAAAATCAACTTATTTCGTCTCGCTTCGTGTGTCTTTGTGGTTCGCTTCCGCCTCTTCTTTAATCAGTAAGCGCTCTCGCGCGGAGGGTTCTTCTTGTTGATCATGATGTAGAGCCTCGCGCCCAGGTTGGGGTTCATCTTCTCAAGGATTTTGTACTGCTCCATGGCCTGCTTCTTGTCGCCGCTCTGGTAATAGGCGACTCCCAGGTTGAAGATGGCCCCGGCGTAATCCGACTTGAGTTGAATCGCGCGGCGGTGAGACTCTATGGCCTCTTTCCAGCGCTGCTGGCCGCCGTAAGCGTAGCCCAGATTATTGTGCGCCTCGGCCCACTCGGGCTTGACGCGGACGGCCTGCCGGAAGGCTTCGGCGCTCTCGGCGAATTTGCCGAGGCGGCTGTAGGCAATGCCGAGGTTGAAATTCGCGGCGGGGTAATCGGGCTGCAAGCGCACGGCCTGGCTGAGCGGGCCGACGGCCTCGTTGAATTTCCCGGTGTTGTTGTAGACCCAGCCGAGATTGGTGTAAGCCTCGGCGTCGTCGGGCTTGAGGCGGACGGCCTTGTTCAAGGCGTCAATCGCTTCGTTCCAGCGGCGCGACTTGCCGAGCGCGTAACCAAGATTATCGTAAGCCTCGTCCAGGTTCGGGTCGAGCCTGAGCGCGTTGTTGTAAGCCTCTATGGCGTCGCTGTAGCGTGTCAGCTTGGTGCTGACGAAGCCCAGATTGTTGTAAGTGTCCGCGTCCGCCTGCTTGAGCAGGATGGCCTGCTTGTAGGCGTCCGCGGCCTCGGAGAATTTATTGAGGCGGCGGTAGGCGTCGCCGATGTTGTTGTAAACGTCCGGGTGCGCGCCGGGCTTGAGCCGCGTGGCCTGCCTGTAGGCTTCAATCGCCTCTTCGTGGCGGCCCGCGTTGTAGAGCGCGGCCCCCAAACTGTATTGAACCTCCGTGTAATCCCGGTTGAGGCGCGCGACCTGTTTGTAGGCGTCGGCGGCCGGCCCGTATTGTCCCATGCGGTCGTAAGACTGGCCCAAATAGTTATACGCCTCCCAGTCGCTGCTGTTGTAGCGTATGGCCTCCTTGAGCGACGCGATGGCCTCCGCATACTTACCCGCTTCGAAGTAGAGCTTTCCGAGATTGAAGTGAACGGAGGCGTCGTCCTGCTTCAGGCGGAGCGTGTCGCGGTAGGCCGCAATCGCCTCCTCGTCGCGGTGCAGGTTGGAGAGCGCGTCGCCGAGACCGTTGTGTGGCTCGGACCAGTTGGGTTTGAAACGTATCGCCTGCCTGTAGGCCGTGGCCGCCTCCTCGTACTTGTTCAGGTTGAAGTAGGCGTCGCCCAGATTGTTGTGCGCCTCGGCCCAGTTCGGCTTCAGGCGAATCGCCTTCTGGTAAGCCTCCGCAGCCTTCTCAAACTGGCGCTGGTCGAAGAAATCGTCGCCCTGGTCGTTGAGGTCTTCGGCCGTGACCTCGGGCTTCGGCGGTTTGGGCCGAGGTTGAGGGACTTGCCGCTTGGGACCGCCGCCGCCGCGGGGCGACCCCTTGGCGGGGCGCGCGCTCGCCTGCTGGAATCTGGATGGTCCGGGGTCGCGCGTCGTCGGCGGCGTGGGCGTCGCCTTGGGTGGGCGCTTGTTGTGCTCCCTGTTAACTTTCGGAACCTTGAGCACGCCGACCGCGCCGCCCGTGATGTCTTTCGCCAGGTCGGCCCCGCCGGAGATGTCCTGCGCGGGCGCAGGCACGGCGGCGCGCAATAAAGCCAGGACGAGAAGCAGGACTGTGCGCGGCGCGGGCCTCCTGCCGGGCCGTGTGACGCGGCGTAAGCGGATGGAATTCATCTTCGGCTCCAAAAGACTCTGAATCTCAGCTCAAATGCGTGGCTGATTGAAGTGACGTTGCGGATGAAAGTTTGTTGCCGCTCTCTTAACGGGCGCGCCGACGAGTATAGCCTCAGCGCGTTTGAGAAGAAAGCCTTTAACCGGGCCAAAATCGGCGGTTTCCGAAATTCGCAGAATGAATATTGACTCGCCGCCGAATTTGGCATAGAAGAGTTGCAGCTTTCTAGCAGCAAACTCGGAAGGGTTCGGGCGGCCCCCGCGGTTCGCCCAGAGGAGAGACAGATGAAACGTTGCCCTAATTGCCAGCGAACTTACCCGGACGACGCTCCCGGCTTCTGCGTCAACGACGGGACGCAGCTCGTCACGGAAGAGGCCCCCGCATACGACCCGCAGAAGACCATTCTGGCTACGCCGCCCCCGGCCGCGCCCCCTCCTCAGTACAACCCCGCGCCGCCGCAAGCGCCGCCGCAGCCGTACCAGGCCGCCGACCCCGCGGGCGTCCCCCCGCCGCAGTGGCAGCCTCAGCAGCCGCCGCAGGCGCAGCCGCCGGCAGCACCCTGGCCGCCGCCTCCACCGCAGCAACAGCAGCCGGGCCAGTGGGGCGGGGGCTATTACCAGCAGCAGCCCGCACAACAACCCTACGGAGCGCAGTACGCGCCGCAGGCGGCGGGCCAGACCAAGGCGCTCGGCCTGGTAAGTTTCATCACGGGGCTCGTCAGCGCTCTGGCGCTCACGCTGATATTTCTAATGGCTAATCAGGTGATTGACCCCGATAGAGACGTGGCCGAAATCTGCTTCTATGGCTCGGCAGGCTTAGGGCTCGTCGCGGTCGTGCTGGGGGTGCTGGCCCTTATTTCCAAGCGGCAGCGCAGCAAGTGGATGGCTATCGTCGGAATAATTCTGGGCATCCCGGCCATCCTGTTTTTCCTTTACGTGATGTTCAGCTATGGAGCTTTCTCGTGAGCGCGACAGGCTTCGTGGGCCAATTAATCTGGCCCACCGCAACTTGACAAGGGGAATGAGAGACGGATGAAACGTTGTCCAACGTGCCAGCGGACTTACCCGGAAGACGCGCCGGATTACTGCCCGACCGACGGGATGCGTTTGGTGAAGGAGACGGCTGCGGGGCATGACCCCGAAAGGACAGTGCTCTCTTCCGGGCTGCGCGTCCCGGAGCCGGTGCTGCCGGAGCGGCCGCGACCCCAGCCGCCTCCGCCCGCGCCAGAGCCTTCAACTCCCGAGCCGCCGCCGGCACCACCGCCGTATTACGCCTCGGGGGACGAAGCAGGCCGGCAGTCGCAGCCTTCGCCGCAGCCTTCGCAACCGCCCGTAACTCAGCCGCCGCCGCCACCCGCGCCGCAGTTCGCGCCGCAGGGCTGGCCGTCGCAGCCGCCGCCGCAGTCCGCACAGCCCTGGGCCAATCCTTATCAAAACCCTGGGCCGACCACGCCCCTCGCGCCCTTTCAGAATCTGGGCAGGATCGAAGCTCTGGCCGTCGCCGCGCTGGTGACGGGCTGCTGCGCCGTCACGATCATGGCGATGCTGGTCGCCAGAAGTCTCGGCGCGGTTCTCAACATGATGCTCGTCCTCTCCATCCTCGGCCTGGGGCTCGGCGTCACCGCTTTGCTTCTCGCGCTGCAAAAGCCCTCGCGGTTCGGAGGCGTCCCGCTGGCGATTGCGGGGCTGGCGGCCGGCACGGCAGCGCTCGTTTATTATTTCACCCTGTAGAGTACGGACCCGCAAACTAAAAAGGAGAAATCATGAAACGTTGTCCCAGTTGTCAACAGATGTTCCCAGATAATGCCCCGGCCCAGTGCCCCTACGACGGGACGTACCTCGTCGGCGACGCGCCCCCGCAGCAGCCATATTACGGAAGCGACCAGCCACCTTACGGCCAGCCCGCGGACCCTGCGCAGTGGCAGCCACCGCCGCCAGCGGGCGCAGGCTACTACCAACAGCCGGGCGGATACCCCCCGCCGCCCTACGGCGGCCCATACGCGCCCGCACGCGGCAGCAAGGCGCTCTCGTCGGCCGCGTTCGCCTGCGGCCTCGGCTCCTTCCTCATTCTGGTGTTCGTGATTTTCGTTTACGTCATGGCGAGGAACGGGTCGCTCAGCCTCAGCACGCTCATGACTCTGGCCCAAATCTTACAGCCGCTCTCCTGGCTGATGCTCCTCTCGGCGGTGGCGGCCATAGTGCTTGGAGTCGTCGCTCTGGTCACGGCCAAAGCGAACTCGGCCATCAGCAAACCCAAAGCGATTGTCGGGATGTGCCTGGCCGCAATCCCATTGCTTCTGTTTCTCATCGGGCTGGCGAACATGAACAGGCGATACTGAGCGCGCGTGTGATTTAGTCCGCGCGTGAGAAGAAGACGACGGTCGCGCCCCAGCCTCCCGCTTCCGCGGGCGCGTCCGTCCAGCGGGCGACGAACGGTGTGCGCGCGAGAATGGAACGCACCACCTCGCGCTGCACGCCGACGCCTTTGCCGTGAATAATCCGCACGCTCCTGAACCCTTTCAGCCGGGCCTCGCTCAGGTACTCTTCCACGACACGCTTCACGTCGCGCGGCGCGACCGTGTGCAAATCGAAAACGTCGCTAATCTCCAGACGGACGGGCTCAGGGAAAGGGTCGTAAGGATCAACGTCGCTCTCGTCCGCCGCCTGCTCGACCATCTCGGCCTCAAGGTCGCGCCTTTCGGCCCTACGTTTTTTTAGCCACTCGCGAAAACCCATCGTGTATGAATGCTCCTCAGCAGGCGTGGTCGCGCCCGCCCGTCTCATTCTTGACACTCGCGCTCGCACGCTTGTACACTCGCGCTCTTTCAAGAGAACAATCTTACACCGAACACGACGGGGCCGGGCGCACAAAAGGAAGCTGGCATGCGCCGGGGTGCGAAGTCTCGGGCGGCGGATTTCAGACTACTTCATCGAAAGGAATCATCTAATGGGCAAGCGAAACAAGATTACGGTGGTCGGCGCGGGCAACGTCGGCGCGACCGCGGCGCACTGGCTGGCGAGCAAGGAACTGGGGGACGTGGTGCTCGTGGACATCGTCGAGGGCGTGCCGCAGGGCAAGGCACTTGACCTCGCCGAGACGGCCCCGATTGAAGGCTTCGACGTGCGACTGACCGGCGCGAACAACTACGACGGGACGGAGAACTCCGACGTGGTGATTATCACCGCAGGGCTCCCGCGCAAGCCGGGCATGAGCCGCGACGATTTGTTGAAGACCAACGCGGACATCGTCTCGAAGGTCGTGGACGAAGTCGCGCGGCGCTCGCCCGAATCGGTTTTGATTATCGTCTCGAACCCGCTCGACGCGATGTGCCAGGTGGCGTTCAAGCGCTCGGGCTTTCCCAAGCACCGCGTCATAGGCATGGCGGGTGTGCTGGATTCGGCGCGCATGCGCTGCTTCCTGGCCGAAGCCCTGGACGTGTCGGTCGAGAACGTGACGGCCTTCGTCCTTGGCGGGCACGGCGACACGATGGTCCCGCTGCCGCGCTACTCGACCTGCGCGGGCATCCCCGTCACGGAGCTTCTGCCGAAAGATCAACTGGACGCGATTGTGAAGCGCACGGCCAACGGCGGCGCGGAGATCGTCGCACTCCTCAAGACCGGCTCGGCCTACTACGCGCCGTCCGCCGCGGCCGTCGAGATGACCGAGAGCATTCTGAAAGACAAGAAGAAGATTCTGCCCTGCGCCGCCTACCTCGAAGGCGAGTACGGCGTCAACGGCCTCTACGTCGGCGTGCCCTGCAAACTCGGCGCGCGCGGCCTCGAACAGATCATAGAGATCAATCTCCTCGCCGAAGAGCGCATCGCGCTCCAGAAGAGCGCCGCGTCAGTGCAGGAGCTGGTGGACGTTCTGGGGATTTAACCGAACCTTAGAGAAGAGAGAACGAACCCGCGGGGCCGCACTAAAGATCAGCGCATGAGACTGCCTCTGTGCGCAATCTTCGGCGTGGCTCCGCGGGTTATTTGCACCTCACGGCCGAAACGTTTTACCGCCGGACGCCATAACCAATAGCGGGCATGAAGCGGAAGCGCTCAAGTTTGAAGGCGCTGCCGAATCTGTAGCTGACATTACTTTCGCCGGATAAGTATTGACTTATTCGGTGAACGGGTATATCTCGCCCCCGTACGAGCCCATCGGGCTGGCTTCAGCGATTTTGCATGCACTCTCTCGCATGCTTGCACACTCACTCGCCCAGCCTTTCTCTATAACTCACAGCGCTGCACATCCCAATAGCAGCGCCTCACATAGGAGAAAAGGAAAATGACAACCTACCGTTGGAGATTGAGTGCGTTAGCACTCTCGTTCCTCTTCGTCTGCACTTCGGCGATTGCCCAGAATGGAAAGTTCGTCTCACAGCGTAACGCCGACACGCTCGCGAACGGCCCGGCGTATTGGACGCCCGAGCGAATGGCGGCCGCCCGCCCCGAGCCGATGGCGGTCAAATACGGTTCACCACTTCAAGTAACAGACAGCGCGGAGCTGAAACCCTCCGGCCCCGCGGGAGCTGCCTCAGGCCAAAGGCCGGGGGACTCGTCGTTGTTGGCGCAGGTGTTGACCCCGGAGGCGAACATACCGGGCGATGCAGAACTCCCCCTCGTCTCAACCTACTTCGCTTACCCGTTCCCCTTTGCACGAACCGAAGTCCTGCCCCTCACGCTCTACACAGCCTACCCCTGGAGCGTTAACGGCAAGCTCTTCTTCACGAAGCCCGGCATAGGCAATTTCGTCTGCTCGGCCACGGCCGTTACTTCAGGCACGGCCCCGCGCCGCGCGCTCCTGCTGACCGCGGGCCACTGCGTCAGCAGCGGGAACGGCACCTTCTGGACTAACTTCCAGTTCGTCCCGGCGCTGCGTGACACCATCCGCCCGTATGGCACCTGGGGCTGGGAGTGGGTCACAACTACAGGCGAGTGGCACAACACCGCGAACAACAAACGTGACGTGGCCTTCATCGTCACGAGCAAGCGAGTCTCCGACGGGAGGAGCCTGGGGAGCGTCGTCGGCGATGCCGGCCTCGCCTGGAATCAGCCGGACAAGCAGCAGTTTTGGGCGCACGGTTATCCGCAGGCAAGCCCTTTCACCGGGCGGCGCATGATCCTCTGCACGGCGTCTATCGCTGGTCGCGACGGCATGGCCGGGGTCGGGCCTGCCCCGATGGGCATAGGCTGTGACCAGACGGGCGGCGCCAGCGGCGGCTCCTGGAAGCGAGGCTCAACTATGAATAGCCCTGGCTTCGCCAATGGGGTATTTTCCTACAAGTACACGACGGCGCAGCCACTGTCCACCTACAGCCCGTACTTCGACACGGCGATTCAAAACCTCTGGCTGCACGCTCAGACTTTAGTTGACCCATAGTGACGACGCCCGTCAGAACCCGGTCCTGACAGGTAAACTCGACACTTGTCCGGGACGAGGCCGAGCACCTCGTCCCGGACTCTTTTCGCCTGTTGTCAGGTGAGGGAACTATCCGCGGCCGGGGGACATCGAATGATTCGACTTCGGAGATTGGGGGTGAGTAGATGTTGATAGCTAGAAACGCGGTGGTGCTGATGATGCTAATCCTGTTTGCTCGAACGGACGGCCCCCTGATGAGGAAGTTTGACGGTTCGCCGGAAATCTCAGCCCCGGCAACTCAACACGCTCAGTCGCAGCGGCCCCAGGAAATAACGAAGGTTTACCCGGACGAAGATGCCGGCCACGTCGGGCCGACTCCCGAAGTCGGGGTTGACCTCGTGCTCAACCCGGCGATGCGTAAGGATGGGGAATTCGATGTCTCCACGGTCGTCCTGACGTTGGACGGCCGCGACGTGACCGAGCGGGCGATTGGCCGCGGGACGATGGATTACCCGCAGAGCCGTGTGACGCTGCTCTACACGCCCGAAGACCCACTCTCCGAAGGAATGCACGAAGCCGCGTTGACCCTGCCGTCGGAACAGGGACGCACGACCTATCGCTGGTCGTTCACCGTCACGGCGCATCCATAGACTATCTTTTCGTTTCGGCCGCGGCCGCGGGCAGTAGCTGGCCGATGACGCGTTGTAGTTCGTCGCGCATGATGGGCTTGACGAGGAAGCGGTCGCAGCCGACCGCCGCGGCGGTCTCGCGCTCGTTGTCCGTGTCGTGGCCCGTCAGGACTATGACCGGAATCTCGCGGTGACGCTCGTCCTCTTTCATCGCGGCTATCAACTCGCCGCCGTCCATCCCCGGCATTGACCAGTCGGTCAGCAACAAGTCAACCGGGTTCGCTTTGAGTAGCTCAAGCGCCTCAATCGCGCCCGAGGCGATTTCTACCTGATAGCCCATGCGCTCGACGAGCTTGCGGAGCAGGAGCAGAAGCTCCGGCGCGTCGTCAACAATCAGGACGCGGCGTCTTTCCGCCACGGCGACCTGCTGGCTCGCGGGCAGCACCAGCGAGTAAACGGTCCCGCGCCCGCGTTGGCTGCGGACGGAGACGTTGCCGCCGTGCGCGGCCGCGATGCGCTTGGCGACGGCGAGCCCTATGCCTTTAAAGCCTGGGGTCCGATTGTCGGAAGCCTGCCAGAAGGCGTCGAAGACGAACGGCACTTCTTCGGGTGGAATCCCCTGGCTGGAATCACTGATGCTGATGATGATGAAACGCTTGCCTTCGTCGCCGATGCGCGTTCCCATGATGCTCTGCGCCTCGATCTGGACCGCGCCGCCGTCGGGCGTGGCCGCCAGCGCCGTCGTCAGCAAATGGCACAGCGCACGCCGCGTCTGCCGCGCGTCCACGCACATGGAGAGGTCGCGCGCATTCACCTGCACGTTCAACTCTACGCCGCGCAACGCGGCCTCGCCGCGCAAGGGTTCCGTCACCTCTTCGAGCAGCCCTTCCGCCCGAACATCTTCCAAAGCGAGCGCAAGCGGCTGCTCGTGCTGGCGCGCGATCTCCAGGTGATCGTCCAGGAGGTGACGCATGCGGTCGCCGTTCTCAATCGCGTTGCTCAGGAGTTGGCGGTCTTCCAAATCGAACGGCTCGCGCGCCTGTAGCTTGCTCTCGAACAACTCCAACAAACCGAGCACGCTCGTCAGCGGCAGACGTATGTCACGCACCAGTGTGTTGACGAACCCGCTCTTGAGCCGGTCCATCTCGCGCAAATTCTCGTTGGCGATGTCGAGACGCGCGCGCAGTAGGATTACCTGCGTGGCCGACGCGACCAAGTCGGCCAGCCAGGCCAGCCTGTCCGCATCCTCTTTGGTGTAAACGTCTGCCTCCGCGCTCGCAAAGCAGAGCACGCCGAAGCAGACGCCTCCGACCGCGAGCGGCAGCGCGAGCGCGGACTTCACGCCGCGCCCGACCCCTTGCAAGTCGCCCTCATTCATCAGCCGGGAAGAGCCGTCGTGGAGCACGCGAGCGAATAGTGCGTCCGACTGCTCGAAGGCGGCGGCCGTCGTCGCCCCGCGCTCGCGGCGCGAAGCCTGCCAGACGCGAAGCCCGCGCCCGTCCGATTCGGGCAGGATGAGGCCGCAATCATCAAAAACAAGCAGGCGCGCACACTCCTGCGTCAACGACTCGACCAGCGACTGCGGGTGCCTGGCACGGTTGATGACCGAGGTGATCAGAGCGCGCGACACGTCAATCCGCACACTTGACTCGTCTGCACACATATATGTCTATTCTTTTCTCCTGTGGAATGGGCTTACGGGAAGAGTCAGGTAAAGCGATGATGGCAGTACGGACTGCCCAACGAAGTTTATACAAGTTGGCCGATGATGGCAAGAGAAAATCTAGAAAAACAGTGACGAGTGACAAGTGACGGGTGACGAGCAGGAGAAAAGAGACGAGCCGTGAGCGTTGAGTGCTTGTCTTTAACTCGTCACTCGTCACTCGTCACTCGTCACTGCTTTTCAGACGGCGTAGAGCAGAATTGCCAGGGCGAGGCCGAAGACGACGAGGGCGGTCTTGTATAAATAGCGGAAGGCTTTCTGTCTGCGCTCGACGATCTCGGACATCGCGTCGTAGAGCGAGAGCGTGGCCTGCTCTTTCTCCTCGGCGGCGACGGCGCGCGCGCGGCGCGTCAGTTGGACGCGGTAGGTCTCGCCACCGCAGTAGCCGCAGATGGCCGCCAGGTCGCCCGCCTCGTAAGAGATGCCGCCGCCGCAGAGGTGACAATTCGCGACCTCCGCCTCGCCGACCTTTTGTCCCGTGACGGGAATCGCGGGCAGGCGCTGGCGCGTGCCACCGAGGTAAGAGGCGTAAGCCCAGAGCGCCACGGCGAGGCTCAAGCCGCCGAGCACCGCGAACAGTCCCAGGAAAGCGGTCTTAGTGTTAACCGCGAAGAGGCTGTCGCCCAGTTTGCTGAAAGTGCCGAAGGCCGTGACGACCAGAAGGACAGGGGCCAGCAGCCACAGCGTCAAGCGCAGCGGCCAGACCGTAAACATGTTCGCGCGCCGCCACGCAGTCGTAGCGCGCTCCATCTTCTCCGCGACCTTCGTGCGCAGGCGCATGGTCTCCCCGTAATCTTCCGGCACGGGGATGGGCGTGTCGCACCGAGGGCACTTCATCTCTTCGTGATTGAGCGGCACGCCCGCGCCGCATTGCACGCACTTGAGCGGGGCGAGGTGCGGCAAGTCGTCGCCGCTTGCGACGGCGTGGCGTTTGGGCGCGGGCCGCGTTAGTTTCTTGCCGAAGTAGCCGACGAGGAAACTGAAGACGATGAGGAAGGGAAGAATCCATCCTTCGACGCGCGCGACCTTGTAGCCGAAGTACTGAATCTTCTGTCGCGTCGTCATCGGCGCGCCCGCGTCAATCAACGCCTTGACCGCGTACCCGCGAAGCTCCTGCGCCGCGATGTCGAGCGGCGTCTCCCCGGCCTTATTCTTCGTCCCCAGATTCGCGCCGCGAGCCGCGAGCGCACGGATCGTGTCCGCGTCGCCGAGCCTCGCGGCCTCTTCGAGCGGCGTCGTGCCGTCAATGTCGCTCGCGTTAACGTCCGCGCCCCGCTCAAGCAGCGCGTTGACGAGTTGCTGCGAGTCGGGCGCGCGCGCATAACGGTTCGTGTCGAACCCGTTTCTGACGGCGGCCAGAAGCGGGGTCCGCCCGTCGTCGTTGGCGAGGTTAGGGTCCGCGCCTTTACCGACGAGCAGTGACGCCAGGGCATACTGCCGCTCGGCTGTCGCCACGTAGAGCGCGGTCTGCAAGAATTCGTCGCGAGCGTTGATGTCCATTCCCGCCGCGAGGTAAAGCTCGACAATTTCGGGCTTGCCTTCGTCGGCAGCGTCCAGGAAATCATTGACGGCCTCGCGCCTAGTCTCTTCGGTGCTGAGGTCGAAAGCCTGCCCGCGTCGCGCCAATTTCTCCCTGGCCTCTTCCGCAGTCTGAGCGCGAAGGCAGACGGCCGAGGCGTGGAACAGCAGAGACAGCACTAGCAGCAGGCGCGGTAATTTCTGCACGAATACACCACGACCTTTCAGTAAAGGATTGTCTTGCTCTTGACTGAACTTCTTCAAACAGAAGCTCACGAAGAAAGTGATAAGTGATGAGTGATAAGTGATAAGAAAAAGAATGACGGGTTTTTACTCATCACTTATCACTCTCTCAAACTCCCCAAAGCCAGACGCGCGGCCCACCAGGTCAGGGCGAGTGCGAGCATCGCCCCGTACACGAAGGGAGTCGGGCGCGGCAGGCGTTCTAACGCTGAGCGCAGGCGCTCGACTCGGAAGACTTCGGCCGCGGCCCTGGCCCACGCGAGGAGCGCGGCGAGGAAGAGAAGCGGGCTGAAAGGATTTAATTGTATGGCCCGCCAGAGTTCGCCGTGAGCCAGCGCGCAGAAGGCGCGCGTCATCCCGCACCCAGGACACGGATGATGCGTCAGGGCGCGAAACGGACACAAGGTTACTCGCAACTCGTCCGCAGGGTTCCAAAGGGCCGCGACGACGAACACCGCCGTCAGCCCCAGCAACACGCCGCGCGCCCGCCAGCGGCCAGTCGTAAACTGTGCCAGCGGCGCGCGGCCTGCTTCGGGTAATCCGCGTGTGTAGAGCGGCGCACTCATCTGCGTCCGCCCGCTGCGTCCCAGATTCTATTAAGCTCGCTTTGAATCATGTAGATCGAGACGGGCGCGAAAAGGATTCCGAGCAGCACCGTCGTCGTCGAGATGTCGTTGGGCGGAAGCCCCACGCGCTGTTGCATGTCCACGAACAGTTTCGGGTAGTTGTAGTAAAACGCGATGATGCCCCAGATGCCGCAAGTGACGAACGTAAGCAGCAAATCCGTCGTCGGGTTGAGGTCTTGCCGGTTGAGCGAGTTTTTGATTTCGGAGGCGTACGTGTGATACCACCAAAAGCCGTAGATGCCGCAGGTCAGGAAAGTGAACAGAATGACGAGGCCCGGCTCGCGCTTTTCGCCGACTGAGAAGAGCCCGCCGGCCGGGGCGGGGAAGTTGCCAGGGTAGCCGCCCGGCTGCATCCCGTAAGGCTGTTGGCCGTAGCCGGGAGCGCCGTAGCCCTGATCGGCGTAAGGGCCGCCGTAACTTTGAAAGCGGTAAGGCGGCGGCTGCGGCGGCTGAGGATACGACTGCGGAATCTCTTCGACGAGGGGCGCCCCGTCTCTGGGGCAGAAGTTCAACTCGTTATCGTCGTAGGCTTGACTGCACGTCGGACAGCGTTTCATGTGAGCGTGTCTCTCCAGTTCGCATAGAAGCGATTACTGCCGGGGTTAGATTCGGGGCGGGACGGGCCGCGAAGGCCCGAGTCTCTCGCGATGTAGCCTTAGAAGTTCCGGGCCGGAAGAAAGTAAATCCGTTCCACCGGCCTGTCAAGAAGTTTGCGGCGCGGCCCTACCGCTTGAGCCAGCCGAAGAGGGCGTGGACGACCGTCTCGCGGTTCTCTTCGTAGATGGCTTTCGTCAAGGGGATGGACATCGGGCAGACGCGCACGCAGTTCTGCGCGTTGCCACAGTTTGTGATGCCGTCCTCGCCGACGATGGCTTCCAATCTTTCGTCGCGCGTCATCTTGCCCGACGGGTGCATGTTCATGAGGCGCACCTGGGCGATGGCCTGCGGCCCTATGTACTGGTCGCCCTCGTACTGCGGGCAGGCTTCCAAACAGCACCCGCACGTCATGCAGCGCGAATAGGCGTAACGCTCTTCCACTTCCTCCTGCGACATCTTCGGCCCAGGGCCGAGGTCGTAGGAGCCGTCAATCTCTATCCAGGCGTGGACGCGCCTGAGGTGGTCGAACATCTGCGAGCGGTCAACGACGAGGTCGCGCACATTCGGGAACTTCGACATCGGCTCCAACGTGATGGGCTGCTCCAACTGGTCAACGAGCGCCGAGCAACTTTGTCTGACCTTGCCGTTGATGACCATCGTGCAGATGCCGCAGACCTGTTCGAGACAGTTCATGTCCCAGACGGGCGGCGTCGTGGCTCGGCCGTCCTTGGTGACGGGATTCTTTCTGATCTCCATCAGGCAGGAGATGATGTTGAGGTTTGGGCGGTACGGGATGCGAAACTCCTCCCAGCGCTGCGCCGCGTCCGGGTTCTCGCGCCGCCTGATGCGTATCTCCACGTACTCGCCCGCCCGCTGCCTGGCCGTCCCCGCCGCAGTTTTCACGTCAGTCTGTGCGCTCATAATTTAATTCCACCTTGTCGTAAGTTGCCCCGAGCGAGAGTGTGCATTCGATTGAAGGTAAATAGAGGGAGCTTTCCAGCCCGACCGTCGCCGTGTAGCTCCAAACCTCACGAGTCTGCCTCGCGTAATGCTCGACGACGTTCTTGTCCTGAGAGATCAACAGATACTCCTTCAGAGATTCGAGCTGCTGATAAGCCTGGAACTTGTCGCCACGGTCGAAGGCGGCCGTGCTTTCCGACAGGACTTCGACTATCAAAATCGGGTTCAGAAGAACGTCGCTGCGCTCGTCATGAAACTGCGGCTCGCCGCAGACGACCGACACGTCCGGGTAAAAGAACCTCCGCGAGTCAGGCATGCGCACCTTCATGTCGCTCGCCAGCACGCGGCAATCGCGGCCCCTGAGTTGTTGCCCCAGTTCGGCAATGACGTTAGCGACAATCGTGTTGTGCCGCAGGCTCGCGCCCGACATGGCGAAGACTGCGCCGTCAACGTACTCGCTCTTCTGCTCGGCGCGGCGTTCGAGAGCGAGATACTCTTCGGGCGTCAGGTAGTTGTCGAGTTGCGTTGACATCGGCGGATGCTCGACGGAGGCGCGCGTTAAAGTTTATCCGACTTGCCCCCTGCGTCCTCTATCTCCTTGCCGCGCTCCTTGCGGGTCGCGTCCGCTTCGGGCGCGTTTACTTCTTCTTTATTCTGCGCCCAGACGACCGGGCCGCTCAAATCTTTCGGCTTCTGTTCCTCGCCGCCCGTCGGCTGTGGCGCACCGTCTTTCGGCGGCAGGCCCGACGCGCTCGCGGCCGCGGTGACGGTCTTCGCCGTCTCCTGCTTGCCCTTGCTGTAGTCGCGCTTGCGCGGCTTGACGAGCGAAACGTCAACCGCCTCGTAAGAGATGACGGGGCCTTCGCCGGAGTATTCCGCGATGGTCGTCTTCAGGAAATTCTCGTCGTCGCGCTCGGGAAACTCCGGCTTGTAGTGCGCGCCGCGCGACTCGTTGCGGTTCAAAGCGCCGAGCGTAATGACGCGCGCCAGCTCCAACATGTTCTTCAGGTGGCGCGCGTGCGGCAGCGCCATCGTCGCCCAGAGGTTCGAGTCGTTAATGGAGATGTGCCGGTAGCGGTCCATCAGTTCGAGGAGCTTTGCATCGGTCGCCTGTAGCTTGTCGTTGTAGCGTACGACCGTCACGTTGTCCGTCATCCACTTGCCCATCTCCTCGTGTATGACGTACTGGTTCTCCGTGCCTGATTGTTTGACGAGCGCCTCGTTAATCTCCTCCTGCCGCTTCAGCTCCTGTTCGTAAAGGCGCGAGCCGTCCGCGCCGTTGCGCTCGACCGATTTCGCGTACTCGATTGCCGCGGGCGCGGCGACGAAGCCGCCGTAGACGCACGAGACGAGCGAGTTCGCGCCCAAACGGTTCGCGCCGTGAATCGAGTAGTCGCATTCGCCGGCCGCGAGCAAGCCCGGAATGTTCGTCCGCTGGTCAAAGTCAACCCACAGCCCGCCCATCGAATAATGCACGCCCGGGAAAATACGCATCGGCACGTGGCGCGGGTCGTCGCCGACGAACATCTCGTAGATTTCCAAAATCGCGCCGAGCTTGCGGTCTAACGTTTCGGCCGGGATGTGCGACAAGTCCAGGTAGACCTGATTCTCGCCGCCGACGCCGTAGCCGTCCAAACAGACCTGGAAAATCTCGCGCGTCGCGATGTCGCGCGGGACGAGGTTGCCGTAAGCGGGGTATTTCTCTTCGAGGAAGTACCAGCGCTCACCTTCGGGGATGGACGACGGGTCGCGCGTGTCGTTCTGCTGGCGCGGGACCCAGACGCGCCCGCCCTCGCCGCGCGCGGACTCACTCATCAGGCGCAGCTTGTCCTCGCCCGGAATCGAAGTCGGGTGGACCTGTATGAACTCGCCGTTGGCATACTTCGCGCCCTGCTGATAGCAGGCCGAGACGGCTGAGCCGGTGCAGACCATGGAGTTCGTAGACTTGCCGTAAATCAATCCGGGTCCGCCCGTCGCCATAATCACTGCGTCGGCCTTGAAGGCTTTGAGTTCCAGCGTCTGCAAGTTCATAGCCACTATCCCGCGACAGACCTGGTGGTCGTCCAGGATGAGCGACATCATCTCCCAGCCTTCGTACTTCTGAACTTTGCCCTCGACCTCGCGGCGGCGGACCTGCTCGTCGAGCGCGTAGAGGAGTTGCTGCCCGGTGGACGCACCGGCAAAGGCCGTGCGGTGGTGTTTCGTCCCGCCGAAGCGGCGGAAGTCTAAAAGACCTTCCTTCGTGCGCGAGAAGGGGACGCCCATGCGGTCGAAGAGATAGATGATGGAGGGGGCCATCTCGCACATGGCCTTGGCGGGCGGCTGGTTCGCCAGGAAGTCGCCGCCGTAGACGGTGTCGTCAAAGTGCTCCCAGGTCGAGTCGCCCTCACCCTTGGTGTTGACCGCGCCGTTGATGCCGCCCTGCGCGCAAACAGAGTGCGAGCGCTTGACGGGGACGACAGAGAAGAGGTCAACGGAGTGCCCGGACTCCGCAATCTTCATGGCCGCCGCGAGGCCCGCGAGGCCGCCGCCGACAATCGCTATCTTGATTCCGTTAGTTGCCATGTCAGTAGAAGAGACCTCCCCATATCCCGCCAGGGTAGACGAAAGCCGTCAGCGCGTTGATGCCGACCGCGAGGAGCACGAAGCCGAAGGCGATGCAGGCGTAGCCGGTCAGGCGCTGCGCCTTCGCGCCGATGGCGATGCCCCAGTCAACCATGAAGAGCCAGATGCCGTTGGCGAAGTGCCAGATGGTCGCCAGGATGCCGATCACGTAGACGGCGAAAATCCACGTCTTGCGGAACTCCGCCTCCACGATGCCGAAAGCCTGGTCTGGATGATGCGCGACCGCGTTGCCGTAAGTGTCTAATCCCGGAATGATGCCGAAGCGCATGTTCAGGACGTGAAAGGCTATGAAGAAGAAGAGAATCAGCCCCGTCAGGCGCTGGATCGTGTAGAACCAGTTGCGCGGGTACGGGTAGGCCAGGTTGTTCGGCCGCGCCTCCCACGTAATCACCAGCCCGTAGATGGCATGGAAGAGCAGGGGGATGAAGATGAACGTAATCTCGACGAGCAGGATGTAGGGGATACCTTGCAGGTCGCCGACGGCCTGATTGAAGTCCCTTTTTCCCGTGACCGGATGAACGGCCTTCGAGTTGGTGTAAAAATGCTCTAGGAGAAAAGCGCCGAGCGGCACAATTCCCGAAAGCTGGTGCAACTTTCGTAAGACGAAAGTCCTGCTCATGCGGATAGCCACGGTGAAACACTCCTTTGCCCGGAGACCCCCTAATTTGAGGGCTACACACTTCAACGAGGCGGGATGATTTAAGATTGCGCCGAACGCCGGAAATTATATGACGCAGGCGGACGGCCTCGCAACCACACGCCGCCTCCTCTTCGGACACGTATCATCCCGCCCCTACTTGGCAAGGGAATCATACCGCCCCGCTCATATAAGGTAAAATGAAAAATCTTGCGTACCTTTTTAAATTATACTTATAAGAATTCGCCGGAACCTAATCACAATTCTTAATTGAAGATTGATCCTATTATTGGTAGTGTTGTTTATGTGATTGACTATTGCCTAGAGAATAGGAGCTTACTCTTAAATACGGTAGATGCTCATGGAAAAAAGAAGACCGACCACACAAGACGTTACATGGTTCCTAGACTTAGATCGACAGGGACGGCTTGATTTAGAGCCACCTTACCAAAGATGGAGTGTGTGGACACTAAAAGATAGGAAATATTTTTTGGAAACAGTTTTTCATAACTATCCTTGCCCAGCTATTTTCCTTCATAAAACTGTAGATCAAAGTGGAGTGCCCACATACCATGTAGTAGATGGCAAGCAAAGACTCGAAACAATTATCAGATTTGCCAATAATGAAATTGCTTTAGGCAAGAGTGTAGGAGACACTAATCTTAATGGTAAGAAATTTTCTAGACTTGATGCTTCACAGAAACAAGTATTCTGGGATTATATTTTTGCTGTCGAATTTGTTGGGACGGTCGAAAAAACCTTTATTGAAGAAATGTTCATCAGGATAAATAGGAATTCTAGAAAGCTGCAAGAACAAGAGATTCGACATGCTAGATTCGACGGATGGTTCATTACTTTTGCCGAGGGCGAAGCTGAAAAAGATGAATGGAAGAGCTTAAATGTGGTTACAACTGCAAGAGCGAAGAGGATGCAGGACGTTCAATTTTTGTCGGAACTCTTTTCTGTTGTTCTTGACGGAAAGATTGTGGGATTTAATCATGAGTATTTAGACAAGAAATATGCTGAATATGATGATCCTCAAGAGACTCAAGTCGATTTCTCAGAAGAAGAGTTTCGTAAAAGAATAGAGAAAATCAAAAAATACTTGCTCAAGATGGAAGAGCATAATGAATGTTTGACCAGGCACGCAAAGTCAGTCTCGAATTTTTATTCGCTTTGGGCTGTTGTGGCTCTTGATTTAAATAGACTTCCTAAACCACCGGAAGCAGCGGCGAAATATGACAATTTTATGAATAAGGTTGTACAGCTTTCCAAATTAACTACTGAAGAGATAAGCGGCAAGGCTAAAAATAGAAGCTACCAGGAGCCATATAATTACTTTATTAATGTACGCGGCGCTACAACTGAATTCCCGCAGCGTGAGCAAAGAGACAAATCATTAAAATCTGTTCTCCTGAATAACTAGCAATGAAAATTCCTCACTCGGTGCGTGAAGCTTACACGCGACAGCTTGAAAAATATGAAAATCTAAGGATTGAAGTCGATAAGTTACTTCGTTCTCAGAAGGAAGAGCGGTGGCATTATGAAAGCAGGCTCAAGACTGAAGAGAGTTATGCGCTCAAGCTGGAGTCGGGACGTTTTGAAGCAGATCAGATGGAAGATTTTTTTGCCTGCGAATTAGTAGTTGAAAACCAAACGCGGATCAGTATCGCAGAACATTTTGTTCTGCGACATTTTGACCCGGCCTACAGAAAGCCCCAATCAGACGGCTTCACTCATAAAGCTTCAAACGCATTTCCATTCGATGATTTGCGCTTGTATGTAAGGTATAAAGACCATCCAACTGTAAAACCCTCAGGATTGGCCGGCCTGGTTTTTGAAGTACAGATAAAAACCTTCCTTCAACATGCTTGGTGGATAGCCACTCACGATCTCACTTATAAGTCTGATGATATCAGTTGGGCAAAGGAGCGCATTGCTTTTCAAATCAAGGCAATGCTCGAACATGCGGAAGTGTCGATTGGAAATGCTGAATCATTAGCAACCACACGAGATTTAGCAAAGGACAATAAGGTCGCCCAAAAACTATCTGAGGCTCTCAAACTATTTAAGGAATTATGGCTGCCAGAATCTCTTCCAGAGAACTTAGTTGGGCTTGCAAAAAACACCGTCGTTTTAAGCGATGAATTGGGCATCAGCTTGGAAGAATTGAAAGCAATGGTCGAACAAGAAAATCTTGTGGGGCGTGGGGCTTTGACACTTAATCTTTCGCCTTATTGCATTCTTATTCAAACCATCATTAACCAGAACTCGCAAAAGCTAAGAGCTTTTCTGACGGGTAGGCAAAAGAAACTAAAAATTCTGCTTCCTAAAGAAATAGAATTACCACCGGAATTAGAGCCATTGTTGGATGAGCGAGTCATTCGCGTGCTTTAACGCGGGCTCAATGCTTGCGTCCTCCGGAAGTGGTTTCGGTATTTTGTATTTTCGGGCAACACGTCTCGCAGAGAGCTTACGCCAGATTTGCCGAAACATTTTGATTTCTCTTTCATCAAAACCTAACTTCTCCTTTAGAAGCTCTTTGTCTGTAATCTGCAAAACCATTCCGATTTCTCTCCTCCGCTCAAAACGATCAAAGGTCTTGAGATCAAGATCTACATCAGCGAAGAAAGGAATTGGAAGCAGTTCGGCTTCATTCGGCTGAAGTTCTAATACACCCCCACCATAGCTGCGACCTATGACTTCAGCAAAAGCAAAGGTTAATGAATTGAGGAAAGCCAGCGTAAGTTGCTTAGTAAATCGTGGATTATAGCAACGGAATCTATGAATCGTATCAGTGCAAGTCGCTTCCGAGCGATTTACTACTAACTTTGGATACTCGTGAATCTGCCTGAAGAGGAAAGCATCTGGGGACCATAGAGTTGGCACCACGTGCCAGCGTCCTCGAATGCTGCACTTGAAGCCTGCATGTACTCCATTAGCTTCGCCGTGGCGTAAATAATTTTGGGCTGCACGCGGAAGTTTTGAAAAGGGAACGTCCGGTAGATTTAGTAAATGGCAGGAAATTCCAGCATTGCGATTTGCTAGCCACTCTCGTTTAGTAAAGGTGAGTCCTGGCAATTGTGAAGTTCGACCAACTAGCGGAAGCGCGTGCTGTGCCAGACCCAACTTTAATAGTCGCTCTTCGTTAAGTACGAAAAACCGGTTGTTGCCGGTAACCACTCCGATGTCTATAGAACCGAGTTGACCTATGCGCTTGAGTTGTGGATGTCTCTTTGTTTCTCTTAGTAAAGCGATTTCATCTTTATCCAGATAATATTTAGTCCATTTTTCCGCCGCATGGTCTATTGATTTGAGATGGCACCGTCCTCGCAGTTTTACCTCATAATCGGCCAAATCACCTGCGTCGCCAAGCTCGATCACATCAATTCCACTTTCAATGTCAGGAGTCTTTTCTGCCAGCAATAAGACAACTTCTTGTTGGATACTCTCAAATATCAGGCGACGAAAAGTAATGATGGTGATAGCGCCATAATGTCGAGCCAGAAATGCACGCGTCTCTTCTGCATATTTGACCTGTAATAATTCAGCCGGAATGACCATTGCCAAACGACCGTCGGGCTTAAGCCTGAGACTCGCAGCTATAAGAAATGCTACCCAGGAATTTGTCAGCCTGCTGGGATTGAGGCCAGCCGTGTGCATGATGCGAAATGCACGCTTCCGCTGTTCTTCGGGAAAGTTGTGGTAACGCAGAAAAGGTGGGTTCCCAATTACAGTGTCGAAGAGTCTCCCATCAATTCCCCATAAATGTTCATCTAGGTCGAAAAAGTCGCCGACACTTACGGCTTTATCATTAGGCACGCCCATTCGTTCTAACCGCATACAGGTCAAAGCAGCCTCAGATTCATAAAGCTCAATTCCCTGAACTTGCCGTGCCACATCTTTAGGTGATGCTCCAAGCGTCAGCAATCGCCGCGCTGCTGCCCCTAGTAATATGCCATCTCCGCAGCTTGGCTCTAAAACCTCATCAGTTTCAGCACGGACAGACCATCTGGCAAGAAACTGCGCTATTGGATCAGGCGTGTAGTATCCTCCACGCAGTTTCTGGTTTGCGGCGTCAGCCGACAATTGTCTGCTCATGTTTGGTCGGTTTCGCCCCGGTCCTAGCTAAGATTGCCCACATTCTGTGTAGCGTTGAGAGTATATAGACTAACATAGGCAAACCTGCAAATGTTTATTGGTTAAATTACGATGCAGCTCGAAACTCTCAAAATCTTCTGCGACCTGGTGGAGACGCAGAGCTTTTCGCTGGCGGCCGAGCGGAACTTCGTGACGCAGTCGGCCGTGAGCCAGCAGGTGCGCGGCTTGGAGGAGAAGTTCAGGCGGAGACTTCTGGAGCGCGTGCGCGGGCGGCGCGAGGTGCGGCTGACGGAGGCGGGCCGCAGTTTCTACGAAGAGAGTCGCAACGTGCTCGCGTCCTACCAGAATTTGCAGGAGCGTATGCGCGGCCTGGACGGAATGGTGAGCGGGACCGTCCACGTCGCCACCGTCTACAGCATAGGCTTGCACGAACTGCCGCCGGTCGTGCGGCGCTTCATGGCGCTCTACCCGGAGGCGCGGATTGACCTCGAATACAGCCGCACGACGCGCATCGTGCGCGACGTGTTGAGCGGCTCCATTGAGTTGGGGCTCGTCGCCTATCCGGAGAAGCGTCGCGGGCTGACGGTCGTCCCGCTGCCGGGAGACAGGTTAGTGCTCATCTGCCCGCCCGCGCACCCGCTCGCCTCGCGCAAGAAGGTCAAAGCGGCGGAACTCAACGGACAGGACTTCGTGCTCTTCGAGCGGGACATCCCCACGCGGCGCGCGACCGACAAGATTTTCCGGGCGCACAACGTCGTGGTCCGCCGCGTCGCGGAGTTTGACAACATAGAGACCATCAAGCGCGCCGTCGAAGTCGGCTTCGGCCTCGGCATAGTCCCGCGCCCGAGCATCGTGGACGAGCAGAAGAGCGGCCAACTCGCTGTCGTCCAACTGGCCGAACCCGAATGGGCGCGCACCGTCGGCATCATCTACCGCTCAGACCGCACGCTTGGCACAGCCGCCCGCAAGTTCATCGAATTGCTCAAGAGCAGTGACAAGTGACGAGTGAAGAGTGACAAGTTAAAACGCTTGTCTTACTCGTCACTCGTCACTTGTCACTCGTCACTGCTTTATGGACGAACTGACCTGCCTGTCTGCCGCACGGCTCGCCGCCTTGATACGTCGGCGCGATGTTTCTCCCGTGGAAGTTGTCGAGGCTCACCTCAGACGCATAGAGCGTCTGAACCCGGAACTCAACGCGGTCGTGACGCTCGACGAGGGCGCGCGCGACCGGGCGCGAGAGGCCGAAAGCGCGGTCATGCGCAATGGTGAGACCGGGGCGCTACACGGTGTGCCAATCACTATCAAAGATACGATTGAAACGAAGGGACTGAGGACGACGAGCGGCACGAGGCTCCGGGCTCAATTTGTGCCGGAAGAGGACGCGACGGCGGTCGCGCGACTGAGGAACGCTGGGGCGATCATCCTGGGTAAGACGAACGTGCCGGAGATGGCGATTCCTTACGAGTGCGACAACCCTCTCTTCGGCCGGACGAATAACCCGCACGACCTGAGTTTGACTTCGGGCGGGTCGAGCGGGGGCGAGGCCGCGTGCGTGAGCGCGTGCCTTTCGGCGGCGGGTCTGGGCAGCGATTTGTCGGGCTCAATCCGCGTGCCTGCGCACTTCTGCGGCGTCGTCGGTTTGAAGCCGACGATTGGGCGCGTGCCGTCCGATGGACATTTCCCGCCCGCGACGGGCGCGTTCGCGCTCGGGGCGGTCGTCGGGCCGATGGCTAGATACGTCGAAGACCTCTCTTTATTCCTGAGCGTCCTGACGGAGCCGGGCGCGCACCGCGAGAGCGCGCGAAGCCCCGCTGCGTTCGATGTGCGTGGCTGGCAAGTTGCGCAGTTCGTGGACGAGAGCACGCCGGTTAGCGTCGAGACGCATAGCGCCATCGAGGCGGCGATGCGCGCGCTCGCGGACGCGGGACTCGTCGTCGTGGACGAGAGGCCGCCCGGTCTCGAACGCGCGATTGATTTATGGCCCGCGCTGTTCTCGGGCGCGTCAACGACCCAACTGCGCGAACTGTACGGCGATAATGAAGAGGTAGCCGGACCCGTCGTGCGTGCCGTTCTCGCCGCGGCGGACAAGAGTCAGGCGAGCGCGCCCGGCGAGTTTGCACGAGCGGTTGCGGAGCGCGACGCGTTGCGCGACTCGCTTCTTCAGTGGATGAGTACGACGCCCTTCATCGTCGCGCCCGTCGGGTCCGTGCCTGCGTTCGAGCACGGCGCGCGGCGCGTGGAAGTCGGAGGCCGTCAGCTCAGCGTCTTCCGCGCTTTCGGTTATTCTCGCGCCGCCAACGTCCTGGGCCTGCCAGCCGTCTCCGTTCCCTCCGGCCGCACGCGCGAAGGCTTGCCCGTGGGCGTCCAACTCATCGGCCGCCCGTTCGAGGAAGAAGCCGTGCTCGCCGCCGCCTCCATCATCGAAGCCGCGCTCGGCGGCTGGGTGCGGCCGATGAGAACGACGCCGTAACTTCTTAGCGCCTTTGCGCCTTTGCGTGAGAAAACCAAATCTGCTCACGCAAAGGCGCAAAGACGCTAAGAAGTGAAGTCGCCCTTTCGTCCTTACCATTAATCCGTGTATATTTGGCGCACTACGGTCGAAGCTACTGGAAACGCGGGCCGCTCGCGTCACATTCAAACCTGCGGAGGCATCATGGAATATTTCGTTCCCCTCTTTTTCGTCATCCTTGGCATCGTTCTGCTGACCATCGCCGCCAAGACCATCAAGATCGTGCCGCAGGCGACGGTGATGCTGATCGAACGCCTCGGCCGCTTCAGCCGCGTGGCCGACAGCGGCCTCAACGTCATCGTCCCCTTCCTGGACAGGCCGCGCACCATCTTCTGGTCGAGCGAGCGCCCCGGCATGACTTCGATTGACCTGCGCGAGAAATACATAGACCTCCCGCCGCAGCCCGTCATCACGCGCGACAACGTGACGATTCACGTTGACTCTGTCGTCTACTGGCAGATTACGGACCCCATCAAGGCCGTCTACGAAGTCGCGGACCTCACCGGCGCAATCGTCCAGTTGACCATCACGGGCATGCGCGCCGTCATAGGCGAAATGGACCTAGACCACACGCTCTCCTCGCGCGACCAGATCAACTCTAAGCTGCGGTTGATTATTGACGAGGCGACGGACAAGTGGGGCGTCAAGGTGACGCGCGTGGACGTGAAGAACATCAACCCGCCCGAAGACGTGCGCATCACCATGGAGAAGCAGATGACGGCCGAGCGCACACGCCGCGCGCTCGTCCTACAGGCAGAGGGCGAGAAGCAGGCCGCCATCACGCGCGCCGAGGGCGAGAAGCAGTCGGCTATCACGCGCGCCGAAGGCGAGAGGGAATCCGCCATCCTACAGGCGGACGGCGCGGCGCAGGCGCGTCTGCGGAACGCGACGGCCGAATCGGAAGCCATCGGGCGCATCGCGGAGGCGATGGAGGGCCACGGCAACCCCGCGCAATACCTGATTACCGCGCGCTACATCGAATCTTTGCGCGACATGACGCGCACCAACAACTCCAAGGTCATCTTCATGCCGGTCGAGACCAGCAGCATGCTCTCAAGCATCGGCGCGATCAAAGAGCTGCTCTCCGAAACCGGCGAGAAGCGGCAGGACGACAACCGCCAGCCGCCGCCGCGCCCGCGCCAGTTGCCTACCTAAAAGGCAGATGGTCGTGGCCTCATAGAAAGGGACTCACCCATGACGATCACTGAAAAGAGCTTGACCGAGACGGCTCGCTTCCTCTTTGAGCAGAAGATCAGATGTGTCAACACCGTCGCCAACGTTTGCATGTCCTGGTATGTCTCGACGGTCGTTTTTTACGGCACGATTCTGGGCGTCGTCTGGTGGAATAGACGGGACTTAACTAATTCAAAAGCCATTTTCTGGCTTGGGTGGATTCTCACGTTCTTCTTTGCTGGCGTCCTCTATTACGGAATAACTTTCATCAAGTATTTAAAACAGCTTGATAGACAGATATCCGATTTCACGAAAGAAGTGGGGTACGAGGGGTTCTTTGCTCACGAGATGTTTACCTTCAAGCGGGCCATGTGGATTGGCACTCTAAGCTTCAGCCTGATTCTGCTCGCCTGGCTTGTCCTGTGGGGAGGATTGTGGCTGGGGTCCTGGAGTTAAGTAGGCTTCCACGGATTCTACTCATCCGCATCCCGTTTGAGGGCGTGGCGCGAAATCTCAGTGTAGCGCGAGCCGCCCGGCCCGAGTTCGCTCCGCATGACGACGAGTTCGGTGACGTGGAATTCAATCGAGTCGAATCCTGTCTCCTCATGAGATTGTGCCAGCGCGCGTGCGCCCTGCTGGGCTCGCAGGCGCGCGAGCGTGAGATGAGGATGAAAGGGACGCTCTTCACGTTTGAAGCCTTCGCGCTCGCATTCGTCTTCGAGGCGGCTTTGAAGCCGCGCGAGGCCGCTCGAAGAATCCGTGACTCCGAGCCAGAGCACGCGCGGGACGCCGCGCCGTGGGAAACGCGCCCGCGCCTTCGATTGAGAGCTTGAAGGGCCGCGACTTTTCGGCCACGCGCCCGGCGGCCTTTGATAAAGCTTCGGCGCGTCCCTCTTCTATCTCGCCCAGGAATTTCAAAGTCAGGTGAAGGTTCTCCGCGCGCGGCCAACTGGCGCGCACTTCGCTGAATCGTTCGCGCAATCGTGCCGCGTGCTCCGCGGCGCGCTCACGCGCACGGGCCGGCAACTCCACGGCGCAGAAAACACGAAGAGATGACGCGGAGACGCGGGGACGCGGAGACGCGGAGACGTTTGATAACGAAAGGTCTTCCTTTTCGCCGCGTCCCCGTGTCTCCGCGTCTCCGCGTCTCTCTTTATCGTTCATTTCGTCGCCGGCTCAAGCACGAGCGTCGCTTTCGTCGCGGCTGTGACCGCTGCTTTGGTGAAGGGGAAGGGGCGCGGGGTGACGTTGCGCCAGTCGTCGAGTTGGTCTTTCCAGTGCGGGCTTGTCGGCACACCGGAGATGCCCAGGGTGATGCCCTGGCGCGTCTTGTCCCAGTCGCTCGCGTCGGCGACGAGGCGCATGGAGACGGCCTCGCCGCGGTTGACGGTCGGGAACCTGGACAGGCCGCCGCGCTGCGGGAACGGTTCGACGGCGAACATTCGGCCCACGAGCGGCGCGCCCGCGAGCGGGTGCGGAAAATTCACGACCGCCTCGCGCCCCAACGTCCACTGCGTCTCGTCCGCGCCCAATTCCTTCGTCAACTCCTCGCGCGCTTCCGTCAAAGACGCGCGCAGCAACTCCGCGTAAGTCTTGAACTCCTTCGGCAGCCACTCGGGCGGGCGCTCTTCTATCAGCCAGTCAACCAGCGTGTCCGAGTTAGAGAACCTGTACCGGTTGGCGCGCTCGGCCCCGGCTATCCCGGCGATGACACGACGGCGGAAGGCGTCGCGCATGTGTGAGGCCAGCAGTGCCGCGCGCGATGCGGGCTCCATCATCGCGTCCCACTCGGAGAGCAGGCGGACGGCTGCCTGCCACTTCTCGTCCTTGCCCTCGGCGGACGCGTCCTCGCGCGCGACCTCCGCGACCTCACGCGCGAAGAGCGCGCCCGAGATGCTGTAAGTGTCTCCCTGTATGGTCAGGAAATCCTGAAGCGAATGTTTGGGCCGGGCTTCCAGTAGATTCTGAATGCGCCGCGCGCGATAGGCCGCGAGCGGTGAGACAGTCAGTTTGTAAGGGTAGTCAGCGCCGACGATGCGGCTGTTGGCCGTGACGATGATGCCGCCGGGGGGATCATAAACTGTTGGGAGCGCGTCGAAGGGAATGAAGCCCGTCCACTCGCCTTCGTCCGTCGAGCCGTCGTAAGGGAGTGTGCCAGTTCCTGTCTTGCGTATGGGGAAGCGGCCGACCGCCTGATAGCCTATGTGGCCGCGCACGTCCGCGTAGATGACGTTGAAGGCGGGGCCGTTGTAGTTCTTGTAAGCGGCGCGCAAATCGTCCCAGGTGCGCGCGTAGTTGACCAGATAAAAACCCTCGGCCAGATTCGCTTGCGGGTCGAGCGCCGTCCAGGCGAGTGCGTAGCGCTTGCCGTCGCGTTCGAGGATGACGGGGCCGTGCCGCGTGACGGTCACTTCGAACGGCACAACGTCGGTCGCGGTCCCCAGTTGGCCCTTGCGAACTTTAATCTCTTCGCGCCGGACTTCGGCCTCGCGCCAACCGGCGGGCGTCATGTAGCGGCGCGGATTCTCCGTGTCGAACTTTTCGACGTAGAGGTCCTGCACGTCAGGCTCAAGGCTCGTCACGCCCCAGGCCATGTGCTCGTTGTGGCCGATGGCTATTCCGGGGACGCCCGCGACCGAGACGCCCGCGACGCGGTTGGCGGGCGTGGAAAGGTGCGCCATGTACCAGATCGAGGGCGCGGAGGCGCTGAGGTGCGGGTCGTTGGCGAGCAAGGGTTTGCCCGTGACGGTGTGCTTGCCGGAGACGACCCAGTTGTTGCTCGCCGCGCAGTCCAATGCGTAGAGGCCGACGCGTTCGAGCGCGGACTGCCGCGCAGTCTCCGCGATGGAGAGAGCATGAAGCGTGTCTGCCCCGATTGTCGCTTCAGGTCGCTGCTCGGTCGAGGGAAGAGAAGAGGTCTTGTTTTTTGTCGGGCGGTCGCTGCCGACGAGGAGCACGTCGAGCGGCGAGGTTTCGGGGAAGAGACGCGCGCGCACGCTCTGTGGCAAATCGGCGAAGGCGGCGCGCGTGAGGTCCGTGGGCCAGGAGGTCGAAAGAGTCTCGTCGAAGAGCTTGCCGATGGCGAGCGTGTCCGCGGGCCGCCAGGGGCGCGGCTTGATTTGAAGAATCTGAAACTCGGGCGGCAAGCTTTTGGCGTCGAGCGTTTCCATGTAGGCGTTGACGCCGCGCGCGTAAGCCGCGAGCGCCTCGCGCAGCCGCGCAGGCATCGCCGCTTCCTGTTTCTCCGCCATCTGCGCGAAGCCGTAGCGGCGGTGCTGCTTGTCGCTTTCGAGCACGCTGTTGCCCGGCCCCGCGCCGAAAATCTCCGCCAACTCGCCGCGCGCCGTCCGGCGCAAAAGCTCCATCTGCCACAGGCGGTCGCTCGCGGTGACGAAGCCCTGCGCGAAGTAGAGGTCCGTTTCGTTCGCGGCCTCTATGTATGGGATGCCGCGCTCGTCGCGCCGGACGGTGGCGGCCTGGCCCAGCCCCGCGAGGCGCAGCGTCTGCGGATTAGTCGTCTGGGCGGGCGTCGCCGCCGGCTGCTGCTGCGCGCCCGCGCGAAACGGCGCGAGCGTCAGGGAAGCTATCAGGACAAAGAGGGGAAGCTTGGTCTTCATATTTGAGTAGGAAACGCGCTCTCAGAGAAATGTGTGCTGCTTTCGGCCGGTAATCTAGCACGATACGTGGGAATCGCACGCGACAATTTCACGCCGCCGTCCAAAAGCGCCGATTAGCTTCGGATTATGAAGCCGTTTAAAAAAGTCCCGTCAGGGACGTTTGACAATAGCCCAGCAATAAATTGCTGGGCTATTTTCAACAGTCCCTGACGGGACGATGGGTTCATGTCTGCGAGCGGATGCTAGGTCTCTGTTTCCGCCCAAGCTCCCTGTTGATAAGAGGGAGGCTCTCCCGAGTCTTCGTTTTTAGACGCGCCGTTGCGTAGGTGAGGCACGCGGTCGAGCAGGCAGGTCGCGACGGTCAGGGCCAGGGCGTAGATGAGCATTGCCCCGGAGAAGCGGAAGGCGATGCCCAGGACGAGCGTGAAGAGGGACAGCATGATCGTGCTGCTGACGACCTTGGCCGCGGTGAAAAACTCCGCGGGCGAGACGCTGGTGACCGGGCCGTAGGCGGGCGCTGAAAGTTGTGCCAGCGGTTGAGAGGCGGCCGGGTAGACGGACCCGCGCCCCAGCCACGAGCGTAGCTCGCCGTAGAGCGAGGGCGCTTTACGCCTGGCCTGCCACGCGGAACTCGCTTCGCCGGGCCAAAGGTAGAAGGTCCCATCGGCGTCGCTCTCATTATCGCGCCAGCGGACGTAGACCGTCGGCCTCTTGATCCAGTCCACCGGGCCGTCGCCCATGTAGACGGCGGTCACCTGCTCGCGCTTCAGAGAGAAGCGGGTTTCTTCGCCGACGTAGCAGAGTTGTTCGTCAGTCAGGAAGAGAAAGCCCGCGTCCCAGATGTAAGTGTTCTCGTAGAGGCGCGGCGCGGACGCGGGAGCGAAGCCTACGAGCGTGCCCTCTTTCGCCGCGAAGCCCGCACGCGCGATCTTCGCGCTCAGCCCCTCGCGAATAGTCTTGTAGTCCCAGAGCGGGGCGCAGTTTTTGACGAGTTGATAAAAAACGTAGACGGCCACGACCCCGCCCGCGTAAGCAGTCCACTTCGCGGCCCCCACGAGTTGCCAGCGCTCGATGAGCCATGCGAGCAGCAGGGGCGTGAGCGTGACCACCGCGATGATCATCCAGGAGATGCGCTGCCCCATGCTGGTCTTGAAGGCCGTGGAGAGAACTTTCCCTGTCTCGACTGCCTCGGCGTGCACGGGCTGGTCCGGGAGCGGTTCGGACTTGGCCGCGTCGAGTAGTTCCTGCAAGCGCAACGGCGGGACGCCGCCGTATTCGGCGAGCCTGCGCACGCGGTGCTCGGTCGAAGGGTGCGTGCTCCAGGTGTCGTTCCCTCTGCCCCAGTGCAGGGGCAGCACGTTGAGGCGCGCGAGCTTGGCGAGGGCCGTGATGAAGGCTTCGGGGTCGCGCGTCAGGGTGATTGCCAGGGCGTCGGCGTGCCGCTCGTAGCCGCGCGAGACGTAGTGCGTGATGAGCATGGCGGCCGCGAGGCCGACGGAGAAGAGCGCGGGCGTCCAGCGATCTATGTTGGCGGACTTCCCCAGCAGCGACATGACGACGCCCGCGCCGACGACGGTCGAGATGAAGGTGATGCCGAGCGAGCGCGGGTGGCCCTCTTTCAGGTGTGCCAATTCGTGCGCGACGATTGCCGTGACTTCGCGCTCGTTGAGGTGACGCGGCAGCGAGTCGGTCAACATCACCGTGTTGTCGCTGCGCGCGAACGCGTTCGCCGTCTGCCCCTTCCCTGCGGGCAGTATGTAAATCTGCTTCAGTGGCACGCCGGCCCTCGTCGCCAACTCGAAAATGCGGTCGCGCAGGCCCCCGGTCGTCAGCGCCTGCGGCGTACACTTCTGCGCCTTCGCGGAGAGGCGCGCGCAAGTTTGCCAACTGACCAACGCGAGGACGAAGCAGGCCGCGGCCAGCGACGGGTTGCGGCTGGTTGAACTGAGGCCGAGGAGCAGGAAGAAGACCGGGACGATGAACGACGCCTGCGACCAGAGCGCCTGGCGCACGACTTCCGCCGGCGACCACTCCATCCCGCGCACGCGCGTGAAGACCTTGTGCGAAAGCCAATGGCACAGAACGGTGGCGAAGACGGGCGGGGCGAAATAGAGCACGAGCTTGATTATCTCGAAGCCGAGCGGGAGCGTCGTCACGCGGTCCCCGTAGTCCATGTAGACGCTCGAAAGATCGCTCTCCTTCAGGTAATGGAAAATTTCGTCCGGGTTGGCCCAGGCGTAGAGCGGCATCCAGAGCAGCCACAACCCCGACACGGCCAGGTTGAGAAAGCGGAAGTAGCCGAACCAGGACGCCGCCGGGTCAGTCTCCCTGGCGCGGAGCGCCTTGCGGCGCATGTGCAGCGTCAGGACGGCCGGCACAATCAGGAAGAAAACGAGCGGCAGCCATTTCCACAGCACGTCCGCGGAGCGGTAGCCGAAGCTGAAAGTGACGAGTGATGGAGAATCCGTTTCGAGGTTGATCTGCGAGCAGAAAAAAAACTTGATCTGGGGCGTGCACCGTGTCAGGCCCGTGAAGGAAGTGAACCCGCTCGCAGGGGGGAGCATGAACATGACGCTCAAGCGGGTCGCGCCCCTCGCGCGCAGCTCGCGCACTAAGGGCGCGAGGTCAAACTGGCCCGAAACCAACAGGCCGCTCCGCGAGAACGCGTTGTCAGCGCGCCCGAAGAAGGTGCGCCATTCGTCCTCCTCGGCTATCTCGTCCTCGTAGGCTTCGTAGTCTTCCATCCCGTCGGGGCGGAACTTCTGTAGGCGCACGCCGAGCGCTTCGCTCAGACTCTGTTCGAGCGCGGGCGAGAAGGGCTCGCTGGAGTCCACGCGCAGGGAGACGACCGCCGTGCCTTTCGAATCGAGCTTGACGGAGAGGGAGGCGAACCTTTGTCTCAAATCCTCCCCTTCATCTTCGGCCGGCGCAGCCGCCGCGGCCTGTGTGACGAAGAGCAGGGAAATGAGGAGACAGAACAGACGGTGAGAGAATTGACGGCGATTCACGCGCGCGCACACTTCCTTTCGATGAAGGCTCAGAGGGTTGAGGACTTACTATCGGGGCCGGGATAGCTCAACTCTTTGCGCCTTACGTCTTCGCTTTGCGCCTTTGCGAGAAACAGCCGTTCACGCTGGAGGCGCAACAAAAGAAAAACCAAAGCCGCAAAGAGTTGAGTGGGTTTTAAGGGGCTCAGAAAGTTTTTGAGGACTTTCAGGTCGAGTGGTTGATGACGAGCATTTTTAGCTCGGTCATCTCTTCCATCGCGTAGCGGACGCCTTCGCGCCCCGCACCTGACAGTTTAACGCCCCCATAAGGCATGTTGTCAACACGAAATGCCGGAGCGTCGTTAATCATTACGCCGCCGTATTCGAGAATTCGCATGGCCTGAAAAGCGTGCGCCATGTCGCGCGTGAAGACGCCCGCCTGAAGCCCGTAGCGCGTGTCGTTGGCTTCGGCGAGCGCGCCCGCGAAATCAGTGAAAGTCTGAATCGTCGCGACCGGCGCGAACACCTCTTCCGAGCAGACTCTCATCTCGCTGTGCACGTCCGTCAGCACGGTGGCTTCGAGCAGCGCCCCGCGCCGCCCGCCGCCACAGAGAAGGCGCGCGCCCGCGTTGACCGCTTCCTGCACCCAGCTTTCGGCACGGCGGGCGGCCTCCTCGGTAATCATCACGGAAAGTTCGGTCTTCTCGTCCAGCGGGTCGCCGGTGCGTAAATTCCTGGCGCGCTCGACGAAGCGTGAAGTCCATTCGTCGGCGATGCGCTCGTGAAGCAGAATCCTTTGGGCGGAGATGCAGACCTGGCCCGCGTAGCTGAAGGCGGCCATCGCGGTGCGCTCGACCGAGTAAGTGATGTCGGCCGACTCGTCCACGACGACGGGTGCGTTGCCGCCGAGTTCGAGCGTCACCATCTTGCGCGCGGCGCGCTCGCGCAAGAGCCAGCCGACCTCCGCGCTCCCCGTGAAAGAGATCATGCGGACGCGCTCGTCCGCGAGCAGTATGTCAATCAACTCGATTTCCATCGGGACAACTTGGAGCGCGCCTTTGGGCAGGCCACTTTCGAGAAACGCTTCGCCGAGCAGGAGCGACGTGAGCGGGGTGCGCGGGCTGGGTTTGACGATGATGGCGTTGCGCGAGGCGAGCGCGGGCGCGACCTTGTGCGCGACCAAATTGAGCGGGAAGTTAAAGGGCGTGATGCCGAAAATCACGCCGCGCGGAACTCGCTCGACCCAGCCCGCGCGCCCGTTTCCCATAGCCTGCGTATCAACTGGCACAATTTCGCCCGTAAAGCGTCGCGCCTCTTCCGAAGCGAAGACGAAGGTCGAGACGCCGCGGTCCACTTCGCCGCGCGCCGTCGCAATCGGCTTGCCCGACTCGACGGCAATCGTGCGCGCGAAGTCCTCGCGCCGCCGCTCGATGTAATCGCTTATGCGCCGCAACGCTTCCGCCACCTCGTAGCGCGGCACGTCGCGCATCTCTGCGGCGGCGGCAGAAGCTACGGACACGGCCTCTTCGACCTCCTCGCGCGCGGCGTAGCAAACGCGCGCCACAGCGTCGCCCGTGTAGGGCGAGCGCACCTCCTGCGTGTCAGGAGTCGTGCGCCACTCGCCGCCTATGAGAAAAGGTTTTGTTTCCATCCCGGTGTGTATGAATGATAGCATAGCCGCCGCTTTGACAGCTTTTGAGTGAGATTCAACGGGAGGAGAGATGAAGAAAACAATCGTCATCTGCGTGCTTCTGTTATTGACTGCGATTGCGGCCCCCGCGCAGCGAGGCGAGTCCGTTGAAAGTTTCTGGCAGAAGTTCAAAACGGCGGTCATCGCGGGTGATAAGCAGGCGGTCGCCTCGATGACCAGGTTCCCGCTCGCCATGTCTTACGGCATCCCGAGCGTGAAGAACAGGGCGGCGCTTCTGAGGCGCTACAACGAAGTTTTCAGCCAGCAGGCGGACGCAGTGAAATGCTTCGGTACAAAGAACCCGGAGACGGAAGCGGGGAAGCCGCGCGCTTTCACTGTCGCCTGCGCGGACGCCGCGGGTAACGAAGTCGTGATCTACAGTTTCGAGCGCGGCCGCGTGGGCTGGAAATTCGTCGGGCTCGACAACATCAACGAGTAAGGGACGCGCGCGCTTCTCGTCAGGGGGCTTCGCGTTGACGCCATCTTACCCGTGCCGTTACAATCCGCGCGAAGTCTTATTCTTAATCGAGAGCGCCAGACATTATCATCATCAAACTCATGCGAAGGTCACATGCCGGATGTGCGCTGCTCTTCGTGCTGCTCTGCGCGGTGGGCGCGGGCGCGCAGCAGCGCCCCTTGTTGACGGAGGACGTGGACATCATCCCGCCAGGCACGCTCAGGATAGAGGCCGGGATAGACTTCGTGCAGAACGCGAAGTTCCCGCTTTCGGGGCTGACGGGCGATTTGACGCGCGTCGGCGTCATAGGCGTCAACATAGGGCTCTCGCCGAACGTCGAGTTCCAGATTGACGGCGTCGTGCAGAACGTCCTGAGCATTAATTCGGTCACCGTGCCGGCGCCCATCCCGCTTGGAACTGGCCTCGGGCAACTCGACGAACGACACGGGCGACTTCACGCTCTCGACCAAGATCAAGCTCCGCAACGAAACACGCATCGGCCCGTCGCTCGGTTTTCGCTTCGGCGTGCAACTGCCGAACTCGAACGAGGCGCGCGGCGTCGGCCTCAACCAGATCAACGCTTATGGCACAATTCTGATCGGCAAAAAGTTCGGGCGCGACGGCCGCGTCAACACGTTCGGCAATTTGGGCCTGGGCATCCTCACCGCGCCGCTCGACCGCTTCACGCAGAACGACGTGCTGCTTTACGGCGTGGCCGCCATCGTCCGCGTGAACAAGAGCATCAGCTTCGCGGGCGAGATCAACGGCCGGGCCAACACGCGCTCGGGAAGCGCGCCGCTCGGCACGGAGCCACAGTCGGAAGCGCGCCTCGGCATGCAGATCAGGGGCGCGGGCCTGCGCTTCGACTTCGCGGGCATCGCCGGCCTGACAGACTTCAGCCCCCGCTCCGGCGTCACCTTCGGCGTCACCTATGACACCCCGGCTGTTTTCGCACCCGTCAGGTAAAGAAGTGATAAGTGATAAGTGATAAGTGATAAGTAAAAAACACGCCTTTTCTCTTATCACTTATCACTTATCACTTATCACTTGATTTATGTTTGACTGGCTTTATTCCGTCTTTTATTGGCTCAACCAGACTTTCGGCGCTGTCGTACAGTGGCTCGAACAGTTCATCATCGGCGTGCCGATTTACATGGCCGGGCCGGCGATGACTGTCATCGGCGCATTGGACTCTTCGCTCCTCTCGCTCCCCGAAATCAACGACTACCTGGTGGTGATGAGGTGCACCAACGCGCCTTACGAGGTCTTCTACTTCCCGCTCTTCGCGGCCGCGGGCTCCGTGCTCGGGTGTCTCCTGCTCTACACGATCGTACGGCGCGGCGGGCAGTACGTGCTCCGCAAACGCTTCCGCGCGGAGCACCTTGAGCGCGTCGAGCGGACTTACGCGCGGTTCGGCTTTCTGGCGCTGGCTATCCCTGCGCTTTTGCCGCCGCCGATGCCTTTCAAGATTTTCGTGGCGACCGCTGGCGCGCTCGAATACCCGCGCTGGCGCTTCGTGCTGACGATCATGGTCGCGCGCTCGCTGCGCTACTACATAGAGGGGACGCTCGCGGTCTTTTACGGCCGGGCGGTGATTGATTTCATCAAGCGTTACGGCTTCATCATTCTGGGCATCGTTATCGGCGCGTGCATCGTCGGCCTCGTCATCTATTTGATTATGGACCGTAGGCGCAGAGCCGCCGGACGAGGCGCGGCCGTTTCGGAACCGGCTGCGGATTGAGGGAAGGGATGGGCGACTGGTTTGAGTTGGCTCTGGGATAAGATCGCGGGCGGGCTCGCGGGCGTCAGAGATTTTCTCATCGCTTACGGCCCGCTGGGGCTGTTCGCCATCGCGCTGCTGGATTCGGCGCTCATCCCGCTGCCGGCCGGGCCTGACGTGGTGATGATTCTGCTCACGCTCAGGAACCCGTCGTGGATGCCCATCTACGCGGCGGCGGCGACGGTCGGCTCGGTCGCGGGCTGCGTGATTCTTTATTACATCTCGCGCAAGGCGGGCCGCCGCGCCCTCGAACGCTTTTCGGAAAAGAAGCAGGCGCGCGTCAAGGGGATGATTGACCGCTACGACGCGCTCTCCGTCTTCGTCGCGTCACTCCTGCCGCCGCCGTTTCCTTTCAAGCTCTTCGTCATCACGAGCGGCGTCTTCCGCGTCAGCGTCCTTCGCTTCGCGCTAGCCATCGCCGTCGGACGCGCCCTGCGCTTTCTCCTCGAAGGCTACCTGGCCGTGACCTACGGCGACCGCGCCGAAGTTTTATTCAAACAATATTTCCCCTGGATAGGCTTGGGCCTGGCCGTCGCGGTCGTACTCTTCTTCGTCGGGCGATTGCTGTGGAAGAAAAAGACGAAGGTCGAAGAGCAAGAGGAAGGGGCCGGAAATTAACGTGATGGTTGGTGAATATCCCCGGATGAACATGATAGCCGTGGGCAAGCAAACGTGAGTTTGCGCCGCCCCGGCTCCTGACCCTGAAAGGGTCGCACAAGATAGCCGGGGGCAAGCGAGCGCAGCAGCGCGAGTGCCGCCCCCGGATTAGTAAGCGAAATGTTCCGACCCTGAAGGGGTCACACATTCAAGCTTGAGGTGCGACCCTTTCAGGGTCGAAAATATTTTTCTCGTCATTCCGGGGGCGGCGCGTCGTGCGCTGGCGCGCACTCGCTTGCCCCCGGCTATCTTGTGCGACCCTTTCAGGGTCAAATACAAAAACGTGGGCGGTAGATTTCAGCAATCGCCGTTCGGGTTGAAGCTGAAGAGGCGCGCGCCGGCCACGTCGCGGACGCCGTGCTCGTGCAGGCGGTCGAGCATGCGTAGGAAAATCTCGGCCGTGGCGAGGGCGTCGCCGGCGGCGCGGTGGCGGTTGATGATTTGAATCGCGAAGTGCTCAGCGACGGTGTGCAGCCTGTAGTTCAGGAGGCCCGGAAAGATGCGGCGCGAGAGTTTGACCGTGCAAAGATGTGTGTTGACCATGCGGCGGCCGGGGAAGACGCGCGCCAGTTCGTGATTGAGAAACCGCACGTCGAACGGCGCGTTGTGCGCGACGAGAATCGCCTCGTCCGCGAAGTCGAGCCAGGCATGGGCCACGTCCGCGAAGAAGGGTGCGGTCCTGACCATCTCGTTGGTGATGCCCGTTAGTTCGACGATGAAGGGCGGGATTTCCATCTCCGGGTTGACCAGCGTCTGGAACTCGGCGACGATACGTCCCCGGCTGACGCGGTACGCGCCGACCTCCGTCACGCGGCAGGGCGGCGTCTTCGCGCCAGTGGTCTCCACGTCCACGACGACGAAGTCCGACTCCGTGAGCAGACGCTCTTCGGCGTTCTCGCAGTCGAGTTCGACCGTCGTGCCGTCGCGCAAGAGCAGGCGGTGGTCGTCCTTGATAAGGTCCGCGACGAGCATGGCCGCCACGCCCGCGTCCAGGTCCGGGAGTTTGAGGACGATGTCTGCGATGTCGGCGGCCGGCGCGTGGCCGCCGCACACGCGCAGCATCTCGATAGTCTCCTGGACTAGGGCGGAATCGGATACGAGGTTGCGACGTGGCTGCATCGCGCTGCATTGTAGCGCGCACCGCGTCTCTTTGTGAATGAGGTGAGAGGTTTTGAAGACCGAAGAAGTCATTGAAAGATTCAGGCGGACGGGCGCGCTGCTCGAAGGCCACTTCGTCTTGTCGAGCGGCCTGCACAGCACGAACTACCTGCAATGCGCGCTGCTCTTGCAGCACCCTGCGGAGGCGACCCGTTTTGGTCTCGCCATCGCCGAGCGGTTCCGCGATGAAAGAATTGAGACCGTGGCCGCGCCCGCCATCGGTGGATTAATCATCGGCTACGAAGTGGCGCGCTCGCTCGGCGCGCGCTTCATCTGGACCGAGCGCGAGGCCGGGCGGATGACGCTCCGCCGGGGCTTCACCGTCCGTTCCGGCGAGAGCGTCCTCGTCGTCGAAGATGTCGTCACGACCGGAGGCTCCACGCGCGAGACGATAGAGGCTCTGACCGAGGCGGGCGCGCGCGTCGTCGCCGCGGCCTCCATCATTGACCGCTCGGCGGGCCGCGCCGACGTAGGCGTCCCGCGCGTCGCGCTCGCCACGCTCAACGTCCCATCGGTCGCGCCCGACGCCTGCGAACTCTGCGCCCGCGGCGAAGAGGCCGTGAAACCCGGAAGCAGAACGAAGGGATGAGGGATGAGGGATGAGGGATGAATGGAAAGCCATTGAGTCAAAGACTCGGTGAGCGATTCACTCAAACCCTTTCATCCCTCATCCCTTATCCCTCATCCCTTTATGAATTACAAACTGACGCTTCAGTACGACGGCACGGATTTTCATGGCTGGCAGATGCAGAGCGACGGGCGCACGGTGCAGGGCGAGTTGACGCGCGTCGTCGCGCTGCTTGAGCGAGGTGAGGTCGTCGTGCACGGGGCGGGGCGGACGGACGCGGGCGTTCACGCGGAGGGGCAGGTGGCGAGTGTCAGGCTCAACCGCGAGATAGAGCCTGAGCGTTTGCGCGCGGCCATGAACGGCAACCTGGCGCGCGACGTGCGCGTCATGGAGGCGGGCGTCGTCGCGGACGATTTCCACGCGCGCTACTCCGCGCGCGGGAAAACTTACGTCTACAGAATCTTCGACGCGCCCGTCATGTCGCCTTTCCTGAATCGCTACGCGCTGCACGAAGCGCGCCGACTCGACACGGAGCGAATGCGCCGGGCCGCGCGCCTCTTCCCGGGCGAGCACGATTGGACAGCCTTCTCCTCCGCGCAGTCCGAAGCACGCACGCGCGTGCGAACCGTCACGGAGCTTGAGGTGACGGAACACGTTGACGGGCACGGCCGCTTGATTGAGATTAAGGCGAGCGCAGACGGCTTTCTGCGCTACATGGTGCGCTCCATTGTTGGCACACTTCTCGCGGCCGGTCGCGGCGAGGCCGACGAAGAGACCATCCGGCGAGCCATAAACACCGGCGACCGCTCGCTCGCCGGTGCAACCGCGCCCGCCCACGGGCTGACGCTCTTGAAAGTGCACTACTAAAGCGGTGATAAGTGATGAGTGATAAGTGATAAGAAAAAGAAAGCAGGTTTTTACTTATCACTTATCACTTGTCACTTATCACCGCTTTCATTAAGATGCAGCAGCGCTCACGTTCGGCGCTTCAATGAATCGGACAAGTGAAAGAGTTTGAATGCTCGCGGATTTCGCTACAGTTGTGGAGCAGGGGACGCGCGACGAGGCGCTTCTGGCGAGCATCGCGTGGGAACGTCTGCCGCGCCACGTGGCGATCATCATGGACGGCAACGGGCGCTGGGCCGCGCGCCGCGGGCAGCCGCGCATCGCGGGCCACCGAGCCGGCGTCGAGGCCGTGCGTGCGGCAGTGGACACGGGCGCGCGTCTCGGTTTACAGGCGCTCACGCTCTATGCCTTCTCGACCGAGAACTGGAAGCGCCCGCGCCTCGAAGTTGACGCCCTGATGCGCATGCTGCGCCGCTACATTCGTCTTGAGATAGACGCGATTGACCGGCAGAACATACGCTTTCAGGCCATCGGGCGGACAGACTCACTCGCCGAAAACGTCCGGCGCGAAATCAACCGGGCGACCGAGCGTACGGCCCGCAACCGAGGGATGGTCTTGAGCGTCGCCCTGAACTACGGCGGGCGCGCGGAGATCGTTGACGCGGCGCGAGAGGCTTTCAAACAACTTCTCGCGGAGGGCAAGGGCGCGGACGAGTTGACGGAGGAGCGCATCTCGCGCGAGCTTTACACGCGCGGCTTGCCGGAGCTTGATCTGCTGGTGCGTACGAGCGGCGAGATGCGTATCTCGAACTTCCTGCTCTGGCAGGCCGCCTACAGCGAGATTTATGTCACCGAAACGCTCTGGCCCGACTTCCGCCGCACGCACCTGCTCGAAGCCGTGCTCGACTTCCAGCGCCGCGACCGCCGCTTCGGCGGCCTTCAACTTGTAGCCAAAGCGAAGTAGGAGTTGTTTTGATGGAAACGGTCGTTCAAAACAAAGTCTGGACTGACGACGAATTGCTGGCGCTCCCGGACGACGGGAACAAGTATGAGGTGATGAAAGGAGAACTCGTCGTGAGTCCAGCCGGAATCGAACACGAAGAGCTTGGCGCACGTTTAATAGGTGCGCTGATAAATTTTATGCGGCAACATAAGCTGGGTATCATCTGCGGCTCAAGCGCGGGCTACTGGATGAAGCCTAAAGGCTCGGAGCCTAGAAACTTTCTTTCGCCCGACGTGTCGTTCATCGCCAAGGAGCGACTTGGCGGTGCGAAGCGCGCGCCGAAGAAGTTTTTCGACGGCGCGCCAGACCTTGTCGTCGAGATTCTGTCTCCCAGCGACACTGTCGAGAGACTTCACGACAAGATCGTTGATTATTTTGAGAACGGCGCGCGTCTGCTCTGGATGGTGAACCCGGAGGAGCAATTCGTCCTCGTTTATCATTCGCCGCAGCCAGACCAGCTTTTGCGCAGCGACGACGTGCTTTCCGGCGAGCAGGTCATCCCAGGCTTTACTTTGCCAGTCTCGGAACTATTCGCCGAATTAGAATTCTAAAAGTAGGGGCCGGGGCCAGGGGACGGGGGCCGGTAAAAGCTGGTCTTTACTGACCCCCGGCCCCCGGCCCCCGACCCCTAATCAATGTCTCGAATCATCACCGCGCTCATCGTCCTTCCGGTCCTGATCGCTTCAATTTTGGTCTCCTGGCTCGCGTCGCTCTTCGTGGCGCTGGCGCTCTCCGCGATGGCGCTGGGGCTCTACGAGTTCTGGCTGCTGGCGAGAAAGCGCGGCCTCAAGCCGGACGTGGTCGTGGGTTTCGCGGGCGCGGCGGCGCTCTTTACGGTCTTCTATTTCGACAGGCCGCAGGAAGCCCCCGTGCTGCTCCTTCTCGTCCTGCCCGCGCTCGTGATTGCAGCGCTGGCGGCGGCGATGCTGCGCGGCGCGCCCTTTGACAACATGATCGCGTCGGTGGGCGCGACCCTTTTGGGCGTGATGTACGTGGCCTTCCTCGGCGGCCATCTGGTCGCCGTGCGTATGGGCTTCGACCAGGTGCGCGCTGCTCATCTGCTCTCCTTCTTCTTCCTGGTCATCATGGGCTCGGACACGGGGGCTTATTACACGGGCCGCGCGCTCGGCCGGCACAAACTCGCGCCCGCCATTAGTCCGGGGAAGACCTGGGAGGGCGCAATCGGCGGGATGATTGCCAGTCTCCTGATGGCGGTTTTGGCACACTACTGGTTCTTCCGTGAGCTGCCGCTGAAGTGGGCGCTTCCGCTGGCCGCGCTGATGAACGTCCTCGGCGTGTTGGGTGATTTGACGGAGAGCGCGCTGAAGCGCGGCGCGGGCGCGAAGGACGCGGCGCAGATTCTTCCCGGACACGGCGGCCTGCTCGACCGGCTCGATAGCTTGCTCTTCAATGCGCCCGTCCTCTACTATTTCGGACGGCTGTACTTTGGATAAACAGTTTTCAGTTTCCAGTTTTCAGTTTTGAGCAAAGACAACTTGCTTCTAACTGAAAACTGAAAACTGAAAACTGGAAACTGTTATGACAGGCATTGGCATTCTCGGTTCGACCGGCTCAATCGGGCGCAACACGTTGCGCGTGGTTGAGTCTTTTGGCGAGGGGGAGTTTCGTGTCGTCGCGCTCGGCGCGGGGCGCAACGTTGAGGTGCTGGCCGAGCAGGTGGCGCGTCACCTGCCGGAGTTGGTCTCGGTCGAGACGGAAGAGAGTGCGAGACAACTCCGTGCGGAGTTGTTCGCGCGCGACGTGGATTTGCCGCGCATCATCGTCGGCGAAGAGGGGCTGATAGAAGTCGCCACGCACGCGGCTGCCGACTGCGTGGTCAGCGCGACGGTCGGCGCGGTCGGCTTTGTGCCAACTTTGCGCGCGCTCGAAGCGGGGAAGCGCGTGGCGCTCGCCAACAAGGAGACGCTGGTGATGGCGGGCGAGTTGATGACGCGCGCCGCTGAAAGTGCGGGCGCGGAATTGTTGCCGGTTGATTCGGAGCATAACGCGCTGCACCAGTGTTTGCGGGGCGAGAAGCGCGCGGAGGTGCGCCGCCTCATTCTGACGGCTTCGGGTGGGCCATTTCGGACGAAGAGCGCGGGCGAGATGGCGGCGGCGACCGTCGCGGAAGCGATGCGCCACCCGACCTGGCAGATGGGCGCGAAGGTCACGATTGACTCGGCGACGCTGATGAACAAAGGGCTCGAAGTGATAGAGGCCCACTGGCTCTTCGGCTTCGGACCCGAAGAGATCAGCATCCTCGTCCACCCGGAGTCGGTCGTCCACTCTATGATCGAGTTGGTTGACGGCTCGGTCATAGCGCAGATGGGCGTGACGGACATGCGCCACGCGATTCAGTACGCGCTGACTTACCCCGCGCGCCACCCGTGCGGGCTGCCTGCGCTCGACTTGACTCAACTCTCGGCGCTCCATTTTGAAGAGCCGGACACTGAACGTTTCCCCTGCGTGGAGTTGGCTTACCGCGCGCTCAGGGAAGGCGGGACGATGGCGGCGGCGATGAACGCCGCGAACGAGGAGGCCGTGCGCGCCTTTATAGAAGAGAGGATTTCGTTGACTGACATCCCGCGCGTCATCGAAGAGGTGATGAACGGGCACGAGACGAGGCCAGTCGAAAATCTTGATGTCGTCCTCGTCGCGGACCGGAACGCGCGCGCGACGGCGTCGGCAATCATCGAGCGCATCAGTCACGGGATGAACGCGGCGGCGTGAAAAAGGCAAAAGTAAAGACCCTGAAAGGGTCGCACATGATAGCCGGGGGCAAGCGAAGTGCGCGTCAGCGCACGACGCGCCGCCCCCGGAACAATGCAGGAAAAGAAGACCGACCCTGAAGGGGTCGCACCGTCAACGTTGAGGCGCGACCCTTTCAGGGTCGGAAACATTTTCCCTAATCCTTCCGGGGGCGGCGCAAACTTCCGTTTGCTTGCCCCCGGCTATCTTGTTTGACCCCTCCGGGGTCAAGGCTTTCGCCTTTTACCTTTTCCCCTTTGCCCTGTAAACTTGAAGACAACGGCGCGGGGCGTTTGCGTTTCTAAGCTCGCGTGAGTTTTGGGCAGTTTGTTCGATAGTTATAGAGGTTGTTATTTATGGCAGAAGATTCCAAACCGGTCGGCGACGGCCCCGCGGCCAAGCCGAAAATTCCCTGGTCGCGCATTATCATTCCCGCCATCATCGCGCTGGCAGTCATTCTCTGGATACGCGGCTCCATAGACATCACCACGGTCAAGAGCATCTTCGCCTTCATCTTCATCCTGGGCGCGGCCGTCGTCCTGCACGAGTTCGGCCACTTCATCGTCGCCAAGCTCCTGGGGATTCGCGTCGAGACCTTCTCGGTCGGCTTCGGCCCGAGCATCTGGGGGCGCAAGTGGGGCACGACAGAGTACCGCCTCTCCGCGATCCCGCTCGGCGGCTACGTCAAACTGGGCGGCGACGAATCGAACGCGCCGATTGAGGGCGAGGGGGCGAGCGACATCCCCGAAAAGGAGCAGTTCACGCTCAGGCCGCGCTGGCAGAAGTTCCTCGTCGCGGTCGCCGGGCCGGTCATGAACGTCCTGACGGCGCTGGCGATTCCTTTCATCGGCGGCCTGATGTACGGCGTGCCCGTCCCGCCCGCGCCAGTGGTCCGAGACGTAGACCAGGGCGGCGCGGCCGAAGTCGCGGGACTACAGAAGGGCGATCACGTCATCTCCTTCAACGGTGTGGAGAATCCGACGTGGGGCAGGATTTACGGCGACTCGCTGCTCTCGCCCGAGAAGCCGCTCCCGATTGAAGTCTTGCGCAACGGGCAGAGAGTTTCGTTGACGATCACGCCGGCCCGCCGCGTCCAGAAAAGTGAAATCCTCGGCGACATAGGTTTCGACCCTGACTACGGCGACGTGCGCGTCGCCGTCGCGGAAGTGACCCCGAACTCCCCCGCCGCAGAGGTCGGCTTGCAGGTCGGCGACCGACTTGTCGCCCTCGACGGCGAGCCGGTCGCGAGCCAGCAGCACGTGAGCGATTACGTGAAGAGTCATACGAACCAGCCGATACGTCTGACCATCGAGCGCGACGGGAGGCAGCAGGAGATTACCGCGACCCCGCGCCCGCTGGCCGACGGGATCGCGCGACTCGGCCTGACGCCGCGCGACTTGATACCGCGCGAACACGTCGGCGTGGCGGGCTCGCTGCGTTACGCCTGGGAGTCGAACCTCGAAATCCTGCGCCTGACGGGCAAGGCCCTGGGCCAGTTTTTCAGCGGCGAGCGCTCGGCGAGAAACACTTTGTCGGGGCCGCTGGGGATTTACGACGCGGCCTCGCAATCAGTCAACGAGGCGGGCTGGGCGGGCATCTTCAATATGCTCGGCTTCCTGAGCCTGAGCCTCGGCATCTTCAACTTGCTGCCCATCCCCGTGCTCGACGGCGGCGCGATCTTCCTGCTCCTGGTCGAGGCGGTCATGGCGCTCGGCGGCTGGAAGCTCTCGATGCGCGTGCGCGAGCGCATACAGCAGGTCGGCTTCGTCATGCTGCTGCTGCTGATGGGCTTCGTCATCACCAATGATCTTTTGAAGAAGGTCTCGCGCGCGCCGGAGGAGACGAAGCCCCCGGCTGCGACGCAGCCACAGAAATAGGTTTCAAGTTGAAGGTTTCAGGTTTCAAGTTAAAGGCTTTGAACCTGGAACCTGAAACTTGAAACTTGAAACTTATGAGAAAAACGAGAGCGGTAAAAATTAAGGACTTGCAAATCGGCGGGGGCGCACCCGTCGTCGTCCAGTCCATGACGAAGACGGACACGGTGGACGTTGGGGCGACTGTGGCGCAGATAGAGGAGATGATGCGCGCCGGGTGCGAGGTCGTGCGCCTCGCCGTGCCGGACAAGGACGCGGGCCTGGCCCTCAAAGAGATCAGGAAGCGCGTGCCAGACGTTCCGCTCGTCGCCGACATACACTTCCACTACAAGCTGGCGCTGATGGCGCTCGACGCGGGCGTGGACAAGCTGAGGCTCAATCCGGGCAACATCGGGGCGCACGAGCGCGTGCGCGAGGTCGTGCGCGCGGCCCAGTCGCAAAATGTGCCAATCCGCATCGGCGTCAACGGCGGCTCGCTCGAAAAAGACCTTTTGAAAAAGTACGGCACGGCCACGCCCGAGGCGATGGTCGAGTCCGCGCTGCGCCACATACAGATTCTCGAAGACCTGGATTTCACGGACATCATCATCTCGCTCAAGGCGTCGGACGTGCACCGCACGGTCGCGGCCTACCGCCTGCTCGCCGCGCAGGTTGATTACCCCTTGCACCTCGGCGTGACCGAAGCCGGCACGGCCTTCGGCGGCACGATCAAGTCCGCCATCGGCCTCGGCGTCCTCCTGCACGAGGGCATAGGCGACACGATTCGCGTCTCCCTGGCCGCGGAGCCGCAGGAGGAGGTGCGCGTCGCGTGGGAGATTCTGAAGTCGCTGGAACTGAGAAAGCGCGGCGTGACGGTCGTCGCCTGCCCGACCTGCGGGCGGCTGGACATAGACAACTTCGTCGGCATCGTCACGGAGATCGAGCGCAGACTGGCACACGTCGAAGAGCCCCTTCATCTCTCCATCATGGGCTGCGCCGTCAACGGGCCGGGCGAAGCGCACGATTCGGATTTAGGCGTCACCTTCGGGCGCAACGTCGGCATGATCTACAAGAACGGCGTGCCGATGCGCAAGGTCGCGGGCGCGGACATCGTCGAAGCCTTCGTGCGCGAGACGGAGAAGCTGCTCGAAGAGGGAAGTTATAAAGAGAAGGCCGAGCCGGAACTCGTCACGATTAAATAGGGACGAAGTGAAGTCAAGGTTCAGGGCTGGCGTCGCTTGCGGGGCCGGCCCTTTTGCTTTGCGCCGGTCTTCTTTTTCGGCTGCGCCGCCATGACGTAGAGGAACAAGTCGTTGAAGTGTAGGTGTGAGAGCCTGTCGGGAGGGGCGACGGGGGGCGGCCCTTCGACAATCATCGGAATGATTTCCGGCGGGGCCGAATCGTCAGCGCCCTTCCTGGCGAGGGCGTAGTCAACTTCCTTCATCACCCACCTGGATCGTTTGGCTGCCGTAGACCAGAAGAGAAAGAACGCGTCGCTATCGTCAATGTGTCTGTAGAGTTCTTTCTCCCAGCGTTGTCCCGGCTTGAGTGTCATAAAGTCCAGGAAAAAATCGGGGACAAGGCGCGCCAGCATCTGCGCCCTTTTCAGAACTTCGTCGCGGTCTTTCGAGGCGTAAGAGACGAAGGCTTTTTTGTATTGAACCCAGTCGCGCGTGGCCTGCGGCTGCGGCGCGGGGGCGGCAGCCTCAGCCGCGGCGATTGTCAATTGAAATTTGACGTGGCCGAACGGGACGCCGTCCTGGCTGACCCTGACTGTGCCAATCACGTTGCCGGGTTGGTGCGTGGGCTCCACTGTGACGCCGAATTGAACGGCCTCGGGCCTGCCGCGCCAGGTTAAGTGCTGGCTCGGCTCGTCAATCAACAGGCCGGGGAGCGAAAGGTCGAAGCTCAGTTTCGTCCCCCGCTCGACTTCCGTGTCCAGTGTCTTCGAGCCTAACTTCTCCGCCTCCTTGACCGCCTCTTTGGCGAGTTGCGAAGCCGCCGTCGCGTCCTCCGGCAAATGCGCGAAGACCTGAACCATAAAATTCGCGCCGGGCGAAACCTTCGGCGGGGAGAAGACCGTGCAAGAGACCACGTCCGCGGGGGCGGCCGTTTGGTAAGGCGGCGTGCCGCCCGGCAATGGTTTGCCTTCTTTCAACGCTTCGCCTCTGGCTTCGCCGCCTCCTTTTCCCTTCTTGGCGTACACTTTCGGCGCGCTGCCCAGGTTAACCATGAAGGCATATAAGAGTCTTACGGCGTCTTCCCTGCGTAAGTTGACTGACACCAAATCATCGGAGGACCGCTTGACCTCTCCGCCCCTTGATTCCGACGCACCCAATCGCTCCAGACTGCTGACAAGCTTTTCGACATCCTGCTCCCACCATGCGTCCCTCAATTGCAGCGGCCTGGAAGAGAGGTGCGAGATGTCTGTCGGGCCGGGTGTCTCCGTCCCCCTGGGCATTGAAGCCTCGCCGACCAGCACGGGAATGATTTCGAGGGCGGACGAGAGGGCCAGAGCCACAGCCTCATTCGCGCGCGCGGCGTCGGCGTGTGGTCGCGGCCCTTTAGTCAGCTTGAGCCAGTTTTTGCCGATGAGCACGACCACGGCGGTCAGGTCGCCTGCGCCTCCGCGTGTTGAAAACAGTTCGGACGGCGGGAGGTCATAACAAGTCTTCACGTCGTCGTCGCCGAAGCGCCGTCTGAGCGTCTGAATCAGTCTTTGTGCTTGAGCCTCCGCGTCGTCGCGCTGGTAGATGACGAGGACGCGCGGGTGCATGGTGGGGAATGAGGCGGACCGCTGCGACATGGTTTTCTTCCCTCGCAGAATTATTTTTGGCACAGGGCGAGGCTGCCGGCTGCGGGCGAGATTGTACTCCAATCAACTTGACGACGTACAGAAATATAGCCGTCAACGCCTGTGACACGACGCCATCATCCGACGTGGCAACGTCAGCTCTGGCTGTCCTGCGATGCTCGCTCGCCGTTCAGGTATTTGATGAGGATAACTTCGTTGTGCTTCTCGTTGTAGATCATCTCGTCCACTAGGTCGCGGGCGATGAGGATGCCGAAGCCGCCGGGGCGCAGGCCCTCTTCCTCGCGGACGCGGGCGTGTGCGAGCGGGTCGCCCTCCGGGTTGAGGAAGGCCGCAATCGCGCCGTCGTCGCGGTAGAGAGATTCGATGCTAAAGCCCTCGCCGGGGTCTTTGATGCGGTAGAGGATGATGCGGGGCGAGCGCAGGTAGCCGACTTCCACGAACTGCGTGGGGTCGTTCTTGCCGCCGTGCTCTATGGCGTTGCGGAGCATCTCGCGGAAGGCGTAGGTGACGGTCTCGCGCGTCAGCGACGGGAGGTCCGTCTTCAGTTGCGACATCAGGCGCTCCAAAGGCTCTATGGCCGCGCGGTCGCAGGGGACGCGCAGCTCTATCCATTCGGGGCGCGCCGAGAGGACTTCGATCTGTATGTCGCGCGGGGCCAACTCGAAGGCCGTCTTGACGGACGAGATGAGTTGCGAGATGTCGAAGGGCTTGGTGAGAAAATCCGAAGCCTGGTCGCGCAAGGCGCTGACGGCCGCCTCGGGAGTCGTCAGGGCGGTGACGACGATGACGCGCAGGTCCGTGTTGAAGGCTCGCAGGCGCGAGAGCATTTCGAGGCCGTCCATCCCTGGCATCATCACGTCCAGGAGCGCCAGGTCAACCTTCTCCTTCTCTATGATCTCCAAACCCGCGTAGGCGTCCAGCGCCTGACGGACCTCGTAGCCCTCCTGCTCGAGCGCGAACTTCACCAACTGCTGCAACTCGGGATCGTCGTCCACCACCAGAATTCTTTTCGCCATCACGCGGCCCTCCCTGAATCACTGTTTGAATAGTCCGAAAGCTCTCACGGGAAATGTGCCCATGCCTTTAACTTTGACGGGGACGGCGAAGAATTTGAAACCGTTGTCCGGCAGGGCGTCCAGGTTGCACAGGTGCTCGACGATGGGGATGCCGGCGCGCAGCAAGATGGAGTGGGCCGGGCGCGACGCGTCCCCTGTGTCGTCAATGTTGTACGAGTCAATCCCGACCAGCCTCGCCCCGGCGTCCGCCAGAAACTGCGCCGCCTCGTTCGTCAGGAAAGGGTGACCGTCGAAGTATTGCTCACTGCCCCAGTGCGCGGCCCAGCCCGTGTGAACCAGGACGGCTTTATTACTGACTTCGACGTTGTTGAAGAACGACGCGCCTACGTCTCGCCGGTCACGCGCGCGTATGACGACTGCGTCGAGGTCCGCGAGCGACGTGAGCGAGAGTTGGGCCAAATCCTCCCCGTCCTCGTACCTGTGGAACGGCGAGTCCAGATACGTCCCAGTGTTCGCCACCATCTCTATCTTGCCGATGTGAAATTCCGTCCCCGCGGCATAGTGCTGGCGCGAGTCGGCGCGGCTGAGGTGGTCTGAGATGACCGGCGCGGGCAGGCCGCGGTAGGTAATCATCCCATGCTCCACGGCGTGACTGAGGTCAACGAAACGAGTTGTGTCCTGGTCCGGCATGTGTGTCGGGAGAGTGTTGTTCAAATTTCGGCCATCGAGAGAAAGAGGGCGTCGGTCGCGACCTTGCGGTTGACGTTTACGTCCAGTCGCCCGCGGTGCTGCTCAAGCTGCGAGAGCCAGCGCGCGGCGCGGCGGCTGTCAACGCTTGAGCCGAGCTTCGAGAGCTGCGGGCGCAAGTCCTGGTTGACCACCTGCTCGTCGTTCGCGCCGAGCGCGAGCACCCACACGTCGCGCACCAGCGTCGCCAGCACGTCCAGTCTCGGCTCGTATTCGTCCTTGCGCTTGGCGTCGTTCATCTCTTCCGAGGCGCGGAGCAGTCGCGCGCGGTCATGCGTCAGGGCGAGCGCATTGATGATGTCCATCATGGCCTCGCGCTGCTGCCGGTAGCTCTCGACGTTGGTCGAGAGCGCGCGCCCGATGCTGCCGCGCGCGACGCGCGAGAGCAGGTGCGCGTCCGGCTTTGACACCTGGCGGCCTTCGAGCAGGTGCTTTTCGATCTCGGCCGGCGTGAGCGGCGCGAAGCGAATCATCTGGCAGCGCGAGCGAATCGTCGGCAAGAGCGCCGCCGGGCGCGAGGTCGTCAGCACGAGGTGCGACGTGCGCGGCGGCTCTTCGAGCGTCTTTAAGAGCGCGTTGGAAGAATGCTCGTTCAGCCGCTCGGCCTCTTCGACGATGAAGACGCGCGCGCGCCCTTCGTAGGGGCGGAAGTTCGCCTCCTGCTCGATCTCGCGCATCGGGCCAATTCTGAGAATGCGGTTGAAGGGGCGTGCCAGCGCCACGTCGGGGTGCTCGCTCCACACGAGCTTCTCGCGGTTATCCTTGTCGTCCGAGTATTCAGGAAACTTCGATTGCGCGATGCGCACGCACGAGGAGCAGCGGCCGCAAGCCTCCGCGCCCTGCGGCTCGCGGCAGTTCAGCGCCTTCGCCAGTTCCAGCGCGAAGAGTTTCTTGCCGACCCCGGACTCGCCGGCGAACAGCAGCGCCCCAGGCACACGCCCCTCCCCGAGCATCCGCCGCAAAATCTCCTTGACGCGCTGATTTCCGATAAGTTGGTCAAACATAAGCAAAAGCAGAGTCCAGGAGTCAGAATCCAGGAGTCAGAAGGAAAGAAAAGAAGAATAAAAGCAGTCTGAGAGCCTTTCATTCTGGACTTCTGGACTCTGGCTCCTGACTTCTGCTTTTCGAGAAATGGCATTACGACTTCCATCACGCGCTCGTGCGTTTCGCTGACTGAGCCTGTGGAGTTGACGATGCGGAAGCGGTCCGGCTCTGCTTCGGCCATTGCCAGGTAGGCGCTGCGGACGCGCGTGTGAAAGGCCGCGTCTTCCGCGTCGAGGCGGTCCGTCTGGCTGTCGGACTCCGTGCGGCGGCGCGTGCGCGTGAGACATTCGGCCACGGGCAAATCGAAGATGAGCGTCAGGTCGGGCTTGAGCCCGCTGGTCGCAATCTCTATAACCTGCGCGATCAGCTCCGGCGTGAAGTTGCGGCCGGCCCCCTGGTAGGCCGCGGTCGCGTCGGCGTAACGGTCGGAGAAAACCATGCTGCCCGCTTCAATCGCGGGCCGAAGCAGCGTGCGCACGTGCTGTGCGCGGTCGGCGGCGAAGAGCAGTAGTTCGGCCAGCGGGTCAACTTCGATCTGCGGGTCAAGGAGCACGTTGCGCAGACGCTTGCCGAGCGGCGTCCCGCCCGGCTCGCGCGTCGTCACGACTTCGAGGCCGCGCATGCGCAGCTCGCTCGCGAGAAGGCGTAACTGCGTTGACTTGCCACACCCGTCAATGCCCTCGAAAGTGATAAAAGCGCCGCCCAAATGTTTAGTTTCCGTGGTGGTCGTGGGATGTTCAGGGGAGTGTCAGGGCTCGGACGTTTCCGCGGCTTCCGGGGCGGCCGCCTCCGCCGGCGGCGGGCTCGCGGCCTGTTGCGGGCGCAAATCGCCGCTCGACCGCCGCGCGTGCGAGATGGTCGAGATGGCGTGTTTGAAGATCAACTGCTCCTGCGACCCGGTCTCCAGCAGCACCGAAAACTTGTCGAAGCTGCGGATGCGCCCGGTCAGCTTCGCGCCGTGCATCAGGTAGATGGTGACCGTGCTCCGCTCGCGCCGCGCTGTATTCAGAAAAGCGTCCTGAATATTCTGAGGAGTAGCCTTTACGTCCACCGTTTTCTCCGCTTAGCGATCAACCGAAAGGTGCTGTGTAAGCCAGATTACACCACGGGTAAAGCAGTGACAAGCATAAAAGCAGTGATAAGTAATAAGTGATAAGTGATAAGAAAAAGAAAGACGGTTTTTGCTTATTACTTATTACTTATTACTTATCACTTATCACTGCTTTTACGACTTTTTCCTGCACGGCCGGGTCGTCGCCGAAGCCTTCGACCCACTCGACGCCGGGCTCGCGGCGGAACCAGGTCAACTGTCTTTTGCTGTAGTGGCGCACGTCGAGCTTGGTCTGTTCGACGGCGCTCGCAAGGTCGCGCTGGCCCCGCAGGTATTCGACGACGCGGCGGTAGCCGTGCGCGCCGAGGGCGTTGGAATCGGCCGGCACGCCTTTGTCCAGCAGCTTGCGCACCTCCTCGACCAGCCCGGCGGCGAAATGGGCTTCGGCGCGCTCGTTAATCCGCCGGTAAAGCTCGGTGCGGGGTGGGAGCAGCGCGAAGACGCGTATGCGCGGGACGAAAGACGGGGGTTCCATGCGTGTCGTCGCCTGCTCGGACATGTTGCGCCCCGTCTGAAGCCTGACTTCGAGGGCGCGCTGCACGCGCGACCAATCGCGCGCAGCAAGTTTCGCGGCCGACTGCGGGTCGAGCCGCACGAGCATCCTGTGAAGATGCTCGGGGCCGCGGCGCGCGCGAATCTCGGTCAGGCGGCGGCGCAGGCGCTCGTCCGTTTTTGGGCCAGCGAAGAACGGCTGGCGCAGGGCGCGCAGGTAAAAGCCTGTCCCGCCGACGAGCACGGCCATCTTCCCGCGAGCCTCTATCTCGTCAATCACGGCGGCGGCCGCACGCGCCCACTCGCCCGCGGTGTAATTCACTTCCGGCGAGACGAAATCAATCAGGTGGTGCGGGACGCCCCGCCGCTCGCTCAGAGGGACTTTGGCCGTCGCGATCTCTATCTCGCGGTAGACCTGCACGGAGTCGCAGTTAATGACCTCGCCCCCGCAACGCAAGGCCAACTCGATGCCAAGCTCGCTCTTGCCCGAAGCGGTCGGGCCGACGACGGCAACAATGGGTTTGGAAGATTGATCGGTAGGAGTTCACGAACTGGAAAGGACGAGCCGAAAGATAATCACCACCCAGATGATCGCGAGCAGCGCGAGCGCGCCCAAAGTTTGTGCACGGGAAAACCTCATCACCTCGCCAACATAAGGTCGTCCATCGTTTGTCCCGGAGGGACAACTGAAAATAGCCCAGCACTTCAGGGAACCGCGCGAAAAATAACGGAGTCCCGTAGGGACGACTGAATTCTACCCTAGAACATACCGCTCGTCGTATGCAATCCCGTGCTTCTTCAGAAAACTCAAGAATTCTTCCTTAAATGTTTTCTTCAGGTGATGCTCCTTTTGCGTTTGGATGTAATGAACAGTCGCTTCAATCTGCGAAATGCCAACGCTGAATGCTCCGTAACCTTCTTGCCATGCAAAATGACGATGGTCAGGAAATTGCTCGTGAATCCACTTTGATGAGCCGCCTTTGATTACCTGAATTGCCTTGGCGATGGGTGTCGTCGCGGGCAGGGATAGCAGCAGGTGAACATGGTCTTCGATGCCTCCGATGGCGAGAGCCTTCATGTTGTTCTCGCGCGCAATGCCGCCCATGAACGGCCAGAGGCGGCGCTGTAAATCCTGGGAGATAAATTTTTGTCGCTGGCTGGTGCTGAAGACGCAATGCATCAGGCAGTTGACGTAAGAATGAGGCACAACAAACCCCCTTTCAGTCGTCCCTACGGGACTCCATAAATTTTCATGCCTGATTCCCAGCACTTCAGTGCTGGGCTATTTTCACCAGCCCCTGACGGGGCTGAGAAACTGTTGGCGGGTGGGAATCGTGGGTGGTTCTGGCGAGGGGGCTAATTGTAAAGCTTCGTCAACTCGATGCCTGTGTAGTACGCCTTCAGAATCTTGTCGTAGGTCAGACCCTGGCGGGCGAGGCCGTAGGCTCCGACCTGGCAGAGGCCGACGCCGTGGCCCCAGCCGCGGCCGGTGAAGGTGAAGCCGACGAGGCGGCCCGAGTCGTCGTAGCGGCGGTCGATGACGAAGAGCTGTTCGCGCAGGCCGAGGGCCGAGCGGATGCGGCCGCCGCGCAGGTGTGCCGTGCCGTTTGTGCCAATAATGAGCAGGTCGGTCGCGCGTCGCGACGAGCCGCGCGCCGCGACGCGCAAATCCGTCAACGCGCCTATGCCGCGCGACCAGCGCGAGAGTTTCGTCTGGACTTCGCCGACGCTCATCGCGGCCGTCCAGTTGGCGAAGGGCGACGAGCGGTCGGCCGCCGCGCCGTTCGGGGCCGGGCGGACTTCCAGGTAGTCAACCTCGCCGCGCGTGTTCAGATGAAAGGTCACCGGCTCGCCGCCGACCAGCGAGACAGAGCGCATCTGGTAGGCGTTGTCGCCGAAGGCGCGGAAGAGGTAGGAGTCAGAGTCAACGCTGATGGGCTGGTCGCGGTTCTTCTGCGAGCGCAGAATCATCGCCCCGCCCGTCGTCGGCCGCGTCGTCCCTTTTTGGAGGCCGAAAAACCCGCGCGCTTCCAGGGTACTTGCGACCGCCCGGACGACGCGACCGCGCGTCATCACTTCGCGCGGTCTGAGCGTCGCGTCCGGGAAAAGTGGCAGCAACCCGTCGCGGATGAGCCACGCTACGTCCGCGCGGTTTTGCGCGGGAATGTTGTCAGCGTCGCGGAACGAGAGCAGGTATTCCACGTCCGCGTTGTCGAGCAAGGTGTCCGCTCGCGCCTCGCCGAAGACGGCGGCCGCGAGCGCCGTGCTGAAGGCGGGCGCGCGCGTCACGTCGTCCGTGACGGCTGGCACAGTTTGCCGCGTCATGCGCGCGACGGCCGCGAGCCAGTTGCGGACTTCCGCCGCGGAGGCGGGCGCGCCGAGCCAGTTGTCCGTGAGTTGTTTTGTGCCAAGATTGAAGCCGTGTATGTCCAGCAGCGCGCCGTAGCGCGCGAGCCCGACGTTCGCCTCGTCGCGTATGTCCGGCAGGTCGCGCGAGGATTTGATGGTGAAGGAACTGAGGTGCGCGTGGCCTTCGAGCGAGCACTCGCGCCCGCGCAGGTAGGGCGTCGCCTCGTTGAAGATGTTCTCGGCGTTTTCGGTGCGGCCGCCGCAGGTCGAAGTGTAGAGCGCGTTGATGGGCTCGTCGTGGTAGGTGGCGACCAGTCCGCGCGTCTCTTCGACGGCGCGCGTGGAGAGCGGGTGCTCCGTCGAGAGTCCGCCGTAGACCTGCGAGCGCGTCGTCGGCAGCAAGTCGAAACCTTGCGAGGCGAACTGATTTTTGTTCCTGACGGCGTAAGTGCGCGCCGCGATGGCCTGCGCCTTCTGCGCCTCAAGCGCCGGATAGCCGCCCGGCGACAGTTCGTTCGGGACGACGCCGCGCACGTAGTCTTCGAGGCCCAGGACGTTGACGACCGTCAGCGTCCCCGAGCGGTTGGCGAAGACCTCAAGCCGCCCGCGATAAGGTTTCTCGTTGAAACGCACGGGAGCACTCGATTCATTCTCGGAGGCGAAAGTGACGGGCGCGCTCGTGCTGAAAATTTTGGACGAGCCGGAAGCGTAGGCGACCACCTCGCGTGTCGGCGCGCTCAGGAGAGAGGCGGGGCGGGTGGTGTTTGAGACGGCGTTGCGCGTCGCGGCGGCCTGCGTGCCGCGCGACTCGACGACCGTTGCGGTCGCAAAGCCTGCATCTTCGAGTTGCGCGCGAAGCTCGGCGGCTTTCGACGCGGAGAGGTCCGAGCCGACCTGTATGCGCCAGGAGTTTGTCGCGGCGTCTTGAGTGACAGCGGCCTCCGCGCCCGTCGCCTCGCGTATCTCGGTCGCGGCGCGCAAGGCGTCTTCGCGCTTCGCCATTCTCGCCAACTCGACGCGGAAGCCGCCCGTGTCGAACGTCTCCGGCCGAGGGGCGAGCAGCCTGGCTTCGAGGCGCACGCGCGCGACGGCGAGCGGAGCAATCGGCGCTCCCGGCTCCGTCACGCTCAGCAGCCGCCCGCTCGTGGAGATGTTCACGGAGCGCGCGTCCGTGGCGAGCCCTATGCGGACCAGGGGCTCGCCGCTCAGACGGGTGATTTCCGCTCGGGCCTGCGATGTGGGTTGTGCGGGTGCCTGCACGCGGCGCGGCCGCGTCTGCGGAGCGTCCTGCGCGAAGGCGACAAACGAAGACGCGAGCAAGGCGTGCGCGACGAGGACGGCGATTGATTTCGACCAGAGGGAACGGCGCATCAGCTTCAAACTTCCGGCTGCGGCAAAGATTCACGGAGAGCACGAGTTGGCCGCCGACATGATACTACATTTATCCGAGTGAATAGCACCTCATCTTAAATCACTCAACCCTTTGCGCCTTTAGTTTTAACTTTGCGTCTTTGCGTGAAACAGCCGTTCTCGCAAAGGCGCAAAGTTAAGACGTAAGGCGCAAAGGGTTGAGTTTATGTTCTGAAACGCGTTCTCAGCTTGCGTATCGCTCCTCGACCGTCGCGGCGAAGACGAATGTGCCAATCAGGCCGATGATGCCGGCGGTGATGAAGGGAACTCGCGGGGAGATTGCCCAGAGCAGGCCGCCGATGGCGGCGGCGGGCGTGATCGAGAGGCTTCGGACGAGGTAGTACAACCCGACGGAGCGTGCGCGCAGGTGCGGCTCCGCGAAGTCAACGATCATGGCCTTGCGTGACGGCTCGCCGATCTCGCGCAGGCCGCCGATGACGAAAGCGAAGACGAGCATCGTGAAGCCGTTCGAGAAGGCGACCGCGACGGGGAAGAGGGCGAAGCACAGGAAGGTAGCGATGACGAAAGGCTTGCGACCGATGCGGCCCGCGATTCTGGCCGCGGGGATGTAGACGAGAATCGAGGTCGTAAGCTGGATGGCGATGAGTATTCCGTAACGCGCGACGCTGACACCGATGACGTTCGTGACGTAGAGGACTATGAACACGTCTACCATCCCCTCGCACGTGCGGATGATGATGTCCGAAATCAGCAGCCGCTTGAGCGCCGCGTGGAACGAGCGCCAGACGCCGCGCATGTTGGTCGTCGCGCCTTTGATGACAGGCAGGTTGATGCGACGGACTATGAGGACCGTGACGGCGGCGAGCACGAGCGTGATGACGAGCCCGACGCGGACGCCCGTCAGGACGCCCGCGGCCGCGATGAGCGCGCCGCCCGCGAGCGGGGCCGCGGCCATCGGCGCGCGCTTGATCATGGACTGAAGTGTGAAACCCATCGCGCGTCGCTCGGGCGGCAGCGCGTCGCCTATGACGGCGAAGACGGCCGGGCTCGCCATGCTGTTCCACGCCATAGAGAGCGCCAGCCCGACGAAGACGAACGGCCAGGAGGGGCTGACGAGGTAGATGAGGTAGCCGACCGAAGCGAGCGCGACGAAGGAGACGAAGGCGCGGCGGCGGCCCATGTGGTCTGCCAGCCAGCCGCCCGGATACTGATAGACGGCGTCGAAGAAATCTTTCGTCGTCCCGAAGAGCCCGATGGCCCTCTCGCCAGCGCCGAGCGCTTCCAGGTACTTCGGCAAAAACTTCTTCCACAGCTCCTCGCCGAAGCCCAATAGCAGAATCGCCGCCGAAGCAATCGCGACGTTGCGCTCGAACCCCAGGTACTCCGCGACCCGTCGCGTGCGCGTCTGATTTACAAATGGATTTCTGCCGGGTTCGTCGCCCATAACTGTGGCCGTTAGCGGTTGAGCGTGGCCGGGGTCAGTACCGCCTGCGGTAGCGGGCGGGTCTGCCGCGTTGAACACCCGCCCGCTACCGCAGGCGGTACTGACGTTAATGCTTGCCTGCCTCCAGCGCTTCGACGGCCAGCGTGTGAAATGCGCGGCGCGTGCTGTTGATGTTGACGAAGGGGAGCGGGCGCGCGTGCGTGCGGTTGGTCAGGAGAATAAAGGTGCGCTCGTGCACGGGGTCGTTCCAGCAGCTAGTGCCCGTGAAACCCAGGTGGCCGAAGCTGTCGGGCGGGAGGCTCGTGCTCGCGGTCGAGTTGGGCATGGACGCTAACTGCCAGCCGACTGAGCGCGGCTCCTCCATCCCTTCCGTCATGTCAGTGCGAAAGAGGACGCAGGTCTCGGGCTTGAGAAGTTCTGTGCCAGTCGCCAGAAATTGTGTGCCAAGACGAAGCGTCTCCTCGGCGGTCGAGAAGAGTCCGGCGTGGCCCGCCGCGCCGCCTAGAAAGTGCGCGTTGGCGTCGTGGACTTCGCCCCAGATCAGGCTCTCGCGCCAACTGTAACCCGCGGCCTCCTGCCCCGCGCACGTCTCGCGCTCGTAAGCGTTGCCCAGTTCGCAGGCGGCTATCTCGGTGATGAACGTCCGGTCGGGGTTGAAGAAGGTGCGCTTGAGGCCCAGGGGCTCGAAGATTTCGCGCCGTGCGATTTCGGCGAGTGGCGCGGCGTGCAATTTTTCGAGCATCAGCCCGAGCGCGATGTAGCCGAGGTCGCTGTAGACGACGTGAGTGCCGGGCGCGGATTCGAGAGGCTCGCGCGCGATGGCCTGAAGGACGCGCTCCCTGTCTCCGCCCGCGAGCAGGTAGAGCGGACGCCAGCCCGCGAGCCCCGCCGCGTGCGTCAGGAGTTGGCGAAGAGTGATGGCGCGCTTGTCGTCCGTAGCGAACTCTGGAAGGTAACGCGCGGCGCGGTCGTCCAGGCCCAGTTCGCCGCGCTCTATGAGCGACGCGCAGAGCAGGGCAGTGACTAAAGGCTTCGTCAGCGAGGCCAGGTCGTAAATCGTGTCGAGCGTCGCGAGGCGTGCTTCGGCGTCCCTGACTGCGTGGCCGAGCGCGTCGGCGAAACGGACGCGCCCGCGCTCGGCCACGACGTAGACGGCCGAAGGGAAGTCGCCCGCGGTAATTCGCTCGGCGAGCATTGATGAAATCGAGTCTTCGCGCATCAGGAAAAACGTCTCACGCAAAGACGCAAAGGCGCAAAGAAGACCGCGAAGAGGTTGAATGCCTTTTTATCTTGCGCGCTTTCTTTGCGCCTTTGCGTGAGAAATCCGCTTCAGTTCTCAAACTTACATCCAAACGCTAATCTCCGCTCCCGCCGAACGTGCGGCTGAAGGCGCTCAATCCCGGATGCGCGGCGTGCTCGTGTATGCGTTCGAGCGCGCGCAGGGCCAGGGAGAGTGCGCGGCGGCCGTCCGCGCCCGAGACGGGCGGGGGCGCGCCTGCAAGCGCGGCATGAAGAAAAGATTCGATCTCGGCGCGCAGGGGCTCCACGTCTTCGATCTCAAGGCGGCGCGTGTTGACGCCGGGGCGCGCGCCCGTGGGCACCAGGCTGCTGATGGAGGCGTAGCGCGTCGAGTAGTCAACCACGATGTAATCGTGCGGCTGAAAGAAGCGCATCTTCCTGATCTTCTCGGTCCCGACGCGCGAGGCGGTGATGTTGGCGACCGCGCCCGTGGCGAATTCCAGGCGCGCGTTGGCCGCGTCCACGCGGTTCGTCAGGACCGGAATCCCGACTGCGCGCACGTCAGTCACCTCCACGTCTTCGCCCACCAGCCATTGCACTATGTCCAGATCGTGAATCATCAAGTCGAGCACGACATCAATGTCCAGCGAGCGCGCCGTGAACTCGCCGACGCGGTGAATCTCGAAATAAAGTGGCCCGCGGACGTGCGGGCGCAGGGCCGCGAGCGCCGGGTTGAAGCGTTCGAGGTGGCCGACCTGCAACAGCGCGCCGCCATTTTCGGCTGCGGCGATCATCCGGTCGGCTTCCGCGAGGTCGCGCGCGATGGGTTTTTCGACGAGGACGTGGATGCCCGCTTCCAGCAGCGGGCAGGCTATCTCGGCGTGGGCCTCCGTCGGGACGGCGAGGCTGACGGCGTCAACGCGGCCCAATAAATTGTGCCAGTCTGTTATCCAATCGGTCCCGCGCTCACCGGCAATCGAGCGCGCCGTCTCTTCGTTCAAATCGCAGACGGAGACGAACTGTGTTTGCCCTTCGGAGGCCAGGGCGGCGTGGACGCGCGCGTGCTGGCGGCCCAGGTGCCCGACGCCGATGACGGCTGTACGTAAAGTCATAAAGAAGTAATCAGTAATCAGTAATCAGTAGTCAGTAAACTGCCGGCCTATCACTCATGGCTCGCGCCGGATTGAAGATATATGTGTCTTGGCCGATACTCAAGCGTGATAACAGTTTTTTAGCTGATTACTGACTACTGATTACTGATTACTTCTTTATGTCCAAGCCTGCGCGCGCCTGGCCGCTCCTTCTCTTCGCCGCCGTTATAGTCTTCTACCTTTACGGGCTGGGACACCTGCCGCTCGTCGGGCCGGACGAGCCGCGCTACGCTCAGGTCGCGCGCGAGATGTTCGAGCGCGGCGATATGGTGACGCCGACGCTCGGCGGGCACACCTGGTTCGAGAAGCCCGCGCTGCTCTACTGGATGATGATGGCCGGCTACAAACTGTTCGGCGTCTCGGAGTGGGCCGCGCGCCTGGGGCCTGCGCTCTGCGGTCTGCTCACGGTCTTCTTAATTTACTGGGTAGGGCGTCGCATCGAAGGCACAGGGGAGCAGGAAAGTGAAAATGGGCCAGGGCCGTGGGGCGCGGTGGCGCTCGCGTCGAGCGCGGGGCTCATCGTCTTCTCGCGCGCGGCCAGCTTCGACGTGGTCGTGACCGCGACGACCGCCCTCGCGCTCTCCTGCTTCTTCGTCGCCGAGTTGGAGACGAGCCGGAAGCGTAGGCTCTGGCTGCTGGCCGCATTTCACGCGGCCGTCGGGTTGTCGCTTCTGGCGAAGGGGCTGGTGGGCGTCGTCGTCCCGTTCGGCGTCGTCGGCCTCTACTACTTGCTGCGCAGGGAGTGGCCGCGCAGGGACTTTCTGTTGAGCCTGCTGTGGGGCGTGCCGCTCTCCATCCTCATCGCGGGCCTCTGGTACGGACCTGTCATCGCGCGCCACGGGTGGACGTTCGTTGACGAGTTTTTCATACAGCACCATTTCGCGCGGTTCGTCTCGAACCAGTATCGCCACCCGCAAGGGTTCTACTTCTACCTGCCGATCATGCTGGCGCTCGCGCTGCCGTGGACGGCGTGTCTCATTGCAGAACTGGCACAGGCGCGGCGCTGGAAGTGGCGCGAGCCGAGCGCGGAAAGTCGCGCGCGCGTCTTCGCGCTCGCCTGGCTCGCAATGCCCGTGCTCTTCTTCTCGGTCTCGCGGTCGAAGCTGCCCGGTTACGTGCTGCCCGCGCTGCCGGGCGCGCTGCTGCTCGCGGGTTTTTGGCTGTCGCGGTTCGTGCGCGGCGAAGGCGGAAACGCGGCGATGCGCGCGACGGGCGCGCTGCTCCTGTTGATGGCGGCCGGCGGGCGTGGTCTATGCGGCGCGGACCGGCGAGGTCACGATTGCTTGTGCGCTCGCGGCGGTCGCGCCGCTCGTGGCGGCGGGCGCGCTGGCGATGCTGTGGCGTGAGAGGCGCGCGCTGCGCGTCGAGTTGATTTGCAGCGCGATATTCATCTCGATAGCGATTGTGCTCAACTGCGCCGTTGGCCGGCTGGGGCATCGCGAGTCCGTGCGCGACCTGGTGCGCCTGGCCGATGCGCGCGGCTACGCGGCGCTGCCCGTCTTCTACATGCTGACGGACGACCGCACGGGCGAGTTCTACGCGGGCGGGCGGCTTGCGTATCGCCCGGACGGCGAGCCTTTCAGATTCGACGGCGCGCAGGAGGCGGCGGCCGCGGCCCGTGAGCGCGGCGGCACGGCGCTCGTCCTCGTCCCCGTCCAGTGGACGAATCAACTGACGGATTACAAGGCCGTCGAAACAGAGATCATAGGCGACAACGGAGTCCTCACGCTCGCGGCGATTCGCGTGCGCTAGATTCGACGTTGCTGGCGGAATAACTCAACCCTTTGCGGCTTTGGTTTTTCTTTTGTTGCGCCTTTGCGTGAACGCTCTGTTTCTCGCAAAGGCGCAAAGTTAAGACGTAAGGCGCAAAGGGTTGAGTCTTTCTCCCAATCCGCAATCAGAATGAGTCTTTCTTGATTTCGTAAAAGCGAAATTTGTATTTGTCGTTGACCAGTTCGTGCTCGGGGCGGCGGACGGTGTGGGCGTCAAGCCAGAGCTTGCCTTCGGGCGTGGAGTGGTAAAGGTCAATCAGTGTGGTGTCCATCCAGACGGGGGCGTCGCCCGTCGCCTCTTTAATCTCCTGCTCGAACTTCTCCCGGTTGACTTCCCGCCAGGTGGTCTGGGGGTTGAAGTATCTGGTCAACTCGTTATCGGTGTTCCACTGCGCGAAGTAGACGATTGTCCCTTTGGGCCAGGATTTGTTTAGTTCGAGCGCGAGGGCGAGTGGAGGGGTGGCGCGGACCTGCGCGTAAGGATAGGCGGTGAACGTCAGGTTGGCGATTGCCAACATGGCGACGAAGAGTGCGGCGCGGTATCTGTGCACGTGGTTCGGCGCGGCCTCGTAAGGAGCGAGGAACGTTCCCGCGAGCACGACGAGCGCAGGGAGGTAGAAGAGCCTGTAGAAAGTGTTCTGCGGGATGAAGAAGAAAAGGAAGACGACGTAGAAGGCTATCCACGCGCCGCAGAGTAGCCGAAGCGCGTGCAGGCGGCTTCGGTCTTCGGGCGCGGTGCCGCGGGCCGTTCTCAATTCACCGAAATGTCGAAAGAGTTTGTAGAAGAAGGCAGCGGCGACGACGACGAGGAGGGCGGTCATTGCGTAGATGAAGGGGCCGCCGAGGTCGCGTAAGAAACTGAGGCGGCCGCCCGCTATGAGCCGCGAGTGCCCGCGCAGGGTATAGGTCAGGTTGTCCGAGAAGCTGAAGGTGAAGCCGTGCTCGGGCGAAAAGTTGGTTAGCCAGCGCAGGAAGGGCCGCAACTCAAGGCCGCCCGTGGTGAGATAAAACGAGTAGCAAAAAACAGGGAAGGTGAAGAGAAAGGCTGCGAGCGCGTACTTGAGTACGTGCAGGAGTCTTTGCTTTGTCGGTTGAGAAGCAGTCTGTAAAAAGATGCCGAGCACGGCGACGGGGAAGAAGAAGATCGCCAGTTGATGAAAGAGCATGCTCGCGGCGTGCGCGGCCGCCGCGAGAAATGGTCTGGGCTCGCGGCGGTGCGGCAGGACGAAATAAAAGCTGATGAGGAGAAAGAAGACGCTCGCGGTGTAGCTGTCCGCGTCGGTCGCAAACTTCCACCACGTCGCCGAAACGGCGAAGAGCAGTGTGAGACACGCGCTCAGGTAAACGGACCTGAAGCAGTCTTGCAGGATGCGGCAGAGCACGTAGGCGCTGGCCGCGCCGAAAAAGCAGTTCAGTATTTGCAGGACGACGATTGCCCTGACCTCAAGCCCCGCGCCCTGTGCCAATTTGTAGAAAAGGTAGCCGACGACGTTGTAGACGAGATGGTTCGGGTGCAGCAGCGTCGCGTCCAGGCCGCGCGCCTCTTCTATCACGCGGGCGAAGAAGATTCCGTCCCAGTAGTAATTCTTCGTCAGCAATGGCAGGTACAAAAGCAGTACGCCCACGGACAGGACGAGCGGCAGGCGCTCGTGGGTGAGTTTGGAGGCGAGGCCCGGCCCCGGACTGCTTGAGCTTGAATTCTTTGGCGAAGGCTCGCCGCGTTTTGACATGAGGGGTTAAGGGCCGGCGCGCAACGCGCGGTCGAAGAAATCTATTACGCGGCGGTCGTAAGTCTCGCCCGGCTCGCCCTGTGCGAAAGGCAGGTTGTAGCCGGTCAGGGGGAGGTCCGTTTTGACTTCGAGCGCGGCCGTTTTGGGGAAGCACTGTGCCAGCGCGGCGGACGAGGCGCGCAGTTCCGCCGGGGTGTCGCCGCCCGCCAGGAGCAGCACGCGGCGGTCGCCGATACTTTGGGCCGCTTCGCAGGCGTGCGGGGCGTCGTAGCCGCCCATGAAATAGATGCGCGTCCCACGTCGCGCCAGCCAGCGCAATAAGCCGTTGCTCAGGCCGGTGCGCTCGCGGACGGCGACGTTCAAAATGTCGTCAGGCGAATCTGGCACAGAATCCAGGATGAGGGCGCGCACATTGGCGTCGCGCGCACCGGCGCGCAGGGCCACGTAAGCGCCAAGCTCGACCCCGTAGAGGCCGATTGTCTGGCCGACGAGCGGGCGCTCCTGCGGCGTCTTCAGGGAGCGCAGGTAGTCCAGGGCCGCGCCGAGGTCTTCCGTCTCCTTCCCGCCGAAGGAGGTCCAGGCGACGGGCGGCTCGACGCCGTGGCCGCGCAAATCGGGCCACAGCACAGTGTAGTTGGTCGTCTCGTTGAGCTTGACGCCGAGGTTGAGGAGCCAGGAGCGGTTAGCGCCGTAGCGGTGCAGGAGGATGACGGCCGGAGCGCCTTCGGCCCCGCGCAGGAGCCAGCCGCGCGCGCGCGTCCCGTCGCGGTTCGTCCATTCTTCGTTCGTCGCCTTCAGCCCGCGCTCGCTCAGGAGCGTGAAGGTTTCGGGCGTGACGAGGTAGTCCTGCGCGGGCGGCCGTGTCACCTTGTAGACCAGCCACCACATCACGAGGGCGACCGCCAGCAGCAACACCCCCGCAATCGGCAGGAGCATCTTCAATAGTTTCTTACCTGGCATCCGGCGAGGCATCGGGATGAGGGATGAGGGATGAGGGATGAGGGATGAAGTAAAGAAAAACCGATTCTTTACTTCATCCCTCATCCCTCATCCCTCATCCCTTTTTTCTCCTCCTTTTCGCGCGCGTGCGCGTAGTCTGCGGGCGTGTTGACGTTGGTGAAAAAAAGGTTAGCGCCGCGCAGGTTGCTGAGTTCGTCGAAGGCGACCCGGCGCGTGCGCAACCGGTCGAGCAGGGCGCGCGGGCGGCGCTCGCCCGAGGCGATCAACTCGGCGGCGTGCGCGCCTGCCTCGCGCGCGCGGTAAAGCGCGCAGAGCGGTTGCCAGCGACCGTCCGCTTGTACGGGAATTACTGCTTCAAAGTTTTCCCGAAAGGAGGCGAGCCGCAGGAATAGCTCACTGGTGACGAAGGGCAGGTCGCAGGCGACGACGACCGCCCACTCGGTGCGACCGGCCGCGAGGGCCGCGTGCAGCCCGCCGAGCGCGCCCCATTCTACATAAAAATCTGGCACAGTGGGCAGCCGCGGCCACGCCGCGCACCTCCCGGCCGTCCCCACCAGCGTGACCCGCGCCGTCAGGCCGGCGAGTGCTTCGTGGATGCGCTCGACGAAGGTCAGTCCGCCGAGAGTGAGGCGCGCCTTGTCGCGCCCCATGCGGCTCGACGCGCCGCCGACCAGAATAAATCCCTCAACATCCTGCATCTCGCGAAACAGACCACCGGCCCCTCGCCTGTGAAAGAACAATTCAGCCGATAATAGTTCGGGAAAAGCGTCCAACCGGCGACGGATTTATCTCATCAGATTGTGCGCGGGTGATGGCAGACATCGAAGCCGCACGTTAACACGCGGCGCGAGCAGAGGCAAGGAAAAGCGGTGATAAGTGATAAGTGATAAGTGATGAGTAAAAGCCGTTATTCTTATCACTTATCACTTATCACTTATCACTGCTTTCCCCTTGTCACCTGTCACCGACTAAAGTTATAGTCGCACGTGGTGAAAGCGGCCACAGGTTCCCCCTATTCAATCGCCCTCGCCCGGCCGCCGGGGGCGTCCTTACCGTTCGGACGAGGAGGCCCGGCCCGTACCTTCGTCGTTTCCAGTTTCCAGAGGTAACTAATGAGAAGAATTTTCGCAGCGACTCTCAGCCTGGCCTTATTGGCTGCGCTCTCGCTCTCCACAGTCTCTGCTCAGAAGGCCGCCGTCTCTGCTCCGAGCGCAGGCGCGCCCCAGCTTTTCCCCCTCGAAGAGATTAAGCCCGGAATGAAGGGCGTCGGCCGCACGGTCTTCAGCGGGACGGAGCCCGAAGAGTTCGGCGTCGAAATCCTCGGTGTGCTGCCCGGCTTCCCGGCCCCTCGACAGAGCGCCATCATCGTGCGCCTGACCGGCCCGCTCGCAGAGCGCACGGGCGTCTTCGGCGGCATGTCCGGCTCGCCCGTCTACATTGACGGCCGCCTGATAGGGGCCGTCGCCTTCAGCTTCCCCTTCTCGAAGGAGCCGATTGCGGGCATCACGCCGATCAAGCAGATGATAGACATCTTCGAGCGCGGCGGCGGAGGCGGGCGCAACGCGGGCGGAAACAATGAGTCGCGCACCTTCTCTTTCACGGAACTGGCCTCGACGGACTGGAAACCACGCCTGCCGAAACCCGCCGTCACGGGTGCGCCGTTTGTCGCGCCCGTCGCGATGAATTCGCCCCTCGTCTCGCTTTTGGGCCAGCAGTTGCAGCCCATCGCGACGCCCGTCGTCTTCGGCGGCGTCTCGCAGGAAGCGCTCGCGCTCTACGCGCCGCAGCTACAGGCCAACGGCCTGCTGCCGGTTTCGGGCGTCGGCGGCGCGGCGGCCATCACGGGCCTCGCGCCCGCGACAGAGAAGACACTCGCGCCGGGCACGTCCGTCAGCGTGCAGCTCGTGCGCGGCGACTACTCGATTGCCGCCTCCGGCACGGTAACGATGCGCGACGGAAACAGGATTTACGCTTTCGGCCACCCGTTCCTGAGCCTCGGCGGGAGCGACATGCCCATGACCGAAGCCTCTGTCGTGACTGTCATCCCGAACGCGAACAACTCGTTCAAGCTCGCCGTCCCAGGCCAGATGGTCGGCAACATCTCGCAGGACCGCGCGACGGGCATCTACGGCGAACTGGGCCAGGCCCCGAAGATGATTCCCGTCAAGATTAATTTGCGGACGAGCCGCGACCGCACGGAGACTTACTCTTACGAGGTGGCGAACGATTCTTTCCTGACGCCGCTCCTCCTGAACCTGACGGTCTTCAGCACGATCACCTCGACCGAGCGCAGCATAGGCGACGCGACCATCAGCATCAGCGGCAAGATATCGGTCGTGGGCCACGAGCCCATCCTGGTCGAGCGCAGATTCTCGGCCGCCAACGCGCCGATGATGGCCGCAGGCTCCATCGCCGTGCCGGTCAACGCGCTGTTGACGAGCGGGTTCGAGAACGTGCAGATCGGCGGCATCACGCTCGACATCACTTCGTCGGAGACGAAGTACACTGCCTCGCTCGAACGCATCTCGCTCGACCGCACCGAAGCGGGCCGGGGCGACAACGTGGAGATTCAGGCTTACGTGCGCACCGAGTCGGGCAAGCAGTTCGTCCAGCGCATCCCCGTGCAGATTCCGCGCGACGTGCCTTTGGGTCAGCTTCTGGTCTTCGTCGGCGACGGCAGCGCCTTGCAGCAGGGCTCGGCCGCGCAGGCTTTCGTCCCGCAGGACCTGAGCCAGCTTGTCGCCGCGATTAACAAGGTGAAGAAGAGCGACCGCCTGTACGTGAAACTCTTCCGCATCACGCCGGGCGCGGTCATCGGCACGAGCGAGTTGCCGAACCTGCCGCCTTCGGTCCTCGCCACGCTCAACTCGGACCGCACGACGGGCGGCTTCACGCCGACCGTGCTCTCGCCGATTTACGAGAAGGAACTGGCGCCCGCCGAGTTCGTCATCGCGGGCCAGCAGATGATAGGGCTCGACGTAATCCGGTAAAATTCGGTCCAAAATCCAAAGTCCAAAGTCCAAAGTCTGAGACTCACGTTTCTGACTTTGGACTTTGGACTTTAGACTCTTTGTTTGTGATGAAGAGGAAGCGGCGGTCGGATTCGGGGATGCGTAGAGCTTGATACGTGAGCGCGGACTTTTCGAGTCGTTCGCGCAGGGTGTCGCCGCCGAAGAGGAGCAGGGTGCTTCGCGGCGGGGACCATTCGATTAGTTCGGGTAACAGTTCCGTGAAGCGGTCGAGCGCGCGGCAGGTGACGTATGAGGCGTCGGGCGCGTGCGTCTTCTCGAAGCGCGCGGCGACGACTGTGGACCGCTCGTGCGCGCCCACGCGGCGCAGGGCTTCGCGTAGGAAGACCGCTTTCTTCGGGGACGATTCCGTCAGCGTGGCGCGCAGGTCGGGGCGTGCTATCAGGCAGGGGATGATGGGGAGGCCGGCGCCGGAGCCCACGTCCGCGACGTGCGCGTCCATCGCGATGTGTGCCAATGCCAGCAGCGATTCGAGGACGTGGCGCGTCGCGAACTCGGCGGGCGGGCACGGCGCGACCAGGTGCAGCCGCGCGTTCCAGGCCATGACCTGCTCGTAGTATTCTCGTAGACGCGCGATTGCCTGCTCGTCCAGCCGCACGCCGTAAAGCGGCGCGTGCCTCACGAGCGCGTCACTCAGCTCTGCTGAAGTTTTGGAGAGAGCGGCCATTCCTCTTGAAGTATAACGCTGACGAGCCGTTTCGTGCCGGGCGCAACTTTCTTGATACTTCCGCGTGGGCGTCTCTGTTATACTGAGCCTTCGCTCCGTGGTTGCTCTCCCGAATATTCAGGTCAATCCAAGAATCTCACCTCGGAGTGTTCCTCTTTTTAAGTCTCTCTCTCTTAGAAGAACGACAAAACGAAGGAACCTCCTCATGTCTTCACAAAAAGAATCTCGCTTCCCGGCCGTCAACAGGATTCTGGCCGCTTTACCCAGGCAAGAGTATGCGAGTCTGTTCGCGCAGCTAGAGCCGGCGCAGCTTGCTCGCAGCAAAATCCTCTACGAGTTCGGCGCTCCGGTTCGCCACGCATATTTCGTGACGAGCGGGATGGTTTCCCTGCTTTCGATTGCGCAGAACGGTGCGACGACCGAAGTCAGCATGGTCGGCAACGAAGGCTTGCTCGGCATCCCGATTGTCCTCGGAGTGGACGCGGCTCCGTATCGCGTCATGGTGCAATTGCCCGGCACAGCCTTGCGTCTTCGCGCGGAGGTCTTGAGGAGAGAGTTTCATCGCGGCGGCCCGCTTCAGACGCTGGTGCTGCGCTACATCCATCTGCTCCTCCTCCAAATAGCCCAGTCGGCCTCCTGCAACCGCTTTCACACCATCGAGCAGAGACTTTGCCGGTGGCTCCTGATTAGCAGGGATCGGATCAAATCCGACAGGCTTGATCTGACGCAGGAAGCGCTTTCCCACATGCTCGGCGCTCCACGCTCTCGCGTGACCTTAGCCATCGGCGCTCTCAGGCGAGCCGGGCTCGTTCAACACACTCGCGGCAGCATCGTTATTCTTGACCGCACGCGACTGGAGATGTGCGCTTGCGAGTGTTACAAAGTCGTGAGGGCCGGAATCAATTACCTGCGCGCGGCCTGACGCTTCAAAAAAATATCCGTCAATGTTACGAACGTAACAGACGGGCCAATCACTCTCCTATATTTTAGCCGCCGTTCGGTTACTTTCGTCCTGTCTGTTTGCAGGCATGACAATTGTGCTTCAGGCCGGGCCGGCGATTCTCACGCCGGTTGAAGACCGCAGGCGGGCGCGGATCGTAGCGCGAAAGGAAACTCCCCACCGGACACGAAAAGAGCTTGAGCCCTATCCTCACTGTTGAAGTAAAAGATAGGGCTCATTAAACAAGACAACTTCCGCAGCTATCTCTGCGCAGAAGATGCGTTGTCTGGACAACACACATCTTAGCGCAAATTGTCGCGGCAACTCAAACTTAATTGTAGGAAGCCTGGCGCTCACGATGCGCACCTCTCGGTAGAGCCCACACTCTCACAGAGATGTGTTCCAAACGCGCGCGCATACGCACGCGCTCTATCTCTGCGCGTCTTCAGCCACGCATCGGGTTTCCTCAACTTAACAGACCGGCGCGTTTCTGATTTGCGCGAGACAGCCATCAACCGAAGCGTGCCTTCACTTTAGGAGTTCACCATGATTAAGAGAAGAATGACAGTCGTTCTGTGCCTGCTGGTTCTGGCGACGAGCGCGCTGGCCCTGGGCAGGCAGTTGGGCTTCGGGGTAAACCCGTTTTCAAGACAGGCTGAAGCGTCTTTGCCTCTTCAGCCGGTATCAAATTCAGTTAAAAACTCCGGCTTGGCGCAGGGGCAGGCCGTGCTGCCTCAAGGCGAAAATCCGTCCAGGATGCCTGCGGGCACGATCCCTCCATTCGCCGTTTACAGGCAACTCTTTCACCACTACGCGGCGCTGAAGGCGAAGGCCGACGAGATGGAGCGGAACGGGAAGAGCGGAGCAGACCTGCGCTCCTTCTACAAGCGACAGGCCAAGCTCGAAGAGAAGCAGGACAAGATTCTAGACAAGATCGCTTCCTCGGTTGATGCGGAAGTGGCGAAGCTGGACAAGCAGGCGAAGAAGCTCATTGACGACGAGAGGGCCAAGCACCCGCTCGGAAAAATTCCCGCGGGCCAAACGCCTCCCCAGCCGCCCGCCGAACTCAAAGACCTCGCGGCCAAACGCACCCAGATTATTCTTCAAGGAAAAAAGGACTTGGAGACTGCTCTCGGCGGGCCGGAGTTCAAACGCTTTGACGAGTTTGTCCAGGAGCACATCGCGAAGCGGATGAAGCCCGTTCGCTTTGACCGCGAGCGCCCTGAGTTTCCTGATGCGCCGAAATCCAACAAAGGTCCGCGGCAGAACAAGGGGCAGGCCAGGAAGTAGCCGGAGCCTCGGGTGAAAGGACGATAAAGAGATGAAAATATCAAAACTTTGCACTATCGCTTTCGCTGTGCTCTGCCTGCTGCTCGTCGCGCAGAAGGCCCAGGCGCAGTACGCTTATGGCATCTCGGCCATTGATTATGACGATCAGACCCAGACGGTCTACGGCTACTCCGCAACCGAGGTGGACTACTACGCGGGTTACTACTACGACCCATACGTCGAAGGGTTCATGTATGACCAGTACAACTATTGGCCCATTGATTCGGGTTCCAGCAGGGGCTACGAATACCTCATTGACGCCGAAGTCTATACCTACAAGTATGGCGCGCTGCCCAACACGGAGTATGACGTAATCAGCGATCACTACGTCATCGCCTACTGGAGCACGAGCGTCGTCGTCTGCGAGCCCTATTATTACTCGGGCTGCACGCAGGATTACTGGTACGACCCCTGGGGCTACGGTTTCTTCGGGGGCGGCGATTTCGGCTCCCCGTATTGGTGGTGGGGCAATTATTACGGCGGCTATGTTCCCGAAAGAACCTTTTATCTGGGCTCGACGGGAGTCGGGATTATCACGCCGCCCGATAGCTGTCCTTTGAATACTTCGGTGAAGTCTGCGAATCCTTACGACAGCATGACCGCGGAGGCTTCGTCGAATCCGTGCCAGGAGGACTTCACGGTTGCTATCAAAGACAAGCTGCATGACGTGGAGATGCTTGAGAACGGAACCAAGAGCGCGCTGCTCGATGCCGACGTGCTCCTCGAAGCGAAGATCAACCCGTCAACGACAACGGGCGCTTATCTCTGGACGATCACGGGAGACAAGCAGGTCACGTCCGGCTCGACCACTTCTTCAACTATCGGTCTCCGCTGGACAAAAGAGGGCAGCTACACCGTGCAGGTAGACTTTACCCGCAACGACGGGACGAAGAAATCCGCGCACCTCAACGTCAACGTGATTGTGCCCAAGCTCGATACCTTTACGGCGACTCAGTTGACCCCGCAAGTCAACGCGGCGGGAGTCTGCTTCGATCCCACCAGGCCGTCGGTCAGTCTCGGCTGCGGCTCTTCGCATCAAAATTCGGGCATCCAATTTGCCGCGAAGGCAAAAAGCTCGACTTACCTGTTGTCGAACGGAGGAAGCATCAAGTACGTCCAGCTCGGCAGCGCGTACAGCAAGCGAGAGTTGAAGCCCGAAAATGGTGGCACAATTCAGTGTCGCACGAAACGGACGGGAGCGGGTCAGGGTAGTACTGAGACAGGCTGGATGCTCGATAAGGGAGACCCGTATGCGACAGGCGGACCCTATGGCGGCCTCTCTGCCATTGCCGCTATCGATTACAGCACGGGGGTAGCCAACATCGGCGCTAATGACACGCCGAGCGAAACCATTCTCACCGTCAAAGACTACTTCACCAACGAAGCCTTTGAGACTTTCGTGGTCTATTTCACTGGCGATGATCCGGCGCAACCACGCACTCAGCGGGTGATTGGAAAGATGGCCTGGAATTGGCAGGCTCATGCGACCTTCAATTCCACGACCGGAAACCATTTGCTTGATGCGAGCGCTTCCATTCCGACTGCCCAGAAGACAGTCACGGGCACGGCGATCACAGAGGTCAAGAACAGCGTCGCCGAAGTCAGACCTTACCAGGGCAAGCTTCAGGACATGACGTGGACGACCTGCGGCACGACGACGCCTCCGAACGCGCCGCCGAGAGCCGCTGGCTTCGGCTCGCAATCTGTCCCGACGCTGATGGAAGCGGGCCAGGTCTACAACGTTCTTGTCACGATGAACAACAACGGCTCGGCGACGTGGACAAGCGCTGACAGCTATAGGCTGGGCTCGCAGAACCCGCAGGATAACGGAACGTGGGGCACGGGCCGCGTCAATCTGCCCGGCGGTGTCGCTGTTGCTGCCGGCTCCGGCTACACCTTCAACTTCAACGTCACCGCGCCCTCAATTCCGGGCACGTATAACTTCCAGTGGCGAATGGTGCAGGATGGCGTCGAGTGGTTCGGCGATTACACGCCAAACATTCTGATTGACGTTTTCTCAACCAGCTCTTGCGACCCGTGGGCGGAGCAGAATTGTTACGACCGGATGGGCGATTGGGATTCGGGCTCCTGCCAGTGCTTCAACGTCTGTAACAACTGGAAGTGTATGGACACCTACTAAACGAGTGAGGGCATCATCATGATCAAAATGAATCAAGAGACGCGGGAGCGCAAAGAGCTTCCGACAACGAAGGAGAGAAAGATGTATTTGCGAATCTTCGTCCCGGCTATGGTCCTGGCGATAGCCACGCTGGCGCTCTTTAACCAGCAAACCCGCGCGACGGGACTACAGGGAAACGGCGCAGCCAACTCGTCTGCGAAAGAGCAGCGCGATGTCAAGCTGACCATCACGCCAGTCGGCGCTGACGGCCTCACTCCGACCAAGAATTTTCACGCCGGAGAAAAGGTCGCCGTCCAACTGACGATGTTCAACGATTCGGATCAGCCGGTCGCCATCGTCCAGGGTGATACCAAATATCAGCACCGCCTCAAGCTGGTGAAGGACGGACAGCAAGTCCCGTTTCTGCCTGAGGTGGATGCCGCCATCGCTAACAAAGACGTAGAGGGGCCGTCAGGCAGCAGGTCGGTGCGCGATCCCTTAGCGCCCAATCAAGCAACGACTGTCAGCGTCCTCGATCTGAGCGATTGGTATGGCAACCTTGAGCCCGGTCAATACCGGCTTACTCTCTGGTATCGCTCGCAAGGGGTGCGTCGCACCATGAAAACCAACACGATCTCCTTCCAGATCGTTCCATAACAACTTCAGCCGATGAAGCTGAAAAAATCCTGCGCGCCATTCTTTCCCGACGGCGCGCAGGATTTTTTTTAACTGCCGTGCTTGAAGTTGCCATGCGCTTCTAAAGCGTGCTAGAAGTGCGGCAAGAAGATGATGAGCGAGCAGGATTCTTTAAGCGCCGAGCACGAGCGGCTGGGACGCGCCGTCACGGAAATCATCAGCGAGTATGCGCGTGCGTTGGATGGGTTGCCGGTCACGTCCGCCGCGACGCCCAATGAGCTGGAAAAGATTTTCGACGAGCCGCTGCCCGTGGACGGCATCGCCGCGGACGAAATTCTGGCCCGGTTTCAAACGGACATCGCGCCGCACGCGATGCAGATTCCGAGCCCGCGCTATTACGGCCTCTTCAACCCCACGCCCCTGCCGATTGCCGTCTGGGCAGACGCGCTCGCCTCGGCCATCAACCAGAACGGCGCGGCCTGGCGTAACTCACCCTCGGCGAGCGTCGTAGAGGCGCGCGTCTTGCGCTGGCTCTGCGAGCTGGTCGGCTACGAGGGCGGCAGTTTCGGGACGCTGTCGAGCGGCGGCTCCGAGGCGAATCTCATAGGGTTGAAGTGCGCGCGCGACCATGCTCACGCAAGCGTGCGAGACAAAGGCGTGCGCGCCGCCGCCGGTGATTTGATCGTCTACGCCTCTGAGCAGTGCCACTACTCTTTGGAGAAGAGTGTGGACATCCTCGGCCTGGGCCGTCATAACCTGCGCAAGATAGAGACGGATGATGATTTTCACATCCGCACGGACTTGTTGCGCGAGGCGATTGAGGATGACAAAAGTTCCGGCCGGACTCCCTGCTGTGTCGCGGGCGCGGCCGGGGCGACCTCGACCGGCGTCGTTGACCCTTTGGCAGAGTTGGCCCAAATCGCCCGCGAGTACGATTGCTGGTTCCACGTTGACGCGGCTTACGGCGGCGCGCTCGCCTTCTCCGGCAAGCACAGGCATCTCTTACGCGGGATAGAGCGCGCGGACTCGATAACCATAGACCCGCACAAATGGATGTTCGTCCCCTTCGCCTGCGGCGCGACCCTGGTGCGCGGGGGCGGGCGCGTGTTGCGCGACGCCTTCGACATCACGCCGGAGTATCTGAGCGAGCAGCGCGAGAGCATGAAGGGCGCGGACCAGGAGTACGACTTCTTCCGCTACGGGCAACTGGGGTCGCGTCGCTTCAACGCGCTGAAAATCTGGATGGCGCTCAAGTTCATGGGGACGCGCGGCTACGCTGAAGTCATCGAGCGGCAGATAGAGTTGACGCATTACCTGGCCGCGCGCGTTGATGAATTGGAAAACTTCGAGCGTGTGGGCCGCGTCGAGACGGCCGTCTGCTGCTTCCGTTTTCTCCCCGAAGAAGTCCGCGCTCAGGACGGCGCGGCCCAGGACGCAACGCAGCGCGCCTTGCAGCAGCGCGTCGAGCAGAGCCGCGAAGCCTGGCTCTCGACCACCGTGCTCAAGGGCCGCCGGGCGCTGCGCGTCAACGTCAACAGCTTCCTGACCGAGCGCCGCCACATGGATGATCTGGTAGAATTGCTCCGGCGCGAGAGCGCGAAGCTGATGAAGGAGAAACTGTGATGACAGACGAAGAGATGCAAAAGAAGATGGAGTTCATCATTGAGCATCAGGCGCAGTTCGCCGTGAACATGGACTTGTTAAGGGAGGCACAGCAACGCACCGAGGCGCGGGTTGCGGAGGTCGCTACGGCGCAGGCGCAGATGGCGCGCATGCAAACACACATGAATGAAGTCGTCGCGGAGTTGGCCGAGGCGCAGCAGCGAACGGACGAGAGCCTGGCGCAACTCATCGAGTCGCAAGCTCGCACGGATCGGAAGCTGGCCGAGACGGACGACCGGCTGAACACCCTGATTAACGTCGTCGAGCGGCACGTCAGCGAAGGCCACAACGGAAAAGCCTAAGGTTGAAAAGGGCCAGGAAGTTTATGAACATTCGAAGAATCTCTCGGCTGGCGGCTGGCGGAATCGCCACTCTTTGTCTCTTAATCGTCGTCGCGCAGGCCGGGGCACAGTCGTCCGACAAGCGTTACCTGTCGTCAATCGCTTCGCGCGCGGAGTTCGACTCGCTCGCGCGCACTTACGACGCGGACACTCCCTACCCGCTCCCGCACGTCATCTTCGTCATCGACCGCAAGGACAAGAACAAGATTTATTACGCCAACGCCAGGCGCTACGCCTTTCACAAAGATTTCGTCAACGCGAACTATCTCTCGTTGGAGCGCGGGCAGGAGTTTTTCGAGAACAATTATCTGAAGCCGAACCGCCGCTTCATCCTCGGCACGCTCGCCTACCAGACGCCGATTAAGCGTTGGACGTTCGAGTTCTGGGAGGGCGATTTGATTCCGGCCGACCAGATCAAGCTCACCTACGACATCATCAGCAAGAGTTTCTTCGAGCCCGTAGCTTACAAGCCGAACTCGCTCCGTCAGGAGCAGGCGACCCAATCGCTCGCGGACCTCCCGCGCGTCCTGCAAAGCGATATCTCGAAGGAGCAGGAGTACCAGCCATTAAACGTCGCGAAGGGCCTGGGCCGGATTCACATCATCGAGAAACTGGACGAGCACGTCGAGATAGGCTTCAACGAAATCCTCGTCCTGACGGAAGTGCCCATCAATCTCCCGCCGGTCGCGGGCATCATCACGACGAAGCCGTCCACGCCGCTCTCGCACATCAACCTCCTGGCGAAAGGTTGGGGCATCCCGAACGCCTACATCAAGGACGCGCACCAACTGCTCAAACAGTTCGACGGCTGGTGGGTAAGTTTCGAGACGATGCGCGACAAGTACGCGATCAAGCGCGCGGACCTCAAGCAGATTGACGAATACCAGAAGCGGCTCAAAGAACGGCTCGACGTGATGAAGCCGCGCGCGAACCTTGAGACCACGCGGCTCGCCTCTTTGAGCGAGCAGCGCGCCAAAGACAGCATCAGTTACGGCGGCAAGTCCGCCAACCTGGGCGAAGTGATGAGAGCGAGGCTGCCTGGCTTGTCCGTGCCTGCCGGCTTCACCGTCCCGTTCTTCTACTACGACCAGTTCATCAAGGAGAACGACCTCGAAGAGGCCATCTACGAGATGATGAACGACCAGCGCTTCGTGCACGACCCGGCCTACAGGCGCGAGCGGCTCACGACTGATGCGCGAGCGAATACAGAAGGGCAAACTCCCCGACAAGCTGCGCGCCGAAATACTGCGGCGCGTTGCGACTGAATACGCCGGCAAGGGTCTGTTCGTCCGCAGTTCTTCTAACTCCGAAGACCTGCCGAACTTCAGCGGCGCAGGTCTCTACACAACTGTGCCAAACGTCAAAGGCGACGAAGCGATTATTGAAGCCGTCAAGACCGTCTGGGCCTCGCTCTGGAATTTCGAGGCATACGAGGCGCGCGAGCGCGCCAACGTTGACCACTCGAAAATCTACATGGCCGTCTTGATTCAGGAGGGCGTCAACTCCGAAAGCTCCGGCGTGATGATTACCACGGACCCTTACGACCGCGACAACCGCGGGTCGATCTACATCAGCGCCAAGCGCGGCCTCGGCATCAAGGTCGTCGAGGGCAAGAAGATTGCCGAACAGATTCTTTACCGCCCGCGCGGCTCGTCCGTGCAGGTGCTGACGCGCTCGGCCGAAGACAGTTTATTGACCTTTGACGAGCAGGGCGGCATCAAAGAGATTCCCATCACGGGCGAGCGCGCCGTCTTGACGGACGAAGTGATCCGCCGCCTCGTAAGCGCCGCCGACCGAATCAAGAAGGTCTTCGGCGGCCGCGACCAGGACATCGAATGGGCCTACATGAAAGGGCAGATTTACATCGTCCAGTCGCGCCCGTACATTTCGGGAAGCTGAAAAGCAGTGGATAGTCGTCGTGTGTCATCGTCCGTGAGCCCCGTCAGGGGCGTTTGGTAATAGCCCAGCACTTCAGTGCTGGGAATACAGGCGAGATTTTTATCGAGTCCCGTAGGGACGACTGAACACGGGCCGACTTTCTTCAACCGTCCCTACGGGACTAGGCACAATTTCCCGTTCCTTACCCAGCACTGAAGTGCTGGGCTATTTTCATCCGCCCCTGACGGGGCTTAATGCTTGCACATTGCTTCACTGACCACTAATCATGAGTGAAAAAACTTTTGTTGACGGATTGCTGGCGGGGCGCGTCGCTTTGGTGACGGGCGGCGGGACTGGGATTACGGGCGGTGTGGCGCGTGCGCTGGCCGAGGCGGGTGCGCGCGTGGCGCTCGTGAGTCGCAAGCTGGAACACCTTGAGCCTGCGGCCGAGAGGATTCGCGCGGGCGGAGGCGAGGCGGTCGCGGTCGCGGCGGACGTGCGGAACATGGAAGAGGTGGAGCGGGCCGTGGCCGCGACCGTCGAGCACTTCGGCAAACTGGACATCGTCGTCAACGGCGCGGCCGGGAACTTTCTCTGCCCGGCCGAGGAGTTGTCGCCGAACGGGTTCGGCACGGTCATTGACATTGACTTGAAGGGGACTTTCAACGTTTGCCGCGCGGCCTTCGCGGAACTGAAGAAGGAGCGCGGGCAGATTCTCAACATCAGCGCGACGCTTCACTACGTTGGCACGCCTTTGCAGTTGCACGTCTCGGCGGCCAAGGCCGGCGTGGACGCGCTGACCAGACAGCTCGCGGTCGAGTGGGGGCGCTACGGCATACGCTCGAACGCCATCGCGCCCGGACCGATAGAGGACACGGAAGGGATGTCGCGGCTCGTCCCCGCCGAAGTCAAAGAGAAGCTCAAACGCAACATCCCCCTCGGCCGCTTCGGGCGCATACGCGACATAGAACAGGCCGCGGTCTTCCTCTGCTCCGACGCCGCCAGCTTCATCAACGGCGCGATCATCGTCGTTGACGGCGGTCAATGGCTCTCCGCCAGCCGTATGCTTTAATCCATCTTGTTCGCGAGCAGCTCGACGGCCTTGAGGACGCGGAGCGTGCTGCGGTTGATGTAGTTGCCGAGCGCCATCAGGCTGAGGGCGAGCAGGGTGTAGATGGCGACGGTCGCAATCAGTAACAAAACGTGCGTCCGGTTGGACAAGTCCGCGAGCAAGAGGAATCCCGCCAGGAATCCCGCCTCGACGATGGCGGCCCCTATGAACGCCGTCCTGTAATGACGCTCGCTACGCTCTATGCGGTCGAGAACTGTGCCACGGACCTCGTCAATGTTTCTGTCTTCGGGCATAAAGACCTCCGTTCGATAGTATGAATGTTTGCTGATCCCTCGCGCTTCAGTGAAGCATCGTGTAGACCATGTAAGGGATGAACACCAGCGCCTCTATGATCGCGAAGATGATTAGTGCGCTCTTGAAACTCTGGCGCTCTTCGTTCGTCAATAGGATGTCAACCTTCTCCCACTTTCTCATTTCAACCTCTTATTGACTCAACCACTTTGCGATCTTTGCGCCTTTGCGTGAGTGGTTTTGGGGTTTTCTCGCGCAAAGGCGCAAAGGAAGCTAAGAGTTGAAGGAATGCTTGGCAGAGTCTTTGCTCATGGCTTGCCTTTCTGCTCGCCGAGCGCGCGGCGCAGGCTTTCGAGGCCGTAGGCCAGCCTGGACTTGACTGTTCCGAGGGCCACGCCGAGCACGTCCGCGATCTCGGCGAGCGGCATCTCGTCGTAGTAGTGCAGGACGATGACGGCGCGGGCCGCGGGCGAGACGCGTGAGATGAATTGTGCCAGTTCGCTCATCTCCACGCGGGAGGCTTCCCGTTGCGGGGCCTCGATTGTTTCCAGGAGCGTTTCGTCGCGGACCTGCTCGGCCCAGCGCCTCTCCTGTTTGAGCCGGCGGAACGTCTCGCGCGACGCGATGCGGTAGGCCCAGTGGCGGAAAAGCTCCGGCGCTTCGAGCCAACTGAGCTTGCGGTAGATGCGTAAAAAAACCTCCTGCAAGATGTCCTCGGCCAGCGCGGGGTCGTCCGCCAGCCGTAGAATGTAGCGGTAGAGCGGCCCCTGCACGGCCTTCAACAGCGCGTCCACGGCCTCCCTGTCTCCGGCCTGTGCGCGCAAGACCCACCACGCTTCCTCGCTCGGGCTCCTCATATCAACCGTCCACCGATAAAGACCCTTCCAGCGCGTAAAAGGTTCGGAACCATTCTCGGAATAATTGTAAGAAAATTCCGAGTGCAACGAACAGTTTTGAACGACGGGATGGATTAAGCGTCTCAAGTTCGCTAGGATGTAAAAAGCAGTGATAAGTGATAAGTGATAAGTGATGAGTAAAAGCTCGTTCTTATCACTTATCATAGGAATGAGCGAATGCGGATTAATGTAACTGCGCACTGCTTCTCTAGTAATTGCTGTCTTCGCTTCAAACCAACTGATGCCTGTGTGATAACAATGACTCTCAAAGCGCAAGAACGCTCGCAAACAACAGCCAATGTGATTGCGCCATGCGCGGCGAGAGCGCACTTGCGCGCGTTCAATCAGGCAGAACTGCTTAAGGCCACGATGATAGTTCTCAATCGTCCACGAGTAACCAGCCCACCTGACTCTTTCGAGATCGCTCATCTCAACTTTATTAGTAGCCCACCATTCAACGTCGCCGTCTGTGGCAACGATCTTGAATACACGAATCAGGCCATAACCTTCGAGCCAGACCACGCGGCCACGCTCTCCAATCTCGACCGTGCTGACGGGGCGCAAGCCCTCGCGGTCAGGGTTGACTTTGCGGTTCGATTTCAAACGAGTCAGCCAAAGCCAATCAAAAGAGCGAATCAACTTCAAGTTTTCCAGCCCTGCATACCAACTGTCGAACACTACGCAAGCGGGTTGAAAATCGGTTTGTTTAAAATCATCGTTCTATCATTATCACTTATCATTATCTTATTTTATGCTCGATCTTCAACCCGCAACTTTTGACGATTTCCTGCGCGAGGCGCGGCGCGGCAACGTTGTGCCGGTCGTGCGCGGCGTGCTCGCGGACTTGCAGACGCCGGTCGGGGCTTTCCTGCGCGTGGCCGCGGACGCGTCTTACGCCTTCCTGCTCGAATCCATAGAGGGCGGCGAGCGCGTCGCGCGCTACTCTTTCCTCGGCGCGAACCCGTCGATGGTCGTGCGCGGCTGCGGCGACGACACGCTCGTCCAGCGCAACGGCAAGTGGGAGATGCTGAAGAATGTTCGGGCGACGGATTTCGCGCGCGAGTATTTTCGCGACAGGGAACTGGCCCGGCGGACGGGGCTCGCGCCCCTGGCCGGCGGCGCGGTCGGCTATCTCGCATACGAGGCGGCGCGCTGGTTCGAGCCCGTGCTGGGGGCGAACAACGACGAGAGCATGGAAGTGGACGACGCCGTCTGGATGTTCTACCGCACAGTGCTCGCCTTCGACCGCGTGCGCCAGCGCATAGAGATAACCGCGGTCGTCCTGACCGAAGAGGCGGGGGGCAGCCACGAGCGGCTGCGCGAACTCTACGAGCAGGCGGTCGCGGAGACCGCACGCGTCGAAGAGTTGCTGTTGAAGGGCGAGGCCGCCATGCCCGTCACGCGCGGCGAGGCCGAGGGCGAAGGCGCATTCGAGTCGAACTGGGCGCGTAAGGATTTCGAGGAGGCGGTGCGCCGCGCGCAGGAGCACATCTCTGCCGGCGACTGCTTCCAGGTCGTGCTCTCCCAGCGCTTCAGTAAGAAAGTCCAGGCCGACCCGGTCCAGATTTACCGCGCCCTGCGCGCGACGAACCCGTCGCCTTACATGTACTTCTTCCGGCTCGGCGAGGAGTCTGTCATCGGCGCGTCGCCAGAGATGCTGGTCCGCTGTCGCGGGCAGCGCCTTGACTACCGCCCCATCGCCGGCACACGCCGCCGCGGCGCGACCGAGGCCGAAGACTGGCTGCTCGGCGAGGAGATGCGCACCGACGAGAAGGAGACGGCCGAGCACATGATGCTGGTTGACCTGGGGCGCAACGACCTGGGGCGCGTCAGCGATTACGGCTCGGTCGAGATCGAAGAGTTGATGACCATCGAGCGCTACTCGCACGTGCAGCACCTGGTCACGTCCTTGCGCGCGCGGCTGCGCGACGATTTGGACCGCTTCGACGCGTTGGCCTCGTGCTTTCCGGCGGGGACCGTGACGGGCGCGCCAAAGGTGCGCGCCATGCAAATCATACGCGACCTCGAAAGGGGCGCGCGCGGCGTCTACGCAGGGGCAATTCTTTACATGGACTACGCGCAGAACCTTGACTCCTGCATCGCTATTCGCACAATCGTGATGCGCGAGGGCCGCGCCTACGTGCAGGCGGGCGCGGGCATCGTGGCCGACTCGGTGCCCGAGCGCGAGTATGAGGAGACGATCAACAAGGCGCGCGCCCTGCTGCGCGCGATAGAGATGGCCGAGAAAGGATTATGAAAGTGAGCGCGGGGAGATTTTTACTTGCGAACCTGTTTTTAACCTTCACGCTGGCGACGGCGGTTTCTGCACAGGAGACGCCGCAGCCGAAGACGACGCCGACGCCCGCCCCGCCGCAGAAGGCGGAGGACACGCCGAAGAAGATTAACGAGCGGCCCGCGGCGCAGACGACGCCCGCGGCGGAGCCTTTCGACGGCGCGAGCGTGGAGAAGATGGCGGCGCAGTGTGTGCGGCTGGAGACGGAGGCCGGCGCGATAGAGATGGAGATGCTGCCGGAGTCCGCGCCCGAAAGTGTGCGCAACTTTCTCAACCTCGCGGCGACGGGGGCTTTTGATACGACGACCTTCAGCCGCGTCGTCAAGGGTTTCGTCGTACAGGGCGGCAACCTCTCGACCGGGCAGAAGTGGAACTTCGAGACGGCGAAGCGCGCGGCGCGCAAAATCCCGGACGAGCCGAGCCTCGTCAAGCACGAGCGCGGCGTCGTCTCGATGGCGCGGCCCGACGAGCCGAACAGCGCGACCACGCATTTCTTCATCCTCGTCAATACGGCCGCGCAGCTAGACGGCAAGTTCTCCGCCTTCGGCCGCGTCACAGGCGGCATGGACGTGGTGGACGCCATCAACCAGGCCGAAGCCGAAAACGAAAAGCCCGCCAAGCCTGTCGTCATCACGCGCGCGTTGGTCCGCGAGTGCCGGGCGGGAGGCGCGAAGTAAGAACGCGGAAAAGTTACGAGAGGCAATAGGACGGGGCCGGGAATTCACTCCCGGCCCCGTCTGTTTTTGAGCGACGCGCCATGAAAGACGGGCCGCTGATTTCGAGTCGTCTTTCTAGTCGTCGTTCGTGATCGTGCCGAGCCCCTGCGGGTCCGCGATGGTGGCGTTGGTCGGCGCGCTCAGGTTGACGAAGAAGGTCTCGTTCGCCTCCGCGACCGTGTCGCCCTTGACCGGCACGATGACGGTCTTGCTGATCTGACCGGGCGTGAACGAGAGCGTTGTCAAAGCGACAGCCGTGTAGTCCGTGCCTGCCGTGGCCGGGTTGGTCGTGCCGTTGGCGGTCGCGTACTTGACGGTGACGGTCTGATTGCTCGCGGCCGAGAGCTTCACGGTGAAGACGGCGTTGACTGTGCCTGTGTCGGGCTCCGTCACCGTCTTGTTGTCAATGGTGATGGAGGGCGTGGGGTCGTTATCGTTGATGGTGCAGGTGCCTACGCCCGCGCCCGCGGCTATTATCGCTTTGGTCGGGGAAGAAAGTTGTAGCTTGAAGTTCTCCGCCGGCTCGTCGCGCGTGTCGCCGACGATAGACACGGGGACGGTCTTCGTAATCTCGCCGGGGGCGAAGGTCAGAGTCGTCAACGCTCTGGCCGTGTAGTCGGCGGGGGCCGTGGCTGTGCCGTTCGCCGTGGCGTATTTGACCGTGACGGTCTGTCCGCTCTGTGTCGAGAGGCTGACGGTGAAGTTGGCAATCACGGCCGCGTTGCCCTCGGTCACAACGGGGCTGTTGACGCTGATGGTCGGGGGCGCGTCGTTGTCCGTGATGGTGCCGACGCCTTCGCTGTCGGAATTATCGCGTTCGCCGCCCCGCTCAGGAGCACGCGGAAAGTCTCGTTCAACTCGTCGAACGTGTCGCCCTTGATTGTCACAGCGACCGTCTTGCTGGTCTGGCCCGGGCTGAACGAGAGTGGGCTCAGCGGAAGCGGCGTGTAGTCTACGACGGAGGTCGCGGGATTAATCGTGCCGTTGGCGGTCTGGTACTTGACCGTGACGGTCTGCGTCGCGGCCGGTGTCAGCTTGACGGTGAAGGTGGCCGCGAGCGTGCCCGTGTTGCCTTCCGTCACGGTGACGTTGTTGATGGAGAGCGTGGGGACCGTGAAGTTGATGTTGACGAGGTTCGAGTTCAGGTTGTCGAACGTCCTCGTCGCGGGGACGAACGAGACGTTGGTCTTCACGGGCGTGACGACGAAGTCGCCGCCAGGGGTCAGCCCGTAGAAGGAGTAGTTACCGGCGGCGTCCGTCACGTCGGTCTTCGCCAGCGAGCCTGTGAGCTTGACGGTGACGCCCGCGACGCCCGCGCCCGCGCCGTTGAGGACGCGCCCGCGTATGCTGGGCAGCACGCTGATCTTTGTGACGAAGGCGTCGTGGCCGCCGAAGGCGTACGTGCCTTGTATGGCCTCGGCCACGGGGTAGTTGGTCGATTCGGTCTGGCCCGCGACGTAGGCGCTGCCCTGCGCGTCCGCGGCGATGCCGTTGCCTTCGTCGGTTTCACTGCCGCCGACGTACGTCGAAAAGAGGAACGCCGTGCCGACCGCATTGTACTTCGTGACGAAAACGTCTCCATCGCCGCTATTCGTGCCCTTGACGGGGAAGGCCACTGGGAAGTTGGTCGAGTAGGTGAGTCCCACGACGTAGGCGTTCCCCGAAGCGTCCACCGCGATGCCCCTGCCGCCGTCTATACCATTGCCGCCGAGGTAAGTGGAGTAGACCAAGGCCGAGCCGGCCGCGTTGAGCTTCGTCACGAAAGCGTCCGCGGAGGAGGCTAGCGCGGGCTGCTTGGCGTTGGCCGTCGGGAAGTTTGACGAGCCGGTCGAGCCCGTGACGTAGGCGTTGCCGGCGGAGTCAACCGCGATCCCCAGGCTCTGGTCTCCGCTGCTACCGCCGAGGTAGGTGGAGTAGACTAAGGCGGAGCCTGCCGCGTTGAGCTTCGCCACGAAGGCGTCCGAGGAGCCGCTGCCGCCGTGTGTGCTCTGAATGGCGTTGGCCGTCGGGAAGTTGGTCGATTCCGTGTAGCCCGCGACGTAGGCGTTGCCGGCCGTGTCCACCGCGACGCCGTAGGCCACCTCGAAATTGCTGCCGCCGAGGTAGGTGGAGTAAACAAAGGCCGTCCCGGTCGCGTTGAGCTTCGTCACGAAGCCGTCTACCGTGCCGCCGTACGCGGCCTGGATGGGGTTGGCCGTGGGGAAGTTTGACGAGCCGGTTATCCCCGTGACCACGGCGTTGCCCTGCGAGTCCACCGCGATGTCCCGAACATCCTCGCCGCCGCTGCCGCCCAGGTATGTCGAAAAGACGAGGGCGTTGCCGGCCGCGTTGAGCTTCGTCACGAAGGCGTCGAAGATGCCGGACTTCGTGCTCTGGACGGCGTTGGCCGTCGGGAAGTTGGTCGAGTAGGTCGAGCCGCCGACGTAGGCGTTGCCCGAAGCGTCCACGGCGATGTTCAGGGCGTCGTCGTTGTCGTCGCCGCCGAGGTAGGTCGAGTAGACGAGGGCGGAGCCCGTCGAGTTGAGCTTCGTCACGAAGGCGTCCGTGGCGACGCCGGGGGCGGCGTTCTCGCCCTGAACGGGGTTCTTCGTCGGGAAGTCCGTCGAGTAGGTGTAGCCCGCGACGTAGGCGTTGCGGGCCGAGTCAACCGCGATGCCTCTGGCCCCATCCTCAAGGCCGCCGCCGAGGTAGGTCGAGTATTCCAGCACCGGGTCAATCACGAGCGGCGCGCTCGCGTCATACTTGCCGAGCCCGAACCGCACGCGCCCGCCCGGTTCGACCGCGTACCCGCCCTCGACCTCGCGCCTCATGCCGTTCACTTCCTGATACACAAGGGGCCTGCGCTGCCGCATCTGGCCGACCGTCGTGCCGATGACGAGGTCGCCCGCGGCGTCTACTTCCAACGTCTCCGCGCCCTCTATCAGCAGCGAGATTTGGCGCGGGTCCGCGCCGGGCGCGACCTCAAAGTCATACTCCATCTGCCCCTGTGTGTTGCCGTAATAGACGAGGTCAACGCCGTCGTAAATTCCGCGGTAGCGCACGGCCCCGAAAGTCCTCACGTCCGTCTGCCACTTGGACGGGTCGTCCCCGCGCAGGTAATTGACTCTGCCCGGCAACTCGCGCTCGCCGACCATCTCGGCCCAAGGGTTCGCGCCGTCGAACTTCATCCACACGGCGTGGGACTTCGGCTTCTCGCGCTTCGCGGAGCCTAGGCCGCGCCGGCCGGGTGCTTCAGTCGCCGTCTCCTCCACGGCCGGTTCTTCATCCGACACACTGTCGAGCGATGCGCCCGCGCTCTTCTTCGCCTGCGCGCTCAAGACGAAGGCCACCTCATCATTGGTGAGGAAGACGGTCGTGCCGCCGCGACGCGCGAGGAAGCGCACTCGCTTGTCCGATTGCCCGCGATTCTCTTCAAAGCTCACGCCTGGTTTGCCGTAAGCTCCTCGGGCTTGTTGTTCAATTCCTGCGTCCGTCTGCGCGGGAGCTTCCTGAGGGGCGGCGGCGGTGCCGGATGATTGCGGGACGGCCGCGCGTTGCGGTCTGGGCAAGGCAGCGGCGGCCAGAGAAAATGTGAGCGCCATCGTCAGCACAAGGCGAAACGATAGGCGGTGAGAGCACGAGGTAGACACTAAATTCACTCCTTATCATCTAACGGATGAAGCGGAAGGCTGGGCAGAGAGGCCGCGACCGTGACTGGAACGCTCCAGTGGCAGCCCGCGACGAAATAGGTACAAAAGTTAAATACTGTAACTGTCAGGCGGTGTCAACAGTGTAGGTCCAGGATGGGCGTGCGGCTCACGCCTGATTTCCAAAGCGACGGCCGGGGCGACCCGCGCGCCCGCCGTTGCTTCCCGGCGGGCCGTATGGTGTAGTATTTGAGGCAATCCAACGCACGGCAGTCAATCTGAAAGGGGTAAGGAATTGGCGCGCGACATTCTCATTCGGAACAACGTAAAGGTCAAAGGGCATGGCACACAGCCCATGCTGTTCGCGCACGGCTTCGGCTGTGACCAGAACATGTGGCGCTTTGTGACGCCTGCGTTCGAGGACGAGTACCGCATCGTCCTCTTCGACTACGTCGGCTCCGGCAAGTCGGACCTTCAGGCGTACAGCCCCGAGCGTTACGGCAACCTCGACGGCTACACGGAAGACGTGCTGGACATCTGCGCCGCACTCGATCTGAAGGACGTTATTTTCGTCGGCCACTCGGTGAGCGGCGTGGTCGGGATGCTCGCCTCTATCCGCGAGCCTGACAGGTTCTCGCGCCTCATCCTCGTCGGCCCTTCGCCGCGCTACATCAATGACCCGCCCGATTACGTCGGCGGCTTCGAGCGCGCGGACATCACGGGGCTGCTCGACGTGATGGAGAAGAACTACATCGGCTGGGCCAACTTTCTCGCGCCCGTCGTGATGAAGAACGAGGGGCGGCCCGAGTTGTCGCAGGAGTTGGTGGAGAGCTTCTGCTCGACGGACCCGAAAATCGCGCGGCGGTTCGCCGAGGCCACCTTCTTCTCCGACAACCGCGACGACCTCGCGAAGGTCACCGTCCCGTCCCTCATCATGCAGTGCTCGGAGGACGCCATCGCGCCGCTCGACGTGGGCCAATACCTCGGCCGCCACCTGCCGCACAGCACCCTGCGCGTCATGAAGGCCACGGGGCACTGCCCGCACATGAGCCACCCGGAGGAGACCATACAGGTCATCAAAGAGTACTTGGCCGCCGGAGCATCACGCCCTGCCGGTGCATGAGACTTATGGACGACCTGCTGAACACAGCGCCCTGCGGCTTCCTGTCATTCACAGACGACGGCCACGTCGTACAGGCTAACGCCACGCTGCTGGAACTGCTCGGGTACGAAGCCGACGAACTCTTGGGCCGCCACATGGAATCGCTCCTGCCGGTCGCCAGTCGAATCTTCTATCAAACGCACCTCTTCCCGCTCCTCAAGCTGCACGACAGAGTGGACGAGGTCTACTTCTCGCTCCGTTCGAGCGGCGGGGCGGAGATACCCGTGCTCGTCAACGCCGTCCGCCGTGAGCGCGGGGGCTTGCTCGTCAACGACTGCGTCCTCATGCCCATGCGCCAGCGCAATCAGTATGAGGACGAGATTCTGCACGCGAAGCGCGTGGCGGAGGAGGCCGCGCGCGCCAAGGACGAATTCCTCGCCACCGTCTCGCACGAGCTGCGCACGCCGCTGACGGCCATCCTCGGTTGGGCCAGGATGCTGCAAGGCGGGACGCTCGACGAACCAACGGCGGTGCGCGCCCTGGACTCCATCGAGCGGAACGCGGAATCACAGAACCAACTCATCGGCGACATCCTGGACTTCTCCCGAATCATCTCCGGCAAGATGCGCCTGGACGTGGGCCAGGTCGAATTGGCGTCGGTCGTCGAAGCGGCGATAGACGTGGTCAGCCTGGCCGCGGACGCCAAGGGCATCAGGCTCCAGACGACGCTCGACCCGAAGGCCGGCCCGGTCTCCGGGGACCGCGAGCGCTTGCAGCAGGTCATGTGGAACCTGCTCTCGAACGCCGTCAAGTTCACCCCGAAGGGCGGGCGCGTGCAGGTCCGCCTCGCACGTATCAACTCCAGCGTCGAGATTAGCATCAGCGACACGGGCCAGGGCATCAGCCCTGAGTTTTTGCCTTACGTCTTCGACCGCTTCCGCCAGGCCGACCAGACGACGACGAGGCGGCAGGCAGGGCTCGGCCTGGGGATGGCGATCACGAAGCATCTTGTTGAGTTGCACGGCGGGACCATCCGGGCCGAGAGTCCGGGCGAAGGGCAGGGCACTACCTTCGTCGTGAAGTTGCCCGTGATGATCGTTCACAGCGCGGAGCAGTTCTCCGAGGCCGACGCGGAGCGAAGCGCACCGCGCGAAGATCACACGCAGCCCGCGGAGCTGGCGAGGCTGGACGGAATTCACGTGCTCATCGTTGACGACGAGCGGGACGCGCGCGAACTACTGACGACCATCCTGACGCAGAGCGGGGCCGTGGTGACGACCGCGTCGGGCGTCGCCGACGCCCTGGACAAGTTGCGGCAGGTGAAACCGGACCTGCTCGTGAGCGACATAGAGATGGCGAACGAGGACGGGTACTCCATGATTCGCAAGGTGCGAGTTTTCGAGGAGGGCCGGGGGCGAAGAATCCCCGCCATCGCTTTGACGGCGCACGCCAGGTCTTCAGACCGTTTGCGCGCCCTCTCGGAAGGCTACCAGATGCACATCCCAAAGCCGGTCGAGCCGGCCGAGCTAGTCCTCGCCATCGCCAACCTCACACACAGAGGGCGGGAATGAGCGCGGCTTGCGGGCGATAGGACAGGCGGCAAGCCGCCCGGAGGCGGCCTGCCCTGCGATTATTCGTGGAAGCGTCTTAGTTGTTGGGGGTAAGGTCCGCACATACGATGTGGACCGAGTAACCTACCAGATTCTCCGTCGGGTTCTTGATGGATATTCTCCACGTATCATCATCAAGCGGTTTACTCTCGTATACGATGAGCGACGGGCTCGTTGTATAGCCTCCTCCCATCACTTTGTCGCCGGTCAGGCAAGAGAACTCCTGGACGGTGTCCCCCTCAGAGCCCCTTTTGGCGGAGCGCGTCGGTAAGTCGCGCACATAAAAACTCAGAGCTGTCCCTGTGCCCGGCGTCCCTTGCGGCCCCTGCGGCCCCTCTGCGCCTTGCTGGCCGTTGCAGACCACGCGGACGCCCGTGCTGTCCGTGTACTGCACGCCGCCGACTCCGTTTGTGCAGCGCGTGTCGCCCACGGGGATGACCTCGCTCATGACTGACTGGCCGGCTTCGCCCTTCGGCCCCTCCGGCCCCGTCGCGCCCGTCGCGCCCGTAGCCCCTGTCGCTCCGGTCTCGCCTTTTTGGCCCTGTGGCCCCTGAACGCCTTGCGGCCCTTGCGTCCCTTGCGGCCCGGCCGGCCCCTGTTGGCCTTGCGGACCCTGCGGACCCTGCGGGCCTTGCGGCCCAGGCACGCCCCCTATGCTCCAACTGATAGGCAACTCAGGATTCTTACACTGTCCGGGACCGCTCACCTTGCGCAGGTTTCCGTTGTTCTTGTTGTAGCAGGCGTGGATGGTATTGCCGCTGGTGGTCTGCGCGCGGGCGGCGGTTGTGCTCAAGACTCCGAAGCAGAGCGACAGGGCGGCGAAGAGGACGTATTTTTTCATCGAGGGTTTACCTATGGTTAAAGAACACTGTGAAGAATCTACAGTGCGTCGGGTTAAAGTGGTGGCCGGGCAGAAGGGATGCGAGGCGAGCGCAAGACTTTCTGGGCCAGTCAAAGGAAATTAATCTAATCAGGTGAAAATCTATAATGACCCCTGATTTCCAGTCAAGGAGGAAGGCCGGCCGAAAGCCCCGTAGGGGCGATTGGAAATAGCCCAGCACTTCAGTGCTGGGAAGTGCGACGGGATTTTATCGAGTCCCGTAGGGACGACTGAACGTTGCCAACGTTCCTTCAGTCGTCCCTACGGGACTCGGCATCATTTCTTCCGACTCTCCCCAGCACTTGAAGTGCTGGGCTATTTTCATGCGCCCCTGACGGGGCTTAAAGCTTACTAATTGCCTACTGCCTCATCACCGGGGGGGCGGGCGGCGTGGGCCTCTTCGGCGGGTTGCGGCGCAGTTCTTCCATCAGATACTTGACGGCCGCTTCGAGTGACGGGTCTTCGCCGCGAGCAACGGCGTCGGGGCTGTCAACGACCTCTACGTCCGGGTCAACGCCGACGCCTTCGACGGCCCAGTTGCCCTCCAAATCCATGAAGCGGAAGCTGGGCGTGGACAGACTCCCGCCGTCCGCGAGTTGCGGCGTGCCGGAAAGTCCTATCAGCCCGCCCCAGGTCGTCGTGCCGAAGATGCGGCCCAGTGAGCGCTGGCGGAAGTAGTAGGGAAGCGCGTCGCCGCCCGAGCCCGCGTAGCCGTTCGTGAGCATGGCCTTCGGCCCCAGGTGCGCGAAGGCGGGCGTTGAGCTTGCGCCGATGCCGCGCCGCGCCCAGTAGTTGAGCGGCTTGCGCTCCAACAACTCGATCATGCGGTCGGGGATGAACCCGCCGCCGTTGTAACGGTCGTCAATGATGAGCGCGTCTTTCCTCGTCTGCGGGTAAAAATTCTTGAATAACTCGCGGTTGCCTTCGGTCGCGGTGTTCGGCGTGTGTATGTAGCCGATGCGCCCGCCGGAAAGACGGTCAACGAGCGCCTGGCGCGACTCGACCCAGTCCAGGTAGCGCAAATTCGATTCGCTCTTGACGGGTCGCACGCGCTCGTCGCGCGCACCTGCCGTGTCAGGCCGGTCGTTGAGCTTGAGCGTCACGACGCGGTCGCCCTTGCCTTCAAGCAGTTCGTAAAAATTCTTCACGCCGCGCGTCGGGCGGCCGTCAACTGAGAGAACGTAGTCGCCGACTTTGGCACGGACTCCAGGCTCTGTGAGCGGCGAGCGAAAACTTTCGTGCCAATTTTCGCCGGGGTAGATTTTCGTGATCTTGAAATAGCCGGACGCGTCGGATGTGAACTCCGCACCGAGCAGCCCGCCGTCCGTGCGCGCCAGGCGCGGCGCGTCCGGTCCGCGCTCGACGTAGATGTGGCCGGCCATCAACTCGCTGCCCATCTCCGTCAAGACGAAGTTGAGGTCTTCGCGGTTGTTGATGTGTGGAACAAGCTGTTCATATTTGGCGCGGATGGCGGGCCAGTTGACGCCGTGCATGTTCGGGTCGTAGAACCAGTCGCGCATGATGCGCCAGGCATCCGTGTACTCTTGCGCCCACTCGGCGCGGGGCTCGACCTTCATCATCATCCCGTCGAGCTTGAGCAGCCCCGCGTCGGGTTTCTGCCCCGCCACTACGGGAGCGACGCCGAAATTCTCGCCCGCCTGGAAGATGAACTGCTTGCCGTCGTCCGAGAGGTCGTAGTTCTGTATGCCCTCGATGATCGTCTGCTCGGCCTTGGCGCTGAGGTTGTAGAGCGAGAGCTTGCCTGGGCCAGAAAGATAGAGCACGCCGTCCTGCGTTGCCGCGAGACGACGATAGTTGGTCGGCTGGCCGGGGATGGCGCGCACGCGGTCCTCGAAGTTCTCGAAATCAATCTTGACTGTGACTGCACCCGCCTGCTTCTCTTCGGGCTTCGCCTGCTCGGCGGCCGGAGTCGGTGCAGGCGTCGCGGCCGGATTAGCTTGTTCAGGCGAAGGCGAGGCAGCGGGCTGCGCCTTCGCGCCCTGCGGCGGCGGCGCTTGCGCGGGGTTGGGCGGCTGAGTCAGTGGCTTCTCGCTCGTCTTGACGCGCTCCTCGTCGCTCGTGGGCAGCAAGATGGCTGGGCCGTCCGATGCGAGCAGCCCAACGTAAACGCGCGTCGGGTTCGTGTAGATGTAGTTGAACTCGAAGCCGCTGAAGGTCAGGTTGAAGTCGCGGTTGGAAAGAAAGTAGAGGTAACGCCCTTTCGGGTCGAAGACGGGCTCGGTGTCGCTCGTCATCCCGCCCGTCAGTTTGCGCGCCTTCGCGCTCGCGAGCGAGTAGACCCAGATTTCGGAGAACTGGTTGTCGCCGAGTTTCGTGTAGGCGAGCCAGCGGCTGTCGGGAGCCCAGGTATAGTTCGTGATGTCGTTGTTCGTGCTGCGGTCAACGTCCACGCTCCGGCCCGTCTCGACGTTGACGAAGCGCAGGCGCTGCCGCTTGTCGCCGTAGGCGAGCATGCGGCTGTCGGGCGACCAGACGAGGGGGAAGCGCCAGATGTCGCCGTCGGTCGTGACCCTACGCTCGTCGCTCGTGCCGTCGCTCGCCCTCACATAGATTTCATACTCGCCCGAGCGGTCGCTCAGGTACGCGACCCAGCGCCCGTCCGGCGACCAGGCGGGGGCCATCTCGCGCACGCCCTGCGACGTGGTCAGGTTGCGCACCTCGCCCTCTTTGGCCGGCGCGGTGAAGATGTCGCCGCGCGCGTCGAACAAGGCACGCGCGCCGCTCGGCGAGAGCGAGAAAGAGTTGATGTTAGATTTCACGTTCCTGAAATAGGGAACGGTGTCGGGGAAGTCGCCGTAGACGCGAATGGGGACGCGCTCCTCTTTGCCCGAGCCGGTGTCGAGGCGATAGATGTAGCCGCCCGATTCGTAGACCAAACGGTCGCCGGAGCCGGAGGGCCAGAGCACGTCGTAGTCCGTGTGGTTCGTCACCTTGCGTGTCTTCTTCGAGCGCGTGTCGTAGGCGAAGAGGTTCATCGTCCAGTCGCGGTCGGAGAGATAATAGATAGTGTCGCCGAGCCAGACGGGGACCATGTCCTGCGCGCGCGTCGTCGTAATCTGCTCGGCGGTGTTTTGGGCCAGATCGTAAATCCACACGTCGGGCGACTGGCCGCCGCGGTAACGCTTCCAGCCGCGAAACTCGTTCGAGATGGGCGTGTAGGCGAGCTTGGTCCCGTCGGGCGAGTAGCCGGCGCTGCCTCCTTCGGTAATCGGCAGCGGCTGCTCCTGTCCGCCCTCGAACGGGACGAGATAGGGGCGGCCCAGGCGGTTGCTCTGCGGGACGCGGTTGGCGCGAAAGAGCACGTTCTTGCCGTCGGGCGTCCAGCCGAGGACGATGTTGTCCCAGCCGCCGCGCGGCGGAAGTGGGCCAACGTCGTTGCGGTAAGTGAGCTGGCGCGGCGCGCCGCCCTCGACCGAGATGACGAAGATTTGGCGCGTGCCGCCGTACTCGCCGGAGAAGGCGAGAAAGCGGCCGTCCGGGGAAAACTTCGGGAAGATTTCTATTCCCGGATGCGACGTGAGCCGCCGCGCGGTGCCGCCCTGAGCCGGTACGGTCCAGATGTCGCCCGCGTAAACGAAGGCGATTAAGTCGCCGTGTATGTCGGGGAAGCGCAGCAGGCGCGCCGTGCCGTCGGCACTCTGCGGCACAGCGGCAACGGACGTGCGCCGCCCCGAAAATCAGCAGGGCTATCAAGACGAGGAATCTTTGCATTAATGGGGCTCCTTGAATTGGAATATAAAGCTCAGGCTACAGCTTGACTCAACCCCTTTGCGCCTTTGCGTCTTTGCGTGAGTGATTCAGTTTTTTCACGCAAAGGCGCAAAGACGCAAAGATATGCTTCGGGTTTTGAAACGTGCCCTGGAGTCTGGAAGTTCGATAATAACATGCCCGCGGACTCTTTCATTTCCGCATGTGATAACCTACGGCGAATGGCTACGACCGCCCCGACTCCACGCAAGAGAATAATCCAGCTAGACGTGTTGAGACTCCTCGCCGTCCTGCTCGTGTTAGGCCGCCACATGGAGCCGATCCCGGACCAGCCTTCGGCGTTCGGTCGCCTGCTCAAGAGCGTGGGCGACGTTTGGCTGCGCTGCGGGTGGGTGGGCGTTGACCTCTTCTTCGTCCTGAGCGGCTTCCTCGTCTCAGGACTCCTCTTCAGGGAGTACGCGGCGCACGGGCGTATAAATTTCAAAAAATTCTTCATCCGGCGCGGGCTGAAAATCTACCCGCCGTTTTACGCGATGATAATTTTCACGCTCGCCCTACAGCTCTACCTGGACATCGCGGAAAATTACATACACGTCAAAAAACTCCTCCTGGCTTTTCTAAGCGAAGCCCTCTTCGTGCAGAACTACGGCCCGCGCCTCTGGCCCCACACCTGGTCGCTCGCCATCGAGGAGCATTTCTACCTGCTGCTTCCGCTGACTTTGATTCTCCTGTACCGCTACGGCCGCAAGGGCGATAAGCCGTTCCCCCAACTGCCCAAACTCTTCGCGGTGGTAGCCTTCGCGTGCCTGGCCCTCAGGCTGATAACTTCTTACGTGTTCGCTTTCAACGTACAGACAAACGTCTTCCCCACGCACTTGAGACTCGACTCGCTGGCCTTCGGCGTGCTCCTCTCTTACTACAACGAATTCCACCCGGCCAGGCTCAGACACATCCGCGCGCACCCGCTGCTGGCGTCCGCCTTCGGCCTCCTGTGCGTCGCGCCGGCCTTCGTGTTGACTCTCGGCCAGAGCTTTTTCCTGCACACCTACGGCTTCACGCTCCTGTACGTGGGCTTCGGCGTGCTCCTCATCGCCGCCCTGAACTGGAAGCCACATGCCCCACGAGTCGTCAAAGAATTCTTCCTGTTCCTGGCCTACCTCGGTGCGCGCTCTTACTCGATTTACCTCTGGCATTTTCTGGTGAGGATTTGGGGAGTCGGGTGGGTCGTCGCCGCTTTGGGCATCACGTCGCCGTCTTACACGCTACGCTGGCTGCTCTACATGGCGGGCAGCATCGTCGTCGGCGTCGTCCTCAGCAACCTCATCGAATTTCCCATCCTGAGGTTGCGCGACAGATTCTTCCCGTCGCGCACCACCGTCGTCTACGATGACGCGCGTCATTGAGCCGTAAAGTAAGAGCGGCGGGACTCGCGAGGAGTCCCGCCGCTCTTATGTTTTTGGTTATCGACCGGAGGACGCCATGCGTCCAACGGTTCTTGCCGGTCGCCTCGTCGGAGGCTTCGTATGGCGTTACAACTTCTGCTGGGTCGAGGTGAAGACTCCGTCGAGGGTCGCGTTGCCGAACACGCTGTTGCCATCGAGCGATATCATCTGCCCGCTGTTGGCATCTATGCCGGTGGCGTTCTGCGTGATGGTGCTCGACGAGATGCGGATTACCGCGCCCCCGGCCCCGATCACGCCGACCGTTTGGGAGATAGTCACGAAAGTGTTTGCGATGTTGAGTATGCTGAAACTCGATGTCGCTCTTAGCCCGGTCGGGTTCCTGGTGATGACCGAGTCGTTCACATTCACACGGGTGCGGATGCCGGCCTCCACCCCGATGTTGCACATCTGGACGCGGATGTCGTTGAGCGAGGCGGCGACGAAGGCGGTGCCGGTCGCCTGCGTTTTGACGCCCGTGCCGTTGCAGTTGCGTATCTGCACGTCGTCCATCACCAGGGCGATGTCTGTGTCGGAATTGACATCCACCCCTTCTTCGGTGAAGTCCTGAATGACTACGTGGTCTATAAAGACCGAGGCTGCACGGAATATGCGTATGCCGTCGAAGCCCGTCCTGGTGCCGACGCTTCCGCTCGACCCGGTGCCGGTAATGTTGAGCCGGCGTATCCGCGCCGAGCGGTGCGGGTCGTTGGCGTTGCCGGTGGGGATGTTGACGATGATACCGCTGGTGGGACCAGAGAGGATCCCGGCGAAATTGCTGCCGCCGTCAATGGTCATAGACTTGCCGATGGTCACCGCGCCGTAAGCGCCCGAGTCAATCACGTCTATCTCGCCGTTGGTGGCGGTCTTCGAGATGGCACCGGCGAAGGTCTTGCAGGGGGCCGTGCGGCTGCACGGGTTGGCGTCGTCGCCGACGCCCGAGACCCAGGTACGGGTCGCTTGCGCGTGGGCCTGACCGGATAGGGCCAGAGCGCACACACCGAGGGCAAGAAGTTTTAATGTAACACGGAAAATTTTCATTGGGGACTACTCCTAAGCTAGTTGTTTTTGGGGCGTGGTGCGCGCAAGGGTGGCACTGACGCTTTTCATGCGTACGAAGGCAGGTGAGATTCTTATCTTCCCAGCCGGAGGTACATGACGCTGACAGACTCAGCCGCACCGCCAAAATAGCAATCTTAATGCCACTTCGTCAATAAAGCAGTTGGACACCGCCGAATAGCCGCGAGCTTAGTCTTAACCCCGCGGGAAATCAATTCTCGTTAACTCGATGCGTCGGGAATAATGCCGCAAGGTGCCGCTTTTTGGTGGGGCCAAGTGCCGCTTTTTGGCGTAGCCTTCCGCTGTCACTGCTTTCCCCTGGCCTTTCCCTTCGGAAAAGTGTTTAAATTTCCCAGGGCGGGTGAAGACTTCAAGATGACTACGCTGGTAATCGATAATTACGACTCGTTCACTTACAACCTCGTGCAGTACTTGGGCGAGCTTGGCGAGGAGATGGAGGTGCGGCGCAACGACGAGGTGACGGTCGAGGATGTCGAGGCGCGTTGCTGCCCGGACAAGATTCTGATCTCGCCGGGGCCGGGGCGGCCGGAGGACGCGGGCGTGACGATGCAGATCATCGAGCAGTTCGCGGGGCGTGTGCCAATTTTAGGCGTCTGCCTGGGCCACCAGGCCATCGGTCAGGTCTTCGGCGGGCGGGTGGTGCGCGCGCCCTCGCTCGTACACGGCAAGGCAAGCGAGATTTGTCACGACGGGCGGACAATCTTCGACGGATTGGACTACCGCTTCAAGGCCGGGCGCTACCATTCGCTCGTCGTCGAGCGCGAGAGTTTGCCGGATTGTCTGGAAGTCTCCGCGACCACGCCCGACGGCGTCATCATGGGCCTGCGCCACCGCGAGCTTAAGATAGAGGGCGTGCAGTTTCACCCCGAATCCATCCTCACGACCGACGGCAAAAAACTGCTCGCGAATTTTCTGAAGCTGTGACCCTGTTCGGGAATCCAAACGTATGTTGATTCGTCGCGTGACCGTTGAGGACTGGGACGAGATGCTGCGGATGAGGCTTGACCTCTGGCCGGATTCGACCGCCGCGGACCTCAGGAATGAGCTGCCGTCCTGGCTGAAAGACGAGAGCCGTTTGACTGTCCTCGTCGCCGAAAGAGACGGCGGCGGGCTCGCGGGTTTCGTGGAGGCCGGCATTCGAGACGTCGCTGAAGACTGCGAGACGCGCGACGTAGGCTACGTCGAAGGCTGGTACGTGGACGCGGACCTGCGGCGGCAGGGCCTGGGAAGAATGCTCGTCCGCGCTGCCGAAGACTGGGCGCGCTCGCGCGGGTGCGCGGAGATGGCGTCAGATTGCTACCTGACGAACGAGGTCAGCCTCGCGGCCCATCTGCGTGTGGGCTATGAAGAGACATCCAGGCTGATTCACTTCAGAAAGAAACTGTAGAAAGACGCCACAGCCAGCTTGCCGTAACAATGCACGAACAAGCCCTCGGTCGAACGCACTCGTGAAGCGTTCTGGATGCCGGTTCTTTGAATCAACCAGCCGAAGAGACTCTCCAACGGCTGCCTGACACTAGAGGCGAAGCGCGACCACAGCGCCGGCACGGCCGACACCGGCTCATTGCGCCTGCGCTTGTAGGGCGTAACCAGATGCGTGCCGCGCTCGAAGAGCGCCTTCTTCGTTTCCTCATCGGCGTAGGCTTTATCGGCAAACAGGTAGCCTGTGCCTAAGTCGGGCCACAGCTCGCGCAACGCCGAGAGGTCGTGCTGCGAGGCCCGGCTCAGGTGCAGGAGTGCCGGCAGCGGCAACCGACGTGTGCGCCGCAACGCGACCGCGTGCAGCTTGACCCCGTAGTAATAGCTGCGTTTAGTCGAGCAGTAGCCTTGATCGGCTACCTCCTGAGCGACACGTGCCGCACCGCTGCGAGGCCACTTCGCCAAGCTAATGAGCAGCGCGGGAGCGGAGCGTCAAAGTCTGTAGACAGTTTTGAAGTGCTTCCTGCGCTCCCGGCCCGACAAACCTCTGCTTTATGACAAGACCTGCATGGTTGCTGCCGACTCTGGCGCGGAAGGATGAACCGCAGGCGGGCACGGGGCTGCGCGCGCTGTTGCTGCGGTTGATGCGCGGCGAGGACTTGCGGCGCGAGGAGGCGACGGCGCTGCTGGACGCTCTGCTCGAAGGCTCCGCGACGGACGCGCAGATAGGCGCGGCGCTCGTGGCCCTGGCCGTCAAGGGCGAGACAATCGAAGAGCTGGCGGGAATGGCCCAGGCGATGCGCGCGCGCGCAACCCGTATCAACTGCCGACACGAGCGCTTCGTGGACACGGCGGGCACGGGCTCCAGCCGCGCGAAGACCTTCAACGTCTCGACTGCGGCGGCCTTCGTCATCGCGGGCGCGGGGCTCGCGGTCGCCAAGCACGGCAGCCGCGCGGCGACGAGCCGTTCGGGGAGCGCTGACGTGCTCGCGGCGCTCGGCGTGAACGTCTCGGCCGGACCCGAAGTCTCCGAAAAATGTCTGAACGAACTGGGCATCTGCTTCATGTTCGCGCCGCTCTACCACGGCGCGACGAAACGCGTGGCGGGCGTGCGGCGCGAGTTGGGCGTGCACACGACCTTCAACCTCCTCGGCCCATTAACCAACCCGGCGGGCGCGCCGCGTCAGCTCATAGGCGTCTGGCATCGCGCTCTGGCCGAGCCCGTCGCGCAGGCGCTCGTCCGCCTGGGGACCGAACGCGCCTGGGTGGTTCACGGCTCGGACGGCCTGGACGAAGTGACGCTCGCGGGCGAGACGTTCGTCGCCGAGGCGCACGATGGGGAGGTGAAAACTTTCGAGACCGTGCCGGAGGATTTCGGGTTCGAGCGCTCGGAATTGGCACACCTGCGCGGCGGCGATGCGGACGACAACGCGCGGATTATTCGCGCCGTGCTCGACGGGACAAGGCGCGACGCGGCGCGCTCACTCGTAGTCGCAAACGCGGCGGCGGCCCTCCTGGTCGGCGGCTCCGCGGAAGACCTTTCCGCGGCCGCGCGGCTCAGTGAAGAGAGCATTGACAGCGGCGCTGCCCTCGCCAAACTCGAACAACTAATCGAGGCGACGAACGCCTAGCGAAAAAAATTGGATTTTCTGACGCAGATCATGGCGCTCAAAAGAGCGCGTCTCGAACAGGCGAAGCAGGAGCAGCCGGAGGCAGAGTTGCGCGCCCGTGCCGAAGAGGTGCGGCGCGATTCAAGGGAGCACGCGCTTCGTCTCGCCCTCAGTGACCGCGGGCGCGTGAACGTCATCGCGGAGTTCAAACGCGCGTCGCCGTCGAAGGGAATCATTCGCGCCGACGCAGACCCTCAGCTTATCGCGCGCGAGTACGAGGCGGGCGGCGCGGCCGCCCTCTCGGTCCTGACCGAAGAGGACCGCTTCCGGGGCTCGCTCGACGATCTCGCCGCCGTCCGCGCGGCCGCGAAAATCCCTGTGCTGCGCAAGGATTTCATCTTCGACGAGTATCAACTTTATGAATCAGCCGCCGCGGGCGCGGACGCTCTTCTACTCATCGTCGCGGCGCTCGACGACGACACGCTCCGTCATCTGCGACGCATCTCGGAAGACGAGTTGCGTCTGGACGCGCTGGTCGAGGTCCACACGAAGGACGAGCTGCGCCGCGCCGAAGCAACGGGCGCGACGCTCGTCGGCGTCAACAACCGCGACCTACATTCTTTTAAAGTCTCGCTCGACGTTTCAATCGAACTGGCCCAGGTCGCCTCGCCGGGCACGATGCTCGTCGCCGAGAGCGGCTTGAAATCGGGCGACGACATACGGCGGCTCGGCGCACTCGGCTACAGCGGCTTTCTCGTCGGGGAATCCCTGATGCGCGCAGAGCGGCCGGGACAAGCGCTCCGCGAGTTGATCGGCGCGGGCGGGTGAGACTTCAAAATTATTGACTTCCCCACGGCTTTTGACATACAAGTTTCCCGTTCCAAACTTCCCCCGAAACAGCCTCCGTAAAGTTTCCACCGTTAGAGACAGGGCCAACGCCATGACTGCGAGAACTCGGACGGGTTTGATCCTGGCGGCCGTGCTCGTTTTCTGCTCGGCGCTCACCATCTTTTTCGTCACACGCACCATCAACCATAAGCCGCCGGACTTCGAGGCCGTTGACCCGATTGACCGGCGCACGAATCTGCCCATGGTCGAGCCCGTCAAGCGCGACCTGGCCGACATCAAAGCGCGCGGCCAGTTGGTCGTCCTCGCGCCCTACAACTCGACCAGCTATTTCCTCTACCGCGGCGAGCCAATGGGGTACGAGTTCGAGCTGCTTCAGTCGTTCGCTAAAGAGCAGGGCGTGCCGCTGAAGGTCGTCGTCGTCACGGACCGCAAGAGCCTCTACTCCATGCTCAACGCGGGCGACGGCGACATCGCCGCGGCGCGACTGATCCCGACCGAAGAGGACAAACAAAACATCTCCTTCACACGCGAGCTTTACCGCACGGAGCCCGTGCTCGTGCAGCAGGAAGTGCCGCCGGAGAAGGCGAACCTGCCGGAGCCCGCGGAGAAGGCGCTTCAGCCCGGCCCGGACGAAGAATTGCCGGAGACGGAAATCCAGGCGCGGCGCATCACGCGGCCCGCGCAGCTTGCGGGCGAGACCGTCACGCTGCCCGAAAAATCCGCCTACCGCCGCACGCTCGTCGAGTTGTCCGACCAGATTTCCGGCGACGTTAACGTCGTGGAGATGGGCGGCAAGATAGAGGACGAAGCGCTGGCACAGAAAGTGGCGAAGGGCGAGGTCGAGTTCACCGTCATGCAGAGCAACCTGGCCGAGTTGAAGGAGGCAGAGTTCAAGAACCTGAAGGTGCGCCCCATCGTCGGGCGCTCGCACAGCGTCTCGTGGGCCGTGAGGAAGAACGCGCCTGAGTTGATGAACGCGCTGAACCGCTGGATAGAGGAGAAGCAGAACGGCTCGCTCTTCGACCGCCTCTACAAAAAATATTTCGTGGACCGGCGCAGCTACCGCGAGCGCGTGGCGAGCGAGTACCTGACTTCCTCGACGGGCAAGCTCTGCGAGTTCGACGGGCTTTTGAAGAAGTACGCGGCCGACTTGAACTGGGACTGGCGGCTCTTGGCCTCGCAGGCGTTTCAGGAGTCGCGCTTCAAGCCCGCGGCGCGCTCGTGGGCCGGCGCGACCGGGCTGCTGCAACTGATGCCGCGGACGGCGCGCGAGTACGGCGTGCGTGACGCGCTCGACCCGGAGGACAACGTCGCGGGCGCGGTCAGATTTTTGAAGTGGCTGACGGAGCGCTGGGCCAAACGCATCCCAGACGAGAATGAACGCCTCAAGTTCATCCTGGCCTCCTACAACGCGGGCGCGGGACACGTCGAGGACGCGCAGCGATTGACGGAGAAGTACGGCGGCGATTCGACGCACTGGGACGACGTTTCATACTGGCTCCTGCAAAAATCCACGCAGCAATACTCCTCCGACCCGGTCGTCAAGTTCGGCTTCTGCCGCGGCATTGAGCCCGTCACTTATGTGAGCCTGATTCTCGAACGGTTCGACCATTACAAACAGTTCGTTGTCAATTAAGGAAGTTTGCCAGTTTCAAGCCCGTCAGGGGCGTCGTGAAAATGGCCCAGCACTTCAATGCCGGGAACAGAACGAAAAAACGAGACAAGCCGGAAGTTAGATGTAATACTCAGCCAACGGGAGGAAAATATGAGCGAAGATAGGAATAAGGTAAATCAAGTATCGGAAGAAAAAAGTGTAGATAATAAGCCAGCAGAACAAGGCACGGATGAACAGTCTTCTCTTCCGCTTTATCTTAGAAATAAGTCTGAAGGAGACAGGGGTAACGCTCAGGATGAGAAGGACGAATCGAATGAATAACTACCGGCCAGAATGAAAAGAGGTGAAATGAGTATTCACGAACAGCAACTACAAATAATATCCAGGCTGGTAGCAAACGCTGACATACCCTTAAAGAAATTAGGGAAGTATCCTTCAGGCGACGAGGGCGAAGAAAAACGCTTTGGCCTGGAATGTGAGGGTTGCGGGATACTTTATATCAGCCTTAACCCCAAAGGCCCGGAGCCTATGGAAATGCAAGCATTCCGACAATACCAAAACCATGTTACTGCCAAGCATCGCTGAGTTATGAACATGAAGCCAAACGTAGATACCAGGCTGTTGAATAAAGTCAAGAGCATCGTCAGAAATGATACCGGGTTAGGTGAAGTCCGTATCAGTAGCGTTGAAATCTACAACAAGCTCACAGCCGCTGGTGTGGAGGTGCCTGAACTGGCAATCGCAGAGATACTAGAGAAACTATCAAAGGATAAACTCATCGAGATTGAGCGCCAAGTGAGCACGGAAGATCAAGAGAAGCCCGGCACATATGTCATTACCTGGGTGAGTGAAAAGTTATAGCTCCTACCCACGGGACTCACCGTTTCCGGTCATCGCCGAATGATCGTCAAAATCTGCGGCATCACGAATCTGGAAGACGCGCTCGCGGCAGTCGAGGCGGGCGCGGACGCGCTCGGCTTCAATTTTTATCGTCGCAGCCCGCGCTACGTCGCGCCGGAAGTGGCGCGTCGGATAGTCTCCCGCTTGCCGCATGGCGTGATGAAGGTCGGTGTTTTCGTCAACGAGGATGAGCCGGAACAGGTCGCGCGCATCGCCGACGAGGCGGGCTTGACGGCGGTGCAGTTGCACGGCGACGAATCGCCGGAATACTGTCGCGCGCTCCGCGGACGTTTCGTCATCAAGGCCGTGCGCGCGGGTGCCGACTTCGAGCCTGAAAATGTTTGTTCGTATGAAGCGGACGCGATCCTGCTCGACGCCTTTTCGGAGAAGGAGCGTGGCGGGACGGGCCTGGTCGCTGACTGGGGCGTGGCCCGGAGGGTGAGGGAATTGGTCCCGCGCCTCTTCCTCGCGGGCGGCCTCGCGCCTGAGAACGTCGCCGCCGCGATTGACGCGGTCGGGCCTTACGCTGTGGACGCGTGCAGCCTGTTGGAGAGCGCGCCCGGACGGAAAGACCCTCTGCGGCTGCGCGCCTTCGTCGTCGCCGCGCGCGTTAAACCTTGACGCCTGCCTGCCCTTTTCGGTTATCCTGTCAATTGTGGGCCACAGGCGAGCGTTAAAGAGATCACAGCGCGTCGTCCGCGCGCCCATCCCCCGTCATCTCACCAAAGCAGAATACAGAACACAGAAGTCAGAAATCAGAAGGGATAAGGCTGAAACCGCTCTTGGCTTTTCTTTTCTTCTGACTCCTGACTCCTGACTCCTGACTCCTGAATTTTATGACCGCAACAGCCCAGGCAACTTCAAATGAACGCATACGCGCACGCGACCAGGGCCGCGTCCTGCTCGTGACGGACGAGCCTTCCGTGGCCGCTTACGGCGGAGCCCTCGAACGCGCGGGCTTCGCCGTCGTCGGCGTCACGGGCGGCGCGGCCGCTCTCGTCTCGCTCCGACGCACGCGCCCACATCTGGTCATCGTTGACATCAGCCTCCGAGGCATCAGCGCAGACGAGTTGATGGCGTCGCTCGCGCGTGCGGACGACGGCGTGTCAGTCATCCTGCTCGGCGTCGCGGCTTCGACCGCTGCCCGCCGCTCCGAGGCGATGGCGCTCGGCGCTTTCGACTACTTTCAAATGCCCGCTGAAATCTCGCTGCTCCTTGCGCGCGTCGCGCAGCTCGTGCACGTCAAGCAGACCGTGGACCGCTTGCGCGCGGAGGCCGACAGGGACTATTTGACGGGCCTCGCGAACCGCCGCCGCTTCCGCGCGGCGCTCGGGCAGGAGGTCGAAAGGTGGCGGCGCTATAACGTCCCGTGCGCGCTCGTCCTGACGGACATAGACCACCTCAAACAGATTAACGATAAGCACGGCCACTCGGCCGGCGACCGCGTGATTCGTCACGCCGCGAGCGCGCTCCTTGAGTTGTCGCGCGACAACGACACGGCCGCGCGCCTCGGCGGCGAAGAGTTCGCGCTGCTGCTGGCCGGCACGGACGGCGAGCGGGCGCTCTCCGCCGCGGAGCGCCTGCGCCACGTCGTCTCGGCCACGCCTGTCGAGGGAATTGGCACAGTTACCATCAGCCTCGGCGTCGCCGCCTGCCCCGCGCACGCCGCGACGGAGCGCACGCTCTACGCCGCCGCGGACGCCGCGCTCTACCGCGCCAAGCGCGAGGGCCGCGACCGCACGGCCGTCGCCGAAGTAGTCACGGCTTCGTAATCAGTTTCATTATGATAAGCTGTCGAGCCGAGACGATTGGCTGGTTCTACTTCTATGACATCCAGGGTGAAAACTGAGCCGGACGCGCTGGGCCACTGGGGGCCATACGGCGGGCGCTTCGTGCCCGAGACCTTGATGGCCCCGCTCGAAGAATTGACGGCGGCCTACGAGCTGGCGCGCGCCGATTCCGAGTTTCAGACGGAATTCGAAACACTCCTGAGAGATTATTCGGGACGCCCGACGCCGCTCTTTCGCGCCGCGCGGCTGACCGAAAGGGCTAGGGGCGCGAGCATCTACCTCAAGCGCGAAGACCTCTCGCACACGGGCTCGCACAAGATCAATAACGCTTTGGGCCAAGTCCTGCTCGCGCGTCGCATGGGCAAGCGGCGCATCATAGCCGAGACGGGCGCGGGCCAGCACGGCGTCGCCACCGCAACCGTCTGCGCGCTCTTCGGCCTACAGTGCGTCGTCTACATGGGCACTGAAGACGTTCGTCGCCAGCGGCTCAACGTCTTCCGCATGCGGCTGCTCGGCGCGGAGGTGCGCGAGGTTGACGCCGGCTCGCGCACCCTGAAGGACGCCATCAACGAGGCCCTGCGCGACTGGGTCAGCACGCCCGCCGACACTTACTACTTACTCGGCAGCGCGCTCGGCCCGCACCCGTACCCTTTGATGGTGCGCGATTTTCAGAGCGTCATAGGGCGCGAGGCACGCGCGCAGATTCTCGAAAAAGAGGGGCGGCTGCCGGACACTCTGGTCGCCTGCGTGGGCGGCGGGTCGAACTCAATCGGGCTGTTCTATCCGTTTCTGGCGGACGAGGGCGTGAAGATGATCGGCGTCGAGGCCGGCGGGAGCGGAAACCTTTTGGGCCAGCACGCGGCGCGCTTCAACGAGGGCGGGGGCGGGCGGCCGGGCGTGCTTCAAGGGACCATGAGCTACGTCCTGCAAGACGAGCGCGGGCAGATCGCCGCGACTCATTCCGTCTCGGCCGGCCTCGATTACCCTTCGATTGGCCCGGAGCACGCCTACCTGCACGACGCCGGTCGCGTCCAGTACGTCTCGGCTTCCGACGACGAGGCGCTTGAAGCTTTTAAAACTCTTTCGCAACTCGAAGGCATCACGCCCGCGCTCGAATCCGCACACGCCGTCGCGCACGCCCTGAAGGTCGCGCGAGAAATGGCACAGGATCAACTTCTGATTCTGAATTTGTCGGGGCGCGGCGACAAAGACGTGAACACGGTCGCGGAGTCTATAGAGTCTGTTTGATTCGGGAAACTTGACAGGATTTTTATGAGCCGTATCGAAGAGCTTTCGCACGCTTGAAGAGCGAGGGAAGGCGCGGCCTGATCCCTTTTATCACGGCTGGCGACCCTGACCTGGAAACCACTGGCCGGTTGCTTGTCGAGTTGGCGGCGGCGGGCGCGAGCGTGATAGAACTCGGCGTGCCGTTCAGCGACCCGGTGGCCGACGGGCCAGTCATCCAGAGGGCTTCGGAGCGCGCGTTGCGGCACGGCTTCGGCCTGCGCGAAGTGCTGAGCGTGGTAGAGGAGGCGCGGGCCGCGATGAAGGGCGTGCCCGTCGTGCTGTTCAGTTATTTCAACCCGCTGTTGCAATATGGCCCAGAGCGTTTGAGCAGGGAAGCCGCGCGCGCGGGCGTTGACGGCGTGCTGGTGACGGACCTAGTGCCGGAAGAGGCGGGCGCGTTCTCCGCTCAACTCAGGGCGCACGAGTTGGACATGATTTTTCTGGTCGCGCCGACCTCAGGGGACGCGCGCCTGGCGATGGTGGCCGAGCGCGCGAGCGGCTTCATCTATGCCGTCTCGCGCGCGGGCGTCACGGGCGCGCGCGCCGACGTGAGCCAGGAGGCCGAGCGTCTGGTCGGGCGCGTGCGGAAATTTTCGGACCTGCCCGTCGCCGTCGGCTTCGGAATTTCCAGCGCCGAGCAGGTAGCCGCGACCTGGCGCTACGCGGACGCGGCCGTGGTCGGCTCAGCGCTCGTGGCCGAGATCGAAAGACTCGAAGGCGCGACCGATTTGGCACAGCGCGTTGGAGACTTCGTGCGCGGCTTGATTCCTGAAGAGGGAAAGAAAGATGTCTGAGGCTGGCGAAAAGACGGACACACCCGGGCGCGGGCCTGGAATCGAGGCGGGCGCGGTAGTCGTCCTGGTCCTGCACACCCCGCGCGAGAAATGCTGGGGCGTGCTTGATGAGATTAACGCGGCTGGCGTCTTCCTGCGCGGCCTTGACCTGAATGCCTTTGACGACTGGGTGCAGGCCGTGGCGCACGACGAGCCCTTCATCGGCCTTAGCGACCTCTTCTTCCCCATGTGGCGCGTCGAGCGCCTTGTCGCAGGGACGAGAGCGCCGGCGGCATCCCCTCGCTCGCCGAACAGTTCGAGCAGCGCACAGGGCTCGACCTTCAGGAATATTTCCGCAACTGAAGCGCGCTTGCAGGATTCGCCTCCGCCGTGCTATACCCCCAAAGCGCGGCGACGCCGCAGTCGCCTCCCACCCCCAATTTTAGAGAGCGCCGTTCAGAGCGACAGCTCACGCGGTCGCTTGGCCGGGGCTCAACTCCGGTGAAAAAAAGTTCGTTGCACGCGTGAAACACTGTTCCATTCTCGCGTCGTGTGTGTTATACTGCCTTTCGTTCGCGGCAGGACTTTAAAGCCGAAAGACCGAAGCTAGTTCACACCCACGAAACGTGAGAAAAGGAACGGTAGAAAAGAGATGTTTGTGATGGCAGAAGACAGATTCAGCGCGGATCGCGGGAAAGCGGTCGAAGCGGCGCTGCTCAATATTGAAAAGAAATTTGGCAAAGGCTCGATCATGCGGCTCGGCGAGCGCGAGGTCTCCGACATTCCGGCGATCTCCACGACTTCGCTCTCGATTGACTCTGCAATCGGCGTCGGCGGCGTGCCGCGCGGGCGCATCATAGAAATTTACGGGCCGGAAAGCTCCGGCAAGACGACGCTCGCTTTGCACATCGTGTCCGAGGCGCAGAAGGCCGGCGGCGTCGCGGCCTACATTGACGCCGAGCACGCGATGGACGCGGAGTATGCCGGAAAGCTCGGCGTCAACATTGACGAGCTGTTGATTTCGCAGCCGGACTCGGGCGAGCAGGCTCTGGAAATTGCGGAAGCCCTGGTGCGCTCGAACGGCGTTGACGTGATCGTCATTGACTCTGTGGCGGCGCTCGTGCCGCGCGCGGAGTTGGACGGCGAGATGGGCGATTCGCTGCCGGGCTTGCAGGCGCGCTTGATGTCGCAGGCGCTGAGGAAGCTCGCGGCCATCGTCGCGCAGTCGAACACGTGCTTCATCTTCATCAACCAGATTCGCGAGAAGATCGGCGTCATGTTCGGCTCGCCCGAAACGACGACTGGCGGGCGCGCGCTGAAGTTCTACGCGAGCCTGCGCCTGGACATACGCCGCATCGGCGCGATCAAGGACGGCGACCGCGTGGTCGGCAACCGCACGAAGGTCAAGGTCGTCAAGAACAAGGTCGCGCCGCCCTTCCGCGAGTGCGAGTTTGACATCATGTACGGCGAAGGCATCTCGCGCGAGGGCGACGCGATTGACCTCGGCGTCGCCAACAGGGTCGTAGAGAAGAGCGGCGCGTGGTTCTCCTACAGCGGCGAACGCCTGGGCCAGGGTCGCGAGAACTCCAAGCAGACGCTGAAGGACAACCCGGAGCTGCTGCGGCGCATAGAGAACGACGTGCGCGTCGCGCTCGGCTTCCCCGTGAAGGGCGCGGGCGCGGAGGCGGCAACAGAGGGCGAGTCCACGGAAACTCCTGCGACTGCCAGCCGCAAGGCAGCGAAGTAAGGCAGAAGTAAGAAAGCCGTAAAACGTAAATCGTGAATCGTGAATAGAAAGAGCGCTCTTTCTATTCACGATTCACGATTTACGTTTTACGGCCTTTTTGCCTTTTTACTTTTGCCTTTTTACTTTAAAGTTTCCCGCGTAATGATGGAACAGACGACTCTCATCAAAAACGGCACGCTGCTGACGATGGACGCGGACAACGCGGTCCTGGCCGGCGACCTGCTCATACGCGGCGGACGGATCGCGAGCGTAGGCAGTGAAGTGAGCGGCGCTGATGTCGTCATTGACGCAGAGGGGTGCGCTGTGCTGCCCGGCTTCGTGCAGACTCACGTACATCTGTGCCAGACCTTGTTTCGCGGTGCGGCGGACGACCTGGCGCTGATTGACTGGCTGAAGAAGCGTGTCTGGCCGATGGAGGCCGCGCACACGGCGGCGTCCGCCAGGGCGTCCGCGCGGCTCGCCATCGCCGAGATGATTAAAGGCGGGACGACCTGCGCGCTGACTATGGAGACGGTCAATCACACGACCGAAGCGTTTCGCGCCGTCGAAGAGTCGGGCTGGCGCGCGACCCTCGGCAAGTGCATGATGGACAAAGGCGACGAAGTTCCCGCCGCCCTGCACGAAGAGACGGAACGCTCCATCAACGAATCGCTAGCGCTTCTCGAAGAATGGCACAACCGCGCCGAGGGCCGCATACGCTACTGCTTCGCGCCGCGCTTTGCTGTTAGCTGCACGCGCGAACTGTTGTCGCGGGTCGCACGGCTCGCGCGCGAGCGCGGCGTGATGATTCACACGCACGCCTCAGAGAACCGCACGGAGATAGAACTGGTCGAGCGCGAGACGGGGCAGCGCAACATCGCCTACCTGGATTCGCTCGGCCTGACAGGCACACACGTCGCGCTCGCACACTGCGTCCATCTGAATGACGCGGAATTAAGCATCCTGGCGGAAACTGGCACACACGTCGCGCACTGCCCGTCGTCGAATCTGAAGTTGGGCTCGGGAGTCGCGCCAATCAAAGAGATGCTTGAGCGCGGCATCTCCGTCTCGCTCGGCGCGGACGGCGCGCCCTGCAACAACCGCCTGGACATGTTCACGGAGATGCGCACCGCCGCCCTGCTGCAAAAGGTGACGCACGGCGCGGACGCCCTGCCCGCGTGGCGTGCGCTGCGGCTGGCGACGATTGACGGCGCGCGCGCCCTGGGCCTCGGTCAGGAGATCGGCAGCCTCGAAACTGGAAAGCGCGCCGACGTGATAATAGTCAGACTTGACCGCCTTCACTCCACACCGCGGCCGGCGGACCTCGCCTCGGCGGTCGTCTATTCGGCGCAGTCGAATGACGTGCGGGTCGTCATCATTGACGGCCGACCTGTCATGCGCGAGCGCGAGCTGCTGACGATGAGCGAGCGCGAAGTGATAGAGGAAGCCAATCGCGAGTCGGGGCTCTTGCAGGAGCGCGCCGGCGTCAAATGATAGAACCGGGGCTCTCGCCTGTTCTCATCACGTTTCAGTTTTCACCTGGATTTTTTTATGTTCAGAAATGGCTGTGCCAGCTCGAAGGGAGCGTCCTCGGGGGGCGAGAGCGGCTTCCGAGCTGGCACGGGCGGGCACTATCGAAGTTCGGGCCTCAGATGGCTTGTCTTGCGACCGGCTGACGTTTGGGCGTCAACCCCATCCTCAACGCGCGCCATTATACACCTCTTGCCAAAACTGTCAACGCTTTTTTGTGACTAATTCGACAAAAATTGAAAAAGCCTTTTTTTCGGGAATTTCCTCAAAGTTGATTGTTGACCAGTGAAACATGCGTGAAAGTTTCTCTGAAACATCAAGCGCGGGCTGTTGCTAAAGGCAACACCCTCGCTGTGGTTTGTGCAAGTCCCTCGACAGCCGCTTTCATCTCGGCCACCTGTGAGCGCAAATTTCACAGAACGCAGCCCTTTCGAGCCTCAGTCCTTTCAATTTGCCTGTATCCGAACGAACGACTTACCGATCAAGTTCAACTCGGTGACTCCATCCTTGTTCGCTTTGAAAGAGACCCTTTGACTCTCTCCGGGTATGAACGACGCCTCAAAAATGTCACCCTGGTAATGCTCAAGCTTTGAAGAAAGATTGCCGAACCTTGCGACCAAAGACGTGCCCTCGACGCTGAGGGTTATTCTTCCGAATTCCTGATTTTGATAGGTTCCCGCATAGGCCGCCAGATCAAGAGTCGGCGCTGCGCTTTCTCCACGCTCGCTTTCTCTGGCAGCCGCCTTTTTCTTTCTCTCTTCTCTATTTTTCTGAAGCATGGCGGCATACTCCTTGACCCTGGCGTTCGCGCTCACTTGAAAAGGTTTCTTTCGGAGCAGGTGGTCGTAGATGTCGCAAGCGATGAGGTCTGGCAGGAACATGGCGTCCCGGCTCTCATTCGCCAGCACGACGACGCCGATTTTGTGCTCGGGCATAAACGAAACGTGAGGCCGGAATCCCTGGAACTCTCCAAAGCAATGAATCAGTTTGTCTCCTTCATAAGTTCCGATGTTCCATCCCAGGCTGTAGGCATACCGCTTGAATTTATAAAAATTTCGCTGCTGGTTAATTTGCGGGGAGAGAATTTCCTCCACAGAGGCGGGAGAGATAACCTGTCTCCCGTTGAAACGTCCGCCGTTCATATTCACGATCAGCCACTTCGCTAAATCTTCTGCGCTTGATACCATCCCGCCGGCGGCGTGCATGGTATTGTCTTCCTTGTAGGGCAGCTCAACGAACGCGCCGTCCTCTGCCATGTACGGAAGAGCGTAGTTCGCGCCGGCCTTCGCTTGCGAGGCGTAAGCGGTCGTCGCGCCCATCCCAAGCGGGTCGAGTATTTTCATCTTGACGATCTTTTGCCAGGGTTCACCGGCAGCTTTCTCCATGGCATAACCGGCGATGACATATCCGAGATTCGAATATTTAAACTGAGGCGAGCCGGGAGTGGTGCTGGTGCTCAGGAGGTTGAGAATCTCGTTCGCGTCGTATTGTCCCGTGTAGGCGGTTCTGAAGACTATCGGCTCATTATTCATTCCCGAGCGGTGCGTCAGCAGGTCGCGCAGACTGATTTGCTCGGCCGACAGCGGGGCTTTTAAGGCGAGGGTCGGGAAATAGGTTTTGAGCGGCGCATCCAGGTCGAGTTTCCCTTCTTCGGCAAGCAGCTTGGCCGCCGTCGCGGTAAATGATTTTGTCGTTGACGCAATGTAAAACTGCGTCTGCGGGTTGACCGGGAGTTTCGATTTTAGGTCACGATAGCCGAATCCTTTTGCGTAAATGAGTCTGTCGCCTCGAACCACCGCAATCGCCACGCCGGGGACGACGGGCAATTCTTTCATAATTCCTTCTACATGTTGCTGGAGTCCAGCAAGCTCTCCCTCTTGAGTGCGGGTAGAAAGAACTGCGTGGTTGGCCCTTCGCTGCTGGTCAGCAATCGTTTGGCTGCTGTGACTCGCTCTCGTCCCTGGCACAGAGAGGAGCGACAGCAAGAGAACTAGTATCAGCGTCCCGGCTTTCTTGTTCTGGTTCATTCTTCTACTCCCTTCATTCCGCGAAGAGGTTTAATGCGGGATTCAGGCGCGTCTGCGGAGGACAGCAAGCGGTAGAAAGATACCACAACTCGACGCGGGAGGAGGGCCGCTGAAAGGTTGGTCGTTACCGGCAGGTGATTGGGATTGGCGTCAAATCGGCGGGCGAGGGCGCGGCGGAATATGCATGATGCGACTGCGCTTCACTCGCATCACCTCGTCTGAATCAAGCGCCCTGACTTCTTCCAGTATATACACTGTCGGAGTGGTCCGATTGACCACTCCGACAAAGATTCTTCGCATTGGCTCTGGCTTGCCCTTTAATATTCGGTCTACGCTATTGACCACCGACGTTCTGGGTCGCAGCTTGAACGCTGGTCTTAGTGGTAGCAAGCTGCTGAGCGTTATCTTGTGCCGGGGTTTGAATGCTCTCTTTAGGCGGCTTCGACTGCTCGTCTTGATATCTGAGCGCCGCGATCACTATGACTTCGGCATTCTCCGCCAGCATCGGGGTCAGCACATCCTCGCTGTCCTCCTTGGCTTTATCTTCCTGCACGTTGGCGACAACCGGCAGCGCGCCGCCCACCTTCACGAGCTTGTACTCGAAGGTAATCTTGTCCTTCTTCCTATGTTCCGCGGTGACCTCGCCCGCGACCCCCGCCGAAACCTGTGCCGCCGTGGCGAGCGCCACCCCCGCGCCTCCGGTCAAGGCAATCAGCGCCGCCGCTGGCGCTATTTTCTTTAGGAAACCGCCTAGCCGATTCGTGCCGCCCGTCTTTTTCAAGGTCAGGGTGCTGTACAGCACTAAGTCGCAGTTCTTCATTTTCGCCTCGGCCTCAATCTGCACCGGGATGCGAGAGTCCAGGGGAACGACCTCGACCATCGGGCCACTCATGAAGGCGACCAGGACGCCCCGTATCGCGTCGGAAGTGTTGACCGAGTGGGAAGTCTCGACCATCTTCAGCAGCGGCGCGGGCACGCCGATGCGAGGGAGTCGTCGCTGATTAACGTTGATCACGACCCTGTCAATAGGCTCTGTTTGAGGCGCTGGCGGCGTTTCGGGGGAGGCCGACGGCGACGGCGTCGGCGCTGATGTCGTCGCGGGAACGGGTTCGTTCGCGCTGGATTTCTCTTGCGCCCTAATATTCGCGGGGATAAAGCCGACCAGGCTGATGAAAAATAAGGAGGCAGAAACGAACAATGCTTGAATCTTAACCTTCATGGGATGTAATCCTTCCTTTTGGTGGTCGTCGCTCACCCTCAGGGCGAGGCAGAATGTTAGGGTTTGCTGTTTGTTCACGTCAGTAAGAGGATTCCTCCTAGTGTGAACGCCAATTATTGCCACACTAGGCAGCGATGCTTGAACTCAATGCCGTAGCCGAATGCTCCGCCTTCTTTTGGCCGTACATGCCGCACCACGCCATATCCTGATAACCATAACGAATGCTCACCGGCGTCCGTCGCCGCCGCGAGCTGAACCATAAGATAGAGGGGGCTGCCCAGCTCCAGCACTTGCATCAGCCGCACGGAGAGGCCGGAGATCGAGATATTGTCAACGATGGTGTGGCGCCGAAAGGCAGCGCCGCCGGCATCTATACCCTGCACAGTCACCGGAAATGGAGTACAAATGCGCGATTCACCGCGCCGCTCCACTCCAAGCTGAAACAGAAGCAAGGGGTTGACACTTTCCTGGTATCTCTGCATCGTCCTTCTCTCATCCTCCCGTTCAAAGTATCTGTCATGGTCTACTACCAAACTCTGGCGAGATTACAGGTCTTTGAGAAGGCGCACATCTGAGAATGCTCACATTTTTACTCTGAGCATTATCACTTTTTTTGTCGTGATGGGTGTGACAAAGCGCACCCCCGGCGGGTGAGGATTGTCATGGCGGCTGTTGAAAACGGAGACTTAGCGCCGGATGGAAGGCATCCGGGCGGGTGGCGGGCCGTTCCCCGCAGGCTTTTTCGTTCCCATTATTTCTCGTCGGAAACGGCTAGAGCCGCGGCTTAGCGAGCTTGTGCCGGTAGGCATACAATATCAACTCGAAGCGGTCCGTGACCTCAAGCTTGCTGAAGATCGTGGTCAGATAATTGCGCACGGTCCCTTCGCTAATGAACAACTGATTGGCGATCTGCTTGTTCTTGAGTCCCTCGCCGACGAGGGCGATGATCTCGCGCTCGCGCCCGGTCAGCGTAGCGATCTTCGCGGCTTCGCGGTCGGGCTTCGGGGCTTCGCCTGGCGACGCGCCCTGACCGAGCAGTTTGGCGACCGCCGCAGGGTCAAGCCAAATCTCACCCGCATAGACTCCACGGATCGCCTTAATCAGCACCTCCGGCGCTTTCTCCTTCAGCACTACACCTATCGCACCGAGTTTGAGCGCCCGAATGTGAGCTTCAAGGTCGGTCACGCCCGTCAGAATCAGGACGCGCGCGCCGCGAGCCTTCTCTAGCAGGTCAGGCAGAAGCTCGTAACCGTCAGTGCCCGGCAGGTCAAGGTCAAGAAGAATGATGTCAGGTTGCTCGCGCTCAGCCACCGCCAGCGCGTCGGTGCGGCTGCCGGCCTCGCCGATGACCCGCAAGCCCGGATGGCTTTCAATCAGCAGGCGCAAGCCCGAGCGGAGCACGGCGTGATCGTCAACGAGCATGACCCGGATCGGCTCGCCCGGTAGTGTCTCTGGTGATGATGTGGACATAATGCGTTCTTCCTGTTCGGGGCTGGCACAAAACTTTTGACCGGCGCTTGGAAACAAAGTTGGCGATTCTGACTTCACACCGGAGGGTCTTCGACCTCCTGAGCGCATTGTCTGGGGGGCGGTTGATTGAGAGTGCCCCAGAACATTCCGACCTGGCTAATCGCTTCGCGGAACTCGGAAAAATCCACCGGCTTCACCACGTAGGCGTTAACTCCCAGCCGATAACTTGTGACCAAGTCCTGATCCTCACGCGACGAGGTCAGCATCACCACGGGGATGGCTTTCAGCGCCGGGTCCGCCTTGATTTGCTTGAGCACTTCAAGCCCATCCACTTTCGGCATCTTCAAGTCGAGCAGCACCACGGCCGGATTGCAGTCGGGCCGCTGCTCGAAAGCTCCCCGGCGATAGAGATAGTCCAACGCTTCTTCCCCATCACGGGCGATCACCACTTCGTTATCGAAATGGTTTTCGGCCAGTGCCGTGAGGACCAGCTCAATGTCGTACTGGCTGTCTTCAACCAGCAGGATGTGTTTGAGATTCATCCTTAATACACTCCTCAATCGGTTTTGGTAATGAGAAATAGAAGGTCGCGCCAATGCCGACCTGGCCTTCTGCCCAGGTGCGGCCACCGTGACGACGAATGATGCGGTGCACGGTAGCAAGTCCAATCCCAGTCCCTTCGAACTCTTCCTCGCTATGCAGGCGTTGAAACACCCCGAAGAGTTTATCGACGAACCGCATATCAAAGCCGCAGCCGTTATCGCGCACAAAGAAGATATACGCGTGCTCATCCTCCGAGCTTCCGACTTCAATCTCAGCTTCCAGGCAGCCCCGCGTGTACTTAACGGCGTTGTCAAGAAGATTCTGCCAGACAATCCGCAGCAAAGCCGGGTCGCCCTGCACCGTGGGCAACTGCGCGATCTTCCATTGGATACTCCGACCGCTGATCTCGCCAGCGAGAGATTGTTGCAACTCTCTCACCAACTGATCCAGATCAACCTGATGGTGCCGCATCTCTTCGCGGCTCATCCGGGAGAACGACAAGAGATCGTCAATGAGGTTTGCAGCCTGTTTAATACAATTCCCGATGACTTCGAGGTAATGCAAACTTGTTTCGTCGAGGGTGGAGGCCGCTCGTTTTTGTAGCAACTCCGTGAAGCCGCTGATAAAACGAAGCGGCGCGCGCAGGTCGTGAGACACGGAGTAGGCGAAGGACTCAAGCTCTCTGTTGGCCTCTTCGAGTTGTGCGGTGCGCTCCTGCACCAGGCGCTCCAGCGACTCGTTGATCCGGCGAATCTTTTCCTCGGCCTGCATGTGCTCCGCAACGTGCTTGCGCTCAATCTGGCGCGCGAGCTTTGCGATACAGAGAACGGGATCAAAAGGAAGCTCAAGATAATCGTCGGCTCCTGCCTGGAGACCTTCGACAACGCTCTCCGCCTCAACGCGCACGGCGCTCACCAGCAGGATCGGCGTCTCGCACACCTCGGCGTCGGCGCGAATCATCCGGCATAACTCAATGCCGTCTATTTCCGGCATCCTGACATCGCTGATCACCGCGTCGGGGCGCTCAAGTTGTAAGACCTCAAAGCCCGCGCGTGCGTCGCTGGCGGTGAGGACTCGATAGCCCGCCTTGCGCATCATCATGCTCATCAACTCTCGTTGATCGGCCCCGTCATCTATGACAAGAACAGTATACTCAACCTCGTCGTTCATCGCCGACTACCTCGTCCTTGACCTTCTGAACAGTTAAGGGGGCGTGGGGAATCGCTGGCCTGCGGGGATTATAATGAGCCGTTGCGTGTGGTGTAAATAGCGAGACGCGGAGCGCGGGAGCGGGACGCGACAGGCCGCCCGCTTGAGCGCCTTTCATTATTGACCTCTTGCTTCTTTGATAATTCATGTGTCGTGTGCTAAAAACCCGGTGGCTCAGCTTAAGAGTTCCGGCCCTCAATTCACATTATCCCGACAACCGACCTGAAGGAAACAGCATGAGTAGCGACGAACAAGAAGACAAAACCATCTACAAAGTAGTGGTCAATCATGAAGAGCAATACTCGATCTGGCCTGCGGATCGGGAAAATCCGCTCGGCTGGAACGACGCGGGCAAGGTGGGACTGAAGGCCGAGTGTCTGGCCTACATCAAGGAAGTGTGGACTGACATGAGACCACTCAGCCTCAGGAAGCGGATGGAGGAATTGGGGCAGGAAGAAACATAGGCGCGGGCCGCGCCGAACGGAAGCGGAAATGATAGGGAGGAACGAAGTTCATATCTGGCGTGCCGACCTGGACCGGATGGCGGAACGGATGCCGGACCTGCTCCAGACTCTCACACCGGACGAGCGAGAAAAGGCCGGCCGTTTTCGCTTTCAGAAAGACCGCGACCGCTTTGTCGTGGCCCGCGGGCTGCTCCGGGCTATCCTCGGAGGCTATGTGCAGGTGCGACCGCATCAGTTGCGTTTTATCTACGGCGCTCACGGGAAGCCGTCGCTGCCGTCTGAATTCGGCGGAGGCGCGCTTCAGTTTAATTTATCTCACTCCCAGGGGCAGGCCCTCTACGCCGTCGCTTACCGGCGGCAGGTCGGGGTGATATATGGTCTGGCACAACAGGCCATTTCACGGCGGAGGTGAGTCGGGTCTTTAATCCGGTCAGGTCGAATAATTATTTGACACCCAAATGGTGTAGATGTATGCTTCGAACTCTAATAGGAGACTTGACTCGGATAAAATCAGACGACCGAAGAAAAACTCAAGATTCGGTTATCCCCCAAAGTGTAGCGCGACCTCTACGGCGAACACTCCCGAGCGCTGAACAGGACGCCCCACACAGTCACTAAAATCAGGCGCTCTTTCTCAAATGAAAAAAAACTCTTCAAGCTGCTATAACCGGCGTTAAGCAATGTCGGTAAGCAATGGGCCACTTCAATAATCAAGAAAGCGGCCCGCGGAATCAGTTCGGTTCATCCTCATGGGAAAGAACCGATGGCTGGACTCGAAACCAAACCATTAACATCGGGCGAAAGCTCTTCTTCACGGAATTTTTGACAGGATCAATCGTTTCATCCGGCAGCGGCACTGGTGAAACGGTGGAGCAACCAGAGCGGGGAATTGAACTGCGGTGGTAGAGTGCCTGAGCGATTAGGGGAAGTCGGCAGTTTGCGGCTACCCACTTACCACCGGCAACGGTTCAATTCATTGATGGGCCGCCCGTATATCTCATCGGGCGTTAAAGACGCCCCAGCACTTGGAGGATCAAGAGATGAAATTAAAAAGGAGAACAGGCGTCAGCGTGCTGCTGGTGACGGCGCTGGCCGTGGCATCACTGGCCGTGCTGAGTTCCGGGGTCGCGCCGCCGGCGAGCTTGCTGGCGACGCCATCGGCGTCGGCGCAGGATTCGACTAACCTATTCGTCGGCACGTGGCGAGGTAAGCGCAACCCGGACGACACGGCCGACTACGCCATCAGGTTGAGCATGTCGGGCGGCAAGCTCGCGGGCGAGGCGCTGGACGTGGGCAAGCGCCAGGACGTGGTGAACAAGAACGACGAGCTCGGTCCAGTGAAGAAGACGCGCGAATCGTTCGTCAAGTTACAGTCGGTGAGCGTCAATGGGACGACCTTGTCCTTCAGGGTCAAGGATGGGAAAGGGCGTGCTCAAGACGCGACGCTGAAACTGGTGAGCGACAACGAGGCGCTCTTGGAGTTCACCGGCGAGAAGCGATTCCCCAACAAGGCAACGACGACGGAACCCATCAGCGTCAGGCTGAAGAGACAGTAAGCGTTGAAGGGGAAGTATATGCTTATGCCCCCGGCCAATGGTGAATGCCAAGGGGCGGGGGCATGAGCATTTTAATCGGGACGTTTTCGCCGCCCTGGCAACGCTTGTTGCCCTTCGAGCAGTGGGAAAATGGACATCTCTCTTTCTGCGTGAGAATCCGAATACTATAAATCTCCCATGAGTCCAGGCGAGAAGAGCCCTCATTCGACAGTCACGCAGACTCCCTCATCATCCAACCTTCCCACGGAAGCCGCCACGCCATTACCGTCTCACTTAATAGAGTTGCCGGGAGGCGTCTGGAGATTGTGGCGCTGGGTCGGTTTGCGCGGCACGGGTTTTCCCGCCGCGCAGGTACTCAAACTTTCTGACCCCACTTGCTCGCGTGCCGCCGACCAATTGATACAGGCCGAAGATGAATTCCAGCGCAAGCGCGCTCAGGCAATCGAAACAGTTAGAGAGGCTTTGAATCAAATCCGGCTCGGGGGCGAGTGGGGGAATGTCGAAAAGCGTTATCCCCTGGTAGACGCATTGCGCTCTTTGCACAAGAGCAAGGTTCCGCCGCCGGCTCAGGTCACGGATGAGATCAGGCCGGCAGTAGAAGACTTTGGAGCCGCTTCCGCTGAAAGAGATGTGGCGACTGCGACCTTCCGTCAGAGCCACGAGGATGCGCTGGTCAAAGAGATACAGGCGCTACAGGAGGCGGCCTCGGAGAAACGTTTCCAGGAAGCCGTAATCTGGCAGAACCGCCAGGCTTTTCATTCGGCTCTCATCCCGCTTCTCAGCAAGCGCTCAGGGGCCGACGCCAAAGGCTCCAAGCAGCGGCGGCGGCACAAAGAACTGGTAGCCAATTACCTGCAACGTTACTCGGTCAAAAACGATACCATCGGTTTCTTCGGCCCCATGGGCTGGGCACGTCTGGTTTCGCAAGGAGAAACGTTGACGGTGCGACCCGGCCCAGACCTGCTTGCCGCGCGCGGCGTTTATTTTGAAGCCTGGTGTATAGACACGCTCGCCGAATCGTTAAGCCAGAACGTGGAGTTGCGCCCCTGGATTACTCCCCGCCGCGTTCCATACCTGCGCCTCGCCGGGGAGATGCTCTTGCTGCCGCTCGCTCCCCCGACACGCCTCCCGCCGCATGTGGCTACAGCCCTTCAACTCTGCGACGGAAAGAAGACCGCGAGCGAGATCGCTCACGTCTTGATGCGGACCTTCCCGACCGCGGTCAGAGGTGAGAAAGAAGCCTATCACTTGCTGGAGCAAATAAGCGCCAGAGGGCTGATCTCCTGGAAGTTTGAAATCCCAACCCAGTTGTTCCCTGAGCGGACGCTGCGAAGGCTGCTCGAACGAGTTGAGGACGAGAGCTTACGCGCGGGCGCGCTCGCGACGCTCGATGAACTCGAAAGAGGGCGCGACCGCGTGGCGCGCGCGGCCGGCGACCCTGAAAACCTCGACCGCGCCCTGGCGGAGTTGGAAGACTCCTTCACGCGCCTGTCCGGCGCGACTTCGACGAGGTCTGCCGGGAAGATGTATGCAGCGCGGACTTTAGTCTATGAAGATTGCCGGAGAGATGTCGAGGTCGAGCTTGGGCCGGAGTTTCTGCAACAGCTTGGGCCACCCCTCTCTTTGCTCCTGACGAGCGCCCGCTGGTTCACCGCCCAGATGGCGGAATTTTATCGTCGGGCTTTCAAGGAAATATACAGAGACCTGGCCCGCTTAAAGGGCTCGCCGGAAGTAGACGGCGCGGCGTTCTGGTATCGTGTCCGCCCCCTGATTTTTGAAAGGGAGAAGTCCGCCGGCCACGCGATCCGGCCCATTTTCCAGCGGCTGTGGGCGGAGATTCTCTCCGTCCCGGAGGGGCCGCGCCACGTCACGTATAGCGTGGAAGAGCTGCGCCCGCTGATCGAGCAAAAGTTTGCCGCGCCCCGCGCGGGCTGGCCTTTCGCACGCTACCACAGTCCTGACGTGATGATCGTGGCCTCCGGGGTAGAGGCCATTCGGCGCGGCGATTATCAAATGTTGCTGGGCGAGTTTCATCTCAGTGCGAATACCCTGATGGGCTCTATGTTCGTTGACCAACACCCAGACCCGGAGGAACTCATCCGCAACGCCGAGCAGGACTTGCCGCCGAACGCCTTGAGAATTGTGCCGCCCAAGTCGCTGCCGGGCCTAACCGCACGCACGAATCCCGTCCTGCTGTCCTCAGAACATTTTCTGCTGATGGTCACTCACGATTCTTTTTGCGACCCGAGTAAGCAGGGGGTGACCGTTGGGGAGACGATCGTCGAAGAGGCCGGCGGCGATTTGTTCGTGCGCACTCACGACGGGCGTCTGCGTTACGACATCATCGAAGCCTTATCCGACATGCTCAGTTCCCGGTCGGCAAATCTCTTTAAGATTTTAAAACCTCGCACGCACATGCCCCGCATCAGCTTCGACCGCCTGGTGGTTTTACGCGAGTCGTGGGCCTTCGCCGCTGACGAGTTGCCTTTCGCCTACGTCAAGGACGACGCGGAGCGCTTCCTCGGTGTTCGGCGTTGGGCTCAACTACACGGCATGCCGCGCTTCGTGTTCGTCAAATCGCCTATCGAGACAAAACCTTTCTATGTTGATTTCGAGAGCCCCATATACACGGACATTCTTGCGAGGGTTGTCCGCCGGACAAAGGATAGTGACGAGGCCGCTTCGCTCATAACCATTTCAGAGATGCTGCCCGACCACACTCAAACCTGGCTGACGGACGCCGAAGGTCAGCACTATACAAGCGAACTCCGGCTCGTGGCTGTGGATTCGAGCTTGTCGTGGAACCCGTTGCGGCCGCAAGCAGTGGCCCCGCCGGGGCGCGATTGATATTCACGGCAATCCGGGCCGACCGGGTATTGCCCACGACGAGGAGACAGATCCCTAATAAAAGTGCAGCGGCGGGCAGCAGCCAGAACCTGCGCAGGTCGGCCGCGAGGAGGATGTGCGGGATTAGAAGCGCCCACAGCAGAACCGCCAGCAGCATCAGCAGCATCAGCATGCGGAGTCCTGAGCCGAGAGCCAGGATGTAGATGGTAGTGCACAGGAGAATAATCCCCGGGATGGAGCACACGCCGAGTATGCCGAGCACGAGCGGCGAGTTCAAAGGACTATCCTGGCGGGCCAGCATGAAGGCCGCCCCCACGGAACTGAAGAGGAACGGCCAGACAAACACGAAACTGGCGCTCGGCATGTACAACGTCACCAGGACCGTGATGACCAGCCATCCGAACAGCGCCCCGACGGTCAAGTCATTAGCCGCCACTTTTTTATGCAGCCAGAGATAAATGAACGACGTAACGGCGAGCGTGATGGCGACAAAGCTTAACAGGTAAATTTTGTGGTTGCTGAAAGAACTGTAGTCCGGGCGCAGGGCGCGTTCAATTTCCCAGATGACTCTGGTCACCAGCAAAGAACACACGCTGCTAACTAAGAGCGCGCCGAAACCCAACGCGACCCCGGAGAGTTTTAGTTTCTTTCTTCGGAACCCTAAGACCACGAGGCCGACGAAGAAGAGCGCGGCCAGAACGGTCAGGGGCATGACCCACGCACGGGGGTAAACGACCAGCGTCAATCCGAGAACGTCGAAATAGATAGGGTCCGCGGCTTTCGGGTCGGTCGCATTCAAATTGCCGAAGTGCCTGGACAAAGCCAAAGCCTGAGTGCCTTGATGCTGCAAGCTGCCCTCGTCAAGCGCCTCTAATTTGTCGAACGGCGTGTGCTGGCGCAAAGGGTCATCAACGAAAGCGAAATTGAGCCCGGAGATTCCCGCCCGTTTGAAAACGGTAAAATCGGTCCAGAAAACCCGGAGGCTCTTGTAGATGTCATACATGAACGAATTGGCGAACGGCCGAGGGCTGGCCTTGCCGAATTCACGAATGAGCCAGCCGTTATTCTCACTCGTCTCAAACATGTAGACCGGCCCGGCGCATCCGCGCGCATCGAAGTTGAGCGCGATCTCGACTTCCTCGGCCCACGGGTGGTCTGCGACGAAAGTCTTCGCCCCCCACAGGCCGTTCTCCTCACCATCAGTAAACAGAAACATGACATCCTTCTGCAAAGCCGGGCCAGACTTCAGTGCGCGCGCGGTCTCCAACAACGCGGCGACGGCCGCCCCGTCATCGCAAGCGCCGTAGCTCTCGTCAACCGTATCGTAATGTGCCGCCAGCAGGACGCCTTTCCCACCGGCTTGCGTGCCTTTTAACCGGGCGACGATATTCTGTGTGGACTGTGCGCCGGGCGCGGCCTCTTCCTCTCCCGACGATTGGATTTCAGGGCTCAGTCCGAGGTTATTTAGTTCCCTGACGATGTAATCGCGGACTTCGGCCAGCGCGGGCGAATTGTTCGGGTGAGGGCGGCTGGCAATGACCTTCAAATGTTGCATGGCGCGTCCCGAAGCAAACTCCGCCGGGGGCGCGTCCGCGGACACTGCCGCGGGAGGGCTTTGCCGGTAGATTGTGATGAATCCGATGAGCAAGATAAACAACCACACGATGAGGCGAAGAATGATGTCCGGTTTTTTCATGGCTTTTGTACGGAGCCTCCACAGAGTTGATCTTTAGCGCGCGCCTCGAAGAGGACGTAGGGTCAGCTCCGAGTGACGGCGTGGTCGCTCAAGCATTCCGAATGGTATCGCCTGCTGCGTATCCTACGGCCTGGGGCCGGTCGAATTACCCTGTCCTCAAGCCCGCGCTTTCCGACAGCGACGACAACTCCTGCGCCATCGCTCGTAGAAGCATGGGCTGGTCTGTGTCCAGGAAGAAGTGTCCTCCGGGAAATATCTTGCATGAGAAAGCGGCTGTCGTTTCATCGCGCCAGGCTTCGAGCTGTTCTCGACTCACGTCTTGATCTTGCAGCCCGCCGAAAGCCGAGAGAGAGCAGGGCAGGGGAGGCTCCGCGGTGTAGACGTAGCGTTCGCATGCCGTAAAGTCTGCTCGGATGGATGGCATCATTATTTTCATCAATTCCTCATTCTCAAACAATTCTGCCGGTACGCCATCGAAGCGCCGCACCTCTTCAAGCAGTTCCGAATCCGAGAGGAGAGCGCGGCGGAGTTGACCCTTTAACTCTCGCAGAGTGCCGCGCCCGCTGACGAAGAGATGCAGCGGCAGCGGCCTACCCTCCCGGCGTAATCGGCGTGCCAATTCAAAAGCGATCAGCGCGCCCATGCTGTGGCCGAAAAAGACGAACGGCTTGTCTGAATATTGAAGAAGAGAAGCTGAGCTTTCTTCCACAAACTGTGCCACGTCGGTGAAAGGCTCCTCGAACATTCTGGCCCCCCGTCCCGGAAACTGGGCCGCATAAACCTCTACGCTTGTCGGAAGCTGGCGCGCCCACTCCCTGTACACGTGCGCCCCGCCGCCCGCATAAGGAAAGCAGAAAAGTCGCAGGCCCGCCTGCGGGTTCGGACGAAAAGTAATGAAGCAAGACTTAGTCCTGGACATAATGGCCGTAATCCAATTTAACGATGCGGTCCGCGAGGTGGTAGAAACGGTCGTCGTGACTGATGACGAACACGGTCTTATCCCTGCTCTTCAAATCCGGCAGAATCTGTGTGTAGAACACGCGCTTAAACAACGGGTCCTGGTCCGCCGCCCATTCGTCGAAGACATAGAACGGGCGATCCTCCAGATAGGCATTGAGGAGCGCGAGACGCTTGCGCTGCCCCTGCGACAGGGCGGTCGTAGAGAGTAGCCCCTCTTTCACACTGACCTTGTGGTCGAGCTGAAGCTCGACCAGATAATCATGCGCCTGGGCGTCGAGGTGCAGGCCGTCCGAACCGTTCGAGCGGGCGACCCGTTCAAAAAGATAAAAATCCGAGAAGACCGCGGAAAACATCTGGCGATAGACTTCTCTCGTTTCGTCCGTGACGGGGCGTCCGTCGAGCAGAATCTTTCCGCTTTCGGGAACGTAGAGACCTGTCAGGATTTTGGCAAGGGTGGATTTACCGCTCCCGTTCCCGCCGATGATAAAGACCAACTCGCCTGGCTGGCAGGTCAGGTCGATGGGGCCGAGGGTGAAGTTGTCGTCTTCCTTCTCGCGGTAGTAAGTATGCGTCACGCCTTCCAGTTCCAACGACTCCCAGTGTGAATCGGTGCCGGGTTGAGTGAGCGGGTTGTCTTCTTCGCGCACTTTCGCCAAAGTTAAGCCTAATGACTGAACCTTCTGCAAGGCGACTCTCGCCTGGTTAAAGGTGGGGATGACATTGACGAGAAGAGTGATCGGGCCGTTTAAGTAAAGGACTACCAGAACATAACCGAGGAGGTCTTGTGTCCGAATGGGCGCCAGGGCCGGGAGGGCGAAGAGAATCAGACCGATGAAGATGAAATAGAGCAGGCGGCCGAAGCCGGTGGCGGCGGTGTAGACGGTCTGCCCGGCGATATTATGGCGGCGCACCCGCGAGGCGCTCGCCTTGATGTCTTGATGATAAAACTCCTCGCGGCGAAGTCGGTTGAGCTTCAGTTCTTTATTGCCGTCTATGATGGCGCGAAAGTGTGCGAACAGGGTGTCCGCCTCTTCGCGGGCCATCTTCAAATAGCGCATCGCTTTTCTGACAGCGAGTTGGTAGATGAAAGCCGAGACCAGTATGAAAGCGATTAAGCCCAGGAGCAGTCTCCAGGAGAGGAAGCCAATGTAGATGAGCGAGGTGACGATGGTTGCGATGTTGATGCAGATGATGGGGACTCCCAGAAGCGCCCCCGAAATCGACGCAGCATCCCCGGTCAGCGCGGCCATGAGGCGCGGGGAGCCGGCTTCTTCCAACGGGCGCAAGGGGGCGTGGATGATGCTGCGGCACAGTTGCATACGCAGGTCGTAGATCGCCCCCTGGGAAATATAAAGCAATAAAATCTGGGAAAGGAGATGGCTCAAAAGCAGAAGGCCGCACAGTCCGCAGTAGGCCCAAATCAGATTCGGGGCGGAAGAATCAGGGGCACGGCTTAAGACATAATGGATGAAAGCAATGAGCGCCGCGCCGACGATCCCGCTGATGACACTGGTTAAGATTGCTAAGAGGGACGACCATTTAGAGTTGCGCAGGAGAAATTTTAAGATGCTCATTGACCCCAGTCTCCTTTGGACTCAAGCGCAGTACACGAACTCCTTCTGAGCGTATAATCTCTCCGCCACGATCCCCCGACTTCGACAGCTCTCGATCAACTGATTAGAAGCGATGATAGGTTGAGACGCCTCCGTATACTTGATGCTCATGATGTAATTCAGCCAGGGTTCCTGGCCCATGGCGTACACATAGACCTGTTTGCATCCGAGTTGTTCGACTATTTTTATACCCTTTTCGTAATCCGAGCCGGAGAGCCTTCTGGATTGATCCATCTTCCGCTCCAAAGGTTTTGTCAGGAGAGGCCCGTAGAGCCATGACAAAGGCGCTCCGTCGCATTCCATCCCCAGAAATAAAACGTCAACGCCCCCCAAAATCTGATACACGTGCTCGTAAAGTTTCGGCTCGACGTTATTTGAATCCGCCGCGAAGAGAAAAGACTTTCCCTTCAGCCGAATGAAATGCGCGATCTTGCTCGCGACATTTAAATCCGCGTGCTCGCCGAGAAAAGGAATGCCGGTGATGCTCCCGTCCTCTATCTCGATGGTCTCCATGTTGTCTATCTCTATGATGTTTTTGAACCCGACATTCTGAAGGATTAATTTCAATGAAGGGTCCTCTAAGCGTCCGCCCGAACTCCGCGGCAAAACTATACGCTTGATCTTATGCCTTAACTGCAAAAGGGTCTCGAACAGGATGTGATCCTGGTGCCCGTGGGTTATCAGTACGTAGTCTATCTGATTCGGCAGGTCTGGATACCGATAACGATTAATCTCACTATCGTAAGTATAGCTGATGACCGGATCAACCAGAATATTTACGCCTTTCGTCTCTACCAACAGGCAGGCGTGACCAAAGTAACGGATGTTTATGCCATCACCGCTGTATTTCCACGGCTCAGGCGGTTCCTCCTCGGTGAGGAATGAAGAGAATAAACGCTCATCCTTCGCCTCCAATCCGAGACACTCTTTAATATAACCGAACGTTTGCGGGCTGAATTTCATTTTAAATAACTCATCGACGGCCTCGCTCGCAAAAGGAAGCTTGAGGTGTAAGGACGCGGCGTCGGGCAATCGGGGAGTGCTTAACGCGAACGGGCGCTCGTCCCCGTAAACCAGGGACAGCAAGAGTCCCTGAAGGGATGAACAATAGAAGGGACTTTTGTACAACAGCCCCTCGATGAATCTGATGGAAGGATTGTTATTCAAATCGTAAACAAGCTCCACGTACCCTTTCAGATTCTCAGGGATCTTCTCGTACAAGGGGGCGAGCGAGTACCCTTTCGCTTCATCCCTCAGAATTTGATCTAAGACCTTGACGGATTCCGCGAACCTCAGCATGTGCGCCTGGCCTTTAATGGTCGCCTCCAGCAGCGCCTTTATTTCCTCGATCCTGCCGCCCTGGTAATCGATAAACGGGCCGCCAAGCATGGCCGGGTTTTTGACCGCGTCGGCGTGAATCTTGGGCGCGGCCACATACGATTGCATCTTTTTCACGTGCGAGTTGGCGATATTCATCGCCGCCGTCTGCGGCGCTATCAAGTGTGTCCACGCGTACCACTGATTGAAAAGCGGTTCTACCTGGACATTCTGCCTGAGATAAAATTTAGCGTCGTTCATTTGCCGAACCGGCGGATGGAATTCAATTGAATCCATCGGACCAAAGATGGATCAACTCATAACATCGCTTTATTGAAAGCAGTGAGAGAGAGACGCCTTACAGTGCCGTTTCAAGGTGTGCCACGGCGACAGGAGAGGCCCTTGGCTGCTCCTCCGCCATCAATCTTGCTATTGACTGCAAGTCAAATAATTAAGTATAAAAGCTGGCAACGGATCCTATTTGAATGTGAAGATGCTACACTGGTAGCTGCGCAGAATCAAGAAAAATTCTTGAGAAAAACATACGTCAGTTGGTTCGTATAATCTCGTGGGACGGCTATCATCAGCGGGCCTCAAGGCGCTGTAGCTGTGAATCAGATGGCCCGCTCATCTGAACGTTTTCGGCGAAAGTCTCATACATTAAAAGAACTGCTCAACTCCCAAGTGTTCCTCTGTTTGGCTGGAAATCCAAGCACTTCTCACTGTTGAAGCAGCCGATGACAATCGCCTTCCCCCCATAAGGCTTCAAATATCGTCGCGGGCCAAAAGAGCTGGCAGAACCTTGAACACACGAAGCTGCCCCTCAAACCTACTCTGAGGCTATCAAATATGGACGAAGTCTCCGCGCTATCGACCCGGCTAAATCATCTCTCACTGGCGAAGCGTGCGCTCATCGAGAAGCGGCTCAGAGGGCAGCTTTCGCGCGCTACAGAATCGCCGGCTATTCCCAAACGTACAGCAGACGAAACAGCTCCTCTCTCTTTTGCACAGCACCGCTTGTGGTTCGTGGATCAACTGGAATCCGGCTCCGCTTCCTACAATATGCCGGCAGCGGTGCGGCTCGCAGGAGAACTTCAGATAGATGCTTTGGGACGATCTTTCAGCGAGATCATTCGCCGGCATGAGATTTTACGCGCCGTCTTCACCAATATAGACGGGAACCCCGTTCAGACCATAAAGCCGGCCATCCCCCTGACATTGCCCGTGATTGATCTCTCTCAATTGGATAAGAAAGAACGGGAGGCAGAGTTAAGAAGATTGACTTCCGAGGAGGCGCAGCGCCCGTTCGACTTAGAAAGTGGGCCGCTCTTGCGCGTCAGCCTGGTGAAGCTGGGCGAGGAGGAGCACGTCCTGCTCTTGACGCTGCACCACATCGTCAGCGACGCCTGGTCGATGAGCATCCTGGTCAGAGAAGTCGCCGCGCTCTACGAAGCCTACAGTCAGGGGCTTCCCTCGCCGCTGGAGGAGTTGCCCATCCAGTACGCGGATTACGCCGCCTGGCAGAGAGAATGGTTGAGAGGCGAGGTGCTGAAGCGTCAACTCAGCTACTGGCAGGAGCAGTTGGGCGGAGAGTTGCCCGTCCTGGAACTCCCGACCGACCATCAGCGCCCCAATGTCCAGAGTTATCGCGGCGGGCAAGTCAGCTTCACTGTTAACGAGGAGGTGACGAGTGGCCTTCAGGAGTTGAGCCGGCGGCACGGGGCGACGCTGTTCATGACGTTGTTGAGCGCCTTCGAGGTGCTCTTGATGCGCTACAGCTCTCAGGAGGATGTCATCGTCGGGACCGACATCGCCAACCGCACCAGGACCGAGACCGAGGCGCTGATCGGCTTCTTCGTCAATCAACTGGTCATGCGGACGGACCTGTCCGGGGACCCGACCTTCGAGGAGTTGCTAGGGCGGGTGCGGGAAGTGTGTTTGGGCGCTTACGCCCATCAGGATGTGCCGTTCGAGAAGCTGGTGGAGGAGTTGGCCCCGGAGCGGAGCCTGAGCCGGACGCCGTTGTTCCAGGTGAAGTTTCTGTTGCAGAACACGCCGGCCGAGGGCGTGGAGGTGAGCGGGCTGCGGCTGGAGGCGTTGCGCAGCGACAGCGGGGCGGCGCGCTTCGAGCTGACGGTGGCGGTGACCGAGTACGAAGGAAGGCTGCTGGCGTCGGTCCTGTACAACGCCGACCTGTTCGAGCGCGAGACCATCGAACGCATGGGCGAACACTTCCAGACGCTGCTGGCGGGCGTCGTCGCGGACCCCACGCGGCGTCTCTCACAATTGCCCCTGCTCACCGCCGTAGAGCGCCGACAGGCATGTGTAGAGTGGAACGAGACGGCGAAGGAGTATCCGCGCCAGAAGTGCCTGCACCAACTCTTCGAGGAGCAAGCCGAGCGCACGCCCGCCGCCGTGGCCCTGAGTTGTCAAGACCGGCAGGTCAGCTACCGCGAGCTGAACGAAAGAGCTAACGAGTTGGCACATTATCTACGCTCATTGGGAGTGGGGCCGGAGGTGTTGGTCGGGGTGTGCTTGGAGCGGTCAGTCGAGATGGTGGTCGCCGTGCTGGGCATCCTCAAGGCGGGGGGTGCGTACCTGCCTTTGGACCCGGAGTATCCGTTAGAGAGGCTGGCGTGGATGTTGGAAGATAGCAACGTCCCGCTGCTGCTGACGGAGGAGCAACTGAGCGACCATCTGCCGACACACTGGGGACAGACAATCTGTCTTGATAGTGAGTGGGAGAGGATTACGAAACAGAGTGCGGAGAACCCCGTGAGAATAGTTGCGGCGGAGAACCTGGCGTATGTGATCTACACGTCGGGCTCGACCGGTAAACCCAAAGGGGTGATGGTCCCGCATCGCGGCCTCTCCAACCTCGTCTCGGCCCAGTCGGAGTTCCTCGGACTCGCTCCCGGCTCCCGCATGCTCCAGTTCGCCTCCGCCAGCTTCGACGCCGCCGCCTTCGAGGTCTACACGGCACTGTGCAACGGCGCGGCGCTCTGCCTGGCGACGCGCGAGGAGTCGCAGCCCGGACCTGCGATGGTCAGATTGATGTGCGAGCAAGGTGTGACGGCGGCGACGCTGCCGCCCTCGGTCTTGTCGGTGATGGAGCCGGATGAGTTGCCGCAATTAAAGACCGTGATCTCGGTGGCCGAGGCGTGCATGCCCGGAACGGTCGAGCGGTGGGCGAAGGGAGGGCGGCGGTTCCTGAACGGCTACGGGCCGACGGAGGCGAGCGTCGCGGCAACCGTCACGGGGTGCCTGGAGGCCGGCGGAGGGGTGACGATAGGGCGGCCGCTGGCGAACGTGCAGGTCTACGTCCTGGACAGTAACCAGCAAGTCGTGCCGATAGGTGTGAGCGGAGAGATCTACATCGGCGGGGAGGGGCTGGCGCGAGGTTATTTGAACCGGCCGGAATTGACGGCCGAGAGGTTCATCCCGCACCCGTACAGCGCAGATGAAGGTGCGCGGTTGTACCGGACGGGAGACTTGGGGAGGTACAAAGCCAGCGGAGAGATCGAATACCTGGGGCGAGCCGACGGGCAGGTGAAGGTGCGGGGCTACCGCATCGAGTTGGGTGAGATAGAGGCCGCGCTGCGCCAACATCCCTCTGTGAAAGATGCGGTCGTCATAGCCAGAGAAGACGAGGCGAACAATAAGAGCCTCGTGGTTTATTGTGTCCATAGCGACTCACACGGTTCTCTAGTCGGGGAGACTTGGAGAAATGAGCTTCGGCGCTTTCTTAAAGAGAGCTTACCTGAGTACATGGTCCCGACTGCTTTCGTCCAACTCGATCAGTTGCCCTTGACGCCCAACGGGAAAGTTGACCGTGCGGCATTGCCCGCCTTCGAGCAGATGGCTGAAAAGTCTGTCAGTCACGTCGAGCCACGGACAGCCGTCGAGGAGTTGCTGACGGGAATCTGGTCGGAGATATTGAAAGTCCCGCAAGTCTCCCTCGACGACAACTTCTTCGAGTTGGGAGGACACTCGCTGCTCGCCACACAGCTCGTCAGCCGCATCCGAGAAGTCTTCCAACTGGAAGTGCCGCTGCGCCTGCTCTTCGAGCAGCCGACCGTCGCGCTCCTGGCCGAGAACATTGAAACCCTGCTTCATGACTCACAGTCAGTCTCAACGGCACCGCCGATTGAGAGCGCCGGGCGAGAGCGGCCGCTGCCGCCCTCGTTCGCGCAGCAGCGCCTCTGGTTCATAGACCAGTTGGAATCCGGCAGCGCCTTTTACAACATGCCAACCGCGCTGCACCTGACCGGCAAGCTCAACGTCAATGCTCTAGAGCAGGCGCTCGGCGAAATCATACGGCGGCACGAAATCCTCCGCACGCGTTTCGTGATGGTCGAGGGCGAGCCTGCGCAGGAGATATGCGAGGCGTACGAGGTGAGCGTCGCCGTCACGGATTTAAGCGGGCTGGGCGAGCGCGGCGCGGAGGAAGCCAAGCGCCTGGCCCAAGAAGAAGCGCGGTGTCCGTTTGATTTATCGTGGGGGCCGATGCTGCGCGCGCAGGTCTTGCGGCTGGGTGAGGAGGAGCACGTCGTACTGTTGACGCTGCACCACATCGTCAGCGACGCCTGGTCGATGGGCGTACTCGTCAAAGAGGTGGCCGCACTTTACTCAGCTTTCTCCGGCGGTCAGCCATCACCCTTGCCTGAGCTACCTATCCAATACGCAGACTACGCGGCGTGGCAGCGCGCCTGGCTCGGCGGAGAGACACTCGAAGAAGAACTCTCCTACTGGCGCGGGCAGTTGGGCGGGGAGTTGCCCGTCCTGGAGTTGCCGATAGACCATGTGCGCCCCAGTATCCAGAGCTACCGCGGCGGGCTAGTCAGTTTCGAGGTCTCGGAGGAGGTGGCCTCGAAGCTGAAGACGCTGAGCCAGCGGCAGGGGGCAACACTGTTCATGACGCTGCTCGGTGCCTTCCAGGTGCTCTTGATGCGTTACAGCGGGGAGGAGGAGGTCGTTGTCGGCACGCCCGTGGCCGGCAGGACGAGAACCGAGTTGGAATCGCTCATCGGGTTCTTCGTCAACACTCTGGTGTTGCGGGGTGACTTATCAGGGAACCCGACCTTCGAGGAGTTGCTAGGGCGGGTGCGAGAAGTGTGTTTGGGCGCTTACGCCCATCAGGATGTGCCGTTCGAGAAGTTGGTGGAGGAGTTGCAGCCGGAGCGCTCGTTGAGTCGGACGCCTTTATTCCAGGTGCTGTTCGCATTGCAAAACGCTACAACCGAGACCCTGGAAGTGCCGGGCCTGGCTATACGTGCTTTGCATACTGATAGGGATACGGCGGAGTTCGACTTGACTCTGGCGATGGTAAAAGCCGCTGACAGACTATATGCCACATTTGAGTACAACGCCGACTTGTTCGAGCGCACGACGATTGAACGTATGTGCGAACACTTCCAGACGCTGTTGGCCGGGATTGTCTCCGACACGACGCAGCACATCTGGCAGCTACCGCTCTTGAGCGAGGAGGAGCGCCGACAGGCATGTGTTGAGTGGAACGAGACGGCGAAGGAGTACCCGCGCCAGAAGTGCCTGCACCAACTCTTCGAGGAGCAAGCCGAGCGCACGCCCGCCGCCGTGGCCCTGAGTTGTGAAGGCGAGCAGGTCAGTTATCGTGAGCTGAACGAAAGAGCCAACCGACTGGCGCATCACCTGCGCTCATTGGGCGTGGGGCCGGAGGTATTGGTCGGAGTCTGCTTGGAGAGGTCAATCGAGATGGTGGTCGCCGTGCTGGGCATCCTCAAGGCGGGGGGTGCGTACCTGCCTTTGGACCCGGAGTACCCTTTGGAGCGGCTGGCGTGGATGTTGAATGACGGCAACGTCCCATTGTTGTTGACAGAGAAACGGTTCACCGAACGCTTGCAATCACAGAATGGACGACAAGCAAGGGTTATCTGTCTCGATTCAAATTGGGGGACGGCTGTAAGAGAGGGGACGGGAAGTATAGATACGAAGGTGACGGCGGAGAACCTGGCGTATGTGATCTACACGTCGGGCTCGACCGGCAAACCCAAGGGCGTGATGGTCGCTCACGGCGGCCTCTCAAACCTAGTCACCGCTCAAGCAGACTTCTTCGGACTCGCTCCCGGCTCCCGCATGTTGCAATTTGCCTCCATCAGCTTCGATGCCGCCACCTTCGAGATTTTCACGGCGCTGTGCAACGGAGCGACCCTCTGCCTGGCTTCACCAGAGCAGTCGCTGCCAGGGCCAGGGCTGGTCAGCTTGCTGCGCGAGCAAGGTGTGACCAACGCGACGCTGCCGCCTTCGGTCTTGGCCGTGTTGGAGCCGGATGAGTTACCGCAGTTGCGGACAGTGATCTCAATAGCCGAGGCTTGCACGCCCGGAACGGTCGAGCGGTGGGCAACAGAAGGGCGGCGGTTCCTGAACGGGTACGGACCGACGGAGGCGAGCGTCGCGGCGACCGCGACAGAGTGTCAGGCGACAGAGAGAGTAGTGACGATAGGGGGACCGTTGGCAAATGTGCAGATGTACGTTCTGGACAGACATCAGCAGGTCGTGCCCATCGGCGTGGCCGGAGAAATCTACATCGGCGGCGAGGGGCTGGCGCGAGGCTATTTGAACTGCCCCGACCTGACGGCCGAGCGCTTTCTCGCACACCCTTTTAGTAGTGAAGAGGGGGCGAGGCTGTATAGAACAGGCGATGTGGGAAGGTACACAATCACGGGAGAGATCGAATACCTGGGGAGAGTGGATCAGCAGGTCAAGGTGCGAGGCTACCGCATCGAGGTGGGCGAGGTCGAGGCGGTGTTGAGTGCGCACCCGGCGGTGCGGGAAGCTGTGGTCGTGGCGCGGCAGGATGCGCCGGGTGAGACACGTCTGGTGGCGTACATGGTGGTTGATAAAAAGGGGGCGGCCGGCGCGCAGGAGGTGCGCGGTTATTTGAGGACAAAACTGCCCTCTTACATGATTCCCTCGGCTTTCGTGCTGCTCGACGAGCTGCCGCTGACGCCCAACGGTAAAGTAGACCGTGCGGCCCTGCCCGTGCCGGATACAGGCAAGAGGGAGTTGACGAAAGCCGTGGTGGCACCGAGAAACGAGTTGGAACAAGTCATAATCGAAATCTGGCGTGATGTTCTGAATGTTGAGGCGATTAGTATACACGACAACTTCTTCGACCTGGGCGGCCATTCCTTACTCATTGCGAAAGCTCACGCCCGCCTCCAGGATGCCCTGGAAACCGAGTTCTCGATGGTGCACATGTTCGAGCATCCGACGGTCAGCTCGCTGGCTGAATTCTTCACCAATAGGACGAAAGAGCAATCGACAGACATTGAAATAAAGACTCGCGGCGAGACTCGAAAGGACTTATTACAAAAACAGAAGCTGTTAAGGCAAAACCGTCGCGCGATGGTCAAAACCATAGGAGCTGAAAATGAATGACAAGGAGGGAGTTGATTATCTCAGCGGCTCTGAAATAGCGATTATAGGGATGAGCGGTCGCTTTCCCGGCGCAAAGAGCGTCGCTGAATTTTGGGAGAATCTGCGCGACGGAGTCGAGTCTTTATCAGTTTTCACCGATCAGGAACTCAAAGATGCCGGTGTCGAGCCGGACTCGCTGAACGATCCGAATTACGTCAAAACAGGTATGGTGCTGGAAGACGCAGACCTCTTTGACGCTGCGTTCTTCGGGTACAGCCCCAGAGAAGCTGAGGTCATGGACCCGCAGCATCGGCTCTTTTTGGAATGCGCCTGGGAGGCGCTGGAAAACGCCGGCTACAGCTCTGACCTTTATCGCGGGGTGATCGGCGTCTACGCGGGCGTCGGTACTCCCACATATCTGCTGCACAATATCTTCTCAAATCTCGGCCTTGCTCAATCCGCCGGCGAGTCCCAAATATCAATGGGCAACGGAGTCGATTTTCTGACCACGCGCGTCTCATATAAGTTGAATTTGAAGGGACCCAGCCATCTCCTGCAATCCGCCTGCTCGACATCATTGGTGGCCGTTCATCATGCGTGTCAAAGCATCCTCAGCGGCGAATGCGATATTGCCCTGGCCGGCGGCGTGTCCGTTAACAGCAAGCAAAAACTCGGATATCTGTATCGAGATGGGGGAATATCTTCCCCGGACGGCCACTGCCGCGCCTTTGATGCTAAAGCTCAAGGGACGGTGGGCGGCAGCGGCGTGGGCGTTGTCGTTTTGAAGAGTCTGGCAAATGCACTGCTGGACGGCGACCACATTGAGGCGGTCATCAAAGGGTCGGCCGTCAATAATGATGGTTCCCGAAAGGTCGGCTTTACAGCGCCCAGCGTGGAGGGGCAGGCCGAGGTCATCGCCGAGGCGATGGCGATGGCCGGAGTCGAGCCCGAGACTATTAACTACATCGAAGCGCACGGCACGGCAACCCCGCTGGGTGACCCAATCGAGATCGCAGCTTTAACAAAAGCCTTTCGCACGAAAACTAACAAGAAGAACTTTTGCGCGCTCGGCTCACTCAAGACGAACGTCGGGCATCTCGACACGGCAGCCGGCGTCGCAGGCTTAATCAAGGCCGTGCTGTCTCTCAAACATAAGTCTCTGCCCCCAAGCCTGCATTACCAACAACCGAATCCGAAGATCGAGTTTGAGAGCAGTCCCTTCTACGTCAACACATCTCTCGCTCAATGGAAGAAAGGAAGCGCGCCCCGCCGAGCCGGGGTCAGCTCCTTTGGCATTGGCGGGACGAACGCGCATGTAATTCTCGAAGAAGCGCCTCCTCTGAAAGTTTCAGGGCCTTCAAGACCGTGGCAGCTACTGACGATTTCCGCGAAGACGGCCAATGCGCTCGAAGCCGCCACCGTCAATCTGAGTGATTTCTTGCGGCGACACGCAGAGGCAGACCTGCCTGATGTCGCTTACACGCTGAACGTCGGTCGGAAGGCGTTCGGTGAGCGGCTGGTCGCCGTGTGTCGTGACGCGGAAGAAGCGGCCGCGGCCTTGAGCGACAAAGGACCGAGAGCATGTTTTCACCGCGCGCATGCAGGAAGAGGGACCCGCGCCGCTCGTCTTCATGTTTACCGGGCAGGGTTCTCAATACGTCAACATGGCCCGTGGGCTGTACGACGCGGAACCGACTTTCAGGGAACAGATTGATAGCTGTTCGGAGATACTGAGACCTCACCTGGGCTTTAACTTACGAGACATTCTTTTCCCCGTCGAAGAAATGGCCGAAGAGGCTGCGGCGCGGCTCGACCGGACAGACATTACACAGCCGGCTCTCTTCTCGGTCGAATATTCGCTGGCGAGCTTATTAATGAGTTGGGGGCTTCGGCCCCAGGCGATGATCGGACATAGCATTGGCGAATATGTGGCGGCGTGTCTCTCCGGCGTTTTCTCAGTTGAGGATGCGCTCTTGCTGGTCGCCAGGAGAGGGCGGTTGATGCAAGAGCTGCCGGGCGGAGCAATGCTTAGCATTCCGCTCTCCGAGGAAGAGACGCGCACTCTCCTCGCGGACGGTCTTTCTCTGGCGGCAGTCAATAGTCCGTCTGCCTGCGTCGTTTCGGGCACGAATGAAGCGGTTGATAGATTAGAAAGCCGCCTTATCGAAGAGGGCGTGACGCCTCACAGGCTGCGCACGCCGCTGGCCTTTCACTCCGAGATGGTTGACTCAATAAGGGAAAAGTTCGTCGAGCTGGTGAGAGAAGTGAGGCTTAATCCCCCGCAAATTCCCTACATCTCCAACGTGACGGGGGATTGGATCAGCGAGGCGGAGGCGACGAACCCTCATTACTGGGCTGACCAGATGCGCCAACCCGTGTTATTCGCCGGCGGAATCCGTACCCTGTCGGACGCTCCGGGGAAAACCCTTTTGGAGATTGGCCCAGGACAGACTCTCAGTACTTTGGCGAGACAGAATCTGGGTGGGGCGGCGAATACTGACGTGTTGTCTTCTCTACATCATCCATACGACCGGCAATCGGATGTCGCCTTTTTACTCAAGACGGTGGGGAAGCTCTGGCTCCACGGAGCGCGTGTGGATTGGGATGCCTTCTACGTCCACGAGCAGCGCAAGCGCGTCGGGCTGCCCACTTATCCCTTCGAGGGGCAGCGTTACTGGGTCGAGCCGCGGACGGTCGCTGGTCGCCGGTCGCCGGAAGTCAGACCGGCTAAAAGAGCCGACATTGCCGACTGGTTCTATTTACCTTCGTGGAAGCGTTCTCAGCCGCTCGCCGCCACGCTCAATCCGCAACCTGAAGAAGGCCGAAAGGAAACGTGGCTCGTCTTCGCCGGCAAATCTAATTTGGCTTCCCTCATCGTGAGTCAGCTTTCACAACAAAGCCAGACCGTAGTTACCGTAGCGGCCGGAGAAGAATACAGCAAGACTGATGACCACACATACACCATCAATCCGCGCGAGAGTGGAGACTACGACGCGTTATTCAAGGAACTGGCCGCCCGATCACTCACCCCGCGAAATGTCGTTCATTTGTGGGGCGTCGAAGCGACGGCTGATTTTAATCCTGGCTCCGAATCGTTCGAGAGGGTCTGGCGCACAGGCTTCTATAGTCTGATTTTCCTGGCACAGTCTCATACCAGGAGCAGTCCCGCGCAGCCGCTTGAGGTGCTGGTTGTGTCAAGCGAGATGCAGGAAGTGACCGGCGTAGAAACCATCTGCCCGGAGAAGGCGACCGTTTTGGGGCCGTGCAAGGTTATCCCCCAGGAATATCCGAACATCACTTGCCGTAGCGTTGATCTCATTGTCCCTCAGCCGGGAAGTCGTCTTGAGACGCAATTAGCCAGACAGTTGCTCGCGGAATTGACACCGCGGGCCGGCGATCATGTGATCGCCTATCGAGGGACTCACAGGTGGGTGCAACACTTTGAGCCGGTGCGGTTCGAGGCGAACGGTGAGCGGCCTCCGCTGCTGCGTGACGAGGGAGTCTATCTCATTACGGGAGGTTTGGGCCACATTGCGCTGGAACTGGCAGCCCATCTCGGAGAGACGCTGCGAGCGAAAGTGGCGCTGGTGGGGCGCAGAGGTCTTCCCCCAAGAGAAGAGTGGCAACAATGGTTGGCGAGCCACGATGCAGAAGATGAGGTGAGCCGCAGGATCAGAAAAGTAGAGGCGGTGGAGGAGAAAGGCGGCGAGGTCTTAGTGCTCCAGGCCGATGTCAGTGATGAAAAGCAGATAGTCGCAGCCGTCCGGGACACACAGGCCCGTTTCGGCCGTATTCACGGTGTCATTCACGCCGCAGGCGCTCTTCGACAGAAACTAACCTCCATTCAAGAGGTGGGGATAAATGAGAGTGATGGACATTTCCAGGCAAAAGTCTACGGCCTCCTGGTTCTGGAAAAGGCTTTGCAGGGCATCCCTCTTGATTTTTGTCTGCTGTTCTCGTCGCTGTCATCCGTCCTGGGAGGATTAGGGTTTGCCGCTTACTCGGCCGCCAATCTTTTTATGGACGCCTTTGCTCACAAGCACAACCGGGTGAGTTCCGTTCCCTGGATCAGCGTCAACTGGGATGGCTGGCAAATTAAAAAAGGAGACGAACAGTCTGCGGCTCACAGCGCAACCATAGCGGGAATGACCATGACGCCGGAAGAAGGTCTTGAAGCCCTCCGACGCATTCTTCGTTCGAGGGACATAACACAGATCATAGTTTCGACGGCAGACCTCAACACAAGGATTGAGCAGTGGATTAAGCTGAGTTCTGTGCGAGACGCAGAACGGACCGAGACAGCAGCCGCCTCATCAGCATCGCCGGTGCATGAAAGACCGGACTTGCAAAACGCTTTTGTTGCCCCCGGGACTGAAACTGAGCAGACAGTCGCCGGCATGTGGCAAGCACTTCTGGGTATTGAGCGAGTCGGCATCCATGATAACTTTTTTGAATTAGGCGGGCATTCGCTGCTCGGCGTTCAACTCATGTCACGACTGCGCCAAGAGTATCAAATAGAGATTCCGCTGCGTGCTCTTTTCGAGACACCGACTGTCGCGGGACTCGCCCTCTTGATTGAGAACGGGTTGGAGACGGATCGAATGGCGGAAGGGAGACCGCTCCCTATTGAGCGGCGCGAGAACAGAACGATGGACGAATTGCTGGCTGAATTGGAGCAGGAAACGGACGAGCCTGTGGCGACTCAGCAGAGAGGTCTACAGAGCAGAGGGTAAGATTGTTGCCGTGGATGATTTACTGAAAAGTCTAGCGAAGCTGTCGCCGCGCAAGCGCGCGCTGCTGGCCTCACGGCTGCCGCCGCTCTCGTTCGCGCAGCAGCGATTGTGGTTCATAGATCAGCTCGCTCCGGGCAACCTGGCTTATCACATGCCCGCCGCCCTGCGCCTGTCCGGAGAACTCAACGTTGCTGCGCTCGAAGCGGCTTTTACCGAGCTTATCCGCCGGCACGAAATCTTACGCACCGTCTTCGTCTCCATCGAAGGCACTCCGGTCCAGATCATCCAGCCGGCCGCACCATTAACGATAGCCATCACGGACCTGTCTACGCTGACGGCTGATGAACGTGAAGCGGAGGTTCAGCGACTGACGGATGCGGAGGCGCAACGAGCGTTAGACTTAGAGCGCGGGCCGCTGCTCAGATTGAGCTTACTGCGACTCGGCGAGCGTGAGCATGTGTTGTTGATGACGATGCACCACATCATCAGCGACGGCTGGTCAATGACTGTCCTGATGAGAGAACTCAAGGCACTCTACGCCGCCTACAGTCAGGGGCGACCCTCACCGCTTGAGGAACTCCCCATCCAATATGCCGATTATGCCGCCTGGCAGCGAGAGTGGCTGAGCGGCGATGTCCTTGAACAGCAACTCAGCTACTGGCGAGAACAGCTAGGCGGAGAGTTGCCGGTCCTGGAACTGCCGACAGACCACCCGCGCCCCGGCGTGCAGAGCTATCACGGCGGGCAGCTCAGCTTCTTCGTCAACGAGACGGTGACGACTCAACTCAAACAGTTGAGCCGGCGCGAGGGGGCGACACTGTTCATGACCTTGCTCAGCGCCTTTCAAGTCCTGCTGCTGCGCTACAGCGGAGAGCAGGATGTGATAGTCGGGACGCCGGTGGCGGGGCGGACGCGGGCGGAGTTGGAAGCTTTAATCGGGTTCTTCGTCAACACGCTGGTGTTGCGGACGGACTTGTCAGGAGACCCGACGTTCGCGGAGCTAATCGGGAGGGCGCGGGAGGTCTGTTTGGGGGCGTATGCTCATCAGGACATCCCGTTCGAGAGGCTGGTCGAGGAGTTGCAGCCGGAGCGGAGTTTGAGTCAGACGCCTTTGTTTCAGGTGATGTTCGTTCTACAGAATGCTCCGGCAGAGACGCTTAAGACATCTGGCTTGACATTACATGCCTTGCAGGCTCGCAATGCGTCAACGAGATTCGACTTGAGTTTGTCAATTACAGAGGTCGAGGGAGGAATGACCGCTGCGCTGCAATACAACGCCGACCTGTTCGAGCGCGAGACCATCGAACGCATGGGCAAACATTTCCAGCGACTGCTGGCGGGTATTGTCTCCGATCCCACGCAGCGCATCTCGCAGTTACCCATGCTCACCGCAGCAGAGCGCCATCAACTGTTGGTCGAGTGGAACGAGACAGCCAGAGCCTACCCGCGAGAGAAGTGCATACACGAGTTGTTCGAAGTGCAGACGGGGCGCACGCCCGAGGCCGTGGCCCTGAGTTGTGAAGAGAAGCAGGTGAGTTACCGTGAGTTGAATGAGCGGGCGAATCGGTTGGCGCATCACCTGCGCGGATTGGGAGTGGGGCCGGAAGTGGTGGTCGGCGTCTGCTTGGAGCGGTCAATCGAGATGGTGGTGGCCGTGCTGGGCATCCTCAAGGCCGGAGGGGCATATCTGCCGCTTGAGCCTGAGTACCCTTTGGAGCGGCGGCGGTGGATGCTTGAGGATGCGGGCGTGCGGCTCGTGTTGACGAAGCAGGCTTTGGTGGGTTTATGGGCTGGCGGTGCAGAGCAGTTACTGTGTCTGGACACGGAGGCCATCAGGGAGGAGGCGGTTGAGAATCCGGCGGTGGCGATGCACTGGCGAGAACCTGGCGTATGTGATCTACACGTCGGGTTCCACAGGCCAGCCCAAAGGCGTGATGATTCAGCATCAGGGTCTTCATAATCGGCTCCTCTGGATGCAAAATGCATATCATCTAACCGCCGCCGACAGGGTCTTACAAAAAACTCCTTTTAGTTTTGATGTCTCGGTTTGGGAGTTCTTTTGGCCGTTATTGTTCGGCGCTCGTTTAGTAATGGCTCAACCGGGTGGGCATCGGGACAGAGCGATATTTACTGAAGATAATCAAAGAGCAACGGATAACGATCTTGCACTTTGTCCCTTCCATGCTACGGGTCTTTATGCAGAATGGAGATTTTGATAGTTGTTCCTCTTTAAGAAGTGTGATCTGTAGCGGAGAATCCCTTCCCTTCGACCTGCAAGAGATTTTTTTCAGCAAACTCAATGCACAATTGCATAACCTTTATGGGCCAACAGAAGCCTCCATAGATGTAACAAGCTGGGCCTGTGACCCGCAGGGCAATTTGAAGATCGTTCCCATCGGGCGACCAATCTCAAACACGGAGATCTACATTCTGGACAGACATCGGCAGCCAGTGCCGGTCGGCGTCACCGGAGAGATTTACATCGGCGGCGAGGGGCTGGCGCGAGGCTATTTGAACCGCCCCGAGCTGACGGCCGAGCGCTTCATCCCTCACCCGTACAGCAGCGCAGAGGGAGCGAGATTGTACCGGACGGGAGACCGTGGACGACATCTGAGGGATGGGCAGATCGAGTTCCTGGGGCGAGCCGACGGTCAGGTGAAGGTGCGGGGCTACCGGATCGAGTTGGGAGAGATTGAGGCGGTCTTGAGTGAGCACCAGGCGGTGGAGGCCGCCGTGGTCTTGGTGCGCGAGGACGTGCCGGGCGAGAAGCAATTGGTCGCTTACCTGGTGATGGAAGCCGAGGAGTCGGTCAAGCTCGGCGATGTTCGCCAGTTCTTGCGCGAGAAGCTGCCGGAGTACATGGTTCCCTCTGCGTTCGTCGTGTTGGAGGAGTTGCCGCTGACGCCCAACGGGAAAGTTGACCGGGCGGCACTGCCCGCCCCGGAGCGGGCCGAGAGGGGAGAAGAGTTCGTCGCCCCGCGGACGCCGGTCGAGGAGATTCTGGTTAATCTCTACGCGGAGGTGCTGCACCTGGAGCGGGTCTCGGTCGAGGACGACTTCTTCGAGTTGGGAGGACACTCGCTGTTGGCGACGCAGCTCGTCAGCCGCATCCGCGAAGCCTTCCAACTCGAAGTGCCGCTGCGCCTGCTCTTCGAGCATCCGGCAGTGGCTGCTTTATCGCGCGACATAGAGATGCTCCGCGCCGCGGGAGACTCGGCCACGACGCCGCCACCCATCGAGCGTGTCTCACGCTCCGGCCCGCTGCCGCTCTCGTTCGCGCAACAGCGGCTGTGGTTCATCGACCAGTTGGAGGCGGGCTCTCCGTTCTATAACAGCCCGGCGGCGGTGCGTCTGAGTGGGCCGCTCGACCTGACGGCGCTGGGGCGGACCTTCACAGAGGTGGTGCGCCGCCACGAGGTGCTGCGGACACACTTTCGTGTGGTCGAGGGCGAGCCGGTGCAGGCGATCGCGGAAGCCGGGGCTCTGGATGTGCCGTTGACGGACCTCGGCCAGATGGACGAGCAGCAGAGAGAGGCTGAGGTGGCTCGCCTGGCGGAAGAAGAGGCACAGCGCCCGTTTGATTTGTCACGAGGGCCGCTCATGCGCGTGCGCGTGCTGCGGCTCGGCGAGCGTGAGCACGTCGTACTGTTGACGCTGCACCACATCGTCAGCGACGCCTGGTCGATGGGCGTACTCGTCAAAGAGGTGGCCGCACTTTACTCAGCTTTTTCCAACGGTCAGCCGTCACCCTTGCCGGAGCTACCTATCCAATACGCAGACTACGCCGCATGGCAGCGCGCCTGGCTCGGCGGAGAGACACTCGAAGAACAACTCTCCTACTGGCGCGGGCAGTTGGGCGGGGAGTTGCCCGTCCTGGAGTTGCCGACAGACCGCCCGCGCCCCAGTGTGCAAAGTTATCGCGGCAGGCAACTCAGCTTCGAGGTCTCGGAGAAGGTGACCGCCGGACTCAAGGAGTTGAGCCGGCGGCAGGGGGCGACGCTGTTCATGACGTTGTTGAGCGCCTTCCAACTGCTCTTGATGCGCTACAGTGGACAGGAGGATGTGATTGTTGGGACGCCGGTGGCGGGGCGGACGCGGATAGAGTTGGAAGGGTTGATCGGCTTTTTCGTCAACACGCTGGTCTTGCGCACAGACTTATCGGGAGACCCGACGTTCGAGGAGTTAATCGCGAGGGTGCGGGAGGTCTGTTTGGGGGCGTACGCACATCAGGAAGTGCCGTTCGAGAAGTTGGTGGAGGAGTTGCAGCCGGAGCGCTCCTTGAGTCAGACGCCTTTGTTTCAGGTGGCTTTCGGTGTGCAGAACGTCCCGCTGGAGGTGCTGGAATTGGCGGGGCTGCGGCTGGACCCCGTGGTGGCACAGAACGAGACGGGACGCTATGACCTGACGCTGTGGCTGAGCGAGCGAGGGGGGCGGCTGAGCGGGAGGCTGACCTTCAACCGGGACTTGTTCGAGGCCGAGAAAATGGAGAGGATGGCGGGGCATTATCGGAGATTGCTGGAGAGCGTAGCAGCAGAGGCAGGGGGAAAGAGGATCAGTCAACTGCCGATGCTCACTGATGAGGAACTGCTAGAGCAGCAACGGCAGGAGCGGGAGAGCGAGGAGAGTGCTTACCGGAAATTCGTCCACGTCAAGCCGAAGCCCGTCAGCCTCTCACCACCCACCCTTGAGGAGAGCACCAGATGAAAGTCACTCCGCCGCCAGTCTTCGGCAAGTTCAAGGTCGTCCAGCCTCGGCCTCTGAACGTCTCCAGCGCCAGTCTGGTGAAGACCTCCGCGCTGAGGGAGGGTGAAGAACTGCCGCTGGTGATGGAGCCGGCGTGCGAGGGGGTGGAGTTGAGCGGCTGGCTGCGGAGCCGCAAGGGTGAGGTCGAGGAGGAGTTGTTAAGGCACGGGGCGATTCTGTTTCGCGGCTTCGGTGTGAACAGTGTGGGAGGGTTCGAGGAGGTGGCGAGGGCCGTCTCGCCGGACCTGCTCGATTACACGGAGCGGGCAGCGCCGCGTCATGAAGTGGGAAATAACATCTTTACTTCAACAGAGTATCCGGCTGACCAGCACATCCCCTTGCATCACGAGATGTCATACTCTCATAACTGGCCCTCGAAAATCTGGTTCTTCTGCCTCAAACCGGCGGCGGAGCGCGGGGCGACGCCGATAGCGAATGACCGGAAAATCTTCGCGCGGCTGGACCCTGCAATCAAGGAAGTGTTTATGCGCAAGAGGGTGATGTATGTCCGCAACTATGGGGACGGGCTAGACCTCACGTGGCAGGATGTTTTCCAAACCAACGACAGGGCGAAGGTCGAAGAGTATTGTCGTCAATCACACACGGAGTTTGAATGGAAGGACGAAAATCGGTTGAGAACGCGGCAAGTGCGCCAGGCCGTGGCGACTCACCCGAAAACAGGTGAGACGGTGTGGTTCAATCACGCTCACATGTTTCACATCTCGAACTTGCGGCCGGAAGTGCGCGAGTCTCTCTTGTCAGAGTTTAAGGAAGAAGACCTCCCGCGCAACGCTTACTATGGTGACGGCTCGCGAATTGAGGCGTCCGTGTTGGATGAGATTCGCGGCGTTTATCAAGAGGCGGCGGTGATTTTCCCCTGGCAAGAGGGGGATGTCTTGATGTTGGACAACTTCTTAGCTTCGCACGGGCGTGAGCCCTTCGTCGGCCCCCGGCAAATCCTGGTGGCTATGGCAGAACTCTATACTAATAAAGAAATCTGATTTTATAATACTCATCTAATAAACCCGACTGCCTGTTCGCAAACATCGGAGCGCTCCATTGAACTCGGACGCCCCTGTATCCAGCTTGTGATCTCTATTACTCGCTGAAGAGAGTGATAAGCGATGAGACAGGAAGAGATCGAAGGCTACCGCCTCTCGCCACAACAGCAGCGCCTCTGGCGACTCCAACCAGACTCACGCGCCTTCCGCTCGCAGTGTGCCCTCATGATCCGCGGGCCGCTGCGCCCGGAAGCCCTGGAGGACGGCCTCTGCCGCCTGGTCGAGCGCCACGAAATTCTCCGCACAGCCTTCCGCCAACTGCCCGGCATGGAGTTGCCCCTGCAAGTCATCACGAACGGCGGCCCCCTGCGGCTGCGCCACCTGGACCTGAGCGGGTGTCCGGCGGCCGACCGCGAGCGGCGGGTGGAGGAGTATGTGCGCGAAGAGCGCGAACAGCCGTTTGATTACGAGCGGGGGCAAGTGGTGCGCGCCGGGCTGGTGCGGTTGGCCGTCGAGCAGCACCTGCTGGTCATCAGCCTGCCGGCGCTGTGCGCCGACGTGCGGACGTTGCAGAACCTGACGCGGGAAGTGTGGCAGCACTACGGAGCCTCGATAGTGGGCGGGGAGAATGCGGCAGGGCTCTCTGAGGTGGTGCAGTACGTGCAGTTCTCGGAGTGGCAGCAGGAGTTGCTGGCGTCGGATGAGGGGGCAGAGGGGCGGCAGTACTGGCGCGAGCAGGAGATGCGGCAGGAGGGTTTGGCCGCGCCGCGGCTGGCACTGGAGCGAGAAGGGCGTGTTGAAGAATCGGCGGAGTACGAATTGAAGGAGGTGCGGCGGGAGCTTGGGGCGGAAGTGCTGGGCGAGGTCGAGGGGGTGGCTGAGAGGCAGCAGAGCAGTGCGGAGTCTGTCCTGCTGGCTTGCTGGCAGGGTCTGCTGTGGCGAGTGAGCGGAGCGGAGGAGTTTGTTGTACAGGTCGCTCTCGACGGCAGGAAATACGAGGACTTATATGAATCATTCGGACTTTTTACGAAACACATCTCAATCCGGTCCTCATTTCTAAAGGATTCCTCACTCAATGACCTGATTCGGCGTATAGACGAATCCTTCAGTAGTGCATACGAGTGGCAAGAGTATTATTCGCCGGGTGCTATCCGCGGCCTTGGCAGCAGCGACGCAGTCGGTTATGAGTACGCCGCGTGGGACGGCGATCAGCGCCACGGCCAAATCTCCGTGGCCTGCGCCGACTTCTACAGCAGCACGGAGCGTTTCAAGCTCAAGCTCAGTTGCCAGCGGCTGGGCTCTGGCCTGCGTCTCCAATTCCACTACGACCCAGAGGTCTACGAGCGGGCGGGCATCGAGCGCCTGGCCGACGAGTACGTCACGCTGCTGGCGGGCGCGCTGGCCGAGCCCGAGCAACTGGTCGGCCGCTTAGCCGTCGTCGGGGCCTCAGAGCGCCACCAGTTATTAGTCGAATGGAACCAGACAGAGCAGAGCTACCCGCGCGACAAATGCATCCCTCAGCTATTTGAAGAGCAGGTGGAGCGCACGCCAGAGGCCGTGGCCGTCGTCAGTCAAGGCGAAGCAGTCAGTTATCGAGAGTTGAACGAGAGGGCGAATCAAGTAGCACATCATCTGCGCTCATTGGGAGTGGGGCCGGAGGAGGTGGTCGGAGTCTGCTTGGAGCGGTCAATCGAGATGGTGGTGGCCGTGCTGGGCATCCTCAAGGCCGGAGGGGCATATCTGCCGCTTGAGCCTGAGTACCCTGTGGAGCGGCGGCGGTGGATGCTTGAGGATGCGGGCGTGCGGCTCGTGTTGACAGAGGAGGCACTGTCCGACCTCTGGGACGCGGTGCAGCGCTCAAGCTGGTGTCTCTGGATACGGAGGCGATGAGCGAGGAGGCGGTTGAGAACCCGGCGGTGGCGATCACTGGCCGAGAACCTGGCGTATGTGATCTACACGTCGGGTTCCACAGGCCAGCCCAAAGGCGTGATGATCCAACACGCCTCGGCCGTCAACCTCTGGCTGGCGCTTGAGCAGGCCGTCTATGCCGAGCATGGCGGGAGCTTGCGCGTCAGCCTGAACGCTCCATTGAGCTTCGACGCCTCGGTCAAGCAACTGCTCCAACTGCTGAGCGGGCATACGCTCTGCGTGGTGCCGGCAGAGGTGCGGCGTGAGCCGGCCAAACTGGGCCGCTATCTCTTGGAGCAGAGAGTGGAGGTGTTGGACACGACGCCCGCGCAGTTACGGCAGTTGCTGGGGAAGCGGGAGACGAGATTGCCCGAGGTGGTGTTGGTCGGAGGCGAGGCGATAGACGAGGCGCTGGCGGGGCGGATGAGCAAACAACGGGGGAGTCGGTTCTACAACGTCTATGGGCCGACCGAGTGCACGGTGGATGCGACGGCCTGTCGGGCTGCTGGGAGAGTGCCGACGATTGGGCGACCGTTGGCGAACACAGAGGTCTATATCCTGGACGCTCATCAGGAGGTCGTGCCGATAGGTGTGAGCGGAGAGACTCTACATCGGGGGCGAGGGGTTGGCGCGAGGTTATCTGAAGCGGCCGGAGTTGACGGCCGAGAGGTTCATCCCGCACCCGTTCAGTAGAGATGAAGGCGCGCGGTTGTACCGGACGGGGGATCGAGGAGGCTACCTGAGCAACGGGCAGATCGAGTACCTGGGGAGGTCGGACGGACAGGTGAAGGTGCGGGGCTATCGGATTGAGTTGGGAGAGATTGAGGCGGTCTTGAGTGAGCACAAGGCGGTGGAGCAGGCTGTGGTGGTCGTGCGTGAGGATGTGCCGGGCGAGAAGCGCATGGTGGCTTACCTGGTAATGGAATCGAGCGACGGTGTCAACATCGGCGACGTTCGCCAGTTCCTGCGCGAGAAGCTGCCGGAGTACATGGTGCCGAGCAACTTCGTCATCCTCCCCAGCTTGCCGCTCACGCGCCACGGGAAAGTTGACCGCGCGGCGCTGCCGGCCCCGGAGGAGGTCGAGAGAGGTGGAGAGTTCGTCGCCCCGCGCACTCCCATCGAAGAGCTGCTGGTCAACCTGTACGCGGAGGTGCTGCACGTCGAGCGGGTCTCGGTCGAGGATAACTTCTTCGAGTTGGGCGGGCACTCGCTGCTGGCGACGCAGTTGATTAGCCGCATCCGGCAACTCTTCCAACTCGAAGTGCCGTTGCGCCTGCTCTTCGAGCGTCCGAGCGTGGCGCTCCTCGCCGAAGGCATCGAAACCTTGCTCCATGCCTCAAACTCTGTTTCAACAGCCCCGCCCATCGAGCGTGTCTCACGCTCCGGCCCGCTGCCGCTCTCGTTCGCGCAACAGCGGCTGTGGTTCATCGACCAGTTGGAGGCGGGCTCGCCCTTCTACAACAGCCCGGCGGCCGTGCGCCTCACGGGCGCGCTCGACCTGACGGCGCTGGGGCGGACCTTCACGGAGGTGGTGCGCCGCCACGAGGTGCTGCGGACTCATTTTGCGGTGGCGGGTGGGGAGCCGGTACAGGTGATCGCCGAGGTTGACGAGGTGAGAGTGCCTGTCACTGACCTAAGCCAAATGGGCGGGAGTGAGCGCGTGGCGGAGGTCGAGCGGCTGGCGCGAGAGGAAGCGCAGCGCCCGTTTGATCTGTCGCGTGGCCCGATGCTGCGCGTGAGTGTGCTGCGATTAGGAGAGGGGGAGCACATCGTGCTGCTGACGCTGCACCACATCGTCAGCGACGCCTGGTCAATGGGCGTGCTCGTCAGAGAAGTCGCCGCCCTCTATCGAGCCTACTCACAAGGAGAGCCCTCGCCTCTCGCCGAACTCCCCGTCCAGTACGCTGATTACGCGGCCTGGCAGCGGGAGTGGCTGACGGGGGACGTGCTGGAGAGCCAACTCTCTTACTGGCGCGGGCAGTTGGGCGGGGGGCTGCCGGTGTTGGAGTTGCCGACGGACCATCCGCGCCCCAGTGTGCAGAGTTACCGGGGCGGGCAACTGAGCTTCACCGTCGGCGAGGAGGTGACGGAGAAGCTGAAGGCCCTGAGCCGGCGCGAGGGGGCGACGCTGTTCATGACGTTGTTGGGAGCCTTCCAACTGCTCTTGATGCGCTACAGCGGGCAGGAAGATGTAATAGTGGGGACCGACATCGCCAACCGCACCAGGACTGAGTTGGAAGCCCTCATCGGGTTTTTCATCAACCAACTGGTCTTGCGGACAGATTTGTCAGGAGACCCGACCTTCGAGGAGCTAATCGGGAGGGTGCGGGAGATGTGTCTGGGCGCATACGCTCATCAGGACATCCCGTTCGAGAAGTTGGTGGAGGAGTTACAGCCGGAGCGGACTTTAAGCCACACGCCGCTGTTCCAGGTGAAGTTCCTGTTGCAGAACACGCCGATGGAGAGTTTGGATGTGGAGGGTCTGCGGCTGGAAGCGCTACACAGCGACAGCGGGGCGGCGCGCTTTGATCTGACGGTGGCGCTGACGGAGTACGAGGGGCGGCTTTTGGCGTCGGCCCAGTACAACGCCGACCTCTTCGAGCGGGAGACCATTGGGCGGATGTGCGAACACTTTCGGACGCTGCTGGCGGGCGTCGTCGCGGACCCGCAACAGCGTCTCTCACAGTTGCCGCTCTTGAGCCAGGAAGAGCGCCGACAGATATTAGTCGAATGGAACGCGACAGCGAGGGAGTACCCGCGGGAGAAATGCGTCCACGAGTTGTTCGAGGAGCAAGCGGAGCGCACGCCGGAGGCCGTGGCCGTGCTCGCTGACGCGGAACAAGTGAGTTACCGTGAGTTGAACGAGAGGGCTAACCAAATAGCTCACCATCTGCGTGGATTGGGCGTCGGGCCGGAGGTGGTGGTCGGGGTGTGCTTGGAGAGGTCAATCGAGATGGTGGCGGCCTTGCTCGGGGTGTTGAAGGCCGGGGGAGCGTATTTGCCATTAGACCCGAAGTATCCGTTAGAGAGGCTGGCGTGGATGTTGGAAGATAGCAACGTCCCGCTGCTGCTGACACAGGAGCAACTGAGCGACCATCTGCCGACTCACTGGGGACAGACAATCTGTCTTGATAGTGAGTGGGAGAGGATTACGAAACAGAGTGCGGAGAACCCCGTGAGAATAGTTGCGGCGGAGAACCTGGCGTACGTGATCTACACGTCGGGCTCGACCGGCACGCCCAAAGGCATCATGATTCCGCACAGGGGTCTCACTAACTATTTAGGCTGGTGTGCGCCGACTTATGCGCTGAGCGGTGGGCAAGGCGCTTTGATGCATACGTCGCTCGGCTTCGACCTTAGTGTCACTAGCTTGTACGCCCCATTATTGGTCGGTCAAAAAGTGGAAATCCTCAACGGGCATAATGATGTTGATGCGTTGGGCCGAATCCTCCAACGGAGTCGAGACTTCAGCTTCATCAAGCTAACGCCTGCGCACCTTGCGCTGTTGTCCGCCCAGTTGACGAGTACGGAAGTGGATGGGCTGACGAGCGTCCTGGTGGTCGGCGGGGAGAATCTTCTCGCGGAGACGAGCAGCTTTTGGCAGCGTAATGCTCCGAGTACGAGGATATTTAATGAGTATGGGCCGACGGAGACAGTGGTGGGTTGTTGCGTCCATGAGCTTGTAGAAAGCGATAAGCACAAAAGCTCAATACCAATCGGGCGACCGATAGCGAATACGGAGATTTACATCCTGGACGCTCATCAGCAGGTCGTGCCGATTGGCGTCACCGGAGAGATTTACATCGGCGGCGAAGGGCTGGCGCGGGGCTACTTGAAGCGCCCCGACTTGACGGCCGAGCGCTTCATCCCGCACCCGTACAGCAGCGCAGAGGGGGCGAGGTTGTACCGGACGGGAGATGTGGGGAGGTATTTAGCCACGGGAGAGATCGAATATCTGGGGAGGGTAGACGGTCAGGTCAAGGTGCGGGGCTACCGGATCGAGTTGGGAGAGGTCGAGGCGGTCTTGAGTGAGCACCCGGCGGTGGAGGCCGCGGTAGTCGTGACGCGCGAGGACGCGCCGGGCGACAGGCGGCTGGTCGCCTATGTGGTGAGACGAGCGGCGTTGGCGGTGATGGCGGGCGGCGAGTTGCGGGCCTATCTGCGGGAGAAGCTGCCGGAGTACATGGTTCCCTCTGCGTTCGTCGTGTTGGAGGAGTTGCCGCTGACGCCCAACGGGAAAGTTGACCGGGCGGCACTGCCCAGACCCGGACCAGATAGAGAGCCGCGCGGAGATGGTCGCCCCGCGGACGCCGGTCGAGGAGATTCTGGTTAACCTCTACGCGGAGGTGCTGCACCTGGAGCGGGTCTCGGTCGAGGACGACTTCTTCGAGTTGGGAGGGCACTCGCTGTTGGCGACGCAGCTCGTCAGCCGCATCCGCGAAGCCTTCCAACTCGAAGTGCCGCTGCGCGCGATTTTTGATTACCCAACGGTGGCGGAACTGTCCTATGCTCTCGAAGGAAGCATTATTAAGGAAATAGAAAGCTTAAGCGATGAAGAGGCTCAGGGATTGCTCTAGCCGGTGACATGTTCCTTAATCGCAATTATCGCTGGACACGCCGCACAGCAGGCGCGGAAATGAGGCGCTCAAACGAGGTGAACACAGCTTCGGCGACCCGAATTCTGCTCCCAAAAAAGGAAGTATGGCTACTCATTTTGGATCCTCAATCTCCGAAGATACTCACTCCACTCTGGTAGAGCTTCTCCGCCGGAGAGCGTCGGATCAGCCGGATCGGTGTGCTTATAGATTCCTGCTTGATAGCGACAAAGGCGATGTCGTTACCATTTCCTATGCCGAATTGGACCGGCAAGCCAGAGCCATCGGGGGACGGCTTCAAGCTGCGGGGGCGGAGGGTGAATGTGTCTTGCTGATCTACCCGCCGGGTTTGGATTACATCGCCGCTTTCTTCGGCTGCTTGTACGCCGGGGCAATAGCTGTGCCCGCCTACCCTCCGCAGCTTAACCGCACCCGCGCACGGCTTCAAGCCATCGCCGCCGACGCGCGGGCGAAAGTGGTGCTCACGACCGCTTCGATCCTTTCTCATGTGGAAAGGAGTTTCGCCTACACCTCTGAGTTGGAAAAAATCGAATGGCTGGCAACCGACATAGCCAACAGGGGGATGGAAGAGAATTGGCGGGAGCCTCTCGTTACTTCTGAGACGCTGGCGTTTCTCCAATATACGTCTGGCTCGACGGGCATGCCTAAGGGAGTCATGGTGAGCCATGGGAACTTGCTTCACAACTCGGCTTTGATGGCGCACGGGTTTGAGTACACGCCCTTTACTGAATGTGTGACCTGGCTTCCTTTGTATCATGACATGGGCCTGATAGGAGGGGTGTTACAGCCATTGTACGGGGGATTCCCCAACACTTTGATGTCTCCATTCTCCTTCGTGAGAAATCCGTATAGCTGGCTGAAGGCTATTTCCACATTTAAAGCAGACCTCAGTGGCGGCCCGAACTTCGCTTATGATTTATGCGCGCGCAAAATCTCTGTTGAGCAGCGGGCGACTCTGGACCTTCACAACTGGAAGGTGGCTTTCACCGGTGCCGAGCCAATCCGGCCGGAGACCTTAGAGCGATTCGTCACTGCCTTCGCCTCTTGCGGGTTTCAGCGTAGAGCGTTCCTACCATGTTACGGATTGGCCGAAGCGACCCTCATAGTCTCTTGCGCCTCTCCGGGCGACCTGCCTCTGATTCACGCGGTTAAGCGTGATGCACTTGAAAAGAACAGAGTCATGGCCGCCCCTTTCGACGCGGGCGATGGCGGCGGCGATGATGTGCTGAGATTAAGTGGCTGCGGAAAGCCGCTGCCGGACCAGAAGGTGCTCATCGTTAGCCCTGAATCGCTGACTGAGTGCCGGCCGGACGAAGTCGGAGAGATTTGGGTATCAGGCCCCAGCGTGGCACAGGGTTATTGGCACAGGGAAAAGGAGACTGAAGATACTTTTCATGCCTCCCTTGCAGACACCGGCGAGGCTCCCTTCCTGCGTACAGGCGACCTGGGATTTTTGTTCAACGGAGAGCTTTTCGTCACCGGACGCCTGGACGATCTCATCATCGTCCGGGGCCGCAACCATTACCCACAGGACATTGAGCTGACAGTAGAAAAAAGCCACGCGGCGCTGCTCCCAAACAGTGGGTCGGCCTTCCTGGTCGAAGCATTCGATGAGGAGCAGCAGTTAGTGATCGTCCACGAACTGGATCGGCGCCGTCAGATGGAGACAGCTTCAGTCATCGAAGCTATCCGCCAGGCAGTCGCCGAGGATCACGGGGTGCAGGTGTCCGCAGTCCTGCTGGTCAGGCGTGGAGGCGTGCCTAAAACGTCCAGCGGCAAAATCCGGCGGAAGGCGTGTCGAGCGAAGTTCCTTGAAGGCCATCTCGACGCGATAGCCGAATGGAGAGAAACGGCAGCACGCCGTGACGCTGCGCCCGATTTCATCTCATCATCTCAGTTAGATAACAGGGAAGCGATTGAAGCCTGGCTCACCACACAGCTAGCAGTGAGGCTCGGCGTGAATCCTTCTGAAATAGATGTCAACCAGCCGATCACGCGCTATGGACTGGATTCTCTGGCGGCAATCGAGTTGGCGCATAGCCTCGAAAAAAGCGTCGGCGTGCGCTTACCGATGGCGAGCTTCCTTGAGAGCTACAGCCTCAGTCAACTGGTTGGGCAGGCGCTTGCTCAATTCAATGGGCTTCCACCTTTAACCACGGGCGCTCTTCCCTTACGTGAAGTCGTCACCCAACATCAACTCTCACACGGCCAGCGCGCCCTCTGGTTTCTATATCAATTAGCGCCGGCAAGTCCGGCTTACAACATTGCAGTCGCTGCACGAATTTTATCAAACGTAGAGCTGGCAACGCTGCGATGCGCCTTTCAAGAATTAGTGAATCGTCATCCTTCTTTACGAACCACCTTTCCGAGCATTCACGGCGAGCCGGTTCAGCAGATTCACGAACACGCGGAAATATGTTTTCAAACGGTTGATGCTTCAACTTGGAGTGAGGCGGCGCTGAATGAGCGCCTGGTTGAAGAAGCCCATACTCCATTCGATCTGGAAAATGGCCCGGTGCTGCGGGTGAGTGTCTTCAGCCGGGCGGAAGAAGAACACATCCTGCTTCTCGCTGTACATCACATCGTTGCCGATTTCTGGTCGCTGGTTGTGCTGGTTAAAGAGTTAAGCGCGTTGTATGAAGCGGCAAGACTCGGCTCCGGGGTTCATCTTCCGCAGCTCAATTTCCAGTACGCGGATTACGCCCGCTGGCAGGCTGATATGCTGCGGGGGGATGAAGGAGAGCGGCTCTGGTCATATTGGAAGAATCAACTGAAAGGAAAATTGCCGCTCTTAGACCTGCCTACTGATAGACCCCGGCCGGTTCTTCAAACCTATCGGGGCGCTTCTTTAACTTCGACGCTCGATGCAGAGTTAACCCACCGACTCAAGGCTCTAAGTATCACGCATGAGGCCACTCTGTACATGACCTTGCTCGCGGCCTTTCAGATGCTGCTGCATCGCTACACAGGTCAGGACGAGCTTCTCGTGGGTTCTCCGACGGCCGGGCGGAGCCGCGCCGAGCTTGCAGAGGTGGTAGGCTACTTCACCAACCCCGTAGTCTTGAGAGCCGACTTGTCGCAAGACCCGACTGTGGAAGATTTTCTCCATCAGGTGCGACAAACGGTTTTGGATGCCTTCGAGCACCAGGACTATCCGTTCGCCCTGTTAGTCGAACAGCTTCAGCCGGAACGCGACTCAGGCCGTTCACCACTATTCGACGTGGCGTTCGTCTTTCAAAAAACCCAGGAGACCGGGAATGAAATATCTGCCTTCGTCTTAGGCGAACCGGGCCGAAGCCTCGAAGTGGGCTCTCTCAAATTCGAGTCCGTCGCACTGGAGCAGCGGGTCGCTCAATTCGATGTCACTCTGATGGCCGCCGAAGTGGGCCAGGAAATAATATTCTCGCTACAATACAACGCGGACCTGTTCGAGCGCGAGACCATCGGGCGGATGAGTGAACACTTTCGGACGCTGCTGGCGGGCATCGTCTCGAACCCGCGGCAACGCCTCTCGCAGTTGCCACTCTTGAGCCGGCAGGAGCGCCGTCAACTGCTGGTCGAGTGGAACGAGACGCAGCGGAGCTATCCGCGTGCGAAGTGCATTCATCAGTTATTCGAAGAGCAAGCCGAACGTACTCCCGAAGCCTTGGCCCTGGTCTGCGCGGAGGAGAGGGTCAGTTACCGTGAGTTAAACAGAAGGGCGAATCACCTGGCACATCGTCTGCGCTCTTCGGGCGTGGGGCCGGAGGCGTTGGTCGGAGTCTGCTTGCGGCGCTCGGTGGAGATGGTGGTGGCGATGCTGGGGGTGCTCAAGGCTGGCGGAGCGTATGTCCCGCTCGACCCTGAGTACCCTTTAGAGCGGCTCGCCTGGATGTTGGAGGATGCCGGCGTGAAGGTGGTGCTGACAGAGGAGGCTCTGGCCGGCCTTTGGAGCGGGAACGAGGCGCTGGTGCTGTATGTAGGGAGCGAGGCCGGAGGAGCAGAGGCGGCGGAGAATCCGGCGGTCGAAGTCGGTGAAGAAAACCTGGCCTACGTGATCTACACGTCGGGCTCGACCGGCCGGCCCAAAGGAGTGATGATCCAGCACCACAGCGCCGTCACCTTCCTGCATTGGGCCAGGGAAATCTTCACGCAGGATGAGCTTTCCGGCGTTCTGGCTTCAACTTCAATCTGCTTTGACCTTTCAATCTTTGAAATTTTCACCCCACTGAGTGTTGGTGGCAAAGTCTTGCTCGCTGAGAACGCCTTATGCCTGCCTGCCTTGCCGGCCTCTCAAGAAGTGACGCTCGTCAACACTGTCCCTTCCGCCATGTCGGAATTGGTGCGAATGAACTCCATCCCGCCGTGTGTCTGCACAGTAAATCTGGCAGGCGAGCCGTTGTCGAATGCGTTGGTACAGCAGGTCTATCAACAGAGCAACGTCCAAAAAATATTCAACCTTTATGGGCCATCAGAGGATACGACTTATTCCACTTACACATTGGTCAAGCGAGGCGCGAGAGGTGCGCCAACCATCGGCCGTCCAATCGCCATGTCGGAAGTTTACATCCTGGACAGTCATCAGCAGCCAGTGCCGGTCGGCGTCATCGGGGAGATTTACATCGGCGGCGAGGGGCTGGCGCGCGGCTATCTGAACCGCCCGGAGTTGACGGCAGAGCGCTTCATCCCGCACCCGTTCAGCACGCAAGCAGGGGCTAGGCTGTACCGAACGGGAGATCGAGGATGCTACCTGAGTGATGGACAGATCGAGTTTCTGGGGCGAGCCGACGGACAGGTCAAGGTACGAGGCTACCGCATCGAGTTGGGAGAGGTCGAGGCGGTGTTGTGCCAGCACCCGGCGGTTGAGGCGGCCGTGGTCGTGGTGCGCGAGGACGTGACAGGTGACAGGCGGTTGGCGGCCTACGTGGTGATGGAAGCAGAGGCGTCGGTGACGATTGACGAGGTTCGCCAGCAGTTACGGGAGAGACTGCCGAAACACATGATTCCGTCAGCTTTCGTCAGGCTTGACGAGTTACCGCTGACTCCTAACGGCAAAGTTGACCGCGCTGCCCTCCCGCCGCCCGAGCAGGCAGAGGCCAGGATCGAGGTAGTCGCCCCGCGGACGCCGGTCGAGGAGATTCTGGTTAATCTCTATATGGAGGTGCTGCACCTGGAGCGGGTCTCGGTCGAGGACGACTTCTTCGAGTTGGGAGGACACTCACTGTTGGCGACGCAACTCGTCAGCCGCATCCGCGAAGCCTTCCAACTCGAAGTGCCGCTGCGCCTGCTCTTTGAGCGTCCAAGCGTGGCGCTCCTGGCCGAAGGCATCGAAACCCTGCTCCATGCCTCACATTCTGTCTCAACAGCGCCGCTGCTTGAGCGCGTCTCACGCTCCGGCCCGCTGCCGCTCTCGTTCGCGCAACAGCGGCTGTGGTTCATCCACCAGTTGGAGGGTGGCTCTCCGTTCTACAACATCCCTGTCACGTTGCATCTCACTGGAGAACTCAATGTCGCCGCTCTTGAGACAGGCATTTAATGAGATTATTCGCAGGCATGAGATACTGCGTACCATCTGCACTGCTATAGACGGCACGCCTTTCCAGATCATACAACCTGCTTCGCCCCTGCCTGCGTTGTCGGCCCGTGACTTATCCGCCTTGACGGCAGAGGAGCGCGAGGAGCAGGTGATGTGCCTGGCGCGAGAGGAAGCGCAACGAGGGTTCGACTTAGAGCGTGGGCCGCTGCTCAGATTGAGCTTACTGCGACTCGGCGAGCGTGAGCATGTGTTGTTGATGACGATGCACCACGTCATCAGCGACGGCTGGTCAATGGGCGTGCTCGTCAGAGAAGTCGCCGCACTCTATCAAGCCTACGCGGAGGGACGACCTTCGCCGCTCGCCGAACTCCCCATCCAATATGCCGACTACGCCCACTGGCAGCGGGAGTGGCTGAGCGGCGATGTCCTTGAACAGCAACTCTCCTACTGGCGAGAGCAGTTAGGCGGGGAGTTGCCCGTCCTGGAACTGCCGACAGACCACCCGCGACCCAGTGTCCAGAGCTATCGTGGCGGGCAACTCAGCTTCACCGTCAGCGAGGATGTGACCGCTCGACTCAAAGAGTTGAGCCAGCAGCAGGGGGCGACACTATTCATGACACTGCTCGGTGCCTTCCAGGTCTTGCTGATGCGCTACAGTGCAGCGGAGGAGGTGATTGTCGGGACGCCGGTAGCGGGGCGGACGCGGACCGAGTTGGAGGGGCTGATCGGCTTCTTCGTCAACACTTTGGTGTTGCGGACGGACTTGAGTGGAGACCCGACGTTTGCGGAGTTGGTGGGTAGAGTGAGAGAGGTGTGTTTGGGAGCGTATGCTCATCAGGACATCCCGTTCGAGAAGTTGGTGGAGGAGTTAGCCCCTGAGCGCTCCTTGAGTCAGACGCCTTTGTTTCAAGTGATGTTCGTGCTCCAGAACGCTCCGGCAGAGAGATTGAGACTTCCTCAAGTTTTAATAGATTCTACAGTCACGCCCAGCGAAACAGCGAAGTTCGACATAACTTTAGAAATATCTGAAGTGGATGAGAAACTATCAGTCTCCATCAATTACAACGCGGAGTTGTTCGAGCTAACGACTATTGAGCGAATGGTCAATCACTTCCAGCGCTTGCTGGCCGGCATTGTCTCCAACCCCCAACAGCGCCTCTCGCAGTTGCCTCTCTTGAGCAACGAAGAGCGTCATCAGTTGCTGGTGGCATGGAATCAGACGCAGCAACCATATCCACGTCACAAGTGCGTCCACGAATTGTACGAAGAGCAGGCCGAGCGCACGCCCGAGGCCGTAGCCCTCGTCTTTGGTGATGAGCAGATCAGTTACGAGATACTGAACCAGAGAGCCAATCAAGTAGCGCATCGGTTGCGACGAATGGGAGTGGGGCCGGAGGCGCGGGTCGGGGTATGCCTGCGACGGTCGGTCGAGATGGTGGTAGGGCTGCTGGGAGTACTCAAGGCCGGAGGAGCTTTTGTTCCGTTGGATGCAGAGTACCCGGAAGAGCGTCTGAGGTGGATGATAGAGGATGCGGCGGTGCAGGTAGTGCTGACGCAGGAGCGTTTTGTTGAACGGCTGCTCAAGCACGGCGCGCAGGTGATATGCCTGGACACAGAACGTGATTCAATCGCGCGGGAGAGCGTCTGCAACCCGGTCAGTGAAGCCACCGCTTTGAGTCTCGCCTATGTCATGTACACCTCCGGCTCAACCGGCGAGCCTAAAGGGGTGAGTGTCGTCCATCGGGGCGTCGTCAGGCTGGTTAAAGAGACTAACTATGTAGACCTGCACGCAGGCGAGGTCTTCCTACAGTTTGCCCCGATTACATTTGATGCCTCAACTTTTGAGGTCTGGGGCTGCCTGCTGAATGGAGCAAGGCTGGTCATCATGCCTCCGCACGTCCCTCCGCTTGCGGAGCTGGGGGAAGCGCTTCGGCATTACCGGATCACCACGCTGTGGTTAACCGCCGGGCTGTTCCATCAAATGGTGGACGAACGGTTAGACGATTTGCGGCGCGTCCGCCAACTTCTGGCCGGAGGCGATGTGTTGTCAGTGCCACACGTTCACAAATTTCTGCGAAGCGCGGAACACAAGCGACTCATTAATGGTTACGGGCCGACGGAGAATACGACCTTCACCTGTTGCTATGAGATAACCGCTGAATCGGAAATCAGGAGTTCGGTTCCCATCGGGCGTCCAGTCTCGAACACGCAGGTTTACATTCTGGACCGGTATCTACAGCCGGTGCCGGTCGGCGTCATCGGGGAGATTTACATCGGAGGGGACGGGCTGGCGCGCGACTATCTGAACCGTCCCGCTCTGACGGCCGAACGCTTCATCGCGCACCCGTACGGCATAGATGAAGGTGCCAGATTGTACCGGACGGGAGATCGAGGAAGATACTTGAGCGATGGGCGGATCGAGTTTCTGGGGAGAGTGGACGGGCAGGTCAAGGTCAGGGGCTATCGGATCGAGTTGGGGGAGGTCGAGGCGGCCCTGCGTCAGCACCCGGCGGTGCAGGAGGCGGCGGCATTTATTCAAGAAGACGAATTTGATGACAAGCGAATCGTGGCGTGCTGTGTCACGAAAAAAGAGGGGACACCTTCCGTCAGCGAGTTGCGCAATTTCTTACAGGAAAAGCTCCCCTCTTTCATGATTCCGTTTGCCTTTGTCATGCTTGACGAGTTGCCGCTGACGCCTAACGGCAAAGTAGACCGCGCGGCACTACCTGCCTTCGAGCGGGCGGCTGAACAGTCTGTCAGCCATGTGGACCCACGCACGCCCGTCGAGGAATTGTTGACGGGAATCTGGTCAGAGGTACTGAAAGTCCCGCAGGTCTCCATCGACGACAATTTCTTCGAACTGGGTGGGCACTCTCTGCTCGCCACAAAAATCGTTTCACGGATACGAGAGGTGTTTCGCGTCGAGGTCGGCTTGCGCGCGCTTTTTTCTGCTCCGACAGTGGCCGGTGTGGCCGAACACATCGAAGCGGCGCTACGTGATGAGCAGGCCACACAGCTTTCTCCGATCCAGAGCGTCAGGCGAGACCGGCCGCTGCCGCTCTCATCCGCGCAGCAGCGCCTCTGGTTTATAGATCAGATAGAGCCGGGCAACGTTGCTTATAACATTCCTGCCGCGGTGCGCTTCCGGGGACACCTGGATGTGCGGGTCTTGGAGCAAACGCTCTCGGAAATTATCCGCAGGCATGAAGCTTTACGCACGACGATCACCATTGTTGACGAACAACTGGTGCAGTTGATAACGGAGCCTGCGCCGCTCTCCTTGCCGGTCATTGATTTGAGTGGGCTGCCGGAGAGCGAAGGCGGCGCGGAGGCGCAAAGGTTAGCAGAAGAAGAAGCGCACCGCCCGTTCGACATCGCACGCGGCCCTCTGCTACGAGTCACCTTAATCAGGGTCAGTGAAGAAGAGCACGTTCTGTTATGCACGATGCATCACATCATCGGCGACGGCTGGTCAATCCTGGTGCTGATGAGGGAGCTGAAGACGCTCTATGAAGCATTCTCCAGTGGGAATCCTGCCCCGCTGGCCGGGTTGTCCATCCAGTACGCGGATTACGCCGCCTGGCAGAGTGAGTGGCTGCAAGGTGAAGTGCTCGAACGGCAGTTGGCCTATTGGAAGCGGCAGCTTTGGGGCGCACCACCGATCTTACAACTGCCGACCGACAAACCACGCCCGGCCAGGCAGACTTATCGCGGAGAGAGCCGGACACTGCTTTTACCCGGCGAGTTGAGCGGGTTATTAAAAGAGTTGAGCAGGAAAGAGAGCGCAACGCTGTTCATGACGCTGTTGGCCGCGTTCCAGTTGCTGCTCCTCCGTTACACCGGGCAGGACGACATCGTGGTCGGCACACCCATCGCCGGGCGTAACCGCTCGGAGTTGGAGAGTCTCATCGGGTTTTTTGTGAATACGCTCGCGCTCCGAGGTGATTTATCCGGCGACCCTTCGTTCCGCGAGTTGCTGGGGCGCGGGCGCGAAGTGTCTCTCGGAGCATATACACATCAGGAGCTGCCGTTCGAGAAAGTTCTGGAAGAGTTGCAGCCGGAGCGCAGCTTGGGACATACGCCTCTCTTTCAAGTCTTCTTTAATATGCTCAATCTCGAATTTGAAAAGATTGAGCTGCCCGGCTTAACCGCGGAATACCTCGCCACGACGGAGATCGGATCGAAGTTCGACCTGACGCTATACGTCGAGGAACTGAGCGACGGAATCTCTCTCAGGCTGGTGTATAACACAGACCTTTTTGCAGAGGATCGAATGCGCGAGCTGTTGGAGCAATACCGGCATCTCTTATGGCAGATCGCGCGCGAGCCGGATACAAAAATATCCCGCTTCTCTCTCGTCACTCCTGCCGCTCAGACCGTCTTGCCTGATCCGACCGAAACCCTTGACGATGGCTGGCTCGGGTCTGTTCATTCATTATTTTCCGAGCACGCGCGCCGCTCTCCGCATGCGCTTGCAGTGGCGGATAAGGATGATTCCTGGAGTTATCAGGAACTGGATTTACGCAGCAACCAACTGGCCCACTACCTGCTCGCCCAGGGGATTCAGCTTGGCGACATCGTTGCTATCTATGCTCACCGGAGCGCCTCGCTCGTGTGGGCTCTCCTCGGCGTGCTCAAAGCAGGGGCGGGGTTTGCCATACTCGATCCGAGCTACCCGGATTTGCGGCTGCTTGAATACCTGCGTGTCGCGAAGCCCAAAGAATTGCTCGTCGTGAGTGAGGCTGGAACGCTGCCGGATGAGCTGGAAGGGTTTTTAGAGTCCTACGGCTCTGGCCGCCTCGACCTCCCTCGCCGCTCAGCGGCCGCACAGGCGGGCTTCCTGAACGAGTACCCGTCTGAACATCCGGGAGTGGTCGTCGGGCCTGACGACCTGGCTTACGTCTCCTTCACTTCCGGCACGACCGGGAAGCCCAAAGCGATTCTTGGCCGGCACGGCTCGCTGACGCATTTCCTGCCCTGGTTAAAAGAGACCTTCGATTTGAACGAGTCAGACGCATTCAGCATGTTGTCAGGTCTTTCGCACGACCCCCTTCACAGGGACGTTTTCACGCCTCTTCAGTTGGGCGGACGGATATGCATTCCTGGGCCGGAGGTGATCGAGACGCCTGGCCGGCTGGCTCGATGGATGAAGCAGGAGCGCGTCAGCGTCGCCCATCTGACGCCCGCGATGGGGCGGCTTTTAACAGAGGTAACGGCGGAGGGGGCTGACGGCGAGGTTCCGAGTCTGCGCTATGCTTTCTTTGTTGGCGATGTGCTCACGAAACGAGACGTTTCTCTGGTTCAAAAGCTAGCGCCCGCGGTCACGTGTGTTAATTATTACGGGTCTACCGAAACTCAGCGAGCCGTCGGGTGTTACATTATCCCGAATGAAGACGCGAAAATTTCTGACGGTGCTGGATCGCGGAGAAGTTTGCGGAAGGAAGTCGTCCCGCTCGGCTGGGGCATCCGGGATGTTCAGTTATTGGTTCTCAACTCAGCGCAACAACTGGCCGGCATCGGTGAGGTGGGCGAAATCTATTTGCGCAGCCCACACCTCGCGCTGGGATACCTGGGCGATGAAGCCCTGAGCCGGGAACGATTCATCCCGAATCCTTTCACACAAGCCATCGGAGACCGGCTCTATAAAACCGGTGACTTGGGTCGTTACTTGCCGGACGGGAGCGTCGAGCCGCTCGGTCGCGCCGATCATCAGGTGAAGGTCAGGGGCTATCGAGTAGAGCTTAGTGAGATCGAGATTGCTCTCAGTATGCACCCGGCCATCAGCGAAGTGGTCGTGGTAGCCAGAGAAGATGTCGTCGGCGACAAGCAGCTAGTTGCCTACATAGTATCGGAGCCGCATGAAGCAGTCGGCTTGAGCGAGCTGCGCGAGTTTACCAGGCGAAGGTTGCCGGATTACATGGTGCCGGCGAGGTTTGTCCTGCTCGGTCATCTGCCGTTGACGCCGAATGGGAAAGTAGATCGTGCGGCGCTTCCCGCTCCTGAACAGATTGAATCCACGCTCGTCGCGCCACGCACACCTGTCGAAGAGTTGCTGGCTGGCATGTATACTGACCTGCTGAAGGTTCCGCGGGTTTCGGTCCATGACAACTTCTTCGAGCTGGGAGGACACTCTCTGCTCGGCATTCAACTCATGTCACGAGTGCATCGTGACTTCCATGTGGAACTCCCCTTACGCACCCTTTTTGAATCCCCGACCGTCGCCGAACTTGCTCTGCTCGTCGAGCAAAGAAAAGCAGCACTCCAACCATCAGGCGCGTCGGTGAGAACGATCCAGAGGAGAGAGAGTAAGAGGGTGGAAGAACTGTTGGCCGAGTTGGAGCAGGGAACGGTCGCGGGCGATGAGGGCGACAAAGAGATTCCATTGACCAGAGGATGAATGATTAAGGGATTCGACAAGTTCAGGGCCGCGAGGCCCAAGCCGCTCAGCGTCTCCGGCGCGTCGTTGGTGAAGGCAACGCTGTGGGGTGAGGAGGCGGGGCTGCCGCTGGTGATGGAGGCCGCGTCTGAGGAGGTGGATTTGAGCGGCTGGGCGCGGAGTCGGCGGGAGGAACTCGAAGCAGAGTTGCTGCGCCACGGGGCTGTTTTGTTTCGGAACTTTGGGGTGCGGACGGTGGCGGAGTTCGAGCAGGTGGTGAGGGCCGTCTCTACGGCCCTGCTCGATTACACGGAACGCTCATCGCCGCGGTCAGAAGTTCAGCGAGGGATTTACACTTCGACCGATTATCCCGCGGACCAATCCATCCATTTTCATAACGAGCAGTCCTACACGCGTTCCTGGCCGATGAAACTTTGGTTCTTCTGTCTTAAAGCGGCGGACAAGGGAGGAGCCACCCCACTCGCCGACGGCCGCAAGGTATTAAAAATTCTGGACCCGCGGCTCAGAGAACGTTTCATGAGCAAGAAGGTGATGTATGTCCGAAATTATATCGATCACCTCGGCCTTTCATGGCAGGATGCCTTTCAAACGACCGACCGGGCCGAAGTCGAAGCTCACTGCCGAAAAGCCGCGATAGATTTTGAGTGGCGCGAGGGTAACCTTCTACGTACCCGTCAAGTGTTTGAAGCCGTTGTGGCTCACCCGAAAACAGGCGAGTTGTTGTGGTTCGAACACGTAGCCTTTTTTCACATCTCAAGTTTAGAGCCGGCAGTCCGAGATACGCTGCTGGCAGAGTACGAGACTGAGGACCTGCCTTTTAATACTTATTACGGTGACGGCTCCCCGATTGAGAGTTCGGTCCTGAACGAGATTCGGGAGGCGTACCGGCGAGTGGCAGTCAGATTTCCCTGGCAAGAGGGCGATGTCTTGTTGATAGATAACATGCTGACCTCTCACGGACGCGAGCCATACGAAGGCCCCAGAAAGATTGTGGTGGCTATGACAGACCTCTACTCGAAGGATATTGATTAAGCCCTGAAGAGAGTGATAAGCGATGAGACAGGAAGAGATCGAAGGCTACCGCCTCTCGCCACAACAGCAGCGCCTCTGGCGACTCCAACCAGACTCACGCGCCTTCCGCTCGCAGTGTGCCATTCTCTTCAGTGGGCCGCTCGACGCAGCGGCACTGGAAGCCAGCCTCCAGCGGGTAGTCAATCGCCACGAAATCTTGCGGACAGCCTTTCGTCAGTTGGCGGGCATGAGCTTGCCCTTGCAAGTCATCATGCGCAGTAGCCCCCTGCGGCTTCAACGGCTTGACCTGGGCGAGCGTTCCGCAGCCGGCGAGCAACTGGAATTGGCCGGGCTGTTGCGAGCTGAGCGCGAGCATCCGTTCGATTATGAGCGGGGGCAAGTGGTGCGCGCCGGGCTGGTGCGGTTGGCCGCCGAGCAGCACCTGCTGGTCATCAGCCTACCGGCGCTGTGCGCAGACGTGCGGACGTTGCAGAACCTGACGCGGGAAGTGTGGCAGCACTACGGAGCCGTGATGGCGGGCGCGGCAGAGGAGTCCCGCGAGATCGTACAGTACGTGCAGTATTCGGAGTGGCAGCACGAGTTGCTGACATCGGAGGAGGGAGCGGAAGGACAACGTTACTGGCGCGAGCAGGAGGCGCGACGGGAGAGGTTGGCGGAGCCGAGGCTGCCGCAGGAGAGAGGCGAGCGTGGGGAAGAGGCGGCAGCTTACGAACAGGAGGAGGCGCATCGAGAGCTTGGGCCAGAAATGTTGGCTGAGATTGAGGAGGTGGCCGAGCAGCAGGGAAGTACGTCAGAGGCTATCCTGCTGGCGTGCTGGCAGAGTTTACTGTGGCGCTTGACGGCTGGAGCGGCATTTGCCGTGCGGGTCGCCCTCGACGGCAGAAAATATGAAGAGATGTCCGAGTCGCTCGGCTTATATCTGAAGTGGTTGCCCATACCTCACGTTATTGAAGAAAATTCTCTCTTCAATGAATTGTTAAAGAATACTTCACGTTCACTCAACGCTTCATACATGCGTCAGGAGTATTACGCGCCCCCAATTGTGCACAGCCCTAACGATCAAAGTCCTGACAGCTATCCTATCGGCTATGAGCATGTGAACTGGAGCGAGACATCACGCCACGGTTCGTTGAGCTATCGCTGCGCCGAGTTCTACAGCAGCACGGAGCGTTTCAAGCTCAAGCTCAGTTGCCAGCGGCTGGGCTCTGGCCTGCGCCTCCAATTCCACTACGACCCAGAGGTCTATGAGCGGGCGGGCATCGAGCGCCTGGCCGACGAGTACGTCACGCTGCTGGCGGGCGCGCTGGCCGAGCCCGAGCAACTGGTCGGCCGCTTAGCCGTCGTCGGGGCCTCAGAGCGCCACCAGTTATTAGTCGAATGGAACCAGACAGAGCAGAGCTACCCGCGCGACAAATGCATCCCTCAGCTATTTGAAGAGCAGGTGGAGCGCACGCCAGAGGCCGTGGCCGTCGTCAGTCAAGGCGAAGCAGTCAGTTATCGAGAGTTGAACGAGAGGGCGAATCAAGTAGCACATCATCTGCGCTCATTGGGAGTGGGGCCGGAGGAGGTGGTCGGCGTCTGCTTGGAGCGGTCAATCGAGATGGTGGTGGCCGTGCTGGGCATCCTCAAGGCCGGAGGGGCATATCTGCCGCTTGAGCCTGAGTACCCTGTGGAGCGGCGGCGGTGGATGGTTGAGGATGCGGGCGTGCGGCTCGTGTTGACAGAGGAGGCACTGTCCGACCTCTGGGACGCGGGCGCGCTCAAGCTGGTGTCTCTGGACACGGAGGCAATCAGGGAGGAGGCGGTCGAGAACCCGGCGGTCGCGAGTCACTGGAGAGAACCTGGCGTATGTGATCTACACGTCGGGTTCCACAGGCCAGCCCAAAGGGGTGATGATCCAACACGCCTCGGCCGTCAACCTCTGGCTGGCGCTTGAGCAGGCCGTCTATGCCGAGCATGGCGAGGTCAGCCGCATCAGTCTCAATGCGCCGCTGAGCTTCGACGCCTCGGTCAAGCAACTGCTCCAACTGCTGAGCGGGCGCGCGCTCTGCGTGGTGCCGGCAGAGGTGCGGCGTGAGCCGGCCAAACTGGGCCGCTATCTCTTGGAGCAGAGAGTGGAGGTGTTGGACACGACGCCCGCGCAGTTACGGCAGTTGCTGGCGGAGCGGGAGACGAGATTGCCCGAGGTGGTGTTGGTCGGAGGCGAGGCGATAGACGAGGCGCTGCTGGAGCAGATGAGCAAACAACGGGAGGAGTCGACCTTCTACAACGTCTATGGGCCGACCGAGTGCACGGTGGATGCGACGGCCTGTCAGGTGATGGCAGAGGGCTGGGGAAGCGGTGAAGAGAGCGGCGGGGTGATTGGGAGGCCGATAGCGAACGTAGCAGGTCTATATCCTGGACAGTCATCAGGAGGTCGTGCCGATAGGTGTGAGCGGAGAGCTCTACATCGGGGGCGAGGGGTTGGCGCGAGGTTATCTGAAGCGCCCCGACTTGACGGCCGAGAGGTTCATCCCGCACCCGTTCAGTAGAGATGAAGGCGCGCGGTTGTACCGGACGGGGGACTTGGGGAGGTACAAAGCCAGCGGAGAGATCGAATACCTGGGGCGAGCCGACGGGCAGGTGAAGGTGCGGGGCTATCGGATCGAGTTGGGAGAGGTCGAGGCAGCCTTGAGTGAGCACCAGGCGGTGGAGCAGGCTGTGGTGGTCGTGCGTGAGGACGTGCCGGGCGAGAAGCGCCTGGTGGCCTACGTAAAACACCGGCAACGCATGCCGCGGCCGAATCACCAGGGCGCATCACGAAAACGTGCGGTAGATTTCGCCGGGCGCGCTCGCTACACCTTACCGAACAACGTCACGATTGCGCACCACAACCGGAATGAGACGGACTACCTCTTCAAAGAGATTTTCACCAAACGAGTCTATCTCAAACATGATATCAACTTGCCTCCCAATGCCTGCGTGTTTGACGTTGGAGCCAACATCGGAATGTTCACGATGTTTGTCCGCGACCAATGCCCGACGGCCAAAATTTACGCGTTCGAGCCGCTATCCGATCTCTACACGACGTTGAGGATTAATGCCGGGTTGGGCGGCGGCAATGCAGTTAAGACGTTCGACTATGGGCTCTCTGATGCCGAGAAGACGGAGACGTTCACTTACTATCGGCGCTACACAATGATGAGTGGACAGAGCAGCTATGCGGACGCGCCCGACGAAGTGGAGGTAATTAAAAACTATCTGCGTAACGAGCAGAAACAGGGGGTGGCGGAAGCTGGGCAGTTACTGGAATACGCGTCGGAACTGCTTGAAGGCCGGTTTGAGGGTACGGAACAGAAATGCCGGCTACGGCCTCTGACGGATGTGATCCGCGAAGAAGGGGTGGAGCTAATTGATCTCCTGAAGGTGGACGTGCAGCGGGCAGAGCTTGATGTGCTGCGCGGGATTGGTGCTACTGACTGGGCCAAGATCGGGCAGGTGGTGATGGAAGTGCATGACAAACAGGGAACCGAGAGTGAAGGACGCGGGGAAGTCATTAGAAAGCTCCTTGAGGAGCACGGATACAGTGTCGTGCTTGAACAAGACGAGTTATTAAAAAACACGGACCGCTACAATTTATATGCAGTGGCGAAATGGTACGACGGAGAGAGACGGAAGCAAAAGGCAATAGATGAAGAGCAAAGGGAAGCGGATGAATTTGCTTCAACACTGACGGGGAGTGGGCTGCGGAAATTTGTTGCGCAGAAGTTGCCGGAGCACATGATTCCGTCAGCCTTCGTCATCCTCCCCAGCTTGCCGCTCACGCGCCACGGCAAAGTTGACCGCGCGGCGCTGCCGGCCCCGGAGCAGGTCGAGAGAGGTGGAGAGTTCGTCGCCCCGCGCACTCCCATCGAAGAGATACTGGTCAACCTGTACGCGGAGGTGCTGCACGTCGAGCGGGTCTCGGTCGAGGATAACTTCTTCGAGTTGGGCGGGCACTCGCTGCTGGCGACGCAGTTGATTAGCCGCATCCGGCAACTCTTCCAACTCGAAGTGCCGCTGCGCCTGCTCTTCGAGCGTCCGACGGTGGCGCTCCTCGCCGAAGGCATCAGGATGCTCCGCACCGCGGGAGACTCAGCCATGACGCCGCCATCCATTGAGCGAGTTTCACGCGAGAGTCCGCTGCCGCTCTCGTTCGCACAGCAGCGGTTGTGGTTCATTGACCAGTTGGAGGCGGGCTCGCCCTTCTACAACAGCCCGGCGGCCGTGCGTCTCTACGGACACTTAGACCTCAAGGCCCTGGAGCAGACGATGACGGAGGTGGTGCGCCGCCACGAGGTGCTGCGGACTCATTTTGCGGTGGTGGATGGAGAGCCCGTGCAGGTGATCGCGGAAGCCGGGGCGGTCAGCATGCCCGTCACAGAGTTGAGGCAGATGGGGGAGCAGGAGCGAGAGGCGGAGGTGGAGCGGTTGGCTCGTGAGGAGGCGCAGCGCGCGTTTGATTTGTCGCGCGGTCCGCTCTTGCGCGTGGGAGTGCTGCGGCTAGGCGAGGAGGAGCATGTGGTGTTCTTGACGATGCATCATATCGTCAGCGATGCCTGGTCAATGGGCGTGCTCGTCAGAGAAGTCGCCGCACTCTACGCAGCTTTCTCTGGTGGTCAGCCATCGCCATTGCCGGAACCGGCGATTCAGTATGCCGATTATGCCGCCTGGCAGCGGGAGTGGCTCACGGGGGATGTGCTGGAGAGCCAACTCTCTTACTGGCGCGAGCAGTTAGGTGGGGAGTTACCCATCCTGAAGCTACCGACCGACCATGTGCGACCTGGTGTCCAGAGCTACCGGGGTGGACAGGTCAGCTTCGAGGTCGGCAGGGAGTTCACGGATAAACTTAAGGCTCTGAGCCAGCGGCAGGGGGCGACATTGTTCATGACGCTCTTGAGTGCCTTCCAGGTCTTGTTGATGCGCTACAGTGGACAGGAGGATGTGATTGTTGGGACGCCGGTGGCGGGGCGGACGCGGACAGAGTTGGAAGGGTTGATCGGCTTTTTCGTCAACACGCTGGTGATGCGGACGGATTTATCAGGAGACCCGACATTTGAGGAGTTAGTGGGGCGAGTGAGAGAGGTGTGTCTGGGGGCATATGGGCATCAGGACATCCCGTTTGAGAAGTTGGTCGAGGAGTTAGCTCCTGAGCGCTCCTTGAGTCAGACGCCGCTCTTTCAAGTGGCCTTCGGGGTGCAGAACGTGCCGGTCGAGGTGGTCGAGTTTGCAGGGCTGCGGCTGGACCCTGTGGTGGCACAGAACGAGACGGGACGCTATGACCTGACGCTGTGGCTGAGCGAGCGGGGAGGAGGGTTGAGCGGGAGATTGACTTACAATCGGGACTTATATGAGGAAGAGCGTGTGGAGAGGATGGCGGGCCATTACGGGAGGTTGTTGGAGAGTATCGTTGAGGGAGCGGGAGAGAGGATCAGTCAGTTGCAGATGTACACTGATGAGGAACTGCTACAGCGCACAATTAAGAGAAGAACACGCGAAGAGGCAAATGTAATGAAGTTAAGGAGTATAGAGCGGAAGCCAATCAGAACAACATAAGCGAAAAGAGAAGCGTGAATACGATGCTATACGAACTTACAGACACTCCTGAAAATGCAGGCAGGAGACCATCGGGTCTGCAATCTTGCAAAAAATTGACCTGCTGTGGAATGTAAAATGGAATGAGCTCCCCACCTGAGCGGTCCCCATACTTGACTGCAATCGGTTATGGCCTGATGTTGGCAGGCACAATTGGAGCCTTTCTGCTCATCCGTCGATATGGTAATACGCTCGTAGCACCACAGGCTTACAATCCCCAATCTATCCCTCATGCAACCGACCAACAGACAGATGTTCTGGTGCATGTGCTGCTGGCCCTCGCCGTAGTCATTATCGTTGGTCGAGTCCTGGCTAAAGCATTTGCCTATCTGGGCCAGCCACCAGTGATCGGAGAAGTTGTCGCAGGTATTCTGCTGGGGCCTTCCTTATTAGGCCCGCAAACGTCCGCATTTATCCTCCCTCCCAAAATAGCCCCCATCCTCGGTGCGGTTGCCCAACTGGGTATCGTCTTATATATGCTCGTTGTTGGGCTGGAGCTTAATGCCAAGCTGCTAGTGGGTCGCCTACATACTACGGTGGCGACTTCGCACACGAGTATATTAGTCCCGTTCCTCCTGGGGACGCTGTTGTCGGTGCCTCTATATACACGTCTCTCCAGCAATGACGTGCCGTTCACGAGCTTTGCCCTTTTCATGGGGGTGGCTATATCGATTACTGCCTTCCCTGTTTTGGCGCGGATTTTAACCGACCTTCGTTTAACGCATACCGAACTGGGCGTTATTGCTCTAGGCTGTGCTGCCGTCGATGACGTGACGGCTTGGTGCCTCTTGGCATTCGTCAGCGGGGTCGCCAAATCTCAGATCAGCCAGGCTCTATGGGTTGTCGCCAGAACGCTCGGTTTTATAACCATTATGTTCTTCGTCATCCGACCTGCTCTTAAGCGCGCCAGTCAGAAGTGGAAAACAGAATCGCAAGCGCGAGGATCGACCGTAATCATCCTTGTGGGGGGGCTTCTTTCGGCCCTGGCTACAGAAGCCATTGGCATTCACGCCGCCTTTGGAGCTTTTCTACTGGGGGCTGTCATTCCCTATGACAGCGCTGTGGCGCGAGCCTTCACCAAGCAATTCGAATCAGTGATTACGGTCCTGCTCCTACCGGCCTTCTTCGCTCTGACGGGCATGCGAACGCAGATTAATCTGGTGTCGGGCTTAGATCAGTGGTTAATCTGTGGTTTGATTATACTGGTCGCCACAATTGGGAAGTTTGGCGGTTCTCTCGTGGCTGCTCGGCTGACCGGATTAAGATGGCGTGAAGCGGCAGCTCTGGGCATACTTATGAATACACGCGGACTGATGGAGTTGATCGTCCTCAATATCGGCCTGGACCTGGGAGTCATCTCGCCGACCCTCTTCTCTATGATGGTCTTAATGGCTTTGGCGACCACGATGATAACATCTCCCGTGTTGCGGATAATATTAAGACAGCCTGGTCAAAAACACGCCGCCTAACAACCATCTGCACCGAAGCGGCGATAGCGGAGTTCATTATGAGGAGTTCCAGTCTCACGTTAGTAAGCTGGCTGGGACTGACAAGGTAGCATCTGAAATGTGTGCCAGTTATTCAATTTGCCCTGAATACTATAGTGGGAAAACTTGCCCATTCCGGTGGAGACGGGATAAAAACTCGTAATTAGTTGGCGTCTTCATCTTGGCTTCAATTGCTCTGTTCCTGATTTTTGCGAACAATTGCTCAGCTTTTGCCTGGCTATCAGGACGATATGCTAGTAATGGCAGCGGATGTTCCGGTTCCCGTCCGAGACCTGCCAAGATGCAGTAATAGCTTCCATTCGTCCAGTAGTTATTGAACTCAGCCTCGAATTGTCCGTAGTACGTATCTTCGTCAACGGAAGGCATGTTGACCGGTAATCCTGCGTCATAGGATTCGAGCTTCTGCTTAATGTTGTCGGACAGTTTAAGGGCGTACTTGTTGGCCTTCCAGAAAGATGTGTCTTCTCTGGGAGTCGCGAGATAGTGCGCTTGAATGAAGTCCCTGGAGTCGTCAAACATGGATGCGATCTCGCCGTTAAACCCATTGATTAGCTTCGGGTCGAATGATTTGTCAGGAAAGTGCCGGACTAGCTGATAGATCGCGGCATAGATGAAGTAAATCCCGGTCGATTCAAGTGGCTCCAGAAAACACGAAGATAGTCCTATACTGACACAATTCTTGACCCAGGCCCGACGATTCCGACCGACCCTGAACCGTATCTGATTCAATTTAGCGCTGCCGTCGAGTTTCCACAGTCGCATAAATTCATCGGTAGCTTCGTCTTGTGAAGTGAATTTGCTCGAATACACGTAGCCAGTGCCAAACCTCGTGAGCATCGGAATTTTCCAGGTCCAGCCGAATCGCATTGCGATAGCCGATGTGTACGGTTCGATCCCGTCGCGTTCATCGTCGTTCGGGATCGCGGTTGCCACTGCGCTATCGCAGAGTAGATGATCGCTCATATCCAGGAATGGTTCATCCAGGGCTTTATTAATGAGAAGTCCTCTGAACCCGGAACAATCGATGAACAAATCGGCGGACAGGATAGAGCCGCTTTTTGTCCTGATGGAAGCGATAGCGCCGTCGGGACTAAGGTTCGTCACGTCAATCTGGTCGAGGATATGTCGCACACCCCATCCGATGGATAAATTCTTCAAATACTCAGCCACTAGATGCGCATCAAAGTGCCACGCGTACCGAGTTACTCGCGTCCCATCCAATGTTCGAGGAGCATGTTTCGCGTCGAGGAGCGTTGGTTCAATAAAGCACGAATAATCCACCGGCAATTCGTAACCCGATTTCCTTTTGAGAGCCCAGTAATGCGTGAGAGGTATATTGTCACAGTTTGGAACCAGACCGAATGGGTGATAAAAATGGTCTGTTTTCCCGGTCCCCGGAGCTGTTTTCCAGTTGATGAACTTGACTGCGCCCTTAATAGCAGCGTTGCAGCCACGCATCCACTCATCCTCGGGAATCCCCAAGAAGTCGAAAAACACCGGTTGTAGATTAGGCACTGTTGCTTCCCCTACGCCTATCTTGGGAATATTTGGTGCCTCAATCAGAGTGATCTCCACGCCCTGCAAAGCTTTCTTGAGGTATGAGGCTGTCATCCACCCAGCCGTGCCGCCGCCGACGATGAGGATGTTCTTGATCAGATTATCCATGATGAGTATCCTTGAGGTAATTTGAAACCGTAATAAAAATAACTGGTGACAAATATAAAGCCTGAGGTGGGATGAAACAAGGGAATTATCTACTTGACACGAGATACTTGATTTCAACCTCCTGTTTCCATCGGCCAAAGGGCCGCGAATCCGCAGCCTTCTCAGCGAATTAATGTATGAATGTATCCGCGAACCACGGGTGGTCGAACGGAAGCTTTAGGACAAGCGCCGGAGCGTGTCGCGCCGGTGGCCGCAAGGAGAATCCGGCGCGAGCCGTGGAGGCCGGGCGTACACGGGACCTCCATTCTAAAGATGAACATAAAGGAACGCGGATGATGAACCCGCAGTGTCTGAGAAAACAGTTCGCGTTGACGGTGCTCGTCGCGCTCCTCCTGGGGACAATACCTGTCGGGGCGACCGCACAGGACATCAAGCAGGGCAGGCGGCCCGCGGGCGAGGGGCGCGAGCAGTGGTACAGGGACGGACAAAGGGCTGTGGAGGCGGCGAAGCGGCTGAGGGCGCAACGGGGACGCGCCAAGAACGTAATCCTGTTCGTCGGCGATGGGATGGGAGTCTCGACCGTGACGGCTGCGCGCATCCTTGAAGGCCAGAAGCGCGGTGAGAGCGGGGAAGAGAACCTGCTGAGCTTTGAGCGGCTGCCTTACGTGGCGCTCTCGAAAACCTACAGCGTCAACCAGCAGACGGCCGACTCCGCCCCGACCATGACGGCCATCATTACGGGCGTCAAGACCGACGACGGATTCATCTCGGTGGACCAGGACGTGGTGCACGGGGATCACACCACGGTCAATGGCAACGAACTGCCGACCTTTCTCGAACTCGCCGAGCGCGCCGGGCTCTCCACAGGTATCGTGAGCACCGCCAACTTGACACACGCGACCCCGGCGGCCTGCTACGCGCACAGCCCCGACCGCAACTGGGAATGCGACGCGGACCTGTCGGCGGCGGCCAGGCAGGCAGCCTTCCCCGACATCGCCCGTCAATTTGTCGAATTCCCTTACGGGAACGGGCCGGAGGTGGCGCTCGGCGGGGGGCGCGGTAAATTCCTTCCGCGCTCGGTCGCGGACCCCGAAGACGAGGGCCGGACCGGCGAGCGTGCAGACGGGCGTAACCTCATCGACGAGTGGTTGGGGAAGCGCCCGCGCTCGGTCTACGCCTGGAACAAAAGCCAGTTCGACGCGGCCGACCCGCGCTCCACCGACCGGCTCCTGGGTCTCTTCGAGCGGTCGTCCATGGAATACGAGCACGACCGCCCAAAGGATAAGGGCGGCGAGCCGTCGCTCGCGGAGATGACCTCGAAAGCAATCGACATTTTAGCCAAGAATCGCCGGGGGTACTTCCTGATGGTGGAGGCGGGCCGCATCGACCACGCCCACCATGACGGGAACGCCTACCGTGCCCTGATCGACACCATCGCACTCTCGGACGCCGTCAGGGCCGCGCTCGCCAAGACCGACCCGCGGGAGACGCTCGTCGTCGTGACGGCGGACCACAGCCACGTCTTTACGATTGCCGGCTACCCGACGCGCGGCAACGACATCCTGGGGAAAGTCGTTCCCAATGACGGGCGCGGGAATCCCGCGCACGAGTACGCCAGGGACCTGCTGGGGCTGCCCTATACGACCCTGGGCTACGCGAACGGACGGGGCTACACCGGCCCTTCCGAAGATCAACCCGAAGGCCCGAAGCGTTATTACCACGGCGGCACCGGGTACTCCGGCATCACCAAGGGGCGTCCTGATCTGACGGCCGTCAACACCTCGGACCCAGACTACATGCAAGAGACCACCGTCCCGCTGACAGGCGAGAGTCACGGGGGCGAAGACGTGGCGATCTATGCGGTGGGGCCGGGCGCTCATCTCTTCCACGGCGTGCAGGAGCAGAACGTAATTTTCCACGTGATGGTAGAGGCGCTCAGACTGCCCCGGCTGAATCGTAGAAGGTAGGGTATGCCTGATGTGTACTGGGGGCCGCACAGCCAAGGGCTTCGGGCGGCCGAAGCTTCAGAGGTTTTGGGGGCGAATAATCATTGACGTATTTACGCCCTACCCGCTTACCAGGCTACAGGGCTTAACGTTGAGTTTGTCGGTCCGCAAATCTATCTGATGTCGAATGCCGGTTGGCTAGGCAGCTATGCGGCCTTAGCTATACATTCCATTATTATCCGTCCGACGGCCTCGATGTTTGGGCTCTCCCACAGAGTGTTGTGATCACCAGGGAGCCAGTGAACCTCCACTCCGCCCGCGGCAAAAGGCCCCCAGCCCAGGTCCGGCGTCCCCCAGCCCAAGTCCGGGGTATTGGTCGGAAGTGAATCTCTTCTTGTCCGCAGGAGCGTGACCCTTCCGGAGTATGGCTTGTGTTTGTAATTGAATAGAGCCTGATAATTGCTTTTTTCAACCTTCAGCATTCGGCGGGGGTCAACATGAGGTCTGGTCATGAAGGGCGGCTGTTTAACGGCCAGCCTGAGCCGTTCGATGACGTAGTCTATTTGCTGGTCAGGGTCAAGGCTCTGCATGTGCTCCAGCCGGAGGTTCAAGCCCTTTTTTTGGTTCCGCCAGCACCAATAGAGCGCGTCATCGAACTTACCCTCCCAATCGACGTTTAAGGCAACCCTGGGGGTGTCTAAGAGCGCCAGCAACCCGACCTTAGAACCTTCGGCGGAAAGTTGCTGCGCCATCTCAAAGGCGACATGCCCGCCGAGGCTATAGCCCATCAGCAGATACGGCCCTTGAGGCTGAATCTCACGTACAGCCTCAAGGTAATAGGCGGCCATCGTTTCCAGTCTCGTATGCGGCTCGTCTGCTGTGTCAATGCCTCTCGCCTGTAACGCGTAGAAGATTTGGTCTTCACTCATGCTGCGGGCTAAATCAACGTAGTCCGTAATTGTCCCGCTGAGTGAGTGAATGCCAAGGATAATTTTATCCGAGGTGCCCTGCTGTATTATCACCAACGGCGACCACTCGGAACTTTTATTTTCCGAGACGAACCGCAGGCGAGTGGCCGGCGACGAATCTTTATCAGATAAGGCATGCTCAGCCCGTGGGGAGTTGAGGTCACGGAGGGCGGCGGTCCTCTCGCCCCGTAGCCGGGCTTGAAGCAGGGCCTGCTTCGCCGGTGACAGTCTCGCGAGTCTTGATGAGAGTTCGTGCCGTTTACCCTGTTCGTCCATTCTTCGCCTCACTCCTGAGCAACTAACTTACTCGGCTTATCTGTGCCCTGATCGCGCAACTATAGATTAAGGTCGGCTGTGTTCACCAATTGCTTGATGCACATTGTTGCATAACACCCGGACGGCAGGAAGAAAGAGAACTGGCACTTAAAAACACCATGATGTAGGTCGTCCTCCTCGATGCTGTTGCAGCGGATTTGAGTCTGCACGACCGTGGGCCGCGGCTCGGGAGCACCTTTGCAACCGTCCTTACCGTCGTAAAACTTCGTATGATCTAAGACCCGTTGTCGCCGAAGAACAGAGAGCACGAGAGATTGCTCGGATGTCAGCAGAAATGGAATCCCATCATGCTCTAGCATGTAAGATTCATGGCCGCACACCTGCCGGACTACTCGGGCCAATGTTTTGTTCCACAAGTGTGAGGTGTACGATCCCTTGAAGAAACTGGCGAGCCTGGGGTCCAGGCTGTGGAAGAACATTTCGGGTTCACCGCCGAACTCAAGCGCCGCGTGAGCCTCCGGCGTTCCAGCCTGCCTCAGAATTTTGAGCGCCGTCTCGTAATCATTCCGTAAGAGCGCCTCGCCTATCAGGTGAGATACTTTTGCACCGTGTACCACGCCGAACCGTTGAGTGTCGTAGTAGTTGATGAAGTGAAACATGAATCGCCGAGCGATGGGGCATCGCTCGATGAATTGGGGCGACAGATTTCTTACCACAATCCGGAAGCCATTACCGTTTAGTTCGCCGATGCGGATCCTCTCATCGCCCACAGCACACGGGCTCAGCCTGATAAATTCTTGTGCACCATCCGTGTATTTGCCATTGAATAAAATCAGCGAAGCCGGCGAGACTCTACCTTCGATGGCGATCATCTGCTCGGTCACTGCGTCCTCATCCTTAAGCCCCGCGAACGAAATTTGATTGTGCGTAAGGTTGAAGTACCGGCTGATCACTTCAACCGCTTGGAACGTCGTAAACCCCGACTTTGTCATCTTCAAGTAGCTGTATCGGGCGTCTTCGACATTAGGACACGGGGGCAGGATCAGACTTTCGCTGACGAGAAAGTCGTGCGGTGATTTTTTTAGAATCGGGTTTTCGAGACTGTGTAACCCTTTCAGGATTTTCGTCCCTTTAGGCAGCACACTGCTCAGCCTGGCTTTCGAACGTAAACTAGAGGCCGGTTGCATGTTCAGTTGCCCCTTTCAAGCACGCTATCACATGGGTAAGGAGAAGTTCAGCTTGAAACCACGGGGTAAACGGTAAAGCAAAGGGGAATTATCCGGTCAGGGGATGTACGAATCTCGGCGTTAGGAACCTCGGGATTCGTGCGGCACCAAGCCATCACTTAAATCTCATTCACGGATGAAAGTATATTAATGAGATGCATCGAACCGATGAAAATGATCTATTTCAAATTCAATGCGTTGACCAGTCCTCGTGTCCGGCTTAGGTGAGGCTAACGAAGTTTAGTTCGTCAGCAGGACTCCCTAATAACTGCATTATTGCATGGGCGGACCCTCGTTCTGTCGAACGCGGAGAGATTACTGACAGACTGAAGGAAAGTCAAGATTTTGAGGTGGATGTTTCGGCGTGCTCGCGGCATTACTCGCAAGGCCGGGGGGTTGCATGAAACAGTCAGCCTTGATGGTTTACGTTATTTCACCCAATGTTTCCTTGACCAGAAACTCACTCCAGTTGTTCGCAGGTACATACGGGCGCATAAATGAGATCGCCTTGACATCACGAGCCAGCCGTGCCAATGGATGGCTCCATAGAAAACTCGCGCCCCCACAAATCTGCATTGCCATGTCAACAATCTCAACTGCCGCCCGCTCCACGATCATACCCGCAGAGACGCATTCTTTCATCAGTGTGCGTCCAAGGGTAGCCGACAGGGACCTGGGTGCACTGTCTCGAAGATGCTCATCAAAATCTGTCAGGGCGATTTTCAGCGTTGCTCTCGCTGCGGCAATTCTAAGCTCGATCTCAGCCAGCAGATTGCCTACACCGATGGAGGTAGTTTGTGGTCCATGGGGATCAGCACGCTGGCGAATGAGATAGTCAAGAGCGGTCCTACGCGCCGCCTCGGCGATGCCAAGCGAAACGCCCAGCAAGGGGGCAGTGGCCGCCACCCGTCCTTCGAAGGAGCCTTCGTCGCGAACGCCCCAAGTGCCGCGGGGCCTAACGGCATCCAAGGGAACATGGCAATTGCGAAAGATTACCTCTCCGCTGCCCGATCCGCGCAAGCCAAGCCCTTCCCAATTCTCGATTACTTCAATGCCCGGAGTCTTTCGAGGGATCATTACGCTACCAATGATCGGTCCCTTGTCCGATTCTACTCGCAAACGGGTATAAAAATGTGTAGCGACAGGTGAGATTGACGCCATCACTTTTCGTCCGTTGATCGCCCAGCCATCGGCAGAGCGGGAGGCTGTGGTTCTTAATTCCCAGGGATACACTCCCGGTTCTGCGACCGCCGAGCAAACAATCATTCTCCGCTCACCAATCAGACCACTCCATGTTTTGCATGAGAGGGTTTCCGGAGACTCAGGCACCCCACAACGGACGGTTCTTGCGAAGTACCAGGAAAGCGCAAGATGCATGTAAGTGGCTACGGCCAACGAGGGATCTGACTGCGCCAGGGATGCGCTGAGAGCCGTCAAATCAAAAAGTGAATCAAGCCCCGATCCGCCCTGATCGACAGGAGCGCAAGCCGCCAGCACACCGTTGGATTCAAGTAGTTTGACGCTGCCAGCCGCGAAAACTCCAGCTCTATCGTTTTCTGCGGCGCTCTTGACTAATTGTGGAGAAAGACGACGAACGACACTACAGAGTTCCTTGCCGGCCTGGCTGCGTGGAGACATTTCCATAAGCGTTTAATTTTTAAGTGTGTACAGTACTACAGAGCTAGTGAGTCCTCTTCAAAACTGTATAGATTGCCGAAGCGCATCATTCTAGCGAACGATGCGACAACCGTCGAGACGATGCCCGATGCCGGCACCGGCTCGATACCGAGGATCTTTGCAGAGGATCGCCTTTCTTTAAATCTTATTCTTTGAGTTTGCCCTTTGACCTGCACCGCAGATGTCACATACTTGTCGGACGCATCATTTGAAAAATCTTTTGATTCTCTGGGTATAGAGATAGAAAGCGATGGCTGCCGCGTAATGGCCGTGCAGAACTCCGATTCGACGCGCTCATAGCCGAGGTCATAAATCCCAGAGCATCTTTGTTGGACAGAACGGTTGAACAAGGAGATAGGAAATGAAGGGCACGCTTCTGTAATTCCGAGTCCTGAGGCGTGGCGAGGATTCAATTCAGTTGCTAAGAATCCCGACCGGGTAAGAATGCCATCGACACTATACAAACCGGCGTAGTTCATCTGAGCGGCAAGGTATCTCCCCGCGACTCTGGTGTATTCCCGCATTTGAGACCTGGCGGTCTCTCCTGGCCTCCAAAACGTGGATGAACCGCAGAATACCAACTGGGAGTTGCCTGGATCGCGCAAGGTGATGATTTCGATAGGTTCAAATACAGCAACTCCATCTTTCAGCACCATTCCCAGAACGCTACATGGAGCGCCGGGAACGAATTCCGCGACGCGAACACGGGCGGTAGAGCCGGCAAGCCATTTTTGTGCGCGGGAGAATTCCTCTTTTGTTCGCACCCAGCACAAGCCCTGAGCGTCGCCGATATAGCCTTGGGTCGTGTCCGTTGCGAAAATAGTGCCTAAGCCGCGGTTCAATCGAGTGCTCCATTCCAACAACAGCGGATCATCCGCGGGCAGCACCTTGTACGGCGGGGACGGAATTCCCAGACGCTGCCACAAGTCATCGATTAGAGTTTTGTCTTCGATCTTTGCTGTCGTGAGGTCACGCCATCCGATTATCGATCGTTCGCAGAAAGTCGGCTGGTTTGTTCCGGGCGGGGCAACGACAATCCAATTTCTTTGAGGGTCCAGCTTGTCAAGCCATTCACCAACATGTGGAGGCGGGGACTGAATCCATTTATCGAATTCGATTTTTGCCAAATCACGGCATTCGTCTGCAAAACGGAATGCACGAAAAGTCATTGTCGGCGAATCGTCAATCTGCCGCGAGCCTGTTATGACCGCTGTAATTTTAGCCCCGCAACGTTCTATCTCTTCAATTAGGTTTTCAGCAACACGATCAAACCGGCGAACCAGAAGGATCACGTTCCTGTCGGCCCAATGCTCGCGAAGTTTCTTTATCACCTGTTGAATAAAAGATTCGGTCATAGCAGTAACGAGCTTATAGAATTGAACGCATCCATCAACGTCTCACCTTTGCCGATGCAGGCGCAGTACACGAAGCTTTCAAAGAATTGGATGATTGGTTTGAATAAGGAACCTGGCCGCTCCTATACGTCGAGGAGGTCCAACTATCTATGCCGAACGACGGCCTTCCATTCTCATTGGTTCGGGAAGTAGTCTTCGCATTTTCCTTCGCGATGAATATCCACAGTCGCACAATGCAGACCTCCACCGAACGGGTATGCGTTGCGGAAGGTCACGGGGATCACGTTGAATCCAAGGCCGTCGAGCTGATCCATTTGATGAACCTCACTCGCCTCGACGCAGACGGTCTTGGGATCCAACACCAGCACGTTCATCGAAAGCCAGACGCTCGAATAGCAAAGCGGCGGCGGCGTTCGATGCGCCGGCTGAGCGGCTTCGACAATCTCCCAACCGTTCCTTTCAAACAGTCCGCGGTGCTCAGGCTGAATTTTTCGCTGCGGGTTGTTGAGAATCAGCCCCGGCCGCAATGGGACGAGCGTGCAGTCAATATGGATGGGGTACGGATCGCCGGGAAAGTTCATGGCATGGATTCGCAGGTCGGGGAAGTGCCGTCTAAGCCACTCGATCCCTCGCAGGTTAGCGGTGAAGCCATGCTGCACGACGATGTCGCGCCCCATGCGCGCGAGTTCCGCGGCGTCGAAGAGGGGCTCGACTTCGGTGGTCACAAAATCGCACTCCTCGGTCAGCCGGAGCCGATCTTCAATGGACATGATTCGTTGAAGGTATCCCTTCTTGTAAGACCTGTCCGTCAGCCGCGGCTTGGGCGCTGCTTCCCAGCGCATGTTCGGGTCATCACGAAAATAGGATTCCAACAACGGTCGGTAGCAGAGGTACTCGAACCAGCGGCATCGGTATGACATCGTCGCTTCAAGGATTTCACGCCCGACAGTTACGAGAACGTCGCGCGGGGCCATGCAGCCGAACATGCTCGCGGTCTCGAAATCAGGAGTTTTGACAGCCTGCCCGAAGTCTATTGGGGTCGGCCGGTCAACTCGTATGCCGCGCGAGGTCAAGAGCGTGGCGAAGTCGTCTAGTTCCTGATTGGCCGCCGCGATGCTCTCTTCCGTACGGCGTCCCCACCGGCCGAGCATGCCGCTGTCCTTGGGAACCTTGCAGACAACCGCCGGCTCGGGCGGCGGGATGTGCGTGTCGTCGGCGCGGCCCACAATCACATGCTTCAATGGGTCCCATTCGTTCCACGAGTTGACCACGCAGGCAGACTGGCGCTGCTTCGGCTTGACGGTCGTGCTCGGTGCAGCTTGCTTCGTATTCATTTGCTGTATCCAGAGGAGGCAAGGTTGTTGACTGCTTTATTATCCCACTTGCCGGTGATTTCACTCTAGGAATCCTTGCCGGGTGATGTCAAGCAGCTTGCGAAAAAATTCGGCGGGTGCGGTCGCGCCACCCTAAGTCGGGGCGATGAAAGATCGAGTAGGCGATTCGGGCTGCGCCTGGCGTGGTTGCCTCCGCTTGTTGATCTCTTGGGCATAAACTTGAACCTACCTCCGGCTGTGAAAAGCACAAGCGTTGGATTATACTTGTGAAGCTACTTTGTGCGGCACAACCGGATTAGGACCGAAGAATGAAGACGGGCAGACTATGAGCAACGCCGCTTCGCTTTTCGAGACTTCGTTGATCTTTGAGCTGTCTCCTGAAGTTCTGGCGTGGGTGAAGGCCCTGATGGCGCATCCCCTGTTGGCAGGCCACACGGAAGGCTTGTCACAGCCGCATGTGACTGCTCTGTTCGTGGGGGTTCTGAGCGGACCCATGCTGGAAGCCCTGAAGCCGGAACTCGTCGCCCCGCCCCACCAAATCATCGATGCAGGGCTGACCGGGTGGGGCTTCTTCAGACGCGACGACGGGACGTGCAGCCTCCACATTCGCGTGAGACCTGAGCCTGACCTGATCGCCGTGCATCAATGGGCGCTGGGCGTCTGTCGCCGATTTTTCTTGACGCCGCCCGCCGACATCAGTGCCGACAACTACGTGCCGCACATCACAGTCGCCGATGGCCTGCTCGATCCCGACGCAGTTCTGGGAGCACTGGAGGGCGTCGCCACACAATCGCGGGTGACGCTCAGCAGGTTGCAACTGCGCGCGCACCCCTGGCCTCGTCCGACGCCGCCTTCGGTCGGATTCCGCTAACCTTAGCGCGAGAATCGTCATTCGATGTTGGCACTCATGAGAGGGCCGCTTGATTCGGCTCATTGAAGTGTGATTACTTCAGGCCAGTCGCGAAAGGACTGTCATGGCAGATGAACCGTTAGAGACAGGGTTGATCGGAGGCCCCGAAAAACGCGAGATCAAGGTTGTAGACTACGACCCGGATTGGCCCAAGAAGTTTGAGACGCACGCCAAGCGAATCGCCGACGCGCTTGGCCGATCAGCCCTGCGAATCGAGCATATCGGGTCAACGTCCGTCCCCGACCTGGCCGCCAAGCCCATCATAGACATCCTCGTCGTGGTGCAGGATTCCGCGGACGAGTCGGCCTATCTGCCCCAATTGGAAGCGGCCGGGTATGTTCTGAGGGTACGGGAGCCGGATTGGAACGAGCACCGGATGTTCCGGACTCCTGAAAAGGACGTGCACATCCACGTCTACTCGGCCGGCTGCCAGGAGATTGAGCGATACCTGACCTTCCGGGACCGGCTGCGCCGAAACACCGAGGACTGTCACCGCTACGAGCGGACGAAGCGTGAACTGGCTACGAAAGAGTGGGCGGACATGAACGAATACGCGGACGCCAAGACAACTATGGTCGAAAGCATTATCGCCGCAGCACAGGCGGCGGGCGAAATCTCCCGATAGCCCCCATTTGCGTGCCGACGCGCACGCATTCTCACTGAACCAAAGCATCAACTGCATGCACCGGACGTTTGAGTTCGATCCTTATTGATAAACCTCTCTATCGCTCAGAAGGGCAGTGCCATATCTCTTAAGAATTGATTCAGATTCGGAGAGGTTTGGAGTATAATCCGCGCAGAACTCACGAGGGTCAGCAGGAAGCCGCTGTAACTGCTCATGCTTACAGAACATTCTATTATCGGAACGCCGGTCGGCCACGACCGCTTCGTTGTTGAAGGCGGAGGTGGCTTGAGTGGGGCGGTTCGGGTTAGCGGATTCAAGCACGCCTTGGTGTCGCTTTTGGGAGCCGCCTGCGCTGCGGAGTCTTCCATCGTCATCCATAACTGCCCGGCGATCACCGAAACGAAAACCCTGGTGCAGCTTATTCAAGGCTTGGGTGGGTCTGCCGGATGGGTCAACGGCTCGTTATACGTCGATGCTCGCGGAGTGGGCCATGGGCGGCTCGATCCCGAGACGGCCAACGCAATACATGGGTCGGTGTACCTGGCGCCGGCATTGGTCGCGCGGACCGGCGAGGCCGTGATCGCGACCGGAGGGGGCTGTCAGATCGGCGACGGACTTCACGGCGGCCGTCCGATTGAGCACTATGTAAACATCTTCGAGAGATACGGTGCCCAAGCACTAATTGATGGCGACGGGTTCCTGCGGATACGCGCCAAGCGGTTAGTCGGGTGCGACATTGATTTACTGGATTTCACGTCAGACAGGGCGTTGCAGACCGGGCCGCTATACTCAGGCGCGAGCAAGATGGCCCTTCTCACCGCCGCCGTAGCCACCGGCCCGAGCACGCTTTGTCATCTCTATCCGAAGCCGGATGTGACCGAGCTGGTTGCCTTTCTTAGACGGCTCGGCGTCGAGATTGACGGCGACTCGACACGCCGGCTCGTAGTACACGGGCGGGGCTGCGTGGGGTTTGCGCCTGAGGCGTCTTATACGTTGATGGCAGACTTGATCGAGATCGTCACGTGGATCTGCGCGGGGGCGGTGCTCGGGAATGGTCGGCTACGAATTAAGGGGCCGGGGCTGGCGCGCGCCGTTCGGGCGCTAGGCCCGGAAATGTCTGTCATCTTAGGGATGGGTGTGCCAGTCTCGGAGGACGGCGACGCCTTAGTCGTCGCGCCGATGGATCGGGGCCGCCCCTTCGACGTGCTCGTGGCTTCCACGGGTGTCTACAGCGACAGCCATCCCTTCCTCGCCCTGTTGGCGACGATGTGCCACGGCCGGAGTCGAATTACGGAGACCGTGTGGCTCAATCGTTTTGACTACGTCCGAGGGCTCGTGAGCCTGGGGGCGAGAATCGAACGCGACGGTAACAGCGCTGTGATCCACGGCGCAGTGCGTCCTCATATTGCGGGGAGAACCCTGCGAGCCAACGACGTTCGTTCGGCTGCGGTTCTGTTGCTGGCCGCGCTGGCCGTCCGCGGAGTCACGACCATCGAAGGAGCGCGCCACCTCGCCCGTGGTTACGTCAATTTGCCCTCGGCGTTGCAAGAACTCGGCGCAACGATCAGGGCTGAATAACGGCTCGTCAAAGGCGCATGTATGTTGGCATCCGGTCTGTCTAAATATCTGATTGATAAGATTGGGTCGGCGACGATTGAGCCCTATCCCTGGCGGCACGCGCATCTTGATCGGGCGATCCCATCCGACCTGGCACATGACTTGGTTGCCTGTTTCGAGCGCGCGCCGATGTCGCGTTGCGAGCAGACGCGAGCCGACAAGACGTATCGTTTCTCGACGGCCACTTTGACTCTTGACACGCCCATCCCCGACGGGCTCTGGAAAGAGGGGCTGAGAGCTTTCAGCAGCGGCGCTTATCGGGAGGCGCTCGCCTCACTGACCGGCGTGCGACTATGTGACGCTGATGTCACCTTCGACCTGTGGGAGTACGTCGAGGGAGACTGGCTCTCGCCGCATTTGGATAAACCGGAGAAGTTGGTGTCACAAATCATCTACCTAACACCGGGATGGCGTGAGGGGGCGGGCGGGCGACTGCTGATTCAGGAGTGCGACGAGCCGGCCTCGGCGGTTCGCCAGATACCCCCTCGTTTCGGTAACTCAACGATCTTGGTGCGGTCCAGCTCCTCGTGGCACGCTGTCGAGCCTGTCGGGCCGGGCTCACCGCCGCGGCGGTCCATGACGGTGACTTTCTGGTCGGAGGCTCCACGGCCCCGAATTGTCCAGAGCGACGCAGACTCTTCTGACTCGAATGGAGGGAAGCAATGACTAGCAAGAATCTCGACGTGAATGACCTGTTGGATGATTTGATCAACGACCCGGCGGTGCAGCGCGAATGGGAATTGAATCCCGAAACTGTGGCGAGCCGGTATTCGCTGACGACTTCGCAAGCGCGGGCGCTCATTGACGGCGATGTGGACGCCCTCATCCGCGAGGGGCTGGCGGAACGGCATGTGCAACAAATGCGAGTGAGCTGGTAGGCGTATCACGACCGCGATGGAACAGACGACACTCGGTGGGTCTGGGCTGCGTGTTCCGCGTCTCGCTGTGGGGTGCGCCCATTTCGGCCTGCGGCTAGGCGAACAGTGTGCGATTCACCTGGTGAACACGGCGATTGATTTGGGGATTCGCTTTTTCGACACTGCCGACGTGTATGCAGGAGGGGAGAGCGAGCGCATTCTGGGCAAGGCGGTGAAAGGCAAGCGCGATTGCTGCGTGATCGGGACGAAGTTCCGCTTTTCGCCCGAACTGCCAGGTGCGAGCCGCAAGAGCATCCGCGCCGCGGTGGAAGGCAGTCTCCGCCGACTCGGTGTTGACTACATAGACTTGTATCAAATGCACGGCCCCGACCCCACGACGCCTATAGAAGAGACAATTGCGACGCTACAGGACTTGGTGGGCGAAGGGAAAATCCTGTACTTCGGACTGTGCAATGTGAAGGCCTGGCAAGCGGTGGACGCTCAGCGAGTCGCCTGGCACTCGGGCCGCGCGCCGCTGGTGAGCATGCAGGCTCTGATCAATGCAATCGATCTGCGGGCCTATCGCGAACTACAGCCTGTGATGGAGCCATTCAAGCTTGGGCTCCTGGCCGCCGCGCCGCTCGCCCGTGGAATGCTGAGCGGGAGCTATTGCGACGCCGATCCGCCGCCGGAGCACCCGCTGCGGTCCGGTAAAGGGATCGGCTACTGGAATGACGCGGGCCGTGCGGCAGCCGCGCGGGTTCGCAAAGTTGCACGCGAGTTGAGTCGTCCGCCTGTCCACATCGCCCTGGGAGTGCTCCTGTCACTCCCGCAGATCAACAGCCTGCTGGTCGGGCCGAACTCGACGGAGCAGTTGATTCAGTGCGGCGGGTCAGTCGGGAACTTTCTCGACGAATCAATGATTCGTTACGTGCTCAGGGGCGCCGAGCGGGTTGAGCCGTCGGCGCCGGACGAGCTTCCAGAGAACGATGATAAGAGGTGACCAAATGGAACAGACAGCGACACTACAGGCATTGAATCTTCGGGCCATGAATCTTCGGGCCTTAGTCTCGGCTGAGTTGAGCGAGGACCCCTGCCCTTGGGCGTCGTATCAGGGCGTGTTTGAGCCTCATGTGCTGACGGCGAGGTTTCCCACTGACCATTTCGATTCTCATTCACAGCGTCGGCTGCTGGAAGCGCTGGGCAAGAAGGGCTCGGACGCCTGGTATCAACACAACGTCGAGACCAGACCGTTGCTGGAGTTGGGCGCGGAGGAGCCTTTTGAACCGGATGGGTTGGACGGGGCGTGGCTGGAAGTCGCGTCGGACCTGCTCTCGCCCGAGTACCGGGAATGCATCAGCGACGTTGCTCGGTGCGACGTACGCAGCTTACAGATGCAGGCCCATTTCTGGCGATTCGGCGAAGGAGCGTTTTTTCAGCCTCACGTTGACAAGCCTCACAAGATAGTCACGCACCTGATGTACCTGAACGAGCAATGGACACCGGAGATGGGCGGCTGCCTTCAGCTCCTCGGCTCGGGCGATCCCGACGACGTGCGAGTCGAAGTGCCGCCGATCAAGAACACCGGCGTGGTGCTGCGGCGGACTGATTGGGCTTGGCACGCGGTCTCGAAGGTTCCCCGAGGCTACGAAGGGATGCGGCGTGTGTTGCAAGTCTGGTTCTGGGGTGTGAACGCGTCGTCGCCGCGAACGACATGATCCGATGGCTCAACAATCTGGACGAGTATAGAGAAGTCGCGCGCTCAAGTGCCGGGGAGCTGCCGGTTCTCACTCCGCCTGCGAAGGGCCAGCAGCTTCGGTGGGACGAAGTGCTCCGCACGCTCTACGTACCAGCACCGGAGCCGAGCGCGCCCGGCGAGTTAGTCGTGGTTTGCGGCGAGCAGATTGCTCCGCTTGCCCGGTGCTTTGCCGGCCGGAGAGAGGCGAGGGTGTTGGTTGCCGATTCGTTGGACGCGACGGCGGCGGCAGTCATGACGGCGTCGGAGCCCCGCGTGGTCGTCCTGTCGCTCGCCTCGGGACTGAAGACGGGAACCGTCGGGACGCTTGTGTCCGCGGCGCGGCGCGCGGGCAAGCAGCTCGGCTTTCTCAGCGGCAGGACGATGTCCGGCCTTTCGTTCTCGATCGCCAAGGCGTTGATGATGCCTCGCCCCGGCCTGAGAGGCATCGATGTCTTCGACGCTGTCGAGCATCAGCTTAACCACTCGGCACCGGCCAATCACCTGGCAGAACGGCTGCGTCGGCCCTGTCTAGCCACAGTCATCCGGAGCCACGGCGAGGGCAGTCACGCCAAGCTGCCGGGGCTCACCGTTTGCGGGCTGCTCGAAACGGTCGAGTTCCCTGAAGCTCATTCCCAAGGCTGCTCGTGGTCAGAGCGCCGATGCAAACGGTCTCCCGTCGGGGCGACCGACGTTGTGTTCGGCCACGAACTCGTAGCGCCGGTCGTGTTCTTTGTTTGCTGCAACGGCTTCAATTTCGCGAGCGAACTGTATCCGTCGCCGGTGTCGATTTCGCTGTCGCTGGTCGAGGCATGGGCTTCGGCGGTGGTCGCGCCGATCCGTCCCCTGATCGCTCCGGACGCCACGTTCGAGGCGATTGAGCGGCACCTCTCGCAAGGGGACTGCCTGGGAAGGATCGTAGACGTGTTGAACGACATCAGCGAACAACTGGGCCAGCCGAACGCGTTTGCGCTGCACGGGGACCCGCAGCTACGCCTTTCCGCCCTGGCCGCGGAGCCTGATCGTCAACCCGAGTGCAGGCCGTCCCAACGGAAACGAGAGTCGCGACAAACAGATGCCGCGGACATCCAGTCGTGGCTGGTGCGGCTGCTGCGGCATGCCGAGCGGGGCCGGCGCTTGATCCGATCAATCAGCGCGTGGTTGGAAGGTGAGGCTCAAGGCGTGACCGAGCCGGCCACGACGCTTCTGTCCAAGATCGAGCGCTTAGCCATTTACGCATTGAAGCGGGCGGAGGGCCAAAATGTTCCGAGCCTCAATCTGGTGCGAGCCACGGTGCCTATCCGAATGCTCGTCAGGCAGTGGGACAGCTCCATGGCGGAGTTACTCCTGAGCATGCGCGAGCTTATCGACCCGTTCGACGTTGGGCACTACGACCAGCAGCTCATTGAAATGCGGCCCGCGCAACCCTGCCGGCGCTGCGGGACGCCGCTGGAATCGTACGTGTACGGCCGCGGCGAGGCGGAGGAAGAGCATCGCGTAGCCTTCTTGTGCTGCGTGTGCGGCCCCGTCTCCGAGCATCGCGGGCGCGGCTTGGCGCTCGAAGTGGAGGAGAGCACCGATTCGGGGCGCGGGGGAGAGAATCTTCTGATCCAAGCCAGGCTGCGTGCGCCGGACGGGGGCGACCCGCTAATCGGCAGCACTGAGGTGGCGCTCCGCTTCTTCGACAAGGCTCGAAACCTATGCGTGCACGAGGTCCGCCGCACCGTTCCGACGGTGACCTCGGTAATCGACTACAGCCTGCCGCTTCCAGAGGCCCTCAGCCCGGACTTGCATAGTATCCGGCTGGTTGCCGTGAGTGGGTTTGATGTTACTTATGCTCGGCTGCGATTCGCCAGTCTGCCATCGTCCGAGCTGTCGTCGTGCGGCCGGGGGCGCACAGGCTGTTGAGGCGGGAGAAGCGCGAATGCAGATTGTCAGCGACTCGTGGTTCCGGCTTCGTTTGCAGCGGCAGCCCTATCGCTGGCTGGCTACGGCGCCTGGCGAGTTCTGTTCCCTGAAGGACGCCGGCCGGCTGGCGGACACTTTCCCCACGGAAGGGTTCGTGCGGCGGAACGAAAGCGAACGGGCTTGCGGAAAACGTTATAGCAACTTCTCCCGGCCGTTGAACTGGCCGGAGGATGAGGGCGCGCTCGGCGCGGAGTGGCGCAGGCTGGTAGCCGATCTGCTGAGCCCAGACTACCGCGATCACGTAGCTCGGATATTGGGTCAAGAGCGGGCCGCTCGATTGGAGTTGCGCCTCGTGTATCACGGCTCCGGCGACTGGCTAGGGCCGCACACCGATCGCGACGACAAGTTGTTCAGCCAGATCATCTATTTCAACCGCGGCTGGTCGGCGGCTTGGGGCGGTTGCTTGCAGATACTGCGACACAACGACCCGGCGTCGGTTGTCGCCACGGTCGCGCCCGAGCTGGGCGCTTCCGTGTTGCTGGCGCGCGCGAGCAACTCATGGCATCAAGTCACGGAAGTGTCGCCCGACGCGCCTGCACAGCGTCGCTCACTGCTCATCCACGGACTTCGGCGATGACTCACAGTGCGTTACAAAAAAAAGGGGCTTCGGTCGAAGAGCCGGTCTTCCTCGGCGGGATCAAGCGAGTGCTCGTGCTGGGATGCCCCGGAGGCGGGAAGACGACGTTCTCTAGGGAACTGGCGCGGCAATCAGGACTGCCGCTCCACCACCTCGACGACTACTACTGGGGGGCCGGCTGGTCGCGCACGGATGAGGACGAGTGGGTTTCGAAACAGCAGGCGCTGGTGGCTCAGGAGCGGTGGATCATCGACGGGAACTACTTGCCGACCGTTCCCGTTCGCGCGCCGAAGGCCGACCTCATCGTCATCATCGACGCCCCGACCCTGACGTGCATCACGAGAGTTATCAAGCGGGCTTGGCGGATTCGTCGGGGGCGTTTGGACGACTTACCCGCCGAAGTGCGTCGCGGAGCACCAAAGATGGGGGGGCGCGTGGCCGCCACGAAGGACTTCTTCGGCCTGCTCTGGAAGGTCCTGCGCTTCCGCCGCTCACACACCGCGAAACTTCTTGAAGTGACCGGGAACAATCCTTATTGCCTGCGCGTGCTCGCCGTGGCTCCGGGGCTCCGGCGCGGGGACGCTGTCAGGCGGCGTATCGCGTGCTCGAAAGGAAAGCTGCTCATCTTGTCCGTGCCGGAAGCCCTCAAGTTAGTCGCCGGGCAGGCCGCGAACGCGCGCACCGGGTCGGCACCGCAGGATAAGAGCGGCCTCTTTGGGGGGGAGAACGACCGATGAAAATCTTGACTTGCTGGCCGCCGCATGTCCCCAGCTACTTCAACGCGGGGCATCATCTGCCGATTTTTTCGATCGCCGCATATCTGCGCCGAGCGGGGCACAGCGTTGACGCGCTGGACGCCGGCGCGTTGAACTGCACCTGGAAAGAGTTCGGCTCGCAGGTCTACCAGGGCGGCTACGAACTGGTGATCCTCGTCAACGACTTCGATGTCGTCGAAGGAATCCGTCGCGCCGCCGACTACATCCGGGGCCTGAGCCCCAAAGTGACGATCATGACGGTGGGCCGGCTCAGCTATCAGAACCCAGCCTTTTTTCATCAGTTCGATCTGGACGCGGTGGCCGAGAGCGGCGACTATGAGGCGGCGGCGGAGGAGGTCATCCGCTGGATGACGGCCGGCAGGCCGGCCTCGTTCGATGCGGCCGGCGTCGCGTTGCGCACCGAGGACGGTTGGAGGCGGCCGAGCCGGGCCGGGGCTCGACTTGATCCCGAGCAGTGGGTGTTTCCCGATGTTCGGGAAATTCCGTACCGGCATTACGATCAACTTTATGGCGACGACCAGAACAAGTTCTGCGGAATTCCAGAGCGACGTGAGTTGGTAGTGCCGGTCGCGCGCGGCTGCCCGGTCGGCTGCGACTTCTGCGATGTGCCGCCCATGCAGGGCCTGCGCGAACGTCGCGTGCCAGTGGAGCATGTGACGGACTACATTCAGGCCAGCGCCGCCGCGGCGCCGTTCGAGTACGTCGCTTTCTACGCGCCGACGTTCACCTTAAATCGAAAGTGGGTGATTGAACTCTGTCGATTAATGATCGAACGTGACATTCGTCTTCCGTGGAAATGTGCCACGACCGCGTATCATCTGGACGAAGAATTGATGGAACGGATGGCCGCCGCAGGCTGCGTCCGGATCAGCATCGGCATCGAGACGCTCGAAGAGGACGCCGCAACCGCTTTGCCACACGCCAAGCAATCGCCGGCAGCCACTTTTGAGAACGTGGCACGCTGGAGCCGACGCTACGGGATCGAACTTAATTGTTTCGTGATCGTCGGACTTCCAGGCACGACACTCGCAGGCACGCGCGCGACGTTGCAACGGATCGCCCAGGCCGGAGCCCGCGCCCGGCCCACCCTCTATACGCCGTATCACCTGATGAACGGCGCGATGACCGAACGCGAGGTCAGCGCTTTCAACCGGCACCTATTCGTGGAAGCGGACGCGAGGGGCGATGAGGAATCGCTCGCGCTTCTCGATCTCATTTTTGGCGACGACGGGTACATCACCCCGGCCACCGGAAAGATCCCGAAGGTCGCCCACACGCTACTCAACCACGAAGCCGAAAGATCGCTGTGAGGTGTGCTCTCGAATGACCGCGTCCCCGATCAACGGCGGGAGATCGCCAGAGGAGCTCGTCGCGAATTGCCGTGACCTGGGCGGATTGAGAACGGCTTGCCGGCAGGTGGTCCGACCGCGACGGCTGCTGAGGTCTTCGGCGCTCATCGGAATATCCGCGCGGAGGATGGATTTTCTGATCGAGACGCTGGGACCCTGCCGGTACTTTGATCTGCGAACAGATCGGGAGGTGGACCGCGACGGCGGAGCAGATGCCCTGGTCGCTCGCGGCTGGCAGTGGTTACGAATTCCTATTCAGGATGAGTGCGACGAACAGTCGCCGCCCCCCGCAAGGCATCTTCGGACTCTGCCGCAGTATCTGGATGCGGCGCGGCGCGTGTTGCAGGAGATGTCGCGAGCGACCGCTACGCATCGGCCGGGAATTGTGGCGTGCTCGCTGGGCAAGGACCGAACGGGACTCGTCGTCGCGCTGATCCTGAAGTGGCTGGGGGTGTCGTCCTCCGACATCGCCGCGGATTTCGTCCTGAGTAACAGGCGTCTGGTCGATCAAAGATATCTCCTGCCGCCTCGCTGGCGAGACCCGCGACACGCCTTCAATCTCGTCGCGCCGGATGAGTGCCTTGACGCAATAGGGGCGGTCGATGGCGGCCTCTTCCCGGCCGAGTCGCGCCGTGACTGGCTCGAACCGTCAGAGTAATCGCCGTTCGGCCGGATTTATCGGAGGTGTTATCAGCGTGATACCAAGACGCGCCAGCGATTCGCGGATCGACTTGAGCAGGAACGAACTGTCTCATCCCCGCCTGGAGTCTATCTTGAGCCGCGCGCTCACACGGCTGCACAGCACGGACTTTCGGAGATATCCGAACGTGTCGGACGCCGTGGACTTGATAGCCGAGCGCTTGAAGCTCCACCCGCTGGAGATGCTCCTGACTCCGGGTTCGGATTCAGCGTTGCGGTTGCTCTGTCAGCACTATCTTCGTTCGCGCCCTTTCGACGCAAAGCTGCTGTTGCAACACCCCAACTACTTTGCCTGGGAGCAGTCGGCCGAGTTGATCGGTCTCAAGCTTGAACGAGTCCGCTGGGCCGACATGTCCGCTCCCGGCCGCGAGTTGATCGAAGCCGCGCGCGCATGCCGCGGGGCGTTGATCGGGATCAGTGTTCCCAACGGCCCCGTCGGTGGCTGCATGTCGGCCGACGAACTCGACGAACTGATCGACACAGTTCGGTCTCAGGAACATCTTTTGGTAATCGACTGCTGCTATCAGGCGTTCAACGGCGAGTGGTCTGAGCACTTGCGGCGGAGCGGCGAGCGAGTCGTGGTCGTCCAGTCCCTATCGAAATCGCACGGCCTTGCGGGGGTGAGGCTGGGTATTCTGGCCGGTGACGAGAACATGATCGCGCAGTTGGCCGACTCCCGTTTGGAACACGCGGTTTCGGGCGCCGCGCTGTCGATGGGCTGCGCGATGATGCTTGAGTATGCCGACGAGTTCGAGGTGATCTGGAACGACATCAAGGCCAGCCGAAAGCTTGCCGCTCAGGCGCTCGGGCAGGCGGGCCTCCGCGTACTGCCGTCAGGAGGCAACTTCCTCAGCTTCCATTTAGGTTCGCGGGAGCAGGCGGAGGCGGTGCAGCGAGACATGTCGGCATGCGGATACCGGGTCAAGCACCTGACCGATGACGCCGCGTTCTCCGATTGTTTGCGGGTTACGATCCAGGATGAGCGGGCGACACAGACCGCGCTCGACCGACTGTTCAAGGTAATAGACGCAAGGCCCCTCTCTGCCCTCGCCTTCACGCCCCCCTTGGTCGAGGGGACGTTGATGTAACATGACACTCCTTATCATGAATCGACGGCCGCTGGTCGAGCACATCCCACACTGGCTTTCCGACCTGGGCCAGCCGCTAGTGCTCATCACGGCGCGGTCGGCGGTGACGCCGCAGATTTTGGCACAGGCCGAACGGCACTACAGAGAGATCATTGTCATCGACGACTATGAGGACGCGTCGGTGCAGACGTTGATGCTGGAGACTGCGCGACGGAGCGGCGCTGCCAGGATTCTCTCTGTGACAGAGGCGGACGTGATTCGCGCCGCCTGGGTCCGAGAGCAACTGTCGCTTCCCGGCCAGAGGCTTACATCCGCAGCGGCCTTTCGTGACAAGCTCTTGATGAAGACCCTGGCCGCCGATGCGGGTATCGCCACGCCGCCGATGCAGGGGCTCGCATCCCCGGCTGACCTTCTGAACTTTTGTGATCAACATGGCTTTCCCGTCGTGGTCAAGCCGGTTGACGGCGGCGGCTCCGTCGGCACGCGCGTGCTGGCCGGCGAAGCTGACGTGAGCGACTTCCTCCGTGACGCGCCCCCCGCGCTGAATGCTAACCGACCAGGTTGCCGGTGGATGGTGGAAAAGTGGGTCAACGGTGACTTCTTCACTATCGACGGGCTAATGGCGGGCGGAAGAGTGCTGCAACTCTGGCCGTCGCGGACCACGGCGAACTTGCTTGCGGTGAATGGCCCTTCGCCGTTGCTCAGCGCCATGCTGCCGCCGCGCGATCCCCTTACGTCGCGAATCCGCTCGTTCGTCGCCGGCGTGGTGGCGTCGCTGCCTGCGACGGAGGAGATTACGGCCTTGCATGCCGAGGTCTTCCACACGCCTGACGACCGACTCGTCCTTTGCGAGATCGCCTGTCGCCCAGGGGGATGCGGGCATGTCCCTGTTTACGAGCACGCATTGGGCGTTAATCTCTATGCGGCGTCGTTGCGCGGCCAGGCCGGCTGCGCCGACCCGCCACCGGACTTGACGGCGACCCCTCTGTGTATGGCCGGGTTCGCGTGGTTCCCGCCCCGCGAAGGAGTTCTCAAGCGAATGCCAACGCATTGCCTGCTGCCCGGAGTCTTTCGCTATCAGACCAAGGCTGAAATCGGCGACACTTATGCTGGCGCCCGGTCGGTGGCTGACTACATTGCTTGTTTGTTTGTCCACGGCTCTGCGGAAGAAGACATCCAGCCCAAGATCGACGCGGTCAATGCTTGGTGGAGGGAGCAATGCGAATGGGAACTCGCGGAAGCGGTTATCTAAAAGATGTACACCTGATGATAGCGTAAAGCGTTTCGTCTGCTGTGGAGCTAGACACATGGCGGTCTAGGGAAAGCGCAGTATAAGGCCACGGAAATCTGTTGCTTGTCTGCTGTAGCAAAGGAGGCTTATATATGGCAAATGGCGAAGACAAAGACGAAGCTAAAGGGCAAGTTGATACCGAGGCAGGGTATTTCAAATCCTATGCCGAGTTTTCTAAGACACTCCGCACTTGGTTTATTGCTTATGGTATTGGTGGCCCAATTCTTATACTGACAAACGATACCGTATCTCAAAAGCTGGCCGTGTACCCACATAGAGAAGCTATTGCTTGGCTCTTTCTTTGTGGTGTAGCTGTTCAAGTGATTCACGCGATACTAAATAAATATTCGATGTGGTGTCTGTACAATGGGAAGAGACACCCTGAATATCAGCAAAGGAGACGTTGGAAAATATCGAATTGGTACGACGATAAGATACTCTTTGATCTCTTCATAGATTTAGTAACAATCATCTTATTCGCTATAGGTACTAAGTTGATATTTAGAGCCTTGTTGGGATAGGAGGAAAACAGCAAGCCGCTGGTTAGGCGGCTTCTTTGTTTTTATATTTGCTCGGATGATGATTAGTCATGCGGATAGCTTCGGGATGATGACGATTCTGGAGAAGCTTACGTGGCTATTGCGGAGTTTCCCTTAAGTATTCATCAAGAATTTGAACATCTCTATATGAGTGTTAGATCCATTATGTGGGCCGGGAACTATCTTCATTGAGAATGTCTTTCCAAAACTTCACCGTATCACCACCGGTTAAGACAAGGTCAAAGTAACTATGTACTTTATTTTCCCACTCATCCAAGAGTGTTATTTTGCCACCTTCAGTTTGAACACTCCACATAGGTGTTCGCTCAGAGGAATTGCGTTTCCTTCAAAAACAGGGGGAATAGTTCGTCCAGCTTCATTTTGACCCTCCAATTGACTTTCAGTAGGGAGGCTGGTAAAAACTACTCCACCAGCCTCAAAGTCTAGGGAACAAATCAGGTAGTCAAATCAACTCCTGACATTTCCCAATGAAGCTGGTAAGTGAAGCTGTAAAAGAGTTTCATTCCGGCCAGGTAGCTCAGTTGGTAGAGCACCTGACTGAAAATCAGGGTGTCGGCGGTTCGATTCCGTCCCTGGCCACCATATAATTCAAACAGTTACGGGCAGCCAATCGGCTGCCCGTTTCTGCTTAGGGTCACTATTGTGTCACTGTTCTGCGAAAAGCATTCTTTCTAATCTCTCAGTCGCGGCTTCCTGCATCGTCGGCAATACGTGCGAGTAGACATCAAGCGTGAGTGTCACACTCGCGTGTCCTAGCCGTTCGCTGACCACCTTCGGATGCTCGCCAGCCGCAAGCAGTAACGTTGCGCAGGAGTGGCGCAAATCATAGAGGCGGAAGTCTTGCGGCAGCTTGGCGCGTATAAGGATCGGGCGGAAGTGTCGGCGCTTCAAGTTACGCGGCGCGAGCGGGCCGCCTTCTTTCGAGACTCTTTATCTGTGCCAGTAGTTCTTGATCTTCTGGGCAAGTAGGGGGAAGGGAACGTACTCGGCCTGGCGGCCGGCGCGGCGCAGTTCTTCGACCATGCGCATGGCGCCGTCGGCGTTGCGTGTGTGGACGAGGATGGTCGAGGCGCGTTGCAGCTCGGGGCGCGAGGCGAGCCAGAGCGCGATGGCGTAGCCGGTGCGCTCGTCGTCGGTCGTTTCGGAATGATAGTGCTCCGGCAGTAGGTCGTGATCCAGGAAGATCGCGTCGTAGAGGTTCGCGCTGAGATACTCGCGCGCGCCGGCGACGTCGTCGGCGATGTCGAGGCGGTCGCCCTCGAAGCGCTTGGCGAACCAGGTGTGCCGGCGCGTGTCGTCGTCCAGTAGGAAGACGCGAATCGGGGTGCGCCTGGCGTGTATGTTGTCGAGTCCGAGCTTGCTTAAGACTCCTCTCAAGATGCCCATCTGTCTCTTTAACCCAGACCTTCCGAAAGTGTGAACTTCCAACGCGGCCTGCTATGATTGCAGAATCATTACTCCGGGATGCCTCATTATCGTAAATCGTGAATCGTAAATCGTAAATAGGAAGAGCGGTCTTTCTCTCACGTTTTGCGATTCACGATTCACGGTTTTATCAAGAGTGTGCTAAAAATTTCAGCGGCCCGGCGGGCGAGAGTTACTGATGAAGCAGATTCTACAGAACAATAAGACTGGCCGGATGGCGGTCGCGGACGTTCCCGCGCCAATCGCGCAGCGCGGGCGCGTGCTGGTCCGCGCCGCCGCGTCTCTCATCAGCGCCGGCACAGAAAAGATGGCCGTTGACGAGGGCAAGAAGAGCCTGCTCGAACGGGCCAGGGAGCGCCCGGAGCTTGTCCGGCAGGTCATCGAGAAGGCCAAAAACGAGGGCGTCATCAAGACCATCAACGCCGTCCGCTCGAAGCTGGGCTCTTCGACGGCGCTCGGCTACAGCGCAGCAGGGCTGGTCCTGGACGTGGGGGAGGACGTGACGGAATTCCGCGCGGGCGAGCGCGTGGCGTGCGCCGGTGCGGGCTACGCCTCACACGCGGAGGTGCTCTCGGTCCCTAAAAATCTTTGCGTTCGCCTGCCCGACGAGGTCAGCTTCGAGGATGGGGCGTTCGGGACGTTGGGCGCGATTGCCTTACAAGGGGTGCGCCTGGCAGAGCCCACGCTGGGCGAGGCGGTGGTCGTCATCGGCCTCGGACTTTTGGGCCAAATCACAGTCCAGCTCCTGAAGGCGAACGGCTGCCGCGTCTTCGGCGTTGACCTGGACCCCGCGAAAGTCGAGTTGGCGCGAGAACTGGGCGCGGACGCCGCCGCGGTGAGCGACGACGAGGTGAGGCGGGCCGTTGCGGAGTGGTCGCGCGGGCGCGGCGCGGACGCCGTGCTGATTACAGCGGCTACGCCCTCGAACCAGCCGGTTGAGTTGGCGGGCGAGATTTCGCGCGTGAAGGGGCGCGTGGTCGCCGTCGGCATGGTCGGCATGGACGTGCCGCGTAACCTCTATTTCAAACGCGAGCTTTCGTTGACGGTCTCCATGTCGTACGGGCCTGGGCGCTACGACCCGGAGTACGAGGAGCGCGGACACGATTACCCGTTCGCGTACGTGCGCTGGACTGAGAACCGCAACATAGAAGCTTTTCTGGACCTGGTGGCCGCGGGCCGTGTCAACGTCGGGCGCCTCATCACGCACCGCTTCTCAATCGAAGAGGGTGAGCGCGCCTATCAGCTAATCGGCGGCGAGACGAAAGAGTCTTACCTGGGAATCGTGCTTCAGTACGACACGGAGCGCGAGCTTGAGCGGCGCATAGAAGTTAAGAGTAGTGTTAAGGCAAGCACTGCCGCGAGGGCGAGCGCCGTCCGCGTCGGGATGATCGGTGCGGGCGTGTACGCTCAGGCGATGCTTTTGCCGAACTTCAAATCTGCGGGCGCGGACTTTCGGGCGATAGCGACCGCGGGCGGAGTCACGGCGCGCGACCTCGCGGAGAAGTACGGCTTCGACTACTGCGCTTCCGATTCGGACGAAATCTTAAACGACCCGGAGGTGAACTTGGTCGTCGTCGCCACGCGCCACAACCTGCACGCGGAGCTGGCGCGCAAGGCGCTCCTCGCGGGCAAGCACGTCTTCGTGGAAAAGCCGCTCGCGCTTAACGAAGAGGAGTTGGAGGGCGTGCTCGACGCGGGCCTGAATTCCGCGGGGCGCTTGACGGTCGGATTCAACCGCAGGTTCTCGCCGCTGGCGCGCGCGGCGCGCGAGTTCTTCGCTGGTCGCCAGTCGCCGCTCTCGATCAGCTACCGCGTCAACGCCGGGCGGATTCCGAAATCACACTGGCTACAGGACCCGGTCGAGGGCGGCGGGCGCATCGTCGGCGAAGTGTGCCACTTTGTTGACCTGATGCACTTCCTGACGAATTCTCGTGTGACGCGCGTTTACGCCGAATCAGTCGCGGGCCGCAACCAGGAGGCCGTTGACGAGGACAACGTCTTTGTCACGCTGCGCTTCGCCGACGGCTCGAACGGCTCAATCGCTTATCTCTCAGAGGGCGACAAGGCGATGCCGAAAGAGCGCGTGGAGATTTTCGGCGGGGGGAAGAGTTTCGTCCTGGACGATTTTCGCAATGCCTCCGGTTACACGGGCGGACGTGAAGAGAGCACGAAGCCACGGCAGCAGGACAAGGGGCAGGCGGACGAAGCTCGCGCCGTCTGTGAAATGGTCTTGACGGGTGGGGGAGCGCTCATCGAGTTGGACGACCTGGCGGCCACGACCCGCGCCACATTTCGCATGCTCGAATCGCTGCGCACGGGCCTGGCCGTCAGTCTTTGAAGCCACGAGGCCGACGAAGATCGTTTGAAGTTGCGTGCTTCTCAAAGCGCGCGTGTAACACTCTTGCAATCTGCGCTTGGAGTGCTATAATCCGCCGCGCCTCTCCGAGTGATGGGCAGTCGAAAGAGCCGTAAAGAAATTGCGCCACACGCCGCACACCCCGCGCGGTAAACGTCATTAGAAGTTTTAAGCTGGTAGCGTCTCGCGCCGAATGTCGTCTGACAACGCTAAAATTCATCCACTCTTCGCCGTGCCGGACGGCGACGCCCTGCCGGAAGAGATGCCCGCCACAGAGGAGCGCCCGCTGGCAACGGAGCAGCCCGCCATTTGCCAGCACTGCTTCGGCAGCGGGATGGAAGTCGTGCCCGGCAAGGGCGCGAGGCGTTGCCGCTGCCGCTCGCAGCAGAATCAGACGAAACTGCTGGAAGCGGCGCGCATCCCGCGGCGCTACGGCGAGTGCTCGCTGCAAAATTATTATCCGGTGCAGGGCAAGTACTACACCAACCAGGGCATCGCTTTCAGGTACGCGTACACGCTGGCTCGCACTTACCCTGTGGTTGAGCGCGGCCTGCTTTTCATGGGGCCTGTCGGCGTCGGGAAAACTCATCTCTCGGTGGCAATCATCCGCGACCTGATAGAGAAGAAGGGCATCTCTTGCCTGTTCTATGAATTCGGCTCTTTGCTGAAAGCGATTCAGAATTCTTACAACCCGATCTCGCAGACCTCGGAGTTGAAAGTCCTCGCGCCGGTGTTTGAGGCGGAAGTATTAGTGCTGGACGAACTCGGGCGCGTCGAAGCCGACGGACTGGGTGAGAGACACGATGATGCAGATCATCAACACCAGGTACAACGACAAGAAGCTGACGATCTTTACAACGAACTACCTGGACGGGCGGCGGGCCGAGCGCGACGAAACATTGGAAGACCGCATCGGCGTTCGCTTACGGTCGCGCCTCTACGAAATGTGCAAGACCGTGTTGATAGAGGGAGACGACTACCGCAAGAAGTTCGACGCGCAGCAGCCCTGAATCTGAAGAGATAAGTTGAATGACGAAGCCCGCGCTCCTTGCTAAAAGAAGCGCGGGCTTCGTCGTTTAGTGTCGGCCTCTCAAAAGCGGCTCACTTTTTGGCGTAATTGCTGTCGGCCATTTCCCTGGCTTTCTCGTTGGCTTTCGGGTCTTTGGCGTCAACCTTGAAGTCAATGCGCTCGTAACCTTTCAAGCCTTTGACGAGCAGCGACTCGCCCGTCTTGTATTTGGCCTGGTACGGGTTGTCGCCCGTGGTCTCGGCTTTCTTCTCGTCGTAGTGTGAGGCTCGCACGATCACGGCGAAGGGCTTGCCGTCGGCCATGCGCCATTCCACTTTTCTTCCGGGCTCGTCGTTATAGCCTATGCCCTCGTTGACCAACCCGATTGAGACACTGTCGTCGCTCTCCATCTCCACGCCGACGTGCGAGGCCCAGGCGCTGTAGCCTATGGAAATGCGATAGCCGCCGTAGCCCTTACACTTGAGCGGCATGTCCTGGCCCTCGCCAAGCTCCTCTTCCTTGAAGGCGGCCTCGCAGTCTTTGTTGAGGTCCGTGTAGGCGCTCGTGAACGCGGGGGCTGCGGTCGTTGGCGGCGCGGGGCTCGCGGCCGAGCCGGAATTTGAAGGCGTGGCCGTCGCGGCCCCGACCGAATTGGAGTTACCGCCTTTCGCGCAAGCGAGTGAAAGCAGGGTCGCCGCCGCGATTATCAAAGTAAACCTGCGCATCTATATCGCTCCTTTCAAGCAAATCCTCGAATGACTATTGATTCACACAGATGATGCTTAAAGCCCGGCCGGTGAAGCGCGCGGCTACTTGCCATGACGAGGAAGAGAACGCAGGCAGTTCGCGCATCAATGCGTTGCGCATCATGCCACGAACGAGGGAAGTTGACTAGAGGAAAATTTCTAAGAGCAGTGATGAGTAATAAGTGATAAGTGATAAGTAAAAGAAAGAGGTCTTTACTTATCACTTATCACTCATCACTTATCACTGCTCTTTCATCACTGCTCTTTCATCACTGCCCTTTTTTCCGGCTGCGCTTGGTGTCGGCGATGAATTTTTCGAGCGAGGCTTTCAGGCTGGCGTCAAGTTGAAAGCTCTTCGCGAAGTCCTGGTCTGCTTCGGCGTCTCTGCCCTGAAGCAGCCGTACGACGCCGCGGTTGGCGTAGGCTTGGGCTGCTGCGGGGTCTAGTTCTATGGCTTTGGTGTAATCGGCCGCGGCCCCGGTCAAATCATCTTTTGCCTGGCGGGCCGTGGCGCGGCTGAAATACGTGCCGCTGTCCTCAGGGTTAAGCTCTATGACCGCGGTGTAGTCCGCGATGGCCGCGTCCAGCTCGCCTTTCGCCTGCCGCGCGACGCCACGGTTAAAGTAGGCGTCCACCATCTTCGGCGCGATCTCCAGGGCCTTCGTGAAATCCGCAATCGCCGCGTTCATGTCGTCCTTGCCCTGCCACAGGATGCCTCGATTGTAGTAACCCTCCACGTAAACGGGGTTCAGCTCAAGCGCCTTGTTGTAATCTTTGAGTGCGCCCTCGGCGTCGCCCTTCGCGCGGCGGGCGTTGCCGCGGTTGTTATAGGCCGGCGCGAGGTTCGGGTTGATGCCGAGCGCGGAGTCGAAGTCCGCGAGGGCTCCGTCGTTGTCGCCTTTAGCGAGGCGGGCCACGCCGCGGTTGTAGTGGTACTCGAATTCCTTCGGGTCCGTTTCGATGGCCTTGCTGTAATCGGCTATCGCGCCGTCCACGTCGTCCTTGCCCATGCGTGCGTTGGCGCGGCCGTTGTAAATAATCGCCAGCACCTTCGGCTTCGGCTTCATCGAGACGGCTTTGTCGTAATCGGTGATGGCCCCGGCCAGGTCGCCCGCGCCCTGCCGGTCCAGACCGCGGTTGTAATAGGCTTCGGGAGAGCCAAGGTTCTGCGCAAGCGCGGTGGAGGCGCAGAGGGCCAGAAGGATGGTTAAGAGTAAGGTCGAACGTTTCATTGTGGTCTCTGATTAAAAGTCGGAGTCTTGAGTTTAGGGCCTGCTAAAGAGGGGGCCTGCGGCTTCATTCGGCCGGAGATCGATTGAAGCCGTGCTTGGATGAGCGGACTTGCGCCCTGGATGCCCGCGGGCGCTGGATAAGTAGACAAAAATCCAGAGTTTAGCCGTTTATTGCGGCTTGATAATCTCGGGCATGCGGCTCAAATCAATCTCGGCCGGTTTAATCTCCGCCGGGAAGAACGACTTGTCCATCAACTCGGACATGGGCGTGCGCGCCGTGAGAAACCCGAGGCTGATGCCCATGTCCAGAATCTTCTGCATCTCTTCGTCGGTCGGATTCAGGTTGCGGTAGGTGACGCGGTCCGCAGGCTGCGTCAGCACGTAGCGCAGCAACTTTTCGTCCTGGCGGAAGTAAGGCGAGACGAGCGTGGCCGCGCTCTCGCGGTTTCTCTCCGTCCACTCGCCGGACTCGTTGATGCCGCGCACCAGGTCGCGCACGACTTCCGGGCTGTCGCGTATCAGGTCTTCGTGAACGACCAGCGCGCACGAAATATAATTGGGCCAAATGTCTTTGGCGTAATAGAGCACGCGCCCGTAGCCTTCCATCTCGGCCTTGCCGCAGTAAGGCTCCGCGACGATGAAGCCGTCAATCGAGTTGGTCGCGAGCGCGGCGGGCATGTCTGGCGGGGCCATCGAGACGAACTTGATCTCGTCGGGGCGGACGCCCTGGTCGCGCATCATCTTGTTGACGAAGAAATTTTCGTTGCTGAAGGGGTTCGGGATGGCTATGGTCTTGCCGCGCAAATCGCGCAGGTCTTTCGCCGTGCTCTCCTTGCGAACCATCAACTGCGAGCCGTCGCGGTGGCCGAGACAGGCTATCTTGACGGGCACGCCCTGCTCGCGCATCTTCATGGCGAGCGGCACCGTCAAAAATGCCGCCATCAGCCGCTTGGCCTTCAGCGCCTCGACCATCGTCGGGAACTCCGAGAACCTGAGCGCGTCGAAGCGCGTCCCCGTCGTCGTGGTCTTCGAGGCGTAGTCCGTGACCGGGCAGGTCAGGTGACAGGTGACCGGCACGAACGCGACCGTCAGCGCCTGCGCCTGCCCCGCGTCCGGCCCCTGATGGTAAGTCTCCTTCTCATGCCCGCGCGGCTTGTTGAGCGAGCGGTAGCGCAGGAAGACTATCAACGCGAAGCAGGCGACGACCGCCGCCACAATCAAGACAGCTTTTTTCGAGCGAAACATCAGTTTCCCCAAAGGCATCAATGCAGTTCGGGCCATCCTAACTTTGTTCCTAACAACCAGGCAAGGGGATGCTTCGTGCTTCGCCAAGCCGTATGTATAATGGCTCGACACATTCTAGTCGAATCGGTTTTCCCAGAAGACGGTAAGCGCGAGATGCCCAAACGCAGAGACCTACGCAAAATTCTCGTCGTCGGCTCGGGTGTGATCGGTCATCATTGGCCGATGTCGAAAACTTTCGTTGACGGAGGGTCGGCAATGATTACGAGACCATGCAGCCAGCAGAACTGCGATTAACTCTGGCTCAGCGTCGCGCTTACATGAAATTGCCGCTGGCCGAGCGCCGCCGACAGTTAGCCGAGCAAGCCGAGCTAATGGTCAAGCATTACGAATCTCAGACAGAAACGGCTGAACGACAAGCTATGGTGCAAGGAGAAGACATTGTCGAGTCCTAGCTTATCGCCGAAGCGCGGCGAAATCTGGCTTGTCAATTTCGATCCGACGATAGGTGCGGAAATTAAAAAGACGCGTCCCGCCGTTGTCGTTAGTTCTGACGCCTTCGGGCGTCTTGCCAGTCAAACTCTTCGCTCCGCTGACAGACTGGAAGACTTATTACGCGGCAAACATCTGGACGTTCGCATTGACCCGGATTCTGTTAATGGACTTGCCAAAACTTCCGCCGTAGACGCCTTGCAAATAAGAGGCATGGATCAACAAAGATTCGTTCGCCGGCTTGGAAAAGTCTCGGAAGAAATGCTGGAAGAAATTGTGCTGGCTATCGCAGCCGTCATTGAGTATCCCTAATTCAATTCTCCGGGTAAACTTTCAAACTATTAGTTCAAACTAAGGCGACGCCGCAGACCAGATGCCTAAACGCACAGACCTACGCAAAATTCTCATCATCGGTTCCGGCCCGATTGTCATCGGTCAGGCATGCGAGTTCGACTACTCGGGGACGCAGGCGTGCCGCGCCTTGAAGCAGGAAGGCTACGAGATCGTGGTCTGTGAACTCCAACCCGGCGACGATCATGACCGACCCGGAGACGGCGGACAAGACTTACATCGAGCCGCTCAACGTCGAGACGGTCACGGCCATCATCAAGCGCGAGCGGCCCGACGCTTTGCTGCCAACCGTCGGCGGGCAGACCGCGCTCAACTTAGCCATCGCGCTCTCGGACGCTGGCGTGCTCGAAGAGTACAAGGTCGAGATGATAGGGGCCAAGCGCGAGGCGATTAAGGTCGCGGAGGACCGCGAGCTGTTCAAGAAGGCGATGGAGGAGGCGGGGCTGCCCATGCCGCGCGGCGGCTTCGCGCACTCCTGGGCCGAAGCCGAGCAGATTGTCGAAGAGACGGGCTACCCCGCCATCATCCGGCCCAGTTTCACGCTCGGCGGGACGGGCGGCGGCACGGCCTTCAACCCGGAAGAGTTCGAGGAGATAGTGCGCGGCGGGCTCGCGGCTTCGCCCGTCAATCAGGTTCTTATCGAAGAATCCATCCTCGGCTGGAAAGAGTTCGAGCTTGAAGTGATGCGCGACCTCAAGGACAACGTCGTCATCATCTGCTCGATTGAGAACTTCGACCCGATGGGCGTGCACACGGGCGACTCGATTACGGTCGCGCCTGCGCAGACGCTCTCCGACGTGGAGTATCAGCGCTTACGCGACATGGCTATAACAGTCATACGCAAGGTCGGCGTCGAGACTGGCGGCTCGAACATACAGTTCGCGGTCAACCCCGCGGACGGCGAGGTTCGCATCATCGAGATGAACCCGCGCGTCTCGCGCTCGTCCGCGCTCGCGTCGAAGGCGACTGGTTTCCCGATTGCGAAGATCGCGGCGAAACTCGCCGTCGGCTACACGCTCGACGAGATTCCGAACGACATCACGAAGAAGACGCCCGCCAGCTTCGAGCCGACGATTGACTACGTCGTGGCGAAGATTCCCAAGTGGAACTTCGAGAAGTTCCGCGAGGCTGAAGATGTTTTGGGAACGCAGATGAAGAGTGTCGGAGAGGTGATGGCTATCGGCCGCACGTTCAAGGAGGCGCTCTTCAAGGGGCTGCGCTCGTTGGAGGCCGTCAAGCCTTTGCGCCTGCGCGGCGTCTCCGACGACGAGTTGCAGCGCAAACTCGCCCGGCCCAATTCTCAAAGGTTCTCTTACATCACCTACGCCTTGCAGCACGGCTGGACGATTCCCGAAATCTATCGCCTCTCGCGCATAGACCCCTGGTTCCTCGAACAATTGCAGGACGTGATGCGCATCCAGGACCGCATCGAAGACCGCCGCCTCGAAGACGTGCCGGCCGAAGTCATACGCGCCGCCAAAGAGGCCGCGCTCTCTGACCGCCGCATCGCCTACCTGACCGAGAGCAGCGAAGACGAAGTGCGCGCTTACCGGAAACGGCTCGGCATCGTACCCGTTTACAAGCGCGTGGACACCTGCGGCGCGGAGTTCGAGTCCTTCACGCCGTACCTCTACTCGACCTACGAGGAAGAGGACGAGTCCGCGCCGACCGACAACCGCAAGATTATGATTCTAGGCTCCGGGCCGAACCGCATCGGGCAGGGAATCGAGTTCGACTACTGCTGCTGCCACGCCTCTTTCGCGCTGCGCGACGCAGGCTTTGAGACCATCATGGTCAACTGCAACCCGGAAACCGTCTCGACCGACTACGACACTTCCGACCGCCTCTACTTCGAGCCGCTCACCTTCGAGGACGTGATGAACATCGTGGACGTGGAGCGGCCCGAGGGTGTCATCGTGCAGTTCGGCGGGCAGACGCCGCTCAACCTGGCGATGCGGCTCTCGGAGGCGGGTGTGCCAATTATAGGGACTTCGCCGGACTCGATTGACCTGGCGGAAGACCGCAAGCGCTTCGGCGCGCTCCTGGCGGAACTCGGCATCCCGCAGCCCGAAAATGGCACAGCCGTCTCGTTCGACGAGGCGAAAGAGTGTGCGGCGCGCATAGGCTACCCCGTGCTCGTGCGCCCTAGTTACGTCCTCGGCGGCCGCGCGATGGCGATTGTCTACGACGAGGCATCGCTCGACGAGTACATGCGCACGGCCGTTGATGCTTCGCCCGAGCGCCCCGTCCTGATTGACAAGTTCCTTGAGCGCGCGGCCGAGTTCGACGTGGACGCCCTGGCGGACGAGACTGCTTGCGTCGTCGCGGGCATTCAGGAGCACATCGAAGAGGCCGGGATTCATTCGGGCGACTCGTCGTGCGTGCTCCCGCCTGTCAGGATTGACCCTGACCATTTGGAGACGATGCGCCACTACACGAAGGAACTGGCGCGCGCTCTCGTTGTGCGCGGCCTGATGAACATACAGTTTGCCATCAAGGACGACCGCGTCTACGTCTTGGAGGTGAACCCGCGCGCCTCGCGAACTGTGCCATTTGTCTCGAAGGCGACGGGCGTGCCACTGGCCCGCGTCGCCGCGCTCGTGATGGCCGGACGCACGCTCGAAAGTTTCAATTTGCCGGAAGACCTGACCGAGAACTTGAGAATCAACAAGCGCTTCTTCATCAAGTCGCCCGTCTTCCCGTTCGTCAAGTTCCCCGGCGTTGACCCCATCCTCAGTCCAGAGATGCACTCGACGGGCGAGGTGATGGGCATCGGCGCAAGTTTTGGCGAGGCTTACGCCAAGGCCATGATGGGGGCCGGGCTCGACCTCCCGACGGAAGGCACAGCCTTCATCAGCGTCAACGACGGCGACAAGGGCCAGGCCGTGCTGCTCGCGCGCAGGCTGGTGCGTCTGGGCTTCAACGTCGTCGCGACCGAAGGGACGGCCGAGCGCCTGCGCGAAGTCGGCCTGAAAGTTGAGAGCGTCTTCAAGGTCAACGAAGGCCGCCCGAACATCGTTGACCACATCAAGCGCGGCGAGATCGCGCTCGTCATCAACACACCTCTGGGCCAAACGTCTCACTTCGACGAGCAGGCGATTCGCCGCGCCGCGCTACAGTACAACGTCCCGTGCGTGACGACGATGACCGGCGCGCAGGCCATCGTCGAAGCCATCGGCTCGCGCCAGCCCGGCGAGCAGATGAGCGTCTATTCGCTTCAGGAACTTCACGCCGTCGGGAGCGCGGTCGGATAAAGGGGGATTCATGGAAGGGTTGGAAAGATACGAAGCCCTCTCTCCCACGGAGACGGCGACGCTCAGAAAGAAATCGCAAAGTACTCTTAGCACACTTATCCTCATCCCGGTTCTCATCATAGGCGTGACGGCGTGGGGCGCATGGGGCTCGTGGGGTACAATCATCATCATCGTCGTCGTTGGCCTTCTCGTCATCGGGTTCGTCTTCAAGGATCAGATTCGGAGCGTTCAGTCATTGAACAGAGACATTCGTGACGGGAAGAAAAAAATCGTCGTCGCCCGCGTGGAAAGCCAGCGGCAGGACATACGGCAGACGGGCGGCAATAGTGACCTGGTTGACGACGCCCTGGGAGCGGACGCCTCGGCAATGTCTTATTCCTACCTGTTAAAGGTCAGTGGCAAAGAACTAAAGGTCAGCGAAAGGCAGTACTACCAGTGCAAGCCCGGACAACTGGTCGAAATGCAGATGGCCCCACATTCCGAACACGTCTTCTCCCTCAAGGTTGTGGAAGATTGAAAGACAGTGAGCGTCCCAGTTTAGTTCTGAGAGAGGACCGAGAGCCAACGATATGGAGATTAACAGCCGCGAGGCCATCAGTAAGATTCTGGAAGATTGCCGCACCATCGCCGTCGTCGGGCTTTCGGCTAATCCTGCGCGGGCCTCGAACGGTGTGGCGGGCTACATGAGGCGTCAGGGGTACACGGTCATCCCGGTCAACCCGAACGAGGCGGAGGTCTTCGGCGAAAAGTCTTACGCGACGCTCGCGGACGTGCCCGTCCCGGTTGATTTGGTGGACGTGTTCCGCAGGTCGGACGCGGCGGGCGAGGCGGTGGACGAGGCCATACGCATCGGCGCGAAGGCCGTCTGGTTGCAGGAGGGCGTCATTGACCACGCGGCGGCCGAGCGTGCGCGCGACGCGGGCCTGCTCGTCGTCATGGACCGCTGCTGGCTCAAAGAGCACGTCAGGAATAAGTGAGCGCGCCGGCCGGGCAGCAGCCTGTTAGTCAACCCGAAGGAAGTGGTGTTGGCCGACGTGACGCTGGCGTTCGAAGGGAACCTCGTGCTGGTGGGGCTCATGATGGACACGTCGTATGTCATCGAGACGAAGGACGAAATTAAAGTAAGCAACGGGATGACAACCATCCGCGGGGACATCATTCAGAGGCTCCCCCTGCCGTAGATTCACATGACGACTGAGATTCGCGCGGTCATCGTCACGGTCAGCGACCGCTGCGCTCGCGGCGAGCAGACGGATGAGTCCGGCCCGGCGCTCGTTGAATTATTACGCGACGCGGGCGCGCACATCGTCGCCGCTGAAATCCTGTCGGACGACTTGGAGCCGCTGGCACAAAAGCTGAGCGCGTACAGTGACCGCGACGACGTGAACCTGATTGCGACCACGGGCGGCACGGGCTTCGGCCCGCGCGACAACACGCCGGAAGCGACCTGGTCTATTATCGAAAAGGAAGCGACCGGCCTCGCCGAAGCCATGCGCATGGAGACGCTCAAACAGACGCCGATGGCAATGCTCTCCCGCGGTGCCTGCGGCATACGCAGCGGCACACTCATCATCAACTTTCCGGGGTCGCCCAGAGGCGTGCGCGAGAGCTTCGCCGTCATCAAGCCCGTCCTTAATCACGCCGTCGCACTGGTCGTCGGCAAGCCTCACGCCGAGGCGTAAGAGAGACGGATGACTGGCGAGGGCGTCGCTGCTTCGGAAATCTTTTTGACAACGCCCGCCCGCGCGACATATATTTTTCTCAAGCTCGACGATTTGCCAGTGAGACGGCCAGGCGCATTACTTTCAAAACCGCGCGGCCCCGGAGGCAGATGATGCTCGGCGCTATTCTTCTACAAGCAGGCGAAACAGCAACGACGACGACGACCGGCGCGGCGCAGACAATCGGCTCGCCGGTGACGGCGTATTGGCCCGTGATGATATTTTTCGTCTTCGCGGTCATCTTCCCCGTGCTGCCGATTGTGCTGGGGCGGTTCATACGGCCTATGAAGTACAACAAGGCCAAGATGCGCCCCTACGAGTGCGGGATAGACCCGCAGACGGAGGCGCACGACCGCTTCACCGTGCGCTACTACATCGTCGCCATGCTCTTTCTGATCTTCGACGTCGAGACGATTTTCCTGCTCCCCTGGGCGATCATCTTCATGGGCGACGACTTTTCGTTCACCAAGTTCGCCCTCATAGAAATGTTCGTCTTCATAGGCATCCTCGTCGTCGGCTACTACTACGCCTGGCGCAAGGGCGCGCTGGAATGGGCTTGAGACAGTTTTCAGTTTCCAGTTTTCAGTTTTGAGCAAAGAGAGCTTGCTTTTAACTGAAAACTGAAAACCGAAAACTGAAAACTGATTATGGCTGAACACGAAGAAGGATTCGTCTTAACGACGGTTGATTCGATCATCAACTCTGTGCGCCGGTCGGTCGGTGCGAAGGTGATGGACATAGCGGCGCGGCCGGTCAACTGGGCGCGCAAGTCTGCGCTGTGGCCGATGACGTTCGGGCTGGCGTGCTGTGCCATCGAGATGATTGCGACGGGCGCGGGCCGCTTCGACATTGACCGCTTCGGCGCGGGCGTGTTTCGTCCCTCACCACGGCAGAGCGATTTGGTGATAATCGCCGGCACGGTGACGTTGAAGATGGGGCCGGTCGTGCGCCGCGTCTACGACCAGATGCCGGAGCCGAAGTGGGCCATCGCGATGGGCGCGTGCGCCTCCACGGGCGGCCCCTTCGATTCTTACTCGACCATGCAGGGCGTTGACCGCGTCATCCCCGTGGACGTGTACATCCCCGGCTGCCCGCCGCGGCCCGAGGCGCTGCTCTACGGCCTGATGCGCCTACAGGACATCATCATGCGCGAGGCTCCCTCGGCCTACATCTTCGAGTCGGACGGGACCGTCCGCCGCCGCCGTCAGTTGGAAGGCGACGACGAGTTGCAGGAGATCGCGCCGACCGACAGCGAGGCCGTAGAGGTCATCGAGGCGGCCACGAAATGAGTCTGTGAAAACTTAGAGTCGCGTTGACGAAAGTGAAGGGATGAGAGTCAGGCTCTCATCCCTTGTTTTTTCTCCACGAGTCCTCGCCGGGGAAGGGGAAGCGGAAAGAGAAGGCCCACTTGCGCTGGTTGATGAGCAGGGCGTCGGCAGACTTGGCGTTGACGCTCTTCTTCAGCGTCTCGTACTGGGCGGGCGTCAGATAGATGCTGTAGTTGATCTGGTCGCCGCTCGTGCCGCGTTTCTTCGTGTTCGGGGTGCGTCGTGTCGGGCCAATTTTTCGGCCAGGGCAGCGGGTCGCTGGCGCTCTCGTAGGGCCAGATCATTAGCTCAACCTTCTCCGGCGTCCAGCGCGAAGCCCCTGCCGGTTGGAAGCCTTTGAGCTTCTCGTAAATCTCGATGAAAGCCGCGGGTGCGGGTTCCTTCCTGTCGTTGTCCGTCCTCCTCAGGCCGCCGTAGACCGAGATCGCCTTCAGGCTACCACCGTCCCAGAGCTTGACAACGTACGTCGGCTGGTCAGTGATGAGCGTGGTCTCGTAGCGCGGCCCTAGCTCGAAGAACTGCTTCGCAGGCAGAGACCCCACGAGGGCGTCGCGCTCCGCGGCGCTCAGCCTGGCCGACGCGTACTCGTAGCCGCCGCCGGCCGCCTTCCTGGCAAAGATAAATAGCCCGTCCTCGTAGAGCGCGACGGTCGGTGAGTCGGAGCCCAAGACCATCGCCCAGGGGTCCACCTCGTAGATGACCGCGACTGGTTTTCCGTCGGCCGCCGCATTACTCTGGCCGCCGGGCTGCGGGGCAACTGTGCCATTATCCGCTGTGCCATTATTCGCGCCGCCCGTGCCGTCCGTCTGGACTAAACGGTTCGTCGCCTGGACTGACGATTGCGGCTGGCATTGAATCATTAGCACGCCCGCGAGTAGCAGCACTCCAGACATCATCAAGCGGCGGGCCGCGCTCGTCTTCGACGTTAAATTTGGCATAAGACCCTTTCAAAACCCTCCGGGCTAAAAGAACGGCCGCGCAGGTTGTTCTTGCGTTGGCGGGAATACCTAAAGCGGCCCGTAAAAAAAATCGGCTGTATTCTAAAAAAAGTGGAAGAAAAACCAAAACCCCTTCGTCTAAGGATTTGAGAAGCGAAATGAAGGGGGCGGCGGATGGAGCGGCGCGCGGTGGCGAGCGACAGAGAGATCAACGAGCGTGTGATCGAAGCCTGCCGGCGCGGCGACAGGGAAGCGTTTCGGCTGCTCTTCGAGACCTACAAGGATAGGGTCTACTCTATCTCGCTCTACTACTTCAAGGGCGACGAAGCGCTGGCCCACGACGTGACGCAGCAGGTCTTTCTCAAGCTGATGACGACAATCGAGCAGTTCCGGCGCGACGCGGAGTTCACGACCTGGCTCTACCGCATGGTGGTCAACGCGTGCACGGACGAGCAGAGAAAGCGCCGGCGCTTTCTACCCTTCGGGGACGGATTCGGGATGAGAGGGAAGAGTCTGGAAGAGAGGTCCGAGGAGGAGCGTTACGCTCATGTGGAACTGGCCGACTGCGTGAAGGCGGCCATACGTGACCTGCGGCCGAAGCTCAGGCTCCCCATCCTGCTCAAGTACGTCGAGGGCCTGTCGTACGACGAGATGGCGGACGTGCTCCAATGCTCGAAGGGCACAGTCGCCTCGCGGCTCAACCGCGGGCACAAGATTCTGGCGCGCCGCCTGGCACATTTTCGCGGCGCGCTCACGGGTGAGTGAAAAAGATGTTGGGTAATCATGTCAGCGGAGAACTTTCGGCGTACTGCCACAATGAGCTGGCGGAAGAAGAGTCGCGCCGCGTCGCGGAGCACTTGATCGGGTGCTCTCGCTGTCGCCGCGAGTTCGAAGAGATCAAGCTGGGGGTGAAGCTCGCGGAGCAGTTGCCGCGCGCCACGGCCCCGGCCGCGCTGTGGTCCGAGATCGAGAGGGCGCTCGACGAACGCCCTGGCACAGTTTCTCGTCAAGACGTTCGTCGCCCGCGACCCTCTTTCTTCCGGTGGCCGCAGTTGGCGGCGGCCTGTGCGCTCTTACTTTTGGCCCTGGCGGGCGGGCTCATCTGGTACTCGACGCGCGAGCCCGAGAGCATCCCTCAAATCGCCGTGACGGACGAGACGCATCAAGCGCCGCCTCCGCAGCAGCAGCAGCCGCCCGTAGTTCCCGAAGGTACTCAAAATCCGCCCGTGGCGAGCAACACGCCGCAGCCGAAGCAGCCTGAGCCGAAGCGCCCCGCCGTTAATAGCAAGCCCACGGAGGCCGCGACGACGTGGGAGGTCGCGCGTCTGGCGGGCGCGCCCACGGCCGGGGGCAAACAGCTTGAAGGGAGCGGACGCCTCGCGGTCGGAGAGTGGTTGGAGACGGACGCGTCCTCGCGCGCCAAGCTCAACGTCGCGGACATAGGCGAGGTTGATATTGGGCCAAACTCGCGCGTGCGTCTGCTGAGGACTCGCTCGACGGAGCACCGCCTGGCACTTGAGCGCGGGCGACTGCACGCGATGATAGACGCGCCGCCGCGCCTCTTCATAGTCGAGACGCCGTCGGCGACCGCCATTGACCTGGGCTGCTCCTACACTCTCGAAGTTGACGATGCGGGCCGTAGCCGCCTGCACGTCACCTCCGGCTGGGTCGCGCTCGTACTGAAGGGGCGCGAGGCGATTGTGCCGGCCGGCGCGGTCTGCGTGACGGAGCCTGGCAAGGGGCCGGGCACGCCTTACTTCGACGACGCCTCGCCGAGTTTCCGCGCGGCGCTCACGCGGCTCGACTTTCAAGGCGGCGGCGCGGAGGACTTGAACGTCGTGCTCGCGGAGGCGCGCGAGTATGACACGCTGACGCTCTGGCACCTGCTCTCGCGCCTGCGCGGGGAGGAGCGCGCACGCGTCTACGACCGCATGGCCTCTTTAGTCCCGCCGCCCAAGCGCGTGACGCGCGCAGGCGTGCTCAAGCTCAACCGCGCCATGCTGGAACTCTGGAAACAGGAACTCGAATGGGTATGGTTCGACTGAAGAAATGCGGAATGATGAATGATGAATGATGAATGAAAGACAACTGCTTTTCAGTTCTTAATTCGTCCCGCAAAGTTCCGCACTCATCATTTAAAACTTCTCTCCCGCAAATCCTCGTTGTGCAGCAGACTTTTGATTTGGAGGAGCAACGAACATGATTAGACGCATCACACCGAGACTCATCGCGGGTTGTCTGACAATCCTGGCGCTCGCCGCGCTGGTCGGCGTCAGGCTCTCGGCACAAAACGGGCCGGCGAAGCAAGGCGGCACAAAACAAGCTGGCACAAAAAGAGCGGCGTCCAAAGACAGGTTGGTCGTGCACGAGTGGGGGACGTTCACTTCGATTGCGGGGCGCGACGGCGTGGCGCTCGAATGGCGGCCCTTGAACGGGGTGAGCGATTTGCCTAAGTTCGTGTACAGCATAGATGAGGGGGACGGCGGCCCGCGCCAGCAACCAGGCAAAAGAAGTTTGCGCGCTTCAGTCCGCATGGAGACTCCCGTGCTCTACTTCTACGCGCCCGCCGAGATGGACGTCTCCGTCAAGGTTGATTTCCCGAAGGGCAAGATCACAGAGTGGTATCCGCAGGCGAGCGCCGTCAGCACGGGCATTGACTGGGGCCGCTTGAAGGTCATGCCGGGCGCGGCGCTGACTTTCCCCGTCGAGAGCGCGGAGAGCCACTACTACCCCGCGCGCGAGGTGGACGCAGCGCCCGTCGAGGTCCGCGGGATGCCGGGCAAGCCGGCGCAGCAGGAGAAGTTTCTCTTCTACCGCGGCGTCGGCACATTCGACCTGCCGCTCTCGGTCAAGCTCGAAGGCGAGAACGTCGTCTTGAAGAATCTGGGCCAGGAAGAGATCGCGCACCTCATCATCTTCGAGAACCAGGGCGGGCGCGTCGGCTACCGCGTGTGCGACACGTTCACGGGCGAGATGACTCACGAGCGCCCCGTCCTGGACAAGAGCATGGACGCGCTCCTCGGTGAGTTGAAACAGGTGCTCGTCGCGGGCGGACTCTACGAGCGCGAGGCCGAGGCGATGATCAAGACGTGGCGCGACAGTTGGTTCGAGGAAGGGTTGCGCGTCTTCTACATACTGCCGCGACGCACGACCGACGAGGTTCTTCCCGTGACCATAGAGCCGCGCCCGGCCGAACTGGTCCGCGTGCTGGTGGGCCGCGCCGAAGTCATCACGCCCGAGATGGAGAAGCACGTCCAGCAACAGATCGGCCTGCTCCGCGATTCCTCGCCGCAGGTGCGCGAGACGGCCAGAAAGGCGATTCAAAAGTACGGCCGCTTCGCCGAGCCGATTCTCAAGCGCCTGCTCGCGCAGGAGACGAATGCCGAAGCCCGCGCGGAAATCGCCAACCTGATCGAATCCGACGAGACGGAAGGTGAGATATCAAAGAACTAAAACTGCCGCCCGAACGTTTAGCCGATTGATATCCTGTCAGTACTGATTGCGGATTGAAAGACAGACTCAACCCTTTGCGCCTTACGTCTTAACTTTGCGCCTTTGCGAGAAACGTTGCGGTTTCACGCAAAGGCGCAAAGAGAAAACGTAAGGCGCAAAGGGTTGAATTGTTCCTTTCGTTGAGGTCTTTAGATGTGGGGAGGAAAAATGAAATCGCACGATTCGAGTCGCAGGCAGTTTATCAGGAAGGCCGCGTTCGTCGTCTCCGCACTCCCGGCCTTGCACGTCGGCGCGCTGGTTCTATCCGGGTGCAGCGCGGGCGGTGGCACGCCAGCGCGGGCCGAGGAGCCTGACGGCAAACCTGCTAACCCGCCCTTCCGCCCGTTGACCAATCCAGAACGCTCCAGGCCCACGCGCGCGTCCCGGCGGAAGTCGCAATCATCCTCGACCGCTCCTGCAACGACTGCCATTCACACCAGACGCGCTGGCCCTGGTACAGCAACATCGCGCCCGTCTCCTGGTTCGTCATCAACCACGTCAACGAAGGCCGCGACGAGATGAACTTCTCCGACTGGGCGCAGTACAGCGAGCGACAGCAGGCAGGCTTACTCGGACAGATTTGCAGGGAAGTCCAAAGCGATGCGATGCCGCTCAAGTCCTATCTGCGGCTGCATCACGAAGCCGAACTCTCACAGGAAGACGTGAAGAAGCTCTGCGACTGGGCTGGCGCGGAGAGTGAACGCCTCGAAGCCGAAAGGTAAATCCTTTAAGCGGCAAGAAGGAAAATTTTAACTTCCCGGTCAAATATCCATTCCTCGTCATGCGCGGCGCTTCCTTCAAGATGTATTGGCGGCGTAACTCCTGTGTCAACTCGTTCATATGAAACTGCGGCCTTGACGCCAGGCCATCATACGCCGCTGTTGCACGCTCCACGTTCCCCTGAGCCCCGAACGCATGTATCCGAAGAACATTCGCAGGCGGCTGCAATAATGGCGACCTAACCTCTTCCAATGCCTCGCCGGCTTTTTTAAAATCCCGACCCCGCATCCATGCCATAGCTAATGCACTACGAAAGTATTCTTTGCTTGAAGGCAAGCGGGTCGTTCTGCGCACCTTCGCTGAATATCCGAATGGCCTCGCCAACCTTTCCAGTGCGAAGCAAAATCATTCCGCGTATATGATATTCAATCCAATCATCTAACGTGATTGGCTGTTTGTTTGACAACGACTCAAGAGCCTCTTGATATTGCCCCAAGGCTGCAAGCACACAACTGCGTCCGGTCCTCGCGACAGAGTCTTCAGGGTGAACGGCAATAGCTTCGTTATAAGCAATAAGGGCGGCATCAAACTCGCCCATGGCCTTGAGGACTTCGGCCCGTCCGTTCTTGGCGACAGCATTTTCGGGTTGAGCGGCGATGATTTCATTATATGCGTCCAGAGCGGCGTCCAACTCGCCCCTCGCCTTGAGGACTTCGGCCCGCCCATTCTTGGCGACAACGTTTTCGGGGTGCGCGGCGATAGCTTCGTTGTAAGCGGCTAGAGCATCGTTAAGCTGACCCTTTGCCATAAGGACTTCGGCCCGCCCGGTCTTGGCGACAACATCTTCGGGGTGCGCGGCGATGATTTCGTTGTAAGCGGCTAGAGCCGCATTGACTTTACCTTTCGCCATAAGGACTTCGGCCCGCCCGTTCTTGGCGACAACGTTTTCGGGGTGCGCGGCGATAGCTTCGTTGTAAGCGGCTAGAGCATCGTTAAGCTGACCCTTTGCCATAAGGACTTCGGCCCGCCCGGTCTTGGCGACAACATCTTCGGGGTGCGCGGCGATGATTTCGTTGTAAGCGATAAGGGCGGCATCCGTCTCGCCCCTCGCCTTGAGGACTTCGGCCCGCCCAGTCTTGGCGACAATTCCTGCGCCGAAAGCGTCTGCCTGCTGATAAGCATTTAGCGCCTCGTCTAACCTATTCATATTTAGAAGGGCGTCGCCATGCTGCGTCCATGACCAAGCGTCGTCGGGTGCTATGCTAATGCTTCGCTCTGTCAATTCCAGTTGAAGAGGGGACATGCCCAGCGCTTTTGCTTCCATAGCCAGATCACATAAAGATTTGGCTGTGTGCTTAGATTCGCTGCTGCTTAAATGGTAGTTAACTAGATCATCTACCAGTTCACGGACACCCTGGAGGTCACGACGCCGCATGGCCTCTATAATGATTGCCTTCTTCTTCTGGACTTCTTTCAACACTGCTTGACGGTTTATTCCAACCCGCCGTCCGTGTCTTCTTCTTGGTGAAATCTCCATCTCGGACTCTTCTTCAAGTTCGCGGCTAATCCTGGGAAGAGCGCTCGCTTGGCGAAATGAGTTCGTCCAATGCTGTAAGACTTGGCGGTAGTTTCGCAGTTGCTGAATGGATTTATTCAGGCCGGCGTTCAGAAGGAAAGTCGAGATTGCTCCTTGAGTCTCGCGCGTGGTAACGAGGGTGCGGAATAGACCTTCACGAACGGCGACGTGCTGGAACTCGGCTTGCTGTTCGTAACCGCCGAAGATTTTGGTCGGGATAGTATCCCATGCCTCTGTAACTTCGGTGATAAGCTGTTGACATTCTTGGAAACGTTGAAGCAGGGCGCTTGATAGACTCTCTGTGTTGCTGAGCCGCAACGCGCCTTCGAGGTCTCCTTCTTCGGGAAGCGGGCGCGCGTACAGGATGTTTTCCAGGCGCTCGACGACCCGGCTGTCGGCCAGCAGTTCGTCGAGACCTTCGAGGGCTTCTTGTCGGATGTCGTCGGGAAGTTCGGCGTCGAGCGAGATCAAGGTCAAGTCCAGCGCGCAACTACAATCAGAGTCGTGTTCGAGTTCTCGTTGGACTGATTCGATGTCTGTGTTCTGTAGCACGCGCAGGTCTTGTGTCTCGCCGAAGAGATAGGGTACATCTGATTGGCGTCTGGGCACGAGTTTAGACGGATCGTCCACGTCGAACGATTTGAGGGAATCTCCGTCCAGCAGGAGCGCCCTTCCGGCGCGTCCCGAAATTACTGCGTCCATCAGCTTACCCGTACGTTGTGTTTAGCGAGTTTGGCTTTAAGAGCCTTAATGATCGTTGCGCGGTGGCGGGGTTTGGGGGCGGTGACGATGACGCGCTCCATTGTCAGGACGGTCATCGGCCCCCAAATGTGCACCTCTATAAATTCGTCGTCCTCCGAAGTAGCTCCTTGCTTGACCAGTAGGCCGGAGTATTCATCAGAACGGGTGGCCGCGTCAATCTTTCCGGCGAGCTTGGCGACGCAGAGCTTCGCCCGCTCGTCCCACGTCGCGCGGTAGCCTTTAGGCAAGTTAGGCGACCTGGAGATTTTAATCCCGCGCCGCTCCATGAAGAGCGCGGAATTCTCCTCGAACACTGAGGCGCGATGGGAGATCATCTCGTCGCGCAGAACTATCGAGCATGGGCCATAATTAGATAGCCCGACTCCATCCAATGAGAGCGCCGCGAATCGCATCTCTTTCTTGTAGCCGGGGAAAAGCACTGTATCCGCCAGTTCTCGTACTACGTCCCACTGGTCGCCCTCAGGTAATCTTATTCCGGCTTCGACCAGTTGATAATAAGTGCTGTAAAGCTGCCTGTGGCTGTTGGCGAGCCGAGACACCTCGCTCTCAGAGCGCGCGATGACGGCCCGCGAATCGGCGATGGCGTCCTCAAAGTCTTGCAGAGAACCGGCGGCCTTACGCGAGGCTGCGTCTCTCCTGGCTGCTTGATAACGGCGCTCTAGCGCGGCACGCTCGGCCGTCTCTCCGGCCGCGATGACATTCCAAAAGACGCCTGGCCTCCCGCAGTGTGGGCAACACGCAGGCGGGCTGCTGAATGTCGTGGCCGCATTCGGGACAGGGAATAGTGATGAACATTGGTTAAGACCTACACTCCGGTGAGATGACGTGTATCGTTGAGAGCGAGGACACGAACGAAGCCGTCGGGGCGAAGCTCGAAGCGACTAATACCACAATTGGCCGTGGCAATCCAGACGGGTTTGAGTTCGGGCGCGTCGAGGGCGCCCATCAGGTGCAGGGCGAGGATGCAGATGGTGCCGGTGTGGGAGAAGAGGACGATGCGGCCGCCCTGTTGCTGCTCGATGGCGCGGTCCAGTTGGGTTGCGGCGCGGTCGAGCATCTGGCGGTAACTCTCGCCGCCGAGCAGGACGTGGTCGAAGTCGCGGCGAATCAGCGCGGCGTACTGTTCGGGGTGTTGCTCGGCCGCCTCCTCGAAGGTCAAACCCTCCATCACACCGACGCTGCGCTCGCGGAAGGCTTCCGTCTGCTCTACGTCGAGGCCCGTGAGTCGCGCCAGCGGCATCGCCGTTTCGACCGCGCGTGAGAGGTCCGACGAATAGATCGCCGTTATCTTCTCCTCGGCGAGCGCGCGCGCCGTGACCTCCGCCTGGCGGCGTCCGCGCGCCGAGAGCGGCGTCGCCGTGTGCCCGCCGAAACGCCCTTCGGCATTCCCCTCCGATTGGCCGTGCCGCACGAGCAGCACCCGTGTCGTATCCATAAAAAAACGGTGATAAGTGATGAGTGATAAGTGATGAGTAAAAGCGACGGTCTTAACTTATCACTTATCACTCATCACTTATCACTGCTTTTAAGCCGCGACTGCTTCGGCTTTCAGTTTCTCGGCCTGGTAGTGTGTGACCAGAGAGTTGATGATTTCGTCGAGCGCGCCCTCCATGACCAGGTTGAGCTGGTGTATGGTGAGGCCGATGCGGTGGTCCGTGACGCGGTTCTCTTTGAAGTTGTAGGTGCGAATCTTCTCGGAGCGATCACCCGAGCCGACCATCGCGCGGCGCTCGGAGGCGACGGCCTCGTGCTGCTTCTGCTCCTCAATCTCCTGTAGGCGCGCGCGCAGGACGCGCATGGCCTTGTCGCGGTTCTTGATCTGCGACTTCTCGTCCTGCATCGAGACCACTGTGTTCGTCGGCAGGTGCGTGATGCGCACGGCTGAGTAGGTCGTGTTGACGCTTTGCCCGCCCGGTCCCGAAGAGCAGAAGGTGTCAATCCGCAAGTCCTTCGGGTCAATCTTGACGTCAACCTCTTCGGCCTCGGGCAGCACGGCGATAGTGATGGCGGAAGTGTGTATGCGCCCGGAGGTCTCCGTCTGCGGCACGCGCTGCACGCGGTGCACGCCCGACTCGTGTTTTAATTTCGAGTAGACCTTGTCGCCCTCTATCAGCGCGACGGCCTCCTTGACGCCGCCGATGCCGGACTCAGAGGCGTCGAGGACTTCAAAGCGCCAGCCCTGCCGCTCCGCGTAGCGCTGGTACATCCGAAGCATCTCGGCCGCAAACAGCGTCGCCTCGTCGCCGCCCGTCCCGGCGCGGATTTCCACGATGACGTTCTTCTCGTCGTTCGGGTCGGACGGAATCAACAGGAACTTGAGAGCCTCTTCGGCCTGCTCGACGCGCGCATGGAGTGATTCAACCTCAACGCTCGCTAACTCGCGCATCTCCTCGTCGTCGGCGGTCGCGAGCAACTCCTCTGCGCCCACCAGCTCGTCTTGCAGAGATTTCAACTCGCGGTACTTGGAGACGATCTCGCCGAGGCTACGGTGCTGCTTGGCCGCTTTCACGTAAGCCGCCTGATCCGACATCACGTCCGGCGAAGAAAGCTCCTGGGTTAGCTCTTCATAACGCGCTTCGATCTGTTCTAATTTTTCTAACATAAAATTTCATGGGCAACCGGCTGCCGAAAGCCTTAAGACAGTGGCGCTGCTTCGGCCGTAGCGGGCTGCGGCTCAAGTTTCAAAGATTCCTTGAGGGCGATGAGCGCGACTTCGAGTTGCTTGTCGTCCGGCTCTTTGGTCGTGATGTTCTGTAGCCAGACGCCGGGCAGCGTGATTAATTTGAAGATAAGGCCGCCCTCTTTCTTCGCGGACAGGCGTATGACTTCGTAGGAGAGCCCGGCGACGACCGGCATCAGCGCGATGCGGACGAGCAGGTTGTAAAGGAGCGAGTCGAACTTGACGACCGAGAAGAGGACTATGGAGACGAGCATCACGACCATCAGGAAGCTGGTCCCGCAGCGCGGGTGCTGGCGCGGCTGCGTGCGCGCGTTCTCGACCGTCAGCGGCAGCCCGTTCTCCCAGGTGAAGACGGTCTTGTGCTCCGCTCCGTGGTACTCGAAGACGCGTCGTATGTCCTTAATCAGCGAGAAGCTGAAGATCATGATGATGAAGAACGCCATCCGGATCATGCCGTCTATCAGGTTGAAGCCGACCGTCGGCGTCACGGGGCGCAGGTAAGACTTCACGCTGCCCCACGCGCGCGAGTACCAGGGGGCGTCGGCGGCGGGTGCTGTCGTGGCGGCCGGAATTGTGCCAGCGGCCTGGCCCGGCGCGGCCTGCGTTTGCACGACGGCCGAGGGGTCGGTCGCGGCGGGCGGATTGGCCCAGCCGGCGGCGATGAAGAGCGCGTTGGTCAGCAGCAGCGGCGCGACGATGAAGAGCAGGATGTTGAAGAAGATGGCGAAGACTATGGAGCCTGCGGCGGCCGCGGTCGTGCCTTTCTTCATCTCGTCTTTGGCGCGCTTCTGCGTCGGGACGGGGATGAGGCCGGGCAAGCCCCCGGTGATACCCGCGAAGTCGCCCTCGCCTTCGATGACCGCAGGCTTCAAGGCGATTTCGACCTCCGCGGCCTCTGCCTCTTCGGCGTCGGCGAATGCCTGGTTCGCGGAGTAGTTCAGTGCCTTGATGCCGAGTCCCATTGACTGCACGAGCACCGCGCCGCCGCGTAGGATAGGCAATTTCAGGAGCGGGTATTTGTCGCTCCACTTGGGCAAGACGGCCGCCGTGTTGACAATCGTGCCGTCCGCGCGGCGCACGGCGATGGCGTAGGCGCTCGGCGTCCTCATCATCACGCCCTCTATGACGGCCTGCCCGCCCACAATCAAGTCTCTCTCGTTTGCGCTCACAGTGAAAAATCCCTTCAGCCTTCGGAAAAGTTAAACAATAACGCCGACCCTTTTTAGCTCTCCGGCGCGGTCGCTTTCGCGCATCTCTCATGATACACGAAAAGCGACCGGCCGAACTCCGCAACCGGGTCGGCGTCCTTAGATTTTTAGGCTAATGCTGGCGGGCTTTGCCCCGTAAAAGGTGCATCTGGCGAACGGCCTCGCTTACTGTGCCGTGGCGTTCTCGGCCTGCGCAGGCTCGGCGGTTTCCACCGTCTTCTTGCCGTAGCGCTTGTTGAAGCGGTCAACGCGCCCCGCCGTGTCCACCAGCTTCTGCTTGCCGGTGAAGAACGGGTGGCACTCCGAGCAGATTTCGACGTGCAGGTCGTCCTTGCGCGTCGAGCGCGTGGTGAACGAGTGGCCGCACGCGCACTGGACTTTGATTTCGTTGTATTCCGGGTGAATTCCTTGCTTCATGTTCCTCTTGTTTCCTTCTCTATAGACGGCTATCTGAGCCTCTCTCGAAACAATCCATGATACGGTGGCCGCGCGTTTGGGTCAAGCAGGGGGCGGCCCATTTCCCACCACTCATTTTCTCTTCGGCAGAGCAGGTTTGGTGGCGGCCGTCCCGACCTTTTCTCCGCCTTGATTAAAGGCTTCCGGGTGCAGGTAAGCGCCGCGCTCGCGCAATGGTTTTTCCTCTTCGACGCGTATGCGGTTGGAGTTCGCGTACGGGTCCTGGCGAATGCCGGTCACCTGCCAGGAGACTTCGACGCGCGGTTTGTTCGTCTGGATGACGAAGGTGTTGCCCTCTATCTTGCGGGCGACGATGGCCTGCGCGAACTGGCCCATGACCGTCAGTTGGTAACGGAAGTCGCGGTTCAGCGCCTCGAAGTAAGCGGGGAGGCGGACGGTCGCCAGCCCGCGCGCGTCTGTCCTGACGTTGCCGTTGTAGATGTTCATCATGTCCGGCGACTCTACGAACGAGTGATAAAGGTACTTGTTCAACGGGTCGAGCGGGTGGTCAATGACGAACGAGCCGCTGCCCTTCGAGACGGAGCCGGCGACGACGAGCTTGCCGGGTATCCTGACCGTCACCGTGCTGATGCCGAGCACCATCGTGTTGCTTTGTTCAACCTCCGCCAGCGCGCCGATGGCCGTGGCGTTGAAGAGTTCCGAGCCCAGCGGCGAGCCGGCCAACCAGCCGATGTAAGTATTCCTCTGGCCCCCCTCGTTATAGCCTGCTTCGGGGCCGACGAAAGTGTTGAAACTGCCCGTCGTGTTGAAGTAGCCGGCCCTCCGGCCGATGAAAACGTTATAGGCGCCGTCCTCGTTATCGCGGCCCGCATCACGCCCGAAAAAGGAGTTCCCGACGCCCGTTGTGTTGGCCTCACCGGCGAAGGCCCCGAAGAAAACGTTGTAATCGCCGGATGTGTTCAGCGCACCGGCGTTCGTGCCGAAGAAAGTGTTAAAGCTGGCGGTCGTGACGTGCCGGCCCGCGTTGACGCCGTAGAAGGCGTTACCGCCGCCGGTCGTGTTCTGCGCGCCCGCGCCGACGCCGAAGAAAGCGTTGTTGTTGCCGGACGTGTTGGCGATGCCAGCATCTTTCCCGAAGAAGGAGTTGCCGTGGCCGCTCGTCGTCGCATGGCCCGCGCCCCAGCCGTAGAACGAGTTGAAGTAGCTGGAGCTGTAGCCCGAGCCCGTGTTGACGCCCGCGAAAGTGTTGGTGTTTGGGTAAGACGAGCTGCCCGAAACGCCCAGCGCGCGGTTGCCGTTGAGGTTATACTGCGTCTTGGCGTTGACGACGTTGCCGGAAAGCGTTCCCGTCACGCTCGTGGCGTTGCCGCCTAGAGTGAGGTTACCCGTGACGTTCGCTGTGCCAGAGACGTGCAGCTTAGAGGTCGGTGTGACGCCGATGCCTATGTTCCCGCCGGACTCTGTGACGACCGAGTCGCCGAGGGCTCCCGTCGGCCCGTTCGTCCATTTCACGAGTTTCCCGGTTGTGCCAGTTCCAGACACGGCCGGTGTAGGCCCTTCTTTCGGGATGTCCGCCACGGAAGGCGTCCCGGCTGCGCTTCTCTCAGCACTTGCTTGCGCCGCTGAGATTGTCGGCCCCGCTTCGATTGGCACAGTCTTAATGCCCGCGTCGAGGGCGAGCGAGGCTTGCCCGCCTTCCACGCGGACGCTCGCCTGCCTGAACGTCAATTGCCCGGCCGATTCTCTGACCGCGACCACGCAGAGATAGTCGCCGTCCGGGAGCCTCTTGCCGCGCGAGTTCGTCAGCGTCCAGTCGCGCACGCTTCCCGGATTGAAGCCCGTGTCGAGCACGACTTCGCCCGCGGCGTCGAAGACTTCGAGGCGCATCCGCCCGACGCTTGTGCCGGCGGCCGTGAAGCGCACGCGCCCGCCCGCGGCCGCGACCGTGACGCGCAGGCCAGCGGGAGCAGCCGCTTCCTGCGCGAAAGCCGCGGCGCATGAAAGAAGCGCGACGAAGAGACAGTTGCTCAGGCTTTGCCTTGTGAACATGAAGGGAATCTCCTTTACGGGCCGTTCAGGCGTCGGCGATTGAGAAGGATCATGCGAGACGACGGGCGCGTCAACCCTTTTTGCGCCTACAGCGTGAGTGGTCTTGGTTTTCTCACGCCAGGATGCAAAGGCGCAAAGAGTTGAGTTTAGGTTTTGAAACGCTCTCTAAGATTCCTGGGGGAGTGAGGATTATATGAGGGCCGGATGCGTTGTCAATCATTAATTCGGGAACGGCGCAGACGCACGAAGCGACACGAAAAACTCTGTTCCCGATTCGTGTCCTTTCGTGTCTCTTCGCGGTCAGGATATTTTGAGAATGAGCAGACTCTGCGCTCGCCCGCAGATGTAGTATCCGAGGACTGTCTGCTGCTGATTGGGGGCGGTCTTTATGACAAGACCGCCCAGCAACAAGACCAGAAAGCCGACCGCCATCAGCACCCCTTTTGCCTTTCCCGTCAACGTGCTCATGCCAACAACTCCCTCAACTGGACAGCCCCTTCTCTTCTGACCGACTTTTCATTGACAAGCATACACCCGCCTTTATAACCTTACACTTCTTCCACCGAGCCGGCCCGCCCGGCTCAGCGAACCTCAAACGGCTCGGCACCTCCCCGCGGTGCCCCTCTCTGATAAGGAGAACCAGCCATGACTCGCCTCAAATGGTCAGTACTCAGGCTCACATTCTCTTTTATTGCCACAATTCTATTGACGACTGCGGCGCAGGCTCTCCCGCAGACCTTCGTCTCGGCCACGGGCAACAACGCCAACTCGTGCGAGCGCGCCGACCCCTGCCGTACCTTCGCCGGGGCGCTCATTAAGACTGACGTAGGCGGCGAGATCATCGTCCTGGACGCAGGCGAGTACGGCCCCGTCAATATCACGAAGTCTGTGAAGATCACGGCCGTCGGCGTCTACGCCGGGATAAACGCCGTAGGCGGTGGCACAAGTGCCGTCGCCATTACCGTGGGCGCGACCGACGTGGTTGTCCTCAGGGGGCTGACCATCACGGGCATGGGTGCGGCTAACGGCGTCTCCTTCACGGCACGCGGCACGCTGCACGTCGAGGGTTGCACGATCAGCGGGTTCACCGCCGCGGGCATCAGCTTCACCGCCGCGGGCCAACTCTTCGTCAAGGACTCTTTCGTCAGGAACAACAATAACATCGGCATCCACGTCGCGCCGCGCTCAAGCACGGCGACGGCCTCCATTGACCACTGCCGGATGGAGAGGAACGCCTATGGCGTGCGGGCAGACGGCGGCACTGGCAGGAACCCGCAGGTCACAATCAGGGACAGCGTTGCCGCCGACAACACCACCAGCGGTTTCTACGTGACGGGCGCGCCCGCGCAGATGAACGTCTTCGACAGCCAGGCCGTTCACAACGGGGGCAGCGGGTTCTACGCCATCAGCGGCGCGAAGTTGAGCGCCCACCACTGCCTGTCTGCCAACAATGCCACTAACGGGTTCCTCGCCTCGACGCAAGGGATAGTGAGCACTAAGGACTGCACGGCGGCGAACAACACGGGCAACGGGATGGCCTCATTGAGTTCGAGTACGATGAACATCGAGGGGGGCGAACTGGTCAACAACGGCAGCAGCGGGCTCTCCGTCACGGGCGGGGCGACGGCGCTCATCTCCGATACGATGGTGACGGGCAACAACGTCGGGCTGAAGAATGACACTGCCAACCCCGGCACGCTCAAGACCTTCGGCAACAACCAGGTCAATAACAACACGACCGACAAGTCGGGTGTTATCACCCCGGTGGGTTTGAGCTAGAAGGAGGATGCCATGACTCGACTCGGACAATCAGCCCTTAGGCTTCTCTTCGCTTTCATCGCCATGGTTCTATTCACGACCGCCGCCTCGGCCATCCCGCAGACGTTCGTCTCGTCCTTCGGCGACAACGCAAACACGTGCGAGAGGTCAGCCCCGTGCCGTACATTCGCCGGGGCTCTCGCCAAGACGGACGCCAAAGGGGAGGTCGTCGTCCTGGACTCTGGCGAATACGGAACTTTCTCCATAGACAAGGCCGTCAGGATCACTGCCGTCGGGGTTTACGCCGGCGTTCAGGCGCACGACTACGACCAGATTTATGTTCATGTGCCCGAGACGGAGGCGGTCGTCCTCAGGGGGCTGACTATTATCGGCGCGGGCGCGTCAGAAAGTGTAGGCATCAACCACTTTGGGACCGGACTTCTCCTCGTTGAGGACTGCACGATCAGCGGCTGGGGTTATTCCGGGATCCATGTACATCGCACGGGCCGGCTCTCCGTCAAGGACACGGTCATCAGGAATAACAGGTATTACGGCATCTACATCAATCCGGGATGGACCCCCACGTCGATATATGGTTCAGGCACGGTGATAGCTTGGATAGACCACTGCCGGATAGAGCAGAACGGCACGGGCCTTATTTTTATTACTATCGGCCCGGCCGTCGTGAAAGCTACGGTCAGGGACAGCGTAATTTCCAACAACAACGGCCCGGGATGTGTGGCAAACACTTACGATGATGAAGGCGATTCGATCACGGAAGTGAACGTCTTCAACAGTGAAGCTGTGAACAACTCGGGTGTCGGTTTCGAGGTAGCAGGAGTGGGTGCGAAGATTAACGCCCGTCACAGCCTATCCTCGAACAATGGCGGTGCAGGATTCTCGGCAGCGTACGGCGGCGTGCTGAGCGCCACGGATTGTACGGCGGCCAATAACAGTATCGGTATCTCATCCGAATCGGGCATTTTGAGTGTCAAAAGTTGCCAACTGGTCAACAATCGGACCTCCGGGGTTTATGTATCTGACGGCGCTGTCGCCCTCGTCTCGGCCACGATGGCGGCGGGCAACCAGTTCGGATTAAGAAATGATGCGAGCAACCCTGGGACGCTCAAGAGCTTTGGTAACAACCGCGTGAACGGCAATACGACAAATACCGCGGGCACCATCACCCCAATCTCGCAGATGTAATTAATGGTTGCCATTCCTGCTTAATGAAAGATCAGAAAGGCGCAAGGGTAGAAATGAGAGCTTTTCTACACGCCTTTGCGCCTTGCTGACATTTCCTTGCTCTCACTCTTGCGCGGCTTTAGGGTGCCATTCCTGCTCAAGCAAGATAGTGGCACAGTTGCTGAAAACCTCGCTTGGCCTTTTACGAGTCTATAACACTCGCCCGCACGGTTTATTGACAACGTCGTAAATCGCGTGTTACAACCCACCTGACCGTCCTTAGCTGTATCCTTAGCATTAACACTGTGAGTGCTGAATCTGAATGTTTTGCGCTCCGTCGCGGCCTTAGTCGAGAGCGCAACTGTAAAGTCAGGGGTGTAGGTTCGAGACGTGATGGCAGACGAGCCCAAGGAGCCGTATGTGGACGAGACGGACGCCACGGCCGAAGACCGTGTCGCGCCCCAGCCGCCGCGCACGGACGACAAAAGCCCCAGCCCAGGCTCGGAGATAGCGCACGCAGGCGGCCTCCCGCCTCCGCCCGACAACCCGCGTCCAGACGTGCCCGTGACTCCCGAAAGCCAGGCCGCGCTCACGGGCAAAGCCCCTTCCGGCAGTTCCACGAGCGGCACGACCGTTCCAGCTTCGAGCGCGTCCCCGTCCGCCTCCGCTCCTCTGTCTGAAACCACAGGCCCGCAGCCTCCGGGCGGCGCATCGCCCGCGGCCGGCGACCCCTTGAAGAGTCCCGCCCAGTCCGATTTGGAGAAGGCCGCGAAGGTCGCAGAAGCCAAGGCCCGCGCCGCCGCGACCAAGCAGGCGGCAGGCGACAAGCCCGCGCCTCCGCAGCCCGCCGCCGCAGCCGGAGCGGGCGCGCCCAAAGCTCCCGTTAAAAAGAAAGAGGAAGGGCCGAAGCCCACGGACGCCTCGAATCACACGCTCGTCAAGAGGCTTCGTGAACGCCTGGACGGCGCGATCACGGAGGCGACGGAGTTCGTAGGCCAACTCTCGCTGCGCGTCGAGCGGGAGCGCATCGCCGAAGTCTGCCGCCTGTTGCGCGACGACGCGGAGACGCCCTTCAACTTCCTGTCGGACCTGACGTGCGTGCATTTCCCGGACCGCAGCGATGCGCCGTTCGAGGTCGTCTACAACCTTTACTCCATCAGCGCGAACGAGCGCGTGCGTTTGAAAGTCGGGACGGACGAGGAGACGAGCGTCGAGAGCGTGACGAGCATCTGGCCGACCGCGAACTGGATGGAGCGCGAGGTCTTCGACCTCTTCGGCGTGAATTTCAGCAATCACCCGGACCTGCGCCGCATCCTGCTGCCGCCGGACTGGGAAGGCCACCCGCTTCGCAAAGAGTACCCGCTCGAATTCATAGAGAACGATTGGACTGCGCGCCACCTCCCCGAATTCACGGAAGTGCAGCAGGAGCAGTTGGAGCAGCGCCGCAACTACGGCCTGGAAATTCTCTCCATCCCGGCCGAGCGTCGCGTCCGCGAGATTTTCCGCGCGGGCAAGGAAGTGATGCCGAAGGATAAATGAGGAGTCAGAATACAGAAGTCAGGAGTCAGAATAAAAACAAAAGCGGTTTTCAGCTTTTCATTCTGACTTCTGTATTCTGACTCCTGACTTCTGCTTTTCGTTATGAGTCCCAAGGAACTGGCCGCGCATTACAACGCGAAGGTGTTCGACACGAAGGAGGCCGCGGAGGCGGCGGGCTTCGTGCTGACGGAGACGCACAGTCCGCGCAACACCTGGAACAAGGCGAGCGCGGCGCAGGCCATCATGCACAAGCTGCTTCAGCGGCGTGCGAGCGGGGAAGCGAAAGAGCTTGGCCTCGTCCTTGAGAACTACAGCGTGACGGGCTGCTATCTCCCGGCGCAGGCAGAAGAGAAGGCCGCCGCCGGGGATGCTTGAGCAATTGTGATATGCACCAAGTAGAGATTGCGACAACCAGGGAGACGCTGCTCGACAGCCCCGAGATGGTCTTGAACATGGGGCCGCAGCACCCTTCGACGCACGGCGTCTTGCGCATCATCCTGCGGCTCGACGGCGAGACCGTGATTGACCTCGACTGCGACATAGGCTTCCTGCATCGCGGGATGGAGAAGATCGCGGAGAACCGGACGTACCCTATGATCGCGCCCTACTGGGACCGGCTCGATTATCTGGCCGCCGTCTCGAACGGCCTCGTCTGGGTCGAGACGGTCGAGCAGATGATGAAGCTCGACGTTCCCGTGCGCGCGCACTACATACGCACCATCCTGACGGAGTTCAACCGCATCGCGTCGCATCTGCTGTGGCTCGCCACGCACGCCCTGGACATCGGCGCGGTCACGGTCCTCCTCTGGTGCCTGCGCGAGCGCGAAGAGATTCTGAAGATTTTCGAGCGCCAGTTCGGCGCGCGCCTCACCTGCCACGCCTGGCGCATAGGGGGCATGCCGAACGACGCTTACGACGACTTCGAGAAGGACGTGCGCCAGTTCGTCAACAACTTCCCGAAGCGCATAGACGAGTACGAGACGGTCCTTTCCGAGAACCGCATCTGGCTGAGCCGCACCGTCGGCATCGGCGTCATTACGGCGGAGGACGCCGTCGCCATAGGGCTTTCCGGCCCAGCCCTGCGCGGCTCGGGCGTGGCGTGGGACATACGCAAGGCGCGGCCTTACGCCGCTTACGCAGACATTGACTTCGACGTGCCGCTCGGCGAGAACGGCGACACTTACGACCGTTACCTCGTCCGCCTCGAAGAGATGCGCCAGTCGCGCCGCATCATTCAGCAGGCGATTGACAACTTGCCGGACGGACCCGTCAACGCCAAAGTGCCGAAGATTATCAAGCCGCCCGCCGGCGATTACTACCATTCGATTGAAGGGCCGAAGGGCGAGATCGGCTGCTACCTCGTGGCCGACGGGACTTCGAGCCCCTGGCGCGTGCGCGTGCGCCCGCCATCATTCATCAACTTGCAGGCGCTCCGCCAGATGTGCATCGGCCACCTCGTCGCCGATGTCGTGGCGATAATTGGCACACTCGACATCGTGCTCGGGGAAATTGACAGGTAAGGCAGTTTTCAGAATTCAGGAGTCAGTATTCAGAATGAAAAGCCGAAACCGTACTTCTTCTGATTTTCTTTCCTTCTGGCTTCTGAATACTGGATTCTGACTACTGCTTATGAACGTCGTTCATCTCAAAGTTCAGCCGATGACGCGCGAGGCGTTCGCGCCGTTCGGGGTGTTGATTGACAGCCGCGGGTCCGTCGGCATTGATTTGGGGGAAGGGCAGCCCAGCCTGACGGGGGCGACTTCGGAATGGCGTCCCTTTCGGTTTGATTTCATGGCGCGGCACAAGCGGACGATGCAGGTCTTCAGCCCCCTCGTCTCGTCGCAGTCCGTCATCGCGGTCGCGCCCCCGAATGACGACGACGCCCCCGACGTTGAAAAAGTTGTTGCCTTCTTAGTTGACGGGCGTCTGCCTTACGCCTATCACAAAGGAACCTGGCACACGCCGCCGTTCCCTCTCAAGGAGTGGGCTTCCTACTTGGTCGTGGACCGCGACGGCACGCTCGACGACGACTGGGAACTGGTGGATTTGAAAGTCACGCGCCAGACGGTTTTTGAGATTGACCTGTGAAAAACAGTTTTCAGTTTCCAGTTTTCAGTTTTAAGCAAAGACAGCTTGCTTTCACTGAAAACTGAAAACTGGAAACTGAAAACTGAAAACTGACTTATGCTTGCGTATTTAGCGCCGCCGAACTTTATAGACAATCTGCTGCTCAAGTTCTTCGAGCCGGAGACGGTCAACTACGTCGTGTGGCCGTTCATACAGATCGGCGCGGTCGTCACGGCGGTCGCCGTCTACGCGCTCTACGCGACCTACGCCGAGCGCAAGATTTCCGCCTTCATGCAGGCGCGCCTCGGCCCCATGCGCGTCGGCCCCTGGGGACTCTTGCAGCCGATTGCCGACGCCATCAAGCTCCTGACCAAGGAAGACCTCGCGCCGGACAAGGCCGACCCGTACATCTTCCGGTTCGCGCCCTACATCTCCGTCGCCGCCGCCTTCATCGTCTTCGCCGTCATCCCGTTCGCGCCCGACTGGGGCGTCATCACGGACGTGAACATAGGGCTGCTCTTCGTCCTCTCGATTTCGAGCGTCGGCGTGCTGGCCCTGATTCTGGCGGGCTGGTCGTCAAACTCGAAGTACGCGCTGATGGGAGCTTTGCGCTCGTCGGCGCAGATGGTCTCCTACGAGGTGGCGATGGGGCTCGCCATCGTCGGCGCGTTGATGTTCGCGCGCACGCTCTCGCTCTCGGGCGTGGTCGAGGCGCAGGGGTCCGACGCCATCTGGTACGTGCTCTATCAGCCGCTCGGCTTCCTGACTTTTCTCGTCGCAGGCATTGCCGAAAACAACCGCGCGCCGTTCGATTTGCCCGAGGCCGAGTCGGAACTCGTCGCGGGCTTTCACACGGAATACTCGGGCATGCGCTGGTCGCTCTTCTTTATGGCCGAGTACGCGGCGATGGTCGTGGTCTCGGCCGTGGCGACGACGCTTTACCTGGGCGGCTGGTATTTTCCGGGCGTGCACTGGCTCGTCGTGGACAAGTTGGGCCAGCCATGGCTCTTCCCAATCGTCAGCCTGTTCGTCTTCCTCATCAAGCTGACGATTCTGCTCTACCTCTATTTCTGGCTGCGCTGGACGCTGCCGCGCTTCCGCTACGACCAGTTGATGGACATCGGGTGGAAGTGGCTGATCCCGACGGCGCTCATCAACATCGTGCTGACGGCCATCGCCGTCTTCACCGTGCAGGCGCTCGACGGCTGGAACGGATTTGAGACGATTGAGCAGAGCACGCGTGGGCTCAACCTGACTGCGACCGGGAAGGGAATAATGATCGGGTTTGCTTTCGCCGGCATCTTCCTCACGGCGGGCTTGCTCTCTATGATTAACTGGCGCTCACGCGACTTCAATTTGAAGAAGCAGCGCCGGAACATTCGCCTCGTCAACTTGCCGCAGGGCAAGCCGGCGGTGGAAAAAGCAATAATGAATGCGGAATGATGAATGATGAATTAAAGACAAAGGATTTCTCATTCATCATTCCGCATTAGGAGTTATCGTTATGCCAGAAGTATCTGTTCCGCAGCCGACGTTCATGGAGAAGCTGAAGCGCTTCTTCATGGTGGATTTGTTGAGGGGGCTCGGGCTGACTTTGAAGTACAACGTCGGGGCGCTGACGGACAAGGACGCGGTGGCGGGCAAGGGGATTTATACGGAGCAGTACCCGAAGGTGCGGCCCGATGTCGCGCCGCGCTTCCACGGCGCGCCGCGGCTCAACATGGACCCGGAGACGCACGAGACGCTCTGCATCGCGTGCAACCTCTGCGCGCTCGCCTGCCCCGAGGATTGCATTGACGTGATCCCGATGGACATAGAGATCACGGTCGCCGGCAAGGCGCGCAAGAAGAAGGTGCTGGACGAATTCATCTTCGACACCTCGCGCTGCATGTTCTGCGCGCTGTGCCAGGAAGCCTGCCCTACGAATTGCCTGGAACTGACGCAGGACTTCGAGCTCGCCACCTACTCCCGCGCCGGCTTCGTCTGGAACCGCGAGATGCTGGAACAGGGGCGCGAAACCGTCAAATATACGGAATGACAGTTTTCAGTTTTCAGTTTTGAGTTTTCAGTCAAAACTGAACGCTCGCCGCTGAAAACTGAAAACTGAAAACTGAAAACTATGGTTCTCTCCGGTTGGGAAGCGGTCTTCTTCTGGGTGTTCGCGATAGCGGCGCTCGTGGCGGGGCTTCTGATGATCATGGCGCGCAACGCCGTGCACTGCGCGCTCTTTCTGATCTCGTCGCTCATCTCGATTGCGGCGCTCTTCATTCTGCTCGGCGCGGAGTTCATCGCGGGCGTGCAGATACTGGTCTACGTCGGCGGCGTGATGGTGCTCTTCCTGTTCGTCATCATGCTCGTCAACGTCGGGGCCGAAGAGCGCGGGCGCGAGCGCATCTTCAACAGCCAGCCGCAGGTCGTGACGACGACCGTCTTCGCCGTCCTGCTCGCTCTGGGTCTGGTCGTCGCGCTCAACCAGGGCTACAACGGGCTCAGGGACAGGGACGCGGCCAAGATCAGGGACGCGGCCGACAGGCGCGGCTCTGGGCAGCAGAATTTGCCGGGGGAGGAAACCTCCGCCACCGGCACGTTCAGGATTACAAAGGACACGGAGCGGGTCGGCTCAAGCCTCTACCGCTACGCCTCGCTGCCGTTCGAGATCGCGAGCGTGCTGCTCCTGGTCGCCATCATCGGCTCCGTCATGCTCGCGCGCACGGTCAAACAGGAGGTCGCCGCGGACGACCTCGACCCGGAAGAATTGGAAAAGCAGGAGTCAGGAGTCAGGAGTCAGAAGTCAGAATAAAGGCACGAAGGCTTTTCTTCTGATTCTCTTTTCTCCTGACTTCTGACTCCTGACTCCTGACTCCTGATGGAGAATTTATGAGCAGCTTTTTAACCCCTGCGCTTCTCTTCTTATTTCAGGACGAGACGCGCGGCAGTTGGACGCAGACGCTGACGCACCCGGACCTCTCGAAGTTTCTGGTCATCGGCGCGCTGCTCTTCATCATCGGCGTGGCGGGCGTGCTCACGCGGCGCAACATCATCGTCATCTTCATGTCCATCGAGTTGATTCTGAACGCCGCCAACCTGAACTTCATAGCCTTCTCGCGTTACCTGCAAGACACCGGCTCGATCAACGCCGTCGCCGGCCAGGTGTTCACGGTCTTCATCATCGTCGTCGCAGCCGCCGAGGCCGCCATTGGATTAGGTATTGTCATCGCGCTCTACCGCAATAAAGAAACGATCTGGGTTGACGAGATTGATTTGTTGAAATGGTAAGCGCAGTTTTCAGTTTCCAGTTTTCAGTTTTGAGCAAAGGCAACTTGCTTTCACTGAAAACTGAAAACTGAAAACTGAAAACTGATATGCATAGATACATCTGGCTCGTTCCGCTTCTCCCGTTGCTCGGCGCGGCCATCAATGGCCTGCTCGGGCGCAAGTTTCGCTTCTCGGAAAGGCTCGTCGGCTCAATCGCCGTCGGCTCCGTCGCGCTCGCCTTTCTCATCAGCGTGCTGGCGGTCTGGTCGTACGGCTTCAGCGGCAACGCACGCTGGCCCGCGCCCTACCTGACGAGTGAGGACGGGGGATTCAGCTACACCTGGATTCCGGGCGGCGCGACCGAGATTACGCAGGGCGCGCCGGAGCGAGCGGCGGCCGCGAGGCAACAGGCTGCCTCTCCGCAGGGACACGAAGCGGGCCGGGGCGAAGGCGAAGAGGCCGGCGCCGGGCGGCGCTCCATGTCGCAAGACGAAATCGCTCTGGGTGAGCGCGCGGCGACCGACGACCGCGTCAACGAGCGCACGGGGCAGGGCAGCTCGCTCACCGTCGAGTGGAGCTACCAGCTTGACCCGCTCTCCTCGATCTTCATGCTCGTCGTCACGGGCGTCGGCCTGTGCATCTTCATTTTCGCGACCGGGTACATGCACGGCGACTCGGGCTTCTACCGCTTCTTCGCCTACCTCGGACTCTTCATGTTCTCGATGCTCGTCCTCGTGATGGGCTCGAATTTCCTGATGATGTTCGTCGGGTGGGAGGGCGTCGGGCTCTGTTCTTATCTGCTCATCGGCTACTACTTTGACCGGCAGGAGGCGGGCGACGCTTCGCGCAAGGCTTTCATCACGAACCGCATCGGCGACTTCGGCTTCTCGCTCGCCATCTTCGGCATCATCGCCACCTTCGGCTCCGCGCAGTACACGGACGTTTTGGCACAGGCCGCAAGCTACCCGATTGAACTGCTGGGCGAGTGGAACCTGATGTCTTGGCTCGCGCTCGGGCTCTTCGTCGGCGCGATTGGAAAGTCCGCGCAGATTCCGCTCTACGTCTGGCTGCCGGACGCGATGGCCGGGCCGACGCCCGTCTCCGCGCTGATTCACGCGGCGACGATGGTCACGGCCGGCCTCTACATGCTGACGCGCACGAACGTCATCTTCCAGCACTCGCAGACGATGATGCTGGTCGTGGCGGTCGTCGGCGCTCTGACCGCCATCTTCGCCGCGACCATCGCCATCACGCAGAACGACATCAAGAAGGTGCTCGCCTACTCGACCGTCTCGCAACTGGGCTTCATGTTCCTTGCCTGCGGCGTCGGCGCGTTCGTCATAGGCATCTTCCACGTCGTGACGCACGCCTTCTTCAAAGCCCTGATGTTCCTCGGCGCAGGCTCAGTAATACACGGCATGCACCACGAGCAGGACATGCGTCGCATGGGCGGGCTGAAGAAGTACATGCCGAAGACTTACTGGACGTTCCTCGCGGGCTGGCTCGCCATCTGCGGCATCATCCCGTTCGCGGGCTTCTGGTCGAAGGACGAAATCCTGTGGCAGACGGCCTCGACCAGCTACATCCCGGGCGGCTGGCTGCTCTGGCTCGTCGCAACGATTGCCGCCATCATGACGGCCTTTTACATGACGCGGCTCGTCGCCATGACCTTCTGGGGCAAGGAGAGATTCCGTGAGGTGGCCGCAGGGGGCCAGGCCGACGAGGCTCACGCGCACGGCTACGACGAGGGGCGCGACACGCACGACGCAGGCACGGACTCGGTCGGCTACCGACCGCACCACGACGCCGAGGAGCACGTCGGCGTGGCCCACGACGTTCTGGCCGCGCGCGCGGGCGCGCACATACACGACGAGCACGAACACGGCTCGCACACGCCGCACGAGTCGCCCCCTTCGATGTGGGTTCCTTTGGCCGTGCTCGCGGTGCTGGCTGTGGTCGGCGGTTTCATAGGCATCAGCCCGGCCTTCACAGGAGGCAAGCACGTCGGCGGCCGCCTCAACATAGTCACCTGGCTTGAGCCCGTCATCTGGAACCCTGTGACGCGCGCCTACGACAGAGGGCAGGAGGGTCACGCCAAAGGCCCCGAAAATTCAAGCGCCTTGCTGGCTTCGAGCGAGCCCGCCGTGCCTGCGGAGGCTGGACACGGCGAAGCCGAAGGCAAAGAGGCCGCGCTGCCTTACGGCGACACGGGCTTCAATCTGGCACACGCCGCCGAGAAATCTCTCGGCAGTCACACGGCAGCCGAGTGGCTGTTCATTATCATCTCGCTCGTCGCCGCGGCGATTGGGATTGGTCTGGGCTTGCTCTTCTACGTCAAGAAGCCGAGCCTGCCCGACGCCTGGGCCGCGCGACTGCGCCCGCTCTACCGCGCCAGCTATCACAAGTACTGGGTGGACGAACTCTACGCCAAACTTTTCACGCGGCGCACGATGGACTTGTCGCGTGGCGTTTACACGGTTGACTCGCGCGGGATTGACGGCGCGGTCAACGGCGCGGCTTGGCTGACGCGCGGGGCGAGCCGGGTCGCGGGCGCGTTCGACCGCTACGTCATTGACGGCCTGGTCAACGGCATCGCGGGCTTCATAGGCAAGTTGATGTCGCGGCTCCTGCGCTCGGCTCAGACCGGCCTGGCACAAAACTACGCGCTCGTCATGGTGCTCGGCCTCGTCCTGGCCGTCGCGCTCTTTTTCGCCAAAGACCTGTGGAGTGCGGTTTTTGGCTGAAAACTGAAAACTGGAAACTGAAAACTGAACATGAGATACATTCTCTCCATCGTTACGTGGCTGCCCGCGCTCGGCGCGATCATCATTCTCGCGGCGTTCAAGAAGGATCAGAGCAACTGGATCAAGAAGTTCGCGACCGCGTGGTTCGGGCTGACCTTCGTCATCTCGCTCTTCCTCTTCACCTACGACAAGGCGAAGGGCGGGATGCAGTTCCTCGAAGACTTCCAGTGGATTCCGGTCATCGGCGCGCGCTACCAGATGGGCGCGGACGGTGTGGCCGTGCTGCTGATAGTCCTGACCACGCTCCTCGGCGTCATCGCCGCGCTCTCTTCCTGGAAGTACATCGAGAAGCGCGAGAAGGAGTACTACGTCCTGCTGCTCCTCTTGCAGACGGCCGTGGTCGGCGTCTTCGCCTCGATGGACATGTTCCTCTTCTACCTCTTCTTCGAGGTCTCGCTCGTCCCAATGTACTTCCTCATAGGCATCTGGGGCGGCGAGCGCCGCCTCTACGCGGCGATAAAATTCTTCCTCTACACGCTGGTCGGCTCGGTCATCATGCTGCTCGGCGTCCTCAAGATGTATTTCCTGACACAGGACACGGCGCTCACTTCGCAGATTACGCAGGCGACCGTCAACAACCTCGCCGGAAACGCGGAGGCGGCCAACCTGGTTTCGAGCACGTTGCAGGCGGCCGCCGCCAACGGCACGGGGACGTTCAACATTATCTACATGCAGGCGATGGGCTCAGTGATGGAGATGGGGACGATGCAGGTCTTGCTCTTCATCGCCTTCGCCCTCGGCTTCGCCATCAAAGTCCCTATGTGGCCGTTCCACACGTGGCTCCCGGACGCGCACGTCGAAGCGCCGACGGCGGGCAGCGTCATCCTCGCGGGCATCCTGCTGAAGCTCGGGACATACGGTTTCTTCCGTTTCAACCTGCCCATGTTCCCAGCAGCTTCAGCCGACGAAAGCTCGTGGACGTACTTCGGCATCACGTTCGGCGTCCGCAGCGTCATGATCCTGCTGGCGATTATAGGCATCATCTACGGCGCGCTCGCCGCGATGTATTTCGTCGTCAAGAAGAACGGCGACGTGAAGAAGTTGGTCGCGTATTCTTCCGTCTCTTCAATGGGCATCGTGATTCTGGGCCTGTTCGCTCTGAACCCGAACGGCGTGAACGGCGCTGTGATGCACATGATTAACCACGGCATCTACTCGGGCGCGCTCTTCCTGCTGGTCGGCATCATCTACGAGCGGCGGCACACACGCATCGTCTCCGAGTTCGGCGGGCTCTCGCACGTCATGCCGGGCTACGCCGCGGTCTTTCTGGCGATGGCGATGACGGCCATCGGCTTGCCGCTCCTGTGCGTCTTCATCTCGGAGTTTTTGGCGATGCGCGGCGCGTTCGAGGCCAACCCGTGGTGGGCGGGCTGGGCCGCGCTCGGCATCATCTTGAACGCAGGCTACATGCTCTGGCTCTACCAGCGCATGTTTTTCGGCAACGTCGAGAACCCTAAGAACAAGAACCTGCCGGATATGACCGGGCGCGAATGGGCCTACATGCTGCCGCTCGTCATCCTCTCGCTCTGGATAGGCATTTACCCGAAGTCGTTCATGGACTACATACAGCAGCCCGTCGCGGCCGTCGTGCGCCACGTCAGGCCGGACTATCCCATGCCCGGCCCGCGCCCCGCGACACAACCGGCCGAGCCGCAGCGGGCGGCGAAGTGAGAAGCAATGAGTACATTCCGAAAACCAAGAGACTGAAAGACTCAACCCTTTGCGTCTTACGTCTTCGCTTTGCGCCTTTGCGAGAAACAGCACGTTCACGCTGGAGGCGCAAAGTAAAAACCAAAGGCGCAAAGAGTTGAGTCAAACGGTTGCTTGAAATTTGAAATGTTCTCTTAACATTTTGAAGTCGGATGAATGAGCGTGACAGGAGACGGAAGAGGCGGCGGTTGATGAAAGGGCTTTTAGGGCCGCGTTTTAATCACCCGCGGCAGCCTCTGACGAAGCTACAGATTCTGGGCCGGCAGGCGCTGGTCGGCGGAGTTCTGTGGACAGTCGGGGTGGCGCTGCTCGGCTCACTCTTCCAGCACTCGCCGCTCTCTATCGTCGCGGGCGTCTTCGCCGTCGGCGGCTGGTTCGCCCTCCTGTGGCTCAACGTGCGTTACTTCTATTACTTCGTCTACAGAAACGACGACGCGGATTTGAAACGACAGTAAGCATTGACAGAGGCCGATTATTAAAATGTTCCTGCTCCAAGCCAACTCCACGGGACTCTTCAACCTGGGCGACCTGCAACTCATCGCCCCGGAGATGATCCTGACCGTCTGCGCCTGCGTCGTGCTCGTGATGGAGGTCATCCTGCCCTACCGGAAGAGCAAGTGGACCGCCTACTTCGCGCTCGCGGGTATCGCCTTGGCGCTCGTCTCGCTCCTCGCGCTCTTCTTCAGCATGGGCGGCTTCCAGGTACTCAGAGAGACGTTCAACAATCCGCTGGCCGCGCCCTCGCTCACGGCGCGCGACGGCTTCTACGGCATGGTCCGCATTGACGGCTTCAGCTTCGTCTTCAAAGTAATCTTTCTGCTCGCCGCCGCGCTCTCGATTGCCATCGCGACGCGCTTTCTGGACATAGAGGGCGAGCAGCACGGCGAATATTACGCGCTCGTGCTTTTCGCCACCGTGGGGATGATGCTCCTCGGCTGCGGCTATGACCTGATCTCACTCTACATCAGCCTGGAACTGATGGCCCTGACGTTCTACGTGCTCGTCGCCTTCACCAAGCGGCAGAAGCGCTCGAACGAGGCGGCGATGAAATACTTCCTGCTCGGCGCGTTCTCGTCCGGCATCCTGCTCTACGGCATGTCGCTCGTCTACGGCGTCGCGGGCTCCACGAACCTGGGCGACATCTCAAGCGCCGTCACGGCCGCACTGACCAGCACGGACCCGACCGGCGCGGTGATGGGCCTGCCGCTCCGTCCGCTCCTGCTGCTCGGCATGATCGCGATGGCCGCCGGGCTCTTCTTCAAAATCTCGGCGGTGCCGTTCCACATGTGGGCTCCGGACGCCTACGAGGGCGCGCCGACTTCCGTCACGGCGTTTCTCTCCACGGGCTCCAAGGCCGCGAGCCTCGCGCTCTTCGCGCGCATCTTCATGGAGGCGTTGCGCGACATGCACGCGGACTGGGCACCGCTGCTCGGCCTCGTCGCCGCCGTCACCATCCTCGTCGGCAACTGGGCCGCCGTCACGCAGGAGAACTCGAAACGACTGCTCGCCTACTCGTCAATCTCCAACGCGGGCTACCTGCTGCTCGGCCTGATAGCCATGAACCAGTACGGCTACCTGGGGCTGACTATCTACCTGCTCGTCTACGCGCTGATGAACCTGGGCGCGTTCGGCATCATCATCAGCCTCCGGCGGCGCGGCATCATCGGCGACAACGTGGACGACCTCGCGGGGCTGGGCCAAAAAGCGCCGGGCATGGCGATCATGATGACGGTCTTCATGCTGAGTTTGGGCGGCCTGCCCGTGACGGGCGGCTTCATCGGCAAGTATTTCCTCTTCGGCGGGCTCTTGCAGCGCGGGGCGACGGAGGGCAAGTCCTGGTACTACTGGCTGGCGATTTGGGCCATTATCAACACGGTCGTCTCCTTCTACTACTACGTGCGTTTCATACGCGCCATGTACCTGTCGGACCGCACGGCCGACGACCGCCCGCTCGCGCTCTCGCCCGCGCTGGTGACGGCGCTCGTCATCTCGCTCGTCGGCATCATTTTTATAGGCATCTACCCGCACCCCTTCATCACCATCGCACAAGGGTTGTTGCCACATTGATTCGCTTAGCGCCTCCAGCGTCTTTGCGTGAGAAATAGTTTCACGCAAATTAACAAGGGGCGACTTCGTGCGTAGAACCCCGCCTCGAACATTTTATGTGGGTCTTCTACGTCTTCGCCTCGCTACTCGTCATACAGTCGGCCGTCTCCCTGCGCGGCGGCTTCCGCTATCTCGCCTACGTCCGGCGTGAGCTGGCGAAAGCCGATTCGGACTTCGCGCCTTACGCCTCCGTCATCGCGCCCTGTCGCGGCCTCGACCAGGGTCTGCGCGATAACCTCGCCGCGCTCTTTCGTCAGGATTACCCCGCCTACGAAATCATCTTCGTCACCGACTCGGCCACGGACCCCGCGCTCGCCGTCATCGAAGACGTGCGCCGCGAGTTCGGGGCACGTGTGACCTCGCGTGTCTGCGTCGCGGGCGAGGCCGCGCGCGGCGGGCAGAAAGTCCATAACCTGCGGGCCGCCGTGACTGAGGCCGACGCGAAGAGCGAGCTTTTCGTCTTCGTCGATTCGGACGCGCGGCCCCGCGAGAATTGGCTGCGCGCGTTGGTTGCGCCGCTCGCCGACGAGCGCGTGGGCGCGGCCACGGGTTACCGCTGGTTCATCCCGGTCAGGGGCGGCTTTAGTTCCAGGCTGCGCGCCGTCTGGAACGCGTCAATCGCCTCGGCCCTGGGCGAGCAGTCGGGGCGAAACTTCTGCTGGGGCGGCTCGACGGCGATTCGCCGCGCGACGTTCGAGCGCGCGAGGGTGATGAAGGAGTGGGACGGCGCGGCCTCGGACGACTTCGCCATGATGCGCGCACTCCGCCGCGAGCGACTCCCGATTCATTTCGTGCCTGCCTGCCTGACCGCCTCGCACGAAGACTGCGATTTGCGCGAACTGCTGGAATTCACCACGCGCCAGTTGAAAATCACGCGCGTCTACGCGCCGCATCTCTGGCAGGTCGTCCTCTACAGCAACCTCTTCTTCGTCCTCATCTTCTACGGCGGCATCGCGCTCACAGCCGCGCGCGCCGCGCTCGGCCTCTCGTTCGCCGCTCCGCTCGCTTTCGTTCTCACGCTCTACGCGCTCGGGACGTTGAAAGCCTTCCTGCGCTGGAAAGCCGTCCGCCTTGCTCTGGCACAGTTTCGTGTAGAGCTGCGCCGCGACGCCCCCGCGCACCTCTTCCTCTGGCCCCTCGCCTCCGCCCTCTACCTCCACAACGCGCTCGCCGCCCTCTTCTCCCGCCGCATAGAGTGGCGCGGCATCACCTACGAATTGAAATCGCCACACGAAACTGTCATTATCAGAAGTCAGAAGTCAGAAGTCAGAAGTCAGAAGCCTGGCATTTAAAGGCGTATGCGTGCGGGATTGCATCCTTTGATTCGCGGCCGATTTCTCATCGCTCTATGACCTCAAAAGCGGTCCAGTTCGTTCAACTCCTGCGCTCGACGAAACGCGAGAGGCGGCTCGGGACGGTGATTCTTTTCGTCACCTCGCGTTGCAACGCCTTCTGCAAGACCTGCTTCTACCACGAAGAGTTGAACCGCCCGGGCGACATGACCCTCGCCCAGTTGGAGAAGGTCTCGCAAACGATGCCGCCCGTCACGGACCTCTGGCTTTCGGGCGGCGAGCCCATGCTCCGTCGTGACCTGACCAGCGTCATTGACACCTTCATCCTTAACAACGGAGTCCGCCGCCTCATCATTCCGACCAACGCGCTCGTGAAGGCGCGCACCCTCGAAGTCGTGGATCACGCGCTCTCGCGCCACCCCGCGCTCGACCTCTACCTGAACATCGCGCTCGACGGCTACGGCACGACGCACGACTCAATCAGGGGCGTGCCCGGCAACTGGGAGAAGACGCAAGACTGCATACGCGCGCTCTACCCTCTGAAGGAGAAATACGCGGATCGCTTCCGCCTGAACGTCAACACGGTCGTCTGCGCCGACAACTACACCGAAATGGAAAAGCTCTCCGAATACCTCTGGGAGAACTTCCGTCTGGACGGCCACTACTTCAACATCATCCGCGGCGAGACGCCCGACGGCGACGAGATCAAGCGCGTGCCGCCCGAAGTCCTGCCCGCGATCTACGCGCGCGCCGCCGCGCTCACGAAGCGTTACGGCGACCGCATGTTCGCCGATGACGACGCGAGCAAGCGTTTCGTCAAGAACGCCGCCTACGTCGGCACGATCACGACGCACTACCGCACGCAGCACGCCAACTTCGAGAACCCGACCGCCTGGCCCTTCCCCTGCACGGCCGGCGAGACGACGGCCGTCATTGACTACAACGGCGACGTGCGCGCCTGCGAACTGCGCGAAAAGTTCGCCACGCTCTCTGACTACGACTACGACTTTCAGAAACTCTGGGCCGCCGAAGAGAGGCGACAGGAACTCGGCGCGATTGACGAAGGCCGCGCCTGCTGGTGCACACACGTCTGCTTCATACACGACTCCCTGCGCCACTCGCGCCGCGCCCTGCTCTACGAAGTCCCGAAGAACTACCTGACGCGGAAAAGATGGTAGAAGCAGAAGATAGAAGTCAGAAGACAGGAGTCAGAATGGATAAAGCGGAAACCGTTCGTCTTCTGACTTTCTTTCCTCCTGACTCCTGACTTCTGACTCCTGACTCCTGCGTTATGCCTGAACGTGAAGACGAGACCGCCGTGACGCGCAAGAGCGGGCTGGTTTACGCCGCCGTACTCTCGTTCGTGCTTTCAACGGTGGCGATGCTGGGGCTGGGCTGGGCGCTCGACCGCTGGCTCGGCACGGGGCCGTGGCTGGTCGTCACCGGGATAGTCACCGGCGCGGGCGTCGGCTTCTACCAGTTCATCCGGCTGCTTTCGAGAATTTCCTGAACATTTCGGGCCTCTCACGCTCGACAGTATGCGTGGGCGTGTGTAAAATCTTCTGCTTCGAGCATGAGTGAAATCGTGGACAATGTTGGGGGCGGTGGTGTGCAAGGCGCCGCGGACCCCGTGGCGATGGAGCGCCGTCTGGCGTGGGGGATGCGCGCCAGCGTGGCGCTCGCCGTCGCGGTTAGTTTGCCGCTCGCGCCGTGGCGTGTGACGACGGGGCTCGCGCTGGGCGGGGTGCTGTCGCTGCTCAATCATCACTGGCTGCGCTCGTCGCTCGCCGCCATGTTCAGCGTGGCCGGGAGCGGGAGGCGCGTGAAGTTCAAAGCGGCGCGTTACGTGCTGCGGTACTTCGTCATCGCAACGGTGGTCGCCGCCGCCTACTCGTTCAATCTGGTCTCAATCGTCGCGACGCTCGCCGGCCTCTGCTCGTTCGTGCCGGCGGCGATGGCGGAAGCGTTCATGCAGATTTATTTCGCAATCGTCAATCGAGAGGAAACGTAAATGTTTTTCTGGTTACTGAGCGAGCCCGAGACGGCCGGCGCTGTCGCCGAGCACGGGGAGAAGGTCGTGGAGCAGGCAGAGAAGGCGGCCCACCACACGCCCTGGATCGTCGAGAAGGTCAACGGTCTAATCGGTGAACCTCTCTATCATCTCCAACTAAAATATACCAAGCCTGTCTGGGACAAAATGCTGGGCACGGACGCGAGCCACGTCATCGGTGAGTACTCGCCGGAGACGGCCGTCCCCTGGTACACGGTGATGTTCATCATCGCGTGCATCCTCAGCATCGTCATCATCTGGCTGCTCAAGCGCAAGCTCTCGCAGGACGAGCCCTCGGGCGGGCAGCAGACCCTGGAGGTCGGCGTGCTTGCCCTGCGCAACATGATCGTGGACGTGGTCGGCCCGCACGGCGTCAAATACTTCCCGGTCGTGGCGACCTTCGGCGTGCTGATTCTGGTCTCAAACCTGATGGGCTTCATCCCCGGCTTGATGGCCCCGACTTCCGCGACGAGCGTGACGTTCGCGCTCGGCATCTCGTCGTTCGTCTATTACAACTACATAGGCATTAAAGAGAACGGATTCTTCGGCCATCTCAAACACTTCGCCGGGCCTGTGCTGCTGATCTCGCCGCTGCTCTTCCTGATAGAACTAATCAGCAACCTGATTCGCCCGTTGTCGCTCGGCATACGCCTCTTCGGCAATATGTTCGCGGACGAAAAGGTGGCGGAGAACATTGCGAACCTCGCGCCGGGGAAGACTTACTGGATCGTGCCCGTGTTCATCATGCCGCTCGGGCTTTTCGTCGCATTCATACAGACCTTTATCTTCGTGTTTCTTTCGATGGTCTACATCAGCGAGGTCTCGCACCCGCCGCACGACGAGCACGCCGCGCACGGGGATAACCACCCGCCGGATGAGATCATCGCGCCGGTGTTGACGTGAAGTAGTTTTCAGTTTTCGGTTTTCAGTTTTCAGCAAAGACAACCTGCTTCTTACTGAAAACTGAAAACCGAAAACTGAAAACTGTTATTACGCCTTTGAGCGGCGAGGGCATGCGCGCCCGCGCACGTTGAGGCGTTCGGCTCTGAAACTTTTAAGGCGAGTGGTGGAAGGGCGAAAGGGAGAGGGAAGGGCGCGAGGGCGCTCGGTCATAGCTTTCGAGAGTTGAAAGCGAGGAGGCTCTGCATCGCTGGCGCGCCGTTGTAAGAGGGGCGGCGAATACCGGAGGCGGGCGAAATAATTTATTGAGAAGCTCCTTCGGGTCTTAACCCTTTCCGATTCGATTTCCGCCGACGCCTTTTTTGAAATCACAACTTCTGTCTGGGAGGAATCGAGATGAGAAAACTAAGAATGCTTTACTACACGGTCTTCTGCATTCTGATGTCGGCGGTGACTGTGTTCGCGCAGGACGCGGCCGACAACGCGGAGAGCGTGAACAAGTACAAGGCGCTGGCGGCGGGCTTCGGCTTCGCCCTCGCGGCGGGCCTGGGCGCGCTCGGCCAGTCGCGTATCGCGGCGTCGGCCGTCGAGGGCGCGGCGCGCAATCCCGGCGCGGCGGGCCGCATCCAGATCATGATGATTATCGGTCTGGCGCTCATCGAGTCGCTGGTGCTCTTCGCGCTCGTGATCGTGTTCGCGCGGCTCTAGTTGAAGCTGAAGCAGCAGTAAGTGCGGGTGATGCCTCAATTCCGGCATCACCCGCATTTTTATGTACGTTTTCGGGGTTTCGGCGTATTGCGCCGATACGCCGAACGGCGTGTAAGGCCGTTCAATCTCAATTTATTTGCAAATAAATTGCATCTGCGTTTGCTGCCTCCTCTGGTATAGTCCTTGCCAACTCGCGCGATTGGTGAAAGCTCTCCTTGCCCGAAAATTTAAAAATAGTCTCTGGCCGAATGACGGCCGAGGGAGGATTAGACTGATGAGAAAATTAATTCTCGCTTTCGTGGTTACCATTATGGCCGCATCACTCGCGGCGGCCGATACGATCACCCTGCGCGACGGCCGCACCGTGCGCGGCACCGTACTCGGCTTCGTCAACGGCCGCTTCGCCGTCCGCCTGACGGAAAACCTTGACCCGCCGGCCGTCATGCAGACCGAGGAGCAGAGCAACCGCACGGGGTTCACCGGTTCGGGCGAAGTCGGCGATGTCCTCTTCATACACCCGCGCAGCATACGGCGCATGGAGATTGAAGGACGCAACCTGGCCGACGCCCGCCACGTGATGCGCACCGTGAGGGTCGAACTCGGCCCGAACTGGGTAGACACGGGCATAGACTTGCGGCGCGGCGAGACCCTGCGCATCCGCGCAGGCAACTACATAACAGTCAACAACACGCGCATCACGCCCGCCGGAATCACCTCGACCACACGGAACTTACCCCTCCCGAGCGCACCCGAAGGCGCGCTGATCGGTGCCATCGGTGAGGACTCGAACTACCCTATCTTTTTGGTCGGGACGGACCGAGAGTTTACGGCCGACCGCGACGGGCGGCTCTACCTGACGGCCAACCGCCACGCCTACGAGGATGCCAGCAGGGCCTTCACGGCGCGCATTTACCGCGACCTCGGATCAATCCGGCAGGCCGCGGGCAATCGGGATGACGACAGCTTCTACGACGACCTGTTTGAGCCCGACACCACGCGACCTTCAACCGGCCGCGGGCGTCGGCGGGAGCGCAGAGACGGCGGCGAGCCGCCGCGGCCGGACGGCCCGAACACGACCGAGCCCGCGAGGCGCGAAGTCAGCATCACCGTCCCCGGCACGTCGCGCGGGACTGACACGGGCCTCGACGTGCGCGCGGGCGACCAGGTGAACGTCACCGCGACCGGCACGGTCACGGCCGGCCGCCGCGTTGGCGACGTGTCGCCCGATGGCGGACGCGTCGGCCTCGGCTCAATCGTCGGGACGTACCCCGTGGCGGGCATCGGCGTCGGCGCGCTCATAGGCTACATACGCACGCCCAACGGCCAGATCACGCAGCCGTTCGCGGTCGGGAGTTCTCAGTCGCTCAGCGCGCCGGCCGAAGGTCGTCTCTTCCTGCTCATCAACGACAACGATTACAGCGACAACAGCGGGCAGTTCAACGTGCGGATCGTGAACAACAGCTCGCAGACCAATCAGCCGGGCACGGGCGGCACGGGCGGCCTCTCAGGCACACAAGGCTATGACAAGTACGTGACCGTCAACGCCAACACGCGCGAGATGGACACGGGCATAGACGTGCGCGCCGGCGACCGCATGAGCTTCAGCGCGGGCGGCTCCGTCTACTCTCGCGGGACGGACGCCATCGCGCCCGAGGGCAATCGCTACTACGACAAGCGTGGCGAGAACTACCCCATGCCCGACGCCGCTTTCGGCTCGCTCGTCGGCTACATCCGAACCAGCTACGGGCAGACGAGGCCGTTCTACATCGGTAGCTCGCAGACCATCACCGTGCCCGAAAGCGGGAGGCTCTTTCTGATGGTCAACGACAACAACTACGGTGACAACAGCGGCTTCTTCCGGGTCAGGGTTTTTTACTAAACTCGCCCGACCCTCGTACCGTATCTGAAAGGGAGACGGCGCGTCACGCTCGTCTCCCTTTCTTCGGCGCGGGTCGTCAATCCATTGTCATTGCGCGCGGCGGAAGCTGTATGGTACGCTCGAACTCAAACTCATCCAGAAGCGGCGGCGAGGCATAAACGAGTTGATGAAAAAGTGTCCGAAGTGTGGCAGGGAGTTCGAGAACGCAAACACTTTGTGTCCGGCTGACGGCACGGTGCTGGAGAGGACCGAAGACCCGCTCATCGGGCAAACGCTCGCCGGCAAATACCACATCGAGGAACTGATTAACGAGGGCGGCATGGGCGCCGTCTATCGCGCGACGCACGTCCTGATGGACAAGATCGTCGCCATCAAGGTCCTGCACCCCGCACTCGCCGCCGACGACAAGATCGTCGCCCGCTTCACTCGCGAGGCCAAGGCCGCCTCGCGCATCTCGCACCCGCACGCACTGACGGTCACGGACTTCGGCGAAGACGAGAGCGGAGTCGTCTTCCTCGTCATGGAGTACCTGAAGGGCCGCACGCTGAAGGAAGTCATACACGGCGACGAGGCGATGCCCTTGCCGCGCATCGTCGAGATCATACGCCAGGTCTGCGGGGCGCTCGAAGCCGCGCACGGCGAGGGCGTCGTCCACCGCGACCTCAAGAGCGACAACATCATGCTCCTGGACATAGGCGGGGGCGACTGGGCCAAGGTGCTTGACTTCGGCATCGCCAAGATTACGGAGAAGGTCGGGGCGGACCCGGCGCTGACCGCGCCAAACCTGATTATTGGCACACCGCAGTACATGTCGCCCGAGCAGTGCTCGCAGGCCGCGGAGATTGACTCGCGCTCGGACGTTTACAGCCTCGGCGTCATCCTTTACGAAATGCTCGTCGGCCACGTGCCGTTCACGGGCGAGTCGCCGACGGCGATCATGATGAAACACTTGCAGGAGCCCCCGCCCTCCGTGCTCGAAGAGCGCAAGGACCTGCCAGTCGCGGTCGGCCGCGTCGTCACGCGCGCGATGGCGAAGCGCCCCGAAGACCGCTTTCAGACGGTCGCGGAGCTTTCCGAAGAATTGGCCGAGGCGGCAAAAGAAGAGCCGGCCGCACAGGCCGCGAGCAGTGCGGGCACGGCCGAGCGCGCGACCAACCGCATCGTCGTCACCACGGGGTCGAACGAAGCGCCGCGCAACACACACAGCGAAGACCAGGACGAGGCGACCGTCGTCAGGGCCAGGGAAGAGGTGAGGCCCGCGGTCGTCGAGTCGGAGATATTGAGCATCACGCCTGAGACGGCTGCGCCGCCGTCGGACTTCAACCCCTGGCGCATCATGATTCCGGCCGTCGCCGGGCTGCTCGTCATCTTCGCCGTCGTCTACGCGCTGACGCGCAACTCCGCTTCGTCTGAGCCACCGACGAACGACAACTCTCAGCCGTTGACGATTGACCCCGCGGGCCAGCCCGTGCAGCCGGCCGGGACGCCCACAGGCGAGGACGAGCGCAACATCGCGCCCAGCGTCACCCCAGCGCCCGGCGCGAACGCGAACACGCAGCCCGGCGCGAACGCCAACGCGAACGCGGAGCCGCCCACCATGGGCGAGGACGAGAATAGCAACGACAACCCCGCGAACGAGAACACGGAGGAGCCGGAGCCCAGCCCGTCCCCGACGAAGAACAGTAATCAGCAGAGCCTTCCGCCGCCGCGCAACACGCCCACGCCGGACAAGCCCGGGGACGAGCCTCCGCCTCCGCCGCCGACGCCGAAGAAGGAAGCGACGCCGAAGCCGACCCTGCCTCCGCCCAGCACCGCGAAACCGTCGGGCGCGACTACCGGCGCGCCCGTGCTGCCTTGAATCAACTCCTGCTCATCGCTTCGCGGAGCATGCCCGTCAGTTTTTCTTCTTCATCGAACGTGAGTTCGATTTCCAAGACGTAACACGCCAATTCGAAATTGAGCGAGCGCAGCTTGACCGCGTCCTTCGCCGTCGTCACGAGCGCGAGCGCGCCCCGCCGTCTCGCTTCGGCAATAAGCGCGTCAACGTCCGCCTGTTTGTAGACGTGGTGGTCCGGGAAAGCCGTTGTGTGATTAAGAACGAATCCGTCCGCGCGCAGGTGAGCGAAGAACGCAGCCGGGTTCCCTATGGCACAGAAAGCAGCGAAGGGATGAGGGATGAGGGATGAGGGATGAGAAGGAACTCCGAGAGCGTTACCTTTCATCATCGCTTCATCAAGTAGGTTGATCGCTTTCGTGCGCGTGCGGGAGAGGATGACGGGACGCCCGCCGCTCAGGCGTTCGGCCCGTTTGCGCAGCGAGTCAACGTCCGGCGTTTGCTCCGTGCGCGTGAGGATGAGTAGGTCCGCGCGCGCGAGTCCCTTGAGCGGTTCGCGCAGGCGGCCCCTCGGCAGCAGTCTCCCGCCGCCCCACGGGTTTGTCGCGTCAATCGTGACGATGTCCAGATCGCGCGCGAGGCGCAGGTGCTGAAAGCCGTCGTCCAGTATGAAAAGGTCGCTCTTGAGATGCTCCGCGGCCCAGCGTGCGGCGCTTACGCGGTCGGCGTCGCTCACGATTGCCGCGATTCCCTTTAAACTCTCCGCCAGCAGGCGAGGCTCGTCGCCGCCCTCGCGCGCGTCCGCGAGCACGCGCTCGCCGTCCGAGACCAGGACGCGTCGCCCGGAGTCCTTGCGCCCGTAGCCTCTTGTCAGGACACAGGGCTTGCGGCCCTCGCGCGCTGCCGCACGCGCGACCCACTCGACGAGCGGTGTCTTGCCCGTACCGCCCGCAGTGATGTTGCCGACGCTGATGACGGGCTGGCTGATTTTATGGACGGGGAGCGCGCCGCGGCGGTAGAGCGCGAGGCGCGCGCGTGTGACGGCGCTGTAGAGCGCGCCCATCGGCGCGAGGATGATGCCGGAAGCGCCTTTCATGCGGAGACGCGCGTCACGGCCTCACGCGCGCCTTCCGAACTGGGGCTGTGCCGCCGGGTCCGAAGGGGCCGCGAAAAGCTTTGCGAGCAGTTCGACCGTGCGCGAGGTCGCGCCGCGATTCTGCTCAAGCACCGCGCGCGCCTTTTGGCCCAGAGCGCGCCTGCGATTGTCGTCTGCCAGCAATTCCCGCAGGGAGTTCATGAGCGCGCTCGACGCTTCGCTCTCGGAGAGTGTGGGAAGCTGCACGAGCGCGCCGGCCTCAAGAAAGGCTTCCACGACGGCCTTGAAGTTGAAGGTCTGCGCGCCGGTCACGGTGCAGACGCCAGCGGCGGCCGGCTCAAGAATGTTGTGCCCGCCGTTCGGCGCGATGCTCCCGCCGACGAAGACGATCTCCGCGAGAGGATAGACGGCGCGAAGTTCTCCAATCGAGTCAAGGAGCAGCACGTCACACTCTGTATCCAGCGGCGAGGGCGCGGCCGAGCGGCGCGCCCAGCGAAGGCCGGAGGCTTCCAGGAGCGCCGCCACTTCACTGAAGCGCTCGGGGTGTCGCGGCGCGATGAGCAGTCGGACTTGAGCGTTTCCCGGTGTGGTCCGCAACTGTTTGAAGGCGTCAAGGACGATGCGCTCTTCGGGCGAATGCGTGCTGGCGGCGACGACGAGGGACCGCCCGCCGTCTAGATGAAAACGCGCGCGCAGTTCTTCGGTTAGCTGCCGCCCGTCGGCGTCCGTCTCATCGCCGTCGAACTTCACGTTGCCGGAGACGAAGACGCGTTCGGGCAAAAGACCGAGGGCGCGCATGCGCTCGGCGTCCGCCTCAGTCTGCATGAGCGCCAACGTGAGGTCGTTGACGATGCGTTTGACGAAGCGCCGGACGCGTTGGTAGCGGCGGAAGGATTTTTCCGACAGCCGGCCGTTGACGACGGCCACGGGCAGGCCGCGCCGCTTACACTCGCGCAGGAAATTGGGCCACAGCTCCGTCTCCATGATGAGCACGGCAGAAGGGTTGACGACGCGGAGCGAGCGGCGGACGGCCCAGGCCCAGTCGAAGGGGAAGTAGATGACGGCGGCCGCGTCGTCGCGGAAGACTTCGCGCGCGACGCGCTGCCCCGTGGCGGTTGTGGTCGAGACGACGAGGGCGTGCGAGGGGAAACGTTCGAGGATGGCGCGAGCCAGGGGGCGCGCGGCCTGCGTCTCGCCGACGGAGACGCAGTGCAGCCAGACCACGGGGCGGCCCCCGGTCTCGATTGCGGGCAGCCCCCCCAGTCGTTCCCGCAAACCCGTCACGTATTTCCCGTGGCGAAAAGCGTCAACTATGAATCGCGGCAGGAGCGCGACGACGCCGAGGGTGAGAAGGAAGCTGTATAGAAAATACATAAGTGATAAGTGATGAGTGATAAGTGATGAGTAAAAGAAAGAAGGTTTTTACTTATCACTCATCACTTATCACTTATCACTTGAAATTTATTTCGCCCGCTCGATGTAGCGCCCTTCGGAGGGGGAGACGCGGATGCGGTCACCTTCGTTGACGAAGGGCGGGACCGTTATGGTGACGCCGTTTTCGAGCGTCGCGGGCTTGTTGACGTTCGAGACGGTCGCGCCCTTGAGCGACGGCTCGGTGGAGACAACGGCCAACTCGACAGAGTCGGGGAGGTCAATGCCGATGGGCGCGCCCTCGTAGAACTCCACTTGAATCTTGAGGCCGGGCATCAGCCACTGGGCCGCGTCGCCCAGGTCGTCCTCGCCGAGTCCGATCTGCTCATAGTTCTCCGTGTTCATGAAGTGGTGCTGCGAGCCGTCGGAGTAGAGATATTCCATCTCGTGCTGTTCGAGCGAGGCGCGCTCGACCGTGTCGGCGGAGCGGAAGCGGTGCTCGAAGCTGGAGCCTGTGCGGATGTTGCGCAGCTTGGTCTGCACCATCGCGCGCAGGTTGCCGGGCGTGTGGTGGCGAAACTCTACGACCTTACAGGGCTGGCCCTCGAAGACGATGACCATGCCGCGTCGAATCTGTGTTGCGGGAATTGCCATAAAGGAAGATTAACTCCGTCTCAAAAAAATAAAGTTGGGTCGCGCTCGCGGGCGCATCGGGCATAGAGAGCGCCGAGGCGTAGTCAGCAAACTGCGTAGTCTAGCGGGCGCTCGCGGGATTTGTCCAGTGCGCGCGCCGCGCGCCTAAGCCGCGCCGCCTTCGCCGGCCGTGTCTGTGTCCTCAGCCTTGTCCAGCTTGAAGTAGACGCGGAGCGTGACCTGATATTCGAGGCGGCCCTGCTGCAACCCGCCGCGCTGTTCGGTGACGACGAACCAGGAGAGGTTGTGCAGCGTCTGGCGCGCGCGCTTGACGGCGATCTCTATGGCGTGCGTAAAGCTCTGGTCGGAAGTCCCTACGATCTCGACCCCCTTGAAAACGTTGTCAGTCATGTGGCTGCTCCTCACTTGCTATTCGGAAATTTCGGATGTGATTCGGTCAGGGAATACTGACATAACGAACGAAAAATTGTAAGTCGAGCAGAAGACATCCCCGGAGGGGATGAACATGATAGCCGGGGGCGTTGCGAGTGCGCGCGAGAGCGCACGACGTGCCGCCCCCGGAATAGATGATAAGAAGAAGCCGACCCTGAAGGGGTCGCACATTCAAGGTTGAGGCGCGACCCCTTCAGGGTCGAAACGTTTTCTCACGTCAGACCGGGGGCGGCGCAAGCTTGCGCTTGCTTGCCCCCGGCTATCATGTTTGACCCTTTCAGGGTCAAAAAAACCACGAGCGGGCCGGGCACTTCGGTCAACGTCGGAGGGATTGACGTTTTCCCTTGATGCCCGGCCCGCTCTCTCTTGGAGCCTACCTACCTGCCAGTTTATTACGCTCAGTCGCCTGGGAGGGTTCCGTCAAATCTCAGGCGGCGCGTGCGCGCGGGACGTGGCGCTTGAGCGCGACCATTTCGAGCCAGCGCTGGGCCTCTTCGTAGTGTGGGAAGCGCTGCTCTTCGGCGCGGAAGGCGTTGGTGTGATAGTAGCGGCGGCCCTTGATGAGCCGCGCCGGGTGCTTGACGTGCAGCATCTCGTGGTAGAGCACGTATTCGACGAACCACTCGGGGACTTCGCGGTCGTCGAGCGTCTTGCTGATGACGATGGTGTCGTGCGCGGCGTCGTGGTGGCCCAGAATTCTGCGCGTGCGGCGCTGTGACCAGGTGAGCACGGGCTTCTCAAGCTCGCCGTCGAAGTGGCGGCGGTTCAGTCTGTGAAACAACTTGTCCAGGTCGTAGACGCGGCCGCGCGCGGAGGAGACCATTTTGCGGCCGCGCTGGCGGCGCGCGAGGTCCAGGGCGCGCAAGACCTGCGGCGAATAGGCGTGAGCCCTGTAGACGCGCTCGTGAGTCTCGGGCGTGCGCTTGCCGAGCAGCCGCGCGACGAGGATGTAGGCCAGGGCGCGGTGAACCTCGGCCGGGGCCTTCTCGAAGATGTCTGAGATGCGGACGTAAACACGGCCCGAGCGCAGGCGAATCTTGTGGCTGATTCCGGCGTAAGGGTAGAACCTGACTTCGATTTCTGGCACAGGTCGGTTGCGGCCGAGCTGTCGAAAAGCCTCGGTGAAAACGGCGCTGAGATGGCTCTGAGATGGTGACATCGCCGAAACTTTAGACCTACAGACGCGCGGCCTGGCGTGTGTTCGCCGTAGAGACAAGGCCGCCGCGAGACGTGCGGGGCATCTTGCCTGCTGGGAAGCCCGACTCGGCCTGATATTACGGGCCGGCGGACGGGCGCGTCAATGAGGGCGTTTGCGAGCGCGGCTAAGCTGTTGAAAACTCATGGCCTGACCCGCTGGCCCAGTTCAACGCCGCCGGAAGCGTAAATTTTGGCCCGGCTTAACCCTACGGGTGAGAACAGGTTAAGTTGAAAAATGAGAATAACACTTTCGCCGAGTCAGGCTAAACGCAAGGAGGGCGACGGATTAGACTGTGCCACCTGGCACAGTTTCGGCCAGCACGCCCGGTAAGGAGTAATGTTTGCCGCGCCCTGATACAATCCGCTATACTCTGAAACGGAAGTCTACGCCTGCCCCCGCCGGGGATTCCAAGAAGAATTGTTGACAGTCCGGGGTGGTAGTGATATTCAATTTTCAGTAGCCGGCGCGCTCCCTAAAATTTAATCGCCGATGGCCTTTGGCCGCGCCGCATCTGGTAGACAGATGGTCAGCCGCATCTCGACCTCCCAGGCAGGAAATTTGTACCCGACCGACCCGCGCGGGCAGGCCGTGTTGTCTGCCATCATCAAGGAGCATTTGGTGACGGGCGAGCCCGTCGGCTCGCGGACCATTTCGGATAGGTTCGCGCACGCCGCCGGCTGGAGTTCCGCCACCATTCGCAACGTTATGGGCCAATTGGAGGAGGCGGGGTTGGTCGAACAGCCGCACACTTCCGCCGGGCGCATCCCGACCGATAAAGGATACCGCTTCTACGTTGACCACATGCTCGGGCAGACGCGCCTGTCCCATGCAGACCTTGTCTCGATCAACTCGTTGCTGAAAAATTTGCAGAACGAGTCGGGCGGCGCGCCCGAGCGCATGCTGGGCAAAGTCTCGCACGCGCTCTCGGCGCTCTCGGAAAACGTCGGTATCGTCGTCTCGCCGTCGCTCTCAGACCACCGCCTGCAACACATCGAATTTCTGCAACTGGCGGACAACCGCATCCTGGTCGTGATGGTCTCCGCGCCCAACCTCGTACACAATAAGGTCATACGCATTGACGAGACGTTGAGTCAGGACGAGCTTGAGCAGACGGCCCGCTACCTGAACACGGAGTTCGGCGGCAAGAGCCTGGTCGCTATCCGCGCGGAGATAGTCGAGCTGATGCGCGAGGAGAAGGCGCTTTACGACCGCCTGCTCATGAACGCCGTCATGCTCTGTAGCCGGAGCCTCGAAGGCGAAGAGGCAGGGGGCGCGGAGGTCTACGTTGACGGCGCGTCGAACATCCTTGCCAAGCCTGACTTTGCCGACGCGGAGCGTATGCGCGAACTCTTCCGCACGTTCGAGGAGAAGTCGCGCCTCGTCAAAATTCTCAACGAGTGCGTGGCGCGCGACAAGTCGCTGCCGGGAGAGGTCTGCGTCGTCATCGGGCGTGAGCACGCGACGCCTTCGATGCAGGACTGCGCGCTGATTACGGCGCCCTACAGGATCGGCGGCGAAGTCGCCGGCACGCTCGGCGTTGTTGGCCCAATGCGCATCGAGTACGCGCGCATGATGGCCGTCGTCAATTACATGGCCCGCCAAATCGAGCAACTGCTGCGCGAGGAGATCGGCACGGCCTGAGCCGGAATCGAACAGGACGGGCACGCGCCGCTCTCAGGCGCGCGGCCCCCAGGGAGGGTAACTGACCAGTGATGGTAGATAAGCGAGGACAGAAGGCCAACCGCATCCCGGTGCATTTCGTTGACGACGAAAAGCTGGGGGCCGAGGGCGCGGGCGATGACGACGAGCCGACCGCCGAGGACAGTTCTGACCAGGGCGAATTGACGCCGGAAGATCTAGGGCGCGAGTCCAGTTACGAGGGCGAAACGGAAATGAAACGTCGGATTGATCGCGGGCCGGAAGACGAGGGCGCTGACGACCGCGACACGGCTGGTGGGCCGCCGCGCGGCGAAATGCCGGAGCGGCGCGAAGACCAGCACCAGGCCGCGCCGAACCAGCAGCAACAGACTGCGGCCGGCAATCCCCCGCGTGCGGCGAACGAGAGCCCCGAGGCGACCGGCCCGGTGCTCGCGGAGTTGCTCGCGACGCGCGCGGAGCTGAAGCGCGTCCAGTCCGAGCGCGCGGAGCTGCGCGAAACGCTGGCACGCCGCCAGGCCGATTTCGAGAATTACCGTAAGCGTATGGAGCGCGACCGCAACGAGAGTTATAACCGGATGGTCGGCGACGTGGTGAGCAAGCTGCTGCCCGTTCTGGACAATCTCAGGCGCGCGCTCGACGCCGAAGGGTCTTTGCAGGCGAACGAGTCCGAGGAGTTTCGCCACTTCCTGAGCGGCGTCGAGTTGATCTACAAGCAGCTCAACACCGTGCTCGAAGGCTTGGGCCTACAGCCCGTGGCCGCGCTCGGCCACCGCTTCGACCCGCACGTCCACGAGGCCGTGGTCACGGAGCAGACGGAGGAGTACGAACCCGACACCGTCATACAGGAGATCGTGCCCGGCTATCGTCTCGGCGAGAAACTCCTCCGGCCTGCCATCGTCAAGGTGGCAACAAGATAGTAGTCAGTAATCAGTAATTAGTTATCAGCTAAAAGCTCTTAACTGACTACTGACTACTGACTACTGATTACTGGTAAATTATGGGCAAAGTCATCGGAATTGATTTGGGGACGACCAACTGCTGCGTCGCCGTGTTGGAAGGCGGCGCGGTCCAGATCGTGCCGAACAAAGAGGGCGGGCGCACGACGCCGACGGTCGTCGGCTTCACGGACAAGGGCGAGCGCCTGGTGGGCCAGATTGCCAAGCGCCAGGCCGTCACCAACGCGGCCAACACCGTCTACGCCGTCAAGCGGCTCATCGGGCGCAAGTTCAGCTCGCAGGAGGCGCAGCGCATGCGCGAAACCTCCGCCTTCGAGATCGTTGACTCGCAGAACGGCGACGCGCGGATACGCGTCCAGGGGCGCACCTACAGCCCGCCGGAAATCTCCGGCATCGTCCTGCAACGCCTGAAGACCGCCGCCGAAGACTTCCTCGGCGAGGCCGTCACCGAAGCCATCGTCACCGTCCCGGCCTACTTCGACGACATACAGCGGCAGGCCACCAAGGACGCCGGCAAGATCGCCGGCCTCAAAGTCGAGCGCATCATCAACGAGCCGACCGCCGCCGCGCTCGCCTACGGGCTCGGCAAGACGGAATCCGAGCGCATCGCGGTCTACGATCTCGGCGGCGGAACCTTCGACGTTTCCATCCTCGAAATCAACGACGGCGTTTTCGAAGTGCTCTCGACTTCCGGCAACACCTTCCTCGGCGGCGAGGATTTCGACGACCGCATCATCAACTGGATGGCCGACCAGTTCCGCGAGGAGACGAGCATTGACCTGCGCGAGGACCGCCTCGCGTTGCAGCGGCTGAAGGAGGCGGCCGAGCGCGCCAAGTGCGAACTCTCCTCCGTCAACGAGACGAGCATCAACCTGCCCTTCATCGCGGCGGACGCGTCGGGGCCGAAGCACTTCAACAAGACCTTGACGCGCGACGAGTTTGAATCGCTCGTCGCGGACCTGGTCGAGCAGACCATAGAGCCCTGCCAGAAAGCGCTGTGGGACGCCAAGCTACAGCCGACAGATATAGACAAGGTGATTCTCGTCGGCGGCCAGACGCGCTCGCCGATTGTCGGGCGCACGGTCAAAGAGATTTTCGGCAAGGATGCGTCGGCCGAGATTAACCCGGACGAAGTGGTGGCGATGGGCGCATCCATTCAGGGCGCGGTGATGGCGGGCGACGTGAAAGACATAGTGCTCCTCGACGTGCTCCCGTTGAGCCTCGGCCTTGAGACGCGCGGGGGGTTGTTCACGAAGATCATCGAGCGCAACTCGACCATCCCGCTGCGCAACAGCCTGACGTTCACGACCGTCGTGGACAACCAGGCGTCCGTGGAGATTCACATCCTGCAAGGCGAGCGCGAGATCGCGGAGGGCAACCGCAGTCTGGGTAAGTTCGAGTTGGTCGGCATCCCGCCCAATCCGCGCGGCGTCCCGCAGATCGAAGTCTCCTTCGAGGTTGACGCCAACGGCATCGTCTCCGTCTCGGCCAAGGACAAGACCACGGGGCGCGAGCAGCAGATGCGCGTCACGCCGACCTCCGGCCTCTCGCCCGACGAGATCGGCCGCCTGATCGTAGAGGCCGAGACTTCCGTCGAATCAGACCGGCGGGCCAAAGAGATCATCGGCCTGCGCAACAAGCTGGACACGCTTATCAGGAACACGCGCCGCGCCTTCGTCGAGTTCGGCGGCTCGCTCTCGGCCGAAGAGCGCAAGAGCGGCCAGCAGGCGCTCTCGATGGGCGAGGAGGCCGTGACCTCCGAAAACATCGAACAGATTCAGCAGGCCATAGAGGTCGTACAGCACTTCGCCACCGAGTTGACGAACGTGATGATGAATCTTCCCGGCGAGTGACGGGGCCAAAAAGTTTAGCGTCTGAGGTCTGAAGTCAAAGGACGAGCTTTTGACTTCAGACTTTACTTCGTTGGCGCTTTGTTGCTAATAATGCATCGAGAAATTTGAAAGGGAATTATTTAACGACGGATGAGTAAACGCGATTATTACGAAGTGCTGGGCGTGAGCCAGACGGCCAGCGAGCAGGAAATCAAGAGCGCCTATCGGAGGCTCGCGGTCCAGCACCACCCGGACAAGAATCCCGGCGACGCCGCGGCCGAGGAAAAATTCAAAGAGGCCGCGGAGGCTTACACAGTCCTCTCCGACGCCGACCAGCGGCGACGCTACGACCGCTTCGGCCACGCTGGCGTTTCCAGCAGCGCAGGCTCCGCCGGCTGGGGCGCTCCCGGCTTCGGCGGCATAGAAGACATTCTCGGCGACCTCTTCGGCTTCGGCGACGTTTTCGGCGCGCGCTCCGGCTCAGGCCGCAGAGCCAACGCCGCACAGCGCGGCGCCGACCTGCGCTACGACCTGGAAATCTCGCTCGAAGACGCGGCCGCAGGGATGACGGCGCAGTTGCGCATCCCGCGCCTTGAGACGTGCGAGAAGTGTAAAGGCAACGGCGCGGCCGAGGGGACGCAGCCGGAGACCTGCCAGACCTGTAGCGGCGCGGGCCAGGTCCGCTACCAGCAGGGCTTCTTCTCCGTGGCCCGCACCTGCGGCTCGTGCCGCGGGACCGGGCGCATCATCAAGACGCCGTGCGACGCGTGCAAGGGCGCGGGGCGCGTCGAGCGCGAGAAGAATATGGAGGTCAAGATTCCGGCCGGAGTGGAGACGGGCTCGCGCCTGCGCATCGCCGGCGAGGGCGAGGCCGGCACACAGGGTGGCCCGGCGGGCGACCTCTACGTCGTGATACACGTCAGCGAGCACGAGCAGTTCGAGCGGCAGGGAAGCAACCTCTACTCTTCTGTGCCAATAACTTTCGCACAGGCCGCGCTCGGCTCCGAGTTGAACGTGCAGACCCTCGGCGGCCAGCAGCAGGTGAAAATTCCGGCCGGCACGCAGACTGGCACAGTCTTCCGCCTGAAGGGGCACGGCATGCCCGTCCTCGGCGGCCGCGGGCGCGGCGACCTCTTCGTCTCGGTCACGGTCGTCACCCCGACCACGCTGACGCGCGAGCAGCGCCGCCTCCTCGAACAGCTCTCGGAGGTCGAGACCAAAGACCTCGAAGACAAAGGGCTGATGGACAAGGTCAGAAACATCTTCGGCTAGCCGCCGCCCGCCTCAAAATCTGGACAAGACTCTTTTGCGCCCTGGCGCGAGAATTTAATCTCGCGCCAGGGCGCAAACGCGCAAAAGGTGCCGGACGAATCAGTCTCTTGAGTGCTGGAACGGCACCTCAACTTCTGCGTGGCCGGGCTTCACTGCCAGCACCGAGACAAATTCCGGGCCTCACCTCGCTGACACATTAAGGCCCTCAACCTAAGGAGAAAATTCGATGTCCACAAGCATCCCGAACCCACCAGTATTCACCTCTCCACAAAACAACCAGAGCTTCCCGGACGGGACGACCCAGGTGACGCTCTCCTGGACCTCCGTCGCCGGGGCGACATCCTACGCCCTGCGCGCCAACGACCAGACCGAACCCGTCCTGCGCCTGCCTGAGAACAACTGCAAGGACACGCAGGGGAGGTTGGTAGACCTGCACTACCTCTGCGTGGACGGGCTGACGAGTACCTCTTACAACATGAGAGTCAGGCCCGGGCACCGTTACCAATGCTGGGTCCACGCGGTGAACGCGGCGGGCATCAGCCAGCCGGTCTTCGTAGATTTCCGCGTCCTCGTGACCGACGCCGCCGAGTTCCTCTTCCAGTGCGTGCAGCACGTTTTGCAGCCGGGCGAGCAGCTCAACATGATGGTCAAGATGCGCAACGTCGGCTCGACCACCTGGACGCCGGCGGGCGGCTACAGGCTCGGCTCACAGAACCCGCAGGACAACACCCGTTGGGGGACGAACCGCGTCAGCCTGCCGGCGGGCGCGCAAGTCCCGCCCGGCGGGACCTTCGATTTCGTCTGGCGGATTCAGGCGCCCGCGACCGTCGGGACTTACGACTTCCAGTGGCGCATGGTCCACGACGGCGTGAGCTGGTTCGGCGACTTCACGCCGAACGTCCGCGTCACGGTGCGGGCCACCAATCCCGCCGCCGGGAAGCTCACGCGCAACTCCAGCGGGAGGATTCTCGCCGACGGCGCGCCCGTCGTCCTGCGCGGCGGGCATTACGACCTCTTCGAAAAGAACGGCTCGGCCTGGAGGAGCCTGACGCCGACCCCCGGCGCGGTGCCTCCGCTCGTCGTCGCCTACCCGGAGGGCGTGGAGCCCTGTAGCCCCGGCAACGCGCCGACCGCCTACCCGCTGCCCTGGGGCAGCGCCGCGGACAACTGGAATCTGCTGTTCACCTGGCTGCGCCGCACCAACACCAACCTGATGCGCATCTGGCTGAGCAACGGCACGCGGCTGGAGAATGGCCGGCCGAGCGATTTGACGCCCTTCAGTCTGAACAGCGCGGGCAAGTATCAGGTCCGCGAGGCCGTTGACAATGGCTTCTGGAACACGGCCTTCTTCGACCGGCTGAGCGCCTTCGCCGGGCTGGCCGAGACGAGGGGCGTCTACTTGCAGATTTCGCTCTTCAACTACTGGGACCTGACGGCGGACAACCCGAACAACCCCGCCTACCAGACCTGGTCGAAGAGCTTCTGGAACCCCGCCATGTGCAGCGACGCGACTTACGGGCAGCAAAACCTGGTCAACATCGCAGGATATCACTGCGGCGACGACCCCGAGGAGAGCGACGCGGATTCGCTGCGCCAGTGCTTCTTCATCCGCCCGCCCGCCACCAGCGGTCTGCCGAACGTCCAGTCCAAGTTCGTCCAGCGGGTCGTGCAGGCCCTGTCGGGCCGCAAGAACATCATCCTTGAGGTGATGAACGAGCCGCACCGCGGGACCCTGGAGGAGCGCGCGAGATTCAACTCAAGGATCGTCGGCAACATCCTCGGGCACGCGGGAAGCTGGCGGCCGCTCATCAGCGTCAACGCCTCGGGCTTCCAGCCGGGCGGCGCGGGGGACACGGACATGGACTGGTGGAAAGCGTTCAGCGGCGTCCCCGGAAACAACGCGCCGGGCTACAACGACGTGGACATCATCAGCTACCACGGTCTGAGCGCCTACCTCATCAGGGAAACCGTCTGCGGCGCAAGCGACCCCAACGTCCCTGCCGTTGACCGTGCCAACATCCGCAAGCGCCGGCAGGCTCACAGCGGCAAGCACCCGTCGAAGGCCGTCATGTTTTCGACCGACGCGGTGCGCGTCAACGGACTGATTCACAGGTTCACCGTGAACGGGGCTCTGTACTTCATGCACCTGCGCGACGGGCAGGTCGTGACCAATTACCTGGAGCATTACCCGAGGCCGTCGGTGCGCTCCGACCTGGCCGACTGGGCGTACTGGTGCTTCCAGGAGGGCGCGGCCACGCCCGGCTACGTACACTTCCAGAACCACAGCGGGTTCGACCTGGCGTACTACGCGGTCGGGGATGCGTGGCGCAGAGCTAACTCCTAGCTGAGCCCCGTAGTGAGGTTCGCCCCCGGCGTCCCGCAACCGTACAACACGACGGGGCGGGTGCGCCGGGGGTTGAACTATTAAGGTTCACACGCGGGTGGCAACGGTTTTGTAACAAAAAGGGTTTTCCTTTTAACTTCAAGCATTAAAGCCGCGCGGCGCGAATCGCCCCGGCGCGGCATATCGGTTGCTCTCATCGTGGCATCACCCTGGCAATCATGTTTCAGGCGGAAGGAGCAACGATGAGACGTAAACCCCTGGCGGTCTTGATGACAGCAGCGCTGATGGCGTTCTTTTCAATTGGGATTAAGGCCGCAACCGTCGGGAACGACGAGGACACGGACACGCGCATCGTCGAGGCGCGAGTGGTCGAGGTGGCGGAAGCGCACGTCTCCGTGATGGCACGCACGGGCGTGGAGCACGTCATCGTCGTGGACCGAGAGGGGACGAAGGTCTTGATTAACGGCGAAGCCGTCTCGCTCAAAGACCTACGCGAAGGCGATGTCGTCACCATCGAGCTGGACGCGCACAAGCCCGTCAAATTCGCCCGGAACATCGAGATGCGAACCGAAGGATCACAGGTCGCGCGGGTTCGCCGGTAGGAGCATGGTGCTCGTTTGAGCGTCGCCTCGCAGCCCACCGGCACAAAGAGCCGCTTTGCCCCTCGCAGGCAAAGCGGCTTTTGTTATCTCCAAAATTTTATCTACTCAAATCCGCGGTCGGCAGGAAGCGCGGCGGCTTGCGAAGCTTTGTCGCCTGCTCATACGCGTAGGCGAGTTTAATCAGCACGGGCTCGCTGTAGGCGCGGCCGAAGAAGGAGACGCCGACGGGTAGGCCGTGCACGTAGCCGGCGGGGACCGTGATGTGCGGGTAGCCGGCGACTGCCGAGGGGGTCGAGTAGCCGCCCGTGAAATGGTCGCCGTTGATTAAATCTGTCGGCCACGGCGGGCCGCCCGTCGGCGCGACCATCGCGTCGAGCTTGTGCTTCGACATCGCCGCATCAATGCCCTCCGTCCTGGAAAGCCGCTGGTTCTTAGCCAGCGCTTTGAGGTAGTCCTTACTCGTCAGCGGCCCCTTGGCTTCGGCCTTGATGAAAAGTTCCTGACCGAAGTAAGGCATCTCGCGCTCGGCGTTGCGTTCGTTAAACTCTATGACCTCTTTGAGAGAGCGGACGGGCGCGCGCGGGCCGAGCGAGGCTAGATACTTGTTCAGGTCGGCCTTGAGTTCGTAGAGGAGCACTTCCAATTCCGTCTCGTCGAACTGGCCGGCCGTCTCAATCTCCGCCGGGTCAACGACGACCGCGCCGAGCTTTCTCATCACCTCCACGGCCGAGTTGATTAACTTGTCCACGTGGTCGTTGAAGCCGAAAAATTTGCGAGGCACACCGATGCGCGCGCCCTTCATGCCGTTCGCGTCCAGAAACTGCGTGTAGTCCGCGTGCGCCTTGCCTCGACTCTCGCCGGTAACGGCGTCGTCCGGGTCGAGCCCCGCGAGCGCGCTCAGGAGGGCGGCGGCGTCCGCGACTGTGCGCGTCATGGGACCGGCAGTGTCCTGGCTGTGCGCGATGGGGATGATGCCGCTGCGGCTGACGAGGCCGAGCGTTGGCTTGATGCCGACGAGCGAGTTGGCGGAAGAGGGGCAGACGACGGAGCCGTCCGTCTCCGTGCCGACCGCGACGGCCGCGAGGTTGGCCGCGACCGCCGCGCCCGAGCCGGAGCTTGAGCCGCAAGGGTTGCGGTCGAGCGCGTAAGGGTTGCGTGTCAGGCCGCCGCGCCCGCTCCACCCGCTCGTAGAGTGCGTCGAGCGTATATTGGCCCACTCGCTCAGGTTCGTCTTGCCCAGCAGAACAGCGCCTGCCTCGCGCAGCCTGCGCGCGACGAAAGAGTCTTTCGGCGCGACGGAGCCCGCGAGCGCGAGCGAGCCCGCGGTCGTCGTCATGCGGTCGGCCGTGTCAATGTTGTCTTTAATCAGGACCGGGACGCCGTGCAGCGGCCCGCGCACGCGCCCGGCTTTGCGCTCCTGATCCAGCTTCTCGGCGATCTGCTGCGCGTCCGGGTTGAGTTCGATAACGGAATTCACGGCCGGCCCGCGCTTATCAATCTCTTCGATACGCGACAGGTATTTTTCGACCAGCGCGCGCGCCGTCCACTTGCCAGACTTCATCCCCGCCTGCAACTCCGCGACGGTCAGCTCTTCCAACTCGAAAGGTTTTACAGCCGGCCCGCTTTCGACTGTGCCAGAATTTTCCGCCGCGCAGGCGACGACGGGCTGGCTCAAAGCGACGACGCCGGCAATCGCACTCGAACGTAAGAAATCCCTGCGGCTGCTCCGGGAGCCCGCGCTCGCTTTCCCCTTTCGGCCCATTCCACTCCTCCACACTCTCAGGTTCAAAGCTCAAGCAACTCACCCACTCAACCCTTTGCGTCTTACGTCTTCTCTTTGCGCCTTTGCGCGAAACAGCCGTTCTCGCTAAAGGCGCAAAGTAAAAACTAAAGGCGCAAAGGGTTGAATCTGTCTTTATAACCTGTAGCGCACGCGGCTGCGGCGCAGCGCGTCGTCTTCGACGTCCACGTTCTGCAAGCGCAGTGACACGTCTGCATTCAGGTCGAGGCCGGCGCGCTCGCCCGCCTGAAGTTTGACCGTGCCGGCGGCGGCGATCATCGCCGCGTTGTCCGTCGAGAGGTGCGGCGAAGGGAAGTAGACGGGGACGCCCAGCCGCGCGGCCGCCTCGCGCGACGCCTCTCGTAGAGCGTTGTTGCAGGCCACGCCCCCCGCGACGATTAGCGTCGTGGGCCTGTGCTCCTCCGCCAACCGCTCCATCGTCCCCACGAGCGAGCGCACCACGACGCTCTGGAAACTCGCCGCCAAATTCTTAATCTCCTGCGACGGCGCTTCGTCGCCTTCGACGGGGCGCAGTCCCGTCTCTCGCACGTGCTTCGAGACGGCGGTCTTTAGTCCGCTGAAGCTGAAGTCGGGCCGCCCGTCGCCCATGCGCGGGACGCTGAAGCGCACGCTCCGCGCGTCGCCTTCGCGCGCCAGCCGCTCGATAATTGGCCCACCCGGATAGCCCAGGCCGAGCAGCTTCGCCACCTTGTCGAACGCCTCGCCCGCCGCGTCGTCACGCGTGCGCGCGACGACCCTGTACTTGCCCGGCTCCGGCACCAGGAAGAGGTTGGTGTGCCCGCCCGAGACGATGAGCGCCATCGCCGGGTACTCGACGGGAGGGTTCTCGAAGACGACCGAGTAGATGTGGCCTTCGATGTGGTTGACGCCGACGAGCGGGACGCCGAGGGCGAACGCCATCGCCTTCGCGTAAGAGACGCCGACGAGCAGGGAGCCGACGAGGCCGGGGCCGGCCGTGACCGCGATGCCGTCAAGCTCTTCTTTGGAGACCCGCGCGCGCTCGAAGGCTTCTTCGACGACTGGCACAATCTTGTCCAGGTGCTCGCGCGAGGCGAGTTCCGGCACGACGCCGCCGAAGCGTTTGTGTATCTCTATCTGCGAGGAGATGACGGACGAAACCATCTCGCGCCCGTCGCGCACGATGGCCGCGGCCGTCTCGTCGCATGAGCTTTCAATTCCGAGTACAAGCATAGAGCAGTTTTCAGTTTTCAGTTTTCAGTTTTCAGTGAAAGCAACTTGTCTTTGCTCAAAACTGAAAACTGGAAACTGAAAACTGTGTTCATCTTTCGTAAAAACTGAGGGCGGAGTCGCCCTGCTTCAGGATGCGCCAGCGGCGCAGGAGGCCGGCGGCGTCTTTCAGTTCGTTCTTGTGATGGTGCTCGACGACGAGCAGCCCTTCGTCCGTCAAAATTGTGCCAGTCCCGAAGGCCGCGAGGACGGGCGAATAATCCGTCGCGTAGGGCGGGTCGAAAAAGGCTATGTCCCACCTCTGGTCGTCGCGGGCGGAGGCGCGGCGCAGGAACTCCGCGGCTTCCGCCATGACGACCTCCGTTTCGTCCTCGGGGACGCCGCACAAATCCAAATTCGCCTCTACCAGCCCGCACATCTTGCGCGAGCGGTCAACGAAGGTCGCGTGCGCGGCCCCGCGCGAGAGCGCCTCTAAGCCGACTGCGCCCGAGCCGGCGCAGAGGTCAAGGAATCGCGCCCCCTCTATGCGCGGCGCGATGACGTTGAAGAGCGTCTCGCGCAGCCGGTCGGACGTCGGCCGCACCTGCATCGAAGGCGGGCTCTTCAAATTTCGCCCGCGATAATACCCCGCGATGACACGCATGGAAACAGAATACAGGAGTCAGGAGTCAGAATACAGAAGTCAGGAGAAAAGAAAATCAGAAGGACGGGTTGATCTCCTTTCCTTTTGGGTTCTAGCCCCCAGGGCTGCTTTTCATTCTGACTTCTGACTTCTGACTCCTGACTCCTGCTGTCCGGTTCTCACCCGACCGCAGCCAGACCGAAGCGCGCGTCGGCGCGGACGCGCTCGATAAGTTTCGACGTTTCGCGCGTCATGCGGCGCTCTGTTAAGTAGTGGTCGGCCTCGCGCCGCGCTTCTTCGAGAATCGCGACGTCGCGCACGAGGTTGCCGATGCGGAAGGTCGGCAGGCCCGACTGGCGCGTGCCCATCACCTCGCCGGGGCCGCGAATCTCCAAATCCTTTTCGGCGATGCGAAAGCCATCGTTCGTCTCGGCCATTATCCCTAAGCGCTCGTTCGCCACGCTCGTCTTCCTGTCCGAAGTGAGCAGCACGCAGAAGCTCTGCTCGGCCCCGCGCCCGACGCGCCCGCGCAGTTGGTGCAACTGCGAGAGGCCGAAGCGCTCGGAGTGCTCTATCACCATCAGGGAGGCGTTCGGCACGTCAACGCCGACTTCGACGACGGTCGTGGCGACGAGGATTTGAATCTCGCCCGCGACGAAGCGGCGCATCACCTCGTCCTTCTCGGCCGCCTTCATCTTGCCGTGCAGCAGGCCGATTGAGAAATGAGGGAAGACGCGGTCGCGCAACTGCTCGTACATGCGCGTCGCGTCCTTCAGGTCCATCTTCTCAGACTCTTCGACGAGCGGGTAGACGACGTAGACCTGTCTTCCGGCCCGCACCTCGCGCTCGACGCCTTTGTAAACCCCGGAGCGCTGGTCTTCGCCGAGGACGACCGTCTTGATGGGCGTGCGGCCGGGCGGGAGCTCGTCAATGACGGATACGTCCAAATCGCCGTAGGCCGTCATGGCTAGAGAGCGCGGGATGGGCGTGGCCGTCATCACCAGCACGTCCGGGTTGAAGCCGCGTGCGCGCAGCTCCGCGCGTTGCAGCACGCCGAAGCGGTGTTGTTCGTCAATCACCACGAGGCCGAGTTTGTTGAAGGCAACCGACTCCTGTATGAGCGCGTGCGTGCCGACCGCGGCGTGTATGTCTCCGGCGGCGAGGTCTTTGTGCAAGCGTCGTTTCTCGGTCGCGCGCAGGCTGCCCGTTAGCAGTTCGACGCGGTAAGGCGTCAGCGCGAGCAGGCGTTTGACGTTGCGCGCGTGCTGCTCGGCCAGGATTTCGGTCGGGACCATCAGCGCGGCCTGGTAATTGTTCTCCATCGCCGCGAGCATAGCCATCAGCGCGACGATGGTCTTGCCGCTGCCCACGTCGCCCTGTAGCAGGCGGTTCATGGGCGCATCTGACTGCATGTCGTCGAAGATGCGCTTGGTCACGCGCTCCTGCGCGCTCGTCAATTCGAAGGGAAGAATCGAAGTGATTCGCTCGCGGACGCGGTTCGTAATCTCAATCACCGCGCCCTTCGGTTCCTTGATGCGCTGGCCGCGTTGCAGCCCGATGGCGAGCGCGACCCAGAAGAATTCCTCGAAGATGAGGCGCAGATGCGCGGGGCTGCGCGCGCGCTCGTAATCAGCGAGCGGCACGTCTTCCGTTGGAAAGTGTATCCGGCGCAGGGCGTCCGCGCGGTCGATTAAATGCTGGCGCGAGCGCAGGTCCGCGGGCAGCGTCTCCGTCAAGGCGTCGTCGTCAACGAGGCCGAGCACCGCGTGCATGATCTCTCTCAACCGCTTCGCTCGAAACTCACCGAGCTTACGGTAAACCGGCACACGCCGCCCGACGTGAATCGCCGCCAAAGCCGGATCAGCACTGCCTCTCATCCTCGTCTTCAAAACCTTCTTCGCTCGCCGCTTCTTCTTCGTCTTCCTCCTCCCCGCGTCCCCGCGTCCCCGCGTCCCCGTGTCCGTTCCCGCCGCCGTTCTCTTCGGCCAGCCGCAACAGCTCGCGCTCGGGCGGCGTCCAGGTGCCCGGCAGCATTTCCAGCTCGTCCGGCTTGTTCAGTCTGAGCGCGAAAGTATTGCGCCGCGTGTCCCACTCCCACTGGCCGAAGGCTATGAAGCGCGCGCCGCGCGTGAACTTCTGGCGGTGGTAAGCGATGATGCGTTGCGCCTGCCTGCCCGAGACGAACCACCAGACGACGACCGGCTTGCCCGTACGCAAAGGGTCCGACGCGGTGACCTCGAAGATAAAGAGCTTGGGCTGCTTCGGCCCGCGGTTCTTCCCCACCTGGTAGCCGCCCGCGACCCTTACGTAAAGCTCAAGCGAAGCCTCTACCCCGTCGCTCAAATTCTCAATCCGCGCCAGATTCGACCTGTCCTCGTACCGCATCGGCAGGTAATTCAACAAATCCTCGACGGTCGCGTCCGTCGCGTCCGCCTTGGCCGCGACCTGGGCCAGCGCCAGCGCGAGTTTGCGCGCCGTCGGCTGCCCGAACCGCGGGATGCCGAAACGGTACAGTTCAACAATCGGCGTTTCGAGCTTGATAGGGGACTCTGAAGCCATCGGGCGTGATGATAACATAGGGCTGAAAGTGACTAACAATTGCTTAGAGTTCAGTCCCAAGGGTTCAGAGTTCACGCTTTAGCGTGCCTGCTGTGTATCTCATGCACACTAAAGCGTGAACTCTGAACCCTGAACGGAAGAGTTCACATCTCGCGGCTGATGATTCATACTCTCACTGTCGTCCCATAAAAGATTAGGAGGAAATGATGCCTCACGCATCCACATACCTGAAGGCAATTGAGAAGGCGTTGACCGCAGGGAACGCGACCGAACACACGCATCGCGCCGCGCTCCAACGTTTCATCGAGCAGCTTGCCAACGGCATCACCGCGACGAACGAGCCGAAGCGCGTCAAGTTCGGCGCGCCCGATTTCATTGTGACGCGCAAGGAGACACCGCTCGGCTACGTCGAAGCTAAAGATGTCGGCGTGTCGCTCGACCGTGAGGAAAAGAGCGAACAGATGAAGCGTTACCTTGAAGGTAGCGGGAATCTCGTGCTGACCGATTATCTTGAGTTCCGCTGGTACGTGGGCACCGCACGGCGGATGACAGCACGGCTGGCGACGAGAACTAAGAGCGGAAAGTTGCGCGTCGAGGCAGACGGTGCGGAGCGAGTTGAAGAGTTGCTGACCGCTTTTCTCAACGAGCGGGCGGCGACCGTCCGCAACGCAAAGGAATTGGCCGTCCGTATGGCTGGCATCGCACGGCTCATACGCGGAAACATACGCGACGCACTGGCCGCCGAAGATTTAACGGATGAAAAGCCCGACCCGCTACACGACCAACTCCTGAGCTTCCGCAAAGTCTTGCTCCCCACGCTGACGGAAGAAGAGTTCGCCGACATGTACGCGCAGACAATCTGCTACGGCCTCTTCGCGGCTCGTTGTAACGCGCGGAGCAGCGCGGAGTTTACGCGCGACAGCGCAGCCCGCCTTGTGCCGAAAACGAATCCGTTCCTGCAAAAGACCTTCTACCAGATGGTCGGCCCCGACCTCAGCCCGCATGTCTCCTGGGCGGTTGACGATCTGGTGGCGCTACTGACGCACACAGACATCGCGGCCATCTTACAGGACTTCGGCAAGCGGACGCGGCGCGAAGACCCCGTGGTGCATTTCTATGAAACCTTTCTCGCTGCCTACGACCCGAAACTCAAAGAGACGCGCGGCGTATATTACACGCCTGAGCCAGTCGTCTCCTATATCGTCCGCAGCGTTGATTATCTTCTGAAGAATGATTTCAAGCTGCCGGGCGGACTCAGTGACAGCAGCAAGATAACTGTCCGCAAGCGCGGCAGTGAAGAAGCAATCGAATCGCACAAAGTTCTGATACTCGACCCGGCGACTGGGACGGGCACATTTCTTTTCGGCACGATCAATCACATCTACGAGTCGTTGAGGAAGACGATGGGCGGCGCGTGGTCTGCGTATGTCTCTAAGGAGCTTTTGCCGCGCCTTTTCGGCTTCGAGTTGCTGATGGCTCCTTACACGGTCGCGCACCTGAAGCTAGGGTTGCTGCTGGCAGACACGGGCATTGATTTAGAGAAAGTCATAGCGGAAGAGGGGGACAAGGCCGGACGCCTGCACGTCTATATGACGAACACGCTGGAAGAAGTCCACAGGCTGAGCAGCGCCGAGGGCTTCACGCGCTGGCTGAATGAAGAGGCGGACGAAGCGAGCAGGGTCAAGCAGGAGCGCCCGGTGATGGTCGTGATGGGCAATCCGCCATATTCGGGCCACTCGGCCAACACGGGGCAGTGGATTGCAGACCTCCTGCGCGGACGCGACACGCATACGGGCGAAGCCGTGGCAAACTATTTCGAGGTAGACGGCCAGCCGCTCGGCGAGAGGAATCCGAAGTGGCTCAACGACGATTACGTGAAGTTCATACGCTTCGCGCAGTGGCGCATAGAGCAGACGGGCTACGGAGTCCTGGCCTTCATCACTAATCACGGCTATCTGGACAATCCTACGTTTCGAGGGATGCGCCAGAGCCTGATGGAGACGTTCGATGACATCTACGTGCTGGATTTGCACGGCAACAGTAAGAAGAAGGAACGCGCGCCCGACGGCTCAAAGGATGAAAACGTCTTCGACATACAGCAGGGCGTAGCTATCGGCATCTTCGTCAAACGGAAATGGGGGGCAGTCCTCATACAGAGGCGCAGACAGACAGACGCAGACACACATCGTGCGTCACTGCTCACCTGTGGGGTGTGCGCGAGATTTACGAGGAGAACGACTCACGGCGAGCGCGTACTCTCAGGCGGCAAATACGATTGGCTCTGGCAACATGACGTAAGCACGACGAATCTGGACGACGCTTGAGCCGCAAGCACCGTTTTATTTCTTCGTGCCGCAAGACGTATGGTTTGCTTGAAGAATATGAGGAAGGCTGGAAACTTACGGCATGCGTTTCCTGTCAGCAACACGGGTATCATTACGATGCGCGACGATCAGTTCGTCAGAGTGATTTCGACTGTAGACGAAGTTGTTCAAAACGAATCTCGCGATTTGCAGGAGCTTAGAATTTTCGAACGAAGCAAATCAGCTTAAGTATGAATCTTGGAGATGTGCGCAAAGAACCTTGAGAGAATACATGGCGTAGTGACGAAAGATGATTAAGGACATCAAGAAGTTCAATCTATTCCGAAAATGCTATGGCAGCCCTTTCGATTTGCGGCCCGTTGTTCTATCATCGAAATCTACTTGATCCGCTGAGCCTGTGTTTGCCGACTTCATGCAACATATGCTTGTCAGGTGAAAATCAAGCGACTCATCACCACGCGAGTTAACAAAAGACAATTGGGATACCTATCGCTTGTAATTCGCTAAAATGGCGGTCATAAATCATTAGCTGCATACGATGTGAACTACCTCTCTTTTCCCGCTTTATCTTTATCCCGACGGCGTTAAGAAAAATCTCTTCGACATAACGAACCGACCGACGCACCCGGCGGGCGTCGTCCGAATCTCGCGCGGGAGTTCATCGCGGATTTCGTTGCCCGCCTCAAGATGGACTTCATCCTCGACGGTAAAGGCGACCGCACGGAGACGTTTGGCCCGGAAGATGTGTTCAGCTACATGTACGCCGTCTTTCACTCGCCGGCCTACCGCAGCCGCTATGCAGAGTTCCTGAAGATTGATTTCCCGCGCCTGCCGCTCACTTCTAACGCCGAACTCTTCCGCGCTCTCTGCGCGCTCGGCGACGAACTCGTCGGACTTCACCTGATGGAGCGACACGCGCCGCTCATCACCGCCTACTCGCAAGACGGCACACACGAGGTCGAACAGGTGCGCTACACCGCGCCCGGCGAAGCTGGCTCTCAAGAGGGGCGCGTCTGGATTAACAAGTCGCAGTATTTCGAGAACGTCCCCGAAGAAGTCTGGTCGTTTCACGTCGGCGGCTATCAGGTCTGCCAGAAATGGCTCAAAGACCGCAAGGGGCGCAAGCTGACCTTTGACGACCTCAAACACTACCAGCAGATTGTCTCGGCGCTGGCCGAAACCATACGGCTGATGGCGTTGATTGACGAGACCATAGAAGCGTACGGCGGTTGGCCGCTCGGGGAAAATTGACGCCGCTGGGCGCGCGGCAGTTGCGGACAGGGTTTTCGATTACTTTCGCCGGAGAATTTAAATCCCACTTGAGAGGAGTCCGGGAGGGTGAGAGGGGAGATAACCAGGCCGTCTGGCTCCACTCTCATCCTCCCGCCTGACTCGTTTCTACTTGTTCTTTGCAACGGGCGGAGGGATGTCAACGACCGTCACGTTTCTTGATTCGCCTTCGAGATGGCTGTTGGTGGCCGTGATGGAGCCGGAGTAATCCCCACTAATCAGGGAGCGGGCTTCGCCGACGGCGTGGGTGTCATAGACGTTCAGCTTGGCGTTATTGTTGGCGTTAGCCGCGGTCCCCTGATGCCCACCCCTGGCGAAAATCTTGGAGATGTGGATGTCCACCGTCGCGCCCGCAAGAATCATGCAGGTCGGGACAGACTCCTTGTGCTGCGCCGTCGAGGTGATGATGGAGTGGGAAATCTAGACCTCCGAGGGCGGCCCCTCGTGCCCTAAATCGAAGACGAGGGCAATCAGGTTGAGGCCCGCGTTCCCCTCGTCGTCGACCGCCAGTTCAGCGTTGCCGAGCATGAATTGCTGGACTCCCATGCACCTCACGGCCGTCGCGTTGTAGCCCCAGGTTCCGCCCGTTACTGATGACTGTTACGCCCATCAGCGAAGAATTGCTGGCAGCATGGACCGTCCCGGCGTTCCATTGCTCCTTCTCGGCGGGCGCGGTGATGGTTGTCTCGCCGGGACCCGCTCCCCGAATCGAGATGAAGGGTTTCATTACTACCTTTTCGCGGTAGATGCCGGGACCCAGGTGTAGTAAATACTGCCTCTTGAGGCTGGCATCATTGATGCTGGCCGGAAGATTGTCCCGACCTGTGACGCCGCCTTTTAGGTTGGAGGATGATTAGTCGCCGGCGACAGGCTCTGTAGCGCAGAACTTATCGAACGCCTCTGTTAGTTCCTCCGCGATCTGGTCGGGCATGCGGCCTTCGATCTGGCGGCGCTCCATCATGTAGACGAGTTGGCCGTCTTTCAAGAGGGCGATGGAGGGCGAGGAGGGCGGGTAGCCTGTGAAGTAGCCGCGCGCCTTTTCGGTCGCTTCGATGTCGGCCCCGGCGAAGACGGTGGCGACGCGGTCGGGGCGGACGGGGTGCTGAAGGGCGCGTGCGACGCCGGGACGCGCCTTGCCGGCCGCGCAGCCGCAGATGGAGTTGACGACCACCATCAGCGTGCCCTTCTCCTGGCTGAGCGCGCGGTCAACGTCCTCGGGTGTCTTCAACTCTTCGGCACCGAGCCTGGTGAGTTCTTCCCTCATCGGGCGAATCATGATTTCCGGGTATGGCATCTTCTCTCTTCTCCTTAATGTTTACTTACGCTTCTTCGACGGGGTGTACGTTAACCCCATTATCTATAAATACGATGTTGATGTCGCGGGGCGCATCGCCGTCGCCCGTAATCGAAACCCGCCAGACGGGCGGGGGCAGGGGGTAGCGTCCCATACGCTCGGCCCACTCTATGACGAAGACGGCGCTCTCGTCCGTCAGCAATTCGTCCAGGTCAACCGCGTGCGCGGAGGCCGGGCCTTCGCTCAGGCGGTAGAGGTCCAGGTGGTAGAGCTTCAAACGGCCCTCGTCGTAGACGTTGACGAGCGTGAAAGACGGGCTCGTCACTTCGTCCGTGTCTATCCCGAGCGCGTGGGCCAGCCCCTTGGCGAAGATTGTTTTGCCCGCGCCGAGCGGCCCGTCGAGCAGTAGGATTTCGCCGCCCGCGAGAGACGACCCGACGCGCGCGCCGAGGTCGAATGTCTCATCAGCACTGCGAGAAGTCCAGCGGCCCGCCGGCACGGTCTGTAAAAGGTGGCCGCTCACGGCTGCTCTCCCGAGGGGTCGAGCGAGCGAATCGCCGCGCCCAAATTCAAGCTGATGTCCGAGGCGACGAGCGCGCGCTTACCCTTCCTGTGCGCCGCAATGTCCCCGGCCAGGCCGCCGACGTAAACGGCAGCGACGACTGCGTCGAGCGCGTCCGCGTCGCGTTTGAGCGTGCCATACGCCTGTGCCAGAAAGCTTGTGATGATGCCGGTCAGGGTGTCGCCCGCGCCGGCCGTGCCGAGCCCGGCATTGCCCGTCGGGTTGACGAAGACGCACCCGTCGGGCGAAGCGATGAGCGTGCGCGAGCCTTTCAAGACCAGTAAGACGTGGTGCGTGGTCGCGAAAGCGCGCGCCGCCTCGACGCGATCAGCGAGCGCTTCGTGGTCGTATGTGCCGAGGAGCCTAAGCATCTCGCCCGGATGCGGGGTGAGCACGATCGGCATCTCCCGTGAGCCGTGTAATTCTTTGGGCCAGGGCGCGAGCGCGTTCAGGCCGTCCGCGTCAATCACGAGCGCGGTCGTGCGGCGCTCGATGAGTTCGCGTACGAAGCGGCGCGTGCTCTCGTCTTCGTTTGAAAGGCCGGGGCCGACGGCGACAGCGCTCGCGCGCGCCGCGAGGGTTAGCACCTGTATGATTGCTTCAAAGCTGACCGCGCCGTTGGCCGTCTCGGGAAGCGCCGCCGTCATAATCTCAGGCATCGCACGCGCGGCCACCGCCGGCTGAGCCGTCGCCGGTGTCGCAATCGTCACGAGGCCGGCTCCGGCGCGCATGGCCGCCTGGCCGCACAGCACGGCGGCGCCCGTCAGGCCGCGCGAGCCCGCGACGACGAGCGCGTGCCCGTGCGTGTTCTTGTAAGAGTCCGGGGCGTAACGCGTCTTGACAAGCCATGAGAGCGCGTCCGCTTCTTCGGTCAGAAAAAGACCCGTCTGCCCGGTTACGGCTTCCAGGAGGGCTGGCGGCGAGCCTATGTGCGCGACGACCAGCTCGCCGTTGTAGTGTGACGCGGGCGGCAGGACGTTCGCGGGCTTGGGTGCCGTGAAGGTCACTGTCAGGTCGGCGCGGACGATTGCGCCTATGAGCGCGGCGGAGTCCGCGTTGAGGCCCGAAGGAATGTCCAGCGAGACGAAGAGTGGGCGGCTTGCGTGCGCCCGCTCGCGCGCGTTGCGTAGGAGTTCCAGGTGCTCCACGACCTGACGGTGGACGCCTTCGATCGGGCGCGTGAGCCCTGTGCCAAAAAGCGCGTCCACGATGACATCGTAACTGTGCGCGGCAATCTCTTCCCATTCAGTGACGGATACGCACTCGATGAAAGTCAGCGGCGGGGGCTCAGTGTGCGAGCCGGCCTTGAAGCTTGAGAGCCTGCGCGCCATCTCGAAGTTCATGCGGGCGTCGTCCTTAGTCTCTTCGACGCGGCCGAAGAGGACCACGTCAACTCGCGCGCCCGCGAGCGAGAGCGAACGTCCGAGGGCTGCACCGTCGCCCCCGTTGTTGCCGCGCCCGCAGAGAATGCGAACGCGGCGGCCTGCGATGCCGTCAGGGAAACGAGCCGTGATGGCCTGGGCCGAAGCGTTGGCCGCCGCTTCCATCAAGAGCAGGGAAGGCGTGGCAAAGCGCTCCGTCGTCAGACGGTCAATGACGCGCATCTTATCTGCCGAGATAACACTTCGCACTAACGGAATGATAAGGGAGAAAGGCAAAAGCTAAAAGGGAAGATGAGAGGCACGCTCTTCATCTTCCCTTTTAGCTTTTTACTTTTGCCTGTTTACTTATTCTTTCGCGGCTTTGCGGCGTTTACGCATTCTCGCCGCGAGGCCGGCCATTCCCGTGCCGAGCAGAATCATCGTCGCCGGCTCGGGGATTGCCGTCTGCTGAGCGTTGACGATGAAGCCCGTCAGCGACGCAATCTGTCCGGGGTTGATGGCAACGTCGTTGAGCCTGAGACGGAACGAGCCGAGCCCGCACGTCACCTGCTGGCCCGGAGGGGCGGAGCCGGGCAGCGGGTTGGGCTCGCAATTTGTATCGTTAAAGGTGAAGAGGACGCCAACGTCATTGATGTTGTCGCCGAAGTCAATCTGCACGCCGCCGCTGCTGCTTGTCGTCACGGTCCCGATCACATCGGCGGTGAAAACGCGGTTCTGGTCTGGAATGATTCCCTGCGGCGCGGTGAAGGTGATCCGCACGCGAAACGTCTGGCCGGTGTACACGTTGGCGGAAGTGTCCAGGCTGAAAGCGCCGAAATTGTTCACGCCCTGGACTCCCGCCGGGGTTGGATTACCGCCGTAGGCTAGGAAGCCGCTGGCCGTGATGCCGGAGAATTGTGAGTTGGTGTAAGTCAAACCGAGGAGCGACGCGGTCTGAGTCGCGTTGGTGTTCGGCGAGACACAGCCAGCGCCGAAACAGCCGTTGGTGTAGCCGGCGACGTAGACTTCGTCGGCCCGTGCCACGCCTTGACCGAGCGTGAAGAGGGCCATGGTGATGACGGCCAGTGCCAGGGGTTTGACCGCTGCGGGGATACGGATTTTCATGATAAACAGCCTCCGCGCCTAACGAGGGGTTGGCGACCAGGAAAAGAGAATACCTCAGTACTGACGATAAAAACGTAATGAAAAGCTAATTCCAGAAAACTGGGATTAGTCGAGCAGGCTTCCAGAAAATTAAAGGCGGCTGAAAATAGCACAAAACCGGGGACAATGCTAGAAATTTATTGTCTGCGACCCCCCGGAAAGGCTCGGCTTACCCTGCCGCGTCGGACCGCCGTGAGGGGATTCGCGGCTCACTCAAAAACAGAAACCACCCGTGGGCAATCCAGGCCCGCGGGTGGTTTCTGTCAGGAGCAACAGGTTATGAGCTATTCGCCAGCCTTGTCTTTGGCTGCTTTGCGGCGCTTGCGCGCGGCCGCGGCAATTCCAGAGAGCCCCGTCCCGAGCAGGAAGAGCGTGGCCGGTTCAGGAATGGCCGTCTGTTGGGCGCTCGTGATCTGTCCCGTCAGCGACTCCGTCTGACCCGGATCAATCGCCAGGTCGTTGACGGCGAAGAAGAAACTTCCCTGGCCGCAGGTGGTCTGCTGTCCCGGCACGCCTCCGGTCGGGTCAGGCTCACAGTTCGTATCGTTGAAGGTAAACAATAGCGGCGTGTTGTTGAAATCCAGGAATACGCCGCCCTGATTGTTGCTGACGACGGTGCCGGTCAAAGTGGCTGAAAAAGTCGCCGTGTTCGAGCCGTTGATCCCCTGAGGGGCAGTGAATGTCACCTCAAGCGTGAAACTCTGGCCGGTGTAGGTGTTCGGTGCCGTGCTCAGGGAGAAAGAACCCAGATTGTTGACGTTCGACCCAGGGTTCGGGTTACCTCCGAGCCCGCGAAAGCCACTCGCCGTCGTGCCAGAGAAAGTCGAGTTACTGTAGGTGATTCCAAGGAACGTAGCGCTCGCGCCTGGCGTGCAGCCCGCACCGAAGCAACCCTGGGTGCTACCAGCAATAAATACCTCGTCAGCCCGCGCCACCCCCTGGCTAAAGGTGAATAGGGCGAGTGTCGCCACGCTCAGAGTGAAAAACTTTAACAATCCCAGACTACGTGTTTTCATAACCCTCCATTCTTGTCCTTGCTAACTCTTTCCCGGGCACCTAGCGTCGCGTCGTGAAAACACCTCACAGAACCAGGGCAACGGTTCGATTGCGCGGCGTTCAAGGAAATTTCGGATTTCAACTCTCGCGGCCGGCCTTCAGCGAGCTTGCGGGCCTGAAATAATTGCGAAAAGTTTTCAGACAGCGGTAAAAAACTAAAGACCTAATAGAAGGATAGTTCCAGAAAACGGGAACAGGTCCAGACGACTTCCAGAAATTTTGAAGGCGGCTGAAAATAACATAAAGCCGGGAACAAATCTAGATTTTTGTTCACGGCGCACAAAAAAACGGCCCGGCTGGCTCTCGATCCGGCGGGACCACTGCCCGCCCATTGCCTGCCGCTCCGTCAGCCGACCTTTCCTGTTCGGTAGCCAAAGTAAACTACTAATTAAATAGGTTCTCCAAAAATTGATGAACAATTTTTTTCGCGGCCCAATAATTTCGTTTTCCGCCGAAAAGCGAAAGCCGGAGCGGGGTTTCGGCCCGGCTCCGGCTCTCTTTAAACGACGGCTTGAAAGGTCCGTCTTACGCTTCCTCTCCCTTGGCTGCCTTGCGGCGCTTCCGCATCTTGGCGGCGACGCCGGCCAGGCCCGTGCCGAGCAGGAACATCGTGGCCGGCTCGGGGATGGGCGCGGGGCCCTGACCGAGCTTGAAGTTGGTGAACGAGCCCGTGTCGTCGCTCGTCCTCGCGTAGAGGCCGAGGCGCAGGTTCGGGTCAACCAGGAGAGCGGCCGCGAGTTTCGCAGCATCATCGTCCGTCAGGCCGAACGTGCGGTCCCCTTTGCCCTGCCCGTTCAGTTCGTTCTGGAAGGTCACGGGGGCTTTCAGCGTCGCCTCGAAGAGAACGGCTCCGGTGCCGGAGTGGTAGGCGGTCAGCTTCAGTTCGTTGATAATCAGGTCGTTGTCCTGGTCTTCCGTGTCCATGAAGATGCGGACGCTGGGGCTGGTGAGCCCGGCTTCGGCGAACGAAAGGGTCTTCGTGTGCTCGCCGTTCTTGGCGTCGCCGCTTCTGACGTCCTTTTTCCCGTTCCAACTCACGCCGCCGGCCGCGTTGCTGGTGTTCTTCGGCGACTGAATCGAAAGAATAGACTCGGGCTTGTGGCCGACGCCGCCCTTCGGGGCAAGTGAGTCAGCGGAAGGGATGTAGACGATGTCTGCGCGGGCGCTGGTCGCGGCGAGACCGAGAAAGAGCACTGCGGCGAGGCTGAATGTTAATGGAGACAAGAATTTTTTCATGGCTTAATTCGCTTTCCCTTGGTCTGGTTGAAAGTTGTTAGCTTTACTCGCGTTAAGGCCGTCGAGCAGAACGTGGAAAGCCTTCCAGGGGCAAATCGCCCCGTGCACTTTTAGGTGTTTACCTGCTTTCCTACATCCGTAAATATTGATAATGGCAAGCGGGTTCCTGAAAAAATACGACCTTCGGCAATTATTCAAATTTAATTAACAGGGACCGCCCCTCACCGCCGCCCGCGGCCTAAAAGCCTCTTAAACCGCCCGACGACCGTCCCGGCCTCGGGCAGTCCTAACACTGAAGTTAAAACAAAATAAGAGATTCCATACGGGCCGAGGACGGCAATCGCCGTCCAGACGGGGCGGTTGACGCCGACGACGAGCTTGATGCCCCAGCCGATGCCGGCCGCGACCAGGGCCGCCGCCCACAGCTTGAGGAGGAAAGGAGCGGGCAGCCCCGTCCGCCCGATACGATGGTTGAGCGTGCGCCGCAGTAGAATAAATTCGGCCCAGCCGCCCAGGCCCGCGGCCGTCGTCAGCCCGATGGCCCCCCAGCGCAAGTCAATCCCCAGCGCCGCCGGGAGCGGAATCGCCAGCAGGTAGCCCAGCACGACCGCCACGATGACGTGTACGAAGGCATAGCGCAGGGGCGTTCGCGTGTCGTGCAGCGCGTAGTAGGTCGAGGCGTAGAGCCGGCCAAGCGTGGTCGGGAGCAAGCCTATGGCAGAGCCGGCGAGGATGCCCCAGACGTAGACGGAGTCGGCGCGCGTGAAGCGGCCCGTCTGGTAGAGCGCCGCGGCCATCACGTCGCCGAGCAGTAGAAAGCCTATGGCCGACGGGACGATCAGGAAACTTATCTGCCGCAGTCCCGCGTCCAGCCGCCGACGCAGTTGCGATTTGACTTCTTCGTCGCTCCCGAGCGCGCTCGCCATCTGCGGCAGTTCGGCGGCCGACACGGACATGCCGAAGAGGCTCACGGGCAGCGTGTAGAGACTCTGCGCGAAAGTCAGGGCCGCGACCGCGCCCGTGCCCAGCAGGCTCGCCAGCAGCGCATCAACGAAGGCGCTGATCTGCACGACGCCGCGGCTGACGAAGACGGGGAAGAAGTTGCGTATCACCGTGCGGACGTTCTTGGAACTGACTTCGAGCATGGGGCGCAGGTGTTTGGCGAGGCGCAAGACCGTCGGGAGTTGAATCCCGAACTGCAAGGCGCTGCCGATGACGGAGCCCCACGCGACCCACTGTGCCAATTCGAACTGAAACCCGCCGACATCGGTCGCCCCCGAGCCGCGACGGCCGAACCAGATGAGCGCGGCGATGATGGCGACGTTCCAGATGACGGGCGCGGTGTAGGAGAGGAAGAAGCGGCGGTGGCTGTTGAGCACTCCCAGGCACCAGGCCGAGAGCACCAGGAGGCCCGCGCCCGGGAAAAGGATTTCGACCAGCCGGATGGTCAACTCGCGCGTTTCGCCCTTGAAGCCGGGCGCGATGGCGTCAATCAGGTAAGGTGTGGTCAGGACTCCGACCAGCACGATGATGGAAGTGACGAGCGCAAGGAGCGTCAGGATGGCGCTCGCGACGCGGTCGGCCTCTTTCTTGTCGCCGCGCGCCAGCAGCCCTGCGTAGACAGGGATGAAGGAGGCCGAAAGGGCTCCTTCGCCGAAGATGTTTTGAAGGAAGTTGGGGATGCGGAAGGCCGCGTTGAAGGCGTCGGCCGCGGCCGACGTGCCGAAGTAGTGCGCGAAGACGCGTTGGCGTATGACGCCGACGAGGCGGCTCAGGAGAATGCCCGCCCCGACGAGAAAGGCGAACTTGCTCGTGCTCGCCTGCGGCTTAAGCTGCGCGGCCTCTTGCTCGGCGGGGAACTCGCCCGTGACCGTGCCGACGGGAACGTCTGTCTCGCCGGCGATTTGGCCCGCGTCCCCGTGCGCCCCTGCTTTTTCGTTATTGGTTTCTTCCGCCACTTAGTCTCGGAAACACTCTACAGCTCATAATCCTTAATCTTGGTCAGGAGCGTTTTGTAACTGACGCCCAAAGTCTCGGCCGCGCGCGTCTTATTCCCGTCGTGCGCGCGCAGGGCTTCGGCAATCTTGCGGCGCTCGACGAAGCGCGTGGCGCGCTCCGCGACCTCTGCGAGCGTACCCGACGTGTCCAGGTCGTCGAAGACTTCGGGTGCGGCGGCGCTCATTTTCGTCAGGCCCAAATCTTCCGGCTCAAGCGTCGTTGAGTCCGCGAGGATGCAGGCGCGCTCAATCGCGTTCTCAAGCTCGCGGACGTTGCCGGGCCAATTGTGTTCGCGCAGCGCACGCAGGCTCGCCTCGCTCAGGGCGGCTTCGCGGCCTCGGGTCTCCTTGCCGAGTTGCGCGGCGAAGTGGCGTGCCAAGAGCAGCACGTCGTCGCCGCGCTCGCGCAAAGGGGGAATCTCGACGGGGAAGACGGCGAGGCGGAAGAAGAGGTCGCGGCGGAACTCGCCACGCTCGACCGCCTGGCGCAAGTCCTTGTTCGTCGCGGCGACGACGCGCACGTCCACGGGGATGGGGGCGCGTCCCCCTATGCGGTCAATCGTCTTTTCCTCGATGGCGCGCAGGAGCTTGCCCTGGACCGCGAGCGGCAATTCGCCTATCTCGTCCAGGAAAACTGTGCCACCCGAGGCAAGCTCAAACTTGCCCTGGCGGCGCTCGCCCGCGCCCGTGAACGCGCCGCGCTCGTGGCCGAACAGTTCGTTCTCGATTAATGTTTCGGGAATCGCGGCGCAGTTGACGGCGACCATCGTCCGCTCGCGGCGCTGGCTGAGGTGGTGCACGGCGCGCGCGAACAACTCTTTGCCCGTGCCGCTCTCGCCCAAGAGCAGCACGTTAGCCTCGGTCTGCGAGACGCGCTGGACGGCGTCCACCGCGCGCTTGATGGTGTCGGACTCGCCGATGATGCGCGGGAAGCCGTAGCGGCGCGACCACTCCTCGCGCAGCAGGATGTTCTCCGTCCTCAGTCGCGCCTGTTCGAGCGCGCGCTCGACTAAGAGCAGCAGGTGGTTCGAGTCAACGGGTTTTTGAAGAAAGTCATGTGCGCCGTCCTTCATCGCCTGCACGGCGTCGTCAATCGAGCCGTAGGCCGTCATGACGATGACGGGGACTTCCGAATCGGCGGCGCGCGCGGCCCTCAGCACGTCGAGGCCGGAGCCGTGCGGCATCCTGAGGTCCGTGAGCACGAGACGGTGTGGGGCGCGGGAGATTTCCTGCGTGGCGGCGCGCGCGTCCGCACTCTCGGTGACGGTGTAGCCCGCGTTCTCCAGCGTCAGCCGGAGCACGCGCCGCAGACTGTCTTTGTCCTCGACGAGCAGGATGTCAGGCATAAGCAGTGGTCAGTGGTCAGTGGTCGGTGGTCAGTTGGCGGTTTCTGCCCGCGACCGTTGACTGACGACCACCGGCTGCATCATTCATCGTTGCGCAGCAGGTGTCAAGTATCCTGTCGGCGGAAACAAGTCGTAAGCTGACTCAACACCTTATGCGCCTTTGCGCCTTTGCGTGAGAAAAAGTTTCACGCTGGAGGCGCAAAGGCGCTAAGGGGAGGTGATTGGTTTCGGAGGGGATTCTTAGCCCTTACCGTAGCGGCCTGCGCCCCCTGCGCCGGCCGAGCGGCGGGCGAGGAAGTTGTCGCCGGTCTCTTTGGTGATGATCTTTTTTCGGACCAGTTCGCTGACAGCCGTCTCGAAGGTGACCATCCCGTAGGAGCGGCCAGTCTGCATGACGGAGTGTACCTGGTGAATCTTGCCTTCGCGGATCATGTTGGCGATGGCCGGGACGTTGACCAGTATTTCGGCGACGGGCACGCGGCCCTCGCCGTCCGCCGTGGGCAGCAGGGCCTGGGCCACAACGCCGCGCAGGCTCTCGGAGAGCATGACGCGGATTTGCGCCTGCTGGCTCTCGGGGAAGGCGTCTATGATGCGGTCAACGGTCTTGACGGCGCTGTTGGTGTGGAGGGTGGCGAGCACGAGGTGGCCTGTCTCGGCGGCGGTGACGGCCAGCGAGATCGTCTCAAGGTCGCGCATCTCGCCGACGAGGATGATGTCCGGGTCTTCGCGGAGTGCGGCGCGCAGGGCGGCGTGGAAAGATTTGGTGTGGCTCGAAACCTCGCGCTGGCTGATGAGCGCCTGGTCGTTCTCGTGTACGAACTCTATGGGGTCTTCGATGGTGATGATGTGCGCCCGCTCGTAAGTGTTAATCGAGTGGATGAGCGAGGCGAGCGTCGTGCTCTTGCCGGAGCCGGTCGGCCCCGTCACCAGCACCAAGCCTTCGGAGACGTTGATGAGGTCGTGAAGCTGCTCGGGCAGGCCCAGTTCTTCGACGGTCTGCGCCTTCTCTGGAATGAGGCGGAAGACCGCCGCGATGCCTTTGCGCTGCATGAAGACGTTGACGCGGAAGCGGCCGACCTCGGGCAACGGGTAGCTGAAGTCGAGTTCCAGCGTCTCCTCGAAAATCTCCTTCTGCTTGTCCGTCAGAATCTGGAAGATGAGCGACTGGCAGACTTCGTGCGCGACCTCGCGGTAGTTGAGCTTCATCATCTCGCCGTGCACGCGAAGGTAGGGCGCGGAGCCGCTCGACAGGTGTATGTCGGAGGCTTTGTGCTGCCTCATCAGTCTCAGTAGTTCGTCAAGTTTAGCCATCTTTAGATTGGGGGTTCGGGCACACGCCTCATTGGTCGCCCTTCTCGACGACGCCCACGACGTCAAAGCCCGGGATGGCCGACAACGCTTCGCTCACGGCCTTGGAATCGTACTGGACGAGCGAGTTGCCGCCGCCGTTCGTGGTGAAAGTGGGACGACCGAAGCCGCCGGAAGTCTTGTCGAAGTTGGCGACGACGATGCCGCCCGCGATGACCCCGTTGCCGCCGCCGCTGCGCTGGACGCTGCCCTCGCCGAGGACGAGGATGACGCCCTTAAAGCTGGTGTTGCCGTGCGTCGTGAGTTTGCCCGTGACGACGAGCAGGCCCGCGCCCTGGTCGCCCGAGCCCAGGTCAACGTCGCCGTCAACGAAAGTAATCTGCTTCGGGTTCGACATGTTCGCGACGGAGGGTTTCGTCGTGAAGTAGCGCTGCTCCTTGACGGCCCTGGGTTGCAGTCCCTTTTCCTGGTCGTACATGAACGCGCGCGCCTTGTCGGCCGATTCGAGCCAGTCGGGCTTGGGCGTCGGCGGGATGCCCGCAATCGGCGAGGACGGCCCGAGCACGCTGACGGCCGGCCCTATAACCTGTTGCGGCTTCTCTATGCCCGCGAGCGTGGGAAGCACGTCCGGGATGATGACGGCGAAGGCAGAGACGCCCGCCCCGCCCGCCGCGTCGTTGCCCGTGTAGCGCACGGCCCCGCTGTTGCCCGTGCTGAAGTTCAGCGGCTCGGGCGGGAGGAGCTTGTCCGAGCCGACTATCGTGATGGTCGCGGGGGCGGAGAAGCTTGAGAGCCCGTTGCGGACGACGATCATTTCCAGTTTCTTCTTGGCGCGTCGCGGGCCGTAACCCGTGACCTGGATTCTCAGGCGCTTGGGCTGATAGGTCAGGAGGGTCAAAAGCTTCTTCACCAATCCTACGTCGTCCGGGTCCTCGACGGCGACGCTGAAGGCGTTAGTCCCGACGAGCGTCGTCTGTTTCCCGTCAATGCTGGGGCCGTCGGCCGGAATCCAGGCGGCGAGCGTCTTGCTCTTCGCCACGTCGCGGAACGTCAGCTCCGTCTGCCCCGCGGGTAAAGACCCGGCCGGGAGGTCTTTACTCCGAAGGACGTTGAGGCCACGTTGCAGCCCGGCCTCGGCGGCGTAATAAGCCTGCATCTCGGCGGCCGCGTCCACGGGGGCGGTCGCTGACATGGAGGTCGTCAACAGCAGCACGCCGCCAGCCGAGAGCAGCAACATGCTGATGAGCAGCACGGAGATGAGCGCAGCGCCGCGCTCGGTTTGTCGTTGGCCGTTCAGCTTGTGACTCATCGTGAGAAATTCCTTTCGGGCAAGACCGGGGCTTTCGGTCAGTAGTGGCTGATGACGTTGGGGGCGTTGCGGAGCGCGATCTCGGAGGTCAGCAGGACTTCCGAGGCGGGCTGCCCCACGGTCTTTTGGAGCTTGACCTGAATGGTAATCCTGATACGCACGGCGTTCGTTACAGCGGACCCGGTCGCCAGGTTCGACGTTGCGCCGGCCGCGTTAATGTAGGTGATCTGCATGCCGTCAATCTCGCCGGCGAGGACGGTGCTCGTCTGCGAGACCGCGTCGTAGCGGACGATGGCACGAGTCGGCGACCGCTGGTAGACGAAGGTTATGTCTTCGTCGGGGTCCGCGATGCTGTTGTTCGAGTTGTTCACGTTGGCGCGCAGGCGTATCTGGGCCACGTTGGTGTCGCTCGTGCTCGTCGGGTGGCAGTCGGCAGCGACCAATCCGTTGTAGTCCAGGCCGAAGCCGGAGTTGCCGATTTCGCGCGACATGATGTTGAGCGCGCGCTGCGCGTCGGCAAGCGCGTCCGACTTCTGGCTCTCGCGCGTGCGCGCGCCGAGCGAACTCATCAGGAGCCGGCTCGCGCCGGCCATCATCACGAGCACGATTGCCATCGCGATGGTGAGCTCTATCAGCGAGAAGCCGTCCGCGCGTCCGAACTCGGTCGCGTGACGCCGCCTCTGTGCCTTCTTCGGGGCCGGCCGATTTAAGTTCTTTGTCATGGCTATTCAGATTTGGCGCGCTGCGTGACGATGGTGACGCTGGCCGCCGTGCCGGAGCCCCAGGACGGGCCGGCCCCCTGCGGGGTGACCTTGAGCGTGATGGTCTTGATCGTCGGCGTGGTGTCGGCAATCGTCCAGTCAATCGTGTAGTAGCGTTTCGCGCCGCCGTACTGCGCCCGCTGCGTGTACGTCCCGGCCGCGAGCCTGGTGTCAACCGTGGTGTCGGAGAATTCACAACTGCGCAGCGTTTCGAGCGACTGCTGCGCGAGCGCGAGCGTCTGCGTGCGGTCGTCCCCGCTCGTGTTGTTGTAGACGGCGTAGGCGAAGACGGAAGCCACGCCGAGCAGGACGATCATCATGATGAGGAACGAGACGGCCGTCTCCGCGAGCGTGAAGCCGCGCTCGCCGCGGCGGCGCACGCGCTTCGCGGCGGCGCGCGGTACGTTCGCCCCCTCATGCCGACTCATTTCTCTTGAACAGTTCATACGCGTGCCGCCTGGCCTCAATGGATTGTGGTGTCTGTCTTGACGTTCGCCGCGCCGGTCGCGCCCCCTGTGACGGAGACCGGGCTCACGTTGATGTTGTCGTAGAGCGAGGCGTCGCCCGCGCTCGTCAGGTTGATAGGCACGGGGGCAACGCCCGAGGCCGTAGACCGAAGGCTGAAAGAGAGGTTGAGGCGGTTGCCGTTGTCGTCCTCGGGGCGGCCGCGCCAGTTGAAGCGGATGACCTGCGGCACGTTGATGCCTGAAAAGCTCACGGCTTGCGACGCGGGAATCGTTATGGTCCGCCCAGAGTCCAGAGTGCCGTCGCCGTTCTGGTCAATGTAGACCGTGTAGGAGTTGGCCGCGGTGATCTCCACGCGAGCCATCTGGGCCGGATTGAGCGTGCTGCGGCGCATGGAATCGACCCGCGCCTTCTCCAGCCAGGCCATGAATTCGCGCGCCGAGTTCGTCAGCCGCATGGCGCGCTGCGCCCCCGCGATCTGCATGACGGCGAACGCCGTCACGACCGCGATCATGGCGACCACGATCAGCATCTCGATGATCGAGATGCCGCGCTCGCGCGCGTGACGATTGTAGTTACGCTCTCTCATCAGTATTCACGCATGCCGCCCGAGGCGGCCCCGACTGCGCCCATCGCGCGGGAGACGGCGAGCGAGTCGTATTGCAGGGTGGAGTTGCCGCCGCCGTTGGTCGTGAACGTGGGCGCCGTGAAGCCGCCCGTGCCGTTGGGGTCGAAGGCGGCGACGACCATCGCGCCGTAGATCGAGCCGTTGCCGCCGCCATCGCGCTCAACCTTGCCCTCGCCGAGGACGAGGATGACGCCGTTGAAGCTGGGATTACCGTTCATGTGCAGCGTGCCGGTGACGACGAGCAGACCGGAGCCGCCGTCGAGTTCGCAGTCGCCGTCAACGAAGGTCATGCCGGTCGCCGTCGTGTTGGCGGCAGTGACCGACTTGGAACTGCCGGAGGCCGGCGCATAATAGCGGTCCAGGTTTTTGGCGTTCGTCCTCAGGATGGTCAGCGCGTCGCGCGCGTCCTGGGCCGTGTTGAGGAAGTCGGGCGTCGAGACCTGTATGGCGGAGACGGTCGTCCCGGAGGGGAGGCTGCCGTTATCAAGGTAGCCGATTTCGGGGTCGTTCACCGTTCCGTGTTTACTGATGCCCGAGTCGGCGTGCGACACGTCGCCGCCGGAGACGGCGAAGGTCGGAAGGTCCGTCTCGACGCCGGCATGGTCCGCGCCCGAATACTCCTTCGCGTTGCTCGACCCGGTGCTGAAGTTCGGGGCCGTGCCGTTGTCCGAACCGCGCATGGTCAGGACCGCCGGGGCCTCAAAGTCGAAGGCGCTCTGGTTGAGCACCATTTCCAGCCGCTTGATCGCGCCCTTCGGCCCGTAGCCGGTCGAGCGGACCAGAATCCTCCTGGGCTGCGGGGCCGTCAGGGTGCTGGTCAAGGAGGTGACTGACGCCGTGCCTACAGCCGCGGGGTAATTGAACGTCAGCGGGTTGCACCCGGCGCAGAGCGCGAAGCTCGTCCCGCGAACTTTGGCGGTCCCGCCGGCGAAGGTGATTTTCAGGGTGCTGCCGACGGCCTTGCCTTCGCCCGTGACCGTCGCGTTGACGGTGTCGTAGGCGGCCCAGGGAAGCGTCTGGTTAATCCGCAGGCGGAAGCTGGCGGGTTTATCAAGCTCGATGGCCCCGTTGGTCGCCTTCGTGATGGAGAAACTCCCGAGCCCCGTACTGAGTGCGGGGTAAGCGTCCTGCGTCGTCGCCCCCTGCGGGACGTAGGTGATGGTGAAAGTGTTCGCGCCCGCGCCGCAGGTGAGCGTCAGCCCGCCGCCGCCGACCGTGCAGCCGGAGTCACCGGCCGAGAACGCCGCCGTGGTCGAATACTGGACCATCTGGCTGTCGTCAATGTCGCGCACCGTCACGTCGTAGGCGATGGCGTTGACGCCCGCGCCGCCGTTGGCGACAACGCGGCTCGGATAGCTGGCGGTGTCGGTGTAGCTGAGCCAGTTGGAGAGACGCGAGACGTTCGAGGTAGTTGCGGGGTCGTTCGCCACGTTCGACTCGTTCGGCTGGACGGCCTTGCGGAAGGTGACGGTGGGCGTGGCGGCGCTCGCATAGATGTTGCCGCGCATGACGTTCATCGCCGCCTGTAGTCCGGCCTCCGCGCCGTAGTAAGCCTGCATCTCTGCGGTCGAATCAATGGCCCTGGCGGCGGACATGCTGGTCGTCAGAATGAGCGCGCCGCCCGCGGTCAGCAGCAGGATGGCGAGTAGCAGCGCAGAGATCAGCGCCGCCCCGCGCTCGCCCTTGCGCCCGCCGGTCGTCGTTACTTTAAGCTCTGATGTCATCTTCATGCTCTCAACCTCGGGGTGAATCGGAGAATCAATATTCGTAGACGTTGGAGTTGCGTAGGGTCACGTCGGAGACGAGCAGCGTCTTCGAGGCCGGCTGGTAGCCGGGCGAGTTCGGCTTGCCTTCGGCGGGCAGGTCAACGCAGACGGCGATGACGACGTAGCCCGCGCTGGCGATGTTCGCGTTGGTCAGCTTGACGGTCCCGGCGGGGGTGGTCACAGGCGTGTCGCAATCGCCGGTCGTGTAGTTAACGCGCTGGGCGTAGTAGTAAACGCGCATGGAGTAGACGCGGTTGGCGAGGACGGTCGTTTGCAGGTTGGCGGCGGCGTTCGGGTCATGGCGGACCAGATACTGCGTGTTGTCCGCGAGGAAGAACTTCACGTCCTCGCCCTCTTCGGTGACGCCGTTGTCCGTCTCGCCCGTGTACTTGTTGAGGTTGGCGAGGACGCGTATGGACTTGTCATTGTTGGAGTCCTGCCAGACGATGCCGTTGGTCTTCATGCGGAAGCCGGAGTTGGCGATCTCGCGCGTCATCAGGTTGAGGGCGCGCTGCGCGTCGGCGAGCGCGTCCATGCGCCGGTTCTCGCGGGAACGCACGCGGAGCGAGCGCGCGATCATCGTGGTCGCTACCGTCATTACGGTCAGCGTGACGACCATCGCGATCAGCAGCTCAAGCAGGGAAAAACCCGCCGCGCCCCGTCTCCTATTTTTTCGCTCGCACATCTCTTATGTCCTCTTCCTCTGAACTGAAATTCGCAGGCTCGCGCGCCCGACTTAACCGCGGTGTGGCCCGACGCGGTTGAGCGTGCGCTGCGAGGTCAGCGTCACGGAGCCAAAGACCGAGGTGACGCGGTTGAATGCAGGCCCCGCGCCGACCGGGGTCACGCGGATGGTGATGACTTTTATCGTCGCCGGGATCGCGTTCGACGTGGCCGTGTTGTCGAGGTCCGTGTCCACGTCCGTGATGGTCGTCACGACCTGATAGGAACGCCCGCCGCTCGTCGTCGTCTCGGAGACGCCGTTGGCGCTGGTCGCCTTCAGCCCCCCGTTCGGGTACGAGTAGGCGGTGGCTGTCGCCGTCCCGTCCAGCGGCATGCTGCGCAGCCACTCCATGCGCTTCTGCGCGACGGCCATCGCCAACTCGCGGTCGTTGGCCCCGATGTTGTTCTGGGCCGCGAAGAAAAAGAGGGAGGCCGCGCCGAGCCCGACGACCATCATCACGACGAGCGCGATGGCCGTCTCGATCATCGTGAAGCCACGCTCGGACGAGCGGCCACTCTCCTCCGCACTCGCAGCGCTCAAACAAGCCTCTTCGTTTCGCTCTCTCATCAAATCTCTCCGTCTTAATTAAAGGTTATCGAAACTGTCTTCGAGCCGCCGCAACTTGAGGAAGTGAACGTGACCGAGCCGCTGCCGTTCCCGTTGCCGTAAGTGATGGTGAAGTCGAGCGACCCGCTGCCGTCGAGCGTTCTCGTGCCGGGGGTGATGCCGCTGACCTTACCCGAGTATGAGGTAGACAAGGAGGCGCTGACGGCATGGGCGAAGGCGATGGTGATGGTCTTCGGGCTGGCGTTTTTGGGAATCGTCAGCGTGGCCGGGACGGTCAGCGCACACGGCGTCGGCGTCGGTGTCGGCGTCGGCGTCGGTGTCGGCGTCGGTGTCGGCGTCGGAGTCGGCGTTGGCGTCGGCGTCGGCGTCGGCGTAGGTGTCGGCGTCGGCGTCGGCGTTACGCTCGGGGTGGGCGTGGGCGTCGGCGTCGGAGTGGGCGTCGGAGTCGGCGTCGATGTAGGCGTGGGCGTCGGCGTCGGGTCAATACTGTTGTAGCTTGGCGGGTCGTCCTCGATCACGTCGCCGCCGACGCTGTTATTGTTGAGCGTGACATCCGGGATGTCATCGTCCTTAAACGCTTCGGAGTTGAGCGTAATGTCGCCCGCGCCCGTGATGACGATGGTGCTGGTGTCGCCCTTCTCGTTCGCCAATCCGATTTCGACGGCGTCCACGGTTCGCCCGCGCCAGTCGAAGATGACCATGTTGGAACCTGAGGTGAACGTGACGCCGCTCTGAAGGGGGATCGTGCGCGCGGCGTCAATCGTCCCGTCTTTGTCGAAATCCATCCTGACGGTGTAGGTCGAGCCGCCGGCCGCGGGCAGCGTGATGGTCGCGCGCGTGTCCACCTCTCCGGCGTCGTCCGGGACTTCGGCGTGACGGCGGATGGAGTCCGTGCGGGCCTGCTCAAGGTAGGCGGCCAGCTCGCGCTCGGAGGCCGCGAGGCGCATGTTGGCGCGCGCGCGCGTGATGCCCATCACGGCGAACGTCGAAACGATAGAAATGATCGCGATGGTGATGACCAGTTGCACCACTGTAAAGCCGCGCTCGCCCTGGCCCACCGCGCGTTCACCGTTTCTTCTCACTCGCTTCGACATCTCTATCTCCTGATGCATGTTTATTCGACTTCGGACTCGCACGGCCTCGGAACTAGACCTGTGCTCGCCACGACAGGGCAACAGCCATGCCACCAGGATGCGGCGCGGAAACTCAAGGCAAACTCGCCGGCCGCGAGAGACAGCGGGGCAGGAAACGTCACCTTCAGTGACAGAGTATGAAGCGCGCTACACACCCTGCGCGCTTCGCGGGGGCGCGAGCGCGGGCGCGTTTGGCCCAAAATTCTTCCGACCGTCCGCCCGTAGAAATCTTCAATTGTTTACCGGAAAAGTCGCGTTTCCAGCGGGCGGCGGGCGTGGGATTGTGCGTGATTCAGAGTGAGGTGTGATGGGGAGTGTTTGCGGGCGGCGCATGATTTGCTGTGAGAAGGCTGGCGCGCGCATCCCCGAAGCGCGCGCGGTCGAGCCTTCGACCGTCCGAGAGCGCAACCGACACGTCAATTGCCGTAGAGAATCGTCCGAAAGCTAAGCGGTGCGGCGTCACCTTTCGGCGGGCGGCAATCTTAGGAAGACGCGCGTGTGAGCGCTCGCGGATGCGAACGATCAAGGGATCGTCCCCCTGCGCGTGGCCCCGCACGTTGCGCGCGGGCGGGGCGCGAAGCGCTCCGGCGACTCTCAGGCCGCCGGAGCGCCTTCAATTTGCATCGTAGAATCGTAAATCGTGAAGTCAGATGAAATAGAGGAAAGCAGTTTCTATTTACGATTCACTGATTTACTGATTTACTGATGCTTTTTACTGTTCCGCCGGTTCGTACTCGTCCTGGCGGGCGGGCGAGCGTTTGAGTTCGGTGGTGGCGAGGCGGACGCTGATGGGCGGCGCGGTGTATTTGAAGGGGGCCGGGCCGCCGCGCGCGTTCTGGAATTGGGCCACGAGCGCGTCCTGACTTTCGCGGAAGCGCCAGACGCTGCCGCGCTGGTTGAAGATGACGAAGAGCAGTGTCTCGCCGTTGCGCGTGCGCATCTGGCCCACGAGCGCGCTGACGCCGCCGTCCGTGCGTATGAGCGTGCCGGTCTTGGCGATCACGCTGCCGCGCGCTTGAAAGTCCGTGTAGCGCTTTTCGAGCGTGCCGGGGTCAATGCCCGCGACCGGCAGGATGTCTGCCGGTGTCAGTTTGTAACGGGCCAGTTCGTCGCGGAGCGCGCGGAAAATCTTCATCATCGCGCGCGGCGTGACGCGGTTGACGCCGAGCCCGCTCGTCGAAGCCAGCTTGACCTCGGCCGGACTGAGCTTCAACTCCTGAATCAGAAAACGCTGGACGCCGGAGGCTCCGCCGAGATTATCGCCGATGCGCTCGGCCATGAAATTGTTCGAGTAGCAGAGCAGCACCTTGAGCACGTCCACCAGCCGGCTCGACTTGTGTATCAGCAGCGTGCGCGCGCCCGGCGGGACGGCCGAGACGTAGACCGCGCCCATCACCGCCACGCTTGGCGTCGTCTGAAGGCTCTCCGTGTCGCGGACGAGCGAGCGCTCCTCGGTCCACGCGCGCGAGGCAGCCGCCGGGCGGCGCGACGCGTCGAGCGTGTCGTAGAACTGGTCGCCGGAGCGCTGCGCCGACCAGTCGAAGTTCATCGTGAAGCCGGGCGCGACGATGAGGTCGCCGGTCACGGTGCGTATGCCCTGCTTGTTCAACTCGCGCGCGACCATCACGGCGTGCTCGTAGTGAAAAGAGGGGTCGCGGCCCGAGACTATCAGGTCGCCCGTGATCGTACCCGTAGCCGGGTCGAACGTTCCCGTGGTCCAGACGGCCGTCACGAAGCGGTGATCTGCCCCGAAGTTCTTGAGCGCGGCGAGCGCGGTTCCCAGCTTGACGGCCGACGCGGGATTAAACGGCTGATTTATGGCCTGCTCGGCGACCAGCTTCCCGTCGAGCGTTTCCACCAGCAGCCCGTGCGTGATGATGGCGGGCTCGGGCGGCGGCGCGATGTCCGGCAGTGCGACCGCGCCGACCGACGCGGGCTGCGAGGGCGCGGTCGTCGGCTTCGTCGCAGGCGTCACGGGCTGCCCCGCCGCGGGCTGGGCCACAGGGCGCGTCAGCACGGTCGGGCGCGTGTAGTTCGGCTGCGTTGTCTCTGCCGGTTTTGTCTGGGAAAGGACGCGCGCCTCAAAGGCGCAGGTCAGAAGGACGAGGAGAGCGAAGATAATTCTACTTGTTTGTCGGGCCATTCTGTTCTCCGTCAACTGTCTCCGCTGTCGAGTGCGGTAATGATAACACACGCGGCGGCGCCCCTGGTTCTAAAAAGTTTTCGGCCGCGCCAGGACGTGCGCGCGGCCCTGCTTTGATGTAGCGAGGGGCCGCACGGGATGCAAGGGCGCTCGTGACTAGAAAATAATCAATACGCCCGGAGTGCCAAGTTCGTTGACAAGCGCGGAAACGCGCTCATAAAATCCACGGAGTTGATCGAACACCTCGTGCGACGAGACAGCCAACCCGTTACCATTGAAAACATACACGCCACGCGCAGGGAGCGCGGGCCGGAAATCCTTGGCCGCCTCCAGGAGTTCCGCGAAGTCTGGGAGCGCGGCTCGGACGAGCGGCTCTGGGAAGAGTTGGTCTACTGCATCTTCACAGCCGGCGCGTCCGCGCGCATGGGAATGAAAGCGGTCGAGACGATTCGCCACCTGCTACGCGAAGGCAGCCGCGAGGAGATGACCGCGGCCCTCGTCGAGCGCGGCGCTCATCGCTACCCGGCGGCGCGTCCGGGCTACATTGTCGTCACGCGCGACTACCTGCGCGAGGATTGCGGGATGCGGCTGCGCGAGCGGCTGGCGGGATTCACGGACCCGATTGAGCGGCGCGACTGGCTGGCGCGCGAGCGGCGCATCAAGGGTCTGGGCTACAAGGAGTCCAGCCACTTCCTGCGCAACGTAGGGTTCAAGGGCTACGCGATTCTTGACAAACACATCTTGCGGGGCCTGGCGGAACTCGGCGTCGTTTCTTCGCCGGAACCCCCGCAGACGCGGCGACGTTATCTTGAAACAGAGGAGCGACTCAGAGCTTTTGCCCGCAGCGCGCGGGTTGATTTTGACGAACTCGACTTGATCCTCTGGTCTATGAAGACCGGGGAAGTCCTGAAGTAGGGATGAGGGATGAGGGATGAGGGATGAATAAACAGTCATTGAATCATTGCTTCAATGAGAGATTCACCTAATCCTTTCATCCCTCATCCCTCATCCCTCATCCCTTTGGAGGGTGCCCAATGCGGTTAAGTAATTTCAAGACAAGGTTGGGCCGGGTGGCGGTCGGAAGTCTCGCCGCCCTGTGTGTCTCTTTGTTGCTCGCGGCCGCGCCGTCGAGCGTGGCCGTCGCCGGAGACAAGACGCGCAGCCGGGCAGAGCGCGCGTTGCGCGAGGGCGAGTACGCGCTAGCCGAGCAGTTGTTCCGCGAAGTCCTCGCGAAGAACCACCGCGACCAGGCCGCGCGTCTCGGCCTGAGCTACGCGCTGCTCAAGATGAGACGGCTTGCGAGCGCTTTCGAGCAGGCAGCGGCCGTCGTCGCCGTTGACCCGCTCTCGGCGCGCGCCCACGCACTTGCCGGCTCCGCACTGCTCGCCAGCGGCGACTTCCCGCACGCCGTGGAGGCTTACCGCACGGCGCTCTCGCTGAAGGAAGACGAGTCGCTGGCGATTGCGGGCCTGGCGATGATTGACTACTACGAGAACCGCCTCAACGCTAGCCTCGCCGGCCTGCGCCGCGCCGTCTTCATAGACCCGCGCGAGTCCGACTACGTCTTCAGTCTGGCCCAGGCGGCGTCGCGCGCCGAGCGCTACAAGGAGGCGGCCGACGCTTACGAGCGCTTCCTACAGGTCGCGCCGCGCACCGACGAGGACCGCCGCGCGCGCATCCGCGGTCTGATAGATTTCCTGCGCTACCTGGGCGGCCTGAACAGCCTCTACGACATCAGCGGAGCACAGGCTACGACCGTTGCCTTCGATATGCCGAACAACCGGCCCATCCTCAAGGTGCGCGTCAACGGGCGCAGAGAGCCTTTGCGCTTCGTGCTCGACACGGGCTCGGGCATGTCCGTCATCTCGGACGAGACGGCGCGGCTCTTAGGCATCGGCGCGGTCGCGCGCGGCGGGATGGCGCGCGCCGTCGGCGGGAAATTCGAGATCGTTTACGGCTTCCTGCGCTCGGTGGAGATAGGCGACGCGAAAGTCGAAAATGTGCCAGTCTACATTCGCCGCTTCTACAACGACGAAATCCAGGTTGACGGCTACATCGGCCTGGCGGTCGTCAACCGTTATCTCGTGACCGTTGACTACGGGGCTCGCACCTTCTCGCTCGCGCGTCCGGGCTCAAACAGTGCTGCCGTTGCCGCGGACTCGGCGCGGCGGCCCGCTCAGCTTGCCGGCATCGAAATCCCTTTCCGCTCCACGTCGAGCGGGTTCCTGAGCGGCGAGGTCCAGGTCGAGGGCGTGAACCGCCCCTTCAACTTCATCATAGACACGGGCGCGAGCATCTCCGTCGTCTCCGAAAAGATGATGGAGCTTGACGAGATGCACGGCTTCAAGCGCCCCAGGCGTATGAAAATCTATGGCGCGGCCGGGGTCGCGGAGGGAGTCCAGACGCTCGTCCTGCCGCGCGTCGTCTTCGGCGCACAGGCGCGCGAGAAGTTGGACGTGGCCGTGCTCGACCTTGAGCCGGTCAACGAGACGACGGGCTTCGTCCAGTCCGGCATCATCGGCGGAAACTTCCTGCGCCACTTCCGCGTGACCTTCGATTTTAGAAAGTCCGTCATCCTGCTCGAACCGCTTGAGGCGAGCGCTTCGAGCGCGGAGGGCGAAGCGGAGGCGGCCGCCGCGAAGTCATGAAGCAGAGTTTGTACCTGGAAACTTCGGTCGTCGGCGCTTACCTCGATAACGGCGAGCCGTTTCGCCGCGACCTGACGATACGCTGGTGGGAGCACGAGATGCCGGAGTATCGCGCCGTCATCTCGCCGCTCGTCCTGCGCGAGCTTGAGCGCGTGACGGAGCCGCACCGCACGGGCTACTTGAAACTGGCGCGCGCGCTTGAGCAGGTCGAGCTGACGGAAGAGGTGGCGATTCTCGCCGAAGGCTACATCACGCGCGGCATCTTTCACCGCAAGTACATTGCGGACGCCTTGCACGTTGCGGCCGCGTCATTTCACAAGATAGATTATCTGGTCACGTGGAATTTCGGCCACCTGGCGAACGTCCGCCGCCAGGCGCGCGTCCGGCTCTTCAACACCGCCGCCGGCTTCTTCGTCCCGATGATCGTCACGCCGGAGTTCCTGGTTTCGGAAGCAACAGAAAGCCATCAGTCGTAAATCGTAAATCGTGAATCGTAAATCGTGAAGAGACGAAAAACGGCTTTTCACTATTTACGATTTACGATTTACGATTTACGATTAACGAGCAATGTATCGCAAGCCAAGATTCCTCGAAGAGCTGCACGCGATCCGCGAAGAGATGTCGCGCGAGGCGGATTATGATGTAGATTTGTTCACGGAGATGGTACGCTCCGGCACGCGCCCCGCGCACGGACCCGAGCGCAACGTCCGCGGCTTCAAGAGCCGCGCGCCGCGCCAAACAATCGAGGCCGCCGAAGACGCGCCGCCGCGTGGACGCCGCAAGCGTGCTGCGCGATAATGCCCAAGTGTGATAAGTAATAAGTGATGAGTGATAAGAGAAAGCTTTTTACTCATCACTTATCACTCATCACTTATCACTGGTTTTTTATGGATGTGACATTCGAGACCATCGGGCTGGAAGTGCCGAGCGAGAAGGCGTTCAACTATCTGGCCGAGCGCGCGGGCGACCAGGGCGAGCCGACGCAGCTCACCAGGCGCGGGGCCGTGCTGCACGGCCGCTGCTGGAAGTTGGGCGAGGGGTTGGAAGTCTGGACCGTGCTCTACGAGTCCGGCACGGGCGACATCTTTTACGCCGACTGCCGCCCGGGCTTCCGCGCGCGCTACACGCAGCGCATCAGCCCCTGGGCGCTCACGGAGTACGACGAAGAGGGCGAGGCCGTGGTGCACGGCTATTGTGACGGGACCGACACGGAAGTCCTCTTCGAGTTGCAGAATTTGACGGAAGTCGGCCCCGCAGGTTTCCGCGCGCAGGAGTTGCACGTCGGCTTGTGCGGCCTCGCCTACCGCGCGCGCGTCTGCCGGCGCAAGACGGACGCGCTCTGGCAGCCGCTCGAAAAGAGCGCCCCGGCGCGCGCCGCGCAGGAGAACGATTGGAACCTGACCGGGCGCGTGATTACCTTCAAGCCGCTGCGTAACCCGCTCTCGGGCACAGAGCTTTACTGGGTTTACCTCGACCTCGAACGCCTCAAGCTCGAAGTGCTGGTCAACCGGCGTGCGCTGCGCGGCGGGCCGCTCCATGTCGGCGCTACTCTTTCGGCCGAAGTCTGGTTGCAGGGCCACGTGCTCGACGAGCGTGCGCTGCGCTCGCGCTACGAGGGCGTTGACCGCGCCTGCGCGACGGCGCACTTCTGGTCGGGATTAAAAAGAAGGAACTGAACAGGAGTCAGGAGTCAGAAGTCAGAAGTCAGAAGAAAAACGTTTGACGCCTCTTTCTTCTGACTCCTGACTTCTGTATTCTGACTCCTGCTTTTATGAAACGTCTCGCCGTCATCGTCCTCATCGCCGCCGTCGCAGGGGCCGTCGCGCTTTACTTCTTCTTCAACAATTACTGGATTCACCGCTACGACGCGCTGATCGAGCGGCAGGCGAGCATCTATCGCCTGGACCCGGACCTGGTCTGGAGCGTCATTTACGAGGAGACTTACTTTCGCCCGTGGATGATGGGCAATGATGGCGAGATAGGGTTGATGCAGGTGACGCCCGCGGTCGGGCGCGAGTGGGCCGCCGCGACGGGCATGCGCGAGTTAGAGCGCCAGATGCAGCAAGACCCCGCGACTGTCCTGCGCGACCCGGAGCGCAACATACAGGTCGGCTGCTGGTATCTGGAAAAACTATACGAGCAATACCGCGACGTGCCGGGCGCGGAGGCGCGCATGATCGCTGGCTACAACGCGGGGCCGAGCCGCGCCGCCGAGTGGAACCAGACCGCAGAGGGCGCGCGGCCCCTCACCGCCGAAGAGTTCGTCGCACGCATTGACATCCCTTCGACGCGCGCCTACGTGACTTCCATCCTCGAACGCTACCGCAAGCTGAAGGAGGAGCGCCCGAAGTCTGGAATGAGCGGCGCGACTTCTCCCGCGAGCGCCAACGTGGCCGGGGGCGGGCGTTGACTTACCGCCGGCTGCTCGCGGCAAACCCTGACTTCCGCCGCCTGTGGACGGGGCAGGTCGTCTCCGAGGTCGGCGACTGGTTCAACAACATCGCCGTGCTGGCGCTGACGATTCAACTCGCGGGGCCGGGGCGCGAGGGCCAGGCCGTCGCTCTTTACGCCATCTCGCGCCACCTCCCGCTCTTCCTCTTCGGCCCGCTCGCGGGCGTCGTCGTTGACCGCCTGGACAGGCGGCGCGTGATGGTCGTGGCCGACTGCGCACGCGCCGTGCTGGCGCTAGGGTTTCTCGCGGCGGCGCACTGGGGCTCACTTCTGCTGATTTACCTGGTCGGCGCGTCGCTCTTCGCCGTCTCGGCCTTCTTCAACGTAGCGCGCCGCGCGAGCATCCCGAATATCGCGCGCGGGGCCGACCAATTGATCACGGCCAACGCCCTGTCCTCCTCGACGACGGCCTCGACCATCGCCATCGGCTCGGCCCTCGGCGGGCTGCTCTCGACCTTCATCGGGCGCGACGCGGTCTTTGTCTTCAACTCTGTGACCTTCATCGTCTCGGCCTGGATGGTCAGCCGGATACGTACACAAATGCAGAGACGCGGGGACGCGGAGACGCGTGGACGCGGAGAAACACAGGTGACGACGGAGAGCAGGTGGACGGAAGTTGAAGCGACCTCTGGTCATGGTCGCCGGGTCGCCGCGTCGCCGCGTCGCCGCGTCGTTTTTGCCGCTTTCTGGCGGGACTTCCGCGAAGGCTTGAAGTACGTGCAGAGCCATGACGTGCTGAGAGCGATTTTCGTCGTCGGGGCGGGGTGGGGGCTGGGCAATGGCGTCGCACGCGCCCTTTACAGTATCTTCGGGGCGCGGTTCGGCCTCGATGCGGCCACAGGGCTAGTCGCGCGCCCGACAGACTTCGGCATCTCGGTCCTGTTCGCGGCGATGGGCCTGGGCGGCGTGATAGGCTCGCCGATAGCGCGCCGCTCCAACGCAGGGGGAGGCTCGGCGCTGGCCTCGCGCATGGGCCGCGCGATGATCTTCGACGGCTGCTGTCTAGTCATCTTCACGCTGATGCCGGGCCTTTGGAGCGCGGCCGCCGTGCTCGTCGTGCGCGACATTAATTTCTCTATCTGGTGGACGGCGAAGCAGACGATTATCATGAGCCGCACGGAGGATCGCTACGCCGGGCGCGTCTTCGCATCCTACGAGACGCTGACGACGCTGATGATGGTCGGGGCGATGTTAGCGGCCGGCGCGTCCGCCGACCGCTTCGGCATCCGGCCCGTCGCGGCCCTCGGCGGTCTGATCGTCGCCCTCTCCGGCGCGACCTGGTTCTTACTACGCAGCCGGCAGCGCCACAGCGCAGAGACCGCGAGAAACGTAACGGAGCTTTAGAGAACAACTCAACCCTTTGCGCCTTACGTCTTCGCTTTGCGCCTCCAGCGAGAAACAGCCGTTCACGCAAAGGCGCTAAGAGAAAACTTAAGGCGCAAAGGGTTGAGTCAGACTCTCGCGGCTGCTGATGACAAAGCTGATGACGGAACTTTATTTCGCGCGTTGGGTGTTGCCGATTGCTTCTCCGCCGGTTGAGAACGGGGGAGTGGCGGTCGAGGGCTCGCGTGTTATTGGCACAGGACCGCGCGATGAGCTTGTGGCTCAATTCCCGGACGCCGTGACGCGCGACTTCGGCGAGGCGGCCATCCTGCCGGGCTTCATCAACGCGCATTCGCACCTGGAACTGACGGCGATGCGCGGCTACCTCGAACGCGAGGAGCCTGACTTTCGCGCCTGGCTCGGAAAGTTGACGCTCACGCGGCTGGAACGCATGACGCCGGACGACCTTTACGTCTCGGCGGCGTGGGGCGCTGTCGAGGCCGCGCGCGCGGGCGTGACTTGCCTGGCCGACGCGAGCGACGCGGGCGCGGCGAGCATAAAAGCCCTCAACGACGTGGGCCTGCGCGGCATCGTCTACCAGGAATCTTTCGGGCCGAACCCGGCGAACGCGCGCGAGAATTTCGAGCTGCTGCGCGAGAAGGTGGCGCGGCTGCGCGAGTTTGAAAATGAGCGCGTGCGAATCGGCGTCTCGCCGCACGCGCCTTACACCGTGAGCGCGCCGCAGCTCGAATTGATTGCGGACTTCGCGCGCGCCGAGCGGCTGCCGCTGATGATGCACGCGGCCGAGTCCGAAGCCGAGGAGCTTTTCATGCTCGAAGGTCGCGGCCCCTTCGCGGAAGGACTCGCGCGGCGCGGGATTGAGTGGCGCGCGCCCGGCGTCTCCACGATCCAACACCTCGCGCGGCACGGGATTCTCGCCGCCCGCCCGCTGCTCGCGCACTGCATACGCGTGGACGCCGCAGACCTCGAAACGATTCGCGCGGCGGGCGCTGGAATAGCGCACTGCCCTAAGTCGAATGCCAAGCTCGGGCATGGGCGCGCGCCCTTCGCCTCGTTCGTCGCGCTCGGAATCAAGGTCGGCTTCGGGAGCGATTCGGTCGCGAGCAACAACCTCTGCGACCTGCTCGAAGAGATGCGCTTCGCCGTCCTCGCGGCGCGTGCGGACGGTGCGAAATCCGGGCAGTGGCTAAACGCGGACGTTGCGCTTCAGACCGCGACGGCGGGCGGCGCACGCGCGCTCGGGCTGGAAGCCGAAACTGGCACACTCGCGCCCGGCATGCGGGCGGACATCACGGTCGTCAGCCTGAGCGGCGCGCACCAAACGCCGCTCTACGACCCCTTAGCCGCGCTCGTCTTCGCCTCCTCGGGCCGCGACGTGCTGATGACAATGGTCGCCGGCCAAATCGTCTTCTCCGACGGCCGCGTCCACACCGTTGACGAAGACCGGCTGCGCGCGCGGATGGAAGAAATTGAAAGGAAAGTGATAAGTAATAAGTGATAAGTGATAAGTAAAAGAAAGAAGGTCTTAACTTCCGCTTCTCTAGTATTGCTGTCTTCGCTTCAAACCAACTGATGCCTGTGTGATAACAATGACTCTCAAAGCGCAAGAACGCTCGCAAACAACAGCCAATGTGATTGCGCCATGCGCGGCGAGAGCGGACTTGCGCGCGTTCAATCAGGCAGAACTGCTTAAGGCCACGATGATAGTTCTCAATCGTCCACGAGTAACCAGCCCACCTGACTCTTTCGAGATCGCTCATCTCAACTTTATTAGTAGCCCACCATTCAACGTCGCCGTCTGTGGCAACGATCTTGAATACACGAATCAGGCCATAACCTTCGAGCCAGACCACGCGGCCACGCTCTCCAATCTCGACCGTGCTGACGGGGCGCAAGCCCTCGCGGTCAGGGTTGACTTTGCGGTTCGATTTCAAACGAGTCAGCCAAAGCCAATCAAAAGAGCGAATCAACTTCAAGTTTTCCAGCCCTGCATACCAACTGTCGAACACTACGCAAGCGGGTTGAAAATCACAAAACAATCTACTGGACATCTCACTTATCACTTATCACTTATTACTTATCACTGCTCTTATGAACATTCTAGTCCTTAATTGCGGGAGTTCTTCGGTCAGGTTCCAGTTGATTGCGACGGACCTTGAGCAGATCGAGCAGAACAGTGATAGGCGGCTGGCGCGGGGTTATGTCGAGCGCGTGGGCGGCCAGGCGATCATCACGCTGGGCGCGGAGGGGCGCGAGGCGCAGAGGTCAACCGCGCCGTTGCGCGACACGCGCGCGGCCGTCGAGCTGATTATTCGCTGGGTCTGTTCGGAAGGCTCAGGCATTGACGCCGTCAAGAGCGTGGCGGATGTGCACGCCGTCGGCCACCGCGTCGTCCACGGCGGCGAGCAATTCACGCACTCAGTGCTCATCACGGACGAAGTCATGCGCGGCATCGAAGACTGCATTGACCTCGCGCCGCTGCACAACCCCGCGAACATCAAAGGCATCCTCGCCGCGCGCGAGGTCTTCGGCGTGGGGCTGCCGCAGGCCGCCGTCTTCGACACGGCTTTCCACCAGACGCTGCCCGACCACGCTTACCTCTACGCGCTCCCTTATCAACTCTACCGCCGCCACCGCATACGCCGCTACGGCTTTCACGGCACGTCGCACCGCTACGTCGCCTATCGCTACCGGCAGCTCCTGGGCATCGAGCGCGAGAAGACGAAAGTCGTCACGCTTCACCTCGGCAACGGTTGCTCGGCGGCCGCCATCAGCGCGGGAAACTCGGTGGACACTTCGATGGGGCTGACGCCGCTCGAAGGCTTGGTGATGGGCACGCGCTCGGGTGACCTTGACCCGGCGATCATTGATTTCGTCTCGGCCAAGGAGGGGTTGTCCGCGCAGGAGGTCGAGACGCTGCTCAACAAGCAGTCTGGGCTCATCGGAATTTCGGGGTTGACCAACGACATGCGCGAGCTGCTGGCAGAGGCGCGCGAGCACGACGACCGCCGCGCGCGCCTCGCCATCGAAATCTTCTGCTACCGCGCGCGTAAATACGTGGGGGCTTATCTCGCAGCGATGAACGGCGCGGACGCAGTCATCTTCACCGGCGGCATCGGCGAAAACTCCGCCGAGATACGCGCGATGATTTGCGACGGCCTACAGTGGCTCGGGCTTGAGCTGGACGAGGAACGAAACACCGCGCACACGAACGGGCGCGAAGGCGTCATCAGCCGCGATGGTTCACGATTGGCGGCCTACGTGATTCCGACCGACGAAGAGTTGCTCATCGCGCGCGACACGGTGCGCTGCGTGAGGGGCGCGCCGCAACGATATTGAAAGCAATAGGAAGTCAATAAGTTTTAAGCCCCGTCAGGGGCGACTGACAATAGCCCAGCACTTCAGTGCTGGGAGGATACGGAAAAATCGTACCGAGTCCCGTAGGGACGATTGAAGAAAGGCTGGCCCACGTTCAGTCGTCCCTACGGGACTCGATAACATTTCGCCGATCTTCCCAGCACTGAAGTGCTGGGCTATTTTCACTCCGCCCCTACGGGGCTTAATGCTTACTGACTGCCCACTGCCTATTACTCATTCTTTACTTACAAGACGCCGCTATCGCTTCGTCGAAAATCTCAAGCGCGACGTCAACGTTCTCGCGTGTGAGGATGAGCGGGGGCGACCAGCGTATGGTGTTGAAGCCCGCGCCGAGAATTATCAAGCCGCGCTCGAAGCATGCAATCTCGATGCGGTCGCGCAACTCAGGCGCGGCCATCATCGAAGCCTTGTCGGTGACGATCTCGACGCCGACCATCAGGCCCAGGCCGCGCACGTCTCCGATGCAGTCGTGCTTCTGCATGAGCTTGCGCAAGCCCTCCTGCAAGTAAGCCCCCACCTCCGCGCTGTTCGCGACGAGTTCGCGTTCCAGTAGCTCAATCGTCTTCAGGGCGGAGGCGATGGCGACGGGATTGCCGCCGAAGGTCGAGGCGTGCGCGCCGGGCTTCCAGACCATCAGGTCAGCGCGCGCCACGCACGCGCCCAAAGGGAGCCCCGACGCGATACCTTTAGCGATGCAGACGATGTCGGCCTTGAGGTCGTAGTGATCGCTCGCGAACATCTTTCCGGTGCGCCCCATGCCCGACTGAACCTCGTCAACGACCAGCAGGATGCCGTGCTCGTCACAAATGCGGCGCAAGCCCTGCAAGAACTCTTTCGGCGCGGGCACGTAGCCGCCTTCGCCCTGCACGGCCTCCACGACAATCGCGGCACATTCTTCGGGCGGCACGGTCGTCTTAAACAGACGGTTCTCAATCCAGTCGAGGGAGGCGCGGCTGGCCGTCTCGCCGTCCGTGCGCTCGCCCGTGAACGGGTGGCGGAACGCGTTCGGGTAAGGGACGTGCGACACGTCCAGCGCCTGACGCTTGAAGCCTTTGCGCTGTGCCACTTTTGACGAGGTCAGCGAGAGCGAGCCGAGCGTGCGCCCGTGAAAGCTGTTGAAGAAGGCTATGAACTTCTCGCGACCCGTGGCGTGCATCGCGAGCTTCAAGGCGGTCTCGACCGCCTCGGTCCCGCTGTTGGCGAAGTGCGTGCGCGTGGGGCCTTCGATTGGCACAATCTCGTCCAGCTTACGCGCCAGGTCGGGCATGTGTTTGTAGTAATAGTCCGTGCCGCACATGTGAATCAACTGCGCGGCCTGCTCCTGTATGGCGCGGACGACCTCTGGGTGGCAGTGGCCCGTCGAGCAGACGGCGACACCCGCGTTGCAGTCTAAAAAAATGTTGCCGTCAACGTCCGTGACCCAGACTCCTTCGGCGCGTTCTGCGACGAGCTTGAAGGACGGGCGCGGGTACGAGGGCGTGACGAATTGGCTGTCGGCTTCGACTATGCTTTGCCCGACGGGGCCGGGCAGCGCGGTCTTGATTTCGGGTCTCTTAGGTGGTGCAAGCGTGGTCATACACTCTTCTCCTTAGAAAATGCGAGGGAAACTTAATTGAATAAAATTTCGGACGAAGGCGTAGAGAGTGCGGCTAGTCCGCGAAGAGATCGGCGCGGGAGTCCAGCGGGCGGAAATGCGTGGGGCGAGAATGGCACATAATTGAAAAGCGTATGGCAGATTTCAAATTTGAAATCTCATCTTATAACAACTCGCGAAATAAAAGAAGGAAATCAATGAGCCGGTAGTGGCTCAGGTTGAAATTGAGGGGCGTCTTCATCAGGGAGGAATCTCACGCAAAGGCGCAAAGACGCAAAGAAGACCGTGAAGGGGTTGAATGCCTCTTCACTTTGCGCGCTTCTCTTGGCGTCTTTGCGCCTTTGCGTGAGACTGCCTTTCTCTTCTGCGTGAAGGCGTTTAAAAGGCGAGCCCGTCGAAGTGCGGCTGCTCGACTGGTACAAGTCTCAGCCAGCGGGTGGCGCAAAGTAGGTAAAGAACTCGAATCTGAATAGCGGACCAAAAAGAGCCCGCGCGTGCTTGAACACGCGCGGGCTCTTGCCGTCTTGAGATTACTGACTCCGGCGATGGTTACCAGCGGTTGCGACGCCAGTTGCCCCGACGCCGATTGCTGTCACCGAAGACGGGGTGAGTCGGCGAGCCGGCCCCGCGACGATAGTAGCCGTTGCCGCGCCTGCGGTTTGTGCCGTTGTCATTATCGCGCCAGTCGTCGTCCCAACGCTCGCGTCTGATCTGCCGGTTATACTCCTGCCGGTCGCGCCAGATTTCACGGCGCTCCGAACGGCTCAGTCTTCCGTCCGAGCGGTAGCCGCGCCACTCCTGTCTGTTCTGGCGTCTACGCTCGCGTAACTCTCGCGCCTCGTCGCGCGTGATCTGCCCGGAGCGGACCCCGTTGCGGATTCTCCAGCGGTCGCCCCGCCCCTGCCCGTACGTATCTACCGTCAGGCCGACGAACATGACAATCGCAGCTAGAAGAACAAGCTTTTTCATCTGTCTAACCCTTTCCTCGAACTTAAACCTTTGGACGTTTAGTCCGATTCTCTAATGGTTTTTAAGGTTTGATGACCTGCGGGAGAGTTAGAACAAGATGATATCGTGCAAGTACCATTCCGGCCAGGCGCCCCGTCGAAGAATCGCCGAAAGACGTGGATTTGCAAGTAATTTCGCCGTTTTTACGGCGTGCCACAGGTTTGTGCCAATTATCTTTGTGGATACATCTCTAACAGATTTCGTTCGATGAGTACGAATGAAGTACACGCATTTGGTCCGAAATTCTGTCCCGTGCAATTTGACAAGGTGCGGGTCAGCTACATTTCAGCAATAATATCGGAGTACAATTCTTCGATACTAAAAAAGGGAGTGATGTTGTGATGGCGATGAAGAGACGAAGATTAGGAAACTCTGAATTGGAAGTAGCGCCGCTCGCTTTCGGCGGCAACGTCTTCGGGTGGACAGTTGACGAGCAGAGTTCGTTCGAGTTGCTGGACGCTTTCGTTGGGGCCGGCTTTAACCTGATAGACACGGCGGACGCTTATTCGTCCTGGGCTCCGGGCAACACGGGCGGCGAGTCGGAGACTATCATCGGCAAGTGGCTCAAGGCCGGCGGCCGGCGCGACGAAGTCATCGTTGCCACCAAGGTCGGATGGGAGATGCGCGGAGAGAAGGGGCTCTCTAAAGCTTACATCCTACGCTCAGCCGAAGACTCGCTCCGCCGACTGCAAACAGACTATATAGACCTTTACCAGTCGCACAAGGACGACCCCTCGACGCCGATTGATGAGACGCTCGAAGCCTACGCTGAGTTAATCCGGCAGGGCAAAGTCCGTGTCATCGGCGCATCGAATTACAGCGCGGACAGGCTCGGAGAGTCACTACTCACGAGCGAGCAGCGCGGCCTGCCCAGGTACGAGAGCCTACAGCCCTTATACAATCTATATGACCGCGCTGCGTTCGAGGCGGAGCTTGAGCCTCTGTGCGTGGAAAAGAACGTCGGCGTCATCAGCTACTATTCGCTGGCGAGCGGTTTCCTTTCGGGCAAGTACCGCTCCGAGGCCGACCTGGGCAAGAGCCCGCGCGGCGGCGGAGTCAAAAAGTATCTCAACGAACGCGGCCTACGCATCCTGAAGGCGCTGGACGAAGTCTCCGAACGCCAGGGGACAACGCCCGCGCGCGTCGCGCTGGCGTGGCTCATCGCGCGCCCGAGCGTCACCGCGCCGATTGCCAGCGCCACCAGCCTTGAGCAACTGAACGACTTGCTCGAAGCCACCAGACTCGAACTGGACGAAACCTCTCTGCGTTTGCTGGACGAAGCGAGCGCCTGGCGAGAAGAAGCGGCGGCGCTGAAGTCGTCTGCATAAGCGAGCGGCCGCACTAAGAAAACATCTCACGCAAAGGCGCAAAGACGCCAAGAAGACCGCAAAGCAGTTGAATGCTTTTTTACCTTGCGTGCTTTCTTCGCGACTTTGCGCCTTTGCGTGAGATTTCCTATCCGGTCAGTCGCCTTGATTTGTACGCCTGATGAGGCTGGCGATGGCGGTCATGATTTCGCTTATATCCACTGGCTTTGGCACGTGCAGTTGATAGCCCGCTTTCAGCGCCTGCATTCGATCCTCGTCCCGCGCGTAGGCCGTCAGGGCGATGGCCGGCAAGCCGCCCCCGCTTTCGGCGGGGAGAGTTCGCACGCTCCGAATCAAGTCGTATCCGTCCTGGTCCGGCATGCCGATGTCGCTGATCAGAACGTCGGGCCGCTCCGTTTCGATGGCTTCGAGCGCTTCACGGGCCGAGCCGGCGGTCAACACCTGCGCCCCACATCGGCCGACGGCCACTCTCAGTAATTCCCTCGCATCAACCTCGTCGTCAACCACCAGCACCTTCAAGCCGTCGAATCATTTCCGGGTAGCCGTGCGCAGCCGTCGTGACTCTGGCGGCAGAGACTCGCCGTCCGCCCTGACTCTCAGTCTGACGTGCCTGGGACACGGGCAGCCTGACCGTAAAAGTCGCACCCCGGCCCTCCCCCGGACTCTCGGCGTGCACGGTCCCGCTGTGCAAGTCCACCAGGTGGCGGACGATTGAGAGTCCCAGGCCGAGCCCTCCGTGGCGGCGCGTCGTCTTCTGGTCGGCCTGGCGGAAGGGCTCGAAGACGTGTGGCAGGAACTCCGGGCTGATGCCGGCTCCCGTGTCCGCGACCGCGAACTCTACGTGCGACTCGGCGCGCTTCAGCCGCACCTCGACCCGCCCCCCTTCGGGCGTGAACTTGATGGCGTTGGAGAGCAGGTTCCACGCTATCTGCTTCAGGCGCGCGGGGTCGCCCGCGATGGGGCCGACGCCCGCGCCCATTAGATTCTGGACGGTGACCTCTTTGGCTAAGGCCGCGGGCCGCAGCGCCTCTATGACCGGCTCGATAAAAGACCTGGGCTCGACCTCGGCGACTTCGAGGCGCAGCTTGCCCGTAATAATCCTCGACACGTCGAGCAGGTCGTCAATCAGTCGGGCCTGCGCGCGCGCACTACGTTCGATAGTCTCAAGCGCGTCCTCCATGGTCTTCTCGTCGAGCCGCCCGTCGCGTAGCAGGTGCGCCCAGCCGAGGATGGCCGTCAGGGGTGTGCGCAACTCGTGCGAGAGTACGGCCAGAAATTCGTCCTTCGAGCGGTTGGCCGCTTCCGCTTCCTCGCGCGCCGCTTGCTCGCGGACGAGCCGCAGGCGCTCCTCCTCGGCCCGCTTGCGCTCGGTGATGTCGCGCGAGATACCGACCAGCCCCGTCACCTTTCCTTCTTCGTCGAAGACGGGAACCTTCGTGGTCGAGAGCCACGTGATAGACCCATCCTGATAGGTTTCCAGCTCGACCTTGTCGAGCATCGGCTCCCCTGTGAGCATGATGCGCTGCTCGTCTTCGTAGGCGGCGCGCGCGTGCTCCTCGACGAAGAAATCAAAGTCGGTCTTGCCGATCACGTCTGCGGGGTTCTTGTTGCCGCGGTAAGGGGCGTGCGGGTTCACGCGTATGAAGCGGCTCTCGGTGTCCTTGAAGTAGATCGCGTCGGGGATGTTATCCATCAGCGCTTGGAGCAGACTGCTTTCGCGGCGGAGGGTTTCCTGCGCGAGCTTGCGCTCGGTGATGTCTTGCATGACGGCGATGGCCCCCAGCTTCTCCCCTTGCGGGCCGATGAGTGGCCGCGCGCTGGCTAACAACGTGCGGGGCGCTCCCCCCTTCGGCGCGATGACTATCTCTACGTCCCTGACATACTCGCCCTTCAGACCACGGAAAAGCGGAACCTCCTCCATCTTCATTCGCGTCTCGCCATCCGGTAAATAAAGGTCGTAATACTCGGCCCACTGCTCTGCGGGAATCGGCCTCTCGGGCAAACCGTGGACTTCGCGCGCGGCCCGGTTGAAAAGGGTGAGCACCCCTTCGGAGTTACAGGCGACGATGGCGTCCTCGACCTGCTCCAGGACGGCGGTCAAAAAAACCTGGTCTTTCTCGAATGCGGGGTCCGGCTTTTTCTCTCTCATTTCATCCCACCTGGGGCGATCAACGCCACCGGGCCGATAGGTTGTAAAAAATTGTCGGGTTGCTTATAGACGGTGTACCACCTACCTGACACCTTAAGCCGGTTAGGGTGTCAGAGGCAAGAAGGGCAGTGTCCTAAATTTCAGTTTTTCTCTGTGCAGCCTCCGCCAAAAGATAAGCAGTGGCGTTGACGCAAATTGAAGATTAAAAGCAAAATGCGAGGCGGCTCGTTTCAACGCCGGGCGGCATACAGGCGCATTCAACCCGACCCGCAGTTAGCTTGAATATCAATCGCAAGATTAAAGGCTTCTCTTGAAGCTACGGTCTTCGAGGCTGGCGAGTCACTTCAAACTAAAGGCAAAGACAAATCCAGCGCGGCGGAGTAAATGAAGCACATGTTTACACAGCTCAGAATCCGGCACCTTGTATTTCTCCTCTACGGCCTTTGCCTGTTGTCCTTGTTGTCTTGTGGCAAAAACGCACCGCCTCCGCCGGGCGGGCGGGTGCATAAAAACATGACGGCTTTCAGCGGGGGTAAGTTCGACGCCTCCGGCGTTGTCGGCGTGCCCGGAACGGACGGAGTTATTTTCGTGGATAATGGGCGCGAGGGTCAGGTCTTCTGGATGAGCCTGGACCAAAACGGTAAGCAGGCGGGCGAGATTAAAACGCTCGCACTCGGCATCGGCATTGAAGACATCGAAGGCATTACGACGGACGGGACATATTTTTATGTCGTCAGCTCGCAGTCCAGGCCGAAGGCGATAGAAAAAGTGGGGCTCGTCAGATTCAAGTTTGACGCTCGCAGTCAGACCGTAGAGGGAGTGGAAGCGATCAGCGGATTGAAGAGCTTCCTTGTGGAGAACGTGGCCGAACTCCGCGAGGAGGGAGAGAAGAAAGGAAAAGACGGCGGCCTCAACATCGAAGGACTTGCATGGGACGCGCGGCGGGCCAGGTTGTTAGTGGGCTTGCGCTCACCCGTCGTTGACGGGCAAGCCTTACTCGTGCCGCTCAGGCCGCGTGACCCGCGTGGCCCATTCTCCACCGATAATCTGGAAGTGGAAGGCTCCAAAGCCGTCCGGCTGCCCCTCGGAGGGGGCGGAATCCGAGGCATTGAATATGACGGGCGGGATAAACTTTTCAGAATAATCAGCGGGGCGACGGAAGATCAGGAGCAGACGGACTTTGGCCTGTGGGAGTGGGACGGGAATGAAAAGCAGCCCGCCCCGCGAGAGACGGCGAGATTCGATGACGACATGAAGCCGGAAGGTGTGACGCGAGCAAGGGCGGGCGGGCGTGAAATTATTTTTATCGTTTGTGACGCGAGCGGCTATACGGTTATGGATTAGTCATAGGTCAAGACCTCATCCCTCACCATCCTGATTGACAGCCCGTCGTGCAAGTCCTTATCACGAAGCCATGTGATAAGGCCGGGGTGCGGCGCGCTGGTACAATCCTACCTGTAGATTCGGACGACAGGGCAAGCCTCTCGGCCGGCGCGCGGCGCATCGAATCCTTGAAATGGCGGGATGATAATGAAAGGGAAATGATGCTGGGCAGATACGCTAAATGGTCGGGAGCGTTAATCCTCGGCGGTATTATGATTGGCGCATTATACGGAACAGTGGGGCGGCACTCGACGCAACCGCGACAAGATTCGCCCGAACAGAAAACAACCGGGCCTCTGGTGATGGCGCACCGCGGCGGCGCGGGCCTGTGGCCCGAAAACACTATGCTCGCTTTCGAGCGTGCGCGCGAATTAGGCGTGGACGTGATAGAGATGGACGTGCACGCAACCGCCGACGGGGTGCTGGTGGTTTTACACGACGCGAACGTTGACAGGACGACCGACGGCGCGGGGCGAGTGGGCGCGCTGACGCTCTCCGAACTGAAGAAACTGGACGCGGGCTATCCGCTTCTCTCAAGACGGCGGGAAAACATTCCCCTGGCGCGGGCGCGGCCTGAGTGTCCCGACGCTCGACGAGGTCTTCACGCGGTTGCCTGCCATGCGCTTCAACATAGAGCCCAAGCAGGAGAGTCCTTCGATAGTTAAGCCCTTGTGCCGCGCCATACGTGAGAAAGGGATGGCCGGTAAAGTCACCATCGGTGCTTTCAGGCAGGGCGTGCTGGACGAGTTTCGGAAAGAATGCCCGGAGGTACAGACCGCGGCGGGGCCAACCGAAGTCGCGGAGTTCTTGCGAGCGTCGCGAAACGGCGGCGGCACGGACAAGCCAAAATTCAATGCCCTGCAAGTGCCAGAGCGGATGATGGGCGTGCACCTGCTGACCAGAAGTTTCGTGGAGTCCGCGCGGGCGAGAAATCTTCAGGTGCACGCCTGGACTGTTAACGATGCGGAGGACATGAGACGGCTTAAGGAACTGGGCGTGGACGGCATCATGACGGATTACCCTGACCGCCTGTTGACCGTCCTGGGGAGATAATCGGTCCAAAAAATATGACAAGCAAACAAACTTTTCGGGCGACAAGTTTTCTCTTCATGCTTTTCGCGTCTTTGGTTTCCGGCAGCACTGTGAATGCCCAAGGCGGCGTGGCTGCCGGTTCAGGCGGTGACGACCGGATTCAAAAGTTGCTGAAGGAAAACAAGATTCCCGCGCTGGGTCTCGGAGTCATCAGGGACGGCAAGCTCGAACAGGTGAAAGTGTTCGGCGAACTCAAGCCGGGCGTGCCCGCGCCTCAAAATACGATTTTCAACGTGGCTTCGTTGACCAAGCCGGTCGTGGCGGTGCTGGTCTTGAAACTGGTCAGCGCGGGCAAGTGGGACCTGGACGAACCGCTCGATAAATATTGGGTTGACCCTGACCTGATAAATGATCCGCGACATAAAAAATTGACGACGCGCATTGTCCTGTCGCACCGGACGGGTTTCGCCAATTGGCGCTGGCTCAACGAGTCGAAGAAACTTGAGTTCGCTTTCGAGCCGGGGACTAAATATCAGTACTCCGGCGAGGGGCTGGAATATTTGCGCAAGGCGGTGGAGAAAAAATTCAATCAACCGATAGAAAAATTGGCCCACGAGTTGATCTTCAAGCCGTTGGGCATGCCGGACACGCGGTTCTTCTGGGACGCGGGCGTGAATGAATCGAGGTTCGCCGTCGGCTACGACTCGAAAGGCAACGCTTACAAAATCTATAAGAATACGAAAGCGAATGCGGCCGACGATTTATTGACGACGGTCGAGGACTACGGGAAATTTCTCGCTTACGTGATGAACGGCGCAGGGCTCTCGAAAGACGTTTTCAATGAAATGGTAGGCCACCAGATACAGACCAAGGAGAATAAATTCTTCGGCCTCGGGTGGGAGATTTATGACCTCGGGAATGGTGAGTACGCGCTCTCGCACGGCGGGAGCGACGAGGGCGTGAAGACGCTCGTCTTCCTGCTCCCGAAGTCGAAACAGGGCTTGATAATCTTCACCAATAGCGACAACGGGACAAGCGTTTACGAGGCGCTGATTAACGACTACCTCAAAGGATTAGGGAAGCAGATTATAGACATCGAGATGAAAGCAAGATAAGCGCGCATCCTCCCCGGCGTGCTGCCACCCTCGCGGCTCTGGGCTGAAATTTCTACGCGAGGCGAAGTCAGGTGATTTCATCACGGGCCGTCTCAAGCTCCTTCCTGAAAAATCTCAACGTATTCCCACTAAGCCCTGCACGGATTGAATCAGCTTCTCCGAGTCGTACCCGACGCCGTCTTTGAACACGATCTCCACCTTCTCTATGTCGCTGATGTTCGCGGCAGGGTTCCCCTTGACGACCATCAGGTCGGCCTGCTTGCCGACGGCGACGGAGCCTATGCGCGCGTCTTCGCCGAGAAACTTCGCGCCGTTGAAGGTGGCAATCTTTATCGCCTCGGGCGGCGTGAAGCCCGCTTCGACAAGAAGCTCGACTTCGCGTAAATCGCCGAAGCCTGCGACGACGCCGCCGTTGCCCGTCGGGTCGAGCCCGGCGATGAGCAAGCCGCCTGCCTGGACGAACGCGCGCTCGAAAGCCATCGCCTTACGCAACAGCGTCAGGAAATCCGCTCCGGGCGGGATGCGTGCGCGCGCCTGAAGATAGCGCGCACGCGCGTCCACAGACATCACGCTCAGCACGCGCGGGTTCAACAGTGCGCTTGCCGCGCCGATGCCGCTCGGAGAGATGGGAGCGCCCGCGGCCTCGAACACCGGAAGCGTCGAAGTAATCGCCACCTTTTTCTCGACCAACGTGCGAATCGTTTCCTGAGCGGCGGGGCTGTTCAAATCCAGTTGCAGCAGACTCGCGCCGACTGCTCCGCCCGGCGGGCATTGGTCCGGTTTTTTGTCCGCGACGAATTCGGAGTCGGCGAACAATCCGTGTTCCAGGTTGTCTATACCGATCTCTGCGGCCTCGCGGTAGCCGATTGAGCAGAGGTGGCCCGTCACCTTCAAGCCGCGCTTGTGCGCCTCCGCGACGACCGCGCGCAACTCCTCGCGCGTGATGTTCATGTACGCCTTGAACGAGGTCGCGCCCGAGTCGGCCCAGTAATTCACCATGCGGCGCGCGTCGTCCGCCCCCGTGAGTTGGCGCATCACGGGCGTGAACGCGCCGGGGCCTTCAAGGTACGGGGCGGTGACGTGCATCTTGGGGCCGACGAGACGGCCCGAGTCTATGAGGCGTTTCAGTTCCAGGTCGGTGTAGGGCGCGACGCTGCCGGTGGTGCGAATGGTGGTGACGCCGAGCGCTAGATAAAGGCGTGGGAAACTGCTGCCCATGTTCGAGTACATCGGCGGCGACCCGCCCATGGGAAAGAACATGTGGTTGTGCATCCCGACGAGGCCGGGCAGGACGGTGTAGCCGTTGAGATCGAGCACGCGCGCGTCGGCAGGAACTTTCGCCGCGGCGCTCGCCTCGATTGACTGAACTTTGCCGCTGCTGATGACGATTGTCTGATCTTCAAGCGGCGGGGCGCCGGTCCCGTCAATCACGCGCACGTGCGCCAGCACGACCGTCGGCGCTTCGACGCGAATGAACTGCTGATTATCGGGTGCCTGCGCGAACGAAGTAATGACGGAGCAGAAGAGAAGGAGGACGGAGAGTGTGATTTTCATGGCATCGCTCTCTGGACAAGGGGTGCGTTACAAGAACAGGTGTCCAGAATATAAACCATCACGCTCTTTTAACAACAATCTTCGTGACGAAGAAAAAGGCAGTCTCACGCAAAGGCGCAAAGACGCTAAGACCGCAAAGGAGTTGAAGGCTTCTTCACCTTTGCGGTCTTCTTAGCGTCTTTGCGCCTTTGCGTGAAAATTTCTGCGGAGCGTGAATCCTCAGTCGTCGTTGTTGATGGTGCCAAGCGCTTGCGCGTCCGAGATGGTGGCGTTGACGGCCTCGCTCAGGTTCAGGAAGAAGGTCTCGTTGGCCTCCTTCGTCTGGTCGCCCCTGACAGGGACGGTGACGGTCCTGCTTGTCTGCCCCGCCGAGAAGGTTAGAGTCGTCAAAGCACGCGCCGTGTAGTCCGTGCTCGCGGCCGCAGTGCCGTTCGCGGTCGCGTACTTCACAGAGACAGAGCGCCCGCTCGCGGCCGAGAGTTTGACGGTGAAGACCATGTTGACCGTCCCGCTGTCGGGCTCCGTCACGGAGGCGTCCGTGACTGTGATGCTCGGCGGCGCGTCGTTGTCCGTGATGGTGCAGGTTCCCGTGGCCGCGGCTATCGTCGCGTTCGTCGGGCTCGACAGCAGTAAACGTAACGTCTCGTTAGCTTCGTCGAGCGCGTCGCCGCGCACGGTCACGCTCACCGTCCTGGTCGTCTGTCCGGGCGTGAACGTCAGAGTGTTGAGCGCGAGCTGGTCGTAGTCCGCGGGTGTCGTCGCGGAGCCGTTGGCGGTCTGATACTTGACCGTGACGGTCTGGCTGCTCGCGGCCGAAAGGGTCACCGTGAAAGAGGCGGTGGTGTTCGCCCCTGTGTTTGCCTCCGTGACGGTGACGTTGTTGACCCGCAGGCTGGGGACCGACGCCGTGCGGAAACTCAAGATACTGCCCCGCGTTGTTCCGCCGCCGTTCGCCGCCGCCGCGCGGAAATAGTAGGTGGTGTTCGGGCTGAGCGTGGCGATGCTCTGGCTCAAGGCGACGCCCGCGCCGCCGGAGCCGAGGGCTTGCGCGGCGGTCGTGTTGTAGGTCGAAAGAGTCGAACTCGTGCTCCACTCGAACCAGCCGTCCGTGGCGTTGCCCTGCGGGTTGACGGTCCCGTTGAGAGTAACGGACGTGCCTGAGACGGAGCCTGCCGCCGCGGTCGTCACACCGGGCGGGTTGACGGAAGTGTCCTGCTCGCCCGCGCTGAAGGCACCGTCGGAGGCGTTGTTCTGGAAACGTATGTCGCGCGCGACGACGCGGATTCTCACGCCTCCGAGGTCGCTGTCAGTCGGTAGTTGCCAGTTATAACTCCGCGCGGTCGCGGGCAGGTCGCGTGCGACGACGTGCCAGGTGCGCCCGCCGTCGTAAGAAGCCTGTATGTCGAAAGAGTAGAGTCCCTGGTCGTCCGACGCGCTCCAGGTGATTGGCACAGTTTCGCCCGCCGAGAAGGAAGCGCCGGCCGCGGGTGTCAGCAGTTGCACTGTGGGCGGGACGAGGCCGAGTCGCGGGTCGTGGCGCACAGAGAAGTAGCCGGGCGCGAAGAACCACTTCACGTCGTTCCCGTTGTTGTGCACGCGCACGGCGAGGCGCGCGCGGTCTGTGCTGATGGCGGGGAAGCGCTGCGCGACGAACTCGCCGTGGCCGTTGACGTAGACGCCCGTCAGGTATGCGCCGTCAGACTCGAAAAGGACGAAGGGCTCTATGACGGGGAAGTCGCTGACAGAGCCTGTCCAGTCAATAGCGGGGATGGGGTCGCCCGCGTAGAAAGTTTTCCCCGAAAGGTTTGTGGTGATGGTGAACTCGCCCGTGATGCGGCCCGAGGGGACGAGCAGAGGGGTCTGGTCCCAGCCCTCCTGCCCTGCTGCATCGTAGGCAACGACGCGCAGGAACTGCGGCTGGTTGGTGACGGCGAACCCGGGGTTCGGCACCGTCCACTCGTAGCTGCGCTGGCCGCCCGGCAGATTATCGGCGACGACGATGAAGCGGTCCGGGTAGTGGCCGTCGGGCGAGAAGAGAATGCGCTGTTTGACGACGGCGTCGCTGTCTTTAACGTCCCAGCGTATGACGTACTTCGTGCCGGGGTCTACGAGGTAGTCATGCGGAGGCGAATGTCCAGACCAGTTGAGACCTGGTTCGACGAGGCGGACGACAGGCGGCGTGTTCGCCGCGTCGGGCGGCGCGGTCAGGAACGGTTTGAACTGTATGCCGTTTGCGCCGGGGCCGACGATTGAGTCTCCCGTGCCGCCCGGGTTCTGCGGGTGGCGCGGCCCCGTGGGGCTCCCCCACCAGACGTTACGCGCGTCCGATTCGGAGCCGATCTCGAAGGCGTCAATGCCGACGGTGTTACCCACGAAGGAGTTCGGGTTGGTCGGGTTGTTGAGCGAGAGCGTGCCCAGGTCGGTCATGCTCGCGCCGGTCTGGTTCGAGAGGAAGCGCGTCTTGCCGAAGATGGTCCAGCCGTAGGTGTTGGCGGTCGCCCCGGTCTGGTTGTTCTGGAAGTCGCAGTTCTGCACATAGAGCAGATTGTCCATGCTGTTGGTGCCGAAGCGCGCGTCGCTGACGCGGCAGTATTCGAGGCGCGGGCCTTCGGTCGCGTTGGTGGCGAAGGTGAGCCCCTCCCAAATCTGGCCGGGCACGGTGCCCTTGAATGTGATTGGCGCGTCGGGCAGTCCGTCGGCGATGAGGCGGCGCGTCGAGCGGAAGAGGAACCACGTGCCGGGGTCCGCCTCGATTGTCACGCCGGGGGCTATGGTCACGTCGCCGCCGGGCAGGTCGCCGGAAAGCTCCGTCAGACGGTACGGGATGCCGAAGTTGGTCCAGCGCCCGACGCCCGGGAAGCCGCCGGTGTTCACGTCTATGGCGTTGTTCGTGTTGCCGGTCGTGGGCACCTTGCTCCCAGGCATGAGCCCGCCTTCGACCTCGACGGGGAACAAATTGTCCTGTAGGAGCACGTTGGGGCCGAGCAGGAAGTTGCCGCCCGAGAGCGTCAGCCCCGCGTTGTCCGGGATGCCCGAGGCGTTGACGCCGTCGAGATAGAGCCCCTGCGCGAGCGAGCCGCTCTCGCGCATGATGCGGAGCGGCTGGCCCGTGAAGGTGTTGGGCGCGGTCACGTCCGCGAAGCCGCGCAGGATGAGCGCGTAAGAGTTCGTGAAGGTGTTGTTGCGCAGGCGGACGAGCGCGTCCGAGAGCGTCATGTTGGAATGGTCGAAGGTGCAGCGGTCGAGCCGCACGAACGGCGCGATGGCCGGCAGCTCGCGGCTGCGCAACACGCCCGCGCTCGGGAACAAGCAGTCCGAGAGGGTGACGGTCGAGCCTGTCTCGACGAGAAACTGTCCCGTGAAGTCTGCGAACGAGGCGTTGACCGTGCCGTTGATGGAATCAACGATGGGCGGAAAGACGGTCGCGCCGTTGAACGAGACGCGGGCGGCCGCTGTGCCATTTATGTTGAGCGTGCCGTTGACGACGAGCTGGCGCTGCGAGTCGAAGTTGACACGGACGCCGGGCTCGACGTTGACCGTGGAGCCGGGCGGGATGCCTATGTTCTGGCACACCTGATAGGGGCTGCGCGCGGCCGTCCACGTCACGGTCTGGCCCGCGCTCGGCACGGGCGGCAGGTTGCACGCGGCCGGGGGCGTCGCCCCGAGGCTCAAGGTGTCAATCCCGGTGTAGGCGCTGCCGCAGCCGTAGTTGCAGGCTTGCGCGATGTAGTAGCGCAACGCGATGCGGCCCGAGCCGGGCAGGGTCACGCTGTAGCGGTTCCAGCCGCCGGCCGGGAGCGGGTTGATGTCGAGCAGGACTTGCGTGAAGTCGCCGACGGCGTCCGCGCCCGCGCCCGTGCTTGTCCCGCCGCCGGGCGAGTAGCGCACCTGGAGCGTGGGCGTATTGTTACTCGGGAGGTTGATGACGTAGAAGGTCAGGGTGTCGCCCGCGCGCTGCCCGGAAATCTGCGGGAGAATGGCCCAGTTGCTGACCTTGCCGCCGAAATAGTCCGTGCTGGTGCTCTGGACCGCCATGTAGCCCGCGCCCGCCTGCGGCGAGGGCCAGTTCTGCTGCGTGGCGGCCGGCGTGTAGCCGTTGTGCCAGGAGGTCGCGCCCTTCGGGCTGCTCTGGTTACGAAAAATCCAGCCGCGGCTGATTAAGTTCTGCGGGCCGTCCTGGCCCGAGCCGGTCGTGCCGACGTTGTCGAAGCTCTCGACGAAGCTGGCCTGGGCCTGAGCCGTTGGGGCCGAAAGGAGCGAGCACGCGCAGAGCGCGACGAGGAGAGCGGCCATTCTAAAGAACCTCTCAACGGCTGTGTGCGTCACGGCAGATAGTCACCTCTCAATTTATATCGTGGAGCGCGCGTTTGCTGAACAATTTTGGCACACCTGCGGAGATGCACGAGCATGCGAACTAAACAGTCCGCGGTGGCTGCCGAAAAATACAGTTGCTGAAGGTATTTCCAAGCTCAATGGTCGCACTGTTTTCTCAATAATGTCTGACGAAGCGATTGCAAATGTTGGACAAAACGTCCTGAAAATCCAAATAGTCGGTCGGGGAGGCGAAATGACCAGGAGACACGCGGTCTTATACGGGCAGTTTGTTCGGGCTTTATTCTACGGCGTCCTGATGCTTGTTGCGGGCGCGAGCGCGATGGCGCAAACGGCGACTTTTACGACGCAAAGTCATCCTTTACTCGGAAACACTCACGTCGCCGCGGACTTCAACGGCGACGGCAAATTGGACCTGGCGGGATCGGGCGCGATGTCCGCGGCCGTGATGCTCAATAACGGCGACGCCACTTTTCAGCCGAAGATCGAATACCCGGTCGCGGGCTACGCGCAGGACCTGGCGGCCGGCGATTTTAACGGCGACGGCAAGCCGGACCTGGTCGTCACCATCAACACACAGCACACGAGCCTTTCGCTCGTCACGAACAGAGGCGACGGGACTTTCAACCCGCCAATCAATTTCCCGAACACTTCCGGTTTTGATTCGCCGTCGGTCATCGCCGCGGATTTGAACAATGACGGCAAGCTCGACGTTGCCATCATGCACACCATGAACTGTTACGACGGGCCGTGTGTCGTGGCGGAAACCATCTCCGTCATGCTCGGCAACGGCGACGGCACTTTTCAGCCGACGCGGGAACTCCCCGCCGGGTTTGGCATGTATCGGATGACGGCCGGGGATTTTAACCGCGACGGGATTAAGGACCTCGCCATCGGCGGGGGGAATACGCAGCTCTACATCCTGCTCGGCGTGGGCGACGGCACGTTCAACGCGGCAGCCGGCGATGAGCGTCATCATCGGCGGCGACCTTGCCTCTGCGAGCAATGATGTTGATGTCGCCGATTTTAACCGCGACACGATTCCGGATTTGGTCGTCGCGCTCGGCAACGGATACGGCAACGCTATTCTACTCGGCAACGGCGACGGCACTTTCCGCCGGGGCGTTCGTATCATCGAAAACGCCATCGACGCGCCTTTTAACCTGGCCGTCGCAGACTACAACCGCGACGGCTTTCAAGACATCGCCCGCGCGATGGGGTACGGCACCAGGGGCTTGATGGAGATAGCGAACGGCAACGGCGACGGCACGTTTCAGCCGCCGACACGCTACCTGGCGCCTCCCGCTCTCTCCAGCATCGGCGGCATCTTTATTACTTCGAGCGATTTCAACGGCGACAGCAAACCTGACATCGCTCTGATGGTCGGCGGGGCGAGCACCTCTTTGAGAATCCTGATAAATTCGACCGGGACGACGACGACAACGCCGCCCGCGCCCGTCACGGTTTCGTCTTTAACTTTGAACCCGAGCGCCGTCACGGGCGGAAGCGCCTCGACCGGAACGGTGACGTTGAGCGCGAGAGCCCAGACGGCGACGACCGTGCGGCTGTCGAGCAGCAACACGGCGGCGACAATTCCGGCAAGCGTCACGGTGGCGGCCGGCGCATCGTCCGCAAGCTTCACCATCAACACGGCGCGCGTCACCGCCAGGACGACGGCGACGTTGACGGCGACACTGGGCAGCACGTCGCGCGCGGCGAGCCTGACGATAAATCCGGCCGCGTCGTCGGTTGATACGGTCTCGATTAGTCGCGCCGAGTACGAGTCTGGTAAGCGCACGCTGCGTGTTGAGGCGGGCAGCACACGCGCCGACGCGACGCTGAAAGTCTACGTCACCTCTACGGGTCAGCTTGTCGGGACGTTGAGTAGTAACGGAGGCGGGCGATTCAGCGGGCAGTTCAGTTTGTCCGCCAATCCGCAAAGCATAACTGTCCGCAGCAGTCTCGGCGGGCAGGCGACGCGCGCGGTGACTAGCAAATAAACGACTAAGTCTCACGCAAAGGCGCAAAGGCGCGAAGAAGACCGCGAAGATGTTGAATGCCTCTTCATCTTGCGTGCTTTCTTCGCGCCTTTGCGTGAGATATCGGCGCTTACTGCGTGCCGGTGAAGGCGGTCGTGGGGCCTGCCGGCTGGTTGGCGCTGAGGTTGGTGAAGGTTCTCGTTAAGGCGGTGAAGGTGTAGCCGGTCAAGGTCGGCTTGATTGTGTAGTTCCGTCCGGCCGGCAGTCCCGTGAAAGTGTAGTTGCCGGTGCTCGTAGTCTGTACCGTGCGTGGCGCGAAGCCCGCCGGGCTGGCGCTGGTGATGGTCATCGTGACCCCGGGGATGCCCGTGGCCGTGCCCGTCTTAGTCACCTTGCCGCTGATGCTGTATGTCTTGAGCGTCGCGGCGAAATTGGCCGCCGTCTGGCTCGCCCCGAGGTTCGTGTAAGTGCGAGAAGCCGGGGTGAAGTTATAGTTTGCTTTGGTCGCCGTCACAACGTAGCTGCGCCCCGCCGGCAGATTCGCGAAGGAGAAAGCGCCGGTGGCCGTGGTCGTGAAGGTGCGGGGCGTGAAGCCTGCGGGCGTCGTGCTGGTGATTTTGATTGTGACGCCGGCCAGGCCGGTTGTGCCAATTTTGACTGAGCCGCTGATGGCGTAAGTTTTAAGTGTGGCCGAGAAGTTCTGGTTGATCTGGTCGGCGCTCAGGTTTGTGAAGCTGCGGCTCGGCGGATTGAAGGTGTAGTGAAGCTTCGACGGGGTCACGGTGTAATAGCCGCCCGGTGCGAGACCCGTGAAGGTGTAGTTGCCGGAGGCGTCAGTCGTGGTGGCCGCGGCCTTCGAGCCTCTCAACGTGACGGTCGCGCCGCCGAGCGCCGTCGCGCCGACGACGACGCGTCCGCTGATGGAGAAGGGCCGGTCGTTGTTGCTGATGGTGCCTTGCGCCTGCGCGTCGCCGAGAACGGCGTTCGAGGCGTTGGTCAGGTTGACGAAGAAGTTTTCGTCCGTCTCGACAGAGAGGTCGCCTTTGATGGGGACGACTATCTGTTTGACGGTCTCTCCCTCGTTGAAGGCGAGCGTGCCGCTCTTTGCGCCGTAATCGCTGGTCGCGGTCGCGGAGCCGTTAACGGTCGCGTAAGCCACGGTGACCTGCTGCCCGCTTGCGGGCGACAGGCTGACCGTGAAGGTTGCCGAAGAGGTGCCGTTGTCACCCTCCGTCACCGTCACGTCATTGATCGAGATGGCAGGCACGGGGTCGTCGTCCGCGATTGTCAGAATTGCCTGGGCCGGCGAGCCCAGACTCGCCCCTCCGACGGGGTTGCTGAGCGTGAGCTTGACGCTCTCCCCGGCTTCGTTAAGCGAGTCGTCAGAGAGCGTGACCGTGAAGGTGCGACTCGTCTGTCCGTCCTGGAAGTCCAGTGTGCCGTATGCCGTGACGTAATCCACGCCGGCCTTGGCGACGCCCATGCTGGAAGCGTAACGGACGGAGACGGGGCCGGTGCTGCCGCCAGTGCGTGTGACTGTGATAACGGCCTGTCCATCCCCTTCGGCCCCGTCGTAAGTCGCGGAACTGAATTGGAGCGTACCCTTCGGCGCTTCCACGGCGAAGCACTGTGAGAACTCAGAGGTGTTGTTGTTCGGGTCCGTGGCCGTGGCCGTCACCGTCTGGCCCCCTGCGAGCGGGGCCGTGGGCGTGAAGGAGAAAGCGGCCTGCCCATTGTCGTCGGTCGTGACCGTCTTCGCGCCGATGAAAGTCTGTCCCTCGCCATTGCCCGCGCCGCCGCAAGAGGTGTTGGAGAAGAACTCAAGGCGGAACTCTGTGTTCGGAGTGCTGTCGAGTGTGCCGTGGACGACGGTGCTGCCTGCGTCAGTGACGGCAGAGGTCAACTCGGGGAAGTTCTGCAAGTTGTTGACGCCCGCGTCGCCGTCGCCCGCGTCGTTGGGGGTCGCGCCGTCGGAGCCGAGGTCTATGCCGAGCCCGCGCGTGCCGCCGTTGAGCGCGGGGTTAGAGAAGACGGAGTTAGAAAGTACGGCGTTGCCGCCCACGCTCGATTGCACACCCGTGATGACGCCGCCGCCGCCGTAGTTGAAGGCGATGACGTTGCCGGCCCCGGCTTCCGTCCCGCCGACGACGTTGCCGTGGGTGTTCTCGCTGGAGTTTATGATGACGCCGCCGGTCGGGGCCTCCGTGTCCGCGTTCCCGTTGCCGAGCGCGCCCGTGCCGTCGGCCTTCGTGCCGATGAGATTGCCGCGCACCTTGTTGCCGGCGGAGTCGCCGCCGATGAGGATGCCTGTGAGCGTGTTGCCCGAGATGAGGTTGCGCGAGGCGGGCGTCGTGCCGCCCACGGTGTTATTCGACGAGTTGACGATGAGGATGCCGGTGGTGTTGCCGGAGGGTTCGGCCCCGCCGGAGTCCGTGCCGACGAAGTTGCCTTCGATGAGGTTGCCGCCGGTGTTCGACTGCGAGCGCAGGCCCGCGAGGTTGAAGTTGTTGACGACGAGGCCGCGCACGGTGCTGTCCCCGGCCGCGAGGTCAATGCCGACTCCGGTCGCGTCCGCGGTGATGAGGCTCCCGTCGAGTTCGATGAGCAGGGAAGCGTCCGTGCCAGAGGCGAGCGTGTTGGCTTGCGCGCCCGGCTGCGTGTAGCCGTCTATGGTCAATTGATCTGAGACGGCGGGCAGGTTCAGTTCCGGGGTGATGGTCATCACGCCCTGGCCGGGAATGTTAAAGCTGATGGTGTTCGCGCCGGCGCTCTGGTTGGCCGCGTTGATGGCCTCGCGGAGCGAGCAGTGCTGCGTGGTGCAGTAGCCGTCGTCTATGTCGTTCGTGGTGTTGACGACCAGCGCCGCGGGGAGAGAATCGTTTTCGTTGATGGTGAGCGTCGCCGTGTTCGTCGTGCCCAGGCTCGCGGAGCCCGTGGCGTTCGTCAGCGCCAGGTTGACGGTCTCCGGTCCTTCGTACTCTGTGTCGTCCCCGAGGTTGATGCTGACGGTCTTGTCGGCCGCGTCGCCGTCGGCGAAGGTCACAACCTGCGTGACGGAAGAATAGTCCGAGCCGTCCGTGGCCGTGCCGCCTACGGTCGCGAAGCTGACCGACGCCTCGCCGCTTGTGCCGCCCGTGCGCGTGACAGTGATGACAACGGAGCCCGCGTTTTCTGCCGTCGCGTAGGTCGAAGCGCTGAAGGCGAGCGCCCCGCCGTCGTTGACGGTGATGTTGACGGCGTCCGTGTCGGAAAGCGCACCGCCCGCCCCTGTGTGACCCTGGTCGTTCGTGACAATCTGTAAAGAGGCGCCGCCGGCAAAGCCCGAGGTCGGCGTGAAGACGGCTCCGCTGAGCGCGTTGTTGATGTCAATGAGAGTGCCTGTGAAGGACATCGCGGCGTCTGACGTGCCGTCACCGGACGTGAAGTTGAGGCCCGACGTGCCGTTGAGCGTCAGCGTGCCGTTGGACGCGGTCAGCGTCATCTGGACCGCAGAACCTCTTGCGTCAGCGTCCGCGACAGAGATGAGGTTGCTGTTAGCCGCGGAGAAAATCAGGGTGCCGTTCTCGGGCATGCTTTGCGCGCCGGGCACGGTGTTGATCGGAGCGCGGTTCTCAAGCGAGGGCGGGAAGCCCGCTTCGAGCGAGAACGTGCCGCCGGATGAAGTGCCTGCGGTGCCCTGGCCGATGGTGCCGTCCAGGCGCAAAGGCCCTTGCGTACTCGCGCCGCCGCCGCCCGCGACGACTGACTGCGTGAGCTGTGTGCTGACCTGGGCGCTCGCGGGCAAGGCCGAGAGCAACAGCAGTAGGAGGACTAGGTAAGGATAGTGGCGCATGGCCCTCACTTGCTCTCTTTGCAGACCGCGGCCTCTGGGTGATCCAGGCAGAGGAGCTTCTTCAGGCTCTCAATCTGGTCCTGCTGCTGGCGGAGTTGTTGCTGTAGACCGTTGATCTGTGCGTCGCGGTCTTTCAACTCCTCGTGCAAGCCTTGAATGGCGGCGAACGCCACGCCGTCCGGGTCTATGGTCGCGATTGTTCTGTCGCTGTCGCCTACTTTGAAGGCGGCGAAGAAGTCCTGAGCCATCGGGCCGATGTGGCGGACGGAAGTCGCCTGCGACTTGTAGTTCCAGGTCGAGATCGGAAGATTGAGGACGCCGCGCAGGATGGCGCGCGGGTTGACGGCCGCGAAGTTGGTCTTCACGTTGCGGTCGGAGAGGTTGTTCCACGAGCCGCCGCCCGCCGGGAGCGTGACGCCCGCCGTCCCGCCGGAGTTCGACGTGAGCGTCGTCGAGCCGTCGCTCGCCATCGTGAGCCTGCTGTTGGTGAGCGTCATCGTCGCGGTCGTGCTGTTGAAGATGAAACCCGTCGAGAGCGCCGTGTTCGTGTAGAAGAAGGAGCCATTGACGGCGCGCACGTTGAAGGAGTTCGTGACCGTGGGGTGGAACTGCGATTCGATGTCGGGGCTGGTGCCGTTGAACGAGTAAGTGAGCGGGACGGAGCGGTCGGAGAAGACGAACGTGCCGGTGCGCGGCGAGCCCGCGATGGTCGAGGTGGACGCGCCGTAGCCGAGCGCGACCGAGTTAGCGCCGGTCGCCGTGTGCCCCTCACCGAGCGCCACCGTGCCGGTGTTGGCCGCGACCGAATTCTTACCCACCACGATGGCGTTGTCGCCGAGCGCGCGCACGTTCTCGCCGAAGGCCGTCGAGTAGAGGCCGATGTTGGCATCGTCCCACTGCGTGCCGTTGATCTGGCCGGCGCGGAGCGCCGCCTTGGCCGCGTACCACATGAAGCGCGTGCCTGACCCCTCAATCGGGGCGGTGGTGTTGACGCCGCCGGTGTAATCGGCGACGGAGAGAATCGAGCCGTCGTTGTCCACGCGGAAGCGCTCCTTGTCGTGGGTGCTGTTGTCGGGGTATGTCCCGCTCGCGCTGAGCGAGATGAGCGCGTTCTGGCCCGGCGTGCCCAACTTGTGATTGACCGGATCGGTGCTGACGAGCTTGAGGTTGATGAGGTGGTTCGTGCTGTCCGCCATCTGCTGCGCCGACGGGGCGAACTCAACGTCGCCCGCGACGCGCGAGGTGACGATTGACGAACTGCCGGCGTTCACGGCGTTGACGATATTCGAGCCGGCGGTCGTGGCGATGGACGGGTTCGGGTAGGAGCCGGTCAGGTCGCCGCCCGCCGCGCCCGCCGCCGACCCGCCGGAGTTCGCGTCAACGTAAGCTTTCGTCGCCGCGTCGGAGGCGTCCGTCGGCGTGCCTACGTTGGTTATCTTCTGGCCGCCCGCCGAGAGTCCGGCGTTGAAGGTCGGGCTGGTGCTGAAGGTGTTCGTGCCGCTGAAGGTGTTGGAGCCGTTCTGTGTCGCCAGCGTAGAGGGCAGGCGCGCGGCGTTGATGGTTGAAGAACTGGCGTTGACGGCCGTGACGACGCTGTCGCCCGCCGCAGTGCTAACCGCCGAGGCGGTCGCGGCGGTCGTCGCCGTCGTCGCGGTGTCAGCCGTCGTCGCAGTCGTCGCGTTGCCGTTGAGAGAGGCCGTGATAGTGCCGGCGGAAAAGTTACCCGAAGCATCGCGCTTGACGATTGCGCCCGCCGTGTTGGCATCCGTCGCCGAGTTGGCCGCGCTCGCGCCGCTCGCCACGTTGGCGGCAGTCTGGCCGCCTACGGAGTTGACGACCGTGGCGGATTGAGTGCCGGTCACGTCGCCGGCAAGATTGCCGCTGAAGTCTGTGGCAGTCGCGGCGGTCGCGGCCGTGGTGCTCCGAATCGCGTAAGGCGTGGAGCTGATGGGCTGGCGCGGCGTGAGGGTCGTGAAAGTGGAATCGCCCGCGCGGCGGACGCCGATTTCGAGGTAGCGCGCCGCGCCCGGAAAGGCGCTCGCGCCGAAATCGAGTTGCACGGTGAAGATGCCGTTGACCACCGCCACCGCATCCGCGCCCGTGAATTGAATTGTCAGAGGCGCGGGCTGCGGCTGTTGGGTGCCGCCGGTCAGCGCGTCGTAGAGCTTGAACTCCAACTCGTAGCTTCCGTTCGATGGCGCGCCGTCGTCGGTCAGCCGCCCCTGGTAGGTGAAAGAGGTTCCCTGCGCCAGCGCGGTGTGCGCCGCTAATGACAGCATGATGGAAACGAATAAAAGCTTGAGCAGGGAGGGCAGGTGCCTCATGCGAGGTTCTCCTTTGTGATTGTTCTCTGAGTCGGCTGGCGGCACGCGCGTTGAAGACGGAGCAGGGTAAAGATGGCTGATGTCCTACAAGATTCCAGAGACTTTGATGCGACGTGCCGAGGCGTTTGACGGCACACGGCTGTCACAGCGGCCGAATTGTTAAGTAACATGTAAGGTGATTATTAACCTTGACCAGAGCGCCGACTTGTCCGGTGGGAATGGAACGCCAAATGACGGCAAAATCAGTCTAGCTCGGGACCTTACGTCACGTCAATAAACAATTTCTGAAGGTGAATTTCCAGGGGTTTTGCTTGTCGCCGGTCAGTTTCAATGCCTGGATTAGCGGCTGGGAATCTGGAAGCCGCAGTGCTCAAAGCGAGCAGGGACAAGCACCCGCTGCCTTCGTTCGTCTGCTATCATTGTAGTTATGAAAAGCACAAGGGAGATTCGCCTCTCAATTCTCGATCTCGCGCCGGTTAAAGAAGGCGGGACAATCAGCGAAGCTTTTAGCGAGATGCTGGACCTGGCGCGGCACGCAGAGTCGTGGGGCTATCGCCGCTTCTGGCTGGCCGAACACCATAACATCGCGGGCATCGCGAGTTCGGCGACAGCCGTCCTCATAGGCCACGTCGCGGGCGGCACGAAGACCATACGCGTCGGCTCCGGCGGCGTGATGCTCCCGAACCACGCGCCCCTCGTCGTCGCGGAACAGTTCGGCACACTCGATGCCCTCTACCCCGGCAGGATTGATTTGGGCCTCGGGCGCGCGCCGGGCACGGACCGGCTCACGATGCGCGCGCTCCGTCGCACACTCTCGAACCCCGACGAAGACTTCCCGCGTGACGTGGCCGAGTTGCGTTCGTACTTAGAGCCGGCACGGCCGGGACAGGTGGTGCGCGCCGTGCCCGGCGAGGGCTCGCGTGTGCCAATCTGGCTGCTGGGTTCGAGCCTCTACAGCGCGCAGCTTGCGGCCGTGCTCGGACTCCCCTTCGCCTTCGCGTCGCACTTCGCGCCCGACCTTCTGCTTGAGGCGCTCAGGATTTACAGGAGTGAGTTTCGGGCGTCGGAGTCGCTGCCTGAGCCGTACGCGATGCCGTGCGTGAACGTGTTCGCCGCCGACACGGAAGGGGAAGCGCGCAAGCTGTTCACGTCAATTCAGCAGGCGTTCCTCAACCTGCGCCGCAACCGCCCGGGACTTTTGCAGCCGCCCGTTGATTCGATGGAAGGGAACTGGTCCGAATCCGAGAGGGCCGGGGTCGAGCGCGCGCTGCGCTATTCGTTCGTCGGCACTCCCGAGATTGTGCGGCGGGGGCTTGAGGCTTTCATTGATTTGACCGGGGCGGACGAGATAATGGCCGCCTCGCAGATATTCGACCACCCGGCGCGGCTGCGCTCTTTTGAAATCCTGGCCGAAGCTTTCCCCTCCGCCGACCAGTAACACGACCCTCGGTCAGCGTCGTTTCCAGCGCACGCCGTCCTTGGTGTCTTCGAGGATGATGCCGCGCTCGGCCAACTCGACGCGGATTTCGTCTGCGCGCGCGAAGTCGCGGCGGCGTCGGGCCTCCTGCCGCTCGTCTATGCGCGATTGAATCTCCGCGTCGAGCATGACGACTTGTTCGTCCTCGAAAATGTTCAGGACGGAGTTGAAGCGGTCGAGCGTTTCCAGCAATTCGCGCTTGTCTTCCTGGCGCAGGGCGTGGCAGTCGAGCGCGGTGTTGACCTCGCGCGCGAGGTTGTGCAGCGCGGCGAGCGCGACGGAGGTGTTGAGGTCATCGTCCATCCCGGCCTCGAACTCTTTCAAAGCACGCGCGGACGCCTCTTGCAGTTGCGGGTTCGCGCCCGCCTCGACGCGCGCGTCCCTGAGGCGCGAGCGGAAGTCGCGCAGACCCTTGACGGTCTTCTCTATGCCGCGCAGGGCGTCGAAGGTGAAGTTCAGTTGCTTGCGATGCGGGACGGAGAAGAGGAAGTAGCGTACGGCGGTCGGCGAGAAGCCGCGCGCCGTCACGTCGCGGAACGTGTAGAAGTTGCCCTTCGACTTCGACATGGATTCGCCGTCCACCTTCAGATGCTCGTAGTGAATCCAGTAGCGCGCGAACTGCTTGCCTGTCGCGCCCTCGCTCTGCGCGACCTCGTTCTCGTGGTGCGGGAAGACAAGGTCAATGCCGCCCGCGTGTATGTCGAAGGTCTCGCCCAGATACTTCATGGACATGGCCGAGCACTCTATGTGCCAGCCGGGGCGGCCGCGCCCCAGAGCAGTGTCCCATGCGGGCTCGTCCGGTGACTCGGCCCCCTTCCAGAGTGCGAAGTCGCGCGCGTCCTCTTTGTCATACTTGTCCGTGTCCACGCGCTCGCTCGCGCCCGCGATGTTGCCCGCGAAATTAATCTTCGAGAGCTTGCCGTATTCCGGGAACGAGCTGATTCGGTAGTAGACGGAGTCGTCCGAGCGGTAGGCGTGGCCGCGCGACTCTAGGCGCTCTATCAGCGAGACCATCTCGGGGATGTGGCGCGTGGCGCGCGGGATGATATCGGGGCGCAAGCAGCCGAGCGCGTCGTAGTCTTCCCAGAGCGCCTCTATGTACTTGGCCGTATACTCGTCAATCGTGACCTTGTTCTTCTGCGAGAGAGCGATGATGCGGTCTTCCACGTCCGTGATGTTCATCACGTGCGTGACCTTGTAGCCCTTGTAGCGCAGGTAGCGGACGAGCACGTCCGTGAAGATGTTCGAGCGGAAGTTGCCTATGTGCCCGTAGTCCCAGACGGTCGGGCCGCAGTAGTAGAGATTGACCTCGCCCTCGACCATCGGGCGAAACTCTTCGACGCGGCCGCTAAGTGTGTTGTGAAATTTCAGCATCTGCTCCTGGTCTCAACGAAAAAGTGGTCGCACGAATGATGCTGTGTCGGAGGCTTCCGAGTCAAATCAGTTCGCGGCGTCAAGACCATCTCACGCAAAGGCGCGAAGAAAACAATCAAGCTTTTCTTCGCGCCTCCAGCGTGAGACCGTCGTTCGTCGTTGCTACGGTTGGATGATTAAGTTGGTCTGCTTCGTCCCGCCGGCGGACGTGGCTTTGATGACGGCAGTCTTCTGCGCCGTCACCGTCTGTGTCGTGATGGTGAACTGCTTGCTCGACTGGCCCGCGTTAATCGTCACGCTCGACACGTCCGGCGTAGCCGCCGCGTTGTTGCTCGACAGCGTGAACGTGATGTTCTGCGGCGCGGCGCAGGCGAGCATGAGCGTCCCCGTGACTGGCGTGCCGCCCTGAACCGGGTTCGGCGAGAGCGTGAGCGAAGTCAGAATCGGCGTCAGAACCAGATTCGCCGTTTTACTCACGACCGGGTTGGTGTTGGGCAGAAAGGCCGTGACCCCGACGGCCTTGTTGGCGTTGACGATGTTGGTCGTCGCCATGAAGGTCGCCGTCGTCTGGCCGGCGGCGATGGTGACGCTCGCGGGGACGACCACGGCCGCGTTGTTCGAGACCAGCTTGACGAGCGCGCCGCCCGCCGGTGCGGCACTGGTGAGCGTGACTGTGCCAGTCGCGCTGCCGCAGCCGCCCGCGATTGTCGTCGGCGAGAGCGTGACGCTCTTGAGCGAAACGCCCGTGACAGTGGTCGTGGCGCTGTTGTTGGTAGAGACCGAGTCGCGCCCCGTGCCTTTGACAACCGTCTTGTTGTTGATGACACCCGCGGCGTTGACACGGGCCGTGATGGTGCGCGTGACGGTCACGCCGACGCCGATGGTCGTGATGTTGCAGGTGACCGTGCGCGTGCCTGACGCGTAACCGCAGTTAGGCGCTGAGACGAAAGTCAGAGGGCCGGGCAGTACGTCTGTGACGACGGCCCCGGGGTCGCCGGCCACGCCCGTGACGGCGTAAGGCCCGTTGTTAGTGACCTGGACGGTGTAGGAGACGGTTTGGCCGGCCAGGAACCTGGGGCCGGAGGCCGTCTGCGTGATGGCGAGTTCGGCCGGCGGCGAGCAGCCGTTCAGATGTATGGAGACGTTGTCCGAGGCGGAGTTGGAGACAGCCAAATCCGGCTTGCCGTCGCGGTTGAAGTCCGCGACGGCGACGTAGGCGGGGTCCTGGCCGACGGTGAGGTCCGGCGCGGCGGTGAAAAGGTCAGGGAAATCGGCGCCCAGGCGGATCACGACCCTGTTCGTGAAGAAGTTCGACACGGCCAGGTCCTGTTTGCCGTCCATGTTGAAGTCGCCGAGGCCTATGAAGCTAGGGTTCGTGCCGGCCGGAACGTCCGGCCTGGTTGAGAAGGTTCCGTCACCATGACCCACGCGAATCGAGACGGAGAGGGAGTAAAGGTTAGCCACGGCCAGGTCGGGACTGCTGTCTCGGTTGAAGTCGCCGACGGTAATGTGTACGGGGTTATCGCCGGTGGTGAGGGATGGCGCGCTGGTGAAGCCGCCGGTCCCGTCACCCAGGAGGATCGAGACGGTGTCGTCGGCAGCGTTCGCCACGGCCAGGTCGGGGTTCCCGTCGAGATTGAAGTCGGCTGTCGTCAAGGAAAAAGGATCGATGCCGACTGGAACGTCAGCTACTTTGGTGAAACCGCCCGCGCCGTCGCCCAGCAGCATCGAGACGGTGCGGGAGCCAGCGTTCGCCACGGCCAAGTCCTCTTTCCCGTCGCGGTTGAAGTCGGCTACGACGACGGAGGCGGCGATGGAGTTGGCGACGAGTTCCGGGCCGGCAGTGAAGCCGCCAGCGCCGTCGCCCAGTAAGATCGAGACGCTATCAGTGTCATGATCGTCGTCAGTATTCACGACCGCCAAATCCGGCTTGCCGTCGCTGTTGAAGTCACCCGTGGCAACGTCGAGCGCTTTACTTCCGATGGGGACATTCGGCGCGCTGGTGAAGCCGCCCACGCCGTTGCCCAGACGGATGGCGACGTGTGTGGCGAATTGATGAATGACAGCCATGTCCGGCTTGCCGTCGCGGTTGAAGTCCGCGACGGCGTTGGCGAAGGGAAAATTGCCGGTGATGAGAGGAGAGCCTGCGGGCTGCCTGAACCTCACGCCGCCGCACGGCGTCAGGTCGCAGGTGTTGCGCCAGACCATGACGTTGTCGGAGTTGCGATTCGCCGCCGCCAGGTCCAGCTTGCCGTCGTTGTTGAAGTCTGCGACGGCGACGGAGGAGGGAAAATTGCTGGCCCCGATAGTGACTGCGTTGGCGTCCGGGAAAAGGCCGCTCCCGTTGCCCAGCCTGACGGTCAGATTATTCGAGCCGGAGTTTGCCACGGCCAGGTCAAGTTTCCCGTCACTGTTGAAGTCTCCGGCGACGATGGACGTGGGGTCAGTGCCGACGCTCGCGCCGCCCGCACCTGTGAAGCCGCCCGCGCCGTCGCCCAGCCGGATAGAGAACGTGTCGGGACCCTGGTTAACAACGGCGAGGTCTAGCTTGCCATCGCGGTTGAAGTCTCCGGTGGTGACTGCCTGGGGCGAATCGCCGACCGCAACGTTCGCGGCGTTAGTGAAGCCGCCCAGACCGTCGCCCAGCCGGATAGAGACGTTGTCGGAACCCTGGTTGACTATCGCCAGGTCCAGCGCGCCGTCGCGGTTGAAATCGCCTGTGGCGAGGAATACCGGATCAATGCCGGCCAAAACATCCGCGCCGTTGGTGAAGCCGCCCGCGCCGTCGCCCAGCCGGATAGAGACGTTGTCGGAGCCTTCGTTCGCGACGGCTAAATCCAGCTCCGCGTCGTCATTGAAGTTGGCGACGACGGCTGCGCGGGGCGAATCGCCGACGGCGATGGGAGGGGAGGGAATCGGGGTGGTCCCATTCCCTAACAGGATAAAGACATCGTCCGAGGCTCTGTTGACTACGATCAAGTCCTTCCTGTCGTTGTGGTCGAAGTCGGCGGCGGCGACGAAGACAGGCTCGTTAGCAGCCGTCTCGCTGATCCAAGGCATGAAGGAGCCGCTGCCGCCGCCAAAGCGAATCGTCACCTTGTTGGACAGGAGGTTTGCGACAGCAAGGTCCGCTCTGTTGTCGCCGTCGAAGTCGGCGGCGGCGGCGGACACGGGACCGTCCCCCGCGGCAGTGCCGGGGCCGGCCAGCGCGAACTGCGGTGTCACGCACCCGCTGCCGGCCGCGGTCGCCTCCGCTTCCGCCACGGCTGTGTCCTGACTGATTGCTTCCTGGGGCGCGCTTTCCGAACTGGCCCCGACGGGCCGCAGCAGGACGAGCGAGAACATCAGCGTCGAGAGAGCCAGAAGAAACGTCACGGCGCGCACGATTCTGCGGCGGCTCGCGCTTGAGTCTTTGGCATAGACGTTGTGCCTTACGGGGCTCCCCGTTTCGTTAATAGCTTTCGTGTCGCGTAACGGTCTACGCAAAGATGCGTGTTGTTGTGATGTCTCTTGAGGCATGTGTAAAGCTCCCTTCGCGTGAGATGAGTAGTCAGGGCTAACTTGGTGTGTTTTGAGTAGCACGCTGAGGCGAAAATGGTCAGGAGCCTCTAGCGGGTCAGAACACTTGTGACACTAAGTGCGGGGAGTACTTTATTGTCTCGCCCGCTCGATTGTCAACGTCGCCGTGCCGCGACCGTGCGACCCGTTAATCGTGAAAATAAAGCCGGTGAAGAGTGGATTAAAACGGCGCTTTTTCGGAGCGCCTGATTGGGGTTGAATCAGAAGTGAGTGAAGCCCGCGGGCTCTAACGGCCAGACGCGCGAGCCTTCGGAGATGCGAACGCCCGCGCCCTCGCCCGTCACGTCGCCGACGTAAGTTAAAGGCACGCCGCCCAGTGAGCGCGGCAGCCGGGCGAGGTCGCGCGGGCGGACTGTGAAGAGCAATTCAAAATCTTCGCCGCCGTGGAGCGCGAGCAGGAGCGGATCGAGCGCGCGGCGGCCGCAGAGGTTGATGACGGCTGAGTCCACTGGGACGCGCGCGGCATCAATGACTGCCCCGACACGGCTCTGGCGGCAGAGGTGCGTGAGGTCCGAGGAGAGGCCGTCGCTGATGTCTATCATGGCTGTTGCCAGGCGCTCCTCGCCGAGCAGCGCGCCCCAGGGGATGCGCGGCTCCGGCCGCAATTGGCGTAGCAGTAGTTCTTCGACCGCGCGATACTGAAGAGAGCGTGACCGCTTTCTTCGTAAAGACTCTCCGCGCCCGAGCAGGCGCAGGCCGGCGGCAGCGCCCCCGAGCGAGCCCGTGACGAAGACGTGATCGCCCGCGCGCGCGCCCGAGCGTGTGACGGCTCGCCCGCGCTCGACCTCGCCCAGGACCACGGAGTCAATCACGATTCGTTCGGGCGAGCGCGACACGTCGCCACCGACGAGCGCGACGCCGTAAGTCTCGGCCAGAGCGAAGAAGCCTTCGTAAAACTCGTCAACGAAATCCGACCGCCAGATTTCGCGCGGGACGCCTATGGAGACTAGCGCGTAACGCGGGCGCGCGCCCATCGCGGCGATGTCCGAGAGCGAAACCGCGAGCGCCTTATGGCCCAACAGCCGCGCGGTCGTCGTGTCCAGGCGAAAATCTATCTCTTCGATTAAAAGGTCTGCGGTGACGACCGTTTCGCGGCCCGCCTGCTGGCGAAAGACTGCGGCGTCGTCGCCGATGCCGAGGGAAAGGGATGAGGGATGAGGGATGAGGGATGAATGTTTTAGTGCCCTGCGTCGTATTCGTTCTATGAAATCAAATTCGCTACGGAAGGAGGAACGACGCGGGGACGCGGGGACGCGGGGACGCGGGGACAAAAGCCGTTCACTGTTAATCGCCGCGTCTCCGCGTCTCCGCGTCCCCGCGTCGCTGTCGCCCTCGTCCCTCATCCCTTTTAAAGATTTCGCCGGAGCGAGTCGAGGCCGGCTTCGATGGTCTCCAGGGAGGTTGAGAATGAGAAGCGGAGGTGGCCCTCGCCGTGCTCGCCGAAGACGATGCCGGGGACGGTCGCGACCTGCGCGCGGTTGAGCAGGATGTCGGCCGCCTGGCGGCTGTCCGCGTGAACGCGCGTCACTTCGGGGAAGGCGTAAAAAGCTCCCGCCGGACTGGCACAGGTCAGGCCCAGTTCGTTCAAGCCCGCGAGCAGCAGATCGCGCCTCTGAAGATAGGCGGCGCGGTTCTTCTCTAAAAAATCAGAGCGCGTGGTGAAGGCGGCGAGCGCGGCCCACTGCGACGGAGTCGAGACACCGTTGGTCGAATAAAGCAGGGTCTTGCGTAGCCCCGTCATCCATGGCTCCTGTGCCACGGCGTAGCCGAGCCGCCAGCCTGTCATCGCGTAGGATTTCGAGAGCGTATAGGAGGTGATAGTCCGCTCAAGCATTCCGTCGAGCGAGGCGATGGAGACGTGCTCGCCGTCGTAGACGAGGTCTTCGTAGGCTTCGTCCGCGATGACAATCAGGTCGCGCTCCTGCGCGAAGCGCGCGACCTCTTCGGCCTCGGCGCGCGTGAAGACGACGCCTGACGGGTTGGTCGGCGTGTTGTAGTAGATGGCGCGTGTGCGCGGCGTCGCGTAGCGCGCGAGCGTCTGTGCGAAACCCTCGCGCCTCGCTTCAGCGGTTGGGACGAGGACGGTCGTGCCCTCGCAGTGTGAGATCAGGTCTTTGATGGGCGTCCAGTAGGGGGAGAAGACGAGTACTTCGTCGCCCGGATTGATGGTTGATTGAAACGCGCCGAAGAGTCCCTGCATCCCGCCGGTCAGGACCACCACGTCCTCCTCGCGCGCGGGGATGCGGTTGCGCTCGCGCACCTTGTCGGTGATGGCCGCGCGCAATTCCGGGATGCCGGAGGAGGGTGCGTAACGCGTCTTGTTCTCTGTCGAGCGCACGCGTCATGGCCTCTTTGACGTAGTCGGGCGTGAAGGTGTAAGGCTCGCCGCCCTCGAACTGGTAGACGGCCTGCCCTTGGGCGCGCAACTCCATAATCCGGTTACGTACTTTGACGATGTCGGAGAAGCCGACCCGGTCGAGGCGCGCGGCTAGACGGAAAAGGGTTGGGGATGTGGACACGTCTGGTGACTATCCTCCGTTCGGGCTGGTGCGTGAATGAAGCCGGATTATATCCCGCCTTTTCACGAGGCGTCCACTTGGAACGGCGCGAGCGGGGACGGGAGCGGCGGCGCGGGGGACAGGAATCATGGCGGTGGGGACTCCAGCGCCGCGATGGGGGACAGGAATACTAGCGCGGGGGACGGGAGCGCCGCCACGGGGGAAGTCCCCGCTGCCAGCGTTCCCGTCCCCCGCGCCAAGATTCCTGTCCCCGCTGCGGCCGGGGACTCCAATGGTTGGAGCGGTACTGGCCTAAATTCGATTAGATACTCGTCACAGTGTCTCAAGTGGCTTCACATGTGTGAGGATATGGGGTGCGCGGCTGAGCCATATCGTGCAGGGCTTGGCGCGGCCAGGGGGCGCTGCGGGGCGATTGCTTGTTGCGATTCGGTTATGTTTCCTTGATTTCCGCTGGAAATGAACGCTTGCCGGTTTGTCGCGTGCTAATCTCAAAAATCGCTCGAATTCAGGAACGGTGTTTGCTGTTGTTTAGCGCGGGCTACAGCTCAAAAGAATATTTGGAGGGGACCTACCACAATGCTACTCAAGAATAAGATTATTCCAATTGCTCTCGTGGCTGCTCTTTTGGGCGGATCGGTTGGGGCCATCGTCTCGCGCAAGAATACGGACACCGCGGCGACTACGTCTTACTCGACCACGCCCAGCGCGAACCTGCTCGACGATCAGAGCACGCGCACGGTTTCGGACGATTCCAGGGCCGCCGACGACATTCTGACGGCGAAGGCTGAAGACATTGACGACCCGACGAGCTATCGGGCAGGCTTTTTGGACGGCTTTCAGGCCGCGCGTGAGCGCACCAGCGACCTGGTCGTGCAAAACACGGCCGCTCCCGCGAGCCGCGTCGTTTACAGAAACGCGCCCGCGCGCCGCTACTACGGCCGCAGCACTGCGTCGCGTCAAGTCTATTACGATTACAACAACCAGCCGCGCAAGCGCTCCTTCTGGCAGAAGCACCGCGATAAGCTGACGGTGGCGATGGGCGCAGGCGGCGGCGCGCTGATTGGCGGCCTCATCGGCGGCAAGAAGGGCGCGGCGATTGGCGCTCTCGCGGGCGGCGGCGGCTCGGCCCTGTGGACCTACAAACTCCGCAAGCGCAACCGCAACTACTAATCGCACCGCGGGACGACGGCGATGGGGCACAGTTTGAAAAGAATCGCGCTCTGCGCCGCTCTTTCCGTCTCGATCTTCATCCCAGCAGCAAACTCACGGGCAGCCCTGTTTGACGGGGCTGCCCATTCGTCTGCCCGGCAGAGTCAAACGACGACAGCGCAACGCAGTCTCCCGCGCTCCATACGCTTCAACGAGGAAGAGGGGCGCGGGTTGCTGGTCCGTGCCTGGGTCAACGGCGCGGGGCCTTACACCTTCGCGATTGATACGGGCGCGGGCGGGTCGCTGCTTTCCAGGCGTGTAGCGACTGAAGCGCGTGTGCGCGAAACAGGCGGCCGGCCAGTGATGATCGGGGGCTTGAGCGGCGCGGGCAGTGTCGCCGGTTACAACGCAATCGTTCGCAGCCTCGCACTCGGCGACGAACAGAACGTCCTACAGTCCAACGGCCAATTCATCATCACCGAACGGCTCGCGCCCGGTGTGGACGGCGTGCTGGACCCGGCAGAGGCTTACGGGCCGCTCGGCTTCGAGATAGACATGGCGCGCGGGCAGATGACCTCTTTCGACCCGCGCGAGACGCCGCTCAGGCGCAACGAGAACCTTCCGCCCGACGGGACGATTGTGCAGTGGCTGACAGACGGGCAGGGACGCCGCCCGTTCGTCATGCTCGAAGGGGGCCGCCGCGCCCTGCTCGACACGGGCTCCGGCTTCGGCCTCGCCGTCACGATTGATGCCGCACGCTCTCTAGGAATCCTGCCCGGCAGAGGCAAAGCGCGCGGCGACGTGCGCGACCTTGCCGGCGGGAGCATCACCGCGCACAGGATTCCTCCCGCGACGATACGCATCGGTTCACTCGTTTTACGCGGGATTCCGACAGATTTATTGCCCACGGCGAGGGCTGGCTCGCCCGTCCTGCTCGGCCGCGACGCACTACGGCCTTTTCGTCTCACCTTCGACCCCGTCAACCGCCTCATCAGGATAGTGCCGGGCTAAGGAAAGCTCGGCTCGCGCCGCTCACACGGCCCGTGCGTTGACGTATCGTCTCAAGAAGAAAGAGGCAACTGCTGCTTGCTCGCCGGGTTAAGTTCCTGTGGAAAAGTATTGACACCTATTCGGGGCGCGAGTAACATGGCCGCTAGCTTAGTGAAGTGTGGCCGCCCGTGTCTCTGGGCGGGTGTCCCGTAGTTAATCTTAATCGCCAGCAAAAATCGGGCAAATTTTCGTGGGGGGCTCCCGAAGCCATGAACCATGCCGCCGTCGCCATCCCTGAAAAACTCTTCTTCAAGATAGGCGAAGTCTGCGAACTGACGGGCGTGCAGGCCCACGTCCTGCGCTACTGGGAGTCGGAATTTCCCATGCTCGCCCCGCAGAAGAACCGCGCGGGCCAGCGGACTTACCGCAAGCGCGACGTGGAAATGGCGCTGAGAATCAAGGAACTGCTCTACGAAGACCAGTACACGATTGCCGGGGCGAAGAAGAAGCTGGCGTCTGAGCTGCGCGGCGCGAGCAAGCTCAAGGTCGTCCCGACGCCGGACCCGAACGCGACGCCGGCCCCTCCTGCGCCGCAGCCCGCTCTTCAAACGGCCGCGCCGCCCCTTGAGACGCGCCCCGTCTACGACAGTCCTCCGCTGCCGCCGGACGCCAATTTTTCCATGACGGACGACCAGCGCCTCGCCGTCCGCCGCCTGGCCGAACAACTGCGCGACCTGCTCTCCACGCTCGACGCGGGCGAAGCCGATCTCAGCGCCGGCAGAAAATAGATTTCATCGCTCCCGGCTTTAATTTCACAGTCGCCTTGCCGCATTTGACAAAAAATCTTTTCCAGAGATACTAGAAAACCTGTGACGGCGTGTAGCGCAGCCTGGTAGCGCACCTGAATGGGGTTCAGGGGGTCGGAGGTTCGAATCCTCTCACGCCGAAGTTTAAATCCAAACGTCGAGAAAGGCTCTCAGCCAAAAAAGCTGAGAGCCTTTTTTCAATCGTAAATCGTAAATCGTGAATCGTAAATCGTGAATCGTGAATCGAAAAAACCGTTCTCCGATTTACGATTCACGATTTACGATTTACGATCTTTTCCATATTTTCCTTCCATGCGCCGCCGTCAGAGGAGTATGATGCGGCCTTAAACCCTTAGCTTTCTCAATCACAAACTGGTTCTTAGCCCCAAACGGAGGGAGGTCTATGAACAAGAACACACGGATAAAGCTGTTGGCGGTTTTGATCCTGGGGATGGCGCTTGTCGTTTCGCTGCTGACGAACTCGCCGGCGGACGCGCAGTCGCGCCCGCAGCAGGAGGAGAAAAATTCTTCGTTCTCGCCCGTGGTCGAAGAGCCTTTCAACGTCGTGAGGGCGCGCGACAAGGCCGCGAAGCCGCGCGTCATGGCAGCGCACCAGAAGCTGCTTGATGAGCGTTACGACCTCAGGCGGCGCGTTGACGAGAGCGTGCGCATGACGCGCGGCAAGGCGATTCCGGTCGGCCCGACCGCGAAGCTCAAAAGGGGAGTGACGTGGGAGCAGTTGGGGCGCATGACGCCGGAAGAGATCAGGGACAAGGAGTTGTTCCCGTACCTCCCGCTGCCGCACGTCAGTCACCCCGTGGGCGGGATGGTCTTTCCGCAGATGCACATCAAGGTGCAGCCGCGGCTCGAACGCTTCGACATGGATTTCGACATCCCGGAGCATTTTCTGCCGGAGTTCCCGCCCGCGATTTTTCTGACCACGCGGCCGGACCTCGGCGATGTCTCGCAGGGAAAGCTCGTGACGATTGATAATTTCTACGAGCTGTTCAACGGCATCCTCAACCCGAAGCAGTTAGACGGGCTGCGCCTTTTGGTCACGCAGTTTCCGCAGCAGCAGTTCAACGCGACGGCCGACCGCAAGACCGAAAGGGCGGACGGCATGATGGGCGTCACCTGCTTCGACTGCCACGTCAACGGTCACAACTCGGGCGCGATGCACCTCGTCGGCGACATACGCCCGCAGGAGAACCGGCGCAGGATTGAGACTCCGTCTTTGCGCGGCGTCAACGTGCAGCGCCTGTTCGGCTCGCAGCGAGCCCTGCGCACGGTCGAAGACTTTACGGAGTTTGAGCAGCGCGCGGCCTATTTTGACGGCGACCCTGTGACGGCGGCCAAGAAGGGCGTGAACACGTTGGACCGTGCGCTGCACGTCCACGCGATGAGTGAGTTTCAGGAGTTGCTGGACTTCCCGCCCGCGCCGAAGCTGAACATCTACGGGCGGCTCGACCGCCGCCGTGCGACCGAGAGCGAGGCGCGCGGCGAAGACTTGTTCTTCGGCAAGGCCAACTGCTCCCAGTGCCACACGCCGCCCTTCTACACGGACGGCACGATGCACGACCTGATGGTTGAGCGCTTCTACAAGCCGCGCATGGAAGGCGGCATGATGATTACCAAGCAGGGGCCGATTAAGACTTTCCCCCTGCGCGGCATCAAGGAGTCGCCGCCCTACCTGCACGACGGGCGACTGCTGACGCTCGAAGACACAGTGGAATTCTTCAACCTGATTCTTGAACTCAACCTGACGGCGCAGGAGAAGACAGATTTAGTCGCCTTCATGCGCGTTCTCTGATACAGAGACGCGGAGACGCGGGGACGCGGCGAGAAAGCAGCTTGTCTTTTCGCCGCGTCCCCGCGTCTCCGCGTCTGTCTCTCCGCGTCCTGTTCTTCTACGGTCACTCTTTCAAATCGGCGACGACGATTGGAGAGGTGAGCGTTTTATGGACCGGGCACTTATGCGCGATCTCCTGGAGGCGCGCGCGCTGTTCGTCTGTTAAGTCTCCCTCAACCGTGACCGCACGCTCTATGCGGTGTACGAAGCCTTCCGTGTTCTCCGTGCACTCCGCGCAGTCCTTGGCGTGGATTCTCCCCTGGCGCAGGCGCACCGTGACGCGCTCAAGCGGCCAAGCCTTGCGGCGCGCGTAGAGCGTGACCGTCATCGAGATGCAGCCGCCGAGCGCCGCGAGCAGCAGCGTGTAAGGGTCCGGCCCGGCTCCGTCGCCGCCCAAACCCTTCGGCTCGTCAATGATGAGTGTCTGCCCCTCGCCGTAGCGCACCTCGTTCTGCAACCTCATGATGGATGTGACCGTGACTTCGCTCATACGAATGCCTCCTCAATCTCAGAACTCAAGAGCACGTCCGACTCAATCCCTTTGCGTCTTTGCGCCTTTGCGTGAGATGTATTGGTTTTTCACGCAAAGGCGCAAAGACGCAAAGAAATGCTCGGCTCGGATTCACGCGGGCAAAGTTATCGCGTTTGCTCTTTTCGGGCAATAGACTTTTAACGGCGGCTTGCAGCGTGCGACCGGCGGAGATACACTCCCAGTCATTCTCTAAAACAACTCAGAGCGAGGAATCGAAACGGGATGAAGATTCACGAATACCAGGGCAAAGAGCTGCTGAAGAAGTACGGCGTCGCCAGTGCCGCGCGGGATCGTCGCGCGCTCGCCCGAAGAGGCTTACCACGCGGCGAAAGAGTTGGCGACGGACGTGGTCGTCGTCAAGGCGCAGATTCACGCGGGCGGCCGCGGCAAGGGCGGCGGCGTCAAGCTCGCCAAATCGGCGGACGAAGCACGCGACATCGCGCGCCAGATGCTCGGTATGAAACTCGTCACGCACCAGACCGGCCCCGAAGGCAGGGAAGTGCGCGTGCTCCTCATCGAAGAGGGCTTGCCGATTGACAAGGAGTTTTATCTGGGCATCGTGCTCGACCGGACGACCGGCAGGCCCGTCTTCATGGCGTCGGCCGCGGGCGGCATGGACATCGAAGAGGTCGCGGCCAAGACGCCCGAGCAGATTTTCAAAGAGACGATTGACCCGGCCGTCGGCTTCCGCCCGTTCCAGGCACGCAAGCTCGCCTTCGCGCTCGGCCTGCCCGCGGAACTGGTCAACCAGGCGGCGAAGTTCATGCAGTCGCTCTACACTGCTTACGAGCAGATGGACGCGTCGCTCCTCGAAATCAATCCTTTCCTCCTGACGAAAGACAAGCGGCTCATCGCGCTCGACGCTAAAGTCAACTTCGACGATAACGCGCTCTACCGGCACAAAGAGTTTTTGGACTTGCGCGACCTGAACGAAGAGGAGCCGCTTGAGATAGAGGCGTCCAAGTTCGATTTGAACTACATCAAGCTCGACGGCAACATCGCGTGCATGGTCAACGGCGCCGGGCCTCGCGATGGCGACGATGGACATCATCAAGCTCGCGGGCGGCGAGCCCGCCAACTTCCTGGACGTCGGCGGCGGCGCTTCGCAGGAGCGCGTCGAGGCCGCGTTCCGCATTCTGCTCGCGGACGAGAACGTGCGCGCCGTGCTCATCAACATCTTCGGCGGCATCGTGCGCACGGACATGGTCGCGCGCGGCGTCATCGAGGCGGTCAAGGCCATCGGCGTCAGCATCCCCGTCGTCGTCCGCCTCGAAGGCACGAACGTCGAGGAGGGCCGACGCCTCATCGCCGAGTCGGGCATGAACTTCACAGTGGCGAGCGGCATGAAAGACGCCGCCGAAAAGGTCGTGTCACTAGCCGGGTAGAACCAAGAGATGAGGGTTGAAGCAGATCACGACGCGGGGACGCGGAGACGCGGGGACGCGGAGAAAGAAATGGACGCGCCGCACAGCTTTGTCGCCGCGTCCCCGCGTCCCCGTGTCTCCGCGTCTTCATTTCTCTTCTGGCTTGTTCACGTCAGCCGCTTCAGTCTCGCGGCGCTGTGGCTCTTCGCGGCGGGGGCCAAGCTGTACATGAGGAACGACCCGGCCGAGAGCTTCTTCACGAACATGCCCTTCCTCGTCGGGGAACGCTGGGCCATGACGGTCGCCGTCGCCGTCATCTGCGCGGAGATACTTGCTGCTTTATTGCTCCTCTGGCCGCGCACGGCGCGCATCGGCGCGATCTGGTCTGCCGTCATGCTCGCCGGGTTCGCCGGCTACGCCCTCTACTATCGTTACGGGTTGGGAAACGCAGAGGGTCTGGAATGCGGCTGCTTCGGCCGCATCTTCGGCAGCCAACTCGGCGTCTCGACCGCGCTCCGCAACCTGCTCCTGCTCATCCCCGCAGCCCTTGTCATCTTCGGATGGAAAAAGATAAGAGGTAAAGGGTAAAGCAGACCCTGAAAGGGTCTAACATGATAGCCGGGGGCAAGCGAGTGCCCGCCAGCGCACGATGCGCCGCCCCCGGAAGGATGAGGGAAAATGTTTCGACCCTGAAAGGGTCGCACCTCAATGTTGAGGTGCGACCCTTTCAGGGTCGAAACATTTCTAACGTTAGACCGGGGGCGGCGCAAACTGCGTTTGCTTGCCCCCGGCTATCATGTTAGACCCTTTCAGGGTCTTTACCCTTTGCCTTACTTCATTCGGCTGATTTCGTAACGTGTGTTTTCGATGCGCTCGTTGACGCCGGGATGGTCGGCGAAGACTGCGCCGAGCAGGCTCTCGTCTTTCTCGCCGGCGGTCTGAATCTTCTGGAACATCGTGACCATGGCCTGCGGGTTGTAGCCGGCCTTGCGCATAGCGTGCAGGCCGAGGAAGTCCGCCTCGCGCTCCTCTTCGCGGTTGTGCACGGCGAGCAGGCCGCCTGCGACGATGGTCGCGGTGGCTGTGCCAATTTCCTGGGCCGTGCTGCCCGCGATCCCCGTCACCGAGCCGAAGAGTTCTGCCAGCCCGCGCAAATTCTGCGACTGCTGTATGGTCTTCAGGCTGTGGCGCGCGACGATGTGGCTGACCTCGTGCGCGAGCACGCTAGCCAACTCGTCATCGCTCGCCAGGTTCATCAGCGCGGTCGTGATGTAGATGTGGCCGCCGGGGCCGGAGAAGGCGTTCAATTCCTTTTCGCGTATGATGTGAAAGCGGTAAGTCAGATTCGGGCGCAGACTCGCGCGCGCCACGCGCGAGCCTATACGGTCGGCGCGCGCCTGGCCTTCCGTGACGATGGTGAACTTCCTTCCGAACTCCGTGTGCAGCTTGTTGCCGAGCTTCACTTCGTCCTGCTCGCTCATCAGTCCGCTGTTCGAATAGCTCGCGTCGCGGAACTGCCAGTAGGGGTCCGACTGCAACAGGCGTGCGGCTTCGGTGAACGCGCTCTCGCCGGCCGAGAGAATGCTAGTGACGGCCGAGCCGACGGTCAAAGGCTCCGACTTCTCCTGCGTCGCGCTCGACTGCGCGGCGGCGCTTGCGGACCAAAAAAGCGTAAGGGCGAAGGCGACGGCCGTCAGCCTGCCCGTGCGGGGGACGCGTGAAATCATCTTCAGTTTCCTTTTCAATCCTAATCTGAGCAGCGCCGGAAAATTTCTCAAGACCTCAATGCCCGGCCCAATCATACCGCATGACGCTCCCCACGGAATAGATTTGCTAAGGGCTGTGAAGCGTAAATCGTAAATCGTGAATCGTAAATCGGAGAACGGTTTTTCTATTCACGATTCACGATTTACGATTTACGAAGTATTATCGTTCTGTAATCCTGAAAAAATTCGATGGAGGGCGCGATGGCTACGCTGGAATTCTGGGGCGGGGTGGGGACCGTGACCGGGTCCAAGTATTTGATTAAGGGCGGGCGCGGGCAGGTGCTGGTTGACTGCGGCCTGTTTCAGGGCTTCAAGGAGTTGCGCGAGCGTAACTGGCAGGACCCGCCGTTCGACCCCCGCGCGCTCGACGCCGTGCTCATCACGCACGCGCACATAGACCACACAGGGTATCTCCCGCGCCTGGTCGCGCTCGGCTTTGATAACCCCGTCTACTGCTCGCGCGGCACGGCCGACCTGCTCAAGATACTCCTGCCGGACTCGGCGCGGCTTCAGGAGGAAGATGCGGCGTACCGGAACCGGCACAATTTGACAAAGCACAAGCCCGCGCTTCCGCTCTACACGGAGGACGACGCGCGCGCCGCCATCAAGCTGCTCCGGCCCGTCGAGAACACGGGCGAGCCCGCGGACGTTGCGCCGGGCATTCGCGCGAACTTCCGCACCGCCGGCCACATCCTCGGTTCGAGCCTCGTCCTGGTCGAACTTGACGGCGCGGGCGCGGATGGGAAGGGAAGGAGCGTGCTCTTCTCCGGCGATCTGGGCCATTACGACCAGCCGATCATACACGACCCCGCGCCGCCGCCGGCCTGCGATTATCTGCTGGTCGAATCAACCTACGGCGACCGCCTGCACGACCCCATAGACCCGAAGGACGAGCTGGCGCGCATCATCAACGAGACGCACGCGCGCGGCGGGGTGCTTCTGATTCCGGCCTTCGCCATCGGGCGCACGCAGGAGATAGTCTATTTCATACGCGAGCTGGAAGACGAGAAGCGCATCCCCATCCTGCCCGTGCGCGTTGACTCGCCGATGGCCGCGGCCGCGACACAAGCCTACAGCAACCGCAAGGAGGAGCAGGACGCGGAATACGCGAGTGTTTTGGCACAGCGTCGTCACCCGCTCAGGACGCACTCGATGGTGACGGCCTCGTCGCGCGAGGAGTCGAAGCGTCTGAACGAGGAGAAGGGGACGCGCATCATCGTTAGCGCTTCGGGGATGATGACGGGCGGGCGCGTCCTGCATCACGCGCGACGCTTTCTGCCGGACCCGAATTCGACCGTCCTCTTCGTCGGCTACCAGGCCGCGGGGACGACCGGCCGGCGCATACAGGAGGGCGAGCCGGAGGTGAAAATTATGGGCCAGATGGTTCCCGTGCGCTGCAAGGTCGAGCGCGTCGGCGGCTTCTCGGCGCACGCCGACTGGCAGGAAGTCCTGCGCTGGCTCACGCCCATCGAGCGCGCCCCGCGCCGCGCCTTCACCACGCACGGCGAGCCCGTCGCCGCCGAGGCCATGGCCCAGCACATCAAAGAGCGCTTCGGCTGGCGGGTCGAAGCGCCGCGGTACGGTCAGCGCGTCGAGTTAGAATAGCGCACGAGTTACACGATAAAACAAGAGAAGGAATGGACCACGAAGTCACACGAAGTTACACGAAAGAGCTTGAATTTCGTGTCGCTTCGTATGACTTCGTGGTCCGTTCATTTCTCGGCCGGGAATGAATAGACCGGGGCGGTCGTGCGCCGTATTTAGAGCGGTCGCGCGGGCTGTGGTATAGTGGCGGCTCTAGTCAAGCTGTCAAAAATTCTGGCGTCTCGCGCGGACTCTTCGCTGTTCCCGCGCGTCTTCGGCGCCGACTGTGAGGAGCAAGAGCGTTGAGCGTTCTGGTTGATAAAAGCACACGCCTCGTCGTGCAAGGCGTCACGGGCAAAGAGGGCACGTTTCACACCAAGCAGATGATCGAGTACGGGACGAACGTCGTGGGCGGAGTTACGCCGGGCAAGGGCGGGACGACGCACGAGGGCGTCCCCGTCTTCAACACCGTGGCGGACGCTGTCCGCGACGCGGGCGCGAACGCCAGCGTGATCTACGTCCCGCCGCCGTTCGCGGCCGACGCGATCATGGAGGCGGCCGACGCCGGCCTCCCGCTCGTCGTCTGCATCACCGAAGGCATCCCCGCGCTGGACATGATCAAGGTCAAGGAGTATCTGGCGGACAAGTCCACGCGCCTCATCGGCCCGAACTGTCCGGGCATCATCTCGCCCGGCAAATGTAAGATCGGCATCATGCCCGGCCACATACACAAGGAGGGGCGCGTCGGTGTCGTCTCTCGTTCGGGGACGCTGACTTATGAAGCCGTGGGGCAGTTGACGGCGCTCGGCCTGGGCCAGTCCACGGCCATAGGCATCGGTGGCGACCCCATCGTCGGCACGACGCACACGGACGCGCTCGCGCTCTTCCAGGCGGACGACGAAACGGACGGCATCGTGATGATCGGCGAGATCGGCGGGACGGCCGAGGAGGATGCGGCGGCCTTCGCCAAAGAGAACGTGACAAAACCCATCGTCGCCTTCATCGCCGGGCAGACCGCGCCGCCCGGACGCCGCATGGGCCACGCCGGGGCCATCATCGCGGGCGGCAAGGGAACCGCGGCCGAGAAGATGAAAGCGCTCGAAGACGCCGGCATCCGCGTCGTCCACTCGCCCGCCGACATCGGCGCGGCTATGAAAGACGCGCTCGGCGCGGGCGCTTCTGCTTGAAGAGGGATTTCGTAAAGGAGACAGCATCATGAGCGTCGAAGAAAGAGTGCTGCGTCTTGAAAACGCTTTTGCCACGTTGTCGGAGTTGGCAGCCGCATCCGAGGCTCGCACGGATAAGGTGATCGAGCTTTTGCGTAGCATGGATGAAAGGCTGGATCAGCACTTTGCATGGATAAATCAACTTGGTGAAGCACAAGCTAACACTGAGGCCAAACTCGCGGCTTTGACCGACGCTCAGATTAGGACAGAGCAGTCTCTGGCCTCTTTCCAAGAGCGGACGGAGCGAGCGTTAGCCGAAGTAGCTACTCGCCAGGCGGAGACAGCGCAAGTATTGACTAACTTAACTGAGAAAGTTGCTGACCTGGTGGACGCACAGGCGCGCTCTGACAGACGGCTGGACGCGCTGGTTGATACCGTCAAGGAGAAGCAGGACGGGCAGCAGAGGTGAAGAAGCAGAAATTAAATGGCTGTCGAGTTCGAGCATTCGTTCATTATCAAAGCGGAGGACATTGACCAGCAGGGCCACGTCAATAACGTGCGTTACGTGCAGTGGATTCAGGACGTGGCCGTCGCGCACTGGCGCGAGGCGGCGACCGCCGAGCAGTTAGAGGGCGTGACCTGGGTCGTCCTGCGGCACGAGATTGATTACCTGCGCCCGGCCTTCGCGGGCGAGGAGATTACGGCGCGCACCTGGGTAGGCAGTGCGTCCGCGGCCAAGAGCGAGCGGTTCACGGAGATTCTGCGCGGCGAGCAGATTCTGGTCCGCGCGAAAAGCATCTGGTGCGCGCTCGATTCGAAAACTTTTCGCCCGCGCCGCATTGACGATGGGATCAAAGAGAAGTTCGGGATGACTTAAAACAGTGACGAGTGACGAGTGACGAGTTAAAGGCAGGAACAGAAAATACATTTTTAGAGGAGAACAATGGCGGAACAAGGTAATTTGACTTTCGGAATTATCAAGCCCGACGCGGTGCGCGGCGGGAAGACGGGCGCAATCATTCAGCGCATCACGGACGGCGGCTTTCGGCTGCGCGGGATGAAGCTTGATCCACATGACGCTCGAAGAGGCGGAGGGCTTTTACGCGGTCCACCGCGAGCGCCCCTTCTTCCCGGAGTTGACGAAGTTCATGTCGAGCGCGCCGTGCGTGGTGCTGGCCCTGGAAAAAGAGGGCGCGGTCAAAGCCTGGCGTGATTTGATGGGAGCAACCGACCCGGCCAAGGCCGACGAAGGCACGCTCCGCAAAGAGTTCGGCGGGTCCCTCGGCGAGAACGCCGTCCACGGCTCCGACTCGGAAGAGAACGCGGCCACAGAGATTGCTTACTTTTTCAGCAGGCTCGAACTCGTTTAGGCAAAAAGCCGGCGCGCCGTCGCTCTCGGCGTAAATAGGTCTTAGCGTCAGAGGAAGTGGGGCCAGGCTATGAAACGCTGTCCTACGTGCCAGAGCACTTACACGGACGATTCGCTGACCTTTTGTCTGACCGACGGCGCGGCGCTCGTGGGCGGCGCGGCGTTCAACCCGCAGGCGACACTGCCCGACGAGCTACAGGTTACGCTCCCGAACCAGAACGCGGCCACGCTGCGCGACGACCCTGCGGAGCCGCCCTTCCCGCAACAGCCGGCCGCACTGGCCCAGTCGCCCGCGCCGCCGGCATATAATGCGACGCCCGCCGGGTGGAATCCGCCCGCCTGGAGGCCGCTCGTCTCTCAGCCAATCCCGCCTCCGCGCAGGCGAAACATAATGCCCTGGGTCGTCGGAGGGTTGGTGAGTTTATTGCTGGGCGCGGCCGTCGTGGTCTGGGCCATAATCGCCGCGCGTCGCCCCGCGGACGAGACGGCCAACACCGCCAACCGTGGCAACGACAACGTTCAAGTCGTCGGCAATAATTCGAACGGCAATAATTCGAACGGGTCGCCTCGGAATCAAAACACGAACCGGAATAATAACAACCGCGCGACGACTGAAGAGGACGCGCCGCCGACAGACCCCGACGTGGTGCTGACGCAGTTGACGGCGCTGGAATACGAGTGGAATGACGCGAATATCAAGGGCAACAAGGCGGCCGTCAGGCGTATCCTGGCAGACGAGTTCAGGGGCGTCGGCGCCGACGGCTCCGTCAAAAACAAGGAGCAGTTGATTGCGACGCTTGAGCCTGAGCCGCTGATCGCTTCGCTCAAGCTGAGCGATTTGAAGATCAGTCTCGCAGGCGACACCGTCGTCCTCACGGGACTGAACACAGCCAAGTCCACCAGGGGCCAGGTGCTGAAATTCCGCTTCACGGACACGTTCCTCTGGCGCGACAGGCGCTGGCAGGCTATCAGCTCGCAGGCGTCTCAAGTAAGATAGGGGCCATCAGGAGAACGCGCGAGAAGACTATGAAACTTTGCCCCACGTGCCAACGCATCTACGAAGACGACGCGCAGAGGTTTTGTCTTGAGGACGGGACGCCGCTCATCGGCGCGGAAGGGTCTGCTTACGATCCCGGCGCGACGATTAAAATCCCGGCCCCGCGCGTGACGAGCGACTCGCCGACAGAGGTCATGAGCGAAGACCAAGTCGCGCCGACTCGGGCGGCAGCGCCGCAAGCCACGGAGCCCGCGCAGGCTTCAACTCCCAGGCCCGCGTCGCCCGCGCATGAGTATGACACTCGCGCGGCGACTGCGCCCGCCGCGCGTAAGTCGAGCGCCGCGCCGTGGATTCTGGGGGCAGCGGTGGTGCTGGGCCTGTCGGCCATCGCGGTGGCTGTGATTATGACTCGCGGCGGCACGGATAGCTCACAAGTTGCGCAGACGAATCAGAACGTAAACGCAAACGCGCCTACACCTGCGACGGTAGAGCCGGAGTTGATTGAGCGAGGGAGTAGTCCGGCTGAGATGGAACGCGACCCTGCGTCGCCCAGGAAGACGGGTGACGGGATTGGGTCGGGCAGCGGGACCGGGTTGGACAATAAGACGCCCGAGCGTCCGACGCCTTCTCCGACCCGGACGCCGACCGAGCGGCCCACGCCGACGCCGAAGGTCTCAGACGAGCCGCCGCCCAAAGCGACGCCGACGCCAGCGCGACCGGACAGACCCATCAGCGGCGGCGTCTTGAACGGCAAAGCCATCAGCCTGCCCAGGCCGGTCTATCCGGCGATTGCCAGGGCCGCGCGCGCCTCCGGCACGGTCACCGTGCAGGTGACGATTGACGAGTCGGGCAAGGTGATTTCGGCGCGCGCCGTCGGTGGACACCCCTTGTTGCAGCAATCAGCCGTGCAGGCCGCCTACGGCGCGCGATTCACGCCGACGCAAATCTCGGGTCAGCCGGTTAAGGTTACGGGTGTTCTAACTTATAATTACGTCGCTCAGTAAAGCGGCGGTCAACCGTTCGCGGTCATAAAGTTGGCGGGGAGATTTTTATGTCAATCATCAGCGACGTGATCGAGTCAACCAAGGCGATCATCAAGGGCATGGGCGTCACCTTCTCTTATATTCCGAGGGAGAAGTGGACGGTGGAGTACCCGGACGAGCCCGTCACGGTCCAGCCGCGCTACCGCGGCCAGCACCTCCTGCACGTGGACGAGTTGGGCCGCGAGAAGTGCGTGGCCTGCTTCCTCTGCGCGGCGGCCTGCCCGTCCGAGTGCATCTACATCGTGGCGAAGGACGACCCGCGCCCGCCTGCGGAGCGCACCGGCGTGGACGAGCGCTTCGCCGAGGTCTACAACATAGACTACGGGCGCTGCATCTTCTGCGGCTATTGCGTCGAAGCCTGCCCGAAGGACGCCATCACGCACGGCTACAACTTCGAGCTTTCGGTCTATACACGAGCCGACCTCCTGAAGACGAAAGACGACCTGCTCATAACCAAGCAGAAGCAATCAATGAACTACCGCGTCGCCTCGTCCGACGAAGACGTTGATTCGGAATATAAAGAGGTGTGAAAAGCAGTAGGCGGTGAAGCGGCGCGTAAGCTTTAAGCCCCGCCAGGGGCGAGTGAAAATAGCCCAGCACTTCAGTGCTGGGTAATAGCGGCGTAAACATGTTGAGTCCCGTAGGGACGACTGAACACGGGCCGGTGTTGTTCTTCAGTCGTCCCTACGGGACTATAAAAATTTCCCACACTCTTTCCCAGCACTGAAGTGCTGGGCTATTATCGAGCGCCCCTACGGGGCTTAAAAACTGCCCGCTGCCCACTGCCTGCTGCCAACTTTTATGCGCGAGTTCCATTACCGCTGGGAATACGACCTTCAAGCCAGCCCCGAAGAATTGTGGCCGCTGGTGGCGGACACGAATCGCTTCAACCGCGACGCGGGCGTGCCGGCGGTCAAGGCGCTGGGGCGTGCAGGGAACGCGCGCCGTTTGCAGCTCTCCAAGTTCGGCGTGGCGGTCGAGTGGGAGGAGCAGCCGTTCGAGTGGATTCGTCCTTACCGCTTCGGCGTCGTGCGCCGCTACACGAAAGGGCCGGTCAGGGAGATGCGCGTCGAGGCCGAACTCAACGAGCGGCCCGACGGCGGCACACATCTCGTCTACCAGGTCCGTGCCACCCCGCGTAACGTGCTGGGCCGCGCAGCCATCCCCGTCCAGGTCGGGGTCCTCTCGAAACGCAGCTTCGCCGAAATCTTCCGCCGCTACGACCGCGAGATTAAGAGCGGCCGCCCGCAACTCTATCAACCGTCGCCCACGCAGTTCGCGCAGGGCGGGGAAGCGCGGCTCAAGTTCTTGAGCGAGCGTCTCATCACGCAGGGCGCGCAGGAGGAAATAGTCAGGCGGCTGGCCGAAGCAATCGAGCGCGCCGACGACATCACGCTCTCGCGCATGCGCTCGCACGCGCTCGCAGACTACTGGGGCCTCCCGCGCAAGGACGTGCTGGAAGTCTGCCTCTGGGCCACGCGCGTCGGCATCCTGGATTTGCAGTGGGAGATGATCTGCCCCCACTGCCGCGGGGCGGCGCAGACCTCGCGCTCGCTGACGGGTATACAGTCCGAAGTCCTCTGCGAGACCTGCGACGTGGATTTCACGGTCAACTTCGACCGCGCCGTGGAGTTGACCTTCCGCCCGAACCCGTCCGTGCGCATCGTTGAAGGTTTAGAGTTCTGCGTCGGCGGGCCGCAGGTCACGCCGCACATAGTCCTACAGCAACTCCTCGCGCCCGGCGCGCGGCGCGAAATCACGCTCCCACTGGAAAAGGGTCGCTATAGGTTCCGCGGCGCGGAGATGTCAGGCGGGCAGCATTTGGCGGCGTCAGACGAGGGGGCCGCGCAAATGACGCTCAGGGCTTCGGACGACGGCTGGATTGACGAAGAGTTGTCGCTCTCGACAGAACCGAAACTGATTCTGGAAAACGCGACCGACAAGGAGCAGTATTTCGTCCTGGAGCGCATGGCCTGGAGCGACCAGGCGGCGACGGCCGCGGAGGTGACGGCGCTCCAAATCTTCCGCGACCTCTTCAGCAACGAGGCGCTGAGGCCCGGCGAGCAGATTTCCGTCGGCACGCTGACGGTCCTCTTCACGGACTTGCGCGGCTCCACACAGCTTTACAGGGAGATAGGCGACGCGCCCGCGTTCGGCTGCGTGATGAGCCACTTCGACGTGTTGCGCGAGGCGATAAGTGAAGAGGACGGGGCGCTCGTCAAGACGATAGGCGACGCCGTGATGGCGGTCTTCCGCAGGCCCGCGGGCGCTCTGCGCGCATTTCTGACGGCACAGCAGACGCTGGCTTCGCCCCGGCAGGGTGAGCGGCCGCTGCTGCTGAAAGTGGGCATCCACACGGGGCCGTGCATCGCCGTGACGCTCAACGGGCGGCTAGATTACTTTGGCTGCACGGTCAACATGGCTGCGCGCCTGGAAGGGTTGTCGTCGGGCGGCGACGTGGTCATCTCGTCGGCGGTGCACGCCGACCATGAAGTCGCGGAGATGCTTTACGGGCCGGAGGCGGAGCTTAAAGCCACGCCGTTCGAGGTGATGCTGAAGGGGTTTGACGAGGAACAGTTCGAGCTGTGGCGCGTCGCCCCCGCGAGTTGTGTCGCGGAGGGCGAGCGCGCCGTTCGCTCAAACGTTTAGCCGCCGGTAAAGACCGAAGACCTCAATTGCCGCTTTACTTCACCATGCCGCCGACCACCGGGACTCGGTAAAGCTCACGGTTGAGGAATGCCCTGGCGCCTCCGACCGAGGCCAGGTAGGCGAAGAAGAACATCACAGCCCCTACCAGAATACCGCTCACCAGTATGACTTGGACCTCGCCTTGCGGAATGAGGTAGAAGAGGCCGACGACGATGCGGGCGACAAGGTAGAAGATACCTATATACAGCGCCTGCTTCGCGTGAAAGCTGACGAACTGGCTGCTCTGGGCGGCGGCTTTGACGCCCAGCGGAAGGGCCAGAATCACCAGGGGTGTGACACTAATGGCGAAGTCAACACCGGCCGGCCCGTTGAATAACGTGAGCACGCTCCCCGGAGAAAAAAGGCCGAACCCGGCCGCCATCCCTCCGGCAGTGATGGAGGCCGCCGCGGTGATCATAATAAACAGGGCCACCCACAAGTAAGAGATCAGGCTCAGGCTGCGCTCAAAGGCATCAGCATCAACCACGGGAGGCGGAATGGGAGCAGGAGGGTAAGCCTGCTGGTAGCCATAAGGCGGCGGTTGCTGCCCATACTGCGGCGGCGGCTGCTGGCCGTATGGCGGCGGCTGCTGTTGACCGTAGGGCGGCGGCTGACCGTAGGGCGGCTGTTGACCCGGCGGAGGCCCGCCTCCGGGCGGGTATGGCTGTGACATTTCCAAAAATCCTTTCTCTTCGTGAGCTGACTGATGAAGCCCGAACGCTCTTTAAAATAATGCGCGAAAATTAAACTGCCTGGTCGTATGGGCCGCCATTATATGAGTATCGTTCCCGCGTGTATAGGGAAAAATGTTCGCCGCTCAGACGCGGCGAAATTCACTGGCCCCCGCGCACTGAGCTATGATACCGGGGCCGAGGCAAAGGAGCCGGTTGCGCAGCTTTAGCTATGAAGACACTTTTAGAGGCCCGCGAGGTCACGAAGATTTACAAGATGGGTGCGACTGAGGTCCGCGCTCTCGACGGCGTGTCGCTCAATGTGCGAGCGGGCGAGTTCGTGGCGATTCAGGGCACTTCGGGCTCTGGCAAGTCTACGCTGCTGAACATGCTCGGCGGGCTCGACCGCCCGACCGAAGGCGAGGTCTTGTTCGAGGACGACTCGCTCGGCCCGTTCACGAAGAAACAACTGGCACATTATCGCCGCCACTCGGTCGGGATGATTTTTCAGAACTTCAACCTCATTCCGACGATGTCTGCCGCCGAGAACATCAACCTCGCGCTCGCCTTCGGCGGGATGAAGGCGGACGAGAGGGGCAAGCGCGCCGAAGAACTGCTCGAACGCGTCGGACTTCTTGAGCGCGCCTCGCACCGTCCGTCGGAGTTGTCCGGCGGCGAGCAGCAGCGCGTCGCCATCGCGCGCGCACTCGCCAACCGTCCGCGCGTGCTCCTGGCCGACGAGCCGACCGGCAACCTCGACTCGACGCGCGCCGAAGAACTGCTCGCGCTGCTACGCCGGATGGTCGAGAGCGACCAACTGACCGTCCTGATGGTGACGCACGACAAGGAACTCGCGACGCGCTTCAGCGACCGCATCATTCTGATGAAAGACGGAAAGATAACTGAGGGATGAGGGATGAGGGATGAGGGATGAAATAAGAGCTTCGGCCTTTACTTCATCCCTCATCCCTCATCCCTCATCCCTCCTCTTGAGGTGTGCTTATGTCTACGATTTCGCGCGTGATAACGCTTGAGGAGTTGCGGTCGGTGCCGCTGTTCGCGTCTCTGGACGACAAGGCGGCGAGCGAGTTGAGGAATTTGTTGGAGCTGCGTGAGGTGCCGGGCGGGACGACGCTGTTTCGCCTGGGTGACACGGGCGACGCGATGTACTTGATCGAGAGCGGGCGCGTGCGCATCAGCATCAAGGACGCGGACGGGAGCGACGTGACGCTCGCGGAGCTTGCGGGCGGCGACTTCTTCGGCGAGATGGCCCTGCTCGACGGCAAGCCGCGCTCGGCTGACACGACCGTCATCGAGGACGCGTTCTTCGCCATCCTCTCGCGCGAAAACTTCCTCAACTTCGTCCGCGCCAACCCGGACGTGGCCTTGAGGATGCTGAGCGCCATCACGCACCGCCTGCGGAAGACGGACGAGATGCTGCGCCACCGCGTCTCGCGCAACGTCAACGAGGAGGAGGACGCGCGCCTGACCGTCGGCGACCGCCTTGCCAACCGCATCGCGAACTTCGGCGGAAGCTGGACGTTCATAGCCCTGCTCGGCATCGTGATGGTGCTCTGGGTCGTCATCAACTCGTGGCTCATCGCAAACAAGATGATTGATCCCTACCCGTACGAATTCTTCGGCCTCATCCTCGGCGTGTTGGCCGGCGTGCAAGCCCCCATCATCATGATGTCGCAGAACAGGCAGGGCGAGAAAGACCGCCTGCGCGCGGACCTCGACTACCAGGTGAACTTGAAGAACGAGCTTTCGTTAGCCGAAATCCTGCGCCGCCTGGACGTGCTCGAAAGCGAGCGCCTGCCGATTCTCTTCGAGAAACAGAACCGCCAGCTCATCGAAAAGATGAGCGACGCGGAGCCGCGCCGGCCGACGGAGACGGACAGGGGGCCGGAGGGAATTCTCTGACGCGACCTCACCGCGTCTTCTTAACTGCCTTGCCCGGATACCCGAAATGTTTCGCGTAACGCGCGCGGATAAACGCGGACGCCTCGCCCTGCGTCGTCGGCAGGTCGTCCGGCGCGGGGCCGTCCGGGTGCGAGCCCTGCGTCAGGTGGTACGCCTTCATCAAGACATCCTTCTGCGTCGCGTCGAGAGGCTGGTTGGCCGGGTGGGCCGGACTGTCTGCGGGCGCGGTGACTGTGGGCAGCGCGGCGCGCGGCAAAGTCTGTGGCGTGTTTGTGCGCGGAGCGTCGAGTTCCGAGAACAGGTGCTCGAAGGTGTTGGCGCTGGCGTCGCGCTTCGTCAGGAATTGGTCCCAGCCGAACATCTTCTTGACGCTCGACATGATTGACGTGTGCTGGTAGCGCGTCGAATCCACGCGCGCGGCCGCGACCCACGGCGAGGCGATGACGACCGGCACACGAAATCCCAGCCGGTCGAAAGTGAACGTCGGGGCATAAGAGAGTTTGTTCCCGCTCGGCGGCGAGTTCAGCCCGTCCGGGTTCGGAATGTTCTCCGACGGCGGGACGACGTGGTCGTAAAAGCCGCCATGCTCGTCGTAAAGCACTATCAGCGCGGTCTTGTTCCACAATTCTTCGTTCGCGCGCAGAGTCTCGTAAACGTCCGCGATGAAGTTGTCGCCGTAGCGCGCGTCCTGCGGGGCGTGCTGCGAATTTGCCATCGCGTCCTGCGCGTTGACGAAGCGCGGCTCTATGAAAACGTAGTTGGCGAGCGCGCCCGCCTTCACGTCTGTTGCGAACGAGTCCTCGTACAGCTTGAAGTTCGCCGTCTGCGTGTTGATCTGGGAGAACTCCGCGAGGTCGTTGTCGTCGAAGTAGTAAGTGGCCCAGGTGCGGCCCGCGTCCTGGACGCGGTTGTAGACGGTGGGGCCGTCGAAAATTTGTGTCCAGACGTTGAGCGCGAAACCGAAGGAGGTCGCCGCGTGGACGTAGAGCCGGTTGGGTTGCGTCGGGCCTGGGACTTCCGAGTACCAGTTGTCGCAGACGCAGAAGGCATCCGCGAGCGCGTTGATGGAGGGCAGGCGATTCGGCGCGAACGATTCCATCGCCACGCGTATGACTTCCTGGCTCGGGTTCTTCACCTTGTCCGCGTAGACCAACTCCGTCTGATAGCTGCTGACGAAACCGTTGTTCGCGGCAGGCTTCAAAGCGGTCGGCCCGCCCTTGTCGTTGCAGAGCTGCACGTTCGCCGCGTTAAAGGAGTGGCCCGGCCCCTCGCCCGCGAGCACGGCGTAAGGTGCGCCATTGCTCACATTGTAAGCCGGGTTTGAATCCGACTCCGGCTTGCTCGGGTCGAGCAGATTGAACTCGCTCCCCTTCAACCCGTCCACCCCGTGACGATAGCCGAAGATATGATCGAACGAGCGGTTCTCCATCATCAACACCACCACGTGCTCGATTGGCCCCGCGATGCCGTGTTGAGTCGGCTGCGCTGCGGCGACGGATTTGACCGCTTTAGTCGTCGCACGCTTCCTGGTCGGGCTGACACTCTTCTTCTTCTTGCTCTTACTGCCGCGCGATTTCTTACTGGCACGGGCCTTGGGTTTGCCGGGCATGTGGATTCTCCTTCGGGTGAGATTAAATTACCAGTTCGGCTCTTTCAGCCGCGCGTTATGCCGGACCCATTATACCTGGCCGACCTTCTTAAACAGCCTCTCCACTAACTCCCTTGCCGCCATCAAATTGGATTGTCGTAGCCGCTCGTCAATGTCTAGTGCCTCCTGTGCCAGCGGCAACGCGAGATTGAATCGCCCTTCTTCTTCATAGACGCGTGCGAGGCCCCGCTTCGCGTCAGAGATCAACTGCTGCTGCCCTAGTTCCTGCGCCAAGGATAGTTCCTTTTCGTACCACTCGCGGGCCTCTGTCCATCGTTCTTGATTGATCGAGAGCAGGCCTAAATTGCCTGCAACAGTTGCCTGCGTGATCCTGGACTCTTCTTTCTCTGACGGGGCCAGTTTCTCTGACAGGGCCAGCGCCCTACGGTAATGTAATTCCGCGGCTTTGTAACGGTCGCGATCCTGTTCGAGATTGCCCAAGCTCATAAGCAGGGAAGCGACCCCCTCGTTCGAGTGTAAGTCGCGGTAAATCATTAACGAGTCTTTGAGAAGCCGCTCGGCCTCGTCATAATCTCTGCGCTGTTTTGCTATCAGCCCCCGCAGCCGTGTGGCCTCCGCCTGGTCCCCTTTATTCCCTCCGCGCTCCCACGCTTCGACGCAGCGCTCTGCCCAATAGTCCGCGGACTCGGTGTCGGAACGGTTATAATGAATCCAGGCAACGTCGTAAGCATGCCAGCCCGCCTCCGACCACTCATGCATCGCCCACATCGCGCCGTATGACCGTATATTTAACTGCACACGCTTGTCCCAGCGTCCGCTGAGCCAGAAAAATTCTCGCAAAGCGGAGGTCAGATAGCCCAGCCCGCGCGCCACTACCTTATTCCCGACCTTCTTACCCTGCACCGCCGCCGTCTGCCACAGCCATTCGGCCACCGCGTCAAGGTTGGCTTCCTCATACTCAAGGAGGTTATAGGTCTTATAGTTCCTATTCGAGCCGCCGTAGCGCCTTGCGTAATTCACCCAATACTGCGCAAAGCGTGCCCCGACCTCGCGCGCGACCCGCGCTTCCGTTAAAAAATCGTCGCGCACAAAATTGCGTGTGAGGGGGTGTAGAGCGTAGCGCTCCTCGCCCGCCAGAACGTCCACCAGCGAGAGCGCGCTCAGGCGGTCAATCGTCGCCTCCAACGCGTTGCGGGACAGTTCGGCGACTTGCATCCACGCCTCAAACGTGGCGGACGGGGCGAAGAACGAGAGCGCGCGAAAAGCACTTCTCGTCATTGGCGGTCAACTCCCAGCGCGCCTCCTGGAAAGATGAACTTCTGCAAATCGGGGTCACGGTTGCCGCGCAGCAGTTCGAGCGCGCCGTAAAAGTCAGCGTCGCGCGCACGCGCATCAGCCCCAACGTGTGTACCAGCGCCAGGGGCGTGCCTTTGGTCTCGTCGTACAGCTCTTGCCAGCGCGACTCGTCACGCGTCGCAGCTTTTTCGCCAACTGCGGGTCGCGCGCGATTTCGCTTTCGATGATGGAGCGCGCGGCATCCCACTCAAGTTTTTCCAGCCGCAGCCAGACTGCGCCCTCGCCGCCGCGCCTCCGGCTTGTGATGATCGCCTTGCACGCTCTGCGGCAGTTCGCGCAGGAAGTCCGCCAGCGCCTCCTGCTCCTCTTTCGCCAGCGTTTCGAGGTTGTCGTAGATGAGCAGGGCGCGCGCCTCGCGCAGCGCGTCGAGCAGTGCGCGCCGTTTGTCATCGCCCGCCAGTTTGGCGATGCCCGGCTGGCCGAGAACGCGCGCCGTCTCATTAAGAATTCGTTGAGTGTGAGAGCCGCGGGCTTCAATTCGCGTATGCCTCTGAGGGTCGAGGACGTTCTGCTTGGCGCTGACGAAGATGAAGGCGTCGAACAGTCCCCTCTCTTTGCAGCGGTACGCGGCCTCGACCGCGAGCGCGGTCTTGCCGATGCCCCCGATGCCGTCCAGGAGCACGCCCCACGTGCGGTCTTCGGGGCCGAGGGCGCGGAGCACAGTTGTCATTTCCCTGTTCGCGCCCGAAGAACGGCGAGCGGCGCGGCAGGTTGTCTGGAATCCTGGGCGCGAAGGTCTGAACGACTTCGGGGGCGACGGGCGAGCCCTTAATGTCCGCGCCGTATTCGAGCAGGAGCCTTTGCAGGTTGTCGAGCAGTAATTTCTCGAAGGCTTCCGACGTATCGAACGATTGATACAGACCCGGGTGCTCGCCCTTGACCGCTTCGAACTGCTCAAAGAATTCTTTGACGCGCTTGTATTGGTCGGGGTCAAGCGCGTCGAGTGGAACGCTGCGCGTGCAGCGGTACATCATGATGCGCGGCTTGCCGTGTTGCTTCCACAGGCGGTACGCCGTCTGGAACTCCTCTTCCGTGCCCGAGAGGTATTCTTTCTGTGTTAGCGGGTCGCGGCCTGCTGGCAGCGTGCCGAAGCGGTGCCACAGGATTCCGATGAACACGTCCCAGGACGTGGGCTTGAGTTGGTCGAGGATGACTTGCTCCGGGCGTCCCATGTCGGGCACGACGGCGCGCCAGTCTTCCACCTTGAGCACGATGCCGAGATTATCCGCTAGCGGCTCTAACATCGCGGCGACCGTTTCAACTTTGGCGCGCTCGGCCGCCATGTCGGACGGAGACGCGGCAAAGATTCGCAGTTTCTTCATCGTCCACCTCGCGGCCATTATAGAGCGATTACCCGACGCCGCGAGTGAAAAATGCGTAGAGATTTGCCCGCAAGTGCGCGCGACCGTTACAATCCGTCCATCGCTCTACACAGTTCGTTCAGTCCGCTTCAGACGGCCGCAACATGATTCATGCCATCTTCTTCGACTTCAACGGCGTCATCATCAACGACGAGCCGCTGCACCTGAAAGCTTATCAGGAGACGCTCGCGGCGGAAGGCATCACGCTCTCGGAGGCGGAGTACATGACGATGCTCGGCATGGACGACGTGACTTTCGTCAGCACGGCGTTCGAGCGGGCGGGGAAGACTTTGACGGATGACGACCGCCAGCGCATCATCGCGCGCGAGTACGAGTTGCACCGCAAGATGATCGAGGAGGATTTGCCGCTCGCGCCGGGCGTCGTCACTTTCATCAAGGCGGCCGCGCGCCATTACCAGCTCGGCCTCGTCAGCATGTCCAGCCGCTACGGGATAGATTACGTCTTCGAGCGCACGCGGCTCGGTGGCGCGTTCACGGTCGTCGTCAGCGCGGAGGACGTGCCCGGCACGCACAAGCCCGATCCGACCTGTTACAAGCGCGCGCTCGAACTCCTGAACGAGAAGCGGCGCGACGAGCGCAAGCTCCCGCTGCTGCCCAATGAATGCCTGGTCATAGAGGACGCGCCGCCCGGCATACAGTCCGGCCGCGCCGCCGGGATGCGCACGCTCGGCGTGACCAACACGGTCTCCGAAGATGCGCTCCGCGACGCGCACGCGGATGTGGTCACCAATAGCTTGGCCGATTGGACGGTTGACGCCGTCCATCACGTGTTCGACTAAAGGCAGAATCCAGGAGTCAGAATCCAGAATCCAGAATGAAAGGCCGCGGCCCGTTCTTCTGATTCTCTTTTCTCCTGGCTCCTGGATTCTGAATTCTGGATGCTGCTTTTCCCATGTCTTTTGTAGACATCCTCAGGCTTTCGCTGCGTAACCTGCGTGAGGCGAAGCTGCGCGCGGTGTTGACGACGATGGGCGTTATCGTCGGCGTGGCCGTCATCGTCACGATGGTCTCGTTCGGGCTCGGCTTGCAGCGCAACACGGTCAGCCGCTTCCGCGAGTTAGACCTCTTCAACGAAATCACCGTCTACGGCAAGAGCCTTTCCGACCTCGTCGAAGGAGAGCTGAACAGGCGTGCGCGCGGGGCCGACGACGAAGATGACGATGAACCGGAGCGCGAAAGCAATCGCCGCGGCAATGGGCCAGAAAAACCGCCGGAGCGCCCATTGGACGACGCGGCGCTCGCGGACATCGCACGGATTCCGGGCGTGGCGTCGGTCGAGCCGAACATCTCGTTCACGGCTTACGCCCGCGTCAACGGCAAAGCGAAGCGGGCCTTAATCGGCGGCGCGCTGGTCCCTAACCCGGCTTCGCGTTTCAAGAATTTCGCCGCCGGGCGGATGCTCGCCGCGCCGGACGGGGACGAAGTCGTGGTGGACGAAAGCTTCCTGCGCGAGTTCGGCTACGAGAAGCCGGCGGACGCACTGGGGCAGCGTCTCGAACTGCTCGCGCCGCCGGAGAGAAAGGACGGAGAAGAAGACGAAGGGACGCCGAACTTCTTCGGTATCCCGCTCGATGAAGAGGACGGCGCGGCCTCGCAAACTGACGCGCTGGTCGCGCGCTCTTTCACCATCGTCGGAGTCCTGGCGAACGAGCTGTCGGGCGTGGGCCGCCGCTTTCGCGGCATGATGCCGGCGTATAACGTCTACGTCCCGCTGGGCGCGGCCCGCGCCTGGAAAGCCGAGCACGGCGACGAACTGGGCGAGGTCGCCTTGCAGCTCGCGCGCGAGAGCGGCGCGCTCGGTGCTGACGAAGAGATAGGCTACACCTCGGCCGTCGTGCGCGTGACAGACCCTATCGTGCTGACGGAGGTGCGCGGAAAGATAAGCCAACTGGGCTTCAACAGCTTCTCCATAGTGGATCAGTTGGAGCAGTTGCGCACGGTCTTTCTCATCATCAACGCGGCGCTCGGGCTCCTCGGCGGCATCTCGCTTCTGGTCGCGTCGTTCGGCATCGCCAACACGATGATCATGTCCATCCTGGAGCGCACGCGCGAGATAGGCATCATGAAGGCCATCGGCGCGGAAGACCGCGAGATAAAACTCATCTTCTTCGTCGAGGCGGGGGTGATAGGTTTGACCGGGGGCGTCGTCGGCGCGCTCCTCGCGTGGGGGATAGACGCGGTGGCGAATCAGTTGGCCTACAAATTCATCCTCCGGCCACAGGGCGCTTCCTACGTTGACTTCTTCGCGCTGCCGCCGTACCTGTGGCTCGGCGCGATTCTCTTCGCCGTCGTCGTCTCAGTCCTCGCCGCGCTCTACCCCGCGGCCCGCGCCGCGCGCATTGACCCGGTCAAGGCGCTGCGACACGACTGAGAAGAGCAGGCGTCGAGAGACAGCATGAAAGGTCAACGCGGAGCGCGGTCGTGCGCAACTCTGAAATTGGGCGCGAGTGTCCACACACGTAGACAGTGAAGTCTACAAATGTTCTCCTTCAAGGAAACTCTACGCCACCTTTCGCAATGTTTGCCTTATCTTTGTCGTTTCGTCTTCCGGCATATCAGTTGCTGCCTTTATGGTCGAGTTATCCGTGACGTGTAGCCTTCCAAAGGCAAGACGTAATGCACTCTAAATTATGAGGGCGCGACCTCATGTCTGGCCGCTCATCATAAGTAAGAGTTTAATCCTCAACTCTTATCTACTCATTACGTCTAAACACCAAACAGCTCACTGGAAGCAAGCGCCCTCTGGGTCCGTCTCTGATGGGCTTTGTGTAGCCGCGCGCGCTCTCTCGCCAATCGTCATGTGACGTATCGTCGCGTTTACTGTCTTGAATGGTGATTTGCTTTCATCAAAGAGGACTTCCATGAGACATCGGAGGTGTCCGCGATGAGATCAAAAATATTAGCTATCGCAATGGCGGCGCTGCTCTTCACAGCGACCGCACAGACTCAAACCACGCGGTGTAAACGTCAACCAATGCGAGTTAAGCAGGCCGTCTTGCTACCAAAGAAGTCGCTGCTTCGTCCCCGCTTCGCGCCCCCGAAGCCCTCGAAAATTGTCATAGACCCCGAGCGCTCAATCGCAGGCGTCTTCATTATTAAATTTGTTGAGGGCAGCCACGTGCGGCTCGGCCCGAACGGGTTGATGATTGACGAAAGGGGCGGCCAGTCGAACGCGGAGCAGCAGCAGCAACAGCCGACATTGAGCGCGGCCCTGATGATTGACGAAAAAGGCGTCCAATCGAATAGGGAGGAAGAGCGCCGGCTGGCGCGCGTGGGACTCAAGCCCGGCGGGGCGAGCAAGGAGCTAAACCGGGTGTCGGAGATTTTGCGCAAATATCAAGCCTCGCACGGCTTCAACCTCGGCTATATGTTTCGGCCTCCCCAGTTCGTCTATTCGCCTGCCGCAGAGGACGCAGACGCACCCTTTCGCGAGAAAGATGAACTCGAACAGCGGTCGGGCGAGGAGCTGGCCGACCTTGACCTGTATTACGTCGTCTATGCCAAAGACTTCAGAGACATAGCCGCCCAGCAGAAACTGATGAATCGGCTCAACGCCTATCGCATCATTGAGCAGGTCCACGTCGCCGTGCCAGCCGAGGGGGCGCAGTCTGTGACGCCGGACATTTCTACGGGGCAAGGCTATCTCGGCCCCGCGCCGAGAGGATTGGACGGACTTTTCGCGTGGACGCAACCCGGCGGGCGCGGGGAGGGAGTGCGCTTAATAGACGTTGAGTGGGACTGGGTCACAGACCACGAGGACTTTGTGCCAGACTCGCAGCGATTCTGGGGTGGCCGCCCGCTCTGCCCCTACGACGGTAGTGAGTCCGAGCACGGAACCGCTGTCATGGGCATCATCGCGGCGCGCGATAACGGCCTCGGCATCACGGGCTTCGCTCCGAATGTTCAGTTTGGACTGTCTTCGGGTTGCCGCCCTTTCGACTACGTTTGGGCAGCACACGTAGCGACCTTTTCGGGCGAGAACTGGGCGGGACGGGCACACAACGTCGTCATGGCAAATGCCATGCAGGTTGCCGCGGACCAACTCCGCCCCGGCGACATCCTCCTCATCGAGCAACACGTCCCCGGCCCCGGCACAGGCACACCGTGTCCCGGCAATTGCGGTCAATGGGAGTTCGTCCCTATGGAGTACTATTCAGAGTCCTTTGACGTAATTCGTCGAACCACTGCTCGCGGCGTGATTGTGGTCGAGCCCGCCGGCAATGGCTCGCGGAACCTGGACACGCCGCCCTATGGTGGCCGCTTCTCTCCCGGTGTCCGCCACTCAGGCGCTTTACTCGTCGGCGGCTCGGGCGCGGGCGACAATATGCCTAACGGCAATTCCAACTCCTCTCAGCGCATTGATGTGCACGCCTGGGGCGCAAGCGTCATCACCCTCGGTTATGGGAGAGGCGGCACACCGCCTTTCGATGGTGCGCCACGCCCCATCACTCGCTTTTACACGAACAGCTTCGCCGGCACGTCAAGCGCCGGAGCTATTGTTGCCGGTGCGGTAGCAAGCCTACAGGGCGCACGGCGCGCGGCCGGCAGACCGCCTCTGACGCCCATCGAGCTGACGGCCCTCTTGCGCGCGACCGGGAGCCCGCAACTGGGCAGCTTCTCCGCAATAGAGGCGCGACCAATCGGCGTGCAACCGAATTTACGGGCCGCCATCAACGCCGCGACGACTACGGGAGGCGGCTTCGCCGGGCCGGGTAACTATTTCATACGCTCCAAATCCAGCGGCATGATGCTCGACGTGGATGTCGCATGGTTTCGCGGTCAGAACGACGGCCAGCGCCTCATCCAGTGGGATTTTCATGGCGGACTCAACCAGCAGTTTGAAATAGCCGATGCCGGAGATGGTCTGTTCTGGCTCCGACCGCGCCACACCGGCGGACGCACGGTGCTGGATGTCTCCGGCGGATCGAGCAGGGACGGCGCGGCCATTCAGCAATGGAGTCTTACTCGTGGCGATAATCAGCGTTTCATTATCGAGCCCGTCGGAGGATATTATCGTATCAAGGCCGCGCATAGTGGTAGCGCGCTGGACGTGCCGGGCTTCAGCCGCGAGCCCAACGTCGGGATCATTCAATATCAGCTCACCGGCGGCGACAATCAATTGTTCGAGTTGATACCGGTCCGTTGAGCGAGACATATCGGTAATTATCTACTTGATGCAAAGTGGTTGAGTGCACAGTAATATCGAACCCCTTCCTGCCGGTCATTTAACGGGCGGAGATAGTGCCTTCGGTTATCCCGCTAATGCGCCCTCGTATCAAGTAGATGATTGCCGACGCCTCTCATTGGATTTGAGCAGAAGCAACGCCGGACGGATTGAGAGCGTCAATAAGAGGGCTGCCGGATTGGTTGTTCGGAGACGGCACCTGCTGTTAAAATCTCCTCTCTCTTGCCTATGTTTCCCCCGTAACTTAAACGTATGAAGTGGACGGTCGAAAAAAAGATTGCGGTGGGGTTCGGCCTCGTGCTGGCGATCCTGCTGGTCGTCGGCTTCGTCTCGTACCGCAACACGCGCAAGCTCATCCGCGACAGTAATCTCGTCGCGCATTCGCACGAGGTGCTGGACGAGTTGGAAGGGACGCTCTCGGCCGTCAAGGACGCCGAGACGGGCCAGCGCGGCTTCATCATCACCGGCGACGATGAGTATCTACAGCCGTACAACGCGGCGCTCCCGGCCATCGGCCGCCGCCTGATGCGTCTCAAGGAATTGACCGAGAACGACGCCAGCCAGCAACAGAGCCTCGTCGAACTCGAACGGAAAATCGCGGACCGCCTCTCGCTCATCTCCGGCTCGATAGAGCTGCGCAAGACGAGCGGCTTCGCCGCCGCCGAGCAACTCATCTCGACCGGGCGCGGCAAACGCATGATGAACGACATACGCGCGCTCGCGGCCGAGATGTCCGCCAGGGAGAACGCGCGGCTCGAAAAGCGGCAGGCCGAGTCTTACCAGAGCGCGCGCAGCACGACCATCACGCTCGCCATCCTCGGCACGCTGCTCCTGGGCTTTCTGCCCGCCGGCTTCCTCGTCATCAGGCGTGACTTCAAGAAGCGCCGCCGCGCTGAAGAGGCTTTGCGCGAGAGCGAGGAGCGCTCGAACTATCTGATCGAACACGCCAACGAAATGATTTACCGCACGGACGCGGGCGGCCGCCTGATGTTCGTCAACCCTGCGTGCGCCGAGATTCTCAAGCTCCCCGAAGCAGAACTCGTCGGGCAGCACTACCTGGATTTAGTCAAGCCGGACTTCCGCGAGACGGCCGAAAAATTCTACAAACGACAGCTCGTCAAAAAGATTCCGAACGCTTACCTTGAGATTCCCGTCGTGACGAACGAGGGCAGGGAAATTTGGCTCGGGCAGAACACGCAGCTCGTTTTGGAGGAGGGAAGCATCGTCGGCTTTCAGGCGATAGCGCGCGACATCACGGAGCGCAAGCGCGCGCTCGAAGAACTGGAAAGTCTCTCGCTGACAGACGACTTGACGGGCCTCTACAACCGGCGCGGATTCCTGGCGCTCGTCGAGCAACAGCTCAAGCACGCGCGGCGCACGGACGAGCGCTTCGTCCTCGTCTTCGCGGACCTCGACGGGTTGAAGCAGATCAACGACCGCCTGGGCCACCACGAGGGCTCGCGCGCCCTCGTCAAGTCGGCCGAGATTCTGCGCCACACCTTCCGCTCCTCGGACATCGTCGCGCGCCTCGGCGGCGACGAGTTCACGGTGCTCGCGCTCGCACCCTCCGGCGACAATGCAGAAACAATCAGGACGCGCCTACAGGAGCAGATTCGTCTCTTCAACGAGCGCCGCGAGCTGCCCTACGAATTGTCCATCAGCGTCGGCATCGTCCCCTTAGACCCGCACAGCCAGCCCTCCATCGAAGACCTCCTGCGCAAAGCGGACGCCGCGATGTACGAGCAGAAGCAACAAGTGAAGGAAAAAGTAAAAAGGTAAAAGGCAAAAGGGAAGACAAAGAGCCTGGCTCTCATCTTCCCTTTTGCTTTTTGACTGTTGGTGGTGAGTCTTATTGCTGGGAATTTCCGTTACGGCGTTCGCTAATATACCGCTCAACAGTGTCGGCTAATCTATCGAGGCGTTCATCCGTACGCAACTGCGACGCGGTGAGTGTGCGCTGCGACGCCGTGAGCTCACGCTGCGACTCAGCGAATTCGCGCCGCGACGCCTTCAGTTCGCGAATTGATTCGCGAAGTGAAGCATTAATCTCAACCTGCGCTTCAATGTGGCGCGTGACAATTTGAATAAACTCCGTCTGAGTCTCCGCGTAAGCCTGTAGCTGCCTGCTGGTTTCGGCAACCTGCAGGTTAGTCTGCTCTAGCCGCGCGTCAAAGTTGGCTTGATTCTGTAGCAGGTGCTCCAGCCGAGTGTCAAAGTTGGCTTGACCCTGTAACAGGAATTCAATCGCGCGTTCCATCTCTTCGCCCGTCATAGAAACCCCTTTCTTCCTTAATCATTTCCAGTCACCGCTCCCGAGCGCCTTGCCGCAGCGGTTGCAGTAGCGGGCCTTGGGGTCTTTCTGGACGGAGCCGCAGTCGCTACAGGTGCGGCCGACGCGTAGGTTCGCGCCGCAGGTTGAGCAGAAGTCGGAGCCTGCGCTGTTGGCCGCGCCGCAGGTGCCACAGCGGCCGGGCAGCGGCGGGACGTAGCCGCCGGCGCGCGCCGCGATGTGTTCCTCTATGACTTTCCAGGCGTCTTCCGTCAGGCGGTGCTGCCAGTAAGCGCCGAGCGCGGGGAGCGCGAGCAGCAGGCCCGAAGAGAGAATGACGGCGACGGCCGCGAGCGCCGCCTTGTCGAACCAGCGCTGCATGCCTATCTCGACGCGCGTGCCGCCGTGCTCGGGCGTGATCTTGATGGTCAGCGCCGAGGACATGCCCGTCAGGTCGCGCAGCGTGCTCTCCTTGCGCGCCTGCAAGACGCTGGTCGCGGAAACCTGCATGGTCTGCACCTCGTAGCCCTCATCGAAGAGCTTGCCGAGCATGACCATCAACTTCGGCGCGTCCGCTTCCACGCCCGGATAATATCTACTGTCCATTTAACGAAACCTCTCATAAAAAGACGTAAATCGTAAATCGTAAATCGTGAATCGTAAATCGAAACAACGTCCGACGATTTACGATTCACGATTTACGATTTACGTCTTTATTCTTCACTCCTCGGTCTTCTTTTTCTTCTCTTCTTCCGCCGGCAGGCGGCTTGCGGCTTCCAGAATCTCCTGTATGTTGATCAGCACCTGTTCGAGCGCGCGGCGCTCGGAGACCACTTGCGTTTGCTGACCGAGGGACGCGACCTCCGGCCGGAAGCGCGTGGCCGCGGCCGCGAGCTTGCGCAGTGCTTTCGGAATCAGGGCGTTCTTCTCGTCGCGCAGGGCCACGTCGTCAATGTTGGTGACGGCCGCATCGAGAATGTTGGCGATGTCCATGATCAGTTCCGTGCGCGTACCCGTCGGCAACTCGCCCCACTTCTCCGAATCCTTCTTCGCTTGTTTATCGACCGGCGCGGTCTGCCCCGTCAGTATCAGCAGTCGCCGCTCGGCGGCCTTGACGTAGACCTCCACGCGCTTGTCCAGAATCTGCGCCTCTTTGATGAGTTCTTCCTCCTGCGGAGTCAGGAAATCGCGCGCGAGGGCGTGCGCGGGCTGAGGCGCGACGCAAAGGATGACGAGCAGGAGGAGCAGGGAGGCGACGCCGTTCGCGGCGTGGAGTCTATTCTTCATTGTTTCTTCGCGGAGTCTTTCGCGGCCTCGTCGCCCTTGGATTTCGTCTCGTCGTTCAGGGACGTTGAGGGCAGGACCGTGTCGCCGTAGAACGAGTTGAGCGCTTCCGAGCGTGCGTTACGCGCGCACTCGCAGATGGCCTTGATGTGAATGGCGTACTCCGAGGGCGTCACGCGGCGGATGGCTTCGAGGCGCATGCAGTGCGCGCGCAGTGCCAGCTCAAGGCGCTTGTAGGTGTCGCGCAGCTTGTTGTCGTTCTTCGTGATGTCGTCCAGGTAGTCGAGCGCGTCTTCAATCAAGCCCTGGTAGATGCCCAGCTCGCCCGAGGCCGCGTTGTAACTCTGCTCGGCCGTCAACTGCTCGGCGCGCGCGAGGCGTGCTTCGGCCAGCTCGATGGTCGCGCGCGTGCGCGCCTTGGCGTCGCGCGTGGCAGAGAGTTGCGTGCGCTCGCCGCGCGAGACGAACTTCATGGGCGGCGCGGGAGCCGAGATGAGCGGCATGTGACCGTCCTGCCCGCGCGCCTCGGGAGCTACGAACGCAACAGCGACGGCCAGCAAACAGGAACCCAGAACGACGTGCCTTCGGAGAGAGTGTGTCGAGTTCATCAGTTCAGCCCTTTCTCGTGAATCGTAAATCGTAAATCGTGAATAGAAAAAACGTTCTTCGATTCACGATTCACGATTTACGACTACTCTTCTTCTTCCCCTCGCCGCGCCTGACCTGGTTGCGCAGGGTGGGGAGTCGCAGGTTGACTTTGTCAATTTCCAGTTGATTCTGTTGCGCGTTCGCCCGTGCCAGGAAAGTCTCGTAGGCCGCGAGCGCTTCCGCGTATTCTCCAAGAAAATCATGCGCCGTGGCAATAAAATAATACGCCACGACCAAATCCGGCTTTTTTCCGAGCAGCCACTCGAATTCGGCCAGGGCGGCCGGGAAGTTTTTCAACTCGTAAAGTGCGGTCGCCAGATTCGTGTGCGCCGTGAAGTTTTCCGGCTCGACCGCGAGGATGCGGCGCAGGACGATTGCGGCCTCGTTGAAGCGCCGCGCTTGCACGAGCGCCGCCGCATAGCCCGTCGCGTGGCGCACGTTGCTCGGCTCCTGCTCGGCCGCCCCGCGGAAGAGTTCGAGCGAGCGCGTGGGGTTTTTCGTCCTCAAGGCCGCGCCGAGGCAAGCCATGACGCCTGCGTCGCGCGGGTTCAACTTCAAGAGCGCTTCGGTCGCGGCGATGTTTTCATCGGAACTGTCACCGCAATCTTTCGCCAGCGAGGCGCGAAGCGAGACGGCCTCTGGAAGATTCTTACTTGACGCGTCGAGCGTGTCGAGCGTCTTGAGCGCCTCGTCCGGCTTTCCGGCCTGCGCGTAGATGCGCGCGACGAGGAGAGTGGCCCTCGTTGATTGCTGCGGGTCGCGCTGGGCCGCGCGCGCGTCTGTGAGCGCGCCGTCGTAGTTGCCCGACTCCGAGCGCAACTCGGCGCGCTCCATGATCGTGATCGTGCTCTTGTTCTCACCTAGAAGTGCGCGGTCCAGGCTTGCGAGCGCGGCCGTCTTCTCGCCGAGTGCGCGCTCGATTGAGGCGCGCGCGGCCCAGAGGCCGGCGTTCGAGTCGTCGGCTTCCGTGGCGGTCTTCAAGTCGCGTAGCAGGGCCAGTAATTTCTCGCGCGGGGCTTTCGTGTGCAGGTGCAGGTCGGCGAGCGCGACGAGCGCGACGGCCGAGTCCTCGTCAATCTCGTAGGCGCGGCGTAGTAAGTCTTCGGCTTCGGCGGCGCGGCCCGCGCGTCCGAGCATCTTGCCGAGCGTCAGCAGCGGCAGCGTCCAGTCGGGCTGTAGCTCTATGGCTCGGCGGAACCCCTTCTCCGCTTCAGGCGCGCGGTTGAGCGTGACCAGCGCGGTCGCCCTCTGGTATTCGGCCTCTGGGAATTCGGGACGGAGCTTGATGGCGCGCTCGTAAAGTTCGAGCGCGCGCGTGAGGTCGCCAGTGGCGTGCGCGTCCTGTCCCTGATGAAAGAACTGCACGGCCTCGTCCGCGCCTTCTTCCGATTCGTCCGAAGTCGTCTGGGCGTGAGTCGTGTAGGCGCAGAGAAGTGCGAGTGCAAAGAGGACAGGGAGGTGGATGCGAAAACGAGAAAGCATCGCAAACAGACTGCAACTTTCCTGAGCCTTGACCCTGACAGTTAAGAGACAACCTCCGGGGAGGCCAACATCTTAGCACGCAACGAAAGGAAATCAAGTGTCAGCGGTCAGTGGTCGGTGGTCGGTGGTCAGTTAACAGAATAAGCTCAACGCCGCTCGCCGCCTGTTTTTACTGACCACCGACCACTGACCACTGACCACTGCTCTTGCTGTTAGTCGTTGCATGAGATAACATGCGCGTCGCGTTCGAAACGCTCCCCACATAGATTAAAAGTTGAGTTGCGGCGCGGGGTGAATCCGCCCGGCCGCGAGGTGGAAGCAAGAGACTGTGAGCGGCTGTGTGATAGTCGAAGAGGAAGCGCATCCGGGGCTGGCGGAGGAAGCAGTCGTCGTCTCTCCCGACGCGCAAGCGAAGGAGCAGCATCTGCGCGCGTTGCTCGCGGAGATGGATTCGGTCGTCGTGGCCTTCTCGGGCGGCGTTGACAGCTCTTACGTCGCCCACGTCGCCACAGAGGTCTTGGGCGAGCGCGCCCTGTGCGCCACGGGCGAGTCCGCGAGCCTCGCCGAACACATGCGCGGCGAGATCGAAGAACTCGTCAGCCGCTTCGGCTTTCATCACGAAATCATTCAGACAAACGAACTGGAAGACACGCGTTACCTCGCGAACGCGCCCGACCGCTGCTACTTCTGCAAGACAGAACTCTACGGGAAACTCGCGCCGCTCGCCGAAGAGCGCGGCTTCGCTTTCGTCATTGACGGCTCGACGACGGACGACCTGGGCGATTACAGGCCGGGGCGCGCGGCCGCGGGCGAACGCGGCGTGCGCAGCCCGTTAATCGAAGTCGGGATGAGCAAGCGCGAGGTGCGCGAACTGAGCCGGCGCGTGGGGCTGCCGACGTGGGACAAGCCCGCGAGCCCGTGTCTCTCTTCGCGCATAGCCTACGGGACGCCCGTCACCATCGAGCGCCTCGGCACGGTTGACCGCGGCGAGGAGATCATGCGCTCGCTGGGCTTCCGCGAGTTCCGCGTACGCCATCACGACGAATTGGTCCGTCTGGAGATCGCGCCGTCGGAACTCGACCGCGCGCTCGACCGCGCGGTGGTTGACACCCTCGCGCAAAAATTCCGCGCCCTGGGCTTTCGCTACGTGACGCTCGACCTGCACGGCTACCGCACGGGCGCTATGAACGAGATTTTAAAAAAGTAGTCAGTAATCAGTAATCAGCAGTCAGCCAAAAGCTGATAACTGATTACTGGCTACTGATTACTATTTCGTGGAGGGAATAAATGGCAATAGCAATCAGTGCAATTGCGGACGACGTGCGGCACGTCAAGGAGGACAATCCTTTCGAGTCCATGATGTCGCGCTTTGACCGCGCGGCGCAGTTGCTCGACTTAGACCCGGACCTCTACGCGGTGATGCGCGTCCCGAACCGCGAGCTAAAGGTCTACATCCCGACGCGCATGGACTCCGGGCGCATACAGGTCTTCGAGGGCTACCGCGTCCAGCACAACTTCGCACGCGGGCCGGCCAAGGGCGGGATACGCTATTCGCCCGACGTGACGCTTGACGAGGTGCGCGCGCTCGCCGCCTGGATGACCTGGAAGTGCGCGGTCGTCAACGTCCCCTTCGGCGGCGGCAAGGGCGGCATCATCTGCGACCCGACACAGATGTCTCTGGGCGAGTTAGAGCGCATGACGCGGCGCTATGCGGCCGAATTGATTGACTTCATCGGCCCCGAGAAGGACGTGCCTGCGCCCGACATGAACACCAACGAGCAGACGATGGCCTGGATCATGGACACCTATTCCATGCACGCGCGCCACACCGTGACGGCGGTCGTCACGGGCAAGCCCGTGGACCTCGGCGGATCCTCCGGGCGGCGCGAGGCCACCGGGCGCGGCATCCTCTTCGTCGTCAACGAGGCCATCAAGCGCTTCAAGATGACGCCCCAGGAGACGCGCGTGGTCGTCCAGGGCTCCGGCAACGTCGGCGGCATCGGCGCGCGGCTGATGCACGAATCGGGCTACAAAGTCATAGCCATCTCGGACGTTCACGGCGGCATTTACAACCCGGCCGGGATAGACATCCACGAGGCGCTCCGCCACTTACAGCAGACCCGCTCGTTCGAGGAGTTTCCGGGCGTCGAGTTCATTTCCAATGAGGAATTGCTTGAGTTGGAATGCGACGTGCTCGTGCCGGCCGCGACCGAGAACCAGATTACCTCGGAGAACGCCGAGCGGATTAAATGTAAAATCCTGGCCGAGGGCGCAAACGGGCCGACGACGGCCGCCGCCGACGAAATTCTCCACAATAAAGAGGTCTTCGTCATCCCGGACATTCTGGCGAACGCCGGCGGCGTGACGGTCTCTTATTTCGAGTGGGTGCAGGACCGGATGGGCTATTTCTGGCCTGAGGACGTGGTCAACGAGCGGCTGAGCCTGAAGATGGTCGCCAGTTTCAACGACCTGTGCCGGTACGCCGACTCGCACTCGGTGGATACCCGTACGGCCGCTTATATGCTGGCGATTGACCGCGTGGCCTACGATACCAGGATGCGCGGCATTTACGCGTGACGGAAAAAACATACAAGCTTTTTCCGCTAAGTCGTGAAAAGGTCTTGATTTCCGCCGCGATGTGGTATATGGTCTGGCGGAACTCAGTATGCGGGGCAAAGGCGCAAGTTTCGCTTGACCGCACGAAAGCCCGGCATGATGGGTTCAATCTATAAATTGTTGACATCCCGGCCGCTGTCTCTTATAAACAGTGGACAGAAGTTAGCAATTAAGAACTCAGAACAGTTGAGAGGCGCTCTGTAGCTGGCATTGGCAAGAGAGTGCTAGTTAGCAATCGAGGCTCCTCTCGCTGCTCCGCTCCATCTACAAGAAAGTATTCGGTCGAGGGCGGTAGCAGTCTTGAAACTTTACGTTGCACGCTTGTAGTTGGAGCGTCCGCGCCCCGCCGGGGACCTGGCCGGGAGATCGCGCGATGTCTGTCAGAAAACAGATGAGATGCACGAAGACATCCGCCCAACCCGCCGTGACCCTGGGAGCCGCGGCCTCTCATTTCGAAATTTTCTATACTCATTTCGCAGGAGGAATGCGATGAGACTCGCGAGAAGAGCGCTGGTTGCCGCGCTCGCCACGTTGATGCTGTGTGCCGCAGCATCGGCTCAAGCTTTAAGGCCGGAGACTGATCCACGCAACCTGTCTCCAGCCGTTGGCACAGGCGGTCCTGTTGCGGGGCCGACCGGACTCTTCACCGTCTACGACGGCCAGACGCTCAGGCGCGGAGAGTTTACCTTTTCAATTGCGTACAGCAACTTTGACCGCGACCCCGGCAACGTTGACCTGAACGAAGTTCCCTTGAGCTTCAACGTCGGGTTAAACGACCACCTGGAGTTGTTCTTCAACACCACGGCCTGGCGCGGCATCAAAGTCAACACTCCACAGAATCTATCGAGCTTCTACCTGCCCAACTCGCAGTTGAAGTTCCCGTTCCTCGGCTCGGGCCCGGCCATCGTGCTGGCCCCGTCGGGGCCCAACGTCGGCACGGTTGCCGGTGCGGTCTTCAGGCCCGCCTTTAACCAGCCGTTCGTTCAGTTCCCGTTCGTCGGGGGCTCTGCCGGCACCTTCGGGCTGACGCCCGGCGAGATCGGGGACCTCTTCGGGTTCCCGGGCTTCAACGCCCAGTTGGGGCAGCCGGTCGCCCAGGGCAACGGCAACTTCGGCGCGGCGGACAACTTCCCCGGCATCGGCTCAGTCTTCGGCGGCATCCTGCCGGGCATCGTCCTGGCGACGACGGACCTTCCGCCGACCATCCTGAGCCCCGGCATCACGGTCCCTGTGACTTACACGACCGCGCCTACGTACCTGCCGGACGCGCCGTTCATCAACCGGCTGTGGGGCGATTCGTCGTTCACGAGCTTCGTGGTTGGCGCCAAGTGGCGCTTCACGGGGCCGCGTAACCCGCTCGGCGTCGGCATCATGCCGTTCTATCGCTGGTACCCGGATCAGGCCGATGACCTCTCGGGCTTCAACCAGTTACAGCGCGGTGCGAGCCCTGGCGGCAACATCGGCGACTTCGGTCTCGTCCTTTTCGTGGACGGGCGCCTGAGCCGCTCGGTCAACGTCTCGGCCAACCTGGGCTACATCCTGAACTCCAATCCGAAGGGCAACTTTGGGTCGGGCGAGTTCACGCTCCTTGATCGCCCGGACGAGTTCCTTGGCGGCATCGCGTTCGACTTCCCGATCAACAAGTACATCCAACCCGTGCTGGAGTTGCGCTCGACGCAGTACATGGGCGGCCGCACGCCGAACTCGTTTGAGAACAGCCCCGTCGAAGGGCTCGCCGGTGTCAAGCTCTACCCGCGCCGGTGGATGGGCTTCGGGTTAGCCTACCGCATGCACATCAACCAGCAGGATCGTTCGCTGTTTGAGGGCAACGACTTCAATGCGACCGTCCAACAGACGACGAACGTGTTCGTTCCGGGCCGTGGCATTGTTGTGATTCCGGCGACGACCGTTTCGGCGACGACGGGCGGGTTCCCGCGCGGCTTCGTCGAGTCGGACGACGCCAACGGCTTCATCGGCCAGTTCTGGATCGGTCGGCGCAATCCGCGCACGCCCGAGTTCCTGCCGAACCAGCCGCCGACCGTGACGCTCTCGGCCTCGAACGGCACGATCACGCTGCCGTGCCCGCCGGGGTACATTTCGGATACGTGCACCCCGACTGCTGACCGCACGGTTCAGCTCTCGGCCAATGCGACCGACCCGGACGGCGATACGCTGCTCTACACGTACACGACCACGGGCGGCCGCGTGACGGGCGACGGTGCGAACGTCTCCTGGGACCTCTCGGGCGTTCAGCCCGGAACCTACACGGCGACCGTGGAAGTTGACGACGGCTGCGGCTGCGTGGCCTTCTCTTCGACGACCGTGACGATTGCCGATTGCACCGGCTGCCGTCCGCCGTGTCCGACGCTTTCGATCTCCTGCCCGACGGGCCAGATTGATCAAGGCACGCCGGCGACGGTGAGCGTCAATGCCACGGGTGGCGATCCGAACGCGACCATCACCTACAACTGGACTGTCTCGGCCGGTACGATTACCAGCGGCCAGGGCACGCCCACGATTACGATTGACACGGCTGGTCTCGCCGGCAACAGCGTGACCGCGACGGTCGAACTCGGCGGCCTGCCGCCCGAGTGCGACAGGACCGAGTCCTGCACCTTCCAGGTCGCTGGTGTGGTGCCGCCGGCTCGCAAGTTTGACGAGTACACCGATCTTCGCTTCAACGATGAGAAGGCACGTCTCGACAACTTCGCGATTGCGTTGCAGGGTGAGCCTGGCGCTCAGGGCTACTACGTCATCTTCGGCTCGTGCGAAGGTGAGGCAGACCAGCGCTCGGCGCGTGCGGTTGACTACCTGGTCAGCAACCGCGGTATTGAACGCAGCCGCATCACCGTTGTCAACGGTGGCTGCCGCGAGCAATTGACCGTGGAACTGTGGATCAGGCCGACGGGTGCGGCTGAGCCGACTCCGTCCAACAGCGCGACCGTGTCGCCTTGCCCGGAATGCCGTAGGCCGACATATCGTCGGGCCAGACGTCGCGGCTATCGTCGGCGTGGCGAGGAATAACCGAAACGCTCGCGTCTCCCTTTAACGTGAGGCGCGCGGCTTAACCAAGACGCGGGCGATGTTTCTCCCCAAAGGAGAAGCGTCGCCCGCTTCGTTTTGAGCCGGTTCCGCACGGCCCCGTAGCTTTGGCAATACAACCGCGCTTTCCGCGTCCCGCATCCTAACCCGCGCTTGCGCGCGCCCAGGCGGGTGGCGGCGAGCGTCTCCTATAACTTATAATCGCGGCGATTGCCCCCGGAGGAATCGGCAACTTTCAATCTTGAGGTAGAGATAACACCGATGACGACCCGACTCATGAAACGATCTCTCTTGTTCTTCACTCTTTTGGCCCTGGTCGCCCCCGCATTCGTCGGCAGCGTCAGGGTTCAGGCCGTGGGCGGCGAAAACGAAGGCTCGACGGCCGACCCGCAGTACCTGATGGACTGGCACATCACGGGGCCGACCGGCGGCGACGTGCGCGCGCTCGTCGTTGACCCGAGCGACCCATCGCGCTTCTACTTCGGCACGCTCGACGGGCAGATTTACACCTCGACCGACGGCGGGCAGAACTGGCGGCTGCTGCACAACTTCAACCGCCCGAAGCTCTTCATGGATCACATCATCGTTGACCCGCGCGACTCGCGCGTCCTCTACGTCGCGACCCACCGCCACAAGGAGCCGGGCGGCTTCTTCAAGTCCACGGACGGTGGCCGGACCTGGAAGGAATCACCGGAACTGCGCGAGGAGGCTCTGCACTCACTGACCCAGTCGTCCAAGGACCCGAACCTGCTCGTGGCGGGGACGAATCGCGGCGTTTACCGCTCACTCGACGCGGGCGAGAGTTGGGAGAAGTTCAACACCGCGGCCACGCCCGGCCTCATCAACGTCGAGTCGCTGGTGGTTGACCCGCGCAACACGGACGTGATCTACGCCGGCACGTGGTATCTGCCTTACAAGACGACCGACGGCGGCCGGACCTGGTTCAGCATCAAGAACGGTATCATTGACGACTCGGACATCTTCGCCATTGACATAGACCCACGCGACCCCGAGCACGTCATTGCCTCGGCTTGCAGCGGCATCTACGAGACTAAAAACGCGGGCTCTAGCTGGCGCAAGGTGCAGGGCATCCCCTCGCAGTCGCGCCGCACGCGCGCCATCTTGCAGCACCCCTCGATCGGGGGCATCGTCTTCGCCGGCACGACCGAGGGTTTCTGGCGTTCGGCCAACGGCGGCGACTCCTGGATGCTGACCACCTCCAAGCAGCTAGAGATTAATTCCATCGCGGTCCACCCGAGCAAGCCGCAAGACATTTACATCGGCACGAACAACTACGGCGTGATGGTCTCGCGCGATGGCGGGAAGAATTTCGTCCCGACCAACGGCGGCTACAGCGGCCGCTTCGCCAACGCCATTCTCGCCGACCGCGAGAGGCCCGGGCGCATCTACGCGACGACCATCAACACGACCACCGGCGGCGGCTTCTTCTTCATCAGCAACGACAACGGCCAGACGTGGCAGCCCTCGATGCGCAACCTCAAGGAGAACCGCCTCATCAGCTACGCCATCTTGCAGGACGAGCGCGACGGCAACGTTATTTACCTGGGGACGAACTACGGCGTCTATCGCTCGACCGACCGCGGCGCTTCCTGGTCCCCGCTCGGCGCGCCGAAGGACGAGCCAGGGAGTAAGGCCAAGAAGCCGAAGGCGACCCGCAGGGGCAGGGGGGCGGCGGCGTCAACTTCGCGCCCCTCGTCAACGCGCGCTCAGGGGCCGGACGACATGGTCCGCCGGGCGCAGGAAGCCCTTAACGCCGCGGGCTACAACGTCGGCACGCCGGACGGCCACGCCGGCACGCGCACCGTCTCGGCGATTCGCGGTTACCAGGCGGACCGCGGGATTCCGATTTCGGGCAAACTGGACGACGCGACGCTGACGGCGCTCGGCCTCGCGGGCGGCGTGCAGACTTCGACGCCTTCTACGAAGCTGCCGTCTCCTGCCATCTTCCTGACGGACATCGTCAACGCGCTCGCGCCCACCTGGGACGAGCAGGGAAAGCCCGGAATCATGGCCGCGACCAACGCGGGGCTCTATCGCACGTTTGACCCTTCGCAGGGTTGGGAGAAGCTCAACTACGGCGGCAGCCTCGATCAGCGCACGACCACCGTCTCGACCACGCTGCAAAACCAGAGCACCATCTACGTCGGCACGGCCACTTCCGGCGTGCTCGTCTCGCGCGACGCGGGGCGGACGTGGCGTCAGGTCCCGGGCATCCCGACGACCGCGCCCGTCTCGACCATCGTGCAGGACAAACAGCGCTCGGCCTACATCTACGTCGGGACGAAGCAGACGCTCTACTATTCACACGACGGCGGCGAGCGCTGGATACGCCGCGGCGGCAACCTGCCCTACGGCGACTACGCGGCCATCCTCATCAATCCGCAGAACCCGAGCGAAATTTTCGTCGGCAACGCCTACCAGAATCAGGGCGGGGGCTCGACGACCGTCAACAGCGGCGGCATCTACCGCTCGGCCGACGCTGGACTGACCTGGATGCGTATTGACCCGCGCGACGTGCGCCTGCCGAGCCAGCGCATCTGGGCACTGGCCTTCGACGCTGGCAACTCCAACCGCCTCTTCGTCGGCTCGCACTCCGCCGGCGTCTACGTCGCCGAGCGCAACGGCAGCACGGCCTCGAACGGTGAGCAGTAAGGCGTAGGGACACGGAGACGCGGGGACGCGGGGACGCGGCGAGAACGTCTGTAGTCGCCGCGTCCCCGCGTCTCACTGTCTCCGCGTCTCGCCTTCCGCCTTGACATGCGCTTGTTTCGGCGTGTACATTTCCGCCCTACCCGGTCAAACGGCTGGTGATAAGAAGTCGGAGCAGAAGGGTGACTACGGGCACGACGGAAATCGAAACGATCATTAACCTCCTTTTCCTAATCTCAACGGCTCGCATCCCCCTCACCACAGCTCGCTAATCCGACCAAGTCACCGAGAAACTTTAGGCAAGTCGCTCGACCGCGCGCTGCCCGCGAATATGTTTGGCGCGCGGACTGAGAAAGAAAAGAACCGGGATGGCACGCGAACCTTCGGGACGCGTTGCAACTTTGAGGAGGAGTCTGAGTAAGAATCCGCATGTCCACTGAAGAAACCAAGCCGGACGACGGCGAGGTGCAAGACAATCAACCATCCACCGGCGAGGCGGCAACGCCCACGCCGCAACCGAATAATCAGCAGGGCGCGGGCGCGCAGGCCGCGGCCGCACCTTCGAAGCCACCCGCCCCGGAGACTGCTGCTCCCGCTCCGCCATCGCCGCCTGCGGCTGCGGAGGACGAGGAGGAAGAATCGCGCTCGGACTTCGGCGCGCTGCTCGACCAGTTCGAGCAGGAGCAGGCCGGCTTCCAGGAGGGCGAGGTCGTGCGCGGCACGGTCGTCGGCATCACGGAGCGCGGCGTCGTGATTGATTTCGGTTACAAGTCCGAGGGCATCGTCAACCAGGCCGAGTTCATGGACGGCGGCCAGATGACGGTCAAGCCCGGCGACGAAGTCGAAGTGCTCGTCAAGAGCATGGAGACGCACGAGGGCTATCCGGTTCTGTCTCGCGCCGACGCCGTTCGGATGAAAGCCTGGGACGAGCTTGAGAAGGCTTACGCCGCCGGCACGCCCGTCAAAGGGCGCATCACCGAGCGCATCAAGGGCGGCCTGCGCGTTGACATTGACGGCATCCCGGCCTTCCTGCCGGGCTCGCAGGTTGACACGCGACCCGTGCGCAACCTCGACAGTCTCCGCAATCAGGAGATAGAGGCCAAGGTCATCAAGCTCAACCGCAAGCGCTCGAACGTTGTGCTTTCGCGCAAGGCGGTCATAGAGGAGCAGAACGCCGGCAAGAAGGGCCAGACGCTCGACCAGATAGAGGAAGACATCATCGTCGAGGGCCAGATTAAGAACCTGACCGACTACGGCGCTTTCGTTGACCTCGGCGGCATTGACGGCCTCTTGCACGTCACGGACATGTCTTGGGGCCGCTTGCAAAACCCCGCCGAGCTTTTCAAGGTCGGCGACAACGTGCAGGTCAAAGTCCTGAAGTTCGACCGCGACCGCGAGCGCGTCTCTCTCGGCTACAAGCAACTGCTGCCAGACCCTTGGAGCAGCATTGACGAGCGCTACCCGATTGGCCGCCGCTTACGCGGCAAGGTCGCCAGCGTTGCCGATTACGGCGCGTTCATAGAGCTTGAGCCGGGTGTGGAAGGTCTCGTGCACGTCTCCGAGATGAGCTGGTCGAAGCGCGTTAAGCATCCCTCGAAGCTCGTCAATCCTGGCGACGATGTGGACGTTGAAGTCCTCAGCGTTGACCCGAAGGCGCGACGCATCAGTTTGGGGATGAAACAGGTGCAGGCCAACCCGTGGCAGACGCTGAAGGAACGCTACCAGATCGGCTCGCGCGTCTCGGGCCGCGTGCGCAACCTGACGGACTTCGGCGCGTTCATCGAGGTCGAGGACGGCGTTGACGGGCTCGTACACGTCTCCGACATCTCCTGGGCCAAGCGCATCAAGCACCCCGGCGAAGTCTTGAAGAAGGGGCAGGAGATAGAGGCCGTCATCACCAGCATTGACGCTGAGAACCGCAGGCTCTCGCTCTCGATCAAAGACCTTGAGCCGAACGCCTGGGAGCGCTTCGTCACGGAGCACAAGCCGGGCGATGTCGTGAAGGGCAAGATCGCGCGCTTCGCCAACTTCGGGGCCTTCGTCGAGTTGGGCGATAACCTCGAAGGGCTGTGCCACATCTCGGAGTTGTCGGAAGACCGCGTGGACAAGCCCGAGGACGTAGTCCAGTTGGGGCAGGAGATGGACTTCAAAATCCTGCGGATTGACCCGGAGAACAAGAAGATCGGGTTTCGGCCCGCGCCGTCACAAGTGACGAGCACGTCGTGGACACCAAGACCTATTCGACGGAAGTCAAAGGCGGGATGGCGTCCCTGAGCGAGCTCGCCGATTTCTTCGGCCCGACTTCCAGCAGCAGCAGCTCCGAAGCGGACGAAGACAAAGACAGCGAAAAGTAATCACAAGGCAGAAGTCAGAAGTACAGAAGTCAGGAGTCAGGAGAAAGGCATGAACTGCCTTTCATTCTGGCTTCTGACTTCTGGCTTCTGACTCCTGCTTTTCGTTAAAATGTTGGCCGCGCATAGTTTGTCTTGCGGCGGGCCGCCGTTTTCTGCTACTGTACGCTCACGGACCAGCCTCACTTTTGAATCGGCTGAATGCCCTTTGGCCTTTCGAGGCTTTGCGGCCCCTTGGTGGCCTTTGTTCTCTTGTAGCAGCGAGGTGATGGCATGACTAAAGCGGAATTGGTTGAAGATGTCGCGCGGGCGGCGGAACTCACCAAAAAGGACGCCGAACGACTCGTCGAGATCGTCTTTGAGAGCATTATCGAGACACTGAATCAGGGCGAGAAGATAGAGTTGCGCGGCTTCGGCAGTTTCCGCGTGCGCGAGCGCGGCGCGCGCCGTGGTCGCAACCCCAAGACCGGCGACCCCGTCAACATTCCAGCCAAGCGCGTCCCCTACTTCAAGCCCGGCAAGGAACTAAAAGAGTTGATAAACGAAGAAAGCGCCGCAGGCCCCGCCTCGCCCGAGTCGCCCGCCGCGGACGACCGCACCCCTCCCGTCCTCTGAACTGTGACGGCGCTCTCAGCAGTGCCGCAAAGCCCCGCGCGAGGTGGGCGCTCATGGACAGGCTCTGGAGTCCCTGGCGATACGACTACATCAAGTCCGGGTCAACTGAAAAGAGCGAGCCGCCCGCTTGCGTCTTCTGCGCGATGCTCTCGGCGGAAGGCGACGACGAGAGCAAATACATAGTCCACCGCGCCACGCATAATTTCGTCGTCCTCAATATCTACCCCTACATCAGCGGCCACACGATGGTCGTGCCCTACGCGCACCTCGCGGAGTTGGCCGCCGCGCCCAAAGAGACGACCGACGAGATGATGGACTTGACGAAGCGCTTGCAGGCCGTGATGCGCGAGGTCTACCGCCCCGACGGCTTCAACCTCGGCATGAACCTCGGACGCGCCGCGGGCGCAGGCGTCGCAGACCACTTCCACCTACACATCATGCCGCGCTGGACGGGCGACACAAACTTCATGACCACCGTCGGCGAAACCCGCGTCCACCCCGAAGACCTAGCCACCACGTATACCAGAAGCTGCGCGAAAAGTTTTGAAGAGCGTTAAGACGAGAAGTATAATTCGTCATCCACCCGCCCACCCAGTAGCAGAAGACTGTTAGATGGACGGAGGAAAGAAATGAACGAAGAGATCACGCAACCGTTGCCGAACGACATTCTGAAACTTATCCTTGCGCGCTTTGATTCCATGGACAGGCGTTTCGATTCCTTGGACAAGCGATTCGATTCCGTGGATGCGCGTCTCGATTCTATGGACGGGCGTCTCACTACTCTTGAAGAGAAAGTTGACCGGCGTTTGCAGGAGACACGCCCGATTTGGGAGAATGTGCTGGCCGAGATGAAGGAAATGAATACGCGGCTGACCAAAGTGGAAAACGATTACAAAGATTTCCGACGTTTGTTCAGTTCCACCTTCTCTAGCTTGGTGCGCAGTCAGGAAGACATCGTGGAACGTTTGGACAAGCTCGAAGCGCGCGGAGTTCCCAAGTAACTAATCCAACCCACCCCACCCACCCTAACGTTTAGACGCGCCGCGCGGAATCGCTTCGTCCTCGACCTCGCCGGCCTTGTTAATCGGAATCTCCGAAGTCCTGTTGTAGCTCACGCCGCGCTCCTCCGTGTCCAGCTCGGGGCGGGGAAGTTGTGCCAGCCCGCTCGTCAGGGGCGGCGGGTTGAAGCCGGGATAGTCTATGCGCGCGTGGTAGATGGCCGTGAGCGAGGTGATGATCGCCTCGCGGATGGTCGTCAGCTCTTTCAAACTCAGGTTGCACTCGTCCAACTGTCCGTCGCTGATGATGGCGTCAACGATCTTGGTGACGATGGTGCGTATGTTCTCCGGGTTCGGCTGCGCCAGCGAGCGCGCGGCGGCTTCGCACGAGTCGGCGATCATCATGATGGCGGACTCTTTGAACTGCGGCTTCGGCCCCGGATAGCGGAACTCTGCCTCGTCTACCTCCTCGCCCGGTGCGGCCTGTGCCTGCGCCTTGCGCAGGAAGAAGTGTAGCGTGCGCGTGCCGTGGTGCTGCGGGATGAAGTCGGAAATCTGCTTGGGCAGCCCGATCTCCTTGGCGAGCTTGAGGCCGTAGGTGACGTGGCTCGTGATGATCTTCGCGCTCTGCGTCGGCTTCAGGCGGTCGTGCGGGTTCTCGCCCGTCTGGTTCTCGACGAAGTAGTCCGGCGCGGCCGTCTTGCCTATGTCGTGGTAGAGCGCGCCGATGCGCGCGAGCAAAGGGTTCGCCCCGACCGCACGACACGCGTCCTCGGCCAACTGGCCGACGGCGTGCGAGTGCTGGTTCGTGCCAGGCGCGCGCAGTGCTAATTGGCCCAGAACGGGCAGGTCGGCGTTCGACAGTTCCAGCAGCTTCACGTCCGTCAGGATGCCGAACGCGGATTCGTTGATCGGCAAGCCCCCGGCGGTGAAGATCGTCGTCAGCAGTCCGCCCAAGACGCCGCAGCCCATCGTGAAGAGGACGCTCTTGAAGGTCAGGGGCTGCTGCGCGTAGGCGATGATGGCGACGGCCGTCATGGCGTTGACACCGGCGATGAGCAGGCCCGCGACCGTCACCGACTGCCGCTCGCGGTAACGCCCTATGCCGTAGAGCGCGGCCGTCGAAGAGATGACCGCGTAGATCGTGATGAGGATGCCCGTCGGCGCGAGCAGGCCCGCGAAGAGCGATGTCACGAGGGCGGTTATCAACCCGAGCTTGGTGTCTATGAGCAGCGCCACGAGAAGCGTGGCGGAGGCGAATGGGACTGCGAAGTCCCAGATGACGGGGTCGTTCAGGGGCGCGGTCATGCCGCGCGTGGCGACGCTCTCGGCGAGCGTGAAGCCTACGCGCGCCAGTATCGTCTGGACGACGACGGCCGAGCCGACGAGGGCGAACGCCTTGCGCGGCGAGAGGTTCAGGGTGACGGCCGTCGAGCGGTGCTCTATGAATTTCCAGGTCAGCCAGTAAAGCGCGCCGACGATAAAGAGCAGCCCGAAGAGTTGGTTCCACCAGCGCCGTCCCTGCCGCGCGTAGTCGCGTACGGCCTGCATCTGCGCCAGCATAGGCCCGTTGACCGTGTCGCCCTCGCGCGCGATGACCTGGTTGCGCTTGAGCTGCATGTAGGCGGCCTCGACTTTGCCCGCCGCCCCCTCGCTCATGGCCTGCGAGGCCGCCGGTTCGTAGATGACGCTGGGCTTGACAAGCGGCGACATCGCCGCGAAGAGCGCCTCCTGCTGTTCCGTTGTCCAGCCGCTCAGTTGCGAAATCCGCGAGCGTAAACTCTTCTTCACCTCCGAGAGGGGGGTCATGTTGCTCTGCGGCGCGGTCACTGTCCAACGCATGCTCGTGTTTCTCATGTCTTCGAGCATGATGTCCTGCTTGAGGTGCACCGCGTCGCCGTCTTCGTAGATGTAGCGGGGGCTTATCTCGCGCAGAATGTTCGTCAGCCGCTCCAACTCTCCGGCGTCGAAGCGGTGAGCGATGATCGCGTCCACGATTGCGCCGCCGCCGCCCGCGCCCGTCCACCTCAATTCTTTTTTGGCGTTGGCGTTGCCGCCCCCGGCTTGCGCCGCCTGCTTCTGCAAGTCCTCCCACGCGGCGCGGAAGCTCTGGGCCGCGCTCTCGGCGCGCGTCGAGTCGAAGGTGAAGACAGGGCGCGTGGCCTCCCTGGCCGCTTCGCGTCGCTTCTCCGTCTCGGCCAAATCCGGCACGGTGATGTCGGCCGGAGCGATGACGGTGCGGCGGACCACGTCGCCGTCGCGGTAGTTTTCGACGGACACGCGCGAGTTGGCGTTGACCAAAAGGAGCGTGGTCACGACGACGAAGAGGCCGTAGAAGATGAAGAAGCGCGTGCGGGGGCGGAACCGGCTGAAGGGGCGAAAGAGGAAGCCCAGCACGGCGTTGCGCGCCCGATCCAGTGGGGAATTAAAGCGTTGTCGGCGGCTTTTCTGGCTCATCTCAGGTGTGCGCGACGTATTCGGCCTCTTCCTGCGTGTGATCTTCGGGGCGCGCGACCAGGTCGCGAGCCAGGATAGCGCTCGCGCGTTCGAGCATCGGGCGCAAAGTTTTCGAGTCCGTAGCGGAGACGGCGACCGGCTCCGGCCCGTCTTTCTGCGCCGCTTGACGCAGGATAGACTCGACGGCCGACGGTTCAAGCAGGTCAGCCTTGTTGAAGACCGTGAGGCGCGGAATCTGGTTGAACTTCAATTCGCCCAAAATTCTTTCGACCGATTGGAGCTGCTGCTCCCAGCGCGGGTTGCTCGCATCAACGAGGTGTATTAGCAAATTCGAGTCGCTAATCTCTTCGAGCGTGGCGCGGAAGGCCGCGAGCAAGTCCGGCGGCAAATCGCGTATGAATCCGACCGTGTCGTTGACGATGACCTCCTGCTCGCGCGGCAGGCGCAAGCGGCGCGAGGTCGGGTCGAGCGTGGCGAACATGCGCTGCTCGGCGTGGACCGCGCTCGAAGTGAGCGTGTTCAGAAGCGTTGACTTGCCGGCGTTGGTGTAGCCGACAATCGAGATGACCGGAAAGGCGCGGCGCACCCTCTCCTTGCGACGCTCCTGGCGTCGTAATGAAAGACTCTGAATCTCTTTTTCGAGCCGGTGTATGCGGTCGCGCACGCGGCGACGGTCGGTTTCGAGCTTTGTCTCGCCGGGGCCGCGCCCGCCGATGCCGCCCGCGAGCCGCGAGAACGCAGAGTCTTGTCCGGCGATGAGGCGCGGCAGCAGGTATTTCAACTGTGCCAATTCCACCTGAATCTTGCCCTCGCGCGACTGCGCGCGCTGCGCGAAGATGTCCAGGATGAGCTGCGAGCGGTCAATCACCTTGAGGTCCGTGGCCTCGGAGAGCGAGCGCACCTGCGCGGGCTGCAACTCGCGGTCGAAGACGATGAGGTCCGCGCCGAGTTGGAGCGCGCGCACCAGCAGCTCTTCGAGCTTGCCGCGCCCGAGCACTGTGCGCGGGTCAATCGCACTGCGGCGCTGTATGACGCTGTCGAGCACGACGACGCCCGCCGAGGTCGCCAGCTCCTGCAACTCCTGCATGGACTCTTCGGCCTCGAACATGGAGCCCGTCGTCACGCCGACGAGAATCGTGCGGTCGCGCACCTCCGCGCGGCGCGTGGCCCGCCGGTTACGCGCCATCTCTTCTTCGAGCGAGTTGATGAGCGCCAGAAAATCCACGTCGAGTTGAGACGGAATTTGCGGCTCAAGAAAAGCGTAAGGCGCGGCCGCGCCGCCATTCGTGTCCAAGGCGGCTGCGGTCGTCGGCAACAGGTGCGCGGCGCGTACCATGCCGGGCAGGCCCGTGCGCTCGTCCACGTCGAGCGAGACCATCAGGTCTAACCGGAGAAGCGCGAGGTCCGTCAAATCGTCCTGCGTCAACTCCTCGCCGCGCAGGTGCGTGTGGACGCCGCGCAGGCCGCGGAAGCGGTCGGCCGCGACGCGCGTGCGCTTCAGGTCCGGCCACTCAATCCTGCGCGCGTCGCCGATGACCACGTGTTCGACGTAGCCCTTGCGGTCAATCAGCGCGCCGATCTGTCTGCGCGTCTCGAACGACAGCTCTGTCATCTGGCGTGCGAACTCCGGCGTCACGATCTGGTGCGGCGCGATGCGTCGCGAGTAGAGCTTCTCTATGCGGCGCAGTTGGTTCGGCTTTAACCCTTGCGTGTTCCCGTGTACGTTACTAATGGTTTTCGTCTCCCGTAAAAGTAATCAGTAAACAGTAAACAGTAGTCAGCTTTTTCTGGTTTTTAGCTGAAAACTGATTGCTAATTATTGATGACTGATTGAAGTTACAGAACGATTGAAGCGAGCGGTGGCGGCGGGCGTCGGACGCTGTGTGGAACCTTGTGATGTTGCTCGGCGAAATTAATTCGCTTGGTCGCTTGAGCATTGCGATAGCCCGGTCAGGCGCGCGGCGCGGGCAGGTCGTCGGGGACGAGCCCCTTTTGCGCCGGTTGGTTGCTTGACCGGGACGGATTATAACACAGCGGGCCAAACTGCAAGCATCGAAACGGCGCTCGGCCAGGCGGCCTAAATTTCAGGCCGGAATTAGACACCCGTCGCGCGCACAGCGTATGATTGGCTCGAAGGTCGTAAATCGTAAATCGTGAATCGTAAATCGAAGAACGGTTTTTTCTATTTACGATTCACGATTTACGATTTACGAGTTCTCGATTTACGGGGTGGATAGATGAGCGAAGCGGGGCGCATTGTGCGCGTCAATCCGGCGGCCGGGATTTCGGGCGGCGAGGTCGTAGTCGAGTGCTCCGATTTTGACACCGACCACGTCAGGAGTTGCGGCGCGTGGTTCGACAATTCGCGCGCGAGCCTGATAGGCGCTTCGCGCCGCCGCGTGCTGGCAATAGTCCCCGAATCGGGCGTGAGCGGCGAGGTCGAACTGACGTTGGAAAGCGACGGGCGGCGCACAAGCCCCGCGAAGTTCACCGCCGGCACCAAGCTGGCCGACGACCTGCACCTCGTCGCCAATCCCGCTTTTGACCCCGACGACGGCTCGCTCTTCGTCACGCGCTCCGGCTCGCGCGGGCAGGAACTTCCCGTCACGCTCTTTCGGATAGACACGGGCGGCGCGATCTCGGATTTCTCGGGCGACATAGTCAACCCGACCGGCATAGCCTTCGACAAATCGGGCCAGATGTTCGTCACGAGCCGCATGGACGGCAACGTCTACCGCATCACCCCGTTTAAGGAGTCCGTCCCTTTCGCGAAGAATCTCGGCGTGGCGACGGGGCTCGCCTTCGACCGCGAGGGGCGCATGTACGTCGGCGACCGAACTGGCACAATTTACCGCGTCAACGGCATAGGGGAAGAGCAGCCGTGGGCGCGGCTGGAGCCCTCTGTCTCGGCCTACCACCTGGCGTTCGGGCCGGACGACGCGCTCTACGTGACGGGGCCGACCGTTTCGAGCTTTGAGGCGGTCACGCGCGTTGACCGCAACGGCGAGCCGTCGGTCTTCTACCGTGGCCTGGGCCGCCCGCACGGGCTGGCCTTCGACCGCGATGGTTATCTCTACGTGGCCGCCTCCCTGCGCGGCCGGCGCGGCATCATACGCATCACGCCCGACGGGAGCGACGCGGAGTTGTTCGTCGCGGGCGTCAACGTCGTCGGCCTTGCCTTCAGCGCGGCCGGCGACATGGTCGTCGCCACCAACGAAGCCGTCTACAGCCTCCCGCTCAACATACACGGAACGCTGCTATAACTCAGGAGCCAGAAGTCAGAAGTCAGAAGGAATAAGGCGGCGACCGCTTTAATGGATTTTCTTTTATTCTGACTTCTGACTCCTGACTTCTGACTCCTGTTTTTTGACTCTTCTGCGGGCGCGTGTTAGTGTGATGGGCTGCTCTTGAGAGGGTTTATTTCACGGTAGTGCGATGGGCAACAACGACGTAGGCCAGTTTATCCTTTACATGGTGGCGTTCATCTTCTCGGCGTCCTTACACGAGTCGGCGCACGCCTGGGCGTCCAACTATTTCGGAGACGACACGGCGCGTTTGCAGGGTCGCATCTCGCTGAACCCCGTCTCTCACGTTGACCCCATCGGGACGCTGCTGTTCCCCGGAATCTCATTCTTCACGGGCGCACCATTGCTCGGTTGGGCGCGTCCGACGCCCGTCAACCCGCTCAAGTGGCGCAATAAAAAGGTGGCGAACTTCTGGGTCTCGATAGCGGGCATCCTGGTCAACCTGGCGGTCGCCATCATCGCCGGAATCGCCATTCGCGTCTTGTTCGAGACGGGCTTGATTACGGTCGCAGACAGCCCCCGGTCGTGGATGAACATCCTTCAGGCGAACAGCGACGACGCGCTCGCCCAGGGGGCGGTCAGCTTGCTGGTCGGGCTCTTTACGATGAACGTGAGTCTGGCCGTCTTCAACTTATTACCGATTCCGCCGCTCGACGGCAGCGGGGTCTTGAGCAGCATCCTGCCCTCAAGTTTTGAATCGGCCTTCGAGGCGGTTGAGCAGTACGGTTTCGTCCTGCTCTTCATCGCGGTGTTCACAGGGGTGATAGGCAGCATCTTCAGATTTGTGATGCCCCTGGTCTTCAATCTAGTCTTTCTGGGTAAGGTTTCATTTTCATGAAACGAATCTTCAGCGGCGCACAGCCGACCGGCGGCTTCCACCTGGGCAACTATCTCGGCGCGCTGCGGAACTGGGTCGAGTTGCAGCACGAGTACGATAGCTTCTTCTGCGTCGTCAACCTGCACGCCCTCACCAACCCGCAAAACCCGCAAGACCTGGCGGCCAAAACACGCGAGGTCGCGCGCCTATACCTGGCCGCGGGCATTGACCCCGAAGTCTCCACCGTCTTCATACAGTCGGACGTGCCCGAGCACGCCGAGTTGGCCTGGGTCTTAAACTGCATGACGCGCATCGGCGAACTGGACCGCATGACCCAGTTCAAGGAGAAGGGGCGCAGCAAGCAGCGGGAGAACATGGGCGTCGGCATCTTCGACTATCCCGTCCTGATGGCCGCGGACATCCTGCTTTATCAAACAGACCTCGTGCCCGTCGGCGAGGATCAAAGACAGCATCTCGAATTGACGCGAGACTTGGCCGCGCGCTTCAACCGCGACTACGGCGAGACGTTCCGCGTCCCTGATGCGTTCATCCCGAAGGTCGGCGCGCGCATCATGTCTTTGAGCGACCCCACGAAGAAGATGGCGAAGTCGGACGAGAACCCGAATGGAAGCATCGCGCTCCTCGACGACGCCGACACGGTCACGCGCAAACTCAAACGCGCCGTCACCGATTCTGGCACAGAAATACGTTTCGACGAGACGCGGCCCGCGGTCACAAACCTTTTGACGATCTACAGAATTCTAACGCAGCAGTCGCCCGAGGAGATCGAGAATCATTTCTCGGGGCGCGGCTACGCGCAGTTGAAGGGCGAACTGGCCGAGCTAGTGGTAGAATTCCTACAGCCTTTTCAGGAGCGCGTGCGCGGCATCTCGGACGAAGAACTGGACCGCATCCTCGAAATGGGCCGCGAGCGCGCGAGCGGCGTGGCGCGCGTGACGATGGAACAGGTCAAGACGCGCATGGGCCTTCACGGCGCGCACAAGCCTTTAGCGGATTAACCACGAAGGTACGGAGAAGGCTTATTAAAAATTGCAGATTTGAGATTTCAAATTTGAATTTTGAAATCTTCTCTGTGTGTCTGTGGTGATTTAAGCGCGGAGGGATGATGGAAGAAACGACGGAGACATTAACTCAGTCCCCGCAGCCCGCGGCGGCGACGACGACAATCGACGTCACGGGCTCTCGCCCTGAAATCATGGCGGGCGTGGGCGACGAGTTGAAGCTTGTCATGGGCGAGTTCGACGGGCCGCTCGACCTGCTGCTCTACCTGATTCGGCAGGAGCAGGTGGACATCTACGACATCCCCGTCGCGCGGATCACGGACGAGTATCTGCGCTACCTACAGTTGATGCAGGAACTGGACATCGCCGTCGCCGGCGATTTTTTAGTGATGGCGGCGACGCTGATAGAGATTAAGTCGCGCATGCTTCTGCCGCGCGACCCGCTCGCCGACGCGGCCGCCGAAGAATTGATTGACCCGCGCTCAGAGTTGGTTAACCAACTCCTTGAGCATCAGAAGTACAAGGCCGCCGCGCAAATGCTCTGGTCGCGCGCGACGGTCGAGCAGGCCGTCTTCACGCGCGGCGAGTTGGAGACGGACAAGCAGAACCCGGAGGTGGCGGTCGGACTCTTCGACCTGCTGAAAGTTTTTCAACAGATTCTCGCGCGACACAAAGAAGAAGTGCTGATGGAGATCGAGCGCGAGGAGATGACGATGACGGAGATGTTGGAGCGCCTGCGCAACATGGTGCTCTCGGCCGGCGAGTTGAATTTGCGGAAATTTTTCGAGCGCGCCAACTCGCGCCGCGAATTGGTGGTCGCCTTCCTCTCCGTCCTGGAATTGGTCCGCACGACCGAAATCTCCCTGATTCAACGCGAGACCTTCGGCGAAATCATCGCGCGCGCCGGCGCATAAAAACTTATGAGCGAAGAAATCAAAGACGAATTCGTAGACGAAGCTGCCGGAGCGGAAAACGAAAGCGAGGCGGCGAGCGAGACAGTTGAGTCGCTTGAGGCCGACACGTTTTTCGACGCCGAGGAAGATGTCATCATCCACGACGCGGACGCCGAAGATCGTTTGGAAGAGGCACGGCTACAACGCGCCGCCGGGAACGGCAACGGCCAGGAGGCCGCGCCCGCCTATGAGGCCGACGTGCCGCACGACGTTCGCAGCATGGCCGAGATGATGGCGATCATCGAAGCGCTCATCTTCGTCTCCGAGGAGCCACTGAGCGTCAAGGCGCTCTCGGACGTGCTCAAGGAAGACCGCGGCTGGATAGAGACGGCGCTGGAAGCGCTCGCCGAGGAGTTCAACGCGCGCAACGGCGGCCTGCAACTGCGCGAGGTCGCGGGCGGCTGGCAGTTCGCCACCCGGCCCGAGCACCACGAGCACGTCCGCGCCTTTCTCAAGTCGCGCCCCTCGGCCAAGCTCTCGCTCGCGTCGCTCGAAACGCTCGCCGTCATCGCCTACAAGCAGCCGATTACTGTGCCAGAAATTTTAGAGATACGCGGCGTCCAGTCGCCCTCGGCCATCAAGACGCTGCTCGACAAGCGGCTCATCAAGGCATGCGGCCGCAAAGAGACCGTCGGCCGGCCCATGATGTACGGCACGTCGAAAGAGTTTCTTCTACAGTTCGGCCTCAAAGACCTGACCGAGCTGCCGAGCATCGAAGACTTCGAGGATTTGGCAGGTGGAGCGTAAAGCGGTGTTTAGTGGTCAGTGGTCGGTGGTCAGTTAGAAGCTGATTTCTCACTGACCACCAACCACTGACCACTGACCACTGTTATGGAAGAGCGTCTGCAAAAGTTAATCGCCGCGGCCGGGATCGCTTCGCGCCGCCACGCGGAGGAGATGATCGCGGCGGGCGAGGTGACGGTCAACGGCCGGGTGGTCACAGAGCCTGGCACAAAAGCGGACCCCGCGCGCGACCACATTAAGGTGCGCGGGCGGCTGATTAATCCGCTGCTGAGCGCGCGCGAGAAAATCTACGTCCTTTTGAACAAGCCGCGCGGCTACCTGACGAGCCTCGCGGACCCTGAGGGGCGGCCCCTCGTCACGGAACTTCTCCCGAAATCCCTTGGCCGGCTGCACCCGGTCGGCCGCCTGGACTTCAACACGGAGGGCTTGCTGTTGCTGACCAACGACGGCGAGTTCACGAACTACATCACGTCGGCGCGCAACCGCGTGGCGAAAGTTTACGAGGTCAAGGTCAAGGGCGTGCCGCCCGAGGCCGCAATCGAGCGTCTGCGCCGCGGGATAGTCCTGGAGGACGGCGTCCGCACGGCCCCGGCCGAGATAACCGGGACGGACGAGAGTGACACGAACGCCTGGTTCGAGGTCGTGCTGCACGAGGGGCGCAACCAGCAGATCAGGAGAATGTTCGACGCGATAGGCCATTCGGTCCTGAAGCTGCGACGCGTGCGCATCGGCCCGCTCAGAGACGAACGCCTCGCGCCGAAGCAGTGGCGCACGCTCGCGCCCGCCGAAGTCACGCGAATAATGGGCGGAGGCCGCCGGAAAAAGAGGCCGCAGAGCAAGGCCAAAGCGCGCGGCGCGGGTAACAGCGGGCGGCGAGACTAGGGTAGAATAAGGACGTAAATCGTGAATCGTAAATCGTGAATCGTCGAACGGTCTTTCTCTTACGATTTACGATTTACCATTTACGATTTACGGTTTTCTAAGGGGCTTTTATGGAATTCGAGTTGAACGAAGAGCAGCAGCAGGTAAAAATGAGCGTGCGCGAGTTCGCTGAAGCGGAGATCGCGCCGCACGTCATGGAGTGGGACGAGTCGCAGCACTTCCCCATAGAGCTTTGGCCCAAATTGGCGGAGTTGGGGCTGACCGGGGTCATCTTCCCGGAGGAGTACGGCGGGGCGGGGATGGGTTATGTCGAGTACGCGACGATTATCGAAGAGCTGTCGCGCGTTGACGGCTCGGTCGGCATCTCGGTCGCGGCGCACAATTCGCTCTGCTCGAACCACATCTACACCTATGGGTCCGAGGAGCAGAAGCAGAAGTACCTCGTCCCGCTGGCACAAGGGAAGCACCTGGGCGCGTGGGGCCTGACGGAGCCGGGCGCGGGCTCGGACGCTTCGGGCACGCGCACGACCGCCGTCCGGCAGAACGGCGGCTACGTCGTCAACGGCGCGAAGAATTTCATCACGCACGCCATTCACGGTGACACGTGCGTGGCGATGGCCGTCACGGACCGCTCCAAAAGGAGCAAGGGCATCTCGGCCTTCATTTTCGAAAAGGGGATGAAGGGATTCGCGCCGTCGAAGAAGGAGAACAAGCTCGGCCTGCGCGCGTCCGAGACGGCGAGCGTCGTCTTCGAGGACTGCCACGTCTCGGAAGAACATCTGCTCGGCGAGGAGGGCATGGGCTTCGTCAACGCGATGCAGATTCTGGACGGCGGGCGCATCTCGATTGCCGCGCTCGCGGTTGGCATCGCGCAAGGCGCGTACGAATCGGCCGTGCGCTACGCGAAGGAGCGCGAGCAGTTCGGCAAGCCCATCTCTGAGTTTCAGGCCATACAGTTCAAGCTGGCCGACATGGCCGTGCAGGTAGAGGCCGCGCGCCTGCTGATGTACCGCGCCGCCTATCTCAAAGACAACGGCAAGAAGACGACGAAAGAGTCTTCGATGGCAAAGCTCTACGCCTCGGAGGTGAGCGTGCGCGTCTGCGAGGAGGCGATTCAGATTCACGGCGGCTACGGCTACACGAAAGACTATCCGCCCGAGAAGTACTGGCGCGACTCCAAGCTCTGCACCATCGGCGAGGGCACGTCGGAAATCCAGCGCATCATCATCGCCAGAGAGCTGTTAAAGCAGTGACAAGTGACAAGTGACGAGTGACGAGTAAAACCGTCTTGCTCGTCACTTGTCACTCGTCACTCGTCACTGTTTTATGTCGAGTTCCACACTGATTGAGCGTCTTGCGGCGGGCGATGCTCGCGCCGTGGCCCGAGCGATTTCAAAAGTCGAGGATGGCACAGAGGGCGCGGGGGAGTTGATGAAGGCTGTCTTCCCGCTCACCGGGCGGGCGACCGTTGTCGGGATTACGGGTGCGCCGGGTGCGGGAAAGTCTTCGCTCGTTGACAAGCTGGCGTTGGAGTACAGGCGGCGCGGGGAGCGCGTCGGCATCGTGGCCGTTGACCCGTCGAGCCCGTTTTCGGGCGGGGCCATCCTGGGCGACCGGATACGGATGCAGACGCTAGGGCTCGACCCGGGCGTCTTCATACGCTCGATGGCGACGCGCGGCAACCTGGGCGGCCTTGCGCGCGCGACCGTGGATGCGGTGGCTATCCTGGACGCGGCGGGCTACGGCCGCGTCATCGTCGAGACGGTCGGAGTGGGCCAGGACGAGGTCGAGATAGTGAAAGCCGCGGATGTCTCCGTGGTCGTGCTCGTGCCCGGCATGGGCGACGACATACAGGCCATCAAGGCGGGCATCATGGAGATCGGCGACATCTTCGTCATCAACAAGGCCGACCGCGAAGGCGTGCTGCGCACGGAGAAAGAGTTGGAAGCGCTGCTCTCGCTCGCCATGCGCCCGGACGCCTGGCAGCCGCCAATCGTCAAAACGGTCGCGACCGAGAACAAAGGGGTGAACGATCTGGTCGGGGCGATTGAGAGCTACCGTGAGTTTCAGCAGAAGGCGGAGGCCAGTCTCGAACGCCGCGAGTCAATCGCCCGCTGGCGAATCCTGGAACTCCTGCGCGAGCAGTTGCTGGCAAGAACTTTAAGCGGCGACGGCGCGTCAGAGAAACTCGACTCGCTCGCATCGGAAGTCGCCGCCAAGCGCCGCGACCCTTATTCGGCGGTGGAAGAAATACTGAAGCAGGAGTCAGGAGTCAGAATACAGAAGTCAGAATAAAAGGCTGAGTCCGTTTTCTTCTGATTTTCTTTTCTTCTGACTCCTGACTCCTGAATTCTGACTCCTGCTTTATGAAGATTGAACACATAGGCATTGCCACGCGCGCGCTCGACGACGCGCTCGGGTTCTGGCGCGACGCGCTGGGGCTTGAGGTGGTGCATACGGAGATCGTCGAGGAACAAAAGGTCCGTGTGGCGATGCTGCCCGTGGGCGAGCCGCGAATCGAGTTGCTTGAGCCGACGGCCGATGATTCGCCGGTCGCGAAGTTTTTGGAGAAGCGCGGCGCGGGCATTCATCACATCGCCGTGCGCGTTGACGACATACGGGCCGCGCTCGCGCGGCTGAAGGAGAGCGGGGCACGCCTGATTGACGAGACCCCGCGCGTCGGCGCGAACAATTGCCTGGTCGCGTTCGTTCACCCGTCGTCGGCCGGCGGCGTCTTGTTGGAGTTAGTAGAGCATACTGATTCTGTAATGATTGATTGACCGCCTCTTCACGCGGCGGTCCGTGATAAGGAGATAAGAATGAGCGTTTGTCATAAATGCGGGACCAGTTTAGAAGAAGGGCAGCCCATCTGCCCTGCGTGCGGGGCCGATAACTCAGAGACGGCGACGCCGCAGCCAGAGCCAGAACAGGAAGCGGCCGCCGCGCCAACTGAGGAGGCCGCCGCCCCGACACGGGAGGAAGCTGCCGCGCCGGTCGCGAAAAACCAGCCGGCCTCGAAGCCTCAGGCTCGCAAGCCTCCCCAGCCGAAGAAGGACGGGATGAGCGCGACGACGAAAGCCTTAATCGCGGCCGGGGTCGCCATCCTTTTCGCGGGCGCGCTGGTCGTGTGGCAGGTGCGTGCGGGCCGCAACCGCGGCGTGAACCTGACGGCCGAGGACATGGCGACCATCGTCGAAAGCTTCCCGCCGCAGATGCGCGCGCAACTGGCCGGAGACGAGAAAGAGGCGAAAGAGGCGCGCAAGGATTTCGCCGTCAACGTGCGCCAGATGCTCGCGCTGGCGGAAGCGGCCAAGGCCGAAGGCTTCGCCGACCGCCCCGAGATGAAACGGCAGATGACGCTCGCGCGCTCGCTCGTAGTGGGCCAGACCTACCTGGAGGAGCAGCGCAAGAAGTCGCCCACCACGCCGTCGGCCGGGGCCATCCCGCCGGAGGAGATTGACGCGTTCCTGAAGGAAGCTGGGCAGGAGCAGAAGTTCGAGGAGTTCATCGCGGACGCGAAGGCGCGCAACCCGCAGGCGGCGAACTTGCCCGACGCGCAGAAGCAGCAACTCAGACAGCAGTGGGCGCAGATCATGGTTGCCGAGCGCAAAGGCGAGAAGGAAGGGCTGAGCACCAGTCGCAAGGTCGAGTTGCAGATCATGTTGCAGGAAGCGCGCACGCTGGCCGAGACGTACGCCAAGGAGAAGCTGGTCGAGCGCATCAAGGCGACCGAGCCCGAGATTGACGAGTACATCAAGAATCACCCGGAGCTTGACCCGGCCAAGGCGAAGACGCAGGCCGAAGAGATTCTGAAGCGTGCGAAGGCGGGCGAGGATTTCACCAAGCTCGCCGGGGAGTACACGACCGAGCCGGGCGGCAAGGAGCGCGGCGGCGACCTCGGCTGGTTCGGCCGCGGGCAGATGGTTAAGCCGTTCGAGGACGCAGCCTTCGCCCTACAGCCGGGCCAGGTCAGCGACATCGTGGAGTCTGACTTCGGCTATCACATCATCAAGGTCGAGGAGCGCGGGATGAAGCCCGGCCCGGACGGCAAGCCCCAGGAGCAGGTGCACGCGCGCCACATCCTCTTCTCCAACAAGGTCTCGGACCCGGACAACCCGTTGGCCGCGCCGCAGGGGCCGCGCGAACAGGCCAAGTCCGCAATCGAGAAGGAGAAGCAGAAGAAGGTCATGGACGAGATCATCGCGAAGTCGCACGTGACGGTCGCGGAGGAGTTTGCGGTCAAAGCGCCGGAGCGGCCGCAGGGGATGCCGCCCGGAATGGAAGAGGGAATTCCGGGTGAACAAGTCCCGCCGCCCCCCAGCCAGGGAGGGGGAGGGGAACAGAAATAGGCCGGGGCGTTAAAGCGGATGCGGTTCGGCGACTACCGAGTAGAGGTCGTATCTGATGCGGAGTTTCGCCTGGACGGCGGGGCGATGTTCGGCGTCGTCCCGCGCGCACTCTGGTCGCGCGTCTGCCCGCCCGACGACGAGAACCGCGTCCGCCTCAACATGAACTGCCTCTTTGTAGAGACGGAGAGCGAGCGCATTCTCATAGAGACGGGCGCGGGCGACAAGTGGTCGCCGAAGCAGGCGGCCATCTACGGCATCGCGCGCGAGCGCTCTTTGCCGGACGCCCTGCGCGCCGCGACTGGCTTCGGGGCCGAAGAGGTCACAATCGTCGTCAACACGCACCTGCACTTCGACCACGCGGGCGGCAACACCACGCGCGACGCTTCGGGGCGCATCGTCCCGACGTTCCCGAACGCGCGTTACTTCGTCTCCCGCGCCGAGTACGAGCACGCTGAGAATCCGCACGAGCGCGACCGCGCCAGCTACATGCCCGAGAACTGGCGCGCGCTCGTCGAGGCGGGCCAGCTTGAATTGAAAGACGCGGACTACGAAGTCGCGCCGGGGCTCAGCATGGAGACCATCGCGGGCCACTCGCGTTCGATGCAGTGCGTGAGGTTGGAACAGAATGGCCGCACGCTCTTCGGCTTCGCTGACCTCGTGCCGACGCGCGCCCACGTCCCCTTCGCGTGGATCATGGGCTACGATCTCTACCCGGTGGAAACGCTCGAAGCCAAGAAGCGGCTGCTCCCGCAGGCCGCGCGCGAAGACTGGCTCTGCTTCTTCTACCACGACCCCGAAGCGCCGCTCTGCCGCGTCATAGAGGAAGACGGAAAGCTGCGCGCGGTCGGGTACGAAGAGAAGCAGGACGGATTCATTCCGGGAGAATGATTTTAGGGAAAACACTATGACGACAGCACAGATCGGAATCATCGGCGGGAGCGGCCTCTACCAGATGCCGGAGTTGAAGGACGTGGAGGAGGTCAGGGTGGAGACGCCTTTCGGCAGCCCTTCTGACGCCTTCATCGTAGGCTCCCTCGAAGGCGTGCGCGTGGCGTTTTTGCCGCGGCACGGGCGCGGGCACCGCTACACGCCAACCAACCTCCCGTTCCGCGCAAACATCTACGGGATGAAGCTGCTCGGGGTGGAGCGCATTCTCTCCGCCTCGGCCGTGGGCTCTTTGCAGGAACAATACGCGCCGCTCGACATGGTCATCCCGGACCAGTTTTTCGACCGCACGCGCGCACGCGCCCACGAGTCAACCTTCTTCGGAGACGGCATCGTCGCGCACGTCACGTTTGCGCACCCGGTCTGCAAAGACCTGGGCGACGTATTGCTCGCGGCCTGCGGCGCGGCGGACGTGAAGACGCACCGCGGCGGGACGTACCTGTGCATGGAAGGCCCTGCGTTCTCGACCGTGGCGGAATCGAACGTCTACCGCTCGTGGGGCATGGACGTGATAGGGATGACCAACTTGCAGGAAGCGAAGCTGGCGCGCGAGGCGGAAATCTGCTACGCCACGCTCGCGCTCGTCACGGACTACGACTGCTGGCACGAGGAGCACGACGCCGTCTCGGTCGAGACCGTGGTCGAGTACCTGAACAAGAACGTGCGCAACGCGCAGGTCATCATGAAGGAGGCCGTGCGCCAGTTGGCGGACAGGCCGCGCGGCTGCGGCTGTGGCTCTGCCCTCAAGAACGCCATCTTCACGGCCCCGGACCTCTGGCCCGACGAGACGAAGAAGAAACTTGAGGCAATAATCGGCAAATACGGTGATAAGTGATGAGTGATAAGTGATAAGAAAAAACTTCTTGCTTTAACTTATCACTCATCACTTATCACTTATCACTGTTTTCAGGAGGTTTTATGAAGAAAGTAGCTCTGATAGTCGTTCTGTGTGGGATGGCGTTGATTTGTGCGGGGGCGGAGGCGCGCGCGCAGGGCGGGGCGAGCCGTGGGCCGGACCCGACGACGGTGCGCGACGCCGACATGGAGAAAGACTCGCTGCACAACCTGGAAGTGGCGCGGCAGTATTTCAAGTTGAAGAAGGCTTACTTCGCCTCGCTCAAGCGCGTCGAGGAGATTCTCGCCGGCAACCCGAACTTCGCGAAGGTTGACGAGGCGCTTTACATCGCGGGCATGAGCAGCCTCTACCTGTCGAAGAACCAGGGCAAGCAGAAGGTCGAGTCCATCCCCGAGAAGCGCCGCCTGACCCCCGAGAAATACCGCGAGGAAGCGCGCCTCTACCTCTCTCAGGTCGTCAACGATCACCCGGACAGTCCCTTCAACCAACAGGCCCAGGACGCCCTGCGCGACCTCGGCGGGCCAATAACGAAAACACAGTAGTCAGTAATCAGTTTTCAGTTTTCAGTTTTCAGCAAAGACGACTTGCTTTTACTGAAAACTGAAAACTGAAAACTGATTACTGATTACTGATTACTATCTTCCACAGGAGCGAATAGAAAATATGTCATTGTTAGTAGTCGGGTCGGTGGCGTTCGATGCGTTGGAAACGCCGTTTGGCAAGCGTGATAAGATACTGGGTGGCTCCGCGGCGCACTTCTCTATCTCGGCGAGTTATTTCACGAACGTGCGCGTGGTCGCGGTGGTCGGCGGCGACTTCACGAGTGAAGAAGAGCAGGTCTTCGAGCGGCACAACGTGGACTTGAGCGACCTCGAACGCATTCCCGAGGGCAAGACCTTCTTCTGGAGCGGGCGCTACGAATTCGACCTGAACACGGCGCACACGATGGACACGCAGTTGAACGTCTTCGCGGACTTCAAGCCGAAACTTTCGGAAGCCGCGAAGCAGTCGCGCCTGGTCTTCCTCGGTAACATCCAGCCCGATTTGCAGCGCGAGGTGCGCGAGCAGATCACGGGCGCGGAGCTGGTCGCGCTCGACACCATGAACATGTGGATAGACATCACGCGCGACTCGCTGCTCGCCGCGATTGAGCGCGTGGACGTGGTCATCATCAACGACGCGGAGGCGCGCCAATTAGCTAATGAGCCGAATCTGGTTAAGGCCGCGCGCAAAGTCCTCTCGTGGGGGCCGCGCGCGCTGATCGTCAAGCGCGGCGAGTACGGCGCGGCGCTCTTCACCCCGCAGACTTACTTCGCGATTCCGGCCTACCCGCTCGAATCCGTCTTCGACCCGACGGGCGCGGGCGACACCTTCGCCGGCGGCTTCATGGGCTACATGGCGAGCCAGGAGAAATTGGACGAGGCGGCGATGCGGCGCGCGATGATCTTCGGCTCCGTGATGGCCTCCTTCAACGTCGAAGAGTTCGGGACCGAGCGCGTCCAGCGCCTCACGCACGACGAGATCAACGAGCGCTTCCGCGCCTTCAAGAAGATGACCCACTTCGAGGAAATCCCCTTCGAGCGCGCCGTCCAGGCGGCGAAATAAAGCAGTGACAAGTTAAGAGTGACGAGTGACGAGTTAAAGACAAGCTCTTGCTCGTCACTCGTCACTTGTCACTCGTCACTGCTATAATGTCCGCCGCCATAAGATCACACAATCAAGAGGGAAAATATGTTCTGCCCTGTTTGCGAGTCTGAGTACGAGGCGGGCGTGACGCAATGCCCGGACGATAACAGCGAGTTGGTCGAGCGGCTGACGCCCGAGAACAAGCTGCACGACGACTCTGAAGCGCGCTTCGTGCACCTGCATCACTTCGGCTCTCCCGCGGAGGCCGAGATGGTCAACGACCTGCTCCAACAAAACGACATCCGCTCCGCCGTACAGTCCGGCGCGCAGGACGTGTTCTCGCCTCTGCTCTCTTCGACCGTCGGCGCGATGGTGCTCGTGGACGAGCGCGACCTGGACCGCGCACAGGAAATCTACAACGCCTACTTCGGCAAAGACACCACCCCGCTCACCGGCACGACGATGGAAGAAGACGCCGAGGCGGAAGAAGAAAGGGATGAGGGATGAGGGATGAGGGATGAAATGGTTTTGAGTGAATCGCTCATCGAGTCATGGATTCAACGGGCTTTCATTCATCCCTCATCCCTCCGCCCTCATTCCTGTTTTTCATGCCGACAGATGCAATCGTGGTTTTGATGACGGCCGGGAGTCGCGAGGAGGCGGCGCGGCTGGCGGACATGCTGGTCGGCGCGAGGCTGGCGGCCTGCGTGCAGATTCTGCCGGAGATTGAATCCATCTATCACTGGCAGGGGAAGGTCGAGCGCGCGCCGGAGATTCTGCTGCTAGCCAAGACCACCGAAGCGAATTTCGCCGCGCTCGAAGCGGCCGTGCGGTCACTGCACACCTACGAGACGCCCGAAATCGTGGCCCTGCCAATCACGGCCGGTTCAGCCCCCTACCTCGAATGGCTGACCGCCAACGTCATCCCCCAGAGCAAAGATACCGACCAGTCGTAGGCCCAGTCAGTACCGCCTGCGGTAGCGGGCGGGTATCTCGACGACGAAAGACCCGCCCGCTACCGCAGGCGGTACTGACTTGATTGCGCCCCGAAGGAGGTCAGGTGAATGCGCGGCTCGGTACTATTGATTATCGTCCTTTGCCTCTCGATGCTCGCGGGCTGTGTCAAAAATGAAGTCAGCCAGGTGAGCCAAAATTCTAACCAACAGATGAGCCAGAATCCTTACCAGCCGACACCCTACGTCAAGCTCAAGCACCCGGAGTGGGCCAAAAACGCGACCATCTACCAGATCAACACGAGGCAGTTCACGTACGAGGGCACTTTCAGGGCGGCGGAAAAGCACCTGCCGAGGTTGAAAGAACTGGGCGCGGACATCCTGTGGCTGATGCCGATTCACAAGATCGGCGAAAAGAATCGGAAGGGCAGCCTGGGCAGCCCCTACTCCGTCAAGGATTACTACAGCGTCAATCCAGAGTTCGGCACGCTCGAAGACCTCAAGCACTTCGTCGCCGCCGCGCACGAGCAGGGCATGTACGTCATCCTCGACTGGGTGGCGAATCACACGGCCTGGGACAACAACCTGGTGACGGAGCACCCGGAGTGGTACGACCGCGACTATAAAGGCGACTTCCGCCCGACGCCGTGGTGGGACTGGTCGGACATCATAGACCTGGACTACAAGCACGAAGGGCTTCGCAAGTACATGACGGACGCCATGAAGTATTGGGTGCGCGAGGCGAACGTGGATGGCTACCGCTGCGACGTAGCGGGTTTTGTGCCAGTTGATTTCTGGAACAACGTGCGGAAGGAGCTTGACGCAATAAAACCAGTCTTCATGCTGGCCGAGTGGGAGTCCAGAGACCTGCACGCCGAAGCCTTCGACATGACCTACGCGTGGAGCTGGTACGACGCCGTACGCGACATCATGCAGGGGAAGAAGACGGATTTGAGTGGGCTGTTCGTCTACTACTCCTGGAACGAAAGCTCATATCCCGTCGAGAGCATGCGCATGACTTTCGTGAGCAATCACGACAAGAACTCTTGGGAGGGGACGGAGTTCGAGCAGTTCGGCGGTGGGCTCGCACCGGCGATGGTGCTCTCGGCGGTGGGCGAAGGGATGCCGCTCGTCTACAACGGGCAGGAGGCGGGCAACACCAAGCGCCTGCTGTTTTTCGAGAAGGACCCAATCGTCTGGAAAGAGCATCCGAACGGCGAGCTTTATAAGAAGCTGTTCGCGTTGAAGAAGAAGAACACCGCGCTCTGGAACGCGCAGTGGGGCGCGAGGATGATCCTGGTTCCCAACAGCTTCCCCACGAGAGTGTTCAGCTTTGTCCGCCGCAACGAAAAGGACAAAGTCTTCGTCGTGCTTAATTTCTCGGGCCGACCGGAGAAGGTGACCTTCAAGGAGAATTTGTATCACGGGAAATACACGGACTACTTCAGCGGAGAGGCCGTCGAGTTAGACGGCTACACACAGTTGGAATTGAAGCCTTGGGGCTACCGGATTTTCGTCCAGTAGGATGAGTATTTAGCCTCGTCTTAGACCCTGAAAGGGTCGCACATGATAGCCGGGGGCAAGCGCGTGAGCGCGCCGCCCCCGGAACGATGTGGAAAATATTTTCGACCCTGAAGGGGTCGCACCTCAACCTTGATGGTGCGACCCCTTCAGGGTCGGAATGTTTCTAACGCCCGACCGGGGGCGGCGCGCTCACGCGCTTGCCCCCGGCTATCATGTTTATCCCCTCCGGGGATAGAAGTTGAAAGTTTATCCTAATAATCGTCGGACACGGTCTTGTCTAGTTTGCGCAGGGAGTCCTGGCTCTGGACGACGATCTCGACGACTTTTGAGGGCGAGTCCGTGAGATGCAGCAGGCGTAGGTCGTCCGCGGCGATCTTGCCTTCAGGGAGCATTATCTCTTCGACCCACTTCATCATTCCGCCCCAGTAGCTTGAGCCGAAGAGGACGACGGGAAAGTTCTTGATCTTGCGCGTCTGTATGAGCGTCAGCGCCTCGAAGAGTTCGTCGAGCGTGCCGAAGCCGCCGGGGAAGATGATGAAGGCCGCGCTGTACTTGATGAACATCGTCTTGCGGACGAAGAAGTATTTGAAGGTGAGCGCGCGCGTCACGTAGTCGTTGCCCTTCTGCTCGAAAGGCAGCTCTATGTTGCAGCCGATGGAGAGGCCGCCCGCCTCGAATGCGCCGCGGTTAGCCGCCTCCATGATGCCGGGGCCGCCGCCCGTGATGACGGCGAAGCCCGCGCGCGCCAGGAGCGCCGCCGTCTCCTGCGCCGCCTTGTACTGATCGTGGTCAGGCTTAACGCGCGCCGACCCGAAGATTGAGACACCGCGCGTGACGGTCGCCAGCTCGTCGAAACCCTCCACGAACTCGCCCATAATGCGGAACACGCGCCACGTGTCCGTGTGCGTGAACTCATCCGGCTTAGGGGTCTCAAGAAGCTGCTCGTCCTGCGTGACGAGTGGACTGTTTTTGTGTTCTGTTTCAGCCATAAGAAAAGCAGGGATAAGGGATGAGGGATGAGTGATGAGGGAGAAGTAAAGACGGAGGTCTTATTTCATCCCTCATCCCTCATCCCTCATCACTTCCGTTATACCGCCATGATGTTGTAGCCGCAGTCAACGTGTATGACTTCGCCTGTGATGCCGGAGGAGAGCGGGCTGCACAGGAAGAGGGCGCAGTTGCCGACCTCGCGTGCCTCGACGTTGCGGCCTAAGGGCGCGCGCTCGGCGTGGTGCTTGAGCATCGTCCCCATGTTCGAGACGCCGCGCGCCGAGAGCGTGTTGAGCGGCCCGGCGCTGATGCTGTTGACGCGTATGTTGCGCTTGCCCAGGTCGTAAGCCAGGTAACGCGTGCTGGCTTCGAGCGCGGCCTTCGCCACGCCCATCACGTTGTAGTTCGGCACGACCTTCTCCGCGCCGTAGTAAGTCATGGAGACTATGCTGCCGCCGTCTGTCATCAGCGGCGCGGCCCCGTGCGCGAGCGAGGTCAGGGAGTAGGCGCTGACTTCGAGCGCCGTTAGGAAGCCGTCGCGCGAGGTGTCCAGAAACTCGCCCTCCAACTCTTCCTTCGGGGCGTAGGCGACGCTATGTATGAGAAAGTCGAGCCGCCCGAACCCCTCGCCGACGCGGCGGAAGGTCTCCTGAACCTCCTCCGCATTCGTCACGTCGCAGGGCAGCACGAGCGTGCCTTCCATGTCGCTCGTCAAACTCTCTACGTTCTCCTTCAGGCGCTCGCCCTGATAAGTGAAGGCCAGACGCGCGCCCGCCTCGCTCAAAGCCAGCGCCGTCGCCCACGCGATTGACCGCTTGTTGGCAACGCCAAAGATGATGCCGTATTTGTCCTGAAGCATTTGGGAGACTCCGTCGGTTAGTAACCAGTAATCAGTAATAAGTAGTCAGTAAAAGCTTTAAAGCTGATTGCTGATTACTGACTACTGATTACTTTTCCAGCTTCTGCTCTTGTTCGTTCCAGCGCCAGAGTTCGCGGCCGGCGGAGAGGTGTACGCCGCCGAGCCAGGCGTCTATGCCGTTGGCCTTGACGAAATCGTCGCGGCCTGTGCGCACGTCTTCGCCGAACGCGGTCAGCTTGAAAGTCTTGTCCGCGAATTCTCGCGCGTCGCCCGCGGCGGGGGCGTCAACGACGAGCAGCGGCCGTCCGGCTTCGGCGAGCCTTCTCAGGTCGTTCCAGAACTGCGCGTCGCCCAGGCCGTACGCGGCCTCCGCGCGCCCGAATTTTTGGAAGAGCGCGGGAAACTCTCCGTGCCCGCTCTGTATGAGTTCCAGCGCGAGGTTCTCGACGCGGCCGAGCCCGTTGCGCGTGGAAGGGAAGCGGGCCAGGTGGCGCAGCATCGCTTCCCTGAGGTAAGGCAGAACGGAGGTGTCGCCGCCGAGCAGTTCTTCGATGGCGCGCGGGTCCGGCGACGAGTAAGCCCGCCACGCCTCGGCCCCGAGGCTCAATTCGGCTTCACTCACTTCGCGCCTCGACTCGAAGAGCGAGGCCATCTGCGCCGGAGTTAATTGGCCCAAGCCTCTGAAATCCGACACGCCCGGAAACTCCCCAACGCAGACGAGGCTCAGTCGCGTCTCGCCCAACTCGCGCCGCGAGAACCAGTCGAGCAGGTAGACGAGCAAGGTCTGACAGAACAGGTCGTGCTCGAACCAGAGGACGACCTCTTCGTGCTCCCCGAACCTGGACAGGCTTTCTTCCTGCCCGGCCAGGGCTCTCTTGCACTCTTCAAAGTCTCCACCGTAGGCGTCCGCCAGGTGGCGCGCGCGAAATTCGCGCCACTCGTCGGCGGAGACCGCGCCCGGCGTCGGCCCCGCTATCAGCGCCTCGCGCCAGACCAGATGCTCGCCGGGCAAGCCCGAGCGCTTCAGAACGTTCGCCGAACAGTCTCCGTTGTGAACGTGTAGCATAAATTCGTAAATCGTGAATCGTGAATCGTGAATCGTAAAAGAAAGACCGTTCGTCCATTTACGATTTACGATTCACGATTCACGGCTTTTAAGCGGCAGCGCTCTGCTCCTCGCCGTTCATCAGGGCTTTGTATTCGCCGCTCTCAACCCACTTGAGGATTTCGGAGACGCGCCAGACGGGGAAGGGGTGCGACATCCCGGAAGAGATGATGTCGGCCCAGAAGCGGTCGAGCGCCTTCTCGTCGTAGTTCTTCTGGAAGTCGCGCGCCTGTACGAGAAACTGCTCGTAGTCAACTTTCGACGCGTAAGTGCCGCCGGAGAGTTTCATCATCGTGCGGCCGATGACGTGCGGGTCCTGCGTGACGAGGAGCGCCGCGCGGTCGCAAGAGAGTTCCGCACGCCTGGCCCACGCCAGAAGCGCCGAGCGCATCGTCATCGAAAGCAGCTCAAGCGCTATCTTCGCAATCGCGGTCGCGGCGAGCGCGGCGTTCGCCAGCAGCTCAAGCAGGCGCGCGGCCGTCAAATAGAGCACGTGCTCCGCGTGTATGTGGCCGACCTCGTGCGCGACGACCGCGAGGACTTCTTCGTCCGTCAGGCGCTCTATCAGTGACGAGTGGAGCACGATGACGGGGCGCTCGACGCCGCCCGTGAAGGCGTTGACGACGGGCGACTGCTGTACGAAGAGTTCGGGCATGTCAACGCCGAGCGTGGTGCAGGCGATCTGCAACTTGGCGTGCAGGTCGGGGCATTGGTGCGGCGTGACCTTGACGGCGCTGGCGGTGAAGATGACGCGTATGGCCGACTCGCCCGTCACGGCGAGCAGCTTTTTCAGGGCCGAGTCAATGCCTGGGATGGCGCGCAGTGCGGCGAGCGCGCGGCTGTCCGCGGGGTGTATGTAGTCGTGCTTGTTCAGGTCCGCGAATTTCTTGTGCGGCGCGTCCGAGAGCGGCAAGCGGCAGCGGCCGCACTTGGCCGCACCGCCGTTGTCCCGCGTCTGGTTGCGCTGCCCGCAGTAGCGGCAGCGGGTTGACTCAGTGCGACCGCTCTCCGCGTTGGAGGGTTCGTTCTCTGGCATCTTCTAGTTCCTTCTCCGAAAGTCTTTGAAGAGCGCGCCCACCGGGAAGACTGCCTTGAAAGGGGCCGCTCGTTGGCGAAGGATTATAAGGAAGCGGTCGGCAATCAGCAATCAGCAGCAATGGGCAGCGGAGCAACGTGCCAGTCTTTAAAGCCCCGTCAGGGGCTGTTGATAATAGCCCAGC
>CAVQEU010000019.1:0-48037 GCA_963711585.1 uncultured Acidobacteriota bacterium | reverse complement strand
CGAACACCGTCGCGGCGGCGGGCGCGGAAGCCACGCGGCTCGGCGTCTCCATCTTCAACGTGCACGCCTGCGGCGGGGGCGAGATGATGCGCCGCACGAGTGAGGCCGTCACGGAGACAGCCGAGCGCGAAGGGCTCGCGCGGCCCGTGGTCATCGCCGTCACGGTGCTGACGAGCTCGGACGACTCTGTACTCGCGGAAGCAGGTTTTTCGTCAAACGCGACCGAACAGGTCGGCCGCCTCGCGCGACTCGCCGAAGACTCGGGCTTGGACGGCGTCGTCGCCTCGCCCCGCGAAGTCGGGCTTATCAGGGAGACTGTCGGGCGGCGCGATTTCGTCGTCGTCACGCCGGGCGTTCGTCCCGCCGGCGCGGCACGCGACGATCAAAGGCGCGTGATGACGCCAGCCGAGGCCGTGCGCGCCGGCGCGGACTACCTCGTCGTCGGCCGCCCAGTCCTCGGCGCTCCCGACCCCGCACGCGCCGCACAGGAGATCGTCGAAGAGATGGAGACAGCGACGAAAGCCAGCGGCGCGTCGTAGTCAGTTATACTGAAGACGTAGTTTCCCCACTCAACTCTTTGCGCCTTGTCACTTTGCGCCTTTCGTGAAACAGTCTTCTCGCAAAGGCGCAAAGGCAAGCGTAAGACGCAAAGGTTGAATGAATGGCTAGCTTGAGTTTTGAAATCCGCGTAGAGAATGTTTGATGCTGCCGATGGCTGAATATCATTTACAGGGAAGCGGCCCGGCGTTCCTGTACGTCTGCGGGATCGAGGGGACGGGCAAGAATTTTTACAAGCAGGCCGAAGACCTCGCGCGCGACCACACTGTCATCACCTTCCCTTTGCGCCCGGCGGGGCGCTACGGGATGACTGAGTTGGTCGAGGACCTCGTCACGGTGGTCCGCGACGCCGGCCTGGAGCGCGTCACCATCCTCGGAGAATCCTTCGGCGGGCTGCTGGTGCTGGCGGCCGTGCTCGCCGCCCCTCGTTACTTCGAGCGGATGATCCTCGTCAACTCCTTCGCCTCGTTCCCGCACCGCGCTAAAATCAATCTGGGGGTCGCGCTCTACACGGTTTTACCGTATTCTTTACTGAAGGCTTATCGCACGAAGACGGCCCCGCGCACGCTCTTTAGCGACGACGTGTGCGAGGAAGACCGCCGCGCCTTCCGCGAACACACGCGTGGGGTGCGGCCCGAGGGGTATCTTGCGCGCCTGCGAATCATACGTGGTACGGATTTGCGTCCGAGCCTGGCACAGATTAAAGTTCCTGCGCTCGTCGTCGCGGGCACAGAGGACCACCTGCTCGACGCCGTCGGGGCGGCGCGCGTCATGGCTGCGGGGCTCGCGCGGGCGCGGCTCAAGCTGCTCGAAGGCACGGGCCACATGGCGCTGCTCTCGGACCGCGTGCGCGTGCGCGACTGGCTTTCGGAGTTCGACCGATTTTGAACCGGGCCGCGCGTGTGAACGAGGAACCGCGCCGCGCCGCGGGCGTGTAAAGCCTGACTGCTTCGTGCGCCTGTTAAGCCCGACAGCTTTCCCCCGGTTTTCACCACTTTTTGTGCCAGAAGGGGATCCACATTTGAAACGCTATCTGACAATGGCCGCCGGTTTTCTGCTGATGGTCGCACTCGCCTCGCCGCTTCCAGCGCAGGTCACCGGGCAGACGGCCGGCGTCCAACTCTCCAGGTCTCCGTACCAGGTAGGGGAACTCTTAACCTACAACGTCAGCTTCTCGAATTTCATTGACGCGGCGCACATCGAACTGCTGGTCGCCGAGCGCGGGCAGTTCTTCGGCCGAGACGGCCTGCAACTCCGCGCACACATAGAGACCACAGGGGTCGTCAACGCCGCGCTCCTCTCCATCAACAACGACTACACGTCATACCTGGACCCCGTCTCCGGGCTTCCCTACCGCACGCAGCAGGTGATACGCGAGGGCGGGAGAACTTCCGACACGTCGAGCGAGTACAACCAGCCCGTCGGGACGACCGCCATCCCGGGCAAGCTCCGCTCCGGCGAGATTCCTGGCACATACGACTTCCTGTCGGTCGTCTACCGCGCGCGCTCGCTGCCGCTCGTCCACGGCTCGACCTACTTTTTCAACGTGCAGAACGACCTCGACCAGTACAACGCGGAGGTGAGAGTCATAGACCGCCAGTTGATTAAGACCAACGTCGGGTCTTTCAACACCATGGTCGCGCGGGTGCGCGTGCCGCGCAACGAGGATGTCAACGACCTCAACCTGCGCGTCTACTTCAGCGACGACGAGCGGCACGTGCCCGTGCTCATGACCGCGCGCCTCAAGTCCGGCGAGATTCGCGCCGAACTGACCGGGTCGGAATTCATTACGCCGGCCGCGCCGACCGCCCCCGATACGAACACCGCGCCCGCCGTCACGACCCCCGCGAAGGTTCCCACGGCAGAAACTCCCACGGGGCGGCCGCTTCCGGGGGAGCTTCCGTTCAAGGCCGGCGAGCAACTCAACTTCACGATCTTCCTGGGCGGCTCGACGCAAGCCATCGGCACGGCCTCTTTCCAGGTCCGCCCCCGCTCGACCTATTTCAACCGCGACGGCCTGCTGCTCGCGGCCAAGGCCCAGACCTCGCCCACCGCCTCGCGCATCTTTTTCGCCAACGACCAGATCAACTCTTACGTGGACCCGGCGACGCTCCTCCCCTTCCGCACCGAGCTGAACCTGGTCGAAGGAAGCCGCCGCACCAACCAGACGTTCACGATTGACCAGGACCGCGGCAGCGCGACGGGCGGCGACGGCACGACGCTGGAAATTCCCGTCGGCACACACGACTACATCTCCGTCCTCTACGCGCTCCGCTCGTTCAACCTCGCCCCGCCGAAGCGCAACGCCGTCAGCATTCTCGTCAACGACCGCCCGCGCACGCTCTTCATCACTTCGCTCAAGCGCGAGACCATACAACTCGGCAGCCAGCAGATTCCCGCCGTGCAGCTCTCGCTCACGACCGACGACGAGCAGCCGGACAAGTACGCCCTGCGCCTCTGGGTCAGCGATGACCGCCGCCGCCTCCCTTTGCGCGTCACGGCCACCACTCAACTCGGTCAGGTGCGCGCAGACCTCGCCATCATCCCCGTCACGCGCCAGTAGAGACGCGCCTTCAAACCCTCTCGAAGTCAAAGCCTCGGGCAAGCTGAAATTGAAATCTATTTTCAATTAGCCTATACTGTCGCGTTGGCGGAAGAAGTCCGTCAACATGGCTCCAAAATATCCTGGGCGGGTGAATTGATGCTTTCGATGCGCACACCAGATTCACAGACTGAGATGGCGGGCGAGTTGTCGCTGGCGACGCTCAGGGTCGGCGCGCGCGCGCGCGTCATCGCCGTCCAGGGCTCCGGTGCGGTGGCGCGTCGTCTGATGGAGATGGGCGTCGTGCCCGGCGCTCCCGTCCGCGTCATCAAGGCCGCCCCGCTCGGCGACCCCATAGAAATCCGCGTGCGCGGCTATCACCTGGCCCTCAGACGCGCCGAAGCGCAAAGCATTACGGTAGTGATAAGTGATGAGTGATAAGTGATGAGTAAAGACGGTTTTTAACTTATCACTTATCACTTATCACTTATCACCGTTCTTATGACTTCTATTCTCGAATCCCCTTCCCTCGCCGCCGAGACCGGCAACGGTGCGGCTGTGCCGTCGTCGCCGCGTCCGCTGACGGTCGCTTTGGCGGGCAACCCGAACGCGGGCAAGACCACGCTCTTCAACGCGCTGACGGGACTGCGGCAGAAGGTGGCTAACTATCCGGGCGTGACCGTCGAGCGCAAGGAAGGCGCGTGGACGCTCGCTGCGGGCTCACCCGCGGCGCGGCTGATTGACCTGCCCGGCCTCTACAGCCTGGACGCCGCCTCGATTGACGAGCAGATCGCGCGCGACGTGATTACGGGCCGGATACAGAATTTGGACGCGCCGGACGTGATCGTCTGTGTCGTTGACGCCACCAACCTCGAACGAAACCTTTACCTCGTCACGCAACTCCTGGAATACGGCCGCCCCCTCGTCGTCGCGCTGACGATGTTCGACCTGGCACAAAAGCGCAACCTCGAAATTGACACGAGCCAACTCGCCTCCGCCCTCGGCGTCGAGATTGTGCCAGTCGTGGTCACGCAGCGTCTGGGCATCGCGGCGCTGGCCGAGGCAGTCCTGAGGGCGTCTGGAAAGAGCGCGGCCGGCGCGGGCTGGCGTCTCTCCGCAGAGGCGGAGCAGGAGCTAGCCGCCCTCGTGGGGAGCGGCAGCAACTCCGTTGACCGCCACTCGGCGCTGCGCGACCTTTACGCGGAGGAGCTGCCCGAAGACGAGTCGCGCCAATTGCTCGTGCGCGAGGCACGCGCACGCCTTTCCGAATCGAACCCGACGTGGTGGCAGGAACCCTTGCTCGCGCGTTACGACTGGATAGAGCAGGTCGCCTCGCGCGCCGTCCGCAATGGCGGCGGCACCGCGGCGCACGCGCCGACGACGGCCGAGCGGATTGACCGCGCGCTGACGCACAAGATTTTTGGCCCGGTGATTTTGGTCGCCATCATGCTCGTCGTCTTCCAGACGATCTTTTCGTGGGCCGCGCTCCCGATGGATTTGATTGACAACGGGTTCGGCCGCCTGGGCGACTTTGTCGGCAATCTCCTGCCGGAAGGGTTGCTCAGAGACCTGCTCGTTGACGGCGTCATCGCGGGCGTCGGCGGAGTCGTCGTCTTCCTGCCGCAGATTCTGCTGCTCTTCTTCTTCATCGCCGTGCTCGAAGACACAGGCTACATGGCGCGCGCGGCCTTCCTGATGGACCGCCTGATGCGCGGCGTCGGCCTGCACGGCAAGGCTTTCATGCCGCTTCTGAGTTCGTTCGCCTGCGCGATTCCGGGCATCATGGCGACGCGCACGATAGAGAATCCGAAGGACCGCCTGGCGACGATTATGATCGCGCCGTTCATGAGCTGCTCGGCGCGGCTCCCGGTCTACACGCTGATGATCGCGGCCTTCTTCTCGTCCCAAAAACTCTTCGGCTTCGTCTCAATCGGCGCGCTCATGATCATGGCGATGTACGTGCTCGGCATTCTCGTCGCCATCGGCGTCGCGTGGGTCTTGAAGCGAACTATCCTGAAAGCCCCCACGCCGCCGCTCGTCCTGGAACTGCCGCCCTACCGCGTGCCGAATCTTTTGACGATCTTGCAGATGATGCTTTCGCGCGCCTGGCTCTTTCTGAAGCGCGCAGGGACGGTCATCCTAGCCATCTCAATCATCCTCTGGGCGCTGGCGACTTTCCCGCGCATGGAGAAGCCGAGCCAGGCCGCGACGGCTGAGGTGGGGAACGAGGTTGATTACCACGGCGAGCAGTTGCGGCAGAGTTATGCGGGGCGCGCGGGCCACGCGATAGAGCCGGTCATCAAGCCGCTCGGCTTCGACTGGAAGATGGGAGTCGCGCTCATCTCGTCGTTCGCCGCGCGCGAGACGCTGGTCTCGACTCTGAGCATCATCTACAACGTCGGCGACTCAGAAGACGAGGGCTCCGATTCGCTCGTCAGCGCGGTGCGCGAGGCGAAGCGGCCGGACGGCAGTCCTGCGTGGACGCCGCTCGTTGCGCTCTCGATGATGGTCTTCTTCGTGCTGGCGATACAGTGCATGTCCACGGTCGCCATCGTCCGGCGCGAGACGAACTCGTGGCGTTGGCCGCTGTTCATGGTTGCTTACATGACCGCGCTCGCCTACCTGGCTTCCTTCATCACGTACCAGGGCGGGCGGCTGCTCGGCTTCACTTAACAGATGACTTTCGACTGGCAGACAATCGCCGCTGCGCTGATAGTCCTCGCCGCCCTCGTCTACGTGGGGCGGCGCGCGTGGTCACGCCTGCGCGCCTTCCGCGCGTCGAAAGGCGCTTCCGCCCCATGCGAGACGGGTTGCGGAAGTTGCGGCAGCGAGCAGAAGCCTAAGCCCGCGACGCAGCGCACCGTCTTCGTCGAAATCAGCCGGATAAAAAGCAAAAGATGACGAGGGTATGTTCTTAACGAATAGGGGGCGGCAAGTTGTGGCAACGTCGCTGCGGCAGTTGGCAATGACGTTGCGATGGGGCGCGACGCCGTTGCCATAACTCACAACGTTCTTGCGTCTCATCGCAACCTCGTTGCGTCTCCTGGCAATGGTGTTGCGTTCCGTCGCAACGTTACCGCGCCCCCTGACAACGACGTTGCGACGCGTGGCGACGACGTTGCGGTTGGCGGCAAAGATGTAATGAGGGCGTGAGGCCAGACCCCGGAGGGGTCTAACAAGGTAGCCAGGGGTAAGCGCGAAAGCGCGTCACCCCTGGTCATGTGCCAAAGAAGAATCCGACCCCGGAGGGGTCGCGCCTCGACGTTGAAGGTGCGACCCCTCCGGGGTCGAAATTATTTTCTACGCTATTCCGGGGGCGGCGCTCATGCGCTTGCGCGCACTCGCTTGCCCCCGGCTATCGTGTTCATCCCCTCCGGGGATGATGCCTGATTCTATCTAGCCTAATCCATCGCATGCTCGTTCAGCTTCGCCTCAATCCTTTTGTCCGGTATCAGCCACATCAGCGCCACCAGGGCGTAGAGCGCGTCGGAGATCCATTGATTGACGAAAGCCAGAGCTATCGCGACGATGTAAATTATCGGTGAAATCTTGCCCTTGATGTCGCGGCCGACCGCGGCCTTGAGCCTGGAGTGCGGCCCCTGCTGCGCGATGATGAGTTGTTGAAGAATGTAGTAGGCGATGGCGGCGGCGAGCAGCACGCCGCCGTAGACGGCCGTCGGCAGGGCGGCGAAGTGGTTTTCTCCCATCCAGCCCGTGACGAACGGAACCAGCGACAGCCAGAAGAGCAGGTGCATGTTGGCCCAGAGAATCTTGCCGTTGATGTGCTCCGTGACGTAGAGCATGTGGTGATGGTTGTTCCAGTAGATTCCGAGGTAGACGAAACTCATCACGTAGGTGAGGAACACTGGGACGATGGGGCGGAGCGCTTCCCAATCCGCGCCGTGCGGAATCTTCAGCTCCAACACCATGATGGTGATGATGATCGCTATCACGCCGTCGCTGAACGCTTCGAGTCGCCCTTTTTTCATCAATCTCCTGCGCCTTCGTGAAACTCGTGCCGTTTACAATTAAGCCGCCCGCTTCCCGCCCAATGCGGCAACCGGCGCGGCTCTCCTCATCTTCCCTTTTAACTTTTTACTTTCGCCTGACTACGACGCCGCCGCTTCCGCCGTCTCATACTTGACGCTGTAAATCTTGACCGGCTCGTCAATGTGCTTGACCTCCACGGTCCAGGGGTCGCTCAGCTCAAACTGACCGTTCAACTCCTGCGCGGTCTCTTCAGTGACGAGCACTTGCCCTGGGTGCGCGACGCCCTCTATGCGCGAGGCGACGTTGACCGTGTCGCCGATGGCCGTGTACTCGGAGCGCTGCTCCGCGCCGATGCAGCCGACGGTCGCTTCGCCCGTGTTGATGCCGATGCCGAGCTGGACTTTCGGCAGCCCGCGGGCCGAAAGCTGCAAGTTGACCTGCTTGATGCGGCGCTGCATCCCTATGGCTGCGGAGACTGCGTCGGCGGCGTCCTGCTCGCCGCCGACGGGCGCGCCGAAGAGCGCCATCAATCCGTCACCCAGGTACTTGTTGAGCGTCCCCTGGTGCGCGAAAATCTCCGCCGCCATCTCCGTGAAGAGGATGTTCAGGAGGTCTACGATCATCTCCGGCGGCGCGCGGTGGGCCAGGCGCGCGAACCCGCGCACGTCGCAGAACATCACCGTGATGCGCTTGTTCGTCCCGCCCAGGTGAAACTTCTCGGGGCAGTCAACCAGCTCCTGTATGATGTGCTCGGGCATGAAGCGCGCGAAGGCTACGCGCGCCAGTGTCTCGCGCTGGACGCGCTCGTGCGCGCGCGCGGCCTCGACGGCCGTCGCCGCCTGCGCCGCCACGGCCGCGAGCAATTGCGTGTCCAACTCCGCGAACGGCTCGGGCACGCCGCGGCGGTCAACGTAGAGCGCGCCGTAGACGCCCTCGCGACCGATTAAGGGGGCGCAGGCGAGCGAGCGTATCCCTTGTGAGATGGTCGCGCGGCTGACCGGAAGGTTCATGTCCACGGCCACGTCCTGCGATGAGAGCATGACGCTCTTTTCAATCGCGGTGCGGACGGCCGTGCGGCTGATGAGGTGCTGCTCGGGTTGTCCGGCGCCCGCGTCGCGGAAGCGCAAGGAAACGGGCTGCGGGTCGCCTCCCTGCTCGACCAGGAGCGCCGCGCAGCAGTCCGCCTGAATCATGCGCATCACCACGTCAGTCGCGTAATCGAGGATGGATTTCGTGTCGAAGACGGTGGCGAGCGCGGCGCTCATGTCGCAGAGGTGCGCGAGCAGTTCGGCCTTGCGGCGCAGCTCTTCCAGCTCTTTCTCCTTCGAGAGCCGCCCGGCGAAGGTCGTGCTGATGAGGGAGGTGAAGCCGCTCGTCGCTGGCACAAAAGTGGTGGAGACGGAGAGCGGCTCGTCCGTGTAGCCCAGGACCTCTTCCCACGTCAGGGCGAAAGTGGACGGGACGACCTTGATCTCGTCGCCGCCGCGCACCTGCCTCTCGCCCGCGTCGTTCGAGACGTTGTGCCCGTTGACGAGCAGGACGTTGCCGGTGCTCACGTTTCTGACGAAGGCCGTGCCGCCCGCGCCCGCGCGCAAGATCGCGTGGTGGCGCGAGACGCGCAGGTCATCCACGCGTATGTCGTTGTCGTAGGCGCGGCCGATGGTCAACTGCCCGCCCTCCGGGAGCGTCCACTCACGCTTCGCGCCTTCTGTCTCTTGAATCTTGAACATGAGTCTTCGATTGCCGCGAGGCCAATTTCGCCGCCAGCCCGCCGGAGCGAGGCGCGGGCTATTTTAGCCCAGCGCCGCAAAGTAAGATAGCCTGACCGCGAAGAGAGCGCGCGCGTCGCGCCGGCATCCTCGGCGCAGGATTGGATTATAAACGAAAAGTAAAGCCCCCGATTGCTCAGGGGCTTTAACTTACGTGTGCCAGTTTTGAAAAGCGAACCGAGCCTTACTTGCCTGTGTTGACGTACTGGATGCAGTCGCCCTGGTTCTTGAACGAGGAACCGTCGGCGCGCTTCAAGGTGCTGTAGCCGCCGTTCTTGCACTGTGCGGCGCTCGTCGCGACCTTGTACGGCTCGAAATCATAGGTGATGCAGTCGCCGCTCGTGCCGATGGTGAGCACGTCGGACGAGGCGGTCAGCGCGGGGTTGCCGCTGCCCTGGTTGATGCCGAAGCCGCCGACGATGACCGCGTCGGGGTTGGCCGCGACGATGGTGTTCCACGAGACGAACGTGTCGCGGTTGGGCGCGCTCGGGATGGGGTTCGACGACCACCAGATGGCCTGGCCGCCGAGATAAGCGTCCCACGTCTGCCAGACGCCGTCCTGAATCGTGCCCTGATTCGTGTTGTAGACGGGCTCGAAGACCAGCGTGGTGAACCCGCCGGGGGCAGCGCCGTTCACGTCAACCTGGATGTTGATGGCGGGCAACTGAACGTCGTTGTCGGCCGGGTTCGCGGCGCGGTAAGTGGCGTAGCTCAGCGCGTCAATGTCGGAGAGCGCCGTGCCGACGTGGTCGAAGTTGAAGAGGGTGACTTTGTCGGCCCCCGTCGGCGTGACCGTCTCCAGGCTTCCGACGCCGGAGGGCGGCGCGCCCGGGCCGACGCGGAAGGTGCCGTTGCCGGCGTTGCGCGTGTAGAGCACCCAGTTCTTTGTCGGCGGGGTGTTCTCGGCCTGGCGGGCGATCTCGGTCTCGGTCACGACGGCCCTGGTGCAGTCCGCGGCCAGGCCGATGAAGGTGCTGGAGGCGAGCGCGGCGACGACCGCGATCAGGGCGGCCATAAATAATCTGGAATATTTCATCTGTACTGTTTCTCCTGAGGGGCAAGCGACTGCGCGCGCGGGCGCAGCACTGTGGTTAAAGTTGGAGGAGAAAAAACGCAATTCTCCTGCGGCTAATCTCTACACGAAAAACTCACGACGGAGACGGAAGACACACGTCCGTCGCGCTGGGCAAAGACACACAACGGCCCGGTCAATCATGGCCGGCATCTATCTTGAATTGAGCAGTGATTGCAAAACGGAGGAAAGCCGCACGCAGACCTCGCGGAAACCGCCCTGACTCGATGTGTCGCCGCAACGGGCCTCACGGCCTGATGCCCTCGCGGCGATGCTCAACCGTCTTCTGTCTTAACGCAGCACACTTTATTGAAATTATTACGGGCTGTCAAACGACGCGCTCTTAGTAAAATCCTAAAATTGGTCCTGCTCCACTTTCAACTCCCGGACGCGAAGAGCCGCGCCAACTCACGCTTGAGCAGCTTGCCCGTCGGCCCCTTCGGGATGTCGGCGACGAAGCGCACGGACTTCGGGCACTTGTAGTCGGCCAGGTGCTCGCGGCAGAAGTTGATGACCTCTTCCTCGCCCGCGCGCGCGCCCTCTTTCAAGACGACGAAGGCCGCCACCTCCTCGCCGTAGAGCGGGTCGGGCACGCCTATGACGGCGGCCGAGGCGACCGCTGGGTGGCGGTAAAGCACCTCGTCAATCTCGCGCGGGTAGATGTTTTCGCCGCCGCGTATGATCATGTCCGACTTGCGGTCAACGATGTAGAAGAAGCCGTCGGCGTCCTTGTAGCCCACGTCGCCCGTGTGAAACCAGCCGTCGCGGAAAGCGCGCTCGGTCGCCTCGGGGTTCTTGTAATAGCCCTTCAGAACGTTCGGCCCGCGCAGGACGATCTCGCCCAGCTCGCCCGCCGCCACTTCCCGGTCCTCCTCGTCCACGACGCGCATCTCGTTGCCGATAGCCATCCCGCAGGAGCCCGGACGGCGGCGCTCGTCGGGCGGGTTGAAGGTCGAGCGGCAGGTTGACTCAGACAACCCGTAGCCCTCTATGACGAGACAGTCGAAAGTCTCTTCAAACTTTCTGAGGACTTCCGCAGGCACGGGCGCGCTCCCGCACATGGCGAAACGTAACTGGTCCGTTTTGAGTCCGGCGGGGACGCCTTCGGGGTAAGTGCTGAGCAGCATCGAGAGCATCGTGGCGACGGAGCCGAAGGAGGTCACTCCGTAGTCGGAGATAATGTGCCAGAAGCGCGAGGCGGAGAATTTCGGGCTGACGACGGATGAGCCGCCCGCGTAGAGCGGCGTCATGGTGGTCACGGAGACGGCGTTCATGTGAAAGAGCGGCATCACCGTCAGCAGCCGGTCGCGCTCCGTGAAATTGAGCCAATCGGCAATCTGCCGCGCGTTGGCGACGAGGTTCCCGTGCGTCAGCAGACAGCCTTTGGGCTTCCCTGTCGTGCCCGACGTGTAGATGATAATCGCCTCGTCGTCCCTTTCGATTGGAACTTCCGGCAGAGTCTTGCCCGCGAACTCGGCGGTCGCCTTCGCTTCGTCGTCAAAGACGATGACGTGTTCGAGGCCGGGCAGTTCATTACGCAGGCTCTCGATTTTCGGCAGGAACTCGGAATGGACGAGCAGTGCGCGCGCCTCCGAGTTGTTGACGACGTAGCTAATCTCCTCGGACTTTAGTAGCGAGTTGACGGGGCCTGCGAGCGCGCCGAGCTTGAAGCAGGCGAAGTAGGCTATGACGTACTCCGCGCCGTTCGGCATGAGCAGGCTGACGGCGTCGCCCTTACTGATGCCGCGCGCCGCGAGCATCAGCGCCGCGCGGTTTGCGGCCGCGTCAAACTCCGCATAGGTGTAGGCGCGGCCGTCTGCTTCCGAGAAGAGAAAATGTTTGTCGGGCGTAGAGCCCGCGCGCCGCTCCAACAGCTCGCGAATGTTTTCCGCCCCGTGCTCCGGCTGTGAATCGTTTTGGTCTTCCATCTTGGGCCACATGATATAGCAGTCTCGACACCATTTCACCCAACGCCTTCTCGCACACGCGCTTCCCTTTCGTCTAACGCGGCGACGGCCTGTTCGGTCGTATGAATATGGTGTAAGTCCATCAGCTCGCCCGCGCCCTGCGCGACGCGGAGGGCGGCGGCCGCGAGCAGGTGTCTGTGCATGGTCGAGAGCGGCTGCTCGCCGCAGCCCTCGAAGGTGATGGGACGCGGCGTCAGGTCGGCCGTGTCCGTGCGCGGCTCAGAGAGAGTCAGGACTTCGCTGACATCAGTCGCGTTCAGATCACGTTTGGTCAGGTTCTGGCCGTCGAGCCAGCGGTTCGAGACTGTCTTGATGATGGACGTGTGGTCGAAGAGAGTGTTACAGACCGTGCCCTGCTCGATCAAAGGCGAGACCAGCACGGCGGGGACGCGCACGCCGTAGCGGTTGAAGAGAAAGCCGCTGCCGCCCGGCTGGTCCGGCTGGATGATTTTGTCGTCGGGCGGCGTGGCCCCTCCCGGCGGGACGTGGTCGAAGCAGCCGCCGTGCTCGTCGAACGTGAGGATGAAAAGCGTGCTCTCCCAGTCCGGGCTACATCTCAGGGCTTCGTAGACAGTGTGAATGAGCAGCTCGCCGTAGAGGGCGTTGGTCGGCGCACCCGTGTCCGTAATGGCGTAGGCCGGGTGCATGTCGTTTTCCGGGCCGTACTTTTTGCTGCACATCATATTCGGCTCGATGAAGGAGTAGGCGGGCAGGCCGCCGGGCCGCTTGGCGTCCTCTAAAAATTGGGCCATAGGGAAGAAGCGATGTCCGAGGAGGCCGTACTTCCACAACTCTTCCTGAATGAGCAGTGCGTTGCAGAGCAGGAAGGGGCCGCCGTGGTAGATTTTCCAACTGACGCCCTTCTCTTCGAGCAGGTTGTAAATCGTCGGGGTCTTGTTAATCAGCATGCCCACGTCCCAGAGGTGCTGGCCCGTCTTCCAGGAATTGTAGACGTAGCCGGAGGAGGTGGCGGCGTGGACGAACGAGCGGTTGGGGAACGTCTGCGTCGGCACGGAGCTGAACCAGTGGTCGCAAACGGCGTAAGCCTGGGCCAGCCCGTTGATGACGGGCAGCGTCTCCGGCGTAAAACAGTTCATGATGATGCCGGGCTCGGGCGGCGGCTGGATTCCAACCTTGCCCGTGTAGGCGAGGTTGATGGCGTCCGCGTAGTTGATGGCGAAGCCCTGCATGTTGGGCACGTCGGTCGTGTTGGGGATGGGCGTCGGCGGCGGGTTCTGGTTGAACATCTGCGCGTAGACCTGGTCGTAAGGCTCGTTCGGGTCCGGGAACGGGTCCGTCATCACAGTCCCCTTGCCGACACAAGCCTCGCCGCCGCCCGGCAGTGGGTTGCACAACTTCTTTCCCGAAACGCCTTCGAAGCTCTGCCCGCGCGGGACGTTTGCGGGGTCGTAGAGCCAGCCGAGCACGTTGTCGAAAGACCTGTTCTCCATCATCAGCACCACGACGTGGTTGATGCGATCCAACTGGGGGTTTGAATTAGCCATCGTCTCTCCTGAGCGCAAAATTAAAAACGGGAAATGCAAACTGGATGTGAAGAGCGCCGCCGACTCTATTCCCCCGTGAAATCTCTGTCAAGACTTTTAGCTGACGGTTGGCCCCGCCGCTCAAAGTAAAAGTTTGGGCAGGATTGACGCTTTTTTGATATATTACTCGCAGACAATCAATGCGGAATGATGAATGATGAATGATGAATTAAAAGGCTTTCATTCATCATTCATCATTCATCATTCATCATTTCCTATGAGCATCTATCGCAACTTCATCAACGGCGAGTGGGTCGAGTCTGAGTCGGCCCGAACAATCGAGAACATCAACCCGGCCGACACGGACGATATACTTGGCACGGTCAGGCAGGCGACGCGCGACGAGGCGCGGCGCGCGGTCGAGGCGGCGAGCGACGCGTTCCGCGACTGGCGCGCGACCCCGGCCCCCTCGCGTGGGCGCATCGTCACGCGGGCCGCGCGGCTGATGGAAGACCACAAGGAAGAATTGGCACAGCTTCTGACGCGCGAGGAGGGCAAGACTATCGGCGAGTCGCGCGGCGAGCTGCAACGCTCGATTAACGTGGCGGAGTTCTGCGCGGGCGAAGCGCGCCGCCTGAACGGCGAGACGATTCAGTCTGAGCTGCCGTCGAACTTCGCCTACACCGTCAAGCAGCCGCTGGGCGTCGTCGCCTGCGTGACGCCCTGGAATTTCCCCGTTGCCATCCCCGTCTGGAAGATCGCGCCCGCGCTCGTCGCCGGCAACACGGTCGTCTTCAAGCCGGCCACCCTGACGCCCGCGACGGCCGTCCGCATCGTGGAGATTTTCGAAGAGGCGGGGATTCCGAAGGGCGTGCTCAATCTCATACTGGGCTCCGGCTCGGACGCGGGCGACGAGATCATCAACCACCCCGCCGTGCGTGCCGTCTCCTTCACGGGCTCGAACGAGATAGGCATACGCCTCTACGAACAGGTGTCGCGGCGCGGGGCGAAGGTGCAGTGCGAGATGGGCGGCAAGAACCCCGTCGTCGTCCTTGAAGACGCTGACCTGAATCTAGCGGTCGAGTCAACGGCGCAGGGCGCGTTTGGCTCATCGGGTCAGCGCTGCACGGCGACGAGTCGCGCCGTGGTCGTGGAAGAGATCGCGGACGAGTTCGTCTCAAGACTCGTCGAGCGCGCCGAAGGTATGCGGATCGGGCCCGGGCAGCGACCCGCAGACGGAGATGGGGCCGAGCGTTGACGAGAATCAATTCAAGACCGTGCTGCGCTACATAGACATAGGGCGCGAGGACGGGGCGGAACTAAAGTGCGGCGGCGAGCGTGCCGGGGGAGAGCCGTTGGACAAAGGTTACTTCGTCAGGCCCACGGTCTTCGACCGCGTCACGCCGGACATGCGCGTCGCGCGCGAAGAGATTTTTGGCCCGGTTTTGTCTGTGCTGCGCGTCAAGGATTTCGACGAGGCGATGCGCGTGGCGAACGATTCCGAATACGGACTCTCCTCCTCCATCTTCTCCAACGACGCCACGCGCATCTTCCGCTTTGTTGACGAGATAGAGACGGGGATGACGCACATCAACTCGCCGACGACGGGCGGCGAGGCTCACATCCCATTCGGCGGCATCAAGGCCACAGGCATCGGCGACCGCGAGCAGGGCTCGACGGCGCTCGATTTCTACACCGACCTGAAAGTTGTTTACGTGGACTACACGGGGCGCAAACGCGAGGGAAATCTGTATTGAAGAAATCTCACGCAAAGCCGCAAAGAAGACCGCAAAGAGGTTGAAGGCTTCTTCACCTTGCGTGCTTTCTCAGCGCCTTTGCGTGAGACTCTGTTATTAAAATTCACACGAGGAATGATTCATCCATGAGCACAGCCGAAACGAAGTCCGAGCAATCCGAGACCGTCCGCAAGCACAAGGAATTTCTCTTCCCGGCGGTCGCCACCTATTACCAGGAACCGCTCGCGCTCGTGCGCGGCGAGGGGATGTACGTCTGGGACGACAAAGGCGACCGCTACCTGGATTGCTTCGGCGGCGTGCTGACCGTCAGCGTGGGCCACGCCAACCCGAAAGTGAACGCGGCCATCATCGAGCAGGTCAAGACGCTTTCCCACACCTCCACACTCTACAGCAACAAGCCGCAATCGGACCTCGCCGAAAAGCTCGCGGAGATTACGCCCGGCCGCCTGAAAAAATCCTTCTTCACCAGCACCGGGACCGAGGCCGACGACACGGCCATTCACGCCGCGAAGACCGCGACCGGCCGCCACGAGATCGTCGTGCTCCGGCACAGCTACTCGGGCCGCTCGGCCACGGCGCTCTCGGCCGTGGGCCACTCGACCTGGCGGTCGCTGCCGCCGCAAGTCGCAGGCATCGTTCACGCCCGCGCGCCTTACTGTTACCGCTGCCCGTTCAAGCTCTCTTACCCGGAGTGCGGGCTGGCCTGTGCCAACGACATCGAAGAGTTGATTATGACGACGACCACGGGCGAGATTGCGGCCTTCATGGCCGAGCCCATCCTCGGCGTCGGCGGCTTCATCGTTCCGCCTCCGGGTTACTTCGAGCGCGCCGCCGAGATCACGCGCAAGCACGGCGGGCTCTTCATCGCCGACGAGGTGCAGACCGCCTGGGGCCGCACGGGCAACAAGTGGTTCGGCATCGAACACTGGGACGTGGAGCCGGACATCATCACTTCGGCCAAGGGCATGGGCAACGGTGTGCCAATCGGGATGACGACCGCGACGCCTGAAGTCGCGGACGCGTATCCGGGCCTGACCTTCTCGACCTTCGGCGGCAACCCCGTCTCGATGGCCGCCGCCCTCGCAGTCATCAAGGTCATCGAAGAGGAAGACCTGAAGCGCAACGCGGCTGAGGTCGGCAACTATTTCCGCGAGCGGCTGGAAGAGTTAAAGGAGAAGTACACGGTCATCGGCGACGTGCGCGGCCTCGGGCTGATGCAGGCGATCGAACTCGTCAAAGATCGCGAGACCAAGGAGCCTGACCCGCAGTCCGTCCTCAAAGTCTTCGAGGAGACGAAGCGGCGCGGCGTCCTCATCGGCAAGGGCGGACTCTACGCCAACGTGATTCGCACGGGCTTGATGCTCAACTCGACGAAAGACACCGTGGACGAACTAATCAAGGCACTCGACGGGGCCTTCGCCGCGACCCAATGACGAAGGAGGAGACGGCATGAGAATAAGGTCATTCGCCACAGTGGTCCTCAGAATCATAGGTCTGATGTCCATCATCTACGGGCTGACGACGCTGATCTTCATTCTCGCGACCTTGTCCGTATTTAGCGGCATGGCCGCCGGGCCGGGACTGTCCGGCATGGGCTCCATGATCATGCTGCAATTTCTCCTGCCCACCCTGATGATCGCGCTCGGCGCGTTACTCATCGCGGCCAGCCGCGCCCTCGGCGGCGTCCTGACGCGCGACCTGGAGGATGACGAGTCGTGGCGGCCGTCGGTGCCGCTGCCGACAGAGCCTCCGCCGCCGACACAGCCTTGAAAGGAGGTTCGACATATGGGAGTCCTAACGATTGAGGGAATAGTTGATAACGGTCAGATCAAGCTGAACTCTGACGTTCGCTTACCGGAGCATATGAAAGTTTATGTCGTCGTGCCCGACATGAAAATAGAGGAGACCGTTCATCTTTTCAGTCCGCGGCTGAAAAACCCAGGCCAGGCAGAAGATTTCAAGATGGAAGTCATCGAGGAGTCCTCTGATGCCAGCCTATGACTCTACCCTGTTTCGCTCCGCCTGCCCCGCTCGCGCACGTGAGCTTGCGCAACCCTAACGGCGGTGCGATGCGGACTGACGTACCGATGCTGCTAGATACTGGCGCTGACGTGACGCTGTTACCACGGGCTCCGGTAGAAGAATTAGGCATATCGGTCTCAAATGAAAGTCGTTATGAGTTAGTCGGGTTTGAAGGTCAGGCCAGCCTCGCCTCTGTTGTGAATCTTGAAATGATCTTCCTGGGACTTACTTTTCGCGGTCAGTTTCTGCTTATCGAACAAGAATGGGGAATCATCGGGCGCAATGTTTTAAATTCTGTAGCTCTGACTCTTGATGGACCGCGCCTGTCCTGGAATCAACACAAAGCATCAGCCTAATAAACAAATGCAGCCTTCACTACGCGAGTTGCAGTAAGCATAATGCGCGACTTGGGGGAAACAGAATAAATGTGTTGATTGATCATTTCATGCCATATCGGCAACCGTTTGATTTTAAAAGGAGACCTCATATGCCTCAAGTTCCGAATAAAGTGGCTGAGAGATTATCGGCAGGAGTAAAACGTTTCCAACCGATTCTGGCTTCAGCAAAGACTCGTGATGTTGGTGAGTCAGATACCGTTATCATCGTGACCGATATGCTTTCTGAAGTTTTCGGCTACGATAAATACTCCGAGGTTACATCCGAAACCTCCATTCGCGGCACATGGTGCGATCTCGCCATCAAATTGGACGGGGCCATAGAGTTTCTCATAGAGGTGAAAGCTATCGGCTCCGATTTGAAAGATTCTCATACTAAGCAAGCAGTGGATTACTCGGCTAATCAAGGCACCGATTGGGTCATTCTCACGAACGGAGAAATTTGGCGCATCTACAAGGTTACTTTTGCGAAGCCGATTGCACATGAGCTTGTACTTGAAATCAACTTCTCACAGTTGAACTCAAAGAAGGCCAGGAATTGAGATTTTGTATCTTTTGACTAGAGAAGGATGGCTTAGGTCGGCACTTGGTGAATTTCACACACAACAACAAGCCTTGAATCGCTTCTTTTTAGGCGCGTTGGTGCTAAGCAACCCTGTGCTTGATGTAATAAGGCGTGAACTTAGGCGGCTATCGCCCGATGTAAAAACAACCTCTGAACAAATCAAGTCTGTGCTGGTACAAGAAGTTTTGAAGAGAGAGGTCGTCGAGGGCGAAAAGGCTGATGAAGCAAGAAAGAAAATCAACAAAGCAGCCACCAGATTACTCAGAACAAGGACTATAAAGAGTCAGAACGAAAGCCAGGGTAAGCCTACAGATACTCGACCGAATCTGAAAGGTCGCCAGAAATTGACGAAGAAGCTGGGAGCACTGAATGAAAACTCTAATTCGTAATGGCCGCATCGTCACCGCCGTTGATGATTACAGGGCGGACGTGCTGATTGAGGACGAGACTGTCTCGGTCATCGGCTCGAAGCTCGACGTGGAGGCGGACCATGTGATTGATGCCTCGGGGAAACTGGTCATCCCCGGCGGGATTGACCCGCACACGCACATGGAGTTGCCGTTCGGGGGGACGGAGGCGTCGGACGACTTCCGCACGGGGACAATCGCGGCGGCGCATGGGGGGACGACGACGATCATTGATTTCGCGGTCCAGTACAAGGGGCAGGCTCTCATCGAGGCCGTGGACAACTGGCACAAAAAGGCCGAGGGGAAGACGGCGATTGATTACGGCTTTCATCTCATCACGACCGAGCTGGAAGACAACCAGATCGAGGAGCTGTACACGGTGATGGACGAGGGCATCACGAGTTTCAAGCTCTTCATGGCCTACCCCGGCGTCTTCCTGGTTGACGACGCGACCATCTTCCGCGCGATGTCCGCGGCGGGCGAGCGCGGCGGCCTCATCTGCATGCACGCCGAGAACGGCATCGTCATCAACGAGATCATCAAGCGCGCGCTCGCGCAAGGGCGAACCGCGCCGAAGTACCACGCATTGACGCGCCCCACACGCGCAGAGGCCGAGGGCGTTCACCGCGCCATCGCGATTGCGGAGATGGCCGAGTCGCCCGTCTACATCGTCCACCTCAGTTGCGCCGACGCGCTCGAAAAGGTGCGCGAGGCGCGCGACCGCGGCTTGCCGGCCTTCGCGGAGACCTGCCCGCAGTACCTGTTCCTTTCCATAGACAACTACGACGAGCCAGGCTTCGAGGGCGCGAAGTACGTGATGACGCCGCCGCTCCGCGAGAAGTGGAATCAGGAGGAGTTGTGGAAGGGTTTGAAGACGGACGACCTGCAAGTCATCTCCACGGACCACTGCCCTTTCTGCATGAAGGAGCAGAAGGAATTGGGCCGGGACGATTTCACGAAGATTCCGAACGGTGCGCCGGGCGTAGAGCACCGCGTGCCGCTCATCTACACGGGCGTCGTCGAGAACCGCATCTCGCTCAATCGCTTCGTCGAGTTGACCTCGACGGCCGCCGCCAAGATGTTCGGCCTCTTCCCGAAGAAAGGCACCATCGCCGTCGGCTCCGACGCCGACATAGTCATCTTCGACCCCGAGCGTGAACAGACCATCTCCGCGAAGACGCACCACATGAACGTTGACTACTCGGCCTACGAGGGCCGCACGATTCGCGGCGTCGTCGAGACAGTGCTTTCTCGTGGGCGCGTCGTCATTGAAAACGGAGAGTACAAAGGCAAGCCAGGCGACGGGCGTTTCCTGAAGCGCGGGACGTGCGCAGCGTTGTAGTGTGAGGCGAAGACGTATGATTAGCAGTAATGAGCTGGATGACTTTCGCGCACAGTGTGAGCGCAATCTCCGACGCAGTATTGAAGAGCGAATGCGTTACGGCTTTTGCTACGTTTACAAACCCGTCCTTGACGACGCTGAATGGCGTTCATTCGATTCGACCGCCGAGTACCGTCAATGGTGTCGGGACAATCTTCCGGTTTATCTGGGCTACGGAGCGCCAGACGCCTTACAGGCACAGGTACTTGATGAGGAGCGGTAACTTCAACCCGGCGCAGGCGCAGGAAGTCGCCGCAGCTTTTGCCAATCATCAAGTGGATTACATGTTTATCGGCAAGAGCGGCGCGATTCTGCTCGGCTATCCGAGCACGACGCAAGACGTTGATGTTTACCCGCGTAAGGATGCGGATAATGGTCGTCGTATTATCGCTGCCTTGCTAGATATTGGGTTCGAAATTAATGAAAACTTAGGGCAGGAAATTATACGCGGCAAGGATTTTATACAGATCAAGTCAGGCCCTTTCGACATTGATTTGGTGTTCGCGCCAGACGGGATTGAAAATTATGACGAGGCTAAAAGTCGTATGGACATTTCGACGGGTTTTCCGGTGCTGAACATACGGGACATTATTGCCAGTAAACGTGCCGCTCGACGCGCAAAGGACGCGATTGAATTGCCTTTGCTTGAAGCTTTCCGCGAAGTTTACGAGAAGCGAAGGAAATGAATAACACTTCTCCCGCAGTCGTCTCAGACATCGCCGTCACACAGCGTGACTTTGAGGAGTTGCGCAGGGACGTGTCCGACAGCCCGCTCTGGAACAAAGACCTCGCGCCGACGACCATCAAGGAGCGCACGTGGTCTACGTGGAACATCGCCGCGCTGTGGATAGGGATGAGCGTGGTGATTACGACCTACACGCTCGCGGGCGGCTTCATAGAGGCTGGGATGAACTGGTGGCAGGCGATGTTGACCATCCTGCTCGGCAACACCATCGTCCTCATCCCAATGATGCTCAACGCGCACGCCGGTACGAAGTACGGCGTCTCCTTCCCTGTCCTCTGCCGCGCCTCTTTTGGCACACTCGGCGCGAACGTCCCGGCCATCCTGCGCGCCATCGTCGCGTGCGGATGGTTCGGCATACAGACCTGGATCGGCGGGACGGCGTTGGACGCGCTCTTCGGCGTGATGTGGGGCGGCTGGAACAATCTGTTCGGCGGCGCTGCCGTCCTCGGAGTCCCGCTTCACACATGGCTCGCGTTCTTCCTGTTCTGGGGCATCGAAGTCCTCATCATCCTCAAGGGCATAGAGGGCATCAAGCACCTTGAGACGTGGTCCGCGCCGCTCCTGTTGCTGGGAGGCGCTGCGCTTTTGATCTGGGCTTCGTGGCGCGCGGGCGGCCTCGGCCACGTGCTGAGCGAATCGAGCCGCCTGCAAAAAGAGCAGAACAATTTCTGGACGATCTTTCCGGGCTCGCTGACGGCCTCGGTCGGCTACTGGGCCACGCTCAGTTTGAACATCCCGGATTTTACGCGCTATGCGAAGTCGCAGAAGTCGCAGATGCTGGGGCAGGCGCTGGGTCTCCCGCTGACTATGACGGCCTTCGCTTTCATCGGCGTCGCGGTGACGAGTGCGACGCTGCTGATTTACGGTCGGCCCATCCCGGACCCGGTCGAGCTGATGAAACAGTTCGACAGCGTCGCGGTCGTCCTCTTCGCGACCGTCGTCATCTTCGCCGCGCAGTTGACGACCAACATGGCCGCCAACGTCGTCTCGCCGTCAAACGATTTTTCCAACCTCAACCCGAAGCGCATCTCGTATGTCACGGGCGGGCTGATTACGGCGCTCATCGGCATCGCGATGATGCCCTGGAAGCTGATGGCTTCGATGGGCGCGTACATCTTCACGTGGCTCATAGGCTATTCGGGCCTGATGGGGGCGATTGCCGGAATCCTCATCTGCGACTACTGGGTCTTGCGCCGCCAGCGCCTGGACCTCGCCGCGCTCTTCGACCCGAAGGGGCATTACTCGTACGGCGGCAGCGGCTTTAACTGGCGCGCACTTCTCGCGCTCGCGGCCGCGGTCGCGCCCGTCGTCCCCGGCTTCGTCCGCGCCGCGACGACGCCGAACTTTACGGGCAAGTTGGACGACCCGAACTTCTTCGACACGCTGTATACTTACGCCTGGTTCGTCACCTTCGCGCTGGGCTTTGTCATCTACTACGTTTTGATGAAGTCCAAAGTCCAAAGTCCAAACGCCAGGGTCTAAGCCCTAGCTTGTTGACTTTGGTCCTTGGACATTAGACTTTGGACTAAGGAGTTTAAGAGATGCCACGTACCGTCAAATGCGGACTCATTCAGGCCAGCAACGCCGCGCCGACCGACGCGCCGATTGAAGAGATCAAGCGAGCCAACGTCGAAAAGCACTTGAAGATGATCGAAGACGCCGCGCGCCAGGGCGTGCAGATTCTCTGCATGCAGGAGGTCTTCAACACGCCCTACTTCTGCGCGGAGCAGGAGACGCGCTGGTACGAGGCGGTCGAGAAAGTGCCGGACGGCCCGACCGTGAAGTTGATGCAGGACGTGGCGAAGCAGCACGGCATGGTCATCGTTGTGCCAATTTACGAGGAAGAGATCACGGGCATCTACTACAACACGGCGGCCGTGATTGACGCGGACGGGACGTACCTGGGCAAGTACCGCAAGAACCACATCCCGCACGTCGCGCCGGGCTTCTGGGAGAAGTTCTACTTCAAGCCGGGCAACCTCGGCTACCCTGCGTTCGACACGGCCTACGCGCGCATAGGCGTCTACATCTGCTACGACCGCCACTTCCCCGAAGGCGCGCGCATCCTTGGACTGAACGGCGCGGAGATCGTCTTCAACCCGTCGGCCACGGTCGCGGGGCTCTCCGAATATCTCTGGAAGTTGGAGCAGCCGGCGCACGCCGTCGCCAACGGCTACTTCGTCGGCGCTATCAACCGCGTCGGCCACGAGCAGCCGTGGGACATCGGCGAGTTTTACGGGCAGAGCTACTTCTGCGACCCGCGCGGCCAGTTCATCGCACAGGCCCCGCGCGACGAAGACGCGCTGGTCGTCGCCGACCTGGACCTAGACATGATTCGCCAGGTCCGCAACACCTGGCAGTTCTTCCGCGACCGCAGGCCGGATAGTTATGAGCTGTTGGTCGCGGACTGAGCTATCATTGAACGAGAGGCGATGCCAGTCAGGACGAAAGAGGATGTCTTCACGCTGCTGCGCCAGAACGGCGAGCAGCTACGACGCTTCGGGGTCGCGCGGATTAGTGTGTTCGGTTCATTCGCGCGCGGCGAGGCGAACGACGAAAGCGACGTTGACATCCTCGTGGAACTCGTAGCGGGCGGGAAATCCTTTGATAATTTCCTCGCCCTCGCCGAATTCCTCGAAGGATTGTTCGGAAGAAAAGTTGACCTGCTGACCCCGGAATCGCTTAACCCGCGTTTTGGACATTACATACTCAGCGAAGCCGAACATGCAACCATCAACGCGTGAATTCTTAGAACACATCCTCGACGAGGCAAAGTTCCTGCTTGACGCGAGTAAGGACGTGGACTGGGAGTCATTCCAACATGATGATCTTCGCAAGCGGGCATTCATCAGAAGCATCGAGGTGATGGGCGAGGCAGTCAAACAAATCCCCGATTCGATCCGGCAGCAGTATCCGAGCATCGAGTGGCGCGCGATTGCCGGAATGCGTGATCGCTTAATTCACGCTTATTACGGCGTGAATTATGAGATAGTCTGGGAGGCCGTAACTAACAAAGTACCGGCCCTCGCGTCGGAGATCGAGAAGATTCTGGCGCGGGAGGATTTTGGTATATAGCATGACCCATGCGGCGCGCCGCCGCGAATTTGAAAGGAGAGCTATGAATCTCTCAATCACCGTCAACGGCATCAAGTTCCCTAATCCGTTCCTGCTGGGCTCAGGCCCGCCGGGGACGAATGCGCGCGTGATCGCGAAGTCTTTCGACGCCGGGTGGGGCGGCGTGGTCGCGAAGACCGTCAGCCTGGAGAGCGCGAAGGTCGTCAACGTCGTCCCGCGTTACGGGCGGCTGCGCTCGCGCGAGACAGGCGAGATCATCGGCTTCGAGAACATCGAGTTAATCTCCGACCGGCCCATTGATGTCTGGCTGAAGGAGTTTCGCGAGATCAAGAAGGAGTACCCCGAGCACGTCCTCATCGCCTCGATCATGGAGGAGTATGACAAGTCGCGCTGGCAGGAGTTAACAAAGCTGGTGCAGGAGACGGGCGTGGACGCGCTCGAACTGAACTTCTCGTGCCCGCATGGGATGACCGAGCGCAGGATGGGCTCCGAGATGGGCGAGCACCCGGACCTGACCGAGGAGGTCACGCGCTGGGTGACGGAGGTCGCAACGATTCCCGTCTGGGCCAAGATGACGCCGAACATCACCAACATCAAGGAGCCCAGCCTGGCCGCCGTGCGCGGCGGGGCCGACGGCGTCTCGGCCATCAACACGATTCTCTCCGTCATCGGCGTTGACCTCGAAACCCTGCGCCCCATGCCGACCGTCGAGGGCTACACTGTGCCCGGCGGCTACTCGTCGCAGGCCGTGCGCCCGATTGCGCTCCGCATGGTAAGCCAGTTGGCGCAGGCGCTTCCCGAAGGCGTTTCCATCAGCGGCATCGGAGGCATCGAGAATTCGCGCGACGCGCTGGAATTCATGCTCCTGGGGGCCTCGACCGTACAGCTCTGCACGGGCGTGATGCTGCACGGCGTAAAAATCATTGACGAACTGAAGGAGGGTCTGGCAAAATTCATGGCCGCTAAACAGTTCGAGACCGTCCAGGAGATCGTCGGCAAAAGCATCCCGTACTTCTCCACCCACATGAACCTCGTCGAGCGGATGAGACAGGCCAAGCGCCACAAGGCGGGTGAATCCAGCCGCGACAACGACTGGGCGGAAAAGAGCATTACCGAAAAGACCGCCGAACTGACATCCAACTAAGCAAGCACTGCTAAGACTGCGCCCGCACGCAAATTTATACTGACAATTCGGGGCTTCCGCTTTGGGGCGGAAGCCTCAGGGCGGATTATCCGCTCAAATCCAATTTCATAAGGTGACGTACCTGCCCTCATCAAACGGCGCGGACGTTTCGTCGTCGCGCTTAATAATCGCTAGGAGGTATTGCCCCCAAATGAATAACTTGTCCCGCCTCGCACTCTCCACACTCGCCAGCGTGATTCTGGCCGGATTGTCTTTTATCTTCCCGTACACGCTGATGATCTACTTTTTCGCGCCGGGCTTCTGGCTCGGCGATTCGCTTCCTAACTCGCTGGTCAACGCGCTCGGCGGCTACCTGTTCCCAATCTTCGCCTCGGCCGTCGTCTGGACGCTTCTAATCTTCAGCCTCTGGCTGGTGACGCACAACAGCCTGACCAGTCTCAGAAACAGATACTAGAGGAATTCAACTTCTTTGCGTCTTTGCGTGAGTGGTTTTGGTTTTCTCACGCAAAGGCGCAAAGGCGCGAAGAAGAGAGCAAGAAAAAGGGGCCGGTGCTGAATCGCACCGGCCCCTTTTGTTATCTAGCGTGTGACGAAGGATCGTCACATGCTATTTGCCTGTGTTGAACCACTGGATGCAGTCGCCCTGGTTCTTGAACGAATTCGGGAAGATGAAATTCGCCCAGCCACCGTTCTTGCACTGATCCTTGCTCGACGGCGCATCGCACGCGTCGCCGATGCCGTCGTTGTCCCAGTCGCCCTGCGTCGGGTTGGCCGTCGTCGGGCAGTTGTCAACGACATCCGCCACGCCGTCGCCGTCCGAGTCGGTCTCGCAGTCGTAGACCCGAACGCTGTCCACGTACCAGCCGAACGTCGTGCCGCCACAGCCGTCTGTGCTCATGTCCCAACGCAGTTGGATGGTGCCGCCGGCGGTGACGAGGGAAGTCAGGTCAACTATCGACCTCCCCCACGTGCCGTCAACCGCACCGCCGTCCGTGCCGGACCACGCGCGTTGACCGGCGCGCGGGTTCGTATTCCCCGCACCCACGGTGGCGAACGTGGCGTTGTAGCCGTTGTAGATGAAGTTGGCTTGCGGCACGAGGGTGAACGGCCCGCCGTTGACGCTAATCATCAACTGACCGCCGTCGAAATTGGGTTCCGTAGCAACCCAGTGCTCGAAGGTCAGAGTCGGGGTTGACATGACCGCCGGCAGGTTGATGACCGGGCTCGTCAGGCTGCGTACGCCGCTCTCGTTATCCGCGGCCGTGCAGGCCCCGATGGCCGGGTCTTCGGCGAAGAAAGCCTTGCCCGCGCGACCGTCCGGCAGCGTGCTGCTCACCGTCCAGTCGGGCTCGTTGTAGCCCACCCCGGCGGGGACGTTGGCAAGTGTCCAGCCCGCCGTGCTGCCCTCAAAGTCGTCGGCGAACAGGGTGTGCGCGGCATTACCCGTGCTGCACGACGGATCCGTCGGCGGCGTCTGGGCCAGGAGCGGCTGGAACCCGCAGAACGTCGGCGGGGTCCGCAACTCGACGGCCAGCACAGCCTTCTTGACCTGGTCAACGTCACTCGCCGTGATGCTCTGGCCCGAAGGCAAGCCGGTCGAGAGGTCGTTCAGGTTGACGCCGATGAGGTCCGTCGCGGACTGCTCAATGGAGTCGGCGTGGTCTGCGAAGTCCGAGGCCGAGTGCTGGTAGACGGACGCCGCGCGGTAGTAGATGTGCGCGGCCTTCGTCAGGCCGATGGCGCTGATGGTCTGGCCGTTGTAGGTTCCGCCGTCCACGAGCAGCGCGAAAGCGTGATTCGGGATGCCGGAGTTGGTGTGGACGCCGCCCTGGTCGGCCGTCGAGCAGATGTATTCGAACGTGTCCGAGACCTTGCCAGGGTTACCGAAGCAGCGCGGGTTCCACATGTCACGCAGCGGGCCGGAGAGGCCGACCGCTGTGTCGTCTTCGCCCACCAGCCAGCGGGTCGAAGTCAGCGGTGCCGACGCCGAGGGTGATCGTCGCGTTGGCCGGCAGTCCGGCCTTGATGGCATTGCCGTCGGAGTTCGTCACTTCGACGCTGGCGATGGTGTTGATGGAGCCAATGTTAATAAGGCCGATGGTCGGGAGCCACGAAGATGATGCCCGCTGCGCCGGCGTTCTTAGCATTGGTGGCGCGGACGGCGGAGCCGCACTCGTTGGTGGTGGTGTTCGGAATCAGCGTCCAGTCTATGACCGCGATTTTACCGGCAACGTTGCTGGTGATCGGGGTGCAGGCGCCGGCCGGGACGGAGAGTGCCATCGGGAGCGGTCCGACCGTGAAGGGGCGCGGCGGCTCGTTCACGGAGACGCGGGAGAAGTAGCTGCCGGCCGCGGGGCCGCCGGTGATCGTCAACGACGGGGGCGGGGTGCCGCCCGAGGTCGAACAACTGTCGTCGGTGCGCAGCGGGTCGGTCAGGCTGTTGCCGATGTTGTCGCGGTTATTGATGCGGTCAACCGTCTCACCCCAGATATCGGAGTAGGACTCGTTGAGCGCACCCGGCTGCCAGGCGTAAATCAGGTTATGTGTGTACTGCGTGTAGGCGTGGCCCCACTCGTGGGCCGTCACGTCGTCGGAAGTCATGCCGTTGGCAGAACGAGATGAACGTGCCGTTCCAGGAGGCGTTCGGGCAGTTGTAGCCGCGATTGAAGATCGCGTCCATGATCGTGCCCGCGTTGTCGAACGAGTCGCGCCCGAAAGCCTTGTTGAAGAAGTCGTATGTCTCCTTGGAGGAGATGATCATGTTGTTGGCTTCGGCGGAAGCGGTCGGGAAGGGCTGACCCTCCACCCAGTAGGGGGTGCCGGGGTAGAAGGTCGGGATCGCCGCCTGCGGGAGGAAATTGCCGTTGTAGGCTCGGCGGAACATGGCGTCAATCACGCCCGGCAGGCGGTCAACCACCTTGCCCGAATGCGCGTCCACGTAGATGAACTCGCGCACTTCCATGCCGTTGCCGACTTCGATTTCCCACGTCAGGTGGTTGTTGCCGTCCTGGCCCTCGGCCAGGCCCGTGCGATAGACGTAGAGCTTGATGCCCCTGGCGCTCAGCCCTTCGGAGAACTCCTGATCCTCGGCCACAGTGGCGATGGCCGTGGAGGCGGCCGCATCCTGACTGTAAGAGGGGTTCGGGTTCACGTTGATTTCCGCGACGGTCGAGCCGTTCACGGACTGCAAATTGGAGTTGGCGTCGAAGTGCGTCTTGAGCGTGCCGGCGAAGACGGGCACTCCCTTATAGACCTGCCTGTAGGTCACGTGCTTCCCGCCCTGCTTGTCGGTCGTCTCCTGCGCGAGCTGAAGCTCGGCGTCAGGGTTGGTCAGGCCGAAGGTGCTGCCGTATTCCCGTAGGAAGGCCGCCGACTTGTCTTTCACCGTCGCGCCGGACCTGGCGAGGTTCCCCTGGCCGCGGTCGAGCCGGGCGAAGCGGACGGTGCCGGTCGCGTCGCTGACGCTCACCTTGGCGCCCGTGTTGTTCTTGAGCCGCTGGATGCCGGCGGCGTCCACGGCCTTCTTCTTACCTTTGCCCTGTTTGCGAACGGAAGAGTCTTTCTTCTTCCCGTTGCCGTCGTTGCCCTGTGCCTGTGACACGGGGGAGATCGGCATAAACTGGAGGGCCACCAGGGCCGCGACCAGCGTCAGACCTACTACGAGAAAACTTAGTTTACGCATTCATTGCTCCTTCGAGTAATGCGTTGCTGATAGAGCCGCAACGCGAGGGGTTGATTTACCAGAAGGCACGGTCAGCAGGAGTGCAGGCGGAAGTTACCGCAGCGCTAGAGACCATTTGCCAACAGACAGAAATCGCGAGTGTTACTTGTTATGGGGGTAGAGCGCCCGCCGCGCGCGACTGCGGCAGTTACTAACCTATGATCGCGTAACCAGCTAATACCCCAGGCTCGTAAAAAGCCCGGATGGTAATTCTTGACTGTGGGTCTGCGGTCGGAGGCGAGAGAACCCTTCTCGTTTGAGTTCGCCCCGAGTTAGAGAGAAAGCTAAAGGCTTGCGACTCTCACACACACCCGCACCATTGCGAGGGTGGCGGTTGTGGGAGAGTTAATCCGCGCGAACAAATAGCCAAAATCCTGAGAGGACTCTGGCAGCGCAAGCCAAGACTCTTGAACCTGCTCGATTTGTTTTATTAGTGGCTTTACCTGAAGGCTGTGGTGACTACAGGACAAAACCTAATGCTCGAAGCGCGCAGAGTCTATTGGAAATTGGCCTATGTGTCAAATGAGGATGGACTGTGTGCCAGTTTTATTTTCCACATGAAAATGGGGCCAGCACGTTTAACGCGCCGGCCCCGGGAGTTGACCAATCGGCCAGGTTTTGAAGTCCAGAGTTTAGTTCCACTGCGCGGCGCAACTCTGTATCGCGCCCTTCTGCGCGCCGGTGATGAACCCTGCCTTCTTCAGATCGTTCAGCAACTGCGCGACGGCGCTGACGTACTGGCCGTGGTTACTCGAAGTGTTGTGAAGCTGCTCAATCAGGTCAGTGAGCGTGCAGCCGTTAGTAAAGATGAAGTTCGGTGCCCCTGAGTTACAGCCGTTGATGACGACGGTCGGGCCTAGATTGGAAGTGTCGTCGCAGTCGTCGTCGGTTGCGACGCCGTCGAGGTCCGCGTCCGGGAACCAGCCCACGTCCCTCATCAACTCAAGCGTCAGGTCGTCAGGCGCTTTGAGGTTGTGCGTCAGGTCGGGGTTGATTGCCGGCTCCATCAACAGGTTCTTGAAGGCGATGCTGTCGTAGTGCGAGCCGGACGAGCCGCCCACCACGGGGTTCGGCATGAAGAGACGCACCCTGCCGACGGCGTCAGCACCGGCGCGGATGGCCGGGTTTGTGCCGATGGACCCGGTGGCTCCGGGGTTAGCCACGATAGCGAGGCCGTCGGCGCGGTTCAGGCTCACCGTCGGGATAAGGACGAACGCATCATTAATACCGTCGCCCGCCATTCCCGGAGGCGCCGCGCCCGCGTTAGCCAACTGGTTGTAGATTATCGCCCCGGCTGCCCCGGCCTGCGTCGCCATTCTGCCCTTGACGGCAAAACCGCAGCCGCCGCGTTCGATCAGCGCGATCTTGCCGGCGACCGCCGCGGCGTTGGTAAACGGCGAGCAGCCGTCGGTAGTCGTGAAGGCCGCTGCCGCGCCGTCTTCGTCAACGTCAACCGCCGGCACGATGGTGCCCGTGACGGGAGAGGCCAGGGAGCTGACGGGTGGGCCGAAGGCGGCCGTCCCGAACTGCTTGATCCCGGCGATTGGGGCCGGCGTCAGCACCCTCACCTCGGGGCTGCCCAGGACGAGGACGCTCGGCGCGTTAGCCGTCACGGTCGCACCGTTCCAGACGACGTTGCCCCAATTAATGGCCGAGGCTTGGCGCTGGGCGTCGGTCATCTGGTCCCAGGTCAGGCCGGTGGTGTTGTCGAGCGTGTGGCGCGCGTAGATGTCCGTCTGCCCGCCCGCGTTCTGGCCGGTCGATTCGTTGACGGCGTTGGCGAAATTCAGACCGTGCCCGAACTCGTGCAGGAGCACGGCGACGAGGTCGTTCAGCGGGCCGTGGTTGTTGTCTAGGCCCAGGTAGAAGTTGAAGTTGCTGCTGAACTGGGCGTTGATGTCTGCGAAGCCCGGATTCAGCTCAGCCCCGGCCCGCTTGTCCGCGAGCGAGGAGAAGTACCATGTGTTCGGGAACTCCGGCCCAGGGTAGAGGCCGACGCTGCCGAAGTCCGAGAAGATGAAGGTCGCGCCCGCGCTGCCCAGCACGTTCGGGGCCAGCGGATTGAAGGCCGCCTGGATGACGATGGTGATGGGACTGTCGAGGGTCGCGCCCCAGATGGTGGCCGCGTGATTGAAGGCGTTCAGGCGCTGTTGGCCGAGCGTCGTGCCGGGGTTGCCGCCGACAGGGGCCGCGGGCGTCGGGTCGTTGAAACCCTCGCCGGGGCCGTCAAGGTTAATGATGATAATGTTGGCCCCCGCGAAGGCGGTGCTGGAACAGCCGAGAACCAACGCCAGGGCGAAAAGCATGAGTGTGCGCTTTGCGTTTAGAATATTTTTTCGCATGGTGGTTCTCCTTTACTGTGCTTCGAGGCCGAGGAAATCGGTGGCTTCAGTCATGGTCGTCACGCAACGAACTTCTGTCGTGCCGTCGGCCTTGCCGCGGCCCAACACGACTCCGCTGAAACGGCCTTCGAGGTTCATGGACTTCATGCCGTTCGGGGCCTGCTTGACGGTCAGCCCCTCGGTCGAGCGGTTCGTCAACACGCTCAACTGGCTCACCAGCGCGTCCGTCTCTTCGGCCGTCGGTTTACGCAGGCTCTTGGACGCCTTGTCGAAGATGATCTCCTTCGTCGCGACATATTTTTTCTGCTTGCCGGATTGCGAGAAGACTATGCCGACGCCGAGAGCCATCACGGCGAGTGCCACCAGGGCAATCAGCTTGGACGGGCTCCAACGCTTCATTCCGTGCCTCTTGACCTGGCCGGGGGTTAGCAAATTCTTATTCATTCTCATCTCCTTTGGGGTTTGGACTTCACGAGGTAATGAGTCGGGTTCACGTGAAAGAGGCTTCCGCCCGCGGACAGGTCGGCGCTTGCAGGAGCCGCCCGCCTTCGGCGAAGTCTCCGAAGTTTACGAGTTGAGATGGTCCGTAATCTGTCCAGACTGCGGTGCCTTTACTGCGAGGGAAAGCCGAGTGACGAGCTTATGTTTGCGATATCGAACGAGAACCCTATTGCGCGTATGAACGACTAAACCGCTGGTTCTTCATTGACCGCGACGACCGCGATTCGAGACGAGAGGAGCTTCATGCTCCGGGTTGATGAATGACCGCCTGCGACTTGCAGAGGTCGCACGGGTGTCCGCTATGCGAGGTCGGAACTAGTTGAGATTGGTCCGCACGATTTACTGCCAGAATCCTCTTCAGACTGTGGCAATGCAAGTTAAGGGTTATGTCAGACCGCTTGAATTGTTTGTAGGCTTTTTACCTGCGGCTGTAGAGCTTCGGTGAAACGCCAGTACCTTTTGAAGAGGGGCGAAGCTTAGTCTAAATAAGCGGGGGTGTCAATAAAATCCGGAAGAAATTCGATTTTTCGGAGACGGCCTTTTCCCTCACCTACGACGCCGCCCGGAGAGTTCTGACATCAGTCGCGGCACCTCACACGCCAGCTCGCGTGCGAGGTATCCGAGAGGCCCGACGCGCTGTGCCAATTTGTCGCCCGCGCGCGCGTGGAGGTAGACGCCCCAGGCGGCCGCATGCAAAGGCCCGGCACCGCGCGCCGCGAGGCCCGCGACTAATCCAGCGAGCACGTCGCCCGAGCCGGAAGTCGCCAGGCCGACGTTGCCCGCGCGGTTGACGTAAATCTTAGAGTCGCCGGGCGAGGCGATTGAGGTCTCCCGGCCTTTGAGGGCGACGACCGCGCGAAAATCTTTCGCCGCGCGCCGAGCACGCGCGGGCGGGTCGCGTTTGACCGAGGAGATGCTTTCGCCCAAAAGCTCGGCCATCTCGTCGGCGTTCGGCGTCAGCACGATACGGGAATCGAGAGCGCGCGAGTTTGATTTTGATTCCTTCAGACACGCGAGCGCGGCCGCGTCCAGTATCAACGTCGCGCGCTCGATTCGCGGCAGCACCTTCTTCATCAAACGCGCCGCCGCGCGCTCGTCAATCATTCCAGGCCCGACGAGGACACACTGCACGCCGCTCGTCAACTCTATGATTTTCCCCGCGGCCTTTTCCGAGATGACGCCCGCGCGTGTTTCAGGCACACCGAAGACGCGCGCCTCGGGCATGGCCGCTGCCACAAGGAGAGCGATGCTGCGCGGAACCGCGACCCGAAGTTTGCCCGCCCCGGCGCGCAGCGCGGCCTCTGCCGCCAACACTATCGCGCCCGGCGTCTCCCTTTCGCCGCCGACGACCAGCACGCGCCCGCGCTCCTCTTTGTCGCCGTCCTCGTCCGGCTGAGGCAAAGCCCAGCGGCGAAGGAGCGCAGGCGTGATGACGACAGGCAAGCTCGCGGAAGCGCGTGCGGCGCTCTCCAGCTTGCTCGTCCCCCTTTTATCTCTTCCCTTGTTAGCCAAGCTCGCTTTTTAAGTTTCAAGTTAAAGACAAAGAACCTGAAACTTACTCGAACGTCGCCACGACCGGCGTGTGATCGGAGGGCCGCTCCCAGGTGCGCGGCTCTTTGTCTATCCATGTCTCTTTCGAGCGGCGGGCCAGCGGCTCCGAGACCCAGACGTGGTCTATGCGCAGGCCGGCGTTGCGGCGGAACGCGCCCTGGCGATAGTCCCACCAGGAGTAATGCCCTTCCTCTTCCGTGTGCAGGCGGAAGGCGTCTGTGAATCCCCACTCACGGATTTTTTCCAGCGCGGCGCGCTCAAGGCGGCTGAACAGCACATGCCCCTCCCACGCCGCCGGGTCGTGCACGTCTCGCTCCTCGGGCGCGACGTTGAAGTCGCCGCAGAGCAGAACGCGCTCGCTCTGTTCGTAGTGTTCGTCGAAGAAGCGGCGCAGGCGCTGCATCCATTCGAGCTTGAAGCGGTACTTGTCCGAGCCGACAAACTGCCCGTTCGGGACATAGACATTGACGACGCGCACGCCCCCGACTGTGCCGGCTATCAGGCGCGCGTGCGCCCCCTCCTCGTCGTCCGGGAAGCCGCGCCGCACGTCAACGCACTCTTCGCGCGAGATAATCGCCACGCCGTTGTAAGTCCGCTGACCGTAGACCGCGGAGTGATAACCCAACTCCGCGAACGCTTCCGCCGGGAACTTCTCGTCCAGGCATTTCAACTCCTGCAAGCAGAGCACGTCCGGCCGCTCCGTCTCAAGCCACTTCGTCACCAAGGGCAGCCGCGCGATTACCGAGTTAACATTCCAGGTTGCGAGTTTCATAATGAGTAGTCAGTAATCAGTAGTCAGTAGTCAGTAAAAGCAAGTTGTCTTTGCTGATTACTGACTACTGATTACTGATTACTCCTTTACAACGATGCGATTATTCCGGCGATTAAAGCGCCGCGCCGCGCGATGGCACTGGCCTCGATGTGCTCGTGCGTGGCGTGCGCGCCGTCGCCGTCAACGCCCAGGCCATCAAGGACAGGCACGCCGAGCGCGGCGGCGAAGTTTCCGTCCGAAGCCCCGCCGACCGAAGCCTCGCCCAGATCGAAATCGAGGTGGGCCGCCACCTCGCGCGCGAGCATGAAGAGGGCCGCAACCTCTGCGGTCCTTTCGAGCGGCGGGCGGTTGACGCCGCCCTCGACAGTGAGCCGCACGCGCTCGTCGAAGGGGCGCGCGTTAAGTATCGTCTCTTCGAGCCGCCGCGCATCTTCGGCCGTCGCGAAGCGCAGGTCAATCTCCGCGCGCGCCTCGGCCGCGACGACGTTCGAGCGCGTCCCGCCCTGAAACACGCCGACGTTGACGTTGACGCCGCGCGCAGGGTCGTTCAGCGAGTGCAGGCGCTCGGTCTGCCGCGCCAATTCCAGAATCGCGCTCGCGCCCTTCTCAGGCTCAAGGCCCGCGTGCGCGGCAATCCCGTGCGCGGACATCGTGAATATCCCCGTCCCCTTGCGCGCCGTCTTGACGCGCCCGCCGCTCGCCGAAGGCTCAAGCACGAGGACGGTCGCGGCCTTTCCCGCCTCCTCTTCCACCAGCGGGCGGCCCGTCAAACTGCCCACCTCCTCGTCGCAAGTCAGCAGGAGCACGACTGGCACGCGGGGCGCGAGGTCTAGCGCCGCGCAGGCGCGAAGCGCTTCGAGCGCGAGCGCGCAGTTAGCCTTCATGTCGAAAATTCCTGGCCCATAAATGCGTCCTCCCTCCTCGCGCCACGGCCGCTCATTGATCGTGCCGCGCGCGTGGACCGTGTCCGTGTGACCGACGAGCAAGATCGTCTTCGTCTCATCACCCGCATCGCCGAAGACGCGCACGCGCAGATGCTCGCCGTACTCTGGACTCTCTATACGCTCGACCGACGTCACGCCTTCAAGGCCGCGGGCCGCCTCCGCCAGCAACCCGACAACCGCGCGGCTCCCTTCCACGTCACCCGACGGTGACTCGGTTTCAACCAGCGCGCGCACGAGCGCCAACGTCTCGCCGCGCCTGGATTCCAGCAACGCCAGCACGTCGCCCGCCATTGATTTCGTAAACTCACGCGCCATGATTTTAAATTTTAGATTTTTGATTTGCGATTTTTGATTGGAAAAGGATTGAGAAAATTTCAAATTTCAGATTTGAAATCACTTCACCTGCTCCCTCCTGACCGTCAGCTTCTCGATTAGCTCGCGCTTGATCTCGAACCCCAGCCCCGGCGCGTCGGGCGCAGTGATGGTGCCCTGCGGCGTGACGGTGACGGGCGGCTCTATGATGTCTTCGGCCCAGTAGCGCGCGCTTGCGGACACGTCGCCCGGAAGCGTGAAGCCTGGGAGCGTCGCGAGCGCGATGTTGTGCGCGCGCCCTATGCCGGATTCGAGCATGCCGCCGCACCAGACGGGGATACTCTTCTCGCGACACACGCGCTCGACTCGACGCGCCTCCGCGTGGCCGCCGACGCGCCCGAGCTTGAGGTTTACGATCCGACACGCGCCGAGGTCAATCGCCTTGCGCGCGTCCTCGGGCGTGCGGATTGACTCGTCCAGGCAGACGGGAGTCCGCAACTGCTTCTGCAACTCCGCGTGGTCGAGCATGTCGTCGTAGGCGAGCGGCTGCTCGATCATCATCAAATCGAATTCGTCCATCGCGCGCAAGGCGGACGCGTCCCCGAGGCCGTAAGCCGAATTCGCGTCCGCCATCAACTGAATGTCCGGGAAACGCGCGCGCACTTTTCCCAGGACGTTCACGTCCCAGCCCGGTTTAATCTTGATCTTGATGCGCTGGTAACCCGCGTCCAACTCCCGCCCGATCTTTTCCAAAAGCGACTCGACCGTGTCCTGAATCCCTATGGAGACGCCGCACGGAATCTCGCGGCGCACGCCTCCCAAATGTCGCCACAGGGGGACGCCCGCGCGTTTCGCCTCAAGGTCCCAGCAGGCCGTCTCAATCGCGCCCTTCGCCATGCGGTTGCCGCGCACGGCCTTCATCAAGGGGAAGATGTCGGCTGCGGATTCGACCTCACGGCGCAAGACCATTGGCCCAAGATAATCTTTGAGCGCGGCCCAGGCCGTCTCCGTCCACTCCTCGCAGTAGAAAGGCCCCTCGCCCGCCGTGCACTCGCCCCAGCCCTCAGCGCCGTCTGCTTCGAGGACGCGCACGAGCACGATGCGCCGCTCGGTGGTGCGCCCGAAGCTCGTCTCGAAAAAGTGGACGAGCGGCAGACGAATCTCGCGCAACTCGACCCGGTTGATGATCACCATGTTGACTCCCGATGACCAGCATTATGCCCTGCGCCATTCATCTTTGCCAGCAACAAAAGAAAAGCGGCCCTGACCGGGGCCGCCTTCGCTGAAAAGTTGTGCCAGAAAAAGAGCGAGCCGGATTAAAGGCTGCTCTCCTGCGCCGCGGCGGGGTCGAGCGCGCCCTCGGTCGAGGTCGCCTCACGGTTGTTGAGCGCGGCGTGCATGGTGTGCCAGGAAAGGCTCGCGCACTTGACGCGCGCAGGGAAGTCGCGCACGCCGGCGAAGATCGTCAGGCGGCCCAGGTGATGAGGCTCCGTCTCTTCATTTAGCTCGCCCGTCACCATCCGGTGAAACTCCCCGAAGAGGGTTTCCGCCTCCTCTTTGGTTTTGCCCTTGACGCTCTGCGTCATCATGCTCGCCGCCGCCTTGGAAATGGCACAGCCGGAGCCCTCGAAGCTCACGTCCTTGACCACCTCGTCTTCCAGTTGCATGTAGACCGTCAACTGGTCGCCGCACAGCGGGTTATACCCTTCGGCATGGCGGTTCGCGTCCTCAATCCGGCGGAAATTCCGCGGCTTCTTGTTGTGGTCTAAGATGACCTGCTGGTAAAGCTCGCTCAGTTCAGACATAGCAATAAAACGTGATAAGTGATGAGTGATAAGTGATAAGTAAAAACCGCTGGTTTATCTTATCACTTATCACTCATCACTTATCGACTACGAAAATACCTCTATCACTTTTTCAATCGCGCGCACGAGCGTGTCGACTTCCTGCTTCGTGTTGTAGAAGGCGAAGGAGGCGCGTGCGGTCGCGGGGACGTTGAAGCGCTTCATGACGGGCTGGGCGCAGTGGTGACCGGCGCGCACGGCGATGCCCTCCTGGTCGAGGATTGTGCCAATGTCGTGGGGGTGCACTTCGTCCACGACGAAGGAGACGACGCTCGCCTTCTCGGCGGCCGTGCCGATGATGCGGACGCCCTCGATGGCGCTCAATTTTTCGGTCGCGTAGCGCAAAAGCTCGTGCTCGTAGGCGACCGACTGCTCGCGCCCGACGGCGTTCAAATAGTCTATCGCCGCGCCGAGCCCTATCTGCGAGGCGATGGCCGGAGTGCCCGCCTCGAACTTGTTCGGCAGCCCCGCGTAGGTCGTCTTCTCGAAAGTCACCGTGCGAATCATGTCGCCGCCGCCCTGAAACGGGTTCATGCGTTCGAGCAAATCGGCCTTGCCGTAGACGACGCCGCTGCCCGTCGGCGCGAACATCTTGTGGCCGGAGAAGACGTAGAAATCGCAGTCCAGGTCCTGCACGTCAATGGGCAGGTGAACTATCCCCTGCGCGCCGTCAATGAGAACCGGCACGCCGTACTTGTGCGCGCGCGCGATGATCTCCCTGACGGGGTTGATCGTGCCGAGCGCGTTCGAGATGTGGGTGACGGCGACGATTTTGGTCCGCTCGTTCAGGAGCGCGTCGTATTCGTCCAGAAGCAACTCGCCCGCGTCGTTCATCGGGATGACACGCAAGACGGCCCCCTTCTCCTCGCAGAGCATCTGCCAGGGGACGATGTTGGCGTGGTGCTCCATCGCGGAGATGATGACCTCGTCGCCCTCCCGGACGAACTTGCGCCCGTAGCCGTGCATGACGAGGTTGATGCCCTCGGTCGCGCCGCGCACGAAGATGCACTCGCGCGACTCGCGCGCGTTGATGAAGCGTTTGACCTTCTCGCGCGCGCCCTCGTAGGCGGTCGTGGCTTTCTGGCTCAGGTAGTGCACGCCGCGGTGTATGTTCGAGTGCTCCTGTTCGAGATAGACGCTGCCGCGGTCAATGACTATCTGCGGGACTTGCGAGGACGCGGCGTTGTCCAGGTAGACGAGCGGCTTGCCGTTGACCGTCTGCCTGAGCACAGGGAAATCTTCACGCACGCGCTCGACATCCCACTCGCGGCCGGGTGTGCCAATTCCCCGCTCTATTTTTTCCTCTGTGACGCTCATAAACTTTCCGTTCCCAGATTAGAATGGAGCCGGTTGAGCACGGCCTCGTCAAGCTCGGCCCGGATTGATACGATCTTAATCTTCTCGATCACTTCCTCCGCGAAGCCGTAGGTCAGGAGGTTGCGCGCGAGGTCCGCATTGAGCCCGCGGCTCGACAGGTAGAACAGCTCCTCTTCTTCGAGCTGCCCGACGGTTGCGCCGTGCGCGCACTTCACGTCGTCCGCGAAAATCTCCAACTGCGGCTTCGTGTCCACGCGCGCCTCGTTCGAGAGAAGCAGGTTCCTGTTCGTCTGCTGCGCGTCCGTCTGCTGCGCGCCCTCGCGGACGAAGACCTTGCCGTTAAAGACCGCGCGCGAATGCCCGTCGAGGATGCCCTTGTAGAGTTGATGGCTGGTGCAGTGCGGCCGGCGGTGGTCAATCACGGAGTGTGTGTCCGTGTGCTGCGTCGCGCCGACGATGTAGAGGCCGTCCACCCAGCACTCCGCGCCCTCCTCGTCCAGGGTGACCTGCACGTCGTGACGCGAGAGACGCGCGCCGAGCGTGACCGTGGTCAGGTTGAAGCTGCTCGCGCGCGCGAGCGCGGCCCGCGTCGTCGCGACGTGAAACGCATCATTGCTCTCGCGCTGCACCTTGTAATGATTAAGACGCGCGCCTTCCCCGAGCGAAACCTCCACGACCGCGTTCGTGAAATAAGCGTCGCCGTCGTGCGCGCCCGCGTAGCTCTCTATCACGGTCGCGGTGCTGCCCCGCCCGGCGACAACTAGGACGCGAGGGGAAGAGAGTGACCTGCCCGTCCGAGAGAAAAAGCAGATGAAGCGGCGTTTCCACCTGCGCTCCTTCGGGGACGAGGATGAAAGCCCCGCTCTCAATAAAAGCCGTGTTCAGGGCCGTGAAAGCGTTCTCGTTAAACTCCGCGCTGCGCGCCAATTGCACGCGCAAGGTCTCCGCGTACTTCTCTTCCCTGAGCGCGGCGGCGATGTCTAACGCGACGACGCCGTCCGGCAGGGCTTCCGTTGACGAAAGCTCCGGGCGGTAGAAGCCGTTGACGAAAACCAGACGGCTCGCGCGCGACTCTTCATAAATGAACGGCTGTAGCTCGGCGGCGTCGAGCGCCCCCGCGCCTTCGACGGCCGGCTCGAAGTTGGCCTTCACCAGGGCCGCGACGTTCGTGTATTTCCACTCTTCCTGCCTGACGGTCGGGAAGCCCAGCCGCTCGAAACTATTGAACGCGCTTTCGCGCAGACGCACGATCCACGAAGGCGCATCTGTGCCAGTTTTCTCTTGCAGCCGGCGGAACGGCGCACCGTATGCGCCCTGCTCTTTTGCGATTTCAGTTACCATCTTTTCTAGCTTACCCGCGGCGCGCCGGCCGTAGAATTGCTTCCCGCCGCCTGCGCCTTAATCCAGTCGTAGCCCTTCTCTTCCAATTCGAGCGCCAGTTCCTTGCCGCCCTCGCGCACGATGCGCCCGCCCGCGAGAACGTGCACGTAATCCGGCACGATGTAATTCAAGAGCCGCTGGTAGTGCGTGACGAGGATAATCGCGTTCTCGGAAGTCCTGAGCTTGTTGACGCCTCCGGCGACGACGCGCAGTGCGTCTATGTCCAACCCCGAATCCGTCTCGTCCAGCACCGCGAGCTTTGGCTCAAGCACGGCCATCTGCAAAATCTCGTTGCGCTTCTTCTCGCCGCCCGAAAACCCTTCGTTGACGGCGCGCGTCATAAAGCTCGCGTCCATCTCGACTATCTGCGCGCGCTCCTTCAGCAAGTCCTTGAACTCAAGCGGGTCGAGTTCTTCCTCGCCCAGGTGCTTGCGCTTCTCGTTGTAAGCGAGCCGCAGGAACTGCGCGTTCGACACGCCTGGAATCTCAATCGGGTATTGAAACGCCAGAAAGACTCCCTCGCGCGCGCGCTCGTCCGGCGCGAGTTCGAGCAGGTTCTTCCCCTCGTACAACACCTCGCCCTTCGTCACAACGTAGGCCGGATGGCCCGCCAGCACTTTCGCGAGCGTGGACTTCCCCGAACCGTTCGGCCCCATGATGGCGTGAACCTCGCCAGGCTTGACCGTCAGGTTGATCCCCTTCAGAATCTCGTTGCCGTCAACGGTCGTGTACAAATCTTTAATCTCTAACACCTGTTACCACTCCTCAAGTAAAGTTTTTAGGAAGGGTCTGGAATGCCAAGCGCGCGGCAGATTGCGCGGGCCGTCCCCGTAGGTATCTCGCGGTGACGAGGTACGGCGGCGGCCCTCTTAGTTATCCGGTTGATGTAAAGCGTGTGCTCTTTGCCCTCGCGCACAAACTCGCATCCGTGTTCTTCCAGATGCCGGATGAGGTCGCGCCGCTTCATGCCGTGTGGAACTCGATCTCCTCGCGCTCGCCGACCGCATCAGCCGCCAGAAGGCGATTCCCTTCCAATACCATCTCAATCGCCTCCGACAGATTAGCCCGCGCCTCCTCACGTGTCTTGCCGAGGGAGATTGCACCCGGCAACTCCACCACGGAAGCCTGCACCATGTCTCCGGCACGTTCGTAAATGATGGTCAGTCGCATCTCCATCGCGGGCGCTTCCTCCTTATCCGACGCTCCCCTCCAACTTCAGTCCGAGCAGCCGCGTAGCCTCGACGGCGAACTCCATCGGGAGTTGCAGGAAGACATCCTTGCAGAAGCCGTTGATGATGAGCGAGACGGCGTCCTCCTGCGAGATGCCGCGCTGCTGCAAGTAGAACAACTGCTCCTCGCTGATCTTGGAGGTTGAAGCCTCGTGCTCGACGCGCGACGTGTTGTTCATCACCTCTATGTAGGGGAACGTATTCGCGCCGCAGCGCGAGCCGATGAGCATTGAGTCGCACTGCGTGTAGTTGCGCGCGCCCTCCGCCTTCGGCATCACTTTGACCAGGCCGCGGTAGCTGTTGTTCGAGCGCCCGGCCGAGATGCCCTTCGAGATGATGGTCGAGCGCGTGTTCTTGCCCAGATGAATCATCTTCGTGCCTGTGTCGGCCTGCTGCGCGTGGTTCGTCAGCGCCACGGAGTAGAACTCGCCGATTGAGTTGTCGCCCTGCAAGATGCACGACGGGTACTTCCAGGTAATCGCCGAGCCGGTCTCGACCTGCGTCCAGGAAATCTTGGAGTTGCGGCCCGCACACTTGCCGCGCTTGGTGACGAAGTTGTAAATGCCGCCCTTCCCCTCCTCGTCGCCCGCGTACCAGTTCTGCACCGTCGAGTACTTAATCTCCGCGTCGTCCAGCGCGATTAATTCGACAACCGCCGCGTGCAACTGGTTCTTGTCGAACTTCGGCGCGGTGCAGCCTTCCAGATAGGAGACGTACGCGCCCTCTTCGGCGACGATGAGCGTCCGCTCGAATTGGCCCGATTCTGAGTTGTTGATGCGGAAGTAGGTCGAAAGGTCCATCGGGCAGCGCACGCCCTTGGGGATGAAGACGAACGAGCCGTCCGTAAAGACGGCGCTGTTGAGCGCGGCGAAGTAGTTATCGTTGGTCGGCACGACCGAGCCGATGTACTTACGGACCAATTCCGGGTATTCCTGCACGGCCTCGGAGAACGAGCAGAAGATGACGCCGACCTTCTTGAGCTTCTCCTTGTAGGTCGTCGCCACCGAAACCGAGTCGAAGACGGCGTCAACGGCCACGCCCGCGAGTTGCTTCTGTTCCTGCAATGGAATGCCCAGCTTCTCGAACGTGCGCAGGAGTTCCGGGTCAACCTCGTCCAGGCTGGCCTTCGTCGCCTTCTGCTTCGGCGCGCTGTAGTAGATGATGTCCTGGTAGTTGACCTCCGGGTACGAGACGTTGGGCCAGTGGCGCGGCTCCTCCATCGTCAGCCAGTGGCGGTAGGCTTTCAGCCTAAACTCCAGCATCCACTCCGGCTCGCTCTTCTTGGCCGAGATGAGCCGTACGGTCTCTTCGCTCAGCCCGCGCGGAATCATGTCGGATTCGATGTCCGTGACGAACCCGTATTTGTATTCCTTGTTGGCAAGTACCTCGATTGTGCTCATTCTAAGTTTTCCCTCGGCCGCGCCGTCCGGCCGTTTTCAGATGACTCTTCAGTGCGCCGGACTCTGGCGCGGCTGCAATTTTTGAATCTGGTGCAGCGTCGCGTCCACGTTGGCTTCGGGGCCGACAAGCTGCGCGAGCGTGACCTCCGACAGAGCGTTCTGCACGATCTCATGCAGGCCCAGGATCACGGGCCGTATCCCGCAGTCGCTCGTGTGTACGCAAACGTCCAGCACGCCCGTGTAACTCTTGCAGTGGCCCTCGACCTCGTCCGCGTCCAAAACCTTTATGACCTCGCTCAGACGAATCTCGGAGGCGGGCCGGGCCAACTGGTAGCCGCCTTTCGTGCCCCTAGTGGATTGCACCAGCCCGGCCTTGCTCAGAATCCAGAGCAGTTTGCCGGCGTTCGCCGCCGAAATGCCCTCGCGCTTCGCCATCTGCGAGAGCGTTAAGGATTCGCCTCCCTTGAGGTGAGCCAACTGCACCAGGCAGCGCAATCCGTATTCTTCCTGAGCCGAGACTTTCATCCCGAAAACCCCTCCGACATCCCTGTAATGAACCAGGATTCGGTAGCATTTTAGCATACCTTACTTTTAAGTCAAGATTAGCTAAGCGGCTGTAAATAAAAATAAAAGAGGCCGCGGGCGGCCTCTTTTGAGCGTTTCGTGCGGAGCGGAATTGTCTCTGTTTAGAGCGTGAAATTGAAGTTGAGGAAGCCGACGACCCTCACGGGCTGCCCGTTGATGATGGTCGGGCGGAACTTCCAGCGTTTGGCGGCGTCGGCCGCGGCCTGCTTGAGCATCATCGGTCCGTCCGTGCTCTGGACGGACTTGACCACGCCCTTTTCGTCTATCTCAAGATAGACTTTGACGACGCCCGTGATGCGGGCCATTTTGGCCGTCTGCGGGTAAGAGGGGTTTATCTTCTGTGTCGCCCTCTCCAGCAGCGAGCCGACGTCTACGGGCTGCGCCGACGGGGCGGGGCTGTTTGGGGCGGCAGCTTCGGGAGCGGCGTCCGCTCGCGCGGGCTGAATTGTTGACACGACGCGCACGGGCTCGCCCGCCGCGGTCGCGTCGCGCGTGATCGTTTCGGTGGCGTGGTTCTCCGAAGCCGCCGGCTGCGAGGCCGTGTTGGATTCCTTTGCGGCGGGCTGTGATGTCGTGTTGGCGATGCTGACGGGCGGATTGCCCGTGGAGGCGATTCTCATGTCCGTGGCGGCGAGTTTGCGCCGCGCGTCGGCGACCTCGCGCTGCCACTGCAAGCGATCCTGCTTGGTGCGCGCCAGTGTGCTGCGCACGTTCGCCACCTCTTCGAGCAGGCCCAGGGCGTCGAAGTGCTTTTCGCTCTGGCCGCATATCTCCCTGGCCTGGTCTGCAACTTTCTCCAGGAGCATGCGCATGTGATCCAGGTCGTTGCTGGCCTCCTGTGCCAATTCCTTGTCGTTGATGTTGATGCCGAACGAGCGGTAGCGCGCGAGGCGGTCGCGCGCGCCGTTGACCGCCTGGCCGGCCAGCGCGAAATAGGTCCGCGTGGAATTCTCGCTCGTGGCCGTGCGCTGCCTGTAGGTGTCTTCCAGTAGATTCTGCGCGCGCATGTAGTCGCCGTCTTCGAGGTAGATGCTCATCAGCATGATGCGCGTCACGTCGCGGACTGCGTCGTCGGCCGTCCCCGTGCGGAGCGCGTCCAGCTCCGCGGCGGCCGTCCCCAGCTTGTGCGCGGCTATCAGGGCGCGCGCGCGTTTCAGACGTTTCTGGCTGGCGTCCGCCTCCGGCGCGGACTGTGCGACGACCGTCAAGGCCGTCATGACGAGGGAAAGAATTATTACGAGGGTTGACGTGATGACATGTCGGGCTCTTTTTTCCTTCACTATTTCGGGCTCCTAAAAAAACTTTAAGCGAGCTGATGAGGCTCGCCTGCGGGCAACACCAAATATTGATTTGATGTTTCCCATTATGGCCTCTCCGGCGTGCAGAGGGCAAGGCCCGCCGGCTTAATTTTTTCCCGTTTGCGAATTTGAAGGGGCGAGACTTTGTAAAATCCGCTCGCGAAAGATTCGTGCGCGTGCCTTTATATCCTTTTCGTCCAAAGTTAGCAACCTTCTGTCGCGCATAATTACGCGGCCCTCGACGATAACCGTCCGCACGTCGTCCGCCTTGGTCGCGTAAACAAGGTGAGAATAGACGTTGTAAAGCGGCGTCTGGTTAAGATCGTCCAGGTCAACTATGACCAGGTCCGCGCGCTTGCCCTCCTCGATTGAGCCAATTTCCCGCTCCATGTGCAGCGCCCGCGCGCCCCGGATCGTCGCCATCTCGAAAGCCTGCTGGGCCGTGACGACTTTCGGGTCCATCGTGAAGACCTTGTGCAGCTTGGCCGTCGTGTCAACCTCCTCCCACATGTTGAGATCGTTGTTGGAGGCCGCGCCGTCCGTGCCCAGGCCGAGGTTGAGGTCGTCCGCCAGCATCTGCGGCACGGGCATGATTCCCGAGGCGAGCTTCATGTTCGACTGCGGGTTGTGCACGACGCCGACGCCGAGCCGTTTCAGGACCGCGATCTCCCCCGCGGCCGGATGAACCACGTGCGCGGCGATGACGCGGTCGTTCAGAAAGCCTATGCGCGCCAGGTAATCCACGGGCGACGCGCCCTTGGCTTTCGTGATGTCTTCGACTTCCTTGCGCGTCTCGGAAACGTGCGTGACGATGGGCGAATTGTGCTTGTCTGAGAGGGCGCGCACCTCTTTGAGGTGTTCTTCGGAGACTGTGTAGGGCGCGTGCGGCGCGACGGCCGGCACGACGAGCGCATGCCCTTTCCATTTAGCGAGGAACTTGTCTGTGTAGGCCATCGCCTCGGCCCACGTCTTGTTGTCGGCGACGGGGAAATCAATCACCGTCTCGCCGAGCACACCGCGCACGCCCGCCTTCGCCGTCTCGTCCGCGATGGCGTCCTCGAAGTAGTACATGTCGCAATAGGTCGTCGTCCCGCCGCGAATCATCTCGGCCAGGCCGAGCCGTGTGCCGACGCGCACGAACTCTTCCGTGACGTTCTTGGCCTCGGCCGGGAAGATGTATTTGGTCAGCCACTCGTTCAAGTCCAGATCGTCGGCCAGGCCGCGGAAGAGCGTCATGGGGACGTGCGTGTGCCCGTTGATGAGGCCGGGGATGACGACACGCCTGCGGGCGTCCACGCGCTCGCGCGCCGTATACTTCGACTCGACTTCGGCGCGCGAGCCCACCGCCACGATGCGCCCGCCCTTCACCGCAATCGAGCCGTCTTCGATGACGCGGCGCGCCCCGTCCATCGTGACGACGGTCGCGCCGCTCACGATGATGTCGGCGGCGCTGCCTCCCCCGCCGCGCGCCGCGCGCCCCCTTCGCTGGGCGTTGGCTGCCGGTGGTGTCGTAACAGAGGCCATAAGAAGAAGTGTGATGACGAATCGCGTCAGCTTCATTTTTCCTGCAATTTCTATTTGGGCTTTCCCGGCAAATAGTAGTAACGCACGATGAGCAGCCCGGCGAGCGCGGCAACGCTCAGGACTAACTCGATGGCAGTGATGTCCGGGGTGACGATCTTGCGCGCGACGACGAAGATAATCACCTCGACCGCAGAGCTTGTGCGGTGAAAAAGGAGCAACAGGGCCAATTCGGCGGCGATGGCGACCAGCAGGATGTTTGCAATAACCTGCTGAAGCGCCTTGTACTCGTCGGTCGGCTGCCAGAGTTTCGGGAACTCCCGCACGACGGTTTCGTAGGCGGCGACTGCCGCGGCGGCGAGAATGACGAGCGCGAGGAGCGAGAGGAAAAGATGTATGACATTGCCGGCGTACTGATTGAGAATGCGCTCGACCGCAGTCTCTTCGCCGACCTCTTTCCCTTTTTTACCTTCAGCCATCATCGAAGATCTACTTTTTCACGCCTGCCTCCTTCAAGAATCTGGCGTCGAAGGCGCGCGGCAACAGTTCGCGCATCTCCACCACTTCGACCTTCCCGTGCAGATTGGCGAGGATGACCGTCACGTCGCGGCAGAACTCCCAGATGATCTGCCTGCACGTCCCGCACGGCGGCGTCAGTGGGTCAGTGTCCACGACGACCGCCAAACGCTTAAAACGCCGCTCGCCCTCCGAGAGCGCCTTCCAGATGGCGACGCGCTCGGCGCAGACCGTCAGTCCGAAACTCGCGCTCTCGATATTGCAGCCGGTGTAGATTTTCCCGTCCTCGGTCTCGACCGCCGCGCCGACGCAAAAATTCGAAAAAGGCGACAGCGAACAATCCCGCGCGGCACGCGCCGCAGCGATTAGTCTCTCTATCTCTTCCGTGCTCAAACCTTTCCTCCGCTCGTCGTCAAAGCGCCGGCCAGGCGCTCGCGAATCCGGCCGCTGATTAGGTCAATGCTGACGAGGTTGTGCCCGCCTTCGGGAATGATCACGTCCGCGTAACGCTTCGACGGCTCGACGAACTGCATGTGCATCGGGCGCACCGTTTTGAGGTACTGCTCGATGACGGAGTCAATCGTGCGGCCGCGCTCGCTGATGTCGCGCCGGAGCCGGCGGATGAAGCGTATGTCGTCCGGCGTGTCCACGAAGACCTTGATGTCCATCTGTTCGAGCAGGCGCGGATCGACGAATATCAGTATGCCTTCGATGATGACAATCGGCTTGGGATCGATCAGGACGGTTTCGTTCAGTCGCGTGTGCGTCTTGAAATCATAAATCGGCAACTCGACAGAGCCTCCGCCTTTTAGCTTTCTAATATGATGCACGAGCAGGTCGTTGTCCAGCGCGTCCGGATGATCGAAGTTGACGGCCTTGCGATAATCGAGCGGCAGGTCTTTCAGATTGCGGTAATAAGAGTCCTGTTGAATGAATGCGACTTCGCTCGCGCTGACGGATTCAAGATGCGATTGGCTACGGTCGTCTTGCCAGAGCCTGTGCCGCCGCAAATACCTATAATCATAAAGCAGTCAGTAGTCAGTATTCAGTTTTCAGTTTTCAGTCAAAAGTTTTAAGCTGATACTGATTACTGATTACTGATTACTAATCCTGGGAATTATGCGCCGCAGCAACTCCTTGAAGGTTTCGTGGACGCGTTCGCCGGTCTCTATTACTTCCTGGTGGTTGATCGGTTCGTCGTTGACCCCTGCGGCCATATTCGTGATGCAGGAGATGCCCAGCACGTTGATCCCCATCTGGCGTGCGATGATCGCTTCCGGCACGGTGCTCATCCCGACGGCGTCCGCGCCGAGCGTTCGCAGCATGCGAATCTCCGCGGGCGTCTCGTAGCTTGGCCCGGAGAGCGCCGCGTAGATGCCGCGCCGCAATTCCAGCTCCATCGCGTGCGCCTCCTCGACGGCGATCTCCTGGTAGGCGCGCGAGTAAACTTCCGTCATGTCCGGAAAACGCCGCCGAAGCGCTCGTCGTTAAGACCTCGCAAGGGATTGACGCCCATCAGGTTGAGATGGTCGCTGATGATCATCAGAGAGCCCTGCTCGAAAGCGACGTTGACGCCTCCGGCAGCATTGGTCAGCACAAGGGATTTTATGCCGAGCAGGCCAAGCACGCGGACGGGAAAATCACTTCCTCCAGAGTATCCCTCGTAATAATGGAAGCGCCCCTGCATGGCGGCGAGCGCCACGCCCCCGACTGCCCCAGCACCATCCGGCCCGCGTGTCCTGCGACGGTCGAGCGCGCGAACCCCGGAATCTCGTCGTAAGGGATGGCAACTGCGTCCTCAAGATCGTCGGCGAAAGCGCCAAGCCCGCTGCCGAGTACCAGCGCGATGCGCAAATCTTCTGTGAAGCGCGCTCTGATGGTACGCGCAGCATGTTCTGCGCGCTCGTAAATCGGCAGTGAGGCGGAGTCTT
>CAVQEU010000018.1:0-35480 GCA_963711585.1 uncultured Acidobacteriota bacterium | reverse complement strand
AAAACTAAAGGGCAGTCAAAGTTGGCTGCCCTTTAGTTTAAGTAAACAGCCTAGCAGCGTATGCTACTTCCCTGTGTTAACGTACTGGATGCAGTCGCCTTGATTCTTAAACCTCGGCCTCCAATTCATCCAGCCGCCGTTCTTGCACTCATCCTTATTACTCGGAGGAGCGGTCGGGCTATCGCACGCATCGCCAATACCGTCCTGGTCGAAGGCCTCCTGATTCGGATTCGCCACCAGTGGGCAATTATCCGTACTGTCGAGTACGCCGTCGCCGTCACCATCAGGTGGTGCATCGCTCGGATTGATCGTCAAGACAGCAGTCGCTCGGGATGCCTTGGCCTGAGCCGTCCGTACCGGTAACGGAGACGCCAGGCCAGGTTGATGGCTTCACTTCCTCCCACGAGCGCATCATCGCTCATGGGCACTGTAAAGCTCTGCGTAAGCTGGCCGGAGGCGAAGTTGAGCGTGCCTGAGATGGCAGAGTAATCCACCACCGCCTGAGCGGTGCCGTCTGAAGTGGCGTACCTGATGGATGCCGCATCCAGATTGCCGCCGCTGCGCGTGACAGTAATCAGCGCGCCTCCGGCCTCTTCGTTTACCGCATAGGCCGTGGCATTAAACTGCAAGAGGAGCGGCGCGACGGATGTTTCGGCCTCGGCCGATTCAGTCGCCGTCAGATTTTCAACGTTGCCCACGCCATCCGTGGCGACGGCGAAGAAGGCGTAGGACTTACCGGGCCGCCCCTTGAATGCGGCGGAGGTATCCGCCGTGCCGAACTGCCAGATAGAGTAAGGGCCGCCATCCTCCGACACGTAGACGCTGTAGGTAGCCACGCCCGCGCCGCTGTCCGTGCCAGACCAACTCACGTTAAAGGTCGAAGAGTTCTGCGTGGAGGCGAGCGCCGCGACCTGACCCGACGGCTTCGAGTCGTCAATCGTGTTTACCCAGATGGGAGTGTCAAGCGGCGCGTTTGTATCGAAGACGATCCGCGCTCCGTTGCGAATCTCCGTGCCGGTCGAAGGCCGCTTAGGCATCACTGTGAAGAGGACACCGCCTTCGCCCGCCGGAGCATTTGCCTCTGTGTTGGGCGGCAGGAAACCTGCGAGCGGGTCTTCAGGCGGCTGCATGGTGGCCGGGTCGAGCGAGGTGAGCGTCCATGTGACTACGCCCGTCGTCTCATCCAGCCCGGCGCTGATGCGGACGATGAGGTTGTTCGCGGGGCGCATGTCAACGTCTGTCGTCCACTGACGCAGACCCGCGGGCGGCGTGGCGGTGTGGCCGCCGAAGTTGACGGGGCCGAGTTGGAAAGTCGAGAGATCGAACTTCGAGATGTCGAGCTGGTCAGTGATGATAACGTCTTGCGCGGGCGCGGTCGCCTCCGGCTTGTTCTCGAAGAAGACGGCGTAACCCATCGGCTGCTCGCCGGAGATGTAACGCTCCGGCCCCGCCCCGTGCGGCCCCACTTTGTCGTTCGGGTCGACGGCCTCTCTGGCGCTGACTCTTGTCTTCTTTTTCATATTTGACCAGTCGTCAGAGATAAAGCACTGGAAAGTTTTTTCTGTTTGTTGTCCAAATGCAGGCCAGGTAGGTTCTACACCAAGCTCCGCCTCACTCCAATCGTAGTAGTTGTGGTAGAGCGTGTCGCCCGGGAATTCGACTAACAATTTATTCGTGATGTTGAGAATATTATCGAGGGCGTGGTAGACAGTGTTCGCGCTCTCCAAAATCCATCCGTTCTCCTCCTCAATCCTGTAGGCTTGTATGACGGTCGGGGAGACGTAGTTATCGATCAAGTAAGACCTTTGGCCGTCAGGTGAAGTCAGCATATTTACGGTGTGGCTGATTGGGAAAGAATACTTGTGGATTGTCCTGATTTTCCATCTATATAATGGATGATCAGGCCCTGTAACCCTCCTTCCTAATTCTTGCCGTACTTGGTGGCGGCCCCCTCACACGCCTCATTAGTGAATTTCCGCGTCCAATTGTTTTCAGGCGCAAGGTCAACTAATACCTGCATGGCCGAGTTCAAAGCAGGATAATCGTCGATCGGCTCATTATTTTGAGTTTCGGCGCTTCTTTGCAGCGAACTACGCTCATTCACTACCGAATCTGCAAATGACGTTTTCAAGAAATTTGCAGTTGGTTCAGTGTCGTTCAGTCTTTGAGGAGTTATAGACGGGGCAGCCACCAACTGAAGCTCGATGTCAAATTCCCCCGGTTGGCTGCTTAATTGGAAACTTACCGTTTTTGTCTCACCGGCAGGAATATTCGGCACCCAGTAGAGCATCTGTTCGAATTCTGGTGCCTGCAAGACCTTCGGTATCTGCACGCTGAGATTGAACGGTGTTATGAGTTCAGGAAATCCCGGCCCCGGCATGAGCGTGACACTCCGGGGGACAGAGATAAGGATGACTGCGCCCGGCGCGTCAATGTTTCCTCGATTGCCATAGACGAGGTGGAACTGCGACTGCCGACGTGCTCTGATAACTTTACGTCCGAGGACATCAACCCAAACATCTGCGCCGCGCCCTTCCTCGATGGTGAAGGCGTCTTGAAGCATTGCCGACGCGCCGTCGGGGTTAGTGACGATGACCGACCACGCTCCGTGCGCCTGGTCTTTGAGGTCGAAGGTGGCGGTGAGCGAGCGCCCGTCGGACGCGACGTTGACTGCGCCGCCGACGATGTCGGCCTGTCCGTCGCGCGCGAGTTTCGCCGTCGCGCCGGGCTGGATGCTCCGCCCGTGGATGGTGGCCGTGACGCTCCCATCGTCGCCGCCGCGGTTCGGCGTAATCCGTGTAAGTTCGAGGGCGGGGGGCGGCGTCGGAGAAGCTGAGGGAGACGGGGACGGGCCGGGTGTCGGGGTCGGTGTTGGCGGCGGCGCGTCGTCCCTGATGGTGACGGTGGCGGAGTTGGCTTGCGCGTCCACCGCGTACTCGTTTGAGGAGGCGGGTCGCAGCGTGAAGACGACTGATTTGTCGCCCGCGCCGGCGGGACCTGCGACGGGAGTCACGTTAACGGTCACGCTGTTCTCGCCCGGATTCATCAGGATGGTGTCGCCGGAGAGCGGGGCGGAACTCTCGATAAAGTAATCCGCTTCGCGCAACGCCGTGCCGCCCAGGGAGAAGGAGACCGCCAGACCGCCGTCGGGATTGCCGAACCGGCTGATGGTGAAAACACCGGGCGCGTGGCTCGCTTTTGAGGCGCTCGGCGTGGTAGCTCTCACCGAGAGCGTAGCTGTGTCGTATCTCTGTACGCGGGTGCAGTCGGTAAGACCGGCGTTGCTCGCGCAGAAGTTCACTTCGCCGTTCTGCACGACGTTGCGGTTGCCGCCGCTGATGATTCCGGTCTGGTTGACTGTCATGGTGACGGGGGTGCCGGAGCAGGGCGTCAGTCCGGGTGGGAGGTTCGGGAAGGTCGCCCGGTCACACTGGACGCCGCTCTGCGGAGAATGGCTGAAGAAAGGCTCCCACTGCGCGGCGCGGAAGATGACGTTCCCTCCGGCATCGTAGAGCGTCGGCGTGAGTTGCTCACTATGCGCGAACCAGATCATGATGGGGTCGGGTGTGAGTTCAAGGCGCGCGGGCTGCGGAATCGCCTGCCCGCCCCACCACCATTTCTCTGCACCCCAGAAATAGTAGTTTTTCAGCACGGTGCTGCGGTTCTGGCCGTCAATGTTGATGATGTTGACGTTACCGCCATCGTCGCCAGCCCCGTAGACAATCTTTCTACTGTCGGGCGAAAAGCGCGCGCTGCCCGCATCACCAGCAACCCCGCCTCCATTAGTGAGTTGGCTTCTGCTCAGGTATTGGTAGTTGGCGATGTTTTGAGCGTCCATAATCACGAATCCGAAGACTTCATGGTACGGCCCTCCCTTCGACGCATAAAGGATGTGTCTTCCATCGGGCGACCAATCAATGGCGAGAGAGCCTTGAAGGAAGTTGCTTACCTGACGAACTAGTAGCGTCTCTCCGGTTCCATCCGGATTGTAAGTGTAGAGCGAACCGATGATTGCCGGGTTTCCATCGTCATCCTTGTCAGGACGAAATGCGTGAACGAGCAGCTTAGCGCTGTCGGGACTCCACGCGACACTCAGCGCGTAACTTTCATTCGCATAACTCGGCGCATTCGGGTCTCTTACCTTCGTCGTGATTGGGCGCAAGCCCGTACCGTCGGTATTGACGACGAAGACCTCTTCGCGGCCGAGTTGCGCGGGCGGGCGGGCGGAAAGGAAAGCGACCTTCGTGCCGTCGGGCGAGATGACGGGGCGTGTGTCCGCCTGATAGTACGGGTTATCCAGCCCGTCGCTCGTCGTTACCTGCCGCACATTCGTGCCGTCGCCGTTCATCACGAAGATGCGATACCCGCGACTACAATCGGCTGTCGCGGAATAGTCGCCGCAACCCTGAAAGGCGATCATGCCGGTCTGCCGCGCCACGGACGGCTGGGCGGCGTGCGTCCCGTATTCCAGGCTCGTCATCTGGAAGCCATTCGTGCCGTCTGTGTTGTAGGCATTGATGCCGGCACTGTAAATGTTGCCGGTGATGAGCGCGATGCGCCCCGGGCCGGGGACCGTGTTGAAGATGTTGAGGGTCGCGCTCGACGGCGTGCCGAGCACTGCCCCGCCGGCATCGCTCAGGGTGACCTGTACAGTCTCGTCCGCTTCCGCCGCCGTGTCTTCTGTGACGGGGACGGAAATCGTCTTCGCTTGTTCGCCGGACATGAAGGTGAGCGTGCCCGAAACCTGCGTGTAGTCTTCACCGGCTCGCGCCGTGCCGTCTGCGGTCGCGTAATTCACGACGGACATGCCGCGCGCGTCGCCCGTGCGCCGCACCGAGAGTGTGAGCGCGCCGCTCGCCTCGCCCGCCGGGTAGACCGCGTGTTCAAATTGCAGGCGCGTCTCTTTGCACTTGCCCGCCTCGCCCGCGACGTGGATACTCCGGATTTCCGCAGCGCTGAGCGCGCGGTCGTAAATCGTCAGTTCGTCAATCGAGCCGAGAAGGCTGTTACGGAGGTTGTCGCCGCGCGCGCCGACGGCGGCGTTGGTCTCGAAGCTGAATTGCGTGTCGTAGTATTTTCTGCTGCTCGCCACGCCGTCGAGATAAAATGTCGCGTAAGTGCCCGACTTGACGACCGCAACGTGATGAAAGTTCGTGTCGGCGATCCTCAGTTCGGGGAAGGTGCCCCCGCTAAATGATTCGACGTTGCTCACGCCTACCTTAGTCAAAGCTAAACGACCGTAGTTCGTGACGTAGAAGGCGTAACCGTTCTGCCCGTAGCCGAAGATGACCCCGGCATCGGGAGAGTCGAGCGTCGCCTGCGCCGCGCTTCCGCGCTTGACCCAGCCCTCTATGGTGAAGGTTTGCAGCCGCAGTTGTTCGGGGTTGCCGACAGAGACGCCGTCCGTGTCGCCGTCGAAGGAAAAGGCCTGCCCGGCGTGGCCTGCCATATAGGTCGCGTTCCCTTGCAGCGTGCCGTCATTGGCGCGCACCAACTCGGTCGCGTTACCGTCGCCGGGATACCAGGCCACCGCACTCGCAGGCTGCGTCGCGCAATCTGTTTGCGCCTGCGTATTCTGAGAGGCGAAGTAAAGTATGCAGCATAAGAGTACGGCTATCAGGGCGACGATGAATCGGTTGAGGGTACGCATGATAATTCTCCTTTGGGCTAGACAGTCGGCGCTTTTTCAGAGTTGCCGACCGACGGTGAAAATTGTGAGCACGCGGGAGCAAGCTGAATCCGCGCCGAGGAAGCTAAATCTGCATTGCTGATTTGTTCCTCTACCCCATAGGGCGCAAACGAACGGCGAAAAAGCCCAACGGCCCGGGAATTGATTTGGGTCGCCCGTTCTCGCCTGTAATCCGCGCGGGAAACGAGAGGGATGGAGAAGACGGCCCAGGTAACGGTCCGGCCCGGGCATGCTTAGGTTATCGTTCGTTTGATACTGCCGAGCGAATGATCCAGGGAGTCGAGGCAGTGAATATGGTGAGGAAAGGTCAAGTCAAAAGATTAGACAGGAGTGATACGATCGGTCAGGCGAATTTCATCGAAAGTCTCTTCCAGGTCGCAGCTTAAGCGAGTGTCAGCTACGACCTTCTTGTGCCCTGAATTATTATTCGCAACAGAGTCATGTAGGGTTAAAAAAATCGAGCATTAAAATACTTGATTCACCTTAGCAGTGATTACAGCCGAAGGAGAGAGAATTATGGCGCTACCTGAGTCGGAATGAGTGTCGGGTGTGTCGAGTATATCAATGCCCTTGTTAATTATGATGAGGGCCGTCTGCTCCGACATCAGGAGTCGGCCTTAGCTTTTCGCGGCGCGTGACGCGTCGCCCTCGTCTTCCTGGAATTGGTTAATGCGCACCGAGCCTTCGGGGAAGCGGGCCGTGATCTCCAGCTCCCCGCCCATGGCGGAGATGAACTCGCGCAACGTGCTGACGTACATGTCGGCGCGACGCTCGAGCTTGGAGACGGCCGCCTGCTTCACGTTCAGGTTCTCGGCCAGCTTCTCCTGAGTCAGCTTCCGGGCCGCGCGCAGCTCATTCAGAGGCATCTCCTCGATGAGCTTCTCGGCCTTCCGGCGTGTGCGCTCGCGCGCCGCGGGCGTCATCTTCTCCCTCAGCGTCTTGAATGACTTAGCCATCTTCGATCAAACCCTCCTTTTTGAGCGCCGCCACGTGCCGGTCGTAAATCTTGTCGGCGAGTGGGACGTTAACTTCGTACCACCTTTCGTCGCCTGTCTTGTCGCCGCCGATCAGCAGGATCGCGGCCCGCCTCGGGTCGAACGCGTAGAGCACCCGGTAGGGCCTCCCCTTGTGCTGGACGCGCAACTCGCGCATGTGCGAGTGCCGGGCCCCGCGGACGTCGCTGCTGTAGGGAAAGGGAAGCGTCGGCCCCTTCTTCTCGAGGAGGGTCACGTAGGCGGCCACGTCCTCCTGCTCGGCCCCGCTGAGCCCGTCCCACCACGCCTCGAATTCGTCCGTGTACTCGACCTCCCATTCCACAGACGGAATATAACAACTATGGAATGTTTGTCAAGTGGGTTATGATAGGAATCGTGGGCGTTTTCGGGAATTCACAATTGGCGGCGGGGGAGACGTCATGAAGGTGATTCTCTTCGGGGCGACGGGGATGGTCGGGCAGGGCGTCCTGCGCGAGTGTCTGCGCGACGACTCGGTCGAGGCCGTACTCGCCGTCGGCCGCAACTCGACCGGACGGGCACACCCGAAGCTGCGCGATTTTGTCATTAAGGACATGTTCGACACGAGCGCAGTCGGTGAAGAGATGCGCGGGTATGACGCCTGCTTTTTCTGCCTCGGCGTCTCGTCGGCGGGCATGGGCGAGGCCGACTACACACGCCTGACGTATGACCTGACCCTGGGATGGGCACGCGCGCTCTTTAAGACGAATCCGGCGATGACGTTCGTCTACGTTTCGGGCGCGGGCACTGGTGGTAAGGCGATGTGGGCGCGGGTGAAAGGGCGCACCGAAGAGGCGCTGCTCGCCCTGTTCTCGTCCGCGTACATGGTCCGCCTGGGCGCTCTGCGCCCGATGCACGGCGAGGTCTCGAAGACGCGGTGGACGCGGATCGCTTATGTCGTCTTTCGCCCGCTGCTGCCGCTGGTGCGTTTGATCTTACCGGGGGCTGTTATCAGCACGGAGGAGCTGGGCCGCGCCATGATCCGCGCGGCCCGGGAGGGCGCGCCCAAGCGTGTGCTGGAGATGCGGGACCTGCTCGCGCTCGGTACGCCATGAGCGAAACCCACACGGGACGTTATGTTTTACAACAATTCCTGACAACTGCCCCTGAAGAGAGCGCACGCAAGGCTACGTAGATAGTGGATGGGAGGTAAATGGATTGGCGTATCGTAACGTCCTTTATGATACACCAGTTCCTCACGGCCGGGCGGCTCGTTTTCTTCTCCGCGATGGGGCGGCTTTTACAAGTGTAAAAAGATCGACTGACCCGCGATGTGCGGTTCACGGAAACCGGGCTGATGGCGTAAAGTGATGTCCTGGTGTTCGAGAGCACGCCTTTCGGGGAAAGGGGTTCGACGACTGTGATCACACGACGAGAGTTCATCGCGCTCGCGGCGAGCTACGGCGCGACTCTGGCGTTGGGCGGACCGGCGAGCGCGCGTTCCAAGGTAAACTGGCGGGAGCGACGCGACCTGTTCCCGGAAGGCGTCGCATCGGGCGATCCCGAGCCCGACAGCGTTCTCCTGTGGACCCGCAGGCCCTTCGGTAAAGGCGAGCGCCAGATACTGACGGTCGAAGTCGCCGAAGACGAGGGGTTCCGCCGGGTCGTGGCGCAGGCGCGCGCTCCGGTTTCGCCGGCGACCGACTGGACGGCCCGGGTGCTCGTCGGCGGGCTCAAGCCGGCGCGGGTCTATTGGTATCGATTCACCGACGCGGACGGCAACGGCAGCCGCATCGGCCGCACCATCACCGCGCCATTGCCGAACGATCCCGCGCCCGGTGAACTTCGCCTTCGTCAGCTGCCAGGACGTCAACGAAGGCAAGCTCAACGCCTATCGCCGGATGATCTTCGAAGATGAACGCGCTCCCGCCGGCCGACCAGCTCGACTTCGTGCTGCACCTTGGCGACTTCATCTACGAGGTGGTTCAATATCCCGAAGAGGTGAAGACACGCTACGACCGCACGATCTATGAGGTTGCGCGCATCCCGATGGCGGCCAAAAGATCGGCAACTTCCACTACCCGCTGACCGTCGACGGCTATCGCGCCATCTACAAAGGCTATCTCGCCGATCCCGACCTCCAGGATGCCCGCGCGCGCTGGCCGTTCGTCGCCATCTGGGACAATCACGAATTCTCGTGGCAGGGCCGACAAAGCATCGTCCAGGCGGGCGGCGAGCCGCAGCCCGGCCAGACCGTCAAGGTCGCCGCCAACCAGGCCTGGTTCGAATATGTCCCGGCTCGCGTGTCGCCGCCGAGCGGCTCGCTTGCCGAATTCGGGGCGGTTGCGGTCAAGAACGTCATGATCGACAAGTGGGACGGGAACGGGCTAGGGCTAGAGCCGAACAATCTGACCGCGATCCGCAGCCTGATCGCTTATCGGGCGCTCCGCTACGGCAAGCACCTCGACCTCCTCATTACCGACCAGCACAGCTTCTGCGGCGACGACCCAACTGACGCTGAGGGGGTTGGAAAAATTTATGACCCTGCCTTCAACGGAATGTTTTCCGAGGAGGCGATGATCGCGCTCGACGCGGGACGCGCCTTCGACGGCGGGAGGCCGCCCGCCGAACTCCACTTCCGCGATGTGCGCATTCCGAATCCGCGCAAGGAGACGCCGCCGCGGACCATCCTCGGCGCCGACCAGAAGGCCTGGTTCAAGGACCAGCTGCGCAAATCGACGGCGACGTGGAAAATCTGGGGCAATTCGTACGGCGCGCTCGACTGGCGCTCGGACCCGCAAAACCTCCCCGCCGGAATGGTCGAGAAGCCGTGGCCCGCGGACACCTATGCGCAGTTCGGCAGTAACGACTACGGATCGGCCTACGCCGAGCGCAAGGAGATCTACGACCTCGTGCGCGAAGCGAAGATCACCGGCTTCGCCATCGTATCCGGAGACCGTCACAGCTTCTGGGCCGGATATGCCGCCGCCGATCTCCCGCCGCGGAAATTCGAACCCGTGGGATTGAGCTTCGTCGGCGCGTCGCTGGCAAGCCCGGGCGCGATGGAAGCCTATGAGCATCGCTTACCCAAAGATCTGCCAATCCGCGCCTTGTTCCTCGCCGACCGGCCGGATGGCCGTAAGCCGGACTGGACCTACAATATGCTGCTACGGCATGGTGTCCGCTCTTGCCTTGAATATGCGAAAAGCTTCGACCTCAAGCGCGCACGCGCGCTCTCGAACCCGCAGCTTGCGCCGCACCTTGAGTTCGTCGACATGGGCGGCCACGGCTACGCGAAGGTGCGCCTCACCGGCGATAAGATGCGAACCGAGTTCGTGTGCATCCCGCGGCCGATCAGCCGCAGCGCGAGCCCGGATGGCGGGCCGATACGCTACCGCGTCGCGCATGTCGCCAAGCTGTGGGGACCGGGCGAGCGGCCGCGCCTAGAGCAACAGGTTCTGGAAGGCAACGTCGGACTGTCGATCTGACGGTGCCCCTGCGGCGACGTGGCGCAATTCTGGTTCCGGGTGAACGCCACGTCGCCGCAGGGGCACGATGCTCCGCCTTCGCCCGCGCGATGGGGCCTGTCGCAGCGTGAGAGGAATTCGCCAGCAGATTCGGGCCGCCGCGCCAGTGTATTTCCTCACACCCATTGCGATGACCACTGCTACCATGTGACCCAGCTAACACGCGCTTGCACCGGACGGGCCGCTGCGCGTCTCGCCGGTGAAGCACACATTGGACCATCCACTTTTACATAATTGCCGAACTCGGACGCGCTTCGCTTCTAAATTTAGGTATGAATCAGTAGCAGGAAGCCTGGCGGGTATGTTTAGTGCCAGAAGGTCAGAACTCTTAACTGGGGCCTCGTTGTAATCTGAATTCTTGGCTGTCTGGTACTTGAAGATCCCTCTATGCTTAGCGTCAGGTGAATAATACATGTCTCATCCCCAACGGGATGAAATTCTGTCATAAGCTGGTTCTGATCGTTCTCCCGCCTTTCACTTGGGGCGAAGTATTTTCCGTCCCGCTCCATGATAAGAACTAACCCCTTTTCTCTTTTGGGTTGAATCGGATGTCCCTCCGAGATTCGTTTAGCCACAGCCCCGTATAAACAATCCTTGCGTCCCGCGATACGACAAAACATAGGTGGGCGCGCACCCTCTCCAGAATGTGTACTTTGTCCAGCTATTCATGCATGGGTAGATTCAGGTTTTTTCTGTAAACAGGATTTGCTCCTAGCTCAATCGAAGTTATCTTGCTCATCCTTCCATTTGGAAGATAAACGCGTACTTCAAGCTTTCCGGCTGGCAGATTACGTAGGATGTAAGAGCCCTGGTTATCTGTCAAAGCCTCTGTGTTTCCCGCCACCACCTTCGCACTTTTGACTGTTTCATCTGTTTGCGAATCGAACTGCCCGTTGTCGTCATTGTCAATGAAGACGACGCCTGAGACGGCGCGTTGAGCGACGAGTGGGACATCCAGAAAAGAGCCTTGCAATGGATTAATGTTGACAGGCCATGCCATTTGCCCGTGCAAACGAAAATCCGCCGGTAGTGAAGTAGGGTCTATTTCAAGAATATAGCTACCAGGCGGGAGGTTGCGAAACTCGTACATGCCGCTGCCGTTCACAATTTCGGAAAGAGGCTGTAAGGCGTTTGCGCTTCCTGTTAAAGGGGGGCGCAAGATGATTCTCACGCCTTCGACGCCCGGCGCGTCAGCGGCCGACATCTCACCGGCTAGGAGGAGGTCGTTAAAGACGCGTCCCTGAGCGAAACCAACGTTCGTCAAGCCGAAACTCACATGGATCGTCTCGCGCGCCGGAAGAATCATCTGCCTGAGCGTTGCATTGCTGGCGCGCATTTTCACACCCAGGTCCTCTGAAGCCAGGGCGACCGTGTGTTCTCCGGGTTCGAGTGCGCTGAAATTGAAGTTCCCGCGCTCGTCGGTCGTCCGGGTGTGGTTTCCGTCAAGCTGGACTTTCATCCCGGCGACGCCGGGTTCATTGGTGTCATCCTGACCGTTGCCATTAAGGTCGAAGAAGACGCGGCCTTGAACGCGTCCACGCGAGAGACCGAGCAACTTTGAGAATTGAAACCCGCCGCCGCTCGCGCTGCCGAAGCGATGGACGTAAGAGACCGTCAGCGCGGTTCGGTTTTCTGTGTCGCTGAAGGAGAAGGCGCGAGCGCCGCTCACCTGAATTGAATTGGCCGCGTCGAGTTTTAAGTCGGCGCTGAACATGGCGAGTATGTTGCGCTCGTTGCGCGCCAGAATCTCGCCCGTGCTGTAGCGAACTTCGCTCGCCAGATTCAGGCGCGAGAATGCTGCCTGAAGACGAAGACCTGCTTCAGTGCTGCGCGTGGTTGGTAACTCGACTCTCGAAAGAAGCTCTGGGAGCGCGTCACGGTTCGTCAGCAGGAAACGCGCAGGGTCAGTTGTAAAAGCCGGGCGCAAATCCGCAGGCAAAAGCAATGGGTTGCGGAGGATGAGACCTGTGAGCGAAGGAGTGTTGCTCCTGTAGTTGATGAAGCCTGCAACGGAGCCTCGCCGCCATGAAAAGCGTAATTGCTCGCGCAGGCTGAGGCCGCTGGTCACTTGCTCGGCAGTCTGATCCTCGCGGCTCTGAATAAGCCGCGCTTCAAACTCGTTTGTCCAGCCGTGACCGATGCGTTGGCCGTACCTGAAAGTTGCGGTGCGTGTTCGCAGATTTAGAAGAAAGGGAAGGGACAGAGTGGCGGGCTGCTCAAGCTCCTGCTGATTGAAGCTGAAGCTGAGACGTGTGCCTCGCGCCGGGGTGTAACTGGCAGCCGCAAGCAGTGTCTTGGTGTTCAGCTCGATGCGCCGCAGAGCCGAGAGCGGAGAATTCGTCGTACTGTTGTAGCTGAGGGATGCGCCGAAGCGCGGGAGGGGTCGCCATTGCAGGCTGAAGGAGTTCAGCTTGCGCCCGGCTGTTTGCGCGCCGATGCCGACAAGCGGAGAGTGTGGGTCTAGTCTGAGTAGCTCGCCGTGGAAGTCAAACGGGCCGCGCCGCAGGTCAAGGCGTGTGCGCCATGACAGGTTGCCGTTTGCGTAGGCCATCTCAGCCTCGGCCACAGTGTTCTCATTGGGAGCATAGCGCGCATCCGCGTGCCAGATGATTCCGCTTACTCTTTCGCCGGGCTGGCGTTGTGGCGCGACGAAAAATGCGCCCGCGCGTATACGCCATGACGGGCCTTGTGCGACAGGGGCGAGCGCGCCGGCGAGCAGACCCTCGCCCTCTTTAAAAGAAGGAGCCAGCGGGCGCGCTCGCCCGGCGAAGATTTCCAGACCTTTTAGGCGCGAGTCTGGTTTCGAGACCAGGTGCAGGCCGCGCATGGTGTAGTTGTTGAAGCTGAGGCGCGAGATTTCTAATTCGCTGTCGAGCACGTCGAATCTGCTTCCGGGAGAATCGAGACCGAGCCTGAGACGATTCACGCCGAAGCCCCTGCCCAGAGGCTGCGCGAGTCCGCGCTCGCCGCGCCCCATAAAGTTGAACATCGCGCCGCTCACGCGAAGGGTGCGTGAGTCCGGCAGCTTTTGGTTGAACTCGAAATCGTGGTGGAGCAGTGACGGCGCCGAATCTGTGCCGGGGGAGAAGTGCAGAGCGTAGAAGCCTGAGAAAGATTCAGCCGTCTCGTTTCGGCTTGCGTCGTTGCCGTTTGAACGTGCTGTGCGGGGTGGGCGCACGACTTGAATGACGTAGGTGCTACGGCGGTTCTTGCCGGAAATGATGAGAATCGTTTCGCCCGCATTGAGTCCCGTGATACGGAGGGTGCGCTCAGTCATAGTCTCTGCGGTGGCGACGTTCGGCTCAAGGACTATGACGGCAACAATCGCTTCGTCGAAAGTCAACTCGTGTGTGTTTCGCACCGGCAGCTTGATGCGAGTCGCATAGTCGCGGGAAGGCTTCTGTGCGGCTTGTTCCTGTGAGTCGTCCCGTTGAAGAGGAGTGAGACTGATTGTTGACCAGAGGAACGAAACCGCAAACGCCGCTTGAGCTAAAGGTATAGGAGCGAGTAGCGCGGCGGTGAGTACGAGCGCGCACACAATCCTGGCGCATCGCCAGGTGATGTTTCTGCGGTCTGAGGGTCTCATGCCAGTCATAGGAAAGCTCCTCGACCAGCAGGAGCGCGGGGCGGCGCAAGTCAACAAGAGGAATGCTTATCTGCCTGGCGCGAGTACGTGTAGCTGGCCTACTTCGAAGGGCAGCTCATAGATCAGCGTGGCCGGCTCCGTCCCTACGCGGTCGTAGCTGAGCGTGACGACCGCCGTGTAGCGGCCAATTGGAAGCTCTCCGGCCCAGGGCACTTTCAGCATGTTTCGCTGGCCGGGTAAAAATCTGGCGTCTTCGATTTTCCCACGGCCCGCGAGCCCGCCCTTCGCGTCGAGGATGGCGAGAAGGCCGCGCACGCGCGCGTGGACGGTCCCGCGGTTGCGCACGTCAACTTCCAGCTCAAGCGGAGTCGAGGCCGTCGGAGGCTGTACTTTACCGCCCAGTATCTCCACGACGTATTCGTTCGCGTCTTCCGTTGCGAGCATCACCAGGCCGCGAAAGCGAATGCCTATTGAGGCGGTGGCTGTATTGCCGGATTCGGTCTCACTCTTGACGGGCGTGGCCTCGAAGACAGGCATCGTGTAGTAACCGCCAGCCGCCGTGAGCGGGATCGTGATGGTGGCTTGAACACTGGCCGAGGTGTGTGCTTCAACGATTACTTCCGATGGCGAAAACTGCACCCAGGGCGAGGCCGAGCGGGGAAGCGTTCCGGGGCGGCCTGTCAAACGTTTGTTGTTTGCGTCGTACCAGTAATCTATGACAGAACAACGCAGCCGCAGCCGTTCCGGCGAATTGTTGAAGAGCGTGTAGGTCTGCGTATAAGTCGAGCCGCGCTTGACCTTGGCCTCGACGGAAGCGGGTGCGACTCCCAGAGTGTTTTGCTGTGCTTGCGCCAGAGTAAAGCTGCAAAGCAGGACGGCGAGGAGGCAGGCGAATTGGGTAAAGAAGCGTTGTTGAATCATCTTGATAAAGCAGTGATGAGTGATGAGTGATGAGTGATGAGTAAAAGCAAGAGGTCTTTACTTATCACTTATCACTCATCACTCATCACTGTAGTTAAGTGCTATTCCACTGTGATGGTGTAGATCAGAGTTGCGCTCTTCGCGCCGGCGGCCTCTGATCTGGCAGCGTACATGCCGACGTAACGCTCGATGGCGACACCGCTTTCTGCACCTGAAGCCACCGAAGACGGCGTCGAAGTGCTGACGGTCGAGCTTGAAGAGATGGACGAGTTGCCCTCACGAGCCAGGGCAGTATCGCCAGCCGCATCCTGTTCGACTTCGATGGTGGCCGTCTCGGTCGTAAAGCCAGAGTAAACGGGCGTCAGATTGATAGGCGTTTTGTAGAGCGCGCCCGAAGCGTCGGCGACAACGCTGACACCCGCGGCGGGCGTGCCCAGACCGAGACCGTTGACATTGCCGAAGCTGAGGCTGAAAAGGCCGGTGGAATTGCTGCCACTGACGGTCGCACCGCCACTGCCGGTCGAGATGTTGAGCTGGACAGCGGTCTGCACAGTCGCAGACATCTCCAACTCGGAAGTGGTGGTCGCCGAGCCGACGGCAGGCCCCTGCGCGTAGGCTGCTCCGCCGAAGACGAAGAGCGCGGCCAGAAGAATCGCAAAGCGAAGCGGGGAACGGAAAGTCATTCGGAAATTTCTCCTATTCAGTGAAGTGATTGGTTGATGTGCGCTCAAGTAGAGCGGGGATAGAGTGAGGGGCTGGATAAAGATGACGTTAGCCCCTCAACTCCTGTCGGGATTATTTGGTAATGGTAGGTGACGTGACCGTTTCAACGGCGCGACTTTCGGTCGCAGTACTTACCGCCCGGCATTAACGGCAACCTTCATGCCACTATTGATTTCAAGCGCCGGCTCATCAGTTAAAAACTCAAAATGTTTCTAATAACTTCGAGAATTTGTTGCTCGCCAACTAATGCCCCTCAGTGAGATGGGTGGGTCGTGGCTGTTTGATGAAGGTCAAAAAGGGAAACCGATAGGCGAAACGGCAAGGCAGAACTCTCCGAAAGACCGCACACGGAAAGACAGGCTAGACCGTATCGCTTCTCAAGGGCGAGTGCGTCTATAAAAATATTCAGAAGAGATTTGACAACTCCACGGCGAGAACGAAAGAGGTCTTTGGGAGTATAATCAGCACGACTAATTGTATACCGCGGCAGCTTTGTTGTGACTGACTCCTGTCGAGTGAATGAGGCGCAGGAAACCCAGAGCTTGCGAATGGTGTTTGCTCGCTCAGGCCGGAGTGCCCGGTGAAAAGCCAGGCCAAATCTGCTCGACGCCATAGCGCGCCTCTTCCAAACCCCGCTTGGAAAGAACGAGTCCTGTTCGAGAAACCCCGATTGAAATTCCTGATACGTGCCAATAGGACGAAGCTATGACCGGAGACCAGATTATGGTCGCTTCTCACGATCACCGTTTGGTGGTGCTCTCCGTCCTGGTCTCAATCCTGGCGGCATACGCCGCACTCGCTCTTGTCGAACGGGTAAGGGCCGCTCGCGGTCGTGCCTGGCTCGCCTGGCTGGTCGTGGCCGCCACGGTGGATGGGATAGGCACATGGTCAATGCACTACACCGGAAAGCTGGCTTTACACTTGCCGGTCCCAGTGATTTTCGACTGGCCGATGGTCTTGCTTGCTCTGCTGGTCAGCATCATTGGTTCCGGCGCGGCACTCTTAGCTCTGGGTCGAAGCAAAATCCGCTGGCCTCGTGCTTTGATTGCCGCCATCTTTCTGGGTGGCGTGGGAATCTCCGGTATGCACTACACGTCCATGGCGGCGATTCGGTCGCCGGGAGGCCATCACTATTCTCCCGCGTCCGTGATTCTTTCAATCGTGCTGGCGGTAGTAATTTCTTTGATGGCAATAACGCTGGTCTTTCTTTTTCGGGATAACACTCCTGGCCGCCGCTGGCGATACCACGGGGGCGCGTTGCTTCGTGGGGCGGCCAATCCCGTTATGCATTACACCGCTATGGCCGGCGTCATCTTTACGTCCTCAGCCGTAGTCCCGGACTTGTCCAGTAGCGTGAGCATCTCGTCCCTCGGTCTTCTTGTCATTAGCACCGTCCCCGTGATGGTTCTCATCGTTGCTCTACTGACCTCGCTAATGAATCGGCTTCAGAAGCAGAAAGCTCTTCTCAATGAGTTGTTCGAACAAGCGCCGCAGGCTGTCGCTTTAATGAGTGTGGATAATCGGATCATCCGTGTGAACAGGGAGTTCACACGGATGTTCGGCTACAGTCCGCAAGAAGCCGAGGGCCGCTTTCTCGGCGAGCTGATCGTTCCCGACGAGTCGCTGGATGAGAATAAAAAATTTACAGACCTGGCGGCGCAGGGGCAGCGGGTGGATGCGGAGAGCGTTCGCCAGCGCAAGGATGCCAGCCGTTTGAATGTTTCTATAGTCGGCGTGCCCGTCTCATTACCCGGTGGACAGGTAGTGTTCTATGCGATGTACCGCGACATCACCGAACGCAAGCAGGCGGAAGAGCGTCTCAGGGCAACGAGCGAACAGTTGCGCGCCCTCTCTGCGCGCCTTCAATCCGCCAGAGAAGAGGAAGGGACTCGCATCGCGCGTGAACTTCATGACGAGCTGGGATCGGCGCTGTCCAGTTTGCGTTGGGACCTGGAGGACATAGCTGAAGTCATCTCCGAATTCACAGAGCCGTCGCAACTCGCAGCCCTGCGAAAGAAGCTCGAATCTCTGATGAAGCTAACTGATACGACAGTTAATACCGTCAGAAGAATCGCCTCTGAGCTGCGACCAATCGCGCTGGATGAACTCGGGCTGATTGAAGCAATCGAGTGGCAAGCGCAGCAGTTTCAAGCTCGGACGGGGATCATCGTCCATTGCGACTGCCCGCTGGAGAGTGATGATTTGACGCAGGAGCAATCAACAGCCATCTTCCGCATCTTTCAGGAAGCTCTGACCAATGTGCTGCGTCATGCGCAAGCGACGAGGGTTGACATTACTGCGAAGAAAGAAGCCGGCGAATTTGTCTTGACCATCAGTGACAACGGAAGAGGAATCACAGAGGATGAGCTATCAGGAGCGCCGTCACTCGGTCTGCTCGGAATGCGCGAACGTGCTAACCTTATCGGAGGAAAAATCCAGATTAGAGGCGCTGAAGGAAAAGGAACTGTCGTGACTCTCAGAGTTCCGGTCTCCGGTTAAGCGAAAGATTGGAATCGGCGTTTCGATTAGACGATAAGTCTCCCCAACAATCGGAGTTGCCCAGCTAGCCCAGAGGTAAGGGCAATGAAAAGAATCCTCATAGTTGATGACCATGAAGTTCTCCGAGACGGCGTGAAGAGAATCTTCGATAAGCAACCCGGCACGATAATCTTCGGGGAGGCAGGCACTGTCCAGGAGGCGCTCGGACTTGTGCGCGAGCAGGACTGGGATGTCGTGATACTTGATCTTTCTTTAGGTGACAGGAGCGGACTGGAAGTACTGAAAGAATTGAAACGAATCCGCCCCAGGCTTCCCGTGCTGATCCTCAGCATGCACTCGGAGGAACAGTTCGCGCGGCGAGCTTTCAAAGCTGGCGCCGCCGGGTATATCACCAAAGACAGCCCGCGGGCAGAGTTGGTCAAAGCAATCAACAAGGTCATCGGGGGAGGGAGGTACGTCAGCCCCGCGCTCGCCGAAAAACTCGTCGTTGGCCTTGAAAGGGGCATTGACCGCCCGCCCCACGAGACTCTCTCAGACCGCGAGTTCGAGGTGATGCGCCTGATCGCTTCGGGGAAGACGGCCGGCGAGATTGCTGACCTGCTCTCGCTCAGTGACAGCACCATCAGCACTTACCGGGCGCGCATTTTAGAGAAAATGGGGATGAAGACCAACGCGGAACTCACTCACTACGCCATCCAGAATAAATTGGTGGATTAAGACGAAAGAACGATAAGAACGCTCATCCAGCCGGAAGGCATCTACCCGCCCGAAAATAAAATCATCACCGCCTGAATCCGACCGTGTCGGATTTGTAGCGCAAACCACGACAAGGCTGTAGGCAACACTCGGATAAAAAAATCAAGGTTAGGCCGATACCCAGTCGCGGCCCCGGTTTGTATCCTGGCATCGGGAGAGTCTGTGCGCGCGCAGATGCAGTCTTGCGGTGGGCAGATTCGGGGCGAACTGCCGCACCGCAAGGAGCGCGACCCGTTAAGCCGCGTACGTTGCGCCGGGTCGCGCGCGGGGCGGGGGAAGATCGAGCTGGGCAGGCTCCCTTCCTCCGCCTCCCGAAATCATGTTAACCAAGATACCGAATCTTCCTCGCACCTCATTACTTCGCTATGGCGTCGTCGTCATCACGGTCGGGCTGGCTCTGCTCGTCACACGGCAAGTAGATTTACTCGCCGGCCGGATACCCTTCGCCCTTTTTTTAGCGGCAGTGATAATCAGCACGTGGTATGGGGGGCGCAACCCCGGCCTGCTGGCTATCGCCTTGTCCGCCGTCGTCTGCAATTACTTCATAATCCGCCCGCTTTCTTCGCCGATGCTTGACGATGACAACGTCCTGCGGGTGGGCGCGTTCATCCTCTCATCGCTGCTCGTCAGTTTCCTCACTTCCGCCCGCCAGCACAGTGAGCAGTCACTGCGCGAGAGTGAAAAACGCTACCGGCTCTTATTCGACAGCAACCCGCTCCCGATGTGGGTTTATGATCGGGAAACGCTTCGCTTCCTGGCCGTCAACAAAGCTGCGACTCAGTGCTACGGGTATTCGCAAAATGAATTCCTCTCCATGACCATCAAGGACATTCGTCCCGCAGAGGATATTCCCGGTCTTCTTGCTGCCGTCAAAAATGTCTCAGGTGAACTTGATGACGCAGGCGCGTGGAGACATCGGAAGAAGGATGGGACGGTCATTGATGTGGAGATTACCACGCACTCAATAATCTTTGACGAGCGTCATGCTGAGATCGTGCTGGCAAATGACATCACCGAGCGCAAGCGCAACGAAGAGATGGTAGTCCGGCTGGCCGGCATCGTCGAATCCTCCGAGGACGCCATCTTCAGTAAAACCCTGGATGGTGTCATTACGAGTTGGAACAAAGGGGCCGAAAGGCTCTACGGCTATTCGGCGGCAGAGATCATGGGCCATTCCGTAACCGTGCTCATGCCGCCCGGTAGGAAGGAGGACCTGCCGCTCATCCTCGGAAGGCTCAGGCGCGGGGAGCGCGTTGAGCATTTCGAGACAACACGCTTGAAAAAAAGCGGTGAGCAGATAGAAGTCTCTTTAACAGTTTCCCCGATCAAGAATAGCTCCGGCGCGATTATCGGGGCTTCGACGATTGCGCGCGACATCACAGAGCGCAAGCGCGCGGAGGAGCAAATTCGTCGGCTGAACGAGACGCTTGAACAGCGTGTGGCCGAACGTACAACGCAACTCCTGGCTGCCAACAAAGAACTCGAAGCTTTCTCTTATTCAGTCTCACACGACCTGCGCGCCCCTCTGAGACACATCAACGGCTTCAGCCAGGCTCTGCTGGAAGACTACGCGGACAAATTGGACGAGGAAGGCAAAGGCTACCTCCGGGAAGTGCGCGCCGCGAGCCGGGAGATGGCGCAACTGATTGACGACGTGTTGCAGCTCGCGCGAGTGACGCGCAGCGAGATGCACAGCGAAGTCGTCAACCTCAGTGAAACGGCTCGTCTGGTGGTGGCCGAGCTGCACAAGGGGGACGCGGAGCGAGCGGTAGCCGTCACCGTCGAGGAAGGAATTGTGGCGCGGGGCGATAAGCGCCTGTTGCGAATCATGCTCAGTAATCTGCTGGGGAACGCCTGGAAATTTACCTCGAAGCGGGAACGTGCAGAGATCGCCTTCGGGCAGGAACGAGGAGCGGGCGGGGAGGTCGTCTATTTCGTCCGCGATAACGGCGCGGGCTTCGATATGGCTTATGCCGGTAAATTATTCGGCGCGTTCCAGCGGCTTCACACCGCCAGTGAGTTCGAGGGCACAGGCATCGGGTTGGCGACCGTCCAGCGCATCGTCAATCGTCACGGCGGTCGCGTCTGGGCAAAAGGCGCAATAGGTCTGGGGGCGACATTCTACTTCACGCTCCCGAATTTCAAAGGGGACTAAACGTGGAAAGCAAAGTGATCCTGCTGGTAGAAGATAATCCCAGAGATGAAGCTTTAACACTGCGCGCCCTCAAGAAAAGCAACGTCTGCAATGAGGTGGTTGTTGCGCGCGATGGGGTCGAGGCGTTGGACTATCTTTTCGGTGACGGAACGTCTGCCGGCCGAGAGACGCGGGAGATGCCTCAACTCATTTTGTTGGACTTGAAACTGCCCAAGGTGGACGGTCTTCAGGTCTTGGAAAAGATAAGAGCAACGGAGCGCACCAGGCGTCTGCCGGTTGTGGTCTTCACTTCCTCAAGCGAAGAGGAAGACCTCATCAACAGCTACAACCTGGGGGCTAATAGTTACGTTCGCAAGCCCGTGGACTTTGATCAGTTTTTGGAAGCGACAAGGCAGTTGGGGTTGTACTGGCTGGTTTTGAATCTGGCCGCACCCACCGAGTAAACGTCGAGCATGAATAGAACTTTACGAGTATTACACGTCGAAGACCAGGAGCGTGACGTAGCGCTCCTGACGCGCCACCTGTCGCGCGCCGGCTACGAGCTCGTTTCCGAACGGGTGGAGACGGCCGCGGCGATGAAAGCCGCGCTCGAATCAAGGGAGTGGGACGTGATCTTGTGCGACTACTCAATGCCTCACTTTAGCGCGCTCTCCGCGCTGGCGGTCCTGAAAGAGACTGGGCTGGACATTCCGTTCATCATCATTTCGGGCACGGTCGGCGAAGAGCAGGCGGTCGAGGCCATGAGGGCCGGGGCGCACGATTATTTGATGAAAGATAATCTGGTGCGGCTCGCGCCCATCATCGAGCGGGAGTTGCACGAGGCCGAAAATCGCCGGGCGCGCAGAGTAGCCGAAGAGTCGCTCAAAGCCTCCGAGGCAGAGCTGCGCGCCCTGTTCGCGGCCATGACCGACCAGATTTTCGTGCTTGACGCGCAAGGGCTGTGCCTGAGGATCGGACCGACGACTCCTACTTATTTATACCAGGCTGCGGCTGATCTGGTTGGCAAGACACTGCACGAGTCATTCCCAAAAGAGCAGGCCGATATATTTCTCGGATACATTCAGAGCGCCCTCAATGAGGGCCTGACGCGCAGAGTCGAATACAGTTTGCAAATTGAGGGGGCCGAAGTCTGGTTCGACGGGAGCGTGTCACCGCTCTCGCAGAATTCGGTCGTCTGGATTGCCCGTGACATTACGGAGCGCAAGCGTGCGGAGGGGGTGAGGCGAAAGCTACTGCATGATCTGGCAGAGCGTGTCAAAGAGTTAACGACGCTGCACGAGGCGGCGCGCATCCTGCAATGGGAGTGGACGAACACCTCGACGATTCTGCTCGGAATGGCCGAACTAATGCCGCCCGCCTTCCAGTACCCGGAGATCACAGCCGCTCGCGTCCGCCTCGGCTCAATCGAGACGGCGACACGAGGCTTTGCGGATTCACGCTTCGCCTTACGCGCTGAGTTCACTACTGCGGACGGACAGTCGGGGAGCATAGAGGTCGTTTACACAGAAAGCTGCCCGCCCGAAGCCGAAGGGCCGTTTCTCGCGGAAGAACGCGCCCTCATCAACACGTTGGGCGACATGCTGCGGACGGCTTACGACCGCCGACAAACCGAGACGGCCTTGCGCGAATCGGAAGGGCGATTCCGCCAACTGGCGGAGAACATCCGGGAAGTCTTCTGGATGAGAACGCCTGAGATTAGCGAAATCCTTTACGTCAGCCCCACGTACGAGAGCATCTGGGGCCAACCGCGCGAGAGTCTTTCCAGCGACCCGAGATCGTTTCTGGACAAGATTCACCCGGAAGACCGCGAGCGCGCCGTCAGCGTCATGGAGCATGAGCAGGAGCGAGGGTTCGAGCTTGAGTATCGAATCATCAAACCCGACGGGCAGGTGCGCTGGGTTTGGGACCGCGGGTTCCCGGTCAGAGACGAATCGGGTCGGGTCTATCGCATCGCGGGTATTGCCGAAGACATCACCGAGCGCAAGCAGGCCGTGCAGGAGTTGAGGAAGAGCGAAGAACGCTACCGAGACCTGGTGGAGAACGCCCGCGACATCATCTACACAACTGATCTTGAGGGGAACTACACGTCGGTTAACAAGGCAGGAGAGCAGCTCCTTGGCTACACGCGCGAGGAGGCCCTCAAGCTGAGTCCGGCGGATGTCATCGCGCCGGAGTATCTTGTGAAGGCGCGACAGATGCTCGCCCGAAAGCTCGCCGGGGAAAGCGAGACGGTCTACGAGCTGGAGGCCGTCACGAAGGACGGACGCCGCGTCACGATTGAGCTCAACACCAGGCTCGTCTATCGGGACAATGTTCCGGTCGGCGTGCAGGGCATCGGGCGCGATGTGACAGAGCGCAAGCGGGCAGAGGAGCGGCTGAGAAAATCTAACGAGAAGCTGCGCGCCCTCGCCGCCCGGCTCCAGGCCGTGCGCGAGGAGGAGAGCATCAAGATCGCGCGCGAGATCCACGACGAGCTGGGCGGGGGGCTGACCGGGCTGAAGATGGACGTTTCGTGGATCGAAAGGAGGCTGCCGGGGGCCGGCGACGAGGCCGTCCGGCAGAAGCTGAGGTCGATGTCCGAGTTGATTGACGAGACCATCCAGAAGGTGCGGAACATCTCGACCGAACTGCGCCCCTCGGTGCTCGACGACCTCGGACTCGCCGCCGCCGTCGAGTGGCAGGCGCGGGAGTTTCAGCGCCGGACGGAGATCGGGTGCGTGATTACGTCGCTCGATGAGGAGGTCGCGCTGAGCGCGGAGAAGTCAACGGCCGTCTTCCGCATCTTCCAGGAAGTGCTGACGAACATCGCCCGCCACGCGCGCGCCACGCGGGTCGAGATGAGCATGGAAAAGCGTGACGGCACCCTCGTGCTGAGGGTTTCTGACGACGGGCGCGGCATCCAGGAGAGCGACTTCTCCGACACCAGGTCGCTCGGACTCCTCGGCATGCGCGAGCGCGCCGTCGTCTTCGGGGGCGTGGTTGAGATCGAAGGGGCCAGGGGGCGTGGGACGACGGTGACGGTGAGAATCCCACTGGAATAACCGCAGAATAGGGGCCGGGCGCTCGCCCGGAACAGGTGCGTTATGAGAGTTCTTATCGCGGACGATCACGCCGTCGTGCGACGGGGCCTGATCCAGATTTTGACTGACGCGTTCAAGACGCTCACGGTCGGCGAGGCGCGGGACGCGCCGGAAGTCCTGCGTCTCGCCCGCGAGCAAGACTGGGACATCGTCGTGCTCGACATCTCCATGCCGGGCCGCAACGGCCTCGAAGCGCTCAAGGAGCTGAGGCAGGTGCGCCCGCGCACCCCCGTCCTCATCCTGACGACCCACCCCGAGGAGCAGTACGCGGTCCGCGTCTTCAGGGCGGGGGCGGCGGGCTACATGACCAAGGAGAGCGCCCCGGAGCACCTCGTCGAAGCCGTCCGCAGGGTGACGGCCGGCGGGAGGTACATCAGCCCTTCCCTCGCCGAGTTGCTGGCCGCCAGCATCGGCGGCGACGCCGAGAAGCCGCCGCACGAGAGCCTGTCCGACCGCGAGTACCAGGTGCTCTGCATGATCGCCTCGGGCAAGACGGTCGGCCAGATCGCCCGCGAGCTGTCACTGAGCGACAAGACCATCAGCACCTACCGGGCGCGCATCCTCGAAAAGATGGGAATGAAGACGAACGCCGACCTGACCCACTACGCCATCAGCAACGGCCTCACTCAGTAGACAGGGGCGGGGGCGCGCGGCGAGTAGATTCATTGATTCACCGGCTCGTCGGCTCATTGAATTAACGAGCCCACGAACCGGTGACTTGCCCCCGCATACCCTTTAACTCCCTCATCCCTCCGCCCTCACCCCCGCCTACCGCCGTAGGACAGACACGGACAGAATTATCATCTTTCGACCGATACCGCCGGCCCCCGCGTCAGGGTAGTCTAGAGTTGAGTTCGCCCCCGAACGTCGAAGGCAGTGTGAACATGATCTTCATCGTTGACGATTCAAAAGCATTGCGCGACAGGCTGGTAAGCATGCTCTCTGAGGTGGAGGGCATCGAGGTCGTCGGGCAGGCCGGCAACGCCGCCGAGGCCATCAGCGGCATCCGCCGCCTGAGGCCGCGCGTCGTCGTCCTCGACATCCAGATGCCCGGCGGGAGCGGCATCGAGGTGCTGAGAATCATCAAGCGCGAGGAGCCGCCGACCGTCGTGATGATGCTGACGAACCACACGCACGCCCAGTACAGGGAGAGGTGCATGGAGCTGGGGGCCGACTATTTCCTGGACAAGACGAGGGACCTCGACAAGCTGACGGAGATACTCCAAGACCTCGTCGAGCAGTTCGGGCTTGAAGGGCTGACGGCGGGTGTTATCCGATGACTTTGGGAACCGCAAAGAAGGACGACCGACTGATGGGTGAGGCGCTACAGCTCGCGAAGAGCATCGTCGAGACGGTGAGGGAGCCGCTCGTCGTCCTAGACGGCGGCCTGCGGGTGAGGCTCGCCAACCGCTCCTTCTACCGGACGTTCCGGGTGACGCGGGAGGAGACCGAAGGGGTCTCGCTCTTCGGCCTGGGCGACGGCCACTGGGACATCCCCGAGCTGCGCTCGCTGCTGCTCGAAGTGCTCCCGCGGAACACGCACATTGACGACTTCGAGGTTGACCGGGAGTTCCCCGTCATCGGGCGCAAGGTCATCCTCCTGAACGCCTGCCGGCTGCACGACGAGACCCGGCGGGCGGAGATGATCCTACTCGCGATGGAGGACGTAACCGAGCGCCGCCGGGCCGAGGCGGCCCTGCGCGCCGGGGAGCGGCACTTCCGCTCGCTGATTGAGAACAGCTCGGACGCCATCGCCCTCTTCGACGCCGCCGGTGCCATCGGCTACGCCAGCCCTTCGACCTCGCGCGTGCTCGGCTACGAGCCGGACGAGATGCTGCGCTTCAACGCCTTCGATCTCATCCACCCGGACGACCGGGGGCTGACGGCGGAGTGCCTCGCCGCGGTTGTCCGGCAGCCGCGCGCGTCGGCCGGCGTCGAGTCCCGCGTGCGCCACAAGGACGGCTCGTGGCGCTGGCTGGAGGGGACTTTCACGAACCTGCTGGGGGAGCCGAGCGTCGCCGCCGTCGTCAACAACTACCGCGACATCACCGCGCGCAAAGAGCTGGACGCGGAGCTGAAGGTGTTCGCCGCGCGGGTCGAACGCAGCAACCGCGAGCTACAGGACTTCGCCTCCGTGGCCTCGCACGATCTGCAAGAGCCGCTGCGCAAAATCCAGGCGTTCGGCGACCGCCTCGCGGCGAGGTGCGACGACTCGCTCGGCGAGGAGGGGCGCGACTACCTGCGGCGGATGCAGTCGGCCGCCGGGCGCATGCAGAACCTGATCAACGACCTGCTGACGTTCGCGCGGGTCGAGAGCAAGGCGCAGCCCTTCGCCCCCGTCGCCCTCGCCGACGTGGTGCGGGGGGTGGTCTCCGACCTCGAAGTGCAGGTGGAGCAGTCGGGCGCGCGAATCGAGGTGGGCGAGCTGCCGGTCGTCGAGGCCGACCCGCTCCAGATGCGGCAACTTTTCCAGAACCTGATCGGCAACTCGCTCAAATACCGCCTGCCCGGAACAGCACCGGAGATCAGAATCAGCGTCGGCGCTCTCGACGGCGGCCCGCACCCGGCGCAGGGTGCAGAGGGCGCGAGCACGCCCGGCCAGGTGTGCCAGCTCTGCGTCGCAGACAACGGCATCGGCTTCGACGAGAAATACCTGGATCGCATCTTCACGGTCTTCCAGCGGCTGCACGGGCGCAAGGAGTACGAGGGGACGGGCGTCGGCCTGGCCGTCTGCCGGAAGATCGCCGAGCGCCACGGCGGGAGCATCACGGCGCACAGCTCGCCGGGGGCGGGGGCGACCTTCGTCGTCACCCTGCCCGTGAGACAGACGAAGGAAGCGGAGGCACGATGAAAGACGAGAGAAGGCCGATCACGATTTTACTGGCCGACGACGACGAGGACGACCGCAAGCTGGCCCAGGATGCGCTGGTCGAGAGCCGGCTGGCTAACGACCTCCACATGGTCGAGGACGGCGAGGAGCTGATGGACTACCTGCTCCGGCGCGGCAAGTACGCGGCGCTGGCCGACAGCCCCCGCCCGGGCCTGATCCTGCTCGACCTCAACATGCCGAAGAAGGACGGCCGCGAGGCGCTCAGGGAGATCAAGGCCGACCCCTCCTTGCGCCAGATTCCCGTGGTCGTGCTGACGACCTCGAAGGCCGAGGAGGACATCTACCGCACCTACGACCTCGGGGCCAACTCCTTCATCACCAAGCCGGTCATGTTCGAGTCGCTCGTCAGGGTGATGAGGGACCTCGGCACGTACTGGTTCGAGATCGTCGAGTTGCCGCGCAGGAGCTAAGGAGTGACCATGTTGACCGCCGAACCGCTCAAGGTGCTGCTCGTCGAGGACGACGAGGACGACTTCCAACTGGCCCGCGGCCTCCTCTCCGAGGTCGGGGGCCGCAAGGTCGATCTCAGGTGGGCGGCCAGCTACCAGGAGGCCCTCCGGGCCATCGAGAGCGGGGGCTACGACGTTTGCCTGGTCGATTACCGGCTAGGCGAGCGTACCGGGCTGGAGCTGCTGCGCGAGGCGGGGTGCGCCGACTGCAAGGCTCCGATGATCATGCTCACGAGTCAGAACGACTACGACCTTGACGCCGAGGCGATGCGCGCCGGCGCGGCCGACTACCTGGTGAAGGGCCGCGTGGACACGTCCACCATCGAGCGCTCGATCCGCTACGCGCTCCAGCGTTCGAGTCAGTTCGAGAGGCTGCGCGGCCTCGCTAATCGCGACGAGCTGACCGGGCTCTACAACCGGCGCGCGCTCGACGGCCTGCTCCGGGAGGAGGTCAGCCGCCACGAGCGCTACGGTCGCCCGTTCAGCCTGGTGATGCTCGACGTGGATTACTTCAAAGCAATCAACGACTCCTACGGACACCCGGTCGGCGACGAGGTGCTGCGCTGGCTCGCGCGGGTCGTCCGCGACTGCGTGCGCGCCGTTGACATGCCGGCCCGCTACGGCGGCGAGGAACTGGCCGTCGTCCTCCCGGAGATGGACAGCGGGCTGGCCTTGAAGGTGGCCGAGCGGCTGCGGCTGCGCGTCGCCGCGCACCCGTTCAGCTTCGGCAGCGCGCGCCGGCAGACGCAGCTTTCCGTGACGGTCAGCCTCGGCGTGGCCGCGCTGCCGGACGACGCGGCGACCGCCGCAAGTCTCGTCGCCGCTGCCGACCGCGCGCTCTACGCCGCCAAGCGCGGGGGCCGCAACCGCAGCGTCCGCTTCCGCGACCTGCCCGAGCGGGCGGGTCAGACCAAGGGGGGTTCATGATTGTTCATGGGGTGTGTGCCTCCCGCCACGCGCGTCGCGCGGCGGGAGGCAGGATTGCCCGTTCCACGAGTTGATATCCGCCATGTACGACAATGTCCTAAAAGTGCTGGTCGTTGATGACGACGAGGACGACTACGTCCTGATCCGCGACCTGCTCGCCGAGATCGGCCCCGACGGGTTCGATACGACCTGGGCCGCCACATACGGGGAGGCGCTCCGGGCAATCGAGTCGCACGGCCCCGAGGTCTGCCTGATTGACTACCGCCTCGGCGAGTACAACGGGGTCGAGCTGCTGCGCGAGACGCGCGCGCGCGGCCTCAAGTTGCCGTCCATTCTCCTCACGGCGCAGGACGACCACGACGTTGACCTCAAGGCGATGAGGGCGGGGGCTGCCGACTACCTGATAAAGGGGCAGATCGACAAGCAGCTCCTGGAGCGCTCCATCCGCTACGCCATCGAGCACGCCCGGACGCTCGAAGCCCTGCGCGCCAGCGAGAACAAGTACCGCCAGATCATCGAGACTGCGAGAGAAGGTGTCTGGACGGTTGACCCCGACGCGCGCACCACCTACGTCAACCAGCGCATGGCCGAGATGCTCGGCTACACGGTGGAGGAGATGCTCGGACGCCCGACCGTCGCTTTCATGGACGCCGACGATGTCGCGGAGTCGCAGCGGCGTTTCGAGCGGCGGCGGCGCGGGATCGCCGAGCAGTACGAATGCCGCCTGCGCCGCCGAGACGGGACGGAGCTGTGGGTGCTCATCTCGACCAACCCCCTCTACGGCCCCGGCGACGAGTTCGCCGGCGCGCTCGGCATGGTCTCCGACATCACCGAGCGCAAGCAGGCCGAGGAGCGGCTGCGCCACCAGCTCGACTTCACCGCGGCGATCACGGCCTCGATGGGCGAGGGCGTCTACGCGCTCGACGAAGACGGGCGGTTGACCTTCATGAACCCGGCCGCCGAGGCCGCGCTCGGCTGGACGGAGGCGGAACTGCTCGGCCGTCGGGTTCACGAGGTCATCCACTTCCAGCGCGCCGACGGCGTGCCCCGGCCGGCGCACGACTGCCCGCTCCTGGGGGTGCTCACCTCCGGCCAAACTTGCCGGGGCGAGGACGACGTTTTCACGCGCCGGGACGGGACGCTGCTCCCGGTCTCCTACACCGCGGCGCCCATCCTCACCGGCGGGCGCGTGATCGGGACCGTCCTCGCCTTCCGCGACATCACCGAGCGCAGGCGGGCCGAGGAGGAGCGCGAGCGGCTGGCCGCCATCGTCGAGTCGTCCTACGACGCCATCCTCTCGAAAGACCTCGACGGGCGCGTCACGAGCTGGAACGCGAGCGCGGAGCGGATGTACGGGTACGCGGCCGCCGAGGCCGTCGGCCGGCACGTCTCGTTCATCGTCCCGCCCGACCGCCGCGAAGAATTGTCCGGGCTGATGGAGCGGATCGCGCGCGGCGAGCGGATCAGGCACCTGGAGACGATCCGCGTCCGCAAGGACGGGCGGCGCGTCGAGGTCTCCCTCAGCATCGCGCCGATGAAGGACGGGGACGGGCGCATCGTCGGTGCCTCGGCCATCGCCCGCGACATCACCGAGCGCAAGGCGACCGAGCGCGAGCTGCGCGAGAGCGAGGAGCGCTACCGCGACCTGGTGGAGAACGCGCGCGACATCATCTACACGCACGACCTGGAAGGCAAATACACGTCGGTCAACAGCGCCGGCGAGCAGCTCCTCGGCTACACGCGCGAGGAGGCCCGCGGGATGTCGCAGCTCCAGGTGGTCGCCCCGGAGTACCTTGAGCGTGCGCGCGAGATGATCGCCCGCAAGCTCGCCGGCAATGGTAAGACGGTGTACGAGCTGGAGGTCGTCGCCAAGGACGGGCGCCGGCTCGCCGTCGAGGTCAACTCGCGGCTCACTTACCGCGACGGCCTCGCCGTAGGCGTGCAGGGCATCGCGCGCGACGTGACCGAGCGCCGCCGCGCCGAGGAGCTGCTGCGCGCCGCCGACCGCCGCGCCGTCGAGGAGTACGCGCGCCTGCTCGACCGACTGGCCGGACTGGCGCTCGCGCTCGGCTCGGCGCGCGACCTGCTCGCCGTCTACCGCGCGCTTCGCGACTTCAGCCTCGCCTTCACGCCCAGCTTCGCGCTCGTCATCTGCCTCTACGACGAGGAGCGGGCGGCGCGCGAAGCCGTTTATTTCTACATGAACGGCGAGGAGCTGGATATCCCGGCCCCTACGACTGTGCCGGTGCGCTCCGGGCCTGCCGGCCGCGCCGTCAAGACGGGCACCGTCGTCGTCAGCAATGATTACCTCAAAGACTTGCGCGACAGGGAGCCGGTTCACGTCGGCTTCGAGGAAGACAGCGCACCCCCGCAATCCGCCCTCATCGCACCGATGACAATCATGGGGCGCACAATCGGCACAATCGAGGTGCAGAGCCACGAGTTGGGTGCTTACACGCGGGAACACGTGACGGCGATGCAGATGGCGGCCAACCTCGCGGCCAATGCCGTCGAAAACGTCCGCCTGCTCAACCTTGAGCGCGAAAAAGCTGAGCAACTCCGCCAGTCGCAGAAGATGGAGGCCGTCGGGCAACTGGCGGGCGGCATCGCGCACGACTTCAATAATCTGCTGACAGCGATCACCGGCTACAGCGAACTCAGCCTCAGGCGGTTGCAAGCGGAAGACCCTTTGCACCGCAACATCAAAGAGATCAAAAAGGCCGGGGAGCGCGCCGCTTCCTTGACGCGCCAACTCCTCGCCTTCAGCCGCAAACAAGTTCTGCAACCGAAAGTCCTTGCCCTCAACTCGATCATCTCGGACGTGGAAAAAATGCTCCGCCGACTCATCGGGGAAGACATAGAGTTGCGGACAGTTCTTGAGCCGCAACTCGGAAGCGTCAAGGCCGACCCCGGACAGATCGAGCAGGTGCTTCTGAACCTCGCCGTCAACGCGCGCGATGCCATGCCGCAAGGGGGCAAGCTCACCATCGAGACCGCGAACGTCTACCTCGACGGGGAATACGCCGCGCAGCACATCGCGGTCAAGCCCGGTCATTATGTGATGCTGGCCGTCAGCGACACAGGGTGCGGGATGGACGAGAAGACGCAGGCTCGCATCTTCGAGCCGTTCTTCACGACCAAGGAGGCGGGCAAAGGGACCGGCCTCGGGCTCTCCACAGTGTACGGGATCGTCAAGCAGTCAGGCGGCAACATCTGGGTCTACAGCGAGGTCGGGCGTGGCACGACCTTTAAGGTCTATTTGCCGCGCGTCGATGAAGGCGCTCAAGAGCACATGCGAAGCGCGGAGCCCGAGGATGCCGTGCAAGGCACAGGGGTGATCCTGCTGGCCGAAGACGAGCACATGGTCCGTAAACTCGCCCGCGAGGTGCTGGAGATGTGTGGCTATAAAGTGTTGGAGGCGGCGAACGGCGGTGCTGCACTCTTAATCTGCGAGCGTCATCAAGAGTCAATAGACCTGCTCATCACCGATGTCATCATGCCTGAGATGGGCGGCCGCGAACTGGCGACGCGCTTGAGTCAATTACGCCCTGAAATGAAAGTGCTCTACATGTCCGGCTATACGGATAATGCCATCGTTCATCAGGGCGTCCTGGACGAAGGGGCAAACTTTATTCAGAAGCCTTTTTCGCCTCAAACTCTGGCAAGCAAAGTAAGAGAGGTGCTGGGTGAGACCAAGCGTGACGATGGCCTGGTCTCAGCTTCGCAATAATGTTCACCCTCATATCGTAGGCTGAGAGATGCACGTATTGGTCATTGATGATGACGAGCAAGTCCGCGGGTTTCTACGCGCCGTGCTGGATGAAACTGGCTGGGAAGTGAGTGAGGCCAATTCGGCGGAGTGTGCCTTTGAGTTGCTGCACGCACAGGACTGGTCATTGGTGCTCTGCGATGTCTTGCTAGGAGATGCAAACGGCTTTAGCGTCTTGCGCCGCTTCAAGCAGGAGTTGCCCGACACGCAGGTCGTGCTGATGACGGGACACGGCACGGCCCTCGGCGCGCTCGACGCCACGGCCTTCGGCGCTTACGACTATCTTCTGAAACCTTTCGGCGCTGACGAACTGCTCTCGCTCCTGCAAGCCGTGCGTGAGCGCCACCTGAATCGCGCGCGCGGTCGCGTCATCAAAAAGAAAGGGTCGCCCGGCAATTACACTTCGGACATTGATTTGATCGGGCGCAGCGATGTTTTCATTCAAGTGATGAAACAGGTCGGGCGCGTCGCCAGCACTAACCTGCCCGTGCTGATTACGGGCGAGAGCGGCACAGGTAAAGAGGTAGTAGCCTCCGCGCTGCACCGCCGCAGCCGGCGAGGTTCCAAACCGTTCATCGCCGTCAACTGCGGCGCTATCCCTGCTGAGCTTATCGAATCGGAACTCTTCGGCCACGTCAAAGGCGCTTTCACGGGCGCGCATTCAGACCGCACGGGTCTCTGGGAGGAAGCCGACGGGGGAACTGTGTTCCTGGATGAGATCACGGAATCCGCCCCCGCCTTTCAGGTCAAACTCCTGCGCGTGCTGCAAGAGGGAGAGGTCCGTCGCGTCGGCTCGAATCAATCGCAGCGCGTGGACGTGCGCGTGATAGCGGCCAGCAATCGTGATGTGGAAGAAGAGATAGCGGCGGGCCGCTTTCGTCGTGACCTCTTCTACAGGCTGAATGCCGTGAGCATTCATTTGCCGCCGCTCAGAGACCGCAAGGAAGACATCTTCCCGCTGGCGAACAGCTTCGCCGAGCGCGTGTGGTCCTTGAACCGCGCGGCCAGCTTCTCCCCCGAAGCTCTACATCTACTTGAGCAATATCCCTGGCCGGGCAACATCCGGGAGTTGGAGAACGCCGTGGTCCGCGCCGTGGCGCTGTGCGGAGGCGAAGTGCGTCCCGAAGACCTGCCGGAGCAGATACGCCGCTACCAGGTTCCTTGCAGCGGAGGTGAGGCCCGGCCCGGCACGGATTCAGCCGCCCCGGAGAATGAAAGATGGCTGACGCTGGCAGAGGTGGAGGCCGATTACGTCAAGCGGGTGCTGGCGCACACGAAGGGGAACAAGCAGGCCGCCGTCAGGTTGCTGAACGTTGACCGCAAGACCGTCGAGCGAATGATCCGGCGGTATGACATCAAGATCGAGCACGGGGTCAAAATCAAGTGAACTAGAAAAAGGTGGCCTGAGATAAGACAAAGAGTCATTTAAGGCAATCAAGATGAAACGATCAATTCTTTATTTGGACGACGACGCGGCCTGTCTCAATCTTCTACGGGACATGCTGGGCGCAGACTACGAGGTCCGCACGGCCTCGACGCACGAAGAAGCGCGCCGCCTGCTCTCGTTGAGTCGAGCCGACATCGTCATCAGCGATCAAATCATGCCCGATATTACAGGCACGGAGTTTTTGCGCGAGGTCGCGGAGCAGCACCCGAAGAGTTTCCGCGTACTGCTCACCGGCGGGGACACGGTCGGCAATCTGTTGCGCGAGATCAGCACCGGCGCCATCCATTACTTCCTGACGAAGCCGTGGGCGGAACAGGAACTGCGGCGGATGCTGGAACTCGCCGCCATAACTGATGCGATACGCGGCGGCCAGGGCTGAGGGCGCGAAGGCGCATAAGAGTCCATTGATTTCAGAAGCACATTGATGATGGCGAGCTTCAATCGGCCTCAGTTGTTAAATCTCAAATGATATCCGGTGCTCATAATCCGGCCGCGGACGGCGAGCCGGCAGCGGAACCCACAGCCGTAGACGATGCTGACGGCCACATTCTCATCGTTGACGACGAGGAGCCTATTCGCAAACTGTTTGCCGGCTGCCTGGGCAAACAATACGCGTGCGTGACCGCCGCCGAAGCCCAGGAGGCTCTGCTGCGCCTCGCCAGCGAGGACTTCGCGCTCGTGATCGCGGACGTTCAAATGCCCGGCCTGAATGGCGTCGAGCTCTTGCGTCGTGTCACCGAGCATTTCCCAGACACCGCCGTCGTCATGGTGTCAGGCATAGACCGCACGCAGCGAGTGCTGGACGCCGTCCGTCTCGGGGCTTACGACTACCTCATCAAGCCCTGCGATTTGGGCGTGCTCGAACTCACAGTCGAGCGCGCACTGGAGAGACGCAAGCTGTTGCGCGACGGGAAACGATATAAAAAGGATTTGGAAAAGCAGAACAAAGAGCTGGCGCGCAGCAAGGCCGAACTCGAACGCTTGCAGGCGCAGATAGTCCACGGCGAGAAGATGGCTTCCCTGGGCCAACTCGCGGCAGGCGTGGCGCACGAACTCAACAACCCGGCCGGGTTCATCTACGGCAACATGGAAATCCTGCGGGCCTGCGCCGCCGGCCTGGAACGCCTCTTGAGTTTTTACGACGCAGCGCAGCTCCCGATGTCTCTGACCGCCCAGGTTAAAGCCATCAAAGAAGAGATTGATTACGAAAACTCGTTGGAAGACCTGAAATGGATTATCGCGGACTGCCACAGCGGGGCTGAGCGCATCCGCGACATGTTGGTGCAGAATCTGCGCCTCTTCTCGCGCCTCGACGAGGCCGAATTCAAAAAGGTAGACCTTCACGAGACTGGGATCGAATGAACGATCCGCCTGCTTTCTCAATACTACGGCTCCGGGCCGTATTACACGCTCGAACGCGATTACGCCGACCTGCCCCCGGTGGACTGCTACGCAGGACAGTTGAACCAGGTCTGGATGAACCTTTAACGAACGCGGCGCAGGCGATAGGTGGTGAAGGAAAGGTGCGCGTGGCGACGCGGCGTGAGGAAACCAAATGGCCGTCGTCTCGATCAACGACACGGGTGGCGGCATCGCGCCCGAAGACCTGAAGAAAATCTTCGACCCGTTCTTCACGCTCAGCTCAACCAGTCGGCGAGGGGACGGGGCTGGGGTTATCTATAACTTACGGCATTATTGAACGTCACGGCGGCTCGATCAGTGTGGAAAGCCGCCCGGGCCAGGGCACGACATTCACCCTCGCGATCCCCATTGACGTGAGTGCGCCGAGATGAGAGGGCTTACGCTTCAACCAAATTTACAAAGGAGTACATAACGTGTCTTACAAAATCATAATCGTCGACGACGAGCCGGCCAACCTGCGCGCGCTCGAAAAGACTTTTCCGCCGTGACTACGAAGTTATCATGGCGGAATCAGGCGAAGCGGCGTTGCAATAGCTCACCGGCCTGCACGACGCCGCGCTACGACATCACCGACCAGCGCATGCCGGGGATGACGGGCGTCGAGCTGCTGAAACAGACCGCGACGATCAGGCCGCATATGGTTCGCATCATCCTCACGGGTTATACCGATGTGGATGCGCTCGTGGA
>CAVQEU010000017.1:0-9909 GCA_963711585.1 uncultured Acidobacteriota bacterium | reverse complement strand
GAACGCCCTCGCGCTCTATCGCACACAGCCGAACGGGAGCATCATCCGCGATTACCAGATGGACTCGCAGTTCGCCCACCTCTTTGGCTCGGACCGCGGCGACCCGGGGCTTGAGCGCTCGCTCTGGCATCCAGAGCGGTGAAGTCCCGGAAGCCTTGCAGGTTGTGATGGGCGAGAACGTGCAGCAGCGCGCCACGCAAGATATACAGTTGACGATCCACCACGAGTTGCAGCAGACCGCGGTAGATCAGCTCAAGGGCAAGCACGGCGCGGTGGTAATTATCAACCCGCAGACCGGCGAAATCCTGGCGATGTACAGCAACCCCTCTTACAGCCTGAAGGAAGTGCAGGACGAAGCGCGCTGGATTCAACTCGACGCGGACGAACGCGACAGCCCGCTCGTCAATCGCACGCTCAACTCCTACTACATCCCCGGCTCGACCTTCAAAACCTTCATGATGATCGCCGCGCATCGCTCGGGCATTCAGGATTCCGAGTTTGTGTGCAGCGGCAGCGGCTACTACGCCCTGCCGGGTGCCAAACCTATCTTCGACGACGGCGGGCCCGGCGAAGTCCACGGCCTGATCGGGATTGACCGCGCGTACGAAGTTTCCTGCAACCAGTATTTCGCGCAGATGGCTGTCAAGCTCGGACCGGAAAAGATAAAGGAGACGGCTAAGCTCCTCGGCGTCGGCGCTTATGACACGCCGGAGGAGCTGCGCGCGCGGCGAAGAAGCTGCCGGAGATCTGGAACGCCAGCTCAGACGCCGTTAAGCGAGCGCTCGCGCCGCGCGAGGCCACGTTGGTCGCCGGACCACTGGGTCGGGAAATTCAATAAATTCGATCTTGCGCTCGAAGGCTACGGTCAAGGGTACGCGGGACAGATGACGCCGTTTCAGATGGCGCTCTTTGCGGCGACCATCGGCAATCTCGAGGGCAAGCTGATGAAGACGAGGCTGGAAATGAACCGGCCGAACGAAGTCTACAACTCGGTCGTGACGCCGCAGGTCGCGGCCAAGATGCGCGAGATCATGAGCCGCGTGACGCAAGGGTCCGAGGGGACCGCGCGCGGCGTCTTCGGACCCGTCAAGGCCGCGGGCATTACTTCCGGCGGCAAAACTGGCACAGCTCAGAAGGATGTGCCGGTCTACGACAAGAAGACGGGCGAGATCATGAGAAGAAAGAAGTACGAGAAGGACCCGAAGGGCAACATCATACGCGAGTACGAGACGATAGTCATAGACCGACAAGCCGCGCATAGACGGTTGGTTCCTCTGCATCGCGCCGCTTGAAAACCCGCAGGTCGCGATGGCCGTCATCGTCGAGGGCGGCGGCTACGGCTCGCGCTCGGCCGCGCCGATTGCCGCGCAGATGGTCTTGAAGGCGAAGGCCCTCGGTCTCCTCGGCGGCGGCCCGCAGAAGCCGAACGCGGCCCCGACGCCGAACCGCCCGCGCCAGCCGCGCAGGCAGGTAGCGCGACAGTGAAGCCGTGGCCGCGTCGAACTTTCAGGAGATGCCAGGAATGTCTAACGAAGAATTTGAGAGGAAGTTGGACTTTATCGTCAACCAGCAAGCTCAATTCGCCTCCAACCTCGGCGAGTTGAGGGACATCGTCACGCAACTGGCGCGAGCCACGCTCAGCCGTTTTGAAGCCACTGACAAGAGGCTGAATGATGTGGATGAGCGGATGTCGGCGCTCGTTGACGCTCAGATAAGAACGGAAGGGAACGTGAAACAGACTGAAGAGAACGTGAAAAAGACGGACGAGGCCCTCAGGAACTTGATCGCCGTCGTTGACCGTTACTTCAGTGAAGGCCGCAACGGGAAACCTGAACAATAGGTCAATCGGGCGGCCAACTTTTATTCCGCTCTAAAACTTTTATGAAGAATCGCGCATCGTCACACCTGCTCGCACTGCTCCTGATTATCGGCTTCGAGGTCGTGGGCTATTACGCCGTCCACCGCGCCGGGTTGATTCGCGGCTACGAGCCTTCCTGGGTCAGCGCCATGCGCGACCTATTGATGTACGTGCCTATCGTCTTCCTCGTCTTCTGGCTGACGCGCGTCCATCACTACGCGGGCAACTGGACGCTCTACACGACGGCCATTCTCCTCTTCTCCGTCGGGATGCTCGTCCAGTACCGCCTCTACTCCGACCCGGAGTACAACGCGCGCAACAAGGCCGACGCGCGGGCGCAGAAGACAGACACCCTGCGGATGCGCTACATCAACGAGAATTACGACGAGGCGAAGAAGCGCATGATGGGGCTGCCCCCGACGCCCGCCACCCCGATAGACATCGAGAACGCGCCGACCATCAGGAGCGAGTACACCGTGAGCAACGCGCTCACGTCCGGCTCGACCTGGATTCCCATCGCGGCGTTCATCGCCTTCGCCATCGCCTTCACCTTCTGCATCCGCGATAACTTCCTGCTCTGGGTCCAGCGGCACAGCTTCATGATCGTCGTGCTGACCCTGATCCCCCTGGGCGTGGCGGTCGCCACCTCGCGCTTTGGCAAGGCGGGCGGCAACATGACGCCGTGGGAGCCGTCGAAGATTCCCTTCCTCCTGGGCTTCGCGGGCATCCTGACGGCGCGCTACAAGGATTTGGCGCGGACCTACTGGGGCATCCCGCGCGCGCGCGACGTGGTGCCACTGATCGCGATGGCGGTCATGCCGTTCATCCCGTTCTTCGTCCTCAAGGACTTCGGACAGATGCTCGTCTTCAGCGGGGCCTACGCGACACTTTACCTCGTCGCCGTGCGCCGCTGGCCGCAGATGCTGCTCTTCGTCGGCTCTGTGCTGCTCGTCGTCAGCGTGCTCGTGGTCGGCGCGCTCCCGATTGACGTGCAGGAGAAGATCCCCTTCCTCCCGACCATCGCGAGGCCCGTCAAGGCGGCGCTCCCGGACCGCATCCAACAGCGCTTCCACCTCTGGCTCGACGGCTTCGACCCGCCCTCGCCCGAGGTCAAGTGGTGGAAGAAGGATTACGACGACGCGCTCGCGCAGAACCAGAAGATGAAGGAGCTGGCGGCCGAGAGCGCCGCGATGCAGAAGACCGTCAACGTGGACGTGTGGTTCGACCGCGCCGCCTTCCAGCCCGCGCAGGCCACCTTTGGCATCGCCGCCGGAAGAGTCACAGGGCGCGGGCTCGGCCTTGGTTTCGCCGAAGTCATCCCCGTGGCCGACTCGGACTACATCTACGCGGCCATCGGCGAAGAGATGGGGCTCGCCGGGGGCGCTATCATCATTCTCGCGCTCATCATCTTCGTCTGGGCCGGCGTGCGCACGGCCATTGATGCGCGTGATATGTTTACCAAGCTCTGCGCCGCCGGGCTGACGGCTTTCATAGGCTTCCAGGCGCTGGTCAACATCGGCGGCGTCACGCGCGCTCTGCCCATGACCGGCATCACGCTACCCTTCGTCAGCCACGGCGGCTTCAGCCTGATTACCAGCTTTGCCATGCTCGGGATGCTGATGGCCTTTTCGCACCGCAATGCGCGCGACGCCAAAGTGGCTGCGCGTAAAGGCAGGCGCGCGAGCCCCGACGATCCCGCTCTCCCGGAGGCAGTTCAATAATGAAGCACCCCGAAAAAGTAGCCCTTCATTCGGCGTCCGTCTCGGACCGCGGCCTGAGCGAGAAGAGGCCGCTCAACGAAGACTCGTATCTGTTGGACCCTGAGCGGCGCATCTTCGCCGTCGCGGACGGCGTGGGCGGCGCGCAGGCAGGCGAAGTCGCCTCGAAGACGGCGATGGAAGTCTTAGACGAAGCCTTCCGTCACCAGACCGAAGGGGCCGACATAGAAGACCTGATGGAGGTCGCCATACAGCGCGCCAACAACTCCATTTTCCAGATGGCGCACGAGCACCCGAAGCTCTCTGCGATGGCGACGACCGTCGTCGCGCTCCACCTCGACGGGCACATCGCGACCATCGGCCACGTCGGCGACTCGCGCCTTTACCGCATCAGCCCGGACGGCGGCCTGTACCGCGAGACGGCCGACCACTCTGTCGTGGAGGAAGAGGTGCGCGCCGGGCGCATGACGCCCGAGCAGGCGGCGCATCATCCCTCGCGCAACGTCATCAGCCGCGCGCTCGGCGCGGAGTCTTCGGTCGAAGTTGACATGAAGACGATAGAGGTCGAGGACGGCACCGCCTTCCTGCTCTGCTCCGACGGCATCACGCGCCACCTCCCCGACAGCGAGATTCGAGACCTGATCGTTTCCACACCCGACCTCGAAGCGGTCTGCGCGGAGATGAAGAGGCGCTGTTACGAGCGCGGCGCGGAAGACAATTTGACGGCGGTCATCGTGCGCGTCGGCGAGAATACCTTTAACTACGAGGACGAGCGCACGGTGCTGGCGGCGCGCCCCGACCTGGCGAGGACCGCGCCGGCGCTCAACGCTTCAGGCGAGACGGCGGCCGCCCACGCGCAGGCCGTCGCGTCGTCAGAGCCGCTCCACGCGAGCGGCCCCATGCCGGCCGCCAGGATCACGCCGCCCGCGGCACAGTCTGCGCTCCCGCCGCCGCCCGTCGGCGAGAACAACGCGCACGCGACAAACCCCGTGCTTGAGATGGAGTCGCGCTCCAAGGCGCGCAAAGGCGGGGGCGGGAAGGCTTTTCTTTTGATACTGCTCATCGCAGGGCTAGGCGCGGCGGCCTTCTACGGCGGAATGTACTGGCAGCGCGAGCGCGGCGACGCGAGCGCGACCAACGCAGGTGCGCCGCCCGTCACCGCGACGCCTACACCCGCGCCGGACCCCGCCGCGGAGTTTGAGAAGAAGCGGCAGCAGGTGGACCGCGACCCGGCCAACATGGCGAAGACTCTGCGCGAAGAGGCCGCGGCCAAGGGCGCGCAGAATCCCCTGGACTCGACCGACCCGGAGTTCCTTTACCTTTACGGGCGCGCCCTGATGCTGATGGGCGACAACATGACCGCGATGCCGGCCTTCGAGCGCGCCATCGCAAACGTCAAGGCGGACACCTCGCCGCTGCACGACAAGCTGCGTGTGGATTCCAGAATCGCGATCATGGCTGTCGCGCTCCGCCTGCGCCGGTTGCAGCCCGGCGCCGAAGAGAAAGCCATCGCCGCCTTCGACGAGTTGATTAAAAGAGCGCCGTCACAGCTTGAGGGTTCGCAGTAAGATGTTTTAGCCCCGTCAGGGGCGATTGAAAATAGCCCAGCACTTCAGTGCTGGGGCGGCAGCAGAAGATTGAATCGAGTCCCGTAGGGACGATTGAAATTTTCAATCGTCCCTACGGGACTCTTAAACCGGATTGTCCCTCTATTCCCAGCACTGAAGTGCTGGGCTATTTTCAGGTGTCCCTTCGGGACACCGCAACGACGGGCCGGTAAGATTCGGCCTGAAAGTTTGGAGAATCTCAATGCTTGCCCTGTACGGACGCTCACGGAATAACCGTCGCTCCCCCGCGCTTCGCAACAATCGCCCCGGTCGCGGCATCTAAATCCTGCCAGGCCGCGCGTGGCCCTTTGGACGGAGAGCGCGAGAGAATGACGGAACTCAAACTGCAACAGTCCCTGCTCGACGGTCGCTACGAGATACTGGACTGCCTCGGGCGCGGCAGCTACGCCGAAATCTACGTCGCGCGCGATTTGGCCGCGTCGGAAGGACTCCCGCAGACGGTCGTCATCAAGGCGCTCAACGTGCTCCTGCAAGGCGTGCCGGACGCCGACCTCGAACGCACGCTCATCGAAAACTTTCAGAATGAGGCGGTCGCGCTCGACCGCGTGCGCCACCCGCACATCATCAACCGCCTGGGCCACGGCACGGCCTTAGACCTGGCGGGGACGGCCTTTCACTACATCGTGCTTGAATACATGGCGGGCGGCGAGTTGGGCGCGCGCGTCCGTCAACACCCCTTCTCGCTCGACCGCGCACTCTTCTACCTCGAACAGGTCTGCTCAGGATTGGCACACGCGCACGACTGCGGCGTCATACACCGCGACATCAAGCCGCAGAATTTGCTGCTCACGGCCGACGCGCAGAACGTCAAGATCGCGGACTTCGGCGTCGCCAAAATCGAGGCCACGGAAGGCGCGATCACGCGCGTCGGCACCAACGTCTACGCCGCGCCCGAGCACAATCCGCTCGTCCAGACCGGCCCGCTCGACACGGCCTCGCTCAACACACAGCCTTCCTTGACGCCGGCCGCCGACATCTACTCGCTTGCCAAGACGACCTATACGCTGCTCGCGGGCGAAGCGCCGCGCCGCTTCTCGCACCAGCAGATTACCGACTTGCCGGAGGCAATCGCGCAGAAGACCTGGGCCGCACACGTGCTCAGGGTCTTGCGCCGCGCGACTGAGGATAAGCCCGCGAAGCGCTATCAGACCGTGCGCGAGTTCTGGGAAGAGTTGTCGGACGCTTCCTTGCCGCCAACTCAGCCCCTCAGGCCGCAGGACGGCGGAGGCGAGCGTGAGCGCCCCGTCTCGAAACAACTGACCGGCGCGTCGGACGCCGTCGGCGAAGCGCCGCCGCGCCCCCGCTTCGATTCGCGCGACGCGGTCAAGCCGTCGCAGTCGCGCGGCAATGGGGCAGCGCGCCCGCGCATAGTCGTGCCAGTGGCGGGCGCGCCCCGGCACGCCAGAGTTTCCGCGCCGCTGCCGCCGCAGGCCCCGCGCCACCCGACTCGCGCCACGGCGGCCCCCCTCCCTGTCAGCACGCGGCGCGCGGACGACCCGAACGACTTCACGCCCGCGGAGGAGGCGGAGGCCAGGAGGCGCTGGCTGCGCGCGCTCGTCGCGCTGCTCATTATCGTGGCCTTCGCGGGCGTCCTGCTCGCCACGCATTTTTACGTTAGCCGGCGGCGGGCGCAGCCGCCGCAGCAGGGCGCGGCCGTGGGCAACACCTCGTCGCCGGAGGTCGGGCGGGAGGGCGTGGTCAAGCTGCCTGCGAACCTGCGCCGCGACCCGGATCGCGCGAGCAACCCGCCCTTGAGGACCGTGCAGCGCGGCGCGCGTGTGCGAATTTTGAGCGTTAGTGATAATAATAGCTGGTACGAGGTCGAAGTCGTGGCCGAGGAAGGCGTGGACGATGACGCAGTCAAGCGCGGCTGGATGGGCAAGAGCACGATAGACGTGAACTAAGAGCGCGTTTGAAAACTACACTCAACCCCTTAGCGTCTTTGCGCCTTTGCGTGAAAAATTTAAATCACTCACGCTGGAGACGCTGGAGGCGCAAAGGAATTGAGCCAGTTAGTAGCTTGGGTTTGAATATCGGAGAGGAGCGAGCTGCACAGTGGGGCTAATTGAATCCATTCGGCGGTGGATTGACGGCGAGGGCGCGCAAGACCCTTTGCTGGACGCGGACGAGCAGGCGCGGCCGCGCCGCGTCTGGGAGGAGTTTCTGGTCAAGGTGGCGCGCGAAGTCGAGGCCGCCATGCAGCGCGAGATGTTCACGCCGCCCGGGGGGCCGACCTTCATCCCGCGCGAGTATATCGTCTACCTCTCGAACGACGACGACCGCGAGTGGCAGGGCGAGAAGCGGCGCGGCCTCGAACAGGGTCTCTTCCACGTGCTCTCGGAGCGCGCGCGCGAGCTTTCGGGGATGACGCAGCTCGCCACCAAGATCTTTCGCTGTCGAGCTGCGCGTTGACGGCACGCTCAACAAGGGCGAATTTCGCGTCCAGCCCGTCTGGGACGAGACCGAGAGCGGCCACACGATGGTCACCGCCCGACCGAACGAGCAAATGCTGAAGACCTCCCTGCCGGGCGTCACGCCGGACGCGACGCCTGCGCTGGGGACCATGCCAGCCACGGAGGACGACTCGACGGTCGTGCGCCCGCGCGTGACAATCCTTTACAACGTCGAAGTCTGGCGCGCGGGCGTGCGCCAGACGGTTGTGCCAATTTCCAAGCCCGAAATCACCGTCGGGCGCGGCTCGCGCTCCGTCTCGGTTGACCTGCCGCTCAAGGGCGACCCCGAAGTAAGCCGCATCCACGCCACACTTGAGCGCGACGAAGGCGGCCAATTCTGGTTCACGCCCAAAGGCAGAAACCCCACGCTCATCAACGGCCAGGAAGTCCCGCGCGAGCAGCGCACGCCCGTCTCGCCCGATAACAAGATAGAGGTTTGCAGTTTCACCCTGCGGATTCAGCCGCAGTAGGCGGAAAGCCTCACGGCGGGGCGAACATACGGGGCCGCGCGGGCTTTCTCAGTCTTTACATCTTCGAGCCAGGCAGGTGTATGACGGCAACTGATTTTCAGCCCGGAAAGCTCGGTTGGAAGCTATGCTCTTCGAGTACGACATCTTCATCAGCCATGTCGGTTCCGGCGACCAAGACTATGAGCCCGGCCCTGACGACTGGGCGGTGAAATTCCGCAAGCTGCTGGAACGCCGTCTGCAAGAGATGCTGGGGCGCTTACCGAAAATCTGGCTGGACACAAGGCTGACCAACGACGGCCCCTCTTCCATATTTACATTGCTCATGCGAGATACGAAAGTGATGCTCTGTATCATCTCGCCAGCCTACTTGCGGTCGAAACGGTGCCTAGAAGAGTTACGCCAATTTATCAAAGCCAAGTCGGATACCGGCGGGCTCTACGTCAAGACGCAATCGCGCGTCTTCCCCATCCTCAAGAGCTACGTCCCAACCAGCCGGCACCCGGAGGAGTTGAAGGGCATGATCGGCTGGGCGTTTTACGACTGGGATGAATACGGCGCTAAGCTGGAGTGGAGCCCGGACCCTGGGGGAGTTGGTCACGACGAATACTTACGTCAGATAGAAGACCTCGCCTGGAACATAGCAACGTTGATAAAAAAACTCGGCGGCGAGGAACCCGCCGGGAGACCTGAGCCTCGCGCCGCCGGGGAGCAATTCACTTTCGTCTGCTATGCGCGCGAGGATCAATCCTTCGTCAGGGAGTTGGCCTCGGAACTTAAAGCCAAGGGCATCCGCGTCTGGGTTGACCAATTGGACATACGTGTCGGTGAGAATTGGGATAAGAAGATAGATGAAGCGCTCTACGGCTGTAACCAGTTCTTAATCGTCCTTTCACCCACGGCAGTTGACTCGACAGAGGTTCGAGGTGAACTACGGACAGCCCTGGATGAAAATAAACGTATCGTGCCGGTCATCTACCAGACGTGCCGCGTCCCTCGCCAGCTAAGGTCTATACAGCACATTGATTTTTCATCAACTGATCTAAAAAACGCGGAACTCCTTCAACAACTGCTGCACGCTCTATCAGAGAGAATCAGCCTGTAAACGGCGAACCGCGTGACAGCACGGATTCGATTCGTGAAGACCGAGCACGCTGACGGACAAGTTAGTCGCTGATAGCAGCGTCTTAGAGGAGGTAAGAGATGAGATCGAGACTTTTCTGGACGATAACAACTCTCTGCCTTACGTTCTTTCTTTCGACCGGCCTCTCGCAAGACACAAAGGGTAAGCAAACGGCTCCGGCCTTGAGCGGCACAGCGCAGTCAACTTCCTTCAACTTCCGCGCGGGCCAGTCAATGTACATCGTCGCCTTCCGCCGCGTGCCACTGCCCCTGACGACCGAAGCCGAGGACGTGAGCGTCAACCGCCGCGAGTATTTCAACTCCGACCTAGACGCCGAGAGGAAAGTCCGAAAAAGAATCGAAGGCTGGACGTTCTTCAAAGTAGCCGATAAGCCCAGCGACGCCGACTTCGTCTTTCTCGTCAACCTCGACGAAAGCTCCATCGAAGCCCTCGCCATTTCCTGGGAGACCTACCGCGACCACTTCAAAAGCAAGTTCGACATAGACGCCCTGCGCGACGCCGCCTACGGCCGCTACCTCGTCGGGCCGTTAAAGCTCCCGACCTTGAGTCGGCTGAGCGACCGCCTCGTCAAGCAGTTCCGCGACAAGGTGATAGGCAGCGCGAACCACAGATAAATCCGGGGCCGCCTGCCGGCACCTACA
>CAVQEU010000016.1:0-247043 GCA_963711585.1 uncultured Acidobacteriota bacterium | reverse complement strand
GTGCTGGGAACAGCGCGGAATAAAATAGAGAGTCCCGTAGGGACGGCTGAATATTTCAATCGTCCCTACGGGACTCAACTAAATTCGCATGCTTGTATCCCAGCACTGAAGTGCTGGGCTATTTTCGATTGTCCCTAACGGGACTCAATCACGCCTCACCGTCCGCTATTGCGAGTTCTTGTTCTTGCTGTCGGGTTGGCTCTTGTCGGCGCTCTTGTTTTCGTTCGCGTTCTTGCTCGTGTTGGCGTTTGATGAGGACTGCCCGCCGCGGCTGCTCTCGGGCTCGGGGCCGGGGCCGCCCGTGGGCGCGATGTTCGAGCTTTCGATCCTTTCGCTGTTGACGGTCGTGTCCACTTCGTCGCGGCCGGCATTGGCGCCGGTGTTCGAGCTGCCGCCGCAGGCACTCAAGGAGACTGCGGCCGCGAGCAAAAGCAAAGCTGTAAAAGTCCGTCGCATTGATTTCCCTCCCTCAGGTCTTTATTAAGCCTTCACCGTTTCGGACCAGCTTACCTCAGTTGCCCCATCTCCCGCACCCTATTCCTCGTCTTCTCCGGGCGCGACGCCGAAGTAGCGCATCCACTCGTCCAACTTTCCCTCGATTGAAGGCTCCCGCGCGCCGCCGTCCGCGGCCTCCTCCTCCATCTTCTTTCTGAATTCACCGGAGCGCATGACCTGCGCACCGCAGCGCCGCACGTAGTCGCCGAGCTGGCGGTCTGACGTGACGACGACGAGCGTGCGCCGCCCGCGCGTCTCCTCGACCATACGCTTGATGCGCTCATCCGCGTTCGACCCGCGCTCGCTGTAGAAGACACGCACGCCCTTGTAGCTCGACCCGTCAGCGAAAAACTCCTCCGGCGCGCCGTCGAACACGACCATCACGCTCACACGCCGCGCGCGCGCGAACCGCGCCAACTCGTCCATCAACCCGCGCCGCGCCTTCGGCTTATTTTTGTGCCAGCCGACGCGCTGCGCCATCACGTTGTTGCCGTCAACGAGGTAGGGCATCGTTTCAGCATACAGCAGTCAAAAGGCGCAGGACAGAGATAAGAAGCGTTTCTCGGGACTTCAACGAAGCCCCGGAAAAGCAGAGCGCCACAGGCTCTTGCTGCGAGCCTGTGGCGCTCTCGATGCGTTTGGCTTCAGGTCGGAAGCGGCAGGTTGACGAGAAGCGGCCGGGTGTTACCCCTGACGGCCGATGACCTTTTTCGATCTGCCTGAAATCACCACGGCCTTGGTGCGAGGCCCCACGTCGAACGGGTCGCGAGAAACCTTCGGCCTGACGGCCACAGTAATATTCCTCGTCGTCGTCCGCGTCGTCGCTCTCGCGGCTCGCCCTTGCGTCCACCTGACTGCCCGAGCGCGTGTCGCCGCTCCTCTTGCGCCGCAGTTTCTCGCGCAGGGTGTCCAGGTTCGGGGAGGCGGCGTCACTGTCCGGGCCGGACTCGCGCGAGTCCAGGTTCCCGCCGAACCTTTCAGAGTCGTCAGCCCTCTCGTCGGCCGCACCCCTGACGAGCCGGTGGCCGGGCACGTCGCGCTCGACGATTGCCTCTATTTCTTCCTTCGATAGCGTAGCCATATCTGCTTCTCCTTGACGTGACTCATTATCCGACTAAGAAGCCGGGTTGGCAAGACGCGCGCCGGAACGTTTTCGGCGGAGCGTCACCACCCGAGCCCCAGGCAGGTGTACTGCCATAATATCTTGCACTCTATGGCGCGTGCGCCGACGCCGCGTTGCCCGTGCGGAATCCCGAGCAGGTAGTCCGCCTTGGCGTTCAGCAGCGCCTGCGCGGGCGCTTCCCCCGCGCGGATTCTTCCCCAGAAGGCCGCGTGCATGGGGCCGCCGAAGAAGTCATACGGTTCTATGTCGGGCGAGTAATGAGCGCCCGTGCAACCGACAAAGGCGTTCGCGCCGTTCGACAGGAAACGCATCGCGATGGAAGAGTCCGGGGTCTTCTGAGCGATGGGCTGGGTCGGCGAGTAGCGCGAGGCCGTCTTGTTGACGGTCAGGGCTCCCCAGCAACAGCCCGTGAAAACAGTGGCCCCGTTGAGCGCGGGAATGTTGACGACGTTGAAGGCTTCTATGTAGTCGCCTTCGGCGTCCTCGCCCCAGAAGCGCGCGGTGTCGTTGTGGTGGCCGTGAAGCATCAGATATATCTGATCAACCGCGAAGTGCTGCGGCCCGATCAAGCCCGGCACGGTCGGCCCGGAGATCAGCAGCCACGCGTCCTCGTGTATGTTTTGCCAGATGCCGTCGGCGAACGGCCGCGCATAGTTACGCAGGCCGCCGCCGGACCAACGCGGCGGTGGGCCGGTCCTGATGGCGTTCGAAACGAGGTCCGAGGATTGCCCGTCGGGTATGCGGCTGACGGGAATCACGGGCAGCCCGTCGTCGCCGCGCTTGCCGTAAACGTCGTCGCTCCAGACGATGAAATTGTCCGGGTCGTCGTTGCTGCCCAGCCGTGCGCGAACGTCGGGCGGCAGGCAGTCGAATCTCTGTGACGGTATGATGTCGAAGCCGCCGAGCAGCACTAAACCCTTCGTGCCGGGGTACTGGGCCAAAACGTCGTTGACGATGGCGGCGGCTTCGGCGGCGTCCCGGACCCCGCCGGGCAGCGCGTCGAAAAGGTTTGCCCCCGACTGTTGCAACTCCGAGAGGACACGCTCGCACTCCCCTTCACCGATGTTGAGCGCGAGTTTCTGCCGATTCGTCACGAGCAACAAGTCGGCCAGCCTGCGTCCTCCGGCCGCGCCGAGCGCCGGCTCGGTCTGTCCTGCTCCCTCGACGACGGCGTGTTGCTTTGCACGACCGCGGAAGGCTGGCCCCCGCCGCCAGGTTCTATCTGTAGCGAGAACTCACCTGAAAACGTGATGCGCGTGGCGGCGTGAGGAATCCGCACCGTCAACTCGACCGCGTCCGCCCCGGCGGCGGCGGCGGGGGCCGGCCGCTGCTCCTGGCCCACGACTGGCCTGGGCGCTGTCGTTAAAGGCTGCGGAGTCGCCGGCGCGGTTTCCGCAGGAAACTCCCCTTCGTCCACCCTGTTCGGGCGGGTGTCGTTAATCCGCCCGCGAGAGATTTCTATCTCGGGCACGCCCGACCCGAAGAAGAAACTCGACTCGCGGTTACGATCCGTGCGCGCCCACCGAATCTCATCGCGGTGTCGCTTCAGCACCGAGAGCGCTTCCCGGCTCGGGTGCGAGGTGCTCCTTTCGCCCGCGCAGATGCCCAGAAGCGCAGTCCCGCCCATCTCGCTGAGAATCTCTTCGGAGAAGGCGTTATGGCTCCCGTGGTGCGAGAGTTTAGCGAAGTCGTACGGCCCCTGCTCGTTGACGATGCGTCTTAACTTTTCCACGCTCTCGAACAGCGAGTCGTCCGACACGCCCGGGTCTTCGAACTGCATGTCGCCCGCGAAGAGGTGCTTTTTGCCCTTGTAGTCGAACATGATGACGTTGCTCTGTAGGTTGACGGCCGCGCCGAGCCGCGAGGCGGCGTCCAGGGCATCGAGGGACGAGGAGGTGAGTTGCTGGTAAGCGGTCATCAAATCCGTACTGCTGTCGAGTTGTAAGAAGTCTGTCGCCCGGCTAATTGCGTCCTGCGTGCTGCGGGCGATGAGCCGCGCGCACGCGCGCAGGTGCGCCCTGGTCGGGCCGAGTATCTTGAAGCCGACACCCTGAAAGGCGTTCGTCAGCGCGGTCGTGCTGTCGCGCCCGAACCGGACGACGCGGGTCCCGCCGTCCTTCATCGTTTCGATCATCGTCTCGTAGCGGTCTTCGAGCGTCACGGCGTCCGTCATGAAGTCCGTCAGGTCGAGCCGTTCGGTCGCGCCCGAGCGTATGTGTTCGCGAAGCGCGGCGGCGAGTTTGAGCACCCTGGCGTCGAGTTGGCCGGCGGGGGGCGCGTCAAGGCTGTCAACGCCCACGCGGCCCCAGCCGAGCGCGGGGTCAATGTCGAATTGGCCGGCGAGGGGAAGGCTGTCAACGCCCACGCGGCCCCAGCCGAGCGCGGGGTCAATCAGGAATGCCCAGCGCGGCGTCAGGTCACCCTCCTGCACCATGCGCGGGATGCACCCTATGTGATCCTGGTGCGCGTGCGAGATGACCACCAGATCAATCGTGAACGGGGGCTCTTGCTGTAGGAGTTCCCTGAGCTGGTCAGGTATCGAGACGTGCTCTCCCTGGCCGTTGTAGCTGCCGGGGTGGCCGCCGTCAATCAGGACCGTCGTGTTGCCGAACTGGCACAAAACGGCGTCGCCGTAAGGGTCCTGCCCCACGTCTAGGAGGTGAATCGCCGTGTGGAACTGGGCCGCGTCAACTTCGTTTTCTTCCGCACTGGACATCGGTGTTACTCCTGCTTCATTTGGAAAGGATGAGACTTTGGTAGAGTGATGCCGCAACCGGCCCGGACCGAAGAGGCGCGCGCCCTGGATTCAAATCTCACCGGGCAGGGCGACCCTGGCGCGAGCCGAAGAATCGAGCCCCCGGAGAAGGTTTGAAAGTGTGCCGGTGACTGCTAAGCGCGGGAGAATATTCCCCCGCCTGATTCGTGTCAATCGAATTTTCGGTGGTGGGCCAATTTAAGACTCGGCACTGACCTCTCCACGATTGGACCGCCACAGCCTATCGCTTCCGAAGACGGCCTCACACCTCTCATGACGTTTTACGGCAAAACATTTCAGAGGCCGCGGAGGGACGGATGAAGAATGTGGGCTTAGGTTGAAACCGGCCCACCACCTTCGCATCCCCGAAGCAGGTGGGCATCATCGTCGTGTGGGCGGAGACTATGAACGCCGCTGTGAATCAAGTGAGGCATGGATTTATGCCGCCCTGATTCAGTCGATGGTCAAACAGCCGAGACCATGGAAAATCCGGCTGCCATTGGCATTCAGCTTAGAGGCTGAATAGAGCTGAAAGGGTTATCAGATTGTTAAGATGTTTGTGTTCTTGTATGCTAGGCTCCTGAACTTTGAATGCTAGTAAGTTGATAAAAAGTCGTGTTTATGTCCGGCCCAGAATGCGGCGGCATGATCTAAGATCAAGGCAGCCCCTGCTGCATGCATAACCCATTTGCCGTTGGCTATCGAGTCAACCGATGAAAGAATGTACAATCTGCTATTTATGTTTTCCAGACCATATAAATCACTGCCCATTTGATGGTCATGAAAACATCCAATCACTGACAGGCGATCCTATTCTTGATAGCCGCTACCAACTGGAAAGGCGGCTCGGCCAGGGTGGCATGGGCATAGTGTATAAAGCCCATCACGTCTTCCTCAAAACCGCCCATGCAATCAAAGTGATTCTACCGGAGTTGGTTGGTAACGACCCGACACTCGCCACGCGCTTTCGACAGGAAGCAATGGCAGCAGCAGCCATCCGTCATCCCAACATCATTTCGGTCACGGATTATGGTGTCATCAAGGGGATGATGCCGTTTCTCGTCATGGAATTTGTTCCGGGTCAGTCATTGCATGAACTCCTGAAGACAGAAGGAAAGCTCTCACCTCAAAGGGCGCTGGAGTTCATGATAGTGATCGCCTCCGGCGTTAGTGCCGCGCATCGGCATGGAATCGTTCATCGGGATTTGAAGCCGCTGAACATAATGCTCCAGGATAACAAGCCCCCTGCGGAAGCCGTCAAGATTCTTGATTTCGGGTTAGCAAAGATCAAATCAGGCGAGTTGCTTGGCTCATTTGTATTAGCCCAAACAATAGGCATGATGGGCTCGCCTCATTATATGGCCCCAGAGCAGTGGTCAGACGGAGAACTGGATCAACGTTCTGATATTTACAGCCTGGGGATCATCCTCTTCCAAATGCTGGCGGGCGATGTGCCTTTCAAAGGCGCGTCAATGCCTACCATCATGAAAAAGCATTTGATGGATCCCCCTCCACATTTCGCCGAGTTGGAAATGGATGTGCCGCCCGCGATTGAACAGGTCGTGCTGCATGCGCTCGAAAAGAACCCGGACGATCGGCCGGCGACGGCTGACGAGTTTATTCGCGAACTGCGGCAGGCGCTCATCACAAGTGCGGCAATGGATCGGACACTTGTGGGCGAAAGAGACGCCGACTTTGAAATAACCAAGCAGCGCTTGTGGGCAGAGCGGCGGGCAGCGGAGCAAGCGGGGATGCCCGACCTCGACCAAACGCGCAGCAGTGAACTTGAAGCAGCGCGCCAGCGTCAAGAGGAGGAGGCACGACAGCACGCCGAAGAGGAGGCGCGACGACAGGCCGAAGCGGAGAAGGCGGCAGAAGAGCGGCGGCAAATTGAGGCAGAGGCACAGAGACGTGCAGCAGAGGAGGCGCGCCGAGAAGCCGAAGAAGAGGCGGCCCGGCTGCGCGCTGAAGAGGAGCGCCGTCGCCAGGCCGAATTAGAGCGCCTGCGCCTCGAAGAAGAGCGTTTAGCCGTCGAGGCCGAAGCGCAACGCCAAGCGGAGGAAGAGGAACGCCGCCGGGCAGAGGAAGAGCAAGCAAGACTCCGCGCCGAGGAAGAAGCACGGCTGCGCGCCGAGGAAGAGGCGCGCCTTGCCGCCGAAGAAGAGGCCCGCCTTGCTGCTGAAGAAGAGGCGCGGCTCGCTGCTGAGGCCGAAGCCAAACGGAAAGCCGAAGAGGAAGCCGAACGGCTCCGCGCTGAAGAAGAAGCTCGTCGGCTCGCGTTGGAAGAAGAAAGAGAGCGCGCTGCGGAGGAAGCGCGGCGCGCCGAAGAGGCCGCGCGGCTGAAGGCCGAGGAAGAGGCTGCACGCCTGCGCGCCGAGGAAGAAGCGAGACTGCGCGCGGAGGAGGAGGCACGGCTTGCCGCCGAAGAGGAAGCGCGCCGTCAGGCTGAAGAAGAAGCCAGACTGAAGGCTGAAGAGGAAGCCGAACGGCTCCGCGCCGCAGAGGAAGCCCGACTCGCCGCCGAAGCAGAGGCGCGAAGAAAGGCAGAGGAAGAAGCGCGCCTCGCCGCGGAAGCTGAGGCACAACGCAAGGCCGAAGAAGAGGCTCGACTGCGCGCCGAAGAAGAGGAAGCCCGCCGGATCGTTGAGGAAGAAGCAAAGAGACGCGCAGCAGAGGAAGCACGCAAACGAGCCGAAGCGGAAGCGCGACGACGAGCCGAAGCGGAAGCTGCGCGTCAGCGTGCGGTCGAGGAGCAGCGCAGACGCGAAGAGGAGCAACGTCAGGCTGAAGAAGCGCGCCGACAAGCCGAAGCGGAGGCTGCTCGTTTGCGCGCTGAAGAGGAAGCGCGACTGAAAGCCGAAGAAGAGGCTCGTCAGCTTGCGGCTCTCGAAGAAGAGAAGCGTCAAGCCGAAGAAGAGGCGCGGCTGAGAGCGGAGGAAGAGGCACGGCTGAAAGCTATAGAGGAAGAGCGACTGCGTGCAGAAGCCGAGGCGAAGCGAAAAGCTGAAGAGGAAGCGGAGCGGATTCGTGCCGAAGAAGAAGCGCGAAGAAAGGCAGAAGAGGAAGAACAACTGCGTGCAGAGGAGGCGCGCCGAGAAGCCGAAGAAGAGGCGGCCCGGCTGCGCGCTGAAGAGGAGCGCCGTCGCCAGGCCGAATTAGAGCGCCTGCGCCTCGAAGAAGAGGCTCGCCGACTCGCCGAAGCCGAAGCCGCGCGGCGGCGTGCGGAAGAAGAGGAACGCCGCAGGGCAGAGGAAGAGCAGGCAAGACTCCGCGCCGAGGAAGAGGCCAGACGCGCCGCCGAAGAAGAGGCACGCCTCGCCGCGGAAGCTGAGGCACAACGCAAGGCCGAAGAAGAGGCTCGACTGCGCGCCGAAGAAGAGGAAGCCCGCCGATACGCAAAAGAAGAGGCCGCACGGTATCAGCGAGCACAAGAGGAGCGGTTCGCAGTCACCATTGCTTCGGATGCGAATCTTGACCCGTCCCCCTCACATCAGCCTATTGAGGAGACACAGCGCTACGAAGGGATCAAGCAGTCTTCTGCTGGGTCTGAGAGCGATGCTAAAACTGCGCCTGATGCTTTACAACAGACCATGATTGGCGGCGGCGTCAACCTCGCACAGCCCGTTATGCGCCCGATGGATGCAACCGAGCAATCGCCATCAAACACCATCAGCCAGAAAACAGCCACCACTCCTCCCGGAGCACAAAAGCCGTGGCAAGAGTTCGCGCCGCCTGCTCAAACTTCAACATCGAGCTTCGACCTGCCCGCGCAGAAAAAACCTTTCCCCCGGATCTACATCGGGGCTGCCCTGCTGGTGCTTTTACTTGGCGGCGGAGGTCTCTATCTTTTGACGCGACGCACCACAGATTCCAAGCCGCAGCAGAATCCTCAGCCAACTGCCACAGGAGAGAAATCACCCGGCGGCGGGGCGGCGGGCACAAGCACCGTCCCTGCGAGAGACATGGTATTTATTGCAGGAGGCACATTCCAGATGGGTCGCAACGATGGCCCCTCTTTAGAAAGGCCAGCACATACCGTCACTGTGAAACCTTTTTATATAGATAAGATGGAAGTGACCAACGCTCAGTACGCAGAGTTTGTGCAGGTGACCAGGTATCCTGCACCTTCCGGCGAGGAAGCGGAATGGTGGAAACCATGGATTGGCGACAAACCGCCTCCCGGGCAGGAGCAGTGGCCTGTCAGAAATGTTTCGGTCGTTGATGCTAAAACGTATGCCAATTGGCTCTCAAACCGGGACGGTGTAACGTATCGTCTGCCGACAGAAGAAGAGTGGGAGTATGTGGCACGTGATGGCAGTTCCTCTAAACTTTATCCCTGGGGCAATGAATGGGTGGATGGTTACGCTAATATTGACTCACTTTTGCCGAAGCCGGTCGGCTCTTACAAGCAGGGGGCGACCAGCACGGGCGTACTCGATCTGATCGGCAATGTCTGGGAGTGGACTTCTTCGAAAGCCTCATATTATCAGGGCAAGTCCGAAAGCATTCCACAAGATCAGCAAGGACAGGCAGTCAAGCGCGGCGGATCATATCGAAGTGAGGCGCGTGATCGTATCACTGCAACGTATCGAGATTGGCTTCCAGAAACAGATAAGCATCCAACTATCGGCTTTCGTCTCGTGCGCGAGTCCCCTTAATGTCAGGATCGGATTGTTGCCCTTGATTCAGTAGCGCCAATCTGCTCTCATTGTATTTGGTAAAGAGTAATGCTCTCACCTTCGGATTTCCCCGAATTAGCAGGCGCATTTTTGTTGATCCTTTTGCGGCTTTTGGTTGACAAAACTGCTTGACAATAAGTTTGAGTCGCCATATATTCCGTCTCGTTTTTAGGAATGAGTTTTTGTGGTGAACAGGTTTACTCCTCATAAGAGTCAACTTATATTCCGTCTTCTCCTTGCGAACGAGGTTTTGCTAAGCAAAGATTCTCATACCTCGTACTTAGCAGTCCTCAGGCTTTATTGATTTTTCCTTAGACTTGAATCCAACTCCCAGGCATGTTTTATCAACATGCTGGATTGTAGTCGTAATCGGAAAACTCGCAACGGTTCCCAAGTTACCGTTGCGCTCCTTACGAAGGCCACCTGGCCTCACAGCTAACACGGAGAAAAACATGCATACCTCAAAGCCTACCCAACATTTCTCTATTTTTACCATCCTCGTAATGACTGCCTGTTTTATTCTCATGGCCTCTTTCTTTCTGGCAGACTCTGTTAACGCTCAGACGGAAGTTACGGGAGCGATAGAGGGTAGAGTGACGAACAGCCAGAGCCCGAACGAGCCGGTGGTTGGCGCGGCTGTGCAGATCATCAACCTGGACAGTGAGGTTCAGACGGCCACGAAGACCGGCGCGGACGGAACTTTCATCAAGAATCAGCTTCCTCCCGGCAGATACAAGGTTGTCGTGAAGGCGCCGAACTTCAAAGTGTATGAGAGCGATAAGGCGCAGCGCGTTGACATCACGCTCACCCGTAACGTATTTCCATTGCCGATCTCTCTCGAACCGTTGAGTGTGGCTGCGGCCACGCCATCTCCGTCCCCGACCGAGCCATCTCAGCCCGGAGTCACACCAACTCCAGCGCCAAGTCCCTCGACCGAGATGACGAGCGGGACTACTGACTTGGTGGACGAAGATTCGAACATCAGAAGTGAAATGAACACCACGGACGGACGACGCGGCGGCGGCTTTCGAGAGAAAGAAGTATCCACCCTCCCGCTGGGCGGAACCACGCTGGTGCGCTCATTTGATGAACTGGCGCTGTTGTTGCCGGGCGTCACTTTACCGCCGCAAACACAAGGCAGCGTGGCCGGTCCCGGCGTCGGCGCTGGCGTAGGCTCTTCCGGCCAGTTCTCCGTCAATGGGATGCGCTCGCGCGGCAACAATTTCACCGTTGACGGTTCGGACAACAACGACGAAGACATCGGCGTGCGTCGTCAGGGCTTCTTCTCGCTCGTCCCGCAGCCGATTGAATCCATACAAGAGTATCGAGTCACGACACTGCTCTCGCCCGCCCAGTATGGCCGCAACTTCGGCGCGCAGGTCAACGCCGTCTCCAAGTCCGGCGGCAATCAAGTCCATGGCACGATCTACGGCTTTTTCAATTCAAGCCAACTGAATTCGCGTAACGTCTTCGACACAGCCAACGGCAACGCGACTACCAACGTTACGGCAAGAACTGTATTCGGCGGTACGACGTTCACACAGTCGGTGCTGCTTGATGGGAATCCACTCAGAGTTACTAATCAAAGCGGCGGTGAAGACTCTTTTACGCTAGGCCAGGGCGGTTTTGTGCTGGGTGGCCCGATCAAAAAAGATAAAGCATTCTTCTTCGTGTCTTACGAGACGCAAGCCCTCAACGCGACGAAGGAGGCAAGCTTTGCCGTTCCGACAGTAGAGCAGAGAGGTATCTTCGGTACCGGGGCAACGGGCATTTTTGCCGATTGCCTATCTCCTGGAGACGCAGGATTCAATATAACCAATTGCACTCCGTCAAATAGCTCACACTTTTTCCCGGAATTCGGATTCCCGACCGCATTCCAGGGGGACGCGGTTTTCAGCCTTTTCCCCTTCCCTAACAATCCGAACGGCATTTACGGCGCTAATACTTTTACGGAAATCCTGCCCGCGAGTGCACGCGGCAACGTGGCCTCCGGCAAGTACGATCAAAACTTCAGCCTCTGGGGCATGCCTCAGACCTTCACGGCTCGCTACAACTTCACTCAGGACTGGCGTGAAATTTCGGTAACCGGGGGCGCGCTCTTTTCTACTCTCAAGCCTCGCGTGAGAACACAAAACTTCTCGACGTTCCTGACCAGCGAAATAAGCAGTAGGACGAACAACGTGTTGCGCCTCTCTTATGGCCGCACGCGCCTCGCGTTCGATGAAGTGCGTAACCCGTTCCTGATTCCCAGCCAGATTTCCCCCAACGAGCCTTTTCTGTTGAATGCCCGACGATTGGTAAATAATACGCTTAATCCCTTACCTGTCTTAGGTGGTTCCTTCGGTTTCACCGGGATACCCAATACCGGCCCAGTACCTTATGCTACTGGCGGAACTACTGAGTCTACAATTGGCCGTGTTGGTCAAATCAACATTGCCGGATTCAGCCCCATCGGCGTTGACGTTAATTACTTCCCGCAAAGGCGCGTTAATAACACCTATCAGGTAGCGGATGTCTTAAGCTATCAGGCCGGCAGGCATAGCTTAGCCTTTGGCGCGGATATTCGCCGCGTTGAATTGAATAGCGATCTCCCGCGCAACTCAAGAACGCTTTTGACCTACAATGGAGCGCCTGAATTCGATAACGATCCGAGCAGCCCTGATATCTTTACAGGCAACTTTGTTCCCGGCATTGATTTTGCTGCGTCCGGCGCTCCGAGTGGGGCTTTCCTCTCACTACTAAGATCGGGGTCATCAGCAATTGGCTTACGTTACTATGAGTTGAACTTCTTCGGTCAGGACACATGGCGTATCCGTCCGAACCTTTCGCTTAGTTTCGGGGTGCGTTACGAGTTAAATACGACGCCAAGCGAGCGGACTAATCTCATTGAGAGAACTTTCAACGATCCGTTGTTGAATAATCCCAATGTCGCCGGAATAAAATCATTCCTTGCAGGACGCTCGCAGATATTTAATTCTGACCGCAACAACGTCGAGCCACGCGTCAGCCTGGCGTGGTCGCCTAACTGGTTCGGGAGCGACCGCAGAACGGTCATTCGCGCAGGTTTCGGCCTCTTTCATGACCAGATTCTGGGCGCGGTAGTAAGCCAATCACGTAACGTCTATCCAAATTTCGTGACCATCAATGCCAGCGGTTTTACCGACCCGGTTACGGGATTTCTTACCTACTTCAACCCGGCTAGCGGAGGGATTACTTCTGGAAACGTCTTCACGCCATATGTACAGCCTGGAACCCTTAACACCCTCAATCCTGCCCTGTCATTTCCGGTCGTGCTGGATTGTGTCGGTAGCAATGCTACTAATACTTGTAGTAATTCTTTTCCAAATGCCCTTTCAATCACGCTCCCTAATAGCTCGCTCAAAACACCATCAGCCGAACAGTACGCCGTCACCTTCGAGCAACAGTTGAGTTCCAATATGCTCATTTCTGCTGCTTATATCGGCACGCGGGGGCACAATCTGCTTCGCGTTTCGACTCCCAATCTCGGCCCCAACAACATCATTCTTCCGCTTGTTATATTTGCAGGCGTCGATGCAACCGATGTTAACGGAAATCCCATCTGTTTCCCTGTAATTACTCCAGCCTGTACTATTGCCAACCTTCTGCCAAGCTTCCGAGGCTTCGTCAACCCTCCAGGCATCAATTTCAACACAGGTACATTTGATCGTCCGCAGCCCAACGCCGGCTCAGTCTTTATTTATCGGACTGACAGTGGGTCTCGTTACGATGCGTTTCAGTTGCAGTTGCGTGGGCGCTTTCATCAGGGCCTGCAATTTCAGGCCAACTACACATTCGCAAAGGCAAGAGATGACGCCTCCGATATGTTCGATCTGGCGGGCGCACCGGCTCTGCCGCAGGATAGTCTGACCCGCGCAGGCGAATTCGGGCCATCTAACTTCGATGTGCGTCACCGCTTCGCCTACAATCTCATCTACGACTTTCCGAAAAGCGGCAATCGGGGCAGTTTCTACAAAGCAATCCTCGGCGGGCTGCAAATTGCCAGCACAGGCTACTTCCAAACCGGACAGCCCTTCACGGTCAACAGCATTTTTGATGTCAACCTTGACGGCAACCTGACGGATCGTTTGAACGCAACGCAGGGCATCGTTATCACAGGGAGCCGCAGCCAACCCCTAACGATTGCGCCGGGAACAAATCTGGCGAGTCTCATTGCGGCCCCCGGTGAGAATGGACGCGTCGGGCGCAATACGTTCCGCGCCGGAAATGTCCTGAATCTGGACCTCGCCATCGTGAAGAACTTCCCGATCAACGAGAGACAGAAGATCATATTCCGCATGGATATTTTCAACTTCATCAATCGCGCCAATTTCGGCATCCCCGTGCGGTTCCTCGAAGCCCCTGCTTTCGGACAGGCAACGGATACCGTGACGCCCGGACGCCGCATTCAGTTCGCTTTAAAGTTCAGTTTCTAGCGAACCTACCAACAGTTAAGGCGGGTCGTAGCTCAGAATAAGAGAGACACTTAGGGGCAAGAAATGTCAGGGCATGGCGCAAAAGCAATACGAAAAACTGTCTTGAAAGATGCAGGGGTGGTAATGCGCCAAGCCCGGGGCTTTGATTAGGAGCGGTCTCATAAAGACGCTCGACTTTCCGGAAGCCGCAGGAGCAGCGGCCTTCCGGCGTGAGCGTATTAACAGTTGGCGCGAGGTATGCTAAGCTTGGCTCTCACGCAAGCGCACCTCGCGCCGCCGTTATTTCTTTTCGCATATTCACCGAGAGGCACAACCCATGAGAGTCTTATCCAAAGTGGGTGTCATCGTTGTAGCACTATTACTTGTTTTTGCCCTAAGTCTCATCGTTCACGCACAGGGAGACGCGAGAGGCAACAAGGGGAGAGTGAATGGGCCGAAGGCCCCGCCTCCAGTAAATTCAGGCCCGAAAGTTATTTATCGGGACCGTGTCGTCGAGCGGATTGTCCGCGTGACACCCACGACCGGGGCACTCACCATTGTTGCCGAACCTGGCGCATCTATCCAGTTGGAGTATTTGACACGAGGCGGCGGAGTCGCTGAAGAATCAAAAAATATTATTCCAGCAGGCGAGCGATCAATCATCTTCAATGGTCTGCGTCCAGGCCGTTATCGAGTTGTCGCCGAGCTTGGCGGACACCAGCCGGCGGACAGCCCGGTGCTGGTCAAAGCGGGCAAATACGACAAGGTTGAGCTTAATTTAGTGCCGATCACTTATAACGTCACTGTCAGGTTTAATGCGAGCAGCGGAATGTTGACATATGCGAAGGGCGGCGAGGTGCCCCGCTCAGTTAATTTTCAAAACAATAAGGCCACCCTCTCTGGCCTGACCGGCGGCGACTATGCTATTAAAATCGTCCCTGACGATGCTTCGTATGTGCCGATGAGTACTTCCCTGACGGTATCAGGCGAGAGCAGCAAAAGTTTTGATTTGAAGCGATTGGAATCTAAAGATTTCCTCGGATCTTCCGGCAGTGATTGGGCCTTGCCGGGGGGATGGTCTTTCTCTTCAGGCAAGGTGATAGTCAAGGGGAGCGGGGTAGCCCTGCCGAGCGATAGCAGCTATCACAACTATAAAGATTTCCAACTCTCCACTGACGTGAGGATGATAAACGGGGTCGCCGTTTCCTTTGTCGTCCGTGGGGCCGACTCGCAGAACTATTATCTGGTTCAGATTACCGGTCCAAATGCTGATGAGCCATATGTGCTTCGTGGCTATCTTGTCCGAAACGGACTGGCGCAACGCTTCGGGCGCACGTTTAATGTCAGTCAATTCTCAGAAACGCTCAAGCCCGGCAAGTACTTCCACGTCGTGCTGACAATGACGGGTAGTGAGATCAGCGTGAAAGCGCAGGATAGCGAGACAGGCGACCTCCTAGAACTCGGGAGACTCCCTGATTCCAGTAATACGTTTCGCATCGGCGCTGTGGGGATTGCGGCGCGTGGCAGTGAACAGAATGAGGTTGCTCAATTCTCCATTTGCGTTTCCAACTGCCGGAATCCGTAGCATGAAGAAACAGGCTACGAAGGGAATATCATTTTTCAAGTAAGACAAACGATCCAGAATCGGAATCGTTATGGTACTAACCACACGGCCCCTCATATGATCTCCTGGCCGTAATCGCAGTACTCCACAATCGGGCAGCGTTCGCAAAGGGGTCGCGCGGGCGGCAGAGTGTGCGGCCGTGGCGGACGAGGTTGACGTGGAAGGAGTAGAACTTTCCGGGTGGCACAATTCTGTTCATGATGGCGTGGGCGTGCGCGTCCGTGCATTTCTGTGGGATGAGGCCGACGCGGCGGAGGATGCGGAAGATGTGCGTGTCGAGCGGGAAGACCTCCTTGCGGCAGGCGAAGAGCAGCGTGCAGGCGATGGTCTTCGGGCCGATGCCGCGGAACTGCGAGAGGTAGCGGACGGCTTCTTCGTCCGAGAGGTCGTGCAGGAAGTCCAGGTTGAGCGCGCCGTGCTCCTCCTTAATCTGCGCGAGCACGTCTTTGATGACTGCGGCCTTCTGGTTCGCCAGGCCGCCGGCGCGAATCGTCTCGGCGATGGTGGACGTGCGCGCGCGCAGGGCGGCGTCCCAGGTGGGGAAACGTTTTTTGAGCGCGGCGAAGGTGCGGTCGGAGTTGGTGTCGCTCGTCGCCTGCGAGAGGATGATCTTAATCAGCATGTCGAGCGGACTGGACGAGCGCCGGTTCGACGGCACGCCGTAAGTCCGCTCAAGGTTCTGTACGATGTAGCGGACGGGCTTTTCGCCCGCGTCCGCTTCGGGGTGGGCCGCTTCACGCGGCGAGGACGCGCTCATAAAAATTGATGTATTGCGGGATGACCAAATCCGTGCTGTAGCGCGAGACGGCCGACTCGCGCGCGCGACGCCCCATCTCGCGCCGCAACTCTTCGTCCATTGCCAGGCGCGCGGCCCGCTCAGACATCTCGTCCACGTCGCCCACCTCGCTCAGGAAACCCGTCTCCCCGTCGGTCACTACTTCCGGGAGGCCCCCGACGCGCGAGGCGACGACGGGCACTTCGCAGGCCATCGCTTCGAGCGCGGCGAGCCCGAACGACTCCTGCTCCGAAGGCAGCAAGAGCACGTCCGCCACGGACAGGTAATCCGATATCTTCGGCTGCTTGCCGACGAACGAACATTGCTCGTCAACGCCGAGGCAGCGCGCGCGGTGCTCGGCCAGCGAGCGCTCGCTCCCGTCGCCGACCATGACGAGGCGCGCGCGCGTTTTCTTCAAGACTCGCGCCAGGATTTCGACGCAGTCAACGGGGCGCTTGACGGGACGAAAGTTGGAGACGTGAACGAGCAGCGGTTCGCCGTTCGGTGAAAGCTCGGCGCGCAGTTGCTCGACCGCGTGACGCTGGTAGTCCGAGGCACAGATGAAGTTTGGGATGACGGCGATGTTGTCGAACTCGAAAATCTCGGCCGTGGCTTTTTTCAGGTAGTGCGAGATGGCCGTCACGCCGTCCGACTGGACGATGCCGTAGCGCGTGATGGGCAAGTAGGAACGGTCCGCGCCGACCAGTGTGATGTCTGTCCCGTGCAATGTCGTGATGACGGGCAGGCGGCGGCCGGGCAGCAAGGACTCGCGCGCGAGGATGGCGCTGATGGAGTGCGGGATGGCGTAGTGCACGTGCAGGAGGTCAAGGTTCTCCGCCTCGGCCACCTTCGCCATCTTCGTCGCCAGCGCGAGCGTGTACGGCTGGTGCTCGAAGAGCGGGTAGGACATCATCTCGACCTCGTGAAAGCGTACGCGCTCGCTCAATTTCGTCAGGCGCGTCGGCAGCGCCGAGGCGATGAAGTGGACCGTGTGGCCGCGCTCGGCCAGCTCTTTGCCCAGCTCGGAGCCGACGATGCCGCTGCCGCCGTATGTCGGATAGACGGTGATGCCGATGTTCATAAAAACAGGAGTCAGAATACAGGAGTCAGGAGTCAGAAGAAAAGCGCGCCTTTCATTCTGACTCCTGACTTCTGGCTTCTGACTCCTGTTTTATATAGCAAGAAAGCAGGCGACCCTCGCAATCGCCTGCTTCTTGCCTCAACTTGTCTCACCTGGTTAAAGGGGGGTCAAGCGAGGTCTGAGAGTATAGTCCTCCGATATGCTTTTGGCAATACTTATTTTGAGGCAAAGTCCATTTTTTTTGGACACGGCGCGGGCGTGTGAACTTGATGTTAACTAATCACATTTTCCGGCCGTTTTTTGCGCTTTTTGGCTTGCGGGCGCGGGGCGCGGGGCGGCCCCGAAAGCCCCTCGGCGGCTGCCTCTTTCTTGTGAAACGAAGTATAATCTGTGTACATCAAATTCGAGAGAATTCATTACACGAACAGCAGGCGAACACGCCGGAGATGAGAGATGCCGAAAATTAGCGATATTCAAGAGACACCGAACCCCAACGCCGTCAAGTTTATTCTCAAGGAGCCCGTGACGAACGGCGTCGCGCGCCAGTTTGATTCCCCGGACAAGGCCGCCGCCGACTCATTAGCCAAGGCACTTTTCGACACCGGGCGCGTCGTCTCGGTCTTCTACATGGACCACATGGTCACGGTCGAGAAGGACGACGAGGGCGACTGGGACGAGTTGCTGCCGCAACTGGCTGTGCCAATTCGCGCGGCGGAAGCGACGACCGCCGCCGCCGCGGGCGCGTCCTCGGAGCAGTCCGCAATCGGCGGGGCGCTCGGGGCCGTGATGAGCGACGACCCGCGCCTCCTGAGAATCAACGAGATTCTGGACGAGAAGGTCCGCCCGGCCCTGATGATGGACGGCGGCTACCTGGAAGTGCTCGGCATCAAGGACAACACACTCAACATACGCTACCAGGGCGCGTGCGGCAGTTGCCCCAGCTCGCTCACAGGCACGCTGATGGCTATCGAGGGCATGATCCGCCAGGAAGTTGACCCGGACCTGGAAGTCGTCGCAGTCTAAAAAACAGTGACGTTGTGACAAGTGACGAGTGACGAGTAAAAGGCAGCTTCTTACTCGTCACTCGTCACTGTTTTTGGAACTCGGTGCCCGCCCGCGCGTGTGAGCGTTCTGAGAAACTATCAGTACAGTTCTGCCTTCTTCGTCCATGAAAACTTACGGGAGTCGGAAAACTGGGCCAAGAGTCTGCGCCGCGCTCGCGCTCGTCTTCCTGAGCGTCGGCGCGCGGGCGCAGGACGGGCCGCGGCTCAGACAGGATGACCGCGTTCGCCTAGCGGAGGCTTTCCGCATGGGCGACGAGTTGGGCGAGCGCGTCTGGAAGGGATGGAGTAAAGCCCCGTTCGCGGTCCTGCTGGTGACGCCCGAGCACGAATTCCTGTTGCGCCACCCGCGGCCGTCCGAGGATTTTACGCGGCTGGGCTACGATCAGCTTCTCAAGTCCGACGTGCACTTCCGCAAGCGCGTCTTCGCGCCTAACTTGCTCGCCACCTTCCCCGCTGTCGGCGGCGTCTCCACGATTGTCATAGGCCAGCCGGAGAACACGGAGGCCAGGACCAGCACGCGCTGGGTCGTCACTCTCTTCCACGAACACTTTCACCAGATGCAGGACTCGCAGCCGCGCTTTTACGAAGAGGTCAACCAATTGAACCTGGCGCGCGGCGACGAGACGGGCATGTGGATGCTGAATTTTGCTTTCCCTTACGAGCGCGCGGAAGTGGCACAGCAATTCTCGGCCGCGTCACGCGCGCTTCATTCGGCGCTCGGCGCGCGCGAGGGCAAAGATTTCCGCCGCCGGCTGGCGGCCTACCTGTCCGCGCGCAAGGGCCTTCAGGATTTGCTCGCGGCGGACGATTACAAGTACCTTTCTTTCCAGCTCTGGAAAGAGGGCGTGGCGCGTTACACTGAATACCGCGTCGCGAAGGAGGCCGCCGCGCGCTACAAACCGACGAAAGAGTTCGCGTCGCTCAAGGACTTCACGCCGTTCGCCGAAGACGCGGCGCGCAGCCTGTCGCTGGTGATGAGCGACCTCGAAAAGATGTCTCTGAGCGAACGGGGGCGGACGGCCTTTTACCCATTCGGCGCGGCCGAAGCGCTGCTGCTGGACCGCGCGCGGCCCCGCTGGCAGGAGAGATATTTCGTCGAAAAGTTTTCCCTGGCTCCCCTCTTCGCGCGGTGAATCGCGGGAACTGCCACGGACGCACGCGCGTAAGTTTGCTTGACCGAAGGGCAGCGATTTTTCTGGCCCACTTTCTCGCCCTGAATTTTGGAGGCACAAAAACATGTCTCGTCTCACACGCGCCTGCGTCTCGCTCTGTTTGATCGCGCTCATCGCGCCCGCCCTCGCTCGCGCACAGGCCCCTCAGGGCAAAGAGGCCGCGCCCGCGAAGACTACGAAGAAGGCCGCGGCCACGCGCGCCGAAGCGGGCAACCCTGTGGCAGAGCAGCGGCGCACGACTGCCATCACTTTAATTAGCTCACTGGCGGACGAAGCCAGGAGCTATCAAGACCCTGTGCTGCGCACGCGCGTTCTGGCCCGCGCAGCCGACGCCCTCTGGGAGACGGACCCCGAGCGTGCGCGCAACTACTTTCAGCGCGCGTGGGAGTCGGCCGAGTCGGCTGACGCCGAATCTCAGCGCCGCATGGAAGAAGAGATACGCCGCCAGCAGCGTGAGTCTGGCGCGGTCGCCATCACGTCGCCGCCGAGTCTGCGCAACGAAGTGCTGCGACTCGCGGCCCGCCGTGACCGCGCGCTCGGCGAAGGGTTTCTGAAGAAGATTGACGACGCCAGAGAGCGCGAGAACAATCCGCTTGAGCGCAACCCCTGGATGTCCACGCCCACGGACTCGCAGCGCTTCCGCCTGGCTATGCAACTCCTGCAAGACGGCGACGTGGAGCGCGCACTACAGTACGCCGACAGCGTGCTCGCCACGGGCGCGGTCACCAGGGACGCGATTGACTTTCTCTCCGCGCTGCGCGAGAAGGACGCGAAGGCCGCCGACCAGCGTTTCATGACGCTGCTGCGCTTTGCTGCGGCCGACGCGAACGCCGACGCCAACACAGTCTCCGGCCTCTCGTCCTACGCCTTCACGCCGTTTCTTTACATCGCCTTCGAGCCGGGCGGCGGCGCGTCGCAGATGCAGCGCCGCGCCCCGACGCCCGCGCCCGTGCTCCCGCTGAACGTGCGCGCAGAGTTCTTCCGCACGGCGGCGCAGATTTTGTTGCGCCCGCTGCCCCCGCCGGGCCAGGACAAAACGAGCGCCGGGCGCACAGGCAAGTTCCTGGTCATCAAGCGCCTGCTCCCGCTCTTCGACCAGCACGCGCCCGAGTTGGTCCCGGAGATGCGCGCGCAACTCGCCGCGCTCACGGCTGACGTGAACGAAGCGTTCAGGACTGGCGAGAACCGCGCCGTCACGCACGGAATCGTCCCCGAAGACGAGTCGCGCGACGACATGAAAGAGATGGAGGAGCGTCTCAAGCGCGCGGCGGACCAGAACGAGCGCGACGCGATCTACACGGACGTGGCCGCGGCGCTGGCAAGCTCCGGCGACGCGCGCGCAAACACGCTCGTGGACAAGATCGAAGACTCGGAGCTGCGCAAGCAGACGCGCGCCTACGTTGACTCGGAGTTTCTGAGGGACGCTGTGCAGAAAAAGGACGTGGAAGGCGCGTTGCGCATCGCGCGCAACGGCGAACTGACGCACATACAGCGCGTCTGGGGCTTGACGCAGGTGGCACGATTCCTGGTGAAGACCGACCACGCCCGCTCGCTCGAACTGCTCGAAGAGGCTGCGACCGAGGCTCGTCGGATAGGAGGCAGCGAGGCGGACAGGCCGCGCGCGCTCGTCGCCGTCACGAAAGGTTTCCTGGAGACGGACCGCGCGCGCGCCTGGGAGTTGATCTCGGACGTGGTCAGGGCCGGCAACTCCGCCGAAGGGTTCACGGGCGAGGACGCGCGCCTGTCCGTCACGCTGCGCTACCGCAACGGCGTCGTCATGCAGAACACGAACGCGACCGACTTCGACCTGCCCGGACTCTTCCGCGGGCTCGCCAAGGACGACCTCTACCGCGCCATCGAGGCCACCAAGAGCTTCACGGCTGAGGCCCCGCGCGCCAACGCCCAACTCGCCATCGCCCGCGCCGTGCTCGAAGAAAAGCCGAAGGCAGTAAGCGGAAGGCAGAAGGCGGAAAGCAGTAAGCAGTAGGCAGCAGTCAGTCAGTAAGGTTTCAGCCCCGTAGGGGCGATTGGCAATAGCCCAGCACTTCAGTGCTGGGTGGTGAGCGAAAATTTTATCGAGTCCCATAGGGACGACTGAGGAAAGGTTAGCCCATGTTCAGTCGTCCCTACGGGACTCGTCAAACATCTCTCCTCTGTTCCCAGCACTGAAGTGCTGGGCTATTTTCACTCCGCCCCTGACGGGGCTGAAACTTTATCAACTGCTCACTGCCCGCTGCTTTAGAAAACTCTTTACGCTCGTGTGGGCCACGGTGTAACTTATGCCTCAGCCAGTGCTCCTCGAAGGAGGCCATGTCCGAGCAGACGCCCGCCACAATTGTCGAGACCCCCACGGGACGCTTCGCCGTCTTCCTCTCTCATAATAGTCGTGAGAAGCCCACGGTCGAGCGCATCGCCGAGAAGCTGAAGCGCGCGGAGCTTGAGCCCTGGCTCGACAAGTGGTGTCTGACGCCCGCGGGCGACTGGCAGGACGAATTGGCACAGGGCCTGCGCGCGTCAGGCGCCTGCGCGGTCTTCGTCGGGCCACACGGCATAGGCAGTTGGGAAGACCTGGAATACAAGCTGGCCGTTGACCGCATGGCTAAGGACCGCGCCTTCCGCGTCTTCCTGGTCCTGCTGCCCGGCCTGCCGGAGCCCTTCGACACGAGTCAACTCCCGCCCTTCCTGAGCACGCGCACCTGGGTTGACCTGAGAAAAGGCATCGAAGACGCGCGCAGCTTTCAGTCGCTCATCAACGCCATCAAGGGGCTGCCGCTCGGACCCGAACGTCCGATTGAGCCGCGCGACGACGTATGCCCGTACCGCGGCCTGCAAACTTTCGACGAAGAGCACGCCGAACTCTTCTTCGGGCGCGAAGCAGACATCCAGCGCCTCATCGAAAAGTTGAAGACGACGCGCTTCCTGGCCGTCCTCGGTGCCTCGGGCAGCGGCAAGTCTTCGCTCGTGCGCGCGGGCGTTGTGCCGGCGCTCAAAAGAGGCGTGCTGCCCGAGAGCGACACCTGGACGATTCGCGTCTTCACGCCCGGCGCTCACCCGCTCGCCAACCTCGCGGCCAACCTCTTACGCCTACACCCGCAGCAGTCCATGAGCCGCACGCTCGACGAGATGAACACGGACGAGCGCACGCTCCACCTTGCCGTCTCGCTGGCGCTGGCGGAGCGCCCCGCGTCTGAGCGCGTCGTCTGGGTCGTGGACCAGTTCGAGGAGATTTTTACACTCTGCGACGACGAAAAGGAGCGCTCGCAGTTTCTCGCCAACCTGCTCTACGCGGCCTTCATCCCGGGCGGGCGCAACGCGGTCGTGCTGACTTTGCGCGCGGACTTCTATCAAAAGTGCGCGGCCTACCCGGAACTATCGGAACGCATCGCGGCGAACCAGTTCCTCGTCAGCCCCATGGACGCGGAGAACTTGAAGCAGGCGATTGAAGAGCCCGCGTGGCACGTCGGCCTTGAGTTCGAGCAGGGATTGGTCGGGACGATTCTCGACGACATACAGAGCCAGCCGGGCGCGCTCCCGCTCCTTGAGCACGCGCTGCTGGAATTGTGGGAGCGCAGGCGCGGGAACCTCCTGACGCTCGAAGCCTACCGCGAGAGCGGCGGCGTCCAGGGCGCGATTGCCAAGCGCGCCGATGCCATCTACGACTCGTTCACCGCCGATCAGCAAGCAATCGTGCGCCGCATCATGCTCCGCCTGACGCAGCCCGGCGAAGGGACGGAGGACACGCGCCGCCGCGCGACGATGGACGAACTCGTCACGCGCACGGGCGAGAGCGGGGCCGTCGAGGACGTGACGCAGGCGATGGCGAACGCGCGCCTGCTGACCACGGACGAAGAGCCCGGCAAGCAAGTCGTTGACGTGTCACACGAGGCGCTGATTAGAGGTTGGCCCAGATTGCGGAAGTGGATCGAGGAAGACCGCGCGGGCCTGCGCATCCTGCGCCGCCTCACCGAAGTTGCGCGCGAGTGGCAGCCGACGAAAGACGAAAGTCTTCTTTACCGCGGCGCGCGATTGGCACAGGCCGTCGAGTGGCGCGAGCGCAACGAGAGTGCGCTGAACGAGCTTGAGCGCCAGTTTCTTGACGCGAGCATGGCCGAGCGGCGAGCCATCGAGCGGCGGAAGAGACACGCCTTCATCGCCCTGGCCGCCGGCCTCGTCGTCGCGGTGGCTCTCGCCGTGCTCGCGGTCATTCAATGGAGGCGGGCCGACGAGCAGGCGAAGCTGGCTTTGTCCAGACAACTGGCGTCGGAATCTTACGCGCAGATGGAGAACCGGCCCGATTTCGGCCTGCTGCTCGGCGTCGAGGCCAATCGCGTCGAGGAAACTTTCGGCGCCCGCAGAACCCTGCTCCTCGACATGCTCTACCGCGAACACCTCTCGATCTATCTTCACGGCCCGGCAGACCGAGTTAATAAAGTTGTCTTCAGCCCTGACGGAAAGCTTCTGGCCGGAGCGAGCGGCGGAGTGAGTGGCAGAGACAACTCGGTCTGGCTCTGGGACGCCGTTTCAGGCCAGCCCGTCGGCTCACCCCTCGCCGGCCACAAGAGTCAGGTCAACTGCGTGGCTTTCAGCCCGGACGGAAAACTTCTGGCCTCCGGCGACCAGACCGGCGGCATCATTTTGTGGGACGTTGCCACCCGACAGCCTCTCGGAAGTCCTCTGACAGGGCATCGGGATGCCGTCTACAGTCTGGCCTTCAGCGCCGACAGTAAAATTCTGGCGTCGGGCGGCTTTAACAACGAGATGCAGCAGACAGGGGAGATTTATCTGTGGGACGTTGGCACCCGACAGCGCATCGCCGAGCCGCTCAGAGGCCACACAGGCATCGTCAGGGCTTTGGCCTTTAGCCCCGACGGCCGCACGCTGGCCTCCGGCAACGGCAGGTACACGCAGGACCGTGTCACAGCCACAGTCATTTTCTGGGATGTCGCCACGCGCCGCCCCCTCGGCCAACCGCTCGTCGGACACGGGGACAGCATAGCTTGCCTGGCCTTCAGCCCGGACGGGAGGGTCTTGGCTTCGGGCAGCGCGGACAAGACCGTCAGGCTGTGGGACGTGGCCGCGCGCCGGCCTCTCGACGGTTTCGAGACGCTCTACGCGTTCACCACTCAGCCTCACAAGAACGGAATTTTAGACGTACAGTTCACGCGCGATGGCAAGACCCTTATCTCAGTTGACGCAGGCTCGCCCGACGTTGGCAGTCACGTCCTGGTGCGGACGGTCGAGTTTTCGCCCGCCGGGAGCAACAAACTGGCACTCGTCAAGAGCGCCCAGGAGAAGGCAATCACCACCTATTTCCATCAGGTGCAGAGCGTCAACATCAACCCGGAGACGTTTAAGTGGGCCGCGTCGGGCGGTTGCTGGAGGGTGGGGGCGAACAACGACTGCCTGGAGGGCGAAGCCGCCATCTGGGACATCAACGCGCGGCTGCCCATCGCCCAGCGCTTGCGGGAAAGCACTGTCCAAAAAGTGAACCGGGTCGCTTTCAGCTCGGATGGCAAGCTGATGGCTACGGGCGGCTGCGGCGAGTTGGCGAACGGATCGCCGTCTGGGGAGTGCCTGCGTGGCGAAGTCGAATTATGGGACACAACCAGCTTCAAAATTGTCGGTCGGCTGACGGACACGCCCTATGAAATTACCAGTCTGGCCTATAGCCCCGATGGGAAAACTCTGGCCGCGGGCAGTTGCGCGAAGATTGAAAAATCGGATACGGGGAAAGAGTGCAGGCAAGACGAGATACGGCTGTGGAATCTGGACACGGGGCAACTTGTCTCACAACCGCTCACGGGGCATGGCGCTTTCATTAAAATGTTAGCCTTCAGCCCTGACGGACGAATCCTCGCGTCAGCCGGCGGCGACTCAATCATCCTGTGGGACGCAGGCACACGCCAGGTGCTCGGCAAAATCACGCCCGGCCATCAATTTGAATCGGCGAGTCGGTCTATCGTGGGCGTCCAAACTATGGCCTTCAGCCCGGACGGTAAAACGCTGGTCTCAGGTGGCTGTGGGAAACTGGAGCGCAGGGCCGGCCAGCCAAAAAATTCCTGCGGTATAGGCGACCTGCGTTTCTGGGACGTGGCAACGCAGCAGATGATCGGAGCCCCCCTCGATGCTCACACGGACCAAACCATCAGCCTGGCTTTCAGTCCTGACGGCAAGATGCTGGCCTCAGCTTCGGGCGAGTACGACGATGCGATTAAACTGTGGGACGTGGCGACGCGGCAGGTGAGCGGGCGGCCTTTGACGGGCTATGACACAGACATGGTGGAGATGACCTTCAGCCCCGACGGCAAGACGCTGATTACTGCCGCGACGATGCAGGCGGAGAATAAAACCTACAACATTTTCCTCTGGGACTTGGATAAGCGCCAGATCATCGGACAGCCCATCACCGCTCACACCTTTAAACTTGACGACATAGCCTTGAGCCCGGACGGGCGGGTGCTGGCGTCTGCCGGCTCAGACTTTCTGGGCGGCCAGAGAGATGCGGTCAGCGGGACGCTATCCTTGAAGCTCTGGGACATGAAGCTGGAATCATGGATTGAGAAAGCCTGCCGCGTCGCCAACCGCAACCTGAGGCCCGCCGAGTGGGAACTCTACTTCTCTGGTCAGAAGTACCGCAAGACCTGCCCGAACCTGCCGGAGCCGAAAGAATGAGAGTCAGCTTTTGATTCCTGTTTGAAGTTTTTCCTGATAGATTCTCGTTTCGCTGAAACGCGCACGCGCTTCCCGGCGTAGTGTTAATCGAAGGAGTCAACAATATGTCTCATCGCCCTCGCATCATCGTTCTCTCGCTCGTGCTGCTGGCGCTTTGCGCGGCGGCAAATTCGCAGACGCCTCCCGCGAAGACCGCCCCGCAGAAACAGACACAGAAAGGCGCGCGGCCTGAGCGCGAGCGCGCGGACGCCGTGGCGGCGGCAGACGAGCGTCGCAACGCGGTCGTCATGCTGGCCGCGTCGCTGGCGGACGAGGCGCGTTCGTTCCGCGACGAGCAGTTGCGCGCGCGCGTGCAGATGCGCGCGGCAGATGCTTTGTGGGAGACGGACCAGGAGCGTGCGCGCGTGCTCTTTCAGAGAGCGTGGGAGGCTGCGGATTCCGCGGAGCGCGAGGCGCTGCGCCGCCTTGAGGAAGGAGGCCGCGACCGTCGAGAGTCAGATGAGGGGATGCCGGAACTGCGCTCGGAAGTCCTGCGCTTAGCGTCCAGGCGCGACCGCGCGCTCGGTGAAGAATTTCTCGCCAGGATGACAGAGGCGAACGAGCGTGATGATCAGAAGCTCACGATTAACGCGGACAATTCCGCGGGGCGTCCGACGCCCGACCCTGAGAACCCGCCGGCCGAAATCGCGCACAGGTTGCAGCTCGCTCGCGGGTTTCTCGAAGAGGGCAACGTCGAGCGTGCGCTTGCTTTCGCGGACAAGGCGCTCGACCGCGTCACCGTCCGCGGCATCAACTTCCTTTCCATGCTGCGCGACAAAGGTCAGGCCGCAGCCGCCGACAAGCGTTTCGCGGCGCTCTTCCAACGCGCGGCCGCCGACCTCTCGTCGGACGCGACGCATGTCTCCGTGCTCTCCTCCTACGCCTTCACGCCGTTCCTCATCATCATCGTCCGTGGCAACGGCGAGAACCACTCGATGATGGAAACCGAGCGCATCGTCGCGCCGAACATGCCGCCGCAGTTGCGCGCCGCCTTTCTCCGCGCCGCCGCGCAGATTCTGCTGCGCCCGATTCCGCCACAGGGCCAGGACCGCACGCTCGCCGGGCGCAGCGGCCTCTACTTCGTCATCGCGCGCCTCCTCCCGCTCTACGACCGCTACGCCCCGAACCTCTCGGCCGAGCTTGCGCGCGCAGGCGAGCGCGCTCGCGCCCGACGCGCCCGAGCATATGCGCACAGGCCAGAACATAGAGCTGACACGCGGCCTCGTCCCCGAAGAAGAGTTGCCGAACGAAGGGCGTGAAGCGTTGGAGCGCGCCGACCGCGCCGCCGACCCCGCCGAGCGCGACTCCTCCTACGCCAGGGCCGCGCTCGACGCCGCGCACAAAGGCAACCCGGAAGCGCGTAACCTCCTCGACAAGATCGAGGACAGCGAGATGCGCAAGGGCGCGCGCGCCTACGTTGATTTCACCCTCATCAACAACATGATCAGGAAAAACGATTTGCAGGAAGCGCTCCGCCTGGCGCGCTCGGGCGAGATAACTAACATCCAGAGGGCCTGGGCGCTGACGGAGATTGCGAGCGTGATGAAGAAGACCGACGCCAAGAACGCGGCGGAGGTTTTGGACGAAGCCGCGACGGAAGCGCGACGCATAGGCGGCGGCGATGCCGACCGCGCACGCGCTCTCTTCGGCGTCGCCACGCGCATGTACGACCTTGACCGCAACCGCGCGTGGGAAATCGCGGGCGAAGCCGTCAAGGCGGCCAACTCGTCTACGGGGTTTACCGGCGGCGACGCGCAGATCGCCTCCCGGTTTACGACCCCGCACGGCTCGACGACGACGAACTTCAGCGTCGAGAGCTTCGACGTGCAAGGCATCTTCGGCCGGCTGGCCGGCGACGACCTCATCCGCGCCGTCGAATTGGCGAAGAGTTTTACGGGCGAAGCCCCGCGCGCCAACGCGACCCTCGCCGTCGTCCGCTCCGTGCTGGACAAAGACAAGAGACAAAAGCCGGTAGCCAGGAGTCAGGAGTGATGAGTGATAAGTAATCAGTAATCAGTAATCAGTTAAAACCTTCTTTCTTTTACTTATCACTTATCACTTTTTAATCAGTCAGTTTTTGGAAGCGCGCGGCGTCTTCGCGCATGCGGACGTTGTTGAAGAGGACGTAAGATGTCCCGGTCTTCGGCAGCATCCCGTAGAGTTCTTCCAGCTCCTCATCTTCGTAAACGTACCGGAACCCACGGCGTCCGTGCAGCCGAAAGTAGCAGCGCTCGGGCGTCACCGTCCGCGCGCTGAACGGGTCAACGACGTGCGTCAGCTCAAGCTCCTGGCACAATTCGCGCACAAGCTCGTCCGCCCAGCCGCCGCGCGGTTCCCACAAGAATTGCATCTCGCGCGGTCGCTTCATCGCCCCGAAAAACCCGCGCATGTTTTTGACGTTCTCTTTCGTCGGCTTAAAGCTCGCCGGGCACTGGAAGAGTATGCGGCGGGCGTCGAGCGCCGCGGCGCACGCGAGCGTCACGTCCAAGGCTTCGCGGACAATCGGCGTCGGGCGGAACGAGCCGCACTCGTCGCGCTCACTTTCGGATAATTCGCGCTTGAGTCTCCTGTAAGTCGGGCTGCGCGCCTCGTGCGTGATGAGCATCCAGGCTTTGAGCGTGAACTCGAAATCGGGCGGGGCCTCCGCGCGCCAGCGTTCGAGCGTCTGGACTTGCGGCGGCTGGTAGAAAGTCTGCTGCACCTCAACGACCGGAAAGTGCGCCGTGTACTCGCGCCTCGCCATCCGAAACCCGCAGCACCCCGTCTTGACTCGAACAACTTGGCCCATCGGATTAGGAATAGATGTTCATCGGGCGCGTGAGCAGCTCGACGGGGTCCGCGACGTTCAGCGCCTCGCGGACGTAGAAGGCTTCGCCCGCCGCGACGTTGATGAGCGAGCCGAAATAGCGCATGCGCCATTCGATCTGCTGTAGAAAACCTTTGTCGCTGATGCGCGTCTGCGGTTCCTCGGAGTCGGGGCTGTAGAACTGCGAGGCGTGCGCGCGGATGGCGCGCATCTTCTCTTCAATGAAGTCGGAAACGTCCACGATGAAGGACGGGACGACGAGGCGCGAGTAAATCGTGTGTGCGAGCGACGGCATACGCACGGCGTCCTGGCCCGACTCTTCGTCGTAACGGCGCATGCTGGCGAGGCGCGCGGACTCGCGCACGATGCGAGCGGTGGCGGCGTGGTCCGGGTGCGGGTCGTCCCAGTGAAAGGTGAAGAGGACTTTGGGCCTGTGCGCGCGGATGACGCGGACCATCGCGGTGCGCGCCTCTTCCGTCAGGTAGACGTGGCCGTCCGGCTGTTCGAGGTTGAGCCGCGCGTCCAGGCCCAGGATGCGCGCCGCCTCGCGCGCCTCCTCCGCGCGGCCCTCGATAGTTCCGCGCGTCCCCATCTCGCCGCGCGTCATGTCCAGCACGCCCGTCCGATAGCCCAGGCTCTTTAACTTGAGCAGCGTCCCCGCCACGCTCAACTCGGCGTCGTCCGGGTGCGCGAAGACGGCCAGCGCGTCCAATTCCACGTTAGAAGTGTTCATTGCCCCTCGATAGAAGTAGCCGCGCGGTAACAGAGAAGAACGGATTTCAAATTCGAGATTTCAAATTTCAGTTTGAAGATTTCAAATTTCAAATCCGAAATTTGAGATTTCAAATCCCTACTCTTCCCTGTCACGGCTTGCGTTTCTTTGCTACCTGAGATTTAGCCTAACAGACGCTCGCCGGTCAAGCGAGCATTTGACGCTCCCCTCGCAATTTCGGTAGCCTTCAACTCACCAAACAAGAAAAGCGGCCCCCGAACGAAGACAGCTTTTATTCTGACTTCTGACTCCTGACTTCTGACTTCTGTTTGCGCCATGAATATTGTCGTCCTCGGCTCAGGCACGTCCGTCCCGCACCCGCGTCGGGCTTCCTCCGCGCACTGGCTCGAAACGCGCCGCGGGTCCGTCCTGTTGGACGCGAGCGCGGCCGCCGTCCACCGCATGGCGCAGGAGAACCTTGACTGGGTCAACCTCGACGCCGTCTGGATCAGCCATTTCCACCTCGATCACGTGGGCGGCCTGGCCCCGTTCCTCTTCGGCACGAAGCATGCCCCGCAGACGAAAGGGAGACGTAAGCCACTGCTGATTTACGGCGGGCGCGGCCTCGGGAAATTGGTCCGCGCGTTCGACGAGGCGAACAACTATGGGCTGCTGAAACAGTCTTTCCCGATTGAAATCCGCGAGGTCGCGCCGCGCTCCGAGTTCGAGTTGCTGCCGGGCCTGTGTGCCAAAACCTTCTCGACGCCGCACACGCGCGAAAGCCTCGCGCTCCACCTGACGGACGAAGACGGCGCTTCGCTCGTCTACACTTCGGACACGGGCTACACCGATGCGCTGGCACAATTCGCTGAAGGCGTTGACCTCTTTATGATGGAGTGCTCCTTCCGGCAGGCCAAGCCCGTCGAGACGCACCTCGAACTCGTTGACGCCATGCGGCTCGCGCGCCGCGCACAGCCGCGCCGAGTTCTGCTCTCGCACCTCTACCCGGAATGGGACGGCACGGACATCGCGGCCGAGGCGAAAAAATTCTGGCCCGGCGAGACTATCGGCGCGACCGACGGGCTGCGCCTGAGCATCAATCGGGACGAAAGCAAACCATGACGGGCCGCGCGTCAAAAGCCGTGTCGGGTGTCACTGAAGATGCTCAAAAGGCTTGCCTGCGGGAGCATGTTTGATTATTGTGAACCTGCCGTTGTTCCAACTAAAGGTGGCGCGTCGCCGGCAGCGTGAAAAGCGTCCCGGCCGCGCCTGACTAGGATTAGGGGAGACACTTCCAATGGGTCGTCCACCGGGCCAATTCTCACGCGCTCTCAGCGTCGTCGTTGTTCTCCTTCTGACCATCACGACGTTCCCCGCGCGCGCGACTGACGAGGCGGGGCTGCTTGAGACAGGGGCCGCGTCGAAGGCGTATTCCGCGCCCCTCGCGCCGGAGTCCATCAGGATCGTCTCTTACAACATACGCTGGCGCGGGGGCAATGACCTGCGCAGGCTGATCGAGTTGCTCAAGTCGGACCCAGAGATCGGGCGGGCCGCCGTCATCGGCCTACAGGAAGTGGACCGCAACAAGAAGCGCACGGGCAACGTCAACACCGCGCGGCTGATGGCCGAGGAGCTTGGCATGTACTACGCCTGGGCCGCGCCGCCCGCGCCGCCCGCCAAAAACGGCGAAGCGAAGGAGGAGGAGACGGGCGTCGCCATCCTGAGCGCCTACCCGCTCTCGGACGTGAAGCGCTTCGTGTTGCCGCACGAGGGGCCTGGGGGCCGCCGCCGCGCGGCCGTCGGCGCGACCGTCCAGATAGGCAAACAGAGCGTGCGCGTCTACTCGCTGCACGCCGAGATACGCACCAGCAACGAGAAGCGGCTGGCACAGTTTCGCGCCGTTCTCGAAGACCTCGACGCGCATCACGCGCAGATCGAGCGAGTCATTGTCCTCGGCGATTTCAACACATGGACGGGCAAGGACGTGGACGCGACCGCGCAGATGTTCGAGGCCGCGAAATTCCAGACCCCCTTCGCCAACGGCACGAGCACCTGGAAGACCTTCATCATCGAACTCAAGCTCGACTGGCTCTGGCTGCGCGGGCTGCGCCCCGTCCAGCACGGCATTGATAAAAAGATAGGACTCTCCGACCACTGGCCGCTCTGGGTCGAGGCCAAGCTCTAGGCCCGCTTGGCGTCGGGCTGGGCCAACCAGACACATCAAGTCAGCAGAAAACAGACCTTGTCGGACCGCAGTCTCATGATAAACGAAGGCGGCGAGTTTCGCCCCTAATCAACTCGCCGCCTTCTCGCCGCGTGGTGCCGCCGAACCGGGAGACCTCATTCAGCGCACACACGCGACCATGTTAGGGATGAGGGATGAGGGATGAGGGATGAAGTGGAAGCTCGTTGAATCAAAGATTCAATGCGCGCTTCACTCGAAACCCTTTCATCCCTCATCCCTCATCCCTCATCCCTTCGTTACCTTGCGCTGACGACGACGTTGTTCGCCTGCATGGAATTGCCGGTGGCGCGTTGCAATTCGGCGATGGCTTTGTTCAAGTCCGTCTGCGCGCGCAGCTCGTTGCCGCGGGCGGTCGTCAGGGCAGTCTGGCGTTCGAGCACCAGGAAGAGCGTTGATTGGCCGGCGTCGTAGCGGCGCTGCTCGCTCGCGTACTGCTGCTCGGAAGCCTCGCGCGCCGCGGCGGCCGCACGTAGGCGCGACTCGGCCGTGCGAACGGACTGCACGGAGTTGCGCACGTCCACCTGAATCAACTGCTCCAACTGCTCGCGCTGCGTCTCGATGCGCTGCCCCTCGACGAGCGAGCGCCCGAGCTGCCCCTCGGCCGTCCGGTTCCTGAAAGGCAGGTTGACCTGCACGCCGACGCGGAAGTTGCTGTTGCGGCTCGCGCCCAGATTCAAGAGCGATTGGCCGAGGCCGCCGACCACCCGGTCGGGAATCGTCACCGGCGGCGGGTCCTCCAGCGGCAGCAACCCCTGAAGCACAGACAGCTCGTTGATGCGCTCGCGCAATTGCGCCGATGAGGCCGTGAAAGGATTGGCATCGCTGCTGGTGCTCAGCGCGCCGGAGAGGCCCACGACGCCGTAGCTGCCGACGAGATCAATCTGCGGCTTGGTCTGCTCGCGGAAGTAGCGCTGGTCTATCTGGTTGATCTCGCGCGCGACCGTGGACTGCTGCAACTCCGGGCGGTTGGCGAGCGCCGTGTCCATCGCCTCGTTCAGGTTGACAGGCGGGGGCGTCAAGTCAACGGGGTCCGCGGGTATGATTGAGACGTTCCAGAAGGGCGATCGGCGGTCCTCCGCGATCAGGTTCTTCAAGTTGTTCTCGGCGCGCTGCACGTCTTCGAGCGCGCTGTAGACGCTCTGCTCGAAGCCCGAAACCTGCGCCTCGACCGCGACTACGTCAATCGGCGCGAGCGAGCCTTCCTCGACCAGCCGCTTGTTATGTTCGAGCTGAGTGCGCGCGTCGCGCACGGCGTCGCGCTGAATCTGCAAGTTGCGCAGCGCGAAGACCAAGTCCCAGTAGGCGCGCTGCACCTGCGTGATCGTCTCGATGGTGCGCTGGCGGAATTGTGCGTCCGTCAACGAAAGGTTCTTTTTGGCGATAGCGATCAGCCGGCGGTTGTTGTCAAAACGCAGGCCGCGGAAGAGCGGCTGCGTGTAGTTGAACGTCAGCGCGGTCGGGAACTGCGGGTTGAGCGCGACGAACTGGTTGTTGGTCGTCAGCCGTATGGCGGAGAAGTCCACACGGTAGCCGCCGCCGAACTTGGGCGTCAGCCCCTCTATGCGCGCCGTGCCCGTGTAGTCGCTCTGCGTGACCGCGCCCGTGGAGCTGCCGCTCAGGAAACTCGCGGAGGGCGTCTCGCTCCGCTCGTAGTAGGAGAGCGAGCTGAAGCGCGGGTCGTACGCGCCGCGCGCGCCAAGGAGGTCGAACTCGGCGGCACGCACGTTCTGGCGCGAGACTTCTATGTCCTTGTTGTTGAGCAGCGCCATCTCTAAGGCTTCGCGCATGGAGAGCGGGCGCTGGTCGGCCATGTCAACGCCGACGCGGCCTATCTCCGGCAGCGGGCGCACGGGCGCGCGATAGTTCGGCGCGATCTGAGGCACGTTGGGAAGAGTCTCAGTCTGCGGCGCGGGCGTGACGACACTCTCGCCGCCGGGCGCGGGCGCTTGCGGCGCGGGCGCGATCACTTGTCCGGGCGTCGGCTGCGGCTGCGTTGTCGTCGCGGGCGCGGGTTGTCCCTCCATCGGCAGGCTGTCCGTCGTCGGAATCGGAGACGTTGCGGCCCCGCCCTGCGGCGTCTGCGGCTCGGTGGCGGGCGCAGGGTTTGTGCCGCGCGTCTGCTGGTCCGCCTGCGTGGTCGGCTGCACGCTCTGCTCGGTCTGCCCCGCGGGCGTGACGGGCCGCGCGTTCGAGCCGGGCGCGGGCGCAGCGCCTTGCGGGTCGTTGCCGCTCGGCGCGACGTTCACGCCCGAAGAAGGCGGCGTGCTCTGCGTAGGCGTGTTACCGCTCGGCGCGGGCTGCACAGGCGCGGGAGTCGTCCCGCCGGGCTGCTGCGCGAACACACGAGACTGTGTCCCCGCGACGAAGAACAGCAGCGCGAGGCCGATGATTGCCGAATAAAATTTGCGACGGTTCATAACGATTTCAAATCTGAAATTTCAAATCTCATTTGTAGGGGCAGGGACAAGTCCTCTGCCCGCTCTTTCGCATAAGCGTTCGGGCAGGGACAAGCCCTGCCCCGACAATTCTTCCTAGCTCTTCGTAAACATCCCGAAGAGCGAGGCGGCGGCTGAGGCCGTCTTGCGTCTCGCCCAGGCAAACGCACCTCTGACAGGCGCGAGGGCGCGGCTGAAGATGCGCGCGCGGCCGAGGTCGTCGAAGAGCGAGTAGAAAACTGGCACAGCGAGCAGGGTCAGCAGCAGACACAAACTTTGTCCGCCGACGACGAGCACGCCGATGGAGCGGTTCGTGCCCGAGCCCGGCCCCGACGAGACGACGAGCGGCATCATGCCCGCGACGAGCGCGATGGTCGTCATCAAGATGGGCCTGAGGCGGTCGCGGTTCGCCTGTATGATCGCCTCAAGGCGCTCCATGCCCTGCGCGCGCAGCGCGTTCGTGTGGTCAATCTGCAAAATCGCGTTCTTCTTGACGACGCCGAACAGCAAGAGCAAGCCAAGGCCCGAAAAGATGTTCACCGTCTGCCCCGTAATCAGGAGACTCACGATGCCGAACGGGATGGCGAGCGGCAGCGTCAGGAGAATCGTGACAGGGTGTATGAACGACTCGAACTGCGCGGCCAGCACCATGTACATGAAGACGAACGAGAGGACGAAGGCGAGCATGAAGTAGTAGCCCGCGCGGCCCAATTCTTTCGAGCGCCCGGCCGTGCCCGTCGTGTAACCTGTCTCGACCTTCAACTCTTTGACGAACTCGTTCATCCTCGCGACCACGTCGGCCTGCGAGCCGCCGGGCCTGACGTTGGCGAGCAGAGAGACCTGCCGCTGGCGGTTCAGGCGGTCAATCGCGGACGGCCCGGAGCCTTCCTCGATGGTGACCAGATTATCCAGGCTCACCCAGCCGACCTTCGCCGATGGCACGATCATGCGGCGCAAGCCTTCGACACTCGCGCGGAACTCGCCCGTCGCGCGCACGCGCACATCGTACTGGTCCGTGCCCGCGTTGAAGGTCGAAACTTTTTGTCCCGCGACGAGCGTGTTCAGTGCCTGCGCGATGTCGCCGACGCGCACGCCAAGGTCGCCCGCGCGCGCGCGGTCAATCTTGACGCGAAGCTCGGGCTTGCCGGTAATCAGAGTCGAGTCGGCGTCCACCACGTCCGGGATGGTCTTCATCTTCGCCAACAACTCTTCGGAATACTTCGTCAGCTTCTGAAGGTCCGGGCCGCCTATGACGTACTGAATGTCCGCGTTGCGGAAGCCGCCGCCCGAGATGGCCGCGACCTGCTGGACGCTCGTGCGCAGCTCCTTCGGATACTTCGCCACAAGCTCGCGCGCCTTAATCATCAACTGATCCTGCGTGTCCTTGCGCTCCTTAATCGGCACGAGCTTGACGTAGATGGAGGCGCTGTTGACCAACTCCTGCTGGCCGCCGCCGATGGTCACGAGCGTGGCCTCCACACCGGGCAGCTTGCGCATGTCGGCGGCGATCTTCTCCACCAGCGCGGAGGTCGCCGGCAGCGTGTTGCCTTCGGGCGAGCGCACGTTGACTTCAAACTGCGACTGGTCGTCCACGGGCAGGAAGTTCTTGCCGACGAACTTGAAGAGCGGCACGATGCTGATAATCACGCCCAGGCACATCAGCACAATCGCCCAGCGGTGCGCCATAGACCACTTGAGCATCCACGTGTAAGTGCGGTCAATCGGGCGATACCAACGCGACTCCTTCGAAGTGTGGCCGGATTCCTTCTTTGGCTTCTTCTCTTCCTTTGAGAGCGCGGTAGCTTCCAGTGGAGGCAACGCAGCTTCGTCTTGAATCGCCGCGTCTCCGCGTCCCCGCGTCCCCGCGTCGTCTTCGACGTTCTTCTCCGGCCCCTCTTCGGCCGCGACCACGCGCGACTCGTCCGCCAGACCGACAGGCGCGTCGCCCTCCGAGGGGACGCTGCCCGCGCCGGCCGGAAGCGGGTCGTCTTTGCGCTTAATCAGGCGCGCGGCGAGCATGGGCGTTAAGGTGAACGAGACGATGAGCGAGACGGCGATGGCGAACGACGCCGTCAGCCCGAAACTCGACATGAAGCGGCCGACGATGCCGCCCATGAAGCCTACGGGCAGGAAGACGGCGAGCAGGCTGAGCGTCGTCGCCATGACGGCGAGGCCGATCTCTTTCGTCCCCTGAATCGCTGCCTGAAACGGCGGCGTCCCCTTCTCTTCGATGTGGCGGAAGATGTTTTCCAGAACCACGATTGCGTCGTCAATCACGATGCCGACCATGAGCGTGAGCGCCAGCATGGTGATGTTGTTCAGCGTAAAGCCCATCGCGGCCATCAGGCCGAAGGTGGCGATGATGGAGGTCGGGATGGCTATCGCCGCGATGAAGGTCGAGCGGATACTCCACAGGAAGATGAAGACGACGATGGCCGCCAGGATGCCGCCCTCGACCAGGTGCGTCTGGATTGCTTCGAGCGATGCCTTGATGAAGATGGACTGGTCGCCGACGATCTCGGTTCTGAACCCAGGCGGCAGCGTCGGCTTAATCTCCGCCAGACGCTCCTTGACCGCGTCGGCCACGGCGACAGTGTTCTGGCCCGACTGCTTCGAGACGACGAGCGTGACGGCCGGCTGGCCGTTCAAGAGCGCCTGCGTGCGCTGCTCTTCGGCCCCGTCCTCTATGTATCCGATATCACTAACCTTGACCTGATAGTTGCCGCGCGTCGCGACCACCAGGTTGTTGAATTCCGACGGGTCCGTGATGCGGCCCATCGTGCGCACGGTCAGTTCGCGCGCGCCTTCGTCCACGCGCCCGCCCGGCACTTCCAGGTTCTGCGCGCGGACGGCTGCGGCGACTTCCGCGACCGTCACGTTGTAGGAGCGCAGCTTGTCCGGGTCAACCCAGACTTGAATCTCGCGCTGGCGGCCGCCGATGATCTGCACCTGGCCGACGCCGTTGATGGACTCGATGCGCTCCTTAATCTGCTTGTCCGCCACGTCCGTCACCTCGCGTAAACTACGCGGCGCGGAGATGGCTATGCGCAGGACGGGCGCGGCGTCCGTGTCCAGCTTCTGGACGATAGGCTCCTCGGCGGTCTCGGGCAGGTCGCCGGTAATCAGGTTGACCTTGTCGCGCACCTCCTGCGCGGCCACGTCGGCGTCCTTCTCAAGGAGGAACGTGATGAAGACCTGCGAGACGCCTTCGACCGAAGTCGAGCGCAACTCGTCAATGCCGCTGATGGTGTTGACCGCGCCCTCGACCTTGTCCGTGATCTCGGTCTCGACCTCCTGGGGCGACGCGCCCGGATTGACGACCGTCACGGTGATCGTCGGCAGGTCAATCTTCGGGAACAAGTCAACGCCGAGCGATTTGTAGGAGAAGAGTCCGACCACCGTCAGCGACAGAATCAACATCGTCGCGAACACCGGGCGGCGGACACAAATTTCAGCAAGCTTTTGCATGGTGATTAAGTAATCAGTAATCAGTAGTCAGTAGTCAGTAAAAGCTTTAAAGCTGATTACTGACTACTGATTACTGATTACTTCTTTACTGCTTGACGGGTGACCCGTCGTTCAACAATTCCACGTTGCCGGTGGCGACCTGTTCGCCGGAGGCGACTCCGCTTTTCACTTCGACGAGGTCGGCTTCGGCCTGGCCGAGTTGGACGATGCGCTTTTCGGCGCGGCCGTCCTTGATGATGAAGACGTAGTTAGTGCCTGACTCGGCGCGGACAGCGCGCAAGGGGACGAGCACGGCCGGGCTCGTCTGCGGTTGCAGAATGCGCACGGTGGCGAACTGCCCGGGCTTCAGGAGGCCGTCGCCGTTTTCGACCTCGGCCTCGACCGTCATCGTGCGCGAGTTCGGCGTCACGCTCGGAGCGACGTGATGCACGCGCCCGCCGAAGTTACGGTCCGGGTAGGCGCTGACGTTGACCGAAACGCTCTGCCCGACCTGAATAGCTGTGATCGCCTGTTCGGGGATGTCTATGCGCACGCGCAAGGGGTTGGTCTTAACGACCGTGGCGACCTTGCTCGACGGCGAGACGTACTCGCCCAGGTCCGCCGGGCGGTCCGAGACGTAGCCGTTGATGGGCGAGAAGACGACGGCGTAGGAAAGGTTACGGCGCGCGGCCGCCACCTGCGTCTCGGCGCTCGTCACGGCGGCGCGCGCGGCGAGCACGGCGGCGTAGTCCTGCCTGGCCTTGTTCAAAGCCACCTCGTACTGCTCGCGCAACTGGTCGCGCTGCGCCTTCTGCTGGTCGTAGGACGAACGCGAAACGTCGCCCGTCTCGATTAATCGCTCCTGGCGACGAAGCTGCGTTTCGGCCAACTGCCAGGAGACGCGGGCGGCGTTCACGTCGGCCACCTGCGCCGGGTCGAAGTTCTGCCCCGGCCTGACATTGATCTTCTCTTCGGCCTGGCGCACGGCCGCCTTCGCCTGTTCGAGCTGTGCCAGTGTCTGATCGACGCGGATGCGCGAATCGACGCTGTCGAGCCGCACGATCAACTGGCCCTGGCGGACGTAGCTGCCGAGTTCGACGCCGATTTCCACGACCTTGCCCGCGATTGACGGCGCGACATCCGTCTGTTCGTCGGCCGCGAGGCTGCCCGTGGCTTCCAGGAAGCGCGGCAGGTCGCGCGTGATGGCGGGCGCGGTCGTCACTTCGACCGTGGCGGTGGTGGTCTCAGTCGTGGTGGTCGTTTGCTGCGCGTTCGTCGCCTTCGAGCCGCCGCACGCCGCGCCCGTAAGAGCGACCGCCGCGAGAATCAATGCGAGTGCTAAAAATTTTAATTGCTGACGGGAGATCATCTCGTTCGTTTCTTCTTCCTGACTGAAATCCCGGCGGGCTCTACGGCCTCCGCCTTGAGGGTTAACGATTGTTGCTCGGCTTCGGTTCTAATGCCGCGCAGTAAAATCTCCGTGAACGCGCGCGCGGCATCCTCGTTCGTGATGTCGAGCAACCGGCGCGAAGGGTCCCACAAATTGTTGTTGAGCGAGTGGTGTATGAGCATGCCTATGAAGGCGCGCACGACGACCTTCGGCTCGACGAGGCGGAACGCGCCGTCGCGCTGGCGCTCGGCGACGTACGCGCCCAGGAACTCGTAAATCTCCAAGACGTTTCTGTCCCAGAACATCTGTGCCAGTTCATGCCCTTCGAGCGCGGAGTGGAGCAGGAGGCGCAGGAACTCCCTGTCCTGGTCGTGGTGTTCGAGCGCCGTGACGGCTAAGGTCTCGAAGACGGCGCGGTCGTCCTTGCCGAGCACCGCGTCTTCGACCAACTTGCACGGGTCGGCTATCTCCGGCGCGCAGGCTTTGTGGTCGAGGATGGCGTTGTAGAGTTCTTCCTTGGTGGCGAAGTGGCGAAAGACCATCGCCTCGGAGACGCCCGCGGCCTGCGCTATCTCCTTGGTGGTGGTGCCGCGAAAACCCCGCTGCGAAAAGAGGCGCACGGCGACGCGCAGGATTTGGAGCCGCCGCTCCTCGCCCGCCATACGTCCACCGCCCACGGGCAACGCTTCGGCGGGAGCTTCAGTGATTTGCTTGCTCAATAACTTAAATTCCTATCCATACCGTCTTAAAAGTAAGTACTTACTTACCATCTCCTGCTAAACGAAGTCAAGGCGGCTTTGGTTGCAGAAAAGTCGTCAGTAGACAGTTTTCAGTTTTCAGTTTTCAGTCAGCAGCCGGAGTCTGTCCGCCCCGCCGGAATTTTCGCCGCCTGCTGAAAACTGAAAACTGAAAACTGTCTACTGGCTGCTGTACTGTTCCCGACCTTTGCGTTAAAGTATCACGTACCTTTTCGCAACAAGAGCAAGTAAGCGTAGTCGTGACCGCTTAAGGGGGCGCGACTATGGTTCTCTTTTATTTATGGCGCGTGGCTTTGCGGGCCGCGCGGGCGTTGCTCGTCGGCACGTTGTTTGCTCAGTTGCGGCGGGAGCGACTAAATTTTTGCAAACTCTCTCGCGATACTCATCCGGCCAACGGCTGCGGATGAAATACTTTTTACCAAGGAGAAGACGAAATGTCAGAGAACAGAACCCCAGGCGGATTCACCCCGGGACAGGGCGGACAGGCGACGGGCGGCGCGGGCACTGGCGCGACCGACGCAGGGACGACGCGTGACACGGGCGGCACGGGCTCGCAGAGCCTGACGCCGACCACCGGCCAGGGCACGGGCGGCGGCGCGGGCGCGGCCACAGCGACCGCTCAGGACAAGGGCTACGGCGCGAAGATCGCCGAGGCCGCCTCAACCGCCAAGGACTACTTGGGCGATAAAGTCTCCGCCATCGGCGACAAGCTCTCCGAGCTTAAGAACACGGACGTCAAAGAGGTCGCCAACCAGGCCAAAGACTACGCGCGGCAGAATCCGGGTCAGGCGATCCTGATCTCGGCCGCCGCCGGACTCGTCCTCGGCATGTTGATCCGCGGAAGCCGAAGATAAGAGAGTGATAAGTGATGAGTGACTGAGTGATGAAGTGTAAAAGCAAGACGCTTTAACTCTTTCACTCATCACTCATCACTCATCACTGTCTCTTGGAGGAGGGAGCGATGGCCGATTTAGAGAAGAGGACGGCGGCCGCGCCCGCCAGGAACTCGGACGCGCAGGCCGACGTTGAAGGTCTGCCCGCGCTCTTCGGGCGCTTGAGCGACGGCGTGACGACGCTGCTCGACACGAAGCTCAGCTTACTCAAAGTCGAGATCAAAGAGGATGTCAGCGCTTACACGCGCAATGCGATTACGATTCTCATCGGCGGCATCATCGCGGCCGTCGGCTTCGCCATCGTCAACGTGGCGGTCGCGCTGTTCGTCGGCTCCCTGATGCCTGAACGAATGGACCCGGCCGTGCGCCTCGCGCTCGGCTTCGTCATCACGGGCGCACTCTACCTGATCGTCGGCGCGATCTTCATCATCAAGGCGAAGAACCGCATGGCGAAGCAGGACATCGTCCCGAACCGCAGCGTTGATGAACTCAGAAAGGACAAAGAATGGCTGAAGAAGGAACTCTAGAGCTGGCGCGCGGCGACGGCGGTGAGCCTAGTAAGGAAGAGCTTCAGCGTCGGATGGAAGAGGCGCGCGAAACCATCACGCAAACTGTTACGGAGATTAAAGAGACAGTGACCAATCAATACTACTCTATGAAAGAAACGGTCTCGGACGCGCTCGACTGGCGTCACCACTTCCGCCGGAACCCCGTCGCCTTCAGCGTCGGCGCGCTCTCGGCCGGATTCCTGCTCGGCTACGGCCTGGCCGGGGCGCTCAAAGGCGGCGGCGGTCGCCGCGACGACTACCCCTCGGCAGAGGACACGGACGTGTTCGCGCGCACGGGCGCGACGCCGCAGAGGTACGAAGACGAAGACGTGCAGCGCCGCACGGCGTTCCACGGCCACTCCTACGCGGCACAGCCGATCACGGACAGCCTGCGCGGCGGCGGCCAGGATTCAGCTTACGAGCGCGTGACCGACGAGGCGGACGAAGAGGGGGCCGGCGATTACAATCCGCCGCGCGGCGCGGATTACGCCTACGCTTCGCTGGGCGGCGAGGAGCAGGCGGAGGAGAAGCCGCAGCGGCCCGGCCTGCTCGAACGCTTCAAGGAAACGTCCGCCTACGACCGACTGCAAGAGGAGGTGTCTTCGCTCGGCAACCGCTTCATGGAAGAATTGTCGAGCACGGCGCACACGGTCGTCCTGCCCGCGCTCTTCAACAAGGTCAGAGAGTTGTTCGGCGTTGACCTCTCTAACAAGCAGGGCCAGGGCGGCAGCGGGCAGCAGAAGCAGCAGGAAACCGGCGGCGCGGCGGCGGAGCAGTCGGGCGGCGAGGGCGGCGGCCATGCCGGCGGGGCGCGTGCGGCGAGTGCCGCGGCGTCTTCGTCGGGCGCGGCTTCGGCCTCGCGCGGCTCGTCCACGTCCTCTTACGCCACGAGCGAGAATCGCGGCTACGGCGCGCAAAGCGAGGAGCGCGGCGCGGACAATTCCGTCCTCGATCTGGACCGCTGAGCGCAGACGGCAGTTAGGAAAAACGAACCGTTCTCGCAAAGGCGCAAAGACAAAACTTAAGGCGCAAAGAAAGCCACAGAGCCTGAGTTGTGCTCAACCCTTTGCGTCTTACGTCTTGACTTTGCGCCTTTGCGTGAAATCGCGGCTTTCCTCTACGTCAAGTGTGGAATCAAAACGGGGCGCGCGATGTTCGAGGTGAAGAAACAGGAAGACCCCAAGGTACGCCCGCAAACCGGAGCGCAGGACGGCCGACCCGCTGCCGTGCGTCCGGCCGTCATCCTCAACGACTCTTCAGGCACGGGCGATAAAGAGCAGGCGCGCGAGCGTCTCGCCGAAATCTTCTCCGAGAGCAACGTCGAGGCGCGCATCTCGCTGGCACAGAGCGGCGAGGAGATTATTGACCTGGCGCGCAGCGCCGTCAGCGACAATTGCCAGCCCATCATCGCGGGCGGAGGCGACGGGACCATCAACGCCGTCGCCTCCGTCCTCGTCGATACTGACCGCACGCTCGGCGTCCTCCCCTTAGGCACGCTCAACCACTTCGCCAAAGACCTGCACATCCCGCTCGATCTGGACGGGGCGGCGCGCGTCGCGCTCGAAGGCCGCGAGGCACGCGTTGACGTGGGCGAGGTGGAGGGCCGCATCTTTCTCAACAACTCAAGCCTGGGGCTCTACCCGAGCATCGTGCGCCACCGCGAGAAGCAGCAGGAGCGGCTGGGGCGCGGCAAGTGGCCCGCGTTCTTCTGGGCCACTTTGACGATGCTGAAGCGCTACCCGTTTCTGAACGTGCGGCTCAGCACGGACGACCAGCGGCTCATACGCCGCACCCCGTTCGTCTTCGTCGGCAACAACGAATACGAGATGGAGAGCTTCAACGTCGGCGCGCGCTCCTGCATGGACGCGGGCCAACTGAGCCTTTACGTGGCGCACCGCACGGGCCGGCTGGGGCTGCTGCGCCTGGCCTGGCGTGCGCTCTTCGGCGGCCTGCGCGACGAGCAGGACTTTGACGCGCTCTGCACCAAAGAGGTCTTCATAGAAACGCGGCGGCCCAAGCGCCTGCGCGTCGCCACGGACGGCGAAGTCAACATCATGACGACGCCCCTACACTACCGCGTGCGCCCCGGCGCGCTGCGCGTGCACGTACCGGAAGAGCAGTGATAAGTGATGAGTGATAAGTGATAAGTTAAAAACCTCTTTCTTTTACTTATCACTTATCACTCATCACTTATCACTTCGGAGATTTTTTATGCGTAAGTTAGTCCATCTCTCAGACCTGCACTTCGATTGGGTTGACGCGTCAATCATCGAGCCGGTGATTAAGACTGTGACGGAGATCGGGCCGGACCTGGTGGTCGTCTCGGGCGATTTGACGCAGCGCGCGCGGAGCAAGCAGTTCGAGGAGGCGAAGGAGTTTTTGGACCGCCTGCCCTCGCCGCAGATCATCGTCCCCGGCAACCACGACGTGCCGCTCTACAACGTCTTCAAGCGCTTCTTCGACCCGCTCGAAAATTACAAGCGCTACATCACAGACGACCTGACGCCCTTCTACTCGGACGAGGAGGTCGCCGTCCTCGGCATCAACACGGCCCGCTCGCTGACTATCAAGGACGGGCGGGTCAACGAAGAGCAGGTCGCCGCCATCCGCGACAAACTGTGCCACTTCGCCGAAGGGGTGACGAAGATCATCGTCACGCACCACCCCTTCGACTTGCCCGAGGGGCACGACGAGGACGAACTCGTAGGCCGCGCGCAGATGGCGATGGAGGCGATAGCCAACTGCGGCGCGGACGTGCTGCTCGCGGGCCACCTGCACATCAGCCACACGGGGCATAGTTCCGCGCGCTACAAGATCGCGGGCCACAGCGCGCTCGTCGTCTCGGCAGGCACGGCCACGTCCACGCGCCACCGCGGCGAGCCGAACACGTTCAACGTCATACGCGTCAAGCACCCCTTCATCAACGTCGAGCGCCTCGCCTGGCAGCCCGAGCCCAAAATCTTCGCCCCTTCCTCCTCCGAGCACTTCCGCCACACGCCCGACGGATGGACACGCGTCCCCGACGAGATGGCCGCCGACATCATTTACGAATAATGATGAATGATGAATGAAAAGGCAGTCGTCTTTCATTCATCATTCATCATTCATCACTCCGCATTGCCTTTCGCGGTTGACACCCTTTCCCGCTGTCAATAGACTTTCGGGTCGTCCCCGGTCGTAGATGTTCTGCCCGCTAAGTTCTCGAAGAAGGATCCTCTCATGCTCAAACAAAAATCAAAGGCCGTTCGTCCCGGCCGCCTGTCAATCGGGGCGCTCGTTCTGCTCGCGCTCTTAATCTCGGCCGCGCGCCACACGCCCGCGCAGAACCCGGACGATTTCCAGACCGAGCGCGCCCGCGCCATTCAACTCATCAACGAAAATAAGCTCGACGAGGCGCTGCCGATTTTAGAGCGGCTGGCGGCGTCGAGCCAGGCGGACGGCCAGGTGATGTACGGCCTCGGCATCGCCCTGTTGATGACGTCCGACAAGATTAAAGACGAGGCGGCCCAGCGCAAGTCTCGCCTTCGAGGGCGCGAGGCGCTGGTGCGCGCGCAGGAGATGGGCGTCAGCGACGCGAACCTGGCGATGCTGATTAAGTCCGTCAAGCCGAACGGCGCTCTGGCGGGCGTGTCGGACAACAAGGAGGCCAACGAGGCGATGAAAGTGGCTTCGGATGCCTTCGCCGCCAAAGAGTACGAGAAGGCCGTGCGCGAGTATGAGCGCGCCGCGCGGCTCGACCCGACGCTCTACGAGGCGGCGCTCTACACGGGCAACACGCACTACGCCCTGAAGAACTGGGACAAGGCCGGCGAGTGGTTCGCGCGCGCCATCGCCATTGACCCGGACAAAGAGACGGCCCACCGCTATTGGGCAGACGCCCTGATGTACGCCGGCAAGCAGGACGAGGCGCGCGACAAATTCTTCGAGGCCATCATCGTTGACCCTTACAGTCAACTGGTCTGGCGCGGGCTGAGCAACTGGGCGGAGCGGAACAAAGTCACGCTCGCGCACCCGAAGATCGACATCCCCACCAGCGTTTCGTCCCAGGCCAACGGCAACCTCAGCATCACCATTGACGAGAAAGCGCTGAAGGAAGACAACGCGGACGGGTCGTCAGCGTGGATGATGTACGGCCTCTCGCGCGCCATCTGGCCGACGGGCAAGGACGGGAAGTTGAGCGAGAAGTTCGCCAAAGCGTATCCGAATGAAAAAACTTACCGGCACAGTCTGGCCGAGGAGGTGGACGCGCTACGGATGGTGACGGGGATGATTAGAGAACAGGAAAAACAGGGGAAAAAGGTCAAGCAGTTGGAGCCATCGCTCGCCAAACTCGTCAAGCTGGACGAAGCCGGGCTGCTCGAACCCTACATCCTCTTCGCGCGCGCCGACCGCGGCATCGCGCAGGACTTTTCGTCATACCGCAAGGCCAACCGCGACAAGCTGCGCCGCTACCTTCTAGACTACGTCATCAAAAACGGGGGCAACTAAGAAGCTGTATAAAAGTCCCGTCAGGGACGGCGTGATAATAGCCCAGCACTTCAGTGCTGGGTAAGAAGCGATAAAAAGAATCGAGTCCCGTAGGGACGACTGAACCTTCGGTCGTCCCTACGGGACTCGATTTATTTTTCCAAACCTCTTCCCAGCACTGATTTTTGAAGAATTAAACCGATAATAAATTGCAAGCGCCGTTTGGGGGCCGATTATCCCCGCCAGCATGCGACAAGATGGCGGATTTAGCCCACATTCAGCGAGTGTGGACAATTATCGGATTAAAAATTCAAAGACCATAAGTGCTGGGCTATTTTCGGCGCGTCCCTACGGGACACGGAAGGTCAGTGCTTTTTAAATTACAGAAGGACGAAAGAGCCGGTCTCTTTCGTCCTTCCCTTCTCTACTTCACTTCCTTCAGCTCGCGGCCGGCCGGTTGCGCTCCGCGCCCGCGGACTTCGGGGGCGGGGCGCTCTTGCCGTCCGAGCGATAGCCGCAGCCCTCATTAGTGCAGTAGCGCAACGTACCGTCCTTCTTCGTCGTCTTCTCCAGAAGGAACGGGGCTTTACAGTTCGGGCAGGGTTCGGCCACGGGCTTGTCCCAGAAGACCACGTCACACTTGGGGTATTCCGAGCAGCCGTAGAACGCCTTGCCGCGTTTCGATTTCTTGACCACAATCTCGCCGCGGCAGCCCGGCCGTGTGCACGCCACGCCCGTCGTCTCGCGTTTGATGTAGTTGCACTTCGGGTAGTTCGAGCAGGAGACGAACTCGCCGAAGCGCCCGTGACGCCGGACCAGTTGCGCGCCGTCCACAGGACACTTCTCGTCCAGGGGTACGGGCGCGGGTGCGACCGCGCCGCTCCTTGCGATCTTGCGTATGTTGCGGCAATCGGGGTAACCCGTGCAGCCCAGGAACTGGCCGAACCGGCCGCGCTTGAGCGCCATCGGCTTGCCGCACAACTCGCACGTCTCGGCCTCGTCCTCGCCGTTAGCCTCACCCTGCGTGGTCGCGGAGCCGGCCGCTTTAGCGCCGCTCGATTCAGCCTCGGAGGTCGCGGGTTTGGCTATCTCGCGCGTGGTGCGGCATTCGGGGTAATTCGAGCAGGCCAGGAACTGGCCGAAGCGCCCGAACTTGATGACCATTCCTGCCCCGCAATTCTCGCACGTCTCATCGGTCGGGATGGCCTGCTGCTTGGCCGCGCGCATCTGCTTCTCCGCGACCTTCAAGTCCTTCGCAAACTTTCCGTAGAACTCGTGGAGCGCCGCCGTCCACTTCAGCTTCCCTTCCTCTATCTCGTCCAGCTCCTCCTCCAGACGCGCCGTGTACGACTCGTTGAAGAGGTCGTCGAAGCTGGCGACCAGCAGGTCGTTGACGGTCGTCCCCAGCGCGGTCGGATGGAAACGCCCCTCGTGCTTCTCTACGTACTCGCGGTCCAGAATCGTCGTCATGATTGCCGCGTAGGTAGAGGGACGCCCGATGCCTTTCTCTTCGAGCGCCTTGACGAGCGTGGCCTCCGTGTAGCGCGGCGGCGGCTCCGTGAAGTGCTGTTCGGGCGCGATGGCGTTGAGCTTCAGAGGCTCGCCCTTCTCCACGGGCGGCAGTTTGCGCTCGGCCTCGTCGTCCTCCTCGGCCTTCTCGTCGCGGCCCTCCTGATAAACTTTCAGGAAGCCGTCGAACTTCTGCACCGAGCCCGTCGCGCGGAAGATGAAGCGCCCGGCCTCTATGTCAATGGTCGTCTGGTCGAAGATGGCGGCCGTCATCTGCGAGGCGACGAAGCGCTGCCAGATGAGGCGGTAGAGTTTCAACTCTTCCTTGTTGAGATGCCTGACCAGAGAGTCTGGCGTGCGCGTCACGTCCGTCGGGCGGATGGCCTCGTGAGCGTCCTGCGCCCCCTTCTTCGAGCGGTAGAAGACAGCCTTTTCGGGCAAGTAGTCCGCGCCGTACTGGCCGCCGATGAAGTCGCGCACCTCGTTCAAAGCCGCGTCCGAAACACGGGTCGAGTCCGTGCGCATGTAGGTGATGAGACCGACCGCGCCTTCCGCGCCCAACTCCACTCCCTCGTAGAGTTTTTGTGCCAGCATCATCGTCTTCTTGACTGCGAAGCTGAGCTTGCGCGAAGCCTCCTGTTGCAGTTTCGACGTGATGAAGGGCGGCACGGGGTTGCGCTTGCGCTCCTTGGTGGAAACGTCCGCGACCGTGTAACCCTGCTGCTCGGCCTCACTGACAATCTCTTTGGCCTGCTCCTCGTTGCCGATGAGGATTTCGTTCTTCTTGATCTCCTGGTCGAAGCCGCCGGTCTTGACGGTCTGCTCGCCGATTTTCCAGAGCCGCGCGTCGAAGGCGGGCGGGAGCTTCGCACTAAGATTCGCCGTCACGGTCCAGTATTCGGTCTTGACGAACGCCTCTATGTCGCGCTCGCGTTCCACCACCATGCGGAGCGCGACCGACTGCACGCGGCCCGCGCTCAAACGGCCCCCCACGGTGCGGCACAGCAAGGGAGAGACCTTGTAGCCGACGAGCCGGTCCAGGACGCGCCGTGCCTGCTGCGCGTCAACGAGGTTCGCGTCAATCTCCTTCGGGTGGAGGAAGGCGTCCTGCACGGCGCGCTTCGTGATCTCGTTGAACATGACGCGGTAGGAAGGCTTCTTCGGGCGCTTCGGGACGATCTCTTCCGCGAGGTGCTGGCAGATGGCTTCGCCTTCGCGGTCCGGGTCGGCGGCGAGGTAAATGGCCTCGGCCTCCTTGGCGGCCTTCTTCAGTTCCGTGATGATCCTACGGTTGTTGCGCTTTTTCGTGTCCGGGATGACCTCATAAGTCGGCTCAAAGTCGTGCTCGACATCCACGCCCAAGCCCTTCGACGGCAAGTCCTTGATGTGGCCGATGGAGGCCAGCACACGATAGTCTTTTCCTAAATATTTATTAATCGTCTTGGCCTTCGCGGGCGATTCGACGATAACCAGATTTTTCGCCATTACTGTCCCCTATTGAAACCAGAAGTAAGCGGCAGACGAAGAAAGCAGCGCTTCCGTTGAATCGTCTGCCGCCCACCAATTATCGCTTCTTAAATACCATTTTTAGATGCACGGCCGAGCGCTTTCGCTCGCCGCAAACTCGATTACATTTCATCAACACGAAGCCGCGGCCAATGAAAATAGCACTAAAGGTAGACGCAAAGTCAAACGGCGCGGCTCTCACCCGACCCAACTCGCACCTCATCTCCTCAAAATAACGGCTCTCCAAAACTCAAGCCACAAACAGACTCAACCCTTTGCGCCTTACGTCTTCTCTTTGCGCCTTTGCGAGAAACAGCCGTTCACGCTGGAGGCGCAAAGTAAAAACCAAAGGCGCAAAGGCTTGAGCTAAGGCTTAGATGGTGAAAGCAGACTGTGCGAAGAGGCCGCTCGCGTCAAGCCGCTTCCTACGAACGGCGCGGGCGGCCTTGCCTTTTGCCTCACAGCAGAATTAAGGATACTACTGACTGACCGCTTATCACTTTTGAGGAGCAGTCAACCACTTGAAGACTCTGAGACGCGGCGGCGGCAGGTGCTCTCTGACAAATCGCTTGCGTGAGTTTCACTTGCCTGGTGAGTCTTCTGCCAGTAGTAAGAACCAATACGCGCCAACGACAGCCGCGCTCCTTTCTGCTTACTCCGCAGCCTGACCTTCGGCGCTTCTTCTTCGACCGCATGCCCGACCGTAGTCCACAGCAATAATGCTACTCCGACCAGCAAGTACATCCTTTCGACGAACTCCGCACGAGTGAACTGCGTCCATTTCAACTTCAAGCCGAAGCGCACTCCCTTCACGTCTCTGAACTGCTCCTCGATGCCCATCCTCCGGTCGTAGTAGCTGACAATCTTCGAGACGCGGTTCTGTAGATCGGTTGCTAACCACCAGACTTCCTTAGCCCCTTTCGCCCAGACGCCGATGAGACGGACACGGACGGCCTCGTCGGCGCGCAACATCACGAACCCGTAGTCTCTGCGCTCACCCTCATTGACCTCTAACGTCTTGAGCAAACAGACTCTATCTCGCAGATGCACTGTCACGTCGCGCTTCAATCTAACGACGAAGTGCTGCTCCATCTCGACGAGCCTGCTGGAGCCAGCCGACGCGATGAAAGCCGCGGTCACAGAGCCAGACGGCTGTGCACTCCGGCCGCACGTAAGGCGATCCACCACCAGCCGCAGGAAGGTCTCCTCATAAAGGTTCTGTGAGCGCGCGAGGTTACGGCTGACGCAGGCTGAGGAGGCGACTGGCACAGAGCGCGTGCCCGTGCAGACGCTCGCGGTCAGCACCGAAAAGCGTTCCTGCCAGCACGTCCAATCCAGCGCCAATAGGAGGTGAGGTCGCGAGCCGCCGAGCAGTCGCAGCATCTGCTCGGTGAGCAACCAGTCATCAAACCGCCGATTGCGGAGGAAGCGATACAGGCGCGTCAGGGCGCTGCCGAGTTGGACATCAGTGAGGCAGGAGAGCTGCCCCGCGATGGCGAAGCTGGAGGCTTGCGCACATTGGCACAGAGCGGCGATGACAGCCGCGCAAGTCTTCTGCTGCGAAAGACGGAAGGGTCTTAACAAAGTGGAGAGGATGGGGTAGTGTTTCAAAGGGTTCATGGCTCTGTCTCCGGTAAAAGTGGTGGTTTGGCGACTTCACTTCTACCACAGACCTTGAACCCTTCATTATTCCCCTCTCAAAAGTGATAAGCGGTCAGTACTACTGACCATTGACATTCACCTTCCGCCGGGAATATCGTGCGCCCGCGCCTGACCTTTGCGCATTTCGTTCTTGAGACTCTTTTCTCTTTAGCCTCATGCCTGACGAGCAATAAAACTCGGCCCCAGGATGTGTTAGACCGCCAAGAGCGGTAATTGTCACCTTATCAGGTATTAGGCCGCTAGTGGCGGTAAAAGTCATCTATTGTCGAAAAGTACCGTCAGTGGTGGCCTAATGATAGTTATGCCGATTCGCAGCTCACTCTTAGAATTTTAGAGGACAAGAAAATGCTAAAAGAAATGAATGAGATTAAAGGGCGTCTCAATTCTCCGTAGCATCAGCATAACAGGACATGATACAAGTCCCACTGTCCGGTGTATAATTCTCACACCTCGCAAGAGGCGGTGAGAAAGATAGGGTAATCGGTTCCGGGAATGAGTTTGGGCCAACCCGCAAGGAGAGCCCGTCTAACAGTGTGACCATTTCGAGCCCTCACCCGAATCATGAAGTGGGACTATTGATCCCGAAGAGGAGCGTGGAACCACACCGGACACGTTCTTTCTCATCAGCCAGGCAATGAGAGGAAGAAATAGGATCGTGCTCAACTGCGACTGATTCGAGCTGGGCGCGGTGAGGTGTGCTTACTTGAGTCTTGACTTGCATAGGAACTTATTCAACCAGTCGAAGAGAATAAATTGGATTGACTGCGGGGCTCGGCTCGGGTTATGTCATCTCAGCTAACGCAGGGCCAATTCTGGGATACGCAGGTCAAAAGGAGATTCGGATGTTAGCACGCAATCGTCTTCGCGGCACCTTTATCGCAATGAGCTTCGCCCTCGCGCTTCTGCCCGCCGTGGCGGTCGCGCAGGAGGAGCAGCAACAGGGCAAGCCTGTCTCGGAGCTGGACGTGTCTCTGAAGCACAAGTCGGACGGCACTGAGGCGAGCGCCAAAACGGACGCCGAAGGTAATTTCACTTTCGGCGGACTGAAGCCCGGCAGTTACAAGGTGCGTTTGGCGTGTAACGATTGCCAGTACGCGGGGCGCGGCCAGCGGAGTGGCGAATACGTGTTCTATGTGAGCGTGGATGTGGCGAAGCAGCGCAAGATTTTCAAGACCGTCAAGATGATGAAGATGGGCGCGGGCGTCGAGTACACGATCAAGATTGCGGAGGGGACAGAGGGCGAGATTTCCGGGAAGGTCACGGGCGCGTGGGATGACTCCGAGGAGATAAAGCCGCCGACCATCAAGCCGCCGACAGAGTGACCCGCATTCGGCGGAACAAAATACAGTTGCCGTTCGTTGCATGAGCATGCGAATTACGTCTCATCCAAGTAAGAGTCTGCACCGAACTCGTGGCGTCGGTCTGTTTGTCCTTTCCGCGCTTCTGTTCGCATTCAACTTCCCTGCGCGAGCCCAATCGGTCGCAACGAAGTCGAGCGCCGCCGCTTCACGAGAAAAGCTGCAAGCGAAACTCGCGGAGCTGCACAAAGGCGGAAATTTCCCCGGAGCGACGCTCGGAGTGGCGCTGGCCGACGGGGAGAGTTTCGGCCTGGCCGTGGGGTATTCCGACCGCGATGCCAAAACCCCTATGAAGCCTTCGGACTTGATGCTGCAAGGCAGCGTCGGTAAGACGTATGCTGCGGCCCTGGCAATGCAGCTCGTCAAGGAAGGCAAAATCAGTCTCGACGATAAAATCGAAAAGTATCTCGGTAAGGAAAAGTGGTTCGCGCGTCTGCCCAACTCTAAAGAGATCACGGTGCGGATGCTGATGAACCACACGAGCGGGCTCGTCCGCTACGAGTTCAAAGAGCAGTTCACCAAAGACCTGACGGCGGACGTTGATAAGGTCTGGAAGCCCGAAGAACTCATCTCCTACATCTTCGACACCAAGGCCCCGTTCGAAGCGGGAAAGGGGTGGGACTATTCCGACACGAACTACATAGTGCTCGGAATGATTATCGAGCGCGTGACGGGGAAACGTTATTACGACCTGGTCAGGAAGCGAATCTTAGAGCCGTTGAAGCTCAAACAGACCGTTCCTTCCGACAGCCGCGTCATACGCGGATTGGCACAGGGCTACGCGGGCGCGGACAATCCTTTCGGCGGCACGGACGCGATGATTAAGGACGGGAAGTTTGCCATCAACCCGCAATTCGAGTGGACGGGCGGCGGGATGGCTTCGACGACCGAAGACCTGGCGCTCTGGGCGAAGGCCATGTACGAGGCGCGCGCCTTCGACGCGAAGCTGTTGCCGCAGATGTTTGAAGGGGTCTCCGCGCCCATGCTCGGCAAGGAGACCAAGTACGGGCTCGGCGTCATCATTAGACAGACTCCCTTTGGCACGGCCTACGGGCACAGCGGTTTTTTCCCAGGCTACGTCACCGAAATGGTCTACTTCCCCGAGCACAAAATAGCCCTGGCAATCCAGGTGAATTCGAGCGTGCCGCGCGCCGTCGGGAAACCGATGTTTAGATTTCTGGTCGAGGCGGCCGAAACGATTTTAGAAGGAAATCGAAGTTAAGCGCGCTTCTAAAATCAAAGCTCAACCCTTTGCGCCTTTGGTTTTTACTTTGCGCCTCCAGCGTGAACCGCTTTTCTCGCAAAGGCGCAAAGTTAAGACGTAAGGCGCAAAGGGTTGAGCTTATGTTTTGCAGCGCGCTTTAAGTCTGCTGGTCGTCTGTGGGCTGTGGCGCGGGCGCGGGCTGCTTACGCTGCCTGCGCTCCGTGCGGCTCGCGCTGAGCCAGGCGGCGAGTGTCGCCTCGTCGTCCGCGTACTTGTTACGCATGATGGCGTCCAACTCGCGCACGACGTTGACGCCGCGCTCGATGACCCCGTCAATGGCGGCCGTGGCTGCGACCTGTGCCCCGCGCCGCTGAATCTTCCGGTTGATGGCCTGCTCGAAGTCCGCTATGTCGGCCGCGAGGTCTTCCAGGAAATTGTCGGGCAGGCCGCGGCGGACGAACTCCGCTTTGAGAGGGAGGGCGTCCGTTGCGAAGGCGCGGGCCAATGCGAGCAACTCCTGGTCAGAGATGCTGCGCGGCGCGCGAAACTTGTTTTCGAGGCCGGTCGTCGAGAGCGCCATCACCCGCGCCGTGCGGCTGATGGCCTCCATGTCGCGGCGCAACTCGTCGCGGGCCGCAGCCTTGCCCGTTGAGCTTTCGCGCGCCCCGCTCTGTTGAGAGGCTTGATTAGAGGTGTGCGTATTAAGTTCTGAGATGATCGTGTTGAGGCTGGCGAAAAGCTCGCCCGCCAAAGTCGTTAAAGGGAACTCCGCCGCGCGTGTCGCGCCGAATTCGCGCACACGTAGAAACGTCTCATTCCTGCGTCTTTCGTTGTCGTCCATGAACTGAGCGGCCCCGCGCGCCGTCTGAGTAACCTTTACCACCGTCTGAGTCGCCTTGACCACTGTATGAGTGATCTTGCGCGCCGTATGAGTAATCTTTCGCGCTGTATAAGCGAGCTTGCACGCTGTCTGAGTGAGCCTGCGCGCTGTATTTGTGAGCTTGCAGGCTGTCTGAGTGAGGTTGCGCGCCGTCTGGGAGGAGAAGGATAATCACAGGAGAGGGTTGAAGCACTGAAGGAAACAGCAAGCCGCTGCGTGTTATATTCCCTAAAGGGCGTGTTATAACACCCCTGTTAGTGAGTCTATTACTTAGTTAGGCGGCTTCGCGTTATTATGTTGAGGATGGCAATGAACATTATCAAAATTCCCATCATCTTAGTGTCTCTACTGTTAGGCGGCGTGCCTAACATAACTGCCCACGCCCAGTCTTCGCCGCTCTCCGGCATCGGGAAGTCGGTAACCGAGAGGATGCCAGGATGGAAACTCCAAAAGTCGCTGTTGATGAATAATAATAATGTCGTCAATGATAAGATCGTCTTCTACGATTGGACCTCAGGCGAGGAGAAGGTTCGCTCAGTGCTCGAACTCCTGCCTTCGCCGGAGGAGGCGGCCGAGCTGTTTAAGAGCCGCCCCGGCGGTTGGGCAGAGGAGAAAACACGCGTACGCGTTCTGGAAGAGAGTCTCACGGGCATCGGCGACGAGAGCCACCTCATCGAGTTTGAAGGCAGTGGCAGGAGAGCTGTGGTATTCAGGAAGGGTCGGGTAATCGTTCGCGTCATAGCATCGTCCCGGGAGATAGCCGAGCTGTTTGCCATACACATCGCCGACGCGATACCCGCCGCCTAACAATTCACTCAACCCGAGCCCGCAACAGCTTCCTTTTCATCATTCTTTCTTCAATGTAAATTGAATGCTTCATGCGGGCCGGGTTAATTCGAGCGCCAGGCGTCGAAAAGAAACTGTTTGGAGGTGCACATGTCAGAGCCCAAGACCAAACCTACTGAAGTCAGTGCCGAGAGTCACATTGCTGCCATCACGAACGAGGAGCAACGGAATGACGCCCAGACGCTGGTTGCTCTCATGCGAAGAGTTACCAGGCAAGAGCCAAGGATGTGGGGTCCGAGCATCGTCGGATTCGGGCGCTACCATTACAAGTACGCAAGTGGTCACGAAGGCGATTCGGCTCTCGCTGGGTTTGCCGTGCGGGGAAGTGAGTTGGTTGTTTACATCGCTGAGGATTTCAAAGGTCGTGACGACTTGTTAGCCAAGCTGGGAAAGCACAAGACTGGGAAGGTATGTGTCTACATCAGGCGCCTAGCCAACGTCGATCTGACGGTCCTGGAGACGTTGGTAGCCCGATCGGTAGCAGAGACGAAGCGTCGCTATCCGCAACCTAACGAAAACGACGGCTAACCCTGTCTTGCACCGGACTCGCCTTCGGCGCGCCGGTGAAGTCCACGTTAGACGCGCTAAAGAGGTTGCGACAGGAAGACATGATCTTCCGAGTGGCATCCCGCAACCTGTGTGCGGTTTAACAATTCATTCAACCGGAACCCGTATCGCTTATAAAACATAATTCAGGGATCTTCTCCAAGAAAAACCACCAATCATCTGTTAGAATCCGCCCTCTGTTAACAGCGCCTAGTCTTCTCTGTATTCTGTTCGGCCAGCCTTCTTTACTTCGGAAATCTGAGCATTGCTTAGAGAAGAGATTCCAATATCTGATGGAACGACTGCCATCGCGAACAAACGTCGGGTGCTGTTCTATTTCGCTTTGGCTTATCTCATCTCATGGCTTCTGTGGATGCCGCTGGTGGCCTCTTCTCAAAATTGGATTTCTGCGGGCGCACCATTCATATTATTTTATCTGGGAACGGTAGGCCCCGCTCTAGCAGCCGTTATTCTTCTGTGGCTTGATCATGGGAAGGAAGGTGTTTGGTCACTACTGCGTAAGCTCGTCCTGTGGCGGGTGGGCGTCAAGTGGTACTTGATTGTGCTGTTCCTGCCTGCCGCCATCAGATTTACCGCGCTTGGCTTGCTCTACTTGTTCGGCTATATCCCATCAGACTTTTCCTTCCGACCGTGGCACGAACTGCTCGGACTCTCTCTCTTAATGCTGGTCCTGGTTCCGCTCGAAGAGATCGGCTGGCGCGGGTATGCTCTACCGAGACTTCAGGCAATGTACGGCGCATTATGGGCGAGTATGATTCTCGGAGTCCTGTGGAGCCTCTGGCACTTGCCGCTGGTCTGGGTCAAGGGGTCGTACCAAGAATCCCACTCGCCTTTGACATACATGCTCGTCTTTACGGTGACGATTATCCCCATCTCGATTTTGTTCACCTGGCTTTACAATCACACGAAGGGTAGCCTGTTGCTCGCCTCTCTGTTTCATGCTGCCATCAATACCACGGAGTCGGCGCTTATCATTCGAGATAAAGACGGGCTGCTTTTACTGCTGGTAGCGAGCGCATTAAACTCCGCTCTGGCGGCTATAATTATATTTAGGCTGGCACGCTCATCGAACGTATAAAACCTTATACGCTGGAGGGTAAAAATCGTCTACATTGGTAGGCGCAAAGGATGGCCGCATCCGTGTAGGTGCGGCGGCGTCCGCGGCGATTGGGGCAGTCGCGGTCGAGCCAGGTGTCAGTCGAGCGGGTGTCAACCCAGAGGGTGAGACTTCCGCGCGAGACGAGAGCTTTGTTATAGTCGCGCCAGTTGCGGACGCGGTACTGACGTTTGGTTTGGTTGGTCACGCATCTGAACTTAGCAGACGTATCGCCTCCGCGACCATTTGCGCAACAACGCCTCATGCGGTCTCACAAGTCGATCAACCGGACTCGCCATCAGCGCGGCTCTCATTCTCAACATTGATGGCTCGCCGGTTATCTCCGGCGTTCGACGGCTCAAGTTCTTCAGGGGAGGATTCGGTAATGAAACTATCATTAATCTTGATGGCTCTTCTGGGTGGCTTATTTCTTGGGCAGGGCTGCGCATTGGCTCAAGGCGAGTTGCGGCCCGAACTGGAAAAAGCCTTCGACGCTTACCAATCTGCCGTCGTCGCGAGAGACGCGGAAAAATTTAGGGGGAGTCTCGCCTCCTTTCGTTATGTGAAGATGCGTAACAAGGCCGTTTCCCAGGGGGAGAAATTCCCCGAACCTTTTTTCGAAGAGGTCAACAGGTATAGCTTGATTGATCTAAAAAAACTTAATCACGTCGAAACAGTCCAAAGCGGCGACGCAGCCTACATGATCTATTTCAGTAAAGAGGCTCGTGACCCGTCGAACAAGGGATCGAAACTGGAGCCCGTCCTGACGAGTCTCTTGTTCGTGAAAGAGGTCGGGAAATGGAAGTTTGCCGAAGGGGAACGAGCCGGCCTTCCCGAGGGCGAAGCGGGGGTCGCGCCTGCCGAGCTTGCTAAAAAATATCCCCCAAGATTCCAAGAGTCTGAAGGGGCGCTTTCCGGTAAAGTCCCTCCCGTCCCCCACGAGTACCCGCCGCCCGACTACCTCGGCGGCATCTCCGTCAGCGCTGAAAATTGTAAGGTCACTGTGAAATATAATCTTGAGTCCGAAACGGTTGAGCATTCCAGTATGTCCGGGCCCATGGTGGGCGGCCTCAAGCGCGGCAAAAATGGCATCTCTATCAACATCGAGCCTTCATCCGAGAAAAACGCCGACGCCCAAGAATCAACGACCGCTCCCCACGTCGAAGTGGAGGTATGGGTCTACGCTGCGCGGAGCGAACCTCTGGCGAAAGTCTTTTACTTTGAGACGGACAGTCTTGGCGAAGTGAAGAAGGAATTTGAGGTAACAGATGAGACCATTCGTAAGGGGAAGCAATAGACCCCGCTACATCCGCCATCGAACAAGTCATTCAAGCGGACTGCCCGCCAGCTTGCCTCTCATCAACGTTGTGCGATTTCTTTGAGGTTGTCGCTTTGGGGCGGGCAGCCGCTCAATTCCAGCGTTATACTCTTACTCCTTGTTAATCTCGTAACCTATCTACAGCAATGTTTCTGCGCTTCGCTATAACCCTGATAGATGATGTCTCGCATAAACCGCAGGGGCTATTTGTGGCGGCGCACGACCTTATTGATTCCGGTGAGTTGTCCCTCGACGAGCGTAATCAGCTCCAGGAGATTCTCATCTGGTTCAACAAGAACTTGCCCTCGCCTCGCCGGATGGTCGCCAGCCGGGCGATTTTCTGGTTCAAGGCGGAAGCCGGCGAGTGTATAAAACGGGTGTGGGAATTGGCGCACCTGCTCCGCTATCATGGCTATCTCGTGGAGGTGGAGAAGTGCCGGGAGCTTAGGAACATCATCTATGAGGATAGTTTTCAGGTGGCGGCATTCCCCTCTAAAGGCGACCGTAAATAGGCTGCATATTACATTCGACGGCGTGCATAACGCTCGGCAGACACCCGACGCCCCATCACGAAGTCTCTCATGCACATTCAAATTGGGCGCGTGTGATGCCGAGCGTTATGCGCCTGGCGGAGTCTGAGAATATAGTGAATTGCATGCGGAACATCCTGATAAGTTCAATCCTCTTAATTGCTGTTTCGATGGCGGGCTGTGGCGTTGATCATGATCGGACAGATGCGCAATCCGTCGCTGCCCGCGTCCATGCACAAATGCAGGCTGGCGATTTCGCAGCCATCTACAGGGAATCAGCCCCGCGTTTCAAAACGGTCGGCAGCGAATCTCAATTTGTTTCTCGGATGCAGCAGCTATCTCAGACGAGCGGCAAGCTTAAAAGGGCTGTTGAGACTACGTATCAAACAGGAATGGACTCAAACGTAGGCAGAATGCATACCCTTAATTTCAAATTAGAATACGAGCAGGGGCACGCACAGGAGCGCCTGATTTTCACCCGCTCCGATAGCGGACAGATGCAGCTTTGGAAGCTCGATATTTACCCGATAGATTTCTGAAAGGCGGCGCATAACAGGACATGATAAAAGTCTGAGCGTTCGGTGTAGTAAGCTCACGCTGCCGCGGAGGCGCGTGAGCGAGAGACGGGGTGAGGGCCGGGAATGAGTTTGGGCATAAAAGTCTCACGCAAAGACGCAAAGGCGCGAAGAAAACAATTAGGCTTTTCTTCGCGCCTTTGCGTCTTTGCGTGAGAATAATTCATAAAAAAGGCCCGCCTGTCTCATCGAAACAGGCGGGCCGAAGAGTGTGCAGTCTAAACAAGCTAGAAGATAAACCGGAGGCCGAGCTGCATGCTGCGGCTGCTGCCGGTGTTGGCTCCGGGGTTGTTGTAGGTCCCGACCGTGAAGCCGTTGAAGGCGCTCTCGGTGACGGGATTTGGCACACCGAAGTTTCTGTGGTTGAGCACGTTGAAGGCTTCGGCGCGCAGCTCAAGCCTCGTCCCTTCCGTCAGCCTCAGCGTCTTGAAGAGCGAGAGGTCCAGGCGGTAGAACGGCTCTCCCGTAAAAGTGTTCCGCCCGATGCCGTATGGCGTCTTGAAGAGGTCGAAGGCTTCGAGGAACGGGATGAAGGCGGTCGAGCCGAGAGCGGCCGGCAGCCCCGAGTCGTTGTAAATCAGACGCGCCTGCTGTTGAGCCTCCGCGGCCGTGACGATTCGCCCCTGCGTGCCCGCGTTGGCCGTGTCGTAGATGATGAACATCCCGGCGGGGACGCTCCCGTCGTTGAAGTTGACGAGGTTGGCGAAGCTCCCGAAGGCTATGGTCGTGATAGGCGCGTCCGGGTTCCCCGCGTAAGGCCGCAGCGTCGGGAAGCGCGGGTCGTAGAAACCGTTCAACTGAACGGGCGTGTATGGGCGGCCCGAGCCGAGGCGGACGATGCCGTTGACCTGATAGCCGCCGAGGAGTTTGCCGATAAGGCCGCGCTGCGCGCGGAAGAAAGGCAGCTCGTAGAGGAAGCTCCCGGCGAAGTTGTGCTTCTGGTGGAAGGCCGAGAGGCCGCGCTCGCCGTCCGTCACGTCGAACGGGTTCTGCGAGAGAGAGATTGACTGGCCGCCGCCCACGGTCGAGAAGACTTCGGACGAGTTGTCAATCGTCTTGCTCAGGCTGTAGTTGGCCGTCAGCGTCAGGTCTCTCGTCAGCCGCGTGTCGAAGCGCATCTGCAAGCCGTGGTAGATGGACGACGCGCCGTTGGTGAAGATGAAGGTAAAGCCCTGCCCCGGATTCAGGCGGCCGTTGCCGTTCGTCCCTGGGTTCGAGCCGGCGATTGCGCCGTCTGTGAACGCGCCGGGGTTCCCGGTCGCGGCCACGCCGAGCGCGTTCAGGAAGTTCAACTGCGGGTTGCCGTTGAACGCCTGGAACTGGCCCACTATGCGCGAGCCGACGTAGCGCGCCTCGACGACCGTGTTCTTGAAGACCTCCTGCTGGAAGCCGAAGTTGAAGGACATCGTGTAAGGGTTGTAGAAATTCGGGCTCACACGAGTATTGTCGAAGAGCAGCGGATTGCCGCCGGCCGTGCCGGGAGTGAGCGCGAGGTCCGCGCGCGAGGTCGGCTGGAACGGGAACGGCAGAGAGCCCGGCGCTCCAGGCGTCTGGCGTATGCGCCCCGCGCCCGCGAACGGCGCGCCCGTGGCGACGTTGTCCACGATGTTGAAGAAGCCCGGGTCGTAGGCGATGCCGAAGCCGCCGCGAATCACCGTCCGGCCGTTCGTGAAGCGGTCGCCGAGGAATTTTATGTTCGGCGACCAGGCGAAGCCGACGCGCGGGGCGAAGTTGTTCCTGTCGAGAGGCAACTCCGCGAGCGTGCGCGACTGGATGGGGAAGGACGGGTCGAAGAGCGCCGTCGCCGGGTCCGACTCGCGCGCGTTGAGGTCGCGGATGAGCGGGTTGAGCGGCTGCGACGTCAATTCGTAACGCAGGCCCAGGTTGAGCGTCAGGTTGGGCCTGACGCGCCAGTCGTCCTGTATGAAGAAGAAGTAGTTGTTTTGAATAATGTCCTTCTGCGGGTCGCCGAGCGCGAAGTCTATGTCGCGCGGCCGGCCCAACAGGAAGTTCTCGAACGCGGTCGCCAACTCGCCCTCGCGCGTGAAACCGTTGGTGCCGTTTGTGCCAAAATCGAAGAAGGTGTTGGCCGGCACGAAGCCCGTCACGGCCGGGGAGGTCCCGCTGCCCGTGAAGTTGAACGAGCCGCGGAAGGTGGGCAGGAAGAAGTTGTCCTGGAAGTTGTGAATGATGTCCGTGCCGAACTTGAGCGCGTGGTTGCCGACGGTCGCGGACACAGTGTCCTGCACCTGCCAGACCGTGACGACGCGCGCCTGCGGGAAGACCGTGTTGGTCCCGAAATCCAGACCGAAGTTGAAGAAGAGGTCTTGCGGCGAGCCCGCGAAGTTGACGTTCGGCGGGAACTCGTCGAGGTTGTCGCGCCCGCCGAACTCCACGTCGGAGGTCGAATAGTTGAAGCGCGCCTGGTTGACCCAGTTCGCCGAGAACGTGCGCGTGTAAGTGAGCCCAATGTTGTGCGACCTGGAAGGCACGGAGATCGGGCGGCCGTTGAGGATGCGGTCTGTCACGTTCGGATTGTCCGAATCGTTGAAGATGTAGCGCCCCGTAATCTGGTCCTTATCGGTCAGGTTGTAATCAACGCGCGTGATGAGCTGGTGGTTCGTGGAGACGAGCGGCACGACGCGCACGGCCTCGCCGCCGAAGATGACGCGGCGGTTGCCAAGCGCGTCATTCGTCACGGCCAGGGGTGCGAGGAAGCCTGCCGTAGTGGGCTGGCCGAACGGGTTGCCGGGTCCGAACTGGAAGGCGTCAGGCACGCCGTCGCCGTCCGTGTCGAGCGTCGGCGGCGCGATCAGGAGCGTGCCGAACTGGACCGCGGCCGGGCCGCCGCCTAATCCCGTGCGCGCCAGTTGCGCCGTCGCGGCGTTCGGGAAACGGGCCGCGAGGAATTGAACGCTTTCGAGCGTCGGCGTCAGCGTCGCGCTGCCGAGGTTGTTGACCTGCTGCTCGCCACGTAAGTACGTCCCCTCGTAAGTCGCGAAGAAGAACGCCTTGTTCTTTTTGATGGGGCCGCCGAGCGCGCCGCCGAAGCGGTTCTGCCTGTAAGGGTCTATGCCTTCGCGCGCGGCGAGGCCCGAGAACTGGTTGAAGCCATTGTTGACCAGAAAATTGAAGGTCGAGGCGGCGAGTTTCTGCTGGTTGTTGCGCGCGTCGAGCGCGGAGTTCTGGTGGTGCTCGAAGAGCGCGCCGTGAAACTCGTTCGTGCCGGGCCGCGTGATGATGGTGATCTGCGCGCCCGCGTTGCGGCCGAACTCGGCCGAAAAATTGTTCGTCACGACCTGCAATTCGCCGACCGCCTCGGAGTTGGAGATGAAGGTGGAGGGTCCGCCGATGTAGAGGTCGTTGTTGTCCTGGCCGTCAATCTGAAAATTGTTCGAGCGGCCGCGGTTGCCGTTGGCGGAGAGTCCGACGCCGTTCGTGAAATCCGTGTCGTTCGGCGTGATGACGCCGGGGACGAGCAGCGCGATGTTGTCCACCAGGCCGTTGATGGGCAGTTGCGTCAACTGCTCGTTGTTGAAGTTGGCGGAGAGCTGGTTCTGCGTGCTCTCGATAAGTTGCTGGTCGGTGGTGACGACCACGTCCGCGCCGACCTGCGAGAGGTTGAGCACGATGTCAGAGTTGTTCTCCGTGCCGAGCAGGACGCGCACGGGTTCTACGACCGTGGGCGCGAACCCTTCCGCCTTGACCTCTATCTTGTAGCGCTCGCCCGGAATCAGGTTGGTAACGCGATAGAAGCCTTCGGCGTTGGTCGTCGTCTCGCGGGCCGCGCCGGTCTCCGTGTTGGTGACCGTGACGGTCGCGCCCGCGATCACAGCCTTGTTCTGGTCGAAGACGATGCCTTGCATGTTGCCCGTGGTGCTCTGTGCCAGGGCGTTGAGTGAAGCAAATACCAGGGCGGCGAAAAGAGCCAAAGCGTGGCCGGCCCGGATACGAGGGGAAAACTTGTTCATGGAAATCCTCCGCGCGTTTTACCTGCGCTGCCTTTGTTCGTCGTTGTCCTTCGTGCCTCTCCACTGACGTTAGCGAAGAAGCAGCCGGGGAGTGCTTGGGCCGCGCGCGCGCATGCGTTTCCGAATACTTGAATCCCCAGGAAACTCGCACACGTGCGGCGCAGTCGAATTAGGCAAGCAGCATTCCGACTCGCGCCCGTTCATCACTAAACCTCTCGCGTGATTCCGTTTTGGCTGTTGAGGGCATGCCCGTGGTGGGTCTCGAATCTTGCGATATTTGGAGGGAAGCCGCCTCGTCTTACGGATGTCAGGATAAACCGCGAGCGGTTGACTCTTCTGGCCCACAATGCGTTTACGAATTTCCGTAACGAGTCGTTAGACGGGACGGCGTTTGTAGAACCGGGATAACCGTAGGGGCAGGGCTTGTCCCTGCCCGCGTGTAACGGAAGATGAGCGGGCAGGGACAAGCCCTGCCCCTACAATGTTCGCGCCCGCGGCCAGTCCTGTCAGGCGCTTAAATAAGAGTTGAACTTCTCGCCGGCGCGTAGATAATCACCAGGTTATTCTGAAGACAGCGGCTCGCCCGCGGAGGTTTCAATGCGCAAATCATCGCCCGTTCTCGCGCTGCTCGTTTTATCCCTGCTCTTCAACGACCCCGCCGCGCAAACCAGAAGACGCGGTTCGCCAGCCGCGCCTCTGACTCCGCCGGTGGCGGAAAAATCGCCTGGGGCGTCAAGGCACACGGCGAGAGCTGGACTGACAACTATTTCTGGCTGCGCGAGAAGAAGGACCCGCGTGTCATCGCTTACCTCAAGGCCGAGAACGCCTACGCGGACGCATTGATGAAACCGACCGAGCCGTTGCAGCGCGCGCTCTACAAGGAGATGCTGGCGCGCATCAAGGAGACGGACGAGGACGCCGCTTATCGCCAGGGCGACTACCTCTATTACACGCGCAGCGTCAAGGGCCAGCAGTACAAAATTTACGCGCGCAAGAAGGGTACGCTGAGCGCCCCCGAGCAGCTCATCCTCGACCTGAACCGGATGGCGAAGGGGCACACATACATGGCCGTGGACACGTACGACGTGAGTCTCGACGGCAATTTCCTGGCCTACTCCGTGGATACGACGGGTTACAGGGAGTACACCCTCTATGTGAAAGACCTGCGCAGCGGGAGGGCGAGCAAGGTGGCCGAGCGCGTGAGCAGCGCGGCCTGGGCCAACGACAACCGCACGCTCTTTTACGTGGTTGACGACCCCGTCAGCAAACGCCCCTTCCGCTTATACCGTCACACGCGCGGCACCGGGGCGGACGTGATGCTGCTTGAAGAGAAGGACGAGATGTTCGAGCTTTCGGTCGCGCGCACGCGCAGCCGCGGCTATATCCTTTTGACCTCCGCGAGCCACACGACTTCTGAAGTCAGCTACGTCCCGGCCGACCGCCCAACGGAGTCGTTCCGCCTCATGGAGCCGCGCGCGGCCGGCCACGAGTACTACGCGGACCACCGCGGCGACACTTTCTACGTCCGCACCAACGAAGGCGGGAGCAAGAATTTTAAGCTGATGACCGCGGGGGTCGCTTCCCCGTCGCGGCGAAACTGGAAAGAGATTCTGCCGCACCGGAAGGACGTGCTGGTTGAAGACATGGACCTCTTCGCCGGCCATCTCGTCGTCTCCGAACTCGACAGCGGCCAGCCGAAGCTGCGCATCACGGACCTCAAGAGCGACGAGACGCACTACCTCGAATTCCCCGAGCCGGCCTACAGCGCCGCCGTCGGCGTCAACGAAGAGTTCGACACGCGCGTCCTGCGCTTCAACTACGAATCGTTCATCACGCCGGGCTCGATCTACGACTACGACATGACGACGCGCGAGCGCCAGTTGGTCAAGCAGAAGCCCGTGCTCGGCGGTTACGATCCCTCGCAGTACGAGTCCGAGCGCATCTACGCGAAGGCTGCGGACGGCGCGCGCGTTCCCATCTCGCTGGTTTACAGGAAGGGCTTGAAGCGCGACGGCTCGCGCCCCTTGCTGCTGACGGGTTATGGCGCGTACGGCTACCCGTGGCCCATCGAATTCGATTCGAGTCTGCTGAGCCTGCTCGACCGCGGCGTCGTCTACGCGCACGCGCACATACGCGGCGGCGGCGAACTCGGCAAGGAGTGGCACAACCAGGGCAGGATGATGAACAAGCGGAACACGTTCACGGATTTCATAGCGTCCGCCGAACACTTGATCGCAGAGAAGTACACGACGAGAGACAGGCTTGCGATCACGGGCTTGAGCGCGGGCGGGCTCCTGATAGGGGCCGTCGTGAACATGCGGCCAGACCTCTTCAAAGCCGTGGTCGCGAAAGTCCCCTTCGTTGACGTCATCAACACGATGCTCGACGCAAGCCTCCCGCTCACGGCCGGCGAGTGGGAGGAGTGGGGGAACCCCATCAAGAGCAAGGAAGAGTATCTTTATATGAAGTCCTACTCGCCCTACGACAACATAGAGGCGAAGGCGTACCCCGCGATGCTCGTGACGACCTCGCTCAACGACAGCCAGGTGCTCTACCACGAGCCGGCCAAGTACGTCGCGAAGCTGCGCACGATGAAGACGGACAAGAACCCTCTGCTCCTGAAGACCAACATGGGCGCGGGCCACGGCGGCGCGGCCGGCCGCTACGACTACCTGAAGGAGACAGCGTACGACTACGCCTTCATCCTCACACAACTCGGCATAACGAACTGAGTCCGCGAGCGCAGGGCTCGCGCGAATAACACGAAGGCGCACGAAACGAACATCCGAGATTTCGTGCGCCTTCGTGTTATTCGCGCTGGCCTTTGTGTGCTTGCCCGAACGAGCATCGTCAATCGAATCCGTAGCGCACCGACGCGCACGGCCCGTCTCGTCCCTCGTTTAGTCCTGCTCGGCATCCGCTTCCGACAGTCCGTCACAAAACTCCGCTCCACGACGACACGCGAACGTATCACCGGCTGCGAGCAGACACTCACAGCAGGTGACCAGCACAAATCGGTCTGCACCGCCGTTACGACTGACATTGTCCGCAATTCCGGTATTCGTCCGAACAATTGGAGATGGAGTAATGAGCGTCAGCAGATTTCTACCCGCCCTCGTCCTGACGCTGCTCTTTGCAACTTGCGCCGCCTGCGCTCGTCCCTGCCTGGCCCAGACCATAGAGTTAAGCCGAACGTCGGACGAGCCATTCAAGTTGGAGAGATTTATTAAGCCCGCGACGACGCCCGCGCCTTCTTACGCGGAGCCTGCCGCAGTCAGTCTGAGTGTAGCGGTGCCGCTTTTGAATTTACCGGCCCAGCCGTCGCTCATTGATAAGGCTTACCTGGATACTTACGCCATTCTGAGTGAGGATAATACTTGCAGCAGGTTTTTCGGCGGGCCGCGCCTCGCTACGGTCGTGCTGAACGCCTTGCGCCCCAGGTTGGAGACGACCGTGGTGGCGAACAACGTGGGCATAGTCATGTCGGGGCCGATCATCTCCGCGACGGACGGGGGGACGGGCCTCGCCTACAGGCTCTTTAAGAAGGCGCAGGTGAACCTGGCTGGCCCATTCTTCCGCAGCTCGAACAGTCAGTCTCAGACTTTCTTCCGCGTCATCGGCCGCTACCCCGCGAACACAAGGAAGGCCCGCGTCCTGATGCTGCTGCACGAACTGGGCCATCTGGTGCCGGGCGCGGACGGCGGCTGGCTTCTGCCGGACGACGGGGACAACCACGTACAGGTCAGCGCCAACACGGACCTCGTCATGCAGAGGTGCGTCGCGCAGATTGATTCCCTGGACTGAGAAGTAACATCAAGACTCAACCCTTTGCGCCTTTGGTTTTTACTTTGCGCCTTTGCGTGAACCGTTTTAGTTTCTCGCAAAGGCGCAAAGTTAAGACGTAAGGCGCAAAGGGTTGAGTCTTGGTTTTGAAGTGGCCGTTAAGTTAAGACGTGCCGGCTTCGGATTTCAAGTTGCGGCGCTTGAGGCCGCGGGCTTGTCGGTCGCGGCGGGCTTGACGGCAAGGGGGACGTTTCTTTGCGCGGCGGGCTCTTTCGCGGCCAGGGTTTCGCGCTTCTCCGGCGCGGCTTCGATCTTCTTCATGCGGCAACTGCCTTCGAAGACGGCCCCCTCTTCGATGACGAGCACGGGCGTCTGCACGTCGCCGTAGACCTGCGCCGTGCGCCCGAACTCCAACCGCTCGCGCGCGACGACATCGCCGTTGACCACCCCGTTAATCTTCGCCGTCGCGACGTTGATGTCGGCGTCCACGCGCCCGCCCGAGCTGACAATCAGGGTTCCGTTCTCGGAGGTGATGCGCCCGGTCAGGTGGCCGTCCACGCGCAGCATCCCTTTGAAATTGGCCTCGCCGGAGAGGACCGTGCCGCCGCCGACGAACCCGCTCATCGTCCCGTCCTTGATTTCGCGTGCGAGGGCTTCGGTCTCCGCCACGGCGCGCCCCACAGGGGGATTGTGCGTCTCGGGGCGCGCGGGCGGGTCGGGGTAAGCGTACTGCGGCGGCTGTGGCTGTGGCTGTGTCGGCGCGGGCGTGTGATAAGCCGGGGGTTGTGGCGTGGCCTGTTTCTCGTTCTCTGTCGTTTCCAGTTTAGGGTTTTTACCCATTCTCAACATTTCGGTTCCTCCACTCGAATTTCGGACTGCGAAAAGTGCACCTGAGTCGCGACGCACGGATGTCTCGCTAAGGGGGCGAAACATTCGCGGCCTGCGGCTCTGCTGTCAATTAGTTAGAACGCGTGAAGTGAGGAATGAGCAAAACTGGGAGATGCCGGGCAAGACCTCCGCTCACAAAAGCATGCTGATAGTAAAACAAAAGCGGCCGCGTGTCATTGTATAGTTGTTATATTCCGGTTGCAGCCAGAGCGGAATACGCCGGCCCTGCGGGCAACCTTAACCCCGCTTTGCCGCGTCATCTTTAAATAGAATTTCAGGTTTCAAGTTAAAACTCAGAGCCTGAAACCTGAAACCTTAAAATTGGAACAAAATTGCAGGGCAAAGGTAATGTATGAAACTAAGGCTGGCCGTCGTTTTGTTGATGATTTTCGTCTGCGCCGCGGGAACGCTGCGCGCCCAGTCCGGGCGCAGGCAGAGCAGCGATAAGGGCTCGAACAGCACGAGCGGCAAGACACAGACCCCTTCCGGCCCGGCGAGTAATCCGGCGGAAGAGGAAGGGATGATTAATCAGGACACGTATCAGGGCGAGACGATTGAGGGCGACGTGCTCAAGGTCAACACGTCGCTCGTCACCGTGCCGGTCAGCGTGCTGGACCGCAACGGCAAATACATCCCGGACCTCGGCCGCGAAGACTTTCACATCTTCGAGGAGGGCGTCGAGCAGCGCATCACCTACTTCGCGACGGTTGACCAGCCGTTCACGGTCGCGCTCGTCATAGACACGAGCGGCTCCACGGACTACAGCCTCGACGACATCCAGAAGGCGGCGATTACTTTCGTCAACCAGCTCAACCCGGAAGACCGCGTGATGGTCATCTCGTTCGACGACAGTATAGACGTGCTGACGAAACCGACCAACGACCGTAACGAGTTGATCAAAGCAATCCGCCGCACGCGCGCAGGCGGCGGCACGCGCCTTTACGACGCCGTTGACCAGATCATCAAAAAGCACTTCCGAGGGATCAGCGGGCGCAAGGCCGTTGTGCTCTTCACGGACGGTGTGGACACGACGAGCCGGCACGCTTCTTACGAGAGCACTGTGCGCGACGCCGAAGAGTTGGACGCGCTCATCTACTCTGTCGCCTACGACGATAGGGGCGGCGCAGGCAGCCTCGGCGGAGTCTGGGGCAGCGGCGCGCCGCGAATTCCCATGCCGGGCGGCGGCGGCATCAGAATAGGCGGCCCCCGCAGCGGCAGCGGCAACACGAGCCGCGCGGAATACGAGCACGGCAGGATGTATCTTTCGGAGTTGTCGCGCGTGACCGGCGGGCGGCTTTACAACGGCAATTCGATGCTGGGGCTTTCCCAGGCGTTCGCGCACGTCGCCGACGAGCTTCGCCGCCAGTACAGTCTGGGTTATTACCCGAAACAAAGCGGCCAGGCCGGGCAGCGCCGCCGGATCAAGGTCCGCGTCAATCAACCCAACCTGGTCGTGCAGGCGCGCGACAGCTACGTCTATACGCCGAAGAACGGCGGCGGCGACGCCACGCAGCCGGACAAGCAGCAGTTTTCAAAGCAAGCAAGTAAGTAATACAGGTCAAACCCTGTAGCAACCGCCCGAGGCATAACCTAAGAGCGCGTTCCAAAACCCACACTCAACCCCTTTAGCGCCTTTGCGCCTCCAGCGTGAGGATTTGGATTTCTCACGCAAAGGCGCAAAGGCGCTAAGGGGGCTTGCTTCGACCTCGCCATCTTCATGGTAGGATTGGGAAGTCAAAGACATCAGAGCGAGGAGGGTTAACGACATGAGCGTCAAAGGGAAATTCACGCCGGAGGAATGGAAGAACTCTGCTCAAAGCGCCGATGCTGGCCGCCTACGCGGTCGCAGGCTCCGCCCCGAGCAAGAAGGACGACTTCATAAAGGAGATGGCGGCGGTCGCCGACGGCATCGTCGAAGGCGAACAGAGCGCGCCGAAAAGTTCTTTGCTCGGGGAGGTCGTCGCCGAGATTATCGCCAACGCGGAGGACGAGCAAAGGGGTCAGACAGAGAAGCTCTCGCTCGATGATGCCAGAAGCAAGGCGCTCGACACTTGCCGCGCGGCGGCCGCGGCCGTTGAGGCGAAGGCCACCCCCGAGGAGGCGTACGAATACAAGAGGTGGGTGCTGGTCGTGGCCCAAAAAGTCGCGGCGGCCGCGAAGGAAGGCGGGCTCTTCGGCTTTGGCGGCGAGCAAATCAGCGGGGGCGAGATAGCGACCATCAACGAAATCGGCGAGGCGATAAAGATTTGAGTAAAGCGGTCCCGGCGAGCCTGGCCGCCCTGTTGGCCGTCTGGCTCGTCGCCCACAGCGTGCGGCCCGCTGGCTTCGCTTTCTCACACAGGGAAGCGCCGGCCGGTCCCGCACAGTCGGACGCGAAGCTGCGGCGCTACATGAACGCCGTCAGCGCGTCGCTGGATGCGAGGCCGCGTATCGCGCTGACCGTCATAATTGGCACAGCCCGGCAGCTCCTCGCCATTCGTGGTTACCTGCGCAGCGAAGGGAACCTCAATGCCAGGTGGAGCTGGACGGCCGAAGAGATTAAGCAATTCGAGAGTTCGGCCGAGTACCGCGCGGCCCTGAACGAAGTGGAAAAGGTGAAGCGTAAGTTCGCCGAGCAGAATCCGGGCTACGACCTTTACGTGAACACGCAGGTGCGTACCCTTGAGAAGCAGATTAAATTCTGGAACGAGACCAGGTCCGTCGAGACGGCAGCCGACGCACTGCTCGCCGCAGCCCTCCGAGAACTCAACAATCCAGCCTATGACGACGCCCCTTCCTCTTCGGGCGTGAACAAATTCCGCCAGTTCCTGAAGTCTGCCACGCTGGTGACGCCGCCGACCGTCGCCACCCCCGGCCTCTCGCAGCACGGCCAACTGCGCGCCTTCGACTTTCAGGTGCAGCGCGGCAGCCAGCTCGTGGCCGGGACCGACAGCTCATCCATCGGCCCCGTCTGGGAAGGACAGGGCTGGGCCAAAAAGCTCAAAGACGCGGTCAATGCGGCCAGCGCAAGGTTCAAGGGGCCGCTCGTCTCGCCGCGCGAGCCCTGGCACTACGATTACGTCCCCTGAAGGATAGCCAATGGAATTCCAACTTGATCATGCTAAAGAAATTCTCGGGCGGACTCCCGCCACGTTGAATTCGCTGCTGCACAAACTCCCTGATGAGTGGCTCCTTTCAAATGAAGGCCCCGACAGTTGGAGCCCCTTTGATGTCTTGGGCCATCTCATACAGGGCGAGGAAACCGACTGGATTCCTCGCGCCAGGATCATCCTGGAGCACGGCGAACAGCGCGCTTTCGAACCGTTCGACCGCTTCGCCATGTTCGAGAAATCCAGAGGTAAATCTCTGGGCGAGCTGCTGGCTACGTTCGAGCGGCTGCGTGGGGAGAGTTTGCGTGCGCTGGACGAGCTGAACATAACGCCGGAGATGCTGGGTCAGCGGGGGACGCATCCTGAGCTTGGAGCGGTGACCCTCGGTCAGTTGCTCTCGACGTGGGTGGTGCATGACCTGGGCCACGTCGGACAGATCGTCAGAGTGATGGCGAAACAGTATGGCGAAGCAGTGGGCGCATGGCGGGCCTACTTGCCTATCTTGAGTAGATAATCGGACGGCAGCACGCAGGCGTCGTTACGCAAACGAAGTGGCCGGGCAGACCGCCGCCGCGTGAGAGCTACTTCGCGCAGCACAACTCTATAGCATCCTATCCTCTGACCTCACATCTCCCGCATGAAGCGCTCGCACACTTTCCTGGGATTTGATGAACAGGCTCGCACCTGGAGCGGCGGACTGTGCCACCAAGCCGCCATTGTTCAGGCTATCCATTAGCCTCTGGCTTGTAGAACAGACCAGATTGACATTCACCGCCAACGGGAATATCGTGCGCCCGTCACTCAGTCCTCGCATACACGCTGACGAGCGCCTGAATCCCGACCCTCGTTAGCCTCACGTAACCGCTGATAATAGTGTGCATCAAACCTGTAAACAGTATGACGGCCTAAGCTCGCAACATGCGCGAGAAATACGAAGAAGTCGGAAGCTGAAGGGCGATTAGACACCTAAACGGGCGTAATTTGTGACTCCCGTCAGGTCATCTGAGATACGTTAGGCGGTCGCGGCTCTGTCGAAGGCTTCTTAGGGTATGGGTGCAAGACGATGTTATCCGGTAGCGCAGACCCCGAACAAAACCCACGCATGGGTCAAGAAAATCGCCAACTGAAGATTGCGGGAGTGGCGCTGATGGTCATAGCCACCACGCCCGCGTATTTTTTCCTGGAGAGTCAACTAAATCCAGAAACGTTGCTCCACACGAGCAAGTGGCAGATAGTTCTCATGGCACTGCTTTTTTTTGGCGCTAGTAACATAGCTGCCCTGGGGTTGATTATTTTTTTGGCCGGACTCAAAAACCTCCCCCTCCTGACAAATGCCAAGGCGAGAAAGGGGATGTGGGTCAAATTAGCGGGAGCTAATCTGCTGATCGTGTGCTTCGGCGCTGTTGCCGTCTACGAGTCCGGCATAGTCAGAGAATCGTGGTTAGAATCATGGATTGCCTGGCTTGCCCTGGCTTTGTTCGTCTTTTTAGCACGGACGGGAGTCGTCCTGTTTCGTAGAGGCTGGAAGTATGACGCGATTCCGGCAGACGAGATGCTCCAACAGGACCCACGGCGACCAGTCGTTTACGTCAGGTCTTTCAAGGAAGACCCTAAGATTATTCTTGACACAGGACGCGCGAGTTGGCGTTCCCACTTGATGTATACGGTTGCGATTAGCGCAGAGCAGGAACTCGCGTTCATCATGGAGCGGGTGGGGCCAGTCGTCGCTATCGGAAAACCGGGGGAGCCAGTGCCCGAACTGGGCGCTTCGCGACTGTATGCCAGAGACGACGAATGGCGTGTCGTGATTACCGACCTGATGAACCGAGCCAGACTAGTCGTCATTCGGGCAGGTACGACAGCGAACTTGCAGTGGGAGATTGACCAGGCCGTACAACTCTTGCCGCGCCGGCAGTTGATTTTTGTTTCATTTGGAAGTGGTAAAGACACAAAAGCCTTCGACGAGGATATCGAGCAAAGATTTGGTAAACCGGAGACGGTTGGTTACCCTCCTAAGAGAACCTTGATCCGATGGCTAGTGCGGTTAATGATTCACCAAAACGAACGGGGCAAGATTATCTATTTCAACAAAGACTCCCGGCCATACGTTGAACCCATACAGTCTGCGCCCGGTTGGAGCGAATACGTCCTGAGTTGGATTCGCCCCTACTGGGGTCCATTAGCTGGTACTTTTCGGCGGGTGTTCAAGCAGCTTGAATTGCCGTGGGTTGACCACAAGAACAAGACCATTGCAGTCCTGCTCGCCTTATCCTTTGGGATATTCGGGCTGCACCACTTTTACCTCGGGAACAAACGGCGAGGTCTCTATCATCTCGTCTTCTTCTGGACTGCTGTTCCCTATTTCCTGGGGATGATCGATGCGGTGAAGATTATGCGGGCCGATAAACAGAATTTCGAACGTAACTTCGTCAAGCACCACCAACCGGAGGAACGTATAAGCGGGTCGAGTGAGGAACGAGGTAGGGTTTTGCAATAAATGAATCGTTCTCCGCCTCGTCATTATCGTGAACGCATGTCGCACTCTTGCTCCTCAAAAATTATTCTAACGATTGCGAAGAGAGTTAGAGCTCTCTTTTAGACGGGGTGTGGGAACTACTTGAATGTATTTTGTCGCCCGACCTCACATCTTCCGCACGAAGCACTTGCCCGGCAGTTGACGAATAAGCTCGCGCATCTCAAGGCCGAGGAGCGCGCCCGTCAGTTCCGGCACGGAAAGTTTGCTCTGAGCGGCGAGTTCGTCAATGTGCACGGCCTCGTCCGCCGAGAGCAGCTTGTAAACGGCGTGCTCGGTCGCCGAAAGGTCCGCGGGGACGAGCGACATTTGCGGGGCCGGACTCTTTTCTTCTTTCTTCTTCGTTTCGGGCGGCAGCAGGCGCGCGGCGATTTCGGGCGGCAGTTCCGCGCAGATGTCTTGCCATTGCTGCACGAGTTTGGCTCCCGCGCCTTTAATCAGGTAGTTCGTCCCGAAGGAGTTTCGCGAGGTGATATTGCCGGGCACGGCGAAGACTTCTCTTCCCTGTTCGAGCGCAAGCCGGGCGGTGATTAAAGAGCCGCTGTTCTCGGCCGCCTCGACGACGAGGACGCCCAGGCTGAGGCCGCTGATGACGCGGTTGCGGTAGGGGAAATTCTGCGGCGCGGGCGGGGTCTCAAGCGGAAACTCCGAAACGAGCGCGCCGCCCGCGGCCAGAATCTCCTGTGCCAGTTTCCTGTGGTCGCGCGGGTAGACCTGATCCAGCCCCGTGCCCATCACGGCGACGGTGCGGCCCCCGGCTTCGAGCGCGCCGCGGTGCGCCGCGGCGTCTATCCCGCGTGCGAGCCCGGAGATGATCGTCACGCCCCGCTGTGCCAAATCGCGCGCGAGCATCTGGGCCGCGTTCTGCCCGTAGGTCGAAGAGCGGCGTGAGCCGACGACCGCCACGCACGGCGCGTTCAGCGACTCTTCCCAGGCGCCCTTGAGATAGAGCGTGAGCGGCGGGTCGAAAATCTCGCGCAGCAGCGCCGGGTAGACCCCGTCGTCCAGGAGCAACAGGTCCGCGCCCAGTTCGCGCACGCGCTCGATCTCATTTTCGGCCTTCTCGAACAGATCGCGCGCCCTGATGCTCTCGATTGCTTCGGGCCGCAGGCGCAACGATTCAAGCTCGCCCCTGGTCGCGTTAAAGACGGCCTCCGCCGACCCGAAACGTTCGAGCAACTTCGCCGCCGCGCGCGGCCCCACGCCCGGCGTCATGTTCAAAGCGATCCACTCTTTCATAAACAGTAGTCAGTGGTCAGTGGTCAGTGGTCAGTGATTGAGCGCCGGCAAGCTCGACGCACGCATTGAAGCGTCAAGAGTCTGAATCAGTTTTTAACTGACCACCGACCACTGACCACTGACCACTGCTTTTTGGCGGAGGCGTGTGGGAATCGAACCCACCTGAGCCTGCTCTCACAGTCTCACGGACGGTTTTGAAGACCGCGCCCGTCACCAGACGAGATGCGCCTCCCTGATAGGGTGGAGTGTGTAAGAAGCTACGCGCGCGGGCGCGCGCCTGTCAAGATTCGCGTGTTGAAAGATAGTCAGCCGCCGAGGTGTTCGAGCCGGCGGCGCGCCTTCGTGATCTGCCGGTCAATGTTCTCTGCCATCTGGGCCAGCGCGTCGCGCCCCGCGCTCGCGTCCTCGTCCACCTTGAGCTTGAGGCGGTAGAGGCCGTCCTGGCGTATGCGCTTGATGCCGAACTCTATGGTGTTGAGTTCGCCTTTGAGGCGCAGGAATTGACTCGCCAAATCCTCTTCGCCTTCGTCCGCGCCCGTCGTCGTGCAGAAGAAGTGCAACTGCTCGTCGCCTAACAGCGTGTGCAGGCTCTCTACGTCGCCCTCCTGGTAGGCGCGGCTCGCCTCGGCCATGACGGCGTGGCGGCGCGACGCCTCCCGCTCGTCCGCCGCGTGGTCCGGGTGAAAGAGCCTCGCAACGGACCAGAACAACTTACGCATGGCGGACTTGCCCGTCGCGACCGCTGAAGGAGCCGCGTCGTCTGAAGCCGCGTTCTCCTCAGCGTCCGTCTCCATTTCGAGATCGAAGAGACGCGCCTCGGCCTCTTTGATACTGCGCTCGACCTCGCCCAACTCGGCCAGCCTGCCGCCCACAATCTGCGCGTATTGCTCCTTGAAGGCGCGCAGCTCCTGCTGTAGTGCGGCCAACTCCGCGCGCCGCTCGGCCAGCAGCAGTTCGAGCTTGGAGACTTGAAGCTCCAAATCGGGCTGTGCGTTCTGCGCCGCGCTTTCGTGAAGACTCAGGCTCTGCATAAAAATTCCAAGACCGCATAGTGTAACAGCAAGCCGTCGAAAAGTCGCAAGCCGCCGAAAGCGCCCGCCCCGGCTTGACTGACCAGGGCCGGGCCACTAAGATAAGTCGAACGGACGTTCGAACGGCCGACAAAAAAGCCTGATTGCCCTGTAAAATCGCCTTTTATTCGGGCGAGCGCCTGTTTAGACCGATAAATTGGAGTCGAGTGCTGGATGGTAAACTTCGAGACTTCGCCGGCAATGTACCGGCACTGGAAACTGAAATTGGACGGCGCTGTCGCCACGCTTTCGATGGACGTGCAGGAAGACGCGACCTTGGGCGACGGCTATAAACTGAAATTAAACTCCTACGACCTGGGCGTGGACATAGAGTTGGCGGACGCCGTCCAGCGCCTGCGCTTCGAGCACCCGGAGGTGCGCGTCGTCGTCGTCACGAGCCTCAAGCCGCGCATCTTCTGCGCGGGCGCGAACATTTACATGCTCGGGACTTCCTCGCACGCCTTCAAGGTCAACTTCTGCAAGTTCACCAACGAGACGCGCTGCGCCATCGAAGACGCTTCCCATCATTCGGGCCAAAAATACGTCGCGGCATTGAACGGCACAGCGTCCGGCGGCGGCTACGAATTGGCGATTGCCTGCGACCAAATCTTTCTGGTGGACGACGGCAACTCGGCCGTCTCGCTGCCCGAAGTCCCTCTGCTCGGCGTGTTGCCGGGCACGGGCGGTCTGACGCGTCTCGTGGACAAGCGCAAGGTGCGCCGCGACCGCGCGGACGTTTTCTCGACGCTCGCGGAAGGGCTCAAAGGCAAGCGTGCCAAAGAGTGGGGACTGATTGACGGCTACTTCCCGACCAGCAAGTTTCAGGACACGGTGGCCGAGCGCGTGCGCGAATTGGCCCAGGACGGCGGGCAGCAGAAAGCCGAGCGCGGCATCAAGCTCAACCCCCTTCAGGTCGAAGCGAGTGACGCGGGCCGCGAGTACAAGTACGTCAGCCTGAAGTTGAACCGCGAGAAGCGCTACGCAGACTTGACCGTGCGCGCGCCGGAAGCGTTGACGCCCGCTTCAGTCGAAGAGATAGAAAAACTCGGCGACGCTTACTGGCCGCTTCAGGCTTACCGCGAGTTGGACGACGCCCTGCTTCACCTGCGCGTCAACCAACTTGAGATCGGTCTGGTCTGCCTGCGCACGGAAGGAAATATTGAAAACGTGCTCAAGGTTGACGAGACGCTCTCCGCGCACAAAGACCACTGGCTCGTACGCGAGATCGTCCTGCACATGGCGCGCGTGCTGCGCCGGCTGGATTTGACGGCCAAGAGCTTCTTCGCATTGATTGAGCCGGGCAGTTGCTTCGCGGGCAATCTTCTCGAACTGGCGCTCTCGGCCGACCGCACCTACATGCTCAACGATCCGGACCAGAAGATTGAACTCGCCACGAGCGAGTTGAACGAGGGAGCGCTCCCGATGTCGAACGGCTTGACGCGCCTGCAATCGCGCTTCCTGGCGGAGCCTGAGAAGGCGGACGAGGTGCTTGAGCGCGAAGGGACGTTCTCGACGGAAGAAGCCGAAGAGGCCGGACTCGTCACCTTCGCGCCGGACGATTTGGACTGGGAGGACGAGATTCGCGTCGCCATCGAAGAGCGCACGTCGCTCTCGCCCGACGCGCTGACGGGGATGGAGGCGTCTCTGAGATTCGCCGGCCCCGAAACACTCGACACCAAGATTTATGGCCGGCTGACGGCCTGGCAGAACTGGATTTTCCAGCGCCCCAACGCCACGGGGCCGCAGGGCGCGCTGACCAACTACGGCAAGCCCACGCAGCCGCAGTTCGACTACAAGAGAACGTAAACAGTTTTCAGTTTTCGGTTTTCAGTTTTCAGTCAGAGCTTGTGATGAAGTCGCAGTCATACCGAGATTTGTTAGTTTGGCAAAAGAGTATCGCATTGTGCGTGCAAGTTTATAAAATTTGCGAAACGTTCCCTAAGAGTGAGCTTTATGGCTTAGCTGACCAAATGAAGCGCGCTGCCGTTTCTATTTCCTCTAACATTGCCGAAGGCCAGGGGCGACACCATGTCAAAGAATTTCTCCACTTTCTTTCCATCGCCAACGGCTCATTAGCCGAAATAGACACGCAACGAATCATCGCTGAAAGTTTGGGCTTCCTTGAGCCCGACAAGAGTACGCTCCTAGATGAGAGCATTACTGAAATTCGCAAGATGCTCTATGCTCTTGCTGCCAGGCTGAAAACTGAAAACTGAAAACTGGAAACTGATTATGGAATTATACGAACGCATTCCTAACAACGTGAATCTGTCGCAGGATAAGCGGTTGCTGCGGGCGCTCGAAAAGTGGCTGCCGAATTATCTGGACTGGTGGCGCGAGATGGGGCCGGAGGGGTTCCAGGAGAAGGAAGTCTACCTGCGCACGGCGGTCGGCGTGGACGCCGAAGGGTGGGCCAATTTCGATTACGTCAAGATGCCGGACTACCGCTGGGGAATCTTCCTCAAACCCGCGGAGGCGGACGCGCGTGTCGGCTTCGGAGACAACTACGGGATGCCCGCCTACCAGGAGGTGCCGGGCGAGTTTCGCAACGCCCTGCGCCGCATCATCGTCACGCAGGGCGACACGGAGCCCGCGTCTGTCGAGCAGCAGCGTGAACTCGGCAAGACCTGCCCGTCGCTCTACGACCTGCGCAATCTCTTCCAGGTGAACGTCGAAGAAGGCCGCCACCTCTGGGCCATGGTCTATTTGCTGCACGGCTACTTCGGGCGCGACGGGCGCGACGAGGCTGACGCACTGTTGGAGCGCCGCAGCGGCAACCCCGACAAACCGCGCATCCTGGAAGCCTTCAACCAGCCGTGCGACGACTGGCTCAATTTTTTCTGCTTCACGATGTTCACGGACCGCGACGGCAAGTACCAGCTCGCGGCGCTCGCCGAAAGTGGCTTCGAGCCCTTAGCGCGCACCTGCCAGTTCATGCTGACTGAAGAGGCGCACCACCTCTTCGTCGGCGAGACGGGCGTGGGCCGCGTCGTCAAGCGCACGGCGCAACTGATGAAGGAGGCGGGCGAAAGCGGGGACGTGCGCGAACTCGGCGGCATCCCGCTCGACCTCATTCAAAAGTACATCAACTTTTGGTTCAGCTACTCGCTTGACCTCTTCGGCGGCGAGATCAGCTCGAACTCGGCGGACTTCTTCGCCGCCGGCCTCAAGGGACGCTTCAAGGAGCAGGAGCAGTACGAAGACCACGTCGCGGCCGAGGGTTCTTTCACCATCACTGTGGTCGAAGACGGCAAGCTCGTGCCGCGCGAAGTGCCGCTGAGGAACGCTTTGAACGAGGTCTTGCGCGGCGAGTACGTCAAGGACTGCGAGCGCGCGATGACGCGCTGGAACAAGTACCTGAGAGACGAGGGGCTGGACGCGCAGCTTTATCTGCCGAGCACGCGCTTTCACCGCCACGTAGGCGAGTTCAGCGGGCACACCTTCGACGTTCGCGGGAGCCTCATCACGAAGGAAGAGTTCGAGCGGCGCAAGGCAGAGTGGCTGCCCTCCATCGAAGACCGCGAGTACGTGCGCAGCCTGATGCATCCCGTGACCGAGCCCGGCAAGATCGCCAACTGGATCGCGCCGCCGGCGGCCGGAATTAAAGGCAAGCCGTTCGAGTTTGAATACGTGCGTTTGTAATCGGAGAGTGAGGCGATAATCGTAGGGGCAGGGCTCGTCCCTGCCCGCGTTTGAAGAATCTTGAGCGGGCAGGGACGAGCCCTGCCCCTACAAAATTTTATGTCCGCGAGCTTTTCCGAAAATTTCACGCGCTACGATCAGAAGCTGGAGTTCATCCTGCGCACGAGCGCGCGCATCTTCGCGGAGAAGGGATATCACTCGACGACGATGCGCGACATCTCGCGCGCGACCGAGGTGAGCCTCGCGGGGCTCTACCACTATTGCAAGTCGAAAGAGGAGTTGCTTTTTCTCATCCAGGACAACTGCTTCGGGCGCGTCCTCGAACGCCTTCAGGAGCGGCTGCGGGAGACGAGCGAGCCCGTGGAAAAGCTGCGCCTCGTCATCGAGAACCACCTCTCTTTCTTCGCGGCGAACATGGCCGAGATGAAGGTGCTCTCGCACGAGGCGGACTCGCTCGCGGGCGAGTTGCGCGCGCACGTCTCCGACAAGAAGCAGCAATACACGCAACTCGTCCGGCAAATTCTGTCTGAAGTGCAGCAGACGCAGAACGGCGACGCGCGAAAGATTGATTTAACAGTCGGAACCTACGCGCTGTTCGGCATGATGAACTGGATTTATAATTGGTACGACCCGCGCGGCAAGCTGTCCGTCAACGAGTTGGTGGAGAACGTCACGCGGCTCTTCCTGACGGGCTTTCTCGGCGGGGCGGCGAGCAATGAGCTACAATTCAGGTCAAAGGTGGCCGACGCCGAACGCCTCAGCGTCTGGCGCGCGACGTAAACGCCGGAAGACGATTAGCCCGGACGCCAAAGACTCGTGAATCGTAAATCGTAAATCGTAAATAGACGAGCGATTTTCTTTAGGGTCGCAGCCTTTTTCAAAGAGCGTTGATTCAAGTCAAAAACAATTCAGCAGACAAGGTGAACTGACATGTCTCAGGTCGAAACGAAAGCCGAAGAGCGCGCGGGCGAGGTGAAGAGCAATCTGGTGGAATACAGTGTCTTGAACGGCGTCGCGCTTTTAACTCTCAACGCCCCGCCCGCCAATACGTATTCTTACGAGATGATGCAGGAACTCGACCGCGCCATTCTGAGCGCACGGATGGACGAGAGCGTGCACGTCATCGTCATCACGGGGCGAGGCGAGAAGTTTTTCTGCGCGGGCGCGGACATACAGATGCTTGCGAGCGTGACGCCCGAATTCAAGTACTACTTCTGCCTGCACGCCAACGAAACGCTCTTGCGCCTTGAGCAGACGCCGAAGCTCGTCATCGCCGCGCTCAACGGCCACACGGTCGGAGGCGGGCTCGAAGTCGCGATGGCCGCCGACCTGCGCATCGCGCGGAAGGGTGCGGGCAAGATGGGGCTGCCCGAAGTCTCCCTCGGCGTGCTGCCGGGCACGGGCGGCACGCAGCGCCTCGCGCGCCTCATCGGCAAGTCGCGCGCCATCGAATTGATGGCGACCGGAGAACTCTTCGACTTCGAGCGCGGCGCGGACCTCGGGCTCGTCAATCAAATCTACGAGGCGGAAAACGGTGACGCCTTCGTCGAGCAGGTGTTAGAGTACGCGCGACAGTTCACGCCGCCGAACAAGGCCGCGCGCGCCGTCGGGCGCATCAAGCGCGCCGTCCAGACCGGCGCGGAGATTCCCTTCGAGTCCGCCCTCGCCCTTGAGCGCGAACTCCAACAGCAGCTCTTTCAATCCGAAGACGCACGCGAAGGTCTAGACGCCTACGCGGGCAAACGTAAACCGAAATTCAAAGGAAGATAAGTTTTCAGTTTTCAGTTTTGAGCAAAGGCAACTTGCTTTTAACTGAAAACTGAAAACTGAAAACTGAAAACTGTCATGTACGACAACATCAAACTAACGATAGAAGCGGGCGTGGCGACCATCACGCTTGACCGGCCGGAGAAGTTGAACGCTTTCGCGGGGCACATGCGGCGTGATCTGGCGGACGCGCTTGAGCACGCGGCGAGTGACAGGAACGTGCGCGTCGTGATTATCACGGGCGCGGGGCGCGGCTTCTGCGCGGGCGCGGACGTGGCGTACATGGCGGAGTTGATGGGGCGGCAGGACGTGGAGGAGTTCACGCGCCTCCTGGGCGCAGGCCGCCGCGTGCTGACGACGATACGCCAGATGGCGAAGCCCGTCATCGCCTCCGTCAACGGCCCCGCCTACGGCGCGGGCTTCAACCTGGCGCTCGCGTGCGACCTGCGCGTTGCGTCCGAGTCGGCAACCTTCAGCCAGTCGTTCGTCAAAGTCGGTTTGCACCCGGACTGGGGCGGGACCTATTTTCTGCCGCGCGTCGTGCCGACCAACCTCGCCTGCGAGATGTTCTTCCTCGGCGACGCAATCAACGCAGAGCGCGCGGCGCAACTCGGAATCGTCAACCGCGTCGTGCCGGACGCGGAACTGTCAGTCGAAACGCTCAAGTTGGCCGAGCGCCTGCGCGACGCGCCTTTCCATTCAATCGCCGCCGCCAAGCAGGCCGTTTACCTGAGCGAAGCGGCCAGCCTCGAACGCATGCTCCAATACGAGACGGAAGCCCAGCTCCAATGCTTCCAATCGCCCGAAGCACGCGAACGCGTCAAAGCTTTTTTAGAGAAACGCGAACCGCGTAAGACCAGTAATAAGTGATAAGTGATAAGTGATAAGTAAAAGAAAGAGGATTTTAACTTATCACTTATCACTTATCACTTATCACTTATGAATAGTCTCGCTGACAGAATCGCGGTCATCACGGGGGGCGGGCGCGGCATCGGGCGTGCCGTCGCTCTGGCTTTCGCGCGCGAGGGCGCGGACGTGATGGTCATGGCGCGCACGGAGGACGAGGTGCGGCGCGTCGCGGAAGAGGTCAGGGGCGAGTCCGGCGTGCGGGCCTCGCACGCGGTCTGCGATGTGGCTGACGCCGCGAGCGTCCGCGACGCGTTCAATCGGCTGCGCGAACAGTTCGGCCGCGCGGCGGACATACTGGTCAGCAACGCGGGCATCGCCGAGAGCGCGCCGCTCGTCAAGACCGATGATGAACTCTGGCAACGCCATCTCAACGTCAATTTGTCGGGCACGTTCTATTGCATGCGCGCCGCGCTGCCTGCGATGGTCGAGCGCGGCTGGGGGCGCGTCATCAACATCGCCTCCATCGCGGGCAAGATGGGCGCGCCTTACATCGCGGCCTATGCCGCGTCGAAGCACGGCGTGCTCGGCCTGACACGCTCGGCCGCCCTCGAAGTGGCGACTAAGGGCGTGACCGTCAACGCTATCTGTCCGGGCTACGTCGAGACGGACATGACCGAGCGCGCCATCGAAAACATCACGGTCAGGACGGGCAAGAACGCCACGGAGGCGCGCACCATCCTCGAACAGATGAGCCCGCAGCAACGCCTCGTCACTTCGGAAGAGGTCGCCGCGCTCGCCCTCCTACTCGCCGGCCATGAAGGGCGCGGCATCAACGGCCAGGCCATCAACGTTGACGGCGGGAGCGTGTTGTTTTAGTAATTAGTAGTCAGTAATCAGTAATCAGTAGTCAGTAGTCAGTTAAAGACACTGACACAGAATATTGACTTCCATCCTTCAGGCTGCAAGATTGCTTAAGCTCAACGAGCTGACTACTGACTACTGATTACTGACTACTACTCTATGTTTCGCTTCATCAACCCGGAATCGCTCGGCCCGGCGCGCGGGTACTCTAACGGGGTGCTCGCCGAGTCGGGCGGGCGACTGCTTTTCGTCGCGGGGCAGATCGCGTGGGACGAGCAGCAGAAGATGGTCAGCGCGGATTTCGTGGAGCAGTTCGACCGCGCGCTCGCCAACGTGCTGACAGTGGTGGCCGAGGCGGGCGGCAGGCCGGACCAGATCGCGCGCCTCCTGATCTACGTGACGGATAAGGAAGAGTATCGCAAGCACACGCGCGAAGTCGGCGAGCGATGGCGCGCCCGCATGGGCCGCCACTTCCCAGCGATGGCGCTCATCGAGGTCAAGGGCCTGCTCGAAGACGACGCAAAAGTCGAGATCGAGGCCGTCGCTGTGATAGCGGATTGATAACGTTCCCCCGCAGCCGCTCGCCCCGCTCAACGAAAGTGTGATGAAGATGAGACGCCAACTGGTGCTGCTCGCCCTGCTGCTTGCCGGCATGGCTTCCTGCAAGTATGCCGGGCGCGCGTTCGGGCCGCAGGACGAAGGCGGCATTTACCTGATCATCGCCGTCAAGGCTGACGGCGCGCAGCTAGACCGTGCGGTCGCGCAGACGATTGACGTCATGCAGAAGCGCTGCGAAGAACTGAACATCTACTGCAAAGCGGAGCGCGTCGGCGGCGACAAGCCGGACAGGATTAAGCTGTACATCTCTAGTCCCAAAGAAGACCCGGAGCGCGTCAAAGGCGTCATCCTGTCGCAAGGGCTGGAGCTGCGCGCGGTGGTCTCGCCGCTGAGCCCCGCGCCGCCTCAGACTTACCCCACGCAGGAGGAGGCCGCGGAGGTGGCGGGCGCGGACAAAGACGTGATGCCTTACGTTGACGATATGGACACGGGCGGCGGTAGAAAATTCGTCGTCCTGGAGCGCACGTCGATAGTCAGCGGCCAGGACATACTCGACGCGAAAGCCGTCACCGCGGTGTACGACCCTAAACTGTACGAGATAACATTCACGCTCAAGCCTCAGGGGGCGGTGCGCTTCGGGGAATGGACCGGCTCGCACATAAACAACTACATGGCGGTCGTGCTGAACAAGCAGGTCCGCTCCGTGGCCTACATCAAGACCCAGATTTTCGACCAGGGCGTCATCACCGGCCGCTTCACCAAAGAGCAGGCCGAGGACGCGGCCCTGGTGCTGAAGAGCGGCAACCTGCCCGCGCCCATAGAGGCGCTCGAAGAAGGAGTGTACCAGCCTTAAACCGTTCACCTATGCTTTCTCCGAAATCTTTTCTCTACGAAGTCCGGGAATCGGTCGGCCACATCACGCTCAACCGGCCGGATCGTTTGAACGCGCTCACGTTCGAGGTCTACCGCGAATTGACGGACGCGTTCAGTGCGTTGCGCAACGAGCGCGAGGTCCGCGCCGTCGTCATCACGGGCGCGGGGCGCGCGTTCTGTTCGGGCGGCGACGTGCACGACATCATCGGCCCGCTCTTCGAGCGCGACGCCGAAGGGCTGCTCGAATTCACGCGGATGACCTGCGAGCTTGTCCGCAACATACGCGCCCTGCCCGTGCCTGTCATCGCGAGTCTCAACGGCACGACCGCCGGGGCGGGCGCGTGCATCGCCCTGGCCTCCGACATACGGCTGGCCTCGCCCGCGGCCAAGATCGCTTTCCTCTTCGTCCGCGTCGGCCTCTCGGGCGCTGACATGGGCGCGGCTTACTTGCTGCCGCGCCTCGTCGGGCTGGCAAAGGCGACCGAGCTGCTTTACACGGGCGACTTCATCTCGGCGGAAGAGGCGGAGAGGATCGGGCTTTACAACCGCGTCGTCGCGCCCGAAGAATTGGCACAGGCGACACACGAGCTGGCCGCGCGCCTGGCCCGCGGCCCCGGCTTCGCCCTCGCGATGACGAAAGAGATGCTCAACCGCGAGTTGGACGTGAGCCTCGACACCGCGCTCGAATGGGAGGCCCAGGCGCAGGCCACCTGCATGCAGCACCCGGACTACCGCGAAGCCTACGAAGCCTTCGTCGAGAAACGAGAACCGAATTTTCGTAAATCGTAAATCGTGAATCGTAAATCGAAGAACGGTTTTTTCTATTTACGATTCACGATTTACGATTTACGCTCTCTTTATGGACCCATTCATTGCCGAGACGCCTTTTTTCACTTCGGAGCAGCGCAACCTGGCGGCGAGCGTGGCGCGCTTCGTCGAGAGCGATATCGAGACGCGCGCCGCCGCTGACGAGCGCGGGGACGTCGAAGGAGCCTTCCGTGCTCACCTGGACGTGCTGGCGAAGGCGGACCTCCTGCGCTACGCGATTGCCGCGCCCGGCGGCCGCATTGATGCGCGCTCGCTCTGCCTGATACGGGAAATGCTCTCCTACTCTTCGGCGCTCGCGGACCTCGCGTTCGTCATGCAGGGGCTGGGGACTTACCCCTTGAGCCTCGCCGCGCCGGAGCATGTGCGCGACTTCTGGCTCGCGCGCGCCGCGCGCGGACAAGCAATCGCCGCCTTCGCGCTCACTGAAGCCGAGGCCGGCTCGGATGTGGCGGCGATTCAGACCACCGCGCGGCGCGAGGGCGACGCCTACGTCATCAACGGGAGCAAGCGTTTCATCTCCAACGCGGGGCTCGCGGATTTCTACACCGTCTTCGCGCGAACTGGCACACGCGAGGACGGGCGCGCAGAGATTTCCGCCTTCGTCGTCGGCGCTCGCATCCCGGGCTTTTCCGTGCGCGAGCGGACGGAGATGATCGCGCCGCACCCGATTGGCGAGATAGAGTTCACGGACTGCCGCGTCCCCGCCGAAGAGATGATCGGGCGCGAGGGCGACGGCTTCCAGTTGGCGATGCGCACGCTCGACACCTTCCGCGCGAGCGTCGGCGCGGCCGCCTGCGGGATGGCGGGCCGGGCGCTCGACGAAGCAATCTTCTACGCCAAGAACCGCCGGCAGTTCGGCCGCCCACTCGCCGAGCACCAGTTGATTCAGGAGAAGCTGGCCGACATGATGACCGAACTCGACGCCGCGCGCCTCCTCGTCTATCGCGCCGCCTACCTGAAGGACGCCGGGGTGGAGCGCGTCACGCGCGAAGCGAGCGAGGCCAAACTCTACGCGACCGAAGCCGCCGGCCGCATCATTGACAGCTCGCTACAGATTCACGGCGGCGCTGGATTAGTACGCGGCACCGTCATCGAACGACTCTACAGGGACGTGCGCGCGCTCAGGATTTACGAAGGCACCTCCGAGATTCAGAAACTCGTCATCGCCGGACAGCTTTTGAAAGATTAGAGGATGAAAATCAACGTCATCGGCGGCGGGCCGGCCGGGTTGTACTTCGCGCTGCTGATGAAGAAAGAGGACCCGGCGCGGGAGATCGTGGTCGCGGAGCGCAACGCGCCCGACGACACGTTCGGCTGGGGCGTGGTCTTCTCCGACAAGACGCTCTCTTACCTGAGGGAGAACGACGAGGAGACGCACGACCGTATAACGGCGAGCTTCGCCACCTGGGACAACGTGGATGTTGTGCACCGCGGCGAGAAGATCACGATTCGCGGCAACAAGTTTTCCGGCATCGCGCGCATCAAGCTCCTGCAAATCCTACAGGAGCGCTGCCGGCAACTCGGCGTTGACTTGCGCTTCCGCACGGAGGTGCGCGACGTGGACGCCCTACGCGAGGGCGCTGACCTGCTCGTCGGCGCGGACGGCGTCAACAGCACCGTCCGTGGTAAATACGCCGAACACTTCCGGCCCGCTTTGAGCGTTCGCACGAACAGATATATCTGGTACGGGACGAACCGCTTGTTCCACGGACTCACGCTCACCTTCCACGAGACCGAGACGGGCGTCTTCGCGGCACACTCTTACAAGTTCGACCAGAAGACCAGCACCTTCATCGTCGAGTGCGACGAAGAGACCTGGACGGGCGTGGGTTTCGAGCGTATGACGGACGCGGAGACGCGCGAGTATCTGGCGGAAGTTTTCCGCGACGACCTTGAGGGCCACCCGCTGCTCTCGAACAACTCGAAGTGGATTAACTTCGTCAACGTCAGGAACGAGCGTTGGAGCCACCGCAACGTCGTGCTGCTCGGTGACGCACTGCACACGGCACACTTCTCCATCGGGTCGGGCACGAAACTCGCGCTCGAAGACGCCATCGCGCTTTACAAATGTTTTCAGTCGAGCGGAAACGTCGAAGCGGCGCTCGACGAGTTCGAGAGAGTGCGAAAGCCCGTCATAGAGGAATACCAGGAGGCCGCGCACGAGAGTCTGGTCTGGTTCGAGAACGCGCGCAGCTACGTGCACCTGGACCCGCTGCCCTTCGCCTACAGCCTGATGACGCGCAGCAAGCGGATTGACTACGAGAATTTGAAGCGACGCGACCCGGCCTTCATCGCCGCCTACGAGCGCGCCGCCCGCTGAGTCACCCGCCCCATTAAAATCGGCCCAGAAATTTTTTTGCCACAAACCAGCCAGCCGCGGTGTTTTGCAAGTAGAAGCGGCATTTTCGCCCTTTTTAGAGGCCACTTAAACCCATGAGCAACTCTTTGCGCCTTTAGTCTTAACTTTGCGCCTCCAGCGAGAAACAGCCGTTCACGCAAAGGCGCAAAGTAAAAACTTAAGACGCAAAGGGGTTGAGTCAATGTGTAGCTTGAGTTTTGAGACGGCCTTAATGTTTCCGCACGGGAGGAATTTATGAGACAGGACTCTTCGACGATGGCGCATGGGCGCGCGCTCACCACAAGTATTCTAGGCTCGTTCGTCTTTTTCGCGCTCTTTCTGGCCGCGGCCTGTACGGCGACGCCCGGCGCGGTGAGCGTGCCGGACATGCCAGCCACTATGCCGGCCGCCACCCCCGCGCCCGCGCCCGCCCCGCAGGGTGAAACCTTTTCGGGCACGTGGACGGCGGAAGTCAAGAAGGAGAAGGCGGACGACCGCATACAGTTCTCTTTCTCGCGCCGCTCGGACGGCGGCAACTCGAACCACGGGAACGAATATTCACTCGCCGATTTCCAGGGGCTGACGCGCGAGCAGGTGCGCGCCACGGCGAACACGCCGGTCAATTTCCGGCTGGTGCGCGAGGCCGGGACCATCGAGTGCCAGGGCAGTTTTCGCGACGGACGCGGCGCGGGCGACTGGCGGCTCGTCCCGAGCCAGGCTTTCAGGAGCGCCATGAGCAGCCGCGGCTACGACCTGACGGACCAGCAGATGTTCACGTCCGCGATGCTGGACGTGAGGACCAGTTTCGTTGACGACCTGAAGACGATAGGCTTCGACCGCCTGGATTTTGACGACGTGGTCAAGGCCGTGATCTTCAAAGTCACGCCGCAGTTCGCCGCCGAGATGAAGTCAATCGGCTTCGAGAACCTGGGCCTCGAAGAACTGGTCAAGGCCCGCATTTTCAAGGTGGACGCCGCGTTCGCGCGCGAAGTCCGCGAGATGGGGTTTGACGAGCAGTCGCTCGAACAGTTCGTCAAGCTGCGGATTTTCAAAGTCACGCCCGACTTCCTCAAAGAGATCAAGGGCGAAGGTCTGACGCTCGATTCAATCGAGGACGCCGTCAAGCTGCGCATCTTCAAAGTTGACGCGGACTTCATACGCCGCGCACGCGCCAGCGGCCACACGGACCTCAACGTCGAAGAACTCGTCCGCCTACGAATACACAACCGCGTGGACTAAAAGAGGAGTCCCGTCAGGGACTCTTGATAATAGCCCAGCAATTTATTGCTGGGGGCGAATGTTAATCAATATTCCGAGTCCCGTAGGGACGACTGAATCAAGCGCGGCTCTCCGTTTCAGTCGTCCCTACGGGACTCAACTTTTTATCGTCTTATTCCCAGCAATAAATTGCTGGGCTATTTTCACTGCGTCCCTGACGGGACTATAAAAGCCCTGCCTTTACTCATCACTCGTCACTGCTCTCGGAGGCAACAGACGGCGTTTGCCGTCGCTGCTGAGCGCGATGCCTGGCTCGTCGAGGCCGTGGTGGTCCCAGAGCTTGCAGGTGACTTGTTTGTGTAGCTGATCGAGGGCTTCGCAATAGTTCGTGTAGGTGCAGCGGCGCACTTCCCTCCCGCGGCCCATTCTGACTTTGACGAACCAGTCTGGGTCGGCGAGCGCCTGGCGCGCGAAGCCGGCGATGTCCGCCTCGCCGCGCTGTAGAATCGTTTCGGCCTGCTCGAAAGTGGTGATGCCGCCGGCCGCGACGACTGGCGTGCTCATCCCTTCCGCGTTGACCGCGCGCTTGATGGCCGCGACCAGCGGGAGGCTGCGCCCGAAGGGGCCGCGCGCGTCCGAGATGACGGTCGGCATGCACTCGTAGCCGCTGCGGCCTGTGTAAGGGTAAACGGCGTGGCCCACTTTCGGCTGCTTCGCGTCCTCGAACTTCCCGCCCTTCGAAATCGAAAGATAATCAAAGCCCGCCCGCGCGAACTCCGTCCCGAAGTAGACCGCGTCGTCAACGCGGCTCCCGCCCTCTATCACTTCGTCGCCCAGGAAGCGCACGCCGATGGTGTAATCACCGCCGACGCGCTCCCTCACGGCCCTGTAGACTTCGAGCGGGAGGCGCACGCGGTTCTCGCGCGCCCCGCCGTAGCCGTCCTCGCGCGTGTTCCGCGCGCTCAAAAAAGAGGCCATCGTGTAGGCGTGCGCGTAGTGAAGCTCGACGCCGTCAAAACCCGCTTCGCGGGCGCGCCAAGCGGCGGCGGCGAAGATTTCCGGCAGCACGGCGGGCAATTCGTTGACGTGCGCGAGGTGCGTGTCCGTGACGCGCTCGCGGTAGCCGAAGCGTAAAGATTCAAGCTCGCGCTCGTCCAGTATCCGCTCGTGCAGCTCGTCCGGCGCGTGGGCCAAAAAGTCGCGCACTTCCCTTTCATCTTCGTCGAGCCAGCGTTCCTCATTCGTCGCTTCGAGGAGCGCCCGGCGGTGGCGCGCGTTGATTGTGAGAAAGCGCTCGAAGAATTTCTGTTTTTCGGGACGACGCTTGACGGAGAGGAAATCTATGATCTGTATGAAGAGGCGCGTCTGCCCGCCGCTCGCCTCGCGGACAGCCTCGACCAACTTTTTGAGGCCGGGGATGAAGCGGTCGTGCCCGATTCTCAGAAGCGGCCCGCTCGGGATGTCACGCACGCCCGTCGCCTCGACCACCAGCGCGCCCGGCCTGCCTGCGGCGAAGCGCGCGTACCAGTCCAGGTTATCTTTCGTCACGAAGCCGTCTTCGGTCGCGCGCCACGGCACCATCGCCGGGACCCAGGTGCGGCTTTCGAGAGTGAGCGGGCCAATTTCTATGGGCCGAAAGAGGAGCGAGCGGGCGGCCTCTTCCGAGGTCGGCCAGCGCGCTTCGGGTATCGTGTGCCGGATAGGATTTTCGGGATGCCACATGCCTGTTCTTGTTCCTGCCAGAGTGTAGCAGGTTTGCCCCAAGGCTCGGAGCGCGCTCGCTTCATGCGCCCTGCCCAGTCGTGATGCGGTCGTATGCGGCGCGTATCTCGCTCATGCGCGTGTTGAGCGATGCGGTCAACTCGGCGGCCGTCGCGTAGTTGAGGCGGCGCGCAATGTCGCGCAGCGCAGGGTGGTCGCCGGTGGGCAGCCGCGTCGAGCGCCCGACTATCAGGCGCAGGTGATGATCGAGCGCGCGCAGGAGCGCGTAGCCCTCGGACATGGCCGCGTAATCTTCTTCAGCGAGCGCCCCGGCAGCGCGCAGTTTTTCGAGCACGCCCTGCGTCGAGCGGTCCGCGCCTTCATCCGGCACGCGCCGACGCAGTTGCAGGTAGCGCGTCGCGAAGTAAACGTCGAGCATCCCGCCCGCGCCGTACTTGATGTCCACGGTCTTGCGCCCTCGCGGGGTCCTCTCGCGCTCAAGCCGCTCGCGCACGCGGCGCGTCTCAAGACTCAAAGCTCCCGCGCCCGCGCGCATCGCCGCGTCGTGAATGAGGCGGCGCGCGTCAGTTTCGACCCTCGTTCCCAGTTCGAGCGAGCCTGCCGCCGCACGCAGCTTGACGTAAGCCAGCCACTCCCACTCGACGGCGCGCGTCGCCAGGTATTCCGTGAAAGCGCGCTCGCCCGTGCAGGTCGCGCCGTTGCGGCCGTCGGGCCGCAGGCGCAGGTCAACGCGATAGAGGTGTCCGTCGCGCGTGACACTTGAGAGCGCGGCGACGAGCAGTTCTGTGAAGCGCGCGTAGGCTTCGGCGGGCGCGAGTTGCGAGACCGGCGGGGGCAACTGGTCGTCGTAAACGAGTACGATGTCCAGGTCCGAGCCGTAATCCATGCCGCCGCCGCCGAGCCGGCCCAGGCCGAGGACGGCGACGCGAGCGCGGTTTTCATCTTCGCCGTAACGCCGGGCCAATTCGCGCCCGGCCAGGAGGCACGCGGCGTCCAGACTCGCGGCGGCCAGCTCCGTCTGCCGCCGGTTGGCCTCACGCATGATGATTTCGCCCGCCGCGTCGCGCGCGCCCGTCTCCAACAGCAGCCGCGCCCACGCGCGCCGCAATTGTGCCATTCCCGCGCCGAAGCTTTCAGCGCCCTCGACAGTCTCCGTGAGAATCGAGCGGTAGTCGTGCGCGCTCTCCGTTTCGCCCGTGGGCAGGGCCAGGATGAGCGCGGGGTTACTGGCGATCATCTCGCCGAAAAGCTCTGACGCGCCGCACAAGCGTACGAGCGCCCTGAGATGTGCGGGCGAGAAACGAATCTCCGCGCTCGCCTTGTCGAGAGAAGACGCGACGCGCGACGCGAACGTCAGGGCACGCCTATGATTGAGCGACGCGTGCGCCTCGTCGCGCAGGATTTTCCGGATTGTTTCGACCGCCGGGGCGTCCGCGCCCGCGCGCGCGTCTTCCGTCCCGCTGCCCTGAAGCGTAAGTCCTGTCAGGTGCGCGGCGAAGACGGTCGCGGCGGCCGTCTCCGCGTCAATCGGTTTCGCTGCGGCACTGTAAAAATTCTCGGCCGCGCCGTCGAAAGAGTCGGCGGTCTTACTCGACTCGCCGGCCGTCTCGCCTTCCTCTTCCGCCGATTCTTTCCCGAAGACGCGGTCGTAGGCGGCGCGCACGTGCGCTGTGTGGGCTTCGAGCGCGCGGTCGAATTGTGCCAACGCATCTTCCCCCGCAAAGCTCATGCGGCGCGCGACCAGGAGGCGGCGCTCGGCCTCTTCCGGCATAGTATGAGTTTGCAGGCCGTGCTCCATCTGTAGGCGGTGTTCGAGTGTGCGCAGGAAGACGTAGGCAGCGGAGAGGTCCGTGCGCTCGCGCTCCGTGATGAGTTGCCGGTCGGCGAGCCGGCCCAGGCTGATGAGCGTGTGCGGCGCGCGCAGCCACGAATCCCTCCCGGCGAAGGCGAGTTGAAGCGCCTGGGCTATGAACTCTATCTCGCGTATGCCGCCGCGCCCGAGCTTGACGTTGAAGCCGCCCGCGTCCTGCGCGTGGTGGCGATCAATCTTTAGCTTGGCGAGGCGGACGTGTGAGAGCGCCCGCCCGACGGTCACGTCCGGCGCGTAAACGCGGTGGCGCACGCGCTCCATGAAGCGCGCGTGGAGCGAGGCGTCGCCTGCCGCCGCGCGCGCGCGAATGAGCGCTTGAAGCTCCCACGCCTGCGCCTTCCCGCTGTAATAGCGCACGGCCTCGTCAATCGAAGTCGCGAGCGCGCCGTCGCGGCCGAAGGGCCGCAGGCGCAGGTCAACGCGGTAGGCTGCGCCCTCGCCCGATTGCTGGCCCACCAGGCGTGCGACCCTTTCGGCGAGCCGGTTGAAGTATTCGCGGTTGGTTATCTCGCCGCGCTCGCCCGCGCCGGAGGTCGTGCCCTCGTCCGAGTAGAGAAAGAAGAGGTCTATGTCCGAGGCGTAGTTCAACTCAAGCGAGCCGAGCTTGCCGAGCGCGACGACCGCGATGCTGGCGGTGGCCTCGCGCCCACGCTCGTTTGTGCGCTGCGGCGCGCCGTAGCGGTTGTCGAGTTCCTGGCGCGCGAGGCTGAGCGCGTGTTCGAGGATGGCGTCGGCCAGGCTCGACAACTCTTCCGTGACTTCGACCAGCGTGCTCGTGTCGCGTATGTCGCGCAGATAGATGCGCAAAAGCTCGCGGCGTCGGAAACGCGCCAGGAGCACCTGAGGTTCGAGCTGTGAATTCGTCAGGCTGAAGCGCGCGAGCGATTCTTTCAACTCCTCGCGCCCCTTGACGCGCGGATGCATTCGCTCGCGCCCGAGCCACGCCAGGTATTCCCGGTTTTGTGCCAGCGTGGTCGCCAGCAGCGGGCTGTAGGAGGCCAGCGCGAGCGCGTCCGAGAGCAGCCCCGCGTCGCGCCCGAGCGTCCTCATGGCGCCCGGGTGCTCCGTCTTCAGCCGCTCGAAGAAGAGACGCGCGCCCGCCGGGTCCGGCAGGTCACGCACGAGCGTTTCCAGATATTCGCTCGAAGGAGTTGACGGCAGCATCTTCCCTTAAACTTTACAACACCGGGCGGGCGGCGACCACCAGCGAGAGAAGCACGAGGGCCGCGGGCGGCGGGTCAGTCTTAATCCGAAATCACATTCCTCGCCCGTCCGTCCGCGGCCTCCGAAATGTTTTGCCCTGAAACGGCATTAACAGATGGAAGACAAGCTTCGGGTGCGGTGGGCTTCGTCAGCCCAACAGTGTGTAGGTCAATGACGGATCTGAAATGGACGCGCCGCCGGGCCACAAAAATCCTCGCGGCCGTCTTCACCTGTGATATATTTTCGGCGCTCTTACGACAGCGGCACCCGCCGTCAGGCGTGTTTCCTCCTCAACTCTTTCGACGCGGCCCTTGCTGCGCGCGCACTTCTTACGATACTTGAATTACCTTCCCTCAAAGGAGCGAGTCATGTCATCCGAAAAACGCGAAAGCCCGAAGGAATGCGATCTGGTAATGAAAGGCGGCATCACGAGCGGCATCGTCTACCCGCCGCTCGCCATCAAGCTGCACGAGGCCGGCTACAGTTTCCGCAACGTCGGCGGCACGTCGGCCGGGGCGATTGCGGCGGCCGTGACTGCCGCCGCCGAGCACGGCAAAGCGAAGGGCGGATTCCAAAAGCTGAACAAGATTAGAGAGTGGCTGGGAGACGACAGCAACCTGCTCAATCTCTTCCAGCCCTCGCGCTCGACGGCCCCCGTGCTCAGGACGTTCCTGGTCTACCCGAAGCTTCAATGGCTCAAGCTGTTCCCCCTCAAGCTCATCGCCGCCCTGCTGCTCGGCGATCCCTTGTTCTTCGTCGTCGGTGCCGGTCTGGGCGCGGGGCTGGCCTATCTGTTCGCGTGGCTCGTGGCCGGCAGCCTGCATGGCTGGGGAATCGTCCTGCTCGTGCTGTTCGCGCTCGTCGGCGCGTTGCTCGCCGTGGCAATACACCTTTATCTGGTCCTGACCAAGAGTGTGCCAAAAAACTTTTTCGGCATCTGCACGGGGCGCGGCAAAGATGCGACGCGCAGGGATGAGACGGCGTTGACCGATTGGCTGACCGTCAATCTCAACGACCTGGCCGGGATGGACAAGAGCCCGGACAGCCGGCCTCTCACCTTCGGCGACCTCTGGGCGCAGGAGAAGCCCGGAGACCCTAAAAGAATTGACCTGCGGATGATGACTTCCAACCTGAGCCAGAACCGCCCCTACATCCTGCCGTTCGACGACGTTTACCTGGTCAAGAAAGAGGAGTTTGAAAAACTCTTCCCCGCGAACGTCGTCCGCCACATGGAGAGGCACCAGCGCACGATTCCGGGCTTTAGACCGCCCACGGGCTATTTCCTTTTCCCCGAGGCGGAGAGCCTGCCTGTCGTCGTCGCCACACGGATGAGCCTCAGCTTTCCCGTGCTCATCTCAATGATCCCGCTCTATACCATAGGGCACGACGCCTTCGGGGAGAGGCAAGTTCGTTTCGAGCTTGAGCCCGACCCGGAACGTGATGGCGCTTCGCGCATTGTCTTCAAAGAGTCAGGGGGCGACCATCGTTGGACGAAGATGGAGGGGGCGCTGGAAATCGCGGACCCGTCGCGCGGCTTGCAGCCCAACTGGTTCAGCGACGGAGGAATTTGCAGCAACTTCCCCATACACTTCTTCGACTCGTGGCTGCCGACGCGCCCTACCTTCGGCGTTAACCTGACCTCGCAGATGGGCGACCAACCTGCACCGGACGATGGCGCGCGCGTCACTGAGCGCCGGGCCGACCCCGGACGCTTCAGCTACATGGCCCAGCAGCCGATCATCCCCGGCTACGTCGCCCCGGTCACGCCCGTCGCTTACAACACGGACGTGTACCTGCCGCAGCCCGGCAGCGAGGCCGCGCCCGAGTGGACTCCGGTCCCAGACCTGCCGAAGTTTTTGGGCTCGGTTTTCCGCACGGCCCAAAACTACCGCGACAACATGCAGGCCATGCTGCCGAGTTACTACGAGCGCATCATCCAGATTCGTTTGACTGACAAGGAGGGCGGGCTGAACCTCGAAATGCCCGAGGAGGTCATCAAGCGTGTCGTCCAAAAAGGCGAGGCCGCGGGACAAACGCTCTCTGACGACTTCAACATGTCCAAGCACCAGTGGGTGCGCTTCCGCGTCCTGATGGGACAGATGGAGAAGGCGCTCAGAAAAATGAACGATGCGATGGACGACCAAAAGGGGACGCGCACGAGGCCGTTCGATTACGCCAGGTTGCTGACGGAGCAAAGAGACCCGACACTCAATTACCCGTTCGTTCGAAATCAGCCCTGGTGCGACAACGTCACCGCGCGGCTCGCGGCCATGGGTCTGGTTATAGACTCCTGGGTTCTTCCGGACTTGTCGCCTGAGCCGCCGCTGCCGGAACCCGCGCTGCGCGTCGCTCCTGAAATTTGAGACGGAGGAGAAGACCATGCTGGAGTGGCTGAAGACGGCCGATTACCTCGGGCTGTGGGTCGCTTTCTTGCTCCTGACGTTTCTGGCCCTCTGGGTGGGAGGCGGCGATCCTGGATGTAGTGGAAAATTACGCGCTCTTGAAGATACTCCGCGGGCCGATAGAGAGCCCCTGGCCCGAAATCGCCAAATGGTGCGCCATCCCCAAGTTCGCCATTGTCGGGCTGGTACTGCTCTATGAATTGTTCGGCGTCGTGATGTGGATCGTCACAAGAATCAAAGGAGGATGAGGCGAACGGTCGTCTCAAAACTCAAGCTACCCATTCACTCAACCCTTTGCGCCTTTAGTTTTATCTTTGCGCCTTTGCGAGAAACAGCCGTTCACGCTGGAGGCGCAAAGACAAGACGTAAGGCGCAAAGGGTTGAGCTTGTGTTTTGGCACACTTTCTTTCTTAGATGTCGAAGTACATCCCGAACTCCAAGGGGTGCGGGCGCATCCTGAGCGGCTGAATCTCCTTCTCGCGTTTGTAGGTAATCCAGCGGTCAATTAACTGCGGGGTGAAGACATCGCCCTTGAGCAGGAAGTCGTGGTCGGCTTCGAGCGCCTTGAGCGATTCGTCGAGCGAGCCCGGCAAGGAAGGCACTTCCTTCAGGGCTTCAGGCGAGAGGTCGTAGATGTCCTTGTCGAGCGGCTCGCCCGGATCAATCCGGTTCTGGATGCCGTCGAGCCCGGCCAGGAGCATCGCCGAGAACGCCAGGTAAGCGTTGCACGACGGGTCGGGCGGACGAAACTCCAGGCGCTTCTGCTTCGGGTTGGTCGAGAACATCGGGATGCGAATCGCCGCCGAGCGATTGCGCGCCGAGTAAGCCAGATTCACCGGAGCTTCAAATCCTGGAACCAATCGCTTGTAGCTATTCGTCGTCGGCGCGGCGAAGGCAACGATGGCCGCCGCGTGTTTCAACAGCCCGCCGATGTAAAAGCGGGCCATTTCTGAAAGTCCGGCGTAGCCGTCTCCGGCGAACAAGGGCTTCTCGCCTTTCCACAAAGATTGGTGACAGTGCATCCCGGAGCCGTTGTCGCCGTAGAGCGGCTTCGGCATGAAGGTCGCCGCCTTGCCGTATGTGTAGGCAGTGTTGCGCACGACGTACTTGAAGATTTGTAGATTGTCGGCCGTGCCGAGAAGTGTGGAGAAACGAAAGTCAATCTCGCACTGCCCTGCGGTCGCGACCTCGTGGTGGTGGCACTCGACGTTGATCCCGCACTCCGCGAGCGTCAGCGAAATCTCCGAGCGCAGGTCGGCAAGCGAGTCCGCGGGCGGAACTGGCACATAACCTTCTTTGGAGCGTATGCGGTAACCGAGGTTCGAGCCGCTGAACTCGTCCGCGCCGCGCCCGCTGTTCCAGTGTCCCTCGTCTGAATCAACCGTGTAGCCCGCGGAGTTCTGGTCGTTGTGAAACTTGACGGAGTCGAAGACGAAGAACTCTGCCTCGGGTCCGAAGTAAGCCGTGTCGGCGAGCCCCGTGAATTTCAGATAACTCTCGGCGCGCGTCGCGACCGAGCGCGGGTCGAAGGGGTAGCCTTCCTTGGTAATCGGGTCAACGGCGTTGGCTATCAGGCAGAGCGTCGGCTCCTCCGAGAAAGGCTCCATCCAGTGGCGGTTCGCGTCCGGGATGAGCAGCATGTCGGACTCGTGAATCGAAGCCCACCCGCGTAAACTTGAGGCGTCGAAGCCGAAGCCGTCTTCGAACGAGTCTTCGGAGAGTTGTTCAATCGGGAAGGTCAGATGATGCCAGGCGCCGGGCAGGTCTGTGAATCTGACTGAGACGAACTTTGCCCCTTGATCCGAGGCATATTTCAAGACATTTTTAGCGTTCATGTTTTCTCCTGCGATAAAATGGGAGTGTTGGGGATGCGCACCGCGCCGTGGAGGTGAGCGGCATTACACAAATTTCCGAACCGTGGATAAAGTGCGAAGTGCAGCACGGGCCATACTAGCAGCACTAAATTTGAACTGCAATCTCCCTCACCTTGATTTACGCTCCGGCGAGATTATTTTTCCGGCAAGAGTAAGAGCGCGTCGTCAACAGCCGACTTATTCCCTTCGCGTTTGCGCCCGCCGCGCCTCCCGCCGTCATCTTGCGTCGGCCGCGCGCCGAGTCTTTCTCTCGCGACCCGGCAGAACTCTTCGTGAATCTCAAAGCCGATAAAGTGCCGGCCCAATTCCTGTGCGGCCAGGGCGGTCGTCCCGCTGCCCATGAACGGGTCTAACACGACCTGCCCTTCCCGCGTCGCCAGTTTTATTAAATACTTGATAAGCTCAAGGGGCTTCTGCGTCTCGTGCAATCTTTCGCCCGCCTCGTAGTCGAAGCGCAGGACGTTGGTCGGGCTGCGGCCTTCGACCAGACACTCGGCGACGTTGATTCCGCCAACCTCGTTGTCCAACACATTGTCCAGAATCGTGCGGCGGTACGGCTTGAAGAACCAGGCGATGGGCTCCCAGATGGGCGCAAGGTTTCCCACCTTCCAGCCGGCCCACTTTTCCGCCTCGGCATCAAGGCCGCGGTGGCGTATGAGATTTTCGAGACTCTGAGCGCGATGGTGCGCGACTGATTTTTCCCAGGCGAGAATGTCGCGCAACAGAAAGCCGCTGTCCTCGAACGCCACGATGGCGCGGTGCAGCGTCCGGCGCGCACCGAAGATAAAGACACTCGCCCCTTCCTTCATCAGCGGGAAGAGCATGTCCGTCCAACGCCTGCACCACGCCTCGTACTCTTTCGGGATGTTTCTATCGGCGGCGTTCCAACCGTTAATCGGCTTGCCCCTGCGCTTAAAACCAGCCTTACCGCGTTGCGCGGGCGACTGTCCGAGGAGCGCGGAGTTGGTGTTGTTATGAAGCACGTCCCAGTCTGCGAGATTAATCCCGTAAGGTATGTCCGAGAGGCAGAGATGAATGGACTCACGCGGCAGCTTCGGCAGGTGCGCCGTGCAGTCGCTGAAAGTTATGGTGTCGAGATATTTCTCTAAAGAGTTGCCCATAACTTTGCAATAGCATGTGACAACCGCAGCACAGGGCTCAAGTCAGTACCGCCTGCGGTAGCGGGCGGGTCTCAAGCTTGGAATACCCGCCCGCTACCGCAGGCGGTACTGACTTTGCTGACACTCGATTTTCCGTATTCCGGCTAAGGGATGTCTGGGTTTTAAGTTGGCAACTTTCGTTTTATGACGAGCGGCCATCGGGCGAATAAAAAGCCTTGCATTATATTTCCGCGCGAGAGCCTGTCAAGGTTTTCGCTGCAAAGCCGGGGCTCGGGAATTTTCGCATGAAAACCTTTTCAGGACTTAAACCTTTGTAGTGCATCGTTTACCCCTTCCGGCGCGTAGAGCCTCGGGGAAAATAGTTATTGTCCGACCCCGCTTTTTCTGTTAAATTGCCCGCCTAGTGTCCATCCCTGAAACTAAGGCTGACGAGGCTCGGATGTTGGAGGGGCAACTGCGCTTCGGACGCAACAATCCACACGCGCACGGCTTCAAGAGACAAGCAGGAGACCGCTGAAATTGACCACGGCCATCGAACAGACGCTTGAAACTTACGGCATAGATAATTGGGGCGCAGGTTACTTTGACGTTAATCGCAAGGGCAATTTAATCGTGCACCCGGCGGAGAACGACGGCCGCGCCGCCGACCTCAAAGAGATCATAGACGACCTCGCTCGGCGCGGCATCGGCACGCCCGTGCTCCTGCGCTTCCCCCAACTGATCGCCGGCCAGGTCCGCAAACTTCAACGCGCTTTCAGCAAGTCCATACGCGAGTACGAATATCAGGGCTCGCATATGTGCGTCTACCCGATGAAGGTCAATCAGCAGCGCGCCGTGGTCGAAGAATACCTACGCGAAGGCTCGCGCTACGACTTCGGCCTCGAAGCGGGCTCGAAGGCCGAACTCTACGCGGCGCTCGCGCTCGACCAGCCCTCGGACAGCCTGCTTGTCTTGAACGGCTTCAAGGACGAGGAGTTCATAGAGCTGGCCTTCGCAGGAGCTAAGTGCGGCAAGCGCGTCGTCATCGTCATCGAGAAACTGAACGAGCTGGATCACGTCTTACGCGTCGCCGAGAGCCACGAGGGCGACCTCCCGATGGTCGGGATGCGTGTCAAGCTCTACTCGAAAGGCTCCGGCCGCTGGGAGAAGTCCGGCGGCGAGGCTGCCAAGTTCGGGCTGACCACGACAGAGATTCTGGAAGTCATACGCCGCCTGCACGACGCCGACCGCATTGACATGCTGCGGCTGCTGCACTTTCACATCGGCTCGCAGTTGACCGACATCAAGCGCATCAAGAACGCGATGAAAGAGGCGGCGCGCGTCTACGCGAAAGTGCGCCAGATGAAAATCCCGATTGAGCTTTTGGACGTGGGCGGCGGGATGGCCGTTGACTACGACGGCTCGAAGACGGCGTTCGATTCCTCGGCCAACTACACGGCGCAGGAGTTCGCCAACGACGTCATCTACACGATCATGCAGGTCTGCGACGACGAGAACGTGCCGCACCCGACCATCATACAGGAGTCGGGCCGCTTCCTCGCGGCTTACCATGCCCTCCTCGTCACCAACGTCGTGGACGAGATTGAAACCGTCGTCGAGGACATCACGCCGATAGAGATTGACGACGACGACCCGCAAGTCGTGGTCGAGTTGGGCGACCTGCGCGAGACGGTCTCGGTGAAAAACTATCGCGAGTATTACCACGACGCCCTTGAACACCGTGAAGAGCTTTTCACGCTCTTTAATCTCGGCTTGATTTCGCTGGAAGACCGCGCCAAAGGGGAGGTCCTGTTCTGGGACGTGTGCGAGCGCGCGGACAAGTACGCGCAGCAGGCCAAGTACGTCTCGGAGGAGTTCGGCGAGTTACGCAGGCTACTCTGTGCCAAATACCTGACCAACTTTTCGGTCTTCCGCTCCGTGCCGGACCACTGGGCGCTCGACCAGCTTTTCCCCATCGTGCCTATTCACGGGCTGAACAAAGCGCCGACCGAATACGCCACGCTTTGCGACATCACGTGCGACTCGGACGGCATCGTGGACAAGTTCGTTGACCTGCACGACGTCAAGCAGGTCCTTGAGCTTCACCCGCTCAACAAGGACGAGCCTTACTACCTCGCTTTCCTGCTCGTCGGCGCGTACCAGGAAGTGATGGGCAACAGTCACAACCTGTTCGGCGCGCCCAACGAGGCGCACGTGCACATTGACGAGGACGGCTACCTGATTAAGAAAGTGATTCGCGGCACTTCCATCGGCCAGGCCGTCGAGCGCGCGCGCTACGAGCGTAGCCTCCTGCACGACGGCTTCCGCCGCCAGGTCGCGCAGCGCGTCAAGCGCGAGGAGCTGACCGAGGCCGAGGCCGCCGAACTAATCGAGTTCTACGAATCGCGCTTCGACGCGTACACCTACCTCGCCATCAACGGGAAGAACAATCGCGGGAAACGCGGAAGGGACTGAAAACAGTGATAAGTAATAAGTGATAAGTGATAAGTAAAAGAAAGAGGTTTTAACTTATCACTTATCACTCATCACTTATCACTTGGAGAATCTTATGGTGACTCAGCGGAGACCGAAACCCTCGAAGTATTTGACTGTGCCGACGCGCCCCGTGCAGGTTGACCGCGACCGCTCGGTGGCCGGGCTGTTGGAGAAAATGGAGGGCACAGGCTTTGGCGGACGGCAGTTGGCCGAATCGCACCGCATCTGGCTCGACATGCTCGGCGATAATACGACCATCTACCTCGCCGGCTCCGGCGCGCTGATCCCGGCCGGGATGCGCCGTCTCCTCGCCTACATCATCAAGAACCGCTTCGTGGACGTGCTCGTGCTCTCCGGCTCGATCATCTTTCACGACCTGCACGAGACGCTCGGCCGCCACCACTTCCAGGCGCACCCCAGCATGACGGACGCGGAGCTTGAGGCTTCGCAGATCAACCGCATGTGGGATTTGCTCGCGAGCGACGAAGAATATCGCGAGGCGGAGGAGTGGGTCGGCGGCTTCAGCAGCCAACTTGACCAGTCGCGCCCATACTCTACGCGCGAGTTCCTGCACTTGCTCGGACGCGAGTTGGCCGAGATCGCGACCGAAGACGGCGTGCTCACCTCCGCTTACAAGTCGCGTGTGCCAATTTTCTGCCCGTCCATCGCGGACAGCTCCATCAGCATAGGCATCGCCGCCTCGCGCTTCGAGAAGAAGAACAATTTCCAGTTCGACATCATCCAGGACGTGCTGGACATGACGCAGATCGCGGCGCGCGCGCGTGTCTCTGGCGTCCTACACCTGGGCGGCGGGACTTCGAAGAGCTTCATACAGCAGACGGAAATCTCCACCAACATCGTCAAGATTCCGGCGCGCGGCCACAAGTACGCGATCACGATCGCGACGGACGCGCCCCACCCCGGCGGGCGCTCAAGCGCCACGGGGGCCGCCGGCGACGAAGCTCTCGTCTTCGGCAAACTACAGCGCGGCGCGCACACGGCCTACGTCCCCTGCGACGCGACCATCGCGCTCCCCCTGCTCGTCACCGCGCTCTCCCAAACCGCCGCCAAATACATGAAAGGCCGCAAGCGCCCCAACTTCACCTTCGCGGGGAAAGATTTGACGCTTGAAGTACCTTAACAGTTTTCAGTTTTCGGTTTTCAGTTTTCAGCTCCGTGCTTTTAACTGAAAACTGAAAACTGAAAACTGAAAACTAGCCATGACTGAATCAGCACAACTTCCGATGAACTTCGGCGGGATCGCCGAGGAGGAGTTTTCGAGTTTCGAGCGGGCGCGCATAGTCGTCTGGCCCGTCGCTTACGAGGGCACTGTCTCTTACGGGACTGGGACGGGGCGCGGAGCCGAGGCCATCATTGACGCGTCGCGCAATATGGAGCTTTACGACGAGGAGACGGACGCGGAGGTCTATAAGCTGGGCATTCATACGGTCGCCGAGTCGCCCTCGGTTGACCCGCCCGCGCGCATGATGGAGTCGCTTTACGAGCGCGCGAGCGAGTTGGTCTCGGCGGGCAAGTTCGTCGCCATGATCGGCGGCGAGCACTCCGTCAGCGCGCCCGTCATACGCGCGCACGCGGAGCGCTACGACAACCTCTCCATCCTACAGATAGACGCGCACGCGGACCTGCGCGACACGTACGACGGCACGCCGCACTCGCACGCCTCGATCATGGCCCGCGTCACGCGCGACATGCGGCTCCCGGCCGTCCAGTGCGGCATACGCTCGATCTCCGCGGAAGAGGCGCGCGCTTTGGACGAGTTGCCGACGCGTATTTTCTGGGCCAAGGACATCGTCGGCCGCAGCGACTGGTGGGACGCGGCCGTGGACGGGTTGACCGAGAACGTCTACCTGACCGTGGACATTGACGGCCTGGACCCTTCGCTCGTCGCGCAGACCGGGACGCCTGAGCCAGGCGGCCTCGGCTGGTACGAGACCATTGGCCTGATTCGCACGCTGGCCCGCAAGCGGCGCGTCGTTGGGATGGACTTGACGGAATATTCCTACGTCGAAGGCCAGGACGCCTCGGCCTTCCTCTGCGCCAAGCTCATCTACAAATCGCTCGCGTTCATTTTCGAAGGGGAGACACCCCGCGTGCGCGGCTCCTGATTGCAGAATGAGGATTAACAGAAAGAACTCAAGAGACTGAATGAGTCAACCCTTTGCGCCTTACGTCTTAACTTTGCGCCTTTGCGTGAAACAGCCGTTCACGCAAAGGCGCAAATAAAGAAAAACCAAAGGCGCAAAGGGTTGAATCTGTCTTCCATTCCGCAATTGTCTATCTCGCCCATCCCTCGACCATCGTCTTCAACTTCGGGAAGCTCAAGCGGACGCCTCGCCACGCGATGTCGCGCAGCCCGTTGACGGCCGTGAAGGTCGGGTGGTAACGCAGGTATAAGTCTTCCCCTTCAGTCTCGCCCCAGCCGCCGTCCGCGTTCTGCCGCGAGAGCACGTACCTGGTCCCCTTGCGAATCAGCGGGTCGTCGTCACTCACGCCGAACGCCTTGAGCGAGTCCAGGAACTCGCCCGTCATCTCCGGGTCTTCCTGCCTGATTGCCTCTTCGAGATTACTTTTCAGGAACTCGAACTCGTCGGGCAGCCAGCGCGGCGAGAGTTGGTAGACGTTGTAATGGTTCAGCGTGTAAACGACGTGTGTGACAGCGTAAACGGTCCAGTAATAGTCCGGGTTCGCGCCCCGGTCGGCCCCGCGGTACGGGCGCATGAGGGGCAGCCATTTGATCACGTCGCGGAAGCGCGCTCCGACCAGGACGCCGTAGCGCTCGCCCAGGTAAGACATGATCAGCGCGTCAATCCATGCCCCGTAGCGCCCCAGCATCAACAGGGGCCGGCGACAATCGAGACACTTCCGACGGCCGCGCGGATTCACAGCGCCGCACTCGCAAACGTCCGGTACGTCCGCGGGCGGCGGCTCACTCGCGGGGTCGAACCTGTAAAAATCCGCGGCCGTAAAATCTTTCAGGGCGCGCCGGATTTGCGTCTTGAGCTGCTTGTCGCGCACGCCCAGACGGTCTGCTGCGTCGCTGCCGAAGACGAGGTTGGAGATGTCTTCGGCGCTGACCTTTTTTGGCACAGAACGATGCTCGCGCCGCCACGCGCGCGCACGCTCGCGCCCCATGCGTCGCGCGGCCCGCCGCAAGTCTTCGTCTTTCGAATTGGACGCGATGGTGTAGAAGCAGAAGAGCAGGTCGTGCCCGTAATGCTCGAAGCACACGGGGTCGCACGCCACGCCGTACATGAATTCCAGCCCGCGCCTCACCGCCTCCGCGCGTCTCTCGCTCAGGCTTCTCCTCATGCCCCGCTTCTCCAAAGAGTCAGAAATCAAGACACATGATGAATCAACCCTTTGCGCCTTACGTCTTAACTTTGCGCCTTTGCGAGAAACTAAAACGGTTCACGCCGGAGGCGCAAAGAGAAAACTTAAGGCGCAAAGAGTTGAGTGAGATTTTGAATTACCGTTTATGTTTTACCGGGCGTTCTCCGGGTGCGGCGCGAATTGTGAGCGCATGAAGCGTCTCCCACTGGTCACGCGTCATGCGCTCCGTCGAGGTCAGGCGGAATTTGAAACTGTGCCAGTCCGGGTTGTCCGGCAATTCTATCTCCACGTCCCTGAAGAAGCCGCCGCGCTTGTCCACCCAGATGTGGCCGCCGCGGTTCGCGAGCCCCGCGCCGTCAATCCTGTACTTCCGGCACGGCGCGCCTTCGCGCACCTCCTCGCCCGCGTAAGCGACTTCGGCCTCGCCCCTGTACGCGAACAGCGGCCCGCTCTCCTGAAACGTCGGGTCCGCGATGCCGACGACGAACTTTCCTTTCGGATTGACCAGATGACGGAAGGCGAAATTGAGGCTCGCGAGGTCGAAGTTGTAGACGTGGAAAGGAAGCCGCTTGATGGCCGTCCGCTCCGTGGGCTTTCCGGTCGCAGGAATAGAGACCTCGGTCGCCATTTCTTTCTTAAGGAAAGAGAGCGTGGCGAACAATTTTTTCTCGCCGCCCGCGAAGACCTGCCACGACTCAAGACGACGCGCCGAAAATGTCTCCCAGTCCATCAAGGCCACGACCAGCCCGGCCCTTTCGGTGTTCGGGTGAAACTTGAAAGACTCTATACGGTCAAGTGCCGCAACATAGGTCGAGACGTATTCGGGATGAGTCCCGTCAAGATTCGTCTTCACGTAATGGTAAACCGTGCCGACGACAATCTTCTTCGGTTGGTAGCGAAACTTGCGCGTCTCGCTTTGCGCCGCCGCGTGCGAGACGATGCCGAAGACGACGAGCGCGAGCGAGGCGACGACGCGAGCGATCAAGAAAGTCTCTCCTTTGATGTGGCCGGACCAAAAATCAAGAGAGCCACTGAAGCACGTCGTCTTCGGTCTGCCGCGCCCCGCCGACGACGTGTAGAAAATAGTCTTCGAGCGAGAGCGGCCCGCGGCTCGTCTCCGCGCCGTCGCCTTCGACCTCTATGCCCCGCCGCAGCTCGTTCATGGAGCCCGCCGCGACCAGCCTTCCCTGCGAGATGATGGCGATGTCGGTGCAGAGCCGCTCGACGATCTCAAGCACGTGCGAGGTGAGAAAGACTGTCAGGCCGCGCGCCGTCAGACGCGAGAGCAGGTTCTTGAGCGTGCGCGATGCGATGGCGTCAACGCCCTCGAACGGCTCGTCAAGAAAAAGTATTTCGGGGCGGTGAATCAGCGCGCAGGCGAGCGAGAGCTTCTTCTTCATCCCGTGCGAGTATTCGACGACGAGCTTGCGCGGCTCCGCGTCCAGCTCCATCAAGGCCAGCAGTTCCTCCGTGCGCGCGGCGATCTCCGATTTCTGAAGCCCGTACATGCGGCCCGTAAACGTCAGCATCTCCGCGCCCGTCAGCCGCTCGAACAAGTTCAAGTCTTCCGGCACAACACCGATTCTTCGCTTGACCTCAATCGCCTCCGTCTCTATGTCGCGCCCCATGACGCGAATCTCGCCGGAGGTCGGCGCGAGCAATCCCGTCAGCATCTTGATGGTCGTTGATTTGCCCGCGCCGTTCGGGCCGAGGAAGCCGAAGAACCGCCCGCGCTCGACACGCAGGTTGATGTGGTCAACGGCCGTGAAATGGCCGAAGCGCCGAACGAGGTTGGAAGTCTCGACCGCGGGCTGCCGCGCGGAGTTGAGCGAGGCGCTGTCTATCATGCCTAGCTTTGTACGCGCGACGGGCCGAGGCAGTCAAGGATGGCGACTGAATGAGGTCCGGGTTCGGGTAGGGCAATATCGGTGAGGCCGCATGCGGAGTTTACTCCATCAATCGCCGTCCACGATGGTGAGCCTGACGATTTTCATCTGCCCTGCGTGCCGCGTGAGGACGACGCCCATCATCAGTGGCGTCTCGACGCGGTAAAATATTTGGTCGGCGGGGAAACCCACCAGCGTCTCGCAGTCCTTGACGTTCTCGCCGCCGACATAAGCCCTGACGCGATACCCAATGTCTTTACCCGTCACCTCGTCGCGCAGCTCTTTTTGGAATCCTGGAGTCTGCTCGATGCCTTGCCGGACGAGATGCCTGCGCGCTTCCGCAAGTGTTTTCTCCGCAGGGATGAGGAAGCTTTGAAAAGCCTGACGGTCGGCGATTTGGAAATCGTTTTCCTGGTGAATCAGTTTTCGCAGCCTTCGAGCAAGGTCGTTGGGCAGGATGCTCTCAAAGGTCGAATCAAGATAATTATCGGCGGCCGGGTTTCGCGGAGGTCCGTGTAGAACGTTGAGGATAGTTAAATACGAAAAGTTATTCAGAGCGACGAACCATCGCAGACGTTCGCGAGCGCTGAGCTGCGAGTAGAGCCACGGCGGGAGGCATTCGCAATCGCCCGACACAAAATGGGAACTAAAATCGGGCACGAACAGCTCATTTATCAGCGCGGAGACATCGCGCGTTTGCTGCATACGGCCGACAAAACGCCGGGCGGTGTTTTGAGCTTCTTCGATTTCCTGTGGCGATACTTCGACTTCCTCCTCCTGCGCCGAAACGCTGCCAGCGGCAATAAATATCGCCAAACAAAACAAGAAGGCGGCTCTCGTCAGGCGACGCTTCATACTCCGACACACTTTCTCACCCTTTCAACAACGGCTGCGCCTCGTCGGCGCGTACGTATTCGGGGAGCGTGCGGTGCGTGCTCATCATGAAGGCGGTGGAGCTGGCGCGGAGCGCGTTGCCGTGCGTGGCGGCGAGGCGCGCGAGGCGGCTGAAGAGCGAGTCGCCGTAGTAGTAACCGTCGCGCAAACTGACGAGCACGTCCGCCGTGTGGCCGACGCGCGGGGCGTGGAGCGAAAGGAAGAGGTTTGAGACTGCGTCCGGGTAGACGTGCGACGCGGTGCGCTCGTACCACGCCGCGTCCGGCGCGTAGCCGTCCTCGTCGAGCAGCCCCCCTTCCCTCAGGTTGTTGATGACGGGAACCAGTTCGAGCGGGTCGCCGGTGATCTGTTCGTAGCGGAACGCTGTGCCATTTTCGTCGGCGCGTTGGTGAATCCGCGCCGCGCCGCGCCTCCCCTTCACCACGACCGCAGTCTCCCCGTCGCGGTGTACAGAGAAGTCCACGCCTTCCAGGTCAACGAGCGAGGCGGCGGTGACGGCCGCGGCCTCTTCGTCCGCGCAGTAGAGCGCGGCGTAGCTGCACAGGCCGAAGGCTGGCACAGAAACGGCGCGGCGCTCGCCCCCACGCAGATTGTCAGTCAGGACAAAACCGTTCTTGCGCAGGTGCGTCTGCAAGTTGACGCGGCGGTTCTCTTCGAGGTTCATCCCGTGGTCCGAGAAGAGAACTATCTCCGTCTCGTCGCCGCAGTAGGATTGAATCTGCTTCAGAATTTTGTCGAGCGAGTTGAGCGCGACCGTCAGGCGTTTCGGTCCGCGGATGTGCATCAGGCCGTCCGTGCCTTTGAGGAAGGCGAAGAAGTCGCGCTCCTGCGGGGCGCGGCGGAAGCGGTCGTGGAAGCGGCGCATGTCCGCGCGCCAGACCGTCTCGGGCGCGACGTAGACCAGGAACTCGAACGGCAGCGGCTCCTGATAATCAAGCTCGTCCATGTAGGACGAAGGCACTTTGTCGGGCGTGCGCCAGCCTATGTACTTGCGCACGCCGCCGCGCAGCTCCCTCGCCCCGCGGTCGAAGTAAAGGCTCTCGTAGCCGAGCGGCGCGGTCGCCCCCAGCATCCTTGAGAGCGCGACGTTCGTCATCGTCGGGAATGGCGACAAGAGGCGCGCAGGCTCATTAAAATTCTCGAACATCCCGCGCCCCTTCGCCCCCTTCAAGACCTCGTACGGCACGCCGTCCAGGCACAAGAGTAGTCGGCGCGGCCGTGTACGACCTGCGCGCTCGATTGAATTCTCCCCGTTGGTTTTCATTCCGACACGTTCTTTCCGTTGTTCTTCAACTTGTAAGGTTCTTTCAATCCCTGTTTGGCCTGATCGTGCGCGTTCGACGAATCGGGCCGCGTGAGTACTATGCGATATTGTGCCAGCGCGTCGTCGCGCTTGCCAGCCAGATCGAAGGCGCGCGCCGCGCTGAGGTGCGCGACGGTCGCGAGACCCGGCTCCGCGCCGTTGGCCGCGGCCGCCGCCAGAAACTCCTTCGCGGCGCTCTCGGGCTGGCCCGCACCGAAGAGAGCTTCGCCGTAGCGGAAATGTACCAGATCAAGCGAGCGTGCGGCGGCTCGTTCGCGCACGAGCGCGTCGAAAATGGCAGACGACTCCGCCTCGGCCTTCTTCGCCTCGGCCTCGCGCCCGGCCGCACGCTCCTCAGCCGCAACCGAGGCGAGCGCATCCGCGGTTTCGAGCCTGAAGAGATAGTTGCGCGGATACTTCGCGCCAAGCTCGCGCGAGATGGCGAGAGATTCGGTGTATCTCTTCTCGCGCTTGAAGAGCACGAGCAGCAGGGCGCGCGCGTCGTCTTTGGCCCAGCGCCCTTCGGACGCGACGCGCTGAAGCGTCGCCAGCCCGCGCTTCTTCGAGCCGCGCGTGCCGACCACGGTCGCCAGCAGCTTGACGGGGCCGGGCAGGCTCCCGACCACGTAGTCGTAAAGACCAATGGTCAACTCCGCATCGTGGAACGAGGGGTCTAATTTCATCACTTCGCGGTGGCGGTCCACGCTGCTCGAACCGTCGCTCAGGGCGGACATGAAGCTGCGCTGCACGGCCGTGGCGAAGGCGGCCTTCAAGCCTTCGGTCGCGCCGAGGAAGTAGAGCGCTTCCGTGTCTTTCGGGTTGCGCCTGAGCCGCGTCTTGGCGAGCTGGGCCGCTGTGCGCGTCAGGCCGCGAAACTCTTCGACCATGCGCGGGTCCGGCTTGTCCTCTTTCTGCTCGTAGAAGGACTCTGTGTTGTAGAGCGAGGACTGTAAGCGCCGCGACTCGTTCAGGGCTTGCGCCCAGAGAGCTGCGGCGAGGAACTGCGGCCCGGCCGGGTGGTCCGGGAAGAGACGCACGATCTCTTTGAAATTCTTGCGCGCCGTATCGTAGTCCAGGTTATAAAGCGACTCGAACCCGGCGACGCGCAGCTCGTCGAGGCGTGCGGTGTTCGCGCCGCTCTCGTCCTTGACGGCGAAGGTTCGCTCGGCGGCCTGTTGTCCGCTTGCGCTGATTGTGCCAATCGTCAAAGCGAGGAAGAGGGAAAGTAGTTTCCGCAAAGACATTCTTCTTTCTCCAAAACACGCGCCTGATTACTTCTTCGGCGCGGCGTTCTCGGTTTTAGTCTCCACCTTGACGGACGCGCGCAGCTTGGTCAGCCGCTCGACCACGCGCGACGCCATCAGCGGCGCGCCGTCGCCGCCGCCCCACGCGTAAACCTTCCCCGCCGTCACGATGACGCCCGTGCGCTGGTGGCGCACGGAGAAGTTGAACTCCCAGGTCAGCGGCACGTGCTCTATCTCAAGAATCAGGTCCGCGACCTCGCGCTCGTCAACGAGCGAGAGATTCCAGTCTGTTAATTCGTGCCTCTTGCGCAGCTCGTTCACCAGTTGAACCGACTTGAAGAGGTTGCTGCGCGAAATGACGTACAGCGTCCTGGAAGTGGCGGCGAGCTTGGCCGGGTTCGTTTCGCGTATCACGAGCGAGCCGGGGCCGGCGGGCGCGAGCGTGGTGGTCGGGCGCTGCGGCACGTCCGCCTGTGGCATGGGCGCAATCGGCGTGGTCGAAGGTTGATAAATCGGAATCGCCGGGTTCAGGTTGCGTGGCCCGGAGACGAAGGGGGACGGCGTCGCGGCCGCTTGCGTGGCCGCGACCGAGCGCACGAGCCCCACGACGTTGTAGAGCGGGACGGCGTAGCTCCGCGTACCGGCTTGCTTGAGCGGCGCGATCAGTCCGATGACCTGGCCGTAGTTATCCAGGAGAATGCCGCCAGAGGTTTCCGGGCCAAGAGGCTCTGTGAATTTCAGGACGCGAAAGCCCGCGCCCGCGCCCGGAATCTCTTCGGCCAGGGTGATGGCGCTCAGAACACCGCACGCCTCAATCGCCGCGCGCCCGCCCGCGTTGTAAATGGCGCGCACCTCGACGCCGACAGAAGCCTCGTTCGTCGCACCGATGCCGACGTAAGGCGTACTCGGCGCGTAGACGCGCAGCACGGCGACGTTGCGCCGCTCGTCCGTCGCCGCCACTTCTACCTTGTCGTAAGTCTCGCCGTCGGCCATGCGAACCTGAATCTCGCGCGCGCCTTGAATCAGGCTGTAAGCGGTCAGCAGCAGGCCGTCGCTGCGGACGAAGACGCCGGAGCCGACCGCCTGAAAATTCCCGGCGGCGTCGCGCACGAGGATGGTGGCGACGGCCGGCCCAATCCGGCGGCTCAACTCGCGGCTCAACTCGTCATCCTGTGCCAGCGCGAGCGGGCTCGCGGCGAGGGCGAACAGTAACAACATCGTCGCCGGCAGGACAAAACGGATTCGCATTAACGCACCTCTGTCTCTTATGACTGGCTTGGGACGTTCGATTACCCGCCGAAACTTTCCAGGTACTTCACGCCCGCGCCCGTGTTGAAGAGGACGACGCGCTCGTCCTCTCTAATCTTCCCTTCGGCGAGGAGTTTTCTGAGCGCGGGCAGGCAGGCCGCGCCTTCGGGCGCGCAGAAGAGACCTTCGCTCGCCCCTATCTCGCGCGTGGCCGCTAATAGCTCTTTATCATTTACGCTGACGGCCGTGCCGCCGGATGCCCTGAGCGCGTCGAGGATCAGAAAATCCCCCACGGCGCGCGGCACGCGCAGGCCAGAGGCGACGGTCGCCGCGTTCGGAAACTCGGACGCTGTGCGTTTGCCCTCCTCGAACGCGCGGACGATGGGCGCGCAGCCCGCGGCCTGCACGGTGACCATGCGCGGCCGCTTACTCCCTATCCAACCCATCTGCTCCATCTCGTCGAAAGCCTTCCACATGCCTATCAGTCCGGTCCCGCCGCCCGTCGGGTAGATGATGGCGTCCGGCAACTCCCAGTCGAGTTGTTCGGCCAGCTCATACCCGAGCGTCTTTTTCCCTTCAACGCGGTACGGCTCCTTCAAAGTCGAAACGTCGAACCAGCCTTCCGCTTCTTTGCGCCTCGCCACTTCCGCGCCGCAGTCCGTAATCAAGCCGTCCATCAACTCGACGTGCGCTCCCGTCTGCTCACACTCGACGACGTTGGCGCGCGGCGTATCGCGCGGCATGAAGATGAAGGCTTCGAGCCCGGCTCGCGCGCTGTAGGCCGCGAGCGCGCCCGCCGCGTTCCCGGCCGACGGCACGGCGAGTTTCCGCGCGCCGAGTTCCTTCGCCATCGAGACGGCCGCCGCCATCCCCCGCGCCTTGAAACTCTGCGTAGGGTTCTGCGACTCGTCCTTGATGAAAAGCTGCCCCATCGAGAGACGCGCGCCCAGCCGCCCTGCATGTAGGAGCGGCGTCCAGCCCTCGCCGAGCGAGACTATGTTCTCGTCGCGCTCGACCGGCAGCACCTCGCGGTAGCGCCAGAGGTCCGCGCCCCTCGCCTTCAAAGATTCCTTTGTCAAACTCTGCGCCGCCCGCTCCAAGTCGTAGCGAACCAGCAAAGGCTTCCCGCATTCCGTGCAAAGGTTGTGCAAGCGTCGTGCCTCGTACCGGCGGCCGCACGCGCCGCATTCCAGGTGTGTAACGTTCATCAGTCGGCGAGTCCTTTCAAGATGCGTAAACTGTGTGAAAAATCCTGCCCCTCAAGCTTGACCGGGAAGATTTGAGCCAATTCCCCGGCCATAATTTTAGTCCCTCCGCGTGCGCGGAGGAACGATCTTTCCCAATTTTGACGGCGAAATATTATCCACCCACACGGGTCTTTTCCGTCAGGTGGAGCGCTTGTATTGCACCCACGAGGCTCTGCTCTACAATGGACACTTGCTCGCTAATCCTGAGGATTGCCTGACAATAGGGATTGCTTTCGCAGCTTTTGGGGTTATAATCCCCGCGCTAGCGGGTTGCAGTTCCTTGCCTGTTGCCCGATAATCTCATAAGCCTATGCCTAAAAAAACGACTGCTCAGTCTACCGATCAAGAGCGCCCAATCCCTATAGTTTGGGATATTCCAGAGGATTTAATTAGCGGGTATGCAACTAATATAATAATCCAATCGGGCGAGCACGAGTTTTACATTTCCTTTTTTGAGACGCCGCCGCCGATGCTGTTAAACCCGGCGGATATTAAGAAACTTGAGAGTGTGCGGGCTGAATGCATTGCGCGAATCGTTATCGCCCCTGACCGTATGGAGAAGTTCGTTGAGGTTCTTCAAAAGCAGTTGAAGATGTTTAAGGACAGGGAAAAGGCGGGGAAAAAGGCTAATGGCTCTAAGTGAAGCACTAGCTAGAACCTATCGAGTTTCAGCGGCGTTGGCTAGCTCTGACTATACGCGCCCCGTTCAAACGCGCCTTGCCTCCCAGCCCGCGTTCCCTACCCAGATTACTCTCGTAGGTGGAATCTCAGAGCGATTCAGGCTCCTACAGCCGCTTTCTATTGACTTAGAAGAGGCTGGCGGAGGAGAGATAATAGCTAGCGACAACATCTTCTATATGTACGGTCAAGGCGCTACCAGAAGAGAGGCCGTAGAGGATTATGTAAGCAGCCTTTCCGAGTACTATGAATTGCTTGAATCTCATGACGACGAGCCTAGCGTCCAACTATTCCGCTATCTTCAAAGTTATCTACAGCCCATCGGTAGGTAAGCTTATATCATGCCCCGCTACAACCGGGATATTGAAAGCACATTACTAACTAAGTTTGCATTCTCGCCCGCGCCAACCAGAGGCGACGACCATCGTTGGCTTCAACTCACGTTGCCCGGTCTACCCGTCATTGTCACAAAGTTCTCTCACACGCGAGAAGATATTGGCGACCCCCTCTGGAAGAAAATCGCCATGCAACTACACGTGCGCCCGCAGTATTTAACAGGGATGATAAGCTGTACTAACAGCCGGGATGCCTATTACAACCAAGTCCGTATAGACCCGTTCCCGCCGTGGCCCCCCTGGATGCAGGGGGCGTCACAACCCGAAGAGCCTTCTAAGAAGCGTCCAGAGCAAAAGAAGCGCAAAGGAAAGAGAAGGCGTTAAAGCCTAATCACGCCACCTGCGCGTAGAACTTAGGCTTAAGCCCTAACTCATACATCGCCTAGATAAGCACGCAGAGAGTCTGCCCGGCAATTTTTCATCCTGCCCGACAATTATTGGCCTTCTGGAGATTGGTGAGCAAAGCCCACTCACGAGAAAAGGCGGCAATCTCTTGCCGCCTTTTCTCGTTACCGCTTGCGGGCTCCCCCGCCTGGCACAATTTTACTTCTGATTCCCGTGCTCGTTGCCGTGGCCCTCGTCAATCTGGCTTCTGACTTCCCCGCTGGGGAATTTGTCGGTGTGAATGTTGACGTAGGTTGAGCCGGCGCGGATGGCTCGGACCAGTTCCGCGAATTCTCCGGCGGCGATTCCCTGGCCGGTGGGTCCGACGACGTGGTTCGGCGTGATGACCCCCGTGATGGTCGCGGGAGGCGTCAGACAAGCCTGCGTCGGCGGGAACGGGGGCGACGCGGGCGTCGGCGGGCTGGGGAGATTCGAGCACAGCCAGACGCTGATTCCGCCGTTGACGCCGCGCTGCCCGAAGTGTATGTGAGCCTGCTGGATGTTTCCTTCGAGACCCGTGTAGCTCAAGCTATAGCGGATCTGCGTCTCGTCTTTGTTAATCGTGGCCCTGAACTCGCCGTTGGCGACGGTCGAGACAGCCGGGACTTCCTCAAGCCCGGTCAAGACCTCCTTGATGTTGCTCAGTTTCTGCGCGACGACGACCGCGGCGGCCGTCAACGCCAGCAAGGCGGTCACAAGAATCAAACGCTTTTTCATCGTTCACTCCTTTCGTCCTGTGGTGGCACGAAAATAATCAAAGGTTGTGCGAGGTGGCGACGATGTCACAGGGTTAGGGGCGGGCATCTTAGCACACGGCACGTTGCAGAATCGTTACATGCGGATTAATCAATCCATCTCTTCTTCGCGGCGAGATTGGTCGGCTGGAATTTTTCGTGGTTCTGGTCTATGTTCTTTCTTACGCTGAATGGATATTCGTTTAATCGCGCTAGACCTCGACGGGACGTTGCTCAACTCGCGTGGCGAACTGTCGGGGCGCAACCTACGGGCAATCTCGGCGGCGCGCGACCTGGGCGTGCGCGTGGCGGTAGTGACGGGACGCCGCTTTCGGGACGCGCGCCCGCTCGCCCTCGAATTGGGGTTGGACGTGCCGGTCATCTCGCACAACGGCGCGCTCACCAAACACGCCCGCACGCTTGAAACCGTCGCGGTCAAACTGCTGCCGCTCGCAGACGCGCGCGAGGTGCTGCGGGTCGGGCGCGCGGCGGGCGCTGACGCGCTCGTCAGCGACGATGCGCAAGGCGCGGGCGTGCTGGTTTACGACCACATGAGCGACAACAACCCTGCGCTCGCAAGGTACGTCGCCTGGTCGCGCCGGATTCACGGCGCGGAGGCGGACGAAGCCGTGCGGCGCGTCCCCGACCTGGAAGATTATTTGGACCACGCGCCCGTGCACATTTCCTTCTCCGGCGGCGTCGAGAGGATGAAGCGTCTTGAGGAGAGACTGGCGAGGGAGCTGGGCGCGAGCGTGAAAGTTCTGAGCACGATCTACCCGAAGCTGGATTTCGCGCTCCTGGACGTGCTCGCACCCGGAAGTCTCGAAAGGCGTAGGGGTGGAGGCGGCCGCGCGCGAGCTTGGCCTCGGGCGCGAGGAGGTGATGGCCGTCGGCGACAATTTTAACGACCTGGAGATGCTGCAATACGCGGGCACGGGCGTCCTGATGGGTAACGCCGAAGCTTCCTTACGCGCACTCGTCGCGGACCTCCCGCACTACCACCCGACGGCCACCAACGACGAAGACGGCGTGGCTTTGGCAATCGAGAAATTCATACTACGGCAGAATTCAGGAGCCAGAATCCAGAAGCCAGAAGGGATAAGGCGGGAACCGCTTTAACAGATTTTCTTTTCTTCTGGCTCCTGGATTCTGAATTCTGGATTCTGCTTTTAAGGAGCATCAATGGCAAATCGAATCGCAGTGATAGAGACGAACAAGGGCACGATCCGCGTAGAGCTGTTGGAAGAGGACGCGCCGAAGACGACGGAGAATTTCAGGCTGCTGGCCGAGCGCGGCTACTACGACGGCATCATCTTCCACCGCGTCATCAAGGGGTTCATGATTCAGGGCGGCGACCCTTTGGGCATGGGCTACGGTGGGGAATCGGCCTGGGGCGGCAAATTCAATGACGAGATTAACCGCTCGTCGCCGCTTTACCAGGGGCCGTACAAGGCAGGCACGCTGGCGATGGCGAACAGTCGGGTCCGAACACCAACGGCTCGCAGTTCTTCATCATGCACGTTGACTACCCGCTGCCCCCGAGCTACACCAAGTTCGGCCGCGTCATCGAAGGCCAGGACGTGGTCAACGCCATCGCCGAGACGCAGACAGACCGCAACGACAAGCCGACCTCGCCCGTCACGATGGAGAGAGTCACCATCGAGCAAGCGTGAAGCGGCTGCCCGAATTCGGGCCGGGCGTTTAAGGCCGTGGGCCGCGGGCACTGCCGTGCGCGTCGCGGCCCGCGCGGCCCGGCCCTTAGTGCTTCTGCCGCGGCCGAGCACCGGGTGGCGACTAGGGTTTGCCTAAGTTGGCCCACTTGCGGTTGGAGACGTCGCCGTAATTCACATAAAAGTTGCCGTCGGAGCCCTGGGAGAAGACGTATATTTGCTCCTTGCCCGTCACGGGGTCCCGGAAGCTGATGGCCGTCGGGTCATTCATCAGCATGGCCGTCGGCGGATTGCCGTAACCGGCCCACTGCCACTTCGTGCCGTCCCAGAAATTATTGTAGAGCTTGTTGTCCGTCCCCCTGACGAAGGCGTGTATCCATTGTTTGCCTGACGACGTTAGGTAAGTGACGCTCGACACCCCACTCGAAATCTCTGTCCCCGGCGGCTTGCCTTGCTGTGCCCACTGCCACTTCGAGCCGTTTCGATAATACACCCAGAGGTCACTCTTTATTCCGACCATGAAGGCGTAAACCCGTAGCGTCCCCGCCTCGGCGTAAGAGATGACTGCGGGGTGCTGGACGTGCGTTTGGAACGAGGCCACTTCCTGAGTCGTCCCTTGCCACTTCGAGCCGTCCCATTCGTCTAAAGTGAGCTTTGTGGGCATCCAAAGATCCACCCACGTGAGGCTGAAGACGTATATCCGCCGTTTTGCCGTGGCGGGGTCCGTGTACCAGGCGACCCCGGGTTTCGTGCCGCCTCCCGGCAGCTTGACCCACTGCCACTTCGTGCCGTCCCAGTAGTTCGCGTAGATATAACCACTCGTCGTCCCCGCGAAAGCGTATATCCGATCCACGTTCGGCTGCTGCTCCCAGTAAGTGATCGCGCGGGGCGCGCTGACTAGTTCGATGGTCGCGCCCGGCTTGCCCTGGTTGGCCCACTGCCATTTGGAGCCGTCCCAGTAGTTGACGTAGAGGTTGCCGTTGGCCCCCCAGACGAAGGCGTATATCAGCGTCTTCCCGGACGCCGTATTGAGGTAGGAGATGACTCCGGGCGTATCGGGGTTGAGGCCCGTCGTGTCCGCCGGCTTGCCCTGGTTGGCCCACTTCCACTGAGTGCCGTCCCAGTAAGTGACGTAGAGGTTATCGTTTTTCGCGAGGAAAGCGTACATCCGCAGCTTCCCCGCATCAAAGTACGTGGTGACTCCGAGCATGTTTATTCTCCTTTCAGAGAAGCAACTAATGAAGCTTGCAGTGTGTGTGATAAAGCCCGTTTCAGGTCGGGATTAAAAAAGAGAAGCGATGATGGAGATTTACGCCGCCGCGAATTCTAACACCGGGCGATGAAATGGCAAGGAAAATTCGGCGGCTTAGCTTGGCTCGTCCGTGAGGGGCGACCACACGCCGTGGTTGACGGGGCCGTGCCCGTGGCCCAGGCCGGGCGCGTGGCGGATGGCGTCCGTGACGAAGCGCTTGGCCGCTTCGATTGATTCTTCGAGGCTCAGCCCGCGGCCCAGGCACGCGGCAATCGCGGCCGAGAGCGTGCAGCCCGTCCCGTGCGTCGAGGTCGTCTCAATCCACTCCCCGCGAAACACGCTCACGCGGCCCTTCTTCGTCAAGCACGTCAATCGCCGACGGCCCGACTTCATCCCTCACGCTGCCGCCCTCATCCCTTCTTTTCAGGTGTCCGCCTTTGACGAGCACGGCGCGCGCGCCCATCTCGCGCATCAACTTCGCGGCGCGGCGCATCCCGTCTTCGTCTTCTATCACCAGACCCGTGATGCGCTCGGCCTCGGGGATGTTCGGCGTCAGGACGCGCGAGAGCGGCAGCAAATCCGAGACGAGCGCTGCCAGTGCATCGTCGTCAATCAAGTCGTAGCCGGAGGTCGAGCGCACGACGGGGTCAACCACGGGCGCGGGCAAGTTTGTTTCGCGGAACAGGCGCGCGACCTCCGCGATCACCTCGCGCGTCGGCAGCATCCCAGTCTTCGCGCACGCGACCGAAAAATCTTCGACGACAGGCATGACCTGTGCGCGCACGTCACGGGCCGTCTGGTGCACAGCGCCGAACACGCCCATCGTATTCTGAAACGTGAGCGACGTGACGGCCGCCGTCGCGAAGCAGCCGAAGGCCGTGAAGGTCTTAACGTCCGCGACTACGCCTGCGCCGCCCGAAGGATCGAAGCCGGCGATGGTCAGCGCGACGGGCGGAGTTTTTGAATCATTTAGGCTCATAAAAATTGTATGGCTTGAAGTGTGATTTTAATGCCCGCCCACGCCCGGTCTCAAGCGAGCATCGGCCGGGAAGCTCGTGCGGATTGATATGCAGGAAAGGTGTCTGGGAGACAGATAGCACGCCCGCCGGGCGCTCGATTCCGGATTGGATTCGCCTCCTCATTTTGTTTGACTACGGCGTGGGCGCAAGGTTATAAGACTGGCGCTCACGTTGTCACAGCCGGGGCCGCTCTCTTTCCTGGCTCAGTATCCTTGCCATCTCTAATGCGTTCCACGCGACCACTGCCGGTCGCGAACTTTTTCCATGTTATTTTCATCTTTCGGGCTATCCAAGGAAAGCTCATCATGCCAGCGACCACACCGGAAGTTCAGTTAACGAGCACGCCGCACGCTCAATCCACTCGCCCGGCGGACGAGCGCTCCAACGTCTTCATCTGCTTCGCCCCTGAGGAGCGCGACTTCGTACGCGACCTGGACAATGAATTGCGGAAGCGCCGTCGCGTCTCGGCGATAGACTGGGAGAAGGCAGAAGCGGCGACGACGAGCGCCGGGCCGGACGTTTTACAGAAAATCGAGGCCGCCGACACCTTCGTCTTTATCGTCAGTCCTTCCTCGGTTGCCTCCGAGGTCTGTCGCAAACAGCTCGAACACGCCGCCCGCCTGAGCAAGGTCATCGTCCCGGTCGTGCGCGCAGAGGTCGCCGCCCAAAATCTTCCGGCCGCGCTCGCCCCGCTGACGCCGATTGACTACCGCGCGGAAGTCAACCGCGAGGAGGCGTTCGAGCAAGTTATCAGGGCTGTCAACACCAACCTGAGCATAGACATCTTCATCTGCTACTCGCGCGCCGACAAGGAGTTCGTCAAAAAACTCTATGACGAGCTGAGGAGCATCGGCCGCAGCGTCTGGCTAGACCTGAGCAGCATCCCGACGAGTGCGATCTGGGAGCAGGAGATTTACCTGGGGATAGAGGCCGCAGACAACTTCCTCTTCGTCATCAGCCCGGACTCGCTGCGGCCCGACTCTTTTTGCCATAACGAGTTCGACTACGCACGCAACAACAACAAAAGAATCATCGCCCTTAACTACCGCGCGGTCGAGCCGTCCTCGATTCCGTGGGCGCTCGGGCAGTATCAGTGGCGCGAATTTTCGGCGGGCAGCGACTTTGCGACGAACTTTAAGGCGCTCGTCAAAGACCTTGAGAAAGACCCCAAGTACTTGCGCCCGCACACGCGCCTGTTGACGCGCGCCAAGGAGTGGGAGCGCAGCGGAGGCGACGAGGACATCAGAGATGCGAGCCTGCTGCTGCGCGGCACGGACCTGACGAGGGCCGAAGAGCTGCTCCGCATCGCCGATAAGGAGCTGCAATTCACAGACCTTCAGAAGCTATACGTCGCCGCCAGCAGGGCGTCCGCCAACCGCTCGCGCAACTGGCGGTTCATCGCAGTTACCGCGGCGCTCGCCATCGTCACCGCTCTCGCAATCTTCCTCTTTTTCGAGGTGAGGAAGGCGAACGCAGCGACCAAAGATGCTGAAGACCAGACCATAGAAGCTAAAAGGCAGGCAGCCATCGCCGAGACGCAGCGGGTCGCGGCCATAAGAGCCACCGTGGAAGCAAAACTTCAGCAGGCGAACGCGGAGGTGCTGAGATGGTTCGCCCAGGTGAGGGCGCGCGAGGCGCTGGAGGCGGCGGAGGCCGAGCGCGTGGCGCGCGACCAAGCGGAGGAGCGTCGTCTTGAGGCCGAGCGCGAGCGCAAGCGCGCCGACGAGAAGGCGGAGGCGGAGCGGAAAGCACGCGAGGCTGCTGAGATTCGTGGGCTGCGCGCCGAGGCGGGTGTCTTCGAGGCGACAGGCAAGCCGCTCGACGCTCTCGCCCTCCACAGGGCGGCAAACGAGCTGGAGCAGAGCGCGGGGAGACGCGCATCGTTCAACGACATCGAGAGGCTCGCCAAGAAGACCCCTTTATCTAGACTTTCAGCCTTCCACCAGGATGGCGTGATAGATAACCTTGCGGTTTCGTTAGACGGGACAACTCTGGCGACGGCCGGACGGCGCGGTGACATCTTCCTCTGGGACGCAACGACCGGAACCCCCATCAAGACCCTCCCGGCGTCCGCCCAGCAAATGTCGAGCCTCGTCTTCTCGCCTGTAAATCGAAACTTGCTGGTCTCCGTCAGCACCGACAAAGACGACAAACATCTGGCGACACTCTGGCACGTCGAGACGGGAGACGCGAGGGTGATTGAACTCAAGGGCGGCCGTTTCACATCAAATTCTATGTCCATGAGCGATAGGAGTTCCTGTTTTTCCGACGACGGGCAACTGCTCCTCGTCGGCTCTGTAGTCATAAACGCCGAGACGGGTTCGGCCGTGGAGATGAGCATCAACGGTCGCGCGGTCACCGCGTCCGCGCTGTCGCACAAGAAAAAGCTTGTCTTGCTGACCTTCGATCAAAAAGCTGGTGGGGCTCCCGACTCCTCGATGGCGGCGCTTTACGATGCCGCCACAGGCCAGTTTCTGCGTCCGCTTCTCGGCACTACTCCGGCGCAAGGAGAAGTGGCCGATAGTTTCCGGGCCGTCGCCTTCTCCCACGACGATAGCTACGTCGCCGCCGCCACCTTCGGCAACAAACTGCGGATATGGAAAGTCGCTGACGGCCAGCCAGTCGAAGTCGCGCCGACGAAGGCCGCCGTGCAGCACTTAGCTTTTTCCCCCAACAACAACTCGCTCGTGACGACAGACTCATTTTATCGCCTGGGTAAGCCCAGCGGCCCGTGGGAGAAGCCATCTACCATCTCTGTGTGGAATGCGGCGACGGGAGCGCTTGTTAAAGAGCAGCTTCGGGCGCACGACGACAACGCCACCTCACTTCTCTTCTCGGACGACGGGGAACGCCTTGCCACCAGTTCCTTTGACGGCATGGCGACAATTTGGGACGCCAGAGAGTGGGTCCCGTTGCAAACCCTCGAAAGCCATAAATGCATGGTCAACTCTCTCGCCTTTATACCGGGCTCACATGATTTGGTAACTGCGTCGGACGACGGCACGACGCGAGTCTGGCACTACATAGATAGATTCCAGACTTATCAACTGGAAGCTACGGAGGCGGATCGCTCTTTCATTCGCTCTAACATAGCGGCATTCTCTCCCGACGGGACTCGCGCCGTCAGAGAAGTGTTCAGGCGCGTGGAGGGGAAGTCCGAACACGTCGGGACCGCCATTTATGACACGCAGACGAGACAGCTCAGAGAGCTGGTGAAAAATTCGGCCAACTCTTTCGCGGCCGTCGCATTCTCGGACGACGCGACCCGCATTGCCAAATTATTCAACGACGGGTCTATCAAGGTGTGGGAGGTGTCGAGCGGCAGGCACATCGGCCCGCTCGAAGACCGCCCCACCGCAGCCGGAATCTCTCCCCGCGCTTCTTACTCCAGCGACTTGCTGACCGTCGCTCAAGCGAGCCAACAGCAAGTCACGGTCACGGACCTAAACGATAACCACCCGCTGCTGAGCTTCCAGGTCAAGGGCTTTCAGGGAATAACCGGGGCCTTCCGCGCAGCGACTGTCGCACTCTCGCCAGACGGAATGTGGTTTGCCGCCGCGTTCGATACCGGGCCAGAGATCAATGGCAAGCGGGGGCAAGGCAAGGGCATCTTATGGAAGCGCTCGGCCGGGCAGTTCGTATCACAAAAATCGTTTGACATAGCGCCCAACGGGCGGATGACGTTTACGCACGACGGTAAGTTGCTCATCATGAGCGACCGGGACGGCGGCCTGAGCGTCTTGGATACCGGGACGCTTGAGCTTAGCTCACTTCCGGCCGGGCACCGTAGTTGTTCGGTGGACTTTATCATCTGCGCCAGAGAGGCCCCCGTCTGCGCCACTGCATCATGGTACGACAAGACCGTCAAGGTCTGGCGTGCCGCACCGGACTTTGCGTTGATCGCCTCCATTGAGTCGGGCGGTCCAGTGCGTGATATTGCCTTGTCGGCCGACGGCTCGCGCCTGATCACCATGCCCAAGCGGCGGAAGGAAGCCGTCAACATCCTGCGGGTCTGGGACACCAGCAACGGAGACTTAAAAGACTCGATAGAAGTGAATCGTTGGTCCGGCTCCGCCCCGACTTTCTTTCCCAATTCCGGGCGCATCATCCTGGCAGACTCCACCGCAAACGAATTTAATATCTGGGACACGCATCCTTTCGGGCAAGGCATTCTTTACGGGATCGGCTCGCGCATCAACCTGCGGGTGTGCCGCGAGACGCATAAGGTCGTCACCGTGCTCCCCTTCCCGCCACAGGACACAGTCTGGGCTCCGCCCGAACTGTGCCAGTGAAAGTAAAATCAGAGAACACCGGGCTCTTGACGGATTGCGCCGACGAGCGCGTCCAGACTTTGTGGGTCGCTGAACAGACGAATCGCGGCGACGCCGCTTGCGCCCGCGTCGAGGGCGGCGGAAGCGTTGTCGCGCGTGATGCCGCCGAGTGCGATGAGGGGAAAAGGCGAGAGTTGTCGCGCCGCTTCGCTTAAGGCTTCCAAGCCGACGGGCGGGCCGTAGGCGCGTTTCGAGGGAGTGTCGAAGACGGGGCCGAAGACGGCGAAGTCCGCGCCCTGCTCATACGCCGCGCGGGCTTCCGCGAGCGTGTGCGTCGAGACGCCTATCAAAAAGTCCGGGCCGAATGTGTGACGGATGATTGAGGCTTCGAGCGAGCGCGTGGTGAGATGCACGCCGTCCGCGCCGGCTGCGCGCGCGATGTCGGCGCGGTCGTTGACGAGGAGGCGCGTCTTTGTGCCGCGCGTCAGTTCCGCGGAGCGCGCGGTCAATTCATAGAGCGCTCGCGCCGTTAGATTCTTTTCGCGCAGTTGAATGAGGGAGACTTGTGCTCGGACGGCCGCGCCGACGAGTCGCAGTATGTGCCGGAACTCTTCAGAGGCCGGGGCCGTGGACGGCGTCGTCGCGCCGCTCGTGATCAGGTAGGTAATCGGCTTTGACAGGTTGAGCGGCATCGGTCCGTGGCGCGGAAGGCTTGACGCCGGGGCCTACTTCGAGCGCGCGCACGGTCTGTTTGAAGTGGGCTATCTCCCAGACGGCGATGCCCAGGTTGAGCAGCCCTATCCCGGACACGGCCCCGCGCACCCAGCCGGAACCGACGGCGTACTGCAACCCCCTGATGCCGGTCTTCTGCGCCGCGTAAAGCAGAAAATAGTTGTCACCCCAGTCGCCCAGCCCGAAGGTCGGCAGGAAAGGGATGACGTGCATCCACGGCAGCAGCGTGAGCACGAGGCCGACCTCTATGCACAGGATGATGTAGAAGATGACGCTGAGCCTGGCTGCCATACTCGTGAATCGTAAATCGTAAATCGTAAATCGTCAAACCGTCTCTCCGATTTACGATTTACGATTTACGATTTACGGGTTTCGGCCTTTTGCGCTTGCAACTCGCGCAGCTTGTCGGCGACGCCGCGATAGGAGATGTCTATCCCGTAAACTTCCGTGAATACGTCTATCGCGCTGTCCAGTTCGCCCATCTGCTCGTAGGCCGTGCCGAGGTCGTAGCGCAGCGCCTGGTACTCGTCCTCCGTGTGGCCCGGCGCTTCCAAACCCTTCTTGAACCACATGACGGCGAGGCGCGGCATCTCTTTACGCATGAAACAGTGGCCGAGCATGTTGCAGCATTGCAGGTAACGCGGCGTGCCGTCGCGCGGGCTGGTGAGCGCGGCGGCCGCCTGAAACTCTTCGACCGCCTCGTCCAGGAGTTCCATCTCCTGGTAGGCGATGCCCAGGTTGTAATGCGTCTCGTAGTCGCCGTCCTGCTCGGGCGACTCCTCTTCGGCCGCCTCGCGGAACTCGTCGAAGATGGCCGCGAGGCCCGGATCAATTCCGGGTCGGCCCATCGCGGCCGTGGACGGAGCGGGCTGCGGCTGCGGCTGCGGCTGAGGGGGCGCGGGCTCAGACTGCACTTCTTTAATCTCGAAGCTGTCGGCCTCGACTGTGGGGACTTCCTCCGCCACGTCGTAGCTCGCGAAACCCTCGAACTCGATTGTCGCGGCCGGCTGCGCGGGCGCTGTTTTTGGCACAGCCCCCGGACCCAGGCGCGCGCGCCGGCTCTCGATCTCCGCGTGCGAGCCGAACTGTCGCTCAAGCATGTCCAGCGTGTCGGCCGCGATGTCCAGGTAGCCCTGGTCTAAATAGAAGTCAACGCTGTCGAGTTCCTGGCGCAAGAGCGCCTCGTGCCGCGAGTCAGCCTCGCCGGGGGCCGCGGGCTGGCTGGCCTGACCGCCGGTGTGCGCGGCTCCCGCCGGGAAATCGTATTCCTGAAAGTTGCCGGATGAAGCGGCGGGCGTCGTCGTGCCTGAGCCTGACGCCCAGTCTTCGTTGAGGTCCGCGAACGAGGCCGCGGGGTCTTGCTGAGCGGGCGGCGCGACGGAGTTGAACTCAAACTCCGCGGCCTCTGTGGCGGGCATCCCCATCGCGTCGGCCGACGCGGAGTCATCGCCCATCAGTGCGAAGCTCTCGAACGACGGAACCTCCTGGTCCTCGGCGGCAGTCTCGTCCTGGCGCTGCTCGTCGTCGTCAACGTCCGTCTGCGGCGACGGCGCGTGGCCGAGGGCGTGCAGGCGTTCGAGGTAGCGCTGGTCGGGCGCAAACTGTGCCAGTTGGAGGAGCGCCGAGCGCTCAACGTCCGGCAGCCCTGCGGCCTCCGCGGCTTCGGCGAGGCGTTCGAGCGCCTGATGCTGCTTCTCGTCGTCGCGCTGCCAGGCGTGCACGCGGACCAGCAGGCGCAGCGCCTCCACATGCTCCGGGTCGCGCGAGAGCACTTCGTTGAGAAGCTCCATCAGCGTCTCGTCCTCGCGCCCCGAAAGCATCTGTTCCGTGATGCCGGACAGCACCCGCACGGCCTCGTCCGCCGAGTCTTCCTTCAGGTAGAGCCGGGCCACGTCAATAAAGCGTCCGTAGTGCGAAGCCTCGGCCGCGACCAATTTACTGACCGCGCGCTCGGCGGCCTCTGCGTCGTCGGCCTCCGTGTAGGCTTGCGCGAGCATCGAAAGCAGCTCTAGGTCTTCGGGGTTCGCTTCGAGCGCCTTATCCAAAACTTCCGCCGCGTCTTCGGGCGTGCCGAGCGCGATCTGTGTGTTGAGAAAGCCGCTCAGCGCGCCGTAGTCCTGCGGGCGCAGGTCGAGCGAGGCGGTGAAGGATTCGGCCGCGCGCTCGTAAGCGCCCTGTGCCAGATATTGCGCGCCGGCCTCGCCGAACGCTTCGGCCGCCTCGGCCTGCATCCCCTCGCGCATGTAGCCCTGTGCCAGTTTGACGCGCGCCTCAGTGTTCTGCGGGTCGAGGTCCGCGACCTTGCGCAGGATTTCGAGCGCCTTGCGCGACTGGCCGTCGCGCAGCCACGCCTCCGCGATGATCATGTACTGGGCGCGCGCGTCAACGATGAGTCCCTGCGATTCGTAGAGGCCGGCGAGCTTGTTGGCGATTTCGGGGCTGCGCGGGTTGAGGCGGTCCACCTTCTTGTACATCGCGATGGCTTTGCTCTGAAAGCCCTCTTCGCGGTAATGTTCGGCGATGCGCAGAAAGCACTGCATGGCCTGCTGACGGTCGTTCTGGCGCGCGTAGAGGTCGCCCAGCATGTTGAGCGCCGTGAAGTCTTCGGGGTCGTTCTCGACGATCTGGCGGTACTCTTTGATGGCTGCCGGAATCTTCCCTTGGGCAAGGAACTTCTCAGCCGCACGCACAACCTTTGCTTTATCGAAGGCCATTCTTGAATCTTCTGTTTCGGTCAGACTCGCAGCGTGTTTGAAACCCCTGGGCGGTGAGCCGAGCGTGATGGTCGGGACGGGTCACTAACTCGACCGGCATTGTCGTGCCGGCGCTCTCTCCGAAAGGCGTCAGCGACAAGTTACGCTAACACGCGCCAAGACTGAGTGTCAACGCTTCGTTTTTTAGCAGTTTAGCCCGTTTTTAGGGCAGCTTTTGCCTTGTAGCTTGAGACCTAATCCTCCGACTATCAGCCGTGGAAAGCAGCCCCCGTCGAAGCTCGCGCGCGCGGGCGAACACGTCGCGCTCGCGGGCTTCGCCCTCTACGCGATCTTCGCGCCGCACTCGATTGCGGGCGCGGAATTGGGCCTCGTGCCGGTCGGCGTTGGCTGGGTTATGCGCCTCGTCGCGACCGGGCGGGCTGGCTTGAAACGAAGCGCGATAGACCTCCCCGTCCTGCTCTTCCTGGGCTGGACTGTGCTCTCGGCCCTCTTCTCCGAAGAGCCGCGCGTCAGTGTGCCAAAACTGCAATCCGTCCTGGTCGTCCTGCTCTTCTACTTCGCGCAGTCGCTGCTCACGCGGCGCGCGGCCTTCGCGATTGCCGTCCTGATGATCGCGTCGGGCGTGGCGGGTGTGGCGGCGAGCGCCGTTGATTTGGCGCGCGGGCGCGGCGTGATGCTCGAAGAATTAATGCCCGAGAGTCCCTTCCACGAATTGCAGATGGGGGCGGGCGACGCCGTGTGGCGCGTCGGCGGCGCGCGCGTCCGCTCGGTCGCGGAGATTGACGACATCATCCGGCGCGCGGGCGCGGGCGCGGGCCTTCCCGTCAGCGTCATCATAGGGGGCGAGCACGCCGAGCGCGTCATCCGTATCACGGACGAGCTGAAAGCGCGCGCGTCGCCGTCTGGAATCAAGAGCAGCGGGCCGACGCGCCGCTTCCGCGCGTCGGGCTGGACGCGCCACTACGAGACTTTTTCCGAGACGCTGCAAATTCTGGCACAGCTCGCGCTCGGGTTAGCCCTCGCGCACGTACAGCGCCGCGACTCTCGTCGCAAATATTTTTATCTCGCGCTCGCCGCGGCCGGACTACTCGCCGCCGGCGTCGCGCTCACGGCGATGCGGACGGTGCTCGTCGCCCTGGCCTTCGGCGCTTCCGTCATCGCGCTGCGCGCAACGCGGGGCCGCGCGCGCCTGCTTGTTCTACTGCTCGTCATGCTGGCGCTCGTCGCGGGCGCGTTCAGCGTCTGGCGCACGCGCCAGGGAGGCGCGCTCCGGCTCGAAGACCACAGCGCGTCTCTGCGCTGGCAGGTGGCGCGGGTGGGCCTGTCGCGTCTGCCCTTGCACCCCGTCTTCGGCCACGGGATGGACGCCGTGAAGAGACACTGGACGGAGTGGGGCTTTCCCGGCACGGACATGATTCACCTGCACTCAACGCCCTTGCAGGTGGCCTTCGACCGCGGCCTGCCCGCGCTCGTCTTCTGGCTCTGGCTGATGCTCGCGTGCTGGCGAACGGCGGCCCGCGGCGAGAAACAGTTCCGCGACTCCGGGGACGCCAATTCACACGGCCTACTGCTCGGCGCGACCGGGGCCGTCGCGGGCTTCTTCGCCAGCTCGCTCGTCAACTACAACTTCGGCGACGCCGAAGTCGCCCTCGTCTTCTGGTGGCTGATAGGCACGGTCGTCGCGCTCTCGGCGGAAGAAGGAAGGCAAGAGGCGAAAGGTAAAAGGACGGACAAAGCCTAAAAGACTGTTTCAAAACCTAGACTCAACCCTTTGCGCCTTACGTCTTGTCTTTGCGCCTTTGCGAGAAAAGCGGTTCACGCAAAGGCGCAAAGTTAAAACTTAAAGGCGCAAAGGGTTGAGTCAATCTATATCTTGAGTTTTGCAACGCGTTCTAAATAGTGTAAGCACGCCCGGCACGCTACAGCTTGAGCCTCTCGACGGCATCCGACGCGGCTTGCAGGTAGACCTGTTTGGGGTTGTGCTGGTATTCGCGCAGGCAGGCTTCCGTGAATTTAATCGCGTGCTCGTCCTGGGCGTAGACGGCGCGGTCAATCAACTCGTCGCGTTTAATCTCTTTCGGTTCGGGCAGGGCGTTGGCCGGACCATTGCCGGAGATTGAATAGAGCGCGGCGGCCACTTGCCAGCCGTAACGCATGGCCCTGCGTGTATCGGCCGGAGAAAGGTACGGCGCGAGCGTTCGCAACGCCGTCGCGGCCGTAACCGTGTGAATCAGTATGAGGTCATTACGCTGATTCACGTTCTTCAAATAGACGGCAGCGAACAGTTCAGTCAACTCGGACAGGAAGCGCCCGGCGTCGTCTGTCACCTCTACCAGGTCGGCAGTCGGAGCAAAGGGAGGAAAGTTTTCAAGGCTGCGCAATCCTACCATGATCGAGCCGCGCAGCCGTTTTTCCGCCGGGAGCAGTGGCACCTCATGAATGGCCTGTGCCGGTTTGAGCCTTTTGGCCGCGCCGTTCGGCGCTTCGGGCAAGGGTTGATAATAGGCCGCCCAGTAGGCCAGGCCGGATGCCAGTTCACCTCGACGCAATTCCGTTTCTTTAGCCGACAGACTGCGCACGGCGTGGCCTGTTCTGATGAGGCCGTGAGCCGCAGCCGCCGCCAGGCCCGGCATGAGAACTCCCGCCCATTGCTCAAGTACACGCGGCCATGCCGCTTCCTTCAACTCGCGGTTAAAAAATTCCGTCCAGTCAGTCACGCGGCTGCCGTCGCCTAAAGCCTCTCGCCAATTCTCCCTGGTGACCTTGTTGCGCGCTCCGGGCGCTCGCGAGTCGAACCTCTTTTTGTAGCCTTCGACCCATGCGGCAACCGCGCCTGCACGGCCGAGCGTGACCAGGGCTTCCGCAGCCATTGGCCCATGATTCGTGAACGGAGCAAGCCCCGACATAGACTCCAGGGCGTTGTCCAAAGTATCAGCGCCGAGTGAAGTTGAATTCCCGAGTGAAGTTGAACTCCCGTCGGCTGGCCTGGACAGGCAGCCCGATAACAGGCCCGGTGAAAGATAGGTCGCGGTCACGGCCATTGCGCCGCTCTGCAAAAAACGGCGGCGTGAGAAATCAGGTCGCTTGATTTGATGGCGAGAATTCATGGAACCTAATATCCTCCTCATTTGCAATTCGTCGCCAGGCACCGCTCAATCATCCAGCTCGACTTGGCCGGAACATATTTACGGCCCGGAGCGCGACTCATCAAGCCTTATGTGACGAGTCAGTTAATCCGCGGGGTGAAGACGTGAAAAACGGGGGCAGAGTTTCCAAGACTCTTCTCCATTTGACCTGTCCTCACTGCTTGCCGTCCTTTTACCTTTTGTCTTCTTAAATCACGTCCGCGAAATTTTTCCGTGTTCTCGCGAACCACCAGTAGCCGAAGATGAAGACCATGAGGGCGAAGCCCGTGAAATAGGCTAGGCCGCGCCAGTCCGGCTGCGTGCCTTCGAGCAGGATGTTGCGGTAGCTTCGAATCAGATGCGTGAACGGGTTGGCATTAATCAGCGGACGAAAACGTTCCGGCACGATTGCTTCTGGATAGAAGATTGGCGTCAGGTACATCCAGACCATCAGGAGGAGCGCGATGCCCTGCACTATGTCGCGCAGGAAGACGCCCAATGAGGCGACGAGCCACGCCGCGCCGAGCGTCACCAGGAGTTGCGGGACGAGGAGGACGGGCAGCCAGAGCACCGTCGGGTGAAGCGTGCGCTGTATGACGAGAGCGGCGGCGAGGAGCGCGATGGTCCCGAACAACTGGTTGGTGAGCGAACTGAGCGACTGCGCGACGGGGAGGATTTCCAAAGGGAAGACGACGCGCTTGACGAGGTTGGCGTGCGAGACGATCTTCTGCGACGACGCCTGCACGGCCTCCGCGAAAGCGGTCCAGGGCAGCACGCCGCAGAAAAGGTAGAGCGCGAACTCCCACCCGCTCCCCGTCGCGCCGAACCGCGCCCCGAAGATGCCCGCGAAGATGAGCGTGAACGTCGCAATCGTCACCACCGGCGTCAGGACCGCCCACAGGATGCCCAGCACGGAGCCCTTGTAACGCGCCGCCACCTCGCGCCGCACCAACTGGATTATCAAACCCAGCCGACTCGGCAACTCCCACAACGGACGCCACACGGCCCGCCGCGCTGTCTGCGACGAAATCATGCGGGAAGTATAGCAGTGAGCAGAAAAAAGTGGGCAGCAGGCAGTGGGCAGTGGGCAGTGAAAGACAGAAGCTCAACGCTGCTTAGCGAACCTGTTTTTACTGCCCACTGCCCACTGCCTGCTGCCCACTTGCTTTGCACGTCTCTTTCCCTGATTATTCACCGCTGGTTATGGACACAGTGAAGAAGGAAGAAGGCGGGCGGTTCTCTGAAATCAAGTTGGGCGTGGTGTGCCCGATGGCGAATGAGGAGGAGAGCGCCGCGCGGTTCGTCAGCGAGGTGCTGGACGAATGTGTGCCGCGCGGCTTCAAGTCCGTCAGGTTCTTCGCCGTGCTGGACCGCGTGAGCAAGGACCGTACGCGCGAAGTCTTGGACGAGCTGAAGACGGAGAGGCCGGAGCTTGAGGTCGTCTGGTCGCCGGAGAACAGGAACGTGGTTGACGCTTACGTGCGCGGCTACCGCGAGGCTTTGAACGAAGGGTGCGACTGGATTCTGGAAATAGACGCGGGCTTCAGCCACCAGCCTTCGGACATCCCGCAGTTCTTCGACAAGATGATGGAGGGCTACGACTGCGTTTTCGGCAGCCGCTTCTGTGCGGGGGGTGCCATCTCGGACAGCTCCGTGAAAAGAAGATTGATCAGCCGCGGCGGGAGCGTGTTGTCGAATTTACTTCTTGGCACAAAACTGAAGGACATGACGAGCGGCTTCGAGATGTTCACGCGCCAGGCGCTTTTGGAAGTCATCAAGAAAGGCATCAAGTCGCGCGGGCCGTTCTTCCAGACGGAGATTAAGGCTTATTGCCGCAAGCTCAGAATCGCGGAAGTGCCGATTCAATACCGCGCCGCCAGCCACGCGGTCGGCAACCAGGCACTCAAAGATTCCTTCAGCAACCTCTGGCGTCTCTTTCGCCTCAGACTTCAAGGCCAACTCTGAACGCGAGTCAGTACCGCCTGCGATAGCGGGCGATACTGACGGATGACGCATTCCGCATTATGAAAGATAAGACCGCCCTCGTCGTCACTTCGATTGCGCCGCCGAACGCCGTGCTGCGTGAGCTAGCCCAGGGCTGTATCGAGCACGGCTTCGAGTTCATCGTCATCGGCGACGAAAAGAGTCCCGCCGATTTTCGACTCGAAGGCTGCCGCTTCTACGGCCTCGCGGAGCAGCGCGAGTTGGGCCTGCGCTTCGCCGAGAAGTGCCCGACGCGCCATTACGCGCGCAAGAACATAGGCTACCTCGTGGCCTTGCGCGAGGGCGCGGGCGTCATCGTGGAGACGGACGACGACAATTTTCCTGGCACAGAATTCTGGGGCGAGCGCCGACGCCGCCAGCGCGTCCCGTCAGTGACGGATGTGGGCTGGGTCAACGTCTACCGCTACTTCACGGACGCGAACATCTGGCCGCGCGGCCTGCCGCTCGACCGCATACAGGCGGCCATTCCCCCGGTCTCATCGCTCGAAGAGGCGGAGGCGGATTGCCCCATTCAGCAGGGCTTGGCCGACGAGAACCCTGACGTGGACGCCATCTACAGGCTGGCGCTGCCGCTGCCGCAGTCGTTCAGGAAAGACCGCCGCGTCGCCCTGGCCCAAAACGCGTGGTCGCCGTTCAACAGCCAGAACACGACCTGGTGGCGTGACGCCTTCCCGCTCCTCTATCTTCCGGCCTACTGCTCCTTCCGCATGACGGACATCTGGCGCAGCTTCGTCGCGCAGCGCATCTCTTGGGAGAACGATTGGGCCGTCCTCTACCACGAGCCGACCGTCCGGCAGGAGCGCAACGAGCACAACCTGATGCGCGACTTCCGCGACGAAGTTCCCGGCTACCTCAACAACAGCGCCATCGCCGAAGCGTTAGACAAGCTCTCGCTTCAACCCGGCGCGGATAAGCTCACCGAAAATCTACGCGTCTGCTACGAGCAGCTTGTCCGCATGGAACTGGTCGGGCGCGAGGAACTGGATTTGATCGAAGCGTGGGAAGCCGATCTGAAATCGTAGGTCAAGCTTTTCTTTGCGACTTTGCGCCTTTGCGTGAAAAATAAAAACCACTCACGCCAAGGCGCAAAGACGCTAAGGGGCTGAGTCAATGTGTGATTTGAGTTCTTAATCCGTCATTCCCGCCAGAAACTGTGGCTGCGTCCAATCCCAGAGTCGTTCCGGGTGCTGGTCAATCTCCTCTGGCCTCTGGTTCCAGAGCCAGGTGGCGTGCGAAGTCGCGCCGCGCGTGTTGATGAAGAGGCTTGCGAGCAGGAGCAGCGCGCCGCACGCGAGTTGAGCGCGCCATGCCGCGCGTGATGCGGCCCCGTGTTGCTTTCGCCAGTCGAGCATCGCGCGCAGGCCGAGGACGGCGAGCAGGACGAACCAGGGAACGAGGCCCGTCGAGAAGCGCGGCCCGAAGCTGTGCCCGCCCCACCAGTGATTGAAGCTGGAAATCGCGACGAGATGCACCGCGATGATCGCCGCCGACAGCCACACGAGCCGGCGGTGAGAGAGTGTGTGCCAATAACGCACGAGCAGGAAGGCCACGTACAGGAGGACTGGGACGTAGACCAGCAGGCCGCGCGCGGGGCTGACCAGATTTCCCGCGAGCGCTTCCCAGAAGGAGTCGAACTCCAGGCGGCTCGCGCTGTAATAGCTCGGCAGAAGGCGGCCGAAGTGAAACCAGGAGTAGGAGACGAAAAGCATGAGCCACGCCGCGCCCGTCAAGGCGTAGGGGAGAAAGAGGCGACGGTGAAAGACGAAGAGATAAACGCTGACGGCCGTGATGTGCACGCTGAAGGTCGGGCGCACGAAGTATGTCCAAGCGAGGAGGCTGGCGAGCAACACGGGGTTGAGGCCGCGCTTAGTGGTCTCGTTCCTCAGCAGCAGGAAGACCACGATCCCGAGCAGCAGTATGCCCCAGGTGTCTGACCAGAGGGCGCGCGACGCCGTGCTGTAGACCTGCGTGCCGAGCGCGAAGCCTCCCGCCGCCGCGATGCTCCAACCGAGCGGGAGCACGAGCCGCGCCGTGTAAAAAAAGATGACCGCCAGCGTCGCCATCAACAACGCCGCCAGCCCGGCCTCGATTATCGCCTCGCCGCGCCGGTCGTAAGTTCCGTCGGCGTTGGCGGCGGAAACGCCTAACAGGTTGAAGGCGGCGACGAACGGCACGGAGAGGACGGAGCTGCCTGGCGGGAGATGATAGTAAAGGTGCCCGTTTATTACTTCGAGTTGATAGTCGGGGCCGTTCTTGAAGTAGTAGCCGTGCCACACGGGCTCGTGGCGCGGGAGCGCGTAGGCGTCCAGAGTGAAGCTGCGGTGGCTGAGCAGACTCTGGCTGAGCAGCATCGAATAATGCGAGTCGGCGAACTGGTGAATCCGCGAGAAGAGAAAGATTGAGAGCGTGAGGACGAAGATTAAGATGGCCGCAAAGGTAGTCCGGCTAATTCTTCCTGCAAGGTTGAAGCGTCCTTCAGTCATTAAGTGTCTGAATATTGATGTGGCTGCGAATGAAGGCAGGATGATAGCAGAAAGCGGGCTAGCCCGGCTTTTGGGGTGAGGCCCCTTTGCCGAAGATGAAGTCGAAGCGCTTGGAGATGTAGGCGCGCTGCCGAGCCATGCTCAGCTTCCACGCACCGGCGTCAATGACGAAGTGCGACATGGTCGCGCCGAGGACCGCGCCGAAAAGGAAGTCGGCCACGCCCGTGTAGAACCAGCTACTCTTTATCAGCTCGACCTGCCTCAAATCGCCGACGCGCCAGAACGCGAGCCCCGCCACCAGCAGTAGCAGCAAAAGTTTCCAGACGTTCCTGCGCACGGCCCTGCGCGGCTCGTCCGCGTGCCTGGCGTTGGCCGAAATCACCGTCATGAAGATGATGTATTGGAGGCCGTGCGCGATGGCGTAGCTGAGAAACGCGACGTTCACCTCGGTCGAGATGAAGACGGGGTAGAAGAAGAAGACGGAGGTGAAGAAGAAGAGCGTTTTAAATGCGGTCGTGTCCCGATAGAATTTCAAATAAACGACCAGGCTAAAGATGAAGACCGCGGCGAAGGCGATGTAGCCGACGTTGTAAAGGCGATTGAAAGTGCCGTGCAGGTAATCGGGCGCGATTGCCATCCCGAGTATCTTGAAGGTGCCCAGAATCCCGAGGATGGTCCCGAACTCAATCGCCAGCTTTTCAGCCCTGTGCGGCGCTGTGCCAGTTTGCGCGATGGAGGCGAAGGCGTAGATGCCGACGTTCTGGCGGCCGTAGTGGAACGCCTGCCAGGCCCAGTAGGCGAGCAGGATGAAGGCTTGAAAGGTGTAGCCCGCAAGCGCGAACGCCAGGCCCGTCGCGACCGTTAAGAGAATTGGCACATAGACGTACCTGAGCGGGTGGCTCCTGATGATTTCGGAAAACTCTTTGTCAGTGTAAAAGAAGAACGTGATTGGGACGTGGGCCGTGCCCAGGAACAAGAGGACGTATTTGACGCCCGCGAGGCCGCCGCTCCCCTCGCCCGCCGGGGCGAGCAGAATGAAGAAGGCTATGGGCAGCCAGGTGGAGATTAATAAGGCGACGAGAAAGTAGCGTTTGAAGAGCACGCCCCTGGCGGGCCGCGTTCGCTCCGCCGCGGCCGCGACGATTTCCTGAGCTGAGGATAAGTCGCTCATAGTTTCGCTTATCCTAACGCCCCGCTGGTTTCCCTTCTCACGTGAGACGCGCTGACCCCGAGCGAGCGCGCGATGGCTGTCGCGTTGAGATTGGCGACACCTTCCATCACGACCGGGCTCATCACGCGGAAGAAGAGCGCGCCGTCGAGCCAGTCGAAGCTGATATGGTCCAGACTGTGCGCGGCGACGGTCACCGAGTAGGAGTCCGGCGCGAGCCAGCAATTGAAGGCGAAGACGACTTCCACGACCTCGCCGCGCCGGACGGGGCCGAAATCCACACGCTGCAACTGCGTGTTAGTACCGTAGAGGTTTATGCCGTGGCGGTTGCGCAGGAGGAAGCCGCAGACGGGAGCCTCCTCGTCCTTCTCGAAGCGCAGGCGCACCCGAAGCTGCACGGCTTCGCCGCTCTCCACGAATTCCACCGGGCGGCGCGACGCGTCCAAAAGCTCCACGCGTAAAACTTCAGCGCTCCCGTCGCCGTGGCGGTAAGTGTGAGCCGGAGGCTGAACGTCGTTGCGTCTCTTCTTCGTCAACACTGTCGGCTTCGCCAACCGCGGACGCGTCTTGCCGCTCCGATTCGTAAGCGTCTTCGCGCGCCATGATTATTTTATGGTAGCGGTTGAGCACGTCGGTCGGCTGGCCCATCGCCTCCATGCGCCCGTTGTGAAGCAGCACGGCGCGCGAGCAGAGGGCGCGGACGGCCGCGAGGTCGTGCGAGACGAAGAGGATGGTCGTGCCGTTCTCCTGCATCTCCCTGATGCGGCGCATGCAGCGGTGTTGGAAGACCGCGTCGCCGACAGACAGGGCTTCGTCTACGAGCAGGATTTGCGGCATCGCGCTGACGGCCGCCGCGAAGGCCAGGCGGACGTACATGCCGCTCGAATAGGTTTTGACGGGCTGATGAATGAATGTGCCAATCTCCGCGAAGCGCTCAATCTCCGGCAGCATCGTTTCCGTCTCGGCGCGCGAGAAGCCCATCAGGGACGCGTTCATGAAAACGTTTTCGACGCCCGTGAATTCGGGGTTGAAGCCCGCGCCGAGTTCGAGCAGCGCGGCGACGCGCCCCTCGTGCCGGACGCTGCCGTGCGTCGGGTCTAAGGTGCCAGCGATGATCTGAAGCAGCGTTGATTTGCCGCATCCGTTGGGGCCGAGGATGCCCGTCGTCGTCCCCTTTTCCAGTTCGAAGGAGACATCGCGCAGCGCCCAGAACTCTCTGTGCTGCTTCCAGCGGCCGCGCGTCAGCGTCTCTTTCAAGCGGTCAGCGGGTCGCTCGTAGATGCGATATTGCTTCGAGACCCCTTCGACGCTCAGCACGGTGCTCATGCCGCTCATGATAATCAAGGTGGAGTGAGAATGTCGAATATCATTTCAGCCCGCCGCGAGCGTTCTTTATGAACTGAGAAGCTGTTTGAAAAGTCCGTAGACACGTGCATCCCGTAGGGACGAACTGTTGACAAATGAGCCCAGCAATTTATTGCTGGGAAGAAATAAGAACAGAAGGTTTGAGTCCCGTAGGGACGACTGAAACGGAGAGCCGTGCTTGATTCAGTCGTCCCTACGGGACTCGACAAAAATTTCGACCCGTCACCCAGCACTGAAGTGCTGGGCTATTTTCAAACTGTCCCTACGGGACGAGGAACCTCGCATCTTTTCAAACAGCTTATGACTGCACTCGTTTGATACGTTCAGATTCATTTCAAATCAGACTTCCAGTGCATTCTCTCGTTGGCCGCCGTTGGCTTTTCCCGTCCGGGCAGGATAAGGCTTCAAATCCCAACAGTAACGACCAGATGCGGGAGCGGCGCGCGCGTGGCTAGCTTATTGCTTTTATTCCGGTCCAGACGGCTACAGGCGGAGGATGAGCGGACGGCAATCTTTGAACAAATTTTGAGAAATTGTTGCCAATAGATTCGGGCGTGAAACTTATGCGGCGTTTAATCACATCACTGGTTCTGGTCATCTTCAGCTTGAGCTTGATTGTGCCGGCCCCTGTGCGCGCATACACGCTGCAACACACAGACAGTTCAGCCGCCGTGCGAATCAAGTGGCCGGGCCGCACGATCACCATCGCGCTCTCAAGCTCGCTCAACTCTCCGCCCGCGAACATCAAGCCGGGCAGCGACGTTATGGGCGCGGCGCGCCGCGCGCTCGCGCGTTGGGCCGAAGCCTCCGGCGTCGAGTTTGTCGAAACTTCGTCAGACGCGCTCTCCATCAGCCAGAGCGGCGGTGGCGACGGCGTCAGCCTGATTACGGTAGCCGACACAGAGGAGAACCGCGCCGTCTTCATGAGCGCCGAGCGGACGGGCCGTACGCGCATCTTCTACGACCCCGCGACGGGCGCAATCGCGGAGGCCGATGTCGTCATCAACCCCGCCGCGCAGTTTTCGACCGACGGCACGCCCGGCACCTACGACCTTGAGGCGACGCTGACGCATGAGGTCGGGCACATACTGGGCCTGGAACATTCGGACGAGGCGGGGGCCGCGATGCAGCCGCGCCAGGGGACAAACGGGCTCTACGAGCAGGCCGCCGTCTGCCCGCGCACGCTCTCGGACGATGACCGCGCCGGGGCGCGCGCGCTCTACGTCTCGCCGGAAAATTTCGGGTCAATCGCCGGGACGATTACTGACTCCGCAGGCGTGCGCGCCGCGGGCGCTCACGTCTGGGCCGAGGACGCGTCCACGGGCCAGGTCGTCGCGGGTAACACGACCTTGGCCGACGGCTCTTACCGCATAGAAGGTTTGCCGCCGGGCCAGTATCGCCTCGTCACAGAGCACACGGCCGGGGGCGACCACGTTTCCGAGGCGGGCTTCGCCGAAGGATTGTCGAGTGAGCTGGGCGACGCGCCGTCGTCCGTCAGCACTGCCGCTTCGGGGACGGAAGTGCGTGTCGCGGCGGGAGCGACCTTGCAGCAGGACTTCACGCTCGGGCGCGGGAACGTGGCGCTCAGGCCGCACGTCTTCGGCAGCAACGGTCACCTTTCGACTATCGCCGTCCCGATTGTGCAGGGGCAGCGTTATACCATCTTCGTGGGCGGCCAGGGCGTTGACCTGGTCGAGGGCGGCGGAATCACCGTCACCTCGCCTTTCATCAAGGTGAACCCGGCCAGCCTGACGCTTGCAATCAGGCGTCAATTACCAGTACCCGATTGTCAGTTTCGAGGTCGAGGTCGCGTCCGAAGCCCCGCTCGGCGATTACACCATGCGCCTACAGACTAAGGCGGGCGAGGTCGCGTACATTTCGGGCGGCCTGACGATAGACGAGGCCGGCGGCGCACACCCGCCGAGCGGCAAAAAGGCCCTGGCCGGTGTGCTCGGCCTTCCCCTCGGCCTGCTGGATTCCCTCCGAGCCGGGTGAAACTCCGTAAATATTTGCGCCCTGCCTTGCGAAGCGCGCCCTCTTGCGCTTAAAATGACCATTCTTTGACCGCTCGGGTGTGCGAGAGAGAGTTCTTCACCTGCGCTAATCTAGCTACAGCTCAGCAGCTCCCCGTTGTGAGCATTATATCTTTTACGTCCGTCGTTTTAATTCGGAGGCTTTTTACGTGAAGCAAGCTTTTCGTTTGTCGTGCGCGGCCGCCTTTTTTGTGCTTTTGACGGTCGCGTCCGTCAGCACTTTTGCCCAGACAGTCCAGGACCCCTTCGTCGCGCAGGTCACCAACTCGAACCGCGAGTCCTTCGCCGGCGACATCAGCGGCGACGGCCGCTTCGTCGTCATCGAATCAACGGGCGACATCTCCACGGAGAAGACCGACACGCGCAACAACGCCGACGGTAACCGTGAAATCTTCCTCTTCGACTACGCGCAGCGCCGCATCTTCCAGATTACGAACACGACGAGCGCGCGCGTCAACCCGGCGAATCCGTTTTTCCCTGCGACCAACCTGAACGACTTCAGTAACATTAGGGTCGAGATCAGTAACAACCAGCCCGTCATCAGCCAGAACGGGCGCTGGATAGCCTTCAGCTCGAACGCCACCACACCCGGCAGCTTCAACGGCGACGCCAACGTGGCGGCACTCGCGGCCGACGGCAACCAGGAGATGTTCATCTACATGGTCCCGCCCACGACGGCCGTGGATTTGTCCGACGGCGTGGAACCCGCGTTCGCTAATCTGGCGATTGGCACGTTCACGCGCATCACGGACACGCCGGCCAGCCGTCTGCCAGTCGCAGGCACCGCCGCCACCACCACCACGCTCGCCACCGCGCCCTTCGTCGCGTTCGACAACCGCGACGCGGCCGTGGACGACGACGCCTCGGTCGTCGCCTTCGTCTCCACGCGCAACCTCGTCGGCGGCAACAACGCGGACGCGAGCCCCGAAATCTTCCTCTACAGGAGGAGCCCAGGGCCGGCGGCGCTCGTGCAGTTGACCGCGAGCGGCACGGGGACGACGCGAAACTTCTTCTTCAGCGAGAACCCGTCGCTGTCCGGCGACGGCTCCCGCATCGCCTTCATCTCGAACGCGAACCTGTTGACCAACAACGCGGACCAGAACGCAGAGGTTTATCTGGGGAGTTTCGACGGGACTAACGCGACGGTGACGCGCCAGGTGACGACTACGAGCGTGCCGTCGCCGGACCTGACCGGCATCGGCATCAACTTCCTGTCGCCTGGACGCCGCCTGAGCCGCGACGGAGATTTCCTCCTCTTCGAGTCGCGCGCGGATTTGCCGGGCAACGGGGCCATCCAGAACACGACGACCGTCATGCTCTACGACGTGGCGGCCAACACTTTCCGACAGGTCGGGCCGCGCGCAAACGTGTCGAGCGCGTTACGCTTCCCCACCTTCACTGACTACAACTCGGCCACGCTCGAACCCGCGACGATCATCTTCGCCTCCGCGCTCAACTTCAGGGCCGACGGAACGGTCCCCACGACGGCTTCCGAGGGCATCAACCCGAACCAGAGCTCGCAGATTTTCTCGACGCCGCGCAGCAACCCGACGACCTTCACGCGGCTGACGAACACGCCGGCCGTCCTCGGCCCGGCCATACAGCCCTACCCGAGCGACACGCGCGAGCGCATGGCCTTTTCGCTTGAGCGCGTAGAACTCGGCGGCCTGAACGCAGAGCTTCTGGCCGAAACCTTCTACCTGCTGGTCCGCCAGGGGACGAACGTGTCGAGCCCGACCGTCTCGTTCTTGACGGCGGCGAGCTTCCGCGCCGTCGTGGCATCCCCGACGGCCCCGGCCGTCGCAGGATTAGCGCCCGGCATGCTCGGCATCGCGCGCTCGACCACCACGCTCGCGCCTTCGACCCAGATGGTCACCCCCGGCACGGACTCGGCCTCGGAAACCAAGCGCAGGCCGCCGCTGCCCATAGAGCTTGACGGCGTCTCCGTCTCGGTCAACAACGCGGCCGCTGGCCTGTACTTCATCAGTCCGGGCGAAATACATTTCGTCGTCCCGCCGGGGCTGAACGCCAACACCGGGACGGAAACTTACCCGGTCGTCATCAACAACAACGGCTCGATCATACGCACGACGCTCCGACTACTGCCGGCGCAGCCGGACCTGTTCATACAGACCAACGGCTTCGGCGCGAACCGCGCCAACGTCATCAACGCCGTGACCTTTACGGGTGAGCCTTTCAGTGTGACGACGACTGTCGGCACGACCACGCAGCCGACGAGGCTCCTCATCTTCCTGACGGGCGTCCGCAGGATAACCGACAATTCGCTGGTCACCGTCCGCATAGGCACGACCGACATCGTCGGGACCACGGCCGCCACTTCGCCCGTGAAGGTGTCGCCCACAGGCTCGCCCGGCTTTGACCAGATAGAAGTCACACTGCCTGCGTCGCTGGCCGGGGCGGGCGACGTAACCATCGTCGTCACCGTCACGGCCGGCGGCACGACTTTCACCAGCCGCCCGGCCGATTCGGCCCCGCGCATCAGAATTAACTAAAGAAAGTCTCACGCTGGAGGCGCAAAGGCGCGAAGAAAAGCTTGATGCTTTTCTTCGCGCCTTTGCGCCTCCAGCGTGAGATTCTTACTACCGCTTCCCTTTCTTGAGGGCTTCCCGGTAAACGTCCATGGTCGCGGCGGCAGTTTTCTCCCAGGAGAATTCCGCCGCGCGTCTCAAGCCCGCGTCCGAGCGTCGCTCGCGCTCGCCGGAATCTTCGAGCAGGCGAATTATGGCTTGCGCCAGCTCGCGGGAATCCGTCGGCGGGACGAGGCGCGCGGCGTCCCCGACCGTCTCCATCAAACTTGGGATGCGGCTCGTGATGACGGGCGCGCCGCACGCCATCGCCTCCAAAGGCGGCAGGCCGAAACCCTCGTACAGCGAAGGGTAGACGAACGCCTTGCACGACGAGTAGAGCGCGCGCAAATCGTCCTCCGCGACGTAGCCCGTGAAACGCACGCGCTCGCGCACGTCCGCGCCCTTCAGGTAAGAGAACAACTCGCCCGTGAGCCAGCCTTCCTTTCCGGTAATCACCAGTTGCGGGCGCAAAGGTGTGGCCCGCAGGACTTCGTCGAAGGCGCGCGCGAGCGTCAGCAAATTCTTCCGCGGCTCTATGGTCCCCACGAAAAGTATGAACTCGTCTTCGACCTTAAGCCTGCGGCGCACCTCTGCCGTCTCCTCGCGCGGGACCGGCCGGAACGAGCGGCGCGCGGCCTCCGGCACGGCCACGACCTTTTCAGGCCCGACGCCCAAATGCTCGCAGGTCTCGCGCCTCACGCTTTGCGACGGCGTGATGATCATCGTGGCCCTGCGCGCCATCATCGGCAGCCGCCGCCGCGCGCGCCTGACCAGATGCGCCTCGTGCGTTTCGGGGCATAAGAACATGGAGAGGTCGTGAACGGTGACGACTGTCGGGCACCTGCCCCACAACGGCACGTCGTAGTTTGTGCCGTGGAAAAGGTCGAACCGTACGCGTCTGACGTAGAGGGGCAAGCCCAGGGACCACCAGCGCCTGCGAAGAAGCCGGTTGACCCGAGCCCGCGTCAGGCGCAGGTTCGGCGGCGACATTTGCTCGCCCTCGTCGCCGACCGTGGGCGACGTAAGGATGCGGCGAGATTAGCTCGAACTCGTCGGCCGGGGCCGCGCGGGCGAGGGCGCGCGCCAGTTCGTGCGTGTAATGCCCGACGCCCGTCTTAATCTCGCCGAGCGGGATGCCGTCAAGTCCGATGCGCATTCGTCAAGGGGCGGTCAGGCCCGGCCCGCTAAAACATCGAGGCCGGCCATCTCGTAATGGCCGGCCTCTCATGCAAAGGGATTCGCTTCTGGACATCCGGCAACTCTTTCACCGAACATCGTTGCCGACTAGAACCGATTGAAATACTCCGGCGACTCTATGAAGCCGCGGACCATGATGTTCTCCATGAGAGCCTGATCGGCGACCAGTTTGAAGCGGTTGTTGTGGAAGACGTAGCCCCGCAGGTCCGGGTCGCGGCGCAGGTAACCGAAGTACTGCATGGTGACGAACGACTGTTTGTAGAACTTGTCGTTCACCTCCGGGCTCTCGACGATGTAGGCGCAAGACCTGCGCGCGCGTTTTGCGCGAGGCGTTTAAGTCCGCGACCAGCGCGCTCTGGTTCGACATCGTCACGCCCGCCGTGTCGAGCAGCTTCTGGACGAACGCGGCGTTCGTCAGGCTGCCGTAGCGCTGCTGAATCTCTGGGCGTTGCAGCCACGCGGCCGTCAGGGTGTTCTTCTTGGCGTCCGTGCCCTGGTCGTTGGGGTCGGAGATGCTGCCCAAATCCGCCATGAATTCCTGATAGTGCGGGCGCTCGAACTTGTTCTTATTCGGGTCCGCCAGCTCCGCGTCCGTCGAAGGCCGCTGTCCGAGTGAGACCATGTAGAGGTACATCACATAAGAGCCTTTGCGCTGAAACTCCGGTGAGCGGAAAAAGTTGGCCGACAGCGCGCCGCGCGTGTACCTGTTGCACTCCACATCCGTCTTGGCGCACCCCTTCATGATGTTCAGGTAGAACTCAAGCCCCCCGGTCTCCGGGAAGCGCCGCAGGAAATCCACGTACTGCTGCTGGATAAAGAAGTCGTTGTCGTTGATTGTGATGAGGGTGTTCGTTCCGGGCCGGTAACGCAACGGCTTCACCTTAACGTCGCCGTAGTAAAGCTCCGAAGGCAGGTTCGGGGACTCCGTGACAATCCTCAGCGTGGGGGGAGTGGTCGTCTGCCCGAAGGCGTTCAAAGCAAAGGTGGCCGTGATAAAAAGTATGGCCGCAAATTTCTTCATGTTACTTAACTCCGAAGTGTCGCTGCTGGCAAGCTGGATAGGCCAAAAATTACGCGCATCATGAGGATGCGCTCGACTTAAAATATACCCTTCCGCTCTCGGCATTGTCAACGAGGTATTGCTGGGAGATTGTCCGAGTAACTGCCGGGGAATTAGGTCCGTAAGGGCTATGGCTTCGCAACTGATTTCGAGATGAGCTGCCGCCAGCGGGCGATAATCTTTTCCCAGGCGAACACGTTTCTGACGTATTCCGCGGAATTGTTTGAAATCGCCGCCCTCAGATATTTGTCCGACAGGAGCGCGCGCAGGTATGCGTACAACTCCTCTGCCTGGTTCTCGCCGTGGGCCAGTTTCCAGCAGACCTTGTCCGGGAACTCGCGGTACTGGTTGAGGTCGCTGACAATCGTCGGCCGGGCGGCCGCGAGCGCGTGCATCAGGGTGGCCGACGCCTCGCCCATGGAGGGGTTTCTCAGATTGACGATCACGTCCGACGCGAAGACGGCGCTGAAATAATCTTTCTCGTCCAGGTAGCCCGTGAAAATGATCTCCTCGCCGCGCCCGGCGACCCGCACCTCCGATTCCAGACTTTTGACCTCCGGGGCCGGCTCGCCCGCGAAAACAAGCTGCACGGGGTAGCCGTCCGCTATCAGCCTCTTGACGACCTCCGCCTGTAGCCACGGCAGCTTGTTGCCGTTGACGAACCCCAGGCAGGTGACGACGAAGTGCGTCTCCCTGAGGCGAAACTTCTTCTTAAAACTCTCCATCTCTTCCAGCGTCGGCCGGCGATTCAGTCTCGTGAAGAGCGGGATGACTTCCACGTGGTCGCCTCCGCCGAGCTGGGTTTTGACCCACCTGTGATGAACGACCGCCTTCCTGCTGCGGGCGACCACCGCGTGCGACATAGGGAACCTGGCGATGTCCGGGATGCGCCCGTCCGCGAGCGCCTGAAACGCTTCGCGCCTCTCGTCGCCGTACCCTTCAATCAGAGCCTGCTCATACAAGCGCTCATCATTTCGGCGGTAGAAGGCATCGTGCATGAAGGCGCTCAAGTTGTAGTCGTGTAGCTCCACCGTGCCGGGGAAATTCCACGCGAGTTTGTAGATACTCCTGTGAAACTCGCTGTGGTTCCCGAGGTGGTAGACCACCTCATCGTAACTTTCATAACGCCCCGCGAAGGCGGCCTGCGGGTAAACGTCGAACTCGTTTTTGAGGACCGCCGCCGACGCCTCGTCAGCGTAATAGAGGTCTATCTCGAAGTAGGGTTTAAGGGCTTTGACGAGCGAATAACTATAGTGTGCGATGCCGCTTCTTTGAGGAGGAAGCGGGGAAAGCCAGGCTATTTTAGGAAGTTTATCCGGCATAGTTCTCAAACGCCCAGTTCTTGCATGAGCTTTCGGGACTCTATGCAGCTCGCCGTTCGGAATCGGCATCGTCCACCTTTTGACGCCCTTTTGCAAGGCGAGACGAAGCGGTTCGAAAGCGGTCCCCTCGCTCGTCAAGAATGCCCTCTTGAGTCTTCAAAACGGCAGGTTGCGAAAGTCGCCGCTTGAGGGTTTAATAGGCTGTCGAGATGCAATAGACCCTGGGGACGACTTATGGACAACGAGATGACCCAATCCCACGCGCTGGCCCTGGAGCTGCCCGACGAGCCGACTGACAAGGAGGAGTCAAGTCCTGTTTTTGCAGTTCAGGTGAAGCGGCTTGTCGAGGAGCTGCGTGGTCCGGCGGGCTATAATTTGTTCGATACGATTAGCCATCACGACTTCATAGTGCTGGCCTTTCTGATGATCTTGAACCGCCTGCCGGACGAGGGCGGCATACAGTATTACCGGGAGCGTCTTGACGAACAGCTAATCACCCGGCAGCAATTTATTGAATCTATTGTCGAGTCGCCGGAATACCTTGCCCGCAACGAGCCGAAGTTTCCTGACCGGCTTCACGAGGCGCGGCAGGAGTTCATCAAGACCTTGCCGCGAGCGGAATGCATCGTGGATTTAGGCGGGGCATGTGCGACCGTCCCCGAAGGAGCGCTCTACACACACGGCTATCCGCATCGCGCCCGGAGGTTAATCATAGTAGACCTCCCACTCGACACACGCATGTTTATCCCGCGCGACTTTCGCGAGGGGAAAATAGTTCGTGATGACGGGGTGATAGAGTATGTCCATTCCTCCATGACCGATCTGTCGGTCATTGAAGACGGCATCGCCGACATGGTCTTCGCCGGTGAAAGCATCGAGCACGTGACTCAGGAAGAGGCGGTCAGCGCCATCGCCGAGGCGCGGCGCGTGCTTAAACCCGGCGGCTATTTTTGCCTCGACACTCCGAACAGCAAATTAACTCGGATTCATTCGCCGGACCAATATATACACCCCGAGCACAAGCTCGAATATACCCCGGACGAATTAACAGGGATGCTCAGGGACGGCGGCTTTGTGGTGATTGAGACCGGGGGAATTTGTCCGATGCCTGAAAGCGCCGAGACCGGCGTCTTCGACCCGGCCGAAGCATTTAGAACGCCCCTGCTGAGTGATGACGCCGACTCAAGTTATTGCTTTTACGTTAAGTGTCAAAAGCCGCCCGCAGGCTGAGAGCGAAGGCTCATCACTCCTCTCTCATTTCCGGCACACACCAAACTCGCGTTAAATCACTTCGACCTTGAGCCGCACTGTCGGCGACCCGTTATGCTCGAACCAGCAGACGGCTTCGCTGACCAGGTCGCACTGAAAGATGTATTTTCCGGCGGCGGGCGCCGGGACTTCGGTGGCGATTTCGACTGTCTCGCCGGGCAGAATCTCACGGCCCTCGCCCGGCGTCAGGTTCTCGCGGAAGTAGTCCAGGTCCAGCAGCTCGCCCCGCTCGTTGAAGAGGTGAACGCCGAAGTGCACGGCCCCGACGCGCGCGGTGGTCGGGAGCCAGACAGTTGTGCCAGTATTCCTGACGACCGCCTTGAGACGAACGGGCTCAGTGGCCGCGACGCGCGCGGACGCCGGCTCGACTCGCAAGCTCGGCCAGCAGCCCCTCGCGCTGCCTGCTGTCCGGCGGGGCAGTGGATTCGCCTTTGAAGAGAAAGAAGAGGCTGCGGTGCTGCATCTGGTGGCGCGTCTCCGCGACGTAGCGCTCGCCCGCGTCGCGCCCGTCAAGGTAAGCCTCAAACTCGTCCAAGGGGAGCAGGAACGGGTTCGGGTTAAAGAGCGCCAGCCGAACGTCCGTGAACCCCGCCGCCCGCGCTTCGGCCCAGATTTCGCGCATGTTGATGTCGTTCTCGATGACCCGATTCGTCCTCATCTCGTACTGCGACTGAGGTGCTTTCGAGTGGTTCGGGCCGGGCTCCGAGAAGCCCGCGATGCCGCCTTGCTTGAGTACCCGCGCCATCTCTCTCAGCACATGCCCGGCGTTGGGCACGTGGTGAAACGCGTCCCAACAACTGATGCGGTCAACGCTTTCGTCCGGCAGGTCTAAGCGGTATCCGTCGAACTGCAAAAAACGCGGGGCGGGCTGGTCGCCGACGAGCGGCTGCCGCTTGTACAGCTCTTGTCCGATTTTGAGCGCGGACGCCGAGACATCGAGCGCGATCACTTCGAGCCCCAATTGACTGAGAAAACGCGAAGTCCAACACGACCCCGCGCCGAAGTCGAGGATGGTCATCCCCGGCAGCAGGTTCAACCCTTGCACGACCTTCGCGAAACAGACGAGCAGTTCCGGCGTCTCGTTGATGGCGGCGAAAGGTTTCGAGTGAAGGTAATCCCAATTATTGAGACGCGCGAAAAATTCTTCCGCCGTCTGGCACAATTCTTCGACGCTCAGCTCCTTGATGAGCCGGCGCACGTCAATGAAGTCCGATTGAATCGCTTCGCTACTCATGATGTTCGCGTTCGCCCGCCATTGCTCTCTGCCCGCTCAACTTCAGCGAAAGCTTCGAGAGTTGCGAGCGCCGTTTTCTGCCACGAAAACTTTTTGGAATACTCGTACCTTCTGAGCCGAGCCTCGTAATCCATCGGCTCTTGTAGAGCTTGATAGAGGGCGTCGGCCATTTCGTCAACGTCGTAAGGGTCGAAATAATTCGCGTGCGGGCCTCCGACCTCCGGGAGTGACGAAGTGTTTGACGACGCCACGGGGAGGCCGCAAGCCAAACCCTCCAACACAGGGAGGCCGAACCCCTCGTATAAAGACGGGAAGAAAAGGCAGCGCGCTTTCTGGTAAAGCGCGGGCAAGGCGTCGTCGTCCACGAAGCCCGTGAGCCTCACTCTCCCGCCGAGTCCCAGACCTCCCGCGTAATTCAGCATATCATCGGCGGCCGCGTTATCTAAACCGCACGCAATCCACAACTCGGTGCCGCGAATTTTCTCGTCACTTCCGTGCCTCTTCTGTAAACGCGCGAAAGCCTCGACCGCGCGCAGCATGTTCTTGCGCGGGTCGAAGCCGCCTATGTAAAGCACGTAGTCTTGCGCGGCGGCGCTGTTTGGGAACGGGTACGGGTTGAACGAAGCGTTGGCCGCGAGCGGCGTGACGACGTGCCGTTTGTCCGCGACCCGTAGCTCCCGCGTGAAATCCGCCTCGGTGTGCCGCGAGATGTGCAGGTAAAGGTCGTAGTCCGTCTCTAACCGCTTCAGCTTTTCCTGATAGACAGCGATGGCGGACGGCGGCAGGTGTTTCGCGTACGTTTCCGCCATGACCAGGGGGATCAAATCAAAAATCGTCACGGCGAAGCGGCAGGCGATTCCCCGGCGCGGCAGGAGAAAGACGTTGTCCATTAAAGCGTTGGGAGACCAGTAGAGGTTAATTCCCCGCTTCTCTATGTCGTTGTGCAGCGCGTCCGAGTAAAGCTCCGCCGGATGTTGCCCGGCGTGTGAGTTTCCGGCGCGAATGTCGTAAGCCTTGTCGTCAATCACGCAGAGTTTATCGCGCGCCCAGGGGGACAAGCTGTTGAGATGAGCGCCGCGCGGCGTGGCTATGTAGAAGTCGTTCGTGAAGTCGTTTTCGAGAATGCTCTCGACTGTGTTTTTGAAATAAGTGCCGATGCCCCGGTTGATATCGGGGGTCAAAAGCGTCTGGCCGTCAATCAATATTTTCATGTTACGCGGCGGGGGCGTCGTAAACCTGTTCTTGTGTCCGGCCCTGGCGAAACTCGCGCAAGTACCTTGAGAGCACGGCGTCGAAGGAGAACTCGCGCGCGACATACCGGCGACCATTCGCCGCGAGCGAGCGCCGAACGGCGTCCTCGTCTTCGAGATACTTCAAAGCCAGTGCGAACTCGTCGCTGTCCGCGACGTAGAGGCCGCCGTCACACCTCCTGACGTGACTCGCCGTCACGGCACACCGGGCCGAGACCACGGCCGGAACCCCGAGCAGCCAGCCCTCCATGATGACGATTGAGAAACTCTCGTTCTCGGAGAGGTTGATGACCCCCCTGGAATTCCTGATGACGCGCTGCTTCGTCGCCTCCGAGACGAAGCCGAAGTCTATGAAATGGACACTCGAAGGCACCAGCGTCTCGTCGCCGCCTCCGATGAAGACCAGCTTCGTGTCGCGCCGAAACTTTTCCGCGTAGCTCTCGAACCACTGGCACAAAAGAGGAACGTTCTTCCCAATCTCTTTGCGGCCTGCGTAGACGAAATAGCTGTCGGGGAGTTGATGTTTAGAGACGACTTCCTGCTCGTTGTCGCACGCGGCCAACTCGACCCCGACGCCTGCGACGACGCTCTCGACGATGCGCCTGCCCACCTTCGGCCCGTATCGCTTGATCGTCATACGCTTTTCTTCGGCCGAGTTGAAGAAGACGTGTTTCGCGTTGCGGAGCAGGCTCTCTGTCGCCGCCCAGTAAAACACCGGCTCGTCGTGGAAGCACGGGACGAGGGAGATTCGTCCAGGGTAGGCGCTGACCGCCGAGTGCGTGAGGCCGTGGAAATAAGGGAGCGCAACGATTTCGTGATCGCCGTCAACGTAACTGCCTAGAGCGTCAATCAACGCGTCGCTGTTGATGCCGTGTGCGAAAAAGTCCTGCTCTTCGCGGGCCGTTAAATTTTCGCCGCGGCCGAGTTTGCCGACGACCGTGTGATAGGGCGCGGGAGTTTTTACGGTGGCGAACCTGCGCGTCTCTATCCCTTCCACGTCGTAGACGCCCGGCTCGTAATGGTCTTCCCACCAACTGTCGTAGGGCGAACGGGAGCAGGTCGTAAAGACCGCGACCGCGACGCCGCGTTTATTCAACTCGCGCGCCATGCCTCTCGCCAGGAGTTCCGCGCCCCCCGCGAAGCGCCCGAACCACGGCGTGACGATGATTATCTTACGGTCGGACATCATGATTGACTCAACCCCTTTGCGTCTTTGCGCCTTTGCGTGAGAAAAGCAGTTTCACGCAAAGGCGCAAAGACGCAAAGGGGTTGAGCTTTGGTTTTGAATCGTGTTCTAAATCTTCCAGCCGATGATGCCGTAGTCGGGGGCGCTGTAGAAGTATTGGTTAAAGCGTTTGACGATCTCGGCGTCGCCCTCGATTTTGGCCGCGTCCCAGGGGCGCAGCTTCATCACCTCCACGCGTTCCAGGCCGCGCGACTCAAGCAGAAATTTTAGCGTCGGGCTGGGAATCGGGTTGCGGTGCGTGGGGTCTGTGTAGAAGTTGCAACTCCCGACCATGAAGTTCTCCGGGTCAGGCGTCTCTAAGATGAGCAGCCCGCCGGGCCTCAACGCGCGGACGATCTCGTCCAACATTTTGATCAATTTTTCGAGCGGCAAATGCTCGACCAGATGAAAGCTCGTCACGGCGTTGAGACTTTGGTCGGGCAGACCGCGCAGATGAGCGAGCGCATCTTCTTCCGTCACGTCCAGGCCGCTTTGCCTGCACTGCTCGACGAAGACGCGGTTGAGGTCTACGCCGCGTGCACGCACGCCTTCGCTCTTTAACAACTCCAACCACTCGCCGCGCCCGCAGCCTATGTCCAAAACGTCTTCTTTCACTCCCGCGTCCTTGAGGACTGGAAGGTAAACGCGCAGGCGGCTCGTGACCTCTTCGCGGCTGCCGCGGAATTGGTCTTCGAAGGAAGCGTACAGATTATCAAGAAGGTGCTCTTCCTCGTTCGCCATCGCCCGCGCCAGAGATTGCTCGGGGTCGGCCGCCGGGTGCTCGCTCGCCTTCTCAAGCAACAAAGTGAGACGCCGCTCCTGCGCCGCCAATTCGTCGCGCGTCTTTCTGTGACGCTCAAGAAACTGCTGCGTCTGCTCTTCCCACTGCCGAGTCAATTCCTGGTGATTGTGAAGGAGCTGCCGTATCTGCTCAGCCAATTCCGCCGCGCTCTCTTCCACGCGCAGGGTGAGCGTCGCCTCGCTTTCATTGACCTGCCGGGCGAGGTCTTCGACGCGCTTGCCCATCCGTAGAGTCAGTTCCGCGGATTTGCCCGCCTGCTCTCGTAAGGCAGTCAAACGCTTCTCGACACCGTTTCTGAATTCCCTTTGCCGCGCCGCTTCGTGCTGCTGCTGCTGCGACAATGTCTCGATCAACTGCTGCTGCGTCGCGGCCACGTTCGCGCCCGCGACAGAGGCGGCCGAGACCTGCGCCAGAGTTTGTGCCAATTGTTCGTGGGCCTGATTGTGATGGTCAACGATCCGTTGCTGCTGGGACGCGAGGTAAAATTCGGACTGCCTTTGGTGTTGAACGAGGAGCGGCAGCCGCCCCACGGCGACCAACAGTTGAATCAGGTAGCCTATGATGGGCGCGCGGCCCGCGCGTCTGATCGCCGCAGGCCACGCCAGCCCGTCAATCTTCACGCGCGCCCGCTCGCCTTCCGGCGAACGGCGCAGGCTCGCCAGAACATCAACCTTATTAAAGCGGCCGCTCGCCAGGCTTTCGAGATGTTGGGCAAAGCCCGCGGCGTCCGGCTCACGCTTCAAAATCGCGCGATAGGCGTGACGCACAAAATCCCCGCCGTGATACTTCAACAGGTCGTTGACGTGGTAATGATGGTCGGGACGCGGTTGAAACTCGGGCTGTAGACTCAGCGGAGAGGAAGCGACCGGCCAGGATTCGCCGGCCTGCGGGAGACGAGTCGCGGGAACATTTCCCCCCTCCTTCTCCCTCGCCACGGATTCCCGAATCTCGTGCATCAGCCGGTCAACTTTTATTTCGGAGTCACTGATTTCCAACATAGCAGCGTACCGATTGCGGATTGAATTCTAGCTTAAAAGTTGTCGTTAACGGAAAGGCTGTCCGATTTGCTCGGTGCCGAACGCGCCGATGCCGTTGAGGCGGAAGCCGAAGACGAAGCGGTTCTCGTTCCTGAGCCCCACGTCGAAGCTGTAGTACTGCGCGGTGATGGCGCAGCAGTCGAAGGCGTAGCCGATTGTGGCGACGGAGCTAATCAGTGAAGAGTTCTGCTGGCCGGGCCGGTTCTGGAAGTCGAAGAAGAAGGAGACGCCGCCGAAGAGGCCGCGCTCGCGGTTGCCCAGGAATAGCGCCGGACTCCACTGCGAGCCGCGCAACGTCCCCGGCTCTTTGCCGTTCGCGTCCGCGAAGCGCGCGAGCGACGGCGCGAGGTCTATGGCGCGCGTGTAGTAGAAGGTTTGAAAAGCCTGTATCAGCGGCCGGTTGATTCCGAAGGTCACGGAGAGATTGCGCAAGCCTCCGCTCTGCACGTCCAAATCGGAGCGCACGTCCGCGAAGAGCGTGCGGCTCGGGCGGTAGCGCGCCTCTATGTTGAGCGGCGAGAAGCGGCGCGGCACGCCGCCGTAGGTGAAGCCGGAGAAGGTGTTGATCGGGTAGAACTGGTTGCGGCGGCCCGGAATGAGCGCACCCCCGAAATAAGGGTCGAAGAAATATTTCCCGCGCAGCGTAATCGTCAACGCCTCGTAAGGCTGGCGAGAGAGCGGGACGCGCTTGCGCTCGCCGGAGTCATCGCGCTCGGCCTTCGGGTTGACGTTCTCGGTCGAGCGGCGCGTGAAGAAGCGGTTGACGATGCCGAACTCTATCTCGTTGGTGTCGGCGATGGCGTCCGCCGAGTCGAAGCGTATGATGCGCTCGAAATTGGTGATGCCCTCGATCTTGCGATAGATGAAGTAAGGCTCTATGACGTGGCGGAAGAAGAACGAGCCGTCGCCGTGGCGGAAGTTGCGCGCCAGCGCGGGCGGCCGCACGTCCAACTCGAACTCGCCGTAGCCGCGCACGACATCGCGGCTCAGGATCAGACGCGTCACTGGGTCAATCGAATTCGAGTAATACGTCGCGCTCAACCCCGCGGTCGCAGTCACGGACCAGCCGGCGACGTGCACGGGGAGGCTGAAGCGCGGATGCACGTCCAGGCGCTGCACGATGGAGGGCGAGACGATGGGCTCGCCCTCCACCTCGTCGCGGAAGAGCAGCAGGTCGTCCACAGTCTCCTTGCGGCTGACGCCTTCGAGGCTCCCCGAGAAAGAGAAGTAGACGGGGACGCGCTCGAAGTAGCGTAGGGCCGAAGGGCGTTTGTCGAGCGAGATGCTGGGGAGTTGGCGCGTGCGTATGCGCGTATTGGGGATGGAGGTGACCTGCGAGCGGGCCAGGAAGTTGAGGCTGTAGTCGCCGAAGTTTTTGTTGATGAAAATCTGCGAGCGCTCTTCGGGCGAGATGGCCTGCTGAATCGAGTCGGAGAAGACCTGGCGGAACGCAAGGTTCGACGTGACGTTCACGTCGGCCGCGGCGAGAAAGCCGTTCGGGAAGTAGTGCACGCCGTCCACGTAAAAGCTTGAGCCGCCCTGGTCCGGGTTCTCCGGGCTCTCATCGGGTCCGAAGATGCGGTCCTTGACGGCGTAGAAGCCGAAGTTCAGATAGGAGCGCGAATTCGCACGGGTGCGCACGTCGAGGCCGAGGCCGATGCCGCGGCCCGTGTAGATGTCGTTGCGAAGGGTGGCGTCGGCCGAGCGGCCGAGCGTCTGGTAGTAAGCGTTCGAGAGGCGAAAGCCCTTGTTGCCGGAGCCGCTGAAGGTCGGCGTCAGAAAGCCCGAGGCGCGGTCGCGCCGCTTGATGGGAACGGACGCGTAAGGCAGGTAAAGGATTGGCACATTCTTGACGCGGAAGGTCGGCCCCTTGACGCGCACGCGGTCGCCGATCTTGATTTCGGCCCGCGCGGCCTTGAAACTCCACTTCGGGACGTTGTCCTCACAGGCCGTAATCTCCGCATTGATGGCGACGATGGTGTCGTAGCTGATCTTCTCGACGGAGTCGGCCGTGTAATAGATGACGGTCCCGTCCTGCGTCTGGTTGGTAAAGCCCGTGGAGTTGATGAAGTAGCCGGTCTTGGTGCGGTAGTTCCACTCGGCGCGCGAGCCCGTGATGCGCTGCTGGTCGCCCTGGTCGAAGACGACGTTGCCCTCCGCGACGACGCGGTTGCTGGCCTCGTAGACCGTCACCTTGTCTGCCTGCAAGCGAAAAGTCCCGATGCGCGCGTCAACGTTTCCCTCGTAGACGGCGACGACCGCTTCCTTCGGACCCGAGATGGTCTCTTTCGCGGCCGTGACGGTCAACTCCTCCGTGCTCTGCGCGGCGTCGCTCGCTTGCGCGACGCGCGGCGGGCGGATAGGCGGCTGCTCCTGCGTCAGCGGGTTGACGTTCGGCGTGTCGGTGATTGGATTAATGACCTGGCGCTCAACCGGGTTCGTCTGTTGTGCCAGCGCAGTCGAAGTCAGGCACACGAGGAGAAACGCGAGCCTGGCACAGAATTTTGCCGCGGGGAAGAAGTTACCCAAAGGAGAAATCGAAGACCTCCGAAGGCCGAACGCTGGGCGCGAATCTTCAGTTCTCAGGGTCGTGAGAAGTGCGCGCCGTCTTGGTCTGAAAATCGGGGCGATGCTAACACGGAAAGCCGCAAAGCAGAAAGCAGTGGTCAGTAGGCAGTAGGCAGTGGGCAGTAAGCAAGGTTTGAGCCCCGTAGGGGCGACGTGATAATAGCCCAGCACTGAGGTGCTGGGAAGAGTGTGGAAAGTTTTATTGAGTCCCGTAGGGACGACTGAAGGAAAGCTGGCCCATGTTCAGCCGTCCCTACGGGACTCCGCGCAATTTTTCCCATTTCTACCCAGCTAAAGTGCTGGGCTATTATCAACAGCCCCTGACGGGGCTAAAAACCTGCACGTCGTTTCACCGCCCACAGCCTGCTGCTATTATGCTTGTAATGACAGAACACTTGCGTCTGATGGTCGTCGCGGGCGAGCCCTCGGGCGACGCTCATGCCGCGGACCTCGTGCGTGCGCTCAGGGAAGAGGCGTGCGGGGGCGCGGAGTTTGAGTTTTTCGGGGCGACGGGAGCGCTGATGCGAGAGGCCGGCGTTGAGACGGTCGTGCGCGCGGACGATTTGGCGATCATGGGGATAGCCGAGGTGGGCCGGGCGCTGCCGAAGTTTTGGCGGGCCTTTAAGACGCTCAAACGCGCCGCTATCGAACGCCGCCCGCAGGCGGTCGTCCTGGTTGACTGGCCCGACTTCAACCTGAGGCTGGCGCGCGCGCTTCACCGGCGCGGCCTGCGCGTCATCTACTACATCAGCCCGCAGCTTTGGGCCTGGCGCGCTTACCGCGTCCGCAACATACGGCGCGACGTTGACCTGTTGCTCGCCATCCTCCCGTTCGAGCCGGGGTGGTACGAAGAGCGCGGCGTCCGGCACGTGCGCTTCGTGGGCCACCCGCTCGCGGGGCGCGTCGAGCCGCGCTACGGGCGCGAGGAGTTTTGTCGCCGCAACGACCTGGACCCGACGCGCCCGCTGGTCGCGCTCCTGCCGGGCAGCCGCCGCAAAGAGCTTGAGCGCATCCTGCCGCCGATGCTCGACGCCGCGCATCACCTCGCGCGCGAGCGCCCCGAAATTCAGTTCGTCCTCGCGCTGGCACACAACCGCCCGCGTGAAGAAGCCGAGGCCATCATCGCCGCCGCCGCGCGGAACAACTCTCACGCAGCCGTCAATCTTCACATCACGCAGCACGAGACGCGCGAGGCGTTGGGCGCGGCGGACGCGGCGGCGGTCGCGAGCGGCACGGCCACGCTCGAAGCCGCGCTGATTGATACGCCCTTCGTCATCGTCTACAAAGAGTCTTTTATAAATTGGCACACGCTCGGCCGCCTCATCAGCGCGGAGCATTTCGGGCTGATTAACTTGATCGCCGGCGAACGGCTCGTGACGGAGCTGATGCAGGGAGATTTGACGGGCGTGCGGCTGGCGGAAGAACTCAAGGAACTATTGAGCCAGGAGCGAAACGAAGAGGCACGCGCGCGACTCAAAGAAGCCGCCGCGAGGCTCGGCGAAGCGGGCGCATCACGCCGCGCCGCTCAAGCCATTCTGAGCGCCCTGCGGAGTTGGCAGTAGCGCGCCAACGTCTTTAACGCCCGGCGAGTTTACCCGCCCTGCCTGTACGGGTTGCCCTGCGAGGCGTTGATGATGCAGATGATGTGTAGAATCAGTCCGGGGAGGATGAACATGACGTAGCCGATGGGGGTGAACAGCAGCCAGAGCAGCCCTTCGCCGACACGCCCCTTGTACATCTGGCCCACGCCGGGGATGAAGAGACTCAGCACGGCCGCCACCCCAGGGCTCCACGTCTGCTGCGCCGGCTGCGGATATTGGTAGTGATAATGAATCTGCTGCGCCGGGTGGGGGCTCATCGCCTGGGCCTGCGCAGGCGGGGCATACGGCGCGTTGCGTTGGACGAAAGGTCTGCCGCACTGCGGGCAGGCCGGGGCAGACTTTGAGCACGAGCGCCCGCAATCAGGGCATGGGAAAAGCTTCGGATTGGAGACGAGCGGCGCGACCGGCTGAGGGGGAGTGGAGTCCGCCATCCAGGAGTGAGTCGGGGGCGGCGCCACTTTCGTCCACTTGCCGCTCTGGTCCGGCAGCGACAGCAGGTAGTAGCAGCGCTGACACCTCACCTCTCCCGCCAGATTCACCAGACCGCAATTAGCGCACTTGTTAATTTCCATAGCCGTGCTGACCGTACTCGGCGGCCCGTGTATGCCTTAGAACACTGACAGAGGCGACGAGCCTATAGCCTCAGGCGAAACGCTTTTGGCGAGCCTTCGCGTCGAATCAATTCGACTCTACGGCGCGGCCGCAAACCCTGTCAAGAATCGTGTCACTCCGATTGAACGCGCGGCCCGTTTATTCTTCGCCGCCGACTTTCGTCTGCAACTCTTTAATCTGCCGCCGCAGCTCCTTAACCTCCTCGCGCAACTGCGGCAGGCGGTTGACGTGCGCGTTAAGACGCTTGTACTGGTCGAGTGGTTGGACGGGGATGCCCCACCAGACGCCCGCGCGGACGATCTTGCCCGGTAGAATGCCTGCCTTCGAGCCGATGATTGCGCCGCTCTCGACGCGCGCGTGGTCGCCCATCCCGACCTGCCCGCCGATGATGGCGTCGTCTTCGATGACAGTGCTGCCCGAAATCCCGGTCTGCGCGGCGATGACGACGCGCCGGCCGATGCGCACGTTGTGCGCGATCTGCACGAGGTTATCAATCTTGGTCGCGCTCCCGATGCGCGTCTCGCCAAGCGCGCCGCGGTCAACGCACGTCGCGGCCCCAATCTCCACATCGTCTTCTATGACGACTGTGCCAATCTGCGGGAACTTGTGACGCACGTTCTCTGCGTCCGGCACGTAGCCGAAGCCGTCCGCGCCTATGACCACGCCTGCGTGCAGAATCACGCGGTCACCCAGAGTCACGTTCTCGTAGAGCACTACGTTCGGATGAATGACGCAGTCGCGCCCGACGGTTGCGTTCTCGCCTATGAACGCGCCCGAGAGAATCTGCGTACCCGCGCCGACGCTCGCGCCCGCGCCGATTTCCACGCGCGCGCCGACGAAGACGCTCTCGTCCACGCTCGCGCTCTCGTCCACGATTGCGCTCGGGTGAACCGCGCCCGCGCGCCGTTTCGGCGGGTGCAGCAACTCCGCGACGAGTGCAAACGCGAGCTTAGGTTTCCTGACTTCGATGAGACAGGGCGCGTCAACCTGCGCCCCCTCCGGCACGATTAAGCAGGAAGCATTGGACGAGCGAGCGCTCTCGAACAATTTACTGTCATCGACAAAAGCTATCTCACCCTCCGCGGCACTCTCGACGCTCGCCACACCTCTGATTAATCGTTCGCCGTCCCCGCGGACGCGCCCGCCGACATGCGCGGCCAGTTCTGCAACGGTCACTTCTCTTCTCTCCATGCTCATGAGATTCAGCCGGTCAGCGGCTCCTCGTCCGCTCGAAGTTCGTCTACGCCGCGGCGTCCTGCGCGCGTGAAGCCGCGGCGCGAGCCGCGTATGAAGTTGACGAGGTGTCGGACGTTGCGGTCGTCAATCCGCTCAAGCTCGCCGAGCGAGTCCGCGAGCGTGAGATTGCCGCGGAAGAGAATCCTGTAGGCTTCTTTCAGGGCCTTGCGCTCTTCGGTCGAGAAGCCTGCGCGCCTGAGGCCCACGGAGTTGAGCCCGCGCACGCGCGGCGGGTTGCCGTCGGTCGTGAAGAAAGGGAGCACGTCCTGCACGATCTTCGACTTGCCGCCGACCATCGCGTAACGCCCCATGCGCACGAACTGGTGGCAGCCGACGTTGTTCGAGAGGAAGACGTGATCCTCGATTGTGATGTGCCCGGCGAGCGCCACCTCGTTGGCGAAAATGTTGTCGTCTCCGATGGCACAATTATGCGCGACGTGAACGCCTATCATCAGGAAATTGCGCGAGCCGACGCGCGTCGCCTCACCTTCGCCGCTCGCCCGGTGCAAGGTCGCCCCCTCGCGTATCAGATTATCGTCGCCGACGACGAGGCGGCTCTTTTCCCCTCGAAACTTCACGTCCTGCGGCTCGCCGCCCAGCACGGCGTGCTCGTAAACGCGATTCCCGCGCCCGAGCGTGGTGTAACGCTTGATGACGACGTGCGAGGCTATCTCGCACCCCTCGCCGATGACCACGTCGTCCTCTATGACCGCGAACGGGCCAATGTGGACGCCCGCCGCGATCAACGCGCGCGGGCTGATGACGGCCGTCGGATGAATGCTCATGAGGACATCGTAAATCGTGAATCGTAAATCGTAAATAGACGAAACGCCTTTATCTATTCACCATTTACGATTTACCATCGGCCGTTTTCCGCTTGCCTTTGCCACGCTCAGCCTCTATCATGTCGGGCTGCCTGCTTTTGTGCGCAAAAGTGTGCGAAGGCGGCAGATATTTAAGCAATTTTTCATGTTTGGTCATCCGGGCGCGTCTCCCCCACGTCGTTGCGCCCGCGTCTAGGAGAACGATTCTTGTTTAGCGATCAATTTCGCAGGGGCGAAGAAGAAAAAGCCAGATTCAGCGGAGTCCGTAGCTCGCGGCTGATTTCGGGCCTGTCGGACGTGGCGTGGAAAGTCTTCCAGTCGGTCAACCGTAGGTTGCCCGAAGGCGAGGCCATACGCCCGACATGGGCTCCGGGGCCGCTCTTGAAATCTTACGAGCGCTCGGCCCCGCCCCTGGGCTTCCCTCGCGAGACGGACTCCTTGTGCCCGCGCTGCGTCAAGGAAGTGCGCACCGCGGTCATCACGGGCGAGACTCAGCTCGAAACCCTGATGCACCAGCATCCGGGCGAGATCAAGGCGCAGATTCTGGAAGAGAACGGTCAGGTCATCATGCGCAAGACCTGCCCGAAGCACGGCGAGTTCACCGACGTGATGGCGACCGACCCGAAGTTTTTGGAGCGCATCGAGTCGCTCTTCTTCGGGCGCGACTTCCGCGCGGCCGAGGACAAGGAGATTCACAAGCACGGGACTTCCAACATCAAGTTCGGCCGCGGCGCGGTCTTGACCGTAGACCTGACGAACCGCTGCAACATGATGTGCGATCCGTGCTTCATGGACGCCAACCAGGTCGGCTACGTCCACGAGCCGACGTTTGAGGACACGAAGGCTATCCTGGACCGTGCGGTAAGTTTTAAGCCGCGCCGCCAGGTCATCATCCTCTTCTCGGGCGGCGAGCCGACGCTCTCGCCCTACTACCTGGAAGCGGTCGCCTACGCCAAGAAGATTGGCTTCTACCGCATCCTCGCCGCCACGAACGGCATACGCTTCGCCGAAGACATAGAGTTCTGCAAGGCCGCTAAAGAAGCGGGCCAGCACGGCGTCTATCTGCAATTCGACGGCGTCTCGGAGGAGAAGAACAAGCACCGCGGCGTCGGCAATCTCTTCGACGTGAAGCTGCGCGCGATTGAGAATCTAGCAAGCGTGGGCATCAAGGTGACGCTGGTCACGACCATCGTCAACACGATCAACAACGACGCCATCGGCCAGATCGTGGAGTTCGCGGCGCAGAACATTGACAAGGTTCAGACCATAGCCTTCCAGCCCGTCTCCTTCACAGGCCGCGACGAAGACATCTCCGACGAGCTTCGCATACGCCAGCGCTACACGCTCGCCGGGATGACGCACGACCTCAAGGACCAACTGGGAGGCCGCCTCCAACCCTTGCGCGACTGGTTTCCGCTCTCCAGCTACTCGGCGTTCACGAGCGTGATGGACATGCTGCAAGGCGCGGACGCGCCCTGGGGCTGGTCAAGCTGTAACTGCCACCCGAACTGCGGCATCTTCACGCTGATGGTCGTCAACCGCAAGACGGGCCAGTTCACTTCGCTCTTCGAGTTCTTCGACTACGAGCAGTTCATGAAGGACGTGGCCGTCATTACCGACACGGCGCGCGGGAAGAAACTCTCTTACGCGCAGCTCGCGATGGCTATCTTGAGGAACTTCGACGCGCGCCGCGCGCCCGAAGGCTTCCCCGTCTCGCAGATCATCAATCTGTTCCGGCCGTCCTCGACCAACTCGAACTCGGACCGCAACGACCGCATGAAGACGCAACACGGTTCCGAAGACCCGAACGACACGTGGCGCGTCCTCTGCGTCGAAGGCATGTGGTTTCAGGACCTGTTCAACTACGACTTCCGCCGCACGGAGATGTGCGTCATCCCCTACGGCACGCAGGAGGGCGAAATCTCCTTCTGCGCTTACAACACAGGCGTCGGCTGGCGGCAGATTATCGAGAACATGCACAAGACGGCCAACCTCTCGGAATGGTATCAGGAGCACGGGCGGCACGCCGTCTACGCCAAGGGCAAACCTGTGCCAGGAATTTCCGGGAAACACTCGCTGAGCCTGCCTGTCATCCACGCGATTCTCGAAGAGGACAGAGATGAGGCGACGACGCCTTACCTCGTCGAGGACAAAGAGGAAGTCACAGTCTAAGAGTTCCCGCGTCCGTTGTGGGACGAGATTGTTAATCCAGAGATGCGCGGCATTAACTTGCCGCGCATTTTCTTTTCCGCCTCGGGCGGCAGTTGAAAAAGTGTCACACGGCGCGCGGCGGCGCTCCCCCGGTCGGCTTAGGCTTCACTGATAAAGGACTGGCACCGTGATTGCCAGCTTCATTTTGAAAGTGATTCTTACCGTCAGGAGTCCGGCACATGAACAAGCTCATAACCGCGCTTTTAATGCCCCTGCTGCTCATTCAAACGATGCCCGCGTTGGCCGCGGCCACGGGGCCGCAAGCAGCGAAAAGTATCCAACTGTCGCAAGAGGGCGCAGGAGCCTTGACCAATCAGGACGTACTAAGAATGGTCGAAGCCGATTTCACGCCCGAAACCATCCTCGCCACGATCAAGACCTCGCCCTGCGACTTTGTGACCACGCCGGCCGCGTTACAGCACCTGAAGGAAGCGGGCGTCCCCGACGCCGTGATTCTGGCAATGGTCATGTCGCCCAAGGGCGTCGCGGTCACAAGCCACGCGTCGCCCGCGCGGCAAAATCTCAAGGTGAAAATTCCCAACGGGGTGACGATAGAGGTCGAAGCGCCTTTCACCGTGACTTCGCAGGAAGTGAAAAAAGGCGAGGCGATCAGCTTCCGCGTGGTCAACCCCGTCAAGGTGGACGGCGTGGTGGTCATCGAGGCGGGCGCGACGGCGACGGCGCGCGTGGTGAAGGCGAGCCGGGGCGGACACTTCGGGCGCGCGGGCCGGCTCGCCTGGGAGATGCAGGACGTGACGGCCGTTGACGGCACGCGGATTCCGCTACAGTCTTCCGGCAGAATCGTGGGCGACAGCAAAGGCGCCAAAGTCGCCACGGCGATGGTCATCACGGCCGTTGCCCTGCCGCTCATCGCACCCGTAGCGCTCCTGCACGGCTTCAAGCGCGGCGAGAACGCGATCCTTCCGGCCGGCAAAAGATTTGAAGTCCTAACTCAAGGAGGGGCGGAGATCAAAAGCGCGGAAAGCAGGGATGAGGGCGGAGGGATGAGAGATGAATGAAAGCCGATCTGAGTCAACGAGCTCGGTAGGCTGCCGTTCACTCAATCCCTCCCATCCCTCATCCCTCTGCCCTCCGCCCTTCTTCCGTGGTCGCTGGACGGCGCGCAGTTCGGCGACGGTGTCGCGTATGCGGCCGGCGAGGTGTTCGATGGTTTCGACGCGGCGGCGCGCGGACTGGCTCAATTCTTCGCGCAGGAGTAGCTGGGCTTGGCCGATCACGCCCGTCAGCGGGTTGTTGATTTCGTGGCGCACGTGCGCCACCAGGTCCGCTATCTCCGTCAGCCTGGCCTCGTGCTCTGCGACCAGGGTGCGCAATTGCTCGTCCCGTTCGTTGCCGGCGATTTCGCCCGTCTTCTCGGTACTCATCGGCCTCATCCATCCCTTCGGGAATCCGCTTCCAAGAACGCCGCCCGGCAAGGGGCGAAGAGGGCGGCTTCATCGTGTCTCCATTGTGCGTCCAATCTACGACGCCCGGCAAGAGGAAAGTTGCCGCGCGGATTTGTTCCGGCTCATTTGGCCGCGGTTGACAACCGTGGCCTCCATACGTAAATTTATTCCCCGTGCTGGGAGGTCGTCCAATGGTAGGACTCCAGACTCTGGATCTGGCTATCGGGGTTCGAGTCCCTGCCTCCCAGAAACCATCTCAAACAAGTTACGGGCGGCCTTGTTTTAGGGCCGCCCGTTTTGTTTGCCTGAAGTGTGCCAATCTAAAAAGCCTGTGCTTCCATACCTCTTGCATTGAAGGATAAGGGATTATCTAAATTCCACACTTGAATTTTTTGTGGAATCATACTATTCCGTAATCTTAATCATAGCCCTCATCCTCGGTCATAGAGTAGAATCGCCCGACTGCGATTCACTTCAGCTCTGACGACTCTTCTCCTGGGACTCGTGAGTCATGAGCCTTCTGAACAACCGCTACCTGATCCTCAGTGAACTGGGCAAGGGCGGATTCGGCCACACCTTCCTCGCAGAAGATACCCACTTGCCTTCGCGCCGCCGCTGCGTCATCAAGCAGTTTAAGCCCGCTACTACCGACCCGAATCTGCTGCCTCATCTTCAAGAGCGGTTCGGGCGCGAAGCCTCCATTCTGGAGCGAGTCGGCGAAGAGCACAGCCAGATTCCCAAACTCTATGCTTACTTCGTAGAAGACGAGCAATTCTACTTGGTTCAGGAGTTGATTGACGGCCAGACGCTCGGTCAGAAGTTGTGGACTGAGGGACCGCTTAAAAGCGTAGTCGTCAGAGAGATCGTGAGCAGTTTGCTGGAGATCCTTCAGTACTTACATGCCAATGACATCATCCACCGCGATATTAAACCCGACAACATCATCTACAGGAAACGAGACAGCAAACCGGTCTTGATTGATTTCGGCGCGGTCAAGGAGACGGTGACGACCGTATACGATCAAGGCAGAGTTCAGAGGAGCTTGATCATCGGCTCACCCGGTTATATGGCGATAGAGCAGGCAATCGGATTACCCGTTTACGCCAGCGATCTTTACAGCCTGGGATGGACAGCGATCAATCTGCTGACGGGCAAGCAGCCGGTGGATTTGGTGGATCGGCGAACTGAAGAGAATCACTGGCGAGAGTTCGCGCCCGATGTCGAATATAATTTGGCTGTGGTCATTGATAAGGCTGTCCAACGGATGAGCCATGACCGGTACAGAACGGCGGGAGAGATGCTTCAGGCTTTACATCCAGTGCTGCCCAAGACTGTGCCTTCGCCGATGCCGGAGCCAGTGCCGCCAGAGCCATGCCGCCGCAGCCGGTGCCGCCAACCCCGATTCCACCCGAGCCTGTCCCGCCACAGCCAGTTCCTCCAACTCCAGTGCCGCTGTTAGCGGAAGGCGAGTATCTCCTTAAGTCAACGGCTCGCTGGCTCATCCCACTCTTAAATCTGTTGCTCTACGTGCCTTTGGTTATAGGAAATGTCAATGTTTCATCAAAATCCATTAAGTTGCAGGTTCTCCTCTGGTCTGTTTGGGGTGTCGCCCAAGCCTTATTGCTAAGTAAATATGTCAACCCTTTCCTGTGGATGGGGGTAACAGCTCTCTGTGCATTTATTGCCACAATAATTACTTCGATATCGAGGATTGATTTCTATTCCTATTATGAACCTTACTACTATTGATGCGAATCAAGAGTAGAAAAGCAGACGGCCGGAAGGGCGTAGAATTGAGTTTGTGGAACACCAACTCATCGCCCTCTACCTGCGCGTCTGCCGGGCTTACGATACAAAGCCCGACTTGAAATATCAACGCTTGAGTAACTTCCGTCCCCGTTTCACGGACGAGGAACTCGTAACCATCTATCTCTTCGGCCACATGCAAGGCTTACACCTTCAGCGCCCGATCTACGACTACGCGCGCCGCCACTGGCGGGCGTGGTTCCCAGCCTTGCCCAGCTATCAAGCCTTCAACCGTCGCCTCAACCAACTCGCCCCGGCTTTCGAGCACCTCATCACGGCCGCGCTCACAGCGCAGGTCGCTGAACTGGCCGGGCAGGCCGACCGCCTGATTGATTCGCTCCCCATCATCATGGCGAAGTGGCCCAGATGCGGCGCGGCATGTATGTTCTCCGTCCCGAAGCATTCATCATCATCATGGGAATTGGGCAAGGGCTCGTGCTGCTAAAATATGTCAAGGCTGCCTGGAAGTGGCTCCTTCCCAGCCTTGTTGCCGCTGTCGTGCTTTTCATTACGTATTATGCTGAAATAAAAGACGGTAAATTTCCATATCTCGCTCCTTTAATAAACTGGCCCATAGTGGCCTTCCTACTTGCCGTGGGGCAGGCTCACTGTCTCCGCCACTTTCGTAAAAAGAAAGCTGTGGACAGAAAGACATAGACGCACTTGAATTTTGTCTGACAAGGCATATGTGATCGCTGAGCTTTATGGAAAGGTTAATAGAGGATTGCCTGTCAGGCGAACCTGGTATTATCTTAATCCTTAAAGGTATGAAACTCGGAATCGGTATCAATAAGGATTAAAACCGTGAGGAAACTAGCTGCTCTCTGTCTCCTGCCCTTGCTGCTTGCCGCGAGCGTGAGCGTCGCCGCCGCCGGGAGTGAAACCAGGCCGCGCCGCGACATCGTCGGCTTGCGCCTGGATATGACGAAGGAGGACGCGCACAGCCGCTTGCAGAAAATTGGCACACTGCAACGGGAAGAGCGCAAACGTCAGGAAGTGTGGGAGGTGCGCGACCCCTTTTTCTCACACGTCATCGTCGGGTTCGACAAGCAGTCGCGCATACGCTTCGTGACGGCCGTGGCGCGCGAGGGCGGCCAGCGTATGCGTTACACGGACGTAGCCAATCTCAAAAGGGCGCGGCAGGAAGGCGACGTTTCGGCCAACAACTACAACTATGTTTGGGAATTGTCCGCGCGCGGCAGGGAGCCTAAAGGTCTGGTGATGGCGCGCGGCCGCGACCCACTGTACCTTTCAACTTACTCAATCAAAAAGTTGGATTGAGCGATAACGACTCGGCCCCACGCCTGAAATCGCACGCGCTTTCAGAGTAAGCGCGAAGACTCGCCGCGCGCCGGCAAGCGGATTCCTGCTTGCACTTCGCCAGCGAATTTGTTATTACCAAGTTCCCCCTATCGGCGATAGTTTTTGCGCCAGTCACGTGTACGACCCGTCGAGCGGGTCGTGTGCTCCTGCCCCGGAGACACGTGAGCAGTACGGCGTCAAGACGGAAACCAGCTTCCATCCCCATGACATTTCCCCGCTCGCTTATGCGTGAGCTCCGTTGAGCGCCCGTAGCAAGAGCGCCGTTGGAATTTTAAGTTTTACCCTAAACGCCCGTTTCGACGCGTGACGGGTTAGATACGGGTGAGGCTCGAATAGCCCATCTTCCCGACCGTTGGCCCGTTTTTCGTAAAAGGAGACAGCGCATGGCACGGCATCCTCATCAATCAACCCGCATCTCGAAAGGCACGCACTCGGCGAACTGGCGCGCGCGGCTTATTCTGACCACGTTGGTCTGCATGGCCGCGGCGCTCCTGGCGACGCTCGCGGGGTCGGCCGCCAACCCTGCGAGCGGGACGCTCTCGGTCGCCACTCCGACCCTGACTTATACGGGCGGGCCGAACCTCATCTCCAACCCGTCGGCCCAGGCCGGTGCGGTGGATTGCGTCAACCTGCCGTGCGACGACTACGCGCTGACGATTAACGTCCCGGCCTCCTACGAAGACACGCACCAGGTCAAGATTCAAATCACGTGGGACATCCCCGTCGAGGATTACGACCTACAGGTTACGGGCGTGGGCAGTTCAGGTAACTCGCCCGGCGTGCCCGAGACGGTCATCGCCCCCGCCGTGTCCGGCACACATACCGTCCGCGTCATCCCCTTCGCGGTCGCCGGCGGCACTTTCACGGGGACGATCACCCTGGAGGAGAAACCGCAGGTGACGCCCGGCGGCTCTGTCAGCACGGGCACGTCGCCGCGCTTTCAGACGTACACGCCGCCCGCCGACAGCACGCTCGGCGCGAGCGCAGGCGAGCCTTCCATCGGCTTCGGCAAGCCTTCGGTACAATACCCCGGCGGGAGGTACATGTTCATCGCCGCCCTGCAAACCCTGCGCATCTCGTTTGACGACTGCTCCTCGCCGGCGAAGGAGACCTGGGAGGACGTGAGTTCGACGACGACGAGCCTCGCCACGCTCGACCCCATTCTCGAATCCGACAAGGACGGCTTCGGGCGCACCTTCGTCTCGCAGTTGGGTCCGAAGACCAGCTTCCTCGCCTCGACCGACGACGACGGCGACAACTGGACGCCGAGCGTCATCGGCTCCGGCATCAACCCCGGCGTTGACCACCAGACCATCGGCGTCGGCCCGTTCGTGCCGCGGCTTGCCCGACAGCATCAACGGCTACCCGAGCGCCGTCTATTACGCCTCGCAGGACGTGGCCGTGGCCCAACTCGCCATCAGCCGTGACGGCGGTCTGACCTTCGGCGCGGCCGTCCCGATGTACAACCTGACGCAGTGCGGCGGCCTGCACGGGCACGTCACGGTCGCGCCCGACGGCACGGTCTACGTTCCGAACAAGAGTTGCACGGCCGGCGCGGTGGGCGTCGAGGGCGGCGGCTCGCAGGGCTTCGCCGTCTCCGAAGACGAGGGCACGACGTTTAAGATTCGCACCGTGCCGGGCAGCGTTAGCGGCAACAACGACCCGTCGGTCGGCGTCGGCCGCGGCGACAAGACCGCCGGCAAGGGGCGCGTCTATTTCGGCTACCTTGAGAGCGGTCGCCCGAAGATCGCCATCTCGAACGACAAGGGCGTGACCTGGACTAACCCGGTTGACGTGGGCACCCCGTTCGCCATTCGCAACTCCGTCTTCCCGCAGGTCGTCGCGGGCGACGACGACCGCGCGTCCTTCATGTTCCTCGGCACGCCGACCTCCGGCGACTACCAGGACGCGGCCAACTTCACAGGCGAGTGGCACATGTACATCGCCACGACCTACGACGGCGGCCTGACCTGGACGACCGTTGACACCACGCCGAACGACCCGGTCCAACTCGGCTCGATCTGCACGAGCGGAACGACCTGCGGCGAAGACCGCAACCTGCTGGACTTCAATGATCTGAAGATGGACTACGAAGGGCGCATCGTCGGCGCTTATGCGGACGGTTGCGTGGGCTGCACCACGCCCGCGACTTCGCGCAGCGCGCTGGCGAGCATCGTGCGCCAGTCGGGCGGCAAGCGTCTGCTCGCTCAGTTCGACCCGCCGGAGAACGGCAAGCCGCTCGCGCCTCGCGTCAACAGCGTCAACAGGACGAGCGGCGGCGTGCAGTTGGACTGGTCCGCGCCGGACAACGGGGGCTCGCCCATCACGGGCTACAACGTCTACCGCAAGACGGGCGCGGCCGGTGCTTACGGCCTGCTCATCAACACGACTAAGACGACCTACGAGGACACGACGGCCGACGCGGCCGTGCAGTACTTCTACAAAGTCACGGCCGTCAACGCCAACGGCGAGGGTCCGTCGTGCGGCGACTTCCCTGTGAGCGCAGCGCCTCCGGCTCAAGACCCGTGCATCGTGCCGGGCGTGACAGTCCTGACGGACCCGGAGGGCGACGGCAGTCTCCCCGTGGGCACGCCGGTCGGGGCCAACGACATCCTCTCGGTCTCCGTGGCCGAGCCTTTCGCCGTCGGGGACGGCAAGCTGGTCTTCACGATCAGGATGCGCGACCTACAGTCGCCGCTGCCGCCGAGTAGCCGCTGGCCCGTGCAGTTCCTGGCCCCGAATGCGACTAACTACGTCGTCGCCATGAAGACGGACGCGGTGGGCACGGTCTCATTCGCTTACGGCGCGGGCACTACGGGCACAGACCCGACGACGCCCGCCGACCCGCTGAGCACTTACTCGCCCGAAGGCTTCATCACCATCGTCGTGCCGCGCAGCGGCGTCGGCTCGCCCGCTGTCGGGCAGCAGTTGACGGGCTTCCTGATGAGGCAGACCGTCGGGGCCATCACGCCCGACAACGCGCCCGACAACCTCGGGCCGGCAGGCTCATACACAATCGTCGGCAACACGTTCTGCCGCCCGAACAACGCGCCGGTCGCGGCGCTTACGGCCATGCCGTCCAAAGGTCTCGCGCCGCTCGTGGTCAAGCTCGACGCCTCCGGCTCGACCGACCCGGACACCGCGGCTCCTGCCGACACGGTTGCTTCCTACACGTTCACGTTCGGCGACGGCTCGCCGAACGTGACACAGGCGAGCCCCGTCATTAATCACACCTACCAGGCGGGCAATTACCGCGCGGAGGTGCGTGTCAAAGACTCGCGCGGCAAGGCGAGCGCCAACGTCGCGGGCGTCAACATAGAGGTGACGGCGGCGACCAAGCCGGCTGCCCCCACCAATCTGACGGGAACCGTCTCCTCGACCGGGCAGCAGGGGACCATCTACTGGAAGGATAACGCTTTTAACGAAGTCGGATTCAGAATCGAGCGCTGCCAGGGAGCGAACTGCATCAACTTCACCCAAATCGGGACGCGCACGACCAACGTCACCAGCTTCCTCAACACCGGCCTCGCGCCGAACACCATCTACCGCTTCCGCGTGCGGGCCTATAACAGCGTGGGCAATTCCGCCTACTCGAACGTGCTCACTCTTGACACGACGATCAAGCCGGCGGCCCCGAGTAACTTGACGGCGGCCTCGTACTACACGGGGCAAGCGGTGACCGTCTACTGGACGGACAACGCGAACAACGAGGTCGGCTTCCGCATCGAGCGCTGCCAGGGGGTGAACTGCACTAACTTCCTTGAGGTCGGGACGCGGGGAGCTAACTCGACGAGTGCCCTCAACACCGGCCTCACGCGAAACACCCTGTACCGTTACCGCGTGCGGTCTTACAACAAGGCCGGGAACTCCGGCTACTCAAACATTGCCAGCGTGACGACGAAGTAACGCCGGCCTTGAACGCACAAGCAAGGCAAAGAGGGACGGGCGGTCGTGGGGGCCGCCCGTTCCCATTAACTGCTCGGTGTTGACACCCCTTCGAGGTCTTGCTTATAGTGCCCTTGACTTGAAAGCCATGAACGCCGTGCAGAAGATAGAGCATCGTTGTTTCGCTTGCACCTGTTGTCGCTCCATTACGGAGGAGCGGTCGGGTGACGCTTGCACGCGCGGGGATTTGAGAACCGAGGGTTAGACGCCGCGACGACAGCAAGGACGGAAACCGAGGCCGCGAATTTCCTGGAAGGAAGTCGCGGCCGATGCTTTTTTTGAGCCCAGTTGATTATGGCCCAGAGGATTGCAGAGCGGCCCGCGCGCTCCGAACGCGTGGACGAAATCTCCCAAAGCATCGGCGGGACTCAGCTCATTCGCCTGCGGCGCGTGACGCGCGCCCTTGTGCCTGAAGGGGTTTCCGTCTTCGCCAAGGCCGAGCACCTGAACCCTGGCGGCTCCGTCAAAGACCGCGCGGCGCTGGCGATGATTCTTGCGGGCGAAGAGAGCGGGCAACTGCTTCCGGGGAAAATCCTCCTCGATGCGACGAGCGGCAATACGGGCATAGCCTACGCGATGATCGGCGCGGCGCGCGGCTACAAAGTCGCGCTCTGCCTGCCGCAAAACGCCAGCCGCGAGCGCAAGCGCATCCTGCGCATTTACGGGGCCGAGATCATCGAGACGGACCCGCTCGGGGGCACGGACGCCGCGCAAATAAAAGCCAGGGAGATGGCGGCGGCCGAGCCGGATAAGTATTTTTACCCAGACCAGTACAACAACGACGCCAACTGGCGCGCGCACTACGAAGGGACCGCGCCGGAAATCTGGGAGCAGACCGAAGGAAGAATCACGCACTTTATCGCGGGTTTGGGCACGACGGGAACGTTCACGGGCGTCGGCCGCCGCCTCAAAGAGTACGCCCCTTCGATTCGCCTCGTCTCCATGCAGCCCGATTCGCCCTTGCACGGGCTCGAAGGCATGAAGCACATGGGCACCGCGATTGTGCCAGGAATCTACGACCCTTCGCTCGCCGACGAAGCGGTCGAAGTGGCGACCGAAGACGCGCAAGGTATGACGCGGCGGCTCGCGCGCGAGGAGGGTCTGTTCGTCGGCGTCTCCTCGGGCGCGAACGTCCACGCCGCGCTCCGCCTCGCGCGCGAACTCCCGCCGGGCTCCGTCGTCGTCACAGTCCTCTGCGACGGCGGCGGCAAATACTTGAGCGAACATTTCTGGGAAGAAGAGGAACGATGATTAAAGTAAGAACGCTGCTTCTCGAAGACATCAAGCGCCACGCCGAGCGCGAGTACCCGCGCGAATGTTGCGGGCTGCTCATCGGGCGCATCGAAGACGACGGGCGCACGCGCGAGGTCTTCGACACGTACCCGGTCACGAACGCCTGGGAGGAGAGCGACACGATGCACCGCCGCATGCAGATTACGCCGCTGGATTACATGCGCGCCGAGCGTCATTTCGCGAAACGGGGCTTAGGCGTCGTCGGCAACTATCACTCGCACCCGGACCACCCGGCCGTGCCTTCCGAGTTCGACCTGAAGAACCTCGCGCCCTGGCCGACCATGTCCTACGTTGTCGTCTCCGTAGTCCGCGGCCGCGCGGCCGCCCTGCGCTCCTGGGAGTTGGAAATGGACCGCTCCCGCTTTAACGAAGAGGAAATCCTGAAAGGAAGTTAACCATGGCAGTCACCATCATCATCCCGACGGCCTTGCGCCAGTTCGCGGGCGGGAAATCCGAAATCGAGGTCGAAGCGAAGACGGCGGGCGAGGCGCTTGAGCGCCTTACCAGTGAACACTCGGAACTGCGCCGCCACCTCTACAATGACGAGAAGCGCCTGCGCAACTTCGTCAACGTCTACGTCAACGACGAAGACATACGCCACGCGGACGGCCCCGACACGCAACTGAAAGACGGCGACTCCGTGATGATCGTGCCCTCGATTGCGGGCGGCGCGACAATCGAAGACGAAGTGAAAGCTGTTGAGCTGCCTTCCCTTTCCAACGACGAAATCGCGCGCTACAGCCGCCACCTCATCATGCCCGAGGTCGGGATGGAGGGGCAGCGGCGGCTCAAGGCGGCGAGCGTGCTGATGATTGGCACAGGCGGCCTGGGCGCGCCGACCGGGATGTACCTGGCCGCCGCGGGCGTCGGCCGCCTCGGCATACTGGACTTCGACGTGGTGGACGAGTCGAACCTACAGCGCCAGATCATACACGGCACGAAGGACGTGGGGCGGCCCAAGATCGAATCCGCGCGCGACCGCCTGCACGACATCAACCCGCACGTTCAACTGGACACTTACGAAGAGCGCCTGACGAGCGAGAATGCGCTTCGGCTCTTCAAAGAGTACGACATCGTCGTGGACGGGACGGACAATTTTCCGACGCGTTATCTCGTCAACGACGCGTGCGTGCTGACGGGCAGGCCCAACGTCTACGGCTCCATCTTCCGCTTTGAGGGGCAGGCCAGCGTCTTCTGGGCCGAGCGGGGGGCGTGTTACCGCTGCCTGTACCCGGAGCCGCCGCCGCCCGGCCTCGTGCCCAGTTGCGCGGAGGGCGGCGTGTTGGGCGTGCTGCCCGGCATCGTCGGCGCGATTCAGGCGAACGAAACCATCAAGCTCATCCTCGGCGCGGAAGGCGCGCTCATCAACCGCCTGCTATTGTTCGACGCGTGGCGCATGCGCTTCCGCGAGTTGAAGCTGAGGAAAGACCCGTCGTGCCCCGTCTGCGGCGAGAACGCGACGATCAGGGAGTTGATTGACTACGAAGAGTTCTGCGGACTCCGCCCGCCCGCGCCGGAGGAAGTAAAAGAGGAGAGGAAGATGGAGGAGATTACGGCGGCCGGGCTCAAAGAGCGCCTTGACCGCGGCGACGACCTCCAGGTGATAGACGTGCGCGAGCCGAACGAGTATGAGATCGCGCGCCTTCCTGGCACAAAACTAATCCCGCTCGGCCAGGTCACGAGCCGCATGAACGAGATTGACCCGACGCGCGAGACAATCGTCCACTGCAAGGGCGGCGTCCGCAGCGCCAAAGCCATCGCGGCGCTCGTCGAGGCGGGTTTTACAGGAAAGCTCGTCAACCTCAAAGGCGGCATCACCGCATGGTCGGACGAAGTTGACCCGAGCGTGCCGAAGTATTAAGCAGATTAGTCGCGCTCCATCCCCGGAGGGGATGAACATGATAGCCAGGGGTAAGCGCGTCAGCGCGCCACCCCTGGTGATGTGCCAAAATAATTCCGACCCCGGAAGGGGTCGCACATTCAACGTTGAATGTGCGACCCCTTCCGGGGTCGGATTTCTTCTTCACTTCTTCCGGGGGCGGCGCTCGCGCTTATGCGCTCGCTTGCCCCCGGCTATCGTGTGCGACCCCTTCGGGGTCATTCCCTTTATCTTTCCCGCCTTCCCTCTTCTCCATCGGGACGTAGTCGCGCGTGCGGTAGCCCAGGTAAACCTGGCGGGGGCGCGCGATCTTCTGGTCGGAATCGTTAAGTAAGCTCGACCCATTGCGCGAGCCAGCCCGAAGTGCGCGGGATGGCGAAGAGCACCGGGAACATGTCCACGGGGAAGCGCATCGCCCTGTAAATAATCCCCGAATAGAAGTCCACGTTCGGGTAGAGCTTGCGCTTGACGAAGTACTCGTCTTCGAGAGCGATGCGCTCCAGTTCGAGCGCGAGGTCTAAGAGCGGGTCTTTGCCCGTCACCTCGAAGACCTCGTAGGCGATCTGCTTGATGATGCGTGCGCGAGGGTCGTAGTTCTTGTAGACGCGGTGGCCGAACCCCATCAGGCGGAAATCGCCGGCCTTGACGCGCTTGACGTACTCCGGCACGCGGTCAACTGAGCCAATCTCGTTGAGCATCCTCAAGACCGCCTCGTTGGCCCCGCCGTGGAGCGGGCCGTAGAGCGCGGCGGCCGCGCCGGCGAGCGCCGAGTAGGGGTCCGTATGTGCGCTGCCGATGCTTCGCATGGCGTTGGTCGAGCAGTTCTGCTCGTGGTCGGCGTGGAGGATGAAGAGGACGCTCAGAGCGCGTTCAAGGACGGGGTTCGGCTCGTACTTGAGCTCCGTCGTCTTGAACATCATGTTGAGGAAGTTGCCCTCGTAGGAGAGGTCGTTGTCGGGATAGGCGTACTGCATGCCGACGCGGTGGCGGTAGGCGAAGGCGGCGATGGTCGGGACCTTCGCGATGAGCCTGTGAATCTGCTTCCGGCGGCAGGCATCGTCCTCTATGTTCTTGGCCTCGGGGTAGAAGGTCGAGAGCGCGGCGACCATCGCCTCGAACATCCCCATCGGGTGCGCGTTGTAGTGAAAGCCGTCCAGCACCTTCTTGATGTTCTCGTTGATGAAGGTGTGGAAGGTGATGCTGCGCTTCCAGTCACTGAGCTGTTGCTCGTCCGGGAGTTCCCCGTGGAGGAGCAGGTAGGCGACTTCGAGGTAGCTGCTCTGCTCGGCGAGTTGCTCGATGGGGTAGCCGCGATATTCCAGAATGCCGAGGTCGCCGTCAATGAAGGTGATGCGGCTCTTGCACGAGGCCGTGTTCATGAACGCGGGGTCGTAGGTCATCAGGCCGAAGTCGTCGTCCGCGACCTTGATCTGCCGCAAGTCCATCGCGCGGATGGTGTCGTTCTCAATCGCGACCTCGTACTGGCGGCCCGTGCGGTTGTCCGTGATCGTTAGAGTGTCTTTGCTCATCATCCCCTCTGCTTTTTGGTGTGCTCACTTGTCGGACACTGTGGCTCCGCTGTTCTCGTCGAGCGCGGCCTGCGCGGCGGCGAGGCGCGCGACGGGGACGCGGAACGGCGAACAACTGATATAGTCCAAGCCTATCTCGTGACAGAACCCTATGGAGCGTGGCTCGCCGCCGTGCTCGCCGCAGATGCCGACCTTGAGACCGGGCTTCGCCTCGCGCCCGAGCGTGGTCCCCTTCTTCACCAGATAGCCGACGCCCTCGCGGTCCAGAACCTGGAACGGGTCGTCGGGCATGATCTTGTGCTCAACGTAGTAGGAGAGGAAGCGGCCCGAGTCGTCGCGCGAGAGCCCAAAGGTCGTCTGCGTCAGGTCGTTCGTGCCGAACGAGAAGAAGTCCGCGTAGGCGGCAATCTTGTCGGCGGTCAGGGCCGCGCGCGGCAACTCGATCATCGTCCCGACCGTGTAATCAATCGTCATCCCGTGCTCGCCCATCACCTGGCGCGCGACCTCGTGAATCAAGTCAGACTGGTGGTGCAACTCCTCCGCGGTCGAGACGAGCGGGACCATGATCTCGGGCTTGACGACAAGCCCCTCGCCCTGAACCTGACAGACGGCCTCGAAGATGGCGCGCACCTGCATGCGCGTCACCTCGGGGTAGACGAGGCCCAAACGGCAGCCGCGGTGGCCGAGCATGGGGTTGTTCTCGCGTATGCGCTCGACCTGGTGGAAGAGGCGGCGCTTCTCGTCTATCTGGTCGAGCGTGCGGTCCATGTCGCGGATGGTGCCTGCGCGCTGCAACTCCATCTTCAGCTCGGAAAGCTCGCCCATCAATTCGCGTATGTCGGGCAGGAACTCGTGGAGCGGTGGGTCAAGCAAGCGGATGGTGACGGGCAGGTTCTGCATCGCCTGGAAGATTCCGACGAAGTCCTTGCGCTGGAGCGGGAGCAGCTTGTCGAGCGCCTTCTCGCGCTGGCCCACGCCTTCGGAGAGAATCATCTCGCGCATCGCGGCCAGACGCCCCTCGCCGAAGAACATGTGCTCCGTGCGGCACAACCCGATCCCTTCAGCACCGAACTCGCGCGCGACCTTCGAGTCCTGCGGCGTGTCCGCGTTGGCTCGAACCCTCAGCCGCCGGAAATCGTCCGCCCACGTCATCAACTCCCTGAAATCGTCACCGAGCTTCGGCTGCACCGTCGGCACCTGGCCCAAAAAGACGCGCCCCGTGGAGCCGTCAACCGTCACCCACTCGCCCTTAGGCACGACCGTCCCGTTCACGCTGAACTGCTGCTGCCCGTAGTCAATATTGAGCAGGCTTGCGCCGCACACGCACGACTTGCCCATGCCGCGCGCTACAACGGCGGCGTGCGAGGTCATGCCTCCGCGCGCGGTCACGATGGCCTGGGCGGCGACCATGCCGTGGAAGTCGTCGGGGCTGGTTTCCTGGCGGACGAGGATGACTTTCGCGCCGTCGCGGGCCATCTCTTCGGCCTCGTCCGGGTCGAAGACGACTCGCCCTTGCGCGGCACCGGGGCTCGCGGGCAGGCCCGTCGCCAAGACGGTCGTTTCCGCGTTCGGGTCAACGGTCGGGTGCAGCAGTTGATCCAACTGCTCGGGCGAGACGCGGCGCACGGCGGTCGCCTTGTCAATCAACTCTTCGTGCACCATGTCCACGGCGACGCGGACGGCAGCCGCGCCCGTGCGCTTGCCCGTGCGCGTCTGTAGCATCCAGAGGCGGCCGCGCTCGATGGTGAACTCCACGTCCTGCATGTCGTGATAGTGCTTTTCCAGGAGTTGCGTGATCGAGTTGAACTGTTCGTAGACCTCCGGCAATTCCTCCTTGAGCTGGCTGATGGGGTTCGGCGTGCGAATCCCTGCGACCACGTCCTCGCCCTGCGCGTTCAGGAGGTACTCGCCATAAAGCGCCTTCTCGCCCGTCGAAGGGTTGCGCGTAAACGCCACGCCCGTCCCGCTGCTCATCCCCATGTTGCCGAAGACCATCGCCTGCACGTTGACGGCCGTGCCGAGGTCGTCCGGGATGCGGTTGACGCGGCGGTAGTCCACCGCGCGCCTTCCCATCCACGAGTTGAAGACCGCGGCAATCGCCACGCGCAACTGCTCGTAAGGGTCTTCGGGGATGGTGTGCTCGCTCTGCTCCGCGAAGATGATCTGCTTCTCGGCGGCGATGATCTCGCGCAGTTGGTCCGGCTGTAGGTCTGTGTCGCGGCCGCCCTCGGTCTGCGCCTTGAAGCGGTCCATGACGCGCTCGAACTTTTCGTGCGCGACGCCCATGACTATCTCGCCGAAGAGCGAGGCGAAGCGGCGGTAGGCGTCGAGCGCGAAGCGCAGGTCGTTGGTCTGCGTGGCGAGTCCCTGGACGGTCTGATCGTTCAGGCCCAGGTTGAGAATCGTGTCCATCATGCCCGGCATGGAGAAGGCCGCGCCTGAGCGCACCGAAACCAGCAGCGGGTTATCGGGATGTCCGAAGCCTTTGCCGGTCTTCTCTTCGAGGCGGCGCAAGCCCTCCACGACCTGCTCCCACATGCCTTCGGGAAACTGTTTGTTGTTCGCGTAAAAAGCGTTGCACGCCTCGGTCGTGACGATAAAGCCCGGCGGCACAGGGAGCCCCGCGCGCGTCATCTCGGCGAGGCCCGCGCCCTTACCGCCCAGCAGCGACTTATCTTCGCCACTGCCCTCCTCGAACAGGTAAACCCACTTGCGACTCTGATTTTGGCTCATAGGACGATCCTTATTTAAGGTGGTGAATTCGTGATGCCGGGAATGTCTAGTCTATCACTAAACGCGGGGCAGTATCCTAATGGGGGAATGCGGATTTCGGGTCGCGGATTGAGAAAAGCAGCGCCTGCCTTTTCGCTCCGCGACCCGAAATCCGCATGACTCAATCCGGGCAGCCTCGGCCCACGCCGCCCGCGTTTGAAAACTCAGGGCAGCAGCCGGGTCAGCTCAACGGGACGCGCCCGTTTAGTATACGCCGAAAGGTGCGCTGATAACGTTGATCAGCAACCACAGCCCCAACAGGACCGCGGCGATGCCCAGGGGCCCCTGGTACGTGGCGAGCTTGGCCTGGACACCCGCGCCGCCGGCCGCCGCCCCCGCGTTCTTGCTCAGGACGTACTGGTTGATTAAGCCGTAGCCGAGCAAAAAGCCGAGCGCGAGTCCGACCAGAATAGTCAGGAGCAGGAGCAGGCCGTTGAAGACCGCATAGCGTAGCATGATCCCTAAAAACTGGAGGGCCTGAATCAGCCAGATGAAAGAAAAGATGAGGAGGACGATGCCGATGATGCCCTGGAACGGGACTATCTTGGCGATCAGTTCTCTGGCGTCAGGTCTATTCTTAATGATGAGCCCGGCAGCGCCGAGGACGCCGGCGACGATCAAAAGAAGCGCGAACAGTAAGCCCATATTCCGAGTCTCCTTCAAAGTTGGGGTCAGAGCGCGAAGTGTGCCGACAGACTATATTGCAAGTTTCGGTTTTCGCCAACTGTTTTTCAGATCGCGGATAAAGACGGGCGTCAAGCAGTTCTTTGCGCCTTTGCGCCTTTGCGTCTTTGCGTGAGATGTATTGGTTTTCTCGCAAAGGCGCAAAGACGCAAAGGAGAGACGGGCCTCTTTCTTTAGCTGACGCGGACGGTCAAGCCTTCGCGCGCGAGTTTCCAGTCGAAGACTTCGACGTTCTCTTCGAGGAGCGCGCGCTCGACATCCTGGCGGCGGCCTTCGGCGCAGAGGAAGGCTATGCAGCCGCCGCCGCCCGCGCCGCAGACCTTGGCTGCCTCCGCGCCGTTCGCCAGAGCCTTCTCGACCAACATCTCCATGTGCGGCGTCGTCACGCCGGGGGCCAGCCGCTTGCGGCCCGGATAAGCGTCGCGCATCGTGGCAGAGACTTCACGCCAGTCGTCCGCCAAAAGCGCCTTGCGCACGCGCGCCGCCGAGTCGCGTATGCCGTCGAAGAGCTTGAAGAGTTCCGGGTCGCCGTCTATGTGGTTCTTCGTAATCTCCCAGTTGTTAGTCCCGGACATGCGCGGCTCGCCCGTGTAGCAGATGGCTATGCGGCGCTCCAACGTCTCCTCGTCAATCTCCAACTTCTCGCGCTCGATGCCGTCGGGGCGAAGGTGTATGCAGTTGACCCCGCCGTGTAGCGCAGGGTAGTAGTCCTGAAAGCCTGCGGGGACGCGAATCACGGTCGTCTCGACGTTGGCGGCGATGGTGACGAACTTGCGCTCCTCGTAGCGGCCGCCGACCAGTTGGTTGAGCGCACCGACGCAGGCGATGTTGAGCGCGCTGGAGCCCGCGAGTCCCGCGCCCGCCGGAGCCTCGCTGTGGGCTATGAGGTGAAAGCCGACCGTCGGCTTGAAGAAGTGAACGAGCTTGGAAATCAGCTCCAAGCGCTCCTCGCGGATTAAATCCTCTATGGCCGCAAGCTCAGTCTCGAAGCTGACCTTGCGGTCGCGCGATTCGAGCACGATGCGCCCGTCGTCGCGCGTCTCGATGCGGCAGGAGGCGCGCAGGTTGATGGCGAAGTTAACGGTCGAGGCGCCGGGGTGGAAAAGGTAGAGCGGCCAGATGTCTATGGTTCCCCCGGCCAGGTCAACCCGCGTCGGGGCGGATGATTCGATGATCATAGTTTTCAGTTTCCAGTTTTCAGTTTTCAGTTTCAATCAACAGCAATTGTCTTTGCTGAAAACTGAAAACTGAGAACTGAAAACTGTCTTTCAGTCTCCCCCGCCCTCGCTACTTTTCGAGGCGGGCTGCTCGTGCTGGGCGGATGAATCTTTGCGGCGGTGCGGGAGGTGCATGCGCTCCTGTATCTCTTCCTTGAACTCCTGGACTTCCGCCTTGATCTCGTGAATCTTCTCCTGCGCGGCGTGCTCGAATTCTTTCAGCTTCTCGGGGTTCGCCTCCTCGACCTTCTTGCTGAGCCAGAAGCGCTCGACCACGTAGAAGCCGATGACGCCGACGACGAGGATGACGAGCAGATAGACGGTGATGTTCTGCACGTCGCCGATGACGCGCGTGATCGTCCCGCTGAACGAGTAGCCGACGCCGCTCAGGACCAATACCCACGCCGCGCAGCTCGCAATCGTCCAGAGCAGAAACTTGACGAGCGGCATGCGGCCCACGCCGTAGAAGACGCACGAGGCAATACGCAGGCCGTAGATGTATTTGACGATGAAGATGGAGAGCGTGCCGAACTTATCCACCAGCTTGACGATGCGCGGCGCGGCCATCTTGTAGAAACGGAAATTCCTGACACCCCTCTCGAAGCCGCGCCCGCCCGCGTAGGCCATGCTATCGCCGACCACGCCGCCGAGCGTGCCCGCGCCGAGAACCTGCGCGAAGCCGTACTCGCCGAAGACGCCGTGGTGTGCCAGAACGCCCGCCAGCAGGAGCGTGATGTCGCCCTCCCACATCGTCAGGAAGAAGACGGCGTAGAGGCCGTAGGTCCCCATCAGCCTGTAGAAAAAGCTGCCCTCCATCGTGTCCGTGAGCAGCAGGGTATTGTTCCCCGCCGCGAGCGTCAGGGAGAAGAATGCGTAAAGGATAAACTGACCCGTTAGTCCGTAAAAGTAGCTAAGAGCCATAAGCAAAGTGAGCGGGAAGCGTCCCTCGGTCCCGGCCGGGCCAAATTTTCAGGCCGGCCGTCAACTTCCAGCCCTTTTTATGAATCTTCCTTCTCAGGGGGCGGCTTGACGACGAGCACGGGGCACGGCGCGTGGCGCACGACCGCCTCTGCGGTCGAGCCGAAGAGGATGCGCCCCAGCCCCGTGCGGCCGTGCGACGAAATCACAATCAGGTCAACCCCGCGCTCTTGAGCGGCGCGGACGATCTCCGTGGCCGGGTCGCCGTGGGCGATGACCTCCTCGACTTCGAGCCCCGCGCACTCCTCACAATTGGCAATCTTCGGCAGCTCGCGCGTCGCGGAATCCTCCATCTGCTCGCTGATGTCCGCCAGGGGGAGCGGCTCCGTGAGTCCAGTATAGCCGACGGTCGGCATGACGGGCTCGATGACGTGGACGCAGACGATTTTTGCCCCGGCGTCGCGCGCCAGCCCGGTCGCGTAGGAGAGCGCGTGGCTCGCGCACTCGCTGAAATCCGTCGGCAATAATATAGAGCGAAGCTGCATAAAATAGAGCAGGAGTCAGAAGTCAGGAGTCAGAAGTCAGAAGGGATAAGGCTGAAACCGCTTTTGTTTTTATTCTGAATTCTGACTCCTGACTTCTGACTTCTGGCTCATGCATTCTACACTTAGAAGTGCTTGTTTGACAGTCCCGTAAACCGTTTATTACAATGCGCGTGCTTCCTACCCCGTGAATTTATTCTGAGACTTCATTCGGAAGACCTGAAAAGATGGCGCAGCCCGCTCAACCAGCAACAAATTTCATAGGCGTGGACGTCTCCGGCCAGACCTTGAACGTCGCGCTCGTCAGCGGCGAGGGCGCGGTCCTGGAGCGCCGCGAAGCGCCGCTTGAGCCGGATGCGCTCGTCACGCAGATAGCGCGCACCGTCTCCAGCTTGCGCGACATCGCGCCCGACATCGCGGCCATGGGCGTAGGCATTCCGGGGCTCGTCAACCGGCAGACGGACCGCGTCCTGGTCTCGACCGACCTGCCCGCGGTCGTGCGCGGCGACTTTCACGCGGAGTTGAAGCGGGCGACGGGGATGCGCGTCGAGTTGGAGAACGACGCGAACGCGGCGGCTTATGGCGAGTACCAGGCGGGGGCGGGCCGCGGCAGCCGCGACATGTTCTACGCCACAATTGGCACAGGCATCGGCGGCGCGATCATCCTGGGCGGCAAACTGTGGCTCGGCGCGAGCGGGTTCGCGGGCGAGTTCGGCCACATCACGATTGACGCCGAGGGGATAGAGTGCATCTGCGGCAACGCGGGCTGTCTGGAGACGGTCGCTTCGGGGCCGAACATCGTGCGGCGCGCGAACGAGCGGCTCTACCGCGACAACACTTCTTCGCTCTCGCGCCTCGCCATCAACAAGGAGTTCACGGCGGCAGACGTGGTGCGCGAGGCGCAGAACGGCGACGACTTTTCGTTGATGATGCTCGAACGCACGGGCAAGTCCATCGGCGCGGCCGTCGCTTCCGTCATCAACCTGCTCAACATCGAGCGGATAGTTTTGGGCGGCGGCGTGATGGAGGCAGGCGATCTGATTATGGACGCCATCATACGCGAGGCCGAGCGCCGCGCCTTCCAGCCCTGCTTCGAGGCCACGCAGATAGTCGCCGCCGCACTCGGCACAGACGCCGTCGCCATCGGCGCTGCGCTGCTCGCGCGCGACGCCTCTCCCGAATAACACGAAGCCGCACGAACCATCATCAGAGCACGTCTCAAAATCTAAACTCAACCCTTTGCGCCTTACGTCTTAACTTTGCGCCTCCAGCGAGAACGGCTGTTTCTCGCAAAGACGCAAAGTTAAAACTAAAGGCGCAAAGGGTTGAGTCAATCTGTAGCTTGAGTTTGGAAACTGCCTCTAACGCACGACTGTTGCATCCACCGGCTCCGCGTCGGCTTTCGTCTCGCCCACTCCGAACAACCTGCGGTGAAGCTCCGCGATCTCTTCGGGCCGCACTTTCGGGCGGCGGTCGTAGGTCAGGAGCCCGTTGATCTCCTGCTCGATGTCCGTCAACTGCGTGTAGCAGAACCCGGCGAGGAACGGCAGCGACGCGATGCCTTCCATCAGGTCGCGGTACTTCGCCAGCAATTCTTCTGAAGTGTGCACAGAGCCGTAGAACCTGTAGAGCAGGTCGCGCTCTTCGGCGGGGACGTTCGGCGGGATCATCAGGAAGCCGCCGACTTCGGAAAGCATTATGGGCTGGCCGCGGTAGCGCGAGCCGAGCACGAAGAGCGGCTTGTTGCCTATCCAGACGTGCGGCGGCAGCGCACCGCCGCCCGCCGCTTCCTGGTAGCGCTCGCGCAGGAGCGCGGCCGTCGGCGTGTAGTCGTGTATGGCGCAGATGTCCGTGATGTCCGTGTGCTCCCAGCCGTCGTTGTCTATGACGGGGCGCTTCTGATCCAACTGCCTGGTCATGGCGACCATGCGCTCTATGAAGGCGTACTGGCCCGGATGATTCTGGCGCAGCTTGGGGAAGCCCATGCTCTCGTTGACGGGAACCCAGCAGATGACGCACGGGTGGTTGTAGTCGCGGCGGATGGCGCGCTTCCACTCGGCGGCCAGCCTTTCTTCAGCCATCGAAGACCACTCGCGCGTGTTCGGCATCTCCTCCCAGACCAGTAGGCCAAGGCGGTCGCACCAGTAGAGCCAGCGCGGGTCCTCTATCTTCTGGTGCTTGCGCGCGCCGTTGAAGCCGAACTTCTTCGTCCACGACACGTCCTCGCGCAATGCCTCGTCCGAAGGCGCGGCCAGGTAACTCTCGGGCCAGTAGCCCTGATCCAGAATCATCGCCAGGTAAAGGGGCGCGTCGTTGAGCCAGATTCTCCCGTCGCGCAGCTCCACGTCGCGCAGGCCCGCGTAAGACTCGACCTCGTCGAGCAGCCGCTCGCCCTCGAACAGGCGCAGGCGCAGGCCGTAAAGATAGGGCGACTCAGGCGACCAGGGCCGCGCGTCGGGAATGGCGAGCTTTACTTGCGCGGCGGCCGTCCTGATCTCCACGCGCGTGCGCGCGACCACCGAGCCGTCTTCCTCAAGGGCTTCGACTTCGAGCCCCCAACGCGCGGCCGGCGCGTGCAGGAGCACGCCTATCTCGATTGTGCCCGCGCGCGCCGACGCGTCGAGCCTGATGTCTTCGATGCGTATGGGCGGGACGGGTTCGAGCCAGACCGTCTGCCAGACGCCGGTCGTGCAATAGTAATCAATGTCGTGCGGGCGTCCCGTCGTGGACTGCTTGCCGCGCGGCTGGCGCGGGTTCTGGCGGTCCTCCACGCGCAAGGTCAGGCGGTTGTTCTCCTGCCTCAAGTAGGGTGCGATATTGAACTGGAACGGGACGTGGCCGCCCTGATTGTGGCCCACTTCCTTGCCGTTGACCCAGACGGTCGTGCGGTAGTCCACCGCGCCGAAATTCAGCAGCACGTTCTGCCCGCGCCACTCTTCGGGGACCTCGAAGCTGCGCGCGTACCAGACGATTTCGTGAATGCCCTTGTCGTTGATGCCCGAGAGTTCCGACTGGTAAGGGAACGGGACGACGATGCGCCCTTCGAGCGGGAGGCCGAAGTGCCAGCCCTGCTCGCGCCCCTTGTTCGCGTCGTCGAAAGCGAACTCCCACTCGCCGTTCAGATTCAGCCACTCGCGGCGGACGAACTGCGGGCGCGGGTACTCGGGCCGTGGGACGTTGAGAAGCAGATGATTCCATGATTAATCCCGTGCGCGATTTTAAAGTTTAGGAAGTCCCCGCAGGGGACGAGACGATAATAGCCCGGCAATAGTCGTTGACAAACCGATTCGGCAATCGTCCGTCGTACATCCCCGTAGGGGATGAACATGATAGCCGGGGGCAAGCGAGCGTCGCCCCCGGTATCGTCCAACAAATGAATCCGACCCTGAAAGGGTCGCACGTTCAAGGTTGAGGTGCGACCCCTTCAGGGTCGAAACATTCCCGTCATCCTACCGGGGGCGGCGCAAACATTCGTTTGCTTGCCCCCGGCTATCATGTGCGACCCCTTCGGGGTCAAAAGGTGACCCCCCGTACACCGCCTTAACTCTTCGTCGCCGCCATTGTGCGCGGCGTGGCATCTTCCCTCTCGCTGTCGGCCCAGCGCACCGCGCTCTCGCGCACGTAGCGCGAGAGCGCGTCGTCCAGCATCGGAAGCAGAGCGCCGCGCTCGCTCGCGAGTACGCTGTACAGAGGCCGCGCGGCGGCGAGGTTAAGCGACCCCGTCGGGCAGCCCTCGACAAGCGACGCGTCCAGGTCGGCCGCTTCGGCAGCGCGCCGCGCGAAATCGGCCCAACTCACAGCGCCGCAGTTGGCTAGATGCCAGACGCCACGCTCGTCGTCAATCAAAAGGTCAAGCGCGGCGTGCACGAGGTCGGGCACGTACGTCGGCGAGACAAGCGCGTCGTCGGCCGCGCGGAACGTCCTCTCGGAAGCGAGCGCGCGCAGAACGTGCGTGACGAAGTTGTGCTCGTCCCACGGCCCGAAGAACGCGCTCGTGCGAATCACCAGGGCGGAAGGAAGCGCGCCCAGGACCTCAGCTTCGGCCTCGGCCTTGCTCCGCCCGTAAACGTTGAGCGGCGCTGTCCGGCTGCTCTCGACGTAAGGCGAAACGGCGCGGCCATCAAACACCAAATCAGAGGAGAAGGTCATGAGCTTCACGCCCGTTCGCGCGCACGCGGCGGCGAGCGTCTTCGGCCCCGCCGTGTTCTCGCGGATACACTTCTCGGCCTCGCGCTCCGCGTCGTCCACGCGCACGAACCCGGCCGCGTTGACTACGGCCCAGGGCTCGTACTCCGACAGAGCGCGCTCGACCGACGCACGCGTCCGCGATGTCCATCTCGCGGCGCGAGAGCAGGCGGTAAGCGAGCCCGCGCACCTCGCAGATGCGCGCGAACGCGCGGCCGAGCGTCCCCGTCGCGCCGGTAATTAAAATTGGCCTCGCCGCAACACCCTTCATGCTCACCCCCTGCACGGCCGCCGAGACGCCGTGCGCGCGACGCGTGACGGGCGGGTAACAGAGCCTCTCAAGCCTTCGCCACCAGCCCGGAGAGTCGAGCGCAGGGTGCTCGTGGTCGCGCCCCGCGCTCAAATCACGCAGCATGCGCGCGAGCGCCGTCGGCCTCGGGCCGGACGACGCGCCGCGCAGGTCGAAGACGCCCGGCTCGTAGCGCCCCTCGGCGCGCGTCAACAAATTGTGCCAGTCGTACGCGCCGAGCAGCGACCAGGCCGTGACGGCGCGCACGTCCGCCCCCTCGCTCCTTAAACCCTGCGCCCCGTCCCAGACCTCTTTGAGCCAGCGCAACTGCTCCTCGCGCGTGCAACCCAGGTGCGCCTCTGTGACGGCGAGCGGCAGGCGATAGCGCTCCCACGCTTCCCTCAACAGCGCGCGCGGCCCCGCCGTGCCTTCGGCGCAGACGCGCACGGCTTCCACGTCTGCGTAAGCGACGCGCCCGTTCCCGCCGTGCGTGTGGGCCGGGTAGCGTTTGAGCCGTTCGTCCAGGAAGCGCTCGCTCGTCAGGTAGTAATTGACGCCCACGATGTCCGGCGGGCAAGGGTTTTCGGCGAACCACTCAAGCTCGGCCCCGGTCGTGCCGGCCCAGCTCAAGTAATCCCACATCGCGTGCCCGCGCGTGACGCGGCCCGTGAGCAAGTCCCACGTCAGCCAGCGGCGCTCGTTCTCAAACTCGGCCTGGTAACTGAGCGCGCGCGTGCTGAAAGTCTTGCCGAGGTCTTCGGTCTGCACGAGCCGCGCCGCCGGGTTAACGCGGCGGACGGCGCGCATCGCGAGCACAACGGCGCGGCACTGGTTCAAGAGCGCGCGGGCGAACGTGCGCTCGTCGCGGGCGTGCGGATACCAGTGACCGTAGAGCCCGCTGAAGCGCGCGGTCGTCAAAGGCTCGTTGACCGGCGTGTAGTCTTCTACCCAGGGGAAGCGGCGGGCGACCGCGCCCGCGTAAAGTGCGAGCTTTTCCGGGAAGGCAGGGTCAACGAGGCTCGTCTGGCGCGGCCCGCTCCCGTGATGCACGAGGCCGACGATTGGTCTGATACGCAGCTCGCGCAGCCGCGCCAGACGCTCGTCCGCCCAGGACCAGTCGGCGCGCTCCAAACCGTCCGGCGCTGTGCGCTCCCAGAGGACGGGGTAGCGCAACGCGCGCACGCCCAGCCCGGCGAAGAGGTCTAAATCGCCGGGGCGGCGCGCGTGGCCGCCCCGCTCCAACTGGTCGAAGAACTCATCGCCGACGCGGTTGACGCTGCACTCAACCCCGGCCCATACCTCAAGCGGCCCGCGCGGCTGCGGTATCTCTAAAGCGGCCATAACTGAATCTCTCAAACCTAACCGGCCGCGCCCGCCGCCGCCACCTTGACCTTCCTGGCGCGCGCGCCGTTGCCGTTGCCGTTGCCGTTCGCCGCCACGGCAGCCACCTTCGGCTTGCCGGCCACGCGCAAGGTGCTCTCGCTGCGCTTGGCCGCCCCGCTCAACTTGGTGTAGACGGTTAGCGCCTGCGCGACGATCTGGTCCATGTTGTAATACTTGTAGGTCGCGAGCCGCCCGACGAAGTGCACGCCCGGCGTCTGGTCGGCGAGCGCCTTGTATTTGGTGTAAAGCTCCGCGTTCTCCCTGCGCGGCACGGGGTAGTAGGGGTCGCCCTCGCCCTTCGGGAACTCGTAAACGACGCTCGTCTTCGAGTGCTCCTGGCCGGTCAGTTGTTTGAACTCCGTGATGCGCGTGTAGAGATGCTCGTTCGGGTAGTTGACGACCGGAGCCTGCTGGAAGACTTCGCGGTCGTGCGTCTCGTGCTTGAATTCGAGCGAGCGGTAAGGGAGCTTGCCGTAGCAGTAATTGAAATACGAATCCACAGGCCCCGTGTAGATCATCTCCTTGTAGGGAATCTCGTCCTCTATCTCGCGGTAGTCCGCGTTGAGCATGATCTTGATGTTCGGGTGGTCGAGCATACGCTCGAACATGCGCGTGTAGCCGTTGAGCGGCATCGCCTGGTACGTGTCCGTGAAGTAGCGGTCGTCGCGGTTCGTGCGCGTCGGAACCCTTGAGGTGACGGAGGCGTCCAGTTCCGAAGGGTCCAAGCCCCACTGCTTGCGCGTGTAGTTGCGGAAGAACTTTTCGTAAAGCTCGCGCCCGACCGCCGAGACGACCACGTCCTCCGAGGTGCGCACGCGCTCGACGGGCTCGGCCATCCGCTTGAAGAACGCCTCGACCTCGAACGAGGTGAGGTTCAGGCCGTAGAGCTTGTTGATCGTGTCGAGGTTGATCGGGATGGGGACCAGTTGCCCGTCAACGTGTGCCAGAACGCGATGCTGGTACGAGCGCCATTCGGTGAAGCGCGACAGATACTCGAAGACCTCGCGCGAGTTGGTGTGAAAGATGTGCGGGCCGTACTTGTGGACTAAAATCCCCGCGTCGTTGTAATGGTCGTAAGCGTTGCCGCCGACGTGCGGGCGCTTGTCGCAGATTAAGACTTTTTTATCCGAGCCGGCCGCCAGGCGCTCGGCCAGAACGCTCCCGGCGAAACCCGCCCCGACAATTAAATAATCAAACATCTAACTTCTCCTCCCCAATGTTCGTCCTCTTCCCTGGAAACTTCCACAACATTCAAGCCGCCGATTGACTCAACCCCTTTGCGTCTTACGTCTTGACTTTGCGCCTTTGCGTGAAACGGCTGTTTCTCGCAAAGGCGCAAAGTTAAAACTTAAGGCGCAAAGGGTTGAATGGTATTTTTGAAACGCCCTCTCAGTCACCGGTGACAAAGCTCGACGCGTAGGCGGCGGTGGCCGATGCGGCGAGCGCGGGGCGCGGCGCGAGTTCTGCGCGGCGGGCGGCGATTACGTCTTCGACCAGTTCCGCCATGCGCCCCCAGGTCTGATCCCATGAAGTCTGGCCCAGGAAGGCGTCCACCTCACGCAGCCGCGCCGCGGCGTTTTCGCTCATCGCGCGCTCGACGGCCGCGACGAACTCTCCGGGCGCGTCCGCGATGTGGACGAGCCCCATCTCACCGTACGGGCGCACGACGTCGCTTATCGAAGTCGAGACCACGGCGCGGCCGGCCGCGAGGTATTCGGGCGTCTTGGTCGGGCTGATGAAGCGCGTTGACTCGTTGCGCGCGAACGGCAGCAGCGCCACGTCCCAGCCCGCCAGGTAAGCCGGCAGCTCCGCGTAACTTTTGCCGCCGAGGTAATGTATGTTCTCGCGGCGGGGCAGCTCCGCCGGGTCAATCTTGACGACCGGCCCGATCATCACGAGCTGCCATTGGGGCCGCGCCTGTGCGACCGCGTCTAAAAGCTCTATGTCCATGCGCTCGTCAATCACGCCGAAGAAGCCCAGGCGCGGGTGCGGGATGTTCTTCTGGTCTTCGGGCTCGCCCGCCATCGAGCGCGCCTGCGCGAAGTGCGGCGCGTCAATGCTCGACGGGAAGGCGTAAACGTTTCGGTGCTGATCGCGCTTGACCTCGTAAAGACTGTGGCCGCCGGTGAAGACCAGGTCGGCGCGCTCAAATAAAGCCAGCTCATTCTCCCTGAGCGAGCGCGGCGCTCCCTTGAACGCGGACAGCTCGTCCATGCAGTCGTAGACGGTCGCGAGCGGGCGCAGGTGTTTGGTCCAGGCGACGGCCATCGGCGTGTAGTACCAGAGAACGTGGTCTTTGATCCCTTGCTCCGCGAAAAGGCGGTCAATCAACTCGCGTTGCGTGGATGCGACCGCGTCCGAGCCTTCGAGTTCTCTCGGCAGGCGCGGCACGACCACGCGGACGCCGCAGTCGCGTTGGCTCATGTCCAGGCGCGCGGGGCCGTCGTCGAAAATAGGTTCTTCAATAAAAAAGAGGCGCTGCTTTTTGGCGAAGCGGCTCAAGAGGTGCTGCGGCCTCTGGTAGACGAAATCCCAGCGCAGGTGCGACAGGCAAATCAGGTCGGGCGCAGTAGTCGCCGCGCGTCCCGTCATCGAAGACTGAGAAATAATTTCCTTCTGTTCAGTAAGCATAGTTATCTCCTACGAAAACCCTTTCGTGATTCCCAGACACCGAATTAAGCGGTGAATCCGTGACCAGCGCGGGCGACTCGGGGGTTTGGCGCGACCGCAGTCAGAAGCGAGCGCAAGCGCGTGAAGGATAAGGTTACGGCTCGCTGACTGAGCGAATAATCCTAGTTCAGGGGAATGCTGAAGATACACCACGAGTGCGGAGAACGTCTGTACGATGTCGTACTCAACAATTCGGACTCGTTACTCTTCTCCTTCCAATCCACCTCGGATTTCCCCCTTGTTCATTAATAACGTCCGCGAAATAAAAATGGAGGGCGAGTTGTCAATCAACTCGCCCTCCAACCCTCCCCTTGCTCGTCCTGCTCGCATCACTCCCCTAAAGAAGATCAACATGACGCGAAACCAAATTGAGCGTATGCTCTTGTGGGTTTAACCGTCGCGGACTATACAGCGCCCGCGCGCGACGCGTCTGCACGCAAGCGTACCGATTTCGTGCCCCGCCGCGAACAGCGTTGCCTTACGGGAAAGAGCACACGGGGCCGAGCCTGCGTACTGAACCGTACAGATTTTTCACCCGTCCGGCGTATAAATTAGTAATCTATCAAGCGGTGAAGGTCGGGCGCGGAAGCCCGACGCCCCTTTGTCGGTCCTCATGTTCGGCTCGACTCCGGCTCAACATTTTTCACGGCGCGGAAAACAGATTAGGCGGCAAGTTTTACGCTTTACCGAACGCCCGCAAATTCTCGTGACGGTAGCCCAGAGAGCTTTATAAAAATGACAGTCCCCCAACCCCCTCGCGTCATCGTCGTCGTGGAAGACGACGACGACAGCCGCGTGATGATGAAAACGCTGCTCGGGATGAAGGGCTACGCGGTGGTCGAGGCCAGGGACGGGCACGAAGCCGTCCGGGCCGTGGAGGAGCGCTGCCCTCACCTGATCCTGATGGATTTGAGCCTGCCCGTGATGGACGGCCTCGACACGGCGCGCGCCATGCGCGGCCACGCACACCTGCGCGACGTGCCCATCATCGCCATCTCCGGCCACGACGCCGACGATTACGAGGCCGCCGCCCTCGCCGCGGGCTACAACGGCTACCTGACCAAACCCCTCGACTTCGATCTCCTGGAAAAGATGCTCGCACATTTTTCCCACTGACGCTTCTTTCCGCTTTCGTGCCATTTCTCAAATATTTTTCGCGCGGCCGCAATCGGTTATTTGAAAAACAGAAAGCATCTGGTAAAGTATCCGCACTTGGCATTACTTCAAAGGCAGTGAGACCGAATTGGGGATCAAGGCACATGTGTCTCGATTTTGAATATCGAGACGACTGCCGGATTGTCGTGCCGTAGTTTATCTACAATCTATTTCGCCCCAGAGCTTCGACTGCCCGCGCGTTAGTTCGTTTCCGTAGAGGTATGAACGAAAGGCTGGGGCGATGCCTCAAATTTTTCATCACAGTACGAATTTCTTAGCCAGGCTCTCGCTCTTCGGGGCCATCTTTATCATCCTCGGCGCGCTCTGGGTGGTCGCGGCCATTCACCGCTCTTCGTGGGGCACGGGCGCGTTCGTCGAGCGCGAGCAGCCCGTCCAGTTCAGCCACAAGCACCACTCGGGCGACGACGGCATTGACTGCCGCTACTGCCACACGACCGTCGAGACTTCCGCCTCCGCCGGGATGCCCTCGACGCAGGTCTGCATGAACTGCCACTCGCAGATTTGGGCCGACAGCCCCTATCTCGCGCCCGTGCGCGAGAGCTACAAGACGGGGAAGCCCATTGAGTGGACGCGCGTGCACGACCTGCCCGACTACGTCTATTTCAACCACAGCATTCACGTCAACAAGGGCGTCGGCTGCTCGACCTGCCACGGCAACGTCGCCGAGATGCCTTTGATGTACCAGGCTTCGTCGCTGCAAATGGAGTGGTGCCTGTCGTGCCACCGCGACCCGGCACAGTTTTTAAGGGAGACGAAGGAAGAAGTTTTCAAGATGGACTGGGAGCCGGCCAAGGACCAGGCGGGCAAGGGCGCGACCCTCGCCCAGCAGAGGAAGATTCCAGACACGCACGTGCTGACGAGCTGCTCGACGTGCCACAGGTAAAGGAAACAATTTTTTCACGATGCCTAGCAAAGAGAGTCACAAGAACTTCGCTCTGATGCGCGAGCGGATACTGGCCGAGCAGGACGGCGGGAAGCTGTACTGGCGCAGTCTGGAAGAATTGGCCGACACGCCCGAGTTCCGCGAGTTCGTCGAGCGCGAGTACCCGCAGCACGCCGAGGAGTGGCACGACCCCGTGGGTCGCCGCAACTTCATCAAGCTGATGGGCGCCTCCTTGGCGCTCGCGGGCCTGACTTCCTGCGTCTACCAGCCGCCGGAGAAGATCGTCCCTTACGTTGACCAGCCCGAAGAATTAGTCCCCGGCAAGCCGCTCTTCTTCGCCACCGCGATGCCTCTGGGCGGTGTGGCGACGCCGCTTCTGGTCAAGAGCAACGAGGGACGCCCGACCAAGGTCGAAGGCAACCCGGATCACCCGAACAACCGCGGCGCGGACCCGAACGTCAAGGGCACGAGCGCCACGGACCTCTTCGCGCAGGCTTCCATTCTGGGGCTCTACGACCCGGACCGCTCGCAGACCTTGACCTACCGCGAAGACATTCGCGCGTGGCCCTCCTTCGTCGCCGAGATGCGCACGGCGCTCGAAGAACAACGCAAGGCCACCGTCCAGGGCGCGGGGCTCCGCATCCTGACGGAAGCAGTCTCGTCGCCGACGCTCGCCGCGCAGTTGCGCGCGATTCTGACGGAGTTTCCCGCGGCCAAGTGGCATCAGTACGAGCCTGCGGGCCGCGCGGGCGCGAGCGCAGGCTCGGTCGCTGCCTTCGGCGAGCCCGTCAACACCATCTACCGCTTCGACCAGGCCGAGCGCATCCTGGCGATTGACTCTGACTTTCTCAACTGCGGCCCCGGAAATTTGCGCCACGCGCGCGACTTCATAGCCATGCGCCGCGTGACCGAAGAGCGCAAGGCGATGAATCGCCTCTACGCTATCGAGTCCACGCCGACCAACACAGGCGCGATGGCCGACCACAGATTGAGTGTGAAGCCGAGCGAAGTCGAGGCCACCGCGCGCGCGATAGCGACCGCGCTCGGCGGCGCGGGCGTCTCAGTCAAGATGGGGGGCGGGGGCCAGGGGACGGGGGCCGGTAACAACGCGCAATGGGTCAACGCCGTCGCGCGCGACCTGCAACAGAACGCGGGCCGCAGCATCGTCATCGCGGGCGACGAGCAGCCAGCGTCTGTTCACGCGCTCGCGCACGCGATGAACGAAGCGCTCGGCAACGTCGGCAAGACTGTCTTCTACACGGAGCCGATTGAAGCGCGCCCCGAAGACCACACGGCATCCTTGCGCGATCTCGTCAACGACATTGACGGCGGGCGCGTTCAATTACTGATCATCCTCGGCGGCAACCCCGTTTACACGACGCCTGCCGACTTGAAACTGGACTTCGAGCGACTGAAAAAAGTAAACCTGCGCGTACACCTGAGCCTCTACAAGGACGAGACTTCGGAATTGTGCCACTGGCACGTGCCAGAGGCGCACTACCTCGAAGCGTGGAGCGACGCGCGCAGCTACGACGGCACGGTCTCCATTATCCAACCGTTAATCGCCCCGCTCTACGGCGGACGCAGCGCGCACGAACTCCTGGCCGTCTTCTCCGACGAGTCCGACCGCAGCGGCTACAACATCGTCCGCGACTTCTGGCTGGGACAGATGGGGGCCGGACAAAATCAAGGGCAGGTAGCGAGTCAGACTCAACCGGCCGCGGGCGGCAATCAGGCGCTCAACTTCGCCAACAAGCCGATTCTGACTGCGCCCGTCACAAACGCCGCGACTGACGCGGACCTTGCCTGGCGCAAGGCAGTGCACGACGGCTTCATCCCGAACACGGCCGCGCGGCCGCGCGATGGTTTGTCCGTTCGCGCTCCGGGCGACGGCGGCGCAACAGCACCGGCCCCCGGCCCCCAGCCCCCGGCCTCCGGCTTTGAGATCGTCTTCCGCACGGACCCTTCGATTTACGACGGGCGGTTCAGCAACAACGGCTGGCTTCAGGAACTGCCGAAACCTATTAACAAGCTGACGTGGGACAACGCCGCGCTGCTGAGCCCCGCGACCGCCAGACAACTAGGCGTGACGCAAAAGATTGGCACACACGGCGGCGACGTTCACGTTGACACGGTCACCATCGAGCATGGCGGACGCTCCGTGGTCGCGCCCGTCTGGATTACTCCGGGGCAGCCCGACAACGTCGTCACAGTCCACCTCGGCTACGGGCGCACGCGCGCGGGCCGCGCCGGCACGGGCCTCGGCTTCAACGCCTACGCGATTCGCACGGCCGACTCGCCCTGGTCAGGCGGCGGCGTGAAAGTCACCAAGACCGGCGAGCAGTACGCGCTCGCCGTCACGCAGCTTCATCACATGATGGAGAACCGCAAACCCGTGCGCGAGCAGACGCTCGCCGAATACCTGCACCAGCCGGAGAAGGCGAAAGAGGGCGGCGAGCACGGCGAGCCGCACCACGAGCCCGGCTACGACGAGTCCATGTATCCGAAGTGGGACTACCAGCAGAGAGACTACGCCTGGGGCATGTCGATTGACGTTAGCTCCTGCGTCGGCTGCAACGCCTGCGTCGTCGCGTGCCAGTCCGAGAACAACATCCCCATCGTCGGCAAGGAGCAGGTGCAGCGCAGCCGCGAGATGCACTGGCTACGCATTGACAGCTACTTCGGCGGCCACGACGAGAACAACCCCGAAGGCCCGTTCTTCCAGCCCGTCCCCTGCATGCACTGCGAGCAGGCTCCGTGCGAGCCCGTCTGCCCTGTTCACGCCACCGTCCACAGCGCCGAGGGCTTGAACGACATGGTCTACAACCGCTGCGTCGGGACGCGCTACTGCTCGAACAACTGCCCCTACAAGGTCCGCCACTTCAACTTCCTGCTCTACCAGGATTGGACGACGCCGACTTATCAACTGATGCGCAACCCCGAGGTGTCTGTCCGCAGCCGCGGCGTGATGGAAAAATGCACCTACTGCGTGCAGCGCATACAGTGGGGCAAGATCGAGGCCGAGAAGGAGGGGCGCAAGGTGGTGGACGGCGAGATCGTCACGGCGTGCCAGGCCGTCTGCCCGACCGAGGCGATTATCTTCGGCAACATCAACGACCCGAACAGCCGCGTCTCGAAACTGAAAGCTTCGGAGCGTAACTACTCGCTGCTGGCGGATCTCAACACGCTGCCGCGCACGACCTACTTGTCGGCAATGAAGAACCCGAACGAAGAAATCAAGAAGGCTTGAGAGACGTTATGCCATCAGAAGTGGATCAACCACACGACGACGTTCGCATACACAAGACCGAGACCGCGCCGCTCATCGAGCCGGGATACGATTTTGCGTCCGTAACGGACAAGATCAGCTCCCTGGTCTTGAAGCGCAAGACGCCGATCTGGTGGTTCATAGGCTTCGCCATCGCCTTCTCGATCACGATGATCCTGATGCTGACGATCACGAACCTCGTCTTCACGGGCATCGGCATCTGGGGCAACAACGTTCCCGTCGGCTGGGCTTTCGACATCATCAACTTCGTCTGGTGGATCGGCATCGGCCACGCCGGAACTCTGATTTCCGCCATCCTGCTCCTACTGCGTCAGGAATGGCGAACTTCCATCAACCGCTTCGCCGAAGCGATGACGCTCTTCGCCGTCGCCTGCGCCGGACTCTTTCCCTTGCTGCACACGGGCCGCCCGTGGCTCGCGTACTGGCTCTTCCCTTACCCGAACACGATGGGAATCCAGCCGCAGTTTAGAAGCCCTTTGATGTGGGACGTGTTCGCCGTCTCGACCTACGCAACCGTCTCCGCGCTCTTCTGGTTCATCGGTCTGATACCTGACTTCGCGACCTTGCGCGACCGCGCCAAGAGCACTGCGTGGAAGAAAGTTTACGGACTATTGGCGATGGGCTGGCGCGGGAGCGCGCGCCACTGGCTCAGGTACGAAGCTGCTTATCTTTTACTCGCCGGGCTCGCGACGCCGCTCGTGCTTTCGGTTCACACCATCGTCAGCTTCGACTTTGCGGTCTCGCAGATACCGGGCTGGCACGCGACCATCTTCCCGCCCTACTTCGTCGCGGGCGCGATCTACGCGGGCTTCGCGATGGTCTTAACGCTGACCATCCCTTTGAGGAAATGGTACAACCTCGAAGATTTCATCACCATGCGCCACATACACAACATGGCAAAGGTGATGCTCGCCACGGGCTTGATAGTCCTCTACGGCTACATGATGGAAGCCTTCTTCGGCTGGTACAGCGCCAACGAATATGAAAGCTACATGATCTGGAATCGCATGACCGGGCCGTATGCCGTTTTTTACTGGTTGCTGATTTTGTGCAACGGCATCGTCCCGCAGCTTCTCTGGTCGAAGAAGATTAGAAGCAATTTGCTGATTCTCTGGTTGATCTCGCTCGTCGTCGGCGTCGGCATGTGGCTGGAACGCTTCGTCATCATCGTCACGAGTCTGCACAGGGATTTTCTGCCCTCGTCGTGGGGCATGTACAGCCCGACCATGTGGGACTGGACGATGTTCATCGGAACCATCGGGCTCTTTTTCAGCCTGCTCTTCCTCTTCATACGCTTCCTGCCCATCATCTCCATCTTCGAGATGCGGACGATACTCCCGCAGGCGGAAGTCGAGGAGGAACACGCTTGAGAGTTTTCAGTTTTCAGTTTTCAGTTTTGAGCAAAGACAACTTGCTTTTACTGAAAACCGAAAACTGAAAACTGAAAACTGAAGTCATGGAAACTAAGCCACCGCTTTACGGCCTGATGGCCGAATTCGATAACCCGACGGACGTGGTCGAGGCCGCGCGCGCGACCTACGACGCGGGCTACAGGCGTATCAACGCCTACTCGCCATACCCGATTGAGGAGTTGGCCGAGGCCATAGGCTTTCACCGCACGCGGCTGCCGATCATCGTGCTCATCGGCGGCATCATCGGGGGATTGGTTGGCTACGGGTTGCAGTACTACGTGGCGGTGATTGACTACCCGATTAACGTCGGGGGCCGCCCGCTGCACAGTTGGCCTTCGTTCATGCCGATTACGTTCGAGATGACGGTGCTCTTCGCGGCCTTCGCGGCGGTCTTCGGGATGCTCGCTTTGAACAAGCTGCCGCAGCCCTATCACCCGGTCTTCAACGCCGAGCGTTTCGCCCTGGCCTCGCGCGACCGCTTCTTCCTGGTCATAGAGGCGCGCGACCCCAAGTTCGACCACGACAAGGCGCGTCAGTTTCTGTTGAGCTTGAACCCCAAAGAGGTGGTTGATGTCGAACAATAGTGCGGCGACGCGGAAACGCGGCGACACGGAGACACGGCGATTTTTTCCCCGCGTCCCCGCGTCTCCGCGTCTCCGCGTCCTCCTTCTAACAGTCGGCCTCCTGCTTTCCGCCGGTTGTCGCCAGGACATGCAGGATCAGCCGCGCTACGAGGCTTACGAGTCGAGCACCTTTTTCAAGGACGGCCTGGCTTCAAGGCGTCTCGTCGAGGGCACAGTGCCGCGCGGTTATTTGAGGGCCGACCGCCAGCTTTACACGGGCAAGCTGGACGCGGGCGCACGCGCGGGCGCGCAGGCTAACGCCAACGCGGGCGCGGCGCAGGCCGGGACGGAAGCGGGCGCGCAGATGAATGCGAACACGAGCGCCGAAGGCAGGGCGGGCGCGCAGGTTGACGGCAACACGCAGGGCAACGCCAACGCGTCTTCGCAGGGCGGGGCCGCGCAAGCTGCGGTCGCCGGCGAGGCTGACGACGCGGACACTTTCCCGTTCGCCGTGACCGAGGACGTGGTTAAGCGCGGGAAGGAGCGTTACGAAATCTTCTGCTCCATGTGCCACGGTCCCGTGGGCGCGGGCGACGGCATGATTGTCCGCCGCGGCTACAGACAGCCGCCCTCTTATCACGAAGACCGCTTGCGGCAGGCGCGCGTCGGCTACTTCTTCCGCGTGATGACCGAAGGCTTCGGCGCGATGCCGCCTTACAAGTCGCAAATCCCCGTGCAGGACCGCTGGGCGATTGCCGCCTACGTACGCGCCTTGCAGTTGAGCCAGATGAATTTGCGGAGCGCGCCCGCACCGAGCGGCGGAGCAGCCGCGCCCGCCGAGACCGGAGGACACAGATAGTGGCCGAGACGAGTGTGCAAAACCTGACTTACCCCGCCCCGAGCGAGACGGCACGCTACCAGCAGCTCGCGCTCATCGTCGGCGCGGTCTTCATGCTCCTGCTCATCATCGGCGCGTTCGTCCCAGGGCTCGGCGGCGTGGATCAGTTCTTCCGCTCCTACCTCGTGGGCTACGTCTTCTGGGTCGGCATCACGCTCGGTTGCCTGGGCCTGCTCATGCTTCAGCACGTCATCAGCGGCTCGTGGGGCCTCGTCATTCGCCGCGTGCTCGAAGCCGGGACGCGCACGCTGCCCTTGATGCTGATTCTCTTTCTGCCCATAGCCATCTTCGGCCTCAAGTATCTGTACGAGTGGATGCACATCAACGAGGTTGCCGAGCCCGCCGTCAGGAAGATTCTGGAAAAGAAGAGGCCGTATCTCAACCCCACGTTCTTCCTGATTCGCACGGCGATTTACTTCGCCATCTGGTTCGGGCTGACGTTCCTTCTGAACAAGTGGTCAGAGGCGCAGGACAAGACGGCCGATAGACAGTACAAGCAGAAGATGGACATGCTGAGCGGGCCGGGCATCATCCTCTTCGTGCTGACGGTGACGTTCGCCTCCGTGGACTGGGTGATGTCGCTCAACCCGGAATGGTTCTCGACCATCTACGGCCTCCTGTACGTCGCCGGGTGGACGCTCTCCGCCTTCTCGCTCGTCATCGCCGTGATGGTCTACCTCTCGACGCGGCCGCCCCTGGAAGGCATCGTGCGCGCCCCGCACTTTCACGACCTGGGGAAACTCCTGCTCGCGTTCGTCATGCTCTGGGCCTACTTCTCGTTCTCGCAGTTTTTAATCATCTGGTCGGGCAACATCCCTGAAGAGACGAAGTGGTATTTGAACCGCCTGCGCGGCGGCTGGGGCTGGATCGGCATCGGGCTCGTGATTCTTCATTTCGCGCTCCCCTTCGTGCTCCTGCTCTCGCGCGACCTGAAGCGCAACGCGAAGAGACTCGCGACCATCGCGGGGCTGATCTTCGTGATGCGCCTGGTTGACATCTGCTGGCTGATAGAGCCTGAGTTCAACCGCGAGCATTTTCGTTTCAGTTGGATGGACGTGGCCGCGCCCTTCGCCTTCGGCGGGCTGTGGCTCGCCTTCTTCACCTGGAATCTTCGCCAGCGCCCGCTCCTGCCGTTCAACGACCCGAACTTCGACGAGGCCGTCGAGCACGGGCGCAAAGGCGGGCATTGAAGCAGCAGGCAGTGGGCAGTTGATGGAATCAGTTTGGAGGCGTTTTCTAAATGGCTAGGCTCAGGAAGAAGGACGACATTCACAAGACGCCGGACGTGGCGCACATACAGAACCCGGACGTGAGCCACGAGGCGAGCGACGTGAACGTCGGCTCAATCATCAAGTTCGTCGCGGGGCTCTTCGTCCTGACCGTGCTGACGTTCGTTCTGATGAAGCTGCTCTTCATGGTGCTGGAAGACCGCGCGGCGAAGCTCGACCCGGAGCGTCGGCCCATGGCCCTGACCGAGGAGGAGCGGCTGCCGCCCGAGCCGCGCCTACAGGCCGCGCCCGGCTTCGGCGTCCAGGAGAGCGCAGACAAGCGCATCAGCCTGCAACTGCGCGAGCCGAAGGCCGAGTACGAAGTGTTGCGCAAGATTTGGGACGGCGCGCTCAGGGGCGAGCGCGACCCGCGCACGGGCAAGATGGGCATGCCGATTGACGAGGCCATGAAAAAGGTGGCCGAAGACGGCAGCCTTGCGCACCCGCGCGCCCGGCGACAACCAGGAACCGCTAGACCTGAAGGGGATGGACGTTCCCTCGTACCAAAGCTCCGGGCGGATGCCGGAAAAGAGAGATCAATGAAGAAAGCAGTGGTCAGTGGTCAGTGGTCAGTGGTCAGTCAAAGAAAGGCCGAAGGCGGGAGTGTGCGTGCCGCGGTGGGAAGAGTCATTTTCTTCTGCCTGCTGCTCATTGCTTACTGCCCACTGCTTTTCGCGCAAGGGAGGCTCTACAACGGCACGTCGCCGCTTTATAGCCCGCGGCCCGATTTGGGCGTGACGGAGAACGGGCTGCCCGTAGCGCTGCGCGAGGTGAAGATCGAGCAGCGTCTTAATGAACAAGTTCCGCTCGACCTGCGGTTCAAAGACGACACGGGGCGCGACGTGACGCTGCGTGAGTATTTCAACAAGGAGAAGCCCGTCGTCCTGTCGCTCGTCTTCTACAAGTGCCCCATGCTCTGCGACCAGATACTGACGGGACTATTGGGGAGCCTGCGCTCCCAGAGCTTCGATGTCGGCAAGGAGTTTGATGTCGTGACCGTCAGCTTCGACCCGCGTGAGACGCCGGAGTTGGCCGCCGAGAAGAAGCGGAATTTCATACAGCGCTACAACCGCGAGGGCGCGGAAAAGGGCTGGCACTTTCTCGTGGGCGACCAGGAGAACATCGCGCGCCTGACGGACGCGGTCGGCTTCCGCTACAACTACGACGAGAAGACGGACCAGTTCGCGCACGCCGCGGGCATCATGGTGCTGACGCCCGAGGGCAAGCTCTCGCGCTACTTCTACGGCGTCGAATATTTCCCGAAGGACTTACGCTTCGGCTTGATAGAAGCCTCGGACAACAAGATCGGCTCGCTCGCGGACCAGTTGCTGCTCTACTGCTACCACTACGACCCCGCGACCGGGCGCTACGGGCCGGTGGTGATGCGAATCATGCGCCTGGGCGGGGTGGTGACCGTGCTCGGCGTCGGCGCGCTGCTCCTGATTTTGCGGCGGCGCGGGAAGAAAGGCGGAGCGCGCGTGAAGCTCACGCAGACTGAGCCGGGAAGTGTAGGAGGGACGGCTTAACTTATGCTTTTGCAGGGTTGGATTCCATTCGTTCCCGAGAGAGCTTCGACGCTCGCGCCGAAGGTGGACGGTCTCTACTTCTACCTGATCGGCGTGACGATCTTTTTCACGCTGCTCATCACCGCGACCATAGTCTTCTTCGTCATCAAGTACCGCCGGCGCTCGCCCTCCGAGGTGCCGCGCCCCGTCGCGGGCTCCTTAAAACTTGAGACGCTCTGGACCGTCATCCCCTTCATCATCGCGATGAGCATGTTCGTCTGGGGCGCTGACCTCTTCTTCCAACAGTACCGCATGCCGAAGGACGCGCTCGAAGTCTACGTCGTCGGCAAGCAGTGGATGTGGAAGCTACAGCACACTACGGGGCAGCGCGAGATTAACGAGCTGCACGTCCCCGTAGGACGCCGCGTCAAGCTGATTATGACGACCGAGGATGTCATACACTCCTTCTTCATCCCGGCGTTTCGCACCAAGGCGGACGTTGTGCCGGGACGCTACACCGACGCTCTGGTTCGAGCCGACCAAGCCCGGGCGCTATCACCTCTTCTGCGCCGAGTATTGCGGGACGAACCATTCGGGCATGACGGGGTGGGTGGAGGTGATGGAGCCCGCGGAATTCGACGAGTGGCTGTCGGGCGCGGGCTCGCAGGAGTCGCCCGTCGTCGCCGGCCAGAAATTGTTCCAGTCGCAGGGCTGCACCTCCTGCCACGGCGCGAACGGCGAGGGCGGCAAGGGGCCGCCGCTCACGAGCCTCTTCGGGAGCAGCGTCAAACTGGAGGGCGGGCAATCAGTCGAGGCCGACGAGAAATACATCTACGAGTCTATTCGCAACCCGCAGGCGCAGATCGTGGAGGGCTATCGGCAGCCCTTGATGCCGACCTATTACAAGCAGCAGTTGAGCGAGGAGAATCTGTTGCAAATCATGACGTACATCAAGTCGCTCGCACCCAACAGGACGCAGGGCTTGAGCACGACCGCGCCCGCGCGACCAAACGATACACCGTCGGGGACTACGGGGCCGGAAGCACAGGGGGCGAAGTCGCCCGACTCGCAGCGCTCGAACCCCGTCGGCTCCACGCCGCCGAGCACGCGCGTAGGACCGGGCCAGTAATTAATCGCAGTCATCGTTGAAGGGTTATGGACACTACACTAGCAACACCGATTGAGCCGATTGGGACGCCGCGCGTCAACTACCTGAACAAGGAGTACGGCATCAAGTCGTGGCTCCTGACGAAGGACCACAAGCGCATCGCCCTGCTCTACCTGGGGTCCGTCACGCTCTTCTTCCTCCTGGGCGGCATCTACGCGCTGCTCATCAGGCTTGAGCTGCTGACGCCGCAGGGCGACCTCTTCCAATCGAACACCTATAACAAGGTCTTCACGCAGCACGGCATCCTGATGGTCTTCTTCTTCCTGATTCCGGCCATCCCCGCCGTGCTCGGGAACTTTCTCGTCCCCATGATGATCGGGGCCAAAGACCTCGCGTTCCCGCGAATCAATCTGCTGAGCTGGTACATCTACGTCCTCGGCGGGCTGTTTACGCTCTGGGCGCTCGTTTCGGGCGGCGTTGACACGGGCTGGACGTTCTACGCGCCCTACAGCACGACCTTCTCGAACTCTTTCGTCATCCTCGCCGGGCATCGGCGTCTTCATCACCGGCTTCTCGTCAATCCTGACGGGCCTGAACTTCATCGTCACGATTCACACGATGCGCGCGCCCGGCATGACCTGGTTCCGCCTGCCGCTCTTCATCTGGTCGCACTACGCCACCAGCCTGATCATGATTCTCGGCACGCCGGTCATCGCCATCACGGTCCTGCTCCTGGCCTTCGAGAGGCTCACGCACGTAGGCATCTTCGACCCGGCCTACGGCGGCGACCCGGTCCTCTTCCAGCACCTCTTCTGGTTCTACTCGCACCCGGCCGTCTACATCATGATTCTGCCTTCGATGGGCGTGGTCAGCGAGTTGATAGCAAACTTTTCCAGGAAGAATATTTTCGGCTACACGTTCGTCGCCTTCTCTTCCATCGCGATTGCGGTCTTCGGCTTCCTGGTCTGGGGCCATCACATGTTCGTCAGCGGCCAGTCGGTCTATGCCGGGCTCATCTTTTCGTTCCTGAGCTTCGCTGTGGCTATCCCATCGGCCATCAAGGTCTTCAACTGGACGGCGACGCTCTTCAAAGGTTCTATCTCTTACGACACGCCGATGCTTTACGGGCTCGGCTTCATCGGCCTCTTCCTTATCGGCGGGATGACGGGGCTCTTCCTGGCCGCCGCCGGCCTCGACATACACATGCACGACACCTACTTCGTGGTGGCACACTTCCACTACGTCATGGTGGGCGGGACCGTGATGGGCTACCTCGGGGGCTTGCATTTCTGGTGGCCCAAGATAACCGGGCGCATGTACCCGGAGGGGTGGGCCAGATTCGCGGCGCTGGTGGTCTTCGTCGGGTTCAACCTGACGTTCTTCCCGCAGTTTCTGGCGGGCTACATGGGGATGCCGCGGCGCTACCACGTCTACGCGCCCGAGTTCCAGGTCTTGAACGTGATGTCCACGGCGGGGGCTTCTATCCTGGGGCTGGGGATGCTGATGCCGATGATTTACTTCATCTGGTCTATGCGGTACGGGAAGATCGCGGCGGCGAACCCGTGGCACCTGCCGGGCCTGGAATGGCGCACGCAGAGCCCGCCGCCGACCGAGAACTTCGAGGTCACGCCGGTCGTCACCTGGGAGGCTTACGAGTTCGCGCCGCCCGAGGAGGTGCAGGTCGTCGGCAAGCTCGACCGCCGCGACGAGCCCGACTACCCGCCGATGCAGGCGTAAAAGCCGTAAATCGTAAATCGTGAATCGTCAATAGAAAAACGGTTCGACGATTTACGATTTACGATTCACGATTTACGACTTGTTTTTCGAGGAGAAGAGTTTTGGCAGCAACTCACGTAGACGAGCACGGGGCGCACGCGCATCACCCGGCGCTGGCGCACCACTTCGACAACATGGAGCAGCAGCGCGAGGCCGGCAACATCGGCATGTGGCTCTTCCTCGTGCAGGAGGTCATGTTCTTCGGCGGGCTGTTCATGGCCTACGCGCTCTACCGCGCGAAGTTCCCCGAAGCGTTCGCCGCCGCGAGCAACCACCTTGACATCACGCTCGGCGCGACCAACACGGTCGTCCTCATCGTCAGCAGCCTGACGATGGCGCTCGCCGTCTACTACGCGCAGACAGGCAAGCGCAAGGCGCAGGTCGGGTTCCTCTTCGTGACGTTGCTGCTCGGCCTGACGTTTCTGGTCATCAAGGGGTTCGAGTACGCGGAGAAGTTCAGGGACAACCTGTTTCCGGGCGCGTCGTTTCACTGGGAGGGCGCGGGCGACCCCAATCAGGTGCAGATGTTCTACTGGATTTACTTCGCGATGACGGGCCTTCACGCGCTGCACATGATTATCGGGATAGGCATCATCGCCTACCTGATCTTCTTCGCGTGGAAGGGCCGCTACACGCCGGAGTATCACGCGCCCGTGGAAATCTCCGGCCTCTACTGGCACTTCGTTGACATCGTCTGGATATTTCTCTTCCCGCTGCTGTATCTACTCGGCAGGCACGTCGGCACAGGACACTGACGAGTGATAAGTGATGAAGTGATAAGTGAGAAGAAAGAGAAAGACAGGTTTTTACTTATCACTCATCACTCATCACTTATCACTTCTTGAGGATTTATGTCGGAACACATCGTTCAAAAGAGAGTTTATTTCGTCATCTTCGGCGTGCTGATGGTGGGGACGCTGTTGACGGTGCTCGCGGCCTTCCGAGACCTGGACAATCTGTTTTCGGGGGCGAACACGGTCATCGCCCTGACAATTGCCGTCGTCAAGGCCACGTTCGTCGTCCTCTACTTCATGCACGTCCGCTACAGCTCGCGCCTCATCTGGGTGATCGTCGTCGCGGGCTTCTTCTGGCTGGCGATTATGTTCGTCTTCACGCTGGCCGACTACATGACCAGGCCGCACGGGCTGACGACGTAGCAGGGCGGGACGCGGGGACGCGGAGACACGGAGACGCGGCGAAGAAAAGCGACCGTCTTTATCGCCGCGTCTCCGTGTCTCCGCGTCCCCGCGTCGCTGTCCGCCTACTGCTTTTCAGCGTAGATGTGCATGTCGCGGACGCGCAGGGTGCGGCCGCACTTCGGGCAGTCGAGGCGCATGGTGGCGTCTGTCGTGTGAATGTCGGAGCCGCAGGCCGGGCAGGGTTCGTCTATGTCGTTGCGGGCGAAGACGCCGCGCACCATGAAGAGCGGGACGAGCAGCCCGGCGATCAGGAGCGGGATGCCGAAAACCAGGCCGAGGCCGTTCTCGCCGCCGAGCCAGAGGCTGACGACGAGGCCGCCGATGAATAAGAGCAGGCCGAGCGCGATGGCGAACGAGAATCCGTAAGCACCGTCGAAAGTCTTGACGGTCTTGGTGGCTTCAGGTCTCTTCGCTTCCATAAGAGTAGTCTCCTCCGTCGTGTACAAAGATGGCGAAATGGTGGGGGACGCGGGCCTTCTCGACCGCCTGAGTTAACCTGTTATATGCCTGGAAAATTACCACACGCGCGCCGCAACCGACAAGACCGTCCGCGCACGAGCAACACGCCCTGGCTTCAACTCACGGCGGCCTGGCACTCTTTGTCCGCGAGCAGCCGCTCGACCGTCTCGATCAGCCCGTCAATGTCAGGCTTCGACACGTAGGCTTCCGCGCCTGCGCACAGGCCCTGCTCGCGGTGCAGATCGTAGGCGTCTCCAGTGTAGAAAATGACCGGGACGTGCGGCGTTACGGCCGTGAGCCTGCGGCAGAGGTCTAGCCCGGACCCGTCAGGCAATCTCTTGTCCAGGACGTAAAGGTCGAACTCCTCGGTCTTGATAAGGCCGAGCGCGTCAGACATGCTTCGGGCGGTCGTGACCTCGTAGTTAGAGAGCCCTAGCAGGTGCGTCAGCATGAAGGAAGTGTCGTCGTGGTCGTCCACACACAGGATGCGGCATTTCGCTGGTTGCATTTGGGGGAAGCCTCCAACCAAAAATTAAATTCGACTGTCTCCATGAGAGAGTGAAAGCAAAACCGACGAGGGCGGCATTATAAAACGAAAGTCGGGCAATTTCCATCCCGCCCCTCCCCCCGTGTTTGTGTGCCGGCGGCGCGGGCTGGTAAAGTATCCGGTTTTTAAGCCGTGTAGATTTTCATCCTTGAGGTAATTATGAGTTCCTTGACCGCAACCCCTTTCGAGCAGTTCTTAGACCGGCATGACGACGAGGCATGGGCCGGCGTCGTCGCCAACCTTCTGCCGTCAATTCACGAGGTGGACAAGACGGCCACGCAAATCTGGTTTCGCTTCTACCCGCTCGCGCTGCTCAGGGCGCTTGAGCAGGCCGAAGACCCCTCGAAGCTGGCCGCCGAGCTGTTGCTACAGGGCGACTACTACCTGAAAGACCAGATTGATTCCTCGCACGCCTTCCTCTACGGCCACCGCTTCTGGCCCGAAGTCAAAAAGGAGGTCGCCGCGCGCGCCTCGGCTGGCGAGACATCAAGCGAAGACCTGGCAGCGACCATACGCGAGCTTGCCGGGAGCGTGGCCGCGCGCGTCCGTGCCGACGAATCCTTACTCGTGGGCATTACGGCCGTGGCGCTGATGACTTTGCAGCACGTCGGGTTGGAAGCCTTCAAGGCGTCGCCCGGCGCGGTCGTGATTAATGAACGCGCCGCGCGCAAGTCGCCCGAGCAGGTCTTGAAGGAGCGCGCGCGCGACGACAGCCAGGGGCTCTTCGGCTTTCTCAGGACGATTAACAAGGAGTGGACTGTCACATTCGACGAGAACGACCCGCAGGCACGTTACAAGATGAAGAACGCGACCGACCTGGCCTATGGCGCGGCCGAAGACCGCTCGCGCGACTGGCGCACGGTTGACCCGCGCAGGATCGAAGGCCCAATCCCGGTCGAGTGCCGCTCGGCCTCGTGCGGCACGTGCTGGGTCGGCGTCGTCGGCGGCGCGGAAAAACTCTCGGACGTGGCCCGCCTCGAAGGAAAGAAAATCAAAGAGTTCGGCTACATCGAGACGGACGAGCCGAAGCCGCTGATTCGCCTCGCCTGCCAGGCGCAACTCTCCGGCGCAGTCTCCATCGTCATCCCGCCCTGGAACGGAGTTTTTGGCAAGTACCTGCGCGCGCGCGTTGCGGCAGAAGCCGAAACCGGGACGGGCGAATAAGGCGAGGGGCGCGCGCGTCCGATGGCCGAGCCAATCACAAGCGAAGAGCAGCTCACGCCAGAATGGCTGACCGAGAGGCTGAGGGCAAACGGTCACCTCCTGCGGGGACGCGTCTCCCGGCTCGACCTCGCACATTTCAAGACGCTCTTCTCCGACATCTATCGTCTCGAAGTGAAATATTCGCCCGGCGCACGCCCGACGCTTCCGCGGCGGCTGCTCCTCAAAGCTCACTTCACAGACAGCGAAGCCTCCGCGCAGATGGGGAGAGACGAGGTGCAGGTCTACCGTGTGCTCACTGAAGCGATGCCCGACCCGCCCCTGGTCCGCTGCTTCGACGCCGCCGCTTCCACGCATCCCCCCGGCTCGCACCTCTTACTCGAAGACCTCTCGGAGACGCACTACCAGCCGGAGTTGCCCGTCCCCCCTTCCACACGCCACTGCGAATTGTGCGTCGAGGCGCTGGCCCGGTTGCACGCGTTCTGGTGGGAGCACCCAGGATTGGGATCGAAGATAGGTGAGCTTTTCGACGAGAAGTCGTTGAAGCAAATCGTCGCGCTCAACCGCAAAGCCCTTTCCGGCTTCTTCGATTATCTGGGCGACCGTCTTTCGGCGGAGCGGCGGACGGTCTACGAGAGGGCGATAGAGTTTGTGCCAGATTTTTGGCAGCGCCGCCTGACCATTGTCGAACGCAACACGCTCATCCACGGCGACGCGCACGTCTGGAACATGCTGCTCCCAAGGGATGCGGCGGGCGGGCGCGTCTACCTGATTGACCTCGCGACCAGCAACCGAATCCGCCCGGCGACGAACGACCTCGCCTACATGATGGCGCTTCAGTGGTATCCCGAAAGACGCGCGCGCCTGGAAGAACGGCTGCTACGCCACTACCACGACACACTGCTGGCGCGCGGAGTGAAAAATTATTCCTGGGAAGATTGCCGGCTGGATTACAGACGCTCGGTTGTCACGCACCTGTTCACTCCTGTCCTACAGTGGTTCTGGGGTCAGATACCGGCGACAGTGTGGTGGAACAATCTTGAGCGCATCTCGGAAGCCTACAAAGATTTGAGCTGCGATGAGCTGATATAAACTGGGGCCGACCGGGGAGAGACGCATTTGGTAGAGAGATCGCAAACCGGCGGCGGGGCTTTACACGTTTCGCCGCTGCTGCTCGTGCTCGGGGCGGCGCTCCTTTGGAGCACGGGCGGGCTGTTCATCAAGTGGACGACCATCTCGGCCGTCGAGTTGACGTTCGGGCGCTCGCTGCTCGCGGCAGCAACGGTCGCACTCTTTACGCGCCACGAAGGGTTTCGCCTCAACGCGATGACCCTCCTGACCTCCGTGCTCTACGCGGCGCTGCTCTTGCTCTTCGTCATCGCCACTAAATGGACGACCGCCGCCAACGCCATCTTCCTGCAATACACCGCGCCCATCTACGTGCTCGTCCTCGAACCGCTCTTTTACAAGGAGAAGTTTCGCCGCGCTGACCTTCTGGTGGTCGCGGCCTGCGTCGTGGGGATGTCGCTCTTCTTCGTCGGCAAGCTCCAGCCGCAGGACGTTTCCGGCAACCTCGCGGCCCTCGCCTCCGGCCTCTGCTTCGCCTTCTACTTCCTCCTCCTGCGACACCCGCACACGCAACGCGTCAACCGCGCTTCCTCCGTCATCTACGGCAACCTGCTGCTCGTCGTCTTCACTGCGCCCGCAGGGATCGCCGCCATCGGTCACATGACGGCGTGGGACGCATGGAGCGTCCTCTACCTCGGCGTCTTCCAGATCGGACTCGCCTACACGCTCTTCACGCTCGGCATGGCGCGCGGCGTGCGCTCGCTCGACGCGGCCATCGTCGGCTACATAGAGCCCGTCCTCAATCCCGTCTGGGTCTACCTCTTCCTCGGCGAACGCCCCTCCAACTGGGCCATTCTCGGCGGCTCAATCATCATCGCGGCCGTCGTCGCACATAGCATCCGTGGGGCGAGAAGACGCAAGAGAACGGCCGCACAAGACGTGCTGCTCTGACGGGGAAAATCCTTTACCCCGCCCCTCGTCATAGAATAAATTACGTCTGAAGGAGCGAGACTGTGATGTCCCATCAACGTAAAACCCTGCTCACCCCGGCAGAGTATCTAGCCATCGAACGGCGGGCTGAGATCAAGCACGAATATTTCGCCGGGGAGATGTTTGCGATGGTGGGCGCGAGTAAGCGGCACAATCTCATCACGGCGAACATCATTCGCCTCCTCGGCAATCAGTTATTAGATCGCCCGTGCAATGTTTACCCGAGCGACATGCGCGTGAAGGTGAGCGCGACGGGTAAATACACTTACCCGGATGTCGTCGTGGCCTGCGAAGAGGAGAAGTTCGACGACGAGGAGAATGATACGCTGCTCAACCCGGTGGTCGTCTTCGAGGTTCTGTCGGAGTCCACGGAAGCATACGACAGGGGCAAGAAGTTCGAGCAGTATCAAAACATCGAATCCCTCACGGAATACCTGCTCGTCGCCCAGGAGCCGTTCAGAATCGAGCAGTACGTCAGGCGGAGCAATAAAGAGTGGAGATATTCCGAGTACCACGTTGCGGAAGACATCGTGACGCTCAGCGTCATCGGCTGTGCGCTCGCTCTCAAAGACGTGTACGCAAAAGTCGAATAGCCCGCCGCGCACGCCGCCGTCAACCGGCAGGAAACTTCGACTCGCCGTTGTTCGTACCCTAATGAAAGGCCGCGGGCCAGACTCACTTGGAAAGGCGGGTTCACTCAATGTATTGTCCCAGATGCAGTCAGCAACAGGCTTCAGACGAGGTGCGATTCTGCTCGCGCTGCGGCTTCCAGCTAGGCGTCGTCAAAGAACTGCTCACGCAGATGGAAGCGCCTGCGCCGGCGGCGGTCGAGCCGCTTCCGCCCGCGCCCGCGCGCGGGCTGCGGAAAAGAGACGTGACCATAGGGGCGCTGCTGATGTACGTCATCTCAGTCGCATTGATAATCATCTCGTCCCCCATCCCGCCCCTGCGCAACGATCAGATATTCGTGCTGACCATCCTGTTCGTCGCCCTGGCCCTCTTCGTCAACTTCATCACCCCGCTGCTGAGGGCCGTCAACAAACTTTTCGGCGAAGAGAACAAGGCTTCGGGGCGCGCGGAAATCCCGCGGCCGCAGGCAACGCCCGACCTGAGCACGCAGGTCAGCGCACACCGCGCCGCGCTTCCGCCTGCGCGGAGCGTGCCCGCCGGACTGTTCAACTCGCCGCGCGTGAACACGGCCGAGATGCTTCAACCGCCCAGCATCACGGAGCACACGACGAACCTGTTGGACAACAAAAGAACGTCCGGCGCGCTCTGATGAACGAGTGAAGCGCGCCGTCTTGGTGAAACTGATGCGAGTGTTCTTATTCGCCCTGATGGCTGTTCTCTCTCCGGCGCGCGCTGACGCCGACGCCGTGAGGGTGACGGTCAGGCCGCAGCAGGTTTACATAGAGCGTGCGTCGTCGGGCCAGCTTCTGAACTTCGACTTCCTCCTGGAAAATCTCACCGCGGACAAACTGCGAATCACCGCCATACGCGTCTACGTTTTCGACCCGCGAGGCCGCCTCGTCCTCAAACGGCTGCTCGACGAACACGGCTTGAGTCCGGGCATCGAGACCATTCCGAAGACGGAAATCACCGGCCGCGGCTCGCTCTACCTTTTCAACCCCTTCCACTCTTTCGACCACGCGCTCGACATCAAGACCCTCAAATACGAGTTTCTTTTCGCCGCCGGCGATGGGCCAATCCTGAAGGCGGAGGCGTCGGTCACTCCCGTCGAATACCGCACGAAGACGAGCCTCTCTCTTCCCTTGAAGGGACGCGTGGTCGCTGAGAACGGCCACGACTTCTACTCCCCGCACAGGCGCATTGACCTGTCTCACCCGCTGGCACAAATGGTCGGGCTCAAAGCCAACAGCGCGCGTTATGCCGACGACCTGACCATCGCGGACGAAAATGGCGAACTTCACGCAGGCGACGGCAACCGCCTGGAAGACTGGTTCGGATACGGGGCCACAATCTACTCGCCCGGCGCGGGGAAGATTGCCACCTTAGTTGACGAGATTCCAGAGAACACTCTCGAAGCGGGCAAAGTCGTCTTCTCAAAAACGCTCTCGCCCGACAAGCCGTCCGGCATCTTCGGCAATTTTCTGTTGATTGACCACGGCAACGGCGAGTACAGCCTGTTCGCTCATCTCAAGCAAGGGACTTTTCTGGTCAAGCCCGGAGAGGCCGTCAAACAGGGCCAGCCGCTTGCGCGCATAGGCTTCTCCGGCAACACAGACTTCGTGCACACCCATTATCAGCTTCAGAACAGCGCCGACCCGGCGACGGCTGAAGGTCTCCCGGCCTACTTCCGCGACTTCCGGCGCGTCCTCGGCTCCAAGACCGTCCACGTCAAAATTGGACCGCTTGAGGCCGGCGGCGTGATGGAGCGGCGGTAAGACGCGCGTGGCTACAGTATTTCGTTGACACGGCCAAACGGCCGGGGTATAAATCCCGGCGTTCAGGCCCGCCGGTTGTTTAGTCACCTCGTCGGTCGGAAACAACCGCTTTGCGTTTCACTCGTCCGTTACTTTCCGTGCCCGCCTCATGCCAGAGAATGGCACAAGGCTCTCGCGGGAGCGCCCGGCCCGCACACGCTCTACTGACCTCAAGAGGACTCTGAGATGACTTCTAACACGCCCAAGAAACAACTGAGCCCAAGCGTACAGAAAGCGCGAGACATTCTTCGCGGGGGAAGCTCGCTGCCCGCCGAGATATTGGACCTGGCTAAAAAGCTGAAGGAGGAGAAGGCATTCACCTACGCGCGCAGAATCCTGACGCGTGCCTCCACAGACCCCCGCTCGCACGAAGACAAAAAGCAGCGGCTGAAAATCTACCAGGAACTCGCGCTCTGCACTTACAAGGATACGGACCTGCCGGCGGACGAGCGGCTGGACCGGGCGCTCGCCATCCTCCGCGAAGTCGAAGACCTCTCGATGACGAAGAGCCAGGAGACGCTCGGCCTGACCGGGGCGATTCATAAGCGCAAGTGGGAGCTTGATAGCCAGAAGGCGCAACTTGAGCGCGCGCTCCTTTATTACAAGCGCGGCTATCAGGAGGGCGCCGAGAACGACCAGGGCTACACGGGCATCAACGCCGCCTTCGTCCTTGACTTGCTGGCCCGCCAGGAGGAAGAGGAGGCGCAGAAAAGTAACATCGCCTCCGACACGGCCCCCGAGAGGCGGGCCGAAGCACGCAAAATCCGCGAAGACATCATCGAGAAGGTCACGCCGCTCATCAAGCAGCCGAGCACCGACTGGCTCCAGGGCAAGTGGTGGTTTTACAGCACGATTGCCGAGGCGCATTTCGGGTTGGGCAATTACGACGAGGCGGTCCACTGGCTGAGGGAGGGCGTGAAGGCGGTCGAGAAGATTCACGAGTGGGAGTATGAATCAACCATCAGGCAACTCGCGGCGCTCGCCAGCGCGCAAGGGGACCCGTCCGCCTCCGGCGAAGACTTCGCGGACACAGACGCATGGCGCGCCCTTGAGGAGTTTTTCGGAAACAACGTCGCGGCCGTGCGGAGCGCTTTCGTCGGCAAGATCGGACTGGCGCTTTCGGGCGGCGGCTTCCGCGCCTCCCTGTTCCACATCGGCGTCTTCGCCAGGCTGGCGGAGTTGGACATCCTGCGCCGGGTCGAAGTGCTCTCCTGCGTCTCGGGCGGCTCGATCATCGGCGCGCACTACTACCTTGAGGTCCGCAAGCTGCTGCACGAGAAGGCCGACAACGACATCACGCGCCAGGACTACATCGAAATCGTCAAGCGCATGGAAAAGAATTTCCTCGCGGGCGTGCAGCGCAACATCCGCACCCGCGTCGCCGCCGAATGGACGACCAACCTCAAGATGATTTTCTTCAAGAACTACACGCGCACGATGCGCGCCGGCGACCTCTACGAGCGCGAAATCTTCTCGTCGGTCAAGGACGGCGAGGGCGACAGGCCGCGCTGGCTAAACGAGGTGCGGATCAAGCCCGCGGACGAGGGAGAAGATTTCGCGCCGAAGAACCACAACTGGCGGCGCGAGGCCAAAGCGCCAATCCTGATTCTCAACGCGGCCACGCTCAACACGGGCCACACCTGGCAGTTTACGACGACCTGGATGGGCGAGCCGCCCGCGGGCGTCGCGAGCGAGATAGACGGCAACGACTTCCTGCGGCGGATGTGGTACGAGGAAGCGCCGGACGAACACAAGAGCGTCCGCCTGGGCCATGCCGTCTCGGCCTCGGCCTGCGTGCCTGGCCTCTTCGAGCCGCTGGCCCTGGGCAAGCTCTACCCGGACAGGACCGTCCGCCTGGTTGACGGCGGCGTTTGCGACAATCAGGGCATCGGCGGGCTGCTCGAACAGGACTGCACGGTCCTCTTCGTCAGCGACGGCAGCGGGCAGATGAGTTCGCTTCCTGACCCGAGCAACGGGCCGCTCGGCGTGCCGCTGCGCTCGAACACCATCTTGCAGGCTCGCGTCCGCGCGTCGCAGTATCAAGAGTTGGTCGCGCGCAAGCGCTCCCAACTCCTGCGCGGCTTCATGTTCATTCACCTGAAAAGCGATCTGGACGTTGACCCCGTTGACTGGATTGATTGCCAGGACCCCTTCGACGCCTCGGACGACGCGCGCCCTCCTGAGCGCAAAGGCCCGCTCACGAAGTACAAGATTGACAAGAAAATTCAGCGGCAACTGGCGGCGGTGCGCACGGACCTGGACTCCTTCTCCGACGCCGAAAGCTACGCGCTGATGATGAGTGCTTACCGCATGACTGAGGTCGCGCTCCAGGACGAGAAGTGCATCCCGGGCTTCCGCGCGGTGGAGGTGAAGGGCGACTGGGATTTTCTGGGCGTCGAAGAGGCCATGAAGGAGCCTGGCCCTAAGCAGGTATATCTGTCGAAGCTGCTGGGCGCGAGCAACAGCCTCGCCTTCAAAGTCTGGAAGCTGTCGAAGCCCCTCAAAATCACATCCTGGATTCTGGGGGTCTTGGCCCTCGCGCTCGCCTTCTGGGCCGGTGTGCGCTGGGCGGACCGTCGGATCGTTCCCACGGTCACGGTCGGGCGCGTCGGCGTCCTTCTCCTGACGCTCATCGCCATCGCCCTTTTGACCTACGTGCTGGGGAAATGGGTCATGCGCGCGCTGCGTCTGAGGAACACGCTGACGCGCGTCGGCATAGGCATCGGCATGAGCCTGCTCGGCTTCATCGCCGCGCGGCTTCACCTACACGTCTTCGACAAGATTTTTCTGCGCTACGGCAGCCTCGAAAAGTTGCAGCGGCAGGGTGCCACCCAGAAGGCAGTTCAAAGTCCGACCCCGCCGGAGCCTCCGGCCTCTTCGCGCGAGCCGCAAATTATCCCACGCGAAGACGCACGAAGCTCGTGAGGAGCCTGGTTCTCTGAAGGCGGCCCGACTGTTTCAGGAGCCAGCCTCTTGTTGCGCGGCGCGGATGGCGTCGTAGACGGCGCGCACGGACCCGCGGTCGAGGTCTTTGGCCTCTTCCGAAAGCTGCTCGTAAGGGACCATCAGCTCCTCGCCCTTCTCGCTCTTGCGCGAGCTGATGCCTTTCGCGGTCTTAGACTGAATCCACGCCTCGTGCACTTTCGCGGAGACTATTTCAATATCAGGTAAGTCCAAGCTCGTTTCCTCCGATTTTAAAGTTCGAAATAGCTCACGCCCGCCGCGGATTTGCCGGCCGTGAAGCGGTCCAGCGCTTCGAGCACATCGCGGCACAGTGCGCGCTCCTGCTCGCCGCGCCCGGCTATGTCGCGCAGGCGCACGGCCAGCAGCAGGAGGTCACGGTGCTCTGGCGCGGAGCGCACCTTCTTGAGCCACTTAAGTAGCTCGTCGCCCGTCTTGCGCCCTCCCCCCGCGCCCTCCGTTTTCATGGACCGCTCGAACAGCGTCTCGACCAGCCCGGCCGTCTCGTGCGCGTCAACGAGCGTGGCGATGGCGTCGGCGAAGTGCGCGGCCCTGTCCATCTCGTCGGGCGTGAAGGGTTGATAGGGCGGCTCGCCCAGGCGGTTGACGAACTCAAGCACGCCGACCGTCTCGCCTTCGACGCGCAAAGGGGTCGCCAGGATGGTGTGCGTCGAGTAGCCGGTGGCGCGGTCAACCTCCGCGTAGAAAGTCTCGTCCTGGGCCACGTCCGCGACCGCCACGGGCTGGCCGCTCGCGAAGACGAAGCCGGCGATGCCCTTGCCCGGCGGCAGCCGCACCTTCATCAGCTTGTCCGCGACCTCGCCGATGGCGGCCAGGAATTTCAGCCCGCCGCGGTTCCCGTCGCGCACGAGCACGGACGCCTCGTCGGAGCCCATCGCGTCGCCCGCCACGTGTAGTAGATTTTCGATGGAGCGCTTCAAGGGCGAGGTCAGCAAGTTCGCCACGTCCACCGCGCGGACGGCATCGCGCAGTTGCGCCTCGAACGCGCTCTCCGCGCGCGCACTCTTTTTCCCACTCCTCTTTTTCGCAGAACTTCCCGCGCCGCCCCGTCTCACCATCGCCTACCTCCCGCGACGCCTGGCCCTGCGGCGCTTCGTTGCCTTGTTCGTCGGCGGTTTGATGCCTGGCTCGGCCGTGGTCGGCCTGGCCTCTATGACGGTCGGGGATTCGACGGCCGGCGGCGGCGACGTGGTGGCTGGCGCCCCGGCCGCTCCCGCCTCACGATGCCCCGCGAACATTTGGCCCAAATTACGTAAGGCTTCGCCCTTGATCTCGGCCCTCACGCGCACGTCGCTGCCGTCGGTCGTGACCTGCACGCCTTCGAGCAGGCCGCGGACCTTCGGCTCGTCCGCGGCAACTTTGCGGTGCACCGCCTTCAACACGTCCCCCACGCCCTGCGCCTGCTGCGCGTCACACAAGCGCATGCCCACGGTCATATTAAAACTTCCCTGCCCGACCCCGGCCGAGAGCGACAGTTGCTTGACGGTCGCGGCCAGCAGCCGTACGCCCGCCTGCGCGACCTCGTCCGGCCCTACGCTCGCGCCGAGGTGCTGCGCGACCGACGGCGAAAAATTGACGCCCACCCCGACGAGCGCGTTCTCGTCCTCGGTGGCGAGGCGCGCGAGCGCAGGGTCCAGACGCCCCGTCCCGGCCGCCGCGTCCACGGCCGCGCGCACTTCCACTAGGTCGCCGATTGCCAGCGTGTTCGCGTCGAGCACGACGAAGGCCGGCCTCTCGCGCTCGGACTTCGTCTTCGGCGGCTCGGGCGCGGGCTCGCTGTAGACTATCTTGCCGCCGTAAGTCTGCTCGCTCATTTTGCCCTTCGTCTCGGCCTTGGCGAACGTAGTGAACGCGTTCGCGTCGAAGTCACCGTGCGCGATGATGACGATGCCCAGGTTCTCTTTTTTGAACTGCGGGCCGATGGGTCCGAGGAGCCGCAGGCCGATGGCGACGCGCTCGATGCCCATGACGTTGACGCCCGTCTTCGCCTTGACCATTTCGATGGCGCCCATCACCTTGCCGAGCATGGCGGGGTCGTGGGCCATAATGTGCGGCGCTAAGTCGGTCATGATTCGCCGCATGTTCGCGTAGATGACGAGGTCCGAGGCGGGGAGCGCCGAGAGCGCGCCGGACTCGGCGGGCGCGACGGCAGCGGGCGTCGCCGTCTGGGCCGAGACGGTGGCAACGCACACGGCCGCCGTCAGCAGAAGAGAGAGGACAAGTGAGCGCAGCTTAGTGTTCATGGTTTCGTAATCACCTCCGGCCCGGCGGGCGATTTCCGAGTCGCAGAAGACCCTCGCGCGCCGCGTGTGAGTTTGAAGAGTTTCCGAAGTTTTCTACTTGCTCGTCGGCGGCTTGATTCCGCCCTCGCCGGGACGATTCGCGTTGGCGTTCGACGACGGGGCGGCCCCGGTAGTCGCGGGCGCGCCCGCCCCGCCCGCGGTATTAGTATTGCCGTAGGTCGTCGTCCCCGGACTGTTGGCGTTCGGCGTGTTGCTCGCGCAGCCGGCCGCGGCCAGGGCGATTATTACCAGGACTAAAAACCCTGAGAGTCTACGCATGGGACACTTTCTCCTGAGCTGATAAAGGTTTCATTGGGCGGCGTTGAGCATACTACGCTTGTGAGAGTTTGAAAAGAAAATGATGAATGAGGAGTGAGGAATGATGAATTAAAGCAGGAAGTTTTTAATTCATCGTTCCTCATTCATCATTCATCATTTCTTAAATCTGTGCCAGCCGATGATGAAGAGGAAGAGGCCCAGGCCGCCGATGACGGCCGTCGAGGTCTTCAATGACGGGGCCGGCGCGATGAGGCTGTGAACGAGTGCCGCGCTCTTCTTCTCGTCGGCGGCGGGCTGCTCATTCGGCGCGAAGTCGTTCTGGACGCGCGGCAGCGGAGTCTTCTCGTCGAGGCCGCGTATGTTCGAGACGGTGAAGACGCGGCCGTCCTTCGTCAGATACATACGCTGCATCTCTTCGAGCGTGAAGGGGCGCGCGCCGCGCCGCCCGAAGACGGCCGTCTGGTTGCCGCTCTCGTCCACGGCGCGGTCGCGATCCAATCCCTTCGAGACCGCAACGGCAGGCCCCTTCGTCTGGAACGTGGCGATGAGTCTTGGTACGGGGCGTGGGCTGAAGCCTGCGTAAGTCGGCATCGTCTCGGGGTCCGTCAACTGCAACACGCGCAGGCCCGCCTCGCCGTCCGCGACGTAAGCGAAGAGACTCGCGTTCGTCATCGCCACCTTCACTTGATGCACATCTTTGAGCGGCCCGCCTACTTCACCCTTCGCGTCATACATCATATAGAGCGCGGGCTTCTCCGGGTTCTCCACGTCAACGATGGCGATGCCCTCGTGACCGTTCGAGACGTAGGCGTAAGTCCGCGCGACGTAGACGTCACGCGCCTCCTTGAGCGGCAAGCTCGCTCCGTCAACGAGCCGCGCACGCGACGGGTCCGTCACGTCCACGACCTTCAGGCCGTCGCCGTCGGTGACGAAGGCGTAACGGAACTGCACCGCGATTGAAGTCGGATGATTGAGTGGAATCTGCCCGACCTTCTCCGGCTTGAGCGGGTTGTTGAGGTTGACGATGACGAGCGCGCTCTCCGTCGTGATGTAAGCGTAGGTTCCCGCGATTGTGATGTTGTTAGCGCCGGTCAGAGCGCCGCCGGGGTTGTAAGCGCCGTTCGGATAAGTATCTTTGTCAAGCGCGCGCTTGAGATAGTTGTTGAGCGGGTCGCCGTCGAGCAGCGTGGCCGCGGTGACCAGAATCAACCCCTCCTCGCGGTCGGCGACGTAGAGGAAGGCGTAGAGCGGGTGAATCGGCTGCTCTTCATTCACCCACGGATTGACGGTTTTATTACGCACCTCTTCGGCGAGCTTAGACCAGTCGCGCCAGCGCGCCCAGGCCCGCTGGCTCTTTGCATCGTTGCCGAGCGGGTCGAACCAGCCGACCTCACGATCGAGCCGCCAGCGCGCGGGGTCAACCGCCAGCGTCGAAGGCGCGGCCACGGCCGTCGCGTACTTCGTGTCAACGTAAAACTTCTGGCCGAAGGGCGAGACGGGCGCGGTCGTGATGCGTTCCGAAAATCCCTTGTGGTCAATCTGTGCCACATCGTAAACGCGCAGGCCGCCCTTCCCGGCCGCGACGTAGGCGTACTCGCCGCGCACTTGCACCTGCAAGACTTCGGGGTTGCCGACGTGCTCGAAGAAGTAAGTGAGCTTGCGCTTGTCGTTGTTGACGAAGTCGTCGTAGTTCTGTGGGTAGGCGAGCTTGTGCAGCGTGCTCCCGTAGACGGCCTGCGGCTCGTTGCGCTCCGTGATTGGCACAACTTCGAGCGAGTGCTCGGCGGCGACGTAGACGTAGCGGCCCATGAAGTTGACGAAGTTAGTGCCCTGCAAGTAGGTCTGCGCGAGCCACGCGTTGTTGTTATTCTCCTTCGAGACGTGGCAGTCCTCGCAGTCCTTCGTCTCCTTGGAGCGGACGGTGTGCGGGACGTGCGTGTTGAAAGACTGGCCGGCGTAGCCTTCGGCCGAGACGGTCTGCTGCTGGCTGTAAATCCACTCGCGGTTCTGATTCTGCGAGCTGACGAGGACGGCCGAAGAGGAGCGCACGGGCGCGACGCGGTGGCCCGTGGCGGTCCCGTCCACGCCGAGCATAAAGACATCGTCGCGCAAGACCTGGAAGTTGTAGGTCGTGAAGTTGCGCGAGTCGCCGCCCTCGTTGTGGCGGTTCGGCATCTTGCGGTTGGCCGTCATGGAGAGATGGCAGCCGAAGCAACTCGTCATCCACGACGAGTGACAAGCGAAGCAGCTCACGCGGCTGTCGGCGTGGGCCATTTTTCCGTCCTTCGCGCCCCAGTTGAGTTGCCCTCGCTCGTCAAGCCTGACGGTCTTGGCGTAATGCGACTTCCAGTTGTAATCGCGGCTGCCCTCGGTCACGGTGTCAACGGTCTGCTTGACGCGCCACCACACATTCGGCTCGACCATCGAGTTCTGTATGATGTCGCCGCGCAGCAGCGTTACGTCTTTCCCGGAGGCGTCCTTGCGGACCTCCTTCTCTTTTCTAATCTTCTCGAAGAGACGCACAGCCGAGCCCCATGGCACTGTGATGCGCGAGAGATCGCGGCCCTGCCCCTCTTCGTACTTGCCGTCGCGCGTGACGCGTCGCCCTGCGGCCGGCCCCGAAGTGCGCGGCGGCTGCGCGCGGCCACCCTGCGGCGTGTCGGGCCAGCCCTTCTCGGTAATCGAGCCGTGGCAATCGGTGCAGGTGATCTCGATGGCGGCGCGCGGCTCGTTGTAGAGGATGCCGTTGCCGTGCGCGTCCTGGCTGAAGTGGCAGTCAACGCAGTGCATCCCCTTTTCGAGATGTATGTCCTTGAGGTGGACGGGCGCGTCGGGCTTCTGTGTCTTGTTCGTCAACTCGGCGTAGTCCGTGTCCCTGAACTGGACGGCGTCCCAGAGTTGCTGGCTGCTCACGTCGCCCAGGACTTTGTTGTCGCGGTCCAGGAATTCACCGCGGCGGTTGCGCTTGAAGACGGCGCGGAAAATCCAGCCGTGGCCGTGAAAGTCCGCGAACTGCGTGCGCGTCAACTGGCGGTTGAAGTCCTGCTTGCCCGTGCGGTTCAAAAACTCGGGGTCCGACCAGAGGCCGCGCAAACTGGCCGCCTCCGGGTTGCGGTCGAGCAGTCTTTGTTCGTCCGTCTGCGACGGGTTGCGCTGCTTCTCGGGATACATCACGCGCCCGTCAGTCTCGTTGTCCCACCACGTCATGCCGAGGTAGGTCGCGACCATGTTCGTGCCGGGGTGCATGTGGCAGACCATGCACTGCGAGGTCGGGATGCTGCGCGTCAAACGATGCCTGACGGGATGGCCCGGCTCGTTCCTCACGTTATTGAAACTCGTGTCGGCCGTCTGCGTCGTACCGCGGTTGCCGAACTGTGCCAACTCCTTGCCGGAGTGCAGGGCGCTCGAATCGTTGGCGTAGATGACGTGGCAGGCCGTGCAGCCGGAGGAGCGGTAATCGCCCGGAAAATCGTTCGTGCCGAGGAAGTTCAAGGTCGGGTCGAGCAGGCGCGTTTTCTGTAGGCCGAGGTAGACCGGGTCCGTGCGCTGCGCTGTGCCAAATCCGCGCGGGCTCAAGCCCTTGTCAGGCTTGCCGGGTTCTTCCTCCCTGTCTGGCAGACCGACTTCCAGACGACGCTTGCCCCCGCGCTCGAAGACGCGCAGGACGTTGCCGGGCTGCGAGATTTCCCAGCGGGGCAGCGGGTCTATGAAGGGCAGGATGCCGCTCAAGGTCATCACCTCGGGCTTGATGTCGCCCTGCTGTATGAGACGTTCGGGCGCGCCGCGCACTTCCGAGTAGCTTTCGCCGAAGCGCGTGTCTTTGATGGGGAAGCCGCCGTTGTTGTAGAGCGCCGCGCCCCAGAGCATAGCGCCGTGACGCATCATGCTGTTGGCGACGGCGTAATTCTCGCCGCCGTGGCAAGTGCCGCAGGTCGTCTCGACGACGCGCAGATCGCCCGGATTGATGAAGCGCACGAACTCGCGGCTCTCGCGCGCCAAAAGCGTGTTGGTCCGCTCGGGGTTCGCACCGGTGCGCTGCCCGTTTCGTTTCCACTCTTCGGGGTAGCGTGGCTGGACGTGTGCCACTTCCTTGTTCGTACGCTCTGCCGGATTCCCGCCGTGGCAGAACGTGCAGGAGAGTTTCTGTCCGTCCTTGCCCTCTTCGAGCTTGCCCGACTTCGTCTCGTGCATAGGCTCTATCTGGCCGTGGCAGTTGAGACAGCCCTCCTGAAAAGGCGCGGGCGTTTGCTGCGGGACAGACTTTGCTGAAGACGAAACGCGAGCCTGTCTCTCGTCATCACTCGTCGCTTTCGAGCGCACGCCGATTGTCCCGACCAGGGCGACTGCGCCCATGAACGCGAGAAGGAGAACTAGCTTGATGCGGTCAACGCCGCTGCGGTGGCGTCGCATGATGATTCGTTTCCCGACGAAAACAATAATCACAGATTTCAGATTTGAAATCTCAAATTGAAATCGCAAATCTGTTGTTTCTCGTTCCTTTCCTCTCAGAACACAAACTTCACCTGCCCGAACAGCGAGTAGAGCGGCTTGCTCGGGTCAATGACCACATTGTCCGGCGTGCAGAAGTCCGGGACGTTCGGCGGGCAGTTGCGCGAGGCGTCCGTGAAGATGTCGCGGAAGCCGCGGCCCGTCTGCATCAGCGCCGCGCCGAAGGTGAACGTCACGTTGTTAATCAGAAACGGCCTGTAGGCCACGCCGACGCTGTAATCGAAACCTATGTCTTTGCGTATGCGGTTCTGGAAGAGCACGTATTCGAGCGATTCCGTGCGGTGAAAGCGCAGGTAGTTGACGTTGATAATCGCCTTAATGCGCTGCGTGATTTCGATGTCCAAACCGGCGTTGTAGATGAAAATTCCGGGGTTGACGAAGTTGGCCTGGCCCTGCGTCTTGCTGCTGCGCAAAGAGGGCAGGATGCTGTTGGGCTGAACCAATCCAACGCCAGTCTGCGTCAGGCGTATGCCCTGGCGGTTCCAGAATGAGAATTGTCCGCCGACGAAGTTTGGGTCGTCGAAGATGGCGTCAAACCCTGTGGCCTTTGCGTCCGTCGGGTTCTTGTCGCCCTGCGCGAAGAAGAACGAGCCGCGGAAGCGCAGGTAATCTTTGTCAATCGAAGCCTCGACCGCCGCCATGTGCGATTTGATGCGGGTGCTGCGGCCCGCAATCGGGTTCCGGTCGTCGCGCCCGAAGGCGTAGTAGTAGGCGTGCGAGATGTTGAGTCGCCGGATGTGGCCGTCGCCCGCGATGCCCAGGTAGCCGACCTTGATCGAGTGGGGCCGCACGTCGCCGATGAGCGCGGGCCGGACCAGAAAGCCGTTGCGGTCGTACTCGACGCTGCGGTGGTCGTCGTTGTAGTGAATGCTCCCCTGTATGGTGTAGCCCTTTGCCAGAAAGTCCTGGCGGAAGACGTTGGCGATGTAAACGTTCTGCGGGCGCTGGTCGAAGCGGTTAAGGCCGCTGTTGGTGTCCTTCTCCAACTGGTGAAAGAAGGCCGCGTTGAATTGCAGCTTGTTGTTGTCGAACGCGCCGAAGAGGCGCGCGCCGAGGTTGTTGTCCGAATAGATGAAGCCGCGAAAGTCCGAGACGAAAGGCTGTATGCCTGCGCGTAAACTGACGAAGTCAAAGCTGGCGTTCGTGTCGGCGAGCTTGACCTCTGCGAAAGCCTCTTCGAAGGAGAAGTGCGTGTCGGTGCGCGTCGTGCCGCGCCGCACGTCTATGTTGATGACGCCGTTCTCGCGCGCACGCGCGAAGTTCGGCAGACTAAAAGTCGGCGAAATCTTGATGGCCCAGGTGCGCGGCCTGAACGTGGAGTCGCCTTTGAACATCTCGAACGTGAATTGAAACGTCTGGTTGACGCCTAAGAGTTCCGGCTTGCCGAAAAAGTCTGCGCTGCCGGGGCGCACACTGCCTATGTCGGAAGGCTTGGGCGTGCGGTTCTGCTCGACGGACGAGGTGGAGACGGCCGAGAGGATCATGAAAATGTCGTTGCCGATGATGGGGTAATCGCCTTTGAGGACGCTCTGGTTGTAAGGGTCGTACCAGCGCCCTTTTTTGAAAGGGATGTCGCGCCCGCGCGCGCCGCGGTCGCCGTAGCGGTCGTATTCGGGGAAGCCCACGCGCCAGCGGTCGCGAACCTCGCGGCGGTCCGGCTCGGTCTGCGGAGCAGAGTCTACAGACTTGTCGCCCGCGTAGCCTGTCGGTTCTTCTCTCCTGTCGTTCGGGTTCGCGGGCGGCTTCTCGTCTTTGGGAATCTCCGCCGGGACGTTGAGCTTCGTCTCCAACCCCTCGGAGACGATGACGTTCTCCTGATCCTCGTTGAAATTCCGCGCCTTGTAATCCTTCTCTTCGGGGAAGACGGCCTCGTAGGGCTCGTCCGGCGTGACGTACTGTTTCTCGGGCAGGTTGCTGACGCGCAGGAAGCGCGCGACGTACGGCGCTTCGACCCGCACGCGGTAAGCGCCCGTAGGGAGTTTGAGCGAGTACCGGCCCTGCGCGTCGCTCTTGTCGCGGTGCTCGCGGCGTGTGACCTGGTTCGTGGCGACGACCGTCACGCCCGCCACGGGAGTCTTCGCCTGCGAGACGACCGTACCCGTGATGCGCCCTTTCGATTGGCCCAGCGAGCAGACGGCCGAGACGAGCACGAGCACGAAGACGGCGCTCGCCCGTCTTGTCAACTCGGAAAAAACTTTGCGGGAAGACGCTGTAGGCATAGACGGCCTTCTGCTCGAACGCCCCCTTGGTCAAGAAGGGCCAGCGGGCCAATTACAAGCCGTGACCGTGCCGGCGCGGACTGCCTTGCGTGTAGAAAACGAGGTTGCAGCCTTGTAGCACAGTAGCGTGAGGCTGGCAACCGAAATTTTCAACGCAGACTTTGAAGCCGAAAACGACCGCCGAAAGTTCAAACTTTCAGAAACGCGAGCGGATTAATCCCCGCCTCGACGAGCGCCCGATAGCAGATGGCCGCGCCGAGACACGCGATGACGAGCGCGCTCGCGGCCGGCAGCCAGCGCAGGACGCGGCCCGCCTGTTGGACGCGCCCTTTCATCAATCGCCCGGCGTAGACGAACGCTAACCCGACGCACGTCAGAGTGCACGCCAGCCCGAAGCTGAACGCCACGACGAGAATCAGGCCGTAACCGACGCGATGCATCGCGATGGCCGACAACATCACGACCAGCGCGGACGGGCACGGCAGCAATCCGCCCGAGATGCCGAGCGCGAGCAGGCTGCGCCACGTCACGCGCGCGCCGTCAGCGCCCGGCGGCAGGTGCGTGTGCACGCGCCCACCATGCGAATGCGTCACATCGTCAGCACCCGCATGGGCCGCGACGCTCGCCTCATCGTGCGCGTGCGCGTGTCCGTGCGGGTGATGGTGTTCGTGCGTGTGACTGTGCTCGTGATCGTGTTCATGCTCGTGCTGGTGGTCGTGGGCGTGATGAACGTGATGATGAGTTGCAGCGTGCGCCGCAGGCACGAGCGCGACGCGCAGGCGGCGTATGAAGAGGCCCAGGCCGACGACTAAAACAATCGCGCCGGAGATGAACCCGAGCACGGGGAAGAGCCGTTCGGGCATTACGTACTGTGAAGCAAAGAGCGTCACCAGCCCGAGCGCGAAGACGCTGATGGTGTGCGTGACGGTGACCGTCAGCCCCAGGAAAACTGCGTGGCGCGGCGTCCCGCGCGAGCCTATCAGGTAAGCGCCGACGACCGCCTTGCCGTGGCCGGGCGAAAGGGCGTGGACGGCACCAAGCGCAGCAGCGACGAGCAGACCCAGCAGCGCAACCATTGGCGTCAGTTCCGTCACCGTAATCAATTCGGCAAAGCGGTCACGCGTTTGGACGAAGGGACGGCCCTCGCGCGTGAGCAAGGGGCTTGAGCCTGCCGGGGACTGTCCGCGCGTGAACGATAAACGGGCCGTGCGCTCGTCGAGCGGCGCAAAGAGTCTGTCTTCCGGGTAAGCATGAAGCTCGTCGGTCAACCCGTTAGCGTACGCGCTGCTGTCGAAGACGCTGACACCGGGAAGAGCGACGACGACTATCTCGCGCCATCCTATACGGTCTCTGTGGTTCGTGTTCTCGAATCGCAGCCGCCGCGCCGCGCCGCTTTCTGTCCCGGTGAGCGCGCCCACATAATCACACTCGACGCGCAGCGTCTGAAGATTGCCCGCGCCCGGCTGCGTCTCGTATGTTTGAGCAACTGGTTTGAGCGGCACGCGCGCTCCGTCAATGAGCAGGATGAGGCCGTCTGCGTACTCGGCCGCCGCGCGCCGAACGTAGGCATCGAGCGCCACGGTCGAAGGCGGCCCGCTCGCGCCTTCCCCGAGCGCCTGCATTTCCTGAAACGCGGGAATCTCGGCCATGTCCACCACGTAACGCACGCGCACCTGACCGTCTCCGACTTCGAGGCGAGCGAAATGGTTGATCGAGAAATTGCCGAGCGGGTGCGCCTGCCCGCAGAGGGCAGAGCGATGACGAGAAGCAAGCTCGTGAGCATCGTAAGGAAAGAGCGAGCGAACCACGAAGTCACACGAAACGACACGAAGCAAAGCGGAACTCTCTTCGTGTCGTTTCGTGTGACTTCGTGGTTCGTGCTTTTCATCTTCTCTTATTCCGCGAGAGCTTTGCTGGCTGTCGCGGCCTGTAAGGGATCGAACTGCGGACTGAGCTTGAGGGCGCGCTGAAGGTAATCGCGTGCGGCAACGTTGTTGCCAGCGGCGCGCGCAACCATTCCGGCGTGATAAAAGATGCGCGCGTCGCGCGTGCCGAGCCGGAGCGCGTCCGTGATGGCGGCCTGAGCCTCATCAATCTTACCGGCCTTGAGCGCCGTCCAGGCCAGGGCGTCCGCCCCGTAAACGTCTCGCCGCGCCGCGTACTCTTTCTTCGCGCTCGTGTAAGCATCTTCAACTTTCAACTCGTGGTCGGCATGAAAGAGCGCGAGCTGGCGATTGTAGAGCGTGCCGTTCAACTCACTCAGGCGAGCAATCCGCTCGACCAACTCATACTGCGCCGCCGCTTCCCGCTCGCGTCCCGCCAGCCTGTAAAGATCGCCGAGCGCCGCGACGTAGACCGGGTCGGGGAGACGCCGCACGGCGCGCTCCGTCTCTTCGATAGCGCCCGCCCGGTCGCCTTGCGCCGCACGCACGCGCCCGAGAGAAAAGCGCGCGCGATGATAATCGGGAAACGTCACCAGCGCATCACTGTAATGCTGCTCGGCCGTTTTGTAATCGCCAATAGTGAACGCCGTCTCGCCGAGTTGCCAGCGACACCAGGCGACCGTCTCGCGCGACACGGGCGTCATGTCGAGCGCGAGATTGAGCGCGAGACGGTAGCGGCGCGCGGCTTCTTCGTGCGCGCCGTGCAACATGGCGAGGCGGGCGAGCCGCGTTTCCGTCGTGACGCTGCTGCCGCCGAATTGCCGCATGCGCTCGAAGGCGGCGGCTGCCCCGTCGTAATCGCCTAACTCAAGAAGCGCGTCGCCGAGCAACTGATAGCCGGAACTCTTGCGCGGCTCGTACTCAATCAATTCTCGCGCGTGGTCGCGCGCCGCCTCGAAGTCGTGCGCGGCATACTCGGTCTGCGCGAGCGAGATGAGGCCGCCGAGGTTCTGGTCCGCGGGCAACACACTGAGCGAGGCGCGTGCGGCGCGCGAGGCCAGTTCCAGGTATTTCACGTCGCCCGTCTCACGATTGAGTTGCAGGTAATAGGCGGCGAGCTTGTTGTAGGCGACGAGGTCTTCGGGGTCGCGCCTGACACGGTCTTCGAGAAAGCGAATCGAGGCCATCGTCACTTCCTCGTCAGCGGGAAGCGGCGCGGCAGGAGGAGGAGGCTGCGCGACTGCACGAGATTCGGTTGACGACGACCAGCGCCCGCAACCGCTGACGCCCAGCAGAAGAACAAGGATGAGGGATGAGGGATGAGGGATGAACCGGAAGACATAAAATCTCGGTCGTTGCTTATTCATCCCTCATCCCTCATCCCTCATCCCTACTCTTAGTTTCGCGTGTTGTCGTCTATGACTCCCGGCGCGCGCGGCTGGTGGGCGACGCCGAAGAATGGGAACTGGCTGCGGTACGGAACGTCGTTACAGTTGGCGTTGTCGCTGAGCGGTTGACGATTATTGATGAGGAACAACTCCGTATCAATCACGTCATCGCCCGGACGCCGCCCGTTCGGGAAGCCCGCCGCATCATTCGGAGTCCGGTCGCAGATGGCGTTGCTGCGAAAGCCGCCGCCCTGAAAGCCCGTGTTGGGAACGGTCGTGTCGAGCCGCAGGAAGTCGCCGTTGGTGATGGCTAGACTCGCGAGGATTTGAATGCTGGTAGCGTCTGTGCCGAGAGCTTGGAGCGTGGAGACGATGGAGGCGGCAAACCTGCCGCTGGCGTCGTCTATCGTCGTCGCGGCGTTCTGCTCGTTCTTGCGATTAAACGGAATCAGCGCGACGTTGACGGCGGGCGTCGCCATCCGGTCAATGTTGACCCAGCGGCCGAAGCCGGTTGCGACGCCGCGCCCTGTGTGAATCTCGTTGGAGCGCCGCTGCGACGCGAAATGCACGCCGAGTTTATTGCCCGCCAGATTGAAGAGAGACTTCGGCACGCTCAGCACGATGGCGAGCACGTTGTAGCCCGCGAAGCTGTCGCGCCCGCGCTGTAGAAACTGCGCGGCGTTGGGGTTGCCCGCGCGCTTGGCCGCGGCGAAACGGCCAAAGCCTGTGATGTCGAAATTGAACGGGTCGTCAACCAACAGGGCGCAGAAAGAGACGCCGGAGGGCGCATCCGTGGTGATGGTCGGAGTTGGCCCGACCTCGTTGAGATTCGGCACGGTCGTCAGCGCCGTGAAGGTTCGATTATTCGCGAAGCCGGAGAAGTTGATCGTCGCCGTCTGCGCCTGCGTCGCGGCCTGATCCTTCGGCGAGAAGCGCACGTCAATAAACCCTTCAGGCTTCGGGTCGCCCGTCTTTTCAAGCTCGAAGCGATAGCGTATGTTCGGGTCGAAGACGCCGAAATTGACCGCCTCGTTCGGCACGATGAAGCCGTGAATCGTGACGGCGAGGATGACCTTGTTGTTGTCGTTCGGGTCTAGGAAGATAAAAACGTCGGCGATGTCCGCGCCCTGATCCTGAGCGACAAAGGGCGCGTCTCCGTGGTCCGCGGCGTCGAGCCTGGGGGCGGGCGTCAGCAGGATTGACACGATGATGGTCAGAGCGAGAGCGCCGAGGGCCATTCTTTTACTGCGTGAGCTAATCATAGCTTCCTTCTCCTTCTCCAACGGGCGATGGAAGGGATGCGGGATGAGGGATGAGGGATGAATGAAAAGAAGGTTCTTAGTTTTCTTCATCCCTCATCCCTCATCCCTCATCCCTTTCTATGGCGGCCCGAATCTCCCGCGATACTCAGGTGACTCTATAAAACCACGCACTATGATGTTCTCTAAGATGTCTGGATGGACAGGCAGTTGGAAGCGGCTGTTGTGGAAAATGTAGCCCGGCAGATCGGGGTCACGATGCAGTAAGGCGAAATACGCCATCGTGACAAACGCCTGCTTGTTGAACTTGGCGTTGACTTCCGAACTCTCGGCAACCATGCGCAAGACCTGTGCGCGCGTCAAAGAGCCGCTATTCAAGGCGCTCACCAGCCCGTTATGGTAAGCGCTTGGGAAAGTGATGCCCGCCGTGTCCACCAGCTTCTGCACGAACTGCGCGTTCGACAAATTGGCGAACCGTTGCTGAATCTCAGGACGTTGCAGCCATGCCTCGGTGAAGGCGACCTTTTTGGCTTCCCCGATAACGGGATCATCGTTCGGGTCGGAGATGCTCTGCAAATCCGCGATGAATTCCGCGTAGTGCGGGCGCTCGATTTTGGTCGGGTCGCTCAACTCCGCCACGGTGGCAGGTCTTTGGCCCAGAGAGACCATGTACAGATAGATGATGTAAGAGCCTTTGCGCTGAAATTCCGGCGAGCGGAAGAAACTAGCCGCTATCGCGCCGCGCGTGTACTTCACGCATTCGAGACCGAAAGGCGCACATCCATTCAAGATGTTTAGATAGAACTGAAGCCCGGCCGGTTCTGGCTCACGCCCGAGGAAATCCAGGTATTGCTGGCGGATAAAGAACGCCGCGTCGTCAATCGGGTTCGGGTTCGTGGAAAGAATCGTGCTGTCGTTATCGAGGATGGTCAGTACGGCCGTGGCCTGCGCGCCGAGGGACGCGCCCGTCGGATTGCGAAGCGTGAGATTGACGGCTTCGTCCGGCTCTATAAAAGCATCGTCAATAATCGAGACGGTGAAACTCCGTATGGTCTGCCCCGGATTGAAACGGAGCGTGCCGAAAGCGGGACTGTAATCGCCCTTGTCGGTCGCCGTGCCGTTGCGCGTCGCATACTCTACGGTCGCAACGCCCGCGCTACTGCCCGCGCGCGTGACGGTGATAGTGACGGTGACCCCGCCCTCGCCCACGCTGTAATTGGCGGCGCTGAAGCGCAGCGTGCTTGCTGCCGGGCCAGGAATCACGCCCTGTGATTGCAGAGCGGGTTGGATGTCGTTGGCAGGATTATTCGTCAACCGCACGGGAGCAGTCCCGTCGGCGTTCGCCATGTAAATCTCAAAATTATCGTTGCGTGTGCTCGCGAAGGCGACTCGTCCGCCGTCGGCAGAGCTGAAAGGCTCAACGTCAAAAGCCGCGGCGTTGTTCGTGAGCTGAGTCTGGCTGCTCCCGTCGCTGGCCTTCATAGAGTAGATGTCCTCATCGCCGTCACGGTCGGACTGGAACGTGATTGTGCCAGGCGACCAGTTGGGATTGGAATCGTCCGCCTCGTTACTGGTCAACTGGACGACGCCTCCGCCGTCGTCGTCCATACGGTAAATCTCATACTGATTGACCTCGCGGTTGCTCGCAAACGCGATCATGCTCCCGTCCGGCGAGAACGCGGGCTGCGTGTCGTCGCCCGCATTATTAGTGAGATTCAGCAGCCCTGTGCCGTTCGCGTTCATGGTGTAGATTTCGTCGTTGCCGTCACGACGGCTACTGAAAGCGAGCCGCGTTCCGTCGGGCGACCACGCGGGGCTGAGGTCATCAGCGTCGTTGTTAGTGAGTCTCTTTTGACCTGTCCCGTCGGCGTTCATCAAGTAAATCTCGTTATTCCCGTCGCGGTTGCTGACGAAGGCGAGTTGCGTCCCGTTGGGCGACCAGGCGGGACTAAAATCTTCAGCATTGTTTTCGGTGAGTCTCGCCAGCCCGCCGCCGTCCGCGTCCATCGTGTAGATTTCAAAGTTGCCGTCACGGTCGCTGGCGAAAGCAATTTTCGTCGTGACGAGCGGGGCCGCGATTGGCTGAGGCTGTTGTTGTGGTCGGGGATTGACAGAGCGCGTGCGGGCGCGATTGGCGCTGAAGGCCGCAGCCTTCCGCACAGCCGTTTCGACTTTCGCGTGGGCCGGCAGTCCCAGGCCGTTGAGCAAAACCGCCAGTACCAGTCCCGCGCCTGCTGCTTTTCTCATGGGCGACTCTCGCTGGAACGCTGTGGCCCAAATCGGAAGATAAAAAACTAAAGCGACTTCGGGCGATTTACCGCCCGAAGCAAATCGTCGGGATGACCGTGCTCTGAGAACCGTGGGGCTAAGTGACGTGCACGATATTGCAGAATCCGGGCAGCGTCAAGGCTTTTCTCGACACAGAATCATCTTGACTGTTCGGCGAATAGTGCTACATTGTGCGCGTCCCAGGTATTGCTCCTCCAGCTTAATCCGCCTTCGTTGAAGTTTGACCGGCTCATGGCAACGATGACTCGTAAACTTCAAACTGCCTGCACGCGACTGCTGATACTGGGCTGCCTGCTCGTCCTGCTGCTGGGCGGGAACGTGACGAAAATCGAGCGCGCGGCGGCGCAGTCGAACCGCCCCGTGCTGATTAGCGAAGCGACCTCGACGCGCGCCCTCGCTTTCGAGTCGGTGACGCAGAAGCGCGAGCCTTTCCCGCTCAACTCCTCGGTTCCGTTCAGCACGGACAAGCGCACGCGGATTGTTCTCTTCGCACAGAACCTGAACCTGCAACCGACCGACAACGCAGCTTCCGTCACGGCCGAGGCCGAAGACCGCACACATAGGATTTATCCTCTCAAAGTCGAGTCCGTCGGGCGCGTGCCGAATCAAACTTGGGCCGTTGCCATCGTCGTCAGGCTCAACGACGACCTGGGCGATGTTGGCGACGTGCTGGTCAAAATCACTTACCGCGGGCTGTCTAGCAACCGCGTGCGCGTCGGCATAGGGCACACGGGCGGCGGCCCGGCAGATGATCTGGGCGCAGTGCCGACGCCCGGCCCGCCCCTTCCGAACTTCCCCGGCAATCCGATTACCGCTGGCAACCTGACGACGAGCGATGTGCAAACGCTCATCGCGCAGGCGGTCTCGGCGGCCGTGGCTTTGAACAGGGCCGTGACGGTGGCCGTCACCGACAAGGAAGGCAACGTGCTCGGCCTCTTCACGATGACGAACGCTCCATCGAACGTCATCATTCGCGGCGGCGGAAGTCCCGGCCAGGAGGCGGACCCGCTGACGGGTTTAGTCCCAATCGGGCTCGAAGGCACACGCCTGCCGTCGAAGTTCGCGGCGATTTCGAAGGCCGGGACACCCGCGTTTTTTGGCACACAGGGCAACGCGTTCACGACGCGCACCGCAGCCTTTATCATTCAGCAACACTTCCCGCCGCGCGTGGACAATCAAGGGTCCGGCCCGCTCTACGGCGTGCAGTTTTCTTCCCTGCCCTGCTCGGACATCAAGTCGCCGGGGCTGCCGCTCGGGCTGTCGGCCGATTCGGGCAGCATGCCTGTTTACAAGGACGGCCAGCACGCGGGCGGCATCGGCATAGAGGGCGACGGAATTTACACGCTCGACAGAGACCCGGCGGACTTCGACCAGCCGTTTGAAGAGGTGATTGCGGTCTCTGCCGTGCGCGGCTACGAGACGCCCTCGCTGATTCGCGGCGACAACATTCTGGTCAACGGCATCCGGCTGCCCTTCGTCAACGTGGGCCAACCCCTCGCGCCGACGACCATTCCGTTCGCCAGCCTGCCCGGCCTGCTTGACCCGCAGTTTCCGATTCGCAGCGCGCAGCCCAGCCAGTTCACTCCCGTGACGGTCGGCGGCATCGCGGGACAGGTTGACCCGCAGTTCTTCCCCTTCATCAACAGCCCGGGTGGCGGGGCCAATTCGCTGACGGCAGCGGACGTGGACACGATCATCTCGCACGCCGCGCAGCAGGCGAACATCACGCGCGCGGCGATTCGCCAACCGCTCGGCAGCAACGCGCGCGTCTCCATCGCGGTCGTTGACGCGAACGGAGTAGTGCTCGGCATCTTCCGCACGTCGGACGCGCCCGTCTTCGGCTTTGATGTCTCTGTGCAGAAGGCGCGCGGGGCCGTGCTGGCTTCGCGCCCGGACGCCGGAGCGATGCTGAGGGCCGCCGGCTTCGGCTCTTACGTTGACCGCGCCGCGGCGGACGGCATCCCCTTGACCGGCAGCATCGCGTTCAGCGACCGCGCCATCGGATTCCTCCACCGCCCCTTCTTCCCGGACGGCATCAACGGCACGTCGGCCGGCCCATTCTCGCGCGCTTTTCCCGAATGGAGCGTCTTCAACGTCGGCCTACAACTCGACCTGATTAAGACCAACTTGCAGGCCGCTCTGTTGGGCGCGAACGTGCGCTGCACGTCACTATCGGTCGCGCCCAACGGCATTCAAATCTTCCCCGGCAGCATTCCGCTCTACAAGGGCAACGTGCTCGTCGGCGGAATCGGCATCAGCGGCGACGGCGTGGATCAGGACGACATCATCGCCGCCGCCGGAGCGCAGGGCTATGCCCCGCCCGTCGTCATGCGCGCCGATCAATTCTTCGTCCGCGGCGTCCGCCTCCCCTTCGTCAAATTCCCGCGCAGCCCGAATTTGTAGGGAAGTTTCAAGCGAGCACAAAAGTCTCACGCAAAGGCGCAAAGGCGCGAAGAAAAGCTTAAGTGTTTTCTTCGCGCCTTTGCGCCTTTGCGTGAGGCTTTACTTACCCGCGGGCTGTTTAGTATTAGCGCGCGCGGCTTCCAGGTCGGAGCGCAGTTTAGGGAGGCTCGGATTACTCGGGTTGACTTCAGCGAGTTTCTTGAGTGTCGAGTCAGCCTCCGCGTAGCTGCCTTTCTTGAAGAGAGCGACGAACATGTTCTGTAGCGTCTGCTCGTGGCGCGGGTTGATTTGGAGCGAGCGACGAAACTCCTGTATGGCGCGGTCCAGATCGGGCGGCTCGCGCACCAAGAAGATGAGGCCGAGGTCCGTGCGGACGTTGATGTCCTTCGGGTCTTTGACGAGCGCGGCCGTGTACCACTTCTCGGCAGCCTCGTAGCGCCCCGAGTCGAAGTTGGCGTTGCCGAGCGCGACGACCGTCTCGCGGTTATCGGGGCGCAACTGGTTGGCGCGCGTCAGGAGTTCTATGGCCTCGTCGAATCGCTTGTTGCGGTAGTGAACCTCGGCCGCCTTCATCTGCGCCTCGAAGTCGTCGGGTGCAGCCCCCGCCCTTTCTATCAGCGCGGCGTCTTCGCCGGATTCAACGGCCTGAGTTTCAGAACCCGCGTCCGCAGGAATCGGCGGGTGATTTTCCGGCAGCTCCGCGCCCTCCATCGTCGTCGTGGGGGAGACGGGCGCACGCCGCGCCTGGCCCTGCCGGTTGAGGCTCGTGGCGAACATGTACCCGACGATGACGCCCAGCAGCACGCCGATGATCGCGAAGAGGATGTTTTCTTTGGACATAAATCAGTTTCAGTTTTCAGTTTCCAGTTTTCAGTTTTCAGTAAAAGCAAAAAGCTGAAAACTGGAAACTGAAAACTGATTACTTGAGTTGCGCTCGCGCCTCTTCGATGTTCGTTGCGACGGCCTGCGCGGCCTCGGAGCCTTCGGGCAATAGTTTTAGAAGTTGCTCCCAGTAGGAGATGGCTTGCTGGAAGTTTTGGGTCTGGAAGGCGGCGTTGCCCGCGAGCCAGAGCGCCTTCTGGTTTTTCGGGTCGAGTTCGAGCGCCTTGTTGACGAGTTCGAGCGGGCGGCCTTGCAGCTCGGAGCCGTTCGCTAAGGCCAGGCTCTCCGCGTAGTCCGCCCACAGTTGAGCGTCGTTGCCGGTCAACTCCGCTGCGCGCGCGTAAGCCTCGCTCGCTTCGCGGTAGCGCTTGAAGTTCTGGTACGAGCGCGCGAGCATGGCCCAGCCCTGCGCGTCGTTCGGGTTCTCCTTGAGACGCTGAGCGAGCTTCGCCACGCGCCCCTCTATCTCCTGCTGTGTTGGCGCACCGGGCTGCCCGCCCATCATCGGAGCTTCCGCCACCTCCGCTTCCTGGGTCCGGGCGGGCGCAACCGGCTGCCCCGGCCCCAGGGCCTTCGGCGTCCCAAACAACGGATACAGGATGACGGCCAGCAGCGGAATCGCCGCCCCGACAATCGTCGCGGTCGTACGCCCGCTCCGCGCCGAAACCTTGTCGCCAGCGTTTCCCTCAGGCGCGGCGGCCACGTCTTCGAGGAGCCTTCGCTGCAACTCCGTGCGGCCCTGCTCGTACTGCTCACGGTCGAGCACGCCGTCGCGCAGGTCGCGGTCAAGCTCGCTGAACTGGTCGCGGTAGATGGAGACGTTGGCCCGCTCGCGCTCACCCCGCGCCTGCTCCGCGCGCTGCAAGAGCGGCGGCAACACGTAGCAGAGCGCGATGGCTACGAGCAAGGCTGCGAATATCCAGAAACTCAACATCGCTTCACTTTCTAACTGTCGCTGAGCAGCGCCTCGACGCGCTTTCTCTCCGCTTCCGACAGCGGCTGTTGTTCTCGCGCCGCCCGCTCGCGCCGCCTCTTAAGATAAAAGTATTGTACGACGAGGCCCACGCCGAGCAGGGCGAAGGGGCCGAACCAGAGCAGGTAGGTCGTCGCTTTCATGGGCGGGCGGAAGAGCACGAAATCGCCGTAGCGCTCGGTCATGAAAGCTATGATCTCCTGATTGCTCTTGCCCGCGCGCATCTGTTCGCGAATCTGCTGCCGCAAGTCCACGGCGAGCGGCGCGTGCGAGCCCGCAATCGTCTCGTTCTGGCACACAAGGCAGCGCAGGTCTTCGGCCAGCGCCATGACGCGCTTCTCCAACTCGGGGTCGTCCGCCACGGGCTGCGCCTCTTTGGCCCAGCCGGCAACCGGCAAGAGGCACAAGAGCAGCGCCAGCGTCGTGAGCGCGCGCCTCATTTCTGCAACTCCTTCACGAGCGGGATGATTCTATTCTTGAGCGCCTCCGGTGTGACCGGGCCGATCTGCTTGTAGCGTATGACGCCGTCGCGGTCTATGACGAAGGTCTCTGGCACGCCGTAGACTCCGTAGTCAATCCCGACCCGCCCGTCCGCGTCCACCAGGTTCATCGTGTAAGGGTCGCCGAACTCTTCGAGCCAGTTGAGCGCGTCCCGGCGTTCGTCCTTGTAGTTGAGCCCGTAGATGGGGACGATGCGCGTCCGCGCCAACTCAATCAGCAAGGGGTGCTCGTCGCGGCAGGCCGCGCACCACGAGGCCCAGACGTTCAAGAGCCACACCTTGCCGCGCATCTCCTCGGACTTGAAACTCCGCTGGGGCTCGGACAGTTGAGGCAGATTGAACGCGGGCGCGGGCTTGTCGAGCAGCGGCGAAGGAACTTCGCGCGGGTCGCGGCTCAACCCTATGAACAGGAAGACGGCCAGCACGAGGAACAGTATTAATGGAAGAAGAAATTTCATGGAATCTAACGCTCGAACCCTGCTGCTCTGTCATTTAGTCCCGCAGGGACTTTGTGAAAATAGCCCAGCACTTCAGTGCTGGGTGAACGTCAACATTATTCACGGGAGTCCCGTAGGGACGATTGAAAAGACAGATGAAATTTTCAATCGTCCCTACGGGACTAAATAAAATTTTCGTCGGTCTTCCCAGCACTGAAGTGCTGGGCTATTTTCAAATGCCCCTGACGGGGCAAAAAATTTCACAGGCCGAGTTTTATGATTCTTCCGTAGTCGCCCTCGCCAGTGCGGGCGCGGGGGCCGCTTTCGCTTCGTCCGTCGTCGTCTCGGCCTTCGCCTCGCGGCGGCGTTCGCGCGCGGCGACCCTGTAGCGCCGGTCGCTGACGGCGAGCACCCCGCCCAGGGCCATCAGCGCCGCGCCGCCCCAAATCCAATCCACGAACGGCTTGTAAAAGATGGACACGCTCCACGCGCCGCCGCTCACAGACTCGCCCAGCGAGACGTAGAGGTCGCGTGTGAAGCCCGTCGCGATGTCCGCCTCCGTCATCGTCTGCTCCGAGGAGACGTAGTTGCGCTTCTCTGGGTACATCGTCCGCAAGGGCTCACCATTCTTGCTCACGGAGACCTCGCCGCGCGCGGCCACGTAGTTCGGCCCCGTCACCTGCCTCACGCCGTCGAAGCGGAAGACGTAGCCGCCGACCGTCGCCGTGTCGCCGACGTTCATCCGCACGTCCTTACGCTCCTCGTAGCCCGTAACCAATGTGACGCCGATGATGAAGACCGCCACGCCGAGGTGTGCCAATTCCATGCCGTAGTAGCTGCGCGACTGCGCGGCCAGCTTCTTGACGAAACCGCCCTCGCCGCGCACGCGGCTCCAAATATTCATGAAGACGGTCGTGATGATCCACGCCGCCAGAAGCAGCCCCACGCTGACCTTGACCTGCCACCCGCCGATGACGAAGGGCAGGAGCACGGCCGTCGCGACGCTCACGAGGAAAGCCCAGCGCAGGCGCACCGCCAGCTCCGGCAAACTCGCACGCTTCCAGCGCGCCACGGGGCCGACTCCGATCATGAAAGCGACGGGGGCCATGATTGGCACAAAGACCGCGTTGAAGTAGGGCGGCCCGACGGAGAGTTTGCCGAGGCCGAGCGCGTCAACGAAGATCGGGTAGAGCGTGCCCAACAAAACGGAGGCCGCCGCGACGACCAGCAGGACGTTGTTCGAGAGCAGAAACGATTCGCGCGAGACCAACTCGAACTTGCCGCCGAGGCCGACGCTCCTCGCGCGCCACGCGTAGAGCGCCAGCGAGCCGCCGATGACGATGACTAGAAACGAGAGAATGAAGATGCCGCGCTTCGGGTCCGTGGCGAAGGCGTGTACGGAAGTGAGCACGCCCGAGCGGACCAAAAACGTGCCGAGCAGGCTCAGGGAGAAAGCAGCGATTGCGAGCAGCACCGTCCAACTCTTGAGGCTCCCGCGCTTTTCCGTCACCGCCAGCGAGTGAATCAGGGCCGTGCCGACCAGCCACGGGATGAACGACGCGTTCTCCACGGGGTCCCAGAACCACCAGCCGCCCCAGCCCAGCTCGTAATAGGCCCACCAACTGCCGAGCGCGATGCCGCACGTCAGAAAGCTCCACGCGATAGTCGTCCACGGGCGCGACCATCGCGCCCACGTCGCGTCCAGTTTCCCGCCAAGCAGTGCGGCCAGCGCGAAGGCGAAGGCCACGGAGAAGCCCACGTAACCCATGTAGAGCATCGGCGGGTGAATCACCATCGCCGGGTCTTGCAAGAGCGGGTTGAGGTCGCGCCCCTCCACGGCCGCCGGGATGAGACGCGTGAAAGGGTTCGAGGTCGCCAGCAGAAAGAGCAGGAAGCCGACGCTGATAAAACCCATCACGCCGAGCACGCGCGCGCGAAGCTCCAACGGCAACTGGCGACTAAAGAGCGTCACCGCCACGGTCCAGAGCGCCAGCAGCAGGCTCCACAAGAGGAGCGACCCTTCGTGCGAGCCCCACGTCGCCGCGAGCCTGTAGTTGAGAGGCAGAAGCGAATTGGAGTTGGTCGCGACGTTGAGGACGGAAAAATCGTTGGTGATGAAAGAGTAGGCGAGGCAGCCGAAGGCGATCAGGACGAAGATGAACTGCGCCTGCGCAGCCGAACTCGCCATGTTCATCCACGAGTGGTTGCCGCGTGCCGCGCCGATGAGCGGCAGCGCGCATTGTGTGGCGGCCATCAGGAGCGCCAGGATGAGAGCGAACTGTCCGACCTCGGGGACGACGGTCATGAAAAACTTCTCCTGCTACTTCGTCACTGTCTCGCCCGCATGTTTCAGGTGCTCCTGATTCGGCTTGAGCGCGTCGGCAGCCTCGGGCGGCATGTAGTTCTCGTCGTGCTTGGCGAGCACTTCGCTGGCGTGAAATGTTCCGTCCTCGCGAGAGTCGGCCCTGCGCCACCACGCCTTTTCCTTCCTTGAAGAGGTCCGGCAGGATGCCTTTGTAGACGACCGGGATGTTGTGTGCCAAATCCGTGACCACGAAGCGCACGGTCAGCCCGTCGTCCTCGCGCTTGACGCTCCCCTGCTCGACGAGCCCGCCGACCCTGAAAGTCTTCTGGACGGGAGCCTCTTTCGCCGCGACCTGCGTCGGGCTGAAGAAGAAGACCAGATTATTCTGGAAGGCATTGAGCACGAGCGCGGCGGCGACGCCGAGGCCGCACAAGCCGACGCCGATGAGAGCGAGTCTTTTATGTCGTGGTTTCATTTTCCTTCAAGACCTTCATTTTAGGTGCGCTGGCCGCCTGCCGCAAGAGGGCGCGCCTGCGGCGGCGCAGCAGCAACAAGACCTCGACGGCCATCAACAGGAGCGCCACCCCGAAAGAGCCCCAGACGTAGAAGGCGTAACCGCCCATCTCAAAAAATTGTGCCAGGCTTTTCATTTCGCCTCCCCCAGGAGTTCCGCGACCCACGGCGCATGCCGCTCTCTTTCAAGGATGATGTTACGCACGCGCATCAGGGTCACCGTGATCGAGTACATCCAGATGGCCGCGATCATGATGAGCAGCGCCGCGAGCATGACGGGCGCGATGGAAGGCTTTTGACCGAGGCGTAGGCTTGCGCCCTGGTGCAGCGTGTTCCACCACTGCACGGAGAAATAGATAATTGGCACATTGACCGCGCCGACCAGCGCCAGAAGCGCCCCGGCGCGGTCCGCGCGTCGCGTGTCTTCGATAGCGGATTGCAAGGAGATGAAGCCGAGGTAGAGAAAGAACAGGATGAGCGTCGAAGTCAGCCGCGCGTCCCAGACCCACCACGTTCCCCACATCGGCTTGCCCCAGAGCGCGCCCGTCCAGAGCGAGATGAAGGCGAACATCGCCCCCGTCGGCGCAATCGCCGCGGCCATCATCGCCCAGATGCGCGCGTTAAACGCCAGCCCCAGCCCCGCGTAAACGGCCATCAGCAGGTACAGGAACATAGCCATCCACGCGGCCGGCACGTGAATGTAGATGATGCGGTAAGCCTCGCCCTGCACGGCATCTTTCGGCGCGACGAAGAAGCCTATGTAAAGTCCGACCGCCAAAAGCAGCGCCGTTAAGACCGCGAAAAAGGGGATCAACTTTCCGGCGAGCGGATAAAAGCTCGCGGGCGAGGTGTACTTGTACCAGTTGATTTTGCGTCGAGCCATACGTACTTACAGTCTCTCTTTATTCCATAGAGATACGCAGCGCGGCGGCGGTTGCCCAGGGCGCGAACAAGAGGGCGAGCACGAGCACGGCCCCGAGCAGAGATAAATGAGATTCCGCGCTCGCGCCCGTGATACTTGCTTCGACCGCGCCCGCGCCGAAAATCAGAACCGGGATACAGAGCGGCAGGACGAGCAAGGATACCAGCACGCCGCCCCCTCGTAAACCTAGAGTCAAAGCCGCGCCGACCGCCCCGATGAGACTCAGGGCAGGAGTTCCCAGAAGGAGCGACCCGACGAGCGTCAGGAGCGCGCCCGGCGGCACGTCGAATTGCAGGCCGAGCACGGGCGCGATCAAGACCAGCGGCGCTCCCGTCACCAGCCAGTGTGCAAAGATTTTGCCCAGGACGACTATCGAGAGCGGCTGCGGCGTCAGCATCAACTGTTCGAGGCTGCCGTCCAGGTAGTCGTGCGAAAACATCCTATCGAGCGAGAGCATGGAGGCCAGGAGCGCCGCGACCCAGACGACGCCAGGGGCGATCATTCTCAGGACGTTCAGCTCCGGCCCGACGCCGAGCGGGAAGAGGCTGACGACGATGACGAAGAAGAAGAGCGTACTGAGTACGCCCGCGCGGCCGCGCCACGCTAAGGTCGCGTCTCTCTGTATGACCCATCGCAGAGTTGCCAGCATTCAACGCTCGCCCAAAGGCGCAAGATGGATTTTCACGGCCCGGCCCGCGCGGACTTCTAACGGCTGATGTGTCGTTAGCACCGCCAGCCCGCCCGCTTTCAGATGTTCCTCTATGACGGACTGAACGAGTTGGACGGCCGTGCTGTCCAAAGCCGTCAGCGGCTCGTCCAGAATCCACAGCGCGCGCTCCGAGATTAGCAGTCGCGCCAGCGCGAGGCGTCGCTGCTGTCCCTGGGATAAAGTCTTGGTCGGCTGCTCTTCGCTCCCGTCGAGCCCCATGCGCGCCAGCGCCGCGCCGACACGCTCTTCGTCCGGCCGGCGGCCTGCCATCAGGCCGTAGTGTATGCGCAAATTCTCCGCGGCGCTCAACTCGGCCTTGACGCCTCCGGCGTGGCCCAGGTAAGCAAGCTCTTTCAGGTACTCTTCCTTGAGCGCGGAGATTTTCTTTCCACGCCAGAGAATGTGGCCCGCGGCCGGGGCGAGCAGGCCGCAAAGCATGCGCAGGAGGCTGGTCTTGCCGCTCCCGTTCGGCCCTGTGACTTCTAAAAGCTCCCCCGGCTCCAAGGCAAAACTGAGATTTTGAAAAAGCGTGCGCCCGCCGCGCACGCATTCCAGAGCGTTAGCCTCAAGCTTCGGGCTCATCCGATGTTCGACTGTGCTTGCTGATTCATCCAATCAGGGAGGAGAGCGTCTGAAGCCGCGCGCCGTCAGCGTCTCTCAAGGCTCAAACAATCCGGTCTCCTACTTTGAAAAAATTGTAGCACAGAGCGCATTTCAAAACCTAAACTCAACCCTTTGCGTCTTACGTCTTACCTTTGCGCCTTTGCGAGAAACAGCCGTTCTAGCAAAGGCGCAAAGTTAAAGAAAAACCAAAGGCGCAAAGGGTTGAGTTAATTTTTGAAACGCCTCTAAGAACGGCCGGTGCTATACTTCGAGGACGGAAATTTTAGTCAGAGGCTTTTATCCACCATGAAGGAAAACATTCTCTTTTCCGTCGCCGGCCTCGTGCTGGGATTCTTCATAGGCTTCTTCCTGGCGAACAGCAATGATGCGGGGCAGACGCCGGGCGCGGCTGCAACCACTAACTCCGCGCGACCTCTTGACCAAACGGAAGCCGGAGGCCAACTCCCGCCCGGCCACCCGAACGTCTCCGGCGGCGGCGGCTCGGCGGCGTCCTCTTCCGCGCTGGCGCAACAGGCGATGGACGAAGCCGACCGCAACCCGAAAGACTTCGCCGCGCAGATGCGCGCCGCGGTCGTCTTCTACCAACTCGGCTCTTACGACAAAACCAAGCTCTATCTAGGCCGCTCGCTCGCACTGAAGCCGGACGACCCGGACGCGCTCACGGGCATGGGCCGCACGCTGTACGACACGGGCGACTTCGTCGGCGCGGCCGTCTACTACGAGAAAATTCTGGCACAGAAGCCGGACGACGCGGACGCGCGCGCGGACCTCGGCAGCACCTACGCGCAGCGCACGCCGCCCGACCTTGACCGCGCGCTCGCGGAGTACAGGAAAGCGCTGGCCGTTGACCCGAGGCACGAACCCGCTCTGGCGCGACTCGCGGACGTATCCATACGCAAAGGCGACAAGGCGACCGCGCGCGACGCCATCAACAAGCTCGCCGCCATCAACCCCTCTAACCCCGCGCTCGCGGAACTACGCTCCATGCTTTAGAACTCAACCCTTTGCGCCTTAAGTTTTAACTTTGCGCCTCCAGCGTGAACGGCTTGTTTCTCGCAAAGGCGCAAAGTTAAGACGTAAGACGCAAAGGGTTGAGTGGGTCAGCAGCTTGAGTCTTAACGTCGTAAACGGGCCAGAAATTTATTTCTATTGCCAATCGCTGCCGATGGGGCTATAAACTGTAACCGCCCGGCGCTCGGCTTAAGATAACCGTAAGACCCTCGCGATTTCAGATGTCGCTTCGCCTGCGAAAATGCGTTGGAGTCTGTACGAGGACCGTGGCCGCGCTCTGTTTGTTCCTCGTCTTCGCTCCCAACTCGCGCGCGCAGACGCCGACACCATCGCCCACGCCCACGCCCGCGCCGCAGTCGCCCTGCACGCAGCCCACGCCCTGCCCGAAGCTCGCGCCGCGCGTCATCCAACTGACGGCCGTCTACAAAAAGGGCACGGAGCCTTTGCAGCAGGACGACAAGGTCACGCAGCTCGCGCGCAAGCGCTTCTATCTCTCCTCCTGCCCCTTCAACCTCGACAAGCTTCCTACGGCCACGCGCGCCCCTACGCGCCGCGGCTACTACACGGGCATCAAGGCCAGCCCGCAACTCGTCAAGTGGCTCGAAGATAACAACTGCGACACCGTCTACTGCCGCGAGTTGACGACTGCCGAGGTCGCCTGCAAATCCGGCGAAGCGGTCTGTGTTCCGGAATTCGTCAGCTCCTACGAAGAGGCCATGAGGAAGCTGAAGGGCGACACGGAGCTTGCGCGCAAGTGGGTGACTAACTACGGGCCGCTCGCCGCAGCGGAATTGCGCGTCGGCTTCTACGAACAGAAATCGAAGTGGCTCGACGCGGTTGTGAAAGAAGCTGAGCGCGCGGCTGCGCTGCCAGCGGGGACGATTCGCACGGCGATGACGGACAGGCGCGGCGTCGCCTACTTCTACGACCTCTGCCCCGGCACTTACTACATCTCCACCATCGCGCCCGTCGAGGTGGAGGGCGAGCGCATCGTCTGGGAGACGACCGCCATCACCATCAAGGGGCCGAAGGCCGGCGAGCCGGACCAGCCGCTTGCCGTGACGCCCGTCTTCCTGGCGAACGTCCCGTCGAAGAAGAAGCGCGCCAACTATTTCGTGGGCCGGAAAGTCGCGGACGCTGCGGCACGCGGCGCGGCCGAGCCGGAAGACGCTGGAAAGCCTTTGGGCCAGTGAACCGCGGCGACGCGGAAAGGGTCTGATGAATCCGAGGCAGAGCGAACACTGGAAGCGCCGCCTGCGACACCGCGTGGTCGCCCTGGCGATTCTCTTCCTGCTCCTCGCGCTCCTCTTCTTCTACCCGCACGCCTCCTCCAACGCCTACGGCCCCGCCCTTCAGGGACGCCGCCCGCAGACGCAGCCACAAGGTCGCCGCCGTCGCCGCCCGCCCACACCTCAACCGCAGACGGGCAGAACGGGGCGCAACTACTCGCGCTTCAGACACGACAGCCACCGCCCGCCCGTAGCCAAACTTGATTGCAACGATTGCCATGCGATTCCGTCGCCGTCCGCGCCCGACCGCGTCACGGCCGCGACGAAGCCGGGCGCGGACGGCTACCCCTATCACGACAGTTGCGTGCAGTGTCACCGCCAGCAGTTTTTCGTCGGCGCCGCGCCCGCCATCTGCACCGTCTGCCACACGCGTTCGAGCCCGCGCCTGACCGCGCGCGACATGCGCCCCTTCCCAAGGCAGACGGACCAGGCAATCGCCCGTGAGTTCCCTGGCTACTTCCCACACAGCCTGCACCAGGGCGTGCTCGCGCGCCGCGACAAAACTCCCGTAAGCGATGGCTGGAATTTTGTCCGCGCGTCTTTCAGCACGCGTGTAATGGCACAGCAGCAAACGTTGGAGAATTGTGCGGCCTGTCACCTGACGGACGAGCGCGCGCCCGAGGCGATCAAGGTCGGCGGCACGGAGGCGACCTTCAAGCCGGAGGCCAAAACATTTAAGACCGTGCCGTCGGGCCACGCCTCCTGCTTCAACTGCCACTGGGAGGCGCAGAAGCCTGTGAAGGGCGACTGCGCCGGGTGCCACCTTTCGCAGACGGAATACACGAAGCGGAAACGCGCCGGCTCGTTCGACGCCGCGCTGCCGGGCGTGCTCTCGGCGAACGCGGCGCAGTGGTTCAAGACGTGGCCGCAAAACTGGCCCAGGCGGCTCTCCATCAAGTTTCGCCACCAGACGACGAACCACGACGTAGGCTGCACGACCTGCCACATCAACATCACGCAGATGGAGACGCTCAACATCCCCAAGGCGGACGTGCCGATTGCGACCTGTGCGCCATGCCACATCAGCAGCTCGCCCGTCTTGCGGCGCGAGGGCGGCGCGAACGTCACCATCTTTTCGGAGATGTCCGACGAGGCGAAAGACACTGACAACAAGGCGAACACCTGCGTCGGCTGCCACACGACGCTCATCGGCCGCGAGCGACCGCCGTGCAGCCATTATCTGATTCTCGGACAGCCGTGCCCCCAGTGATGCCAGTGATGCCAGTGATGAAGGTGACGAAGATAACGGACGAAAGAGCTGGAAAGCAGTCACGCGCAGTCGCGGCCGCCGCGGGCTTGCGCCGCCGCGCCCTGCCGCTCTTCCTCCTGCTCGTCTTTACGGCCTGCGCGCTCCTGACGCTCTTCGCGGTCGGCCGCGCCGACGCGGTCACAAATTCGCCGCAGCGCGCGCCTCTCTTCGTCCCCGCGCAGGACTATTCCCGGTTCTCACACTCCACGCCGGGCGCGCACGCCGCGCTGACGAGTCGTTGGAGTTGTTCCATCTGCCACGACCGCCGCGGCAACTCTGTCGAGCCGGGCTTCCCACAGCACAAGGACTGCATCAGTTGTCACCAGACGCAGTTCACCACGCCCGACAGTCCCCTGTGCACAATCTGCCACCAGGCCGGAGGATTCGGCCAGCAGAATCCGCCGCTTAAAAAGTTTCCGGGGCTTCGTAGCTTCAACACGGAGTTCGACCACGCACAGCACAACACGGGAGACGCGCGCGCGCAAAGTGGCTGCGCCGCGTGTCACGCGCCCGCACGCAACGGTGTGGCCCGCACCATCCCGGCAGGCTTGAGCGCGCACCAGACCTGTTACCAGTGTCACACGCCGGGCCGGCAGTCGCGCGGCCACGACATCTCCTCCTGCGGGGCCTGTCACAACTACGGGCGCTACGCGCCGACGCCTGCGACCGCACGCTCCTTCCGCATAGGCTTCAGCCACGCGGACCACGGCCCGCGCCAGAACCTCAACTGCGAGCAGTGTCACACGGTCGGCGCGCGCGGCCTCGCGCAAGGCCGGCAGGTCACCTCGACCTTCCCTGCACAACACTTCCCCCAAACGCGCTCGCAGAGCTGCGCCACCTGCCACAACGGCCAGCGCTCCTTCGGCGAAGTCAACTTCAACGACTGCAAACGCTGCCACACGGGGCAGACCTTCCGCCTGTGACGCTCCGCCTTGCCTGAGACGCCATTTAAGCCTTATCGTATTCAATCATGAGCACGCAATTGACAGACATCCTTCAGATGAGTGTGGCCGAACGCATCCAGCTTGCGGAAGATATATGGGACAGCATCGCTGCCGTTCCTGACGCCCTGCCATTGACGGATGCCGAGCGGCAGGAATTAGACCGCCGCCTGCAACTGTATGCGCAAAATCCCGACGAAGGTATCCCCTGGGATGAACTGAAAGATAAGCTTCGCAAATCGGCATGACATATAAGGTCGTCGTTCGTCCTGAAGCCGCGCGTGAAGTCCCGTTAGGGACTTTTGACAATAGCCCAGCACTTTCGTCTTTGTGAATTAAAATCTCAGTGCTGGGATTGGTTAGGAAGATTCAATCCAGTCCCGTAGGGACGGTTGAAATCTTCAATCGTCCCTACGGGACTCAAAAACTTTCACGGTTACATTTCCCAGCACTGAAGTGCTGGGCTATTTTCATGCCGTCCCTCCGGGGCGGAATCAGCATTAATAGTTGCTGATAACAATTCACAAAAAACACCTCGTCAAAGGAGATTTCTCTGCAATGCTTCGTCGTCCCGTGTTAGTCGCGCTCGTCCTCTGCGCGATTCTTGTTCAGAGTTTCGTCGCCGTCGCGCAGCAGCCCGCGGCGCAGCCTCAGCCCACGCCCACGCCCGCTGCGACCGCGCAGCAGCAGCAGTCGCCCCCCGTAGACCCTAATGATCCGATTGAGCGCATCAAGGGCGAGGGGATGAATCGCTCGCAGGTGATGCAGACGCTGAGCTACCTGACGGACGTGATCGGGCCGCGCCTGACCAACTCGCCCGGCATGAAGCGCGCCAACGAGTGGACGCGCGCGAAGCTCGCGGAGTGGGGCTTGCAGAACGCGCAGCTCGAAGCGTGGGGGCCTTTCGGGCGCGGCTGGACGCTCAAGACTTTTTCGGCGCAGGTCACGGAGCCCGTCGCCATCCCGCTCATAGCCTACCCGAAAGCCTGGTCGCCCTCGACGAAGGGCACGCTCACGGCCAACGTCGTCTACGTTGACGCCAAGACCGAAGCGGACCTTGAGAAGTACAGAGGCAAGCTCAAGGGCGCAATCGTCTTGATGAGCACGCCGCCGCAGCTCAAGGCCATCTTCGACCCGCTCGGCACGCGGCGCGACGAAAAGAATTTGCTCCGTCTAGCGGACGCGCCCGACCCGCAGACGGCCCCGCGCTCCAACCCGTTTCAGCTCACCCCGGAGCAGCGCGCCGAAGCGATGCTGCTGGCGAAGAAGTATCAATTCTTCACGGACGAGGGCGCGGCCCTGATGGTCGAGGCGAGCCGCAAAGGTGACGGCGGCGCGGTCTTCGTGCAGGGCGCGGTCGTGCCGCAGCCCTTCGTCGAAAACCCCTTCGCCCCGCGGCCGCCCGGCTCGCCCAAGCGCCCCTCACCCTGGGACGCCGACGCCCCGCGCATCGTCCCGCAGCTCGTCCTCGCCTCGGACCAATACAATCGCCTCGTGCGAATCATTCAGGCGGGGCAGAACGTGAAGATGGCCGTCAACCTCGACGTGGAATTTCAGGACAAGGACTTGATGGGCTACAACACAGTGGCCGAAATTCCTGGCACAGACCTCAAGGACGAGATAGTCATGCTCGGCGGCCACATGGACTCGTGGCACGCGGGCACGGGCGCGACCGACAACGCGGCGGGCGTGGCCGTCGCGATGGAGGCCGTGCGCATCCTTCAAGCGCTCAAGCTGCAACCGCGCCGAACGATTCGCATAGCCCTGTGGAGCGGCGAGGAGCAGGGACTTCTGGGCTCGCGCTACTACGTGATGAAGCACTTCGGCACGTTCGGCGACGGCTCCATCGAATCGTTCCGCTTCGCGAACTTCAACGCGGGCACGCCGCAGAAGCTGACCCTGCTGCCGGAGCACGAGAAGCTGAGCGGCTATTTCAACCTCGACAACGGGACGGGCAAAATCCGCGGCGTCTACATGCAGGGCAACGAGGCCGTGCGCCCCATCTTCCGCCAGTGGCTCACGCCGTTCCGCGACCTGGGCGCTTCGACGCTCTCGATCTCGAACACGGGCGGGACGGACCACCTCTCGTTCGACGCCGTCGGCCTCCCCGGCTTCCAGTTCATACAGGACGAGGTCGAATACTCGACGCGCACGCACCACTCGAACCAGGACGTCTTCGACCGCATTCAAGCGGACGACATGAAGCAGGCCGCGACCATCATGGCCGCCTTCATCTACAACACGGCCGTGCGCGACGAGAAGCTCCCGCGCAAGCCCATGCCCGCACAATAAGATTGCGGAATGCGGATTGGAAGAAAGCACTCAAGAGACTGAAAGACTCAACCCTTTGCGCCTTAAGTTTTAACTTTGCGCCTTTGCGAGAAACAGCCGTTCACGCAGAAGGCGCAACAAAAGAAATACCAAAGGCGCAAAGGGTTGAGTCTTTTCTTCCAATCCACATTCCGCAATAAAGTTTGACAAGCGCGCACGGGCGCAACTATATTCTGGCCCGGACGCTGTCGGCCGGTTCCAGTCTTACGAAAGCGTCCTCCCTCGCGTCCGAACAAACTCCCCCGATAAGCGCAGCGCGGGCTGCTTCTCGGCCACTCATTTTCGAGGACGTGAAATCATGAAACTAAAACTCTTCGTGCTGCTGTTCGCGGCCGCCGCTGCGCTGGGGGTCGTTGCCTGCAACTCCAAGCCGCCGACCGCCGCGCTCGTCAACAGTTCCGCCCCGCAACCCCCGCCCGCGCCCCCGCTTCCAGACGGCGTTGACCCGCCGCACGCGGTTGACACAAGCGGCAAGGCCATTCCCAACGAGAGCACGACGCAGCCCGACAAGCCCATCATTCTCGCCAAGGACAGCGACGACCCGAAGTCCGGCGAACTCAAACCCGAGGCGGCCTTCGACCACGTCAAGCACAGCACGCTCCCTCTTTACGGCGCGGACGGCAAATCGGTCGCGGCCTGCGTTGACTGTCACCACACGGACCAGCCTTCGAGCACCATCGGGTTCCTGAAAAAGTTTGAGCGCAAAGAGGTCTTGACGACCGCGCAGCTCACGGCGTCGAAGGAGCCGGTCAAGTCTTGCCGCGCGTGCCATTTTCAGCCGTCGGCCGAAGAGACGGACGAGTATCCCCCTGCGAGCGTGACCTACCCGGCGGACATGAAGAGGCCGCCGTCGGGCAAGCTCACGAACGACATCGCCTACCACCTCAACTGCAACACGTGTCACGAGACGGCCAAGAAGCGCGACCCGAAGAACAAAGCCCCCGTGACCTGCGACGACTGCCACGTCAAGAAAGGCTGACGCCGCGGAGCGTTTCAAAACTCAGCTTACTGACTGACCCAACCCCTTTGCGCCTTTGCGCCTTTGCGTGAGTGATTTTTATTTCTCACGCAAAGGCGCAAAGACGCAAAGAGTTGGGTTCAGATTTTGAAGCGGACTCTTCGTGTGACTTCGATGACCGGAAAAAAGAGACTATTTCTCGTCGCCGCGCTTCTCGTCCTGAGCGCTTGCGCGCCCGTTCTGGC
>CAVQEU010000015.1:0-49022 GCA_963711585.1 uncultured Acidobacteriota bacterium | reverse complement strand
GACCAGGCGATGCTCCTGCTGAATGAGACGAGCGCGATTAAAGACCTGGACCCGGAGGCGCAGAACCTCGAAGGCTATCTCTACCCGGACACGTATAACTTCCCGCCCGACGCGACGCCGAGTTCTATGGTCGCGGGGATGATCAAGCGCTTCCGTCAGCAGTGGAAGCCGGAGTGGACGGAGGCGGCGCGAAAACTCGGGCTCTCGCCGCGCAAGATCGTGACCGTCGCATCGCTGATAGAGACAGAGGCGAAGCTCCCTGAAGAGCGGCCCGTCATCGCCTCCGTCATCTACAACCGGCTAAAGAAACAGATGGCGCTCGGCATTGACTCGTCCGTCATCTACGCCTCGAAGCTTGCCGGGAAATGGAGGAACGACGGGAAGGTCTACAAGAGCGACCTCGAACGACAGTCGCCTTACAACACGCGCATCCACGCGGGGCTGCCGCCCGGTCCCATAGCGTCGCCCAGCCTGAGTTCGCTTCAAGCCGCACTCAACCCCGCGCAGACGGACTATCTTTATTACGTGCGCGAGCCGGCGCGCGACGACGGGGCGCACAATTTTTATAACAACGCGGCCGACTTCGAGCGCGGCGTGCAGGCCCTGCGCGAGTGGGAGCGCCAACGCGACGCGCGCGAAGCCGTGACGAACGGAGAGCAAAAGTAATGATGAATTCGGAATGATGAATAATGATGAATTCGGAATGAAAGACGATTGGTTTTTATTCATCATTCATCGCTCATCGTTCATCATTGCTTTTCCTTCGTGCTTGAATTTGCCGGTTGGTTGATTTATGCTCCGAGGCGTCTCTCAAGGTTGGAGGCGGAAGATTTTCCGCAGGGTGACGGTAAACAAAGGCGGCAAGAAGTGAAAAGAATCATCGGCATCATTTTCGTTCTGGCTCTCGCTTGCGTGGGCGCGTTCGCCCAACAGGAGAAGGGCGTTGACTCTCAGAATGAGCGCGTGCGTGACTCCGGCAACAACCGCACGCCCGCCGACAACGGGACGAAGCAGGACAACGGCGCGGGGCGCGGGATGGATTTCGGCAAAGGCCGCACGCCGACGGCACCGCCCGTCCCCAACCCTTACCGCTTCGCCGTCCGCCGCGACGCCGTCATCAAGGCCATCGAAGACGCCGTGCGCGACCGCAAGCTCGTCATGGACGCGGCGGCCTCCAAGCCCCAGGAGGGAATCCTGATCAGCCAGCCCTACACCTTCGCCAAAGGCGCCGTCGTTGCCACGTCCGAGATCGGCCGTTACGCGCAACTGACGGAGGCGCAGTCGCGCGGGTGGACGCGCGGCCGATACACGCTGATCGTAGAGGTGCTGCCGATTGACGGCAACAACACCAACGTCGCGGTCAACGTCAAGGTGGAGGGCCGTAGCGACGGCGCTTCCGGCGCGGAGTGGGTGACGCTCAGAAGCACAGGCGTGGCCGAGGAAGAATTCCTGAGCAAGCTCATAGAGGATTTGACGGGCGCTCCACCGCCTGGACACTTGCCCTCGACCGAACCGTAAGAGCTTGACTCTCATCGGCTGTAAGCCTTTAGTTTTAGACTTTACCTCCCCTGGCCTCACCATATACCTCAAGGCCGGCAAGGACTTTTTTTATGATTACTCCAGACAGCACAGGCGATAACTTCGCGGAAACGGACGGGGATGAGATTAAGCGGGACCGCTCCCCCATCATCAAGATCGTATCGGTCATCCTGGCGGTCGCGGTCACGGCCTCGCTGCTCGTGGGCTTCCTGATATGGCGTAAGCGCCACGAAGAGAGCGTGGGCATACAGCCCCAGCCGCAGGCGAAACAGGCCAAGGCCGCGCTCCCCGCCAAGGTGCAAATCTACATAGACGAGGCCGTGCGCAAAGGCCCGGAGGCGATCATAGGCGGCACGATTCACAACATCTCCGGCGAGAATCTGACCAACCTGTCGGTCGAAATAGAGTTGAGCCACCGCAGAGACGCGGGCACGGAGGTGCGCGCCCTGGAAGTAGAGCCGAAGGAGTTGGCCCCGGACCAGAAGGGGCGCTACACGTTGACGCTCACGGGCGAGTACCGCAGCTTCAAACTGCTGCGCATCAAGTCCGACTCTGACGTGATTGGGTTCAAGGCCGCGCAGGGAGCCCAACGCCCCGCCGAGCGCGCGCCCGAAATTAGAAACACCATCGTCGAACGGCCGTCGCCTCCGAAAAAGGGCGAGGAGTTCATCAACACCCCGGATGACCCGGCGAGGATTCCCTGAAGAAGCTGAACGCGCGTGCGGCCCTTAAAGCCGTGGGTGAGGAGTCGGCGCGGCGACACATCTTAAAGTTCTCCCTTGAGTCTCGGGGGCTAACGAGAAAAATAGTTGGGCTTAAACGGCGACGCCCACAGCTCCCCGTTGGGACGACTTCGTTCCCGATTATCGAAGATGTAGAGGCCGGGCCGGACAACCAATGCTCCGTGCAGAACCGTCCCAGCAGTGTTTGACGACAAGCTTGCCGCTCCGAGAACGTTTCCGTTACAATCCGGGCGCAGCCGGAAGTTTACCCGAACGATTTTCTAAGGTGACCTTGATGCTCATCCTCCTACGCACGCTTCTTATCGCGGCCCTCGCGACCTGCGTCGCCGGTGCGGCCCAGGCGCAGTCCAAGCCGCTGGACAACAACCCCAACGACGCCATGGGCGCGGACAGGGCGGCTTCGGGCCGCAACCGATCGAAGATTATGATCGGGATGCCCGAAGAGGAGATGATTGCGCGCCATGACATCAAGGCGGCCGAGAAGGATTATGCGGAGAACATAGAGCGTGCGCGCGAGGCCGCGCAACTGAGCACGGAAATCCGCGACTCCTACCTGCACAACAAAGCCTTCAGCCGGACCGAGCAGAAGAAGCTGGAACGCCTGGAAAAGCTCACGCGCAAGATTCGCAGCGAGGCCGGGGGCTCCGACGGCGACGTGACGATTGAAAACATGCCCTCGCAAATAGAGCCCGCGCTCTCACGCCTCGCGGAGATATCAGACAAGGTGCGCAAGGTGGTCGAGAAGACGCCGCGCCAGGTCATCTCCGCCTCCGTCATAGAGCAGTCCAACGAACTGCTCGAAATCATTCGCTACGTCCGCGGCTACGCTCGCTAGGCTACCAAATGATGTCAGCCCACGGGCACACACTCCGCAGACCTTCTCTTTACGGGCTCGCCTCGCTGCTCACCTTGCTCATTCTGTTCGCCCCCGCGCGCGCACAGGACGACGACGACGACGTGCTGCGCGTCAACACGGACCTGGTCGTCGTCAACGTCACCGTGACGGACGGAGCGGGGAAATACGTGCGCGGCCTCAAGCGCGCGGACTTCAAGCTCATGGAGGACGGGCGCGAGCAGACGATTTCGAGTTTCGGCGCGGAAGAGACGCCGTTCGCGGCCGCCGTGCTCCTGGATTTTTCCGGGAGCATGGAGAAGCGCGTCTCGATGGCGCGGGCGGCCGCGATCCGCTTCCTGGACGGGTTGCGCGAGGAGGATGTCGCCGCCGTCTACCGCTTCGATTCCAAGATAGAGCAGCTACAGGATTATTCGCCGAGCCGCGACCTCGCCCCGCTCGCCTTCGGGATGAGTGCCAAGGGCATGACCGTGCTTAACGACGCCATCATACGCGCGGCCGACGACCTCTCGCGCCGCCCCGAAAAACGGCGTGCGATAGTCGTGCTCTCGGACGGCTACGACACGAAAAGCTCCGCCTCCATGGAGAAGGCACTGGCGGCGGCCGCGAGCGCCGGTGTGACGATTTACACGGTGGACATGACGCCGGAGAACGCTCGGCCGGAAGCGCGAGCGCAAGCCTCCGGCATCCTGCGCAACTTCGCCGGCAAGAGCGGCGGCCGCTACGTCAAGACGCCGGGCGGGCAGGCACTGCGCGAAGCCTTCGGCAGCATCATCGAAGAACTCGGCAACCAGTACACGCTTGCCTATAAGCCGAGCAACCGCGCGCGCGACGGGCGCTGGCGCAGCATTGAAGTCAAACTGAGCGGCGCGCAGTTGAGCGCCAGGTCACGCCAGGGCTACAAAGCGCCCAAGGGCTGAACAGCAACGGCCGGCCGCATAAACTTCCGACAATTATTTCACGCAAAGGCGCAAAGGCGCGAAGAAGACCGCAAAGGGCTGAATGCCTCTTCACCTTGCGTGCTTTCTTCGCGCCTTTGCGCCTTTGCGTGAGACTTTAGAGTTTGGCCGCCGTATGGCCTCTTCAGATGCTCGTCTCGTTGCGCGCTTTCTCCCGGTGGCGGTCTAGAGCGAGTTCTATCAGTCGGTCAAGGACGCGCGGGAAAGGGAGCCCCGAAGCCTCCCACATCTGCGGGAAGCCGGAAACATCCGTCAGCCCTGGAATCGTGTTCAATTCGTTGATCAACAATTCCCGCGTGTCGCGGCGCAGGAAAAAGTCCACGCGCGACAGGCCGGCGCAGTCGAGCGATTTGTAAGCGCGCACCGCCAGGCGGCGCACGCGTTCCGTCACTGACTTGGGGAGCGGGGCCGGGACGACGAACTCTACGTGACCCGTGCCCGTATACTTCTCCGCGTAATCTAGGAAGGCCGCGGCCGGGTCTTTCACCACGTACTCGCCCGGCAGGCTCGCCTCAGGCTTCTCGTTGCCGATCACGGCGCACTCTATCTCGCGCGCGTCCAGCCCCTCCTCGACGATGATTTTCCGGTCATAGCGCGCCGCCAAATCTATCGCACGCTCCAGAGAACTCTTGTCCGTGGCGCGGGAGATGCCGACGGACGAGCCCAGGTTGGCGGGCTTGACGAACGAGGGGAAGCCGATTTCGCGCGCGACGCGGCGCAAGGCAGCCTGGCGGTCAGTGTCCCAGTCTCTGCGCAGGAACCACGTGTAACGGCAGATGGGCAGCCCGGCCTCCTTGAAGAGCGCTTTCATAGCTACCTTGTCCATCCCGCAGGAAGAGGCCAGCACACCGCTGCCGACGTAAGGCATCCCGACCATCTCCAACCACCCCTGAATCGTGCCGTCCTCGCCGAACGTCCCGTGCAGCACAGGGAAAACCACGTCGAGCGGCCGGGGCGGCGCGAGCGCGTCGTCTCCCCCGCCCCGCGCGACGAGGCCGTTGGAGGACAGGTCGCCGATGAGGGCCGAGGGCTGGCGCTCTTCGGACGCCACCTTGTCGGCCACCTGTTTTCTAGTCTCCTCCGGCAGCAGGCGCGTCGCGCGCGCGGGCGAGAGCCACTTCCCTTCCTTCGTGATCGCAATCGGCACGACCTCGTACCTGCGCGCGTCCAGCGCGTCAATTACGGCCCGCGCCGAGCGCACTGAAACCTCATGCTCCCCCGAACGCCCCCCGAAAATAACTCCAACCCTTAACTTTTTTGCCAAGTCACACTCCTGAAAAGAAGTGATAAGTGATAAGTGATAAGTGATAAGTAAAAACCGTCTTCTTACTTATCACTTATCACTCATCACTTATCACTTTAAAGAATTGTTTTTCCTAACGCCGACAGGATGAGTTCGACGCCGAGTTCGGCCGTACGGTTGTTGATGTCGAGCGCCGTGTTGATCTCTACGATTTCGAGCGTGCGCATCCCGCCCGCCTCCGCGATCTTCTCCATCGCGAGGTGCGACTCGCGGTAGGTCAGGCCGCCGCGGACGAGCGTGCCCGAGCCGGGCGCGTCGCCAGGGTCCAGCGCGTCCACGTCGAACGTCACGCTGTAGCCCGCGGTGGCGCGCGAGGCGATTGAGATGGCCTCGTCCATGCACGCGCCTATCCCGCGCTCGTCAATCTCGCGCATGGTGAAGAAGCGCATCCCGAGTTGGCGTATCAACTCGCGCTCGCCCTGGTCCAGGTCGCGCGCCCCCAGGTGCGCGCACAAAGCCGGGTCGAGCTTGGGCGCGAACCCAGCGACGTGCGTCAACTCGGGCGCGCCGAAGCCGAGGAGCGCCGAGAGCGGCATCCCGTGAATGTTGCCGGAAGGCGAAGTCTCCGGCGTGTTCATGTCGGCGTGCGCGTCGAACCAGATGAGGCCGAGCGTTTGATTGCGCTCGCGGTAGAAGGAGGCCGCGCCGGAGATGGAGCCGATGGCGATTGAATGGTCGCCGCCGAGGACGAGCGGGATTTCGCCGCCGCCCAGGATGTTCCGCACCTCCTGTGCCAATTCTTCGCACGCGGCGCTGATCAACGGCAGGTACTTAGCCTTCTCGGCCGGGTCGGGCGGACCCTGCGGGCGCAGGATTCTCATGTCGCCAAGGTCGCGCACCTCGTAGCCGAGTTGCGCGATGCGCTGGTTGAGCCGCGCCACGCGCAACGCGGCCGGCCCTATGTCCACGCCCGCGAGGCTTGAGCCGAATCCGAGCGGGACGCCCAGGATACTCACACGCCTGCCCACGCCCGGACGGTCCGAAGGAAGAGCCTGCGATGTCTGCGTTGTTAAGACTTCATTCATAAATAAAGAATACAGAAGTCAGAAGTCAGGAGTCAGAAGTAAAGAGTCAGAATAAAAGCACACGCTCTTCTTCTTTCTTTCCTTCTGACTCCTGACTCCTGACTCCTGACTTCTGACTTCTGCCTTTCGTCAACTGCTCGACTGCGTCGGGAAGAAGGGCTTCATCAATCCGGCGAAGGATTCGAGGTTGCGCGTCTGAATCAGGATTTCGCCGGGTCCGACGAACTCCGAGACGATGCCCTCGCCGCTCATCATGCTGCGCCAGAAGCCCGCGGCGGCCTTGCGCAGAGTGTACTGCGTCGTCGCCTCCCACGCGACCAGGTGGCCCGTGTCCACGACGTAGCGCTCGCCCGGCTGCAACTTCTTCCGGTGAATCGCGCCGAACGAAGAGAGCAGGAGCAACCCGCTCCCAGTCACCTGTAGGACGAACAGCCCCTCGCCGCCGAAGAAGTTTTTCGCGCCGCCCCAGCGCGTGTCCACCGTCAATCCGGCGTCGCCCGCGAGGTACGAACTCGACTGCACGAAGAAAGCCTGGTTGTTCATCTCAAGCGCGGCGATGTCGCCGGGCGAGCCGGGCGCGAAGCAGACCTCGCCGGGGCCTCCGCGCGCCGTGAACGTCGAGACGAACGCCGACTCGCCGCCGGCCGCGCGCTTGAGCGCGCCGAAGAACCCGCCCTTCATCTCCGCTTGCAACTCCACGTTGGCAGACATGGAGACCATCGCCCCGGCCTCGGCCAGGATGGACTGCTCCGGCTGAAGCTGCACGATGACGAGCGAGAATGACGGCTGGTACTGAATCTCGTAGCTGTAGCCGCGCCCCTGCCCGCTCGCGTCCGCGTCCAGATGAATCCCCTGGCCCTGTTGCGGCGGCGGGTAACCGTAGGGCGCGCCGCCCGCGGGGGGATAGCCCGGCGGAGGAGGCGGGTAAGCCTGCTGCTGAGGAGGAGGATAAGCGGCTGGCGGCGGCGGCGGATAGCCCGGTGGCTGCGGAGGCTGCGGCGGTGGTGCGCCGACGGCGTAACCTCCCGGCGCGTAATTCGGCGGCGGGGGCGGGGGCGGCGGCACAGCATTCAAGCTGCTTCCGCACGTGCTGCAAAACTTCACGCCCGGCGCGGCCTGTGCGCCGCACTGTGGACAAGTCATAGTAAGACTCCTTTTGCCTTTTCGTTGATGATCGAAACCGCCTGCTCCGGCGTCTCGGCGAAATCGAGCACGCTCACGTCCGTCTCGCTGACGACCAGGTGCCGCCGCCACGCCTCGACAATCGGCGGCCAGCAATCGCCCAGGAGCACGAGCGGGCGCGGCTCAATCACGCGCGTCTGCACCTTGTTCCAGACGAGCGAGACCTCCGTCACGGTGCCCATCCCGCCGCGCAGTGCTATGAAGCCGACCGAGCGCGTGATGAGGTGTTGCAGGCGCTCGTAGAAATGGGCCGACGCCACCTTGTCCGTCAGGTAACGGTTGGGCTCGGCCTTGAACTGGTTCATCACGATGCCGAGCACGCGTCCGCCGCGCTCGCGCGCCCCGCGGCTCGCGGCCTCCATGATGCCCAGATAGCCGCCCGTGCAAATCATGTAGCCGGCCTCGGCCAGCAACTCGCCGACGCGGTGCGCCTGCGCGTACTCCGGGTCCGCCTCCGTGCAGCGCGACCCGCCGAAGATGGTGACGATGCGTTCGTGAGTATCAGTCATAGCCTGCGCCCGTCCTTAGAGAAAAGCTCGAACTTACGGGGCCGTGCGACTGGCGAGGTCGCGCACGGCCTCCATGTGATCTTTACTCAAATCAAAATCCATGTCGCCAATCTTCATCTTGACTTTCTTTGCGTTCGCGATTTGCAAGAAACGGTCTTGCCGGGACTCTCATGAGGTCTCCTTCAAATTTCTCACCGCCGGTCGGCGTGCCGGGTAATCTCAGGGCTTGAGACGGTAGAGCATGCGCGGGAACGGAATCGTCTCGCGGATGTGCTCGATGCCGCACATCCAGGCCGTGCAGCGCTCTATGCCCATGCCGAAGCCCGCGTGAGGGACAGAGCCGTAGCGGCGTAAGTCCAGATACCACTCGAAAGCTTCCTGCGGCAATTCGTGCTCGGCGATTTGTGTCTGCAAGAACTCCAAAGAGGTCGCGCGCTCGCCGCCGCCTATGACTTCGCCGTAGCCCTCGGGCGCGAGCACGTCAACGCCCAGGGCCAATTCCGGCCGCTCGGGGTCGCGCGCCATGTAGAAGGCTTTGACCGCCGCCGGGTAGTGATGAACCATCAAGGGCTTGTCGAACTTGCTCGAAATGTAAGTCTCGTCGGGCGCGCCGAAGTCGCCTCCCCACTCGAAGCGCGAGGGCAAATCGCCGCGCTCGAAGCCTTCGTGCAACATCTTGACGGCGTCATCGTAGTGCAGGCGCGGGAACGGCGGCACGATTGCTTCTAGTTTTGACGTGTCGCGTTCGAGCACTTTCAACTCTTCGGCGCGGTCTGCCAGCACGCGCGACGCGATGAAGGAGAGGAAACGCTCGGCCAGCGTCATCACGTCGTCGAGCGTACTGTAAGCCATCTCGGGCTCGACCATCCAGAACTCTGTCAGGTGGCGGCGCGTCTTGGACTTCTCGGCGCGGAACGTCGGGCCGAAGCAGTAGACCTTGCCGAAGGCCGCGGCCGTCGCCTCGTTGTAGAGTTGGCCCGACTGCGTCAGGTACGCTTTCTCGTCGCCGAAGTAGTCAACCTCGAAGAGCGTCGTCGTGCCCTCGCACGCGGCGGGCGTGAAGATGGGCGCATCCATCAGCGTGAAGTTGTCCGAGTCCAAGAAGTCTCGCACCGCCTTGACCACCGTGTGCCGCACTTTCAAAATCGCGTGCTGGCGGCGCGAGCGCAGCCAGAGGTGACGGTGATCCATCAGGAACTCCGTCCCGTGCTCTTTCGGCGTAATCGGGTAGTCGTGCGCCTCTTGGACGACCTCCGCAAAGGACACGTCAATCTCGTAGCCGCCGGGCGCGCGCTCGTCGGCGCGGACGGTCCCGCGAATCACGAGCGCGGATTCCTGGCCCAGATTTTTCAGCGCCTCCCACGTCTCTTCCGGCACGGCCTTCTTGAAGACCACGCCCTGCACCACACCCGTCCCGTCCCTCAACTGCGGAAACAGGAGCTTCCCGCTCGAACGAAGGTTATACAGCCACCCCTTGAGTGTGACCTCCGCGCCCACGTGCTCTGATAATTGGTTGATGTATGTCTGCATGATTCGTAAATCGTGAATCGTAAATCGTAAATCGTAAAAACGTCTTCCGACGATTCACGATTTACGATTTACGATTTACGTCTTTTCTTCTTCCATTCTTTCCGTAATCGCCTTTCTCAGCGCCGGGAAGCGTTCGAGCCATTCGGCCGCCTGGAGCACTATCTGAAAAGTGGGCTTGATGAATTGGGCGTAAATGTCTCCGCGCCCGCAGACGGCCGTCTGGTAGGAGAACGTGCCGACGGCTTTGAGGCCGCGCTGGACGGTCATCAGGCGGAACTCGCGCGCGAAGTCGTCCGGGTCTAAGGCGTCGAGGCCGTGCCGCCGGCGCTCGTCAATCAGGAAGAGGCGGTGCGCGCGGACTTCGGCCAGCGACGGCGGCGCGCTCAGGCGATCAAGCAACAACGAAACGAGGTCGTAGCTCGCAGGCCCCATGCGCGCGTCCTGGTGATCCACTATGCGCAGCCTATGCTTTTTGTCCACCATCAGATTCGACGGGTGAAAATCCCTGTGGCACAAAACGCGCGGGCGTGCGGAGAGTTCAGCCGCGATGTCGTTCATCTCGGCCTTCAGCTCGGCCGCCTCGCCGTGCGACAAAGGCTCGCGGCGCAAGCTCCCGAAGTAGTGTTCGAAGAAGAAGCTCAACTCCCACGCGAGCTTCGCCTCGTCGAAGGCCAGGCGGCTGGAGATTGACTTGCGCTCGGAGGCGAGCGGCGTGGCCGCCTGTATGTGCGCGATCAGCGTGATGGCCTGCTCCTTATACGTCTCTATCTCCTCCTCGGAGGCCGACTCGTAAACCAGTCGGAGCTGGCGGTCCCCCAGGTCTTCCTGCACGATGATGCCCTGCGCGGCGTCCACCTCGTAGATTTCTGGCACAGGCAGTTTGGCTTCGAGGAAGAGGCGCGTGACGTCGAGGTAAGGGTGGAAGTTGGGGTCAAACGGCTCCGGGTAGACGGCCGCGACCGCACTCCTTTTCTTCCAGGGGAACCGGAAATACTCGCGCGTCGAGGCGTCGGGCGTGAGCGCGAGGATGTGGTCTTCTCTCACTGTGCCGCGCGCCGCGAGGAAGCGCAGAAGCCGCTCGCGCGCCGGAGTATCGAAGCCGCTCGTTGTGGCCGTAGGAGATTGGCTCATGAACTGATTCACTCAACCCCTTTGCGTCTTTGCGGCTTTGCGTGAGTGATTTTGGTTCTCTCTCGCAAAGGCGCAAAGGCGCTAAGAGTTTGAGCTTTGAATTTGAAAAGCGCTCTAAGAGTCTTGGGATTGTATCACTGAGACAAGGGGACGACAAAGTTTCCCCCACGAAGCTCGCCTTTCAGGGCCTTCGGCGGCGGCTCCTCGTTGCACACCAACTCCGCGCGCACCACGGCCGCGTCTTCCAAAACCTCGCCCGCGCCGATTCGCACGCCGTCGCCCAAGATTGCGCGCCGCACACGCGCGCCCTCTTCAATCGTGACATTGTCCCAGAGCACGGATTCACTCACGCTCGCGCCCGGATGAATGGCACAATTCTCGCCCGCGTACACGTCGCGCCCCTCGTCTTTCATGAGCGCGAGACTGATGTCGAGGTAACGCGGAATGGTCGAAAGCTCGTACCAGCGCCCCTCGGCGACGTGCGCGACGACGCGCTCGCCGCGCGCGATGGCCTGCGGGTAAACGTCCGTGGTCGAGTGGGAGAAGACGCCGCGCGGGATGTAGTCGAAGACGCGCGGCTCAAGAATCTGAATCCCTGTGAACATCAGCGGCACGTTCTTCTCATCACCGCTCGGGTCAGGCATCCCGCCGAAGCGAAGAACGCTGCCATCATCGCTCGTCTCCACTACGCTGAAGCGCTCGCGTCGCGCGTTCGGGAGCAGGACGAGCGTGGCGAGAGCGTTACTCTCGCGGTGCGTTTCCAGCGCTTTCGCCAGATCAATGTCTGTGACAATCTTGCCGTTGACGACGAAGAAGGTGTCGTCTTCGAGGAGGTGGCGCGCGTTGTCGAGCGCGCCGCTCGTCCCCAAAATCGTTTTCTCTTCGACGTATTCGAGGCGGACTCCGAAGCGTGTGCCGTCGCCGAGGGCGGCGCGCACGGAGTCGGGCTGGTGGTGCAGGTTGACGACGACCTCGCGGCAGCCGTATTGGCCCAGATATTCCGCGACGTAGCCGACGAGAGGTTTGCCCAGGAACGGGATGGCGGGTTTCGTGCGGTCAACAGTCAGCGGCCAGAGCCGCGTCCCGTAACCGGCAGCAAGAATCATCGCGCGCATTTGGAAAGTCCCGGCTTGTTAAGAGGCTTGCGACGCGTCGCGCATCACCAGGTCGAAGGTCCCGGGGGCCACTTTACGGAAGCGCCCGTTGCGGTTGAGCGAGACGGCGATGCTGATGGTGGGGTTGTGTCCGGTGAAATTGAAGCCGCCTTCGAGCAGGCGGTTGTAAATCTCGTTGACGTGCAAAGGCTCACCCGCCTCCCTCAGAATCATCGTCGTGGCCTGCGGAATCGTACGGTCAAAAAAGCGGTCACTCTTGACTTCGACTTCCGGGTGCACGGGCGGGATGTGATGGCGCGGGATGACCGTGCGCGGGGTAAAGCCGGTGCTGCCGCGCGAAGCGCCGTCCCGATGCATCGCCGCCTCAAGCTCCGAATCGGAAGGCGCGTAGCTCGGCGCGGGCTGCGGCGCGGGCGTCAGCACGGACGAGAGCAGACGCACGACGGCCGCCTCGGTCTGGCTCGTGAGCGTGTCCATCTCGGCCAGCTCCGCGCGCAAGGTCTCGGCCTCCGCCTCCAACTCGGCCAGACGCGCCGCCAGCCGCGTCCGCGCCGCGCGCGTCTGCCGCAAGCTCTGCTCAAGCGTCGAAATCAGATTCTCAGTAGCCATAACTAGGAGTCAGAATACAGGAGTCAGAATACAGAAGTCAGGAGTCAGAATGAAAGGAAATCTGTGAAAGCGGTCTCCGCCGATTCCATTCTGACTTCTGACTTCTGACTTCTGTATTCTGCGATTCATCTATCTCTCTCAATAATATAGCTCGGGATCGCGTGCAGGGCGTCCGTGTAGCTCGACGCGGGCAGCACATTGAGGGCGTCGCGCGCGGCCCCGGCGTAGCGCGCGGCTTCGGAGCGCGCGCGTTCGAGTGCGCCCGCGCGCGCGACCATTTCCAAAAGGGTGCGCCGCGCGTCCGCGTGATAACGTCCTTCGCGCATCACTGCCTGCACGAGCTGTCGCGCCGAAGAGCCGTCGCCCTCGCCCTCAAGCAGATAGATCAGGGGCAGCGTCAGCTTTCCTTCGAGCAGGTCAACGCCCGCGGGCTTGCCCAGGACTTCGTCCGTGGCCGTGAAGTCCAACAAATCATCAACGAGCTGGAAGGCCGTCCCCAGGTTCATCCCGTAGTCCCTGAGCGCCGCCTGCCTTGCGGCATCGGCCCCGCCCAGAATAGCACCTATCTCGGAGCACGCGCTGAAAAGATAGGCCGTCTTGCGCTGAAGGATGTCCAGATACTCATCCTCTGTGAGGTCCGTGCGCCCGAGCAGCGTCAACTGCAAAAGCTCGCCCTCCGTCATCTTCCGCGTCGCGGCCGTCAACACGTCGAGGATGGGGAGCGAGCGTTCGGCGAGGCTCGTCTCAAACGCAGACATGTAGAGCCAGTCGCCCATCAGGACGGCCGTCTGGTTGCCGAAGCGGGAATTAATCGAGGGCCGGTTGCGGCGCGTCTCGGCGTTGTCAATGATGTCGTCGTGGACGAGCGTGGCCGTGTGCAGCAACTCCATCACGGCCGCCATGCGGATTGAGCTGACGCTTGAGCCGTCGCCGCCCGCCGCGTAGTTCGCGAGGATGGTCAGCGCGGGGCGCACGCGCTTGCCGCCCGACGCGCGCAGATAGTCGCTGATGTAGGCGATGACCTGAACGTTGGACTGCGCCTGCCGCTCGAACTCCGTCTCAACCTCGCCCATCTCCGAGGCGATGAGACTGAAGATGCGCCGCGCCGAAACCTGCGGCTCTTCGACTTCGGCAATGGGGCCGGATGTTTGCATATTTAATCAGTTTTCAGTTTTCAGTTTTCAGTTTCCAGTAAGAAGCAACTTGTCTTTGCTTAAAACTGAAAACTGAAAACTGAAAACTGCTCTTCAGTTCGTTCGATAGTTCGTAAACTGCATGTCAATGCCGAAATCTTTGGCCTTTAATTTACTGATGACGTCTTGCAGGGTGTCGCGGTCGCGCCCCGTGATGCGGACGATGTCGCCCTGGATGGCGGCCTGGACCTTGACCTTGCTGTCCTTGATGAACTTGACGATCTCTTTGGCCTTCTCCTGCGGGATGCCCTGCTGGATTTGGACGTGCTGGCGAACGGTGGAGCCTGCGGCCGGCTCGACCTTGCCGTAAGAGAGCGCTTTCAGCGGGACGCCGCGGCGGACGAGCTTCTGTTGCAGGATGTCGTTCATGTTGCGAAGCTTGGTTTCGTCTTCCGCCGCCAGCACGAGTTCCTTCTCTTCGAGCGTGACGGCCGCGTGGCTGCCCTTGAAGTCGAATCGCTGGCTGACTTCCTTCGAGGTCTGATTGATGGCGTTGGTGATTTCAGCCCTGTCAACTTTGGAGACGATGTCGAATGAATTTTGCTGAGCCATAAAGTAGTTTCACACGCCGCAGGCGGTACGCGCGTGAGCATAACATCAAATCTCGGCGCGGCGAAAGTTCTCCGACAAAATTTTATGACAATTTCAAAGTTCGAGGCCGAAAAAGCGCTCGAAGTTTTTAGTCGTCAAACGCCCCATCTCTTCAATGGTCGTGCCGTGAAGCTCCGCCAGGCAGCGCGCGACCTCGACGACGCGGGCCGGCTCGTTGCGCCGCCCGCGAAACGGCACGGGCGTCAGATACGGGCAGTCAGTCTCTATGAACAGGCGGTCGAGGGGCACGCGGCGGGCCACCTCCCGCAAATCTTCCGCCTTCTTGAACGTGACGTTCCCCGCGAACGAAATCATGAAACCGAGTTCGAGCACCTCTTCCATCATCCGACGGCCCCCGCCGAAACAGTGCATCACGCCGCCGCGCGGGCTGCCTCCCCATTCGTCGCGCAGGATGCTGACCGTGTCCTCGTCGGCCTCGCGCGAGTGTATGATGACGGGAAGCCCTATGCCGCGAGCCAGCCGCAACTGTCTTGTCAAGACCTCGCGCTGTGTCTCGCGCGGCGAATGGTCGTAATGGTAATCGAGCCCTATCTCGCCCCACGCGACGACGCGCAGGCTCTCTTCAATCAGGCGCACGATGCGCCGCTCGGCCTCTTCGTCAAACAATTTGGCGTCGTGCGGGTGAACGCCGACGGCCGCGTAAACGCCCTCATATTTTTCGGCCGTCAAGACGGCGCGCTCCAGCGAGCCGCTGTGCGGGTCGCCCGTGCCGACGTTCAGAATCGCGCGCAACCCCGCCTCCCGCGCCCTCAACACCACCTCGTCGCGGTCCACGTCGTACTCCTCACCGTCAATGTGCGCGTGGGAATCTACAAACATAGAATGCAGAATGCAGAATCCAGGAGTCAGGAGATAAGAAAAGCAGTAAGAGCGGGCCGCAGCCATTCATTCTGGATTCTGGATTCTGACTCCTGAATTCTGCCTTTACTTCAGTCTCGCGCCGTTAGGCACATCTTCGGTGAAGGTGGCGACGACGGGGCGGCCCTCGTCGCCGACGGAGGCGGCGAGGATCATGCCCTGCGATTCGAAGCCGCGGAGCTTGCGCGGCTTGAGGTTGGAGACGACGACGACCTTGCGCCCGATCATCTTCTCGGGCTCGTAGTGCTCTGCGATGCCTGCGAGAATCTGGCGCGGCTCCGCTTCGCCAAGGTCAACGGTGAAGCGCAGCAGCTTGTCTGACTTCGGCACGCGCTCGGCCGTCAGGATTTGGCCCACGCGCATGTCAACTTTGGCGAAGTCGCCTATCTCTATGAAACTCGCTTCCGCCGGCACGGCGTCGGCCTCAGTCGCGCCCTGCATCGGCGGCGCGGGCTTCGTTTCAGTTGCGGTCGGAGCGCCCGCGACGGCGTCCGCCTCCGTCGCGTGCACGCCCGAAGACTGTGCGGCTGACACTTTCTCCGCGGCTGTTTCTTTCTCTATCTCGGCCATCGTTTTCCCCTTGTCTATGCGCGGGAAGAGCGGCTTGACCTCACCCACGCGCGTCCCCTCCTGCAAACCTCCCCACACCAGTTTCGTAGGGTCCGTGGTCTGCAAACTGTCCGTGAGTCCTAACTGCTCGTAAATCCTCGCGGTCGCCTCCGGCATCACGGGGTGTAGCAGCACGGAGAGCCAGCGCAGGGTTTCGGCCGCCCTGTAGAGGACGGCGTTCAGCGTCTCGCGCTGGCTTTCATTCTTCGCCAACTCCCAGGGCTTGGCATCAGAAATCATCTTGTCCACGCGCGCGATAATGGCCCAGGCGGTTTCGAGAGCGCGGCTGACGGCGTAGTCCTCGAAGAGCAGCACGAACTGGTCGCGCGCGTGTTCGAGTGTGGAGGCGAGCGCGCCCGCGTCCGGGTCAACTCCGGCGCGCTTGGCCGACAAATAATTCTCCTCCGCGATTCGCCCGCCGGGAATGATGCCGTCGCAGTAGCGTTGAATCATCGTCAGCGTCCGGCTCGAAAGGTTGCCGAGGCCGCTCGCCAAATCCGAGTTCGTGCGGTCAATCAGCGTCTCGTAGCCGAACTTGCCGTCCTGGCCGAAGACCATCTCGCGCAGGCAGTAGTAGCGCACGGCGTCCGTCGAGAAATGCTTGAGCAGGATGCCCAGGTCAATCGCGTTGCCGAGCGTCTTGGACATCCTGCGCCCAGTGGGGTCGAGCCACATGCCGTGCGCGTAGACCGTCCGCGGCGGCTCGAGGCCCGCCGCCAGGAGGAACGCGGGCCAGTAAACGGCGTGGAAGCGCAGTATGTCCTTGCCGACCAGATTCACGCCGGGCCAGAATTTTTCAAAGCCGACGGCGCGTTCTCTTTCTTCGTTGCCGAAGCCTATGGCCGTGATGTAATTCGTCAGCGCGTCGAACCAGACGTAGATCGTGTGTGTAGGGTCGTCCGGCACGGGGATGCCCCAACTGACCGAACTCTTCTGCCGGCTGATGGACAAGTCCTGAAGACCGCCGCGCACGAAGCTCAAGACCTCGTTGCGCCGCGCTTCGGGGCGAATGAACTCGGGCTGCGCCTCGTAGAGCGCGAGCAAGGTTTCGGCGTAATCGGAGAGGCGGAAGAAGTAGCTCTCCTCCGCAACGTGGTCGAGCGGCTTCTCGTGCTCAAGACAGATCGGCGGGTCGCCCGGGTGCTCACCCGGCTTGTACTCCTCTTCAGACTTGTAGGCGGCGCACGAGGCGCAGAACCAGCCCTCGTAATGGCCTTTGTAAATCGCCTCGCGCCCCTTCGGCGTCTTCGAGCGCGCCACGCGCCGCCACAACTCGGACACGCCCTCATAATGGAAAGGCTCGGTCGTGCGCATGAAGATGTCATAGCCGCCGTGCTCCGTGTCCAGGCCGAACTCTGCGAAAGTCTTTTTGAACTGGGCCACGACCATGTCCGCGTACTCTTTGGGCGTCACCCCCTTGCGCTCGGCGAGGCGCTGTATGTTGATGCCGTGCTCATCCGTGCCCGTCAGGAAGTAAGTCTCGTAGCCGCGCTGCCTGTAATGTCGCCGCAGCGTGTCCGCGACAATCGTCGGGTAGAGACTCCCCAGATGCGGGAAGCTGTTGGCGTAAAAAATCGGAGTCGTGACGTAAAAAGTTTTCATTTGAGAATTACGCAGTTGAAGAGCATTGTGTTAAAAAAGCGGAATGAATCCGCCGAAATGCTCGGACCAAGACTATATCAACTTTTTGATCGCCACACCGCGCTCGGTCAGCGCCACCGAAGCGGCTCGCGTGCAAGGCGAAGAGAAAGAAGCTCCTGCGCATGATGCTTTTACGCGCCTTCTGCACCGACTTGAGCCTGACGCCGAGACTCTGTGGAGTGAAGCCATCACCCAAGTCAGCTTGAGCCAAGGCATCCTTGTCATAGACGACTCGACTTTGGACAAGCCTTATGCCCGTAAGATAGAACTTGTGACGCGCCACTGGTCGGGCAAGCACCACGCGGTTGTCAGCGGCATCAACTTGATTACTTTGCTGTGGACTGATGGCGACCGCCATGTGCCTGTGGACTACCGCATCTTTGACAAGAAGAAGGACTCGCTGACTAAGAACGATCATTTTCAAGCAATGCTGAAAGAGGCTCGCCAACGTGATTTTCAACCCGCTTGCGTAGTGTTCGACAGTTGGTATGCAGGGCTGGAAAACTTGAAGTTGATTCGCTCTTTTGATTGGCTTTGGCTGACTCGTTTGAAATCGAACCGCAAAGTCAACCCTGACCGCGAGGGCTTGCGCCCCGTCAGCACGGTCGAGATTGGAGAGCGTGGCCGCGTGGTCTGGCTCGAAGGTTATGGCCTGATTCGTGTATTCAAGATCGTTGCCACAGACGGCGACGTTGAATGGTGGGCTACTAATAAAGTTGAGATGAGCGATCTCGAAAGAGTCAGGTGGGCTGGTTACTCGTGGACGATTGAGAACTATCATCGTGGCCTTAAGCAGTTCTGCCTGATTGAACGCGCGCAAGTCCGCTCTCGCCGCGCATGGCGCAATCACATTGGCTGTTGTTTGCGAGCGTTCTTGCGCTTTGAGAGTCATTGTTATCACACAGGCATCAGTTGGTTTGAAGCGAAGACAGCAATTACTAGAGAAGCCGTGCGCAGTTACATTGCTAATCCGCTTTATTCGCTCATTCCAACTGCGTAACTTCTAATTTGAATAGATAATGCTTCATCCGTTTAACGATTCACCTATAAATCTTCCGGTCTGAGTCCGGTGTGTTTGGCGATGCGGGCCAGCATCCTTGGGCCGATTTCTTCTTTATCGTGGAAGGCAAACACCACGTCGGGCCAGCCAGGGCGCGAGAGGATTTTGTGAGAACTCGACTCGCGCTTGATGCTCCAACCGATGCGTAGAAGCGCCGCGAGCACACGTTTGGCTTTTGCCGATGACCACTGGCTCATGCCGCTGCGAAAGAGATGCTCATCAGTTCGGGAGCACCTTCCCCATGTTCAAGACGGTCTGCGAGCACGCGCAAGGCAAGGGCCTGAGCTTTAGCGAGAGCTTCTTCAGTCGTTTGGCCGTAGGCCAACACACCCGGCAGTTCGAGAACTTCGGCAAGCCAGCGACCGTCTTCCTCCTGCTCATACTCAATTGTAAAGGTCACGGACATAAGAAAATAATCCTAACATAAGAGACGAGAGCCAAGCAGCCGCCGCCTCGTCAATCGTGCTTTACCTTTTTTGCGCTTTCGCGAACTCGTCGTCCGGGTTGAAGCGCGGCAGTTCGTTGGCGTCGGCGACGCGGCGGCCGATGGCGAGCGCAATCTCGGCCGACTGAATCATTCCTTCAAAATTCCAGGAGGCGCTGTACTCGTCCGAGGGCTGGTGATAGTTGGCCGTGTTGTAAGCCTTGAACTGCTCCTCGCCCCAGCCCGCGGGGCGGCCTACGAAATCCTTTCCCTCCTTCAAACTGATCGAAGGCACGCCCACCTTGGCGAACGGGAAATGGTCCGAGCGGTAGAAAGAGCCCTGCTCGGGGCGCGGGTCCGGCACGACCGTCAAGCCCCGTTCGCGCGCGACCGTCTCGACCACGGCGCTTAAGCTCGAACGCTCGGCCCCGAGCGGGACGAAGTCGCGCGTTTGGCCCAGTATGTTCATCGAATCCAGGTTGACGACCGCCGCGGACTTGTTCAAAGGCACGAGCGGGTGTGTCGCGTACCACTCCGCGCCGTAAAGCCCCTGCTCTTCGGCGGTCGGGAAAAGGAAGAGCACGGAGCGGCGCGGCTTTTCACTGGCGGGCAACTTCGCGAGCGCCTGCGCGACGCCGAGCACGGCCGCCACGCCCGAAGCGTTGTCCACCGCGCCGTTGTAGATGCGGTCGCCCTGCTTGTTCGGCTCGCCAATGCCTAAGTGGTCCCAGTGCGCAGAGTAGATGACGTACTCGTCGCGCAGCTTCGCGTCGCGCCCGGGCAGGACGCCCACGACGTTCGGGGCGCTCACGCGCTTCAACTCGCTCTTGAGGTCAATCGAAGCCGTAAGATTGAGCTTGACGGGCTGAAAGTCGCGCGACGCGGCACGCTGTCGCAGTTCGTTAAGGTCTTGTCCCGCGAGCCGCATCATGCGTTGGGCCGCGTCGTTCGTCACCCACGAGCGCAGCTTGAGGAAAGGCACGGAACTGTTTTCGCCGCGCGCCAGATCAAAACGCCACGCGCTGTTTGACGTGCGCACGACGCTCCACGGGTAGCCGGCCGACTCGTCCGTGTGCAAGAGGATCGCGCCCGCCGCGCCGCGCCGCGCGGCCTCCTCGAACTTGTAGGTCCAGCGGCCGTAGTAGGTGAGCGCGCGCCCGCCGAAGAGGCTCGGCTCCGCGGCCGGGGCCGGCGGGTCGTTGACCAGCATGACGAGAATCTTGCCGCGGTAATCTTCGGGCGCACCCTTGTAGTCGTTCCAGCGCTGCTCGGGCGCTTCCACGCCGTAGCCGACGAAGACCAGTTCTGCGTTGACGGACACCTCCGCCGTCTGCGCGCCCGTGAAGGCTACGAACTCGTCCGCGAACTTGAAAGTCTCACGCTTCTCGCCCGCGCTGACGGTCAGGACGCTCGCGGGGTCCGCCTTGACGCCGACGAGCGAGACCGGCTGGAAGAAACTGCCGTCCGGCCCGGCCCCTTTCAGGCCCAGCGCTTCGAGCTGCGCCGCAATGTACTTGGCCGCCAACTCGCCGCCCGGCGCACCCGTCCCCCGCCCCTCCAACTGGTCGTCCGACAAAAACCTGATGTGCGCGCGCAGAAACTCTTCGCTGATAGGACTGCTCGCACTCGTCCGATTCTGTGCCAACGCGGAGCCACCGAGCAAAGCAATCATCAAAGTCGCAATTACAACATTCAATCTTCTCATCATTCTTCGCGCCCTTACTTTGCGTCTTTGCGCCTTTGCGTGAAATTTCCTCACGCAAAGGCGCAAAGACGCAAAGAAAAAATTTACTTCCCTTTTATCAATGCCATCGCCTCGGCGCGCGTGCGCGGGTCTTTGCGGAAGCCGCCGAGCACCGTCGAGGTGATGGTGATCGCGCCGGGCTTCCTGACCCCGCGCAGCGTCATGCAAGTGTGCTCGGCCTCTATGACGACCATCACGCCGAGCGGTTTCAGTCCTTCGTAAAGCGTGTTCGCGATTTCCGAGGTCAAACGCTCCTGCACTTGCAGGCGGCGCGCGAAGACTTCCGCCAACCGGGCCAATTTCGAGAGCCCGACGATGCGGCCGCCCTTAGGGATGTAAGCGATGTGGCAGCGCCCGACGAACGGCGCGAGGTGGTGCTCGCAGATCGAGGCGATGTTGATGTCTTTGACGATCACCATCTCGTCGTGCTTGTCGCCCGGCAGCGGCACGACGTGCTCGTGCGGGTCTTCGCGCATCCCGGCGGTCAGCTCCGCGTACATCTCCGCCACGCGCCGCGGCGTCTCTTGCAGCCCCGGACGCAAAGGGTCTTCGCCGATTCCCTCCAAAATCAGGCGCACGCCCCGCGCTACCATCTCCAGGTCAATTTCGGGGCGTGCCCCGTCCATCAACTCTTCTTCGGCGTCTGACAGTTTCGTGCTCATCTCTTCACCCGTTACTCTCGCGACCTGTAGAACGAAGCGAGCGCCGCCCGCTCGACTTCCAGGAGCGGGACATTGGCCCTTTCCGCGGCCGCCCGGCACTCCTCGTACTCGGGCATCCCCTTAATGGCTACACCGTCGAGTCGTGCCACTTTAACATTAATCTCGCCGAACTCTGTTTCGACTTTCACCGTCTCGCGCTCAAGCGCGCGGCGCATGACTTCGTAAAAGCGGACCCCCAGCGTCGTCGTCTCCGCGAGTAAAAACTGGCACATCTCGTCTCGCAACGCGGGCCGGCAGAGGATGGAAAGAAGCGTGCCGGGTCGGTTCTTCTTCATCTGCACGGGCGTCAAATAGCAGTCGAGCGCGCCGCGCCTTAAAGCCTCTTCCATCACGTGCCCGTAGACCTGCGGCGACATGTCGTCAATGTTCGTCTCAACCATGACCAGCCGCTCGTCCGTTAGCGTTTCCGCCGCGCTCTCGCCGAGCATCAGCCGCAGCACGTTCGGGAAGTTCTGGTACTCGCGCCCGCCAGCCCCGTAACCCGTCCGCTCTATTTTCATCTTCGGCAACGGGCCGAACTCGTCGCAGATTGTGCTGATGATGGCCGCGCCCGTCGGCGTCACCAACTCGCCCTTGATGTCTGACGAGTAGACGGGAGCGTCTTTTAAAAGCTCGGCGACCGCGGGCGGCGGGACGGGGAAACGGCCGTGGGCCATTTCCACCATGCCGCTCCCGACGTGAAGCTCTGACGAGATGAAGCGCTCGACGTTGAGCAATTCAAAACCTACGCACGCGCCGACGACGTCAACAATCGCGTCGAGCGCGCCGACCTCGTGAAAATGTATGCGCTCGACCGCGACGTTATGAATCTTCGCTTCGGCCTCGGCCAGCCGCGTGAAGATTTTTGATGCGCGCTCCTTCACAGTGTCCGCGAGGCGCGAGTCGTTAATGATCTTCAGGATGTGGCTGAGGTGGCGATGCGCGTGCTCTTCTTCGACTCGGACGAGCGCGCGCGTGGCGCTGATGCCCGAGCGGTCAACCGTCTCGAAACTGACTTCGTAGCCGGGAACGTCAAGGAGCGACAGTTTCTCCGTCAGCAGGCGCGGGTCAACTCCGACGCCGACGAGAGCGCCCAGAATCATGTCGCCGCTCGCGCCGGCGAAGCAGTCGAAATAGAGAGTTCTCATCACACGTCAAAGAGCGGCAGGACTTCCCCGGCCCGCCCCTGAATCACCTCTTGGCACAAATCCGACAGCGGCGTCCGCTCCGGGTTGACCTCGACCACGTACGCGCCCGCCGCCCACGCCATCTCGGGCAAGCCCGCCGCCGGGTACACGAGCGCCGAAGTTCCCACGACGAAACAGAGTTCACAGTCGCGTGCGGCGGCGGCCGCGCGCTCGAACGCTCCCGCGGGCAGCATCTCGCCGAAGAGCACCACGTCGGGCCGCAAGTAGCTCCCGCAGTCCGTGCAGGTGTAGCTCCGGCCCGCCTCCGACTCCCTGTCGCGCAAGTCGTACTTCCTGCGACACGACATACACCGCGCGCGCCACAGGTTGCCGTGAAGCTCTATCACGTCTTTGGACCCCGCCGCCTGGTGCAACCCGTCCACGTTCTGCGTGACCAGCGTAAAATCCTCGAACCGCTCACGCCACCGCGCCAACGCCCTGTGCGCCGCGTTCGGCTCTATCTTCTCGATGACGCCCCGGCGGTAATCGAACCACTCCCAGACCTCAGCGAGATTCCGCTCCAACATCCCGGCCGACGAAATCTTATCGAACGGCATCCCCTTCCACACCGCCGACTGCCCGCCGCCCCGAAACGTCGGCACGCCCGACTCCGCCGACACGCCCGCCCCCGTCCCCCCCCGCCCCCGTCAAGACGACAACGCGACGCGCCTCCGCAAAGCGTTTCCGCAACTCCGCGGAGATAGAAAGCCCTTGATTCGTCATCTTCAGTAAGAAGGGATGGTAACAGAGCGCACGGCGAACGTGTCAAGCATCAGCGCGATAGCATTTTCATGGTCTTCTGGTTGCTGTAGATTAAACCGCCGCGCTCGGCGTGAGGCAAGGATATACATCAACGCTCGGGTCCGCGCCGGTTAACGCACGCGACTTTTCCCTCTTTCAAGAGCTGCGTTGATGAGATTAAGAGGCTCGTCTTGCGGCTTCAATTTTCCCTCTAATGAAAGCACGTACAACTTGAGCGCAGCTTTGTGAGCGTTAGTGTAAAGGTATATTAACTCAATGCCCGTAAGTAGCGTTTTGCTTGCCTGTATTGTTCCTTCCGGCCCGCTATCAATTGCTCTCTTAATCGTGAACAAGAGGCGAGCTAAACATTCGGCGGCGATGGCATCTTGACATAAGGCCGGCTCAAGAATAGCCCTCCACGTCTCATTGTCTGCGAGCAGGTCCTCGCTTTCGCATTTCATCCCCTAACCTTAATTCATGGATGCGGGGTATGCGAACTCCGCATATGTTGATTTTGCATATCCGCCAATCTAATCATATAACATGACTGATGCGAATCAAGAGTTGAAAGTTAGGAGCAAACACGCGACAGCCAGCTTGCCGTAACAATGCACGAACAAGCCCTCGGTCGAACGCACTCGTGAAGCGTTCTGGATATTGGTTCTTTGAATCAACCAGCCGAAGAGACTCTCCAACGGCTGTCTGACCGACGAGACGAAGCGCGACCACAGCGCGGGCACTGCCGTTTGAGGCTCATTGCGCTTGCGTTTGTAAGGCGTCAGCAGACGCGTGCCGCGCTCGGCCATCACTCGCTTAGTCTCTTCGTCCGCATAGGCTTTATCGCCGAACAGGTAGCCGGTGCCCAAGTCGAGGTCTAGTTCGCGCAAGACCGTCAGGTCATGCTGCGATGCCCGACTCAGATGGACGAGGGCCGGCAGCGGCAACCTGTGCGCGCGTCGCAGCGCGACCGTATGCAGTTTGACGCCGTAATAATAGCTGCGTTTGCTTGAAGAGAAGCCCTGGTCGGCCACCTCCCGTGCGACACGTGCCGCGCCGCATCTGGGCCACTTCGCCATGATGATGGGGAGCGAATCAATCAGGCGGTCGGCCTGCCCGGCCAGTTCAGCGACCTGCGCTGTGAGCGCGGCCGTGATGAGGTGCTCGAAAGCCGGGGCGAGTTGGTTGAGGCGACGGTTGAAGGCTTGATAGCTGGGCAAGGCTGGGAACCACGCCCGCCAGTGGCGGCGCGCGTAGTCGTAGATCGGGCGCTGAAGGTGTAAGCCTTGCATGTGGCCGAAGAGGTAGACGGTTACGAGTTCCTCGTCCGTGAAACGGGGACGGAAGTTACTCAAGCGTTGATATTTCAAGTCGGGCTTTGTATCGTAAGCCCGGCAGACGCGCAGGTAGAGGGCGATGAGTTGGTGTTCCACAAACTCAATTCTACGCCCTTCCGGCCGTCTGCTTTTCTACTCTTGATTCGCATTACTGATGAAGAGGAACGTGTACATCACCCAGCGTCTTCTACGAGAGATGAGACTCGAAGCCGGTCTGACGCAGACCGGGTTAGCCGCGCGTATTGAGAAAGACCAAACGTATATTTCAAAATATGAAAGCGGGGAGCGACGGCTTGATGTGCTAGAGATTCGGGAGATATGCCAGGCTATCGGGATTACCTTAGAGGAATTTGCCAGAAAGTTAGACAAGGCACTGAAGTAATTCAAGCAAATCGGCGGCTTCTCCTTTCTCGTGGTAAACTCTAGCTGAAAAATCAAAAGGTGCGGGGTGAGTATGGAGCTAATCATTACTGTCGCAGAGGAAACCAAATCAGCCTTAGAGCAAAGGGCGCGTGAGCGCGGATATAGCGACGTGTCAAAGTACGTCGAGCGACTTATTTCTACTGATCTCTTGGCGGCCAAGTCCTTTGATGAAATCCTCGCCCCTATCCGTAAGACGTTCCAGGAAAGCGATGTGTCCGAGGATGAGATGGAAGCTCTCTTTGAAGAAGCGCGTGAAGAAGTTTATCAGGAGCGAAAGGCCCAGGAGAGATGAATGAAGATGACCCGCGCCCGCGAGTTGTCTTTGATTGCATGGTCTATTTGCAAGCCACCGTCAGCGAATCCGGCCCGGCAGCCACATTGTTGAGGTTAATTGATAACGATGCCCTCTCTTTGTTCGTAAGTAACGACATCCTCGAAGAAATAAGCGAAGTCCTCTCCCGTCCAAAAATCCGCAAGAGAAACCCGGAGATAACGGACGAGCGCGTAGACGCTTTAATCAACCGGGTCTTAGAAAAAGCCACTGTCGTTAATGACGTTCAGCAACATTTTATTTACTCACGCGATCCGAAAGATGAGAAGTACGTTAATCTTGCGGTTGAAGCAGAGGTCAATTACCTCGTCAGTCGCGATAATGATTTACTTGATTTGATGATAGGTCATACCGATGACTGCAAAGATTTCCGGCGTAGGTTCAGGCAGCTTAAGGTTATTGAGCCTGTGGAATTCTTGAAAATGCTTATATCTAATGAAGCGGATAAGCCAACGGAATCAGGCTAAAACACATACAGACGGTAACAAGTTAATAATCGCCTTATTCCCATTTTCACCTGCCTACGCTGATTGGCAAGACGCACGCGCGCTAGGCTATACTGCCTGCTTTGCTGTGAGTGGAAATTTACGTCTGTGGATTGGGGATTATGGCTGGATTGAGCCTTGTTAATTTGCAGAATACTTTGCGTGAGCATGTGCGCGGGGCGGCATCTGAATTATTTGGCGTGGAGCTTGAGCAGGTGGCGGCGGAGGTGCCGCCGCGCACCGAGATGGGGGATTTGGCGTTTCCGGTGGCGTTCGAGCTGGCGAAGCGCGTGAAGCAGGCGACGGGGGAGAAGCGTGCGCCGCGTGTGATAGCTGAGCAGTTAGCGAAGGCGCTTGAAGAGGTGGAGGGTGTCGAGCGCGTCGAAGTCGCCGGGGCGGGTTATCTTAATGTCTTTTTCGACCGCGCGCGGTTGCTTGCGAGTTTTTCATCGGCGGAAGAGGACGCTTCAAAGACGGACGCAGCGGCTGACGCGCGGCCGAAGCGGATGGTGGAGCACACGAGTATCAATCCGAATAAGGCGGCGCACATAGGCCATGTGCGGAACGCCGTGCTGGGCGATACGTTCGTGCGCATCCTTCAGGCGGCGGGTGAGCGCGTGGAGGTGCAGAATTATATAGACAACACGGGCGTGCAGGTCGCGGACGTGGTCGTCGGCTTCGTGCACCTTGAGCGTATGACGCTCGACGACATCAAAGCCCTGGACGCTTCGCTCCCGCCCGACCGCCCGTTCGATTATTTTTGTTGGGATTTGTATACGCGCGTCGGCCTCTTCTATCGCAACGACGACCCGAACGGAGAGCCGAACAAGGAGCGATTGAAGCTCAGAGCCGAAACGCTTCACCTGATTGAAGAGGGCGACAATCCGACCGCGCTTCTGGCCGACTACGTCGCCACGCGCAACGTCGAGTGCATACTGGACACGATGGAGCGTCTGGGGATTCGCTACGACGTGCTCCCGCGCGAGTCGGAAATCCTAAGGCTGAAATTCTGGGACCACGCCTTCGAGCGCATGAAAGAGACGGGCGCGATTCACTTCGAGACCGAGGGGAAGAACAAGGGCTGCTGGGTCATGCCGTTCGAATCGCACACCGGCACGGACGAGCACGAGGCGGACAAGGTCATCGTACGCTCCAACGGCACCGTGACCTACACGGGCAAGGACATCGCCTACCAACTCTGGAAACTGGGCCAACTCGATCTGGACTTTTTCTATAAACCCTTTCGCAGTTACCCGGACAGCCACCTGACCTGGATGACGACCGACGAGCCGCAGCCGGTGGAGACGTGCGAGCCGAATGATAACGTGCTGCCGCACTTCGGCGAGGGCGCGACCGTTTACAACGTCATTGACTCGCGCCAGTCCTACACGCAGGACGTAGTTAAGCGCGGCGTGGCAGCGGTCGCCCCTGAAATCGGCGAAGAGGCGAGCGTGCACCTGGGCTACGAGATGGTCGCGCTCTCCATCGCCGCCTGCGAAGAGTTGGGGATTAAACTCTCGGACGAAGATCGCGCGCGCCCCTTCGTAGAGATGAGCGGGCGCAAAGGCTTGGGCGTCAAAGCGGACGACCTCATCAACCGGCTCGAAGCGGACGCCTTGCGCGAAGTCGAGACGCGCCACCCCGAAGTCTCAGACCAGGAGCGGCGCGAGACGGCGCACGCGATTGCCGTCGGCGCGCTGCGCTACTTCCTGTTAAAATTCACGCGAAACTCAGTCATCGCCTTCGACTTCAAAGAGGCGCTCTCGTTCGAGGGCGAAACAGGCCCTTACTGCCAATACTCGGCTGTGCGCGCCAACTCCATCTTCCGCAAGCTGGACGCGACGGCCCAGGCCGAAGCTATCGAGAAAATTCGCGCGGCCGGGGGCAATGACAATGAGAACCGCGACGAGGTGGCGCGCGTCCTCGCGGGCGAGAGCGGCGACGAAATCTGGTCGCTCGTCACCCTGGCGGTGAGGCTCGACGAGGCAATCGCGCAGGCGGTCGCGGCAGCAGAACCGGCGCTTCTAGCCAAGTACACTTTCAACCTGGCGCGCGCCTTCAACCTCTTCTACCACCGCCACCGCATCATCGCCGAAGAGGACGCCGCGCGCCGCGCCGTGCTCGTCGCCGCCTGCGACATCACGCGCCGCCAACTGACAACCGCCCTGGCGACACTCGGCATACACGTTCCCGAGCGGATGTAGAAAGAGCCGGTGAATCGTAAATCGTGATATAGTGAAAAGCTGTTTTTGACGATTTACGATTTACGATTTACGATTCACGAGGGAGGAACACATGCTCATTGTTATGAAGACGGACGCGACCGAGGCCGATGTCGAGCGGGTCGTCGCGGTTGTCAACGAACTGGGTTTTCGCGCGCACCCTATGCCGGGCGCGACGCGCACCGCCATCGGCATCACCGGCAACCAGGGCGCGGTTGACGTTTCACGCTTCGAGAGTCTACCCGGCGTGGCCGAGGCCATACGCGTCAGCAAGCCCTACAAGCTCATCTCGCTCGACCTCAGGCCGGAGAAGACGATTGTCCGCGTCGGCGACGCTTCAATCGGCGGCGACGAGCTGGCGATCATCGCAGGGCCGTGCGCGGTCGAGAGCCGCGCGCAGGTCTTCGCCATCGCGGAGGCCGTGCGTCGCAGCGGAGCGCGCTTCTTCCGCGGCGGCGCGTTCAAGCCGCGCACCTCTCCCTACGCTTTTCAGGGGCTCGGCGAAGAGGGTTTAAAGATGCTGGCGGAAGTCCGCGAGACTTACGGCCTGAAGATCGTCACGGAAGCCCTGGACGAAGCGGGCGTGGACATGGTCGAGCGCTACGGCGACATGATTCAACTCGGCGCGCGCAACATGCAGAACTTCTCCCTGCTCAGGCGCGCGGGCCGCTCCAATCTCCCCGTGCTGCTCAAGCGCGGCCTGGCCGCCACGCTCGACGAATGGCTGCTCGCGGCCGAGTACATCATGGCCGAAGGCAACTACAACGTCGTGCTCTGCGAGCGCGGCATACGCACCTTCGCGCAGCACACGCGCAACACGCTCGACCTGGCCGCCATCCCTGCCGTGCGCCGCGTCTCGCACCTGCCCGTCATCGTTGACCCCTCGCACGGGACCGGCAAGAACCACATGGTCATCCCGCTGGCCCGCGCCGGCACGGCCGTCGGCTCCGACGGCCTCATCGTCGAAGTCCACGACCAGCCCGAGCGCGCTCTTTCGGATGGCGCGCAGGCGCTCAACCTCGAACAATACGAACAACTCGTACAGGAAGTCCGCGCCATCCACGAGGTGATTACCCCCGCCGCGGTCGGCTGACGGCCGGACGCGCAAGGGGCGAGCCTACGGCCCTTCCGCTCCCACACCAAACTTTGAGAGGCCCGCGCGGGTTGAATGTTTCAACCCGCGCGGGCCTCTTTGACGCGCACCGTTTGAAGAACGCCTCAGAGGGTGTCGTCGTCGGCGAGCGTGTGGAGCGCGGCGAAGGGCTCGGGCCGGTCGGGCGAGAAGAGCAGCGCGCTCAGCGCGTCCTTATTCACCTTGCGCACGAATTCGGTGGTCATCTCAAGGCGCTTCGCGTTGTCAATCTCTTTAATGATGCTGTACTTGATTTCCGGCAACGAGAGGTCAACGACGAGCGTCGCGCCGCCGCGGAAGACTCGCTTGACGCCTTTAACCTCTATCTGGCGCGACTGGGTCAGGGCGATCACGATCTGGGGGATTTGCCGGCCGCCCGCCCCTGTCTTGAGCGAGCGGCGGAGTTCGTGAACCTCGAACTCGTAGACCGTCGAATTGGTCTCCTCCGGGCGGAGGCCCAACTCGGCGGCGAACTTTGGCGTGGCCGCGAACGCCCGCGTGAGCGCCTCGTGAAGCTTCTCGCGCTGCACCCTCGTCACTTTAAACAGCCCCTCCCGGTCGTTAATGTAGAGACACGCGTCGGCGTACTTCTTCAACTGCCTGATGACGCCCTGGTACTCCCGGGAAACAGCTTTCCGCTGCTCCTTCGAGAGCACGGAGAAGTTGAACCCTCCCCACCGCAGCGTGTCCACGGAGAGCGTGTCCACGTCGCGCGGGTAGATGCCGCGCCCGCGGAACGCCTCGACGAACGCCACGCGGTAGTTGTAGCGGTCGTCGCTGATGAGGTCGAAGTCGGCCGTGATGATGCCGCGCAAATACTCGCCGAACGTGATGTCCACGGGCGGGATGTAGTCGAGCGCGCGGATGCACATGTTGAGGACGTGGCGCGCGGCCTTGGACGCCTCGTCCGCCAGACGCCGGACGAGGTCCGGGTGGATCGCGCCCGAAGGCAGGACGCCCGTGCCCCCCGTGTAAATCCGCAGCAGATCAACCGTGCGCGACTTGTAGATGGCCAGGAAGGCGTCGAAGACCGCCGCGACGAGGATGGCCCCGCGGGCGTGCGGCGTGATCCTCTTCTGCAACTCCGCCGGGTCGGGCTTAATCCGCGTCCACTTGCCGTTCTCGTCTATCCGCCCGATGGCCTGGCGCAGCGCGCCGCGCCCGCCCGAGGCGTGGCCGAACTGGACGGCCAGGCTCCCGAGCGTGGACTCCGTCTCCAGGTCGCCGCGCGTGCGGCTAATCTCGTTCTCCAGGACCTCCGGGATGGTGAAGTGCTGCATCAGCGCGACGATGTCGGCGAAGGCTTCGTGCAGCGCCAGCACGTCGTAGTTGGTCGGCTCGTTGAAGCGGCGGTGCATGCCGTCCAGGATGGCGTGCGTCGTCTCGTGGGCGATGATGTCGTGCGAGAGGCACGAGTAGATGCGGCTGCCGGGCACGAACCGGCCGGGATTGCTCGCCGATGCTTCGAAGTAGCCGAACAAGATCGCGCTCCGCTCCGGGCTGTAGTAAGCGTTAGCCTGGCGGAGTGCGTGCGGGCGGACGCTCAACTGGCCGACATACCGGCTGTCGTCGTAATCCTTATTCGGGTCCGGGTTCTGCTGGTGCCGCCAGAGGACGGGGCGGCCGAGCGCCTGCTCGAAGTGTTCGATGGTCTTCATGGCGACGGCGTAGACCATCTGCTGGTGGAAGGCAGGGTTCCCCTCCGACGGTGCCCAGCCGTCCTGCGCCAGCAGCCGCCGGTCGTTCAGGTCAACAGGGGTGAGCGGGTTGCCCCGCCCGTCCGTGAGCCCCTTGCCCCCGGCGTCTGTCTCCTCTATGGTCAAGTATTCGCCGGTCGGTCCGGGCTTCAGGCGCGGCTCCCACCTGACCTTGAGCGTGACTTCGTTGATGGAGGCCGTTTCGAGGCGCGTCGAGAAGCTGGGGTCGGTCGCGTAGACGCGCACGCGGCGGAAGGGTGGGTCGGCGAGGCTCGGCTCGGTTTTGCAGACGCTCGGCGCGGGCGGCGCGATATCGTGCGGGGCCGTCGGTGGCACGGGCGAGCCGGTCACGAGCGGGTAGCGCGCGGCCATGTGCTGCCGCAGGGCGCGCGAGGCGTCCTTGTCCTCGATGACGGCCTCCATGAAGCGGCGCATGAAGTCGCGCTCGTCCTCCTCCTTCTGGAACTTGGGCGGGTCGTCCGGGTCCGGCACGATCTCTTGCAGACGCTTGTTGAGCAGCCACCGTTGCGCGAGTTCGAGGTTGAACATGCGCTCGCGGGGCGGGGCCTCTACGACGCCGAGCCCGGTCGTCAGGCGCAGAAACGCCCACGAGTTGTCGGAGGGCGCGCTCATGGGCCGCCCCAGAAACGGCTTAACGTCGAGGGCCTTGCGGGCCTGTAGGACGCCGTTGCCGAAGTGTTCCGCGTCCCCTTTCAGCTTGGCCGTCGAGAAGAGCGCGTGGCGGACGGCCTCTACGCGCTGCCAGTTGCGCGTTAACTGATGCTTGTACTTCTCCAGCCAGAGGGCGGCCGCCGCCGCCACCTGCGGCGTGGCGGCCGACGTGCCCTCGCCGTTCAGGCGGACGAAACTCCCGCACATGAAAAGCGGCCAGGGGATGTTCGGCGTGTAGGCGGCGATGGCAGCCTTCATGACGGAGGCCGGGCCGAAGCTGCCTTCGAGCGCCGCCCCCTCAAGGCCGGAGTAGGGGCGGTCGTCGGACATCACGCCGCAGACGGCGATGACGCGCGGGTAGCGCGCAGGGTAGACGACCACGTGCGGCGGCGTGAAGCTGACGTGATTGCCCGCCGCCGCGCAGATCACGACGCCCGCCTCGTAAGCCCTGTCCACGGCCTCGGCCCACGCCTGCGAGGGCAGGCCGCCCATGCTCATCGTGACAACGTCGCAACGCTGCTGGACGGCGTAGTCGAGGGCGCGCGCCAGCGCGCTCGTGCGGACAAGGACGACGCTGTCGGAGACGCGCAGCGGCACGACTTCGGCGTGGGGCGCGCCGCCGAGGAAGTCCTGATCGAAGGGCGGCGCGGGTTTGTTGCCGGCGAGAATGCCCATGGTCCCCGTGCCGTGGCCCGAGTTGTCGAGCACGAGCCGCCAGTTGTCCGGGTCTTCGGCGCTGTTGCGGCCCTCCTCGCCGTCCACGAAACTCCTTTCGAGGTCGTGCCGCAAGTGCAGGGGCGCGGTGACGTGCGAGCGGTAGTAGCCCGTGTCAATATGCGCGATGCGCGTGCGCGGCTCCTCGAACCTGACGGCCTCGCGCGCGGCTTTCAGCTCCGTGTATCTGTCGCCGAGGTGCCAGGCGAAATCCTTCGGGGCCGGCGGCTTGCCGCGCGTCTCGTCCGGGTCCGTGTTGGCGCATTTCTCACCGGCGGCGAAGCCCGGGCCGATCTCAGTCTCGTTGGCGTCGCGGTAAACGTCACGGCGGACGAGGTCCGGCTCGGCGAAGACGACGTCCGACTCGGCGACGCCGAGTTGCGCGCCGACGCGCGCGTGCGCCAGGTCCCAGGGGTTCTCCGCCCCTTCGGGCAGGTCGGCGAGGAACCACTGCGGTTCGGAGACCGCGCCGAAGGCGGCCGCAGGCCCCCGCGTCTCGTAGAGCGGGCGCAGGTTCGCGCGCGATTCGGCCGCACCGAGCGAGGCCGAGGGCCGTAGTTTGACCAGGATGCGATTCGTGGTATCCATGATGATCTTTCCAAGAACGATGTTCGCTAACTATTATGATGTATCGCGGCAAAACATTTCGGAGGCCGGCCACGCCGGAAGACTAAGGGCCGCGGCGGGAGGGCGCGCGGCCGCTTGACAGACTCCTAATTTAGACTTATTCTAAGAACATCTTGGCGACAGATATCAGATCACAGATTGAGGGGCGGATGCGCGAGGTGGGGTTGAAGTTGACGCCGCAGCGCTTCGCCGTGCTCGACTTTCTGGTGCGCAGCCGCGAGCACCCGACCGCCGACAAGATCAGTGCGGCCCTGAACCGCCGCTTCCCCCGCGCCTCGCGGGCGACCATTTACAACACCCTGAACGCGCTCCGCGACGCCGGCCTCGTACACGAAGTCTACATGGACGACGCCGTCGCGCGCTTCGACGCCAACCTCGACCGGCACCACCATTTCGTCTGCCGCGTCTGCGACCGGCTCGAAGACGTGCCCTTCGAAGCGGTCGGCGAGTTGCCCGCCCCGCGTCTGGGCCGCGGGCACAAGGTGGAGAACTACGAGATCGTGATGCGCGGCGTCTGCGCCGCGTGTCAGCGCAAATAGCTCATCATGATAAGGAACGCAGAGGAGGAATTAGGATGACGAATAAAACAGGAACTGAAGTAACGGCGATGCCCATTGACATCGGCATCGAAGAGAACGACCGCAAGCAGATTGCCGAAGGCTTGTCGCGGCTCCTGGCAGACACCTTCACGCTCTACCTGAAGACGCACAACTTTCACTGGAACGTGACGGGGCCGATGTTCCGCACGCTGCACATCATGTTCGAGGAGCAGTACAACGCGCTGTGGACGGCGAGCGACGAATTGGCGGAGCGCATACGCGCACTCGGCCTCTACGCCCCGGCGACCTACAAAGAGTTCGGGCGGCTGACCTCCATCAAGGAAGAGGACGGCATCCCGGCTGCCCTGGACATGGTTCGCCTGCTGGTCGAGGGCCACGAAACAGCCGCCCGCACGGCGCGCACCGTCTTCACGACGGCCGAAGACGCGTCGGACGCGCCGACCGCCGACCTGCTGACCGAGCGCATGCAGTTCCACGAGAAGACCGCATGGATGCTCAGGAGCCTCCTGGCCGAAGAGGGCACGGCGGCAGCGAAGACAGCGTAAAAAAGCAGTGACAAGTGACGAGTGACAAGTGACGAGTTAAAGCCTTCTTTCTTTTGCTCGTCACTTGTCACTTGTCACTTGTCACTTTTATTGCGATGGAGAGCATTGAGACTAAAGCTCCGGTTGAGAAGGAGCACGTTCGGCACACGCGCACGACGCCGGATGGGGCGGGCGAGCGCGTTGATTTGCCGATCACGGGGATGACTTGCGCGGCGTGCGCCAGGCGTATCGAGCGGCGGCTCAATAAGACTCCGGGCGTGCGGCGCGCGGGAGTGAACTTCGCCACCTCGCGCGCGACCGTCGAGTACAACCCGCAGGCGACGAGCGTCGGGCAGTTAATCGAAGCCGTCAAGGATGTGGGCTACGGCACGGCCGGCACTGCGCGCGCCGACTTCATCGTGGACGATTCGGCGCGGCCCGCCGGCTCAAGCCAGCAATTAGAGAAACACCTCGGGCGGCAGCCCGGCGTCACGCGCGCCTCGTTCAACCTGGGCACGATGGAAGTGCGCGTTGAATACCTTCCGGGTGCGACCGAAGTCCGAAAAGTACGCAGTGCGATTGAAGAGTTCGGCTACCGCGTGCGCGAAGTTTCCGGGAGCGGCGGAGACGAAGCGGCCGCCGACTCCGAACGCGCCGCGCGTGAGGCCGAATACCTCGACCTGCGGCGCAAGTTTTTCGTCGCGGCGGCGCTCTCGCTCCCCGTGCTCGTCATCGCGATGTCACACGGGCGCATCGGCTTCCTTGATTTCGCGGGCGTCAACTGGCTGCAACTCGCACTGACCACCCCGGTCGTCTTCTACTCCGGCTGGCAATTCTACCGCGGCGCGTGGGCGGCCTTTCGTCACCGCGCCGCCGACATGAACACGCTCATCGCCGTCGGCACGGGCGCGGCCTATCTCTACTCGGTCGCGGCGACGATTGTGCCAGATTTTTTCTACGGCCAAGCGGACCACGCCCGTATGAGCGGGATGGGCGCGACGCAGATGACGCCCGTCTATTTTGAGGCGGCGAGCGTCATCATCGCGCTCATTCTCCTTGGCAGACTTCTCGAATCGCGCGCCAAGGGGAGGACGGGCGACGCCATCGCGCGCCTCGTGGGCTTGCAGCCGAAGACCGCGCGCGTCGTGCGCGACGGCCGCGAGCTTGAGATAGCGGTCGAAGAGGTCGTCCCCGGAGACGTGGTCGTCGTCCGGCCCGGAGAAAAGATTCCCGTTGACGGCCGGGTCGTCGCGGGCGGATCGGCCGTGGACGAATCCATGCTGACGGGCGAGAGCTTGCCCGTCGAGAAGAAGGCGGGCGACGTGGTCTTCGGCGCGACCATGAACAAGACCGGCTCGTTCAGGTTCGAGGCGACGAAGGTCGGGCGCGACACCGCGCTTCAGCAGATAGTCAAGCTCGTCCAGGACGCGCAAGGCTCCAAGGCTCCCATCGCGCGCACGGCCGACCGTCTCAGCGGCATCTTCACCCCCGTCGTCATCTGCATCAGCATCGTCACCTTCGTCGTCTGGTTCGTCGCCGCGCCCGTTGACACGCGTTTCACGATGGCGCTCGTCAACGCCGTCTCGGTGCTCATCATCGCATGCCCTTGCGCGCTGGGCCTGGCGACGCCGACGGCCATCATGGTCGGGACGGGCAAGGGCGCGGAGCACGGCGTCCTTATCAAAGGCGGCGAGTCTTTGGAGACGGCGCACAAGCTGCGTGCAATCGTGCTCGACAAGACTGGCACAATTACGCGCGGCGAGCCTTCGTTGACTGACATCGTCGCGGCGGGCTTCGTCTCCGATGAAGAGTTGTTGCGGCTGGCGGCGTCGGCCGAAGTGGGAAGCGAGCACCCGCTCGGCGAGGCCATCGTCCGCGCGGCGCGCGAGCGCGGACTCTCCTTCTCCGAAGCGTCCGGCTTCAACGCCATCGCCGGGCACGGCATTGAGGCGGAAGTTGAAGGGCGTCACCTGCTGCTCGGCAACGCGAAACTGGTGCGCGAGCGCGGCGTCTCGCTCGACGAATTTACGGAGCGCGCGGAGGCGCTCTCAGCGAAAGGCAAGACGCCCATGTACGTGGTTATTGACGGGCGTCTGGCGGGAATCCTATCGGTCGCCGACCCCGTCAAGCCTGAATCGAAAGAGGCCGTCGCGATGATGCGGCGCATGGACCTGGAAGTCTTGATGATCACCGGCGACAACCGCCGCACGGCCGAAGCTGTGGCGAAAGAGGTCGGCGTCAGTCGTGTGCTGGCGGAGGTTCTTCCCGAAGGTAAAGCGCGAGAGGTCAGGCGGCTTCAGGTCGAGGAGAAGAAGACGGTCGGCATGGTCGGCGACGGGATCAACGACGCGCCCGCGCTCGCACAGGCCGACGTAGGGATAGCTATTGGCACAGGAACGGACGTAGCTATCGAAGCCTCAGACATCACGCTCATCAAGAGCGATCTGCGCGGCGTGGTGACGGCCGTCGCGCTCTCGCATTCTACGATTCGCACCATCAAACAGAACCTCTTCTGGGCGTTCATCTACAACGTCATAGGCATCCCCGTAGCGGCGGGCGCTCTCTATCCTTTCACGGGCTGGCTGCTCTCGCCGATCATCGCGAGCGCGGCGATGTCTTTGTCGAGCGTTTCAGTCGTCGCCAACAGCCTGCGCCTGCGCCGCTTTCGCCCGCCCGTTTTGAAGGAGCGCTCCTGATGGACTCCACGGAGATCGGCGTCGTCATAGGCGGGGCAATCGCGGTCGCGTTCGTCCTCTGGTACTTCTTCGGCGAGCGTGAACGCATCGCCGCCTCCGCGGGCGCGGGCGGCGTGCAGGAGATTAAGATCACCGTCAAGGGCGGCTACTCGCCGGACGTAATCGTCGTCCGCGAACATGCCCCCGTCCGGCTCAACTTCTACCGCGACGAAACCGCCTCGTGCAGCGAGCAGGTCATCTTCCAGGACTTCGGCATAAGCCGTCACCTGCCGCCCTTCAAGACCACGTCAATCGAGTTCACGCCCGACCGCGCCGGCGAGTTCACCTTCATGTGCGGCATGAGCATGATGCGCGGCAAACTGATCGTGGAAGCCGAGTGAAGAAACTCAAGATAGTCGCCCATTCAACCCTCCAGCGCCTTACGTCTTCTCTTTGCGCCTCCAGCGAGAAACAGCCTTTCACGCTGGAGGCGCAACAAAAGAAATACTAAAGGCGCAAAGGGTTGAATTATTTTCTTATTCCGCGTTCTGTAAGAATTTCCGGCAGGTTTTTGCTGAAGGCGGAGCGCGGCATGACGCGGTCGAAGCCCGCTTCGGCGGCCCGCTGCTGCAAGGCCGTCTCGACGTGGGAGAAAAAGCCGACGAGCGGGACGGCGCGCAGAGTCTCGTCCGCTTTCAACAGCTCCGCGAGGGCGAACGGGTCGCAACGTTGAGAGTGCAGGTCCGCGACGACGAGCGCGGCGTCCGTCTCACGCGCGGCGGCGACGGCCTCCGCGGCGCTCCGCACGAAGCGCACCGTCAACCCCAGGTGCTCCGCGACGGCGCGAATCTTCGAGGCGAAGAACATGTCGTCCACGGCCGCTATTACAGGCTTGCCCATCAGTAATTCTCTTCCCACACCTCTTCACCGCGCCTTTACACGCCCGCGCCCCGCGTATAAAGATGAGCTTTAATGATGACTGCGAAAGAGCGCGCGCACGTTTTCGAGACTTCGCGGGACGAAATCGAAGTTGGCGACTTCCACGCGCCCGGCGGGGCCGAGAGCGCGCCGCGAAAGGCGCTCGTCGTCGCCTCCTTCAACATACGCTACGCGGTCGGCTCTTTCTTAATCACGGGCAGCCTCGGCCGCCGCATCGGATTGTCCTGGCCCAAACGCCGCCCGCGCCTCGTCGCGCGCCACCTCAGCCGCGCCGCGCTCGCGCTCTCCGACGGGAGGCTCCTGCCGCCAGCCGACATTGTAGCATTGCAGGAGGCGGACAAGTGGACGGCCCGCGCCGGCCGCCACGATGTCGCGCGCGAATTGGCACAGGAGCTTCGGATGCGTTACGCCCGTGCCGCGTCTCCACGCCCGAGCGGCGAGGAGCCGAAATCGAAACAATGGTATCTGGACTTTGAAGAGCACATCGCACAGGCGGACGCGGGCGACACAGGGATAGCGGTCTTGAGCCGCCTGCCTTTCCGCAACGTCGAGCGCGTCGAGTTGCCTTGGGACGAGTGCGCGTGGCGGCCGAGGCTCGCGCTCTGCGCGACCGTCGAGAGCGGGGGCAATCGCCTGCACCTCTTCAACTCGCACATAGACCCGCACGCCTCCGTCGAAGGGCAGCTCAAACAGCACGCCGCCATTCTCGAAAAGGCCGAAAAGCTTTCCGGCCCGGTCGTGTTGCTCGGAGACTTCAACACGCTCTCGAAACGCTCCTGTCTTGAGACGCGCCGCCTGCTCGAAGCACACGGCTTCACGACGCCGTTTTCAACTGGCACGGCGACGTGGCGCGCCGGGTTGATACGGCTTCACACGGACTGGATTTTCGTGCGCGGCGCGAGGGTTAAAAAATACGGCGTGGCTAGAAGCCTGGGGGTTTCCGACCACTGGCCCGTCTGGGCGGAGATTGAGTTGGAAGACGAAAGGGCTAGCGGCCGATGAGCGAGCAAATCATCACTAGCCGGGACAACGCGCTCGTCAAACACGCGCGCGCCGTGCGCGACGGCCGTGTCCGCGAGCAAATCTTCGTCGAGGGCCTGCGGCTCTGTGAAGAAGCGTTGCATGCTCTCGGCGCGGATGACATCACGGACGTCATACACACAGAGAGAATCGCGCAGGACGAGCGGGGAGCGCGGCTGCTTGACGCTGTAAGAACAAAGGGCGGTCGCGCCGCGCTCGTCAACGAAGCGGTCTTCTCATCCCTCTCTGACACGAAGACTCCGCAGGGCATCGTCGTGCTCGCGGCCAGACCCGTACACAGGGCCGGGCACGCTTCTGAAGATCACGGCCGCAGTTCCTTTAATCGTCATCCTGCACCGCGTCAACAACCCGTCGAACGCGGGGGCCGTCCTGCGCGCGGCCGAGGCAGCGGGCGCGACCGCCGCCGTCCTGACCGAAGGTTCGGCAGACATCTTTTCGCCGAAGGCGCTGCGCGGCGCGATGGGTTCCTCCCTGCGCCTGCCGCTCTGGACCGGCGCACGATTTCAAGAGGCCGTCGAATGGTGCGTGGAGCGCAATGTTAAGACGGTCTGCACGGACCTGCACGCGGAGAGAGCGCACACGGAGATTGACTGGACTGTCCCGGCGGCTTTAATCCTCGGCGAGGAAGCCGCCGGGCTCGCGCCCGCAGAGGTGGCCGCAGCGGACGAAGCCCTCAGAATCCCTATGCGCCCGCCGGTCGAAAGTCTCAACGTCGCCGTCGCCGCGGCGGTCGTCCTCTACGAAGCAGCACGGCAAAGAGCAGTGGGCAGTGGTCGGTGGTCAGTGGTCAGTTAAAAGCAAAGACTCAGCCCCCACTCGTCGCCTGTTTTTAACTGACCACTGACCACTGACTACTGACTACTTTTTCTGCTAGAATGGCGCGGATTCAGTTAATAAATTCGCTTCTCTCCCTTTCGAGTTATAGTTTGGCGTTCCCGGCGGCGGCGGAACGCTTTTCGCCCAGGGCGTCAAAACATTGAGCCTCTTATGAAGAAAGAGCCGGAGCAGAAATCAGAACACAAGCGCGAAGAGGCGTTGCCGGAGCGATTGCTCAAGCGCGTCTTCGAGGGTTTCGGCGCGGCCGTGGACCGCGGGCTGGGGCGCGGCGCGACGAGTTCGCAGAGCGGGCTGACGACGACCGCGCTCATCGAGCGCATGAAGCGGCTCCTGGACGAGCGCGCGCGCACGGACGAGCGCGGGGTGCGCATCGTGCCGCACCTCCTCAAGCTCAAGGTCGAGTGGGGCCGCCACGCCGAGGCCCCGCCCGAAATCATCAAGGAGCTGGAACACGAAGTCCTGGCCGCCGCGATTGACTACATCAACGACAGCCGCTACTCGACGCTCGCGCCCGTCCGCATAGAGACAGAGGTGGACATCTTCACTTCGGGCGTCTCCGTTGACCCGACCTACGGCGAGTTCGAACAGCAACTGCGCGAGCAGGACGAGGCCAAGCGCCGCGAGCAGGAATTGGGCTCGCCCTTCATCCCGAAGAATCAGACGCTGGACGTGCGCGTCGTCGCGCGCGCCACCACCGCCGACGGCTCGCGCGAGACCGAAATGATCTTCAAGCCGGGCGGCCCACGCATGGGCGTCGGGCGCGGCACCGATAACGACCTTTACATCAACGACCGCAGCGTCTCGAAGATTCACGCCGCACTCCGCATGAACAAGGAAGGGACGCTGCTGGTCGCCGACACGGGTTCGACCAACGGGACTTTCATCAACGGCCGCCGCATCGGTTACGGCGAGGCCAGGGAGATACAGGAGGGCGATGTCGTCGGCTTCGGCGATGTCGAAGTCCGCTTCCGCAAACTTTAGAGTTATGTCACTGATACTGCTTTTACAGACAGCCGCAGGCAACGCGAACAACGCAGCCACAGCCGCCACCCCGTCGCTCGAAAAGCGTCCGGCTCTCTTGAGCCTCATCTACATGGGCGGCTTCGCGCTGATGGCGCTGTGGCTCATCGTGGCGCTGATACGCTTCCGCCGCCAGCGCTCCGCGCTCGCGGCCGTCGCCCCCGAGGACTTGCCGGAAGAGGTGCGTCAGCGCCTCGGCTCGACCTCGACCAACCGTGGCCTGCGCTCGTTGCGCATACTCTACATCGTCCTGGCCCTGACGGTCTTCGGCTTCCACATCTACTGGGCCGTCTTCGCCGCCAGGAACAACGAGCGCTTCCAGCAGCTCAGCTACAAGGACTTGCGCAACCGGCGGATTTCCGAGTCCACGCTGCGCGGGTGGATTCTGGACCGCACGGGGAAACTTGAGAACGCCCTCGCGCTCTACCGCACACAGCCGAACGGGAGCATCATCCGCGACTACCAGATGGACACGCAGTTCGCGCACCTCTTCGGCTCGGACCGCGGCGACCCAGGGCTTGAGCGCTCGCTCTTCGGCATCCAGAGCGGCGAAGTCCCGGAAGCCTTGCAGGTCGTGATGGGCGAGAACGTGCAGCAGCGCGCCACGAAAGACGTGCAGTTGACGATTCACCACGAGTTGCAGCAGACGGCGGTCGAACAGCTCAAGGGCAAGCACGGCGCGGTCGTCGTCATCAACCCGCAGACGGGCGAAGTGCTGGCGATGTACAGCAACCCCTCGTACAGCCTGAAGGAAGTGCAGGACGAGGCGCGCTGGATTGAACTCGACGCGGACCAGCGCGACCGCCCGCTCGTCAACCGCACGCTCAACTCCTACTACATCCCCGGCTCGACCTTCAAAACCTTCATGATGATCGCCGCGCACCGCTCGGGCGTGCAGGACTCCGAGTTCGTGTGCAGCGGCAGCGGCTATTACGCCCTGCCCGGAGCCAAACCTATCTTCGACGACGGCGGCCCCGGCGAAGTCCACGGCCTCATCGGGATTGACCGCGCGTATGAGGTTTCGTGCAACCAGTACTTCGCGCAGATGGCCGTCAAGCTCGGCCCCGAAAAGATTAAAGAGACGGCCAAGCTCCTCGGCGTCGGCGCTTATGACACGCCGGACGCCCTGCGCGCGTCGGCGAAGAAGCTACCCGAAATCTGGAACGCCAGTTCCGACGCCGTCAAGCGCGCGCTCGCGCCGCGCGAGGCCACGTTGGTCGCTGGCCCTTTGGGCCGCGCGTTCAATAAGTTCGACCTGGCGCTCGAAGGCTACGGACAAGGGTACGCGGGGCAGATGACGCCGTTCCAGATGGCGCTCTTCGCCGCGACCATCGGCAACCTCGAAGGCAAGCTGATGAAGACGAGGCTGGAAATGAACCGGCCGAACGAAGTCTACAACTCGGTCGTGACGCCGCAGATCGCGGCCAAGATGCGCGAGATTATGAGCCGCGTGACGCAAGGGTCCGAGGGGACCGCGCGCGGCGTCTTCGGACCCGTCAAGGCCGCGGGCATTACTTCCGGCGGCAAAACTGGCACAGCTCAGAAGGACGTGCCGGTCTACGACAAGAAGACGGGCGAGATCATGAGAAGGAAGAAGTACGAGAAGGACCCGAAGGGCAACATCATACGCGAGTACGAGACGATAGTCTTAGACCCGAAGCCGCGCATAGACGGCTGGTTCCTCTGCATCGCGCCGCTTGAAAACCCGCAGGTCGCGATGGCCGTCATCGTCGAGGGCGGCGGCTACGGCTCGCGCTCGGCCGCGCCGATTGCCGCGCAGATGGTCTTGAAGGCGAAGGCCCTCGGCCTCCTCGGCGGCGGCCCGCAGAAGCCGAACGCGGCCCCGACGCCGAACCGCCCGCGCCAGCCGCGCAGGCAGGTAGCGCGACAGTAAAGCCGTGGCCGCGTCGAACTTTCAGGAGATGCCAGGAATGTCTAACGAAGAATTTGAGAGGAAGTTGGACTTTATCGTCAATCAGCAAGCTCAATTCGCCTCCAACCTCGGCGAGTTGAGGGACATCGTCACGCAACTGGCGCGAGCCACGCTCAGCCGTTTTGAAGCCACTGACAAGAGGCTGAATGATGTGGATGAGCGGATGTCGGCGCTCGTTGACGCTCAGATAAGAACGGAAGGGAACGTGAAACAGACTGAAGAGAACGTGAAAAAGACGGACGAGGCCCTCAGGAACTTGATCGCCGTCGTTGACCGTTACTTCAGTGAAGGCCGCAACGGGAAACCTGAACAATAGGTCAATCGGGCGGCCAACTTTTATTCCGCTCTAAAACTTTTATGAAGAATCGCGCATCGTCACACCTGCTCGCACTGCTCCTGATTATCGGCTTCGAGGTCGTGGGCTATTACGCCGTCCACCGCGCCGGGTTGATTCGCGGCTACGAGCCTTCCTGGGTCAGCGCCATGCGCGACCTATTGATGTACGTGCCTATCGTCTTCCTCGTCTTCTGGCTGACGCGCGTCCATCACTACGCGGGCAACTGGACGCTCTACACGACGGCCATTCTCCTCTTCTCCGTCGGGATGCTCGTCCAGTACCGCCTCTACTCCGACCCGGAGTACAACGCGCGCAACAAGGCCGACGCGCGGGCGCAGAAGACAGACACCCTGCGGATGCGCTACATCAACGAGAATTACGACGAGGCGAAGAAGCGCATGATGGGGCTGCCCCCGACGCCCGCCACCCCGATAGACATCGAGAACGCGCCGACCATCAGGAGCGAGTACACCGTGAGCAACGCGCTCACGTCCGGCTCGACCTGGATTCCCATCGCGGCGTTCATCGCCTTCGCCATCGCCTTCACCTTCTGCATCCGCGACAACTTCCTGCTCTGGGTCCAGCGGCACAGCTTCATGATCGTCGTGCTGACACTGATCCCCTTGGGCGTGGCGGTCGCCACCTCGCGCTTTGGCAAGGCGGGCGGCAACATGACGCCGTGGGAGCCGTCGAAGATTCCCTTCCTCCTGGGCTTCGCGGGCATCCTGACGGCGCGCTACAAGGATTTGGCGCGGACCTACTGGGGCATCCCGCGCGCGCGCGACGTGGTGCCACTGATCGCGATGGCGGTCATGCCGTTCATCCCGTTCTTCGTCCTCAAGGACTTCGGACAGATGCTCGTCTTCAGCGGGGCCTACGCGACACTTTACCTCGTCGCCGTGCGCCGCTGGCCGCAGATGCTGCTCTTCGTCGGCTCTGTGCTGCTCGTCGTCAGCGTGCTCGTGGTCGGCGCGCTCCCGATTGACGTGCAGGAGAAGATTCCCTTCCTCCCGACCATCGCGAGGCCCGTCAAGGCGGCGCTCCCGGACCGCATCCAACAGCGCTTCCACCTCTGGCTCGACGGCTTCGACCCGCCCTCGCCCGAGGTCAAGTGGTGGAAGAAGGATTACGACGACGCGCTCGCGCAGAACCAGAAGATGAAGGAGCTGGCGGCCGAGAGCGCCGCGATGCAGAAGACCGTCAACGTGGACGTGTGGTTCGACCGCGCCGCCTTCCAGCCCGCGCAGGCCACCTTTGGCATCGCCGCCGGAAGAGTCACAGGGCGCGGGCTCGGCCTTGGTTTCGCCGAAGTCATCCCCGTGGCCGACTCGGACTACATCTACGCGGCCATCGGCGAAGAGATGGGGCTCGCCGGGGGCGCTATCATCATTCTCGCGCTCATCATCTTCGTCTGGGCCGGCGTGCGCACGGCCATTGATGCGCGTGATATGTTTACCAAGCTCTGCGCCGCCGGGCTGACGGCTTTCATAGGCTTCCAGGCGCTGGTCAACATCGGCGGCGTCACGCGCGCTCTGCCCATGACCGGCATCACGCTACCCTTCGTCAGCCACGGCGGCTTCAGCCTGATTACCAGCTTTGCCATGCTCGGGATGCTGATGGCCTTTTCGCACCGCAATGCGCGCGACGCCAAAGTGGCTGCGCGTAAAGGCAGGCGCGCGAGCCCCGACGATCCCGCTCTCCCGGAGGCAGTTCAATAATGAAGCACCCCGAAAAAGTAGCCCTTCATTCGGCGTCCGTCTCGGACCGCGGCCTGAGCGAGAAGAGGCCGCTCAACGAAGACTCGTATTTGTTGGACCCTGAGCGGCGCATCTTCGCCGTCGCGGACGGCGTGGGCGGCGCGCAGGCAGGCGAAGTCGCCTCGAAGACGGCGATGGAAGTCTTAGACGAAGCCTTCCGTCACCAGACCGAAGGGGCCGACATAGAGGACCTGATGGAGGTCGCCATACAGCGCGCCAACAACTCCATTTTCCAGATGGCGCACGAGCACCCGAAGCTCTCCGCGATGGCGACGACCGTCGTCGCGCTCCACCTCGACGGGCACATCGCGACCATCGGCCACGTCGGCGACTCGCGCCTTTACCGCATCAGCCCGGACGGCGGCCTGTACCGCGAGACGGCCGACCACTCTGTCGTGGAGGAAGAGGTGCGCGCCGGGCGCATGACGCCCGAGCAGGCGGCGCATCATCCCTCGCGCAACGTCATCAGCCGCGCGCTCGGCGCGGAGTCTTCGGTCGAAGTTGACATGAAGACGATAGAGGTCGAGGACGGCACCGCCTTCCTGCTCTGCTCCGACGGCATCACGCGCCACCTCCCCGACAGCGAGATTCGAGACCTGATCGTTTCCACACCCGACCTCGAAGCGGTCTGCGCGGAGATGAAGAGGCGCTGTTACGAGCGCGGCGCGGAAGACAATTTGACGGCGGTCATCGTGCGCGTCGGCGAGAATACCTTTAACTACGAGGACGAGCGCACGGTGCTGGCGGCGCGCCCCGACCTGGCGAGGACCGCGCCGGCGCTCAACGCTTCAGGCGAGACGGCGGCCGCCCACGCGCAGGCCGTCGCTTCGTCAGAGCCGCTCCACGCGAGCGGCCCCATGCCGGCCGCCAGGATCACGCCGCCCGCGGCACAGTCTGCGCTCCCGCCGCCGCCCGTCGGCGAGAACAACGCGCACGCGACGAACCCCGTGCTTGAGATGGAGTCGCGCTCCAAGGCGCGCAAAGGCGGGGGCGGGAAGGCTTTTCTTTTGATACTGCTCATCGCAGGGCTAGGCGCGGCGGCCTTCTATGGCGGAATGTACTGGCAGCGCGAGCGCGGCGACGCGAGCGCGACCAACGCAGGTGCGCCGCCCGTCACCGCGACGCCTACACCCGCGCCGGACCCCGCCGCGGAGTTTGAGAAGAAGCGGCAGCAGGTGGACCGCGACCCGGCCAACATGGCGAAGACTCTGCGCGAAGAGGCCGCGGCCAAGGGCGCGCAGAACCCCCTGGACTCGACCGACCCGGAGTTCCTTTACCTTTACGGGCGCGCGCTGATGCTGATGGGCGACAACATGACCGCGATGCCGGCCTTCGAGCGCGCCATCGCAAACGTCAAGGCGGACACCTCGCCGCTGCACGACAAGCTGCGTGTGGATTCCAGAATCGCGATCATGGCTGTCGCGCTCCGCCTGCGCAGGTTGCAGCCCGGTGCCGAAGAGAAAGCCATCACCGCCTTCGACGAGTTGATTAAAAGAGCGCCGTCACAGCTTGAGGGTTCGCAGTAAGATGTTTTAGCCCCGTCAGGGGCGATTGAAAATAGCCCAGCACTTCAGTGCTGGGGCGGCAGCAGAAGATTGAATCGAGTCCCGTAGGGACGATTGAAATTTTCAATCGTCCCTACGGGACTCTTAAACCGGATTGTCCCTCTATTCCCAGCACTGAAGTGCTGGGCTATTTTCAGGTGTCCCTTCGGGACACCGCAACGACGGGCCGGTAAGATTGGCCTGAAAGTTTGGAGAATCTCAATGCTTGCCCTGTACGGACGCTCACGGAATAACCGTCGCTCCCCCGCGCTTCGCAACAATCGCCCCGGTCGCGGCATCTAAATCCTGCCAGGCCGCGCGTGGCCCTTTGGACGGAGAGCGCGAGAGAATGACGGAACTCAAACTTCAACAGTCCCTGCTCGACGGTCGCTACGAGATACTGGACTGCCTCGGGCGCGGCAGCTACGCCGAAATCTACGTCGCGCGCGATTTGGCCGCGGCCGAGGGGCACCCGCAGACGGTCGTCATCAAGGCGCTCAACGTCCTCCTGCAAGGCGTGCCCGACGCCGACCTCGAACGCACGCTCATCGAAAACTTTCAGAACGAGGCCGTCGCGCTCGACCGCGTGCGCCACCCGCACATCATCAACCGCCTGGGCCACGGCACGGCCTTAGACCTCGCCGGCACGGCCTTTCACTACATCGTGCTCGAATACATGGCGGGCGGCGAGTTGGGCGCGCGCGTCCGCCAACACCCCTTCTCGCTCGACCGCGCACTCTTCTACCTCGAACAGGTCTGCTCAGGATTGGCACACGCGCACGACTGCGGCGTCATCCACCGCGACATCAAGCCGCAGAACCTGCTGCTCACGGCCGACGCGCAGAACGTCAAGATCGCGGACTTCGGCGTCGCCAAAATCGAGGCCAGCGAAGGCGCGATCACGCGCGTCGGCACCAACGTTTACGCCGCGCCCGAGCACAACCCGCTCGTCCAGACCGGCCCGCTCGACACGGCCTCGCTCACGCACAGCCGCACCTGACGCCGGCCGCCGACATCTACTCGCTCGCCAAGACGACCTACACGCTGCTCGCGGGCGAGGCGCCGCGCCGCTTCTCGCACCACCAGATCACGGAGTTGCCGGAGGCAATCGCGCAGAAGACCTGGGCCGCACACGTGCTGCGCGTCCTGCGCCGCGCGACCGAGGACAAGCCCGCGAAGCGCTACCAGACCGTGCGCGAGTTCTGGGAGGAGTTGTCGGACGCTTCCTTGCCGCCGACGCAGCCGCTCAAGCCGCAGGACGGCGAAGGCGAGCGTGAGCGCCCCGTCTCGAAACAACTGACGGCGCGTGGACGCGGTCGGCGAAGCGCCGCCGCGCCCGCGCTTCGATTCGCGCGACGCGTCAAACAGTCGCAGTCGCGCGGCAACGGGGCAGCGCGCCCGCGCATCGTCGTCCCCGTCGCGGGCGCGCCCCGGCAGGCCAGAGTTTCCGCGCCGCTGCCGCCGCAGCCGCGCGCCACCCGACGCGCGCCACGGCGGCCCCCCTCCCTGTCAGCACCCGGCGCGCGGACGACCCGAACGACTTCACGCCCGCCGAGGAGGCCGAGGCCAGGAGGCGCTGGCTCCGCGCGCTCGTCGCGCTGCTGATTATCGTGGCCTTCGCCGGCGTCCTGCTCGCCACGCATTTTTACGTCAGCCGCCGGCGCGCGCAGCAGCCGCAGCAGGGCACGACCGTGGGCAACACGGCGTCGCCGGAGGTCGGGCGCGAGGGCTTGGTCAAGCTGCTGCGAACCTGCGCCGCGACCCGGACCGCGCGAGCAACCCGCCCCTGAGGACCGTGCAGCGCGGCGCGCGTGTGCGAATTTTGAGCGTTAGTGATAATAATAGCTGGTACGAGGTCGAAGTCCTGACCGAGGAAGGCGCGGACGAGGACGCAGTCAAGCGCGGCTGGATGGGCAAGAGCACGATAGACGTGGACTGAGAGCGATTTTGAAAATTAAACCCGACTCTTTGCGCCTTTGCGTCTTTGCGTGATAAAACCAAACCACTCACGCAAGAGACGCAAAGGCGCTAAGGGGTTGAGCGGGTGAGCAGCTTGGGTTTGAATTCGGAGAGGAGCGAGCGGCACAGTGGGGCTAATTGAATCCATTCGACGATGGATTGACGGCGAGGGCGCAGAAGACCCTTTGCTGGACGCGGACGAGCAGGCGCGGCCGCGCCGCGTCTGGGAGGAATTTCTGGTCAAGGTGGCGCGCGAAGTCGAGGCCGCGATGCAGCGCGAGATGTTCACGCCGCCCGGCGGCCCCACCTTCATCCCGCGCGAGTACATCGTCTACCTCTGGAACGACGACGACCGCGAGTGGCAGGGCGAGAAGCGGCGCGGCCTCGAGCAGGGACTCTTCCACGTTCTCTCGGAGCGCGCGCGCGAGCTTTCCGGGCATGACGCAGCTCGCCACCAAATCCTTCGCCGTCGAGCTGAGAGTTGACGGCACGCTCAACAAGGGCGAGTTTCGCGTCCAGCCCGTCTGGGACGAAACCGAAAGCGGCCACACGATGGTCACGGCGCGCCCCAACGAGCAACTCCTGAAAACCTCCATGCCCGGCGTCGCGCCGGACGCGACGCCGCGCTGGGCGGCCAGCAGCCACGGAGGACGACTCGACGGTCGTGCGCCCGCGCGTCACGGTCCTCTACAACGTGGAGGTCTGGCGCGCGGGCGTGCGCCAATCGGTCGTGCCAATTTCCAAGCCGGAGATCACCATCGGGCGCGGCTCGCGCTCCGTCTCCGTGGACCTGCCGCTCAAGGGCGACCCAGAGGTGAGCCGCATCCACGCGATGCTTGAGCGCGACGAAGGCGGCCAATTCTGGTTCACGCCGAAGGGGAGGAACCCACGCTCATCAACGGCCAGGAAGTCCCGCGCGAGCAGCGCACGCCGGTCTCGCCCGACAACAAGATTGAGATTTGCAGTTTTACGTTGCGCATCCAGCCGCAGT
>CAVQEU010000014.1:0-28556 GCA_963711585.1 uncultured Acidobacteriota bacterium | reverse complement strand
AAAACATTATCCTCGTCCTTTGGAGCGCGTCCGATGAATGCCAGGCCATCCATGGGTTCCATCACCTCTCCCGACCACTGGTACTCCACCGTCTCAATACTCGGGGAGCGCTCGCGCGCCCACCGCTCAAGCGCTCCGAAGCGCCGATTTGCATCGTCCTCCTGCCCGGTTTGTGATCCTCGCCGCCGACAATCAGCAGGTCGGAATTTTCCGTATCACCGTCGCGTCGCGCTCCCGAGGCTGCTGACGTAGTGATAAGGGTCGGGCGTGTCCCAGTAGAGTGCGCGTCGACCGAGCCGGCGGGGACGCGCGCGCCGATCACATATGTGATGTATGGAGCCTGCTTTGTGTGAATCGCCATGCGGTCGTTGACGGGGGTGTTGGTCGCGACGACGACGCCGGGCCGTGACGGTTCGCCCGCCACGGTTTGCACGCGCGCCCGCTTGCCGCCCTCGATCGTGCGGCGTGAGTGCCCGTGTGTATGCGCCCGCCGTCGCGTCTATCGCGCAGGCGAGTCCGGCGAGATAATGGAGCGGATGAAACTGGGCCTGGCGCGGGAAGCGCAAAGCACTTGCCCGTGTCGAAGTCTTGATGGGCGCGCGCTCGACCAGCTCCATCGCGGTCAGCCCCGCGCGGTGGCAGGCCTCCAACTCGTCTTCGAGTTCCTTCTTCGACTCATTCGGCGGAGCGAACAGGTATCCGTCCAGGCGCTCGAACTCGCACTCGATGCCTTCGTCTTTGACGATTTTCTCGACGCGGTCAATCGCCGCCGTGTGGCTCTCCGCGGTGAGCCGCGCGCCGCGCTCGCCGTGCAGGCGCTCGAGCTCGAAGTAGCGGTCGTCGAGCGCGTTGACCAGGTGCGCCGTCGTGCGCCCCGTCATGCCGCCGCCGACCGGGCCGTCGTCGAGCACGATGACCTTGCGGCCCTCGCGCGCGAGCAGGTAGGCGGTCGTCATCCCGGCGATGCCCGCGCCGACGACAACCACGTCCGCGGACGCGTCCGCGGCGAGCGGCCCGTCCGTCTCTATCTCCGGCGCGGTCGCGAACCAGACCGAAATGGTCTCTCCAGAATCACTCTCCATAACTCCTCTTACACCGTCCCGGACGAAAGCAAGTTTCTTTACATTTCGTGCATGAAGTAGTAGCTTGACGCCGAAAAATAGTTCTCAACGACGAGTCTGTCAATCCGCGCACCGCGGCTCACAAGGAGGAAAGAAAGATGGCGAGTCCCGCAAGCATCATGGGGCATCCGATTCACCCGATGCTGATTCCCTTTCCGATTGCGCTCTGGGTCTTTTCCGTTGTGGCGGACCTTCTTTACTACTGGCGCGAAAACGCACACTGGCCGGTGATAGCTTTCTACTCGATCCTGGCCGGCTGTCTGGGCGCCATCGCGGCGGCCATCTTCGGCTTCATAGACTACCTCGCGATTAAAGACAAGCAGGTAGTCAAGGTCGCCAACTGGCACGCGCGGTTCAACGTCCTGGCGCTCGTGCTCTTCGCCGCGAGCTGGTACTTGAGAACGGATAAAGGCTCAGACATGGTCAGCGACAGTTTGAAGATTCCGTTCGCGCTGTCGGTCCTGGGCTTAATCGCCGTGACGATCTCCGGCTGGCTGGGCGGCGAGCTTGTGTTCAAGCACGGCGTCGGCGTCAACCCGCAACACGATACGCCCACGGACGAAGACGCGAAGGCGCGCGTCTCCTGACGGACGCGGCCTCTTAGCTTTTACTTTTGGCACACAGACCGGCCTGCGACTTCAGTGCAACGGCTTGTTCTCTTCATCTCGTAAAGACTCGTCAACAGTATCTTCGTCACCTTCGGCCTTGCCAGGCGTGCGTCCCGGATCGCCCGTCTGCTTCTCCTTGTCACTCTCCGGCGCGCTCGCCTGACCTTTGCTCTCGTCCGCCATTTTCCTCTCCTTCAATTAACCACTCAACTCCTTTGCGCTTCTTTGCGCCTTTGCGAGAAATTAACCTCACGCAAAGGCGCAAACTAGACGCAAAGGAGGGATCTACATTCAAGGCTTCATGACAACCTTGATGCAGTTGTCCTGTTTGTGTTTGAAAATCTCGTAGCCGTCGGGCGCGTCCTGCAAGCGCATGCGGTGCGTGATGACGAACGAGGGGTCAATCTCGCCGCGCTGTATGCGCTCCAGGAGCGGGCGCAGGTACTTCGGCACGTGCGTCTGGCCCATTTTGAGCGTCAGCCCCTTGTTGAAGGCCGCCCCGAAGGGAACTTTGTCCAGAAAGCCGCCGTAGACGCCCGGAATCGAAACCGTCCCGCCCTTGCGGCACGCGTGAATCGCCTGGCGGAGCGCGTGCGGACGGTCAGTCGCCATGAACATCGCGGCCTTCACGCGGTCGTAGACGGCGTCAACGGTCTTGCCGTGCGCTTCGAGGCCCACGGCGTCAATGCAGGCGTCCGGCCCACGCCCGCCCGTCTTATCCTTGAGCTTCTCGAAAATATCTTCGTCGTAGAAGTCCAACGTCTCGGCCCCGCAAGACGCGGCCATCTGCAAGCGCTCCGGGACTTCGTCAATCGCTATCACGCGCGACGCTCCCAGAAGCATCGCGCTGCGGATGGCAAATTGGCCCACGGGGCCGCAGCCCCAGACCGCGACGGTGTCGCCGGGCTTGATGTTGCAGTTCTCGGCAGCCATGTAGCCTGTCGGGAAAATGTCCGAGAGGAACAAGACCTGCTCGTCCGACAGCTCTTCGGGAATCCTGACCGGGCCTATGTCCGCGAACGGCACGCGCACGTACTCGGCCTGGCCCCCCGCGTAGCCGCCCGTCATGTGCGAGTAGCCGAAGAGTCCTGCGGGCGAAAAGCCGTAGAGTGTTTCCGCGATTCCGGCGTTCGGGTTCGAGTTGTCGCAGAGCGACCACAGCTCGCTCTGGCAGAAGAAGCAGTGGCCGCAGCAGATGGTGAAGGGGACGACCACGCGGTCGCCGACCTTCAACTTCTTGTTCTCGCTCCCGACCTCGACGACCTCGCCCATAAACTCGTGGCCCAGAATGTCGCCCTTCTGCATGGTCGGGATGTAGCCGTTGTAGAGATGCAGGTCCGAGCCGCAGATGGCCGTCGTAGTGACTTTGATGATCGCGTCGCGCGGGTTAAGTATCTTCGGGTCCGGCACGGTCTCGACCCGCACGTCGTTCTTCCCGTACCAGCAGAGTGCTTTCATTTGATTTCCCCCTTGTAGAAAAGTAGTCAGTAATCAGTAATCAGCAAAGACAACCAGCTTTCACTGACCACTGACCACTGACTACTGATCACTGCTTTTTATCTTCCCGCGCTCGCGCTGCGACCCGAGGGCTGGCCTTCGGTCGTAGGGATTTCGCCGGTCTCCATCACCTGCTTGAAGCGGCGCAGGTCTTCCTCGATCTGCTGCGAGGGTTCTTCGCCCCAGAGCTTGGCGACGAGGGAGCCGATTTTGCCGGCCGGCGGGTCGTACTTGAGCGTGACGCGCACGATTGTCCCGCGCCCTTCAGGCGCGGCCTCGAACCGCACGGAGCCTGCGTTGTCCACATCCGCCCCTTCGAGCGAGCGCCACGCGATCAACTCGTTCTCCTTCTCGTTGTAAACTTCGGCGTCCCACTCGACCGTCTTGCCAGCAGGGGCGTTCGCCACCCAGTGCGAACGGTTGTCCCCCAAATCCTTGACGGATTCGAGATGGTTCATGAAGCGCGGCAAATTCTCGAAGTTGCGCCAGAAGCGGTAGACCTCTTCGGGCGCGCGGTTGACCGTCACGCTCTTTTCCACCTTGATGCCGTGGCCCGCGGGTACGCTCACCAGGGGGTTATCTGTTTCGTTGCCGGCGGTGTTGACGCCGAGCGCGTCGTACATGTAGCAATGGCCCGTGGAGCCGCGGGCAATGAGAGTGCCGCCGACGAGGGCGAGCACGGCCCCGCCCCAGGTGCGCCGCGTCAGCCCGTAAATGGCGAGCGCGCCCCCGGCCAGCGCCGAAGCCCAGCGCTCGGTCTGATTAACGTTCACGTCGCTGCCCCCAACGTTAGCTTGTGTATCATCCTTTACGCCCGTATTGAGTCCGGTCTGTTGGATTGCTTCCTGCATAAATAGTCTCCTTAGTTAAACCGACATCCGGGTTAGGCTCTTTTGCGGACACTACGACCCTCAAAAACAGCCGCAACTGTCCGAAAACATCTCGCCTGACCGCTGTGCCAGTGACGACAATCAATCCCTGTGCCCAAAAAAATAGAAGGCAAAAGTTGAGAAGGATTGTCTTTCTTCTCACTTTTGCCTATGAAAAAAACAGTGATAAGTGATGAGGATGAGTGATAAGTGATAAGTAAAGACGGCTGCTTTTACTTATCACTTATCACTCATCACTTATCACTTATCACTTATTTATGCTGCGTTGGGCGAAACTGTCGCGGAGGCGGCCTCTTTCTGTGACATGTCCGCCTGGACGTAATAGAGTATGCGGTTGCAGTTGTCGCAGATGATCACGTCTTCGCCGCGCCGGATTTCGGCCATTACCTGCGGCCTCAAGGTCATGAAGCAGGCGGTGCACGAGCCGTTGCGCGCTTCGGCCACGGCGATGCCGTCGCGTATGCGCGCGCTGATGCGGTTGTAGAGCACGCTCATGTTCTTCGGCAGCGAGGCCGTCAGGCGCTCGCGCTCCCTGCGTGTGGTTTCAAGCTGCTCCTGCTGCGTCCGCGTCTGCTCTTCAAACTGGCGTATGCGCTCTTCCAGTTCGGCGCTCAAGCGCGCCGTTTCGGGCTCGCGCTCCTTGAGCTTGGTCTCCGCCTGCTCGAAGGCTTCCATCTTTTCGAGAATCTGCGTTTCGAGTTGCGAGATGTGCTTGCGCGCGGCGTCCGCCTCGCGTATGGCTGCCTGGTACTCGTCCTGCTTTTTCGACAGCATCTGGTTACGCTCGGCCCGCTCCTGCTTGGAGCGGTGTTCGAGCACTTCATTTTCCAGGCGGGCGCGCTCGGTCCGGGCTTCGTCGCGCACGCGTTCCAGTTCACGAATTTCAAAGGCGCGCTGATCGAACTCTTTCTCGATCTCGGCGCGCCTTCGGGGGATGGCTTCTATTTCGGCCTGTAGTCTGCGTATGTTTGTGTCCGCGTTTTGCAAAGCGACCAACTGCTCTAATTCCGCTTTCACTTCGGTTCGTCTCCTCAAAAGATCAGGCAAGATAGTATGAATCGAGGACTGCCTTCCAACAGACGATAATCACACATCCGACGGCCCGGGCGCAAGCGATGGGCGGGACAGAGAGACGCGGAGACGCGGAGACGCGGCGATAAAGACAATCTGCTTTTATCGCCGCGTCTCCGCGTCCCCGTGTCCCCGCGTCTCGCTACTGCGCTCCGACCGCCTTCGCGGCGTTGATGCGGCCGCCGGTGGAGACTTTTCCTTTGAGCGAGTCGAGCTTGTCAACCGAATTGAAGAGCCTCGTTCTCAACTCCTTGACGCTCATCTTCGGGTTGGTCGAGAGAATCAGCGCGGCCACGCCCGCGACCTCAGGCGTCGCCATAGAGGTCCCGGAGGCGACGTAGAACTCGCCGCCCAGCCACGTACTCAGAATCTCTTTGCCGGGGGCCGCGATGTGCACGCTCTTCGCGCCGTAGTTGGAGAAGGAGGCCAGCCGGTCGTTGCGGTCGAGCGCGGCGACCGAGACCATGTTTGGAAGGTCGTAGCCCGCCGGGAAGTGCGGCCGCTTGTCCGAGTCGTCGCCGTTGTTGCCGGCGGCGGCGACGAACAGGATGCCCTCGTCGCCCGCGCGCTTGATGGCGTCGCTCAGCGCCTTGGACCTCTGCGTCGAGCCCCAGCTTGCGCTGATGATGCGGACGTTGACGCCTTTGCGCTTGCGGTCAATCACGTAGTTGATGGCCTCAATCGCGTCCTTGGTCGTGCCGGAGCCGCCCGCGCCAAGGAACTTCAGGGGCATGATCTGGACGTTCCAGTTAATCCCGGCGATGCCGAAGTTGTTGTTGCCCTCGGCTCCGATGATGCCGGCGCAGTGCGTGCCGTGGCCGTTGTCGTCCATGGGGTCGCGCCAGTCGGCGGCATCCAGGCCGTGCAGGTCGTCGAACTCGCCCAGCTCGTCGTCAACGTAAGCGGGCACGTCGTCCGGGCGCATCCAGATGTTGCTCACCAAATCCCTGTGCGTGTAGTCAACGCCGCTGTCGAGGACGGCGACGACTATCTGGTCGCTGCCGGTGGTCTTGAACCAGGCGCGCAGGGCGCTGATGTCCGCCCCGTTAGTGCCGTTGTTTTGGCCCAGATTAAGCAGCGACCACTGCTCTTCGAATCTGGCGTCGTTGGCGTGCTTGTGCTTGTCGGGCGAGCCGTGGTCGGCGTAGAGGTTAAAGACGGGCTCGGCGTACTCGACTTCCGAGAGCGCGCGGTACTGGCCCGCGACCGTCTCCGCGTCGAGGCCGTCCTCGTCTTCGAGCGCGACCAGCCCGTTGATGCTCTCGTACTCGTCCTCGAAGCGGTCGTTGTTTCTCAGGGCCAGCGCCTTGATTCTCTCAAGCGTCGTGCCCCGACGAAAACGAACGAGGACTTCAGCCTCGCCGCTCTGCCCCACGCTTTCGATCTCAGGGATTTCCGTCTCTTCACTATCGTCGTCTCTGCTCTCTTCGACGTACTCGAAGCGCGTGTGCGTCTCGGGCTTCTGCCAGTTATGCCAGCGCCTGATCTGTCCCACGAATCCGGCCAGCACGACGAGCGTCAGCGCCAGCGCCAGATGTCCCCAAAAATTCTGCCGGTTCATTGCTTCACCTCTTAAAAGCCGTAAATCGTGAATCGTGAATCGTGAATCGTAAAAACCGTTCGTCTATTTACGATTTACGATTTACGATTCACGAACGTTCAAATCTTGTGATTCGCACCCTTGAAGTTGTAGAGCCTTAGCTGATTCTGGTCGGCGCGATACTCGTGGCTGCCACTCGCTCCGGCGCTCAGGCGTATGCGCCAGCCGGAAGTTATCATCTGGCCGCTCATCTCGCCTTCGACGGGAGCGCCGAGCGCCATGTCCGGGAAGTCTGCCTCTTCTATAGCTTCCTCTTTGATCTCGTCTTCGGAGACGCCGAGGCGCTCCGCCAAATCGGCCCGCGCCCGCTTCACGTTCTCTTCTTTGCTCGCCATTCTGCCAACCATCCTTTACAGCTTTCGTCCCGTTGCTTATTCTGCGCCAGCGCGGGCCGCTTCGTCAAAGTTTTCCGAAGCGTCCGGCCACGAAGAAAAGCCCTATGGACTCTCGTCTCGAAGAACTGACACGCCGCGCTGACGCGCTTTACGACGAACGCGGGCAGGCCGGGAACGTGCGCGCGAGCGTAAGCCTGCTCGAAGAAGCGGCGGGCGAGTACGAGGCGGCGTGGCGCATGGGCCGCGCGCTCTTCTTTCTGGGCCAGGAAGCGAGAGAGAAAGAGGAGGCCCGCGCGTATCACACGCGCGGTGTGCTCATCTCCGAACGCGCCGCGCGGCTCGCGCCTCGCCGCGTAGAGGGTCACTTCTGGCTCGGCGTCAACCTGGCGCTGCTGGCGCAGACGGAGCAACCGCTCAAGGCACTGGGCCACGCCTTGCGCGCCCGCCACTCGCTCGCGCGCGCCGCGCGGCTCGACGCCGCATACCACGCCGCCGGCCCCCTGCGCGTCCTCGCGCGTCTTCAACACAAACTCCCGCGCCTCCTCGGCGGCGGGACCGAACGAGCGCGCGCCAACTTCGAGCGCGCTGTCAAACTCGCGCCCGCCAATACTGTCACACGTCTTTACTTCGCGGAGATGTTATTAGAGACGGGAGACGCCGCGCGCGCACGAATCGAATTAGAAACTCTACTGAACGCGCCGCACGAAGCTTCGTGGGCCTTCGAGTCAGAGCGCGACCGAAAGCTCGCACTCAAGCTGCTGAACGAGATGCAACGTTGAAGAAAAACCCGAGAGCGCGTTTCAAAACTCAAGCAACGCATTGACTCAACCCTTTGCGCCTTACGTCTTCTCTTTGCGCCTTTGCGAGAAACAGCCGTTCACGCAAAGGCGCAAAGTAAAAACTTAAGGCGCAAAGGGTTGAGTTTTGGTTTTGAAGCGGTCTTTAGGTTAAATCGCCGAAGGCGTGTTGCAGCAGTGCGGTGACTGTGATGGCCGCAGTCTCGGCGCGCAGGATGCGCCCGCCGAGCGTGACGATGCTCCACCCTGCGTCGCGCGCCAAAGTTATTTCTTCATCCGTCCAACCGCCTTCCGAGCCGACGAGCGCCGTCACGCTCGCGGGCCGCTCGCGCAAGCCTTCAATCGCGCCGGCCAGATTCGCGCCGCCGCGCTCGGCGAACAGCACGCGCCACTCGGCGGCGTTCGCAGGAGGTCCACTCTTGACGAAAGATTCGTAATCGGCGGGCGCGTCAATCACCGGCACGCGGGCGCGGCCCGACTGCTTGCACGCTTCGAGCGCGATGCGCCGCAGCCGCTCCACGCGGCGCGACGTTTCGCCGCGGTCGCGCAATCGCACGTCCGCCAGCCGGGTCACAACTGGCACAACGCGACGCGCGCCCAGCTCCGTAGCCTTCTGCACTACCAGGTCAAGCTTCTCGCCCTTGAGCAGCGCGATGGCGAGCGTCAACTGAAGAGGCGACTCAGGGCTGGCCGGCTCGACGGAGCCTACGACGCCGAGCACAGCATCATTACGTCCGCTTTCATCAACGCGGCAGCGAAACTCGCGCCCCTCGCCGTCGAAGACGAACACCTCCTGCCCGCGCCCCAGGCGCAGCACGTCGCGCAGGTGTCGCGCCTCGTCCGCGGCGAGCACGACACTCGTGCCGTCCGGCGCGAACGCTTCGGGCGGGGCGTGGAAACGTCTGCGAGACATAACAGTTTTCAGTTTTCAGTTTTCAGTTTTCAGAAAAAGCAACTTGTTTTTGCTCAAAACTGAAAACTGGAAACTGAAAACTTAAATGATGATTGCGACCCATTCGCCGTCGTTGACGATTTCGAGGTGACCCGTGACGCCGAGTTCGCGCAGGCGCTCTATCACCGCCGCAGCCTGCCAGTCGAGGATGCCCGAGAGAATCAGCCGGCCGCAGGTCGCGCCCAGGAGCGCGGGCAGGAGGGGCACGATCACGTCCGCCGTCAAATTGGCACAGACCAGGTCGGCCGAGGCGGTCGTTTCGTCAACTGTGCCGACGCGGAAGTTGATGCGCTCCGCGACCTCGTTCAAGGCGGCGTTCTCGCGCGCGATCTCGATTGCCTCCGCGTCCGTGTCGCAAGCCTCTATTTGCGCCTGCGAGTTGAGCTTTGCGGCGGCGATGGCGAGGATGCCCGTGCCGGTCCCCACGTCCAGAAAACTTTTCTCGGTGAAATATTTTTCGATCGCCCCGAGGCAGAGGCGCGTCGTCTCGTGCGTCCCCGTCCCGAAAGCCATGCCCGGCTCTATGCGCAGGACGATGCGCCCCTCCTCAAGAGCGACTTCGCTCCACGGCGGCGCGACGATGAAGCGCCGGCCGACGCGCGTCGGCTGCCAGCTTCGCTTCCACTCGCCGAGCCAGTCGCGGTCCAGGACCTCGCGCGGCTCCATCTCGCGCACAGAGGACGAAGGCAGATTGTAAATGCGCAGGGCGTCCAGGAGGGCCGCGCGTAATGGCTCTCTTTCGGGCGGGCGGTCGAAGTAGGCCACGAGCCGCGCGAACTCCGAGCCCTCGTCGGAGACTTCAGTGCCGAGCGCGCCCGCTTCCATCAGGGCGTACTCGACGGCTTCTCGCGCCGCCGGCTCGATAGTCACTTCGAGCGCGTGCCAGACGCGCCTCGGCTCTGCCTCGTCGCTCATCACCGGCCTTCCGCTACCGCATCATTGTTCTAATCAGCCAGATCAGGCCGGAGGCGAGGCCGAACCCGCCGGCTATATACCTGAGGGTGTTATTTTTTCCGCCCGTGGCGAGGAAGGCTATAATCAGGACGAGGGTGATGAGAGCGAAAATCGTACCGAGGATCAGCAATATCAAGGTCATCTATGTTTCCTTTACTTGGCAGCGCATTCCAGCAGGGCGATTGTGGTCGCCTGGGCTTCGCGCCGCCGGGGTCTGTGGAACAGGACCAACAATACCACGCGCGGGCTAAAGAAACGGAGGCTGCCGCAGTCGGTACTGATAGAGCAGGTTCTTGCAAGGGGATTATTCCTGCACCCCGAGCGAGTCGAGCAGGTTCTCTCTGTTGCGCCACTCGGCCTCGACCTTGACGAAGAGTTCGAGGTGGCAGCGCTTGCCGAGAAGTTTTTCGATGTCGTGGCGCGCGCGTGTCCCCACATCTTTGAGCCGCTCAGCGCCGCGGCCGATGACGATCTTCTTCTGGCTCGGGCGCTCTACGAAAATGGCACAGTGGATGACGACCAAATCCTCGCGCTCCTCGTCGAACTTTTCCGTGACGACCGCCGTCACGTAAGGAATCTCGTCACCCGTGGACTGCAAAATCTTTTCGCGCACCATCTCGGCCACCATCAGGCGCAGCGGCTGGTCCGTCAACTCGTCTTCGTCGAAGAGTCGCTCGCCCTCCGGCAGGTTTTTGATTATCTCGGCGAGCAAGACCTCGACCATGTCGCCCTTCAGGGCCGAGAGCGGCACGACCGCGCGCCAGTCGTACTCGTGCCCGTACCACTCCATGAGCGGGAGAAGCTTGGACTTGTCCGCCAGCCTGTCAGTTTTGTTGAGCAGAAGAATCGCGGGCTTTTCGGATTGCTTGACGAGGTCTAGGACAAAGCGGTCGCCGTTGCCCGTGGGGCTTGCGGCGTCGCGTATCAGGCAGACCAGATCAACGCCTGCGAGCGCGTCGTGGACGGCGGCCATCATCCGGCGGTTGAGCAGGTAGCCGGGCTTGTGCACGCCCGGCGTGTCAACGAGGACGATCTGCCCGTCGGGCCGTGTGATGACGCCCTGTATGCGGTGGCGCGTCGTCTGCGGCTTGTCGGAGACGGCCGCGATCTTTTCGCCGACGAGGCGGTTCAGGAGCGTTGACTTGCCCGCGTTGGGCCGCCCGACGAGCGCCACGTACCCGCTGCGGTAACTCTCCTCCCCAGCCCTCTCCTCGTCCGCGTCCTTCATTTTGAAAAAACGTAAATCGTCAATCGTGAATCGTAAATCGAAGAACGGTTTTCACGATTCACGATTGACGATTGACGATTCACGAGCCCTTACGTCCCGCTCGCTTCGGCCCCGCCCGCCTCGGCTGCGGCCGCCTCGTCCTGGTGGTCGGCCGTGTAGAGCCGCAGGATGTCCTGGCCCTGGCGCGAGCGCGGGTCAATGGTGCGCAGGTGTTTGCGCCCCTGCATCTCCCAGATGGCGGTCACTTGGCCGTCCTTCTCGACGGCGTGGTAAGTAATCTCTTCGGTCGGTGTCTGCGCGGACGGCTGCTCGCCGCCTTCGGCCGTACCCTCCACGGCCTCTGCGGCGCTCTCCGGCGCAGTCTCGTTCTCTTGCATGTGAGTGAAACGCTCTCCTCTCCTGATTCGATAACTGGTGTTTGATTGGCGGAAGATTGTGTCACACGCCCGCCGCGCCTGTCTAGCAGCGTCGTGAATCGAAAGCTCGTAAATCGTGAATCGTGAATCGTAAATAGAAAAAGAAAGGCCGTTCTACGATTTACGATTCACGATTCACGATTTACGATTTACGATTCACGATTCACGAGCTTTCTTCCGCCGCGAGGTTCTTGACGAGGTTGACGTACTCGCCGCGCTCGAAGCCGTTGGCGTAGAAGTAGTCGATCAGGTCGCCGTCGTTCCAGTTGACCATCGTGTTGACGATTGAGACGCCGGCCCTTTTGAAGCGTGCAGACAATTCATTCATCAGCTCGCGACTCACGCCGCGCCCGTGGTACTCGGGGTCAACGCCGATGACTTCGAGCCAGCCGGATAACTCCGCCGCGAACTCCCAGCCGCGCACGTCGCCGAGGACGAAGCCGACGACGCGGTCGTGGTGCTCGGCGACGAGGCAGTAGTCGGGGCCGCGGCTGATGTAGGAGGCAGCCTTCGTCTCGTAGTAGGCGGCGTGCGGCTTGCCCGTAATCTTCTCGTCGAGGCGCAACACTTCGTCTATGTCGCGCACGGTCATGTTGCGTACGTTGATGTCCGGCATCCGTTTGGCCCTGCGCGCGCGGTGGCGCTTGACCCCGCTGAAGACGCGCGCCGCGACCTTCTTCACCAGCCTTACTTTCAGCGAGCGCTTGATGATGTTGCGGTACGAGTCGTGCCCCGAGACCGAATCGAACAGCGCATCATACATCAGCGGGTCCGTCTTGCCGACATCTATCATCGGGTCGAGCGCGACGCGCGCGCCCATCAACATCAGCCGGCGCACGATCACGCCGTAGCGGTAATCGCCGAGCAAGTCCTGACAGCTCTCCCGGTAGTTTTCGAGCGCGCGCTTCGAGACGCCGTGTTCGAGCATGGTCTCGGCGGCGCGCACGCCCGTAACGATGGCCGTGTTGATGCCCTTGCCCTTGAAGGGGCGCAGCCAGCCCGTCGCGTCGCCGACGAGCGCGTAGCGGTGGCCGTAAGCCCCGCGCGCGGGGGCCGAAGGGAAGCGGCCCTCGTAGTAATTTATCTGGGCGGGGTCGAAGCCGGGCAGGAGCGCCTGCACTTCGGGCATCTGTAGGAAGAGGTCCAGGTCTTGCGACGAGACGCGCTCGCCCGCGATGTTGACGAGGATGTGGTCGTCCTTCGGCGTGACGGCCCCGAACTCGATGCGCGGGCAGCGCGGCGGCATGAGGAAGGCGTGGACGATGTGGCCCAGTTTTTCGCGCTGGTGGCGGGCCGTCGTCTCAATCGTCGTCAAATAACTCTTGAGCCACTTGGACGGGCGCTCGTAGCCGCCGTCACGGCGCGTCACCTCCTCGAAGACGGAGAGCATGGCCTCGTCCAGGCCGAACGCGCCGACGACCGCCTCGGCCCGCTCGTATTCAGACTCGCTGTAGACGCGCACCTCGTCCAGGCCGCCAGCCGCGCACGAACTCGATGCCGGTCACGCGCGACTCGACGACTTCGGCCCCGAGTTCGCGCGCGCGGTCGAGCATGAACTGGTCGAACTCGGCGCGCTCGACGGCGTAGGTCGCGCTCCCTTTGCGCACGTCGCTCGCGCTCGCGCCGTGCCCCGTGAGCAGTAGATTTTCGTGCGCGCCGTGCAGGCGGTAACCGAAGATTTGTCGCTTGATGATGCGCTGCGGCAGGTGTATGTCCAGCTCTTTCGAGAGCACGTCTTCGACGGGGGGCGAGAGCACGCCGACGCACTGGTTGGCGTGGACGCCGAAGTCCTTGCCCTCGAAGATGAGCACGCGCAGCCGCAAGGCCCGCTCCGACGCGCCCTGCAACAACTTAATAGCGCACGCCGCGCCGCCCGGCCCGCCGCCGATGATGACGACTTTAGAATTGTCACGGAGCCGGCAATCGCTCATCGCCCGCGTAGCATAATGCAAAATTAAGAATTTAGAATGAAAAAGTGAAGAGGGGAACCACAATTAAATTAAAACGGCTCAAGCCTTCCTTATCCCCGGAGGGGATGAACAAGATAGCCGGGGGCAAGCAAACGCGAGTTTGCGCCGCCCAGCCCCAGACCCCGAAGGGGTCGCACATGATAGCCGGGGGCAAGCGCGTGCGCGTCTAGCGCACGACGCGCCGCCCCCGGATTGATGAAGTTAAACGTTTCGACCCTGAAGGGGTCGCACATTCAACGTTGAATGTGCGACCCCTTCAGGGTCGGAATATTCTTCTCATTCTTCCGGGGGCGGCGCAAACTACGTTTGCTTGCCCCCGGCTATCATGTGCGACCCTTTCAGGGTCTTCCCTTTTGCCTTTTACCTTTTTCCTTTTTCCTTACGGGTTATTCGGGTCCTGGTTCGACGCGGCCTTATTGCGGCGGATGTAGGCTTCGCCGCGGGCTTCGAGGCCGGCCTTCTCGGCGAGCGTGTAGAGCGCGGAGGACAGGAGTTCCTTGCTGTCCACTTTGAAGCTCGTCAACCCCGACGCGCTCGTGTCCTCGTCTTTGAACTGGAGCGTCAGGTAGCGGTACTTCTTCCTGGCGAGCCAGGAGAGATAGTTCGCGCCGAAGGGCAGCGGGATGGCCCCTACGACTTTCGCGGCCGTCGGGCGGCGGGCCTTGGTGTCTGCGTAAGCCCCCGTCAGGGCGTTGTAAGGGATGGACAGAACCTCTTTGTTCTCCTTGTTGCGGAAGACGAGGCGGCTGTTCGCGTCGTCGAACGAGAGCGTCCCGTCCTGCTTCTTGTTGTAGCCGAAAATCCCGCCCTCGTATTTCGCCTTAAAAGTCTGCGGGGCTGGCGCAGGCTTCGGCACGGAAGCTGTTCCTCCTGCGGGCTGCGATGACGGATCAATCGTGCGCGGCCTCTGCGCAAGACCTGTGGCGGCCGTCAGCACGACGAGCAGACACGCTCCTGTAAATATTTTGGCTCTCCTCATTACTTTCTCCCCTCAATGAAAATCAGATGCCTTCCGGGGGAAGGGCTTGGATTTAACTGTCGGATGCTGCGACGACGAACTGGCGGACGCTCGCGGTGAGTTTCTGACCGCCGTTCCGGGGCTATCATGCAATCTTACCATCTTACAGACGCTGGTTGCCGACCGTGCGTTGCCAGACGAGCGCCTGTTTCAACACGCAAAGCCGCTGGCGCTCCTCCGGCTCGCACGCCGGTTCGAGCTGGTTAATGATGGCCTCCATCAGGGACGGGCCGAACGGGCCGGCGTGCGTGGTGATTTGCGAATAGTAGTGAAGGTGCACGCGGCCGTCCTTGTCCGTGTGGAAGCGGCGCACGCCCTTGTCCTCCAGCCTGTAGATTTCCTGGTTGACGGGGACCACGCGGCGCGGCACGGTCTGGTGGCTGGCCCCTTCGGCGTCCAGCCAGCCGAGCAATAGGATGCCGACGAGCAATCCCTGCTCGTTCAAATAATCCGGGCTCAGGACCGAGTTGTCCGCGGCCGACGAGAGGCGTGGGCCGAAGTTCCCGTACTCAGGGTTGATGAGTTGCGAATTGTAGATGACGCCGATTATTTCCGAGCCATCTTCGAGCGGCATCGAGACGAACTGCGCGAAGCCGTAATCGGCGGGCGCTGGCGGGTCAAGGGCATCAAGGCGGTCAATCACGCGCCCGACGTAATCAACGTGCGAATTCGATTTGACGATTTTAGCGAGCTTAATCATAAAGAAGTGGTCAGTTTTCAGTTTTCAGTTTTCAGTTAAGAAACGGCGGCATGCGGCTGTGCCAGAATCAGTCTCCGAGGCCACGAAGCGCTTTTCTTTTAACTGAAAACTGAAAACTGAAAACTGATTACTGATTACTGACTACTATCCTTCGTCCAGTGTGGAATCTTGTAGAGAATCCACCAGAGGAAAAGCTGCGCGCAGAAGATTAGGAGGCCCACGATGACGCTGGCGTAGGAGGCACGGCGGCCGCCGCGCTCGGGCGCGCGGTACGAGTTATAGAGCCCGACGCCACCCATCAGGACCGCGCCGGGGCAGAAGAGTATCCCGAGGTACGGGACGAGCGCGTAAGTGACGAAGGCCAGGGCCGTCGTCGAAGCGCCGTTCGTGTTGCGCGCCGGGTGAATTGATGCCATAGAACTCTTGATGGGCTTGCGGCCCGTCCCGCGGCTCGCCGGGCGCGGCTTCTGCACGCTGTAGGAAGCGCGGAGCGCGTCGGCCGGGAGATAAGTCTCGTCCAGCCTGCGGCCACACGCCGAGCAGAAGCGCGCGTCCGCCCGACGCGCCTTCGCCCCGCACGCAGGGCACGCGCGCGCCGGCGATTGCGATTCACCGGCCTGCGCCCCAGTCTTTTCCGCATGACCCGTTTCGTTAGCCATAACAATCAGGAGACAGAAGTCAGAAGTCAGAAGTCAGAAGAAAAGAAAAGTTGTGAAAGTAGCTCGCCGCCTTATCCATTCTGACTCCTGACTTCTGACTTCTGACTTCTGCTTTATCTTACCTCCTCCGAACTTTGCTGGCGGCTTTGCGCGAGACGCCGAAGGGGAGGCTCTCGCTTTCGGCGAACTCCTGCACGGCGCGCAGGAATTGTGCGCGGTCGTTGCCCTGTATGACCGCCGCCTCGTCCGCCGCCTGGATGCTGTAGGGGTAGCCGAGGCCGCTGACGCACTCGGCGCGCACCGTTTCCACCACATCATCCAACAAACCGGCCTCGTAAATCCAGGCCGGCACGTCCAGGCGGGCGGGCTGCCCCTCACCGCTCGTCTGCAAATAGGTGAAGCCGACGAGCGGCTGGTTCGTGCGCTCGTCCCTGAACGCGTCGCTCGAATTCTTGCGCACGCAGTAGCAGAAGATCGTGCGGTCGCCCCACTCGTTCAGCACCGGCCGCTCGCCCTCGACCGCCGAGTTCAAGAGCTGCGTGTCGAAGAGCGAGTGAGAACGCCTGCCCGCCGCCCTTGCGTCGAGCGTGTCCAGGAGCCAGACCAAATCGCGCGCGTAAGACTGATCCACGAAGCCCACGACGGGGACTTCCGCGTCGCGCGAGAGCTTGACGAGGTCAACGGCGGCGGCGACGTATGCGTCCTGTAGCTTCGTCTTCGGGAGCGCGATGGAGACGATGAGCGTGCCGTCGAAGAAGGCGACGGGTGTGCGCTCTTTGCGCTCGCGCCAGCCGCGCTTGCTTTCGACCCACTCGGCGATGACTCGCGTCTCAAGCTGAAAGCGGCGCAGGCTGACGACCGTGTCGGCCGCGCTGCGGTTGTCGTATTCTTCGAGAAGTTCCCCCGGCGAGAGAATGTCGCAGCGCGCGTCCTTAACGTACTTGCCCCCGCGCGTGTGCCAATTTTCGAACCAGGCGACCTGGACGGCGGCGACGGGGAGCGAAAGGTCTCGGCCCGGCACGAGCTGGCTGCCGTCGGCCGCGAACGTCACGCGGTCCTCAAGCACGTCCACGGCCCAGCGCCGCGCCTCTTCGTGCGAGCGCCAGTGCCGCCCGAAGGGGACGACCACGGAACCGGCGCGGTCCAATTCGTCCGAAGGAATCGCGCCCGGCTCTTTCGACGAGGACAAACGGCTTGTGACTTCGGCGGCGCTCTCCTCGCGCCCGAGCGCGCTGAGCCGCAACACGTAATCGCGCACGTCCTCGCGCCACGCCCGGTCGAAACGCAGAAACTCTTCCCGCTTGGCCGCGAGCGCCTGGCTCAGGAGGTGGTGATAAAGCATAACGAGGAAGGGATGAGGGATGAGGGATGAGGGATGAAGTAAAGCCAGTAGCTCTTATTTCATCCCTCATCCCTCATCCCTCATCCCTCACTTTCTAGCCCTTCCCAGTTGGGTGGACGAGGCGGAGTAGCGCGTCGTTTTGAGCCTCCCGTTGAAGAAGGTGTAGGCGATGCCGTCGCGCAGGTTGCGGAAGACGGTGCCGCCCTGGCGGTCTTCGCGCTCGAAGTTTTTGTTGTCCACGAGGCGCATCGTCTCCGGCGACTCCGAAGAGTTGTCGTGCTGGAGGACGATTTGCAGCACCGTGCCTTCGAGTTCCGGGGAGAGCTTTTTGGTCCGCACGAAATTCGCGTTGACGAAAATGACCGTCACCTTGCCGCCCATGACCTTGAAGTGGAGCGTCCCCAACTCGCCCCCTTCACTCTGAACGGGCTGGCCGAGGATGCGCTCGACATCCGCGCGTCTGGACTTCAAAGGCTCTATGCCGTTCCAGTCCACGGCCAGCGCCGACTGAGAAAGGATGACCAGAGAAGCGAGGCCCAGACCCGCACGCGCCAACAGGCGGCGCACGCGGGAGCGAAAGAAGTTCAGGTTTTTCATGAGGGGATGCTACAGCAGAGCAGTGACGAGTTACAAGGGTAAAAAAAGTGATGAGTGATAAGTGATAAGTGATAAGAAAAACCGCCTGTCTTTAACTTATCACTTATCACTCATCACTTATCACTTTGCATACGGTCTGACCCGCTCGGCGGACTCCTTGAAGTCCGCGTCGCCGGGGGCAAGAGATGCGCCCTTCTCGTAGGCGGCGAGCGCCTTGGCGTACTGCTTGGAGATTTCCAGGGCGTAGCCCAGCTCGCGGTAGATGTTCACGTCGTCGGGCGTCTTCGCGGCGGCGCGCTCAAGGGCCGTGATCGCCTTCGGGAAATTCTTGGCGCGCGACTGGGCCACGCCGAGCAAATAGAGCGCGGCCGGGTTGGCGTCCGCGCCGGCCGTTGCACGTTCGAGGACCGTGGCGGCGCGCGGGAACTGTTGCGCCCCTATGAGCGCCTGGCCGAACAGGATGTTCGCGGCCGCGTCCGTGCGGACGCGCGTCAGACCTTCGCCGGCGCGCACGGCGCCCAGATAGTCTGCGTTCGCTTTCTCCGGCGCTGCGGCCGCGGCCGCGGAGGCGCGTTGCAGGTAGGCGACCGTCAGCAGGTTCCAGGCCGAGACAAGGCGTGCGTCGGCGAGCGTGGCGCGGTTGAGCGAGGCGATGGCCGCGTCCAGGTCTTTGCGGTCGAACGCAATCTGGCCCAGGTAGTAGAGCGAGGCGGCGTCCTTCGGGTTCTCTTTGACAACCGCGTTGAAGGTGCGCTCGGCATCCGCCATCTTGCCCGTGCGATACTCGGCGACGCCGCGGTAGTAGACCGTCACGGCTTCGGGCTTCGCGTTCGGCCGCGTCGTGGCCGCGACCAGGAGCGGGAGCGCGCGGTCGAATTTATCCGAAAGGAAGTAGGCGTGCGCGAGCGCGTCCGAGGTGAAAGGGTCTTCCTGGCGGGCCGCGCGCTGCAAGTCGAGGGCTTTCTGAAGGTCTGCGGCGGCCGCCTCGTGCTGGTCAAGATTCATCTCGGCGAAGCCCGCGATCTTCCAGGCTTCCGAGTCGTTCGGATTTGTCTCCGTAATCTGCCTGGCCTCTTTCAGGGCCGCCGCGTACTGCTTCTGCTGTAGCAGGCTGAAGGCGCGCGAGGTGTCGGAGGCGACCGATGTGTTCGTCCCCGGAGTCGGCCCGACCGGCGTCGAAGCAGTCGGGTTGAGCAGCGGCGTGTTGTCTGCCTCGGGCGCGGGCTGCGTGGTGTTTCTCCTGCGCGCGGAGGTCGAGCCGCCCGCGTTCGCCGGTTCCACGTCGAGGAGTCCGGTATCAGACTTCGGCTGCGTGGCTTCGTTGCGCTGCGACTGGCGCGTGACGCGGCGCGGGCGCGTCTGCGCGTGCGCCGTCATGGCGGTGAATAACAGGAGCGAGATGACGAGGACGACGGCGCGGCGCGGGTGATTTCTTCTCATGATTCCTAATTCTTTCAATTTCCGGCGAAGTGTTCAAGCCCGCGGAGAGAATCTGGGCCCGTGGTTTGCACGCTCTCAGATGTCCCAAAGGGCCGTCCGGGTTCGCTCGTAGAAAAGCCGGTCACTCGGCGTAACGCTCTTCCTCTCTCTTTTCCTCCAACTCTTTGAGGGCTTGAGCCAGGCCAGGGTCGTTCATCTTGCTAGTATTCGAGGTAGATGTTGGTTAAGGCTTGCAGCTTGGACTTTGACTGCTTGCAGCGCTCTGCGGTTTGGCGCGCTTCGTAGAAGTGATGCAATTTAGCCTGGGCGGAGACTATCAAAGCGTAAACTTTAGACCTCTGGATGTCGTTCCTCGCCCGACAATCGTCTCCGCCAAGGCAGCGCTTTCCTCTAATAACGTTTGTGCCTCGGCGGTTCTTCCGGCATCGCCAGATCCTGTGCGATGTTGGTTAAGGCCAGGGAGCGATTAGTAAGGATGACCTCAGAAATCTACGGGCGAGTTCGAGCGCTCTCTCGGTATCATTAAATTTTCTCGACAATAAATCTATGATTATCAGTAGAATCACTTTCGATTTGAATCGCCAAGATTTCTGCGCGCCGCGGTGATCGCCATGTCAATACCGCGGCGCGCGCGAGCATTATCACCTTGCTTGAGTAAGTATCGGGCAATTTTGATAAAGATGTCGGGCCTATCCGGGGCGAAATTATTGGCGACGGCCAAGGCTTCGTCTGTTCTTCCCATGCTGACGAGTGTTCTTGAGATGCGCGAAGAAAGCAGGGTCGTTGGTAGTAGCTTAGCATCCCCCTTACAACGGCAACGGCCTTCTCAATCTTTCCGCCCCGGACATAAACTTCAGCAATCATCGACTTGCGCTTCGTACGCTATTATCATACTCGCGGCTTCTTCCTGCCTCTCAGCGATAAATATTCCAAGCGCTTCTTCGGCAATGTCTACTGCCTTGTCTGATTTATTGAGGACGGATAGTTTTTGAGCGACGGAGGCAAGCGCCCCGCCCCTATCATCATTCTCTGGCATTTGCCTGGCGGCTTCGAGCGCCCGAGCTAAACTCTCCTCCGCCGTGTCGGCGTCCCTGAGCTTAATCAACCCTTCGGCGATACCTAAATAAGCGCTACTACGGGATTCGGCGTCTGGCACGACTCGTGCGGTTTCCAAAGCCTCCGCCCTTTTTCCGACTTCAACGAGCCCTGTAAAAACCGGGGCGTACACTCCTCGTGACATCTTCCACTCGGAACTTTTACGCACTAAGGCCGCCGCCTTGTTGGCCGTCACTTCGGCCTCCTCGTTCCTGCCGGCCTCTAATAAAGCTTTACTCAGGTCTATTAAAGTCGTAGACGGTGTAGCGTAAAGAAAGCCGCTGTCGCCGTCTTCCCCCAGTCCGTATCCCTCATTCACGGTCGTGTAGGCTTGACTGAGCAAGCTAGTCGCTTCCTCCTTTTTACCCGCGCATGATGAGGCGTCGGCTACGTGGATGAGAATATTGAGATAGCGGGGAGTTTTCTCCCACTTCGCGGCGGCACAACATCTTGTCTTTTCTGCCCGTGACGGCGAGGGCGAAATACCATTCGTCAACCGTGATCGTCGTCAGACTGTGGGACCAGCGTGGGCGCTTCCGAGAGGATGGCGTTAATCTGGTAAGAGTCGCTCCGCACCCAGACGCGCCAGCCGAGGAAGACGGCCAGGGCGAGCACGGCGACCGTGGCGGCGGCCACCGCCCGACTTTAAGCGGCCAGGCGGGCGCGGACCGCTTTCTCGCTGGCGGCGATGTATTCGTGCTCGGCCTCGTTTAATTCTTTGCCGCGCTCCCTGCGCCAGCGCTTCGCCTCGTCGAGCGGCGCGCCCTGTAGCAGAGCGCCCTTGTCCCGCTTGGTCTCGTTCCACTCGTCCATGCGCAGGATCAGGCGCTGCCGCCACAGCAGGAACCTGCGGTTCTCGTTGATTAACGCCTTCAGGCGGTCCCACCTTGTAATCAAGGCTTCGTGCGCCACCTCGACCACGCTCTCGCCCCGCGCCGCACCCGGCTGTCCGTCGTCGTCCTTCTCCTCGTCCTCTTCCTCTTCAAGACTCCCGACCAGCAGCCTCGCTTTGACGAACTCGCGTACGACCTGTCGCGACTCGGCGTCCAGGTCGCTCAGCTTAACGCGCTGCCGAGTGTCCGTCCCCTCTTCGTTGGCGGCCGAGACGCGGACCAGGCGTGTGAGGAGGCGCTCGGCCAGTTCCTGCTGCGCCTGTGGCAGATTCGAGAAGACCTTCTCCGCGTGCTTGCTGATCGCGCCGCGGACTCCGCCTATCTCTTCGTACTGCCGGTGCGTCAGCAGACCGTCTTGTCTTCGCTCCCACAACTGCGTCAGCGTGAACTCAAGCAGCGGCAGACTGCCCGGCTGGTTTTCGACGTGGTCGAGGATGAGCTCGACCAGGTTGGGCTCGAAGCCGAGCCCGACGTAGCGGGCAGGTTCTTCGATGCAGCTCCTCAACTCCTCTCTCGTCATCGGCCCGATGTTGACGAGCCCCTGCTCTATCTTGTCGCTCAGCTCGCGGCTCATCCCTATGGCCTGGCCGTAGAAGTCGGCGCGGAGCGTGAGCAGAATCGTCACAGGCTCGGAACGGGCCGCGCCGAGCAGCGCTGTGACGAACGCCGCGCGCTGATCCTCCGGCGTCAAGGTGAAGAGTTCTTCAAACTGGTCAACGACGACGAGCAGCCGGTCCGCCACGGCAAAGTCGTCCGCGCCCGCCTCGTCGCCCTCGCGCAATCTCAGGGCGACGGCGGCCTCCAGAGAGACCGCGCCATTTAGCAGGCAGCTTCCCAGTTCCTCGGCTTTAATCAGTTGATCCGTTTTGCTGATGTTCGGCTCCCAGAGAGGAATCAGCGCGGCGGCCAGCCTGTGGAAGGGGCGATTTCCGGGGGTGAAAATAACTGCCTCCCAGACATCCGCGGGCGGATACTGCCGGCGTAACCGCGGCAAGAGGCCGGCCTGAACCACTGAAGACTTCCCGCTGCCGGAGGGGCCTATGACGGCTACGAGTTGTCGGCTCAGAGTTTTTTCGAGCAGCGAGGAGGTGAAGTCCTCGCGCCCGAAGAAGAGTGGAGCGTCCTCCTCGCGGAAAGCTTTCAGGTCTCGATAGGGCGGCAGCGTTACGGCCTGCCTCTGCGACTCCGTGGCCTCTCCCCGGACGACCCGCGCCAGGTCTTCAAGTGCCGCCGGGTCGTCCAAGCCTCGCCGGAAATCAACCCACGTGTTGAGCAGAAGAAAGCCCGGAGCCAGATTAACGTCCGCCTGGGGCAGCACGACTGGGATTACAGGAAAGTCGCTGCCCTGCTTTTCCTCCCTCGCCTGCCTGTCTAAAGCCAGGGCCATTTCGCGCTTCTGCCAGCGGCCCAATCCGTCTTTCCCGATGAACACGGCCACCGCACGCACGTCGTTGATAGCTTTCTGCAAGGCGTCGAACCAGAACATGCCTCGCCGGAGATTGTTCTGGTCAAAGAAGGTCAAGACCTGTCTTTGCCTGAGCGCCTGCTCAATTTGCGCGACAGCCTGCCGGTCAGTGCCGTTGTAACTTAAGAACAGGTCCGGAGGAGACTGGCCCGAGTTGTGTGGGGGGCTGCTCATGCCGATAGTTTAAGTAATCGCACGGCGGTTTGACTATAGGAGGCAAGCGCGGCAGCGGGGCCGCGTTCCGTGCAGTCAATGAGGGTCAGCGGTGATGTGTTTTTCACTAACGAAGCTGGGAGTCTCGTACAGCCTCTTGTGCTCTTCACGCATGGCTGCGTAAGCGGGGTCTGCGAGCACGGCGTCGAGCCTCTCCCTGAAGATTTTCGCGCTCAACAGCTTCAACGCGTCCGGCTCCTCGGGCGCAACAGGGCGGCCGTGCGCGCCGCTTTGGCCCTTCTTGTCCGGCGGCACTGCGCCGACGTACTTCTTCCCGGTGCGGTGTTTGGCGTAGCGCAGAGAGCGCGTCCAACCCATCTGTAAGAACTTGCGCGCCATGTCCATCCCGACGAAATCGTTCGCAGCCTTATAGCCTTCGTAGAGTTCGTAAATTTTCGCCGCGGACTCGCGCGCCGCCTCGGGCGTCTTGAAGCGCCAGTGCGGAAGAATCTCGCCCTTGTAAGGCTCCACCAAAAGCACGCCCTGCTCGCCGCGCCCGACGCGGTACAACTCCGGGCGCTTGCGGAAATCTGTTTGCTCAAAGTCGAGCGTGTAGTCGAACTTCATCTGACGGCCGACGGCTCGCGCCTTACTTCAACTCAAGCTTCTCGTTCTCGCCTAACTCAGCCTGCTCGCCCGTGAAGAGCGAGGTGACGATGCTGACGGCGTGTGCCACAATTGACTGAGAGCTGTCCCAATACTCCGCGCGCTCGACCGTGACCTTGAGCAGCGCGATGTCCGGCGTCTCCACACCTTTGGGGAACCACGCGCGCAGTTGCGGCTTCCACAACTCCTCTATCTTCGCGCGGTCGCGCACGACCTCAGCGCGGCCGGTCAGCGACGCGTACTGCTGCGCGTCAACGTCCGCGAAGCTGGCGTTCACCTTCGGCACTCGCCCGATCTCGTCCACCCCGAGAGCGAGAGGACGCGCGCGCTCTGTTGCGGCGTCGAGGAAGACTTTCACGAACTCCCGCTGCGCATCGCCGCGCTCACGCTCGAAGCGGGCGGCTCGGAGGTCTTCAATCTTGGGATGAGACGCCTTCTCCGCGCTGGCGGAAGTGGTGCAGCGGTTCCGGCCCGAGTTGGTCTACGTCTCCTCGACCCTGCTCGTCAGCCTGGACCGTGCCGCGCGCGAGTACTCGGCGTTTCACAAAACGGCTCGGCGCGTCCGCGCTCGAATCGTGCTCGGCGGCGTGGGCTTCGCGGACGCTCGCGTCCGCAGCCGCCTCCCGGCCGACCTGCACGCTGAAAGTTTCCGCCAACTGGAAGAGTTCATCGGGACAACGGCCGCGAGTGAATCATGAGCAATGGGGACGTGTGGAGCAAGGAAGAATGGGCGCAATGAACGCTTAAGGTGAACGCGCCGGTGCGCACGTCCAGCTTCATGCCGAACTGGAAACAGTCTGGCTCAATTCAAAACCGATCTCACCCTTGAGTTTTTACCGGCCGGGCATCTACTATCCACGCGACTGGAAGAGGGGGACGCGAAGTCCCTCTGTCATCTTCGAGGCTGGCGGTCGTCGTGGAGCGAGTAAGCAACTCAGATAGTGGTTCGGAGAAACAGGCGGGCTCACGCCGCGCTTGGGCGCTTGGCGTGATCGCTGTCTGGCTGGTGCTGTCATTGATCAGCGCGAGCCAAAGATATGCCGACAGCCTTCAGTCATCCTCGCCGGTCGGTTTTTCAGAGTTCCTACTCTGGTCGCTCGCCATCTGGTCTTACTGGGCGCTCGCGACGCCGCTGATCTTTAGCCTCGCCGAAAGAATACCGCTCAGCAAGGGGAGGCTGGGCTTCGCGACGCTGGCCCACTCCGCGCTCAGTTTACTGTTCGGACTGACACACATCGCGATCTTCGCTCTTCTGGGGATGCTGTTCGGCCGGAGTCGTCCGGGGGTGACGACCACTTTTATCGCCGAGTTCGGCAGGGGCTTGCGCGCCTTCCTCTACGTCGAGCTGATCTTTTACTGGGCCATCTTAGGGGCCGCCGTGGCGCGGGATTCGTTCCGCAAGTATCGCGAGCGCGAGGCGCGGGCGAGGGAGTTGGAGACGCAGCTCGGGCAGGCACGCCTCGAAGCGCTCAGGATGCAAATCCAGCCTCACTTTCTCTTCAACGCGCTGAACACAGTCGCCATGCTCGTCCGCAACAATGAGCGCGGTCCGGCGGTGCAGATGGTTGCCGGAATCGGCGAGTTGCTCCGCTCGACCCTGGACGACACCTCCGGGCAGGAAGTCACGCTCGCAGCCGAACTCGGCTTCGTCCGGCGATACCTTTCGATTGAAGAGTTTCGCTTTCCCGACAGGCTGCGGGTCGAGGTGGACGTGCCGGAGGAACTGCTCTCGGCCTCTGTGCCAAATCTGATTCTGCAACCGCTGGTCGAGAATGCGATCCGGCACGGCGTCGCCAAGCGCACGTCTTCGGGACTCGTCCGCATTGCCGCCCGTCGCAACAACGGCTGGCTTGAGTTGTCCGTCGAGGACGACGGCCCCGGACTCTCGACGGACTGGCAACCGAGCGCCGAGAGAGGCGTCGGCCTCAGGAACGTGCGCGCGCGCGTGGAACAGCTTTACGGCAGCCAGCAGGAGTTCGTCATTCAAAACCTTGAGCCTGAGGGGACGGCGGCCCGCCTGAGAATCCCACTTCATCGAAAGGGCGAGGAGTGAATGGAGAGAATCAGAACGCTCATCGTTGACGACGAGACGAACGCCCGCAAAGGTATTCGCACGCTGCTGGCGCGCGACCCGGAACTGGAAGTCGTAGGCGAGTGCGGCGACGGGCGCACGGCAATCGAGAGTATCGAACGGCTCGCGCCCGACCTCGTCCTCCTCGACATACAGATGCCGCACAAGAGCGGCTTTGAAGTCCTGGAGGCGATAGACCTGGAGCGCCCGCCCATCCTGATTTTCATTACCGCGTGGGACAGCTACGCGCTGAAAGCCTTCGAGGTCAATGCGCTCGACTACCTGCTCAAGCCTTTCTCGGACGAGCGATTCTATCAGGCAGTGGAGCGCGCGAAGAGCCACCACCGCGCGCGGCGGGGCGCAGAGTTCAGCCAGCGACTTTTGGCGCTCTTGGAACATCACAGGCACGAGGGGAAGGTCGAGGTCGAGCCGCCCGCCGAGCCGTTAAGACGGTTCTTCATCAAAGCTCATGGTCAGATTAGCTTCGTCCCCGTGGAGGAAGTTGACTGGCTCGAAGCGGTCGGCTACTACACTAAGATTCACGCGGGCCGGAAGTCGTATCTGCTGCGCGGCAACCTGGGCAGCATCGAGGCGCGGCTCAATCCGAAAGACTTTGCGCGCATTCATCGTTCGACCGTGGTCAATCTCAACCGCGTGCGGGGGATGAAAGACTTGTTCCGCGGCGGGTGTCTGGTCGTCCTGCTCGACGGCATGGAGTTAAAAGTGAGCCGTCGCTATCGCCGACACCTGGAAGCCCTCCTCGAAAGCCTGGCCTGAACGTAATTCCTCACTGCCGCTCGTTGCAGAAATCACAGCCTTAATTGCACCCGCCCGTGCGCCGGTTGCATTTGTTTTGTCTCACCCTCCCTCATGTCAATAACATCTGCGGCGATGGTCACATTCTCATTGGGAGATTGAACAATGAAGAAAGCAGTCACCGCGGCCCTCCTTCTCTTCCTCGCAGTTACTCTCATCTTGCCGAACGATTCTTGCAGCGCCCTGGCACAGTCGGCGCGCGACGACCGCTCATCGGCAAACATGCGCGACCGTATGATTAAACTTCTCGCCTACTTGGGGATTCAGAAGACCGCGCCGGCGGACGTGGACAAGATGGTCGAGTTGTGGAGCGCGGCCGCGCGGCCCGGTCTCTCAATGGACGAGCGCACGGCGGCCTACCGTGATCTCTACATCCAATTCAATAAAGTGCAGGGCGTGGATTTGAGCGGCAGGCCGCAGGCCGTGGCCGCTCTGGCCCAGCGGGCGGCAACGTTCGCACAGGGCGGGGGGCGGCTGGACTTGAGATTGCCGGAGCATAGAGGCCCGGTCTCAGGCGATTACATTCACGTCGAGACGAGCGGGCGCGGGCTCGTCCCCCTTCTCCTCATAGGGGACGCAGGCGTTGACGGCCGCGAGCTTTACCGCTCCTTCGTCGAGCGCAACAAAGACCGCTATCGCTTCCACGTCGTCACGCTGCCCGGTGCCGGCCTTGCCCGTCCGCAACCCTGGCCGGAAGTGTTCGACCTCACGCGCCGCCCGTGGCTGAACAACATAGAGCAGTCGCTCCTGCGGCTCGTCGAGAAGAGTGCGCGCGCCGGAGGCAAGCTCGTAGTAGTAGGCACGGCCATCGGCGGTTACTTCGCGGCCCGCCTCGCGCTGCTCAAGCCGGAGAGGGTTCGCGCGGCAATCCTCGTCAACGCACAGGTCAACGTGCCGCTGCGCTCGCCCGGCTCGCCCGACCGTCCTGCCACGCTTCAGGAGCGGCTGGCCCTGATGAAAGGGTTCGCCCCGTCGCCGCAACTATTCCCGTCAGCCGACGTGCCCGGCGAACGCGAAGAGATAAAGAGGCTGCTGGACGACCCCAAGAGCACAAATCCGTCTGTGAAGAACTGGATGGCCTTCGCCGTGAAGGACGAAGCCCTCTCGAAGCGATGGACGCTCGAAGCCCTGGCGGACGGCTTCTTCATGCGCGGGGTTCGCTACGGCGGAGAGATTCGGACGACGGACTTGACGGAAGATTTCGGTCGCCTCTCCGTGCCGACGTTGGCTATGATTGCGCTGCCCGACGCGAAGTCTCCGCTGGCGGCGTCTGCTGTGGGTAACGCGCAGTGGGCCGAGATCAAGCGGCTTTACCCTTCCATCCCGCTGACGCTCGCCACCTTCGCCGATACGCGCTCTTACATCAGCGAAGATAGCCCGGCGGAGTTCGACCGCATTTTGAGCAACTTCCTGTCCGGCCTTTAGAATTCTTTCACGCTCAAACAGAGCGGAGGGAGTTGAACTTCTTATGCAAAGCCTGAATGAAAAAGTCGCCCTTGTAACCGGAGCCAGCCGCGGGGTCGGAAAAGGAATCGCTCTCGAACTGATTGACGCGGGCGCGGCCACTTACATCACGGGCCGCTGGTCAAAGACATGCGATATGTTTCGGACAAAGGCATCGCCATCGAATGCGACCATCGCAGCGACGAGCAAGTCGAGTCGGCGTTTCGCCGGATAAGTGACGAGCAAGGGCGTTTAGACATACTCGTCAACAACGTCTGGGGCGGCTACGAGAACATGGTTGAGGAGGGCCAGTTCACCTGGATGCGGCCCTTCTGGGAGCAGCCGCTCTGGCGCTGGGACGCGATGTTTGCGGCCGGGGTTCGCGCCGCTTATGTCGCCAGCGCTTACGCCGCGCGGGCGATGGTCAGCCGGCGCAGCGGGTTGATTGTCAACATTTCGTTCTGGGCGGCGCAGCGATATCTCAGCAACGTGGCTTACGGCGTGTCGAAAGCTGCCACGGATAAGATGACGGCCGACATGGCGCACGAACTGAGGGATCACAACGTCGCGGTCGTGTCTCTCTATCCGGGACTTGTGAGAACCGAGAAAGTAATGGAGGCGGCCGCCTTCCTGGACATGAGCAACTCCGAGTCGCCGCAGTTCATCGGCCGCGCGGTCGCCGCCTTAACTTCCGACCCAAACATCATGGAGAAGTCCGGGCAGGTGCTCGTGGCCGCGGCGCTGGCCCAGGAGTATGGC
>CAVQEU010000013.1:0-25008 GCA_963711585.1 uncultured Acidobacteriota bacterium | reverse complement strand
GCGGCGATCGGAATCGAACCGATGAATAAAGGTTTTGCAGACCTCTGCCTTACCACTTGGCTACGCCGCCACGCGAAGGGCGAAAGTAGAAAGGCGAAGGGCGAAAGTTATGAGAGGCTTTTCTCCTTTCGCCCTTCGCCTTAGCTACTGAATCTTGGAGCGGGAGACGAGATTTGAACTCGCGACTTCGACCTTGGCAAGGTCGCACTCTACCACTGAGTTACTCCCGCTTGCGGGAGAATAATTCTACAGATTCAAGTCTCCTTGTCAAGTGGCCCCTCACACAGCCCCTCTCTCAATAATCTTCCGGCGCGTCGGCCCACCGGCGCTTGCGAAATTTCTCGTCCGTCCAGAAATTGCGCAGGACTTCCAGGCGCGGGCGTGCCCCCTCGCCTCGCGCCGCCGCCGGTGGCACGATGACGCTGACCACGTCGTAGCGGTATGGCTCGTTCGTCAGGCCGAACGTGCGGCGGTAGGCGCGCGCGGCCCGCGCGATCTGCCTCTGCTTGCGCAGGTCTACGTTGGCCTCCGGCGCGGCGAACCAGTCCGAGGCACGCGTCTTGACCTCTATGAAGCAGAGCGTTCTGTCCTCGTAAGCGACCAGGTCAAGCTCTGCGCGGACCAGCGCGCCGCGCAAGTTGCGACCCACGGGAAGCGTGAAGTTTGAGGCGACGAGAGCGTAGCCTAGTCTTTCCAGGTGCTCGGCCGCGAATTGTTCGCCGCGTCGCCCGAGCAGTAGATGTGGGGCGACCTCCGCCCGAAGCTCTGCGTCCGCGTCCTCCGCGTCGCCGCCCGCCGACAGTCTTCCCGTCAGCCACGTCTTCAGCTTCAGAGCGTTGAGTGCAGGCCAGCGCATAGGGTTCGTTCTTCCCAGGCCGGAAAGACTATCTCGCCTTTCGGCTGTGAAGCAAGGCGCACCGGTTTCTCTTCAAACCTTGCGGGGCGTCCGCAGCGCGCGTTACACTTCACGCGCGCCCCGAAAAGCTTTAACAATCTACTCTCCCACTTGTTGAGAGTCGTTTTCGTTAGACTCCTGATATATCTCTATGCAGCCCGACAGTCTCAAGCAGGCCGAAGATTCTACGAACACGCCGGAAGGCGAGGCGATGATTGATGAACGCCGCGAGGCGGCGAGCGTCGCGCTGCCGCTTGTAGCCATCGTCGGTCGGCCGAACGTCGGCAAGTCCACGCTCTTTAACCGCATCACCGGCGAGCGGCGCGCCATCACGGGCGACGAGCCAGGCATCACGCGCGACCGCATCTACGGCGAAGCCTCCTGGAACGGGCGTAGGTTCGCCATCGTGGACACGGGCGGAATTGTGCCAGATGACGACGCGGTCATCCCCGCAAACATTCTCAAGCAGGCAGGGGCGGCGATTGAAGAGGCGCAGGCGCTCGTCTGGGTCGTGGACGTGCGCAACGGCATCACGCCGCTCGACGAAGAACTGGCGCGGTTGTTGCGCACGACGGGCAAGCGCGTACTCGTCGCGGCGAACAAGGCGGACGCGCAGCGTTTGGAAGTGGACGCGGGCGAGTTCTTCCGCTTCGGCTTCGACGAGGTCGTCCCTGTGTCGGCCGAGACTGGCAACGGCGTGGGCGACTTGCTCGACTTAGTGGTCGAGAATTTTCAAACGGCCGCAGCGGAAGAGGATGATGAAAGTGGTGCTCAACCTCGTGAGTTGCGGCTGGCGATTGTGGGCCGGCCGAACGTTGGGAAATCTTCGCTCCTGAATCGCCTGCTCGGCGAAGAGCGCGTCATCGTCTCGCCGGTCGCAGGCACGACGCGCGACGCCGTGGACACGCTGCTCGAAGTCGAGGGCCAGCGCTTCCGCGTCATAGACACGGCCGGCATACGCCGCAAGGGCAAGACCGAAGAGGTGGCCGAAAAGCTCTCCGTGATGATGGCCCGTCGTAGCCTTGAGCGCGCCGATGTGGCAATCGTCGTCGTTGACGCCTCGGAAGGCGTCGCCGCCCTGGACGCCAATATCGCGGGCTACGCGCACGACGCGGGCTGCTCCATCATCATCGCCGTCAACAAGTGGGACGCCGTCCCTGACAAGGTGACGGGGACGGTCTCCGCGTTCGAGCGCGACTTGCGCGACAAGATGAAGTTTCTTGACTGGGCCCCGGTCGTGACGATCTCGGCGCTGACCGGGCAGCGCGTCGAGAGGATTCTGCCGCTCGCCTTGCGCGCGAACGAGGCGCGCAACCGCCGCGTCCCGACCTCGCAGTTGAACGCCTTCTTCGAGCGCAACGTGTCCCAGCCGCGCGGCGGCAGCGCGCCCGCCCCCGTCAAGGGCGGCGTCTCGCGCCTGCACGTACAGTACATGACGCAGGTGGGGGTTCGCCCGCCGCGCTTCGTCGTCTTCACGGCGGGCGGCCGCCCCGGCCTGCACTTCTCCTACGAGCGCTACTTGCTGAACCGCCTGCGCGAAGAGTTCGACTTCTTCGCCACGCCGATACGCATCGTCGAGCGGCACAAGAGGAAAGGGAAGACGTAGTTTTCAGTTTTCAGTTTTCAGTTTTCAGAAACAAGCGACTTGCCTTTAACTGAAAACTGAAAACTGAAAACTGAAAACTGATTTTATGACTGAGTTCGCGGAGCTCTTCGGACACATCAGCGACCCGGCCGTTGTAGTTGACGAGGCGGGCGCGCGTGTACACGCCTGCAACGAAGCCTTCGCGGCGCTGACGCTGCGTCCGTGCGACTCGGTCGTCGGCGCGGACGTTTCTTCGGTTCTGAAGTTCGAGGACGGGGGCGAGGCGGGGCGCGGGCACGCGCACGCGACGGTGCTCGTCAACGGCGAACACCCGTTGCGCGTCGGCGTTGAGCGCATGGAATGTCACTGGCAGGAACGGCCCGCCACGCTCTACCTCTTCAGGCAGCCGGACATCGCGGGGCAGCAGGCGGACGAAGCGGACGGCGTGGTGACGAGCGACGAGATGTCTGCTCTCTTCGACTACCTGCGCGAGGCCACGGAGCAGCTTGAAGTCATCAACCGCGTCGTCGCCGCTGTCAACTCAAGTCACACCATTGAAGAGGTCTTCAATCTGGCGAGCCGGCAGATGCACGCGCTCATCCCGTTCGACCGCGCCTCCATCGCGCTCTGCGAGGACGAGGGCGAGACGTTGCGCGTCTTCGCGCTCTCGGGCGAGCACGCGGGCTCGCTCTCGGTCGGCGCGAGCGGCCCGATGCGCGGCTCCGTCACCGAGTACGCGCTCACGCGCCGCGAGATGGTCGTCATCCCCGAGCTATCGGACGAGACGCGCTTTAACGTTTACGAGGACTTGCAGCGCGAGGGCTTCCGCTCGTCGCTGTGCTGCCCGCTCTTCTCCAACCGCCGCGCCATCGGCAGCCTCAACCTCACGTCGAGGAAGCCCGCCGCTTACGGGCGCAAACACCTGCTCGCGCTCGAACGGCTCGCTCCGCCGCTCGCCATCGCAATTGAGAAAGTCTTGTTGCTCGAACAGGCCGAGCGCCGCTCGCGCGAGTTGGAGGCGACGGCGCGGCGCGAAGAATTGGCCGCGCGCATCGGGCGCAAGCTTTCGAGTTCGCTCGACCCGTCGGCCGTGCTTCAGGAGACCGTGGACGCGCTCGGCGCGGCACTCGCGGCCGACCGCTGCCACGTCACGATGCTCGACGGCGAGGAGGAGTACGCGCTCGTCGGCTACGAGTACCTGGCCCGGCGCGAGGTCTCAAGTTTACGCGGCCACCGCATCCCGCTGCGCTCAAGCGCCTACGCGCGGCGCGTGACCAGTTCGGACGCGCCCGTGGCCCACAACGACATACGCGGGATCGAGGACGACGAGTTAATCAAGCTCTACGTCAAGCTGGACGTGTGCGCCGTGCTGGCCGCGCCCGTCGTCGTGCGCGGCACGTACCGCGGCCTGCTCGAATTGCACATGAACTGCGAGCCGCGCGAGTGGACGGAGGACGACGCGAAGCTTTTGGGTGCGGTCGCGGCGCAGGTGTCGGTCGCGCTCGCCAACGCGCGGCTCTACGAGGCCAGCCGCCGCCGCAGCCGCGAACTCGAAGGGCTTTATCAAATCTCGCGCACCTTTTCGACGCTGACCGATGCCTCGGAGATTTACGGGAGGCTGACGAACGCCATCGCCGAGCTTGTCGGCGGCGAAAAATGTCTGCTCGCGACTTACGACCGGCGACAGTCGATTGTGCGCGCCGAAGCCCCCGGCTACAACACGCCGCCCGAGATGATTCGCGAGTACCGCTTCACGCTCAACCCTGAGGGCGCGAGCGAGTTCGTCTACCGCACGCGCGAGACCGCTTACGCCTACCGCACGGGCGAGCCTTTCTTCTCGAATGACCCCGCTAAGGACGAGCGCTTCAATCAGGAGTTCGTCGCGCGCTACCAGATACGCTCGGCGCTCATCGTGCCGCTCATGCTCAAGCGCGAGTTGATCGGCTTCGTCTACGTGGCGAACCGTCCGGGCGGCTTTCGCCCGCGCGACGTGCAGCTTCTGGAAATCTTCGCGGGCCAGGCGGCCGAGACCATTGCCAACGCGCGTTTGTTTACGACCATACAGGCCCAGGCCGAGCGCGAGGCCGTCGTCAACCGCCTCGTGCTCGCGCTGCAACAAGCGTCGGAGCCGAAGCGCGGCGTCGAGATGGTGGTCGAGCGCGTCGGGCAGGTGCTCGGGCTGGACCGCTGCGTCGCCATCCTCTTTTCCGAGAGCGAGCAGTCGGACATCTACGGCGAATGGTGCGAGCGCGGCGTCTCGCGCATCGGCGACGACCCCGAAATCCTGGAGCGCTCGCCCGTCGAGCAGTGGCTCAAAGAGCACCGCCAGCCTTTGGTCGTCGCCGACATGCCCGGACACAAGTTGGCCGCAGGGGTCGAAGACATTGTGGAGAGCATCGGGCTCAAGAGCCTGGCCGTCGTCCCCATCATGCACCAGGGGCGCGTCATAGGCTCTTTGAGCGGACACCAGACGACGCGTGCGAGGCGCTGGGCCGAAGACGACGTTGATTTGCTGACGGCCGTCGCCACGCAGATCGGCTCGACGCTTGAGAACGCGCGGCTGATTTCCGAGCTGCGCGAGGCCAGCCGTCTCAAGGACGAGTTTCTAGCCACGCTCTCGCACGAGTTGCGCACGCCCTTGACGGCCATCAAAGGTTGGGTTGACTTGCTGAGCGAGAACGACGCGCTTCAGTTTGACGAGGAGTTGGCCGACGGCATAGAGGTCATACGCAACTCCGCGTCGTCGCTGACGCAGTTGATCTCGGACCTGCTCGACCTCTCGCGCATAGCGCGCCGCGTGTTCCGTCTCGACCGCAAGTCCTCGGACATCAACCTCGTCATCATGGACGCCGTACAGGTCGTGCGCCCGTCGGCCGTCGCGCGCCATCAGGATTTGCGGCTTGAGCTTGAGGAGAACCTGCCCGCGGCCAGCATTGACCCGCACCGCATACAGCAGGTCGTCTGGAACCTGCTCTCGAACGCCGTCAAGTTCACGCCCGAGGGCGGGCGCATCGTCGCGCGCACACGTCTGATAGACTCCACGGGCATCATGCTTGCGGACGACGAGACGGAGCCGGTGCGCTGGGTCGTGATAGAGGTGGAGGACACGGGTGAGGGAATCCCCGCGGAGTTTCTGCCCTACGTCTGGGACCGCTTTCGCCAGGCCGACAGCTCTTCCACGCGGCGTCACGGCGGCTTAGGAATCGGCCTCGCGCTCGTCAAAGAACTGGTCGAAGCCCACGGCGGCCAGGTGTCGGCCCAGAGCGAGGGCGGCGGCGCGGTCTTCACCGTGCGCCTGCCTTTGATGAGCGCCGAATCCACGGCGGCGGCGACGTAGCATCGCCATCCACGTTTCATCCCCGAAGGGGATAAACATGATAGCCGTGGGCAAGCAAACGCGAGTTTGCGCCGCCCACGGAACAGAGCAAGAATAGATTTCGACCCTGAAAGGGTCGCACTTCAACACGGCATGTGCGACCCTTTCAGGGTCGAAATCTTGTTGCGCGTAAATCCGTGGGCGGCGCGTCGTGCGCTAGGCGCGCACTCGCTTGCCCACGGCTATCATGTGCGACCCCTTTGGGGTCAGAGGCAGCAGTCATATTTTCTATTCTGTGTCTCAGCCGTTATCATTCCCGACGAATGAACAAGAGAGCAATCGGATACGAGGTCGTCGCGACGGATGGCGAGGCGCGTAGCGGCGTGCTGACGACGCGGCGCGGTGTCATCGAGACGCCTGTCTTCATGCCGGTCGGCACGCTCGGCACGGTCAAGGGCACGCGCTTCGAGGCGCTCGAAGATGCGGACACGGACGCGCGTATAATTCTCGGCAACACCTATCACCTGTGGCTGCGCCCCGGCGCGGAGATTATCAGCGCGTGCGGCGGCTTGCACCGCTTTATCGGCTGGGAGCGCGCGCTCCTGACGGACTCCGGCGGCTTCCAGGTCTGGAGCCTCGGCGCGCTCAGGAAGATTACGGAGGAGGGAACGGAGTTTCGCTCGCACGTTGACGGCCGACTCTGTTTCCTCTCGCCGGAAGTCTCCATGCAGGTGCAGGCCGCGCTCGGCTCGGAGATTGTGATGGCTTTCGACGAGTGCGCGCCGGGCGACGCCGCGCACGACGCTGCGCGCGAGAGCATGCTCCTGACGGCGCGCTGGGCCGCGCGCTCGCGGCGTGAGTTCGACCGCATGCAGCGCGAGGAAGCGGACACGGGGCGTGTCAACGAAAGTGATCTGCCGAAGGGCGCGGAGTTGAGCGGGGCACAGGCGCTCTTCGGCATCATACAGGGCGCGGGCCATTCGGACTTAAGGCGCGAAAGTTTATTGCGCACCGTCGAGATAGGCTTCGACGGCTACGCCATAGGCGGCTTGAGCGTTGGCGAAGAGAAGGGCGTGATGTATCGCGTGGTGGAGGAGGTTGCGCCGCTGATGCCCGCAGAACGCCCGCGCTACCTGATGGGCGTCGGGACGCCGGAGGACTTAATAGAGTGCGTGGCGCGCGGCGTTGACATGTTCGACTGCGTGCTGCCGACGAGGAACGGACGAACCGGCCAGGCTTTCACGTCGCGCGGGAAGTTGAACATCAAGAACGCGCAGTGGGCGCGCGACACGCGCCCCCTGGACGAGGCTTGCGCGTGCCAGGTCTGCCGCCGGCACTCGCGCGCCTACCTGCGCCACCTTTTCATGGCGGGCGAGATGCTGGCAAGCGTTCTCCTGACACATCACAACCTTGCGTTCTTCCTTGACACTATGCGGCGCGTGAGGCAAGCTATCCGGTCTGGCGATTTCACGCGATTTCGGCGAGAGTTCACAGAGAGGCTGGCCTCGGGCGTGGAGTGAACGGCCCCGAGTCTGCCGGCACAGGTCGAGCGTTGTTGGGTCGCCCGATTTGCCCCGAATTCGATAAACAAACTAACCCGAAGAGAACCATATGAGTCCTGGCTTTAGTCTTATCCTCCAAGTCGGCCTGATTTTCGTCGTCTTCTATTTCCTTCTCATCAGGCCGCAGCAAAAAAAGCAGCGGGCGCTGCAAGAGGCCATCAGCAACTTGAAGGCCGGCGACAAGATAGTCACCAGCGGCGGCGTCGTCGGCACGATCACGGCCGTCCGCGACAGAACTTTCTTAATTAGGAGCGGCGAGAAATCCATCCTCGAAATCTCGCGCGCCGCCGTCGCGGAATTCAGCGACGCTGAGGAAGAGAAGAAATAACGCAGTTTTGAGTTTCCAGTTTTCAGTTTTGAGCAAAGACCAGTTGCTTTTAACTGAAAACTGAAAACTCAAAACTGAAAACTGAAAAAGATTTATGAAGAAGAAGAACTTACTCCCGCGTTTCATCATCATCGCGGCCGTCACGATTGCCGGCCTCTACGTCGTCCTCGGGCCGCACCGCCGTCCGAAGCTCAGCGACTTCTCGATGGCCGGAATCAAGCACTCGCTCGGTGAAAACATACGCCTCGGCCTCGACCTCAAGGGCGGCGCTCACCTGGTGATGCGCGTCAAGGTCGAGGACTACCTCTCGGAGCTGGCGAGGAACAACGCCATCACGGCGGTCGGGGCCGCGAGGGAAGCCGGCGCTAAGGTCAAGGACGGGCGCGCGGACACGTCGGGCGGCTCGTACCGCTTCTTCGTCGAGACGGAGGACGGGGCGAAGCTCAACGAGATACGCGAGGCGGTGGCGAAGAAGATCAGCACGGACGAGTGGCCGCCCGCCGTCTCCGGCAACACCGTCACGTGGACGTTGACGAACTCGGCGGCGCGCGCCCTGAGCCAGCAGGCGACCGAGCAGGCTTACAACACGATTGACCGGCGCATCAACGAGTTCGGCGTCGCCGAGCCGACGCTCCAGTACCACGGCGCGCAGGGCTCGAACCAGATTCTGCTCCAGATGCCGGGCGAACAGAACCCCGAGCGCGTCAAGGCGCAGTTGACGGTCGCGTCCAAGCTCGAACTGGTTCACGTCGTCAGCCCGGCCAGCCCTTCGCCCGTTCAGACTTACAACACGAAGGAAGAGGCAATCGCCTCGCTCGGCGGGGCGGTCCCGGCCGAGCGCGAGGTCCTGCCCTATAAGGAAAAGGACGAGCCGACGGCCTCTGGCAACGCGGACAACGCGGACCCGAACGCGCCCAAGCAGGACAAGTGGGTCGTCGTCCAGAAGCCCGCCATCATAGAGGGCAAGGAGTTGAGCCGCGCCGACGCCGTGCAGGCACAGGGCGCCAACGACTTCATGATCAACTTCAGCCTGAAGCCCGCGGGCGCGCAGAAGTTCGGCGAGTGGACGGGCCAGAACGTCAACCAGTACATGGGCGCGGTCCTCGACGGCAAGGTCGAATCAATCGCCTTCATCAAGTCGCAGATTTTCGACTCGGGCCAGATTTCCGGCCGCTTCACGCAGGAGTCGGCCGAGGATTTGGCGCGGACGCTGCGCTCGGGCTCACTGCTTGCGCCGATTCAGTACCAGGAGGAGCGGACCGTCGGCCCGAGCCTCGGCGCGGACTCGATAAAAGCAGGCGTGACGGCCTCGGTCGTCGGCCTCGCGCTCGTCGTCATCTTCATGCTCGTTTACTACCGCGGGGCGGGCGTCAACGCGGTCGTCGCGCTCTTGCTGAACCTGATCCTGACGGTCGCGGCGCTGGTTATCTTCAAGGCGACGCTGACGCTGCCCGGCATCGCCGGACTGATTCTGACCATCGGCATGGCCGTGGACTCGAACGTGCTCATCTTCGAGCGCATACGCGAGGAGCTGTTGACGGGCAAGACCGTGCTCTCGGCGGTCGAGCAGGGTTTCAACCGCGCCTTCGTCACGATCATTGACACGCACGTCACGACGGTCGTCGCGGCGCTCTTCCTGTTCGTCTTCGGCACCGGCCCGATTCGCGGCTTCGCCATCACGCTCATACTCGGCCTGCTCATCAACCTGTTCTCGGCCGTCTACGTCTCGAAGACGCTGTTCATGTGGGTCTTGAACCGCAAGGGGCATCGCCCGGAAACGCTAAGCATTTAACGACGGTGATAAGTGATAAGTGATGAGTGATAAGAGGGAAGCTCTTACTCATCACTTATCACTTATCACTTATCACTTAAAAATCATGTTTCAACTATTCCATAAAGTTAATTTCGACTGGCTGAAGTATCGCCGGTATTTCATGGCCCTCTCGATCATCCTGATGCTCTCCGGCCTGGGCTCGGCCATCATCCGCCAGGCCGTGCCGGGCGGGACGGACGCCTTCAACCTCGGCGTGGACTTTAAGGGCGGGACCGTCGTCACCGTCAAGTTCCTCAAGCAGCGGCCGTCGGACGACGATCTGCGCGCGCAGTTCGCTAATCAGGAACTGAACGAGGCCATCATCCAGGCGACGGACAAGGCGGACGAGGTGCTGATTAAAGTGCCGCGCCAGGATGCGGGCCAGAACGCCAGCGCCGAGGAGGTCGCGGCGCAGGTGGACGCCGGAAGCGTCAAGGTCAAAAAGGCGCTCGACACTTTCGGCAAAGAGGGCGAGGGCTATCAGATTCTGAGCAAGGAAGCCGTCGGCGAGGTCGCCGGCCAGCAGTTGCGCATCCAGGCCATCTCCGTCACCCTGCTCGCGCTCATCGGGATGCTGCTCTACATCGCCGCGCGCTACGAGTGGACTTACGGCGCGGCGGCCGCCATCACGGTCTTCCACGACGTGCTGGTGACGCTCGGCTTCTTCTCCATCTTCCAGTGGGAGGTCAGCCTGACGGTCATCGCGGCCCTGCTCACACTGGTCGGCTTCTCCGTCAACGACACCATCGTCACCTTTGACCGCGTCCGCGAGAATTTGAGGCTCCACCGGCGCGAGTCGCTCTACAAGATCACGAACGACGCTATCAACGAGACGCTCTCACGAACCGTCATCACGGGCGGGCTGGTCTTCCTCTCGGTCCTCGCGCTCGTGCTGTTCGGCGGCGAGGTCTTGCGCGGGTTCTCGCTCGCGCTCTTCATAGGCATCATCGTCGGGACCTACTCGACCATCGCCATCGCCAGCCCGATCATGGTCTGGTGGCAGCAGCGCATAGAGGCCGCGAAGTCGCGCCGCGACCATGCGGGGACGAAAGGGCAGACGCCGGGCGGGGGCGGGCAGCGGCCACGCGCGCGCAAGGCTCAGGCCGCGGGCGGCGGCAGCGGCGTCGTCAACCAGCCGCAGGGCGCGGGGCGAACGTAAAAACAGTGGTCAGTAGTCAGTAGTCAGTTTTCAGTTTTCAGTTTTCAGTTAACAGAAAGACGAGAGGCAGCCGGTTAAGATTAGCCCGGCTGCCTCCTTCTTTTGTCTTTAACTGAAAACTGAAAACTGAAAACTGACCACTGTTTTTACGCTTGACTTTCCTGTCGGTTGCGGCATAGACTGCCCGCGTTGCTGGCCAATTAAATATTCTCGAAATCGCGCCCGCGTTTGCATGCATGTGAACGGACCGGAGGCGCGGTTGTCTATGCTTGAGGTGGCTGGTAAGTTTTGTGTCAAGCCTGCGCGGCGGTCGGGGCAAACTTATACGGTGCATCAATAGCGCCGGGCGACTGCTGCTTCCCCTTCCAACTCTTTTTGACTCTCACGCGGGCAAGTTCGGAGAGTGTCGTTTGAGATTGCACTAATAGGTTTTTTGATTTTTCGCACCCCTGACCCTTTGGCACCGGAAAGTGGGAGGAAAACAAAATGTTCGATCATCTGGTCGAGTCCGAGCGCCATCACGATGACAGTTCGAGGAAAGGCGTCTTCTTTGCCGCCACCCTCGGCGTGTACGTCGTCATCTTCGCCGGCCTAATTGTCGCGGCGATCAAAGGCGCAGACATCTACATGGACACGCAGAACCTGGCCGACCTCAAGCTGATTACGCCTGTGGTCGTTGAGGAGGCCGCGCCGCCGACGCCGCAGAAGCAGGAGCCGGCCAAGCAGCAGGCCGTCAAGGTGGAACAGCAGGTCGCCACCGTCAGAGAGTTCGTCACAGACCGCCCGGAGGTGGTGCAAAAGGGCACGTCCGTCACGCGCGAGGGACAGTCGCCGCCGGTCCCCGGCGCGGTCAAGGGCAAAGTTGACTACGTCCCGCCGAGCGGCGGGAGCCCGTTTGGCACATCTTCAGGCACCGGGACCGCCCCGGCCGCGCCGCCGGCTCCTTCGGTAGACGAGCCGCCGCCGCCGCCGCCGCCCAAGCCGACGCCGACGCCACGGCGCGCGCCCATCTCGGGCGGCGTCTTGAACGGCAAGGCCATCAGCCTGCCCAAGCCGCCGTACCCCGCAATTGCCAAGGCCGCGCGCGCTTCCGGCACCGTCACCGTCCAGGTGACGATTGACGAGTCGGGCAAGGTGATTTCGGCGCGTGCCGTCGGTGGACATCCCTTGTTGCAGCAGGCAGCGGTCCAGGCCGCCTACGGGGCCAGGTTCTCGCCGACACAACTCTCGGGGCAGCCCGTGAAAGTGACGGGCGTCATCACCTATAACTTCGTTGCTCAGTAGCACGGCGAGCCGCAGGAGCGGGCCGGCCTCTTCCTAAGGTCGGCCCGCTCTTCCGCCGCTTTGCGTGATCGGCATCAATCCTAATCGAAACCTTATTGGAGGGGTTTACCGTGACTATTCTAACAAGCCTTCTCGGTACGAAAGCCTATGGCTTCTTCATGTTCTTGCAAGAGGCCCCGGCAGCCAGCCCCGCGGCTAGTCCTGCCGCTGGCGGCGGCGAGAGCGACAAGTTCTCGATGTACGAGATCTTCAAAAACCTGGACGCCGTCGCCTACACGGTGGTCGGCATCCTGCTCCTGATGTCCGTCTACTCCATCGCCATCATGGTCGAGCGCTACCTGACCTACTCGCAGGCCAAGAAGCAGTCGCGCGAGTTCGCGCCGCGCGTCGCCCAGGCTTTGAAGAACGACCGCATCGAAGAGGCCATCAACATCAGCGACAAGCACCGCCGCTCGCACCTCGCGATGGTCGTCAACTCCGGCCTACAGGAGTTTCGCGCCCACGAGCAATCCTCTGAAATCTCCGGCGAAGAGATAGAGGCCAGCAAGCGCGCCCTGCAACGCGCCATCGCGATCAAGACCGCTGAGTTCAGGCGCGGCCTGTCGGGTCTTGCGACCATCGGCTCGACCGCCCCGTTCGTCGGATTGTTCGGCACGGTGTACGGCATTCTCCACGCCTTCCAGAGCATGAAGAACGCAGAGTCCGCAGGTATCGCGGCTGTCGCCGGCGGTATTTCGGAAGCGCTGATTACGACCGCCCTCGGTCTGGTCGTGGCCGTGCCCGCCGTGTGGCTCTTCAACTACTTCACGGGCAAGGTTGACAGCTTCGTCGTCGAGATGGACAACTCGGCCTCCGAACTGATTGACTACTTCCTGAAGAATCGCACGCGGCAGTTGAACCCGTAAGGAACGAGCGAGCGCGGGCGCGCATCTTAGTCTGAACGAACTACCGATAGCGGGAGGTGCGCCCCGCCTGTGCGGAGTGTGCGGAAGGAGATTTTGTTATGGGAATGAGTTCAGGAGGCGGAGGCGGCCTCAACTCCGAGATTAACGTCACACCGATGGTGGACATCATGCTGGTGCTGCTGATCATCTTCATGCTGGTCACGCCTCAGTTGCAACAGGGCATCACCGTAGACATCCCGAAGGAGACCTCGAACGCGGACGACGACAAGGCCATCTCCTCCGCGGACTCGCTCGTCATCTCGATCCCGGCCGACGGCGAGTTCTACCTCGGCAAGGTCAAGTACAACATTGACCTCAAGAACAAGAACGACGCCGGGAGAAAGCAGTTGATGGACGATCTCAAGAAGGAGATCGACAAGAAGAAGTCGGACGAGGAGCGGATTGTCTACGTCAAGAGCGGCATCAACGTCAGCTACGGGCAGCTCGTCGGCATCATTGACGTGATCCGCGACCCCGAGGCGGGCGGCGTCACGCAGATCGGCCTGGTGGCCGACCGCAAGAAAGGCGTCAAGCCGGCCGGCGCTCCTTCGTAAAAGTTGGGTTCATGGAATCGCCCGCCGCGGCCCGCCGAGGCCCGTGTGGGGCGCACTACGGAAGAGGTATTAAATTATGGGAATGAGTGCAGGCGGCGGCGGCTCGAAAGCCGTCCCTTACATCAACGTCACGCCGCTGATTGACGTGTTGCTCGTGCTCCTGATCATCTTCATGGTCGTCACGCCGTTAAAGCCGAAGCGCTTCAAGACGCTGATCCCGGAGCAGCAGCAGAACACGCCGGCCGACGCGACCCCGAGCAAGCTCACGCTGCGCGTGGACATCTTGAAGGATTCCAAGCTCCAACTGAACGGCGAGGACTTCGGAACCATTGACAATACTGGCAGGCTGAGCGCCCAGCTCGCGAATATTATGCGGCAGCGCGAGGAGCAGCGCGTCACGAAGTTCGGCACGGACATCATCGAGAAGACGGTCTTCATCAAGGCACCCGAGTCGTTCAAGTACGGCGAGGTCGTCAAGGTGATAGACGCCGTCAAAGGCGCGGGCGCCACGCCCGTCGGGTTGCAGGTAGACGCCCTGGAGCCGTAAAAAACGGTGATAAGTGATGAGTGATAAGTGATAAGTAAAGACCGCCGGTTTTTTCTTATCACTTATCACTCATCACTTATCACTTTTACCGTGGAGTAATTAAACCGATGAAACTCTCTCAAGCAAGACTCGGACTCTTGGCTCTCGTCGCGCTTGTTGCCACCACGTCGGGCTGCGGTTACATCAACAGCCTCCGCGCCAAGAACGAGCTGAACAAGGTCGCGCAGAATTACAAAGAGAAGAAGTTTGCTGAGGCCGAGAAGCACGCCAAGCGGGCGCTCGAACTCGACCCCGACAACGAGAACGCCCCGGTCTTCATCGCGCGGACCATTCACGCCCAGTACCGCAAGGGCGTGGACACGCCGGAGAACGTTGCCAAGGCGAACGAGGCCATAGCGGCGTACAAGCAGATCGCGGCGAAGGACCCGAACAACGACGAGGCGTTCACGGCCGTGACCGTACTCCTGGGTAGCCTCGGCAAGCCCGACGAGCAGACCGCCTGGGTCCAGCAGCGCGCCGACAACGGGTCGGTCAGCCCCAACAAGCGCGCCGACGCCCTGGCCTTCCTCGCCAGCAAGGACTGGGAGTGCTCCAACCAGGTGACCGACAGCAAGGCCAACCAGCAGAACGTCACCAAGCCGGACGGCGGGGTCATCATCCAATACATCAAGCCGAAGGACACAGCCGAGTACGACAAGGCCGTCCGGTGCATGACCGGCGGGCTGGAGAAGGCCGAGAAGGCCATCGGCTACGACAACGACAACGAGAAGGCATGGAGCCAGAAGTACAACCTCCTGCTCGAAGCTAAAAAACTGGCCCAGATGGAGGAGAACACGGGCAAGGCCGAGCAGTTGGCGAAGCAGGCCGAGGAGGCTTTGAAGCGCACGCAGGAACTATACGAGCGCAAGAAGGCGGCGCAGCCCACCCCGCCCCCCGCGGCAGGCTGATTCCGCTCAACAACGGCGGGGCCGGGCCGGGCATCTAATCTCTCGGCTCGAACGGCTGCCACGCACTTTCGCAGGTGATGCTCGACTTTCGGGTCGGGCATCACCTATTATTATAGGGATGAGGGCGGAGGGATGAGGGATGAAGTAAAGAAAGACCGCTTTTCATTCATCCCTCATCCCTCCGCCCTCATCCCTTCGTTATGATTCGCATCGAGGACATCGTCAGTAAGGTCGGGCGGAACCACCCGCAGGCCGACCTGGACATGCTGCGCCGCGCCTACTTCTTCTCGGCGCGCGAGCACAAGGGGCAGACGCGCGCCTCGGGCGAGCCCTACCTCGTTCACCCCCTCGAAGTCGCCAACATCCTGGCCGACATGCGCCTCGACGAAGTCTCCGTCTCCACGGGCCTGCTCCACGACGTGGTCGAGGACACGCTCGTTGACCTGGACACGATTCGCAAATACTTCGGCGACGAAGTCACGCTGCTCGTTGACGGGCTGACGAAAATCTCCCAGATCAGCAACGTCTCGCACGAGGAGCAACAGGCCGAGAACGTCCGCAAGATGCTCCTCGCGATGGTCAACGACGTGCGCGTCGTGCTGGTGAAGCTCGCCGACCGCCTGCACAACATGCGTACGCTACAGTATTTCAAGCCCGAGAAGCGCAAGCGCATCGCGCAGGAGACGATGGACATCTACGCGCCCATCGCGCACCGTCTCGGCATGGGCAAACTGCGCGGCGAGTTGGAAGACCTGGCCTTCCAGCACCTGCACCCGGAGGACTACCGCGAGTTGACCGCGCAGCTCGAAAAGCGCCGCCCCGTCAACGAAGCGTTCCTGCGCGAGATCACCGCGGACATAGAGGGGAAGATGCACGAGTCGGAAGTCCCCTACGTCCGCATCGAGGGGCGCATCAAACGCCTCTACTCGATCTGGAAGAAACTGCGCCGGCAGAAGATTGACCTCGACCAGGTCTACGACCTCGTGGCCGCGCGCGTCATCACGCCGAACGAGGTGCGCCACTGCTACGGCGCGCTCGGCGTCATACATAACACTTGGCGGCCCGTGCCCGGCCGCATCAAGGACTGGATCGCGACGCCGCGCGACAACCTTTACCAGTCGCTGCACACCTCCGTCATCGGCCCGAAGGGGCAGCCGTTCGAGGTCCAGATTCGCACGGAGGAGATGCACCGCATCGCCGAGGAGGGCGTGGCGGCTCACTGGAAGTACAAGGACGCCAAGCGCGGCGCGCGCGACGACGACGGCGCGTTGCAGGCGCTGCGCTCTCTGGTCGAGTGGACGCAGGAGGTCAAGGACTCACGCGACTTCCTGGACTCCTTGAAGCTCGACCTTTACCCGAAAGACGTTTACGCCTTCACGCCGATGGGCAAGGTCATTCAGTTGCCGCGCGGCGCGACCCCCGTGGACTTCGCCTACGCGATTCACTCGGAGGTGGGCAATACCTGCACGGGCGCGCGCATCAACGGCCGCATGGTGCCTTTGCGCACGCCGATTCAGAACGGCGACGTGATAGAGATTCTCACGACCTCGAACCAGCACCCCTCGCGCGACTGGCTCAATTTCGTCGTCACTTCGCGCGCCAAGAACCGCGTGCGCCATTGGGTGGCCGAGCAGCAGCGCACCGAATCAATTGAAATCGGGAGAAAGCTCTTCGAGAAAGAGGCGACCCGCTTTCAGCTCTCCGCCAAGAAACTGATGGCGGACGGCGACGGCGCGTTCAAGCGTGTCGCGGGCGAGTACGGCTACGGGCGCGTTGACGACCTGCTCGCGGCGATGGGCTACGGCAAGCTCGTCCCGCGCAACGTCATCGCCAAGTACCTCGGGCCGGAAAAATTCGCGGAGCTGGACACGCAGAAGGAGTCGCGCCTGCGGACCGGGATGCGCGCCGTCAAGCGGCTCATACGCCTCGGCGACGACGCCATCGTAGTGCGCGGCGTGGACGACCTGATGGTGATGCGCGCGCGATGCTGCAACCCGCTGCGGGGCGAGGATATCGTCGGCTACATCACACGCGGCAAGGGCGTGGCCGTGCACACGCGCCGCTGCAAGAACGTCACGCAGTTGATGGTCAACCCGGAGCGCATCGTCGAGGTCGAGTGGGCCGGCAAGTCTGACAAGGAGGCTTATGCGGTTAAGCTCCTGGCGATTACGGAGAACCGCACGGGCATGATCGCCGGCATCACGGGGGCCATCTCCGACATGAAGACGGGCATCCGCGATGCGCGCGCTTCGGTCGCGCCCGACGAGCGCGGCCGCATAGAGGTCACCGTCGAAGTCTTCGACGTGAAGCACCTGGACAAAGTCATCAGCTCGATTAAGAACGTCCCCGGCGTCCTCGATGTCGAGCGCATGCAGGGCGTGGCCTGACGGAGAGTTCAGCGGCGAGAGTTGGCGTATGAGGGATGATGAGGCGGTGGCTTACGTGCTTAAATTTGAGCGCTTGTCTTTATCTGCCCGGATGTCGCGGCTATAAAAAATCCTCCACGCTCATTGTCCTCATTTCTTGCGCCCGTATTCCTATCAACTCATTATGCTTGGATAATGCACGCTTAATGATGGCTTTTTCCAAGACCGCCAGGAGTTTCTCCTTTGTGTCGTACACGAGCACATCTAAAACCCAGCGATACTTATTTTGCAGGTCAACAAACATTGCGAAAGGGGCTTCCCCTTGATGGATGATTGGGACCAGGGGAATCATATAATCCGGCAATATAGCCTGTAATTCCAGGGGGTTCGATTTCGGATTCGTGATGTCGGCTATAATAAATAAGGAAAGTCCGGCCAATATCTTAATTGTTTCAGTGAAATCTCGTTCCGTGGATTTCTCAAAATCAAACATCATGGGGAGGAAACCTTTTTGTCTGAGCTGATCGGCGATTGCGTCAAGTATCTCCTTTCTTTCGGGAGAGAATCTTCCCAGAATCAGAACCGCCTTCTGCCCAATGGTACTGATGACATTTCGAATCTTCTGATTGTTGAGAAGTAGATAAATGAATTGGGCGACATCGAGTTCGTCCACTTCGACAACCGGCTCGCCCTCATCGGTAATCACAAGCTTGCTTTGTTTGGTGCCGTCCAGTTTTAGTGCCCACGCGGCTATTCCATAGACATGGCATCCCTCGATGTTGGCATTAGTGAGATTTGTCCTCACTAAAACGGCTTTTCGTAGATTCGCGCCGGGAAGAATCGCTCTCGTGAGGTCTGTGTCTATAAAATCAGCGCGGCAAAGGTCTGCGCCATCGAGATGTGCGCCACTGAGGTCTGCGCCGCTAAGGTTCGCGCCAACGAGGTATGCGCCGCTGAGCTTCGCGCCGCTGAGGTTCGCGCCGCTCAGATTTGCGTCCCCCATGAATGCGCCGCTGAGGTCTGCGATAGAGAGGTCTACCCTGGTGAGGTCAGCCTTTTCGAGATGGGCACCGCCGAGCTTCGCGCCCATCAGGTTTGCAAGTATGAGCTTCGCGCCGTCCAGATACGTTCCGCCGCTGAGGTCCAGGAATCTGAGGTTCGCAGAAGTGAGGTCGGCGTTATCGAGAATGGCACCCTTGAGATTCGCGGTGCTGAGGTCCATTTTGTAGAGGTTCGCGCCGGTGAGAACTGCGTTGGCGAAGTTTGTGCCACTGAGGTCCGCGTCGCGGAGGTCTGCGCCACTCAGGTCTGTGCCAAGAAAGTTAGCGCCGCTCAGATTCATTTTGCGGAGGTCCGCGCCGCTGAGGTCTCCTGTGATGAGGAGATTCTCGTCCTTTTGAATCTCCTCCCGCCATTGATTCCAAGGCCCGACCCCCTGCCTGATTATGTTGAGATGTTCCTGGTCTGCCATAACGAACATCCTGATGTAAGGTCATAGCTTCAGGCTACGACTCCCGGTGCCTGATCGAGGATTCAACGATTTGAATATGGTAACACGGCTGTCCAGCATTATGTCGGTCTCACAGATTATTGCTGGCGAGAAGCCCTGGCCGGCGCGCGAGCGTAGAGGAAGCGCAGGGAGTAGAGGATGATTAAACTCCCTGCGCTTCCCGCGTGCACACGCTCTTTCAGCGCCTGCGGCAGCGAGGCCGAGAGGCGGGGCGCACGCGGGGCCGTGGCTCGACGCCGCGGCTATTTAGCCTCGTAGAGCAGCTTGCCTTTGCGTTTGCCGCCGAGCAGCCTGCCCACACCGGCACCGGCGAGCCCTCCGATAATAAGCCCTCCAAAGCTGGGGGTCCCGTCGTCTTTGCCTGGCACCACCGGCCTATCTATAGGATTTATTACCGAATTATCTAAAACTCCCCCTGCCAACGCCCCGACCACCATGCCGATGCGCCCCGTCGTTCGGCGCGACCACCTGCCTTTCAGGTGATAGACGCTCTGGATGTCGCGCTGCTCAATGCTGCGGTCATAGCCGTGGCTGGTCACAGTGAGCTTTGTGCCAATTGCGCTGACAAATCTAACTTCAACGGGGTCGCCGATGTTGGGCATGAACTCAACCAATATCTGCTTGCCGGGCTTGAGGTCTTTCAAGTCTTGCCAATCCTGCGCGTTGGTGGTGGCTGCGGACTGCGCGTGGTTGTTCGTCTGCGCCGGGGCTACGGACGGTGCCGCCGGCAGCAGGGCCAGAACAAGTAGCAGTGTCAGGACTCTGCTTTTCATGTGGCTCTCCTTTTGAGTGGCTTTCCAGATAGCTCTCTGAGACGACCTTGTAGGCCATCCGGGCCGCGGAGCGAAAGCTCAGTTATGGCACTTTCTGAAGCGCCACATTGGCGCGTCCGAAGTTCCTGGGCCGGAATTCGCACACGCCTGCTTTTGCCTTACCCTTTGGCCTTCTGTTAAAATGCGCAGTTTGTTTCGGAACGTGGAAAAGAGGTTATCCGTACAGTGAGGGAGATCATCAAGACTGAGAGCGCGCCGGCGGCCATCGGGCCGTATTCGCAGGCGGTGCGCGCCGGGGGGTTCGTCTTCGCCTCGGGGCAAATTCCGCTCGACCCGAAAACGGGCCAATTTGTAGAGGGCGGCGTCCGCGAGCAGACAGAGCAGGTGATGCGCAACCTCACTGCTGTGCTCGAAGCGGCCGGGACGGGGCTCGACCGCGTCGTCAAGACGACCGTGTTCCTGGCCGACATGAATGACTTCGCGGCGATGAACGAGGTTTATGGTCAGTACTTCGTGGAGAACCCGCCGGCCCGTGCGACTGTTCAGGCGGCGCGGCTGCCGAGGGACGCTCGCGTGGAGATAGAGGTCGTTGCCCTGGCGGGAAAAGAATAGCTACCGGGCAAACTGCTGAGACGCATTTGTCATCGCAGCTTTGAACGGTAGCTATCGGTTTGAAAAGACGTGGGCGGACGGCTCAGGCCGCTTTCGCGATTTTGCCGGCCTTGATGCACCTGGTGCAAACCTTCTTGCGCACGACGCCGCCCTGCGGGCGCTGGACGCGTATGGATTGCAGGTTGGGGTCGAAGCGGCGGCGCGTGCGGTTGTTCGCGTGGGAAACGTTGTTGCCGAATTGCGGCCCCTTGCCGCAGACTTCGCATCGTTTAGCCATGATGATTTAGTACCTCCGATAATAGTAAGACGGATGAATTCAACCTCTCAGTCGGGCGCGTGCGAATCCGCTTGAGAGATGCGAAACGAAAATTTATAGCAAACGGCTTTCGTAAACGTCAAGCAGGTGAGAGACCAGGGCCGGGCGGCGGCCGCGGCAGTCATCGTTAATTTCGAAGGAGCATAAAGTGTCCAGAGTAATCAAAAAAGCAGTTCTAGGGGCGGTCACAGCCTTCGTGGCGCTCAGCCTCGCCGCCTGCGGCTCGACCGGCAGCGGCAGCACGGGCATGACCGGCGGCGCGACCGACGTGGCCGCCACCGTCAACGGCAAAAACATCATGCTGAGCGAAGTTGACAGGCTCATCAACCAGCAGTTTCAGGGGCAGCAGTCGAAGCTCACGCCGCTCCAACTGGCGCAGACGCGCCTTCAGGCGCTCGACACGCTCATCCAGAACGAGGTGCTCTACCAGCGCGCCGATAAGGGCGGGCTTTTGCCGAAGGACGACGAGGTTGATCAGTATCTGGCTGAGTTGAAACGGCAGAGCGGCATGACCGAAGAGGAGTTTCAGAAGAGGCTCAAGGAGCAGGGACAGACCGTCGAGATGCTGCGCGAGGACGCGCGCAAGGCGAAGGCCATCCAGAAGCTGCAAGACCAGATCAACACCAAGGTCACGGTCAGGGACGAAGAGGTCCTGGATTACTACAACAACAACAAGCAGCTTTTCGTCAACCCGCGCGGCGTCGGCCTCGCCAACATTGTGGTTGACCCGGAGAACAACGGCCTGCAAGACGACGCGAAGAACGACACGGAGGCGAAGGTCAAGATTGACCAAATCTACGCCCAGTTGAAAGGCGGGGCCGATTTCGCCACGGTCTCCCGCGCGCGCAGCGAGGACGTGGACGAGATTCGTGCGCGCAGCGGCGACCTGGGTTTCGCCACCGAAGACGCTCTCAAGCAGAACGGCTTCCCGCAGGAACTGATCGGGCAGTTCTTCGGCCCGATGCAGATCGGCAGCTACACCCCGCCCGTGCAGTTCCCGAACAAGCGCTGGTACATTTTCAAGTTGCAGAGCAAGCAGCTACAGAACGAGAACCTGACGTTCGAGAGCCCCGGCGTGCGCCAGCAGATCACGCAGGCCCTGACCGACCAGCGCAAAAAGATTCTGAATGCGGCCCTGCTCGAAGTGGCTATGACCGAGGCAAAGATCGTCAACAATCTCGCGCAGAACATGCTCGCCAAACCGGAGATGATGAGTTCGATGCGGCAGGCCGCCCCCGAAACGGGAGCCTCGCCGGCTTCTTCGCCCGCCGCCTCCCCGGCCGCCGCACAGTCTCCCTCCCCATCACCGCAGGCGACCGCGAGCCCGGCGGCTACGAAATAACAGTGACGAGTGACAAGTGACGAGTGACAAGTAAGAGCTTGTCTTTAACTCGTCACTTGTCACTCGTCACACTCACTCGTCACAACGTCACTGTCTTCATGCTATTCCGGCTCTCAGACGTGCATAAGTCTTACGGCTCGCAGGATGTCTTGCGGGGCGCGTCCGTGCAGATCAATCCGGGCGAGCACGTCGGGCTGGTCGGGCGCAACGGGGCGGGGAAGACCACTGTCTTTCGTCTCGTCAGCAACGAGGAGACGCCCGACCGCGGTGACGTGGTGAGGGCGCGGGGGTTGCGCCTGGGCCTGCTCGCGCAGCACGTGCACTTCGAGCCGGGCTCGACCGTACACGAATCCGCGCTCGCCGCCTTCGGCCACCTGCAACAGATCGAGCACGAGATGCACGAGCTGGAACACCGCATGGCCGAGGCGGGCGCAGAAGACCTCGACGCCGTGCTCGAACGCTACAGCGAGTTGCAACACCAGTTCGAGCGCGAGGGCGGATTCGAGTACGCGGCCCGCGCCGAAGCCATCTTGCAGGGGCTCGGCTTCGAGCGCGAGAGCTGGGCGCTTGCGACTGAGAAACTCTCCGGCGGGCAGCAGAATCGCCTCGGCCTCGCGCGCCTCCTCCTGGCCGAGCCAGACGTTCTGCTGCTGGACGAGCCGACCAACCACCTGGACGTAAATTCTGTCGAATGGCTCGAAGAATTTTTGAGCACGTATAATTCGGCCTACGTCATCATCAGCCACGACCGCTACTTTCTGGACCGCACTTCGAGCCGCATCGTCGAGCTTGAGAACGGGCGCGCGGGCGTCTATACGGGCAACTATTCGGCATACCTCGTCGAGCGCGAAGTCCGGCGCGAGGCGCAGCAGCGCGCCTACGACAACCAGCAGCACTTAATCAGCAAGACGGAAGAGTTCATCCGCCGCAACCTCGCGGGACAGAAGACCAAGCAGGCCAAGTCGCGCCGCAAGATGCTGGAAAAGCTTGAGCGCGTCGAGGCCGTCCGCCCAGACCAGTCCTCCGGCGACTTTCGCCTGCAAGAGATAGAGCGCGCCGGCACGCAAGTCCTAACGGTCGCAGACGCCTCGGTCGGCTACCCCGGCAAGGTGCTCGCGCGCGACATCACGTTCACGCTCAGGCGCGGCGAGTGCTTAGGGATTATCGGGCCGAACGGCTCCGGCAAGACCACTTTCGTCAAGACTGTGCTCGGCAAGTTGCAGCCGCTCGCGGGCGAAATTCGCTGGGGCACGAAAGTTCAGGTCGGTTACTACGCGCAGCAGTTGGATGATCTGGACGACCGCAACGAGATCATCATGGAGCTGCGCCGCGTCGCGCCCTCGACGGCGACGGCCGGCGAGCTGCGCTCCTTCCTCGCCAAGTTCCTGTTCACGGGCGACGACGTTTACAAACATGTGCGCGACCTCTCGGGCGGCGAGAAAGGCCGCCTCGCCCTCGCTAAGTTAATCTACTCGCGCGTCAACGTCCTCGTCCTGGACGAGCCGACTAACCATCTGGACATCCCTTCGCGCGAGGCTCTCGAAGAAGCGCTCGACGCCTATCAGGGAACGATCATCACCATCAGCCACGACCGCTACTTTCTGGACCGCGTCGCCACGCAGATTCTGGCGCTCGACGGCGTGGGCGGCGCGGAGCACTACGACGGCGATTACACCGAGTACCACGATTGGCACGCGGCGAAGAAGCGCACGCCTGTTCAGGAGGAGTCCGCGCCCGCGAAGACCAAAGAGCCAGTTCCGCGTCAGCCGCACAGAAGACGAAAGCGGCACAGAGCAAGGGCAAGAAGAAACAGCCCACCCGCGATTCGCAGTTAATCGAGACGGAGATCAATGAGGCGGAAAAGCATCTGACAGAGATTTCCGAACAACTGAGCCAACCGGAAGTCGCGCGTGATCCCTCACGCCTCAAGGCTCTCAACGAAGAGTACAAGAGCGCTGACGCGCAGCTTCGCAAGCTCTACGAGGAGTGGGAGCAGGTGTCTGCGGAGACGGCAAGCGCCTGAATGGGAACGAAAGCTCATGTCCCGGCGGCTTGACGACGGCTGCCGCCTCGTTTATATTGCGCAACGCTCACAAGGCACGATGATGAGTAATCCTCCGCATTAGCCTCACGTTAGCAACCGCAAGTTTGATTTAACCCTTAGAATCCCCCGGCAGGGGTTTTAATATTCTTCAAGACTTCTTGTAATAACGTGGCAAGAGCACTCACTAGCCGATCCTGAAGTACGCAGTCGGTTGTAAAGTAATGAAATGAGTTGGGCAGGAGCCATGTGCTCCTCCATCAGTTCATCCCGTTATTCCCCTAGATTCTCACGACGAAAGGAAAATCAAAATGAAGACTCATCTAGAAGAGGTATCGCACGGATCTTGTGTTGACTGTCTTTTGTTACCCGACCCCCAAGCAAGTCAACGCACAGGAAACCCCCAGCACCGGTGGTGTCGAAGTGACCATTCCGGACGGGACTGAATTAATAGCCGTCCGAAGAAGAGATTTCCAGCGGCTCTGCGACCGAAGGTGACCCCATCAACTTCAAGCTCAAAGACGACCTGATGGTTAATGGAAAAGTGGTTATCGCCAGGGACACTTTAATCAAAGGAACAATCGCCAACGCGCAGAAAGCCGGGCGCATGGGCAAGGGAGGCAAGCTCGGCATCCGGGTTGAATCCACCACTGCGATTGACGGTCAGAAGGTTCGCCTTCGGGCCTCGAAAGGCGGCGAAGGCGGCGATAAGGTTGGGACCGTTATCGCCCTGTCCTCTTCTTCGGCCTCTTCGGCTTGCTCAAGAAGGGGAAGAACGCGAAGATCAAAAAGGGTACGGAAATCAAGACGTACACGGACGAAATGAAAGTGGTGAAAGTGACCGCTTAAGCCAATTTCGTGACATTCAATTAGACGTCTGGTCGAAAAGGCAGGCGTCTTTTCTTCTGTGACCGGATACGGCGAATTGGGCGCTTGATGCAAAAGGGTTGGCTTGACAAGAACGAAAATCCTTTGCTACCTTACGACCTCGCTTCAAGATGACACGAAGCGAGAGCTTTTTAAGCACTGTAGGCGCGTAGCTCAGGGGTAGAGCACTACCTTGACACGGTAGGGGTCTGCGGTTCAAATCCGCACGCGCCTACCATTTTTGTGC
>CAVQEU010000012.1:0-258578 GCA_963711585.1 uncultured Acidobacteriota bacterium | reverse complement strand
CGATGGCGCTCAGGGCGGCGGCGGCCGGCGCGGAGTCCTGTGGCGCGGGTTCGTGTGCGCGTTCGTCCTGCGCGGGAACGTGGTCGAGCTTTTGCGCGATCAGTTCGAGAATCTTGTCGGGGGCTTCGTTGCCGAGGGCCTGGCGCTTGGCTTCTATGACGAGTTCGGCCATCTCGCGCGCGCGGTGCTTGTAGCGGTTGTCGCGCGCGATCAGGTCTTCGATGATGCGCCGCTCGCGCTCGTGGCGCGGAGCCTGCGCGTCCATCCCCGCCGCGACCGCGTATTCCACGGGGACGCTCTGGTTGCGAATCATGACGTGCAGAGCATTCGTGCGCTCGCGCGCCTCGTCCCTCATCCGGCCGACTTGCAGGAGCGAGTTCTTGAAGCCCAAATGCCCGCGCAAAGTGATTTCGATAATCGGCGCTGGCGTATCACGGTCAGTGTCGTGCTTGCGCGCCTCGCGTTCGATCATCTCCATCACGCCCGCGTAGACGGCTTCGGCGTCCTCCACGCCGGACACGTCGAACGAGAGCCGCTGGAAGGGGCGCTGCACGTAGTCGTTGATGGCCTCTGCCTTGATGTTGTGCGCCTCGTCAATTTCTACCAGAAACGCGCCGCGCTCTTCCTTGTACTCGTCAATCGAAGTGGGTTCGAGCGAGCCGGGGTTGAAGGCCCAGCCGTCCAGGTCGAAGCGCTTGTGCGTGTGGCCGAGCGCGAGGTAGTTGACGAGTTGTTTTAGCTCCTTCAATTTCGCCACGGGGACGGCCGGGATGGGCCGGTTGGTCTGGCCCTCTACGTCCGTGTGCAGCATCAGGATGTTGAAGCGGCCTTCGTCGCGCGCGTCGCGCAGGGCGTCGGCCAGCATGGGAATGGCTGCGGTCGCGCTCGCGCCGAACCAGTGCGAGCCGAAGATGCGCGCGCCCGCGATGTCCACGTAAGAGCCCGCGCGCTCGTCCTCGTCCCACTCGACAAGCCGGAAGCCGCCCTCCGGGTTGGCCTGCGGTTCGAGCAACTTGATGAAGCCCCACTCGGAGAGCGAGCGCATCCAACTGTGCTCGGAGACGGCGTCGCGCTGGTCGTGATTGCCCTCTATGGCGACGACGGGAATGCGCGCGTCCTTCAACAGGTCGAGGCCCGCGACAGCGTGGTTCATCGCCTGCGGGTCTATGTTGCGGCGGTCGAAAAAGTCGCCCGCGATGAGTACGAAATCAACTCGGTTCGGGATGGCGTGAGTGGTTATCACCTCGTGCCAGGCCCGGAAAAAATCCTTCGTGCGCTCTTCCAGATTGTAGCGGCGGCAGCCCAGATGTATGTCCGCGAGATGGAGAAATTTCATAGAATGCTCTTAATACTGACTTCCGATAAAGCCCGCGCCCGTGGGGCGCTAGGTAATAATTTGTAGAAGCATTATACGCCAACTCTGCTATCCGTGGCACCTCAGTTGCGATGAGCTTGTCAGAACCGGGAGGGGCGGTTGATTTCAGTACAACGCGAGGGGAGTTAAGCATCATGCGTAAATTTTTGTGGGCATTCTTGTGCACGTTAGCTTTGACGGCGGGTGTTTTCGCTCAGGACACACAGCAGCAGAGCGGCGCGAAGGAAGAGACCAAGGCTGCGGCCCAGGAGGCGGGCGACAAGGCCGAAGACGTTAAAGACGAGACGGTCGAAGGGGCCAAGAAGGTCGGCGCTGAAGCGGCGGACAAGGCCGAAGACATCACGGGCGAGGCGGCCAAGGGCGCTAAAGTAGTGGGCGAAGGCGCAAAGAAAGTTGTCTCCGGCGCGGCGGACAAGACCGAGGACGCGGCAGGTAAGGCCGTTGATACTGGCAAAGACGTAGCCGACAAGGCTGAGGACGTTAAGGACCAGGCGGCTGAGGGCGCGAAAGTCGCGGGCAGCGCCGTCCACGCCGCCGGTGAAAAGGCCGCCGACAAGGCTGAGGACGGAGCCAAAGCCGTGGGTAGTGGAGCCAAAACCGTCGGCGCAGAGGCTGCCGACAAGGCGGAGGATGCAGTCGGCAAGGGCAAGGACGTGGGCATGGCAGCGGCCGACAAGGCTGAGGACGCCAAGGACAAGACCGCCCGCGCCGCCAAGAAGACGGGCAACTGGTTCAGCCGCGGCATGAAGAAAATCGCGCGCATCTTTTGAGTCTCGTCGTGATTAACCCTCGAAGTTAATCACCCTGACTCAGAGCGCATCTCAAAACTCGCTCAACCCTTTGCGCCTTAAGTTTTCTCTTTGCGCCTTTGCGTGAAAAGCAGTTTCTCGCAAAGGCGCGAAGATAAGACGTAAGGCGCAAAGGGTTGAGTTATGGGGTTGAGTTTGGTAGCCTTACGCGGTGATTCGGTAGATGAAGCTCTCGCGGCCGTCGCCGTCGGTCTTCGAGCCCACGCGGACACCGCCTATCTTTTCCACGGCCCGCTGCGAGCGCAGATTCCCTGTGCCAATAATGAAGATGACGCCGCGGACGAATCGGAAGGCGTGCCGGAGCATGAGCTGTTTCATCTCCCCGTTGTAGCGGCCGCCCCAATGTGACCGGGCCAAAAACGTCCAGCCGATCTCGACCTCGCTTCTCTCTTCGTCGTAGCCGTGGAAGCGCGACGACCCTACGACTTGGCCCGTTGCGGAGTCAACGGCGACGAGCGCCCCGCCGGATTCCATCGCCTCACGAAAGAACTCTTTGAAGACCTCTTCCTTGTAGCGGTCCCTGTTCGGATGTTGTTCCCAGATGAGCGGGTCCGAGGCCACGCCGTAAAGGTCCGCGAAATCCTCCGCCCGGAGCGGCCTCAGTTCGAGCAGCTCGCCTCGCAAAGTGGGTTGTAGCTCAAAGGTCATTCCTGATTCTGTCCGCAAAGCGCGTCGCCGCGCAACTCAACAGCTCTGACTCCGATTGAGAATTGCAACACGGACGAAAGCCATCCGTCACAGCACCGCAACGAAGACGCAACCAAGCGGCGGGCGCGTGGTCTTAAGATGTCTCGCACGAGGGGAAGGACGACTTCTCCCTTCACAAGAAAACCGGGGCGCTGAATCGGTCGGGGATTAGCGTCCCGGTTTCTATATCTGCCTGAATAAAGGGGCCGCGCGGCTCTTTTTTTTTGGTCCCGAGGTCAGCTAGATGCTGCCGCACCGTGTCGCGAACACGCAACTTAGCGCAAAGATTCCGTAGGCGATTCATAACCGTGTCGCAACCCGTTGCGCTCGAATCATAGGTATCGTGCCCGCTAACTGAATCGTTGCACTGCTTCGACGTGCCCAGCCTCGCACGTGATTTCACGAGTGCCCGCCGACTTTGTCGCAGGCGATTCTAAATATTCTTGTGATAAGGGAGAAATTGTCCATGAAGTCAAACCGCTTTAGAACCCTAAACTATTTGTGTGCCTCGCTCGTGCTCCTGCTGGCTCTCGCGCCGGCGGCCCTGGCCCAGAACACTGGAGACACGTCTCCTAACACGACATCGGTCGCCTCCGGGCAAAAGATGAAAATCAAGGGCGTGGTCACGCGCCGCGACGCAGACACCTTCGTCGTCCGCGACATGAGCGGCGTTGACACGACCATCCGCCTGACTGACACGACGAGCGTCAAATCCAAGGGCGGCTTCTTCGGCGGCGGCACGCGCTACCAGGTGACCAACATCCTGCGCGGCCTGAACCTCGAAGTCGAAGGACGCGGCGACGGCTCGGGCAATCTCGTTGCCGAGAAGGTCAGGTTCAACGAAACCGACCTGAGGGTGGCGCGCACGGTCGAATCGCGCGTTGACCCTGTCGAGACGCGCGTCGGCTCTGCCGAGGGACGCATCGAGCAGGTCGAGCAGAATTCTCAGCGCCTGTCGGGCCAGATTGACGAATTGGCGGCCGTCTCGAACGCCGCACGCGGCGGCGCGAAGGCTGCGCAGGAGACCGCGGACGCGGCCCTCGTCGGAGTCAACTCGGCCAACGAGCGCATCTCGTCTCTGGACGACTACGAGCCGCAGGGCGGCGCGACCATTCTCTTCCGCAGGGGTAGCGCGGTGCTTTCGGCCGACGCCAAATCACAGCTCGATCAACTGGCACAAAAAGCGCTTCAGTCCAAAGGCTACGTGCTCGAAGTGAGCGGGTTCGCCAGCCAGGAGGGCGGCAAAAATTTGAACCGCCGCCTCAGCCAGCAGCGCGCCGACGGCGTGATTCGCTACCTCGTCGAGAATCACAACATCCCGCTGCGCCGCATCATCACGCCCTTCGGCTACGGCGAACTGAACCCGGTCGCGGACAACACCACTCGCACGGGCCGCGCCGAGAACCGCCGCGTCGAGGTCAAAATCCTCGTCAGCCGCGGGCTGACGCAAGGCCCCGCGCAGATGAGTTCTTCCATCGCGCCGGAATAAACTTACAATCCAACTCAAACAAGAAGGGCCGGAGGGATGAAACCTTCCGGCCCTTCTTACTTTGAAGATGAAGACAACTCAGGCGACGGCGTTGCGCGCGATGACTTCGCGGTAGAAGTCTGCGCTCAGCTTCGGCGTGCGCTTCTGCGTGTCATAGTTGACGTGGTGCAGGCCAAAGCGGTTGGTGTAGCCGTCGGCCCACTCGAAGTTGTCCATCAGGCTCCAGAGGAAGTAGCCGCGGACGGGGACGCCCTCCGCGGTCGCGCGCTGTAGCTGCGTCAGGTAGCTGCGCAGGTACGTCACGCGGTCTGTGTCGTAAACACGCCCGTCCGATGACGGCTCGTCGGCCGAGGAGCAGCCGTTCTCCGTGATGTAAATCTCCTTCGCGCCCCAGAGCTTCGAGACGTGGCGCGGCCCCCAGTAGAGAGCTTCCGGCGCGATGAAGAGCCAAAACGACGGCGCGTGCGGGAAAGACTTGGGGTGCGGCACCTGACTGAAGCCGACGGGCGAAGACTCGTCTGCGCGCACAAACTGCGGCGTGTAGACGTTGATGCCGACGAAGTCGAGCGGGCTGGAGATAGTCTTCAAATCTTCCGGCGTGAACTTCGGCGCGTCCGCCCCGGCCTGCTTGAGATACCAGTCCGTGTACTTCCCTTCCTGAATCACCGTCAGGTACTGCGCGTTCATCTCGCGCGTCGCGCGCTCGGCCGCAGCGATGTGCGCTGGCGTCTCGATGACCGGGGCGGCGATGGTGATGTTCTCCGCCAGGCCGACCTTCGTGCCTGGCTTGGCGGCGGCGCGGATGGCCTGCACCGCGAGGCCGTGGCCGAGCACGGCGTGGTGGCGCGTCTGGTTGAAGCGCGCGGGCGGGAGCTTCAGGCCCGGCGCATGGACGCCGATGCGGTAACCCAGTTCGACGAAGGCGCCGAACTCGTTGATGGTGAAGATGTGCTTGACGCGGTCGGTCAGGCGGGCCGCGACGTAGCCTGCGTAGTCCGCGAAAGCCTTGGAAGTCTCGCGCCCCTCCCAGCCGCCGAAGCGGTCCTGCAAGGACTGCGGCAAGTCCCAGTGGTAGAGCGTCGCGTACGGCTGTATGCCGTGGGCCAACAGTTCGTCCACGAGCCGGTTGTAGAAGTCTAGCCCCTTCGGGTTCGGAGGCCCGTCGCCGTTGGGGAAGACGCGGGACCACGCGATTGAGAAGCGGTACGCCTTGACGCCGAGCGACTTCATCAACTGCACGTCTTCCTTGTAGCGGTGATAGTGGTCTGTCGCCACGTCGCCCGTGGCGTTGTCCACCGTCTTGCCGGGCGTGTGCGAGAAAGTGTCCCAGATGGAAGGCCCGCGGCCGTCCTCCTTGACCGCGCCCTCGACCTGATAGGAGGCCGTGGCCGTGCCCCAGAGGAAGCCCTGTGGGAAGGCGCGTTGTGGGCCAGAAGCGGGCGTGGCCGCCTGGTTGTTTTGTGACGCCGCGCCCGCCGCTTCAAAGGGCGTCGTCACCGTCGAGGCCAGCGCCGCCGCGCCGGCCAGCTTCGCGAATGTGCGCCTGGATACTTTCCTGCTCATCGAAAGACCGTCCTCCTAGCGTCAATGTCCACGCATCAACCCCTTTGCGTCTTTGCGCCTTTGCGTGAGTGATTTAGTTTTCTCACGCAAAGGCGCTGGAGGCGCTAAGAGGTGGTGGGTTTTTGATAAGACCGAGTCAGGCTAGCACAGGCTTACGCGCTCATCAATCTTCAAATAAAAGTCCGGCTTTTAATGCGGCACGGCGCGAGCGTTTGTCATGCGGCGGCGCGGATCGTGCCGGATGATTTTCTGGTGGCGCTGGGCCTTGAAGTAGATTGCACGGTTTATGAAGGAGACGGAAAAGAGGACCGTGAGGGCGGTGAGATTAACCATCGAATTATAATTCACCGCGTCGCCGCTGACGTTCGTGACGTAGGACAGGGACCATACTCCGAAGCCGATCAGGGCGACTACGTTATTAAATTTCCAGATGCCGGGCGTCGGCAGCCGCAGGATAATGAAGGCGCACACGAGCGCAGTCCACACGACCAGCGCGAGCGTTAAGGTTGAGAACGTCGCGGCCGGAAGTAAAATGGCACAGAGAGTGTAAAGCGGGGCGGGCGCAATCGCGACGAGCAGAAACAACGCGCGCCTTGAAGGAAATCTACGCCTTCTCTCTTTAGCCATGCTTTTAATTAAATTATGAAGCTCCGGCGGAAGAGAATCATATTTCGGCCCCGAGAGTTCCGAGGGAGAAAAATTACTGAGGTTCGGAACGTTGTTCGGATAGTCCGGTCGAAGTTTGGCGAGCCTAAGAAAAACTTCCAGGGCTTCGTCTCTCTTGCCCTGCGACATGAGAGCGAATCCCAGATTGTTTAGCCCCACCCAATTCGTCGGGTCAAGCTGCAAGACCACACGGTTATGTGATTCACACTCGGCCCACTTTTTTCGAGCGCCGGCGACGCAACCCATCATCATGTGTCCCACAAGCTCGTCCGGGAACAGCTCGCGCAAACGAGTGGCGATCTCTTCGGCCTCCTTGTGTTTGCCTTTGCCTAAGAGTGCCTCAGTCAAAGTCGCGTACGCGGCCGGGCTGTCGGGTTGATACCGTAAGGCGAGCCTGGCCGCGTTAACGGCCTCGTCCAGTTTCCTCTGTCCGAGAAACACGCGGGCGCGGACGCGAAGGGCCTCGCCATCTTTCGGCGCGAGGCCAAGCGCCTTGGATGTATAGAAGAGAGCTTGATGATAATCGCCGAGGTCAACGTAAATGTCTGCGATGTCAACGAGGATGTCGTTGCTTTCCGGCCAGAGCGCGGCGACCCTGTGCATGAGCGCCAGGGATTCCTTCAGTCTGCCGACCTCATACAACGCCTGGGCGCGCAGGAGCAGACCTTCGATCTCTTTATCGTCGGTGTTCATGATTAAATTGAACCTGAAGAGAGGTTAATCAGGCGTGAATCGTGGGCTTTCCTGTAACGAGCAATCTTAACGAGTAAGAGCCTGAACCGACGCTTTCCCGGCTTTGCCAGCCCTTATCGCCTCTGTCAGATTATCAATTTATCAAAGATAAACAAAGACTAAAAATTAGAGGCGGACTTTGTTATAATCCATTTTGGGCGGTCAAACTCGCCCGGCCGGTTCCTCTGCCCTTCTTTTCGTTGTGCAAAAACCCGCCACATGGCTTTGCGGCATCGTCCCGTCTCACCGCATACGGGCGAAAGCCTGAGAGCTAAATTCCCAAGTTCAAGAGACCGACGCTAAGGAGACGTAAGAGACTGTGAGCCGACAGTTAATTGATTCCCTCTCGCAGGCTGTAAATCAGAATCCGACTGACGTGGCCTTGCGCCTGCATCTTGCAAAGCTACTGCTGGACGCACACGAAGCGAAGGAAGCGCTCAGGCATTGTACGCACGTGCTCTCAAACTCTCCTGACACTTTGGAGGCAATCGAACTGGCGGCGGCCGCGGCCCGTCTCGCAGGCGAAGAGCGTATCGCACAGGGTTACGCCAAGCTCTACGTGGCTTTGAGCGGCAACGCCCCGAACATTCCGAATCCGCCGCTAAACATGCCGCCACAAGCTCCTCAAGCGCCGCAGGCGACGGGAGAACCGACTCCGTTGAAAGCCCCTGTTCCCGAGCAGGCGGACATCAATCCGCGAGTTTGGGACGACGTTCCCGTCGTCTTTGACGATAGCGACGACGACGACGATGTGGCACAAAAATATAAAACGTGGCGCGGTGAAGAGGTCGAGGAGGAGATTGTCGTCCCGGACGACGAGATCACACTGGAGAAGTTGGACCAACTCTGGGAGATGGAGCTGCCGCGCATCACGTTGAAGGACGTGGCTGGGATGGAGGCGGTCAAGCGAAGGCTCAACCTGAACTTCCTCGCGCCGATGCGTGACCCTAAGCTGCGCCAGCATTTCAAAAAGAAGCTGCGCGGCGGCCTCTTGCTCTACGGCCCGCCGGGCTGCGGCAAAACGTACATCGCGCGCGCGGCTGCCGGCGAGTTGGGAGCCAAATTTATCTCCGTCGGCATCTCGGACGTGCTGGACATGTGGCTCGGCAACAGCGAGAAGAACATGCACGAAATCTTCCAGATGGCACGCCGGAACGCGCCCTGTGTGCTCTTCCTGGACGAGATAGACGCGCTCGGCCACAAGCGTACCAACCTCAAGTATTCCGCCGGACGCAACGTCATCAATCAACTTCTCTACGAGACGGACTCTGCGAATTACGACAACGAAGGAATTTTTCTGCTCGGCGCGACCAATCACCCCTGGGACGTAGACAGCGCCCTGAAGCGTCCGGGCCGCCTTGACCGCACGCTGCTGGTGCTTCCGCCGGACGCTGCCGCGCGTCGCCGCGTCCTGGAGATGAACATGCAGGATCGCCCCTCCGACATGCTCAACCTGGACAGAGTGCTCGACGGCACGGAGGGCTACTCGTGCGCGGACCTGGTGGCGCTGTGCGAGGCGGCGACTGAGTTAGCGATGGAGGAGTACGTGGAGCGCGGCGTCATCAGGAACGTCAACGAGGTGGATTTCAAAAGGGCAAAAAGGGAGGTCCGCCCGAGCACGCTCGCATGGTTCGAGGCCGCCCGCAACTACGCCATGTTCGCCAACGAAGGCGGAGCCTACGACGACCTCATAGATTACCTGCGCGCCCGGAAGTTGCTTTAGAGCAATTTTCAGGAAGAGGCGCATGGGCGCGGGGAAGAACAGTTAACAGTTTCGGCAACTGCTCGCGCAGGCGGCGGCAAGGACAGGGCTTCTTTATCTGCTGAAGGTCAACCCAAAAATTTTCCTGAAGAGACTTCGGCGATAAATGTTTGATTTAACGTCAGACCTAAGGTAGAAGCATGGGTAGCCTTTCGTCCTGCACGGAGAGTTGTGATGAGACAATGTCCACGATGTAATCGCGCCTACTCGGATCAAACACTGATTTACTGCCTGGACGACGGCTCCGCACTGATCCCTTATACGCCTGCCGCAACTCTACAGCGCCCGGTTGCGCGCGCGACGACTCCTTTAGAGACTGAATTCCTGCCGGGCGGTAATTATCAACTTCAACGCAAAGAGAAGAACTCCTGGCTTCTGTATACCGTCATAGCGCTTTTGGCCGTCGGCCTGGTTGTTGGGGTCGTACTTTATCTCGTCTCAGGAGATGATGAGGAGCCCCGCCCGCGGGAGCTAGTCGCTTCTCCCGCGAACCAGGGGAGCGTTAACTCCAATCAAGGCGACGTGCCAGGGAAGACTCAAACGCCTCAGGCTGAGACGAAGCAGGGTGAAGAGAGGAAAGGGAAAACGGCATCATCCAATACGGCGTCATCCAACACGGGGAGCGAAGAGAAAGACGACCCTGCCCCTACGCCTGTGCCTCAGTCTCCGTCGTGGCGATTGGTGGGGGTGTGGCGTGCTAATCTCTCCGCCGGCGGTAAGCGCATTGAGATCACTTACACGTTTAATGCCGACGGGACCTCAAAATTCGTCGCCAGGGATAGACAGGGGCGTAGAGCGACAGGCCAGGGCACGTGGCAATATTCCGAGGGAACGCTTTACCAGACATTCGGCAACGGTGCCACGGGGAAGGGCTCAATTGAGTGGATTGACGAAGACACTTTTGAAGTCACAATCATAGACAACGGGGTGCCGGCCGAGAGCGGACAGAAGCGCCGCTACCACCGCGTGCATTAAGGGAGAACGGGCGAGTCTCTTTGCTCAGCCCGTCGCCTTTCCGCCGTCCTGCTCACCATCTTTATCGTTTGACTCTGATGACCGCAATCGTCGTGGTCTCCCGGTCGCCGTCGTCGTACAGGATGGTGATCGTGTCGCCGCGCCGGTCAGTAATCTTGCCCGGATAATAGAGGCCACGACGCTCCCAGTTGCCGAACACGCGGCTGCCGACCGTGAGATTTTCGCTCGTGATGCGCGCCTCGTCAGCCCACTCTTCGTCGCCGTCGTCGAACGCGACATGGTAGCGCGAGCCGCTGACTTCGGTGATAGTCGCCGGATACCAAAACTCGTCCCCGCTCCACTTGACCAACACTCGATCATTAACATGCCACTCAGAGCTTTGCGCGAGGCCGACGGTCGCGCCCGCGACCAGGACAACGAGAAATAAAACCAGGGTCAGTGTGTGCTTCATCTGAAGCTCCTTTCTGCTGGCAATGAACGGATGGCGGGATAAAATTTGCGTCTTCCAATCCCGCCAGTCCGCCCTGTCCGTCGAGGGGACAGAAAGCCAGGGAAGTTGCGTCATCTGATACTTGACTCGGACACCTAGTTATTCGGATTGGCGATACGGTCGGAGTTAAAGAGGCTCAACTGCGCGCGGTTGTTGACCTGCCCCAAACCGCGCGGGATGATTGAGAACGACGAATTTACGTTCGTCCCCGTCGCCGGGTAGAACAGGAGTTGGGAATAGTTCGCCAGATTGTTCGGATTCACGAACGTCGGGTTGCTGCCCGCGCCGGAGGCCGCGCCCACCTCCACGGGGCCGGCGACCGTCAGCTTGCTGTTGGGTGTGGAGTAGCCGGCGAAACGCGCGCGGAGTGAGTGTCACGTCCTTCTTTAGCTCTACCTTGTGTGCGGAAGACTCGCTCATCATTTCATCGAGCGCCGACCCTGCCCGGCGCGCGCCCGAATCATAAGGCGTCCGGTGCCAGACATCAACGGGCCGGCCGAGTAAAACTGATGCGACCCGTAGTGTCGTCACTTGTCGCACAGTGCCGCAGCTAAATCGTTGCTGATAGCGTCAGGTTGTTTGAATCAAGAAAGCCGCCGAAGGTGGCTGTTTTCAAGGCATAATGAAGCCCCTGCGACTCAGGGCAGGAGTCGAATGGGAGCAGGGGCTTCTTGGCTCCGCGCCGTGGGAGGGGATTCCACATACGCGGGGCGCTTCACGGCCTCTCAAAGGGGGCGAGCGGCCGAATCTGATTAACAAAGAACTGTAAGTCGGTGGGCGGTTGGTGAGGCAGCCGCCCGCCTTCCTTTTCCTCAGACCTTACCTCACAACATGCCAGACCCAGCGCGCTACTGCGCGAGTCCACTAACTACCTTCCCCTTGCTCGAAAATCTATAAGACTCTCGCGCCGCTCCCGCGCGTCGCGGTTTCGTCTGTAGCAACTGCGCGCATGTGCTCAAGAGCCGCGTCGCCGTGAGCAGCGCGTAGAGGGCGACGACCGCCATCAACAGAATGTCCTGCGCTTTGCTCATGTCACAAGTCCGGTGACGCGGGCGGCCGCGGCCTTTTGCCTGCGGCCGCCGCGAAAAATTTTTCAATCGGCCGCGCCGAAGACGTGCTCCGGCGCGATGCGCCGCACGGTCGCCAGCAGGTTCTCGATCTCGAAAGGCTTGTCGAGGAATTCGTCCGCGCCGTTGGCGAAGCAGGCGTCGCGCATCTCTGCGTCAGCCGCGGAGCTGACGATCAGCACCTTCGAATGCGGCAGACGGTCTTTCAAATATCCGAGTATCCGCAGGCCCACTTCCGGTGAATCAGGGGCGGGCGGCAAGTGCAAATCGAGAATCGAAACAGCCGGCTCGTAGATGGTCGCCCGTCGCACCGCTGATGCGAGATCGTTGGCCGTCATCACGTCGTACTCTTCGCACAGCGTCCAGAAAAGCTGCTGCGTGATGGCCGTGTCGTCATCAACTATTAAAACTCTGGGCTTCATCCTGGCTCTACTCCTTAGCTGTTGCAGCTTCATTGCAATGCCCATACCGCACTTGCAACAAAAGCCCGCGAACCTCGCCTCTCCAAAGAAACCGCGAAACTACAAGGTTTTCGGGAGCCTGCAAATACTGCGGCAGCGCGCGGGATTGGCCCAACTGTCCTCAGGAGCTAACTGAACGGATAGCACGTGTCTACATTTGTGGACAGGAGAAAGGCCGTAAATCGTAAATCGTAAATCGTGAATCGTGAATCGGAGAACGGTTTTTCTCTATTCACGATTTACGATTTACGATTTACGGCCCTACTTTCTGAGTGCTGGCGTTTCGGGTTCGGCTATCTCTAGCTCGCTGATGAGGCGGTGAAGGTAGGAGCGGCTGATGCCGAGGCGGCGTGCGGCGGCGACCTTGTTGCCGCCTTCGTTCTTGAGGGCGGCGGCAATCGCCCTGCGCTTGACGGCGGCCATAGCGCCTTCGAGCGTCGTCTCGTCGCCGAGTGCCGCGTGCTTCGGCAGCGTGCGCTGCATCGTCTCCGGCAGAAACTCCACGCCGAGCCGCGGCCCCGTGGTCAGCACGACGAGTCGCTCGATAATGTTCTCAAGCTCGCGCACGTTGCCCGGCCACTCGTACTCGACCAGCGCCTCGATCAACTCCGGGTCCAGTTCGGGCTGCGGCGTGCGCCCGTGCTTCTCGGCGGCCTTGGCGGCGAAGTGCGCCGCGAGCAGCGGGATGTCTTCCTGGCGCTGGCGCAGAGAGGGCAGGACGAGCGGGACGACGTTTAGTCTGAAGAAGAGGTCGCGGCGAAAGCGTCCCGACTCGACTTCCTTCTCAAGATCGAGATTGCAGGCGGCGATCAGGCGTATGTCAACCTCTATGGTCTTGGTCCCGCCGACGCGCTCGAACTCGCGCTCCTGTAGCACGCGCAGGAGCTTGACCTGGACGGTCGGCGTCAACTCGCTGATCTCGTCGAGAAAGAGCGTGCCGCCGTCGGCCAGCTCGAACCGGCCTTTGCGCATCGCAGCCGCGCCGGTGAAGGACCCCTTCTCGTGGCCGAACAACTCAGACTCGATTAACGTTTCGGGCAGCGCCGCGCAACTGACGGCGACGAACGGCCCCGTGGAGCGCGCGCTCTCTTCGTGTATGGCGCGCGCCAATAGTTCCTTGCCTGTGCCATTTTCGCCCGTCAGCAGCACGGTCGCGCTCGTCTTGGCGACGGCGCGTGCCTGCTTGAGTGTGGCGTCGAGCGCGGAACTCGCGCCGATCAGGTGGCCGAAGCCGCGGCTGCCCATCAACTCCGAACGCAGCCGCATAATCTCCTGCTCCAAACGGTGCGAGTGCGCCGCCTGGTGAACGATGTGCCGGACCTCTTCCGGGTTGAAAGGCTTTTCGAAGAAGCCGTAGGCCCCGCGCCGCACGGCTTCGAGCGCGGCCTTCTTCGCCTCGCTCGCCGTGACGACGATGACCGGCACGGGCAGTCGCATGGCGCGCGCGGCCTCGACGACCGCCAGCCCTTCTGTGATGTCGTTGACCGCGGGCGGCAGGCGCAGGTCGCTCAAGACCACGTCAACGCGCTCGCGGTGCAAGAGTTCGACCGCCTCGGCGCGCGTCCCCGCTTCGAGCACGCGGTAGCATTCGTTGAAACTCCAGCGCAAGCCGCTGCGGATGGCCGGGTCGTCGTCAACCACCAGGATCGTCGTTTTTGATTGCACCTGCTCGCTCATTAAATTTCGGGTCGTCGCTCGCGGACTTGGAATAAGTGGTCGGCCCAGGCCCCCGCGCGGGGAGCCCGGACAACACTCGACGAGTTTCTTTTACTGGAAAAACAGAATTGGCACAATTGCCCGAGGCAATGGATCGGGAGTCGTAGTGCCTCTCAGACGCGGTTGCTGCCCTGCTTCGCGTCCCCCGCCATCGCGCCCGATGGTAGCACGACCCGAAAAGTTGTGCCAGAGCCGCGTTGTGATTCGACCTCGATGCGCCCGCCCAGGGCGCGCACCAACTCGCGGCAGGTGTAGAGCCCGAGGCCGACGCCCTTCGACTTGGTCGTCGCGAAGGGGCGGAAGAGCCGCGAGCGCTGGAACTCTTTCGTCATTCCTGTGCCAGTATCGGAGACGCTGAAAAAGACGAAGCCCTCTTCGGCCGGGCCGGCCGCCACAGTGAGCTGTCCGCGCTTCGACGCCATCGCTTCGAGCGCGTTGAGCACAAGGTTCTCGACCACCTTCTCGATGCGCTCGTCGTCGGCGACGGCCACGAGTGTCGCGGGCAGTTGGATGTCTACGTCCACATCGCCCGCTTCGGCCGCCTGCTCGGCCGTCGCGTCGAGCGCGCGGCGGATGACGGGCACGAGGTCAACGGGGCGCGGGCGCTTGAACTCCCCGCTCAGGCTGCGCACAGGCTCGGAGAGCTTCGCGACCAGCGTCCCTAGTTTCGAGGTCGCGTCTCTGAGCGACTGCATGGCGTCGGCGCGGAACTCCTCGCGGTGAAACTGCTGCTCCATGTTGGAGACGATGAGCGAGAGCGCCTGGATCGAGTTTTTCAGGTCGTGCGTCAGCATGGCCGAGAGCCGCATGAAGGACTCGAACTGCCTGCTCTCGGCCTCGCGCGCGATCTGCTCGCTCAGGCGGTCGCTCATGCGGTTGAAGGTCTCGGCGAGCACGCGCGTCTCATCTGACGATTGCACCTCTATCCGCTCGTCGAGCTTGCCCCCGGCGATGGCGACCGCGCCCTCCGTGATGCGCCGTATGCTGCCCGCCTGGCGGCGCAGGTAGAGCCAGAGCAGCCCTGCGGCCGCGAGCCCTATGAGCGCGATGAGGCCGACGACCAGCCAACCGCTGCGGCTCTGCCCGGCGACGGCCGCCGTGTAGTCGAGCGCCACGGCGATTGACACGTCGAGCGGCGCGAGCGTCTGGTAGGCCGCGGCCCACTCGTCGCCTTCGGGCGCGGTGAAGAACTGCCAGCCTCCCTGCCCTTTGCTCATCGCGTCCGCGATGGGCTTGAAGGAGGCGGGCATGGCCGTAGTGACCGGCTGATACTTGAGCGCGTCGTTCGAGTGGTAGACGGCGTTGCCGTCGCGGTCGAGGATGAGGACGACGCGCGCGGGCTGTGGTCCAGAATCGCGGGCGGCCTCGGAGCCTGCGACGGTTCCGGCCGCCTCGTCGAGCAGCGCGTCGAGCTTGAGGTCAACGACGAGCGCGCCGCGCTCGCCCTTTTCATCGCCGACGAAAACGGGGGCCGTGTAGCGCAGCACGGAGCCGAAGGACTCGCGCGCGGCGGGCGAACGCAACGGCGCAGGCTCGTTGGTTGACCAGACGCGCTCGTCCGCCTTGAGACTGTCCGGTAGAAAATCTTTGGTTTGAAAGCGCGCAGCGGGGCCGGCGCCGCCGCGGTTCGGCTCGGCGCGAAAGAGCGGCCGCCTGTCCGCACCGAGGCAGGTGACGGAGACGTAATACTTCTGCCCGCTCTGAAGAAAGGCGCGGACCTCACCCTGAACGTCCTTCGGGATGCTGTCGTCCGCGGCGGGAGATGAGGACGTGACGGGCGTGGGAGAAGGGGCAGCGGCAGCTTTGCCGGGCTGCGCGCGATAGCCGCTTGCCGTGCCGGAAGCCGTCCGCGCTTCCTGCGCGCCGCGCAGGTAATCGCGCAGGGCGGACGAGCGTGCGAGCGCCGTCAGCGCGTCCTCACGCTCGCGCAACCGGCCGTCAACGTTGCCGGCGATGAGGCGTACTTCGCGTTCGGCCTCGTCGCGCAAACGCGCTTCGATGGCGCGGCGCCCGTTGAGGTAGCCGACGAGCCCCAGCGCGACCACCGGGACGACGCCGAAGACCGTAAAGGCCAGCAGGAGTTTGGTTCGAGTGCTCACGAGAAATTCCCCAGCCAATTTCGGATTGCGGATTGGAAGAAACAACTCAAGAGACTGAACGACTCAACCCTTTGCGCCTTAAGTCTTCTCTTTGCGCCTTTGCGAGAAACAGCAACGTCTCACGCAAAGGCGCAAAGTTAAAACTTAAGACGCAAAGGGTTGAGTGCTTTCTTTTCAATCCGCAATCCGAAATCCGCATTCCTCACACCCTGATTCGCCCGAACTCTTTCAGGAGCGGCGCGATGCGTTCGACTATTTGGCCGTGCGTGACGCCGTTCGAGGCGATGAGGCCGTTGCGGTTCTGCACGTCCGGGTGGTTGTAGGCGAGCGGCTCGCCGAAGAGGTCCGTGAAGCGCCCGCCCGCCTCCGTCAGAATTATTTCCGGCGCGCACGTGTCCCACTGCTTCGTGCGCGAGCTGAGGTGGACATACAGGTCGCACTGCTTCTCTATAATCAGCCCGACCTTGATGCCGACCGAGCCGCGGCGCACCTCTTCTTTGATTCCCAGAGTTTCGATGAGCCTGTCCTGGCGCGGGCTGCGGTGTGTGCGGCTCGCAGCCATGCGCAACTGTGCCAGTTCCGCGTGGTCCGTCACGCGCGCCCGCTCGGCCTCGAAGCCCTTGCGCTCGACCCACGCGCCAGCGCCCTCGACGGCGCGGTAGAGCAAGTCCGGCAGCGGCTGGTAGACGACGCCGAGGATGCTTCGGCCCTCCACGGCGAGGCCGATCTGAACGGCGAAGTCGCCGTCGCGCGCGATGAAACCGTTGGTCCCGTCCAGGGGGTCAACCATCCAGACGCGGCGCTTCGCCAGGCGACGCTCGGTGTCAACGGACTCTTCGGCGAGGATGCCGTCGTCGGGGAACTCGCGGCGCAGGCCCGCGACGATCAACTCGTTTGCGGCGCGGTCGGCCTGCGTGACAGGCTCCGTCTGCTCGTCCGCGTCAACCTTGCGCTCGATGTGCAGCGGCGTGTCGTAATAATCCAGAATGGCCGCGCCCGCCTCGCGCGCCAGCTTGAGCGCGACCCGCATCTCCCGTTCGTATGTTTGACTTATCGCTTTCATCCCTCGTCCTGTCTGAGAAGAATGCCCCACTCTTCTTTGCGTCTTTGCGCCTTTGCGCGAAACTTTTTGCCTCACGCAAAGCCGCAAAGACGCAAAGAGCTAAAGAGTGTGCGCCGCTTCGCGCACGATGTCCAGAGTCGCGCGGATGTCGCGGCTCGTCGTGCGGAAATTCGTGATGCAGGCGCGCAGGCCGTAGCGCCCGCCGATGATTGCGTTTGAAAGATAGGCGCGGCCCCCGCGCTGTACGCGGTGCATGATGCGCGCGTTCAGCTCGTTCAACTCCTCGTCGGTGCGCGCGCCGGGCGTGACGTAGCGGAAGCAGCAGATGCTCAGCTCGACCGGCGCGAGCAATTCGAAATCGTCCGCCGCGGCGACGAGCGCGCCGAGTTCGGCGGCGAGCCTGTTGTCTTTGCTGATGGCGGCGGCTACGCGGCGCGTCCCGTAGTAGCGCAGCATGAGCCAGATTTTCAACGCGCGGAAACGGCGCGACAGCTCTACGCCGTAATCCCAGAAGGCGAAAGCCTCGTCCTCCGCCTGTTCGTGGACCTTGATGTAATCTGCGTCGAACGATTGGAAGACGCGACTGACCGCGCGCTCGTCGCGGAACAGCAGGCAGCCCGCGTCCACGGGCGCGTAGAGCCACTTATGCGGGTCGAGCGAGACGGAATCCGCACGCTCGATGCCTTCAAAGAGCGCGCGCTTCGTCGAGTCCATCGCGGCCGGTGCGCCGTAAGCGCCGTCAACGTGAAACCACAAATCATGCTCCGCGGCCACCCGCGCGACCTCCGCGAGCGGGTCAACCGCGCCCGTATTCACTGTGCCGGCATTCGCCACCACGCAGAACGGGCGCAAGCCCTCATTGATGTCGCCCGCGATGCGCTCGCGCAAAGCTCGCACGTCCAGCCGCAGCCGCCCGTCCGACGGCACGAGCCTCACCTGCTCGCGCCCCAGGCCGAGCACGTCCGCCGCCTTCACGACAGACATGTGAACCTGGTCGGAACTGTAAACGGTCATCACTGCTCCCGCCGCCCGCAGGCCGCGACGCGAAGTCTCGTCACGTGCCTTGACGCGGTGTGCGATGAGCAGCGCGTTCAAATTCGCCATCGAGCCGCCGCTGGTCAGAAGCCCGCGCGCGTCCTCGTCGTACCCGATTAAGGAACCGAGCCAGCGCACGACCGTTCGTTCAACCTCTACGCCCGCGGGCGCGGAGCGCCACGAGGTCACGTTCGCGTTGAGCGCGGAGGCGACGAGGTCTGCGAACGCCCCGGCGGGCGTCGAGGGCGAAGCAACGTAGCCGAAGAAGCGCGGGTGGCCGTTGTGACGGCTGGCGTCAATGACGGCGCGGCAGTCTTCCATGAGCGTCGCAACCGGCTCGCCTTCGATTGGCAAACTGGTCCGCAAGCGGTTCGCGACCCGCGCGGCGTCCGTCTCCGGGAAGACCGGGAGTTCTGAGACGCGCGCGAAGTAGTCCGCGACGAGCGCGGTTGTTTGCGCCGAGAGTTCGCGCAGCTCGTCGTCCGTAATGTCGAGCGATTCGTCTACGAATTCGTTTTCCACTTTCTGTTTTTTAACACACCGCCCGCACTTCACTAAAGCCCGGCTTGCGGCCGTCGGCTCGCCTCGTATATCCTCTCGTCTCATCCCCAATCACCGCTTTTGAAACGCAAGCCGAGAGGAGAGCCGGATGGGCAACGATGCTCGCAAGGGCCAGGAGCGTGACGAGACGAACGGAGTCTCGCGCAGGAAGTTTTTGGAGCGCACGGGCTACGCGGGAGGCGCGGCCATCGCGGCGGCCGTCAATTCAACTTGTGCCACCGCGCAGGAAGGGAAACCGCAGCCCACGCCTACGCCGCAAGGCAAAGCCCCCGCGCAGCAGGAGGCCCCGCCGCAGCTTCGCGGCAAGATGGTCGAGTATAAGAGCGGCGATTTGATGATCCCCGCTTACCTCTCAATGCCACTCGCGCGTCGCGTCGCGCCCGGCTCCGTGCTCGTCATACACGAAGTCTTCGGCCTCAACGACCACATCAAATCAATCGCCGACCGCGTCTCGAAGGCCGGCTACGTCGCGCTCGCGCCGGACTTCTTCGTGCGCGCGCCAGAGCCGCCGCCCAAAGACGCCTCCGACATAGACGCGCTGCGCAAGGCCGCGTCATCCATCCCGCCCGAGGCGTCCGTCAAAGACATGTTGGCCGGGCTCGAATACTTGAGAGGCGTGGGAGGAGCGCGGGCGCGCTTTGCTTCGGTCGGCTTCTGCATGGGCGGCGGCTTCTCCTACCGGCTGGCGGCCGCGAGCGCGAAAGACCTGATGGGCGCGGTCATCTTTTACGGGCGCATGCCGCCCGAGCTTGTGCCACAAATCTCCGTCCCGCTTTTGGGCCACTTCGGCTCGCTCGACACGGGCATTCCGCCCGAGACGGTGAAAGGGACTGAAGAGGCTTTGAAGAAGGCCGGCAAGAAGGCGGACTTCAAAATCTACGAAGGGGCCAAGCACGGCTTCTACAACGACACGCGCCCCGAAGCCTACAACGCGGAGGCTGCGTCGGACGCCTGGCAGCGGACGTTGAAATTCTTCCGCGAAAGACTCGGAGCGTAGAAGGGATGAGGGATGAGGGATGAAAAGGGTTTGAGTGAACCGCTCATTGAATCATTGATTCAACGGCTTTCACTTCATCCCTCCTCCCTCATCCCTTCGTAAAGGAGTAGTCATGCCAATCAACGGCCACGCGACGCTCGAAGGGACGGCGCGATACCGCGAGCGTTTCAAAGGGCGCGCCGCCGCGAACCACTTCGGCCTCGAACAGAATCTGTGGCTCTCGTCCGTAGGGATAGGCACTTACCTGGGCGAGTATGACGAGCGAACGGACGTGCGCTACATGGAGGCGGCGACGCGCGCCGTCGAGTTGGGCGCGAACGTCATAGACACGGCGGCCAACTACCGCTTTCAGCGGAGCGAGCGCTCAATCGGCGCGGCGCTGCAACATCTGACCGAGAGCGAGATTGCCGCGCGCGACGAGGTGGTCGTCTGCACGAAGGGCGGCTACATACCTTTCGACGGCGAGCCGCCGAGTGATGTTCGTCGCTACGTCGAAGAGACGTTCGTCCGTCCGGGACTGGCACAATTCTCGGACTTCGTCGGCGGCAGCCACTGCATGACGCCCGGCTACTTGCAGAGCCAGATTGACCAGTCGCTCACAAACCTCCGGCTCCAGACCGTTGACGTTTACTACGTGCACAACCCTGAGTCGCAACTCGGCGCGGTCTCTCGTGAAGAGTTTGAATCGAGACTGCGCGCGGCCTTCGAGTTGTTCGAGCGCAACATCCGCGAAGGCAAAATCAGGATGTACGGCGCGGCGACCTGGAACGGCTTCCGCGTCGCGCCCGCGTCGCGCGAGTATCTTTCCTTAGAGCGCATGGTCGAGATTGCGCGCGAGGCGGGCAATGAGTCGCACGGCTTCCGCTTCATACAGCTCCCCTTCAACCTCGCCATGCCCGAGGCGCTCGTCGTGGCGAATCAGACGGTGGAGGGCGAAGAGATGTCCGTGCTCGAAGCGGCGAGCGCGCTCGGCGTCACGGTCGTCGCCAGCGCCTCGATTCTTCAGGGCAAGGTGGCGCGCGGGCTGCCCGAGCACATACGCGAGCCGCTCGGCTCACTCGCCACCGACGCGCAGACGGCAATTCAATTCGTACGCTCGACGCCGGGCGTCACGACCGCGCTCGTCGGCATGAGCCGCCGCGAGCACGTCGAAGAGAACTTACAACTCGTGCGCGTCGCGCCCGTGCAGCCCGATGATTTTCAGCGTCTATTCGGCGAGGGCGAAGAGTAAGCGAGCGCACTGTTCGGAGAGGAGGCGACAGAAGATGGGTGGACACGCCTGGTTCTATTTCGTGGACTACGAGCCGGATGTCAACGCCGCGCTTCAGAAATTGCGCGAGCGCGAGTTTCGGGCGGGGAGGTACAATCCCGTCACATGGTTCCCGGAGTTCCCCGTCGGCCCGGACTCGCCCGCGCCGGGAGCGCAGCACGCTTCGATTGATGAAGCCATCGAGGAAGCGGACGCAGACGGCACGCGCTCGATCTTAGACATGATGACGGTCGCGGACGAGCCGGACTTCAATGCGGTCACGGCGCTGCCGGCCGAAGAGTTAATTGAGTTGTTCGGAACGGACAAGCCCACGCGCGAGATGATTGAAGGGGGCGAGGAATTGTTCGATGCTCTCGAACGTGGGCAGGGCGTTTACGTCGTCGTCTACAAAGACGATCAACCGTCCGAAATCTATTTCGCGGGCTATTCTTTCGACTGAACATCTTTGGAGGCCGCATGGCAGAACAAGAGATAAAATCTTTTGAGGAGTTCTGGCCCTTCTACGTCGCGGAGCACAGCCAGGCCAGGACGCGCGCGCTCCATTTCGCGGGGACGGCCGCGGCGCTCGCAACGCTCGCGGCGCTGGCCGCAAGTGGGAAATGGAAGTGGCTGCCGCTCGCTCTGGTTCCGGGCTACGCGGCGGCATGGGCGGGCCACTTCCTGGTGGAGAAGAACAGGCCCGCCACCTTCAAGTACCCGCTCTGGTCGTTCATGGCCGACCAGAAGATGTTCGCCCTGATGCTCGCCGGGCGGATGGACGAGGAAGTCGAAAGAGTAATGCAAAAGTGATTCAGTTCTTCCTTTGCGACTTTGCGCCTTTGCGTGAGAAACTAAAATCACTCACGCAAAGGCGCAAAGTCGCAAAGGTGTTGAGTGGCTCTCCTACTGACGGCTCTTCCCGAAACTAATTTTAAGAGGTAAGCACACAATGAAAAGATTATTCTCGCTTGTCGCTCTCCTGATTTTTACTTTGACTGCCAACGCGCAGACGAACCCGCCGGCTGAATCTGTGATGGACCGTTTTCTTCGCTACGTCAAGATTGACACGCAGTCGCAGGAGGATCAGAACAAGGTTCCGAGCACGGACAAGCAGCTCGTGCTGGCAAAGCTTCTGGTCGAGGAGTTGAAGGCGCTCGGCGCGGAGAACGTGCGCTTGAGCGAGTTCGGCATCGTCTACGCGAGTGTGCCGGGCAATCTGCCGGACAACGCGAAAGTCCCCGTCATAGGCTTCATCGCGCACATGGACACGTCGCCCGAAGTCTCCGGCGCGAACGTCAACCCCATCATCCATAAAAACTATCAGGGCGGCGACATCACTCTCCCCAAAGACACGACGCAGGTCATCGCCGTCGCCACCAACCCGGACCTCAAGAACCTCATCGGCGACGACATCATCACCGCCGACGGCACGACCCTTTTGGGCTCCGACGACAAGGCGGGCATCGCGGAGATCATGACGATGATAGACACCTTGCGCCGCAACCCGCAGATCAAACATGGCACAATCTCAATCGCGTTTACGCCCGACGAAGAGGTCGGCGGCGGCATAGACAAGTTCGACATCAAGGGCTTCGGCGCGAAGTTCGCTTACACGGTGGACGGCGAGGAGCTGGGCGAGATCAGCAACGAGACGTGGAGCGCGCGCACCGCGACCGTCCGCTTCCAGGGCAAGAACACGCATCCGGGCACGGCCAAGGACATCATGGTCAACTCGACTTATGCGGCCGGGGATTTCATGACGCGCTTCCCGGCGGACATGCTCCCCGAGACGACCGCGGACCGCGTCGGCTTCGTGCATCCTTATAGCGGCACGGTCGGGGTCGAAGAGTCTAGTGTCAAGATACTGCTCAGGGACTTCGACCTGAGCGGTCTTGAGGCGAAGGAAGCGTTGATACGCGAGATGGCGAAGGCGACAGGGCAGAAGTTTCCGAAGGTGAAGGTCACGGTCGAGGTCGAGGAGAACTACAAGAACATGAAAGAGGTCTTGAAGGACTTCCCGCAGTTGACCGAGAACGCGATGGAGGCCGCGCGCCGCGCAGGACTCAAGCCGCACCTGCGCCCGATCCGCGGCGGGACCGACGGCTCGCGCCTGACGTTCCTCGGCCTGCCGACGCCGAACCTCTTCACGGGCGGCCACAACTTCCACGGCAAGCTCGAATTCAACTCCCTGCGCGGCCTGCAAAAATCAACCGAGGCCCTTCTACATCTCGTCCAGGTCTTCGCCGAAAGGGGAAAGTAATCACTCAAATCCTTAGCGACTTTGCGCCTTCGCGTGAGAAATCAGCCTCGCGTGAAGGCGCAAAGTCGCTGAAGACGACTCGACGCATCTCATTCAATCCGAAATCTCTACCCCCTTATATTCTTTCTTCTCTTCCGCCTCGCCGTCCGGTCCCGCATCTGTGTGCGTGACGGCTGAGCCGGCGGGCGAGACGCCGTGTTTAGTAATTTCGTGCCCGAGGTGGGACCGCATGCGGCTGTGCTTACGGCCGTAGAAGAAGTAGAGCGCCAACCCTACCAGCAGCCACGCGCCGAGCCGCAGCCAGTTCTCCACGGGGAGCGAGAACATCAGCAGCAGGCATGTCAGGATTCCCAAGACAGGAACCAGCGGCACGAGCGGCATGCGGAAAGGACGCTCCGCGTGCGGGTTGGTCTTGCGCATGATGAGCACCGCCGCGCAGACGATGACGAAGGCCAGCAAGGTTCCTATGCTGACCAGGTCAGACAGGACTTTAAGCGGCAGCAGCGACGAGAGCAATCCGACGAAGACGCCCGTCAGAATCGTTGACTTCCAGGGCGTGCCGAACCGCTCGTGCACGTCGCCGAAAAATTTCCGTGGCAGGAGGCCGTCGCGCGCCATCGCCAGCAGGATGCGCGCCTGGCTGAGCATCATCACCAGAGCGACGGACGTGATCCCTATCAGCGCGCCGAGTGAAACCAGCGTCCGCGCCCAAGTCAGTCCGACCTGACCCAGCGCGACTGAGATCGGCGCGTCGCGGTCTATTTGATGGGAGGGCACCATCCCCGTCAGCACCGCTCCGACGGCCATGTAAAGCAGCGTGCAGATCACGAGTGAAGCGATGATGCCGATCGGTACGTCGCGTTGCGGCCGGCGGGCCTCCGAGCGCGGGCCTGTAGTCGAACGGGGCGTCGGTCAAGACTTCCGGGAGACCTAGGTTGAAGACGCCTATCAAGTCCTGGAAGTAGTGCGACGCGCCGTGCACGACGGCCGAGGCGGCGACCGAATACTCGATCACCAAATCCCAACCTATCACCCAGGCGAACAGCTCGCCGAGGGTCGCAAATGCGTACGTGTAGGCCGACCCCGCGACCGGCACCATCGAGGCGAATTCGGCGTAGCAGAGCGCGGCGAGCGCGCACGCGAAGCCTGCGACGACGAAGGAGAGAATCATCGCCGGGCCGGAGCGGTCGTGCGCGACCTCGCCGGTCAAGACGAAGATTCCCGTGCCGATGATGGCGCCGACGCCGAGGCTCGTCAGTTGAACCGGCCCCAAGACGCGCCGCAGCCCGTGCTCGCCCGCCGCCTCTTCCAAAAGGAGTGCCAGCGGCTTCCTTGCGAAAATCTGTTTTGCCATTGTCCGCACCTCCCAAATTGGCTTTTATGCCTTGAAGTGCGGCAACTATAACCAGCTTCCCGAAGCGCAAAAATTGTTTTGGCACGAACCGGCCGCGGTGGGGAATGAGCTGGCAGGCTGGGGTGCTCTCTCACAGAGGGAGCCCCAAAAGGTCAGCGACTTTTTTGCGGAACTCTCGGGTCAACATCAATTCCGTGCCGTCGTGCAGGACAATTCGATACTCATGATGAAACCAGGGTTGCAGTTCACGGATGCGCTCTATATTCACAATGGCTGAGCGATTAATACGCGGAAATTTTTTCGGATCAAGCTGCGCTTCGAGATCACCGATTAATTCTCGCAGCCGGTGTGTTTGAGGCCCGACGTGAAGCTTCACCTCTTTCCCGTCGGCCTCTATCCAATCAAGTTTATCCGTCTTGAGAAAGAAAGCGCGCTCGCCCCTTTCTTTAATCAACAAGCGATCAAGGTAGCTCGAACTGGCTCTTATTTCTTCCAGCAGCTTGCCTAGCCAAGCCTCAAATCTCAAAGAGACGAACCGGCGATGCTTTGTTATCCTTCCTGGTTGCGGAGGAATGCTGATGCAATGGCTTTACCTGGTCGTGGCGATATTAGGCGCGGCGCTCCCGCTGTCGCAGCTCGTGCCGTTCGTGGCAGCGCATGGCCTCGATGTGCCGCTGCTCTTCAGGCAGCTTTTCGAGACCAACGCGGCGGCCTTCTTCGGGCTGGACGTGATCGTGTCGTCCGTGGCGCTCTGGCTCTTCGTCTTCACGGAAGGGCGCAGGCGGCGCATGAAAAACCTGTGGCTCTACGTCGTCTGCAACCTGGCCGTCGGCGTCTCGCTGGCCCTGCCGCTCTTCCTTTTCTTCCGCGAGCGCACGCTTAAGACAGAATAAAAAAAGTGGCGGAGTCTTGGTTGACTCCGCCACCTGGAAAGTCGCCTTTTCGGGCGAGAGGTAAAGTGTGCGTCCCGTTACTTGGAGGCCGGGCCGACGTGCACCTGCATGAAGCTCCCCTGGGCGCTCGTCGAGACGACGCGGATGGTCGTGCCCGTTTTGGGGACGATGACGCCCGCGTCGGGCTTCGTGGCATACCAGTAGGTGTTCAGGTCGTTGAACGTAGGCACGCCCGGCAGCGACGGGTGGCTCTGGGAGAACTGGTAGGTCACGTTCTGGAACGTGCCCGCGAACGGCAGCGTCAACGCGTCGGTTGGCTCAAGCCCGAACGGCGAGTCGTAGGTCTGCACGGTGCTGGACCAAGGCGAGGTGAAAGCCGCCTGGCCCGGATACTGCACGTCGCGCAGCAGCGGCTCAGGGTGCGAGTCCACGGGGAGCACCAGGCCCTCGCCGCGATGGAGGCTGGTGTCGTTGTTGGCCTCGCCAGCGTCCCAGTACCAGACGAGCAGTCCGTCCTGATACGGGTAGTGCGCCACCCAGTTGGGTGTGGCGGCCGTGCCGAAGGTGTACGGCCCGGTCTGTAGGCCGGTGTCGTAGGTGCGGTACTGGCGGAACTCGGCGATGTAGTAGTGCGCCGCGTTCGAGTTCTCGACGCCCGTCGTGTTCTTGAAGCCGTTCAGCGTCCAGCCGTTGTTGCCCATCTCGGCTCCGTCCGTGAAGGTGCCGAGCGTGATCTCGTCGGCCATGATGCCCTTCAGGTTGGTGAACGGGTCGGTCTTGTAACGCAGGCGCAGCAGCACGGTCTGACCGGCATAGGCGTTCATGTTGAAGGAGGCGAGCCTCCACGCGCCGTTCGTCGTGCCGGTGATGCCGTTGCCGAGGTTCGAGCCGTTCGGGTTCGTGTTCGTCGTGAGCGCGGACTGCACGTTGCCGTTGAGATAGGTGCCCGCGAGGTTCGTCCAGGTCGTGCCGCCATCGGTCGAGACCGCGACGTAGGCGTAGTCCCAGTTATTCTCAATCTGGTAGTTGAGGCGCATCTGCAACGTCGCAGGGGCCGCAGGCACCGTGACGGTGCGGGTCATAGAGTTGTCCTGCAAGTCGCCCTTGCCGCCCCACCAGGCTTTCGTGCCGTAAGCAAGCGAGCCGACGGCCGGGTCGTAGAGGTAGAAGACGTTCTTCTCGGCGGGCAGCGGGACGACGACGGCCTGCGCCTGCTTCGTGTTCGTCTCGGCGGGGCCGAGCTTGACGCTCTTGAACTGCGTCGGGTTGGCGGTCTCGTAGTTGAGCCAGCCGAGCTGAAGCTTGTCCCACGCGCCGAAGTCGCCGGGGCGCGCGCCGATGTCGGTCGTGCCTTCGCCGAGGTAGGAGCCGCTAGACATGAGCGTCCAGAAGCCGGTCGCGTTGCTGCCGCCGTTGCGGTCGTAGTGGTCTGGGAGGCCCAGGTCGTGGCCGTACTCGTGCGCGAAGACGCCGAGGCCACCATTCTCGGGCTGGATGGTGTAATCGCCGACGAAGATGCCTGTCTTGGTGACGGGGTGCGCGTTCTGGACGGTGGCCGAGGTGGCGCTGGCCGTGTTGATGCCCTGAACCGCTGCGCCCGAGGAGCCGAACGTGCCGCCGTTCGGGTTAGCGCCCCAGCCGCCGCCGAACTCGACGCCGCCGTCCTTGTTGAAGGAGGGGCCGGTCACGCCAGCGAAGTTGTACCAAGCCTGCCAGCGGTGCGACCAGATGGCCGCTGCGCCGAGCGTGCCGCCGCCCGTCTCTTCGCCCGCGCCGGAGTGTACGATCTGGAAGTGGTCAATGTAGCCGTCGGGCTCGTCGAAGTTGCCGTTCGCGTTGTAGTCGTAGCGGTCCCACTGGTCGAAGCTCTGTAGGTAGGCTTTGACCTCGTCGAGCGTCTTGCCGGAGGCGAGCTGCTCCTTCGTCCAGATGTTGATCGCGTCGGCGATGAGCGTCCACGCGCCTGCGTCGCCCATTGTGTTCGTGCCGTAGCGGTAGCCGTTGAAGGGCACCTTGACCCACTCGGTCACCTGGCCGTTGACGGTGTAGCGGCCGGAGGACTGCGTCTGGTAGTACTGCGCCATGCGGTTGAAGTACATGTCCTCGAAGTGGGCGCGGTCGTAGTTCGCCTGCCAGATGGTGTTGTTGTCGGTCGAGCGGTTGGGCTCGGGGATTTGGTTGTGGAGCGGGCCGGCCGTGGCGGGCAGGCTCGCGCCCGCGCCGTTGCCGTACTCGACGAGGATGACGAAGATTTTGTCGGTCTTCTCAAGGCCAAGCTCTACGTACTGGCCCTTGGCGACTTCGTGGACTCTGCCGCTCTGCTTGCCGGCGATCCTCTGCTTCAGCGCCTCCTGGCGGCGCTTAAACTGTTCGGCTGCGCGCGGCGACTTGAAGTTGTCACCGCCGCGCCTGTGAAAACGTTCTTCGTTGGAATCCGCCGAAGCGTCCTGCGCCTCTTCGATGTCCTGGGCGTTCAAGGCTTCGAGCGTCGTGCCTTCGTCTGAATTCTGCGCGCCGGCGGGGATAGCGATGGAGCCGGTGATAAGGGCGATAGCGATTAACCAGGAAAGGAATCTAACAGGGGTAAAACGGGTCGCTTGAAAACGCACTAAGGGTAACCTCCATTTGATCGAAAGGGTCAACTTCTAAGGGGGAACCAGCCGCTCTTTACGCACCGCGGGCTAGCCCTTAGCCTTTCAACAGACAGACGGAGGCCGCGCGAGGTGAATTTTTAGAGCTGTCGTGATTGTTTATTCCGAGGGGGTTAATTTTCGCCTGGAACTGAGGTCCCAAATGAAGTTGTAAGATACATTACAACTGGACAAAAGTCAACTAAAAACATGCCCGAAATTGGACCTATTTGGCCTGAAGAGATGGCGTCACTTCGGTCCATAAATAGTGCGCGGCCGTCGGCGCGGCGGCGGCTTCGAGGTGCGCAGGCTTGGCTTTCTGAAGTAAGAAAGCGAGTGGCCGCTTTAGCTCTCGGGGCTAAAGCGGCCACTCGCTTTCTTACTTCTTCCGCCGTGGTTATCGTTTGCGGCGCTTCGAGCCGCCTCCGGCCAGGCCGCCTATGAAATCCGTGACGGCCGTCGCAGCAGTGCCGACGACGTTGGTCGCGGTCGCAAGGATTCCTCCTCCGCGGCCCGAACGCCCCTTGCCGCCTGCGCGTTTACCGCCTCCTCCTTTAGAGCCGCCGGAAGAGGCGCGGCCGCCTTTGGACCCACCGCCCTTCGAGCCACCCTTCGAGCCGCCGCTTGCTCCTTTGCTTCCACCTTTACCGCCGCCGCCCTTGGAACCTCCGCCCTTCGAGCCGGCCTTGCTTCCGCCTTTAGAGCCTCCCGCGCCTTTGCTGCCCTTCGAGCCGCCTTTGGAGCCGCCTTTAGAGCCACCTTTGCTTCCGCCCGTGCTGCCGCCTTTACCGGCTCCACCTTTGCCGGCCCCGCCTTTGGTGCTGCCCTTGGTTCCGGCTTTCGACGCGCCGCCTTTCTTCGCGGCGCCCTTCCCGCTGCTGACGCCGCCGCGTCCGCCGCCGGCATTGCCGCCCGTCTTGGATGCGCCCTTCGACCCGCCGCCTTTCGCGCCGCCCTTAGAGCCGCCGCCTGCTGCTCCTTTGCTGCCGCCTTTACCAGCGCTGCCCTTGGCCGCTCCTCCGCCGGACTTGCTGCCGCCTACGGCTGCACCTTTGCTGCCGCCGACGCGCTGGCCGCCGCCGCTCGGCTTGGGTCTGCCGCCGCCGACTGACTTAGCCCGGCCACCCCCGGCTGCTTTGGCGCGGCCGCCGCCAAGCGGTTTGGCAAGCCCACCGCCGAGTGGCTTTGCACTCCCACCGGCGAGGGGCTTCGGACTTCCGCCCCCTTCCGGTTTCGCGCGCCCGCCGCCTGAAATGCCTCCACTGGTGACGCCCGTCGCGCGGCCTATGGCCGTGCCGCCGTGGCCCTCACCGCCGCCTTCTCCGCCGACTTCGCCTTCGCCCGGAGCGCTCTCCGATTCGTCTTTGGACAGGCCGCCCATATCGCTCACCGCGCCGCTGCTACTGTGCTGACTCCCTGGTCTTTCTTTTTACCTTTTCCCCGTACAGCCATGATCGTCTGCTCCTTTTCTAAGTTATCACCCTGATTGACAGAGGTTCATTTAGAACTTACACAGACCTCTGTTGCTGTTCTTACTTTTGCGGCGGAGAATATCACAACTCACGCGTAACTGTTCCGCACTTTCTACAAACCACTGCAAAAATTTTGCCCACGCCGCTCGCGGTTGCTCTCTCACATCTTCACCCGGTATAAATGAAAGGCAGAATCCAGAATCCAGAATCCAGGAGTCAGAATCCAGAATGAAAAGAAAGCAGAAGAAAAACAGTTCGTGCCTTTCCTTCTGGCTCCTGGATTCTGAATTCTGGATTCTGCCTTATAAAATGGAAGGACTCTCATCAGCGCTCGCCGTCCTGACGGCCATGATTACGCCCGCCGTGTTGATCTCTGCCTGCGGGACTATGATTCTGTCCACCTCCGCGCGGCTCGGGCGCGTCGTTGACCGCGTGCGCGCGCTCTCGGATAAGGTGGAAGAACTGGCACACAAAGAGGGCGACGTGGAGTTGCTGGACGACAGGCGCGCGGTCATCTTCAACCAGTTGGACAAGCTGACGAGCCGCGCGCGCATCCTGCAACGCTCCATGACCGTCTTCTACACGGCGCTCGGCATCTTCGTCTCGACGAGCGTCGCCATAGGGGTTGTCGCCGTTACGGGCGTGCGCTACAGTTGGATTCCGGTCGTCGTCGCGCTCATCGGCGCGGGCTTCCTTTTTTACGGCAGCGTGCTCCTCATCTTCGAGGCGCGGCTGGCCCTGAGCACGATTCACAGCGAGATGGATTTCATCTGGCGCTTCACGAAGCACTTCGCCCCGCGCGAATTGGTCGAGCAACACAAACCGCACTTCGTGCACTTCAGAAAACATGAGTAGTAATCAGCAGTCAGTAGTCAGTAATCAGCAGGCGTTGCCCTCGTACCTGCGTCTTTTTCAGACGGGCGAGCTTGAGCGGCGCGTCGCGGCGCTGGAAGCCATGCTCGAAAGCTGCCGCGTCTGCCCGCTCGATTGCGGCAACAACAGGATGAAGGATGAGCTTGCCCGCTGCTACTCGGGCCGGTTGCCAATCGTCTCTTCCTACACCTCGCACTTCGGCGAAGAGCCCGCGCTCGTCGGGCGAAATGGCGCGGGCAACATCTTCTTCGGCAACTGCAACCTGCGCTGCGTCTACTGCCAGAACTTTCAAATCTCGCAAGCGCACAAGGAGCAGCTCAAGAACCAGGTGACGCACGAGCGCCTGGCCGAGATGATGTTGGAGCTTCAAGGTCGCGGCTGCCACAACATCAACTTCGTCTCGCCCACGCACTTCGCCCCGCAGATGGCGCGCTCGATTCTCATCGCCGCACGGCAGGGTCTGAAGCTCCCAATCGTCTACAACACCAACGCCTATGACGCGGTCGAAGTCCTGCGCCTGCTTGAAGACGTGGTTGACGTTTACCTTCCCGACTTGAAGTACGCGGACTCCGCTGAGGGTTACGAATACTCGAAGGTCAAAGACTACACGGAGCACGCGCGCCGCGCGCTCGCAGAGATGTACCGTCAGACGGGCGCGGACCTCGTCTTCGGCGCGGACGGTTTACTCAAGCGCGGGCTCGTGATTCGCCTGCTCGTACTCCCGAACGATCTGGCGGGCGTGCGCGAATCCTTAGAATGGATCAGGGACACGCTGAGCCCGCGCGTCGCCGTCTCCATGATGGCCCAATACTACGCGACCAACCGCGCCGCTTCGGACGCGCGCTACACACTGCTCTCGCGCCGCATCACCGAAACCGAATGGCTCCGCGCCCTCTCCGCCCTCGACGAACTCGGCATGGAAGAAGGCTGGATGCAGGAGTACGACGGCGCCTCCCACTACTACCGCCCCGACTTCACCGACAGCGAGACGCCCTTCAAAGACATACGAGACTTTCAGTAAGAGCCTGTTTGAAACCCCACACTCAACCCTTTGCGCTTTACGTCTTAACTTTGCGCCTTTGCGTGAAACAGCCGCTCACGCTGGAGGCGCAATAAAAGAAAAACCAAAGGCGCAAAGGTGTTGAGTCAACGCTGACTTGAGTTTTCAGCCGGCCCGCTGCCATCTTTCGCACGGAATCACTACACTTTCACACCCGACACCCCTTTTTCACCACGCCACGAGCCAATTTTCACATCCGATGAGCCTTCTTTCGCACCCGACGAACCAATTTTGACTCGCCACGAATGAATTTTCACCCTCGACAGGGTGCTTTCGCACGCCACGAGCCTTCTTTGACACGTCACGAATCAATTTTCACACTCCACGAGCCTTCTCGCGCACGCCACCGACGAATTTTCACCCTCCATCAATCAATTTTCACCACCCACATCTCATCTTGAATGCTACTCTATGATTCTTCCCGCCCGGTTAATGCAGGCGTTATGCTGCTCGCAAATGTGTGAAGTAGGAGTTGAGTAGATGAGATATAGTTTCACTCGAAGTTTAGCAATTATTATCACGGCGGCATTCATCTGGCCTGCGGCACGTATTCCCGCACAGGACTGGGGTCAACCTAAGCTTGTCTCAACTGTCAGGAAGAAGATCGTGCCGGAAGGGCCTACTCATGTCTTCAAGCTCTACTCGGTCGAATCGCTGAGCAATTATCATTACCGGATAGAGGTCTACGACGAGAGCGGAAGGGTCATCTTTCAGAGTGAAGAGATCAGGAACGGCGTGAGCCTTGAAGGTAAATCCGGGCGATTCCGAATCGCGGATATAAATTCCGACGGCTATGCCGACATCAAAGTGCTTGGCGGGTACAGTCGAGGGCGAGCATGGTACAAGGTGTGGCTCTATGATACCGGCAGGCAGAAATATGTCTGGGCCAGCAGAAACTCATAGCAGGGTAGAGCAGAGTTATGAAGAACGCATCTAAGCTAAAGGCTTTCTTGACGGTCTTGTGGTTGATTTTGTCCTTTCAGTCAATTTATCCCTTCTCTCAAACTCAATCGAACAATTCAAGCCGTAAAATTTACAAGTTCATCAACGGGCAATGGTTCGATGGCAAGAACTTTCAGCGTCAAACTTTTTACGCGATTGACGGCGTGTTGACAAAGAAAAAGCCGTCCAGGATTGATGAGACGATTGACCTCGCAGACGGCTTCGTCATACCGCCCTTCGCCGAAGCGCATAATCACAATTTGGGTAGCGCTATTTATTTGAATCGTGAATTTACCCAACAAATGATTCAGCGTTATCTCGCCGCCGGAGTCTTCTATGTCAAGATTCCGGGTAATCCCATAGACAATGCGACGATTCTCCGCCGCGACTTTGTCAATCGCCTTGATTCAGTTGATGTCGCATACGCGAACGGCGTTTTAACCAGCCGTGACGGACACCCGATAGGCATGGCGCTGGATTCATTTAAACAAGCAGGCGTGGCTGTTCCCAAAATTGAGGAACTGGAAGATAAAGCTGTCTTCATAATCGAAAGTGAAGCGGATTTACTCGCCAAATGGCAGCGAATAATGGCGGGCAAACCAGACTTCATCAAGACAATTCTCGTTCACAGCGAGAACTTCGCGCGCAGGCGCGAGACTCCGGCTCTCTTCGGTTACAACGGGCTTAACCCGCAACTCTTGCCGCGTATCGTAAAACAGGCACACGCCGCCGGTCTGCGCGTCTCGACTCACGTCAATTCTGCTGCTGATTTCGCCACCGCCGTGCGGGCGGGTGTGGATGAAATCAATCACCTACCCGGTCTCCACTTCCAGACCGGCACAAGTGAAGCTGATTATTTAATCACGCCGGAGGACGCAAAACGCGCCGCCAAACAAGGTATAGTCGTTGTGACGACCGCTATCGTGGCAACGTACTATGCCAAAGATAAGGCACTCGAAACTGTGCAGGCCACGCAGCGAAAAAATCTGCGATTATTAAAACAGAGCGGCGTTCGATTGGCCGTCGGCAGTGATATCTATTCAAGCACTTCGGTTGAAGAGGCGATGTATTTGAAGTCGCTCGGCGTCTTTGATAACGCCGAACTGCTCGGGATGTGGAATGTAACGGCGGCGCAAACCATTTTCCCGCGCCGTAGAATCGGACGTTTGCGTGAAGGCTACGAAGCCAGTTTTATTGTCTTGCGTGGCAATCCACTTGAAAACTTCGAGCACGTCAGGGACATTCGCCTGCGGGTCAAGCAAGGCTTTCTCATCAACGCGGCTCAATGACGCGTCAGCCGCAACACAACAAGAGGTGTAATATCTGAGCTATGCTGAGAGCGCTCACACACGAAGTGTCGCCGAGGATTACCGAGTGCGAGGTAACGTTCGTTGACAGGGTGCCGATAAATCTCCCCCTGGCGATGCGCCAGCACGACGATTATTGCGCGGCGCTCGAAGGGCTGGGGGTTGTTGTCGAAAGACTCTCCGAAAACGAGTCGTACCCGGATTCATGCTTCGTGGAAGACACGGCGATTGTCGTTGACGAGCTTGCGATAATTTGCAGCATGGGAGTCGCCTCTCGTCGGGGGGAGACGAGGCTGATCGAGCGCGAGTTGTCTAAGTATAGAGAGATAGCTCGTATCTCTCTGCCCGCCACAATCGAAGGCGGGGACGTGCTGCGAATCGGGAAGAAGATATTCGTGGGCCAGTCGAGCCGCACCAATCTGGAAGGCGTCGAACAACTCGCGAGGATATTAGAGCCACGCGGCTACAGCGTCGCAGAGGTACGGACGAATGGAAGCCTGCATCTTAAGTCTGCCTGCACGGCGATAGACGAAGAGACGTTGTTCGTGAATCCGGATTGGGTTGAGCTTGACGCGTTCAGTGGCTTCAATCTGGCACACACCCCGGCGGAGGAGCCCTGGTCCGCAAACACATTGCGTGTCGGCAATACGATCTGTGTCCAGGCAGGATTTCCGAGGGCGGCGGAGTTGATAGCACGCGTTGCGGGGAGAGTCGAGCTGATAGACATCTCCGAACTGCGCAAAGCAGAGGCCGGGCTAACCTGCTCAAGCATCATTTTTGAAAGCGCCAGCTAACAACGCACTCGACACGACGCCTTGATGGTATTCTTAGTGTGTTAGATTGCAGGTTGTGTGATGCTCGCTCGGCGCGAGTTATACAAATTCGAGCGTTGGGGTGCTGGTTGAACTTTTCAATAAAAACAAATAATCTGCGGCTGGAATCAAGTTCAAGTTTGCGTGGGGTGCTGATGAACATCAAAGTCATAGTTGAGCCTGGCGAAGATGGTTATTTTGTAGCTCATGTCCCGTCGCTCAAAAGTTGCTGGTCGCAAGGCAAAACCAGAGAAGAAGCTCTCGAAAATATCCGTGAAGCGATAGACTTGTATTTAGAGCCGGAATCTACAGAGTTAGCAGAGGACCAGGAAATGGTTGAGCTAACGGTATGAAATTGCCTTTGCTTTCAGGGCGACAAATCTTGTCGGCATTGACGCGCCTGGGTTTTATTGAGGTTCATCGAAAAGGAAGCCACGTTAAGTTGAAGCATGAAGATGGAAGAGTGATTGTTTTTCCATTCCACGATGAAGTTGATCGCTACACATTAAAAGGTGCACTCCGTGACGCGGATATTGCGATGGAAGATTTCCTCAAAGAAGTTAAATAATCCGACGCAGCTCAACAACTCATCCAGCTCGACCGCCCGATAGCAGATCATGCGCGATAACGCTTTCACACATCCCGTTGACGACGCATCCGGCCCCGGACGCCCGCGCGCCCTCGACACGATTCTTTATGGCGGGTTGGTCATAGGGATATTGGACGGGCTGTTCGCGCTGGTCTTTTACGGCCTGATACTGGGCGTCAACCCGTTGCGGATTTTCCAGTCCGTCGCCTCGGGGCTGCTCGGCAGGGCGTCGTTTGACGGTGGGGTCCAGACTTTTCTCCTCGGCATCCTGCTTCACTTCGTGGTGGCGACCTGCATCGCCGCGGTCTATTACGCGGCGACCCTGATGTTGCCGATCTTGATTCGGCACGCCGTCGTCAGCGGCTTGATTTACGGCTTGCTTGCTTACGTGGTGATGAATTACGTCGTCATCCCGCTCTCGGCCGCCGGTTCCGGCCGATTCTCCTGGCGCACCTTCCTGCCCGCGTTCATCGCACACGCCTTCCTGGTCGGGCTGCCGGTGGCGCTGCTGGCGCGGCGTTCGGCTCAAGCGAATCAGAGAGCTTGACTGCCTTACCCTTCCTCGTACGCGCGCTTCAAAGTTTCGATGTCGAGCTTTTTCATTTGAAGCATCGCATGTGTGACCCTTCTCCCTTTCTCCGCGTCCCCGGCGCTCAGCATCTCTGTTAAGACGGTGGGGACGATTTGCCACGACAGGCCGTACTTATCTTTGAGCCAGCCGCAGGGTCCCTCTTCCCCGCCCTCCGTCAGTTTCCCCCACAACTCGTCAACTTCCTGCTGAGTTTTGCAGTCCACGGAGAACGATATGGCCTCCGTGAATTTGAATTGCGGGCCGCCGTTTAATGCAATAAAATCCTGCCCCTCAAGCTGGAACTCAACGGTCATCACGCTGCCTTCCGGTTTCCCGGAAGCCTTGGCCGTCTCCTCGTCATAGCGCGTGATGTTCCCTATCCTGGAATTATTGAAGACCGAGACGTAAAAATTCGCGGCCTCTTCGGCCTTGTCATCGAACCATAAGAACGGCGTAATTTTTTGCATGGCCTGACTCCTTAAATAGTATTTGGAACTGCTCCCATGATACTACCGCCGCAGTCGTCAAGCGAGATACGAACAACTGTTTCAAGAGCGCGTTTCAAAACCTAAACTCAACCCTTTGCGTCTTACGTCTTAACTTTGCGCCTCCAGCGTGAACGGCTGTTTCTCGCAAAGGCGCAAAGTTAAAACTTAAGGCGCAAAGGGTTGAATCAATCCTTAAGTTTTGCCCCGACCTCTTTCGTTAATGGAGAGAAATAGAATGAACAATCGCGTCCCCCTGGAACGGCGTTTAACTCTTCCGCTGGCACGCGCCTACGTGCTCAAAGAAAACATCAAGACGCAGGAAGACGCGCTGAAGGGCGGCCTCTACCCGCTGGCCGTCATCGTCCTCGCGCAGGCGTTCTCCCCCAACCCCGCGCGCCCGCCGCTCTACGTTGACTACCCTTTCGCGCTCGTTGACGGGAAACTGCGCCCCTCCGAGCCCGCGTTCAGTAAGTGGCAGGAGAATTTCCCTACGAACATGATCGAGAAGTACGAGGCGAACTTGTCCAGGCTCCGCGGCCTGCGCTTCGATTCGGGCTACGAGGACGAGTTCACGCACATCCCGCCGTCGGCGCGCGCCTTCTCTTCCGCGCTGACCGCGCGCGGCATAGAGCACGTCTTCGAGGAATACAACGGCGACCACCGCAACCGACTCTGGGGGCGCACGGGCAGGCTCGCCACAGAGCTTCTGCCCTACTTCTGGAACCTGCTGGACTCGCAGCCGCAAAGATGACTTTCTGCTCATGGGAAGAGATGACGAAGCGACAGCGAATGCTCACGCGCATGAGGGCCGCCGTGTTACTGTAGGGCTCTCCGACCCTTCCGCGCCCGAGAGCCTTCTGCTCGTCGAGCATCTGTGGAAAGCGTTGGGCCAGTTGTACGGCAACACAGGCCCGTGCCAATTTGTGCCTGCGGACGTGGAAGGCGAGGGCGCCGCTTTCGTCGTCGCACGCCTCGACGGGCGGCCGGTCGGGTGCGGGGCCATACGGCCACACGAGCCTGGGGTGGCCGAAGTGAAGCGCATGTACGTCGAGCCTGCGGCGCGGGGCCTGGGAGTCGGGCGGCGGATTTTGCAGGAGTTGGAGAGCGTGGCCGGCGCATTAGGTTACGTCGCCATTCGGCTTGAAACCGGGATGAAACAGCCCGCGGCCGTCTCGCTCTACGAGAGGGCTGGGTATCAACGCATAGAGTGTTTCGGGATACACGCCGACGACCCGCTGAGCATCTGCATGGAGAAGCGGCTCGGCGAGAACGCGTCCTGACAGCGCCATACAGCCCTCCGCGTAGGAGCGTTGCCTTCGCGCGCTATGTAAAGCCTTATCCAAATCACACTCGTAGAAACGTGGAGCACAATAGATATGACTGAACAGGGGAATCAAACTGATAGATTAAAGATACAAAAAGATGTTCTATGGGGATTTTATCAGGAGCACCGCGCGCACGCTCGTCACAACGAGACGCTGAGGTCAACAGTCAATAACATGCTCGTCGTAGCTTCTGTTGCTGTCATCGGCTTTGCTACCTATGACAAGCATGTAAATCAAACCGATCTACCCGCCGCATGGCTACTCATAGGGATCGGTTTTTTAGGGTTCTTTTTCAGCGCTTCATATACGGAAAGAGCTTTGAAGCATAAGAAGAGGGCTCAAGAATGCCAGAAGGAACTGAACAGGATAGTCTTCACAGAGCCGGTTGGAAGGACTCTTGAAAAAGTCATGGGGGACGCAGACGAGGGGCATAAAGGAAGCTACGTAGGTAAAATAGGTAAAGTGAGTAGCGGTCATCTATTTTGGATAATTTTGCCTCTGGTCATCATGTTAGCCGGAATCGCCCTTGCGATTTATTGCGACAAAGTTGTTGATACCGCGCCCGTCGCACAGCCAGAGTGTCGCCAAGGCTGTTCGTGACGCGCGATTATTAGAAAGGTCAGTGCTGATGGAAACTGACGATGCGAAAGTTCTCGGGTGGGGAACGATTATCCTGACGTTGGTCGTGGTCGGAGTCGTGACGGGACTGTTGCTCGGCCTGATGAGCTGGCTGTTCGGCCTTTCGCCGCGCATGATGGGCGGCGGTGTCGGGGCGGCCGTCGGCGTCGTGGGAGCGATGCTGATCGCGCGGCGGCGCGCGGCGCTCGCGCGGCAGAACAATCTCTGAAGGCAGACAGTGCCGAGCGGCCGGTCTTTGCCCGACAATCCCCCGTTGCCCGATAATTAAGAACCCTGCCCGACAATTAACGACGCTTCATGCCTCCACTCTTCGCCCGACTCGGCAGGTGGTCGGGCAAGTCTAGCTCATCATCAATCAGCACGTCTGCCCACACGTTAGCCACTCGCGCGTATAGCAGCAGAATCTTCAACGGCGGCTCATTCTTCCCTCGCTCATATTCCGAGATTCGATGGTAAGTCATATCCTCTTCCGCTCCGAGACGGTAAAGCATTTCCGTCTGAGACAGGCCGAGAGCCAGCCGAATCTGCAATAACTTCTCAGCAAGCCGCTCCAAACGAGGGCGCGCGTGTCCCATCAGGATTGCCCTCCTGGTAGGAAAGCGGCCGGGCGCAACTTGCTTTTATGCGTAACTACATATAATATGCGCTCGCTCAACAGGGTCGCCGTGAGAAGTAGCCTTTCTCGCACGGCGATGCTCATAACTCACTCTGAGGCTCTGAGGCGTCGCATGTAGCCGTCGCTGAATTTTCAAACAGACCGCGTGCAATATAGCACGCCTTTCCTTACACTTTATGCGAAAAGACAAAGACGAATATCAATCCAAAATCACTCTCGACTCTAACCTTGTTCGTGGCCGCGTTCCTTCCCCACTTCTCCAGGGGATGAGAGCCAGACCCGGCGACCGTCTAATCTTTCGGCGCGTTGATTCACAGAGCGTGACCATGAGCCTTTCACGGACAAAGAAGAAGACAAACAAGAAACGCTCATAATCTCGCACGTCCATTAAGAGGGCAGTGGACGGTGCGGAGGGGTCGCCACGCTGTAGGCCGCTAGTCCAGATGCGCGGCGACCTTGCTTTTTATTCTTAAAGTTCACTCACTATCTTCTCAAGTTCAATAACCCTGCCGTGTAGTTGCTCCGGCCATGATGTGCCCGCCTTCTCGTCTTGTGAGTGAAAGCGGGCAATGAATGATCCATCAAGATATAACGCTAAAGAGCGCTCCACTTGCTCGCCCCAAGTTGAGCACTTGAAAGAAAGGCTGCGTAGACTACCATGTGGCTCTGTAAAACCGCCCTGCACGTCGAATATATCTCTCTCAAGTTTTCGGCCCTCTTCTAAAAGTGGCTGCAATTGTTCGTAGGCGCGAGCGCGATTGATAGTGTCAGGCTTCGCATTTCTAGCCCTTTCTTCTTCTAACTGAGATTTGAGTGCTGCTATTTGTTCTTTAAGTTCTGCGGGCGAAGGTTCTTGGATTCGCACGCGGTGGGGAACTTGTAACCGCTGGGGTAGGACTTGATGAGCACTTGTACCGCCCTTAACGGTGGCAATCAACCCGCCAAAGTAGAACTGAGCATCCGGCTTGATTAGAGACTGAGTAATGTATTCAGCCTCTTCTCTGCGGAGAGGTTGCTCAAGATAAATATACCCTTGCTGCCCGCACGGAACGTCTATCAGTTTGTTTTCATGTACCACTATCGGATAGGTATTAAGACGGCGCTCCATGAATAAGACGCCTTCTCCTTGCTCAAGTTCAATAGTGATGCTGTAGATAGAGTGATTAGTGAAATGCAATCCGAAGATGAGGCTTGGTATAGGGTCGTCAAGTTTCATGTCCCTCACAATACATTGATCGAATGAAACGTAACTGTTTACACTTTTCGCCTGAGTCTCAGCCAATGCGAATAGCCATCTGTTTTGAAACACATGTTCATTCCAACGCTGCTCCAAATTTCTCTTCTGCTCTTCTAGCTTCTCTATGCTCTCATTTAATTCTTCTGTCTGAATCGCTCTCTCATCCGTGGTCACAACGGTCTGCCCGTTCGGAGTAGATTTAACACTTGGGGTTTCAGCCTCTTGACTCGCGGCAGTGGTTTTCGGTACGTACTTCGACAGATAAAAGAGATAGAGCAGCCCACAGGCGAATAAGAAAACATTGCCCACGGGCGTCATTAAATAGTTCCAAGCAGTTACTAATCTACTATTCCCTCTTGCCGTGATTACAAAATCAATATTAGAAATTTGACCGATAACTTTCAAAACTGCATTCAGAGTAGGGAGCGCGACCGACAGCACAGCGCACCATTTTAAGAAGCGACGAAGGGCAGCTTTCCACATGAGCGCAAGAGTATTGCTTTAATCTCCTTACGCCAAGCAAATTATTTCCATTCGTTTGTACTTCCATGAGCAAACCTCTGATACGCCACCTTCACAATAAAAGCGACTTGGTGGTGTATTTACCTAACGTAGACGCTCCTGGGATAAGGATGTCGGGTTCTCCTGATGCGTTCGATAAGTCCGATTGAACGCACCTTGCAAGGCGTCCGTCATATCCTCACCATCTGGCGATGGCTCAATTACGATTGGTTCAGGCGTGGTTGTATCTTCGTCTGTTGGAGATTCTGCCCGACAATTCCGAAGTCTGCCCGATAATTCGACAGGGCCGGCGGATTGTCGGGCAAAGCCGAGCGGCGCAGTATTTATCTTTCAAGTGTCGCGATTCGGTTGGGCCAGAAAATCTTGCCCGCGCGATTCGAGCGCATTATCCTCTGGCGTGCGGATTGCCCGGCCTCGGGGCGTAAGTCATAATCATTCGTAAGGAGACAGTATGTTGAAGAAACTTTTGTCCGTCCTCGTCGTCGCGGCCCTCGTCTGCGCGCTCGGCGGGACGACCACGCTGGCCGAGACCAGGCCGGAGGCTAAAGCAGGCGAAGCGGCGAAGGAGACGTTGCGCGCGGACATCTCCAAACTCGTCGCGGAGGCCAGGGCGGGGAGCAAAACTGTGGTGCTCCCGCGCCCGCAGATTCAAACTTCAAAAGGCAACAGTCTTTCCAAGGGCACGAAGATCGCCATCGGCGTCGCCATCGCCGTGGCCGTGGTGGTGATTGTGGCGGTGGCCGTCAACAAGCGCTGCGACAACGAGCCCGGCGGCTGCTAACAGTTTCCCGCCGCCGTCTGAATCAACCACGAAATAACACTGAACGACGCGAAACGAGGTAAGACTCTTTCGCGTCGTTCAGTGTTATTTCATGATTGCCGCTTCTTCGCTTCGCGCGTTAGCCGTCCACACGGTTTGTGCGGTAAATTGTTGCCCAACAGATCGCAAATTTTATTGGCACAGGAGAGCAGATGAGACGTAAAGCATCGGCCGTCTGGCAGGGCGGCCTCAAGGACGGGAAGGGTACGATTTCGACCGAGAGCGGTGTTCTTTCCGAGACGCAATATTCTTTCAGCACGCGCTTCGAAGACGGCAAGGGGACGAACCCGGAAGAGTTGATCGCCGCCGCGCACGCGGGCTGCTTCTCGATGGCGCTGTCCGGGCAACTGGCCCAGGCCGGGCTGACGGCCGACAGCATCAACACGACCGCCACCGTCAGGCTGGAGAAGACCGACGCCGGCTTCGCCATTACTTCCGTCCACCTGGACGTGACGGCGAAAATACCCGGCGCGGATCAGCAGGCGTTCGAGACCGCCGCCAACAACGCCAAGGCCGGCTGCCCCGTCTCCAAAGTCCTCAACGCGGAGATCACGATGGAAGCAAGACTCGAAGAGCAGTGATAAGTGATGAGTGATAAGTGATGAAGTAAAGACCTCTTTCTTTTACTTCATCACTCATCACTTATCACTCATCCCTTAAAAAGTGGCGACTGCCGCGCGGGCGCGCTGGTGGAGGGCTGCGCGGTAGGGGGCTGCGTCGCGCGTCCAGACGTTCGAGGAGAAGGTGGTGCGCGGTCGCCCTTTGCGGCCCGCGTTTGATTCGACGCGCATGGAGTAGGCGCGGCGCGTGCGCGGGACGTAGAGCACCAGGCGGTAGTCCGAGGCGTGTCCCTTGGCGTTCGTGCCCGTGCAGATGACTTCGTCGAGGCCGTCGCCGTCAATGTCGCGGCTCTCCGCCGTCCAGCTCGCGCCTTTGAAGCCGTGCGCGTCGAGCGGCGTGCGCGCGATCACGCGGTAGCGCCCGCCGCGCGGCTCCATCACGAAGAGGTGCGTCGTGCCCTTGTTGCGCTCATCGTGTATGGCGACCAGCGCCTGGCTCTGCCGTGCGTCCGTCTTGACGACGTGCACGTCCCCGATCTGCCCGTGTGAAACGGAATTGACTATCTGGCGCGCAGCGTCCTGCGAAAGCGGTGTGCCGGCCGTGGCCGCGCGCTGCACGCGCGCTCCCGTCAAAGAAGAGTCCAGCGAGGAGAGCATGGGGGACGCGGACTTCGGCGCGTCTGCGGCCGCGGACGGCGCTGTTGTCTGCGCGCCCCGGCCCCAGGCGAGCAGCGTCAGGCCCAGCACAGCGATTATCGCGAGCGGTGTGACCACGCGGAAGAAGGAACTGGGCCGCGTGTTGAGCGCGGCCACGGTCGAGGAGAAGGGCTGCGTGTCCGTGACTTCGCGCGGCGGGCGGGCGACGCTTTTCTCAAGCATCTTCTGCGCGGCGCGCGCGTTCGCGGGCCGGTCGTCCGGCCGCTTGGCGAGCAGTGTGTGCACGGCCAGCGAGAGTGCGCGCGGCACGTCGTGCCGGAGTTTCGGCAAGGGCGGCGGGTGCGCCGTCGCCTGCTTGACCAGCACGGCCGAGGCCAACGGGTCCGTGAAGGGCGGGCGGCCCGCCAGCATCTCGTAAAGCAGCACGCCGAGGCTGTAGAGGTCGCTGCGCGCACCGATTCTCTGGCCCAGGCACTGTTCGGGAGACATGTAGCGCGGCGTGCCGACGATGACGCCTGAGCCTGTCGTCGCGTGCGTGTGCGTGGCGTCGGCCGAGGTCGCGAGGACTTTGGCGACGCCGAAGTCCAGGACGCAGACGCCCCGCTCGTTGAGCATGATGTTAGAGGGTTTGAGGTCGCGGTGGACGATGCCCAGGTTGTGCGCCTCCGCGAGCACGTCGCAGATGTCGGCGGCGATGCGGACGGCGCGCTCGGGCGAGAAGCGGCCTTCCGTTTCCAGTGCTTCCGAGAGCGTGTGGCCCTCTACGAACTCCATGATGATGAAGTGGCGGCCGTCCGGGAGGTTGCCCGCGTCGAAGATCATGGCGGCGTGCGGGTGGCGAAGTTTCGCCATCGTCCGCGCCTCGCGCATAAAGCGGTCAGCTACGTCCGGGTCCGACGCGTATTCCGGCTTGATGATCTTGACGGCGACGGGGCGTTCCAGTCCGAGGTGTGTGGCGCGGTAGACAGTGCCCATGCCGCCCGTGCCGATTTCGCATTCGATGCGGAATCGCCCGGCGATAATTTGGGGGACATCCATACAGACCCTCTTTCGGGGTAAAGGGTCGCCAGACCGTGCACTTGCACAAGGGAGAAAAGCGCGAGTCGGGCGGCGCTGAATATTGAGTTGCTTAAAGCCCGTGCGATACGGGAGAGGAGTCCGCCCGGCAGGTCAAAGCCGAAAGCGAGTCCGTAGTCTAGCACTTTTGCGGGGACAAGCAAACGAAAATTAGTATTCAGTAATCAGTAGTCAGTAGTCAGTTAAAAGCATCGGCAGCCTTGAACCTTAAAACTAAAGTTCAAGGCTGCCGACTTTCAACCACTGACTACTGACTACTGATTACTGATTACTGACTACTGTTTTACTTGTTGACGTAGTAAATCTTCAAGTCCTTCTCGCCGGTGATGAGCCAGCGGCCGCCAATCTTTTCGAACCAGAAGCGGTTCAGACCGGAAGCCGCGTAGGTATTCCGGTCGTTCCTGAACTCGAACGTCTTGTCGAAGGTGGCGACGGCGCGCTCGCCCGACGAATCAACCTCTATTTGCAGGTTGCTGATTCGCACGTCCCGGCTGTCGTAAGACGAGAAGGCGCGCGCCACGTTGTTGCGCACCATACTGACTCCGACGTTCTTCGCGTTGTAGTAGGTGTGCAGCGTGTCCGCATAGTAGACCATGTGCGCGTCCACGCTCGGGACGCTCATCGTCCGCCGCCAGCCTTCGAGGGCGCTCGCGACTTCCCCGCGAGCGCCCGAAGGGTCGCGCGGTGTCGGTGTCGGTGTCGGTGTCGGCGTAGGGGTCGCAGAAGTCGGAGTCGGAGAGGCCGTGGGCGTCGTCGTCACGTTACCGTCTCGCAGATCAGGCGTGTTAGTGGGAGTCGGCCTCGCGTCCGTGTTGCCGCCGCGTGCGATGTCTGTCCCGTCGCCAGTGTCTCTCAGGAGGAGCCACGCGCCGAGGCCGCCCAGGGCCAGGAGCAGGATGGTCGCGGCGACGGTGAGCGCGACGACTGACGTGGTGCTGCGCGCGGGCGGCGTTGCTGCGACGTGAGCGGGCGCGAAGTTTTGGATCTCTTCACGGCGCGTGGCGCGCGCCTCCTGCCGCGCGGTGGCGGCCGGCTTCGCGGGCCGAGCCCCGATTGTCGGCGCGAGCGCAGGGTCAAGGATTTCCGTGGGCGGCGGCTCACCCGCGTCGAGCGTCAGCGTCTCGTCCGTGGAAGGGTTGTACTGTACGAGCGGCGCTCCGTCTTCGAGGCAAAAGTTGAGCGTCTCGTCCGCGTACCGGCGCTGGCATGTGGGGCAACGTTTCATCCGCTCGAATGACTCACTCGCCGACGTTCGGAATCCAGAACAGTTGATTGCCGGAGACCACTGAGCGCAGGCCGCGCGCGGGCAGTTCCCTCTCTTCCAGGCCCAGGTAGGTGAAGTGTGGCAGGTCGCTCTTGACGGTCTGGAACCAGCCGTGGCGGGCGAGGATGCGGCGCACGCGCTCGTCCGCGAACTGCTCCACGTCGAGCGCCAGCATCGCCAGGTGCTGCGAGGTTCCGGGCGCGGCGATGGAGTAGAGGATGGACTTGGAGAAATCTTTGCTGAAGAAGATGCCGTCCTCTTCGAGTTCGAGCACCTCGCGCACCTGCTCTCGCAAGGGAAGGCGTTTGAGGCGCGTGACCTGCTCTTTCGAGAGCCGCCCGCGCTTGTTCCAGTAAGCGAGCGCCGGGAGGAAGCGCGTGTTCCAGAGCCGCAGGGTGTCTTCGTAGGTGCGTCGCGCGGCCTCCGCGCCCCCGCGCGGCGTGATGTCGAGCCGGAGCGTACGCGCCTCGGCGCGCGCCGCCAGGAGCGCCTTCATCGCGGCGGGCTGCAACTCTATCTCGTCGCCCCCGACCATCGCCGTGGTGAATTGCGCTTCCTCCTGAAAGTCAAAGACATCGTCTTCGCTCGTGAAGACGCAGACGGGCGGCGGAAGGACGTTCGGCGCGGACAGAAACATCGCGCCGTAGTCTTCGAGCACGCGGCGCTCGACCGTGTCGCTCATGTCGCACAGGGATTCGAGGCTGGTCTTGCGCGCCTTGAGCGCTTGATTGAGCGCGGCGTAGAAGGGCGCGCGGGTCGTCTTCTCTTTCTTCTCGGCGTTCGTCTCGGGCATCTTCGTAGGGGTCGTCCCTTGTTCTGTGTTCGCGCCCTCGGGCAACTGCGTCGTGACGCGGCGCGCGCGCGTCTGCGGCACTTGCTGCTGCCCGCTGATTTCGCCGCTCGCCACGCAACCCGAGCCGAACGCGAGACACACGCACACGAGCCAGAGGGCCGTGCGTGCCGCGGGCCGCGCCGCGCGCGTCGGTCGTGCGCCGCTGTGGATGCGCGCGCGTGGGAGCGAAGGGGGGGGGGATTCTGACAACATGAAGTGCTCTGTGGCTATCTGGGCGATTTTGTTGTGTCGCGCGACGGCCTTGCCGCGACGGCGACACCGAGGCGGGAGAAAACGTTTGCGCCGGTTTCCCTCGGCCGCGACGATGATAATGGGCCACGACGAGCGCGGTCAATGCGAAAAGCAATGCGGAACTTTGCGGGATGAATGATGAATGAAAGAAAGTGTTTTTAATTCATCATTCATCCCGCAAGGTTCCGCATTCCGCATTATTCGTAAATGATGTATACTGCGCCGCTCTAAAACCTTACGTGAACAGAACGCGTGAGCGCCCCCCCCAGGACGAGGCCGCTCATGAAGCCCAGAAGGAGGTTGGTTAGTAAATGAAGGCTGGAAAAATATTCGCGCTCACGCTCGCCCTCGCGGGCCTCGCGCTGGCGTCGGCCGCGTGCAGCAAATTGGGCAAGACTCCGACGGGGACGGCGAAAGCCATTTACGATTCCATAAAAAGTAAGGACGTGGCGACGCTCAAGAAAGCTCTGTCCAAGGACACGCTGAGCGCCTTTGAACAAGCCGCCGGGCGTCAGAATAAAAACGCGGACGACCTGCTCAAAGAGGCTTTCTTCGCCAAGACCCCGAGCGTTGACTTCGAGGCGCGCAACGAAAAGCTCACAGACAACATGGGGACTGTCGAGCTTAAAGGCGAGGGCGGGAGGTGGCAGACGTTCCACTTCGTCAAAGAGGACAACCTCTGGAAGTGGGACGCGATCATGACACTCCGTCAGGGCGGCTTCGCCGAAGGTGACGAGGGCGGCGGCGGCGGGAATCAGGGCGGCGGAACCCAGGGCGGCGGCGGCCACGACGGACACTGACATCACGCGCCGAGCCAATCCCGTAGGAGAATTCAGGATGAAGAGACGACGGGCGACCGCGCTTCTGATTGCCGCGCTGCTGGTGGTCGCCACGGCGTCGTGCGGCGGAAAGAAAGCTGCCACGCCGACCGAGGTCTTCAAGGCTTTCTACGAGGCGGCGAGGGCCGCGGACGTGGCGACGCTCAAAAGTTTGCTGTCGAAAGAGACCCTGGCTAACATGGAGGTCCAGGCGAAGGGCAAGAATCTATCGCTCGACGATTACCTCGCCGGCCAGAGCCGGTTTTTCCCGCCGGGAGTGCCGGAAGTGGGCGAAGAGAAAATAGAAGGCGGGAAGGCGACCCTCAAATTCAAACACGAAACAAACAGGAATTGGAGCACGGCCACGTTTGTCAAAGAAGACGACGAGTGGAAGATCAAGTTGCAGTAAACACTCCCGGCTCTAACTCATAACTTCAAATCCACAGGCCACGCCTTCTACCGTCCAGCGAGTCGGCGGCCTTCACGGAGATTAAAGATGAAACTACGAATCGCCGCAGTCGTCGCGCTCGCCGCGCTCACGCTGCTGGCCGGATGCAACAAGGGTGCATCGAACAACGCCAACGGCACGACCACGAGCGGCAACAGTAATGCGATGCCTGGGTTCACGCCCGCAGTCACGCCGACGACCGCGACAACCTCGACGCCCACGACGACCGCCAACGCCGCGACCCCGACCGAAGCCTTCCAGCTCTACTTCGAAGCCGTCAAGAGAAACGACGGCGCGGCCGTCAAGAGTCTCTTCTCGCGCGCCACGATCAAGATGCTGGAAGACAGGGCCGCGAAGACTAAGAAGAGCTTCGACGATGTCTTCAACGAAGGTTTCGAAGACGCGAAGCGTGACGCCCAAACGTCAACTTACGAGACGAGCAACGAAAAGATTAACGGCGACCGCGCGACGCTCGACGTTAAGGACTCGAAGCGAAGCACGCCTATAACGCTCAACTTCGTCCGTGAGGGCGGCGGGTGGAAACTCTCGTTCGTGGACGAAGGCGGCGATGACGCAGGCGGGGATGACGGCGGCGGCGACCACGACGGCGGTCATTGATGACAGGGAGGCGCGCGGCGCTGGAGGTCTATGCGCCGCGCGTTTCGTTCGTGATTAATGAATCAGGTTGAGCGCATACGGGAGATAGTCGCCGTCTATCTCAGGCACGGCTGGCGCTTGGAACGCTTGCTGCTCAGGCCGGAAACCAGCGCGGAGTTGGCGGGCGCGGCGAGCGAGTTGACCGGGGACGCGGTCGTGCGTGAAGCAGCGGTTGACGCGCTCTGGTTCGCGCGGGCCTCGCACGCGGGGCGCGTGGCCTGGGAGCTGCGGCTGGTCGCGGAAACGCCCTACGCGCTGTTCGAGACGTTCGAAGCGGACGAGGCCGAAGAGGACCGGGAAGAGGTCAGACGGGAGATGGAAGCGCGCCTCGCTGATTACGCGGCGAGCGCCTGATTATTACCGACTTCCCTTCGAAAAACACGAAGCGGCACGAAAAGGATTGTTCCTGATTCGTGCCGCTTCGTGTTTTTCGTGGCTTCAGAGCCCTACGATTATTCCTCGCCCATCTTGACGGGGATTTCGAGACGCTCTGCGCCGCGCATGACGATGACGTTGACGACGCTGTCGGGCAGGGCGCGGTCAATCCGCAGGTTAAGCTCCTCGGGCGTGCGTATGGGAATCTTGTCGAACTCTATGACCACATCGCCGTCGCGCAGGCCCGCGATGTATGCCGGGCGATTCTTAAAAACTCGCTTCAGGCTCACGCCGTAGATTTTTGTGCCAGGCACCTGCACGCGCTCCATGTCGTCGTCCACGCCCAGGAAGCCTTTCGGCTGCGGCCTGTTATCAAAAGCCTCTTCGAACTGGTGATTCTCGTCTTCCGAGATGGTCACGAGCTTCACCGTCTTCGTCTCGCCGTCGCGTATGTAAACGACCTCGACGGTTTTGCCCGGCGGCGTCTGCGAGAGCAGACCGGATAGCTCGTCGTCCGTCTTGACGGGCTTGCCGTCAAAGCTCGTGATGAGGTCGCCGCCGATGAGGCCCGCCTTGTCCGCGGCCGCGCCCGGAGGCGTCACTTCTTCAAGAAAAGCGCCGCCCTGGTCCGTCTTGTAGCGGCTGCCGAGGTAAGAGGTCTGCGCGCTCGCCACGGCCGCGGCGTCGCGGCCCCTGTTCCTGTTCCTGAGCCTGGAGTCCGAAGGCGAGAAGAGTCCGTTGGTCAGGCCGATGACGAAGAGCGGAATCAGCACCCACACCATCCAGCGCGGCATGCGCCTGCAAGCGCGCGAGATGGGCTTGAGACGGCCGAGCCCGCCCGTCAAGGACTTCACTGTCTGGTCGTGTATCCGGCCCGCCGCCTCGCCAAACTCTTTCTGGTTGGCGGGCAACGTCGCCGCCGCCCTGGCCTTTGCGGTCTGCGTGCGCTCGCCGCGCGCCGTCTGGGCCGCGCCGTCGAAGCGCATCGTCTCGTTGTACTCCTCCAAACCCTCGCCCATACGGCAGCCGCACGCGCGGCAGAAACGCAACTCGGCCGGCATCAGCGCGCCGCAATTCGGGCAATTGGTCGCACCGTGCGAGGAGGAGGAGGCCCGGTCATCTCTCTGAGCTTCATTTTGCATGGCTATATTCTATCACCAGGAAGAAGGCCGCGCGAGGAGTGATTCCCCGCGCCTGTGTGTCTATACGCCGCGGGCCGCGCGCGGGTTGCACTTTGTTGGGGCGCGCACGCGCCTGCGGCTTTCTCAAACGGGCGCTGGCACAGTATAGTGGGTCATAGACAGAAACCCTGGAAGAAAGCGCGGTTAACAAGAAAGTGGAAGTGACAAAAGCCCTCGCGGCCTTGCGCCCGCTCTACGGTAAGGACAACGTTGAGATAGTGACGACGGACGGGAGCCGCGTGCGCGGCATTGTCCGCAGTATGAAGACCACGCAGGCGCTGACGACGCCGAGCGTCAAGATCGAACGCGCCGACGGCGAAGTCATCAAGATCGTCTTCTCACACATCTCCGAAATCATAGACCACAATCAAAAGCAGTAGTCAGTTTTCAGTTTTCAGTTTTCAGTTAAAGACAAAAGAGAAGAAGGCGGTCGGGTGTGATTAGCCCGGCTGCCTTCTCGCCTTTAACTGAAAACTGAAAACTGAAAACTGAAAACTGACTACTGCTCATCTATTCCGCTTTCAGAATCCTCTGCTTCGGGTCAACGACGGGCGCTTGCCCTGCTTCGAGGGGAACGGTCGCGCCCGATTGGCCCACTTCGACGCGGCGCGTCTGCCCGCCCATTTGAACCTCGACGGGCATGGGGAAAGCGAGGCCGCCAGGCACTTCCCAGCGGAGCGCGAGAGCGTTTCCTTTCGTCTCCGTCACGAGGCGCGGGAGTTCAGGCTGGCGCAGGTACACGTCGAAGAACCAGCCGAGCTTCATCCCCGAAGCCTCCTCGGCGATGTGGCGGAAGTCGTCCGTCGTGGCGAAGTGAAACTGCTTGCCGTCCTTAACTTTCTCCATCTTCGGGTCCGGGTAGGCCATGCGCCTGAGCGCCTTGAAGAAGGCTTCGTCGCCGATGAGATAACGCAGCGTGTGCAGGATGAGCGCGCCCTTGCCGTAGATGTCGCCGTCGCTGCTGAGGTAGTCGGGCGCGGCCAGGTAGACCTGCGTCGTCGTGCGCGACTCGCGCGGCGCGACCGGCTGCTTGTTGCGGAGGTGCGAACGCATCCCCGCGATGTATTGCCTGTAGCCGTCCTCGCCCTTGAGCGCGCCCGCGTAGAGCGCGTCCATGTAGGACTGAAAGCCCTCGTGTATCCAGAAGTCGCGCCAGTCCGAGGCGGTCACCAGATTGGCCCACCAGTCGTGCCCCAGTTCGTGAAAGAGCAGGCCGTCGAAGCCGTAGGGGTTGTTCGTGAACTTCGCGCCGTAGGCCGTGACGGTCGAATGCTCCATGCCGAGATGGGGCGTCTGCGCCACGCCGATCTTGTCGGCGCGGAACGGGTACGGCCCCAGGTATTTTTCGAAGAAGGCCAGGTGCTCGCCGATCTGCGGGAAGAGCTTCTGGCCCTTCTCGTAATCCTCCGGCAAGACCCAGAACGTGACGGGGATGGTCTCGCCCGTCACGCTTTTGAATTGGCCCTCGATGGTGCGATAGGGCGCGATGTTGAGCGCGACGCTGTAGTTGTTCATCGGCGTCGTCATGTGCCAGTTGAAAGTCTGCGTGCCGTCATTGTTCTTCTTGACGCTTTCGAGCCGCCCGTTCGCGGCGCAGACCAAAGGCTCCGGCACCGTGATGTGGAGCGCCATCGAGTCCGCCTCGTCCGAGGGGTGATCCTTGCAGGGCCACCAGAGGTCCGCGCCGTCGTTCTGGCAGGCGGTCGCAATCCAGGGCTCGCCCGCAGCGGTCTTGGCCCAGATGAAACCGCCGACCCACGGCGGGCGCGGCGCGACGCGCGGCTTGCCGCCGTAGCTGACCGCGACCTTGACCGTCTCCCCCGGCTGTTTGGTCAGCGGGAAACTGATCCAGATTTTCCCGCCGCGCCGCTCGAACTCAAGCGGCCTCGACTTGCCGCCCGCTTCGACCATGCTCACGGACTCGACCGCGAGCGGCGTGTCCAGATCGAGCACGAACCACTCGGTCGGGTGCACGATGCGCGCCGTCGTCGTGAGCGTCCCCTTGATGGACTGCGCGGCCGGGTTGATCGCGAGCGCCAGATCATAGAACGTCACGTCGTAGGCGGCCTGCTCCGGCATCAGCGGCCCGCCCGAATCCGTCGGCCGCGCGCCCAGCTCACGCTGCGCAGTCGCACCTGAATTGGCACACAGCAGCAGCACGACGCATCCCGTCAAGATTAAAAAACTCCTCAGCAGCTTTTCATTCATCCCTCTGCCTTCATCCTTTCACAGTCGCGTTTCCAATCCGTTCGCGTTATAGTACACCTCGGCCGAAGAAAGAAAGTCGTCCTCGCCGGAAGGCCGGGCGCAGGGGAGAAGATTTGAGGATAGGGATAGAGAATTTCGGCGGGCGCGTGGCGAGCGTCTGGGAGGGTTTGCGCTCGACGACGCGCAGCTTGGTCGAGCGCGCCTTGCAATCTTCGGGCACGGCCGCCGCGCAGCCCGCACGCAGTGAGCGTCGGCCTTACGACGCGCGCGCCGACTGGGAGTTGAGTTGCCTGCTGGCCGCGCTCGACGAACGCTCGGCGGAGGAGGGCGCTTCCCTGAGCGCCGAGCAGGCTCGGGAACTGTTCCGCATGGCCGACACCACGGCGCTCGTGCTACAGGGTCAGACTCAATCGGCGGAAGTCTTCGCGCAACTGGTCGCGCGCGCGCACCGCCTTCACGATTACGCGCGCATTGATCAACTGGCCGACACGCTCTCCGCGCGCTTCGCGCCGAGCGAAATCTGCGAGCTGGCCCGATCAAACGACGCGGTCGTGCGCGCACTGGCACAGGAGGCATTGGCACAGGCCCCGACCGGCCTTCTCGTAGGTCTGCTGGCAGACCCTGTGGACTCTGAAATCGCGCGCGACGCGCTCGAACGCCAGGCCGCCGAGTACGGCTCCGAGGACGCGCGACGCGTCGTGCAGATTCTCGAACAGGCCGACGCCGCCGAAGACGATTTGTGAAGACGTAAATCAATCGCCGGAGCTTTAAGTTTTCTCACCCGCGCCGACGACTGAAATATTGCCTGCCCTGCGCGACCCGCACGGCGCAAAAACGATTAATCAACATAAAGTCGCTCACGTTGTCCGTGACGAGCAGCGCGCCCGCGCGGCGTACCGTCCGTGCGATCAGCACGTCGCGAATGATGCGCTGCTTTTCCGCCGCAGGCAGCTTCGGCGTCAGTCCTCCCCGCCTCGACTTCAACCCACGCAGCAGCGAATTCAGCACCTTACCTGCCAGCCACCAGTCCTCGCCCGTCGGCACAAGTAATCTTCCCATCTTCTCGTATTTGCGACGCGAAGCATCTAGTTCCTGCAAACCAGACTTATCAAGCGCGCCCGCGGCAAGTTCTTGAACCACTACTGCCGACAGAAGAAAACCGGCGGGGAAGCCCGCCGGTTGATATGCAATAAACACCGATGTGTCGAAAGTGATCCCAGGCATCTATTTACCTTTCACCTTCTTCGCCGGGTGGTGAGCGTCGTAAATTTTTTGCCAAACACGAAGCAACAATTCATCGGCTGACAACTTTTCCAAGCCGTTGCGCCCGGATTTAGAATTAACCGTCTTACGCGTCCGCTTGCCGTTCGCATTCTTCCCCGAAGCTCCGTTCGAGGGGTTACGAGATTTTGTAGTTACTTTCTTCTGTGCCATTTTCGCTGCGCCTCTTTATCAAACTTCTTGTGGCTGCTCGTCGCCGATGGCGCGCAATTTCTCGACGACCTGTTCGATGAGCCAGTTCGGCGTCGAGGCTCCGGCGGTGACGCCGACGCGGTTGACGCCTTTGAGGTCGCGCGGGTTGATCTCGTCGGCCGTCTCGATGAGAAAACTGCGCTCGCATTGCTCCTGGCAGACGGCGAGCAGCTTGACGCTGTTGGAGGAGTGGCGGCCGCCTATGACGTAGAAGGCGTCAACCTGGCCCGCAAGCGCGCGGGCCGCGTCCTGGCGGTCGCGCGTCGCCGAGCAGATCGTGTTGACGACCTGTGGCGCAACGTCCGAGCGCGCGCGCACGGCCTCCGCGACCTCTTGAAAGGTCTTGAGCTTGAGCGTGGTCTGCGAGACGACGAGCGGCCGGCGCAACGCGGGCAGGCCCGCAACTTCACTCGCGTCGCGCACGACGTAAGTGTTTTCGGGCGCGTAGCCGACCACGCCGATCATCTCCGGGTGGTCCGGGTTTCCGGCGACCACGACGTCGCGCCCCTCGGCCGCGGCACGCTCGGCCAGGTGCTGCACGCGCGTCACGAACGGGCAGGTCGCGTCAATCACGCGCGCCGCCTTCTCTTCCAACTCGCGCTGCACGCCGGGCGTCACGCCGTGCGCGCGAATCACGGCGACCGCGCTCGGGTCTGCCTCCGAAGGCTGATTGATCGTCGTCACGCCCTTGGCTTCGAGCCGCTGCATCTCCTGCGAGTTGTGTATCAGCGCGCCGAGCGAGCGGATCGTCCCGCCCTCGCCCAATGCCTCCTCGACCATGTCCACGGCGCGCTCGACGCCGAAACAGAAACCGTATTCTTCGGCCAGTAAGACTTCCATTTCGCTTCTCTTCCTTCGACGTTCTTCAGATGCCGCCCCCGGCCTCTTTCGTCTCTGCCTCGGCCGCGCGCCGCCGCTGCCACTCTTCGCGCAGGCGGTCGCCGCCTTCGACCCGCTCGTCTATCCACTCCAACTCCTTGTCAACCACGTAGCGCACGCCGCCCCAGAAACGCTTCTTGAGGTCCGCGAGGCGGTGCGCCACGTCCTCCGGCAGGACGGCGTAAGACGCGTCGCTCAGGTAGCGTAGCGCGTCTTTGACGACGTTGACGGTGCTGTAAGGCGATTCGTTTGTCTCCGGCATGGCAATCAAACCTCCGCTCCCGAAATCACGCCCGCGCGGCCCTCTCCCGCGTTAAACTTCCGGGCAACTCGGATTCTAGCACGCGCGAGCCGCAAAGCTGTAGGCGGCCCAATACGCGCTGCGGGCGGCCCGCGTCCTTGTTTTTTGGGGAGAAAATGGAGTAGGGTAATCGGCCGGCGGGACTTGCCGGACGTAAGCCCCGCCCGGAATCATTCGTCCGTGTCAATGCAGTTTCTGACTTCAGCCAGACATCCGGCCGTGAACGAACCTGCGTACTGATAAATGGGAGAGAAGTTCTTGAAGGCACTTCCTTCTCCATCCGAGCATTCCGCGCGCAATCAGGAGGTCGCGGCCCTCATAGGCAAGGCCGCCGCGGGCGACCAGCACGCCGTGTCTGAGCTTTACGACGCGACGAGCAGGATGGTTTACGGCTTGGTCCTGCGCATCCTGGGCGACGAGGCCGTGGCCGAGGAAGTAATGCTCGACGTTTACATGCAGGTCTGGCGTCAGGCTAACCTTTACGACGTGGGGCGCGGCGCGCCGCTCGCCTGGCTGGCGACAATCGCGCGCAGCCGTGCGATTGACCGCCTGCGCGCGGGCCGCCAGCACTGGCAGCGCACCAGCTCGCTCGAAGCCGTCAGCCAGCAGTCAACCGGCGAGAGCCTGGAAGAGGCGGCTTACGTCACGGAGTTGCGCGGGATCGTGCGCGAGGCGCTCGGCACTCTCTCCGCTGAGCAGAGAGAGGCGCTGGAACTGGCCTACTACGGCGGCATGAGCCACAGCGAGATCGCCGAGCGGTTGGGGCAGCCGCTCGGGACCGTCAAGACGCGCATCAGGCTCGGCATGATGAAACTGCGGGAAATACTTAAGCCGGAATACGCGAGGGGATTATGAAGCACATGGTTGGTGACGAGACCAGGGAGAGGGCCTCGCTCTACGCGCTCGGCATGCTCAGCCAGCACGAGGCGCGCGCCTTCGAGGAACATCTGGCGGAAGGCTGTGAAGCCTGCGAAGATGAATTACGCTCGTTCGAGGATGTGGCCGGCGCGCTCGCGTTCGCGCCTCCTGCGGTCGCGCCCCCCGCGGCGGCGCGCGGGAAGCTGCTGGAGCGGTTGGCACAGAACGGCTCGGCCCGAAAGTCCGCCGCGATTTTCGACGCGCTGGGCGAGCAGGATTTTTTGATCGTCCGCGAGGACCAGGGCTCCTGGCAAGAATTGTCCGAGGGCATCTTCATCAAACCGCTGTTCGTGGATAAGGGCAGAGGGACCATGACCTCGCTCTATAAGTTTCTGCCCGGCTCGCAGGTTCCCTCGCATCCTCACACCGGCATCGAAGAGTGCTATGTGCTGGCCGGAGATTTCGAGGCCGCCAACGGTGAAGTGCTCGGCCCCGGTGACTACACTTGCGCCCCGGCCGGCAGCTTCCACCCGACGGCGCGCACGAAAAACGGCGCGCTCGTCTTAATCATCCAGCAGGCGAACCACGAGATGCTGGCGCACCTTTAACGGGCCGCCCGATTTCAGTTAAACTCTTTCCGAGATGTCCGCAACTACCGCACAGGCCGTTGACGCTGGCACGCGCTCGGGCGCGCTCTCTTTGCGCTGGATCATCAGCGGGCGCGAAGACCTCGTCTGGTTCATAGGGTCCGTTGTTTCGAGTTACGCGCTCTTCGCGCTCTACGTCTCAGGGCTACTGCCGCTCGTCCCGATGGTCGCGGCGTGGGCCATTTTGATTGACGCGCCGCACGTCTTTGGCACATTTTCCAGAACCTACTTCGACCGCGCCGAGCGCCGCTCGCGCAAGCGGCTGCTCTGGGGCTCGCTCCTCTTCTTCGCCGTCGGCCCACTGATGGTGCTCGCAGGCGCGGGGCTCGTCTTCTTCTTCCTGGCGGCGCTCTGGGCTTACTATCATTTAGTCAAACAGCACTACGGCTTCATGGTGCTCTACAAGAAGAAGAACAACGATCTGGCGCGCGCCGACAACTTTCTGGACCGCGCGTTCCTCCTGGCCGCCTTCACCTACCCGTTCGTCGCGTTCGTCGCGCGCGACCCCGAAGCGATGAAGCGCGTGCCTGCGGGGCTTCAGTCGAGCGTCAACTTTCTTGAGATTTCACTGCTCGTTGCGACGATTGCTTTGGGTGTTGCGTGGCTCGCACGGCAGATTCAGCGCGCCGTCGTCGGGCTGCCGCTGAACGTCCCGAAGTATCTGCTACTGGGCGCGGCGATTCCGATGCACTGGGTCGTGCTGCTGACGCCCATGCCGCACAAGCCGATTGCCATCGTCGCCATCCTGACGATTTATCATAACCTGCAATACCACCGCCTGATCTGGTTTCATAACAAGAAGTACACGAGCGGCGCGGACTGCAAGGAGCGCTACGGCGCGGCCGAGTTGATTAGTCGGAGGCTTCTTTACTACGTCCTCTTCGGCGTCCTCTTCGGCCTCTGGTATCAAGGGCTACGTACATTCATCGGCCGCTCCTCGGACCCGGCCAATCTCTCGCTGACCATGCAGATGTTCGCGGCCTACTTCTGGGGCTACGCCTTCATACACTACTACCTCGACTCGAAAATCTGGCGCGTCCGCCGCGACCCGTCTGTCGGGCGCGCGCTGCGCATGGAATAAAAGAGACGGCCTGATAGATTCAACCCCTTTACGACTTTGCGCCTTTGCATGAGGAAAGTCTCACGCAAAGGCGCAAAGTTGCAAAGAAAGCTGACGGCGCTCTCTTACTTACGATCTTCTTTGTTAGTGTCGGCGACAGATTTGAGCGCCTGGAAGGTGGGCGGCCAGAGGCCGACGAAGATTCCCGCCTGCTTCTTGCCCGCCAGGAAGAGTGCGATTGACGCGCCGATGGAGCCGAGCGTCAGGAGGTGAAACAGGCTGATGCCCGCCGCCTTCTTGGTTGACTTGTCAATCGTGCGTAACACCGACTCGGCCACGTCCTTCTGCACGCCGCCCCCTTGATTGCCCGAGCCCGTCGTCCCCTGATTAATTGCCGTTGCTGCCTGTGACATCTTTTATATCTCCCCTTAGTGTTGGTAGTTTCCTTTTCCTCTTTAATAAAAGAGAAGTCGTTAGACATTACGGGGCCAGGCATCACGAAGTGATGTCAGAGTTGAAAGTATTTCATCCCAGGGGTGACGAAAGTCTGGAAGAGAGGACGAAAGCATGGAAGAGACGAGTTCGTAAGCGCTCCCCATCCCCGTAGGGGATGAACATGATAGCCGGGGGCAAGTGAGCGCGGAGCGCGAGCGCCGCCCCCGGAGAGACGTTAAAAATGAATCCGACCCCGGAGGGGTCGCGCCTCAACCTCGAAGGTGCGACCCCTCCGGGGTCGGAATTCATTTTTGGCACATTACCAGGGGTGGCGCGCTGACGCGCTTACCCCTGGCTATCATGTGCGACCCTTTCAGGGTCGGGACTAAAAGCTGAAGCGCAGTTGCAGTTCGACGCTGCGGTTCGCGCCCGACTGGTTGCCGCCGCCGCCGAAGCCGAATCTCCCGGCGCTCGAAGTTGATTGCCCGAAGAGGGGCGAGCTGAGATTGCCGACGGGCGTTCCCGCGTTCGTGTGGTTGAACAGATTGTTGACGTTGAGCGAGAGCGTCAGGTTGTAGCGCCCGGCCGCCTCGCCTCCCCCGCCGAACGCTTCGCCGCCTCCGCCTCCGCCGAAGCCGCCACGGCCGCCGCCACCGCGACCGCCTCGTCCACCGCCTCCGCCTCCTCCGCGTCCACCGCGCCCGCCGCCTCCGCCCTGCGCGCCAGTGGCCGCGCTCGGCGTTTCGCCGAAGCTGAAAGTTTTACTCGCGCGCAGGTTGACCGTGAAGAAGGACGGGCCTGTGCCAAAATTGCGCGGGATGAGTTCCTGGCCCGGCTCTGGGTTCGGGTCGAACGCGCCGAAGCGCGTGACGACCACGCCCGGCTTCGAGAGGTCCGTGGCGAAGGCGGGACGCTCCGTAAAGAGCGTGTCGCCGTTCGTGTCGCGCCCCGTCGTGATGTTGAAGGGGCGGCCGGAGTTGATCGTGACGAGCGGGTTCAGGCGTATGCCCCACGGCAACGCGTTGACCTGGCCGCCGATGAAGAAGCGGTGGCGTATGTCCTGAGACGAACGCCCGTACTCGGTCGAAAAGTCGTACTGGTTGACGGGGAACGAGCCCGCGCCGTCAGTGTCGCTGCTCGCGTCGTTCAAAGTGTAGGTCGCGAACATCGTGAACTTCGGACTGAAGCGGTTGTTCAGGCTGACGATCAACTGGTTCTGGTTGAAGCGCCCGCTCGACTCATACTGAAAGATGTTGCCGAGGCCGGGGAACGGGCGCACGCCGCTGCCCGGCACGCCCTGGACGAACGTCCCCGGAAGAGGCGCGTTGATGTTGCGTGAGCGCAGGACGTGAAGCGTGCGCGCGCTGACGAAATTCACGGAGAGCGTCATGCGATAGGGCAACTGCCGCTCGACGCTGACGGCCGTCTGCATCGTGTAGGGCGTGCGCAAGTCGTCGGCGAGCGTGCGCGTCGTCTGCGGGATGCTGAAGGCCGCGAGGTCTGCGAGCGACGGCACGGCCGGGAAAAGGTCAAGGACGTCGAAGCCGTTCGTCGTGTTCGTCGTGACGACGAACTGCTGCTGGTTCGTGCCGTTGAAGCGCTCCTCCTGAAGCGTCAGATTCTGGCCCACGCGATTGAAGAAGATGCCGAAGCCGCCGCGGATGACGGTCTTCTGCCGCTGCTGACTGCCGCCGCCGCCCGGCGACCACGCGAAGGCGACGCGCGGCGCAAAGTCGAGGCTGCTGTCAATGTTCGTCTGCGCCTCGTAGCGCAGCCCGAGCGAGAGCGTCAGGTTCGGGCGCACGCGCCAGTCGTCCTGTATGAACGGACTGAAGTCCGTCTGCGTAACGCTTGCCAGTGGGTTTCCGCCCGCGATGGAGAACTGCGTCGCGCCGCCGCCGAGCGCGCGAATCTGTGCGGGCGTCAAGCCCTGCTGCTGAAAGAGCAGCGTGCGGCGGTAACGCTCGATGCTCGTCAAGGCAACGATGACGGGCTGCCCCGCGCCGTCCAGCACCACCTGATTGTTTGCGTCGAGCTGTGGGCCAAAGCCGCCGCGCGAATGTATACGTCCCGGCGAAGTTCTGCGGCGACGAGTCCGACAGCCTCGTGTGGCGCAGCCGCGCGCCAGCCTTGAGCGAGTGGTTGCCCATCGTCCACGAAGTGTAGTTTTGCAGCTCGAAGCGGTCCTCGTTGTTGAATGAGAGGCCCACCTGCGAGCCGCCGCCCGTGAAGGCTTCGAGCACGCGAATCGTCGGCTCCGAGTCGTCTCCCTCGGAGACGCTGCGCGCGCGCACGTACTGGAAGCGCGTCTCGTTGATGACCTTCTGATTGATGACGGCCGTCTCCGTGAGTTGCAGAGTGTGCTCCGTGCTCGACGTGTCGAAGGCGCGCGAGGGCAGCGAGAAGTCGCCGACGCCAACGTTCGAGCGGCGCGTGCGCTCGTAAGAGTAGCGCCCGACGAGCGTGTTCGTCTGGTTCAACTGCCAGTCGAAGCGCGGGCTGAACGTGGTGCTGCGGCGCGGCGTGACGACGGCCAGGCCGAACGGCGTCGGGTTGAAGGCGTCGTCGAGGATGACGGCGTTGACGACTTCGTTGTCGTCCGTCTCATTGCGCTGAAAGTCTATGAAGAAGGAGGCGCGTTTCGAGACGATGGGGCCGCTCAGATTGCCGCCGTAGCGGCGGCGCTGGAAACTGGCACGCTCAGGCGCGAACGGGTCGCGCGAGTTCAAAGCCTCGTCGTTGAAGTTGAAGAACGCCTGGCCGCGAAACTTGTCTGTGCCGGGCTTGGTGAAAATCTCTATCCGGCCGTAACCGAGGCGGTCGTATTCGGCTGAGAACGGGTTGCGGTTGATGCGAATCTCGCGTATGGATTCTTTCGGCGGGAGCCGGCCGCCGGAGAAGCCGTCGAGGAAGATTTCGCCGCCGCCCTCGGCCCCGGTCGAGGGTCCGGCCAGCGCCTGCAAGGCGTCCGCGAGCGCGTCCGGGTCGTCCGGCAAAGAGTCCAGGTCAGCGCCGCGAAGGACCAACGCGCCCGCGTTGTTATCCGGGTCCGTGTTGATCTCGGCCTCTTCCGTGACCGTCACCACCTGTTCCTCGATGGCGACGGGCAGCGTGATGTTGAGTGGGTCCGTGCCCCCGGCCGCGACCTCGACTTCGGCGTTCTCATAAAGCGCGAAGCCCGGCGCGACGACGCGCACGGTGTAGCGGCCCGGCGCGAGCGACGAAAAACTATAGCGCCCTTCGTCGTCGGTCGTCGCGGTCTTCTCCACGCCGCTCGCGTCCGCGGCCGTGACCGTCGCCCCGACAATCAACCCGCCCAACTCGTCCGCGACCTGCCCACGCAACGTCGCCGACGACTGCTGCCCGAAACTCACCTTCGAGCAGAAGAGAACGAAGATAAACGCCGCCAGAAATATCTGCCAGACCAAGCCCCTGTATGATCGCATAGCCTTACTCCGAAAGTGATGAGGGATGAGGGATGAGGGATGAAAAAGAAAAACGCTTTTACTTCATCCCTCATCCCTCATCCCTCATCCCTGTTCTTACGGTTGGTTCCTGTCGCCCGTGCCGCCGCCGACAACGTCGCCGGGGAGGCCGGGGCTCATGCCGCGCTGCCCGCCGCCCTGGCCCTGGAACTGCTGAAGGCGTTTCATCAATTCCGGGTCGCCTGTGACGAGCGAGATCGCCGTGACGCGCGATGCGTCCGTGCCGGACGGCGTGCCTGTGACCATCACCACGTCGCCCTTTTTCAAATCACTGATGGTGACGGCGGGCAAGTTTTCAAACATGCGTTGAAAGCCTCCGGCACCGCCGCCGCCCGGACCTCCGGGGCCGCCACGCCTACGGCCCTGGCCGCGCTCGCCTTCGCCCGCCGTGCCGCCCTCTCGATTCTCGCCGCGGCGACGACGCTCGCCCTGCTGCGCGTCAGGCGAATTGCCTTCGGCCGCGCGCCGCTGCTGGCGCTCTTCCCTGCGCCGCGCCATCTCCTCCACGAACTCCGCCGGGATGCGCCGCACAGAAGAGTTCTTGGCGACGATGACCGTCAGGTTCTTGCCCGTCTGCTCGTCCTTGATGGTGACTTCGCCGCGCTCCGCGTTCGTCTCGACAATCGTCCCCCTGGTCCTGCTGAACGCGCCCGCGATGATCTCTTCGGGCGTGAAGCGCGCGCCGTCCGCGCTCCTCTCGCCGAGCGCGCGTAGCTGGTCGCCGACTTTCAAGTCCGAGAAAGAACTCTGACGGGCGTCCTCCCTGCGCACGGAGTCGGGCGCGTAGCGCAGGAGCTTCACGTTGTCTGAGACCTGGACGACAACGTCCTGCGCGCCCTCGCGCGAGCGCACCGCGACGGTGACCTCTTTCGCCGCAGGGTTGAGCGCTGTGATGCGCCCGTTGATGCTGCGCCTACGCCAGTCTTCGCGCTCGCGCTCGCGGCGGCTATCGAGCGCCTGCCGGCTGACGACGATTAGTTGGCGGGCGGTGAAAGGTTGACCGCTCACTGCCTCGCGGCCCGCGCCGCCGCGCACGAGCACGCGGTCGCCGACCGAGACATCCGCGCGCGTAATCTTCTCGGCCTTATCGAGGGAGCGCTCGCCCGGCGCGATGCGGAGCAGAGAGGTCTCGTCGCCGACCTGGAAGGTGACGTTCTGGCCCGCAGTCGTCTTGACAGTGACCTGCCCTGTGGCCGCGTCGAACGAAGTGATTTCGCCGATCAACTGCTCCTGGCCCGGCCGAATCGCCTCCGACGGACTGTTCTGCGCGCGCGCCGCGACGCCCGCGACCGTGAAAAACGCGCCCGCCAGCGCGCACACCAATAAAAGCTTTTTCATCATCGCAACCTCATATGAATACAGACTCTGAAACTCAAGCCACCTTTGACTCACCTCTTTGCGCCTTAAGTTTTCTCTTAGCGCCTTTGCGAGAACGGCTGTTTCTCGCAAAGGCGCAAAGTTAAGACGTAAGGCGCAAAGGCTTGAGTTCTGTTTTTGAACCGGTCTTTTAGTGAAAACTTCCCGTGTGTGGAAGTTAGCACGAAAGACGCACAAGACGTTGTTGGGGGAGTTTCAAAGCGCCGCAGGGCATCAGCCCGGACGCGAAGGGGTTCGTCGGATAGAGCCCGTCGCCGTGCGCCGCCTCGACTTCGTCCCAGAACTGTTCGAGGAAGCTTTTAGAGCGCGCCGTCCGCTCATGCTCGTCGCGCCAGCGCAGCAAGTTCCCGGCGATTCTCAGCCGGGCCTGTGGGGGAAGGCTGATAAAGCGTCTGACCAATTTCTTGACGGGGTCGTTAAGTTGATTCACGAGCATGTCCTCCCTCCCTTTTGCGAAAGCTCTGACAAAACCGGGCGCGCGTTAAAAGCGTCGCCGGATGTTGGGAGAGAGTTTTGGCCCAAAAGGTCAACGCCCGTCGTCGTCCCGGCCGCGACGCGCGTCGCGCTCGGCCGCCTTGGCGTCGAACTTCTGCTGCTGCTCCGAATTGAGCAGGGCGCGTATGCGCGTGCGCGCGGCGGCCCGCGTCGCGTCGTACTGCGGGCGGCACTTCTCGCGCAGCGCCTTGTACTCGTTGCGCGTCTCGTCGAGGATGGCGCGAATCTCCGTGGACTGCTGGTCCGTCAGGCTCAGGTCGCGCTTCATCTCCTCGAACAACCTTTGCTCCTTGTCGCGCCGGTCGCCGCGCCTCTCGTGACCGCCGTCGCCCCTGGCCTTCAGCCTGTAGACGCTGTCCAGCGCCGCGCCCGTCACGCCGCCGAGGACGAAGACACCCACGATGACGAGCCAGATTTTGAGTCGAGTTGTCCCGCGCGGCGTCATCTCGAAGCCTCCTGCTCGTCCCCGTTCAGAATGGTCGCCAGCACGTCGTCGCTGGTCATGTTGCGCGCGTCGGCGAAGACCACGCCCTCCGTCTCAATGTCTAAAGGCGACTCGTCGCTCACCACGTCGGAAGACCTCGCGCCCAGGCTCGCCGAGATGAAGAGGGCGACGGCGAGGACCGCGACCAGGGCCATCGCGGGGACGGCCCGCCAGATGACCTTGAGCGTCACGAGCCAGCTCTCGCGCTCCTTGCTCTGCTCGATACGCGAGCGCAGCCGCGCGTAGAGGAAGCCCGAACCGGCAGCCTCCTCGGCCTCGGACTCGTTCATCGCTGAGGCGCGGACGAGGTCACGGCCAAAACGGTCGAGACGCTCATCCAACACACTATCTCTTTTTTTGATGACCATCGGTTGTCACCTGCTCTCGGGCGGGCTGCCGGCTTCGGCCAGCCCATAGATAAAAACGCGCACTTCCCACGGCCGGTTACAGAAACCTGCCGAGCACCTTGCGCAGACTGGCGCGCGCGCGGTGCGCACGCACTTTGACTTTCGAGGCCGACCAGCGGTTCAGCTTCGCGATCTCGCTGACGGACATCCCTTCCACGTCCAGCATGACGAGGAGCAGTCGGTCTTCCGGGCTGAGACGCGCGAGGAGTTTGTGTGCCAAATCGCGCGCGATTGCCGCGCCCTCTATGTCGTCCCCGGCCCCGACGGCGCGCAACTGCCCCTTCAGCCACTCGGACTCCTCCTCGGAAACCTCGCTCATGGCGCTCTCGGGCCGCCGCTTCTGCCGCCGCAGCTCGTCGTAACAGGTGTTGAAACTGATGCGCGCGAGCCAGGAGGCGAACGAGGTCTCGCGCTCGTTGGAGAAGTCGGCGAGCGCCAGGTAGGCTTTCGTAAAACTCTCCTGGATGATCTCTTCGATCTGCTCGCGGCGGCGGAAGAAGCGGCTGGCGATGAGCGCGACCCGGCGGCGGTGGCGGTTGAAGAGTTCTTCGAATGCCTCCTCGTCGCCCGCGGCGGCGCGCCCGACGAGCTGTGCGTCGTCGGGCGCGGCCTCTTGTTCCTGCCGGCGGCGCGGAGTTATCTACCATCTCGTCCATCAATCGCTCGCTCGCGTTGTGTCCACAGGTCTGCGGCCGAATTGTTTTCCTAACTATTCCTTATTCGCAGCGGAAAATAAAGCGGCAGCCCCCTGTTTGAGGGCTGCCGCTTTATTTTACCTTCCCCGGCTCGATGAGCTACCAACGACGGTAGTACCTGCGATTGTTGCGGTCGCGCAGCTTGTAGGTGTAGAGGGCGGAACCGCCCGCGCCCAACAGCGCGCCGATGATGGCGCCCGTCCTGCCGCCGGCGAGTCCGCCGATGGCCGCGCCCGCGCCCGCGCCGCCCGCGACCGTCAACTTGTCGCGGTGCCTCTCCCAGACGGAACGGTTGTCGTAACGTCGCCCGTAATACTCGCGCCGCCGCCAGTCGTCATACCTTCTGGACTGTGACACACGCCCCGCGTATCGCCCGCGATAGCCCTGCGCCCAGGCGGGGCTGACCACAGCGGAGAGCAGGACGAGGCACATCACTACTCCGAATACTCTTTTCATACTTCACCCCTTGAATTTATGCGGGAGAGATTTTACGGCCAGACCGCGAGAGGGCGAGCTGCGAGAGCCCGCGCCTCTGTTGCGGTCGGGACTGTTTAGTTCTCCGTGACGCCTTCGGCCTGGCGACGAGCGCGACGCTCCTGGCGCTTCTGCTGCCGCTCCTGGCGATCAGCCGCGAGCTGTGCCTTCTGCTCGGCCGTCAGGACGCCGTACATCTCGTGCATCATGCGAGCGCGAGCGACTTCCCTTTCGACCTGCGCGTTGGCGCGAGCCTGCGCGGCCGCGCGCACGGCCGACTCGTCGAACGTGCCGCCCGAGAAGGCGTCGAAGCCGCCGCGCCGCTCACCACGACCGGCCTGGCGCTGCGCCTGGAAGCCCTGGTGGTAACGCTCGGCGATCTGCCTCATCTGTTCCTTCTGCGAGTCCGTCAGGTTGAGTTTCTCGAACATGCGTCCGCCGAAACCGCCGCCACGCATCCCGCGGCCTTTGCCGCCGCGATGCCAGCCGCGCTCCTGCTTGCCCTGGCCCTCCGGCCCCTGCTGCTGCTGCGCCAGCCCGACGACGCCCACGAGCGCGACGATTGCGGCCAACACTGCGCCCGTAATGATTCTCTTAAATTTCATCCCGTTAGTCTCCAATTGATGTTGATTTGCTGCGAGCCCGATCAGAGACATGAGGGGAGATTAGCGCCTCAATCCGGCCATCAAGGTGTAAGACGCACGCGGGACGACTTTGGTCACAAGTTTTTTTAAGGGGCGGCCGGGAGCCGGCCATGTGGGAGGTAAACGGGAGGCGAGCTTGCGCCCCGCGCGCGTGCCTGTGCTCGCGCGCGGGGCGCTAATTACCCGACCATTGGTGTTGGCGGAAAGCTACGCGGGCCACTCACTTCGCGGCCGTCTTGTAAGCCTTCCGGTAGGTGAGGTAAGCCTGCTTGTATTTGCCGGCGGCCTTCTCCGCGTCGCCCTGTGCCAAAAGCGCAGTGGCCTTAGCCGTCTCCGTCCCGGCGACGTTGGCGATGGTCTCCTTGACGATGGTCCGCACCAAGTCGAGGTAGCCGCACTGTGTTGGTGGGTTGGCAAGGCTCGGCTTGCACGTGGTGCTCGGCGTTTCGTAGAGCGCCAGCGGGACGGCGTTGTCGGCCGTCGCCAGGTCTGCCTCAATCTGCGTTCGGAGGACGAGGTTCTTCAGTTCTTCTTTGTTGGCGTTCGCGTTGTTGATGATGGTGGCGAGCGCCTGGTTTACGAGGGCGGTGAGGTTGGCTGCGTTGGTGTTGTCGTTATTGATGATCGCGGTCTTGTTCGCGTTGTCGTTGTTGACGATGGTTGTCTTGTTGGTGTTGTCGTTGGCAATGATGTCGGTCTTGGCGGTACTAATCGCCCCGGTGATCGCCAGCGTGTTGGTGTTGTCATTGGCGACGCTCGATTCCAGGTCTGAGTGTAGATGGCCGAGGCGCTCGTAGGTCGCGCCCTGCTCCGCCGCGTCAATCTTATCGTTGCAGAAGTGCAGCCCGTAATTGACGGCTTTGGCAGCGACGTAGACTTCGTCAGTGATGATACATACCAGGCTGCCGTTGCCCCCAAAGCCGGCGACGACGATGACTTCATCGCAGCCGCGACTAGCGGCGTCCCTGACTCCTTCAGCCACGAAGAGCGCTATGTCGGAGGCGTCAATAGTGCTTTCGTCTGTGCGTGTGCTGCCGCAGGACGGGTAATCGGCAGCCGGGAAGCCCGGCGACAGTGGCTCAATGAGGCCGTCGAGTTTCGCTGAAGGCACGCCGCTCAGGAGCTTCGACTTCGCGACGCTGTTACTCAGCTTCGTGGCAGCTTTGCCGACCACCTTAAAATCGGACATCCCGCGGCGGATGACATTCAACTGCTCAAGCGATAGCTTTTGCAGTTGCTTCTCGATGCCGTTAAATTTTTGGGCCTCTTTCGGGGCGACCAGGGCGGCCAACTCTTTATAAGCCTTGACGAACCGTATGAGGTCCGCGCGGAAGCTCTCCAAATCTGCGGCGGAGGGCGGCGGCCTCTCCTGTCCGCCCTGCTGTAGTTGCGCGGCGGGCGCGGCCACTTTCGCTCCGCTTTCCTGCAAGGGGGCGGCCAGCACCTGGCTGGCGAAAATCAGACTCGTCAAGATGAACGTCAAGGCGGTCGCAATCGCGAACCGCGGTCGGGGCGTGGTCATGGGGGATCTCCTTTCGAGAGATAAAAAGGACGATTAGCCGGTGAACTCCACACCTGCGGTGTCGAATTCGCGGCCGGCGTAAACTAAATTGTTGGGCGGCTAGTCTCTGTTTGAGAAGAGGAAAGGTCGCGCCAATATTCAATCGGCTGTCGAGCGTGGGCAGAGTATCAGCAATCCGGGGCGGCGTCCAGCTTTCTTCAATCCTCGTCGTGCTCCTGGCCGTCGTAGTGTAGGCGGACGCGCTCGTCGTCCACGACCGTTTCGAGGTGGACGGGGCGGCCCCAGAGTGTGTAGACGTGTTCCAGCGCCTTGCGCGCGTAGCGGCCGTCGAGTTCCGCGCCCTCGTAGGCGTGGCGCAGGTAGAGTTCGCGGTTGTTGTTGTAGTCGCCGTCGGCGACCTCTATGTAGGGGAAGCCGAAGTTGGTCATGTTCGAGACGAGCTGGTCGCGCACGCGCTCCCAACGCTTCTCCGTGATCGTCCACTCCTCTTCCTCGACCAACTCGTAGACGAAGAGGTCAAGCTCCTCGCACAACTCCTCCGTCAGGTAGTTGCGCAGGAAAGAGACGTCGTTATCCAGCTCGCGCACCTCGAAAATCTTCGCCCGCCCCGAGCCCGGCTGTATTCCAAACTTCTCGCGCTCCTCCTCGCTCGGACTATCCCACCGCCGCTCTATGTCCTCCAGGATTTTGTAGCCCAGGTAATACGGATTCAACTGCCCCTTGTGCGGCGAGACCACGCCCGAATGCAAATCCGCGAACTCGATGTGCTCGCTATCCGGCAGGTCAAGCTCGCGCATGATGCGCGAGTGCCAGAACGAGTTATGGTTGACTAATCCGCAAGCCACGTAGCGGTGGCTCTCAGCCACGGTGATGTCATATACGTCATTGCGGCCGTGCTCGATGGAGACGATTTCATCGTCCAATTCTTCGCGGAGAAACCAGCGGTGTGAGGCGATATAAGCACGGAGCGCTTGCTGCTTGCGCGCGAGGCTGAAGCCGATGGCTTCGAGGAAGCGGGCGGCTGATGTGCCGTTGATTTCGAGTTGAATGATGTCGTGGAGGTGCTTGCGCTGCCGCGATAGAATTCCGTAGTTGAGCAGGACGATCTGCACCGCCCGGATCAATTCCGTGCTCGACGAAGAGAGCCTGACCCCTTCCGGCCCCGCGTAAGCGTCGGCGTCGAAGTAGCCGCGCAAGAAAGCCGACATGACCGATTCCGGGGAGCGCAAGATAAGTGTGGGTATCTTTTTTGCCCGAGCTTTGCTTTCAAGATTTATGCCGACCGATTCGAGCACGCGCCAGAGTTCACGCGAATGAACTGTCACGCGCCAGCGACGGTGTCCCTCGCTCGTGTCTAGTTTCAGGCGGGCTTGCAGCCCGAAGAGGGAGGCGATAGTAGCGACCAGCTTGTGCGCAAGCTCATCGTCTCCGGTCGTCAGGCCAATACCAGACTTATTCAGATTGCCGTCGCCAACGAAGTAGCCGAGAAACCACGCAAGCTCTTCGTTCAATTCAGAGGGCAGACGCGGTGCATTACGGGTCGGCAAAATTCTCCCGGCCCTTCCGGGTTGATATTCAAACGTAGCGAAAGCCGCGTCCAGCGCGGGGGCGTTGCGCGACCGGAAACGCCCGTGCAGGTGGCGAAACGCAGTCGCATAAGAGACACCGGCAGTTTCGGCAACGTCGGAGAGCGTCGCATGAGGCCGGGCCGCTTCAAAATTTAGCTTCACCTTCTCCTTCGGCCAGATGCCGGTACGATAAGCGAGGCCAATCCGCTCGCCGGCAGTAACTTCCTGTAGCGTTTTCCAGGTCCCGTCGGCCATTCGGATGCGATGCCGCTCCGCGCCCTCCAGCACGAAGCCGCGCCGCGTGCTAATGCGAATCGTCGGGACGGATTCTTCCTTGTGAAAATCGGTAATGAGATGCAGCGCCCCCGCGCCGCCGCTGGCGACCCTAATCTTAATTCCCGCTTCGTAAAGCTCATCGAAGAAGATGAACCCCTCTTCGGTGAGTAGCAAAGCATCTTTCGTCGCGCACGCCCATCCTTCGTTTAGCGTCTTGGTCTGCATCTGCGGGATGAAGTATTCCATCTCGTCGTGGATCATCGCCATCACGTCGCGCTGCCAGGGTTGGAGGTGCGGGCGAGTTGCGGGTGATGTAGTAGATGAGGTCTTTTTCGGGCAGGCGGTCTGAGGGCGGCTTCTCCTCTTCGACGGCCTCAGGCTCTTTCTTCTCGCCGAGTTGCCAGAGGTCGTCGTAGCGGCCCACGGGCTTCGGCTGAAGGCGCTTGCGTTCGATCTCTTCGGGGCGCTCGCGCTTGATGAAGAAATTGGGGTCAATGTGCTCTTCGACGGCGAGCACGGCGTCGAGGAACTTTTCGACCGCCTTGCGCCCGTACTTGAATTCGTACTCGGTCATGCGGCCGGCGTGCGTCGAGACCGACTTTCGACCATCCGCCGGTTGGTCTTGGAGAAGTAGACGTTGTTTTTGAAGAAGTCCACGTGGCCGAGCACGTGCGCCATCACCAGCTTGTTCTGGACGGGGCTGTTGGTCTCAAGCAGAAAGCCGTAGGACGGGTTGGTGTTGATGACGACCTCGTAAATCTTCGAGAGGCCGAAGTCGTACATGGTCTTCATGCGGTGGTACGCCTTGCCGAACGTCCAGTGTGAGTAGCGGCCGGGCAGCGCGTAAGAGCCGATCTCGTACATCACCGAGGCCGGCACGATCTCGAAGCGGGTCGGGAACGGGTCGAGGCCGAACTGGCGGGCCACTTCCCAAATCTGTTCGAGTGATTTTTCGAGGTCTTTGATTTCGCGGTCGTGCATGAAACCTACCGTCCTTCAGTTTCCGACTTGCGGTCGCGCCCTTCCTGCATGATGTCAATCAGCGCGTCGAGCCTCCGGTCAGTGTGCGCCTGCGACTCGGCCAGTTGCGCCTGGGCATCGATCAGTTTGGTCATGTTCTCGACCACCATGGCGACGTTCTTCTCCGTCCTGATCTGTGAGTCGGCGAGCGTGGAGAGCACGTTCGTCAGCCGCTCGATGACGCCCGTGATACGCACGGCGGCTTCCTTCATGTGCTCGGTGTCTGTGGCGAACTGCGCCAGCTGATTGAGGACGAACTCCAGTCTTGCGCTCCGACTCGTCATCATTCTTCCCCGGCGAATCATCGTCACTCCGCTCTCGCATCTCGTCATCGTCGTTATCGGTCATCAGAGCCTTCCTCCCTTCGCGCCCCGGAAATGAACTGCCGCCGGGTATTGTTTCCTCAACCGATTCTTTCTCACGCCTCGATGCCGCGCCGGCCGAAGAACTGCTTGAGCGCGGGATAGACGTCCTCCTTGTCGTCAATGCGGACGCCGACGAAGCGCTCCTTGTTCCTCAGCCGGTCGTTGAAGATGGAGAGCAGCGCGCCCGAAGAGCGGCGGTAGCTGCTGGCCCCCTCCTCGCCGATTTCGCCGTAGCCGAAAAGATTGCACGTCTCTATCAACTGGTCCGCGAGGCGCACGGCCTCCTCGTTGTCGGAGTAATAATTGTCGCCGTCGGAGAAGTGGAACGGGTAGATGTTCCAGTCGCGCGGGTTGTAGCGCGTGTTGATGATGTCCAGGGCCAACTGGTAGGCGCTTGAGACGACCGTCCCGCCCGACTCGCCCTGCGTGAAGAACTGCTCCTCGCGTGACCTCGCGCGCCTCCGTGTGGTGCGAGATGAAGACGATCTCCACGTTGTCGTACTTGGTGCGCAGGAACCGCACCATCCAGAAGAAGAAGGAGCGCGCGATGTACTTCTTGAACTCGCCCATCGAGCCCGAAACGTCCATCAAGGAGAGCACGACCGCGTTCGACTCGTAGCGCAAACTCTCTTCCCAGGTCTTGAACCTTAAATCCTCTTTCCTGACGTTGCCGAAGCGCGCGCGCCCCTCCTCGCGCGCGTTGCGCTTGATGTTTTCGAGAATCATGCGCCGCTTGTCGAGGTTCGCCATCACGCCCGTGCGGCGAATCTCGTTAAACTGCGTCGTCTTCGCCTGGACGGCCTTCTTCGCCTTCTCTTCGAGGAAGGGGAGCTGCAAGTCCTCGAAGATGAGCGCGGCGATCTCGTCTATGTTGACCTCGGCCTCGTAGTACTCGCCGCCCGCGTCCTGGCCCGCCTGGCCGCTGCCCTGCCCCTGGCCGGGCTGGCCCTCGCGCGCGATGACATCGCCGACGCGCGTCTTGCCGTCGCCCTGGCCGACGTGCTTGCGCTTGCGGTAGTCGAAGCGGAACTTGTACTCGTCTAGCGCGCGGATGGGGACTTTGACCGTGCGCTTGCCGTCCGAGAGGATGATCGCTTCGTTGGAGACGATGGAGCCAAGGTTCTTCTTGATCGCCTCCTTGACGCGCTCCTTGTGGCGCTCCTGGTCAATGATGCCCTTGCGCTGCAATGACCAGTCGTTGCGTTGTATGGACATGGGAACCTCGTAAATCGTAAATCGTGAATCGTGAATGGAAGACGCCTGTCAGCCATTCACGATTGAGGTTTATGCTTTCGCGCTCAGCGCGCCGGCTTCTTTCTTCCCTTCGCCTAAAAAATGTGCCACTACTTCGACGAACTCTTGCGGGCGCTCTTCCATGGGCATGTGGCCGCAGCGGCGGAAGATGGCGAGGCGCGAGTCCGGCATGGCGCGGTTGAGTTGGCGGCCGTGCGCGAGCGGGATGACGGGGTCAGCCTCGCCCCAGACGAGCAGCGCAGGCTGCGTGATGCGGTGCGCCTCCTCTTCGATGCGGCTCGCGCGCCAGCGGCGCAGGGTCGTGACGGCCGCGCGCTGCGTGCTCGCCGCGAGCAGGGGGCGGTGGTTCGCCGTCGCCCGCGTCTCGTCAAACAAGTGCCGGTTCTCCGGCGCGTAGCCTTTCCTCAACTGCGAGCGCAGCAGCCGGCGCGAGCCCATCATCAGCGGCGAAACCAGGTCGCCGATTAACGGCGCGGCCGCGAGCCGCAGCAACGGACGGTTCCTCGCGTGGTCGTTAATGACCGCGTCAACTAAAACCAGCCGCTCGACTCTCTCCGGGTAGTCCAGCGCGCAGGTGGCCGCGACCGCGCCCCCGTAAGAACTCCCGACCAGCGCGGCGCGCTCGATCCCCAGAGCATCCATCAGCCCGACGACCATCCGCGCCTGCGCGCCAATCGTGTACTCGCCGTCGCGCGGCTTTCCCGAAAAGCCGAAGCCCAGGAGGTCCGGCGCGACGACTCGAAGGCCGCCTTCGGCCAGCGGCACGAGCACGTCCTTCCAGACGAAATTCGACGCGGTGAAGCCGTGCAGGAGCAGCACCGGCGGCGCATCATTCGCGCCCGCCTCCTGGTAATGCACGCGCACGCCGCCCACGTCAACGAAGCGCGAGCGCTCCGCGTGGTGCAACGCGTCCGCGTGCTCGTCCCAGACGACATCAACGGGGCGGCGCAGCATCTTCACGGCCACAGCCGCGCCCGCAAGCCCCAACGCCCCCGCTATCCAGTATCGTTTTTTCACGTCTCTAAACCTCAACGCCCGCACCTTCCTTCGGGAGAAAAGCGCGGGCGCGAGAAATTGTTGACCTCAGGGCTGACCCTTCCGAAGCGCTAGCGCGAGAGCAGCGTGCCGACGTAGGACAAAAGCTCGTTGGCGCAGACGGGGCAGTAGCCGCCGTCTTTGACGAGACGGTCCACGACCTCGTTGATGCGGCGCAACTGGTCCGGGTCCGGCGTCTTCGCGGAAGTGGTGATCTTTACCACGTCCTTCAGGTCCGCGAAAATCTTCTTCTCGATGGCCTCCTTCAGGCGCTCGTGCGAGTTGTACTCGAAGGAGCGGCCCTTGCGCGCGTAAGACGAGATGCGTATCAGAATCTCCTGGCGGAAAGTGTTCTTCGCGTTCTCGCTGATTCCGATCTGCTCCTCGATGGAGCGCATCAACTGCTCGTCGGGGTCCATCTCTTCTTCGGTGATGGGGTCTTTGATGCGCTCCTTGTTGCAGTAAGCCTCGACGTTGTCCAGGTAGTTGTTGCACATCGTGCGCGCCATCTCCTCGAACGAGTAGACGAAGGCGCGCTGGACTTCGATTTTCGCCAGCTCGTCGTACTCCTTGCGCGCGGCCGAAATCAGATTCAGGTAGCGGTCGCGCTGGTCGGGGCTGATGCCTGTGTGCTGCTCGAAGCCGTCCTTGATGGCGCGCAGGGCGTCAATCGGGTTGATGCAGGTGACGCCGTCGCGGACGAGCGCGGATGAAAGACGGTTGATGATGTAGCGCGGGCGAGATGCCGTCCATGCCCTCGCGCACGGTCTCGTCTTTCAGTTCGCGCACGTCCTTAGACTTGTAGCCCTCCACGTCCTCGCCGTCGTAGAGCTTCATCTTCTTGACGATGTCCACGTTCTGCCGCTTGGGCTCTTCGAGGCGCGTCATCACCGCGAACATCGCCGCGACCTTGAGCGTGTTCGGCGCGATGTGTACGTTGCGCAGGACTTCGGACTGGTTCAGGAGCTTGTAGTAAATCCGCTCCTCCTGCGAGACGCGCAGGTTGTAGGGCACGCGGACGAGGATGATGCGGTCTTGCAGGGCTTCCGACTTGCGGTTGCCGGCAAAACTTATGTACTCGTTCTCGTTGGTGTGCGAGAGAATCACCTCGTCTGCGTAGATCATGGCGAAGCGCCCGGTCTTGATGTTCTGTTCCTGCGAGAGCGTGAGGAGCGAGTACAGGAACTTCTCGTCCACCTTCAGCATCTCGACGAACTCCATCAAACCGCGGTTCGCTATGTTCAGTTCGCCGTCGAAGCGGTAAGCGCGCGGGTCGGATTCGACGCCGACCTCGCCGATGGTCGAGAGGTCTATGGAGCCTGTCAGCTCTGTGATGTCCTGGCTCTTGGGGTCCGACGGGCTGAATGTGCCAATTCCGACGCGCTCCTTCTCGGAGAAGACGACGCGGTGGACGCGCACGTCCTCGTGGCGACCGCCGTACTCGTGCTCCAGCGCGTAGCGGCACTGCGGGCAGAGGTCGCCCTCGATGTAGAGGCCGTAATGCTTCTCGATTTCGGGACGTAATTCATGCGGGATGAGGTGCAGCGGCTCCTCGTGCATGGGGCAGTCCTTGATGGCGAAGACCGCGCCGCCTTCGGTGCGGGTCCACTCTTCCAGGCCGCGCTTGAGCATCGTCACGATCGTTGACTTGCCGCCGCCGACCGGCCCCATCAAAAGGAGGATGCGCTTGCGGACCTCAAGGCGCTGCGCGGCCGATTTGAAGTATTCGACGATGCGCGCAATCGGCTCTTCGATGCCGAACAATTCCGCGGCGAAGAAGTTGTAGCGCGCCACCTCGTCGCGCGTGCCCTCGTTTAATTTCTCCACGCCGCGCGCGTGGATCATGTCGTTGATGCGGGCGTGTGAGAGTTGGGCGACGCGTGGGTTCTGAGAGACCAACTCGAAATAATCGCGGAATGAGCCTTCCCAGCGCAGCGCCTCGCGTTCGCGGCGCAAGTCTTCCAGCCGCTCGCTGATGTTGAATTTATTGCCATCCTGCTCTTGCATAGCCTTCTTAATACCTCTTCGGGCTTAAAGCGCGCGTGGACGGCGTGTGGGAAAGCACGCCCTTCGGTTCTAGGGGGCAGTCCGTTCGACGGGGGCCACCCTTACCGGGCCGTAGACTCTGTCTCGATATGCACAACGCATCGCGCGCTCCCCGTTCGTGCGGCGCATCGTCGAGCAATCCCTCGGCCCCTTCCTCTGGTTCAATGATCGTCTGTTTTCAATTTGAGCGGGAGGACGGGACGCCTGCTTTCGGAAGCGGCCCGCTCACGCTTCCCTCTTGGGCGACAAGTATAACACAGTCGAGCCGCCCTCAAGTCAATGCTTATTTTTCAGGGGAGAAAACGACGCGCGGGCGCAAAGTTTGGCTCGCGGAGTCGTAAAAGCCGACGGCGATCAAGCTCTCCGTCCGCGCCGCGCATCCTGACGAATTCGCCCTCGCGCCACGCGCCGCCCGCAACGGGCCGCAGCGCGATGCCGTGAAGCGCCCGCCGCGCCTCGTCGGCCGTTAGATGCACGAAAGGCAAGTTTGAGAGCGCCGCGTCCAGAGGGAGAAGAAAATCATTCACGTCCGCGCCTTCCTCTACCCTCGTCTTCAAGTCGTCAAGGCCCAGAGCGTCCTCTATCTGAAACTCCCCGGCCCGCGTGCGCCTGAGCGCCGCGAGGTGGGCCGGTGTACCCAAGCGCTGCGCCTATGCTTTCGGCCAGCGTGCGGACGTAAGTCCCGGCCGAACAGAGCACGCGTATGGAAAGGTCCAGTGTCCCGTCCTCATTTTTTCTGAGCAGTTCGCCGCCGCGCCGCTCGGCGCTGAGTTCGTGAATCGTGACGCGCACGGCGCGGCGCTCGACCTCCTCGCCGCGCCGCGCCAGCTCGTAAAGTTTTCGGCCCGCAATTTTCTTCGCCGAATACATTGGGGGAACCTGCTCTATCTCTCCTCTCAAACTCGCGAGCGCCGCTTCGACTTCGCCGTCGCTCCACGTATGAACGCGAGCGTCCCCTTCGTTTTGCGCTTCGGGCGAGGGGACGCGCGCGCCCGTCAGGTCGCCCGTGTCGGTCGCGTACCCGAAGCGGACCACTCCCTCGTACTCCTTGACCGCGCCGCTCAGAAACTGTGCCAGCCGCGTCGCGCGTCCGACGAGCACGACGAGCACGCCCGTGGCGAACGGGTCGAGCGTGCCCGTGTGCCCCACGCGCCGCTCGCTGCAACGATACGCCGCACGCGCGCCACCACGTCGTGCGAGGTCAGCCCGGCGGGCTTGTCTATGATGAGAATGACCGTCCATGAGCAAATTGTTGATTTAAGATTTCAAATCTGAGATTTCAAATTAGGATTTCCTACTGCCAATCTAAAAGCGCAAATCTAAAAGCGCAAATCTAAAATGCTGATGGTTTGCCAGTCGCTTTCGGGCTGCGATAAAGTGTGTGTACAGATGCGAAATAGAAGTTGGAAGTCGAAAGCTAAGCGGCCGGAGGGCGAGGAGGCGGAGAAGGCGGCGCGGCCCGTCAATCCCGAGAAGGCGCGGGAGCGGACGTTTCAGCGGGCCGTCAAGTTGCTGGCCGCGAAGCCGCGCTCGGTGGCGGAGCTGCGCGAGCGGCTGCTCGAAAAAGAGTGGACGAACGAGGAGATAGTGGAGGCCGTGCTGGTGAAGCTGGGCGAATACGGCTACCTGAACGACGAGCGGTTCGCCTTCGGCTACGCCTCTTACCGCGTGCGCCAGAAGCCTGTGGGCCGCCAGCGTCTACAGCGCGACTTACAGATGAAGAAGGTGGACCGCGAGACGGCGGACGAAGCCCTCAAGCTCGTTTTCCAGGAGACGCCCGAAGAAGACTTGATTGACCGCGCGATAGCGAAACGCACGCGACTGCGCGGCCACCCCCAAACGCGCGCCGAACTGAAGAGCCTCTTCGACCACCTGCTCCGTCAGGGCTTCTCCTACGACCTCGTCTCACAAAAAGTCCGCGCCGCGTCGGATGAAGAAGAATAAGGTAAAAGGCAAAAGTTAAGACGACCCCGGAGGGGTCGCACATGATAGCCAGGGGTAAGCGCGCGAGCGCGCCACCCCTGGTCACGCACCAAACATGAATCCGACCCCGGAGGGGTCGCACCTCAACACCGAATGTGCGACCCCTCCAGGGTCGGAATGTTTTCACGTCTTATCCGGGGGCGGCGCTCGCTTTCGCTCGCTTGCCCCCGGCTATCATGTTAGACCCTTTCAGGGTCTTCGCTTTACCTTTGCCTTTTGCCTTTTCCCTTTTCCCTTTTCTCTTCCCTTATTGCGTCTGTAGCTTCTTGAGCGCTTCGATGCCGCCTTCGTTCTTCGGGTTCAGCTCGACGGACTTCTGGTAATTTTTTATCGCCGGCTCTTTCTCGCCTTTGAGCATGTAGGCTTCGCCGAGGCTGTCGTAGACGTTCCAGGATTCGGGGAACGCCTCGACGTTCAGTTTGAAAACCTCAATCGCCGCGTCGAGCATTTTCTTAGAGAGCAGCGCGTAGCCGAGGCGGTTCATCTGGACTTCGCTCAAAGCAGGCGCGCCCGCTTTTCTGCGCTCGCGGTACTCGTTGATGGCCGCCCCTCCACGCGCGAGGATGTCTCTGGCGAAGACTCTGAAAGGCGAATCGTAAGGATCGTAATTGATCCAGGTGATGGCTGGCTGCTCGCCGCCGATGGCCGCGTCAATTATCCGCGGGATGATGGAGTGGCCGTTGCCGCTGTTGGCGAAGACCGCGAGCGCGAGCTTCTGTTTCGGGAATGCCACGACGTAAGCCTGCGCGTCGTTGTTGCTGTCTCCCCAGTGCCAGAAAGAATCCCCGTCCGCCGTGTGCTGCAAGCCCCAGCCGAGCCCCCACGAGACGTTCTGCGAGAGCGCGCCCGTGCTCGGGTTGGTGACGCAGTCCGTGCAGCCCTCCTGCACTTTGACGTACGGGGTCAGCATCTCGCGGGCCGTCTGTTTCTTCAGCCCCGCGCCCGTCATCACGGCCGTGACGAATTTCGCGTAGTCCTGCGCGGTCGTGTGCAGGCTCGCAGCCGCGTTCGCCTCCGTCGGTTTGCGGCGGCCTGTGACGGAGCCGAACGAGTCGTGGCCGTAAGTCTTGCGCGACTCGTAACGGTCCTGCCAGACGTAGCTGCTGCTCGTCATCCCCAGCGGCCCGAAGACCGTCTTCTGCATGAAGGCGTCGAGCGTCCCGTTCGTCAGTCGCTCGACTACCTTTTGCAGGTAGACGAAGCCCTCGCCCGAATAGCTGAACCTCTCGCCGGGCGTGAAGTTGATTTTGAGTTGGTCGCCGCGCCGCCAGTTCGGAAAGCCCGTGCGGTGGCTCAGGACCATGCGTGCCGTGATCTGATTCAGGCGCTCGTCCGATTCCACGTAAGCACCGGGCAGATATTTCACCAGGGGAGTGTCCAGGTCTAGCTTGCCCGTGTCGGCCAGCTTCAGCACGCCGTAGGCGAAGACGGGCTTGCTCAAGGACGCCGCCTCGAAGATCGTATCTTCCGTGACGGGCTGTTTCGTCTCCGCGTTCGTGACGCCGAAGGCGTGCTGCCAGAAGACCTTGTTGTCGTGTATCAGGAGGACGGAGATGCCCGGGACGCCGCCGTCCGTCATCAACTGCGGGATGAGTTTTTCCAGACGCGCGACCAACTCCGCTTTCTTCGCGTCCGTCTTCAACGAAGACGCCGCGGGCCGCTGCTTGACCTGCGCGAGGACGGCCGGGCCGGCGGTTAAGAATAAAAAGGCGGCTATCAATCCTGCGAGCGTGGCGGTTTTGAGAGGGCTTCTCATCTTTGAACTCCTTGATGCATTCTGCCGGGGCTGTTTCGCTCGTGTGCGGAGCGCGTGCTAAACTTCTGTTTTTACGCAGAGACGACGGGATTTGTTCATTATGACTGGAAACGAGATTCGCCAAAAATTCTTAGAGTATTTCGAGAGAAACGGGCACAAGGTCGTGCCTTCGAGCCCGCTTTTGCCCGCTAACGATCCGACGCTGCTCTTCACCAACGCAGGGATGAATCAGTTCAAGGATGTCTTCACGGGCGTCGAGAAGCGCGACTACGTGCGCGCCGCCACCTCGCAGAAGTGCGTGCGCGCGGGCGGCAAGCACAACGACCTGGACGAAGTCGGCAAGACCGCGCGTCATCATACCTTCTTCGAGATGCTGGGGAACTTTTCCTTCGGCGACTACTTCAAGAAGGACGCCATACGCTTCGCCTGGGACCTGCTCGTCAACGAGTACGGCCTGGAACCTGAGCGCCTGTGGTTCACAGTCTTCGAGGGCGACGAGGAAGTCCCTGCGGACGAAGAGGCCGAGCGCCTGTGGCAGGAGGTCGGCGCACCGCCTGAGCGCGTCCTGCGCTTCGGGCGCAAGGACAACTTCTGGCAGATGGGCGACACAGGCCCGTGCGGGCCTTGCAGCGAGATTCATTACTACATGGGCGAAGACCCGTCTGACCCCGCGAAGAACCGCGCGGAGTTGGTCAACGGGCCGGGCGACACGACGATGGAGATTTGGAATTTAGTCTTCATGCAGTACGAGCGCGCCAAGACGGCCACAGGCGAGATCGTGCAAACGCCTTTGCCGAAGCCTTCGGTTGACACGGGCGCAGGATTGGAGCGCCTCGCCGTCGTCCTGCAAAACGTCAAGTCGAACTACGACACGGACCTGATTCGCCCGATCATAGAGTTCACGGCGCAGTTGGCTGACAGACATTACGAGCCTGAGACACTCGAAGGCTTTGCCATGCGCGTCATCGCGGACCACGCGCGCACGACCGCGTTCGCCATCGCCGACAACATCCTGCCCGGCAACGAGGGGCGCAACTACGTCCTGCGGAAAATCATGCGCCGCGCCATCTACCAGGGCCACCACACGCTCCAGTTCGAGGGCGCGTTCTTCCACAAGGTGACTGACTTCGTCGTCACCGCGATGTCGGAAGCCTACCCGGAGCTTGAGGCGGCGCGCGAGTTCATAGAGCGCATGGTCAAGCTCGAAGAGGAGCGCTTCGGCTCGACCTTGACCGTCGGGTTGCAGAAGATGGACGCGCTCTTCTCCGTCACACACGACGGGGCGATGCCGGACTACAAAGAATTGGCCCGGCTCTACGACACCTTCGGCACGCCGCGCGACCTTATTCGCGTCAGCATGGAGGAGCGGGGCTTTCAACTGGACGAAGAGACGTTCAACGAATCGTTCGACCAGGCGCTCAAAGAGATTCAGCAGACGGGCGAGCGCGGGGCTTCGGCCACCGGCACAAAAACCAAGCCCGTCTACGCGCAGGTCGCCGAGCGCGTGGGCCGCAGCGAGTTCACGGGCTATGAAGGGACGCGGCTGGACGGCGCGCGCGTCCTCGCCGTCATCAACGGCGAAGAGGAGACGGAAGAATTGCGCGAAGGCGAGGACGGCGAAGTCGTCCTCGACCGCACGCCCTTCTACGCAGAGGCCGGCGGGCAGGTCGGCGACACTGGCGCGCTCGCCGGAAGCAATGTGCATGCAATCGTCAACGACACGGTCTCGCCCGCGGGTGGCCTCGTCGTTCACCGCGTCACAATCGAGCGCGGGGCGCTCAGAGTCGGCGACGAAGTGAGCGCGCAGGTGGACGCGGAGAAGCGCGACGCCACGCGCCGCAACCACACGGCGACGCACCTGCTGCACGCGGCGCTGCGCGAAGTCCTCGGCACGCACGTCAAGCAGGCGGGCTCTGTCGTCGCGCCCAACTACCTGCGCTTCGACTTCACGCATTACCAGCCGCTGACGCGCGACGAGATAGCGGAATTAGAGCGGCTGGTCAACTACCACATCCTGCGCAACGAGAGCGTGCAGACGGACGTTCTTTCGCTCGACGAGGCGATGAAGTCCGGGGCGATGGCGCTCTTCGGCGAGAAGTACGCCGAGAAAGTAAGAGTGCTGTCCGTGCCGGGCCTCGCGGGCGACGTCTTCTCGAAGGAGTTGTGCGGCGGCACGCACGTCCGCGCCACGGGCGACATAGGTCTCTTCAAAATCACGAGCGACGAGTCCATAGCTTCGGGGACGCGCCGCATACGCGCCGTCACGGGCGCGGACGCCTTCACGCGCTTTCAGGAGACGGAGGCGCTCGTGGATCAGGTCGCCGAAGGCTTGCGCGCCTCGCGCAACGACATCTCCGCGGCCGTCAGCCGTCTTCAGGAAGAGTTGAAGAAGGCACGGCGCGAGGCGGACGAGTTGAGGCTGAAGCTGGCGACGGGCGGCGGCTCTTCGTCGAACGGCGACGAGGCGCGCGAGGTCGCGGGCGGCGTCAATGTCCTTGCGCGCGAGGCCGGCGGCCTGGACGCGGCGGGGATGCGTCAACTCTCCGACACACTGCTCGCGCGCATCAAGTCCGGCGTCGTCGTCCTCGGCCGCTCAGGCGACGGCAAAGTCTCGCTCATCGTCCGAACTTCGCCCGACCTGTTGAAGCGCGTCCCCGCGGGCCAGGTGATAAAGGAACTCGCGCCGATTGTCGGCGGGCGCGGCGGCGGCAAACCCGACATGGCCGAAGGCGGGGGCTCGCAGCCCGAGAAACTGGCCGAAGCGTTGGAAGCGAGCTACGGCGTCATCGAGCGACTGTTAGCCTGAAGAAACAATTTCACGCTGGAGGCGCAAAGGCGCTAAGAAGACCGCAAAGAGTTTGATGCCTCATCCCTTTGCGCGCTTTCTTAGCGCCTTTGCGCCTTTGCGTGAGAATTTTATGCTCGCGTCAGTGGCAATTCTCGAATTCGATGTTGCCGGCAATCTTGTGGCCGACGGCTTCGCAAGCCAGTTGGGCCTTGCCCATGACGTTGGTGATCGAGTTGATTCGGCTCGACTGCGCCTGAATCTCCAACGCGCCGCACTGGCCGAGCCGGTCGCCCGTCATGCTGTCGCCTTTGAACAGCGCCGCCGTGCAAGTCCCGTCCCCGTTAACCAGCAGGCGCAAGCGGCGGCCCGTCGCGTCCGTCAGTTCGATGCCCGAAAAGCCGAATGCCTGCCCCGAGCGGCACTCCTTCACCTCAAAGGCCGAGCCGTCAACCTCAAGCGTCCCCGTGACCTTCGACGTGCAGCCCGCCACGGCGAGCGCGGCCAGGCAGATAAGAACCGCAAATTTCCTCATCTTTGACTCCTCATTACGGCGCATGTGTCTGAAAGAGCGTGTCGGCTGTCGCCGCAGCAATTATAAGCGATGGCGGCCCGACGCTCGAAATAATTCGCCGGCTACATGAAGAAGGGCCGAGTTTAAATTGAGTCCCGCGGGGGCAAGTGAAACAGGGACTGGCTCACTCGTCCCCGCGCGGACTCTTACTGTTTCCCGTCTCTCGCTCACATGGCTTTCTGTTTATCCGTGAGCGTGATGTTCATTTTTTCGAGCGTGACTTTGTTGAGCGTGCCCGTGACCTTGAGGGCTTCGGCCTCCTGATATTTTTTGAGGCCGGCGCGCGTGTCGGGGTCGAGCTTGCCCGTCTGGTCGCCCGCGTAGAAGCCTCGCTCTTTGAGGATGGCCTGGGCCTGTTTGATCTGGTCTTTGGTGGCGCGGAAGACGGGGCCGCGCTTCTTCTTCGTGTTGCTGTTTTGTGTTGTGGTGTTGGAGTTGGCCTGGCCGGCACTCTCGTTCTGTGCCACCGCGCCCACAGTGAAGGCGAGCAGCAGCGCGGCTGCCGCCATGAAGAATTTTCGCATTTTATTCTCCTTCAAATTGATGAGGAGCGCCCGAGGGGGCGCACTCGTTTGTGGCGGGTGGAAACCAGTGTAAAGCCCAAACATCATACATCCGCTGTCAATCCCCAGGCCGAAAACGCCTGTTTTCGGCCGCCCGCGGAAAAACCGATTGGCAAGAACCGGGCAGCGTGCTACTATTTTCAGTGTGATTGAGGCTTGCCATAAGCGAGACTCAATCATATTCGTTTCTGCCCCTGCAATGCCGCGCTCGCCCGGCCTCAGAAGTCCCTACCGAGGCGATGCCATCACAATTTAAAGTTTAGTGGAGACTCATGAAAAAGTTCCCCCTGCTCTGTCTCTTTGCGCTCGCGTGCACCGCCGCCCCCGCCCTGGCCCAAAACTCTTATCGCTACGACAACTTCGACACGGCGAACGGCATACGCATTGAGACCGTGAAGACGACGGCCGTGCTGCCGCCGTCCACCGGCGCGGTGCGCCCCACGGCGAAAGCCATCGGGCCGCAGGCGGGCGCGAACGTTGTGCGCCCGACGCCTATGCTTTACTCGGCCGCGCCGCGCGGGCTCGGCATGCGCGTGAACACGTCGCTCGGCGTCTACACGACGGGCGACGCGAAGGTGGACGCTTTCATAGTCGAGTCGGGCGTGCGCAACGGCGTGGACCCCGTGCTGCTCTACGCGCAGATGCACACGGAATCCGCCTTCAAGCGCGGGGCCGTCTCGCCCAAGGGCGCGAGCGGGTTGATGCAGTTGATGCCTGGGACGGCCAGGCGCTTCGGCGTGACGAACATCTTCGACCCGCAGCAGAACATAGAGGGCGGCGCGCGCTACATGCGCTACCTGCTGGATTATTTCGGCGGCGACGTGCGGCTTGCCCTGGCCGGCTACAACGCGGGCGAAGGAGCCGTCATGAAGTACGGCCGCAGCATCCCGCCCTACCGCGAGACGCAGGAATACGTGCGGCGCATTTCACTGCGCTACGCGCAGATCAGCGGCGGCCAGATGGCGCAGGCGGCCCACACACAAACGCCCGCGCAGAAATCTACGATGACGACGCAAACCGCGCCGCCCACTCCGACCTTCGAGCGCAACGTCTACGCCGTCCGCCTCCCCGACGGCAGACTCCAACTCGTCAGCCAGTAAAAGGAGAAGTAAAAAGTAAATCGTGAATCGTAAATCGAAAGCGCGTTAAAGCGTTCTCCGATTTACGATTCACGATTTACGATTTACGGCTTTTCTACTTTTCTATCAGTGTCCGCCGTTGCTGTTCGTGTGGCCGCTGTTGCTGTTGTTGGTCGTTTTGACCCCGGCCGTGTTCTCGTTGCCGTTGTTGTTCTGCACCGTGGCGGTGTTGGACGGCGCTGTCTTGTTGTTCATGTTCGGCGGAACGTTGGCGTTGGTTTCGACCACGCCGTTCCGGGTGGCGTTACTGTTCGCGCCGCCCGAATTGTTCGTGGTGGTGTCACCGCCGCACGCGGCCGAAAGCCCGGCCAGCGCCAGCGCCAACAGAAGAGCTGAAGCTCGTCGCATCTTTTTTCTTTCCTCCCATCTATGCTCGTTCAGATCGAGCCGGCGGCTTAGCGGTAAACGTTCTCGCCGCGGTTGGTCCGCCAGTCGTTCTCGAAGTATTCGGCGTCCGAGTCGTCGCGCGCGTTGACGCCCATCAGGATGCCGCCCTCGTTGACGCCGCGCTCGTACTCCTTGGCGCGGTCCTCCGGGATGCCCGAGCCGATCAGCGCGCCGATCAATCCGCCGGTCAGTCCGCCTGCGCCTGCGCCCGCAATACCCGCCAAGAGCGGACCGGCAACCAACAACCCTATGCCGGGAAGCGCCACGCTTGTGCCGATGGCCGCGATGGCCGCGAGCGTCGCGCCGACGGTGCCGCCGATGGCCGCGCCTTTGCCCGCGCCCTCCCAGGCTTTGGTGTCAATATCCGTCTTGTTGTCGTCGTCGTCAGAGAAATATTTTTTACGCGTGTCGTCAGACATCACCATGCTGACATCGTCGTCGTTGTAGCCGCGAGTCCGCAGCGAATTGTAGGCGCGCTCGGCGCTCTCCCTGTCGCGAAAGAGCCCTGTCACAGTCCGCGTCCGTCCAGTTGATGTACCAGTTGTTTCCGCCATTTACTTCTTCCTCCTAGTTGTTCGTTCTTAATTTAGTATCTAAAGCGTCACGCTTTCCGCTGTACGGAAGCCGCTCGGCGCTTTTCCACGCACACCGCGAAACATGTACCGTTTCCGTGTCACATGAGTAGCGCCAGATACCTATGAGCAAGTGGCTTGCCAGAGCAAGGGCTAAGCTCCGCACCTGTGTTTATGCTCGTTTAGGGCGCGGCTTCTGTTCGGCGCGCGCCATTTTATGTATGATTGGGCGCGAGCCAGTGTACGCATGCCCGAGGAGGCTTCCCCAGTTCAGTGTCGAATTACCCTGAGAACAATTCACAAGAGAGCGCGGCCGAAGCCGTGACGCCCGTGCGCCCGCGGCGCGCACTGATAGTCTCCGGCTCGGACGGACTGGCCCTCGAACGGCAGTTGGCCTCGTCCGGTTACGCCACGCGAACCAGCCCGGCGGCCGACGCCTCGCGCGCCATCACCGAATTCAGCCCGGACGTGGTCGTCATGGTCGTCGCGCCGATGGCTTCGGACGGCGAGAACGAATCGGTCGCGCTGGCCCGACGCTTGCGCGCGGAGACGGCCACTTACTCGCTGCCCGTCGTCTTCGCTTGGAGCGAGGACGAGCGCGCCTTGCGTGCGTCCGCGCAGTACGTAGGGGCCGACGATTATTTCTGCCTCTCGGCCCCGCCCTTAGAGATTCTGGCGCGGCTGGATTCTCTCTTCTGGCGCGTCGAAGTTGACCGCCGCTCGACCTCGGTCGTCAGCGACCGCCGGCTTGAGATAGACAATTTCATGTTCATGCTCGACGCCGTGCGCGAGGACGTGCGCGCGGGCGTGAGCGGCACGCTGGCGCTCATCTACGCGGTCGCGCCAAAGAACAAGGACAGCGAGACTTTTGATAAAGCTGCGCGTGACCGCACGCTCACGGAGGGCCACGCCTTCCTCAAGCTCAATTTGCGGCGCATGGACGGCGTGGCCTTCTACGGGCCGACGACGCTCGTCGTTTACCTCCCGCACATGAAGGCGCGCTCGGCCGTCGCCGCGCTCACGCGGCTGCACAGGGAGTTTACGGAAGATTACCCGGAGCACGACCTGGTCGCGGGCGTGGCCTCTTTCCCGGCACACGGCGGCGACGTGGAAACTCTCATCGAGAAGGCCGAGCGCGCGGTGAATGTAGCCCGTGCCGACGGCAGCACCACGCGCGTCGTCGCCTACGACGCGAACATGGACGCGCGAATCCCGCCCGCGCCGCTCGCTTCCAGAGAAGTCCCGCGCAGGCCGCCGCCGGAAGTGGAGGAAGTGAAAGCGCCGCCGCCGCTTCCTCAAGCCACGCCCGCGCCCGCGGTCGAGTTGACGGAGAAAGAAAAGGAAGTGCCGTTGGAGCCGGCGGTCAAGGAAGAATTGGCACAGGTGGCGCAGCCGGCCAAAGAGACTGTAGAGACTCCGGCGATCGAAGAGCCGGAGCCGAGCCGGGAGGCTCAGCCAACCAGGAGCGTTCAACCGAGCGAAGAAGACGCGGCGCGCGCGGCCGAGGCCGCGGCAAGCGAGCGCGAGCGGCGAGCGAGCGGGGCCGTCATGCCGCGCCGCCTGCTCCTGACTATCTCGGACTCGGCGCGCATGGCGCAGGTCAACTCGCTCATCCGCTCGGCCGGCTACGAGGCGCGCGCCGCCTTCGACGGCCAGCAGGCACTGCACCTGCTGCGCATAGAGCGGCCCGACCTGCTCTTGCTTGATTATGACCTTCAGGGTATAGACGGCGTGGAAACCATCCGGCGGCTGCGCAAGCAGAACGGCGGGCGATTGAGCCTCCCCGTCGTCATGCTGCTCCCGGCGGGCCAGGATCAGGCGCGGCGCGAGGCTTTGAAGCTCGGCGCACACAGCGTCCACGTGACACCATATGACCCGGCCGAGCTCTTGAAGAGCGTGCGCCTGGCCGGGAGCGTAGAGTGAGGTGACTTAAAAGATGCACTGCACCAACTGTGGAACTTACATCGCCGCGGGTGCCCGCTTCTGCGCGGGCTGCGGCGCGCCCGCGGCGGACCCCGAAGCGACCCGTTACGCGGGCGCGCCGCCGCCGCAGCCCTACCCGCCGCAGCCTTATCCGCAGCAGCCCTACACTGCTCCGCCCGTGATACAGCAGCCGCCCGCGGCCTACAATCCCGCGCGCGTAGAGAGGACGAGCGATGTCGAGCGGGAGATTTTCAAAGTCCGCCCGACGCTCTTCTTCATTAAACTCGGCTACGGATTGGCCGCACTCGGCGCGGTCATCGTCATCATTCTCCTGGCCGCTTTCATCAGCGCGCCCTGGTGGATCGCGCTCCCCATCGCGCTCGCGATGCTGCTCATCCCTGCCTTCTATCACGTCAAGCGCAACATGATCGAGTATACGCTGACGAACCACAAGATAGAGATTGACGAGGGCTTCATCGCGCGCACGACGCGCAACCTGCCCTTGCGGAACATACAGGACGTGACGGTCTCGTCGTCAATCTTCCAGCGGCTCCTGGGCTACGGCAACGTCGTGATAGACAACGCGAGCGAGTTGGGCGGCTCGACCACCATGCGCAACATACAGAACCCGCGCCAGTACGCCGACCTGCTCCTACGCGAGCTGCGCCGTTTCCACTGAAGCCCCTTGCTGCAACGGCGCTTGTTTCTGGAACATCCAACCCGAGTGTGGGTTCTAAACGTATTGTTGTCACTTTGATATTTAAGAGGGCTTTGTTTTGCGCCAGATTTCACTAAGATTTATTTCCGTCTTTTCACTCCTTCTGCTCTCGCTCGTGACCGGCCGCCGGTCAGGGCTCTTCCTCGGAAGCCGCCAAGCTGCTGCCTAAAACCGTGGGGGATTTTCGCCTACAGGGAAAACTCACTCCGCCGCAGAAGGAACTCGACGCGGACGACGACGGCGTGCGCGCCGCAGCCGAAGGCGCGTACGTCTCCCCGAAGGGGGAGCGGCTGACAATTCGTGTCTTCAGCACGAGGTCGCACGCGTTCGCGTACTCATACCTGACACGCGCCGCGGCTCGCATGAAAGTAGAGACGCAGTCGGAGCCGACCAGGCTCGGCGACGTAGGCGTGGCGGGAGTCTCCCTCCCGGGCCGCGTCGCTTTCTATAAAGGCCACGTGTTCGTTTCCGTCCTCGGCAATGTTAAGAACGGCAGCGGTGAGGACAGCTTAACCACTTTTGCGCGCGCCTACGCAGGCACTTTGCCCGAGGCGGAGAACGAGATTCCCGTCCTCGTCAAACATCTTCCAGAATGGGAGACGGCGCAGGATCGCGCCGTCTACGCAGTCACGTCGCCTGCGCTGAAGAGCGCGGCGGGCGAGCAGCCCGTCTTCGAGGCCGTCAAATTCGAGGAGGGCGCGGAGGCCGTGACGGCAGACTATGACGGCGTCGCGGCTCGTCATCGTCGAGTACAACACGCCGCAGCTTGCGGCGGACGCCGACGCGCGCATCAGTGCGCGGCTTCAAGAGCTTAAAGCACAGGGGCAGAGCACGCCCTCGGCTTATCGCAAGGTCGGCAACTATTCCGTGTTTGTCTTCGGCGCGCCGGACGAGGCGGCCGCGGCGCGATTGATTGACGGCGTGAAGTGGGAGCAGAAAATTCAGTGGCTCGGCGAGAATCCGCTTTTGTGGGCGCGCGCCGAAAAGCAGCAGACGCGTCAGGCCGTCAGCCTCATCCTCGGCATCGCCAAAACGATTGGCTTCTTCGTAGGCATCTGCCTCGGAGTCGGCGCTCTCTTCGGTGGAGTCTTTTTCCTGCGCCGCAGGATGCAGCAGCGCGCGGCCGTCGAAAGCTATTCGGACGCGGGCGGGATGCTGCGCCTCAACATAGATGAGATGACGGCCGAGACAGACCCTTCCAAGTTGCTGACGGCGGGTGACGAGAAGTCCGTCGCCCGTTAACGACCGAAAATTGGGCACAAAAAAATTTAGCCGCCGGAATCCCCCAACTCCGGCGGCTAAATTTTTTCCCCTTGTCCTATCTTCGAGAAAGTTGCGGGCTGCTGGTCTTCCTGTGAGGCTCCCCCAAGCCTCTTGCAGGACGCCGACCAGCAGCCCAGCACTTGTGCCCTTCGACCGCTAAGCGTTGCGACAACCCCGTTCCCCCGAAAGAGCCGCCGCTGCTTTTAAAGTGAGAGAACGCCTCCCCCAAAGCCTTCACTCACTGCCGTCTCCGAGCCTGACCCGATTTACCCTTATGTACCCTTCCTATTTTATCGTTTACTATCCAGAGCAACGACCGTGCCATCGAGCCTGTCATGCCTCAGCCATTTTCAAAATTCTCGTTTTCCCCTTTGAAAACGAGGTAAGACGCACTTTCCAAGCCAACGGTAAGTGCGAAAGGGCGGTGAAAACGGGGCATTTTCTGTCTTTTTGTAGTACAGAGCCGGTGTACACTTGACCGATAAATAAACACTCGTGCCTTGAAGAGTGTCCAACTACTTTACGGCAAGGCCCTCATCAGCGCCTCTATGTCTTCGGTCGTGTTGTAGAGGTGCGGCGCGATGCGCAGGCGGTCCCCGCGCGGTGCTGTGACGATGCCATGCTTTTTGAGATGGCCGTAGAGCGCGAGGGCCGTCCACTCGCCCCTGTGGCGCAGGCAGACGATCTGCGACTTTTCGGCGGGCAGGCGTGAGCTAACGACCTCGTAGCCGCGGGCTTCCAGGCGCTCGCACAGGTAATCCGTCAATTCAAGGAGGTGCGTGGCTATTCGCTCGACGCCCGTTTCGAGCAGCAGGGAGAGGCTGGCTTCCAGGCCGTGAATGAGCGCGGTGGGCGCTGTGCCAGTTTCCCAGGCGAGAGCGCCGTGCGCCCACTCTTGTTCGAAATCGTCTCGCTCTTCGGGGCGCGGCACGCTCGTCCACCCGACCAGCGTCGGCTGTATGCGCTCGCGCGCGCGGTCTGACAGATAGAGCAGGCCCACGCCTTCGGGCGTCAGCAGCCACTTGTGCCCGGCCCCGGCCGCGGCGTCTATCAACTCCGCCTCGACGTTGACGGGCAAGGCTCCCATCGCCTGAATCACGTCCACGACGAGCAGCGCGTCGCGCGCGCGAGCCGCGCGGCCCAGGCGCTCAAGGTCCGCGCGGTAGCCGGAGCCGTACTGCACGTGGCTGACGGCGACGACGCGCGTATGATCGTCAATCAGCGAGAGCATCTCTTCCAGGTCAACGCGCCCGCCGCGCTCTTCGCAGAAGCGCACCTCCACGCCGAACGCCTCTCTCAACCGCAGCCACGGATAAACGTTCGACGGAAACTCGCGCCTGAAGGTGACGACGTTTTCGCCCGCGCGCCAACTAAGACCGTTGGCAATCGTGGAGAGCCCGTCCGACGTGTTGCGCGTGAAGGCCACTTGTTCGGGCCGCGCCCCCAGCATCAACGCGGCAAGCTTGCGCGCACTCTCTTTCACGGCCACCCACTTACGGTAATTGAGCGAGCCGTGCTCGGCCACGTCGCGCATCTGGGCCGCGACCGCTTCCACGGTTTTCGTCGGCGGGGGCGAGACGGCCGCGTGGTTCAGATAGACGACTTGCCCCGTGTGGGAGAAGAGCGAGCGCAACTGTTCGTTCATCAGCTTTTCCCCAAGAACTCGCGCGCGCGCAAAATCAGCACGCAGGTCGTCGCGTGTACGAACTCGCCCGTGAGCGCCTTTTCGACGGCTTCCGCGAAAGGCATCTTGACGGTTTCGAGCACTTCGCCGCCGTCCTCGTCCTTCTGCGTAAACGTTAGCCCGCGGGCCAGGAACAGCGTCGAGAAAGACTTCACCAGGGAGGTCGAGTGTGTGGCGCGTCCCAGCTCCGTCCACATCCTTGCTTCAATCCCCAGCTCTTCGCGCAGCTCGCGGCGCGCGGCCTCAAGCGGCTCTTCGCCCTCGTCAATCGCGCCGCCGACTATCTCCACGTCCTCGCGCCCGAGCGCGTAACGAAATTCTTTGACCAGGTAAACTACGCCATCGTCGTCGAGCGCGAGCACGCCCGCGCCGTCGCTCAGCCTGACGGTGGCGTACTTGCTTTCCTCGCCGTTCGGCTTGATGACTTCGTCCTCCGAGACTTCCACCAACTCGTTCTTGTAGACGCGCCGCGTCCCCTTAATCGTCCACGGGCCGTGCTTCTTCATCAATCGTCCCCCCTTGAAAATGACCTCGGATTTTGAAAGGTGTGTTGAGTATAGCGTAACGGCGCGCGGGCGGAAATTTGATTGATGTTTCGGCGTGACGTGAATTACCTTGTAGCGCATGGCAATCATCGGCATCGTCGCCGTGGATCGCAACGGGGCCATCGGGCGCGGCGGCACGATCCCGTGGCACTACTCGGCGGACTTGAAGTTTTTCAAGCGGCAGACGATGGGGAACGTCTGCGTGATGGGCCGCCGGACGTGGCTCTCGCTCAAGCGGCCGCTGCCCGGCCGCCTCAACGTCGTCATGACGAGACAGGCGGAGCTTGAGCCGCTGCCGTCTCTTCTCGTGCTCAGAGACAAGCTCTCCGTGCTCTCGCTCGCGCCCTACCTCTCGTGCGACCTCTACATCATCGGCGGCGAGCAGGTCTTCAGAACTTTCCATGAGGAGATAGACCGCTGGGTGGTGACAGAGATTCCGCTCACCGTGGAAGACGCCGACACCTTCATGCCCGAGAATTTTTTAGAAGACTTCAAGCCCTACGACTCGCTTGAGCTTGAAGAGAATCTGAAAGTCAAATTCTACGAAAAGCAGGGTGATCAGTAGTCAGTTTTCAGTAAAAGCAAAAAGCTGATAACTGATTACTGACTACTGAGAGCCTGTTTGAAAACTATCGGCTGTTTCGCGTCCCGTCAGGGACGATTGATAATAGCCCAGCGATTTATCGCTGGGGATGGAGTGCCAATGATGTTTGAGTCCCGTAGGGACGACTGAAACCTTCAGTCGTCCCTACGGGACTAGGATAAAATTACCGTCCCGTTCCCAGCACTGAAGTGCTGGGCTATTTTCACTTCGTCCCTGACGGGACTTCTCAAACAGCTTCTGACTACTGATTACTCGCCTATGATTTTGACGAGCACGCGTTTCTTTCGCTTCCCGTCGAACTCGCCGTAGAAGATCTGTTCCCAGTGGCCGAAGTCGAGCCGCCCTTCGGTGATGGCGACGACGACCTCGCGGCCCATCACCTGTCTCTTCATGTGCGCGTCGGCGTTGTCCTCGCCGATCTCGTTGTGCGCGTACTGATCCACGGGCGCGTGCGGGGCCAGCCGCTCCAGCCACTTGTCATAATCCTTGTGCAACCCGCGCTCGTCGTCGTTGATGAAGACGGAGGCCGTGATGTGCATGGCGTTGACGAGCGCCAGCCCCTCGCGGACCCCGCTCTCCTTCAAACACTCCTCGACCTGCGGCGTGATGTTGATGAAGGCACGCCGCGTAGGCACGTTGAACCAGAGTTCTTTTCGGTAGCTCTTCATGCCCGCAATTATCTTTCCATTCAGCACTGAGCGGCAAGGGCCGGAATATCTCAACCCTTTTGCGCCTCTGTTAGACCTCGCATAAGACACCGCTCCATCTCACGACGAAAATTCAGCCGAGCGGTTCACTGGATGTGGAGCAATCGCTGAGGCGCGCTGTTTAATGTTTGCCATCAGTAAATCGAGCGCCTCGGATTTCGATAGTTGTCCTGCCTCTAGGCGCTGTGCAGTGCTGAAGAAGTATTTGAAGTCGTATGATAAAGGTGCTTCATCTACGCAGAAGGGAATGAATGGGATGTTCTCATCGTCGGCTATGGTGACTTCACGCAATACCTGTTTTGATGCGATGGCGTGCTGAGATACAACGACAACGACGAGTCGGCTCTGAGCGACCGCGCCGGCGATGGCCCCGGCCCATGAGGGTTCTCCTGCCGGAATATCGCGGTATGAGACCCAACAGGGAAAACCGATTCCTTCAATCGCCGCGACCACGGTCCCGACGAACGCACGATCTTCCTTGGCGTGACTGACAAAGATTTCGTGGCTCTTTGGAAGTGAAGGCTTAGGTGCTTGAGGCTGAGGCGGAGGCGATTGAAACTGCGGCTGTCGCCGAAACTCCAAATACTCAAGGATGCGGTTCCAGAGGACGCGCCACCAGGGAGGTCGTCCTAAAGGCTTGGCATCAACGGGTCTCCTCTTTTCATCCGAAGATAAAACCTTGTGAGGGTCGTCCAATACTCGGAAAAGCCTATCGGAATCCGCGGCCCAGTATATGTCATTGAGTTCGATGGCCTGGCGGTAAACCAGCGGCATTAATTCCGCCGGGAGGTCTTCAGACCTCGGCATGCTCGCGCCGCCGACTAGGACCGGAATTACACGTTTATCTGATTGCAGCGCCTTGGCGATTTCCAGCCGGACGAAATCGTTCGGGTTATCCAGGCGGCGTTTGCCATCATCATAATCATCCAGCCAACGCGGCCCGATGATGACCAGCATTACATCGCTCGACTCAACAGCACGGATGATTTGCTGTGAGAAATCAGCCCCGACAGCTATTGTCGCAATATCGAGGAAGACCCGCTCGCTCCCATAGCGACGCACAAGCATCTCACCCAAGCGACCCGCATATGGAGCGGAGTCTCCACGCCGATAGTTTATGAAGATTCCCTTCACGATGATCCACTGCCTCGCTATTACGCGTGCGGCCTGACTACAGATTAAAACGTGCCGCGTAGTATAACACGCGGCTCAGCGTGATTAGGCGGCATGGTGCACCTTAATCGCGCGTCCACCGTCATGCTCTACATTCACCCCGCAATCCTCCACACTTGTCGCCCGCCGGCCGGTCGTGGCAAGATAGCGGCCGCTTTGTCCAAATTCAGTGCGCTTTGAGAGAGAGGCCGTCATCATCGCTTTATGAGCCGCCCACGGTTCGATCAACCCGCGTGCGACCAACTGGCCCAGGCCGTTCGTGAAATCGAAAGCCAGACGGACGCCGAAATCGTGATCGTGGTGCGCGCACGCTCCACGTCGTACCGCCACGCGGACTACCTCTGCGGCGCTATCGTGGCTTTCCTGACTCTTCTCTTCCTCCTCTTCTCGCCCTTCGAGTTTCAGCACTACTGGGTGGCGATTGACGTCGTCCTCTTCTTCGCGGCCGGCGCATTCGTCTCGTCGCGCAGCAGCGCGCTCCGCCGTCTCCTGACGACCAAGGACTTCCGCGCCGATGCGGTCAGAAACGGTGCGGCGGCGATGTTCTACGAGGCCGGAATCGCCAACACGGACGCGGAGATGGGCGTGCTCATCTACCTCTCGCTGCTTGAGCGGCGGCTGGAACTGATCGCGGACCGCGGGATTCTGAAGGCCGTGCCCCCTCTGGAATGGAACGAGCGCGTCTACGAACTGCACCGCGCGGGCCGCGTCCCGCAGTTGGACACTCTCAGGCAAAGGATTCAAGAGTTGGGCGTCCTCTTAGCCGAACATCTTCCGCCGACGGGCGAGAACCCGAACGAGTTGCCGGACATGCCGCGCTTCGAACTCAAATGAACCCCAGCCGCCGTACCAAGCTACTTTCACGCCTCCTCGTCGCGCTCGTCGCGGTCTGCGTCGTGCTGCTCGCAATCTCTTTTTTCGCGCCCGACGCTTTGGCGCGCGTCGGCGGCGGGCAGTCTTACGGCGGCGGGAGCAGTGGCGGCGGCGGTGGCAGCGGCGAGGGCGCGGGCTTTCTCCTCTGGCTGCTCTTCCGCCTGATACTGCTCACGTTTGAGTACCCGGCGATAGGCATCCCGCTCGACATCATCGTCATCATCGGGATCATCTGGATTTACCGCTCGGACAGCCGTAAGAAACAGCCCTCCGTCTGCTCGGCGGACGCGCCCTCCGTGGGGCCGAAGCAGAGGACATTCACGCAGGAGTTCACGCAGCTTCGGAAGTTTGACCCGAACTTCTCCGAAATCACTTTCACAGACTTCTGCTACGCGCTCTACGCCAGGGCGCACGACGCGCGCGGGCGAGGGAAACTCGACGAGCTTTCGCCCTACCTGAGCGCAGACGTGCGCAACGCCCTGGCCCAGCGCAACCCGCCGCACCTCGTCGCGGTCACCGGCATCATCATCGGCTCGATGCAGGTCTCGGGCGTGCAGGGACTCTCCTCGCCCGTCGTCAAGATCGGCGTCGTCTTCGAGGCGAACTACACGGAGGTCGTCAGCGGGAAAGACGGCCAGGCGTCGGAGATGACCTATTACGTCAGGGAGCTATGGGTGTTGGAGCGCAATCGCGACGTGCTCTCGCCGCCGCCCGCGCAGGCCACGGCGCTGCACTGCCCGCGCTGCGGCGCGGCCCTGATGAAAGACACGACGGGCGCGTGCGCCTTCTGCGGCGCGCGGATAGAGAGCGGCGAGTTCCAGTGGTTCGCAACTGCCGTCACGCTCACCAGCCGCGAGGCGCGCGGGCCGCTCCTGACTTCGGACGTGCCCGAAGTTGGCACAGATTTCCCGTCGGTCGTCCAGCCGAATTTCGAGAACGTCAAGAACTACTTCCAGCAGAACCACCCCGAGTTTCGCTGGCAGGAGTTCGAGGCCCGCGTCGTGCTCATCTTCAACGAGCTGCAAACGGCCTGGTCCTCTTTGCAGTGGGAGCGCGCGCGCCCGCACGAGACGGACAACATTTTCCAGATGCACCAGTATTGGATAGAGGCTTACAAGCGGCAGGGGCTGCGCAACGCGCTCGACCAGTTTCGCATCACGCGCATGCAGCCCGTCAAGATCAAGGAGGACGCCTTCTACAACTCGATCACCATGCGCATCTGGGCCGAGGGCTACGACTACACAATCAGCAACGCGGGCAAGATCGTCTCCGGGTCGAACAAGAAACTCCGCCGCTGGAGCGAGTACTGGACCTTCATCCGCAACCGCAACGCCAAGTCAGCGCACGCCCGCGCCGACCTCAACTGCCCGAACTGCGCCGCGCCCCTGAAGGTCAACGTCACGGGCATCTGCGAATACTGCCACGGCAAAGTGACGAGCGGCGAATTCGACTGGGTGCTCTCGAAAATCGAGCAGGACGAGTCCTACGGCGGGTGAGCAAGGCGATGAGGAATGAGCGGATGAATGAACAGACGAACGCTTCTATTTCATCCCTCATGCGCTCCTCCCTCATCCGTTTCTTGCGACATCTCCGAGGCTTTCTGCAACATCAAACCGCCCTCAATCGTTCTATGACTCGTGGGGACAAGCCCTGCCTGGGATGTTTGTGGTAAATTTCTCGTCAAAACAACGAACGGAGTTCTTCTCGTGAAACGTCATCTCTTGATTCTAGCCCTCGTCGGCTCGCTCCTTGTGCCAACTCTGGCACAGCCGGCACGCGCTGCGGCGTCCATGCAGATGCCGCGCGCGGCAAGGCCGGCGGCGGCGAAGCTACCCGCCCGCGCCCCGCAGGCGCAGCTCATGAACCGCGTGCTCGCGAACGGCCTCGAAATCATCGTCCTCGAAGACCACTCGGTCCCGCTCGTCACCATCGAGCTGGCCGTGCGCAACGGCTCCTACACGGAGCCGCCCGAGCTGAACGGCCTCTCGCACCTCTACGAGCACATGTTCTTCAAGGCCAATCGCGCCATCAAGGACGCCGAGGACTACCTGCAAAGAATCGGCCAGCTCGGCATCGCCTACAACGGGCAGACGCGCGAGGAAGTCGTCAACTACTACTTCACGACGACGAGCCCGAATCTGCGCACCGCCATGAACTTCATGCGCGACGCCGTGCGCTACCCGCTCTTCGAGAAGGGCGAGTTCGAGCGCGAGCGCGAGGTCGTCATCGGCGAGATTGACCGCAACGAGGCGAACCCGTTCTACTATCTTAATCTTGAGCTGACCAACCGGCTCTTCTTCAAGTACCCGAGCCGCAAAAACCCATTGGGGAGCCGCCAGACCGTCTCGGCCGCGACGACCGACATGATGCGCCTGATTCAGGGTCGCTACTACGTCCCGAACAACTCGGCGCTCGTCATCACGGGCGACGTTGCGGCGGAAGAGGTCTTCAAAATGGCCCAGGAGTTTTACGGCGACTGGCCGAAGCGCGAGAAAGACCCGTTCGTGGAGTTCCCGATGGTCGAGCACCCGCCGCTCGAAAAGAGCGAGGGCGTCGTCGTCAAACAGCCCGTCCAGAACGTCATCATAGACATCGGCTGGCACGGCCCCTCCATCGGCAAGGACAACCCCGGCTCTTACGCGGCCGACGTTTTCTCCTTCATCGTCACGCAGCCCAACTCGCGCTTCCAGCGCGCTCTCGTGGACACAGGACTGGTGAACGGCGTCTCCATAGGCTACCTGACACAGCGCAACGTCGGCCCGATTCAGATCGTCGCGCAGATGCCGCCTGAGAAGGCGCGCGCCGCGCTCAAGGCCATCTACAACGAAATCTCGCACTTCAACGACAAGGACTACTTCACGGACGACGAGCTTGAGAGCGCCAAGGCGCTCCTGGAAGCCGACGACCTCTACTCGCGCGAGAAGCTCTCGGAGTACGCGCACACGCTCTCGTTCTGGTGGGCCTCGACCGGGCTTGAATACTTCCGCGGCTACTTGCAGAATTTGCGGCGCACGACGCGCGCCGACATCAGCCGCTACATCACGACCTACATACAGGGCAAGCCGCACATCGGCATCGTCCTGATTTCCGACGAGGCGCAGCAGCAAATTCAGTTGAAACCGGAGGAGTTAATCGGGCAATGAGAAGAACAGTTTTGAGTTTTCAGTTTTCAGTTTTCAGTCGGATGAGAGCTGGCTCCGGTTTTGGGTTTGCGCGTGCGGGGTTCTCGCTCGTGTTAGTCGCGTTGCTCGCGTTGGCTTCTGGTAATGCTGGCGCGGTGTTGGCGCAAGGCGGGCTGGTGAAGCCGACGACGACGCAGGACGAGCAGCCGTCGAAGGAGAAGCAGCCGTCACGGGAAACGACGCAGCAGCCGAATGCGACGCAGCCGGCGAATGCTACGCAACCGCCGAAGGCCGAGGCGGACGCGGCCGAGAGGCGCGCGGCGTCTCTCGTCACGGAGTTCGACGTGAACGGCATGAAGGTGCTGGTCAAGCGGCGCGAGGGCAGCCAGACGGTGGCCGCCGGACTCTTCCTGCGCGGCGGCTCGCGCAACATTACGGCAGACAACGCCGGCATAGAGTCGCTCATGTTGGACGTGGCGACCGAGGGGAGCGTGAGTTTCCCGCGCGAGCGTCTGCGCACGGAGCTTTCGCGGATGGGCACCGTTTTGGGGTCGAGCGAAAACTACGACTTCTCCGTGCTGTCGCTCACCACGACGCGCGCCAACTTCGACCGCTCGTGGGAAATCTTCACGGACGTGGCCTTGAGGCCCGCCTTCACGAAGGAAGACTTCGAGCTGATTAAGGGCCGCACGGTGTCGGGGCTGCGCGACGACTCGGACGACCCGGACACTTATCTGCAAAGATTGCAGGAGCGCGTGGCCTACGCTGGTCACCCTTATCTGAACCGCCCGCAGGGCACGCCCGAGTCTGTCTCGCGCCTGACGCTCGAAGACATCCGCAAGTATCACCAGCAGATGATGCAGACCTCGCGGCTGCTCCTGGTCGTCGTCGGCGACCTCGACCCGGCCGTCCTGCGCCAGCGCATCACGGCCGCTTTCGGCAAGCTCCCGCGCGGCGAATACAAGACGGAGCCCGTGCCGCAGTTGACCTTCACCACCCCGACCGTCGAGGTCACGCAGCGCGGACTCCCGACCAACTACATCAACGGCGTCTTCAGCGCGCCGCCCCTGACGGCCGACGACATCCACGCGATGCAGATCGCGTCGAGCATCCTGCGCGACCGCGTCTTCGAGGAGGTGCGCGTCAAGCGCAATCTCTCGTACGCCCCGAGCGCCTTCCTGGGCAGCCAGGGCGCGAACGTCGGCGGCATCTACGTGACGGCCGTTGACGCCAACCAGGCCGTGCGCGTCATGCTCGACGAGATCAAGCGGCTACAGACCCAGCCGATTGACAACCGCGACATCACGGGCGTCGTCTCGCAATACCTGACGACCTACTACATGGGCCAGGAGACGAACGCGGCGCAGGCGGCGAGCCTCGCCGAGTACGAACTGATCGGCGGCGGCTGGCGCCACTCCTTCGACATGCTCACGCACCTGCGCTCCGTCTCCCCGGCCGACGTGCAGCGCGTGGCCCAAAAATACATGCGCAACATACGCTTCGTCGTCCTCGGCGACCCCGCCCGGATAGACAAGGCTGTGTTCACGAGCCAAGTGAGCGAATAAGGCAAAAGTGAAGACCCTGAAAGGGTCGCACACGATAGCCGGGGGCAAGCGAGCGCGTGAGCGCGAGCGCCGCCCCCGGAAGGATGAGAAGAAACGATCCGACCCTGAAGGGGTCGCACCTCAACATTGAAGTGCGACCCCTTCAGGGTCGAATCTCTTTCGCTAACTAAACCGGGGGCGGCGCTCGCGCTCGCGCGCTCACTTGCCCCCGGCTACTATGTGCGACCCCTTCGGGGTCTTCTATTTTCTTTTACCTTTTGCCTATTGCTTTACTTCATCTCTCCGAACAGTTTCTTATACAGCTTGTCGTCGAGCGGTTGGAGGGCGCGGAGTTGGACGCTGGCCGCTTCGCGGTCGCCGAGTTCGAGGTAGGTGACGCCGAGGTTGTAGTAGGCTTCGGCGAGGTCGGGCCTGAGGCGCGCGGCCTGCTTGTAGGCTTCGATGGCCTCACTGAAGCGGCTCGCGTAGTAGTAGGCGTCGCCGAGCTTGTTGTAAGCCTCGAAGGAATTGGGCCGGAGTTGTATGGCGCGCTGAAAGGCGCGTATGGCGTCGGCGTTCTTCCCCTGCTTGACCTTGCAGTAGCCGACCTGAATCCAGGCTTCGGCGCGGTTCGGGTTCTTGTTGACGGCGTTCTCGAAGTAGCCGAGCGCGCTGTCGTAGTTGCCGAGCCAGAGCGAGTTCAATCCGTTGCGATACCACCACTCGGCCAGCATCTCGGAGGGCGGGCCGGTCTTGTTCCGCGCCGCGAGGTCCGCGAACGACATGAGCGTCCCCGTCTTGAGTTGCCTGAGACGCGACGCACCGAGCGCGAGGTTGATGTTCTGTCCGTTGGTCACCTTCATGGTGATGATGCCGAGGACCTGTCCCTTCATGTTGAAGAGCGGGCTCCCCGAATTGCCGTGCGAGATGGGGGCCGTAATCTGCACTATCTCGCCGAGGCTGGGGACCTCGCGCACGGCCGAGACGATGCCGTCGGAGACGGAGCCTTCGAGGCGGAGCGGGTTGCCGATGACGAAGATCTGCTCGCCCTCTTCGGGGAGCGAGTCGGCGACTTCGAGCGCGCGCGCGCGGTCGGCGGGCGTGTTGACGCTCAGGACCGCCAGGTCCGCCTCGTCGTCGAGGCTGACGACGCCCGCGGTCGTGTAGGTCCGGCCCTTGCCATCGAGCGTGCGGACTTCGGCGCGGCTCGCGCCCTCTATGACGTGCAGGTTGGTCAGAACCTGTCCGGGGCGTATGAAGAATCCGCTGCCGGTCATCTGGATTTCGCCCTTGGCGTCGTAGGTGATGACGGCGACGACGGCGGGTTTAACGCGGCGGATGAGTTCGGGGAGCGTCTCCTGCGAGAAAGCGGAGACAGCGAAAAGCAGAACGAGCGCCAAGCATGGGGGAAGCTTGCGAATCATAACTCTTGTCCTTCGTTCGTTCGGACAAAACGGTCTTGCCCGGCGAGGGCTGGTTTTTAATGAGCTAAAATGCCCCTGGATGTTTTGGGGAGTACGGCGTGGAGGCCGTCGAAGTTTCCAATGTCTGCCGGGATTGTTCGGCCAGCTTGACCGCTGGGGTTCAGGTCTGCAAGGCCGGGCCGGGAATGCGCCCGTCCTAAAGGTCAATATAGCACAGCGCCCACCGGAACAAACATAAATAATTTTTTGGAGCGACTCGCGCGGGGCTAATGCCGCCGGGCCGTGATTTACCGCGCGAAACAAAAGAGGCCGCCCGGAATTTAGGGCGGCCTCTTTGATCTTAACGACGAAACGCTCCCGTCTTACCTGAGGAACGTCCCGACGATTGTGCCGTGTGGTGCTGTCGCGGCCGGGTCTTCGAGCGTGACGAACAGGCCGAAGTCCTGGAGCGCGGTCTCGGATTTAATCTCCGCCTCGTTGCGGCCGCCCGTGTTGACGAACTGGCCCAACTTGGTGAACTGATTGTCAGGCGAGACGGCCCAGAGCACGTAAGTCTGGCCCGCGGGCGCTTCCTTCAACTCGTGGAAGCGCGCCGTAATCATCGTCGGCCCGTCCTTGCGCGGCTCGACCTTGATGTTGGCGCGCGCGCCCGTCAGAGCGCCCGTGAAGTTGACCTTGATCATGGAGTCTTCGCCCTGCTTCATTCCAGGCACGTTGAGCAGCGGCGCGCCGTAGGCCGTCGAGGTCGTGCCCGGCGTCGAGACGGCGGCCACTTTTTCGCCCACCGCCGCGCCGTCCTTGTCCGTGCTGGCGAGCGGCACGATGGCGAAGCCTTCAGGCACCGCGCTGCGGAAGACGACAGGCGTCTCCGGCGTGATGGTCGTCAGATTGCCCTCGGGCGAAAGCACTAGCATGAACTTGTCCAGCGGTGTCTTCGTGCTCAGGGTTGCCACGCCGTTCGCGACCGTGATGGGGCCGAGCAGCGTGACCTTATTGAGCGGGTCAACGGCGTAGAGGTTTAAGCCGCTGACGGTCGTCGGCAGGCCCGCCAGGTCCATTTTTATCATCGTGCCGTCGGCCATGCGGTGTATGACGGCGCGGCCCGTGGCGTTGGCGATGTTGAGCGGAGTCAGGTTGACCGTCACCTCCTTGTCAACCGGATACTCGATGACGGTCCAACTCCCGTCGGCGTTCTGCACGGCCTTGGTCTCAGTGGTCGTGACAGTAGTGGTCGTGGTTGGCGTCGTAGTCGTCGGCTGAGTCTCCTGCGCGAGAACGGCATTAACGGTGGCGAGCGAGAGGATGATTCCTCCCAGAACAGAAAGCAAACGTCTGCTCATCGGCATTTCTCCCTCCTATAAAACGCTGATTTTTGGTCTCAGGGGTTATTAAGTGTCCTGAAATAGTTTCGCAATCATCATGCCAACCGGGCGCGGAGAATCAACTGGACAAATAGCAGGAGTTAAACGTGAGACGGGAACAGACGCCGCGAAACGATACGATACAGGTCTGTAAGAATTTCCAATAAAACCGCTCAAAATGCTTTGCGCCTTTGCGTCTTTGCGTGAGGAAATAGTCTCACGCAAAGACGCAAAGGCGCAAAGGAAAGAGCCGCAGTTTTTGTTTCAGTAGCTATACAACTCAGTGATCGCCTTCGCCACGTCTTCGACCTGCGGCAGAATCGCGTCTTCGAGTTGCGGGGCGTAGCCGACGAAGGTGTCGAGCGCGGCCACGCGGCGCACCGGCGCGTCCAGGTACTCGAACAATTCGTCCGAGATGCGCGCCGCGATTTCCGCGCCGTAGCCCCACGAGCGCGAGTCTTCGTGCGCGACGATGACGCGGTTGGTCTTCTTCACGGAGCGAGTAATCGCCTCCCAGTCGTACGGCGAGAGCGTGCGCAGGTCAATCACCTCTACGTTGATGCCCTGCTGCTGCTCGGCCTGCTTGGCCGCGACCAGGGAACGCTGGACGAGCGCGCCGAACGTGATGATTGAAAGGTCCGTGCCTTCGCGCACGGTCTTCGCCTTGCCAAACGGAATGAGAAAACCGTCCGGCGGGTACTGCGACTTGTTGTACGCCTGGCGGTAAAGGTGCTTATGCTCAAGAAAGAGGACGGGGTCGTCCGAGCGAATCGCCGTGCGCAACAGCCCGTTGGCGTCGAGAGCGGTCGCAGGATACACGACGCGTATGCCGGGCGTGTGCGTGAAGATGCTGGACCCGCTCTGCGAGTGGTAGACCGCGCCGCCCTTCAGGTAGCCGCCGACGGGGCAGCGTATGACGACGGGGCACTTCCACTCGTTGCCGGAGCGCCAGCGCATGACGGCCAGTTCGTTGCGAATCTGGTGAAACGCGGGCCAGATGTAGTCGAAGAACTGTATCTCGACGACGGGCTTCATGCCCCTGGTCGCCATCCCGGTCGCGCGGCCGACGATGTTCGCCTCCGCGAGCGGCGAGTTGAAGACGCGCGCTGTGCCAAATTTCCTTTGCAGGTTCGCCGTCACCTTGAAGACGCCGCCCTTGCCTTTGACCTTGTCCAGGTTCTCCTCGCGCGAGCAGTCGGCCACGTCCTCGCCGAAGACGACGATGCGCGGGTCGCGCGCCATCTCTTCGTGCAGGCAGCGGTTGATGAGGTCAACGACCGTGCCGGCGTTGCCCGTCAACTCCGCGCCCTCTTCCGTGTCGAACTCTTTGGAGGTCGGGTCAACGTCGGGCGAGTAGACGTAGAGCGCGGCCGTCTCCGGCGCGGGCTGCGGGCTCGCGAGCGCCGCGTCGGCCGCCTCCGTCACTTCCCTGTCAACCTCGTCCTTGAGTTGCTGCAACTCGTCCTGCGTGACGACGCCTTCTTCGACGAGCAGAGCGCCGAAGCGCTTGACCGGGTCGCGCTCTGCGTCCGACGTGCGCTCCTCGTCCGGGCGGTAAAGTTTTTCGTCGTCCGAGAGCGAGTGCGAGTAGGGGCGTATGACTTTCGCGTGGACGAGCGCGGGGCCGCGCCGCTCGCGGCAGTATTCGACGGCGCGCTGCATAGTTTCGAGAGACTCAATCGGGTCCGTGCCGTCGCATCGTTGTAGATAGAGATTCGGGAAGCCCTCGACCAGTTTCGACACGTCGCCGCCCGCGGTCTGCACTTCGACGGGGACGCTGATGGCGTAGCCGTTGTCTTCTATCAGGAAGACGACGGGCAGCTTCAGGTTGGAGGCGGTGTTAAGCGCCTCCCAGAACTCGCCCTCGCTCGTCGTCCCGTCGCCCGCGGAGCAGTAGACGACCTCGTCGCCTTTAAAGCCCACGACCTTGTCTTTGATCTCCTCAATCAGCGCGGCGCGGACACTCGCCTCGGCGCAGCCCACGGCTTGCAGGAACTGTGTGCCGGTCGGGGAAGACTGCGAGACGATGTTGAGACGCTTGTGGCCCCAGTGCGAGGGCATCTGGCGGCCGTGCGAGTTGGGGTCATCGGCCGCGCCGACGGCTGAAAGGAGTTGTTCGAGCGGCGTCATGCCGAGTTGCAGACAAAGAGCGCGGTCGCGGTAGTAAGGGTAGAACCAGTCGTGGCCGGCCTTCATCGCCATCCCGGCGGCGACGAGGATGGCCTCGTGGCCCGCGCCGGAAATCTGGAAGAAGATTTTGTTCTGGCCCTTGAGCTGAATCTCCTTGTCGTCAATACGGCGCGACATGTACATCGTGCGGTAAATCTCTATCATCTGCTCGCGGTCGAGCCCCTTGTGCTCGCGCTCCGCCGTCGCCTGTGCGCTTCCCATCGTCTCAGTTCTCCTGACGAGTTTTAATATTTTGGTGTCGGTCTTCATACGTCCTGGCTCAACCCTTTGCGCCTTTAGTCTGCGTAGTCTGACTCAAGCGTCATCCGGTAGTCCTCTGCCATCGAGGGGTGGCCGTGCAGGTTGGCCGCCTCGATCCCGCGCTGATAAGCCTCGCGCGCCTGCTCACGCCGACCCGTCTTCTCAAGGGCGCGCGCCAGCATCCCGAAGGCCGCGCCCTCGTCGTCCGCCCGCCGCAAATAGTCGTTGAGCGCCGCGATGGCCTCCTCATACAACTCCGCCTTCAAGTACTCGTTCGCCAGCCCGAACCGCACGAGCACGTTATCCGGGTCCGACTCCAACATCTGTTTGAAAGTATCAATGCGCGATGTAGCCATAACTTCCCGTTAGCTAATGGACATTCGGATCATCAACTGCCAGCCCCTCAATCCCCGCCGCGGCGTTGAGCGCCTTGTCAGCAGAAACGAGTGTCGGGGCGGGGATCGACAAGTCAAGACAGCGGTCGTTGACCTCTAATACAGCAGCTAACTGTACCGCGTCGTAACCCCGCAAAGTTCCCCCGACTGCCAGTAGCATGGCTTTGATAATCAACTCGGATGTTGTTTCAAGGACGCGATACTGACTCTCAAAATCAACGGCGAATTGTGCTATTGCATCAAGCCTCTCCTCCTCTGACATATCGCCATTGCGGGCACGCCGCGCGATTGCCGAAACCACCTCCACGCCTGTAATGCTTGCTACGTAAATTCTATTCCGCTTTGCCGGATCGGTGATCTTGATAACCCATCCCGTGCCCGTTTCCTTCACCTAACGCTTGACGAGTGCGCTGCTATCGAAGAAGTAAACGGACACTGCTATCTACGCTCCTCAATTATTGTTTCGGACACGGGTTTGCCTCTGACCTTTATTGGTCTGCGCTTTCGGTAATTCGTGAAATCCGTAATCGGAGGCGGAATCTTACTCAACAGGCCGGCGTTTAGCAGCACTTGTTCCAGCTTGTCTTCTGCGATTCCTTCCTGAACTGTTGAGAGATCATCAACCGCCTCCCGCTGTTGCGGCTCGTCCTTGACTCCTCTCTTGATCAGGGGGCTTCTCTTTGTATTTTCCATCAGAACGTACCTCTTATCTTCCGATGATGAGCTTCGCAATCGTCTGCAACTGCATGTTCGACATGCCTCAGTGAGTATTCGGGTTATCAACGGTCAATCCCTCAGCCGCCGCGGCGATGTTAAGAGCTTCGTCAGCCGAAATGATCGCGCAAGGTGGAAGTTCTGCGGCCAGGCAAAAGTTATTGACCTCCAACGCTGCCGCCAACTGAACCGCGTCATAACCACGTAAGGCGTGGGCCTCGGCCAGCGACATGGCCCGCCCCAGCACGGAGGCAGTCATCTCAAGCGCCTGGTATTCGCCAGCGAAATCCTTACGGAACTGTATCAACGCGGCGGCCATATCGCGTTCTGACATCGTGCCCTCCCGCCCGCGCCTGACGAGAGCTGAAACAACTTCTACTCCAGTGATCCGCGCCAGATAAATCTCATTACCCGCCGCCGGATCAATAATACTGCTAACCCACCGCGCGCCCGTCTCCCGCACGTAGCGTTTGACGATAGCACTGCTGTCGAAAAAGTAAACGGCCAAAGCCTACCTGCGCTCCTCGATAATGGTTTCGGACACAGGCTTACCCTTCACGGTGACGGGCTGATAACTGCGGAAGGACTCCACGTCGCGGTCGGGCGTCTTAATCTCGCTCAGCAGGCCGGCCTCGAACAGAGATTGTTTGAGAGTTCTTTCGGCCCCTTGCGAGTGTGCGGCTAAAAGCTCTTCGACTTTCTGTCGGATTTGGGCGATCTCGGCGGGGGTCATCGCCTCAATCTCGTTCAGCACGCGCTCGACATCCGCGCTCATCCTCACTTACCTCCAATAATCATCTTCGCAATCGTCTGCAACTGCATGTTCGAGGTGCCCTCGTAGATGGCGCCGATTTTGGAGTCGCGCCAGAATTTCTCGACCGGGTAGTCTTTGACGAAGCCGTAGCCGCCGTAGAGTTCTATCGCCTTCGAGCTGATGCGTTCCGCCGCGCGCGACGAGTAGAGCTTTGCCATCGCGGCCTCTTTGACGAAGGGAAGCCTCGCGTCCTTCAGCCGGGCCGCGTTATAAACCATCAGGCGCGCCGCTTCAAGCTCTGTCGCCATCTCGGCCAGTTGGAACTGCACGCCCTGAAACTCGTTGACCGCCTTGCCGAACTGCTCGCGCTCCGACGTGTAAGCCAACGACGCTTCGAGTGCGCCGCGCGCGATCCCTATCATCTGCGCGCCGATGCCTATCCGCCCCTCGTTCAGCGTCTCGATGGAAACCTTGTAGCCCTTGCCCACTTCCCCGAGCACGTTCTCCTTCGGCACGCGGCAGTCTTCCAAGATAAGCTCGGTCGTCGAAGAAGCTCGGATGCCGAGTTTGTTCTCCTTCTTCCCGACGGAAAAACCCTCGAAACTTTTTTCGACGATGAAGGCCGTGATGCCTTTGTAGCCGGCCGCCGGGTCCGCGTTGGCGAAGACGATGAAGATTTCCGCCTCGTTGCCGTTCGTGATCCAGAGCTTGCGCCCGTTCAGCACGTAATGGTCGCCCGCGTCCACGGCCCGCGTTGCGAGCGCGAAAGCGTCCGAGCCGGAGCCCGCCTCGCTCAAGGCGTAAGCGCCGACGCGCTCCGCGGCGAGTTGTGCCAGATATTTTTTCTTCTGCTCGGGGTTTCCCCAGCGCAGAATGGCGTTATTGACGAGCGTGTTCTGCACGTCAACGAAGACGCCGACCGAGGCGTCAACGCGCGAGAGTTCTTCGACGGCGACGATGGCCGTGAAGAACGAGGCGCCCGCGCCGCCGTACTCCTCCGGCGTCTCGATGCCCATCAGGCCGAGGTCGAAGCATTGGCGGACGAGCGCGGGGTCTAGTTTGCCCGCCTCGTCCATCGCCTCGACGCGCGGCCTCAATTCGCCCTCGGCGAACTCGCGCACGCTCGCCCGGAACATCTCCTCGTCTTCGGCGAGCGTCGTCAGGGCGCGCCCCGCCTGCTCATCAATTGTCTTACTCATAGCTTTCCGGCTCGCAGGAAAATTTCTTGATTGGGTTGACCCTGTAGCATCGCTCAAGTTTGCGCCTGAGGTCAACTGACGAAGCCAAAAGTAAAGACCCCGAAGGGGTCTCAGATGATAGCCAGGGGTAAGCGCGTGCGCGCCAGCGCACGGCGCGCCACCCCTGGATAGACGCGAAAAATATTCCGACCCTGAAAGGGTCGCGCCTCAATCTAGCGGTGCGACCCTTTCAGGGTCGGATTCGTTTTCTAACGTCGAACCGAGGGCGGCGCGCTCACGCGCTTGCCCCCGGCTATCATGTGCGACCCCTTCGGGGTCAAGATTTTTCCCTTTACCTTTTGCCTTTTGCCGTTTTCGGCTGACAATCGTCGGCCGAATATTGCTCTAACGGATTCCCCGCGGGCGTGTTGCGTTCGAGGAATTCGCGCCTCTGCGGCGGAGGCACGCGCCTTGCCGGGTTGAGCTTAGCGGCCCGATACCGTATCTTGCTGATTTCTCGCACGCGTCGGCGCGGGCGGGATAGTAGACTCGTCCTGAGATGGCCCTGAATGAATCAAAGCAATAACACCGCGGACCCGTCCAAAAGATTAAAGCCCATCGGAATCATCTTTGCGCTTTTCGGCCTCCTGCTCTTCGCCTACTTCCTGTGGAAAGCCGGCCCCGGCGACGTGGCCTCCGGCATCAGAAAACTGGGCGCGGGCTTCCTGCTCGTGCTGGCGATTTCGAGCCTCCGCTACGTCGCCCGCACGCTCGGGTGGGTGCTCTGTTTTACCGGCAAGGAGCGTCTGCGTTTTCGCGACGCCTTCCGCGCCTACGTCGTCGGCGACGCGGTAGGCAATTTGACGCCGCTCGGCCTGGTCGCGAGCGAGCCGACGAAGGCCGCGCTCGTGCGCGACCGCGTGCCCTTGGTGACGGCCATCTCCGCGCTCGCGGTCCAGAACCTTTTCTACAGCCTCTCGGTCGCGCTCTTCATCCTCTCGGGCATAGTCATACTGCTCCTCGTCTTCCCGCTGACGGACGGCCTCAGGCTGATGAGCTTGATCTCGCTCAGCGTCGTCTGCGTAATCATCCTGACAGGCTTCATCATCTACCACATGCGGTGGAAGTTTCTGACGGCGGCGTTTGAGCGGCTGCGGAAGAACCGTTTCGGGAAGCGGTTCCTGAAGGAGAAGCAGAAGGCGAGCACGAGCGCGGTCGAGGAGACGGTCTACAGTTTCTACTCGCGCAACAAGGCGCGCTGCGCGCTCATCATGGCGCTGGAAGTCTGCTTCCACCTGGCGGGTGTGCTGGAAGTTTACGTCACGCTCTCTTTCATCACCGGCGGGTCCGTGAATTTCCTGGCGGCCTACGTCCTCGAATCCGTCAACCGAATCATCAACGTAGTTTTCAAGTTTGTGCCGATGCGCGCGGGTGTTGATGAAGCGGGGTCAGGCTGGGTGACGAACAGGTTGAACATCGGCGCAACCGCCGGCGTCACGCTCGCCATCGTCCGCAAGGCCCGCGTCATCTGCTGGACGGCGCTCGGCGTAATCTTCCTCATACGCCGCGGGCTCTCGACCCAATCGGTCGTCGAGGAGACCCAGGAAGCGTTAAGCGAAGAGATGGGCGCGCCGGTTGCGCCGCGCGTCAGCGAGCAAAGTTAATACCTCTTTGCGCCTTTGCGTCTCCAGCGTGAGGTTAAGTTTCACGCGGGAGACGCAAAGGCGCAAAGAAAGTGAAGGATTTCTTGTCGCATTCTGTTGAAGTGAATCCGGTCGGGAGCGAGGCCATTGCTTCCCCTAAAGTCGTCGGGCGCGGCGGGGCGCTTGTGCGTGAGCGCGGGGTGGTGCTGGCGCTCGCGGTGCTGGTCGTCCTCGGCCTGGGCCTGCGTCTGAACCATGTGAGCGCCATCGGCTTCGCGGAGGACGAGGTCAACAAGCTGAACGCCGTCCGCGCCTACAATCAGGGAGACATACGCCCGAACGCCGAGCACCCGATGCTGATGAAGGCGCTGATGTTCGTCTCGGTCCGGGCGCAGCAGTCCTGGAACGCGCGCTCCGCGACGCCCATCAGCGACGAGACGGCGCTCCGCTTCCCCAACATCCTCTTCGGCGCGCTGACCGCCATCCCGCTCTTTCTCCTGACGGCTGCCTTCTTCGACCGCTGGACGGGCCTGCTGGCCGCGGCCTTCTGGACGTTCGGCGTCAACGCCATCACCTACAACCGCATCGCCAAGGAAGACACGCTGCTCGTCTTCTTCATGCTCTTCGCCCTCTACTTCTACGTCCGCGCCAAGCAGGCGAGCGCGCGCGACGCACGGACCAAGCGGCGCAGCTACATCCTCTCCGGCGCGTCGTGGGGTCTGATGCTGGCCTCGAAGTATTTTCCGCAATTCTTCGGGTTGAACATGCTCTACCACCACTATTTTCGCGTGCGCGAGAAGCAGCCCGGTGAGCCTTCGGGCCACACGCCCTGGTACTTCTACCTGGTCTTCGGTCTCGTCTTTTTAATCGCCAACCCCGCTATCTTGCTGCCGCAGACCTGGGCCTACCTGAACGCCTACACGAGCGAGCAACTGCTCTCGCACACGGGCTACCTGATGGGCGACGTGCTCTACAAGAACACCGTGTCCGCCTCGCCTTTCTGGGGGACGCCTCTTTACTTCTACGCGCTCTTTCTGCTGATAAAAGTTCCGCTGCCGGTACTCGTCGCTTTCGTCATAGGGCTCGTGGAATGCGCGAGGCGCTGGCGGCATCCGGGCCACGCGTTTCTGCTCCTGATGTTCGTGCTCTGGATCGTGCCCTACTCGCTCTTCGGCGCGAAGTGGCTGCGCTATACGCTCTCCCTGATGCCTTTCTTTTACATGCTCGCGGCGGTCGGCGTGGTCGCGCTCGTCCGCTGGGCTGTGGGCCAATTTAAAGCTACGAGCCGCGAGCGCGCGCTCCGCTTCGCGAGCGTCGCCACGCTCCTTCTCTTCATCGCCTGGCCCGCCTGGACGGCCTACAGCAGCGGCCCGCACTACGCCACCTACACGAACGTTTTGGGCGGCGGGCGCGCGGGCCACTTCTTCCCGCACGACGAGTTTTACGACGACGGGCTCAGGGAGGCCATCGAGTTCGTCGCTCGCACCGCGCCGCAGGGGGCGACAATCGTCCACGAGACGCCGGGCGTGGTCGGCTACTACCTGGAAAAATTCAATCGCACGGACTTGCAGCCGCGCGTGCTCTCCGACCCGAACTTCAAACTGGGGGACGCCTCCACCCCGGCTTACTTCATCGTGCAGCGCGGCCGCACCTACTTCGAGAACCGTGAGAAGATGAACGAGGTGCGCGCCCGCTTCAGAAAAGTCTACGAAGGCTTCGTCGAGGACGTGACGGCCGTCGAAGTTTATACTCAATAAATGAGAGTCCCGTAGGGACGGCGTGAAAATAGCCCAGCACTTCAGTGCTGGGAACCAAGCATGAAAATTTTCCTGAGTCCCGTAGGGACGGCTGAATCCTTCAATCGTCCCTACGGGACTCGGATAAAGATTCTTTGCTCTGTTCCCAGCACTGAAGTGCTGGGCTATTTTCAGTCGCTCCTGACGGAGCTTAAAACAGCTTGCCGTTTTAATATCCATTAGATCGTGTCCGCGGAGAACAACATGAATAAAGGAACGAGATTCTTTATCACGACTCTTATTGCGACGCTGCTTCTCTCGGCTTCACTTGTCCGCCCGCCTGCGACTCTGGCGTGGGGCGAGCACGGGCACAAGCTTTCGGGCCGCGCCGCCGCGACGCGCCTGCCGAAAGAGATGCCGGGGTTTTTCCGCAAGGCGACGGCGCAGCTCGAATATCTCAACCCTGAGCCTGACCGCTGGCGCTCAAAGACCTTGCTTGAGATGAATGAGGCGTTCGCTTACGACCACTTCCTCGACCTCGAAATGGTTCCGCCCGCCGCGCTCGACGCAGAGGACCGCTACGCATACCTGACCGCGCTCTCGCAGGCGGGCGTGAAGGAGCCTGAGAAGGCGGGCCTCGCGCTCTTCCGCATCATTGAGTTGTACGAGCGGCTGCGGACGGAATTCCACCTGTGGAGAAACGCCAAGGACAAGAGGACGCGCCAGTGGGTCGAGCAGCGCATCGTCAACGACGCCGGGGTGCTCGGCCACTACGTGAGCGACGGCGCGAACCCGCACCACGCGACCGTACACTACAACGGCTGGGCCAAAGACTACCCCAACCCGAACGGCTACACGACCGACAACACTTTCCACGGGCGCTTCGAGAGCGAGTTCGTCCAGTCGCACGTCGTCATCAATGATCTGCTGCCCTCGATTAAACCGCAGCCGCGCGTGTTGGAGAATCCGCGCGCTGAGGTCATCGCCTTCTTCAAAAACAGCAACAGCCTCGTCGAACGCCTCTACCAACTGGACAAGCAGACGAAATTCGACGCGCAGACCTCGTCGCCCGAGCACAAGCGCTTCGCCGTCGAGCGCCTGGTCGCCGGGGCGGAGATGCTGCGCGCTCTGTGGTGGACGGCGTGGGTCAAGAGCGAGACGCTGAACTGACAGTCAAAAAGCCGAAACGGCAAGCCGGGGAGACGTTCGGCTTGCCGTTTCGGCTCTGAGAGGCGCAAGGGGACGTTGCTTGCGCTTTCTGAGTCAGCTCGTGTTATTTCATCTCGGCTATCGTCACTATCTCGGGGCCGCCGCTCCGGGCCGGTTCATCGTCCGACGCGCTTGAGGCCAACGCGGTGGCGAACGCGAGGACGATGATTGACACCAACATCGTGACGCCTTTTAGAACCTGCTTTTTCATCTCTTCTCCTTCTTGCCCGCGGCCGCCGTCCTTCTCTGTCGGGGGAACTCGTCGGGTCGTGCCCTTCACCATTGCTATCCGCGTGCCACGAGCTTGACGAACGCGTGCGGCGTTGCGTCTGTCGGCCGGAACTATTTGATTGAGGCCGGGATGAGCCTTGTAGTTGAAAGCGTGCGGGGCTTGCGCCCCACGTCGGGCGGGCGCGAAAACTCTATCCGAACGGATAGGCTTGCGACCCCCTGTGTTAGATAAAGTGTGCACTCGGGCGCGCGGCGCTACCCTTGCGGAATCCAAATGTGCTAAACAGGATTCGTAGGAGAGCATGAACCCCAGACTCGCAGCCATCGCCGGTCCCCTGAAGGGAACGAATTTCACGCTGACAGAAGACGAGACTTCCATCGGGCGCGAATCGGCCAACCGCATCTGCCTGAGCGACCCTTCTGTCTCGCGCCGCCACTGCACCATCAAGCGCGAGGACGACCTCTTCAAAGTCACAGACCTCGAAAGCCTCAACGGGACGTTCGTCAACGACGTGCCGGTCAAGGAGCGCTACCTTGAGCACGGCGACCGCCTGCGCCTGGGCGATTACACCTTCTCCTTCCTCATGCACGAGGGCGACGCCCCGGCCGGCTCAAGCACCGTGCTTTTGGACGAGGGCAAGATTTCGACAGGCACGAACACGCTTCAGGTCAGAATCGCGGACGCCTTTCACCTGATGGCCCGCGACCTCTCGGCGCTGATGAAAATCGCGACGACGATTAACTCCGTGCGCGGCCTCGACGCCATTCAGCGGCAACTGCTCGAACTAATCTTCGAGGTCGTGCCCGCGGAGAGCGGGGCCATCCTCCTGACGGAAGAGGGAGAGACGGAAGAGTTCTCGTCCGTCTTCGGCCTGGACAGGCAGTCCGGGCCGAACAAGACTGTGCGCGTCAGCCGCACGATCACCGACCGCGTGTTTGCGGAGGGCGTCTCGATTTTAAGTAACGACGTGCAGGAGAGCGGGGCTTTCGACGAGGCGGAGAGCCTGATAGCCTCGCGTATTCAGGCGCTGCTCTGTGTGCCGCTGATGCTCTTCGACAAGCCCGTGGGCGTCATCTACCTCTACACGTCCGACCCCTTGACGCGCTTCGACAAAGACCACTTGCAGTTGCTGACGGCCATCGCAGGCATCGCGGCCGTCGCGCTCGAAAACGCGCGCCACCTCGAATGGCTCGAAAGCGAGAACCAGAGGTTACAGGAAGACATACAGGTCGAGCACAACATGATCGGCGAGAGCCAGCGCATGCGCGAGGTCTACCAGTTCATCGCGCGCGTCGCGCCGACCAACTCGACCGCGCTCGTCCAGGGCGAATCTGGCACAGGCAAGGAGTTGATCGCGCGCGCGATTCACCTCAACAGCCCGCGCAAGACGAAGCCTTTCGTCGCCGTCAACTGCGCCGCGCTGACGGAGACGCTCCTTGAGTCGGAGTTGTTCGGCCACGAGAAGGGCGCGTTCACGGGCGCGGTGGTACAAAAAAAAGGGAAGCTCGAAATATCCGACGGCGGCACGCTCTTTCTGGACGAGGTCGGCGAGATGCCGCTCGTCCTACAGGTCAAGCTCCTGCGCGTGCTTCAGGAGCGCGAGTTCGAGCGCGTCGGGGGCAACCGCACGCTCAAAGTTGACATACGCCTCATCGCCGCGACGAACCGTGACCTCGAAGAAGCGATCAGGCAGGGCACGTTCCGCCAGGACTTATATTACCGTCTCAACGTCGTCTCGCTCTCGATGCCGCCTTTGCGCGAGCGCCGCGAGGACATCCCGCTCCTGGCTAGATATTTCGTGCAGAAGTACGCGGACAAGTGCAACCGGCGCGTGCGCGGAATTTCGAGCGAGGCGCGCGCGCGGCTTATGAGCTACGACTGGCCCGGCAACGTGCGCGAGCTTGAGAACGCGATTGAACGCGCCGTCGTCCTCGGCACGACCGAGTTGATTCTGCCCGAAGATTTGCCCGAAGCGGCGCTCGAATCGGCCGCGCCCGCGAGTGCCGCCGGTAGTAGCAGCGGCGGCGGCGGTGTGGCGAACTACCACGAGGCCGTCGCCGAAGCCAAAAAGCAACTCATCCTCCGAGCCATCGAGCAATCGAGCGGCAACTACACGGAGGCCGCCAAACTCCTCGGCGTCCACCCGAACTACCTGCACCGCATGATACGGAATATGAACTTGAGGCCGGAATTGAAAAGCAAAGGGTAGCAGCATCCCCGTAGGGGATGAACACGATAGCCGGGGGCAAGCAAACGAATGTTTGCGCCGCCCCCGGTCAAGCATTAGAAATGAATTCGACCCTGAAGGGGTCGCACTTCAACGTCGAGGTGCGACCCCTTATGGTCTTTGAATTTTTAATCCGATAATTGTCCACACTCGCTGAATGTGGGCTAAATCCGCCATCTTGTCGCATGCTGGCGGGGATAATCGGCCCCCAAACGGCGCTTGCAATTTATTATCGGTTTAATTCTTCAAAGACCATCAGGGTCGAAACGTTTTCCCGAATCGTTCCGGGGGCGGCGCTCACTTACGCTCGCTTGCCCCCGGCTATCTTATGTGACCCCTTCGGGGTTGATCTTCTCTTCCCCGTGGAACGTCCTGCGCTCCTTCCAACGACGGTACATCGCGAGCGAGAAGGCGAGCCAGACGCCGCTCCACAAATAAGCGCCGATGGTGTCGGAGGGCCAGTGCGCGCCCAGATAAATACGCGACAGGCCGACGAGGAGGACGGGTAGGGCCGCGAGCGTGAGCGCCAGGCGGCGCATTGTTGAGCGCGGCGGCAAGAGCGCGTAGGCGACGAAGAAGAGGAAGCCGAAGTAACAGACGTAAAACGTGACGTGGCCCGACGGGAAGCTCTGCGAGACGGTGTCGCGATAGGCCGGGACGAAGGCGGAGACGGAGGGACGCGCGCGCCCGATGAGCAGCTTGAGAGCACTATTGATGAGGCCGCTCCCGGCCGTGCTCAAGAGCAACCCCACGGCCTCGCTCCGCAGGCCCCTCACCCAGAAGATCACCATCGTCGCGGCGGCCAGCGCGTAAGGCATCCAACCGTTGCCGAAGATCGAGGTGAACTCCATCACACTGAAGACGCCCGGCGGCGTGAACTTCGTCCAGTTGAAGGCGCTCGACACTTTCAAGTCCCAGGCGAAGTAGGGGTCCAGGTAGGCGAAGATTGCCAGGACGGCAAACACGCCGAGCGCGACAAAGTAAACGGTCTGCGCGCGCCAGAGTCGCCTGACGGCTCGCCAGCGCGAGACGGTTTCGACGGGCGCTGTCGTGCTCGCCGCGACCGACACTTTTTGCTCCTCGCCCGAACTCATCTGCGGTTCGTGTGTCCGACCTCCGTGTAATATAATTGTCCCTGAAAACTTCTCCCGAAGATAACGAACCGAGACGGTTGGCGGCAAGCTCAATTCGTCGCGCGACCCGAAAGAGACGCGCGACGGATTTGGGCCAAAAGCCGGAGGCTGAACTTTTGTTAAGAGTCGAATACCGCGACGGGCTTTACCTGCCCGACCTGGATTTGTGGCTCGACGCGGACGGGCCGCGCGAGCGCTGCGTCATCTCGCACGGCCACTCGGACCACATCGCGGAGCACCGCTCGATCATCAGTACGCCCGAGACGGCGCGCATCTTCCAACACCGCCGGGGCGACGCCGAGATGGAGACGCTTGCTTACGGCGAGCGGCGCGACTACGGCCGCTTCAGTCTCACCTTTTTCCCCGCCGGCCATTGTCTGGGCTCGGCGCAAGTCCTGGTCGAGGCCGATGGCGAACGGCTCGTCTACACGGGCGACATCAAGCTCAGGCCCAACGTCGCGGCCGAAGACGCCGTGATAGTTCCCTGCGACACGCTCGTCATGGAGTCAACTTTCGGCGACCCGCTCTACCGCTTCCCGCCGGACGTGGTGACGAACGAGCGGCTCTACGCGGCCGTGGACCGCGCGCTCTCGGACGACCGCGTCCCCGTCGTCCTCGCCTACGCGCTCGGCAAAGGGCAGGAGGCGCTTGAGCTACTGCTCCGGCGCGATTACCGCGTGACCTTGCACGGCTCTGTCTGGAACGTCGCGGAGATTTACCGCGAGTTGGGCGTGAAGTTTTCCGGGCCGTATGAAAAGTATGACCGCGAACACTTGCGCGGTCGCGTGCTTATTACGCCGCCGGGCTGCCGCAAGCAGCCTATGATTACGAACATCGAGCGGCGCTACGTCATCATGCTGACGGGCTGGGCGCTGCACAGGAGCGCGCCCTACATGTACAAGGGCGTGGACCTCGTGCTGCCGCTCTCCGACCACGCGGACTACGACGAGCTTGTTCATCTCGCACGCGCGAGCGGGGCCGGGCGCATCATCACCATGCATGGCGAGCCGAAGTTCGCCGCCAGCCCTGCGCGAGCTTGGATTAAACGCCGAACACCTGGCACACCATCCGGGCTCGGCAAAGAGTGCGACGAAGAAGAAACGCAAGCCCAAAAAAGCCGCGACCGAGGTCGAGCGCACGCTATTTAACTGACCTGAATTCGCCCTCCCCAATCAAAAGAACGAAACAATCCAAGAAGCCGCACGAAGCGTTGCGGAAAGAGTTGATTTCCTCGCGTCGCTTCGTGCGGCTTCTTGGAGAGTTCCTATACAAGACCTCACCGATGGCTGATTTATTTTCCGAACGTAGGCGCTACTTGCCCGGCTTCTCCTTACGCTGAAGAATGCCCGCGAGCGCGGCCACGCCGAGTGGAACCAGGATGGCCCCGGCCAGGCGATGGAGCGTGCCGTAGAAAGAGAAAGAGAAAAGGCCAAAGCCTACGCCCGGCAGCAGCTTAGTAGAGGGTTTCCAACTGCTGCCCGAAGGGATTTCGACAATCGGGATAAACTGGTTGAAGCTGACCCCGAGGGCCTGCGTGAAGTCCAGATTTTCCGTCTTCTCGGGCGTGGGATTACCGGGCGTGGGGTTGAGGGGTGCCGGGTTGCCGGGCGCAGCGGCGTTCGCCGAAACAGAACCCTGCGCGGGAGTTCCTTTGTCCTTCTCTTTCAGCACGACCGCGCCTTCGAGATTAAAGATGAAGGCCCCGAGCAGGATGACGACCAAGCTGATTGACAGCAATCTGAAGGGGCGAATGCCGTAGCGGAAAAGCCACTGCTGAAGTAAATCCGATAGATAGCTCAATCTCCCGCGTGACTCTCGCCTCGCAGTTAACCGCGCGCGAGTGCGACCGACTCGTTCCTTGAGTTGCTGGCGCTGGCACTTGCGCTGTTCGAGATAAACTTCATCCGCCGTGCGGTCGTCGCCGAGAGCGCGCAGGGATTTTTGAAGCTGAGTATAAGGCTGGCGGTGAAATGGAGTTATCTCGCGGTCCTTTAATGCCAGCAGGTACGCTTGGCTGGGAGGTTCCCTGGAACCAACGTTGGGAGGTTCGTAAGTGAACCCTTTCAGTAACTCCTTAACGTCCGCGTCAATTCGTTCGTAATTAAACCCAACCATATTGACTGACTTTTGAAACTGCGGCCCCCACACCGGCGTTTCAAGGTTTTTGTCTCTCTCGCGGAATAAGACGACATTAAAATGCGCGTCCTCGAAGATAACTATTTCGGCGAACTTCGCGCCTTGAAACAAGGCAGTGCCTTTGATTTCGGCGCGTTCAAAGATGGCCTCCCCCCCGAAGGAGACATATCGGAAGTCTGCCTGCCTCTCGAACCTGGCGCTGTTGAAGTGCGCTTCCATGGCGAAGCTCGATGGCTCAGTTCCCTTGTTGATGGAGAAATAAGCGGGACTGTCAAACTGCGCGTGGGCGAAGATGGCCTTTGCTGTGAACTGCACGCCGGTGAAGTTGGCAGTCCCCTTGACATGCACGTTCAGGAAGTTGGCTTCCCCGCCGAAGACGATGGGGCGGAAGATCTTCTGCTCCGTTTTCTTGTCGTACTGGACTAAGAAGTGGCGAAAGTGCGCGTTGTTATCAATTCGCGCCAACTCGAAGTCCGCCTCTTTCGAGAACTGAGCGCCCTCGAACTCGGCGTTGCTCTGAAAGTAAGTGCCCCAGAAGCGTGCGTTCTCCTTAAAGAGGACGGGGTAGCACAGGCCGGCGTGGAGGGCCGGGGTGAAGTAAGCGTCGCCGCCGAACCGCGCCAGTTCAAAGTCCACTTTGCCATGGAACTCGGCACCGTTAAACTTGGACATGCCAGAGATGACCGCGCCGGGAAAGTGCGCGTCGCCCCTGAAACGCACGGGCTTGAACTTCTCGTCCTTGTCGGGATAACAGAAAAGCGCGTCCTTAGCAATTTGCGCGCGGTCAAAACGGGTACTGCAAGCCTGGTCTCCGCCGAACTGAGCGCCTTCTGCCCTGAACAGTTCAGAGACGTGAATGTCCATAAAGGAAGTCTCACCCTCAAAAGTCGCGCCCGTGATCTCGAAATCACACTTGGCCTGGACGGCGCGGAATTTGGTCTCACCCTGGAATTCCGATTTGGTGAAGTCGGCCCCCCGCTCAAACACCGCGAAAGAAAAATCAACCCCGCGTTGAAATACGGTGTTGGTGATGGAGACATCCTGCTTGAAGACGAAATATCGGAAATCCAGTTTGCCTACAATATTGAGGCCATCAATTTTAATTGAATCAGTAATGGTGCGGTTGGGTTGATTGCTTGCATTTACGAGGTCTTGGAACTGGGTGATGTCTGGCATGGGTATCTCCTTTCATGAGGACGGCGGAAAGCGGCCTCTTGACCGAGGGTGCTCGAAACGCCGGAATAATTCATCCCGTGAGTTTGAGGAAAAGATCTGTTGACTGAAGCAAAGCCGGACGCGAGTCGCGTTTGATGAAGCGCACCTGGCGAAGAGCTTTGAAATGCAGGACGCTTATATATTCAAGCTCGCAGGGCTGTCAATACTATTATCGAGAGAACCCACCAACTGCCTGCTATCTCGCTCGGAAGCAGGCAGCGGGACAACGAGCAGGGGCGGCCCTCAATGGGCGTCCGCGCCTCGCTTGCGCCGCAGCGGAGCAAGGCGCGCGGCCACGCTGAAACAAGAAATCAGGGCAAGGCTTTCCGCTCCGCTTTCACACGCCGCCGCTCAGCATACTTTTCATCCTTGCTCTTTTGCCGTGCTTGCTTTGGCAGGCGGTGATTCCCGCTTCTCGACCAACTGGGTGATGGCGCGCTCAAGGTTCGAATCAACTTCTGCGAGCTGGCGGACGATGCGCGCCGGGAGACGGAGCGTGACGAGTTCTGCGTCTTCCGGCGGGGTTTCGAGCGCGGCCTCAATCGCCGCGAGCAGCGCGTCGTAGTTGACGGGCTTCGAAAGGTAGGCTTGGACGCCCAGCCGCTCGCACTGCTCGCGCAGTTGCTCGCTCGCCTCCGCCGAAATCACCAGGACGGGGACGCTCGCGTTGACGCTGCGAATCTCGCGCAAGACCTGCGTGCCGTGCATCTCGGGCAGCGTCATGTCCAGCAGGACCGCGTCCGCGCCGTTGGCCCTGAACTCCGCGATCCCTTCCTCGCCCGTGAACGCGGCCCGGACCTTGTAGCCGGCCTCCTTGAGCCTCGTCTCGTAAAGCTCGGCTAAATCCTCTTGATCTTCGATCACAAGAATGCAATGCTCTGTCATCTCGAAACCCCTTAGAAGTAATTAGTAGTCAGTAATCAGTTGTCAGCTAAAATGCCTTTCACTGATTACTGATTACTGATGATTGATGACTGATTTGCTAGCTTAGCATTTTATGAGCCCCATCGCGATTGTCATCATCCTGCTCTTCGTCGCCGTCGTCCTCTTTGCGACGGAGCGCATCCCGATTGACATCGTGACCATCCTGCTCGTCATCGCGCTCGTCGTGACGGGCGTCTTGACGGCGGGCGAGGCGTTCGCGGGCTTCGGCAACGACATCGTCATCACCATCTCCGGGCTCTTCATCCTGACGGGCGGGCTGGTCAAGACGGGCGTCATAGACGTGGTCGGACGCCGACTGCACAGGATCGCAGGCGGGCGCGAGTTTAACCTGACGGTGCTCGTGATGGTCGTCGCCGCCGCCTGCGCCGCGGTCCTCAAGAACACGACGACGACCGCGATGTTTGTGCCAGTCGTGTTGGGAATGTGCGCGCGCGCCCGCGTCCCGCCGTCAAAGCTCCTGATGCCGCTCGCCTTCGGCGCGATTCTCGGCGGCACCTGCACGCTCATAGGGACCTCCACGAACCTGGCCGTCAGCGGCGCGATTCAGCGCTACGGCCTTCAGCCCTTCTCCATGTTCGAGCTGACGCCGGTCGGCGTCGCGATTGTCGCCGTCGGCCTGCTCTACATGCTCCTGCTCGGCTTGAGACTGCTGCCGCGGCGCGGCGGCCCGGAGGAATTAACGGAGCAGTATCACATACGCGAGTATATGTCCGAGGTGCTGGTGCTGCCCGGCTCGCCCCTGGTCGGCAAGACTTTGGCCGAGGCGAACCTCTCGGACGAGCTTGACCTGACGGTCGTGGGCATCCTGCGCGGCAAGCAGGGCCGCATCGCGCCGAGTTCGAGGGAGAAGATCGAGGCGGAAGACCTGCTGCTCGTGCAGGGGCGCATCGAAGACATCCTGCGCGTCAAGAACGAGACGGGAATCGAGATCAGGGCTGACTTCAAGCTGAGCGACCGCGTGCTCGAATCGGGCGACGTGGAGCTGTTCGAGGCGATGGTCTTGCGCGGGTCCGACTTCACCGGACGCACGCTCAAGGGCTTGAAGTTCCGGCAGCGTTTTCAGTTGACCGTGCTCGCCGTCAACCGCCAGGGCGTCGCGCTGCTCTCGAAGATCAGCATGCTCCCTCTGCGCTTCGGCGACGTGCTGCTCTTGCAGGGCAAGCGCGAACTCATAGAGCAGTTGGTGGCGGACGGCCAGTTCCTCCTTCTCGAAGACGTGTCGGAGCGGCGCGGGCGCGCGAGCAAGCGGCGTTGGGCGCTGCTGGCCTTCGGCGTCTTTCTCTTCTTCTCCATCACGCACCCGCCGCAGGTTCCCCTGGCCGTCGCGGTCCTGCTCGGCGTCCTCATCCTGCTCGCTTCGCGGGCGGTCCGCGTGCAGGAGATTTACGACCTCATAGAGTGGCGCTTGATAGTGCTCATCGCGGGCATGATCAGTTTCGGGACGGCGCTGGAGAAGTCTGGTGCGGACAAGTACCTGGCGGATTTGATCGTCCAGGGCGTAGGCTCCTACGGGGGCCTGGCCGTGCTCGCGGGCTTCTTCGTCCTGACGGTCGCGCTGACGCAGCCCATGTCCAACCAGGCGGCCGCGCTCGTCGTCGTCCCCATCGCCGTCAAGACTGCCGTCAGCCTCGGCCTCAACCCGCGCACGTTCGCGGTGATGGTCACTTACGCTGCGTCGTGCTCGTTCCTGACGCCGCTTGAGCCCGCGTGCGTTCTGATTTTCACGCCGGGGCGCTATCGCTTCTTCGACTTCGTCAAGGTCGGCTCGATTTTGACCGTCGCCGTCTTCGCCGTCGTCATCCTGCTCGTGCCCGTGGTTTGGCCCATGACACAGTCCGCGAATCTGTCCGTGCAGGCTGGCGCGGCGCCGGACCCTGTGACCGTCGGCCAGAACGTCACGTACACGATCACGCTGACGAACAAGGGGCCGGACACCGCGCACAACGTGAAGCTCCTGGACGAGTTGCCGGGCCAGCTCACATTTGTTTCGTGCAAGGCGACAGAGGGCGGCACTTGCGAGGGCGCGGGCAACAATCGTGCGGTGACTTTTCCCTCGCTCACGAGCGGGGCCGCCGCCACCGTCACCATCGTCGCCACCGTCAACGAGGACTTGACGGAGGGGACAGTCGTCAACAACGCCGTGAGGGTCGAGTCGCCTACGCCCGACGCCGGGACGCACGACAACAGCGCGACCGTCGCGTCAACGGTTTACCACTGAGCTTGCGCCGCCTCGCCAATCGTCACTATAATGCGCGGCTTTTGATGCTCAGCCGGTAAGACTTTTGCGCTGCGATATTTTAATTTGCAATTTGGAATTTGAGACTCGAAATGACGAAGCCGAAACTTCAGCCGGTCGCGGTCGAAAAGCAAAAATCTAAACCGGCCGAAGCTCAAAAAGCCGCGACCCCGCCCGTCTCGTCGCGCATCCTGACAGTGCCGAATCTGCTGACCATGTTCCGCATGGCGCTGATTCCGGTCTTCGTCTCGCTCCTCATGGGGCGGAAATTCGAGTGGGCGCTCGCCGTCTTCGTCCTCGCCGGCGTGACAGACGGGCTGGACGGTCTCATCGCCCGCCGCTTCAAACAGGGCTCGCAGCTCGGCACGATCCTGGACCCCATCGCTGACAAGCTCCTGCTCGTGACCTCTTTCATAGTCCTCTCGATACCCGCGATTGCCCCGCAGCCCCTGCCGCGCCACTTCCCAGTGCCTTTCTGGGTGACCGTGGCCGTCATCAGTCGAGACGTTTTTATCGTCGTTGGGGCCGCGGCCATCAACATTGTGACCGGGTTCAGCGGTTTTCGCCCCTCCTGGCTCGGCAAAATCAACACGACCGTCCAGATTCTAGCCATCGCCTTCATCCTCGTCGCCGCCAGCTTCCCCTCCCTGAGCGGCTACCTGCCGACCGTCTACACGACCGTCTTCGGCTTCGCAGTGCTTTCCGGCATACACTACATCTTTTTCGCCTCCCGCCTGCTCAACGAAGAGCGCAGGCAGAACGGCGAATAGACCCCGCTGTCAATTATTTTTTTCGGTCTAACTTTCAATATTTCAGCATTTAGCCCACTGCCCCCGCAGTAAGATTCCTACTTTAATATAAAGTTGACAAAGAGGGACTCACATATTATATTAAGGCTGCGTTCAACCCGTAATCATCGAGCCGCGGCCGTGTGTGCCCTTGTGCGGCGAGTCAGAGCGAGCGGCGGGCGCATCACGAGGCCGTTTTCCCCATTTTGCTTGGGAGAGCGGTCAACTAATGTTGGGAGAAGAGAGCAATGAGCAAGATTATCGGAATTGACCTGGGCACGACCAACTCCGTCGTGGCCGTGATGGAAGGCGGCGAGCCGACCGTCATCACCAACTCGGAAGGCGGGCGCACCACGCCTTCAGTCGTCGCCTTCACTAAGGACGGCAACCGCCTCGTCGGGCAGGTCGCCAAGCGCCAGGCCGTCACCAACCCTGAAAACACGGTCTATTCGATCAAGCGTTTTATGGGCCGTCGCTTCGACGAGGTCAGCGAAGAGATTAAACAGGTGCCTTATAAAGTTCAGGCCGCCGGCAACCGTGACGTGCGCGTCAACGCGGGCGGCAAGGATTACAGCCCGCCCGAGATTTCGGCCATGGTGCTGCAAAAGATGAAGCAGTCGGCCGAGGACTACCTCGGACAAAAGGTTGACAAGGCCGTCATCACCGTCCCCGCTTACTTCAACGACGCGCAGCGCCAGGCGACCAAAGACGCAGGACGCATCGCCGGCCTCGAAGTCATGCGTATCGTCAACGAGCCGACCGCGGCCGCCCTGGCCTACGGGCTGGACAAGAAGAAGGACGAGACCATCGCTGTGTTCGACTTCGGCGGCGGCACCTTCGACATCTCGATTCTCGAAGTGGGCGAGGGCGTCGTCGAGGTGAAGTCCACGAACGGCGACACGCACCTGGGCGGCGACGACATAGACGAGCGCCTGATGGAGTGGATCACGGAAGAGTTCAAAAAAGACCAGGGCATTGACCTGTCGAACGACAAGATGGCTTTGCAGCGCCTGAAGGAGGCCGCCGAGAAGGCCAAGATTGAACTCTCCTCCGCGATGGAGACGGAAATCAACCTGCCCTTCATCACCGCAGACCAGTCGGGTCCGAAGCACCTTGTGATGAAGCTGACGCGGGCCAAGTTCGAGCAGTTGATTGACCCGATTCTTCAGAGGCTTAAAAACCCTGTCGAGCAGGCCATCAAGGACGCCGGCATTGACGCGAAGAAGGTTGACGAGGTCGTCCTCGTCGGCGGCTCAACCCGCATCCCGAAAGTGCAGGAGATAGTTAAAGGCATCTTCGGCAAAGAGCCGAACAAGTCTGTTAACCCTGACGAGGTCGTGGCCGTCGGCGCGGCCGTGCAGGCCGGCGTCCTCTCCGGCGAGAAGACGGACATCCTGCTTCTCGACGTGACGCCGCTCTCGCTCGGCATCGAAACCCTGGGCGGCGTCTTCACGAAGCTCATCGAGCGCAACACGACTATCCCGACCCGCAAGTCGGAAGTCTTCTCGACGGCTTCGGACAATCAAACGTCCGTCGAGGTCCACGTGCTTCAGGGCGAGCGCCAGATGGCGGGCGACAACCGCACGTTGGGCAAGTTCCATCTCGTCGGGATTCCGCCGGCACCGCGCGGGATGCCGCAGATCGAAGTGACCTTCGACATAGACGCCAACGGCATCGTCAACGTCTCTGCCAAGGACATGGGCACCGGGCGTGAGCAGAAGATCACGATCACTGCTTCTTCGGGCCTCTCGAAGGACGAGATTGACAAGATGATGCGCGACGCGGAGTCGCACGCGGGCGAAGACCAGCGCAAGCGCGAAGAGATAGAGGCGCGCAACCGCCTCGACTCTCTGACCTACCAGGTCGAGAAGACCTTCAACGAGAACCGCGACAAGCTGGACGCTGGCGCGGCATCGGAGGTCGAAGCGGCTCTCGCGGACGCCAAGAAGGCGACCGAAGAGGGCGGCGTGGAGCGTATGAACGACGCCTTCAGCCGGCTGCAAACCGCCTCGCACAAGATCGCCGAGGCGCTCTACCAGCAACAGGGCAGCGCGTCTACGGCGGGAACGGAAGGCGGCGAGGAGCAGGCGTCGGCCGCGGGCGCGTCCTCCGGCCAGTCCTCGCAGGGCACATCCGGCGGCGGCGACGACAACGTGATTGACGCCGAATACGTTGACGTGGACGAAAACAAATAAAACAGTGACGAGTGACGAGTGACGAGTGACAAGCGAAATGCTTGTCATTGCTCGTCACTTGTCACTTGTCACTTGTCACTGTCTTTCAATGGCTAAGCAAGATTACTACCAGGTGCTCGGCGTCAAGCGCGACGCGAAGCCGGACGAGATCAAGAAGGCTTACCGCCGGATGGCGCGCAAGTATCACCCGGACGTGAATCCGGGCGACAAGTCGGCCGAGGAGCGTTTCAAGCAGATCACGGAGGCGCACGACGTGCTCTCCGACGAGAAGAAGCGCAAGGTCTACGACCGCTTCGGCCAGTACTCGGACAACCTGGCCGAGGCCGCCGCGCGCGGCGCGACTCCCGGCGGAGGAAATGCCGGGCGCACCGGCGGCGGCTTCGACTTCACGGGTTTTGATTGGGGCACGTCAAGCACCTCTTCGAGCAGCACGTCGAGCAGCGGCGGCTCAAGCTTTCGAGACATCTTCGCGGACCTCTTCGGCGGGTCGAGTGCCAAAGAGGAGCGCGAGCCGCCCAGGCCGCAGCCGAAGCGCGGCGCGGACATAGAGATGCCCCTGGCGCTCTCGTTCGAAGAGGCCATCACGGGCTTGATGACGAACATCACGGTCAACCGCTCCGAGCAGTGCACGCGCTGCAACGGCGCGGGCGACACGGGCGGCGCGCCCGTCACCTGCCCGACCTGCAAGGGCTCGGGCCAGGTTCAGCGCGCGGGCGGTCGTCTCAAGTTCGCGCAGGAGTGTCCAGACTGCGGCGGCGCGGGCAAACGTCGCCCGCCCTGCTCGCTCTGCAAAGGCAGCGGCCTCCTGCCCAAGACCGAGACGGTCAAGATACGCATCCCGGCGGGCGTGGACACGGGCTCGCGTGTGCGCATCGCGGGCAAGGGCGAGGGCGGACGTTTGGGAGCGCCCCCGGGCGACCTTTTCATCATCACGAACGTCGGCCGGCACAAATATTTCACACGCAAGGGCGACAACATCTACGTGACCGTGCCGCTCACCGTGCCCGAAGCGGCTTTGGGGGCGAAGATCGAAGTCCCGACGGTCGAAGGCAAGGCGCAACTACGTATTCCGCCCGGCACGCAATCGGGCCAAAAATTCCGCCTCCGCGAGCGCGGCGTCCCGAGCTTGAGAAACCCTCAATTGCGCGGCGACCAGTTCGTCGAGGTGCAGGTCACGCTGCCCAACGTAATCTCGGAAGAGACCAAAGAACTCTTGAAACGCTACGCGCAGCTCAACTCCGAGAACCCGCGCGTCACAATGGGCTTGGAATGAGCGAGTAATCAGTAATCAGTCATCAGTCATCAGCTAAATGCTTTTACTGACTACTGACTACTGATTACTGATTACTTCTTTATGAAGCGTAAGGCTCGCACATATACAATCAGCGCGGTGGCGGATCAGTACGAGATTCACCCGCAGACGCTGCGCCTTTACGAGCGCGAGGGGTTGCTGAAGCCTTCGCGCTCCGAAGGCAACACGCGGCTTTATACGGACACGGACCTTGAGCGGCTGGAAGTCATCCTCTCTTTGACGCGCGACCTGGGCGTGAACCTGGCGGGTGTGGAAATCATTCTCAACATGCGCGAGAAGATGGACGCGATGCAGCGTGAGTTCGAGCGCTTCTTCGACTACCTGCAAACGCACGCCGCAGAGTTCGCGCACTTCACGGAAGCGCCGCCGCCGCCCGAGGCTGGCGCGCTCATCCCCGCCTCGCACGCCGCGGCCCTGCGCCTGCGCCGCCGCACCAGTACCTCACGCCGCTGAGACGCCGCCCCCGTCTCTCTAAATGGAGACGTGAAATCGCTTCTTGGCAAGGGCGATCAAATCCTGTACATTGACCCCGCAGCCCGGTTAGCACCCACCCTATTTTGTGCGTTATGGGCTTCAAGAACTAAGCAAATAGCGCAGATTCACCGAGAGGCAAATAGGGAATGGTAGATTCAGCGAAGAGGCTCATCAAGACGATAAGCTTGTTCAGCGGCGCTGGAGGTCTGGATATTGGATTCCACGCGGCGGGCTATGACATCATTGCGTGTGTCGAAATTGACGGCAACTACTGCAAGACTCTAGAGGCTAATAGGGGTCATGGAAAGACGTTTGATGAGCATTGCGACATCCTCTGCGAGGATGTGCGAAAGTTCGATGCTGGGCGGTTCGCGAAACAGGGAGTTGAGTGCATCATCGGCGGCCCCCCTTGTCAAACGTTCTCGGCAGCAGGCCGTCGGTCTGGTGGCGTTCTCGGCACTTCGGACGCTCGCGGTCGGCTCTTTAATGCCTACTGCCGCATCTTGGAAATCATTGAGCCGAAGGTCTTCGTCTTCGAGAACGTCTATGGCTTGCCTGGCGCGAACAACGGTGGGCCGTGGAAGGAGATCGTATCGGCGTGCTCGGCACTAGGCTACGAAATAGCTGCCGACGTTCTCGACGCCGCCGACTACGGAGTTCCACAACACCGGGAGCGGCTTATCATGGTCGGCTATAAGTCTGGCAATTTTAAGTTTCCATTGCCGACCCACGGCCCCGACTCCGCGAGCGGCCAAAAGCTGAGGACCGTAGCTGACGCAATTGCGGATTTGCAAGACCCGAGCGAGGGAGAACACAACAACCTGGGAGGCTTGTACGGCCACTTACTTCCCTTAGTCCCTCCGGGCTTAAACTACGCCTTCTTTACGCGCGAGATGGGCTACCCTGAGCCAATCTTTGCGTGGCGGTCTAAATTTCACGACTTCCTGTATAAGGTTGACCCTGACTCTCCTTGTCGCACTATCAAGGCACAGCCTGGAAAATTCACTGGACCTTTTCATTGGAAAAATCGGCACTTCACAATTGAGGAGCTAAAGCGTCTTCAGTCCTTCCCTGACAGCTACACGATCATTGGAACATTCGGAAAGGCAGTCGAGCAAATTGGCAACTCCGTTCCACCGCTCCTCGCCTCAACAATTGCCACCTCAGTGCGTGAGCAATTGCTGCGCCCGACTCCTGCGCTGACATACGCTTGCAGGCCGGCGGGGTTTGTTCCGACATTCAGGCAGCGACAGCGGGAGAGAACCCACCACTTTAAGGATGTCGCCGCCCACGCGATTTCCGAAAGATTCGGACAGAACGGGGAGACGAAGGCAACGAATAGCAAGAGAAGGCAGCAGACGTTTTATGTGGCATACGAGGGATTCTTCAAAAAGAAAACCCTGCGCAGAAAGCCCGACAACCCCGCCGCGCAGGCGCGGGTTTACAAAGGAGCAACCACTTTTGAGGGAGAGAGCGTCAATCTCACGCTTGAGCGCCTACGACCGGGAACTGCCGACCTGCGCCAGATTAAGATTGATATTGGCGGCCTGCATGAGGGACTGACGACGATTCGTCACTTGGCAGCGAGCGCGACAGTCCCCGACTTGCACGACATCTTCTTTCTATGGGACGAGATTGAGGACGTGCTGGTTAAGCGCTCCAAGTTTCTTACCTTGATTGATGTCTATGGGCATTACGCGAATCGAGGGGACACAGTAACAGTTAAGACAGGTATTGTCGGCGGCCCTGCCAACTCTTTGTGCCGCGCGCTCTGTTTTTTCGGGAACTCCGAGAATTGTGGAGTCTCGGTCCCGAGACACGTGATTCAAAATCAATTGGGAATTAGCGAGCCAGAAGTTGACGCGCTGATTGCAGACCTGAGAGCGATTAGGTTTGACATCAGAACCAGCAAAACACACCCGACGATAGCTCCAGGCATGGTGCTATGCACTTATCCGTTTCCATTGCTATCCGGCAAGGCTCACCTTGAGCGACGGCTCAAGATCGAGCCTCCCGACGCTGAGGTTGAGCTAAGGCCAAACGCAAGCGTGAGCCAGCCCAGCCTCTTCACTTGACGCTATGCCATCTAAGAAGATTGCCCTTGTTAAATCTCTGTGCAGCCTCGTCGGCCCTTCGATCTGTCAGGTAATTGACCCGCGAAATGGCTGGCCGAGCCTCATTGAGGTGCAGTTGTTGTCAGGGGGACGCGAGCGCTTCAGCGCGCATGTAGGGCAGATACACTCGCACAGCCGGAGGGATTACGAGTACCGCTTTCAGAACCCCGCTCAAGATACCCCAGTGACCGCATTACCTGGAACCAAGCCTTTATTGATCGGAGTATGGAACAGCGATGAGCCGACGGTTATCGTGGCCGCCGAGCCAGAGATTCGACTCGGTGATATGACTCGCTTCTCCGTTCTCTTTCCCCAACGCTTGTTCCGCGAGGCGCAACTCTACGGATGGGCTGAGCCATATCGTAACAACAAAGGAAACTTGCATTGGTCATTCCTTCCCCCATTGCTGCCCGCGTTCATTGAGCTTTACCAGACAAGAGCCCCCGTTGACCCGATGACCATTCAGATAGCTGCCGTAAGCTCCGGTCTTGTGGATGATCCAAGCGGCGGGTCAGGCGTGAGAGCGCGACAAACATTAACGCGGCTGGTTCGCGACGCGCAGTTTGGGCAGAAAGTCGTCGCGGCATATGACGGTAAATGCGCGATGTGCGGCTTAAATCTCGACCTAGTCTCTGGCGCGCATATTCTCCCAGTGAGCGCCGTGGGCTCGGTTGATGAAATATCGAACGGCCTTGCGTTATGCGAGAATCACCATAGGGCGTTTGACAGCCATCGGCTGTGGGTGGAGCCAACCAGCCGGAGCCTTAAGATCCATCCCTCTATTCTTAGCCACGCGCGCTCCAACAAACACTCACGAGTCTTTGTTGAGACTACGTTCGAAACTCTATCCGATCCCCTTCAAGAAATAGACATGCCAAACCCTGATAGGTTCCGCGAGCGTTACCAATATTTCAATGACGCATACGATTGGGCTTAGACTTTCGGACTCTGATGAGCGCCACCATTAACAAGGCCAAACACTCTTGGATGGATAAAATCAGGTCTAAGGGGAATAAGAGTACAGAGCTAAAGGTTGTTAATATTTTCCGCCAGCACGGCGTTACTGGATGGCGCAGACATTGGCCCGTAACTGGCCGCCCTGATTTCGTCTTTCCGAAAGCCAAACTCGCCCTCTTTGTTGACGGCTGTTTCTGGCATGGTCACAATTGCCGAGTCTTTAGGCACTTGCAAAACGTGGACTATTGGAAGGCGAAGATAGAGCGAAATAAAAGGCGCGACAGAAGAGTGAATAGGGCGCTAAGGGCGGCAGGGTGGGTAGTCATCAGGGCTTGGGAGTGCCAGCTTAAAGACCCGAGGCGCATACTACGCCGCATTTCTAGACTTTTGCCTGACAAAACTTTCGCGCCGCCCTCTTAGCTTTTGAAAGAAGCGGCTTGACGCTAGCGGCCTCTCCACACAACCTGTCTACTGAATCACTACCGCTTATTGCCAAGCTTGTACTCTCGCCACGGGGGATGCTAAAGTTCGCCCGCTGTCTTTTGTCATGGCCGCTGATTCAGACTTCAGTTTTGAAGTGGTTGTGACGGCTTCTCTGTTTCCCGCTCGACGTTCAAGTTCAGAGTTAAACTTTTTATGAATCCTCAGCCCTCGCGCCTTTCTGTGAGGGGCGCACGTCTCTCGGCCGTGTTGCTGGCGCTGGTCGCCGCGCTGGCGCTCGTGCCGGCCGCGGCGCGCGCCCAGGACCTCGACGACGTGACCATCGCGGGGCGCGTCGCAGACCAGGACGGCGCGCTCATCCCCGGCGCGACCGTCACCGTCGTCCTTGTCAAAACCGGCGTCGAGCGCAGCGTCGTCACGAACGACGACGGGCGCTACCGCATCATCGAATTGGAGCCGGGCGAGTACATCGTGCGCGCTTCCTCCGAGGGCTTCGCGACCGAGGAGAAGACGAACCTGACGACAATCGCGGGCCAGAACGTCCAACTCGATTTCGCCATGCGGCCGGCGGACGTGACGGCCACGCAGGTCGTCGTCAGCGAGGCGGACGCGCCCGCCGTGGACACTACGCGCACGGTCGTCGGCGGCACGGTCACGACCGAAGAGGTCGAGTCGCTGCCGAACCTGACGCGCTCGCCGCTCGATCTGATTTTCACTTTAGGCGGCGTCACCGAAGAGCCGCTCTCGACGCGCGACCTCGCGCAGGACCGAGGCACGGACCCGAACTCGACGCCCGAAGAAGCCGGCACATTCTCGCTCTCGGGCGGCCCCGCCTACTCCAACAACATCACGATTGACGGCCTCGACAACAACGACGACCGCGCCGCGCGCGAACGCTTCCAGCCCTCGCTCGAAGCCGTCGAAGAGGTGCAGATCATCACGAACCAGTTTTCCGCGGAGTACGGGCGCGCAAGCGGCGGGCGCATCAACATACGCACGCGCGGCGGCTCGAACCGCTACCGCGGGCGCATCTTCCACTTCTACAAGAACGACATTCTCAACGCCAACACGTCGCGCAACCAGGCACAGGGACTGCCGCGCCTTCCCTTCGAGGAACACAACCCAGGCTTCACCCTGAGCGGCCCCGTGCGGCTGCCGCTCTACAACGGCCGCAAGCGGACATTCTTCTTCACGGCCTACGAATACGACACCATCTTCGACACGGCGACGACAGACACGCTCGTCCCCATCGAGCAGAACCCGCTCTTCCCCCTGCCCGCGCCGACTTTCCTAGACCCGCGCCGCGTCGCGGCCGGCATCTCGCCCTTCATCGAAGGCATCAGCACGCCGTCGCGCAGCCACACGTTCACGGCGCGCATAGACCACAAGTTCTCCGACATGCACAACGGCTCCTGGCTTTACCAGATGGGCCGCCTGAATAACCTGCGGCAGTTTGGCGGCGGCAACCGCCTCGCCGAAGCCTTGCAGGGACGCACCCGCAACTCCGACGCCATCTCCTACTCGGACAACTACGTCTTCTCGCCGAAAGTCGTCAACCAAATCCGCGCGCAGTTCTCGCGCCTGACGCCCGCCATCGAGGTCCAGCAGAGCGCGGACCGCCGCCCCGTCGTCCTGATTACCTTGAACGACCCGCTGCCCGACGAAGACCTCGACTCACGTTCCGGCACGCTCATCGCGGGCTCTTCGACATGTGGCTCGACCGACCGCCGCGAGACGCGCTTCCAGTTGCAGGACGCGCTCTCTGTGGTCGTCGGCCCACACTCCCTGAAATTCGGCGGCGACTTCCAGCACATACGCTCGACTTTCATAGACCTTTCGGACGTGTCTGGCACGTTCAACTTTTCGAGCGTCGAAGATTTTCTAGCGAACGAGCCGAGCCGCTTCCGGCAGAACTTCCAGACCGAATCTGAGCAGCGGAACACTTACTTCGGCGTCTTCGTGCAGGACGAGTGGCGGCTGCGCGCGAACCTGACGATGAGCTACGGGCTCAGATACGAGCGCGAGACGATAGTGCGCGACACGAACAATTTTGGCCCACGCTTCGCGCTCGCCTACGACCCGTTCAAGACGGGCAAGACCGTCATTCGCGCGGGCGCGGGCCTCTTCTACAACCGCGCGCTCTTGAGAACGATTGACGACTTTACGCTCGGCCGCCAGCAACTCATCTTCGACACGAACGACCTGGTTGACCCGTTGACCGGCACGGCCCTGACCGCAGCCGAGCGCCGCGCCTTCATCGCCGCCAACCTGACTTTCCCCGTAGCGCTCACGCCCGACGACCCGCTCGTCGAAGAGTTCGGCTCGCTCAACACGAACTTCTCGCGCCGGCTGGACCCGGACCTGCGCATCCCCGAAAGCTACCAGGCCAACGTCGGCTTCGAGCGCGAGGTCGGACGCTCGCTCGTCTTCGAGGCCAACTACACTTTCAACCGCGGGATTCATCTCTGGCGGGAATTCAACGCCAACGCGCCGCGCCTGCCCGAGGGGTTCACCAGCATCTCGACCTATCTGCTCTCGCGCGACTTCCCCAACTTCCGCCCATGCCCCGGATGCCCGCGCCCGATTTACGACGCGTCGACCGCAGGCGAATTGGTCCGCTTCGCGACCTCGCCGTCAGACCCCACTAACCCGAACGCCATCGACCGCATCATAGAGTCTGGCGTCCCCATCTCCGTCTTCAATCTCAACAGCATCAGCTCTACGACGACGCTCGACGTTGCGCTCGGCACGCTCAACCTGCTCAGGCCGGACCCCAGCCGCACGCAGGTCGAACAACTCGCCTCCATCGGCAACAGCTTCTACCACGGGCTGACGCTTGAGTTGCGCCGCCGCTTCCGCCGGAGCAAGAGCGGCTTCGGCTACTCGGTGCGCGCGGCCTACACGCTCTCGCGCCTGATTGACGACGGCATCGTCAACACTTCGAGCGCGCTCACGCCGGGCGACTTCCGCACCGAGCGCGCGCGCAGCCTTTTGGACCGCCGTCACCGCTTCGTCTTCTCGGGGACGTTCGACACGCCGCGCTGGCTCGGGCGCTTGCGTTTCTCGCCGATCTTCCGCGTCGCGTCGGGCGCGCCCTTCAACATCTCCATCGGCGGCAACGACCGCAACCTGGACGACGTGGGCACGGACCGTCCCATCTTCACGGGCGACCTCTCGCTCCTGCGCTTCCGCGAGCCGGGCGAGCCGCTCGACTCGCGGCTGCTCACGGCCTTCCGGCTGCCGACCATCGGCGAGGTCGGGAATTTGCCGCGCAACGCCGGGAGCGGGCCGGGTCTTTTCCTACTCGACCTCAACGTCACGCGCGAGTTCAAGCCGACCGAGCGCCTGCGCATCCGTGGCTCGCTCGAAATTGACAACCTGCTCAACAAGACCGTCTTCAGCTTCGGCACGGAGTTCATCAACTTCAACGGCCTCAGCCCGACCGCCACGCCCGCACAGCGCCAGGCGTTCATAGACTCCTTCCTCGTCCCGACGCGCACACTCCGGCAGCGACAGATTCGGGTCGGGATTCGTTTCGACTTCTAAGCGGGCGCAGCTAACAGGTGAGTAGGGAAAAAGGACGGGCGATTCTCATGAAGTTGAAGCCGTCTCCAACTAAAGTTTGACAGCGATCCCTAACCTCAGTCGCATGACAAGGGGGATGTGCCGTGTTAGCTTTCGTCGGCACCAACTCCTTAATCCTATTCCGTGTTGCGTGCGTTCATACTGTAAAGCTGACAATAGAAGTTGGTTTCGAGCGGCCGCCGCAATCATGTGAGTGCTGGTGAAGACGGGACTGTAGCCGGGCCACAGTTTCAAATAGCAGGAAGCCAGTCGGCAATGATTTCAAAAGACGAGGGGCATCTCTCTCCCTTTACTTTTGTACGGAGGTGAAGCTATGCGCAAATTGACTCCGCTGTTTCTCTTCTCTTTTCTCCTGTTAACTTCGATGACGGCTTTCGGCCAGAGCAATTACGCAGGTTTGAGCGGCACTGTTTTCGACCCACAGCAGCGTGCCATTCCAGGCGCGTCCGTCGAATTGGTGTCGGCGAGCACGCACTCCGCGCGTCACGTCAGCAGCGACGAGCAGGGCACGTTCCAAATCTCCGGCCTGCTGCCCGGCGACTACGATCTCAACGTACAGGCTTCGGGGTTCGCGCCTTTCACACAGACCCTGCGCCTGGAGGTCGGACAACAACTGACCCTCGACGTGAGCCTACAGCTAGCCGATGTCAAAAATGCAGAGGTCAAGGTCGAGGCAATCGAGGTCTTGCGCACGACAAAGGCCGACGTGGGAGAAGTCATCGAGTCGGCCTCGATTCGCAATCTGCCGCTCAACGGCCGAATGCTGATTGATCTGGTGCTCACCGTGCCGGGCGCGCACGTCAGTCATGGCGCTCAGACGGGCGACATGAATCCGTTGTACTGGCGTCCGGGGCAACGCTCGGCCGTCAGCATCGGCGGGAACCGTCCCAACGCGAACTATTTTCTCCTCGACGGTGCCACCAACACGGACCCCACATTCAATACGCTCAACTTGAGCCCATCGCCCGACGCCGTGCAGGAATTCAAGGTTCAGACCGGGAGCTATTCCGCCGAGATGGGCGGGGCCGGTGGCGGGCAGGTCAACATAGTGACGCGGACGGGCAGCAACCAATTCCACGGAACCGTCTACGAATTCCTGCGCAACAGCGCGCTCGACGCCCGCGCCTTCAACGAGATGGGCTCGTCCAATCACTTCGTCCAAAACAATTTCGGCGGCTCGCTCGGCGGCCCCATCGTCCGCAACAAGACTTTCTTCTTCTTCAACTACGAGGGCCTGCGGCGCACGAAAGCTGACACGATGATCGCCACCGTTCCCACGGCGGAGGAGGTGGAGGGCGACTTCAGTATGAGCGGTGCGGACATCTACAACCCGTACAGTGCTCGCCCGAACCCGAACTTCGACCCGAGCAGGCCCGTCAGTCCGAGCAACCCGCAGATCATACGCGACCCCTTCCCCGGCAATGTCATCCCGGCGAATTTAATCAACCCGGCGGCAAGACTGTTTCTGCAAAAGTACGTGCCCCGTCCTAACATGGAGATGGGAATGAACGGCTGCGGGATGACGATGATGGGCGCGCCGACCGTCGTCGGCGCAGGGATGGACTGCAACAACTATCTGGATGTGCGCAACGAGCGCCACGTGACGGACCAGGCCACGATTCGCATCGATCAGGTTTTCAAGCGCGGCGACAGCATTGCGGCGCGCTACTCGTTCAGCGGCGAAAACGGCTTCATGCCACAGAACCTGCCGGGGTTCGGCGCGCTTCACGACAATTTTTCACAGCACGGCAGCATCGCCTGGAACCACATCATCAGTCCCCGCATGGTGAACATCGCGTCCATCACTTTCTCAAGACTCGCGATGCACCGCACCTCGGAAAACAGCGAGAGTAACGACATCGTCTCCGAGCTTGGGATTCAGGGCGTCGGCTTCGGAGGCCAGGGAGCATTCGGAGCACCGTGGTTCAACGTGCAGGGTTACTCCGGCATGGGCGACAGTTTCGCCGCCACGCCGATGCACGCCTGGGACACGATTCTCGAAGTCCGTGATTTGTTCAACTGGCAGGTCGGCCGCCACAGTCTCAAGCTCGGCGGCAGCTACCGTCATTACATCTGGCCCATGTGGGGCTTCTTCCAGAACCGCGGCTATTACCAGTTCACCAACGGGTTCACCACCCAGACGGCGACGAACGACGGCACGGGCTCGGCCCTCGCCAGCTTTCTGCTGGGCCTGCCCGCAGTCAAACAGCGCCAGGCCGGCATCCCGCAGATGCAATTGCGACAGTGGTACGCGGACGCCTTTATTCAAGACAGCTTCCAACTCACGCGCAACACGACCATCGAGATAGGGCTCCGCTATGAATACATGAGCCCGCTCGTTGACATACGCTTCGCCAACACCAACCTGATCTTTCAGGACGGCAGACCTTTTGTGTTTGTGGGCGGGCAGCAGGGGTTCCCCAAAGGCTTGATGTACTCGAATAAGCTCAACTTCGCGCCCCGGTTCGGCATCTCTCACAACATTCCGAGCTGGGGAACGGTCGTGCATGCGGCTTTCGGCATCTTCTTCACGCCCGTGGACATGAACACCTGGTGCAACCAGCGTCACAACGTGCCCTACGTTTTCCCGGAAACGCAGCAAGCCGATAATTTCACACCGCCCGCCTCGCTGATCGCTTCACAGTTCAACTTCGGGACGCCTGTGCTCGGACAGACCACCGTCAGCTTCGCGGCCTTCGACCCGAACGCGCCGTCGCAGTACATACAACAGTGGAGTTTCTCCGTCGAGAAGAGCCTGGGCCGCGAGACCACTTTGGAAGTTGGCTATCTGGGCTCGCACGGAGTACACCTCCAACGCTCGCACCTGATTAATAACGCGCGGCCGGGTCCGGGGGCCATCGGCCCGCGCCGCCCCTACAGAGTCCTGTCTTTCCTGCCTGGCACAGAATTGCCGGACAACATCAACGTCGCGAGCACCACCTTCCCAGTCAGCGGCATTAACCTGTTGGAGAATTCTGCGCAAAGCTGGTACAACGCGGGCTACGCCAACATTCGTCGGCGTTATTCGCGCGGGTTTACGCTGCTCGCCAACTACACCTGGGCCAAGAGTCTCAGCGACGCGCCAGACTTCCGCTCTCCGATGTTCGAGTCCGCGATCCCGCAGGACAACAATAATCTGGCCGCGGAGAAAGGCCCCGCCTGCGATATACGCCACCGCTTCGCGCTCAGTGCCGTCTATGATCTTCCGACGTTGAACTTTTCACGCGCGTTGCGCGTGGCGACCGAAGGCTGGCACCTCTCGGCGATTTTCCAGGCGCAGACAGGGTTCCCGTTCACCATCTCTGTTTTCGGCGATACGGCCAACGCGGGAACTTTGCTCGGTGAGAATCCCATCCGCGCGAACTACACGGGCCAGCCTGTCTTCGATGAGGGCAGCCACACCGCCGACCGCTGGTTCAACCCGGCAGCTTTCGCCGCGCCGCCCGCCTTTACATTCGGGAACGTGGGGCGAAACACTCTTTACGGCCCCGGAATGCAGACGCTCGACCTGGCCCTGCACCGTGAGTTCGCCCTCACGGAAGACGTAAAATTCCAGTTCCGCGCGGAGGTCTTCAACGCGCTCAATCGCACGAATCTGGGCACGCCCAACCGCTTCGTCAACACGCCGCAGTTCGGCACCATCACCGAAGCGTCCACGCCGAGTCGCGAGATTCAGTTCAGCGGGCGTCTATCTTTCTAGCGCCCTTTCGCTGTGGAGGCCGTCGTGCCTGACAGGCAGAAAGCCGCCCCCGAATCGAGGGCGGCTTTCGTGTTTTTACTTGTCGCTGGAGGTGTGAGAAAGTTCGCGGGGAGTTGTCGCTTTCTGCTTGTTCCGTCCAGTCTCCTTTTTCTCGCGTCGCATTGTCTCTTTATTTTCCGCCGCCGCCTTCTGCTGGCAGCGTGCGCGGGAACGGTCAATGCGCCGCTTCATCCACGTGTTCATGACTACACTTCTAACTCCTTCGTCGGGTATGTGTCTAAAAACGCCTCTATGACGCGCGGGTCGAATTGCTTGCCTTCACAACGGCGAAGCTCGCGGGCCGCTTCCTCGTGACTGAGCGCCTTGCGGTAGGGCCTGTCCGAGACCATCGCGTCGTAAGTGTCCGCTACTTGGACGATGCGAGCCATCAAAGGGATGTCTTCGCCGCCGAGTTTGTGTGGGTAACCGCGCCCGTCCCAACGCTCGTGGTGGTGCTGCGTGCGGACGCGCAGCTCCGCCGGTAAATTGAAGTACGAGGCCAGGAGCGCGCCGAAACTGGGGTGCTGGTGGAGAATGAAAAACTCCGTCCGCGTCGGCTTGCGCGGGCGGTTCAGCACCGCCTCTGGGACCAGGATTTTGCCCACGTCGTGCAGCACGGCCGTGTGGCAAAGTTGCTTGAGCCGCGCGTCGTCGAAGCCGTAGCCGCGACCGATGGCGCGCGAGAAACGGGAGACGCGGACGCTGTGGAAGTATGTGTCAGGGCGCGAGCGCTTGAAGCGTTTCATCAGTGCCTCTGTCCCGTCCGCCCTGTGAAAACGGCCGATGGCCTTGAGGCGCTGTAGAAAGCGCGTCAGGTAGTTCGCCCAGCTCGTGTTGACGAGCCTGATGGTCGCGGCGTTGGCGGCTTCCAATGTCATTTCATCATACATCCGTTAAAGACTCCTCCCGCACGGTCGGACAAAACTTTAAGAAAGGGGGATGCGAATTGCTGACCTGACAGAGAAGCTCACGCCTTGCGAGTTAAACCAAACCTTCGTGATCTCTCGCCCGTCCCATTTGCATGCGGCGTGCCATGTTTCACCCGCAAGACAGCCTGGAAACCTTGTACGGTAACGAACAAATCGAGCACTGATGCGGATTTTTCGCTCAGTTGGATAAGGACAATTAAAATTCATCTTGCGCCCGACGAGTTGAGAGTTTGCGTGAAGCCGTGGCCGTCGGCGCGCTTTCGACTGTCGCACGTGAGAAACAGAGCGCCCGCGCGTTGCGACATCACTCATACGATATGGTGTTGGGGGTAGCGCCGAATGACGCAGAGCGAAGGGCGGCCATTCGTTTGTGCTAAACTGGCCTGAACGTGAGCGGGCAGGCCGCGCCCGCGAGTCTTCAAATCGCCCGGAAGAGACAGATGAACGACGCGCTGACAGGCAAGGACAAGGATGAGGGGGACGTTGAAACGGCGCTGCTCGACGCAGAGCTTTTCCTGAAGTACCACGCGCCGGAGCGTGCCTTGCGCCGTCTGCGGATCGCGCTTGAGAGCAACCCGCGCTCGATTCCTTTGCGCGAGCGCCTGCGCGAGGTCACGCAGTCCAAGCACCCGGAAGAGGCCGCCCGCCAATGCCTGGCGCTCGCCAGCCTCTACATAGAGCGCGAGGAGTTGCAGACGGCCCACGACCGCCTGCTCGAAGCCAAGAACCTCGACCCGCGCATCTCGATTGCCCCCGGCCTCGAAGCTATCAGGCGCGCTCGCCGCCCCGTCGCCACTCTGCGGCCGGGCGAGGTGGCCGTGCCGGCGAGCCGCATCGTAAAAAGGAAGTCTCGTGTGACGCTCGCGGGCGACCTCTCTTCCGTCAGCATCTTCGACGCCGTGCAGGTCATCGAGAACTCGCGCCTGACGGGCGCTCTCGCCATCGCGGGCGACACGCGCCAGGGCCGCGTCCTCTTCAACGAAGGCCGCATCGTCGGTGCGGAGTCCGGCGAGACGACGGGCGAAGAAGCCTTCCGCAAGATAGTCGAGCTGGTCACCGGCACCTTCGACTTTGAAAAAGCGGCCGCGGAATTCCCCGTCACCATCAACGCCCTCAGCAACACCAACCTCATCCTGGACAGCCTGCGGCAACTGGACGAAGAGAAGGCGTAGGCGCGAATCATCCGAAGAGTCTTATATTGCTCAAATCACAAAACGAAGAAAGAGACAGGAGAACAATGGGAAAGAAACTTGCTCTGCTCACGGCACTAATTTTGACATTCAGTCTGCCTGGGTTCGCTCAATCAAAAACAACGTCGGGGGCGAGAGGCGTCGAGCCGTTGCGCGCTCACGCGTCATCGCAAACACAGCCCGTTGAAGAACTCGCCAAAACAATCGCCGACGCCTTCGCCGCGAATACATTGGACAGTCTTGACGCAGGTCGCCCTTACATGGGGTCGGTGAGAATCCGCGTCGAGCACTCGATTACGGGTGATGTCGAGAGCAGGAGTTTCAAGACGTTCGCGGCCGCCGGGCGGTGGCTCACGGGCCGCGAGAGGGATAATGGTCCGGCGAGGAATAGCGGGACGCTCCGGCGATGCCGCAGAGGCGTCTGCACCTTTGAACAGGAAGGCATGCTGCACAACAATCTCTACCTGCAAAGAATCACCTACGGCATGAGGCGTGGGCGTCCATACGTCAAGGCGATTTATCTGATTGACGGCGATTAAGTCTCCTCGACATTGATAAAACGGAAGGAAGGTAATTATGAGAAAGCTACAGATTCTTGTAGCAGTCGTCGTCGTCTGCTTGCTGGCTGTCACGGGACTGGCACAGTCGAAGCGCCGTGGCCGAAATGTGACACAGACAGGGCGCTATCCGGCTAAAAGAATTCCCTTGAAGGGGCCTACGACAATCAAGGCTCTGAACATGAGGCTGCTGACGACGCTCTACGGTGACGTGTCCGACCCGAACGGAATCGCAGTGCCCGACGACGTCATACAGAACTTCGACCTCTCGCCGGACGGGAGCACTCTGGTGTGCGCGTACTTTCCCGCCACGTTGATAGTTTGGGACGCACAAACCGGCAGAAGAAAGAGAGTCATAGAGCCCTCGGAGTCCGGGTTCGGCGACGTAGCTTTTTCTCCTGACGGGACGATGTTTGTGACCGGCCCCGGAAACTTGGCCGCGGAGACGGCCGCTCGCACGATCACATTCTGGGACGCTAGAACATACAAGGCGACAGGTAAAATTGTCAGCGCCGGAATCGCGCAGCGGATAACTTTTTCGCCGGATGGGAAGAGCCTGGCCGTCGTGAGCTACATGGACACGGGCTCGGACAATGATAAAACCATCGTCGAGCTGTGGGACGTTCAATCAAAGAAACTTGCGGCAGCTCAACCCGCGAAGGGGAGATCAATTGACGGCAGCGCGCTCTTCATCATGAGCCAGGTCGCTTTCTCACCGGACGGAAGCAGACTGGCGACGATCACGAAACAGACAATCGAGGTCTGGGACTTGAAGACCGGAGAGTTAGCGCAGACGCTGCAAGGTCGATCAGAAGGACGTAACCGGGGTTTGGTTTTCGCCGGACGGTCGTTTTCTGGTCAGCACGGGCGAACAACAGCCTTCGGCAGACAAAGAGCCTGTCGGTGAGTTAGTCATCTGGAACGCTCTCACGGGCGAGAAGGTTAAGACCTTGCCGGGCTACACCTACGCCACGTTCTCACCTGACGGGAAATTGATAGCGAGCGGAAATGAGGATAAAGACTATTCAGTAATTGACGTTAGTGCAGGGAGCGTAATATCGCGTTTCCCGCTGATCGGCGCTTTGCGTTTTTCCCGCAACGGTAAACGCGCGGCCAGCTATGATGATCTCGTCGTGATAAGAACCTGGCAGGCTCTTAAGTAAGCGCAACGCACGTTAATCAATCAGCACTCGTGCGCTGAGGGCTTCGGCGCGTTCGAGGGCGGCGAGCAGTCTGAGGAATTGCGCGTAGTTGCGGCTGCGCCCGTGCAGGCGCGAGCGCTCACTTTCTGAGAGATCGTTGCGCAGGACGTAGTCCAGGAAGTCGTAGTAATCGGGCGTGGCCGCGTGCGGCAGCTCGCGCGTGTAGGTCGTGTTCCCGGAATCTTCCGAGCGGAAGCCCGCGAGCAGATCGAAGATGTTGTCGGTCGTCAGGTGCTCGGCCTCGCGCGTCAGCTTTATCGGCAGCCGCAGCTCGAAGAAGCGCAACCCCTGCGCCGTCGTCACGCGCCGCAACTCCTTCGTCCCCTCGCCGTCGAAGGGCGACTCGTTGTCCACGAGGATGCGCAGGAGGCGCGGCTGGTCTTCCTTGTCGAGCGTGTCGAGGGCCAGTTGCACGCGGTCGGCCAGGAACTTTTCGAACTGCGCCTCGACCGGGTAGGTGACGCGCCCCAAACAGCCGACCAGCTCGCCCTCGCCCGCCGTGTCGTGCGGCAAACAGGCCGGGCACGCCGCGCAGACAATCGTCTCGGCCTGGGTCCGCTCAAGCTCGTCGCGCGCGTTCTCGACAAAACGCACCTTGTCCTCCGAGGGCGCGGCCTCCTCGCCCGTCGTCACGCGCGTGTGTATGTTGCTGAGGCGACCCCACGCGCGTAAGTGCTCTTCGGAGTAGCGCGCGCGCAGAGTGCACGGATACTGGACTGCGAATTCTAAAGACAAACTCTTAAAACCCTTTGCTTCCGGGAACCACGAAAATTTCCGGCTTCAATCACTATCACACGCGCCTGCCGAGAGCAAGCGGGGCACGCTCTCGACAACAGATTCACAGAAAGACTCAGCACTGACTGACTCAACCCTTTGCGCCTTACGTCTTCCCTTTGCGCCTTTGCGAGAAACACCAACGTCTCACGCTGGAGGCGCCAAGGAAAAACCAAAGGCGCAAAGGGTTGAGCCTGTCTTCAGCAATCTTATTTGACCGTCTTGGCCGGGCGATGGAACAATGACGGCGAGCCTGTTTGCCGCAAGGAGGAGCGAGAGTTGGCGACAATTAACCGTCCCCCAGGCCCGAAAGGCAAGTTGCTCGGCGGCAACTTCAGGGCCTTCCGCCGCGACTCTCTGGGCTACTTGCAGAGCGCGGCGGCCGAGCACGGCGACGTAGTCTACTTGCGCTTCGGCCCGCAGGAAGTTTTCTTTCTGGCACACCCGGACCACGTCAAGGACGTGCTCGTCACGCACCACCAGAGCTTCATGAAGGGGCGCGCGCTCCAACGCGCCAAGCGCCTCCTGGGCGAAGGGCTCCTGACCAGCGAGAACGAATTTCACCGCCGCCAGCGCCGCCTGGCCCAGCCCGCTTTTCACCGCGCGCGCGTCAACGCTTACGCCTCGGTCATGACAGACTACGCCGCGCGCGCCTCCTCGCGCTGGAATGATAATGAACAACTGGACATCTCGCACGAGATGATGCGCCTGACGCTCGCCATCGTCGGCAGAACACTTTTTGACGCCGACGTTGAATCCGAGGCGGACGAAATCGGCGCGGCGCTAACCTCCGTCATGGAGCTTTTCAACTTCCTCCTGCTGCCCTTCTCGGAGCTGCTGGAAAAGCTCCCGCTCCCGCAGGCTCGCCGTTTCCAGAGGGCGAAGAGGCGACTGGACGCGACCATCTACCGCATCATCGAAGAGCGTAGGCGAAGCGACGAGGATCGCGGCGATTTGCTCTCCATGCTCTTGAGCGCGCGCGACGAAGAGGGCGACGGCGGGCAGATGACTGACCTGCAAGTGCGCGACGAAGTGATGACCATCTTCCTGGCCGGGCACGAGACGACGGCTAACGCCTTGACGTGGACGTGGTATCTCTTGTCCGAACACGCGGACGTTGCGGCGAGACTGCACGAAGAACTCGACTCGGTGCTCGCGGGCCGCGAGCCGACGGTCGAGGACGTTCCCCGACTGCGCTACACGGAGATGGTGCTGGCTGAATCCATGCGACTCTATCCCCCTGCATGGGCCATCGGCCGCCTCGCGCTTCAAGACTACGAAGTCGCGGGCTACACGATTCCGCCGAAGGCGCTCGTGCTCTTGAGCCCGTACGTGACGCAGCGCGACGAGCGTTTCTTCCCGGACCCAAGCCGCTTCGACCCCGAGCGCTGGACGCCCGAGGCGCGCGAGGCGCGGCCCCAGTTCGCTTACTTCCCTTTCGGCGGCGGCCCGCGCCGCTGCATCGGCGAGGGCTTCGCGTGGATGGAGGGCATCCTGCTCATCGCCTCGCTCGCGCGCCGCTGGCGCATGCGCCTCGTCCCCAATCACCCGGTCGAGACAAAGCCCGTTATCACACTGCGCCCGAAACACGGAATGATGATGACGGTAGAAAAGCGGTGATAAGTGATGAGTGATAAGTGATGAGTAAGACCGAAAGATCAGGCAACATGATAGAGGTGATTTGATGAAAGCAATCGTTGTCGAAAGCCACGGCGGGCCTGACGTGCTCGTTCTTCGGGAAGTGGACAAGCCTACGCCGAAGGCCAACGAGGCGCTGGTCAGGATAGAGGCCGCAGGCGTCAACTTCATAGACGTTTATCACCGGACGGGCCTCTACCCCATGAAGCTCCCGTTCACCCCCGGCTCGGAGGCGGCCGGCACAATCGTCTCGGTCGGCGCAGACGTGAGCGAACTCCGCGAGGGCGACCGCGTGGCTTACGCGATGGCCCCCGGAGCTTATGCGGAATACGCGGTCGTCAACGCCGCGCGGCTGGTCAAGCTGCCCGACGGGATTGACGCGCGGGCTGCGGCCGCGGCGATGTTGCAGGGCATGACGGCGCACTACCTTGTCACCTCAACTTACAAACTCAAGCCCGGCGACACGGCGCTCGTACACGCGGCGGCAGGCGGCGTCGGGCTGCTGCTCATACAGTTGGCGAAGCGCGTGGGCGCGCGCGTCTTTGGCACAGTTTCGACCGAAGAGAAGGCTGCGCTCGCGCGCGACGCAGGGGCCGACGAGGTCATCCTTTACACCGAACAGGACTTCGAGGAAGAGGTCAGGCGTTTGACCGAAGGCCGTGGCGTGGAGGTCGTCTACGATTCGGTGGGCAAGACTACTTTCATGAAGAGTCTCGGCTCGCTCGCGCCGCGCGGCCTGCTGGCGCTCTTCGGCCAATCGAGCGGCCCCGTCCCGCCTTTCGACGCAGCGCTTCTGGCACAGAAAGGCTCGCTCTACCTGACGCGGCCCAGCCTCGCACACTACACGGCCGCGCGCGACGAATTGCTCTGGCGCGCGGGCGAGGTGCTGTCCTGGGTCAGCACGGGCGAACTGAAGCTGAGAATCGAGAAGACCTTCCCCCTCGCCGAAGCCGCCGAAGCCCATCGCCAACTCGAAGGCAGAAAGACCACCGGCAAGGTCTTACTAATTCCGTGATAAGTGATGAGTGATAAGTGATAAGTAAAGACCTGCTTTCTTTTTCTTATCACTTATCACTCATCACTTATCACGTGCTCTATGTTAATCTTGCTTCCTTTTGTGTGAAGCGGCGGTAGATTGAAGAGGTTTGAAAGTATGGCGATCAGTCAAGAGTTGTTGGAGATACTGGCGTGTCCTGCGTGCAAGGCGGAGGTGGAGCTGAAGGCGGACGGCAGCGGGTTGAAGTGCCGCGAGTGCAAGCGCGTCTACCCCGTGCGCGACGACATTCCGGTGATGCTGATTGACGAAGCGACCACTGAGGATGAAGAGTCTGCTGGAAAAGCATGAGCCGGACGTGCGCGCCCTGGCAAGCACACCTCTGCGGGATGAGAACGCGCCGCGCCCGCTTGCGCCCGCGCGCTGGGACTGGCGGGAGGTGCGCCGCGTGCTCGTCGTGCGGCTGCGCTCTATCGGCGACACGGTGCTCGCGACCGCCTCGCTCGACGCCCTGCGTAGGTTCCTCCCTCAAGCGCAAATAGATGTGCTCCTCGAAAGCTGGGTCGCGCCCGTGCTCGAAGGCTTCGATGCGGTGGACAACGTCATCACGGTCGAGCGCGGCAGCAACAGTAGCCGCGCGCGCGCCGCCCGCCGGTTGCGTGGCACGCGCTACGACGTCGCCTACAACCTTCACGGCGGGACGACCGCGACGCTTCTGACGAGGGCGACGGGAGCGCGTCACCGCGTAGGGTACGCGAGCTACCAGTACAGCCGCCTTTACAACCACGCCGCGCCGCCCTCGTCGGAGTTGTGGGGGAGAGAGAAGACGCACTCGGCGGAGCAGCAGTTGGCGCTCCTGGGCTGGACCGGAGTGCCCGTGAGCGACAGGCCGCCGACGCGCCTGGCCGTCACGGCAGAGGCCGCGGCGGGCGTCGCCGAGAGACTTCGCGCGGCGCAGGTGGACGAAGCAAAACCGCTCGCCCTCATGCACCCTGCCGCCGCCTTCGAGACGAAGCGTTGGGCGGCCGCGAATTTCGCGCGCGTCGCCGAAGACCTCGCGGCGCGCGGCTTCAGCGTCATCGCCATCGTCGCGCCGAACGAGCGCCAGGTCAGCTCGGAGCTGATGGAGAATTCGTCCGCACGTATCGTCGCTTTCACAGATTTGTCGCTCCCCGAAGTCACCGCGCTCGCCGCGCGCTCGCGCCTCTTCGTCGGCAACGACAGCGGCGTCGCGCACATCGCCGCGGCCGTGCGCGTGCCCTCGGTCGTCATCTTCGGCTCGTCCAACGTCGCGCACTGGCGGCCCTGGGCCGTCGCGCCCGCGTTGGTTGTACGCGAAGAGCTACCCTGCCAGCCCTGCCCCGGCTACACCTGCGCAGAGTTCGACGCGCCCGAGTGCATCCGCCGCGTCTCCGTAGAACGGGTCGTAGCAGCAATTCAGAGCGTCATGGTAGAAAGCAATCAATAATCGAGGCACAAGTTTTTGTCCCGCAGGGACAGTTGAGAATAGCCCAGCACTTCAGTGCTGGGAACCGAGCATGAAAATTGGCCCGAGTCCCGTAGGGACGATTGAAACATTCAGCCGTCCCTACGGGACTGGCTCAAATCCCACGCCATTTTCCCAGCACTGAAGTGCTGGGCTATTGTCAGTCGCCCCTGACGGGGCTAAAGAACGATGCTCCAACTGACTCAACAGCGCGCGGACGAAATCCTGCGCGGCGCGAGCGAGCGTAACGTGGTCGTTTACGGCGACGTGATGCTGGACGAGTTCGTGTGGGGCGACGTGACGCGCATCAGCCCGGAAGCGCCCGTGCCGGTAGTGGACATACGCCGCGAGTCCGTGCACCTGGGCGGCGCGGCCAACGTGCTGGCGAACCTGATGGCTTTGGGCGCGCGCACGAGCGTGGTCGGCGTCGTCGGGAACGACCGCGCGGGCGAGAGGCTCCGCGCGGAGTTGAAAGAGGCGGGGGCGGCAGACGACACGCTGGTCATTGACGAGAATCGTCCGACCACGGTCAAGACGCGCATCATCGCGCACAGCCAATTGGTCGTGCGCGCGGACCGCGAGCGGCGCACGCACGTTGACGAAGCGGTCGAGGCGAAGCTCGTAGAAGTTCTGGGCCATTTAATTTCAGAAGCTGACGCTTTCGTCGTTTCCGATTATGATAAGGGAGCGGTCACGCCGCGCGTCCTCGCGGAAGTCTTGCGGCTGGCTTACGGGCGCGGCATCCCCGTGCTCGTTGACCCGAAGATTCGCAACTTCGACGCCTACCGCCCGGCCACACTCGTCACGCCGAACCACCACGAAGCGCTGCGGCTGACGAACACGGATGACCACACGGACGAGGGGTTGAAGCGCGCCGCGCACCTGCTTCGCGCGCGGCTCGACTGCGATTCCGTCTTGATTACTCGCGGCGAGCGCGGCATGATGCTCCTGGAGAGTTACCACGAGCCCGTCTACGTCGAGACGGTCGCGCGCGAGGTTTACGACGTGACGGGCGCGGGCGACACAGTCATTGCCACGCTCGCCGCCGCGCTCGCTGCGCGCGCGTCAATGGTCGAAGCCGCCATCCTCGCGAACCACGCCGCAGGCTGTGTCGTCGGCAAAGTCGGCACCGCGACGGCGAGCGCCGAAGAGGTAGTCAACTCAATCCAGCGGGAAACCTGAGCCGCCCGAGGGCTCCAAAATAATCTTTAAGAGGTTTTGTTGATGAAGTCTCGCCCCCACTTAGTACTTTCGTGCGCCCTCGCCCTCGTCGCGCTCGCGCTGCTTCCGGCGTGTAATAGAAAACCCGCGAAGGATGTTCTGAGAATCGGGATCGCGCGCAGCCTGACGCACATCGCCGTGGGCCAGAAATCGCGCCTCGTGGCCTATGAAGAGTATCGCGAGCAAGACGACATTGACTCGGCGCACGCGGCTTCGATACGCGACTTTCTGCGCGCGCCGCTCGCGGCCGTCAAGTGGAGCGTGTCGGACGAGCAGACGGCCGCGGTCGGCGAGGACGGAACCTTCACGGCGCTGAAGCCCGGACGTGTGACTTTGAAAACAGCCTGGGAGGGGCGCGAAGCGGAGGCGACCGTCGAGGTAGTCAAGGCTTTGCCGGTCGGGCCGCTGCCGCGCATCAACGCGCTCGCGTCGCGTTGCGCGCCGCAGGGCGTCGGCCTGAGTCTCGGCGCTGACCGCGCGCTGCGTTTCAGTCTGAGCTTTGACAACGACTGCGCGGACGTTGACGTGAAGACGAAAGCGCCGGACAAGTCGCTGCCGTGGGAGTTTGCTTTCAACGGCGGCACGCTTGAGGTGGTGAGCGCGCAAGGCCCAATCGTCAGCGGCCGCGCGCGTATGAATGCGGGCGGCGAGATAGAGTTCACGGTCTGGGCCGAAGGCGAGGGCGCTTTCCCGCTCTCTTTACGGAACAAGACGGTGCTGCTCGTCGGCGATTCGATGGCCGAAGGCGTCGGCCCGTGGCTGCAAAAGAAGGTCGAGGCCGTGGGCGGCCGCTTCATCAACGGGCAGGAGCGCAGCTCGACCATAGTCTTCTGGCAGGGCTCCGGGAAGCTGCGCGAGAAGCTGGCGCTCTACCGCCCGGACGTAGTCTTCGTCGCGCTCGGCTCGAACGAGATTTTCATGGCGAACCCGGAGGTGCGCGCGCCGCTCGTCAGGCGTATGGTCGAAGAGATTGGGGCGCGCCCGGCCTTCTGGATCGGCCCGCCAAGCTGGAAGCCCGACAGGGGATTGGTGCGCGTCATCGAAGAGAATTTCCAGCCCGGCCACTTCTACAACTCGAACTCCCTCGTCGTGCCACGCGCCCCCGACGGCAAGCACCCGACCGCACAGGGCTACAAGACCTGGACCGAACTGGTCTGGGACTGGTACGCGCGCGCGGTTTAGATTTAGATGCCGTTCTAAAACTCAAGCAACTGATTAATTCAACTCTTTGCGCCTTACGTCTTGTCTTTGCGCCTTTGCGAGAAACAAAGCTTCACGCAAAGGCGCAACAAAAGAAAATCCAAAGGCGCAAAGGGTTGAGTTTAGGCTTTGGAATGCTCTCCTAGTCCAAAGCCGGGAGGACGGTTTTTGACTTCGGGCTCGCTTGAGCTTTACTCTGTTCCTCTCCCCGCGACCAAAGATTCGTGCGTGTTGACATGACGATTAAGAAGAACCGGACTTCCCCTTTCATCGCCCTCCTGCTGCTTTTCACGCTCGTCTGCGGCGCGCTGGCGCAGGAAGTGCCGCGGCCTGCGACGACGCGGCGCGAGCGCAGGGTCGGCGAGTCGCAGCCGCAGCCCACGCAGACGCCTACGCCGCGCCCGACGCCCACACCGTCGCGGGCCACAGGTCCGGGCGAGGGTTTTGGGCCAGGCACGGCCACGACCGCCGCGCGGACGAACGCGCCGAAGACCGTCGAGGAGTTGCGCGCGCGCATCGAGTCTTTGCTCAACAACCCGGACCTCGCGCCGTCGCAGATGGCCGTCAAGGTGGTCTCGCTCGACACCGGGCGCACGCTCTTCGAGGAGAACGGCGAGAAACTCTTGCACCCCGCCTCGAACATGAAGATTTATACGGTGGCCGCCGCGCTCGACCGGCTCGGCCCCGATTACCGCTTCAAGACCTCGGTCTACGCGCCGTCCATGCCGGACGCCTCTGGCACAATTCGCGGCGACCTCGTCATCTACGGGCGCGGCGACCCGTCGTTCGCGGCGAGCTTTAACAACGGCGACTACTACAAGGCGATTGACGATTTCGCGGCGCGCATCGCCTCGACGGGCGTCAAGCGCGTCGAGGGCAACATCGTCGGCGACGAGAGTTATTTCACGGGCAGCCGGCTCGGCTACGGCTGGGAGTGGGACGACCTTCAGTGGTACTTCGGCGCGGAGGTGTCCGCGCTCACCGTCAACGACAACGCGCTCGACCTCTTCGTCCGCCCCGGCCGCGACGTGGGTTCGCAGGCCGTCGTGGAGACAGGCCCCGTCACGCCCGCCATACAGATCGTCAACCGCGCGACCACCAGCCCGCGCGGGACCAGGCGCAACATCACCGTCCACCGCCCGCTCGGGACGAATATCATCGAAGTCAGCGGGAGCGTCCCCCTCGGACTCGACCTCACGGACAAGGGATTAATCGGGAGCGTCGCCGTCCCCAACCCGCCGCTCGTCTTCCTCTACATGCTGCGCTCGTCGCTCGCGACCAGGGGCGTCACAATCACTGGGCAGTCGCTGGTCTTGGACGCGCGCGCGCGCCTGACTCAACCGCTCAGGGTGGAATCGCTGGTCGAGCTGGCAAGCCGCGAGTCGCCCCCGCTGAGCGTCATTGCGGCGCAGACACTGAAGCCGAGTCAGAACCTTTACACGGAGCTGCTGTTGCGCACGCTCGGCAAAATGAGCGCGCCCGTCGGAGTCGTCTCGCCCACGGAGCGCACGAGCACGGACGATGGCGTCGAGGCGGTCAGGAGTTTCCTGCGCGGCGCAGGGATAGAGCCGCGCGGTCAATTCGTCATGGCCGACGGCTCGGGCCTTTCGCGCCACAACTACATCACGGCCAACGCGACCGTGCGGCTGCTCACTTTCATGGCGACGCACCGCCACGCAAACGCCTTCCGCGACGCGATGCCGATTGCGGGCGTGGACGGGACGCTGAGGACGCGGCTGCGCGACACGCCCGCACAGGGGAACATGCGCGCCAAGACTGGCACAATTAACGCCGTCGCCTCGCTCTCCGGCTACGTTACGAGCGGCGCGGGCGAGCGCCTGGTCTTCTCGATCATCCTCAACAACTACCCAGAAGAATCCAGCTCGCGCCGCAGCCACATAGACGCCATCGCCATCCTCCTCGCGTCCTTCGCCGGGAGGTCTTGAACCGCAGCGACGCCGCCGCACCCGCCACATCGCCCCGGCTTTATTAAGTCCGGGCGATGTGGCACAATCAGTCGCCTGCTAGGAACTCCGGCCAGCAGCGGTTGACTAGCCATTTCAGAGATTCCATTGCTAAGCCATAGCGTCTTCAAAATTATCAGGGTAAAATTCTCTCGGAGCGGAAATGTCATGGCTGAAAAGTCTGAGACGGTAAAGCACGAATCCAGTTCGCAGCTCTTAGCAAACCGGGCCGCGCGGCGTGAAGAGATACGCGCCGCCCTCCGCCGTTTGCGCGAGATTGGCGAGGCGTTACCTGCGGTTGACGCCGTCGCTATTGTGCGCGAAGGCAGGGATTCGGCTAATCAAGACTCTCGCAGATGATCGTTGCCGACGCTAACTTGCTTGTCGTTTTAGTCAGCGGCGATCCTCGCGGCAATCGGGTGCTACAACAATTTACGGATTGGCTGGACAACGATGTTGAGATTCATGCTCCGGTGTTGGCACAATACGAGATTGCCAACGCTTTAACCAGGCTGATCGCCGGCGGCGCATTCTCAGAAGATAAAGTTGAAGAGGCATGGAACAATATATCCGTCCTGCCGATTCAGTATCATGATTTGACGGATGCAAGGCGGGTGGTTGAACTCGCGCTTTCTTTGAATCGAAAAAGCGCTTATGATGCAGCTTATATCGCCTTGGCAGAGACGCTGGGCGCTGAATTATGGACATTGGATAGCCCGCTATACCTTAACGCTACAGGTCTCGGTCTTCCGGTAAATCTCATTTCGTAATTTCTTAGTCCTTGCGCTCGATGCAGTTCATCAAATTTCACGGCTTCGGTAACGATTATCTGGTCTTTGAAGCGCAGCGCCTCGCGGGCGTGGATTCCCTGAACGACTTCGCCAGAAGCGTCTGCGACAGGCACTACGGCGCGGGCGCGGACGGCATCACCGTGGTCCGCCCCGTAACGGATGGCGACGACGCGGACTTCGCGGTCCGCATCTTCAACGCCGACGGGAGCGAGGCGGGGCTGTCGGGCAACGGCACGCGCTGCACGGTCTCTTACCTTTACTATTGCGATCTCTGGTCGAAGGACGAGCTGCGTCTGAAGACGCGCACGGGGGTCAAGCGTTACCGCCTGCGCGAACGCGAGAGCCACGGGCACTACTGGTTCGAGTCGGAACTGGGCCAGCCGGGCTTCAGCAGTGAAGAGATTCCGATGCTGACGGACAAGCCGCGCGGGCGCGTCACGGATTACCCGCTCACGGTTGAGGGGAAGACCATCAGCGTGACGGCGCTCTCGATGGGAAACCCGAACTGCTGCATCTTCGTTGACGATTTTGACGAACTGGACTGGCGGCGCGCGGGTCGCTTCATCGAACGGCACGAGCAATTCCCGGAGAGAACCAACGTCGTCTTTGTGCGCGTCCGCGACCGCGCCAACATTGAAATCCGGCTCTGGGAGCGCGGCGTCGGCGAGACCTTCTCGTCCGGCACCTGCTCATGTGCGGCGGCCGTCGCAAGCTGCATCAACGACAAGACGGACCGCCACGTCAACGTCCACACGCCCGGCGGCCTGATAGAAGTCACCTGGCGAGACGACGGCGAAGTCGTCATGACCGGCCGCGCCGACGTGGTCTACAGCGGAGAGTGGCTCGAAAGGCAGGAGTCAGGAGTCAGAAGTCAGGAGTCAGAATGATAAGGCCGAGAACTGTTTTTTGTTTATTCTGACTCCTGACTTCTGACTCCTGCATTCTGATTATTTGCCCCATGAAGAAATCAAAAGTTAGTTTGTCGCTGGCGTGTCTGGTCGCCGCGCTGTCAATTCTCAACGGCTGCGGCGGGAATGCGCAGGTGCGGACGGCAGACACGGACGTGCGGCCTGCGGAGACTGTACGCGTGCGCCCCGTGGTGGCGACGTGGCTCGGCAACCCGTCGCGCACGTTTTACGGCTCCGGCCCGTGGGCTCAGGGCGCGCTCGAAATCAGTTGGAAGTTTAAGACGAAGTCCATCAGCGGGCGGCTGCACAAAGACCCCTGGGGCGGGACGAGTTGGCCCGGCCAGCCTTCCGTCAACGGTGACCGCGTCTACTTCGGCTCGGCCGACGGCAACGTCTATTGCCTGAGCACTGAGGACGGCTCGCTCATCTGGAAGTTTCAGGGTCTTGATAGCATGAAGGCCACGCCGACGATTGTCGGCGACCGCATTCTTGCGAGCGGCCTGGACCATTATCTTTACTGCCTCGACGCTGAGGACGGCTCGGTCGTCTGGAAGTTCAAAGCCGGCTTTGAGATTGACGGGTCCGTGGCGGCCGTTGACGGACGGCTCTACTTCGGCTGCGAGGACGGCTTCTTCTACTGCCTCAACGCCGAAGACGGCTCGCTCATCTACAAGGTCGGCCGCCTGGGCTCTATGGAGGGCAGTTGCTCCGTCCACGACGGCCGCATCTACATTGGCACAGAACAGGGCGACCTCTTCTGCCTGAACCAATCGGACGGCAAAACCATCTGGAAGGCGCGCATCGGCGCGGACTCTGACTCGACACCGGCCGTCGCAAACGGCCTCGTCTACACGGCGGCCGAAGACGGCAACGTGAGCGCGTACAAGCAGGAGACGGGCGAGCGCGTCTGGACGTTCAAGACGGGCGGCGGAATCTGGGCCAGTCCCATCTACCTGGACGGCAAGCTCTACATCGGTTCGTCTGATCGCAACCTTTACTGTCTAAGGGCGGCGGACGGGCGCGTCGTCTGGCGCTACCAGACGCGCGGCCCCATCTGGGGCACGTCGCCTGTGGTTGACGACCGCGTCGTCTTCGGCGACAAGGCCGGCTGGGTCTACATGCTCTCGGCGGACGACGGCCAACTGATCTCCGACATACGCATCGGCGAGAACATCAACTCCACCCCCGCCATCTCCGAAGGCCGCATCTACCTCGGAGCCTTCAACGGCGACCTGCACGGAATAGCGAACAGTCGGTAATCAGTTTTCAGTTTTCAGTTTTCAGTTTTCAGTTTTCAGTAAAAGCAAGTCGTCTTTGCTGAAAACTGAAAACTGAAAACTGAAAACTTCTTTTATGATTTACCTGGTGGACAACACGATTGACGGGCAGGGCGTGAGCCCGCGGGAGATAGGGGCGGCGCTCGCCAGTTTGCGCCCCGAAACGCCTGTCGTGGTCGAGAGGTTCGGGGACGTTTCGCTCGGGCGTGTGCGGGAGCTTAAGCCTTCGCACATCATCTTGAGCGGGCAGAGCCACCCGTGGACGCTCTATTCTCCTGAATCCCTGGCGGGCGTGTTTGAAGTCATACGCGAGGCGGAGCAGCCCATCCTGGGCATCTGCGGCGGGCATCAACAAATCGCGCTCTGTTACGGCTCGACGGTCGGGCTGATGAAGCGCCTCACACCGGGCGAGGGCTACGAGGGTGCGTTGCGCGAGCGCGGCTTTCACGAGGTCGAGACAAGTGGCGACCAGCTTTTTCAAAAGCTCCCGCCGCGCTTCACGGTCTGGCACTCACACTGCGACGAGGTCAAAGAACTGCCCGCGAGTTTCGAGCTGACGGCCTCGAACGAGACCTGCCGGATTCAGGCCATGCGCCACACCTCGCGCCCCCTCTTCAGCGTACAGTTTCACCCCGAACTCTTCGACGCAGAACACCCGCAAGGCGCCCGCGTCATTGAAAACTTCCTCAGCCTTTAAGCGGCCAACATTTTCCTTTGCGCCTTTGCATCTTTGCGTGAGAAAACTGTTTCACGCAAAGACGCAAAAGGTTTGAGTCAGTGTGTATGTCTTGAGCTTTTCGGTTCTCAGGCGTTGATCTGCTGGTCTTCCCTTTTGCCTTTTTCTTTTCCCTCGCGCCGCGTGCTAAGATGCGCGGACTGAAATCTCTCGTAATTCTGACATGTGCGAGTCGAGCCTTTTCAAGTTGCTCGTGTGGGCTGCATGGGCGAGCGCCGCGCCTGAGACGACAGACGCCGAACTTTACAGATGAGTAAATCAAACCAGGATATCCCATACGCAGAGCCGCTCGTGGAGGTCCGCCGCGGCTCCATCACAGAGTCGCGCCACCGCGGACACGTCGTCGCCGTCAACGGCGACGGGCAAATAGTCGCGGAGCTGGGCGCGCCGCACACAGTCACCTTCCTGCGCTCGTCCTCCAAGCCGCATCAGGCCGTCCCGCTCGTCGCAACCGGCGCGGCCGACCGCTTCGGCTTCACGGAGAAAGAGGTCGCCATCAGTTGCGCCTCGCACAACGGCGAGGCGATTCACACGGAGACCGTGGCGGGGATACTCAGGAAGATTAAGCTGGACGCGAGCGCGCTCAAATGCGGCGCGCACGAGCCGTACAGCGCGGAGGCCGCGCGCGAACTCAGGGAGAGAGGCGAAGAGCCGACCGCGCTTCACAACAACTGTTCGGGCAAGCACGCGGGCATGCTCGCGCTCGCGCTGCATCTGGGCGCGCCCGTGGAGACTTACGACCAGCCGAACAACGACGTGCAACTCAACATCGTCCGCGCGGTGGCACAGTTTTCGGGCGTGCCGGTCGAGGACATAGCCGTCGGGATAGACGGCTGCGGGGTGCCGACTTTCGGCGTGACGGTGCGCGCGATGGCGCTGATGTACGCGCGGCTGGTAGCCCCGCCGGAAGATTTCGACGAAGCGACGCGCAATGCTGCCCGGCGCATCGTCGCCGCGATGACCGCCTACCCGGAGATGATAGGGGGGCGCGCCGAAAGACTCGACACGGTCATCATGAAGGCCGCGCGCGGGCGTCTCGTCTCGAAGGTAGGGGCGGAAGGAGTTTACACGGCGGGCGTGCTGCCGTGCGCCGAGTGGCCGCGCGGCCTGGGGCTGGCGCTCAAGATAGAGGACGGCGAAGACCGCCGCGCGCGACCCACAGTCGTCATCGAAAGTCTCAGACAGCTCGGCGTCCTGACAGATGACGCGCTCGATGCCGTCAGCCCCTACGCCAGCTTCCCCATCACGAATCGCCGCGGCGACACCGTCGGAGAGGTGCGCGCATCGTTTGAACTGAAAAAGCAGTGAAAAGGCAGTGAAAAGGCAGTAATAAGTAATAAGTGATAAGTGATAAGAAAAAGAAAGACGGTCTTCACTCATCACTCATCACTTATCACTTATCACTTATCACTTATCACTTATCACTTATCACTTATCACTTATGTCTAGTTCTAATTCAGCGGCCCCGCCGCCGCTTAGGCGCGAAGGGGGCGGGGGCATTAATACCTCAGGGCTGGCGGACGTGATTCAGTGGTTCCTGGATCACGACCGGCGCGTGGGCGTCGTCAGGCACCCCAAGGTCGAGGAGCTTTTCCACTGGAAGCAGGAGCAGGCGCGCGGCTCGGGCGAGGGCGTCTACAGCTTCGAGCACGCCGAAGACCGTCTAGCCATAGGCGTCATGCAGGCTCTCGCCGAGCACGACAGCGAGCGCCAGCTTCACGCCTGGATCAGCCAGCTCCTCAACGCGCTCGACGACGCCGTGAAGACCAACGAAGAAATGGCACAGGCGTACAAGCTCGAAGCCGAAGCCCCCTCGACCGTCGAAGAGTCTGCGAAGATTCCGACGGCGATAGGGCGCAGGGTTTACCTGACGTGCTGCTGGCTCGAAGTCCTCTGCACGGCCGAACTGCGCATCATGGGCTGGGTCTACCAGGAGCTTTACGGCAAACCCTTCGCGCCCTGAATGGCGAACTTCGTCAGGTTAAAAATTCGAGAGGCTGAACGACTCAACCCTTTGCGCCTTAAGTTTTTCCTTGGCGCCTTTGCGTGAACGGCTGTTTCTCGCAAAGGCGCAAAGAGAAAACTTAAGGCGCAAAGGGTTGAGTTCTTTTCCGCAGTCTTACGAGGCTGGGAAGGAAGTGGTGACCCTGACCGCCGGGAGGCGGCCTCTCTGGCGCAGGATGAGCCTGTTCTCGTTGAGCGTCTTCTTCATCAACTTGAATTGATACGCGACCTCTTTCTCGCTGAAGGCTGCGGCAACGGGGGCCACGCTCGGGAGTTGCGCGAACTTCAGAGTGTCAACCGGGATGGCGCGCGTGTGCGGCGCGGCCTTGGCTCCGCGAGCGGGCTCGGGAAGATTCTCCGCGACTTCCAGGAATTCAAAGTCCTTGTCTTTGAATTCAAAGTCCGTGTCTTTCTTCTCCCTGATGCGGCGCTCGACGCCCTCTTTCTTGGCCGGGGCTTTGCGCACACGTGCGATCAGGCTCCCGGCCTCTGGACGCTGACGGCGGGCATGGGCTTTCGGCACGGACGCGGCGCGGCTCGCCCCGCGCACCTCCCTGTAGCTCACGGGCTGAAAGTCTTGCCGCGCGTGGTCAGGGCAGGGCGAGACATCATACGCGGGGTTCACGTCCTCTGCGACCGCGATTAATTCCACTTCGGCGGGTTCGGAGGGCCTCATGACCATGCTCCAAAACTTCAGTTGGGCCTTCTGCTGTGCGGCCGACAGCAAATTGCCTATCTCCTGCCAGGCCCGCGGCGTGCCTACGAGCGCTATCGCCGCCATACATACTACTGTGAGCCGTCTGCTTTTCATGATTTCCACCTCAATCTTCCGGCCTCAGAGCTTTTTTCCCGTCTTACTCGTGATAACACCGCCGCCCACACCTTTGTGGCAAAATAAATCACTTGTCATTTAATTACGAAGCGGCCGCGGCCGAGTTCCAAATTTTCGCCCCACGGACGGGGCCAAAAAACGCGCCCCCGGATTTCTTTTCTCGACGCGGACGCCCCGTCTGAGTATATTGTCAGCGAGGGAGTGATAAGTGATAAGTGATAAGTGATAAGAAAAAACTCTTTCTTTTACTTATCACTTATCACTCATCACTTATCACTTCTTCATAAATCATACAAGGAGAATTATCATGGAAGAACACGAAGGACAGGCTAAGAGCAGGGCGGACGCGCCGCAGGAGGAAGAGAGCCCTTCCGAAAAGCTGGAAGGGACACCCCCGGAGGGCTCCCTGGTCCCCGGCTCGGAAAACCCCGAGAGCGTGGAGATCAAAGACGAGACGAACCCTAACTCGGAGTGAACGCCTCACCGCTCAAACCGTAAGGCGCACCCCGCGGCCACGCGGCCGTGAGGTGCGACCGGGGCCGAGGATTCAGATTTTATGCGTTATCTTCTGCCGCTGCTCTTCGTCGCGCTGACGAGCAGTAGTCCCTCCCAAAGCCTGCCGGGCGGGCAATCGGACAACTCCGCCGACTCAAGCGGGGGCGTCGCCGTCAGGGGCTCGCTCGCGGAACTGAAGAACAGGCGGCGCGTGCTCCTGCTCGTCCGCCGGAGCGCCGTCGTTGATAGCCGTGGCGGGGCCGACGCGCTTTTGAAAGAGGCTTACGCGGCCGGGGCGGCGGGCGCGCCCATTCGCTACCCGCGAATCTACAACCTGCTGGCCCAGCACCTCAACAGGTACATGAGCAGGCACCAGAGCATCAGCGCCGTCAGAAACGTCCCCGACGCGGAGTTCATCATCTTCTTCAACCTGCTCGAATATCGTTACCCGCTCGGCCACCCTTATCCTTACGGCGAGATGTTCGTCATCCTCAACGACACGGCGCAGGGTCGTCGGCCGCGCGTCATCTGGAAGACGCGCAAGAACTCCATGTGGGTCGAAGACGCCATCAAGGAATTAATCAGAGACTTGAAGACCGTCCGCGGGGAGGGATGAAAAAGGGGACGCGGGCCGAAATAAAAGAGGACTGAAATAAAACTGGACTCTCTTCTCTTCTCCCTCATCAACTTAAACGCGACCGCACTTTATCCGAGGCTAAATAAAGCCCGATCACGGTGGCTAGAGCCAGGCGGGTAATTATTTGGCCCACGTCCCCTCCCGTCTCGGCGATTGACCATACAAGCATTAATCCGAGATTGACGAAGTAGACGTACACGCCGGCCAGTTTGCCGGAGGCAATCAAAACGCCGCTGGCGGCGATTCCGATACCGGCCACTACGAAATAGGGAGTACGGCCGCCGAGGATGAGAAGGTAGACTCCGGCAAAACTCAACGCCGCGCCGAGAATTGCCAGGAGTATGCCAAGTCTTTTAGGCGGGGCCAGGCCGGCTTGAGGATGAGCCTGAGCGCGACCTACTCCGCTAGCGGGTGCGAGCCTATACCCGCACCGCTTACAGGCCACGGCCGCCGAGAAATTAGCGTGTCTACAGCGTGGGCATATGCTGTTGCGCATGCCGCCCTCCGTTCACAAGCTTCAGGCGTCCGGCCTGACCGGCGAGGCCGCGCCCTCACCCACGACCGTAGACCACGCACGCACACGCCAGCGCGCCACCAGCCCGTTCCTCACGTACGGGTCACTGGCCGCGAACCGCTCGGCCACGTCCGGCGAGTCGCCCTCGAAGAGCAACACCGCGCCGTCCACAGGCTCGGCCAACGCGCCGCCGAGGACGAGTTCACCCCGCGCGTGAGAGGCCCACGCGAGCGCCAGATGCTCAGACCGAAACTCCGCCCTGCGCCCTAAATAATCCGGCGCGACTTCATAAAACAGCAAATAATGCATGAGCCCTCCGATTCAAGCTCTCGTTAGATTAGACCGCGCGCAAGAACCCGTATGAGCGCTCTCAGTGTTTCACACGGTAATGCACCATCATGAACCCGTTGCTGTAGCTCTTGCTCTCCGAGACTTCTAAAGCCGTCGTCTCGACCTTCCCTCGAAAGAGTGGGATGCCGGCGATGGTGATTCGGCTTTTGTGCTTCGGCAGTCGGGCATACGTGGAAACGTGCCCGACCACCGTAAGGCGATTTTTAATTCGCGGTCTTGCGCCCGTCAATGATGGCGGGGCGTATGCGGTAGAGGACGACTTCGTTGGAGCGGTCCCAGGCGTCTAGTTGCGTGCGGTTGATGGCGGGCGTCAAGGTCGGGTTGCTGCGAGTGATGAGCTGCATGGCGCTCTCCCTGTCCTCCTGCGCGGTGAGGCGCTCGGCTCGGCCCGTGACCATCACGCTCTGCCAGTGCATGGCGCTCTCGACCTCCTCGACTTGCAGGCACACTTCCGAGTTGGCTTCTATAAAACTGGTCTTCATCCCCTCGGTCGTGAAGATGTACAAAAATTCTCCATCGTAAGCGTAATGGATCGGCACGACGTACGGGCGGCCGTCGCGCGCACAGCCCAAATGCCCGTATCCAATCCGACTCAAAAGCGCACGCATCTCTTCAAGCGGCATGTCCTCGACTGTCAGCATTGTTAATCTCCTTCAACTCCGAGAACGTCCGTCGTTCTCGGACTCTATTCTTAATCTCCCTGTCCACTCAGGCTGTCGTAACTGTGTCGCAGAATCTCGGCGGAGGCGCGCAGGCCCGCGCGCTCTTCGTCGCTGAGCGGCAGTTCTACGACGCCGAGGACGCCGTCGCGGCCGACGACGCAGGGCAGGCTCAGGTAGATGTCCTCGATTCCGTACTGGCCGCGCATCATCGTCGAGACGGGCAGGACCGTGCGCTCGTCGCCGAGCACGGCCTCGCAGATGCGGACGACGCACGAGGCGATGGCGTGCGACGTGTAGCCCTTGCGCTCGATGATGTCGGGCGCGGCGCGGCGCACGCGCGCCAGGAGTTGCTCAAAATCCGGGCAGCCCTGCGACTCGCAATACGCCTTCAGCGGGACGCCCGCGACGTGGGCCGCGCTCCACGCTGCGATCTCCGAGTCGCCGTGCTCGCCGACGATGTAGGCGTGAATCGAGCGCGCCTCTATCCGCAGCTTCGCGGCGAGCATCGCGCGCAGCCGCGCCGTGTCGAGCACCGTCCCGGAGCCCAGGACGCGCCCGATTGGCAGCCCCGATTCTTCTTGCGCCACCTGTGCCAGAATGTCCACAGGATTGGTCGTCATCAGGACGACGCCCTCGAAGCCTTCGGCCATGAGGGCACGGACGCAGTCGCGCACGACCGTGACGTTGCGGCTGAGGAGGTCCAGGCGCGTCTCGCCCGGACGGCCCCCGACGCCCGCGGCGATGACGGCGATGGCGGCGCGCGCCGCGTCCCTGTAGTCGCCCGCCCACACGGCCACCGGGCGCGCGAGCGCGGCGGCGTGCTGCAAGTCCATCACCTCGCCCTCGGCGCGCTTGCGATCCGCGTCCAGGAGGACTATCTCGCGCGCCACCCCGCTCATCAGGAGCGCATAGGCACTCGTCGCGCCGACGTGGCCCGCGCCGATGATGGCGACGCGCCGCGAGCTTGTCTTGTCTGCCGTGTTCGTCATCAATTTATTCTAACGTGAGTTCGCTTGATAGAGGGCAGCGCCGCATAATCTCTCTTCTATCATGCGCGGGAGAAGCGCGGGCGGTCACTGTCTGGTGAGCAGGAAAATCCCCAGGATCACTATCCCGACGATTCCCGTGATAATCAGAATCAAGAGGAGCGTCCCCGCCGTCCCGCTCCTGGCGGGGACTTCCGCCAAATCATCCTTCACCTTCTCCGCGGCTTCCGACACAGATTTTTCCGTCTTAGACAATCGCTCTTGTTCCCCCTTTTTCCATCGCCCGTGCGCGCGGCGCGACCCCGCCCCCGCGCGCATCTGCCGCGTGACGACGACGGTCATTAACGCTCGGCCTACTGCTTGTGGCTATATTCGACCAGCTCGATGTCGAAGATCAGTTTCTCGCCCGCGAGCGGGTGGTTCGCGTCGAGCGTGATGGAGTCTTCCGTGACTTCCGTGACGGCGACGGGAATCTGGTTGCCGTCCGGGAGCTGCATCACGAGGTTCATCCCGACGCGCGGCTCGGTGTCCAGGTTCAGCCCCTCACGCGAGACCGTCTGGACGAGACCATCTATGCGCTCGCCGTAGGCTTCCCCGCTCTCGATCTCGACCCGCTTCTTCTCGCCGACGCTCATGCCCTTCACGCCGTCTTCAAACCCTTTGATGACTTCGCCCGCGCCGATCTTGAATTCGAGCGGATCGCCGTCCTCTGACGAGTCGAAGACCTGGCCGTCCGCCAGTCGCCCCGTGTAGTGGACCCGTACCGTGTCGCCCTTTTGAGCTTGCTCTGGCATAATCTCTCCAACTGGTCTGCTGAATTGTGGCTTGTGCCGGAAAGCATCGCACATCAGATTACAGAAAGCCAGCGCGCGCCACTCCGCCCCCATGCCCCGATTTTGACGGAGACATTCACAATGAAGAAACGATCCTCGCTCGCCTTCGTCCTCAGCCTTTCGCTGTTCACGACCGCTTTGGGCCAGGACCCTAAGAACGCGAAGACGCCCGCCAGCCCCGCAACGCAGCAGGAACAGCAACAGCAGCAGGGTGCGGACGACGAGGTGGTGCGAATCACGACGAACCTCGTGCAGGTTGATGCCGTCGTCACGGACAAAGACGGCCGTCTCGTGACGGACCTCAAGCCCGAAGAGGTCGAAATCTTAGAGGACGGCCGCGCGCAGAAGATCACGAACTTTTCCTTCGTCTCGACCTCGCCGGACACGCCGCCGTCCACGTCGCCGCAGCCATCGGTCGCGAAGGGAGCTACGCTCGCGCCGCCCGTGCGCCTGCGCCCGGAGCAGGTCCGCCGCACCGTCGCGCTCGTCGTGGACGACCTCGGGCTCTCGTTCGAGAGCACGAATTACGTCAGGAAGGCGCTGAAGAAATTCGTTGACACGCAGCTACAGCCCGGCGACCTCGTCGCCATCATACGCACGGCGGGCGGCATGGGCGCGTTGCAGCAGTTCACCTCCGACCGCCGCCAGCTTTACGCCGCCATCGAGCGCGTCAAGTGGTATCCGGGCGGGCGCGGCGGCGTCGGCGCGTTCGCCCCCATCGAAAGCGACCTCAACCAGCGCATGCGTGACGAGTCGCGCCAGGCCATGCGCGGCGGGGCGGACGGCAACCAGCGCGGGCAGGGGCGCGACGCCGCCGCCGAGCGCGAGGAGAATGCCCTCATCCCGGGCGAGGAGCTTGACCAGTTCCGTGAAGACCTCTTCGCCGTCGGCACGCTCGGCGCGCTCAACTACGTCGTGCGCGGGATGAGGGAGTTGCCCGGCCGCAAGTCCGTCCTGCTGATGTCGGACGGGCTTCAGATTTTCAACCGCAACGACCCCTCGCGCAGCTCGCGCGTGCTCGACTCGCTGCGCCGGCTGACCGACCTCGCCAACCGCGCCTCGGTCGTCATCTACACGATGGACGCGCGCGGCCTGCAAACGCTCGGGCTCACGGCCGCCGACAACGTCTCGGACTTGAGCGCGGACCAACTCGAAGCAAGTCTCGAAGACCGCCGCAGCGACTTCTTCGAGTCGCAGGAAGGGCCTGAACTACATCGCGCGCCAGACGGGCGGCTTTCCCATACGCAACACCAACGACCTGAGCGCCGGGCATTCAGCGCGTGCTCGACGACCAGAAGGGTTACTACCTGATCGGCTACCGGCCCGAAGAATCAACTTTCGACGCAGCCACGGGCCGCCGCAAGTTTCACAAGATCACGCTCAAGCTCAAGCGGCCCGGACTCAAGCACCGCACGCGCACGGGCTTCTACGGCGTGACGGACGAAGAGGCGCGCCCCGCGAACCTGACGCGCGAGCAGCAGTTGAGCAACGCGCTCACCTCGCCCTTCAACACGGGCGGCGTCGGGGTGCGCCTGACCTCCATCTACTGGAATGACGCGAAGGCTGGCAGCTTCGTGCGCTCCATGTTCCACGTCGAGGGGCGCGACCTGATGTTCACGGACGAGCCGGACGGCTGGCACAAAGCGATCATAGACGTGGTGGCCGTCACCTTCGGCGACAACGGGAAGGTGATAGAGGAAGTCAGCGGCACGCATAATCTGCGCGTGCGCAACGACACCTATAAGCGCGTGCTCGAACACGGATTCGTCTACAACCTCACCGTCCCGGTGAAGAAGCCCGGCGCTTACCAACTCCGCGCCGTCCTGCGCGACGCGTCCTCCGAGCGCATAGGCTCGGCCAGCCAGTTCATAGAAGTGCCTGACATCAAAAAGAACCGCCTGACGCTCTCGGGCGTCGTCGTGGACGGCGTTGACCCCACGGCCAAGGAGAAGAAGCCGGAGGCAGACTCGGGAGGGGCGAGCGCGGGCGCTGACTCGGCGTCCTTCGAGATGGACCCGCAAGCCAGCCCGGCCGTGCGCCGATTCCGCCGCGGCCTCGTCATGCGATACGCCTACGCAATCTTCAACGCGCAGGTGGACAAGGCGACGGGGCGGCCCGCCGTGCAGACCCAGATGCGCCTCTTCCGCGAGGGCCAGGAGGTCTTCTCGGGGCGCATGCAGCCCTTCGACGCGACCGCCCAGGCGGACCTGAAAAGACTTCAAACCGGCGGCGCACTACAACTGGGGACAAACCTTCCGCCCGGCGAATACGTCCTCCAGGTCATCGTCACGGACCCCCTCGCCAAAGAGAAGTACCGCACGGCGACGCAGTGGATTGATTTTGAAATAGTGAAATAAGAGCCGTAAATCGTGAATCGTCGAACGACGTTTTTACGATTTACGATTTACGATTTACGATTCACGGCTTTTCGGAGGTTTGCATGAAACGAAGTTTGCTTGCCTTGATGCTGGCGCTTTCGCTGCTATTGACGGCGTTCGGGCAGCAGCCGCAGCAGGAGGAAGCGGACGACACGGACGTGGTGCGCATCAGCACCAATCTGGTGCAGGTGGACGCCGTCGTGACGGACAAGGATGGGCGGCAGGTGACGGACCTCAGGCCCGAAGAGGTGGAGGTGTTGGAGGACGACCGCCCGCAGAAGATAACTAACTTCTCGTACATCTCGACCGGAACGGGCACGCTTCAGCCAATCGCTTCATCCTCGGTGGCCCGGCCCGCTGACGCTTCCGTGGCCGCCGCGCCGCCGCCCGTGCGTCTCAAGCGCGAGCAGGTTCGCCGCACCATCGCGCTCGTCGTGGATGACCTCGGCATGTCTTTCGAGAGCACCGCGTTCGTCCGCCGCGCGCTCAAAAATTTCGTGGACAATCAAATGCAGCCCGACGACCTGGTCGCCATCATACGCACCAGCGCGGGCATCGGCGCGTTGCAGCAGTTCACCTCCGACCGCCGCCAGCTCTACGCCGCCATCGAGCGCGTCAAGTGGTATCCGATGGGGCGCGGCGGAGCCTCCGCCTTCGCCCCCTTGCAGAAGGACGACCTGGCGCTGCATGTCGGCAGCGTGCAGGAGAGCGCTGCCGAACTGGCCCGCCAGTCGCAGGAGCAGCGGCGCGAGGCCGAGGAAGAGATCAATCAGACCCGTGACGAGTACTTCTCCGTCGGCACGCTCGGCGCGGTCGGCTTCGTCATCCGTAGCCTCGGGGATTTGCCCGGTCGCAAGTCCGTCCTCCTCTTTTCTGACGGCATACGCCTCTTCGCGAGAAACAAGACCAGCGTCCGCAACGACTCTGGGAGCGGCGGCGGACGCCCCGGCATCAAGGGCGAGTCCGCGAGCACCGTCGAGAACGTGCGCGTGATGGAATCGCTGCGACGCTTGACGGACGAGGCCAACCGCGCCTCGGTCGTCGTCTACACGCTCGACTCGCGCGGCCTGCAAACGCTCACCACGACCGCCGCCGACAGCACGTCCGACTACTCGCCGGCCCAACTCGAACGGCGGCTCTTCGACCAGCGCCAGGATTTTTTCGACACGCAGAGCGGCCTCGAATACATGGCGCGTCTGACCGGCGGCTTCGCCATTCGCAACTCGAACGACTTCGGCAAAGGCATACGCAGCGTGCTCGACGACCAGAGCGGCTATTATCTCATCGGCTATCGCCCCGACGAGTCAACCTTCGACGCCACGCGGGGCCGCGACAAGTTTCATAAGGTCACGGTCAACGTCAAGCGGCCGGGCCTGCGCGTCCGCTCGCGCAGCGGGTTCTACGGCGTGGCGGACGATGAGGCGCGCAGGCTCAAGCGCGCCTCCGGCGACAACTTCCTCGCCGCGCTCAGCTCGCCCTTCAGCGCGAACGAGTTGGGCGTGCGCCTGACCACGCTCTTCGGACACGACCGGCAGGCAGGCTCCGTCATGTACTCCATGCTCCACGTCAACGGGCGCGACCTCACGTTCAAGGAGGAGGCGGACGGATGGCGCGTGGCGACGATTGATGTCGCGGCCTACACCTTCGGCGACTACGGCAACGCCATAGACTCTTTCACGCGCACGCACACGGTCCGCGCGCGTGACGACGCCTACCAGAGCATCCTCGAAGACGGCCTGGTCTACACGCTGAACGTGCCCGTCAAAAAGCCCGGCGCATATCAATTGCGCGTCGCCGTGCGCGACGCCGCGACCAGCCGCGTCGGCTCGGCCAGCCAGTTCATAGAGGTGCCGGACGTTGACGCCAACCGCCTGACGCTCTCGGGCCTCGTCGTCACCGGCCTCGACTCGAAGAAGGTGGACGCGCAGGCCGAAGGCACGGAGCCGATTGAGCCGCAGGCCGGTCCCTCCGTCCGCCGCCTGCGCGGCGGCATGACCCTGCGCTACACCTACACCATCTACAACGCGCAACTGGACCGCACGACGCGCCAGCCGCAGCTCCAAACGCAGGTCCGCATGTTCCGCGACGGCCGCGAACTCTACACGGGCAAGCCCATGACCTACGAGATGGGCGACCAGCCCGACCCCAAACATCTAAAGGCGGGCGGCCGCATTCAACTGGGCAAAGAAGCGCAACCCGGCGAATACATCCTACAAGTCGTCGTCACGGACCTCCTCGCCAACAAGAAACGCAACGTCGCGTCGCAGTGGATTGATTTTGAAATAGTAAAGTAAAGTGATAAGTGATAAGTGATGAGTGATAAGAAAAAGAAAGACGGGTCTTTACTTATCACTCATCACTCATCACTTATCACTATGAAATCCATCATCGTCGGCACGGCCGGGCACATAGATCACGGGAAGACTGCGCTGGTGCGCGCGCTGACGGGCGTGGACGCGGATCGTTTGCCGGAGGAGAAGCGGCGCGGCATCACGATTGACTTGGGCTTCGCGGAGCTTGAACTCGACGGCGTGCGCGTCGGCTTCATAGACGTTCCGGGCCACGAGCGTTTCGTCAAGAACATGCTCGCCGGCGCGCACGGCATAGACGCGGTCGCGCTCGTCATCGCGGCGGACGAAGGCGTCATGCCGCAGACGCGCGAGCACTTCGACATCTGCCGCCTGCTCGGCGTGCGCCACGGCCTCGTCGTCATCACCAAGGCGGACACGGTTGACGACGAACTGCTCGCGCTCGTCCGCGCCGAGGCTGAGGAATTGGTCCGCGGCTCTTTCCTTGAAGACGCGTCTGTGCTCACGGTCAGCGCGCGTGAGCGCACGGGCCTCGAAGAGTTGAAGGCGGCACTTCTGGAAGTCGCTCAGCTTGTGCCGGCGCGTCCCGCTTCTTCCGTGGCGCGTCTCCCGGTTGACCGCTCTTTCACGATGCGCGGCTTCGGCGCGGTCGCGACCGGCACGCTCGTCGCGGGAGAGTTGGCGGAGGGCGACGAATTGGAGTTGCTGCCTGAGGGCGGGCGCGTCCGCGTGCGCGGCCTTCAGGTGCACAACGCGCGCGTCGAGCGCGCCGTCGCCGGGCAAAGGACTGCCGTCAACCTCGGCGGCGTCGAGGCGGCCGAGGTCTTGCGCGGGATGGTGCTCGCGCCTGTGGGGCGGCTGCGCCCGACGCAGATTTTGGACGCGGAGGTGAGCGTCCTGAAGAGCGCGCCGCGCCCCCTTCGCTCGCGCATGCGCGTGCGCGTTCACCTCGGCGCGGCCGAAGTGCTGGCCCGCCTCCGCGTCCTGGAAGAGTCCGGCGAGATTCAGCCTGGCCGGAGCGGCTTCGCGCAGCTTCGCCTCGAATCGCCCGCAGTCGCCTTACCCAAAGACCGCTTCATCATTCGCTCTTATTCCCCTTCGCTGACCGTCGCGGGCGGCCTCGTGCTCGACCCGCTCGCCGCGAAGCACCGTGGCCGCGAGATGGTCACGCGTGCGCGCGAGCGGCTGGGCGCACTCTCGACCGCGGACAGGGCCACGCAATTTACTCTCTTCGTCAAGACGGCCGGTGAGCAGGGCTTGAGGATGAGCGAGCTTGCGGCGCGCACGGGTTGGACCGACGACGTGCTGGCGCAGGCGGCGCGCGAAGCCGCGACGGGCAAAGAGGTGATTGACGCCGAGGGCGTCTACGTCTCACGCGATAGTTTCGAGAACATCTCGCGCGCGGCGCTCTCGGCCATCGAGGAGCACCACAGGCGCGAGCCCCTGGCGCGCGGCCTGATGCGCGAGACCTTGCGCGAGCGCGTCTTCTCTCACGCCGCGCCCGAACTCTTCCGCAAGGCCCTGGCGCGCCTGGAAGACGCAGGCGCTGTCGTCGCGGAGAAAGAGATCGTCCGCACGGCCTCTCACAAGCTCTCGCTCTCGGCCGAAGACCTCGCGCTCAGGGACCGCCTGGAAAAACTCTACGCGGAGGCGGCGCTTGAGCCTCCCACGCTCGACGAAGCGTTGGAGCGTGCAGGCGGCGCGCGCGATGCGAAGACGCGCGCGCACGGGCGCAAGATTTTCCAACTCCTACTGGACGACCGCACGCTCGTCCGCGTCGCCACGGACCTCTTCTTTCACCGCCCCGCGCTCGACCTCTTGACAGACAAACTGCGCGAGCACGCCGCGCGCCACGAACCCGAGCGCCTGATTGACGTTGCCACCTTCAAAGACCTCGCCGGCGTCACACGCAAATACGCCATCCCCCTCCTCGAACACTTCGACCGCGAGCGCGTCACGCGCCGCGCCGGGGATAAACGAATAATTCTGTAACGCAAAATGAAGGCGGAGGGCCGCGTTTAATTAAGGAAGTCTTTGCTCAGGAACTGAAAGAGGCCGTAAACTTTACCCCTGCAATAGAAATTTCCCAACGCGGTACTTGCCAACTTAATCATGTTGAAATTTTGGGGGCAGTTGAATAACATGGTCGGCGCTAAAACCGCCGGACATGTTGCCGTACGCTCGAACATACTATTCGGCCAGCCAGATGTCATTCAACAGGTTCCATGCCCCGCTCAGGAAAGAGATACCGAACTAACCTCGATAGACAGACAGGAGCCTCACGATGGAACACACCAGAATCATTATCAGCGATTTGCACGTCGGACAAAATGACGACTTCGACATTTTCGCCTATCCCGGTTCTAACAAGCACGCGCTGTTCACAGACTTCCTGGACTACGTTCGCCAACAGCCCAATCCGGTTGAGCTGGTAATCAACGGCGACTTCATAGATTTTCTACAGTTGCGCCCGTGGAAAGACCTCCGCAGAGCAGTGGCGCTTAAGAAAATCAATGACATAGTCGCGAAGAGTCCCGCTGTCTTTACCGCCTTAGGAACTTTTCTCGGCGACCCGCGTCACCGGCTGAAAATATTGCCCGGCAATCACGATGTCGAGTTGGCCTACCCGGAAGTTGGTCAGGTATTACGTGACGCGATCCTTCAATCGGCATCGGGAGCCAAAGACAGGTTCGAGCTTTTCGGCCCTAAGTCTCCGAGGACCACATACAGGCCGAAGATTAACGGGGTACTCGTCCAAATCGAACATGGTAATGAGGGAGACCCGTTCAACTCGCTCAACTACACGCAACTCTTCAACGACGCCGAAACGCGCACGAAGAAGTTTTCCTATCCTCCCGGGACCAAACTGGTCTACGACATTATGAACGACTTTAAGGAGGAGTTGAGATTCGTTGATCTCCTCAAGCCGGAAATGCCCTCCGTCGTACTCATTCTCTTGGCTCTGAAACCGATCATGGCGGCGCGCGGGATACCGGGCATCACAGGCAAGGCGTTAAAGGCTGCCGGCAACTACATCACCGCCATGATCCGCAGAAAGGTCATGGGGCTGCCGCTCGGCCCTAAGACTGCTGTCAAAGTTCCCGCCCGGGACGCGGACGACGTGGAGACATTTCTCGCCAAAACCTTTCCCGATGGAGATTCTCCCACCGAATTTGAGATGGAAGTTTTCTTAGCCAGCGAGGAAGTGCCTGGCAGCAGCGACCCCACCATGGGGCCAAAGCTCACAAAAATCAGGCTCTGGTTTCTTTCCTGGGCGCTACAGGCCCTGGCGCGCTTTCAGGCAGTCGAGCAAGGCGCGGCATTTTTCAACGCCGATCACCCCCATAACGCCGCAGCCATCGGGGCACGCAGTCGTCTCACGGGCGATGTCAGGCTTGTGGTCTTCGGGCATACGCATGAGGCGTTGAAAACGGAGTTTCCAGAAGGTCTTTACGTGAACTCAGGGACGTGGGCCGATCTGGTCGCTCTCCCGCAGAATGGGAGAGCAGAGATAGTGAAATGGCTTGATGAGGTGGCGGCCAACACATTCAAGAGAACAGCCTACCCCACGTACGTCAGGATCGAACCGGCCGGAACCGGAGTGTCGGTCAGCTTGAATTTGTGGAATGACGCCGGAGAGCAGCCGCTATGGGCGAAAAATATCTAACCATTAAGCTGACACTCACGCAGCTTAACAAGGTCAAGCCGGAAGAGTTCGCCAAAGCCCGGTACAGAGCACGCATTGAGCAGTCGCCGCGAGGGGCCAGCGACGGGCCGGGCTGCGATTTCAAGTTGACCGCCAAAGACTGGACGGCGCTCAATCAATTCATCGCCAGAATGCCTACCAAGAGTCTGGGCAAGTCGGAGGTCAGAGACCTCGGGCAGAAACTCTATTCCCTCATCATCAAAGATGAAGTTGAAGACAAGTACCAAGAATGCGTCGGCAGCCTCAGAGATGGGGGAAGGCTGCGGCTGGCACTCGCAATCCTGTCCGAGCATTTAATTCGCATCCCCTGGGAATATTTGGACGACGGCAAAGGGCATCTGCTGCAATCGAACAGCTTGATCGTCCGCATCATTGACACGCTGGAAGAAAAGAAAGCGCCCTTCAGTCCAATAGGACGATTGCTTGTTGCCATCGCCAACCCGAACAAGAATAATCCTGACGCGCAGTTCGCCCCGTTCGCCGCACAGGCCCATGAAGAGCAGCTTGTCGAGCGACTGAAGCTTGCCGGCATCGAGTACCACGTACTGCACCCTTGTAAAAGGAAACAACTGGAAGACCAGATCAGAGGCGGGGATTTCGACGCCCTCTACTTTGTCGGTCACGGCGTTTTCACCACGAACCTGGAAGGGCAGTTAATCTTAGAGGATGACAAAAACGGTGAGGACACGCTCGACGCCGCCCTCCTGGCTCAGTGGCTGAGCAACCCTTACAACAAGAACCAGGGTCGCGGGATTAGGTTCGCCTATCTCAACTCCTGCTCGACGGCGAAGAACACTTCGGCCAATCCCTTTGCAGGCACGGCGCAACGCCTGATGCGGGACGGCAAAGTTGACGCCGTAGTGGCAATGCAAACGAACGTGGAGCAAACGGCGGCGTTAAACATTGCCGTCAGCTTTTTCGAGGAATTGCAACTACAGCGGGGCAACAGCCCTGAACAGGCGCTGGCGCTGGCGCGCTTCAAGGGCGACGATTCTCACACCTGGGGAGTCCCCTCACTCTACAGCTATCTCTCCGGCCCGGAAGATTTCGAAAGGAATCGCCTGGCCTACTTCCTGAGCGCAACGCCCGGCGAAACCAGTTACGGCATCTTCCTGCCGACCTTCATCTTCGGCGCTCTGGTCGGAGAAATAAAGGGAGAGATCAAATTAGACCCGCCTCAGAAATACTTCTACGAGGGCGAGACGCTCGCGCTCGAAGATGTGGAGTCCGGGCTGGACGTGATCCGCCTGCTGACGCGAATCGTTCCGCCCGAACAGATCAAGCTTTGGAGAGCAACAGACCAGAAGATGGCTTCGTGTTCTCACTGGTTCATCTTCGGGAGCAGGTCGAACAAAATCGTCCAAAACGTTTTAGGTAAAGATGAATACTCCCCGCGCTTCAAATTCGATTACGCTCCCGCGGGTAAGCCCGGCAAATGGATGCTCAAGGACACCAAGTACAGTCCGGCGAAGTCTTACTACGTGGACGCTCCGCACAAGGGCAAGAAAGGCGAGTACGACGAGAAAGATGATATAGGGGTGATAGAGAAGATCGTCCCCAAGAAGTTGGGCTACGTCTTCTTTCTGCTGTCAGGGCTCGGTGACCGCGCTACGCGCGGCTGCGGCTGGCATCTTTACAAGAATTGGGACGCATTGCTGAGGGAATTCGGCAATTCGCCATTCGGGATCACCTTGAAATTCCCCGGCGGATTCCCCTTCAGCGCGGCCGAACGATTAGACTAAAAGGCAAAGGCCGCAAGCTGAAAACCTGCGGCCTTTGCCTTCATCCGATATGTGCTTCTTCACCGAACCACGCAATCGGCTCATACTTCTCAGGGTCAAGCGGCGGCGAAAATCTAAAGATGACGGCGAAGTCATTGTCGCCGTACCGCTGAAAGAATTGTCGCCAATGCCGCGAGAAAGCGTGGCCGCATCCTTCCGTAGCCCTGCTGCCCAGTCCCGCAATCACAAAGAGGCGTTCTCCGGTTTCCGGCACGGTCAGCCTACTGATGACGCCATAATCTGTTTCATTCGCGTATGCGCCACGCTCCAATTTGCTCGGATCGGGTAGCTCATAGATGCTGCCGTCTTTGCACTTAATCTGCCACCTCTCTCCGAACTCGAACTTGAACAACGCGCTCTCCGGCAGATTCTCCGTGGCCCACATCGTCACTTGATTCGACCGGCTTCCGAAAAGAAAAGCAGTCTTGTGCGCGAGCCCCGAATCGGGCGTGAAATCTGAAGCCTCTTCTAATTGAATCTTGTCCGAATCGAGGAGGTGCCCGAGTACCGAAGTAATGTAGAAAGCAGCCCTGGCGTCACGCTCGCTATAGGTGCTGCCACCATATTGCAAGGGTGACGGTGCGCTGGTGTCCGCAGTCAGGGCGACTTTTCCTGAGAATCTGGGGAGATACAGCCCGCAACCGGAATTCAGCACGCCCGCTCCCAGAAACGCTTGAAGTTCGTTTATCTCACTGTGTTCCATAACAACCACAATCCTTCTTTTGCGTGAGGTTAATCCGTCCCGATGTCCGGCTCACCTCTTTCATAGTGCATACAGGATAACAAAAGTCCGAGTGGGTTGGCTATCCTGTGTCAAATAGCTTTCGCAAGCCCTCGCGCCGGAAAGCCTATGGCAAGTCTCAGGCTCGCCGCGTGCGCTGGCGACCGGGGCGGCCATTTTTCCTCGCGTCGTCAAAAATGACTACCGGCAGACCAGGGTCTTCGGTCATCCGTTTGCGCAGATACTTGCGATACTTTGTCCATGAGATTTGACGGCTTTTGGGATGCCAGTTGAGATGGTCAAGGATAGCCTCTTTGGAACATTTCCCGTTCTGCTTTAAGAGGGCCTCGATTTCTCGAATCGCCTGACTGCGTTCGGTGATTTCAGGTGCAGCGGCATCCGCCAAATCGAAACAGCGAAGCCAATCTTCCACCCGATTATCCCAGTCATAAAATTGCCGGAATTTTCGACCAAGCAGTTTGACCCGCTGCCGCTTTTCTTCCAGGTTATCCAACAGGGCTTCTAATCTCTCAGCAAAATTGCCCCGGTAGTAGAGATAACTCTGCAACTCAGCCTCTTGACTCAGGGCCGGGGCGGCTTCCAAAATCATCTCAGGAAAGAATGAGGATTTATTGAAGAGAGGAATACACTCAGCCGCGACGGCTTCCACCGCAGCCAGCGACCACTGGTTTGAGCCGTTATGACAGCCCACCACTATATCGGCTTTCCAAAGAGCTTTCAGATAATCCTTACGGTTAAAGTGGCAGACTTCAATGAAAGGAAATCGTTGGGGATAGTTTTTCACATAATCATAATCGCTTGGATTAGTCAGTAGCAGACGAAAATCCTTTCGCTTCTTCCAAAGATTTGCCAGGTGAATCTCCACGAGAGACTTGAATCCAGTATATTTCTGTGTGCGAAAGGGGAAGATGAGAGTTTTTACTGGAAACCGTTCGACAGTTTTTGCCCTCATAATATCCTGGCAATTGACCCCAGGCCAAAGTGCGATAAGTTTTTTATCAATCAGCTCAAGTGCCGCTGAGCTGAGCCAGACAGATGCTTCTTGAAGGATACGTTTTTTGCCATAACGGGAGTTGCATCCTGTGACAGCGGAAAGGAGGATGCTGGTCAGGATGTTCAAATTGGCAGGCTGGTTCCAGCGATTCTTGATCCTGTCTGCCCTTTTCCAATCCATCCAATGAATATAGCCGAATGAGTGGATGTCAAAAAAATGTACCTTGTTGAAGAAATCCAACAGCGGCGCAGTCAGCTCGGGCTGATTCACAAATAAAAGGTCAATATCTATTCGTCTGAGGTCTAAACGGGAAGTAAGCTCACGCACGTCAAAATGAAAGGCCCCTCCTTGCTGACGCGAAACGAAGTTGGTGGGGATTAGATGAACGTTTCTACAGTCAAAGTCAGATTCGAATGCAGCCAACGACTCAGACGGGATAAGAATATAGAAGAAATAATCCTGTCTCTTACGAAGTATCGCTGATATGAGTTCTTTCTTGAGTTGTACTCCGGAATCAGCTTGCGGGTTCCGGCGATTTGAAAAATTGAGAATATCCAAAACCCGAATCGTCATGGCAGGAACCTTTCAAGATGCAGGTACGAACGTGAGCGGGCATCCCAGTGAGTTCTTTAGATCGGGAAACGACTAAATACTCTAACAGCAATTTGCCCGGAAGTCTTTGAAAATCTTAAATGCGGTCTCAGCCCTCATTTCGCATTCATGAGCAACGTCCAACTCAACAAAACTCTGTGCCGCCTCTGCGCCATCCGTGACTCTGCGGTGAGATTGCCGCGCGCCGGACTTACCGAGGAGGCACAGATGACACAGAGGCGGCACAGAGATAATTGAATTGAGGACACTACTCATTCTTTAAGGGGCTTGCTTTCCGGCTTCGGGTAGAAGTAACATGCAGGCGCATAAAACCTTTGGCTGTCTCACAAAAACTGAGGCGGCCGGCCGGGCGGTTCTCTTCTGAGCTTTTAAGCGGTTAAGTGAAAACGGCTTTCTCAGGGCCATTCTACCTGCGAGTCTGGCAGGCGCTGGAGGTTCAAGATGAAGATAACGGACATTCTGACTTGGGTAATCGGCCTGATCGCGACTGGCCTGGCGATCTACTTCTTTTTCTATAAGTACAAGGACGTTCCGGCCGGGCAGGTGCACGGCGACCCGAAATATTTGTGGCTCGCCATCGGCTGCACTGTAATCGCGTTCCTGTGCGCGCTCGTCTTCTTCGTGAAGCGCGTCAACAAGGAAGAAGAAATTCACATCACTCAGTAAGCGGCCCACGCGTTCGGACCCTTATTGATTGAGAGTGAGAACTTGACGCCGTTTGCGTTATCGCAGTAGCTTGCCCTGCGCAAACGGCGCTTTTCTCTGTCACGAGCCGGCCCGGAATTTTCGTGCGGTAACGCTTGAGGAGTAATTATTGATGCTTGCTTCGCCCCACATCCTTGCCCAGACCGAGTCAACGGTCTACAACCTGCCGACATATTTCACGTGGGTCTTCGGCCTGCTTTTGATTGCCGGGGGCTTGGCGTGGCTGGTCGCAACCGTCCTGGGCTTCGCGCGCGCGCGCGCCTTCGGCGTCTCGACGCGCTGGTTCGCGGCCGCCTCGGCCTGCCTGATTCTCTACCACGCGCACTGGCTGGCGCTGGTCTTCAGCGTCACCTCGCAGAACGGCAACGTCATCTTCCCGATTCTCGCGTCGCTGAATCTCTTCGTCGTTTTGGGAGCCGTCTGCACCATCATCGGCTTCGCGCGGCTCAACACGAGCGTCGATTCGTCTTCGTCGTCGCCGTCATAAGCGCTGTGCCAAAACGCGCTTCGTTAGGTTCTTCGGTTCATGGGTAGAAAATCGCTTCTGACGGCCGCGCTCGCCTACGGGCTTTCGGGCGCGGCCCTTCTCTTTTCCGCGTGCGGCGCAGGCGGCAGCGGCGCGCGCCCCGTCAGGCCCGGCTTCGTCGCCACAGACGGCGCGCGCTTTGTCATTGACGGAAAACCTTTCCGCTTCGCGGGCGCGAACGTCTCCGTGATGTACAGGGACGAGGACCGCGAGCGCATGCCGGAGACGATGCGCGAGGCGGCGCGCGACGGCCTGCGGGTCGTGCGCGTCTGGGCCTTCGGCGAGGGCGGCGAGGACGGCATCGGGGCCGTCGGGCGCGACAAGAACGACTGGCCGCGCAAGCACCGCCTGCGCCCGGAGCCCGGCCGCTGGAACGAGGAAGAACTGGCACACCTGGACCGCGTCATCGTCGAGGCCGGGCGCAACAATTTGCGCGTCCAACTCTGCCTGACCAACTGGTGGCGCGACACGGGCGGCGTCACGCAGTACCTCTACTGGGCCGGAATCACGGACGCGGCCGACGAGCGCCACCCCTTCGGCATCAACGTCGAGCGCGCGATCCTCTTCTACACGAACGAGACAACGCGCAAACTCTACCGCGAGCACGTCGAGAAGATCGTCACACGCCGCAACACGGTGACGGGCGTCCTCTACCGCGACGACCCGACCATCTTTGGCTGGGAGTTGATGAACGAGGCACAGGCTCCGACGGGTCGCTGGGCCGAGCGCCGCGCGTGGGTCGCGGAGATGAGCGCGTTCATCAAGTCGCTCGACCCGGACCACCTGATCGCGCCGGGCACCTGGGGCTATCGCTCGTCCTGGGAGCGGCGCGAGTGGCTCGAAGAACACAGCCTCCCGACCGTTGACTACTGCGACGTGCACAACTACCCGCGCGACGACCTGGACAGCTACGTGGACTCGCCCGTTGCGCTTCAAGAGTTCATAGACAACCGCGCGGCCGCGGCCCTTTCAATCGGGAAGCCGCTCGTCATCGGCGAGTTCGGGATGGGGCCGGAGGGCTACAAGAATTTTTCCGAGGCCGAGTGGTATCGCGCGCTCTTCGACAGCTCTGTGCGGGCGGGCGCGGGCGGCGCGATGTTCTGGATCATCACGCCCGACCCGCACCGCGGCTACGGGATAACTTACACGACGCCGCGCGACGAAGCCGTCCGCGAGGAGATTCGCCGCGGCTCCGTGCTCTTCGCCGCGCACGAGGCCGACGAGCCGCGCCCGGACCTGCTAGACCCTTCGCGCCACCTCATCCCGCGCCAGTTCGCCTTCGCGCGCGACGCGGGCGACCCCGCGACGCGCCCCGAAGTGGTCATGACGGAGAAAGCGAGCGACCCGGTTATCTACCGTTTTGTGCCAGAAATGGCCGTGAGCGGGCGCTTCGAGAAACTGGGCGGGGGACAAGGGTACATCTGGGGGAGCGGCGCGGGCTATGTCGAGTACGTCGTGCCGGCGCGCGAGAAGGGGCGCTACGTGAAGACGGTCACCGTGCGCGCGCACCTTCAGCCCGTGCTGCCCACGGACGCGCACCCGCCCGTCACGGCCTCGCGCGTCACGCTCCTGATTAACGGCCTGGACTGCGGCTCGCGCCTCGTCCCCGTGGAAGACGCGAAGAACGCGCGCATCGAGGAGTGGGTCGTTGATTCCTACCGCGTGAGGTTTCTGGCCGGGCGCGGCCTCCCGCTCTCAATCCGCTTCGCCGTCCTCCCCGAAGCAGACGCCCCCCTCGGCCTCAACATCTCCAACTACGCCGAAAGCCACAACCGGCCCAACGAGAAGCCAATCGAAGTCAAAATTCAGTGATAAGTGATAAGTGATAAGTATAAAAACCGTCATTCTTTTACTCATCACTTATCACTTATCACTTATCACCGCTCTTGCGGCTTCCTGCGCGTAGTACGTGACGATGATGTCCGCACCGGCACGTTTGATGCAGGTCAGGGTTTCGAGCATGACGCGGCGCTCGTCTATCCAGCCGCGTTGGGCCGCGGCTTTGATCATCGCGTACTCGCCGGAGACGTGGTAGGCGGCCGCGGGCAAATCGAAGCGGTCGCGGACCTGTTTGAGGATGTCGAGGTAGGCGGTCGCGGGCTTGACCATCAGGATGTCCGCGCCCTCGGTGTAATCAAGTTCGGCCTCGCGCATCGCTTCGCGCGCGTTGCCCGCGTCCATCTGGTAGGCGCGGCGGTCGCCGAAGGCGGGCGCGCTGTCCGCCGCCTCACGAAATGGCCCATAAAAAGCTGAGGCGTACTTGACGGCGTAAGACATGATGGCGATTGTTTCCAGGCCGGCCCCGTCCAGGGCTTCGCGAATCGCGCCGACCTGGCCGTCCATCATGGCCGAGGGCGCAACGATGTCCGCGCCGGCCTCGGCCTGGCTGACGGCCGTGCGCGCCAGGAGTTCCAACGACTCGTCGTTTAAGATTTCGCCACGGCGCACGACGCCGCAGTGGCCGTGCGAGGTGTACTCGCACAGGCAGGTGTCCGCGATGACGATCATGTCTGGGACGGCCTTGCGCACGGCGCGCGTGGCCTGCTGGACGATGCCTTTGTCCGCGTATGCGCCCGACGCCGTCTCGTCCTTCGTCTCGGGCAGGCCGAAAAGAATCACGCCGCGCACGCCCGACTCGTAAGCCGCGGTCGCCTCGCGCGCGACCTCGTCCACCGAGAGATTGAAGACGCCCGGCATCGAAGAGACTTCGCGCCGGACGTTTTCGCCCGGGCAGGCGAAGAGCGGGAGGATGAAATCTTCCGGCGCGAGCCGCGTCTCGCGCACCAGCGCGCGCAAGTGCTCGCTCCTGCGCAGCCTTCGCGGGCGGTGAATAATGTCCGACATCTAATTGCTTCCTTCCGTCAAAACGGGGCGGCACAAAAACAGTGTTCCGGGTTACTTGAGTACGAAGTTATAGCTGATCGTGCCGAAGACTTTCACGGGCTTGCCTTCGAGCAGTGTTGGCGCGAAGCGCGCCTCGCGCGCCGCGTTGATGGCCGCCTGCTGTAACAGCGGGTGCCCGCTCTCCGCCTGAACGGCGACGACTTTGCCCTCTTCGTCAACGACGACCTTAACCGTCACCTTGCCCGACGCGCGCGCCGCCCTGGCGATTGGAGGATAAGCGGGTTGCGGCAGGCTGAGCGCTCTGCCTTCGAGGACGCCTGCCTGCATGATGCCGCCCGCGGAGTTTCCCTCCGCTTTACCGAGCACCTTCTCCTGCGCCAGATAACGGTCAACTTCGCCGAGCGCCGCCTCACTCACTGTCAGCTTGAAAGAGTCCAGGAATTTGGTAGAGATGTTTTCGTAAAAGTCCGTCCAGTCCTGCGGGTCGGCGCTCGGCCGCCCGTTCTTAAACGCCAGGTTTGGCGGCCCGGAATGCACCAATTGATAGATCCGGCCGTTGACGAAATAGGCCCTGGCTCTGACCACGGCGTCGTTGCTGTGGAATAGCCACTCACGCCCGGCGTGCCCCTCTAAGACGACCTCTTTTTCGCTGAGCAGCTTCATACCCATACTCGGGTCCTGTGCCAACACATTATCGCGGCCGGAGTCCAGAGCCCGCTTGACCAACGCTGGGTCTTCAGAGCTGTAGGGGTTGTCCGTATAACTTACGATGTACGCCGCCGTGTCGGTAATGAGCGCGTAGCGGGCGTGAGGAAGTTTTCCGGCGGCTGTCTCCACCTCGATAGTCGTTAAGTCGGGGGTGCCCGGCATCAAAACTTTGAAGCGGCCCGCGGCGGATGAAAATTCTTTCCACGCGCTCTCGTTGTATTCGATTGCGGCCGGGGGCGGACTGCCTGACTGCGCGAGGCAATAATCCACGCCGTAAAGAAACATAATCAGGAGCGAGGCGTATCGTGGGAGGTGTCTCAAGTTAGTGACCTTCTTTCCTGATGATTGCGTGCGGCGAGGCTCAAGCCCGTGCACATCGACCGGACTTCACGCCTCGATTTCGACGCGGTAGTCTTCGATGACCGGGTTCGACAAGACTTCGCGGGCCATGCGCGTGGCGGCCTCTTGCGCGCGCTCGCGGTCGAGCGTGTTGTCGAGCGCGATCTCGAAGTATTTGCCCTGACGCACGTCCGCGATGCCGTCGAAGCCGAGGAGTTCGACCGAGTGCTGTATGGCCTTGCCCTGCGGGTCGAGCACGCTCGGCTTGAGTGTGACGTATACTTTGGCTTTCACAATAATTGCTCCGGGGAAATTGTTTCGGTTTATTCCTGCCCGAACACTCGTTCAAATACTACATCGACGTTGCGCAGATACGTGTCGAGCGAGAAGGCGCTCTTGATCTGCTCGTCGGAAAGATGCTTCTTCACGTCCGGGTCCGCCGCGATGAGTGTTTGAAATTCGCCGCCTTCGTCCCAAACTTTCATGGCATTGCGCTGCACCCACTCGTAGGCCGTCTCACGCGAGATGCCGCTCTGCGTCAAGGCGAGCAGAAGTTGGCCGCTGAAGACCAGCCCGCGCGTCGCGTTCAGGTTCTCCATCATGCGCTCAGGGTAAACCACCAGGCCGTCCAGAAGCGACGCCGTCTTGGCGAGCATGTAGTCGAGCGCGGCCGAAGAGTCCGGCAAGACTATGCGCTCGGCCGAGGAGTGCGAGATGTCGCGCTCGTGCCAGAGGGCGACGTTCTCAAGGCCGACGATGCTGTTGGCGCGCACCGTGCGCGCCATGCCGCAGATGCGCTCGGACAAAATCGGGTTGCGCTTGTGCGGCATGGCAGACGACCCCTTCTGCCCGCGCTTGAAGCGCTCCTGCGCTTCGCGGACTTCGGTGCGCTGCCAGTGGCGGACCTGAAGGGCGAACTTGTCCAGCGACGAGGCGATGATGGCGAGCGTGCAGAGGTATTCGGCGTAGCGGTCGCGCTGGATGACCTGCGTGGAGACGGGCGCAGGGTGCAGGCCCAAACGCTGGCACACTTTCTCCTCGACCACAGGGTCCAGGTGCGCGAACGCGCCGACCGCGCCGCTGATTTTTCCGACCGCGATTCTCTCCCTCGCCGCCTGGAGCCGCGCGCGGTTGCGCCGCGTCTCGTCGTACCAGAGGAGAAAAGTCATACCGAACGAGGTCGGCTCGGCGTGTATGCCGTGCGTGCGCCCGATCTGCGGCGTGTGCTTGAACTCGATGGCGCGGCGCTTCAAGACTTCGAGCAGCGCTTCTATTTTAGCGAGCAGGATGTCGCACGAGTCGCGCAGCAGCAGCGCGTTCGCCGTGTCCACCACGTCCGACGACGTGAGGCCGTAGTGCACGAAGCGCGCGGCCTCGCCGATTGACTCGGCCAGATTCGTCGTGAACGCGATCACGTCGTGGTCGGTCGTCTTCTCGATCTCATTAATACGCTCGACCGTGAAAGCTGCCCGCGCCTTAATCTCCTCCAACGCCTCACGCGGAATCACGCCCATCTCCGCGTGCACCTCGCAGACGGCTATCTCCACGTCGAGCCACTTCTGAAACTTATTCCGCTCCGACCAGAGCGCGCCCATCTCGGGCAGGGTGTAACGAGTAATCATAAAAAAAGTGATAAGTAATAAGTGATAAGTGATGAGTTAAAGAAAGCGGTTTTTCTTATCACTCATCACTTATCACTTTATTTCAGCGCGTCAGAGTTAACGAAATATCTTGCCAGTTGCCAGCGGCCGTCGCGTTCGATGAGCGTGAAGGTTTCCATACCTTCGGCGCGTTCGAACGTGGTCGCGTAGGTGATGACGAACGAGTGGCCGCCGGTGCCGTCTTGCTCCGTGGCCGTGTGAAAGGAGCGCGTCCTGACGTTGCCGAGCCGGTCCTTCAGCTTCTTGAAGGTCGCCTCGGACTCTTCGGGCGTGGTCGCCTGACGCCACTCCTCTGCCGCCTCGTTGTAAATCTTCTCGTAGCGCCCGCCCGCCATGTCATCGCTCACGGCGTCCACGGTCGCGCGCGCCTCCGCGGGGACGCCGCCGCGGTTCGCCTTCAACGTGCAGCCGGTTGCGAAAAGCAACGCAACGAGGATGACGCGGAGACGCGGGGACGCGGGGACGCGGAGAAGAAAGCGTAATCGCCGCGTCTCCGCGTCCCCAGGTCTCCGCGTCTCGTCCATCACAGCTCTATCCACGGCGTCGGCTCTTTGGCGTAGGCGAGGCTGATTTCCGTCTCGGCCTGGAAGAGCGGGGCGCGCTCCTTGAGCGCCAGCTCGGCGGAGATTTTGGCGACGTAAGGGTTGTTGGCGCGCTGCGACAAATGGGCCAAAACGACGTGGCGCGCCGTGCCGTCGAAGCCATCGCGCAGCCAGTCGGCCACGTCCTCGTTCGAGAGGTGGCCCGTGCGCGACAATATCCGCTGCTTCAACTCCCAGGGGTAAACGTCGCACGCCTTGAGCATGTCGCGGCTGTGGTTCGACTCGATGACGATGGCCGAGCAGCCGCGCAGGCGTTCGGTGATGAGCGTCGTGATGTGGCCGAAGTCCATCAGGGTTGCGATGCAGACGCCCGCGTGCGTGGCCGTGAAGCCGAAGTTGTCGGCCGCGTCGTGCGGGATCGTGAACGGGTGGAAATCAATCGCGCCGACGCGGAAATCTTTGCTCGACTCGATCTCGACGGTGCGGTCGCGCAGCACGTCCGCGCGCTTGCGCGGCTCGTCCGAAGAGCGCGAGCTGTGTTCGCCGAGGTATGCCTCAAGCGTCTCGCCGGAGATGAAGACGGGGCAGTCGAGGTTCTTCAGGAGCACGCGCAGGCCGCCCGCGTGGTCGCCGTGCTCGTGCGTGATGACGACGCCGTCAAGCCGTGACGGGTCGCACCCCACCAGCCCGAGCCGCCGCACGATCTCTTTGGCGCTCATCCCGGCGTCCACCAGCACGTGCGTCCCGCCCGCCGCGATGAGAATCGCGTTGCCGGTCGAGCCGCTTCCGAGAACAGTGAGCTTCATAAGTGATAAGTGATAAGTGATAAGTGATAAGTAAAAGAAAGAAGGTCTTTCTTATCACTTATCACTCATCACTTATCACTGCTTCCAGACTGAGCCGTCCGAATATTCGAGCTTGGTGATCTCGACGCTCTGCTTGCCGGTCGCGATGTGGCTCGTCTTGTCTTTCGGGTCGAGGCCGAGGCCGACCGCGAGCGTCTGCGTCTCGCCCGGAAGAATCTGCTGCTTGGAATGTAGCTTGTAACGCTTCAATTCCTTGCGCTCCTTCTCGTCCGTGAAGACGTATTCCCAGGAGACTGCCTTGATGGCCTTCGCCCCGGTGTTCTTGAGCGTCGCCCTGGCCGTGTATTTGAAAACGTAAACGGTCCCGCGCGCGATCTTGTGCGCGGGGACATCGTTCGCGCCGCTTTCGTTATGCTTGAGCGTCTCGGCGCGGTCGTAGCCCACGTATTTCCACTCGAAGCTGAGGACCGTTACGTCGGGCGCGGGAGCGTCACGGTCGAAGGCCCGCGCCGCGCAAACCGCGGCCAGCGCCGCCAGCAAGACTAAGGTCAGTGCCGCCCTCATGGTCGCCTCCTTCCATCAGCGCGCGCTTAAATTTCCAGGCGCGCGCGGTCAACGCGGAAGCCGTTGAGGTCGCCGAGCGCGGCGAGCGCCAAGCCCTCGGAGGTGAAGTACTCGCGCGCGATTCGCCGCAGGTCTTCGACCGTGACGGCTTCGAGGCGACTGATGACTTCGTCCGGCGAGATGCGGCGACCGTGTATGATCTCCTGCCGCGCCAGCGCGCCAGCGCGCACGCTCGAAGATTCGAGGCCGAGCAGGATGGACGAGACCGCTTGATCTTTGACTAACTTCAACTCTTCTTCCGGCACGTCCTCGCGCACGACGCGGCGAAGCTCCGTGAGCGAGAGGTCAACGACTTCGTCGAGTTGTTCGGGCGAAGTCCCTGCGTAGATGGCGAAGACGCCTACGTCGGAGAAGGCGCTCGCGCCCGCGCCGACGGAATAGGCCAGGCCGCGCTCCTCGCGTATGGCCTGCCAGAGCCGGCTGCTCGTCCCGCCGCCGATGACGTTGGCGAGCAGGCTCGCCGCGAAACGCTCCTCGTCCCGCGCGGAAGGCCAGGGGGCCGCGATGATGAGATGCGCCTGCTCAAGCTCTTTCTTCCGCTCGATGAGAATCGGCGCGGAAGGCTGCGGCTTCACCAATTGGCCCGGCCCGTTTGAAGAGTTGCTGTCCTCTGGCGATGACGCCGCGGGGAAGGCGCGCTCGGCCATCTCGACCAGTTGCGCGTGGCTGACGTTTCCGGCGGCGGCTATGACCAGATTGCGAGCATGAAACTCGCGCTCGTGAAACTCTGCCGTCTTGACTTCGTCGAAAGAGGAGACGGTCGTGGCGGTCCCTTCGATGGGGCGGCCGAGCGGCTGGTCTGGGAAGTAGGCGGCGTTAAAAAGCTCGCCCAAAAACTCGTCCGGCGTGTCCTCGACCATCTTCATCTCTTCGAGGATGACCTTCTGCTCGCGCTGCAAGTCCTCGCGGTCGAAGCGCGGGTGTGCGAGCATGTCGGCCAGGAGGTCGAAGGCGTGCGGGAGCCCCGAGTCCGTCACCTTCATGGTGAAGCCCGTGACCTCGTGGGTCGTGAAGGCGTCGAGGTGGCCGCCGAGGCGGTCGGATTCGACGGCGATGTCGAGCGCGGTGCGGCGCGTCGTCCCCTTGAAGACGGCGTGCTCGATGAAATGGCAGATGCCGTTAAGCTCTGGCTGCTCGTGGCGCGAGCCGCGCCGCGCCCAGATGCCCACGGTCACCGAGCGCAGGCCCGGCATGTGCTCCGTCAAAACGGTGAGACCGTTCGGAAGCCTGGTTGACTGAATCTGGTCTGTCATATTGCTTAGAATTATTTGACTCCGGCTGGCGAAAAACGTGCGCGTTTATTAAGAGAGTATCGTAACACGCGGTAAAACTGGGCGGCAAACGGGGGAAAGGCAGTAGTCAGTTTTCAGTTTTCAGTTTTCAGTTTTCAGTTAAAAGCCTGGCATGGAGTCTTGAATCTTAAAAGTTAAGGTTCCAGACTGCTGTCACTCAATTACTGAAAACTGAAAACTGAAAACTGACTACTGACAACTGTTCTACGGCATCCGGCATCCGACGTCCAGCATCTTTCGGCTAACAGATTGCTTGACATGCCTCGTGCGTTGGCGGAAAATAACGGCTTCGCAAGCGGGGTCAGCTCATCTACGAAGGCAAACAGTAAAAAGGGAAAAGTTATCAAGCGTCTCTCCAAAGCCTTTTCCTTTCGTTTTGCCTTGTCTGCGCCCGGAGGTTTTACCGAGATGAGGAAAACTTTGCGCGTCGGAATGGCGCTCGCCGCTCTCGCAGTTGTTGTGTGCGGGGCGGGGGCGCCGCAAGTTTTTGCGGCCGGGCGGGTCGCGACCGTCAGCGGCTCGGTCCTGGACAGTAAGGGTAAACCGATTGCGGGCGCGGTCGTCTCGGTCATCAAAGGCGGCGCGGACGAAGTCATCAAACAAGTCAAGAGCGCCGCCGACGGCAGCTTCATCGCCAAAATCGCGCCGGGCCGCTACAGCCTGCGCGCCGTCGCCGCCGGCTTCAACGCAGTCCTCTTCGACGTCTTCGAGGTCCGCCCCGCCGCCGAAGTCGTCTACCGCTTCAACCTCGAACCCGTCGGCTCAGGCCGGACCGCGCCCGAGAGGCGCAAAGACCGCGACGACCGCAAATGGATGCTCCGCTCGCGCGCGGGCAATCGTTCCATTTTCCAGGCGGGCGAGGGCGAGGACGCGACCGTCAACGCCGTGCTCGCCGCACAGGCTGATTTAGAGGCGGCCTCCGGCGAGCCTTACGAAGTCGTGACCACGCCGGGCGAAGAAGAAGAGCGCGCTGGCTCGACCGCGCGCATGCAGGGCGTTGTTGAAACCTACGTCGCCTCGTCTTCCGGCGCGAACTCTTTGAACTTCGCCGGGGTGAATTTCGCGCTGGCGCGGCCCATGGGCGGGCGCGTGGATTTGATCTTCGCGGGGCAGACGGGCATTGGCCGAGGCGCGCCGCAGCGGCTGGAGGTCACGGCCTCCGTCCGCGCCAACGACACGCACCGCCTGAAATTTAGCGCCGCCGGCGGCCTGCTCAACAGCTACGGGCCACGGCCCGAGGCGAGCGACGAAGACTCGCTCGGGCAGCTTTCGCTTCGCGCTGTTGACGAGTGGGTGGTCCGCGACGGCATCGTGGTCGTGCTCGGTCTGGATTATTCGCGCTTCCTTGGCGCGAGCGGGGCGCAGTCTATTAGCCCGCGCTTCGGCGTACAGTTCGACGCCAACCCGAAGACGCGCATCCGCGCGGCCTATGCGCCCGCGACGACCGACTGGGCGAGTGCGGCGCAATCAATCGCCGAGTTCGAGGACAGCAGCGTGATTTTCCGCGAGCCCGACTCTACGCCCGTGGCTTACGTTGACGGCCGCGCCGTGATGGAGCGCAGCCACCGCCTTGAGTTCGGCGTCGAGCGCGTTCTGGACAACGAGTCCAGCATCGAGGCGACGGCCTTTTTTGACGCGACCTCCAACAGGGGCGTCGGATTATTCGGCGCGCCGCTCTCCGCTTTCGCGGGCGAGGCGGGCGCGCCGCTCCTGACTGTGGCGAACCAGGAAGGGGCCGCGCGCGGGGTCCGCGTCGTTTACGCGCGCCGCATCAGCAGCGTCCTACACGCGTCGGCAGGGTACGCATTCGGGCGCGGCCAGCAGCTTTCGGCCAGGGGGCTGACAAACCCGTCGGAGTTTTTTGACGACGGCTTCTTCCAGACCGCGGCCATAGAGATGAGCGCGCACCTGGATTCCGGGACGCGCGTCCGCACCATCTTCCGCTTCAGCCCGCGCGCGACCGTCTTCGCCATTGACCCGTTCGCCGGGCGGCTGGCGGTCTACGACCCCAGCCTGAGCATTCTCATCACACAGGAGTTGCCCAGCTTCGGGCTGCCCGTTCGCGCGCAGGCCGTGATTGACGCGCGCAACCTGCTCGACGCGCAGGCCACCACGGAGGACGGCGAGACGTTCATGTCCGTTGACGCCGGGCGGCGCTCGGTTCGCGGCGGCATCTCTGTCAGATTCTGAAAAGGCCGTAAATCGTAAATCGTGAATCGTAAATAGAAAAAGCGTTCGTCTATTCACGATTTACGATTTACGATTTACGGCCTTCATCCCTTTTTCCAAATTCTCGGACAAGTCCAAAAACTTGGATATGGGGTGAAGTCTAATTGCCGATTTGTCCGTTATTGGGAATATGTTTGAAATGGGGAAACGGCGCGGGCTTCAAAGAAATGCTTCGCGGGTGCTGAGGCTCCTGGCGAGGCGGAAGGCCGGGGCGTGATGAGGCCGAGACTGGAACATTGATTGCTTGAATTGAACCGATGTGGAAGTGTGCTTGGGCTCCCCGAGGGGCCGGGCAAGCCGGAAGGGCGCGAGGCCGTTGGTGAAATGAGATGAAGGGCTCTGTGCTGACAACGCGTGCGTGGGTGCTGCTGATCGCGGCGGCATTGCTCACGATTGCCGGCGCGCTCAACTTCCAGCAGCGCTGGAAGCACAAATCTCCCCCGACGGACGGCATCCGCTGGGTGCAGACCCCGAAGGGCGTCGTCGCCCAATCCATTGACCCGAACTCGAACGCGGGCCGCGCGGGCGTCCTCAGCGTCCAGCCCGGCGACGTACTCCGCGGCGTCAGCCTGGACGAAATCGAGTTCGACGAGATTCGGCTCGTCCAGGATATCCCAATTTATCTGGAAGAGGCCGGAGCAACCGGGCACCTGGTCTACCTGATAGAACGCCCCTCCAACCCTGAAGAGGCGCGCTGCTGCTGGAAGACGGACGTTTACCCGGAAGAGGTTTCGACCTGGAAGACTTACGATCTTTACGTCAACTTCATCGGCATCATTTACCTCTTCGTCGGCCTCTTCGTCCTCTTCAAGCAGGGCGGGCGCGTGCCCTTCGTCACGCACTTCGCGACCCTCTGCCTGACGGCCTTCGTCTTCCACTTCTACAAGTCCACGACCCAGTACGAAGACCTTGACCTGGCGATTGCGTTTCTGGACGACGCGGCCTACATCCTCTTCGCGCCGATTCTGATTCACTTCTGCACACGCTACCCCGTGCAGAAGCAGATGGGCAGCGGAAGCCGCTGGCCCGTCCTCCTTATCTACGCCCCGGCCGCCGTTTTAATCATCACGGCGGCGCTGCTCTACAACGTCACCCAGTTGACCCCGCCGTCGCGGCTGCCCTTCTCCGACAAATTCGTGGACGGCTACTACGTCGCGATCTTCGTCCACTTCATGCTGGGGATTCTGACGAGCGCGGCGCTCCTGGTGTGGACGTTCGTCAGGAGCGAGTCGGCGGTCATTCGCCAGCAGCTCAAGTGGGTCGTCTGGGGTTCGGCGCTCGCCATCACCCCGTTCACGCTGCTCTACGCGATCCCTTACGTCTTCGGCGTCCGCACGGAAAACTGGCTGACGGACATCGCCGTGCTCCCGCTCATCCTGATCCCGCTCACCTTCGGCAACTCCGTGGTGCGCTACAGGCTGATGGACGTGGACATCGTCGTGCGCCGCGCGGCCGTCTACGCGCTGACGACCGTCGCCATCGCCATCATGATCGGCGCGGTGGTCTACGTCGCGGGGCTCTACGCGCTCGTGGGCGAAGTCGCCATCAGCGAGTTGACCTTGCGCGTCGCCGGGGCGGTCGCGGCCATGACGGCGATTGTCATGATCGCCGCCCCCATCAAAAAACTCTTGCAGGAGCGCACGGACCGCCTCTTCTACGGCGAGCGCTACGACATGCGCAACGGCCTGATGGACTTCGGGCGCACGCTCTCGGCCACGACCGCGCTCGAACCGCTTCTGAACGCGCTCGTCAGCCGCTTGCAGCAGGTCTTGAACGTCAACCGCATAGTCATCTTCATCGAGGACGAGACGGAGCCCGCGGGCTATCGCGTGGCGCGCGCCGCCGGGCTCTCCTCGGCGATGATCGTGCCGCCCGACTTCCGCGAGATGATTCGCACGCGCTCGTCCGAGACGGGCGTCGTCCGCGCGGACGACCTCGACCTGGTGCCTGAGACGACGGGCTTCGTCCGGCGCGCGCTACACTACTACGTCCCGTGCATCGTGCGCGGCCGGATGGTCGCGGTCATCGGCCTGGGCCGCTCGGCAGACGGCGCGCTGCTCTCGTCCGAGGACGTGGAAATCCTGCGCACCGTCTCGGGTTACGTCGCCGTCGCCATCGAGAACAGCCTGCTCTACCAGGAGCAGACGGCGCGCGCCGCAGAGCTTGAACTCCTGAAGGAGTTCAACGAGTCCATCGTCGAATCAATCAACGTCGGGCTGCTTGCGGTTGATTTGGACGGGCGCGTGACGCGCTGCAATTCCGCGCTCGAAAAGATGCTGGGCGTGCGCCGCGACGCGGCCATCGGCCGTCTCGTCGAAGACCTCTTCGCTGACGACTTCGGCGAGACGCTCCATCAGGTTCTGGGGAGCGGCCGCTGGAATTTGAAAGAGCTGCGCCACATCTACAAGCTGCACACGGCCACGCGCCTGGGCCGCTCGCTCGTCCTGAACGTCGCGTTCGCACCCTTGCAGGCAGACTCGCAGGGACGCACCGGCGCGCTCGTCGTCCTCGAAGACGTGACCTCGCGCATGCGCCTCGAAGAGCAGTTGCAGCAACGCGAGAAGTTGTCGAGCATCGGGTTGCTCGCGGCAGGCGTGGCCCACGAAGTCAACACGCCGCTGACCGGCGTCTCAAGCTACACGCAGATGCTGATGGGGATGCTGCCCGAGACGGACCCGAAGCACGCGCTCTTGCAGAAGGTGCGCCGCCAGGCCGACCGCGCCTCGGACATCGTCAACAACCTTTTGAACTTCTCGCGCACGGGCGGCGCGACAGAGTTCACGGAGCTTTCCATCAACCGCGTGATGGACGACACGCTCCAACTGCTTGAGCCGCAGTTGCGCCGCAGCCAGATAGAGATCGTGCGCGAGTACGACCCCGACTTGCCGCAGACTTACGGCAACGCGGTCAAGCTGCAACAGGTCTTCACCAACCTGATTCTGAACGCGCGCGACGCCATCCTCGAAGGCGGGGGCATCACGCTGTTTACGGCCTCGACCGCCGAGGACACCATCGTCATCGAAATCTCCGACACAGGGATGGGCATCGCGCCCGAGAACGTCGCCAAGATTTACGACCCGTTCTTCACGACCAAGGGCGTCGGTCGCGGCACCGGATTGGGCCTCGCCGTCTCCTACGGCATCATCCAGGAGCACGCCGGCCACATCGCGGTCGAGAGCACGCCGGGCAAAGGCACCACGTTCCGCATCACGCTGCCCTCGGTCAGCGCGCGCACGCACCTACAGGCGGCGGCGAGCGACTAAACTAAGCCCCTGGGCCAAATTCCTCGTTCATAAACTTGATGAAGAGATTGCACCTGATCTTCGGCGTGCTCGTCGTCCTCGCCTTCCTGCTGACGGGACAGTACATGGATTTTCAATCGCCGCCGGTCAGGGAGTTGACGGACGAAGGCACGCGGATGATGTTCCGCTCAAGGCACATCTACCTTCTGCTCGCGGGGCTTATCAATCTGGGCGTCGGCGTCTACTTCACCTACCACAGAACGGCGTGGCGCAAATCTCTTCAAGTCGTCGGCTCCGCCCTCATCCTCCTCGCCCCGCTCCTCATGGCAGCCGCCTTCTTCTACGAGCCGATGCTCAAAGGTCTCAAGAGGCCGTTCACCTTGCCGGCCATCGTCGCCCTCTTCGCCGGAGTCTTTCTTCACCTCTTCAGCGGAATAAGACAAGGCAAGGATTCGACTGTCGCCCGCACCAGTGAGTTTTAAGCTCCGTCAGGAGCGACTGAAAATAGCCCAGCACTTCAGTGCTGGGAAGAGGGCGGCAAAAAGCTTGAGTCCCGTAGGGACGGCTGAATCTTCAATCGTCCCTACGGGACTCGAAACGATTCTTTGCGCTGTTCCCAGCACTTCAACGCTTGGTGTGAAATAGACAGTATGTTACCAAGCGACCAAGTCAGCGAAAGCCAAGTCCGGGCGCTTGAGTTGCCGATTGAGCCAGATGCAGAAGTTGTGCAGCGCTGCCTTAGCTGCGACTCTCGCCTGCGCCCCCGCGAGCGCGTGTGGCCGTTCACGACTGAGGCGGAAAGCGTAATGCAACTTCTCGTTGACGGTCTCGACGATCTGCCGGATGCCGGCCACCAAGCGGCGCAAGGCGCGCGGCCACGGTGGCCGGACATCGCGCTTGGGCAGACAGATGACCCGTGCGCCGTAGCTCTCAAACCAATGCTGATGCCAGCGCCCACCCTCGAAGCCCTTGTCCGTGACATAGGGGGCCTGAGTCTCGGCCCCGACGCTCTCAAGCTGAGGTTGCGGGCGGCGGCGGGCGGCGAAGAAGGTCTCAGCGAGGCGCTGGTCTTTGACGCTGGCCGGCGACAGCCCGTAGCCGGTGATGACGCCTTGTCGGGTCAACCGCGAGCAACAAGTGCAAGCCTTCATACCAGCCGAGGCGATTGCTCCACCCGATGTCGGCTTGCCCGGCCAACCACCCGCGCCCGCGCCGCTTGACCTCACGGCAGACCAGGGCGGTCGAGTCCAGCGCCTGGTAGACGCCACGCCCGGCCTCCAGCCGGGCTGGCTCAGATACAGGCAGAAGGCCGTGGTCGAACGCCGTCATGCTGGCGCACCTGCCGTTGAACTGCGGCCGCGCAGGCAAGGCGGGGAAGGCCGCGCGCAGGTGACGCGCGGCCCACGAGTAGAAGCCCCGCTCACTGTGGAAAGCAGGCCCATTGGCCGAAGAGGGCCAAGGTGACGACCTCGGATCGCGTCAAGGACGGGCGCGGGCCGGGGCGCGTCTTCTTCTGGCAAGAAGGCTTTGGCGAAATCGTCAACCATGACGTAGAGTGTCGTCAGGAAGGTGTCGGCGTCGAGCATCGGTTAGCTCCTTTCCTCTGGATTGGGTTGCAAGCTAACTATGGGCCGACCCGCACCTTCCTTTCAAGTTTGCCTTAATTCACACCAAGCGTTGAAGTGCTGGGCTATTTTCAACTGTCCCTCCGGGACATAACTTGTCTGCTAATGTATGCAACTCCCAACCAACCTCCGGCCCGTATTTGCCGTCTTAACGCTTCTTGAGTTAGGTTATTGATTATGGCGAAAAAGGGTTCGGTGCTCGTCGTGGACGACGAGGAGATCATGCGCGACGTGCTGGAGACGCTGCTCTCGGCGGAAGGCTACCGCGTTGATCTAGCCAAGACGGGTGAGGAGGGCCTGGAAGCCTACGGGCGGCGGGCCTTCGACGTGGTGCTGCTCGACGTTTCGATGCCGGGCATGGGCGGCCTGCGCGCGCTCGAAGAGTTTTTGAAGATGGACGCGGACGCGTCCGTCCTGATGATTACGGCCTACGCGACTTTCGACACGGCCATCGCCGCATGGGAGAAGGGCGCGATGGGCTGTATCCGCAAGCCGTTTCAGAACGAGCAGATCGTCGCGCAGGTCGCCGCGGGCATCAAGCGCCGCCGCAAAGAGGAGGAGCGGCAGACGCTCCGTCGCGCCATGAGCCGCGCCGTTGACCGCGGCGCGATGGTCGGCCACTCCGACGCGATGCAGGACGTCTTCCGCATGGTGGATCAGGTCGCCCCCGCGCGCTCGACCGTCCTCATCACGGGCGAGAGCGGGACGGGCAAGGAACTAATCGCCAAGTCCATACACGAGTCGAGCCCGCGCGCCCCGCGCCAGTTCGTCACCGTCAACAGCTCGAACATTCCTTCGGAGCTTTTGGAAAGCGAACTCTTCGGCCACACGCGCGGCGCGTTCACCGGCGCGGTCGCGGCCAAGAAGGGCTTGTTCGAGGTCGCCGACGGCGGCTCCATCTTCCTCGACGAGATCGGCGACATCCCGCCCGAGACGCAGGCGCGTCTCTTGCGCGTCATACAGGAGCGCGAGTTCACGCCGCTCGGCGACACAAGCCCACGGCGCGTAGACGTGCGCATCATCGCGGCAACCAACATTGACTTGAAGGAGGCCGTCAAGCAGGGCACTTTCCGCGAAGACCTTTACTACCGCCTCTCCGTCGTGCCGATTGAGCTGCCGCCTCTGCGCGACCGCCGCGAGGACATCCTGCCGCTGGCCCAACATTTCATCAGAAAATATAACGAGGAGAACAGCCGCCAGGTCTCCGAGCAGATAAAGCCCGACGTGCTCGCGCTTTTGGAAGCCTACTCGTGGCCGGGCAACGTCCGCGAGCTGGAGAACGCTATTGAGCGCGCCGTCGTCATCGCGCCCGGCACGGAGGTCACGCGCGAGTGCCTGCGTTCGGAAATCAGCGACCCGCAGGCCGCACGCGCCGCCGCGCGCGAAGGCACGAGCGGCGCGGCCTCGCTCGACATAGGCCGCGGCGTCAACTTCTACGACGAAGTGCGCCGCTTCGAGATTGACCTCATCCGCCGCGCGTTGGAGCAGACCGGCGGACACCAGTCCCGCGCCGCGCGCCTCTTGGGCATGAACGCCACCACGCTCAACTCAAAAATCAAAACCTACAACATTGACCCACGACAATAGTCTTTAAGCAGTGCCGCCTAAAGCAGCCGCCGCCCGCTCCGTGTGGACAGATATGTACACGGAGAGCGAAAAGTGTCTACACCAGCAGACACCGGACGCCCCGGCCGTCTGAATGAAACTGCTATTTCTCGCGCCATCTTTGTGAGATGAGGGCTGCGCCACCGTAGCTGGTATGGCTGTTGCTTGCATCGCTTCCTACGAGAACTCTGCGCTTGCTGCTGTGACCCCTCGCAGACAGAGTTCCATCGAACATGATTCACGTCGTCCCTAAGGAGAAACGTTATGAAGAGCGCACCTCAAAAGTTGGCCCACAGGACAGGGGAGACTCTCACCCTGGAACCTGGCCTGGTTGTCATCTCTTTCAAGAAGGAGCCCGCCCAGAAAGAGGTGGATAGTTTTCTGCTGAGACAGGGGTTGGTCCTCGAAGACCCTGCCAGGAAAGCTGCGGCGCGTCGCGGCATGCCCGAGAGGCTGAACACCTCGCGCAGGCGCATCTATGCGCGGACCAAAACCGGCAAGGCGATTGATGAAAAGCTTCTGACGGCAGCCGCCGACCCCGCCAACGCGGACTGGTCTAAAGTGGAATGGATCGGGGCCGTATACAAGTCGCCGCGCGCCGAAGGCGAGAGGGCTTACCTCTGTCCGCTGCCGAACGTCCTCTTGGTCAAGCCCTCCAGGCAAGACGAACAGCAGAGAAAAAATGTTGCCGGCAGACTTGCTCAGTACGGCTTGCGAGAGGTCCCTGAAAAATCAAAGTATCTCAACGGCTACATGTACTTCGTCGTAGACACCCCGCTGAAAAAGAGCGCTTACGAGATAAGGGAAGAAATCTCGAAGAACGAGAAGGACAGCCTGGGCGACATACGCTGGGAGACCATGCCTTTGATAATCCCCACGGCGCTCGTCCCCAACGACGTACACTTTCCGCTGCAATGGAACATGACGCAGATAGGGGCGGGCGGCACGGGCACGACCGGGTGGAACATCTCCACGGGAGTTAATACGGTGGTGATCTGCGTGCTCGACGAAGGCTGTGACCTGACGCACCCGGACTTGCAGTTCTCCTCCCCCGGAATCAACCTGGGGACCATGATGCCGGACGGCTCTCCGACCGGGTCACACGGCACGGCCTGCGCGGGCGTCGCGGCCGCGAGCATAGGCAACAGCGCGGGCGTCGCGGGGGTGGCCGGAAACTGCCGTATTCTTCCCATAGCGTTTGACACGTGGTCTGACGTGGAAGTGGCGGCGGGAATCAATTTCGCCGCCGACAACGGCGCGCGCGTCATCAGCATGAGCTTCGGCTTTGACGGCTGGGACCCTACCATCATAGACCCTGCCATTCAACACGCCTTCGACTTAAACGTGGTGATGTGTGTCGCCACGCACAACTACGATTCAGGCATCACCTACCCCGCCACCAACCCCCTTGTGATGGCTTGCGGGGCTTCCGACCAGGCCGACAACCGTAAATCGCCCACCAGCCCCGACGGGGAATGCTGGGGCTCTAACTTCGGCCCGCAGATTTCCGTCGTCGCGCCGGGTGTGCGCGTCCCGACCACGGACATTCAGGGCGCGGGCGGGTACAACAGCAACAACGGCGGCGCTATGGATTGGGCGTGCGTCAACTACGCCAGTTGCGGCGACGCCGTGGGCAACTACATCTTCATCTTCGACGGAACCTCCGCGGCCACGCCCCACGTGGCCGGTCTGGCGGCCCTGCTCATCAGCTACAACTCCAGCCTGACCAACCTGGAGGTGAGAGAAATCATAGAGCTTACCGCCGACAAAGTAGGCTCTGTCCCTTACGCCATCACCGCCGGACACCCTAACGGGACCTGGAATGAGGAGATGGGTTACGGCCGCATCAACGTCTACTCGGCCCTTAACCGCATCTCTAAATCCTTCTTCAAGGACGCCATTGACTCCAAGTTATTCGTCAAGGAGTACGTGCTGGATAACGTCTTTGAGAAGCAGAGAAGGTTTAAGGAGAAGGAGCGGATTGACGAGGTCAAGGGCCGAGTCGGTTTCGAGAACCCGGAGATTTTCGACCCCGAAATCTACTTCAAGCTCACCGAACGGCTCAAGGCGTTGGAGCAGGAAGTCTTCAAGGGAAGGGCCTTCATACGAGGGCAGGAACGGCCCAGCGTCGGCAGGGATTTGGAGGAGGGTGCGGGCGCGCCGCCGCCGCAACGACAGGTTACGCAGGCGGAGGAGAAGACGGGCGGCAAATCCCGCAAGGCACCTAAAAAAGGCGGGACCGTGCCCGACCGTGGCGGCAAGGATACAGGGAAGCCGCAATTGGCGAAACCGTCGGCCGCCAAGTCTCGAAAGGGTAAGAAGTCCAAATGATTCTGGTCATCGCAAGTCGGGTGGATGACGCCGCACGCGACCTCGTGGCGGAATTCCCGCGAGGTCAGGCGGCCTTACTAACCTGCCGCGATTTATCCAGGCCGGGCTGGTACATCTCCAACACCAGCCCGGCCTCTTCGACCGCCGTGGCCGGCGGGAAAAGGCTGCGCGGGAGCAGCATCGAGGGCGTCCTGACGCTTTTGCCGTGCGTCCTCCCGCAGGAGTTGGTCCACATCGTCGAAGACGACAGGGCTTACGTCGCAAACGAAATGACCTCCTTCCTGCTGTACTGGCTCTTGAGCCTGAGCTGTCCCGTGTTGAATCGCCCCACCAGCAGTTGTCTTTCCGGCCCCAACTGGAGAACGGAACAATGGCTGAGGGCCGCCTACGATTTGGGAATCCCCGTAAAAAATTACGTGAGGAGCACGCGCGCAAGGGCCGGACAAATTAAAAAAGAGGACGAGTCTTTTACCGTCGTCACGCTCGTCGGCGACGACTGTTACGGCTCGGACGACGACGCGCTGTGCGAACAGGTCAGGCTTCTGGCGAAGAGGGCGGGCGTCGGTTTGTTGAGCGCCCATTTTTATCAGGAAGGGGGGACGAACTACCTGGCCCGCGCGCACACGTCCGTCCCCCTCACTTCGCCGCAGGTGCGAGAAGCTATCGGCAGCTACTTTCGGGCTAAGGCTTGATTATGATCCTGTTGTGGGGATTGGAGCAGGACTCGCCGCTGGCTCGCGTACGCGCCGAGCTGATGAAGCTGCGCGTCCCGACTCTTTTTCTGAACCAGAGGGAGATACAGGCGTGCGACGCGGAAGTAAACTTTGTCCCGCAAATCTCCGGCCACATTGAGAGCCCCGGCGGGCGCGTCCGCGTCGAGGAGGTCAGGGGACTATATTTAAGACCTTACAATTTCCGAAACTTCCCGGAATTCGCAGACCTCGGCCCGGAGTCGGACGAGTGGCAGCACGCGACGATGTTCGAAGACATCATGTGGAGCTGGGCGGAAATGGCCCAGGCGCGCGTGCTCAACAAGCCGTCCGCGATGGCATCCAACAACTCGAAGCCGTATCAGTCGCAACTGATTCGAGAGTGCGGCTTCTCCATCCCGCAAACCTTAATCACCACCACGGCCGGTCGTGCGCGCAGATTTTCCGAGAGGCGCGGCGGAGTTATCTACAAGTCCATCAGCGGCACGAGAAGCATCGTCAGCCGGATGGGGGCGCACAAAATGGATGCGCTTGAAGACGTAGCCTGGTGCCCGACGCAGTTCCAGAAACTGGTCGAAGGTGTGGATTACCGCGTACACGTCGTCGGCCGCCGCGTCTTCGCCTGCCGTATAACGTCTGACGCGGTGGATTATCGTTACGCGACTGGCTCGCAGATGGAGCCGTGCGAGTTGCCTGACGACGTGGCCGCGCGCTGTTTGATGCTTTCGGAGAAACTGGGCCTGGGGCTTTCCGGCATAGACCTGCGTGAGACGCCCGGCGGCGAGTGGTTCTGCTTCGAGGTGAACCCGTCGCCCGCCTATTCGTGCTTTGAATGCTTCGCAGAGCAAACCATCAGCGCCGGTATCGCGGGCTACCTGGCCGAAGCCGTAGGGGCTTAAGTCAACTGCTGACGCTCGACTCCAGGAGCAAGACCTACAACATTGACCCGCGCTCGTGAATCGTCAAAGACGCGGCTGCGATGTCAACGGGCATTCCTCACTTCTCCTTTTTCTTCCAATTGCCGCCGGTTCCGAGAATGAGGAAAATCACGCCGACAGCTATATAGACAGCGCGGTTCTCATCCTTCAGCATCGCAACCACGAAGAACAAGATGGCCGCAATGAACCAGAGGAAGGCGGTTCTTCGATTTGTCATAATGCCTCATTCTAGCGCAGTCACACGCCGCGCGCCTAACTCACGTTACTCTAAGTCCAGTTCCTTTAGCTCAATCGTCACGTCAACGTTAAGCGCCTGCTCGTTGAGCTTGAGGGCGCTTTCGACCTTCGGGGGCTTGGAGCTGAGCTTTATTCTTCCCGTCTGCATGGCCCGTGAAATGAAAGCCCCGATCTCTTTTTCGACGAACTCCTTCATATAGGTGTTGTCGTAGACCGCGCCTTGCTTTAGCTTCCAACGCTCTTTCAGGTAGTCCGCGTCCGCCTCCGGGAGTCCCTTAATGAACAGCGTGCCCATGGTGTAACGCGGCCCCTCCGTGACGGCGACGCGATAACTGACGCGGCGATTCTCGTCATCGAAGACGGGCTCTCCCTTGACGCGCGCCGTCAGATACCCTTTCCTGCCGTAAAGCCTTTCGACGGCCTTCAGGCCCTCTTCGATCTTGAGCCCATCGGCGACCGCGCCCGCCCTCATCCCGAGCGGCGAGTCCAGTTCGCGCCCCGCGTAAGATTCGTTCCCGGTCCACTCCGCCTTGTCCCACATGTACGAGACGCCCTCGTTGACGGGCAGCGCGACGACGACGCCGTCCTTGCACTCGCCCGACCCGACAGCGGCCGCCGGCTGGCCGAACGTCGCCTTGAGGTGGCCGTGCTGCTTGTAGACCGGAATCAGGTTCGCGAAGGCGAAGGCGACGGCGAACTCCTGCGAGTATTCTGTGCCAAGAAGACCTTTGGAGTTTTTGACCAACACGCCCTCCTCTACGCCCGCCGAGCCTGGGAAGCGCACGCCGCAGACTTTGACGGCCGAGCCCGTGACGCTGAAGATGTGTTTGGAGTTCCTGCCGCTGAGGGACGCGGAGGGAGTGTAGCTGACCTGGCCCTCGATTTTTCGCTCTCGCAGCAAATTCTCTAAGGCCCTGCTGATGCTCTGTATGACGCCGCTCTGTTCGGGCGCGGTCCCGTCGAAGAGAGGCACTTCGCGGCGAACGGCGTTCGTCAACTCTTCATTCGTGAACCAGACGAAGTTGTCGAAGACGACCGCGACGTTCCCGCCCTTCTGTTCTTCGACCTGGAAGGTGACGCTCGCCTGATCGTTATTGGTCCGCAGGCGGTAGCTCAGCTTCGTGAAGAGACCGCTGTCGAGGAGCCGCTGCGCCGCCGCGTCCAACTCCTCGACCGTGACGCGCTGGCCGATTTGCAACCCGCTCGCGGCCGTAGCCTGCTCTTTGCTGACCCGCGCGAGGCCCGCGAACTCCACGCCGGCAAGCTTCATTGACTTCCCCGCAGGCGGCGGCTGGCCCTGTGCCAATTGTGGCTGGAAGATAAAAAACGCCAGCAAGGCGGCGAAGACTGCGGCGAAGTTGGCGGCACGTTTCAAGACAGCGTGACGAGTCGGATTCACGGGGCTTACTCTACTCTCTTCGGTGAAGTTTGGATTCAATAGCAGTTCTTAGCGCCTTTGCGCCTTTGCGTGAGAAAAACAGTTTCACGCAAAGGCGCTAAGCCGCGAAGAAATGAGTCTCAGCTTTGAGACGCGCGAGTAAGCTAAAAGGCTGTATGCCGCTTCGTCAAATCCAGGGAAGTGTTTCGACGCGGTTGCGCCCATTCTTTTTGGCTTGATAGAGCGCCATGTCCGCGCGGACGATCATGTCGTTGCCGGACTCGTCGTCCGAGAGGCTGGCGACGCCCACGCTCAAGGTGAGGGCGAAGGCGCGTGCGATTTCGCCGAAGAAGCGCCCTTCGGCCGCGGCGCGAATCTTTTCGCCGAGCGCGCCTGCGCCGCCCAGGTCCGTTTCAGGCAGCAGCACCAGGAACTCCTCGCCGCCGTAGCGGAACACAGTGTCCGTGCCGCGCACGGCCTCGCGCAGGACGGCCGCGAGTTGTCTGAGCACCAGATCGCCGGTCGCGTGGCCGTAGGTGTCGTTAATCGTTTTGAAGTCGTCCAGGTCAACCATCAGGCACGCGAGCGGGCGATTGTAGCGGCGCGCCTCCGCGCTCTCGCGCGCGAGCGTGTGCGCGAGAGCGTGGCGGTTGAGCAACCCCGTCAGGGCGTCCGTCATGGCGCGCTCCTGCGCCTCCTCGGCCCGCACGCTCGCCTCCTCCGCGCTCGTGCGCAGTTGGTCGCGCTCGCGCTTCAGGCGTATGCGCACGTGAACGCGGGCGACCAATTCGGCGGCCTCGAACGGCTTGCTGATGTAGTCGTCCGCGCCGAGGCCGAGGCCGCTGACCTTCATCTCCGTCTCGTCGCGCGCCGAGAGGAAGATGACGGGGATGTCGCGCGTGCGCTCGTCCTCTTTAATCAGGCGGCAGGCGTCCATCCCGTCCATCTCGGGCATCATCACGTCCAGGATGACGAGGTCGGGCAGCGTCTCGCGCGCCAACCTGACCGCCTCGCCGCCGTCGCGCGCCGTCAGCACGCGGTAGCCCTCGCGCTCCAGCCGGCGCTGAATAAGCTGACGGTTGACCGCCTCGTCGTCAGCGACGACAATCGTGGGCCGGGCAGTCTCTGTCACTTCTTTGAGCATCGCAACTGGCACAGTTTTTCACCTGCCGGATTTAAGTCAGAAAATCCCCTGAGAGAGATTTTTCTTCAGCTTTATTGACGCGCAGACGGGCGCGAAGGCGGCCTGGCCCTGTGAAGAGATTTTTAAGGGGTGCAAGAGAACTGCCAGGAGCTTTCCCACTAAGACCGTGCAGTGAGACTATCTTAAAATATTTTCCTCCGAGGCCGCAATAGGCAGTCTTTGTGCTAAGCTCTGGGCTCGTGAATCGAAAACTCGTAAATCGTGAATCGTAAATTGTAAATAGAAAAAACCGTTCTCCGATTTACGATTCACGATTTACGATTTACGAATAAAGGAGGCTTGAGGTGCGACGACGCGAAGGCGACGGGTGCCCCGTGGCGGGGGCGTTGCAGCTTGTCGGCGACAAGTGGACGATGCTCGTGGTGCGCGACCTCGTCGCGGGGCCGAAGCGCACGACGGAACTGCTGGCGGCGCTGCACCCCATCAGCAGCCGCACGCTGGTCGGCCGCCTGCGCGACATGGAGCGCGACGAGTTGATCGAGCGCCGCGACTTCGGCGGGAGCCCCCCGCACGTCGAATACGTCCTGACCGAGCGTGGCCGCAGGCTCCTGCCCTTCCTCGACGCCCTCCGTCGCCTGGGCCAATCCTTAGACTGCAACGACTGCGAGGACCGCCGCGAGCGCCTCGGCGATTACTGCGACGCCTGCCCGCGCGGGGGCGAGGCCGAACAGACGCACACGCCCGGCCGCCGGCAGCGAGAGCGGGACGATTCGATAGTGCTGTTATAAGTAGAGAATGACGGCAAACGTGTGAAGAAGGAATGCGCAGGCGCGCAGAAGCCCCAACGCAGCTTCTGCGCGCCTGCGCATTTCGCCTTTCGTCTAATTCTGACGGAGCGCAGGCATCGGGATCGGAATGTTGTAGGTCGTCGCGCCCACGCCGACGCCACCCTCACAGGAATTGGGCGGCACGGTGCAGATGCGCCGCGTTGACGGGCACTCCGACGCCCAGAACATGTAGCCGAGCATCCCGTTCGTCACCCCTGTTTTAGTCACCACGTTCTGCACGTAGGTGCCTGTGCTTTTCTGTAGCGAGTTATTGAAGTTCACGCATTCGGGCGCTGGGCTTTGGCCGGTGACGATGTAGAGGCTGCCCGTGAACTTGGCCGCCGCGAGCGGCGGGATCGGCGGGTTGTATTGCGCCTTGCCGTCAATGTGTTCCTGCCAGTCGGCCTGCGCGGTCGCCGCGCTGTTGGGCTGACGGCTGGGAACCATCGCGTTAGCGTAATCAAGCACGGGCGTGGTCGTGTTGAGCCAGTCGGCCGTGGCCTTGCGCGTCAGGGCTATCAGCCAGCGGTCGCCCGCGGCCAGGTCAATCGTCAAACGTGCGGCGTGGTTGTTCCCCGTCGCGTCGTAGGGCAACTGCGAGCGGTAGGCGTTGATGAAAGCTTGCAGGCCCGCGAGGTTCGGGTTGGTGTTCTCCTCGTAATCTATCTCGATGCCGACGCCCAGGTTTCGCGCCACGTCGGCCGCGTTCAACCCGAGTTGCGTCGCGTTCTGTGCCAGAGCCTGGTTCCAGGCGTCCGTGTAAGTGATGCCGCCGATTGAGAGCATGACGCGGACGCCGCGGCTCTTGAAGTAGTTGACAACGTTCAAGTCCATGCCGCGCGGGACGCCGTTCAAGGTCTGCGCGTCGGTCGTCTTGTTGAGTAGTTTCAAGGGCTGTACGAAACTGAGCACGACGAGGTTGACGGACGGACGGCCGTCGCCGCGGTTTATCAGCCAGCGGTTCTTGACGTCGAAGTCCGTCATGTTGCGCACACTGGCCCAGGTGCAGGCGTCGTTGCCGCAATGCCATGCCCCGTAAACCGAGATCGGGGTGGGCGCGGCGGCGGTTTTGGGAACAGCAAACGCGGCGGCGACTCCCAGGGCAAACAACACAACCAGCTTTCTTAGCATACGTGTCTCCTTTCGGCTTTGCAGGTTCAACTCTCAGCGGCTTGAGTAACTCAAAACAACTAAGTAGCAGCCTTCTATAAAGCAAGGATTACGGTCGCGTCTGGGTTCGCTTTAATGTCCAGTCAGTCTCCGGCTGATGCCTCCACCTTGTTCGAGATGACCTCGCCGTCAGGCATGATGATCTGCTTGTGGTCGGACGTGACGACCTCGCCCTCCATGGTGACCTCTTCGCCGGTCGGCATGGGGACCGGCAGGCTGTCCAGGAAACGCTCGGCGTCAATGGCGGCCATGCAGCCGGAGCCTGCGGCCGTCACCGCCTGGCGGTAGAAAGAGTCCTGCACGTCGCCCGCGGCGAAGACGCCTGGGACGTTCGTCGCCATAGAGTGCCCGGCGGTCTTGAGGTAGCCCGTCTCGTCCATCTCAAGCTGGCCCTTGAACAGTTCCGTGTTCGGCTTGTGGCCGATGGCTACGAAGACGCCCTCGCACGGGAAGACGCTCTCCTCGTCCGTCTTGTTGTTGTAGAGGCGCACGCCCGTCACGCCGTCTTCCATTGTGCCAAGAATCTCTCTGACTTCCGTGTTCCAGATGAACTCGATCTTTGGATTGTTGAGCGCCTTGTCCTGCATGATCTTCGACGCGCGCAGAGAGCCGCGGCGGTGCACGACGTAGACGCGGCCCGCGTAGCGCGTCAGGAACGTGGCCTCTTCCATGGCCGTATCTCCGCCGCCGACGACCACCAGCCGCTTGTTGCGGAACGCTGGCAGCGGCCCGTCGCACGTGGCGCAGGCCGAAACGCCGTTGCCGCCCAAACCGTCCGGCACTTTCGCCTCGCCCGGAATCCCCAGCCACTTGGCAGACGCACCCGAAGCGATAATCAGGGTCTGCGCCTCTATTTCGTGGCCCTCGCGCGTGTAGAGCTTGAAGGGGCGCGTGCTCAGGTCAACCCGCTCGATGTTGGCTTCGAGGATTTCTGTGCCAAACCTGAGCGCCTGGCCGCGAAACTGCTCCATCAGTTCCGGCCCCTGTATCCCGCTCTCGAAGCCCGGGTAGTTCTCGACTTCGGTCGTAATCATCAGTTGGCCGCCGGGCATGAGCTGCCGCTCGGGGTCGTTGGCGTCAATCACTAAGGGGTTCAAATTGGCCCGCGCCGTGTAAATGGCGGCCGTCAGCCCGGCGGGCCCGGTGCCGATGATGACGACCTCTCTGTGCAAGTTTTCTGTGGTCATTTCCGTTTGCCTCGGTCTCCTTAGGGAAGCTGGGTACTGGGGCTTTTCGCGCCCGTCGCGCCAGAAGATTGTAGCCTTTTCAGTTGCGCGTGTAGTATAACAGACGCGCTGAAGTAGTAAGAACACCCGACCGGGAAGGCCGAAAATGCGGGTCGAGCCGCCGTCAAGTTTTCCGATCGGACCCTGACCCGCCGCCGTGATAATTTTTAATCGGGAAGCCGGATTGAGCACACAGGAGAGCAATGCGGGGAGTAAGGCGTGCGCGGTCGAGACCATCGCCGTGCTCGGCGCGGGCACGATGGGCCACGGCATCGCGCAGGTGGCGGCCGCCGCGGGCTTCAAAGTCATCCTGCGCGACGTTGACCGGGACGCCCTCCTGCGCGCGATTCAAGCAATCGAGCGCAACTTGCGGAAGGGAATAGAGCGCGCCAAGCTGACCGAGGAGGACCGCGACCAGACGCTCCAGCGCATACGCGGGGCCGTCCAGTTGAAGGAGACCGCGGCGGCCGACCTCTTCATAGAGGCCGCGCCGGAAGTCCTTGAAATCAAGCGGGAAATCCTGCGCGAAGTCGAACAAATCGCGCGCCGGCCGTTCATCTTCGCCTCGAACACCTCTTCGCTCTCGATCACGGAGCTGGCGCGCGACGCGCAAAGCCCGGAGCGCGTCGTCGGGATGCACTTTTTCAACCCGGTCCACATCATGCGGCTCGTGGAAATAGTCCGGGGCCAGGACACGAGCGAGGAGACCGTGCAGACTGTGCGCGAGGTCGGGAGCAGGATGAAGAAGGAGCCGATCACAGTCCGCGACGTGCCCGGATTCGCCTCTTCGCGCCTCGGCGTCGCGCTCGGCCTCGAAGCCATGCGGATGTTGGAGCAGGGCGTGGCGAGCGCGCGCGACATAGATACGGCGATGGAATTAGGTTATAACCACCCTATGGGGCCACTGCGCCTGACAGACCTGGTCGGTCTGGACGTGCGTCTGGCGATAGCCGAATACTTGCACACGGAGCTTGCCTCCGAAACTTTCCGCCCGCCCGAAATCCTCCGCCGCATGGTCGGCGAAGGCAAGCTCGGCAAGAAGACGGGCGAAGGCTTTTATAAATGGGATGAATGACAGTTTTCAGTTTTCAGTTTTCAGTTTTCAGCGACGAGCCGGGAACTGAAAACTGAAAACTGAAAACTGAAAACTGACCTATGAGTACTCCCTACAACGAAGAAAAACGCCTGACGCTGCGGATGGCGCTCCGCCTGCCCATCGTTGTTTCGGGACGGAGCGAGGACGGGGCCGCATGGAGCGAGCCGACCGAGACGGACGACATCTCGACGGGCGGCGCGCTCTTTCATCTCAACCAGAAGGTGAACCGCGGCGAGCGGCTTTACCTGCGCGCGCACCGCCCCGACGGCGCTCCCATCGAAGTCACCGTCACGGTCGCGCGTGTCGCGCCCGCCATCTACGGCACGGCACGCGTCGGCGTCTCCATCGCCGAGCCGGTCGAAAACTGGCTACGCCTCTTCGTCTCCTGGGTCGCCGACGAGCAGCCCGCGCAATCGGACGCGGAGAATGAACCCTCGACGCCGGAGTGAAACTGGCACAGGCCCATCGAAATCCCAAATCTTAAATTTCAAATCAGAGGAGTTATCAGCAGTTCATGTCGCAATCGCAAGAGTCTTTACAGCCGTCTTACGAAACGCTTCTGGTCGAGCGGCGCGGCCGCGTCGCCCTCATCACCATCAACCGCCCGGAGAAGAGAAACGCGCTTAACATCAAGACGCGCGAGGAGGGCGCGCGCCTGCTCGAAGAATTGCGCGATGACGAAAGCGTGGGCGTCGTGGTCTTCACGGGCGCGGGCGACAAGGCGTTCATCGCGGGCGCGGACATAGCGGAGTTCGCCGGGCGCACGGCGCTCACGCAGCGCGACGTGATGATGGGCCGCTCGCTCTTCACGGCGATTGACACGTTCCCGAAGCCCATCATCGCCATGATTAACGGCTACTGCCTGGGCGGCGGCTGCGAGTTGGCCCTGGCCTGCGACATACGAATCAGTAGCGAGACGGCCTCGTTCGGCCAGCCGGAGATTAACTTAGGGATCATCCCTGGCGGCGGCGGCACGCAGCGTCTGACGCGCCTCGTCGGCGAGGGTAAGGCTATGGAGCTGATCCTGACGGGCGACATCATCAACGCGCAGGCGGCCTACCAACTTGGCCTGGTGAACATGGTCGTGCCGGCCGCGGACCTCGAAGCGAAGACGATGGAGATGGCGAACCGAATCGCCGAGAAGAGCCCCATCGCGCTCCGCATGGCGAAGGAGGCCGTCAAGCTCGCCTCGCGCTCGAACCTGGACGAAGGCTTGCGCCGCGAAGTTGACCTCTTCGCGCTCTGCTTCTCCAGCGAGGACAAGGACGAAGGCGTCAGCGCCTTTCTCGAAAAGCGCAAACCCGCGTTCAAGGGAAAGTGATTCAATTGCGTTATGCGAATTGTCGCGCTTATTCTCGGGATGGTCATCGCCGCGTGGGGCGGCGCGATTGCCTATCGCGCGTTCTTTCTCGAACCTGACGCGGCGGTCGTCATCAACACGACGAGCGGCGCGGTCAGCGAATATCCGCATCTGCTGCGCGCGTCGCTAGGCATCGTGATGCTCGTCGGCGGCGCGTGCGTGGCATTCTTCGCGGCACGCCGCAAGCCCATGTGAGCAACTTCTTCCGGCTAAACAGAGAACGCCTCGCCGTGTTTGAATGACGGCGAGGCGTTTCTCTTTGTAGTTGAGTTGTCGCGGCCGGAAGTCAGTAGCGCCTGGACGAGCGGCGGCGTTTACGAATCCCGTAGGTGTAAACGGCCGCGCCGCCGCCACCGATGATCGCCCCGATGGCCGCGCCCTTACCGCCGCCTGCGATGCCGCCGATGATCGCGCCGCCGACAGCGCCGCCCGCGGTCGTCAACTTATCTCTGTGCTTCTGCCAGAAGCTGCGGCCATGCCTGTGGCCGTCGCCGATGCAACTGCGGTGCGTATGCACTATGTTGCCGTGCCTGTGACGGTAGTTACCGCACTGCGCCTGCGCCGCCGCCGGCACGAGGATGCAGAGCATGGCCGCCGCCACGAGAACTGCCAAGAATCTCTTCATGTCACACACTCCCCTTTCCTAGTGACAGTATTCACGGGAGAGAAATTTTCGTATTCGGGCTCAGTATAAAATTAAAAGGAGCAGAATGAAAGCCTCGCCTTCAAGCGCTCCCGGCCAAACTCACCTCGCCTGCTAAGTTGACTCTTCACGACGGGGTCTTGTAAATTGAATGCACTGACGGAATCTTCCGAGAATCAACAGCGATTCCAGATTCCCACGCTCAACCACCACCCTCGACCGTTGAGCGTCAACACACATGAGGGGCCGTAGCTCAGCTGGGAGAGCGCATGACTGGCAGTCATGAGGTCAGGGGTTCGATCCCCCTCGGCTCCATAAACCTTCTGATTCATAGAACCCGACGAAAAATCTGTCATCAGTGCGGCGGAAGAAAGGGTCTGCGCCGCCCGCGCGCTGTCAAGGCTGAGGTAATTTCCTGCGGCCCGGCGAAACTTATTGACATTGGTAGAAAGACTGTTTACCTTTCGCCTGAGTTTAATGGGCTGAAGAGCGCTGCCTGATTTCTGTGCCAGTTCAAAATCTGTCGTATGCCCGTTCTACTCCTGTTGGCTGGTCGGCCGGGTTTGCGTCCCGCGCCGGAAGCGATGAATTCAGCGCTGACTCTGTTTCCGCGTTCCCTCGCCCTGAGCCCGCTAGATGTAGATGAATCATGAAAAGTCACTCACTCAGGCGGCCTTCGATTCCCTGTTAGCCTGGCTCGACTCCGACCGCGACCAAGCCGGGAGGAAGTACGAGTTCATTCGCCAACGCCTGATCAGGATTTTCACCTGCCGCGGCCGCAATGACGCGGACGAGCTCGCCGACGAGACCATCAACCGTGTCACCTTAAAGGCTGCGAAAATCGCACAGGAGTACGTCGGCGACCCAGCCCTCTATTTCTACGGGGTGGCACAAAAAGTTTACCTCGAATCGCTGAGGAAGCGCCCGCCCGTCGTCATGCCCCCGCCGCCCGCCCCCGAGCCGATAGAGGCCGAGCAGGCATACGATTGTCTGCTGAAATGTATGGAGCAGCTTCCCCCCGCCAACCGTGAGTTGATTTCAGAGTATTACCAGAATGACAAAAGGCAAAAGGTCGAATACCGTAAGAAGCTGGCCGAGAAGCTGGGAATCGCGCAGAACGCGGTCCGCATACGGGCGCACCGCATCCGGCAGAAGCTTCAGCGCTGCGTAGAGGAATGTTTGGAGCAGAGCGCGCCAGCATGAAATGTAGTTGGACTATTTAGCATATCTATTAGGGGGGACGAATTCTGCCTGAATTATTTTTCCGATGACGCACTTGGAGCCCGAAGATATAAAGCAATACCTGCTCGGGGATGCTTCGCCGCAAACCCAGCAGGCGATTGAAGAGCGCCTGCTGACCGAGGAAAGTTTCCTCGAAGAGCTGAGTCTTGCCGAAGAGGAGCTGATAGACGATTACGTCGGCGGCGAATTGTCCGCCGCCGAGCGCGAGCGCTTCGAGCAGCACTTTTTGTGCACCCCGGAGCGGCAACGCAAGCTGCGGTTCGCGCAGACGTTCACGCGCTACTCGTCGGAAAAGGGCGTGACGAAACCGGCCGAAACGTCGCAGGCTCGTCCGACCCTGGTCGAACGGCTGCGCGCTTTCTGGCGCGGACAGCCCGTCCTGCTCCGCGCCGCCACGGCGTTCACGGTCTTAGCCATCCTGGCCGGCGCGTGGTGGTTCTCCTTTCCGCGCACGTCTTCGCCCAAGACTTTTGCCTCGCTCTCTCTGTCCATCAGCGCCAGCAACCGCGCCGAAGGCGCTCAGGCGAGTAAAGTACCACTCCCGCTCAAGGCCGACGCGCTGAAAATTTCTCTGCGGCTCCCGGAGGGCTCGACTCAGGCGACACGCCACCGCGTCGAATTGCTGGATGAGAAACGCGAGGCCAAGACCCTGGAGATAACCGAGCGCGACGAGAAATCCGTCACGGTCGTCATTCCGGCCGACCAACTCGCGCGCGGGCTGTACGCACTGAGACTTTATACGATACAGGCCGACGGCGCGGAGCAGCGCGTCGCCGGCAACTACTTCTTCACCGCCGAATAGCCGCCCGGTTCCTTTTATCGCGGCCCGCCCGCTTACGAAACCACCAGGCGGCGGCGAGCAATAGCCCTAACAACCCGACGACGCCAATCAGCTTCGGATAGATTGACGAAGCGGCTGCGGCGCGCGGCGACTTGATGACCTGGCGATACTCGCCCTGCAACGTGAACGCCGCCCAGTAGTACGGCGAACGCCACTGCGGTTGCTGTCGCATGCTGTTCTGTGCCGCGCGCAAAGCCTCGGCGGGCGTCATCCCGCGTTCAAGCAGGTTGCCGTAGAAGAGTTGCATCAATTCGGCGGTCGCCTCGTCGTCCACCTTCCACAAACTCGCCAGCACGCACGACGCGCCCGCGTACATGAACCCGCGCGTCAGGCCGATCAGCCCCTCGCCGCGCACCTCTTTGCCCAGCGCCGTGCGGCACGCGCTCAAGACCACAAGGTCAACAGGCGCGCGCAGGCTGTAGATGTCTTGCAGCCCCACGAAGCCGTTCCGCACCTGCCCGTTGCGGTCAACGGTGGAGAGCATGAGGCCGGAATTTTCGGGGTGGTCGGGATCAAGGAAGCCGTGCGTGGCGAAGTGCAGAATCGCAAACTTGGACAGGTCAGTGCCACGCAGTTGTTCGCGCGAGGCGTCGAAACCCGCCGCCACGAAAGTCTCATCCTCCGAGGCCACGCGGCGCAGGTATGCCATCTCCTGCTTGTTATAAAACATGGGCTGGATGGCCGAGGGGTCGTAAGCGTCCCCTTTGAGTTCTATGTCGCGCAGGGCGTGCCGGAAGCGCTCGTCTTGCAGCGAATGTGCGGAGGCCAAATGATCGCCGCCCGTATCGGCCTTGCGTTGCGCGTAATTCGCCTCGAAGACGGGGTCGCCGAAAGCCGCCAGCATCTTCGCGGCCGGCTGACGCCGCGCCGCCTCCTGCCGCAACTCTCCGAGGATGGAGGCCGAGGGGGCGTTGACGACTTCGTAGCCCGCGACGAGCAGCTCGCGGTTGCCCGAGGGCGACGGCAGGGACTGGAACGGGATGTAATTGAGCGCGCCGTCGGCCACGACGATGATCCGGCGCTTGTTTAATTCCCCGGCGACGGGCGAGAGAATCATCCGGCTTAATTCCTCAGCGGCCGGGCTGACTTCGTCCGCGGGCTCAGCGGACGGCAGGCTGACGAGCGTATCGTAAACCCTCCGCGCCGCTTCGTTAATCAGCGGCCGCGCGGGCAGCTCGTAGCTCTTGAAGCTGTCGCGCGTGACGGCCCAGACGTAGCTCCTGTCCGCGCCGAGGCTGTACTCAAGCAGGACCGTCTCGTCGTCGGCGATGACCTGCTCCTGGATTTGGCGCAAGTCCCAGGCCGCGGGCTGTGTGAGCTGCCCGTAAGAGGGGTAGCGCGCCCGTATGATTTCGTTGACCTCTTTATACTCCGCTTCCAGCCGCGCCAGTTCCGCTTCCAGCGCCGCCAGTTCTTCCTTGCCGTACGACTTCTTGCCGAGCAGCGCGACTCTGTAGTCCTCTTTCACGCGCAACGATTGGCGGAGCGACTTCTCGCGCTCGGCCAGTTGCGGGTCGAGGCCGGGCACGAGGTTGGTTTGCGTTTCGCGCAGCAACTCCGCCAGGGCGCGCGCGCGCGCAAGCTCACTCGTCTCGAACGCGCGCACGGCGAGCCCCTCCGACGGCCGCGCCTCGTGCCGCCGCATCAGGAACTCGACGTACTTTTCATAACGCTCGTAGACGGTCGCGGAGAAGGCCACGGTCAAATCACTGCTCGTGGGAATGCGGCGCACGTCTTCGGTGGCTTTGATGGACTGCTGCAAATATTTCTCAGCCGCGTCGTAGTTCTCGGACTTGAGTTCCAACTGCCCCAGCCCGTAATTGACCGCGGCCTGATTGATGCGGTCGGACAACTTGTCGAAGGTCGAGAGCGCCTGCCGGTAGTACTGCCGAGCCCGGTCGAGCCGCCCCTGCTGCTGGTAGATTTGCGCCAGCAGCGCTCGCACCTGCGCCTCGTCATTCTGGTTGTCGGCTCTGACGTACCTGGCGAGCGCGAATTCCAGATGCGGCAGGGCGGCCTCGTGTTCGCCCGTAGCGAGATAAACCCTTCCGATGTATTCGTGGCACTGCGCCTCGTCGAGACTATTCGGCTTAAACGTCGCCAGGGCTTGCCGGAAATAATTCAGCGCTTCGGGGTAGTTTCGCAGGAGGGTGTAAGTGTCCCCGAGCGTGAAGAGCATTCGCGTATCGTCATGCTCGTCCGGCGTCAGGCGGTAGTAGGCTAACGCTCGTTTGTACTGTTCGAGCCCCCGTTCCGGCAGCCCGCTCTCGTTGAAAATGTAGGCCAGGCCGCTGGCAATCTGGCCCAGGAAGACCGGATCGTCACTCTCCTTAATCAAGCCCTGCGCCTGTGTCAGGAGAGAGATGGCGTTGAGCCATTCTCCCATGCGGGCGCTGGTGAAGCCGAGCATGATCAAAGTGCCGGCCTGCTCGCGCGTGTCGTTCAACTCGCCCCACAGTTGAAGCGCCTGCCTGTAGTTCTCGATGGCCTCAGGCAAGTCCCTCCGCGCCAGATAGCAGCGGCCGACCTGTGCGTAGGCGCGGGCCGTCTCGGCTTTGTCGGTCGTGGTCCGCAGGAGCGTGAGGGCTTGTTCCGCGGTTTGCAGGGCGCGGGTGTGGTTCTCCTTATTCTGCTGCCCGCTCAGCGCCAGCAGTTCTTTGGCCTGCCGGACGGCCTCTTCTTCGGTCTGTCCGCCGCCGCTCGCCTTGACCTTTAACGCCGCCGCAGGACGCCGCGCCACGCCACTGGCGTTTGACAGCCCGCGCGGCTGGACGCACGGGAACAGACACAGCAACAAGGTCAGATAGATGGTGAGGCTGCGCGCCGCTTTCATATGGCTCATGGAATAATGGGGCGGCCCTCCCTGCTATGCTGTGCCTCTGTGACGGGCCGTAATTTCAGCCCGCCACAGAGGCGTGGAGCGTGTGGTTGCGGCAGTGGATTGCCGCGCGCGAGGAACTCACTCCTGGAAATGTTTCAGGAAATCCTCGCTGATCGGGACCGACTGCTCAGGCTTGCCGGCTTTCGTGCCTCTCCGGGCGCGCTGGCGTGTGTCGCGCGGGTAATTCTTGACCGAGACACAGCCGCTTTCGTCGCCCGTCGGGTCCTTCGGGTCCGTCTTCGGCGCGAGGGCGTAGGCGTTGTTCAACTGCCCTTCGTCATAGTAAACGAGGCTCCCAACGTCTTCCAGCAACTGCTCGAACCGCTGCTCGGGATCCTCGGGCGGCTTCGATTGCCCGGACTCGTCCTCGTCCTCCTCCTCCTTCGGAGTGCACGCCTCCGTATAACTCTCGCAGCGCTCTTCGTACGAGAGAAGGGCAAGCGCCTTCGCCTCGTCCTCCTCGTCCTTGCGAGTTTTACGGAGGGTCAGCTTGAAATAGCCTTCTAGAAAATCGAGCCACTGGGTTTGATTGAATTTATAACCCCTGTACTCGTCCAGAATCTGAGTGTCGTCCGCCGGGCGACTCCAGGGGAAGAAGACGGACATGCCGTGGGAGTATTGGTAAGCCGGCCCGATGAATTGGGCGCGGACAATAAAATTTTCGGAGTCCTGTTCCCCGCTCCTACTCATTCTCTCGTCCCTGCCCCTTCTCCCGTCCCTATCACTGTCGATGGTTCTGATGGTGGGTTCGTCCTGTTTCGGGACCAGTTGTGCGATCACGTTGCTACAGGCGACCTGGATTCTTTCCAACAGTTCCTTCATCGCCGCCGGCGGCTTGTGTAAACATTCGTACTCCTCGCAGAGCCGGCGGAGACAAAAACAGAAGTCGTACAGGTCCGTATAGCTCTCCTGCCAGAAACTCTGCGCCCTCCAATGCGCCAGGAGAATCAGGTTCCTGATCAGGCAACTTTTCAAGCCCGCCTGGAGCGACAGCGACAGCGCTTTGAGTGGCTTCTTTACACCCCCGACTTTTTTCAGGTTGCACAGGCACAAATCGTAGGAGTAGCCGGCCAGCAGGAAGTCCACGCTGTTGTGTAGACAGTAGCGGAACATCTTGGTGATCATAGTCTCGACATTAATGTCCGACCCATACCTGACCAGGTCATTGAACAGGCGAATCAATATCTGGCGGTACGGCCAGCTACCGACGAAAGAAGGCCCCTGAGCCGCCATCATGTAAGTGGCAGTGCCTTGCAACTGGTAGGCAACTTCCAGCGAACTCACGGAACAACTGTGGAAGCCGACCAGATCGAAACTGGCCTTTTGAGTCCTGACGTCAGCCTTGAACTTGGTCAGCACTTCGCCAAGCTCGACCAGCGAGAGCGAATGCGTCTGCTCGTTGGTGTGCTCGTCGAACAGGAATATGTCATTGCCGACGACCACGCCGTGTCCGAGGATGAACAGGATGTAATGCTTGGCCGGGTATCTGTCGGCACAGAATTTCAGGAAATTCTCCAGCGACTGTTTGGGGGGCAACTCTCTGGAGCGGCCCGTCCTCGGCGGCACGTTCGCGACCCTGTCGTCGGGCGGCACCGGCGGGTCGTAGTCAATGGCGCGGACTCTTTCCTCCAGGAGTTCTTCGAGTTCATCCCGCAGGAGTCTCCCGTGGCGATTTATCTGATCTCTCCAGAGCTTGTCTTCGAGCAGGTTTCTGACGAACGGGTCGTTGCCCGCGAACCCTATGTTGGCCGCGCCGTGGCTCTTGAGTTTGTTAATAAGGTTGACCTCGAAGATGTGCGTCGGCGTCCCCACGGTCTGCGGGTCGAATTGCGCGATGACGTTGGCTTCGGGGTGAAATCCGGCCTGTTTTATTGCTTTGAGCTGCGAGAGCACGCCGGGGGCAAGTGGGTTGTCGCTCGCAAAATAAAACATCACCGTCCATTCTTTTGGTTCTGTCATTGTGAGTGTCCTCCTAACAAATTGGGGCCGAGAGGCTTTTCTACCGGGAAGCGTCGTTGACGAAGCCGACGATTGATCAATTCTTAAATGAGGCGCGTCTGGCGGTAGCTCTCGCGAGTGGACTGGCGACACCAAGCAACAGGTCTGAAACAGCGACAAGCTATTCCTAATCAAGTGCGGTGTCAACAGAAATCGCTCCCGCCCCGTCAACCTGCTTGCGAACCGAACGCGGAAGCCGCACGTGCCGTCGTCTCCTTCCCTCTGTTCTTTAAAAGCTCTCTATGAAGTAATGCCTGATGGCCCGGAAATGTTTCTCTCGCGCGCTGTAAGGCATACGGTTTTACGCTCAAGCGGGCCGTCGAAGTTCCCGCAGACCGCGCTTCGGGAATGGCACATTCGCGCGGAATAAAGTCTCACGTCGAGGAGCCGGGGCGCGGAGAACTGCGCGCGCTTGCGCGAGCGGGCGTGGAAGGTGGAAGATAGGAGCAACCCGTTCAACTAACTGGCAGCGAGCGACGAGGGGAGTGGTATGAAATCCATCGGCAACGTCCATTCGATAGATTTTCTCATCGGCAGGCCCGTGCTTTCGCGCGCGACGGCCAACATGCTGGGGCTGACGCATGATGTGCTGATTGACCCCGCGAAAGGCGAACTCGCGGGCATCTCCGTGCGGCTGGCGGACGCGACTTTGCGCCTGGTGGATTATAGGGAGATTTACAGCTTCGGCCCCGACGCGGTGATGATCAACGGCGACGAGTCGGCGGTCCCGGTCGAGGTCTCACCCTTAAAAATTTTGCCGCTCGCGAAGAGTAATCTGACGGGGGTGAACGTAGTGACGGAGGGCGGGAGGCTACTGGGGCAGATAGCGAATGTTTACATACACCTCGGGGAGACACTGCTGCTGATCTACGAGGTGCGCTCGTCGCTGCTGGACAAGCTGCTGGGTCACGCGCTCTTCTTCCAGGCGTCGCAGGCGCGCGCCATCTCCGCGGACTTCGCGCGCATCGTCGTGGCAGACGACACGCCCGAGAGGGCCGACGCCAGCCTCGCCGCGCTGGCCGCACGCCTCTTCGGCCCGCCGCGAGAAGACCCCGTTGTCGTCGTCCGAACACGGGGACACTGAGAAATGCGGAGTGGAAAGACTCAACCCTTTGCGCCTTTGGTTTTTACTTTGCGCCTCCAGCGTGAAAGGCTGTTTCTCGCAAAGGCGCAAAGATAAGACGTAAGGCGCAAAGGGTTGAGTGAGTCGGTTTCTTGAGTGCCTTCTTTAAATCCGTAATCGTCAGTGTTCGTCTTGCGTGAGCATGATGCTGGTCGCGTCGCCTTGCGCGGTGATGATGGCAGTGACTACCTCTGTCGGCAGGATGACTGCCCGGCCGGGCATCCCCGCATTCAGGTCGCCCTGTTCGATGACCTGAGTCGGCTTCAGTTTCTCCTTGTACCAGTTCACGACCTTGTCAAACGAATCCGAAGTCTGTAACTGAATCACGTTGCCTTCGGAGCCGCCCGTAATCCGCATCACCGTCTTAGCTCCCGGATAGATGAGCGCGGGGCTGATGCCTCCTTCCGTGACGCCCGTCGGCGGCGGCGGAATCGACGGCGGGAGCGGCGGCTGACCGGGCGGCGGCGGACCCGGCGCTACGATCGGCGGGGTGGTGGGCGTCGCGGTGCGGCCCCGCAGTCCTATCAGGAGGCCGGTCGCGATCAGGGCTATGGCCGCGACTATGATGGCGCTAATCAACACCCAGTTCGTCGGCTTACGATTCGGTTCCAGGGTGCGGCTCGTCGGGATGCCTTGCGGGGGAAGGCGGTTCGTCGCCTGGGCCAGTTCGCCCGGACGCTCGTAAACTTCCTGCGCGGGTGGCTGCGGCTGCGGGCGCTCCGGCGTTTCCAGCAGGCGCGTCGTGCCTTCCGTCACGCTCTCGGGGTTGAATCGCGCGGAGGGCTGACCGCAGTTCCGGCAGAACCGGGCCTCGGCAGGGATTTCCGCGCCGCAATTTGTACAGGGCACAGTCGGCTGCATATGTGACAACAATAGATGAGCTTTTCGCTGCGCGCAAGCGGCGGCTTTTACCGTTGCGGGCGCGAGTTAATTTATATTGCTTTCAAACGAATTCTGGAATATTTTAGCGAGTGTGGCTGCTCTTGAGAGGGGCCGCCAGCAGGCTCTTGAACAAGCGTTGCAGATGACTCCCCAATCAGCGGCCCACGCGGCGAAGAAAGAATAGTCCCCGGCCCATCTCACACGCGCCCGCGCTCAAATTCTCAAGCCGCGCTCCTCCCGGTCCCGAAAGAGAAGTCGGTCCCACACGGTTACGCACGAAAGGTTATGGACAAAGACCGCAGAAAAAATGATCGCGTGAAGGTGAGCCTACAGGTCAGGTGGGAAGGCGTGTTGACCGTTCTCAAGGGAGAGGTGGTAGACCTCAGCACGACCGGATGCTTCATCCTGACGAACGACCAGGTGACCATGGGCGAGTTAATCAGGCTGGAAATCCAACAGCCCAAGGAAGGCGTCCTGTACCTCTGGGCCGAGGTCGTCTATCAAATGTCTGAGATAGGCTTCGGCGTACGCTTCACCGGCGGCGATGAGACGGAGATGAAGCGCCTCGAATGGCTGGTCAAGGCCGAGCTGATGCGCGCCAAAAGGTACGACCGCGGCATACGCGTGCGCTAGGCCAACTCGACAAACAGACGAATCACACGCATCGCACGAAACGACACGAAGTAAGACAGACTTTCTTACTTCGTGTCGTTTCGTCTATTTTCGTGGCCCGTTTTTCTCGGGCTCTGCTATAGTCACGGGCGGTCTTTCAGCGACGCTTCGCTTTCACACGCCAAGCGGGAAACCTTTTCTTCCACGTCCGTGGTTTTAAAAAGACGCTTGCAGCCCGAGCCTGAACTCTCAGAAGCCGCCGTTGCGGCGCAGCGCGGACGCCTGCTGCGCGTGCTGGGCGTGGGCTTCGGCCTGGCCGTCATCATCGGCAACACCATCGGCTCTGGAATCCTGCGGACGCCGGGCGAAGTGGCCGGTCGGCTGCCTAACGTCTGGCTGTTCCTCGGCGTTTGGGTGGCGGGCGGGCTCTACGCACTGCTCGGCGCGATCTCACTGGCCGAGTTGGGGACCATGCTCCCGCGCTCCGGCGGCCAGTACGTCTTCGCGCAACGCGCCCTTGGGCCTTACGCAGGCTTCGTCGTCGGGTGGAGCGACTGGCTCTCGACGTGCGGTTCGACCGCCGCTGTCTCAATCCTGATAGGCGATTACGCGGGCGCACTCTTCCCGGCGCTCGCCGGTCGTTCCGTCGCCATCGCTTTAGCCATCACCGCATCGGTCGCCCTCTTGCAGTGGCGCGGGATTCGTTGGGGCAGCGGCTTTCAGAACCTGACGAGCCTCTTCAAAGCACTCGGGTTCGTCGTGCTCGTCGCAGCCTGTTTCCTCATCGGCGGAGGCGGCGCGCGGGAAGCGACTGAAACTGCGGCCGCACCGACCGGCCTGCCGCTTCTCTTCGCGCTGGTGCTCGCGCTTCAGGCAGTGATCTACACGTACGACGGCTGGTCTGGCGTGATCTACTTCTCGGAGGAGGTGCGCGACCCAGGGCGCAGTATCCCGCGCGCACTCTTCGCCGGCGTGCTCTCGATCATAGCCATCTACCTGCTCGTCAACCTTGCGCTCATCTACGTCCTGCCGCTCGCGCGCATCGCCGGAAACGATCTGGCCCTGGGCACTGCCGCCGAGACAGTCTTCGGCGCTTACGGCGACACGATTTTCAGGTCGCTGATGATCGTCTCGATGCTGAGCGGCATTAACGCCTTTCACCTGATGGCGACGCGCGTGCTGTTCGCCATGAGCCGCGACGGATTGGCCGCGGACGCGGCCGTGAAGGTCAACCGCGGCGGGACGCCGAGCCTGGCGCTCCTTGCGAGCGCGACGGTCGCGGTCCTCTTCATCGTCGGCGGGGAAAGATTCTTGCCGGTGATGAATGCGCTGGCCTTCTTCTTCGTCGCCAACTACACGATGTCCTTCATCTCGGTCTTCGTGCTGCGCCGGCGCGAGCCGGAGTCGGAGCGCCCCTACCGCGCGTGGGGCTACCCCTGGACGACGGGGCTCGCGCTTCTAGGCTCCGTCGCCTTCCTCGCGGGCGCAATCGCCAGCGACCTCGCAGGCGGCACGCGCAGCAGCCTCTACGCGCTCCTAATGTTGGCGGCAAGCTACCCGGCCTATCTCGTGCTGCGCCGATTCTCAAGGTGAGTTATCCGATTCCGTCCCGTCAGGGACGACCGACAATAGCCCAGCAATTTATTGCTGGGAATAGCACGATAAAAAGCTTGAGTCCCGTAGGGACGACTGAACCCTTCAGCCGTCCCTACGGGACTTCATAATTATTTCCGCCTTGTTCCCAGCAATAAATTGCTGGGCTATTTTCACTTCGTCCCTGACGGGACTTTCCAAACAGCTTCCAGGAGTCGCGTTACTTTCTGTCCCTGACGGCCTCGATGATGCTGAAGGGCGATTTGGTCGGGATGATGCGCGTCAGGCGCAGGCCGCCCGCGGCCAGCAGCTCGCGGTATTCTTTGGCCGTGCGCTCGACGCCGCCCGGCGAGGCGAGCATTTCGAGGTCCATCAGCTTGCTGAAGTGCGGCTCGTTGCCTTCGGGGACGACCACTTCAATTATCAAGACCTTGCCGTCGCGCTTCATAGCCTCGTTGATGTTCCGCAGAATCATGACGGCGCGCTCGTCGTCCCAGTCGTGTATGATGTGCTTCAGCACGTAAGCGTCGGCGGCTGCCGGCACCCGCGCGAAGAAGTCGCCCGAAACTTTCTCGACCCTCTCAGACACGCCCTCGCGTTCGAGAAGCTGACCCGCGCCATCTATGACCGATTGCATGTCGAAGAGGACGCCCTTCGTGTTCGGGTTCGCCTTCAAGACCTGCGAGAGCAGGTAGCCGTGGCCGCCCGCTATGTCCGCGATTGTGCCAATTCCAGAGAAGTCGTAAGCCTCCACGATTGCGGGGGCCGTGGCGACGGACATGTCCGTCATGGCGCGGTTGAAAATCTCCGCCTGCGCCGGGTTCGCGCCGAAGTAGTCGAAGACCTCCCCGCCGTGTATGTGGCCCCAGGCCGGTTTGCCCGTGCGCACGCTGTAAAGCATCTCGCCCCAGACGCGCCAGTGCCACTCCTCGCCCATGAAGATCATGCCGTTGCGCACAGAGTTGGGCGCGTCCGAGCGCAGGGGCTCTGCGAGCGGCGTCAGGGCGAAGACTTTCGGGTCCGTCTCCTCGAAGATGCCGACGCTCGCCAGGCTGCGCAGCACGCGGTACAGCGCGCGCGCATTCGTCTGGGTCGCGACGGCCAGTTCCGCGACCGTGCGCGGTTTCTCCGCGAGCAAATCCGCCACCCCGAGCTTGGCCGCGACGCACACGGCCTGCGACATCAACGCGCCTAAGGCCAACTGTGTCAAAAAGGCTTCGGGCGGAACAGACTGTTCAGCTTCGCTCGCTTTTGCGGCGGCGGTCTTCGGTGTGCTCATTGTTTTGGTGTCTCCTGCTGAAATGTTAAGAGGTGTTTTCAAGAGGTTTAATTCCCGCTGAAGTCAGCCGCGCATCGCCAACGCCCCCGTGCGCGGCTGACTTCTTTCGCCCCCACCTACTAACGCGCAAGCCGCGGCCGAAATGGATCAGAAGGCGGAAAGTTTTTATGGCCGCCAAATTGATTCGATATTGGTTCGATAAATCGAGCATTATCCCCGTAGGGAATGAACATGATAGCCGGGAGCAAGCAAACGCGAGTTTGCGCCGCCCGGCCCCAGACCCCGAAGGGGTCACACATGATAGCCGGGGGCAAGCGAGCGGGTGAGCGCGAGCGCCGCCCCCGGATTGATGAAGTTAAACGTTTCGACCCCGGAGGGGTCGCGCCCCAACGTCGATGGTGCGACCCCTTCAGGGTCGGATTCATTTCCTACGTTTAACCGGGGGCGGCGCGCTCTCGCGCTTGCCCCCGGCTATCATGTTTGACCCTTTCAGGGTCATGAACCGGCCGCGGGCGTCTCATTGTGCTTCTCTCGGAAGCCCGCGGCCGGCTCATTCTTGGGAAAATTTCGATTTACTTGGTCAGGCTCGTATTGCACTCGGCCAGCGTCTGCACGGGCGTCTGCGCGTGCGCGCTCAAGGCCGCGACGACGAGGAGGACGGCGGCGACGGCCAGGGCCATCAGGCTGCGGCGCGTCCGTGCGACTAACGTGTTCGGGTGTGTCATGACCTTTCTCCTCATCGCGTCTTGCGGAATTCGTAAAAGTGAAACTGCTTTTGAGCGTGCATCTCGGCCGCGCTCGCTGCCATCAAACCCGCTCTTATTTGCTAACGCGTCGCGCGGAGGCCGTAGGGATCAGGTCGTCGGGGTTTATTTTCGGGCGGGCCGTGTGCCGATTCGGGTTTTCCGGCGCAGCAGTTTTGTTTATACTTGTCCCAGCCTACACTGTTCTTCCGAGGGGTCAGAAAATTGCAAATTGACCAGGGAATGGAGAGCATCACCCAGCTTCTGATAGAGGTGACGAACCGCAACAGCGCGGCCGTTGACGCGCTGCTGCCGCTCATCTACGATGAACTGCGAAGCCTGGCGGCAAACTACCTGCGCCGCGAGCGGCCCGACCACACGCTCCAGCCGACGGCACTCGTGCACGAGGCGTACCTGCGGATGGTTGACCAGACGCAGGTCAACTGGCAGAACCGCGCACACTTTTTCGGCGTGGCGGCGCAGATGATGCGCCGCATCCTCGTTGACCACGCGCGGGCGCACACGGCCGAGAAGCGCGGCTCGGATTTTCAGAAGCTCTCCCTGGACGAAAACATTGACAAGACGGTCGAGCGCAGCGCCGAGCTGATCGCGCTGGACGACGCGCTCAAAGAGCTGGCCGAGATGGACGAGCAGAAGAGCCGCATCGTCGAGCTGCGCTTCTTCGGCGGCCTCTCCATCGAGGAGACCGCCGAAGTCATGGGCGTCAGCGCCCCCACCGTCAAGCGCCAGTGGCGCATGGCTAAAGCCTGGCTCTACGGACAAGTGCAAAGACAGTGATAAGTGATAAGTGATAAGTGATGAGTAATTGCTTTTTCTTATCACTTATTACTTATCACTTATCACTTTTTTTATGACCCCCGAACGTTGGAAACAGATTGAGGAAGTGTTCCAGACGGCGCTCGATTTGCCCCCGCTTGAGCGCCGCCGGTACATCGTCGAGGCGTGCACGGGCGACGACACCTTGCGCGAGCAGGTCGAGGCGCTCGTCGCGCAGCACGACCAGGCCGGCGACTTCATAGAGGAACCCGCCTTCGCCGTCACGGGCCTCAGGCCGAGCGCTGATAGTGACGCGCCGACGCTCGTCGGGGAGTCGCTGGAGGACCCGGCAATCGGCCGCCGCGTCGGTCCCTACAAGATCGTGCGCGAGATCGGCCGCGGCGGGATGGGCGCGGTCTACATGGCCGAGCGCGAGGACGGCGAGTTCCGCCGCCGCGTCGCCATCAAGCTCATCAAGCGCGGGATGGACACGGACTTCATCCTCCGCCGCTTCCGCAACGAGCGCCAAATCCTGGCCTCGCTCGACCACCCATACATCGCGCGTCTTCTGGACGGCGGGACGACCGAGGACGGGCTCCCCTACTTCGTCATGGAGTACATAGAGGGGCTGCCCATCTACCGCTTCTGCGACGAGCGCAACTTGCCCATCACCGAGCGGCTGCGTCTCTTCCGCCAGGTCTGCGACGCCGTGCACTATGCGCACCGCCATCTCGTCATCCACCGCGACATCAAGCCCGGCAACATCCTGGTCACGGCCGAGGGCGTGCCGAAACTTCTGGACTTCGGCATCGCCAAGCTCCTGAACCCGGAACTCGCGGACATCACGCTCGACCCGACGGCGACGGCCATGCGTTTGATGACGCCGGAATACGCGAGCCCCGAGCAGGTGCAGGGCCAGGCCGTCACGCCGACGACTGACGTTTACTCTCTCGGCGTGCTGCTCTATGAACTGTTGACGGGCCACCGGCCTTACCGCTTTCTCAACCGCGCCCCGCACGAGATCGCGCGCGTCATCTGCGAAGAGAAGCCGATGCACCCGAGCGTGGTCATCACGCGCCCCTACGACCTGCTGCCGATGCACATAGAGGGACAAGAGGGCGACACGCTCAAGTTCCTCTACCGCAGCCGCGGAGGCTCCGGCGACAGCCTGCGCCGTGACCTCGAAGGCGACGTTGATAACATCGTGATGAAGGCGCTCAGGAAAGAGACGCAGCGCCGCTACCAGTCGGTCGAGCAGTTGAGCGACGACATCACGCGCCACCTGGACGGGCAGCCCGTCTCGGCCCCGCCCTTCTTCCCCGTGTCGGCCCACCCCGCCGTCGGCTTCGACGCGCCGACGGCCGAAAAATCCATCGCCGTCCTCCCTTTCAAAATCCTGGACGAGCGACGCGCGGACGAGACGGGCGACGAGTACTTAGGGATTGGCCTCGCGGACGTGATTATCACGCGCTTGAGCCAACTACGCCGCTTCAACGTGCGCCCGACAAGCTCGGTCCTGCGCTACGGGAGCTTAGACTCTGACCCTGTCATGGCCGGGCGCAAGCTCGAAGTCGGCTTCGTCCTCGACGGGCGCATACAGCGAGCGGGCGAGAACATACGCGTCACCGTGCAGCTTCTTGACGTGTGGAGCGGCTCGGCCGTCTGGGCGGGCCAATTCGACGAGAAGTTCCGGGACGTGTTGAGTCTCGAAGACGCCATCACCGCGCAGGTAGCGGAGGCCATCGTCCCGCACCTCTCCGGCGGCGAGCGCAGCCTCCTCGCCAAGCGCAGCACGGACAGCCCCGAAGCACACGAGGCTTACATGCGCGGGCGTTACCACTGGAACACTCTTACGGAAGAGGGCTTCGCCAAGGCGCTCATCTATTTCAACCAGGCCGTCGCGCTCGCGCCCGACTACGCGCTCGCCTACACGGGCATCGCCGACTACTACAACTTCCTCGGCGTCTACGCCGTGCTGCCCTTCAGTGACACGTCGGCCGCCGCCAAGGAGGCTGCGCTCAAGGCGGTCGCGCTCGACGACATGCTGGCCGAGGGTTTCGCCGCGTTGGGATTTGCGACGCTCATGAATGAGTTCGACTGGGAGGCCGCGGAGCGCCACCTGCGCCGCGCCATCGAACTCAACCCCAACTACGTGACGGGCCGCCTCTGGTACAGCTACTTCCTCGGCATGGAAGGGCGCTTTGACGAAGCGCTCGCACAGGTCCGCCGCGCGTTGGAGCTGGACCCGCTGACGCCGCTCGTTCACCACAACCTGAGCTGGCTTTATTACAACGCGCGCCGCCACGAGGAGGGCGTGGCCGCCGCGCGCCACCTCGCCGCCAACGAGCCGAACTACGGGCTGGGCCAGGTCACGCTCTGCATGGTCTTGTGGCACGCGGGCGAGTACCAGAGGGCAATCGCCGCGGGCGAGCGCGCCATCGAGCTTTTGGGCCGAAGCCCTTACACGCTCCTCTGGCTGGCGTCCGCGCACGCGGCCGCCGGGCACAGGGACGAGGCGCACGCGCTCCTTGACGAGGTCGAGGAGATGGGGTCCAGGCGTTACGTGTCGCCGTACCTGCGCGCGATGGTCTACAGCAATTTGGGCGACGGCGAGCGGGCGCTTTTAGACCTTGAGGAGTCGTGGGAGATACGCGACGCGCGGCTCGCGTGGCTCGGCGTTGACCCGCAGTTCGACTCATTGCGCGGCCAGCCGCGCTTCAACGAAATCCTCCGCCGGACCAACAACCCGCTCGCCGCGCGCATGATTCACCCGCCCGAGCCGTCCACGGGACAGAAGTCCGTCGCCGTGCTGCCGATGAGACTCATCGGCCCGTCCGCGACCGGCGACGAGTATTTGGGCGTGGGCCTCGCGGACGCGCTCGTCACGCGCCTCTCAAGCGTGCGCCGCTTCGTCGTCCGACCGACGAGCAGCGTCTTGCGCTTCCAGGGCGGGGCGGACGATCCGCTCAAGGCCGGGCGCGAGTTGAACGTGGACTTCATCGTCACCGGCACGATCCGCAGCGCGGGGAAGAGCATACGCGTCAGCGCGCAGCTTTTGAGCATCAGTGACGGCGCGACCCGCTGGGCCGGCCACTTCGACGAGAACTTTACGGACGTGCTCAACCTCGAAGACTCCATCTCCGAGCAGGTCGCGACTGCTCTTGTCCCGCACCTCTCCGGCGATGAGCGCCGCAGACTTTCGAAGCGCGGGACGGACAACGCCGAGGCGTTCGAGGCTTACCTGCGCGGGCGATACCACTGGACTTCGCTCACGGAAGACAGCTTCGCCAAGGCCATCTCGTGCTATTACCGCGCCATCGCGCTCGACCCGGACTACGCCGCGGCCTACGCCGCCATCGGCGAGTACCACTGCTGGCTCGCCATCTTCGGCGTGATGCCGCCCGCCGAATGCCTCGCGGCTGCGCGCGACGCGGCCCGCCGCGCCGTCGAGTTGGACGACACGCTCGCCGAGGCGCACACGGCTTTAGGCTTTGCACTTCTGGCACACCCGACGCAGTGGGAGGAAGCCAAGATTCATCACCTCCGCGCCATCGAGCTTAATCCGAACTACCCGACGGCTTATGTCTGGTATGCCGGGCAACTCGCTATGGAGGGCCGGTTCACGGAGTCGGACAGGGAGATTCAGCGCGCCTGTGAATTGGACCCGCTCAACCCGCTCAACGCTTACAACCGCGTCTGGTATCTCTACCAGGGCCGTCGCTACGACGAGAGCATACGGCGCGCGCGCGACCTGATTCGCTCGGACCCGCGCTACGGCCCGGCCTACTTCGCCCTCTCCTGGGCGCTGCGGCGCACGGGCGCTTACGAGGAGGCGATTGAGGCTGCGAGGAAGTCGCTCGAATTCGGCGGGGAGCCGCCGCTCAACCTGGCCGCGCTCGGCGCGGCACTGGCCGAGGCGGGGCAGATAGCGGAGGCGCGACGCGTGCTCGCCGAGTTGCACGAACTGGCCGACAAGCGTTTCGTCACGCCGTACCACAGAGCCCTTGTGCACCTGCAACTGGGCGAGCGCGACGCGGCGCTGAGTCTTCTGGAACAGAGCGTCTCGGACGGCGAGCCGTGGATCGTCTGGCTCGGCGTCGAGCCGCAGTTCGACTCGTTGCGCGGCGAAGAGAGGTTCACGGAGTTGCTCAGGCGGACGCGCAACCCGGCCTACTTGCAGGACGTGAGCACCATCCGCACGAACGCCGTGCCGAAACTCACGCCGCCTCATCAGCCGACGCGGCCCACGCACGCCCAGACCGTCACGCCGGCCTCGGCCGAATCTTCTGCGGAGCAGCCGCGCCCGACCGAGGACGAGGAGGCGCACCAGCTTTACACGGCCGGCCGCTACTTCGCCACGCGCCGCACGGCCGAAGGCTTGCGCCAGGCCATAGAGCGTTTGGAGAAGGCCGTCGAGCGCGACCCGTCTTTCGCCGTCGCCTACGCGGAGATGGCGGACTGCTACGCGCTCCTGAACTGGTACATAGAGCCGCCGCCCCAGGACGCCTGGGAGCGCGCCAAAGAGGCCGCGCTCAACGCAGTCCGCGCCAACGAGCGTGTGGCCGACGGCCACGCGTCGCTCGGCTTCGTCCTGATGCACTCGGATCGCGACTTCCGCGGGGCTGAGCGCGCGTTCCGCCGCGCCATAGAGTTGAAGCCCGACAACGCGGTCGCGCACCGCTGGCACGCCTTCAACCTCTCGGCGATGGGGCGGCACGACGAGGCCGTGGCCGAAATCCGCCGCGCGCAAGAGATCAACCCGCGCTCGCCCGTCGTCGCAACGGCCTTCGCCAACGTCCTCTTCTTCGCCCAGCGCTACCGCGAGGCCATAGAGCAGTGCAACCGCGCGTTGGAACTGGACCCCGGCTCGCTCTCCGCCCGCATCATCCTGCGCTGGGCTTACGAGAGCAGCGGGATGTGCGTGGATGCTTTCGCCACCTACGAGCAGGAGCGCGCGTTTGCGGGCGACACGCCGACCACGCGCGCCAAGCACGCGCACGTCCTGGCCGCGTGCGGACGCGCTGAAGAGGCGCGGGAAATCTTGCGCCGCCTCATCGCCGGACGCGACAAGGAGTGGGTCACGGCCTACGAGATCGCCGTCATACACTCTTTCCTGAACGAGCGCGACGAGGCTTTCCACTGGCTCGACCGCGCCACCCAAGAGCGCGCCGTCGGCCTGACCTACGTCCGCGTTGACCCCCGCGTCAACAACCTACGCCCCGACCCCCGCTTCGACGAGCTTCTCCAACGGCTCAATGGAAAGCAGTGACGAGCAAAAACGCTTTAACCGGCCACTTTTCACTTATTACTTATCACTTATCACTGCTTTTCCCTCCTTTTGGCTTCCCCAAAAAAAATTTCTTTCCCGGTGATCCTTTTCCTCGGCCGGTTGCGCGTTAGCAGGTGGAGGAGAAATCCAATGCAGAAGAATCGGCCAGTTCGCATCGTCAAGCGCGACCAGAGGGCGCGCGCGGAGCAGACCCCCCAGGCCACGACACCCGAGGGCGGCGCTGTTAAATCTACTGAACGTGACATGAAGGCGGTCGTCGCCGGCTGGGTGCGAGAGCACCGCCAGCAGGCCGAGCAGTATCGCCGCGCCGTCGCGGGCCTCCTGCGCGATTCCGGCCTCCGCCCGTCAATCGCATAAATTTTCGGGCAAAAGTCTCCCCAGGACTCTCCCCGATACGTTTCCCCAAACATATCCCCGGAGGGGATGAACATAATAGCCGGGGGCAAGCGCGTCAGCGCGCCGCCCTCGGTTTCGCGTAGAAAACATTTTCGACCCTGAAGGGGTCGCACCTCAACGTCGAAGGTGCGACCCCTTCAGGGTCGAAATATTTGTCTTATTCTTCCGGGGGCGGCGCAAACTACGTTTGCTTGCCCCCGGCTATCGTGTTCATCCCCTCCGGGGATAAGACGGGCGGGCCTTCTCGTCAAAGGTTTTCCCTTTACAACGCGGCAAAAGCAATTACAATGAGGCGCACGAGAGTTCGTCTTTAGAAGCTGTGAACCCGGCCGTGCAGCTTGACGACCCAACCCGGCAACTGCCCGCCGGCTCACAGTCCATGCCCAGCGATTATGGAACGTTAGATTTTTGAGAGCGCGGAGTCTGCCTCGCTTGCGTACAGACGCGGCGCGGGCGCAAGCGTTAAACTCTCGCCCCGACATGAACAAGATGAAAGCACTGGTGGTTGACGACAACAGTTTGATTCGCAGCAACGTGGCCGAGGTGTTGCGCGAAGACGGGTGGGAAGTGTCCGAGGCGGAATCGGCCGAAGAAGCCTTCGAGATGCTGCACCGCGACGGCTGGTCGCTCGTCTTCTGCGACGTTAAGCTGTCAGATAAGAACAGCGGCGAGGGCTACGACGTGCTGCGCCGCTTCACAGAGGAGCAGCCCGACGCGCAAATCATCATCATGACGGGCCACGGCTCGGCGGTCGGCGCGCTCGACGCCGTCTCCTCCGGCGCTTACGACTACCTGATGAAGCCGTTCGACGTCGAGGACGTGCTGAAAATCTCGCAGGCCGTGCGCCAGGGGATAGAGAAGCGCGCGCGCCCAGGCACGACCGGCGAACTCCCGCCCGCCCCCGTCTACACCTCCGACATTGACCTGGTTGGCGTCAGCTCGGCTTTCGTCGAAGTGATGAAGCTGGTGGGGCGCGTGGCCGCGACGAGCCTGCCGGTGCTGATTACGGGCGAATCGGGTACGGGCAAGGAGGTCGTCGCGCGCGCCATACACTGGCGCAGCCCGCGCGCGGAGCGCCCTTTCGTCGCGGTCAACTGCGGGGCCATCCCGGCCGAGTTGATCGAGTCGGAACTCTTCGGCCACGTCAAAGGCTCATTCACGGGCGCGCACGCAGACCGCCGCGGGCTCTGGCAGGAGGCCGACGGTGGCACAGTTTTCCTGGACGAGATCACGGAGACTTCGCCCGCATTTCAAGTCAAGCTCCTGCGCGCCCTGCAAGAGCGCGAGATACGTCGCGTCGGCTCGAACCAGACCGTCAGAGTTGACGTGCGCGTCATCGCCGCCTCGAACCGCGACGTTGACGGGGAGATGCGCGAGGGCCGCTTCCGGCAGGACTTACTCTACCGCCTCAACGCAGTAACCTTGCACCTGCCGCCTCTGCGCGAGCGGCGCGAGGACATCCTCCCGCTCGCGCGCTACTTCGCGGAGCGCATGGCCCAATCTTCCGGCTCGACCTGCATCAGCTTCTCGCGCGACGCCGTGCAGCTCCTCGAAAACTACGACTGGCCCGGCAACATACGCGAGCTTGAGAACGCCATCGTGCGCGCCGCGGCCCTCTGCGACCAGGCCGTCCGCCCCGAAGACTTGCCCGAGCGCGTCCGCAACTTTACCGCTCCCACGGCAGTTCAGGCCCACGCCAAGACTCCGCACGACGGCAACGGCGACGACGGCGAAGACTTACTCTCGCTCGCCGAAGTCGAGGGCCGCCACATCTTCCGCGTCCTCGCGCGCACCGGCGGCAACAAACAGGCCGCCGCCCGCGTCCTCGGCATTGACCGCACCACCCTCCAACGCAAGCTCGAACGCTACAACACGGAACCGAACGGCGACGGCGCGGCGACTAAGAGGCCGTAGCAAAACTGAGTCAATGCCTTCGCGCCTTTGCGGCTTTGCGTGAGTGGTTTTGGGTTCTCACGCAAAGCCGCAAAGGCGCTAAGAAAGGCTTGACGATTTTAGATAAACAAATCAACCGACACGCCGAAGAATTTTGCCAGGGCTTTAGCCTGCGTCTTGCTGATACTACGTTTCCCGTTGATAACTTCAGAGGCAATCCCTTTCGAGCCGAAAACCTCCAGCAGGTCGCTCTGCTTCAAGTCTCGCGCCTCCATCAAGTGACGCAACACTTCCAAAGGCGTCGCCTCTCTTGGTTGATAAAACTTCTCTTCAAAGTCCTGTATGAGCGTAGCCATCAGGCGCAACAACGCGTCCTCTTCGGGCGATAAGTCTTCGCCCTTAGCCATTAGCTTTTCGACCTCGGCGAGCATACGCTCATTCTCTTCTTCCGTCTGAATTACTACGGGCATAACTCTGACGAGAAGTTTTTTATACCGATCAGGATTGATTGCTGCTCTACTCACGTTTTCCAATCGTCATATTCCTCGTGCGTAAAAATATCTACGATGAATATGGTCTGGCTTCGATAGACAATTCTGGCTATCAGCCTGTACTTATTATTGCTGATATTAAAAACCGTGTAGCGCCCTACCAAGTCAGCATGTAAATACCTCTGCTGAACTTCCGCAAGGTTCTGCCACTTCGCCCTCTTAGCCGTTGCGTACCACGCATTCAAAGCCGCACCCGAATCCGCATGTTTCAAAATGAACTCGCGGATTTTCTTGTAGCTGATAACGTTCATGGCCGTTATCTCCTCTAATCAAATTTGGGTGGATGTGCATTGTTCGCTCCTTCCAAGGGTGGTTGTGGAGAGGATCTATTTTTCGCTTTGTGTTCTGTCTAAGGCACGCATATAGGGTAGGGCTGCCTAGACAGGAGGAATGTTCTCATGTTGAGAACGCGGCGTCAAGTGTTTTTATAGTGATTGCCCTTTGACTTAGCGGAAAAACCCAGACATTAAAGACGCGCTGGCGGCGAGTCTGAAGCATGATTCTCACAGGCAGGCGTGGACGTAGCGGACGAGGCGGACCCATTGTTCGTCGGCCATCTCTATGATGCGCAGGCCGAGGAGATAGCGGCGCGTGGCTTCTGCCTCCTCCATGAACCAGCGGCACCACTTGGGCGTGGCGCGTATCTCGACGGGGCCGTCGGGGAGTTCGAGCGTGAGTTGTAGCGTGCAGCCGACGACGTTGAAGTAGCGGTCGCCGATGTGGTTGGTGTGGAGGCTGACGGCGAGGCCCGTCTCGCTCAGGTCGCGCGTCACGCCGCTCATCTCGGGACGCTGCGAGCAGGAGCCGTCTGCTCCCACTTCGAGCAGCGAGAGGCCGAAGCGCACCGAAAGCTTCAGCCGTGCCTCGCAGCGCGGTGACTGGCGGCGACCAGCGGCGGTGTCGTCAACGAAGTGGCTACGCGGCCACGATTGAGGACGCGACTTCAAACTTCCCCTCCCGCCTCCTCGAAACCTCCCGCGCTATCAACACGATTTGCGAAGTGTCGAAAGGCTTCGCCACGACCCAGTCCACCTGCGCGGCCTTGCGCTCGTGTGAGCCGACGGCCTCGCCCCACCCCGTGACGACGGCCAGCGGAATCCTCAAGTTGCGCTCGCGGACTTCGCGCGCGAACTCCCACCCGCTCATCTCCGGCATCCCGACATCCGTGAAGATGGCGTCGAACTTTTCCCTGTTAAAGAGCGAGAGCGCCTCGCGCCCGCCTTCGGCCAGGACCACCTCGCAGCCCTCTTTCTCAAGGATGTCGCGCAGGAGCGAGCGCACGTGCTCCTCGTCGTCAACCACCAGGAATCGCATGCGGTGCGCCGGGTTCGTCTCGGCCGAAACGTCCGGCAACTCGGCGGTCGTGTGCGCCACGCGCCTGACGCCTTCGGCCACGGGCAGCTTGATGCGAAAGCTCGTGCCGCGCCCGACTTCGGACGTGACTTCGACCGTGCCATCGTGCCGGCGGATGATGCCGTAGCCGACCGCGAGGCCGAGGCCCATCCCGGCCTTGCCCTTGGTCGTGAAGAACGGGTCGAAGATACGCGAGCGCACCTCCTCACTCATCCCCGTGCCTGTGTCCGAGACCGAGAGGACGACCGCTCTGGCCGTCTCCTGCGCCGAGAGCGTCAGCGTCCCGCCCTCGGGCATCGCGTCCACCGCGTTGAAGACCATGTTGACTAAGACCTCGCGCAACTCAGACTCGTCGCCCAGGATGAGCGCTTTGGAGTGCAGTTCGAGGTCTAGGCTGATGTGGACGTTCGCGGCTTCGGCCCAGTCCTTCCAGCGCGGGCGCGTGATCTCGCTCACGTCGAGCAACAACTGGCAGGTGTCAACGGGCTGAAAGTCGTGGTCGCGGCGCTGGCGCGCGAAGTCCTGAATGCGCTTGATGGTCTTGGCCCCGTCCTTGGCTGTCTTGACGATAATCTTTAGCCCGCTCTCTATCTTCGCGGGGTCTTTGGTCGCAAGCAGGAGTTGCGCGCGGCCGAGGATGCCGGCCAGCGTGTTGTTGAAATCGTGGGCCACGCCCGACGCCAATTCGCCGAGCGCAGACATCTTCTCGATCTGCGAGTACTGTTCGCGTATGCGCTCCTGCTCGGCGATGTAGTGGTTCAACTCAGCGACGTGGCGCTCGGCCTGCTCGGCTTGCGCGGCCGCCGCCTCGGCCCGCGCTGCCGCGGCCGCCTCAGCCTTGGCCGCCGCCGCCATGACCTCTATGTTTTTGAGGTATGTGCGGTAGGTGAAGTAAACGAAAATGATGATCGGGACGGCGGCGAGCACGGCGTAGAAGCCGACCGCGCCGACAAGCTTGGCGATGATGCCCGCGGCGGACGCGCCTGCGAAATAAGTGACCGAAGTCCAGAGGTAATATTTCGTCCAGGTGTGCCAGATTGGCTGGTCCGTCTTGCAGGCCGCGAGCACGGCGACGAGGCCCGAGTTGCTGATGTACTGTACGAGCGCCATGACGCAGAGCGCGCTGATGTAGTTGGCCGAGTAGTCGCCGTGCGGCAGGTCCGTCAGCGACCCGAACGTGAGCCGCAGCACGGAGACGGTCACGTAAGTCGAGGCGGCCATGACCGCCGCGTTGAACATGATCGTCAGAGCCTTCTTGCTGAAGCGCAAGGAGGAGCAGAAGGCTTCGGCGGCCGCGAGCAGGATGGCGACCTCGCCGCCGTAGAGCAGCATGGTCAGGAAGATGAGCGTGTCCGAGACGGAGATGTGCGAACTCAAGCGCGGAATCTGAATCGAGAGGCGCGACCCCAGGCCGAGTGTCACGACGGCCAGCAACAGGAAGCGCAAGTCGAACGTCACCCCACTGAGGTTCAGCACAGCGTAAGCGGAGGCGGCCGAGCCAGCCGCGATGATTAGCCACATGTACGGGACCGTGAAGCGTTGCCTGCTGAGGGTCGTGACTTGTACGCTCGTCTCCACTGCGCTCATCTTTTTCTCTCCTCCTGACTCACTGCCGGTTGCTCGTTTTTGTGCCAACCTACGACAAGACTTGCGCGCCGCCGTGGCGCTCAAGGAAGACCGTGTCGTAGAAGTCGCGGAGCTTGTAGCCTGCGCGCTCGAAGAAGGCGCGCGCGTTCTGGCTCTGCTCGTTGACGAGGACGCAGAGCGAACTCGTGCGGGCGAGAAGCTGACGGCTCAACTGCGAGACGCACCGCGCGCCGTAACCGAGGCCGCGGACGCGCTCGTGTACGTGAACGCCTTCGAGGTAGATCACCTCGGGCGTGTCGGAGATAACGTCGGCCTTGAAAATTAACTGCCCGCCCTCGGTCCAGACCCAGACGCGTCCCTGCTCTATGCGGCGTGCGCAACGCAACTGGAAACCCGCCGGGTCCGCTTCGAGCGGGTTGACGCCGCTCTCGGCGTGTGCCATTTCGGCCTGGACGCGCATCACCGGCCCCAGCTCGGCGGGCGTGGCGAGGCGGAGTCCCGCGACCGGCTCTAACGCCTCGACGGGCCAGCGCTGCTCCATCAACAGCTCGCGACAGACGCGGCGCGGGCGCTGGCCGACGTTCGCGTAGTAGCGCCAGAAGCGCTCTATCTTCTCCTGCTCGCCCATCATCAGGTGCGCGTTCGGGCAACCTTGCGCGAGGAGCGCGAAGGCTGCGAGCGCGGCTTCCGTGCGCGTCTCGACGAGCGTGGCGTGGCCGATGAGCGCGACGCCTTCGAGGCGTCCGCGTCCGTCGCGGGCGGCGTGGAACGACCCGCGGTTGAGCGGACTTTGCAGACCGTTGTCGCGTATGTGGCCGGCCATGACGACCGTGTGCAGCGGGCGCTCGGCGAGAAAGGCCAGGACTTCGCTTTCGTCTCTGTCAGTCAGGGGGTGAACTGATAAAGAGCCTGGGGCGTCCTCCGGCATCCACGTCTCGGCCGCCCTTAACTCTTCTGCTAACCTGGTCGGGTTGGTAATGGTCATCAAAGAGTCCTCTAAAGTGGTCTTAAAGGTTAAAACGCGAGGCAAGTTTGTTCGCGTCCTGGGTCTTTTTCAGTAGCCAAGGTAATCAACGCCGGTGTCCTCCACCACCGGCATCGAAGGCGTGCCGTCGCCGCTCGTCGTCGCGGACATGGCCTGCGTCATGGCGTCGCTCCGAAAGATGCTGTCGCCAATCAACACGCCGTCGCCGATGAGCACCCCGTCGCCTATCAACACTCCGTCGCCGATTAAGACTCCGTCGCCGATGAGCACGCCCGAGGTGATGAAGGTCGTGCCGTCGCCGATGAGCACGCCGTTGCTGGTCGTGATGTGGTCGCCGATAAGGACGCCGCTCGACAGCTTCGTCGTGTCGCCGATGAGCACGCCGTTCGAGATGCGGCTGCCGTCGCCGATGAGCACGCCGACGTTGTATATGCCCTGATACTTTGTGATGAGGTCGAGGCCGGTGGCATAGCCGTAGTTCAGAACAAGTCCCTGCGACCAGTTGAAAGTCTGCCCGGCGAGCGTCGTCTGCGGGACGGGCGCTGCGAGCGTCGTCAAAAGCGGAGCGCCGATGGGCGTCGAGGAGGTGAGGTCAGTGCGGACGAGTTTCGCCAAACGGACCGCGCCCTCTATGTTGAGCTGGCCCGCGCCCTGTTCGAGCATGTTGTAGCCCGCCAGGGGCTGCGCCGTGTACATCAGGATGGCCTTGACGAGGTTGGGCGTCAGATTTGGATTAGCCTGCAAGACCAAGGCGGCCGCGCCCGCCGCGACCGGCGTCGCCATCGAGGAGCCGTTCATGTACATCATCTTCCGGTTGTCCACGGGGCTCACGCCCGCGTCGAGCGACGGGTTTTGTGTGACGATCAGGTTGTCCACGGCCTCCGCATAAATCAGCTTGTTGCCCGGCGCGACTATGTCCGGCTTGACTAGATTGTCGTAACGCTTGAGGCCGAGGAGGGTCGTCGTGTAGCTGCGCGTCGGCCCGCGCGAGCTATAGGTCGTGACGACATCGTCGCCGCGCGCGTCCGTCCCGTAAGTGTTCGAGGCCCCGACCGTGACGGCCGAGGGCTCGTTGCCGGGCGAGTGAATCTGGCCGTAAATTTTTTGGCCCATTCCCGTCTTCCCGTTGTTGCCGGCCGCCGCGACGACGACGATTCCGGCGTCCGCCAGACGGCGCACGGCCTTGCACACCGGGTCGTTTTTATAAGAATCAATGGCCGGCGCGCCGAGGCTCATGTTGACGACGCGTATGTTGTACGCGACGCGGTTAGCCATCACCCAGTCGAGCGCGGCCAGGACCGCGGAGACGGAGCCCGAGCCCGTCGCGCCGAGCACGCGCAAATTGATGATGTTGGCGTTCGGAGCCACGCCCGTGTACTCGGCGTTCGAGATGCGCGCGTTGCCGGCGGCAATCGAGGCGACGTGCGTGCCGTGGCCGTAGGGGTCGTCCGTGCGGTTCTCGCCTGTGAAGTCGCGGCTATAGACGACGCGCAGGTCGTTGCCGCGGCCGAGAAAAGATTTGTGTTCGGTGTCAATCCCGGAATCGAGGACGGCGATGCCGATGCCTGTGCCGTCCAGGCCGGAAGTGTTGGTGCCCGAAGCAGAGCGCACGGCGTCGGCCCCGGTCGTCGCGGAGACGTGGCCGAAGGCTATGAGCGGACGGTCAGGCGTGACGAACTTAACGCTGCCCCACGCGGCCAGGAGTTCGACGGCCCTGGCCGGCAACTCGACTGTCAGGAAGTTTAATTTCTGAAAGCGGCGCGCGACGCGGCCGCCGTTGGCGAGGAGGAGAAGCGAATCGAAAGGGGCCGTGCCCGTGCCGTTGAGTTGAACTATGACCCGGACACGCTCTTTCGAGCGTTTGCCGCCCTTGACGCGCAACTCGTGCGAGACTTTACCTTTGCTCAGCGAAAGACCCTGTGCCCTGCCGCCGTCTGTTATCAGAGTGCCGAGGCACAAACAGACCAGCAGCGTGGGGGCGCTGATCCATCTCACGGCGAGGGAACCTCTGAACTTCTTCACCTGACTCCTCCTTTTCCAGACGGCGAGGCGAAGTCCGACGTAAAACATCGGGCCAGGACTTCGACGCCGCACGAGGCTCGGGCCGGAAAAAGCTCCGCCCAGTTCAAGCCTCAACGTTTCAACTTCCGCACGACATTTACAGGTAAAAAAGAGCCCTGCCAGCGAGGTGTAACCGACTAAAAGGGAGAGTAGTTGGGGTGCTTTTAGTATTTCAATTATCCGCCTCGCAGTCAACATTTATTTCTCTCACCTCATGCAGGCCGTGTCGTCGCCCCTCGTCAGGATTGACTGTGCCTGCAAAATGTTATCGCCGATCATGATGCCGTCGCCGATCATAATCCCGTCACCGATCATGATGCCGTCGCCAATCATGATTCCATCGCCGATCATGATGCCGTCGCCGAGCAACAGCCCCGCGTCCAAAAAAATTGTGCCACCGCCGAGCGACTCCCCATCGCTCGTCATGACGGCGGCACCGAGCGCAACCCCGCTCGTCATAAACTCCGCGTTGACCGCCTGCGTGGATTGCCCCTCGACGACGCCGTCGCCGAGCAACGTACCCGCGCCGTAAATTCTCTGATACTTCGTCACGAGGTCAGTGCCTGTCGCGTATGCGTGGTTCAGAATGAGCCCGCGCGCCCAGTCGAAGGTCTGCCCGGAGAGCGTCGTCTGAGGCGTGGGGGCCGAGCCGGTCAGAAGCGACGCTCCCGCGTTCGTAAATTGCGTCAGGTCGCTCCTGACGAGCTTAGCCACTCTGACCGCGCCCTCCACGTTAATCTCGCCCGCGCCCTGCTCGAACATGTTGAAGCCTGCCAGGGGCTGCGCCGTGTACATCAAAATCATCTTGACCATGTTCGGCGTCAGGCCGGGGTTCGCCTGCAAGAGCACTGCGGCCGCGCCCGCCGCGACCGGCGTCGCCATCGAAGACCCGCTCATGTACATCATCCGGCGGGTGTTGTTCGTGCTGAGGTTTGTGTTCAGTTCCGGGTGCGCGGCCAGGATGTAGTTGCCGACGCCGGCCGCCCCGACCACTTTGTTGCCGGGCGCCGTCACGTCCGGCTTAATCAGATTGTCGTAATGCTTGACGCCGCTCGCGTCGGTCCAATAACTGCGCGTCGGCCCGCGCGAGCTATAGGTCGTGACCAGGTCATCATTGCGCGCGTTCGTGCCGTAAGCTGTTGCTTGCGCCGACCGTGATGGCCGAGGGCTCGTTGCCGGGCGAGTGAATCTGGCCGTAGATTTTATAACCGTCGTTGTCTTTGCCGTTGTTGCCGGCCGCCGCGACGACGACGACGCCTGCGTCAACGAGGCGGCGCACGGCCTGGCACAGCGGGTCATTGACGTAAGAGTCAACGGCGGGCGTGCCCAAACTCAGGTTGACGACGCGTATGTTGTGCAGCGCGCGATAGGTCATCACCCAGTCGAGGGCCGCCAGCAGGCCGGAGGTCGTGCCGACGCCCTGCGAGTTCAGCACGCGCAGGTTGACGAGCCTGGCGTTTGAAGCAACGCCCGTGTAAGCGCCGCTGTAGATTGCATCGCTGCCGGCGGCGACGGAGGCGACGTGTGTGCCGTGGCCGTAGGGGTCGTCCGTGCGGTTCTCGCCCGTGAAATCCTGGCTGGCGACGACGCGCGTCAGGCCGAGGTCGTTTTTAAGCGAAGTGTGGTTGGTGTCAATGCCGGAATCCAGGATGGCTATGCCGACGCCGCTGCCGTCGTAGACGGTGGTCGTCTGGATGAGGCCGAGCAGCGTGTAGGTCGTCTGGACGCGTATGGCGTCCGTGCCCGTCGTCGCGGAGAGGTGGCCGGAGGCGACCGCCGGCCGGTCGAGCGAGACGTAGCGGACTTCGTCCCGAGAGGCCAGCGCCTCGACGGCCTGGGGCGGGAGGCTCACGGCGTTGATGTTCAGGTTGCGCAGCTTGAGCGTCACCTTTCCGCCGAGGTTGAGCAGAAGGGTTTCGAGCAGCCGGCCCGGAGTCCTGTTGAACTGAACGATGGTGTTCACGCGTTTTCCGCCCTCTGACTTTTTCAGCCGCGCCGACAGGTCGGGCGAGATTTTCGCCGAAGCTACAGACTGTGCGCGCGCCGCGTCTCCTGCGAACAAGCAAGCCAGCATTGCGAGAGGAGCGAGCCGAAGAGTCGCGCGGTAGAGCTTAGGGAAAATCACTGGGCTGCTCCTTGGAGTAAAGCTATTCGGGTTTTGCTGGCTTGAATAGTCGGGGACTCGCCCGCGAATTGTTGGCAAGGCCCGTACCACCTTGCGCGAGGGTGGGTTCGTGAATTTCAACCAGCGGGCGGGAAACATGAGACTCTCAGCCGATACATGAAGCGGCCCGCGGCACCTGACTGAGGCGTAAGGAGAAGACCCGCGCACGGGCAAAGCATTTGGGCCGGGGGAAGATTTTGATACGGGCAGAATGATTGACCGCGCCGCGAAGGAGGGCCGCGCGCCTGATGCAGAATGCGGCGGGCTCTCTTTCGCCGCCGCAGCAATATGCGTCTTCGCGCCTTCGCGCCTTTGCGTGAAAGATTGGGTTTTCTCACGCAAAGGCGCGAAGGCGCAAAAGGGTTGAGTCGTTCGGTTTCTTGAGTTTTGCCGCGGTCACCTGGATTGAAAGCTCAGATTTCCGGCGGCCTTGCCGTCACCGGTTGGCACACCCGTTGCTCGCCGGTCGTTACCCGACCGTGCCCCGAGCGAATTAGTCATGCGTAAAAAGTGTGACGCCGCCTCACGCTTTTGACGGTCGCCAGCGTCGAAGCGCAGTGTGCTTGACGCCGGCTTTCATCAACTTCGAGAAACGGAGCGCGGTCATAATGGGGACGGACGAAAGAGCACGGGTATTAATCGTTGACGACGACTCAGAGGTCAGGGATGTCCTGGGCGATTTTTTGAGCGCGTCTCACACTTGCACGACCACCGATTCGGCGGAAGCGGCGCTCGCACTGCTCAAGACCGAGCGCTTCGACCTCATCATCAGCGACATCACGATGGGCGGGATGAGCGGGCTTGAGATGTTCCCGCGCGTGCTTGAGCAAGCGCGCGAAACCATCATCATAGTCATTAGCGGCGGGCAGGCGATTGAGAGCGCCGTCGAGGCGATGCGGGCGGGCGCGTTCGATTACCTGACCAAGCCGTTCGACCTCAAGCACGTCGAGTTGGCCGTCAGGCGCGCGCTCAATCACCTCGCGCTCCTGAAGGACAAGCGACGCCACGAAAGTTACCTGGAAGAATTGATAGGGCAGCGGACGATTGAGCTGAACCGCGCGCTCTCGTCGCTCGAAGAGTCTTACCGCGCGACGCTCAAGGCGCTGGCCGCCGCCCTTGAGATGCGCGACACGGACACGCGCGGACATTCGGAGCGCGTCGTCCAGTTCAGCCTGCGCCTCGGGCGCGAGTTGAATTTAGAATCGGACGAGCTGCGCTCGCTCGAATTCGGCGCGCTGCTGCACGACATAGGCAAGATCGGCGTGCCGGACGCGATTTTGAGAAAGCCGGGGTGTTTGACGGAAGGCGAGTGGGAGACGATGCGGCTGCACCCGGAATTGGGCCAGCGCATCCTGTGCGGGATAAAATTTCTGGAAGGCGCGGCGCGCGTCGTCGCGCAGCACCACGAGAAGTGGGACGGCACGGGCTACCCGTTGGGATTGAAAGCTTCCGAGATTGACCTGAACGCGCGCATCTTCGCCGTCGCGGACGCCTTCGACGCGATTATCAGCGACCGCGTTTACAGGGCCGGCAAGTCCTACGAGCAGGCGTCGGCCGAATTGGACAAATTCTCCGGCAAGCAGTTCGACCCGCGCGTCGTCGAAGCTTTCCACCGCGTCGCGGCCGCCGAGTGGGAAAGACTGCGGGCCGCTTCCCTCACGGCGTCGAAAGACGCGGCCGGCACCGCCTGCGGCGACTACCAGGAGCTACTGCCGGAATCTTTCACAGCCGACCGCACGGCGCTAGGCAAGGCCGCGCCATTCAGCCGTCGCGGCCTGGCAGCATAAAACAAATGATGAACTTTGCGGGATGAATGATGAATAAAAACCAGTTGTCTTTAATTCATCATTCATCCCGCAAAGTTCATCATTTTGTCATGCCTTCTCTAGATAAATATCAAAGACGACTGAAGAGAAGGGGGTGTTGTTCCTCGTGATTTTGGCGACGGGGCGGATGAGTTCCCTGTGCCAGACGAGGCCGTCCCTGGTGTAGTTCTTGTCGGGGTCGCCGCCGAATTTGGGGTCTGTCTCGAAGTAGAGCTGCGTGGTGAGCTGCGTGTGGCCCGGCGCGGTGATGACGTAGTGTACGTGCTGTGCGCGGCCGCCGTACTGTCCGGGCATGATGGTCTCGTACCAGTAGTCGCCCTGCGCGCGGACTGGAATCTGGCCGCGGTGGCGGAAGCCTTCCTGGTCGTACTCGCCTTGATGGTCCGAGTGAAAGACCTCTATGACGGCGGCCGGGAGCGGTTCGCCGTCTGTATTGAAGACTCGGCCCGCCACCAGAAGCGGGACGCCCGCCTCGTTCGGCTCGATGAGGCGCTCTCTGACGGGCGCGCCCTTCTTGTAAAACGGCCCGAGCGTGTTGCTCGGCGTGGGCTGAAACTTACCAACCGCCTTCACGTCCTTTGATTGCGAGAGGGAGCGCGCTAAGGGGTAGCCCGCGGCCACGACCGCCGCGCCCCCCAGGTAGATAAAACCTCTTCTGGAGATTCGACTCGTCTTCATTTCCGCAATGCTCCTCTCACCGAATAACGTGTGATTTCGGGCTTCATCTTTTCCCCTGGTTTTACCTGCAATACGCTCGCGCCACGCCGGAAGTTTGGGAGAAGATGTAAAGAAGATGTAACGCGGCCCCGCTCGCGCGGGCGATGAATTTGACTTGCACCTGAACTGCTTATATTCTCATTTTTCCGGCACCACCGTGCCATCTTTATTAACCGTGTCCGACTTGGAAGTAATAACGCCTGCTCTTCGCTCATCACTCGTCACAAGTCACAAGTCACTGTTTTTATGACCCCGGAGAGGTGGAAGAAGGTCGAGAAGGTTTTCAATTCGGCGCTCAAGCAAGCGCCGGAGGAGCAGTCCGCCTATTTGGAGCAAGCCTGCGAAGGCGACGAATCCCTGCTCCGCCAGGTCGAAACCCTCATCGCCTCCTACAAGAAGGCCGGCGACTTCATAGCCCAGACGCCCTCCGCACAACAGGATGAAAGGCAGGCCGAAGACACTGGCTCCGCTTTAATCGGCCGGCGCATAGGCTCCTACAAGATCGTGCGCCAGATTGGCCGCGGCGGGATGGGCTCTGTCTTTCTGGCCGTGCGCGCAGACGACGAGTACCAGATGCGCGTCGCCATCAAGCTCATCAAGCGCGGGATGGATTCCGACTTCATCGTCCGCCGCTTCCGCAACGAGCGCCAGATTCTAGCCTCGCTCGATCATCCATACATCGGCCGGCTCCTAGACGGCGGGACGACCGAAGACGGATTGCCCTACTTCGTGATGGAGTACGTCGAGGGCCAGATTCTGCACTACTACTGCGACACGCAAAGGCTCTCCATCCCCGAACGCCTGCGCCTCTTCCTCAAGGTCTGCAACGCGGTCCATTACGCGCACCAGAATCTCATCATCCACCGCGACCTCAAGCCCTCGAACATCCTCGTCACGGCCGACGGGACGCCGAAGCTCTTGGACTTCGGCATCGCCAAGATTCTGAACCCCGAACTCGGCGGACACACCTTAGACCCTACGACCGCCGCGCTCAGGATGATGACGCCCGAGTACGCCAGCCCCGAGCAGGTGAGGGGCGAAACGGCCACGGTCGTCTCGGACGTGTACGCGCTCGGCGTCATGCTCTACGAGCTTTTGACGGACCACCGCCCGTACCGCCTGAAGAACCGCTTGCCGTATGAATTGGTCCGCGTCATCTGCGAACAAGAGCCTGAGCGGCCGAGCATCGCCGTCAGCCAGATAGAGGTAATCAACTCTATCAGCGGCGCGCCTCCACTCGAAATCACGCCCGAGACCGTCAGCCGCGCGCGCAACTCCACGCCCGAACAACTGCGCCGCCAGCTCTCCGGGAGCCTGGACAACATCGTCATGAAGGCGCTCAGAAAGGAGCCGCAGCGCCGCTACCAGTCGGTCGAAGAGTTTGCCGCGGACCTCTCGAACTACGTGGAGGGCCGCCCCGTCTCCGCGCCGCCCTACTTTCCACCCTCGGGCGTGGCGGAAGTCGTCACAGAAGAGCCGACCACGGGCGGCCGCTCAATCGCCGTGCTGCCCTTCAAGGTGCTGAGAATCGAGGAGAAGGGCGACGAGTTCTTAGGGATGGGCCTGGCCGACGCCATCATCACCAAGCTCAGCAACATTCACCGCATCATGGTCCGGCCCACCAGCTCCGTCTTGAAGTATTACGACGGCGAACACAGCGCGCAGGTCGCGGGCTACGAGCTGAACGTCGGCTTTGTCCTCGACGGGAGGATTCAGCGCGCGGGCAGCCGCATGCGCGTCACCGTCCAACTGGTCCGCGTCTCGGACGGCACGCCGTTCTGGGCCACTAAGTTCGATGAAGACTTCACGGACATCTTCACCGTCGAAGACTCCATTTCGAGCCAGGTGGCCGAAGCGCTCATCCCCCAACTGACGGGCGAGGAGCGCGAGGCGCTCAACAAGCGCGAGACGGAGAACGCCACGGCTTACGAGGCATACCTGAAGGGGCGCTTCCATTGGAGCAAGTTCACGGACGAATCCCTGGGCCTCGCCCTTGAGTTCTTCAAGGAGGCGGTGCGCCTCGACCCGAACTACGCGATGGCGCACGTCGGCATCGCAGACTATTACGTCTGGGCCGGCATCTTCCACCGCCTCGCGCCGCGCGACTGCTACCCGAAGGCGAAGGTCGCGGCCAGGAAGGCGTTGCGGATTGACGAGACGCTCGCGGAGGCGCACGCGGTGCTGGCGTTCGCGACCCTCTGCTACGACTATGACCTGGAACGCGCCGAAGAATTGTTCCGCCGCTCGATTAAGCTCAACGCCAACTACGCGAACGCGCACCAGTGGTACTCCAACCTGCTCACAGCCTCGGGCCGCTCCGAGGAGGGGGAAAGGGAGATCAGGCGCGCGCTGGAGATCAACCCGCTCTCCCAGATGGACCTGGCGATGCTCTGCTGGACTCTATACCAGTCGGGCGAGTTCGACCGCGTCATCGAGGAGGCGGAGAAAGCCATCGAGGCGGAGCCCGATTTCCCCATCACCTACATCCCGCTCGCGGCCGCCCTTGAGCGCCTGGGGCGATACGACGAAGCGATTGCCGCGGGGCGCAAGGCGTCGGAGCTTTTGCCCGGCACTATCGTCCCGCTGTGGGCGCTCGGGCACGCGCTGGCCGCCGCGGGCCGCGCGGACGAGGCGCGGGAGATTCTGGCCCAGATGCACCGCACGTCCGAGCAAGGCCGCTACGTCTCGGCCTACCACTCGGCCATCATCCACGCCGGGCTGAACGAAACGGACGAGGCTTTCAACTGTCTCGAAAAGCTTACCGCGAGCGCGACCCGTGGATGACGTGGCTCGGCACCGAGCCGAAGTTCAGCGCCCTGCGCTCCGACCCGCGCTACCTTAACCTGCTTGAACGCGTCAGCCCCACCAACCTGGAGCGCAGCACGGACCCGACGCGCAGCGTGGAACCTTCTTCGGGGCGCGTGCCCTGGATGGAGTCGAGCCAGCCGCCCTCGGGCCAGCACCTGTCAATCACGACGAGTGCCTCCGCCGAAAGCAGCGTGCCTCAGACGGGCAGCGTCGGCGCGGCGGTTGACACGAGCGGCGTGCGCGAAGAGAGAAGGTCCGGCAGGAAGGTTTGGTTCTTTGGGGCCGGGGCCATGATTCTGGTCGCGGTCTTAATCTTCGCACTTTTCAGATTCTTGCAGCCGAGCAAGCCCGCCGCCGCGCGTTTCCAGTCCGCGACGACCGCACGGCTCACGTCGAGCGGCAACGTCTCGAACGCGGCCATCTCGCCCGACGGCAAGCAGGCGGCTTACGCGATTGACGAGGCCGGGAAACAAGGGCTCTGGGTCAGGCAGATAGCCGTTTCCAACAACATACGTATCGTCCCGCCGGCGGAAGTGAACTACCGCGGACTGACCTTCTCGCCCGACGGCACTTACATTTACTACGTCACGGAGGAGCGCACGGGCGGCGGGCCGGGCCGCCTCTTCCAGGTTCCCGCGCTCGGCGGCTCCGTGCGCGAGATTAAGGCGGGCGCTGACAGCCCCGTCGGATTTTCTCCCGACGGCAAACAGATAGCTTTCGTCCGCGTCAACCCGGACCAGGGCGAAGAGGTCTTGATCGTCGCGAACTTAGACGGCGGCGGTCAACAGCAACTCACCTCGCGCAAGTTCCCCGAGCACATGTCGCTCAACAGCGCGCCCGCGTGGTCGCCCGACGGCGAAAGAATAGCGTTCGCCACGCAGACGAGCGACGCCGCCGGTTTCTACATGAAGGTCGAGGAGGTGCGCGTCTCCGACCGCGTGGAGAAAGTCATCACGAGCAAGCGTTGGGTCGAAGTGGGCCAGCTCAACTGGCTGCGCGACACGAACACCCTGGTCATCACGGCCCAGAGCGAAGACTCGGCCTTCATGCAGATTTGGCACATTGATTACCCGGACGGGTACGCGCGCAGGGTGACTAACGACCTGACCGACTACAGGGGCGTCAGTCTCTCCGCCGACACGCGGACGATGCTCAGCGTGCAGCGCCAGACGTTCACGAGCATCTGGGTCTCGCCCAAAGACCGCCCCGACTCGTCCATGCAGATTACTTCCGGCGCGGGCCGCTACTTCGATCTCTCTTGGACGCCCGACAATAAGATTCTTTACGCCTCGGACGCTTCGGGCAGCGCTGACATCTGGGAGATAGACGCGGACGGGACGAACCAGAAGCAGTTGACCGCGGGCGCGGGGCGCAACTACGGTCCCGTGGCCTCGGCGGACGGCCGCTACGTCCTCTTCCACTCGTCGCGCTCGGGCCAGTGGCAAATCTGGCGCAGTGACATCGACGGCAACAACGCGGTCGTCCTCACGAGCGGCGAGGAGGAGAGCAACTGGGCGCAAGTCTCGCCCGACAGCAAGTGGGTCATCTACCAGCACGTCGGCGACGGCGGGTTTTTCACACTGTGGAAAATCTCTATTGACGGGGGGACGCCCGAGCGGCTGACGACGGGGCTGATGGTGCGGCCCGTCATCTCGCCGGACGGGAAGTTGATAGCCTGCTGGCAGAAGGACCAGACGCCGAACGCGCCGTGGCGCATTGCGCTTGTGCCGATTGAGGGCGGCGAGCCTCAGAAGTTTTTAGACGTTCGGCAGGGCGCGGCCATAGGCTACTCCGTCATTCGCTGGTCGCGCGACGGCCGCTCCCTCATCTACATAGACGAGCGCGGCGGCGTCACCAACCTGATGAGCCAGCCCGTCGAGGGCGGCGAGCCCACGCCCCTGACCAACTTCAGCAAAGACCTCTTCTACGCGTTCGACTTCGCGCCCGACGGCAGGCTCATACTCGCACGCGGCCTCAGCACCAGCGACGCCGTCGTTATCAGCGACGGCAAGTGATCTTTCACTTCTGGCGAGTCGTAATAGTAAGCACCCACCATCTTCCAACTCTTCGTGTCGAACGCGCGCCGCGCGCCGCAATCCAGACACGCGCGGTACGACTGCCCGCCGAGCGTCAACGGCCTGCTCATCTCCCTGTGCCAGCACCCGAAGACGCGCGCTGCCAATTTGGACAGCGTCGCACCCAAACCGGCCGACCCGCGCCCATACTGCTTTAAGGTCATCTCTGCGCCTTGCATAATTCTTAAACCTCTCACTTCCGGCAGCAAAATTTCGCTCCCAATCACTAACGCGGAAAAAAGGAGCGAAAGCGATCACGCAAATCCGACCCCGAAGGGGTCACACACAATAGCCGGGGGCGTTGCGAGTGCGCAGAGCGCACGACGCGCCGCCCCCGGTAGGACGAAGAAAAAGTCTCGACCCTGAAGGGGTCGCACCTCAACGTTGAATGTGCGACCCCTTCAGGGTCGAAAATATTTTTCTCATCGTTCCGGGGGCGGCGCTCGCGCCCTGGCGCTCGCTTGCCCCCGGCTATTATGTTCATCCCCTACGGGGATGTTCGATTGGCGGTCACCTATTTTTTCGCGCGGTTGATACTTTTCTCTCTCGCCTTACGCGTTTGCAGATAGGAGGGCTTAACAGCCATGAGCACACACAAAGTCATTGCCGAAAGTTTTCTGGCCGCCGTGATGAAGTTTGACAGGATTTTCCTTCGCCGCGAGTTGTTCGTCACGCTGGCGACCGTCCTGATGGTTTCGGGGCTGGTCTTCGCGCAGCGCCCGGCGAGAAGAATCGCCGCCACGAAGGAGAGGACAATCGTCGGTGAGACGAAGCCGCTCGGCGCGGGGCAGGCGCGCTCGTGGGTGCGCCTGGACCAGAGCGGCAACCCGACGGCCGTCGGCGTGACTTTTTCCGAGAACGCGCTTGAGACGCTGCCGAAGGAGCCGCCCGCTGGGGCCGAAGGCGTCGGCATCTCGCTCGAACTGCCGGCGCAGGCTTCACGCACCGCCTTCAGACACATCGGGCTCGACTACAACCCGCATGGGCACGAGCCTGTGAAAATTTATGACACGGCGCACTTCGATTTTCACTTCTACATGATTTCCGAAACGGAGCGCGAAGCGATTACGGCGACGGGCGAAGGACTCGTGAAAGGCAACAGACAGCCGGCCGCCGACTTTATCCCCGAAGGCTACGTCAACGTTCCCAACTCGGTCGTCCCGCGAATGGGCTCGCACTGGGTCAATCCGCTGGGCCGCGAGTTTCAGGGCCAGACGTTCACGTCCACCTTTCTCTTCGGCAGCTACGACGGGCGCTTGATCTTCGCCGAGCCGATGATCACGAAGAGTTTTCTTGAGACGAAGCCGGACGTGACCGAGTTGATTAAGCTCCCGAAAAGCTACGAGCGGCGCGGAACCTACTACCCGACCAGGTACACCGTCCGCTATGACGCCGCGGCGAAGGAATACACCGTCGCGCTCGAAGGCATGACGCTCCGGTAAGATTTCAGAAAAAGGAATACCAGGCAGGAAGCGGGGACTTCATCGGAAGCCCCCGCTTCCTGTTTTTGTAGCCCTGTAAGGGCGAATGAAAATAGCCCAGCCATTTATGGCTGGGTAAAAGACGGAAGAGATGATATTGAGTCCCGTAGGGACGACTGAATAAAGGAGCTGACTGTGTTCAGTCGTCCCTACGGGACTCACTTTTATTTTCGCTCTTCTTCCCAGCACTGAAGTGCTGGGCTATTTCCATTCGCCGCTGACGGGGCTTAGACCTGATTTACTAATCCCTCTCTTAGTAGCTTGCCCCATGCCTGTCATATAATCCGTTCAAGTTACCGGAATCGTCATGCTCATCGCCGCCGGCACACGTCTCGGCCGTTACGAAATCAGCTCGCAGTTGGGCGCTGGGGGCATGGGCGAAGTTTATCTGGCACAGGACACGCACCTCAGGCGGCCCGCCGCGCTCAAAATCCTCCCTGCCAGATTCACCGAGAGCGAAGACCGCCTGCGCCGCTTCGAGCGCGAGGCTTCGGCCGCCTCCGCGCTGAATCATCCGAACATCATCACCATCCACGAAATCGGACAGGAAGACGGCACGCACTTCATGGCGATGGAGTTCGTTGACGGCGAGACATTGCGCGCGCGCCTGGACCGCGCCGCGATGACTTTGCGGGAAGCGCTCGACGTTGCCGTGCAGGTGGCAGACGCCCTCGCCGCCGCGCACGAGGCCGGAATCGTCCACCGCGACATCAAGCCCGAGAACGTCATGCTCAGGCGCGACGGCTACGTGAAGGTCCTGGACTTCGGCCTCGCCAAGCTGACCGAGCGGCACCAACTGACGGTTGACTCGAAAGCGCCGACCATCGCCAAGGCCGACACGGACCCAGGCACCGTGATGGGTACGATGCAGTACATGGCCCCGGAGCAGGCGCGCGGCCTGGACGTTGACAAGCGCGCGGACATCTGGAGCCTCGGCGTCGTCCTATACGAGATGGTCACGGGCCACGCGCCCTTCAGTGGCGAGACGCCGAGCGACGTGATCGTCTCGCTGCTCTCGCACGAGCCTGCGGCGCTCTCCGAGCAGAGCGACAGCGTCCCTTACGAGTTGGAGCGCATCGCGCGCAAGGCGCTTCAGAAGAACAGGGATGAGCGCTACCAGACCATCAAGGACATGGCGCTCGACCTCAAGAGCCTCAGGCGCGAGCTGGAAGTAGGCGCGGAGTTGGAGCGCTCGGTCGCGCCCGGCTCCGGCAGCGGGATGCGCTCCGTCCGCAGCGGCGTGCACGCGCGCCGCGTGACGACCGCCAAAGATTCTCGCGCGAGCACGGGCGGCTGGGGGGCCGCGCCCCAAACGAGCGGCGGAAGCCTCATCGGTGGGCTGGCCCAAAACAGGCGTGCCCTCCTGCTCGGCCTGGGGCTGATCGTGTTCGCCGCGCTCGCCGTCTTCGTCCTCTACAAATTCTTCTGGGGCAAGAGCGCCAGCGCTGGCGCGGGGCTCTTCAAGCGGTCGCAGGTCGTCAAGCTGACGAACAACGGCAACACACGGGTCGCGGCCATCTCGCCCGACGGCAAGTACGTCGCCTACGCCATGGACGAGGGTGGGAAGCAGAGTCTCTGGCTGAGGCAGGTAGCAATTTCCAGCAACGTCCGGCTGCTCCCGCTGGCCGACGTGCAGTACCTCGCCTGCATCTTCTCAGCCGACGGCGATTTCATCTATTACGGGGTGAGGGACGGCCAAAAACTGCCCTCCCTCTACAAGCTGCCCGTGCTCGGCGGCTCACCGACCTTAGTGATCGGGGATTTAACCGCCCCGGTCGCGCAATCGCCCGACGGCAAGCAACTCGCTATCGTTCACCTCGACCGCGAGAAGCAGGAAGTCACGCTGTCCGTGGCGAACATGGACCGCACGGGCGAGCGTAAGCTCATGTCGCGCAAGTTCCCGGAAGTCTTCGACTGGATAGCATGGTCGCCCGACGGCCAGTCAATCGCCTGCCCCATCAGCGGCTTCACGGACGGCAACCCGCGGATCAAGATCGTAGAGGTCCGCGTCTCGGACGGCTCGGAGAAGGTCATCACCATGCAGCGCTGGCTCAGCGGCGGGCAGGTGGTCTGGCTCCCGGACAAGAGCGGGCTGGTGATGTCCGCGCGCAGCCAGGACGCTTCGTTCGACAGGCTCTGGCACATTTCTTACGCGACGGGCGAAGTGCAAACCATCACCAACGACCTGAGCGACTACAGGGGCGTCAGCATCTCCGCCGACGCGACCGCGCTCGTCTCCGTGCAGACACAGAGGCTCGCGAACATCTGGCTCTCGAAGAGCGCGAAGGACCACGACGCGACGCAGGTGACTCCGGGCGTCGGCAACTACTACGACCTGGCGTGGACAACCGACGACCGAATCCTTTTTTCGTCGGACGCGGGCGGCAGCGCGGACATCTGGGAGGTCGGGACCGACGGGACGAACCAGAAGCAGTTGACCGCGGGCGCGGCGCGCAACTACGGCCCCGTCGCCTCGGCGGACGGCCGCTACATCCTCTTCCACTCGGACCGCTCGGGCACCTGGCAAATCTGGCGGATGGACCGCGACGGCAGTAACCCCAGACAGTTGACGGCCGACGGGCCGGAGAGCACGTGGGCGCAGGTGACGCCGGATAGCAAGTGGGTCGTCTACCAACACCTGAACGCGAAGTTTAAGATCACGCTGTGGAAGGTGGGGATTGACGGGGGGACTCCCGTCGAGTTGACCGACAAGACTTCGATGCGCCCGTCCATCTCGCCTGACGGCAAATGGATCGCCTGCTGGCGGTACGACGAGCCGCCGGACATGAGCATGCAGATCGTGATCGTTCCGGCGGACGGCGGGGAGGCCGTCAAGTCGTTTGAGTTGCCGCCGTACGCGATGGCCGGTTGGGACGCGGCCGTCAGGTGGAACGCGGACGGGAGCGCCGTGACCTACGTTGACCAGCCGCAGGGCCTCGGCAACATCTTGAGCCAGCCAATCGCGGGCGGCGAGCCCACGCAGTTGACCCACTTCAAGGAGCACCAAATCCTCTCCTTCAACTGGCTGCGCGACGGGAGACTCGTCTGCTCGCGCGGCTTCAGAGCGAGCGACGCCGTGCTGATAAAAGAGGTGCGTTGACGGAGCGTGAGCGTTTAGTGACCCCGAAGGGGTCGCACATGATAGCCAGGGGTAAGCGCGTCAGCGCGCCACCCCTGGTCATGTGCCAAAGAAGAATCCGACCCCGGAGGGGTCGCGCCTCGACGTTGAAGCTGCGACCCCTTCAGGGTCGGAATGTTTTTACGCCCTACCGGGGGCGGCGCTTCGCTCACGCTCGCTTGCCCCCGGCTATCGTGTTCATCCCCTGCGGGGATGTGGGACTCACGATTACCGAGCCAAGGCTCTGAAGACTTATTCCTTCAATAAACTCACGCCGAGCTTTTTAGCCAACCCCTCGCCGCCCCAGTTCATCACCACGTCGTGGTTCCACTTGAAGAAGGGCCTGGCGATGGGCGTCAGCAAATTCATCCAGCGTTTGGTCGTCCGCACCTGCCAGTCGTAACGCGCGGTCGTCACGTCCGCGTCGTGCGAGAGTTGCCAGAGGCCGCGGCCTTCCAACTCGCCGAGCGCCTTCCCTTCTATGATTGACATTGGCTCTACGCGCGTCAGCTCCATGTCGAAGACGAGGCGGTAGGGCAGCTTGCTCTTCCACGTGTAGCGCCGCACGCTGCCGACGTGATTCTCGTCCCCGTCCGAGACCTTCTCGACGCGCTCCACGCCCTTCCACCAATCGGGCCAGCGATCCGACTGATAAATCATCTCCCACACCGCTTCGAGCGGCGCGTTCACACGCCAGACAGTCACGAATTCATAATCAGCCATATGCAAACTATTACGCGCTGACCACGGACGGCGGATTTATAAGAAATGATGAACGATGAATGATGAATGAAAAGGCAATCGTCTTTCATTCATCATTCCGCCCGCAAAGCTCATCATTGCTTTTTGAGGTGTTTGTCGAAGAAGGCGTCCATCATCGCGGCGAGGTTTTCGGGGAGCGGCGAGACGCCGTCCACGCCGAAGTGGCCCGCGCCTTTGACGACGTTGAGGGTCGCGTCAACTCCCGCGCGCTTCAGCGCGTTGTAGAGCGATCCGCTTTGACTAAGCAGAACGACCTCGTCCGCGTCGCCGTGAATGATGAGGAACGGCGGGTCGTCCGCCGTGGCGTAGGTCGCGGGGTTGGCCCGGACGGCTTTGTCTTTGTTAGCCTCGGGCGCGCTGCCCACGAGCTTGACGAAGGCGTCGTCTTTCCTCTCGGCCCAATGCTTCATCTGCACGGGCTCTAGAAAATCCGTGGGTCCGTTCCAGTCAACCACCGCCTGAACGCGGCTCGAAAACTTCCGCCAGCCGCCCGCGCCTTCGAGTTCTTTGACTTCGCCGCTCGTACCCAACAGCGCCGCCAGGTGTCCGCCCGCCGACTGGCCCCAGACGCCTATGCGCTCCGGGTCAAGGTGAAACTCTTTCGCCTTCGCGCGCAGATACCGCACGGCCTCTTTCACGTCTTCGATCTGCGCGGGGAACTTAGCCTCGCCGCTCAAACGGTACTCGATTGAAGCGCACAGGTAGCCGCGTTCCGCGAAATGTACAAGCGGCCCCAGCCCTCGGTTGCGATGGCCCTCGAACCACCCGCCGCCGTGCACGAAGACGACGACGGGCATAGGCTCCTTCGGCAGAACCTTCGGCCTCAGGACGTGCATCTTGAGCGGGCGACTGCCGCCCTCGCTGTAAACTACGTCGGGCGTTAGCTCGACCGCCGGCGGCGAGCCCAACAACTTCCAGATGTCTTCGGCCGCGAGCGGCGCGCCCATCTTTTCGAGCATCCAGACGGCGTTGGCGTTCTTCGGACTCAGCTCAAGAGATTTTTTGTAGTTACGAACGGCAAGCTCCTTGTCGCCGCTCATCATGTAGGCTTCGGCCAGGCTGTCGTAGGTGTTGAAGGCTTGCGGGTAGGCTTCCGTGTTGAGCTTGAAAATTTCTATGGCGTCCTTGAGCCGGTCCTTCTGTATGAGCCTGTAGCCCAGATTGTTGAGCGTCGCTTCCGCGAAGAGCACCGCGCTCGGGTCGCGCCGCCTGGCCTCCTCGAAAGTGGCGCGCGCCTTTTCGACTCCCTCTTCCCAGAAGACGCGCACGAACTTAACCCCGGCGTTGTCCCGAGGGACTTCCACGCCGTTGACGAACGTCGGCCCCTGCACAAGCTCCTCGATATACTTGACGAGCCAGCCCCTCTCAGTCTTGACCCAGACCTCCTTGTGCGTGATGCTCGTGCGGACTTCGACGGGCTTGCCTTCCGCGCCGGGCGTGGTCCTGACGAAACGCTGGCTCGTGTGAACCGTCGCTTCGTTGCCCTTCAACTCGATGGTGTCCACGACCGTGCCCGTCTCCGGCGAGATGCTGATGATGCCGCGGTTTTGTCGCTGGAAATACTCTTCCAGGTCTTTCAGCGTCATCACCTCGCCGTCCGTCTGCTTCCCCGTCCAGTCGGGCAGAAAGCCCTCCAGACGCGAGCGCAAATCCTTTCGCCTCATGGCCTCGACCGAGGCCGCGAGTCGCGCTTCAATCGCGCGCTTCGCTTCCTCTTCTTCAGGAGTCAGCTTCCGCTGCTGCTGCACCTCCTGCGCGGGCGGAGTCGTCTGCGCGTAAGTTTCACCAGCCCCGGCGAGCGCCAGCGCCACGAGCGCGACTATCATTCTGGATTTCACGGGGCTTCCTCCTTTACTTACTTGCCGAGTATCTCTTCGAAGAAGGCGAGGGCGCGCTGGTCGCCCGTGCGGCCGAGCCAGAAGATGGCCTGCTTGCGGACCTCAGGCTTGGCGTGCGTGCGCGCGATCTTGATGAGCAGCGGGACGGCCTCGTCCGCGGGCCTGCGGCTGATGACGAAGACGGCGTGCTTCTGGACCTCCGTGTCGTCGTCCTCGCGCTCGACCGTATCTTTCAAAACGCCGAGCGCCTTCTCGCCGGCCTTGTGGCCGAGCCAGAAGAGCGCCTGGTTTCTGGCCTCGCCGTCGCGCTCCGTCTTGGCGAGCTTGATGAGAAAATCTATCGCGGGCTCCTGGTTCGAGTTGATCGAGATGGAGTGAATCAGGTTTCGTCTCAACTCCTGGTCTGCGACCGAGCCGTAGAGGTTGACGAGTGTCGAGAGCGAAGCGGGGTCGCTGCTGACGCCGAGGGCGTGGCCCGCCGAGCGGCGCACGTCCCCGTCCTCATTCTCGTTGCGCACGAGGTCCGCCAGGAAACTCGTCTCGACGCCCGTGACGCCGAGCCAGTGAACCGCCGTGCGGCGCACGTCCATGTTCTTGGAGTTGCGCACGAGCGACTTCAACACCTCGCTCACGCGCGGGTCGTCGTGCAGCGCGACGGCGACGGTCGCGTGCTCCACGACTCGCTCGGCCTGATTCGATTCGGCCAGCCCGCGCAGGAAATTCAAGCTCTCTTCATTCCCGCCGCGCCCGAGCCAGTAGACGGGGTAGCCGCTGTACTCGCGTTTCCGGTCCAGATTGTAGACCTCCACGCGGCTGACCGTCTTGCCGTCAGGCTCGTAGAGCAGGAAGACGCCCAGGTTGCGCGTCTCCATGTTCGGAACGCCCGACTTGCCGACAAAGATCGTCATGTTGTCGTAGTTCATCATGCTGCCGCGAAACTCGCCGCCGTCCGGGTCAACCGCGACCCCCGGCCGCACGTCGAACGAATACGCGGCCCAGAACCGCGTCTGCGGCGCAGCGGCCCGCCCCCTCTGCGCCGCCGTCTCCAACTTCGAGCGCAGGTCCGCGCCCTCAACGTTGATGAAACCCTGGTTCTGCTGCTGAACAGGCTGGCTCTGTCGAGCGGCCTCGGCCGGCTCGAAAAACGAGCAGGCGGAGAGCGCCAGGGCAAGGATGATATTTACGAGTAACATGGCTTTCACCTTTCAGGACTCAAGAGGCTGAACATCTCAACCCTTTGCGCCTTTGGTTTTTACTTTGCGCCTCCAGCGTGAACGGCTGTTTCTCGCTGGAGGCGCTAAGAGAAGACGTAAGACGCAAAGGACGGCTCCGGGTTTCGTGGCTGACTCTTAATTCAAAATGTCTTCTAAGAACTTCTTCGCTTCGGGGTCGCTGCTGCGGCCGAGCCAGAAGATGGCCTGCTTACGCATCTCGACGGAGGGGTCGCGGCGCGCGATGTCCATCAGCTTGCGGACGGCGCGCTTATCGCTCGTCCGGCTCAAGGCGAAGATGACCTGCTGTTTGACATCGTCGTCCTTCTCCGTGTCGTAGGTCTGAATCAGGAACTCGACCGATTGCGCGTCGCCGCTCTGGCCTATCCAGTGGAGCGCGTCCTTGCGCACTTCCGCGTCGTCCGCGCCGCGCGCTATCTCCTGCAACTTGGCGACGGCGCGCGGGCTCCCTATGCGCTTGAGGGCGAAGACGATCTGCTTGCGGACCTCCGTGTCGCGGTCGCTCTCGTAGATTCGCATCAAGTCGTCCATGGCCGCGTCGCCATTGTGGCTGAGCCAGAAGATGGCGTCCTTGCGGACCTCGACGGACTTTCCGTTCCGGGCCAATTCGAGCAGCATGCCGCGCGCGTTCGCGTCCTCGAAGCGCGAGATGGCGAAGACCGCGGCCTTGCTCACCTCTTCGTCCGTCGCCGTGTTCGCCAAATCTCTGAGGAGCGGGAGCACCGTCTCGTCGCCAGTGCGCCCGAGCGTTTGAATCGCGACGACGCGCAGGTGCTGGTCCGTCTGGTTGCGTATGATGTCGAGGAGCAGCGCGCTCGCCTGCTTTCCGCCGTGGCGGCGCAGCAGTTCTATCCCGGCCTCTTTCAGACGCGGGTTCGCCTTCGAGCCGGGCTTCATCATCTCCGTGACGTAGGCCAGCCCGCGCTCCGGGTTCGACTGGAAGAGACTTTCGAGCGCGACGATCTTGACCTCCACGTCATCCTCGTTGAGCGTCTGGTTGATGACAGGTGAGTCGCCCACCTCGCCCGCAATCTGCGCGCGCAGGGCGCTCGCGTCGTCGGCCCAGTTCGAGCGCGGGAACTCCGCCAGCAGCCGCTTCAAATGCTTCTCGGCCTCGTCATACTTCTCCTGCTTGGAGAGCGTGAAGGCGAGCCAGTAGAGCGCCGCGTCGAGGTTCGCATCCTTCGGGTAGAGCGAGACGAAGCGGCGGAACTTGCCCTCGGCCTGGTCCCAATCCTCGTCGCCGATGAGGTCGCGGCCCTCGCGGAAGAGTTTCGCGGCGGGCAAATTCTGCGTTTGGATGAAGCGGTTGAGCTTGTCTATGTCCTTTTGCTGCGCCAAGCCCGTCGCAAGAATGGTCACGCCGAGCGCGACGCCTGCCAGGAGGCCGATGATGAGCTGAAGGCTCAGGAGGCCGCGCCGGTTTGGAGTTGTGTTTCTGTTCATTTTCATCTTCCGTTAATCAAGTCAGTTTGAAGCCAGTAGGGTGCGGACTTGCAGTGCCGCGACGATCTCTTTCTTTTCCATGTGCCGCTCGATTGACACGACATCGCGCGCGCGGACGCGGTCGGGCAGGTTGGCGATGTCGAGCAGGATTGGTTCGAGCGTGTTCAGGAGTTCGAGCGCCGACGAGTCACCGCGCTCGTCCGCCGCGCGGCGCAACGCTATGTTCTTGTAGAGGAGCTTGCGCGACTGCCCTTTCTCGAAAGACACGTCGAGCCTGCGCGCTGCCGTTGTTACGGGCCGCACGTTCCTGAAAGAGCGCAACAGCAACTCTGCCCTTCCGGCGTGCCGCGTGATTTCAAAATCGAACTCGCCCGCCGCGACCGGCGCATTCGCGCGCATGCCCGTCACCGAACTCGCCGCCACGACTTCCTCGAACCGAGGCGCGTCGTCGGGCGTCGGCCGCTCCGCAGCTTGCTTTCCGGGGCGAGGAACGAGGGCGAGCACGGGAGCCTTTCGCCTTGAGCCTGTACCCGCCTGATTATTCACCGTCACTTGCCGGCGTTGTTCGCCATCGCCTTTTTCAGCAGTCTTGTCTTGAGCGACAGTGCCGCCGTTATCATTCGTTTTGTCGGGGGTCGGTTGCTTCTTTTCCGGTGTCAGCTTTTGCTCTTCCTGCTGCGGCGAAGGTTGGAAAGCAAGGTTGCCCTGATTTCCGCGCGAGCGCAGGTAGATGACGGCGGCCGTGATGGCGACGGTGACCAGCACGACTGCGACGACGAAAGCGGGTCGCAGCCTCTTTCCGAAGAGACCGCCGAGCCACGCGCCAAAGCGCGGGCGCGACTCTGCCCGCGGCGCGGCGTCCTTTTCCTGCTCGATGCGCGCGCGCACGATGTTCCAATGCGCGGGTGTGACTTCGAGGTCGCGCCGGTAGTTGGAGTAAACTTCCTGCTCGCGGCGGAGCGCGGTCAACTCTTCATCGCACGCGGCGCAAGTCGAGAGATGCGCGTCCAGGCGTTCAATCATTCGCCCGTCGAGTTCCCCGTCAACGTACTCCTCTATGAGGGGCAAGCATTCTTCGCACTTCATTGGCTCACCTCCAGGTAAGGGCGAATCAGGCGGCGCATCTCGTGACGCGCGCGGTGTAAATCGGTCTTCAATTTCGCGACCGTGAACCCCGTGATGGCCGCGATCTCTTCGTAACTCTGCTGCTGGAAAATCTTCAAGGTGAAGACGAGACGCTTATCTTCGTCGAGCCTTGAGAGCGCGTCGCGGATGATGTGGTTCAGTTCCTTGTTAATCAGGGAATCGTCCGGCGGCGGGCCTGCGTCCGCCAACTCCGTGACGGCCGAGTCGTCCAATTCGACTTTGCGCGAGGCCCGGCGGCGCGCGCGCCCGTGTTCGCGCGCGACGTTCTTGGCGATGCCGAAGAGCCAGGTCGAAAGGCGCGCGTCCGCGCGGAGTGTGCCAAGATTGCGGTAGGCGCGGACGAAAGTCTCCTGCATCAACTCTTCCGCGACCTCGCGCTCGCCGGTCAGGTCGTAGATGAAGCTGATGATGGGGCGGCTGTAGCGGTCAAAGATCAGGTGGAAGGCGTCCGTGTCGCCGGAGCGAGCACGCGCAATCAGGTCCTCAGCACTGTTCATCAGTGTCGCCCCTAGCTCTCCGGCCTGTCCGAAATTCTCAATTGCCAGCCGCTTCATCATCTCGGTTTGTTAGTGTCGCCCGCGCCGGAAAGGTTTCAAGCTTACCGGAAAACCGCCGCCGAAAGGATAGCCCGTTTAGTAAGTGAGGCGCACGCGGGAAAAGTTGCAGGAAAACAGTAATCAGTAGTCAGTTTTCAGTTTTCAGTTTTCAGTTAAAGACAAAAGAAAGAGGCAGCCGTTAATCAGAACCGGCTGCCTCTTTCTTGCTTTAACTGAAAACTGAAAACTGAAAACTGCTCTTACGGACAGTCGGTCGCGCCGAGCGGGACGATCCAGAGTTCGGTTGTCGTCTGGTCGCGCGAGCCGCCGTCCTTCGTGACGAGGCGGTCGGGGCTGACGCCGCGCGCGTTGACGAGGTAGTCGTACGCGCGCTTGATGCGCTTCTGCTTTTCGGCACTGTTCGCCTTCGGCCCGCCGAAGACGATGATGTGGCCCTTCGCGTTCGGGTCGTTCTGCAACTGGATGGCAAAGTTGTCCAGCCGCGCCTTCTCGTCGTTGTAGCGGATGGGCGGGTAGTAATCAACCTGTGTGCACTTAATCGGCCGGCGCGGTATCTGCGTTGTGCAGACCGCCGTGCAACTCTGGTTGTAGCCATCGACCGAGAGGGTCGCCGTGATGCTCTGGCCTTCGAGCCCGGTCGCGTCAACCTGTATGGAGGTCGTGCCCTGCCCGCTGATGATCGTGCCGCCGGTGACGGTCCAGTTGTAGACGGGCGTGATGCTGGCGGGATAGCCGCCCGAGAGGTTCGCCGTGTAGGTTATGGGCGTGCCGAGCGCGACGGTCTCCGGGCAGTAGATGCCGACGCTCGGGCAGACGGGCGGCCTTATGCACTCGCGGACGACGACCTTCGTGGTCGTGAAAGCGGTGCAGCCGTTGTTCTGGTTGTTGTCAACTTCGATGGTCGCCTGGTACGTGCCTGCTGGCACGCCGGACAAGTCCCACGTCGCGTTCGGCCCGTCGCCCACGATGCGGCCTTTGTCCGCACGCCAGTTGTAGCGCAGGATGGACAGGTCGCTGAAATTCTGCACGGTGGCAGACAAAGGGATTTGCGCTTCGGCCAGGGCGTCCGGGCAGGGCGTGACGACGCGCGCGTGGTCCGCTATCTGCACTTTCGGGGCCGGCCCCGCCGGCGTCGGAATCTCCCTGACCTTACTCTTCTTCTGCTGATCCTCCTGGGACAACGTCGTGCCTGTCAGGGCGATGAGTAGGGCAAGGGCAGCGACGAGCTTGTGTTTTCGCGAGAGCATGACTTTCTCTCCTCCATCTGCGCGAGCAAGGGGTGTTGGTGGCCCGCAAAGGTTATTTCAAATACCTCCGCGGCGTCAATGAATTCTTTGAAAAATCTGCGGCCTTCCGGGCACTTGCGGTCTTTAGTTGCTAAAAACGACTAATGCCCGCCCGTTTCCAAGCCGCAGCCGCAAATCCAGCTTACCCGAAAAGGACGTATGTTCCATTATTCGCGCGGCCGGCGACGGCGGAGTTACGATTGGTGACTAAAAGAACAATTTTCATCACCGGCGGGACGGGTTTCATGGGCAGGGGTTTGATCCCGGAGCTGCTGAAGCGCGGCCACGAGGTGCGGGCGCTCGTGCGTCGCGGCTCGGAATCGAAACTTCCCGCGGGCTGTCAGCTTCTCACGGGCGACCCGCTCGACCGCGCGTCTTTCGCACACGAAATTGGCCCGGCAGACACTTTCGTCCAACTGGTCGGCGTCGCACACCCGTCGCCGGCCAAGGCCAAAGAGTTCCGCTCCGTTGACCTCAAGTCCGCGTCCGAAGCGATCCATGCGGCATCGGAAGCAGGCGTAAAGCATTTCGTCTACGTCAGCGTGGCCCAGCCCGCGCCCATCATGAAAGCCTACGTCGAGGCGCGCGCCGAAGGCGAGGCACAGCTTCACGCGAGCGGGCTCGACGCGACCGTCCTGCGCCCCTGGTACGTTCTCGGGCCGGGCCGCCAGTGGCCGCGCCTGCTCAAGCCCTTTTACTGGCTGATGGAGAGAATCCCTTCGAAGAGGGAGACGGCGCGGCGGCTGGGGCTGATGACCGACGCGGAGATGAGAGGGGCGCTTGTTTACGCCGTGGAGAACCCGGCCGCAGGAGTCAGAGTCCTCTCCGTCCCGGAAATCAAAGAGGCCGCGCGAAAGCTCGAACGGAATTCATAAACTGGCCCGATTTCAAAAAGAGACCTTCCGCGACGCACGCACGAACGCGCGTCGCGGAAGGTCTCTTTTGTTGTTCGAAGGATTCCTCTTCGTCCCGGATTACTCTTCAGGCCCCGTGCAGCTCGGGCCGTGAAGGGCGGGGATTTTCTGGCTGATGATCGGATAGTTCGGGGCCTCGTCAATGTTGATCTGAGTCCAGTGCGCGTACTGCTCGGGCACGGCCGAGTCCGGGAAGATGGCCTCGACCGGGCACTCGGGCACGCACGCGTCGCAGTCTATGCAGGTGTCCGCGTTGATGTAGAGGCGGTCGGGCAACTCGTGAAAAGCCTCGACGGGGCAGACCGCCGCGCAATCCGTGTACTTGCAGTCCACACATAACTCTGTCACCACATATGTCATCTTCTGCGTCCCTCTTTCAATTTCGGATTTCGGAATGCGGATTGCGGATTTGAGAACAGAGAGCATCTGTTTTTCAATCCGCAGCCCGCAATCCGAAATCCGCAATAATTACAGTTTGCTTCTAAGCTAAATCGGGCGGCGAGTCAATAGGCAATTCACGGTGGAAGTGGGAGACGGAACAAACATGGTATCCCCCTGCGCCGGCTCCTCATCTTCGGCAGGTCAGGGCTGCGCGAGGTGCGGGGCTGGGTGAAGCAATGGCTGAGGTAGTGAGATAAAGACTGGACACATCAGACACAGTGACTGATTCTTCATGCGCCAACATAGAAGAGGAGGTCACCGGGCCGATGTGCCCTCTCAGATATTACCCGATGCTGCGCCAGAGTAAAGAGCCCATTTATCTGCGCTTCGAGCTGGTGCGCTATGCCCGCGAGCACGGCATCAAGCCGGCGGCGCGCCAGTTCTCCACCACCGTCAAGACTGTCCGCAAGTGGCTCCGCCGGTGGGAGCCCGGCTCGCTCCGGGGGCTCAAAGACCAGAGCCGCGCCCCGCTGCACCCGCGCCGCGGCATCACCGCGGGCCAGCGCCGGCGGGCCGTCGCGGCTCAAGCGGCGCTTGCCGTCATGGGGCGCGTCGCGCATGAAGCGAGACTTCCGGCTGGCGCTCTCGGAGAAGGCGCTCCTTGCGATCTGGCGTGAGGAGGGGCTGTTGAAGAAGAAGCGCCGGAAGCACAAGACCAAGCAATGCCTGCGCGAAGTGAAGAAAGCGTGGCGGCTGTTTGAGCAGACCTGTGTTGATACCAAAGACTTATGCGACATCCCGGAACTGTGGGCGCAGGCGCGGGCACTGAGGCTGCCGCGCTACCAGTACACGGCCCGCGAGGTCACCAGTGGCTGGCACTACGTCTCATACGCTCAGGAATGTACCCTGGCCTACTCGAAGCTCTTCATCGAGATCATCCTCTCTCACCTGAGGGCGTGCGGGGTGAGCTTCACAGACTCGCGCCTCCAGACCGACAACGGCCACGAGTTCGTCGGCAACTGGCAGCGCAAGAGCGAGAGCGCGTTTACGCTCTCGGTCGAGTCGGTCAAGGGGCTGCGGCACACGACCATCCCGCCGCGGGCGCACACCTGGCAGAGTGACGTGGAGACGGTCCACCGGATCATCGAGGACGAGTTCTACGAGGTCGAGCGGTTCACCTCGCGCTCAGACTTCTTAGCCAAGGCCGGGGCTTACAACCTGTGGTTCAACGTCGCGCGACGCAACAGCGGCAAGGAGCACCAGACGCCGTGGGAGATCATCCACGAGAAGGAGCCGAAAGTCAGCGCGGCGGTCTGCGCGCTGCCGCCCGTCTTCCTGGATGAACTGTTCATGCGAAAGCTCGATTCAAAACTGATGTGGGGGTACGATGTTATTCCCCATCCCTC
>CAVQEU010000011.1:0-716197 GCA_963711585.1 uncultured Acidobacteriota bacterium | reverse complement strand
ACAGTCGGGTTTCGTCACGACGCGCGGCAAACAGTTCGTCAGCCCGGATGGGAAGCCGCTCTTCCTGAGAGGCATCAACCTCGGCAACTGGCTCTTGCCCGAGGGCTACATGTTCAATTTCAAGACGGCCAGCTCGCCCCGCCTCATCGAGACGGTCGTCAATCAGCTCGTCGGCCCGGACGAGGCGCAAAAATTCTGGCACACCTTCCGCGACCAGTACATCACCGCCGACGACATACGCTTTATCAAACGCGCCGGGTTCAACTCCGTCCGCGTCCCCTTCAACTACCGGCTGTTCGTCGCGGAGAATGACCCGCGCAAGTTGGAGGGCGTCGGCTACGAGCTTCTGGACCGCGTCGTCAATTGGTGCAAAGAGGCCGGGCTTTACGTCATCCTGGACATGCACGGCGCGCCCGGCGGGCAGACGGGCGACAACATAGACGACAGTTGGGGCTATCCGTTCCTCTTCGAGAGCGCGGAGAGCCAGGAACTGACCGTCAACATCTGGCACAAAATCGCGGCGCGCTACAAGGGCGAGAAGATTGTCATCGGCTACGATCTTTTGAACGAGCCGATAGCGCACTACTTCGACACGGCTTACTTCAACCCGCGCTTGGAGCCGCTCTACAAGCGCATCGTCGCCGCCATCCGCCGCGTGGACCGCGACCACATCATCTTCCTCGGCGGCGCTCAGTGGAACAACAACTTCAAAGTCTTCGGCCCGCCGTTCGACCCGAAGCTCGCCTACACCTTTCACAAATACTGGATGGACGTGAAGCAGGAGGCCGTACAGGAGTACGTGGACTTCAGTAACAAATACGACGTGCCGCTGCTCATGGGCGAGTCGGGCGAGAACACGGACGAGTGGGTCGCGGCGTTCAGGGCGCTCCTTGAGAAGAACGAGATCAGTTGGTGCTTCTGGCCCTACAAGAAGGTGGACGCCACGTCTTCGCCTGTTTCAATCAACAAGCCCGCGGAGTGGGACGCAATCGTCGCCTTCGCTGACCACCCGCGCACGACCTACGAGGACGTGAGAAAGAACCGCCCGCCGAAAGAGAAGGTCAGAGCGGCGCTCGCCGGTCTGCTCGAAAACATGAAGCTACGGAATTGCCGAATCAACGAAGGCTACCTCAAGGCGCTCGGCCTTAAGTGAAAACAGAAGCCGCAGCGCCTCCTCGGCCCCCGCAAGGGCGGCAGCTCAACGGCCCTGCGCCTGACTGACCGCTTGTATGTTTGTCGTGAGGCGGGAGGACGCAGTAATCTTCCGACTCGCTGAAAGCAACAGTCCGAGACCGCACCGGTCTTCCCGAGACCGCTGATAAGCAGGTGACGTTGCTTTCACTCGTTCTCTTCATCCCGAACAGTTGCCTGGGCACCACAAGCCCGCATCTATCGGCAAGCGTGGGAAAGGAGTGAGACATGACAGACAACCCTGCGGCCGTGCGGTGCAGCGTCGGCATCGACGTCTCGAAAGACTCCCTCGACATCTTCATCGATTCTGCGGCCGAAGAGTATCGCGCGGCCAACCGGGCCGATGAGATCGCGGCCCTGGTCGAGCGGCTGAGGGCGGTCGCGCCTGATTATATCGTCGTCGAGGCGTCGGGCGGCTTCGAGTCCGGTGTGGTGGCGGCGCTGGCGACTGCCGGACTGGCAGTCTGCCGGGTCTCGCCGCAGCGGGTGCGCTCTTTTGCGCGTGCCTTGGGCGAGTTGGCGAAGACCGACCGCCTCGACGCCCGCCTGCTGGCGCGCTACGGTCGGGACTGCCGCCCGCAGGTGTCGCGCCTGAGTGACGCCGAGACGGCCGAACTCGAAGCCCTGTTGCAGCGGCGGCGGCAATTGATCGAGATGCACGTGGCGGAGGGGAATCGGCTGGAGACAGCACCGCGCGTAGTCGCCAGGCAGCTCAGGGAGCACCTGCGGTGGCTGGAGAAGCGGATCAACGACTCAGACAAGGAACTGCGGCAGCGGCTCGCCAAGACACCAGTCTGGCGCGAGCAGGATGAGCTGGTGCGCTCGGTGCCGGGCGTCGGGCCAGTGATGAGCCTGACGCTGTTGGCTTCTTTACCGGAACTCGGCAGGCTCAACCGGAAGCAGGTCGCGGCGCTGGTCGGGGTGGCACCGTTCGCGCGTGACAGCGGGCGGCGGCGCGGCAGGAGGCACACGGCCGGCGGGCGGCGGGCGGTGCGGACTGTGCTCTACATGGCGACTTTGTCGGCCATCCGCTTCAACCCGGTGCTCAAGCGGTTCTCCGAGCGGCTGAAGTCGGCGGGTAAGGTGAGCAAGGTGGCGGTCATCGCCTGCGCGCGGAAGCTGCTGACGATCTTGAACGCGATGGTCAGAGACCGAACGAGGTGGGACGCGAGCAGGGTTCCACAAACAGGTTGACATCCATCACAGTTGCTTATCACTTTTGAGGAGCAGTCAGCTACTTGAATACTCTGAGGCGCGGCGGAGAAATCATTGACAGCCTCACCTTTCAGAAATATGATGCTCATCCATTCCCTGAACATTAAGGCGCGCGGATTCCTCGACTCGTCACCCACAACCGTTCTTCACGAAAGGAGAGAAGCAGATGAAACGCCTGCCCCTACTTGTAGGATGCCTCATTTTCTTGTGTACGCCGTTGGCCCTCTCAATTGCGCCAGAGCAGACGGCGACAAAAGCGGCGGGGATGAGCTCCTCACTCGCGGAGCCCGTCAAGATAACGCCTTTCATCCTGCGGACTGACGCAAGCCACCCTGGCCGGAGTGCGCTGGGAAATGGCAGTTGGGTGAACCAACCTCTTGTACAGGTTGAGAACACCTCCGGCAAGGCTATCGAATATTTGGCACTGGAAATCAGCTTTCCTGGCGCGGAGTCCTTGAGCGACAATCTTCCCCTGATGTTGGCCTACGGCCAAGCTCCAGGGGGGAAGCACTCCGCTAAACAGGCGGAGGCGCTCCAGCCTGGGGCGAAGGTGAATCTGACTGTGGGCCGGAATGCGTGCGACGCGGTTAAGTCGCGTCTCCTCGCCAACGGCACTCAGCCGCCCTCCGGCAGCCGCGCCACGGTGAGAATTAATGGCGTGATTTTCGCGGACAAAACGGCATGGTTCGACGGACTGTTACATGTCGCCGACCGCGAGAATCCGTTACGCTGGTATGTGGCCGGGAAGAGTCCGAGCCAAGGCGATTTGAAGAGCGCACTCCAATTCAAAATGGCGAAGGCGGGCTACAGCGCCAACCTTGCTGCTGCGGCGTCAGCGCCGCAGATGTGTTGGGATCGGATCGGCACTGAGTGGATAGCCTGCTGCGACGGCTTTCCCCGCATGGCCTCGGCCATACTTGTACAGGTGTTTGGCGGCATCTATGAACCTCACGTCATGAGCCTTACCTGCCCTGACGGGAGCGCCTGTGAGTGGATCAAAGCAGTCGGCTGCTCCACCTGGTGAGTCTTGCCGGGACACCTGAAGACGGCTTAACTCGCCCATCCGTGTCGGCCACGCGCCCGTTAGCCGTCATAATTGCCCCCGCACTATGCTGTGCGGGGGCAATCATGACTCCGGCGGAGACTGAGGGAAAGGAGCGCGGCTGTCACTGGCGCGCATAGGCTCCTACTCTCGGTAAAAGTTGTCGGAGCGACTGCGGCTCACGGTTCGCTTCATGTGAGAACGTCTGCCGCCGTCGCGCCTGAGCCTATTCAAGTGGCTCTCCGCTCCCCAAAAGTGATAGGCGGTCAGTGCGCCTGAGTGTTGACATTAAGCCCCGGCGGGACTATCGTGCGCGCGTATCGTCCTCGCACATCTGCTGACGAAACCTCGTCTCCGTTAGCCTCACGTCAACCGTTCGGCCTCGTGCCGATACATCCAAAGGGCTTTCGAACCGCGGGACGGCCGCCTCATCGGCGGCAGTTGATTCGTTTCGCGGAGCAACAGCTTTCGCGAGCCCGCATCAAGCATCGAGCCCGGCCGAGTTGACGCCTTCAAGACACTCACCCTGAGAGGAGGGTAAAACTCATGGGATTAGGCAAGCTGAACATTTGGGTAAGCGACGTGGCCGACGCCTGCGGCACGTGGAATGGGGAAGGGACCATCACGGTCTTCGACTGCAAAGGCATACTGAATTGGCCCTGCGGACGCTTCCTGGCAACCACCGGCAAGTGGACTGCCGTGCCCGGTGGTAAATACCAGAACATTCCCTTCAAGTGCGGCCACCTGGAAGTCGAATTGCCGCCCGGATGCTACTGGGTCATCGCCGGCTGGATTAGCCCGGGGACGGGTTACATTCACCTCAACTACACCACACACGTCGGCATCGTCGAGGTCGGATGCGACGAAACGGCGTGCGTCAAAGTCTTCAACCCTTCGGTCAGATTATGCTGGGATTGGTTTAAGATCGGGCTTCAAATTCTGGCCTCGAACCGCCAGTCGGGTATTGACCGCGGGAGAGTGGACGAACTTGAGAAGAACGTCGAAGACCTGCTCGGGAAGGTTCCGCGTCTCCCCGTCGAAGATGTGATTGAAGCTCACTTCAAGGAATTAGCTGCGGCCGCGAGGAGGCAAAAATAGGAGCAGCTTCAAACGTAACCAGCAGCGAACACTGAGACGCTGAGAGAGAGGCGGCGTGCCTGAAGTCAAGACCGGGCACGCCGCCTCTCGCACTGCCCGCCACTGATTTCGGACGAAGCGAATGCGTGTGGTGGCGTGCCCTATATATCAGTTGCTTTCACCGTCAAACGTAGACATAATTCCCGGCATGCGAACTTCTATTTTTTCATTAACTCTCGCCAGCGCGGTCCTGCTCTGTGGAGCGTGCGGATCGTCCGAACAACCTAAAACTTCCGCGGGTAACACCGGACCCACGCAGTCTTCAAACGTCCGTACCACTGCCCAACCCGCGAGCGACGGCGGGCCGCCAGTCGTGACCTCGCACGGAACTCCGCCGCCCGCGCCTTACGGCGGAGGAGGCTCCTCCGCTGGCGGCGCGTCAGGCACGGACACCGCCGCGCTCGACGCGAAAATCGAGCAGGCGGAGGCCAAAGCGAAGGCGGCGGGCGCGAGCAAGACGGACAAGCAGGCGGCAGCCGCCGCCTATCTGGAGCGCGCCAACGTCTTTTACACGGCGAGCAATCCGAGCCTCTACAAGTTTGCGCTACGCGATTTCCGACGCACACTCAAATACGACCCGGCGAACGAAGTGGCGCGCGACAGGAAGCAGCAGATCGAAGAAATTTACAAGTCAATGGGACGGCCCGTCCCCGAACTCGGGAACGAGCCCTGAAGACAATAGATAAAGCTCAGTCCGACTCCGCTCAACCAAAGAGGTCAGCCATGCGTCCCTTCCTTCTTCGCACACTCGTTGTTCTCTGTCTCTCATTCGCGCTCGTGACGAGCGGCACGGTCACCGGCCGCGCGGCGCTGCGGCAGGAGGGCGCGCCGCAATTGCCATGGGTGAAGGAATCAATGACTAAACTCGAAACCGAATTGGTCGCCAGGCACGGCGAGGGGGTGCGCGCGCGATTGCAGCGCGGGCTCAAACAGGTGGCGAGCTTCTGGCGCGCGGAGGACGGCGACGCCACGGTCTTCGAGGAGTTCGTGCGGACGAACTTCGCCGGCGAACAGCAGACCCTGGACACCATGTTCGCGCGCTTCCAGCACAACCTTGAGATGGTGGACGGCCACATGCTTGAGATCGGGCGCGAGTTTCGCCAGCAGTCGGATTTAGACCTCGGCCCGATTCTCCCCTTCGACGAGATGTTCGCGGGCTACGACGCCTCGGCGCACGTGACGGACGATTTTTTCCAGAACAAGATAGCCTTCGTCGTGCTGCTCAACTTCCCTTTGACCACGCTCGAACAGCGACTGAAGGAGGGCGAGAACTGGTCGCGCCGCCAGTGGGCCGAGGCGCGTCTGGCCCAAAGGTTCTCGAAACGCATCCCGGCCGAAGTCAACCTCGCCGTCGCGCAGGCATCCTCCGAGGCCGACCGCTACATCGCCGAGTATAACGTCTGGATGCACCACGTCGTGGACGAGAAGGGCGCGCGCCTCTTCCCCGCGAAGATGCGCCTGCTCTCGCACTGGAACCTGCGCGACCAGATTAAGGCCGACTACAGCGACACGCAGAACGGGCTCGCCAAGCAGCGCGTCATGCAGCAGGTGATGGAGCGCATCGTCACGCAGACCATCCCCGAAGTGGTGGTTGATAATCCGGGCGTGGACTGGAATCCCTTTACGAACGAGGTCAAGCCGGCGGCCGTCAAGGACTCTGACGAGGCACAGGGCGACGGCGCGAACAAAAAGCCCGTGACGAACGCGCCCGAGCCGAACACGCGCTACGCGAAATTGCTTTTGACCTTCCAGGCTTCGAGAAAAGTCGACCCGTACTCGCCGACCGCGCCGACCTTAATCGCGCGCCGCTTCGACGAGAACAGAGAGATTCCAGAGGCGCGCGTCAAGCAGATGTTCGAGCAGGTGCTCTCTTCGCCCCACGTCCCCGAAGTCGCCCGCGTCATAGAGAAGCGCCTGGGCCGTCCCCTGGAGCCCTTCGACATCTGGTACAACGGCTTCCGCCCGCGCGGCGCGTACTCTGAGACGCAACTGGACGAAATAGTCTCGAAGCGCTACCCGACCGCCGACGCTTACAAGAAGGACATCCCCGTTCTGCTCGGGCAGCTAGGCTTCACGAAGGAGCGCGCCGAGTACCTGGCGAACAACATCGTCGTGGACCCCGCGCGCGGCTCGGGGCACGCCCTGGGCGCGAGCATGCGCCAGGCGAAGGCGCACCTGAGAACGCGCGTCGGCAAGAGCGGAATGGACTACAAGGGCTTCAACATCGCCGTCCACGAAATGGGCCACAACGTCGAGCAGACTTTCTCGCTCAACGATATTGACTACTACACGCTTCAGGGCGTGCCGAATACCGCCTTCACGGAGGCGCTCGCCTTCGTCTTCCAGGGCCACGACCTCGAACTACTCGGCCTCGCCAAGGAGGACGCGAAGAGCAAGGCACTGAAGACGCTCGATGACTTCTGGGGCGCTTACGAGATAGCGGGCGTGGCGCTCGTGGACATGGCCGTCTGGCACTGGATGTACGACCACCCGAACGCGACGCCCGCCGAATTGAAGGAGGCCACGCTCGGGATTGCGAAGGACATCTGGAACAAGTATTACGCGCCCGTCTTCAAGAAGCGCGACGTGGTGCTGTTGGGGATTTACTCGCACATGATTGACTCGTTTCTCTACCTGCCGGACTACCCCATCGGCCACATGATCGCCTTCCAGATTGAGGAGCAGATGGAGAAGGCCGGGAGCATCGGCCCGGAGTTCGAGCGCATGGCGAAAGTCGGAAGCCTGGTCCCGGACCTCTGGATGAAGAAGGCCACGGGCGCGCCCGTCGGCCCCGACGCGCTTCTCGCGGCGACCGGCAAGGCGCTGACGGAGATTAAATGAAGGGCGAAAAGCCAGCTAGACTGCGCCGTCGATAGAGGATGAAATGATTGTTTACCTTCATTGATAAGAACGGCAATTTTAAGAGGGGCTCTGTTTTTCAACGGTAAGAAACGGTTCCTACCCGGCACAATTGTCCCGTAGGGACGAAGTGAAAATAGCCCAGCACTTCAGTGCTGGGAACAAGGCGGAAATAATTATGAAGTCCCGTAGGGACGGCTGAAGAGTTCAGTCGTCCCTACGGGACTCAAGCTTTTTATCGTGCTATTCCCAGCAATAAATTGCTGGGCTATTACCAATCGTCCCTGACGGGACTTTCAGAACGCCTCCGCCCCTACTGCGCCACCGAAGCCCCGCTCGTCTGCAAATCCTTCCGGCCTCGCACGTCTCGTCCGCGGATGTTGAATGCTCCGCGCACGCCGCCGGTTGATTCCGGCGCACGGCGCTGGCAAGTCGCCCGGCTCACCAACACGGGTACGTTGCGGAGCATTCGCTATTGCCTCGCGGAATTTGAAGCTAGCTCAACTCACTCACTCTTCTTGAAAGGAAAACCTCATGAGCGGCGTAATCGAAGCCCCCAAAACGACGGAGGAATTCGGAACCTTCAACAACATCAGATATCTCAAGTACAAGGGCCGCTTCACGGGCGAGATCAACTCGCTCAAGTTCGACGTCCCTTACGAGATCACGACCCCCGCCAACACAAAGCAGGGGAACAGAACTTTCGTCTTCGAGCCGTTGCACTTTGCCGACGGCTCAATCGCGCGCGACTATGAACTCGGCCACCCGCTCGTGTTCGGGGGCGGATACAGCCACGCCACGGTCAGGCACAAAAATTTCAGGGTCAAAAGCCTTGAGCCCGACCCCCTCTCGCCGCTCACCATCCGCGGCAAGGAGTTTCCTGGGCCGGAAGTGATTCCCGACACCGAAATCCTGCGCGAGTTCGCCACGGCGTTGAGGCAAAGCCTCCCGACCTCCTTTATCGGGAAGGTCGAGAGAATCTACGCCATCGGCTTCTCCGAATCGGGCAACACCGTGCACGAAATTTACAAGCCATTCGGGCATAAACTCTTCGACATCACGTTCGCGTGTCTCGCGCGCTACGTCGAGCCGGTCAGAATCCCCAGCCAAAAGCCCATCATCGTCTTCAACACGGAGGGGGATTACGACGCCCGCGCGGTCCCGCAACCGGGCTTCCCGCAATACCGTTGGTACGCGGTCGCAGGCGGCGCGCACATCCCCGACGCCGTGCTCTCACGGCTGACGTTCCCCAATCCTCCGAAAGACGGGAGCCCCGCGCCCCCCGTCGAGGGCACGACTCCGATTAACTGGCTGCCGTTCATCAGGGCTTTGTTCGTGGCGGGGGACCAGTGGGTGCGGAGTAACGTAAAGCCGCCGGAGAGCTTGACCCTGAAGTTAAATCCCCAGGGCCTTGTTCTGCGCGACGCCAAGGGTAACGCGCTCGGAGGCATACGCCACCCCGCGTTGGAGATGAGCGAAGCCGTGTTCATGCCATCGGTGGTGCGAGGGAATTGGACTCTCTTCGGCGGGTGCGGTTCCTTTAAGCGGCTGCCAGCTACCGAGTTCGCCGCTTACCTGGATGCGTTCACGAAAGCGGCCGACGCCCTCGTCGCCGCCAGGTTCTTACTGCCCGTGGGCAGGGACAGGATGATCGCGCAAGCGAAACTTAGCCCGCCCAACACCTTCACACTGAATTATCTGGAGGGACGCTTCTTCGCGCCGCAGCCTGCGGCCGCGTTTGCGGCGGGCGTTGACGACTAGACGGCTTCAGCAATAAAGCGAAGGGGCAGAGGTTATCTCTGCCCCTTCGCTCATTCACCCGTTTGAGATTTAAGCCACGGCCATACAACTACTGCGCGGCCGAAGCGCTCGCCACTTCCCTGTCGTCCTCCTTCTTCTTCGAGGAGGAAAGGATGAAGCCCTGCTCAACCAGGTAGGCGAGGATGAGGTCGGCGTTCTCTTCCGCCGAGAGCTTGACGGTGTCAATCGTTATCTCCGGGTTCGAGGGCGGCTCGTAGGGGTCGTCAATACCCGTGAAGTTCTTGATCTTGCCCTCGCGCGCGAGCGCGTACATGCCCTTCGTGTCACGCTCCTCGCAGACTTCGAGCGGCGCGTCCACGAAGACCTCCACGAAGCGGTCGTCGCCGACCAGCGCGCGACACTCGTTGCGCGTGGCGCGGTAGGGGCTGACCGCGGCGCAGATGACGCCGCCGCCGTGGCGCGCGATCTCAGCCGCGACAAAGCCTATGCGCCGCACGTTCGTGTCGCGGTCCTCCTTGCTGAAGCCCAGGCCCTTCGAGAGGTGCGTGCGGACCACGTCGCCATCGAGCGACGTGACCTGCCGGCCGTGCTCTAAGAGCTTGATGATGAGAATGTCGGCGGTCGTGGACTTGCCCGCGCCGGAGAGACCCGTGAACCAGATGCAGAAGCCTTGCTCGTGGCGCGGCGGGTGCGCCTCCGCCAGAATCGAGGCGACCTCGGGGCGCGTGAACCACCCCGGCAGCGAGCGCCCGCGTTGCAGATATTGCTCCCTCACCTCTGTGCCAGAAATCGAAGCCGTACGCTTTCCTTCGGGGATGCGCGAAGACTCTTCGTAGCGGTCCTCTTCGGGGATGTAGAGCAGTTCCGAGAAAGGCATCGGCTTCACGCCGATCTCTTCCGCGTGTTGTGCCACGAGTTCCTGCGCGTCGTACGGCCCATAAAAAGGTTTGTCCTTAGAGTCCTTGCCGGGGCTCGCGTGGTCGCGCCCGACGATTAAATGGTTCGCGCCGAAGTTGCGCCTGATGACGGCGTGCCAGAGCGCCTCGCGCGGGCCGGCCATGCGCATCGCCAGCGGCAGGAGCGCTAAGAGCATGCGATTCGGGTCGTAGTAACGCTCGGCCAAAACCCTGTAGGAGCGCACACGCGTATAGTGGTCTATGTCGCCGGGCTTGGTCATCCCGACTACGGGGTGAAGCAGGAGCGCCCCGTCAATCTCACGGGCTGCGCGCGCCGTCAACTCTTCGTGCGCGCGGTGCAAGGGATTGCGCGTCTGGAAGGCGACGACGTTTTTGTGATTGAGCGCGCGAAGACGCTCGCGCACCTCCGCGGGCGTCAGGCGCAGGGAGCGGAAATCGTAGTAGCGCGGCAGCGCCAGCACCTTCAATTCGCCGGAGATGTAAGACTCGCCCCACGAGTTCATCTCGGCCACGAGCGGATGGCGCAAGTCAGTCGAGCCGTAAGCCAAGCGCGCCTCGCGCTCCTTGTCCCATCCGTAGATTTCCTCGACGCGCATGACGGCCAAGAGGTCGTTGTGCTGGTTGGCGAGCGCGATTTCCGCGTCCAGTTTCACGCCGGCCTCGGCGCGGACCGGCAGCGTGACGGGGATAGAGAAGAGCGTGCCGTCGGCAAGCCGCATCTCTTCGAGCACGCGGTCGTAGTCCGCCTGATTCATGAAGCGCGCGAGCGGCGAGAAGCCGCCAGTGGCTAACAACTCAAGGTCGCAGACGCTACGCGCGCTCAGTTGCAGGCGCGGCAGGCTCGCCGCCCTGGCCCACAACTCGTCCCGCTCCTCGCCGCGCACGACGAGGTCAACCAACTCGCCCCCGTACGGCTCGATCAAATTCTGTCCATCATTGCTCATCAAGAAATCTCCTGAAAGTGTGCTAAGAATTTTACAGTACTCGGATAAAGACGACGACGGCCGGAAATTACGGGCCGCCGCAAAGTTGACCATTAACTCACGCCTTATCGAAAAAATCAAATACCGTTCTATTGGTCTTTGACCCCGTAGGGGTCGCACATGATAGCCAGGGGTAAGCGCGTTCAGCGCGTCACCCCTGGTAATATGCCAAACATGAATCCTGACCCCGGAGGGGTCGCACCTTCAACGTCGAGGTGCGACCCCTCCGGGGTCGAAATGTTTTCTAACGTCCGTCCGGGGGCGGCGCAAACATTCGTTTGCTTGCCCACGGCTATCATGTTTATCTCCTACGGGGATGAAACCAAATCAGCGGACCTTGGGCTATCTCCTGAAGGACGCAGGCTAATCACCACAGATTTCGAGGCGGGCGTGTTGCTCTTCTCGGCGACGCTGCCGATGGGGACGAGGACGTTGGCTTCAGGGAAGTAGGTCGCGGCGCAGCGGCGCGGGATGCTGTAGGGGACGACGACGAAGTGGCGCGCCGTGCGCTCGCCGTCCTCGAAGTGGCTCGTGAGGTCAACGAGTTGCCCCTCACGGAGTCCGGCCTCTTCTACGTCCGAGGGATTGAGAAAGACGACGCGGCGGCCGTTGTAGATGCCGCGGTAGCGGTCGTCCAATCCGTAGATGGTCGTATTGAACTGGTCGTGGCTGCGCATCGTCATCATCAGGAATTGGTCCGGCTGAAGGTCGTGGCGCGGCAGCGCGTGGACTGTGAAGTTGGCGCGCGCGGTCGCGGTCTTGAAGCGGCGCTCGCGCGCCAGGTTCGGGAGGTAAAAACCTCCGGGCTCGCGCACGCGCCGGTTGTAATCTTCGAAGCCCGGAATCACGCGCTCGATTGACGCGCGTATGAGGTCGTAGTCGCCGGAGAGCGCGAGCCAGTCCACGCGGCTCCGGCGCGCGCCGAGAGTCGCCGCCGCGAGTTGCGCGACGATCCGGGGCTCGCTTAAGAGATGCTCCGAAGCTGGCTCCAACACGCCGCGCGAGGCTTGCACGACGCCCATCGAGTTTTCACAACTGACGAACTGCGCGCCCCTGGCCTGCACGTCGCGCTCGGTTCGGCCGAGGCAAGGCAGAATCAGAGCCTGCTCGCCCGTGACGAGGTGCGCGCGGTTGAGTTTGGTCGAGACGTGCGCGGTCAGGCGGCAGCGCCTGAGAGCGTCGGCGGTGAATTCCGTGTCCGGCGTGGCGGAAAGAAAGTTTCCGCCGAGCGCGAAGAAGACGCGGGCGCGTCCAGCGTGCATCGCCTTGATTGACTCCACCGTGTCGAAGCCGTGACGGCGGGGCGGCTCAAAATTGAACTCCTTCGAGAGGCTGTCAAGAAAAGCTTCGGTTGGCCGCTCCCAGATGCCCATCGTGCGGTCGCCCTGGACGTTCGAGTGGCCGCGCACGGGGCACGCGCCCGCGCCGGGCTTGCCTATCTGCCCGCGCAGCAAAAGCAGGTTGACGATCTCCTGTATGTTGGCGACGGCGTTCTTGTGCTGCGTCAGCCCCATCGCCCAGCAGATGATCGTCCTCTCGGAGCGCATCATTATCTCGGCCGCCTCACGCAGTTGCTCGCGACTGACGCCGCTCTGCTCGACGATGTCGTCCCAACTCGCAAGGCGGAGCGCGTCCGCGAAACTCTCGAAGCCGTCAGTGTGTTCTTTGATGAACTCGTGGTCTAAGACTTCGCCGGGACGCCGCCGCTCCTCTTCGAGCAGTTCTTTCATGACGCCTTTGAGGAGCGCCACGTCGCCGTTGACGCGGACCTGTAGAAAGAGGTCCGCGAGTTCCGTGCCCGTGCCGAGCATCGCGAAAATTTCCTGCGGGTGCTTGAAGCGCGTTGTGCCAACTTCGGGGAGCGGGTTGACGTGAACGATCTTGCAGCCACGCCGCTTGGCCTTTTGCAGCGCCGTCAACATGCGCGGGTGATTTGTGCCGGGATTCTGGCCGATGACGAAGACGGCCTCCGCCAGATTGAAATCTTCGAGGGTGACGGTCCCCTTGCCGACGCCGATGGTCTCCGTCAGGGCCGAGCCGGAAGACTCGTGGCACATGTTGGAGCAGTCCGGCAAATTGTTCGTGCCGAACTGTCGCGCGAAGAGTTGATAAAGAAACGCGGCCTCGTTGCTCGTGCGGCCCGAGGTGTAAAAGATGGCCTCGTCGGGCGAAGCACACGCGTTCAACTCCGAGGCGACGAGCGCGAACGCGTCGTCCCAGTTGATGGGCTCGTAATGCGTGGCGTCGCGGCGGAGCAGCATGGGCTCGGTCAGCCTGCCCTGCTTGCCGAGCCAGTGATCGGATTTTTCCGAAAGCTCTTCGACGCTCCACTCGCGGAAGAAGTCCGGCGTGACGCGTTTGGTGGTCGCTTCCTCCGCGACGGCCTTTGCCCCGTTCTCGCAGAACTCGGCATGCGAGCGCTCGCGGTCGGGCTCGGGCCAGGCGCAGCCCGGACAGTCGAAGCCGTCCTGCTGGTTGACGGCGAGCAGGGTCTTGAGACTACGGCCCAAACCCATCTCGCCCCACGCGTGCTTGACCGTCTCGACGATGGCCGGGATACCGCCCGCGGCCTTGCCCGTCTGTTTAATCTCAATGCCGTAAGTCTCGACCGGCGGCTGCGCGTTCGCAACGTGAGCGTCGCTCTCATGCTCGATCTTTTCCGAATCGCCGCCGTCGGGCGCGGGCGCAGTCTCCTCGTCATGCGGCACGACGTTGTAGTGCGTCGGCTGCGCCGCGCTCGCGATCTCTTCGGTCGCGCGCTGCTCAGAATGCTCTTGCTGCTTTTGGCTCATTTAATATTCCACCGAGGCCAAGGATTTTAGCATTATTTATAGCTGTGAGAAGTGGAGCGCAGTATTCAAGAGAGTTGATAAAAACGGCACGGTCTTATTCCCGGAGGGGATGAACACGATAGCCGGGGGCAAGCGAGGGTGCGTCAGCACACGACGCGCCGCCCCCGGTATCAAACGAGAAATGATTTCGACCCTGAAAGGGTCGCACCTCGATGTTGAATGTGCGACCCCTTCAGGGTCGAAATGTTTGTTCTAACCGTTCCGGGGGCGGCGCAAACTAGCGTTTGCTTGCCCCCGGCTATCATGTGTGACCCTTTCAGGGTCATTAGTCAATTCAAATCAGTTTTTCGGTTTTAGGGACTGACCCTGAGGGTAAACCCCTGGCTCAAATCCAGGACGAACTTTTCCCACTTCTTCTGGAAAGCGGTCATGTCCGATTCGCCCAAGATCGTTTGCAGGGTCTGGTAGCCGGTCGGGTCGTCTTTGCGGCGGTTGTAGAACTCTTTATAAAACTTAACGAGGAGGCCGCGCTCCTGTAGGTAGTAAAGGAGGTATCGCGATTGGCCGTAGTTCGTCCCCTTGTCGTGATAGTAGAAGGCGTTGGCGTTCATCGCCGTCAGTTCCTTGAAGGTGGGGACGGCGCGGTCTTTGATGGCCTCTTGCAGTCCGGGCAGACGCCAGTTGGGGTAGCCGTAGATGTGGCCGTCCTCCTCGCCGCTCTGCTCGTAGAGCGAGCCCAACCCCTCGTTGAGCCAGGGCGGAGCCTCCGGGAAGTTGGCCTCGACGAACGGGTGGACGATCTCGTGGACGAGTGTGCCGCCGCCCGTCTCTATGTTCATGACGAGCGCCTTGTGTGTGCTCGAATAGTAGCCGTAGGGCGTGTCAGGCTCGTCGTTGAAAAGCTGGCGCGCGTGCTTGCGGTAAGAAGCCTCGTTCTTGAAAAGCCACACGTCAAGGATTTCCGCGGGGTCTTTCGTGAAGAAATCCTGTTTGAGTTTGTCCACGGCCCAGCGGACGGTTTCGGACTGCGTGCGGACGGCCGCCGGCGTCCCATCGCCGACGACGACGAAGGGACGTTGAATGACAATCGTAAACTCGCGGCCCGGCAGCTTCTTCTTCAACTGGGCGACGTGGCGCGCGAAATCCGCTTCCGTGAAGTTCCGGCCCGCGCGCGGCGCGCTCAGCTTTTCAATGGCCGGCGCGCTCGACACTTCCGCGGCCGGTGCGCTCGATACTTCCATCGCGGACGTAACCTGCGGGCCTGCGGCGGCTGTCTGCCCGGCCGGCGTCTCGCGTGTGCCAAAATAGAGTACGGGGACGAGCACGAAGACTGACAACGCCAGCGGCGCGAAGAGGGCGAAGGTTCTGTGGTTCGACGTTTGGAATTTCATCTTCATCGAACATGAGACGAGACGAGTCAGCCAGCTTTTGCCGGCTGCGAGGCGGGAGTCGCGCCGTTGAGTTTCGCCGGGCCGAGGCCGCGGCCTTCCAGGAGAAGCTGCTCGAAGGCGTCCACGGGCAGCGGCTTGCAGAAAAGATAGCCCTGCATGGCGTCGCACCGCAAGAGACTCAGGAAGCGCAACTGCTCTTCCGTCTCCACGCCCTCGGCCTTGACCTCAAGTTGCAGGCTGTGCGCGAGCTGTATGATCGCCATCACGATGGCCGCGTCCTTCGGGTCCGAGGTCATGTCGCGGACGAAAGACTGGTCAATCTTCAGCACGTCAATCGGCAGGCTCTTCAGATAGCTCAAACTCGAATAGCCCGAGCCGAAATCGTCCACCGCAATCTTGATGCCCATCGCCTTCAACTCGCCGAGTGTGCGGATAGAGCTTTCGGCGTTCTTCATCACGGAGCTTTCCGTCACTTCCAATTCGAGCGAGGCCGCGTCGAGCCCCGTCTCCTTGAGCAGGCGCTCGACCATTGGCACAAGATCGGGCTGCTGAAATTGCCTCGGGCTCAAGTTGACGCCGACGCGAAGCTGATCGAAGCCGTCGTCCTGCCACGCGCGCGCCTGCGCGCAGGCCGTGCGCAGGACCCATTCGCCGATGGGCGAGATGAGCCCCGTGTCTTCCGCGAGCGGGATGAACTCGACCGGAGGGACCAGGCCCATCTCCGGGTGCTGCCAGCGCACGAGCGCCTCCATCCCCGTGACGCGGCCCGTGCCGATAGAGACCTGCGGCTGGTAGTAGACGCGGAACTCGCCGCGCTCGATGGCCCAGCGCAGTTTGTTTTCGAGCGCGAGGCGGTGCAGCGCACGCTCGTTCATGTCCGCCGTGTAGAACTGGTAATTGTTCCCGCCCGACTGTTTGGCGCGGTAGAGCGCGGAGCCCGCGCTCTTCAATAACCCCTGCGCGTCCACGCCGTCCTCCGGGTAGAGGCCGATGCCTATGCTGCCTGTGACGTAAAGCTCGTGCTCCTCTACGTCGAAGAGCGGGTCGAGGATGCGCTGGAACTCGCGCGCCGCGCGCGCGGCGTCGTCCGCGCCTTCGATGCGCGTCAGCAGGAAGGCGAACTCGTCGCTCCCGAAGCGCGCCACCGTGTCGCCGTCGCGCACCGCCGCGGTCAAGCGCTCGGCGACGCTCTTCAAGAGCCGGTCGCCTATGACGTGGCCGAGCGTGTCGTTGAATTTTTTGAAGCGGTCGAGCGAGAGGAACATCACGGCCAGTTGCCCGCGCGCGCGCCCCGCGTGCGCGACCGATTCGACCAGCCGCTCCTCAAGCGCGACGCGGTTGGGCAGGCCGGTCAGCGTGTCGTGGTAGGCCAGGTAGTTGATCCTCGCCTCGGCAGCCTTGCGCTCCGTGATGTCCGCGACGATTACCATGACGCCGTTGACCTCGCCCGCAGCGTTGCGTAGCGCCGCCCACCAAACGTTTACGTCAATCGAGGAGCCATCTTTCCTCTGCCGGCGCGTCTCGTAATCGCCGACGACCTTCCCTTGGAGCGCATCCTCGAAGCGTGCCTGAAACTCCTCGCGCCCCTCGTCGGGCACGAGCGGGAAAGGCTTGTTGAGAATTTCCTGCTCGTCCCACCCGAACATGCGCCGGGCCGCGGGGTTCCAGAGACTGACGCGCCCTTCCGTGTCGAGGACGAAGATGGCGAGCGGCGAAGCCTGTATCAGCACGCTCAGGGTCTGATTCGACTTGTACAACTCGGCCGTGCGCTCGCGGACGATCTCTTCGAGGAAGTTTTCGTAGTAGCGCTTGGACTGGCGAAGCTGCCGGTGTTCGAGCGCACGACGGACTGCGGCCTCCACGTGGCGCAGGTCGAAGGGCTTGGTGATGTAGTCGAACGCGCCGGCTCGCAGTGCCGTGATGGCGCTCTCTATGTTCTGTTCGCCGCTGATCATGATGACGACCGTGTCGGGCGAGAGTTCCAGAACTTGCGGGACCATTTCGAGCCCCGTGATGCCGCCCATCATGATGTCGCTCAAGACCAGGTCGAACTCTTCCGTGCGCAGCACGGCGAGAGCCTCTTCGCCCGAGGAGACCTCCGCGCATTCGTAATCGTCGCCCAGCAACTCGTGCAGCACTTCCCTGATCTGCGCGTCGTCGTCGGCGATGAGAATTCTAGATGGTTTGTCTGGGGGTGCGAACATAAACTGATTCCGATTCCGATTCTAACCCATTCCGCCCCGTCTGACATTAGCTAAAAGCGGATGCCTGCGCTCCCGGTAAATCGCGGCCACGGCTTCACGTTTGCCGCGCGCTCGGTTATACTGCCGAGTGCTCGTCCTGCCTTGTCCCCTTCCCGGCGTTGCAGCACGTAAACGCGCCGGAGAGTTAGAAGACCCGGAAGCACAGGTGAACAGAAGTTTCCCGGTGCGCCGCGACAGGCGAGACACAGAATTTTCGCGGGCCGCACGGTTTCGGTCCCGCACGTTTCAACTTTTGATAGACGGCCGTCCGTTGCAGGTTTTCTGAGTGAGCGCAAGAGTTCTTAACGCGCTCCCTGCACGCTTTGGACGCCAGCGCGGTTTTAGTTCACAGGGCCGCGCGCAGGATGGACCGTCGGGGATTTCCGTTTGAACAACTCAGAATGCTCTCGCGCCGCGGCGGCGCAAGTGCGGACATTGTCCGACTTCCGCCCTGTGTCCCGGCGCGTTCACACCATCAAACTCACGGCCAATAAATTAAGAATGACCGAGCGGAGCCGCGCGCCCAAAACCAAGGGGCACGCCTGCGGCTTCCCTGCTTCTGCAACTTATTCGCGGCCGTTTTCCGGGGAGAGATTTCAGTCAACATGGCAAAAGAGTTAATCGTCAGCGTCAACGGGCGCGAGAAAAAGATCGCCATCATCGAGGATGAGCAGGTCACGGAGTTTTACATAGAGCGCGGCGAAGAGAATCAGGGCATCGTCGGCAACATTTACAAGGGGCGAGTGATGCGTGTCCTGCCCGGCATGCAGTCCGCCTTCGTGGACGTGGGGCTTGAGCGCGACGCCTTCCTTTACGTCTCGGACTTCTTCGACGAGGAAGAAGAGTTCGAGCGCATCGTGATGGACAAGTCGAAGAAGTCCGCGGACCCGGCCGAGGCCGCCCGCGCCGCACGCGGCGTCATCGAGCAGGCGCGCGTCGAGCGCGAGCAGCAGATAGAGGCCGCGCAGGATCGCGTCGAGCCGCTTCTGGACGCCGTAGAGACGGCGGCGGTCGAGGTCGAAGAGATGTCGAGGACGAAGTGGTCGAGACGCCTTCGCCGGCCGAGGAGTTGAAGGCCAGCCTGGATGAGCTTGCGACGCAGGAAGCCGTGGAGCAGCCCAGAGAGGCGGAGGCCGGCGGGCGCAAGCGCGGCCGGCGCGGGCGGCGCAGAGGCCGCGGCGGAGAAGATCAAGGGCACGCGCCCGAAACGTCCACGGCAGCCGCCGGGGACGAGGCCGCTGCCGCCTTTGAGGACGTGAGCACTCCTTTCATCGCCGACGCTTCTTTCCAGCGCGTCGTTGACGAGGACGAGACGGCCGCCGAGAACGGCGAGATGTTCAAGGACGCAAGGATACAGGAGCGCATCCTGGATCAGATTCACGCCGTCGAGTTCGACATGGAGGACGTGCCGACCACGGAAGTAGGCTCACTGCTCGGCGCGGAGGCTCCGCGGCAGGGCTCCTTCCAGCGCGTGGAGGACGACGAAGCGCCCGAGAGCGACCGAAGCGAGCCGGCCTTCGTGCGGGAGACGGTCGCCGCGCACGTCGGCGCGTTCATTGACGAGATCAACGAAGAGACCGTCGGCACGAGCGCGCAGACCTTCGAGCGCGTGAGCGACGACGAGACGAGCGCCGAAGAGGCGGACGAGCCCAAGACCAAGCGCGCCGCGACGAAGCGTGCCGCGACGAAGCGCGGGGCCAAGAAGGAGGCCGAAGCCGAAGAGCCCGCCGCGAAACCCAAGCGCGCGACGAAAGCGGCGGCGAAGAAGACTGCCGCCAAGAAGTCCAGTAAGAAAGCAAGCAAGCGCAGCTCAACGCGCGCCGCGACACTCGACGCGGGCGACGAGGGCGAGACGGACATAGCCGTGCTTGAATCCGAGGCCGAGCGCGCCGAGAGCGCGGACGTCGTCGCCGCAGAGGCGGCCGACGGCGAGCACTTCGAGGCGGGCACGGGCGGCGACGGCGAATACGAAGACGCCGAGGCTAGTCTCTCTTCGGGTCGCTCGCGCGGCGAATTCGCCACGCGCCGCGGTGGCCGCCGACGCCGACGCCCTGCCGGCAAGGGGCAGGAGGCAAACGGCGAAGACCGCTCCAACGGGAAGGACGAAGAGATTGAGACGGTCGCGGAGGTCGAGGAAGCGCCGCCGACCAAGAGGGCTTCCAGTTCGCCCTCGCGCAGTGATTCTCGACGCGACCGCCCCGAGCGTGACCGCCCCGAACGTGGCTCACGTGAAGATCGCCCCGAACGCGCTCCCCGTGAAGATCGCGGCCCACGTGAGGACCGTTCCGAGCGCGGCGCGCGTGAAGACCGCCCGAGCGGCAACGGCGGCGGCGGTGGACGCGAGCGGCGCGAGCGCAGTGGCGGCGGCGGCGGACGCCGCGACCGTCACCAGCCGACCATCACAGACCTCCTGCGCGAAGGCCAGGAAGTCCTGGTGCAGATAGCCAAAGAGCCCATCGCCAAGAAGGGCGCGCGCATCACCTCGCACATCGCGCTCCCCGGCAGGTTCCTCGTCTACATGCCTACGGTCGAGCATGTCGGCGTCTCGCGCAAGATCGAATCCGACAGCGAGCGTAGCCGCCTGCGTAAACTTATACAGGCCATCCGCGCCGAAGAGGACGTGCCCTCGGGCGGCTTCATCGTCCGCACGGCGGGCGTCGGAATCTCCGAAGAAGACCTGCGCGACGACGCGCGCTACCTGGTCCGCACCTGGCTCGACATACGCCGCTCGGCCGAGAAGACGAAGGCCCCGGCGCTGGTGCACCGCGACCTGGACCTGGTGCAGCGCCTCCTGCGCGACCAGCTCTCGGACGACTTCACGGCGATTCGCGTTGACTCCGAAGAGGAGTACCTGCGCATCGTGGAGTTCATCAACCGCATCCAGCCGCGCATGGTCAAGCGCGTCAAGCTCTACACGCGCGAGGAGCCGATTCTTGAAGCCTACGGCGTGCAGGCCGAGATTGATAAAGCCATCAAGCCGCGCGTCTGGCTCAAATCGGGCGGCTACCTCGTCATCAACCAGACGGAGGCGCTCGTCGCCATCGACGTGAACACGGGCAAGTTCGTCGGGCGCGGCGGCACGCGCCTCGAAGACACGATCACGCGGACCAACCTCGAAGCCGTTGACGAGATCGTGCGCCAGATTCGCCTGCGCGACCTTGGCGGCATCATCGTGCTGGATTTGATTGACATGGAGGAGCGGCGCAACCGCACGCGCGTGATGCAGGCGCTGCAAGACGCCCTGCACGGCGACAAGTCGCCGACGAAGGTTTTGTCATTTAACGACTTTGGCCTCGTCATCATGACGCGCAAACGCGTCAAGCAGTCTTTGGAGCGCACGCTCTGTAGCCCCTGCGCGTACTGCCAGGGCGCAGGGCTCGTCAAGTCCGCGCAGACCATCTGCTACGAAATCCTTGAGGAGGCGCGCCGCCTGAGCCGCAGCCTGGACGACGACGTCAAGCAGACGACGCTGCGTATCAACCCTGAAGTCGCGCGCACGCTGCGCAGCACTGAGCGCGACGTGCTGAACGAGATAGAGGACTACCTGGGCGCGGTGGACATCACCAGCGATCATCAGCTTCACCAGGAGCAGTTCGACTTCGCCTTCATCTGAAGCGGAGTCGAATCGCACTCACAAAACGGCACACGCCGTGAGCAAAGAGATGAAGAGAATTCTTGTCCCCCTGACTTTCATTCTCGCCCTCCTGCTCACGGCGTGTTCTTACACCACCAACTTCGTCATCCTCAACGCGACCGCTCAGCCCGTCGAACTCCGGTACAAACTCAAAGCCTCGCCGCGCGACGTGCTACAGGTGGCCGGCGAACCCAGGAAGACGGCCGGGGAGAAACTTCAAAACAGCGACAAGGAGTGGCGGCTGCTCGCGCCCGGCGAGTACAGTGTTGACAGCGAGGCGCGCACAGTCACAATCCGCCTCATGCCGCACGAGGCGGTGCTGGTCCGGCAACTGACCAACTACGGCGGGCACGACGATACATCTGACGCGGAGGCATTCGCCGTAGAGGAGATACGTCTCAACGGCGCGAGCGGCGAAGTCATCCTACAAGGTGATCAGGCGCGCAGAAGTTTCCAACGGGAGTCGGACAACTTGTATACGCTGACTTACAGGTGACTCTTGCGGACGAAAGCAGTTTTCGATGAGTAAAGCAGGAAAGCTCTGGAAGGCGATTGGCGCGGCGGGCGCAGGCGTCGCGGCGCTCGCCGCCGTCAACGCGCGGATTCGTCGGCGCGCGCAGGAGCCGGACGACGCGGCCTTCGGCGGCGAGCCGCGCACATTCTTCTGGCGACACGGCAACGTCTTCTACAAGACCGCGGGCGAAGGGCATCAGGGGCCGCCGCTCGTCTTCGTCCACGGCGTCGGTGCGGGCTCGTCGAGCTTTATGTGGCGACGCAACTTCGACGAATTGTCGCGCGACTTTCGCGTCCTCGCGCCTGACCTGCTGGGCTTCGGCTTCTCCGACAAGCCCGCCGGTGCGCCCTACTCCGCGGACCTCTACGTCGAACTGCTCACGGACTTCCTGCGCGAAGTCGCAGGGGGCGGCGCGCACCTCGTCGCAAGCTCACTCGGCGCGGCCTACTGCGTGCAGGTCGCTTACGAGCGGCCGGAACTCGTGCGCTCGCTCGTGCTCGTCGCGCCGACCGGGGCGGGGGGAAGTTTGCAGGCGCGGCCGGGCGTGGCGGGCGCTGCCTTCTACGGCCTCCTGCAATCGCCCGTGCTCGGCACCTCCTTCTACAACGTCATCGCCAGCGAGCGCAGCATACGCGACTACGCGCGGCGCGAACTCTTCTACGACCGCCGTCGCGCCACGCCACGCCTCGTCTCGCAGTACTACGCGACGAGCCACCAGCCGGGCGCGCAGCACGCCATCGCGGCCTTCCTCTCCGGCTACCTGAACATGGACACGCGCGAGGCGTTCAGCCGCCTGCGCCAGCCCGTCACGCTCTGCTGGGGCAAGCAGGACGAGACCAATCCCCTGGAGAACGCCGCCGAACTCCTGAGCCTCAACCCGCGCGTCGGCCTCGCAATCTTCGACCGCTGCCGCATGATGCCGCAAGAGGAACACCCCGAAAAGTTCAACGCGCTGGTCCGCGACAAACTCCGCGCCCTCTCGGCCGCCGCCTGATAAGACATCTCACGCCGGAGGCGCAAAGGCGCAAAGAAAAGAGTTTCGTTTTCTTCGCGCCTTTGCGCCTTTGCGTGAGATGTTTTTCTTTAGCCCACACTCACCCGCCCCCACCAGTTGCTTTTCCGCCCCGCGATGTTAAGATACTTGTCAGGCTCCAATAACTCATAAGCGGCTGCCGTAGACGGTGGCGAGAATCTCCCCCGTGTTCGGAAAATCGTGCGTCCCTGATCGCGCCAAAGCGCGCGTGTGCGGGCGACGCATCTCTTGAGGATTTAAGGATGGCTGCTGAAAACCTGGCCCAAAACAACCCGACCCAGAACCACGACACGACTCCGGTCGTCAACCTCCTCGTCAAGCGCCACGACGAGATTATCAACCTCTGGATCAAGGACCGCCTCGAATCGGGCGAGTTCCGCGACGAGCTGATCCCCAAGAAAGAGTTGCGCCGCCAGTCGCAGCAGATCGTGGACATGCTCGCGCGCTCGATCAAAGACTCTGAAGGGGGCGACTTCGAGTCGGCGGCCTTCGACGAGATGCGCGTCTTCCTCAACGAGATTTCCCGCGCCCGCGCCGTCAAGGGCTACACGCCGCTGGAAAACGCGACCTACATCCTCTCGCTCCGCAACACCATCCTGCCGCTCCTGGCCGAAGAACTCAACGGCAACAGCGAGTCGCTCGTGCGCGAGATGCAGTACTTCACGAGCCTCCTGGACAAGATGGGGCTCGTGATGGTCGAAAACTTCATACGCTCGCGCGAGGAGATCATACGCCAGCAGCGCGAGGACATGATGGAATTGTCCACGCCGGTCATCAAAGTCTGGGACAAGATTCTGACGCTCCCCATAATTGGCACACTTGATTCGCGCCGCGCGCAGATGATGATGGAGGCGCTCTTACAGAAGATAGTCGAGACCAATTCCGTCATCGCCATCCTTGACATCACAGGCGTCAAGACGATGGACACGCTCGTCGCCAACCATTTGATCAAGACGGTGACGGCGGCGCGGCTGATGGGCGCACGCTGCATCCTGACGGGCGTCTCTCCGGCGATAGCGCAGACGATGGTGCAGCTCGGCATAGACCTCACGCAGATCACGACGCGCGCGCAGATGTCCGACGGCATCAAGCTGGCGATGGAGATGATCGGGCGCACGATCGTGCCCGCCAGGGCGCTCGCGCAGATGTCCAACGGCACGGGGGCCGCGGCCCACACGACCGCCACCCTCGCCGCCCACGGCGCGAGCATCACCAGCGAAAACCAGCGGCGCGAAGAAAGTTAAGAGCAGGGGCCAGGGGACGGGGGTCAGGGGCCGGTTAAAAGAAAAACGTTTGCCGTTTCTTGCCGGCCCCTGCCCCCCGTCCCCCGACCCCAATTTTTGCGGAGCAAAAATTCATGAATGGTGCGCGTATTCCTATCTTAAAAGTCGGCCGTGTGCTGATTGTGCCGATTCAGGTGGACATGGACGACCAGACGGTCATCCACTTGCAGGAGCGCATCCTGGCGGAGCTTGAGCGCACGGGCGCGCGCGGCGTGCTGATAGACATCTCGCTTCTGGAGATGGTTGACTCGTTCATCGGGCGCATGCTCTCGGACATCGCGGCGATGGCGCGCATCATGGACGCGCGCACGGTGGTAGTCGGGATGCAGCCGGCGGTCGCCATCACGCTCGTCGAGCTGGGGCTGGAATTGAACGGCGTGGACACGGTGCTCAACGTGGACGAGGGCTTCAGGCTGTTGCGCGGAGAGTTCAAGACCGACGAGGAAGAGGAAGAGCAAGCTTACTGGGGGTTGGGCGCGTTTGGAAAGCAGGACCATCGCTCTTGAGCAAGACCACGACATAGCGGTCGCGCGCAACGAGGTCCGTCAGCTTGCCTCCGCGCTGGGCTTCCGCGTCATAGACCAGACGCGGCTCGCCACGGTCGCGTCGGAGCTGGCGCGCAACGTCATCAAGTACGCGGGGCGCGGGCGTCTCATCGTGCAGCCGACCAGCGGCCCCGCCGGGCAGCAGGCTCTACGCCTGATCTTCGAGGACCGCGGCCCGGGCATCCCGGACATAGAGGCGGCCATGCGCGACGGTTTTTCGACGGGCCGTGGGCTCGGCAAAGGGTTACCCGGCTCGAAACGGCTCGTTGACGAATTCCAGATAGAGTCAGAGGTCGGCCGCGGCACGCGCATCACCGTCATGCGCTGGCTTTGAAAGGGATGAGGGATGAGGGATGAGGGATGAAAGAGGTTGAGTGAATCGCCCGTCGAATCATTGATTCAACGGCTTTCCTTCATCCCTCATCCCTCATCCCTCATCCCTTCGTTTATGCGCGAAATCCACTCCGTAGAGATTAAAGATTTGGCCCAGGTCGGGACGGCGCGCCGCGCCGTGCACAGGTTCGCGGGCGACCTCGGCTTCGGGGAGACGGAGCTGGCCGAGCTGGACATCGTCGTCCAGGAGATAGGGACGAACGCGGCGCGCTACGCGGCGGGCGGCGGGTGGATTCACTACAGTCAGCCTCTCGGCGCGGCCCGAGGGTTGGAGCTTTTCTACTGGGACACGGGTCCGGGCATCTACGACCTGGACCGCGCCATCCGCGACGGTGTCTCGACCAGCGGGAGCCTCGGCGCCGGATTAGGCGCGATCCGCCGGCTGATGGACGAGTTCGAGGTCTACTCGACCTTGCCCGTCTCCTCGCGGCTCTCGTTCACGCCGCGCCGCACGTCGCACGGCACGGCCCTGCTCGCGCGTAAGTGGCTCGACAAAAGTGAAGCCGACGCCGTGCCCGCCGCGCACGAGGACGCGCGGCGCTTCGGCGTCTGGAGCCGCCCGCACCCCGGCGAGGAGTTGAGCGGCGACGCCTACTTCATACGCAAGCGCGGCCGCCAGATGCTGCTCGCCGTGATTGACGGGCTGGGGCACGGGCAGGGCGCAAAGGAGGCGGCCGACGTGGCCGTCGGGCAACTGGACGAGTGGACGGGCGAGCCGCTTAACGAACTACTGCTCGCGCTGCACGACGCTTTGCGCTCGACGCGCGGCGCGGTCGCAGGCATCGTCGCGGTTGATCACGAGGCCGGGCGCTTTTCTTACGCGGGCGTCGGCAACATATTGATTCGCGTCTACAACTCCCCCGAGCACGCCTCGCCCGTCTCCGCGAACGGCACGCTCGGCGCGCGTCTGGGCCAGTTGCGCGTCTGGTCGTACGACTGGTCGCCGGCCGCGACGCTCGTCATGGCGAGCGACGGGCTGAGCGCCTCCTGGGACATCAGCGCTTATCCCGGCATCCTGGAACGCAGCCCGCAGCTTCTGGCCGGCGTCCTCATGCGCGACTACGGCCGCCACGCTGACGACGCGACTGTGCTTGTGGCAAGATAGAGTTTAGTTTTCAGTTTTCAGTTTTCAGTTTTGAGCAAAGACAACTTGCCTTCACTGAAAACTGAAAACTGAAAACTGAAAACTGTTTATGAAAGATATTGTTTCCACACGTCTCGGGGACGTTTACGTCCGGCGCGAGGCCGACATCGTGAAGGTGCGTGACCGCGTGCGGAGGCTGGCGCGCGAGATGGGGTTCGACTCGACCACGCAGATTAAGATCACGACGGCCGTCTCCGAGGTGACGCGCAACATCTACGAGTATGCCCAGTCGGGCGCGATCATGCTGGCGCTGGCCGAGCGCGGTCCCGACTTCGGGCTACAGGTCACGGCGCGCGACGACGGACCCGGAATTGACGAGACGACCTTGCGCGCGATCATGCGCGGGCGCTACCAGTCCGCCTCCGGCCTCGGCGTCGGCCTCTCCGGCACGCGAAAATTAATGGACGAGTTCGACATTCAGACCCAACTGGGCGAGGGCACGCGCGTCACGCTCGTCAAGTGGATGCCGCGCGGCGCGGCCGACAACGTGAAGGTCCGCGTGGAGGAGTTGCGCGGCCACCTTGGCGAGGACGTGGAGGACTCGGCCGTCGAGGAGCTACAGCAGCAGAACCGCGACCTGGCCCAGATTCTAGCGGAACTCGAAGAGAAGCGCGGGCAGCTCGAAGAGCTCAACATACAACTGAGCGAGACCAACCGCGAGCTGAACGAGGCCAACGCCAAGCTGCGCGAGCTGTCGGAGATGAAGGAGGAGTTCCTGGCCCTGACGACGCACGACCTGCGCTCGCCTCTGACGGTCATCAGCGGCGTCATCAGCTTCTTCACCTCGGGCCGCCTGGGCGAGCTTTCGCCCGAGCAGAAGAACATGGTGGCGATGATGGAGCGCAACACGCAGAGCCTGATCGAGCTGGTCAACGATCTGCTCGACGCCTCCAAGCTCGAATCGGGTACGATGCGCCTTGAGCTGGCCTCGATTAACATACGGGGCGTGGTGGACGAGCTGCGCGAGTCCATGGAGCCGATGGCGAAGGAGAAGGAGATCAGGCTCGTCGAGACGCTGCCCACGGACCTGCCGCCGGTCAGGGCTGATCGGGCCAAGCTGCGCCGCATCCTCCTCAACCTGCTCTCGAACGCGCTGAAGTTCACGCAGAAGGGCGGGAGCGTGGAGGTCCGCGCCGCGCGCGAGGGCGATCGCGTGCGCGTGGCGGTCGTGGACACAGGCGTCGGCATCGCGCCGGAGGACGTGGTACGCCTCTTTGACAAGTACGAGCAGGCGCGCAACCGCGCCACACGCGGCGAGAAAGGCACGGGCCTCGGCCTCTACATCACAAAACAACTCGTAGAGCTACACGGCAGCGAGATCAAAGTCGAATCAGAACTCGGCAAGGGCTCAACATTTTCTTTCACCCTTGGCAAGGGCTCAACGTTTTCTTTCACACTACCGGTAAAGCAGTGACAAGTGACGAGTGGCAAGTGACAAGTTAAAACGCTTGTCTTTACTCGTCACTTGTCACTTGTCACTCGTCACTGTTTTTTTATGCACTATCACTTAATCGGAATCTGCGGGACGGCGATGGCTTCGCTGGCGGGGATGCTTCAGGCACGGGGCCATAAGGTGACCGGCTCGGACGAGAACGTCTACCCGCCCATGTCTACGATGCTTGAGTCGCTGGGCATCCCGGTCATGCAGGGGTACGACGCGGCGCACTTGGAACCTACGCCCGATTGCGTCATCGTCGGCAACGCCATCCCGCGCGGGAACCTTGAAGTCGAAGAGACTTTGAACCGGCGTCTGCTCTACCGCTCGCAGGCCGAGACGGTCAAGGAAGAGTTCATACGCGGCCGCCGATCCCTGGTCGTCGCGGGCACGCACGGCAAGACGACGACGACGAGCATCGCCGCGTGGGTCATGGAGCAGGGTGGCTTGGACCCTACGTTTTTGGTCGGGGGCGTGGTGCAGAATTTCGGCGTGAGCTTCCGCGTGACCGGGAGCGACTACTTCGTCATAGAGGGCGACGAGTACGACACGGCCTACTTCGACAAGGGGCCGAAGTTCATGCACTACCTGCCGGAGCTGGCAATCGTCGGCAACATAGAGTTCGACCACGCGGACATCTATAAGGATTTGGACGCGGTCAAGACGGCTTTTCGTCGCCTGATGAATCTGGTCCCCGGCCAGGGTCGCCTGATTGCGGGCTGGGACAGCGCGCACGTCCGCGAAGTTGTAGGGGAGATGGGGACGAAACTCCACACGCGGCTCGAAACTTTCGGGACTTGCGAGGACGCCGCGTGGCAGGCGCGCGACATAGACTACTCGTGGCGAGCTTGCGCGCTTCAGCGTTTTTCGTGAAGGAGAATTCTGGGCCGATTTCGAGACGCCGCTTATCGGAGACTTCAACGTCCGCAACTGCCTGGCCGTCATCGTCGCCGCGGACGCGTGGGGGATAGAGCGCGAGTCAATCAGGGAAGCACTTAAGACGTTTAAGAGCGTGCGCCGGCGCATGCAGGTGCGCGGAGAGGAGCGCGGCGTGACCGTCATTGACGACTTCGCGCACCACCCGACGGCCGTGCGCGAAACGCTTTCCGCGCTCAGGACCAAGTACAGCGACCGCCGCCTCGTCGCCGTCTTCGAGCCGCGCTCGTGGTCGTCGCGCCTCGCCGTCTTCCAGGAAGACTACGCACGCGCCTTCGAGCCCGCCGACTACGTCGTCATCGCCAGCGTCTTCGACAGCACGAAGGCAACCGAGAAGGGCCGCGTCCTCGACACACACAAACTAATCGAAGACATCGCCTCGCGCGGCAAACCCGCCCAACAGATCGAGGGCGCTGACGACATCATCAAGCACCTCGCGCCGGAGTTACGGTCGGGCGATGTCGTCGCCATCATGTCCAACGGCGGCTTCGGCGGCATCCACGACAAACTGCTCGCGGCGCTGCGCGAAAATTAGAAGGCAACGAACCACGAAGCAACACGCGCACGACACGAAGTAAATTCACCCTCTTTTGTGTCGCGCGCGTGTAACTTCGTGGTTCGTTTGTTTTGCTTCCCTTTGAGGAAGGCTACGGCTTCGTCTCTCGTTCCCTGTACACCGGCTCGAAAGTTCGCGTCGTGTTCTCCGTGACACTTCCCACGGGCTCGCGCGGCGCGGCCAATTGCGGCGGCACGGCCGAGTGCTTCCCGGACAGCTTCCGCTTCTCCGGCTTAACCGGCGCGTCGTCCGGCGCTTGAGCCTTCCCGCTCGTCAGCCTCGTGAACTGTCGCAGGAGCTGCCAGTCAACCAGCAGGATGACCAGCAGCGAAATAATAATCACCGCCAGCCGCCCCTCCTCTATGCTGAGCCCGCGGCTTACGAACACCATCACCAGACTAAAAATCAGCGCGAACCCGCCCAACGTAATGAACGCCACCGCCGCCGCCATCGCCCACGCCGCCCCCGCCGACACCCTCACCGGCGGCGAAGATGAAGACACCACCGCCACCTCCTCCGACACAGGCTTCAACTTCGCCCCACACCGATTGCAATAGCTCATCCCCTCCGACACTTCCGCCCCACACGCCGCACAATACATATTCATTCACCCTCTCCAATCTTCCACAGCGCCGCCTCCCACCTCAACCCTCAACGCCCTTCCCCACATGAAACTCATCCTCCGGGTCAATCTCCACCTCCGGCATCGGCTCGATACTTCTTCTCATCAAACGGCAGCAATCTCCGGCTCCTCCGCCCCCAACTCCCTCAAATGCTCCCTCGCCCTCTCCAACCCCCAATGGTACGCGAACGGCGGCCCATCGCACCACGCCAACCTGATACGCTTTCATCGCCGCCTCAGTTGCCTTCGCCTGATTCCCCTCATCGCGCTCGATCTGCGCCAGCACGTTGTACGCATCGGCGTGAAAGAGCGGGTACGGCCCGCGCTCCGCCGCCTCCCACACATCGTCCAGCAGTTCGCGCGCCGCTTTCACATCCCCCTGCCGCCGCCGCAACTCCGCCAGCGCGACGAGCGCGGGCAGTTCTTCTTCAACCAGATTCACCTTCCGCGCGCGGGTGAGCGCATGGTGCAGCCGTTCGTCGGCGGTGGCGAGATCATTCAAGCCCAATGCCGCCTCGCCTTGCCGTTCGCGCCGCGCGGATGAAATCGCGCTTCTAAGCCTCAGAACACTGAGCCAATTCCCACGCGCGGTCGGCGAACGATGATGCGCGCCCGCAAACTCGCCGAACCACAGCGCTCGTCTGCGCGAGAAAAGAATAGACCACGCCTTCAAATTGATCATGAGACTGCGCGTCTAAATATTCGCAGTGATCGCTGTAAGGCAGAATCGGATTCATTCGCAATACCCCGTGCCGCCAGCGTTAAGCCAAGCCAAATCAGACTGATCGCTTCCTGAAAACGATCATCCTGCTCACGTGCGATGACCAACGCGCGCCGCGCAGCCGCCTCCGACTCGCACAGCGCACCCGACAGCCGCAACGTGTTTGACAGATTGCTCAAACCTACGCTGAGATTATCGTCATCGCTTCATCTCCGAAAAAATTGTGTTCGCGCGGCGATACAACAGGGCTGCGCGCCCCGGCTGCCCGCTAAACTGATACCCTTGCGCCAACGCATTGAGTGTGTAGGCTTGATCCCCTTGACTGCTCAAACGTGGCAACTGGTCCAATCCATCGGGGAAGAGCATCTCCAAGAGTTCGACCCGCTGCCGGCTGGCACTTAGACGGTAAAGCGTGGCATTCTCCAATCGCTCGTGAAAGAGTATTACAGGCATCATCATAACGTTCCAATCCGATCAGCGTGTTGTACAATTCGATGGCGGGCGTGAGGTCTTCGAGGCTATTGACTTTGAGATAATCGTCAATCATCGGCACTGCTTCAAAGTGCGCGTGCAGGCTCGTATAGACGCCGCGCCGGGCGTCGTCGCCCAGGCCGCCCCAGACCACGCCGCGCACGAGCGGGTGCAGGTCGTAGCGGTTAGCGCGCTTGTCCCAGCCGACTAGCCCCCGGTCTTCCAACTCGGTCAGCACCTCATCCAACTCACGCTCGTCGGCGCATGGCTTTCCTTCGCCTATCAACAATGCGGCCAGCGTGTCGTAGCGCGCGGGCATTCTGAATGCGGCGATGGTGCGCAACACTTGCTGCGCTTTATCGTCCAGCCCGCGCAGAGCGAATTCCAGCACGTGCGACTTCACCTGTACGAGCGGCAGGCTGAAGGGATCGAAATCGGGATGGGCGCGCAGCCATGCGTCGAAATCGCCGGGCGCAGGCCGGTAGCGTGCCACCTCGCTCGCCAACGCCTGAATCAACAACGGATGATTTTCCGCCCGTTGGAAAAGCGGCAGCAACGAATCGCGCGCGCCGGTCGCGCCGAACGCCCGCCACAGTTCGAGCGCATCGTCATCGGCCAGCCCCGGCAGGAATATCGCAGCGCAACTGCCAAGCGGCTCGCCCGTCATCATCTGCAAATCGGCGGGATAGAGCCGCGTGCTGACGAGGATGCGCGAGGCGCGCACGTTCGCCAGTTTGCGGAGGAATGAGCCGGCGCGCGGGTCGGCGGTCTTGCGCAGGCGATGCTCGCCCGTGAAGGATTGCGCGGCGCTCGCGGGCAAGCCAATAGCGTTGGCAACAACGTTCGCCGTTTGCCTGTCGTAATCATCATCGCTAAGATGCGCCGCGTCCATGCGCGCATAAGCAATCAGCATCCGCTCCAAGCCATCGAGCACGATCAGGAACGGCTCGCGGTCGAGAGCGGCGAGGAGTTGTGTCTCGCGTTCGGGCGCGGGAATCTGCTGCACTTCGTCGAGTGGCTGTCGTGTCACGTAAGCCAGCGCGCGGGTGACGAAGTTCTCGAAGGTCGCGTCGGATTCGTAGAAACTCCACCACATGCGCCCGGCGAGCGGCTTCATCTCCTGCGGGGCGATGTCGTTGAACCATTTCCACGTCAACGCGCTCTTGCCCATGCCGCCGATGGCCACGATGTTCAGGATGCGCGCCCGATAGATTTCGCGACTTCGGTCTTGGCGACCCAATCGGTCAGCAGGTTGAGTTCCGGCTGGCGTCCGACCAGTCGGTGAGTTTGCAGCAACGTGTAAGGGTGCGCGATGAAGGCTTCGGGCGGCGCGGGAATGTCGCTGACGTAGTGAAATGTGGTGAGGTCGGGCTTCGCGGTAAGGGACTAAAGCCTGAATAACTTTCGCCAGCAGGTCTTCGGGAGATTTGAAGAAAGCTGACGACACGCTCCTTGCCGAGCCGCTCTTTGAGTTTTTTGAGCTTCTCCGCGCCCTCGCCTGTCTCTACGTCTGAGGGCTTGACGGGATGCTCATCACTCATCAGGAAAATCAAGCGAGGAATTTTGCGCTCTACCGCGCGGTTATATTCCGCTTCAGTGACAGAGATAGTTTGACCTTCCGGGACGTAGCCGTAGCGGTATGCGAAGACGCCCAGGTACAGGTCTGCTTTATCAACCATCTTGAGCGAGACTTCGAGCGCGTTCGCGTCAGCGGCGGTGAGGTGCTCCATCATGTCCGGGCGAAACATGCCGAGACGAGTGCAGGCGTGCATGACTTGCTCGCGGTGCTCCGGCAGGTCACGCGCGGTGCTGCTAATCATTACCTGTTTCACTTCTTGAGGCATATGGTTGAGGCGGCCTCCTGACTGCGGTTCAGCCTCTGGTGGAGGTGACGGAGAAGCCGGCGGGTTGGCGTTTGACGATGACGAGGGTGATGTCGTCGCCGGCGGGGGTGCCTTGGGCCCATTTCGTTAATGCTGCTTCGATGCGGTCGCGGATGCCGGCGGCGGAGGCGTCGAGGTTGCGGGCGACCACATCGTAGAGTCGGTCTGTGCCGAATTCTTCGCCCTGGGGGCTGGTGGCTTCGGAGACGCCGTCGGAGTAGATGACGAGTACGTCGGAGGGTTGAAGCTGTGTGCGGCCTTCGCGGTATTCGGCGTCCTGGCGGATGCCGAGGGGGAGGCCGCCAGCGGCGAGGTTCTCGACCGTGCCGGCGTGGTGGACGATGAGCGGCGGGTTATGGCCGGCGTTGATGAAGGAGAGGCCGCCCGTCTGCGGGTCAAGCTCGGCGTAGAAGAGCGTGACGAAGCGGTTGGTGGGCGTGTTGTCGGCGAGGTAGTTGTTGACCGCGCTGATGGTCTCGGCGAGCGAGTTGTGCGAGGCGGCCTGCGCGTGGACGGCCGCGTGAAGGCTCGACATCAGAAGCGCGGCGGCGGTCCCCTTGCCCGACACGTCTCCTAAAGTCACGACGAGGCGGCCGTCCTCGCGCTCTATGAAGTCGTAGTAGTCGCCGCCGATTTCGTAGCAGGGGAAAGATATGCCCTGCAACTCGTAGCCGGGAACAATGGGCGGCGCGGTCGGCTGAAATCTTTGCTGAATCTCGCTCGCCAGTTGCAACTCCTGCTCAAGACGCTCGCGCTGTATCTGCTCCTCCATCAGCCGCGCGTTCTCCACGCGTATGGCCGCGACCGAGGCGAGCGTGGTCAGCACTTTTAAATGGTCTTCCGTGAACCGGCTCTCGGCGATGGGCGAGTCGGCGTAGATGATGCCGAAGACTTTTTCGCCGACGCCGAGGGGGACGGCCAGCACAGAGCGTATGCCTTGAAGAGTCATCGTGCTGCTCATCAGGCGCGGGTCTTGCTGCGCGTCCGCGGTCAGGACGGACTTTCCTTTGCCGACGACCTCTTCCATGATCGTGCGGCTGACGCGAATCTCGCCGACTTCGCCCTGGCGGTCGCGCAGCCGCGCGACGGCCACCTTCAACTCCTGCCCCCCTCGTCGCGCATCATGATCGAGCAGCGCTCGGCCGGGACGGCCTCGAAGACTAAGGATGCGATCTGCTGCAACGTCTCGTTGAGCGTGGCCGAGGCGAGGAGCGTGATGCCCACTTTACTGATTAATGCCAGCAGGTCGCTCTGGCGCACGGCCTGGCGCGGCGAGTCCTGGTCCGGCTGCGTGCGCGCGCCCTCTATCGCTTCGAGCAGACCCGACGTGGTTCGGTCGGCCGAGTTCATGGCGATGGTCGCCTCGGGCACGGGCGAGGCGTCCTGGTCCGTGATCATCGTCGCCACGCCGGCCCCAGCCCCGCCGTCGTTGAAGACGATCTCCGTCTCGCCGATCTGTATGCGGCCGCCCGAAGTCAGAGGGACCGCGCCCTCTACGGTCGCGCCGTTGTAGAGCGTGCCGTTGGCCGAGCCCAGGTCTTGCAGGATGTAGTGGTCGCCCTCGCGGCGCACCTCCGCGTGGACGCGCGAGGCGAACGGGTCCGGGATGCACAAATCGTTGCGCGCCGAGCGCCCGATGGTGATGCGCAGCCGCCCCAAAGGGAAAGTGTCCGGGCTGCGGTCAGGATATTTGACGATCAAGTCAGGCATAACGTTTAAGGGATGAGGGATGAGGGATGAACGAAGGTCAGATGAGGGATGAGGGATGAGGGATAAATAGAAAAAACCGTATCGCAGTCTTTCTATTCATCCCTCATCCCTGATCCCTCATCCCTATTTGCATCCCTCATCCCTCATCCCTGCTTTCTTCTCCGGTCGTACTCTTTGCCGAGCCGGTCGGCGTAGCGTTGGGCGTCGCCGCGGCGCGAGCCGCCGAGGGCTGCTTTCTGGAAAAGCGCGAGGGCGTGGAGCAATTCGGCGCGCTCGATTATTTTTGGGTCGCGGCCGTTGACGATGTTGACCGCCTGAAAATAGTAGGAGTCGTAATCAACCCGCGTCTCGACGTTAGTGGCCGTCGCTGCCGCCAGAGGCGTTCGAGTCGGCACGACGAGCGGCGGCGGCGTGGCGATGGGCGACGCATCCGCGATTTCCGCCGGTCGCGCCTCCGGCCTTTCCTCTTGCTCCGCGCGCGGGCGCGGCCCGTTCGTGTTTGCGGCGACCGTGGGTGCTGGCCCAAGCTCTGCCAGGCGGGCGCGCGCCGTCCGGGCCACGTCCGGTAAAGCCGAGTTGTAGATTCTCTGGTAAGCCACGCGCGCTTCGTCCACACGCCCGGCCAGGCGCAGCGCCTCAGCATAGGCTAGCAGCGTTTCTTCGTCTAGCTCGCCCGTCAGTTCTGTCAATCGGCGGTAGCTGTCGGCCGCGTCCGAATAGAGCTTCTCCTCGAATTGCGCGGAGGCCAGCGCGCGCCAGGCCGCTTCGTTCGCCTGGTTGCTCTCGGCCGCGGCCTTGTACTCCGCTATCGCCTCGTCGCGCGCGCCGGTCCTTTCCAGCGCGTTGCCGAGCCGCATACGCACCTCAGCGTTACCGGGGCTGAGCTTCGCGGCGGCGCGCAAGACCGTGATGGCGCGGTTGAACTCGCCGGAGGCGAGCAAGGTCTCCGCCTCGGCCAGCTTCTCCGCGACCAGTTGCTGCTGGTCGCTGATGGAGATCGGGGACGAGCCGTCTTCGGCCGCGAGGCCGGACCTGCGGGAAAGCACGAACGCCAGCACTACGGCCACGAGCGCGACGCAGAGGAGCGCGACGGCCGCCACCTGCCACATGCGCCGTGACGCGGCAACGTTTGACGGGGCGGGCTCTTGTTTGGTTTCTGCCGCTGCGGGAGTCGCGCCGGGCGCGTGTCCGTCCCCTGTGAGCGTGGTCGTCTGCGCACTGTTCTTCGCCGGAGCCTTGTCGCCGTCGCCGTCCGCCGACGGCTTGACCTCCGCCGACGCGCCCGCGCTCCGAAGCAGGTTTTCCATCTCCGCGCGCCCGACCCTCGAAGTGTTGGGCGCGGGACGGCGCGGCTCGTCCGTGGCTAGTCCGTCAGTCGAACGGCCCTCGCCCGTGAGCGGAATGGTCTGCGCTTTAGGGGAGACGGGAGCCCCATCTTCGCGGCCGCTTCCAAGCTTGAGCGGAGTGCCGCACAGGCGGCAGAAGCGCGCCTCCGGCACCGTCGTCGCTCCACAACCTGGACAGGGCTTGACCATCAATCCTTCGCTTTCGGTCCTCGCCAAAATGTTAGCGGATGCGGCGCGTGCGGCGTACGTCTTCGCGCACCACGACCGTGTCGGCGATGAGGTCGTGGAGCGCCCGCCCGTTCGCGCTGAACAACGCCATCAAAAAGCCCAGCCCCATCGTGAGGGCGAAGCCGGCGCCCGCGACCGCCGCGGCCGTAGGCATGTCGGCCACGAAGAACCCGATGCCCAGGATGAGGAAAGAGAGCGGATACGCAACGAGGTGACGCAGGAGTGCGCGCGCGATTGTCAAAGGCTCGCCGTCCCTGCGCCTGATGCAGAGGCCCGTGGCCCACTTGCCGAGCGTCTGCCCGCGCCAGAGGGTGAGGCCGACGAAGTTCAAGAGCGCGACGCCGCCCGCGACGAAGAAGCCGACGGCCTCGGCCGTGCTCGCCAGGGCGCGTGGGCGTCCGCCGAAGCGCGCCAGCACAGTGCTGAAGGCGATGATCGCCACCAGCAGGATGTAGTCAATCAGGAGCGCGCCGCAACGCAGCGAGAACGGCGCGCGGTATCTCTCCAAATAACCCTGTCCCTCGGCACGCGCCTCGGCCTCGGCCTGAACCAGTCTGGTTGTCTCTACTCTTGCAGTCATAAAATCAGTAATCAGAATTCAGAATCAGGAGTCAGAAGAAAAGAAAATCAGAAGCGGTTCGCAGCCTTATCCATTCTGGATTCTGGCTCCTGGATTCTGAATTCTGCTTTTCACCCGACTAAAAAATGGAGCGTCGTTTCGCCGAGGCGCAGTTTGTCGCCGCTCTCCAGGACGCGCGGCTGGCGCGGGGCGAGCCGGACGGCGTCGTTGATGACGGTCCCGTTGACCGAATTCAAATCTTCAATCAGGAAGGTCTCGCCCTCGCGCCAGATGCGCGCGTGCCGGCGCGAGACTTTCGTTTCGGGGTCGAACCGCGAGAGGTCAATCTCCGGGAAGATGTTCGACTGCGGGTCGCTGCGGCCCACGAGGTTGCTCTCCTTCTGCAAGGTGAACGACACGTCCAACTCAGTGGTTCCCGCGACGATGAGCTTCGCGGTCGCGCGCGCCGCGCGCAAGGCCGCGCTTGAGCCGACGCCGACGAGCGGCTGCTTCATCCCGCAGTGCGCGCAGTAAACGTCGTCGGCCGCAATCCTCCCGCCGCAGAAGCCGCAGAAGACCGTCTCGACCTGTATGGTCTCGCCGCCCAACTGCTGCGCCGGCGCGCCGTAGCTGACTTCGCCCCGGCGCAGCTTTTCGAGATGATTGGCGAGCGTCTCTTTCATCTCCGCGGCCGAGCGGAAACGGTTCTCCGGCTTGTACTCGACCGCGCGCATCAGTATGCGCTCCATCTCGGAGGAGATGGCGGGGTTGACCTGGCGCGGGCGCGGGTTTTTCGTGAAGTCGAAAATCAGGAGCGGGTTGTCCTGCGGGTCCGAGCCCGTCAGGAGGTGAAACATCGTCGCGCCTAAAGAGTAAATGTCCGAGCGCGGCTCGACCTTGCCGCTGAAAAGCTCCGGCGGCGCGTAGCCCATCGTGCCGACCGCCGTCACGCCCTTCTCCTGCGGCGCGACCCACCGCGCGATGCCGAAGTCAATCAACATCACGCGCCCCGTGTTGCCGTCTATCATCAAATTCGCGGGCTTGAGGTCGCGGTAGATGATGGGCTTCGGGCGCTTGTGCAGGTAGTCGAGCACGTCCGCAATCTGCGCGGCCCAGTCCGTGACGGTCTTTTCGTCAATGCGCCCGCCGGGCGCGTTGCGCAGGCGGCCCGCGAAGTCGCCGCCCGAGATGTATTTCATGACGAGGTAGAAGCGGCCCTTCACGTCGTCGTAAAAGTAGTCGTAGATGGTCGGGATCGAAGCGTGTTCGAGCGAGGTCAGGAGCAAGGACTCGCGCTTGAAATCGCCGATGGCTTTCTCGTGCTGCGAGCTGTCCAGGTGAGACTCGACCATCTCCTTGACGGCGCGCGCGGCGTCGCCGAGGTGATGGTCTTTCGCCAGATAGACCGCGCCCATCCCGCCGCCGCCGATGCGGCGCACGATCTCGTAGCGCCCGTTCAGGACCGCGCCCGATTCGAGTTGCTTGACGGCTGGGTTGCCGCCCGCCGGTCGAGCCCGCGCGGGCCGTCTCACCTATCGGAGCTATATGTTCAACTTCCGCCGCTTCGTCCGCTCGGCGACCTCGCCGGTTGACTTGTCGGGCGGCGCGGCCTCGACTTCTGTGCCAATATCGCCGGTCCCCTCCACAGTCTCCACCCCGAACTGAGGAGGCTCGAAAGTCTGAGGCTCGGAAGTCTCCGGCGCTTTCTCTTCTTCGCTGCTCTCCGGGACCACAGCCGCCACCTCTTCTTTGTCCGGGGACTCCGTCGCCTCCGACTGCGCGCCGTTGTCTTCGTTGATTCGCGTGTTCGCGGTTTCAGCCATTTGCTCTTCCGCTGCTTCGGGCGCGGCCGCCGCGGCCCGTTGACGCGCCTTCGGCGGCTGCCTGGGGAGCGGCGACTACGGGCGGGCCGAGTTGCGCCGCGCCGCAGTTACCACAGAAGGGGTCGTCGGGTGCGACCTTAGCGCCGCATTCGTGGCAAAAAGACAAAGACATCTCTCCAGATGACTCGTTGGCGAGGGGCAAAAGGGTAAATCGTTAAAAGCAGAAGTCAGGAGTCAGGAGTCAGAAGTCAGGAGAAAGAAAATCTGTTGAAGCGGTTCTCAGCCTTATTCATTCTGACTTCTGACTCCTGTATTCTGTATTCTGCTTTTCACCGTCATTGAACAATATGAAAACGTAAGAAAGTCTTGCCGACGATAATCTCGTCGCCGTCGCGCAGGGGCTGACGGTCGCCGGGCAGCAGCCGCCGCCCGCGGTTGATAAAAGTGCCGTTCGTAGAGCCCAGGTCTTCTATAAAATATTGGCCGTTGCGCCGCATGATGCGCGCGTGCCGGCGCGAGACTTTCGCCTCGGGGTCGTCCGCGTCCAAATCCACGTCCGGGAAGATGCCGCCGTCTGCGTCCCAGCGGCCGATCTGCGACTCGTCGTCGCTCAAGGGGAACTGCTTGCCCGCCGAGCGTCCGCGCTCGATGACGAGGCGTGCGTGTGCGCCGTCCATCAGCGCAATCGAGCCGGAGGAGACTGCGTAAGCGGGCGAGGGCTGGGCCGACGCGTTGGACGCCGCGGCCGCGGCGGGCTGCAACTGCTCCTGGCTGCGCGCGAGCGCGGCCTGCGCGTCCGCCATCTCACGGCTGTCGGTCGGGCTGCCGGAGTTACCCGTCCCCGCGGGCTTCTTCTGCGCGGCGGCGGCGCTCAGGGGCGCGCCGCACTCGTCACAGTACTGCGACCCGTCCAGATTTTCTGTACTGCATCTTTCGCAGATTGTCATAATAATTTCCCCTCGTGCGTACTCCGGCCAGTGGGGGAGCGCGCCGCCCCCTCGCCCAGCAAGGATTCAGACGCGCCGCCGCTCGCGCGAGAAACAGCGGTTATTGTAGCGCGAAAACAGGGGCCGCGCCAATTACACTTTACTTGAAGGCCGAGACGACCAGACGACGCCGATTCCCGGAATTAAATCGCGCCGTGCGTGATAATATGCCGGACGGATCTTCTCAACCGCTCTCTCAGTTTAATCAGAAGAAGGGCATGTTCAATGAAACGAATCTCGCTTGCCGCCCTGATTGTATTTGTTGTGTCGTCGCTCGCCTTCGGGCAGACGGCTTCCCCTGCCGCGAAGTCGCTCAACGAGCGGCTGGGTTATCCGAGCGACGCCAAGCTGCTGATAGTTCACGCGGACGATCTGGGGATGACGCACTCGGTCAACGCGGCTTCGATGAAGGCTTTGGAGACTGGGCTCGTTTCGTCGGCGAGCATCATGGTCCCGTGCCCGTGGTTCACGGAGATTGCAGCTTACGCGCGGAAGAACGCGGGCGCGGACCTGGGGCTGCACCTGACGCTGACGAGCGAGTGGGCCTTCTACCGCTGGGGGCCAGTGCTGTCCAGGGAGCGCGTGCCCACGCTCTTCAACAAAGACGGCTACCTCTACCCGCTGGAGAATGAGGCCGCCGCGCAGATAAAGGTGCTCGAAGCCGAGGAGGAGATACGCGCGCAGATCGAGCGCGCACGGGCCTTCGGTATCGTGCCGACGCACCTGGATTCTCACATGGGCACGCTCTACCAGAGCGAGGCGCTCTTCAAAATGTTCCTGCGCGTGGCCCGCAAGAATCGTCTGCCAATCAGAATCTCCAAAGACCGCTTCGCACAGGCGCCGTTCCTGGCCTCCGCCATCGAGCCGGACGACGTTGTCCTCGACCGCATCATAGACATAGGCCCGGACGTCAAACCGGACCAGTGGGCAGCCTTTTACACGGAAGCCATCAAGAGCCTTCAGCCGGGCGTCACGGAGATGGTCGTGCATCTTGCCTACGACGACGAAGAGATGCGTGCCGTTACGATAGACCACCCTGACTGGGGCGCCGCGTGGCGCCAGCGCGACTTCGATTTCTTCACCGGCGACGCGTTCAAACGTCTGCTCGCCGAGCACAACGTCAAACTGATTACCTGGCGCGAGGTCGGCAAGCTGCTACAAAAGCCGCAATAGTCGTGGAAGCGGCGTGCTGCCGAGCCCGCATATTTTCTCCCGCGTTAACGGTTTCGGCCTCACCTCTGCCATCGCGTATAATGAAACCGTGTAGGCCGCTCGAACGTAAAAGACTCGTCTGACAAATGGAGGCCACAGAGGCGGTTCTCGCGCGCGAGGTTCAGGCGTAAACTTTTTTGTGACCCGACATTCGATTAATCCCCTTCTCCCGAGTTAAGGAATAAAGCAGATGGCTCTGAGCCGTAAAAGAAAGATCATCATCGCAGTTTCGGCGGCCGCGCTTGTCGGCATCATCATCGTCGTCAGCATCCTGGCCGGAGGCAAGGACGAACCCGAGGTGACGACCGTGACCGTCAAGATGCGCCCCGAATTGCGCTCGACCGTCACGGCCTCCGGCGAGGTGCGCCCCATTCAGTTCATCAACCTGACGAGCGAGGTCGCGGGCCGCATCGAAGAGATTTACGTCAAGGAAGGCCAGCTCGTAGACAGCGGCACGCCGCTCGTGCGCCTCGACCCGACTCAACTGCAATCGAACGAGGCGGCCCAGGCCGCCGCGCTTCAGGCCGCATTGAGCGACACGCAGAACGCGCGCACGCAGGTCATCGCGGCCCAGAACGGCGTCTCGACCGCGCAGCAGGGGCTGACGGTCGCGGAGGCGAGTCTGGCCCAGGCACGCCAGCAGGTCGTCTCGTCGCAGACGGCAGTTGACCGCGCGCAGGTTGACCTCAACACGGCGCAGCGCGAATTGAAGCGCACGACCGAGCTGGTCGAATCCTCGGTCGCCTCGCGCGCGGAGTACGACGCGGCCCACGACCGCTTCGAGCAGGCGCGCGTCGCCCTGCGCACGGCCCAGGCCAACCTCGAAGCTCAAAAGATCGGCGTCGAAGAGGCCAAGGCGCGCGTCAACCAGCAGCGCGTCGCCGTGCGCAACGCGCAGACATCGGTCGTCGCCGCGCAGCAGAGCGTCCGCACGAGCGAGGCACGCGCCACGCAGCAGCAGGCGATTCTCAGAGGCCAGGGCAGCCAGCTCGCCAAGGCCACGCAGCTCGCGCCCATCACGGGCGTCATCGCGGACATCCCCTCGAAAGTGGGCCAGTTCGCCGTCGCGGGGCTTTCGACCACGCCGCTCCTGACCATCGCGGACATGTCCACGGTCAACGTCGAGGTCAAGGTTGACGAGACGCAGATCGCCGAAGTGGAGGTCGGGCAGAAGGTCAAGGTCAAGGTTGACGCCTTCCAGGACCGCGAGATTGACGGGACCGTCACGCAGAAGACGCCGCTCGCCGTCGGCAAGTCTTCCACGCAGGGCGGCCTCCAGAACCAGATCAACGTGCAGGAGGCCAAAGAGTTTCGCGTCGTCGTCCAACTGAACATCTCCGACGAGATACGCCTCGGCCTCAAACCCGGCATGAGCGCGACCGCCGTCATCACCACCAAGACCGCGCCGAACGTCATCGCCGTCCCCTTGCAGGCCATCGTCGAGAAGCCGGCCGCGCCCGCGCCCTCCCCGGCCGTCGCGGGCAGCGTGCCTTCGCCCGCCGACAAGCCGAAGGACATCAAAGGCGTCTACGTCGTCAACGGCAACAAGGTCAAGTTCGTGGAAGTCACCACGGGCATCATCGGCGAGTCGGACATACAGATTCTGAGCGGCGTGCAGGAGAACATGGAGATCGTGACGGGGCCGGGCCGCGAGTTGAAGAAGTTGAAAGACAACACGACCATCAAGCGGCAGACGCGCAAGCCCGGCGAGGGCGGCGAAGCCGTCGCGGAGAAATAAGAGATGAGTGACGCGACCCTTGCGACCCCCACGGCGGGCAGTGCGCTCGAACCCGGAGAGCTTCTGGTGCGCGACGCGGTCCCCGCCTCGCTCATCTCCATGCGCGACATCTGGAAGACCTACCAGATGGGCTCCGAGCAGGTCCACGCCCTGCACGGCGTCTCCTTCGACGTGCAAAAGGGCGAGTACCTGGCGATCATCGGCCCGTCGGGCTCCGGCAAGTCTACGCTGATGAATTTAATCGGCTGCCTCGACACGCCGACCAAGGGCGAGTACTGGATCAACGGCAAGAACGTCTCCGAGATGGACGACGACGAGCTGGCGCGCATACGCAACAAGGAGGTCGGCTTCGTCTTCCAGACCTTCAACCTGCTGGCGCGCGCGACCTCTCTTCACAACGTCGAGCTGCCGCTGATCTACGCCGGGATGAGTTCCACCGAGCGGCACGAGAAGGCCAAGCAGTCTCTGGCCGCGGTTGATCTCGCGGACCGCATGATGCACAGGCCGAACGAGCTTTCGGGCGGACAGCGTCAACGCGTCGCCATCGCCCGCGCGCTCGTCAACCACCCGTCAATCCTGCTGGCGGACGAGCCCACGGGCGCGCTCGACACGCACACTTCTTACGAGATCATGAACCTCTTCGAGCGGCTTCACGCCGAGGGCAACACGATCATCGTCGTCACGCACGAAGCGGACATAGCCGCGCGCGCGCACCGCGTCATCTCCATCCGCGACGGGATGATCGAAAAGGACGAGCGTTTGAAATGACCGGACACGGAGACACGGAGACACGGGGACACGGCGACGAAGAGCAAATGTCCTTGTCGCCGCGTCCCCGCGTCCCCGCGTCCCCGCGTCGCATTGCCGTCTCCGCGCTCTGGGAATCTTTCCGCGTCGCCTTCTCCTCCTTGCGCGCCAACAAGCTGCGCGCGGGCCTCACGCTCATCGGCATCATCGTCGGCGTCACGGCCGTCATCGCCGTCGTCACCATCATCAAGGGGTTAGACCAAACGGTCGCCTCGACCTTCTCCTCGCAGGGCTCGACCGTCTTCACAGTCTCCAAGCGCCCGCAGATCATCACCTCGCGCGAGGATTTTCTGAGATTCAACAAGCGCAAAGACGTGACGCACGACGACGCGGACGCTATCGCGCGGCTCTGCACCGCCTGCTGGCGCACGGGTATCTCCGCCAACGTGCCGCGCGTAACAGTCAAGCACGCCGACGAGAAGTCGGATGAGATTACTATTCGCGGCATCACGCTTTCGATGTTCGACATTGACGCGGTCAATCTGGACGCCGGGCGATTCTGGTCCGAGAGCGAGCACGCGGCCGGGCGCGACGTGTGCGTGGTCGGCTCGGACATCGTGGAGAACCTTTTCAACGACGCGCCGCCCGACCGCGTCGTGGGCCAGGAAGTGCGCGTCGCCGGGCGCACGTTTAAAATCGCCGGCGTCGCCGAGAAGAAGGGTAAAATCTTCGGCTTCTCGCGCGACAGCCTGATTTATATCCCCTACACGTCTTACCAAAAAATCTACGGCTCGCGCGACTCGCTGGTCGTCTTCATACAGGCTGCGTCCGCCGAGCGCCTGCCGGAAGTGCAGGACCAGGTGCGCTCCATCATGCGCAACCGGCGTGGGCGCTCCTTCCGCGACGAGGACGACGGCTTCGCTCTCGAAACGCAGGACGTGTTTCTCGATCTCTACGGCAAGGCGACCTCCAACATCTACATCGTGACCATCGGCGTGGCCGCAATCTCGCTCGTCGTCGGCGGCATCGTCGTGATGAACATCATGCTGGTGTCCGTCACCGAGAGGACGAAAGAGATAGGCATCCGCAAGGCCGTCGGCGCGCGGCAGTCGGACATCCTGAGACAATTCTTAATCGAGGCCGTCACCGTCACGGCCATCGGCGGGGCCATCGGCGTCCTGACCGGCTTCGGCCTCGCTTATTTAATCTCAACGCTGATGGGCTTCCCGCTTCTGATGAGCATCAACTCGGCCGTCCTGGGCGTCGGCGTCTCCTCGCTCGTCGGCATCATCAGCGGCCTCTGGCCCGCGTGGCGCGCCGCGCGCCTGCACCCTATAGATGCGTTGCGCGCGGAATGACGAAAAGCAGAACACAGAAGTCAGGAGTCAGGAGTCAGAATGGAAAAGGCTGAGAACCACTTCAACAGATTTTCTTTTATTCTGACTCCTGACTCCTGACTTCTGACTCCTGTAGTTATGACTTTCGACGACGTTAAAGAATCCGCGAAGATTGCGCTCGCCACGTTGCGGGCCAATAAGCTGCGCTCCGCGCTGACTATCCTGGGCGTGAGCGTCGGCGTCATTACCGTCATCTTCATGGTCTCGATCATACAGGGCTTGAACCGCGCGTTCGCGCAGCAGATCGAATCCCTCGGCTCGAACACCATCTTCGTCTCGAAGTTCGACCCCTCCTTCGGTCGCATGCCGCGCGCCGAAGAATTGCACCGCAAAGACCTGACGATTGAGGACGCCGAAGCCTTGCGCCGCGAGGCTCCTTCGCTCGCGGGCGTCTCGCCCATCCTGCGCCTGATCGCCGTCACCATGCGCTACCAGGACAAGCAGACCGACACGCCCATCCTGCTCGGCGTCACGCCCTACTACGAGTTCGTACACTCGCAGTACGTCGGGCGCGGTCGCTGGATCACGGACGGCGACATGACGGCGCGCTCCAACATCTGCATCCTCGGCGTGGACGTGGCCCAGGCGCTCTTCCCCTACGAGGAGCCGCTCGACAAAGAGGTCAAGATTAACGGCAACACCTACCGCATCGTCGGCATCATGGAGCCCTTGGGCAACTTCTTCGGCCAGTCGCGCGACAACTCGGTCTTCATCCCGTTCACGACCTACGAGAAGTATTACCCGGACATCCCCGCGCCCGAGTCCGTCTTCTTCTGCATCGTCCGTCCCATTTCGCGCGCCCACGTCAAGGCGGCGATGGACGAGATGCGCGAAATCCTGCGGCGGCGCAGGCGCGTGCCTCTCGGCGCGCCCGACAACTTCGGCATCTCCTCGCAGGACTCTCTGCTGGACATCTACAACCAGTTGACGGGCGCGACCGCGCTGGTCCTGACCGCCGTCTCCTTCGTCGCCCTGATGATCGGCGGCATCGGCGTGATGAACATCATGCTCGTCAGTGTGACGGAGCGCACCAAAGAAATCGGCATCCGCAAGGCCGTCGGCGCGACGCGCGGCAACATCCTTTCGCAGTTCCTGATCGAAGCCGTCTTCCTGACGGCCATCGGCGGCATCGCAGGGCTGCTCGTCGGCGAACTCTTTAGCTTCCTCACAAACCTCTACTCGCCGCTCCCGGCCTTCGTCCCGCTCTGGGCCATTTTGCTCGGCCTCGGCATCTCGGCGGCCGTCGGCATCGTCTTCGGCCTCTGGCCCGCGTGGAAGGCCGCGCGCCTCGACCCGATTGAGGCGTTGAGATACGAGTGAGGCTTTGCGCTTCTGAAGGAGGCCGAGTGAAAAAAGCCGGAAGGTACGCCGCGCTGATCGTGTTGCTCGTTTTGGCCGCCGGCTCCCTCATGCCCGCGCGCGCCCAGTCTCTTCCCGCCGACAGAAACAATACCCTGGCTCTCGTCGGCGCGAGAATCTATCCGTCGCCGTCAGAGAATCCCATTGACGACGGCGTCGTGCTGATACGCAATGGCCGCATCGTCGCCGTCGGCGCGAGGGGCAGAATCAGAATCCCGCGCAACGCGCGTCAACTCGACTGCGCGGGGCTGACGCTCGTGGCCGGCTTCTGGAACAGCCACGTCCATTTCACGGAACTCAAATGGGAGCAGGCCGCCTCGCTCCCGGCCTCGCAACTGACGCGGCAGTTGCAAGAGATGTTGACGCGCTACGGCTTCACAACGGTCTTCGATACGGGGTCTTACTGGGAGATAACGAAGCTCATACGGCAAAGGATAGAGACGGGAGAGGTCTTGGGGCCGAAGATTTTCTCGACCGGAGAAATCCTGTTTCCCAAGGGCGGCCTGCCGCCCGCCGCGGCGCTCAAGGAGATCGGGTCTATCGTCAGAGAGATGCCCGAAGTTGAGAATTCGCGGCAGGCAGTCTCCCTGGTCCGTCAAAAGTTTCTGAGCGGCGTGGACGCCGTCAAACTCTACGTCCAGACTTTCTGGGACCCCAATCTGAAGCTGCCGCCCGAAGTCATCAAGGCGGTCACGGCCGAGGCGCACCGCCGCGGGCGGCTTGTCCTGGCCCACCCATCCAACACCTACGGCCTTGAGGCGTCAATTGACGGCGGCGTGGACGTGCTCCTGCACACGACCCCGCAGACAGGCCCGTGGGGCGAAGCTCTGCTAACGCAGATGAAGCGGAAGGGCATCGCGCTCGTCCCGACTCTGAAGCTCTGGAGGGTGGAAGGGGAAAAGAGAAACGCGCCCCCGAACGCCGTGCAGGCTTTTCAAGACAAGGGGGTGGAGCAACTGCGCGCCTACTTCCAGGCGGGAGGCAAGATACTTTTCGGGACCGACGTGGGCTACGTCACGGACTACGACCCCGTAGACGAGTACGAGCAGATGACGCGCGCCGGGATGCGCTTTCAAGACATTCTGGCCTCGCTGACCACTTCTCCCGCCGCGCGCTTCGGTGAATCCCGCCGAAAGGGTAGAATCGCAACGAGCATGGACGCCGACCTGGTTTTGTTGGCCGCCGACCCTGCGCTCGACATCAAAGCCCTCTCGAACGTCAGGTACACGCTGCGCAAAGGGAAGATTATTTATGAGAAGTAATCAGTAATCAGTAGTCAGAAGCTGTTTGAGAAGTCCCGTCAGGGACGCAGTGAAAATAGCCCAGCACTTCAGTGCTGGGAACGGGACGGTAATTTTATTCAAAAATCATTGGCACTCCATCCCCAGCGATAAATCGCTGGGCTATTATCAATCGTCCCTGACGGGACGCGAAACAGCAGATAGTTTTCAAACAGGCTCTCAGTAATCAGCCAAAAGCTTTTGCTGACTACTGATTACTGATTACCGATTACTCGTTATGAAACAAAGTATCGCGCACATCGCCCTGGTGGTGAACGACTACGACGAGGCCATAAAATTCTACACAGACAAGTTAAATTTCACTCTGATAGAAGACACCCCTCAAAGCGAAACTAAACGATGGGTTTTAGTCGCGCCCCCTGGCTCGAAAGAATGTTCTTTGTTGCTGGCTAAGGGGGTCGGCGAGGAACAAAGGAGCCGGATAGGAAACCAGACGGGCGGGCGAGTTTTCCTGTTTTTGAGGACCGATGATTTTTGGAGAGACTATCAGAACATGCAGTCGCAAGGCATCAAGTTTGTCAGGGAGCCGAAGACAGAGGAGTACGGAACGGTCGCCGTTTTTGCAGACCTGTATGGCAACCTCTGGGACCTGATCGAATTCAAAGAGAAGAAGTGATTGAGCCGAGACTGTTGCCGGAATTTTTGGCCCGGCGCTAAATCCCCCGCGTTTGCAACCCTCCCGCGCAATCTAACGTAGTAACGCAAAGTGAATTTCGCAGAGACTTTAAAACTCGCGCTCGCGGCCATCTGGGCACACAAGCTGAGATCGGCGCTGACGCTGCTGGGGATGATCATCGGCGTGACGGCCGTGGTCGTCGTCGTCTCCCTGATTCAGGGTTTCAACGCCTACTTCGACGAGAAGATCGCCAACATCGGCGCGAAATCCTTCACCGTTTACCGCTTCGACTTTTTCAAGGACTTCAAGAACACGGACACCATCGCCGCCGCGCAGCGCCGCAACAAAGAGCTGACCATAGAGGACTACTACTACCTGCGCGACCGCGCCACGCTGGTTGACGAGTTCGGGGCCATCGCCGCGGCCACCTTCTCGGAGATCAAGCGCGGCAACCAGAGCCTCGAAGCCATCCCCGTCTCCGGCACAACGGCCAACATGGTGGACATAGGCAAGCTGGACATCGCCGCCGGGCGCTACTTCACGAAGACCGAAGAGGACGCAGGCATGCGCCTCGCCTTCCTCGGCGCGGACGTGGCCGAGAAGCTCCTGCCATCGTCCGACGCCGTCGGCGAGGAGATATACATCGCCGGGCTGCCTTACAGGGTGGTCGGCGTCGCCGAGGCCAAGGGCACGGTCTTCGGCCGCTCGCAGGACTCATACATACAGATCCCCATCAAGACTTACGGGCGCGACTTCGGCCCGTTCGTGCGTAACCGCTGGCTCTCGTTTGCCGCGACGGCCCGCTCCGACGAGGTGTTCAACGACGCGGTCGAGGAGGTCAGGCAGTTGATGCGCACGCGGCGTCACCTGACCGCCAGCGAGGAGGACAACTTCGCCATCATGACGCCCGACATCATCATGGGCGTGCGCGACCGCGTGCTGGGCCAAATCTCCATCGTCGCCATCGCCGTCCCGGCCATCGCGCTCGTCGTCGGCGGCATAGTCATTATGAACATCATGCTCGTCTCCGTGACCGAGAGGACGAAGGAGATAGGCATCCGCAAGGCCGTCGGCGCGCGACGCGCGGACGTGCTCAAACAATTTCTGGTCGAGGCGATTACACTGTCGGCCATAGGCGGCGCGATTGGCGTCTTCCTGGCGTGGCTCATCGGGCGAATCGTGACGGCCACGTTCTTCCCGACTTATCTATCCGTCACGGCCATCATCGTCGCCATCTCCGTCTCGGGCGGCATCGGCATCCTTTCCGGCATCTTCCCCGCCTGGAAGGCCGCCCGCCTCGACCCGATTGAGGCGTTAAGAGCAGACTAAAAGGCAGAACACAGAAGTCAGGAGTCAGAAGTCAGAAGGAATAAGGCCGAGAACCGCATTCACAGATTTTCTTTTCTTCTGACTCCTGTATTCTGACTTCTGACTCCTGTTGTTATGAAAGTTCTACGCAGCGACATTTACGAGAACCTGAAGATGGCGCTTCAGACGTTGCGCGCCAACAAGCTGAGGTCCGTGCTGACGGTGGTCGGCGTGGTGATAGGGGTTCTGACGGTGATGGTCATCGCCTCGATCATCAGCGGGATTGATTTGGCGGTCAAACGGGAGGTCGAGTCCTTCGGCACGCGCTCCATCTTCCTGCACAAATTCAACGTCGGCATCCGCACGAGTGAGCCGACGCGCGAGGAGCGCATGCGGAAGCCCTTGACGTATGAGGACTCGCTCGCCATCTCGCAGCTCCCGGCCGTTGAGTTGAGCGTCCCCTTCCTCAACATCACGAACAACTACTGGGGGCAGAAGCTCCTGGTCGGCAGAGAGGGCAAGACTTCGTCGGCCGTGAGGCTCGAAGGCACGCTCCCCGATTACGAGCGCGCCGGCATCGAGTTCATCTCCGAGGGCCGCTTCTTCTCGCCTTACGAGAACGAGAGCAATAAGCAGGTCTGCGTCATCGGATCGAGCGTGGCCGACAACTTCTTCCCTTACAGCTCGCCCCTGGAAGAGACGATTGAGATCGGCGGGACCCCGTTCCGCGTCGTCGGCGTCATGCAAAAGCGCGAGCAGTTCGGCGGCGGCGACGGCGCGGACGACATGAATAACGTCATCTACGTCCCGTTCAAAGTGGCACAGGCTTTAAAGCCGAACGCAGACGACCTCTTCATCCTGTCTATCGCGCGCGCGGGCTACATGCAGGAGGCCAAAGACCAGATCACGGACCTCCTGCGCCAGCGCCGCCAGGTTCCCTTCGGGGCGGAGAACAACTTCGCGATGGAGACCGCCGAGTCAATCATCGGGACGTTCCGCTCGATCCTCTCGGGGGTGGCGATTGCGATGGTCGCCGTCTCATCGGTCGGCCTGATGGTCGGCGGCATCGGCGTGATGAACATCATGCTGGTGTCTGTGACGGAGCGGACGCGCGAGATCGGAGTGCGCAAGGCCATCGGCGCGCGAAAGCGCGACATCCTCTGGCAGTTTCTGATCGAGGCGATGACGCTGACGGGGTTGGGCGGATTGCTGGGGCTGCTGCTCGGCTGGCTGATTACGCTGCTGATACGCATGTTCGTGCCCTCTTACGTCCCGCTCTGGGCACCCGTCGGCGGCTTCGTCGCCAGCGTCGGCATCGGCCTCATCTTCGGCCTCTGGCCCGCCTGGAAAGCCGCCCGCCTAGACCCCATCGAAGCGCTCAGATACGAATAAGTGATGAGTGATAAGTGATGAGAGTAAGAACAGTCTGTCTTTTACTTATCACTTATCACTTATCACTCATCACTTATTACTGTTTTTAAGCCACGAAGGTCGGAAAGAAGAGAGCCAGCAGGGACATGATCAGCGCGCCGAGGAGCACGAGGATGAGCACGATTGCCCAGGCCGAGCCGCTTTTTATCTTATCCGCGACGTTCTTCAACCCGGTGGCCGTCAGCCACAGCCTGTAGATCGTAAAGAGGCCGATGAAACTCGCCAGCGTGTACAGCATCGGACGATCCACCGGGGAGAACAGCAGGCCCAAATCCGCGCGGGCCAGGTTGTTCGACTGCGCCTTGAGCGGAATGATGTCGTCTACCGACTGCGTGAAGAGCAGCACCAGATTCAGTAACGTCAGAATAATCGCGGGCGGGATGGCGCTGTAGGCCGTGACCGAGACGGACTGCCAGAAATTCATTCTTCCGCCGAAGGCCAACACGCCGAGCAGGTGCAAGCCGGCCAGCGCCAGCACGAAGAGCGTCCAACCAGCGACGGCCCCGACGGGCGCGAAAATCTTGTCCACGGTCGCCGTCTTGATGGCCTCTCCGATCATGTATTGCCTGAAATCGTCCGGCGCGATTGGCTGGCCCTGAAGGAACCCGCCCTCTATGATCCGGTTCGCTGCATCATCGGCCATCCTCTCCGGCCCCAGCCGCTGAAACACCGCCAGTTGGTAGAGCCCGGCGACGAGCGCCGCGACGAGGATCGCGGCCAACCAGCGCGGGTGGTGCTTGAGGTTTTTGAAGACCGGCTCAGGCTCGTAAAAGATTTTCGTCAGGGTGTCGGCCGTCGAGAGCGGCTCGGGCGCGTTGGGCGCGGGCTGCGGGTTCGGGACGAAGCTCAGTCCGAAGAAGGCCCCGCCGAGTATCAGCCCCATGATGCCCAGACCTTTTCCGTTCGGGACGCCGAAGCGAATAGCACTGGCGAGCAAGAGCGCCCCGAAAAGGAAAATGACTATGCCCGTGATGCGGCTGACCGGATAGGAGCGAGGAGCAGCGGCCGCAGCCGCGGGACTGGGCCGCGGTTGCGGCAGGTGCGACGCAGGGTCGGCCTCTGGAACTGTTCCGGCGGCCGTCGTGACCTCTTTGCCGCACTCTCTACAGAAACTCTCGCCCGGCGGCAACTCCGTGCCGCAAGTAGGACACCTCATCGCTTCAAGTCACCTCTCAAAGGATTTTAGAAAACCCTGCTGGTCTGGCTTATACGTCCCGCGCGAAAGCGTTGTTTCAATCCCGCACGTCAGGCGGCGGTCGGGGCTTCGGCCCAGCCTGGCACGCGTATGCAGGCGGCCGTGTGGCCGGGCGAGATTTCGCGCAGGTCCGGGTCAATCTCCGCACACTCCGCAATCGCCATCGGGCATCGCGTGCGGAAGCGGCAGCCCGAGGGCGGATTGATCGGCGTCGGCACGTCGCCCGTCAGGATGATGCGGTCGCGCTTGCGCGTCGGGTCCGGGACGGGAATCGCCGAAAGGAGCGCCCGCGTGTAAGGGTGCAGCGGCTCGCTGTAAAGCTCCTTCGCGCCCGCGACCTCGACGATGCGACCGAGGTACATCACGGCCACGCGCGTCGAGATGTGTTCGACCACGGCCAGCCCGTGCGAGATGAAGAGGTAGGTCAGGCCGAACTCCTGTTGCAAGTCCTGCAAGAGATTGACGACCTGTGCCTGCACGGAAACGTCGAGCGCCGAGACAGGCTCGTCCGCCACGATCAGCTTCGGGTTCAAAGCGAGGGCGCGCGCGATGCCTATGCGCTGTCGCTGGCCGCCGGAGAACTCGTGCGGATAGCGGTTCATGTAGTCTGGGTCCAGCCCGACTTTCTTCAGCAGCTCGCCGACTCGCGTGCGCCTCTCTTCTTTATCTTTCAGCCCGTGTATGACGAGCGGCTCGCCGACGATTTCGCGGACGCGCATGCGCGGGTTCAAAGAGGCGTACGGGTCTTGAAAGATGATCTGCATCTCGCGGCGCAGGGCGCGCAACTCGCGCCCGCCAATCGTCAGCACGTCGCGCCCGTCGAACTCGACCGCGCCGGCCGTGGGCTCAATCAGGCGCAGCACGCAGCGCCCGACCGTGGACTTCCCGCAGCCCGACTCTCCCACGAGGCCCAACGTCTCGCCGCGAAAGATTTCGAACGTCACGCCGTCAACCGCGCGCACCACGTCGTCCGAGCCCTCCACGGGGAAGTGCTTGACGAGGCCGCGCACGCGGACCAACTCATCGCCGTCGCGCCCGCCTTCCCGCATATCACGCAGACGCGCGGCGGCCGCTTCCCTTTCGGGAACGCTCTCCGCGCCGGGCCGCCTGTCGAAATTAAGTTGCTGGTCGAAGCTCACCAAACACCTTTCGCTTTGCGCCCTTTTTTCTTTGCGTCTTTGCGCCTTTGCGTGAAATTCAACCTCACGCAAAGGCGCAAAGAAAACATGGCTCCTTCTATTCCTGCGGTCGAGTGCTTACTTCACTTTGATGGTCGGCGGCGACCGCTGCCGCCAGATCATACAGCACGCAGCGCACGCGCACGCTGCCTTCGAGATCGTAGAGCGGAATCACTCCCTCTTCGCAGCGCGTCATGCGGTGCGAACAGCGCGGCGCGAAGTGGCAGCCGGGCGGAAGCGCGGCCGGGCTCGGCACGACGCCTTCGATGGTTTCGAGCCGCACGGCGCGCCCGACCTCGTCAGCCGTCAATTTTGGCACAGACCGCAACAGCCCTTCCGTGTAAGGGTGCTTCGGCCGCGCGAACAACTCCTCGACCGGCGACTCTTCGACGATGCGCCCCGTGTACATCACCGCCACGCGGTCCGCCACCTCGGCCACCACCCCCAGGTCGTGCGTGATGAGCAGCACGCCCAGGTCGCGCGTCCGCCTGAGTTCATTGAGCAGTTCAAGAATCTGCGCCTGTATGGTCACGTCGAGCGCGGTCGTCGGCTCGTCCGCGATGAGGAGCTTCGGGTCGCAGGCCAAGGCCATCGCGATCATCACGCGCTGTCGCATCCCGCCTGAGAGCTGGTGCGGGTAATCGTCCACGCGGCGCGCGGGGTCCGGGATGGCGACTTCCGTCATCGCCTGTATGGTCGCCTCGCGTGCCTCCGCCCGCGACATCCCGCGGTGCAGCCGGAGCGCCTCCGCGATCTGCTCCCCGACCGTGTAGACGGGGTTGAGCGAAGTCATAGGGTCCTGGAAAATCATCGCGATGTCGTCGCCGCGAATCTCGCGCATGCGCTCCTCAGAGGCCGCGAGCAAGTCCTCGCCCTCGAAACTTATCTCGCCCCCAGCGATCTTGCCCGGCGCTGAGATCAGGCGCATCACAGACAGCGCCGTGATGGACTTCCCGCAGCCCGACTCGCCGACCACGCTCAGCAACTCGCCCCGGTCAACGTGAAAGCTCACGCCGTCAACCGCGCGCACGAGCCCCGCGCGCGTCGGGAAATGCGTCTGTAGATTTTTGACTTCCAGGAGGTGCGACATGCGCTCGGAAGTTTAGCAGCGACGAGGCCGCTTGACCAAGACTCGATTGCCGTCGCTGCATACTGTTGTGGCGGAATCTAGTCAAAGCGTATAATCCGTCCGCCCACCCCAAAGCCTACTGAGGAGAGCCATGAAGACCGAAGATAGAGTTTTGAGGTTAGAGAACGCATTCTCCACTCTGGTTGAACTCGCGCGCACCCAGAGTGAGCGGATAGACGAATCGGATCGCCGGACTGACTTCCTGGCAGAGCTAGCCAGGACGCAGAGCGAGCGCACGGACGAATACAGGCTACGGACTGAGGAACTGGCCGAGTTAGCTAAGACACAAAGCAAGAGCTTTGACGGATACAGGCTACGGACTGAGGAGCTAGCCGAGTTAGCTAAGACACAAAGCAAGAGCTTTGACGAATATAGGCTACGGACTGAGGAACTGGCCGAGTTAGCCAGGACACAAAGCGGGAGCCTTGACGAATACAAACGCCGCACGGACGAACTGGCCGAGTTAAACAAAACTCAGAACAAGCGCATTGACGAATACGAGCGTCGCACAGACGGACTGGCCGAGTTAACCAAAACACTGACCGGGTTAGCCAAAACTCAGAACAGGCGCATGGACGAATACGAGCGCCGCACAGAAGAACTGGTCGAGGCACAGAAGGAATTGGTCGTGGTGCAGAAAGGACTGGCTGAGGTGCAGAAAGAACTGGCCGAGGCTCAGAGACAGACCGAGACCAATCTGTCTGCGCTCACAGTCGCCGTGGCTGATTTAGAGCGGGCGCTCACAAATCTCGCCGAGAGATTCGACAAACGTACCGGCGACAATTGAGAGTTAATTCCGGCAGGATGTTCAAAGGGTCATATATGCTCAGGGGAAGAAGCGTCGCCGCCGTCTTGCTGCTCGCCTCTTTATTAACTTCCCAGCCCGCCTGCAAGACCCTGCTCGGGGACAAGTCCGGCTCGACCGGTTACGGCGACGCGGTGACGACGCGGCCCGCCCCGCACTTCAAGCCGGGCTTTAATCTCTTCACGCCGGAGCAGGACATACAGATGGGCAGGCAGTCTGCCCAGGAGGTCGCACGCCAGGTCCCGCTCCTCAACGATGAGCGCATAGTCTCTTACATCCGCCGGTTGGGCGAACGGCTCGCGGCGAAAGCGCCCGGCTTCGACTTCACCTACCAGTTCAACGTCATCGCCACCAAAGAGGTCAACGCCTTCGCGCTCCCCGGCGGCTACATCTTCGTCAACGCTGGCACAATCGCGGCCGCGCGCAGCGAGGGCGAGTTGGCCGGCGTCATGGCCCACGAAATCGCGCACGTTGCGTTGCGCCACCCGACCAACCAGGTCTCCAAGGCGTACGTCGCCAAGACAGGTTTGCGCATCGTGCGCAGGGTGACTGGCTCCGACATTGGTGGGATTCTTGAACAGGTCGGCGGGGCTGGCGCGAACCTGCTCTTCCTGAAATTCGGGCGGACGGCCGAGACGCAGGCCGACCTCGAAGGCGCGCGCATCATGGCCGCGGCCGGCTACGACCCACGCGACATGGCCGGGTTCTTCGAGCTGCTCCAATCCAAGAGCGGGCAGCGGACGCCCGAGTTCATGAGCGACCACCCGGACCCCGGCAACCGCGTCGCGGCGATCAAGCGCGAGTTGCCGTCGCTCGCCGTCAGCCAGAACCCCGTTCACGATTCGGAAGAGTTCAAGCAGACCAGGGGCTTACTGACCGGGGGCGGGACGCAGCTCGCAACGTCCGCCGGGCCGGAGCGCGTTGGGTCCGGCGGCCCGAACGAAACTGGCCCAGGCACGCGGCCCGCCCAACCATCTTCGACCTTCCGCGACTTCCAGGCGCGCGACAACTCTTTCGCGCTTCAGTACCCGGACAACTGGGACGCGCTCTCCGCGGACGACGCGAACATGATCTTCGCGCCCGAGAGGGCTTACGGGCAGATTGACGAGGGCTTAGTCGTCACGCACGGCGTCATGATTGGGGTGGTCCGCCCCGAAGCGGGCGACCTGGAGAAGGCCAACGCCGCCTTCGTCCAGCAGCAGGTGAGCATGAACCCGGACTTCCGCGTCGAGCGCGCCCCGCAGGCGATAGACTTCGGCGGCCGGCGCGGCTTCGCAACAATCGTCGCAGGCCCCTCGCCCGTCACCGGCGTCGTCGAGATCGACGTCATCTACACGACCGCGACCAACGACGGCCGATTGTTTTACCTGATTACCATCGCGCCCGAAGACGAGTTCAAAAACTACCAGGCTACTTTCGAGAGAATCGCGCAGAGTCTTCGTTTAGCAGGCTAGGGCGATTGCGGATTGGAAGACAGACTCAACCTTTGCGCCTTACGTCTTCTCTTTGCGCCTTTGCGAGAAACACCAACGTCTCACGCAAAGGCGCTAAGAGAAAACTTAAGGCGCAAAGGGTTGAGCTTTTGCCTTGAATCCGCATTCCGCAATCATGAAACTTCTTTCTTCAGAAACAAAAGATTCGCTGCGTGCTGGCCGCTCGTCACGTCAATTTGTGGGGCGGAGGCCACCAGTTCCCAGCCGTCGCGGCCAGCGGATTCCAGGTACTCCCAGACCATCGGGCAAGAGTTGTAGAGCTGCGCCGGGTCCGCCTCGTCCGCGACCTGCAAGCCCTGCCAGCGTCCGTTGACGAACGTCACACGCGCCATCTGAGTTTGGCACACACGATACTTGAAAGTCTTCGCCACAGCATCCATCCTTTTAAGCTCTCGCTAGACCGTCACGGCCTCCTGGTACTCGCCCCAGACGCGGCGCAGGCGGTGGCTGATTTCGCCGACGGTGACTGACGCCTCTACGCAGGCGAGGATGCGCGGGAGGAGGTTTTCCGTGCCGCGCGCGGCCTCCTCCAATTGAACGAGTGCGGCTTCGGCCTGCTCGCCGTCGCGCCGCTCGCGCAAGGAGCGCACGCGCTCGACCTGCGCCTGTTCAATCTTCGGGTCAACGCGCATCGTGGGCACGCTCGTCTCTTCTTCGACCTGAAAACGGTTGAGGCCGACGACCGTCTGCTCATCTGTCTCGATGGCTCGCTGGTAGCGGTAGGCGGCGTCCTGAATCTCGCGCTGGACGTAGCCCGTCTCAATCGCGCGCAGCATCCCGCCGAGCGCGTCTATCTTGTCAAGGTAGTCCACCGCGCGGCGCTCTATCTCGTTTGTCAATTCCTCCACGGCGTAAGAGCCGGCGAGCGGGTCAACCGTGTCGGCCACGCCCGATTCGTGCGCGATGACCTGCTGCGTGCGCAGGGCCAGTCGCGCGGCCTGCTCGGTGGGGAGCGCCAGCGCCTCGTCCATCGCATTGGTGTGTAAGCTCTGCGTGCCGCCGAGCACGGCGGCGAGCGCCTGAATCGTCGTGCGGACGACGTTGACTTCCGGTTGTTGTGCCAGAAGCGAAGAGCCCGCGGTCTGCGTGTGAAAGCGGAGCATCAGCGAGCGCGGGTCGCGCGCGTGGAAGCGCTCGCGCATGACGCGCGCCCAGAGCCTGCGTGCGGCGCGAAACTTCGCGATCTCTTCGAGCAGGTTGTTGTGCGCGTTGAAGAAGAACGAAAGGCGCGGCGCGAACTCGTCCACCTTCAAACCGGAGGCTTCCGCGGCCTCTACGTAACTGATGGCGTCGGCGAGCGTGAAGGCGACTTCCTGCACGGCGGTCGAGCCGGCCTCGCGTATGTGGTAGCCGCTGATCGAAATCGTGTTCCAGTTCGGGACCTCGCGCGCGCAGAAGGCGAACGTGTCCGTCACCAGCCTGAGAGAAGGCTTCGGCGGGTAGATGTACGTCCCGCGCGCGATGTACTCCTTCAAGATGTCGTTCTGAATCGTCCCGTTGACTTTGTCGAGGCTTACATTCTGACGGCGCGCGACGGCGAGGTAAAGGCAGAGCAAGGTCGAGGCCGTCGCGTTGATCGTCATGGAGGTGGAGACCGTGTCGAGCGGGATGCCGTCGAAAAGCCGCTGCATGTCTTCGATGGAATCAATGGCGACGCCGACGCGGCCGACCTCGCCCTGTGCCAGCGGGTCGTCGGAATCGAGCCCGATCTGCGTCGGCAAATCGAAGGCGACAGAGAGCCCGGTCGTCCCGTGCGCGAGCAGGTACTTGTAGCGCGCGTTAGACTCTTCGGCCGTTGCGTAACCCGCGTACTGGCGCATCGTCCAGAAGCGGCCGCGATACATGTTCGGGCGGACGCCGCGCGTGTAAGGGTACTCGCCGGGCGCGCCGAGGTCGCGCTCGTAGTCCACTGGCTCCGTGTTCGACGGGTTGAAATCCACGGGCAGCTCTATGCCCGAAGGTGTCTCGAAATGCTCTCGACGCTCGACGCTCGTTTTTGTCGTCATGGTGGTTTCCGAACCTTCGCGAAGGCTTGATTAAGACGGACGCACAGATTGCGCTCAACGGTTTATCGAAGCCTAGCACAGCCGAACTGAGCGCCGCAATTTCGAGACCGGGTTGACCGCGACTGCTCCGCTCGCTTAGCATCAACGCCAACCTTAAAGCGAAGTTTCAGACTGCGGCCGTAGAGAGCGCGGCGGGTGAGTTTTGGAAATCAACGACGAAGCAAAAGAGATCGTCCAGGACCTGTGCACAGCCATCAACTCGGCGGTCGGGCAATCCAGCCAGGTCGCCACGGCCATCGAACGCCTGCGCGAGGCCGGCTACGAAATGGAGCTGACCCTGCGCCTTGAAATAGCCCTGCGCGCCCACACGCAAGAAGAGGAAGAGACTTTGCTCGAACTTACCGACGAAGACCTGCACACCCTACGCCGCATGAAGATTCGCATTGATACGGAAGAAAGCTAAGGAAGGCAAAAGTAATGACCCCGAAGGGGTCACACAAGATAGCCGGGGGCAAGCGAGTGTGCGTCAGCACACGAGCGCCGCCCCCGGTATCAAACGAGAAATGATTTCGACCCTGAAGGGGTCGCACTTTCAAGATTGAGGTGCGACCCCTTCAGGGTCGGATTCATTTCTAACGTCTAACCGGGGGCGGCGCGTCGTGCGCTGGCGCGCACTCGCTTGCCCCCGGCTATCATGTGTGACCCCTTCGGGGTCTTCCATTTTTACTTTTACCTTTTTACTTTTACCTTTTTCCTTTTGCCTTACCTTGCCGCTTTCTCCCCGTTCGCTTTTTCGACCGACGCGCGGAGTTCGGCCATCGTGGCGGTGCGGCCGTGGACGGAGGCGATTTTGTCGGGGGCGAGGCCGAGCGCCGCAATCCTCTCGGCGAAGTGCGCGGTCGTCTCGTTGGCGGCCGTGACGAGCGTGGTGTCGTTGGGCAGCCCCAGCATGTCGCCCTCGAAGAGAATCTTCTCCTTGGGCAGGTAGACGACCAGCATCTCCTTGGTGTGCGGGCCGGGGCCTATGTCGTAAAGCTCGACCGTGTGGTTGCTGTCCGTGAAGACGCGCTTCATGTTCTCAACCGTCTCGATGGCGGGCTGGCGGGGCTTCATCGTCAACGAGTCCGGCGCGATGGTGCGCACGGCCTTCGCCACCTTTTCAAAATACGCCTTGTTGCCGGGAGTCGTGACGACTGTCGCGCCCTCGCCCATGTAGGTGCGTATGCCGCCCGAGTGGTCATCGTGGAAGTGTGTCGGGATGATGTACTTGATGGGCTTGTCCGGCACGGTCTCCTTGATCTTCGCCATCACGCGCTTCGAGGTCCCGTCGTTGAGCGGAGCCTCGACCACCAGGACGTGGTCGTTCATCGCGACGAACATCACGTTGTAGCCGTTGGCAGCGTCCTTGACCATGTACACGTCCTTCGCCAACTCGACCACCGTCGGCGTCGGCGTCGGGTTGTTGGCCGGCAAGTCGTCAAACCCTTGCGGACGCTCAAACGCGCTCTCGGCCGGGCGCGTGTTGACGGACACGTCCGAGACCTTGATGTCCTGGGTGGCCTCGCCGCCGCGGCGTATGATGCGACGGCCGGCGATCTTTATCCCTCCCGCGGGCATGTAGTCAGAGAAGAAGAACTCCTGCGCGACATCGCCGACGCGCGAGTCGGTGTCCAGGTTTTCAGACTTGGTCAGGAGGTTAGTGGCCGCGTCGAAGTAGAGCGCCAACTGCGTGCCGTCGGGGAGGGCGAAGGTGATGACGTTCTGCCGCTTGCCGTCTACGTCCTCCTGGCCGAGCGAGCGCAGCGTGGCCGCGCGGTCGAGCGCCGTCATCAGCGTGACGTGCGGCAAGCGCGTGCGCGAGATGTTGCCGATGGCGTTCGCGTTGGTGGCGACCTGGGCCGTCTTATTGTCCAGGTCCAGGACAAGACCTTTCTCGCCTTTGAAAATCTGCTTGAAGCGGAACTTGAAGCCGGGCAAGGTGCTGCCCTGCTCTATGACGGCACGATTGCCCTTGCCGTCGTAAGTGAACCAACCCTCTACGCGGCCCTCGAAGTAGGGCGTGTCGGGCGTCGCACTCTGGTTGCGTGCGTAGTTGATGCCGGAGTATTTGACGGTGATGTCTTCGACCTTAGCGATGGCTTCGCGCCCGCCGAGCGCCGCGACGCCCGCGTCGAGCACGCGCCGCGCCTCCGCGTAGGATTTCTCGGAAACCGTTTTCCCTCCCTGAGCGATGGAGCTAGCCTGCGTGAGGCCGAGCGCGAGGACGATTGCCAGACCTATTGCCGCGTACCTGTATCTTTTCATCTTGAGCCTCCACTAGAAGAATCGAACCTCCGCAAAGGGAGTATCGAGGTTTGAAGTTTTCCCGCTAGAGCTTACCGGAAGAAGAGTGCCCGCTTTTGATGGCCTTGATGTTTACCTTTACGAGCCGCGGGCCGCGCGCGTTCCGACAAAAACCGGGATGGACGCGCTCTTTGCCAAAGGCGAGAACCCTGTGATATCTTGCACTTTCTATAAAACCTGCCAGTTTTTCGCCTTTATAGGCATCAAAGTGAGGAGTTGAACAACAGTATGGCTACGCCCAACGGAAACGCTACAACTGACGGCCAGGCGACCGGACGCGTCGTCCAAATTATCGGCCCAGTTGTTGACGTGGAATTTGAAGAGAATAAGTTGCCGCCCATCTACCAGGCGATACGCATCACGTCCGAGGGCTTCGACGTGCCCACGCCGATTGATGTCATCTGCGAAGTCGAGCAGCACCTGGGCGAAAGCCGCGTGCGCACCGTCTCAATGCTGCCGACGGACGGCATGGTGCGCGGCATGAAGGCGTTCAATACGGGCGGCCCTATCACCGTCCCCGTCGGCGAAGGCACGCTGGGCCGCGTGCTCAACGTCATCGGCGAGCCGGTGGACAACCTTGGGCCGGTCAAGTACGAGCAGCGTTACGCGATTCACCGCCACGCGCCGGACTTTGACGAGCAGTCAACCGAGTTGCAGATGTTCGAGACGGGCATCAAGGTCATTGACCTGATTCAGCCCTTCCTGCGCGGCGGCAAGATCGGGCTGTTCGGCGGCGCAGGCGTCGGCAAGACCGTGCTCATCATGGAGTTGATTAACAACATCGCCAAGGCCCACTCGGGCTTCTCCGTCTTCGGAGGCGTCGGCGAAAGAACGCGCGAGGGCAACGACCTTTTGCGCGAGATGGTCGAGTCGAAAGTCATAGACTTCGGCGAAGCCTTCTACAAACACACCGAGGAGACCGGCGAGTTCGACATGACAAAGGTGGACATGAAGGCCATCGAGAACTCCAAGGTCGCGCTCATCTACGGCCAGATGACCGAGCCGCCGGGCGCGCGCCTGCGCGTCGCGCTCTCGGCGCTGACGGTCGCGGAGTATTTCCGCGACCAGGGTTTGGACGTGCTCCTCTTCATTGACAACATCTTCCGCTTCACGCAGGCCGGCTCGGAAGTCTCTGCGCTTTTGGGCCGCATGCCCTCGGCCGTCGGCTACCAGCCGAACCTCGCCTCCGAGATGGGCGAGATGCAGGAGCGCATCACGTCCACGAAGACCGGGGCCGTCACTTCGATTCAGGCCGTCTACGTCCCGGCGGACGACTACACGGACCCCGCGCCGGCCACGACGTTCGCGCACCTCGACGCCGTCACGGCGCTCTCGCGCCAGATCGTTGAGATCGGCATCTACCCGGCCGTGGACCCGCTCACCTCCAGCTCGCGCATCCTCGACCCGCGCGTGGTCGGCGACGAGCACTACAAAGTGGCACAGGACGTGAAGCAAATCTTGCAGCGCTACAAAGACCTGCAAGACATCATCGCCATCCTCGGCCTGGACGAGTTGTCGGACGAGGACAAGCAGACGGTCGCGCGCGCGCGCAAGATTCAACGCTTCTTCTCGCAGCCGATGTTCGTCGCCGCGCAGTTCACCGGCCTCGAAGGCAAATACGTCAAGCGCGAGGACACGGTGCGCGGCTTCCGCGAGATCATCGAAGGCAAGCACGACGACCTGCCCGAACAAGCCTTCTACATGGTCGGCACCATCGAAGAGGCCCGCGAGCGCGGGCGTCAAATCGCGGCACAGGGGTAAAGCAGAATTCAGGAGTCAGAATCCAGAATCCAGAATGAGAGGCTGCGACCCTTCTTCTGATTTTCTTTTCTTCTGACTCCTGGATTCTGGATTCTGGATTCTGCTTTTAATTATGCCTGAACAGATTCAATTGGAAGTCGTCACGCCGGAGCGGCGCGTGTTGTCGGAGGCGGTGGACTCGGTCACGGTTCCGGGGATGAACGGCGAGTTGGGCATCCTGCCGGGGCATACGCCCTTGATCTCGCAGTTGCAGACGGGCGTGCTCTCTTACTCGAAGGGCGGCGCGACGGAGCGCCTGCACGTCTCCGGCGGCTTCGTCGAAGTCAACGCCGACCGCGTCTCCGTGCTCGCCGAAATCGCCGAGCGCCCCGAAGAGATTGACGCCGCCCGCGCACGCCTCGCACGCGAACACGCCGAGAAGACCCTGAGCGCGTTCACAGGCACCGAGGAAGATTTCGAGGTCGCCCGCGCGCGCCTCGAACGCTCCGTCGTCCGCCTCCAACTCGCCACCGGCGCACCCAACATTCAGAGCTGATTTCGCACGGGGCCGGCCCGGAAAAGTGGCGCAAAACGCCCTCCCGCGCCGGCCCCTTTTATTTCTTTTCTGTTTCATGCTTGAAACATCGGCCCGAAGACGGTATAATGCGGTTCGTCATTAAACGGGCCAAGTTTTCAAGAAGGGTTTTTCCGAGATGTCACAAGCCATAGCCGAGAGCGCCGCCGAAGTGACTCGCCCCGTGGCGGGCGAGGCGACGCCGGAGGACGTGCAGGCAGAGCCCAGTCTGCGGCCGCGCCGCCTGGACGAGTACATAGGGCAGACGAAGGTCACGAGCAATCTGAAGATTTTCCTGCGCGCGGCTCGCGCCCGGCACGAGGCGCTCGACCACGTACTCTTTTACGGGCCGCCGGGTTTGGGCAAGACCACACTCGCCAACATCATCGCCGCCGAGATGGAGGCCGAGCTGAAGAGCGTCAGCGCGCCCGCCATCGAGCGCGGCGGCGATCTGGCTGCGTTGCTGACGAACTTGCAGGAGGGCGAAGTCCTCTTCATAGACGAGATTCACCGGCTGCGCCCGCAGATCGAAGAAGTGCTTTACCCCGCGATGGAGGACTACCAACTCGACGTGATGATCGGACAGGGCACGGCCGCGCGCTCCATCAAGTTAGACCTCCCGAAGTTCACGCTCGTCGGTGCGACTACGCGCGCCGGCTTGATTACGGCCCCTTTACGCGGCCGCTTCGGCATCATTCAGCACCTGGACTTCTATTCGCAGAAGGACTTGGAGATCATCGTCCACCGCTCGGCGGAAATCCTGGGCGTCGAGATAGAGGCTACGGGGGCGCGTGAGATTGCGCGGCGCGCGCGCGGCACACCGCGCATCGCCAACCGCCTGCTTCGCCGCGTGCGCGACTACGCGGAGGTCTTGAGCGACGGACGCATCACACAGGCGGTCTCGCGGCGCGCTTTGGACGAGATGGAAGTTGACCGCTTCGGCCTGGACGAAATTGACCGCAAGCTCCTGTCCTCGATTATCGAAAAGTTCGACGGCGGCCCCGTCGGCGTCGGCACCATCGCGGCCTCCATCAGCGAGGAGCGCGAATCAATCGAAGAGATCATAGAGCCCTACCTGATTCAGATAGGCTTTCTCAACCGCACGCCGCGCGGGCGCGTCGCCACGCGCGCGGCCTTCAAGCACATGGGCTTTTCCCCTGCGCAGAAGGAGCGCGACCTGTTGGCGAGTTAAAAGAGGAACGAGTTTCGGTGGCTACTGGCTAACCGAAAGCGGCCGGGGGCGACGAGAGGAGGGCAGATCGGGAGCTGTCCCTCCTTAAGTCGCCCCCGGTCTTTTTGTGGCGTCAGCTCTTTGCTGCGATGGCCTCGCGCATTTCTCTGACGGCCCGCTCCAACCCGACGAAGATCGAGCGCGAGACGATGTTGTGGCCGATGTTGAATTCCGTGATCTCTTCTATGCGGGCGACCGCGCCGACGTTGCGGTAGGTGAGCCCGTGGCCGGCCGCGACGCGCAGGCCGTACTGCATGGCGAGTGTCGCGGCCTCGCGCAAGCGCCTCAGCTCGTGCGCGGCGCGCATCGCGCCTTCGCTATGTGCGGCGCGCGCGCCCAGTGTGGCCTCGCAATACTCGGCCGTGCAGAGTTCGACCTGCTGCGCGCCGACCTCGCGTGCGGCCTCTATCTGCAAAGGCTCCGGGTCTATGAAGAGGCTCGTGATGATGTTCGCCTGGCGCAGGCGGTGTACGGCGGCGCGCACGATTGAGAGGTTGGCGCGCACGTCGAGGCCGCCCTCGGTCGTAATCTCCTCGGGGTTTTCGGCGACGAGCGTGACGGCGTCCGGCCGCGCGTCGTGCGCGATTTTTATCATCTCTTCGGTCGCGGCCATCTCGACGTTGAGGTAGGTCACGACCGTCTGGCGGAGCGCGCGCAGGTCGTCGTCCTGTATGTGGCGGCGGTCGCCTCTGAGGTGAATCGTGATGCCGTCGGCCCCAGCCTGCTCACACATCATCGCCGCCGCGACCACGCTCGGCTCCGGCGCGCGCCGCGCCTGCCTGACGGTGGCGACGTGATCAATGTTGACGTTGAGTCGAGCAGACATGAAAGAAGTAATCAGTAATCAGTTTTCAGTTTTCAGTTTTCAGTTTTCAGAAGCTGGATGAAGAGCTAGTCAAACGCTATCTCGTCTGCGCGCGTCCGCTTTGAAAGCCCTGGCAGTTCGGAGGGCGGTTTGTCTTCAAAGGAGGGTGCGCCGGACGTGTGCAGCGTGCGCTCCCTGTCCTTGGAGCCGACGCGCGCGGCGGCGATGGCCGCGTCGTAGATGCCGCTCTTGGCCTGGCGGCGTATGACGCGGACCTCGTTGAACATGCGCCCGCTGTCGCGCAGCACGTTGACCTTGCTCCCCTCGTTGTGGTCCCAGCGCACAGGTATCTCGCGCAAAGAGAGTTCCGCGAGGTAGGCCAGGTAAATCAACTCCACGTCGAAGCCGAAGCGGTCAACGGTCGCGGCCTCCACGAGCGGGCGGCAAACGTCCATCCGAAAAGCCTTGAAGCCGCACTGCGTGTCCCAGAAGGGCAGCCCCGTCGAGAGCCGCACGATTAAATTAAAGACGCGCCCGCCCTGCTCGCGCCGCCACGGCTGGTGGACGCCGATCAGGGTACGGTCGAGCGCGCGTGAGCCGAAGGTCAGGTCGTACTCGCCGCGCAAAATCGGGTTGACGAGCTTGGGCGTTTCCGTGATCGGCGTCGAGAGGTCGGCGTCGGAGAAGAGCGCGACCGGCGAGCGCGCCGCGAGCAGCCCGGCGCGCACGGCGTGGCCCTTGCCGCGGTTGGGCCTGACGCGTATGGCGCTCGCGCTCACACGGCCCGCGCCCGCGAAACTCTTCTCGGCCACGTCCGCCGTCCCGTCCTCCGAGCCGTCGTCCACCACTATCACTTCGCTCTGCGGCGCGTGCTCGTTCAGAAACGCGAAGACCGTGCGCAGCGTCTCGCCGAGACGTGCCGCCTCGTTGTACGCGGGGATGACGATGGAGAGCTGAAAAGACATTTAAGTTTTCAGTTTTCGGTTTTCAGTTTTCAGTTTCAGTCGCCAGCAGTTGCTGAAAACTGAAAACCGAAAACTGAAAACTCATTCATAGCGCTTCAGCCTGCCGCGGGCGGCTGTGCTATATTTGACGCGGGCCGCTGCGGCGCTGGCGCGTCGCGTAAGAGTTTTTCGGAGCATAGCATGACGAGAAAATTTGGCATAGTCGCTCTCGCGATTATTATCTCGGCGACGATTGCCGGGGGCATGGCCGACCTCGTGGGCCGCCGGGCCGCGAGCCCGCGCGGGACGAATAAGCCAATCGCCGGCCGCGACGTGGTGGACGACTACCAGGAGGCCGTCCGCGTCATCGGCACTGAGTACGCGGCGGACGTTGACTACGAGAAGGCCACGCAGGCCGCCATACAGGGCATGCTCTCCACGCTCGACCCGCACTCGATGTACTTCCCGCGCCCAGAGTTCACCAAGCTCAAGGAGGACCAGGACTCGCGCCTGATAGGCATCGGCGTCACCATCCTGCGTCACCGCGACGGCGTCTACGTCCAGTCGGCCGTCGAGGGGACTCCGGCCGCGCGCGCGGGCTTGCGCTTCGGCGACCGCATCGTAGAGGTTGACGGCAAGGACGCGCGCGACTGGACGAGCGAGCAGGTCTCCAAGAACGTGCGCGGCGAGCGGGGCGAGCCCGTCCGCGTCAAGGTCGAGCGCGCAGGGTCCGAGACGCCGATCACTTACACCATCGTCCGCGAGTCCGTCCCGCTGCCCTCGATTCGCAACGCCTACATGATTCGCCCCGGCACGGCCTACATAGGCTTAACGGGCGGCTTCCAGCACACGACAGGCGACGAGCTGCGCGAGGCGTTCACGCGCCTCAAGTCGCAGGGGATGCGCCAGGTCGTGCTTGACCTGCGCGGGAATCCGGGCGGGCTCTTAGACCAGGCCATAGAAGTGTCGAGCGAGTTTCTGCCGCGCGGCCGGCCGGTCGTCTCCGTGCGCGGCCGCACCGAATACAAAGAGCCCTACATCTACCGCTCGACGGGCACTGACCCCGAAGACTTCCCGCTCGTCGTGCTCATCAACCGCAACACGGCGTCAGCCTCGGAGATCGTCGCCGGCGCGATTCAGGACCACGGGCGCGGGCTGATAATCGGCCAGACCAGCTTCGGCAAGGGGCTCGTCCAGCGCGTCTTCCAACTCCCCTTCGGCACGGGGCTGACGCTGACGACAGCCAAGTACTACACGCCTTACGGCCGCTCGCTTCAGCGCGACTATTCCAGCGGCTCGCTCTACGACTACTACGTGCGCCACGACGAGGACGACGAGGAGACGCCCGCGAAGCCTTCGACTTCTACGAACCCCGCGACGCAGCCGCCCGAGTCCGTCTCGACACAGCCGACGCCCGCGCCTACGCCTCCGCCCCCGACGGGTCCCGCGGTCCAGACCGCGGCGGGCCGCGTCTTTTACGGTGGCGGCGGGATCACGCCCGACGTGGAGGTTAAGCCGTTCCAGATTACGGCGCTGCGCGGGCGCATCGCAGAGGCCGCCTTCTTTTTCACGCGCGAACTGGCCGCAGGCAAGTTTCCCGGCCTCGAAGGCTACCGCGTGGAGAAGACCGATTACGATCACAACCTGAGGCAGGGCGATTACCCCATCACGCCTGCGGTGGTCGAAGCCTTCCGCGAGTACGTCCAGCGCGACGGGACGTTCGGGATTTCGCCCGCGCAGATTGACGAGGAATTGGATTTCGTCAAACTCCGCATCCGCGACGAGGTGGTCACGGCCGCCTACGCCAGCGACGCTGGCGCGCGGGTGCTGCTCGACAGCGACCCGCAGGTCCTCCGTGCGCTCGAAGCCCTGCCGGAAGCCAAGCGGCTCGCCGAACTCGTCCGCAACCTCCCGGCTCGCGGCTGAAGGTTGGCACAAAAATTGGAACAAAGACGTGCGCGCCCGCGTGCTAACATCAACGCGCGGCCTTTCCCGCGGCTCAAGGAGAAATCTTTATGAAGCGACGACGACTCTTCTTCGCACTCCTTCCGGTCTGCTCGCTCTTCCTGTTGTGCCAAACGGCGGCCCACGCCCAAACGGTCGCCGAATATGAACCCGTCCCCTTTCACATCTCCTCGCTCGACACCCCCTTCGCCATGCAGGGGGACTTCGAGGGCGAATACACTGTCTACCCGGAGGGAATCAGCGTCAGGCTGACGAAAGCGCTCGTCCGCATCGGCACGCATTGCCCGTATAAGGGCGCGAGGGAGTTTCGTGCCATCAGCATCGCGCTGGCGACCAACAACGAGAATGGCAGGTGGAAGATGGACCTCAGGAGCCTGAAGCACCCGGTCGCGAGAGTCATGCTCCCGGGCGACGAGTACAGGTTCGACGGCGTAGAGTTCTTCATCCCCAAAAGGCTCACGACCGATTTGTCGAAACACTGGCTCGTGGTGCAGATGGACGACCTGGTACTCAACTTCCCGTCGAGAGCCGAGCCCACAGAGGGCTACGCCTTCGCCAGCAGTTGCCGCGACATCTTCATCAAAAAGCAGGCCGCGAAAGAATGCGGAGCCGGCAGCGCCCGCAAAGCTTACCTTTCATCTTCCAGGTGAAGGCCGGGGCCGCAGCCGCTTAGCCGAAAACTCACGCGGCTTTGAGCGGGGATTTGTCGAGTAATTTTTTTAGCTTTTTTAGCTGCTCGTCCGTGGAGGTCTTCATCCAGCCGTGGGGCGCTGCCGAGTATGCTTTCTTGAGCCATTTTTTGTATTCCTTCTCGTCGCCTATTCCGAAGCTGGCCTCCGCCAGCGTCGCCAGCACCCAGTATTTAGTATCCCTCCCGTCTCTACGCGAGGGCGGCAACTCAGACTTCAGATACTCCTGGCAAATTTTTATGACCTCCCTGCGGATACGTTGCGCCTGCACGAAGTCGGCGATGGCTTCGCCCTTGTCGTCGCGCACGGCCGATCTGACGTTGAGCAAGTAAGCGAAGTTGATGCCGTTGTAATAGTCGTTGCGCAGGTAGAAGCCGCGCTCGTAGCCGCGCACGGCCTCGTCCAGGTACTTCCTGTCTCCGGTCTCCTCCCACAAACGCTTGTGCACCGCGCCCCAGAGCCCTAGAGTTTCCGTGTCGTTGGAAGAATCCGGGTTGAGGGTGCGGAGCAAATCTCGCGCCTTCTCCAAAGCCTTTTTCGGCGTCGGCTGTTTACTCTTGTAGGTGACGAGCGCGAGGCGCTGGACGAGGTAAGGGTCTTCCTCGCGGTCGTCCTTCGGCCTCATCATCTCGCGCGCCACCAGCAGCAGTTGCCTCGCCCCGGCGAAATCACCGCTCGCCTGTGCATCGTCCGCCCGCCCCATCAGGACACTCAAGGTCTCATTAGCCGGGGCGACTGCGGCCGCACCGGCACGGGGAGCGCGTTTTTTGGTGGACCGCGACTTGGAAGCGCGGGCAGAGCTGCCGCGCTTACCCACAGCAGATTTTTTGACCGCTTTTTTGACCGCGGCCTTTGCCTTCTCGACGGCTAGCTCTTCAGCCACAGTCATCATCGGCGGCTTAAGACCCTTGAGGTAGGTGTAGACGGGGCTATCATTCTCTGCCTTCTTCATAATCTCCTTAATGGCCTTCACTATCTCCGCAGTGAAGCGTTGCGCGTCGCCGACGCCTATGTCATCACCCAGATGTTTATAGCGGCGGATGACCGTGTGATTCACGTCGAAGGGATAGCCCAGCTTCTCCTCGGCGACGATGATGGTCGTGAAGGGCCGGAGCGCGTGACGCACGCCGAGTTCGTAGAAGGCGTTGGGATTTGCCGTCGAGAGGTCCGCGATGACGACGTCGGCCTCCAGCAGTTGCTTGTACATCGGCGTATCAATCGTCCCGCTGTGCACGATCTCGTCAGCACGGATGCATTGGAGGCCGGCCTTCTGGACGGCGGGCTTGATCATGTTGCGGTAAGAAGCGTCAAGGTCAAGGACGCGCCCCGATTGGTAGTCGGTCTTCTTGCCGTAGCCCATAACGACGAAGCAAACCTTTTTTTTCTCTTCCGGCATTGACGAATCTCCTTGCGGTCAGGTCAGGGGATTTAAAGGCGTGAGACTTCCCCGGAAAGCGTGCGGCACTTTTTTACTCCTAAAAGTGACGAAAATCAACGGCCATCCGCGCACCGGGCGGCAAGGCGAGCGGCCACTTACTCGACCACGCGCGCAATGACGCACTTCAGGTAGTAAGTCTCAGGCACGCCGAAGAGGACGGGGTGGTCGCTCGACTGTATTCTCTTCTCGATCAACTGCACGCGGCGGCGCGCGTCACGGCCTGCGTCGGCCACGATTTCGAGGAACAGTTGTTCGGGCATGTGGTAAGAGCAGGTGCAGGTAACGAGCAGGCCGTCCGGGTTGAGCAGCTTGAGCGCGCGCAGATTGATCTCCTTGTAGCCGCGCGCCGCGGCTTTCACGCTCGCGCGATTTTTGGCGAACGCGGGCGGGTCGAGCACGATGGCGTCGAAGCGTTCACCAGCCGCCTCCATCTCGCGCAACGCATCGAAGACGTTCGCCTCGCGAAACTCCACGTTGCCCGCGCCGTTTAATTCCGCGTTGCGCCGCGCAGCCTGAACCGCCTCGCCCGAGATGTCTAATGCGACCACGCTCTCGCAAGTCTGTGCCAGGTGCAGCGCGAACGCCCCGTTAAAAGTGAAGCAATCGAGCGCGCGTCCCCGCGCGAGGCGGCGGGCCGCGAGACGGTTCTCGCGCTGATCTAGGAACGAGCCCGTCTTCTGCCCGCCGAGCGGGTGAATGAGAAAGCGAACGCCGTGCTGTTCGATTTCAAGCTCCTCGGGCGCGTCGCCGTAAACGACGCCCGCGCGCAGCTCCAACCCTTCGAGGGCGCGCACGCGCACGTCGTTGCGCTCGACGACGGCGCGCGGCTTAAACTCTTCGACCAGCAGCCCGACGAGCATCTCCTTGAGCGCTTCGGTCCCCTGCGAGAGCGTTTGCAGGACGAGCACGTCGCCGTAAACGTCCACGATGAGCGACGGCAGCAGGTCGCCTTCCGAATAGACCAGCCGGTAAGCGTTCGCCGCGGGCGCGATGCCCTCCCTGCGGCGCGCGGCCGCGCGCAAGCGGGCGCGCCACCACTCGCGGTCAATCTCTTCTTCCGCGAGCGTCAGCAGGCGGAGCGAGATTTCCGAGCGCGAGGAGTAGAGCGCCATCCCGACGAACCGCCCGCGCTCGTCGCGCACGCCGACGACCGAGCCGCCGGGCGCGTCGCGCGCGTCGCGCACGTCGCTGCGGTAAATCCAGAGGTGACCTGCGCGCGCGCGCTCCGACCCGCGCTGTGTGATAATGACGCTCTCGTTCATCGTATGCCGGCTATTAAATCAGAAAACGCGTGGAAAGGGCTAACCGGATTGCCGAGTTCAAAACTACACTCCGTCAAAAACGTGCTCTTCGACCTGGACGGAACGCTCTCCGACCCCGTCGAAGGAATCACACGCTGCATTCAGTACGCGCTTGAGCGTCTGAGCGTCACGCCGCCGTCGCGTACCGACCTGCTGCTGCACATCGGCCCGCCGCTCAGGAACACCTTCTCGCTGATTTTGCAGACCACGGACAAGCCCACGATCGAGAGGGCCGTCGAACTGTACCGCGAGAGGTTTGCCGAGACGGGGATGTTCGAGAACGTGGTCTACGAAGGTGTGCCAGAAATGTTGGCACAAATTCGCGCGTCATCAAAGCGTCTCTTCCTCGCCACCTCGAAGATGCGCGCCTTCACCCTCAGCATCCTCGAACACTTCTCCTTGTCCGGCTACTTCGACGGCGTCTACGGGAGCGAGCCCGACGGGACGCTCGGAGAAAAGGCCGACCTGATACGGCACATCCTGGCAAGCGAACGCCTGCGGCCCGGCGAGACACTGATGGTCGGCGATAGGAAGTACGACATCGCGGGCGCGCGAGCGAACGCGTGCCTGGCCGCGGGCGTGACCTATGGCTACGGCTCCGCGGAAGAGTTACTGGAAGCCGGGGCGGATTTTTTGTGCCACAGCCCGATGGAGGTGGCCGAGCTTTTGCTGGACCCGCGCGCCTGACGGGAAGTCGCCCACTCTTGAATCGGCCCCGGCCAGGGTGTAACCTTGGCTTCAGTTTTCCGAAACAAACGAAGCTCTTTGAATCTATCCGAACGGAGGAGGACTACCTAGCCATGCCTGAAGTTGGAGACATGGCCCCGGACTTCGAGTTGAAGAGTCACCTTGATAAAGACAAGAAGGTACGGCTCTCGGATTTCCGGGGACAGAAGAACGTCGTGATGGCGTTCTACCCGCTGGCGTGGACGCCCGTCTGAACGGCACAGATGCCGGCCTACGAAGCAGACCTCGAACGCTTCGAAGGCTACGATGCCCAGGTCCTGGGCATTTCCGTTGACAGCGTCCCGTGTAACGTCGCCTGGGCCAAAAGCCTCGGCAATCTTTCTTACGACCTGCTGAGCGACTTTCACCCGAAGGGCGAAGTGGCCCGAGCATATGGCGCGTATCGCGAGGCTGACGGCATCTCCGAGCGCGCGCTTTTCATCGTGGACAAGGAGGGCAAGCTCGCCTACGTAGACATCCACGACATCGGCGACCAGCCGGACAACGAAGACCTCTTCGATGTCCTTCGCAACCTTGATTAGACGGGCGCGCTGTCCGAGCGACCCATTAGACAGAGCGGGCTGAACCCCTCACGCTTCTCAGGAAGCCTCTGAAGGGTTCAGCCCGTAATGCTACAATGACTGAGCGGAGGAACGAAGATGGACGAAGACACGACAAAAGACATGCCCGACGCACGCTCTTTCGAGGAGCGCATCATGGCGCGATTCGACGCGCTTGACGCGCGGATGGACTCGTTCGACGGCCGCCTGGCCTCGCTTGAAGAGAAGGTTGACAGGCGGTTGATGGAGACGCGCCCGATGTGGGAGGCCGTCCAGGTGCAAATCGAAAGCCTGAATCAGAAGTTTGATGAGCTGAGCGACAAGTTCGACAGGCTGAGCGGCAAGTTCGACCTTGTGCTTTCAGACCTCTATGACATGCGAACAAAGGTTAAGTCACTTAACAGGCGTGTGACGGCGCTCGAAGACGCGCAGCCGCAGTGAGCGGGCAAACATCACATCGGATAAGGGGGTTTCAATCATGGCACTCTCGCGCAAATGCGTGCCGTTCACGCCGTTCGACCGCGACGCTCGACAAAAGCACTATCAGTATCGTCTCGGCCGGGGGCGTTCACCTCAAAGACCAGGAAGCTTTCAACATCGCGGACGAGTTGGGCGATCTGACCTACCGCGTCATCCCGCCCGACGCGGGTTCGCAGGACTTGATGGTCACGCACCATCACTACGACCACCGCGGACGCGGACGCGGACATCAACGTCGTGTTCCCGCTCGACGTGCTGCGCGACCTCGCGGACGAGGGCTTCATCGGCGGGGTGGCGAAGAAGCACGTCGGCTACATGGGCTACACGATGCAGTTGAAGGCGATGTACGAGGGGACGGCCCCGCAGATCGCCAACGAGATTGACAAGGGGTCGCGGGCCGACGCGGTCGTCCTGACGGGCGGCTGACCGAACGTCTGCCACCGCACGGTCGTTGCGGTCCAACGCGAAATAGAGATGCGCGGCATCCCCACAATTCTCATCACGGTCAGCCCCGAAGTCTCGGCGCAGATGCGCCCGCCGCGCGCGCTCTACCCGAAAGGCTTCAAGATCGGCAACAGCCTGGGCCGGCCCAACATGCGCGAACTCCAACGCCAGGTGATGCGCGACGCTCTCCTTCTTTTGACGGAGAACACGCGCCCCGGCGGCTACGTGACGCGCGAATACCCTGAATACGGCGAGCAGTACGAACCACCGAAAGTAAAAAGTGATAAGTGATGAGTGATAAGTGATAAGAAAAAGCCGTGAATCGTAAATCGTAATGTAAATCGAAGAACGATTCTTTACTTTTACGATTCACGATTCACGATTTACGATTTACGAGTCTTTACTCATCACTTATCACTTGAATGACTATGTACAAAACCATCGGCATTGTGACGGGCGGGGGCGACGCGCCCGGATTGAACGCGGTGATTCGCGCGGCGGTGAAGACCGCCACAGGCTGTTACGGGATGCGCGTCATCGGCATAGAGGACAGCTTCGAGGGGTGTCTCGGCGAGACGCGCGCGCGCGAGTTGACGAGTGCAGACGTGCGTGGGCTGCTGCCTCGCGGCGGCACCATCCTGGGGACGCGCAACCGCGGCTGTTTCGTCGTGCGCGAGAAGGACGGGAGCGTCACCAAGCCCGAAGACACTTACCGCGAGGCCATCGCCAACCTCGAACGCCTCGGCGTAGAAGCGCTCGTCGTCCTCGGCGGCGAAGGCACGCTCGCCATCGCGGCGGAGTTCGACCGGCTGGGTTTTCCGGTCGTCGGCGTGCCCAAGACCATTGACAACGACCTGGCCGCAACGGAACTGACCTTCGGCTTCCTCACCGCGCTCGACATCGCGACCGAAGCGCTCGACCGGCTGCACACGACCGCAGAGTCGCACGACCGCGTGATGATTCTCGAAGTGATGGGCCGCCACGCAGGCTGGATAGCCCTTCAGTCTGGAATCGCGGGCGGGGCGGACGTGATTCTCATCCCCGAAATTCCCTTCAACGTGGATGCAGTGGCCCAAAAAATTCAGGAGCGCGAGGCGAGCGGCTCGCAGTTCTCAATCGTCGTCGTCGCGGAGGGCGCGCAGGAGGCCGGGGGCGCCGTCATCTATCAGCATCAGGGCGACGCCCAGCGCTCGCCTCGCCTGGGCGGCATCGGCAACTACCTGCGCGAAGAGCTTGAGCGGCTGACCGGCAAAGAGACGCGCTGCGTCGTCCTCGGCCACCTGCAACGCGGCGGCACGCCCAACGCCTTCGACCGGATGATTGCGACCAACTTCGGGGCGTGCGCGGTGCGCGCGTTAGCAAACGGCGAGCACGGCGTGATGGTCGCGCTCCGCGCGAGCGAGGTCATCAACGTCCCGCTCCTCGAAGCGGTCTCGGCACTCAAGACCGTCCCGCCCGGCGGCCAACTCGTCCGCACCGCCCGCGACATTGGAATATCTTTCGGGAATTAAAAATGCAAAATGGAAGATAAAGAGCTTGCTTCTCATCTTCCATTTTGCATTTTTAATTTTGCATTTCTAAGCCGCGTGGTGCAGGCGGTCCAGAAACTGTAGGTCGAGTGCGCGCGATTGCTCGGCGTCGTAGACCTGTAGGCACTCGACAAGTTTTTCGACGACCCTGGGGTCGAACTGTATGCCGGCGGCGGCGCGCAGGCGCTCGATGGCGGTCGCCTGCGAGAGGCGGCGGCGGTAGGGGCGGTCGGAGGTCATCGAGTCGTAGGCGTCGGCCACCGTGACGATGCGCGTGTGGAGCGAAATCTCCTCGCCCTTCAGGCCGTCGGGATAGCCCCCGCCGTTCCACCACTCGTGATGATGTTTGACTATCGAGCGCACGGTCTGCATGTGCGGCACGCCTGAGAGCGCCTGCTCGCCGTAGTGAACGTGCTGGCGCATGACGGCCATCTCGTCCGGCGTCAGGCAGGCCGGCTTGCAGAGGATGCATTCGGGGATGCCGATCTTGCCTATGTCATGGAGGAGGCCGCCGAGCTTGACGTCCATCACCTCGCGCTCCGACATCTCGAAGCGCACGGCCAGCATCTCCGCGATGTCGGCCGTCATGTTCGAGTGCTCGCCCGTGTAGTTGTCCTTGGCCGCGAGGAGCGAGATCATGGCGCGGACGGTCCCTATGAACGACTGGCGCGCCTCCGTTTCCAGCACGCGGTTGCGCTCCTTGATTTGGGCCATAATGAGCACGTTGTCTATGACGTTCAAAAGCTCGTGGTGGCCGAAAGGCTTCGAGAGGTAGGCGGCCAGCCCCAGCTCAAGCAACTCGCGCTGCTCGTCGCGGTTGTCGTGCTTGGCCGTCAGCATCACGACGGGCGTGCGCCGCAGGCGCTCGTCCTCGCTCGTGGCGAGCGTGACGAATACTTCTTTCCCGCTGATGCCGGGCATCATATAATCTAGCAGGATGAGATTCGGGTAGAGTTCGCGGGCCAGGCGTAGGCCCTCGTGCCCGTCGGCCGCGCCGGCAAAGCCGTAGCCGGCGCGCTCAAGACTGACGCGCCCCAAACGGCGCAACTCCGGGTCGTCGTCCACGAAGAGGATTAAGCTTCTCTTGCTCAGGTACTGCTCTGACATGACATCCCTCCCCAAAGGGCCAGTTTCGTTATGGGCCAGAGCAAAAAGATGCTGTGGCCGAGAAGTCGGTGAGGCATCCAACGTGTCGTGAGGGACACAAAAGCTCAAACTAAGAGCGCAAACGTTCTGGGCTACAAATGGGAACTAGCGGCGCAGCGCCTATGAAAGCCGCGGGAGAGTGGCGTCGGGTGCGGGAGCAAGAATTCGATTTCAGTCGTCAGACTTTCGTGGTGATGCCACAAAGATGTTATTACTAAATCGCGCGAATACGATATTTTTATTTGGTTGCAATTTAATTGCGTCGTAAGGCGCGGATTCGGGCCGATGGGCCATTAAAACAGATCGCCGAGAGAGGAAGACCTGGTGACACAAGCCATCAAAGACCGGCTGCAAGCGGAGCTGGACGAGTTGGAGTCGGAATTGCGTATACATCTCCCGAAGGAGATCAAGCGCGCCCTGGAGTTCGGCGACTTGCGCGAGAACGCCGAGTATCGCGCGGCGCTTGACCGGCAGAACGTGGTCAAGGCGCGCATCGTCGAGTTGCGCCAGCGCATCAGCGAAGTCGGCTCGATAGACTTGTCGAAGATTTCGCGCGACAAGGCCGGCTACGGCTCGACGCTCGTCCTCTACGACCCGAAGCGCGACGAGGAGTTGACCTATCGCCTGGTAACGCCGGAGGAGAGCGACCCGCAGGGCGGGCTGATCTCGACCATGTCGCCCGTCGGCAAGAGCCTGCTCGGGAAAGAGGAGGGCGACGAGGTGGTCGTCCGCACCCCGGCCGGCGCGCGCCACTTCGAAATCAAGCGGCTGACGACGATCCACGACGAGGCGGAGGAAAAGGGCGAATCGTAAATCGTGAATCGTAAATCGTAAATCGAAAAACCGCTTTTCACGATTCACGATTTACGATTCACGATTTACGAATTACAATCCTTGACAAGCCGTCTAGCACATCCCTATGATGCGCTGTTTGAATGGGCTTTGTCTTGAGATAGGCAGCGCCTTTTCGCCTTTGTTAACAGGAGAAGGACCGAAAGAAGTGTTTGGGTCGAGCATTGGGCGCGGCGCTCAGCGAATCATTAACGCGATTGTGCGCGGGCTGGCGTACGGGCGCATCAACCCGAACCTTCTGACCGTCATCGGCGTCGCCATCAACGTCGGCTGCGGGCTGCTCTTCGGCTTCGGCTACTTCTTCTGGGCGGGGATTATCTTAATCATCGCCAACCTCTTTGACATGCTCGACGGGCAGGTGGCGCGCCTTTCGGGGCGCGTGACGCGTTTCGGGGGCTTCCTGGACTCCTCGCTCGACCGCCTTTCCGACATGGTCGTCTTCGTCGGCCTGATGGTCTTCTACGCGCGCGACACGGAGTTCCATTCGACCCTGAACGTCTTCCTGACGGGCGCGGCCCTGATGGGTTCCGTCATGGTCAGCTACACGAGCGCGCGCGCGGAGAGTTTGATCCCGAAGTGCGACGTGGGGTTCCTGCGCCGGCCCGAACGGGTCGTGCTGCTGATTATCGGCGCGCTGACGACGCACCCCGGGTCTCAGAACCCTTTTCTGAACCGTATGCCCGCGGTCCTGTGGGTCCTGGCCGTCGGCTCTTACTGGACTTTCGCGCACCGCATGTACCACACGTGGCGCGAAGTTAATAAAGCTGACGCCGAGCACCTGGACGCGGCAGCCGCTTCCGCCGCCCTCGCATCTAATGCCGGGCCGGAGAGAAGGCCCGAGCCGGACTTCGCGCGCAACGCGGGCGCGACACAATAACGAGAACGTGGGCCGCTACGGAGACTGGTCTTTTCCCCAACGTTTTTTAAGTTACGAGGTACACATCCTTGACAGTTTGCCCCTGCTGCGGTTTCAAGTTTGAAGGCGACTTACAACGCGACGGCTGCGCCTCCTGCGGCGCGCGCGCCGTCGGCCCCGCCCTCTCACGCCCCGTCCGCGAATTGCCCTCTTACGGCCGCTCCCTCTTCGTAGGTGTGACGGGCGGCGTCATGCTCGCCACGTTTCTCGTCAGCACCCTGAGCGCGCTCTTCGAGCGCGGCTCGGCTTCTTTCGGCTTCTGGTCAATCATGGGCGCGGCCGAGACGGCTGCCTGGCGCTTGAAGTGGGTGGCTATCCCTGCGACCATCTTCGCGCTCTGGACAGGCGTCGCTCATCTGCCGCAGCATACGCCGCAACCCGCACCGCTTCCTCTGGGCTCGGGTCGCGCGCGGCGGCCTCTGGTCCGCCCTCACGGTCGCCGTCCTGATCGCCACGCTCATAGGCATCACCGTCCCCGAGCGCCTGCGCCAGAGAGAGCTACGCCAGGAGGCTTCCATCTACGCGCAGGGCTACACGATTCAACGTGCGCTCCTTGACTACCGCGCGCGTTACGGGACTCTGCCAGCGGAGCTGAAAGAATTGCGCAAGCTGCCGGACGCGGACAACTCAATCGCGACGGCGCTCGTCGGCATTGAATCGAACGCTTACAGCCCCGGCGCGGAATTGGCCGCGCTCCCCAAGAAGAAATCCCGCAGCTTGCGCGGCTCGGCCCTGCGCAACGTGAGCTTGCGCTCGACGGACGACGCGCCCGAGGGCGGGCTCTCGTTCACGCGCTACGAGCTGCGCCTGCCCGGCCCGGACAACAAGCTGGGGACCGAAGACGATTGGGCCATGCGCGACGGCCTCATCACCAAGCCAATCGAGCCGGACAAGCAGCAGGTCAGGCCCAGCGCCCCCTAAAAGTCTTCAGAGAAGAAACGCCCGGCCATGCCCTTCTCGAACTTGTTCCGTAGGAAGAAATCCGACCCGGAAGCGGAGCGGCGCGCGCGCCTTCTACAGGGCGGACGCATCACCGAAGGCGTCGTCTTCGACGTGGGCTCGGACGACTCCGGCGCGATCCGTCAAATCTACTTTCATTACGAAGTGAGCGGCGTCGAGTACGAATCGTCTCAACTCCTGAGCGACGACCAGCGCGGCCGCGAAGTCGAATACGCCCCCGGCGCACGCGTCACCATCCGCTACGACCCGCAACGACCGGGCAACTCGGTAGTGGTTTAAAAGCAGAATACAGAAGTCAGAATACAGGAGTCAGGAGGAAAGACTGAGAACCGCTTCCACGGTTTTTCTTTTCTCCTGACTCCTGTATTCTGACTTCTGACTCCTGTCGTTATGTTTAATAAAATCCTGATTGCTAACCGCGGTGAGATTGCCGTGCGGGTTATTCGCGCGTGTCGCGACGTGGGCGTCTCGCCGGTCGCGGTCTTCTCGGACGCGGACGCCGAAGCGCTGCACGTTCGGCTCGCCGACGAGGCTTACGGGATTGGGCCAGCGCCGTCGGTCGAGAGCTACCTGCGGATAGAGCGCGTCGTCGAGGCGGCACGTCGCAGTCGCGCCGAGGCGATTCATCCTGGCTACGGATTCTTAGCCGAGAACGCGTCCTTCGCGCAGGCGGTCGCGGACGCGGGCCTCGTCTTCATAGGGCCGAGCGCCGAGGCCATGCGCGTGATGGGCGCGAAGACGAGCGCGCGCCGCGCGGCGGTCGCCGCCGGTGTGCCAGTTGTGCCTGGCACGACCGAGCCTCTTTCTTCACTGGACGAGGCGCGCGAGGTGGCCGCGAGCTTCGGTTACCCGGTCATGCTCAAGGCGTCCGCGGGCGGCGGCGGCAAGGGCATGCGGCTCGTCAATTCTGAAGAAGAGTTGCGCTCGGCCTTCGAGACGGCGCGGGCGGAGGCGGCCGCCGCCTTCGGCAATCCTGAGGTCTATCTCGAAAAAGCCATCGAGCGCCCGCGCCACATCGAAATCCAAATCTTCGCCGACAACCACGGCAACTGCGTGCACCTGGGCGAGCGCGAGTGCTCCATACAGCGACGCCACCAGAAAGTCATAGAAGAGTGCCCTTCGCCGATTAACGACCCCGGCCTGCGCGCGGCGATGGGCCAGGCCGCCGTCAGCGCGGCGCGCGCCGTCAACTACAGCGGCGCTGGCACAGTCGAATTCCTCGTCGCCGACGCCACGCGCGACTTCTACTTTCTTGAGATGAACACGCGCCTTCAAGTGGAGCACCCGGTCACCGAGTTGGTCACGGGGCTGGACCTCGTGCGCGAGCAGATCACTGTGGCCGCGGGCGAGCCCCTTTCGTTCACGCAGGAGGATGTCGCGTGGCGCGGGCATGCCATAGAGTGCCGCGTCTACGCGGAGAACCCCGAGAACAATTTTCTCCCGTCGCCCGGCCGCATCACGCACTTGCGCGTGCCAGCGGGGCCGGGAGTGCGCGACGACGGCGGCGTCGAGGAGGGCGCGGAAGTATCTATTTACTACGACCCCATGATCTCGAAGCTCGCTGCCTGGGGCCGGACGCGCGCGGAGGCGATTGACCGCCTGCGCCGCGCGCTCGACGAATACGCGGTCGGCGGCATCAAGACCACGCTCCCCTTCTTCCGCGAGATCGTGCGTGACCCCGAATTCATCGCCGGCCGCCTCGACACGGGCTTCATCGCACGCTTCTTCGAGCGCCGCGCGGCGGCCGCGAAGTCTCTTGAGACTGAGGAGGGCGAAGACGACGCGCCCGAGCGCCGCGACATGGCCCTCATCGCCGCCGCGCTCGATTACACGCTGGCACAGAAACAGCACTCGACCAATCACCAGCCGCGCGAACAAGAGCAGAGCCAATGGCGTCTCGCGGGCCGCGCGGCACTACACAGGAGAGCATGACACTCAACCCCTTTGCGCCTTAAGTTTTCACTTTGCGCCTTTGCGTGAAACAGCCGTTCTCGCTAAGGCGCAAAGTTAAGACGTAAGGCGCAAAGGGTTGAGTAAATCGAAGGAGTTCCTTCGATTTGAAATTTGAGACCTCAAATTTTCTAGTTGAACCCGATGAGATTGACGGCAGAAATCGCAGGCGAGAGACACGAGCTTGAAATAAAGCAGGAGGGCTCGCGCGTCACGGCGGAAATTGACGGGCGCGTTTACGAGTTGGAGGCGCGCACGCCGCGGCCGGGCGTCTACCTTCTGATGGCGGGCGCGCGCGTTTACGAGTGTCGCGTGGAGCACACGGACACGAAACGCGAGGCGGCGGCGGAGGTCACAATCGGACGCCACGCCTACACGGTCACACTCGCCGACCCGAAACGCCTGCGCAGCGCGCAAACGGCCGGCGGCCACGCCCCCGGCACGTCCGAGATAGTCGCCCCCATGCCCGGCAAAGTCGTGCGCGTGTTGGTCGAGGCTGGCACAGAAGTGGAGGCCGGCGCGGGCATCGTCGTCGTCGAGGCGATGAAGATGCAGAACGAGATGAAGTCGCCGAAGGCCGGCAAAGTCACGAGCGTCAACGTCCGCGAGGGCGCGACCGTCAACGCCGGCGACGTGCTCGCGGTCGTAGAATAAAAGGGACGAGGGATGAGGGATGAGGGATGAAATAAAAACTGATGCCGCTTCTTCATCCCTCATCCCTCATCCCTCATCCCTTCGCATCCTCCTCTGGGACATTGATGGGACGCTGCTTCGTTCAGCGCGGCAGGGCGCGTTCAAGGATTACACGGTGCCCGTGCTCGAAGGGGTCTTCGGGACGGCGGGGCGATTGCCGGAGATGTCTGTCTCCGGGATGACGGACTTGCAGATCGTCGCAGAGGCGCTGCGTGACGAGGGCTTTACGCACGAACAGATACGCGAGCGTATAGAGGAACTGAAGACGCGTTACATGCAGGAGATGTTGCGCGCCACGAGCGCCGACAACGAGTTCTTCCACTTGCTGCCGGGCGCGCGCGAGGCGTTGGAGGCGACGGCCCGGCACGAGCGTTATCTGAACGCGCTCGTGACCGGCAACATTGAGCCCGCCGCGCACCTGAAGATGAAACTGGTCGGGCTCTCGGACTACTTCACGCTGCCCGGCGCGTTCGGTGACGAGTCGCACGACCGCCGCGACCTGCCCGAACTGGCCGCCGCGCGCATCAACGCCCACCTCAACCTGGACCTTCCGCCGTCACAGTTCGTCGTCATCGGCGACACGCCCAACGACATTGCCTGTGCCAAACACTTCGGCGCGAAATCCGTCGCCGTCAACACGGGGCGCATGTACACGGCCTCGGACTTACTCGCCTGCGAACCCGACGCACTGCTGCCTGACCTCTCCGACCTGGACTTAGTGATGCGAACTTTCGACTCGCTGTGAGAATCATGTCAGTACCGCCTGCGGTAGCGGGCGGGTGCTCAACATTGATCACCCGCCCGCTACCGCAGGCGGTACTGACTGTGAGCCGTGACTTCACAGTTTCAGAATAATCTTGGCGATGGTGAAGTAGATGATGAGGCCGGTCGCGTCAACGAGCGTCGTGATGAGCGGGGCCGAGAGCACGGCCGGGTCAACGCCGAAGTAGTGTGCGACGATGGGGACGAGCGAGGCGACGGTCGTGGCCCAGACGCAGATGGTGAACATCGTGACCGAGACCGTCACGGCCAACTCGAACGGGGCCTGCCACAGGAGCGCCTGGCCGAAGGCTACGACGCCGACGAGCAGGCCGACGATGATGCCGGTCGTCGCCTCGCGCCGCACGACGCGCCACGCGTTCTTGATGCCGATCTCGCCGAGCGCCAGGCTGCGTATGACCGTCATCACCGTCTGCGCCCCTGCGTTGCCGCCCGTGCCAATCAGGAGCGGGATGAAGAAGGAGAGCGCGACGACCTTCGCCAGCTCGCCCTCGAAGTTGTGCAGCACGGCGCTCGTCAGTGTCCCTGCGACGAAGAGCAGCAGCAGCCAGCCTATGCGGTTGCGCACGACGCGCGTGATGGGGTTGTCGAAGTAAGGCCGGTCGAGCGCGCCCGGCTCGACCGCGGCCATGCGCAAGAGGTCTTCCGTCTGTTCCTCGACCAGCACGTCAATCACGTCGTCCACGGTCACGAAGCCCACGACCTGCCCGTCCTTCTCCAACACAGGCACGGCGAGCAAATTGTACCTCGCGATTTTGTGGGCCACTGCCTCCTGGTCGTCGCCGACGTTCGCCGTCACGGGCCTGCGTCGCATCACGTCCTTCAAGGGACGGTCGAACTCCGACATCACCAGATCGCGCAGCGAGACTGAGCCGAGCAGTTGATTCGTCTCGGGCTCCATCACGTAGCAGGCGTAAATGGACTCCTTCTCGCGCGCGACCGAGCGTATGTACTTGAGCGCGCCGCCCACCGTCAGCGTTGGATCGAGGCGGACGAACTCCGTCGTCATGATGCCGCCGGCCGTGTGGTCCGGGTACTGCAACAGGTGTTCAAGCTCCGTGCGCAGCTCCGCGCTCAGCTTGGGGACGACGCGGTGGCGCTCGTGCTGGTTCATACGCTGGACGATGTCCGTCCGCTCGTCCGCGGAGAGGCCCGCGAGCACCTGCGCCGAGCGCTCTGGCTCCAACTGTTCGAGGATCGCGCTGCGGCGGCGCATGGTCGGCTGATCGAATATCTCCACGGTGCGCGGGACGGGCAGCATGGAGATGACGGTCGCAGCCTCGGCCAGGTTGAGTTGGTTGATTAGCTCGGCCAGGTCCACCGCGGCCAGGTCCGCGACCTCCGCGCCGATGCCGACCATACTCTCGTCGAGCCTGAGGTGTATGCGCTCTAAAAGCTGCTGTAGATTTTGTGCGGGCAAGGGTCACCTCCCTCTGAGAGCACACCTCAGTAGTTGATACTCACAGCAAGTCTACACCGAACCAAAGAAAGTGATACCAGAATTGTGAATCAGAATCCCATCCCCGTAGGGGATGAACAAGATAGCCGGGGGCGTTGCGAGCGTAAGCGAAGCGCCGCCCCCGGAATAATGCGCAACGATATTCGACCCTGAAGGGGTCGCACCTCAATGTTGAATGTGCGACCCCTTCAGGGTCGGCACGTTTTCCCTAATCCTCCGGGGGCGGTGCTCGCTTACGCTCGCAACGCCCCCGGCTATCTTGTGCGACCCTTTCAGGGTCGTCAGCTTCTGTGAAAACCTTTTTCGATGTCGCGCGTCGCGAGCCGCAGGATGACCGGGCGGCCGTGAGGGCAGGTGGTCGGCGAGGACGTTAGAAGAAGGCGGTCAATCAGCCAGCGCATCTTCTCGGCCGCGAGCGGCGTGTTGATCTTGATGGCGGCGCGGCAGGCGAGCGAGGCTGCTATCTCGTCGCGCAAGGTGGCGCGGGCCGCACCGCGCTTCTCCGCGTCAACTGTCTCCAGAACTTCCGCGAGCATGTTGCGCGCCTCGCCCGCCGGCAAATCGGCCGGCACGGCGCGGACGGCGACCGTCCGTCCCGACAGGCGCATCAGCCCGAAGCCATAAGTCTCAAGCTCTTCCGCGACCGTGTCGAAGGCGGCGGCCTGCGCGGGCGTGAGGTCGAAGGTCTCGGGCAGTAAGAGATTCTGCGACTCGGCGGGGCGCGTTGCTTCAAGATGGCTGTACTTGTCGAAGAGGATGCGCTCGTGCGCGACGTGCTGGTCAATCAGGAGCAATCCTTCGTCGTCCGTCGCGATGATGAAACTCTCTTCAAGTTGGCCCAGCGGGCGGATGTTGGTCGAGACCTCTGAGAGCGGCACTTCGCGCACGAGTCCGGCCGCGGAGACGAGCGGCGGGAGTTGACTCGCCGAACGTTCCTCGGGCGGGAGGGGCCGTCTTTCTTCGCTGACGACGGCCGGGCTCTCCTCGGCGGCCGCGTGGTTGAACGGCACGACTGTGCCAGTCTCTACGTTACCCGCCGCCGCCTCGCGCGGCGCGGAAGGCGCGTGCGGCAGGATTGCGTCCAACCCTCCGGCCGTCTCCCTCATCGCCGGCGATGCTTGCTCCCGTTCGACGCGCTGCGGCGCTTCATCCCCCGGCGGGGCAAAGCCGAACTCTATGCTTCCCTGCCGCGCCGGTGGCACAATTTCGAGCGTGATGTCCGAGATACTGCTTTCGGCGACCGGGGCCGTCCTGTACGGCGAGAGGTCTTCGCCCTCTTCGTAGCTTTCCTGTTCGGAAGCGGCGCGCGCTGCTTCGCGCATTGGTGCGACCGATTCGTAAACGGCTTCGACTGGGCGCGCGTAGCCCGCGCTCGCCAGCGCCTCGCGCACTGACTCGCGCACGGCGTCCGCGACGGCCGCGGCGCGGCGGAAGCGCACTTCCGTCTTCGCCGGATGGACGTTCACGTCCACCTCTTCGAGCGGGACTTCGAGGAACAAGAGCGCCGCCGGGTAGACGCCGTGAGGGAGAATCGAGCGGTAGCCGTCCGAGAGGGCGCGGCCGACGAGGCGGTCGCGGACGTAGCGGCCGTTGATGAAAAGATACTGCGCGTCGCGCGAGGTGCGCCGCTCGCGCGGGGCCGAAACGTATCCGCGAACGCGCGCCACGCGCTCGTGCCCGCCGCCGACTTCCAATAGATTTTCCAGGAACTCGGCCCCGAAGATTTGGTAGGCGCGCTCACGCAGGTCCGCAGCCGCGTCCGCGCGCAAGGTCTCGCGCCCGTTGTTCGTCAGCGTGAAAGAAATCTCCGGGTGCGCGAGCGCGTAGTGCGTCACCAGGTTCGTCAGGTGAAAACTCTCGGTCGCCTCGGAGCGCAGAAATTTCCGCCGCGCGGGGACGTTGAAGAAGAGGTCGCGCACACTGATGGTCGTGCCGCGCGGGTGCGCCGCGTCCTTCACGTCGCGCATCCGCCCGCCCTCGATGACGACGCGCGTCGCCGCCTGGTCCTCTTCCGTTTTAGAAATTAGTTCGACGCGGGCAACCGAAGCGATGGAGGCGAGCGCCTCGCCGCGGAAGCCGAGCGTGGCGATGGCGTCGAGGTCTTCGGCCCGGCTGATCTTCGACGTGGCATGACGCTCGAAGGCGAGCACGGCGTCATCGCGCGTCATCCCTGAGCCGTCGTCCGCCACGCGCAGGAGCCTGCGCCCGCCCGCCTCCACGTCAATCACGACGCGCCGCGCGCCCGCGTCCACGGCGTTCTCCACCAACTCCTTGGCGACCGAGGCGGGTCGCTCCACGACCTCGCCCGCGGCGATCTGGTTGGCTAACTGGTCGGAGAGGACACGAATCTTGCTCATAAAAGCAGGAGTCAGAAGTCAGGAGTCAGAAGTCAGAATAAAAGAGAAACGGGTCTCAGTCTTTCATTCTGACTTCTGACTCCTGACTTCTGTATTCTCAAAGATAAACTATCTGGTGATCCGAAGAGCCCAGGTTGATCGCATCGTAAATCCAGTTGACGATGTACGTGCCGTGGCGCGCGAGCAGGCTGGTGATGTTGATGTGACGCTCCTGCAAAGTCTTGTGCGGGAAGAGGGCGGCCGTGGCGCGCTCTATCTGGCGGTGAGCGGCGCGGTCGCGGCCCATCTGCGCGCGGTGAAAGCGCGCGCGCAAGCCTTCGAGCTGATAGTTAATCTTGCGCCTCCCGGTGTCGAGCGCTTCGGCAAGCGTCGGGTCAACGTCGCGCAGCTTCTCCTTGAGCGCGTCCAGATCGCGATTGATTGACTCCTCCGTCCGGTTGAAAGTCTGCGCCGTCTCGCTCCCCAAATGCTCTTCGACCACGCGCGCCAGCACGGCGTCCAAGCCCTCGAACAAATCCGCGAGGCCGAGGCCGTAGCGTTCGAGCGTGCGCCACGTGCGCCGCTCGACAATCGTCATGCTCGCGCGCGGCAGGATGCTGGTCGCGGGCCGGTCCAGAATTCTGTAGACCTCCGCCGTCTGCGCGAAGTAGGCGATTTCGGCCGCGCCGCCGAAGTAGGCGACGGTCGGCAGCAGGTAGTCCTGCACGACGGCGCGCAGCGTGACGTTCGGGCTGAAGCGTTCGGGAGAGTTTTGGGCCAACTCCGAGAGTTCTTCCTTCGTAAACTCCTCGCGCGCGTCCTTCACTTTGTAGCGGCCGTCCCCGGTGCGGACGACGGCGTGGCGCGTCCCGTCCTCTTTGTGGAAGAAGAGCGGGAAAGAGTTTTCCGTCGCCGAGACCTGCGCGTGGTAGCCGGCCTCTTCCAGCTCGCGGCTGCGCTCGACAAGTGCGGCGGCGACCTCCGGCGCTCGGCTCGCGGCGAGCGAATAAAGCGGCGCGGCCAGCTTTTTCAACTTCGCGTCGAGCGGGTCCAGCAGGATGAGGCCGTAGCGCCCAGTCAGTTTCGTCATCATCCGCGCGAAGGCTTCGCCGTAGCCGCGGCCCTGCTGCCACGTCTCGCGCAAGAGCTTTTCGATCTCGGGGATGAACTCGGTGCTCGGCAAGACTTCGAGGAGACGCCCGACAGTCTCGTTGATTGATTCGTCCAGGCGGACGCTGCCCACGGGCGCGCCCTCCCTGTGCATCCCGGTCGAGACCTGAACGCTCGCCAGGCGACAATCGCAGCCGATGAACTCCGCGGTCGCGACCTCCGCGAAGTCGTGGTCCTCGGTGGCAATCCAGAAAACTGGCACAGCGGGCGTCCCGCGCTGCGCGAGGCAGCCCGCGAGTTTGACGGCCGAGAGTGCTTTGTAAATGGTGTAGAGCGGGCCTGTGAAAAGTCCGGCCTGCTGGCCCGAGACGACGGCGAGGCAATCAGCTTCTCTGAGCTTCGCGATGTTGGCGAGGGTTTCGTCCGTAGCGCCCCAACTCCTGTTCATCGCTTCGAGCGCGTCGCAGAGTTGCCGGCGGTCTGTTTGATAAGCGGAGAGTACTTCCGGGGCGCGGTCGGCCAGTTCGTGATGGAGGCGGACGGCTGTGGGGTAGAAGCGGCGGAGGGCGTGCGGGTCGCGCAGGTAGTCCAGGAAGAGGCGCGACTGATGCGGGATGCGCTCGAAGGGTAAAGTCTCGACGCGCAGTCCGGCCTCTTCCGGCGTGCTGTAACATGCGGCTTCGGTCGTGCTCACTCTGCTCGCGCTCCCGCCGAAAGGCGCTCCTCGCCTTTCTCTTCCTGGCCCAAAAGCCCCGTCTCCCGCAAAACTTTTTCGATCTCGCGCCGCGCCTCCTCAGTGGCGTCCTGAAGCGGCGCGCGGACGCGCCCGCCCGCGTACCCAAGCATATCAAGCGCGGCCTTCAATCCGCTAATCCCGTAGCGCCCGAGCACGCCCCGCGTCACACGCGCCAAACGCTGCTGCGCCGCACGCGCCCGCTCGTGCTCTCCCGCACGAAACGCCTCGTAGACTTCCACGGCCAACCGCGGCGCGATGCACCCGACCGCCAGAATCCCGCCGCGCGCCCCCAAGCACAAAGCAGGATACAACGCCGACCCGTTCCCCGTCAGCACCGCGAAATCCTCCGGCACGAGCCTGACGGTCTCCGCCAGCGCCAGCACGTCGCCCGAACTGTCCTTCACACCCACTATGTTCTCGTGCTCGCCGAGGCGCGCGATTGTTTCTGGCTGAAGCGTGACGTTCGTAAACTGCGGCACGCTGTAGAGCACGACGGGCACGGGCGAGGCGTCCGCCACCGCCAGGTAATGTTTCACCAGCACAGGCTGCGTCATCTCCGCCCTGTAAAAATGTGGCGTGATGAGCAGCACTGCGTCCGCGCCTGCTTCGGCGACGCGGCGGACTTCGTCAATCGTCGCGCTCGTGCTCTGCTGGCCCGCGCCGACGACGAAAGTCATCCGTTCGGAGGTGGCTCTGCGCGCCGCCTCAATCGCCGTCATGAACTCGCGCTCTGACAGGTGTACGCGCTCGCCGGTTGAGCCGAGGGCGACATAACCTGTCACGCCCGTCTCGTCCCAGTCGCTTATATTCGAGCGCAGGGAGGGCACACTCAAGGCCCTTTCCTCGTCGAAGGGTGTGGGGAACGGCAGCAGGACGCCGCGTAGTCTCCCGGCTGGCGAAGAATCCTGACCTGTCTTGTTCATGTCGCGTTTCAAACTGGCGGCATTATAGCTACCGATTCAGCCGCCACGCAACGACCTCCTTTCGGGCGCGTCCTGCACGCGAGACGCGTACGAATTTTCGGATCAGCAATCCGGCATCCGATCCTTAAACCGGCACTGGCGGTCATTGGCACAGGCCGCCGTCGAAAGAGAGCAGGCTGACGAAGTGAAATATAAATTGGCCCATATCTTACGCTGACGTTCCCGGACCAAAAAACTGTTGACAACCTTACCCGCCGGGATTATTGTGCACGCGTTCAATACTCGTAACCCACCCGCCGGTGCTGCTCGCAAGCCCGCTCGCCGGCGGCTTTGAACATGTCCGCAGCGGCCGGCGTCAGCCCTACCGTCGCCGCCCATATCTCAGCACTTGAACAGGACAGATGTGCCCAGGTCTTCTCTCACACCTTCTGCCCCTGCCTGGAAGAGCTAGCCCACGACTTCCCGGCGCAGGTAGCCTTGTGTTGACAGGCAAGACTCGTCGCTTCCGTCCTTAAACAAGCGGTTCCCGTCGGCAGTAATTGATCTCTTAACAGAAGTCTAAGCTTTGACTCGATGCCAGGGGCAGTCGTCTGAAACGTTTTGCCCCGGAGTCACATATGTGTTTAGGGAGGAGCGGGCCTCGTCGTAGGACGCTCATCTTCTCTCAGCCGGGAAGCAAGCCGCGCCGAAGAAATCAAAATTGAATCGGAGTTTTCCATCTTGATTGAGGAGAAACCACCCATGAAAGCGACCTCAAGAGCTTTGCTAGTCTTCAGCCTATTTTTGGTGCTGACGGCCCTGCCCACCGCAGCCCAGCAGCGACCGGCGCAGGACGCCGACCTTCTCAGGGCCAAAATCGAGCAGTTCGAGAAGACGGACATCAGCTCCAAATCGTCCTCGGTGCAGGCCATCTACCAGCGCACGCTGCTGCGCCTCTACAGCGAATTCAACTCAGCCCTCCTACAGGACATCTCCGAGTTGAAGGCTATGCAAGACGTAGTTAGCGGGACGGACACGGGGTCGCAGAATGACATTGCCCTCCAGCTACAGAAGCTGACACGCGAGCAGGGCGAATTGGCCGAGAAGATAAAGACGCTTTCGGGTGATTTACAGACGGCGAGCGCCGCCCCCGCGCCGGTCGCGAGCAAGACATCTCAGCCTACGGCGGTTCCGGTCAACTTCTCCCCGGCGAGAAGGGCTGCTAGTGCGAGCGAGCCCGTCTCCGGCAGCGCCAGGACGGCCGGCGGTCAACCCGCCAGACAGAGAGTGGTTTCGACCCCGGCCGTGACCGACGCCCTCCCGACGCCGCAGGAGGAGCCAACGCCCTCACCACTTCCCGCCCTTAACACTGCTTACCTACGCGAAGGCGCGACGTTGCTCACCGGCATCACGCCGACTCACGGGAGACAAGTTAAGATCGAGATTAATGGGGAAGACGTTGGGACCGTGAATTCCGACGGCGGCAACGGCTTCTTCACGAAAGTCGTGCCGGAACTCAGGGAGAATGACGTTGTAGAACTCCGGGAGCTGGCAGCCGACGGCTCTCTCCCCGAAGGGAGTGTACCCCGGATTTATAGAGTCAGATCGTCGGAGATTCCGTTGCAAAAGGGCGGCCCGGTCGGAATCATGGTCGGCGGCGCTACCTTCTCCCAGCAGGGGGACCAATTCAACCAATCCGACCCCTTCTTTGGCTTCATCGCCGGATACTCCTCATACGTGAAGGGGGGGGAGACTTCCGAAAAGACTTCGACGGTAATCCGCTCGACAGGGACGGAAGGCCGATGAGGAAATGCACAGCGGACGATCAAGAAATATTCCGCTGCACGGAAGGCAATTATTACAAATTAACAACAAACCGGGTTGGTGACCCGGTGTACGTACTGGACGATAGAGGTAACCCTATCCTGGCCCAACGCGGCATCAAACAGAACAGCTTGCTGCGTTGGAACCTCCGCTTCCAGGGGTTCTTCACGGCTAGCGGGCGGACAGCTCAGGCGACGGAGACGGCCGACACCGGCGGGGGAACGCCCACCCCGGCCGACAACATCAAGTTCATCGCGTCGCGCAAGACTTTCGACGTTGAGACTCATGCCTGGATTGATTTCTTTCCCTATAACCTGCTTTCGATAGGGCCGTATGCAGCCTGGGGCGCGTCCACTGTGATGGACAAGAACGAGCTGGACAACGAGCCGACCCAGGTCACGGAGGAGGAGACCGGCGGCACGACCCCCGACAACACGACGGTCGTCACCCAGGCGAAATCTGACGACGATATCAAGCAATATCAGGAAGCGGGGATTCTCATGAACCTGCTGCTTTTCGACAAGAAATTGTTCATCCAGAGCATCCTGGGCTACGGGCACTACGAGGCTTTCAAAGACCTGCACGGCGAGAACCAGAGCGGGTTCGGCGACGACTCGACGCACCGCTTCGTCGGCAAGCTGAGAATCTTTCCAGGCGGGCTCAACCGCGCCTTCAACAAGCAGATTGACGCCTCGCCCATGTTCGGCGTTGATTTGAACGCGGGCCCCGGCCCTGATTACCTCAAGTTTTTCGTCGGCTATGCCATCAGGATCGGCGGGGTCAAAGGTGTCCCGGGTATTCAATAAACTCGCGCGTTAGCGACATCGAGGCGGATCAACTTCGCTACCGGCGAATCGCAAGACCGGCATTCAGCGGTCGGCCGATGGATGCCCACCATCGGCCGACCGTTTTAATTTACCGCATCCGCTTTCGGTCCCGGCCGGAATCTTCTATTTGACGAGGGAGAATTATCATGGCGACTGAACCTCTTCCGCTGTGGCAGGTCTTGAAAGAAGAGTACGAGAGCTTTCACGGGCCGATTGATGGGCCGTACCTACACATCAAAGACCCGAAGAAATTGGCCGTTGGTTTAAGCGACACGAAGAACTCTTTTTCAAATCACATCACAGGACTGCTCCCGGCCCAGGCCAAAGCCGAACTGGCACAGTACGTCTCGACGGCTCCTCTGCCTGACATGCCCCAACAGCTACAGGACGAGATAGCGGACGTTCTGAAAAATTTATTGGCCGACCCTAATCTCTACAGTCATTACGACCCGGACAAGGTGCCGAACATTTTGGAGGAGGAGAAGATTGATCGAGAGGTCGCCGACCTCTCCACGTCTCCGCTGGCGGGGAACGATCTGACCAACGTCAATCAGCGAATTCTGTTGGAGGCTTACCCGGACGGGCTGGCCGGCATCCTTCAGTGGATGTACTCGCTGATCCGCCAACAGAAACACTCGGCGGTCTGCCTTTCCGGCGGGGGCATCCGTAGCGCCACCTTCAATCTGGGGATGGTGCAGGGGCTGGCGCGTCACGGCCTGCTCGAAAAGTTCGATTACCTCTCGACCGTTTCGGGCGGCGGTTACACGGGCGGCTGGCTCTCGGCCTGGGTGAACCGCCAGGGCTTGAGGAAGGTGGTTCACCAATTGAGCGAGCCTCCAAAGGACCCGGTCAAGCCGGAACCGAAACCGCTCATGCACCTCAGAGCCTTCAGCAACTATCTCAGCCCGCGGCTCGGGCTGCTGAGCGCGGACACCTGGACGATGATTGCCACGCTCCTGCGGAACATCATCCTCAACTGGCTGGTCTTCGTTCCCATGCTCATCGCGCTGCTGCTGTTCCCGCGTATGTGGCTGGCGTTTCACGTCAACAATTCGCTGAGCGATTGGGGGATGGCCTTCAAATCTACCTTCGGCGTCTCGCTGAGCCTCGTCATAGGCTTCGTCGGGCAGGTGATAGCCCTGACCTACGTCGGCCTGGAATTACCGAGCACGGGGAGAAGCAAGGGCAACGGGCGTCGTTTCGTGCTGCTCGGCCTGCTGCCGCTGGTCATCTCCGCGATGGCCTTCGCGACCTTCTGGGCGCGCTACGATGGCAGGCTGGAAGTGAAGTGGTGGACGGTCGTGCTCTTCGCCGAAGCCGTGATCGCGCTCCCCTTGCTTATTGTTTTCGGCTACCGCTTCATCACGGCGAGGGATAAGGCGGGCGCTTTCCTGCAAATCCTGGGCGCGACCGCGCTCGTCCTGGTGGCCCAATTTCTCATCGGCTTGATAGCCTGGGCGGGCGGCACGGGCATCCCCTTCTTCAGCCACCCGCGCGAGCACATCATCCTTTTCTCGTGCCTCGCCGTCCCCTTGATTCTGGGGCTGCTGATGCTGGGTGGGACGCTGATGTCGGGCCTGACCAGCCGCTACACGGAAGACTCCGACCAGGAGTGGTGGGCGCGCTCCGGCGCGTGGATTTACATCGTCAACGTGGCCTGGGTCGTCTTCTTCGGCCTGGTGCTTTACGGGCCTTACCTGTTCACCTGGTTGGCGGACCCTGATGCGCGGAAGCTCTGGGTCGCGCGCATCACCACGGTGGCGGGCATCGTCTCGGGCGCAATCTCGCTCATCGGCGGTTTTAGTTCCAAGACGCCGGCCAATGAAGCTGAGGCTAAAAAAGCCGGGGCAGGCGGAAAGGCTTTGCAGTCTCTGACGAGCCTGCTCGGCCCGCTCTTCCTGGCCTTCATCATTGTGTTGCTCTCTTTCACCGTCGGCTGGCTGCTGACCCTTTCATCCGGCCTGGGCGACGGGCTGAAATCGTTCTTGCACGTCTCCCCGCGAATGCCGACCGATGCCCTCAAGCATCTGGAAATCCTGCTGCACACCTCTTTGCCCTTGCTGGCAGCGCTCTTCCTGCTCTTCGTCATTGTTGGCGTCTTGATGTCGCGCGCCATCAGCACCAACAAATTCTCGCTACACTATTTCTGGCGCAACCGCATCATACGCGCCTACCTGGGTGCGTCTCACGACGCGCGAAAGCCCAACCCGTTCACGGGCTTCGACACGTACGACAACATCAACATGCACGAGATGCGTCCTCGTCAACCCGGCTCTCCCATCGAAGGGCCGGACCTGCCCAAGGACGAGATAACCGAGAAGAAGCTCCTGCACGTGCTCAATTTCGCGCTCAACCTGGCGGGCAGCAAGGAGCTGACGTCGCAGGAGAGAAAGGCCGCGTCTTTCACCGTCTCGCCGCTCCACGCAGGCACACACCTGCTCGGCTATCGCAAGGCGTTTGAGTACGGGCGGCAGCCTTACAACGGCAAACAGGGAATCTCGCTCGGCACGTCGGTCGCCATCTCCGGCGCGTTCGCCAGTCCGAACATGGGCTACATGATGTCTTCGCCCGTCGTCAGGTTCATCATGACCCTGTTCAACGTGCGGTTCGGGTGGTGGCTCGGCAACCCTGGCAAGGCGGGCGACGACGGCCTGCCTTTCGGGAAGACTTACGACCGCGACTCGCCGCGCCTCTCCATGATCCCGATTTTCCAGGAAGCGCTGGGGCTGACGGACGACCAGGCGGGTTACGTCTACCTCTCGGACGGCGGCCATTTTGAAAACCTGGGCCTCTACGAGATGGTCTTGCGCCGCTGCCGCGTGGTTGTGATTGGCGACGGCAGCTCCGACGAAAGATACACTTTTCAATCTCTGGGGCTGGCAATCCGTCAGATTCGGATTGACCTCGGCGTGCCCATCGACTTCGAGGCGTTCCACATCACCGGCCGGTCCGCGGACGGCAAGGGAGCTTATTGCGCCATCGGCAAGATTCGCTACTCCTGCGTTGACGGCAGCAGTTGGGACGAGGACGGCGACCTGATTCTCATCAAGCCGGCGCTGCTCGGCAACGAGCCGCGCGACGTGCTCAACTATGCGAGCGAGCACACGTCGTTTCCGCAGGAGTTCATCGGCGACCAGTGGTTCAGCGAGTCGCAGTTCGAGAGCTATCGCGCGCTCGGGTCACACATCGTGAACGCCGTCTGCAAGCGGAGCAAAGACGCTAAGGACATTAACGTCTATAAAAAGTTCGATGACCTGGAGCAGTTTACGAAGAACCTGCAAGAGAGGCTGAACGAGGTTTCGCTCTCGGACTTCGAGCAGGGCCTGCTCGACAATCTGGAAGCGATTCCGAAGAGCATTGACAAAGCCCTCGAACAACTCAAAGCCACGCATCCGACCAACGGCGGGGGGAAATGATTCTTCCCCCGCTTATCTTTCACCAACAGCCTGCCACCCTGCGTCCGCCGGGGAGTCTTTGACTCCCCGCACGCCAGCCTCTAGACTTGAGGCCGGCTATGCAAAGCGAGAATTTAGACCTCCTGATTATAGGGGCTGGCCCTGCCGGGCTGTCCGCGGCGGACGCGGCGGCGCGCGAAGGGCTGAGCTATCTCGTCGTCGAGAAGGGGCTCATTGCCGACACGGTCTTTCACTACCCTGTCGGGCGCACAGTCTTCTCGACGCCGAACGAGTTGGAGATACGCGAGGGCACGCTCAAGCCCTGCCGCGAGAAGCCCACGCGCGAGGAGTTGCTCTCACACTACGTGCGCTTCGCGCTCGACGAGAATTTAAGAATCAACACGGAGGAAGAGGTCACGCACGTCGAGCGCCTTGAGCCGGAAGGTTTCCAGGTAGAGACGACGCGCGGGCGTTATCGCGCGGCGCGCGTCCTCTTCGCCGTCGGCGCGATGGCGCACCCGCGCAGGCTCAATGCTCCCGGCGAAGATTTAGCGAAAGTTCACCACCGTTTCGTAGAGGCTTACCCTTACGTGCGCAAGGATGCGATGGTCGTCGGCGGCGGAAACTCCGCGGCCGAGGCGGCGCTCTTCCTGGCCGAGGAGGGCGCGCGCACGACCTTCGTCCTCTGGCGCGCGGACTGGGAGAACCGCGACCCCAAGATGAACGCCATCAAGCACTGGGTCCGCACGCCGCTCGAAGAGCAGATCGAGCGGGGCCGCCTGCAACTTCTCTTCTTCAAGGAAGTCGAAGAGATTACCGAGCGCGAGGTGCGTGTCCGCCGCGAAGACGGCGAGCTTGTCACGCTCGCGAACGACGTTCTCTTCGTCCTCATAGGGAGCGAGGCCGACCTGACACTGCTCCGCCAACTCGGCGTCCGCATAGAGCCCGGCAAACTCTGCGACGTGCCTGCCTACGACCCAGACACCTTCGAGACCAACGTCCCCGGCATCTACGTCGTCGGCCATTTCACGCACGCGCGCCACATCAAAGAAGCCATCGCCGTCCCACGCCGCATCGTCCCGCTCATCGCGCAAACCCTGCGCGCCTCCGTCTGAAAGTCAATTCAATTCCCCTTTCAGGATAAGAGTTCCCGCGACTTCTGAGCGACCGAGAGGCCGCCCGCAGGCGGCGGGCCGCCCACGAAATCGCGCAGGACCGAGACATCGCCCGAGACGCCTATGCTTCTCGCCACCGCTCTCAGCGAGATCATCTGCCACGTCAGCCAGACGTTGTCCAGAAAAGCATGCCACGGCCAGAAGACAGGGTCTTTCGGAGACGTGTGGATATCAAACATGTCTCCGCGCACGGCCTCGTGAACTGCGCTGTGGTAACCGTCGTTGGCGTCCAGGGCCAACCCTAATTCGTCCGTGCTGCGGAACTGTAAGAGCGAAGTGTGGCCGAAGATGGGGTCGGGTGTGCTGCCTCCTGCGACTGTGGCCCAGGACGGCAAGGGCTTATTAGGGTTACTGTTTCTTCCTATCACAGGGTGATTCAGTTCCGGCGGTATCGGCACCGCCGGGTTCCAGAATGGTATGGGGACGAGATCGGCTCCGCCGTGAGCGCTCAGGTAGTCTTCCAATTCACCGATAATACTGCGGTGATAGTTCAAGAATTCCGCCCCGTACGGTGACACCTTAATATGGTGTTCGTGATGCCAGGTCTCGTGCCTGCTCAGAATCGGGGTGCTGAACACGAATTCCCTGCTCAAGGCTGCCAGCCGCTCCCTTTGCTGAGGCGTCAGGTTATCTATGTTGATTCTGCCCACTGCTTCGGCCCTCCTTTCAATCTATGGCCCGGACCTTGAAGAGACAGCTATGCCCACGGCCGCACGCCCTGCGAGCAAGGCTGATAAGAAGCGCCGCCCTCGCGGCGCTTCGCGACGCGCTTCGAGCCGGACTACTGTAGTGCGATTAAGATGGGAATCAGCCCGCGCCCGGAGGTGAGTGGCCGCAGGGCTTTTCCTATGACTGCGCCGAAAGCCTTGAGCGGGTCGCCCGCCCTCATCGCGTGGCCCGAAGTCGGCGAGGTCGTCAACAGGTCGCCCACCTCTATGGGCGAGAATTGCGCGTCCGCCTGACAGAAGACTTTGCCCACGAGGGCCAGGGGCAGCCTCTTACGCCCCGCCTCCTGCCTGTCGAGCACGATGCCGGGTTTGTAGTCGCCCGCGCCGGAGATGACGCCCGCGACCCGCTTGTCGTATGCCTCGCCGCTCGGCTGCAACTTGCCTTCCTGGTTGAGCACCATGACGGTGCCGGGGATGACCTCCGCGGCCGCGTCTATGTCGAACTCTTCGGCGCAGTCGGCGTTTCTCAAAATGATGTCGCCGTTACTGCCGCTCAGCCAGATGCTGGCTGTCCCGCTTTGAATGTCTGCCTGCCCCGTATCCTTGTTGAAGAGTAGGATGGACCCGTCGCTGCCGTTACCGCCGAGCCAGATGTTTGCGGCGTTCCCCTCCAGAGAGATACGGTTCTTAATTCCACTATTGTCTTTTAAGAAGAGGTTGCCGTTTTCTCCGTCCAACTCGATAGTGGGCCGTAGGACGGTGACTTGACCGGCGATGTTCGAGGTGGAGCGCAGGAGAGTGATATTGCCGCCTTTACCGTTGCCCCCGATGTGCATCTTGGCGTTCTCTGCATCTATCCTCAGCCTCTGCTTTTCGTCCGAGCCGTTGAGAATGAGCCTCCCGCCCTTGTCCTTGGCGACGAGCCTGACCTTCAGCTTCCCGTTCTTATCCTGCAAGTTGAGGTGTCCTTCTTTACCACCGCCTCCCTCCTTCAGCCCTTTTGTCAGATCGTCCCCAGTAGTGGCGGTTGGGCCGGTGGCGACTACTGTTCCCCCTTTGCTCGCGGTCACTCTGCCTCTTGTTGCCATTGTCGTGTGCCTCCTTTTTGAGAGTAGAAAGTGAGTGTCTGGAGACAAACGTTCATCACACAGACGCCGCGCCGGCATAAATCTCGCGCAGGGTCTTCAATACCACTCCAACTTGCGCGCTCGATTCACGCCAACACGGCGTCTTTGCGGTGAGGTTTGATGCTCGCACTGGATATTACTTCCTTCGGCTTACGCCGCGGCCTGTTTCCGCAACCACTCCGTCACGGCTCAACGTCAGATTCCCCGGCGACTTCCCTTCGCCGCCCACGAATCATGCCTGCTTATTCCCTTATGCCGTTTCGCCGCCAAACGTTTCAGAGGCCGCGCGTCAGTCACGCCGCGACCCGCAATCCGGCCTAAATCATTGATGACAGATCAGTTGGGTCGCCCGCCGCGCCTTGACGTTCTACCTGATTCGATCTTAGATCGTGATCGCTTTCAAAAGATTCGAGGTATATCGCAGCCCGAGAGAGGTTCATGTCTTCCACCCACCCGGTAGTTTCCATAGTCGCGGATGATTTTCTCTGGGAAGCTGAAAAGGGGGATCAGGAAGACACCCCCCTTTTGCCGCTTTCACGCACGCGACCGAGACGATTCTCTGGGCGCGTCGGAGGCCGAAAGCGCGACACGTTTTCAACTATGAGGAGATGAAGCGCGAGAACCGCAACAAGCAGATGCAATCGCTCTGGCACATCAAGCCGCCCGCCCCGCGCGAGAAGCGCTATGGCAAGCACCCGACGCAGAAGCCCGAAGCCCTGCTCGACCGCATCATCCGTGCATCCTCCAACCCGCATGACATAGTGTTGGACCCCTTCTGCGGCAGCGGCACAACCGGCGTCGCCTGCGCCCGCCTCGGGAGAGCCTTTATCGGAATTGATTTGATGTTGCCTTACCTGGAAATCGCTATGACCCGACTGCGCGATGAGATTGACTCTCGCCAGCTTTCACTGACCTTCAGCCGCGTTACTGTGGAAACCATCTGGATAGAACCATGTTCGCGCGAGACTTGTTCCGTTACAACGTGGAGAGAAATTGTCACCACGGCCCTGCAAACTCGGCGGCGAAGGTCACTTGAAAGAAATCAACAGGCTTGTCCAGCGAAATCCACGCACGAAGAAAAATGGCACATGGGCTTCAACTGTGCGGCGCGTCGTGAGACAATCAGCCTGCTTTGAAACAGTGGCGAGAGGTCGCTATCGTTTGCGAAAGGAATCCTCATTCGGATGAAGCAGGACAAAACCTGGAAGGACGTTGTTGTTGACGCGCTGCAACAATTAGGTGGGGAAGCCAGCCTCAAGGAGATAACAGCTATCGCACAGAAAGACCCGAAGGCGCGTGATAACAGCAAAGTACGGGAGAAAGTCCGACAAGTAGTTCGGTCTTATAAGATTTTTGAGACGGCAGCAGAGGGCAGCGGCATATACAGGCTTGTGCCTGACATGCCGACGGGTCTAAACGAACAAGCATCAACCAAGAGCATTACGGATGAGATACAAGGCAAGTTACTTTTTATCGGCCGGGTCAACAACTATGAAACATTTGCCCCTGCCGACGATAGAGTGAAGCGTCAATTTGCGGGGCATAGATTGGAAGACTTTGTAAGTGTCCGTGGTTTCTCTGCCCACCCGCGCTTCAAAGCAGAAGAGATTAAAGTCATTGAGCGAATTGATGTCTTATGGCTGTCCGAAGTGGGCGGTGATTTACTCCCGCGCTTTGCGTTTGAAGTAGAAAACTCAACGAAGGTTCTCTCCGGCTTAAACCGATTGAATACGATTCCAAGCTGGTTTCCTACTCGACTCTTTATCGTCGGAGAAAGCACGAATCAGAAGAAACGTTATGATGATTATCTGAATAACCTCACATTCAAAGCCTACGCCGAACGCTTCAGCTTCAAATATTTCGATGATGTACGCGAACTTTTCAAAGTCTCTGACACACTTGATAAAGCTCGCGCCGCAAATGATGCCGCAATGAGAGCGGCAGGTTTAGCTGATTAAGGATTGGCTTAGTTATCTACCTTCAGCGCCTAACCTTATCTTTTAATTACTCGCCGCTTCGTCATAATCACCTGCGCTTACGCTATAAGATTGCATCATTAGGCCATAATGGGTCGTGATTATGGCCTAAGCTCGTCGTCTTACGCCTTAATGGTGACTCATCAGGGCATAATCTCGAACCATTAGGGCATAATTGTCCGTCATTAAGCCTTAATGGGGTGTGATTATAAGATAAGGGGCCGCGCTCTAGGCATAATCTCGACGCCTGATAAACTTCTTGCGCGCGTTTTATCTTCTCGCATAAGATGCGTGCGCTTTACTCACACTCTGTTCCTCCCACCACAAAGGAGGTTCTCACTATGGCTAAAGACCAATCCAAGCGTTTGAATCCTTCTCTCGTCGAAGCGGACAAAGTCAGCCTTGCGGCGTTGATGGCAATCACGAACTACTCGCCCGCGAATCCGGCTTTTGCGACCGCAGCTATTACGGCCGCGCAGGCCGAGTTGGACACGGCGCAGCAGGCCGAAGCGCAGACGGCGGCGGCTGCCGCCACGGCCGTGATAACGCCGTCGGCCAAAGAGGCGCTCCACGGTTGCATTCGGTGCTAAGGATCAGGTGGCTGGCACAGTTCGGCAGGACTCGAACGAGTCATGGCAATCGGGCTGAAAAAAGGTCCGAGTTCAAGTCGCGCGCGGAAGCCTACAATACCGGCAGTTTTCACATTGCCGACGACGTTCCAGCTCACATGGCGCTTGGATGCCCGCAAGCATTCCCTTACTGGCTTTTGTCTTCCCTGTCTTTTGCGGCGGCGGCGATTTGCCTCCTCGGCGCGCATATTCCCACACTTCTTTATCAGGCACTTGGTCAATGCCAAGCAGATAGACGTATTTGAATCTGGATAGAGATCAGATAGGCGATTAACCAAACGTGGGGATAAGTTCTGGTCAAAAAGCAGTTTCATCCCTCGACTACCATCAACCGTTTTTCACGATCCGCGGCATAGCTCAGGCAAGCCAAGATGTCCTCTTTCGTAAGGTATGGGAAATCTTCAAGGACTTCCTCCTGGCTCATGCCGGAGGCAAGATACTCCAACACATCGTAAACCGTGATTCGCATGCCGCGAATGCAAGGCTTGCCGCCACGCTTGCCGGGTTCGATGGTGATGATGTTTTGGTAATTCATGGCCTGATACTAAAACTCAAGCGCCGCTTCAGGCAAGCGCGATTCGATACAAGAATCAACCTAACGCTTGGATTAAACCCGGTGCTTTGCGACAACTAGACAAGGATAGATTCAATGGCGACACTTTCCATATACAATGTTTCTGGACTGATGTCTTGCTCGTTCGGCCATTGGACTGTGCTGAATGCGACCTTCACCCGTTTAAAATAGTCCTTATCTTTTAGCTCTTGGAAAATTCCATATTCCAGGTAAGGTTTAACGTCGAACCTCTTCACACTCCCGTCATCAAACTTAATGTCTAGTGAGAAGTCATCATTGGCTCTCGCTGCGACCACTTTATGCATGTCCATTCTCCCTATCTCAGTGGCTCTATCTTGAACACTGATTGCCCATTAACCGCAAGCCTCCAATTAGCCATTAACTCGTCTTGGTGAATTTCAATCCATGCCTGCACAAGTTTCAGCTTAGCAGTTCTGATTGAGCCTTCTATGATCGCTCCGTCAGGAATTGAAATGACGACATGGGATTACAGGCATCCGTTATTCCTTATGCTTCAAGAGGTGGCTCACATCCTGTTCGGCCATGAACTCTGTTCGCAACTCAGCCCTTAGTTTTCGCTCTTGGACTAAGAATGCAATTATACCTGTAATCGGAGCAGTAACAATGGACACTTTGTCGGTGTGCAATTGAGTGTGGCCTGAAGAAAACATCTCACGCAAAGACGCAAAGGCGCAAAGGAAACGGAACTCTTTTCTTTGCGCCTTTGCGTCTTGGCGTGAGACTTCCTATTACTCACACTCAATTGCAAGTGGCTATAATATGTTTGTAATTATGAAGGTAATTCGCTCCTTATATAGATTCACATACAAATAAGCGTCTAACTGCCCTTTGTCTTCCCTGCTCTTTTGCGACGGGCGGCGAACTCGCGTCTGATTTTTTCGTGGTCGGTCGGGCCGGGCAGCTTTTCGGGCAGGTCTAGCTCATCATCAATGAGAACTTCCGTGGGTACGCGCGCCACGCGAGCGTATTGCAGGAGAATTGTGAGCGGCGGCTCATTCTTTCCCTTTTCGTATCTTGAAATCCTATCGTAAGTAACAACATCCTGAAGCCCCAAACATCTCCACATCTCCGTTTGAGAGAGTCCGAGAGCATTCCGAATCTGTACCAGCTTTTCGGACAAACGCTCAGGCTTCGGGCGCGCGTACCCCATCAGGAATTGCCTCCTGATGGAGCAGAAAATGCAGCAAGCAGCTTGCTTTTACGTACAATTGTACATAAAATGCTATTGCGCACTTTGTTCGCCGTGAGTATGAACCTTTCATGCTCAACGGCGATGCTCATTTCTCAGCTTGAGGTTTTGAGCTACGCATGACCGTTGCCGATTTTTCAAACAGACCGCGCGCATCATAGCACGCTTTCTTCACACATCTCTCAGCAAAGGAATTGGCCCATGAGGAGAAAAGAAGAGTACCGAGCCAAGGTCACGGACGACACCGGCCTGGTTCGTGGGAGAGTCCCTTGCCCGCTCCTGCGAGACATAGGCGCTCGACCCGGCGACCGTCTTATTTTTCGTCTGGACGACTCAAATAAGGTGGTGATGCGCTTGTCGCGCGTGAGGAAGAAAGCAGACGGCAAGCGCCGCCGATGATTGTCGTGGGACGCGGGGCGTGGGTGGGCTCGCGCGTCTCACGCCGGCACGCTCGCGCCCAGACGCGGCGGACTGTGCCGCGAGGCCGCTACGCACTTAAAGGGTGGGCGCAGCGGCCTCGCTTTTGTCTCAAGAGTTCATGCCCAATAGATGCCGTTATGCTTCAACATCATGAAGCAAGCTGTTGAGCAATTCTCGCTCGCGCTCAGGCTTCAGACCGGCTCGCCACTCTATATCTGAAGGACGAGTGGCGGCCCACGTCAGGGTGTCTTTGATGGTGTCGGACAAGGGGCGGAAGGTGAGGCCGGAGGCGATGGCCTTGTCGTTATTGACGAGGAAGATGCCGTTGTATTCTTCGGGAAGCCATAAGGGCATTTCGCCCCACGGCCGGACCTCGTGGCCGAGCAGGAACTCTTCGCTCGCCCAGATGAACGTCGCGTCACTCCCGCTGACGGTGCGGCACTCTTCGAGCAGACGCCCCATCGTCAATCCGTCTTCCGCTCCCGTGGCGTTGTAAGTTCCCGCCTGTCGCGTCTCCGCCATCCGTATAACCCACTCGGCCAGGTCGCGCGCGTCTATGACTCGCACTCGCCTGCCTGACGGTCCCGGTGCCAGCACTTCGCCGCCCTGCGCCACGCGATGAACCCAGTAAGTGAAGCGGTCGCTGTAATCGTAAGCACCGACTATCAGCCCGGCACGCACATTCAACACCCGGCCGGGCATGGCTTCTTCCGCCGCACGCTCACACTGTGCTTTCAACGCGCCGTACATCTCCCCATAGGTCAGGGCCGTGGCGCGCTCGCCCGTGTCAATCTTTTCCGCCTCGTCCGCCTGTTCCGGCGTGATAGTGCCGACCGGAGCACTCTCGTCAGTCCCTGCAAGAGCGAAGCTCTCATACACGGAGCAACTTGAGATGAACGTGTAATGCTCCACGGCGTCGGCCAGAAGCTCGGCCGATTTCCTCACGACGCCAGGCACGTAGCCGCAAGTATCAACAAGAGCCTCCCAACGCCGCCCGCGTAAAGCCTCTACATCGCGGCTACGGTCACCACGCAACTTTTCGACTTCGGGATGCCAGTCAGGATTGTGCTGCCCGCGATTGAAAATAGTAACTTCGTGTCCACGCGCGAGCGCGGCTTCAACCAGATGTGTGCCAAGAAAGACTGTGCCGCCGAGAACCAGGATTTTCATTCTCTATCTTTAACCGCACCTAACCTGAGCGTCGTCAATCATGCTACCGAATCAACGCCCGCGCGCTCGCGGCGGGCGACGCCTGTGCGGTAGGCGGCCTCTTCGACTTCGCGTGCGACCGCTTCGGCGACGCGTTTGTCGAAGACGGAGGGGACGACGTATTCGGGGTGCAGCTCGTCGTCCGTGATGATGCCGGCGATGGCGTGTGCGGCGGCGACCTTCATCTCTTCGTTGATGCGCGAGGCGCGGCATTGAAGCGCGCCGCGGAAGATGCCGGGGAAACAGAGCACGTTGTTAATCTGGTTCGGGTAGTCAGAGCGGCCCGTCGCCATCACGGCCACGTAAGGCTCCGCCAACTCCGGCATGATTTCGGGAATCGGGTTCGCCATCGCGAAGACGATGGGCTTCTCAGCCATCTTCTGCAAATCCTCGGGCGTGATGACGCCCGGAGCCGAAAGCCCCATGAAAACGTCCGCGCCCTTGATGACATCGTGAACTGTGCCACTCTCGTTGTTCGGATTCGTGTTGCGCGCGTACCAGTCCTTGACCCAGTTCATATTCTCCGTGCGCCCGCGATAGAGCGCGCCCATCTGGTCGCAGCCGATAATATTTTTCACGCCCGCCGCCATGATAATCTTCGAGCAGGCCACGCCCGCCGCGCCCACCCCGTTGACGACGACCTTCACGTCCTCCATCTGCTTGCCGACTATCTTGAGCGCGTTAATCAGCGCCGCCAGCACGACGACGGCCGTCCCGTGCTGGTCGTCGTGAAAGACGGGGATGTCCAACTCTTCCTTCAGCCGGTCCTCTATCTCGAAGCAGCGCGGGGCCGAGATGTCTTCGAGGTTGATGCCGCCGAACGCGACCGAGATGCGCTTGATCGTCTCGACAATCTCGTTCGGGTCTTTCGTCGAAAGACAGATAGGGAACGCGTCCACGCCCGCGAATTCTTTGAAGAGCATCGCCTTGCCTTCCATCACCGGCATCGCCGCCGCCGGGCCTATGTCGCCCAGGCCGAGGACGGCCGTTCCGTCTGTGACGACCGCCACGGTGTTCTTCTTGATCGTCAGCGTGAAGGCTTTTTCGGGGTCTTTGTGAATCGCCTCGCAGATGCGCGCCACGCCCGGCGTGTAGGCCATCGAGAGGTCGTCGCGCGTCTTCAGCGGAGCTTTGGACGTGACCTCAATCTTCCCGCCGAGGTGCATCAGGAAGACGCGGTCGGAGACCTGTAGGACTTCGACGCCGTCTATGTTGCGCACGGCCTCTACGATCTCTGCGTCGTGCTCGCTGGAGCGGGCGTTGACGGAGATGTCGCGGACGATCCAGTCGTGGCTGACGCTGACGATGTCAATCGCACCGATGTCGCCGCCGACGCGGCCGATGGCGGTCGTCACTTCGCCGAGCGTCCCCGAACGGCTCGACAACTTGACGCGCAAAGTCAAACTGTAACTGGCGCTGGGCGTGCTTTCCATTATTGAACGAGCGCGAGTCCTTTCGCGTTTTTTGTTTGAACTTCAAAAGGGATATTGCGGTGCACTCTAACGCTAAAGAAGCGCGCGGCGCAAGCGGCGCATAGGAGCCGCAGGGATGTAGCCAAATTTAGACAGGCGGGAGGCTGAGTGTCCTCAGTAGTAGATAGTTCATCAGCGCGGCCGGACAATTCACGGGGCGCAGCAGATGGCATGTTAGTTGCTCAAGGATGTGGGCAGAAATGTACCGATAGAGGAACAACGTGCTCGGGGAAGCGGCGTCGAGCCTCTTCTTTCCATACCTCAGTGGCGATGAAGCCGAGTGGCTTGAATTTGCCTGACCCCTCGCCTGCGCAAGTCTGACTTCTCACGCTCCTGAAAGTTACTTGAGATGACTTTGACGTTCCTTACGCTCCCCGCACCGGGAGGCACTGAAGCCGTCTTCAAAGCGACGACTCGAATCGCTCATGACGAATCCTCCGTTGCCTCTCAAGAGTGAACCCTGACTCGACAGCCAGAGCAAGCGGTCTATCCGGGAGACGTTAAGCAAGCCGGGGATGGGATGAAGCAAAGCGCGGCCTGACCCCGCCATGCAACCCACAATTATCGAGCGACTCGATACAACCAAAAGGAGATAGCTAAATGGTAACGAAAGCAGTTGATCAAGCCAAGTTCTTTGACCCGAGGGGCGGCGCAGCCGCGACCAAGCAAGCGGCTTTAGCAGCGGTGCCCGCGGCGGCGGCCGCAACCCGCCGGGCGTACTTCGAGCTGCACTACTCGGGAGGAGGCACCATCTTTGAAATAGAGGTCCTCTTTAACCCGACCAGCTACCCCTTCGTGATCACGGGCGGGACGATCAAGGGCAGCATCTGTAACTCGCCGACCTGGGTCGTGACGGGAGGGTCAATCGGCCCGTCCATACAGATTAACGGGGCGAATGTATGCCCGACCCCGAATTGTGCCAGCAGCATCAGTGTCGTTGGTAAATGCCAATGCACCCCGAGCTATATAGGGACGTACGGGTTCAACGGCTCCAACAACATGTTCAAGCATTCGCTGCTGTTCCTGGGCTACGACCTCCCCCGTTAAGAAACGGGCCGCTTCCGCCCGTCGCTCTGAAGAAGGGGTGACGGCGGAAGGGTGAAGAGAGATGCGGGGACGCGGAGACACGGAGACGCGGCGATAAAGACATACGCTTTTCTTCGCCGCGTCTCCGCGTCTCCGCGTCCCCGCGTCTGTCACTTCGTCCCCGCGTCTGTCACGTCTCGTCTAACGCACGCGAAATCTCCTTCAGCGCTTCAGTGTTCGCGCCGGCCGCTTGCGCCAGTCGCAAAGAGCGGCGGCCCAGCATGACGTAGGCCGCGAGTGCGTCCGTCAGCTTCTGCGAGCGGAGTGAGGCGAGGTGTCTCAGCACCGTCGCGGTGTCCGCGCGGGCGAAGGTGCCCGTGAGCGCGCCCGCGGGGTCACTCGTGTAGAGGTTTTCGAGCGTGCTGCGTAGCAGCGGAAGGAGCACTGCGCGCGCGCGTCGCTCCGGGAGGCCGCAGCGCGCGAGCATCTCCGTCGCGATGTCGAAGAGCGCGGTCATATGGCCCGAGGCCATCACGGCGGCCGCGTGGTAAAGCGCCTTATCATTCGCGCTGATGGAAAAACTCCTGCCGCCGAGCGCGCGCACTATCGAGCGCGCCACACGCGCGGCCCGCGGCGCACCTTCCACGCAGAAGAAGGCGGACGCGAAACTATCCGCCCCCTGCCTCGCGTCGCTCACGGAAACGAGTGGATGCATGGAGCCCGTGGCAAAGCCCGCCTCATCCAGGGCGCGCAAGACTTCGGACGAGAGCGCGCCGCTCGCATGCAGCGCCGTCCGCTGACGACGCCGCACGCGGTCGTTTATCCGGCGTGCGAACGACGCAGCGAGGCGCGAAGCCGTGTCCGCAATCGCGTCGTCCGCGGTGGTGATGAAGAGAATGTCGCTTGTGGGGAGGCGGTCCAATTCCGCGGAGGAGAGTGCGAGAGGATGCGTGCCGACGATTGATGCCGCCCCCCTTGCGCTCACTTTGCGCCGCGCCACGACCGCTTCGATGGTGTAGCCGTTGTGGGCCAATGCGCGGGCGAGCGCCGTGCCCAGTCGCCCCGCGCCGACGATTGAGACCGTCGGCTTGTTCCTGATTTTCCCTACGCTTCTCGCCGCCGAGCGCTCGCTCTCAGCCGCCATCGCCGTCTTCCCGGCCGACGAATTCGACTAACGCCGGCTCGTTCGGCAGATCGTCAAGCCACTGGTTGAGGCGCGCGCGCAACTCGTCGCGCGTCAGCAAACCATAATCGCTCACGGGCAGTTGCAGACGCACGGGCGGCGGCGCAGACATGCGCGCGAGCGCGCGCTCGACCAGGCGCACGTCGGCCGGTGTGAATTGCGCCGGGCCATTTCCCTGCGCGAACGCGCCCGAGAGCGAGCGCGCGCGCGCGGACTGTTCCACATCGCCGTCCTTGCGCGCGAGCGCGTCGAGCGCGATGGCGAGCGGCGTCGAGAGGAAGGCGAGCGTGCGGTGGTAAGCCGCCCGCCCGCGCTCCTGAACGTCAAGCAGCTCTTGCGGGATGCGCGAGAGCGCGTCGGACGACGCGATTCGGAAGCGGCAGGCACAGACGGGCCGGTCAGCGAGCAGTTGGCGCACGGGCAGGCGGCACGCCGCCACGCGCTCGCGCTCGATGATCTCGGTCGCCTCTTCCCAGTAACGGCGGTTGACTATCTGTAATTGTGCCAGCGCCTCGAACTCGCGCCACTCGGGGCTGCGCGCCACTTCTTCGACGCGACGGCGGCGCTCCTCGTCTTTCAGCGCCTCGTCGTGCTTCTTCGCGTAGAACTCGCCGTAGCGCGCGTGGAACTCGCGCCAGAGGAGGTTGAAGCGGTTGACGGAGTCGGCGTCGAAGAGGTTGTGAACGTCGCCGGCTATCGCCAAAAGCTCGCGGCGCGCGCTCTCTATCTCGTCAACCCCGGTCGGCTCCGCCTGTGCCAAATATTCATGCGCGCGCACACGCGCCGGCAGCTCTTTGACGAAATTCGCGAGTTGTTCCACCTGCCCGCGCGAGCGCGCGAGGCGGTCGGGCGAATCGTTGAAGGCGTTCGCCACGCGCTGCAAGCCCTCTTCGAGCGTGATGTTCTTCGAGAGCGCGGCCTCCACGGCGATGGCCGCCTCGCCGAAGCCCTTGCGCACGATCGCCGCCAGATTCCAGACGCGCGTCGTCAGCCCCTCGTCCGGCAGCGCGTCGAAGCTCTTGAGCGGGTTGTCGGCCCGCCAGCTTTTAAGCCACTCGCCGAGCGCGGCGCGCGCGGCTGTCTGCGCTTCCGCCTCATGAAGCGAGGCGGGGAGTTCGCGTCCCGTCAACAAACTGGCCCACCGCGCCAACTCTTCGTCGCCCAGGTAGAGGGCTTGCCCAGCCTTCTCGGCCGCGGCCGGACTCGCCTCGGCGGCCTCTTCCTTGACGGCCTCCGTCGAAGAACTGAAATCGCTCGGCGCTTCGATGTTGAAGCGGTAAAGCGCCTCGCCCGCGCCCTCGTCTCTGAGGAGCGACCCCGTAGGGGCTGTCTGCGCGAAGATGGAGAGGACGTTCTCGATGCGCTCTATGCCGGCCGCCGGGTGCTGGTCGTCGTAGAGCAGCATGGCCGCGCCCAACTCCTTCGCCGTCGCGCCTCGGCCGTCCAAAGAGAGGACGAACAATCCCTTCAGAATCAGCTTGGCCTGAAGGCGCTGCATGACGGGGACGTGCGAGACGGCGCGCAGGGCCAAATGGTCGTAAGCCGCGAAGGCGTTCGCCAGGCGCGAGGCGTGGCGCAAATGCTTTTCCGTACGGTCGAACAGTTCGTCCAGGACGACGAGCGAGAGCGCGGGGCGGCTGACGGCGTGTGCGCCCGCGGCCGCCGCGAAGGGCAGGAAGGCGAACGACGGCACGTAGAGGCGTACGGCCGAAGCCACGTCCGCGATCAGCGGGTGCATGGGGTAGATGCTTGCGAACCGCGGCTCGCTCCAGTTGAAGCCCGGGACGGAGGAGCGCAGTTGGCGATACATGTCCTTGAGCGCCATGCGCGCCTGCTCGTCCTTCTGGAAGAGGTGCGTGTCCGTGATTTTGTAGAGGTGCTCGGGGTCCAGATAATCTATCTGGAACGAGCCGGCGAGCGAGACGTTGGCCCCGTCCGCGCCGGCTATGTCGTCGTCGAGCGCCAGGGCGACGAAGATGTTCTGGATTTTGGCGGCGGCCGCTAATTCGCTGAGGAGCGCGCCATCGTCGCGCTCGACCCGCGCCTCGCGGTCGTGGGCCGTGTCTATCACCAGAAGGAGCGGCGTGTCCGACATGCTCGCGGCGAAGCTGAGCATCTTGGAGGGCTCTGTCTTCCACGTCTCCACGTCGCCGCCGAGCGCGACGCTCAATTCTTCGTGGAGCGTGGGCCGCGTCCCGCGCTCGACGTGCGCGACCTTGTAGCGGCGCTTAATGAGCCGGCGAGGCGCTGGTGGCGACGTGCGTGTCCTTGACTGTGTGGCGCAGTTCCGGGAGGCTTGCGAGCGCGGCGAAGGCCGCGAGCGTGTGGCTTTTGCCGACGCCGCGCAGGCCCGCGAGTGCCCGCGACGTGCCCTGATTGCGCGGCAAATCGGCCAATTCGTCCAGCCAGCGGGCGAAGAGGTCGGAGGTCGCGTCGGTGAAAAAGTAGGACGAGAGCGCGCGCTCAGGGTCGTCCACGAAGTTCAGAACTTCGGTGAAAGTCCCTGGCTCAACTAAGTCCTTGATCTTCTCCTGCGCGCGCTTCAAAACTGCTCTCTCCGGGGTGATGACTGGCGGGGTGGCGGCTTCTGCGACCGCACATATTCGACTGTAGCACGCGCCCGGCAAACGGCGCAATAACTCTTACTTTTTCTGCTCGACGGCTGCTATAATGCCTGCCCAGAAGACCCGTGACAGCCCCCAGCTCGAAGTCTTACGCCAGACCATTGCGAAGTTTTATCCGAAAAGGCGCAACCCGCGCGCCGCGCGACGGCATCAAAGCCCTGCGCGCCGAAAAGATAGCCTTGCGAAAGCGGTCGGCTGACAGAGCCTTTGAGCACGCGGCGCACGCCCCTCTTCAATGCGGAGATTTTGGCCGGCTCGAACCGTGAGCTTTGGCCCGTGCGAAACCGGAACAGCGCCTCTTGCTTCGCGGCAGCGTTCTCGGAAATCGCCCCGGTGTTTACAAGTTTTTGGAGGCTTTTCACCATGAATAATCGCTTCTCCCGCTTCATGACGGCCGCCTTGCTCGCCCTCAGCCTGTGGACGAGCGCCATCTCGGCCGTCGCCCTTCCCGTCCAGCAGCAGCAGGATCAGGAGAAGGCCGCTCAGCAGGATTCTAAAAATAAGCAGGACAAAAAGCAGCAGCCCGTCGCCACGGTCGCCAGTGCCGGCAAGCCGCTCAAGACTGACGAAGACCCGTCCATGATCGGCAAACGCAAGATCAACGGCGGCTTCATCAACTGGATGGCGATGGGGATGGAGAAGGAAGTCGCGCTCGGCCGCTACCTGTCCTCCGAAATAGACCGCGAGGCGAAGTTCGTTGACGACCCTGTCATCACCGAGTACGTCAACCGCGTGGGCCAGAACATAGTGCTCCACTCGGACGCCAAAGTCCCGTTCACCATCAAGGTCATTGACTCCGACGAGGTCAACGCCTTCGCCCTGCCCGGCGGGTTCTTCTACGTCAACAAGGGGCTGATTCTGGCGGCCGACAACGAGGCCGAGCTGGCGGGCGTGATGGCGCATGAAATCGCGCACGTCGCCGCGCGCCACGCCGTCGAGAACCAGGCCAAGGCGACGCTCGCCGAGTACGGACTCATGGCCGGCTCGATTTTCCTGGGCGGGATTCCCGGCCTCATCATCAACAACGCCGGGCCGTTCGCCGCGCTCCTGGGCTTCATGAAGTTCAGCCGCGACGCGGAAACCGAGGCGGATAAGCTGGGCGTGCAGTACCTGTACGCCGCGGGCTACGACCCGAACGCACTGGCGACGATGTTCGAGAAGCTGGCGGCGAAGAACAAGAAGAAGCCTGGCTTCCTCTCGAAGGCGTTTTCGACGCACCCGCAGCCGCCGGATCGCCGCGCGTCCTCGCTCGCACTCGTGGCACGCTTCCCCGAACGCGAGGAGTACGCCATCAGCACTTCCGAATTTCAGAAGGTCAAGGCCCGCCTGATGCGCATGTCGAACGCGAAAGCCTCCACGGCCGGCGACATCTCGGGCGGCGAAGACGGGGCTCCGGGACGCCCGACCCTGAAGCGCAGGCAGCCGCCTCCGCCCGAGGGCACGTCCGACAGCACGACGACGACCCCGTCCGACAAGGCCCCGGCGGACCCGCCGAAGCTCAAGCGCAACACGGGGGAGAAGGACACTCAAACGACGACGCCACAGTCAACGCCCTGAAGCGTCCGACACAGTTAACAACCGGAAAGGCTCCCCGGCGATTGAATGCCGGGGAGCCTTTCCAGTTTGTGCCGGAAACGGCCGTTGCCCTCTTTAACTTGACAATTTTCGGAGCGTTTCGTTATTCTAGCCGTTCGCGTTTTAGACGCTTTTTCCAGAGAGAGTTATCTATGTCAACATACTTTCCTAGCGGCAAGGGGCTTGCCGGTAATCGCAAATGGTACGTCGTGGACGCGGCGGGGCAAACGGTCGGCAGGCTTGCGACCGAAGTCGCCAGTCTCCTGACCGGCAAGCGCAATCCGCAGTGGACGCCTTTCATGGATATGGGCGACCACGTCATCGTGATTAACGCGAGCCGCGCCGTCTTCAAGGGGTCGAAGGCCGAGCAGAAGGTTTACCGCCGCCACACGCTCTATCCGGGCGGCTTGCGCGAGGTCTCGGTCAAGGAGCAGTTCGAGAAGCACCCGGAGCGCGTCATCGAGCTGGCGGTCAAAGGCATGCTGCCCAAGAATAAACTGGGCAAGGCGATGGCGAAGAAGCTGAAGGTTTACGCCGACGCCAACCACCCACACGCCGCGCAGCAGCCCCAACCGCTCGACATCAACCCCGCATAAAATCAAGGCATTAGATTAGAAGGACAGAAAAGACTGTGGCTGAGATTCAATATTACGGAACGGGCAGGCGCAAGAGTTCGACGGCGCGTGTCTACTTGCGCCCCGGCGCGGGCGATGTCCGCGTCAACAAGAAGGCTTTCGAACAATATTTCCCGAACGAGACGCTGCGGATGATCATCCGCCAGCCGTTGCAGTTGACCGAGACGGCCAGCAAGTTCGACATCCTCGTCAACGTCGAAGGCGGCGGCCCGGCGGGACAGGCCGGGGCGATTCGCCACGGCATCACGCGCGCCCTGATCGAGTTTAACGCGGACCTGCGCCCGGCACTGAAACACGCCGGCCTCGTCACGCGCGACCCCCGCATCAAGGAGCGCAAGAAGTACGGACAGAAGGGTGCGCGCAAGCGCTTCCAGTTCTCGAAACGCTAGTTTTCAGTTTCTCAGTTTTCAGCAAGAGCATTTCGCTTCCCTCTGAAAACTCAAAACTGAAAACTGTTTTTAGTCCATTGTCGTCGCCTCGATTGGTTGCTTCCCCTGCGGGGGTTTAGTCATCTGGCAGCGGCGAGTACATTAAACCAATTCACGCAAAGGAGATATCTTTTGGCTTCGGTTACGATGAAAGAATTGCTGGAGGCCGGCGTGCACTTCGGCCACCAGGTCAGGCGCTGGAACCCGAAAATGAAGGAGTTTATTTTCGGCGAGCGCAACGGCATCTACATTATTGACCTTCAAAAAACGCAGCGCATGTTCCGCGACGCCATCCAGTTCGTCACGAACCTGGTGGGCGAGGATCGCGGCAAGACCTTGCTCTTCGTCGGCACGAAGCGCCAGGCGCAGGACGCCATCCGCGAGGAGGCTGAGCGCGCCGGCCAGTACTACATCAACCAGCGCTGGCTGGGCGGCCTGCTGACCAACTTCCAGACGGTCCAGAAATCCATCAAGCGCCTCAAAGACCTCGAAGCGATGCAGACGGACGGCCGCTACGAGAAGCTGACGAAAAAAGAGCGCATCAAGCTCGACCGCGAGCGCGAGAGTCTCAACAAAAACCTTTCCGGTATCAAGACGATGACGCGCCTGCCCGATGCGGTCTTCATCATTGACGTGCGTAAGGAAGAGATTGCGGTGGCGGAAGCGAACCGCCTCGGCATCCCCGTCGTCGCCGTCGTTGACACCAACTGCTCGCCCGAAGGGATTGACTACGTCATTCCTGGCAACGACGACGCGCTGCGCGCCGTTCGCCTTTTCGCCTCGCGCATCGCCGACGCGGTGCTCGAAGGCCAGCAGATGGTGGCGGAGGGTGCGGACGCCGCAGACGAGCAGGCTGCCGCTGCGGCCGGAGACGGTGACGCGGGCGGAAGACAGCGCCGCCGCGCGGGCGCGAGTGGTGATAACACGAGCAGCGTGACGACGAGCACTGAACCCGGCCGCGAGGCCGAGAACGCGACCGACATGGGTGCGGCCGCGCCTTCGCCTGAGACGCAAGTCTCTGTACCGGGCAATCAGGGCTTCGGCAAAACAGGCCAGCAGCCCGACAGCGTCGGCGACCATCCCGAGGCGGGAACGGGCGCGCCCGTCGCAGGCGCCGACGGCGGCGGCAACGACGAAGCAGAGATGCAGCCCTCGTCATCGCCCGAGCAGGACAAAGGGGCCGAGTCGGTCGGCGTCGCGAGCTAAAAGTACAAACGGTTCAATTCACGGCGAGCGCAGTCCACAGCGCGGGGAATCCGCCGGGCTGCGCTTTTTTATGAAAGGCAGAATCCAGGAGTCAGAATTCAGAAGTCAGAATGAAAGGCACGGACCGCTTTGCTTCTTTATTCTTGACTCCTGACTTCTGACTCCTGAATTCTGTTTTTCGAGGGAGATTTTTCAAATGGCAGAGATTACGGCCGCCGCGGTGAAGTCGCTGCGCGAGAAGACCGGGGCGGGCATGATGGAGTGCAAGAACGCGCTCACGGAAGCAAGCGGCAACGAGGAGCAGGCCATCGAAATCCTGCGCAAGCGGGGTTTGGCGAGCGCGCGTAAGAAGGAGGGCCGCGTCGCGGCCGAGGGCGCTGTCGGCTCCTACATACACATGGGCGGCAAGGTCGGCGTCCTCGTCGAAGTCAACTGCGAGACGGACTTCGTCGCGCGCAGCGAAGGCTTCCAGCAGCTCGTCAAGGACGTGGCGATGCACATCGCGGCGGCCGAGCCGCGCTATGTGACGCGCGAGGAAGTCCCGGCGGACGCGCTCGACAAGGAGCGCGAGATCGCGCGCGCACAGGCCAAGAACGATCCGAAGAACGCCAACAAGCCCGAGCAGGTGATTGACAAGATTGTCGAGGGCCGCATGAACAAGTTTTACGAAGAGGCCGTGCTGCTCGACCAGCCGTTCGTCAAGGACCCTGCCAAGACGGTCGGCGAGATGGTCACCGAGAGGGTCGCCAACACCGGCGAGAAGATCACCATCCGTCGCTTCTCGCGCTACAAGATGGGCGAGGGCCTAGCCAAGCGCGACGACGATTTCGGCAGCGAGGTCGCCGCGCTCGCGGGGAATTAGCTCAAAGTCCAAAACTCAAAGTCCAAAGTCTGAAACACGGCTAGCGGACTTTGGATTTTGGACCTTGGACTCTGGACTTGAGAAAAATGGAAGCCATCGCACCGAACATCGCCCGGCCGGCCTATCGCCGCCTCCTGCTGAAGATTTCCGGCGAGGCGCTGATGGGCTCGCAGAACTACGGCATTGACGTTGACGTGGCGCGCACGGTCGCCGAAGAGTTGAAGGAAGTGCACGAGCTGGGCGTGGAGGTAGCGGTCGTCGTGGGCGGCGGCAACATCTTCCGCGGCGTCTCCAAAAGCGCGGGCAACATGAACCGCTCCAGCGCCGACTACATAGGGATGCTGGCGACGATCATGAACGCCGTGGTCTTGCAGGACGCGTTAGAAAAGACGGGCGTCCACACGCGCGTCCAATCGGCGATAGAAGTCCCGCAGCTCGCGGAGCCTTTCATACGGCGGCGCGCCATCCGCCATTTGGAGAAGGGCCGCGTCGTCATCTTCGCCGCCGGGACCGGCAACCCGTATTTCACGACCGATTCGGCGGCCGCCCTGCGCGCGCTCGAAATCAAGGCCGAGGTTATCTTGAAGGCGACCAAGGTCGAAGGCATCTACACGGCGGACCCTATGTTGGACGAGACGGCGACGCGCTACGACTGCATCACCTATCAGGAAGTTTTGGAACAGCAGTTGAAGGTGATGGACGCCTCGGCCATCTCCCTGTGCATGGACAACAACCTGCCCATCATCGTCTTCAACATGCGCACCCACGGCAACATCATGCGCGTCGTCACGGGCGAGGAGGGCGTCGGCACCCGCGTCTGTGTGGAAAAGGAAAAGCGGTGATAAGTGATGAGTGATAAGTGATAAGTAAAAACTCTTTCTTTTTCTTATCACTTATCACTCATCACTTATCACTTAAAATTTTTCGGAGAAAATTTTATGTCTGAGAAAGATGTCGTCAAGGAAGTGCGGCCCAGGATGGAGGCCGTGATCGATGACGTGAGGCGTAAACTCGCGACCGTGCGCACGGGGCGCGCGGCCGTCAGCCTGCTCGACACGGTGATGGTCGAGTACTACGGCACGCCGACGCCGCTCAGTCAGATGGCTTCGGTCCACGTGCCAGAGCCGCAGATGCTGACCGTGCAGCCCTGGGACCAGACGCAGATCGGCGCAATCGAGAAGGCCATACGCTCGGCCGACCTCGGCCTCAACCCGTCGAACGACGGCAAGCTCGTCCGCATCCCCATCCCGCCCTTGACCGAAGAGCGCCGCAAGCAACTCGCCAAGCAAGTCCATGAGATAGCCGAAGAGCACCGCACGGCGATTCGCAACGTCCGCCGCGACGCCAACGACCGCCTGAAGAAGATGCTCAAGGACAAGGCCATCTCCGAAGACGCAGAGCGCGACGGCCTCGAAGAAGTGCAGAAAATGACCAACACCTACATCGGCAAGATTGACGAGCTGATGAAGACCAAAGAGAACGAAATTCTCAACGTGTAAAGAAGGCAAAAGGAAAAAGTAAAGACCCTGAAAGGGTCGCACATGATAGCCGGGGGCAAGCGAGTGCGCGTGAGCGCACGACGCGCCGCCCCCGGAACAAGCAGATAAAACATTCCGACCCTGAAGGGGTCGCACTTCAACGTTGAGGCGCGACCCTTTCAGGGTCGAAACGTTTTTCCTAATCCTACCGGGGGCGGCGCAAACTCGCGTTTGCTTGCCCCCGGCTATTATGTGTGACCCCTCCGGGGTCTTCCCTTTTTATTTCTTCGCCTCTCGCAGACAGAAGCCGACCGAGATGTGGGCCGAGTTATGCTGGAAGGGCACGCTGTGAACGATTGACCTGTCGGAGACGTGGAGCATTACCACGTACCCGCAGGGCTTCATCTTGACGGGGTTCGCCGTGTCCAACTTCCACCCGTGGCCGCCGGGGCCTGGGGCCGGACTCGTTGACGCGAGGAACGGGTCCGCCTGCGGCTGGTTCGACGGCGTGGTGAAGGTGTTGGGTTCGGTCCCGAGACTCCATCCACCGAAGTACGTGTCTTGGGCGATGAAGTTGCCGGTGATGACCGTGTTCTCGTCGAAGTCCTTGCAGTCGCCGCCCGCGGCGATGTGTATGTCAATCGTCGGCGGGCTCGCGGGCGGTGCAGCCGGCCCCGTGTTATCCAGTTGGATGCGATACCACGGGCTGCTGGAGACGATGCTTGCGTCGTTAGGCGCTGTGGCGATAACCAACTGCACCTCCCACAGCTCGTCGCCGCCGCTCGACCATTCCGCCAGCCTACGGTCAAGCGCCTGATTCGGATCGAGGTACTTGAACCAGCCCCCGACCGCGACCTGGTGGTCAAACCCGATGTCGGTTCTCTCCACGTAGAAATCCTTATCGAGTGTGGTCACGACGCTCGGGTCGGAGACCTTCCGCGCCTGGACGCGGTAGTAGAAGCCGTAGTAGTAGAACGGCCCGTCTATCTCGACCAGACCGCCGAACGGGCACTGGCGTCCCAGACCCCAGCCGTCGGCAGTGGCCCAGAAGTGGTGAGCGAAGCGGACGTCGCCCGCGTTCGTCAGCCCCGTGCCGCCGGTGTTGATGTCCTCGATGGGGATGCCGCCCATGTTGCGAATCCTCGCCTCGGGGTTCTTGGGGTCAATCGCCTCGCCCGGATTAAGCTGGACGTGCGTGTCTACGCGGTTGCCCCAGTATTGCAGGTCGTCCGGGTCCGTGGTCGAGGGCGGTACGGACCACGACAGCACCGCGCGCACGCGCCCGATCTTCGGCTCCTTGCAACTCCGCTTGTGCTCCGCGAGGTTCACCGGCAGGATTGCCGAGTAGCAGAGACCTCCCTTTGGAATGTCTATGTCGTGGACGTTGACCTGGACCGTGCCGAGGTAAGTCCATGTGCATGTGTCGTCCCAGTCGGCCCAGAACGCGACGTGCTCAAAACTTCCCTTCTGGCAGAGGTCGCCCGAGTAACCGCTGGGCAGCTTGACGCGGAACGTGGCGACGAGGCGTTCGAAGTTGTTGTCCAGGCCGAGACATTCGAGTTCTTCGTAGGTGACGTTGGCTTTCGTGTTGGAGAGCGCGGTCAACGCCGACTGCCAGTTGAGGCCGACCGCCTCCCACTCGGAGACCTTCGCCGAGACCGCCTCCTGGTTGAACGCGGCCGTGCTGGCGATGGCGTGTAGATCGGTGATGCCGAAGCGGTGTGGTTCGACGCTGAGCGCCCGCGCGTCCACTTTGCCCGCGGTCGGTTTGTCCACCTCCGCCGCTCCCCCCTTCACATACTTCTGTGCCAACTGTGCCAGTTTGAAAGGCGGAGGGTCGGGCATGGGGATGGGCAGTTCCTGCACCTCTTCGAAGAGGGGCGGGATTTTAACCTTCACCTTCTCAGCGATGAGGATGTCGTTGATGAAGTCGAACAGGCACAAGATCGTCCACGGGCGCGGCTGAATCTGGATGTTGCAGTCCAGCGTGTTGCCCCAGGGCGGTATCCAGCCAGGGTTCCCGGCCGGCGGCACCCACTGCCACGAGAGGATGGCGTGAACCTTCGGGAGCACAGGCTTATTACAGCACCTGGCTTTGGGATCGAGTTTGAGTGTCGCCACGTAAGTCAGAGGTTTGTCGGGAGCGCCGGCACAATCCTTATCGTTGGGAATGTCGTGCACGTTGACGGCCGTGAGCCCTGCGTCCTCCCACCCGCTGCCGTAATCGAGGAAGAAGCGAACGTATTCGGTCGTCCCCGCGGAGCAGAGGCCGCCCCCGTAGCCGAAGGGAAGCTTGATCGCGATGGTCGCTTCTAAAAGATTCTTGGCGGGGTTGTAGCCGACGCAGGTCAACTGCTCGTACTTAACGTTGGTGGCGATTTTCTTGACGGGTTTGAGCTTGCTCTCAGTCAGATTCCCGAAATAGTTGGGATTCTGCGCGAGGAGGCGCGTGAACTCCGCTCTTTCTTTTTCTACCGGCGGAGGGGCGGCAGTTACAGCTTTCGTTACCATTGGGATTGTTTTCCTTCCTCATGAGGCGGAGGGTGTCGAGGCTTCATCCTTGCGAGAAGGGATGTGGTCTTACGGCGGCAGGCACACCTCGGGCGTCGCCGAAGCGCGGGCGGGTTTAAATCATCGGACTACCCGCAGGCCCCTTTGGAGGGAGACTAAAGCGGATTGCCGGGTGACGGAAACCTTTTCGACGCTGCCGTGGGTAAGTGTCTTTGACACGGACGCCTCATTGAAATCCAGGGCTGGCTTAGCACCATGCGGGTTTTTGAGGTAGCGACGAGCTAGAACAAAAATACTTGGGCCAATGCACGGCCGAGGTCGGGTGATTCGTGAGGCTGGCAAGAAACACTCTCGTCAGCAGTTAAAACCCCGTGTTCGAGAGATCGAGGAGGCCGCATCATATCTCCGTTAATCCAAAATATCAACGAATATTCGGCGGCGGTGAACCATCGCCGAACATTCCGCCCCTGGCCCAAAATAAAATAAGCGGGGCCGCTCCTGTGTGAAGCGGCCCCGCTCGTTGGACGATTGGAGTTAGTAGTCGCCGTCCGTCAACTAGAAGTTGAACCTGACGCTGGCCGTGACGCGGCGGTTGCCTGCCGCGGGGTTTCCGCCCTGGCCGAAGCCGCCGAGCGTGCGCAACGACTCGCCGAAGAACTCGGAGCTGAGGTTGCCGACCGGCGGGGCCAGGTTCGTGCGGTTCAGCAGGTTCTGGAAGTTGAGCGAGAAGGTCACGTTGTAACGCTTCTCAGAGCCCGCGCCGCCGGGGCCTGCGCCCGGACCACCGGGACCGCGCTGACCGCCGCCACCGCCGCCTGCCCCACGCTGACCTCTACCACCGCCGCCGGGACCGCCCACTCCCCCGCCACGAGGACCGCCGCCACCGCCGCCACCGGGCGCTGCTGCTGCCGCGCCCGCGCCCGGCAATTCGCCGAAGCCGAAGGTGCGGCTGATGCCGAGGTTGACGGAGAAGAAGCCCGGCCCCTCGCCGTAGTTGCGGGGGATGATGGTCTGGCCCGGCTTCGGGTTGATGTCGAAGTTGCCCCAGGGCGTCTCGCGCAGGTCCGCGGCGGTCGTCTGAGAGTCGGCGAAGGCCGGCCGCTCAAGGAAGAGGCGGTCGCCGTTGGTGTCCTGGCCCGTCGTGATGTTGAAGAACTGGCCCGTCCTCGCGATGATGAACGGGTTGAGCGCGATGTTCAGCTTCGGGATGCCGAGTGTGCCGCCGAAGAAGAAGTTGTGGCGCGGGAAGAACGCGACCCGCCCGTAGTCGGCGTTGAGGTCGTAGCTGTTCGACGGGTAGCACGCGAACTGGTTCCCGAAGACACAGTCCGTATTGCTCTGCGCCTTGCCGGTCACGTAGTTGGCGAAGATCGAGAACGAGCGGTTGATCTGGTTGCGCACGCCGACTATGAAGCGAAGGTCGTTGAAGACGCCGCTCGACTCCCACTGGAAGATGTTGCCGAAACTGGGGTCCGGCCTCTCAAGCGTCCCCGGCAGCGGCGCGTTCACGTCGCGGAAGACCAGGGCGTTACGCGTGCGGTAAGTAAAGAGCACGCTGAAGACCGTGAAGTTGTAGGGCAACTGCCGCTCGACGTTGATCGCTCCCAGCATCGAGTAGGGCGCTTGCAGGTTCGGGTCTATGCGGTTGATGACCTGCGGCTGATTGAGCCCGACGAGCGCGTCAATGGTCGGCACGTTCGTGATGGTCCCGTCCGGGTTGTAGACCACGCCCGCGAGCAGGGACTCAAGGATGGGCTGGCCGTTCGCGTCCAAATCCTGGTTCGAGATGTTGAAGCGCTGCTGGTCAATGCCGTTGAAGCGGTTGACGCCGAGCGTGCCCGTCTCGTTGAAGCGGTTGTAGAAGATGCCGCCGCCGCCGCGGATGACGAACTTCGGCTGGCCCGCGCCGAACTGGCCCAGCGTGCCTGTGCTGGTTCCGCCCGGAGCCCACGCGAAGAAGAGGCGCGGCGAGAAGTTGAGTTTGCTATCGATGTTGCTTTGCGTCTCGTAGCGCACGCCGAGCGTCAGCGTCAGGTTCGGGCGGAGGCGCCACTCGTCCTGGAAGAAGCCGCCGAAGTCCACCTGGCTGACGTTCGCCTCGGGCTCGCCGCCCGCGATGGTGAACTGCGTCGGGAGCGCGCCGGCCGCGCCCTGCAACACTGCTCTGAAGTCATCCAGCGAGGCGAAGACGAAAGTCCCGCCGAAGTTGTTGCGCGACACGTCCGTCAGCTTCACGCCGCGCAGGCGCACGCCGAAGCGGAACGTGTGGTTGGGGAACCACGTCGCCGTCGAGTAGTTCTGCAACTCCCAGCGCGTGGCGCGGCTGAAGGAGAGGCCGACCTGCGCGCCGCCGCCCGTGAAGGCGTCGTTGACGATGATCGCGGGAAGCGTCGTCTCGTCGTTCTGCTCGTTGCTGTCGCGTATGAACTGGAAGCGCGTCTCGTTAATCAGCTTCGGGTTGATGACGGCAGTCTCCGTAATCTGGAAAGTGTGCTGCGTGTTCTCCGTGTCGAAGCCGCGCGACTGAAGCGAGAAGTTGCCGACGCCGGAGTTTTGGAGCGTCGTCCGCGAGAAGGTGTAGCGCAAGACCATCGTGTGATTCTCGTTGAACGCATAGTCGAAGCGCGGGCTGAAGGTCGTGAACCGGCGCGGCTGGAAGATGACTTCGTTGATGCGCACGTCGTTGAGCGACGAGTCAAGGACGCGCGCGTTGATGATGTCGTTGTCGTCCTCCTCGCGGCGCTGAAAGTCGATGAAGAAGGAAGACTTCTTCTCGGCGATGGGGCCGCTCAGGGTCGCGCTGATGAGGCGCTGCTGGAAGGCGGCGCGGTTGGGCGCAAACGGGTTGCGCGCGTTCATGCTCTCGTCCTGAAAGCCGTAGGAAGCGCTGCCCGTAATCTTGCCGAAGCCGGGGCGCGTCAGGATGTCTATACGGCCGAAGCCGGGCTGGTCGTTCTCCGCGTTCAAGGGGTTCTGGCTGACGCGGACTTCGCGTATGGCTTCCTTCGGAGGCATGCGCCCGCCCGTGAAGCCGTCAATGTAAATCTGCCCGCCGTTGGGGCCGACCGAGGGGCCTGCGAGCGCGTTGAGCGCGGCGGCCAAATCATCGGGATCGTCCGGCAAGGCGTCGAGGTCTTTGCCGCGCAGCACAATCGCGTCGGAGTTGTTCTCCGACTCCGTGCTGACGCCGCGCTGGTCCGTGGAGACCGTGACCTTCTCCTCCTCGATTGTGACGCTCAGCTTGATGTCGAGCGACGGGCCGGGAGCGGTCGGCGTGACTTGCACGTCCGTGGCCTCGTAAGCGGCGAAACCGTTGGCGACGACGCGCACAGTGTAGGTGCCGTAGGCGAGCCTGTTCACGTTGAAGACGCCCTGGTCGTCGGTGGTGAAATTCTTTTCCTCGCCGGTCGGGCTGACGACCGTGACGGTTGCGCCGACGAGCGCGCCGCCGAATTCGTCGGTCACCTGACCGCGGATGCCGCCCGCCTGCTGCGCGAAGCTCACGGCGGCGGCGAGCGCCAACATGAGCGCGAGGCCCAGGCCGCGCGCGAATATTCTCTTAACTGAATTCATGATAATTGCCTTCTCGAATGTGGCCGGAAGTTTCTGTGTGAAACTCGCGGCCTTGGAATGTTACCGTCCTAAACTTTTGCGGCCGGGCTCGGTCACGGCCCGCCAATGCCGATGTTGATTGTGCCAAGATTCGGCGGCCGATTCGCCGGCCCGCCCTGGCTCGCCTGTAGCATTTGGAAGACCGGCTCGACGCCCGCGACGAGCGTGATGGCCGTCACGCGCGAGGGGTCCGCGCCCGCCGTGCTCGAAATGAGAATCATCTCGCCGGGCTTCAACTCCGCGAGCGTCGTGGCAGGCGCGCTTTCAATCAAACGCTGAATGTCGGGTCCTCCGCCGCCTCCGGGGCCGCCAGGCCCACCTTGCGCCGGGCCGCCAGGCCCCGCGGGACGCGGGCCGCCACCGGCTCCCTGCGGCGACGGGCCGCCCGCGCCGGGTCCGCCACCGGGTCCACCCGGTCCCTTCATGAAGTCCGCCGGGAGGCGCTTAATGGTGGAGTCCTTGCTGACGACGACTGTGAGCGGCTGCTTGCTCTGTATGTCGCTGATTTTGATTTCGCCGGTCGCGGCGTCAACTGAAGTGACCGAGCCGCCGATAGTGCGGAAAGCGCCGGTCACGATCTCGTCGGGGGTGAAGCGCGCGCCGTCCTCGCTCTTATCGCCTTTCGCACGGAGTTGGTCGCCGACTTTCAAGTCGTCGAAGGAACTCTTCTTGGCGTCGCTGAACTTGACGGAGTCGGGCGCGTAGCGGCGCATCTTCACTTTGTCCGTGATGGGGATGACGATAGGCTTCGGCCCCTCGGCCGTGCGCGTCTTAACCGTGATCTCTTTCGCCTGCGGGTTCACAGACTCGACGATGCCGGAGAGTCCGCGCTGACGCCACTCGCTGCGCTCCTTCTCCTGCTTCTTCGCGATGTCGGATTGAGAGACGACGATGAGCTGTTGCGCCGGCACCGACTTGCGGTCCGCCGCGACGTAGCCGCGCGCGTAAACGCCGTCGCCGACCGCAACGTCCGTCAAAGCGATCTTGACGGCCTTCGTGCGGTCCGTCTCGCCCGGCGGCATGCGCTCGTAGGTAGTCTTTTCGCTGACGTTGACGACGACGACCGAGCCCGCATCCGTCTTGACGGTCATCTGCCCGGCTGGGCCATTAATCTCCGTCACTTTGCCGAAGACGCGAGTGGCCGTAATCGCCGGGTCGTCCGTCTGCGCACGCGCGATTGCGCCGAAGGCGACGATGGCGAGCGCGCAAACGATAAAAGCCTTTTTCATTAAAAATCCCCTCGCTAGAGTCATGGAAGAAAGTACGGTGGTTCGAGTGGCCGACTTAAATCTCGCCGCTAATATTAAAACGCGCGACCAGAAGTTTTATTACGCAACGATTCCAACCAATGTTCATAATTTATCCGACCGTTCGGAAGGCCGGACGCGGTATCGAAACGGGCCGACTGCTGTTAAGAGAGATTAACGGCTACGCGGTGAAAAGTTCCAAAATCAGCGGATTTCGCGGGCGTCCGGCCCAGGAACAGTCAGAAAACAACCGCTCTCAGGGCTTCCTCAGGCGGACAACCTTAGACGCGAGTAAAGCCCGTTTCGTCTCCCGTGTTCTTTAATATTTTTCAGAAAAAGGCGGGGTTTTTGAGGAGGTCTGCACGCTTTACGGACGCTTCCAGCCGACACGATACCTGGCCGTCAGCGCCAGGCCCAGGCTCGCCACCAGGAGCCCGGCCCCGACGAGCGGCCAGACGTAAGGTAAGGACAAAAGTGTCGCCCAGAAGATTGCGCCGACGAGGAGCGCGACCGACTCGGAGCGATACTTTTCGGGGAAGAATCTGCGTTGGAGCCACTGGCCCGTCGCGGCCTGTATGGCGACGCGCCCGAAGAGGTAGGCCAGCAAGAGGAGCAGGAGGGCCGCGAGGCCGACAAGCGCGCCGATGACGGTCGGCAGCACGCTCAGGCCCGCAACGACGCCGAAGGTCATCAGTAGCGAGCCGACAAACCCTATGACGGCGACTCTCAGGTTCGTCAACTGCAAGCGCGTCACGGCTCGGCTGATGGCGCCGGGCGTCACGGCCGTCAAGACCAGCGACGCGATGAACCAGAAGAGCACGGCCAGCATGCGGCTGCCCAGGTAAGCGACGGACAACTGCGGCGCGAGCAAAGAAGCGGGGTTGCGCATGATGTTGCGCAACTCCTGTTCGAAGCCCGCGAACATGACGGTCGTGCGAGCGGGGTCGCGCCCGGCCGACGCGTTCTCGCCAAGGTGGCGGTAGGCCCCGCCGATGACGATCACGTCGCCGCCGATGCGCGCGCCGTCGCGCTGCACCACAGACCCGCCGACGGTCGCCACGTCGCCCTCGACCACGCCTTCCACGACCACGTCGCCGCCGAAGGCCATGACGCCGCGCTTGACCTGGCCGCGCACGACGACAGACTGGCCCCAGCCGAAAACGTCAGAAGTGTTGACGCCCTCGACCACGAGCGGCGCGCGGTCGTCAGGGAGCAAGCCGTCCGACCCTTGCGCGCGCGCCGAGATTAGCATCAGGAGCACGACGGAGAACGTGAGCGCCGCGCGCCACGCGGCGCACGCCCACCGTAAATCAACGGACCTTTGTAGCGAGAGTTGGCTCACAATCAAAAAGAGACGCACGACCCCTGACAGGAGGTGTCGTGCGTCACGGCGTTCATTCTATGGTACGCGCGCGGTGGTAGCCTGCTATCAGGCGGCGGAGCATGAGGAGAGCCAGCACGAGCAGTAGGAGAACGATTAATCCCGCGCCGCGCGACCCGAAGAACACGCGGCCGCCGACGCCGCGCGAGATGACCGCTATCCCTGCGCCCGCGTCGTAGAGGGCGTGGCCCAGGAAACCCACGACCGTCCCGCAGAATTTCCAGACGGCGCGCAGCGGCGCGAGCACGGATTCTGTCAGCGCAGCGCCCCCCGTGAGTGCGCAGGCGACGATTGCCAGCACGGCGCACAATCTAAGGGCGCGCCTGCGCTCGACGGGGCCACGCACGCCGCTCATGTCCGCCTGCGCGCGTGCGGCCACGACCTGCGCGAAGTTCTTCGGCATCTCAAGCGCGGGCTCCGACGCCAGCGCCGTGTCCAACTCGCGGGACAGCAGCTTCTCGGCCTCCAACGCGGACGCGCAGCGAGCACAGCCGTCCAGATGTCGCTCGAAACGCGCGAGCGAGCGCGAGTCCAGCTCGCCGTCCAAATAGGCGACGACCTCCTCCTCGCTCCCGCACGCTGAATTGTCCGGCGTCTCTGTCATCACTTAATTCTCGTAAATCGAAAACTCGTGAATCGTAAATCGTAAATCGTGAATCGTAAAAGAAAGACCGTTCTCCGATTCACGATTTACGATTTACGATTCACGATTTACGTCTTTTCCCTCATACGCCCGTGATTCCTCTTTCGACGAACTCGCGGCGCATCACCTCGCGCGCGCGGAAGAGACGGTTTTTGACCGTGCCGAGGGGCAGGCCCGTGACTTCCGCGATCTCGTCGTAGCTCAAGTCGTGCGAGTGGCGGAGCACGACCAGTTCCCTGTAGGCGGACGGCAGCTCCCTCACGACGCGCTCGATCTCCTCGCGCCTTTCGGCCCGCTCGCTCTCCTGCTCGGGCGAAAGCCTGCGGCTCTCAATCGGCAGGTCGTACTGCTCGCCGTCGAACTCGCGCTGGAGCGCCAACTCGCGCCCGCCCTGCCGCCGCAAATGGTCAACGGCCGAGTTGTGCGCGATCTTGTAAATCCAGGTCGAGAATTTGAACTCGGAGCGGTAGCGCCGGAGCGAGTTGTAGACCTTGATGAAGACCTCCTGCGTCAGGTCGAGCGCGGACTCGTAGTCGCCGACCATGCGGTAGACGTAGGCGGCAATCGGGCGCTGGTAGCGGCGCACCAACTCCTCGAAACTGTCCTCGCGCCCGGCCACGGCCCGCGTCACTAACTCGCAGTCCGCGACTGATGATAGGTTACTGAAGGCTAATGCGTGGGATGCATTCATCGTCATGATGCACAGGTTTTACGACGCCGGGATTGGGAAAGTTTCAAATGCGGGGGCCGGGGGCCGGGGACAGGGGCCGGTGAAAACAATAAACGTCTTTCTTTTACCGGCCCCTGTTCCCCGATCCCCGGCCCCCGCTTTACCAAGCGAGTGTGGCGAGCCCAGCGGGTGCGGCGAGGGCGTCGAAGTTCAGCTCATTGGACGGGAGCGCGAGGCCGACCTCGACGGGGCCGAGGGCGCGTAAATGTACTTCGAGCGTCTCGTTGACGATCTCGCTGACGTGCTCTTTGTCGAAGCCTTCGCCGACGACGAGCAGGCGGTTGAGCGCGAGCGCGGCCGCGCCGTCGCCGGGCGTCAACACGCGGTCGCGGTAGAAGAGGAGCAGGCGGTAAAGCTCGTCGTCGCGGTCTTCGGGCTCGCACATGACGGAGCGCGCGACCAGCGGTTGGCGGTCCCTCAAGAGGAGCGCGGTGAAGCCGTCCGCGTGCGAGCTGACGAGCAGGGCGTCGCCGGTCGCGGCGGCGTTGGACCCGAGCCAGCGCGCCTCGCCCTGGTGGCGCGGCAGGATGAGTCCGGCACGCCAGCCCAGCGCCTCGAAGACGTTCTCGTACTCGCCGAGGACCCCGGAGTGTATGGCGACGGTCAGATAACGCTGCCTACCTTGCGTGTCGGCGTGCAAGCGCTCGCGCGAGACGACCAACTCTTCGGGCGGCGCGCCGAAAGCGCGTTCAGTCTTCCAGCGCAGGACTTCTTCCAACTCCTGGCGCGAGGCGGGCGCGCTCTCCAAAGTCAGGATGGCCGCGCGCGTCGCCGCCTCTGGGAGCGCGACCGACCACTTGCGCTGCTTGCCGAGCCCGGCGCTTAAAGCCACCTCGCCTAACAGCACGACGAGCGAGTTCGCGTCCGTGATGTTCACCTCTTCGAAGCCGGGCTGGATGAGGCCGGGCGGAAGCGTGGCCGTGGCCGCGCGCTTGATGGCGTAAACGTCGCGGCCCTTGCGCTCAACGTGGACGGCCGACGCCGTGCCGCTTTCGAGCCCGAGAGCGGCCGAAGGAAAACGCGGGCGGACCAATTTGCTGAAAGGTGCCATCTTCAGTTTTCAGTTTTCAGTTTTCAGTTTTCAGTTAAAAGCAGGTTGTCTTTGCTGGAAACTGAAAACTGAAAACTGAAAACTGCTCTACCATTCGTTATAAGGCTTGCCTTCGGTTGAAGGGTCTGGCGACGCGCTGCGGACGTTGATGATGCCCTGTTCGCCCCGGAACGAGTTGGGGTCTTCGCCCGTCTCGACCATCCAGTCCTTCTCGTTGGTTATCGGGTCGAGCGGGAGTTCGCGTATGTAGCCGGCGCTGACGAGGTCGTCGAGCGACTGCGGCAGCTTGCCCTTGTCCGCCCCGTAAAGATCAATCGCCTTGCGCAACTGGTACAAATTGTCCCTGAGCACAGTCTCCCTCGCGTGCGTCACGCTCTTCTGATACTGCGGCATCGCGATGACGGCGAGGATGACTATGATCGAGATGACGATCATCAGTTCGAGAAGAGTAAAACCAGTTTTCAGTCTTCGGTGTTCAGTCTTCAGCGAGGCGCGCCGCGACTCAAGCCGACACACCAGACAACTCTTGCGTTCTGCTGAAAACTGAAAACTGAAAACTGAAAACTGCTCTTTACCACTCATTGTACTTTGTCTCCCCGTCGAGCGCGGTCTGCTCGGATTTCGAGCGCACGTCGAAGACGCCTCCGTCCGGGCTGGAAGAGCACGGGGCGTCGGCCGCGTCATAAACTGACCTTATGCACCAGTCGCGCTCGCCCGTCATGGGGTCTATGGGAATCTCGCGCAGGTAGATTTTCTTCTTGGTCGAGGTGAGCGTGTTGTCCGTCGCCTGCTGGTCAAACACTGATCGCCCGGCACCGCCGCCACCCGCGCCCCCTGCCTCAAGCGGCGTGACGCTGACGCCGTTGACGAGAGTTTCGAGGTCGGGCGGGTAGCGGTCAGGGTTGTCCGTCCCGAAGATCGTCGCGTCCGTGATGGCGACCCTGACGCGCGGGTCAACGAAAGTAGCCCCCCCCGTAACCGGGTTCCCGTCCGGGTCCGTAGCGCCGCCGGGGGTGCCGGTGACTGCCCCCCCAGCTACAGCGCCGCCGCGCGCCTGCTGCACACGCGCCCCGGCCAGCGCCTCGCGGTGGAACTGGTCAATCGCCGTGCGCATCTGGCGCAGCGACTCGCGCAACTGCTGCTCGCGTTGCCGGCGGACTGAGATTTTGACGAGCGGAATCACACCCAGCGTCAGAATCGTCAGCACCGTCAGCGTAATCACCAACTCGATGAGCGTGAAGCCGTTTGCGCGACGCGGGGACGCGGGGACGCGGGGACGCGGCGAAGAAAAGTAACTGTCTTTCTCTCCGCGTCTCCGCGTCTCCGCGTCTCCGCGTCTCGTCGTCGTTCCCATCTTACTTCACCGTCAGGCGGCTCTCCGTCAGTTGTAAGCTCACGCCGCGACCGTCAAGCGTGACGATGTGCGCGTCCGGGCCGAATCTGATGACGCCCTCGCCCGCGCCGAGCGCTTCGACTTCGAGGAAGAGGATGACGCTCTCGCCCGACTTCAGGGGCGCGCCCGACCGTGGCTGTATGACGAAAGTGACCATGCCCTCAGGGTCAATTGATTGCGTGATGACGGGCGCGCTCGACGCCCCGTCCGGCCACTCGCCCGGCGAGATGCCGCGTACAGCCAATATCCTCGGATCGAAGCGCAGGCGCGCGGTCGCCGCGCCGAGCGTGTCTTTCGTGACCAGCACGAGCGACACGCGCTGCTTCTCGCCGACGCGCATCTCCTGCTTTTCGGCCATCAGCCGCAACTCCGCCACGGAGACTTCCGGCGCTGCCGCTGCCTTGGTGTTGGCCGCGGCCGGGGCCGATTTCGCGGCCAGAGATTTCTCTAAAGCCGCGGCGATGTTTGTCGGCGGAAGACTCGCCCGCGCGCCCGCGGGCTGGGCCATAGTGTTGACGCGCGGCCCGCTCGCCGACGGTTTTTCCACTAGCGCGGGCGGCGGCGGCGCGTCACCCGTCATCTGCGCGATTGCGTTTGCGAGCGCGTTCGACTGCTGCTGCTGCGCGGTCGTGACGCCGACCGCCGGGCTCGGTGTGAGCGTCGAGGACGCCTTCGCCTCTGTCGGCTGAGCGGCCACGTTCTCCGCGGCCGCAGGCATCATTGACCTGGGCGCGGGGACGTAAGAGGGCACGGGGTCCGTGTCAGGGAGTTGCATGACCACGTTGGTCGGGAGGCGGCGTGCGGCCGCCAGTTGGTCCTCGCGGTCCGCCTCGCGCACCATCGCTTCGAGCGAGCCCGTGGTCGGCGTCTGCAAAGTTCCGCTCGGGCGCTCGCGCTCGTCAAACGGCGTGACCGCGGGCGCGCGAAGCACGCGCGGCGTGACGGCGATGACGATGTCTATCTGCGTGTTGTTGCGCGTCGGCGAAGTGAAGAGGCGGCCGAGCACGGGGATCAGGCCGAGGAGCGGGAGGCCGCGCCGCCCGTTCGACTGCGTGTCCTGCGCGACACTTGCGAGCATCATCGTGCGGTTGTTCTGTATGCGCGCTGTGCCAGAAATCGTGCGCTCGGTGAAGGTCGGCGTCAGGCTGCCCGCGCCGAGGATGTCCTTCGACTCGATGGACATCTTGACCTGCACGTCGAGGTTCGGGAAGACCTGCGGCGTGAACTTTAAAGTCAGACCCGTCGGCTCGTACTGGATGACGGGGAAGCCGCCGCTGAAGACGCCGGGCGTGGTGGGGGTGCCGCCGGTCCCAGTCGTCGGGACGGTGCTGAACGGATAAGTCTGCGCCGTCTGCACGGGCACGCGCTGGCCTATGCGCGCCGAAGACTCTTCGTTGTTGAAGGCGTGAATCTGTGTCGAGGCGATGAGCTTCGTGCGGTTCTTGCTCTGGAACGCGGTCAGCACGGAGTTCGGGATGACGAGCGCCGCGCCGAGCGCGGTCGGCGCGCTCGTCAGGGCCTGCGCCACCTCGCGCGAGCCGGCGGTAATGTTGAGCCCGCTCGAACTGCCGAGGCTGAAGAGGCCGCTGTCCGCGCTGCCCGTGCCGAACTGGTTGCCGAACTGCATCAGGTCGGTGCGCGAGACCTCGAAGATGTTCACGTCCATCACGACCTCGGAGCGGTCCTTGTCAATGCTCTGGATGATTTCGCCTATGAGGCGCAAATTCTCGGAGGTGTCGCGAATCGTGATGCTGTTGGTGTCTTCGTCGGGGAGCACGACCGTCTGCGGCCGCCCCTGGTTCGGCGGGATGGCCGCCGCGATGATGTTGCGCGCCTTGTCCGGCTTGATGTTCGAAAGGTAGAAGGTGCGTATGGCAAGCTGCTGGTACTGGGCGCGGCGGTTCTGGTCCGCGACGAGAATCGTGCGGCGGTTGACCTTCTGGAAGAAGAGACCTTCCTGTAGGAAGACGAGGTCGAGCGCCTGTGCGGTCGTCACGTCCGTCAAATTCACCTCGACGTTTCTGGGCGCGCGGAACGACTGCGCGTCGAAGATGACGTTGAGGTTAAGCTGCTCAGAGAGGTTGCGAATCAGCCCCTTGAGGTCGCCGTTGTACTTGATGACGCGCAACTGCTCGGTGCGCTGCGGCGGCAGGACTTCTTCCGCGGGCGGGTTGCGCGTCGTCGCGGGCTCCGCTGGCGTGCCGCCCGCGCCCGGCACGCCGCCCTGCCTGTAAGCGAGCTGAGAGACTTTCGGCCCCCTGTTATGGGTGTTGCCGTTGCCGTTGCCGTCGCCTTCGCCCGGCGCGGCCTCGCCCGTCCGCTCACGCTGCAAGCGCAACATGCGCTCCATCTCCGAGAGGGCCAATTCGTTTACGGGGTCGTAGCCGTACGCCTGGCGGAAGGCGTTGTAGGCTCCGATGTAGTCGCGCTGCTCGGCGAGCGAGCGCCCCTGCTGCATGAACTGCTGCGAGGCGTTGAAGACGGCGCGGCGGTAGTGCAACTGGTATTCGACGTTCGAGGGGTCGGCGGCCACGGCGAGCGTGAACTCCTGCGCGGCCCTCTCCCATTGCTGCGCCGCCTCGTACTTCAAGCCCTGCTTGTAGTTCTTCTCGCCCTTCTTGGCAAACGCGGTCATGGGCGCGGCGAGCAGGCAAAAGATGACGACGAGCGCACTGAGCGGGCGCGCGTGAATTGACGATCTCTTCATCTGACGAGTCCTCTTCTCTATCGGATAGGACAAAAACTGGCCGGGGGAGCAAACAACTTAAGTCCTTCAAAAAACCGGCGGCAGGGCCGGAGCGCGTCACCGAGAGTTACAACACGCCCCGCAACGAGCGCGGTTCCCGAAACAGTGGTTAGTCGGAACGTTTCAAGCCCCGTAGGGGCTGTTGAGAATAGCCCAGCACTTCAGGGCTGGGGACAGCGCGTCAATAATCATTGAGTCCCGTAGGGACGACCGAACATGTGCCAGCCTCCCTTCGGTCGTCCCTACGGGACTCGACACAATTTCCGTTACGTTCCCAGCACTGAAGTGCTGGGCTATTTTCACCCGGCCCCTACGGGGCCTAAGACTACAGACTGCCCACCGCCTGCTGACTACTGCTTGATCTCTTCGACGAACGTCACGCGGTTGATCTCGTGCAGCGTGGAGGTTCCGGCGAAAACTTTGGCGAGGGCTGATGCGCGCAGGCCCGTCAGCCCTTCGGCCTCGGCGGCGCGGCGCACCTCGGAGCCTGGGCGGCGCTCGACAATCATCTCGCGTATGTTGTCCGTCAAATCAAGTAGCTCGTGAATCGCCGTGCGACCGCGGTAGCCCGTGTGGTTGCAAGCGTCGCAGCCGACGCTCATGTAAAAGACGCGGCCGCGCTGCTCCTCCGTGCGCAGGCCCGACTCCATTAACTCGTCGTCCGTCGGGCGATATTTCCGTTTGCAGGTCGGGCACAGGATGCGGACCAGGCGCTGTGCGAGCACGCAGTTTAAGCTGGACACGAAATTATAAGGCTCGACGCCCATATTCAGGAAGCGCCCGATGACGTCAATCACGTTGTTGGCGTGGACGGTCGTGAACACCAGGTGGCCCGTCAGCGCCGATTGGATGGCGATCTGAGCCGTCTCGTTGTCGCGGATTTCGCCGACCATGATCTTGTCGGGGTCGTGGCGCAGGATGGAACGCAGCCCGCGCGCGAACGTCAGACCCTTCTTCTCGTTGACGGGAATCTGCGTGATGCCGTGCAACTGGTATTCGACAGGGTCTTCAATCGTGATGATCTTGTCTTCCTCGTTGCGTATCTCGTTCAGCGCGGCGTAAAGCGTCGTCGTCTTACCGGAGCCGGTCGGCCCTGTCACCAGCACCATCCCGTAAGGCTCAGCGATGTAGCGTCGGAACTTTCTCAAGTCATCTTCGGAGAAGCCGACGACATCCAGGTTCAGATTGCGAAACTCCTCGTTGATCTGCTCCTTGTCGAGAATACGTATGACGGCGTCCTCGCCGTGAACGGTCGGCATAATCGAAACGCGGAAGTCCACGTTGCGCCCCTTGTAGCGCACGCGGAAGCGTCCGTCCTGCGGGATGCGCCGCTCGGCGATGTCCAGCTCCGACATCACCTTGATGCGCGAGATGAGCGTCTGGTGGTACGCCAGATCAATCGGGTCAACTTTGGCGTAGAGCGCGCCGTCAATGCGGTACTTGACCTGGACCTCTGTGTCGCGCGTCTCGATGTGTATGTCGGAGGCGCGCGACTCCATCGCGTTGAAGACGATGGTGTCAACGAGCTTGATGATTGGCGACATCTCGGAGTCGGTCGCCAGGCGGTCGAGGTCTAAGACTTCTTCGCCCGTCTCCGTCTCTTTGACGAGCGAGATGCGAAAGCCCGACGCCGCTTCTTGCAGCACGCGCTGCGTGGCGTCGCCTTTTCTCAAGACAACGTCAATGGCCCCGGCGGTCGCCACGTGCGGCACGACGCGCGCGTGCAGCGCGCTCGCCAACTCGTCCAACCGTTCGAGGTCGGTCGGGTCGGCCATCGCTATGTGCAGGCGCTTGCCCTCGCGGCGCAACGGCACGAACTGGTGGCGCACCATCAGGTCAACGGGAATTTCGCCGAGGAGCGCGTAGTCTATGGGCGAGTCGCCTTCCGGCGGGAGCAGGTCAACGTAAGGCAGGCGGTAGCGGCGCGCGAGCACCTTCGCCTCGCGCACCTCCGGCGGGTCATTGTCCTCAACAGTGAACGGCGGAGGCAGCGCACCTTCGCGCTCCCCTTGCTCACCTTGCGCGGCTTCGTCGTAAGCCGAAACCGTCTCCGTGTACTCTTCCGACAACTGCTTCATAAAAATTCAGTGATAAGTGATAAGTGATGAGTGATGAGTGATTAGTTAAAAACCGTCTTTCTTTTTCTTATCACTCATCACTCATCACTTGGTTATCGTCCCGCGGAGGCGTTCGAGATGGCCGAGATAATCGGCAGATAAATGCTTAGCAGGATCGTGACGACGACCCCGCCCATGACTATAAGAATCGCAGGCTCAATCGTCGTCGTCAACTGCTCAAGCTTGACCTCGGCCTCCGAGTCGTAGAAGATCGCCACCTCGTCCAACATCTCGCGGAGCGACCCCGAGCGCTCGCCCACGCCTATCATGTCCAGGGCCAGTTCCGGGAACCACCCGGCCGACTCCAGGCTCTCCGTGAAAGAACGCCCCTCGCGAATCATCGGCAGGATGGCGGAGCTTTTGCGCCGCAGCTCGCGGTTCGTGATTGATTCGGACGCTATCTCCCAGGAGTCTACGAGCGTGATGCCGCCCGCCAGAAGTGTCGCCAGGCTGCGCGTGGCCTGCGCCACGGCGATCCGTTGCAAGAGCTTTCCGACTAGCGGGATTTTGAGAAGCGTCCGGTCAACCGTCATCCTGCCCGAAGGCGTGCGCGCCCAGAAGACCAGTGCGACGAGGCCGACGATGACCGCCGGGACGAGCCACCAGAAGTTGGTGCTCACCCAGTCGGCTATCCCCGTCACGATGATGGTCAGCCAGGGCAGCTTGCCCCGGCCGAAGCCCTCGAAGAGACTCGACATGCGCGGCACGACGTAAACCGTCAAAAACGCGACCATGCCGAACGAGGCTGCCAGGAGCATCATCGGGTAGGCCAGCGCGCCGCGAATCTTGCGCCGTAAATTGACGCTCCGGCGCATGTATTCGACGTAGCGGTCGAGCACTTCGTCGAGCGCGCCCGAGCGCTCGCCGGCCAGGATAGAGGCCGTGTAGATGCGCGGGAAGACTGACCCCTGCGCGGCGAAGGCCGCCGAGAGCGCGAGCCCGCCGCGAATCTTGTCTTCGACATCCCCGAGCACGACCGAGAGCCCGGCAGACTGCGCGCGCTTGCGCAGCATTGAGATGGCTTGCAGGATGGGGATGCCCGCGCGCAGGAGCGCCGCGAGTTGCTGATTGAAGAGCAGAAAGTCGTTGGCCTTGAAGCGCGGGTGATTGCCCTTGCCGCCGCGCCTGGTCAGGGCCGCGACGCCCGAAGTCTTCGGCGGCGTGACGGCGAAGACGCGGAAGCCCTCGCTTTCGAGGCGCACGCGCGCCTCCTGCACGCCCACGGCTTCGATGGTGCGCGTAACGATTTCGCCCGCAGGCGTTCCCAGGCGACAAATGAACTCGGCCATAAGGATTCAGGCAAGGACAAAAAACTGTCTGCCTTTAGGGAGAACCGGCAGACTGAAGCGGAGTATAACATGGCGCGCTGGCGCGATGAACCGCCCGGCCACCATCTAATTTCCTGCTCATTTCATTACAGTTTCGCGGCACGGCCCGACGCCGCGGCCGACTTGAGAACACGCCTCTCAGGGCGGAAAGTTTCAAGTAAGTTCAGGCGCGACCCTACGCGGCAGAGGCTCGCGGGTTTAAAGAGTCTTTGTGTCGAGAGGAGGTTCCGCGCAGGTTCAAGGCGCAGCGGCTATCGAGTAGTGTTCCGGTTTGAGTTGATGAGGAGTAAGGCTGGCCCCGCCCACGACGGATAATAGTCAGACGAGGACCTTCGTTTCATGTGCGTAGTCGTCGGCGCCGAGCAAGCGGTCAGACTCCTTCTTCACCACCCGGTAGCATTCGCAGGAGATTGACTCAAGCCCTTCGCGGTCAACGATGGTGATGTGCCCGTGCCTGTACTTAATCACGCCCTCGCTTTGCAGCCTGGCCGCCGCCACGCTGACGCCAGCCCTTCTCACCCCGAGCATGATGGACAGGAATTCGTGCGTCATCCCGAGTTCGTTCGACTTCGCCCTGTCCTGGCACATCAAGAGCCAGCGGGCGAGCCGCTCGTCTATGTTGTGCCGGCGGTTGCAGGCGGCGGTCTGCGCGACCTGGACGAAGAACGCCTGCCCGTAGCGCAGCAGAAGATGACGAAGCCGCCCGCCCCGGCCCAGTTCCTCTCTGAGCGCGTCGGTCCTCATTCTCGACGAGCCGTCCGCAATCTGCACCGTCGCTAGAAACGGCGCGGAGTCCGTTCCGAGGACTACCGGCAGCCCGAACATGCCTTCATTACCGATGACGCCCGCCTCGATCTGCGAGCCGTCTTCCATCATCGAGATGACGGAGATTGTGCCGCGGTGCGGGAAGTAGACGTATTCGATAGGCTCGTCGGGCCGGGAGAGAACGTCGCCGAGCACCAGATGGAAATTTTCCAGATGTGGCAGGATGCGCTCGTATTCGTCCGCGGGCAGCGCGGCGAGAATCTGATTGTCTTTAGGCTGGTGTGCGTGTTGGTCGGGATTCATTAGCATTCTCCTTGGTCACGTTGGCGAGGCCGACAGACGACAAGAGGGAAGGCTAAACACTTGACCTGATGACGAGAGATAAGTTCGCTAGGGAGCGGAAACGCTTCGTAGGCTTACACCAAGGAGTGTAGCACTAATGCGTCCGAGCGTACACGCGGCAAGTCCCGCATCACGCGAGCGTACAGACTGCGCCGTCATATGGGAGTAAAGTGCTGTCACAAAATAAAAATTCAGCACGGGCGAGGGGGTTAAGGCAGATGAGCAAAGGTGATGGCAGGCAGGCGACCATCTTTCTGGTCGAAGAGGACGACGAGACGCGCCAGATGCTGAAAGAGAGCCTACAGCGGGACGGCTACCGCGTTCTCCTGGCGCTGGACGAAGAGGACGCGCTGGAAAGAGTGGGCGGCGGGCGCGTCCATGCGGACCTGGTTTTACTGAATCTCGTCGGCAAGACGACCGACGAGATTCTGACCGGCGGGCGCGGGATACGCGCGCACGCGGAATTCGACGAGGCGACGCCGCTCGTCGTCATGGCCGAGAAATACGGCGCGGACGTGGACGGCACGGACGTGAACGTGAGCGGGAACGATTGGATCACTTATCTTGAAGAACCTTACCAACTGCGCGACCTTCTGGCCCGCCTCCTCGGCAAGACGCCGACATAGGAGATGACCAACTATCGCTTCTTCTTGCCTGCGCGGCCCCGCCTGTCCTACAATGCGCCTTAGCCTTCGCTGACAACGGGTGGAAGTTGAGCGCGCGGCAGTCTCCCCGACTCCGTCCACACACGCTTCGAAATATTAAAAATGGCACGAAAGCTCGCCGTTTGCCCGGCGCTGCCCGCGTCAGAAGAAACCTTTTACCGAGCGGGGCCATCACAGTCTCGCAGTGTCATTAAAGTAGCAGGGGGTCCAATGAAATCCCAGCGCCGCCCGAGAGCACTTCAAGTCGCGCTTCTCTCCTGTCTCGCCTTCGCCTTCGCCACCGTCGCCGCGCCCGGAATCGTCCGTGCCCAGGAGCCAAAGAAACCCGACACCCCGAAGACACAACCAAGCCCTGCTCCGCCGCAGCAGCAGGGCCGCGAGGCCCAGGATATCGAGATCGTCAACGCGGACCTCATCACGCTGACCGTGACCGTCACGGACACTTACGGCCGCTACGTCTCCGGCCTCGACAAGAAAGCCTTCAAGGTCTTCGAGGACAAGGTCGAGCAGGAGATAGAGTTCTTCTCGGACGACGACGCGCCCGTCTCCGTCGGCGTCATCTTCGATGTCTCCGGCTCGATGAGCGGCGACAAGATCAGGAAGGCGCGCGAGGCGCTCTCGCGCTTTATAGAGACGAGCCACGGCTCGGACGAGTATTTCCTGATCGCCTTCAACTCGCGCGCGCAACTCCTGATGGACAAGACGCGCGACGGCGACGCCGTGCTCAACAAACTGACCTTCGTCGAGACGCGCGCCAATACGGCGCTCTACGACGCCTGCTACCTGGGCGTCGAGAAGGTCACGCGCGGGGCGCACCCGAAGCGCGCCATCCTGCTTATATCAGACGGGCAGGACAACAACTCGCGTTACACCTTCAGCGAAGTGCGCCGCCTGCTGAAGGAGTCGGACGTGGTGCTCTACTCGATAGGCATTCTCGGCGGCAACGACCCCGGAAGCTCTCTGGGCATGGAAGGACAGTCCATTCTTGAAGAGTTGTCGGCCGTCTCCGGCGGCAAGGCTTTCTTCCCGAACACCTCCGCCGAGATGGACGAGTTGTTCGAGCGCATCGCGCTTGAGTTGCGCCACCAGTATTCGATTGGCTACCGGCCGAAGAACTTCACGATGGACGGCAAATGGCACAAGTTGAAAGTCAAAATCACGCCGCCGCGTGGCCTGCCGCGCCTGTTCGTTCGCAGCCGCGAAGGCTACTACGCCGTCACCAACCCGCGCTGAGGAAACCCCTTTTGCGCTCGCGGCAACGCACTCTCCCTGACTGGCATCTTTTAAGGGTGCGCGGCGGCGGCGGCCACGCGAAAGCTCCGCCGCGCTCTTCGGCCCCGGAAGCACGGAAAAGCAGAATTCAGAATTCAGAATCAGAAGCCAGAATAAAAGAAAATCCGGTTTTCAGCCTTTCATTCTGCTTCTGATTCTGCTCCTGACTTCTGCCTTTACAGAGGTTTAGTTATGAGAAGCGTTCAGATTCAAAGGGTCGCGCGCGCGCGTCGCGCCGTCGCACTCGGTGCAGTCCTCGTCGCGGCCTGCGCGCTCCTGCTCGTCTCGCCCATCGGCAGCGCGCAGGAGGGCCGACCGCGCCGCAGCGCGCAGCAGCAGGGGAAGCCCGCGACCACCGCCACGCCGCGGCAGACGCCGACGCCGAAGTCCACGCCGCGCATCACCGACAGGACCGGGGGCGGAGTCGTCTATCCGGGCCAGGTCGTCCTGCCGGACGCGCCGCCCGACATGGTCAACCCGGAAGGCGTGGCGATAAACGAGGGCGACGTCATCAAAGGTTACGTTGACCTGGTGAACCTGAACGTGCGCGTCATTGACCGCAACAACCGCCCCGTCGGCGACGTGCGCCAGGAAGAGTTTCAGGTCTTCGAGAACGGGGTGCTGCAACCCATCTTCTCCTTCACGCGCGAGGAAGTGCCCATCAGCTACGGCCTGGCGATTGACACCTCAGGCTCGCTGCGCGCCCAGTTGCCGCAGGTCATAGAGGCCGGCAAGGTCATCATTGATAGCAACAAGCCGGGCGACGAGACGTTTCTGGTCCGCTTCATCTCCTCCGACAAGATTGAGCAGGTTCTGGACTTCACCTCGAACAAGGAAGATTTGATTGACTCGCTCGACACCTTCTACACGGAGGGCGGGCAGACGGCCATCGTTGACGCCGTCTACGTCACGTCCGAGCACGTCGCGCAGTACAAGAAGGGCGCGGACGACGACCGCCGCCGCCGCGCCCTGATCGTCGTCACGGACGGCGAGGAGCGCGGCAGCCAGTACAAGCCGGAGGAATTGTTCGAGCGGCTGCGCGAGGAGGATGTGCAGATTTATGTCATAGGGTTCGTCAACGAATTGGACCGCGAGGGCGGCTTCATACGCAAGAGCCCGCGCGAGAAGGCCGTCAACCTCATCAACCGGCTGGCGAAAGAGACGGGCGGGCGCGCCTTCTTCCCCGAATCGCTCTCGGACCTGCCGAAGATCGCGGAGGAGATCGTGCGCGACATGCGTACGCAGTACGTCGTCAGCTACAGCCCCACGAACAAGGAGCGCGACGGCTCGTTCCGCGCCATACGCGTCACGGTGGCCGACGCCGCCGGCAAGGACAAGCGCATCGCCCTGACGCGCACGGGCCGCGTCGCCGGACGCGAGGTGATTCAGCAGCCGACCAAGCTGCCCGTCACGCGCAGCACCAACCCGGCCGCCCCGCCCGCCCAAAAGACACCGGGCCGGAACCCTTAGCAAATTGGGACTGAGAGGATGAGGGACTCGACCCGCGGCTGAAATAGCGGAACAACTTTCTTGCGCCTTCAGTCCCTCATCCGCTCATCGCCTCATCGCCTTTGATCTCCTGCTTCTGCTAAAATGCGCGCCGCTGTTTCGCTTATGAGCTGAGTGCGCGCCGCTCGTGGCGGTCCAAAACTATTTCCCCCAGGAGGCCCCTTTTATGCCGTGTGACGTTCGGATGCTCGAAGGGATCGAGTTGTTCGACCTGCTAGACGAGGAGGACCGCGTCCTCCTCGCGGAGGTGATTGATTCGCAACCGCTCGCTGCGGGCGAGACTCTTTTTCAGGCGGGCCAGCCGGGCGAGTCGCTTTTTGTCGTCCGCTCGGGCGAGATAGAGCTTTACATCAAGGACACGGCGGGCCAGAAAATCGTGCTGACTGTGGCGCGCGCCGGCGAGATGTTCGGCGAGCTTTCCCTACTCGACAGCGGCCCGCGCACGGCGACGGCCATCGCGCTGACGGACGCAGAGCTGCTGGTTCTGGACCGCGATGACCTGCTGCTGCTGTTCCAGAAGAGGCCGGACTCGGCGCTCCACATGCTCGCCGCGATGAGCCGCATGACGCGCAAGGCCGACGAGTTACTACGCACGCGCGTCTCGCGCAACGTCAACGAGGAGATGCCGCTGCCCAGCACGACTCTTCAGAAAATAGCCGACTGGATCGCGTGGTTCAGCGGCAGCATGCAGTTCCTGCTCCTCAACCTCATCTGGTTCGTCACCTGGATTTCACTCAACACGCTCATCCTCCCCGTAGACCCTGTGACCAAGGAGCGCGGCTTCGACCCCTTCCCCTTCGGCCTGCTGACGATGATCGTCTCACTGGAAGCCATCTTCCTCTCCTGCTTCGTCCTCATCAGCCAGAACCGGCAGACCGAGAAAGACCGCGTCCGCTCCGACATAGAGTACGAGGTGAACATCAAGGCCGAGCTTGAGGTCGCGCACCTGCACGAGAAGACCGACCGCATCTACGAAGAGATGCTCGCGCGCTTCACCCGCATCGAAAAGAGTCTCGCGCAGCCTGAAGAGGTAAAGCAGTGATAAGTGATGAGTGATAAGTGATAAGTAAAAATCTTCTTTCTTTTTCTTATCACTTATCACTCATCACTTATCACTGTTGTCTTGTCTTCCGGCTTCGTCGGCTCAATTGAGATGAGGTAAGCGATGAAGGTGATGAAGGCGAGCGAGAAGATGAGGATGATGACGCCTATCGGTTCGAGGCCGAACACGCGCCCCTTTTTCTCTTCCCTCTCGGTGAAATCTCTAGGGAGGTTTAAGGCCGACGTGTCCACGACAATCGCGCCGCCGTTATTCGAATCGCGCGCCTGCTGCGTCTCTTCGAGCGGCGTGAGGCGGGCCGCCAGTTCGACAGGCTCGCCCTGGTGCGGGACGAGATGATCGTGCTCACGACGCTTCCTGCGCTTCCCTTTCTTCACAGCCAGTTCCTCTTCCTGAAAAAGAAGTAGAGGCCGAAGCCGACTACGACCATCCAAGCGAGCGCGAAGACGTAGCCGTACTTCCACCCAAGCTCCGGCATGTGCCCGAAGTTCATCCCGTAGATGCCCGCAATCAGCGTCACGGACATGAGGATGGTCGCAATCGAGGTCAGCCGCTTCATGATGATGTTCATCCGGTTGCCCTGGACCGAAAGGTAGGCATCCATCGTCGAGCCGAGCATGTCGCGCAAGGTATCAATGGTATCGGCCACACGTATGATGTGGTCGAACACGTCCTGGAAGTAGACGTAGATTTCGCGCGGGAAGATGGGCTGCTCGCGCCTGAGCATGACGTTGAAAACATCGCGCAGAGGGGTAACGGTGCGGCGCAGGTAGAGCAACTGTTTTTTGATGCGAAAAATTTCTTCGATTGACTCGGGCTTGAACTCTCCGAAAATCTGGTCCTCAAGGTCGTCCATCCGGTCGCTCAGGATGTCGAGGAGCGGCATGTAGTCGTCAACGATGGCGTCCATCAGGAGGTAGGCGAGCATGCCGGAGCCGTGCTCGGCGCGGTCGGTCCACTCCTGCCAGAGCCGCTTGGCGGTTGCGATGGCGCGAATCGGCCGGCTGTGGACCGTGACGAGGTAGTTCGCGCCGAGGAAGATGTTCAGCTCGCGCAGCTCCAGATGGTCGTCCGCGCCGGCGAGTTCCGCCTCGTAGAGGACTATGAAGTAATAGCCCGGATACTCTTCGACCTTGGGGCGCTGGTGCGCCTTCTGGCAGTCTTCGATTGAGAGCGTGTGGAAGTTGAACTCTTCGGCGAGGTCTATGAAGTCCTGGCTCGTCGGGTCCGAGACATCTGCCCAGACGACGTTTCGCTCGCCGAGGCAATACTCGCTGATGTCGGCCGCCGGGAAGTTTTCCGTAAACTTCTTCTCGGCGCTGTCCAGGCAGACTGTCGTAATCATGGGCCGCCCTTACTTCCCCGAGAGACTTATTTGGCCCTGACTGAGCCGCTGATCTTCTTGCGCGTCGTCTCGCCTGTCTTGAGGACGGGCAGACCTTCGTCCACGTCCGCGTGCGGGCGCGGGATGACGTGCGTGGCGACGACCTTGCCGACGCGTGATGCGGCGGCCGCGCCCGCGTCAACCGCGCTCCTGACCGCCGCGACATCGCCCCGCACAATCGCCGTCACCAGTCCCGCGTCAATCTTCTCGTAGCCGACGAGCGTGACGTTGGCGGACTTGACCATCGCGTCCGCCGCCTCGATCATCGCCACCAGTCCCATGCATTCAACCATCCCGAGTGCTTCCATATTGGCTCCAATTCTCGAATGATCTCAAAGCTCTTTAACTTCCTGCCGGATGTTTTCGTGTATGTTACGAACAATCTCCGCGGCGGCCGTTTTTAATCCTTCATCATTCTTCGCCCGAATGACGATCACTCTCTCGCCGCCTATCGGCTGACTCTCGGCGGGGCTGACGTACGATAGTCTGACCAACGCATTCAGCTTGCCGCCAACTTTCCGAACGCTTCCCTTCACCTGCAAAAGCGCGCCCGTGGTTTCGGGGCAGCGCGGCCCGCCCTCCGTCTGCACGCAGGGTTCGGGGAGCGGCGGTTTGAAGTGCCTGAAGACATCCCCCAGTTCAGACTCCTTATCCCGCAGCTCATCAATGATGGCCCGCGCCAGCGTCGTGAGTTCCTCAGCAGTCAGAGTTCCCCGACTCGCTTCAAACGACCAGACCTGAAATTTAAACTCAACGTCGTCGCGGAAGTTCAACCTCAGCGCGTCAAGCACTTCGGCGGGGACTCCGTAACGGCTCAACTCGCGCCGCACGCCTTTAGTCGGGAGGAACCCGACCTTGCGCCGCTTCACCGTATTCTCAATGTAGTCCTGCGCGAGTCGTCTTGGATTCCTCTGCCAGTGACTGATGATGATTTGCTTTGTGAGCGGAGGGTCGTCGCTTTGCGCGCAGGTCGTCGGGGCCGTCAGGGACAGATATAAAAAAGCGACGGCCACGGAAGACGATACTCTGAACGCTAGCTGCCTGACTCTCATCACTGTCCGCTCCCTGATGGCGTGTGCGGGGTTAAGCCTGACTTGTGTTCCAACTTCTCCAGTCTTTTATCCCAGTCTTTAATGTCTGGGTAGTCCGCGCATACCTTGCGAGCCTGCTCAATCAAATCCCTGGCCGTCCGTGGGGCTTCGTCTCTGAGATTATCTTCGATGTCATCGGCCAGCCTCAGAATTTCTCCGCGTTGACTTTCGGAGCAGGTGCGCGCCGCGGGGGCGGCCGTTTCGCGCCTGCCGTAGTAAAGGTATAGCGAAACTCCGGTGGCGAAGACAAGCAGCGCGACGAGGACGAGCGCGCCCGTCTTCGAGAAGAGGAGATTTCTAACCCCGCGCGGCTTCGGCTCGCCCTGCCTGATTTTTTCTACCTGCCTGCGCAGGTTTTCCCGGACGAGCAGGTAGAGCTGCTTTCTTCGTCCGGGGTCCGCGTAGTCAGTCTCGACCGTCTCGCCCCCGCGCGGCAGGAAGTGGCGGCTCCTCAGCCATTCGTGTCTTTGCCATTCGCAGGGAGACAGGATGATGGGGAAGATGACGAGTCCCTTCTCGCTGCTGTGTTTCAGGAACTCTTCAACTTCGACCTTCGTGCAATAGTCCGAGTCAAGGAACCACTGGCTGACCAGCGCCACGGCGATCTGCGTGTTCTCGATCTGGGTTTTTATCTCGTCGTTAAAATCGTCGCCGACGACTAAGGTCTCATCCCACCAGAAACGGACGCCCTCCTTTTCCAGCCCCCTTAGAAACCCGAGTAGCTCTTCGTCTCCCAGGTACTCTTTATCCTTGTGGCTGTAACTGACGAAGACGTTGACTTCCATCTGGGGCCTGCTAGTTCCGAAGCGAATGAATCGGCGCGGGGATGCGGCCGCCGCGGCGTATGAAGGCGTCGGACGAAAACTTGTTGACGGCCATGATGGGGGCCGTGCCGAGCAGGCCGCCGAACTCGACCGTCTCGCCCACACTCATGCCAGGCACGGGGATGATTCTCACGGCGGTCGTCTTGTTGTTCATCACGCCGACGGCCATCTCGTCCGCAATGATCGCCGCAATCGTCTCGGCCGAGGTCGAGCCGGGCACGGCCACCATGTCTATCCCGACCGAGCAGACGCTCGTCCACGCTTCGAGTTTATCCAGCGAGAGCGCGCCGACGCGCGCCGCCTCGATCATCGTCGCGTCTTCGGAGACGGGGATGAAAGCGCCGCTCATCCCGCCGACCGAGCCGCTCGCCATCGCGCCGCCCTTCTTGACCGCGTCCGTCAGGAGCGCGAGCGCGGCCGTCGTGCCGTGCGTGCCCGCGCGCTCGAAGCCCATGGCCTCTATGATGTCCGCGACCGAGTCGCCCATGACGGGCGTCGGGGCGAGCGAAAGATCAATGATGCCGAAGGGAATGTTGAGCCGACGCGCCGCCTCGCGGCCGACAAGCTCGCCCGCGCGCGCAAGCTTGAAGGAGAGCTTTTTGATGACCTCCGCCAATTCGTGCAAAGGGAGGTCGCGCGGCGCGTGCTGCACGGCGTGGTTGACGACGCCGGGGCCGGAGACGCCGACGTTAATCACGGCCTCCGGCTCGCCGATGCCGTGAAACGCGCCGGCCATGAACGGATTGTCCTCGACGGCGTTAGCGAAGCAGACGAATTTGGCACAGGCCAGCCCGCCGCGCTCGCGCGTCCGCTCGGCCATCTCTTTAATCAGACGGCCCGTGCGCCCGACCGCGTCCATGTTGATGCCCGCGCGCGTCGTCGCCACGTTCAGCGAAGAACATAGACGCTCGGTCGAAGCCAGCGCCTCTGGAATCGAATCGAGGAACGCACTCTCGTTGCGCGTCCAGCCCTTGTGCACGAGCGCCGAGTAGCCGCCGATGAAGTCCACGCCGACGCGCGCGGCGGCCTCGTCAATGGCGCGCGCGAGCCTGAGGTAATCGCCATCGGCGCGCGCGCCCTCGCTGATGATGGACGCCGGCGTGATGGAAATCCTCTTGTTGGCGATGCGGATGCCGACCTCGTCGCCGATCTCGTCCACGGTCTGGACGAGGCGAGCCGCCACGCGCTCTATCTTCTCCCGCGCGCGCTCGGCCGTGCGCTCCATAGACTCACTGGCACAGTCGCGCAAAGAGAGCCCGAGCGTGACCGTGCGGATGTCCAGGTGCTCCATCTCCGTCATCCGCACGGTCTGCAAGATTTCCGCCTGCGTATATTCCATATCAGGTTTCAGGCTTCAGGTTTCAAGTTCCAGGTTCTTTGTCTTTAACTTGAAACCTGGAACCTGAAACCTGAAACTTTATCCTTCATCCGAGAACGTAGTTGAGCAAGAGAAGTAAGAGGGAAAGGATGACGACGGCGGCGGCGACGAGGATGAAGCGCAAGGAAGGGTCGTAGGAGGCTTCTTCCAGCATGACGTTCGACGCGTGGCGCAGCTTCTCGACGCGCGGTGACAGCTTCTCTTCGACGGCCTCGCGCGCGGCCGTGGTCACGCGGCGTCGTCGGCTGTGGTGTCTGTCCGTTTCATCCTCCGGGCGGTGCGTGATGATCTCCGCGCGCCGACGGCCCGCGTCCGACGGCTGTCGCGTCGGGGGCGTGTCCTGCGCCGCAGGCGGAGGAGGCGCGCCGCCGGTGTCGCTTCCCTGCGGGACGATGACGGAGGCAGGCAGCCCCGGCTCAGTCACACTGAGCGCGGGCCTCTCCGGCGCGGTTTCCGCCACCGCGCCGCGCCCGCCGCTGGTGTCGCCGGCATCCGCCCCCGGCCTCTTCAGAGCCTTGCCGCACTGCGGGCAGAAAACAGAGCCGCCGCGAACGGCCGCGCCGCAGTCCGTGCATCGTCGTGCAATCTCAGGTTCCATAAGAAAAGTGATAAGTGATGAGTGATAAGTGATAAGTTAAAGGCAGACGGTTTTTCTTATCACTATCACTCATCACTTATCACTGCCTTTATATTCTGTGCATCGCGTTGAAGAGGTCTTCGCGCTGTGCGTAGATGCGGACGCCCAGGCGCTCGCCGGCCGCGCGGAAGCGCTCCTTGAGGGCGGAGGCAGTCTCTTTGGCGCGCGACATGTCCGCGATGATGATCATGGCGAACTTGGCGCGCACCACCGTCTGGTTGATGTCTATGATGCTGCAACCCGCCTCGGCCAAGACCTCGGAGACTCCGGCGACGATGCCCGGATGGTCAACGCCGAAGACCGAGACGATGAGCCGTTCGGCCGAACCCGCCTCGCGCGCCTCGCGCTCGCGCTCGTTCGTCGCCCCGCCGTCAGCCGCCGCACGCCCGCCCCCGCCGTTCGCGACCACAGGCTCTATGGCGCGGTAAACGTCCGTCACCAACTGCTCGACCACGGATTCGTCCGCGCCCGCCCCCAGCCGCCCGTAGACGGCGCGCGTGATGCGATAGATCAATTCTTCGTCAGCCATATTAAATCAGTGATCAGTGATCAGTGATAAGTGATGAGAAAAACCACCTGTCTTTTCTTACACTTATCACTTATCACTGACTACTTTCTTCCATTGTCCGTCGGGCGCAGTTCGTGCGCGGCATCAATCAGGTCGTCGGAGCGCGCGTCCTGTATGTCCATGCGGTCCACGATGCCGACGACCGCCGCCTCGATTGACATCTCCTGGTTGCCGATGGCCGAGCGCGCCGCCTTGCCGTAAGCGCACATGACCGTCTCGCCGATGCCTGCGCCGAGGCGGTCCGCGACGACGACGATATTCTTGGTCGGCTCCTTGTCCAGGTCGTAAGGGTGAACAATCAAAAAGCGGACGCCCTCCAAATCGGGCGTCTTCTTCGTTGACCAGACCGTGCCGACGACTTTTCCTAAAAACATTGTTCCGCGTTATGCCTTGAAAGTTTTTATGCGACGGTCAAATGTTGGTTGACCAACCGCGTGAATATTTCGCCCAACTGCCGCTCAAGAACGTTGTCGGCCGGGTGTTCCATGACGAGCCTCACCAAAAACTCGTCGGGGAAAGTCTGCGAATCGCCGCGTAGCGACGCCCACAAAAGTGCACTGACGCGATGCTGAACTTCATTGATGCGACGCGACCGCTGGGGATTAGTTAAGCTATCCCCGCCGACTTCGTAGCTGTCGCGCATCACGACAGTCAACTCGTAAATCAAGTGCGCGAGGAACTCTTCCTTCTCTTTGGGAGAGTAGGTGGAAAAAACAGCTATGGCTTCGTCAACTTTCATCCTACGTTCCCTGGCCCGGCCGAAACAATTTCGCGCTCCAGGCTACCGACATCAAACCCACGCTCTTCTAGAACCTTAACGCGAATATTGCCGTTAAAAATTCGCCCGTCAGGCTTGACCTTCAACGCTTCGGCCTTACCCGGACGTAACGATTCGACAATTTCTTCAGTGCTGTGCCGCCGCCAATACTGCAACGAGAGGAGGCTTACGCCAGTTTCCAGAGTCTCGTCGGAGTGAATGCGCCGAAGCGCCGGCCAGTTCTTTTTATCCGCCACAGTCGCTTTACGCTTTGGCGAACACCTCCGCTGGCTCGCCCATGTCGCGCGCAGAGGGCGTGATGATCGTGCGCGCGTTGACGTAAATCTTTTCGCCTTTCTGAATGGCGCGGCGCACGTCGTCTTCGCTGACGAAGTCCACGGCCTTGCGCGCGTTGCCGTTGGCCGCGGCCGATTGCCCGCCGTTGGTTTGCGTCGGCGGAGGCGCGGCCTGCGGTGGTGGCGACGGCGCGGCGCTACGCGCGGGAGCGGTGCCGCCGCCGTTGCCGCCGCTCGTCTCCACTGCGGTCGGCGCGGCCTCGGCGTGTGGGGCGGCTGCGGGCTGCGCGTACATGCTGCCGGCTTCGATATCAATCACGGGCTGAGCGGGCGCGGGCGACGAGGACGCGTGTAACTCCGCGTGCTGACCGCCGCCGCCGCGCGTGTCGCGTCCCGCGAGGAAGCGGTCAACGATTGCCGCGATCTCTTCGCGTCCTATCGGGTGCTGCGGCGTAGCCGAAGATGCTGCGAGCGCCGGTTGCGGCGTGGCTTCGACCGATTTTTGCGCAGTGGCTGCGGGCCTGGCGCTCTTGACCGGCTTCGTCTCGAACGCGACGCGCTTGATGTCCATCAGGTGAAGCGGCGAGACGTTGTCGGACGTGACGTTGCCGCCCCAGGAGCCGCAGCCGAGAGTCATCGAAGGGGGCAGCCCCGTCGAAAAGCCTATGGCCCCGTGCGTCGTCGGCGAGTTGACGATGACGCGCGAGGCGGGCATCTCGCGCCCGTAGCTTACGGCCGCGTCGCGCGAGCGTGTGTGCACGCCGGCGGTGTGGCCCATGCCGCCGTAGCTCAGGACTTCAAAGCAACGGGCCGCGCCGCGCTCTAAACCGTCAACGACGTAGAAGGCCAGAACGGGCGAGAGCTTTTCCATCGAGAGCGGATGCTCACGCCCGACGCCGCCAACATCCGCAAGCAGACAGCGCGTGCCCGGCGGGATGCTTATGCCGGCCAGCTTGGCGATGTGCTCGGCGGATTTGCCGACGATGGCAGGGTTCAGCGAGCGCTGCGGCGTGGTGACGACCTTCGCCAGTTGGTCCGCTTCAGAAGCAGAGAGGAAATGTCCGCCCTGCGCCTTGAACTGTTCGCGTAAGGCTTTTTCGATGGGTGCGTCCGCGACGACAGACTGTTCGGAGGCGCAGATGGTGCCGTTGTCGAAGCACGTCCCCGTCAGAATGTCCTGCGCGGCTTTAGCCACGTCGGCCGTCCGCTCGACGAAGACTGGCACATTTCCCGGGCCGACGCCGAACGCGGGCTTGCCCGAAGAATAGGCCGCGCGCACCAAGCCTATGCCGCCCGTCGCCAGGATGACGGCCGTCTGCTTGTGCTTCATCAGGGCTTCCGTGCCTTCTATGGTCGCGGAGGTCATGCAGCCTATCGCGTCCGCCGGCAAGCCTTCCTTGACGGCCGCGTCGCGCACGACCTTGACCGTCTCGTTAATGCAGCGCGCGGCCGACGGGTGTGGGCTGAGCACTATTGCGTTGCGCGACTTGATACTGATGAGACACTTGAAGATGGCCGTGGAGGTGGGGTTCGTGGAGGGGATGATGCCTGCGACGACGCCGCGCGGGCTGGCGATTTCCACCACGTCCTTCGTCTCGTTGACGACGCCGACGGTGCGCAGGCCCTTGAAGTAGTTCCAGACATCTTCGGAGGCGAAGCGGTTCTTCTCGCGCTTGTCGTCCGCGACGCCGAAGCCTGTCTCCTCGACGGCCATCGCGCCGAGGCGCGCGGCCTCCCTTAGCGCCGCCTTCGCCATCGCCTCGCAGATGCGGTCAATCTTGCCCTGGTCGAAGCGCGCCAACTCCACCTGTGCGCGATGCGCCGCCTCAACCAGATCGCGCGCCTGCTGTACGGACACCAGGTCCTTATCAACTGACATGGAACACCTCCAAAAGCCGGTGATAAGTGATAAGTGATAAGTGATGAGAAAAAACGCTTGTCTTTAACTTATCACTTATCACTCATCACTTATCACTTCGCTTTTTCTCTATTGTTCTCACGCGCGCCGGAAGTTGAGCGGCCCTGGTCGCCTTCGCCGAGTTGGCCCGCGCTGCCAGCGCCGATGGCGCGCTCGTCGGGGCTGTAGCCCGTGCGGCCGTTGTGCGGGAGCACGCGCTCGACTTCCATGTGCGGGCGGGGGATGACGTGGACGCTGATGAGTTCGCCGACGCGGCGTGCCGCGGCCGCGCCCGCATCCGTCGCGGCCTTGACTGCGCCGACATCGCCGCGCACGAAGATCGTCACGTAGCCCGCGCCGATATACTCTTTTCCTAAAAGCTGTACGTTGGCCGCCTTGACCATCGCGTCCGCGGCCTCGACCGCGCCGACGAACCCTTTGGTCTCGACCATGCCGAGTGCTTCGAGAGGCATGACTTTGCTCTCCTCTTTCTGTTGTAGAAGTTAAAAGCGACTTGCCTTGTGTAATCTAACTTCGCAATCGTATTCCTCTGTGCCGCAAGAATCAAGTAGGACGGCGAGCCGAAGAGCATCTTTCAAAATCCTGCTTAACACCTTTGCGTCTTTGCGCCTTTGCGAGAGAAAACCAAAACCACTCACACCAAGCCGCAAAGGCGCAAAGGTGTTGAGTTCTACAGCTTTGCTGGAAGAGCTAGGCTCTTAACTAATAATAGTTTGACAACGTTTTGCACAGCACGTTATATTGCGCGCCAATGGATTTGTTCCGAATCGGCCGCGAGGGTGACGAGCGCGCGTGTGAGATTGTGGCGGCGGCCGGTCGAATGAATTTTCTTTCTAAACTGATTCCGAGCGAAATTCGGTCCGGCCCGATTAAACCTCTAGGGGCGGAAGTAGATTGGTGATGGCAGCTTCTTTCGGAGAGGAATTGCGACTCGCACGCGAGGCGCGCGGGGTTACTCTGCGCCACATCTCGGACCAGACGCGCATCTCCATACGCTACCTGGAAGCCATCGAGGCAAACGACTACAAGCGTTTGCCGGGCGGCATCTTCAACCGTAGCTTTATCAAAGCCTACGCCAAGCAGATCGGGTTCGACGAGAAGGCGGCGCTCGAAGGCTACATGCGCACGGCGCGTGAGCAGGGCGAGTCGCCCGACGACGTCACGACCACGCCTTACAAGTCGCACGTCTACACGGACGGGAGCACGCGCTCGCCTTTGGTCACCGTGCTGCTCTCGCTCCTGATACTGGCGATTCTCACGCTCGGCGTCTGGGCCGTCCTGCACTGGTATCAGCGCCGCGAGGCCGCGCGCGAAACCACGACGCCGCAAACCCCCGTCACCAACGGCACGCAGACATCAAACGCCGCTGCGCCTCCGGCAACCACGCCCGCTCCCGCGACGAACGAGTTTCACATAGAGGTCACGGCGCGCGGCCAGAAGGTCTGGGTGAGCGCGCAGGTGGACGACGCGAAGAAGGCCCGCGGGATTCTTTTAGACCAGGACAAGACGGAAAAGTTCGACCCGGCCTCGCGCCTGAAGATTCAGTACGCGCAGGTCAACGCCAGGGCTCTCGAAGTCACCATCAACGGCCGGAAGGCAATTGTCCCGACCGACAAGACCGAGTTGGTCATCACGAAGGAGGGTTACGAACAGCTTTTGCAGCAATAATCGTACGCCCGAGAAAGCGCGCTTCCGCCCGAAGAAGCGCGCCGCGCGCACGCTCGCGCCCGCTTGCCAGTCAATTGTTGCCCGCTACGATGGCGGGCAATTTTGTTTTCGTGAATTGTTAGTCGTAAATCGTGAATCGTAAATCGTAAATCGTCGAACGACGGTTTTTACGATTCACGATTTACGATTTACGATTCACGAGTTTTCGATTTACGATATAACAAGGAGTAAGAATACCGCCATGATTACGCCCAACATTCCCGAAGGGCTGACGTTCGACGACGTGCTGCTGGTGCCTGCACGCTCGGACGTGCTGCCGACAGAGACAGACACCTCGACACAGTTTACGCGCGGCATACGCCTGCAAATCCCGCTCTGTTCGAGCGCGATGGACACGGTGACCGAAGCGGCGCTCGCAATCGCCCTGGCGCAGCAGGGCGGCATCGGCGTCATACACAAAAATCTCTCCATCGAACGACAGGCCGAAGAGGTGGACAAGGTCAAGCGCTCGGAGTCAGGGATGATCGTTGACCCCGTGACGATTCGCCCCGACCGCCCTGTCTCGGAAGCGCTGAGCGTGATGGAGCGCTACAAGATTAGCGGCGTCCCCGTCGTGGACGAAGACGGGCACCTCGTAGGCATCATCACCAACCGCGACCTGCGCTTCGAGACGAGGTTCGAGATTCCGGTCTCCGAAGTGATGACCAAGCAGCCGCTCGTCACGGTCCCCGTCGGCACCACGCTCGACCAGGCCAAGGCCGTCCTGCAAAAGCACCGCATCGAAAAGCTGCTCGTCATTGACGACGCCAAACACATCAAGGGATTGATCACCGTCAAAGACATTCAGAAGGCCATCAAATACCCGAACGCCGCGAAGGACGACCTCGGCCGCCTGCGCGTCGCGGCCGCCATCGGCGCGACCGGCGACTTCCGCGAGCGCGCCGACGAATTGGTCCGCGCGCGCACAGACTGCCTCGTCATAGACACGGCCCACGGCCACTCCTCGCGCGTCATCGAAGCCGTGCGCGAAATCAAGCGCCGTTATAGTGATGTTCAACTCATCGCCGGCAACGTCGGGACCGCCGACGGCACGCGCGAGTTGATTGACGCGGGCGTTGACGCCGTCAAGGTCGGAATTGGGCCTGGCTCGATCTGCACCACGCGCGTCGTCACGGGCGCGGGCGTGCCGCAGATAACGGCGATCCAAAGTTGCGTGGAAGCGGCGAAGGGGAGCGGTGTGCCAATTATCTCGGACGGCGGGGTGAAATTTTCGGGCGACGTGGCGAAGGCCATCGCGTCGGGCGCGGACGTGGTGATGATCGGGTCACTCTTCGCTGGCACCGAAGAAGCGCCCGGCGAGGTGATTCTCTTCCAGGGCCGTTCCTTCAAAACCTACCGCGGGATGGGCTCCATCGGCGCGATGCGCGAAGGCTCGCGCGACCGCTACAGCCAGGAGCGCATCGAGATGGAATCGAAGCTCGTGCCAGAGGGCATAGAGGGGCGCGTGCCCTACAAGGGGACGCTCGCGGACATGGTGACGCAACTGATCGGCGGCCTGCGCGCCGGGATGGGCTACACGGGCTGCCGCAACATACGCGAGTTTCAGGAGAACACGCGCTTCGTCCGCATCACCTCGGCCGGCCTGCGCGAGTCGCACGTCCACGACGTTATCATCACGAAGGAAGCGCCGAACTACAGATTAGATTAAGAGCGCATTTCAAAACCAAAACTCAACCCTTTGCGCCTTTGGTTTTTACTTTGCGCCTTTGCGTGAAGCTTTGTTTCTCGCTGGAGGCGCAAAGTTAAGACGTAAGGCGCAAAGGGTTGAGTGGCTCTCGTCATTTCTGCTTTCCGCTCTTCGCGCCGCTGGGTCTTCAGGAGTTCGATGACGGCGTTGTGGCCTTCGCTCGAACCGGCCCAGCTTTCGGCGTAATCGAGTGGGGTCTTTCCGTCGTCGTCGGTCGCGTTCACGTCCGCCCCTGCTTCCAGCAGCATCCGCACGTACTCGACCTCTCCCTCCTTCGCGGCGTGCATGAGCGCGTTGTATCTGCCGGAGTTCGGGTCAACGCCGCGCGCGAGCAATAATTTGACTATCTCCGGGCGGTCGTAAATCACCGCCGTGCGTAAAGCGCCGGGCAGCACCGACGCGCCCAGCGGATGCCCCATGTACGCCTTGACCAGCCTTTCCAAATCTTTTACGTCGTTCTTCTTGATAGTGCTCGTGAAGGCTGCGTCGGCGACATCTTCCAGGGTGTCCGCGTCCGGCCCGTTATCCTCGCGGTCGTCGCTTTCGTCTTCCTTCGCGCCCGCCGCTTTCAATAACTGTCTTATCTCCGCGCGCGCCGCCGCATTCTTTTCGAGCCACCCGAGCACGGCCGCCTGTTCTTTCGAGAGCGCGGGCAGAGTCAAAAGTTTCCCCTTGTCATATCCGCGCTCGAACTCCTGCAAGAACGCGAGAGCCCGTGTATCCTTATCCACTTTAGCGCCGCGCGACAAGACCTCTTTCACAATCTCTACGTTCGCGCTCGCCACCGCAAGCATCAATGCGGTCTCGCCCACCTCGCACTTGACCTCCACGTTAACGTCGGCCCCGCGCGCGAGCAGCAAGACGGGCGATGGCGAGGAAGTTGTTGTGCGGCACGCTCAAGACCGCGCGTAACTTCTTATCATCGTCGCTCTCTTCATCCTTCGCGCGCTCATCAACGTTTTTGTCCTCCCCGTCGCCGCCGCCGTCCGACCCCGCCAACTCTTCTATGGCATCGGCCGGCATGCCGGTTAACGTCGCGCCCATCAGAGCGCCCAGCAGCGCCGTGTCGCCGTGATTGTCGTCGCACACGGCGTTGACTTTCGCCCCCGCCCCGAGCAGCGTTTCCGCCGCCTCTTCGCGCCCGAAAATCGCCGCGCGGCACAGCGGTATGCTTTTACCCGGCCGCCCGTTCACCTCCGCCCCCGCGTTCAGCAGGAGCTTGACGACAGCCGCGTTTTTGCCCTCCGCCGCCAGAGTCAGGACCGCGTTGCCGTCCTTATCAACCGCGTTCGCGTCCGCCCCGGCCGCCAGAGAGCGCGCGACGCAATTCGCGTCGCCGTCTTTCACGCAAGAGAACAACTGTTCGTTCGCCGCTCCTTGCGCCTTCGCCTGCGCCGCGCACATCACGCCCGACAGGCACATGCACATCACCAAAAAAATCTTCTTCATCCTTGCTCTTTCAACCTCCGATACCCTCCTGCCCCGGACTCGCTTGAGCGAAAGTTGTGCCACCGAAGTTACTGACGTAAGTACAAACACGAATCTGCGCATTTCCTTTAAGAAGCGTACGATTCCTCGCTCGACGCGGAGCCGGCGGGCGCAGCCTTTTTCTTTCACCTGCTGTCTTTTCACATCGCGCGCCTTGCGTTTGTCGCGCGTAACGTGATGTGATGAAGACGAAGCTCCTTTTAACCGTCGTCTGGGAATGTAGCGCTCTGCGATGTTCAAGAAAGTCTTAATCCTCTCGGCGTCCGCCGGCGCGGGCCACCTGCGCGCGGCCGAAGCGCTTGAGCGCGCGTTCAGGGAGATGAACGCCGGCCGCGGAAGTCCGCAACGTGGATACGCTCGACTACACCAACAAGGTCTTCCGCCACCTGCACTCGAAGGCTTATATAGAGATGGTCAACAAGATGCCTGAAGTGCTCGGCTGGCTCTACGACCACCTCGACAAGCCCTGGAAGAACGAGCGCCGCCGCCTCGCCCTCGACAAGCTCAACGCGCGCCCCTTCATCAAGCTGCTCAAGGAGTACAAGCCCGACATAACCGTCTGCACGCACTTCCTCCCAGCCGAAATCATCTCCTGGCTCAAGGCCAAGGAGCGCATCAACTGCCGCCAGGCCATCGTCGTGACCGACTTCGACGTTCACGCCATGTGGCTCTGCCGCCACTACGAGCACTACTTCGTCGCGCTCGACGAAACGCGCCTGCACCTGGAAAAGCTGGGCATCCCCGCGAACAAAATCACCGTCTCGGGCATCCCCATTGACCCCGTCTTCAGCGAGCAGAAAGATAAGCGCGAGATGCGCGCCAGGTACGGACTCAGGCAGGACGTGACGACCATACTGCTCTCGGCCGGCGGCTTCGGAGTTGGGCCAGTGGAAAACATCTTGCGCCTCCTCGCGACAGACCTCGGCAACCCCGCACAGGTCGTGGCGCTCTGCGGCCGTAACGAGAAACTGAGACAGCGCGTGGAACGTCTGGCGTCGAGCGTGCCGGCGGAGCGCCCACTCAGTATCAAGGCCGTCGGCTACACGACCGCGATGGACGAATACATGGCGGCCTCGGACATACTGCTCGGCAAGCCCGGCGGCCTGACCACCTCGGAAGCGCTCGCCAAAGATTTGATCTTCGTCATCGTCAATCCCATCCCAGGTCAGGAAGAGCGCAACTCCGACCACCTGCTCGAAGAAGGCGTCGCCATACGCTGCAACAACCTCCCCGTGCTGGCCCATAAAATAGACCGCCTGCTCGCAGACCCCGCGCGCATGGACGCGATGCGCGCCAACGCACGCCGCCTCGCGCGCCCCGACGCCGCCCGCCAAGTCGTCGCCAAGCTGCTTGCGTTATAGTACGGCGCGTCGCATGAATTACCGGACAGGTGGATGAAAAGGGATGAGGGATGAGGGATGAATGAAAGCCTTTGAATCAAAGATTCAGTGAGCGATTCACTCAACGCCTTTCATCCCTCATCCCTCATCCCTCATCCCTTTTTTAAGCGGCATTGAGCTTGCTAGCGACGTCAAGGTTACGATGAAGAAACGAAGGGCAGTTCTTATTTCAAATCCGAACGCGGGGCGCGGCGGGGCGAGTCGCGAGCGCGAGGTGGCGCGGTTCGTCGAAGCCCTGAAGAAGCGCGGGGTCTCGGTCGAGGCGTTCGACACGAGTGGGCCGAACGACGCGGCCCGTCTCGCCGCGCGTGTCGCGCAGGAGGGAGCGCGGGACGTGATCGTTTCGGGGGGCGACGGGACGATCAACGAGGCGCTGCAAGGGTTGGTCGGGACGGGCGCGCGCCTCGCGGTCTGGCCCAGGGGGACGGCCAATGTGCTGGCGCGCGAGTTGAAGCTGCCTTTCGACGCGGAGCGCGCGGCCGACGTGATCGCGCGCGGCCGCGCGACCCGCGTGCACGTCGGCTGCGCGAACATAGAGAAGACGAACGAGCGACGCTACTTCTTCCTGATGGCCGGCATCGGGCTCGATGCGGAGATCGTCAGCCGCGTGCGCCCGCGCCTGAAGCGGCGCGTCGGCGAGGCCGCGTTCTGGTACTCGGGCCTCGGACATCTGGCACACTGGCAGCCGGTCTCTTTCAACGTGGAGGTCGAGGGTCGCACGATGCCCGCGACGTTCGCGGCCATCGGCAAGGCCGCGCACTACGGCGGCAACCTCGCGATCACGCCCCGCGCACAGATGGAAGCGCCGGAGTTCGAGGTCTGCGTCGTTGACTCCACGAGCCGCCTGCACTTCCTCTATCTGCTCTCGCACGCCCTGCGCCGCCGCGGCGTCGCCGAAGAGATGCGCGGCGTCAAATTCATACGCACCGCCCGCGCGCGCGTCACAGGCGACGTGCCCGTACAGATTGACGGCGAACTGACCGGCCAACTCCCCATCACCTTCGAGATCGCGCCCTCGCCGATCGAAATCATCAGCTAGTTAAGGTAGTAATGGGTCATTGCCCGAGCGTCATCGTCCATGAGCCCCGTCAGGGGCGGCGTGAAAATAGCCCAGCACTGATGGTTTTTGACAACTCGAATCGGTAATGCATCGCCCTGATCTTAGACCCTGAAAGGGTCACATCTGATAGCCGGGGGCAACGCCCCCGGTCAGAAGCGAGAATTAATGACCGACCCTGAAGGGGTCGCACATCCAAGGTTGAGGCGCGACCCCTTCAGGGTCGGCCATCAATGCTGGCGTTATTCCGGGGGCGGCGCGCTGACGCGCTTGCCCCCGGCTATTATGTTCATCCCCTGCGGGGATAAAAACGGATTACCGAATCCAACGGTCAAAGACCATCAGTGCTGGGGACAGGGAGGCAAAAAGACTGAGTCCCGTAGGGACGATTGAAAAGAGGCTTGCCCTATTCAGTCGTCCCTACGGGACTCCGCCATAAATTTTTCCGATTCTTCCCAGCACTGAAGTGCTGGGCTATTGTCGAACGCCCCTACGGGGCTCTAATCCCGCCGGCCGTCTACTCACTACTGCCCTTCATCCATGCCGCGCGCAGTTGCCGCTGCTCGGGCGTGGCGCCGGTGAGTTCTTCGAGGCGATAGGTGTGTGTATCGGGCGGGCCGGGTGTGATGACTTTTTTGAGGGTCTGCCCGTCGCGGTTGACGGTGACGGGCATGCGCTCGCCCTGCTTGAAGCGGCCGACCGCTTCCTCAAAATTCTTGCCGGTGACTTTCTTGTCTCCGACGGTCGTGATTACGTCGTCTCTCTTGAGCCCGGCATCTTCGCCCGGAGAATTGTTGCGCACGCTCTTCACCTTCACGCCGCCGCGCGCATCGTCCGCCTCGAAGTTGAAGCCGATTGCAGGCTTGGTCGCGGCTTCGCGCACGAGGCGCAGGCCGACCGCGCCGAACGCCTCGTCGTAAGGCGGCACTTCGACGCCGCGGACGTAGCGTGTGAAGAAATCTTTGACGCCCGTGCCTCCCACCTCCGCCGTGACGCGCTCGAAGTCCTCGCTCGTGAAGCCGCGGCCGCGCAGGTAGTAGCTCGCGTTCGGACTCTTGACGTAAAGCTCTTCGTACAATCGGCGCAAGACTTCGTCGAGCGAGCCGCGCCCGCCCGTCTGCTTTCTGATAAGAAGGTCAAGCGCGAGGGCCAGCACCTCGCCCTTGAAGTAGTAGCTGACGGAAGTGTTGGCAAGGTTCGTGCGCTGTGCTTCGGGGTCGCCGTCGAGGAACGGCGCGAGGACGGATGAATCCTCGGCGCTCATCAGGCGGCTGCCCTGGCTGTTCTCGACCCCCTGTATGACTTCGCCGAGCCGCTGCAAGAGCTGCGCGTCGGTCCAGAGCCCCGCTCGCCGCATCATCAGCTCGCCGTAATATTCCGTCACGCCTTCCGCGACCCACAAGCCACGCGTGTTGAGCGGGCGCGTGAAATCCCACGGGCCAAGCTCGACGGGCCGTAGCCGCTTGACGTTCCAGACGTGGAAGAACTCGTGTGACGCCAACTCAAGCGTGAGGTCGTAAGTTTCACGGTCGGCGAGCGTGCCTGAGACGATCATGTTCGTCGAGTCCAGGTGCTCCATCCCGTCAACCGAGCGGCCGTCGTTGGCGAAGTGAATCATGAAAGTGTAGGAGTCGAACTCGGGCGCGCCCCACATCGCCACCTGCGCGCGCACGATCTTTTCCAGGTCGCGCACGAGGCGCGGGCGGTTGTCCCCTTCGTCGCCGTACGAGTGCACGACGACGCGGTAAGTCTTCCCGTCCACCTTGAACTCGTCCACGGTCCAGTCGGGCGCGATCTCCGTCGGCGCGTCAATCAGCAGGTCGTAGTTACCGAACCGCCACTCTCGCTGGTCCGCGCTCGTGTTGCTCGCGTTGACGGCGCGCCATCCCGGCGGCGGGTCAATCGTGAGACGCAAGGGGTCTTGTTTGTGGCCCACGACGTACATGAAGACGGAAGCGCCGTTGAAGTTGGCGTGGCGATCGTCCAACTGCGAGAAAGTCCCGGAGAGGTCGTCGCCGAAGACTTTGTACTTGAGGGTCACGCCGCGCCCCTCCTGCAAGGGGACGCGCCACGTTTGATCGTCAATGCGCGTGAAGGGCAGCGGCGTGAGCTTGCACTGCGCGCCAGCCGGGCAGACGCCGCCCGCCGCCTGAAACTCCTGTACGTTCTTCGCGAAATTGAAGACGGCGTAGCGGCCGGGCGACCACCTGGGCATCTGGAAGTCCAGATGCGTCGCGCGCGTGCCCTCGGCCAGTTCCGCCGTGATCGTCACCTCGAAGAGGTGCGAGACGGGGCGCGACATCGCCAGGCGGTAATTGAGCGAGGCGAGCGGCGCGCTCTCCTCTCGCGCGGAGGCCCATAAAGAGGAGCAGAGAAAAAGTAATAGAAGGTTTGCAGCGTAGACGTAGAATCGTGGGAGGCGACGAGTCATGGTTTGTCTCTCCAATACGGTGAAGACATTTTGAGGCCCAGCGAGGCTTGAGGTCCAAAGGGTCGCGTGATTATCTGCGTTTCCCGCCCGTCTGTCAAAAGAAATAAGAAAGTTCTGCTTCTTCGCAGGGGCCTCCGCGAAAATAGCGATTGACGCGCCCGTCGGATTTGGCATAGAAGTGCTTTTAAGGAGTTCACGAAAGGGATGGCGCACGACGTTTTTATCAACTATAGCTCGAAGGATAAAGCGGTCGCGGATGCTGTCTGCGCCACGCTGGAGGCGCGTGGCATGCGCTGCTGGATCGCGCCGCGCGATGTCCCGCCCGGCGCGGACTGGGACGAGGCGGTGGTGCGCGCCATCGCGGAGAGCCGTGTGATGGTGCTCGTCTTCTCATCGAAGGCCAACGAGTCGCAGCAGGTCAGGCGGAAGGTCAACCTCGCTATCGAAAGAGAGGTCGCAATCGCCCCGTTCCGCATAGAGAACGTGACGCCCTCCGGGTCTCTGAAAAACTACCTGGACGTGACGCACTGGCTCGACGCCCTGACCCCGCCGATGGAGGCGCACATAGACAAGCTCGCCGATAACCTCACGCGTCTGCTCGCCGAAAGAGAGAGCGCAGACGCCGCAACGGTAGCCGAAACTCCTCAAACTCCGGCGCGCGAACGTCGAGGCATCAACAAAGTCTTGTTGGTTACCAGCGTGCTCGGCGTGCTCGCGCTGGCCGCGCTCATAGGCATCATGGCTTACAGGTGGAGCCGAAGCGGCAGGGGCGGTGGCGGCGGGCGGGGCGACGGGGGCGGAAGTGGTCGGGTCGCCGCCGGGGAGACGCCGACGGCCGAGGCGAACACTGGGCCAATATCCGCGCTGCACTGCACCCCGCCGGAGAACTACGAGCTGCGCTGCCGAGGCGGAGGCGAGATGGTACTCACGCTTGACCGACCGGGCGAGTCCGGCCGCCGCCTGTTGAAGATACGCTTTAAGAGAGGGTCGAAGCCGGCGACCGCTGGCCTGGACCCCGGCGAATGCGCGTGGGTGGACCGCCCCGTCGGAGGCGACGAGCCGGACACCATCATCCGGTATGTTTCCGGGCCGAACGTCCCCGTCATCACGAGCCTCAAAGACGCGAACAAATATTGGGGCTTCTGCGCGAGCGACCACGGAGACTACTTCGGCGTGTTGGAGTCAGGGCGGGCCAATTAGGGAAGGAACATTAAAAGCACGTTTCAAAGCCTAAACTCAATCCTTTGCGTCTTACGTCTTAACTTTGCGCCTTTGCGAGAAACACCAACGTCTCACGCAAAGGCGCAAAGTTAAGACGTAAGGCGCAAAGGGTTGAGTGAATCGGTGGCTTGAGTTTTGAGACACGTCTAAAGGGGGCTGCGGAGTTTAGAGGATGAATGGCACGGAACGTCTTTACTATAGCGATTCACATCTGACGGAATTCGAGGCGCGCGTCACCGGAATCACAGAGCGCGTCAGCGGGTGGACGGCAGTGACGCTCGACCGCACGGCCTTCTACCCGACGGGCGGCGGGCAGGCGAGCGACACTGGCACGCTCAACGAGACGCGCGTCGTCGAGTGCATAGACACCGAAGACAAGGGCGTGCTGCACATCGTGCAGGGGCGCAGCCTCGAAGTGGGCGCACACGTTACGGGCCGCGTTGACTGGCCGCGCCGCCTGGATCACATACAGCAGCATACGGGCCAGCACATCCTCTCGCAGGCTTTCATAGCGCTCTTCGAGGCTGAGACGCGCGGCTTCCGCATGCTCGAACAGTATTGCGAGGTGGACGTGGCGCTCGAAGACCCTTCGGAGGAAAAAGTCGAGCAGGCGGTCGAGCTAGCCAACCAGATCATCTGGGAGGACCGCGCCGTACAGATACGCCAGGTGACGAAGGAAGAGGCCGCGAGCCTGCACCTGCGCAAAGAGTCAGACCGCGAAGGCGAGCTGCGCCTGATAGAAATCGAGGGCTTCGACTTGACGCCCTGCGGCGGGACGCACGCGCGCCGCACGGGCGAGGTGGGCCTCATTGCCGTGCGCTCCTTCGAGCGTGCAAAGGGTCTAACGCGCATTGATTTCGTCGCGGGAGGGCGCGCACTCGCGGACTACCGCCGGGCCAACCATGTCGCGCGCGGCGTCGCAAGCTTCTTCAGCACCGCGCGCGACGAAGCCCCGGCGGCGGTCGCACGCATGCTGGAAGAGAACAAACAACTCACGCGGCGCGTGCGCGCGCTCGAAGAGGTCGCGGCGCGCGTCGAGGCGGAAGAGTTGTTGAGCGAGGCCGCGCCGCTCACGGGCGGCGCGAGACTGTGCGCGCGTGTCTTTGAAGGGCGCGACGCGGAGTCTTTGAAGAAGCTCGCGCAATCAATCGTCGCCCACGGGCAGACGATTGCCCTGCTCGGCTCGCGCGACGGCGACGCGGCGCGACTGGTCTTCGCGCGCTCAACGGACGCGCCCGGCGACATGAACGCGCTGATGCGCGAAGCCTGCCAACGGCTCAACGGGCGCGGCGGCGGCCGCCCCGAAATGGCACAGGGCGGCGGCCGCAACGTCGAAAAACTCGAAGAAGCAATCGAAGCGGCCGCGAATAGCCTTAAGCAGAGCTAAGGAAAGCTCAACCCCTTTGCGTCTTTGCGCCTTTGCGTGAGAAAACCAAAAGTTTCACGCAAAGGCGCAAAGACGCAAAGGGGTTGAGTTTAAGTTTTGCAGCGCGCTCTAAGTATTTATTCTCAAATCCGTCTCTGTTGTTGTAATATCGGCCGCGAACTAATCCAAGCTTTCAGTCATTGCAACTCCGAGCCGAGGGGGAAACAGATTCTCATCCTGACAGGAGGCTAGCCTTTCCATGACTGAGCAAACTTCCCGCCGCAACCTCTCTCCTCGTTTCACCCTGCTCCTGCTCTTCTCGCTCGCGTGCGTCTTCCCGCTCTCGGCGCAGACTTTCCGCGGCACGATTCTTGGCACAGTGACCGACCCGAAGGGGGCCGTCATACCGGGCGCGAACGTCATGGCGGTCAACACGGGGACGGGCATCATGCGCTCGACCGTGACGGACGCGGACGGCAACTACACTATTGCCGAGCTGCCGACAGGCACGTACGAAATCCGTGTGCAGGTGACAGGGTTTCAGAACGCGAAGGTGACCGGTGCGGTCGTGGAGGTCGCGGGCGAGCGCCGCGTTGACGTGGAGATGGTGCTTTCCGGCGTTGACACGGTCGTCACAATCGCGCCCGCCGCACAGGTCGAGACGACCAACACCACGCTCGGCGGAACCATCCCGACCAGACAGGTCCAGGACTTGCCCATCAACGGGCGCGACTTCACGAAATTCCTCGTGCTCGTCCCTGGCGCGACCGGCGACCCTTCGGGCGCGACCGACTCGCCCGGCTCGTTCGGCCTCTTCAGCTCGAACGGCAACCGCGGGCGCTCGAACAACTACCTCTTAGACGGCACGGACATGAACGACGGCTACCGCAACCTGCCGGCCATCAACGAGGCCGGCGTCTTCGGCACGCCCGCCACCATCCTGCCCGTCGAGGCGATTGCCGAAGCCGCCGTGCTGGCGGACTTCGAGGCCGAGTTCGGCCGCAACTCCGGCGCGATAGTCAACCTCGTCACCAAGTCCGGCACGAACGACTTTCACGGCTCGCTCTTCGAATACATACGCAACGACAAACTCGACGCGCGCAACGTCTTCAACCGCGAGCCCACCCCGCAGACCGCTTTCCGCAACAACCAGTTCGGCTTCTCCGTCGGTGGGCCAATTGTCCGCAATAAGACCTTTTTCTTCGTCGCCTACGAAGGGCAGCGCGAGCGCGTCGGCTTGAGTTCGGTGGCGCGCGTGCCAACTGCTGATGAGATAGCCGCGCTCGGCGGTGCGACCAATCCCGTCATCGCGCAACTGCTCGCGCGCAACCCCTGGCCCGCCGTGAACAATCCCGTTCCCCTGTTTGACCCGAACCCGAACGTGCTGGTCACGACCCGCGCCTTAAACGACGTGGACAGCTTCATAGGGAAGATTGACCACTCGTTCAACGAGCGGAATCAACTGACGGGCCGCTACTTTTACGGGACGAGCGACCAGTCGTTCCCGCTCGCTCTCCTGGCAGGCAACGTCCTGCCCGGCTTCAACACCGTCACGCCGACCAACGTGCACCTCGTCTCGCTCTCGTATTTAAAGATTATTTCCCCGACGAAAGTCAACGAAGTGCGCTTCGGCTACAACCGCTTCGACGAGGGCTTCTTCCCGGAGGACCAGGATTTCGACCCGCGCTCCATCGGCCTCAACACAGGCGTCACCAGCGAGCGCGACTTCGGCCTCCCCTTCATACGCATTCGCAATGACCCGAACTTCGGCTCCTCGCTCGCCTCACTCGGCGCGACTCTCTCTGTGCCGCGCGCGCGCGTGGATACCAACTGGCATTTCATAGACAACTTCTCCTGGAAACTGACGGGGCACGATCTGAAGTTCGGCTACGAATTTCGCCGCACCTTCGTTGACGCCTTCTTCGACGCGGGCTACCGCGGCCGACTCGACTTCGCCTCGCTACAGGATTTTCTCTCCGGGACTCTGAGCGGCGGGCGCGCGGCGCGCGGCGACTCGCAACGTGAGACGTTTCAAAACTCACACGCGCTCTACATTCAGGACAGTTGGCGCGCGAGCCGTAGGCTAACGCTCAATCTCGGCCTGCGCTACGACTACTTCGGCGTCATTGACGAGAAGAACGGGCTCTTGAGCAACTTCGACCCGCAGTTGGGCCTCGTGCTCGTCGGCACGAACGGATTGGACACGCTCTACCGCCGCGACCTTAACAACTTTAGCCCACGCGTCGGGCTGGCGTGGGACGTGACGGGCAAAGGCAAGACGGTCTTGCGCGCGGGCTGGGGGCTCTTCTACGACGCCTACTCGCAGGACTTCTTCGTCGGCCAACTGCCCTTCAACACTTTCAACCCCGGCCCGGCCTACAACCCCGTCGGCCCCGCGCCCGTCCTCTTCTCCTTCTCGACCGTCGCGCAGATTCAGCCCGGTGTGCCAATTTTCACCGACTTCCTCGACTCCGATGTCTTCGCCGTTGACCGCAACCTGCGCACGCCCTACGTGCAGAATTTTAATTTCAACATCCAGCAGGAGCTGACCAGAGATGTCGTGCTGCAAGTCGGCTACGTCGGCTCGCAGGGGAGAAAGCTGTTCCGCTACCGCGACATCAACCAGCCCGTCAACCCGGCTGTTTCCACCGCGCGCCCGTTCGACAACGGCCCCTTCGCGCCCTCGGGCGGCACCTTCTTCTACGTCAACCACCTTGAGACGACGGCCAACTCAAACTACAACGCGTTGCAGGCGAGTCTGACGACGCGCCAGCGTCGCGGCTTCACTTCGACGATCAACTACACCTGGTCGCACTCGATTGACAACGCCTCGGACGGGCAGGATTACGTCGCCAACGCCACACAGCCCGACAACAGTTTCCGGACGGACCTGGAGCGCGCCAACTCCAACTTCGACGTGCGCCACCGCTTCGTCGCCACCTTCAGTTACGAACTGCCGAACCTCATCAAGAGCCACCCGCGCATCGGCGGCGGCTGGCAGTTGAACGGCATCCTGACGCTCAGGAGCGGCAGCCCGTTCCACGTTAATCTGTTCGACGACTACAACGGCACGGGCGAGTTCTTCCCGCGCCCTGACCTGGTCGGCGACCCCTACGCGGGCACGAGCACGCCGGATAACTTTCTAAACCTGTCGGCCTTCGCCGTGCCGTGCACGCTCGACCCCGCGGGCGACGGGAGCGCGGCCTCGTGCCTTCCGGGGACGCAGCACTTCGGCAGCCTTGGCCGGAACTCCCTGCGCGGGCCGGGTTATCAAAACTTCGACTTCTCGATCTTCAAGACGACGCCGATTACCGAGCGCGTGCAGCTCCAATTCCGCGCCGAGGTTTTCAACATCTTCAACCACCCGAACTTCGCCTCGCCGCTGCTCCCCGGCTTCGCGGCCGACGCGAGCTTCAACGGCATTGACCCCGTGACGGGGCGCGGCATAGGTTTTCTGCCCATCACCGTCACGCCCGACGTAGGCATCGGCAACCCCTTCCTCGGCGGCGGCGGCCCACGCAACATACAGTTCGCCCTCCGCCTGACTTACTGAGTAAGACGATGACGAAGGCCGCTCGCGCCACTTGTAGGAAGCGGCTGACGCGAGCGGCCTCTCCGCACAGCCTGTCTCTTCCACGAAAACAGACGTGCGGCGCGAGAGAGCGCGCACGGCCCACCCAAGACGTGCGCTCCCGTTTCTTAGCGACGCTTACTTTTTGCTTTGCCTGATTTCTTTCCTGAGCGTGACAGGCGCATCACGACCTCACCCGAATCAGCCGGCCGGAAAGTCAGGTAATCGCCCGGCCTCGCCTGCAACTCTTGCAACAGCGGACAGGGCACACGCCCGCGCGTGAGGCCGCTGTCGTTTGTGATTTTGGCCCGGTACTCTTCTCTTCTTTTCATGTGAGCTTCCTTTGTCCTGTGAAGGCGCGCACCCTTTTGGTAAGATGGCGCGCGGTCTGATTGAAAAATTAGCAACGGCTAGAATGCGTCGTCTCAAGCCTCAACCTCAAAAGCTGAGTGATGAGCGCCGCCGTTGAGCATGAGAGGTTCATACTCACGGCGACTCGGTTACGCAGCCATATTCTACCTACTGTTATAGGTAGAAGCAAATCGGGACGTGCAATTTCAGCCCCATCAGGAGGTAATTCCTGATGGGTTATGCGCGTCCGAGGCCGAAGCGTCTTGCTGAGAAGCTGCTACTGATTCGGAATGCTCTCGGCCTTTCTCAGACTGAATTGTGGAAACTGTTAGGAGTTGAGGACGAGATTCCATTTAAGAGAATCTCTAAGTACGAGCTAGACCAAAACGAGCCGCCGCTCACGGTTCTCCTGCAATATGCGCGCGTGGCGGGCGTCTGCCTTGACGTGCTGGCAAATGACGATCTGGACTTGCCCGCCAAATTGCCCAGCACGCCGAAACACCACCGCTAATCGGCAATAAAGATTTAGGTCACTAACAAACCACGCTTCGCCTTGACACACGCCTGCGCGCTCCCTATCATTCCGTATCGCGCGTGGGGCAGTAGCTCAGTTGGCAGAGCGCCGCGTTCGCAATGCGGAGGCCAGGAGTTCGACTCTCCTCTGCTCCACCAAATGAATCAGGAGTTTACAGCCGTCCGCGTGGCGGCTGTTTCTCTTTGGGTCTCTTTCACTTCAAAGAACACGCCAAAGCGACAGGTTCATGGTTGGTGGTGCCCGCCTGACAATTTCAGTCCACGCTCCGACTCTCGTCCCCCTACATGCGATAATCTCCGCAAGGCTGCCATCGCCTTATTAAATCCAGAATGCATATTTTATCCATCGAAGCAATCAGTAAGAATTACGGCATCAGGCCACTATTTGAGAACGTCAGCCTGGGCTTGGACTCAAGCGACCGCGTCGGAGTAGTCGGCGTTAATGGCTCCGGCAAGACCACTCTCCTTCGACTCATCGCGGGCGAAGAGGTGACTGATTCCGGCCGGATAGTCTTCGCCGAAGGTGTGTCTGTCGGCTACCTGCCGCAGAATCCGCCTTACGAGCCGAGCCGGACTGTGCTCGACACAGTGTTTGCCGCAAGTGATGCTCGGACGAAATTGCTGCACGACTATGAGCGCGCATGTCAGGAATTGGCATCTGAAGGCAAAGAAGACCAGAGGATGCTGAATCGCGTGTCGGAGTTGGCCCACGAGCTGGAGGTCTCGGGCGCGTGGGAATTGGAGACGAACGCGAGACTGGTCTTGAGCCGACTGGGCATTCACGACACCACTGCCCGAATGAGTGCACTCTCGGGCGGCCAGCGAAAGCGCGTTGCTCTTGCCCATGCGCTGATTGAGAATCCTGCTCTACTCATACTCGATGAGCCGACTAACCATCTCGACGCGGAAACTATCAGTTGGCTCGAAACTTATCTGGGGCGTTATCGCGGCGCTCTCCTGCTCGTCACACATGACCGTTATTTTCTGGACCGGGTCACCAGTCGAATCCTTGAGATTGATCGAAGCACTGTGCAGTCGTTCGCCGGAAATTACGCCTACTACCTGGAGAAAAAGGAAGAGCAGGAACTCGGACGTGCCGCCGAAGGGCAGAAGCGTGAGATGTTGATCAGACGTGAACTGGCGTGGCTTCGCCGCGGCGCGAAAGCCCGCACTCGTAAATCCAAAGCTCGCATTGACCGCGCCGAAAGCTTGATGGCCCAACCGAAAGAGACGGCCAGAGCCGACCTCGACATCTCCGTCAGTTCAAGCCGAATCGGTAAGAAGATTTTAGAGCTACGCGACATCACTAAATCTTATGGCGGTCGCGTGCTGCTCGATAACTTTAGCTATACGCTCAAGCCCGGCGACCGAATCGGCATCATCGGCCCGAACGGAGCGGGCAAGACCACCCTCTTGGAGATCATCACAAATCGGACAGCGGCGGACGGCGGCACGATGGAAGTGGGCCGGACGGTTCGCTTCGGATATTACGATCAGGAGAACCGCGCTCTAAATGAAGCGGAGCGGGTCATAGACTATATTCGTGAAGTTGCCGAACGCATCGAAACGGCGGAGGGGAAATATATTACCGCGAGTCGAATGCTTGAGAAATTTCTCTTCACGAGCGCGATGCAGTATGCGCCTATCGCAAAGCTATCGGGAGGCGAGCGAAGGCGGCTCTACCTCCTGCGAGTGTTGATGGGTGCGCCAAATGTCCTGCTTTTGGATGAGCCGACCAACGACCTGGATATTCAAACCATGTTGACGCTGGAAGACTATCTGGATGGTTTTAATGGCTGCCTGGTGGTCGTCAGCCATGACCGTTACTTTCTTGATCGCACGGTGGAGCACATCTTTCGCTTTGAGGGCAATGGCCTTGTGCGGCAGTACCCCGGAAATTATTCCGCCTTCCTGGAAACTCGTCAGAAAGAGGAGAGAGAATCCGCCGCGGTTAAGCCTGAGACAAAAGCAAGACCGGCGAAGCCGGAGGCGGCGCAGTCTCCGCCGGCCAAACGTAAACTGTCTTTCAAAGAGCGGGCTGAATTAGAGACGCTGGAAGCACGCATCCAGGAGGCCGAACGGCGTCACGCAGAAATCGACACGGAACTGGCAGCTAATTCAAGCGACGCTCACCTCGTGCATCAACTCTTCGACGAGCGAGAGACACTGAGCGTGCAGCTTGCGCGCGACCTGGATCGGTGGTCAGAGTTGGCGGAGAGGGCGTAAACAGACCCGCCCGTCGCCTAAAGACGGCACGCGCCCCGCGCAGGATTCATAATCCCAAGGTCGGTCACGAACCTTCGCGACTTTCGCGCTTCCCTGGCAAGATTGTAGGTCAAGTCCTCAAAAGGGACTTTAGGGCAAAGCCCCATCTGCGCTATCTCTCTACACGTAATGGGACAGTGGCTGGTCCGGCTCTCAACCAAACTGCACTGAAATCAGCGTGTGTCACGCTCTCAAACAGATGGCCTCAAAGTTGCCGCCTTCCGCGGGAAAGGGAGGGGTGTGTAAATATGAAGAATCTAAGCAGGGCGATCGGCGGGGCAATCCTGACGTTCGCTTTTATTTTCGGTATTGCTGCGGCGACGAGCACCGCGGCTCAAGCGCAATCCCGCGATGATGGTGATTATCAATATCGGCGTCGCGACCGCAATCGCAATGACGGCGAGCGAAGACGGGAATGGCGGCGGCGAAACCGGGACCGCGACCGTGATGACAACTGGGATCGTGACCGCGCCCGGCGCGATGACCGCTATCGGCGTGATAACGGCTACGGCAATAATGGCAGGTACAGCCGCAACAGAGGCTATGGCAATAATGGCACGTATGGCAGCTACGGTGGCTATGGCAATAACGGCAGGTACGGCGGCTACAATAACGGGAATCAGCTTGAGCTGAACCGGGGTTATCAGCAAGGCTTAGAGACCGGCGCGAGCGATGGGCAGCGCGGGCAGAGCTATAGCCCGCAGAGGTCACGTCACTACAAGAACGCCTCTTCTCAAGCCTTCCGCCAAGGCTTCGTGCGCGGCTACGACGAAGGGTATCGCCAGTACTCCGGTTACGGCAACGGCGGCTACCGAAGGGGCAACACGAATGGTGGTTTCGGACGCATTCTCGGTGGAATCCTGGGCCAACCTTGAGTAACCTGGTTTCATAAAAATAACCAGCCGAATAAAGAGATGCCGCGATTTATTGTCGCGGCATCTCTCAGCGGGCCTGCCGTTTTGTTTTTGACTCCGCCCATGCCACCCTATCAGTGGGTTTCACGCGGGAATGCCCAGAGGAGAGGATGCCGGAGAAGCTGAGCCCGAGTTATGGCCTTCATGAGCCGATCATGGTTAAGGCAAGCGCGCGAGAATCTTCACAGGGTATTCGGATTTCTCTTTGTACGTTGCCGCGTAATTTGTCTTCTTCGGGTAGGTGGCTACAATCGCTTTAAAGAGCGGCGACTTGTCTCCTCCCTCAATGAGCGACTGCCAGGTCTTTCCATCCCTTTTCATGTTAATCGCCTCACGCTGAGCCGTGGCTATCGCATTAACGCCGGAGTTATAAGCCCCCATGATAAATTTCGTCCGCTCTATGCCCACAGGCTTGACGCTCAACGCCTTGTCAAGCTGGCCCGCGTAATTGCTGATGACTGTCGCGGCGATCACCAGAGCCTTTTCAGGTATCTTGCGGTCGCCCGCTTTGGCCCCGGCTAACTTCTCCTCTTTCGTGCCTAATTGGGCGATGCCCGCTATGTCCCCTTTGGTATCAGTTTTTGTCAGGTCGCCGCTCTCCTGTGCGACGAGCGCCTTGAATTCCGCAGCCGTCAGAGTCAGCTTTCCGAGGGCCGTGGCAACTTCCTTGCCCGCGAAGATCGGATCGTATTTGCTCCACTGCTCCCGCGCCCCCTTGAGCTTTAGTTTCTCGGCGTCAACGTATCTAGCGGATTTTATGATGTCTTCGCGAAGTCCGGGATAGACGCCCTTGGTGTCAGGCTCTTTGATGATCGTCGCCAAATCTTTTGCCAGGTCTTTTTTAAGTGATTCGAGTCTCTGCTTTGATTTATCCGATTTCGGGGTGGGACCCAACTCGTCTATCATCTTTTGAATCTCCGCCTGCCGCTTCGCCGTCCGTTTGGCGAGCTGTGTCTCAGCAGTTTTGACCTCTGTTTCTCGCAAGGTCACATTCTCGCTTTTTACAGCTTTGACCTCTTTATCTGTCTGCGCATCACGTTGGATGGGACCCGCGGCGCCTGTTCTCGCGGCACGGCCGCCCTGCTGCACATAGTGAGTCAGCTCGTGGGCCAGTAGGCGGCGACCCTGGCTAGTGTTCGGAGCGAATTGTCCCTTTCCGAAGACAATGTGGTTGCCGACTGTAAAAGCGTTTGCACGTAGAGCACGCGCGGCCTCTGCCGCTGTCTCGTCAGTGTGCACACGTACCTGGCTAAAGTTATGTCCGAAGCGCGACTCCATGAACCCTCGTGTGCTTTGATCCACAGACTGGCCGGATGAACGTAGCACTTCGTGGACGCTCTGCGGCGCTTCAAGTCCAGCAGGGCCATTTGCCTGAACACGTTTTGTTTGTAACGGCTCGTGGTCGTTTTGCTGCGGCCCGGGCGCGCGCATCACCTGTTGTGCGACACGCTCTGCCTCTTGCTCGTATATGTCTCCTGATGCCTGCGCCTGTTTTGCTTGAATCCTTCCCGCTGCATTGCCGTGCACAGATATCCGGCTGAGGTCTTGACCGGATGGGAGTGACCTGGTAGCGGAAAGGTCCTGGTAAGGATTCTGCTCTCGCGGCCGAAGTAGTCTCAAAACCGCTTGATTGCCTACGGTGCGTTGCAATTGTCGAATCGGGTGTGCGTCCATGCCCGGCCTGGGCGTTACCTCCTGAGTCCGCGCGGGTTTAATTGAATCAAACTTTTGATTTTGGTTCTGCTTCTTTAAAGATTCGCTCATTGCTTTGTCTCCATTAAGGCACTCGTTAGCAGAAGGTGCGAGGGTCAGGCTCGGGCGCACGATATTCCCGTTGAAAGTTGAATGTCAATAGCGACGAACAATATCACTTAGCAGGCGGGCGTCCTACTGTTAAGTAGCACGTAAGTGATAATAAAATGGCAGACAAAATTGATGCCCTGTTTTGCGGGCCTGGCGCGGATTTGAAACGACTCGAAGGGCCGTCATGGCGGCGGCCCTTCGTCGTTTGAGGGTGTTTCAAGCGCCCTCAGGCTTTTCAGAGCTTCGGCGTGGGGGCTATTGTTTTTGCCCGCAATTGAATTCGAGTGTCGAGGCGGCGTTGGCTATCTTCCAGCCGTCGGCGGTGCGGACGAGGTGGAAGGAGTTTGTTCCGCAGTGCGAGAATTTATCGCCGACGTGAAAAGTGTAAGGCCCGTAGACGAGCGCCATGTCGCCGAAGATTTCGACTTTCGGGCGCGGCATTACTTCTCTGAATTCGGGTGCTTTTGCTTCCGCAATCGTTTTGGCGAAAGCCGCGGCGGTGAAGACGCGTGTCGTTGACAGCCCTCCGCCGGTGCGCGGCTTGTCTACGGCGACCAGTTGGCCTTCGGGCATGAACAGCGCGCGTATCGCTTCGGCGTCTTTCGCCCGCATCGCTTCAAATAATTTATTAACGGCTGCTGTTGCCGATTGCCGGTCGTCGTTCTTCGGAGCGGTTTGCCCCCACGCGCAGGCCGAGGCCGCGAAGAGCAGGATTAGCGACTGTAGAATTTTCTTCATGACTGTTTACCTTTTAGTTCGGTCGGTATCTACTTTCGCTTTCCATATACGATTAACCTATGCGTGCCGGTTCACGGTTTCGACCTGCGGCGGTGGGGCTGTCTAAGCGACACCAAGACTGCCGAACACGGAAAGTGTGGACTGAGGAGGCGCGGAAGGTTAAGGTGTTGTCACTTAACCTTCCGCGCAAATTGTGCGGCGTGAGGGGGCGAATCGGCACCCGGAAATTGGCACAGGAGCAATGTCAAGGATTGTTCTGTGACGTTCTCGATGCGGGCCGGCTCATGCCACGGTTGATGAGCACTTTGACTTCCACGCGCCGATTTTGCGCGCGCCCCGCCGCGCTCACGTTGTCAGCCGTGGCCTCCGTCTTACCGTATCCCATAGGCGTGATGAAGCGGCGCAGCGGAATTTTATGTTGCACCGCGAGGTACTGGACGACGGCGTCGGCGCGTTGCTGGCTGAGCCGGAAATTCTTCGCGTCACCGCCCGTCGCGTCAGTATGCCCCGCGACCTCTATGATGTATCCCCTGGTGCCGAGTGCCGTCGCCGCAAGGTCGTCCAGTCTTTGCCTGGCCTCCGGCGAAAGCACGGCGCTGTTGACTCTGAAATTAACCACGACGACTTCCTGCTCGTCGTAATCGTCGAGGGCGGAAATGCGCTCGTTGGCCTGCGCGGATTCGGCCCGTGCCTCGGCGGCGACTGCATACAGTTCGTCCATCTGCCCGGCCAGAAGCTTCTGGTTCTCTTCAACAGGCATGACGCGCGCGTCCGTAGTAATCGCGGCCCTCATGTCCGACTCCTTGAACCTGACCTTTTCGGCGACTAGCTGACCCTGATTGTCGCCTCGCCCTTCGACTTCCAGGATCAACCCCGGCATCACGTCCGTGACGGGATATTTCTTACCGCCGCGGAAGAAGCCGCCGTAGGTCTTAATGCTGGTGTCATTCGTCAGGAGGACCTGGTAATCCACGCGGCTCCTGTCGCGCACCGTGAAGGTGTCGGCGTCGCGCCTGATGACGACGCCCTTGAACTTCATCTTCGCACCGCTCGGAACCGAGCTAACGTTCGTGGCCCTGGCCCTCGTGGTCTGAGCGCTTGAGTCCTGCGCACAGACCAGTGGCGTTGCGGCCATTGCCAACGTCAGGCCGACGGCCAGCATAAAGGCGCGAGATGTTTTGATCTCATTATTGCTCATACTCAACTCCTTCATTGTAAAACCGGGGCGCTGCAAGGCACCCTGAAGAGTTTGCTTGATCTGAGGTAACGTGGGAGCATGACTAGCTTACTGAGGGGGCTATTCAAAATCAAGCGGGTCTAAGGCAAGCCGGCGCACTCGCCGTTTTTCCCGGCCCTCGATTTCTGGCACACTTTATTGACATCCGCGTGCGGGAGGCATATTGTGCCGCTGCACGACCTCTATTCCTTCAGGCTTCACGGGTCCCCCACTGGTCGGCCTTAATTAATTCTTTACTACTTTCCAAGGGTTATCTGTAAGCCCTCGCCGCTGAAAATCAGGTAACGAATCCGGGCTGGCAAACCAGACTTCATTTCTCAACTTCAATCGAAGAAGGAGATAGTCATGTCCCATCGCATAGGGTCCGTACTGGCGACCGCTCCGATCATCATTGGCCCGGCCTCGGGCGAAGCCTCGACCTCGCCTAACACGTGGGAGGAGGTCTTTTCTCCTCCGAATGCGCCGAACGGCGGCACGAAATTTTTGATGCTGCATTTCACGGCGATGGATTTGCCCGGCGGCAATCGCCTGGAAGTTGATCTGGGCTACGACCAGGACGTTCTGACCTCAGAGTCCGGCACGGAGTTCTGGTCGCGGCCAATCGCGGGCAACTCCGTCACCATTCGTTATATTGACGACGGCGTGGGGCCGCCGTCGGGCGGCGTGACCCTGGCCCAGTACGGCCGCGGCGAGGGGCTGCTCAACGGGGGGGCGAATGGGAATCAGGGTGGGAACGCTAACGGCGACGTCTTCCTGCTGGACTCTTCCGACGTCACTCCCCATCAAGAACCGTCCCCTTCGGTGCAAGAGCCGATGGGGAAATTCCCCGGAGGCTCAGACCCCACGTGGCTGAACGTGGCCGTCCTGCCTAACGGCGTACAGAAGGAGACTGCGCGCCGCGTCGGCATGTACATCACCGCGCACGGCGGCGAAACGCTCTCGACCTGCACCGCAACGCTGATTGACGCCGACCTGGTCATCTCGGCGGGCCATTGCCTGGAGGAGGACGCGGAGGCCGCCACGGGGTCGATCACGTTCGACTTTCAGACCAACGCGGACGGGACAAAGCCCGCCCCCTACAACCCTGTGTTTCATAAACTGAAGCGCGTCGTCAGAAGGTTCTTCGAGTCGCAAGTCTCCACACTCGATTACGTCATCATGCAGTTCGAGACTCCGCCCGGTGGGCTCGGGCTTACGCCCGTGCCGCTGCGTGAGACGGTTCCTCCCGCGGGCGAACCGCTGTTCATCATTCATCACCCCAGGGCTGCACCCAAGAAGATATCGCGGAAAGAGGAAGACGAGTTCTGTGAGGTCGGCCCGCAGGTGGACGCCAACCAGATCTTTTTTCAATGCGACATTGACAACGGCAGTTCCGGCGCATCGATCTTTGATACCAACGGAGAAATCGTCGCCAACTTAAGTTGGTGGACGTACGGAAGCAGCATCACCGCCATCAATGAACATTTCCTGACGGAGCCTGAGCCGCCGAAGGACGTTGACGTGATGGTGGTCTTCGACCGCTCCGGGAGCATGTCGCTCCCAGGCTTGAGCGGCCAGACCAAGCTGAAGGAGGCCAAGGACGCCACCTCTTTATTCATTCAGCTCCTCAAGCTCGACGTCGGGCACAGCGCCGGGCTGGTCTCCTTCAGCTCGACGGCCTCCAACCCGGTTGACTTCGCGCTGGCGGCCGTTAATGACGCCAACAAAAATACTCTCATCGGCCCCATGCCGTTCACGACGGGTAAAGTCGGCGGCCTGAACGCCGGCGGGAACACGACCATCGGCGGCGGCCTGCAAGCCGCTCAAGGTGAGTTCCCGATTCCCGACCCCGCGACGAACACGCCCATGATTCTGTTAATGACGGACGGCCTGCAAAACACCCCGCCGATGATCGAAGTAGTGGAAGAGGGTTTGGACAACACGCGACTGTCCATCATCGGTTTTGGCACAGAGGCCAATCTGGACGGGCCGCTGCTGACTACGCTCGCGCGCGACCACGGCGGCATCTACACGCACTCGGGCGACGGCCTCGCCTTGAAGAAATTCTTCGTGCTCTCGTTCGGCAACATCTTCGACGCGGCCATCTCGCTCGACCCCGTGTTCGTCCTCCCGGCCGGCGCTCTTGAAGCGAAACCGATTCCTCTACACGTCTGTGGTGAAGACACGTTGACCGTCGTCCTCGGCTGGACTCATCCCCAAGCAGATCTTCTGCTGAGACTGCTGACGCCCGGAGGAAACACGATTTCGGCCGCGACGCCCGGAGTGGAGGCTTCGACCGGCGACACCTGGACATTCCTGCGGCTCAAACTACCTTTCAACGGCGAGCGGGACGGCCTCTGGCAGATACAGGTGTCGCGCGCGGGAGGCACTCTTACGGCAGCGGGCACGCCTTCTAACATAGAAGAGCGTTTCTTCGTCACCTCGGTCGTAGACGGCGGCCCACGCTTCCGGCCACTGCCCCCGCGCCGACTCTATTACACAGGCGACACGATTAACCCGCTGGTGGAATTGCGGGAGCGCAGCGGCGGGCTGGTACATCACGCGGACGTGACGGTCGAAGTGATTGCGCCGAACGTGGGCACGGGTAACCTTCTAGCCAAGGCGGGTCTGGGAAAAGCAACGGTCGTCAACGGAGACAGCCTGAACGCGCGCGCCAGCACGCTGATAGCTTTGGAGCAGGCGCAAGCCGGGCCGCTCGTCACGACTACCACACAGACTTTCCCGCTCTTCGACGACGCGCAACACGAAGACGGCGCGATGGAAGAGGATGGTGTTTACGGCAACCCGTTGCCAGACCTGACGCGCGTCGAGGGGAACTACACCTTCCACGCCCTCGCCAGGTTCGGCGAAGAGTGTACGGCCACGCGCGAGACTTCCTGGTCCGCTTACGTTCTTGTCGGGATAGACCCGTTTAAGACCGAGACGACCAGCGCGGTCATCGGCGTCCTGCCGGACGGGCGACAGCAGGTCCGCGTCACATTCACCCCGCGCGACCAGTACGGCAACTTCGTCGGGCCGGGCCGCCTGGGCTCGTTTAAGGTGGACGGTCAACCGGGGAGCGAACTGCTCGGCTGGACCCGCGACGCGGGCGACGGCTCCTACGTGCAGGACGTGGCGTGGCAAACGGATTCGCCCGCGGCGGCCGGCATCACACTCACGCAGCCGGGCCGTCCTCCCATCGCAATCTGCGAGCACGTCCGCGAAAGCTACCCGGAGCAGAAGCCGCAGAAGCCTTCGAGGATTTGGGAATACCTCTTCTGGCTCATGCTGCTCATAGTGATTCTGCTGCTCCTGCTGCTCTTCGTGTGGAGACGCTGACGAGCGCCTTCTCCTTCTTCCATCGCTCGCGGGTCACGCCTGGGCCGTCCTGATGTCGGGGCGGCCAGGAGTGGGCCAATTTCAAGAAAATTAAATTGACCGCCCGGCAACGGCCATGTATTATTCGCCCCGGTCGCATCAAGTCGAAATCCTTTTCGCACCAAGCCCAGTTCCACAAGGTCCATCTTTAGCTTCCATTCAAGCTGGTTGACGGTTTCACGCAAGGTACTCCTCGCTGACGACTGACACGGTCGTACTGACTCCACATGACACGCTGAGAAGGAGGATCGTTTTATGGCCTGGCAAAACGCGCCCGCCTTAAACAAATTGGCGGCTTCGCAACTGATTGGCAAAAACGGCGCACAGATTTGGGGCGTTGACTACAAGGGCAGGCTCTACACCAACTACCAGATGTCGCCGGGGGGCAATTGGGATGGTTGGCTGACGAACAGTTGGTCGCACGGGGGCTACCCGGACCCTGTCTACGAGCTGTGCGCCTCGCCGGTGCAATCGGGGGAGGCGCGGTTGTGGGTGCTCGACCAGAAGCGGGTGCTCTGGTCAATCGGCCAGGACGCGCATGGCAACTGGTTGGACTGGAAGCAGGACTGGAACAAACCCCCAGGCAATTTTCGCTTTAAGAAGATGGCCGCGGCGTGGATGGGCGTCATGAGAGGCTCGCGGTTCTGGGGCATCACGGAGGACGGCCTCCTCACTTCCTGCGCCCAGAGCATGCCGGCCGGCAACTGGGGGGCGTGGAGTGACTGGCCCAAACCGCCCGATGACAAGACGACGACCCCCCCTTCGCCCGTCCGTTGGATCGAAGTCACAGCGTGCGATCAGGGCGACGGGAGAGGCGCGTTGTGGGCGCTCGACACGAAGAGGCAGCTCTGGGGCATGGGCCAGGAGTCGCCGGGCGGTAACTGGGGCGGGTGGAACGGGCCGAACTGGCTAGGCGCATCGAAGCTACGCAACATCGCCGCGGTCACGACGGCAGTTAAAAAGGGCAACGAGACAATCCACGGCGCGTGCATCTTCGGGATCACAGATGATTACCAGATATTGTTCAACGAGCAGTCCAGACCCAACACAAACGACTGGTTCGGGTGGTCGGTGGCTAGCTTCAAAGACAAGTTGAGGGGTGATGAGATAACTGCCGCCAGGCAGAACAATCAGAGCGCCCGCGTCTGGGTCGTCAGCAATGACGATGTCTTAGTGAGCCAGCAAGTGAATATTAATTCTTCCCCGCCGGGTTGGGAGCGCTTCTGGACGCCCGACGTGGAGGGCTAGGCGTCTCACAAATAACTGACAGCGGCCCCGACGCGGGAGAAGTATGGCGCTAACGCCCCCCGTTAAGCGCCATACTTCTCCCGCGCCGTCGGGCCGTAGTCCGCCAAGGCAGTCCCCTCTCGTCTTCGCCCCCAATATTTTTCCAGACGCGTGACTGAACGTTTACGCTTGCCAGTGTGCCCGGATAAGGGTAAAAGGGTTTTCTATGACGAGCGGCGTGCAGTCTCGCACGCGCGTATGCCTGGCGGAGTTGGAGTTGAGTTTATGCGATACATCGCTGTGCCATTTCTGTTGTTGCTGATGGTGACGTGCGCGGCGGCGCAGACGGAGAGCGCGCCGAGTTCGGCGGAGGAATATAACAAGCGCGGCCTCGCGCGCCACCAGAAGGGCGACCAGGAGGGAGCGATTGCCGACCTCAACAAGGCCATCGAGATTGACCCGCGGCTGGCCGACGCCTATCTCAACCGCGGCAACGCGCGTTCGCGCAAAGGCGACCTGGAAGCGGCCCTGGCGGACTACGGCAAGGCCATCGAGATTGACCCGCGAAACGCGAAGGCTTATTACAACCGGGGCCGCGTGCGCGACTACAGGGGCGACCTTGAGGACGCCATAGTCGATTACACCAAAGCCATCGAGTTTGATTCCAAGCACGCCGCCGCGTACAACAATCGCGGCCTGGCGCGGAAGAATACGGGCGATCTGGACGGCGCGCTGGCCGACCTGGACAGGGCCGTGGAGATTAACGGTCAGGACGCTAGGACCTACTATAACCGCGGCCTCGCGCGGGACGAGAAGGGCGACCTGGACGGGGCGATTACGGATTACACCAGGGTCATCGAGCTGGACCCGAAGGACGCGGAGGCGTACAACAATCGCGGCGCGGCGCGCGAGGGCAAAGGCGATTCCGAGGGGGCGATTGCGGACTTCGACAAGGCGCTGGAACTCAGTCCCCAACTGGCCGACGCCTACGGGAACCGCGGGCTGGCGAAATTGGCACAGGGCAAGGACGAGGAAGCACAGCAGGACTTCGACAAGTGCTTCAAGCTGGACGCCACCTTGAAGCCTTATTACGAGGACGCGGCTCGCAAGATCAAGCTGGCCCGCCCGCCGAAGAGCAACTAGACTGACCCGCCTACGCCGGTTTGCAATTGAGTGTAGGCTGAAGAAAACATCTCACGCTGGAGACGCAAAGGCGCGAAGAAAAGAATCAAGCTTTTCTTCGCGCCTTTGCGTCTTTGCGTGAGATTTCCTTTAACTCACACTCAATGGCAATGAGAGCGAGACCCTCAAGGGTTGAGCGTGAAGACGACGGTCTTGGCGACGCTGTTGACGCTGGCCGTGAGCGTTCCTTTCTGGGTCGCGGCGACGGCGGTGGTCGTGACCGTGAAAGTCCTGGTCGTCTGTCCCGCGGGGACGACGACGCTCAGGGGCGTGGTCGCGGCCGTCAGGCTGTCCCTCAACGTGACCGTCATATTCGAAGGCGCGGGACGCTCAAGGACCACCGTGCCGGTCATGCTGTTCCCGCCCACGACGGGGTTCGGCGTGACCGAAACGGAGAGCACGCCGATGGGCCGCACATTGAGCGCGGCCGTCTTGCTGACGGCGTTCATGGAGGCCGTCACCGTCCCCGCCTGTTTGACCGTGACGACGCTGGTCTTGATTGTAAACGTCGCCTTGTTCGTCCCCGCCGGGACGGTCACGCTGGCCGGGACAGTGGTCGCCGCCAGATTGTCAGAGAGCGTGACGATTGCCCCGCCCGCGGGCGCGACGCTGTTGAGCGTCACAGTGCCTGTGACGTTGTTGCCGCCGGGGGCAATCGCCGGGCTGAGCACAAGTGAGGTAGGCACCAGAGGATTCACGGTGAGTGTAGTCGTCGCCGCCGAATCCCCGGACGCTGCCCTGACCGTGCCGGTCTGCGCTGTGCTACCCACGTTGGCGGTGGTGATGCTGAAAGTCTTCGTCGTCGTGCCGGCCGCGACGGTGATGCTCGCGGGCATGGTGGTCGCGGCCAGATCGTCGCTCAAGTTGACGACGGCCCCGCCCGTCGGCGCGGGCTGGGCGAGCGTCACCTTGCCCGTCGCGGTCTTGCCCATGACGACTGGGTTCGGCGTGACGGTGAGCGACGAAACGTTCACCGGCGGGGGAGTCGGCGCGCGCGGGGTGAAGACGACTGTCTGCGCATTCGCCAGACTCTTGAACGCGCTCTCGGACGTGTGCGAGAGGACGGGGTAGGCGTCGGGCGCGCCGCCCGAGATGCCCACGACCGGCCAGAGTTTCTGATTGCCCGCGCCGTAGCGGACCTTGATCACGCCGTTGCGGTTGAGTTCTATCTCGAAGCTGACGGGGTTCTCGCCGCGGGTCGTCGTGGCCGAGAGCGGCGTGGCGTAAGTCACGGCCTGCCAGCGGAAGATGATGCGGTTGGCGTCCGGCTTGACGACGTACACGTCGTCGCCCGCGCGGTGGTCCGTCCGCAGGTCGTCCCAGAGCCCGGCGATCATCTTGAACGCGTTGAGACCCTGGACGGCGCTCCCCGCGTCGTTCAGAGGATCGCCGAAGACGTTCGGCGGGTAAGGCAGGTAAAGCGCGCCGTTGCTCGAAACGTTGAGGAACCAGATGGGGCCTTCGATGTACGGGAAGGGGAACGGCAGACTGTAGTCGCCGCTATAGAGGTCGTCGCCGATAAGGTTGAGCGGCGTGCCGCCGGTCGAGAGCGGCTGGGCCGCGACCACAGAGACTACATACGGGTCGCTGTCGGACAACAGGACGTTGCTGGGAGCGGAGGTAATGGGGCCTGCGTTCCCTGCGTTATCGAGCGCGCGGATGGAGACAAAACCTTTGGGGTGGCGGAAGGGTATCTCGACGATGGTGGACTGGCTGGTGCCGGCCGCCATCGGGAGCGGGGCGATGAGCCGCGTCGCCTGCTCGAACTGCTCGACGGTGGTCGGCTGCGTGTCCGAGTAGCGGATTTCGTAGAGGGCGGCGCTCCCCGTGTTGGCGTTGTCGCCGGGGGCCGTCCATTTGAGAGAAAAATTTCTCCCAGACGTGTTACCCGCCTGAAGATTGCCCACTGCCGCGGGCGCTGTCGTGTCGTTCTCCGCGGCGCTTTGCAGGGCCTTGAGCGCGTTCAGGCGGCGGCCCGAAACGAGTGACTGATAGAAGTTGTGTGTCTCAAGCAAGTCGCCGCTGTACATCAGGGCCGCGCGCAGACGCGCCACGGTGACGCTCGGGCTGGCCGCGAGGACGAGCGCGGCAGCGCCGGCGACGTGCGGCGAGGCCATAGAGGTTCCGCTGTAAAAGTCGTAAGTCCCGTTCGGCGTGGTGCTCAGAATCCACTCGCCGGGCGCGGCCATGTGGACGGTGCGCGGGCCGGAGTTGGTGAAGCTCGTCCTCAGGTCGCTGTTGTTGGTCGCCGCCACGGAGATGAGGTTCGGGGCGGAATAGCACGCAGGGTACACGGGTAGAATGTCGTTGTTGTATGAATCGTTTCCGGCGGCCACGACGAAGAGAATGCCGGAGGTGTTGAGAGCTTTGATGGCATCCAGCTCAGCCTGCGAGCGGCCGCCCCCTCCGTAGCTGTTGTTGAGCACGCGCACGTTCGCGCCCTTCGTCCCGCCGGAGCTGACCCACTTGTCGCGCATCATCTTCGCGTAGTTGTACGCACGCACAGTCATGCGCACGCTCGACGGCGCGGGCGATTCACCCTCGCGCCCCAAAATCTTCAGCGACATCAGGCTCACCTGCCAGTTGACTCCCGTGACGCCAAAGCCGTTGTTGCCGACAGCGCCGATAGTTCCGGCGACGTGAGTGCCGTGCGCGTCCGTGTCGTCGGAAGGGTATGCGCCCGAGCCGTCGAAGACCGTCTTATCGTTGTGGAAGAAGTCCCAGCCGTTGACATCGTCTATGAAACCGTTCGCGTCGTCGTCAATGCTGTTATTCGGTATCTCGCCGGGGTTCTTCCAGACGTTGGCCGCGAGGTCAGGGTGATTGATGTCTACCCCTTCGTCCACGATGCCGACCACGACCGCGCGGCTTCCCTTCGTCAGGTTCCAGGCGGGCTCGGCGTCAATGTCCGCGCCGACCGTGCCGGTGTGGCCGCCGCTCGTGCCGGACTGCCCAGTGTTCTTCAGGCCCCACATCTCCTTAAAGCGCGGCTCGTTCACGGTCGCGAGTTTGCGGCGAACGTAATTCGGCTCGGCGTAGAGCACGTCTGGACGCGCCTTGAGCGCCTCGATTGCTTTCAGAGTCTCTTCTTCGGGGACGTGGACGACGCGCAGCCCCTTGACTATCTCAGAGCCCTCGAAGCGCTCAGTCCTGACATGGATGCTGCCGCGACTCATGCGCAGTTCCCGGGCAGGCTCGCTGTCGCTCAGTTCCGCCGCTTCCTCGGTCTTGAAGCGGACGATGACCTCGCCGGGGACGAACTCCACGGGCGCACGCTTCTGGCCCTGGCCGGGCGCGGCCGAAGATTGAAACTGCGCGCGCGAAACGGGCGGCAAGGTGATTAAGGAGACCAGCAGAGACAGCAGCACGAAAAGCCCGCCGGACTTCGCGGCGCGTGCGCGCGACGAGTTGCGTGGGCTTTTGTTTCGTTTCAATCTACGGCCGCTTGAGGGATTAAAAAAGTCTGAGAAGCGAGGCATTATTTTATTCCTGATAGAAGCTCGGGCGGGGCTGGAGCGCCCGACCGCCAATTGATGTCTTGAACGGGTGAATTTACCGCAGGCCACTCTCGTCGAGGACGCGACGGGGGACAAAAGATTTGGCGGACACGGCCGCCGGTCGGGCTATTGGAAACTCTTTCGGCTCATCCCTGATGAGAAGCGAGGCGCGCAACAGCCGCGCGAGTATGCCGTGAACCTTAACCCAGGGTCAAGCAGCAAAGAGCGTTGATTTAGAGGGAGTCCGGGGCGTCTCGGTTGCCCGTAATTTCGAGTAAATTCCTCCCCGCAGACACCCTCTGTAGAATGGCCGAGGGCGGCGCAAGACTCTCGTTTTGCGCCGCCCTCGGGTTATTTCACCTTTTCAAGTCGAGAAGGCAAAGTCAGACGGTAGAAGTCTGACCCGGCCTTCCGGCTACGGGGTGATCGTGAACGTCCGATCCACAACAGGCGCGGCGTTGTAGTTGCCGTTCCCCGCCTGCGAGGCTCGTATCTTGACGACGCCGGTTCCCGTCATCGTCACGCTGTTGCCCGAGACCGTCGCCGGCCCCGAGATGACCTGGAAGCTCACAGGCAGCCCCGAATTCGCCGTCGCACTGATGTTGAACGGCGTCGGGGAGTACTGCCGGTTGGCGATTGCCGGGAAGGTAATCGCCTGGTTTTTCTTCGTGATCACCAGCGTGGTGTCAACAGGAGTGGCCTGGTAGTTGGCGTTCGTCAGCGTCACGTGCACGTCGTAACTGCCGACGTTAATCGGAGTCACGTTCACGCCGCCCTGTTTGTAAGTGATCGTCACTCCGGCCAAGCCTATCGGGTTGGTTTGGACCGTCACTCTCCTCGCCGTCCCGGTGTAGACCTGAGACAAGCTGCCTACGGTGAGCGTCGTCAGTTTCTTGGCGACGGTGAAGGTCTGATCCACGTTGGGCGCGGCGTTGTAGTTAGCGTTGCCCGGCTGCTTGGCTCTGATCTTCACAGTTCCGGCCCCGGTCAGGTTGACGGTGTTACCCGCGCCTGAGAGGAATGCCGGCCCGGAAATCACCTGGAAGCTCACGGGGAGCGTCGAGGTCGCCGTGGCGCTGATGGTGAACGGCGGGTCGCCGAAGGTCTTCGCCGACAGCGCGCCGAAGTTGATCGTCTGCGACGCCTTCGAGATGACGAGCGTGCCCGTCTTGTTCGGCGCTGCGTAGTCGTCGTTGGTCAGCACGGCCAGAACGTCGTAGCTCCCGGCGTTGGTCGGGCTGGCAACAGGGTTGCCGCCCTGGCTGTAGGTGATGGTCACCCCACTCAACCCCGGCGGGTTGGTGGTCGCCGTCGCAGCCTTCGGCGTCCCGTCGTAGACGTGCGAGAGGTTGCTGAGCGTGATGGTCGCAGCAGCCTTGTTGATGACGAGCGTGTAGTTCGCGCTCCCGTTGTGCGCGGCGCTGTCGTGATAGTTGATGGTGAACGGGAACGAGCCCGCTTCGGTGGGCGTGCCGCTGATCTTGTAGCCGGCCCCGAAAGGCGCGGAGGTCAGACCGGCGGGCAGCCCGGAGGGCGCGTCGTAGGTGTAGGGACCAGTCCCGCCCGCGGCGTTGAATATCACCGAGTACGGCGTGTTCACGGTCCCTTCAGGAATGGTCGAGGGGTTGAGTTCGAGCGTGACCGTGGCCGCGCACGAGCCGGCTTCGGCCACCAGCGTCGTGAACGGCGTGTTGTCAATGCCCGTGAAGTTGACGGAAGACACGTCCCAGCCGGGCGCGCCGGCAGCGGCATCGCTCGCCGCGCGGAAGCGAATCTGCACGGTCTGGCCCTGGTAAGTGGTTCCGAGGTCGAGCGTCGCGGTGGTGAAATTCGGGTAGCCCGCGCTTTGCCCGATGAAGCCCGGCTGATTTGTCAGCACGTTCGAGGGGTTGGAGGGGCGGATCGTGCCGTTGTAGAAGGCCGGGGCGGTCCCGATGGGAGCCCAGTTAGTGCCTCCGTTAGTGGTGATTTCGAGTCGGCCGCCATCCCAGTCGGGTGCCTCGAAACTGTGCCGGTGCGAGAAGCTGATGACGAAGTTGGTCCCCGTCGAGACACGTTCAGCGTGGGCGAGATCAGGTACTGGTCAGAAGAAGCTGCGAAATTGTCCGCGTGGAAGACATAGTCGGGGCCGACGTTCGTCAGCGTCCACGGCGCGAAGTTGCCTAACGTAGCGTTGAAGCCTTTCGTCCAGACCGGAGCATGGCTTTCAAAGTCCTCGTTCTTGGAGCTGGTCGGGACTTCGTCCACGTTCAGCTTGGCGTAGTAATGTGCCGTGCCCGACAGCCCGTTGGCAGAGCCGGTGTCGGAGAAGGTGATGGTGTAGTCCGAAGTCTGCATGCCGGACAGATTCTTCCCTTCCACGACCACGGTGCCCGTCACGGTCCCGAACGGGTCCGAGGGGCCGAAGTTGATGACGTTGCCGTCCGGGAAGTTGACCCCGGCGTTGCTGCTCGTCACCGTGGCGATTGTGTTGGAGAGCGTCTGCCCGCCGGTGTTCTTCAGCGTGACGCTGAGCGTGCCCTTCTCATTGTTGTCGAGATAGTCGTCATTGTCGCAGGAGACGATGTTGTCGTCGAAGCTGGCGCTGACGAACGAGAGGTTGCTGCCGACCTCGTAGCTCTCGACCACGCCGGCGTGGTTAGACGAGTAGCGGTCGGGGGAGACTGCGTTGACGCCGATTCCGCGTTTGGCGAAAGCCTGTGCGAAGAGGTCGCCGTCCAGGGGGTCGTTGGCGTAGGCCGCGGCCAGCACGGCGTCGCGCGCCTCCGTGAACGTCGGACTCGCCGGCGTCATCTTCAGCGAGGCGACGAGATAGTCCCTCATGCGCTCCTGCGCCTGACTGAACGTCAACCGCCCGGTGTCGTTCAAGAGAGCGGCGTAGCACTCCCAGAGCATTGTGGCCCAGACCTCGCCCGAGTTATGGACTTCCGAGTTGGGCGGGGAGTTTAAGGTGGCCGGCGTCGTGACGGGCAGCGTCTGGCCGTCACTAATGTGCCTGAAGGTGTACCCGTTCTTCGTCATGTCGGTCGAGTACGGGGCGCGACGGGAGCCGTACCAGTAGGTGAGCGGAATCTCGTGATGCCCCGAGGCGTAGCCGCCCATGATGTAAACACCGCTGAAGTTGGCGTTCGCCGGCTTGAGGTCGTCGCCTTCCCTGACGGTCAGTAACATAGAGAGGAAATCGCCCCAGCCCTCTCCCATCGAGCCGCCCTGCTGGTTGTTGAGGCCGCCGGCATTGGCGATCAGGCGGTTGCTGAGGTAGTGGCCCCACTCGTGGGCGACGATCTGGTTGTCGAGCGCGCCGTCGCGGTCGGCCACGCGGAGCAGACGCGCCGTGACCGTGGTGGGGACCGCGAGTTGCGGCTTGATCACCTGGCCGGTGTTCCAGGAGATGACGCCGATTGGTTTCGTGTGCGTGGCGTTGATGCCGGTGATGTTAGCCACGATTGTTGGAGCAGCGGAGGTGTAAACCATCAACGCGGCCGCGGCGTTCGTCGCATGAATGCGCGCGATGCGCGTGGAGAACGCGCAGCCCGTGCCGTCGGTGTTGTCGAAGTCGAACATCGCGATCTTACCGTCGAGCGCTGCGGCGTTGGTGATGGTGCAGGTGGTCGGCCCGGCGGTGAACGTCGCGCGGACGATGTCGCTGTTGATGTCGAAGTTTCGGAGGCCGGTCTGGGAAATCCCGATGTTGTACCTGCCTGCGATGCCTGCGGGCGCTGAGATGTCCAGCTTGTTCGACAGGTTCGGGAAGTTGTACATGCGCATGCGCGGGCGGGTGCCGTCGGCGGGCGTCAGCATGTTCGCGTTGTTGAAGCTCTGGAAATCCTGCGCCTGCGCCTTGATGTCGTCGTTCTCAAGGCCGCCGCGGCCGTAGTTGCTCTTCTGCCCGTTGCCGGAAGCCTCATCGAAGCCGGAGTCGTAGAACCAGTCGTGCAGGAAGTTGACGTTGAAGAAGAGCTGCGTGATTGACGCCTGCCGGGCGCTGGCGCTGAACGCGTCCACGTCCGGCTGGTGCGTGTGTAGGAACTGTCCCGCGGCCGTGATCTGCGCGCGGTGGTCGCCGTTCGGCACATCGGTCGGCGTGGTCGTGGTCGGGTTGCCGAAGCCGTCCGGGCTGTAGAGATTTACGAACGCGTCAACGTTGTTGCCGTTCGTCTCGGTCGCCCCCGGCGCGAGCCACGGGTCGTTATTGCTGAACGGGAAGTTCTGGAGCGTCACGTCGTTGGCCGCGATGAACGGCGGGACGAAGCCGCTCGGCGTCGCTGTCGGATACGGCCCAACGGGGCCGGACGGACCCTCGTAGGGTACACCGTTCGCGTCGGCCCAGACGCGGTAGGTGAAGCCGTCTTCCTGAACCAGGTTCTTCCTGAAGAGCAGTTGGCCGTCAACGGCCGAGATGACGAAAGAGTAGTAAAGCGAGTCGGACGGGGTCGTGCCGTCAACCGTGATGAGCGTTGGGTCCGTCGAGGGCACGAGCACCTCAGCCTCGACGTAGTAGGCGGGGATGAACCCTTCCGCCGAGTGATACATCACCTGCTTGACGCGTGCGGGGTCTCCCACTTTCGCCTCGCTGCCGAGGTCGGCGGTGAAGTAGCTATAGGCGGCCGCGCCCTTCGCGCCAGCCGTCGCCGACGGAATTAGTCGTGCTGCGCACGGCAGTCGGCGAGAGGGCATCTCCGGTCAGGTTGCCCAGGGCGCTGGCGACGGCCTGCTCCCTGGTCAGTCTAAAGCTGCGCGCGGCGGGATCAATCGAGACCGTGTCGCTCCCGCTGCCCGTCAGATAGCCCGAGATGGCGACGAGTTGCAGCTTCCGGTTCATGATGATGTTCATCTCGTCGCGGAAGACTTCGATACCGTTGACTGACTGCTTGAGTTTGACGACGATGGCTCCACGGCCCGTGTCGTGGACGGAGGCGACCTGAACCTCTGCGAGGTCCGCGCCTGACAGCGCGTAGCGCGAGGCATAGTTGCTCAGGTGCTCAAGGGCGACGGACTTGGCGTCAGCCTGGCGCTGCTCGGCACGCGCCGAGAGCGTCCTGGCTTTGCCGGAATTCGTGGCCCAGAGGAAGGTCGGGACGCCCAGGCGGCTTTCCAACTGGACGATGTGCCCTGCTTCCATCTGCGGGCGGGCGCTTTCCTGGTCGTTAATCGAGGTAACGCCTGTCGCTGCCGCGTCGCTCGCGGTAGTTGGGCGCTTGCTGCTGGAACCCAGCGCGTCGAAATTGGGGAGTTGACGCCTCTTGGAAGCAGCGTCGGAGCCTTGCCCGCGCGGGGCGGTGCTCCCGGCCAGGGGGAAATAGAGTGCGATTGCGGCGATCAGTATCAGCGCACACACGTAGAGAGTACGTCGTCTCATCCTTTATCTTCCTTCTTTGGGTTAAAGTCGGGCAGTCAAAGTCCGGGGGTTCGGCACACATCGCCCTACAGAGCGAGTAGTGGCACGGTCACACAATAAATTGTTCGGCAGGGAGCTTAGAAGAGACCAACAACGAAGTGGTAAAACTTAAAGCCCCAGTGTTCTACATGATAGCTCGCCCGCGCGAGCAGAAAGCCAGCCCAGTCCGGGCGCTTATTCTGGAAATGACGCCGCTCCCACTTGCGGCGCTGGTGTTTTACGTTCGAAACGGTACAGGCAAGAAAATCGGTCGCTTTAATTTCTATTGAAATTCGGACGGATTGAACGCCCGTGGGTAACTCAATGAGTAAAACTCGTATCGAGCAACCTCAAAGCGACATTGCAATATAAAGGTAGCATCCCGGAATGTCAAATTAAATAAGCCTCTCCGCCACAATTACTGGACCACGAGCAGCAGGCGCGAGTCGCCCGCGTCCACGTCTCCGAGCAGGTCAATCCCTGCGGCGGCGAAACGACGCGCGGCAGCAGCGGCCCGCCCGTCCGCTTCCTCATCCTGCGACCACTGCGCGTGTTTGACGAGCAGGGCCAATTCCAGCGCGCGGCCGAGTGTCAGACCGAACCGGCGAGCGCCGGCTTCGACGCCCCCCTGCCCCTCTTTTCTGGCACAGGCCAGCCACTCGCCTGCGTGCTCTACCGCGTTGAGCGCGGCGCGCGCCGCGGCCGCGAGCCTCTCGTCGCGGACCGACTCAACGCAACGCCCCACCTCAGACTTCAACACCTGAAACGCGCGATTGTCCGGCCCCAACGCGCGCAACGCGTCGAGCGCGAGCACGTTGGTCGTCCCTTCCCAGATGGGCAGAACCTGGCTGTCGCGCAGGAGCACGGGCAGCCCCGTGTCCTCCACGTAACCCGCGCCGCCGAATGCTTCCAACACTTCGCTCGCGACCGCGACCGCCTGCTTGCCCGTCACGAGCTTCATCAGCGGCGTGACGAGGCGCAGCAGATGTGCCTCGTCTTCATTGATCTCGCCCGCCTCGCTGCGGCCGGTCAACTCGGCCACGCGGAAGGCCAGGTGAAAGGCCGCTTCCGTTTCGGCCTGCAAGCCGGCGAGCGTGTCCGTGTGCAGAGGCTTCTCGGAGAGCAGGGACCCGAAGGCCGTGCGCTTGCGCGCGTAGTCAAGAGCGAGCGCCACCCCGCGCCGCATCAGGGAGACTGCGCTGATGCCGTTCCACAGCCGCGTGACGTTGAGCATCGGCGTGATGTTGCGCACGCCGTCGGTCGTCCCCAGGACCAACTCGGCCGGCGTGCCCACGAGCGTCAACTCGGCTGTCGGGACTTTGCGCGTCCCCAACTTGTCCTTGAGGCGATTGATCTCTATGCCGCGCAAGCGTCCCCGTTCGTCACGCGTCTCGACGTAGAAGAGTGCGAGCCCTTGTCCGCCCGTCGGATTCCCTTCGGGTCGCGCCAACGTCAGCGCCATCTCGGAGGTCGTAGCCGAAGTGAACCATTTTCTGCCGTAAAGCCGCCAGACGCCCCCGTCGTCCTGCCGCGCGACAGTCTCCGACAAGCCTACGTCGGAGCCGCCCGTCGCTTCCGTCATCCACTGGCCGCTCGTCCAGAATTCATTTGGATCGCGCGTCGTCAGGTGCGGGACGGCGCGATTGATGAGCGCGCGGTTGCCGGATGAAAGGAGCGTGCGCGCCGCGCCGTCCGTCATGGCGAGCGGGCAACTGTAGATGTCCGTCGAAGGGGTGAAGAGATACGCGAGCGCCGCCTGATGAATTCTGGAAAACTGCGCGTGCCTGCCTTCGTACGCGACCGACACGACGCCGTGCTCGGCGCTGATGCGCGCGGCCGCGCGCCACAAGGGCGTCAGTTCTATGTGGTCAACACGATTCCCCCACGCGTCCCACTGCGTGAGCTTCGGCTCGTTGAGACGGTCGGCGAGCTGCAAACGGTAGAGGTCGTCCCCCGCGAGACGCCCCATCTCCGCGAGCGACGGCTCTATCTCGCGCAGCACTTCAATGGGAAGCGCACGCCTTAAAAAGGAGCGCAAAACGCGGTCGTCCTCATACTGGTTGCCGAGCGTCGGGGGCGTCTGGCGAAAGGTCATGAGCCTACTCTTAGGCCATCAAGAAGACTGTTGTCAACAAACTCGCGGCCTGCGATAATAACGACTGAGGCCGGTTGTAGCTCCCGTGTCAAAGACATTAACAGCGGCCTCACGGTATCTGTTCAGTCGGTACGCCCCGTTCATCCTCTCCAAAATTAAAACTCGGCACCAGCAAGGAGTTTTAGATTTATGCGTGCTTCTGCCGTCCTGCGGCGCGCGGGCCTGGCGGCCATGCGGCTCGTCATCGCGTGCATGATCGTCGTCGCCTGTCTGGCGGCGATGAATTACATGGGCCTGCCCGTGCCAGGGCCTTCGGAGTTGCTGGACAAGTTCAAGGGCGTGTCGCGCCTGGCAGACATTTTATCCTGAGGGGAAGACTGCAACACGTGGACGAATTGAATAAATGCTACGAACTGCTCGGCGTGCGGCCGGGCGTTTCGGCCCAGGAATTGAAGACGGCTCACCGCGACATGGCGAAGGTCTGGCACCCTGACCGCTTCGCGCACGACCCGCGCCTACAGCAGAAGGCGCAGGAGAAGCTCAAAGAGATTAACGAAGCCTACGACCAACTGACCGCCGCCAAGAGCGGGCGCAGGCCGAGAGCGTCTACGCCTCCTCCTGCTCAAGCTGATGCGCCGCAACGGCCAGCGCCCCCGCGACGCGGCCGCTGGCAGTTAGTACTGCTCGCACTGCTCGTCTCCGGCGTAGTCTTCTTCTCAGCCTTCCGCGCTTTCGTCACTTCGGCAGACGAGCAACGTGCGCAGACTGCGCCGCAGTCACAGCCTGAAATGGGCCAGGATAATCAGAAGACCGAAAGTGGCACAGCCTCTTCCAAACTGCCGCGCGCCAAACAGGCGGCCCCGCAAGCAGAGGCACAGCCTGTCGGCGCACCCGCTGCCGCCGCGGAGGTGCGCGCCCTCCCGACCGTGACGGTCACGATTGACCCCACGACCGGGCAACTCGCGACGCCCGCGTGCCCCACTAAAAGCCGCATGACTTACCCCGCCGGGACGGAACCTCGCCAAGCCTGCACGGCCCCGCACCAACAGGCCGCACCCGCGCCCTCCGACCAGCCGCGCCCCAAAGAATCCCGCCTCAAATCTTTCGGGAAGCGTTTGAAAGGCATAGTCTCTTCGGCAGACAATTAAGAGACTGTTCCAAAACTCAAGCCGCATAACCAATCAACCCTTTGCGCCTTACGTCTTAACTTTGCGCCTTTGCGAGAACGGCTGTTTCACGCTGAGGCGCAAAGGAAAAACTTAAGGCGCAAAGGGTTGAGTTTTTGTTTTGAATCTCTCTCTAACTATTTCTTGCTCGCGCGGCGGGCGGCGGCTTCAACGCCTTTCAGCATTTTCCGCAGCTCCGTTTTTGGCATGAATCTTCCGGCGACGACGACGCCCGCTATTCTCTGAGTGTTGCTGATCTGTTCGAGCGGGTTTGCGTCGAGTAGGACTAAATCCGCGAGCTTTCCTTCTTCCACGGTCCCCAAAGAATCCTGCATGCCGAAGAACTCCGCCGGGTGTCGCGTGGCGCTCATGAGCGCCTCCATCGGCGTTAGCCCGAGGTCGCTGACGAACAACTGCAACTCGTCGTGAAGGCTGAAGCCGGGGTAAATCATGAGCACGCCCGCGTCCGTGCCCGGCATGACGCGCACGCCCGCCGCGCGCATCTCCTTCAAGTCCCTGAGCACGTCCGGGCGTATCTTCTTTATCAACACGTCAAGGTCCGCGCCGCGCCGCTCCTCCGCCTGCTCCTTCCAGTCCGCTATCAAATAACCCGAGAGATATTTTCGCCGTGCGTCAATCTTCCCGCGAGGGTCATTAATAATCTGGACTGCCGTCTCGTAAGAGACGGGAAAAGATTTGAAGCCGGTGACGGCGGTCGGGACGACAGCCGTGCCGTTCTGTGCCAATCGCCCGAACAACTCTTTGCGCTCGGCCGCGCTCAGATTATTGAGCGGGGGAAAAAAGAGTGCTCTATGCTGCGCTGGCCCGCGCGGGCGATCTCTTCCGGGGGCACGCTGGCGTGGCCGACGACCGGCAGGCCCGCGCGCCCGGCGGCCTCGACGATGGCGCGATAAGTCTCCACGGATTCGACGGTGCGTATCTTGACGAAGTCCGCTCCGAGCTTCGCGACCAGCTCAACGGCGCGCGCCGCGTCTTCCGCGCTGCCGACGCTGATCCTCGTGCGCTCGACGGGGAAGGTGTCAAACTCGATTGTCTTTTCCGTCTTCATGCGCTCGACGTTGCGCGCGGCTTCGAGAATCGGCCCGGCCGTCTTAATGCGCGGCCCCAGCCGCAGCCCATCATTCACTTCCCTTTTCAACCGCGGCGCGACAGCGTAGTCGCCGCCCATGTCACGCACGCTCGTCACGCCGTTCGCGAGGAACAGCGGGAGCGCGTTCTCGCCAATCTTGGCTAGATGCACGTGCATGTCCCACAGCCCCGGAATCAGGTATTTGCCACGGGCGTTCACGACGCGCGCGCCACGCGGGACGCGCACCTTCGCGGCCTCGCCGACCTCTGTGATGCGCCCCCCCGTAATCAGCACGGTCACGTCCGCCCTGGCCGGCGCGCCCGTCCCGTCAATCACGGTGACGTGCGTCAGTGCGAGCGGCCCAGGCTGCGGCGTCTGTCCCTGGTTGGCGCAGGCGAGGACGAGAGTCAGGCACAGAATGACGACGATTATCTTTATTCTACTCATCAGGCTTTCTTCAAAACTTTGAAATCAAGAAGCGCGTCACACACGCTCTCTTTATTACGCGGGGAGTTTGATTTCGGAATGACCGATGGCAATCTGTTGACGATTACGCCTGAGGCTTGCGGTATGAGACGGGAGTCCTGCCCGTCCACCTCTTGAAGGCGCGGTAGTTGGCGATTGTGGTGACGTTCATGCTTACGGGCTTCTGGCGTTGAAGGTGTCGCACTGGCGTATGTCGCCAGTCTCAAGCCCCTTGTGGAACCAGCGCATGCGCTGCTCAGAACTGCCGTGCGTGAAAGAGTCTGGGACGACGTAGCCCTGCGACTGTTTCTGAAGCTGGTCGTCGCCGATGGCCGTCGCGGCGCGCAGGGCTTCTTCCACGTCGCCCTGCTCAAGGATTCCGCGGCGCTGCGCGTAGTGCCCCCAGACGCCTGCGTAGCAGTCCGCCTGTAGCTCAAGCCTGACCGAGAGCTGGTTGGCCTCGCGCTCGCCGCCGCGCGCTTGCAGTTGGTTGACGCGGTTCATCGTCCCCGTCAGGTTCTGTATGTGGTGACCGATCTCGTGCGCGATGACGTAAGCCTGCGCGAAATCGCCGGGCGCGCGGAAGCGCGTCTGTAGCTCGCGGAAGAAAGAGAGGTCGAGGTAGACCTTCTGGTCGCCGGGGCAGTAGAAGGGGCCGACCGCGGCGGACGAGAGCCCGCAGGCCGAGCGGACCTGTTCGTCGAAGAGCGTGAGCTTCGGCTCGGCGTACTGCCCCCCCTGCTGCCGAAAGATTTCGCTCCAGACGTCCTCCGTGCTCCCGAGGACGGCGCCGGTGAAGTCTCTCATCTCCTTCTCCTCGGCGCTCATGGGACGCGTGGCCTGTGTGCCGGGCGCGGGGCTGGTGTCGCCGCCCGAGTTGAGCAGCTTGCGCGGATCAATCCCGAGGAAGAAAGCCACTATCATGATGACGACGGTGCCGATTCCGCCGACGGCCAGCCCCCTCCCGGACATTCCCCGGCGGTCCTCGACATTACCGCTCTGGCGCAGGTCCCTCCAACGCATCTTCTTTGTCCCCCCGGTTAAATTTGTTTTCGATGTTATAGCACGCCGCACGCCCCGCGGTCACGACTCACAGGCCATCTCACAATCCGGGAGAGAACCACTCAACCCTTTGCGCCTTAAGTCTTCTCTTTGCGCCTTTGCGAGAAACGTTAGACTGTTTCACGCAAAGGCGCAAAGTGAAGACGTAAGGCGCAAAGGGTTGAGTGAGGTTTCGAGATGAGCTTTCGTACTAGTCAGCGATGACCCTACTGGCCCGCGGTCAAGGCTTTCATCAGACGGTAGGTGAACTCGACGCCTTCGTAGAAGGCTTGCACGCCGACGCGCTCGTCTTTGCCGTGCGAGCGGATGGGGTCTATGTCGAAGAAGATGCCGGGCGTGCCGTAGACGGGGATGCCAGCGCGGCGCAGGTACAGGCCGTCCGTCGCCCAGGGGTCCATGACGGGGACGACCGCAACGTCCGGCCACATCTCGGCCGCGATGCGCTCGACCGGGCGTATGACTTCCGGCACGAGCGGCGACGCGGGGCTCGCACGTATGTCGTTGAGCGCCGTCAACGCGATCTCTTTGTCGGCCAGGACATCCGTGAGCGTCTTCGTCACGGCCTCCTGCGAGTCCTCTGGCAGCACGCGGCAGTTGACGATGGCGCGCGCCGTCTGCGGCAGCGCGTTCGGCGCGTGGCCCGCCTCCAACATCGTCGCCACGCAGGTCGTGCGCATCATGCTGTTGTAGAAGGGCGAGAGGGCGGCGAGGCGCGCGGCCGCCGACGAATCCGGCGTCTTTCCGGCCACGGCCTTCATGTCGGCCGCCGTCTGCCCGGCCTCGCGCGCGGACATCCTTACAAGAAGGAACGCGTCGTCTCGTTCAATCGCACGGGGAAGTCGAACTTCGCCAGGCGCGCAAGCCCCTCCGAGAGATGATAGATGGCGTTGTCGCGCACGGGCTGCGAGCTGTGCCCGCCCGCGTTCTTCACTTCGAGGCGGAAAGTGAGCGACGCCTTCTCGCTCGTCTGCACGTTGTAGCGCACGCGCCGACCCTTCTCCATCTGGCCGCCGCCCGCGTCCGTGTTAATCGCGTAGGCCGCGTCAATAAGATCGCGGCGGTTTGCGAGCAGCCAGTCCACGCCGTTCGCGTCGCCCGTCTCCTCGTCCGCCGTCAGCGCCACGATGATGTCGCGCGACGGCACGTAGTTCTCCTGCTTGAGTCGAATCAGAGTCGCGACGAGCGCAGCCGCCTCGTCCTTCACGTCCACGGTCCCGCGCCCGTAGAAGTAGCCGTCGCGCTCCGTGAATTTGAATGGGTCAAACTCCGGCGACCAATCTTCCTTCAGCGCCTCGACCACGTCCAGGTGTGCCAGAAACAGAACGGGCTTCGCACGTGCCCTTGCCCTTCAGGCGCGCGACCAGATTGCCTCTGTCCGCGCGCGCCCCAACCATCTGCACGTCCGCCTCCGCGAACCCCGCCGCCCTCAGCCTCGCCGCCGCGGCCTCCGCCGCCTTCGTGCTCCCGAACTGGTGCGTCGTGTTGATCTCAATCAACTCGCGGAAGATGTCACGCGCGAGTTGCCGATGCTGTTCGGGAGGCATCGTCTGAGCTTGAGTTGTACGCGGCATCGCCGCGGAACCGAAGAAGAACGACGCGACGATCAGGAAGCAGGCGCTTGGGCTCAGTTTGGTTTTAGACGGACTCATGTTGCCCCGCCTTTTTCACGGGATGGTTCTTAAAAACTCAGTTCGGGCTGAGACGTGTTACATCTCCCCTCCGGGGTTGACCGTGAGTGTCGCGCTCTTGCTGGTGCTGTTGGCCGTCGCCGTGATGTTGACGTTGGTGGTGGCGTTCACCGGGTGGGTGGTCACCGTAAACGTCTTGCTCGTCGTCCCCGCAGGGATGGTGATGCTGGCGGGGACGGTGGCGGCAGACGTGTCGCTGCTCGACAGGGTGACGACGATGCCGTTCGGCCCCGCCGCGCGCTCAAGCGTCACCGTGCCTGTCGAATTGTTGCCAGCCGACACGGAGGTCGGATTGAGCGTCAGAGACGCGATGCCTATGCGCCGCACCGTCACGCTCACACTCTTGCTGACGCCGCCCGCCGTGGCCGTCAGTGTGCCGACCTGATTATTGGCGACGGCGGTCGTCGTGATGCTGAAAGTCTTACTCGACGTGCCCGCCGTGACGACGACGCTCGCGGGCAAGGTGGTCGAGGCTATGTTGTCGGAGAGCGTGACGGTGAGGTTGCCGGGGGCGGCCGGGCATTCGAGCGTGACCGTGCCGGTCGCAGTGTTGCCGCCGATGATGGGGTTGGGACTGACGCTCACGGAGCTGACGCCTATGGCCCGCACCCCGAGCGTGTCAGTCTTGTTGAGGCCATTCAGTGTGGCGGTGACAGTCCCGCCCTGATTGACGGTGACGGCGGCGGTCGTGATGTTGAAAGTCTTGGTGGTCGTGCCTGCCGCAACCGTCACGCTCGCGGGCAGCGTGGTCGCGGCGATGTTGTCCGAGAGCGCCACGACCATGCCGCCCGGCGGGGCGGCCGAGCTGAGAGTCACTGTGCCAGTTGCCGTCTGGCAGCCGCCGATGACGCTCGCAGGGTTGACGACGAGCGAAGTCAGGCTGGGCGGCGCGCCCGCCTGCGTCACGGTGAAAGTCTTCCCGGCGGCCGTAATCGTCCCCGTGCGCGAAGTGGTCGCCGTGTTGGCCGCCACGCGGTAGCTGACGGTCCCGCTTCCGCTCCCGCTCGCCCCCGCCGTGATGGTAATCCACGCGATGTTACTTTTCGCGGTCCAGGCGCAGCCCGTCGTGGTCGTCACGGAAATGCTGCCCGTCCCGCCTGCGGACGTGAACGACGCGCTGGTCGGCGAGATGGTAAAGGTGCAGGCGGCGGCCGCCTGGTTCACCGTGAAAGTCTTCCCGGCAATGGTGATGGTGCCCCGGCGCGAGACGGTCGCCGTGTTGGCGTCCACCCTGAAACTGGCCGTGCCGTTGCCGCTGCCGCTCCCGCCCGCAGTGATGTGAATGAAGGCAGCGTTACTCACCGCCGTCCAGGTGCAGGCCGTAGGCCCCGTCACCGTTATGGTGCCCGTGCCGCCGGCCGCTGGCACAGAGGCACTCGTCGTCGCGAGGGTGAACGTGCAGACGACGGCCCCGGCCTGCGTCACTGTGAAAGTTTTTCCTGCGGCGGTGATCGTCCCCGTGCGCGAAGTGGTCGCCGTGTTGGCTGCCACCGTGTAGCTCACGGTCCCGTTCCCGTTGCCGCTCGCGCCCGCAGTAATAGTGAGCCACGCGACGTTGCTTCGCGCCGTCCAGGCGCACCCGGCGGTCGTCGTCACGGAGAGAGAGCCTGTGCCGCCCGCGGCGGCGAACGAGGCGCTGGTCGGCGAGATAGTAAAAGTGCACGCGGCGGCGGCCTGATTAATGGTGAAAGTCTGCCCGGCGATGGTGAGCGTCCCCGAGCGCGCGACGGTCGCGGTGTTGGCGTCCACGGTGTAGCTGACCGTGCCGTTGCCGGTGCCGTTCGCGCCCGCAGTGATTCTGGCCCAAGGGACGTTGCTCGCCGCCGTCCAGGCGCAGCCTGCCGGGGCCGTCACGGAGACTGAGCCCGTTGCGCCGGTCGCCGCGACAGAGGCGCTCGTCGGAGAGATGGTGAAAGTGCAGACGGTCGCCCCGGCCTGCGTGACGGTGTAGGTGCGCCCGGCGGCCGTAATCGTCCCCGTGCGCGAAGCCGCCGCGGTGTTGGCGTCCACCGTGTAGCTGACGCGCCCGCTCCCCGTCCCGCTCGCGCCCGCCGTGATGTGAATGAAGGCGTCGTTGCTCGTCGCGGTCCAATCGCAGCTCGCGTCCGAGGCCGTCACGGAGAACGTGTCGGAGCCGCCGGCCGCAGTGAACGACGCGCTCGTCGGCGAGATGGTGAAGGTGCACACGGGGGCGGCCGACAGGCACGACGAGTTGGCGTTGATGTGGTTCGTAATCCTGGTGACCGAGGCCGGGCAGAAACTGAGCACGGAATCGGGGCCGGCGTACGAACGCATGACGCTGCTGCCGCAGCCGGCCACGCCGTCCGTGTGAACGCCGTCAAAATTGTGGCCCAGTTCGTGCGCGGGCAGAACGATCTTATTGGGCGACTCGGTCCGCCGCTCGGAAAGCCCGTAGGAGTTTGTCGGGGATTTGCAGACGACTCCACCGCTCCCGCCGCCGCCCCAGGCCACGCCCGCTATGCCGCTTTGCCCGTTGTACGTCACGTTCTTGCCCGTCCACATGTGCACCACGTCGCGCTGCACGGTCGTGAAATTTGCGTTCCAGTATTTCGTCAACTCATTCAGCACCGCCACAGCGTCGGTCGCCGTGTACGGGTCCGAGGAGGTCGCCCACGTGTGCTGGTTCGTGATTCTGAAGGAGAGCCCTATGTCCCTCTGATAAATGCCTTCGACCTGATTCATGATGCTCAGGATTTCGGCGTTGGCGGCGGCAGAGCCGCCGAGCGCGTTGACATACTCAAAGTCCGCTTCCGTCGCCAGCTCCGCCTCCAACGGTCTGGCGAGCGCGAGTGGTGAAGGCCCGCCGCCCGTGACGGCGGCGCTTGCAGTGGGCGACTCCTTGCCCAGTTGACCGGCTGCGCCGCCGATTTTCCCGTGCAGCGTATCGGCGGCGCAGGAGGCCGGCTCCGTGTCGATCACGTCCGACCCTTTGTAGAGAAGAAACTCTGTGCGCGCGGCCGACGGCAGGTAGCGGCGGGCCGGCTCGACGTAGTAAAGCTCACCGGGCGTCAGGATCAGTCCCTCTAAACTCTCTTCATCAATCGTGAAGCGCGCCTCCACGCCCTCGCTTCCCAGAGCCCTGCCCTTGTAGGTCCGCACCGCGCCCATCTCGACCCTGCGCGTCACGCCCGGCGCGATTGTCTCCTCGGCCGTGTAGTTTGCGGCGCGCATGTCGTGTGGTTCTAACTCAAGGTCGAACGTTCGTCGTCCGGTGTTGATGACGAGGCGGCCCGTCTGCCGGACCTGCCTGGCGGCGTCTCGCGCGTCCAGGTTCAGCCGCTCATAACTTCTGAAGACGCGGTCTAGGTGTTCGTCGCCCGGCCGTGTGAGGCCCGAGCGCTTCGGTGACGCCGTCTCATTTTGTGCCAGCGCGGCGGGGAGCAGGAGAGTCGCGGCTGAGAGCAGAATCGCGAGCGTAAGTGACAGGGGGTTCTTCATAACTCTTCACCCATGGTCAAAAGCGAAAGCCGACGCCGGCGTTCAATTGCAGGTTGTGTGTCAGGCCGCGCCCGCCGACTTTGTCCGAATGGATGATCGTGTCGCCGAGGTCTACGCGGAAGAGCCAGCGCGGCGAGAAGTGGTACTCGACCACGCCGCCCAGGTCGAAGGCGAAATTCGTTCTGGAGAGTTCGCAGTCCACAGGCTCGCCTTCTCCTATGCAGGAGAACTCAAGCCGGCGGGCGAGGTGTATGAAGCCGGGGCGGGCCTTGCCGAAAAAGCCGAAGCGGCCGAAGCGCGAGCCGGCCTTGACGCCGAAAAGCGCCAGGGTCTTGCGGCCCGAGACGGTCGGGTCTCCTTCGTGCGTGCGTGGGTAAAGATCAACCTCTGCCTCGACGGCCACGTGGTCGTTGAAGTTGAAACCGAAGCGCCCGCCCACGCCCGGCTCGGTCCCGTAGTCAACGTAATCGTGGTAACGCAGCATGGAGAAATGCGCGCCGACTTCAAAACGTTTTCTCTCGGGGTCGGTTTGGGCCGCCGCACGCTGGCACAAAAGCAGCAGGAGCAGCACGCAGATGAACGGCGCGGCGAAAATTATGCGCTTGATCATATCCCCTCATGTTTTCGCTGAGATTTTATTAGTCGTCCCGGTCGGCGGGGTGACTATAACAGAAATGATTTTCGCCGCGCCAGATTTTTAAGGAAAGGGTCAGGCGAAGTCTCAAGCCCATCCCCGGAGGGGATGAACACGATAGCCGGGGGCGTTGCGAGTGCGCGTCAGCGCACGAAGCGCCGCCCCGGAACTGGCACAAAAAACTCCGACCCTGAAGGGGTCGCGCCTCAACCTTGATCGTGCGACCCCTTCAGGGTCGAAACATTTTTTCTAATCGTTCCGGGGGCGGCGCAAACATACGTTTGCTTGCCCCCGGCTATCATGTGCGACCCTTTCAGGGTCGGGAAACAGGCTCAGTCCCCGTCGCCCTGGACTTTCAGATTGAGTGAGGCTTGGATGAGTTTTTCGTCGGGCGGTTTGGCGTCGGCGAAGGCGAAGACGTGTATGTGGTTGCGGTTCTCTCTGAGGGCTTCGACCAACCCCTCTTTTTCGAGCCGGGCGATCTCGTCCATCAAAAACTGCTGCTCGTCGGCCGCCATGTAAAAGGTGTAGATGTCGAAGGCCAGCCCGGTCGTGTGCGGCGGGACGTTGATGCGTATGGCGTTCGGGTTGCCGGCGTCGCCCAGGTGGCGTTGATATTCGACGCTCCTGACGAGCGACGTGACGGGCAGCGGGCGGTCAAACTTTTGCCGGTAGGCGCGGGCCATCTCCTCAAGCCGGTCGCGCGCCGCGGGCCTGAGCGCGCTCAGCAGACTCATCTTGAACGCCTTGCGTGAGGCCGCGTCCCCCAGGTCGTATGAGCGCCCGCCGAACGCGCGCGCCGCTTCGGCCAGCCGCTTGTACTCGGCGGCCATCGCCTCCGCGCGCGCCGCGTCCTTGTAGTAAGACTCTATCAGGTCCCTACGCTTCCTGACCTCGGGCAAGGATTTTTGTGTCTCGGCGATTTGGTCACTCAACTCCTTGCGCGCTACGCGCTCAGTCCTCTTCAGCTTCGCTAACTCGTCTCTCCATCCACGGATTTTCGTCTCCGACTCTTCAAGGAGAGTGTTGAGCCGCGCGCGTTCGGCCTCTGCGTCGGCCTGAGTGCCGAAGAGCGGAATGCTCTTCAGCGTCTTCGGATCGAAATATGTCAATTCGTCGTCGGCGCGGAGCCCGACGCCGTAAAGGATGTAGTCGGCCCCGAAGACCGGGAGCGTCACGAACTCCCCGCGCTGCGTCATCTCCGCGAGGTCGGCGAAGTCGTCGGGTATCTCGTACTTCTGCTCGCGCCACTCCGCGACCTGTATGGCTAGAAAGCGCCTACGGTCTTTGTAGAGCTTCAACTCGGCCGGGACTTCTATGTCGGCCTTGTTCCCGGTGGGCGCGCCCCTGTCCTCTTCGACACGTTGGACGGCTACACGCTGAGGTTTGAGAGGGTCGCTCACGGAAGCTTCTGTTTGCTCGGTCGCGCCCGTGGAAGGAGCTTGAGCGCGCCCTCTTTTCCAGACGTAAACGGCCGCGACGGTGAAGAGGATGACGAGAGCCGCGGCGGCGATAATCATCCAGGGCTTGAGCGCCGGCATCCTTGAACGTTCTTCGACCATCCCGAGTGAACCCACCTTTTCCTCTAGCGATTGAATTTGGATGCACGAATTATAACCCTGCGCGTCACAAATTGATTGCGGATTAAAAGAAAAGACCCAACAAACGGAATAACTCAACCCCTTTGCGCCTTACGTCTTAACTTTGCGCCTTTGCGAGAAACACGAACGGTTCACGCTGGAGGCGCTAAGATAAAACTTAAGGCGCAAAGGGTTGAGCCTGTCTTTCAATCCGCAATCCGCAATTTTGTTGACCGTTCCTGCCCTTAGCGTTACACTCTGCCGTGCTTCAGAGCAATGTACGTTGCCGATAGTATGTTGCTTTATTTTCACGACCGAGCCTACTGACACAGTGAGGAGGAGACCCAATGAAGGTTTCGAGATTTACGAGGGTGATTCAATTGATATCCCTGGCGCTCGTTTTCTGCGTGGCTAATGTTTACGTGATTGGAGCCCCGCTCAAGACGAACACGGATCCCAGGACGACCGACAAGTCAAATGCGACGCAGCCGGCAGCCGAGAAAGACGCGGCCACCACTTCAGAAGCTCAACCGGCCGGCCCCCAGGCCGCTTCGGAAAGAATGCCGCTCACGGCCGGGACCAGGACCGTGTTGACCCGCATCTTCTCGAAGAAGGACGTGCAGTCGCGCGTCACGGCGGGCAGCAGCAGTTTCGTCAACGTCAAGGCGAGCGCGGGCAATATGTTCAAAGCGCCGCGCAAGGCCCTCGCCCAGTCTGATGACGACGACGACGACAATGACAACAACGACCGCCGCAACATGTGGATCGCCGTCGGCGTGATCGCGGCCGTGTTAACCGTCGCGGTCATAGCGCTGCGTGCGGACAGGCGTAGAGAAGGCGTCCAGTAGTCTTCGGCCGGAGGGAGTTGGGAATTTTTTAATCCCGACTGAGCCGGAGGGGCGCGCTCTTGTCTCGTCGCCTTTAGTTTGAGCAGGCGGCAAGCTTTCTGAAAAGCTTGCCGCCTCTGTTTGTGTTACGGAGCAAAGCGCGCCGAAGTCACGCTGAAACAGTGACAAGTGACGAGTGACGAGTGACAAGCAAGAACAAGTCTTTATCTCGTCACTTGTCACTTGTCACTTGTCACTGTTTTCAGGTGCCCACTTCTGTAGAAATGCCGTGAACTTCGCGAGGTTGTAGCTCTTGCCCTCTTCGAGTTCGGCCGTGTCCTGCGAGTGAAGCAGTTTCCCGTCGCGGTCGAGGACGAAGAGGTGCGGGTAGCCTTGAATCTCTGGGTAGCGCGAGAGAAGTTGTTCGTTCTTATTCTCGTCGCTGAAGTTGACCTTCACCATGACGAAGTGCTTCTCCCTCAGGTCGAGCAGTTCGCGGTTCTTCTCGAAGAAGTCGTCCATGATGTGACACCAGATGCACCACTCGCCGCCGACCTCCACGAGCACGCGCTTGTTCGTCCGCGACGCCTCGGCCGCGGCCTCCGCCACGTCGCGCGCGGCGTCTCTCGCGGGGTCGTACTTGTGAACGGGGACGTATTTTTCCGAAGACGCTTCGGACACTTTGGCTACGGCCGGCCGCGCCTGACTCCTCCTCTGATGCTGGGTCGTGCTGCGCCTGGTGCGCGTCTGCGCCTGGACGCCGAAGGCCAGTATCAGGCAGCAGGCCGTCAGCTTCACGAACGTCTTCAGATAACTCATCACGATTCACTCTCTCTCGTAAAATTGTCCGTCAACGCCCTCGCGCGGGCGCGGGGGATGTTATAACACGGTCACCTGCCTGGCGGCGAAGGCCGGCCGCGCGAGCAACCGAACGCCCGCCAGCGCGCATCAATCGCCAGAGCACACCTCTTCCCCGCTTGCCAAAGCAGGCGCATCTTTGCTAAACGTCGCACGGACGCTCCGACTATCCGAAGTCCATTGACCCGCGCCCGTAGAAGTTGTCGCCCCGGAGGAGAATCATGAACAAGAGAATTTTTACCCCGCTCGTTGTCTTCCTGATCATTCTGAGTCTGAGCACAGTCGCGCTCGCGGACACCATCCGCCTGAAAGACGGCAGCGTCATTCGCGGCCAGGTCATAGCCTTCAACAACCAGCAGTTCACGGTGCTCGTCGGCGCGGGCTCGCGCGGCCGCCGCAGCCAGATCACGCTCTACATGGAAGACGTGGAGTCAATCGAGTTTGAATCGGCGCCGGCGTCCGTCGGCTCGGTCAACACGGACATGGGTCAGACGAGCCGCCCGCCCGTCAACACTACGACCACGACGACGCGCCCGCCCGTCCAGCAGCCCGTCCAGACGACGCGCCCGCAGCCCGATGACGAAGACGACACTTCGGCGGGCCGACCGCAGCCCTCGTCTCAAGGCTCCACGGCGTTCGTCCCGGTCTTTGATAGGAAGCCCGTGTATGCGGATAACAGGGCCAACGGGTGGACGTACACAGGCTTTTCGGTGAAGAAGGGTCAGCGCATACGCATCACCGCGCGCGGGAGTGTCATGCTCGGCGGAGGCCGCGTCTCGACACCCGTCGGGGTTAGCGGGTTGCAGGACAACCAAAAGCTGATGCCCGCGTTTCCGACGGGCGCGCTGATCGCCGTCATCGGCGACGACAACGACGACTTCATACACGTCGGCGGGCGACGCGAGTTCATAGCCCAACGCGACGGCGGACTCTTCCTCGGCGTCAACGAAGGCACCTTGACCGACAACACGGGCAATTATGAAGTACTCGTCGAGGCAGAAGTCATGGGCGGCAACAGGTAAAATTCGGAATGCGGATTGGAAGAAAAGCGTCAAGCCTTTGCCCTTAGTCTGACTTTGCGCCTTTGCGTGAAATTGTCCTCACGCAAAGGCGCAAAGTCGCGTAAGGCGCAAAGGGTTGAGTTACGCTGTCTCTTGAGCCGTTTCTCGGAATCCGCATTCCGCATTTCTGCCTCCGGGGCATCCGGCACACGGCGTCAGACATCCAACCTTGCGCAACCTTGACCGCGCTCAGACCGTGAGCCTAATATTCGTTTATTAAAGTTGGATTTCCCTGCCCGTTTTGCAAAGGAATTTTTATCATGAGACGCACACTCTTCCGCCGCCTCAACGCCCTCGTCGCAGCCGCGCTCACGCTCGCGCTCTTCGGGGCGGGCAACCTCAGCCTTTTGGCCCAGTCCAGACGCCAGCCGCCGACCAGCACGCAGAAGAAGAACAAGCGGCCGGACGGCTCGCAGCAGCAGGGCGAGCCGAAGGAGGAGCTGCCGCCGGACATCGAAGGCAAGCCGCAGGAGGCCGAGACCGTTAAAGTCACGACCAACGTCGTCAACGTTGACGCGGTCGTCTACCACAAGAAATCGGGCCAGATTATTACAGGGCTCAAGCAGGCCAACTTCGCCGTCTTCGAGGACGGCCAGCAGAAAGACATCACCAACTTCTCCACGCCCGAAGCTCCCATCACGGTCGCGATGGTTCTTGAATATAGCAAGCTGACTTCGGTGCTCGGCTACTACGGAAGCGGCGGCTTCGAGTTGCCGACGCACGAAGTCATAGGGCCTGCGGCGACGTTTCTCTCGCAGTTCGTCAAGCCGCCGGACGATTTCGTCACCGTCATCGCCTACGACATACGCCCGACGCCGCTGACGGATTTCACGAACGACCCGCGCCAGATTCGGCAGGTCATCAACCTGCTCCTGAGGAACCAGCCGGCCTTCAGCGAGGCGAACCTTTTCGACGCGCTCAAGTTCACCTTGACGGGGGGCCGCGGCGACGCCGTCGTGCTCGAAGAGTCAAAGGACCGCAAGGAGCGCACGGCCGACTACGGCGGGCTGGTGAGCGTGCAGGGCCGCCGCAAGGCGCTCATCCTGATTTCCAGCGGGATAGACACCTTCAGCAAGATCAACTACGACAAGGCGCGCAAGGTCACGCAGAACGCGGGCGTGCCCATCTACATCATCGGGACCGGCAACCTCTTCTTCAAGAAGTACGGCGACCGCCTCGGCGCGACCGACGACCTGATGGGCAACCCTGGCCGCCTGACGTTCCTACAGGCCCAGAACGCGTTGGGGACGTTCGCCAAGGAGACGGGCGGCAAATACTACCCGATGACCTTCCCCGGTGAAATCCCCGGAATCCTGCGCGAGATCAACGCGCTGCTCCGCAACCAGTACAGCCTCGGCTACAACCCAGGCGACCGCCGCGACGGCAAGCAACACAAGATCATCGTCAAGGTGGACGTGGACGGCGACGGCACATACGACGACAAGGAGTACGTCGTCCAGAGCCGCCTCTTCTACAACGCGCCGAAGGAAGAGAAAGTAGCGGGCAGTTAGCAGCAGGCAATAGGCAGTAAAAACAGAAGGCAGTCGAGCATGAATAACTCGGCTGCCTCTTTTCTTTTCTCTTAACTGCCCACTGACTGCTGCCTGCTGCCTACTGTTCTTTAGACTCCGTAGAAGCGGAGACGAAACTCGTCGTTGAAGGCGAAGGTTTCGGGGCGGCGGCCTGAGAAGATGCGCGAGTGGCGCAAGAGTGCGGGCAGGCCGCCCGTGGGGAGCGTCAGGCCGTAGGCCGCGTTGCGGAAGATGGCGGCCAGTTGCGGGTTGAGCCGCTGGGGCACGCCGTAGCGGATGGCTTTTTGTGCCGCCGGCGCGAAGCCCACGCTGCGGCGCGGATTGATAATCTCAATCGAGCGGTCGAAGACGTGAAGGCGCGTCACGAAATCCCTGAGCGCGAGGTCGCGGTGGACGAGCGCGTTGGCGATGCCTTCGCTGATTGCGCCGCGATGATAATTGGCCCGCGCGGCGACGGGCGCGTCCCCGACCTCCTGGGCCGGAAAGCGGCGCGGGCGCTCGTCCCATAAATCGCAGTAGCGGCTGACGAACCGCAGCGCCGCCTCGTAGAGCGTGTGCAGGTTGCCGCTGAGTTGCGCGCGCTCTATGACGGGCGCTTGCGCCGTCTCGCCCGCGAAGCGCGTGGCGACTATCTGGGAGCGCGGCAGCAGTTCGCCCACGCGGTCGTCGCGCCCGAAGAGGAGGAGCCCGGCGACGGTCGGGCTCGTCTCGCTCCCGCTCGCGGTCGCGAGCAGCAGGTCGCGCTCAAGCACGTCTTTGGTCGGGTAGCCCAGGACGCTCGCCTCGTCGAAGGCGTCGCCCTCGAACTCTTTGACGAAGCTCCACAGGTGCGCCTCGTCAATGTCCGCGAGGGTCGCGCCGACCGCGGCCACGTTCTCGTAGCGGACGGGGCGCGCCTCGTCTATCAGGACCGACAACTCTTCGCGCGACGCCTCGCGCTTTTCCGAGCCGATGCGTATGTAGAAGCGCCCGTCGCGCGTTCGGTAAGGGCGGTTGCGGCCGACCACGTCGAGCGCGACGATGCGCCGCCCGTTGTCGAAGGCGACGCGGTCTATGAAGGGGACGAGCGCGGGCTGAACCTCCTCGCGGCAGATGCGGACCAATTCCGCCTGCACGCCCTCCGCGTCGTCCAGGCCCTCGACCCTCATCTGGTCGTTGACGCCGAAGACCATCAGGCCGCCGCCCGTGTTGGCGAGCGCGACGATGCCCTGCGCGATCTTCTCTGTGTTCGAGAGTTTGACTTTGAGTTCGAGGAACGTGTCCTCGCCGCCGCGCACCAGGCGCATCAGCTCCGTGCGCGAGGTCTGCGGCGCGGGGATGGAGGAGATGTACTCCTGGAAAGAGCGTTCCGTGGAGGGTTCGTGTCGCTGGTTGCTGCGGAATTTTCTGCGAGCCATTTGTGTCTGGACGGGGCTCATGCGGCCTTTTCCCGCCCGGATGTAACGCTGCCCATGAAGCAAGACGGGCGCGTTACACCTCTGGAATCAAAATGAGGGATGAGGGATGAGGGATGAGGGATGAAATAAGAATTAGTCTTTCTTTACTTCATCCCTCATCCCTCATCCCTCATCCCTTTAATCTTCCGTCCGTCCGCTGACGGCGTCTAGAATCTCTTGCTCGCGGCGCGCGAGCGAGCGAGCCTGGCCTGAAATCGAGAGGCCGTAGAGCGCGACTCCCACAGCGGCGAACAGCGCCAGTGTAGCATACTTGACCGTCAAACTCTGCGCGAGGTAGCCGAAGAAGACCGCCAGGAAGACTGGGCTCGCGAGCGCGAGCATGATCGGGATGAGGAGAAATCCCGTCACGCCGGAGGCGTTCATGCGCTTGCCGAATTGCAGCCGCTTCGGGAAGCGAATCGAGAGCAGGTTGCCTATGACCGAGAAGCACGCGGCGAAGAAGACGAAGCTCAAAGCCGCGACGCCGAGCGCGGGCAAACTGAGGTCGCGGAAGACCAGTTGATTGACGGCCAACAGCACGGCGCAGAAGACGAAGGCCAGGAAACAGATCGTCAAATTCTTCCCCAGCAGAATCGTGCGCCGCGCGACGGGCGCGAGGATGAAGGAGCGCATCCCGCCGCCGTCGTAGGCGAAGAGATTGCACGCGAGCGACGAGAGAATCAGAAAAACGTAGAGCACGCCCGCGGCCACCAACAGCCCTTCCGTGTAGGCCGCGAAGCTCGTCACCGGCAAATCCCGCATAGATGACGCCGCGCCCGCGCCCGGACGCGCCCCGCGCAGCATCCTGACTACGATTAAGATTAAGGGCATCACGGCCATCATCCGAAGCTGCGCGTTGCGCATCGCGTAACGCAGCTCCTTCTCGACGACCGCGGAGATTTGCGGCGAGACGAACGGCAGGTGCCAGCCCGTGTGCGCGATTGCTTCCGTATCACTCGCTCGCGCGGGCGCGGCGCTCGCGCGCTTTGCGCCGCCGGCACCGAGGGCCGCGCGTCGCGCTATCAGGTAAGTGACGAAAACGAGGACGACCGTGTAACCCGCGAGCACGACGAGCGCCGTCGCGTAGACTCTGCCGCCGCCCGCGCGCAAGCCTTCGGTCAATGCGACGGCCGCAGCGCCCGGCGGCGTCCAGCGCAGGGCGCGCAGCTCGCCGCCGTGGCGCGACAGGTAAACGGCCAACTCTCCCATGAACGCCCCGCCTAAGCCCGACCACGACGCCTATCAGCGCCAGCAACGTCTCGCCGCGCGTCCGCCGCTTCTGCATCAGCGCGCTCATGGCCGTCTGAAGCCATTTCGCCAGACTGATGCCGCAGCACAACGCGAGCAGCGCCACGGGGAGCGCCGCCGGTAGATTTCCGAGGCCCAGGCCCGCTCCGAGCGCGACGGCGAGGATGATGGGGACGGCGAAGATAGAGCCGAGGCTCCCCAGCTCGCTTAAGAAATCAATGGCGAAGAGTTTCTTGAGGCTGACGGGATAGAGGAGCAGGCGGCCCGGCGTGAACTGGCTGCCGCCGCCGAGGCTCAACGGCACGGTCGCCCACATCAGGTAGAGGATGGCGAAGACCATGAAGAGGAGCAGAAAGCCGGAGCGCATCATCTCCCGCACCTCGGCGGCGTAGGGATGGTCCGGCGGCAACTGTGCCAGAATCTCCTGCGCCGCGCCCGGCGACAACATCCTGTAAGCCGTGACTCCCAGAATCAGGGCGATGAGGAGCGCGACCAGGACGGCCGCCATCGTCCCCAGGATGGACGCGACCTGGCTCAGCATGGCCTTGCGCGACCGCAGCGAATTGCGGAACACCGTCCACTTCAGCCAGATGAGCGCGGAGAATTGGGACATAAAGCAGGAGTCAGGAGTCAGAAGTACAGAAGTCAGAATAACGCACGACGACGACGCGCGTCATGCCTTAAACGCAACCGTCAGGCCGCTAGTTCGTTAATTAACCCCTCGCTCGTATTGTACAATCCAAACGTGCGCAGGCTGCATTCTGACTCCTGACTTCTGACTCCTGTCTCCTGCTTTATGTCCGTTTGCGCTTACGTCGGGATGGGCTCGAATCTGGGCGACCGGGCGGGGAACCTCCTGCTGGCGGTGCGCGGGATGCTGGACGCGGGGTTCTCAATCCGGCGTTTGTCGGCCGTTTACGAGACGGAGCCGGTGGACGTGAAGGAACAGCCGGCGTTTCTCAACATGGTGGCCGAGCTTCGCGTCACGCTCTTTTCGCCCGAACAGACTCTCGCCCGGCTGCTCCGCATAGAGTACGCGCTGGGGCGCAGGCGCGAGACTTTGCGCGGGCCACGCACCGTTGACCTGGACCTCCTGCTCTACGGCGACGAGCGCCGCGCGACAGAGTTTCTGCAACTCCCGCACCCGCGCCTGCACCTGCGCCGCTTCGTCCTCACGCCGCTCGCGGAGCTTGTGCCAGAACTCAAACATCCCACTCTTCACCGCACCGTCGCCCAACTCCTCGCCGAAACCACGGACGAATCGGAAGTCAAACGCTGGGAAGCGACGGCGGAGACGCGGAGACGCGGAGACGCGGAGACGCGGTGACACGGCGAGAAAGACGGAAGGCAGCAAGGACAGTTCATCATCTGGCGGCCCACTGCTTTTCTCCGCGTCCCCGCGTCTCCGCGTCCCCGCGTCCGTCCCCTCGCGTCCCCGCGTCCCGCCTTTCTCCTTGCTTTTCCCCGGCTCTGGCCTATAATTACGGCCTTGCACTCCTTACAAATGAAGACGTAGAGCGACAACCGACGCGGCGGCCCTTTTGGTAAACGGGCCGCCGCCTATCTGTTTGGAGAAAAGAGTTCGACCATGGCTTATCTCAAACCGCAGCGGCCCGAGAAGGTGACTGCGCCGAGTTTACGCGCGAGCAAGGAACGTGGCGAGCGCCTGGTGTGTCTGACGGCCTACGACTACACGATGGCGCGCATCGTGGACGAGGCGGGCATTGACATCGTGCTTGTCGGCGACTCCATCGGCAACACCATGCTCGGCTACGGCAACACCGTGCCCGTCACGCTCGAAGAGATCGTGACGCACACGCGCGCGGTCCGGCGCGGCGTCCAGCGCGCGCTCCTGGTCGCCGACATGCCCTACGGCTCTTTCCACACGGGCGAGGACGAGGCCGTCCGCAACGCCCTGCGCCTTATCAAGGAGGGCGCGGCCGAGGCGGTCAAGCTCGAAGGCGGGGCCAAGCGCGCCGACCTCGTCAAGCGGCTCGTTGACGAGGAGATTCCCGTCATGGGCCACATCGGGCTGACGCCGCAGTCCGTCAACCAGCTCGGCGGCTACCGCGTGCAAGGCAAGACCGCCGAGACCGCTCGCCAGCTCATCGAGGATGCACGCGCGCTCGAAGAGGCCGGCGCGTTCAGCATCGTCCTCGAAGTCGTCCCGCGCGAGATCGCCCGGCTCATCACAGAGAGCGTTAAGATTCCGACCATAGGCATCGGCGCGGGTCCGCACTGCGACATACAAGTCCTCGTCATACACGACCTGCTCGGCCTCGCCTTCGGCAAGATGGCGCGCTTCGTACGCCAGTACGCGAACCTGAAGGAGTCCATGACGGACGCCATCACCCGCTTCGCCGACGACGTGCGCACCGGCGCTTACCCTTCCGAGGCGGAATCCTACGGCCTCCCCGCCGAAGCCGCCGCCGAACTGAAGCTCAACGACACGAGCGCCGGCACGCAGGTGGAAAAACCCTAAGAACAGTTTTCAGTTTTCAGTTTTCAGTTTTGAGCAAAGACCAGTTGCTCTTACTGAAAACTGAAAACTGAAAACTGAAAACCGCCTTATGGAAATCATCAATCGCCGTCAACGGATGAGTTCGGTCTCGCGCAAGGTGCGCCGCGAGCAGGATAAGACCATCGGGCTCGTGCCGACGATGGGCGCGCTCCACGACGGGCACCTGAGCCTCGTGCGCGAGGCGCGCAGGATGTGCGACGTGGTGGTCGTCTCGGTCTTCGTCAACCCGACGCAGTTCGCCTTAGGCGAAGACTTCGAGCACTACCCGCGCGATTTGACGAAGGACGCGGCCGTGTTGACCGACTACAACGTGGACTACATCTTCGCGCCTTCAATCGAAGAGATTTACCCGAAAGATTTCGCGACCTACGTGACGGTCGGCGGGCTTTCAGACCAGCTCGAAGGCTCCTCGCGGCCGGGCCATTTTCGCGGCGTGGCGACGGTCGTCACCGTCCTGCTCAACATCGTCCGGCCCGACTTCGCCTACTTCGGACAGAAGGACGCGCAGCAGACGCTCGTCGTCAAAAGGCTGGTCCGCGACCTCGCGTTCGAGACGGAGGTCGTCGTGCTCCCGACCGTGCGCGAAGAGTCCGGCCTCGCCCTCTCGTCGCGCAACTCTTACCTGAATGAAGACGAGCGCCGCGCCGCCCTCGTCCTCTACCGCGCCCTCTCGCGCGCCAAGGACGCGTACAAGGCCGGCGAGCGCTCGGGCTCGCGTCTCGCCGAGACGGTGCGCGCCACGGTGGCCGCCGAGCCGCTCGCCCGTCTCGACTACGTCAGCGTGTCGGACGCAGACTCGCTCGAACAACTGGAGAAGCTGGACGACAAGACGGTGCTCATCGCGCTCGCGGTTCACCTGGGCAAGACGCGCCTGATAGACAACATCGTGATCAACCGGAAGAAGAACGGCGACGAGACGACCCGTTCGTAAATCGTCAATCGTAAATCGTGAATCGTAAATCGTGAATGGATGGGCGGCTTTTGTCTATTTACGATTTACGATTTACTATTTACGCCGTATGAAAGCGCATATCGAATTTACTTTGAACGGCGAGCCCGCCGAAGTCGCCTTCGCGCCGCACAAGACGCTGCTCGAAGTCCTGCGCGAAGACCTGGGGCTGATGGGCACCAAGCACGGCTGCGAGTTGGGCGAGTGCGGGACGTGCGCCGTGCTGGTTGACGGCCGCTCAATCCTCTCGTGCCTGATGCTGGGCCTCGACGCCGAAGGGCGCGAGGTCGAGACCATCGAAGGCATGGCCGAGGGCGCGCGCCTACACCCCTTGCAAGAGACCTTCGCCGATTTGGGCGCGGCGCAATGCGGCTACTGCACGCCCGGTTTTCTCCTGGTCGCCAAAGAATTATTGAAGACCAATCCCGCGCCCGACCGCGAAGAGATTAAAGAGGCACTGTCGGGCAATCTCTGCCGCTGCACGGGGTATTTGAAAATTTACGAGGCCGTCGAACTGGCTGCCGCGCGCATGCGGGGCGAAGAGGCCGAGCCGGTTAAAGAAACAATCTATGGCTACGAATAAGAAGAACGGGAACGGAAACGGCGAGCCTTTGAAAGTCATCGGCAAGCCGTTCCGCAAGGTTGACGCGCGGGCGAAATGCACGGGGCAGACGAAGTTTGCCGACGACATAGTGCTCCCGCGCATGCTCTTCTGCAAACTCCTGCGCTCCACCGAGCCGCACGCCCTCATCAAAAACATTGACGTGACGAAGGCGCTCGCGCTGCCGGGCGTCGTTGCAGTCATTACGGGCAAAGATTTGCCCATCCCTTACGGCATTCTCCCCGTCAGCCAGGACGAGCACCCGCTCTGCGTTGATAAAGTTCGTTTCATCGGAGACCCTGTCGCGGCGGTCGCCGCGATTGACGAAGATGCGGCGTTCGATGCGATGAATCTGATCGAAGTCGAATATGAAAAGCTGCAAACCATCACAAACATCGAAGAGGCGGTGATGGTGGACGAGCCGCGCATACACGAGTACGGCGACGGCGCCAACGTGCACAAAAAAGTCTCGCTCGAATTCGGCGACATGGAGGCGGGCTTTGCGGAGGCCGACCACGTCCGCGAAGACGTACTCTTCTTCGAGGGCAACACGCACCTGCCGATGGAGCAGCACGCGGCCGTCGCGCACTTCGACGCGGACGGGAAGTTGACTCTCTGGAGTTCCACGCAGACGCCGCACTACGTCCACCGCGCGCTCGCCAAAACTTTAGAACTCCCCGCGAGTCACGTCCGCGTCATCGCCACGCCGAACGGCGGCGGCTTCGGCGGCAAGTCCGATCCTTTCAACCACGAGATTGTTGTTTCTAAACTTTCAATGATGACGGGCCGCCCCGTCAAAGTCACGCTCACGCGCGAAGAAGTTTTCTACTGCCACCGCGGGCGACATCCGGTGTTGATGAAGATTAAGACCGGCGTCAAAAGGGACGGCGCGATCACGGCGATGGACTTTCAGTCGTTCCTGGACGGCGGCGCGTACGGCTCATACGGCGTGGCCTCGACCTTCTACACGGGCGCGCTTCAGACCGTGACTTACAACGTCCCGCGCTACAAGTTTCGCGGCCTGCGCGCATTTACGAACAAGCCGCCGTGCGGCCCCAAGCGCGGCCACGGCACGCCGCAGCCGCGCTTCGCGCTCGAAGTCCAACTCGACAAGCTCGCCGAAGATTTGAAACTCGACCCCGTAGAGATCAGACGCAAGCATCTCGTCGAGCCCTACACGGTGACGGCCAACTACCTGCGCGTGGGCTCCATGGGCCTGGGCGCGTGCATTGACAAGGTGGTCGCGGGCTCCGACTGGAAGAACAAGTTTTCCAACTGGGACCGTGGAAATAGAAGACTTCCCGAAGGCAAAGGCATCGGCATCGCGTGCAGCTCTTACATCTGCGGCGCGGGGCTGCCGATCTACTGGAACAGCATGCCGCACTCGGGCGTGCAGCTTCGTCTGGACCGCCAGGGCGGCGTCTGCGTCCAGTGCGGCTCGACCGACATTGGACAGGGGTCTGACTCCATCCTCGCCTACATCGTGGCGGAGGTTTTAGGCATTGACCCGTTCGACATACGCGTCGTCACGGCCGACACGGATTTGACGCCCGTGGACCTCGGCAGCTATTCGAGCCGCGTCACCTTGATGACCGGCAACGCCGCGCTCCAGGCGGCCGAGCGTGCGCGCGAGCTTCTGACGATGGCCGTGGCCGAAAAGCTCTCCGTCCCCGTCCAGAATCTTTCCTTCGCCGAGCGCCGCGTCTTCGACGTGGAGAACCCGGAAGTGGGTGTCACGTTCGCGGAGGCGGTCGTGCTCGCCGAATCGAAGTTCGGCACAATTGGCACAGTCGGCTCTTACACGCCGCCGCGCTCGCCCGGCAAGTATAAGGGCGCGGGCGTCGGCCCTTCGCCGGCTTATAGTTATTCGGCGGCAATCGCGGAGGTGGACGTTGACGCAGCGACAGGGTTTGTGACAGTCGAGCGCGTCTGGATCGGCCACGACATAGGGCGCAGCATCAACCCCGCGCTCGTCATGGGCCAGGTCGAGGGCTCCGTCTACATGGGCCTCGGCGAGGCGCTGATGGAAGAGATGACTTACCGCGCGAACCGCAACGTCGTGCACAAATTCCCTTCCTTGCTGGAATACAAGAGCCCCACGACGCTTGAGATGTGCGACGTCATCACGTACCTCGTCGAGGACGCGGACCCGAACGGCCCGTTCGGCGCAAAGGAGGTCGGCCAGGGGCCGCTCCTCCCCGTCATGCCCGCAGTCGCCAACGCAGTCTACGACGCCGTCGGCGTCCGCATAGACGAAGTGCCGATTACCCCCGAGAAAGTCCTGACCGCGCTACGCGACAAGGCCAGAGGCCGCCCCGCCCGCTTCGGCCCGAAGTCCGTGCCTGAGGTGGAATGGCCCGAACCCTTGAAAGTTCAAACGCCCGAAGAGGGCGGCGACGGCCGCGAGATGCCGCGCGTGGCCGTGCATTCGTAAGAAATTAATGAAAAGGGATTGCTGGTGAGATTCGAATGGGACGATGAGAAGGCCATAAGGAATTTAGAGAAACATGGCATCACTTTTGGAGAGGCTACGGAAGTCTTTTATGACCCGAACGCGCTTGAAGGCTACGACACCGAACACTCCGGCAACGAAGATCGTTTCTTCATCATCGGTTTTTCCGCTAATCGCCTGCTGTTCGTCGTCTTTGCCCAGCGCCTCGGCAATGTGATTCGTATCATCTCAGCGCGTAAACCGACACCGACGGAGAGAGAGTTATATGAAAAAGGTGAAAGATAAAGAATCAAAAACAGAAGCTGAAGAGGTCGTGCTGGAAGTCACGCAGGAGGATTATGAAGAGGGTTTAAAGCGCGGCTGGACGGACGACGACATGCTCAAGCCCGGACGCTATAAAATGAAGCGCGGCGGCTTCCTTGCACGCCACCCCGAGTTGAAAATCAAAGATAAAAGGACGGCTTGATGGGGGAGGCCGTTTCAGAAGGCGGCGATAGTCAAGAACTGCCGCGCGTGGCCGTGCATTCGTGAGATAAGGGTTGAAGGTGAAATTACCTAATGCTGAGCATGCAGTTGTTGACATTGAGAAACTGCGTGATTACAGCTTAAATCCGAATCAACCCCAAGGGAAAGCACAAAGCGCGTGTCTTTCAGGCAGCATTAGGACTTAAGGCGGATGACGCAGAGCGATTGCGCGAAATGATAATGGAAGCGATCCTGGTTTCTGAGGCGAAGACTCAACAACCCACACCTTATGGACAAAGATTTGTCGTGGATTTTAATGTCACAGGATTTGATAAGTTTGTATCAATCACCGTAACGGTGCGCTCCGCGTGGATAATCAGAAATGATGAAGAGTTCCCACGCCTGACGAGCTGCTTCATCCTGTAAAGGAGGTTTAGAAGATGAATGGAATCAAACTTCTTGATGTCGTGGCACTAACGGAGAATCTGCAATCAGAAGGCTTGCGACGCGGCGAAGTCGGGACGGTCGTTGAGAAGTGGGAAGACGGTGTTTTTGAGGTCGAGTTCAGCGACGACACGGGGGAGGCTTATGCCTTTGCCGCCGTGCCCGCAGAAAAGTTGATGAAACTATATTTCCGCAAGGATGAGGCCGCCTGACTGGTGTTGAACTCATAGGCCAAGGAATTAAGAAAATCGTTATGATGAGACTTCCTAAATTCTCTTACCTTGTTCCGAGAGAAATCTCGGACGCGGTGAAGATGATGGGCGATGCGGGGCCGTCGGGGCAGTTCGTGGCGGGGGGGACGGACCTTTACCCGAACATGAAGCGGCGGCAGCAGACGCCGAAGACTGTTATCTCTGTCACGAGGTTGAAAGAGCTGAACCAGATTACGGGCGAAGGCGCGGGCGGCTTGAGAATCGGGGCGGGCGTTTCTTTGACGGACGTCTGCGAGCACCCGGTCGTTAATCGTGACTATCCGTTTTTGGCACAGGCCGCGCGGACCATCTCGACGCCGATCTTGAGGAACATGGGGACGATTGGCGGGAATTTGTTGCTGGATACGCGGTGCAACTACTACGACCAGAATTACGAGTGGCGCAAGGGCATCAACTTCTGCATGAAGAAAGACGGCGAGGTCTGCTGGGTCGCGCCGGGAAGCTCTAAGTGCTGGGCCGTGCAGTCCGCGGACCTGGTCCCTTTGATGGTCGCCATCGGCGCGAAGGTCAAGCTCGTCTCCACGCTCGGCGAGCGCGTGGTTGACGCCGCCGGGCTCTACAACAACGACGGGATCGCTTACCTGCATAAGCGGCCGGATGAGTTGCTGACCGAGATTCACCTGCCGCCCGTGAACGGCTGGCGGGCCACCTACAAGAAGCTCAGGCGGCGCGGCGCGTTCGACTTCCCTGTGCTTGGTGTTGCGGCGCGGCTCGACGTGGGCGACGACGGCACGGTGACGAGAGCGAAACTCGTCCTGGGCGGCATCGCGCCCGCGCCGATTGAAGTCAAAGAAGCGGAGACCGCGCTCGTCGGAGGCCCGCTCGACGAAGAGAGGATGCAGGCGGCCGCCGAAGCGTGTTACCTCAAGGCGCGCCCGCTCGACAACACTGATTTCGTTATGAACTGGCGCAAGCAGATGGCCCGCCCCTACGTCCTGCGCGCCCTCCAGGAACTCAAGGGATGAGGGATGAGGGATGAGGGATGAAGAAAAGAAAGAGTTCTTATTTCATCCCTCATCCCTCATCCCTCATCCCTCTCCTTCTGCAATCCTTCTGGCGGCCGGGCGCTCGCGGCGCATGGGCGCGTTCAAGCCGCTGTTGCCTTTCGGCGAGCGCTCCGTTGCGGAGGCGTGCGTCGAGAATCTGCTCGCGGGCGGGGTCGGTGAGGTCATCGTCGTTGTCGGCCACCGGGGCGACGAGGTGCGCCGATGGCTCTCGCGCCTGCCCGTCAGGTTCGCGGTCAACGAGGACGCATCGAGCGAGATGGGCGCGTCAATCGCGCGCGGCGTCGAACAGCTTTCGCCCGAAGCGGAGGCCGTCTTCATCGCACTCGTGGATCAGCCCGCGGTCCCGCCAGAGACCATCAACCTCTTAAACGCGGTCGCCAGGCGCACGGGCAGCCGGCTCGTCGTGCCCGAATATCAGGGGCGCGGCGGCCATCCCGTCTGGATTGATCTCAGCTTCCGCGAAGAGTTGCTGAACCTGGACTCGGAGCGCGGCTTGCGCGCACTGTTCGACACGCACCGCGAGGAAGTCCTGCGCGTCCCAGTCGCCTCACCCTACGTTGCGCGCGACATGGATCGGTGGGATGATTACGTGGCGCTTCACCGCGAGGTCTTTGGCACAGAACCGCCGGTGAGCGGCGGGCAGTGAAAGACAAAAGCTCGATGCCAACTGTTTTACGGGAAGGCACATCTAATCGTTCGATGACTCGCCCCCGCGGGGCAGTCGAAAAGGAGAAGAGAATGTTTTTGAGAAGTCGCAAGGCAGTGGCCGCCGCGACCCTTTCACTGGTGATGCCGCTCGCGTCGGCCGCGCTGGCGCTCACCCCCGGTCAGACCGCGAGCGCGCCGCAGGCAGTCGAATTCGCGTTACGCTCGATTGACGGACAAAACGTCACCTCCGAGAGCTTGCGCGGCGAGGTCGTCGTGCTGGCCTTCGGCGCGAGCTGGCTGCCGCTCTCGCGCACGCAGCTTCAGGGCATACGCAAGCTCGCGGACAAGTACAGCGACCGCGGCGTGGTGGTCTACTGGGTGAGCACGGATTCCGAATCGCCCAAGTCGAAGAACTACGCCTCGGACGAGCAGCTACGCGCCTTCGCGAAGAAGTACGGGCTGAACGTGACGGTGCTGCGCGACCCCGAAGCGAAGCTCTCGCGGCAGTTCAAGATTGACCAGTTGCCGGCCTTCATGATTCTGAACAAGCAGGGCGAACCTGTCGGGCCGCCCATCGGCGGACTGGACCCTGAGGGCGACCTCGCCAAGCAACTTTCCCAGCCGCTCGAACAAGTCCTCGGCAAACAGTAAGACCGAAAGATACACAGTGAGAAAAGGCCGCCTTCCAACGGGAGGCGGCCTTTTACTTCTTAGCGCCTTTGCGCCTCCAGCGTGAAATACAGTCTCACGCAAAGGCGCAAAGACGCTAAGGGGATTGAGTCAACCGCATGAATGCTGCCTTCACTCGGCTCAGTGTCTTCGGATGTCTGCGGCGAGCTTGTAGACCAGACGGACAGGCAGCCCGACGACGTTCCAGTAGTCGCCTTCAATCTCCTCTATGAAGAGCGCGGCGCGGCCCTGCACGGCGTAGGCTCCTGCCTTGTCCCTGGGTTCACCGCTCGCGACGTACCACTCGATCTCCGCGTCCGACAGAGGCCCGAAGCGGACGCGCGTTCTTTCGTGCGCGACCACGCGGCGGCCTTCGTCGCTGACCAGGGCGACGCCCGTCACCACGTCGTGCCACCTGCCGCTCAGTAGCCGCAGCATGCGTCGCGCCTCCGCGTCGTCATTTGGCTTGCCCAGAATCAACGAATCAACCACGACGGTCGTGTCCGCGCCGAGGACGAGGGGCGCAGGTTTACGCTCCATGGCTGCCAGAGCCTTTTCGAGCGCGAGGCGCTCGACGGCACCTTCGGCGCTCTCGCTGTCGGCCATCGTCTCGTCTATGTCGGTCGCCAGCGTCTCGAACGGCCAGCCGACGGCCCTCAGGATTTCCGCGCGGCGCGGGCTCGCGGAGGCCAGCAGGATTCTTTCCATCGCCACCTCGCCCGGCATTTGCACAGTAACACCCGCTTGTGGCGCGCTACGCTTTTCCATTACACTCCTCTTCGATTCGCGAATGTTTGATTTGCGATTTTAGATTGAAAGCCGTAAATCGCAAATCAAAAATCTAAAATCGCAAATTCTTATGGACGACCTGTTCCGAACATTGCCGAAGCTTTTGCGCGCGGCAGGCGAGACGGAGGAAGTCTTGGAGGCCGCCGCGCTCGTCGCCTGGCGACGGGTGGCGGGCGAGGGCTTGCGCGCGCAGGCCGTGCCCTTCCGCCTTTACCGTAAGACTTTGATTGTCTCGGTGGCGGACGCCACGTGGCAGAAGCAGCTTGAGGCCATGAGCGGCCAACTGCTCTTCCGCCTCAATTCCCTTTTGGGCCAGGCCGTCGTCACCTACATAGAGTTTCGCATTGACCCGAAGACCGTCCGCGCCGAGCGCAAAGCTGTTCAGGCGGAGGCGACTAACCGCGTCGAGCAGGAGCGGCGCGCGCTCAAGACCGTCTCCGGCGACATAGCGGTCGCGGCCGACGCCATCCATGACGAAGACCTGCGCCGCCGCTTCCTCCTCGCCGCCGGCAGTTGCATTGACCGGCGCGAAGGCGACCGATAGCCCGAACCCGAAGAGGACGCGAACCGAAAATGGATGAACTGATTTTCATCGTCGAAGAAGCCCCCGAAGGCGGCCTGACGGCTCGCGCTTTAGGCGCTTCCATTTTCACCGAAGCCGACGATTTGCCGAGCCTCCGCGAGCAAGTGCGCGATGCCGTGCGGTGCCACTACGAGGCAGGCCAAGGCCCGCGACTCATCAGGCTCCACTTTGTCCGAGAAGAAGTGATCGCCGCATGAAGTTGCCGCGCGACATATCGGGTGCGGACTTAGCTAAAGCACTCAAGTCTCTCGGCTACGAAGTCACCAGGCAAACGGGCAGTCACATGCGCGTGACTACGACGGAAGGCGGAGAACATCATGTCACAATTCCGCAGCACAGCCCGTTGCGCGTAGGCACGCTGGCAGGCATCCTGAATGATGTTGCGTCGCACTTGGGGTTAAGCCGCGAAGAGCTGTTGACGAAAATTTTCGACAAATGAGTCATCGTTAGATAAATTTTCCACTGTCATGCCAATCACAGAAACCGACATCGAAAAGATCGCGCAACTCGCGCACCTGGAAATCACGCCGGAAGAGCGGCGCGCGTTTACGCCGCAGATTGCGGAAATCGTCGCCTACGTCGAGCAGTTGAACGAGTTGGACACGAGTCAGGTCGAGCCGTCCACGGGCGGGCTGACGCCGGAAGGCGAGCGCACGGACTCTGCGCGCGACGACGTGGTCCGGCCCTCGCTCGGCCAAAAGGTCGCGCTCGATCAGGCGCCCGACCCGGCCTCCGGCCACTTCCGCGTGCCCAAAGTTTTATAAGCCGGCGGCCGACCGGAAGTCTTCAGAATCTGAAATCTCAAATTTGAAATCTGTAATTACTAACTCTGCAATGAATTTTCTGACCGACGACATAGAAACTTTACGCGCGAAGATTTCGCGCGGCGAGGCGACGGCGCGCGCCGCGACGGAAGCATCGCTCGACGCCGCCGAGAAGCTGAACGAGACGCTCAACGCCTTCCTACAGATTGACCGCGCGGGCGCGCTCCGCCGTGCCGAAGAGATGGACGGGGCCGCAGCCGACGAAAACCAAACGCTCGCCGGCGTTCCCATCGCCATCAAGGACAACATCTGCGTGCGCGGCCTACAGACCTCTTGCGGCTCGCGCATCCTCGGCCCGTACCACGCGCCGTACAACGCGACCGCCGTCGAGCGCCTGAACGCCGCGGGCGCGGTCGTCGTCGGTAAGACCAACTGCGACGAGTTTGCGATGGGCTCGTCTAACGAGAACTCTGCGTTCGGCCCGGTCAGAAACCCCTGGGACACGTCGCGCGTGCCGGGCGGGTCGAGCGGCGGCTCGGCGGCGGCCGTCTCCGCGGGAATTGTGCCAGTCGCGCTCGGGTCCGAGACGGGGGGTTCCGTCCGCCAGCCCGCGTCGCTCTGCGGCATCGCCGGCCTGAAACCCACTTACGGGCGCATCTCGCGTTACGGCCTGGTAGCCTTCGGCTCGTCGCTCGACCAGATAGGAATCTTCGGGCGCAACGCGCGCGACATAGGGCGCGTGCTACAGGTCATCGCGGGCCGCGACGCGCAGGATGCGACGACCGCGGACGTGCCCGTGCCGGATTACGCGAAGGAGATTGAGCGCGGCCTTGAGGGTACGCGCATCGGCGTGCCGCGCGAGTTGTTCGGCGAAGGACTGGACGCGGAGGTGCGCGCGTCCGTGGAGGCGGCCATCGAGGCTTACCGCGAACTGGGCGCGGAGATCGTGGACGTGGAACTGCCGCACGCGAAGTATTGCATCGCGGTTTACTACATCATCGCGACGGCCGAGGCGTCGTCGAACCTGGCGCGCTACGACGGCGTGCGCTACGGCTTCCGCGCGGAGGACTCACACGAGCTGCGCGAGATGTACCGCCGCACGCGCGACGAGGGATTCGGCGCGGAGGTCAAGCGCCGCATCATGCTCGGCACTTACGTTTTGTCGTCCGGCTACTACGACGCTTACTACCGCAAGGCGCAGCAGGTCCGCACGCTCATCAAGCAGGACTTTCTGAAGGCGTTCGAGAACTGCGACGCCATCGCGACGCCGACGACGCCGACGGTCGCCTTCCTGCTCGGCGAGAAGACGGACGACCCGCTCTCCATGTACCTGAACGACATCTACACCTGCACGGCGAATCTGGCGGGCGTCCCCGGAATCTCCGTCCCCTGCGGCCTCTCCGGCGAAGGCTTGCCCATAGGCTTTCAACTGATGGGGCCTCACTGGTCCGAAGGAACGCTCCTGCGTCTGGCACACGCCTACGAGCAGGCGCACCCGTTCACAGCGCGCCCGCGCGTGAGTGCGTCGGCGAGTTAAACGGTGGGATTACAGAATGACTCATTCTGTTCGCAGCTTATTCGCCGGCCGGTAATCCGCCTTCGAGATTTCGTAGTACATCAGGTCTGCGTCGTAATGACGGGCGTTCTTCGTGTGCTTCATTCCCAGCTTTTCGAGGACGCGTCGTGAGGCTACATTCTCGGGGTTGACGACCGCCACGATGCGTTCGAGTTTCAATTCATTAAACCCGAACTCCAAACCGGCGCGGGCTGCTTCCGCCGCGAAGCCTTTCCCCCACGCCGACCTCATCAGGCCGTAAGCGACCTCTATTTCGGGCGTGTCTTCGAGGAACATGAGTCCGCAGTAGCCGATCACCCGGTCGCTCGCTTTTTCCACCACGGCCCAGAGGCCGAAGCCGCGCTTGCCCCAGCCCTCTATCGAACGTTGCAAGCCCTCGCGGGTCGCCTCCCGCGTCCTGGGCTTTCCCCCGCTGATGTACTTCATGACTTCCGGGTCGCCGAAGACCTGGCACAGCGCGTCCAGATCGTCGGGCCTGAATCCGCGTAGGCGCAGCCGCGCCGTCTCAATCTCGGGGATGCTCATCGAAGAGATTATTAGGAAGTCAGTCGTTTCCGGCGCGCACGCTTGTCCGGCTCCTTATCCGGTATCAAATCGCCCGTGAACAACTCCAGGAGCCCTTTGGCCGTGCCGACGATGGGCGTGGCGTCCAGGCCGACGTGGACCGCGCCGCGCAGCAAGCCCTTCTTTCTTATCTCGTGGCCCGCCAGCCCTACGACCAGAACTGTCCCCACGACCGGAATCGGTTTGATGATTCTCTTCGCCAGGCGCCACCCGCCCGCGCGCAACAACCTACGCCTGAGACCCGCAGCCATATTCGTCCCCCCTTTTTCTTCATTCTAATCAGAGACCATTTCAAAACCCAAGCCACCCTTCGGAAGTCTCACTCGGTTGCCGGCGTCTCGCGCCTGTGTGTTAGCATGGGCGGCGTTAGCCGAATCAAGAACAAGACCTGAAACACGAGATGCCAAAAGCCGGACGCCGCACTCTAGCCGCGACTCTCATCCTGCTCTTTATCGCCATCTTGCTCGCGTGCCGCTCGCCATCCACGCCGCAGGGCAAGACGCTTATCATCTACACGCCGCACGGACAGGACATGCTGCGCGATTTCGTGGCGCGTTACAAACAGGCGCACCCGGACGTGGACGTACAGTTCCTCGACATGGGCTCGCGCGAAGTCATGGAGCGCGTGCGCGCCGAGCGCAACCGCCCGCAGGCTGACCTCTGGTGGGGCGCTTCGCACATCACCTTTCAGGCGGCGGCCGACGAAAACCTGCTCGCCCCGTACCGCCCGACGTGGGCCGATAAAGTGGCACAGGATGCGCGCGACCCGCAGGACCGCTGGTACGGGACGTTCGAGACGCCGGAGGTCATCGTCTACAACGCCGAATTGGTGAAAGCGGAGGACGCGCCGAAGGATTGGGACGACGTGCTTGACCCCAAATGGCGCGATAAGGTTTTAATCCGCAACCCGAACCCTTCGGACTCTATGCGCGTGATTTTCGGCGCGATGATCCTGCGCTTCTACGGCGAGACCAATTCGCCCGCGGGCGGCTACGACTGGCTGCGCCGCCTGGACGCGAACGTGCACGAGTACACGGCCAACCCCACGCTCCTGATGCAGAAGCTCGCGCGCGGCGAGGGCACGGTCAGCCTCTGGGACATGCCTGACGTGATGCTCTACCGCGAGAAGAAAAATTTCAACCTCGGCTACGTCATCCCGCGTAGCGGCACGCCGGTCGTCACGGACGGGATAGCAATCGTGCGCGGCGCGCCGCACGAGGAGGAGGCGCGACGCTTTTACGAGTTCGTCACCACGCCCGAGAGCCTGGCGCACGCCGCGCGCGAGTACTACCGCATCCCCGCGCGCACGGACCTCGACCGCTCGCAACTCCCGGCCTGGATGAACGAGCCGTTCACGCGCATGCACGTTGATTGGGAACTGCTGCGCAAGGAAGCCAACAACTGGCTGCGCTACTGGGACACGGAGATTCGCGGCCGCAACAAGAACTAGAAAGGTCAGTACCGCCTGCGGTAGCGGGCGGGTCTGCAACATTGAACACCCGCCCGCTACCGCAGGCGGTACTGACATAGATTGATGGAGAAGTTCTTAGATGAAAATCAAGCGAGTGCTTGTCATGCTTACCGCCGCGCTGATGTTGGGCGGTCTCTGTTTGGGCGCCAGCGCGCAGGGGGCGAAGTCTTCGCGCGGACGATGGAGGTGCAGGTCTATTTCCTGAAGGAGGGGGACTCGGCCGACCCGGACAAGAACCCCTGGAACCTTCAGCCCGTGGCGCGCAGAGTTCCGGCGGGCGCCCCCCTGCGCCCCACCATCGAGGCGCTGCTCAAGGGGCCGACCGCGCAGGAGCAGGGGCAGGGTCTTGGCGCGCTCGACGTGAACGGGATTTACATCGTCAAAGTCGCGGTCAAAGGCGGCACGGCTTACGCAAGCTTCGCGCACCGCAAGGGCATTAGCTGGCTCGGCGACCTCACCCCCGCCATGTTCGGGGACGCGGTCGAGCGGACGATGAAGCAGTTCCCGAACGTGCGCCGCACGGTCATCTGCGTTGACGGGGTTACAAACTACGGCGACGAAAGCGGTGACCCTGACAAACCCTGTCCCAGGTTTTAAGCGACTCGGCGGAGACTACTCCGGCCCTTCGAGACAGGGCTTGTCGGCGGAAGCGTCGGCCGCGCGCCGCGCCTCTTCGTTGGCCGTCGCACTCGGACTGATCTTGTCCGTCACGCAGATTTTCTCGTTGGAGCACAGCAGTTGCCGTTTCTCTCTTTGCAGAACATCTCGAAGCGTTACGGCGCGGGCGCGGCCCAAGCGGCGGCGGTCGCGGGCTTGTCGCTCGCGGTCGAGAGGCGAGAAATCTTCGGACTGCTCGGCCCTTCCGGGTGCGGCAAGACGACGACCTTACGCATCATCGCCGGACTTGAGACGCCGGACACCGGCACAATCGAGTTCGACGGGCGCGACATCACGAACCTTTCGCCCGAGCGGCGCGGCTTCGGGATGGTCTTTCAGAATTACGCGCTCTTCCCTCACCTCAACGTTTTCGAGAACGTCGCTTTCGGCCTGCGCGCACGCAAGCGCCCCAGGGCGGAGACGGCCGAGCGCGTCGGGCGCGCGCTCGCGCTGGTTCAGCTTCCGGGATTCGAGCGCCGCGCCGTGACGGAGCTTTCCGGCGGGCAGCAGCAGCGCGTGGCGATTGCGCGCGCCATCAGCATAGAGCCCGCGCTGCTCCTCTTCGACGAGCCGCTCTCGAACCTGGATGTCGCGTTGAGAGAAGAAACACGCGGCGAGCTGCGCGAGCTGGTCTCGAAGCTGGGCCTGACGGCCGTCTACGTCACACACGACCAGGAAGAGGCATTCGCGCTCTGCGACCGCATAGGCGTGATGTCGGACGGCCGCATCCTGCAAGTGGGCACGCCGCGCGAGCTATACGAGCGCCCGGCGCTTATCACGGTCGCGCGTTTTCTCGGCCGCAACAATCTGATTCCGGCCCGGCGCTTGAGTTCGAGCGACGAGCCGCTCGCGCGCTTCCACACGATTGAGGGCGGGCACACGCTCGTCGTCCCCGCCGAGCGCGGGCAGCTAGGCCCCATCAACAAGAACAGCACGCTCAGCATACGCCCGGAGCATCTCGTCATCACGCGGGGCCAACAAGCGCCCGCCGGAGAGAATGTCCTGCGGGCCGTGGTCCGCGAGATCAATTTCGCGGGCGCGACCACGAGCGTACGCCTGGACGCCGGCGGCCTCATCCTCGAAGCCCTACTGCTCGGCCCCGACGGCCTCGCCCCCGACGAGCCCTGCGCGGTGCGTCTCCCTTCCGACAAAATCAACGTTCTAGGGACAAGTGAATGACGGCGACACAGGGACGCGGGGACGCGGAGACGCGGGGACGCGACGATAAAAAGCAGCCGAGTCTTTTTCGCCGCGTCTCCGCGTCCCCGCGTCGCCGCATCCCGTCCATTATTCTTACGCTCGCCGTCTTCGTCGTCCTGCTCTACGGCGTCATCTACCCGAATCTGCGTGTGGTTACAGATTCGCTTCAGGTGGGTGGGAATTGGTCCGTCGAGAGCTATCGAGAGTTGTTGTCGCAGCGGGCGGTGCTGGAGGCCGCGTGGTCGAGCGTTGTGCTGTCGCTTTTGACCGTCGTGCTGTGCGCGCTGGTCGGGGTGGGGCTGGCGTTTCTGTTCGAGCGTTACGCGTTCCCGGCGCGCGGCCTGTTCGCGGCGCTCGCGGCGCTGCCGCTGGTGCTTCCGCCGCTCGTAGGCACAATCGCCCTCATCTTCCTCTGCGGCGAGTCCGGCATCCTGGCGCGCTTCGTTCAGTGGCTCTTCGGCCTGAAGGCCGCGCCCTGGTCGCTGCGCGGGTGGGGCGCGCTCTTGCTCTTTCACACCTATACGATGTACCCGTTCTTTTACGTCCTGACGGGAGCGGGCCTGCGGCGGATTGACGCCGGATTGGCCGAAGCCGCGCGCGGCCTGGGCGCGCGCCCCTTGCGCGTACTCCTGCGCGTGACGCTGCCGCAACTCGCGCCGTCGTTAATCGCCGCCGCGCTCCTGACCTTCATGACTTCGATGGCGAGTTTCAGCGCGCCGCTCTTTTTCGGCGGCGACGTGCGCGTGCTGACGCTCGAAATCTTCAACGCGCGGCTGCGCGGCGATTCGGCGACGGCGCTCACGCTGACGGTGATTCTCGCGGCCATCTCGCTCCTCGCGCTCGTCGTCTTCCAGCGCTACGAGGGGACGCGCCGCTTCGCCGCCGCCGCGATGAAAGGCGCGACGCGCGCACGCACGCCCGTCAGAAGTGGGAGGGCGCGCGTCGCCGCGACTCTCTGCGGCGTTATTTTTACAATCATCCTCGCGCTGCCCGTGGCGACGCTCGTCCTGGTCAGTTTCGCGCGCGAGGGCACGTGGCGGACTGAGACTTTACCGCCTGCTTACACGCTCGACAATTACACGCGCGTGCTGACCGACGCGGACTCGGCGTCCGTGATTGTCAACAGCCTGTTGATGGCGGGCATCGCGGCGCTGTTTGCGCTCGTTTGGAGTTTCTGCGTGACGGCGGTGGTGACGAAGATGAGAAGAAGGCTCCGGCGGCTCGTGAGCCTGCTCGTGCTCATCCCGTGGGCTTTGCCGGGGACGGTGGTGGCGATCTCAATCGCGGAGGCTTACGGGCGCGAGAACCCGCTGACGGGCTCGTTCATCCTCGTCGGCACGTTCTGGATTCTGCCGGTCATCTACTTCCTGCGGTTCATGCCGCTTGTGGTCCGGGCCGTGCAGGCGAGCGTGGAGCAGATGGACGCGAGTCTCGAAGAGGCGGCGGGCAGTTTGGGTGCGGGCGCGTGGGCGCGTTTCTGGCGTGTGCGTTTGCCGCTCGTGTGGCCGGGCGCGATCGCGGGCACGCTCCTGGCTTTCGTCATCGCGCTCGGCGAATACGTCGCGAGCGTCCTGGTCTTCGTCCCGTCGAATCAGCCCATCTCGATCCGCATCGCGGCCGAGATGCGCGACTTCAATCTTGGCACGGCCGCCGCCTACGGCGTCATCCTCATCCTCATGGTCTCACTCGCCATGCTCGCCGCCTCGCGGCTGGAAAGAAAAAGGGACGCGGGTTAAACGAAGCTGCAAAAATAAAGCTCAACCCTTTGCGCCTTTGGTTTTCTACTTTGCGCCTTTGCGTGAAACAGCCGTTCTCGCAAAGGCGCAAAGTTAAGACGTAAGGCGCAAAGGGTTGAGTCAGTGAGCAGGTTGAGTTTTGAAACTCCGTGGTTAGGATTTGAACTTGTCTTTGTTCGCCTGGTAAATCTTGTCGGCGCGGGCGGCCAAATCGGTCCACTCTTTTTCCAGTTTCTCGACGCGCTCCTTGATCGTGATGAACCTCGCCCTGAGCGCGTCGCCGTCCTTGACCGCCGGGTCTGTGAAGGCTTTGGGGATGTCCTTCAGGACTTCCAGGTGCTCGGCGTGCTTGCCGTACTCCTGCGATTTGACGGAGAGATATTCTTTGTAGGCCGCTTCCACGTCCAGCTTGCTCGCGTCCCCGAACTTCTTCTCGGCTTCGTGCAGCTTGGCGGCGGCCTTGTCCAGTAGGCCGATGGCCTCATCTGAAGGCCCCTTTAATTGGTCGCGGCCTTCGGGGAAGGTCGCCAGCGAGGACTCGAACTGGTTGATCTTGGCGTCCGCCTGGCCGGCCAGTTTTTCGGCCTCCGAGACGGCGGCGTTGCCTTCTTCGACGTTCTGGTTGGCCTTCTTCAACTCGCCCTGGCACGAGGCCGCGAAAGCGGCCAGGATGAAGACGGCGGTCAGCAGATAGATTTTTCTTGCGCGGTTCATTAGGTGTCTCCTCGGGTCGGGTAGGATGATATATTCAAGGCACGGGAATATAGCACGATTCGCGCCCGAGAATGTATGATGAGCGGCACGGGTCAAACAAGAACGTCCGTCCGAGGCGCGGAAAACTTATGTCTCTCTTCAGTTGTCTCAAGTGGCCGGAGATGCGTGAGGTCGCACTCGAACTCATCGCGCGCATGCACGAGGGGCACGCCGCGGGCCGCTTCTCTATTCCGATGGTGGACTTCGTGCGCGTCTTCGCGCCCGGCGCGTCCGCGGAGGAGTTGAAGAAGGTCTCGGCGCGGGGCGACATACATTTCGAGCAGACGGTCGCGCACGGCGGCCAGTTCCGGCTGGGCAAGGGGCCGGAGGCGACGTTTGAATTGGGCCGCGAAGGGCTCGCCATGCGCGTGCCTGCGCGCATGAGCGGCAGCTACAAGCTTCGCCCCTCCTCGTTTCACATCACTTTCAACAAGGGCGAGGAGCTGGAAGGCTGCAAGCGCCTCTTCGTCCTCGTCTGCAACCGCGTCGTCAGCGTGGACGTTTCGGACAAGCGGGTTGACGTGCGACTGCCGAGCAAACTTTTCGATTTGTGCGTGGAGTTTGAATGAAAAGCAGGAGTCAGAAGTCAGGAGTCAGAAGTCAGAATAGGCCGACGGCGCGGCGAGAGTGGCGCGGCTGGCTGGTGATTGTCGTCTTCGTGCTGTCGGCTCTCGTCGCGCCCGCGGGCGAAGGGCGAGCGGCCCTGCGTGCGGCCGAAAATGATAGGGCAGAGCTTTACCAGGCGTTGTTGGATTTACAGAGCCCCTGGACGGTGATGTGCGTGGCGGCGCACCCGGATGACGAGGATGGGGCGACCCTGACCGTGCTCAGGCGCAAGTACGGCGTTCACACCGTCACGGTCTTTTCGACTTACGGCGAGGGCGGGCAGAACGCCGTCGGGCCGGAGCTTTACGAAGAGCTGGGCGCGATTCGCGCGCGCGAGACCGTTGAGGCGTCCGCGATTCAAGGCTCCGAGCCGCACTTTCTGGGCCTGAAAGATTTCGGCTTCTCCAAGTCCGCCGAGGAAGCCTTCCGCGTCTGGGGGCACGACGAAGCGCTGCGCCGTCTCGTCCTCCAAATCCGCCAACTGCGCCCCGACGTTATCATCACCAACCACGACACAACGAGCGGCCACGGCCACCACCAGGCCACGGGCCGGCTCGTCCTCGAAGCCTTCGACGCGGCCGCCAACCCGCGCCGCTTCCCCGAACAACTCAAGCGCAATGGTGCGAGCGTCTGGCAGGTGCAACGCCTCTTCGTGCGCGCGGGCGCTCCCGGCGGAACAAGTGACACGCCCACGGGCGACGATGCGGCAATCATCTCCGTCAACCGCAACGAGCGCGACGAGGTGCGCGGCACGACTTACGCGGAGCAGGCGCTCGCGGCCCTCCAACGCCACGCCACGCAAGGCCCCTGGCCGAAGACCCTGCCCGCGAACTGGGCCAGCGCGATTCGCTACCGCCTCGTGCGCTCCGCGAAGAACGCACCGCCCCTGCCCGCGAACGCGCAGACCTTTCTCGACGGCATCTTGTTGCGCAAAGAGGTCGCCGAGAGGGTCGTGCCTTTAGCCGCACAGGCTCTTCTGCCTTTATACGTCGCCAACAAGTACGACCGCTTGGGCGTCCTTCAATCACTCATCTCCCTGCGCCGGCACAGCCCTTCCGCGTCTTATTCGCTCTCCGACCCGCACCGCTTCGTCTTAACGAACGAGCGGCTGAACCATGCCCTCGTCCTGGCGAGCGGAATCAAGGCGACGCTCACGCCGCACAACGATGTGCTTATCCCGGCATCCGTGAACCGCGTCTCGCTCACAATCTCTAATGAAGGCGAGTCGGACGCGCGCGTCCGCGCCATCAATTTTCGCGGCCTGACCCCTACGAGGAAGTTGAGTTTTCCGCTGACAGTCGCGCGCGGCGGAAGCCTGACCGTCGAGCTGCTAAACCTCACTCCGCCCACGGCAGCGATCAGCGTCCCCGCGGCCGAGCACCTTTACGACGGCAAACTCTTCGGCCAGGAACTCGCCGCCACCGCAAGCGTCGAGCTTGACGGCGCGACCTTTCAGGTCGAAGCCGCGACGCGCATGGATGTCGCGCCCGCGGTCGAAATCGCGAGCGTCTCGCCCTCGCCTCTGGTCCTGACGCGAGCGGCCCACGGCTTTCCTTCTCCGGGCGTTCTCTCCCTGGGCATAGGCCCCGTGCCCGGTATCAAGTTTTCGCTCCGTTTAATTAACCACCGGGGCGAGCCGTTCAAGGGACGAGTCGTCATCGGGGGGCCTGTTTCTAAAGCCACTGCGCCGGGGGGAATGCCCGTCACGCTCGCGGCCAAAGAAGAGCGAGCGGTGGAGGTGCGCCGCGAAGGCGACTTCACCTTAATAGTAGATTCCGTCAGGGGCGGCGCTCACGCCATCCCCAACGTCGTCACGTTCCACGTCGTCGAAGATGACAGTTCAAGAGCCGTCGTTCAGAGCAAGGTTCGCGTCGTGTGGGCGGACGCGAGCGTCGCGCCCGGCCTTCGCGTCGGCTACGTGCGCAGTTTCGACGACACGCTCAGAGACTCGCTCTCCGCGCTCGGCGTCGAGGCCAAAGAATTGAAGGTCGAGGACGTGAGCGCGGGCGACCTTTCAAAGTACCACGCGATCATCGTTGACAACCGCGGCTATCAGGCTCACCCGGAGTTGGTCGCCGCTAATCAACGTCTGCTCGACTACGTCCGCGAGGGCGGCACGCTGATAGTCTTTTATCACCGCACGAACGAGTGGAACCCGGACGCGGAGAAGAAGCGCCCGCAACTCGCGCCCTACCCGCTCACGCTCGGCAACTCGCGCGTCACGGACGAGACCGCGCCCATTCAGTTCACCGAGCCGCAGCATCAGCTTCTGAACTACCCGAACAAGATCACGCCGGAAGATTTCAGCGGGTGGATTCAGGAGCGCGGGCTCTACTACCCGGAGAAGTGGGACGCGCACTACAGCGCGCCGCTCGCCATGAGCGACCGGGGCGAAGCGCTCTTGCGCGGCGGGCTGCTCGCGGCCGACTACGGTCGCGGGCGCTACGTCTACACGAGCATGGTCTGGTACAGGCAACTTCGCGCGGGCGTCCCCGGCGCGTACCGCGTGCTCGCCAACATGATTAGCTACGGCCGCCGGGAGAAATGACGTAACAAGTGACCTTTGCGCCTTCAGGCCCGACACCGGAAGGATGTCCAGAGATGAGATGGAGAATTGGCACACTCCTGATCTGCTTTATCCTCACCCACGCGATCAGCGCACACGGGCAAAAGAAAGATGAGCCACGCCTCTTCCCGGTCCGCCAGGATGGGAAGTGGGGCTACATCAACAACTCGGGCCAGGTGGTCATCACACCGCAGTTCGACGACGCGTGGGACTTCGCGGACGGGATGGCCTACGTGCGCACGGGCGGCCGGCGCGGCGTCATAGACCAGACGGGGAACCTCGTGATTGACCTACAGCAGGTTGACTTCGCCGGGCGCTTTTCCGAGGGGCTCGCGCCTGTCCAGACCGGCGGGCAGAACCCGCGCCGCGGCTTCATAGACAAGAAGGGCAAGCTCGTCATCGCGCCGCAGTTCGACGCGGTCGAGAATTTCCTGGACGGGCTGGCCGTCGTCATGATCGAGCGCAAGTACGGCTTCGTGGACAAGACCGGGAGGCTCGTCATCAAGCCGCAGTTCGAGAAAGCCTACCCCTTCCACGACGGGCTGGCGCTCGTCATCGTCAACAACAAGCACGGCTTCATAGACCGCCGCGGGAAAATCGTCATCCCGGCCCAGTACCAGAACGCCTACCACTTCTCCGAGGGACTGGCGAACGTCAAGCTGGGCCAAAAATACGGCTTCATAGACAAGAAGGGGAAGGTCGTCATCCAGCCGCAGTTCGACTTCACAGGGACCTTCAACGAAGGGCTGGCCCCGATCATCATGGAAGGCAAGTACGGCTTCGTGGATAAGACGGGCAAGGTCGTCATCGCCCCGCAGTTCGAATGGACCGCAGGCTTTTCCGAGGGCCTGGCGCTCATCTCGGAAAAGCGCAAGTACGGCTTTATAGACAGGACTGGCAAAGTTGTCATCGCCCCGGAATTCGAGACCGCCCTCCCCTTCTCCGGCGGCGTGGCGAAGATTTACATCAAAGGCAAACACGGCTACATAGACAAGACCGGGAACTTCATCTGGCAGCCGTCGAAGTAGTGTCGGCAGAGTGAGGTAGATAAAGCAGCGGGTGCAAGCCCCTGTTGCTTTTGACCTCACTCTCCGCCGCTCTTGCCTTCCAGCTCGGCGCGTGCACGCGCGAGAAAAGTCTTCATCATCTGGCGGAGGCGCGCCTCGACGCCCGCGCTGAGGCGGCCCTCGCCTAGTAGGGCGGCCGCGAGGTGTAATTCTCTGGCGTGCGCGCGTCTCAGCTCGACGCGCAGCGCGACGCGCGCGAGGGTGCGCGAAGGCCCGAGTTCATCGAAGGCGATGGCGTAGCGCAGCAGGTTCTTCTCTTCGGTCGCGGCCGGCCCCCACTCGACGCGCGACTCGCTCTCGTCTCTCCGCTCCAACTCGAACTTGCCGCGCGCCGCGCCGACGAGCGGGATGTCTGCCCGCACAGTCCAGGCAGCCACACCTCCTGCGCCTCCCTGCTCTACGCTCTCCACGCCCGGCATCAGCCGCGCGAAGCTCTGCGGGTCCGCGAAGAGGGCGCGCACGCGCCCCACACTCGCCCCGATCTCCAAATCCTCGCGAAACTCTGCACGGACGCGAAACATAACTCAAGACAGAATCAGAATACAGAAGTCCAGGAGTCAGAAGAAAAGAAAGAAGCTGGTTTCAGCCTGATTCTGACTTCTGGATTCTGCCTGATTTTCCTCCTGACTGATCTGACTCCGTCCTGCCTTTTCACATTGCCGACGGAAAGAGAATGGCGTTGAAGAAGAGGCGGACGGTGGTGCGCCAGATGCCGCGGAAGCTGGGGTCTTCGGCGAAGAGGATGACGTGGCCGCGCCCCGCGTGCTCCTCTATGACGTAGGCCGTGCCGCGCAGCAGTCGCTCCGTGTTGTTCGGCCAGATGAAGCCCGAGAGGCGCAGCTCCTCTTTCTCGTCCGGCGAGAAGATGACCGCGTTCGTCCCCTCCTTCGACGGACGGAAGAAGTAGCCGGAATTGACGAGCACAGGGAGCGTCGCGTCCTCGTAGCCGTAAGTCAGGTAGGTCGTGCGGTCAATGCTGGCGCGCATGATCGCGCCGGGCACGGCTTCGGGGACGACGCCGGGACGCGCCGAGGGCGAGGCGATGAGCGGCAACTCCGGCGGCGCGCCTTCCAGTCTCTCCGTCTGGTCCGACGCCTCGCGCTGTTGCTCCGTCGCGGTCTGCCCCTCGCCCTGACGCCTCCGGCGGGTCCCCGCCTGATGTCCTCCTGTGCCAGTTTCCGCCTGCGGCGTAGGCGTCGGCTCGGCCTTAATCTCCTCCGCCTTCTCCTGCTTCTCCTCGTCTTCTTCGGAGCCGACCAGCCGCGACGAAGTGAGATTCACGTCCTTGAGCGCGGCGAAGACGGCCGCGCCCTTGACGCAGATTAAAGTCCCGCCGCTCTGTACCCAGTTGCGCAAAGTCTCGATTCCATTCTTGCCGAAGGAAGCGAAGTAGCGGTCGGGCGAGCCGTCCGGGATGACTATGACGTTGTAGCTCGCAAGCCCTGCGCGCTTGACGTTCGCGATGGTCATCGGCGTGAACTCTACACCCGCCTTGTCGAAGAGCCACCAGAGCGCGCCGTAGCTGGACTGGTCCACGCCCTCGTCGGCCACCATGATGATGCGCGGCGGCTTCAGGGCGGCGATGTCTTCCGAGCCGACGCCCACGTCGCCCGTCTCGTAGAATCCCGAGTTGACGCTCCAAACCGGCGCGCCCGTCTCCCTTGAGAGCCGCGCCACGGCGTCGTGCAGGCCGTCGGGGTTGCGCGAGACGCGGACGACGATTGTGCCGCGCGGCCACTCGCGCCCGCCCGCCGTCAACTTGCGCATCGCGACCGCGATGCGATAGCCCTCGCGTTGCAGGCGATAGGCGAGCGCGGGCGCGGCGTTGGTGTCATAAGGGATGATATAAGCTATCTGCGCGCGCCCGCCCTGCACGCCGCCCGCGGGACCTCAGAGCCCGCCAGGCTCGCGGGGTCCGTTCGAACCGCGCCCGCGTCTTCGGTCCAGTAGGTCTCGACGCCGAAGGCCAGGGGGAGCGACCAGGCTGTGATGTCGTAGAAGGCGTAATTCTCTTTGAGCGCGCCCGCCCCGCGCCGCTCGTTGCGCGCGAACCGCGCGAGTTGTTCGCGCAGGAACGCGGGGTCCTGCGCCGTGTCCGGCTCAATCAGCGCCTTTGCCAGGCGCTTCTGCGGCTGTGCCAAATCCACTACGTAGGAGCCCGCGGGGAAACTGCGCGCCGCGCTCGTCTCGCGCCCCGTGTAGCTGTGCGCGCTCGTCGAGCCGAACTGCTCGCGCGCGACGCCGACCTCTATGCCCGCGCGCAGTAGAATCTCCACGAGCGCACGCGCGTTACCGGCGTCCCGGCCCGGCATGAGCACGATGCGCTTCATGCGCTCCGTGCGCCCCTCTTCGATGCCGCTCCGCCTGAAGTCGTAATAATCTTTCAGGCGCGCCTCGCGGTTGCGCGCGGCCGTGTCGAGCGTCGTCATGGAGGCGACGAAGTGCTTACTGATGGCCGAGCGCAGGGTGACGATGGTGTCGTCGTCGCGCTTCCAGCGGAGTCCTTTGAAGCCGCCGCCGTCCGTCTCGTAAGTCATCCCGGTCGCGCCCTGCAACGCGGGCCAAGAGTCCCAGTAGAACGGGCCGAAGAGGTCGAAGACGTCGCGCACGTAGTAGTCCCAGTTGCGCGCGTCGAACTGCGCGGCGTTGGCCCGCCCGAACTCAGACATCCAGCGAGCCGTCTGCTCCGGCGGCAGATTGGGGTTGACGGGCAGCGCCGCGGGCGGGAAGAAATACTGCGCCGTCTGGCCGTGATGATCCACCACGACCTGCGGCATTCCATTCGAGGTAGGCGCGCTGCATGTGTGTGCGTCTCGACTTGAGAGGAGACGGCGTTGTCGCGGTTGAGGTCGAAGCGGTAACGGTTGTAGCGGCCGTAGACGGACCAGGGCTCGCGGTGCTCGGCCGCCAGGGGGTCTGGGTCGCCGACGGCGTTGGAGTTGTACCAGGTGACGAAGCGCTCATGCCCGTCCGGGTTCTCGCAGACGTTGATGAGGACGACGCAGTTGCGCAGGATGTCGAGCGTCTGCGGGCTCGTTCGACGCGGCCAGTTGATACAGCACCTGCATCATCGCCTCGAACGAGGCGGACTCGTTGCCGTGAATCGTGTAGGCGAGCCAGACGATCATGGGCGAGGAGGACGTGATGCGGCGCGCCTCTTCGGCTGAGGTCCGGCGCGGGTCCGCGAGGCGCGCGATGTCGGCTTTGATTTCGGAGAGGCGCTGTATGTTCTCGGGTGCGCTGACGGCGACGAGGTGCATCATGCGGTGCTCGTTCGTCTCCCCCATGTCCATCACGCGGACGCGGTCGGGCGCGGCCTGTGCTATCTTCTCAAGCACGCGCTCCATCATCGCGTAGTTGGTGTGGAACTCGCCCACGTCGTAGCGGAGGATGCTCTGCGGGCGCGGAACGGCGTCGCGGTAGGGGCCGCGCGCGTAGAAGTCGAAGCGCGAGTCGTCGCGCTGCGGGTAGGCGGCGGCGACGAAGAGGGTGCAGAGGAGCGCGAGAGCACGAAGCGAGCGGCTTGTCGAGATCATGCTAACTTTTAGCTTTCTATTTCCGGCGAGTTTTTGGGCAAAGACAGCGGCGATATTACCGCGCTTCAAATCAGATTGTAAAAGCTATACAAGTTTTTCTCAGCGCCTTTGCGTCTTTGCGTGAAAGATTTATGGTTTCCTCACGCAAAGACGCAAAGGCGCTAAGAAAAGTTCCGAGGAATAACGACGATGAGCGAGAGATTTGGCACAAAGTGCCCGCGCTGCGGCGAGGGCGAGTTGCGCGGCTGGGACGAGTTGAGCGAGGAGGAGCGCATAGTCGTGCGCAGCCTCTCTGGCTCCGTGGACTACTCACCCGGCGAGCGGGAAACCACGCATCGGTGGTGCACGAACTGCTGGTACGAAGAGACGGAGAGCGCGCCCTGCGACGCCTGAGAAGATTACGGACTGAAAGACAGGACTCAACCCTTTGCGCCTTACGTCTTAACTTTGCGCCTCCAGCGAGAACGGCTGTTTCACGCAAAGGCGCAAAGACAAGACGTAAGACGCAAAGGGTTGAGTCATTCTTTTCAATCCGCCATCAATGGACGTTCTCCATGTCAATCTAGTAAATTAATTTCATACGGGAGGATTAACACGCGTTGGCGGATGAACTGTTAAAGTGGCGGTCGGAGTTTCCGATCCTGGAGAAGTGCGTCTATCTCATCTCGCACAGTCTGGGCGCGATGCCGCGCGGGACTTACGAGCGGCTTCAGGATTACGCCGAAGCCTGGGCGACGCGCGGCGTGCGCGCCTGGGCCGAAGGGTGGTGGGAGATGCCCGTCCGGTTAGGCGACGAGGTCGGGCGCATCATCGGTGCTCCGTCCGGCTCGGTCGTCATGCACCAGAACGTCTCCATCTGCCAGTCGCTCATCCTCTCTTGCTTCGACCCCGCGCCCCCTCGGAACAAGATAGTCTATTCGGAACTCAACTTCCCCTCCGTCATGTACGTCTACGAGGCGCACGCACGCAATGGACGCTTACGCATCGAGACGGTCAAGTCCGACGACGGCATCACCGTCCCGCTCGAACGCATGCTCGCGGCCATAGACGAAGAGACACTGCTCGTCCCCATCTCGCACGTCCTCTTCAAGAGCGCCTTCCTGCAAGACGCCCGCGCCATCACCGAGCGCGCGCACGAAGTCGGCGCGCGCGTCGTGCTCGACACCTATCAGTCGGCTGGCACAGTTCCGTTCAGCGTCAAAGACCTGAATGTGGACTTCGCGTGCGGCGGCTCCGTCAAGTGGCTCTGCGGCGGGCCGGGTGCGGGCTACCTTTACGTCCGGCCCGATTTGCAGAGCGAGCTTGAGCCGCGCACGACCGGCTGGATGGCACACGAAGCGCCGTTCTCGTTTGAAAGCTCTATGCGCTACGCGCCGAGCATCGCGCGCTTCCTACACGGCTCGCCCGCCATCCCCGCGCTCTACGCCGCCGAGAGCGGCTACCGCATCGTCAACGAAGTGGGCGTCGCGGCGATTCGTGAGAAGAGCGTGCGGCAGACGACGCGGCTGATAGAGTTGGCCGAGGAGGCCGGCTTTCGCGTGACCAGCCCGCACGACCCCGCGCGTCGCGGCGGGACCGTCACAATCGCGGCCGAGCACGCGGCCGCCGTCACCAAAGAATTAATCCGCCGCGAATTCATAGTTGACTACCGCCCCGGCGCGGGCGTGCGCATCTCCCCGCACTTCTACACCAAAGACGAAGAGATTGAACTCATCATCCGCGAGATGAAACAGATCCGCGACACCCGCGCCTATGCCGAACACGAAGCGGCAGGCGCAGCATTTTGAAAAGCAGGAGACAGAAGTCAGAAGTCAGGAGTCAGGAGAAAAGAAAATCTGTAAAAGCAGTTCTCCACCTTATCCCCTTCTGACTCCTGACTTCTGACTCCTGTATTCTGCATTTATTATGTCAAAAGATTACGGCACGAACGCCCCCCTGTCTTACAACAAATACCTGCGGGTCGCGGACCTGATCTGCTTGCAGGACTGCCTGTCGGAGCCTGCGCATCACGACGAGCTGCTTTTCATCACGATTCACCAGACGTATGAGTTGTGGTTCAAGCAGATTCTTCACGAGATTGACGCGGGCGTGGCGCAGATGAGCGAGGACCGCGCGGCCGCCGCCTCGCGCTCGCTCCGCCGCGTCATCGAGATAGAGAAAGTGCTCGTCCAACAGATACACATTCTTGAGACGATGACGCCGATAAGTTTCCTGTCCTTCCGCGACGAGTTGAACCCGGCGTCGGGTTTTCAGAGCATGCAGTTCCGCGAGATAGAATTCTCCTCGGGCCTCAAAGACCCGACCATCCTCGACAGCTTCCGGGAGGACGAGTTCGCCGCCCCGCGCCTTCAGACACGTCTCTCGTCACCGACGCTGGCCGACGCGCTCTATGCCTACTTGCGCCGCCGCGGCTTCGACGCGCCCGACGACGACGCGACCGCGTCCGAAGAGGAGCGCCGCCAGCAATTACGGCAAGCGCACGCGCGCCGTCCTCGAAATCCTCACGCACTTCGAGGACCGCTTCGAAGAGTTTCAACTGATAGAAGCTCTCATCGAGCACGACGAATATTTCTCGCTCTGGCGCTCACACCACGTCAAGATGGTCGAGCGCATGGTCGGGGCCAAACGCGGCACGGGCGGCTCCGAAGGCATAGGCTACCTCCGCACCACGCTCGACAAAAAATTCTTCCCCGAACTCTGGGAGGCGCGGACATATCTGGACACGAAGCACGGCGAAGCGGGCTGCCCCTTCACTTCAGTCAAGAGTGACAAGTGACGAGTGACGAGATAGAATCTCGCCCCGGCTCGTCACTCGTCACTCGTCACAACGTCACTGTCTTATGAATTTCCCCGAACGCTTCAACATGGCCGACTACTTCCTCTACCACAACGTCGAGGAAGGGCGCGAGAACAAGACCTGCCTTTATTACCAGGATGAAACTTTCACCTACGGCGAGGCCGTGAGGATGTCGAATCGCGTGGGGAACGCTTTGCGCGAGTTGGGCGTGGAGATTGAAGACCGCGTGCTGATTGTGCTGCCGGACTGCCCGGAGTTCGTGTGGACCTGGTTCGGGGCGAGCCGCGTGGGCGCGGTGATTACGATGGTCAACCCGCTGCTGCCCGCGGAGGATTACAGGTATTACCTGGACTACACGCGGGCGCGGTGCGCGGTCGTACACGAATCGTTGCTGAAGAATTTCGAGGAGGCGGCGGCCGACGCGCGTTACCTGCGCAACACGCTCGTCGTGGGCGCGGAACGCGGGCGCTTTCTTTCGTTCGAGGAAACGGTCAATGCTCAAGCGGACGAGTGCGCGCCCGCGGACACGCACCGCGACGACGTGGCAATCTGGCTCTTCACGTCCGGCTCGACGGGCCATCCCAAAGGGGCCGTGCACCTTCAACACGACCTGCCTTACAACACAGAGGTCTTCGCCAGGCGCACGATGGGCGTCAACGAAAACGACCTCACGGTCTCTGTGCCAAAACTGTTCTTCGGCTACGCGACGGGGACGAACCTGCTCTTCCCCTTCGCGGTGGGCGGCGCGACCGCGCTCTTCAGCGAGCGCTCGACTCCCGAGAAGTTGTTCGAGGTGATAGAGCGCTACCGCCCGACGATTTTGACGACCGTGCCGACGATGATCAACGCGATGCTCAATGCCGAAGGGGCGGCGCAGAGGGATTTGTCCTCCCTGCGCTTCTGCTATTCGGCGGGCGAGGCGTTGCCCGTCGAACTCTACACGCGCTGGGCGGACGCTTTCAATGTAGAAATCTGCGACGGCATAGGCTCCGCCGAGATGTTCCACATCTACATCACGAACCGCCCCGACGACGTGAAACCCGGCAGCCTGGGCCGCGTCGTCGAAGGTTACGAGGCGCGCATCGTTGACGCAGCGGGGCAGGAAGTCCCCGTGGGCGAGATGGGGACTTTGCGTATCAAGGGCGACTCGGCGGCGTTGTGTTACTGGAACGCGCACGAGAAATCGAAGGAGACTTTCGCGGGCGATTGGTGTACGACGGGCGACCAGTTCCACGTGGACGCCGAGGGTTATTACTGGTATCACGGCCGCACGGACGACATGCTGAAAGTCTCGGGCGTCTTCGTCGCTCCCGCAGAGATAGAGAACTGTCTGCTGCAACACGAGGCGGTCGTGGAGGCGGCCGTCGTGGGCCACGACGACGGCTCCGGCCTCGTCAAGCCAAAGGCTTTCGTCGTCGCGCGCGACGGCCACGCGCCCACGGAGGAACTGGCACAAAACATCAAGGAGTTCGTCAAATCGAGGCTCGCGCTCTACAAGTACCCGCGGTGGGTCGAGTTCGTCTCGTCGCTGCCGAAGAACGACCGCGGCAAGATTGATCGAAAACAGTTGAAAGGAAAGTAACGTGGCAAAGCGTAAGAAAGACCGCGACCTGGAGAAGGCATACCCGATTGGGAAATTCATCGAAAAACTCCGCCGCCTGGCGGACGCTCTGGAGAACGGCGAGCGGTTTACGATTCAAGTCGCCGGCGAGCGCATCAACGTCCCCGCCAACGCCCTCGTCAACATCGAACACGAACGCGAGGGCTCCGAGGAAGAGCTTGAGTTCCAACTGAAATGGAAAAGATAGAGCCAGTGATAAGTGATAAGTGATAAGTGATATCGAAAATGGAAGAACGGTTTTTACTTATTCGACTTCATCGACTCATCGACTTACATTCACTTTTTTATCATGTTCTTCGCAACGCGCATCCGCGTCCGCTTCGGGGACTGCGACCCGGCGGGGCTGGTTTATTACCCGGTCATCTTCCATTACTGCCACGTCGCGATGGAGGAGTTTTTCGCGGCGCGCTGCGGTATCACTTACGACCGATTGATGAGGGAAGAGCGACTGGGCTTTCCGACCGTCAACGTGCAGGCCGAGTTCTTCGCGCCGCTCGTCTACGGCGACGAGGCTGAGGTCGAAGTCTCCGTCTCGCGCGTCGGGCGCAGCTCCGTGATGTTTGTGTACGAGGTCAAGCGCGCGGGCGACCGCACGCTGTGTGCGCGCTCGACACAGGTGCACGCGGCGATGAACCTGGACACGCGCCGCGCAGTCCCCATCCCCGAAACTCACCGTGCAGTTTTTCTACAGGCTGCCGAATAATTCACCCGCAAATTCACACCGCGAGGTGGATTTTTCTGGAAGATTGCCCCGCCTGATACTTTACTAAGAGTGCCACATCAGGTAGGTAAACCCCAGCACAGAGCCGGAGGAATTGGTTCGTGAAAAAGCTACTCGTGTCTCTTGCCACTCTCATCGTTTTCGCACTGCCGTCGGTCGCACGGGCCGACAACTTCACTTTCGCGCCGACGCCCGTTGATTTGAATGACCTCGACCATCACAGCATTTACACCTGGCGCGTTGACGGCGTTAACCTGAAGGGGAAAATTATCACCAGCGCCAAGCTGACCATCAAGAACATCGCCAACTGGGATAAGAATCCGAACAAGTTGTTCATACACCTGCTCGACACGGCCAAAGGGTCCGGGGTCAGGTCGTTCATAGACGACCCGACCAACAGCTCGCCCGTGACGGACATCAGAGACGACTTCGTAGACACCCGCTACCACAACAAAAGCGGCTGGCTCGTCTCGGCCGGCACTAAAGACTTGTTCCTGACTTCGAAATCGTTCACCACGACGCCGCAGACTTACGTCTACAATTTCACGCAGACGCAGGTGAACGCGCTCTTCTCGTTCATCATGAACGGCGGCAACTTCGCGCTCGGCTTCGACCCGGACTGCCACTTCTGGAACGACGGCATCAAGTTCGAGTTCAAGACGGCCGACGCGCCAATCCCCGAGCCGACGACGATGGTGCTCCTGGGCACCGGCCTCGCCGGCCTCTACGCACGCCGACGCCGCCAGCAGAAGCAGGCGCAAAGCGACTCGTAAACAATTCCCTTTCTCCTGCCAAAACTTAAAGGCGCGGGTGGAACGTGCTCCCCACCCGCGCCGATTTTTTTGATTTGTTTTAGCTTACCTGCGAAGCCGTTGCGCGAGCGTGCGGATGACGCTGGCGGCGATGGTCGGGTCGCGGTCGAGCGCGGCGCGGAAGGCGTCGCCGTTCAAGCGCAGGGCGCGCGTGCCTTCCTGTCCGGCGACGAGTGTGGCCGAGCGCGGCGCGGGGTCGAGCACGGCCATCTCGCCTATGAAGCCGCCGGCCTTCTCCGCCCCGATGAACCTCTCGCCCTCGCCCTCTTTTTTCAAAATCCTGACCTCGCCCGCGAGCAGGATGAAGACCTCGTTGCCCGGCTCGCCCTCCACGCAGAGCGTTTCGCCCGGCGCGAACTCGTCCTCGCGGCTGGCGCGGGCCAACTCCGCCAAGCCCTCCGGCCCGATCTTCGAAAAGACGGGGGCCGAGCGCAGCGCGATCATCTTCTCGATGGTAATCAGGTGGCGGTGCGTGCCGGGGTCTGCGCCGCCGCGCTCCCTCAAGTGCGCCGCCGTCTCGCGCACCAGCTCGTGCTCGTCCGCCGTCATGCGGGCGAGCGTTTCTGCGTCGGCCGCGCCGCGCTCGCCCAGAGCGTAGAGCGCGAGCGCGCGTATGTGCGGGTCAACGCTGCTCGTGCGCGCGTGCAGCATCTCGGTCAAAGTGGGCCAACTCGATTCGAGCTGCGCGGTCTCGCGGTAGGCTGCGACCAGGCGCTCGCCGATGGACGGCGTGACGACCGCGTTCAGTCGCTCCATGACGGACTCGCGCTCGCTCCCCTCGGAGCTGGCAAGCCCCTGGCGGACGGCCTCGGTCGTCTCGCCCTCCATCATGAAACTCAAGCCGCGAATCAGGCTGTCAATGGCGCGGCAGCGGCGGCGATGCAAGAGGTCGCGCAGGAAGTCGTGCGTCGGCGAAGGAAACAGTTCCAGCGCCTGTATGGTCTGCGCGGCGCGCTCGACGGCCGCCGCCTGCTCCGCGAGCCGCGAGGCCATGCCGCGGTCCCCGCCCAGCAGATCGTCGAGCACGGCCGCGTGCTCTTCCCTCGTCACGCGGTATTCGGAACGCAACTGCACTATGAAGCTGTCGTCGTAAGTGCCCTCGGCGGCGAGCACGCGGTCCAGGTAGCCTTCGAGCGCGTGGCGGTAGGTTTCGAGTTGGAGGCGCTTCTCCGCGGAAATCTGTTTCGACGGGTCGTTGAACATCGCGCGCTCTTCTTCGGCGAGCGCGGCCATCACCTTGTCGTGGTCCGCCTGCTTGATGTGCAACTGGTTACGCATGGATTCGAGCATCTGCACCTCTTCGCGCGTCACGAACCCGTTCGCCAGCGCCTCGCGCACGGCATCCTTGTAGACCTCTATCACCTGCGCCGCGCCCTTCGCGCTCTCGCGCGTGCGTATGTTGTGAATCAGGAACGCGTCGTGCAGATCGCGCGGCGGCTTGTCCGTCCACTCCCAACGCTTGATGACGTTGCGCGCCAGCGTCTCCTCCGCGAACGTCGCCTGCCGGCGGCGCATACGTCGCGCGAGATAAAGCGAGGTCGTCAGGACGACGACGATGATGAAGAGGTGCGGCACGGCCCACGGCGCTTTCCAGAGCGTGGGCGCGCCGGCGAAGGTGTAGAAGGTGATGAAGGCCGCGGCCGCGCAGATGGTGAACATCACGTGGCGCACGCGCCCCGGCTCGGTTTCGGGGTCGCGCCGCTTGATAAAATCCCCGACCGGGCGTTCCAGAAACGAGAACAGCAGGTAACTCGCGAGCGCACACGCGCCGAGCGTCAGGATCGCGGCCGCCGCGCGCGGGATGGCCCACCAGAAGAAGAACCCTGCGGTCTCTGGGTTCCAGCCGGGCTTGAAGGCCCAGTGCATGACGTAAGCCTGCTTCGTCCACTGGCCGTCGAAGTAGTAGGCCCAGTTGCCCGCCTGCATGTAGTAGTAGAAGTAGAAGCCGAAGACGAGGCCGGGGAACGCGAAGTAGACGAAACGCTTGGGGCGGGAGTCCAATTCCTTCCAGTAGCCGTTCTCCTCGTTGATGTCGGGGCAGGATTTTTTGCAGGCCGTGCACTTGGTGCACTGCGAGTTTTTGGTCTCGCGCAAGCCGTGCGGCTCCGTGTAAATCTTCTCGATGAAGGAGAGCGGGCAGATGTAGTTGCACCAGGTCTTGCCCGTATAGAACGCGCCGAAGATGAGCGCCGCGAACGCGATCATCACGAAGAAGGCGGAGATGGCGTGGCCGTCGCCGTTCGTGGCAATCAGGCGGACCCAGAGCGAGAAGAAGAAGATGGTAAACGAGACGTAGTAATAGTTTGCTTCGAGCCAGGGACCGGCCTTCTTGATGCCGGGCCTCTTCAGGCGGACGGGGATTTGCGCGAAGAAGGCGAGCGGGCAAAGCCTGCGCCAGCGGTGATAGCCCACCAGGACGATGAAGAGCGGGATGGCCGCGACGGCCACCGTCCAGACGATGCGCCCGGCGAGCGTCTCCATCATGTGCGTGTGCGCGAACGTCGGCACGGCGATGAAGACGACGAGCGCGGCCCACTTGATCCACTCGACCCACCACTCGCCCTCCGGCTCAGCCTTCTTCTTCGCCACGACGGGAAGGCTTCGCGTCGGCGTCGCTGGGTCTCTGGGTGTAGCTACTGCCATAAGTTCAGTTCTCAGTTTTCAGTTTTCAGTTTTCAGTGAAAGCAAGTTGTCTTAGCTTAAAACTGAAAACTGAAAACTGAAAACTGTCTTTCAGCTTCTTCCGGCGCGAGTCTTGAAGGGCCACTCGGAGGCGAGGGGCGATTCGAGGTTGATTTTCACGTCGAGGTAGTCGCGCAGCACGCCCTTGAGGTTGCCGACCTGTTCTTCCTCGTTGCGGCGGAAGAACTCTGGGCGGAAGCCGTCGTCGGGCGTGATGACGAAGAAGAGGCGCGGGATGTCGCGCGTCGTCCCGATGCTTCCCTCCTTCGGGCTCTTCACGCCGGGGTTGAGATAATCGCCCTCGTCGAAGTTGCGGACGTGGCACTGTATGCAGGTCATGCCGCGTTCCTCGAAGAGGCGGCGGCGCGGGTCGCGTAAAGAAGTCTCCGCCACCATGTGCTTGAGCTTGAAGTCGCGCGAGAACATGGACGCGTCTATCATCGCGGGCTTGACGCCCCCCGCGTCGTGGTCGTCCGGGATGGCGGAGAAGTTCCCCGCGTCAACCAGCTTGTCGAAGCCCGAGACGAACGTCTTGCTGTTTGGGTCGAACGCGGGTGCGGGCACGCGCCTGAAGGCCGCGCCGTCGGGCGTCGGCTTGATGCTCGTCGCGAAGCCGTCAATCGGGAGATTGCTGAAGGCCAGATACTTCCGTGCGCCGCGCTCGATTGGCACAACTTTCATCACGCCCAGCGCCCAGCCGTCGCCCTTGAGATAGCGCCCCTTCTCGTCCAGTTCGTCGTCGCCGCCGAGCCGCGCGTTGTGCGGGAGCGCGGCGAAGTTCGCCTGCATGTTGGGGTCTTGCGGGTCGCTGTAGTGTACGACGGCCGAGATGAAGTCCGCGAGCGCGTCCGCATAACTCTTCTTGTCGCGCGCGATGAAGGGCTTCAGGTCCGCGCCGTCGAAGAACGCGTTGTAGAGCAGAGTGGCGAAAGCCTTGTTGTTCTTCTGCCGCGCGGCGTCGTCCTTGTCCAGCTCCGGGTCTTTCAAGCGCGTGATGCGCATGCGCGGCATCAGGTAGACGGGCTCGGCCGCGACGACGTTTTTATAGACGAGACGCAGCTCGAAGATACGCTTGTTGACGCGCGGGCGCACCATGACGAGCCGCCAGTTCTCCGCGTTGAACTGCGAATTATATTTGGGGCTGTCGGGGTTGATCTCGTCGTTGCGATGAAGCTGTGCCAGATTGCGCAAGGCGTCTTTGAAGAGCCCCGCGCCCGTCGTCGGCTGAATGCCGTTGTCGGGCTTGATCTGCTTGCTCGCCTCTATGGCCGCGATGCGGTCGAGCATGGAGAGAATGGGCCAGCGCGCGTTGGCCGTCGCCAGCCTCTCCGGGTCCGTAATCGAGATGAGCGTCTCCACGGCGAGCGGCGCCGGGGGCAGCGACGGCAGCGGCACGTGGTTGGGCGTAATCTCTATGCTGAAGGTCTTGACGGAAGTGCGCGGCTGGCCCCCGCCGCGCGGATACTCCGTGATGCGGACGGCGAATTGGCCCACGCGGCCGTCCGCCTTCGTCGGCGTCCAGTCAACCGTCAGTGTCTTCTCGTTATATTTGGCGGAGGCGGGCCGCTGCGTCAGCTCGACGCGGAGGTCGTCCGTCTCCTCGTCTATGACGGCGAGGCCGAAGGTGACGCGCTGCCCCGTGCCGACGCGCTTGACGCGGACGGCGTCCATCTCGGGCGGCCGGTTCTCGGAGGCTGCCGCGAGACTCGTCAAGGCGCGCGCGTGCCTGGCGTCGGCTTTGAAGCGCGGGACAAGAGTCGCCTCTGCCGCGGCCAGGAAGAGCAGCAAACAAATCAGCCTGAGCGAGCGCGCGTCGGGGGTGCGGCGGTCTTTCATTAATGTCTCCGATGAAAAATTTAAACCTTAAAAGGCGGAGCGCTCAGCGCCTCGTGCGCCTGAATTCTGGAACGCGCCGGAAGCCGGTTTTTGCCTGAACGGCAACCGACGGGAGACTGTAAGGCTCTCGGACAACAGTCACGTATCTTCGATGCTCTAAGGCGCGGTTGTCAAGCAAGGTTGTTTTGGCGAGACGATAGCGATGCGCGCCGGAGGCGCGAGAGAAAATTAGCCGATGGTGGAGCGCCAGCGGAACCACCGGACACCGATCATCCGATGTCCCTCCGGGACTTTTCTTCAGCCGCGCCGCTCAAGGTTGTAGTCGCGCAGGCGGCGGTAGAGTGTGGAGGGTGAGATGCCTAGGATTTCGGCGGTCTTGCCGCGGTGCCAGTTGGTCTGCTCCAGGGCGGCGAGGATTTGCTGGCGCTCGACCTCGCGCAGGGATGCGGGCGATGAGGCCGCGTTCGCGTTGTAAGCGGTTTGCGCGGCGCTGGATGAGTCGCCGGAGACCGAGGCGGTTGCGGCCGGGACGAAGGCAGGCGCGGGGCGCGCGACTTCGGGCGGCAATTCGTTTAAGGTGATGCGGCCGTCGTTGGAGAGAAGCACCGCGCGCTCAAGACAGTTTTTGAGTTGGCGGACGTTGCCGGGCCAGGCGTAGGCGCGCAGCGCCGCCAGAGCCTCGGGCGTCAGCTCGGGCGGGTGCGCGCCGCCGACCTGTTTCAAAAGATGCTGTGCCAGCGGCTCTATGTCTTCGGGCCGTTCGCGCAAAGGGGTGAGCGCGATCTGGAAGCCGTTGACGCGGTAGAGCAGGTCCGCGCGGAACGTGCCGTCTGTGACGACCGTGTCCAGGTTGCGGTTGGTCGCGGCGACGATGCGGACGTTGACCTCGACCTTGCGCACGCCGCCGACGCGGTAGAACGTGCGCGTCTCAATCGCCCTCAAAAGCTTCGACTGCAACTGCGTCGGCAATTCCGTAATCTCGTCTAGAAAGAGCGTGCCGCCGTCGGCCAATTCGATCAGGCCCAGCTTGCGCCCCTTCGCGCCGGAGAACGCGCCCGCCTCGTAGCCGAAGAGTTCCGATTCGAGCAAAGATTCTTGAAAGGCCGCGCAGTTGAGGTCAACGAAGGAGGCGTCGGCGCGGCTGGACAGTCTGTGAATCGCGTGCGCGATTAACTCTTTGCCCGTCCCGCTCTCGCCCGTAATCAGGACGGACGCGTCGGAAGGCGCGACGCGCTCGACTAAGCGCAGCGCCTCGCGCATGGCTTCGGAGACGGAGACGATTTCGGGCATCTGCGACTGGCGCGCGAGTTGTTGGCGCAGGCGCTGATTGTCCACGCGAAGCCGCCGCTTTTCGGCAGCCTGCTTGACGAGCGCGTCCAGTTCCGTGATGCGGTAAGGCTTCGAGAGGTAGTCGTACGCGCCGAGCTTCATGGCCTCGATGGCGGTCTCGACGGTGGCGTGGCCCGTGAGCATGATGACCTCGGGCGGGTTGGCGCGCTCGTGCACGCGGCGCAGGAGTTCCATGCCGTCCATGCGCGGCATGTTGATGTCGCAGAGCAACACGTCCACGTTGCCCTCTTCAAGCCGGCGCAGCGCGGCCTCGCCGTCGGGCGCTACGTCCACGCGGTAACCCAGGCGCTGAAGTTCTTTCTGGATGACCAGCCGCAGGTTGGCTTCGTCTTCGGCAACGAGAAGTCGCGCACCCTTCGTCTCGCTCAAAGTCACTCAGTCTCCGTCGTGTGGATTGGCCGCTGCCGGGAGCGAAATCGTAAAGGTAGTGCCGCCGCCGACTGCCGACTGCACGTCGAGCCTCCCGCCGTGCTCGGTAACAATACCATAACAGACGGCCAGCCCTAACCCTGTCCCGCGCCCGACCTCCTTGGTCGTAAAAAACGGGTCGAAGATTTTCGTCAGATTCTCGGGCGCGATCCCGACGCCCGTGTCGCTGACTTCGACCACCACGCTCTCGCTCTCGTTAAGCCCGCGAAGAGTGAGCCGCCCGCCGTCCGGCATCGCGTCAATGGCGTTGGTGGCGAGCGCGATGACGGCCTGCTGCAACTGCCCCTCGTCGCCGAGCACAGGCGCGAGTTGTTCCATCACCTCTATGCGAATCTCTATACGCTCGCCGCGTTGCTGGTGTGCCACGAGCCGCGCCGCCGTCGAGATGACCTCGAAGAGGTTGACGGGCAGATGCTCGCCCGCGCGCGTCCGGCTGAAATCGAGCAGGCCGTTCGTGATGGACTTACAACGGAAAGCTTCCGAGCGAATCAGCGACAGATACTCGCGCAAGTCTTCGACTTCGGGCGAGGAGTCAAACGCGCCCTCGTTGAGTCTCGATTCGAGCGCCTCGGCGCAGGCCGAGATGGTCGCCAGGGGGTTATTGATTTCGTGCACGACGCCGGCGGCAAGTCTCCCGACCGCGGCCAGCTTTTCGGCGCGGGCGACGGCGCGGTTGGCCTCTACGCGGGCCGTGATGTCTTCGCCGACGGTGATGACGTGGCTGACCTCGCCGTCTTCGTCGGCCCGCATCGGAATCTTGCTGACCAGCCAGTGGCGCGTCTCGCCGTCCGCACTTGTGGCCTCCTGCTCTATGCGCTCGATCTCGCCGGTCTCGAAGGCACGCGCGAACTCGCGGCCCAAAACGTCGCGGCGCTGGCGCGTCAGCACGTCGAAAATGTTCCGGCCCAACGCCACGCCGCGCGGGATGCCCTGCCCGCCCAACTCGCGGTTGCGGTTCCAGGCGACGATGCGGTAGTCGCGGTCCACTGCGTAGAGCGAGAGCGGCAGGCTGTCAATAATCGCCTCCGTGAAGCGGCGCTGCGCCTCGGCCTCCATCGTGCGGCGCTCGACCTCTTTGGCGAGCATGCCTGCCGACTGGCGCGCGGCCTGGTAGAGAGTGGCGACGTGCGCGGCCAACGCGGCCTGCTGAGCCGCGGCGTCAACGAGCCGCGCCTGCGTCTCGCCGCAGTCGTCGGGCGCGTCGAAGCCGACGACGATTGCGCCTTTCGTGCGCCCGCCGTAGCGCAAAGGCGCGACGTACTCTACGCGGTGCGCGTCGTCGCGCAGGAAGAAGCGCGCGGGGTCGTCCAGGAGGACGGAGGTCGAAGACGAAGGCGAAGCTATCCAGGCCGCGAGCCGGTCCAGGTGAATCAGCCTGTCGTCCTCGGCGCTCCCCTCGCGGTCAAAGGCACAGGCAACGCCGCCGCGCCCTTTGTCCGTGTTCAGGACCGCGGCGCAGAGCGACGCCCCCGTCCCTTCGAAGGTCGCGCCCGCGACGTGGCGCACGACCTGCTCCGGCTCAAGCGCGCGAAGGAGGCCGCGCCCGAGGTCTGCCAGGAATCTTAGTTCAAGATTGCTGCCGACGAGCGCCCACTCGCGTTGCGCCGTTTCCAGGTGCGCGCTGACGCGCGTCAGTATTTCGCGCGGCGTGGAGGGCTTGACGATGTAATCGTCTGCCCCGGCGGCGAACGCCTCGACCTTGCGGTTCTCGTCGTCCTGCGCCGAGAAGATGACGATGGGCAACTGCTTGGTCGCCGCCTGCGCGCGCAGGAGCCGGCACAGCGCGAGCCCGTCCACGCCGGGCATCTCCACGTCGAGGATGATGAGATCGCAGTGCTCGCGGTGGAGCAGGCTCAGAGCCTTGGGCGCGTCGGCCGCGACGAACGCACGATGACCCGCGCCCTCGAAAATCTGGCGGAGCCGCCGGCGCACGCCCGCCTCGTCATCAACGATGAGCAGCGTGGCGCTGGCGGCCACAGTGTTTGAAGGAGACGACATCTAAATAAGAAGAAAAAGGTAAAAGGCAAAGGGGGGGGCGCGAGCGTTCAAAAGGTCCCACAGGCGTTTGGCTTCCGCCTCCCGATTGAAGCCCTCAAGGATTGAATGCGATGCCGGCAGGGTTTGTCAAGATAAGGCACAAGGAAAGGCATAAATATAGTTGACTCGCCTATGCGGATGGTGTTAGACCGCCAAGAGCGGTAACTGTCGCCTGATAGCTGTCTTAGACCGCCAGTAGCGGTCTAATGAGCATTCGGCTGCTTCGTTTCATGAAAATCAAATATTGGGGAGTGAATGAACCATGAAAAGAAACAAACATTCTTAGCAACCCTAATCGTAGCTGCCAACTTTCTTACCGCTTGCGGTGGGTTGATCCTAAAGCAGCAAGCCTCAGCGGATGAAGCAATGAAGGACATCTACGCAAACTCGAGAGCAGGCAACTCAAGTGGGCGTAAATTATCAGCAGTATGGTTCATTGGTCATAGACGCTCAAGCTCAAGTATAATGACGCCGTAGCGTGATAGCGGCCGGTGAAGGTGGAGTTTGAAGAAATGAAATTGACATGCAGCAATAGGAAGCGTATGCTGATGCTGGACAGGTATGGAAGATCAAGAAGAGTAAGCCGAACGCTTGGTATTTATTCGAGATTCAGAACTTCTGGAAATGAGCCGCTCATATCCAAATATCCCTCAGAACGGAGAAAGCATATTCTGGCTAGTATGCAGGGCAGACGTCCTGATGATGCGCTTCAAAGCTATTTGGGGAGCTGCGTCGGAGGCATCGCGACGAAAGCATCATCCTTGCTTCATACATATAGAAGCATAGCTACATATCGGTCTTCTATCATGTGCCGCTGCTCGAACAGGTCATTCGGCGCGGAGGCGCGAATAGCGATGTAAGTGCTTCGTTATTCCTTTATTGCCTTTGGTGAATTAAGACAGTATTGTTCTTTCATGATTGATTGGTCTTCATGTCCTGCGGTGGAGCGAGACCCGGAAAAAGTTAGCGGGTCTTGGGTCTTCCGCAACACGCGCGTCCCTGTGACCGCGCTGTTTGAGAACCTTGAAAGCGGGGCCTCTATTGACGACTTTTTATCGTGGTTTCCTGGAGTCACTAAAGAACAAGTAGAGGCTGTCCTTGAGTATACAATTCAAAGTCTCAAAGCCGACCTTCAGCCAGCATAGCTGATTACGTGCCTCAGTAGCTAGAGCGGACCTCCTTTTTCTTTTCCTTTTCCCTCTTCGCCGCACTTTCCAGCGCGTCGGGGCGCTGCCTTAAGGATTCAGCGCAGCTGCTGGCCTCAATCGAGGTAAGAATCATCCGCTAATCGTCGTTGGTAATCGTGCCCAGCCCTTGTGCGTCGGCAATCGTGGCGTTGACCGGGGCGCTCAGGTTGACGAAGAGGGTCTCGTTCGGCTCGACGAGCAGTTCGCCTTTCACCTGGACGGTGACGGTCTTGGTCGTCTGTCCGGGGGTGAAGGTGAGTGTCGTCAGGGCGAGGGCCGTGTAGTCCGCGGGGGCCGTCGCGGTGTTGTTGGCTGTTGCATATTTGACGGTGACGGTGCGGCTGCTCACGAGCGAGAGGTTCACGGTGAAGGTCATGTTGATTGTGCCGGCGTCGGGCTCGGTCACGGTCGCGTTGGTGATCGAGATGGTCGCCGTGTCGTTGTCCTTGATGGTGCCGACGCCCGCGCCGGCCGCGATGATGGCGTTCGTCGGGGCGGAGAGCATGACCTTGAAGGTCTCGTCCAGCTCGTCTATCAGGTCGCCCTTGACCGCCACCGTCACCGTCTTGCTAAGTTGCCCCGGCGTGAAGGTGAGCGTCGTTAAAGGCACGGCCGTGTAATCCGCAGGCGCGACGGCCGTCCCGTTGGCCGTGGCGTACTTGACCGTCACCGTCTGCGCGCTCGCGCCGGACAAAGTTACTGTGAAGACGGCGTTGAGTGTTCCCGAGTTGCCTTCCGTCACCATCACGCTGTTGACGGAGAGCTTGGGCTGCGTCTCGTTGTCCACAATCGTCAGCACGGCAGTCTGTGGAGCGGCGAGGCTGGCGCTGCCCGTCACGTTGCTGAGCGCGAGGTTGACGGTCTCGTTGCCCTCGAAGACTGTGTCGTTGCAGATGGGGATGGTGAAGGTCTTGTTCGCCATGTCGCCCGCGGCCCAGGAGAGTGTGCCAGTCTTGGTGACGTAGTCCTTGCCGGCGGCGCAGGAGGTGAAGCCCGTGGCCGTGCCGTTGGAGGTGGCGTACTTGACGGTGGTCGCGCCGCCGCTGCCGCCCGTGCGCGTGGCGGTGATGGTCATCGTGGGCGTCGCCTTCGCTGACGCTGTAAGTCGCGGCGCTGAATTTCAGCACGCCCCCTTCTGTGACCGTGATGGTGGCGGTGGCTATGGAGCCGCCGAGGCCCGCGTCCACCGCGCTGGTCGAAGCCTGCACCTTGAAACTGAAGCTGCTCGAAGGGCTGCTCAGCCCCGCTGTGGGCAGGAACTTCAGACCGGCGTTGCCCTGCGCGAAGGTGATGAATTGATTGTTACTGATGACGGTCGTCCCGTTGTTCTGGAAGAGCGTCCCGTTGGTGATTGCTGTGATCTTGAAGTGTGTGGTCGTGGCGGTATCGCCCGCGCCGCGGCTGATGACGAGGCCGGACGTGGTCTTAGTGTTCTCGGCGGTCGTGGCGTTCGTGACGGTCGGGGTGTCCGCAATCGGCGTGACCGTGAGGTTGACGGTGTCCGTGTCGCTCTGCGCGCCGCCCGTGCCTGTGTTGCCCTGGTCGTTGGAAACGATTTGCAGGGTGGCCGCGCCGCCGTAGTTCGCCGCCGGCGCAAAGCTCAGCCCGTTCAAGGCAGCGTTGAGGTTCGTGACGGTGCCCGTAAAAATCATTGTGGCGTCGCTCGTGCCGTCGCCAGTGATGAAGCTGAGCCCGCTTGTCCCGCTCAAGGTCACTGTGCCGTGAGTGGCCGTCAACGTGACGCGCACGGCGTTTGCGCCCGCGTCCGCGTCAGAGATCGAAATCTGGTTGCCGTTGGCCGCGGAGAAGACTTTTGTCGTGTCCTCGTTAGTGGTCTGCGCCGCCGGCACTGTGTTCAAGGGCGCGTCGTTGGGGTCCAGGATGGTCAGCGTGACCGTGTTGGGCGAGCCGAGCGTGGCCCCGCCGGACATCACCGCCAGCGAGAGGTTGAGCGATTCGTCGGCCTCGCCGTTGAGGCCGTCGTTGACGATGGGCAGTTGGATGGTCTTGTCAGTCGCGTCGCCGGCGGGCCAGGTGACGAAGAGGTCGCCGTTCACGCGTGCGACGCGGTTGCTGGTGGCCCCGTTAAAAGTGGTGAATTGGCCGCCGAAGGCGATCCGGCCGTCCGGCTGCAAGGCGGTCGCCGACAAGATGACGGCGTTCGCGCCCGTGCCCGGATTGAATGTCGTGTCGAGCGAGCCGTTCGAATTGAGCCGCAGGATGCGGTTGCGTGTAGTGCCGTTGAATGCGCTGAAGGCCCCGCAGACGATGATCTTGCCGTCGGGCTGAATGGTCGTCGTCCAGACGACGCTATTCGCGCCGGTGCCTGGATTAAAAGTGGCGTCGAGTGAGCCGTCCGCGTTCGCACGCACGATGCGGCCGCGAGCGGTGCCGTTGTAGATGGTGAAGTTTCCGCCGATGAGGACGCCCCCGTCCGGCTGGATGGCGACGGCCCAGACGTTGATGCCGCTGCCCTCAGCGCCGGTGCTCGGAGCGAAAGAGGTGTCGAGCGTGCCGTCAGAGTTAATCCGGGCGACACGGCCACGCGCGGTGCCGTCATACATGGTGAAGGCCCCGCCTATGAAAACCTTGCCGTCGGAATAGAGCGCCAGCGCGAAGACGCCGCCGCCGGTTGCGCCCGCGCCCGTAGCGAAAGAGGTGTCGAGCGAGGCGTCAGAGTTGAGCCGCGCGATGCGGCCACGCGCGGTGCCGTCATACATGGTGAAGTTGCCGCCGATGATGGCCTTGCCGTCGGGCTGTAGAAGTATTGTGCGCACGTCGGGCACGGTGCCAGCCGCGCCCGCGCCGGGATTGAACGTGGTGTCGAGCGTGCCGTCTGAATTGAGGCGCGCGATGCGCGAGCGCGCTGTGCCGTCGTAGTCCGTGAAGGCCCCGCCGATGAGGATGCGGCCGTCCGGCTGAATTGCTATCGCGTAGACGATGTCGTTCGCCCCCGCGCCGGGGTTGAATGAAGTATCGAGGGTGCCGTCGGCGTTGAGCCGCGCGATGCGCGTGCGCGCGGTGCCGTTGTAGTTGAGGAACTTTCCGCCGATGAGAATCTTGCCGTCCGGCTGCGCGGCCACGGACCACACTTCGTTGTCCGCGCCCATGCCCGTGTTGAAGGACGCGTCGGCCGAGCCGGGCTTGAAGGTGTAATCGGCCGCGCTGGTCGTGACATCAGCGAGCGTGACTTTGGCGACCACTTGATTATCGGTGCCGCCCGTGCGCGTCAAAGTGATGGTCGCGTTACCGGCCGACTCGTTCACGCTCTGGCTGGCGACGGAGAAGGCAAGCTCGCCCGGCGCTGGCAGCAGCCGCGCAACGCGATCACTGGCAGCGGTGTCGCCGTTATAGCTGGTGAAGTCGCCACCGATGATGATCTTCCCGTCTGACTGCACGGCCACCGCAAACACTTGGTTACCCGCCCCTGCCCCCGCTCCGCCATAATTGAATGAAGTATCGAGCGTCCCATCCGTGTTGAGTCGGGCAATCTTATCGCTGGCATCTGCGTCACCGTTATAGCTTTGGAGGAAGCCCCCGATGAGAATCTTCCCGTCCGGCTGCACGGCCACCGCATACACGGTGCCATCCGTCCCCACGCCGCCCGCGTTGAAGGATGTGTCGAGCGTCCCGTCCGCATTGAGTCGAGCAATGTAATCGCTGGCGTTGCCGTTGTAGCTGGTGAAGCTGCCACCGCTGATGATTTTCCCATCCGGCTGTACGGCCACCGTATTCACAGTGAAACTCATCCCCGAGCCGCCCATATTGAATGAAGTGTCGAGCATCCCATCCGTGTTGAGTCGGGCAACGTAGTCGTTGGCGTCGCCGCCGTTGTAGCCGGTGAAGCTGCCACCGATGAGTATCTTGCCGTTCGCCTGCAAGGCCACCACATTCACGGTGGTATCCGCCCCCGCGCCGCCGTTGTTGAACGTGGCATCGAGCGTCCCGTCCGTGTTGAGCCGCGCAATGTAATCGCTGACGCCGGTGTCGCCGTTGTAGCTGGTGAAGTCGCCACCGATGAGAATCTTCCCGTCTGACTGCACGGCCACCGCAAACATAGTGTCATCCGCCCCCGCCCCGCCATTATTGAACGTGGTGTCGAGCGTCCCGTCCGTATTGAGTCGGGCAATCTTATCGCTGGCAGCGCCGTCACCGTTATAGCTGGTGAAGTCACCGGCGATGAGAATCTTGCCGTCCGATTGCACGGCCACCGCATACACAGTGTTATCCGCCCCCGCGCCGCCGTTGTTGAACGTGGCATCGAGCGTCCCGTCCGTGTTGAGTCTGGCAATCTTATCGCTCGCGGCAGCATTACCGTTATAGCTTGTGAAGTAGCCACCGATGATGCTCTTCCCATCCGGCTGCAAGGCCACTGCATACACAGTGTCACCCGCCCCTGCGCCGCCAGAGTTGAAAGAAGTGTCCAGGTCGCCGCCAGCCGCGCCCGCACGCTCGCCCCACACAAAGACCAGCACCAGACAAAACAGAACGCCCGTCGCCAAACAGACCAAACGCTTTTGATGTGACACATGGCTGACGGCTGTCTGTAGTGTTCTTGACATGAGGGGCTTCTCCTTACTGCATCTACTTTCGTAGAGGACGGGTTTCGGTCTGAGCGGAGGCCGGCACCGGCCGGACGCTGACGGGAAAGTTTCGGCCGCCGGCGAGACGCTACACACGGGGAGCACGCCGGACGGGCGGAGTCGTCTGTTTCGTTCCGCCGCTAACTTTCTGTCCGGTGCCGACCCATGAGAAGGTCAGGAGCAGTAGGCTTCGCCGCAGTAACGAAGTGTTGGAAGCAATCGGTCGAGTGAAACTCGAAGAGACGTTGATTGTTTTGAGCGCCGCCCAAAACGTGTTCAAACACAGAATGAACATACGCCTGTTCTATTAGATAATCAACGAATTTAGAAGATTCAATTTATCTTCCGGCGGACGCTCCCCGGCGAAGACAAACGTCGCAAGACGCGACCCGTTATCTACATCCTCTGTTGAATTCCACGAACTCGCACGGCTCGGGTGAAGAAACATATTTCCCACGTCGCGCGTAGAATCAACGCAAGACAAGCAGTGACGAGTTGAAGCGCACGGCGCACGGCGCTGCCTCTTGAATTTATATTTGTCTGTTAATACTTTCGACGTTTCAAACGTTATGTCTTGTAGAGGGAAGCGTCCGTCCGGCCTTTAATCTTTCTTTGTTTCCTCGCCTTCATCGGGGCGCCGTCCCCGGCAACTCTCGCGTTCATGTTCCCGCCCTGTTCAGTCAGAAGGAGAAGACAATGAAGTCACGATTGCTCACCACCATTACAGCGCTTTGTTTGTGCCTCTTAGCCGTGCCCGTCACGCGGCCCGCCAACACGGCCGCCTCGACTTCCGACTGGCCTCAGTGGCGTGGGCCGGGGCGTGACGGAATATCGAAGGCCAGCGGCCTACTCAAACAGTGGCCGGCGGGTGGGCCAAAACTGCTCTGGCAGATGAACGACATAGGGGACGGCTATTCGACGCCGGTGGTCGTAGGCTCCCGCATCTACCTGATGAGCAATCGCGGCATGGATAATGAGTTCGTTCAGGCCCTCTCGGCTCAGGACGGGAAACCCGTCTGGACGACGCGCGTCGGCAACGTGGGCAACCCGGACCAGAACCCGCCTTACGCGAAGGCCCGTTCCACTCCGACCGTTGACGGAGACTTCCTCTACGCGCTCGGCTCGGACGGCGACCTCGCCTGTCTCGAAGTCAAGAGCGGTAAGATTCGTTGGCAGAAGAACGTCCGTAAGGAGTTCGGCGGACAGCCGGGCGAGTGGGCCTACGCGGAGTCTCCGCTGGTAGACGGCGACCTCGTCGTCGTCACCCCCGGCGGCGCGGAGGCGACAATGCTGGCGCTCAACAAAAAGACGGGCGCGCTCGTTTGGAAGTCGGCGGTCCCCGGAGGCGACCCGGCGGGTTACGCGTCGGCGATTGTCGTGCAAGGCGGCGGCCGCAAACAATACGTGCAGCTTTTGAGCAAGGGCATAGTCGGGGTTGACGCGAAGACAGGCCAATTTCTCTGGCGTTACAAAGAGGCTGCCAAGGGTCCGGCCCAGTATTTCACGCCAATCGCGCGCGGTGAATACGTGTACGGCGGCGCACTCGGCGTCGGAGGCGCACTCGTCCGTTTGAAGGCGGACGGCGGCGGGGTCGCCGCGGAGCAGGTCTACTTCGAGCGCGGACTTCCGAACGGCATCGGCGGGGCGGTGCTGGTCGGCGACTATCTTTACGGAACGGAGATCGCCAGCGGCGAGTTGGTCGCGATTGAGTTCGCCACGGGGAAGATTAAGTGGAAGGCCGAGAGTATCGGCAGGCTTTCGATAGCCTACGCCGACGGGCTTTTATATCTTCACGGCCTGAATGGAGATTTCGCGGTGGCGGAGGCGACCCCCGAAGGCTATCGCGAGAAGGGCCGGTTCACTCCGCCGGCTCAGCCGAAGCATAAACAGGTGGGCCAGTTTCCCGAGATGTCCTTCGCGTACCCGGTCATCGCCAACGGGAGGCTTTACATTCGCGACCTGGGGACGTTATGGGCCTACGACATCAAGGCGAGCCGCTAAGAAATAGAAAAGGGAAGACCCCGGAGGGGTCGCACATAGTAGCCGGGGGCAAGCAAACGAAGTTTGCGCCGCCCCCGGTAGAAGTTGGTAAACGAATCCGACCCCGGAGGGGTCGCGCCTCAACCTTGAAGGTGCGACCCCTCCGGGGTCGGATTCATTTTTGGCACAATACCAGGGGTGGCGCGCTCGACGCGCTTACCCCTGGCTATCATGTGAGACCCCTCCGGGGTCTTCCCTTTTGCCTTTTACTTCTTCGCCGTCTTTTCCAGGGTGTCGAGGCGTTGCTGTAGGGATTCGGCGCGACGGCTGGCGTCAATCGAGAAGAAGAGGGCGAAGGTCGCGAGCAGGATGGCGGCGACGACGATGGCCCAGCGCCGGCTCTCGCGCGAGGCCAGCCGGGCGCGCAGGGCGTGCGGGCTGTCGTCCTCGAAAGAGTCCAGCAAGCTGTGCCGCTTGCCGCTCGGAGTCTCCTCCTTGATGTCAGCCAGCCACTGCTCGTCGAACTGTTGAAGAATGTGATAACTCATGAGAAAAACTCGTGAATCGTGAATCGTAAATCGTAAATAGATAAAAACGCTTTCCACCATTTACGATTTACGATTCACGATTTACGTCCCCTTTCAATTTATCGCCGTCGAAGTGAGCTTGCCCGTGTTGAGGTCAATGACGGCGTCGGTCTTGCCTTCCAGCCTGGCCCGGCGGCGTTCTTTGTGGGTGGATTTGGCGGAGTACATGGCCTGGTCGGCGGCGATCAGGAGTTGGTCGGGGGTTTCGCCGTCAATTCCGTAGGTGGAGGAGCCGACGCTGATGCCGACGCGCGCGGCGTGGTCGGCGCGGACGTGGAGCGAAAACTTAGAGACGGCCGCCTCGATGCGCTCGCACAACTCATCGACCTGCGGGCCGTGCAAGTCCTGCACGATGGCGACGAACTCGTCGCCCGCGTAGCGCGCCAGGAAGTCGTACTCGCGCAACTGGCCCTGCAAGATTCGCGCGACCTCGCGCAGCATCTTGTCGCCGATGCGGTGGCCGAAGGTGTCGTTGACCTGCTTGAACTCGTCCAGGTCGAGCATGATGACCTGGAAGGGGCGATTGGTGCGGCGCGCGCGCGCGGCCTCCTGCTCGAACCTGAGATACATGCAGCGCGCGTTCGGCAAGCCCGTCAGCGGGTCCGTCAGCGCGTTCGACTCGGCCTCGGCGTGGTGCATAGCGTTGAAGAGCGCGTCCGACGCGAGGCGCGTGACCGTTTCCAGCAAGCGCATGTGGTCGTCCGTGTACTCGTGAAGCTCAATCGAGTAGACCGAAAGAGCGCCGAGCAGCCGTTCGTCCTTCATCAGCGGCAGCGCGGCCATCGCGCGATACTCACTTTCGCTTTCGAGTTGGACGCCGTCTAAATCGAGCGCCGGGTCAATGCGGTTAATCGAGCGCCGGTTCGAGAGCGCGAACCCCGTCACGCCCTCGCCGGGCGCGATGCAGCGGTTGCGCATCACGCTCGCGTTCAAGCCCGCGACGTGCGTGGCGGTCGCGTAGGCTTTCAATTCGTCGTAGAGATAAACGACGCACGTATCGAACGGGACGACGTGGCCCACTTTGTTGACGAGAATCGAGACGGTGTCTTCTATGTCGAGGGACGAGCCGAAGGTGCGCGCGATCTCGTAGAGCGCGTAGACCTCGCGGTGCGCGTTCTTGATCTGGTCGTAGGCCAGGACCGAAGGATGATCCTTGCTGTGATGCAGGTCCGCTTCGATGAAGGCGCGCGTCTCGCTCTCGTCTTCGGTGAAGCCCTGCTGTTCGAGGCCGAGCAGCATGATCTCTTCCTCGAAGCGCGCGAGGTGCTTGATGAAGCGGTTGACGACCCGTGGGTCGAAGTGCGTGCCCGCGCCGCGCATGAGCAGCGCCTTCGCCTCCTCGCGCGTCATCCCGCGGCGGTAGGGGCGGTCCTCGCGCACCGAGTCGAAGCAGTCAACGACCGAGAGAATGCGCGCGGTCAGGGGAATCTGCTCGCCCTTGAGTGCGTCAGGGTAGCCCAGCCCGTTCCACATCTCGTGATGGTGGCGGACGATTGGCACAACCGGGTACGGAAAATTGACGCGCTCAAGAATCTGCGCGCCGACGGTCGTGTGCACCTTCATGCGCTCGAACTCGGCCGTGGTCAGCCGTCCGGGCTTATTGAGAATGTGGTCGGGGACGGCGAGTTTTCCAACGTCGTGCAGGAGCGCGCCGGCCTTGAGCGCTTCTATCTCGTCGCGCGAGAGGCCGAAGACGCGGCCCATCCCGGCGGCGTAAATCTGCACGCGGCGGACGTGGTAATGCGTCGTCTGGTCTTTGGCGTCAATCGCCGTGGCGAGCGCTTCGACCGTGGCGAGGTGCAGCCGCGAAAGCGCGTCCGCCTCGCGCGTCTTCTCGTGGACGCGCTCGAAGAAAGTCTTGTAGGTCGCGTAGGTCGCGGCGATGATGGGGATGCCCAAGAGGACGTAGAGGAAGCCGTAGGTCGTGATCGCGCCGTAGATGAGCGCGGAGGTTGCGGCGGCGGCGACGAACGTCAGCGCGGTCCAGAGGTAGTTGTCGCGCCAGAAGCGCCCGAACGAATAGCGCTGTCTGAGGGTGTACATGGTGGCAAGAGAGACGCCGTTCAGAACGTAGTGCGCCGCGGCCATCACGGCGAGCGGCACGAGCAGTTGGTCCGCGCGCAGGCCGGCGAGGCCGAGCGGGACACTCTTGATTTGCGCGTAAGAGGAGAGCGTGTAGTAGAAGGCCGAAGCCGAGACGAAAGTCGTGACGGCCATGATGGCGGGCGCGCCGAGCCAGCTTGCGAACCTCTCGGTCGTGCGGCGCGAGCCGAGGAAGGCGTCAACCACGCTCAGCATGATCGCCGCGGGCACCCCCAAAAACATCGCGCTCAGGAACGTGAACGTGTCGCCGACCGTGACGCTGGCGGTCGTCCCGGGAATCTTAATCGGATACCAGCCGGTAACGATGACCAGACTGAGCAGGGCCAAAAACTGCGACCACTGCGCCGAGTTGAAGGCGAGGCACTGCCAGAGAGCCCACGCCGCCGTCAGCGTGCCTGCGGCAACCATCACGGACCAGTAAATCCTGGCCGCGCGATTGTAGTCAGACATCCAGTTGTGTTTCACTTGCCCGCCTCAACCCTTCTCGGTGACTGCGAGTTAAAGACCTAAAACATTTGTGGAGAGACAGCCTGCTTGTTCTCGTAAAAGCCGAACTGCCTGCGAGGGCGAGGTGGCTCGTGTGCCGGACTCACCTGAGACTGTGCCCCGCGCCGGGGAGCGAGATTGGGGAGCAAATCCGCTCTCGCACTCCGGACGCGGGACGGGGCAAGTGGCGCGCACGCCGTTTGGCACATCCGCGCGCCTGTCTTGGGGTGAGAACTGGTCCGCCCGAGATCGCCTTCCGAAGCCCGGACGCGCACGTCTTTTCTTCCGGGCCAAAGCACTCAGGCGTTTTCAAAATTGTGCGGCTCGCGCGGACCCCGTGCGGTGGGTCCGTGAAGCGCCTCGCGACGCTTCGAGCCGCGCCCTACACTTAACAAGGCGTGTGCCGCGCGCGCGCGCGTTTCGTTTTTCAAGACCAACTTGGAAAATAGTTAAACTTACCGGCTTTGAAGACGATGGCGGGAAAGTTCCGGTAAGCCTGCTTACATCAACCTGACAGGTCAAAATGATGGTTCGGTCTCGGGTTTGATTGACTGCGCGGCGACATGAATGAGTGGCCCATTCCGCCTTCGGCGTAAGTAGGCTTTGACCGCTTGCGGCTTCTAAAATTCTTGGAGGCGCTCGGGCTAAGTGCTATTATCGCGCACGTAGATTTGAACAGGCGGGCGGCGCTCGACTGCCCTGCGCCTCGCTTATCCTCTTTGTCTTTGCTTGAAGGCATGACGGATTAACTCACGCTGGATTTCGGCCAACTCACGCACCATGTTCGGGTCTGACTAACGGGCGCGACATTCCTGCAACCGGCGGGCGTCATGGAATCCGATATAGAAATATTCATCAGCTCAACTTCAGACTTCGACCCGGAGCGGGCCGAGCTGGAACAGCATAAAGAGCTGCGCGGCCTGTGCAGGCAGTTTCACTACGGTGAATTCGGCGCGGGCAGCGACGAGGAGGGCAACACTTCCCCTAAGGCCATTCTCGAAAGCAGGCTGAAGGGCGCGGACGTGTTCATCTGCCTGCTCGGCTCGCGCTACGGCTCGCTCTATCAACCTCCCGACAACACGAAACCAATCTCAATCGTCGAGTGGGAATTCATGACGGCGCAATCGCGCCCCGGCCTTGAGATCATGCCTTTTATTAAGAACGTGCCGCGCGAGGAGATTGAGACGCCGCAACTGGACTTCATCGACCGCGTCTCGGAGTTTGACCGGGGCAGGTGGGGCAAGAAATACAGCTCGCCGGGAGAATTGCCCGGCGTCGTGCACTGGTGCCTGCAAAAGTGGCTGGCGAGGCAGTACAAGAAGGCGCGTGTCAGCGCCGCCAACTGGCTCAACCGGATGCTCGCGCCCGTCGCGCTCGGCTTGATTCTCCTGTGCGTCGTCGTCAGCCTGCTCTTCATCACGCAGATCGTCCCCTTCTCGCAAAGCTCCGTGTTCGGATTTTGCGCCCTCACGTTCTTCACAGTCTTACTCGGCATCGTGGCTCTCAAGTCTCAAATGGGGAGATGAAAAATGGCCCAAGTAAATCAAGGCAGCAGCCGGCCCGAATTTGAAAGTCTTTCAGGCAACACCATCACGCCCCTGGCGGCGGAAGACGAAGCGGGCTCATTCCTCGAACGCGAGACGCTGCGGCGCAAGCGCATGCTCAGATTTTATCTGGCGCTCTTGGCCGTCCCCGTGGCGCTCGGAATCGCCGTCCTGGTGTTCGGGCGCTCCGACCGCAAGCTGGTGCTGGACGAGATCAGAGCTGCAAGCCCCGCCCATCGTGCAGAAAGAGGTCGGCGAGCAAATCGCGCCGACCGTCAGGAGCGAGGTGCAGAACCAGTTCGCCCCGACGCTCGAACAAATCGCCGGATTGCAGAGCCAGCAGGGCGAGGTCAAAAACGAACTCGACGCCGCGCGCAATGAGATAGACGCGGTGGAGCAGCGGCAGAATCAGACGGCCGCCCGGCTTCAGGCTTCGCAGCAGGAGACGACCGTCGCCCTGCGCAAGGAGAGCGAATCTCTCAAGAGCGAGGTCAGGGCCGACATAAAGGCGCTGGATAACGGGGTGAATCAGAAATTAAGAAAGTTCGACGGGCTCGACGAGAAACTAAACAGGCTCGACGCCCTCAACAACCGGCTCATCCAACTCGAACGGCAGAGCGTCGAAGACAGGGTGCGGAAGTTAGAAAAGCAGGTTGAGGCGCTCACCGCACGAGTCATTCAACTGAGCGATGGGCAACGCCCGAGGTAGCCGCCGCAGCCAGAGCCGTAGAAGCCGCCGCGATAAATTTCCTACGGGTTGACAACCGCCAAACCGAAAGTGCAACCTCACATCTACTTTTTATCGTCGGGCGGTCAAGCTGTTGGCGCAGGCACCGAGTAAAAGCGTGGGGCCGGAGGTTCCTTCCGGCTATCTTGAGTTGCTTCGCGGCAACCGCAACTTCCGGCTGCTGTGGCTGGGCCAGGTCGTCAGCCAACTGGGCGACTGGTTCGACACCATCGCGCTCTACACACTGCTGAGCAACCTGACGGAAGACTCCGGCCGGGCCATCGGGCTGATGCTCGTCGCGCGCTTCCTGCCCAGCTTCTTCGTCGGGCCGCTCTCGGGCGTGGTCGCCGACCGCTTCAGCCGCCGCACAATTCTCATCGTCTCCGACATCCTGCGCGCTGGCGTCGTTCTGGGCTTCCTCTTCGTGCGCCGCCCGGACCAAATCTGGCTCGTCTACGCGCTGACCGTCCTGCAACTCGTCTTCTCGACCTTCTTCGAGCCGGCGAAGACGGCCGTCATCCCGTCAATCGTCTCGGGCCGCGAATTGGTGGCCGCCAACGCCATCTCGTCCGCGACATGGTCGGTGATGCTCACGCTCGGCGCGGCCTCCGGCGGCGTCGTCACGGGTTGGTTCGGCACGGACGCCGCGTTCATCCTGGACTCGCTGACTTACCTGGCCTCGGCGCTACTGATCGCACGCGTGCGCTTCCCGCGCCGCCCCGAACGCGCGAAGAGCAAGCTCACAATCGGTAAAGCGCTCGGCATCACGGACACCGTCGAAGGGGCGCGTTACGTCTGGCAGCGCCCGCGCGTTTTGGCCCTGCTGCTGGTCAAGCCCGCGTGGGGCGCGGGCGGCGGCATACTTACGCTGCTCGTCGTCTTCGGCGAAAAGATTTTTCCAATCGGAGGCCGCCCCGCGGCCGGCATCGGCGTGCTCTACGCGGCGCGCGGCATAGGCACGGCCATCGGCCCAATCCTGATGCGCCGCGTCGCGGGCGAGACGCGCGCGAACATGCAGACGGCCATCGGCGTCGCGTTCCTCGTCGGCGGCCTCTTCTACGCGGCCTTCGGCGTCGCGACCAGTTTCGTCGTGGCGATCATTGTGCTGATGATCGCGCACGCGGGCGGCAGCGTCGTCTGGGTCAACTCCACTGTGCTCTTGCAGCGCGCCGTCGAGGATAACTTTCGCGGCCGCGTCTTCGCCGCCGAGCTCGCGCTCCTGACGCTGACCATGGCCGCGTCGAATTACCTGACGGGAGAGTTGCTGGACCGCTTCCACTTCTCGCCGCGCGCGGTCACAATCGGGATCGGAATCTTCTTCATACTGCCGGGCCTGCTCTGGTTTGCGACGCGGCGCTGGTGGGATAATGGGCGGGGCGAGCGAGCCGGGGAGGCGTTGGAGACGGGCAAGCGCTTTGAGGAGACTATCGGGGTCGTGAGGTGAATGCGAGAATGGGCTTCTTCCAAAAACTGTTTGGGTCTCTGCTCTCGAAGGAGACGATGGACAAGATGCAGGCCGAGTCCGAGGACTGGATGGTTCGATGCAAGTGCGGGCACGAGACTTCCATCTGGTCGCTCGGCGGCATCCGCTACGGGGGAAAGTCAACGGGCAAGCGGACGCTGATTAAGTGCCAGAAATGCGGCAAGCGCACCTGGCATCGCCTCTACCGGAAATCACTGGGGCAACCGCCGGCTTGATTCTGGATTGAAAGTCAGGCGTCAGGCTTTTCTTTGCGTCTTTGCGCCTTTGCGTGAAAAAATAAAATCACTCACGCAAAGGCGCAAAGACGCAAAGGAGTTGAGTTACTCACTATCTTGAGTTCTGAAATTGTTCCCAAGTCCGCAGTCGAAATCGTCGGCATGAGCGCCGCTGATTGGGAGGCCGTGCGCGCCGTCTACCTTGAAGGCATCGCGACCGGCGACGCCACGTTCGAGACCGTTGCGCCCGCATGGGAGAAGTGGGACGCGGCGCACCTGTCGCATTGCAGGCTGGTCGCCGGTGTCGGCGCGAACGTCGCCGGGTGGGCGGCGCTCTCTCCCGTCTCGGCCCGCCGCGTTTACGCGGGTGTGGCGGAGACGAGCGTCTACGTCGCCTCCGCTTTCAGAGGCACAGGAGTCGGGCGCGCGCTGCTCCGCGCGCTCATCAATTGCTCGGAACAACACGGCATCTGGACCTTGCAGGCGGGCATCTTCCCGGAGAACGCGGCGAGCCTCGCGCTCCACCTTCAACACGGCTTCCGCGAAGTCGGGAGACGCGAGCGGCTGGGGAAGATGAACGGAAGGTGGCGCGATGTCATACTACTTGAGCGCAGGAGCGAGGTAACGGGGGCGGAATGAAAGTTAAAGTCGGCGTGATGGGTTCGGCTGACGACGCGCTGCCCGGCGGCGTCGAGGCAGCGGTGCGCGAGAAGGCCGAAGCGTTGGGGCGCGAGATAGCAGCGCGCGGCCTACTGCTCCTGACGGGCGCGACGACGGGGCTGACCTACATCGTCGGCAAGACCGCGCGCGCGGCGGGCGCGTTTCACATAGGCGTCTCGCCCGCGAGCAACGAGCGCGAGCACGTCGAAAGATACCGCCTGCCGCTCGACTCTGCGGACGCGATCATCTACACGGGCTTCGGCCTCAAGGGCCGCAACGTCGTTTTGGTCCGCTCGTGCGACGTGGTGCTTTTCATCGGCGGCTCGATGGGCTCGCTGAACGAGTTCACCATCGGGCACGACGAGGGGCGCGTGATGGGGTGTCTGACGGGGACGGGCGGCGTGGCCGACGAGGCCGAGCGCCTGCTCGAAATTTTCCCGAAGCAGACGGGCGCGTGTGTCCTGCACGGCGAAGACCCTGCGCGGCTCGTCGCGGCGTGCCTCGAAGCGTTCGAGCAAACAAGGAGAGATTGAAAATGGATTTGGGGATTGGCGGACGCGTCGCACTCGTCGCCGCCGCGAGCCGCGGCATAGGCTACGCCGCGGCGTACGAATTGGCCCACGAAGGGGCGCGCGTTCTTTTATGCTCGCGCGACGAGGGGCGCGCGCGCGGTGCGGCCGAACGCATCGCGCGCGAGACGGGCGCGGAAGTCGTGGGTGTGGCGGCCGACGTGACACGGGACGAGGACGCGAGGCGCTTCGTCCAGTTGGCCGAAGAGCGCGCGGGCCGCGTTGACATCCTTGTGACCAACGCGGGCGGGCCGCCTGCGGGGACGTTCGCGGACACGGATTTGGACGTGTACCGCCGCGCCTTCGAGTTGAACGCGCTCTCGGCCATACGCCTGGCACAACTCGTCGTGCCAGGGATGCGCGAGCGCCGCTGGGGCCGCGTCGTCAACATCACCTCCATCTCCGTCAAGCAGCCGATTATGGGGCTGCTGCTCTCGAACACGGTGCGCGCGGGGCTGACGGGCTGGGCCAAAACCTTGTCGGCGGAGGTGGCCGCAGAGGGCGTGACCGTCAACAACGTCGCGCCCGGCTACACGATGACGGAGAGGCAGGAGGAGGTCTTGGAGGCGGGCGCGAAGGCCGCCGGGAAGACGAAGGAAGAGATGATCGCGCTGCGCGAGGCGGAGATTCCCATGCGCCGCTCGGCCTCCGCGGAAGAGATCGGGGCGGCGGTCGCCTTCCTCGCCTCCGAACGCGCCTCCTACATCACCGGCGTCACCTTGCAGGTGGACGGCGGCTGGGTGAGGAGTTTGTTTTAGAATTGCTGCTTGAAAGAAAAGCTCAACCCTTTGCGCCTTTGGTTTTTACTTTGCGCCTTTGCGTGAAACAGCCGTTCTCGCAAAGGCGCAAAGTTAAGACGTAAGGCGCAAAGGGTTGACCCTGAGCGTCCCGCGCGCCGCCGATGTCGCCCCTCTTCCTCGCCGCCATCGAGGCGACGGAAGAAGCTATCTACAACTCGCTCTTTCGCGCCACGACCGTGACGGGCCGCGGCCGCACAGTCGAAGCCCTGCCGATTGAGCGCACGCTGTCCATCCTCAAAAAATATGGGGCCGTCACCGAACAGAACAAGAGATGACTACTAACGAACCCAGGGAAGACGAAGCGCGGGACGATTGTGTAGAAGCGAGCTACGTGCCGGCGGACGTGAGCGCGTCCGAGTTGGATCACAAGGCGTGGGAGAAGGCGCACCCTGTCCGGCTCACACGCTACTGGTCCGGGGAGGAAGCGCCCGCGGGCCGACACGCGGAGGCGCGCCTCATCTGGTCGGATGAAGCCCTCGCCGTCCGCTTCGTCTGCCGGCAGACGGAGCCGCTCGTCTTGAGTCCCAACCCGCAGACCGTGCGGAAGACTTTGGGCCTTTGGGAGCGCGACGTGTGCGAGCTTTTCATCGCGCCCAACGTAGAGGAGCCGGAGCGTTACCTTGAACTGGAGGCCGCGCCGACGGGCGAATGGGTGGACCTGATGATCCGGCAACTGGCCGACGAGCGCGAGACGGATTGGGAGTTTCGCTCAAACATGACGGCGGCCGCGCGCGTCGCGGGCGAGACGGTCACGATTGTGATACGTGTGCCGTTCACGGGGCTGGGGCGCACGCCGCGCGCGGGCGACCGCTGGCGCGCCAATCTTTTCCGCTGCGTCGGCGCGGGGCCAGAGCGCGGCTACCTCGCCTGGCGTCCCACCTACACGCCCGAGCCCGGCTTCCACGTCCCCGAAGCCTTCGGCTGGCTGGTGTTCAGTGGTCAGTAGACAGTTTTCAGTTTTCAGTTAAAGACAAAGAAAGAGGCAGCCGAGTTAATCGCAACCGGCTGCCTTCTGCTTTTGCTGAAAACTGAAAACTGAAAACTGACTACTACCTTTCACGCTTCCGTCTTCATCTTTTCGAGGTAGGCGTTGAAGCTTGCGCGATCTTCGTCGCTCATGCTGATTATCTGGACGCCGACGAGGTAGCCCGTGTCAACGCCGTCTTCGTCGAGCGGGCTGTAGCGGACAGGCGTGGCGTGAATCTCTATTTGGCCTGTCGGCAGCTTGAGCATGATGCGCAGCCGGCGGTTTTCGCCCGTCACGTACTGGCCGCCGACGCGTATGGAGGGGACTATCAGGGCGAGCCCCGAAGCGCTGATGTCGCGTGTGTAGCCCGCGAGCCTCACGGGCGGGCTGTCTTTGCGCGCGCTGGCGTCCGAGCCGGTCAGAGAGACGTTCAGGGCGAGGCCCACTTCCAGGTGAGTCACGTAGCGCGGCGCGACGCGGCGGTTGCCCACAAACTCGCGCAGACGGCCAGCGATGGAACGTATCAGCTCCGGCATTCGGCTTCAAACCTCGCGGCCACTCCGACCGTGACGCCGTCGGAATCAAAAAGGGAGAGATAACTTTCGCGGACCCCGTAGGCCCGCCGACGCGTGAGAAAGTCTGGGCAAGACTGGAAGCAGCTCGCGCACAATTGTAAGGGTAAAAGGCGAAAGGTGAAAGGTAAAAGTGAAGACCCTGAAAGGTCGCACATGATAGCCGGGGGCAAGCAAACGGAGTTTGCGCCGCCCAGCCCCAGACCCCGAAGGGGTCTCACATGATAGCCGGGGGCAAGCGCGTGAGCGCGCCGCCCCCGGATTGATGAAGTTAAACGTTTCGACCCTGAAGGGGTCGCACCTTCGACATTGAGGCGCGACCCCTTCAGGGTCGGATTCATTTCTCACGTCCTTCCGGGGGCGACGCATCGTGCGCTCACGCGCACTCGCTTGCCCCCGGCTATCTTGTGTGACCCCTCCGGGGTCGTCCCTTTTACCTTTTGCCTTTTTACTTCCCGAGCGGCTTGCCGCCCGTGTCGGCGCTACGGATGCCGGACTGATCGAGGAGGAAGGAGAGGCGGCCCGTCTGCCCGTAGCGCACGGGCTCGGCCCCGGCGGTCCAACTCTTCGCGTCCTTACTGAGAGTCACGTGGAAGCGGTAGCCCGTGGACTCGGACGCCTGTATGTCTTTGGGGACGAGGCCGGAGGCGATGAGCGCCGGGAGGTCGCCGTAGAGGTTGTTATGCTGCGAGGCGTAGGCAATCTGTGCCAAATTTATCCGCTGCAAAACGTCCTGCACTTCGCTGTGGTGCGTCTGGATGCGCGCCTCGAAGAAGAACTGCTTGCCGGCCTTGTGCACGATCTCTAAATTCTCGCGGTCGCCGACGATCCACGCGCCCGACTCGCGTATGAGCCCGACCGGCTCGGCCTCGGTCGCAGGCTTGTCCGCGTCGGCGATTCTGACGAAGACCGTCGCGGTGTCGCCGCTGATCTGCTCGCCGCTGACCTCAACCTTTTCGGGAATGACGCTGCCCATCTTCTCGAAGTCGGGCAGAAGCTCTCCGAACTCCTGCTCGCTCAGGCCGTCAATCGCTCCCTTGTAAATCGAGAGCGCGAACGCCTCGCGGAAGCGGCGCTCGCGCATCAGCCTGTAGAACTCGCGCACCGTATCGGTCGGCGTGCGCGCTTGCGCGTTCCGAGAAGCCGAAGGCGCGGCGGCATGCGTCGCCGACGCTGCGACGAGCAGGACGAGCGCCGCGACGAAGGTTGCGAGAAGGCGCGTGCGGTTGCTGTGTGTCGAACGATTCATAAAACTTCTCTGCCTGACACAAGGAATGTGCGGCGCGCTCGCCTAGTTCGGGCAGGCGCGCCGCACATGGATAAAGAGTCATGGGGTATCGCTGCCGACGCGCGTCACTCCCTAAAGCTGCGGCGAGGAGGCGGCGCGCCCGGCGGGCTGACCCCGGCCGGCTTGGACGCCAGGACCCACTCCCGCCCGACCGCGTAGAGCAGCAGGGCCAGCAGCGCGAACGGGAGCATCGAAAGCAGATCGGCGTAGCCTCCGTTGAAGAACGGGTTGTGCTCCTTCGACCACTCCTCTATCCCGCGCGTCGTGTTCGTCAGTACCCCGGCCATGAACGCGATGACGATGCCGGCGATCGCGCCGCCCGCGATGTAGCCCGAGGCCATCAGCACGCCCGGACTCTTGTCGCCCTCGGCGACGAGCTGCTCCTCGGTCAGCTTGCGGTGCGCGAGCTGCTTGCGCATGCTGCGGTCGACCAGCCAGCGGATCATGCCGCCGACGAAGATCGGGCGCGAAGACGACGAGCGGCAGGTAGACGCCGACCGCGAAGGCCAGCGACGGGATGCCCGACATCTCGAGCACGATGGCGATCATCACGCCGAGCAGCACGAGCCCCCAGGGCAGCTTGCGGTCGAGGATGCCCTTGATGATGTAGGACATCAGCGTCGCCTTCGGCGCGTCGAACTTCGCGACCTGCGTCCCGTCGGGCCGGACCTTCTGCCGTCCCGTTGATGCCGGGGTCGACCAGGTACACCGGCGCGCCCTGGTCGTCCACGAGGTACTTGCCGGCGGGCGCGATCGCGGCGTCCGTGTTGTGCCAGACGCGGTAGGTGCCTGGCGTCGGCGGCCGCCTCCGGGCCCGTGCAGCGGCTCGGGCGCGGCCGAGTTGCTCGGGCGCGAGGCGGATTTCGGCCGGCATCTCTTTGACCGGCACGTAGACGGTCGCCGCGTCGTTCAGCTTGAGAAGAATCGGCCCGAGAATCAGCGCCGACGCGCCGCGCGCCGATGAGGATCGCGATCTGCTGGTACTTCGGCGTCGCGCCGACCAGGAAGCCGGTCTTCAGGTCCTGCGAGGTCGTGCCGCCGTTCGAGGAGGCGATGCAGACGATGGCGCCGATCGAGAGCGCCGTGACGTAGTAGGCCGGCCCGGTCCAGCCGACGAGCAGGAAGACCAGGCAGGTCAGCAGCAGCGTCGCCACCGTCATCCCGGAAATCGGGTTCGACGACGAGCCGATCTCGCCCGTCAGGCGCGACGAGACCGTCACGAAGAGGAAGCCGAAGGCGATGATCAGCAGCGCGCCCAGGATGGCGACCACGGGTGTCGTAAGTGCAGGCCCAGTTGCGGGAACAGGACGATGGCGGCCATCAGCGCGATGATGCCGATGAGCACGAACTTCATCGAGAGGTCCTGGTCGGTGCGCGGCGCGAGCGTCCGACGCGGCCTGCCCGCCGCGCAGGTCGCGCATGCCGCCCTTGAGGCCGTGCCAGATCGTCGGCAGCGAGCGGAACAGGCTGATGATGCCGCCCGCCGCGACCGCGCCCGCGCCGATGTAGAGCACGTAAGCGCCGCGGATCTCGTTCGGGCCCATCTCGCTGATGGGCATCGTCGCCCGGCGGCGAGCGCCTCCGGTCATCCCCGAGCCGAAGAACTTGATCGCCGGGATCAGCACCAGGTAGGCGAGCACGCCGCCCGCGCACATGATCGAGGCGATGCGCGGGCCGATGATGTAGCCGACGCCGAGCAGCGCCGGGTTGACTTCGGCCGCCGACCGAGCCGGCCTCGAACGGCGCGCCGAAGACTTTCTCGGGCATCGTCCTTCCAGCCGTAGAAGCGCCTTATTGACGACCTTGTAGACGAAGCCGATGCCGAAGCCGGCGAAGATGGTCTTCGCGCCGATGTTGCTCGCCGCCGGCGGCGGCCATCTCGCGCCTTCGCCTCTGCCGAGGCCGCGGCCTTCGACTCCTCCGAAGCGCCCGCCTTGAGCACTTCGGCGCAGGCCGTGCCCTCGGGGTACTTGAGGATGCCGTGCTGCTGCACGATGAGCGCGCGGCGCAGCGGGATCATCATCAGGATGCCGAGCAGGCCGCCGAGCACGGCGACCAGCATGCACGCGCGTCGATCTCCAGGTCGAAGCCGAGGATCATGATCGCGGGCATCGTCACGCCGACGCCGAAGGCGATCGACTCGCCGGCCGAGCCGGCCGTCTGGACGATGTTGTTCTCGAGGATCGTCGCGTTCTTCGCGCCCATCTTCGAGAAGATGCGGAAGAGCGTGATCGAGATGACGGCGACCGGGATCGAGGCGCTGACCGTCAGCCCGACCTTCAGGACGAGGTAGAGCGACGACGCGCCGAAGACCATGCCGAGCAGCGTGCCGACGATCAACGCGCGCGGCGTCAGCTCGCGCATCACCGTGCGGGCCGGGATGTAAGGCGCGAACCTGGCGAGCCACGGGTTTTCCGGCTTGGCCCCGACGATGTCCGGATATTCGTTAGTCTCAGCGACAGGGTCTTTCACACCGGGCTTAACTGTTTCGGTCGCCATACGGCTTTGACCTCCGACTATGAATTTTCAGAACGGGGAGTGGAAGGGGTTAAATGCCAGCCTACTTTACATCCGTCCGAAGTCTGGAAGCAAGGGGGCTTCGGACAAAAAAGGCTGGAACGCAACTGTTAAGAAGCGCGCCGGCACCCGCCGAACTGAGCACGTTCACTGACATTCGCGGCTCAGCCCTCTTCCCTTTTGACGACACGAACCGGGCCGACGGATGCTCGCGGGCTTTTCCGACGGCCATAATTTCTATTACACTCGCCGTCGCCGTCTTCCCTTTCAAAAAGGGTCTCGAAATTCGTCAACGGAGTTTTCATGCCCGGACGCACGCTGGCAGTCTTCATCCTAACGGCCTTCGTTCTTTCACTCTCGCCGCCGTCCGCGCGCGCGGGCCAGCGGCGCGAACTCCCGCCGGAGCGGCAGGAGCGAAGGGTCGCGCGCGTGCCTCCGCCGGAGGTCGTGCTGGGATTTCGTCCGGGCGACGACCGCAAACTGGCTAGCTGGGCGAGCGTCGTCGAATACTTCAAGCGGCTGGCCGACGCGAGCGACCGCGTCGTGTTCGACGAGTTGGGCAAGACGACGATGGGTGCGCCTTTCGTCATGGCGACCATCAGCGCGCCCGAGAATTTGCGGCGGCTCGGAGAGTTCAAAGACATTCAGCGGCAGCTAGCCGACCCGCGCACGCTCGGGAAAGACGCCGACGGCCGCGCACGCCGGCTCGTCGCGCGCGGCAAGACGATCGTCCTCATCACCTGCGGCATACACTCGACGGAGGTCGGCTCTTATCTCTCCTCCATGCTCATCGCGCACCGGCTCGCGTCCTCGGACGAGCCGGCCGTGCGAGACATCCTGCGAGAGACAATCGTCCTCTTAGTTCCCTCGCTCAACCCTGACGGCGTTGACATCGTCAAGAACTGGTACGACAAAACGCTCGGCACGCCCTACGAGGGGACGGAGCCGCCCGCGCTCTATCACAAGTACACGGGGCACGACAACAACCGCGACTGGTACGCCTTCACGCAAAGGGAGACGCAGCTCACGGTCGAGAAGATTCACAACGTCTGGCACCCGCAGATCGTACACGACATTCACCAGATGGAACGCACGGGCGCGCGCCTCTTCCTGCCGCCTTACGTGCAGCCGGTCGAGCCGAATGTGCCAAAACAGATCGTGGAGGGCTACACGGAACTGGGCCGCGAGATGGCCGCCGAGATGCGCCGCGAGAATTTCAAAGGCATCGTCACGGACGCCATCTTCGACGCCTGGACGCCCGCGCGCGCCTACTCGCACTACCACGGCGGCGTCCGCATCCTCTCCGAAACCGCCTCGGCTAAGATCGCCACGCCCGTCAACGTCAACCTTGAAGAACTGCGGTCGGGCCGCGGCTATGACGCGCGGAAGACTTCCGCCAACTTCCCTGACCTCTGGCCCGGCGGCGAGTGGCGCTTGCGCGACGTAACCAACTACATGACGACGGCAGCTTTCGCGCTGATGAAACACGCCGCACAAAACCGCGCGCGGTGGCTGACCAGATTTTACGAGATCGGGAAGGAAGCGGTCAGGCCGCCACGGAAAGGCGAGCTATGGGGCTACGAGCTTCTGCTGCCGTCGTCCGGCAACTATCTGCTTCTACAGCACGCCCTCTACAAAGGCGGCGTGGAGTTCGGCTGGTGCATGACGGGAGACCACAGCGTCGCATTGTTCGTGAAACTGGCACAGCCTTACGGCGGCTTTGCGAAAGCCCTGCTCGAACGTCAGAGTTACCCGAACCTGCGCGACGCGGCCGGCAACCCCGTCGCCCCCTACGACGTGACGGCGCACACCCTTTCGCTGATGACGGACGTTGAAATCCGGCCGGTCTACGCGCCCTTCAGGTGCAGGGAGGCGGAGTGGTGCGACGACCACGTTCTGCCCACGCACCCTTCCGCCGGGCGGCTGGGGATTTACAGGTCTTACGTTCCTTCGATGGACGAAGGCTGGACGAGGTGGGTGGTTCAGAACAACGGCAACCCTTACCCTTACGATGGAGTCCACGCGAGCCGCGAGAGCGAGCCCGCCTACTCCTCGCTCGAAGACAGGGAGGTGCGCGCCGGGAACCTGCGCGCCAAATACGACGCCATCATCATCCCGGACCAGCAGCCTGGCGCGATTTTGAACGGTCACAAGTCCGGCACGATGCCCGAAGAATACACGGGCGGGCTCGGCGCTGAAGGCGTCAAAAACTTGCGCGAGTTCGTAGAGGAAGGCGGGACGCTCATCTTCCTGAACAGGGCTTCGAGATTCGCCATCGAACAGTTAGACCTGCCTGTGCGCGACGTGACGGCGGACCTCAAGCGGACGGAGTTCTACGTGCCCGGCTCGATCCTGCGCGTCGAGTTGGACACCTCGCATGCTGTCGCCAAAGGGATGCCGAAAGAGTCAATCGCGTGGGTGGAGGATTCGCCCGCCTTTGAAATCAAGAGCGACCCGGCATCTTTGGCGCGCGTCCGCGTCATCGCGCGCTATCCGCAAAACTCGGACCCGCTGCTCTCGGGCTGGCTCCTCGGCGGCGAAAAACTCAAAGGCAAGGCCGCGCTCGTGGAGGTTGAGATGGGGAAAGGCCGCATCTATTTGTTCGGTTTCCGCCCGCAGTACCGCAGCCAATCGCTGGCGACCTACCCGCTCTTCTTCAACGCCATTTCGCAAAGAGGCGGGAATTAAGGCGTCATCCGAAAAATTAAACCTCGCGGGCCGAAGTAGCGTATAATAGTCTGGCTAAAGAGGACGCCCGGCAGAAGTGCAAGAGTTGTTGGAAAGCCGTGGCACAGGGCGTCACCGCAGGCCATCAATGGTCACGCTTCTCATCACCTCGTTTCTCCTGCTTGCTGGTATCACTTACGCCGTCTATCTCTGGCAGCGACCTTCGTCTACAGAAAGCACGGAAGCCCTGCTCCCGCCGCCGCGCGGGGGCGGTTTATTCACAGACGAACTGAGTGAGCCCTTGCCACAGCGCGAGCTGACAGAGGGGAACGGCCTCTCGGAGGACGAGCGGCGCGCTTTACTTTCGCGCGCCGAAGCGGGCGACAAAAAGGCACTTGACGACGCGCGGGCGACCGAAGATGCAGCGCTTTACGACGAAGTCCTGAACACCTTGACTGAGCGCGCCGACTCGGATAAAAGCCTGCTCGCGCTCGTCTCATACGTCGCCCGGAGCGACACTTCGTTGAGCGTCAACCGACGCCTGGCCGAAAGGTTTATCGAAAGCTGGAAAGGCGCGCCCGACCGCGCGACGACGATGAAGATGCTGCACGTCGCGGCCAGCGCGGGTGACGCGGGCCTCTATCAAACGGCAATCGAAACGGCATATCAATTCTGGCGCGACCGGAGATTGACTGGAATCTCCGCGGACGAGTTGCGCCAGCTCATCGAGGGCGAGTTCTGGCTCCTCGCCCCCGAGGTGAGAAATTCCGGCGCGGGCTTTTTGCTCAAACGCACGCTCGCGCGCCTCCGCAAACAACTCGTCGCGGCGGAAAAACAGTGACAAGTGATAAGTGATAAGTGACGAGTAAAACAATGCTTTCTTTTACTTATCACTTATCACTTATCACTTATCACTCTCGAAGAGGATTGACATGAACAACTTCGACATCACGGCTTATCTGCCGTACATCATCGTCGGTTTCGTGCTGCTGATGCTGCTGCTCTTCATCCTGCGCCGCATCTTCGTCAACGTCGGCGCGAAAGAGATTGCGATCAAGGAGCGGCGCTACTTCGGCCACAAGATGCCTCCGGGCCGCGTGGTCGCGACCGAGGGCGAGGTCGGCATCCAGGCCGACGTTCTGAAGCCCGGCCTCCATTTAATCAAGTGGCCGTTCGAGAAGGTCGTCCGCAAAGTCCCGCTGATAGAGGTCGGGTCGGACGAACTCGGCGTCATCGAGGCCGTTGACGGCGAGCCGATGCCGCCGGGCGGAATCTTCGCGCTCGACCGCGCGCAGAACGCGCACAACAACTTTCAGGACCCGATTGCTTTCATCAAGCGCGGCGGCGTCAAGGGCATACAACTCCGCACGCTCCCGCCGGGCCTGTGGCCGATTCACCCTTACCTGTTCCGCGTCTCGATTGCGAAGACGACCACCGTCCCTCCGGGAAAGGTCGGCGTCATCACGGCGGCCGACGGCGCGCCGCTCGACGCGGGACGGCTGCACGGTAAAGCTATCCAGAATCACAAGAACTATCAGAACGCCGAACAATTCATCAGCAGCGGCGGTCAAAAGGGGCCGCAGGTCGAGATTCTGACGCCCGGCACTTACCGCATCCTGACCAACTCTGTTGACATTGACGACAACAACACCGTCAAGCCTGGACTCTTCACCGTCCGTCTCTTCGACGCCACCGTCATCTCCGAGAACCAGATCGGATTGGTCGAGGCGCTCGACGGCGCGCCCTTAGACCCGCGCGACTACGTCGCCACCCCGGTTGACGGGCACGACAATTTCCAGGACTGCAACGAGTTCATCAGCCGCGGCGGCCAGCGCGGCCCGCAGAAGGACATCCTGCTGCCCGGCACTTACTACATCAACCCGCTCGTCTTCAAAGTGATTCTTGAGACGGCGAAGGAGATCGCGCCGGGCGAGGTGGCCGTCATCGTCTCCAACACGGGCAAAGACCCTGGCGAGGAGATTCGCAAGCAGATGGCCGCGAAGGTCCGCGAGCGCATGGAGCGCGAGGAGCAGGAGCACGTCGAGCAGGCCGCCGCGCGCCTCGACAAGCTCTCAGACGAAAATCGCAACGTCACCGAGATTCAGGAAGACTTGATGTCGGGCGACCCTGCGGACCGCCGCCTGGACGAAGGCGCGCACGAGGCTTACGTCGTGCCCGAGGGCTATCGCGGCATACAGGAGACGGTCGTCGGCCCCGGCCGCTACTACGTCAACACGCTCGCCATCAGCCCCATCGTCATCCCGACGACGAACCAGACGGTCGAGTGGACGGCGGGCGAAGTCAACCAGTCTTTCAACCCGTTCGAGGTCATCTCGAAGGACGGCTTCACGATGCAGTTGGAAGTGCGCGTCGTCTTCCGCGTCAAGCCGGAGGACGCGCCCTTCATGGTCGCCAAGATCGGCTCGATTGATAAGCTGATTCAGAACGTGATGCACCCGCTGATTGACTCCATCTTCCGCAACCAGGCGTCGAGAGTCCTCCGCGATGGCCTACCTTCAGAACCGCCACGAGGAGCAGGAGCGAGCCGAAGCGCGCGTCCGCGCACATCTGCTGAAGTATCACGTGGACGTGGTCAACGTCCTCATCTGCCACATACACCTCCCGGCGGAGTTGATGAAGACGCAGACCGAGAAGATTCTCGCCGAGCAGCGCCAGAACATGTTCGACGCGCAGCGCGAGGCCGAGGAGAAACGCATCCAGCTTGAGAAGATCACGGCCCAGGCCAACAGCCAGAAGGACCTGATGGCCGCGACCGTCGGCGTCGAAATCTCCGGCAAGCGCGCCGAGCAGCGCAAGGCAGAGGCCGAGGGCGAAGCGCACTACATCCTGGCGACGGGCAAGGCCGAGGCTGAGAAGCTGCGCCTGATGGGCGAGGCACAGGGCGTCGCCTACAAGGAGCAGGTCAACGCGCTCGGCCCGCAGGGTGTGGCGTTGGTGGAAACGCTCAAGGTCATCGGCGAGAAGAACGTCCGCATCACGCCCGACGTGATGGCGACAGGCGGCACGGGCGACGGCGGAGGCGGCATCGGCACGCTGCTTCTGCTCAACCTCTTCAAAGACCGCCTGAACCTTCCGGCGGAGAACGGCTCGAAAGCGCCCGTGAAGTAAGGCGGCGGCTTTAGTCTCTGACCCTGAAAGGGTCTAACAGGATAGCCGGGGGCAAGCACGACAGTGCGCCGCCCCCGGCTATTATGTTCATCCCCTACGGGGATGTCTCGTGCTTTAATTTTCTCATCCTCTGCGCCTGGAGTATTCATGAAAAATAGAATTGTGAAGCGCCTGACGCTGCGGCTCGCGCCTCTGGCTGTCCTCCTCTTTGCCGTCTCGCCGCTTCTGGCCCAAACGACTCCTACGCCGACTCCCTCCCCGACCCCCTCCCTGGCACAAAATTTTGAGAAGACGGAAAAGATGATTGCGATGCGCGACGGCGCGCGGCTCTACACGGAAATCTTCACGCCCAAGACGGCGACAGCGCCGCTGCCCATCATCTTCCTGCGCACGCCCTACGGCATCACGGGCTGGGGCGAGCGCTCTATCAACGGCTCTCTGAGTAAGTTGGCCGAAGAGGGTTACATCTTCGCCTTCCAGGACATTCGCGGGCGTTTCAAATCCGAAGGCCAGTTCGTCATGGATCGCCCGCCCCGCTCATCGCCCGACCCGAAAGCCATTGACGAGGGCACGGACGCTTACGACACGATTGATTGGATGGTGAAAAACGTCCCGCGCAATAACGGGCGCGTCGGGATGACCGGAGGTTCTTACGACGCCCTGCTGGCCGTGATGGCGACGCTTGAGCCGCACCCGGCTTTGAAAGCCGTGTCGGAGCAGGCCACCCCGGCCGACCTCTTTCTCGGCGACGATTTTTTTCACAACGGCGCGTTCCGCCTGAGCTACGGCTTCGAGTACGCGTATCAATTGGAGTCCTCGAAGGAGAACGAGCAGTTCAAGTTCGACCGCTACGACACCTATGACTGGTATCTGAAGCTGGGCGCGGTGGCGAACGCCGACGCGAAATATTTTCACGGGCGACTGCCCACCTGGAACAACTTCGTGCAGCATCCGAACTACGACGAGTTCTGGAAGAACATGTCTTTGTCCCCACATTTGAAGCGCCCGCTTGTGCCGATCATGCACGTCGCGGGCTGGTGGGACCAGGAAGATTTCTACGGCCCCGTCAAGGCTTACGAGGTGCTGGAAAAGCAGGACGCGAATCACCTCAACTACCTCGTCGTCGGCCCTTGGAATCACGGCGGCTGGGACCGCAGGGAAGGCGACAAACTGGGCAACATCAATTTCGAGAGCGCCACGAGCAGGCATTACCGCGAGAAGATTCTCTCGCCGTGGTTCGCGCACTTTTTGAAGGACGAGGGCGGTTGGAGTCAGCCGGAGGCAATCACTTTCCAGACCGGGGCTAACAAGTGGATGTCTTACGACGCCTGGCCGCCGCGCTCCGGTGTCGCCGAGCGCAATCTATATTTCCAGGGCGACGGGCAACTCTCCTTCGATCCCCCACGGCAAGACGGCTCAAAAGAGTTTGATGCTTACGTCTCGGACCCAGCCCACCCGGTTCCCTACAGGCCGCGCCCCGTCGAGCCGACTTACAACCCGTCTGCGAAGGGCGGCTCGCGCTGGTACACGTGGCTCCTCGAAGACCAGCGCTTCGTTCATCGTCGCCCGGACGTGCTCTCATGGGAGACCGAGACGTTAACGGAAGACGTGGTGCTTTCGGGCAACATCGTCGCGCATCTCTTCGCCTCGACCTCGGGCACTGACAGCGACTGGGTGGTGAAGTTGATTGATGTTTACCCGGAAGAGTATCCGAAGGACGTGAAGATGGGTGGCTATCAGTTGATGGTCGCCAACGAAATCCTGCGCGGCCGCTTCCGCAAGAGCTTCGAGCGGCCCGAGCCGGTCAAGCCCGACGAGGTCAACGAGTACGTGATTGACCTGCACACCTCAAACCACCGCTTTCTCAAGGGACACAAAATCATGGTCCAGGTTCAGAGCACCTGGTTCCCGCTCTACGACCGCAACCCGCAAAAGTTCGTCCCGAACATTTACCTGGCGAAAGACGCAGACTACAGACCGGCCACGCAGCGCGTCTTCCGCTCGAAACGCTTCCCGTCGCGCGTGACGATTCAGGCGGCGACGCAATAGACGTTGAACTGCCGGCTGATAGTCCTTGAATTTTAACCGGGAAATTTTCGGGTGTGGCTGTCCTCAGCGGCGTGACGTGGACTGCTCGGCTGCGCGCGAGGCCCGTTTCAAAGTATCTCTATACCTGCCACTGAGTCTTTAGAATCCGTGCTGAAAGGTTGAATGTTGATGATGAAGAAGCGCGCGGCCTTGTCGCTCCTGGCGTCCCTGCTCTGGTTGGCAGTCCTGCTTGCGGCGCAGACGACTCAGCCCACTCCGCGAGCAAGCGCTCAAGCGGCGAGCGCGCAGGAGTCTCCGTCGCCAGACCCCACGCGAAACCTTGAGCGCGCAGTCGCGCGGCTCGCCTCGCTCTCCGGCGGGACGCTCGGCGTCTCCGCGATTCACATAGAGACGGGCAGACGCGTCTCTTTCAACGGCGGCGAGCGCTTCCCCATGGCGAGCGTCTACAAATTCCCCATCGCCCTCAGACTGCTCCAACGTGTCGAGCGCGGCGAGCTGAGCCTGGACGATACAATCAAACTTGGGGAATTCGACTTCCGCATCGGCCACAGCCCCATCGCCGAGATGGCGAATAACACGCCCGTCACGTTCACTGTCGGAAGGCTGCTCGAACTGATGCTCGGCGAGAGCGACAACACGGCGAGCGACGCGCTGCTCAGGCTCGCGGGCGGCCCCGCGGCCGTCACCGCGCGGCTGCGCGAACTCGGCATCAAGGAGATAGACATCAACCGGCCCGAGGGTCAGTTGATTATGGACCACAGGGGCGTGCGCGAGTACCCGCCTGAAGGCCAGTGGACGCTCGCGATGTTCGAGAGGTTGAACCGTAACATCACCGACGCCGAGCGCTCGGCGGCGGCCCGCCGCTACGCCTCGGACCCGCGCGACACCTCGTCGCCCGACGCGATGGTGGCTCTGCTCGTGCGCCTTCATCGCCGCGAAGTGCTCACGCCCGCGAACGTCGAGCGCGTCCTGCGCATCATGACCGAGACGCCGACCGGCCCGGCGCGACTGAAAGGCTTGCTCCCCGCCGGCACAATCGTCGCGCACAAGACCGGCTCGATGGGAGGGACGACCAACGACGTGGGCCTCATCACCCTGCCCGACGGCGCGGGCCACCTCGCGATAGCCGTCTTCGTCAAAGCCTCCCCCAAAGAGCAGCCCGAACGCGAGCGCGCGATTGCAGAGATCGCACGCACGATCTACGACTACTTCGTCTCACACACGGACGCGAAATGAAATAAGGTCTGAGGAATCAAAATTCGTCCCGAACATTTACACCGCGAAAGGCGCGAGCCCCAATCCGGCCTGCGCCACGCGTCCTCCGCTCGAAGCGTTTCCCGTCGCACGTCAGTATTTCCGTAACCACCCTCACACTTGAAAGTAGCCGCACAGGCACAAAGCCTTTTGTGCTATCATCCCGAGAACTGAGGCGAGCCCCGGACGTGGAATTTGCCGGTTCAAACAGCGCTGGAACTTTTTCGAAGGGGTGAAGTTTTAATCTCACGCAAAGTCTTGAATCCTTCGCTCAAGATGGATGCCGCTTCCGCATAAACGTGGAGTTGAAGGTTCGATTCAACCACCGAGTTACGTCCCCTCTTCCGTCAGCGCGCTTCAATCCCGGCGTCCACCTTCAACCCACAAAGGAGCAAGCGCAATGAGGCCGAAGATATTTATAGGGTCTTCATCCAAGGATAAGAGCTTAACCATTGCGAACTCTCTCTACGAACTGCTTGCGAAATTCTCCGACCCGACGGTCTGGGACCAGGGGCTCGAAATCCTCTCAGAAGACATTCTTTACTCACTGCTCAAGAGCCTGGACGAGTCTGACTACGGCGTTTTCGTCTTCTCCGACGACGACGTTGCCACCATCGGCGGGAGAAGGTATTCCGTCGTGCGCGACAACGTACTCTTCGAGCTGGGACTCTTTATGGGCAGGCTGGGGGTGAGGCGAACGGCGGTCGTTATGCCCGAGGGCCTGGAGCTTCGCATGCCCACAGACTTGCTCGGCCGGACGTATGCGAAGTTTAATCCCATGCACTCCAACCCCGTCGCCGCCCTCGGCGTCCCGCGCAATCTGATTCGCAGGGCGCTGGAAACAGAGGGACTCCTTGATCAGCCGTCGCAGCCGCCTGAAGCCCTTTCCAAGCTCAAGCAATTGAGCGACTGGGTCTGGAATCACCGCGAGGGAAAGCTGATCCGCGATTGGACTTTCGAGCTTCACTTTCACGACCCGGAGCAGAGCATCAACAGTCGCCTGAACCTGGATGGCTTCTCGATTTACGAGGTCAGGAAATGCCGCTATAACGTGCTCTTGCCCGACAAGCCTTTCAGCGTCGGGCTGACCCTCGGCTACAGCGCCGCCGGGAAGGTGTGGCAGGACAACCCCGCTTACATACATCAAATCTACATCGCTACCCTGAAAGATTCCGAGAAGCACGCGATCTCCAGGATATTTAGTAACATGCCCGAAGACCCGCTCAGGGCGTGGAGATTCTTCTTTGAGAGAGACCAGGTGAAGATTTCCGAAGTCGGGAAACAGCGAAGCTACACGCTCAAGCGCGGTAAACCGGAGTGCGGCGACAGGTATGTCGTAGCCAAATATCACCTGCCGAGTAATGCCAGGCACTTAATCGGCAAAGAAGTGACACTCGATTTAAGTTTCAGGTCGCTTCGCCCAAACTCGTTGCAGGAATTTACGCTGGAGTTCCCGTGGCTGACTGTCGGGTGTGATGCGCAGGTGATAGTGCGCGGGAACAATGAATATCTCGTACCGGCCCCTCGCATCTTTGCAAAGTCTCAGCCAGAGGTCATCAGCGAAGATGACTACAAAGTCACAATCAAAACAAGCGACATCGTTCTGCCCGGCTCCACCGTGCAGATTCGGTGGTGTCCAAAATCAGAAGGAGAAGCCGTAATGAATCATGTCGGAGGGAAGAAGGGCGGCTCAAAAGGCGGCTCGAAAGGCGGCTCAAAAGGCTCCAAGGGTTCGAAGGGCTCCAAGGGTTCGAAGGGCTCGAAAGGCAGCAAGAAGAAATAAAGCCCCGGCATTTACCCCCACCGCGTTACCTGCGGCGGGCAGGACCGACGAGAGAGGCACAAGAGTAAGAGGGTAGCTTTTAACTCCCCCGCGACCTCGTGCCTCTGCGGTGAGTCTTGCTCATCGCCCCTACTTTTCCAAGTACATCTTCCGGTAAAGCTCGGCGTTTTTCTTGAGGACGTAATCGGCTGCGCGCTCAAAACTTTCTTCCGGCCGGGCGAGTAATTCTTCGATGCTCATGCGGGCCAGGTCTTCGGGCGCGACGCCGAGGCGGGCGGCAATCTCCCTGAGCCTCGACAGGTGTTCTTCTGGAAGGTTGACTGTGATAGAACTCATTCGAGCCTCCGACGCCGAATCAATTCCGGGCCGAATAATAAAGCATTTTCACTTTTCCAGATACATCTTCGCGGCCATCTTGGCGAGCTTCCACATCTTGCCCCATTCGATGCGGCCTTCGGTGTCGCGGCCGAGCAGTTTGTCCACGAGGAGCTTGCGGAAGAGCTTGCCCTCGCGCTTGAGCATGAACTCCTTGGCGTAGGGCTTGGCCGTGTCGAAGAAGCTGAACTCGGGGTCGGTGACGATGCCTATGCCTTCGAGCGTCATCAGCGCGCGGATGATGTAGGTGAAGTTGCCGGGGAGCCGAAACGGGTACTCGTACATCACGTCGGCCAGATCATACGTCAGCTCTTTGAAGTTGACCTCGCCCAGCTTGAGATTCAGATAGTGCTGGAAGAGTCCTTCGACGACCGGGCGTATCTGCTCCGGGTCAACGCCGGGCTTTAAGAAATCCAGGTTGATTAAGTCCTGCGCCAACCCTTGCACGTCGCGGCTGACGACGTGGAAGAAGGCGTTGATCATCAGCGACTGAAGGCGCGGCGTGATCTTGCCCGTCATCCCGAAGTCGAAGAACGCCAGCCGGCCGTTGTCCATCACCAGCAAATTTCCGGGGTGCGGGTCGGCGTGGAAGAAGCCGTCTTCCAGAAGCTGCTTCAAGTAGGTGCGGACCAGCAGGCGGTTGACCTTGACGGGCGAGAAGCGTTTGACCTTGAGCTGCTCTATGTCAACGACCTTCGTGCCGCGTATGAACTCCATCGTCAGCACGCGCGAGGTGGTGTGCGACCAGTGTATGCGCGGGACGTGTATGGTCTGCCACTTCTTGAAATTCTCGCGGAAGAGGTCCGCGTTGCGCCCCTCCTGCACGTAGTCCATCTCTTCGGTGATGGTCTCGGAGAACTCGCGCAGCATGCCTTCCCAGTCGGCGTTCTCGTTCATCTGCGGGAAGCGGCGCATGACCTCCGTCAGGCGGCGCAGCACCGCGATGTCGAAGCCTATGACTTCGGCGAGGCCGGGCCGCTGGACCTTGACGGCGACCTCTTCGCCCGTGTGCAACTGCGCGCGGTAGACCTGCCCGAGCGAGGCGGCGGCAATCGGCTCCGTGTCAAACGCGGCGTAAGCCTCCTGCACACGGCGTCCCAGTTCCGTCTCGATGCGCGCGAGCGCCTCCGCGTTTGGGAAGGGCGGGACCTGGTCTTGCAGCTTGACCAGTTCCTTGACGTAAGAGAGCGGCAGCAGGTCGCCGCGCGTGGCGAGCGACTGCCCGATCTTGATGAAGGTCGGCCCCAGGCGGATCAGGCTCTCTTTGAGCCAGAGCGCCTGCTTTTCGAGCCGCGCCTCTTTGCGGCCGGAGCCTTCCTTGCCGCCGCGGAAGACGAAGAACCGCATCACGCGAATCAGCCGGTCCAGGATGCGGCGGTCAACGTTGCGCGTCCACTCCTGAAACTGTGCCATCGCGCCCGCGCGCGCGCGCCTCTTCACGCTTCCGTTTGGCGAAGCGCTCGTTGAATGTGGCGCGTATGTCGTAGCTGTCCAGGTAAAGATAGAGCGAGAGCAGGCCGAGGACGCGCGCCACCTGAAGGACGCGCCGCCAGCCGCGCCAGCCGCGCGCGCTGATGGCCTCGTTGTCTTTGAGGATGTGCGCGTGCGTTCCCGGAATGATGATAAGGGGCTCTTCTTCCTTGAACCCCGCTCCGCGCTCGCGCGCGATCTCCAAAGCGCGCAGAGGCTGCTTCGCCAGCGGGCCGCGACTTTCGGGCGCGGCGCTGCCGTTGCCGCCTCGGGTGCTTGCGCGCTGTGCCAATTTGTCTCGCTCTTGAGCAGCCATAAAATTTTAAGCCCAAAGTATCAGGCCCGAAGTCAGACGACTCGACGCGGGACTTTTGGCCCTGAACTTTGGACTTTAGACTATCGCTAACGTCCGGCGCACGCCGCTGCGCTCGAAATACCTGTAGGCGCGGTCGCGGTCGTGCGCGATCTGGTTTTTCAATTCTTCAATGGAAGCAAACTTTTGCTCGTCGCGCAAGCGGTGGAGGAAACGCACGCGCACGACATCGCCGTAGAGGTCGCCCTCCCAGTCCATCACGTAGGTCTCGATTGAGGTGCTCGGGCGCGTCCGTCTCGAACGTGGGGCGCGTGCCGACGTTGGTCACGCTGCGCCGCCAGACGCCCTCGATCAGAGTCGCCGTCACGTAGACGCCGCCTCTGGGGATGACGCGGTTCTGCGGGCGCAGGTTGGCGGTGGGAAAGCCGAGCGTGCGCCCGCGCTCCTCGCCCCGGACGACGCGGCCCTCGACGCCGTAAGGCCGCCCCAGCATACGCCGCGCCAGATTTACGCGCCCTCCGGCCAGCATCTCGCGGACGCGGCTGGAGCTGATGCGCTGCCCGCGCAGGCGCACCTCAGGAACTTCGTCGGCGTGAAAACCCAACTGCTCGCTCACCTTTCTCAGAAGCTCTATGTTGCCCTCGCGGTTGCGGCCGAAGGCGAAGCCGCGCCCGAGGTAAACCTCCAACGCGTGCAGCCGGTCGCGCACCACGTCGCGCAGGAAGTCCTCCGCCTCGATCTCGGCGAAAGCCCTGTTGAAGCGAATGACGATTGATTGCTCGATGCCCAGCACGCCGAAGGCTTCGATCTTCTGGTCGAAGGTTTGCAGCAGCGGCGGGGCGGACTCTGGATGAAGCACGGCGCGCGGGTGCGGGTCGAACGTAATCACGGTCGGCACGGCGCGCAACTCGCGCGCGCGCTCGACCACCGTCCGCATAATAAGTTGGTGGCCCAGGTGCAGCCCGTCGAACACGCCCAGCGTGAGCACCGTCGGCCGCGCGATGCCAGCGTTATCTGTCCCGTGAAAGAGCCTCATAGAGGAGTGCCAAGCAGTCAATGACCAACCGTGAAATCGTCGGCGTCCCGGAGGGACGAGTGAAAATAGCCCAGCACTTCAGTGAGAAGCCAAATATTTTATTGAGTCCCGTAGGGACGATTGAACGTTTCAGCCGTCCCTACGGGACTCAATAAGATTTTTCACTCTTTCCCAGCACTGAAGTGCTGGGCTATTTTCAACCGCTCCTAACGGAGCGAAAACCCGTGATGGACTTCTCTCATCACTTATCACTCGTCACTTATCACCAAGCCGTCGTAAGCGAACTCGACCCCGTCGGGCAGTTTCGCGGAGTCGCGCGCGTGCATAACGTCGTGCGCGAGGTGCGTCAGGTAGGCGCGGCGCGGCTTGATCTCCGAGATGTATTCGAGCGCGCGTTCGAGCCAGAGGTGCGTCGGGTGCGGCTTGAAGCGCAGGCAGTCGAGCACGAGCACATCGAGGCCGCGCAGGCCTTCAATGGTCGCGGGCGGAATCTCGCTCAGGTCCGTCGCGTAGGCGAAATCGTTGAAGCGGTAAGCCATGACGGGCAGCCGCCCGTGAATCACTTCGAGCGGCGTGACTCGTAAATCCGGCCCGATGCAGAAGGGCGCACCGTTGACGACCGTGTGCGGGACGACCTGCGGCAGCCCGCCGCCGATGTAGCTCGGCTCGAAGACGTATTGAAAGATGCGGCGAATGTCTTTCCACGCGCGCTCGTTGGCGTAGACGCCGAGCGCGCCGTGGCGGAAGTTCAAGGGGCGTATGTCGTCGAGGCCGAAGATGTGATCGGCGTGGCAGTGCGTGATGAGAATGGCGTCGAGCCAGCGTATCTTCTGCCTGAGCGCCTGTTGGCGGAAGTCCGAAGAGGTGTCAACGAGCACGGTCTGCCCGCCGTGCTCTATCAGAATCGAGACGCGCAGCCGCTTGTCGCGCGGGTCAGCGGACACGCACGTCTCGCATTCGCACCCGATGGAAGGCACTCCCGTTGACGTGCCGGTCCCGAGGAAAGTCAGCTTCATAAGTTTTCAGTTTTCAGTTTTCAGTTTTCAGTTAAATGCTTTTGCTGAAAACTGAAAACTGAAAACTGTTTACTTTCCCCCCGTGATGTCGCTGCCGGTGAAGCCGCGCGGGGCTTGCGGCCGGCGGGCGCTGGAAAGCGAGACGTACTGCATGCGTAGGTCCGCGAGCAGGCCCTCGAAGATTTGCTCTTCCTGCGGGGCCAGGTTGCCGCGCGTCTTCTGCCTCAGCATGCCGAGCACGTCAATCCAGTGTTTGGCGAGTTCGGGGTCAACGCGCCGCTCGCCCGTGACGGGGTGCTCCATCATGCCGAGCGCGGCCGCCGCGTTCGAGGCTATGGACATCAGGAAGTTGATGAAGCTCGCGGGGTCGTCCGCGCCGGGGATGTCTCCCTCCGCGTAATCGTCTTCGGGGAGCCCTTCGGCCGGCGCGTCCGCGGAAGAGGCGGACGCGGATTCGGAAGCGACGGCTTCGTCGGCGGGCGTCTGACCCTCGCGCGCCGGAGCTTGTGCCGATTCTGAAGAAGCGGCGGTGGCTGAGGCTTCGGGCGCGGGAGCTTGCGGCGCGGTCGTCTCTTTCGTCTCTTCCTCGCGCGGAACGTCACGCGGCGTGCCGTCCGGGTTGAAAAGCCTGCGGTCAGTGACTTTGAAAACTGGTTGTTCTTCGCTCATAAATTTTCCCCGAATTGTTTATTTAAGACGTGATGGTAGCACCCCGATTCGCGCGCCCGCAAGAAAGGGATAGGTTTCAGGTTTCAGGTTCCAGGTTTCAAGTTAAAACCGCACTTGGAGCCTTTAGACTTCTGGCTTTAGACTCTGACTTGAAACCTGGAACTTGAAACTTGAAACCTGGGACCTAAACAGTATGCCGGCAACATTCGATGATTTAGTCGCGCTGATGGCGCGCCTGCGCTCGCCCGAGGGCTGCCCCTGGGACCGCGAGCAGACTTACGAGACGCTCGCGCCGATGCTTTTGGAAGAGGCTTACGAGGCTTTCGAGGCCGTCGAGGAGGCGCGCGAAGGAAAGCCCGCGGAGCTGCGCGACGAGTTGGGCGATTTGCTCTTTCAAATCGTCTTCTACGCGCAGGTCGCCGCCGAGCGCAATGAATTCACCATCACGGACGTGACGGAGGCGATTCATTCAAAAATGGTCCGCCGCCACCCGCACGTCTTCGGCGACGAGCGGGCCGAGGACTCGGCGGAAGTCCTGCGCAACTGGGAGGCCATCAAGGCCGAGGAGAAACGCGCGGCCGGCAAGGACGAAGAGGCGAAAGAATCCTCGCTCCTCGACGGCGTCTCACGCAAAGCGCCCGCGCTGATGGAGGCGCACCAGCTCTCGACCAAGGCCGCGCGCGTCGGGTTCGATTGGGAGCGCGTCGAAGACATCTTCGACAAGCTGCACGAGGAGATAGACGAGCTGCGCGCGGCCATCAGCCGTCACAAAGAGTCGGAGTCGGAGGACGACCACGCGCACGTGCGCGAAGAACTGGGCGACCTGCTCTTCGCCGTCACGAACATCGCGCGCCACCTGCGCGTCGAGCCGGAGGCGGCCCTCAAGTCAACCAACCGCAAATTCCGCCGCCGCTTCCGGCACATCGAAGAGGGGCTGAGGCAACGCGGCCGCACCTTCGACGCCGCGACGCTGGACGAGATGGAAGCTCTTTGGCAGGAAGCGAAAGACGTGACAAGTGACGTGAATCGTAAATCGTCGAACTGTGCTTTGACGATTTACGATTCACGATTTACGATTTACGATCTCGATTTACGAACCAAGGAGATTTATCAATGGCAATGATTCAGTTCGTCAGTAATTACGAAGACCTGTCCACGGACAGGGGCTACCAGTTTAAGTTCCACTGCGACAAGTGCGGCAACGGTTACATGTCGCGCTTCCAGCCGTCGGCCACGGGAACGGCGGGGTCGCTCCTGCGCGCGGCCGGGAGTCTTTTCGGCGGGTGGGCCAGTTCCGCGGGCGACTCGGCCTACGAGATTCAGCGCACGGTCGGCGGCAAGGCGCACGATAGCGCTCTTGCGAAGGCCGTCGAGGAAGGCAAGGAGCACTTTCATCAATGCTCGCGCTGCGGCAAGTGGGTCTGCCCGGAAATCTGCTGGAACGCGCAGGCGGGGCAGTGCGAGGATTGCGCGCCCGATTACCAGGAAGAGATGGCCTCGGCGCACGCGCACGCCAAGGCTGACGCCACGCGCCAGCAGCTTTACGAAAAGGCGCAGCAGACGGACTACGTCTCCAAGATAGACATGAGCGCCGAGTCTGTCGCCAAAGCGCCCGCGCGCCCTGCCGCGCAAACCGCGCCTGCGGCGGCCGCCAACTGCTCCTCCTGCGGGGCCGCTGTCGGCAAGGCCAAGTTCTGCCCCGAGTGCGGGACGCCGACCAAGCCTCGCGCGCGTCGCCTGCACGGGCTGCGGGCACGAGCCCGAGAACCCCACGAGGTTCTGCCCCGAGTGCGGCGCGAAGATGCCGCTCATCGGCTGAAAGATAGTTAACGTGAGTTCGAAGTTAGAGGAGCGGCGCTACCAGCCCGCGTAGCGGGAGGAAGATCAATAGCCCAGGGCGTCAGTCCTGTGTTAAGTCGCAAGAATAGTTTGAGCCCCGGAGGGGCGAAGATCTCTTTCGCCCCTCCGGGGCTCGTTCATTTATTGGCACACTGTCCCCACAGCTTACGCTGTGGGCTATTGATCTTCCGCCCGCTGCGCGGGCTGAGGGCATCTTTTCCTTATGTTGAATTCACGTTAATTTTTGCGCCGCCCGACCACCTCACTTCTTCTCAGGCTTCAGCTCCCAGAGCACGTTGACGATGACCCAGCGGCCGTTTGACTTCGCCATGTGCAGGTAGTCAACCCAGTCCGAGGCGACGACCTTGACGCTCGCGGCGTTCTCGAACACGTCTAGAATCGTCACGTCCTTCTGCTGCTTCTCCTTCGGCGTCTCCTTCCCGCCGCCGCGCTTCGTCCCCTGTATGAGCGACATCGCGCTCATCTGGCCCAGGCTGCTCCATCCCTCCTTGCTCGTGCGGACGATTCTTTTCGCCAGCTCCGGGTGGAGCGCGCGTTCCATGCGCTCGGCGTTGCCCTCGTACCAGCCTTCTATGTAATCGAGCGCCGCCTGCTTGATCGCCGCCGTGTCCGCTGGAGACTGCGCGTGCGCGTCTCGCGCCAGCGCCAGCAGAAGAGAGACGAAGACCAGCGTGAGGGAGATAAACAGGAGGCCGGATTTTCTCTTCATAATTGAGTCCTTTCAGTCGAGCCCTGATAAATTGATTTTTACTCTCAAAGCGCCGGGAGTTGCTCTAACGGCTCAAGTCTAACCGCGCGGCTCGTCGTCTGGAAGAGATTTGTGGCGGGGCGCGAGTTTCGTTGGGCGGGCGTGTTCTTCGGCGGGGCGAACGGCGTGAGCGCTTTCAGTCCGCGTGGCCGAAAAGCTCGTGCAATTTGTCTCGATAGCCGCGGCCCGTGGCGACGCGCGTGCCGTCTTGCAGGATGATTTCGTACTCGCCCCGGAAGAGCGGGTGAAGCTCCTTGATGCGCCGTACGTTGACGATGGCCGAGCGGTGTACGCGCAGGAAGAGCGCGGGGTCTAATCTCTTTTCAAGACTGCTCATGGTCTCGCGCAGCAGGTGAGAGTCGCGACCCGAGTGCAGGCGGACGTAGTTGTCCGCGGCCTCGACCCAGTCAATCTCGCCGACGCCGAGGAAGAAGATGCGCCCGGCCGCCTTGACGACGAGGCGCTCGGCGTACTTCTGATTCGTCTTCAAATCGTCAATCAGACTTTGCAGGCGCAGACTGATCTCGCTTAAACCCGCGCGTTCTATCTGCGAGCGGGCGCGCCCCAGAGCCTTCGTGAAGCGCTCGGCGTCGAAAGGTTTGAGAAGGTAATCGAGCGCGTGCACCTCGAAGGCGCGCAGTGCGTATTTGTCGTAAGCCGTGACGAAGATGACGTTGGGGAGGCGTTCCGTGGCTATCGCCCCCAGGACGCCGAAGCCGTCGAGTTCGGGCATCTGCACGTCCAGGAAGACGAGGTCGGGTTCGAGTTCGCGTATGAGGCGGACGGCCTCGCGCCCGTCGCCGCACTCGGCGACGACCTCCACGTCCTTCTCCTCCGCGAGGTGCGCGCGAATCCCGCGCCGCGCCAGCGGCTCGTCGTCCACAATCATCGCGCGAATCTTTCCCAAACGTTTCACCCTCGCTTCGCTTCCGGCCCGTTGCGGAAAGGAATCTCGATTGAGACTTCGAGGCCGCCGCCGTCGCGCTCGCGCATCTCGAAGCGGTGCGCCGCGCCGTAGAGTTGTTCGAGCCGCGACCGCGTGTTCGAGAGCCCTATGCCCTTCATCAAATCTTCCGGCCGCGCGGAGCCCAGCCCCGCGCCGTCGTCCGCAACGGCGAGCCGCACGACGCCGTTCTCGCGCGCGGCGCGAATCAACACGACCCCCGCGCGCGCACGCGGCGCGATGCCGTGCCGGATGGCGTTCTCGACCAGCGGCTGAAGGATGAGATTTGGCACACGCGCGTCGAGCGCCGCCGGGTCAATCTCCATCCGCACCGTCAGCCGGTCCTGAAAGCGCGTCTGCTCGATCTCAAGATAACTCTCCAAAAATTCCAGCTCGTCGTGCAACGCCACCTCGTGCGCGCCCGTCTTCTCCAAACTCGCCCTGAGCAGATCGCTCAGGCGCGCGAGCATCCTTTGCGCCGCACGCACGTCCTCGGCCATCAGGACCGAGATGCTGTTCAGCGTGTTGAAGAGGAAGTGCGGGTGGAGTTGCATGCGCAGGGCGTCCAACTGCGCCTGTGCCAGTTTCGTTTCGAGCTGCGAGGCACGAAGCTCGCGCTCGCGGTACTTGCGATAATAATCTAGAGCGTGGCTCAAGCCCACAATCGCGCCGTAGGTCAGCAGGTCGAAGTGAATATCGCCTATGAAAAGGCCGCGGAAGGATTCGAAGAAAGAAATATGGCCGGGGACCATGCCGACCCACGAGGAGATCGTCGCGTAGGTTGCCAGTTGAAGGAGCGAGAGCAGGAGGGCCGCCGCGACATGCGCCGGAAGGTTTTTGTGCCAGCGACGGCGTTCGAGCGGGAAGCGGCGCGCGAGCCAGAGGACGAGCGGCGTCAGCGCCAGCCAGAGGTAGGCGCACAAGAGCCACCCCGCCACCGTCGCGCCCACCCTCAAGGGTCTGCCGTCGTAGGCGCGCACCGCGATTGACTGGCCGGCGAAGAACAGCCCGAAGAGCGTCCAGCCCGCCGCGATCAATCCCCACTTCACCAAAGGTCTTCGCCGTGCGGCTTCGTCCTTCATAGCGCCACCTAGCTTATACCTGGACGCAAAATAAGTCAGTACCGCCTGCGGAGCGAAGGGATGAGGGATGAGGGATGAGGGATGAAGAAAAGAAAGAAGGGTCTTAGTTCTTATTCATCCCTCATCCCTCATCCCTCATCCCTTTTACCACCCGCCCGCTACCGCAGGCGGTACTGACACGGATCAAAGCGAAAGGCCCGCGCAAATTGGCGGGCCTCCCTCTCTTTTGCTTCTTGTCTCGACTAACACTTTAGTCGCTCAGTTGGATCGAGCGCAGCACGTTGCGGAACGCGGTCTGGAAAGTGTTGTAGTCGTTCTGCGGCGCGACCATGATGACGTAGAACAACTGATTGTTGCGCGTAAGCGTCGTGTAGATGGTGAGAGTCTCGTTGCGCCCCGTCGCCTCGTTGACGTTCGAGAGGGTGAGGGCGAGCGCGTTGCGCCCGTCAATTGTGCCGGCCTGATAGCTGCCACGCGCGCGCAGGTTGCGATTGCCCTGCGCCAGCGAGTTGATGAAGTAGTCTGTCGCCTGGCGCAGATTGTTGCTCTGCGACTGTGCCAGTCCGACGTTGACGCCGTGCGTGAAGACGGCCTGGCCCTGGACCTGCCCGTAAGCCCCTTCGGGGACGAACCAGACGGAAGACTGGCTCTCGCCCAGCTCGCGCCAGTTGTCCGGGTATTGAAGCTGGAACAGATTGCCGCCGTTGAAAGTTCGGTAGCGCGACGACGGGTAAGCGACCCGCCCGCTGATGTTGCCCTCCGGGTAGTTGGACGGGTAGTTGCCGCCCTCCACGGGATAGCGCCGTCCGCTACGCGCGATCTCTTCCATAGAGGGCGCGCGGCCCTGCCCGCGCAGGCGCTGCTGCACCATCGCGAACTCCTCCGTGTTGCGAATGGGGTTCGAGACGCGCAGCATCGCCGCCTCCTGGTTGATGCGCTCGAAGCGGTTGTTGGGGTTCGGGTGGCTGCTCAAAAACTGCGGCCCGCCGTTCCCGCCCTGCGACTGAATCGTGCGGAAGACGTTCGCCAGGTCGCGCGGGTCGTAGCCCGCGTTCGCCATGATCTGCGCGCCGAGCACGTCCGCCTCCGTCTCGTACTCGCGGCTGAATTTCAGGAAGTAAGTGCCGACGGCCACCTGGCTGCCCTGGCCTATGATCGCGCCGGGCGCACCGCCTATGACCGCGCCGGCAATCGCGCCGATGCCGGCCAGGACGGAATACTTCTGCGCCTTGGTCGCCTGCGCCGTGCCGTGGCGCAACGCGACGTGGCTGAGATTTCGTGGGCCATCACGCCGGCCAGCTCGCCCTCGTTGCGCGCGGCCTCGATCATCCCGCGGTTGATGTACATCGGGCCGCCCGGCAGCGCGAAGGCGTTGATGTCGCGCGCGTTGACGACCTTAAAGCTGTAGCGGAATCCGGGGTGCTGAAACTCCTGCGGGATGGCGTTGACGAGTCTTTGCCCGACGCGCTCGATGTAACTCTCCACCATCTCGTCGCGCATGACGGGCATCTGCTGCTCGACCTGCGCGGCGGCCTGGCGGCCGGCCTGAACGTCGTCAGAGACTTTATACTTATTGCTGTGTAACTTTATTCTGGTCTGCGCCAAAACATTTGACGCCGACGCGAACATGGCGAGCGCCGCGAGCAGCATGACGAGCGCGCGTGCGCGTGCGTGAATACTGGCTTTCATTCTTCTTCCTCCTAAAAGGATATGCGCGGGCACTTCGCTTCGCTCTCCCCCGCACCCATTCTCTCCAAGCTGAAAAAGCGGCCCGCTCCCGAATTGATTCCGAGGGCGAGCCGCTCCAACTTTAAAACTTCAGCCGTCTCCCCAGAATTTTCCAATCCACCGCGCGGGCGCGTTGGCCGCGCGAGAAGGGAGAGCGCGCGTAAATCGCTGCCGAGTGCCGCCGCACAGTGCGCTCGCGGCTCCTCGCAATCGGCCCAGTTTTGATGAAACCGGCCGGGGGCGGGTTGGCCTTGTTTAACCACGCCGCCCGTAACGTCTGCGCGTCGGATAGCTTCGCTCCTTAACGTTACGATTCTGTTCTATTTTGTTAACCTCGTCATCAAACTTCACCGTCATCCCGTCGGGCGGCCGCGGGATGGAGACGGCGACGAAGGGCGAGGTGAGAGCCTCCGTCACAACGTCGCCCTTCTTCGGGCTCTGTTCGTTGACGCGCACGACGAGCGTCATCCCGTCGCGGCGAATCGCGGCCACGGAGATGCCGTAGCCGCCCGTGCGTTGGCGGCCCTGGTGCGCGACGACGACGGCGCGCGTGTTGAAGTTGACCTCAGGCCGTGGGCCGGAACTGCCGCGTCCGATGACTTCCCACGCCCGCTCCCATTCGTCCTCGTTCGTGATGAGCTGAACGGAGCGCGCGCCCTCATAGCGGCTGTTGTAGCCCGTCGCCAGCACGGAGAAATCAACGTCGCGCTGCTGATCAACCGCGCCGCCGTCGCCTGTGCCAATATCCTGCGCGTCCGCGGAGCCTAACATCGCGAGGCGTATGATCTTGACGGGCGGCATCCCGTAAGAGAGCAGGCGGTCGTGAAAAGCCCCCAGGTTGAACGAAGCGCCCTCGCGCCGCCTGTAGTCTTCGCGCAGCTTCAGGATTTGCATCTTGCCGAGCGTGTAAACCAGGTAGGTCGGGTCGAGCGTGCCGCGCCGCGCCTCGCGCTCGGCGTTGACTCTCTCCTGGTAGCCCTCGCGCATGAAGAACTCCACGCCCCCTTCGTAAGTCATGCCCTGCGTGTGCAGGCGCAGGCCGACGAGGTAGCGGCACAAGCGTAGGAGCGCCATGTTCAACTGCGCGAGCCTGAGTTTAGGGTTGTTCCCGCCGAAGCCCTCGTCCAGCATCATCTGCTCGCAGTAGTGCGCCCAGCCCTCCACGAAAGTCCCGGCCGCGAGCGCGACGCGCAACCGCGACGGCTGCCGCTTCAGCGCGAGGTATTGATAGTAGTGGCCGGGGTAGACTTCGTGAATCGAGATGATGGGCAGCGCGTAGCGATTGTAGAAGCTGAGATGTTCTTCGCGTCTTCTCTCGTCCAACTGCGAGTCGGGCGGCGTGACGTAGTAGTAGGCTTCGGTCGCGGCGCGCTCGAACGCGCCCGGCGAGTCCATGGAGGCGAAGCTCGTGGAGCGCGCGTACTCGGGCGTCTCTGCGACGCGCAGGTTTTCGCCCGCAGGCACGGTCATGATGTTGGCCGTGCGGACGAAGGCGCGTATGCGGTCCAATTCCGAGCGCGTGTCGCCGACGAGCCCGTCCGCCGAAGGATGCTCGCGCCCGAGAGCGCGGAGCGCGGCGCGCACGCCCCTTCCCGGCGCTATCTCTTCCGAGAGCTGCCGCATCTCTTCCTGTGTGCGCCGCAGTTCCCGCTCGCCTTCATTGATGAGTTGCTCTACGGGCGTCTCGACCATCTCGTCGTAGAGAAGTTTGCGCCGGTAGTTGTCGGCCCCTATGGCGAAGTCGCCCGTGGAGCGCGGCAGGAGATCGCGCGCGAGCCAGTCGGCGAAAGAGCGGAGCGCGTTGATGGCCGCCGCGTTTGCAGCCTCAAACTCGCCCTTGCGTGCCGCGCTCATGCGCCCGCCGCCCGCGCGCTCGACCATCTGCGGCACGACGCGCTCGAAGTAGTCCAGGCTGCCGCGAACCTGAGCGACGGCCGTCTCCGTGTAGATGCGCGGCGGCGCTTCGAGATTGGCGCGCGCCTCTTCAAGCAGGCGTGCAATCTCGCGCTCGCGCGCGAGGACTGCGTCGAGCCGCTGGTCGAAGGTCGCGTAGTTGCGCTTGAGTATGTTGTCAACGCCCGCGGCGGCGATCCGGTTGTAGGCGTTCGGGTCGCGCTGCCAGCGGCGTATGTCCTGCAAGTCGAGTAGCTGCCCGCGCGCGTGCGAGGTCAAGACGAGGTAGTCGTATCGCTCCTCTTCGGGAAGCGAGTTGGGGTTGATGCGTGCCAGCAGGCTGAGCGTGTCGCGCAGGCGTCGCGCCTCGCGCTCCAGGCTCGCGCGGCTGCGACTTTCGAGACGCGAGTCGTATTCGTGCAGCCCGGCGGCGGTCGCCGCGGTCGGGTTGAAGCTATAATGACCCTTCAGGTATTCGTCCGCGATCTGCCGGAAGCGCGCGGCGACGTAGCCGCGGTCGGCGGCCACGGGCGGGGGCGCGGCGCGACGCGTGATGGGCCGACGCCGACGCTGACCGGCGACGGGGAACGCAAGCGAGCCCGCAACGACCACGAGCAACAGCGCGCAAAGTTTCCTCTTCATCATTCCCTTTTCGACTATGATTGCCTAACACGAAACCTATCTTGGAGAGAGCCTGCGATGAAAGATTAACACAGAGCGGTGGGCGGTAGGCAGTGGGCAATAAGCAGTGAGGCGATGTACAAGTCTTCAGCCCCGTTAGGGGCGAGTGAAAATAGCCCAGCACTTCAGTGCTGGGAAAGGGACGGGGAAATTGCGCCGAGTCCCGTAGGGACGATTGAAGAAAGTTCAGCCGTCCCTACGGGACTCGATAAAATTTCGCTCTTCTTCCCAGCACTGAAGTGCTGGGCTATTACCAATCACCCCTACGGGGCTTAAAACTTACTAACCGTCTACTGCCTACTTCTTTTTCGGCTTGAGCTGCTGCGGATTGATTTTTTCGTTGAGCCATTCGGCGGCGTCCTGGACGGGGGCGATGTGGAGGGTCCCGCCCTTCCAGATGCGGATGGCGTTGATGATGAAGAAGACGGTCGAGGCGGTCCAGAAGAGGCCGCCGCCGAAGCCTGTGCCGGTCACGCGGCCGACGAAGTTGAAGATGAGCGTGATGGCGAGCGCGACCAGTTGCAGCGCCAGCCCCTGCGAGGCGTAAAACCTCGTCTTCGTTTCTTCGCGCGGCGTCAGCGCAAGCTCTATGGCCCCGATCACCCCGCCGATGAAGAAGGGCACGTAGGGCAGCGCGAGCGTCACGTGTTCGGGAAGCCCCAGGCCCGGAACGGTGCGCCCGGTGCGCGTCGCGGGTGTAGACTGCGGCGTCGCGTCGGCCGTGAGCCCGGCCGGGCGCGGCGGATAGCTGGGCGGGACGTGTATCGACGGGTAAGAAACCGGGATCGAAGAATCGTAACGCTTCGTCGGGGCTTCCGCCGGCCAGACCTCTTTCTCCTCCGGCTTGGGCTCGACACGGCGCGTCGCGCCCCACTCGTCGTCCGCGCGCCGCGCGTAGTCGCCGTCGAGCGGGTTCGTGTCGTACTTGCTCTTCTTCTTCTCTTTCATCATTTCGTAAATAGTTTACGAAATCGGAGCCGACAAGGTTCTCGCCTCGTCAATCCGCGACCGCGTACTCCACAGGCTCCCAGCGCGCGTCGCGCTCGGAGATGCGGAACGCGCGCAGGGTCGGGAGATGCGCGCCCAGGCCAATAATAAAGTAAATGGCGGAAGGATAGTAGGCGAGACGGACATCTGTCTCGGAGGGGACGGGCTCGGCGGCGCGCGGGTGAGAGTGATAAATGCCCAGAAGTTCCTGGCCGCGCTCGCGCATGTCGCGCTGTGCGGCGAACAACTCTTCGGGCGCGGCCTCGTAGCCCACGAGCGGGTCGCGCGCGACGTTGCGCAGGCGGTAGACGGCTCGCGCCTCCCTGCGGCTTCCGCCGACGAGCCCGCAGCACTCAGCCGGAATCACTTCGCGCGCGTGCGCGAACATCTCGTCCAGGTGCTCGCGCAGCAAAGTAATCATGCGTTACTCCGAAAGATAGAAGCTCTCACGCAAAGACGCAAAGGCGCAAAGAAGACCGCAAAGACGTTGAAGGCTTCTTCATCTTGCGTGCTTTCTTTGCGTCTTTGCGCCTTTGCGTGAAAGCTACGCCTCCGCTGCTTCAGTTCGCGGCTGCGCGGCGGCGGCTTCCTTGATTAAGCTGCGGCCAATCACGAGGCGCTGAATCTGGTTCGTGCCTTCGTAAATCTGCGTGATCTTGGCGTCGCGCATGTACTTCTCAATCGGATAGTCCTTGCAGTAGCCGTAGCCGCCGAAGAGTTGCACGGCGTCGGTCGTGACCGACATCGCCACGTCAGTCGCAAACACCTTGCCCATCGCCGCGAGCTTCGAGACGTTCTTCGCGCCCAGGTCAATCGCTCGCGCAGAGGCGTAGACCAGTTGCCGCGCGGCCTCGACTTTCGTAGCCATGTCGGCGAGCATCCACTGTATGCCCTGGAAGGAGGCGACCGACTGGCCGAACTGCTGGCGCTTGGTCGTGTAATCAATCGCCAGGTCGAGCGCGCCCTGTGCCAATCCTAAAGCCTGCGCCGCCACGCCGGGCCGCGCGAGGTCTAACGTCATCATCGCGTGCTTGAAGCCGTGGCCCTCCTTGCCGCCGAGCAAATTCTCGGCCGGCACGTAGCAGTCGCGGAAGTGCAACTCGTGGACGGGCACGCAGCGTATGCCCATCAAGTCTTCCTTCTTGCCGATCTCAAAGCCCTTCGGTTCCCTTCTCCACCAGGAGCGCCGAGACACCGCGCCCGCCGCGGTCAGGGTTCGTGGAACAGAAAATGGTGTAGAGCTGTGCCGCGTTGCCGTTCGTGTTCCACTTCTTGTCGCCATTCAGGACGTAAAAGTCGTCGCGCTTCTCGGCACGCGCCTTCAAGCTCCCGGCGTCGGAGCCCGCCTCCTTCTCCGAGAGCCCGAAGGCCATCAGGGTCTTCCCCTGCGCCACGTCCGGCAGATACTTCTGCTTCTGCTCCTCGGTCCCGCCGACGATAATCGGGAACGACGCGAGCGCGTTCACGGCGTAAGTCACGCCGACGCCGCCGCACGCCTTTGACAACTCTTCGACGACGATGCACAAATTCGTCACGCCGCCCCCGCGCCCGCCGTACTCCTTCGGAATCCACACGCCCATCAGCCCCGCGTCCTGCAACGCGCGCACGACAGACCACGGATACTCGGCCTTCGCGTCCAACTCGTACGCGACCGGGCGCACATACTTTTCCGCAATCTCGCGGGCAGTGGCGCGGTATTCCAGATTCTCTTTCGTCAGCAGTTCGTCCACGTCTTAACGTCTCCTCATCTATTAACAGTCGGATGCACTATCTTTTGCTCATCTCGTCCTTCAAAACCTTACCGCCCTTCATCACGAAGCGCACGCGCTCAAGCTCCGTGATGTCTTTCAGCGGGTCGCCCGCGACCGCTATCAAGTCCGCGAACTTGCCTTTCTCGATTGCGCCGAAGAGAGCGCGCTCGCCCGCGAGCAGGTCGGCCCCGTTGATGGTGGCGGCGCGTATGATCTCAAGCGGCGTCATCCCGGCCGCGCTGTATGCGCGGAACATCATCATGCTGACCTGCCCGCGCGTCTTCCCCGCAACCGCGTAATAAGCGTCGGAGCCGGCGGCAATCGGCACGCCCGCCTTGACGGCGCGGGCCAGCCGCGACCGACTCGCGTTGACGAAGCCTCGGATGCCCTCAAGCATCCGAGGCTTCTCTTCCGGCGACAGATTCGGAGGCAGGTAAAACTCTTCCGGGTAGTCCGTCGGGACCAGATAGATTTTCTTGGCGGCCATCATACGTAGAACGTCGTCAGGCACGACGTAGGCGTGCTCTATAGAGTCTACACCCGCTTCCGCCGCGATGCGCGTCGCGTCATCGCCGATGGCGTGCGCAGAGACTTTGCGGCCGACGCGGTGCGCCTCCTCGACAATCACCTTCATCTCTTCAAGCGAGACGACGCGCGGCCCTGTGTTGACGATCACCTTGATGCAATCGGCCCCGTTGTAGAAAGCCTGGCGGACGGCGCGGCGGGCTTCCTCGACGCCGCTGATGGCGACGTACTCCTGCTCTATGATCTTCTGCGCCTCGGCCGAGACGTTGCCGAACTGGCCCCCGGCCCCCGAAAGCGCACGCGTCGAGGCCACTATCCTCGGGCCGACAACCCAGCCCGACCTGATGGCGTCGCGCAGCGCCACGTCGCCGTTGAGGCCGGAATTCCCTAGGTCGCGCACCGCCGTAAACCCTGCCTCTATGTCCTCGCGCGCCATCTTCGCGCCCATCAGCGCGCGGCGGGCCGTGCTCATCTGCGTCACGGTCAGGATCATGTTCTCTTCTTCGCCGATGGCCTGGTCGAAGTTCGAGAGCAGGTGCGTGTGGCTGTCAATCAGGCCCGGCAGCAGCGTCGCCCCGCCCAGGTCAATCACTTCCGCGCCCGCGGGGACGGGCAACTTCGGGCCGGCAGCCGTGATGCGTCCGTTCTCGACGAGGACGACTGCGTCCGCGACGATCTTGCCGCTCCTGACATCGAGCATCCTCGCGGCGCGGACGGCCGTCGTTTTGGGCGACGGTGCGGACGGAGGTGCCTGGGCAGACGCCGCGCCCGCGCTGAGTAAAAAGAGAGAAAGCAGCGCCAGGATTCTGTGCCATTTCACTTTGAGCCTTGTCAACGCGCTTGCCTCTCCTCAGTCCTTCAGAATCTTGAGTTTTAGTTCTTCCAACTGCGCCGGGTCAACTTCGCCGGGCGCGTCAATCATCAGGTCCGAGGCCGAGGCCGTCTTGGGGAAGGCCATCAGGTCGCGTATGTTCTCGATGCCGGTCAGCGCCATCAGCAGGCGCTCGATGCCGGAGGCGATGCCGCCGTGCGGCGGCGTGCCGTATTCGAGCGCGTCCAGGAAGAAGCCGAAGCGCTCGCGCGCCTTCTCGATTGTCAGGCCCAGCGCCTTGAAGACCAGCCCCTGCACGTCGCGCTGGTGTATACGGATGGAGCCGCCCGCGGCCTCGACCCCGTTGACCACCGTGTCGTAAGCCTTGGCGCGTAGTTGTCCGAGAAGATGCGTTTCGCCCTCTTCGATGGCGCGGCGCAGGAGCGGGAGGTCTTCGTCGAGCGGCGAGGTGAATGGGTGGTGCATCGCGTAGTAGCGCCCGTCCGTCTCGTTGAACTCGAACATCGGGAACTCCGTCACCCAGAGCGGCGCGTAAACATTTTCGGGAATCAGCTTTTCGCGCCGCGCCACTTCGTTTCGCAGAGCGCCGAGACTCGCCGCCACCACTTTCGGCTTGCCCGCGACGATGAGCACAGCGTCATTCTTTAACGCGCCCGCCGACTGCGCCATGCGCTCGATTGTTTCCTGCCCGAGCGCCTTCAGGAGCGACGAAGAGATTTCGTCGCCGAGCTTGATCCAGGCCAGGGCCGTAGCGTTGTAGCGCCTGGCGAACTCCTGCAACTCGTCCAGGACTTTTCTGGAAAGGTGCGCACCGCCGGTGACGACCAGCCCCTTAATCTCCCCGCCGCCTTCAAGAGTAGCGGCGAAAGGCGCGAACGTCGTCCCTTCGAGCGCGCCCGACAAATCTTGAAGCTCCATCCCGAACCGCAGGTCCGGCTTGTCCGAGCCGTAGCGGCGCATGGCCTCGGCGTAAGTCAGGCGCGGGAACGGCACGGGCAATTTGACATCAATTAGCTGAAAGACGCGCGCGAACAATCCTTCGACCAACCTGTAAACCTGCTCGGTCGTGGCGAAGCTCATCTCCACGTCCAACTGCGTGAACTCCGGCTGGCGGTCGGCCCTCAAGTCTTCGTCGCGGAAGCAGCGCGCGATCTGGTAGTACTTATCTAACCCGGCGATCATGCAGAGCTGCTTGAAGAGTTGTGGCGACTGCGGCAGCGCGTAGAACTTGCCGGGCTGTATGCGCGAAGGCACGACGTAGTCGCGCGCGCCCTCGGGCGTTGACTTAATCAGGATGGGCGTCTCTATCTCCGTGAACTTCTGCTCGTCCATGTAGCGGCGAATCTCCGCCACGACCCTGTGACGCAGGCGTATGTTCGCCTGAAGCTGCGGGCGGCGCAGGTCTAAATAACGATACTTCAGACGCAGGTCTTCGCTCGCAAGCTGATCCGGCGAGGTCGGCTCGATTTGAAAAGGCGGCGTGCGCGCGTCGTTGAGGACGAGAAGGTCGCGTGCGCTGACCTCCACGTCGCCCGTCGGAATCTTGGGGTTGCGCTGGTTCTCCGCCCGCAACACGACCTCGCCCGTGACGGCGATGACGTACTCGCCGCGCACCTCTTTGGCCTTGGCGTGCGCTTCCGGCGCGGTCTCCTCGTTGAAGACGACCTGCGTGATCCCGTCGCGGTCGCGCAGGTCAACGAAGGTCAGCGGCCCGAAGTCGCGCCGTCTGGCGACCCAGCCCATCAAAGTCACAGTCTTCCCCACATCCTCCGCGCGCAACGCGCCGCACGAATGTGTGCGCTCAAGGTTCCCTAAAAGATCAAGCATAATTAAAAGCAGAATTCAGAATTCAGAATCCAGGAGCCAGAAGAAAAGAAAATCAGTTGAGGCGGTTCTCCGCCTTATTTATTCTGGCTTCTGGATTCTGACTCCTGGATTCCTTCCTCTGACTCCTGTTCTCGTATAAATTCCTGCGGCGCGTCGAAGCGGCTCGTACGCGGCTCGTCGCTTTGCGCCTTCCCCGTCATGTAGGCGTTGAACGCGGCCGAGCGATTGCGCGGGACAGACAGGCTCTTCCAGGCGGTTGACCTGAAATGTTTTGCCAGGAAGACGAGCTGCCCTATGTGATAGCTGTAGTGCGTCAACTGCCGGTTGACGGCCTCCACGACCGTGTGCTCCTCGCCGCGGATTAAGACTTTCTTCAGGAGGTCGTCGGGCTGTAAAGGTTCGAGCGCGTCGAAGACACAACTCCAACCCTGCTCCCAGCGCGCCATCACCTCCGCGCGGGTCGTCTCGGGCGCGATGACGAACTCCATGTCGCGATTCCTGTCCGGCTTCTCGCCGTCGGTCGTCAGAAAATCGGTCCAGCGCGAGAGCATGTTGCCGCTCATGTGCCTGACGATGACGGCGAGGCTGTTCGCCTCTTCGTCGAGAGCCTGGAAGAACTCCTCGTCCGTGACCTGCTCGAAAGCCCCCTCGGCCAGCTTCTTGTAGTCCCGAAAACTCTTCAGCGCGTCTTCGAGATAATGTTCAGCAAGTGAATCTTTCATATTCAGAACCCAAGCTATCTATTCACTCAACCCTTTGCGCCTTTAGTTTTTACTTTGCGTCTTTGCGTGAAAGGCTGTTTCTCGCAAAGGCGCAAAGACAAGACGTAAGGCGCAAAGAGTTGAGCCTATTTAAGCCGCAATGCCTCTTCGATGGCCGCTGCAATCTGCTTGCGCGGCAGTGTCTGCTGCTCGCCCGTCGTCATATTCTTGAGCGAGACTTCGCCGCGCTCTCTTTCGTTCTCGCCGACGACCGCGACGAACGGGACGGCGCGCGACGAGGCGTACTTGAACTGCTTGCCGAGCTTGTCTGCCTCCGGGTAAAGGTCAACGCGCAGGCCCGCGGCGCGAAGCTCCGTCGCCAGCGCAATCGAATCGTTGACGGCGCTCTCGTCCCAGAGGGTGACCATCACGTCGGCCGGGGCGCTCGCGAGCGTCGCCGGGAACATCTCGCGCTCAGTCATCACGACGATGATGCGCTCTAAACCCAACGAGAAGCCGCACGCCGGAACGTTTTGGCCCGAAAACATCCCGACCAGATTGTCGTAGCGCCCGCCGCCGCCGAGACTGCCCGCCAAATCTGGCACATTAATTTCCAGGATAGCGCCCGTGTAGTAAGAGAGCCCGCGCGCCAGGCTCGGGTCAATCACGGATGCGCGCGCCCGCGCCGGAAGCCTGAGCGAAGTCCACGATTGACCGCAACTCGTCTATGCCGCGCGCGCCCGCTTCGTGGTCGCCGACGAACTCGACGAGTCGGCCGAGCGCAGCGCGATTCAGCGCTTCGGCACGGTTCATACCTTCGATGTCAACGATTTCATCAGCGATTAGTCCAGCCCTTCGTTCTAACTCGGCGAGAGTATCGAAGAACCGGAGCAAACGCGCGCCGCTTTCAGCCAGAAGGCCGCGCTCAGCGAACTCGCGCGCCACGCCTTCGCGCCCGATTTTGTCCAGCTTGTCTAAAGCGACGAGCGCATCTCCATGCTTGTCTGCCTGAATACCCGCCGCGTCCAGCACTCCGGCCAGTACTTGCCGGTGATTAAGACGAATAGTGAAATTTGTAAATCCTAACTTCGTCAGCACCTCGCTCGACGCTGCGCACAACTCGGCCTCGACGACCATCGAGCGCGAGCCGAGCACGTCAACGTCGCACTGGTAGAACTCGCGGAAACGTCCTCGCGCCGGGCGGTCAGCGCGCCAGACGGGCTGAATCTGGTAGCGCTTGAAAAACTTCGGCAACGTCGCGCGATACTCCGCAACGACGCGCGCCAGCGGCACAGTCAAATCGTAACGCAGCGCGAGGTCAGCCTCGCCCGTCTTCTCGTGCTCGCCGCGCTTCAGGATTTTGAAGATGAGCTGATTGCCCTCCTCGCCGTACTTCCCCATCAGCGTCTCTATGTTCTCAACCGCGGGCGTCTCCAAAGGCTCGAAGCCGTAGCGCTCGTAGACCTCGCGTATGACGCCGATGACATACTCGCGCCTGCGAACGTCAGCCGGGAGAAAGTCGCGCATCCCGCGCGCCGGTTGTGTCTTGCCTGCGGCCATTACTTGAAGACGGAGAAGCCCGCGTAAAAGACGAACTGGTTGAGCCCGCGGTTCGAGCCCGCGCGGTCGCCGTTCGAGATGTGGTGAAAGCGCACGCCGAAGCTTACGGCGCGCCTATCGGAAGTGAAGACGCGCACGCCCGCGCCCGCCTCGCCGACCAGGGCCAATTTCCCTGCGTCCGGCAGCGGGACCGACTCGTTGAAGACGAGCAGGCCGCCGTTCACGTGTATGAACGGCTTGACGCGCGAGCTGTTCGCGAAATCAAGTTGCAGCCCAAGCGGCGTCACGCCCGCGCCGTAGGCCGTGTCGCGCGTGAAAGTCGTCACCGGCCCCGCGGGCGTCGTGACGGTCGTCGCAGACTCTATGTTGCCGACCGCGACGGCCAGGGGGATCGCGTCGAGCGTGTACTGCAAAGCCACATGGTCGTTCGCCGCGAGCGTGCGCCCGTAGCGGAAGGCCGCGATGACGAACCCGCGCTCGTCGGCCTCCGCGTCGGTCAGCCCGCCGAAGATGGTCGTCGCCGTGAACGCGCCGCCTCCCCAGACGCCGTACTCGTTGTCGCCGCGCTTCAACTTGTACTCCGAATCATTCTGCGCGCCAGCTAAACTGGCACAAACGAACGTCACGAGCAGGACGGCGAATATTCGCCGACTCAACTTAAAGCCCTGCGTCTTTCTTTGCGGCTTTGCGCCTTTGCGTGAGGAAATTTCACGCAAAGGCGCAAAGCCGCAAAGGAGTTGAGCAATGCTGCCCGCAGAGTTTTGAAACATTCACTGACTCTCCCTTAACCATTATTCGAAAAAACTCAACGCGGCGGCTCGTCCCTGTACATCCTGATCAGCTCGACGTAGTTCTGCCAGAACACGTCTAGCCCTCGGACCTCTTCGTCCGTGAGCGGGCGCTTGACGCGCGCGGGCGCGCCCATCACGAGCGAGCGCGGCGGAATCTGCGTCCCGGGCGAAAGAAGCGACCCGGCGGCGACCAGAGATTTTGTGCCAACGCGCACGCCGTCCAGCACGGTTGAGCCGATGCCTATCAGGCTGCCGCGCTCGACGTAACAGCCGTGAAGCGTGACGTTGTGGCCGACGGTCACCTCGTCTTCGAGGACGGTGGCGTGCGTCGCGGTCGAGACGTGTATGACGGTGCCGTCCTGCACGTTGGTGCGGTTGCCGATGCGTATGTAATAAACGTCGCCGCGCACGACCGCGTTGAACCAGACGCTGGCCTCCTCGCCGACGTGAACGTCTCCGATGATTTGTGCGCTCTCTTCGATGAAAGCCGTCGGGTGAATCCGCGGGTGCGCGCCGCGAAAGGGTCTAATCATGTCGCCTTCGGCCCGGATAGATTGCTTTCTTCTCTCTCGGACAAAGCGAAAACGTAACATGAGCCGCACGGGCCGGGCAAGGAAGCGCTCATTTCGGTAGTGTCCTGAGTTCAAGTCAGGAATTAGCTTTGTGCGTCGGACTGCGGGGCAATCTGGCGGGCAAATCGAGGTCGTCGTCAGCCAATACTTCAAGACAGATGCCCGCGACTCGCGCATATTGCAGAAGAATCATGAGCGGAGGCTCGCGCAGCCCTAACTCATATTTCGAGATACTGTGATACGCGATCAGTTCTTCAACCCTTAGACGATTGAGCATCTCCGTTTGGGAAAGGCCGAGAGAATTCCGAATCGCCAAGAGTTTTTCTGCCAGCCGCTCAGGCTTCGGACGCGGATTGCCCATCAGGAGTGGCCTCCTGATGAGTCAACCAGCGCACGACCGGGCTTGCCTTTATGTCCAACAGACCATAAAATGCGATTGCACAACTTTTTCGCCGTGAGAATGAACCTTTCATTCCGAACGGCGATGCTCATCTCTCAGCTTGAGGGTTTGAGCCGTCGCATTAGCCGTTGCCGATTTTTCAAACAGACCGCGCGCCATCTTACCAAAAGGACGCGCGTCTTCACACAAAAAGGAAGCTCACATGAAAAGGAGAGAAGAATACCGGGCCAAAATCACGAACGACGCGGCCTCACCCGCGGGCGCGTCCCCTGCCCGCTCCTGAACGAGTTGAAGGCACGGCCCGGCGACCGCCTGGTTTTTCGTTTGGACGACTCGAACAAGGTCGTGATGCTGTTATCACGCACCAGGAAGAGGCTAAGTAAAAAGCGCCGCTGACAGTTTCGTCTTGCACGCCTGCTTACGGGGTGGGAGGCGGGCTGTGCGGAGGGGCCGCTGCGCGAGCCGCTCGCCTGAGAGCGCGCGGCGGCCTTGCATCTGTCAATCGAAATGCTCGGCCTTGAAAAGGGTTTTTCCAGCGAGTATATTTGTCAAGCCACCCTTAAAGAGGCTGCCCGGCGCACGGGCCATATTCTCATGGGAGGTGAGAAGTGAACGAAGACACAACAAAAGACATGGAGCAGAAGTACGACACCAAGCCGACCATCGAAACGGTCTTGGAGCGCATTAGCGAAATGCACAGCGACATGCAAGCTCGGTTAGACCGCGCTGTGGATGGACTGCGCGTTGAGATGAAGGTTGGGTTTGACCGTATCGAGAGCATTGCCAGCGGCACGCGCTCAGAATTCCTGACGCTTCGCGCCGATTTCAGGGAACTAAAACATGCGCTCAGCGAACACATACCGGCTCTGAAGTCTTAATCAACAAGCACCCACCCACAGGACTTCATTCTAATCAAGCGCTTTTCGTTACCGGCACCATCCTGCGTCTCTGCCGCCGGGGATAAAGTTGGACTCTGCGCGCGCAGAGGAGTAGAATGGCGGCACTCAAAAGGGGAGTAGGTCGCCCGCCTTAGCTTCGGGTCCAGTCTGGCCGTCAACACGGTGTTCGATGAGAGAGCACCCGGCCGACCGGGAAGAGCGAGAATTGGCTCCATGACCAAGACCTTTTGCGGCTTATGAGCGCGCAAAGGGTCTTTTGCTTTTAACGCGCTCGCTCTCGAAGCCTAGTTTTGTGCCAACGCACGAAAGGGTTTGGGCGATGGTCGAGCTTCCACCGTTCTACGCTTGCGGTCGTTCTACACCCGCGCCCGCCCCGCGTCATTCCACACGTCTTCCGTCAGCAAGCCCGAGCCGTAATTCAAGGTTTGTCCCTCGCGAACCTTTGGGAGGAAGTTGAAGATGAAAGCGCTCTCGAAAATTTTAATAGCCTATGACGGTTCGGCGTGTGCCGACGCGGCGCTGAATGATTTGAAGCGCGCGGGGCTGCCCGCTGCGCTCGAAGCCGTGGTAGTGACGGTGGCGGACGTGATCCTGCCTCCGCCGGCCGACGAAGTGCCCGAAGAGGAGTTGCTGATTCACACGCCTGCGGGCATACGCCACGCGCAGGAACACGCGGAGCAGGCCGTCAAAGAAGCGCGTGCGCTGGCCGAGCGTGCGGCCGCGCTGGTCAAGGCAGACTTTCCGGGTTGGGAAGTGAAGGCAGAGGCGTGCGGCGATTCGCCCGCGTGGGCCGTGGTTAAGCTGGCCGACAGTCTCAAGGCGGACCTCGTCGTCATAGGCTCTCACGGTCACGCGAACGTGGGCGGCCGTCTCATTTTAGGCAGCGTGTCGCAGAGAGTGCTCTACGAGGCGCGGTGCTCCGTGCGCGTGGCGCGCTGCTCGGACGCGGGGCGCGTGGGGCCGTGTCGCATTGTCATAGGCTTAAACGGCTCGCCCGATTCGGAGCGTGCGGTGGACGCGGCCGCGGCGCGCGCGTGGCCTGAGGGGAGCGAAGCGCGCATAGTCACCGCGTTCGCGCCGGAGGCGCAAGTGCCGCCGGACGGCGCGGCGGACAAACTACGCGCCGCGGGGCTGACTACGTCGAACGTCGCGAAGGGGGGCAACCCGGCTCACGTCCTCGTCGAAGAGGCAGAGAGTTGGGGCGCTGATTCCATCTTCGTCGGGACGAGAGACCTGCACGGCTTCAAACACTTCCTGACCGGGAGCGTCTCTTCGGCGGTAGCCGCGCGCGCAACGTGCTCCGTCGAAGTCGTGCGCGAAGTTACTTAACACGTTTCGCAGAACTCAGAGCCGCCCTTTGCGCCTTTGGTTTTAACTTTGCGTCTTTGCGAGAACGGCTGTTTCACGCAAAGGCGCAAAGTTAAGACGTAAGACGCAAAGGGTTGAGTCAATCAGCGGCTTGAGTTTTGAGATTGCTTCTTAGGAATGATTATGTCGGTTGACACTGTGAAGACGAAGAAGGTTGACGCGGGCGCGGCCGCGCCGTGGCACACGCTGGCGGTCTCGGATAGTTTCGAGAGATTGAAGTCCGCGCCGCGCGGACTGGCGGACGCGGAGGCCGCGCGCCGCCTGAACGACTACGGCCCGAACGAGCTACAGGCCGCGGGCCGCATCTCGCCCTGGGAGATTCTGCTCGAACAGTTCAAGAACGTGCTCATCGTGATCTTGATCTTCGCCACGCTGCTCTCCTTCTTTCTGGGCCACGTGGTCGAGGCCGTCGCCATCACGATCATACTGCTCTTCGCCGTGCTGCTCGGCTTCATACAGGAGTACCGCGCCGAGCGCGCCATCGAAGCCCTGCGCGAGATGGCCGCGCCCACGGCCACAGTCATCCGCGAAGACACTGAGCGCGAAGTCCCCGCCCGCGAGCTTGTGCCCGGCGACGTAGTCCTCCTCGCGGCCGGCGACAAAGTTCCCGCGGACGTGCGACTAATCGTCGCCATCAACTTGCAGGTGGAGGAGTCCGCGCTGACGGGTGAATCCGTCGCGGTCGAGAAGCACACGGACGCGCTCGAAGACTGGGAGGCGGCGGTCGGCGACCGTAAGAACATGGCCTACGCCGGCACGGTCGTCACCTACGGGCGCGGCCGCGCCGTCGTCGTGGCGACCGCGATGACGACCGAGTTCGGCCAAATAGCGCGCATGCTGCAAGAGGTCGAGTCGGACAAGACTCCCTTGCAGCAACACCTGGACAAAGTCGGGCGCACGCTCGCGCGCGCCGCGTTCGCGGTGGTCGTCGTCATCATCGCGCTCGGCCTGCTGCGCGGCCAGCCGTTCCTCGAAATGCTCATCTTCGGCGTCGCGCTGGCCGTCGCGGTCGTGCCGGAAGCGCTGCCCGCGGTCGTCACCATCTCGCTCGCCATCGGCGTCAAGCGAATGGTCAAGCGGAACGCCTTGGTGCGCCGGCTGCCCGCCGTCGAAACCCTCGGCAGCACGTCCGTCATCTGCTCCGATAAAACTGGCACACTCACCAAGGACGAGATGACTGCCCGCCGAATCCACGTCGCCGGACAGATGTTCGAGGTCGCGGGCGCGGGCTACGATCCGCAGGGGACGTTCAGTTTGGACGGCTCGACAATCGAACCGACAGCCCCGCTCTTAGAGTTGCTTCGCGCCGCCGCGCTCTGCTCGGACGCGCGCGTCGTGCGCGAGGAGGCGGACACCGTGCGCTGGCACGTCAAAGGCGATCCGACCGAGGGCGCGCTCATCGTGGCGGCGGCCAAGGCCGGGCTGGAAAAGGCCGCGCTCGACCGCGAGTTCCCGCGCACGGGTGAGATTCCCTTTAGCTCCGAGACCAAGCGCATGACGACGCTGCACGAGACGCCCGAAAGCTCGGCGCTCGCCTACGCCAAGGGTGCGCCGGAATTCATCCTCGATTCCTGCACGCGGCAGTTGACCCGCGAGGGCGAGACGGAACTGTCGAAAGCGCGCAGGGCCGAGATTCTTCACACGGCGCAGGAGATGGCGAGCGAGGCTCTGCGCGTGCTCGCCGTCGCGCGCAAAGAGGGCGCGACGCTCGCGGACGCCGAATGCGAGATGACGTTTCTGGGCCTCGTCGGGATGATTGACCCGCCGCGCCCCGAAGCACGTGCGGCCGTGGAAGAGTGCAAGGAGGCCGGCGTCAAAGTCGTGATGATAACGGGCGATCACCCCTTGACGGCCCGCGCCGTCGCGAGCGAACTGGGCATACTCAGTTCAGGCCGCTTGCTGACCGGTGCGGACCTTGAGGTGCTGGACGACGAAGAGTTTCAGCGCGAGGTCGAGGACGTGGAGGTCTACGCGCGTGTCTCGCCCGCGCACAAGCTGCGCGTGGTGACGGCGCTCAAAGAGAAGGGGCACGTCGTCGCGATGACCGGCGACGGCGTCAACGACGCGCCCGCGCTGAAGAAAGCGGACATCGGCATCGCCATGGGGCTGACCGGTACGGACGTGACCAAAGAGGCCGCCGCGATGACGCTGACGGACGACAACTTCGCTTCAATCGTCGCGGCCGTCGAAGAGGGCCGCGGCATCTTCAGTAACATCAAAAAGTATTTGATGTACCTGCTCTCGTCCAACATAGGCGAGATCGGACTGATGGCGGGCGCGTCGCTCCTCGGACTCCCGCTCCCGCTCTCGGCCGTGCAAATCCTTTACGTCAACCTGGCGACGGACGGGTTGCCTGCGCTCGCTTTGGCGGTGGACCCGCCCGAGACGGACCTCATGCGCCGTCCGCCGCGCCAGGCACGCGCGGGCATCTTCACGCGCCCCGTCGTCATGTTGATGCTCATCGGCGGGCTCTGGTCAACGCTCGTCAACATAGGTCTCTTCATGTGGGCGCTCAAATCGGGGCGCAGCGTTCAGGAGGCCATGACGATGACGTTCGTCTCGCTCGTCCTGATACAGTTTTTCAAAGCCTATAACTTCCGCTCCGACCGCCACTCTGTGCTGCGCAAGCCTTTCGCCAACAAGTGGCTCAACCTAGCCATCCTGTGGGAACTTTTCATGCTGGCGCTCATCATCTACCTGCCCTTCCTGCACGACATGTTCAATACCTTCTACCTGACTCTGACAGACTGGCTCATCGTCGTCGGCCCTGGCCTTCACCGTCTCGCCGGTCCTCGAACTGACGAAGTGGGCCGAGCGCCGCGGCTGGTTCGGAGCGATGCCGTAAATGGCACACAACATCTTTGCGACTTTGCGCCTTGGCGTGAAAAATTTGTCTCACGCAAAGGCGCAAAGACGCAAAGAAACGCTGACCATTGACAGGCGCGAACCGTGCGTGAGAGAGTCGGGCGCGATGAGTAACGGGGCGAAGAAGATTGTCAGGGCGGCGCTCGTGCTCGCACTGCTGTCGGCGGCGTGCGGCGGCTCTCTCTACAAGGTCAAGCCGAAGATTGACGCGCCGGTCGCGGGCGGGAGCGAGGCGAGCGCCAGCGGTTTTACGGTTCGCGCTGTGCCACTTTTGGCTGACGAAGAGAGCCAGGAATTGTTCGAGGCGAATCTGCCGCTCGCGGGGCTCCTGCCCGTGCGCTTCGAGATGGGCAACGAGGGCACTGCCCCGCTCTCCTTCGAGCGCGTGCGCTTTCACCTGCGCGACGCCGAAGGGCGCGAGTGGAAACTGCGCACGCCCAAACAAGCGGTCTCGCGCATCCTCGAAAGCGACCAGGTCTATCTTTACAACCCGAACTCGCGCCGCGCATTCCAGGAGGCCGTCAATCAACACGCCTTCGATTTGAAAACGCCGCTCGAACCCGCCGCCCGTCGGCGCGGCCTCATCTTCTTCCAGTCGCCCAAGAAAGAACAACTCAGCAACCCGCGCGGGCTGGTCTTAACCATCGAAGGGCTCCCGCAGCCGGTCGAAGTAATTTTCAACTAGGAGACAGAAGTCAGAAGAGCAGAATACAGGAGTCAGGAGTCAGGAGTCAGAATGGATAAGGCTGCGAACCACATTCAAATGATTCTCTTTTATTCTGACTTCTGACTTCTGACTCCTGACTCCTGAATTCTGTATTCTGCTTTTATGCAAAGTCTTCAGGAAAGATACGCGCCGCACAACGCCTGTTTCGGGTGCGGCCCGGCCAACGAGAAGGGCTTGAGGATTCGCAGCTTCCCGAGCGGCGAGGAGGAGGTCGTCTGCGAGTGGCAGCCGCAAACGCATCACGAGGCGTTTCCGGGAATGCTCAACGGCGGGATCATCGGCACGCTCCTCGACTGCCACATGAACTGGACGGCGGCCTGGCACCTGATGAAGCGCAACGGGGCCGAGACGCCGCCCTGCACCGTGACGGCCGACTACGCCATCAAGCTCAAACGCCCGACGCCCACCGACGCGCCCGTCCGCCTCGTCGCACGCGTCGTCGAATCCACCGACGACCGCGCAATCGTCGAAGCGGAACTCATCGCCCACGACAAGGTCTGCGCGACCGCGCGCGGCACCTTCGTCGCCGTCAAGCCCGGACACCCGGCCTATCACCGCTGGTGAAAAAGCAGTAGGCAGAAGGCAGTGGGCAGTAGGCGGTAGGCGGTAGGGGTAGGCGGAAAGCCGGAAGCGCGCGGCGAGCCCCGTAGGGGCAGATGAAAATAGCCCAGCACTTCAGTGCTGGGTAAGGAACGGGAAATCATGCGGAGTCCCGTAGGGACGACTGAACGAAATGTTTCAGTCATCCCTACGGGACTCGATATAAATTTCGTCTCTCTTCCCAGCAATAAATTGCTGGGCTATTATCACTCGCCCCTGACGGGGCTTAAAGCTTACTAACTGCCCGCTGCCTGCTGTTTTTCTTCTCTCATCTTCCTCACGGTTTCCATCAAACGCTCGACGCGGCTCCGCTCGACGCCGTTCTCCCAGTAGCCGTCAGCCTTGAATGCCGTGCCGATGATGAAGCCGTCGGCCGTGTCGTAAAAGTCTGCGATGTTGTCGGCGTTGATGCCGGAGCCGAGGAGGATGGGGAGGCGCGTGTGAGCTTTGGCTTCGTGCACGTCCTCGACGCTCGGCGGCTTGCCCGTCGTGCTGCTCGTGACGATGCAGGCGTCGCCGCGCATGAACTCGACCGTCGTCGCCGTCTCGCCGAGCGAGATGTCCGCCGTGATGGCGTGCGAAGAATGTTTTTTCTTGATGTCGGCCCAAACCTTCACGCGCTCCGCGCCGATCTTGCGGCGATAGCGCAGCAGCTCCGCGGCCGACGACTGTATGAACCCTTCGTCGGCGACGTGCGCGAAGACAAAACCTTCGGCGCGTATGTAGTCGAGCCCGGCGGCGTGCGCCACGGCCATCGCCTCAAGGTTCGCCGCGGCCAGAACCTGCACGCCCACGGGCAGACGTGTCAGCATCTTCACCTCACGCCCTATGACTGCGAGCGCGGCCACGATTTCTGGCCCAACTCCCCCGCGCGTGTAAGGCGTGTCGTGCATGTTCTCAATCATCAGGCCGTCCACGCCGCCCGCGCGGTAGACCTCCGCCTCGGCGGCGGCCAGCTCCACCAGGTCCGTGACGGAGAGATTGCTCGCGGGCGTGCCGGGCAGCGCGCCCGTGTGAATCACGCCGATGACGGGCTTGACGTTCGGGAATAAGCTCAAAGACATCGCAGCGTTTTTCAAACCAGCCTGGGCCGGCTCATCTCGTCGTTGGTATTGAAGACCACGTCTAGGCGGTTGAAGCTCTGATTGACGGAGACGGTCGCGCCCGTTTGCAGGCGGAAGGAGATGAGCAGACCGTCTTCGCGCTGCTCGACGCGCACGTCCGCGCAGCCGCGCCCGCGCGCCAACTCGCCGCGCCTGGACGAGAGCGACGCGCGCGGGACCAGGACGAAGAGGCGCTCGCCCTCCACATAAGATTTGTAGTCGTCGAGCACGGAGTCGGACGTGAGCCTGAAGCGCGCCCCGTCCGAGGTCTCGCTACGGCGGAGCGTGATGACGCGTTTCCGCCGCGGCACGTCAGAGGACGAAGCGGCGGCACGCGAGGGCACGGCCGGCAAGAGCACGTTGACGAGAAGCGTGGCGATAAGGAAGCGGACGCGCAGGCGGCCGCGTGAGTTTGGCGAAAGCGTATTCAGAGGCGCGTGTGTCCGTCGGGTCGGGGGCACGCGAGCAGTCTTCGGACGCAGAAGAGTGTTCATTGGGGGTGATGACTCCGTTCTGCTTGATGGTCACTGAAAGGGCGTCGCGTGGGAGCGAAAGCGTCTTCTCCGAAGGCCGCGCGCCCGGAGTGCTAACGGAGTATAATCGCTTTCGCCCCGGATTCACAGGGAATTTTTCGCCGGGCCGCGGCGCGACACCAACCCACACCCGCCAGGAGGCAACATGAACAGAGACAGAGGAGAAGACGAGCGCATCTACAAGGTCGTCGTCAATAGCGAAGGACAATACTCCATCTGGCCGGCAGACCGCGAGAACGCTTTAGGCTGGAACGACGCGGGCAAGACGGGGACCAAGGCGGCGTGCCTGGCCCACATCAAGGAAGTGTGGACGGACATGAGGCCGCTCAACTTGCGGAAGCTGAAGGAGGACGCTGACAAAGTCTAGCGTCCCCGCAAAGCTTCACGCTGCCCTCTCCTGCTCCCGGCTTTCGGGGAGCCGCCACGTCTCGCCGGGCTCGGTCAGCGCGACGCGCCAGCGCTCGTCGCCCGCCGCGCCGAGCAGACGCGTGACAGGCTCAGCGACGGGCTCGCGGCTCAGCCGGAACGTCGAATGGTGCATCGGCAGGATGTAGGTCGCGTTCATCTCGCGGCGCATGGCCCAGGACTGTTCGGGACTGGCGTGCGCGTGTATGTAAGGGTCGTAAGCGCCAATCGGAAGAATCGCCAGATCAATCCGCGCGCGGTGGCTGAGCGCCGCGAAGGCGTTCGTGTAGGCCGTGTCGCCGCCGAAGACCAGTGCGCGGCCCCCTTTGCTCACCAGAAACCCGCCGTAACCGCGGTGCCTGTCCGTCAGCTTGCGCGCGCCCCAGTGGTTGACCTTCAGGGACTCTATGCGCGCGCCGTTGATTTCCACGCTCTCGCCCCAGCCCAGTTCGTGTTTGCGACTGAAGCGGCCGACGAGGTCCAGGTTCCCGCGCTGCACGACCGCCTGCGTTTTGCGCGGCAGGCGGCTGAGCGTGCCCAGGTCGCAATGGTCCATGTGCGCGTGCGAGATGAGCACGGCGTCGAGCGGCGGCAGTTCCGAGACCTTGAGCGCGGGCTCAACCAATCGGCGCGGGCCGAAGGTCAGCCCCGCGAAGCTGCACCCCGACGTGCGAGCGGAGGGCCGGGTCGGTCAGGAGCCACGTGCCATAAAAGTTGATGAGCACGGTCGCGTGGCCGAGCCAGGCGACTGTCAGAGAGTCGTCGGCCCAGGACGCAGGAAGTGGGCGGTGCGGGGCCGCCGGGATGGGCCTCCCGGCCTCCGCAATCCGCTCGGAAAGAAAGCGCCGCGCGTGCTGGCGCGCAAAGCGAGCGTAAGTTTTCAGTTTTTCAGGATTCATAGCGACGGGCGGTTAGATGCCTGTTCGACCCGCGATGCTGCCCGCCGTAGATGTTCCAGAAAACAGATGCAGAGGCTTTGCCTGAAAAGTCCGATTTCTTAAGGACTTTTCAGGCGGATTCGAGCTTTTTTTGGACAAGCCTGCGAGGCTTGATACGGAGTTTGAGCTAAACCTGAGCCGAAGTTCCGGTGGGCGGCACTGGTGCCGCCCACCGGAAACCTGCCTTAACTCAACCTCTATGCTTTAGAGATTATCACGGAACACTTCAGCGGAGGAGCCTCGCAGTGTATAGTGATTTTCCACTTCCTGAGTGTCGTTCCCGGCTCATCACCCAGGCTCGCCGCAGCTTTCTTTATCCGCTCGATCTGCGCCTGATCTTCAGGCGCGAGAGACTCAAGACTGATCGGCCGGCCCCTCGCGTCATTGAGGGTGAGGGGCACAGTATCGCCGCTGACGCGCCGCTCCCCCTCTTGCACAAAAGCTACGGTCGTGAACATCAGCGCGAACACGATGGTCGCGAATGCGAGTAACATTTTTTTCATCGAAAGCCTCCTGAAGAAGCGTGAGGCGCGGCGGATTTTCCGGTGACGAGGATGGCTACGCCGCCGTGCTTCCGTTCTGGGCTATGGATGCTGTGGAGGAGATCGGGTAAGGCCCGTCGAAGCATCCGAATTACGACGGCAGTCCAGTGGGTTTTCAATTTGAGTGAGCAAGAAACTCGACTCGATGAGAGGCTTCGAGGCAAAGCCGCTGCATGGCATCACGCGTTGCAATACTCATACCGATCGCATCCGATCTCTTTTAGCCGCAAAAGGGGCTTTGGTTGACGGCAGAGTTACGAGATGTCTACAAACGAGGACAGGTTTGAGCAGCGTGTGAGGTCTTTTGTTGACTTCTACCCGGCGTCGAAAATGGTTCGCCGCCCAGGCTTCATATTTTTTGTCTCTCCGATGGGTTCGTCAGTGAGCGTAATGCGGCGGTCGCGAGCGCATCACGAGCGTCATGGTATATTCGTTTCATGCCGGATTCTTCCGTTAATGGCGCGGCGACCGTCGCGCTGCTGCCCGATCTGATTTACACGGGCGAGCGGTTCGAGAGCGGCGTCGCGCTGGTGTGCGACGCGGGCGGACAAGATCGTTCGACCTCACGCGTGAGGTTGACGATACGGCGCAGACCGTCCGTCTCAGGAATCGCGCCGTGCTGCCCGGCCTCGTCAACGCGCACTCGCACGCATTCCAGCGCGTGATACGCGGGCGCACGGAGCGGCGCACGGGCGAGCATGATTCTTTCTGGACGTGGCGCGAGATGATGTATAGCGCGGCGTCGCGCCTCTCGCCCGAAGACATTTACGACGCCTCGCGCATGGCCTTTCTGGAAATGGTCGCGGGCGGCATCACGTCCGTCGGCGAGTTCCACTACATTCACCGCGCGCCGGACGGCGAGCCTTACGACGACCCGAACCTGTTGGCGAAGACAGTCGCACGCGCGGCGGGCGACGTGGGCCTGCGCGTCGCGCTGCTGCGCGTGGCCTACGCGCGCTCCGGCTACCGCACGGCGCCGAACGAGAGACAGAAGCGCTTCATAGAGGCGGACGCGGAAGAGTACCTGCGCAACGTCGAGACGCTGAAAGACGAGTTGGCGCGCGCGGGAGATGGCGGGGCGTGGGCGGGCTGCGCGCCGCACAGCGTGCGCGCCGTGCCGCTCCCCTATTTGCGCGAGGTCGCGCGCTACGCGGAGAGCGCAGGGAACCTGCCGCTTCACATGCACGTCGCGGAGCAGCCCGCCGAGTTGAGCGCCTGTCTCGAAGAGCACGGGCGCACGCCCGTAGAACTGCTGGACGGTGAAGGATTGCTGGCCCAGAATTTTACGGGCGTGCACGCCATACACGTCACCGCGGCGGAAGCGCGCGCCCTGGCCGTGGCGCGCGCGACCGTCTGCGCCTGCCCGACGACCGAGCGCAATCTGGGCGACGGCGTCGTCCCCGCCGAAATGTTGTTCGCGGAGGGCGTCGCTGTTTCGCTCGGCACGGACAGCCACGCGCAGATTGATCTCCTGGAAGACGCGCGCGAGCTTGAGTATCACCTGCGTCTACAGAAACTCGAACGCGCCGTGCTCGCGCCCGGCGACGACGACTCGACGCCCGCGCTCGCCCGCAGACTCTTCGAGTGCGCGACCCGTGCCGGCGCGCGCTCCATCAACTCGCCGGGCGGGCAACTCGAAGCGGGGCGGGCGGCAGATTTTTTCACGATTGATTTGGACGACCCGTCCATCGCGGGGGCCGGGAGGGACGACCTACTGCCCTGCGTCGTCTTCGGGCTGGCACGCACGGCCGTCAGGGAGGTCTTCGTCGGGGGCCGCCAAATCCTCACAGACGGGCGGCACGCGGCCGAGCGCGAAACGATTGAAAAGTTCGCCGCGCTCCAGCGCAGGCTCTGGGACTGAATTGGCGAAGGAGAAACGGAACGAAGAACTGGCACAGACAGTCGAGCGACAGGGCCGCGAGATAAAGCAGTTGCGCGCCGCGCTCGGCCAGGCGGCACGCGCCGTCAACCGCAGGCGTGCGACGAGAAGATAACGGGCCGGAGGAGCGATGAAGCAGTAACAGGCGCGGCAGCGTGTGAAGCTGCCGCGCCTGTTCTAGTTTGTGATTCGCCGCCCCGGCTAGGGCCTCAGATACACTGTGACGATTCGCCAGCGCCCGTTCCTCTTCTCGTACTCGCGCGAGTACCTATAGCTGCCGCCGGACGCTCTCACCCCGTTGCGACTCCTGATGGAGACGTTCCCCGTGACGACCGCCGTGTCGCCCGTCACCTCCGCGCGCACGTTATCCGTGCGGATGGACTCGAATGCGAAGAGAGGGTCTTCCAGCAGTTCCAGCCTCTCGGCTTTATTGGTCAGTCTGCCCCAGCGCGTCCTGATGCTGAATTCGTCGGCCAGAATTTCGCGCAAGACGTCTGTGTCCGCGTCCAGATTCGCCTGAATGTACTCGCGCTCCACGCGCAAGACTTCCTGCTCGTCTGCGGCGGTTGAGACCGTTCTGCTGCGGAAGGGATTGACCACGGCGGCGAGCGCCAGGCCGATAACGAAAGTGACTACTGCTACGGCTAGACGGATGGCTGTGTGTTTCATATTGCTTACTCCTAGTGTGTGCCGCATAAGTTAGCACCAGCGGCGAGCGCACGGCAAGAGTTTTCCGTACGCGCGGCGAAAATTCCTGCGGGGCGGCCGCGCGCAATGCTGCTTTCAAACCTCAGACCAAGACGCCCGATTGTTCTCTAAGCCGTCCGTCCGGTTTATCGGGAGCGCGCCCGGCTGTGGTATTATTCTTCCCATACCCGATTCCCCGCATTGACTCCCCGCGCAAACTTGAAGTTCTCCCAACGTCGTTGCAGTGCGCCCGAAATCAGGCGCGAGGTGAAGAAATAATGATTAGCGGAACTAAGCGGCGGCGCTACACCATCATGGTTGCGGAGGATTTTGACGACACGCGCATGCTCCTGCGGAAGATGTTGGAAGTCAACGGCTACGAAGTGATGGAGGCGGTCAACGGTCAGGAGGCCGTGGACCTCGTTTGGAAGCAATGCCCTGACCTTATCCTGATGGACTTGAACATGCCCATGCTGGACGGGCTGGCGGCGACCGAGCAGATACGTCAGTGTAAGGAGTTGTGCAAGGAGGTGACCATCCTCGCCATCACGGCCTACGACACACACGGCATGAAGGAGGCCGCGCTGGAAGTCGGCTGCGACGGCTACCTGACCAAGCCGATAGACTTCGACCACTTGCAGACGATTGTTGACCGCATCCTGGTCAGCCACCGATGAGTTTGAGGGCCGCCCCTCCCCTTCTCTAGTTCACGCCCGGTAGGCTAAAGTAACCCTCATGTCGGTCGAACAAACCCTGGCCGAACTGGTCAGCATCAACTCGGTTTCCAACAACACGAACGCCGAAATCATCAAGTATCTCGCCGCCCGCTGCGAGACGCTTGGCTTCCGCGTCAAGCTCTTTCCGTATGAGGACGAGCAGGGCGTCGAGAAGGTGAACATGATTGCGTGGGCGGGAACTGACGGGAATGATTCAGAGAAGATTGATGTGGAACTCGCTCTCGTCGGGCACACGGACACATTGCGCTGACTCAAATTTCCCTTTATTTTTGTCCCTTTCATCATGTCAAATTCCATTATAACAGGCTGTCCGACGCTTGATTCACACAAGATTCACACAAAGAATTTTTAGGAAGGCGACGACTAAAAGGCCAAGCGACCCGCCTGTATGTTAATTTACTCAGTATTCATCCGGTCTGAGTATCGTGGTTGCTGAACGGTCAGCTTCCGTTATCACCCAAATCTTTTCTCCCTTCTTTGTCTTGAACGCGCTGAAAATCCGCAGAGCCTTATCAACCGAAAATTCATTCTCTCGCTGGTCCTCGTCACATAGCTCGCCTTGTTCAAGCCGGGCGTGACGGCTGATAAATTCTTGCGGCGAATGTCCAGCCTCTTCAAGCGCATCAATCGCGCCGGGAGTCATAAACAATCGGCCTAGAGGAAAGCGGACGGGTGAAGGCTTTGTACTGTTGTCGTTTGCGGTGGTAACTTGGTCAAGCATCTTTTCTTTCTCCTGTTAGTAGCGGGTTGAAGGTAGATGTTTGGGGCTTACGGAAGTTACAGCTTTCGTAAGCCCTCTGCTTTAGGCCGCTTTTCTCATGGCTGCGATGCCGATATGGACGGCTGCTGCCCCAGCGACGTGGTAGCAGATAAGCCCGCGCTCGCCCGCCTTGCAGTTGCATTCGGCCAGTCTCTGCTTTCCAGCCTTGTAAAAGTGAATCGTGTAGATGCTCTCGCCGTTGCTGCTCTTGACTTCGTACCAGCGGAAGCCGCGAACGCGGACGAAAGGCTTGAGTTGGCGCGCCTGCTTGATGGCCCTTTCCATCTGCTCTTTACTTTTAAGTTCTATCATTTCTCTTCTCCGGTTTTAGGATGGTCGGTATTCCCGACCGACAAAGATATTCTAACGCAATCGTTAGAATTATGCAAGAGAAATCTTCACGATTGCGTTAATTTTTCTTTCGTGATAAAAGGACTCTATGGATGAGTTTCTAACAACTGAGCAAGCGGCGGCAGAACTTGGCGTGAGTGATTCTCGCGTGAGGCAGTTAATCCTAGAAGGTAAATTGCCTGCTCAAAAATTCGGGCGGTCTCACGTGATTAAGCGAAGCGATTTGAAAAATATTGTAATTGGAAATCGTGGGAGACCTCCTAAAGACAAAACAGCCAAACAAGGTCACAAATAGAATTTGTAAAGACTTACGTCAAAGTCAGGGGGGGACGAATGAATGGATTAGAAGTGATTGACTTACAGCGCGGAGGTTTCGCTGACCGCCTCTTTAGGCGAAGGCCCGCTGAGAATGCCTTCATTGAAATTAACAATATCCTCGCAAGCGTGCCCATTCTTCAAATAGACAGGCAGTCAATTACGAAAAAGCTAGACGAGTACGGCATTAGCCGGGATAGCGCCAAGCCTCGACTCCTCAACCTATACTCTCAGATTCTCAAGCACTTCATTCGAGATAGCGATTTGTCAGACCGAGAAGTTGAAGAATTAGAAAGACTCCAAAGCATATTCGGCCTCACAACTGATGAGATTAACCAAATACATGGTGCGGTAGTTTATCCGCTTTACGAACGTGCCGTTAAAGCAGTTCTCTCCGACAAGCGAATAACGGACGAAGAGGATGCTCGACTCGAACATCTACAGAAACAACTTCGCATACCTGATGATATTGAAAAGAGGATACGAATAACTCTGGCCCAAACTGTTTACCAGCAGGCTGTTGATGAGGCCGTAGCAGACCGTAGGCTTTCGCTCGATGAGGAGCGAGAGCTAGAAGAGTTAGCCCAGAATCTGAATGCCGTAGTGAGTTGTGACGACAAATCGCAACAGGCTCTTGAACGTTTCCGTTATCTATGGCGGCTGTCAGAGGGGGATTTGCCTGTCGTGCCTGTCCCGATACAGTTAGGGCGGAACGAAGTCTGCGCGGCATACGTTGATGCCCAACAGTTTCAAATCAAGACCGTAACTAAAGCTATAAGGTATGGCGGTTTTTCCGCTTCAATAAAGATTGCAGGGCCAATCCGGTATCGCTCAGGGACTGTCAGAACTCATCGCGTGTCCGAAGAGGTACTGACACTCATTGACACAGGCACTTTGTACTTCACCAATAAACGCCTGCTCTTTCACGGGGCTAAAAAGACGACACAAATTCCGCTGACGAAAATAATAGATACGACCTTCTATTCTGATGGTCTCTCTGTGCAGAAGGACACGGGGAAGCCTTTACTTTTCCAATTCACCGGAGACATTGAAGAACTTCAAATGATTCTGGACACGCTTATTTCTGAGAGTCGCGTCTAAGATTTTGTTAGCACCGGAGACGCCCACATCCTAAGTCAGACATGGCATGTAGGTGAGTAAGGCACGAAACATTTCGTTCATTAGTCTCAAACTATTGACTAATTACCGCATCTCATAAAGAATACGCATATTGTAGGGTGGTATGATAAGAACCACGCTATAGTAGCGTTACCATGTTGTTCTGGCATTTTAATCTCGGACAAATCTCCTCATAGGCTGTTAAGCTATGTTCCCGAAGTAATGAAGCCAGATTATAAAAAGAAACTCCTGTCACTTTATGACTTACTTCCATTTCATAAACATCCACTATGGCAAGGCATACTAAACAATCAACTTTCGCTAAAGCAAGTTCTTGAAGCGGAAAAGCAGCATTATTTACGAACCCAAGCTGGGCAGGCACTACGAAAGCAATCCGCCCAATTCGTAGGTGCAGGCAGCCCTCGGATATTTAAGGCAGCACTTAGTAATTACCTTGAAGAAGTTGCTCCTGACAAAACTCACACAAGTCATCTGGACTTGATTCAACGTCTGCTCACTATGGGTGGAGTAACCGAAACTCAACTAAACCGAACAAGGGCAACCCCCGGTAACATTGCGGCAATGGCGCTGTACAGAGACATTGCTAATCGAGGTGCAGCGCACCATTTACTCGGAGCAGGAGTAGTCGAGTATTATTATTCAAAGCTATCTCCCCAGATTTTTGAGGCATACGTTAATCTCTATGGTATGACTGAGTACCAAGCGGAGACTTATAGACTACATGGCCCGATGGATAAAGACCATGCCAATCGCGCTCTGGATGTTCTGGAAGAAGCCATTTCCATCAACGGATGGTCAAACATCAAAAGCAGCGTTCGAGATGCCTTCGTTGCAACCAGCCTTCATTATGATGGCATGCTTCAAGCGGCGCTTAAACAAATAACATACTGGAATGGAGAGGATTCATGAAAGGCTATATCTATACAATGTTCAGGGGAGCAGACCCCTCAAAAGGTTGGGTTATGACAGACCCCATCTTCGGCCCTGTACCCACGCTCGGAGCTTGCATGCCCAACGTAAGGCGTGCCGTTGAACAAGGGGACTATATTTTTGTAATAAGTGGACAAGTTGTGGGTGTTAGACAGTACGTTGTAGGAGGCTTCGAGGTTGATAAAAAAATCAATGCGTTAGCTGCCTATAAAAAATTTCCGCAGAATCGACAGAGGAAGCTAACCGATGGCTCATTACGCGGCAATATAATTGTTAATGCTGATGGTAGTCGTTCCGAGGTGGATTACCATTCTGATTTTGAAAAGCGCATCGAGAACTATATTGTGGGGAAGAACCCCGTAGTAGTGGAGTCGCAAAATGAGGTTGCTATTGCTCGCGATGAAACACTAAAGATACTTAGTGAGATTTTTAAGAAGCGGGGGAAAAACGTCGCCGACATTATATCGAGGTGGCGTAAGCTCGACAGTGTTCAGATTGAACAGTTGAGGGAGTGGCTGTTAGAGATAAAGAGAACCGCAAGAACAATAGCCGACGAGGATGCTGCTTAATGAGAAAGATAGCTGAACTCATTCAACGCAGTAAAATGTCCCCCAAGAAAATCAGTGATAAATCACTGATACCCTTACCACGTCTTTTAGAGATTGTTGAAGATAAAGAACCGACTCTTGCGGAACTTCGCGCCTTAGCTTCTACCCTTAAACTTGAGCTATCCGATTTTATTGAGCCTAGTGTATCCCGTAGTCAAACAGCAGTTCTGTTTCGCCAAACAATGGGAGACAAACTCAAGCCAACTTCTTTACCAGCAGTAGAAAAACTATCTAATCAATTAGAGCAGTCATTAGAGTTTCTTTCGGAGGATTACTCAGAGCCAGAGTGGTTAAAGCCTTTCCATTTAACTAAACACGATTATCCTACCGCACAGAGGCTCGCCAGAAAGTTTCGCGAGTTGTTTGTTAATGACGACCAGCTTAGTCCTATTTATGATTTACCCAAAATCGCAGTTGAGCAGTTAGAAATTATTTTACTTATTACGCCCAACCTAAAAATTGATGGCGCGTCTGCACTTGTGAATCGTACAGCGTTTGTTTTTATATCCCCTAGATTTCCTCCGAGGATGTTATTCACCCTAGCCCATGAAATAGGACATTTAGTATCACATCATCAGGCGTGTGAGACGTTCGCAATCTTTGATGAAGAGGATAGCACTGGACAGTTCTCGCGCGGAGGTGTCCAAGAAAGATTTGTTGACGCTTTCGCCTCCTGTCTTTTACTGCCCTCGCGCGGCGTTGGGATTACATTACGAAAAATCCGAGATTGGTTAGGGTTAAAAGGTGATTACATAGGTGATGTCGAGCTTCTATATTTATCTCACTTCTTCGGGGTTAGTTTTCAAGTAGCAGCAAGACGCTGTGAGGATATAGGACTTATGCCCAAAGGAAGCGCTATTTCACTTTATGACAAGCTATGCCATGAACATGGGAGTCCTGAAAAAAGGGCAAAAGAACTAAATCTACCTCCACTTCCCGACATTGAGTTCCCTAAAGTACCGATTAGATTGTTGGAGAATGCTGCTCGAAAAATAAGAAGGGGCGATGTTTCTATAGGCAGCGTAGCCAAAACGCTGAAAATTTCAATCCCTACTCTTGTAGAGGAGTATAGCCGTACCTTAGCTAGTTGAAATCACAACTCGACGCTTGCACCATTATTTTCCTCACGAACGGTAAGGTTCTCGATTCTATCCTGAGGCTACAGGGCAGAACTTGGTTCGTCGGTCAATTTGTGCTCGACGAATGCCACAAGGATGGGCGAGTAATCCCGGAATTACAACAAGCGATAGATGATGGCCGTATCACTTTACTAGATGGTTCAGAAATCAGTGCAGCCGATTTCTTAAATCTACTGCAACGACATGGGCTTGGAGATGGGGAGACAGAATGCTTAGCTTATTCCATATTCGATGGAAGAGTAGTTTGTACAGATGATAAGAAAGCTCGAAACATTATCATCAGCATCTCAGGCGGAGACAAAGTTATAGGTAGCTTGGGACTCTTAAAAGAAGCCGTGAAGCAAGGTTTATTAACCTCAGTTGATGCTATGAAGGCATATAATTTAATGGTGGCAAAGGGAGCTTTTTTACCAACCATTCCTTCTAACTTTTTTGATTGAAAAATAAAATATAATCTTAGACAGTCCGCTCGAAATCGCTCAAGAAAATTTCCACATGCTCTGGAAATTTGTACAGAACCCTACGACCAACCCTAGAATGCTTAATAAATCCCTGCTAGCGCATCTGTTTAACCTTAGCGTAAGACAAACCAACAGCCGCAGGAAAATACCTGCGAGATAACTTCAGCCGGTTACGTGCAAAGTTTTCCTCTTAGCGAGCAACTTAGCAGGCAAATTCAACTCGGCATCAGCAATCAGCACATCCAAACAGACTTACTATCTTGGCTTACCCCAAACACCCACCCGCTCAAAATATTTATTCCATTGCAACCTTTTTTGCTATTATGTCCGCGCACACGACGGCCTTGCCGCGTCGTACCACCCACGGCCCGCATGGTTTAGTTCGTTAATTGAGTGCCTTAGAACAGTACCAGAAAACTTTGCAGCAGGGTCAAAAGAAAGTCTGTTGCCGTGCTTTCGGCTGGCGGCGATGTATTAACTATGCCGTTCTGCATATCGCCAGCAATAGCTGGTGGCTGAGGCGCTGTGCTGGTGACGCCATTCTGCATGTCACCCGCATTTGCTGAGATAGCTAGTGCCATAATTAGAACTGAGATTCGGAGAGCTTTTCGCATTGTCTTTTTCCTTATTGTGGGTTTGCTCGAAATGGCCGCTATGTCTCGAAAAGCATAGCGGTTTTAGTTTGTCCAAAGTTTTTTGGATTTCCAAAGAAAGGGTTGCCTCACATGAATTTAGCAGATACTAAACTCAACCAGCTTTTTAATCCATCCTTGAGTGATGAGGAAAGAGCTTTATTACGGTGTGAAATAGCCGCTGAATATATCCAAAGAGGGCAATATGAAGCTGCTAGAGAGACGCTATACGCATACTGGCACGGCGTAGGTCAGCGCCCGGACACTCAAGGGCTGAGCGAAGTGGCAACAGCCGAGTTGCTCTTACAGTGCGGTTCACTATCGGGCTGGCTTGGGACTGCTAAACATAAGCAGGGAGCGCAGGATGTATTGAAAGACCTTATCAGCGAAGCTCTCAGGATTTTTGAGGCCCACGGGAAACAAACAAGAGTCGTGGAAGCCCAATACGAGCTTGCTATTTGTTACTGGCGAACAGGCGCTTTTGATGAGGCGAGGCTGGTCTTACAAGAAGCCCTTAAATACAGTGATGATGAGCAGAAGGCGAAGATACTAATACGCAGCACGCTTATAGAAATTAGCGTTGGTAGATACCACGACGCTTTGCAGATTCTTAATCAAGCTGAGCCTATCTTCCAAACCGCACCTGATGCTTCTAAAGGGCAGATGGCACGGACAAATGGGTTTAGTCTTACGGCGACTCGGTGCGGCTGAACAGCGGACTGATTATCTTGACCGTGCAATCATCGAATTTACCGCCGCGATTTTTCACTATGAACAAGCGGGGCATGAAAGGTATTGTGGGCATAACCTAAATAATCTTGCCATGCTGCTGAATAGATTAGGACGCTATGAAGAAGCTCATCATCATCTTGACCGCGCATACAATCTTTTTCAAAGACTCAAAGACTCAGGAAATATAGCTCAAGTAATTGAAACGCGGGCGCGGGTGTTTCTTGGTGAGAGACGGTATGCCGAGGCTCTAGGCGCGATAAATTACGCGGTCGGGATTCTTGAACAGGGAGGCGAACAAGCACTGTTAGCCGATGCTTTAACGGTTCAAGCTATCGTACAAATTAGAATGCAGGATTATGGCCTCTCGCTTACTACCTTTCACCGCGCTATTGAAGTTGCGGAAAATGCAGGAGCGTTAGAAAGCGCCGGTCTTGCTGCGTTATCTATGATAGAGGAGCATGGATTACGATTTCCTGATTATGAACTCTATCGGGTGTACTGTCGTGCTGATAAGTTTCTAAAGAACACTCAAGACGCAGCAGACAAAGCCCGCTTACGCTCCTGCGCCCGTTTCGTAATGAAAAGGCTAGTCGGTAAAAATTTGAAGGATGAAGATTTTTATTTGCCGGAGGTAATGCGAGCCTATGAAGCAAGGTTTATTCAGCAGGCGTTAGAAGAAGAAAGAGGAAGCGTCACGAAAGCCGCGAAAAAGTTGGGCCTCTCGCATCAGAGATTCATCTACATTCTTGAGGCAAGGCATAAAGACCTCTTGAAGAAGAGAATGCCTCCCATTAAGCATAGGCGAAGCATCATCCGAAAAGATAAAAAGTAGAGGAAGCGGGCATTATGGCTTACAACTTCCTCTTTGATAATCAGACTTCACATTAGCTCTAACGCTTGTATAAAACCTCGAAAAAGTCCGAAGATTTTTCACGAGTCAGTTTTAGAGACTCCTTTTGAGAAGGCTCGAAGGGTGTGGCCTGTGTATTTCATAGAATCTCTTAGCCCTTAAATTGAACTTCACATGCTGCAATTTGTGCAAACTCCTTGTGTCAACTCCTTCGCGCAAAGCAGGAAACCGTCTAAACCCTCAAAACAAAAGGCTTACGGATGAAAACGCCAAGTTTCGTTGTATAACTCATTTAGAATAAGAAATGTACGGTATCTATTTATTGGTGCTGCTCTTTTCGAGAGTTACTATTTCCTCTTCAATACGCTCGATAAATTTATCCACCAATTCTTGAAGTTCGGTTGCTCTCCATTGATGAATCTTCCCGCCGCTCTTGCCGCGTTATGAACGTGTTTCATTTTTTTCTGTATTGCCCTGACGTTTCCTTTGACCGCATTTAGTTTCTTAATCTCTTTTTCTACCTCAATCATAATTATTTCTTCTTTATGCTGCTTTTTGTTTCCCTCTGTATCTCTCCGCGCTTTCCACTTGCTCAACTACCTCTTCGTAATCGAGCGGCGGAACGCATCTCGATAAGTTTCTAGCCCGAGCTTTCGCCAAGACCTGCTCGTGACTGTGACTCATAACAAGGCCGGAGGCGTAGCGGAATATGTAATCGTGCCTTCCGCGACTCTTACCGGAGGCAGTCTTAAACTCTTGGGCTTCCTTAATAATTTCAGTGGAAACCAGAGCCGTGGAATAATCGAACGTAACGCTCTCAACTTGCTTATCCTGCTTGGCTTCGTCCTCCGCTAACAGAATCAAAGCGATTAACCAATCAGGCGCGTCCAAGATAGGAGTATTGACGCCGTGCCACTGGTAGCGACCGCCAGAAACGTGCGAACTAGGGGCGGCGACGATGTACCCGTTATCGCTTTTGATGTCCAAGCCCGGAGCGATTAACGAGACCGAGTTCTTAAGTCTTACGTCGGCGGGATACTTAAAAATCAAGTGGCGTCCGCCTGAGCCTGAAATGGCCGTCAGCGTAGGCGACGACTCACCGTAAGAGTCCTGTAAGTCGTTAAGCGAATGCTCGCCGCCTTTGTTAAGGTCAACGTCGAGGACGAAGATTCCAGACTTCTTACCCGTAATTAAGCCGACGTTAGCGTTGGGCCACTTGCCCCACCAATTCTTAATGGTCTCTAAATCGTTAGAAGCGTCTAAGAGTCCGTGCCAAGTGCGCGGGTGCTTGCCTTGCCTGTCGCAATTTTTCCAGTCCCGGCATGAGCAGCGGACAAAATTATTTTCATAGACTAAGTTCTGTAACGGGAATACGTAGTAACCAGCTTTGGCATAATTCAAAGCAGCATTGAGTAACGCATTATTCGTTTGATTTTCAGTAATCGCGGAGTTCAAAAAAGCGTCCGAATCAATAATCTCTCCATACATAGAAGGAGAGAGAGTACGGTTATCTGAGGGTAACTTCCTGTCTGATTTTGCTAACGAATAGGTATGGGAATCTCCCATACCTTCACTTTCGTAAGTATCCATATTCTGTACATTTGCAGCCTGCGTAAATTCAGAAATACGTCTTTCCCGATTCTGTTTTTCGGTCAGCTTCTCAACTACTTTATTGTAGGTCGTCTCCAAATCAGAAAGCAGATGCTCCCCAACTTTTATAGGGTCGAGATTCATTTCTTTAGCCTGCTCTAATACCTTGCCAAAAATACTAAAGATGGCAGAACGGTTTCTCTGCATCAGGTATTTAATCGGCGTCTTCTTACTATTTTCAGGAACGTTGATTTCTTTCATTCTGGCTACGACTTCCTTAACCCTCGTCTTTATTTCTTTAGAAGGGTAGTTGTAGAGAACCTGTATTAACTCGTTGAGCAGAACAAGTTCATACTTCGTCTTTAAGTATTCCGTATTACCGTCAAATATTTTTTTGCTGCCTTCTTCAATGACGCGAATAAGCACAACGCCATTATCTTGCTGCCATTTCTGTAAAGCCCTGATGTTGGAGCGCACCCTCTCTCTGTTTGCTCTAAAACCCGTTGCGCTTCTCCTAAATAGAATGTTTGTTAAGTCCGTGTGCGAGGCTTCAAACAAACTCTCTCCGTCAGACGCCACGATATAAGCTCTAATTATTTCCCTGAATTTAAGAGGCAGATTTAGCTCCCGGAAGAAACTAAAAATCGTCTCCTCGTACTTCTTGATTAGTCTCTTAATTTGCCTCTCTCGCCTCTGGCGAGTGTTTGCTTGAAATTGCTCTCGCGGAGCGTCGTCTGCTATCATTTCATCCATAAGTTTTCCTCATGTTCGGTTCACGCCGAACGCATTAAAGTTAAGGGTTAAGGGCGATGTTAGTAGCATCGCCTTTTTCGTTTGCGGCCTTCTTTCGGACAAACGAAAAAGCCGCTCAATCCTGTTTGCACACGGATTTGAGCAGCTCTAAATGCCGAAAACCGAGATACAAGCAGAATCGCCAGAAAGGGAATAGCGGCCCTTTCTGGTGGTGATTCTCCTTATTATCTCGGTCACGTTCCTGAGATATTTGCTATTGTCCGCATTATAGCATTAAAGTCATTGTTTGTCAACTAAACTCTTTAGAATGAACGTTTTGTATAATTTTATAAACATGTTAAAACGGAAGGAGAGGGGAAATTTGATTACTCTTCAGATTTAATTGATATGCGGCTGGCGAGCGCAGAGAAAACTCTTTTCAAAAGCCTCGTAAACAGCCCAAATTTGACCTATAAGCCACGTTTACAGTCAGACTATGGGGTAACATTTTCTCGCCTCTGACTCAAATCTAGGCTAATATCCGGGCTGTTCTTGAAGTCAGCCTGTGCGGTCTCAAAGCCTGCAACTTCACATGCCCAAAGCTAACGACAAAATTGGCCCATACACCCTAATCAGTAAGCTAGGCCGGGGAGCGTTCGGCGTCGTATGGCTGGCGGAGAAAAGAGGCTTAATCACTACCCGGTTCGCCCTCAAATTGCCGAACGAAGAGGAGGTAGTTTTAGCGGCGGTCGAGAAAGAGGCGTCCGTCTGGCTGCACGCGGGCGGACATCCTAACGTGCTGCCGATAATCGAGGCGGACATTTACGACGAGCAAGTTGTCATCGTCAGCGAGTACGCGCCCGACGGCTCTCTATCGAAATGGCTGGAACAGCATGGTGGTAAAGCCCCGTCTATTGAATCAGCCGTAGAAATGACGCTTGGTATCCTCGCAGGCTTAGAACATCTTCATAAGCGCGGCATCATTCACAGGGACTTAAAGCCCGACAATATCCTCCTCCAAAACGACACTCCGAGGCTTGCAGACTTTGGTATCGCACGCATCCTTAAAACCACCTCCAACAGCACCGTAGCAACAGGCACACCCGCTTATATGCCGCCGGAGGCGTTTGATGGGAAGCGGAGTGAACAGACTGACATCTGGTCTGTGGGAGTAATCTTCTACCAACTACTTTCCGGCAAGCGGCCATTCCCTCAAGTCGAGTTCACGTCGTTAGTCGGAGCAATTCTGACGAAAGAGCCTGAGCCATTACCTGATTCGATTCCGGGGTCAATAAGGGGTGTAGTTGAACGCGCTTTACAGAAGAATCCGGGCGAGCGGTATGAGTCCGCCTCCGACATGAGGATTGCTCTCCGCGATGCCGTACAGTCTAGGCAGACCAAGACTGAGATTTTGCCGCAAGGTGTGACTGAGTTAGCTCCGACAATTGCAAGCCCATCACCTGTCGGGCAGTTTGATGCCAGCCTCTCCGAGACGCAAAAAATACAGCTAGAATATTGGACGGCCTTTAGAGACTTGCTGCTACAACGCAACAGCTTTCTTAAGCCCCCAAAACCGCAGCCGCAGAACTGGTTTCCTGTCGCCATTGGTCGCTCGAACTTCTCTCTCGTAGCTACTACTCAAAGAAAGGGAAGGCGGATTTGCGCCTACCTAGTTATGTCTGGCCCTGAAGCGAAGCCACACTTTAATCTGCTACAGAGAGACAAGGAGGCTATCGAACGTGAAATCAGAGAGCCATTAGATTGGAGAGAGCTTCCCAAAGGGAAAGAGAGCCACGTCCGCCTATGTCAATATAAAGCTGACCCTGAGAATCGGCAGGATTGGGAAAGGCAGCACGAATGGTTAAAGGAGAAACTGGAATTATTTCACAAGGTCTTTGCCCCTAGAATAAAGTATCTAAATGCGAGCGATTATGTGGCGGATAATCAAAACGCAGAGGAACAAATTCCTCGCTCAACAGTAGCGTCATCAGCAGTAGCGCCACAGAATCCTTTATCACCTTCTTCTTTTGAAGCTAAGCCCCAAACAGAGTCGCATGTTCAGCCTGCGCGGAAGTCGAATTGGCTGCTGTGGGTAACAGTTAGTGTAATGGCATTGGTAATTATTGGATTCGCTGTAACAAGATTATTTTCTCCTAAAGTGGCTAATCCTCAGAGTGAGTCAAATTATAGTATAGACTCAAATAGGTTTAACGCAGCCTTAGAATTGTTCTATCGTGAACAGTTCCGCGCCGCTCGTGAGGAGTGGATGCGTAGTGACCCTGCACGACGAGACGCGCGTACACAATTCTATATCGCTTACGCTTTCTATAGAGAGGGTTGGGGTAGAATTTACAATGATTCAGACCTTTTCAAGCAAGGGCTTGAATCAGTCAACCAAACCATTAACCTTTCCCCGAATAGCACAATTGTAGTTGACGACCCTGCCTTACAAATTCACACGGCGGCAGAGTTAAAAGCAGAGTTGGAAATGGGCTTGGAGTACAATTCTAAAAGTAAAGTCACTCTAGACCCTTTTCGTAAGCGTAAGTGATAAGATAGAACTTCTCCTAGATAGAGCAAGCTCTTTCGCATAATCAGCAATCTTAAGCTAGTGGATAACTTCTGCGCTTGTGGCTTGCGCTTCGGTAGCACTGGCGTTGTTATCGCCCGGTGTCTCGTTATTATCATTGTAGAGGACACTACCTATTACATAGGTAGCCGCTGCTTGGAGTGATGGCGCAACGTGTGAATAAATGTCTGCCGTAGTGCGTATAGAGCTATGACCGAGGCGCTCAGATATTACTTTGAGATTTACATTCCTGAGTAATGCGAGTGAGGCCATAGAATGCCGCAAAGAGTAAGCACAATAACGGCCCTTCTCCCACCCTAATTCATCACACACTTTTCTAAAGACGCGCCCGGTTACGTCTTGCCAAATAGGGCTTCCAAATCTGCCGGGAAATACTAAGTTATACTCCTGCCATTTAACTCCTGCTCGGCGTTTCAATTCTACTATTACCTCTTTATGCTGTGTCAGGCGCTTTGCCAATTCCTGCGTGATAGGCAGCGTTCTAGCGGACTTTTCCGTCTTCGGGTGGGCAAACGTCCAGCCTCGCGTACCCTTCAATTCAACGACTACTTTCTCAACGGTGATAGTCGGGGGAGAATCGTTAAGGCGAATGTCTTTCCAACGAAGACCTAAATATTCTTCCGGGCGCAAACCTGTTTCCACCGCTAGATGAAAAACAGGGCCAAGTTTTTTAATCCACCAATCGCTCGAATTAGCTATGTAAGCTAGAAACTCTTTTATCTCCGTAGCAGACAACGCGCCCCGTTTCGTCCGCTTTGATTGGCTTAGATTAAGGACTACACCCTTCATGGGATTTCTGGCGATAAGCTGGCTATTCACGGCGTAGTTTAGTGCGGCAGTAAGAGTCCTTTGTAGCCGTGCAATCGTGGCGCTCGCTAATGTTCTTCCGGTTAGTGGACTTACCCACACGGAAAGCTGATTAAAATATTGCTGAAAGTCGCTAGTCGTTAAATCTTTCAATCGCTTGCCACAGATTGGATAAGGGTAAAGATAATTCCTGATAGACTGCGCTGAAATCACGTAAGTATTTACCGAAACGCCGGGGCGGTGAACTTCATTAAGATACTGTTTGACGTAATCACTGAACCGTGTAGAGGCTTCGACTTGAAGCAACCCGCGACGGCGCTTAAGTTTTTGCTCTAGTAAATCCTGTGTGGCACGCTCAAGAGTCTTCCAAGTCTTAGAGTAGTATTTGCGCGTACCGTCAGCCGATTTTCCGATATAAAGCCTAATGAAGAACTGATTAGGGCCGCGCTCTATTACGATGCCCGCCTCAGTGTTATGTGTTATCGGGTATTGTCCCATGCTATTGTTCCCTTGTATTTAAGCTATAGAGCATTCACACAAAATTCACACAAACCGCTAAAAACCAGCACGCCGCATGAATCCCACAAGCGCCCTCTTCCCTTCTCTAGTTCACGCCCGATAAGCTAAAGTAACCCTCATGTCGGTCGAACAAACTCTCGCTGAACTGGTCAGCATTAACTCGGTTTCAAATACCTCGAACGCCGAAATCATTAAGCATCTCGCCGCACGCTGCGAGTCACTCGGCCTGCGTGTCCGCATGTTTCCATACGAGGACGAGCAAGGCGTCGAGAAGATAAACATGATTGCGTGGGCGGGAACTAATGAGGACGACGAAGGCAAGATAAATGTAGAACTCGCGCTCGTCGGGCACACGGACACTGTGCCGTTTGACTCTGCGTGGGCGGAGGCGTTGCGGTTGACCGAGAGCGACGGGAAACTTTACGGGCGCGGGGCGTGCGATACGAAGGGGTTTATCGCGGCGGCGCTCGCGGCCGCAGAGGGCGCGGACTTAAGCAGGCTCAGTCGCCCGCTCGCGCTGGTCTTCACGGCCGACGAGGAAGTCGGCTGTCTGGGGGCGAAGCGGCTGGCCCAGGCGCGGCCCATCCGCGCGCGTTACAGCGTGGTGGGCGAGCCGACCTCCCTGCGGCCCATGCGCGCGGGCAAGGGCTACTGCCTGGCCGAACTCGTGCTCCGCGGGCGCGAAGGCCACAGCGCTTACCCTGCGCTCGGCGCTTCGGCCATCTTCCGCGCCGCGCGGCTGGTCAGCCGCATCGAGCGCATTGGCGAAGAGCTTCAGGCGGACTCGCGGCCGCTGTTCGAGCCGCCTTACACCACCTTGAACGTCGGCCTCATACGCGGCGGCACGGCGAAGAACATCATCGCGGGCGAGTGCCGCTTCACGCTCGAATGGCGGCCGGTGCCCGGACAGGACGCCTCGCACGTCGTCGAACTGGTCCGCGCGGCAATCGAAGACGAGAAGGCCCGCGACGAGGATTTCGATTGCACGCTCAACGTCATGCGGCTGGACGAGGCCATGGAGACGCCCGCTGAATCCGCGCTCGTTCGCCTGCTCGAAGAAACAACCGGGAGCGCGGCCGGGACCATAGCCTTCGGGACGGAGGCCCCGCAGATGGCCGAACTGGGGGCGGAGCCGGTTGTCTTCGGCCCCGGCGACATACGCGTCGCGCACCGCACGGGCGAGTTCGTCCCCATTGAAGACCTGCGCGAATGCGTCCGCGTTCTTTCCCACGCCATAGAGCATTTCTGTTTGTCGTAGGAGCGGACAACCTCTTGACGAGTGTGCGGCATCTCGCAACTTCGTCCTGAAATTATTTTTGAGAAGTGAAACTGTCATGATCCGTCTCAACTCGCCGCTGCGCGCGGCCGTCATCATCTTCGCGCTCGTCGTGCTCGCCATCATTCCCGCGCGCGCCCAATCCGGCAACGCGCCGCTGACCAGCCAGGAACTCGTGCGCCTCGTCTACGAACTCCCCAAGAACCCCGGCAAACGTGACGAGATCGTCGAAGAGATTCGCAAGCGCGGCATAGGCTTTCCGCTGACGGACGGCCTGCGCGGCGTCGTCGCCACCAAGAGCGGCAACGACGTGCTCCTGCGCCGGACGCTGGAAGAGGCCGAGCGGCGCAGGCTCAACCCCGCCGCGTCCGCGCCGCCCTCAGCCGCAGAGGCCACAGAGGTCTTAGCCAAAGCGCGACAAGGGGCGCTCGAAGCGTCGCAGACGATTCCCGATTTCATCGTCAAGCAACTGGTCACGCGCTCGGAGGCGCGCGAGCGGACGCGTAACTGGCGCGTGCGCGACCGCCTGACCGTCGCCGTCAGCTACCGCGAGAGCGCGGGCGGCGAGCAATACAAACTGCTCGCCATCAACGGACTGCCCGAGGCGACGGGCGAGTCCGAAAGAGGCAGCTACGAGCAGGCGGGCGGCTCGACCACGACGGGCGAGTTTGCATCCCTGCTCCTCAGACTCTTCGTGCCTGAGAGCGAGACGGAGTTCAAGGCAGTGGACACGGACACGCTGCGGGGCCGGCGCAGCATCGTTTACGAGTTCGTCATCAAAAAGGATAAGGCGCGAAATAAGCTGATCTATGGGGGCAGGCAATCAGAGGAGAGACGCGAGACACTGACGGGCCTGCGCGGCAGGGTTTGGATTGACCGTGAACTGTCCCGCGTGTTGCGCGCCGAGTACACGACCACAGAGGTCGAGCCGGACTTCCCCATCACCCAACTCGAAAAGACGATTGAGTTCGACTGGGTAACCATCGGCGAGGAAAAATACCTGATGCCGGTCACGGCCGAGTCCATCTTCACGACCACCGTCTCGGTCACTTATTACGACCCGCGCCGCCAGATGAAGGTGACCGAGCCGATGACCTTCCAGAACCGCAACGAGATTCGCTTCCGCAACTATCAGAAGTTCGGCGCGGAGGTGAAGATCATAGAAGACGTGGACGACTTCGAGGACGAACCCGAGCCGGAGAAGAAGCCGTAAGACGAAGGCAAAACGGAAAGACACTGAAAGGGTCACACATGATAGCCGGGGGCGGCGCGCGCACGCGCTTGCCCCCGGCTATCATGTGCGACCCCTCCGGGGTCTTTACCTTTTACCTTTTGCCTTAAAATTGTTGACTTCCGCGGACGTTTAAGATAGAACTCGCGCGCGCACGGGGCGGGGCTTGCCTGAGAGCCTTTCCTTTGGTCCATGTGCGCTCACGTTGTTCCTCGCGACGCGGCCCCGAGCTTCACCGATTTCATTGCCGTCCACCTGAAAGAGCTTCTGAACAGGAAAGGAGCCCCATGCCGAACCTTGATGCCCTCGACACACTGATCGCGATAGTCATCGTCATTCTCATCCTCAGCCTCCTCGTGCAGGCCATCCAGTCGCTCATCAAAAGACTTCTCAAACTCAAGTCCAAAGAGATCGAAAAGTCGCTGGTCATTCTCTTCGACAACATCATCGAAAAGTACGAGCAGCCGAAGACGACCGCCGCGCCCGGCACGCCCGCGCCGCCGACCGCCGTGCCTACGGACAACACGGTGACTTCCAGGCAACTCGTCGGGAAAGTTCTCGAACAATTCAACGCCGCCGGCCGCAGCACGAAATTCAAAAACCCCGTCCTCGAATCCATCTCGAAAGAGGACTTGCTCAAAGTCCTGGCGCGGGTCGAGTCCAGGACCTTCCACTCCGGCTACGTAGAGAAGTTCGAGGGGCTCTACACACAGGTCGCGGACCTTGAGCAGAAGATCAACGCGCTCGTCACGGGCGACCTCTTGCAGGGCGCGGCCAGCGCCAAGTTCGCCGAGATGAGTGAAGTGATCTCGCCGCTCATCAACGACTTCAAAGCCATCGTCAGCGGCGGGTCGGTCAAACGGGACGTGCTCCTCGGCGACCTCCTCGCGCTGCGCGAGGTCAAGCTGAACGACGCGCTCACGCTCCTCTCCTCCGCACAGGAAGCGGTCGCCAGGGACCTCGAAGCGGAACGCGCCGCGAAGAACGACCTGACCGTCGCCGCGCTGCAAGAACTCTCCAAGAGGCTGGCGGAGATAGCCAGGATCATAGGCCAACTCGGCCAGCGCGCGGACGAAGCCTTCGGGTCGTTGCGCACCCAACTGGATCACGTCGCCAACTGGTATGACACCGTGATGCAGAGCTTCGAAGAGCGCTACACCCGCCACATGAAGAACGTCTCGATTTATATCAGCATCGGCGTGGTCATTTTTTTCAACGCCAACATCTTCCGCATCTACCGCAACATCTCGACCGACGACTTGCAGCGCTCCCTCATCGTCAAGGCCGGCGAGAAGTTGATTGAAGAACCAGGCACCGCGCCGAATGCGAACGCGAATACCAACAACAACGCGCCTGGCGGCAACGCCGCGGGAGGCGCGCCCGCGCCCGCGAATACGCCGCCGGCCGTAGAAGAACTTAAGCAGGATATCGAAGCGATCAGAGGTTACGCAGCCAGTTCTCAGGGGCTTGGCTTTTCGCCCCTAACGTGGGGGCAGGTAAGCCGCTGGTTATCAACTTGGAGCTTCGGCAAACCTGGGAACGGCTGGTGGGGCCACAGGTTATCTGATCTCAAAACGTTGCTCGGCTGGGCTTTGACAGTGCTGTTGCTCAGCGTCGGCGCTCCCTTCTGGCAGGACACGCTTGAATCTCTCTTCGGCGTCAAGAACCTGCTGCGCCAGAAGAGCAACACCCGCAACGTCGAAACACGCAGCGGCGAAGGACAGCCGCGAAGCTAAAAGCAGGGATGAGGGATGAGGGATGAGGGATGAATGAAAATCCCGGTTGAGCCAACGCTCAATTGAGTCATTCATTCAACCCCTTTCATCCCTCATCCCTCATCCCTCATCCCTTCGTTGCGCCAGGTCGCGCACGACCTTGACCAGTTCTTCGGGGTCAACGGGCTTGGCGACGTGGAGTTGAAAGCCCGCGTCGAGGGCTTGGCGGCGGTTGTCCTCGCCAGCGTAGGCAGAGACGGCCGCCGCCGGGACGCGCCCGCCGCGCGCAGGGTCTAGAGAGCGGACACGCCGAATCAGTTCGTAGCCGTCCTCGCCCGGCATCCCTATGTCGCTGATAAGCACGTCGGGCGCGTCGCGCTCGATTGCCGCCAGCGCCTCGCGCACGCTCGCCGCCGCGACGACCTCGGCCCCGTTTTTCTCAAGCACCGTTCGGAGCAACCCTCGCGCGTCCTCTTCGTCGTCAACTACCAGCACGCGCAACCCCGACAGGATTGTGGAATGCTGATTGTTGATTGCGGATTGTTCGTCCACCCGCTCATCAATCCGCAATCCGAAATCCCTGTTCCGCAATACCGTGATGGGGAGTTGGACTTTGAAAGTCGCCCCGCGCTCGTTTCCGGCGCTCTCGGCGCTGGACTGTCCCGCCGTGAAGCTCTACGAGGTGGCGGGCGATTGCCAAGCCCAACCCCAGCCCCCCGTGTAAACGCGTGGTCGAGCCGTCGGCCTGTCGGAAGCGGTCGAAGACGTAAGGCAGAAACTCAGGGCTTATGCCCTGGCCCGTGTCGCTGACAATTAACTCGACGTGCGAGTCAACGCGCTCAAGACGGACCTCCACGCGCCCGCCGCGTGGCGTGAACTTGACGGCGTTCGAGAGCAGGTTCCAGGCCACCTGCTGAAGCCGCGCGGGGTCGCCGGAAACCGGCCCGGCCAGCGGGTCAAGCTGTGTGCGCAGCTCTATGCTCTTGGCGGCGGCCGCGGGGAGCACCGCTTCCATCGCGGCCTTGACGACGGGGACCAGTTCCGTCGGGCGCGTGTCCAGGCGCAGCTTCCCGGTGATGATGCGCGACACGTCGAGCAGGTCTTCGACGAGTTGCGCCTGCGCCTTCGCGTTGCGCTCGACAGTTTCGAGGGCTTGCGCGGCCGTCGCCTCGTCCAGTTCCATCGTCCGCAGCATCTTCGTCCAGCCGATGATGGCGGTGAGCGGCGTGCGCAATTCGTGCGAGAGCGTGGCGAGGAATTCGTCCTTCAGGCGGTTGGCGTCCTCCGCGGCCCTGCGCGCCTGCTGCTCGCGCAGGAGGAGTGCGGCGCGCTCCTCCTCGGCCAGTTGGCGCTCCGTGATGTCGCGCTGCGTTCCCCAGGCGCGCAGCAGCCACCCGTCTTCGACGATGCCGACCAGGTTGTTGAGGAAGTATTTCGGGTTGCCGTCGCGGTCCACCTCGTGCGACTGCGCCTCGGTCATGCGGTAGCCGGATTTGATGAAGGCGCGCAGGAATTCGACGTTCTTGGGGTCGTCGCGCACGAGCAGGTCGCTGAACCTGGCCCCGACAATCTGTTCGGCGTGACTGAAGCCGTACATCAACGCCATCGCGTCGTTGCACTCGGCCAGGTAGCCGTGCCTGTAGCAAAGCTCTATCTGCTCGTCCACGGGCAGGCCGGTGGGGACGGGCTCCTCCAATTCGAAACGCCAGATTGCCTCGGAGCTATTACGGACGAAGGCGCGGTAGCGCTCCTCGCTCTTGCGCTGCTCGCGCTCGCCGTGCCGTAGCTCCGTGATGTCGCGCGCAATCGTGGACGCGCCGATGATGGTGCCCTCCGCGTTTTTGATGGGCGAGATGGTCAGGGCTACGTCTATCACCTCGCCGTTCTTCTTGACGCGCGTGGTCACGAAATGCTCTATCGGCTCGCCGCGCTTGAGGCGCGCGAGGATGTCGGGTATCTCCGCGGGCCGGTCCGGCGTGACCAGCATCGAGATGGGTCGGCCCACCGTCTCCTGGGCCGTGTAGCCGTAGACCTTCTCGGCCCCCTTGTTCCAATTCGTGATGACGCCTTCGAGCGTCTTACCGATGATGGCATCCTCGGACGACTCGACGATTGCGGCGAGCCGCAGGCGGACCTCTTCGGCCTGCCGCCGCTCCGTGATGTCGCGGAAGACGAGGACGACGCCGACGATGCGGTCGCCCTCCACGCGTATCGGAGCGCCGCTGTCGTCAATCGGGGTCTCGCGCCCGTCGCGGCCGATCAGCACTGTGTGATTCGCCAGCCCGACGATCATGCCCGCGGCGAGCACTTTCTCTACGGGGCTCTCGACCTGTTCGCGGGTCTCTTCGTTGACGATGTGGAAGACTTCGCGCAAGGGCTTTCCGCGCGCGTCGTCGAGCGTCCAGCCCGTCAGCTTCTGCGCGACGGGGTTCATGAAGTCCACGCGCCCCTCTGCATCCGTCGTCATCACCGCGTCGCCTATGCTCTTGAGCGTGATGAGAAGGCGCTCGCGCGTCTCGCCTGCGCCTGTCTCGGCGCGGCGCGTCTTCTCCATCAGGTAGCTGATGACGAGCGAGACCGCGACGAACACTGAGAGGAGCAGGACGCCCTGGGCTCCTATGTCGAACGAATACTGTGGGGGCAGGAAGAAGTAGGCGCTGGCGAGGGCCGAGAGCGCGGTGGCGAAGTGGCCGGGCCAGCGGCCGCCGTACCACGTGCTCAGCATGACGGCGGCGTAAAAGAGCGCGAAGGGGACGCGCTCGCCGAGGAGCGGGAGCGCCCAGGTGCAGGCGGTCGCAAGCGCGACCACGAGCAGGGCAAAGCCGTAAGCCGGGAGCTGGGCGCGTTTCACTTGCGGCCTCCCTCGGCCTCCGTGCTCGCGCGGAAGAGCCGCCGACGGGTGGTTTGATGCGCGACGTGTTGGATGACGGGGCGTTGTGACAACACAACCTTGAAGGGGGTCATACTTCTCTTTCCCTGTCTGTTCGTTCGTCTCTTCGCGAGGTCGGCAGAGGCCCGTAGCCCTCGGGGCCGCGGGTCTCGATAGAAAAGGGTGGCAGCGGGCCGGCAGATTATAAGCGCAAACGTGTGCTGTAGGGCAAGGGACGAAGGAAGGCGGAAGGCTGAATGCGGAATGATGAATTAAAGCCGCTTGGCTTTCCATTCATCATTCCGCATTCCGCATTCATCATTTCGCATTCATCACTTCGTTACCCCTTCCTGCTTCTGTTCGCTTCCGTTAGGGTGTTCGGAGTCCAGTTCGAGCACGGGCCGCGCCGTCTGCTTCATCGGGGAGTCCTGGAGCTTCCCGTCGCCGTTGGTCGTCGCGGGCTTCGGCAACTGGTAATCCTTGAGGTACTTGAAGAGCGCCTTGACGTAGTCCGGCGTGAGCGGCTCTGAGTTAGCGATAGCGGTGATGGCGGGGAGCTGCTTCAGCGCCTTCTCGAACTTTTGCGGCGCGTCCGCCGGGCATTTCTTGAGGGGACTCATGGGCATCGCGTCCTGTTTAGGGGCGTCAAGTTTCACCCCTGTTGCCGTCTTAAACTCCCTGACCTTGCCGAAGGCCGCCTCGGCGCAGGCTTCGCCGAGCTTGCGGTAGCTTTCGAACTGCGCCTCGTCGAACCACTGGTCCACGGTTGACTCCTGCGGGAAGCCCGAGTTCTCGATCTCGTACTGGCGCACGTCGGCTCTCATGCTCGTCTCGTCTTTCAGGAGCGAGGGCTTGATGTAGATGACGACGCCCGTCAAATCGGCCCCTTGCTTCCAGCCGAGTTTATCCGCGTGCTTGCGCGAGTAGTTGATGGTTCCGACGGCGTAATGCTGCCGGGCGAAGCGGTTGTCTTTCGACTCCTTGATGAACGGCGTGATGTCGAGGTCGATGTCCGCGCCGAAATCAATCCGGCAGCGGCGGATGGCGCTGCCCAGGTCGCTGAAGCATGGCTCGGGATCGGCCACGGCATCCGCGACGACGATGTAGCGGCAGCCGCGCTCGACCAGCGAGTAGAGCCCGAGGTTGTCGAAGTGGCCGCCGTCGGTCAGGTAGCAGTAACTCGACAGGTCGCTGGTCTGCGAAAGAAATTCCCGCATCATGTAGAAGGGCCAGAGCCGCGCCTGCCCCGCGTCCCACTCCTCGCCGCTCGGCGTCGGAGCCCAGTAGCCGAGCCTGACGTTCATCAGCGTCATCAGCATCGCCAGCGAGGCGGTCGTCTTCCCGGCTCCCATGCCGGGGCTGACGGCCGCGCCCGAGACGGCGACCGCCGTGCCGAGTGAGAACCTGCCGTCCATGTATTCCGTGCTGCGGCGGAAGCCCGTGCGGAACGAGCCGCAGTAGAGTTTCGAGAGGACGAACATGGCGCTCGAACGCTGCGCGGTCGCGAGGTCGCGCCCGCCGACGAGGTTGAGCGTCGTGTTCAAGAGGTGGTACGGCGCGCCGCGCTGGCAGTTCCTCAACTCGCTGAGGAGCAGGTCGTCGCCGAGCACCGACTCCGTAATCTCCGACTTCTGCTTCTCGCGTTGCGGGTTCGACGCGCCGAGGTAGGCGCGCACGATCCGGCCTCGATAGAAGCCGTGCATCGAGAGCGTGTTCGGGTCCGACATCCAGCCGAGCGCGACGACCCAGGTCAGCGCCAGCCCCAGCATGACGAGCACGATGTAGATCAGCCTGGCCCGCTCGCTGTTGAAGAAGCCTATCAAGAGCAGCCCCATCAGCATGGCCGAGACCGCCGCCGTCACGACCATCGAGCGCCGGTTGTCGGCCTCGCCCCAGATCATCTCGACGAGCGTGTAGAAGGCGCAGAGGATGATGAAGGCGAAGGCGAAGATGGAGAGGCCGCCGCTGCGGGAGAACGTCGGGAGCCCGGCCTGTGTCAGTTCAAGCAAGGAGACGGCCCAGACCGTCAGCCCGGCCAGGGCCAGGCAGATGAGCGTGAAGATGACGAGCGTCGGGCGCGACTTGGCCTGAAAACGTTTCAGGATGGGAACCTCGAACCGCCCCTCGCCGTCGGGCCAGCGCTTGCCCCTCAGCATCAATCTGAAAATGACTACCCAGCCGCAGATGGCGGCCAGCCGCAACAGCCAACGGCGCTGTGAATCCGAGAAGGATTGCGGCCACGGGTAATAGGAGGCCGCGCCTGTCACGACCGCGGTCGCCGCGAGCACCAGCGCAAACGCCAGCACACGCTTGTCCCCGCGCCACCGCGACTCGAAGAGCGCGAAGAAGAGGCAGACCGCGACGCCGACGAACGAGATGGCCGTCAGCGGCCACATGCTGCCCTTCGAGCTCCTGAGATACCCCATCACTTCGTGGCCCAGCCACGAGAGCGTAATCAGCAGGACGACGATGAGCAGCAGCGGCGTGATGGCGAAGATGAAATTCGTCACCGCGGACGACTTGCTCGCCTCGCCCTGGTCGTGGCCGCCCGCAGGCGCTGCCTTGAGGGCGGTGAAGATCGTCCCCGCAATCGCGCCCGCGAACGCGGCCCAGCCGCCTATCTTGCCGACGTAATCGAGGAACTGCTCCTTCGGGCGCGGGTCGCGCCAGATGTAGTCGAAGACCTCGTGGCCGTAGCCCGCGAAGACGAGCGCCACGCCCGCGAGCACCATCCCGACGAGCAGCTTCGAATGGATGCGGACAATCCGGTTGCGCCAGACCTCGCGCCGCCACTCCTCCTTCGTCTTGTACGCGGCCTCCCTGTGCCTGACCTTCGGCAGCTTGCGCCAGGGGAAGGTGTAGTACCAGACGGCGGTCATGACGACCGCGCAGAGGATGAGCAGGTAGCGCCTGCGCGGCTGGTCCCACGCCGCGTGCCAGACCTCCTTGACCCAGTCGGCCAACCCAGTCACATCCGGGAAGAACAGGGCCAGGAGCAGGAAGACCAACAGCGCCAGGGCGAACCCGCCGACGAAGTGCGCGAACGAGTTCGCCGTGAAGACTCCGCGCCATGCGTCCCAGTCCTTCTCGTCTTTGTCTTCCTTCTTGTCCCTCGTCAGCCAGTCTTTAATCGCCAGCGTGACCGGGCGGGAAGCGTTGCTGCGCATGTAGACGATGTGCATCAGCCCGATGAGGACGGCGAAGGGTACGAGCGCCATCAGGATGACGACGGCCCGGTTGCCGAGCAGGCTCGCGTGCGCCCCGCGCAGCCGGCCTATGTTTTTGTCGCGCTGACGCTCGGCCGCGGCGATGATGCCGTTGCGCAAATTCTCGTCCGGGATGGGCTCGGCTATCGTTTTGTAGAGTTGGAATTCGCCCAGCTCCTTCCCGTAGTCGGTCCAGTAATTGTCGAAGAACTTGTTCGAAGAGTTCGGCTGGAGCACGAAAAAGAATTGGGCGGCGAGGATGAAGGAGCCGAGCAGCGGCAGCAGGATGAGCCAGGTCATCAGCAGGTTGCGCGAGATGATCGTGATGGCGCGCCAGGTGTCGGAGCTGAGCGCGCCCCTGCGCGGCGTCAGGTAGTTGGCGAAGAGGCGCAGGTGATGTATGGGGTCGCGGTTCGCGCAGAGCGACCCCTCGGCCATCTTCTGCGTTATCGCCCGGAAGCGGTATCTGTTCAAACGCTCCGGCTCGATCTCCTCTTCCTCCGGGAAGACCGCCTGCCGCTTGCGCATCTCTTCGGCCTCTTCCGCGTCGCGGCGCGCCTTTTCGGCGGCACGGCGCGCAGCCTCGTCGTCGCCCGCGGGCAGGGCGGCGGCGGCTGTAGGCGGCGGCTGCTGCTCCTGCCCGTTTTCATTCTTCGGCTCCTGCCCGTTGCGCGAGAGCCACGCGCTCCACCAGCCGCCGACGTAGCCGCCGCCGGAGACCGTCGAGCAGTAGTCGAAAACGCGCAGGAGTTTCAGTTGCTGCAAGCCCTGCAACAGCCCCAGGCAGAAAGTGGCGCTGCGGATGCCGCCGCCTGACAGCGCCAGGCCGGCCAGATTCTCCGGCGCGTTGATGCCGTTAAAGCCCGTCAGGTTCTCGTCGTCCGACTTCCCGTATTGCAGCTCTCTGCGACGCTGTATCTCCTGCCACTCCTCCTTGTAAATCTCGTCGAACTGCCGGACGCCGATCTCGCCCGCGGTCCAGCGGACCGTGGCGTCGAAAAATTTCCAGTAGCCCCAGCCGGTCCCCTTGAGATCGGCCGTCTCGCCGATTTTGTAATCGAAAGGCAGGTGGACGCGCTTGCACGGCGCGAAGAATCCGTCGGCCATACGGCTCCCGCTGCGGTAACCGAAGAGCAGCACGCGCGTCTCGTCTTTGTCCATCGCGGCGATCTTGACCACGTCCAGTTCCGACTCACCGCCCTCGTTCTTGTCCTCTTTAAACTTGACCCACGGGAGACAGAGTTCCGAGTCGCAGATGCCCTGGACGCCTTCGGAGCCGGCCGCCAGCGGGTGACACGGCTTCACGATTTTGATCTGCGTCTGCCCTTCTTTATCGCCGTAAGCCTCCGCGTTGTCCCTCCCGATCATCTTCATCTCGGTGAGGAGCCCCGTCCCCGTGACGATGACGGGCACGGCAACACTCAGGAACTCCTTGGCGACCTTCTTCTCGTCCACCAGTGCGGAGATGATGACCATCGCCTTGTCGCGCACGTCGAGCGCTTTCGCCTGGTTTTCGTCCTTCACCTCAACGTCGTAGCTGAGGTTAGGACTGCCCTGCCCGAGCCTGTCCCTGATCTTCTGTTCGCCCTTGGTCGTCGGCTTGCCGTCTTGCACGGCCTTGACGATAAACAAGACTTTCCGGTTTTCTGTTGACATCGCTTGGCTCCTTGGCTGGGTTTCTCAACGGGGACGTTGCCGGTGAGCGTGAAGATAAAATTACTGCGGCCAGCGTGAGAAGACTTCAAATTATTGGCGGATTATAACCCTACCGGAGGGCAAGTCAATGACAATTTTCGCGGCTTCAAAATCTAACCGCTCTTGCCCCCGGCCGGCACGTCCTGGGCAGGTTCTTTTGCCTGCGGCTCTCAAAATGTTATGTGTTCTTGAAGTAAAACATTTCGCGACGCTGCATCTACAGCGGGCGCGCTTGAACTTTGGCGCGGGCTTACCCCATCATACGGGCCAGGAAGTGTGAACGAGAGATGGCTAACCCTGCGCGACGACTGCCCGAAAACGTGGCGGGCGACTTTTACGTGGACTCGACGTGCATTGACTGCGACGCCTGCCGCCAGATAGCGCCGACGATTTTCCGCGACCACGGCGACCAGTCGAGCGTCTACCGCCAGCCCGAAACGGACGAGGAAGTGCGCGACGCGCTCATGTCTCTGGTCGCCTGTCCCACCGCTTCGATTGGCACAACGCGCAGGTACGACGCGCGCGTAGGCGTGGAGGCATTCCCCTCACACGTCGCCGAGAACGTCTACTTCTGCGGCTTCACTTCCGAGGCGAGCTTCGGCGCGTGGAGCTATCTCGTCGTGCGCCCGCCGGAGGAAGGCGGCAACGTCCTGGTGGATTCGCCGCGCTTCACGCGCCCGCTCGTCAAAAAGATAGAGGCGATGGGCGGGGCCTCGACGATGTTCCTCACGCACCGCGACGACATCGCGGACCACGCGGCGTTCGCCAAAAAATTTGGCACAACACGCGTCATGCACGCGCAGGACGGTGCGGCCCGCCTCGGCGTGGAACGAGTCATCGAGGGCGAAGGTGAAGTGCGCCTTGACCGCGACCTCGTCATCGTCCCCGTGCCCGGCCACACGCGCGGCCACATGGTCTTGCTCTACCGCGACAAGTTTCTCTTCACGGGCGACCACCTGGCCTGGTCCCCGTCGCGCGAGACCTTAACGGCCTTCCGCACGGCCTGCTGGTATTCATGGACGGAGCAGACGCGCTCGATGGAGCGGCTTTTGGATTACAGCTTCGAGTGGGTGCTGCCCGGCCACGGCCGGATTCACCACGACACGGCCGCCGGGATGCGCTCGCACTTGCTGCGCTGCCTGGAGTGGATGAAAGCCACGCCTTAAAGTTTCTGAACTTTTTTCTTTACTCAAAACTGAATCTGGGTTATGAATGTTCCGGCCAGGCAGCCCCAGCCTAGACCCCCGTGCGGAGATAAATGACAGACAAAATGATTCCCCTGAGACGCATCCCCCTGCTCTTCGGCCTTTTTCTATTTTTCACCACCACCGGATACGCCCAAAAGTTCTGCACCGTCTCGCCGCCGTCGCCCTACAAGCACAACGCGGAGATCGTGACGAGCTACGACCAGCGCGCGCGCCGCATGAAGACGACGCTGGAGCACCCGAACGACCTGGGCAACGGGCTGCACCTGGCGGCCTCGTTCTACTACACGGACCCGCGGCTGCGCTCGACGCCGATGATAGACCTCATCTTCGTCGCGGCCTCCAAACAATTGCGCTTCCGCGACGCGCACGACCTGAGCCTGCGGCCCGAAGGCAACAGCGCCTGGGCGTTCAGCGGCCCCGCGCAATACTCGACGGGCGACGGACCCAAGGGGATGAAGCTCGAACGGAACAAGATAACCCTGAGCTACACGGACCTGCTCAACCTCACCAAGGCCAGGCGCGTCCGCGTCCGCCTCGGCGCGACCGAGTTCGAGCTATCGAACAATCACCTCGAAGCCCTGCGTGAAGTCGCCAGCCTGATGGCCCCCCCGCCCATCAGAATAGTCAGGCGCTAAAAGACAGTGACGAGTGACAAGTGACGAGTGACAAGTTAGAATCCCTTTTTAACTTGTCACTCGTCACTTGTCACTCGTCACTGTTTTTATATGCTTCCTGAACACATACGCAATTTTTCGATCATCGCGCACATAGACCACGGCAAGTCCACGCTCGCCGACCGGCTGCTCGAACTGACGGGCGCTGTCACCGGGCGCGAGATGTCCGCACAGGTTCTGGACAACATGGATTTGGAGCGCGAGCGCGGCATCACGATCAAGTCGCACGCCGTCCGCCTCAATTACAAGGCCAGGGACGGCCAGGCTTACGTCCTCAACCTGATTGACACGCCCGGCCACGTTGACTTCTCTTACGAAGTCTCGCGCTCGCTCTCCGCCTGCGAGGGCGCGCTCCTCGTCGTTGACGCCTCGCAGGGCGTCGAGGCGCAGACGCTCGCCAACACGTACCTCGCGATAGACAACAATCTGGAACTGATCCCCGTCATCAACAAGATTGACCTGCCGGGCGCGGAGCCCGAAAAGGCCATGGAGCAGATCGAGCACGTCATAGGGCTCGACACGCACAACGCCGTGCTGACCTCTGCCAAAACTGGCACAGGCGTTGACGAAGTTCTCGAAGCCATCGTGAGGGACGTTCCGCCGCCGAAAGGTAACGCGGACGCCCCGCTCAAGGCGCTCATCTTCGATTCGTGGTACGACTCCTATCGCGGCGTCATCGTCCTCTTCCGCGTGATTGACGGGAGCGTGCGCCCCGGCATGAAGATTCGCTTCTTCAACACGGGCCGCGACTACCAGGTCGAAACGCTCGGCGTCAACCGCCCGCGCCCGACCCCGATTGACCGCTTAGGCGTCGGCGAAGTCGGCTTTCTCACGGCCTCCATCAAGGAGGTGGCCGACGTGCAGATTGGCGACACGATTACGGAGAGCGCGCGGCCGACGAAGGAGCCCTTCCCGGGCTTTCAGGAGATCAAGCCGATGGTCTTCGCCGGACTGTATCCGGTGGACACGAACCAGTATGAAGAGTTGCGCGACGCGCTCGACAAGCTGCGCCTGAACGACGCCTCGTTCTTCTACGAGCCCGAGTCGTCTACCGCGCTCGGCTTCGGCTTCCGCTGCGGCTTCCTCGGCCTGCTCCACATGGAGATCGTGCAGGAACGTCTTGAGCGCGAGTTCAACCTGGATTTGATTACGACCGCGCCCGGCGTGCGTTATCGTGTGACGACGACCGACGGCGAGACCATCGAGATTGACTCGCCCGCGAAGATGCCCGACCCGGTCAAGATAGCGAAGATCGAAGAGCCGGTCATCATGGCGACGATTCTCACGGGGGACGCTTACCTCGGCGGCATCCTCCCGCTCCTCGAAGAGAAGCGAGGCGTCCAGAAAAAATTCGAGTACATCGCCTCCAACCGCGTGATGCTCACTTACGAGGTGCCCCTGAACGAGATCGTGCTGGATTTCTACGACCGCCTGAAGTCGGTCTCGCGCGGCTACGCCTCGCTCGACTACCATTTCTCGGGCCACTGGGACTCGGACCTCGTCAAGCTGGACGTGCTCGTCGCGGGCGAGCCGGTGGACGCGCTCTCGCTCATCCTCCACCGCGCGACGGCGCAGGCCAAGGGCCGCGCGCTCGCCGAGAAGATGAAGCAACTCATCCCGCGCCAGCTCTTCGAGGTCCCCATACAGGCCGCCATCGGCAACAAGGTCGTCGCCCGCGAGACCGTCAAGGCGCTCGGCAAAAACGTCATCGCCAAATGCTACGGCGGCGACATCTCGCGCAAGCGCAAGCTCCTCGAAAAACAGAAAGAGGGCAAGAAGCGCATGAAGAAGGTCGGCCGCGTAGAGATTCCGCAAGAGGCTTTTCTTGCCGTCCTGAAAGTAAATGAATAAGCCAGGAGGTAAACGTGATGCTGACGCTTGAAGAACAAGTAGCGCGATTACCCATCATCAGTGACCCCGAGATTTTGAGCGGCGCGACAGTGTTTCGCGGGACGCGCGTGCCGGTAGCAGCGTTGCTGGACAATCTCGCAGCTGGCCTTACATTTGATGAGTTTCTCGATAACTTTCCGACAGTCACGCGCGAGCAGGCGCTTCAGGTGTTGGAGTTTTCAAAGAAAACATCGCACGTTGAGTAAAGCTGCATGAAGCTTTGCCTGTCACTTCGCGGAAAGCTCCCTCGCAGTTCTTAAAGTCATCGAATTAAAAATGGAGAGTGCGAGATGAGAGTTACCCCGCTGATTCTTGCTCTGCTTTTAACCTCTAGTGCCGCGCTCGCGCAGCACGGGCACACGGGGGCGGCGGCGGGAGAGACGCCTGCGCGGTTGATTGAAAACCTGGGCGGGTTTCGCTTCCCCGTTTCGACGACGAACGCGGAGGCGCAGAAGTTTTTCGACCAGGGGGCGATTCTCATGTACGGATTCAACCACGATGAGGCGGCAAAGTCGTTCCGCCGCGCGGCCGAGTTGGATTCGTCGCTCGCGATGGCACACTGGGGCGTCGCGATGTCTGTCGGCCCCAACTACAACGAGACGACAATTTCGCCGGAGCGCATGAAGGCCGCCTACGACGCCGTGCAGAAAGGCTTGTCGCTCGCCGCGAAAGCGCCGGAGCATGAGCGCGCTTACCTCGAAGCCCTGGCGAAAAGATTTTCGGCCGACGCGAGCGCCGACCAGAAGACGCTGTGGCTCGCCTACCGCGATGCGATGCGCGAGGTCATGCGCCGCTACCCGGACGACCTGGACGCGGCTACTCTTTGGGCCGACGCCGCGATGATCATTAACGCGTGGAAGCTGTGGAGCCCGCGAGGGCAACCCGCGGAGGGGACCGAGGAGGTCGTCGCCGCGCTCGAAGCCATCATCAGGCGCGACCCCACGCACATCGGCGCGCACCACCTCTACATACACGCCGTCGAAGCCTCGCCCTACCCGGAGCGCGCGCTTCAGAGCGCGGACCTGCTGGCGAAGCTCACCCCGGCGGCCGGCCACCTCGTACACATGCCCGCACACACTTACATGCGCACGGGCGACTACGAGCGCGCCGCGCAGAATAACGAGTGGGCGGCTGCCGCCGACCGCGACTACTTTGAGAAATTTGGCCCACAAGGCGTCTATCAGCTAGGCTACTACAGTCACAACCTGCACTTCCTCGCCGCAGCCCACAGCATGCAGGGACGCTACGGTGACGCCATCCGCGCCGCCGCGCTGCTCGAACAGAACGTCAACGTCTTCATCAAGAATGCGCCCCCGCTCGAATCGTTCCTGCCGACCACTGTCCTCATCATGACGCGCTTCAACCGCTGGGAAGATTTGCTGAAGACGAAGGAGCCTGGGGCCGAGACGCCCATCACGCGCTCTCTCTGGCACTGGGGCCGCGGGATGGCGTTCGCGGCGACGGGCAAGATAAAAGAGGCCGAAGCGGAACTCAAAACTTTCGTCGCGGCCGAAGAGGCGACCCCGCCGGACGCCACCTACGGGTCGCAGAACACCGCGCGCGGCGTGCTGAAAATCGCCGAGCATTTTCTCAACGCGCGCATCGCCCGCGCGAAGAATGATAAAAAGGGAGCTATCGAATTTTTGCGAAAGGCCGTGGAGGCCGAAGACGCGCTCGCCTACGACGAGCCGCCCGGCTGGTATCACCCGCTCTCGCGCGAATCCCTGGGCGGCGCGCTCGTGCTCGACGCGCAGTACGGTGAGGCCGAGAAAGTCTTCCGCGAAGACCTCGCGCGCAACCGCCGCAACGGCCGCTCGCTCTTCGGCCTGATGGAGAGCCTTAAAGCGCAGGGCAAACGGCGCGAGGCCGAACTCGTCCGGCGCGAGTTCGAGCGCGCCTGGAAGAACGCCGACACGCCGCTTAGAATAGAAGACCTTTAGAAGTTTTCAGTTTTCGGTTTTCAGTTTTCAGTCAAACGCTGGTCTCTGAAAACTGAAAACTAAAAACTGAAAACTATTTCACCATGCACGTCACACGGGTCGAACTGGATAACATCAAAGCCTATGAGCGCGCGGAGTTCAACTTCGACCGCGGCATCACCGCGATCACGGGCGAGAACGGCGCGGGCAAGACCACCATCCTCGAAGCCATCGCGTGGTCGCTCTTCGACATGCTCGACTACAGGAAAGAGGACTTCCTGCGGCGCGGCGCGAAGAAGGGCTCGGTGCGCGTCACCTTCGTCAGCGATGTGGACGAGCGGCCCTACACCGTCTACCGCGACACGGCCCAGGGCTACTACGTGCACGACCGCGACCTCGGCAAAATTGCCGAGAAGAAGACGGACGTGGCGGCAGTGCTGCGCAAGCTCCTGGGCATAGAACCTGGCACAGATTTGGAGGCGCTCTTCCGCTCGGCCATAGGCGTGCCGCAGGGGACGTTTACGGCAGACTTCCTGCGGCCCGCCACGCAGCGCAAGGCCGCCTTCGACAAGCTGCTCAAGGTCGAAGAATACCGCGACGGGGCCGAGCGCCTGCTCGACACGGTCAACCTCATCAAGCAACAGTCGGCAGAGATCAAGGGCCGCATCGCCGGGGCGGAGAGCCAACTCGCGCGCTACGACGAACTGGTCGAGGAGCATAAAGCAATCGCCGCGCGCGTCGCGGAGCTGACAATCGCGCTCGAAGAGTTGCAGCGCGAGATTGCGTCGCGCGAGCAGAACGTGCGCGCGATGGACGAAGCCCTGCGGCTGGTTGACGAGGCGCGCGCGCTCAAAGACCGGCGCGAGGTCGAGCACGAAGGGGCGGTCAACCGCCTGCCCGCCCTGCGTGCCGAGCGCGACGCCGCCGCTCGCGCGCTCGAACGAAAGACGGCGGCCGAGGCCGGATACCTGGCGCACCTGGCCGCTGAGCAGACTCTGCGCTCGCTCGACGCGGAGCGCACCGCGCGCGACCAATTGCGTGCCGAGGCCGCGCGCATCAATGGGCTGCTCACGTCCGCGCGTGTCCACGCCGAGAGGCTCAACGAAGACGTGGCGCGCGCCGTCGAAGCGCGCGCCTCCCTCGCCGCGCTCGGGCCGGAAATCAACGAGCAGATGGAACAGGAGCGCGAGCGCGAGCGGCTGCGCGACTTGCGCGCGCAGGCACAGAGCGAGCGTGCGCGCCTCGCCAGGCTCGACGCCGAACTCGACGCGCTACGCAAACAGCACGCGCAGACGCGCGAGCGCGTCAAGGAGGCGGAGCGCGGCGAGGGCGCTGAGGCGCGCGTCGCGCGGCTCGAAAGCGAGCGCCTGGACGTGGAGACCAGCCTGAGCAGCGCCGAGCGTGCCGCGACGAGCCACAAGCACCTTTCGAATCAGCGCAAGGAGGCCGCGCGCGAAATCGAGCGGCTGCGGCGCGAAATTCTTTCTCACGAAAGGGAGGTCGCGGCGGCCGAGAAGTCTTCCGCCAGGGCGACTGAGGCGGCCGCGCTTCTTGCGCGCGAAGCCGAGCTGACCGAACAGCTCGCGCGGCTTGCGCGCGCAGATAGAGCACGACGAGAAGTTTCACCGCGAAGTCAAAAACGGTCTCTGCCCGATTCTCTCGGAGCGCTGCCTGAACATCGGCGAGGGGCGTTCGCTCGAAGACTATTTCACGCAAGAGTTCGCGACGAACACGGCGCAACTGGCCGCGATGGAGCGCGAGCGGACCAGTTTGGGCGTCGCCGTGCGCGAAGCGCGCGAGGCCGAAAAGCACCTCGGCAGACTTGAGAGCGCGCGCCGTCAACTCACGAGCGAGCAGCGCCTGCTGCGCGAGCGCGAGACGGCGCTCGACCGTGTGGACAAGGAGATAGCCGAGCTGCCCGCCGCGGGCCGCGAGCGTTTGAACGAGCTGCGGAGTAAACTCTCCGGCATTGACGGCTCGCTCATCACGGAGCGCGAAGCCGCCATGCGCTACGCGGAATTGAGGCCGCTGCAAGACCGCCTCAAGGAGATAGAGCAGGAGGGGAAAGCTAAGCGCGACGAGCGTGCGAGTGTCGCGGCCGTGGCCGACGCGCTGCCCGGTCTTGAGAAAGAGATCGAGGAGGTCGAGCGCCGTTTAGCTCAACTGAACGACCCGCGCGGGCGCGGCGTCGCGCTCAGACGCGAGGCCGAGAGCGAAGCGGCGCGGCGCACGGAGCTTGCGGGCGCGCAGGACGCCGAGCGCGTGCTCGACGAGCAGGCGCGCGAGCTATCGTCGCGGTTAGACGAGTACGCTCAGTTGGACGCGCGCTGGGATGAGGCGCGCGAGCGACGCGACCGGACGAGCGAGGCGCACCGCGAGTATTTGGAGAGTCAGGTTCTGGCCGCAACGCTCCCCGCGCGCCAGGCGGAATTTGAGAAGGGCGAGGAGGCCGCCGCGAGCGCGGCGCGCGAAGTCGAGAGCGCCAGAGAGAGACTTGATGCCGCGTCGAGCGCCTACAGCCGCGAGCGGCACGACGCGGAGCGCGCCGCGCTGGTCGAGGCGACAAGGACGGAGGCGGCCACGCGCGCCAAACTCGAAGAGACCGAAAAGAGCGAGGCGTATCTGGCCTCGGAGATAGCGCGGCTCGCGGAGGTGCGCGAGCAGTGGCGCGAGCAGGTGATTGAGGTTGAAAGGCTCGACGAGTTGAACGAGGCGACAGAGTTCATACGCGACACGCTCCGCCAGGCCGGGCCGCTCGTCACGGAGAGCTATCTTTTCAACATCTCGATTGAGGCCAACCAACTCTTCCGCGAGATCACGGGCGAGGCGGGCCGCGCGCTGCGTTGGTCGCGCGACTACGAAATCCTGCTCGAAGAGGAGGGGCACGAGCGCTCGTTCCCGAACCTTTCGGGCGGCGAGCAGATGGCTGCCGCGCTCTCGATTCGCCTCGCGCTCCTCAAACAGCTCTCCGACATACGGCTCGCCTTCTTCGACGAGCCGACCGTCAACATGGACGCCGAGCGGCGCGAGCGCCTGGCCCAGCAGATCGGGCAGGTGCACGACTTCGACCAGCTCTTCGTCATCTCCCACGACGACACCTTCGAGGAGAACGTTGACCACATCATCCACGTCACGCGAAAGGACGAGGGCGGCAGTGTGAGGAATGAAATAGCGGAAGTGAGAGGTTAAGTGTGACAAAAGATTCTTCACTTCATCCCTCATCCCTCCGCCCTCATCCCTCCAAAAAATCGGTCACGATTTTTTGTGACGGGTCGAGCCTGGGCAATGGGCAGATGGAGACGCGCGCGGCGGCCGTGGCGCTCCTTGGCTACAAGGGCCTCTGGCGCGGCGTCGGCGAATACCTGGGGCGCGCGACCAACCAGCAGGCCGAGATCGCCGCGGCGGCCGTCGGCCTCGCGGCCCTGCGCGAGCCCTGCCGCGTCCGCGTCGTCACCGATTCGCGCTACGTCGTAGAGACTATGTCCGGCCGCTTTCGCCGCAAGTCGAATCACGAGTGGTGGGAGCGACTGGACGAGGCCGCGCGCGCGCACAGCATCACCTGGGAGTGGGCCAAGGGGCACGCCGGCCACGTCATACAGGAGGCCGCCGACCGCGCCGCCCGCCGCATCGCCGCACTCGGCCGCGTTGACGAGAACGTCCTGCGCGACGCGGTTGACAGCCTCGGCAGCGCCGAGGAGACGGAGTGAAGCGGCGGTTTTCTGACCCCGAAGGGGTCTAACAAGGGTAATAATATACTTGACGCACCACGTTATTCATGAGATACTACGCTCATGGAAAACGAAAGCAACTTCCCCAAGACGCTGCAAGAGGCAATCAAGTTCTTTGCTGACCCTGATACCTGCACCACGTTCATGGCCCAGATGCGCTGGCCCGAAGGCGTGACTTGTCCTTACTGTGAGGGCAAGGCAGTTTCGTATCTCTCTACGCGCCGCAAGTGGAAGTGCATGAACAAGGCTTGCCACAAGCAATTCAGCGCCAAGGTTGGCACTATCATGGAAGATAGTCCAATTGGGCTTGATAAGTGGCTTGCCGCAATCTGGCTGATTGCGAACGCTAAGAACGGCATCAGTTCCTATGAGATTCATCGTGCGCTCGGTATCACTCAAAAGAGCGGTTGGTTTCTCTTGCACAGAATCAGACTCGCTATGCAGACAGGCACGTTTGAAAAGTTATCAGGGCAAGTGGAAGTTGATGAGACATTCATCGGCGGCCTTGCGCGCAACATGCACAGAAGCGAGCGCGGCAGGAAGATTTCAGGTACGGGCGGAAGCGGAAGCGGTAAGGTTGCCGTGATGGGGCTGCTAGAGCGTGACGGCAAAGTCAGAGCGAAAGTAATCAGCAACACGAAGCGAGAGACACTTCACGGTGAAGTTAGAAGCCATGTGGAATCGGGCTCCGAATTGTTCACGGATAAATGGTCAGGTTACACGGGCCTCAATGCCGAATACATTCATCAGGTGATTGACCACGCGGAGAGGTACGTTGACGGTCAGATTCACACGAACGGCATAGAGAACTTTTGGAGTCTCTTGAAACGTAGCATCAAAGGAACGTATGTTTCGGTAGAGCCGTTTCACCTGTTCCGCTATCTTGACGAACAAACTTTCAGGTTTAATGAGCGAAAGGTTAAAGATGCTGATAGGTTCTTGAAGGCGGTGGAGTCTATCGCGGGGAAAAGGCTAACCTATGAAGAATTAACGGGCAAACCTATCGAACATTGAAGACGTAAGAAGCCCGCGGGGCGTGGCAAGCGGAAAACTTATAGTTATTTTGTTCGCTTGTTCCCGTTCCTGTTCCCGTTTTTTCTGCCCTCGTATGCGGCTCTCTTCTTATCAACTTCCTTCTTCGGAACTGCCAAGAGTTTCTTAGTCAATTCCTGAAAGTTCTTGAACTCTTCATTTGGCGCATTACGCGCTTGCTTTTCCATTAGCTCATCTCCTCCGTAGGACACTCTCCAAAGTGGAAGGTTTTTTCAGAAGGGTCAATAGCAAAGCGCACTCTCTCAAGACAGCCCATCAAACCCATAATAGATACTGGCATAAAGTCGGGATTTACCTTATCTGCTGTCAGGTTAGGAACAAAGACTGTAGCGTCAATCCGCAACTCTCTGCCTTCTTTATGTCGAAGTTTCAGATCGAGCCGACGCAGATTTCCCCATATCTCACTTCCTAAGATGTTGATTGACTGCCCTTGTTTTTCATCATAGGTGTAGCCGAGCTTCTCTGCCAAGATAGGGGAACATACGAAGTACACTCCGCCTGTGTCCAATGCTGCTAATTCTTCATGCCCATCAATTTCTATTTCAACTATAACTCGCGGCGTAGGTGTATCAGTCTCTCTGATGCTCTTGTAGAGGTACTTTGCCGCGCCGGTAGAAAAAGCGTCTCTATTGTTGTCGAAATTCAAAAGCATTTAAAAAGCCCGCGTGAGTAACGTGCCCGTGCCTTTTGTTTCGCCTACTTTTTTTACTATCTCTTGGTAAGTGTCCGCCGAAGCCAACAACTCTCACAAGATAGCCGGGGGCGTTGCGAGCGCGTGAGCGCGAGCGCCGCCCCCGGAATCGTTCGATAAATGATTTCGACCCCGAAGGGGGTCGCACATCTAACATTGAGGTGCGACCCCTTCGGGGTCGGAATGTTTTCTACTTCTATCCGGGGGCGGCGCAAACTCGCGTTTGCTTGCCCCCGGCTACTATGTTTATCCCCTTCGGGGATAGATGACTCTTTCTCAACCTAGTCGAAACTTCTAGCGCCGCTGGCTGAACGCGGTTAGAATGGCGCGGCCAGCTTTGCAACAAGTTCTGCTCGTCGCCTCTCCGTGATTATGGCCTTTCCGCAGGGCACTAAGATTGGTCGCTATGAAATCCAGTCCGAGCTGGGGTCCGGCGGGATGGGCGTGGTCTACCTGGCCCTGGACACGCGCCTGAGCCGCAAGATCGCGCTCAAGCTCCTGCCCGCCGACCTGACGGACAACAAGGACCGCCTGCACCGCTTCGAGCAGGAGGCCCGCGCCGCCTCGGCCCTCAACCACCCGAACATCCTCACGATTCACGAAATTGGCACAGACAACGGCACACACTTCATCGCCACCGAATTCGTCGAAGGCGAGACCCTTCGAGCGCTCATCATGATGGACGCGCCGATGCGGCCGGCCCAGGCTCTGGACTTAGCCATACAGGTCGCCACCGCGCTCTCCGCCGCGCACGCCGCAGGCATCGTCCACCGCGACATCAAGCCCGAGAACGTCATGCTCCGCGAGGACGGGTTCGTCAAAGTTTTAGACTTCGGCCTCGCCAAGCTGATCGAGACGGAGAAGGACCAGGACTCGACCGACCCCAACGCGCCGACCGAGCGCGTCTACCTGACCAACCCAGGCGTCGTGATGGGCACGGCCAAGTACATGTCGCCCGAGCAGGCGAGCGGCAAGGCGGTGGACGGCCGCACGGACATCTGGAGCCTCGGCGTCATCCTCTACGAGATGCTGACGGGCAAGCACCCCTTCGACGGCGAGATGCCCACGCAGATCATCGCCCGCGTCCTGGAGCGCGAGCCCGAACCGCTCGCCCGGCGCGCGCCCGATGTCCCTGCGGAGTTGCAGCGCATCGTCTCCAGGATGCTCGCGAAGGAGCGCGACGAGCGTTACCGCGACATCAGGGGTTTATTGCAAGACCTCAAGGCGCTCAAACAGGAATTAGAGTTTGACGCGAGGCTCGGCCGCTCCGGCGCGTCTTCCGGCGGGAGCGCGGCCGTGCCGCAAGCTCCGAGCGGCGAGAAGACTCTCAGCGCGCAGGAGGCCAGCGCCTCTTCCGAGACGACGAAGACGTTAAGTGACGACGTTGCCTCGCTCCCCAGCACGGGAAGCCCTGTCGTCGGCAGGCCCAGGCTCAACCGGCTCGCGCTGGTCGCCGGCCTGCTCGTCGTCGCCGGCCTGGCCGTGGGGCTCTGGCTCTACTTGCGCGCGCGCAGCGCCGAGGCCGCGATTGACTCCATCGCCGTCCTGCCGTTCGTCAACCAGAACAACGACCCCAACATGGAATACCTGTCGGACGGCCTGACGGAGAGCACCATCAACAGCCTGGCACAGCTTCCCAACATGCGCGTCATCGCGCGCAGCTCCGTCTTCCGCTACAAGGGGCGCGAGATTGACCCCATCGTGATCGCGCGCGAGCTGGGCGTGCGCGCAGTCTTCACGGGCCGCATCACGCAACGCGCCGACAGTCTCATCATCAGCGTCGAGTTGGTGGACACCGTCCTCAACAAACAACTCTGGGGCGAGACCTACGACCGCAAAGTCTCGGACCTGATTGTCGTGCAGCGCGAGATCGCGCGGGAAATCTCCGCGAACCTGCGCACGCGCCTCACCCCGCCCGAAGAGAGCCTCGTCACCAAGCGCTACACGGAGAACCCGGAGGCTTACCAGCTTTATCTGAAGGGCCGCTACTACTGGAACAAGCGCACGGGCGAGGCGTTCAAGCGCGCGATAGAATATTTCAACGGCGCGATTGAGCAAGACCCTTCTTACGCGCTCGCCTACGTGGGGCTGGCCGACACCTACCTACTGCTCTCGCGCTACTCGGCCGGCACGCCCGAGGAGAGTTACCCGAGAGCGAAGGCGGCGGCCAAGCGCGCCCTCGCCATAGACGAAACGCTCGCCGAGGCGCACAACTCGCTGGCCGGCGTGCTGCTGGATTACGACTGGAACCTCGTCGAGTCAGACAGGGAGTACAGGCGGGCCATCGAGTTGAACCCGAACTACGCGACGGCCCGCCACTGGTACGCCAACGGGCCGCTGCTGGTCATGGAGCGCTACGACGAGGCCATCGCGGAGATGAAGCGCGCCGTTGAATTGGACCCGCTCTCGCTCATCATCAACTCGGACCTCGGGAGCATTTACGTCAACGCGGGGCAGTTCGACCGCGCCGTCGAGCAGTTGCGCAAGACGATAGACATGGACCGCAGCTTCTACCCCGCACACTACTGGCTGGGCGAGGCTTACGTGATGAAGGGCTCTTACGCGGAGGCGATAGCCGAGTACCAGAAGGCGCGGGAGCTGAACGACGACCCGCTCGTGCTGGGGCTGCTGGGCCACGCCTACGCCGTCTCGGGCAAGCGCGAGGACGCGCAACGGATGCTCGACGAGTTGAACAATCTGGCACAGCAGCGTTACGTCTCGTCCTACACCTTCGCGCTCGTCTACGCCGGCCTCAATGATAAAGACCAGGCTTTCGAGTGGCTCGAAAAGAGCTACCGCGACCGCTCATCGGAGATGGCCTACTTCAAGGTTGACCCGCTCCTGAACAACCTGCGCGCGGACCCGCGCTTCGCGGACCTCGTGCGCCGCGTCGGCCTCTGAGCGTAAGAACAGGATTGTCGAGATATGGCAGCAACTACTGACGAACGGGCGCGCACGGATGAGCCCTTGGTCTCGGACCTTGAGGACTTCCGGCGGCTGCTCGAAGCCGTGGGCGAGGAAGCGCGCGACTTGACGGCCGAGTTGACGGACGCGCAATTTAACTGGCGGCCCGCGCCCGGCCAGTGGTCAATCGCGGAGTGCCTGGATCACCTGACGCAGACGGGCCGCGTCGCCGTCGGCCACATACGCCTGACGCTCGCGGACGCGCACCAAAGGAAGCTCTACAGTCGTGGGCCGTTTCGTTACGGGATGCTCGGCCAGATGATCGTCCGCTCGATGGGGCCGCAGCCGCGCATGAAGTTCAAAGCGCCCGCAGTCTTCAAGCCGCGGCCAGACCTATCGCGCGCCGAAGTCGAGCGCGACTTCTTCGCGCTACAGGACGAACTGCTCGGCTGCATACGCGAGTCCAACGGCATCAACCTCAAGCGCGCCAAAGTCACCTCGCCCGTGACCAAGCTCCTGAGGCTCAGCCTGGGCCAGGAGTTCGCTCTCCTCATCGCGCACGAGCAGCGCCACCTCTGGCAGGCGCGCCAGGTCAGGGCCAACCCCGCGTTCCCCCCTGCGCAGAGACATTAGCCCGACTTCGCACGGATTCTGTCGCCAACGCCCACTAGATTGTTAGGGATCCCCCTGGCCTTGTTGTCCGGCACGTGCAGGAGACCATCTCGCAGCCGAGAGCGTTACAGCAATACTTGACGCACGCGCCGGTGCCGGTCCCGTTCGGCCACCTGAGTTCCATGCACGGGCCGCAGCCGGACGTTTGCTGTTGGTTGAAACTCGGGATGACGCGGGCGCTGAAAGCCTGGCCCTCGGCCGTCAACACCGCCCTGAATTGTCGCTGCTCGCCCGCGCCTAGCCCGAGCGATGCATCGGCGGTAAATCCGGGTAAGTTCATAACCGCACCTCCCATTGGTAACAGGGTTTGAGATTCCTCGTAACATTAAAGCCTGATAGAGTCATGCCCGGCAACAGTCAACTCTGCTAACGGGGCTCGCGCGTTGACCCTGGCTTCGCCGGAAAGACCTTCTTGTGGTCTGGTCAGGGGTTGACCGGTCTGCTGGGCTTCCAGTCCCTCAGGATTCTGTTCTTTTTCAGACCGGACATTACACAGTCGTGTGCATCCAGGGTTTCAAAGAAGCAGCCGGTCTCACACATGTCCTTCTTCTCGTCTGATACAGGCGCTGTATAAAAATCCGCCTTAGGACACGGGTAGCATAGGTCGTCAGCGTCGGGGTCATCCAGATCGCCTTGACAGCCGTGAGACCGCCAGCAATTCTCATAGGCTTCATGGTCGAAGGTGGCGTGATCCAAACACGGATACATGCAGTCTTTCCACGTATCTGCCTCCTTACCCGAGCAAAGACGCTCACGCCACGGCTCGCGTCTGGCTTCCTCCCGCCATCGCCTGGCTGGTTTAGTGATTCCGAGCCCGGATCTGTCCGGCCCATCGCCGATTCCGCGCACGGGCCAATCCGGCATGTGGCCGAACGGCACGCCGGAAACGTCCGGGGGAGGCTCCGGGTCAAGACAGACCATGTCCTCCCCCTCGCCATACGCGAGCGCCCCCGGACGGCAACCGAAGACGCGGATGGTCTCAGGTCTCATCGCCGGCCCGACCGCGTTTACTTGTGCCGCTAAAACGGCCGCCCGCCTTCCGGTGACGTAATGCCGTCCGGTCTGGCGGAGCGAAACCTCCGCGGAAAATCCTGGCAAGCTCATTTCACACGCCTCCTCTTCGGCACTCATCGGTCAAAGTACGGGGACATCTTGGTGACGAGGAACGGGAACTCCTCGGTCACGTCAACGCGCGTAAAGAACTTCTCGACCACGTCCGTGTTGCGGTTGGTGAATGAGAAGATGACTTCCACGATGTTGCGCGTCCCGCTGAGCGCTGACGGTTGGACATCCACCGCCGTCAGCGACGAATCTTTCTCGTAACATTCGGCCACGTAGTCGTAAACGTCGGCATAGCGGACCGCCAGATAATTCAGCGCGCGGTGCTCATCCGTCGAGCCCGCGTTGTCCGCCATCAGCATGAATCGGTCAAATACTTCTTCCGCCGATTTACCATACCCTTTGACCTTCGCCCTCTTAGGCGGGGGCAGCGCCTTGATGAGCGCGTCACGATCGAAGGAGTAGATTTGATCGAAGGCGACGACCGGCACCATCAGCCCGTTGCACATCTCCGGCGCGGCAATCGGCCCGCGCACGCCGACGACGACATCCAGGTCCAGGGGGCTCGGCTGGGGCCGCACCGCGTCCAACAGTTGGTCATAGTCGGCCGGGTCGCGCGGGACGAGGATGTAAGTTTCCAGACCCGAGATGGTAAACACCCAGCAGATCCGGCGGGCGATGTAACGGTTCGGTCGGTCGGTTATGACCGCACGGAATGCCTCTCGGTCGGTGAGTCCTTTCGTGTTCACGCGCCCGGTCGCCTGAAGGAACTCTTTTTCCACGGCCAGAGTCGGGAAGCGCACCTCGACTCTTCCGATGGCGAAGACGTAAGAGGGGGCGGCCACCCCGTTGCCGTTGTACTCGGCGGCCACCGCCGCCCCGCAGGTGGCGCAAGTCGCGGGGCTCACCTGCGCGGGCCTGGGCCTTTCGTGGTGGTTGTGGGCGGGGGGCTCGCCCGCCGGGGCCGCGCCGCCCGCGCCGGGTTGATTGGGGGATTGCTCGTTCAGCTCGGTTTGCTCCATGACATTCTTCTCCTGTCGGGGTCGGGCCCCGTCTGTGGTCAACTTTTACGCCTGCCGGAAAAGACCATCCAGCGGTTGAGCGCCGCGGCGCGCCGCTCGCAGCCGCCGCAGGGCTTGACGCCGACGGCGTAGGTGGCGCGCTTGATGACATCGCCGAGGCCCACGTCCTCGTCGCTCACGAACCCCGGCAAACGCACGCGGTGAGGCTGGCGCTCACCCTTATCCACACCGGCATCGCTCTTCGCCTCTCTCTTTTTCATGACACTCTCCTGCCCCCGTGAGTTGTCGCCAACGCCTGGTATGCCGCCCAGGCGTCCAGCAAAGGGGGTACGACTCCCGCGCGGCGCACCGCGACGGGCCGTGTGATAGCGTTCCTGACCTCCGCCGCGGTCGCGCTCGGGAACTCCGACCGGAGCAGCGCGACGGTGCCGGTCACGAACGGCGCTGCGGTGCTCGTCCCGCCTGAAATGTGGTGTGTGCCGTCGGCCCCGAGGCTCGTGACGCCGGCTCCGGGCGCGCCCAGTCCGCGCCGCCCGATGGAATGTCCGAGGTTTGAAAAACCGACGGGCCTGCCTCTCAGGTCATAAGCGGTGACGGGAATGACCCAGGGGTGGCGCGTGATGGCGGAACTGCCCACGGTCCCCTGATTCCCGGCGGCCGCGACGACGATGACGCCGCGAAGCGCGGCGTGGTTGAGCGCCTCTTCTAAACTGCGCTCGCCTCTGGAAGAGGGTTGCACCAGCGCGGCGCTGAGGTTGATGACGTGAGCGCCCGAGTTAACGCAATCAACGATTGCCGCGGCGAGTTCTTCCGGGGTCGCGCTCGGCATCGGGACGTTCGCCGGGGTGGTCTCCGCGAATATGGGCCGCACGAGCAGGGTACAGTTCGGGCAGATGGCCGGGGCCGCGGAACCTCTCTTCGCGCAGAGGATGCCCGCCACGAACGTCCCGTGCAGGCACGCGGCGCTGCCGGCGCGGGAGCAGGTGCCGCCGTGCGCCCCCTGTATCTCGCGGACCTTTGCGCCGGCCAGGTCGGGGTGGTCTGTCACCACCGGCCCGTCTATGAGACCGACAATCGTTTCGGCCCGGCCGTCGGCCAGTTGCATGAGCGGAGTGAGTTTTACAAGGTCGAGAGGGTCGAGGGCGTTCTGCGCGTGGAGATGGCGCGGACCCGTAACTGAAAATTGACCGGCCCCTGTGATGGACGAGATGTGCCTGAGAGGGCGCACGTTCTAATTCCCTTCGTGAGAAGAAAAAGTTATTAGATGGCGCGAGGTTCTGGTCCTCCTGCTGCCGAGGACGCATTCGGTTCGTCGGGAGTAAGCAATCGCGGCTTATATACCCCTTGCTGGCCCATGTCAACATAAATATTGTGCCACAGTGCGTCGCCTTCCTTTGTCCTCGCCAATCCGAATAGTGACTCTCACACGGCTTCTAAAATCACCTTCCCGACTTTGGACTTTGGACTTTAGACTTTGGACTAAGATAGAATCCTCGCTCCCGATAATGCGAGGCGTTCGGGTTTTGTGTCCTCATCGTTCAGCCGTCTGATTCTCGGTACACAGGTGTTCGCTTCTTCCTCAAAAACAGGCCCGCGCCCCTCGCGCGCTTTCCGGCGCGCATTTTCGCGCTGCGCGTGGCTCTTAATCTCGGCCGCGCTCACGTTGACAGTTGCCGGGGCGCAGACGCGCGGGTGGCAGTGGCAGAACCCCAGGCCGCAGGGCAACCCGATACACGCGATTCGCTTCGCCGCGGACAAAAAGCACGGCCTCGCCGTCGGGGCTGACGGCTCAATCCTGCGCACGGAAGACGGCGGCTACGACTGGGAGGTGCAGCGCTCGCCCGTCGTGACGACGCTCTACGGCCTCTACGTCAAAGACCGTAAGCGCGCCGTGGCCGTCGGTGCGCGCGGCGTCATCCTGACGACGGCCGACGGCGGGGGCAAGTGGACGCAAAGGTCTTCGGGCACCAAGGACCATCTCTACGCCGTCACCTTCTCGGCCGCGGACCCCGAGCGCGGCTGGGCCGTCGGCACTTACGGCAGCGCCGTTGCCACCACCGACGGCGGCACGACCTGGAGCGCCATGCGTACGCCCGTGCGCACGCACCTTTACGGCGTCGCCTTCGCCAACAAGACAAACGGCGCGGCCGTCGGCGAACGCGGAACACTGTTGCTCACTTACGACGGCGGCACGACCTGGAAACAGATACAGACCTCTACCGGCGAGCAGCCTCTGACGGGCGTCGCCTTCGTCAACGAGAAGCGCGCTTTCGCCGTCGGCTACGGCGGCTTGATTCTGAAAACGGACGACGGCGGCGAGAAATGGGAGCCGGTCAATTCGCTGTCGAGCGCCGATTTGCTTTCGGTCCATTTCGCGGACGAGCGGCGCGGCTGGGCCGCGGGCGACCGCGGCATAGTGCTCACCACAGGCGACGGCGGCGCGACCTGGTTCCCCGTCAGCGTCCGCACCAGCCCGAAGCTGGTGACGCTCTACTTCGCGGACGTTGAGACGGGATGGGCCGCCGGGAGCGAAGGGCTCGTGCTGCGCTCGGACGACGGCGGGTTGAGCTGGCGGCGACTGACCGAAGGCGGGCGCGACGATTTGGCGGACATCTTTTTTCTGGACGACGAGCGCGGCTGGGCCGTCGGCTCGCGCGGCAGGATTCTAGACACGGACTCGGGCGGCAAAGCCTGGACGCCGCGCCCCTCCGGCACGGACGCGCGTCTGAACTCAGTCTTCTTCATCAACGAGGCGCGGGGCTGGGCGGTCGGGGAGAAAGGGACCATCCTGCGCACCACGTCGGGCGGCGCGCTGTGGGAGGCGGCGACGCTCGTGCCGGGCAAGGAAGACCTCTTCGGCGTCTTCTTCATCACGCCCGAGCGCGGCTGGGCCGCCGGCGCGCGTGGCACAATTCTTTACACGGAGGACGGCGGCGAGAGTTGGCGCTACCGCCCGACGAACAGTTACGCCTGGCTCGAAGACGTGAGTTTTGCGGACGAGAAGCGCGGCGTCGCGGTCGGCTCGCAGGGCACCATCCTGAGGACCGAAGATGGGGGCGAGACGTGGACGCAAGTGCGGCTGAACGCGAAAGAATGGCTCTACGACGTGGCGTTCGCCGACGCGCAGCGCGGCTACGTGGTCGGCGGCGACGGATTGATTCTGAGGACGGACGACGGCGGCGCGACGTGGAAGGACCAGGAGAGCGGCGTGGGCGGCAACCTCTTCGGCGTAGGGGCCGCTGCCCGCGATGACGTGCTCGTCGCGGGCGACCAGGGGCGCGTCCTGCGCACCAAAGACGGCGGCCTGACGTGGGAGCTTCAGCCGACAATCACGAGCGCGGCGCTCTTCGGCGTCGCCTACCTGGGCGGCTCGGACGCCTGGGTGGCGGGGCGCGGCGGCGCCATCCTGCGCCGCGCATCGGACGTGGCGACCGTAAAAATCCCGCGCACCAAGACCGCCCCACCCACACTCAAAATCAAACCCAGCTTGCAGGAGCCCCCGCCCGTAGTCCTCGACGACGGCGACATCCCCCGCGCCATCCCACCGAAAAAGCAGTAAACAGTTTTCAGTTTTCAGTTTTCAGTTTTCAGTTTTAAGCCCCGTCAGGGGCGGCGTGAAAATAGCCCAGCACTTCAGCGCTGGGAAAGAGCGTGGAAGATTGATATCGAGTCCCGTAGGGACGGACTTAACCTGTGGCCAAGTTTCTCAGTCGGTCCCTACGGGACTCCGCGCATTATTTGCACCATCTACTTACCCAGCACTTCAGTACTGGGCTATTATCAAGCGCCCCTACGGGGCTGAACCCTGCACACCGCTTCACAGCCTACTGTTACCTGACTTCTCCCGCGTGCCCTTTGATCTCACCGGCGGGCTCGAAGCGTCCGCCGAGGTACTTGGCGAGAAATTCTTCGGCCTTGGCGTAGAAGAAGAGGCGGTTGGCGGGGCGCGCGAAGCCGTGGCCTTCGTCGGTGAAGACGATGTACTCGACGGGCTTGTTGGCCTTGCGCATGGCCTCCACGATCTGGTCGCTCTCCTTGATGTTGACGCGCGGGTCGTTCGCGCCCTGCGCGATTAAGAGCGGCTTGGTGATCTTGTCGGCCTTGAACAAGGGCGAGCGCGAGTTGAGAAACTCCTCCGTGTCGCCCATGCGCTTGGTGAAGAGCGCCTTGATCGGCCCCCAGTACGGCGGGATGGATTTGAGTAGCGTGTTGAGGTTGCTCGGGCCGACGATGTCCACGCCGGCGGCAAACTCTTCGGGCGTGAAGGCGAGGCCGACGAGCGTCGCGTAGCCGCCGTAAGAGCCGCCGTAGATGGCGACCTTCTTCGGGTCGGCGTAGCCCTGCTTGATGGCCCAATTCTTCGCGTCAATCAAATCGTCGTGCATCTTCGCGCCCCACTGGCGGTCGCCCGCGTTGAGGTACGCCTTGCCGTACCCGGTCGAGGCGCGGAAGTTGACCTGAAAGACCGCGTAGCCGCGGTTCGCAAGCCACTGCGCCTCGCCGTTCAAGCCCCAGGTGTCGCGCCCCCACGGCCCGCCGTGCACGTTCAAGACCATCGGCAAATTCTTCTCGGGCACGCCGACGGGCAGCGTCAGGTAGCCATAAATAGTCATGCCGTCGCGCGCCTGGAAAGAGACGGGGCGCATCCGCGCGAGCGTGTACTTTTCGAGCGCCGGGCGGTTGCTGAAGAGCAGCGTGGCCTTCTTGCTCGGGCGGTCGTAGGCGTAGTAATAGGCTGGCCCATTATCCATCACGTAAGAGACGAGCCAGGTCTTGTCGGCGTCGTCGCGGCTCGTGACGTTGAAGTCGCCGTCGCGCACCTTTCTGAGCGCGTCGAAGTCCGCCTTGATGGCCTTGTCAATCACCTGCCACTCGCTGCGCGCGCGTATGAAGCGGACGGCTTCGAGGTTTCGCTTGGTCGGGTGCGCCATCGCGCCGCCCACGTCGTACTGCTTGTCCTCGGCGACGACCGATTGCTTGCCCGTCGCAATGTCCACCTCGACGAGCCGCCCGGCGTTGGCGTCCACGCTGGAGATGAGCCAGAGCTTTTTATTGTCGGGCGAGAAGCCCGCGATGCCGCCGCTGACTTCGTCCGGCCCCCACTTCTGAAAGCTGCGCCAGGGGGATTTGTCGTCGTCGCGCACGAAAATCTCCGTGCTGCCGTCGGGCAGGACTTTCTTCGCGGCGCGCACTTGCAGGTTGTTGTCCACGGCGAAGCTTTCCATGCTGTCCTTGTTCTCCACGATCATCTCGGTCTTGCCGGACTTCAAGTCAACGCGGTGAACGTCGTGCAGGCGCGGGTCGCGGTTGTTGATGCCGACGAGAATCACGTCCGGGAATTTGGGGTCAACGGCGACGATGCGCGCCTGCACTTTCTCGAAAGGCGTCAGGTCGCGCGTCTCCTTCGTCGCGAGGTCCGTTTGATAAACGTGCCAATTTTCGTTGCCGCCCTCGTCCTGCAAGTAGAGGACGTGCTTGCTGTCCTGTTGCCAGAAGTAGATGCGTACGCCGCGCTTCTTGTCCGAGGTGACGACGCGGTCGTCCTGTTGGCCGACGGTGCGGACCCAGACGTTGAGCACACCGTTGTCGGGAGCCAGATAAGCAATCATCTTCCCGTCGGGTGAAATCTGCGGGCCAGCCTTCTCGGGGTTGCCGAAGAGAACGTCGCGCGGGATTAAAGCTGGTAGCTCCGCGAATGCCTGCGTCGCGAAGAGGAGCAGGAAAACCACGCCTGCCGCCAGACGCAAGTGTCTTTTCATGAGAGAACCTCCAATTATTGAAATTATGGCGATGAAAAAGCGGCCGATAAATCCCGCCGCCTGTATAAAAACGGCCGACCGGAGGTTTTATTAACAGTGATAAGTGATAAGTGATAAGTAAAAGAAAGAGGTTTTTACTTATCACTTATCACTCATCACTTATCACTGCTCTTTCGGCTTGTCCTCTTCCCAGTCGGTGTGAATCGCGCCCAGTTCGGGCTTGTCGATGCGCTCGTAGGTGTGCGCGCCGAAGTAGTCGCGCTGGGCCTGCGTGAGATTCTGCGGGAGGTCGGCCGTGCGGTATGCGTCAAAATATGCGAGGCTCGCGCCCATCGCCAGCACGGGGACGCCGTGCGCCTGGGCGACGCTGATCGCCGTGCGCCAGTTATTCTGCGCGCCTTCCATCCACGCGCGGAAGTCTTCGTCGAGGAGTAAATTCTTGAGCGCAGGCTCGCGCCCGTAGGCCGTCTTAATCGAATCGAGGAAGCGCGCGCGGATGATGCAGCCGCCCTTCCAGATGCGCGCCATCTCGCCGGGGTTGATGTCCCACTTGTACTCGTCCGAGCCGGCGCGAATCAAATTAAAACCCTGCGCGTAAGAACATATCTTCGAGGCGTAGAGCGCGTCGCGCACGGCGTCAATCAACTGCCGTTTGTCTCCCGCCCATGACGCGGCCTGCGGCCCCTTGAGAACTTTGCTCGCCACGACGCGCTCCTCCTTGAGCGCGGAGATGAAGCGCGCCTCGATGGCGGCGTTGATGGTCGGAATCATCACGCCGAAGTTGAGCGCGACCTGCGCCGTCCACTTGCCCGGTCCCCTTCTGCCCCGCCTTGTCCAGTATCAAATCAACGAGCGGCCGGTCCGTCTCCTCGTCCTTCACGCGGAAGATTTCCGAAGTGATCTGTATCAGGTAGGAATCGAGCGCGCCCCGGTTCCACTCCGCGAAGATGTCGGCCAACTCGTCCGCCTGCATCCCCAAAACGCGGCGCAGGATGTCGTAGGCTTCGGCGATGAGTTGCATGTCGCCGTACTCTATGCCGTTGTGCACCATCTTGACGTAGTGGCCCGCGCCGTCCGGGCCGACGTAGGTCGTGCACGCTCCGTCTTCGGTCTTGGCGGCGATGGCTTCCCAGATGGGCCGTATCTCTTCGTAAGCCTCGCGCGCGCCGCCGGGCATGAGGCTCGGCCCGTGGAGTGCGCCCTCCTCGCCGCCGGAGACGCCGGAGCCTATGAAGCGCAAGTTCTCCGCGCGCAGGGCGGCCTCGCGCCGCTGCGTGTCCTCGAACCAGGAGTTGCCGCCGTCAATCAGGATGTCGCCGGCTTCGAGGAAGGGCTTGAACTGGTCAATCGTCCAGTCAACGGGCGGGCCGGCCTTGATCATCATCATGATGCGGCGCGGGCGCTTTAAGGACTTGACGAACTCTTCGGGCGTCTTCGTCCCCGTGAAGCGCTTGCCCTCGCCCTCCTGGGCCAGAAATTCGTCCACGGCCGCGGCCTCGCGGTTCCAGACCGCGACCGTGTAGCCGTTGCGCTCCATGTTGCGCGCCAAATTCAAACCCATCACGCCCAGCCCAGCCATCCCGATGTCAGCTTCAGCCATCGCTCAAGAGTCCTCCAAGTTTTTTCAGCCTGTGTTCTTTAGCCCAAGCATACCACGTTTGCGCCCTACCTTAGCGCCTCCAGCGCCTTTGCGTGAGATTAATAGGTTTTTCACGCAAAGGCGCAAAGCCGTAAAGATTTTGATATGCTGTGAAGCCGAATGCAGGTCGCTCTACAAATTCTAATCGGCGCGGCCGCCTGCGCCGTGTTCATCTTGCTGGCGCGAAGGCTCGCGCCCCGCCGTGAGCTGCGGCTTTATGCCGTGGGCCTCTTCGTGGCGGCGTCAATCTACGTGGGCTTCGTCGCGCGCGACGTTTCTCTCTCGTGGCTGACTATTGAGCTGGCGGGGCTGGTGGTCTTTACGTTGGTCGCGCTCGCGGGGCTGAAGTTTTCGCCCCTGATTCTGGCGGCGGGCTGGGCCGCGCACGTCGCGTGGGACGTGCTGCTCCACGGGCTGTTCGAGACGACTTTCGTCCCCGGCTGGTATCCGCCGGTCTGCGTCGGCTTCGATTTGTTACTCGCGGGCTACATCGCCGTGCGCTTCTCGAAGAAGGTTCCCCAGTGAGATGGGCGAGACGGCTTTCACTTCAATCGAATCCACGCGCCTGACCTTGCGCCGCTTCGCCGACGCAGACCTTGAGCCGTTTCTGGCGTACCTCAACGACCCGCTGGTCGCGCGCTATCAATCCTGGGAATCTTACACTGAAGAGCAGGCGCGCGATGTCATCGAGCAACAAAAGAATCGGTCGCCCGGCCTGGCGGGGCAGTGGTTCACCTTCGCACTCGAATTGAAAGAAACTGGCACACTCGTCGGCCACGTTGCACTGAGGATGCTGGACGACAGGCAGGCGGAGATAGGCTTCACCATGGCGCGCGCCTTTCACGGACAAGGCTTGGCCTGCGAGGCGGCGACGCGCGTCCTCGATTACGCTTTCGCGGAGTTGAATCTGCACCGCGTCACAGCCGTCACGGACTGCGAGAACGAGAAGTCCGCGGCCCTGCTCGAACGCCTGGGGATGCGGCGCGAGGGTCACCTCATTCAGAACATCTGGTTCAAGGGCCGCTGGGGGAGCGAGTACCTTTACGCGATCTTACGCGACGAGTGGCTGAGGAGGCACGCCCCTTGATACACGCCTGACGATGTGGGCGCGCTTCGTCGTCAGGGCGTGGGCTACGCCCCGTCCGTTTTGATGTACTTTAGCGGTGAGTCTGCGAGTAAGCCGCGCAGCTTCTCCATCTGTTCCCGCGTGCTGTCTCTCATCCACTGTGCGGTGGCGACGGAGGACGCCTCCTGAAATTTCTGCTCGGCGCTGGCCTCGCCGCCGACGCCGAGATAAGCCTCGGCCATTGTCGCCATCACCCAATACTTGTCCGCGACCGGCAGGTCGGCGTCTTGGAGCACCTTCTCGCAGATGGGGAGGACTTCTTTGCGCACCCGCTCGGCCTGCACGAAGTCTGCGACCGCTTCGGCGCGGGTCGGGGCGACCGAGGCACGGACGTTGAGGAGGTAGGCGAAGTTGATGCCGTTGTAGTAATCGTTGCGCAGGTAAAAGCCGCGCTCGTAGCCGCGCACGGCCTCGTCCAGATGCGTGCGGTCGCCCGCCAACTCCCATAACCGCTTGTGCACAGCCCCCCAGAGGCCGAGCGTCTCCGGGTCGTTGCAAGTCTCCGGGTCGAGAATCCTGAGCAGCTCGCGCGCCTCTTCGAGCGCCGCCTGCGGCGTCGGCAGCTTGCTCTTGTAGGTGGCGAGGGCGAGCTGCTGGATGATGTAGGGGTCTTCGGGCCGCGAAGGGTCGGCCGCCTTCATCATGTTGCGGACGGCCGAGAGCAGAGACTTCGCGGTCAAGAAATCGCCGGCCTTGAGCGCCTTGCTCACCTGCTGCATCAGCACGTGATGCGTCTCCGAGTTGGCGTCGCCCGCGGGGGTCGCGTCCGCGCCGGGGGCCGACTTGGCCGCGGCCTCCGCCACGCCCTGTATCGCCGCCTTGAGCGCCGGCGGGGTGAGGTTGTTCAGGAAAGTGTAGACGGGACTGTCGCTGGGACGCGGCTCCTTCTCCAAGAGTTCCTTGACGGCGTCGGTCAGCACCTTGCGGAAGCGCATGACCTCTTTGAAGTCGATGCCCGTTTCCATGTGATGGTACTGGCGGATGAGGTTGCGGTTGGTGTCGAAGGGGAACGACTTGACTCCGTCCTCGCAGATAATGAGCGTGGTGTAGGGCCTGAGCGCGTGGCGCACGCCCAGCTCGTAGTAGGCGTTCTTGTTCGAGGTCGAGAGGTCCGCGATGACCACGTCGGCGTTCAACAGGTGCTCGTACATCGGCACGTCTATCAGGCCGGAGTGGACGATCTCGTCGGCGCGAATGCAGTTGAGCCCGGCCTCCTCGACCGAGGGCTTGATGATGTACTCGTAAGTCAGGTCGAGGTCGAGGGTGCGGCTCGTCTCGAAGTCGGTCTTCTTGCCGAAGCCCATGACGACGAAGCACGTACCTTTCACTTCCGGGGCTGTTCCTTCAGGCATTGGATGGGTCTCCTTGCTGCGGTCGAAGCAGAAAATGATGAGGCGTTGTTCCGAGGGAGGCGCGGCTAGGGAACGCGTCTCCAGTGAAGCCATCTTGCGTGCGCGCCATTATCTTCCTGGCGCGGGCCGATTTCAACAAGAATTATTCGACGCCAGCCCGGCGCGCACGGCTTCAGGCGCGGGTGATGCTGGCGCGCTCTTCGGCGGTCGGCTGGCGACGGCGGAAGCGGTGCGTGACGGGTCGGCGGCGGCCGATGCCGATGGCGTTTTTCGAGATGATGAGCGTGGGCGGCAATTGCCGCCGCTTGAATTCGTTGGCCGGCGACTCGACGCGGTTCAGTAAATCGTAAACCATCTCCGCGTCGTGGCCCGCCGCGATGATCTCCTCGGGCATGGCTTTCTGCTCGAAGTAGAGTTGGAGGATGGGGTCAATCTTGTCGTAGGGCGGGAGCGATTGGTCGTCGAACTGTCCGGGCGCGAGTTCGGCCGAAGGGCGCTTCTCTATAATCTCGCGCGGGATGACTTCGCTCTCGCGGTTGTAGTGGCGCGCGAGCGCGTAGACTTCAGTCTTGAGCAGATCGCCGAGCACGGCCAGGCCGCCGTTCGTGTCGCCGTAGAGCGTGCAGTAGCCGAGCGCCAGCTCACTCTTGTTGCCGGTCGAGAGCAGCAGCCGTCCCTCCTTGTTCGAGATGGTCATCAGGATGTTGCCGCGCAGGCGCGACTGTAGATTCTCGGCCGCCAGTTCCTCGCCGCCGCGCGTAGGCTTCAGCAAGTTCAACTCCTTCGACAGCGCCTCGAACGCGGACGTGATGGGATGCTCGATGGTCTTCATGCCGAGGCGGCGGCCCAATTCGATGGAGTCGTCAATGCTCCCGCGCGACGAGAACGGCGAGGGCATCATCACGGCCAGCACGTTCTCAGAGCCGAGCGCCTCGCAGGCCAGCGCCGCGACCACCGCCGAATCAATTCCGCCCGAGAGGCCCAGCACGGCGGTCGTGAAACGGTTCTTGCGCGCGTAGTCGTGTATGCCGAGGACGAGCGCGCTGTGCACGGTCTCGATGTCCGTCCCGGGCAGGCAGCGGTCGTCTGCCACGCCGCAGTCCAGGTCAACCGTCGAGAAGAACTCCTCGAAGGGCGGTGCCTGCATGATGATCTCGCCGCGACAATCGGCGACGATGCTCGCGCCGTCGAAGATGATGCCGTCGTTGCCGCCGACGAGATTGACGAAGACGATGGGGAGCCCGGCGGCCTTGGCGCGGTGCGACACCATCGCGCAGCGCTGGCCCATTTTCCCCTTGTTGAAGGGCGAGGCGTTGATCGAGACAAGCACGCTCGCGCCCATCTCTATCAACTCGTCCGCGGGGTCGTGCGCGTACATGCGCTCCTTCCAGAACGTCTTGTCGTTCCAGAAGTCTTCGCAGATGGCGACGCCCAATCTAGAGTCGCCGACCGTGAAGAGTTGGCGCACGCGCGACGGCTCGAAGTAGCGCGGGTCGTCGAACACGTCGTACTCGGGCAGCAGCGTCTTGTCCGCGAAGCCCAGCAGCTTGCGGTTGCGAATCACCGCCGCGGAGTTGTAGAGCCTGCGGCCCGCCCCGGCCTCCGTGGGCCTGACGGTGCCGACGACCGCCGTCAACCCATCTGTGGCCTCGATGATCTTTTCGAGGGGCGCGAGAGACGAGCGCGCCACGTCGCGGTCCAAAAACCAGTCGAAGGACATGTAGCCCTGGACGCAAGTCTCCGGCAGCACGACCAGGTCGGACGCGTCCCGCTTCGCCCGCTCGATGGCCCGCAGGATGCTCGCCGTGTTGCCCGCATAATCGCCGTTCGTCGTGTTGATCTGTCCGATGGTGACGCGCATATTTTTAGGATTCTTCAGCCCACATCAACGTAATTAACGTAGCTGGTCGGTTGCGGTATCGGTAGCCCATCCTCTCTCATCCCTCTGAGGTGAAGTTCGACGGCCTCCCGAATCCGCTGGTCGGTTTCTTCGATGGTCTTGCCGGTCGCCACGCACCCCGGCAGGTCGGGGACGTAAGCGGAATAATTCCCTTCGGCTTTTTCGATGACGAAGGCGTAACGCATGGTTATTTGCGAATTAATTATTGCCGCTTTCAACAACAAGCGCAAATCAAAACTGTGCTTTCGAGCCGCAGTTGACTCTTCCTTTGATTTGTTGTCCGCCTTGCTGATACTTGCCGTTTTCACAACTTTCTCAGAAAACTTTCAGAACTCGGGCCGGACTTTTCTCGCGTTAGTAATTAGGTGCGACAAACCGTCAAACCCGTTCCGGCCCGTGAGCCGGCGTTGGAGGATTTCAATGAAAATTCTACTATTACTGTTGTTACTCCTCGCTCCCACCGTGACTTTCGGCCAGCATCAGCACATGGCGGTCGAGGCGCGGCCCGCACAACTCGCGACCGGCCTCGGCGAAGTTCATCACCCGGTCACGACGAAGAGCGCCGAGGCTCAAAAGTTCTTCGACCAGGGGCTGGCCTACGTCTACGCCTTCAACCACGAGGAGGCCGTGCGCTCTTTCAAACGCGCAGCGGAGTTGGACCCCTCGCTTGCGATGGCGCGCTGGGGCGTGGCGCTCGCGCTCGGCTCCAATTACAACCTGCAAGCCGACGCGCCGCAACTCAAAGAGGCGCACGCGAACGTGCGCGAGGCCCAGGCGCTGGCCGCGAAAGCTTCGGAGCGCGAGCGCGCATACATCGAAGCGCTCGCGAAGAGATATTCGGATAATCCGCAGGCCGACACGCAGAAGCTCGCCGCGGACTACAAGGCGGCGATGAATGATTTGGTCAAACGCTACCCAGACGACCTGGACGCCGCGACGCTGTACGCGGAGAGCATGATGAACCTTCGCCCGTGGAAACTCTGGTCGCCGGACGGAACGCCGGCCGAAGGGACCACGGAGATCGTCGCCGTGCTTGAGAGCGTGCTCAAGCGCGACCCCAGACACTCCGGCGCGAATCACTACTACATTCATGCCGTGGAGGCTTCGCCCAACCCTGAGCGCGCGCTCCCGAGCGCGAAGGTGCTCGAACGTCTCGCGCCAGCGGCCGGCCACCTCGTACACATGCCGTCGCACATCTACATACGCACGGGCGACTACGAAGACGCGGCCCGTAGTAACGTCGCGGCCATCGCGGCCGACCGCGCCTACTTCGAGAAGTCAGGCAAGGGCGGCGTCTACCCCGCCATGTACTACAATCACAACATACATTTTCTAGCGTCGGCCAGCGCCATGACCGGCCGCTACGCGGACGCCATCAAGGCCGCGCGCGAGCTGGAAGCCAGCGTCTCGCCTTACGTGAAGGCGATGCCGATGCTCGAAATGTTTATGCCTTACACGCACGTCACGCTCGTGCGCTTCCAGAAGTGGGACGAAATTCTCAAGTCGCCCGAGCCGGAGCGCGAGTTGAAGATCACGACCGCGTTCTGGCGCTTCGCGCGCGGGATGGCTTACGCGAGCCGCAAACAGATTGCGGAGGCAGAGGCCGAACTCAAGCTGCTCGTCGAGAAGATTCGCGAAGTGCCTGAGGAGGCGCCGCTCGGCAACAGCACTGCGCGCGGCGTGCTCGCGGTCGCGGAGAATTTGCTCGCCGGGCGAATCGCGCAGGCGCGCGGCGACAGGAAGTCCGCGTTTGAACTCATGGGCAAGGCGGTCGCGGCCGAGGACGCGGTGAGCTACAACGAGCCGCCCGATTGGGATTTGCCGGTGCGCGAATGGCTCGGCGGCGCTCTCATCGCGGCCGGTGACAGCCGGGAGGCCGAGCAGGTTTTCCGCGCGGAGTTGAAGAAACACCCGCGTAACGGGCGAGCCCTCTTCGGCCTCGCCGAGAGTCTGAAGCGCCAGGGCAAAGAGTCTGCGGCGCGCGCGGCCGAGCGCGAGTTCGAGAAAGCCTGGGCGCAGGCCGACACGAAGCTGACAAGTAAAGACCTGTTCGGCGCGGAAAGTGAAACGGCGCGCTCGACCGGGGGCGGCGCGCAGGGATTGCGCTTCGCGGACGTGCGTCTCAAGACGGGCGTCCGGCTGCGCTACGCTGAAGCGGGCGACCCCAAAGCTCCGACTCTGATTCTGCTTCACGGCTACACGGACTCGTCTTTCTCGTTTAGCCGCGTCATGCCCGCGCTCGCCGCGAAGTATCACGTCTACGCGCTCGACCAGCGCGGGCACGGCGATTCGGAACGCCCCGCGAACGGATACTTGATCCCGGACTTCGCCGCGGACGTGCTGGCGTTCATGGACGCGAAGAATTTGAGGCGCGCGACCGTCGTGGGCCATTCGATGGGGAGCTTCGTCGCGCAGCAGGTGGCCGCCGCAGCGCCCGAACGCGTGGAGCGGCTGGTGCTCGTCGGTTCTGCGACGACGTTGCGCAACAACGTGGTCAATGAGCTGCGGCAGGCGGTTGACGCGCTCGGTGACGCACCCGTGCCGGAGAAGTTCGTGCGCGAGTTCCAGGCGAGCACAATTCATCAGCCTCTGCCCGCGGAGTTCATGGAACGCGTGGTGGCGGAGAGCCGGAAAGTGCCCGCGCGCGTGTGGCGCGCGGCCATGGCCGGCTTCTTCGCAGACGAGCCCGCGAACCGGCTGGGCCAGATTAAATCGCCGACGCTGATTATCTGGGGCGACCGCGAGACTATCTTCCCGCGCGCCGAGCAGGACGCTCTCGTCAAGACTCTCCCGAACGCCGCCCTCAAGGTGTACGCGGAAACGGGCCACTCGCCACACTGGGAGCGGCCCGAAGAGTTCGTCAAAGACCTCGATGACTTCATGGCCCGCACGTAACCGCGACTGCGTTACGAGACGGATTGCATCCCCGAGAGGGGATGAACACGATAGCCGGGGGCGTTGCGAGCGTGAGCGAGCGCCGCCCCCGGAAGGAATAGTAAAAACATTCCGACCCTGAAGGGGTCGCACCTCGACGTTGAATGTGCGACCCCTTCAGGGTCGGATTCTTTTCCTTACATCAAACCGTGGGCGGCGCAAACTCACGTTTGCTTGCCCCCGGCTATCATGTTAGACCCCTTCAGGGTCAGGTCTGTCGCTTGGCTTTCCCGTGCCCGCCGCCGCCGGGCGTCTCAATTCTCACGCGGTCGCCGGCCTCAAGTTGCCAGCTTCCCTTTGACGCAACGGGCCGCGCGCGGCCGCGACGAATAACTTGGTCGCGCCCCTTCTTTGCGTCTTCCCCGCCGTCGAGGCCGTAGGGCGCGAGCCTTCGTCTGTCTGCCAGCAGCGACATGCGCGCCGGCACCAGAGTCTCTATCTCGCGGACGACGCCGTCGCCGCCTTTGTGTCTTCCCTTACCGCCCGAGTTTTTCCGTATGCGGTAGGCGCGCACGCGCAGGGGGTAAGCGTATTCGAGCGCTTCGGCGGGCGTGTTGAGGCTGTTGGTCATGTGCGTGTGGACGGCGCTCATGCCGTCCGAGGTGGGCCGCGCGCCCATCCCGCCCGCGACCGTTTCGTAGTAAGCGAATTCCCTATCGTTGCGCGGGTCCGTGCCGCCGATGGTCAGGTTGTTCATCGTTCCCTGACTCGCCGCCGGAATTTTCTGTGGCATCGCGCGGTGCAGCGCCTTGAACAACACGTCCACGATGCGCTGCGACGTTTCGACGTTCCCGCCCGCGACCGACGCCGGGTGCATCGCATTAACAATTGTGCCAACAGGCGCGACGACTTCAATCGGCTCCATCAATCCCGCGCTCGCGGGAACATCGCCGCCGACCAGACAGCGGAAGACGTAAGCGACGGCCGAGACTGTAATCGCTTCGACGGCGTTAATCGCGCCCGTGACCTGCGGCGCGCTCCCCGTGAAATCCACGAAGGCGCGCTCGCCTTTGATGCGCACGCGCACGCGGACGCGGACGCTCTCGTCGCTCACACCGTCGTCGTCGAGCGCGTCCTCGGCCTCGTACTCGCCGTCGGGGATGGCCGCAATCGTGCGCCGCATCAACCGCTCCGAGTAGGCTATCAGGTGCGCCGCGTACTCGGCCGCTTCACGCCCGCCGCGCCGCAACACTATCTCGACGAGGCGAAGCGCCCCCGTCCGCAAAGAGCCTATCTGCGCCTCGAAGTCCGCGCGCCTCTCCGCGGCCCCGCGCACGTTCGCCAGCACGAGCCGCATCATCTCTTCGTCAATCACGCCCCCTCTCACGAGCCTGACCGGCGGAATCCTCAACCCCTCGCCGTACACGTCCGTCGCCAGCCCCATAGAGCCCGGACTCGCCCCGCCTATGTCCGCGTGGTGCGCCCGGTTTGCGACGTAGAAAGCCGGACGCGGAGACGCGGGGACACGGAGACGCGGCGAAGTAGTGTCAGATAGCTTAATCGTCTTTCTTTTTCCCCGCGTCCCCGCGTCCCCGCGTCCCCGCGTCTCGCCGTAGACGCCAGCGACGAGCGTCACGTCCGGCAGGTGTGTGCCGCCGGCGAAGGGGTCGTTGAGGGCGACCACGTCGCCGGGCGCGAGTTCTATCTCGCCGAGCGCGGCGGCGACGGCCATCGGCATCGAGCCGAGGTGGACGGGCATGTGGTCGCCCTGCGCGACGACGCGGCCTGCGCTATCGAAGACGGCGCAGGAATAGTCGCGCCGCTCCTTGATGTTCGGCGAGAAGGCCGTGCGCCTGAGCACGAGCCCCATCTCCTCCGCGACCGACGTGTAGAGCGCGCGGTAGATTTCCAACGTCGTCGGGTCGAATCTCTGTTTACGTTGTTTCTCTTTCATGGCTCGATGATGAGATTGCCGTGCTCGTCCACCGCCGCGCGCGCGTCCTTGGGTATGAGCGTCGTCGCGGAATACTCCGTCACGACGCAAGGGGTGCGAAGCCGCGCGCCCGGGCGCAGTTCGTCGCGCACGTAAACGGAGGCGCGTGACGCGCCCGACGCGAAGTGCACGCGCGCGAATTGGCGCGGGCTCGCGACGCTTCCCTTGCCCGCGGCGCGGCCGTCGCGCTTCATTCTCAACTTCTCCACCGCGCCGACAGAGCGCACGCGCAGGCTCACTATCTCGACCTTGTTCGCCTCTTGCGCGTAGCCGTAGCGCGCCAGGTGCGCGCGGTGAAAAGCCTTTGCGATGTCTTCGTCGTCACTATTACTCTTGCGCGCCCAACGGACTTCCAGCTCGAACGATTGGCCTTGATAGCGCACGGCCAGCGAGCGTTCGTGGCGCTGCCTTTCGGGTCCGAAGCCTTCGCGCACGAGCGCTTCGCGCGCCTCTTGTTCCATCTCACGAAAGGCGCGCTCAATCTTCGCGGCGATTACTCACGACCGCTTCGAGCATCACCGTGCGGCTCCAATCCTTGACCACGTCGGAGGAGAGCGCGCCGAGGGCCGAGAGCGCGCCGGCCGACCGGGGCGCGATGACGCGCGGGATGCGCAGGCCGCGCGCCAGCGCGACCGCGTGCAAGCCACCCGCGCCGCCAAAAGGCAGCAGGCTGAACTCGCGCGGGTCGTAGCCGCGCTCAACCGAGATGACGCGGAGCGCCCTCTCCATGTTCGTGTTGACGACGCGGACGACGCCGAGCGCGGCTTCGGTGGCGTTGACGCGCCGGCCCGCCTGCGCGCTCATCTCGCGCGCGAGCTTTAACAAGGCTTCGCGCGCCCTCTCTTCGTCAAGCTGAAATTCTCCACCTAACAAACCCGCGCCGCCGAAGCGGCCGAGCACGAGATTGGCGTCAGTGACCGTGGGCAAGACTCCACGCCCGTAGCAGGCTGGGCCAGGATCAGCGCCCGCCGACTCCGGCCCGACGCGAAGACTTCCGCCCTCGTCCACGCGCGCGATTGAGCCGCCGCCCGCCCCGACCGTGTGTATGTCCATCATCTGCACGGCGACGGGCAGACCCGCCACGCTCGCCTCGTTCGTCATGCGCATGCCCGCCGAATCGCAGAGCGCCACGTCCGTCGAAGTGCCGCCCATGTCGAAGGTGATGATGTTCGACACGCCCGCGCGCCGCGCGGCCCCGAGCGCGCCGACCACCCCGCCCGCCGGCCCCGAAAGAATCGTCCGCACGGGCTCCGCGGCCGCGACCATTGCTGAAATGCTCCCGCCCGAAGACTGCATCACGCGCAGGCGCGGCGCGTGCGCCCGCAGGCGATTCAGGTAGCTGCCCATCAGCGGTTGCAGGTAGGCGTTGATCGTGACGGTCGAGGTGCGCTCGTATTCTCTGTATTCCGGGAGAATTTTGTGCGAGACGGAGAGCGGGATTTTGAGTGCGGAAAGGGCTCGGCTGATGCGCCGCTCGTGCTCGGGGTGCACGAACGAGAAGAGCAGCGAGACGGCGATTGACTCGACTCGCGCGCGCTTCAGCTTGTTGACGAGTTGACGGAGCGCGGCCTCCGTCAACTCTTCGAGCACTCAGCCTGAGGCCGCGACGCGCTCGCGCACGCCGAAGCGCAACTCTTCGGGGACGAGAGGCCGTGGGCGCACGGCGTCCAGGTCGTAGAGCGCTGGGCGCGCCTGCCGCCCTATGGCGAGCACGTCTTCAAAGCCACGGGTCGTGACGAGCGCCGCGCGCGCCCCGCGCCTTTCCAGGAGCGCGTTTGTCCCGACGGTCGTGCCGTGTATGACCTCTATTTCTCTGAGCCTCGCGCCGGTTAAATCACAGACGCGCCGCAGCCCTTCGGTTATCGCGCGCGAAGGGTCGGCGGGCGTCGAACTGATTTTGAAGAGGCGCAAGCCCTCGTCCGTCTCGAAGACGAAATCCGTGAACGTGCCGCCCGTGTCCACACCGACGCGCACGCGCCGCGCTCTCTTTCCGGTTGGTTTCATCCGCGATTAATATATTCCTTTGCGTCTTTGCGCCTCCAGCGTGAGAAAACTAAAACCACTCACGCCAAGACGCAAAGGCGCTAAGGAAAGCCTGACGCCTGTTTTTCAGCCCGCAATGAAAAACTTTGCGCGCGTCCCGGACGTATAACTGAAGCTGCCCGCGCCTGGCAACTATCTAAAAAAATGTGAACCCGCTTTTGGAGATTCGATGATATGACACTCAAACGCTTTTCGCACTTTCTTCTCGCACTGGCCCTCATCGCCTCGATTGTCTCAGCGCCTTTCCAGAAAGCCGCCTTCGCACAGGCGACTCAGGGCGCGGCGGCCACGTCGCAAACAGCACCCGACCTACAGGCGCGGCTCGCGGCCATCGAAAAGGCCATCGAAGAGAAGCGCAAGGAATTCCACATTCCCGGCCTCTCGATCGTCATCGTCAAGGACGATAAGGTAGTTTACATGAAAGGGCTCGGCCTCAAAGATGTCGAGCGCAACCAGGCCGTGACGCCGGACACCCTGTTCGCCATCGGCTCGTCCACCAAAGCCTTCACGGCGATGGCCGCGGCGATGACGGCCGACGACGGCAAGCTCTCGCTGACAGACTCGCCGAAAAAGATTCTCCCCTATTTCAAGCTGCGCGACCCCGAGGCGGACGCCAGGATCACCATCATTGACCTCCTCTCGCACCGCTCGGGCCTCGACCGCACGGACCTCTCGATGGTCTCGGGCCAACTCACGCGCGAGGAGCTGATACGCGTCGCGGGGCTGGCGAAGCCAACGGCCAAGCTCGGCGAAAAGTTTCTTTACCAGAACGTCATGTTCGCCGCCGCAGGCGAGATCGTGGCGAAGGCACAGGGGATGACCTGGGACGACTTCATCACGCAACGCATCTTCAAGCCGCTCGGCATGAAGGACTCGAACACGACCGTCGCGGAGACTTTGAAGGCGAAAGATTACGCGCTCGGCTACACCTACAACAGCGAGACTAAAGAGACGAAGAACGTGCCCATGCGCGAGATCGGCGCGGCGGCCCCGGCGGGCTCCATCAATTCGAGCGCGCGCGACATGGCACAGTGGCTCCGCCTGATGCTCGCGGACGGCGTCTTCGGGGGCAAGCGCCTGGTCTCCGAGAAGAATTTCAAAGAGCTGACTGAGCCGCACAACAAGATTTCCGATAAAGTCTCTTACGGCCTGGGCTGGTTCCTGCGCGATTGGAACGGGCACAAGGTCGTCGAGCACGGCGGCAACATTGACGGCTTCAACGCGACGGTCGCCCTGATGCCGGACCAAAAACTGGGCTTCGCCGTCCTGACCAACATCTCCGCCTCGCCCATCGCCCCGTTCGCGATGGAGACTATCTGGTCGAACCTCGTCGGCAACCCCGCGGCGGCCGGCGACCTCGCCAAGACGGAACCGGCCGGCGACCCCACGCGCGAAGTCGGGAAATATCTCCTGGCCGGGGCCGGGCTGACTTTCGACGTTGACCTCAAAGACGGCAAGCTGATGATGACCGTGCCGGGCCAGCCCGTCTACACGCTCGTCAACATAGGCGGGCGGCGCTACAAGATAGACGACCCGGCGGCCACGGGCTTCTTCGTCACCTTCCGGCCACCGAAAGACAACGGCAGCGAGACGGAGATGTATCTCGAACAGCCGCAGGGCAACCTGGTGCTCGGCCGGGTCAAGGCTGACGACAAGGCGGGTGATAAGGCGAAGGCGGCGGCCGACTACAACGGCCCGCTCAAAGACCTGCTCGGCTCTTACGAGATGAAAGGCGGCCCCGTCGTGGAGGTCAAGCTGGTCGAAGGCAAGCCCTCGCTCGTCGTGCCGGGCCAGCCCGCATACCCCTTGGTCGAGAAGGAGAAGGACAAGCTCGCGAGCCCGAGCCTGCCGGACACCTACGGCGTGACGGTCAAGCGCGACGCGGCGGGCAAAGTCTCTGGGCTGGTCATCAAGCAGCCGGAAGGTGAGTTTGAGTTGGCGCGCATGGCGGAAGCGGCCCCGGTCATCACGGTTGACGAACTGCTCGCGAAGATGATCGCGGCCGAGGGCGGCGAGGAGAACTTACGCAGACACAAATCGAGGGTCGTCACGGCCGAGATGGTCTTCGAGCACCAGGGCGTGACGGGGATGGGTGCCATCAGCCAGCGCGCGCCCAACTCGCAGGCGACGCACATTGACCTGATGGCCCTGGGGAAAAAGATAGGGTGGCTCGACGACTATTTCGACGGCGCGCAGGGCGGCGAGGTGAGCAGCTTCGGCCCGCCCGAGCAGAAGGCCGGCAAGTCGCTCGAAGACGCGCGCATCGGCGCGGACTTTTACGGCCTGCTCAACTGGAAGAAGCTCTTCAAGACGATTGAGATCAAGCGCACTTCCAAGGTCGGGGACGAAGAGGTCTACGTCGTCGTCAAGACGCCGGAGAAGGGCAACTCCGTCACCGACTACGTCTCCACGAAGACCTTCCTGCTCCTGCGCCGCGACTCGCTACAGACCAGCAACACGACCCAGATCACCCTGCCCGTCACGGAGTATTACAGCGACTACCGACTGACCGAAGGGCTGATGATCCCCTACAAGACAACCACCAACATCCCCACCATCGGCGACATCGTCACCACCGTCAAAACCGTCAAGTTTGACGTGGACATCCCGGACACGGCCTTCCGCGCACCTGAGAAAAAATAGAAGGTAGCACAGCGCAGATAGTCAAAAGGGCGATCAATTGATCGCCCTTTTATTAAAGCTTGCCCCTGACTGGACTCGAACCAATAACCAACAGATTATGAGTCTGCTGCTCTAACCATTGAGCTACAGGGGCACAAAGAGTTAATCTAGTGCCGGGAGATTATAGGGGGCGGCGCGTGAGGTCGCAAGTGGGCACAGGTTTATTGAGAAGTTGTTTGAAAAGTCCCGTCAGGGACGCAGTGAAAATAGCCCAGCACTTCAGTGCTGGGTATCGGACGGTAAATTTTATCCTAGTCCCGTAGGGACGATTGAAACCTTCAATCGTCCCTACGGGACTCAAAAATCATTGGCACTCCATCCCCAGCGATAAATCGCTGGGCTATTATCAATCGTCCCTGATGGGACGTGAAACAGCCAATGGTCTTCAAACAGGCTCTGATTAAGAGTTGAAAAATCGGGCGGCTCAGGGGAGCGAGTCGGCCTCTTTTAGTTTGAGGTGTGCCATGATGACGGCGATGGCGGTGACGACGAGGACGATGCTGGCGATGCCGGAGATCATGGCCCAGAGGCGGCTCGTCCGGGCCGAGGCGAGTGTGGCGTCGCCGGCCTGCTCGACGCGCTGGCCTTCTTCGATCAGCTTGTCCTCTTCGGGCGTGCCTTTGAAGGCGTCAGACTGGTCGTAGAGTTGGAGCGCCTTTCGCCGAAGGCTCATCCCTTCGTCCGCACGCGCGCGGGCTTGCGTGTAGAGCCAGAGGGCGAGGCCGCCGGCCACGAGGCCGCACAGGAAACAGATGACCGCCAGAACTCTCAGCCTGTCCTTCATGCGCTGAGCAAGGCTTCGGCCTGCCTGAGGTGTCTGGCCTCGTGAATGCCTATGAAGGCCAGCCACTCGTAAACGTTGAGCGGGCCGAAGGCGGGGTGTGGGTAGCTGGCCGCGTTGAGGTCCGCGGCCTCTATGCGCGGGCGCAGGGCGTGCACCTCCTCGCGCGAGCGGCGCAGGCGCGCGAGCGAGTCCGCGAGCGGAGCCTCACCCTTCGGCCGCGCCATCTCCGGCGCGACGTATTTCTCCCTGCGCGAGCGCTCGATGTGATGCTCCAGCGAGAAAGGCTTCATCGCCGCCGCGCCGCCTTCGGCGCTCCCTCCCGCGGCTTCGATTTGTGCCAGCACGCCTTTCATCAGGCGCAGCACGCTCCTCTCTATCAGCGCCAGGTGCTCCGCGATCTCCGCCACAGACCAGGCTTCGGGGGCGGGGCGCGCGCTCGCCTGCTCGTCGCTCAAGGCTTCGACGCGCCTGTAGAACCGCTCGCGCGTCCCGTCTATCGCTTCGTAAATCTCTGCGACGCTCGTGTAGGTCGTCAAGGGGGATTCTCGCTCCTGTCGTTAAGAGTTCGGGCGCGACCAGACTATAGCACACGCGCGCCGGGAGGCTTCGCCCGGACTGGGCCAGTTATCATCGAGGCGGCTGAGCGGCGTGGCCTGTATGCTCAAGGTCAATTTGTGCCAGCGCTCGAAAGTGACGACCGGCTCAGACGCGTAGATGCGGACGTAGGCCGTCTGGACGAAGAGGCTTCTGTCCTCGGGCCAGTAGAGGCGGACGATGGGGTTGAACGAGACGGGCGTGGCGTCGCCGCCCTTCTTGTCCTTCAGCTTTTGTTCGTCGTACTCGGCCGACGCCTTGAGCAGCGCGTCGCGCAAGGGGACGGCGGCCTGCGTCGGCGTCTCCGTGACCGCGTCGTAGATTCTCACTTCGGTCTCGAAGCCCGAAGCCAGCTTGGAAGAATCGGGCGACCAGACCGGCCCGGCCTCCATCAACCGGTCATCCAACAGGCGCTCGCGGCCGTCCGTGACGATGAGGCGCGGGCGGCCCGCGGGCTGCCTGCTTTCACGCGCGCGCGCGTCCCACTCGTCCTCGCGGCAGGCGAGGGCGGCCAGCGCCTGGCCGTCGGGCGACCAGGCGAGGTAGAAGTAGATCAGGCCGTTGCGCGTCGTCAGCGGCTTCAGCCCGAAGCCGTCGCGGTCGCAGACGTAGATTTGCTCTGTGTCGTAGACCTGTACGCCGCTCAAGGGCGAGGGCGGCGAGGGCAGCGGTGCCGTGTCCGGGAGCATGTCGGGCGGCGTCTCCTGGGCCAGCGTCTTGCGGCCGATGAAGGCTATCTGATTTCCGTCCGGCGACCATGCGACCATCGGGGCGAAAGCGCCGGAGAGTTCCGGCGGCGTCAGGTTGCGCAGGAACCTCCCGTCGGCGCTATACATGTCTATGCGGAACTCGCCCTCCTGCGTCTCGCCCGTGTCGAAGAGGGCCAGGGCGCGCTGGCCGTCCGGCGAGATGACCGTCCGCAAGAGCCTGTCGTCTTTCCGCCGCGAGTCGAAGTCGTCCTGGACGGGTTTGAGCCTGGTCTCCTCCTGCGGGACCGCGCCGGGCGGAACATCCACGTCCGCCGCGAAGCCGTAAGCCAGGCGAGCCGCCGGGACAGCGGCGAGCGAGTTCGGGCTGACAGTCTTTTTCTCTCCGTCGCCGCGACACCCGGCTGCGACGAGAAGAGCGGCCAGGAGTGAGACGGACGCGTAGACGCGTAGACGCGGAAACGCGGCGAGGAAAGGTTTGCCCGTGCGTCTCATGCTGTTGATTAACCGGCGAATCATTTGAACGGCAGATGATAGGAAGGCGAGCGCACGCTTGTCAACGAAGCGATTGAGGCGTGCGTTCATCAGTCGCGTTAGCGGCGGCTGGAATTACCGGCTCCGGCTAATTCGCGTGAACGTAGCGAACGCTCGGGCGGCGGCGGCGCGGCGTCCGTGGCTTCGTCGCCCTGTTCGACGGCCTGGTCGTCCTGGGCGGGCGGCTGGGCGGTTCGGCGAGGCGGATTGTGACGAGCGGGTCGCCCATGATGTCGTTGCCGAAAGTCGGGTCTAAGAGGAGCAGGGCGCGCATGGTGTTGCGCGGGCTGAGGTGCGCCTCGTCGGTGCCGTCCTCCTCCACGCAGTTGTGCTCTATGGCGCGCGACAGTCTGCGCGCGAGCGCCTCCTTGCCCGGCGTGCGCTCGATGTAGGTGCGCGCGGCCATCGCGCCCACCAGATCGCAGGTCAACTCTTCGGGCCGCCGTCCGGCGATGCGCATCCCCGTCAGCGTCGCCGCGCGCCGCCCGACCAGGCGGAAGAGCGGCTGTAGAGAGTCCTCGCGCCCGTCCGCGATGTGCGTCAGCTCGTGCGCCAGCACGCTCACCATCCCTTCGTCGGATTGCAGGCCCGCGAGGAAGATTGTGCCAAAGTAGATGGTGCGCGGCGTGCTCAGGACCACCGAGGCGTTGTCGCGCAGCTCAACGTCCGGCTCTATCTTGTTGACAGCCTGGACGCGCGCGGCCGCCGCACGGAGTCTGAACTCTTCGATGTAGTATTCGTTCGAGAGGTCGCGGAGGCTTGCGACGACGAGTTCGCGGGCGGCGGGCAGCAGGCGCTCGGCGCGGCGCAAGCCCGCGACGGCGTCCGGGTGCGCGAGCGGCAGCGAAGGGCGTGCCTGCATCACGTCAATCGGCACGCTCCCCAGTGGGTCGCGCTCGCGCTCCAAACAGACCGCGCCCATCGCGCGCTCGACGATGTCGGTCTCCTCAGTGGGCGCGACCTCGCGCGGCTGGCTCGCCGGCGGCTGGCCGCCCTTCCAGGGGCTCTCGTCCTGCTGCGCGAAAGCGGCCGGGGAACCAGCGAAGAGAACCCAGGCGAGCGCGGAGAGCGTTGCTCTCAGGAAGAAGGGACGGAGGGTGGCGGGGCGGTACTTCACGGGAAGCAGAATACAGGAGTCAGGAGTCAGAATCCAGAATTCAGAATCCAGAATTCAGAACAAAATAAAATCAGAAGAAGAACGCTCTCAGCCCTTCCATCTTGCTTCCTGCTTCCTGTTTTTTGCTTCTGACTTCTGACTTCTGAGTTCTGACTCCTGACTCCTGACTCCTGCTTTTCACTTGTTCTTCCAGGCGGGCTTGCGCTTCTCCATGAAGGCGCGGACGCCCTCGCGCGCGTCCTCCGTCTTCATCAATTCGTTGAGATACAAATCCTCGACCCGCCGCAGGGCGTCTTCGAAGGAGAGGCCGCGGGCAAGGTCAATGGCCCTCTTGGTCGCTTCGAGCGCGGGCGCGCTCAACTCGCGCAGCTTAGCGAGCACTTCCTGTAGCTTCTGCTCCAACTGCGCGGCGGGGACGACCGCGTTGACGAGCCCCAGCCTGCGCGCCTCAGCCGCGTCAATCAAATCGCCCGTCAGGATGAGTTCGCGCGCGCGCTTGTCGCCGATGACGCGCGGCAGGAGCACGGCGGCGACCGGCGGGAAGACGCCGAGCTTGACCTCCGGCTGGCCGAAGCGCGCTCGCTCGCTGGCGATGACGATGTCGCAGCCCGCTACAAGTTCGCACCCGCCGCCGAGCGCCGCGCCGTCCACCACGGCGAGCGCGGGCTTCGCCGCCTGCACGAGCGCGCGAAAGATCGAGTGGAACGAATCGAGCATCCGGTAGATGGTCTCTTCGACGTGCTCCTCGACCGCCACGCCCGCGCTGAAGGCACGCGCGTCCGCGCCCGGCCTCGAAGACAATCGCCAACACCTCGCGCCGCCCCGCGCACTCGTTCACCGCGTCCGCCATCTCCGTCATCATCGCGATGTTGAAAATATTGAGCGGCGGCCGCGCGAACGTGATTCGCCCGACGCGGTCCTCTATGTCGAATTCAATGCTTTGATATTTGTCGGCCATAAAAAACTGTGCCAGCGTTTTAAGCTCCGTCAGGAGCGACTGACAATAGCCCAGCACTTCAACGTTTTGTGCAATGAATTAAATCTGAGCCTCTGTCTTGAAACAAAGGACTTAGCTCATGGGCGCTACTTCGATAGCCCTCTGATTCCGAAAACGGCCATTGAACTGTAAGCACATTAGCTAATTCACACCAAACGATATCAGTGCTGGGAGAGGTCGAGGATAATTTTATAGAGTCCCGTAGGGACGGCTGAAATCTTCAATCGTCCCTACGGGACTCGAATCAGATGCCGCTTCGTACCCAGCACTGAAGTGCTGGGCTATTGTCACTTCGTCCCTACGGGACGAAAGGCTTTGCGCCCCCCAATTCTTGTCGCGCACCTATCCACGCGCGGTACTGCCGCTGCTGTTCGGGCGTAGGGTCTTTGACCGGCAGGATGCGGAAGTCTCTGGCGGGGCGCGCGTCGAGCTTGATGGGGAGCGGGCGCAGGTCGTCGTCGCGGAAGATGGTCAGGTTGAGTGTTTCGCCCGGACGCTTCTCCGCCAGCCGCGCGAGGAACGATTGCTGGTTGACGCGCATGCCGTCGAGGGCCACTATCTGGTCGCCAGTGTTCAAGCCCTGCTCGTAGGCCGCCGAGCCGCTGTAGACTCGTCCTCACGACAAGGCGGTCCCCCTCCTGGCCCAGGTCCGCGCCGAGAGCCGCCCGCGCGGGCATCCGCAGCGACGGGTCGCCGAGCTGCAAGCCGACGACGTTTAATCCCGCGTTGTAGTCCAGCTCCTCGCGCCCGCGCACGTAGCGCGCGAAGAAGTTTTCCAGGCTCGACCCGGCCATCATCTCCGCGACGCGCTGGAAATCCGCGGGCGTGTAGTTGCGGTTCTTCTTGTAAAACTCCGTGTAGAGGTGGCGCATCACGTCGTCCAGGGATTTCGCGCCCTTCGACAGCTTGCGGATTTCGAGGTCGAGGAGCAGGCCGACGAGCTGCCCCTTGTCGTAGTAAGAGATTTGCGAGTTGACGGAATTTTCGTCGCGCCGGTAGTACTTGATCCAGGCGTCGAAGCTGGCCTCTTCGACGCTCATCTTGAGGCGGCCGGGCGTCCCCTGCATCTCGTCAATGACCGAAGAGAGCTTGGCGAGGTAGTCTTCCTCCGGGAACAACCCGGCGCGGCGCACCATGTGCCAGCCGTAATACTCCGTGATGCCTTCCGCGACCCAGAGCAATTTGGTGTGGTTCTCGCGCGAGTAGTCGAACGGCCCGAGCGCGTCCGGGCGAATCCGCTTGACGTTCCACAGGTGGAAATACTCGTGCGACACGAGCGCCAGAAAATACTGGTAATAAGCAGGGCTGCGAAAGCTGTTGCGCTCCATGATGAGGGAGCTTGAGTTGAGGTGTTCCAGCCCGCCGTCGTCCCTCGTGGACATGTGCGTGAAGAAGGTGTAGTCCTTCGCGGGCAATTCGCCCATCATCGCGACCAGCGCCTCGCAGATTCTTTGCGCGTCGCGGCGCATGCGCTCCGTGTCGTAGTTCCCGTCGCCGTCAATCACGAAGCGGTGCGGCACGCCGCGCACCTCGAAAGAGATTGTCTTGAAGTTGCTGACCTCGACGGGCGAGTCGAAGAGCACGTCGAAGTTTTCGGCGCGGAAAGTGTTCGGCTCACCCGGCACTTCGGGCAACTGCGTCGCCACCTTCCAGTCGCCGAAGGGGACTACGCGCAGAGTCGAGGGCGTGTTCAGGTGGCCCTCCGGGTACATCAGGAGCCCGACGTTAGTCCAGTTGGCGTGGCGGTCGTTCAAATCGTTGGTCCGCACCGAAAGCTCGTTGGCGTAAACCTTGTAAGTGACGCGTAGCTCTTTCGCGCCTTGCGTCTCGACGCGCCACGTGTTCTTGTTCGTCTTCTCCCAGGCGAGTGTGCGCCCGCCGCCCGCGTCCGTGACCTCGAAGTCCTGCACGTGGCGCTCGAACTCGCGAATCATGTACGAGCCGGGAGCCCAGACGGGCATGACGAGGTTGACCTGCGGCGGGGAGCCGCGGCATGGCGAACGCGCATCTCGACTTCGAGCAGGTGCGTGTGCGGCCTGGGCATGGAGACTGTGAAACGTATGTCGGGCTGCGCGCCCGGCCGGCGGTCCTGTGCCGTGGCGGCGCAGGCTGTGAGGAACAAAAACGCGGCCAGTGTCAGGCCGACTGCGCGTGAGTTGAACGGGCGCATCCTGTATGTCCCTTTACAATTTGATTTCGGGAGAGCTTCCGGCGAGAATCTTACTAAAAGCATGGGCTGGAATACAGGAGAAAGAAGATGGCAATCATCGTTGTACGAATTGCGGGACTAAGAATCGTGTGGACGAGGGGGCTGCCCGTCAGTTGCAGCCCGTTTGCGGGAAGTGCGGGGCGGCGCTCGACGCTGAGTGCGGCCGCGGCCGGCGACAAGCCGATCACGGTGACGGACGCGACGTTCGCGAGCGAGGTCTTGGAGGCGCGCGGCGTCCCCATCCTCGTGGACTACTGGGCCGACGTGGTGCGGCCCGTGCCACATGGTCGCGCCCGTGCTGGACGAGCTGGCGGCGGAATCACAGGGGCGCTACCGCATCGCCAAACTGAACATTGACGAGAACCCGCGCACCGCCGCGCAGTACAACATACGCAGCATCCCGACCATGCTCGTCTTCAAAGACGGCGCAATCATTGACCGCATCGTCGGCGCGCAGCCCAAACAGGCCATCGCGGCGCGGCTCAGATAAGAGCAGTGATGAGTGATGAGTGATAAGTGATAAGCAAGCAATCGACTTCTTCAACTCATCACTCATCACTCGTCACTCATCACTGTTTTTATGAAACGTTCTCCGCTTCTCGTCATCTTCGTCACGGTCTTCATTGATCTGATCGGCTTCGGGATCGTCATCCCGGTGCTGCCGTTCTACGTGGAGGGGACGAAGTTCAACGCCAGCCCGAGCACGGTCGGGCTGCTCTTCGCCTCCTACTCCGTCATGCAGCTCATCTTCACGCCCGTCCTCGGGAGACTGTCGGACAGGTACGGCCGCCGTCCCATCCTGCTCGTCAGCTTAATTGGCACAGGCGTCGGCTTTCTCATCCTCGGCTTCGCGACGACGCTCTGGATGCTCTTCGCGGGGCGCATCATTGACGGCATCTCGGGCGGCAACATCTCGACGGCGCAAGCCTACATCGCGGACGTGACCACACCGCAGGAGCGCGCGAAGGGGATGGGTTTGATCGGCGCGGCCTTCGGGCTGGGCTTCATTTTTGGCCCGGCCATCGGCGGCGTGTTGAGCCGCTGGGGCGTGCACGTCCCCTTCCTCTTCGCCGCCGGCCTGGCCTTCGCCAACGCCGTCCTGCTCTACTTCACGCTGCCCGAAACAGTCACGCCGGGTCATCCCGCGCGCGAGTCGGCCGCGCGCGCGGGCCGCTGGTCGCAACTGGCGCGCGCGCTCAAAAAGTCCAGGCTCGCACTCATCCTCGTCATATACTTTCTCTTCGTCACGGCCTTCTCGATCATGACGACCACGTTCGGGCTGTTCACGATGTACCGCTTCGGCTACGACGCGCACGACACGGGCTGGATCTTCGTCTTCGTCGGCGTCATCGGCGCTGGTATACAGGGCGGCTTGATAGGGCGGCTGGTCAAGCGTTTCGGCGAGATGCCGCTCGTGGTCGCGGGCGCGCTCATGTTCAGCGCGAGCCTCTTCTTCATCCCGTTCACGGGGCCGCAAACGGGGATTATGACGCTGCTCCTGGTCGGCGCGACGTTCAGCTGTCGGCAACTCGCTCTCGACCCCGGCGCTGACGGGGCTCGCCTCGAAGAGCGTGGGCCGCGGCGAGCAGGGCGGCGTACTCGGCGTCACGCAGTCCGTCGCCAGCCTCTCGCGCACCGTCGGCCCGCTCATCGCCTCGTCCCTGATTTACAGCGCGGTCGCCACAATGGGCCACGACCAGAAGCTGCACGAGATGAGCGACCACTCTTTGCGCGTCACGTTCTGGGCCGCCTCCGTCATCATGTTCGTGGCCTTCCTGCTCGCCGTCTACTTCGCGCGCGCCCACGCCGAGAGCTACGACATCCGCGGCCACGTCTCCGAGCCGGCCAAAAGCTGAAACTGTTTTTTATTCTGACTTCTGACTCCTGACTCCTGTATTCTGCTCTCATGCGTCCAATCGGCAAATCAGTGGAGGAGTACGGGCGGGGCGTCATCGGCGGATTAATCTTCAGCCTGCCGCTGCTCTACACGATGGAAGTCTGGTGGGCGGGCTTCAGCGCGCACCCGTTTCACCTGATTCTCTACGTCGCCGCGACCTTCGCCCTGCTGCTCGGCTACAACTACTACGCGGGCATACGGCACGACGCGAACTGGTTGGAGGTGGTGATAGATTCCGTGGAGGAGTTGGGCCTGGGGCTCTTGATTTCGGCGTCTGCTCTACTGCTCCTGGGGCGCGTCTCGCTGGACATGACGGCGAGCGAGATCGTCGGCAAGATTATCATCGAGGCGATGACCGTCGCCATAGGCGTCTCGGTCGGCACGGCGCAACTCGGCGGCACGAACGGCAACTCGGACACGGGCGAGGGGGCGAGCGGCGCTCAAGGCAATGCACACTTCGGCGGGCAGCTCGTCATAGCGCTCTGCGGCGCAGTGCTCTTCGCCGCCAACGTCGCGCCGACCGAAGAGATCGTCATGATCGCCTCTGAAATCTCTTCGTGGAAGCTCCTCTTGCTGGCGCTCATCTCGCTCGTGCTCGGCGCGGTCATTCTCTTCCGCATAGATTTCACGTGCGCGCAGAGGTTGTCGCCGGCCGCAGGCCCGGCGGCGGTCGTCATCGGCTCGGTCATCACTTACGCCATCGCCCTCGCCGCGAGCGCCATGATCCTCTGGTTCTTCGGCCGCTTCGACGGACAAAGCCTCATCACCTGCGTTGCACAGACGGTCGTGCTCGGCGTGGCGGCCACGCTCGGCGCGTCGGCCGGGAGACTTCTCTTACAATCAAGATGAAAAAGACGAAGAAGCTGCAAAAGAACTGGTTCGAGTGGGTCGTCTTCGCAATCGGCCTCGCGCTCGTCGCCGCCACGCTCGCTTATCTTGCTTACGACGCCGCGACCATCACGGACGCGCCGCCCAGCATAGAAGTCCGCGCGGGCGAGCCCCTACAGCGCGAGCACAACTTCATCGTCCCCGTCACGCTCGTCAACCACGGGGACCAGACGGCCGAGGGCGTGATGGTCGAAGTCGTGCTCGAAAGCGGCGGCCAGGAGAAGGAGCGCGCGGAGTTCACCGTCGCCTTCCTCCCGCGCCGCTCCACGCGCGAAGGCTGGGCCGCATTCCAAACCGACCCGCGCACCGCCGAACGCATCAAAGCGCGCGTGACGGGCTACGAGAAGCCTTAGAGCGGCTTTCGTCTAAACGAAAGGAAGGGAGAATCATGGCGCGAAAGAAATCAGGCGGCCTCAGCGCAATCCTCGAACGATTTTCACATCAGGCGACAAAATGGGCCGGTAGCTCCTGGGCATTCATCGTCGCTTTGAGTGTCATCATTGTTTGGGGACTGACGGGGCCGATTTTCAAATTCTCGGACACGTGGCAGCTCGTCATTAATACTGGCACTACTATCGTGACCTTCCTGATGGTGTTTCTCATTCAGCGCGCACAGAACAAGGACGCGCTCGCCATACACCTGAAGCTCAACGAAATCGTGGCGGCGCTCGAAGGCGCGAGCAATCGGCTGATTGATGTTGAAGACCTGACGGAGGGTGAAATCGTGTTACTTCACAAGTACTACCAGAAGCTCGCGGCGATGGCAAAGCATGACATCAAACTCACCCAGTCGCATTCGATTGAGGAAGCCGAAGTGCGCCACGAGCGGAAGCACGGGAAAAAGCGGGCCAATAAATCATAGCCGGCGGCTGGCAATCGGGTAAGACATCCTGCTTCATTCGTTCTGTAACGACACTTCCGGCCGCTCAAGTCTTACTTCTTACCAGATAGAGGGCAGCGCGGCTTCGTCCAACTCCAGCAACTCGCCGTTGGTCAGGATGTGCTTGACGGTCGCCCCGCGCTCGCGCAGCGGCACGGAGAGGAGGCCGACGCGGTGGCAGTTGGCGCGCGGCCGCGCGTGGCTGGTCAACGGCTGCGACTCGGAGCACATGATGGCGACGCGCACCTCGGAGGCCAGTTCCATGATGCGGTCGAGCCCGCGCTCAAGGTCCGGCGTCGGCGCGACCACCTTGCCGCCGCACTCCGGCAGGTGCTCGTAGCCTATGCCCTGCTCGCGCAACAACTCTTCGAGGACGCGCCCGTTGTACTGCGGCCAGCGCGAGCGCGCGACACTCCGCACGTCACACACCAGACTGACCTCGTGCTGCCGCAGCAGCTCAAGGAAGTAATCGAACGGGTGACGGCCGTGGCCGATGGTGTAAACGACAGGCATAACGAAATGATGAACGAGGAACGATGAATGATGAATGATGGCCGTTCGTGATCCTTTTCGTCATCGGTCGCCTCACTTTCTCAGCAGGCCGTCGAAGAAATCCTGTACGCGCCGCCAGGCGTCCGCCGCGGCCTCCGGGTTGTAGACTTCGGGCCGCGTGTCGTTGAAGAAAGCGTGGTCCGCGTCGTAGCTGACGACCTCCACGGGCAGCTTGTGCCTGTGCGCGGCCTCTTTAAGTTCGTTGACCTTTTCGGGCGTGATCCAGTTGTCGCGCGCGCCCGCTATGAAGAGTGTCGGGACGGTCAACTGTGCCAGTTTCTCTTCTTCGGGGATGTCGCCGTAGAAGGGGGCCGAGGCCGCCAGTTCGTGTAGCTCGCAAGAGGCGCGCAGGGCGTAGATGCCGCCCATGCAGTAGCCTGTGATGCCGACTCGCTCGGCGTCGTATTTGCTGCGCACTTCGGAGAGCGCGGCGCTGATGGTGCTCATGCCGTCTTCGATGGCAAGCTCATGCATCAGGCGCGAGGCTTCCTCGGGGTCTTTGGTAATCTTGCCGCGATAGAGGTCTGGCGCGACGGCCGTGTAGCCTTCTTTGGCGTAGCGCGCGCAGAGGTCGCGAACGTGGTCGTTGATGCCCCACCATTCCTGTACGAGAATGACGGCGGCGCGGCTCTTCTCTTCGGGGAGCGCGACGTGCGCGGTCGTCGCGCCGTACGGAGTCTTCAGGTCGAGCGTTTCTGTCTTCATCTTCGGCCGGTTCCTTTGTTGGGAAGATTTTTGCGTGACGATTATAGCGATTTTCGTGAGAGTTGAAAGACGACGGAAGTTCAGTTTCGCGCAAAGGCGCAAAGTTAAGACGTAAGGCGCAAAGGCTTGAGTCAACTCTTTGCGCCTTCGGTTTTTACTTTGCGCCTTTGCGCGAAACTTCTACTGTATAAATTGCGCCGTTCGATGATATAACAGTGCGCGCTCCCCTATCCCGTTTACCACGACACCAAAGATGCGACGCACCTTCTTAATCTCGCTCATCATTCTCTCGCTGCTCTTCAACGCCACGCCCTCCGGCACGCAGACGCGGCGCGCGGTCACGCTCCTGCTCACCAACGGCAAGGTCTTCACGGCCGACGCGCAGGGGACAATCGCTCAAGCCGTCGCCGTCGAGAATGACCGCATCGTCGCCGTCGGCACGGACGCGGAGATTAAGGCGCGCTACACCGGCGCGCGCACGATTGACCTGAAGGGCAAACTCGTCACGCCCGGCTTCAACGACGCACACATACATTTCCTGGGCGGCGGGTTCTCGCTCCTGCGCGTTGACCTGATCGGCGCGAAGACGCTCGAAGAGGCCAAACAGCGCATCGCGGCCAAGGTGAAGGAACTGCCAACGGGCTCCTGGATTCTGGGGCGTGGCTGGGACCACACGCTGTGGGGCGGCCAATGGCCCACGCGCGCCGACCTGGACGCGGTCGCGCCGAACAACCCTGTCTTCGTCCAACGCGTTGACGGCCACGTCTCCTGGACAAATTCGTTGGCGCTACAAAAGGCCGGCGTGACGCGCGAGACGCGCGCTCCCGAGGGCGGCGAGATTCTGCACGACGAGAAGGGCGAGCCGACGGGGATTCTCAAAGAGACGGCGGGCCAACTCGTCTCGCGCGTCGTCCCGCAGCCGACGCCCGCCGAGATGTTGCAGGCGTTGGAGCGCGCGCTCCTCGAAGCGCGGCGCTACGGGCTGACTTCGATTCAGGATAACTCCGGCTACAGGACGACCATGCTCTACCGAGAGCTTCTGAAGCAGGACAAGCTCACGGTGCGCGTCGCCGAGTGGCAGGACTTTGAAGACTCTGTCGAAGAGTTGAAACGCCAGCGCGCCGAGTTCGCGACCTTCAAGGACGACCCTTTGCGCCTGCGCCTGACCGCGCTCAAGGGCTACGTTGACGGCACGTTGGGGTCGCGCACCGCCGCGATGCTCGCGCCGTTCGCGGACGACCCGCACAACAGCGGCATCCCGCGCCGCCCGCCGGAAGAACTCACGAAGATGATCGTCGAGCGAGACGAGGCGGGATTTCAGATCGCGCTCCACGCCATCGGCGACCGCGCGAACCGGATGGCGCTTGACGGCATTCGCTCGCGGCCTCCAAAAACCCTCACGACATCGGAGTCGCTTGCAAGCCGATGCGTCCTTCACCCGGAAGGAAGTCGAGGAGATGAAGCGCACGATAGAGGAAGCATCAGGCAGCGACGCCACCGCGTCGAGCACGCGCAGGTCGTCGCCCCTTCGGACTTCGCGCGCTTCGGCAAGCTCGGCGTCATCGCTTCGATGCAGCCTTCGCACGCCATCTCGGACAAGCGGTGGGCGCAGGACCGCCTGGGCGAATACCGCGTACTGGGCGCATACTCCTGGCACACGATGCAGGCGCACGGAGTCCGCGTCGCTTTCGGCACGGACTGGCCCGTCGAGCCGATTAACCCGTACCTCGGCCTCTACGCCGCCGTCACGCGCCAGAGCACGGAAGGCGATCCGCCTGGCGGCTGGTGGCCGCAGGAACGACTCACGATAGATAACGCGATTTACTGCTACACGGCCGGGAGCGCTTACGCTTCATTCGAAGAGAAGGAGAAGGGCCAAATCGCACCCGGCATGCTCGCGGACATCATCGTCCACTCGCGCGACCTGCTCTCCATCCCCCCGCAGGAGATTTTGCAGACGGAAGTCGTCATGACCATCCTTGGCGGCAAAGTTGTTTACGAGCACGGGCAGTGAAAAATTTTTCGGCCCAATAATAATCGGCCCAATAATCAAAGGAGCGTTCCAGCTATGACCAGACCTCGCAAGCATTCAACGGCCCCGCTGATAATGTTCGCCCTCCTGTTGTTCGGCGTCGCGCCGCTCGCGCAGGAGGTGACGAAGCCCGCGCAGACTCCACAGCAGCCCGCCGCGATGAAACTTAGCGTGCTCGTGTTCGACAAAAAGGGGCAGCCGGCCACGGACCTGAGCCGCGAGGACTTTCAAATCTTCGAGGGCAACGAGCCGCAGCCCATCTCCTTCTTCTCCAAGGAGGACGTGCCGGTCAGCTACGGCGTCTTGATTGACAGCTCCGGCTCGCTCAGGAAGCAGTTCCCCAAAATCATAGAGGCCGGCAAACTAATCGTCAGCGGCGGCGGGCCGTCCGACGAGGCTTTCCTCGTGAGCTTCATCAGCACAGACAAGATAAACATGGCGCACGATTTCACGGCGGACAAGGCCGTGCTGCTCGACCGCATAGGCTCCTTCCAGACCGACATAGGGCAGACGGCCCTGCTCGACGCGCTCCACCAGTCGGCCGTTCACCTCGCGAAGCGCAAACCGGAGGAAGACATGACCCGACGCCGCCGCGCGTTGATTGTCGTCACCGACGGTGAGGAGCGCGGCAGCCGCACGCGCCAGGAAGAACTCATACAGTTCCTGCGCAAGTCCGACATACAGGTTTTCACCATCGGCCTTGTTCATGACTTAGACGAGGAGGGAGGATTCATCCGCAAGAGCCCGCGCGTGAAGGCCGTCGCCCTCCTGGAAGAGTTGGCGAAAGAGACGGGCGGGCGAGCTTTCTTCCCCGAATCGCCCTCCGACATGCGCGACGACGCGCTCGAAGTCGCGCGCCACCTTCATTCACAGTACGTCCTTGGCTACAACCCGACCTGCAAGCCGGGTAAAGACGCCTACTGCAAGGTGCGCGTCAAGCTCAGGGACGCGCCCGGCCGCGGCAAGCTCAAAGTCATCGCCCGCGCGGGCTACACTGCGCCGTGACCTGCTGAAGTTGCACGTTAAGAAAGAGAGACTATCGGGGCGTCGTGAGGGATGACATGTCGGGCGCGGCGGGTTTCCCTTCATCTGCTTCTCAATAGGAAATAGCCAGCCCTGATGCTGGCTATTTCCTCGCTATTAGAGCTGAACTCCAACTCCTGAGATGATAGACCCTTTGATTGCTCTCACAAACAAAGGTTGTGCGGCAAGACTATTCTTGTGAGTCAGCTACTTGCTTAGGCTATGTCCACTTGATCGGCATCGTCCAGGACGAAAGTGATCATTAAATTAACTTGATATCCGGCGATTTTCCCGTCCTCGATTTGGATCTGCTGTTCTTTGACCCATGCGCTGCGTACGTTGCGCAGGGTTTGAGTCGCGCGGGATATGCCACTTTGAATTGCGTCCTCAAAACTCTTCTTCGAGGTAGAGCTGATTTCCGTAATGCGTGCGATAGACATAAGATTCATCCTCCTGAGATTTAAAAGCCTTTGACGATACATCATCGTCCATAACGGAAAAGATATCAACCGACCCTGTTGCCGTTGTGCGATTTTAGCCTTAGCAATTTAGTGATTCAATTCCCACTTGAGCCTCTTAATTTTATTTCCTTCAAGGGCAGGATGATGAAATGTTTTGCCTCAAGCCCACATACTAGATAGACACGTTAAGCAAGATGTCCGGCTCTGACCCTTTAATAAATAAGGAGAGAGTAGCTGCTTCAGATTAGCGAATTGACCTACTACTACGTAGTTGGCCTTACCCGCGATAGTGCGATAGCTTGCTTACCATCCTGTCTGGAATCAAGAACGATCTTCATTCATCGTGAAAAGGAGAACTTTGTTATGTCAGTGCCCTTTTTTGGAAAGCAACTTACCTTTACCCAACCTGACGGAACTAAGATTCAAGTGAAGGGGTGGGGCAATCAAGAGCGAGCTGTATTTGAAACTTTGGACGGGTTTACCGTCGTGAGAGACCCCGTAACCGGCTTTTATCAATATGCCGCAGTCAGCGATGATGGCGACGATCTCCTGCCAAGCGGATTTCAAGCCGAGATGGTAAATCCGCGTAATCTCGGATTAACTCCGAAATTACGCCCGAATCGAATAGGAGCAGGAACTCCGAGCGCCATGAGTTCGGGATTGCCGCCCAGAAAGACACGTTGGGAAACCAGGCGAGAAGTCACTCGAATGCAACAACGCACGGCGATGCTGGCACCGCCGGGAATAATGCCCGCCCCACCACAGCGGCAGACAGTTGGAGATTTTGTTGGCTTGTGTCTTCTAGTTGATTTTCCCGATGTTCCCGCGACCATCTCCCAAGACGAAGTAGAGGCATATTGCAACCTTCAGGGTTACAGTGGGTTTGGAAATAACGGCTCGGTCTATGATTATTTCTTTGACAATTCGGGCGGCAAGTTGCGTTACACCAGCATAGTCGCGCCGTATTACACGGCTAAGCACGATAGAGATTATTACACTGACAAGACTCAGCCGTACGGAGTTCGAGCGCAGGAATTAATCAGAGAAGCCTTGGATTACCTACGAGGGCAGGGATTCGATTTCAGCCCTCTCACTGTTGACAGTGGTAAATACGTCTACGCGACAAATATTTTTTACGCGGGGGATGTGGTTAATGACTGGTCAGAAGGGTTATGGCCCCATTCCTGGCGGTTGGTTTCCGATTATCAGTTGATGCCCGGGAAAATTGCTGCTGACTATCAGATCACCAACATCGGAAATGAACTGACGCTCGGCACTTTCTGCCACGAAAACGGGCACATGATTTGTGATTTCCCCGATCTGTACGACTATAGGAATGATGGCGTCAACTCGCACGGGGTCGGCGGTTTTTGCTTGATGTGTGCAGGTGCTAATGTTGACGAGAAAAATCCCACACAGATTAATGCCTACCTCAAGTACCGCGCTGGTTGGGCGGACGGCGTCACTTCTCTCACACCTGGTGATGCAACGATTCGCGCTGGTGTCAACGAGTTTTTCATTCTCAGGAAGAATCAGCGTGAGTATTTCATTATCGAAAATCGACAGCAAATGGGACGCGACCAGGCTCTCCCCGGATCAGGTCTGGCAATCTGGCACATTGACGAGTTAGGAAATAACGAAAACCAGGGCATGACTCCTAACTCGCATTACGAGTGCTCAATTGTTCAAGCTGACGGTGAATTTGATTTAGAGCATGGAGAATTTGGCGGTCATTACGGCGAGGCAAAAGACCTCTACTATGCTGGAGGTACTACCTACTTTGCCGATTCCACTATCCCTAATAGCCGGTGGTGGGATGGTTCCTCGTCTGGTTTGGACATCTCTAACATTAGCGCGGCTGGAGCCTCTATGACATTTAAGTGTAATGTCTAGTTTTTCAGAAGCGTTTTAGCCGCAAAGCCCTGCTAATCGGCAGGGCTTTGCGGCACGTAACACTACTTCCGCGCCGACTCGTTTCCAGTTGTGTGCTCGTCAATTCACGCTGCCGTTGTTAATCCGCACTATTGAAATCGCTCCCGGCAGCGCGATAGTGGAAGGTGAGTTCAACATAAGTGAAGCGGCAGAGCCCCTTACGTCTAACTCCCTTTCACTCTGAGATAATAATCTTCCACTTTCCGCCCACTGCCTACTGCCTTCTGTTCTTCGCGGAACTCGGCTAAAATCTTCGCGTCGCGCAAGGTTTACGTTTTGGCCCTGTTCATTAAAGACTGCTGCCCTTTTTGCAGCCTACCGGAATTTCGCCCAGGATGGCAGGAGCCTTCCCCCCAGGCACACGTTTTGGCCGCTACGAAATCCGCTCACAGCTCGGCGTCGGCGGGATGGGTGAAGTTTATCTCGCCTCCGACACCAAGCTCGGGCGCACCGTCGCCCTGAAATTCCTCCCCGCTGAAGTCGCCGCCGACCAGAAACGCATGCAGCGCTTCACGCGCGAGGCGCACGCCGTCTCCGCCCTCAACCACCCGAACATCATCACGATTCACGAGATCGAGCAGGAGGGCGCGACCACTTTCATCGCCACCGAGTACATAGAGGGCGTGACCTTGCGCGAGCGCATGAAGCGCGGGCCGCTCCCCGTGGAGGAAGCGCTCGACGTGGCGATTCAGATAACGTCCGCTCTCGCCGCGGCCCACGCCAAGGAGATAGTCCACCGCGACATCAAGCCCGAAAACATCATGCTGCGCGAGGACGGCTACGTCAAAGTCCTCGACTTCGGCCTCGCCAAGCTGGCCGAGAACCGCTCGACCACGCCCGAAGCACCCACGCAGGTCCACACGGACATCGGGGCCGTCATCGGCACGGCGCGCTACATGTCGCCGGAGCAGGCACGCGGGATCGAAGTTGACGGGCGCACGGACATCTTCTCCCTGGGGATAGTGCTCTACGAGATGCTGGCCGGGCGCTCGCCGTTCGAGGGCGCGACCAATCACGAGGTCGTCGCCTCGATTCTGAAAGAGGAGCCGCACGCGCTCTCCGAACACGTCGAGCACGTTCCGCCCAGGCTTCAGGAGGTCGTCAGCCGCGCTCTCAGGAAAGAGCGCGACGAGCGATACCAGACGGCCCGCGAGATGCTCGACGACCTGAGAACGCTGAAGCAGGATTTGGAGTTTGAGCTGAAGCTGGCGCGCGCCGGAAAGAACGTATCAGACGCTCCCGCGGGCGGCGCTGCTGCGGGCGTCACGAGCACGGACCAGTACGCCCTGCCGACCGCGCACGAGCCGCTGGCGCGCGCGACCATGAGCGGCATCCTTCACTCCGCGGAATATAAGCGACGCGGGCACGTCGTGCTCTTCGGCGCGGTGGCGCTCGCTCTCGCAATCGCCTTCTTCTCCTACTGGTATTTCTCGCGGCCGGCCGGTGCCATTAACTCCGTCGCCGTGCTCCCCTTCGTCAACGTCGGCGGCGACGCCAACACCGAATACCTGTCGGACGGTTTGACCGAGAGCCTTATCAACAGCCTCTCCGAGCTTCCCAACCTGAAAGTCATCGCGCGCAGCTCCGTCTTCCGTTACAAGGGGAAAGAAGTTGACCCGCAGGCGGTCGGACGCGAGCTGGGCGTCCACGCCGTCTTGACGGGCCGCGTCGTGCGCATGAACGACGACGACCTCTTCATAGAGACGGAGCTGGTTGACGTTGACACGCAGACGCGGCTCTGGGGCGAAAGGTACAATCGCAAACTCTCGGACATCATCGCGCTTCAGGACGACATCTCGCGCGAGATCTCCGAAAAGCTGCGCCTGAAACTCTCCGGCGAAGAGCGCAAGCAGCTTGCTAAGCGCTACACGGAGAGCGCGGAGGCTTACCAGCTCTACTGGAAGGGCCGCTACTACTGGAACAAGCGCCGGCCCGAAGACATACGCGAGGCGCTGCGCAACTTCCAGCAGGCGATTGACCTGGACCCGACTTACGCGCTCGCTTACACGGGCCTGGCCGACTGCTACGTCCTCGGCAACCTCCTGCAACTCTCGCCGAAGGAGGCCATGCCCGTCGCCATCGAGAAGACCAACAGGGCGCTCGCGATTGACCCGCAACTGGCCGAGGCACACACGTCGCTCGCCAAGATTAGACTCTCTTACGAGTGGGACTGGGCCGGCGCGGAAACCGAGTTCCGCAGGGCGCTCGAACTCAAACCCGGCTACGCGACCGCGCACCAGTGGTACGGCGTCTATCTCTCCGAGATGGGACGCCACGACGAGTCTCTGGAACACAGGAAGCGCGCCCTGGAATTGGACCCGCTCTCGCTCTCCATCAGCACGGGCGTGGGCCGCGCCTACTTCTGGGCGCGCCGCTACGACGAGGCGATTGCCCACTTGCAGAAGACGCTTGAGCGCGACCCCAAATATGCCGACACTCATTGGAGCTTCGGGCTCGCCTACGAGCAGAAGAAGATGTACGACGAGGCGGTCAGCGCCTACCAGCGCGCCATCAGTTTGTCCAAGACGGCCGAGTTCCCCGAAGGCAAGCCTGAGATGATCGCCGCGCTCGGCCACGCCTACGCCGTCGCGGGCCGCCGCGACGAGGCGCTGAGAATCCTTGAGCAGTTGAAAGAACTGGTCAGCCGCCAGAGCTACGTCTCGCCCTACTCGATAGCCCTCATCCACGCCGCCCTCGGCGAGAAGGAGCAGGCGTTCGAGTGGCTTGATCGCGCCTACCGCGAGCGCGACGAATCCTTCATCCACCTCAAAGTTGACCCGCGTTTAGACCAACTCCGCGCCGACCCGCGCCTCGTCGAAATGCTCCAACTGATAAAGCTCGCCCCCTGAGCGGCCCGCGTGATAAAGTAGCCTTCAAATTCAAATGAAGGTGACGATGAGCCACGAAGTAACGCGAAGAAACATGAAATTGCTGATGTTTTCGTGCTGTTTCGTGTGACGCGCGTGGTTCGTTTCGCCCTCTCTTTTTACTACGATTCGGGGTTGCTTCTTGCTTCGCCTCGCGGTCCTCGCTGGCCGCTCTTCCAACAAAGGAGGATGATTCAGATGACGACCAATGGCGCACATTTAAGCGATTTCTCCGAGTATCTTAAAGGTTTGGCTGTGAGCGACGATCCAACCAAACCAGAAGTCGTGTTGCTCACTTGCATGGACTTTCGTTTTTTTGAACTGGTCACAGAGTACATGAAAGACGCAGGACTCACTGGTAAGTATTACCACTTGATTCTCGCGGGCGCGGCGCTCGGCGCGGTCGTGCCGGAGGAGCCGGCGAAGCCAGCCTGGCACAAGACGTTTTTTGACCACCTGGAACTCGCCAGAAGTCTTGACCCTCACGATACAGAGAGTGATTGTGCTGGAACACAGGGGCTGCAAGGCTTATGAGAAATTCGGCGTGCTGGTTCCACCCTACACTGACGAAGAGGAGCGGAAGGCTCACGACGAACAGGTCGGACTGCTCCGCGCAATCATCGCCCGCGTTACAGATTGCCCGTCGAAAGTTTTCTCCTGACTCTTGAGAAGGCTGCGGCGGCTGACGAAGGCACTCTAACGTTTGACCAACTGCCTAACTCGTCCCGGATAGACTTGAAGCCCTAGGAGTGATGAATGATCCGGCCTCGCAAGCAGCAGAACTGTCGGCGCATTTTCTGTTCTCTTCTTGCCGCTCTTTGTCTTCTGCTCGTTGTCGGCTCGACGGCGGCGCAGGAGTTTCGCGGCTCGATTACGGGGCGCGTGACGGACGCTTCGGGCGCGGTCGTCGTGGGCGCGCAGATCGCGGCGACCAACGCGGCGACGAATAACTCTGTCTGGGCCACGACCGATGAGTCGGGCGACTACACTATCATTTTCCTGACGCCGGGCAGCTACGCGTTGACGGTCGAGGCCGGCGGTTTCAAGAAGCTCTTGCGGCAAGGCGTGGAGGTGAGAGTCGGCGACAAATTGACGCTCGATCTCACGCTCGAAGTCGGCGAGGTCGCGGAGACCGTGAGCATCGTGACGGAGACGCCGCTCCTCGAAGCCGCGACCGCGTCGTCGGGCCAGGTGATTGACCGGCGGCGCATCTCGGAACTGCCGCTCTCGGACGGCAACCCGTTCGTCCTCTCGCGCCTCGCGCCCGGCATCACCTACACGGGCGACCTCAAATTCTCCCGCCCCTTCGATAACCTCGGCACGTCCTCGATCGTCTCGAACGGCGCGCCCGGCGGCAACGAGTTCACGCTCGACGGCTCGCCGAACACGGCCAACCGCGACGCGCGCGTCGCCTTCGTGCCCCCCTGCCGACGCCGTGCAGGAGTTCAAGGTCGTGACCGTCAGCTTCGACGCGCAGCAGGGCCACACGGCCGGCGCGATTGTTGACGTGACCCTGCGGGGCGGGACGAACGACTTTCACGGCTCGCTCTACGAGTTCGTCCGCAACGACGTGCTCTCGGCCAACGACTTCTTTCTCAACCGCGCCGGACGGCCGCGCGACGCGCTCCGCTACAACCGCTACGGCGCGACGCTCGGCGGCCCCGTCATCCTCCCGCGCTTCGGCGAAGGTGGGCCAAAAACCCTGAACGGGCGCGACCGCTTTTTCTTCTTCTTCGCCTACGAAGGCTTGAAGGATGTCTTCCCCGAACCGGGCCAATTCACCGTCCCGACGCTGGCCGAACGAAGCGGCGATTTCTCCGCGCTCCTGCCCCTCGGGATTCGGATTTACGACCCGCTGACGGGCGTGAGAGCGGGGTCGCGCGTCGCGCGGACGCCTTTCCCCGGAAACGTCATCCCCGAGGCGCGCATCAGCCCCGTTGCGCTGGCCTACCTGCAATTCTACCCGCTCCCGAATCAGCCGGGCGACGCGCAGGGGCGCAACAACTTCATCAGCACGAACCTGCGCACGGACGCTTTCAACTCCGAAACGCTCCGGCTGGATTTCGCCTTCAACCGGAAGCACACTTCGTTCTTCCGCTACACGCGCAACAACCGCCTGGAGGAGCGCGGAAACTGGACCGGAATCGTTAACGGCGTTCGCCCGACCGGCACGCTCCTTTATCGCAACAACAACGCCGCGACTTACGACCACGTCTACACGGCGTCCGCCAAAACCGTCCTCAACATACGCGCGGGCTTCTCGCACTTCGACTCGCCTACCGCGCGCGCGAGCGAAGGCTTTTTCCAGCCCGCCTCGCTCGGCTTCTCGCCGCGGGCCGCGGCGCTCTTCGCGGGTCTTTCATACTTCCCGCGCTTCGAGACGGGCGAATTCTCGCCGCTCGGCGACCCGCTCGGCGCCGGCTTCACGCACAGCATCTACTCACTTCAGCCGACGTGGACGCGCCTCGCGGGCGACCATACCCTGCGCGCGGGCTACGACTTTCGCGTCTACCGCGAGGACGCCTCGGGGCTCGGGCACGCCGCCGGGCGCTACGACTTCCGAACAGACTTCACGCGCGGCCCCTTCGACAACTCGCCCGCGGCGGCCATCGGCCAGGACCTCGCCGCGTTCCTGCTCGGTCAGCCGACCGGCGGACTCTTAGAGCGCAACACGGCCCGCTCGAACCGGACGCCCTACCACGGCCTCTTCTTTCAGGACGACTGGAAAATCAACTCGCGCCTCACGCTGAATCTGGGCGTGCGCTACGAGTACGAGGGGGCCACGACCGAACGCTTCAACCGCAACGTGCGAGGCTTCGACGACGCGAGTCCGAACCCGCTTGAGGCGGCCGCGCGCGCGGCTTACGTTGCTAACCCTATCCCGGAGATTGTGCCAGCAGACTTCCGCGTGCGCGGCGGCCTGCTCTTCGCGGGCTCCGACAATCGCGGCTTCTGGGAGGCGGACAAGAACAACATTCAGCCGCGCCTGGGCTTCGCCTACAGGATTGGTGAACGAACGGTGGTGCGCGGCGGCTGGGCCATTTACACCGTGCCGTTCATCATTGACGGCGTGCAGCAGGCGGGCTTCTCTCAGTCAATCAACCTCGTCCCGACACAAGACTCTGGCCTGACTTTCCGTGCCAATCTTTTCGACCCGTTCCCGGAAGGCTTGCCCGCCGCGCCGGGGGCGAGCCAGGGGCTGGCGACCTTCGTCGGGCGCGACCTAGATTTCGTCCCCGTCGAAAGAAGCAACGCGCAGGCGCAGCGCTGGCAGTTGAGCGTCGAGCGCGAGTTCAAGAACTCCTGGCTCGTGGAGGTCGCCTACATAGGCAACCGAGGCTATGACCTGACGACCGAGACGGACGAGCTTAACGCGCTGCCGCGCCGCTACCTCTCGCTGGCCCCCGCGCGCGACCAGGCGCTGATTAACTTTCTGACCGCGAGTGTGCCGAACCCTTTTCGCGGCCTCGCGCCTGGGACGAGTCTGGACGGCGCGACCGTCCAGCGCCAGCAACTGCTCCGCCCCTTCCCGCAGTTCGGGAACATTCGCACGCGCCGCCACGACGGCTCCTCCATCTATCACTCGGGCCAACTACGCGTCGAGAAACGCTTCACGCGCGACTACACCTTGCTCGCCAGCTACACCTGGTCGAAGCTGCTCGAAGAGGTCTCGCTTCTCAACCCGACCGACACGGAATACGAGAAGCGCGTCTCCGTGAACGACACGCCGCACCGCCTGGTCCTGAGCGGCATCTGGGAACTCCCGTTCGGGCGCGGCCGCAGGTGGGGGGCGACGTGGGGCGGCGTGACCAATACGCTCCTCGGCGGCTGGCAGGTGCAGTGCATCTGGCAGGCGCAGAGCGGGCGGCCGCTTGAGATTGGTAATCTTTATTTCGACGGCGACCCGTCCGAGCTGAGGACGAAGATTGACGGCCAGGACGTTGACGCCGTCTTCGACACGAGCGGTTTTTATTTCACGGACGCGGCGGTGCAAACGAACGGCATCGTTGATCCGGCGTTGCAGCGCAACGACCCGCGCATACGCCTCCTCTTCAACGTCCGGCGGCTTCCGTCGCGGCTGCCGGGCCTTCGCGGCCAGCCCCTGAACCTCTGGGACATCTCGGTCAGCAAGAATTTTCTTTTCACCGAGCGGACGCGCCTGCAACTGCGCGGCGAATTCCTCAACGCCTTCAACCACCCGCAGTTCAACAACCCCGTGCTCGACCCCGTCAGCTCGAACTTCGGCAAGGTCACGAGCCAGGCTAATCTGCCCCGCAACGTTCAGCTCGGCGTCAAACTAATCTTCTAAGGTTGTGGTCGCTTCACGCTAGCGAATTCCGATGCTACTGTATGACTCAGAATTTCCGTTTTTTGTTTTGAATGAAGTAAGGAGAGATTGAATGCCGACAGAGACTCCCCCGCCGTATTTCCCGCAGAGCCAGCTCTCGCCGCCCGACGAGGGCCGGGCCAAGAAGACGAAGCTGGTGCTCATCGGCTGTCTCGCCCTGCTCCTCCTCGTCCTCGGCGGCACGGTCGTCGGCCTCTACTTCTTAATCCGCTGGCTCTTCTTCTAAAAGCCTCTTCATCGTCACGAGCACACCCAGGTGATAAGCGTTGTGGTCCGCGACCAGCAGCGCCTCGCGCAACACGGTCTGCCCGTCGCCGTGCGGGATGCGCGCGAAGAGGTCCGTCTGAGGGTCCGCAACCAGCGCCTTCATCTCTTCCAAATCCGCGCGGAATTTCTCGACGCTCTCGCCCCAAGCCTCCGCGCCCGGCGCGGCATCCTTCGTCGGCCAGTATTCTTCGGGCCACTTCGGCGAAACGTAATCGGCGTTCCGGCTAAATTCCAGAATGTCCCACTGCGCGATTCGCATGTGCTCCAACACCTCCCACGCCGTGTATGGCAGCCGCCCGACCTTCCGGTGAACTTTATCAACTGGAAAGTCCGCGACCGTTGACTCGAAATCCACGTGTGCGCCGCCGCCGCCCAGCAGGTAAAGCAGGTGTTCACGAAGCGCCTGGTCTTGATTCATGCTCTCTTTTCCTCCCTGTCGTTGATTACCGGCGGAAGATTGACATACGCCGCACACGGGAATATGGTTCGTGTGGTCTCGCTCCTCGCCATCTCGCTGCTGAGAGTTTTTCCTCGTCAGCCTCACGTCACCATGAGGATAAAGCTTGATGAGACGATCTTTCCTCCACGCCGTTGTCTTCACCCTGGCCGCACTGCTTCTTACAGGCAATGAAGCGCTCGCGCAAGAAGAGTATGCCACACGCTATGAGTTGGGCCTTCAGTTCTCCCAGCTCGCGCGTAACAATCCTGAGTCGCAAAGCTCGCGCTTCTCGCTCTTACCTCCGGGGCGGGAGAACGACCCCGGATTCGGCGGCAGGTTCACGTACAACTTAAGGCACAACATTGCCTTCGAGGCGGAAGTCAATTCCTTCCCGAGAGAACTCAGGGACAGACACCTGCCGGCCGGGCGCTTCCTGCAAGGCCAGTTCGGCGTCAAGGCCGGCAAGCGCTTCGAACGATTCGGCCTCTTCGGCAAACTCCGGCCCGGTTTCGTCCGCTTCACCAAAGTCAGCCGGTTTACGGGGTCGCACGAGGTTGTCCGCGATACTACTATCGGAGAGGTTCACGTTCAGGTCCCCGAGTTCCGTTTAGACGAAGAGACGTATTCCTCCGTGGACATCGGCGGCGTCATAGAATTATACCCGTCGCGCCGAATGGTGGTGCGTCTAGACCTGGGTGATACCATCATCCGTTACGGAGTCTTTCGTGACCCGGTGTTTGACATCTGCGCGATTGGTTCCGGTCTTTGCGGCATCCCGGGCCTGTTCGAGCGGCCCCCCGAGACAAAACACAACCTGCAATTCAGCGTGGGCGTCGCCTACAGATTTTAGGTCAGGCGGAACTCCTCTTCACCCAAGCCTTGCCGCGCGCGCGGCCGACGCGCTATCTTTCACCGCACAACTTCAAGCACAGCGGCCACTACATGTCACGCAAAAGATTACTGCTGCTCAGCAACTCGACCAACTACGGCGGGGAATTTTTGGCCCACGCCGTCGGGGACATACGCGACTTTCTAGGCACGTCGGTCAAGAGAGTTCTGTTCGTCCCGTTCGCGGGCGTGACGCGCTCCTTTGACGAGTACGCCGCGGTCGTGCGCGCGCGGTTCGAGGAGCTGGGTTACCAGCTCGATTCCGTCCACGAGGCCGCGCGACCGATCGAAGCGGTCGAAAGGGCCGAGGCGATTGCCGTCGGCGGCGGGAACACTTTTCATCTGCTGCGCGGGATGTACGAGGCAGGGTTAATCGAGGCCATCAGGGCGCGCGTGGAAACTGGCACACCCTACGTCGGGTGGAGCGCAGGGTCGAACGTCGCCTGCCCGACAATTAGGACCACGAACGACATGCCGATTGTCGAGCCCCCCAGCTTCGACGCGCTCTCGCTGGTTCCCTTCCAGATCAACCCTCATTACACGGACGAGATGCCGGCGAATCACGCGGGCGAGACGCGCGAGCAGCGCATCGCGGAATTTCTCAAGGCCAACCCGGACGCCCGCGTCGTCGGCCTGAGGGAGGGAAGCATCCTGAAGATTGAAGACAGCGAGATTACGCTGCTCGGGGAGAAATCCGCGCGCGTCTTTCTGAGCGGCGTAGACGCACAGGAATACGGCCCAACGGATTCTTTGAGCTTTCTCCTACAGCCGGCCGGCCAGACATAACTGAATTTATCATGCTCGTCTTCTCCGATTTTATCCGCCAGAAAAGTTGAGCCCGCGGTGTTCTCCCTTAGAGGCCGCAAAAAATATTCGCTCAGGAGAGAACTGGCGATGACATCGCATCCCGCCCCGTTTGGCGTAAAAATTATTTCTTCAGTTCTGGCATTTATCCTTTCAGCCGCGCCTTTGGTTCCCGCCTCTAAAATAAAAAGGAGGCCGTCGCGCAGTCGGCCGACAGCCTTACAGCGGGTCGGGAGAAAGGCCGGCGCAACGAAGATGGCGCTGATTCCCGGCGCGACCTTCGACCTCGGCACCGACGTGGCCGAAATCCAGAGGCTTCAGCAGATTTTCGGCATTCGTCGGGCAGACCTCTTCTCGGCCGAGGTCCCGCGGCACGCGGTCACGATTGACTCCTTCTATTTAGACAGGTACGAAGTCACCAACGCACGGTTTAAGCGCTTCCTCGATAAGAATCCGGCTTGGCGTCGGGACCGCATTCCTGCCCGCTACCATAACGGGAATTATCTGAAACACTGGACGGAGAATTCCTACCCGAAGGGGAAGGCCAATCACGCGGTTGTTAACGTTAGCTGGTACGCGGCCGTCGCCTACTGTCAATGGGAGGGCAAACGCCTGCCGACTGAAGCCGAGTGGGAATACGCCGCACGCGGCGGGCTCGCGGGCAAAGCCTTCCCGTGGGGTGACGAGTTGCCGGACAAAACGAGGGCGAACTTTCATGGGAGCGGTATCGGCGGGGCTACCGTTGTCGGACGTTACGCAGCCAACGGGTACGGTCTTTACGACATGGCCGGGAACGTCTGGGAATATTTGGCCGACGAGTGGCAACCCTATGCTGCAAACACTCAGAGCAATCCGGTAGCCGGCGGAAATTTTTTCCTTGACGAAACGTTTTCAAACGTAACGACGCGGCGCGTCATACGGGGCGGAAGCTGGGGAGGCGCTCCCGTCAATCTTCGTGTCGCCTATCGCGACAGCCACCCGCCGGAGGGAGCGGGAGATCACGTCGGTTTCCGCTGCGCCAGGTCAGTAAAATGAAGGCAGCTTGCCACTCGCCAATCAGTCGTTGATAGCAGCGGCTACCGCGCACGCCCCCCGCGCTTCCAGGTCTGCTTGAGGTTGACCTTCTTCTCCTCGCGCGCGAGGCATGACCAGCAGACGTAGTGCGGCGAGTTGTCCGGCCCGACGAACTTGATCAAACGCTCTGTCTCCGCGTCGCACCGCTCGCAACGATTCGCTCTCTCTTCCGCCTCTGTCGCCATCATCTCTCTCCTTTCCCGCGAGTATAACAAAACCTTCCCGAGCTTAAACTAAAATCAATCAACAAGCAGAACGACTCAACCCTTTGCGCCTTAAGTTTTATCTTTGCGCCTTTGCGTGAAACAGCCGTTCTCGCAAAGGCGCAAAGTTAAGACGTAAGGCGCAAAGGGTTGAGTCAATATGTTGCTTGAATTGTGTAATGGGGCTCAGGCTTATTTTCCAATAAAAGCGGAATGAGCTATCATCGCGCGTCTTTCGTCAATTCAGGCGAGCACCAACGGGCCGTTGTGAGGAGAAACCAGAGCTTGCACGAGACAGGGCGGCGGCACAGCTTTCGGCTAGGCGTCTTCGCCGCGATCAGTGTCACGCTCGTTTCGCTCTACCCGCAGTTGCGACTCATCACGGAGCGCGCGGAAAATTGGCACGGCTCTTACGCCTTCTTCTCGCAGGACGAGATAGCCTACAGCGCTTACGTCAACGCACTCATACAGGGACGCCCGCGCCGCAACGACCCCTACACCGGGCGCGACGACCGCGAAGGTGCGCCGCAACACGAATCCCTCTTCTCGATTCAATTCGTCCCGCCTTACTTGATCGCGACACCTGCGCGCGTCCTCGGCATCAACGCCGTGACCGCCTTCATTCTGCTGACCGCCCTCGTCGCCTTCTTCTCCACGCTCGCACTCTTCTGGCTCATACGCTTAGTGACGGAGGACGAGAAGCTGGCCGCGGCGGGCGCGCTCGTCGTCGTCTGCCTTGGCACGTTCGCCATCCTTTACGCGCCGCTGCGCACGCTCGCCGGGTTGGACACGACTTATACTTTTGAATACTTCCCCTTCCTGCGGCGCTACGTGCCCGGCGCTGCCCTTCCCTCTCTTCTTCGTCTTCTGCGCGCTGGTCTGGCGCGCTGTCGTGAGCACGGAGAAGCGCGCGTCGCGCGTGGCGGGCCTCCTGGGCGGCGCGACTTTCGGCCTGCTCGTCTTCTCCTACTTTTACCTGTGGACGGCAGCCGCCGCGTGGCTCGGCTGCTTCGTCCTGCTGTCGCTGATTGCGCGCCCCGCAGGCTACCGGAAAACTCTCGCGCCGTTCTTTACGGTCGCGCTCGTCGCGCTCGCGGCGCTCGTCCCCTACGCGTTCCTGCTCTCAAGGCGCGCGCCGACGATGGACACGGTGCAACTCCTGGCCGCCACGCACGCGCCCGACTTCTCCCGCTCGTCAATCAAGCTCGGGCTGCTCGTCCTAATCGCGCTCGCCTTCGCGGCGTGGCGCGGCCGCATAGAGTGGCGGGACCGCGCGGCGCTCATCGCGGCCTCTTTCGCGCTCACCCCGCTCGTGGTCTTCAACCAGCAGGTCTTGACGGGCCGCTCGCTGCAACCGCTCCATTACGAGCTTTACATCGCGAAATATTTGGCGCTCACGGCGCTCGTCATCACAGTCGCGCTCGTGCGGCGCGGGCGGGCAGAGGGAGTGCGACGACCTTTGACAGCGCGTGCGCTGGCGTGCGTGGCCGCGGTGGCCCTGGGCTGGGGGATGTTCGAGACGGCGGTCGAGACAAAGAGGCACGCGTGGGCGAGCGGGGACCGCGACGAGGCGCTGCCGGTGGCTAGACGCCTTGCCGAACTTGCGCGCGAGCCCGCGTCAAACGACAGTCAAGCGGTCGTGCTTTACAGCAATCTGGACCACGCGGACTTCTCCCCGGTCGTCGCGCCGCAGCCCGTCCTCTGGGCGCCGCACGTCCCGGCCTTCTCCGGCGTCACGCTCGAAGAGAACCGCGAACGCCTCTACCAGTATCTTTACTACGTCAACGAAGACTTCGCGGCCGCCGAGGAGGGTAACTTCGAGGCGCTGGATTACAGGAAGAAATATCTGATTCGCTCGATGATCGAGTGGGGCCACAACGACCCCGCGTGGACGGTCAACTGGAAGCCGCTGACGGCCCGTGACGTGCGCTCTGCGCTCGACGGCTACAGGGCCTACGCCTCGGCCTTCAGCCGCGAGCACGCCTCGCGCCCGACGCTCTCCCACCTCGTCGTCGTGACAGACGCGCCGCCCGACCTCTCCAACCTCGACCGCTGGTACGAACGCGAAGCAATCGAGCGCGTCGGCCTCTTTACGATTTACCGGCTCAGACTTCGATGAAAGTCCTGCCTCAGCCCCGTCAGGGGCGAATGAAAATAGCCCAGCACTGATGGTCTTTGACCGTTGGATTCGGTAATCCGTTTTTATCCCCGCAGGGGATGAACATAATAGCCGGGGGCAAGCGCATCAGCGCGCCGCCCCCGGAATAACGCCAGCCTTGATGGCCGACCCTGAAGGGGTCGCGCCTCAACCTTGGATGTGCGACCCCTTCAGGGTCGGCCATTAATTCTCGCTTCTGACCGGGGGCGTTGCCCCCGGCTATCAGATGTGACCCTTTCAGGGTCTAAGATCAGGGCGATGCATTACCGATTCGAGTTGTCAAAAACCATCAGTGCTGGGCTATTTTCAAAAGTCCCTGACGGGACTTTCCCGGCTTTAATGCTTGTGTAGCTGAAAGTGTTGCTTGAACTGCCACGCACCTTTCTTTATCTCTGTGTGCTTTTCGCCCTTGCCATGATCTGTTCGATTTCGTCGGGCGCGGAGGGAATCTTGCCGGAGAGTTTGTTGAGCTTGCCGTCGGGCGTGACGAGGTAGTCGTCTTCGATGCGGACGCCGAGCTTTTCCGTCTGGATGTAGATGCCGGGTTCTATGGTGAAGACTTCGCCGGGTTGCAGTTGGTGCAGGTCGTCCGCCACGTCGTGCACGTCCATACCGAGCGCGTGGCCCAGGCCGTGTATGAAGAAGCGATCCATAGTGTACTCGCGCCCGTCCGTGTCCTTGGCGCGCAAAGGGCTCTGGCGCAGGTACTGTACGGCGAAGACGTGTAAATCGCCGTTCGTCATCCCCGGCTTGAAGTGCGCGGCGGCGGCCGATTGCGTGTCCAGCACGAGTTGATAGATGGCGCGCTGGCGCGGGGTGAATTTTCCGTTGGCCGGGTAAGTGCGCGTGATGTCCGCCGTGTAGAGCGAGTATTCCGCGCCGATGTCGCAGACCACCAGGTCGCCGTCGTCAATCCGCTTGCGGTTCTCGCTGTAGTGCAGGATGGTCGAGTAGAGCCCGCTGCCGACGATTGAGGGGAAGCCCGGGCGCTCCGAGCCGTTGCGCGTGAAGGCGGCTTCGAGCAGCGCCTGCACTTCGTACTCGTAGATGCCGGGCCGCATGTTGAGCGCGATGTCCTTGTGCGCCTCGCCCGTGATGTCAATCGCCTTCTGAAGCAGCGCAATTTCCGAAGCGGACTTGATGCGGCGCATGTCGCCGACAACGTCAGCGGCGGACGCGACCTGCACGCCGGGCAACTCGGCGCGCGCGCGCTCGGCGAACTGGTACTCGCGCACGCGGCCGTTCGACACCTGGCGCGGCGCGATGGTGTAGAGCTTCATCGCGCCCTTGAAGGCGGGGAGCGCCGCGGCCTCCTTCAATTTGGCCCACAACTCGTCGTTCGCGAGCACCTGTTCCGCCCCGAAGACTCTGGCCGTCTCCGGGCCGGGGCCGAGTTGCACGCCCGTCCAGCGCTCCATCTGAAGATTGCGCGGCGGGATGAAAAGGAGTTCGCGCGCTCCCGCCGCAGAGGGAAGCCCCTGCGGCACGAGCAGCAGCGTGGCATCGGGCGTGCGCACGCCCGTCAGGTACGCGAACCAGTTGTTCTGCCGGTAGCGCATCTCCACGCCCATGTCCTCCTCCACGTTGCCGAGGATGACGACGACGCCGTCCTTAATCTCGTTGAGCAATCTTTGACGACGCGCGCGGTACTCGCCGATGGGCTGGTTCAAGAGACGCACGCCCGGCTCGTCGTAAAAGTCCGAAGGGGCGGCCGCGGTAGAAGTGAAAGGGGAAAGCGCGCCTACGAGCAGAAGCAGTATGAGCAGAGCGGAGCTAAGTTTTTTCATAGTCAACATCATCGAACATCCCGGAGGGGATGAACATGATAGCCGGGGGCAACGCCGGTCATTGGTTGCCGACCCTGAAAGGGTCGCGCCTCAACCTTGACCAGCGCGACCCCTCCGCGGTCGGCATTATTTCGCGCCAATCCGTGGGCGGCGCAAACACTCGTTTGCTTGCCCACGGCTATCATGTGCGACCCTTTCAGGGTCAAAACCATAAGTTTTTTTTGAAGAAACGAGAGCGCCCTCAATCGTACAATCAGGAACGATTGAGGGCGCGCTTTTGTTTCAACTCGCAAATCGTTACGAGCGGCCGTTCGTCACCAGCGGCCGCCACAGCGCCTGAAGGCGGCTGCCCGCCCCGGACTGCAAGATGCTCATCACGCCCATGTAGCCGTAGCCGAAGAAGAAGAGGGACAGGAAAGGAATCGTGCCCCACAACTTCATCTCGACGGCGTAGAGGATGGCGAGCAGGAAGTAGACCGAGAAGCCCAGTTCAAGAAGCGGCAGCCAGCCGCGCTTGCGCTTATATTTTTTGCGCTTCCACGTCTCGTCCTTCTGCTCCTCGACGCGGTACTTAGGGGTCCGCACAAACTCCGTGCGGTAGCCGACCAGCGCCTCTATGACGGCGCGCGCGTTTGAGAACGCGAGCCCGATGCCTAAGCCCATGACGAGCGGCAGGTGCAGGAGGCGCGGCGCGCGCCGCTTGTCCAAATACCAGACGCCCGTGCCGTAGAAGAGCAGGACCGAGAGCGTGGAGAAGAACAGGAGCGGCACGTCGAACATCATCAGGTGATAAAAGCCCTGGTTGTAGCGCACGAGCAGCAGCGGGAATTGCAGGAGGCTGACGAAGATCATCAAGGGGTAACTGATGTTGCCCGTCAGCCGGAAGAACATCTCAAGCTTGACGCGCAAAGGGAGATTGGCGGCCCAGATGCGGCGGAAGAGCTTCAGGCCCACCTGCATCACGCCCTTCGCCCAGCGGCGCTGCTGCGCCTTGAAGGCGTTGATCTCGACCGGAATCTCCGAGGGCGCGTCCTCGTCCAGGAGGTAGACGAAGCGCCAGCCCATCAACTGCGCGCGGAAAGAGAGGTCCGTGTCTTCGGTGAGCGTGTCGTGCTGCCAGCCGCCGCTCATCTCTATGGCCTTGCGCCGCCAGATGCCGGCCGTGCCGTTGAAGTTGAAGAAGCCGCCCGTGCGGTTCCTGACCGTCTGTTCGACGACGAAGTGGCCGTCGAGCATGATGGTCTGGATGCGCGTCAGCAAATTGTAGTCGCCGTTGATGTGCGACCAGCGCATCTGCGCGCAGCCGACGAGCGGGTCCGTGAAGAAGTCAACGAGCTTGCGGAGGCAATCCGGTTTTGGCACAAAGTCGGCGTCGAAGATGGCGACCAACTCGCCCTTCGCGGTCTTCAAGCCGTTCTCCAACGCGCCCGCCTTGTAGCCCGTGCGATCCGTGCGATGTATGTAGTGTATGTCGAAGCCCGCTTGCCTGTAGCTCTCGACGGTCGCGTCGGCCAACTTGACGGTCTCGTCCGTCGAGTCGTCCAGGACCTGAATTTCCAGGCGGTCGCGCGGGTAGTCAATCTCCGTGATGGACTTGAGCAGTCGCTCGACGACGTACATCTCGTTGAAGAGCGGGAGCTGGACAGTGATGTGCGGCAGCTCATCTTCGCCGAAGTGTGCGGAGGGCTGGGGCGTGAGCTTGCGGTAGCGCCAGAAGTCCACGACCTGCTTGATGCGGTAGGCGCCGTACACGGCCAGGATCGTCAGGATCGAGAAGTAAAGAATCAGGACCGTCCAGTCGAACGTGTCGAGGCGATAGAGCGGGCTGATGTTGCCGGAGGTCTTGTCAACGATCTCGCAAAAGTTCGGGAACTTTTGGCACAAATCGTCCGTGGCGGCGAGCAGGGCAAGTGAATAAAAAGGCATCTCTAAATCCAAAGACTGCGGGAGCGGCGTTGGCCGTCTCCGACTAACAGGCGGGGCGAGCGCCAAGGGGTTTCCGTCGCCGCACATAAAACTAGCAGCGCATCTGCCCAGGGCACCCGCGCTGCCAGCCACATAAGACGCAGATTGTACCCCAACGGATGTCTGAGGCAAAGGCTGTAAGCTGGCTTAACCCCTATATTTTCGGCCTTACCTTTAATGAGCGCAGGCAAACTGGAAAGGACTTTACGCGCGAGAGGTTTCAAATCGGCCAGCCGGTTGGACGGGGCGCGCAGGATTAGAACGGCAATATTAAAATCAGGCAGGTTTTGTTGGAATGATAGATTGCGATCAACTGTAATAAAAACGTCGAACTCGGCTTCCGCGAGGCTCAAAAGCTCGCCATTCTTTTTTGTCGCCCACCCCATCTGCGGCACGGTTTTGACAAAATGTTCCGCCTCTAATTCTCCAGCAAATCGGCGGTCTATACACTCGTCCAGGAGAAGCCTCACCTCACGCCACCATTTTTACTATCTGCTCTTCGGCCTCTTCAAGAAAGGCGATGACTTGCGCTCTCGTGACGGTCGGGAAGCCTTCCAGGAAATCGTCAATTGATTCGCCCGCCTTCAGGTAATCCAGAAGCGTCTGGACAGGAACCCTCGTTCCGGCAAAGACCGGAGTCCCGCCCATTACGTCAGCGGAGGATGTGATGAGCTGCTTACTCATGGCTTATGTTAGTCAAAGGTCGTTCTAAACTTCAAGACACTCACCGACGTCATTGAGTGTCCGGCCCGTAATCGCTGGGCGGTGGCGGCGGTGGCGGCGCGTACGTGGGGCCGGGCGTGCCGCCGTAATATGGAGGCGGAGGCGGGGGGGCGGGACCGTTGCCGCCCTCGCCGCGCCGCTCGAAGAGTGCGACGCCTATGATGCCGCCGACGAGGGCTTGCACGAGTTGTAAGACGACCGCCAGGACACCGACCAACCAGATGACGGCAGCGTAAGTGATGTGGAGCCCGGCGCGCTCCATCTGTTCTTCGGCCAGAGTCCTGTCGGAGACGTAGAAACTGACGAGCAGGAAGGCCACGAAGGAGATGACCGAGCCGACCACACCGGCGAGCAAGCCCAGGACGACTCCGTCGCCGATGCGCGCTGGCGTGGGCGACTGTTTGATATAGAGGTAGGCCGCGACCACGCCCCCCAGGAGCGCCCAGATGCAACATATGAACCTGACGAAAGGGACTTGCGGCACGACCGTCACGGCCGAGAGCACGCCCATCACCAGTCCGCCGATGAGCGCCGGGCGCAGTTTGCTGTTCATCTAAAACCCACCCCCTGAGAAGCATTATCCGGCGCGGCCAAACGACGCGGCCGTCGCTCGCGTATCATTTGGCCCAAATCCATCAGACCCGGCATGACGTAAAACGTCGCAACAAAGCCCAGGAGCGAGCCCGTCAGAGCGCGCGACAGATGCGTGTTCTCCCACATGCCCGAAAACCCCAGCGCGAAATCAAACAGTGTGGGCACGGCCGCCAGGAGCAGCCATTTGCGTGCGGGCGTGTCGCCTCGATTCAGAGAGCGCAAGAGCGGGTAAAGGAGGACGCCCGCCGCGAACCCGAAGTAGATTCCCGCGCAGCGCGCGCAGACGGCCAACGGGTGGCCCGCCAGTTCAAACGCGCGCTCGGGAATCTGGTGGCACACGCGCCCGAACATCTCGTAGAGAAAGAACGCTGACAGAGAGTGCCCGTGAGCGCGCGCGACCGGCGCGACCATCACCAGACTCACGAAGCTGAGCACGATTGTCGCCACGATTGCCCAGACGAAGACAGGCTGACGGAAAGGCGAGACGCGGAGACGCGGGGACGCGGGGACGCGGCGAAAAAGCGAGTGGCTTTTCTTCACCGCGTCGCCGCGTCTCCGTGTCTCCGCGTCTCGCATCTATCCTAGAACCTGATGACGGCGTCCGGCCCGCCTTCGACGTGGACTGTGTCAACGAAGCGTATGTGCTTGGACTCGGTGGTCATGACGAGCGAGTGCGTGCGCTTGCCCGCGCCGAAGAAGCGCACGCCGCGCAGGAGCGCGCCGTCCGTGACGCCCGTCGCCGAGAAGATGATTCGCTTGCCGGGCGCGAGGTCGTTCGTGTCGTAAACCTTGTCCGGGTCCGAGATGCCCATCTCCTTGAGGCGCGCGAGGACTTCATCGCGCTCCGGCACTTTGCTCTTGTCAACGCCGAGGCGGTCGTGGTCAAAGACCAGCCGCGCCTGAATCTCGCCGTTCAAACACTTCATCGCCGCGGCGGTCAAGACGCCCTCGGGCGCGCCGCCGATGCCCATCAGCGCGTGTATGTTCGTGCCCGCGACTGCCGCCGAGATGCCCGCCGACAAATCGCCGTCCGAAATCAGCCGGATGCGCGCGCCCGCCTCGCGCACGTCGTTAATCAGCTTCTTGTGGCGCGAGCGGTCGAGCACGATGACGGTCAAGTCGTCTATGTCGCGCCCCAAACGGCGCGCAATGTTCTTGAGGTTGTCTTTGACGGGAGCGTCTATGTCCACGGAGCCGCGGCACGACGGGCCGACGACGATCTTGTCCATGTAGATATCCGGCGCGTTCAGGAGGCCGCCGCGCTCCGATGCCGCCAGCACGGCGATGGCGTTATTCGCGCCGAGCGCGCAGAGGTTAGTCCCTTCGAGCGGGTCCACGGCGATGTCAACTTCGGGGAAGCTCTGGCGCAGCTCCTCGCTGGCGTTGCGGCCGCCGAGCTCCTCGCCGATGTAGAGCATAGGGGCCTCGTCGCGCTCGCCCTCGCCGATGACGATGCGCCCGCGCATGGGCACAGTGTCCATCACCTCGCGCATCGCCTCGACGGCGACCTGGTCCGAATACTTGCGGTCACCCTGCCCCATGGTCTTCGCCGCCTCAATCGCCGCCGCCTCGCAAACGCGCAGGAAGTCCAGCGACAGCTCGCGCTCCATTCTCAACTCGTGTCCCATTGCGCTTCGATTCTCCTGAAGATGAAGTTTGGCCGCAACACCAAGCCAAAACTGCTTTGCGAGATGAAAGAATTTCGACGCGTATAGTAGCAGAGCGGGCGCGGAATTTGTAGGATGGCGAGGGGCGTCAATAGTAAGCTATCCTGACGCCGGACAATTTCACACCGGCCTGACCACACGAGGGGGAATAAAAAGAGATGCGCAACAAGTTGCTCATACTGCTGGGGAGCGCGGCGCTGCTGCTGGCAAGTGTCTGCCCTGTGCTGGCACAGTTTTCCGGCTCGCGCCGCGTGCGCGTTTACAATCCGGGCAGGTATCACCGTACACGAACCGAGATGAGCCGCAGGGCCGCGATGCGAAAAGTGCTCAAGAAGAAACGGCACCGCGCGGCCAGGCGTCGCCGCCACACACACTAGCGCGGAAGACTTCAACAACCATCAAGCTTTTCGCCGCGCGCAATCATCTCGGAGGTGAGGATGAAACTTTTGAAGACAGCAGTTTTGACGCTCGCGCTCCTCCTGCTCGTGACGGCTCCGTTGTCGAACGCCCAGAGACGGCAGCGGCCCGTCAGGAAAGAGATACAGATCACTTGGCTCGGCCACGCGGCTTTCGAGTTAGTCTCTTCGGGCGACACCTGGATTTTCAACGACATGGCCCTGATACAGGAGTTCTACCATCCGAACATCATCCTGATGAACACGGGCGGCAAGGCTTACGGGCAAAGCCCCGAAGTCGCGCTGCTCGCGGTCAACAGGTATTTCAGGCCGCAGATCATCATCCCCATGCACTATGCTTCCCTCCCCACCATGTCAACGGAAGCGGAAGTGCGCGCCGCCATCGGCAAAGACAGGCGCGTGCAGTTCATGAAGCCGGGAGAGACGAGGAATTTTTAGAAGAGCAAAAGCCGGTCTTTCCGTCCCTCGGTCTTATCCCCGCAGGGGATAAACATGATAGCCGGGGGCAAGCAAACGACAGTTTGCGCCGCCCCCGGTCAGACGAAAATATGAATCCGACCCCGGAGGGGTCGCACGCTCAAGGTTGAGGTGCGACCCCTCCGGGGTCGGATTCATGTTTGGCGCGTGACCAGGGGTGGCGCGCTCGCGCGCTTACCCCTGGCTATTACATGTGACCCCTTCGGGGTCAGGACCACGCTGGCATGCCGCGGCTTTAACGCTTCCCCCCGCCGTCCATCAATTAACGCTGGGCATGACCGGCGCTGTCTTCGCGCCGCCGCGCGGTTTGTAGAAGGGCGAGGACTCCAACCACACGGGCATCTGTTCGGCGTCCGCCACGCGCATGCCCGTGACGAGGCCGATGACGGCGACGGTGCGCGCGCCGTCCCAGTGCCAGTCCGGGCGGATGATGTCCGTCGGCTGGTGGTAATCCGTCCCCATCCACTTCTGCGCGCGCGCTATCCACAGCGCGACATCTCCTTCGGGGCCGCCGAGCAGCATCAACGCGGGCACGCCCTTCTTGACGAAGGCGTAGTGGTCCGAGCGGTAAAAGACCTTCTCTTCGGGGAGCGGGTCGGGCGCGATCTGGCCGCCGTTGGCCGCGACGACCGCTTCGAGAACTGGCCCAAGGTCCGAATGCTCCGCGCCGAAGCCGACCACGCGCTTGACGGGCGCGTAGACCTCCGTGCCGATGCCGTCGAAATTCAGATTCGCCGCCACCTTATCGAGCGGCCACGTAGGGTGCGCGACCCAGTACTCCGCGCCCAGGAGCCCATACTCTTCGCCCGTCACGGCGAGGAAGATAATGGAGCGCTTGGGCTTCGTCGCCGACTTCGTGAAGGCTTCGGCCATGGCGATGATCTCGCCGACGCCGAGCGCGTTGTCGGCCGCGCCGGGGATAGATGCGGCCCTGCGAGTCCACCCCGTAAGCGTCATAGTGTGCTGTGTAGACCACCGCCTGGTCTTTCAGCTTCGGGTCCGAGCCTTCGAGCAGGCCGACGACGTTGCTGCCCGCGCCCGCCTCCTTCTTGACGCGGATGGAAATCGACGCCTGCTTGTTCAAGTCCTTCGAGACGGCCTCGCCGCTCTCGGCCTTCGCCAGCGTCTCGGCGTAGGTCGCGCCCGTGCCGGCGAAAAGCTTCTCCATCCCGGCGTCGCTGGCGAGGATGATGGGCGGTAATTTGAAGGGCGGCTCGGGGGCGTCGGCGAGCGCGACGCGGCGGCGCGACAGGTAGGTGCCGAGCACCGAGAACGGCTGCTGCTTTGTGCCAAAATTGGCGGCGACCACCGCGGCGGCGCCCTTGCCCATCAGTCCCATGATGACCGACTGCGCGCTGCCGGCCTTCTTCCAGGCGGCCTCGTCTACACCCTTCGGCATGCCCGCGAGGACGATGACGACCTTGCCCTTCACGTCGAGCCCCGCCAGATCGTCGCGCTTCAACTCGGGCGAGACCACGCCGTAAGTGACGAAGACCAGCCCGCCCGTCGCCTCCGACAACTCGGACGTGTATGGCGGGGCCGGGACGAATTCCGTCCCGAAGGCGAGAGAGGCGTCGCCCGCCTTGACGAAGGACTCGGGCATCACCTGCGAGCTTTTGAAGTTGACGGCTTGCAGGTAAGAGCCAGCGTCGCCCAAAGGCTTGAGGCCGAGCTTGGTGAAGCGGTCGGCGATGTATTTGGCCGCGCGGTCGCCGCCGGGTTGTGCCGTGCCGCGGCCCTCCATCGCTTTGTCAGAGAGCGCGGTCGTCACGTCGCGTATGGTCTCAACACGGACGAGCGCGGCGGCCTTCTGCTCGGCGGGCGTGAGCGCGGCGGCCGGCCTCGTAGCGACGGCCGTCGCCTGCCCGAACACGGACGGCGCGACGAGCGCGGCCACGAGCAGGAGCGCGGGCAATCTGCGCCCCGCCGGGTTTGCGAAAGGATTTGACTTCATTGATGAATTCTCCAGACTGACGGAATTGCCGAGAGGGCGAATGCCTTATACGCTCGGCGGGCCGAAATTGTTACGCCTATTTTGCTCCACTGATTGCTCGACTCGCAAACGGACTTCGCGGATTCGTTGATTTCTTTCAGGCGCAGGCGTATAAGCGGGCCGAGACTCGGAGACAGTCGGAAAGGGAGAAACTTCATGAATCCTCAGAAGCCCCAAGCCACTTGCAGGAAACGCTTGCTTCTCTTCTTCATTCTCTTTCCGGCTTCCGTCCTCTCTGTGAGCGCGACGCTCGCCCCGAGTTTCGCTCAATCCGCGGAAGAAAGGGAGATGGAAATCACCATCCCGAAGCACCTGCCGATTAAGGTCAGGATGAAAGAAGAGAAGGAGAAGGCGTTCAAGGATTTGAAGAATGAAAAGTGGGTGCGCGACTTAGAGCTTGAGGTTACGAACACTGGGGATAAACCGATTTATCTCCTCCACTTTCTAGTGATTCTGCCGGAAATAACGGACGAGAACGGACACAACATTAGTCATTGCGCTGCATTATGGCGGACCTGAGCTTAAGGTATTGAAATTAAAGCAGGCCCGGATGATGTTCCGATTAAACCGGGGGAAACTTACACTTTCAACATCAGCGAAAGTCAGGTGCTGGGTTGGGAGGCTTTTAAGCGGGAGAAAAACTGGCCTCACCCGAAGAAACTCGTGCTGAAATTCCAAATACTGAGCTTTGGAGACGGGACCGGGTTCGGGGAAATGACGGAATGGCGATCCCACATGCGCCGGACAATTAGGTTGGAGCTACAAGACTTGAATTCACATATTCGTTGACAAGCTAAAGTGATGAGCGTATAAGCCGAAGCTGTCGCCGCTTTCCTTGCAACCTCTCACCCCATGACGAAAGGAGCCCCCTCATGAATTCCCCGCGACAAGCACTCGCCCTCGGCGTCAAGAGATTTTTTCAAGTGTTACTCTTCTGCCTGGCCGCGATCTTCTTAGTGAAGTTCGTTTTGGTTCCGGGCGCTGCCCAATCAACGAGGGAGAGAGAGCTTGAAGATAAAATACCCAAGCATCTACCTATCAAGGTCAAGATCAAAAAGGAGAAGGAGAAGGCATTCAAGGACTCGAAAAATGAGAAGTGGTTACGTGACTTCGAGCTTGAGATTACGAATACCGGGGAGAAACCGATCTACTTTCTTAGCCTATCTATTACCATGCCTGAACTCACGATGCCTGACGGGAATCATGTCGGGCTCGTCGTGCATTACGGGAGAGGGGAATTAATAGACATCGAGACCAAGGCGGGGCCAGATGATATTCCCATCAAGTCCGGGGAGACTTACGCCTACAGTTTTCCTGACATCCAAGTAGTGAGCTGGGAAGATTTCAGACAGAGGGATAACGCGCCCGACCCAAAGAAACTTATTTTGAAGTTTCAGGCATTAAGCTTTGGGGATGGGACTGGATTTCTGGGAAGTACCGGGATTGCCATGCCACAAGCGCCTGACGCGAAGTCCAGCCTGAAGCGTTGCGAGCCGGAATTGAACTTGACCGATCCGGGAGGAATGAAAGTTGAGCCAGTGTCGTGGCGCACTTGGCCTGCGATGTTCTCGACTGATGATTTGCCAGCAATCTTTTTGCTGGCAAATTTTTTATCCACGGGCTCGCCTCGGCCGACTTCCCGCAAGCTGAACCCGCGGCCAGATACATGCTGCTCCGGCAGCGGGTGCTTCCGCTCTAAGCTATACGGAGAGATTGTTTTTGCGGAGGTAAAGACGCACTAGCGAATTCTTCTTGTGCTGACCCGTTCGCGGGCTGTTTTAAGGCTACATACAATTACATACCTTGTGGCGCTGGCTGGTGCCTTCAAACTGATATTGATCCCTGCGTAAGTACGACGCCGACGCCGTCGCCGTCGCCGTCACGATCGCCGACCCCCCCGGCGGGGTGCGAAGGGCAGATACAAAAAAACCCGGGATGCGAGTGCCTTCCAGCCCCATTAGGTGGCTATGCCTATTTTTGTCCTCCCTGTCCCGGCGGAGTGGAGCAGGATTATTCCAAATACCCGTCAGGCTGTCCGAGCAACATGCGGGTCGGTTCGCTTTATTGCTGCGTCTGCATAGACCAGAGCCCCTGCCCGAATGGCGGCAGCCGTAATCCGGCTACGTGCGCGTGCGTGACGCCGACGCCGACGCCGACGCCGATCAGCAGTTGCAATCCGGGGGCAGGTATCCTCGCGCTGTGTTACGGCTCCGGCGGGTCGTGGATGTATCCGCCCGAAGGCTGCGGCTGCGACACGACGATTGAGAAATCGCCCGTGCTCGTTGACACGCTCGGCGACGGCTTCGCCCTGACGGATGCTGGCGGCGGCGTCAACTTCGACCTTGACGGCATCAATGGCCGCCGAACGCATAGCATGGACGGCCGCCAACTCGGATGACGCGTGGCTAGCCCTCGACCGTAACGGCAACGGCGCGATTGATAACGGCTCAGAGTTGTTTGGCAACTTCACGCAGCAACCACCGGCAACAAATCCGAACGGCTTCCTCGCGCTCGCCGAGTACGACAAGCCGGGAACCGGCGGCGACAGTGATGGCGTGATAGACAATCGTGACGCCATCTTCCATGCGCTGCGTTTATGGCGTGACACTAACCATAATGGAGTTTCGGAACCGGGCGAGTTGCACACATTGCCGTCACTCAACGTCGCTTCGATTTCTCTTGATTACAGGGAATCAAAACAAACTGACCAATATGGGAATCGTTTCCGGTATCGCGCGAAAGTAGGTGACGCGAAACACTCCCACGTCGGGCGCTGGGCCTGGGACGTGTTCCTGGTGTCCGCGCCTTGACGGCAAAGTTGCTCAAACAAAGGAACGCCCGCGGGCCGCAACAGGCTCCGCGGGCGTTTCGCTTGTCTTTCTCTAGAGGTGCGCCTCGATTTAACCGGCCGCCACGCCCTCGCGCGCCTCGGCGGGCTTCCATGGCGGGAGCGTCCTGCGCGCGGGCTTCTCCTTCTTCAACCCCAATGCCCAGTCGGCCTGCATCAAGGTGTGTATGTCGCGCGTGCCTTCGTAGATGACGGCCGCCTTGCAGTTTCTGAGATAACGCTCGACGGGGTAGTCGTTCGAGTAGCCGTTCGCGCCGTGGACCTCAATCGCCATCGAGGCCGCCTTCTCGCTGAGGATGGTCGCCTGCCACTTCGCCAGGGAAGTCTCGCGCGCGTTCACCTTACCCTCGTTCTTCAACCACCCTGCGCGCAGCCAGAGCAGGTGGCACATCTGGTAATCGGCCTCCATCAACGCGATCTTCTGCTTGACGAGTTGGTGGTTCGCTATCTTCGTGCCGAAGGTCTCGCGCTCCAACGCGTAAGCCACGGACGCGTCGCGCGAGGCGCGTATGACGCCGGTCGCACCCGAAGCGACGGTGTAGCGCCCCTGTTCGAGCGCAAACATGGCTATCTTGAAACCCTCGCCCTCCTCGCCCACCATGTTCTCGGCTGGCACGCGCACGTCCTGCAAGGAGAAGTAGCCTGTGTTGCCCGCACGTATGCCCATCTTGCCGTGAATTGTGCCGGAGGAAAATCCTTTCATCCCGCGCTCGACGATGAAGCAGGACATGCCGGAGTGGTCGCGCTGGCGGCGCTTCTCCTCGTCCGTCCAGCAGAAGAAGAGAAAATTGTCGGCCACGTCGGCCAGAGAAATCCACATCTTCTCGCCGTTCAGGACCCACTCGTCACCCTCGCGCCGAGCCGTGGAACGCGAGCCGACCACGTCACTCCCCGCGCCCGGCTCGGTCAGCCCGTAGGTCGCAAGCTTCTCGCCCTTCGCCTGCGGCACAAGGTACTTCTGTTTCTGCTCCTCCGTCCCCCACGCGTAAAGCGTCAGGCTGTTGAGGCCCGTGTGAACAGACATGACGACGCGCATGAAAGTGTCTACGGCCTCCAACTCCTCGCAGACCAGCCCGAGCGAGATGTAGTCGAAGCCCGCGCCCCCGTACTCTTCAGGGATGCAGACGCCGAGCAGATTCAACTCGGCCATCTTGTCCAGGATTGAACGGTCGAACTGCTGCTTTTCGTCCAACTCTTTGATTCGGGGGGCGACTTCCTTCGTCGCGAAATCACGCACGGTCTGGCGGATTGCCTTATGGTCTTCGGTCAACTCAAACTCAATCATTTCGGTTGCTCTCTCTTCATAAAGATATAGAACTTTAATTGCTGACTCGCGCGCGCGAGGAACACGCCTTCAACTGTTAATTACGAGGCCGAGTATCATACCATCAACTCTGCGGCCCGCGTAAAAGGCGCGACCGCGGAATTTAAGGTGGTGGCTCAGTTTCAAGCTGGACGAAGAAAAAGGCAGTCTCACGCTGAAGACGCCAAGGCGCTAAGGGGTTGACTGCCGCCTTATCTTGGCTGTCATCTTCGCGCCTTTGCGTCTCCAGCGTGAGATTCCTTCCCGCTGAAGATCAAGCAGAACTTCAAACTGAACCACTACGCGCCCTTGCGCAAATTCGCCGCCTCAGCGCATTATGTCGTCATGCCGAACAGGCAGTTCACGTCCTCGCGTAGTCTTTAACAGTTCGCTCACAAGGAAACGGCAGAGAACCTCCCGGTCTGCCTCATCCCTATTTAACTCAAATCCCATTCAATAGAAGGAGGCTCCTAATGAACAGGTTTCGCTTCACCCTCAACTTTTTGGCCCTGGTCGTCTTCACGCTGGCCGCTTCCTCGGTCGCGCGCTCGCAGAGCATACGGACGTGGGTTTCCATGACCGGCAACAACGCCAACGCTTGTACCTTCACCGCGCCGTGTCAAACCTTTGCCGGGGCGCTCGCCAAGACGGACACCAACGGCGAGATCAACCTCGTCGGCCCCGGCACTTACGGGACAGTGACGATCACCAAATCGATCACGATTGACGGCGGCGGCTACCTCGGCGGCATCATCGCCAACGGCGGCGCGACCGGCATCACCATCAACATCACCAGCGCGGCCGACACGCGCAAGACCGTGCGCCTGCGCGGCCTCTCGCTCAACGGCGCTGACTCCGCCGGCAACGACGGCATTTATGGCATCAGGATCACCGCCGCCGACAAGGTCTACATCGAGGACACGTTGATTGACAACTTTGACGTGACGGGCGGGACGAACGGCCGTGGTATCAGCGACGAGCGGACCATCGGCGGCAAGCTGTTCGTCACGAACACGGTCATCAGGAACAGCGGGTCCATCGCCGTCGTCATCTACCCCAACTCCGGCAGCACACAAATCACGGCCGTGCTCGACCACGTCACCTTAGAGGGCAGCACGCTGTCGGGCGTCTACGCGGGGCCAGGGAGCCACGTCACCATCAAGGACTCCAACATCACCGGGAACGGCAACGCGGGCGTGCAGGCGGACTCGGGCTCCGGGACGACCGAAGTGATGATTGAGCGATCCGTCATCTCGCACAATAATTTCGGAATCTACTCCGGGCCGGGCACGCCCGTCGTGCGCATGTCGGAGACCACCGTCACAGCCAACAATACAGGGCTGCAAGTGTTCGGCGGCACGATTTACACGTTCGGCAACTGCCGCATCGCCGGCAACGCCGCCGGCAACGGGCCGCCGAGTGGCAACCTCGGCCAACAATAAGCCAATTACAAAATGACTCAACCCTCTTAGCGCCTTTGCGCCTTTGCGTGAGATAGGTTTTTCACGCAAAGGCGCAAAGGCGCTAAGAAGTGCTCGACGCTTTTTCTTTTAATCCGCAATCGTCCGGCCGCTCGCTTTGGCGCGTTCGAGGGCGAAGGCGATGGTCTGCGTCAAAGGTGTCGCCTGCCCTTCAGCCCGGAGGGAGGCGAACTCTTCTTCGCCGAGTTGCGAGCGCGCGCCCTGTAGGTGGCGCTCGTAATCTTCGCGCTCGACGGGCGGCAGCGGCGTGCCTATGGTCTCACGCAAGCGCCCGGCCGCGCCGAAGAGCCGCGCGGCCCTCTGCGGCTGCTCTCTCGCCTGTGCCAATTCCGCGAGCGCTTCGAGCACGCTCGCGACCCGCCAACGGTCGCCCAATTCGTCGTGCAGCGCCAGACTCTCGCGCAGCATCACGGACGCTCGCTCGTAGTCCTCGCGCCCGCGCGCGACGTTGCCCAGAATGTTGAGCGACCAGGCTATGCCCTCCTTGTATTTTATCTCGCGCGAGATCGAAAGGCTCTCGCGGCCGAACGCGGCCGCCCGCTCCGGCTCGCCTTCGTAGTGCGCCGCGGCCGCCAGGTTGAGCAGCGACCAGACCGTCCCCTCGCGGTCGCCGACCTCCGCGAACAACTCGCGCGCCACCTCGCACGCCCGTCTAGTCTGCTCGAAATCGCCGCTCAGCCACGCCGCGAACCCCACGTAGTTGAGCGAGCGCGCCACCCCGCGCTTGTCCCCGGCCTCTTCCCAGCGTGCCTGACTCTCCTCGTGAAGCTCGACGGCGCGTCTGTAGTCGCCCTGCTCGCGCGCCAAGCTCCCCAAAACCTGTAGCGCCGTCGCGACCGTTTCGCGGTCGTCCAGCTCGCGCGCGAGTCGCAGACTTTCGTCCAAAAGTTTTTTCGCCAGCCCGTACTCGCATTGAAGGAAGGCCAGGACGCCCGCGCCGAGGAGCGCCCCCGCGCGCAAGTCCGCTCCCTCGCCGCCGCTCGCGGCCAGAACCTTGTCCAGCCACTCGCGCCCCTCTCGATAGTGGCCGTGCAAGTACCAGAACCACCAGAGCGCCCCCGCCAGGCGCAGGCTCGTCTGTGTCTGATTGAATTCGAGCGAGCGCCTGAGCGCCGCGCGCAAATTGTCGTGCTCCTGTTCGAGTTGTTCGAGCCACTGTTTCTGGCGCGCGCCCGCCAGTTCCGGGTTCGCGCGCTCCGCCAGGTCCAGAAAATAACTCGCGTGGAGCTGCCGCATGCGCTCGCGCTCGCCGCTCGCCTTGAGGAGTTCGAGCCCGTACTCCCTGATGGTCTCAAGCATCGCGAAGCGCGGCTCGACCCCGCCCTGCTCCACCTGCCGCAGCAGGCTCTTGTCCACAAGCGACTCCACGCCGTCCTCTATCCCTATGCCCAGATCGCCCTCTGCGTCGCAGACGCGCGCGGCGGCGTCCAGGGTCGCTCCGCCGAGGAACACCGCGAGCCTGCGGAAGAGAGATTTCTCGGGCTCGTCCAGCAACTCGTAGCTCCAGGCGATAGTCTCGCGCATCGTGCGCTGGCGCGCTGGCGCGTCGCGCGCGCCGCCCGTCAGCAGCTTGAAAGGGCTTTCGAGCCGCATCAGCATGGCCTGCGGCGGCAGCAGCTTGATGCGCGCGGCGGCCAACTCTATGGCGAGTGGCAGGCCGTCAAGCTGCGTGCAAATCTCCGCGACCGCCTGGGCGTTGACTTCCGTCAGCGCGAAGTCGAACTTGGCGGCGGTCGCGCGCTCCGTGAAGAGCGCGACCGCTTCGTAGCGCATCAGGTCCGGCACGGGCGGCAGGGCCGTCAGGTTCGGGAGCAGGAGCGGCGGAACCTGAAACTCGTGCTCCGCGCTCAGGCGCAGGACTTCACGCGTCGTCACCAGGACCACCAGGCGCGGCGCGGCCGCCATCAGCTCCGCGATTTGCGGCGCGGCCGCAGTCACCTGCTCGAAGTTGTCCAGGACGACCAGCATGCGCTTGTCCCGCAGGTGCTTCTTCAGATTCTCGTCGAGCGTCGCGCCGGCTGCCTCCTTGACGCCGAGCACCTGTGCGATTTGAGAGACGACGAGCGAAGGGTCTTTGATTGGTTCGAGCGCGACGAAGAAGACGCCGTCACTGAACGCCCCGAGCAGATTAGTGGCGACGTGCAGCGCCAGCCGCGTCTTGCCCGTGCCGCCCGGCCCCGTCAACGTCAACAGCCGCACTTCCTCGCGCCGCAGCATCTTTTCGACGGCCGCCGCTTCCGATTTGCGGCCGATGAAAGGCGTGAGCTGCGCCGGCAAATTCGTGGGCGTCTGTGCGCGCGGCTTCGGCGGCGTTGCGGTGGCCGCTAACGGTTCCGCGCCTTCCGGCCGCGGCGAGGAATCTTCCTGCTCGACTTCTGGCCCAGATTCTACGCGGGCCGCGGGCGACTCGGCTTCGGTCGTCGCCGCGCCCGCGTCCTCGTCTACGGGCTCGCGCACGTCCGCGACGAAGCGGTAGCCGCGCCCCGGGATCGTGACGATGTAAAGGTGCTCGCCGGCCTTCTCCCCCAAAGCCCTTCTGAGCGCCGAGACGCTGACAGACAAATTCGCCTCTTCGACGAATTGGCCCGGCCAGACAGCTTTCAGCAACTCTTCTTTTTCCAGCAATCGCCCGCGCCCTTCGACCATCACGAGCAGCAGCTCGAACACTTTGGACTTGAGCGGCACGGGCTCGCCGTCGCGCGAGAGCCGCCGTCTCGCAACGTCAATGAGGAAGGGGCCGAAGGCGTAAAACTGGGTGGTTGATTCGCTCATCACGGCCTTTTGGAATTATCTGGGCGTAGCTCTGGCTCCATTGTAAAGACTTTTGGGACGGCCGCAAGAGATTATGCAGGGCAAGTTGGCTGAGTAATCTTACTCTCACGCGTCAGACGTAGACAAGAGGTGCGTTTGCGCGGGCTCCCGCTCACAAGGGGAAGGAGCGAACCACGAAGACGAAACGACACGAAAGTAGCTGAACTCAGTTCGTGTGGTTTCGTGTCTCTTCGCGGTTCGCCTTGCTTTGCCTCATTCGCTTGCTATCAACCTGCGCGCCTCACCTTGCGCTTCTTCGAGCGTCGTCACGCGCCCGTCGAGTTGCATCTCGTAAACGGCGCGCGTGATCTCGCCTATGCGGGGTCCCGGCCGTTGGCCCATTTCGAGCAGGTGACGGCCCATCAGGATCGGCGCGGGCGGGCGCTCGTCAACCGCCAACGCGCGCGCGCGTTCGATGAACCATTCCTGGGCCTCGGCCGTGAACCACTGATCGCGCGGAACCCAGTCGGCGTTGCGCCCGAGGGAATCGGCCCGCGCCACGCGGTAGAGCAGTTCCAACTCGCAGCGGCGCGCTAATCTTCTGAACGCGCCGTCGCCCACCTCGTCGCGCTTCTTGTAAAACTCGCCCGGCTTCAAATGGTCGCGCACCAGCGCCACAACCTGAGAGCGCACGTCGTAACCGTCGAGCGTGTGTATGTTCAATCTCTCAAGGAAACTTTCCGTCGGCCCGACGCCCGCCTCCTCGTGCCCGCGCGAACGCCACTTCCCTTCCTCGAACTTCGTCGTCGCAGGCTTCCCGAAATCGTGGCACAGCGCCCCGAGCATGACAGTCACCTGCTTCGCGTAAGGCAAGTCATCAATCAACTCGCGCGCGCGGTCAACGACGAGCCAGGAATGGATATCTACAGAGCCCTCTGGATGCCACGCTTTTTCTTGCGGCACGCCGACCAGAGCTTTTAACTCAGGGAAGATTTGCTCGAACGCGCCGAGTTTGTGTAGCCACTGGAAGCCGATTGAAGGACGATTGGCGCGCAGCAGGAGCTTTTCCATCTCGCCCCAGATGCGTTCGCGCGGGAGGTCAGTGAGGTCAATCGAGCGGCAGAGTTGGACGGTCTCTTCTTCTATGTCGAACTCGAAGCGGGCGGCGAACTGTGCGGCGCGGAGCACGCGCAGGCTGTCTTCCGCGAAGGTCTCACGCGAGACGGCGCGCAGCAGTTTTTTCTCCAGGTCCGCGCGCCCGTTGTAAGGGTCAAGGATTTCGCCCGTGAGCGGGTCTTCGAGAATCGCGTTGATGGTGAAGTCGCGTCGCCGCGCGGCCTCTTCCAAGCTCATCGCGGGGTCGCCTTCGATGACGAACGCGCGGTGGCCGCGCCCCGTCTTGCGCTCGCGCCGCGGCAGGGAGATGTCCAGGTCAGCGCCCACCTTGTAGACCGTGAACGCTTCGCCGACCGCGTCAACGCGCCCGAACTCTTCGAGGAGCACGCGCAGGCGCGCAGGCTCCACGTTGTAAACTTCCACGTCCCAGTCCTTCGGCAGCCCGCCCATCAGCGAGTCGCGCACGCAGCCGCCGACGAGCAGCGCGCGCCCACCTTCGGCGCGCACGGCCCGCGCCAGCTTCAGAACTTTTTCGGGCGGGCGGGAAGGACTCATCGGAGGTTGCGGCGGGAGGCGAAGACCGTCTCAGACATTCCGCGTCTCTGACTCGTCGTCAGCTTCGTCGTCGTCTTCGTCTTCAACATCGTCGTCTTCGAAATCTTCCTCGTCGTCGTACTCATCATCGCCATCGTCAATGACGATCTGTACGCCGCGCATCGCCGGCAGGCAACTGATGATCTGCGCGCGCTCGATGCGCGTCAATTCGGAGCCGGCCGCGTGCCAGAGCTTGACCCAGAAGGTGCGCGTCTGGCCGTGCACGGCGAAGGTCGAGCCGTCGTTCATCACCCCCACGGGCTCGGCCACAGTGCCCGCGCGCAACTCTTCGAGCAGCTCCGGAATGTGCGCTTTGAAGCTGTCGAACTGCGCGATGATGGCCGAGTCCGCGATCTCCGCGGGCGGCAACTCGACGGGGTCGTCCCCTTCGAGCAGGAGCCGCGACTCGGTTTGCTGGTTTCTCTTCTTTACGACTGGCATATGTTCAAGTACGGACTCAGGCGTCAAGCTCTTCTTTGCGTCTTTGCGCCTTTGCGTGAAACGGATTTAAATCACTCACGCTAGAGGCGCAAAGACGCAAAGGGGTTGAGTTGTTACGCGAGTCGCTCATTCTTTGCTCTTCTGTAATAGGTAGACGCCGGCGGTGGCTTCGAGGGCGGAGATGACGACGGCCGCCAGGTAGTTGCCGCCCGCGCGGTAGAGGATGAACGAGAAGACGACGAACATGGCGCACACGACGAATGCCGTAACTCCCAGGAATTTGTACAGACTCTTGTTGACGGCCATAGTCTTTTGCACCGGGTCAGCTAACCGACCTCGGCCGGCGGCGGTTGCAGGCGGCGCTCAAGGTGCTCGCGTAAATCCGCGACACGGACGCGCTCTTGTTCCCAGGTGTCGCGGTCGCGCACGGTGACCGCCTCGTCTTCGAGCGACTGGTGGTCAACCGTGATGCAGAAGGGTGTGCCAATTTCGTCCTGCCGCGCGTAGAGCTTGCCGATGCCGCCCGTGTCGTCGTAGACGGCGCGCATCACGGGCTGCAAACTCCGCTTGACGGCCTTCGCCATCCCGACGATCTCCGGCTTGTTCTTCGCGAGCGGGAGAATCGCCGCTTTAATCGGCGCGAGCCGCGGGTGCAGTTTCAGGATGACGCGCTTTTCATTCTTGTCGTTCACCCTCTCCGAGTAGGCGTCCATCAGGACGGCGAGCACGGTACGGTTGACGCCGGCCGCGGGCTCTATGACGTAAGGGTAGAAGCGCTCCTTCGTCGCCTCGTCGAAGTAAGAAAGGTCTTCGGTCGAGTCCGGGTTGAGACGCTTGCCCTCGGCGTCCTCAGGCTTTTTCGAGTGCGCCTTGAGGTCGAAGTCCGTGCGGTTGGCGATGCCCATCAGCTCGTCCCACTGCCGCGCCTCCTCCTCGCGCTCGGGGAAGAAGCGGTAGTGTATGTCCACGGTTCGCTTGGCGTAGTGTGCCAATTCCTCTTTGGGCTGCTCGTAGAGCTGCAAATTATCCGCGGAGATGCCGAGGCTCGTGAACCAGTTGTAGCAGTAGTCAATCCACTCCTGATGGACGCGCTCGTCCTCGCCGGGCCGGACGAAATATTCCATCTCCATCTGCTCAAACTCGCGCGTGCGGAAGATGAAGTTGCCGGGCGTGACTTCGTTGCGGAACGATTTTCCAATCTGCGCGATGCCGAACGGAATCTTGCGGCGCATCGTCGTCTGCACGTTCAGGAAGTTGATGAAGATGCCCTGCGCCGTTTCGGGCCGCAGGTAGGCGAGCGCGTTGGGGTCGTCCTCCACGGCCGCCGCGCCGATGGTCGTGCGGAACATCAGGTTGAAGGGTCGTGGCTCGGTCAGGTCGAACGAACCGCAGTTGGGGCAGGCGGGCCGCAGTTCGCCGTTCTCTGTCCGCGCGCGGTTCGAGTTTGTCGGCGCGCAGGCGCGTCTTGCACTCGCGGCAGTCAACGAGCGGGTCGCTGAATGTGTCCTCGTGGCCGGAGTATTTCCAGACCAGTCGGTTCAAGACGATGGAAGAGTCTATGCCCTCCATGTCGTCGCGCTCGTGCACCATCCAGCGCCACCAAGCCTGCTTGACGTTGTTGCAGAGTTCGACGCCGAGGGGCCGTAGTCCCAGGCGCTCCCGAGGCCGCCGTAAATCTCCGACGAGGGGAAGACGAAGCCGCGCCGCTTGGCTAGGTTTACGATGGTTTCGATGTTCGGTGCTGACACGTTTGCCTCGTGAATCGTGAATGAAGGCTCGTAAATCGTAAATCGTAAATGAGAAAGAGACGTCTCGTCTATTCACGATTTACGATTTACGATTGACACGAGTCTAACAGTCCCTCGCGGGAAATGAAAAGAAGAGAGGGGCTGAGAGTCCCTCTCTTCTTCAACAGGTTCGCTCTTATTTATCGAATCCTATTTGGTCTGGATGTTGACATCAACCTTGCCCGGCGTGGAGGAGCCTCCGCGGCCTCCGAACACGCCGAAGAAATAGAGTGCAATCAACACGACGATTACGAAAATAACGAGCACGGCGACCACGCCCGCGTTGCCGCCGCCATCACCTTCAGCCATAAAACAAGACCCTCCTTCGATAGTTCATGGTCAAAACGCTGTCGGGGGATGAAACTTTAAGGGGAATCTCTGTGCAAGCGATTGTTCCACACGCCTTGCGTCGGTGACAAGTAAAAAGTGACGAGTGACGAGAAAATTTCTTTCACTCGTCACTCGTCACTCATTCGGACACAACGCCGTCTTCTTACTCCCTGCGCGAGCGGCGGCGGCGCGGCCCGGCGGGTGCCGGCTGGACATCACCGGCCGAGACGCTCGGCGTCGCCTGCGGAGTTTCCGCGCCCTGCGGCACGAGCCACAGTTCGAAGTAGTCTGTCTCGCGGTAGCCGCCGTTCGTGAAGACCAGGCGGCTGCTGTCAATGCCGCGCTCGGAGACCAGATACTGGCGCGCGCGCTCGATGAGCCGGTCGGCCTGGCCCGCGCGGCTGCGGCGTCCGCCGTAGACGATGACGTACCCTTGGGCCGTCGGCGCGTTCTGCAACTCGATAGCCAGGTTGTCGAGTCGTGCCTTAACGTCGTCAAACGCGGGCGGCTCGAACTGGTCGTACATGCGCCCCTTGACGGGCGGCGGAGGTATCGCCGTGACGTTCGTGATGGCCTGCGCCGTCTGGCGGCACGCGCGCTCGCCCGAGCCGTCGTCCACGACCAGGATGGCCGTGACGGGCTGGTTGCCTACGCCCGTGGAGTCAACCATGAGGGTCGGCGTTCCCGCGCCGCTGATGACGCGCGCGCCGGCCGGACTGATGGTCCAGGTGTAGTTGAGCGCGGACGAGCCCGAGTAGGTGACGTTCGACGCGAAGGTGATGACCTCGCCGTCCGTGACCGACGGGGGCGCGCTGACATTGACCGGGTACGGGCAGGGCAGCGCGCCTGGGAGCGAAATGGAGCGCGGCGCGTAGGCGAGCCCGATGCAGTAGATGCGCCCGGCCGAGACGACGAACTCGCGCGTCCAGCGCTCCTGCGGGAAAAGGATTTCGATGGTGTGCGGTCCCGGCGCGAGATCAATCAAGCGATCGCTCTCCGTCGTGTTGCCGGCGGGCTGCCCGTCAATCAGGACGGGGAAGCCGGCCGGATTGGTCGAGAGCTTGACGCGGCCGTAGTTGGGCCTCTTCTTGTCCGGCGAGGCGTGCGCCTCGGAGTTCAAAGACTGGACGAAGAGAAGCGAGAGCGCGACCAGAGCGATAAAGGCGAACTTCGCTCTCGGGGCAGTTGAACGAGTTGTCTGACTTTTCGCCATGATTACACCTCAGTAGTTTCCGACTGATTCCGCTCAGCCTTGCGCAGGTTGCGGCGACGTCGCGCGGCGGCCCCGAATGCCGAGAGTCCGGTGCCGAGCAGGAAGATCGAAGCCGGCTCGGGAATCTGCGGCGGGTTGCAGGTTGGGTCGCCGGGCGGGCATCCGACGGGGCATTCCGGTTCACCGGGGATGCATTCGTCGTCGTCCCTCGTGCAAAGGTCAGGGACGAGACAGATGGCAGCCGGGATGAAGGCGAGCGGCCATTTCGGCCAGCCGCCCGGAATGTACATTTCGCCGCAGTCGCAGACCGTGCCGGTCACGTCGCCCTCTTCGATGATTTCGACGCTGCCTTGCTGGCCTTCCTGCAAGCCGGTCGCGGTGGAGATGAGCGAGCCGCCGCCGGATGCGGCTACGGTGCCGCTGGCGTCGTCGGACGAGGAAGACTTGCCGGTCGCCGCGACCAGGCCGCCGCCGACGGGCGTGCTGCCTTCCTGCATGACGCTGCGCAGGCGCAACTCCTGGCTCTGGCCGCCCGACTGCAAGTTGTTCATGACGTGGACAACATCAGAATAGGCAACCGGGCCGGCCTGGGCGGGCGAGGCGGCGGCGATTGCCAACAACATGACGCTGAGTATCGTAGCTATGGGGCTGACGGCTCGATTCCTCATCGTAGGGAATCTCCTTCTAGGCTCTTTGCGATCCGGGCGGGTGGAAAAGCGGGGCTGCTCTTTTCCCTTCCAGACCTTAGGGCGACTCGGCTAAGCAAAACTTGGATTAAAGACGGCGAGACTAATGCGAAAACATGGTCGGCCGGGTCAGTAAAGGCTCGTCCCAGGACCGCGTCGCAAGCTCGCCTTTCAAAATATCTGGTTTCAATATGGAAACCGCTGTGCGGGCTTTCCTTATTTGCTAAAGAAAGAAGCGTAATGCTGTGGGTATTCCAGTTTTGCGGGAGCGATTAAACTAGCCTTTTGCCTGCCTGTCAAGAAAAAAAGGCGAAAGAAAAAGGGCGAAAGGTGAAAGGGAGGGGCCAACAAGTTTTACCCTCCCTTTTACCTTTTTACTTTTGCCTTCTTCCCAGGTTTTTAGTCGCCTTCGCCGGCCCCTGCGGCCTCTGCGCGCTGCTTCTCGTCCTTGAGCACGGCCTTGCGGGAGAGCTTAATCTTGTTGCCCTCCTTACCGATGCACTTGACCATGATCTGCTGGCCCTCTTTCAGCTCGTCGCGCACGTCCTTGACCCTGCGGTCGGCTATCTCCGAGATGTGCAGGAGGCCGTCCGTGCCGGGGAAGATTTCGACGAAAGCGCCGAAATCCACTATGCGGGAGACGGTGCCGAGGTAGGTCTGGCCGATTTCGGCCTCGGCCGTCAGTCCGCGAATCTTGTCAATCGCGGCTTGAGCGGCCGCGCCGTCGGCCGAAGCGATGGAGACCGTGCCGTCGTCTTCCACGTCAATCTTCGCGCCCGTCTCTTCGACGATGGAGCGGATCATCTTGCCGCCTGGCCCGATGACGTCGCGGATTTTGTCCGGGTTAATCTTGATCTGGATGATGCGCGGGGCGTAAGGCGCTATATCCTCGCGCGGCTCGGCTATCGTCTTCTCCATCACGCCGAGGATGTGCAGGCGGCCTTTCTTGGCCTGCTCAAGAGCTTCGACCATGATCTGGGCGTTGATGCCCGTGGTCTTGATGTCCATCTGAAGCGACGTAATGCCTTCGCGCGTCCCCGCGACCTTGAAGTCCATGTCGCCGTAGTGGTCTTCGGCCCCCGCGATGTCCGAAAGGATGGCGTACTTGTTGCCCTCCATCACGAGGCCCATCGCCACGCCCGCGACCGGCTTCTTGAGCGGGACGCCCGCGTCCATTAACGAGAGAATGCCGCCGCAAATCGAAGCCATCGAAGATGACCCGTTCGATTCCGTGATGTCCGAGACGATGCGTATGGTGTAGGGGAAGTCGGATTCTTCCGGCAGGACGGGCTCTATCGAGCGGCGCGCGAGTGCGCCGTGCCCTATCTCGCGGCGGCTGGATGAGCCGAAGCGCCCGACCTCGCCGACCGAGTAGTGTGGGAAGTTGTAGTGCAGGAGGAAGCGACGCTTGATCTCGCCCTTCTCAAGGTCGTCCATGAACTGCTCGTCGTCCTTCGTTCCCAAGGTCGTCGTGACGAGCGCCTGCGTCTCGCCGCGCGTGAAAAGCGCCGAGCCGTGTGCGCGCGGCAGCCAGCCGACCTCGCAGGTGATGGGGCGAATCTCGGAGAAGCGGCGGCCATCGGGGCGGCGGCGCTTGTTCAGGATGTCGTCGCGGAAGATTGTTTCCTTAAGGTGGTCGAAAATCTTCTTCGCCATCTGGCGTTTTTCCGGCAAATCCTCCGGGTAAGACTCGACGACCTCTTTTTTGAGCGCGTCCACGGCGGCGTAAGAAGTGCGCTTGTCCTGGCCGGAAGTGTCGAGCGCGTTGCGCAGGCGCTCCGCGTAATTGCGCTCGATCTCGCCGAGCATCTCTTCGTCCAAGACGGGAGCCTCGACCGGGCGCTTCTGAATGTCGAGCGCCTTGTAAAGCTCCTTCTGCCAACGACAGAGGCGGTTAATCTCCTTGTGCGCGAGCATCAGCGCCTCGACCATGATCTCTTCCGAGACCTCTTCGGCCCCGGCCTCGACCATCACGATGGCTTCTTCCGTGCCCGCCACGATCAGGTTCAGGCGGGACTCGCGCCGCTCGTCGTAGGTCGGGTTAATCACGTAGCGCCCCTCTATGAGCCCTATGCGGACGCCCGCAATCGGGGTCGGGAAAGGGATGTCTGAGAGGTAGAGCGCGCAACTTGCTCCCGTGATGGCGATAACGTCGGGGTCGTTGTCGGGGTCGGCCGAGATGACCGTGGCGATGATCTGGGTTTCGTTGCGAAAACCTTCGGTGAAGAGCGGGCGGCAGGGTCGGTCAATGAGACGACAGGTTAAAGTCTCCTTCTCGTTGGGGCGGCCCTCGCGCCGGAAGTAGTTGCCGGGGATGCGCCCGGCGGCGTAGTTGGACTCGCGGTACTCGACCGTGAGCGGGAAGAAGTCTATGCCTTCGCGCGGGCTGTTGGCGGCGACCGCGGCGACCAGCACCATCGTGTCGCCGTAGCGGACGACGACCGAGCCGTCCGCCTGTTTGGCGACGCGTCCGGCCTCGACCGTCAACTCACGGTCGCCCAGTTTTATTGATTCGTTGAGATATTTCCTGACTGGCATGTTTGTTTCTCTCCTGTGACCGCAACGGGGGGAGCCGTAAATCGTGAATCGTAGGTCGTGAATCGTAAATCGTAAATCGTGAATAGAAACTGCTTTCCTTCTATTTACGATTTACGATTTACGACCTACGATTTACGGCTTTTGTTCCCATCACGGCTTTTCAAAATCGAAAAGCGGCGACAGTCTCTCTAGTCGCGTGAGACCGTCGCCGCCTTTTGCTGTATATGCTCAGGGCTACTCGCGTCCGCTTGAATCCCGATCAACGCACCGTCACGTTCGGCACTTTCGGCAAGCTCTTCGACTGACGCGGGCTTTGTATGCTTGAGACTCGAAGAATTCTCGTTCGTCAATTATTTCCCGATTCCGTCCGCGCGTGCGCCTTAACGACGCAGCCCGAGACGGCTGACGACCTCGTGATAGCGCTCGATGTCTGTGCGCTTGAGGTAATCGAGAAGACTCCTGCGCTGCGAGACCATCTTGAGCAGGCCGCGCCGCGAGTGATTGTCTTTCTTGTGCGTCTTGAAATGCTCGGTCAGCTCGTTAATGCGCTGGCTGAGCAGCGCAACCTGCACCTGTGGTGAACCCGTGTCGGACTCGTGCGTGCGGAAATCCGTAACTATCTTCTCTTTCGCTTCTTTTGCTAATGCCACTGCTCTTGATGGCCCTCCCAGACCGCAGTACTTCCGCCCTCGTCTGAGGCGCGGCAACCGCTAAGATTTAAAGACGGGGCAATTTAACACGCCGTTTACGGCGATGTCCAGCAAGCACGCAGAGCGACTGGAGAGCGTATGCGCCGGGCATGGCACCGTAGGGGCAGGGCTATCCCTGCCCGCGTTTGTTTGAAGAGAGCCGGACAGGACATGCCCTGCCCCTACGGTTTTCCCGGCTAGAAATTCCTGGGGGTGGCGCCGGCCGCCTTGTCCGTGAAGCCGCCGGAGAAGGTGATGACGCATTTGGCCCCGTGCGGGGGCGAAGTGTTGATGTTGATGCCGGCGACGAGGTGTTTGGATTCAAAGATGTTTCTGCGGTGGCCGCGGTTGGAGATACCGTCGTCAATAATCATCCCGATGACGATCTGCCGGGCCGAGGTGACTTCGTAGACGATGCTTTCGCCCGTCACGCTATCCCAGCGGCCGTAGCGGTCTATGCGCATGTTCGGCGTGCTGCCGTCGCTCCCCTTGTGCCCTGTCGTCCCTTTGACGGCGAGGTCGAGCGCGTGGTCTTTCGCGGCCAGGCACAGACCCTTGGCGATTTGCAGGGCCGGGAGCGATTTCGCCGCCCGCAGGAAGTTGACGGCTTCGTCCACGGCGGCCACGCCTTCGACCGTCGTCATGGCCTGCGTATAGCCGGGGGCCAGGAGCTGGTTCCCCTTGTAATACTTTTTATACTCCTCGACGAACGCGGCGTACTTCTGTGGCTCCATCCGGGCCAGGTTTATCTCGTCAATGATTTCCATTTCCATCGGCGCGAGCATGGCCGCGTGTGGGCCGGCCGCATTCTTCGGGGCGACCGTCACGGGGGGCGCGGCCGCCGTGCTGGAAAGGGTTTTATCGGCCTGCGGTTTTTTCTTCTCCTTGGAGGCGGCCTTGTTTTGTGCCAATGCGGAAACGGGAAGAACGAACGCGAGCAGGAAGAGACACACGACTGCCAGCGAAGGGAGCGCGCGGGGGGATACTCTTTTCACGGTTTTTAGACTCCTCGAAAACTGATAGGTGGCGTCCCGTGTCGGGAAGGAAACGCTTTTGGGCGCTCTGACCTACGAGCGCCGTACGCGCGAGCGCGAGCGCGCCGCACGCAACCAACTTTAACGACAGGCCGGACGATATAACTAAACGGCGGGCGTGTCAATGGTCAGACGCCCCGGAAGATTGCGCGGACTCTCGGCGGCGAAACCGTGCGCGCCCGGCCGCTTGTCTGTTAGTATTTGCACGAGACAAATCCACAGGCAAAGGTAAGCATATGGCTAGCAAACAGGCGCGGATACTGATTATCGGCGGCGGCTTCGGCGGACTTTTCACGGCGCTCGACGTGGCGGGCGCGGGCGCGGTGACCCTCGTCAGCCCGGAGGACCATTTTCTCTTCACGCCGATGCTCTACGAATACCTGAGCGGCGAGGTCGAGGCATGGCACATCGCGCCGCAATTCAAGGAACTGCTGGACGAGAGCGTGCGCGTCGTGCGCGGCGAAGTCACGAACATTGACCTGGACGCGCGCGAGGTCGTCATAGCGGGACGCTCTTCGCCCCTGGCCTACGACGTGCTTGTGCTCTCGGCGGGCGGCATCACGAACTACTGGAACATAGAGGGAGCGGAAGAGTACGCGCTGCCCTTCCGCACGCTGGCCCACGCGGACGCGCTGCGACGGCGCATGAGCGCGGCGCTGGATCAAGTGCCGCCCGACGCGGCCCCGCAGGACGCGCGCCGCTCGCTCACCTTCGCCGTCGTCGGCGCGGGCGCGAGCGGCGTGGAGCTTGCGACCAAGATGGGAGACCTCCTGCGCGATGCTTTCAAGCGTCGGGCGCTGCCCGGCGAGCCGCGCGTGCTGGTCGTCGAGATGGGCGACCAGATCGTCCCCGGCATGGGCGACGAGATTCGTAGCATCGTAGAGGAGGCGCTCAAAGCGTCGCGCGTAGAGATTCATACGCGCACGCGCGTCCTGCGCGTGACTAAAAATAGTTTCACCATTGAGCACGACGGCGAGCAGACGGAAGTGGAGGCGGCGGGTGTGGTCTGGACGGCGGGCGTGCGCGTCAACCCGCTCATAGAGAACCTGGGCTTGGAGAAGACTGAGCGCGGGTTGATTCTGGTCGAGCCGACGCTACAGGTGCGCGGCCATAAGAACGTGCTGGCGCTCGGCGACATAGCTTTCTATAAGGATGCGACTCCGACGCTCGCAGGCACGGCGCAGCTCGCGCAACAGCAGGCCAGTTTGTGTGCCAGCAACGTCAAGGCGCTTCTGGACGGGCGCAGGCTGCACGCGCGCCACTTCGTGGAACTCGGCGAGGCCATGAGCCTGGGCACGGAGAACGCCGCCGTGCTGGCCGGCGGCAAAGCCTTCGGCGGGACGCTGGCCCGGCAGGCGCGCTTCGCGCTCTACACGGCGCGGCTCCCGACCTGGCACCACCGCCTCAAGGTCGGCGCGAGCTGGTTCTTCGAGGGCACAGACCCGCGCCCGCTGAAACCGCTCGGCTATAGCAAGTGAAAAAAACAGTGATAAGTAATAAGTGATAAGTGATAAGTAAAAGAAAGATGGTTTTAACTGATTACTGATTACTGATTACTGATTACTTATCACTGCTTTCTTATGGCGAATCGCGCGCGCGTCAGACTACTTTTTGCCATCGTCGCGGTCGTCGGCGCGCTGGCGGTGTTCGTCTGGGCGATGAGCAGAAGGTCGCAGAGCGTGCAGGTCGTAGTCGTCACGCCGCCCGCTTCCTCAAACTCGGCGGCCGTTCCTCCCGTCGCGGAGCGTACGCTTGAGGTTCCCTCGCCGCTCCCGAGTGTGGAATCGACCGTCGCGCCGACGCCTTCTGAAACAGAGAGCACGCCGCCCGCGGCCGCGATGCCGCAAGCTTCGTCTGCCCCGCCGATGCCGTCCGTCACGCTCCTGATTCCGGTCGCCGGTGTCCGCCCCGAAGAGTTGCGCGACACGTTTCAGGAGTCGCGCTCAGCGGGGCGCACGCACGACGCGATAGACATACCCGCCCCGCGCGGCACGCCCGTCCTCGCCGCCGCGGACGGCCGCATCGTCAAGCTCTGGCAGAGCGTGCAGGGCGGCACGACCCTTTACCAACTAGACCCGAACAACACGACCGTCTATTACTACGCGCACCTGGACCGCTACGCGGACGGCCTCGCGGAAGGCCACTTCGCACGCCGCGGTAAAGTCATCGCTTACGTCGGGGACACGGGCAACGCCGGCGCAGGCAACTACCACCTGCACTTCTCCGTCCTCATCGTCTCAGACCCCAAACGCTACTGGGACGGCACGAACGTCAACCCTTACCCGCTGCTGCAAGACAAAAGGTAAGAAGGCAAAAGTGAAGACCCCGAAGGGGTCACACATGATAGCCGGGGGCAAGCGAGCGTAAGCGAGCGCCGCCCCCGGTCTCGTCCAAGAAATGAATCCGACCCCGGAGGGGTCGCGCCTCGACGTTGAAGTGCGACCCCTCCAGGGTCGGAATTATTTTTCTCGTCGTTCCGGGGGCGGCGCAAACTCGCGTTTGCTTGCCCACGGCTATCATGTGCGACCCTTTCAGGGTCTTCACTTTTGCATTTCTTGTGAACGGTTTATGCCTCCCGCCCGTTCGCTAATGATTCATCTTTTCCCGAAACTTTAGGCGCGTTTTCCTAAAAACGCCCGCGAAATGAGGCTTGAAAAATAGGAACGCCCGTTGCAATCGCGTTGGGTACGGGCGCAAGCCAGAGTGTGCGCGAACTTGATAAGGTCAAGAGGAGTTGTAACCCGGCATGAGTTCTTTTTTAAGAGTAATCGTCACGAGCCTCTCCCTGACATTCATCCTGGGCGGCTGCGTCGCGCAGCAGTCCAACGTCAGCAGCAGCAATTCAACGAACAGCACGCAGACCACGACGCCGCAGCCGCAGACCGTGCAGGTGAGCGCCGACGCGGACGAGCCGGGGCTGCCCGTCACGCTCCCCGTCCTCGACGCCTTCTTCGCTGACGAGGCGTTCGCGCCCGCGCTCAAGGCGAAGCTCAGCCTGACGGACGAGCAGGTCGAGCGCCTGCGCTCTATGGCGCGCGAGGAGACGGCGAAGCTGCGCGAGACGGACGCGGACGACTACGAGGGGACGACAGCGGCCGCGCGCTCCCTCGCCTCCGACAAGATCAAAGCCATCATCGGCGAAGAGAAGACGCGGCAGCTCAGTTCATACCTGCGCGAACGCTGGCGCGGCGAGAACGGCAATGAGGAGCAGGACAAGACGGCGGCCCACGGCACGCCCTCGAAGTTCAATTCTGTGCCAACGGATACGCGCGTCGTCGTCAACGCGCCCGCCTACCGCATGGACGTGTTCGAGAACGGCCAACTGGTGAAGTCTTACAAGGTCGGCATAGGCTACCCGGAGTTTCCACTGCCGACGGGCAACCGCAAGGCCGCCAACATCATTTTCAACCCGACGTGGACGCCGCCGGACGAGCCCTGGGTCGAGGCTTCGACGAAGGCCAAGCCCGGCGAGAAGATTGAGGCGGGCGACAAGCTGAACCCGCTCGGCCCGATCAAGATTCCAATTGGCTTGCCGTCCCTGATTCATGGCGGTAAGTCGCCCGCGAAGCTGGGCACGTTCGCCTCGCACGGCTGCGTTGGGCTGACGACGCCGCAGGTGCAGGACTTCGCGCGCGTGCTGGCCCAGTTGAGCGGGACGGAGCTGACCGACGAGCAGATTGCCGCGTACGCCAAGAACCCGAAGGAGACGAAGGAAGTGAAGCTCGGCCGGCCGGTCACGGTCGAACTGCGCTACGAGACTATCGTCGTAGAGGACGGCAAGCTACATATCTACCGCGACGTTTACGACCGCGACACCAACACGGAAGAGAATTTGCGCGCCGTCCTCTCCTCTTACGGCGTGACGCTCGAACAACTGAGCGAAGAGGAGCGCGCCGCCGTGACGAAGGCGCTGCAAGAGATGTCGCGCGACGCCCGAGGGCGCAGTGACGAGACGAAGACGGGCGGCAACGCGAACACGTCGAACGAAGGGACGCGAGGCGCGGCGTCGAACGGGAACGGGAACAAGAAGGCCGACAGCGCGGACGCCGCGCAGGTGACGCGCGCCGTCAAAGGCAGGAAGGAAGTCGTCGTAGAGATAGCCGCGCTCAAAGGCAAAGGCTACCCCGCGGCGTCCAACCTAGACACGGGCTCAGGTGCGAAGAAGAGCGCGGCGGCTCCCAAGGGGCGGCGCTCGTAAACTAACTCATCATGCGTAGGCTCTGCAAAATCTTCTTCCTCATCCTCGTGCTCGCCTGGGGCGCGGCCGGGCTGCGTCACGCTCAAGGACAGCGCGGCGCTGACACGCTGCAAGACGCGGATAAGATTTTCGAGACGGGCGACAAGACAGCCTCAGTGCCGTCCAGAATAAAGCGGGTCGCCAGCCAGGCGGTGATTTGGGCGAAAGATTCTGAAGTAGAAGAGTAAGCACTCAAGCCTTTGCGCCTTAAGTTTTAACTTTGCGCCTTTGCGAGAAACAGCCGTTCACGCTGGAGGCGCAAAGACAAGACGTAAGGCGCAAAGGCTTGAGTTAATGAGTGGCTTGGATTCTGTTTTCTAATCCGCAATCAAACCGTGGCTGCTTCGCATGAGTCGAGTACGGGCGCTTCTTCTTCAACCGTCGGCGCTCCGGCTTCGCCGTAGTATGGGCGGCCCGTCTCCATGGCCTCGAAGTATTCGGTGATGCGGTCCAGAATCTCCGCGACCGAGTGCGAGTGGTAAATGGTCGTGCGGAAGAGAGCGCCGCCGTGAAGGCCGCGCGTGAACTGGCCCGCGAGCTGCTTCATCTTGCCGATGGCGGGTATCTCCGGCATGTCGTCGCGCAGCATCTCGAAGTATTCGAGGAGCGCCGCGCGCTTGTCCTCCAGCGTCGGCTGGAAAATTTCGCGGCCCGCGAGCGCGTCCTCGACCTGCCGGAAAATCCAGGGATTCGCCATCGCGCCGCGCCCGATTAGAATTCCGTCGCAATTGGTCTCGCGCCAGCGCGCGAGCGCGTCCTCGACCGTGACGACATCGCCGCTCCCTGAAACTGGCACACTCACGACTTCCTTAATCTCTCGGACCAAATCCCAGTTGGCGCGCCCCTTGTAGCCCTGCTCCTTCGTCCGCCCGTGGAGCGCGATGTGTTCGACGCCGCAGGCTTCTGCGAGCCTGGCGGTCTCGACCGCGTTGATCGTGTGGTCGTAAAAGCCTGCGCGAATCTTGATGGTCAGCGGAATCTTTATCGTCTTCTTGATCTCTTTGAGAATCGTTTCGAGGCGCGAGTGGTCGCGCAACAAGCCGGAGCCCCCGCCGTGCTTGACGACCTTCGGCGCGGGGCAGCCGCAGTTCACGTCCAGGATGTCCGCGCCGACCTCTTCGGCCATCTCGGCGGCCATGCGCATGCGCTCGGACTGCCCGCCGAAAATCTGCACGGCGAACGGGCGCTCCTCCTCGAAGAAGCGCATCTGACGTTTCGATTTCGGGTTGTCGCGCGTCAAGCCCTCGACCGAGATGAACTCTGAGACGGTCAGGCCGATGCCGCCGCGCCGCTTCAGCAGGCGGCGGAAAGAGATGTCCGTCACGCCCGCCATCGGCGACAGCACGAGCGGCGGGCTAATCTCAACGTCACGAATCTTGAAAGGCTTGGTCATAGTAAATGATGACTGATGAACTTTGCGGGATGAATGAAAAACGATTGGCTATTCATTTATCGCTCATCATTCATCGTATCAAATTGTCTACTCCGCCGCTGCCTGCGCGCGAGACGACCAGCGTCGCCACGTAGTCTCTCTTCCTGATCGACTTGCCCTCCTTCGGATACGGGTCGAGCTTCACCAACCTGACCTCGTAGCCGCGGTAAGCCGCCTGTTTGGGGTCAAGTCCCGTGTTCAGGCTCATCGTGTTGGCGCGTCTGCGGGCCTTGCTCAGTCTGAGCATGACCTTGGCGTTGCCGGCCCAGACGCATTGAACGCCCTCGGGGCAGCGCGAGTCTTCGGCGACGCGACTGAAAGTAACTGTCAGGCGCTCGCCCTCGATTCGTACGCTCCGGCCGTTGCGCAACTCGAACTCCTGGTCGAGCCTGACATCCGCAGGCACAGCCGCCGGCGGCGCAAGAGCGCTCGTCAAGATGAAAAGGAATGGAAGAATTGCCGCTGTCATCACTTGCCTCCTCGAAAACTGCCGCGACCTTTGAAGACTCAGAGCGAGATTGTGCCAGCCCCGCGCGCCTCTTCGGGCTCGTCCCGCGGCGCAAACTGTTTCTCGCCGCTTTCCAGTTGCTGCACGATTCGCGCGTACTGCGCCGCCTGCCGCGACGCCGTCCGCGCCAGGCCGATGTCGCCGCGCGTCATGGCGTCGAGCGCCACATCGCCGAACGACTGCGCGCTCTCGCGGTAACTATTGATCTGTTCTAAAACGTGCTCGTCCATAAAAGTTCAGGCTACCGATTGACTCAACCCCTTTGCGCTTTCGCGCCTTGGCGTGAGTGGTTTTTATTTTTTCACGCCAAGCCGCAAAGACGCAAAGAAACCTGTTAACTACTTCGCGCAACTTTCGCGCGCGTGCCCCGTCCATTGACAGGGGGCGGAAAGTTCCTCTAGCTTCTCTTCAGGCCCAAGAGATTATAGCAATGCAGCACAGGCTCATCCAATCGGTCGGCATCGCGTGGACGATTCTCTTCAGCGCGTTCATCATCTGGATTTACGCCACCGAGCCGCGCAACTGGAAGGAAGTCACTGCCGGGGCGCAGGCCGCCACAGGCACTTACGAGATTGACCACGCGCGCTTCAACGCCGCGTTAGACCTCTTCCAGCGAGAGCAGTTTCGCGCCGCGCGCGACGAGTGGGGGCGAGCGGACCCAGGCCGGCGCGACGCGCGCACGCAATTCTATATCGCCTACGCTTTCTACCGTGAGGGCTGGGGCCGAATCTATCACGACAACAGTCTCTTCCAGCAGGGTCTTGACGCCGTCAAGCTCGCCATAGAGCTTTCGCCCGACCACACGCTCTCGGTCGAAGACACTAATTTGCAGATGCACACGGCCGCCGAGCTAAAGGCCGAACTGGAACAGGGCCTGGAGCGCAGCATCGGCGACTTGAACCCGTTCAAGGTTTTCCGCACACGCAAATGACTAGCAAAGACCGCTCAAGAAACCGCGCGCTGCTGCGGTACATCCTGCTGCCGATGATCTTTCTGACGGTGGCGCTCCTGGGCGGGCTGCGTATTGACGTGGAGACTAAAGCTTTTCTCTTCTTCCCGCCGTCGCTGATTACGCTCATCCTCGCCGTCATGCTGATGATACTCTTCGTGCGCGGCCACGCGGTAGAGCTTCGCGAGTGGCTCAAGAGCGACCAGCCGGCGCTGACCAACGTCTCGCACGCGTTGACGCTACTGACGCTCTACTTCGCCTCGGCGCAGGCGTTCAACACGGTGCTGCCCGAGAGCGGATTGCTCAACTGGCTCTTCAGCTTCTTCTTCCTCTGGACGCTCTGGAACAACCAGTTCTCGAACTTTGACGCGCGCCGGCTGCTGCGCAGTCTCGCGGTGCTCTTCGGCACGGCCTTCTTCCTCAAGCACATGTTTCTGGCGAGCCTGTTCGCGCCGGGCGGCGGGTGGGCCAAAAAGATCGCGGGCTTCTTCCTGGAGATGGGGACGTTGGGGACGATTGACTCGGAGACGTTCGCGCCCGCGACCGGCTACATCTCCTTCTTCACGATAGCGCTCTACGTCCTCGGCCTCGTCCTGCTCACGCCGACGCCCGCGCCGGAAGAGGACGTGCCCGCCCTCATACGCTCTTACAGGAACCTCCCGCCGCTCGAACAGATGGCCGTGCGCGAAGCCATCTCCGGCCCCCAACCCGGCGCGATGCTCGAAGCGCGCGAGCCACAAAAGAGATTCGACACCGTCGAGGTCACCGGCGAACTCATCACAGACCGCCCCTCGGAAGAAACGCAGATAACTCGTAAATCGTGAATCGTAAATCGAAAAAGAAAGACCGTTCTCCGATTTACGATTCACGATTTACGATTCACGAGTTTTCGATTTACGAGATGTCGATTTACGAATCTTCTACCAGTTGACGATTAGCTCTTCGGACGTCTGCCAGGCAGGAACGTGCGAAGGGATCGAGGCGCGCTGCAACCGTTCGGGCTCGGCCAGCAGGCGGCCCGCTCCCGTGGCGACGGCCGTCAGCGGCTCGTCGGCCGCGACGACGTGCAGGCGCAACTCTTTCTGAAGGCGCTCGGCCATGCCGTCCATCAGCGCGCCGCCGCCGGTCAGAATTACGCCCGTGCGGTAGATGTCCGCCGTCACGTCCGGCGCGGCGTCCTCCACGACGCGGCGCACGCCCACGATGATTTCGGCGAGCACAGGCTCTATGGCCTCGCGGACCTCATGCGCGCCGAGTTCCACTGCCTTCGCCGAGCCGTCAACCAGGTCTTTGCCGATGACCTCCACACGCCGCTCCGCGCTCTCGCCCTCTTCCGGCGCGCGCGCCGTGCCCAACTCCTTCTTGATCTCTTCGCTCGTCCGCTCGCCGACCAGCAGCGAATGCTTCGCCCGGATGTAGTCGTGTATGGAGGCGTCCATCGCGTTGCCGGCCGCGAGGATGCTGACGGAAGAGACGACTGCCGACGAGGCTATGATGGCGACGTTGGTCGTGCCGCCGCCGATGTCCACGACTAAGTGCGCGCGCTCGTCGTCGAACTTGAGGCCCGCGCCGAGGGCCGCGGCCAGCCCCTCGTCCACCAGGTCAACGCGCGACGCCTTCGCGGTGCGCGCCGCGTCGCGCACAGAACGCTGCTCAAGCTCCGTCGAAGAGCCAGGCACGCCTATGACGAGATGACTTCTCCTCTGGTGGCCGCCATGCACGCGGCTGATGAAAGCCGAGAGCATCTTCTCCGCGACCTCGAAGTTATCAATCGTGCCGTTGCGTATCGGACGGTAGACTTCAGTATCGCGCGGCTCGCGCCCGAGAAGCTTGAAGGCGTCCGCGCCGACCGCGAAGACTTCGTTAGTGTACTTGTGAATTGCCACCGCCGATGGCTCGCACAAAACAACACCCCGGTTCGGCGCGTAAACGAGCGTATTCACCGTCCCGAGGTCTATGGCTAGATCATCGGCGAAAAAATTACTAAGGATTCCCATAAGTTTCTTATTGCCCCCGGAAAAACGCATGCGACTGGGAGAGTGCCTGCGCAATGCCTGGGGAGCAACTCGTATGCCAGCAACGGCACACGGATTTGGCGGGGATTTTTCGGGCCGAAGTCCGCTTCTAAGACAGCCCGAACGGGCGCGCGTGAAGGCAACGGTCTAAAAGCGGACGCAGGCGATTGTGGATTTCGGATTGCCGATTTTGGATTTCAGAAGCAGCGGACGTAACGACTCAACCCTTAGCGCCTATCAATCGAGGATTTCTTCAGACACGGCCACGTCGCTCAAAATCTCGTAGAGGCCGTGGGCGTCCGCGCGTGCGACCTGTTTCGTGGCGGGCAGCGCGACGACGCGTATGAGGAGAATCTGTTTGCGGCGGCGCAACTCGATCTCGTCGCCGGCCCGCACGGCCCTGGATGACTTGGCCGCCGCGCCGTTCACGGAAACCTGTCCCGCCTCACACAACGCCTGCGCCACCGCCCGCCGCGTGACTAAACGGCTCGCCTTCAGAAAAAGGTCTAAACGCATAAGAGCCGTAAATCGTGAATCGTAAATCGTAAATAGAAAACGCGGTCTTTCTTTTACGATTTACGATTCACGATTTACGATTTACGGCTTTTTGTTTCCTTCCGTTTCCGGCTTGCTGTTGGTCGAGGTGGCGGCCGGGGCGGTGGTGGGGGTGATGAGCGGGCCGACGGTCGCCTTGTACTCTTCGGCGAGTCTGATGTAGGCGTCCTTGCGCAAGGTCTTCATGTACTCCGTGCGCTCTTTCTCGCGGGTCTCGATGGTGATGGCCTGGCGCACCTGCTCCTCATCGAAGGCTTTGGGGTCACTGGCCGGGGTGCGCTCGTCTATGCGCAGGATTTGAAAGCCCTCGTCCGAGCGAACCAACTCCGTGACGCCGCCCGCCTGCACGTTCTTGATCGAGGCGGCGAACTCCGGCTTGAGGTCGGCCACGGCGAACGTGCCGACTTTGCCCTTCGTCTGGCCGGCAATGCGGTTGCCCTGCTGGTCCGTCCTCTCGGAGTTGGCGGCGGCGAGCGTCCCGAAATCAGCGCCCGCCTTCAACTGCCGCAGAATCTCCTCCGCCTTGGCGCGCACGTCCGGCTCCGACTTGCCCGCGAAGCCCAGAAAGATTTCCGAGAGCGTGATAGTCTCGGGCTTGCGGAATTTGTCGCGGTTCTGGTCGTAGTACTTCTTCAACTCGTCCATGCCCGGGCGGAAATAGATCTTCATGTCAACTTCGCGGCTCAGGACGGCGTTCTTCATGTACTGCGTGCGTATCGTGCTGCGAATCGAGGCGGGGTCCAGCCCTTCGCGGCGCATGGCCTCCTCCATCTCCGCGACGGATTTAAAACCCTGATCCTTCATCACGCGCGCCATCTCGCGGTTGACTTCCGTCTCGACCTCTTCGGTGAGGTTCAGTTCCTTGCCCTTCTGGACGAGCAGCAATTCGTTAATCAGGCTGGCGATCAACTCGGGCTGGCGCTTGCCCACTTCCTCCATGGCCTTGGCCTCGGGCACGCCCTGCTGCTTGAAAGCATCCACGGCCTCTTTCATCTCGCGCTTGAGCATCGAGAGCATGAGCACGTCGCCGTTGACCTGGGCGATGACCGAATCAATCACACGGGGCTCGCCCTCCTGCGCGACGGCCGCCGGGCCTGAGAGGGAGACGAGCGTGACTAGACCCACGGCCGCCCAAACGAGCGTTAATAATTTGGATTTCACAGTTTTATTACTCCTTAATTAGTAATCAGTAGTCAGTAATCAGTAATCAGTTTTTGCTGACTACTGATTACTGACTACTGATTGCTTCACATTCTAATCTTCCGCCCTGATTTCCAGCAACACGCCGCGGGCGGTTTCGAGGACGTTGTCGGCCTCTTTTTCGTCTAGGTCTACGCGCAAAACGCCGCTCGGCGTGAAGCCTGCGCCGGGACGACGCCCGACCAGCTCCATCAATTTGTCCGGCGCGACGCGCGCTTTCTCGCTCAGCTTGATGGCGATGCCTGTCGGCGTGCGGTCAATCGAGATGACGCCGACCTCTTCGGCCAGCCGGCGCAAGCGGGCATAATCGAACAGTCTTTCAACCGCCGGGGGAAGCCGCCCGTAGCGGTCCTGCGTCTCGGCCAGGATGGCCCTCAAGGTCGCCTCGTCGCGCGCCGAAGAGACGCGCTTGTAGGTTCTGAGCCGCTGACCCATGTCCGAGACGTAGTCCTCTGGAATCGCCACGTCCACGCCCAGGTTGATCGAGACGCTCGTCTCGTCCTCGACCGCCTCGCCGCGCAATTCCGCGACCGTGCGTTCAAGCATCTGCGTGTAAAGATCAAAACCGAGCGCGTCCATGTGGCCCGACTGCTGCCCGCCTAAAAGGTTTCCGGCCCCGCGTAATTCCAGGTCTAAAGCCGCGATGCGGAAGCCCGCGCCCAAATCGGAGAACTCGCGTATGGCTGCCAGGCGGCGACGCGCTATCGGCGACAGCCCCTGCTCGGACGGAATCAGAAGGTAAGCGTAAGCGCGGCGGTTTGAGCGCCCGACGCGCCCGCGCAATTGGTAAAGCTGCGAAAGCCCATAAGCGTCGGCGCGGTTTATGATGATGGTATTGGCGCGTGGGATGTCTATCCCGTTCTCGATAATGGTCGTCGCGACCAGAACGTCGTATTTATAGTCCACGAAATCGAGCATCACCTGCTCCATCTCGCGCTCGTTCATCTGCCCGTGCGCCACGCCCAAACGCGCCTGCGGCACGAGCCTCTGGACGAGCGCCGCGATGGTCTCAATGGATTCCACCCGGTTGTGTATGAAGAAGACCTGCCCGCGGCGCGCCAGCTCCAACTCTATCGCAGACTTGATGACGCTCTCCGAGAACTGTACGACCTGCGTCTGAATCGCGAGGCGGTCGCGCGGCGGCGTCTCAATCAAAGACATGTCGCGTAGGCCCATCAAAGACATGTTGAGCGTGCGCGGAATCGGCGTGGCCGAGAGCGTGAGCACGTCAACCCTCTTCTTTAACTGCTTCAACCGCTCCTTGTGCGCCACGCCGAAGCGCTGCTCCTCGTCTACGACGACGAGCCCGAGGTCGCGGAAGCGTATGTCTTTGGAGAGGACGCGGTGTGTGCCAATTACAACGTCAACCTCGCCCGACTCGACGCGCTTGACCACGTCCTTCTGCTCCTTCGGCGAGCGGAAGCGCGAGAGCAGTTCGACCTTCACGGGGAAGGCCGCGAACCGCGTGCGGAACGTCTCGAAGTGCTGGTAGGCGAGCACGGTCGTCGGCGTCAAGACGGCCACCTGCTTCCCTTCCATCACGGCCTTGAAGGCTGCGCGCATGGCGACCTCCGTCTTGCCGTAGCCCACGTCGCCGCACAAGAGCCGGTCCATCGGCACGGGCTCCTCCATGTCGCGCTTCACGTCCTCAATCGCCGTCTCCTGGTCTGGCGTCAGGACGTACTCGAAGCCTTCCTCGAACTCGCCCTGCCAGGGCGAATCGGTCGCGTAGGCGAAGCCGCCGACGAGTTTCCTCTCCGCGTAGAGGCGGAGCAGTTCGTCCGCCATGTCGCGCATCGCGCGCTTGGCCTTCGCCTTCGTCTTCTGCCAGCCCAAGCCCCCCAGGCGGTCAAGCGTCGGCTGATTCCCTTCCGCGCTCGAATATCTTTGAACGAGGTCGAGCCTTTCGACTGGCACATAAAGCTTCGCGTCGTCCGCGTAATAAAGCAGCATGAACTCGCCGCGCCTGTCCGGCCCAAGCTCCAACGTCTGCAACCCGCCGAACCGCGCGATGCCGTGATCCACGTGAACGACGTAATCGCCCACCTTCAGATCACGAAAGTCTGAGAGGAACGCGGCCGTCTTGGATTTTCGCTTTCCGCCTTCCGCCTTCTGCTTTCTGCCTTCCGCCCTGAGCGCCGTGTCGCTCGCCTCGTCGAACAAATCCTGCTCGACGTGGACGACGAGCCCGGCAGTCGGCAGCTCGAAGCCGCCCGACAGTCGGCCCACGGTCATGACGACGCCTGCCTGCGAAGACTCCGGCGCGCTCACGCTCTCGTCGCTCAGGACGACGCGCGCCTCTACCTTGTACTCGGCCAGAATCTCCGCCACGCGCTCGGCCACGCCCAAACTGTGCATGACGAACAGCACGCCCGCGCCGCCCGCCTCGGCACGGCGCTTCAACTCATTCGCCAATTCCGGCAGCCGCCCGTGATAACGCCTCACACTCGTCGCGCGCCACTCGACCTCTTCTTCAGCTTCGACCGCCGGGAAAAGGAAGAGCGGGCTCGTTGCTCCGCGCGCGCGGCCGAGAGCAATTTCCGGCTGCTCCGCGTCCAGAGCGAGCCTTTCGTCAACGACCGCCGCCGCACGGCCCAGCGTGCGCAGCTCAAGCCGCTTCGCCTGGGCCAGTTTCCCGCGCAACTCTTCGGGCGTCAGATACAACTCTTCGGGCCGCAAGCCCAACTCGTCCGCCTCTTCCGTCTCCGCGTAACGCGCCGAGAGCGTCTCGTAAACGCCGCCCAGGTACGACTCGACGCCAGAGGGTTCGTCAACCACCAGCACGGCGTCGCCCAGATACTCGAAGACGCTCGACTGCTTTTCCTGTATGAGAGAGATCATCCACTCCCAGCCCGCGAACGTCTCGCCCTCCTCGGCGTAAGCCGTGCGGTCGCGCAACGCGCGCGCGTACCGCTCATCGCTCCAACGCTCATTAGCCAGCTCGGCCCACAAGCGAAAGTCTTCGGCCGTCACGGCCAGCTCGCGCATCGGCGCGATCTCCGTCTCCGCGACCTGCACGGTCGAGAGTTGCGTTTCGGGGTCGAACTCGCGAATCGAATCAACCGTGTCGCCGAAGAACTCCACGCGGACGGGCCTCTGTCTTCCCGGCGACCACACGTCTAAAATCCCGCCGCGCATCGAAAACTCTCCGACCGCGCCCACAGGGTCTTCGCGCACGTAGCCGGACGCGACCAGCTTCTCGACCAACTCTTCCGGCGCGTGGTCCTCGTCGCGTTTGAGACGCGCCCCCGCGCGCGCGACCACTTCGGGCGGCGGCGTGCGGCGCGCGAGCGCACGCGCCGTCAGCATCACAAAATCCTGCTCGCGGTGTGCCAATCGCCACAGAGTCAGCGCGCGCTGCTCTAGCGTCTCCGCGTGCGGCGACGCGCCCGCGTACGGGTCCGACTCGGACGAGGGCAGCGTCAGCACCGTCTCGTCGCATTCGCTCGCGCCGCGAAGCGCGCAGTACCAGAAGCGCATGTCGCGCTCCCACGCTTCCAGATCGCGGTTGGCCTCCACGACAACGGCGAAACGCCGCCCGACCTCGCGCTGCAACGCGGCCAGCGCCAGCGCACGCGCCTGCGGCCCCGCCGCCAGCCCGCTGACGGAGATCACACGCGCCCCGCCGCGCACCAACGCCGCGAGCCGCGCAAACTCCTCGCCCTCCGTCACGCGCCTCAACACGCCCTGCAACGCGCCCGCAGATGTAACCGTGCGAATCATAAAAATGCAGTGATAAGTGATAAGTGATAAGTGATGAGTAAAAGAAAGAAGGTTTTTACTGATTACTTATCACTTATTACTTTTTTTACTCTCTCGATAATCGAACTCGTCGAAGCGCCTTCGATGAAGGGGAGCGAGAGGACGCGGCCGCCGGCCCGTTCGACCTCTTCGCGCCCGTGGATTTCGTCCAGTTGGTAGTCGCCGCCTTTGACGAGGATGTCGGGCAGGACTTCACCGATCAGCCGGCGCGGGCTCGTGTCGTCGAAGACCGTGACGTAATCCACACCGCTCAATGCCGCGAGCAGTTCGGCGCGCTCCTCTTCGTTCATCACGGGGCGGCCCGCGCCCTTCAATTCGCGCACGGAGCGGTCGCTGTTGACGGCGACGACGAGCGCGTCGCCGAGTGCGCGCGCCTGTGCCAGATAGCGCACGTGGCCGACGTGCAGGAGGTCGAAGCAGCCGTTGGTAAAGACCAGCTTCTTACCCTCCGCGCGCAGCCGCTCGCGCTCTTCGCGTAGCTCATCAATCGAAACCACTTTCCCACTCATTTTTTAGAAGCGCCATGCTACCACGCCCGCCTCGTAAATCGTGAATCGTAAATCGTAAATCGTAAATCGTGAATCGTAAATCGGAGAACGGGGTGTCTCGATTCACGATTTACGATTTACGATTTACGAGTTTTCGATTTACGATGTTTTTATGGACATCCCTTTCATCGAAGAGAACGACCAGACACAGGCGCGACGCGAGCACCTTGAGAAGTTGCACCGGCTGGTCGGCAACCCGTATCCGAACAAGTTCGAGCGCAGCCACGTGACGGGAGACGAGGACACGATCACGGCCGTCGTCGCGAGTTTCAAAAAGCACGAGCCGCAGGTCATGGAAGACGAGCGCCCGTCCGCGGAGGAGATCGAGCGCGCCAACGCGGAGCTGAACAAGACGGAAGTCCGCATCAGCGGCCGCATCAGCAGCCCGCCGCGCGTCATGGGCAAGGCCGCCTTCGTGCATCTTTCGGATGGCGTCTCGCGCTTGCAGATTTACGTCAAGAAGGCGGACGTGAAGGGCGTTCACAACGACGACGGCGCGCTCGTCGAAGAAGGCTGGGAGTTGTTCAACCTGCTAGACCACGGCGACTTCGTGGGCGTCGAAGGCTATCTCTTCATCACCAAAGACGGGCGAGTTGTCCGTACACGTGCGCGAGTTGCAGTTTCTCTCCAAGGCGATGTTGCCGATGCCGGACAAGATGCACGGCATCGCGGACCCGGAGATTCGGCAGCGCCAGCGCTACGCGGATTTAATCGCGGGGAGTCTGAAAGTCGAGCACGAGCCGGGGGAGTTGACCACGCGCGAAGTCTTCGAGCGACGCTCCGCGATAGTGCGCGAGATGCGCCGGTTCCTGGACGACCACGGCTACATCGAAGTCGAAACCCCTATGCTCACGCCGAAGGCCACGGGCGCGGCCGCGCGCCCCTTCAAGACGCACCACAACGCGCTCGGCATAGACCTCTACGCGCGCATCGCGCCCGAACTCTACCTGAAGAGATTGGTCGTCGGCGGCTTCGAGAAGGTCTACGAGATTAACCGCAACTTCCGCAACGAAGGGATAGACCGCGTACACAACCCCGAGTTCACGATGCTGGAGTTCTACTGCGCCTACATGGACGTGAACGGGATGATGGACTTCTGCGAGGAGTTGCTGGAGACGGTCGCGCTCAAGGCGACCGGAAACGTCCACAGCGTCTACGACGGGATGCCCATAACGTTCCGCCACTTCGAGCGCCTGACCATCAAGCAGGCAATTGCGCGGACGTGGAAGGGGTCAGCATACTCGGGGGCGCTGGACCTTGAGATTGACGAGGACTGGCTGGACGAACCCTTCAACGTACACACGCTCGCGGGCTTCGTGCGCGGGCTCCGTGCGGCCGAGGGCGAGCCCGGTTCGGCGGAAGAAGAGTCCGGCTTTGAGGACGCCTCCGAAGAGATGCAGGAGATGTGGGGCCGCGCCGAAGAAGAGGCGGAGCGCGCGATAGACTCTGTGGAAGATTTGGAGACGAAGACGGCGCTCGACTTGATGGAGGTCTTCGAGGAACTGGTCGAGCCGGGCTTGATTGAGCCGACTTTCATCACGGATTTCCCGAAGCCCGTTTCGCCGCTCTCGAAGGCTTCGCCGGAGAACCAGGCGGTCGCCGAGCGCTTCGAGCTTTTCATAGCGGGGATGGAGTGTGCCAACGGCTTCTCGGAGTTGAATGACCCTGTGGAGCAGTACCAGCGCTTCATGGAGCAGGCCGCGCAGCGCGAGCGCGGCGACGAGGAGGCGATGGTCTTGGATGAAGACTACATCCGCGCACTCTCTTACGGGATGCCGCCGGCCGCCGGCATAGGCATCGGCGTTGACCGCCTCGTCATGCTGCTCACCAACAAGCACTCCATCCGCGACGTGATTCTCTTCCCGCACATGCGCCCCGAAAGAAAAGCGGAGGCGGCGAAGGAAGAGACGGAAGAGGCGCAGGAAAATTAAAGCCCCCAAAGGAGTCACACATGATAGCCGGGGGCAAGCAAACGCGAGTTTGCGCCGCCCAGCCCAGCCCCCGCAGGGGTCTAACATAATAGCCGGGGGCAAGCGCGTGAGCGCGTCCGCCCCCGGAACGATTCGGGAAAATAGTTCGACCCTGAAGGGGTCGCACCTTCAACGTTGAATGTGCGACCCCTTCAGGGTCGGATTCTTTTTGCCATCTATTCCGGGGGCGGCGCTCGTGCTCGCGCACTCACTTGCCCCCGGCTATCATGTTAGACCCTTTCAGGGTCTTCCCTTTTACCTTTTTACTTTTGCCCGGCTTTTTCCCTTAGCTCCGCGAGGCGGGCCTGCGACCAGTCGGGGAGGCGGCCCTGGCTGCGTGTGATGCGGACGAACGCCTCCATCGCGGCGAGCGCGGCCTCATGGTTTCCCTCCAGGTCGCGTGCGCGGCTGAGGTCCAGGAGGAATTGCGTGTTCGTGTCGCCGTAAGCCGCGGCCGCGCGCTCGTAGGCTTTGGCCGCGAGGTCGAACTGCCGCAACTGCTCGTACTGCCGGCCGAGGTGGTAGAAGGCTATCGGGTAACGCTCGCCCTCGCGCTCCGCCACCTGCACGAGCGACGCAGCCGACTCGTCGTAACGCTTGAGCGCGTTCAGGGCGAAAGCGAGTTCGAGGTTCGCGGGCGGGAAGAAGCCGCCGCTGCGCATGAGCACGCGACGGTAGAGCTTGACGGCCTCCTCGTTTTTCCCTCCCTCGCGCGCCGCGCGCGCACTCTGCAACAGGTCATACGTCTCGCGGTCAACCGACAGCGTGCGCAACGCCGCGCCGGCCTTCGTACTCGTCGCCTTCGGCTTCGGCGTCTCGCCCGCTTCGTGCCCGGCGGAGGCGGGGCGCGACGCTTCCGCCGAGGACGCCTCGGCTTCACCTTCACCCGACGATTCGTCGGAGAGGAGTTCGCGGCGGACCTGTGCCAATTCGTCGCTCGCGCCGTTGCGCGTGGTGAAGCGTTCGAGGACGGTGACGCCGCGCTCGGGGCTACCGTCTTCGGCGTAGGCGCGCGCGAGCGCGACGGCCGCGTCCGCGTGGTCCGGCGCGATGGTGAGCGTGCGGTTCCACTCCTTAATCGCCTGGTCAGCCTCGCCGCGCGCCGCGTAGACGCGGCCCAGGTTGAAGCTCGCCTCGCCGTAGCGGGAATTTTCCAGCTTCAGCGCGTTCGAAAGCGCCTCCTGCGCCTTGTCCCACTCGCCCTGCCTCAGGAGCAGGACGCCCAGGTTATTCAGCGCGTGCGAGTAGTTGCCGTGGCGCTGCTCTATGGCCTTGCGGTAGGCTCCAATCGCGTCTTCGGTCGCGCCGAGCCGCGCCAGCGCGTTGCCGGTGTTGTAGAAGTAGACGGGGTCCAATTTCTCTGTGCGCGCCATCGCGCGCAACTCGTCCACGGCCTCGCGCTTCTTGCCGAGCGCGACCAGGTAGTCAACGAGCGTGCGCTGTAGCCGCCACCGCTCGGCGTTCGTCTTCGCCTCCGCGATCTGCGCGCGCAGCGTGCCTAGCCGGTCGCCGCCCTTCTCGACCGAAGCGCGCGGCTTCGCTTCGGCCGCCTTCGTCTCGTCGGCCGTCCCGCCCGCCTCAGAAGAAGTGGACGCGGCCGTCATCGCGTTGGCCGCGCCCGCCGAACTCTTCTCCGTCGGAACAGTCTGAGCCGTCGCCGTCGCCGCGAAGAGGCAGAAGACGAGCATGAAACTCGCGCTCAACACAAAACTCGTCGCCCGCCTCGGCTCAACCCCGCGACGCTTCAACATGGCTTTCTCAACTCGCATCCCTACCTCCAACAATTCGTAAATCGTAAATCGTGAATCGTAAATCGAAAAAGCGTTCGTCCATTGACGATTTACGATTTACGATTTACGAGTTTTCGATTCACGGCTTTTTCAGTCCCGGCCGTTGCACAGACCCTGACGGCGGCGCGTAGCTGAGGATTGTGCCGCCGAAGCCGACGGCCCAGCCGCGCGTGCGCCCCGCGAAGCAGAGGCGTTCGAGCGCGTGGGTCGTGCCGCTCGGTACGACCGCCCAGCGTAAGCCTCCGTCAATCGTGTGCAGCAGCGTGCCGCTAGCGCCCGCGGCCCAGCCTTCGAGCCGGTCAAAAAATTTTACGTCGAAGAGGTCCGCGTTCGTGTTCGACACTTGCGGCGTCCACGTCCGCCCGCTGTCGCGCGTCACGAAGACCTGGCCTTCCGCGCCGACGGCCCAGCCGCGGCTGCTGTCAACGAAAGAAGTGGCGGTGAAGCGGACGCGCCGCACCTCGTTTGTGATCCCCGTCGGTGAGACAGGGACGAGCACCATCCCTGTGTTCCACGTCTCGCCGCCGTCCGAAGTCTTTAAAACCGTCGAGCCCGCGCCGACGAGCCAGCCCTGTTGGCCGTCAAGGAAGAGGCCGCCGAGCAGCAGGTGTCGCGTCGGCACGCGCTGGCGCTCCCAGGTCGAGCCTCCGTCGCGCGTCGTGTAGAGCGCGCCCGCCTCGCCGAAGGCCCAGCCGCGCCCGCCGTGCGTGAAGAGCGCGCGGACCAGCCGCGTGTCCTCGTCCTTGCCGAGCACGTCGATGCGGTCCCATGATGCGCCGCCGTCCGTCGTGCGCAGCAGGTAAGTGCGCTTCTCGTCCAGCTCTTTGAGTTCGTAGATGCTGCGCTCGCAGACCAGCCAGCCGTTCTGCTCGTCCGTGAAGTAAACGTCGTGCAGCGCGTCTTCCGTCGGGCGCGCTCTCGCACGCCAGGTCGCGCCGCCGTCCTCGGTCGCGAGCAGGACGCCGCTGCCGCCGACGGCCCAGCCGCGCCGCTCGTCCAGAAAAAAGACGGCGTGCAGCCACGCGAGCGACCCCGAACGCTGCCGCGTCCACGCGCCAGCCGCAAGAGCAGTGGGCAGCAGGCAGTGGGCAGTGGGCAGTAAGAGCAGAAAGCAGAAAACAGCGTGCGGCAAACGGCGTCGGCGCGTATTGCGCCGATGACTGCCCACTGCCCACTGCCTGCTGCCTAGTTTTTTCATGAGTGTCCGCCGCGCGCGGCGCGTTCCGTCGTCGCCACGGCGTCCGTCGAGGGGCGGCGCGCGGTCGCTAGGTGTCTGAGCATGACGAGCACGGGCGTCATGTCGCGGCCCATCGTGAAAGCCTGACGCGCGGCGACGGTGATGGCCTGGACGGGTTCGGGCGCGATTGTCTCTTTGGCGCACTCGGCGCAGACGTTGTTGCCGTAGAGCTTTTTCAGGAGGCGTTCGGAGTCGTCCTTGCCGAGCAGCGAGAGGATGTCGCCGGGCGGGACCTTGAGGCCATCGGCCAGGCGAAGTGCGCTCTCCAAATTGACGGTCGTGATGACGGAGGATTGCAGCTTCGAGAGCAGCCCCTGGTCGAAGCCCGTCTGCCGGCAGAAGTCCACTTGCTTGAGGCCCAACTGGCGCAAGCGATCCGTAATGAACCGCGCCAGCGGCGTCGCGGGCGGCACAGGTTTTCTACTCATGGGGGAATCTCCTGAGTGAAAAGTCGATGAGTCGATGAATCGATGAATCGTGAATAGAAAAAACCGTTCTTCGATTCATCGACTCATCGACTCATCGACTCATCGACGCTTTTCCTTACCATCCTCCGGTGAAGACGCGCGCGAAGCTGAGGACCGGGATCAGGTCCATGACGCGCTTCAAGGTCTTCAGGCGGTTGCCGGGGACGAGGACTTGATCGCCGGGAACGAGGAAGGCCATCTCTCTGGCCCGGCCCCGCTCTATGTCTTTGACGTTGACGAAAATCGGTTTGACCATGCCGTCGGCCTGCTGGCGCAGGATGACGACTTTCGACTTGTCACCCGTGTCGAGGACGCCGCCCGCCATCGCCAGCGCCTCCGTGATGCTGTAGCGGCGCGTCATCGTCCGCACGCCGGGCTGCGCCACGTCGCCGACCACCGAGTAGATGGCCGAGACTGCCTTGTCGAGCGAGACCGTCACCTGCGGCTCGATGATGTACTCGTCGAGCCGCTTCCTGATCTCCTCCTGCACCTGCTCGGTCGTCTTCCCGGCGACAACGATGCCTTCGGGAATAAGCGGGTAGCTGATTCTCCCGTGTGGCGGAACCGTGATTCCAATTTTGGAGTAACGCTCCTGGCCGAAGATCGAGACGGAGATGACATCTTCCGGGCCGATCCTGTAGGTCGTCAGAAAATTGTTGTAGTAAGGCAGCACGGCCGCCTCCTCTTCGGAGAGCTGGCCGCGGCGGCCGGCCTGCACTTCGGCCGGAACGTCCTCGGGCAGCGACGGCACGTCGTCCGCCTCAAGCCGGTCAGCGCCCCTCGGCGCGACGGAAGACTGCGTCGGCGTCTCTGCTTCCTGCTCGCCGTTGTTCGTCTTCGCGTCCTGACCGAAGACTGCGCCCAGGATGCCGTCGCGCTTCTTCGGCTCTTTCTCTTCCTGCGGCGTCGCCTGCTGCTCTTCCTGCTTCTGCTCTTCAGGCTGCGGTTGTTCGTCTTGCGCGAAAGCCGTGGCGACGAATGTCAGGGAGAGCGCGAGGGCGAGTGTGGTGCGTTTGAGCGTTGCCGTCATCTTCATTTCTTCAAACCTCCGAAAACGATTGCGAGAAATCAGCGCGCGCCGCGGCCGAACAAGATGGTCTTGACGGTCTCGAACAGGATGGCCGCGTCGAGCGCGAGGCTCTGGTTCTTGATGTAGTAAAGGTCGTATTGCAGCTTCTGCCGCGCGTCCTCAATCGAGGAGCCGTACGGGTACTTGATCTGCGCCCAGCCGGTGAGGCCCGGCGCGATCAGGTGGCGCTGCTCGTAGTAGGGAATCTCCTCCGCGAGTTGCGAGACGAAGTGCGGGCGCTCGGGGCGCGGGCCGACGAAGTTCATCTCGCCCTTGAGGATGTTCCAGAACTGCGGTATCTCGTCCACGCGAATCTTGCGTATGACGCGCCCGACGCGCGTCACGCGGTCGTCCTCCTTGAGCGCCCAGACGGGGCCGTCCTTCTCCGCGTCCGTGCGCATCGAGCGAAACTTCATCACCATAAAGGGGCGGCCGTTTTTCCCGACGCGCTCCTGTTTGTAGAGCACGGGGCCGCGCGAGTCGAGCTTGATGAGAATCGCCGTCAGGATGACGACGGGGAGCGAAAGAATTGCGCCGACGAGCGCGACCGCGCGGTGCATCAGGACGCGCGCCGCCGCGTTCAGGCGGGCCTGACTGCCCCGCCCCGAAAAGATGAGCCACGAGGGGCGCATCATGTCCAGGTGGACGCGCCCCGTCAGCCGCTCGTAAAACGACGCGCCCTCTTCGATGGAGACGTTGCCCGAAAGGCTCAGGTGCAAAAGCTGGTCGGTCGGAAACTGCCCGCGCCGCTCGCCCATCGCCACGACGATGCGGTCCACGTTCTCGCGCGGGACGATCTGCTCAAGCTCGGAACTCAAGCCGATGACGCGCGGGTTAATCAGACTCTTGCCCAGAAGCTCAGGGTCGTTGTCCGTGAAGCCGACGATGCGGAAGCCCGCGTCGGGCCTCTCCAAAGCTTCGCGCGCCAGTTCCACGGCGAGCGGCCCGGAGCCGACTATCAGAATGCGCTCGCCGAACTGCGGGTGGCCGAGGAGCCAGTGAATCGCGAGCCGCCACGTGACCATCACGCAGAGCGCGAGCGGGAGCGCGATGAGACTGACGCCGCGCCCGAGCATCAGCCACGGGAAGAGGTAGAAGCAGAGCGCCAGCGCGACCCAGGCGAGGCCGAGCGCCTGCACCATGCGCAAGACCAGCTCGCGCCGGTCGTGCATGATGACGAAGTCGTAAAGGTCGTAGAGGTAGAACGCGCCGAGGCAGACGAAGGCGACGAGCGCGGCTTTCTGAAAGCCGTAGCGCTCGATCAATTCGTACTCGGCGTCGGCCGTGCTGAAACGCAGGTAGACGGCGACTATCAGCCCGCCGAAGAGCAGGAAAGCTTCGGTCAGGAGCAGAAGCGCGGTGCGTGCGTTGTGACGGCGCGTCTTCACCTTAAGTCGCGGCTACGGGGTCGCCTTCCTCCTTCATGGCGGCCTGCGCCTTCGGCGGCGCGGGCGTCTTGTCGTCGCGCCTGTAATAGCGGCGCTGGTAATAATAAGAACTCTCGTCCAACTGCTCGTCCGTGCGGTTGAGGACGACGCCGAGCAGACGCTCGCGCGGGAGTTGTTCGACGATGCGGTCGAGCGCCGCGTAGCGCGTCTTGCCCGAGCGCACGACCAGGAGCGCCCCGTCCGCACGGTTAATCAGGACGGTCGCGTCCGTGAAGATGCCCAGGGGCGGCGCGTCAATGATGATGTAGTCGAACATGCGGCGCAAAGTGGCTAGGATTTGTCCGAAGCGTGGGCCGGAGAGAAGTTCGGCCACGTCGTCGCGCGCCTCGCCGCCCGGCAGCAGGTGAAGGCCCGCGGGCTCAAGCCGTATGATGGCCTCTTCGAGGGTCGCGTCGCCGGACAGCACTTCGGAGAGCCCGATGGGGGCGTCAACGCCCAGATACTCCGCGGCGCAGGGCTGGCGCAGGTCGCTGTCAATGACGAGGGCGCGGATGCCGTCCGTCTGTGCCAGGAGCCAGGAGAGGTTGAGCGCCGTCAAGGTCTTTCCTTCGGCCACGCCCGCGCTCGTGACGACGAACGCCTGCATCTTCTTGCGCTCGCCGGCCTGTAGAATGCGCGTGCGTAAACTACGAAACTGCTCGCAGTAGGCCGAGCGGGGTTGGGTGACGGCGATGAGATGAGGTTCGACGCGCGCCGCGGAGATGTCCAGAGACATGAACTCCGCGGCGTGCGTCGCCCCGGCAGCGTCCAAAGTTGCCCCAGCAGCACGCGAAGCCGTAACGCCGGAGAGTGCCGACCCGGCGCGTTCCTCGGTGTGCGCAGTGGACGCTGAATCGTGCGCCGCGCGGGTGAAGAGCGGCGAGCTTTCCCAAGGGTGCTCGTCGCCGTTCGCCTCAGCTTGCGCGGGGGGGACGGCCGAAATTTTCTGGCGCGCGCCCGCCCCGTTGTGGCGCTTCTCGTTCTCATTCTTCTTTTTGCTTGCGCCGCCAGACTTGGCGTCGCTCGCACGCTTGAGTGCGTCGTAAACTCTACCCATTATCTTTCTCCCATCAGGCCCGAGCGACGAAACGCCGCGCCGACCTCGTCAACTTCGGGCGAGCCGTGGGCATCGCGCTCATCGCGCCCCTGACGGCCCTCGCGTCCCTCTCGCGCTTCTCTCATTGCTAAAGGCGACGCCCCCTCCCCCTGTGAATGACCGCCGCCGGTGCCTGCGGCCCACAACTCCGCGCGGCCCGCGGCCGTGAAAATCCGGGCGGGAGCCTCGCGCTCCTCGCCCATCTGCCGGCCGCGATCCGTGCGCGGCAGCATGTCGAACTGGTCCGCGACCTCTTCGATAATCGCGCGTCCGATGACTTCCTCGCCCGCGCTGAAGCCCGTCAAAAGCGAGTTGTCGCAGAGGTTATTAATCTGGCGCGGGATGCCTTCCGAGCAGCGGAAGATGTAGTCAATCGCGCCGGGGCTGAAGATGTCAGTGCGCTCCGCGCCCGCGACCAGAAGACGCGAGGCGATGTAACGCTCCGTCTCCTCCACGTTCGGCAAAGGCTTTATCTCGCAGCGCAGCGCGACGCGCTGTTTCAACTGCCGAAGGTCCGGGTTGTTGAGCACGTCACGGAGTTCGGGCTGGCCCGTCAGGATGATCTGGAGTTGCTTGGCCGTGTCCGACTCGAAGTTCGAGAGCAAGCGAATCTCTTCCAGGACGTAGGGCGAGAGCCCCTGCGCCTCGTCAATGATGAGCACGGTGCGCAGACCCCGCCCGTGGCGCGACTCCAAAGTTTTTCCGAGCGCGATTAAAAGCTCGCTCTTCGTCTCCCAATCCTTCACGTCGAAGAGTGTGGTGATGTGCTGGTAAAACTCCGGCACGGTCAGGCGCGGGTTGAAGACGTAGGCGACGAGCACGGTCCTGTCGAGACGCTGCATCATCCAGCGCAGGATGGTCGTTTTCCCTGTGCCGACCTCGCCCGTGACGACGACCAGCCCCTTACCGCTCTCAATCCCGTAGTGCAGGTTCGCCATCACCTCCGTATGCGACGGGGTGAAGTAGATGAAGCGCGGGTCCGGCGTCAGCGCGAAGGGCAACTCTTTCAGGCCATAGAATTCTCTGTACACGAAGAATCTCCGAAAAGCAGAATCCAGAATTCAGAATTCAGGAGTCAGAAGAAAAGAAAATCTGTTGAGGCGGTTTCAGCCTTATTCATTCTGGCTCCTGGATTCTGACTCCTGAATTCTGTTTTATGAAACCAGTCTATCAAAGATGCGCGTCAGCTTGAGGGCGTAGGCGAGCGCCGGGATGCTGACGAGGGCGACGACGATGCCGGCGGCGAGGAGCAGCAGGCGGCGGGAGCCGCGGCGGCGCGCCTCCTGCGGCGTCAAAAGTTCTGGCACGGTGACCAGGACAGGCAGCCCCGTGTAGTGCTCCGCATCGTTGGTCGTCTGAATCGTCAACAGGCGCGGGACTTCGAAGACGGCCGCGAGCCCTAAGCCTGCGAAGAGGCCGAGCATGAGCCCCATGATGATGAGCATCGGGCGCTTCGGGGCGACGGGGCGCTCCGGCAGGTTAGCAGCGTCAACCACCGCGATGGACTCGCCCTGCTGGCTCGACGTGATGTCCGAAATCGTGGTGGCCTTCTGCTGCTGCGCGAGCAGCGCGTCGTAGCTCTCCTGCTTCGTCTTATACTCGCGGTCGAGCGCTTCGAGCCCGACCTGGACGCCCGGGATGGCGTTGATGCGACCCTGAAGCTCGCCGAGCTGACTGTTCGTGTCGTTGAGCGCCTTCTGCTGCCGCCCGATCTCGCTCTCGATGAAATCAAGGTCGCGCTTCGTGCTGTTGTACTGCGGGTCAACCTGGGCCTCGTACCGCTTCTTCTTCTCCTCGGCCCGCTCCTTGCCCTCTTCGATGGCCTTCTGCATCTGCTCCTGTACGGCCGCGATCTCCTGCTTCTTCTTGATGAGGTCGGGATTCTTATCCGTGAGCCCAGGCTTCATCTGGTTGTACTCCGCGACGAGGGCGGCTTCGCGGTCGGAGAGCTTAAGGTACTCGGGCGAACGCTTCGGGTCGTTGCCGTCCGCGATGATGGTCTCGATGGCGTCCTGCCGCTGCTTCTGCAAGTCGCCGAGCTGCTGGTTGAGCGCGCTCTGGCGGTCGCGCAGCCGCCCGATGTCCGCGATGAGCGACTTCTGCTGCTCGTAGAGGCCGGACAACTGGCGGCCTATCGGCTCGCCGAGTGACGGCAAGGTCGAGAGGTTGGCATGCAAAAAGTCCAGTCGCTTCTGGGCGATGGCGTCCAGCTCCCCTTTGACGCGGGCGATCTGCTCCTCGAAAAATATCTTGGTCAGCTTGTTCGCATTGGACCCGGCGTCAGCCTGCGCGCTGATGTACTTGCCCGCCAGGTCGGCCGTGACGATCTGCGTGGTGCGCGGGTTGTGGCCGCGGTAGGTGATGTTGAAGCCGTTGGTGATGTCGTTGCGCGTCGTGTTCAGCTCGACCTTGATGTCCTTGCGCATGCGGTCAATGACCGCCTCCATCGCCTCGCCGCTCGCTCGCTCCGATTCGTAGAGGCGGTACTTTTCGACGAGCGGTTGGAGCGAGCTGCGTGAGGTCACGACCTGGCTGATGCTGGTCAACTGGCGCGTCAGCATGTCTTCGGACATGGCGGGAACGACGGTCGTCGGGATGGTCGAAGGCTTGACGACGATCAGCGTGGAGGACTCGTAGACATCCGGCAGGCGCATCACGACCCAGGTGATGGCGGACGCGATGGCGATGGTGGGCAGCACGATCAGCCACTTACGCCTCCAGACGATGCGCGCGTACTCGCCGAGGGTTCTCTGGCGGAACTGGACACTCATGTTCGGCACTCCTTGTCTCTACTGAAAACCACTTCACGCGCTTTTCATGCGCGCGGCCCGCCGGGCAATGGCGAAGCCACGCTCTCGCGTCGCGTGACGGTTAGGGCGAAACTCTTTCAAAGACTCGCGGTAACAACCCTGCTTGAAAAATCCCGGCGGCACGCCGAGTCACCGCGGCGCTCTCGGCCGCCGGGAGTTAAAGCCTCTCGTGATGGCCTAAAGCGTCGCCAGCGTGCGGCGCGCTTCCTCTGCGTCGGTGAAGCCCGGCTGCTTCTCGCCCAGGCGCAGGGCCTGTTCCAGTTCGCGCCGCGCGGCTGCCTTGTCGCCTTTGCCCGCGAGCGCCATGCCGAGGTGGAAGCGGTAGTTCGCGCTCTCGCCGGCCTTCTGGACGACCTTCTGCAACTGCTCGACCGCCGGGCCGTGCAACCCCTTCTTGTAATAGACCCAGCCGAGCGTGTCGGCGAAGCCGGGCACTTCCGGGTATCTCTGGACGATGCCCTGCGCGAGCGCGACCGCCTCGTCCAAATTCCCCTTGCCGTGCACCGCGTAGGACCAGGCCAGGTTGTTCGCCGCAAGCGCCGAGTTCGGGTCAAGCTCCAGCGCCTTGCGGTAATTCTCTATCGCCGCGTCCGTGTTGTTGCGGCTGTCTTCGAGCATCCCGATGAGCGTGTAGGTCGCGGCGTCGTCGGGGCGGCGCGCGATAATCTGGCGATACTCGGCGATGGCGCGGTCCTGCTGCTTCGTGTTGACGAAGAGGGCCGCGAGGTCGAAATAGGCCGCCAGGTAATTCGGGTCAAGTTCGAGCGCGCGCCGTAGCTCGCCCTCCGCCCCCTGCGCGTTCTGCTCGAAGCCGTAGATGTGCGCCTTCAGGTAATGCAGTGCCGGGCTGTTGGGCTGGGCCGTGAGCGCCTGGTCAACGCGCGCGTGCGCCTGGTCTAATCGCTGCTGCCTCGAATAGACGTTGTTGATGAGACCATTTAGCGCATCGAAGTTCGCGTTGTCAATCGCGAGCGCGCGCTCGTAAAGCGCCGTCGCCTCGTCCATGTTCTTCTCGAAGAGCGCGACGAGCGCGAGGTTGGTGTAAGAGGAAGGCGAGTTGGGCGCGATGTCGCGCGCGGCCGTCAGGTCTTCACGCGCCTGTTTGGTCTTGCCAAGTTGCAATTGGGCCACGCCGCGCGCCGTCAAAGTCTTCTGCCGTAGCTCCGAGAGCATCTGCGGCGAGAGGTCTGGGCTCGGCCCCTCTTTCGAGAGCTTGTCCAGCAACTCGTTGGCGACGACCACGGCCGCGACAGGGTCCTTCGTCGCCAGGTTAATCTGCACCTGCATCAGCTTGGCCGGCAGGTAGTCCGGGTAATACTTCACCAGGTCGGAGGCGAAGGCGCGCGCCTGCTCGACGCGGTTGGCGCGGAAATTAGCGTCGGCCATGAAGTAGAGCCCGGAGCGGGAATTCGGCTCCTGCTTCAAGACTTCCTTTAAGTCTTCGATGGCCTTCTTCGCGCCTTCGGGGTCGCCGCTCTGCAAGTGTATGCGCGAGCGGAGCAGAAGAGCCTGCATGTCGCGCGGGTTGGCCCGCAAGACCTGCTCGATCTGATCTGACGACCCGCGTGAGTCGCCGCGCTGAAGCATGATCTCCGCCATGCGGTAGCGGCCCCGCGTGTAGTCCGGGCTCTTGCCGACGATCTCCTGGTAGATGCTGATGGCCTCGTCGTAGCGGCCGACCGACGAGTAGAAGTCGGCGAGGATGTAGCGGCCCTCGGGCTTCTCCTTGTCCAGTTCGGCCAGCGCCTTGTAAGCCTCCTCGGCCTTGTCCAGCCGCTTGTTGACGAGATAGAAGCTGGCGATGACGAAGCGCGCGTCGCGGTTCTGCGGCTCGACCTCGACGGCGCGGCGAAACTCCGCTTCGGCCTGGTCAATGCGGCCGGCCTGGACGAGGAACTTCGCGTACTCGCTGTGGCCGAGCGCGTAATTTTCGTTGACGGAGATGGCCCGGCGGAAGACTTCTTCGGCCTTCGGGATGTCGCCCGTGCGGATGTAATACTTGGCGAGCGCGATGACGCTCTCAACACGCTTCGGGTCCAACTCGATGGCGCGGTTCAGCTCGGCCAACGCCTCCTGGCGCTTGTCCTGCGCAAAGAGCACGTCGGCCAGGAGGACGTGGCCGGGGACGTGGTTCGGGTCCTTCTGAAGCACCTCCTTGACGAGCCGTTCGGCCTCGGCCACCAACTCGTCACTCTTGCGTATGGCGTTGGCCCCGACGTAATAAGTGCCGAGCTTGACGCGCGCGTCGAGGTTATTTCCGTCGAGGTCAATCGCGCGCTTCAGCTCGTCAATCATCTCGGCGAAGCGCTGTAAGCCCTCGTAAGCCTGCGCCAGCCCCCAGTGGGCCGAGGCCAGGCGGTCGTCAATCTGTATGGCGTTGCGAAACTCGATTGTGGCTTCCTGGAACTTCCTCTCTTTGAGGAAAGCCTCGCCGCGCTGGACGTGCTCGGCCTTGGAAGTCTCGGCGCTCTTGCAGCCTATGAGGCCGAGCGCCGCGACCAGGATGATGATGAAACGGGCTAAGACGAAGGTTCGGCGGGTGCACTCTTGTTGATTCATTTTTGCGGGAACTCCATGGCGCGGGCTGTCCTCTTTTTCCGCGCAAGCCGGGGCAATCGGCTTTCGCGTGGGAAGCAACCCGCGCTCGTTTGAAAACTCGAAACGTCAGGCCGGGAATCCGGCGACGGGCAATGCCGCCGGACCGGGCCGTACGCCCCGAGCGAATTGTTCGCGGCGCTAAACGGGCGTCCGCGAAGGTTGTCAAAAGACCTTTCGTGCCTTTTTCGGTTCGGGCGAAAACAGTCTTAGGAAACGATTAATCGCCCGCCCGTTCCAACAAAAGTATGAAAACTTCATCCACGCCCGACGAGAGCGCGATTCTTCACGCAAGCCCCGAAAAGCTCTCAGTCGGGGACGAACTCCGGGAGCACCGGGGCGATTTGCGCGGCGAGGTCTGTAGCGGCCTTCAAAGTCGCCTGCTCGTCGCGGCCGAGTGGCATCATGACGCGCACCATCGCGCCGTCGGAGCGGCGCAGGCGTATGCTATCAACCACCGTGTAGATTTTGCCCCAGTATTCGCTCGACACCTTGCGCCCGCGCCCCTGATACCAGTAGACGAGCAACTGCCTGTTGTCTCCGTTCTCGACGATGTAGCGGTTGGCCTCGAAGGCGGGCGAGCCGTCGGCGGGCTGAATCGTGACCGGCGCGCCCTCGTTCATCTCCCAGCCCGAGCCGGGCAGGCAGTTGAGCGGGCTGTGATAGGTCGCGCCCGTGCGCTGCGTCGCGTAGTAGCCGACGTAGAAGGAGGCCGAGCGCCCCTCCGGCCCGGTGTAGGTGCGCGCGAGATAATCGTCCGCGCGCAGGACGCTTTCCGTCTCCGCGTCGAAACGCTGGTCAAGGCCGGTCTGACGCCAAGAGCCGACCTGCGTGGGCATCTCCGCGAGAGCGCGCCGCGCGACCTTCGCCTCGCCAGCCCACTCCCAGACGTTGATGACGACGCCGCCCAACAGGAGCAAGCCGAGCAGCAGCCCGAAACGCGCGGAGTCTTTGAGCTTCGTTTTCATCTTCACTCGACTCCTTTCGCCGGAATCACGCCCGCCGGAGCGGCCGTCTTCGCCGAAGTCTCGGGCTTCATGACCTTAGCCTCCTGCGCCGTCGCTTTCGCGCGTCCACTGCCGCTGTCCCCGTCGCCGCTGCCGCGGCGGCCGAAGCGGTCCAGCAGCCAGCCGACGGCGAACAGGAGCAGGAAGGCGACGATGTAAACGACCCAGCCGGAGAAGGAGTGGAAGAAGCCGTCGGCCACCTCCGTCCCGTAGTAGTGCGAGAGGACGCCCGTGCCGCTGACTCGCAGGGCGTTGGTCAGGATGGCTATTGGCACGGCCGAGCCGACGAGAATGACCGCGCGCCAGAAGCCGTAGCTCTTGAGCCCGCTTAACCAACCGCCCCCGCCGTCACCGTCCTTTTTCTTCGGGCGCGTGAAATAGGCGAAGACGACCGCCAACGTGAGCAGCGTCATCAGCGAGCGTATGCCGCTGCAAGCCTCTACGACTTCGAGCCGCTTGGTCTCGCGCGCGCCCTTCGGCATCAGTTCGATGACGTTGCCCTGCCTGAGCACAGGGATGTCGAAGAGGCGCATGGCCCAGACGGCGCACTTCGAGGCGAAGATTTGGAGCGGGAAGGCGATCTTGTTGAAGATGATGGCCGGAATCGGAATCGCCAGGACGAGCAAGGCCAGCGGGACCATCAGGAGCTTGAGCAGCCGCCAGCCCCAGAAGTAGACCGTGACGCCGACAAGCATCAGGACGAGCGACATGCGCTGGACGTAAAGCTCCGCGCCCGCGGTCCCGACCCAGAGGCCGAGGATGGCGAAGACGACAAGAAGCCCGCCCCAGATCCCACTGGGCCGCCCGACGGCGCGACTCAAACGCTCGCGCTCAAGCCACAGGATGTAAGCGATGACAGCCGGAATCAGCAGGCCGTGCGAATAGTTTTCGTCAGTCCACCAGTCGGAGCCGAGTTTTCTGAGCACGCCGAAATAGACGAAGGCGAGCGCAAGGCTGACGGCGACAGGCTTCCAGAGGTAACGGGGGAATGGGACACTCATGCTTAGCTTTCCGCGGGAATCGCTTTCAGAGCCGCAGAGGGCAATTCTGCGGGACAAAAGCAGGTCGTGGTAGCGAAAGGCCGCGACGGGCTCGTGGCCCTTGCGGACTTTAAGAGTACATCAAAGGGCGCGGCGGTATCAATCAAATAGTTTCCCGCGGCGCAAATATTTCTAAACGCCCAATGCGCCGGGTTTTCCTCCCGGAGCGGCGGTTTTTCCCATACGCCGCAGGTACAGCCTGCGCAAGAGGCGCGGGCTCAGACGGGTCAGCAGGAGGATGGCGCTCACCTTCCAGCTACGCCGGAGTCCGTTGGCCGTCTTCAAACGGCGGCGCGCCTCCGCGAAATCGCCTTCGACGAACCGGGCCTTGCCGATCTCAAACTCCATCCCGGCCCTCAGCCTCTTGAAAACGCGGTCCAGTTCCGCGCGCTCCTCCGCGTTCAGGTCGTGTGTCTCGCCAATCTTCTCGAAGAGGCTCAACTGGCGTACGAACTTGCCGACCGGGTCAACTGACGAGAGGCTGTCCGGGTGACACCTGTAGCGGAGCAGCACCTTGCGCTGGTAGGCCGCGCGCGCGCCGTGCCTGACCAGGCGCAGCCACAGCTCGAAGTCCTGGCCGTTGCGAATCCCTTCGTTGAAGAGGCCGACTTCCAGAATCGGACGCCTACGGGCCACGACGCCCGAAGTGATGACGCTACACTCGAAGCGCATCAAACTCTTGAAACTGACTTCGCCGTTCGAGGGCGCAGTCTGCATGTAGGTCTTGCCGGCGAGCGGCGAGTCGCCGAAGATGAGCGCGTCCGAGTAGACCAGGTCGTAATCGCCGCCCCGAAGAAATTTCATCTGCTCGCTCAGATAATCCGGCAGCCACAAATCATCAGCGTCCAGGAAGGCCACGAACTCTCCGCGCGCGGCGCGCAGGGCGGCGTTGCGCGCCGCGCCGGCCCCCAGGTTCTCCTGCTTGAAGTAGCGTACGCGCCCGCGGTAAGGCTCAAGCGCGCGCTCAAGCTCCGCCGTGTCGGGCGAGCCGTCGTTGACGATGACCACCTCGAAGTCCGTGAAGGTCTGCGCGAAGACGGAGTCGAGCGTCTCGGCGATGAAGGCGGCGACGTTGTACGCGGGCATGACGACCGAGACGGCCGGCGCTTTAACGTCTTCGATGAGATTTTCACTTCGCGTCATGTGATTGCCCGAGTCCGCTCACGGACGACTCTTCCGGGTTGTGCGCCTCTCGCGGACGGCGTCCGAAGAGGGCGCTGGTGCCTGATGCTGTGACGGCCGTGCCGCCCGCCCGCCCGAGTGTGAGGGCGGGGGCTCGATCTTGGCGATGAAGAGGTCGTAGCGCCCGCTCTTCTCCCAGTTCGACGTGTAGGCGATGAACCGCCCATCCCGCGAAATAGTCGGCTTCGGCTTGGCCCAATACCCAGCAGTCGCACTCTTGTTGTCTATCGAGCAGCGCGTGTGAAGGAGTCTGCGAAACTCTCCTGAGCCATCCAACTTGACCTGCATGATCTCGTCCTCGAAGACGTGCGTGTTGGGCAGGTTCGTGATCGAAGGCTCGTGGTAGGTGCCGAAGGTGAGCCAGGACTCGTCGTCGGCGAGCATCGTCCCATGTAGATCGAACGTCCAGTCCGTCACTCCGTTCTCATCCTGGAAGCGGAAGACCAGTTGCGGCTCGTGCACGCGGTCGAGCCTGCGCTTGTTGAGACCGCTCGCCCAATGATCCACGCCGACGCTGATGCCCGTGCCGATATCGCCGTGCCCCGCCGGAGAGTCTTTCGGGTTCCAACGCGTCTCGTCCATCTTGCCGGACGCTAAGTGAAGATAACCTCCCTTCAAGCGGTCCGGCAGGCGCGGCTCGGGCTCGTTGTGCGCGATGGTCAGATATTGACCGCTCTTGTCCAGGCGCACTTCGTTAACCAGCTTGCCCGGCGTCGGCGTGTGATAGAGCACTTTGTCCGTGCTCTTGCGCCAGACGATGTAATAGACAGGGTCGCCGGCCGCGCCCGCGCGCATCTGGCTCCACGCGAACACGTCGCCGTCCGCGCTCATGGACATCTGATTCAAATAATCCTTCGGCCCGCCGAGCGGCGTGAGGTCTTTGACGAGCGTGTATTTGCGCGTCACCACGTTGTAGGTGTAGAGCCGCATGCCGTTGTCGTAGTAACTGGAGAAGCAGTAAATCAGGTTCGGGTCGGTCGGGTGCCAGATGGCGCTCTCGAACTTGACCGAAGCCGTCCCCTTGCCTGGCACATAGATACCTCCCGGCTGATGACCTTTGCCGACAGTAAAATTCACCGGGTCGAACGGCTTGACGAGCGCGTCGCCAGTCTCCCCTCTGCGGACGAGGATGAAGGTGTTGTCGGAGTTGAAAGTGGGCCAGTGCGAGTAGTAAGTCCCGCAGCCGGGCGCGGGGCACTCAACGTCTCATCCGTCGCGCGCATGATGAGCGTCCCGAAGACCGGGTCTGTGTATGTCCCGCCCGCGCGTGGCAGGCGCGGCAGCGGAGGCTTCGGATAGACTTTACGGTCGGTGCGGATTCTTGCGCCGCCCTGAGCGGCGGTCGGGGCGGCCTCTTTGTCGGAGGCGTAGGCCGCCGCAGGAACCTTTGGCGGACGCGTCTCAGCTTTGCGCGCCAGGCGCATGCCGAGCACGGAGGCCGCGACGACGAGCACGCACACGGCGCTCAGCAGTATCGAGCGCCGTGTGGGCCGTCTGAAGTGACGCGTAGAGATCATGCTGCGGCTAAAGGGTCCGTTTGTCTTCGGCGCTTCCCCGATTAAGGTTGAGACGCGACCCCTTCAGGGTCGGACATCTTTTCTCGCGCCTGGCCGGGGGCGGCGTCGCGCGGCGCTTGCTTGCCCACGGCCCTCATCTTTGTCCCCTCTGGGGACGTTCGATTGGCGACGCAGGACTCTATGATGGCCCAGAGGCGGCCGTCGCTGCGCTCGCTCGAAAAGTTGTTTTCGATGTGAAGGCGCGCGGCGCGTCCCAACTCCCCCGCGAGAGCGGGTTCGCGCAACAGGCGAATCATCTGTTCCGCCATCCCGCGCACGTCACGCTCGTCCACGAGCAGCCCCGTGCGGCCTTCGACCACCACGTCCGGGATGCCCGCGTGGCGCGTGGAGACGACCGGAAGACCGCTCGCCCCGGCTTCAAGAATGCCGACCGGCGTCCCTTCGCAATCGCCGCTCGCAGCCTCCACGGAATGCTGCACGAAGCAGCGCGCCCGCCGCATCTCCTCGCACACGTCCCCGTGCGGCCGCGCGCCCAGAAACGTGACCGCCTCGGCGATGCCTAATTTTTGTGCCAGCGCGAGGCACTCGTCGTGGAGCGGGCCGTCGCCGAGCATACGCAGCCGCGCCTCCGGGAACGAGCGGTGCACCGACGAGAAAGCCTCAAGCGTGATCTGCGGGGCCTTCTTTTCGACGAAGCGCCCGACGGCGAGAAAGGTTGGCGGGGCGCTCTCCGGCTCGGCCTCACTGAACTCGGCGCAGTCAACTCCGCAAGGGTTGTAATGAACTTTTTCGGCGGGCGCGCCCAGGGCAATCAGTTTTTTCTGCATCGCGCGCGAGACGGCAACGATTGCCGCCGCCTGCTCGAACATGCGCAGGTAGCCCTCGGCGTGCTCCGCCAACACGTCGCGCACGCTGGCGTCGTAGCCGTGAAAGTGAACGACGAGCGGGACGTTGAGGCGCAGGCAGGCTTCCATCACGGTGACGCCCGTCGGGCCGTACTCGGCGAGGACCGCATGGACGCGGTGCCGGCGGAAAGCCCTGATGTAAGCGGCCGTGGTCTCTCTTGCCGGACCTTCTCGGAAGAGCGCGCGCCGGAGTTTGTAGAAAGCACGCTCGGGTAAAGAGAGCACGGGCCGAGGACCGACGCTCGGGGGCCAGCCCTGTACGAGGACGGTCTTCGCGGGCAGGCGCTCGACGTGCGCACGGATGAAAGTCTCGGAGGGCGACGGCGCGTAGGGAGTCACCACCGCGACACTCGCAGGGCCGTCAGGCGCGTTTGTTTGCTCAAACCTTTCTTTCATCAACTTCTCTTCCGCCTTCAAGCCCCCGAAGAATCGGCCGCGTTCGCTTTGTCACCGAGTTTGCGCGCCAGGACGACGTAGATTGAAGCGTCTTTCGAGAGCTTGTCCGGCTGACGGCGCTCGATTATCCCGATGAGCCTTTGGATGAACCAGGTGTAGACGCGCCTGAGCCTGCGCGGCAATCTTTCGAGCGTCGCGTCCTGCCAGAGTTGCAGCGCGGAGGACTCAGGGCCGAAGACGCCCAGCATCATCACGATCTCGAACCCTTCGCGGCGAATCTCGTGTTGCAGACCGGCGATAGTCCAGCGCCAGTAATCAATCGGGTCGGGATGATAAATCCAGATGGCCGGGACGGAGAGGACGAGCGAGCCGCCCGTCTTGAGCACCCTGTGTGCTTCGCGCAGGTAGGCTCGCGGGTCCTCCGTGTGCTCCATCACCTCCGAAGAGAGGACGCAATCAAAGCTCTCGTCTTCGCAGGGGAGTTGTCCCTGCGGCCCCGTCGTCAATTCCGCGTCGGGGTTGCCGGGCAGGTCAGCGCCGACGTACTCGCCAAACTTCGGACTGAAGACGGGGCGGTAGGGTTTGTTGCCGCAGCCGTAATCGAGCAGCCGCTCGCCCGGCGGGAGCAGGTCGGACGCGGCCACGCGCTGCATCTTGTCGAGCACGAGTTTGAGATGCCAGTAGGCGCGGTCGGAGCGCCGCGGGCGAAGACGGTCGCCGCGCTCGACCGTATTGAACTTTCCGTCGCCGTCGAGCTTTTCCACCGCGCCGAGTTGGTAATCGCTTTGCACCATCGGGGTCAGTCCGCCTCCCCCTCGCGCACTGCCAAAACGGTGTGTGCGTCCTGGTCGTAAATCCGAAACCCGTAAGCGCCCATGATCTCGTCGAAGCGGGAGACGGCGCGGCTGTCGTGATGAAACTCGATGGCGACGGCCCCGACTTTTTTGAGCCAGTCCGTGTCGCCTTTGAACAACTCGACCTCCGCGCCCTCTATGTCAACTTTCATCAGGTCCACGCGCTCGAAGCCGGAATCGTTGATGATGCGGTTGATGGGGAAGCCCTGCATCGTCTCGCCGTCGTCCGCGCGTTCGCCGTCCGCCTCGCGCGTGGCGAAGGCGCTGTAGTGATCGGCCTCAGCCTTCGACGTGTCGGCAACCAGTTTCTTCTCGCTCCCCCAGACGGCGGCCCGCAGGGTGCGGCAGCGTCCGGCCTCGATCAAGTCCTTGAGGTTGGCGGTCAGGATTTTATAAGTCGGCGGGTTGGGCTCGACCGCGAGCAGGCGCGCGCTCGGGTAGTGGCCCGCGAAGTAGAGCGAGGCCAGCCCGATGTTGGCCCCGAGGTCTATCACGGTCTCGCACCGCTTGAGCTTGGTCAGGATTCTTTTATAGACCTGCTCCTTGATGACCTCGTTGAAGGTGAGAATGTCGGAGCCGACCTCGCGCAGGGCAACAATCGTCTGCACGGGAGATTTCATTTGCAGCTCAAGGTTGCGCCCCTCGACCTGCTCGCCCCTGGCGCTGCGCAATTCGTAGTCGCGCAGGCGGAGCACGGAGCGCAGTGACATGTAGGGCAGCCATTCGCGGACGAACGAGACCGTCCAGTTCTGTGTCGGATTTAATCGCATCGCGTGAAGTCCATTTAAGTGGCGGCCTGCGAGCTGGTCCGGCCGGACTCCGCCAGGCTGACCGCGCCCACTTCCACTTCCTTTTCCTTCCTGAGCAGACCTAACAACTGCTTGAAATCTACGAGCGCCGCCCTCCCCCTCGGCAGGGCGGAAAGAATCAGCAGCGTCACGACGGCCGCCACGCCGAAGGCGATGGCGAGCCCCGCGAGCGGCTGAGTAATAGCCGTCCAGCGCCGGAGCGCGAAGAGCGCGCCGATGACGCCGAGGGCTGTGCAGGCGGCGGGCGCAATCGTGCGGTAAATGTCCGCGGCGCGCACGGGGCCGCTGCGCCCGACGTACCAGAATAACAGAGGCGTGACGACGAGTAGAAAAATCGCGGAGTAAGACGCGGCCACCCCGACCGCGCCCCAGGGCAGGCCCACGCAGATGCTGACGATGATGAGGCCCGACCCGGCGATGCCCCACTTGAACATGTGGCGCGTGCGCCCCTGCGTGATGAAGAGCCACCCGATTGTGTTCGCCACGGGCTGCACCAGCCCGACGAAGCCGAGCAGGGCGAAGATGCGTGCCGCCTCGTCCCACTGGCTGCCAAGCATCAGGCGCACTATCCAGTCAGAGGTGCTGATCATGAAAGCCACGCCCGGCATCGTCAGGATGGCGACCTTCTCCAGGATGCGCAGGTAGGCCAGGCGGTAACGCTCCGGCGAGTCGTTCAAACGGCTGAGCGCAGGCACGGCGACCGCGCCGACCGGAGTGTTGATCTGGTCAATCGGCAGCAGCAGCAACTGGTAAGCCCTGGCGTAAAGCCCGAGCTGACGGCTCCCCCAGAACTTTCCGATGAGCAGGTTGTCGAGGTTGCGCGCGAAGTAGTTGACGACGTGAAAGCCTGTCAGGTTGCCGCCGAAGGCCAGCAACTGTCGGACGCCGGAATAGCGTACGGGCTTGCGGGGCCGCCAGCCGCAGACTATCCAGACGCCGGCCGCGTAGGTGACACCCTGGACGAGTTGATTGCAGATGAGCGCCCAATAGCCCGCGCCACGCCAGGCCATGAGGACCGCCACGGAGAGGCCGACGGCGAGCGAGGTGATCTCGATGGCCGCCAGCGCGCCGAAGCGCATCTGCCTTCTCAGTAAAGCTTCGTGCTGGACCGTCAGCCCGCCAGCGAGAAAGCCCGCGGCGTAGCCGACCGTAATCCAGAGGAGACGCGGCTCGCCGTAGAACCAGGCGACCACGGGCGAGAGCGCCGCCGTCAGGAGCATCACCGCGACGCTCAGCGCGACGTTAATCCAGAAGAGCGTGCTGACCTGGTCGTGTGTGATCTCTTTCTTCTGAATCGTCGCCGCCGAGAGCCCCATGTCCTTGAACATGGAGACGAAGCCGATGATGACGGCGACCATGCCGATGAGGCCGTAGTCCTGCGGGGTGAGCAGGCGCGCGAGGACGACGGTCGCGGCCATGCCGGTGAAGAACTTGACGCCCTGCGAGACGGCCGTGACGGCGCCGCTGCGCGCGGCGTGCCTTCCGAGACCGTCCTTGAGGCGGTCCGTGCGGAAGTGGCGCTCTTCGTCAAGAGCGCCGGCCCCGCCCTCTTTGGGAGTCTGGCTCGACGACATCGTCAGAAAAGTTTTCTCTCAGGGTAAGCGTGACCGGGACATCGCGTCGGCGGGTGATCGAATTACCACCAGGAAGGATTATAGCAGGGATGAGGGATGAGGGATGAGGGATGAAATAAAAACTTTCTTCTCATCCTCTCATCCCTCATCCCTTATGAACAAAGCAGGAGGGGCGACGATGCCTGCACAAAAATCGCCCCTCCTGCCGCCTTCAGATGAACGTGCCTGTTCGCTCACCTGATCTTGACGGTCACCTTGTTGCTTCGCGCATCGCCGACGATGACCGTTAATTCCACAACGCCCGCCCCCTTGAGTTCCGGGAGCAGGATGACGTTCACCTGATCCAGGCCCGGAAGCGTGCCGGTTGCCCCGGCGAATTCGACCGGGAGCTGCCACGTACGGCCGTCTGTCGCGCGCGCTTCGACCGCGACCGACTCGGCCAAATTCTTGATCTTGCCGCCCTCAACCGCGATGTCGTTTGAGACATCAGCGTTGACGGCCCCGTAGCTCAGGCCCGTGGCGAAGAGCATGACGCGCGTCCGCTTGTCCGACGTAAAATTGTGTTCCGTGGTTACGTCGAAGTCTTCGCCCGCCTGGGTTCCCGCGTTGAGCGCCACACCCTGCCCGGCCCCGTCGCCGCTGCTGGCGAAGAGCGCCGGGGCGAGCTTCGCGATGACGGTCGCGCCGCGCGAGACGTTCCCGTCCTCCGTGGTGACGATCACTTCGGCCTCGCCGTTCGGCAGCCCGTCCGGGACGTAGAAGGTGACGCGCGACGGCGAGATGGTGAGCAACTGTGCGGAGCGACCGCCAATCGTTACGCTCACTCCCTCCAACTCGAAAGGCAGTTGCCCGCTCGCGGACATCTCCGCGCTCCTGGTTTGACCAGACAGCGGGCTCTGGCTGAGGTCGCCGTTGATGACGCCGATGCTATTCGGAGAGAGGAGCGGCAGGAAGCTCGCGTTCGAGAGCGTGTCGGCCGGGCCGATGTTGAAGGAGCTGCCCGTGACCGCGTGGGCCGAGAAGCTGGCGGCCGCTGCGGGGCCGTTCGCCGCCATCAGACCCTGCACCTGCGCCAGGTAAGAGGCGGCAATCTCCAATCTGTTCTGCACGCCCGTCGGGGCCATGCCGGTAGCCGCCAGGGCCGCCGCGGCGCGCGAGAAGTAGAGCGAGGCGCGCAGGCCCGTCTCCATCTGCGCGGGCGAAGCGAAGCGGCTGGCCTCGGCCATGAAAGTGTTGTAAGCCTGCTCGACGCTCGTCACGAGCTGCCGGACCTGCGCTTCCGTGACGCTGGCGCTGCCTGCGAGCGTGACGGCAGTCGTGGTCGCCGCGGAAACCATATCGGGCGAGGCGGGCGGCTTCGCGGAAGAACCTGCGGGCTCGATCTTAGCGATGAAGAGGTCGTAGCGCCCGCTCCTCTCCCAGTTCGACGTGTAAGCGATGAAGCGCCCGTCTTTTGATATCGTCGGCTTCGGCTTGGCCCAGTAGCCCGCCCCCGCCACCTTGTTGTCTATTGAGCAGCGCGTGTGCAGCAGTCTGCGGAACTCGCCCGACCCATCCAACTTGACCTGCATGATCTCGTCCTCGAAGACGTGCGTGTTCGGGAGATTCGGTGATCGAGGGCTCGTGGTAGGTGCCGAAGGTGAGCCAGGACTCGTCGTCGGCGAGCATCGTCCCATGTAAATCAAACGTCCAGTCCGTCACTCCGTTCTCGTCCTGGAAGCGGAAGAGAATCTTCGTCGTGTGAATGTCATTCAGCTCGTGCTTGTTGATGCCGCTCACCCAGTGATCCACGCCCGCGACCATCCCCGTTCCCAGGTCGCCGTGTCCGGTCGGAGAGTCTGTCGAGTTCCAGTAGCCGTAATCAATCGCGCCGGTCGCAATCGTCAGCATCTCATAGCGCTTGCCGTCGGGCTGATTTCCGTTGTAGGGGATGGCAAGATATTTGCCGCTCTTGTCCAGGCGCACTTCGTTGATCAGGCCCAGCTTCGGCGCGACGTGATACAAGACCGTGTTGGTTGATTTACGCCACACCAGATAGGCGACGGGACCGCCCTCGCCTGCCTGCATCTGGCTCCACGCGAACACGTCGCCGTCCGCGCTCATGGACATCTGGTTCAGATAATCCTTCGGCCCGCCCAGAGCGGTGAAGTCTCTGACGAGCGTGTACTCCCTCGTCACCACGTTGTAGGTGTAGAGTTTCATCCCGCCCTGGTAGTAAGACGGGAAGCAGTAAAGCAGGTTCGGGTCGGTCGGGTGCCAGATGGCGCTCTCGAACTTCATCGAGGCCGTCCCGGACCCTGGAATGTAAATGCCCTTGGGCTGATGACCGGTGCCGACGGTGAAGCTGACGGGGTCGAACGGCTTGATCAGCGCGTCACCCGTCTCGCCACGGCGGACGAGGATGAAGCTGCTGTCGGAGTTGAAAGTGGGCCAGTGCGAGTAGTAGGTGCCGCAGCCGGGCGCGGGGCACTCAACTTCATCCGTCGCGCGCATGATCAGCGTCCCGAACACCGGGTCGGTGAACTTACCGCCCGCTGCCGGCAGCACAGGCAGCGCAGGTTTCGCATAGACTTTCCGGTCCGTCTTGATGCCGGGCGTGGACGACTGGGCCAGCGCCGTGTGGTGCGCGGGCGTAGAGGCGACGAGAATGAAGGTTAGCAGGACGAGAAGGGAACGTAGAGCGTGACGCTTAAACAGGCATAGGGAAATCATCGAATCAACCTCACTTCGGCAACCGGACGATCTCTGAAGCCTTTCGGCTGATAGAGACTCCTGGCTTTGCGAACCCGCATCACTACGGGAGTGCCTTTAATCGGTGGCGGCTACGCGCTTTGTTGAATCAAGCGCGAGAGTGTGAAGGAAGAGAGCGTGTGTGCAAGGAAAAGGGCGATGAATAGCGCCGGAAATCCTGTCAGCCGAGCGGAGAGATACTCGTCAACAGTATCCGTGCGATACTCTCGAAAGAAGGGACACGCAGCTTGTCTGGTTGAAATTAAAAAGGAAGGTGTGAGCCGGGATGAACCACCCGATATGCAGGGTTTTCTTAGGTGGTCGCTCTGGCCTCACTTCAAAATCCGCGGGAGGAGTGAGTCCCACCAGCAACGGAAGCGTCGGAGACTCCCGGAAAATTCCGGGACTACCCCTTTAACGCGTCCACGCCGGCTTCTGAAGTGACGGCTTTCTCGGATCGCCTTCGGCAACCAGACAATCTCCAAACATCAAGGCCCTCTCATAAAGAGTGCCCAGGAGACTCACGGCTTTGCGCCCCTACCTCACGGCAGGTTTGCCCTTATCGTGTGCAATCATCGCTTGCGAAAGATCATCGTTATCTCCCGAGGGACAATAACGAACGAATTCGATTAAACATTATTTGCCGATGGCTGTCAAGGGCCAACCTTTCGGGCTCTCGCGTGGGGTGTTGGTGGGCCGTGAGGCGTCCAATTTTTTGGCAAATTGCTTGGATTTCGCGGGAGTTACGGCTATTATCCTTCTGGCGGCGCTTCCCCGGCCGAGTCACTAGGCCGCGCGGGAATCGCCGGGTGAACAGACCATTTGAGACCAGGGGCGCGTTCAACAAAGCCTTGTTTTTCCCCGTCTTGTCCAGAGCCACCGAAGCTTTTCGGCCCCGTTCACTGCTCACGCTTGTCGCAGTCAACGCATGCCGGCCGGAGACCACAGTATTTTGACCCGAACCACAGAGAACGCTCACGAGGAGACGGCGACTCCCGCCGCCGGCCGAAGCCTGCGTGTGCTGCATTTCGTGCCGCGTCTGTGCTGGCCTTTGGACACGGGGGCCAAGCTGCGCAACTACCATCTCGCGCGTGAACTCGCGCGCCGCGCGCACGTCACGCTCCTGACCTTCGCCGAAAACGGCGGCGCTACGCAACAGCAGACGCCCAGAGCCGAAGGGCAGACGCCACGCGCCGAGGGGCAATCGCCTGCCGAGCCGCCGCTCATGCGTCCCGAGAGCTTTTACGCGCGCACGATAACCGTCCCGCGCGGGCGCGGCTACACGCCCGCGAAAATCCTCCGCGGGGCGTTGGGGCGCACGCCCCTGCCCGTCCTCAACTACACGACCGCCGAGATGAAAGAGGCGCTCCGGCGCGTCCTCGACGAGCAGGACTTCGATGTCATACAGGTCGAGAGCATACACCTGATGGCCTACCTGCCGATTATCCGCGCCTCGCCCGGCCGCCCGATTGTGCTCCTGGACTGGCACAACATAGAGTCAGAGTTGATGCGGCGCTACAGCGAGCGCGCGTCCAATTTTCTGCGGCGCGCTTACGCGCAACGGACCGCGCGCCAGTTAAATCATTTAGAGCGACGCGCCGCGCGGGAGTTCGACGCGCACGTCGTCGTCAGCCGCAGGGACGGCGCGAAGCTGCTCGAACACGACGCGGGCGCGCGCGTCTTCCTCATCGAGAACGGGGTTGATACCGCCTACTATTCCGACGAGCGCATAGAGCAGGCGCACGTTGCGGCGGGCCGCGGCGCGCAAAACGCAGGCGGGCCGCACAGGCTCGTCTTCGTCGGCTCGATGGACTATCACGCCAACGTTGACGCGGCCGTCCATTTCGCGCGCGAGGTCTGGCCGCGCCTGCGCGAGCGCATGCCTGAACTGGTCTACACCATCGTCGGGCGCGACCCCGCGCCCGAAGTTCGCGAGCTGGCGTCGCTGCCGGGCGTCGAAGTCACGGGCACTGTCGAAGACGTGCGCCCGTACTACCGCGAGGCCGTGGCGGCAATCATCCCGCTGCGCGTCGGCGGCGGCAGCCGCCTCAAGATTCTGGAAGCGATGGCGGCGGGCGTCGCCGTCGTCTCGACCACGCTCGGGGCGGAAGGCTTGGAGGTGCGTGACGGCGAAAATATTTTGATAGCGGACGGGGACGGTGAACTTTGCGAGACGATTGCGGCGGTCGCGGGCGACCGCGAGCGGCGAAAGAAATTGGGCGAGGCCGGCCGCGCTCTGGTCTTCGAGCGCTATGACTGGTCTCGAATCGGCGCGGAGCTTTTCGAGTCCTGCCAGAGCCTGACGGCCGAAAAGGCAGGGCGGTCAACTGAGCTATGAGCGGCCGCGAGAGCACGAAGATCAGACTGCTCGCCGTGATGGAGGCACGGACCGTCACGGGCGCGGCGAAGAACATGCTCGACTTCTGCCGCGCGGCGCGCGAGCTTCACGCGGAGCATCCGGGCGAGGCCGAGATAGAGACTTCCATCGCGACGTTCGAGCGCGGGCGGGCGGGCGAGCCCAACGAGTTCGTCGCGGCTGCGCGCGGCCTCGGCATCGAAGTTGACCTCATCGCGGAGAGCAGGCGTCTGGACCCGCGCGTCATCCCCCGCCTGCGCCAAACCATCCTGCGGCGCGCGCCCGACCTCGTTTTAACTCACCACGTCAAATCGCATTTCGTGATGAGGAGCACGCGACTCCGGCGGCGCTTCCCCTGGGTCGCGTTTCATCACGGCTACACGCTCACCGAGCGCCGCGAGCGCATTTATAATCGGATGGACCGCCTCTCGCTGCCCGCGGCGGACGCGGTCGTCACGGTCTGCGAGGCTTTCGCGCGCCAGCTCACGAGTTTCGCGGGCGTGGCGCGCGAGCGGATACACGTCCGGCACAACTCTATCCGGCAGGACGAAACGGCGACGGCGGCCGAGGCGCGCGCCTTCAGAGAAAAGCTCGGCGTCGGAGACGGCGAGAGACTGGTCCTGGCAATCGGCCGCCTCTCCAGCGAGAAGGCGCACATTGATCTGCTGCGCGCCTTCGGCCACCTGCGTGACGCCGCGCCGGAGCTTCCTGCGCGCCTCGCGATTGTCGGCGACGGGCCGGAGCGGGAGAGATTAGAGGCGGCCGCCCGGTCGCTCGGCGTTTCGGAACGCGTCTTTTTCACAGGGCAGATGAGCGACGTGAAGCCCTGCTACGCGGCCGCCGACGTGCTGGCCCTGCCGTCACACAGCGAGGGCTCGCCCTACGTGCTGCTCGAAGCGATGGCGGCGAAGCTGCCGGTCGTCGCGACCGCGGTCGGCGGCGTCCCCGAAATGGTCGAAGACGAACGGAGCGCCCTGCTCGTTCCCGCGCGCGACCCGCGCACGTTTGCCGCGGCGCTCGCGCGCCTGCTGACGGACAAAGAACTGGCACAACGGCTCGCGGCCAACTCTTCATCGCTCGTCGCCACGCGCTACTCGCCGGAGACTTACGTACGCTCTCTGGTCGAAATTTATCGCGGGGTTATTTCGCGGGCCGGCGGGCGGCGCTGACCGGGCTCGCTTTTTCACAAAAGGCGTGAAATTTCCGTTGGATTGATGGTATATTCCCAGTGCACGAAGTCACCCGAGACTTCCCAACCGGTCCGTCTCGTCAAGATCACACAGTTGTTTCAGGGAAAACAATGCTCAGAAAAGCCGCCTTCGCATCCTTCGCTTTCTCCCTACTGTTTCTTTCCCTGCTCACCTCCACGCGCGAAGCCCGCGCCGACGCGATAATCATCCACGAGCGGCCTTACACCATGTCGCAGCCCGTTTATCAATCCTCCCGCGACTATATTCCTTCGGGTATTCGCTCGATGGGAAAGACTTCCAGACGGGCGGCGGGCAGACGTGATGGGCCGAGGCATTAACGCAGGGCTCGAATTCCGCCGTGCCCCTACCCCTGCCAGGCGGGCTCGTCCTTCAGCCTCAACAGCCGCGGCGGCCTCTTGACCCCCTCCGGCGGCCCGAGTATCCTAGAGGTTGACGGCCAGAGCCACTTCGGCTTCGGCCGACGGCGCTGCTCTTCTTCACCACGGACAGCATGATCATTCCGCTCGGCGCGGCCCGGATCGCTCACGCTGACCACGTCACTTCGCGATGAGCGGGAATCACGGTTCGACGGAGATACGACCCGAACGGGTTAACGGCCCGACCGGCTACACCTTCAGCTCTCGACGTCACCGGCGCCGGCATCGCCAGCGTCTACATGGTCTTCAGCCAGACCACACGGAGCTACGAGGTCATCGGCGTCAGCTACAATTTCACTGCGGTCCCTGAGCCGGCGACGATGATTCTGCTCGGCACGGGGCTGGCCGGAATCGCGGCGCGGGGTCGCAAGCGCCGCCGCGCGCGGAAGCAGCTAGATGAGAGTCTGAATTAATTAAGCAGGGTTTGATTCGTCTTTGACGAAGACGAACTCGTTGCAGCCGAGGCCGACGCCGCCGCACTTCATCTTCATCAACCGGAAACCGCGCGCGCGGTAGAAATCGAAAATCTCTTCCGGCTTCGCCACTTCGTAAGGATACCCGCCGACCCAGTCAACGATGTCGCGCCAGCGGCTCATCCCGCGGTTCGTGTCGTAGCGCGTCCAGGTGCGCACGTACTCGCCCAGCTTGAGCGTGGCGAGCGAGCGCAGCATCGCCTTCGTCTCCTGCGGCGCGATGCTCACGAGCGCGAAGGGCGGGCGCAGGAAGCGCGGCAGGTCGTTGTAGGTCCGCTTGACCCAGAGCCAACGGCGGCTGCGGCTCCCCTGGTCGTTGTAGATGGCGACGAACAGTTTGCCGCCCGGCGCGACCGGCCACCGCGCGTTGTCGAGCGCCTTCCACATCTCGCCCGTGTGGTGCAGCACGCCCCACGAGTAGACCACGTCAAACCGGCCGAGCGATTTCACGTAGTCGGCGTCGAGCGCCGAGCCTTCTTCGATCTGCCAGCGGTCGTCGCCCGCGAAGTAGCGGCGGCGAAGCTCGGTCGTGCAGGCGACCGAGTGCGGGTCGTAGTCGAACGAATGGACGCGCGCGCCGAGCCTGCGCGCCGCGAGGCTGAAGAGGCCGCTGCCGGAGCCTATGTCCAGGAAACTCTTCCCTTCGAGGTCTTCGACTTCGAGCATCGCCTTGAGCGATTCCTCGGCGCGAGTGATGCGCGCGTCGTCCAGGACGGCGAGGAAGCGGCTCCAGTTCTTGCCGAACTCGAATCTTTCGCCCCGCGCTATTTCGATGGCGTGTGAACTCATCTCTTAATATCTCACCCAGTAGTAAATCAACTTCGCGTACTCGCCGGGGACCAGTTGCCAGCCCAGGCCGGAGAACCACCAGAGGGCCGCGCGCGGAGCCTGCTCGCCGGGCTCGACCACGTCCAGCCCGACCGCGACGCCGCTCCCCTCGAAGACGCGCCTGAAAGTCCAGAGCGCGCGCCGCGACTGGTAGGCGGAGGTCACGACCAAGATTGACTTCAGGCCGTGCGCGCCCGCGTACTCACGCAGCCGCACGGCCTCCTCGTAAGTGCTGGCGACGACGCCCGGCGCGGTCAAGACCTTCTCGGCAGGCACGCCCAATCGTCTCAACTCGGCGGCCGCACGCTCTACAAAGAGCGGGTTGCGCTCTTCTTCCGCCGACCAGCCGCTCAGAAGGTTGTCGTTCGTCAGCACAATTTGCGGCGCGCGCCCCTCCTGGAAAAGCTCGGCCGCGCGGCGCGTGCGCTCGACGTAAGTGGACGAACCGGCGAGGACGACGAGCGCGTCGGCCTGTGCCAATTCCGCTTTGACGATGAGCGCCTCGGCGGCCACCCAGGCCAGCAGCGACCACGCCGCGAGCGACAACAGCAGCACGCGCCAGCGGCGGCGCAAGGTTCCGAAGACGAGCGATGCGATGCTTCTCCTCAGCGCCATCCTCAAGCCCTTTCGCGGCCCACACGCTCGACGCGGTCCCGGCGCGGCGCGAGGAGCGCAGGTCGCGCCAGCAGCCTGTCATAGAGCGCGTGCGTCCGCTCAAGCTGCGCCGCGCACGAAAAGTTTTCTTCGACGATTCGTCTCCCGCGCTCGCCCATCGCGCGCGCGCGCTCCGGCTCGCGCAGCAGCTCAATGATGCGCGCGGCCATCGCTTCGTCGTCCCCCGCCGGGACGATGTAACCCGTCTCGGCCTCCGCCACGGCTTCGCGCGCCCCGCCAACGTCCGTCACGACCACGGGCCGCGCCGCCGCCATGTATTCGAGAATCGCGTTCGAGAAACCTTCAGCCCTGGAACTCAGCACGCACACGTCCGAGACGGCCAGAAGGTCCGCGACGCGCTCGCACCTGCCGATGAAAAAAACGTCGCGCTCTAGCCCAAGTTGCGCGGCCAACTCGCGCAGGCTCTCCATCAACTCGCCCTCGCCCGCGACGACGAACGCCGCGTCAGAGATTGACGCGCTGACGCGCGCCGCCGCGCGCAGGAAAGTCGGGTGGTCTTTGACGGCGTGGCGCACGTTCGCCACGATGGTCACGAAGCGCCGCGCCGCGTCCGTCGGCAAGCCGAGCGAGGACAGCGCCTCGTCGCGGTCGAGACCGGCACGCGGCGCGACGCGCCCCACGTCCAGTCCGTTGTAAAGCGTGACGACTTTCTCGGCGCTGACGCCTTCGCGTATCAACTGTCTTCTGACCGCTTCCGAGTTGGCGAGGACGGCGTGTGCCAGCCTGTACGCGGTGCGCTCGGCGCGCTTCTGCATGGGTGAGCGGAAACCTTCTGTCTCGCGCTTGGAGGCGATGCGCGCCGGGACGCGTGCCAGCGCGGCGGCCGTCATCGCGAAGATGTTCGTGTAAAAGTCGTGCGCGTGGACGACTCGTATCTCCTGCTCCTTGAGGAAGCGCGCGAGGCGGCGCAGTTGGCGGACGAAGTTGCTGTCGTAGAAGCTCGTCAATGGGTAGTCGGGGATTTCCCCGAGGCCCAGGCGCTCGGCCTCTGCGCGCAGCGGGCCGCGATTTTGCAGGCAGGCCAGGCGCACCTTGTAGCGCCCGCCCTCCTCAAGCAGGCGCACGAGCTGCACGGCCTGGCGCTCGGTCCCGCCCTGCTCGAAGCTGTCTATGATGTGTAGTACGTTCGGCTTCAAAGGTCGAGATTGTGTGGGCGGGGGCGAGAGTCCCCTGCCCTGTCGTTTCGTTAAGCGAAGGCTTCCTGTAGGACGCGGCCCTTCATCTCTTCGGGCACGGGCAGGCCGAGCAGCGAGAGAAGAGTGGGAGCGATGTCCAGGTTCGTGCATTCGCCGACGCGCGCGCCGCGCCGTATGCCCGGCCCGTAGAGCATCATCATGCCGACGGGGTCGTGGCAGCCGGATTTGACCATCCCCGTGCCGTAGACCAAATCCTCGAAGCGGAAAGAGTTGTTATCGCCGTTGTGCGGGAAGACGCAGCGCGAGTCTTCGACCGTCTCGTCGTAGTGCCTGAGGGTGACGGTCAGGCTGTTCTCGACCGCGTCTATGTTGAACATCGGGCGCTCCGGCGAATCAATATAAACGGCCTTCAGGCTGCTCAGGACGGCGTCCCTCGTGGCCGCCGTGTCCGCGTAGAGGTTGAACTGGTCCGACATCGTCGAGAGCGCGCGCACGCGCCCCTGCGCGCCGAGGATGTCCACCAACTTGTCCAGGGAGCGAAGCTGGCCGACGCGCTTGCCCTTCTTGAGCGAGGTGATGAAAGGTTTTTGGCCCATGCTTGAGGCGACGACCATCACCGTCTCGTCGTCCAGCAGACTCATCATGCGCTTGAGCAGTTCGTCCGCCGCGCGGTAGCCGTGCTCTATCGCCCCGCCGTAGTTCAGCCTCTCCTCTGCGGTCGTCTCCTGCGGGAACACCTCCGGCTGCATGGCCTTCCAATAGGTGTGCATGTAGTGCGCGACGTGGTTCGTATGGAAGGAGGCGAACGCGGGGCGGTGGCGGCGGTAGAGCCGTGCGAAGAAGTCGCCGTTGACGGCGGGCTGCAAGGCCACGCGCCGCCAGCGCGAGTGGGGCTCGCGGCGCTCGCGCGCGAGTTGCCGCGCGATGCGCGTCATCGTGGCGGGCCTCAATCCGAGGCCCAGAAGTTTCGCGCCGAGCTTGGCTTTAAACAGCAATCCATCTTCATCGGAAGGCAGGCGGACGGAGCGCGTGTAAGTGAGATTCAGTTTCTGTATCGGGGCCAGGCTTTCAGGGTGAGTCGTCGCGTCGGGCGCGAACGTGTCCGGGACGTAAAAGCCGCGGACCTTCTGCGGCGGCCACGAGCAGAGGCTGCCGTAGACGCCGACGCTCAAGCCGGCCTCGTGGCAAATCTCCCAGATGCGTTTGGCGCGGATAGTCTCGGGCGGCTGTTGCAGGAAGAAGACGTTGTGGTCCGCCTGCGGGCGGCCCGTGTAAACGCTCGTCCAGGTAATCCAGGGGTCTAGCTGCGGCGGCAAATCAACGCTCACGGGGGCGGCCCACGCGCCCTCGCGCTTGAGCCGCGCGAAGGTCGGGAGCCCGCCCCGCTCGATGAGCGGGTCAATCAGGTTCCAGGTCACCTCGTTGACTTCGACCAGTAAAACTTTCAACGCTTACTTTCCGCCTCCCACGACCAACCATGACCAAAGCCCGGCGCGCTCTCAAGCGACGGCCGGAATCAAGCTACTGTCCGCCTCGGCCCGCGCCGCGCCAGCCGCCTCGTCAACAAACGTGCGATGCCACAGTTCGAGAATGAAGAGCGCCCACAAGGCTGTCGCGTGGTCGCGCCGCCCGCGCTCGTGCTCGTCGAGCAGGACGCGCACGTAACGCTTCTCCAGGTAGCCGCGCTGCTCCGTGCGCGGCTCGGTCAACGTGCCGCGCACGCGCTCGCGCAGTTGCTCGTTAATCCACTGCTGTATGGGCACGCCGAAGCCCTGCTTCGGGCGGTTCAGGATTTCCGCGGGGACGAGGTCCGCCACGGCCCGCTTGAAGATGTGCTTCGTCTCAAGCCCCTTCATCTTCATGCTCGCCGGGATGCGCGTCGCGACGAACTCGATCAACTTGTGGTCGAGCAGCGGCGCGCGCGCCTCAAGCGAGACGGCCATGCTCATCCGGTCAACTTTGGTCAGGATGTCGCCCGGCAAATAGGTCTTGCTGTCCAGGTAGAGCAGCGGGTCGAGCATGTCGCCGGAGCGCGAGAGCGCTGCCGTCTCGCGGAAGCGCTCGGCCGCCTCACTCCGGCCGAGCTTTTGTCGGAAGTCGTCCGTGTAGAGCAGCGGCTTGTTGAGCTTCGTGAAGACGGAGATGTCTTCGATGTAGCGGTCGAGCGGCTCGGACGAGATGTAGTGCAGGTAGTTGCGCCCCCACGCGCCGTGCGGGAGGCGGCGGCTCAAGGGCTGCATCAGCCCGCGGCGAAGGGAGCGCGGCAGACGCGCGAAGCCGCTGCGCTTGCGGTCCAGGGCGTAGCGCGTGTAACCCGCGAACAACTCGTCGCCGCCGTCGCCGGAGAGCGCGACCGTGACGAACTGGCGCGCGAGCTTCGAGACCATGTAGGTCGGAATCGCCGAAGAGTCCGCGAACGGCTCGTCGAAATGCCAGACCAGTTCGTCCACTATCTCGCAGATGTCGGGCGTGACGATGAACTCGTGATGGTCTGTGCCGAATTTTTGGGCCGCGACGCGCGCGTAGCGCAGCTCGTTGTAGCTGTCCTCGTGAAAGCCTATCGAGAAGGTCTTGACCGGGCGGTCAGCGTGCCGCGCCATCAGGCCGACGACCGCGCTCGAATCAACGCCGCCCGAGAGAAACGCGCCGAGCGGCACGTCCGACACTAATCGAACGCGCACCGCCTCGTCCAGGAGCGCGCGCAATTCTTCGAGGCAATCTTCCTCGCTCCGCGCGGGGTCCGATTGCTCCTCCGCGTAAGGGAAATCCCAGTACTCTTCGACACGCGGACGGCCTCCGCCTTCGGGCGCGAACGTCAGGTGGTGGCCCGGCGGCAGCTTGTGCACGTCGCGGAAGATGGTCAGCGGGTCCGGCACGTAGCCGAACGTCAGGTAGGCGTCGAGCGCTTCTAAGCTCACCTCGCCCCGGAACTCCGGGTGCTCGCGCAACGCCTTCAGCTCCGAGCCGAAAATGAGAGTGCCGTGGCGCGTGACGGTGTAGTAAAGGGGCTTTTTGCCGGCGCGGTCGCGCGCGATGAAGAGCCGGCGCTCGGGCGCGTCCCAGACGGCGAAGGCGAACATGCCGCGCAAATGTTTCGCGCAGTCCGCGCCGTATTCCTCGTAGGCGTGGATGATTGTCTCCGTGTCCGACCGTGTGGCGAACTTGTGCCCGCGCGCTTCAAGCTCCTGCTGCAACTCGCGGTAGTTATAAATCTCGCCGTTGAAGACAATCGTTACTGCGCCGCCGCACCCCGCCATTGGCTGGTGACCGCCCGCGAGGTCGATGATCGAGAGGCGGCGCATGCCGAGCGCCGCCTGGCCCATGACAATCGTCCCCTGGTCGTCGGGGCCGCGGTGCGCGATGCTGCGGCACATGCGGTCGAGGACGCGCGCACGCTCCTCCGGCGCGACGCCCACGGCGTCGTCCCCGCCCGCCACAAATCCTGCGATGCCGCACATACTTCAACTCCTTTGCGTCTTTGCGCCTTTGCGTGAGTGGTTTTGGGTTTATCACGCAAAGGCGCAAAGACGCAAAGAAACGACTACGCCTTGTCGCCCGTCTTCGCCACGACGCAGTGGAGTTTACCGACGCGCGTGACTTCCCAGCTTGCGAAGCCCGCGTCTTTCATCAGGCGGTCAATCTTTGCCTTGGTGTAGAAGAAGACGGGGCAGCCCTTCATCGTGAGCCTCGCCTTGCGAATTGGCGCGCGCCACGTCCAGAAGCGCGGGAACGCCATGATGGCCCGGTCCTTCGTCACCTCGCGCATCTTTTTCAAGACCGGCGCGGGGTCGCTGATGTAGTCGAAGAGTCCTATGCCGTAGCTCACGTCGAAGCTCGACTCGGGCTCGTATTCGAGCAGGTCCGTCTGCACGAAGGTCAACTGGTCTTCCAAGCCTTCTTTGCGTGCGGACTGCTGGCAGCGCCCGATCATCACTGGCGAGATGTCGAGGCCGACGACGCGGCTCGCGCCCTTCTTCGCCAGCTCGACGCTGTAGAGCCCGTTGCCGCAGCCCACGTCGAGGAAGGTGCGTCCCGCGACGGGCTCGCAGTTGCGTATGGTGAAGACGAAACGCTCGTACATGTCCTTCCGAAAGACGCGGTCGAGGAAGGTCGAGAGCTTCGATTTTTCGTGCGAGTAGATTCGCTCGAAGGCGTCGGCTTCGCTGTTCCAGAAGTTGCGTTGCACCTCGATCTCATTGTTCATAATCCGAGTACCTCTCTGATGGTCGTGAATTGGAAATCGCCGAGGAGCGCGTCCAAGCCGCTTCTCGGTCTGATCTAAATTGCGGTAGTGACGAATCGCTTTCGAGCGGGGCAGCTTGATTTTCGGCTGGCCCGGATCGAGTTCCCACGGGTGTAGATAAAAGACTGCCGGCCGCCCCTCTGCGTTGCACTTCTTCATGCAGAGCTTCGTGTAGGCGTAGGGGAAGAGCCGGAAGTAGCCACCGCCGCTAAACGGCAGTCTGCGCCCGAAGACTTCAAGGCAACTCATCGGAAACTCGTAAAGCGCGTCCGTAATTTTGTACGGGACGAGCGGCGCGTCCGCCACGCCGTAGTCCGGGTGAAAGCCGACGGGGAAGACGGACGAGTCGTACTTGAAGTTATATTTTTCGAGCGCCGCGAGCGCCCACGCGCGCGTCTTCTCGACGACCGTGAACGACGGCGCGCGAAATCCGAGCGGGGTCTGTTTGACGCCGCAGGCACGAAGCGTCTCAAGCGCGCGCGCCAGGTCTTCGTCAAACTCGGCGGGCGTGATTTCCGTCAAGAGCAGGTGGTTGTAGCCGTGGACGGCGATCTCGTGCCCCTTCTCTTCTATCTCGCGGATAAGTTCCGGCAGGCGCTCGGCGACCCAGCCGAGGACGAAGAACGTGGCCTTCGTCTCGTGTTTGTCGAAGAGGCCGAGGATGCGCCGCGTGCTTTCGTCAACCCTCAGCTCGCACTTGTCCCAGTCCTCGCGCTTGATGGCCTCGCTCAGGTTGTGGACGCAGAACCAGTCTTCGAGGTCAATGGACATCGCGTTCCTGACGGGCTGTGTGGTTTTCTCTCTCATCTTAACTCCGCGCCCCCTGTTCGGCGCTCGCGCGAATCGGCTCCCAGCGCACGTAGCGCTCGCCGCGCGCGAACTTGTAGAAGGCGATCAGGGAGGCGAGGTTGGCGAGGACGAAATAGTGCGGGATGGCGAGCAGGCGGTTGTGCAGGCCCATCCGTTCGAGCAGCCAGGCGGCGGCCGCCGCTCCGTAGAAACAGAGTTGCGCAATGAACGCGACCGCGTAAAAGAGTGAGCGCGGCGCGAGCGCGGCCGACGCGACGAGCGCGAGGATGAGGAAGACGGGGACGAGATAGCGCATGACCTTGTGCGAGAGAAGTTCGACGGCGTAGAAGCCCGTCCTGAACGGGTTCATCATACGGCGGTTGCGCCAGAGGTCCGCGAAGGTCTGCGTCATAATCCTGACGCGCGTCTTGAACTCTTTCCCACCCTGCTGGTTCGTCTCCTCGACGCAGACGGCGTCGGGCTCGTAGACGGCACGCAGTCCCTGCTCGACCATCTTGGTGGCGATGATGAAGTCGCTGCACGCCTCGTGGTAGAGCGGGACGTAAGCCGAGCGGCGCACGGCGTAGAGGCAGCCGCAGACGCCGATGAGCGAGCGGACGTTGCTTTCGTGCTTCTTGAGCAGGAATTCGTAGCTCCAGTAAGAGCGCGTGCCGTGACCGACGCTCGTGCTGCCGGGGTCGGTGTAGGCGACGCGGCCGGTGGCACAGCCGACGGTCGGGTCCGCGAAGCTCGGCATCAGGACGCGCAGCACGTCCCTTTGGTAGTGGGTCGTGGCGTCGGAGAAGAGAACGATCTCGCCGTGGGCCAATTCGACGGCGGCGTTCTGCGCGGCGGTCTTGCCCAGGCGCTCCGGCTGGCGGTGAAGGCGGACTCCGCGCGCCGCGAAACCGCGCACGATCTCGTCCGTGCGGTCGGTCGAGCAGTCGGAGGCGACGATGACTTCCAGCAACTCCTTCGGGTAGTCGAGCGCCAGCGTGTTCTCCAGCTTGGCGGCCAGGTCGCGCTCCTCGTTGTAGGCGGTGATGACGAAGCTGACCGCGGGCGTGAACTGCGGCTCGCGGCGGACGGGGCGGCCGCGCAGGCGGCTCGCCAGGATGAGCAGCAGCGGATAACCGACGTACGTGTAGAGGAGCGCCGCCGCGCTCAACCAGAAGATGATCTCTGCCGCGAGTCTTAAGCTCATACCGTTTCAGCCCTCACTCCCGGCCGGGCGAGCGCGGTGCGCCGCATACGCTCTTCCTCCTTGGCCTGTTTCTTTTCCGGCACAATCGCGCTCCCGCGTCTCCGACTCGTAAAGACGGCGCAGGCAGACGGCGTAACCCACCAGGTAATAGACGTACCACTGATAGCTGACGGAGGCGAAGAAGCTGGCGACCATGTAGGCCAGCAGCGAAGTTTGAAGACCGACGGCCAGGTAGTAGTGGCGCGAACTTTTGCGCGACTCGAAAGTCTCGCGCGCCATCTGGCCCAGCCGGCGCAGCGGCGTCAGGATGAACAGGGTGTAAAGGACGAGCGCCGCCGCCCCCATCTCGGCGGCGACCTGCGTGTAAGAGTTGTGCGTGACGAGTCCCCTGTAGGACATCTGCGTGGCGTAGTTTCCCATGCCGATGCCGAAGAGCGGGTGACGGGCGGCGACGTGGAGCGAGCGGATCAACTCGCCGCGCCGCGCGTCGGCCGAGCCGACAGGGTCCAGGCTCGGGACGAAGATGGAGATGATGCGGCGGCCGTAGTTGCCCGGCGCGAAGAGCAATAGCCCGGCGATGACCAGGAAGGCCAGCAGGAGGACGCCGACCCTGTGGCCCTTCCCGATTTTGAACGCCATGAAGCCGAAGGCGACCATCAGGGCGATGAAGGCCCCGCGCGAATAGGTCAGCACGATGGCCGCGATCAGGAGCGCGCCGCACGCGCCGTAGAAGATTTTTCCGAAAAGCTGGCGCGCGCCGAGAAGGAGCGCGATGGTGATGGGGAGGATGGTCACCAGGTGGAGCGCCATGTCGTTCGAGTTGCCGAAGATGCCGCTGCCGCGCCCGCCCACGCGGTAGCCCTCGACCGTCATCAGCCCCAGGCGGTAATCGTTAATCGCTCCAACGCTCAGCCAGATGCTCACCAGGAGCGTGAGAAAGAGCATCCCTTTCAGTCGCGCCTCGGTGCGCACGACGTTGACCATCACGATGAAGATGAAGACGCAGCGGATGAACGTGTCGGTGAAGGTCTCCCAGGCCGTGCCGGGGCTGAGGGCGAGCGGAATCGAGAGCAGCCCCGTCAGGCAGAAGAGCAGGACGAGATTGACTTCGCGCGGGCGGGCGGTGAGCGTGCCTTCGAGCGCGAGTTGCGAGGGCAGGAAGAAGGCCAGCGTGACTGCCCCGAGGATGAAGGCGATGGAGGCCGTCCACGGCGACGGGTAGAACTCCGCCGGGCGCGCGTAAAGAATGACTGTGAAGACGAAGAGAGCGACGTAGGTCAGAGAGTGACCGCGCCTCAAAAACGTGGCGGCGATTTTCTTCCCGGCGGCGGGCGGCGTTGGCGTTGGCGGCGCGTCGTCAGCGGAGGGTGCGCGGTCGGCCGCGTCTACGCCGGGTTTGTCCGGCCAGACCTGTGCGCCCGCGTCCAAATGGTTTTCGGACAGGCGCGGGCGGCGCGCGCCCGTCGTCGTCGTGCGTCGCAGTTCGTAATCCGTCTCTGAACGACCCCTCGGCATGTGTGGCACTCTGGCGTGACAGCTTCGCTACGCGCGTGCGCGGCCTCGCAAACTCTCCGCGCTCAGGCTTCGAGCAAGACCGTCCGCGCCGAATTTACGGACGCAGGGCAACTGCGTTCGAAAACTCCGGCGCGTGTGTAAATCAGGGCGAACGACTGAAGCCGGCCGCGCAAAAACCTGCGAGGCAGCGCGCGGCCGCTATTAAACTACCACACCTTCTTCGTCGCCGATGAGCACCAGGGCGCGGACGCGCTCTCTGAGCGCCATCTCGAACCGGCGCGCTTCCTCTATCTCCGAGAAGGAGAGGGCGCGCAGTTCCTGCTCGATGCGGCGGCGGTAATCCGAGACCAGCGAGTCCGAGACGCCGAGCGTGGCGGCGACTTCGAGCTGCGTGGCGTGGTCGGGGCTCAAGTAGCAGTGCCAGAGCACGCCGAGCATGCGGTTATACTGCTTGACCTTGCCGCGCACGGTCTCGTGCAGGCTCTTCAAAAATCCGTCAACGAAATTCGCGGCCTCGCGCTCGCTCTCGCGGCGCAGCAAGCCCTGCTCAGGGTTCTCGCACCCGTCCACGGGCTCGAACTGATTGCCGCCCTCATCGGGGTCGTCGCCGCCGAGCGGGACGAGATAGATGTCCATCACGGGCAGGCGCGACATGACGAGGCTGCGCAAGGTACGCACGTCCGCGGGCGCGTCGGCCGCTTCGAGGACCGAGATGATTAAGTCTTCGAGGTCGGCGTTGCCGATAACTATCTGGGAATCTCCCGTGCAGCCGACCATGCGCGTGTCGCGCTGGCGCACAGGGATCATGTGTATGCGCTGTTCCAACTCGTGCGAGTCGCGGCGCGGCTTGTCTGTGGGCCACTCGCTCAGGCCGTAAACGCGGTCGGCGAGGCGGCGGTGCGGCTCGTCGTCAATGCCCGAGGTGTCGAAGCGGCGGAAGTTGGCGCTCGACTGAATCAAAGTTGAGATGCGGCGGGCCAGGCGGTACGACTCCGGGTGTCTCTTTCTGAGTTCCGCGGTCAAAAGGTTGGTCAGTTCAATCTGTCCGATTTCGCCCTCGATCTCGGCGTCGGTCATCTCCGTGTCGAGGTAGTGCTGGAAGCGTCCCTTGCTGAGGAGCTGCACGAAAAGCTCCTGCGTCAGATCGGTGTAGGCGTTGTGCGAGCCCTCTTCGACAAGCAGGCCGGCGCTGCGGGAGGCGCGCACCAAAGGATGATGGCAGACGATGCGGTGTAGTTCCGCCCAGAGGCGGGAGACGTCCGACGAGCGCAGGCTCTCGACCCACGGCCCGCTCCGGGATTGGCGGTCGTAGCCAGAGCGCGAGGTGCGCGGCGGCTGTTCCCTGATGGCGCTCATCGTAGAACCTTTCGGCTGGTTGTCGCTGGTAGATTTCACGGCAGTATGGTTATGGCAGTCGCGCAAAGTGTAGCTTGGCATGAGCGAATCTTTTTCTCAACGCCCCGGCTCGTGTGATGAGGAGATGACCGGCCTCCCTGACTCCGAATTTATCGTCGCTGTCTGTTACGCCCGCGGCTGGTTGTGTCGGGTTGGAGAGTGTTTTTTCGGACAGGCCGACGGTCAAGTCAGGCTTCCCGCTGGCCCGCGAACCGAAAGGTAAGATCGCCCCCTTAGCTTGATCATTTATTTTCGGCGTCGGACCCGCCTCGGATTCTCTCCGCGCCAGGCTGCGGCTTGCCCACCTGTCGGGAAAAGCTTCCGGGACGAACGACGTGCCGGAGTTGGGGATGAAAGGATCGTGACGAGTCGTGACGACAGACTCAAGAGGGCCACAAGCGTGTTTTTGGCGGTGACTTTTCGAGTCAAACTCACACCCGGGGAAGGTGGCGCTTCAATACCCGCTCTGCCTCATTTTTTGACTTTGCCCGTCGGGCGCGCCGTGATGACCGCACAAAGGGGGAAGTGGCGCGACCATCCAGGAAAGAATCAAGGAGAACTAAAGTCCTCCCTGACCACAGAAAAGATGTTATCAGCAATCGCCAAATTGAGCAACATCTTTTTACAAAACGGCCAAAACATTGAAATTGCAGATAAAAATGAGTCGCCAGGGCCAGACAACTTTGGAAGCGGGGGGGGATTAACGTTTTATTTAACTTGACCAAGCGAAGTGCCCAAACAGGGTCGAACAGTTGTCTACAATATTTATCTAGCCCCTTCTGCCACCTTCACAGTGGGCGCTTTGAGCCTGGCGAGTTGAAAAGTCTAGCGTGCGACGACGATTCAGCACAAAGGTGTGGACACCGAAGGGGGTTTTCAAAGATCATGATTCTCAACGCAATCGCATTTTGTAAAAGAGCAAGCTGCCCCTCCTCGGAGACCCTGCTCATGTACCGCACCTGCGAGATGGAGGCGGAGCGGATGGTCTGGGTGGCCTCGCACCTGGACGAATGCGAATTCTGCGGCGCGGAGCTTCAACTGTTGACGGACCACGCGCCGCCCGAGCAGGAGGAATGCGTCGTCACGGCCATGCCCGCCAACCTGCGCTGGCTCGCCGAAACGCTCCTCGGCGCGGTCCCACTCAACCTCGAAGCCCTCGCCGAGCCGGCCTACGAAAAAGAGCGCCTGACCTTGACGGACGCCTGATTCCGGGGCCGCACAGACAAATCGCCCTTCAGAACATCTCTCCTCGACTAACGACGCGCGCGCCGACGCCCACCGGCGCGCGCCTTTATTTCCGGGCAAGGCGAGTCGGACGAAAACTTTGCCGCCGGGTCGCTGATTTGCAACTGCTCGTCGGGCCAGACCTCGGGCCAGGTGTAGCCTGGGTCTGTGAAACTGCGTATCTCCCAGATTCTCTTCCCGTCCGCGTCGAAGTAAATCCTGTGCTCCACCTTGGAGCCGTTGACGGCGCCGCCCGTGATGAGGACGAACCGGAGCCGCCCCGCCTCGTCATAATAATGCTCGAACTTAAGCGCAGAGTCTTCCGACCCGCCTTCCTTCTGGTAGAACCGCACACGCCCGCTTGCGTCCGTCCCCAGGATGCGCACGCTGTCCTCGTGAGGCTCGCAATACTCAAAACTGCGCTTCTTCATACGCAACCTCTTCCGGCCCGCATTCACGGACTGGTAGATGCTCCGCACCTCCTTAATCTTCGGGTGCTGCCGCCAATTCTCCTTCGTAACCTCGCCCCCATCCTGCGCGGCGCAAATGTTCCCGTAACCGAAGAACACAACCGAGCCCACCAAGAAAGCCAACAGGAAAAACTTCGATCTCTTCTGCAATGTGTGGTTCCTCCTCAGCTTTAGTCGAGCAAATTTTTAGACTCTCAAATCCTGATGCCGCGAATCTTCTCGGATTTCTTCTCCGGCTTGACGAGCACGGCGTTGTCTTGGGCGCGGTGCTCGCGCTCGCGCTCGGAGTGCCAGGTGGCCCACTCCTGGGGGGCGTCGAAGGTTTCGCCGCCGTGGCGGGTGATGCGCTCGCGGACGCGGCACATGACGGGCGTGTTGACGCCGACGCCGGAGATGACGGCCTGGCCCTTGGTCAGGGCGGGGAGTTCGTCTAAAAGCTGGCGGCCTGCGCCTTCGACCGACTTTGCGACGGTGTCCTGGTCAATCGGGTTGACGATGCGCATGATGACTTGCGTCATGCATTGCGAGAGCACGTCCTGATCCAACTTGCCGGGCCGTTGCGTGATGAGGCCGATGCCGACGCCGAACTTGCGCCCCTCGGAGAGAATCTGCTTGAGGATGTTCGTGGAGACGACCGTCTGCCCGGCGGGCGCGAAGCGGTGCGCCTCTTCGAGGAGCGCGAAGACAGGGTAAGGAAGATGACTGTCCGTTCCCTGCAAGGCTTCGCCGCGCACGGTCGCCATGCGCGCCTTGTTGACGCGGCGCAGGAGCGTGGCGACGACGACCTGCTGCTCGTTCTGCTCTATGTCGGAGAGCTGAAGCACCGTGCAGCGACCCGGTTTGAATAGCTCTGCGAGCGGGATGTGCTCGTTGTCCGAGAAGATCGAGTCGGGGCGGTCGAAGCGGTTGTCGAGTCGCCAGAGCAGCGCGTCAATCGAGCCGACGTTGCCGCCGGAGCCGCGCCCGTCATCCTCGCCGTACTTCTCCGCCGTCACGGCGTCGCGCAAATCCTGGTAGCCCCACAAGCCCCTTTCGCCGCGCTCTCCCGCCGTCAGCTTGCGATACGCCTGCGACAAATAGTGCAGCATCTTGTCCGACGTGCCTTCGGGCAGCAGGTACTTGATGTCGGCTTCGGTCAGCGTCGAGACGCGCACCTTGATGCGGTCGTGCGTGAAGATTTTGAGTTCCGGCTGGTAGCCGTCTTCCCCGCTGAAATTCCGGTCGCCCTCAATCGAGCGCAGCGTGTCGTACTCGCCGTGCGGGTCAACGATGAGCACGGCCGCGCGGTTGTAGGGCCGCATCAACTCTTCGACGAGCACGCCCGCCGTATAGCTCTTGCCCGCTCCGGTCGAGGCCAGGATAGCCAGGTGCGTCGAGACGACATCTTTGATGGAGAGCACGACGGGAACTTCGCCCGCGCTCCTGGTCAGCAGGCTCCCGACGTGGGCGGAGCCCTGGTCGCCTGCGCGGCGCGGCGAGAGCACGCCCGCGAGAGTTTCCGACGAGGCCAGGAAGACCGGGTCGCCGGGGTTGGGCGGGATGCGCGGGTTGACGAAATCCCCTAACACGCGGCTGAAGTAACCGACCGTTTCGACCGTGATCTCGTACAACTCGCCGCAGTCGGAACTGAGGCCGATTAAAGAAGAGACGACTGCGGGCGGAATCTCCGGGTCGGAGAGGAAAACGTCCGGCAGGTTACGCACGAGCCGGCGCGACGTGATGTTGCCGATGATGTGCCGCTCCTCGGCCCCGTCGCGCGCCACGTAGTAGACGAACTCGCCGACGCGCGTGCGCCAGTTGTCGGCCGTGATGAAAAGATACTCGTGCGGCAATTCGCCGGGACCTTTAACGGTCCCCGTCAGCGTGTCGGCCGTGTCGCGTTGTTGAGTCATGTGCGAAAGAGAAATCCAGCCCAACCAGTAGATGGGATTATATCAGCTTGTGGAAATAAAGAAGAGGAAGTGAACGAAATGCGCGCGTCACGCGGACGCGCGTTTTTCTTTGTACTTCCAGCGCTCCAGATTCACGCCCAACAACTCTTCCAGGCGGCCCACGTCCTCCGCGTAGAACGCGTGAAGTTTACGTCTCAATCCTTCGCTGAGCGCGGGCTTTTCGTTGCCGAAGACGCGCGAGAGGACGAAGCGGTCTAACCTGTCAATGGTCCGGCAGACGGCCCTGTCGAGGCGACTCTGCTCGCGTATGTAGAGGCGAGTCCGGTCGCTGTTGTAATCGTACAGCCGCTCGTTGCGGAGCCTCAGGAGCTTAAGTCGCGGGATGGAGTAGACGACGGCCTGCGGCCTGTCGTTCAACTGGCGCGGGACGTAAGAGTCGTCAATCCCGAGGAAGCGGTAGGTCTCCCGCAATTGTGCCAGATTGTCCTTCGCAATCTCGTCGTGGAAGAGCACCAGTATGCGTTCGCGGTCGAAGAAGGAGAGATACCGCTCAAGGTGTTTATGATAGAGGCCGTATTCCAGAATCTCCTCAGACTTCGGGTAACTCTTTTCGTATTCGCCGTCGAGCAGCCGCGTCATGCTCTTTTCCAGCGGCGCGGGTGGGATGAAGCCGTTGTTGACGTAATGAAAATAGGCCGAGACGGCCCTTTGAACCGGGTTGCGCAGAACGGCGATCAACTTCGCTTCCGGGATCATCTCCTTGATGCGGGCTGGCACTTCGGGCTTCGCCAGGTAGTTCGGCCGCTTGATGCCTATGGCCTTCTCGCCGTTCACCTCGGTGAAAAGCCGCTCGAACTCTTCGAGCTTAATCTGCCGGAAATCCGGGTCCTCGAAGTACGTGATTTCGTCGGGGGGCATGAACACCTCCGGGTGCTCGGCCAGGCAAATGTGTATGAACGTGCTGGCGGATTTTTGTGCCCCGATGATGAGAAAGTTCGGTAGAGTCATTGAATCTTTCGGCTGAACGCCCCATCTTGTTTCGCCATAATTTATATCACAATCACAACTCAACCCCTTTGCATCTTTGCGGCTTGGCGTGAGTGGTTTTGGTTTCTCACGCAAAGGCGCAAAGACGCAAAGGAAGCTCAATTTCTATTAACTTTCGGCGGCCTCGTGCTTGTGCAGCGTCTTTATCCATTCGACGGTGCGGGCGACGCCCTCTTCCAAGGGGACGGCCGCGCGCCATCCCGTAGCGGCGTGGAGCCTGGATGAGTCGAGCACGTTGACAGGCACGTCGAAGCCGCGCCCCGGCTGAAAGACTATCTCCGGCTTGAATCCCAACTGGTCGCTGATGACGCGGACGATGTCCAGGACCGAGTGGCCCGCGCCGCTCGAAACGTTGAAGACGTGCTCAGGCCCGCCGTAATCGAGGAGCGCGAGCGTGGCCGCGACCAAATCCTCCACGTGCAGGTAGTCGCGCAGGCTCTCGCCCGTCCCCCAGATTTCCAAAGGGTCGCCGCGCAGCGCGCGGTCCGCCAGCACGCCTATCACGCCCTGGCCTATGTGCAGCCGCTGCCCCTCGCCGTAGACGTTCGACGGGCGCAGGACGCAGTGGCCCACATTGGCGAGCGCGCTGTACATGGCGACGTATTTTTCGATGGCGAGTTTCGTGATGCCGTAAGAGCTGATGGGGTCGGTCGGGTGCTCTTCGTCAATCAACTCTGCGCGCGGGACGCCGTAAACGGTCCCGCCCGAGGAGAAGTAGAGGATGCGCCGCAACCTCGTCTCCGAAAGGCGCGTGAGCCAGGCGGCGGAGGCCGCGACGTTGCTCGTGATGTCGAACACAGGGTCGGCCATCGAAGAACCCGGCACGGTCGTGTGGACGAGATGTATGACCGTGTCCGCGTCCGCCACCGCTTCGATTACGTCGTTCGAGCGATTGATGTCGCCCTCGACGATCTCAACGTGCGGCTCAAGGTCCGCGACCAGCGCGTGCGAGGCGTAGAGCCTGTCGAAGATGCGCACGCGCGCGCCGCGTCCGACGAGGGCGCGCGAGATGTGGCTGCCCATGAAGCCGAGGCCGCCGAGGACGACGACGAGCGCGCTCGCCCGGTCGTGTTTGATGTCGGAAGGAGCACTCATACTAAGGCATCGCCTCGGAGAACTTGTTCGTAATAGCTGACGAGGCGCGTGACGTAGTCGTTAATATCAAATTTTTCGACGGCTGTCTGTCTCGCGGCGGCCGCCATGCGCTGTGCCAGTTCCGGGTCCGCGGCCAATTGCGCGGCGCGCTCGATGATCTGGTCGTCGCGCCCAGGGTCGCAGAGAAAACCGTTGATGCCGTCGAAGATTGCTTCGGGGTGTCCGCCGACGCGTGAGCTGATGACGGGCACGCCGCAGGCGAGCGCGTTCAGGCAGGTGAGCGAGAGGTTGTCGGCCTGCGTCGGGTAGAGCAAAGCGCCGCACAAATTGAAGGCCATCGCCAGTTGCTTTTCTTCCTTGATGAACGGCAGCGTCAGGACGGGCATGGCGGGCGTCTCAAACTCGCGCGCACGCTCGCTCGCGTTCCCGACCACTAAGACTTCGAATTGGCCCGGCGCGCGCGACGCCACCTCGCGCAAGCCCTCCAGGAGCGGCAGGATTCCCTTGCGCTTCTCGCTCACGAAACTGTGAAAGAGGCCGACGACGAAGCGGCGCGGGAGGGGAAGTCCAAGCGCGGAGGCGCAAGCCTCGCGGTTCATGGGCCGGAAGGCGTCAACGTCAATCCCGTAGTAAAGCTGCTCGACGGGCCGGCTGCCGACGAAGGTCGAGCGGTAATGCTCCGCGAGATATTTCGTGTGGACGAGCAGGTGAAAGCCAGAGGAGGTGACGGCCTTTCGCTTCATGTCGAGAAGCGCGGGCGTCGTGTCGCGGCTTAGCCCTGGGTAAGGCAGATCAATCTGCGGGCAGTTGCCGCAGTGGTCGCGGAAGCGCTCGCAGCCGAGCGTGTATGGGCAGTAGCCGGTCGAGAGAAACTGGTCCACGGGCGAGAGGATGACGGGGCGGCGTCGGCTCGCGGCGGCGAGCGCCGGGATGGAGACGTAGTGCCCGTGCAGGTTGTGAAAGTGCCAGAGATTGGCCTCCCGTATCCACGGGCGGCGTGTGAGCAAGCGCGTCGAGGGGAAGAAGTAATCGTTCCAACCCGTGACACGCCTCAGCACCTGCTCGGCCCGGCGCTCGCCCGGCAGACGCGGGAACGCGTAGACGTATTCAGCCTCCGTCATGCGGTTCATGGCGAACAGTCGCGCGTCCACGCCGCGCGCGCGAAGCCCCTCGATTGTCTTACTGATGAGAGCCTCGGCCCCGCTCCCGCGGTCGGACGCGTTGAAGAACGCGATACGCAATTCTCTTGCGGGTGGAGAAACCATGAGAAGGATTAGTAGACACACACATTTTCTTTGCGCCTTTGCGCCTTTGCGTGAGGAATAGTTTCACGCAAAGGCGCAAAGGCGCAAAGAAGAGCTTGACGCCTTTCTTGCCGTCCGCAATCGAAGGGAAATGAGTTCATGAACGGAAAGCGAAGATGTTGAGTTGAAGGTCCATGCCCGCGTTCAGGTCGCGGCGGACGAAGGGCTGCGGCGAAGCGTTGGGGCTGTGGACGTGCAGGCGGAAGTTTGCTTCGGCCAGGATGCGGACGAGCGTGTCGAGCGTTTGCCTTTCTCCGTCGAACGAGTGGTACTCGACGAAAAGGTTCTCGACGTTGCCGAGGCGGTCGGCGCAATCCTTCAGGGTTTCCGTCTCCGCGCCCTCTATGTCTATTTTTAAAAAATCCACGCGGCGGTCCAGGTAATCGCGCAGGCGCACCGTCCGCACGCTCTTGTCGTGTGCGCTGCCTGTCTGTTCTATGCGGCCGCCGTCGGCCCCCTCGTGTTTGAAGTTGAGCGTCGTCTCCTCGGACCAGACGGCGCGGCAGACGAGTTCGACCTCGTTCAACTCCCAGCGCTCGGCGTTGCGTTTGAGGACCGCGAAAATCTCGTCGTCCGCCTCGAAGGCGACGACGCGGGCGCGCGGGTAAAGACGCTTGAAGTAGATGACGCTGAGGCCAATGTTCGAGCCGCAGTCGAGGACGTAAGGGCTCTCGCCCTCGGCGTTGAAGCGGTAAATCTCGCGCTCGAAAATCTCCTCGAACATGTAGATGAACGAGGCGGAGTCAACCAGCTCAAGCGGCCGCTCAAGGATGTCTGTCGTGGCCGGCTGGTAGCGCGGCACGGCGCGCAGGCGCGCGAGCGCGCGCTGCCGGCGGCGGTAATCCGGCCGGAGCAGGGCTTTGCCCCAGTGCTTGACTTGCGGCGGTAAAAGCTGGCTCATTGACTGGTTCACTCTAACACGCTTCCGTCGGTTTCAAAGCCGCGCGCGCTTCACACGCTTTCGCGAATTATCCCGTCCAACTGCGCGGCGCGTTGCGGGATGGTGTGGTCGCGCAGCGTGCGCCGTTGGCCCGCCTCGGCTATCGCGCGGCGCTCCTGTTCATGATTGAGCAGGTAGCTCACCTTCTCCGCGCACTCCTCCGCGCTGCGGTAGGTTACCACTTCGGAATCCGGCTCAAAAAGATCGCGTATGTTCTCCTTCCAGTCCGTGAGCAGGCACGAGCCGACGCCCGTCACCTCGAAGAGTCGCATGTTCGAGGCGCTGGTCGTGGAGATGTCTATGTGAGTGTTCAAGACCACACGGCTGTCGCGCAGCTTTTGATACATGCGGACGCCGTAGAGAGGTTCCCTGGCCCGGCGCGCGATTTCGGGCGCGAGTTCCGCGGGGAGCGCGGGCCGCGCCTTCCACTGCGCGGCGCGGCCGACGACCGGCACAGAACGCAACAAGGATTCCGGCAGCCCCAGAGAGCGCGCGCCGTGCGCGGCGTCGTAAGCCAGTTGCCGCGCGCCGACACCGTAGCGCTCGCGCGCTCCGATACGGCTCACGCCCGCCCAGAGTTGGAGGTCGGTTTTTCGGACCAATTCGAGCAGGAGCTTTTCGCGCTGGACGTGATACCGGTCGCGCTTGACGACAGAGCCTATGAAGCTGAAATCAACTGTCGGCTCGGCGTCCGGATTGATACGCTCAAGGACGCGCGGCTCAAAGGCGTGGTTGACGTGGTGACAGCGATGGCCCTCTTGTCGAAAGTGCTCGACCAGTTCGGGGACGCAGGAGAGTATGATGTCGTACTCGCGGAAGACCTCTGGGTCGTCATACGGAGCGCCGCACCAGCCGACGACGAGCCGTATGCCGGGGCACTCGGTCTTCAAGCGACGCAGGAAGGCTGCGCTAAATGCCGTGTGGTTGGCCGAGAAAAGAACGTCGGGCGCGAACGCCTTGACCTGCGCGAGCGCTATCTCAGACTGCCAGTCGTTCTCGCTGAATTTGAGGCCGCGCTCAACGGCCCAGCGCTTCTGCATAGGCTCGACGTTGGCGACCACCTCGCCCGCCTCGTAGCCAAGCTTTCCAAGAGCCACCGCCCAGAAATCGGCCCAACTGAAACAGTCGGCCATGAGCGCCGAGAACTGCGCGTCGAAGGGCTGGCGGGCGAGTCCCGGTCGCTCCTCGTAGAAGCTGCTCAAGTAGCCCGGATAAAAGGTTGTGATCTTTAGTAGTCGCAAAAAGAGTCCTGCGTGTTAGTTCGGGCGGATGTCCACGATGAGGCTCGTGTAACTTTGCGGGCGCTCCTTGTTCCGCGGGTCGTTCAAGGCCGAGCGGCGTATGAAGCCGTCCGTTTTGTCCCAGTCTTTGAGATGAAACTCGCCGCGCTCGTCGAAGTATTCGAGAAAGTCGTAAGCCCAGCCGGCGTCCGCCAGGAGCTTTGCCATGCGCGAGTAGGTGTAGAGGACTTTATGGTCGTCCGCGCCGGAGCCTGTGCCGCCCGGCCTGACCTGTTCGATGTAGGCGGGGTCCGGGTGAAAGCCGTCGGGGACGGCCACGCGGACGCGCGCGCCGGGCGCGAGGAAGTCGCGAATCACGCCGAGGGATTCCAGGAACTGTTCTTCGGTCAAGTGCTCCATAACGTGCTCGGCCAGGATGTTCTGTATGCTCTGTGGCCGGAAGAGCGCGGCCCACTCCTCGCGCCTGAGCGCGTCGAGCGAGTCCACGTCCGTCAAGAGCCAGCCCTCGTAAGGCGTGCCGGGCTCGCCCATGCGCGGCTCGGGCGAGCCCGCCCCGACGACGAGCTTCAGCGGCTCACGCCGCGACTGAAGTCTCTCTACCTCGGCCCGCAGAAGCCCGCGCAGCTTCGTCGTGTACCGCTTCGCGCGCAGGTTCCTGATGCCGCTGGAGAGTTGCCCGAACATCAGCTACTTCTCTTCCCCACTTTTCAAAAACGCCCTGGCGTCGTCTGATGACGGTCGCGACTCCTTCGCTCAAGCTGACGCGGGGCCGCCAGCCCGGCAAAAGTTTTTCGGGGTCAACGATGATCTCCGTCCCCTTGTGCCCGCCGAATTCCGTCTCGACGTTCAACTGCCCGGCGACCTCTTCGGCGACCTCGCGGATGGAGAGCCAGCGGTCGCCGGCTATGTCCGCGGTCGGCAACTCTGAATCGAACAGGCCGATGATGGCGGCGACGCAGTCCGTCTTGTAGATGAAGCGGCGCTTCTCCTCGCCGTTGGTCAGACACCGCACGCGCCCCTTCGCAAGGCCCGCGAGCACGAGGTCCGTGACGACGTGGCTCTTCGCGTCGGGACGCTCCCACCCGTACGTGTTCCACAACCGGGCCAATTTTCCGCCCAACTGCTCGGTCCACTTTTCGGCGACGAGCTTCGTCAGGCCGTAGGCGTTCGGCAAGCCCGCCAACTGCGAGGTCGTGTAGACGAAGGGCTTTCGCGTGCGCGCCAGCACGTCGAAGACACGCGCCGACAGCTCCGTGTTGTTCTTGAACTGCGCGTGCTGTTGGTCCGCGGCCTCTATGTACTTCGCGCCGCCCGTGTCCCACGCCAGGAACCAGACGCGGTCACATTCCTTGAAAGGCTCGTCACCCACCTCGCGCAAATCGCACCCGCTCTTGAGGTCGAGCACCGTCACCTCGTGCCCTTTGGCCCGCAACGCTTCGGCAAGCGTCGAGCCTATCAGCCCGTCGCCGCCCAAAACCAGTTCACGCATCATGCTCGCCATCCTTGCTCCTCGGAGATAAAAATTTATTGAGCTGCCCCGCCATCATTCGTCGGCGGCTCCAACCGCCACACCCTCTCGCCCAAAGGCACTTCACGATAGTGGCCCAGCCCCCAACTCTCGTCGTTCGTGTAAGGCACGCCCTCTTCGTGCGGCGCGGCCTCTCCGTGGTGCGGGCGTATGCCCTCCGTGCAGGAGCTTGGGTGCGAGAGGTGGAGCACCGTTCCCGCCCTGTTCGAGCTGGCCCCGAAGGCTATCATCTGCGCCGTCCCGCGCGCGTCGCACCCGATGCGATGCTTGACGAGCGACTCGTCGTAGCCGCGTATGCGGTGCCACAGCGCGCGGCTCGCCAGACAGAATTCGCCCGTCCCCAAACGGCTGTACGGCATCATGCGGCGGTAGCGCAGGCTGTTGACGAGCCCTATGCTATGCTGGCGGCCCTCGCGCCACGGGATGTCCACGCGCGTGCACGTCCAGATTTTGTCGTCCCGTAGCTCGGCGTGGAGCAGGCGGCGGACGGTGTCAAGGCCGAGCGCCGCGTCCGCGTTCGTTGACATAATCCAGGGCGAGAGCGCGCGCCGGACGCCCACGTTCTTCGCGTGGTATTCGAGGAGTTGAAGGCGCGGGTTCTGGCACACTTCCTGATGAACCTCTGCGGGGACGACGTAGGCGCGCAGGCACTCGAACTTTTGTGCCAGTTTGTGCGACAGCAGCTCGCGGTCGGCGGGCGGGTTCCACTCGACGAAGATCACCTCGTCAATGAAGTAGCGGGTGTTCCACTCGATGGTGGCAATCAACCGTTCGACGAAGTCCGACATGTAGTCGTCGTTGCGCCCGACGACGACCGCCGCGACCTGCGGGCGCTGGCCGTTCTTCTCGAACCGCAGGCGCGCGTAGTTGGCCGCCCCACGCGCCGCGAAAGCGGTGCGCGTCTGCAACTGGCCGAGCCGGTAAACAACTCCCCTGATGCCCTTGACGTTCTTTAATCTGCCTAAAACTGTTTCCATCCGATCCTTTGACGCGTCCCCGGTCAGTACCGCCTGCGGTAGCGGGCGGGTCGTAACGTCGCCATCACCCGCCCGCTACCGCAGGCGGTACTGACCTACTTCGCCAACTCCTGCAACATCGTCAGGTGTTCCAGCGTGTCCACGGAGAACCAACGCTTCGGGTAGATGGAGGAGACGGCCAGTTGCCGCCGCTCCATTAACTGGCTCCAGACCGAGTAGAAGTCGCCGCGGTCTTCGGTCAGTTCGTTGACCCGCGCCGGGTTCAGAATCTGTATGCCGGAACAGTACATCTCCGACTTGTCCTGGCGGCTGAGGCGCGTGACCGTGTGGTTCTCGTGAAAAATGTAGTCGCCCTCGATGCCCGCCACGGGGAGAACCGGCACGAGCATGCAGGCGGGACGATTAAGCTCAAGATAATTCTCTTCGAGCGTGTCGAAATCAATGTCCACGACGTTGTCGCAGGTGAGCACGCAGACCGGCTCATCCAGGTTTTTCAAGAGCGTGTGGTAGAGCCACCACGAGTTACTCTGTCCTTCGGTGTTGAAGACGGAACTCGCGCCGTGCTCGATGACGTGCTGCGCGAGCATGGCCTTCTTGTAGCCGACCGTGACGTGTACTTTCGGAATCCGGTGGATGATCCGCGAGATGCCCTCCGCGATGAGCGTCGAGCCGAGGTAAGGGGCCATCGGCTTCGGCATCTCGTCCGTGAGCGGGACCATGCGCTGCCCGCGCCCGGCGGCCATGATGACGGCGTGTTGCAGGAGCGGCATCGTTAAACTTCCTCCGGCTCGTTGTTGATGAGGGCCAGAATCTCTTGCTCGGTCAGGCGCTCCGAGTCCTCCGAAGTCAGAACTTTCTGGAGCGGCCGTTCCGATTTCTCGTTGAACGAGATGACGTGATGTTTGACGCCGTCGTACTCGACCTCCGTCGTGTAAGGCAATTCCAACTCGCCTATGAGCACTTCGTCAATGCGCTCGCCCGGCCGGCTCGCGATCTTCTCCCATTGGCCGCCGCGATATTTTATCCACGTGTCCAAAACGTCCCGGACCTGCGCGGCCTTCATGTCGCGCGAAAGCACTTTGCCTTCGAGCGCGTCAATTTTTTCGAGCGCGGTCAGGACGAGCTTGACCGCCTCCTGGACGGAGAAGAAGTAGCGGCGACATTCGGGGCCGGTCGTGCCGATGACGCCGGTCGTGTCGTGCATGCGCTTCCAGACGGGGAGGACGGAGCCGGTTGACCACGCGATGTTGCCGAAGCGGACGCAGGCGAATTTCGTCCCCGCCTTGCCGTTCATGGAACAGAAGATTCTTTCCATCATCGCCTTCGACAATCCGTAGGTGTTGCGCACGGGCGGCGCGGCCTTGTCTGTCGAGATGCCTATGACTACTTCTGTGCCCTTCTCGACGGCGACGCGCGCGACGTTCTGCGAGCCAAGGATGTTCACGTCCACGCACTCCATGGGCTGCCGCTCGGCCAGGTCAACGTACTTGGTCGCGGCGGCGTGGATGACGACGGCGGGCCGCGTCTCGTTGAAGGCGTCGCGGACGGATTCGATGTTGACGATGTCCATCGGCAAGACCTCGCAGCCCGTGAACTCCTGCACGAGCGCGTTCTGCGCGTTGTTGCGCGCCGCCAGCACGACGTTGTACTTCTCCTTGAGCGCCAGCCCGAGATACCTGCCGAGGAAACCCGTCCCGCCCGTCACCAAAACAGTCTGCTTCATTAATCAACTTTCTTTCGTCTAACTTTATAGATACTACTCAACTCTTTGCGCCTTTGGTTTTTACTTTGCGCCTCCAGCGTGAAACGTTGGTCTTTCTCGCAAAGGCGCAAAGAGAAAACTTAAGGCGCAAAGGGTTGACTCTTGCTCGCCGCGTCGAGAGTTTTGAGGAGCAGGTCAACTGGCACAGTCAGGTTCTCGAAGCCCTTTCTTCCGGCGCGGCCCGCGCGGGCCGCCTCGTTCTCGCCGGTCAAGTACCAGTAGTCCTGCCCGAGACTCGCCGCCATCGCGTAAAAGACTCCGACCGTGTGCGCAGGGTCGAGCACTTCGACGACCGTCGCACCCGCGGGCGCGAACAAGACGTTCGTCATCCCGGCCCCGTGCACGCCGACGATAACTTCGGCGTCAGAAAGCGCCGCGATCTTCTCCGCGCTCGTCATGCGGTGTGGCTCAAGCGCCGTGAACCCTTCGCGCTCAAGCGCGCGGACTACTTCGTCCTCGTTCACCACCTGCCTGTGAACCGCGCCGCCGCGGCTCAAGTAGACGCGCTTGCCCGGCCGGGGCGCGTGCTCATTCCCTCCCCAGAATCTTCCACGCAAATCGCGCCACGCCCAATCCGCTATGTCGCCCGTGATGCCCGCGAAGGAGGGAAAATAGAGACGGTCAACCTCGTAGCACCCGTCTTCCAACTCCACTATGCGGCTCGCGTCCACGCCGAGCGCGTTGAGCGAATCCCTGTGCCACCACGTCAGCTTGTTCGAGAACAGGAGCGGCACGTCCGGAAGGCGCTCCAGGAGCGCGAGCCGCGTCAGACACTCCGCGTTCCAGTGATAAAAATTCCGCCACGCGCGCCCCATGATGGTCGCGTACTGGCCCGAGAGTGTTATCGGATTAAGCAGCCGGCGCAGCGTGTTGTACTCAATCGCCGAGGGGAAGAACCTTTGTCCCCAACTGCAAGACTGCTCGAACACGAGGTCGTCGGGCGAGATGACCCAGCCCGCGCGCGAGATGACGCGCACACGCGGCAAACAGGCCGTGAACGTCTCCGGCACATTCCCCGTCGGCTCGTCCCGGAAAACGTTCTCGACCGGCGAGAGCGAAGACGGCTCGGGGTACTCTACGAAAGCCGCGTCCGTCACTTTCGAGTACCAGCACTCGTCAGAAGATAGCCGGTGCTTGCTTCGATAGTCCGTCACCCAGGCCCCCATGTCCTTGATGATGCCTTTGGGCGGGCCGAAGACCTTGGACGGGATGGGGAGCCTGCGCGCGGCGGCCACCGCCGTCGTGTGCAGCAGGCCGTAGAGGCGCTTCGGCACAGACTGCGCACGTCTCAAAGACTCTGCCTCGATCCCGTTTCTTTCCAAGGGGAATTTTCTCTCCGCGCTGGGTGTCAGACCTGTTTACCCAAAAAGTATTCAGTAAACACTCTGCTTTTGTCAAAGAGGCTCAACTCCTTTGCGCCTTTGCGCCTTGGCGTGAAAAAACCTAAATCACTCACGCAAAGGCGCAAAGGCGCTAAGAAATGCTCGTGGTTCTGAAATGCACGCTCAGTTGCTTTTTGTGCCAGTCAGCGGCGACTCCTTTTTTCCGTCTCTCAAGCGGCGCGCGAGCTTTCGGGCGAGTCCGGCCAGGCGCGGGCCGGCGGCGGCTTCGAGCGGGATGACCCAGGCCCGCGACAGCAGGTAGAAAGGGTTGGCGGCCATCGCCCGGAGCGCGTAGTAGGCGGCCAGGCCGCGGTTGCCGCTCTCGCGGTTCTTGAGGGCGGGCAGCAGATATTTCGGGTAAGCGTTGGCGTGCAAACTCGTCTTGATCCAGCCCGGCCACTGCTTGCCGAAAGTGACGGCGGCAATCAGGCTCAGCTTCTTCTTCTCCCGGCCGGGAACGTCCGCGTCGCGTATGGCACGCAGGACGCCGAGGTAAGTGTCCTTGTTGCGCGCGAGCATCGTGCTGCCCGGCGTGAGTCCTATGTTCACGGCCATTGAGTCGTGCGTCTTCTTCTGAAACGTGCGGTAAGAGAAGAGCACTTCCGGCACGACCACGATTGCGCCGAGCAGGCAGAGCTTCGTCAGCAGGATGAAATCGTTTCCCCAGGACAACTGCAAAGGGAGCACGCGCCGCATCGCGTCGCGCCGCGTCAGGCCGTAAACCGGGTACGCGAAATCCTGACATGAGAGAAGCTGCCGGATGCGCTTCGCCCTGTCAGGGTGCGCGGCCCCGACCAGGGCCTTCTCGGAAACCGTCTTCCCGTCCTCGTCAATGATTCTCACGTGACTGCAAGCGAGGACCGCCCCCGGATTTTGTTCCAACTTCTCCACGCACTTCGTCACGAGCGAGGGCTGCCACAGGTCGTCGTGCGCGGCCCACATGAAATATTTTCCGCCTGAGAGGTCGAAGACGCGGTGGAAGTTGGGCGCGGGGCCTTCGTTCTTCGCGGTCCGGGAGTAGCGCACGCGCGGGTCCCTGGCCGCGTACTCACGACAAATCTCTTCCGTGCGGTCGGTCGAGCAGTTGTCCGAAATGATGAACTCTATGTTCTCGTAGTCCTGCGTGACCAGAGCTTCGAGTGCCGCGCCGACGTATCTCTCGCCGTTGTAGACTGGCAGGCCGATGCTGACTAAAGGCTGCGTTGCGGACATACGTCAAAAAGTATAAGCCGAAATCAAATAAGCCGCGAGAGCGGGTTTCACCAAGACCCTGAAAGGGTCTCAAACGATAGCCGGAGGCAAGCAAACGCGAGTTTGCGCCGCCCCCGGAATCATACGAGAAATGATGCCCGACCCCGGAGGGGTCGCACTATCAAGGTTGAGGCGCGACCCTTTCAGGGTCGAAATCGTTTCCGGGAATATTCCGGGGGCGGCGCAAACTGCGTTTGCTTGCCCCCGGCTATCATGTTCATCCCCTCCGGGGATGTCCCGTTGACGATGACCTCATCGAAGGGTCAAAGACCGCGAATGCCCGCAGGGCTGGCTCGCTCTTCCAGAATCTCCCGGAAGGCGTCGCAGACGTAGGCGACCTGCTCCCTGGTCAGGTTCAGCCCCGAAGGGAGGTTGACGCCGTAAGGGCAGATGCGATAGCTCGTGCGGTTGCGCTCGCGCGCCGCGCGCGCCCCCTCCTGCTCTGCGTAAGCCGGGATGGAGCTTAACGGGTGAAAGAACGGGCGGCAGTCCACGTTTCTTTCGTTCATCGCGCGCATCAAGTAGTCCTTGTCAATACCCAGTTTCTCATCGAGCACGACGGTCACCATCCAGAAGCCGTTCTTCGTGCCAGCAGGCTCCGGGTTGAGCGTCACGCCTTCGATGTCCGACAACTCCTCTTTGTACCAATTGAAAATCTCACGCTTGCGCGACATCAATTCTTCGATGCGCTCAAGCTGTGCCAATCCGAGCGCCGCCTGCATGCTGCTCATCTTGTACTTGTAGGCGACCTCGGTGTTCCAGAACATCTTGTCGCCGGGCCGGCGGCCGTGGTCGCGCAGGTAGAGCGCAGCGCGTGTAGATGTCTTCGCGGTCGGTCGCGAGCAGGCCGCCCTCGCCCGTCGTCAGTGTCTTCGAGCCGTGAAAGCTGAAGACGCTCACGTCGCCGAAACTGCCCGCGCGTTTCCCTTCGTACTCCGCGCCCGCCGCTTCGGCCGCGTCTTCGATGACAGCGATGTCATGCTCTTTAGCGACCGCCAGGATGGCGTTCATGTCGGGCATGTTGCCGTAAAGGTCAACGGGGATGACGGCCTTCGTTCGTGGAGTGACGCATGCTGCGAAAGACTCCGCCGAGAGACACCAGTTGCGTTCGTCCATGTCCGCGAAGACGGTCGTCGCCCCGACGTAGGTGATGGGCGCGGCGGAAGCAATCCAGGTCGCGTCCGGCACGATCACTTCGTCGCCGGGGCCTACGCCGAGCGCCATCAGCGAGAGGTGAATCGCGGAGGTGCAGGACGGAAGCGCGATAGCGTAGCGCACGCCGAGGTATTCGGCGAAGGCGCGCTCGAAGCGCTCGTGATACATGTTGGCGTTCGCGTACCAGGCGTTGGTCACGGCGTCCGTCACGTAGTCAATCTCTTTCTGCGTGATTGACGGCCCGGAGACGAGAATTTTTTCCATCGGCAATTTCCCCACTCGACTAAGACACCGGGACGGCCGCTTCCTTGCGCCCCGAAGCGCTCTTGAGAATCTGGAAGCCCGGCTCGATGATTAAGACTTCCTCGTCGCTCAACTGGCGTCCGAACTCGTTTCTGATCTGGCCCAGAATCTCGCCCGCGTGCAGGCTCGTATTGATGACGAAGAGCCCCGCGCGCCGAATCGAATCCCCTGCCTCACCGGGCAGGCTGACCGGCAACGGGTGCAGGTAGTCCTTCTTGCCAGGGTCCGAGTCAACGATGACGGCCCTCTCCGGCAGTTCCATCCCGTCCAGGAGGTCAACGCAATACTTGTTGGCCGCCCAGAGCACTATGGGCGATTCACCGCGCGCCGCCTCGCGGATGCGCGCGCGGACTTCGTCCAGTTGCGCGTAGTAATTCTTAATCAGGTTTGCCCCTTCGGTCATGCACGCTTTGGCGATTTTGTACTCCGACTCGTCCGCCGCCTGCGCTTCCCGGCGCGGCCGCCCTGTCTTGGAGAAGACGGCGGCGAAGCCGTAAGGGCGGCTGCAATCCTGATAACTGACCTCGACCAACTCGAACCCTTCGGCCTCGGCGATGGCGGAGAGCGTCCGCGGCGAAAAGTGATTCGTGTGCTCGTACCAGACGATGCCGGCGGGGTTGACGGGGTAGATGTAGAGGTTCGGCACTTCGACGACGAGCAAGCCCTGCTCCTTCAGAGTGCGCGCCGCCTGTGCCAGAAACTCGCCGGGGTTCGTGACGTGTTCGAGGACGAAATAGGCGCTCAGGATGTCCACGCTTGCGGGCGCGAGCGACTGTAAGGACTCGAAGTCGCTGTCGCAGTCGTTGTTCAGCTCGGCGCAGCGGTACTCGCCGACGTACTCGGACAGCGCCTGCTGGAACGGCTCCGTCGCGTTGCTCCCTATCTCCACGAAGAGCGGGCGCGAGCCGGGCCTGATGTTGCGGCGCAGGAGGGCGAGCCTGTTTTCGACGGAGAACTCTATGGCCTCGCCGCGCCAGAACGAGTAGCAGTCGGCGTAATACTCTGAGAGCGATCCTTCGGTCGGCACGGGCGAGACGAACGCGAAGCCGCAAGTCTGACAGACGACGTTCCTGACCTTCCACAGATACGTGCGCGAGCGGGTGCGCGCCTTCGTGTCATACTTCAGTATCTCGTCGAGCCGCACGCCCCCGCAGCAGTCGCAGTTTCGCTCGACGTACTCGATCTCCTTTATCATCACTTCCTGAATTTCTCTTACGTCCATTTTAAAACTCAAGTCACATTCTGATTCAACCCTTTGCGCCTTTGGTTTTTACTTTGCGCCTTTGCGTGAAGCTTTGTTTCTCGCAAAGGCGCAAAGAGAAGACGTAAGGCGCAAAGGGTTGAGCTTATGTCTGCGGCTCCTTGTAAAGATAGAGCGTGAACTCCCACAGCGGGTAATCGTGGCGCAGCGCGACCCACTTCGTCAAAGTGCGCGCGAAGGCGAACATCTCTTCGGGGCTGTGATGAAAGTTGTGCGGCTTCTCGTAGTTGACGTAGGTGCTGAGGAAATTGATGGCGACGCCCTTGTCGGAGAGCTCGAACATTTTCCTGATCATCCCGGTCGTCAGCTTCATGTTGTCGTCCACGCGGAAGTTCATCGCGCCCGACAGCACGAAGTAGTCCGCGCGGCGGTCGAACTCTTCCTCGATGATGTCAACGCAGAAGAATTCGTGTTCGGGGTGAAGCTCTCGCGCGCGCTCCAAGAAGAGCGGGGCGATGTCAACGCCCGTGTAGGAGACGTTCTCGAAGCGCGTCTTGAGATAGGTGGCGAGGTCGCCGTAGCCGCAGCCCACGTCGCAGACGCTCGCGCCCGAGAGGTCCGCCACGTCGCAGAGCACCTTGAAACGAAGCCACTGATCCTCCTGCGCGTGCCAGCCGAGCGTGCGCACGTCGTGGCCGATCTCGTCGAACCGGCCCTGATATAGCCGCAGGATATTTTCCTTATCTTCTTTTCTCATAGAACACATGAAAATCCACTAATCTTTTCCCTTTGCTGTCTTTGCGCCTTTGCGTGAAAAATAAAAACCACTCACGCAAAGACGCCAAGACGCAAAGGGGTTGAGTCATTCTAGCGCGGTCTTGCTCCTTTCGGCCGCCGTGAAAGCTTCGGGCCAGAGGCGCGCGGCGTTGTCGAGCAAAAGGGTTTCGAGTTCTTCCGGCGAGACTGAAATCTCCGCGGCCAGGCGCAGGCACTCGCTCAAGTGCTCTCGCGTGTCGCCGGTCGGCCAGTCGCTCCCGAAGAGTAGCTGCTGCGGCGTGTGGCGCAGGTAACGCTGGAAGGGGCGCAGGCAGTCCGAGCGAAAGTAGTAAGTCATCGTGGCCGAGAAATCGAAGTAGACGTTTTTCAGAGGCCCGGCGTGCGCCCTTAACTGCCAGGACTCGTAGCCGCCGCCGTGCGTGGCGAGCACCGGCACGTCCGGCAGGGCCTTCGCGATCTCTATCACGAGCGGCAGGCTGATGTTGTAACGGAGGTCCGGCCCCCAGGGGAAACAACAGACGACCATCCCCTTCGGCTTCACGGGCGCTGCCAGAAGCGCCTCTTTAATCCCTTCAATGTGTCTGGTCTCGAAGCCGTGCAGGCGCGGGTGAATTTTGTACCAACCGCTGCGGCTCAACTCCTCCGGCGCGTCCAATGTCGGCGTGTAATAAGGAATCGTGTTGAGCGACGGAGGCAGTTGTCCGAAGTGGCGTGAGACCAGTTCGACCTCCTCCGGCGTGTTGAGAATCAGGTTCCCCGCGACCAAATCTTTTTCGCTCTCGACGTGGCGCACGAGCGCGTCCAAGCCTTCGCGTGTGGGCTCGGGCAAGCCCAGGTGAGCGTCGAAATATCTCATCTTCCAAAAACTCTAGCGCGACCCTTCGGCGCGCGGGCTTTCCAGGTCAACCGCGTCGCCGATTTTCGTGTTCGTCACCAGCTTGTTGACCGCCACGATAGCCGACCAGCGCCCGCGGAAGGAGAGCCAGTCGGGGTCCGCACCGGGGTCTATCATCTCCACGCCGTGCGCCGTCTGCGCGTAGGCCCACACGACATCGCCCGGCTCCGCCACCTCGTCGGCCCAGACGCGCGAGCCGTCCGCGGCGTCCTCGTAGTAGAGGCCGCCCTCTTCGTAGTCCCGACCGCGCTTAGACATGACTAGAATCGGGACGAGCTTCTGGTGTATGTCCACCGGGTCCGTGTGCTTGTTCATCGCCCCACGCCCGCGCGGGTAGAACTGGAAAGAGATGCGCGCGACGCAGTCGTCCTCGGGCTTTTGGCCCAAAAAACGCTCGGAGGGCTGAACGCCGTTCAGGAGGTTGCGTAAGCGAAAGGCCGGCCGCAAGACTTTGAAGAACTCGAACACGTCTTCGTTCCAGGGGAAGAACGAGAACTGGTGGAAGCAGCCTTTGACGTAAGAAAGCTCGTCCCACTGGTAGACGCGGTGATGGTTCGGGGCTCCCGGCAGCGTCGGGTGGCGGCTCGGCAGCGAGTGGCGGCCGACCTCGGACAAGTACTCCTTCACCGCGCGGACGAACTCCGGGTCGAGCGCGCGCGGCGTGATGCAGATCGTTCCCCCGCACGCCGTCTCGCGCATGCGCTCGCGCAAACCCTCGTCCTCAAGCAACTCACTGACGGAACCAGTTTCCTCAACCTTCAACATAAACGCTCCACTCAAGACTCAAGTTATTCACTCAACCCTTTGCGCCTTTAGTTTTAACTTTGCGCCTTTGCGTGAAAGCTTTGTTTCTCGCAAAGGCGCAAAGTTAAGACGTAAGACGCAAAGGGTTGAAATTAAATTTTGAAAGATGCTCTCAATCCAGCGTTGCATACGAAATCGCCGTGGCGAAGGGGAACCTTTGAATCCGCAGGTTGCGCAGGCCGATTGTGTCGAGCGCGGCCTGCGTCTCGCCGGGGCACGCGGCCTGGCTGAGTTCGTCGAACGCGATGATGGCTCCCTTCGGCATCCGCGGCAGAAAGTTCTCAATCGCCACTTTGGTCGGCTCGTAAAGACCGAAATCGAGATAGAGCATGGCGACGACCGCGTGCTTGTTCTCGCTGAGATAGGCGGGGATGGTCTCGGTCGCGTCGCCCGCAATCAACTCGACGCGCGGGATGTGGCCTATCGGGCGGTTCAAGTCGTAGAGGCGCACGCACTCGTTCAGGTCTTCGAGCGAATCGGCCGCGTAGCCCCCCGGCTTGTGCGTCGAGCGCGCCGAAGCGTCCTGCTCGGCGAGGCTCGCGTCGCCCGCAAAGGTGTCGAAGCCCACGATCCGGCGGATGTGATTATACGGTTCGAGAATCGCGCTCAAATTGGCCCACGTCATCAGCCCCGCGCCGAGGTAGACGCCGCACTCTATGATGTGGCCGTGGACGCCGAGGGCGAGCTTGAAGAGTTCCAGCTTGCCGAGGAACGTGCCGACGATCTGGCGCGGCACGAACTTGGCGAAGCTCCGCAGCTTGTCCATGTTCGTCCCCAAACTCTGGTCGAAATACGACTCCATCCCGGCGTCGTATTCGTTGTCCGCAGCGGTGCGGCCGCGCGGGTCGAGCATCGAATACGCCGTCTTATTCTCAACTTTACTCATAATTTTTATCGTAAATCGAAACCTCGTAAATCGTGAATCGTAAATCGTGAATCGTAAGAGAAAGACCGTTCGACGATTTACGATTTACGATTCACGATTTACGACTACTGGCCGACGCTGGCGGTTTTCAGTTCGGCGAGTTGCGCGGCGATCTCCTGAATCATTTTCTCGGAGGGGTTGACGCGGTCAATCTTGCTGACCTCTATGATGAGCACCTTCGGGTCAACGTCGTAGATGGCGGTCGCGCGCTCGATGCGTTCGAGGAAGCTGGAATGGAACTGCGCCTGCGCCATCGTCATGTCGAGCGCGCAGACGCCCGACGCCGTGCGCATACGGGGCCGTATGAGATTCTCGCCGACGTTCATCAGCTTGACGATGTCCACGCCGGTCTCTATGCCGAGTTTTTCGTAGAGCAGCACCATGATCTCGGTCTGCGCGTTGCCGCTGCTCCGGCCCATGCCCTGCACAGTGCTGTCGAGCATTGTCGCGCCCGCTTCGAGCGCGGCCAGGTTGTTGGCGTTCGCCAGCATGAAATTGTTGTGGCCGTGGAAGCCGATGCGCGCCGTCAGCTTCTCGCGCAGAAGTTCTATGTACTGCTTGACCTCGTTGGGGAGCATGCCGCCGGCCGAGTCAACCAGGTAGATGACATCCGCGCCCGCGTCAATCGCCCTCTGCGCCCGCTCTAAAAACTCCTCGGGCGAGACGACGTAAGACTTCATGGCATTGTAGGAGACTTCGAAGCCGAGCTTCTTGGCGTAGCCTATGTATTCCGCCGCCTCGTCCGACTGCGTGATGTTCGTCCCGATGCGGACGAAGCTCATGCCGTAGTCGCGGGCCATGTCGAGGTGCTCTTTCGTCCCGATGCCCGGGATGAAGAACGTGCCGAACTTCGCCTTCGTCAAAACGGAAGCCGCCGCGCTTACGTACTCCTCGTCGGTCGCGGCGGCGAGGCCGCAGCCCGCGTCCGAGCCCCCCATGCCGACGCCGTGCCCGACCTCTATCATCTGTAGCCCCGCGTCTTCGAGAGCGCTGCAAATCAGACGCGTGTCTTCGGCGGTGAACTGGAAATCAATGACGTAGCTCCCGTCCCGCAGAGTGCAATCCAAAATCCCAACGCTCCGGCTCATGTCGTCTTGCTCCTTCATGCGATATTCCTTTTTCCCCTTACTTAGTCGCGCACGCACTTCAGATAGCCTTCGCGCGTGACCGTAATCAAGAGCTTGTCTTCGATCTCGCGGTCAACCACGAAGCGGTCATTCTTTTTCAGAAATTCACGGACGGCGGTCTTCGGGTTGTCGTGCTTGTTCCACGGCCCGCCGTGCTGGAAGTCTTCAGGTTGGTCTTCGATGGTCGTGTCGAAAACTACCAGATAGCTGCCGCTCTTCACCAGCGGCGAGTAAAGCTCAAGCTCCCTGAACACATGCTCGTGCGTGTGGTTCGAGTCGAGCGAGACCAGCACGCGCTCGCGCCCGGCGCGCGGCCGCGTAGACCTGCTCGGCCGTGGAGTCGTCAATCGAAGAACCTTGAATCATGTCTATGCGCCCGCGCATGGGGTGGGCCTCGATGGCCGCGCGGTTGTGCGGGCGTATGTCTATGTCAACGCCGAGAACGCGACCCTGCCCGCCGATGAGTTCGAGCATGGAGGCGTAGAAAATGAGGCTCCCGCCGCGCGCGATTCCGGTCTCGACGATGAGGTCCGGCTTGACCTGCCAGATAATCTCCTGCATCGCCAGGATGTCCTGCGGGAACTGTATGATGGGCAGCCCCATCCAGTTGAAGTGATAAGTGTACTTGTACGCGCTGGAATCCCTCATGAACTGTAGGGCCAAATCCTGAAGCTCGCGCGCCTCGCCCATGCGCCCGATGTTCTCGCGTTTTTCTCTTTCGAATGTTTCGTCCATTAGCTGACCCAAAAGTATGAATGCCTGCCCTCAACAAGCTACCCACACCCCTGACTTGAGGGGCACGTAGTTATATTGACTGTCGAGAGTCGCTGATAAATAAGGCCGGGAAGTATAGCATACGATTTCAGGTTTCCATCTCGACACGGAGCGTACTCATGACTTCATCTAAGATTGACATAATCGCCGCGCGGCTCTCCGCGACCGCCAGCAGATAGCCGGGCCGCCCCTCGCCGCTCTCCACGATGCCGATTGTGTCACCCTCACGGACGTTGTAACCAACTTCGATGACGCCCGGTATTCGCTTCGCTTCTTCCACGCCCGCGATGCTCTTAATCTTTCCCGGCGGGAGCATCAGGAATTCGAGCAGGCCCGATTTTTGAAACGCGGACTTGAGCGCGCCCGCGTCCAGGCCCACGGCCTGACGTATGCGCGCCTCTATCGGGTCCACGCCCGTCATGGCCGGTATCAGGTGCGTCGCCACGCGCGCGCCGCACCCGCGCGCCGCTATCTCCAAAAGCCGGACGCCGTCAGGCGTCACGATGTACTCCGCGTGCGTCGTGCCTAAAGTGATGCCGACCGCGCGGACGACCCTTTCGTTGAGCGCGTGAATCTCCGCGATTACTTCGTCAGAGAAAAAGGCCGGGTAGATGAGCCGCAAATCGTAGCTGTATGGCGGCGGACACTTGACCTTGTCGCAGACGCCGAAGACGTGTACGCGCCCGTCCGCGACGAAACCCTCGGCGGAAGACTCCGTGCCCGTCATCATCTCCTCGACCAGAAGCGACCCGTCGCGGCTGTGGCTCTTCGTCAGCGCGAACCACTTCGGCATCTCGGCCACGTCCCAGATTTTCGCCACGCCCCGGCTCGACTGCGCGTCGAGCGGCTTGACGACGACGGGCGGGCCGATCTCTTCGGCAGCGGCCACGGCCTCGTCGAGCGTCGTCACCCTCCTGTACTTTGGCCCAGGCAGCCCCGCCTCCCTGCAACGCTCGCGCATCAGCCACTTGTTCGTCACGTTGAGGCTCACTTCGTAGCCGATGCCGGGCAGCCCCATCTTTTCCGCGACGTAGGCGGCCGTCGGCACGGCCACGTCCGTCTGCTCCGTGATGACGCCGTCAACATTGTGTGCACGCGCGACGCGCAGCACCGCTTCCATGTCGAGCGTGTCCACGACCTCCGCACGGTCCGCGAGCTTCAACCCGGGGGCCGCGGGGCTCCTGTCGGTCGCGAGCACCCACAGGCCCATCGCCTGCGCCTTCCTGATGACCGTCTGTTGCAGCGCCCCCGCCGTGATGACGAGAACTCTTTTCCCCGCGAGCTTCGACATTTCAAAATTCAAGCTACCGATTCACTCAACACCTTTGCGCCTTACGTCTTCTCTTTGCGCCTTTGCGTGAAGCTTTGTTTCTCGCAAAGGCGTAAAGTTAAAACTAAAGGCGCAAAGGGTTGAGTTTGGGTTTTGAAGACTGTTCACTTAAAGCAGTTCGAACTGCGTGTCCCGCTGCGAGATGACTGAGACGGGCAGGGGCCAGTTGAGGCCGAGCGCGGGGTCGTCCCAGCGCAAGCCACGCGCCGATGCCGGGTGGTACAACTCTGACATCTGGTAGAAGACCTCCGTCTCGTCCTCCAAAGTCTGGTAGCCGTGCGCGAAGCCCTCCGGGACGTAGAACATCAGGCGGTTTTCCTCGGTCAACTCGATTGCCTCCCATTGCAGGTAGGTCGGCGAATCGGGCCGTATGTCGAGGGCCACGTCATAAAGCGCGCCGCGCGTGCAGCGCACGAGCTTCGCCTCCTCGTGCGGCTTAACCTGAAAGTGCATCCCGCGCAGCGTGCCCTTCCTGCGATTGTATGAAATGTTCGACTGCACGAGGCGAGGGTTCAGCCCGCGCTCCTCAAACTCCTCAGGCGTCCACAGCCGCGCGAAAAACCCGCGCTCGTCTTCGATAAACTCGGGCGCGATGACGAAGACGCCCTTCAATTTTGTCTCGGTGAAAATCATGACGAAAGGCAGAATCCAGGAGCCAGAATCCAGGAGCCAGAATAAAAGAAAGAAGATTTCAGCCTTTCATTCTGGATTCTGACTCCTGGATTCTGGATTCTGCTTTTCCTTTCATTCTGGATTCTGGATTCTGGCTCCTGAATGCTGCTGTTCATACTATCCTCAATTCGGGAATCGGGATGATGAAGCGCCCGCCGCGCCTGCGGTATTCGGCCTGCTGTTCCAGAATCTCGTCGGCGAAGTTCCACGTCAGCAGGAGCACGTAGTCGGGCATCTCTTCGAGCAACTTCGCGGGCGGGTGAATTGGCACATGCACGCCGGGCATGTAGCGGCCCTGCTTGTACGTGCTGCGGTCGGCCACGAAGTCCAGCGTCTCGCGCCCGATGCCGAAATAGTTCAAGAGCGTGCTTCCCTTGGCCGCCGCGCCGTAGGCCGCGAGCCTCTTGCCTTCCCCTTTCAATCCCGCCACCGTCTCGCGTAGCGACTGCTTCAAATCCTCGACGCGCCCCGCGAAGCCACGGTAGAAGTTAAAATCCCCGACGCCCCACGCGGCCTCTTCGACGAGAAGCGCGCGCACAGACGGCTTCGGATCGCTTGCGCCCTCGCGCGTGACGAAGACGCGCAGGGAGCCGCCGTGAATCGGCACACGCTCCACGTCCTGAATCGAGAGGCCGTGGCGGCACATCAACCTGTCCAACGCCGTCAGCGAAAAGTAACAGAGGTGCTCGTGGTAGATGGTGTCGAACTCGCAGCGGTCAACGAGGTCTTTGACGTAAGGCGCTTCGATGACGGCCACACCGTCGTCTTTCAGAAAGAGCCGGAGGCCGCGGACGAAGCCGTTGAGGTCCGCGACGTGCGCGAGCACGTTGTTGGCGTGGATTATGTCTGCGCGCTCGCCCCGGTCGTGCAAAGTGCGCGCCAAATCTTCGCCGAAGAACTCGTTGAGCGTGCGGACGCCGCGCTCTTCTTCGGCGACGCTCGCAATGTTGCGCGCGGGCTCTATGCCGAGCACGGGCACGTCCCTTTGCTTGTAGTACTGAAGCAGGTAGCCGTCGTTGCTGGCGATCTCGGCGGCGAGGCTCCGGCCGTCGAGCTTTCTTGAAGCGAGCATCTGCCGGACCAATTCCTCTGCGTGGCGGAGCATCGTTTCGGAGAAGGAGGAGAAATAAAGGTACTCGCTGAACAGCTTTTCGGGCGGGACCGTCTCCGTAATCTGCACGAGCGTGCAGTCCGGGCAGAACGCCAGATCGAGCGGGTAAGTCTCTTCAGGCCCGCCCAGGTCTTCGGCCTTCGGGAGCGAGTTCGCGAGCGGCGTCTTGCCCAGCGAGAGGACTGTCTCCGGGGAACTGATGCCGCAGGACCGGCAGGCGAGAGGTGTGGCGACGTTGCTTGTCATGCCGAAGGTTTAAGAAACTCCTCGTACCAGCGAATGGTCTTGCGCAGTCCCTCGTCGAGCGTAAACAGCGGCCGCCACGCCAACTCGCGCCGCGCCTTCTCCGCGCTGAGGTACTGGTGGCGGATTTCGTTCGTGGCTTCGTTGCGTATCTCAGGCTTAAGGTCCGAATTCATCAACTCAAGAATGCGCTCGACCAGTTCCACGACCGTCACCTGTATCTCGTTCGAGAAGTTGAAAGCCTGTCCGCCAAGTGCGCGATTCTGTGCCAACTGCTCGGCCAACTAGCGTGTAGGCCGCCGCGCCGTCCTCGACGTAGAAGTAGTCGCGCACGAACTGTCCGTCCGAGCGAATCACGGGCGGCTTGCCACGCAGGACCGAGCGAATTGTGCCGGGCACGATGCGGTTCCAGTTAAGATCGCCGCCGCCGTAGAAGTTGCCGCAGCGCGTTGTGACGACCGGCAGACCGTAAGTCACACTGTAAGACTGCGCGATTAAATCCGCGCACGACTTGCTCACGTCGTAAGGGTGACGACCCTGGAGCGGCGTCTCCTCGTCGTAAGGCAGCTTTTCGTGATCGCCGTAAGCCTTGTCGGAAGAGGCCAGGACGATCTGCTTGACGACGGGGCTGCGGCGGCAGGCTTCAAGGAGCGACCACGTCCCGGCGATGTTGGCCTCGAAGGTCGAGACGGGGTTGCGGTTGGCGATGCCCACGATGGTCTGCGCCGCGAGGTGTATGACGGTGTCAATCTCGTACTCGCCGAGCGCGCGCTCCATCAACGCCTGGTCGCGCACGTCGCCGCGCACGACCTTAACCTTCTCAATCGCGCCAGCGCGCACCAGCTCGCTCTGCGGCACCCAGTCGCGCAACAAACAGACCACGTCCGCGCCAGACTCAACGAGCCTGCGGACGAGCCAGCCGCCGACGAGCCCCGTGGCCCCCGTGACGAAAGTCGGGCGGTCCTGCCAGAAACCCTTGTTAATCTCCATCCCTTAACTTTACTCCCAAACTTTCCACGGCACGTCGCCGCTCTGCCACAGGCTTTCCAGCAGGCGCATGTCGCGCATCGTGTCCATGCACTGCCAGAAGCGGTCGTGGCGGTAGGCGCAAAGCTGCTTGTCCGCGGCCAGGCCCTCAAGGCCGTTGGCTTCGAGACTGCTGTCGTCGCCGCTCAGGTAATTGAAGACCTCGGGCTCGAAGACCATGAAGCCGCCGTTAATCCAGCCCTCACCTATCTGCGGCTTCTCCGTGAAGTCCGAGACGAGGTCGCCGTCGAAAATCAATCCGCCGAAGCGCGCGGGCGGTCGGACGGCCGTGACGGTTGCGATGCGCCCGTGCGCGCGATGAAAGCGAAGCAGGTCCGCGAGGTCTATGTCGCACACGCCGTCGCCGTAGGTGACCATGAAAGTGCCGTCCCTGAGCCAAGGCTCAAGGCGCTTGACGCGCCCGCCCGTCAGCGTGTGCATGCCTGTGTCAATCAGGTGCACGGTCCAGTCTTCGGCCTCTTTCTCGTGCGTCTTGACTTCGCCGCTCGCGAGGTTGACCGTCATGCTGCCGGTGAGACTGTAGTAGTCGAGGAAGTAGCGCTTGATGACTTCGCTCTTGTAGCCGAGCGCGATGAAGAACTCCTCGAAGCCGTAATGCGCGTAGTGCTTCATGATGTGCCAGAGAATCGGGTGCCCGCCGATCTCGACCATGGGCTTCGGCTTCGCTTCCGTCTCTTCGGCGAGGCGGCTGCCAAGGCCGCCCGCCAGGATGACTACCTTCATGCCCTTTGCCCCTCCGAGAGCGCCTGCGTCTCGGCCGCCGGAGTGAACTGCGTCTCCCACTCCAGGAGCGGGCGGATGACGCCGGGCATCGGCCCGTTGTAATCGCCGCGGGCCGAGCCGCCTTCCAAACGGTCCACGACCTGAAAGGCCACGACATCGCGCTCGTAAAAGTGTATGGCGACGGGCTCGGGCGTGCTGACCGCTACGCTGACGACCATAGTCCCCTCGGACAAAAGATTGCCCGGAACCCAGGCCGTGCTCTTGTAATGCCCGGCGGGGCGCGGCCGGTTGCGCCACGCGTCGTCGCGCTCGGCGGCCATGAAGAGGTAGACGCCCTCCTCGTTATAGAAATGGTAGTTCGGCGCGAGCACGTGGCCCGCCTCCAACACGTCGAACTCGATCTCGACGCCGACGGGCCTGCGTATGTCCACGGCGTCGGCGAGTGCGCCCTCTTCAGTGCGAACGCGGACGGAGCGCAGATGAACTTTCCCGTTGCCGGGGGCGTCCGAGGGGTCCGTCCACACGCGGCTGCTCGTCGCGCGCAGACCCGAACTCAAGTACGCGCTCACGACCTGGTGCGAAGGCCCGTCCGCCATGACGCGCCCCTCGTTGAGCAGGATGGCGCGCTGGCACAAACGGGTCACGGCCGTCATGTTGTGCGAGACGAAGAGGACTGTCCGGCCGCTCTCGCGCACGTCCTGCATCTTGTTCAGGCACTTGCGCTGGAAATTCGCGTCGCCGACCGCCAGGACTTCGTCAACAATTAAGATTTCAGGGTCGAGGTGCGCGGCCACGGCGAAAGCTAAACGTAGATACATGCCGCTCGAATAACGTTTGACCGGCGTGTCAATGAATTTTTCGATCTCGGCGAAGGCCACTATCTCGTCGAACTTCGCGTTGATTTCGGCGCGGCGCATGCCGAGAATCGCGCCATTTAAGAAGATGTTTTCGCGGCCCGTCAATTCCTGGTGAAAGCCCGTGCCGACTTCGAGAAGGCTCGCGACGCGGCCGTAGAGTTCGACGCGCCCGCGCGTCGGCTCCGTGATGCGCGAGAGAATCTTGAGGATGGTTGACTTGCCCGCGCCGTTGCGCCCGATGATGCCGACCACTTCGCCCGGCCCAATCTCGAAGCTCACATCAGACAGCGCCCAGATGCTCTCCTCCGCCCGGCCCGCGCCGCCCGAGCGCAAGCGTCTGAGCGGCGTCCTAACCTTCTCGGCGATGGTGTCGCGCAGGGTCTGGTAGGCCGCAACGGAAGCGCCGATGCGGTAACGCTTGGCGATGTTTTCGACTTTGATGATCGGTCTCATCACGTTCGGGGCCGCACTTAAATGATGTCGGCGAAACCTCTCTCGACCCGCCGGAACAGGTAAGCTGAGTAGATCGGAAGAATTATTGCGACGGCGGCCGAGACGGCGAGCGCCTGCCAGTTGAAGGCGTCGCCCAGGATAGCTGAGCGAAAGCCCGAGATGATGCCGACCATGGGGTTCAGCGAATATACGACGCGCCACTTTTCCGGCACAAGCGTGAGCGGGTAGATGACGGGCGAGACGAACATCCAGAGTTGAAGGACGACGGGCAGCATCACGCCTATGTCGCGGTACTTGACGTTCAAGGCCGAGACCAGCATCCCGAAGCCCAGGGCCAGAAGCGCCACCATCAGGATCAGCACCGGCAGCATCGCGATGTTTGCAGTCACACCTGCGCGGTAATAGATCATCAGCCCGCCCAGGATGACGAACGAGATGGCGAAGTCCACGAGCCTAGCCGTGACGGCCGCCGCCGGGATGATGAGGCGCGGGAAGTAGACTTTGGTAATCAGGTGCGCGTTGCTGACGATGCTCGTCCCGCTTTGAAGCACGGCCGACGAGAAGAACGTCCAGGGCAGCAGTCCTATGTAGACCAGGAGCGCGTAGGGGTGACCATTCGTCGGGATGCGTACCAGGATGCCTATGAAGACGGTGAAGATGACCGTCATCAGGAGCGGCTGGAGCAAGACCCAGAGGACGCCGAGCACGGTCTGCTTGTAGCGGACCTTGAGGTCGCGCCAGGCCAGGAAGAACAGCAACTCGCGGTAGGCCCAGAGGTCGCGCAGGCCGAGGCCGCCCCCGGACCGGCTCGGTTCGATGATGACGACGGGCTTTTCCGGCAAGAGCTGCGTGGAAAGGGGCGACGATCCGTGAGCGGCGTTGGTGGCTTGTGGTTCGATGACTGCTTTCAGCGCGCTGGTCTCTTCTCTCGTACTCAAACCTCTCAACCTGATCCTTGAAAACTTTTCGGGGACAAAAAAAGGTCTGTCGAATAACGCGTCTTCTCGAAAGTGACCTTGATGAAGGCTGACAGTTTAGCCACACACGGCGGGGAGGGTCAAGCAAGCGGCCGATGAAAGGGAGGTTTTGGCACAGGCGGAAGGGCAGACAAGCGCCCTCCTGTCACCCGCTGGGCGCGGGTGACAGGAGGGTGTCGGAGTAAGGGGGAAAGGACGCAGTTTATAGCTGGCCGATGTTCGACCCGGCGACGTTCCCGGCCGTGTTGCCACGGACGTTGTTGTTGCCGAACGAATCAACAGCGCCGCTGCTGATGTTAACACCGGTGCCGCAGTCCGTGATGGTCGTGCCTGCCAGGAAGACCTGCGGAGCGCCCGAGCCGACGAAGAGGCCGGTGGTGTTATGCGAGAGCGTCGAGTCCGTGATTTCGGTGACGGTCGTGCCGCCGGCCTGCTCGCTCGACTGGATGCCGTTCGCGCCGTTGCCGGTGATGACGCAACCCCTGACGCTGGACTGGCTGCCGCCGCCCAGGAACATGCCGGACGCGCCGTTGCCCTGGATGTTGCAGTTGTCGAACGTCGCGTCCACCGCGCTGACGATGCCCGTGGCGTCGCCGACCTGCACGCCGTGGACGAGGTTGTTACGGATCACCGTATCCGAGACGTGGAGCTTGGAGCCGGAGGCCGTGCGCCTGTCTATCAGGCCCTTGCCGTTGTCGCCGCCGCCCGTGGCGCGGAAGCCGAAGATCTGGCAGTCTTCAATGTAGACCTGCGAATTCGTGACCGTCGAGAGAATGATAATCCCTCTGGTCCCGGTCCCGGCCCCGTTGATGGACAGGTTTCTGAGCGTCACATTATCGTTACCGGTCTGCGCCCCGGTCCCGGCAACCGTGATGTTGACGATGATGCCGGTGGTGCCAGCCGCGAGGATCGCGCCGTAGCCCTGCCCCTTCGTGCCTTCAATCGTCAGGCCCTTGGTGATAGTCACCGCGCCGAAGCCGCCCGGGTCGAGCGTGCTTATCTCGCCGCCGGCCGCGGTCTTGGAGATAGCGCCGGCGTAGGTCTTGCAGGGGGCCGTGCGGCTGCACGGGTTAACGTCGTCGCCGACGCCGGAGACCCAGGTGCGGGTCGCCTGCGCGTGGGCCATTGAGCTGGCCGCGACAGTGATAACCACGGCGGCCAAAATGTTCAAGGTGAAGCGGACCTTACTCATAATCATAATCTCCTTTAGGGGTTAATTGCCGTTTGTAGCCTGATCATTACCTTGCTTATCTCAAGTTCTCTGGCCCTTCAAAGTCTCGCAAGACGGCCCAAAGGGTCCGACCAGACGCCACTGCACTTGATGGGGGCGGGGGCGTTTGGGGTCTCGAATCGGACGCCTCCCGGCCGGGCCGCCCTAGTAGCTTCCGCCGCAGTTCGGGGTCGCGTTGTTCGTGATCGTCCACTCGGCGCTGGCCGAACATGACACTACATTCGAGAGGAAGCAGCCGTCCTTGTCCTCCGTGATGACTTTGACCTGGCCGCCGTCGCACGCGATGTTGAGCGTCAGCGACTGGCCGGGGCCGATGATTGCGCCGTTGAGCTGGTCCGGCCCCCAGTTGTCGTCGTTCGGGGCCGACAGGTAAACGTGCCGCAGCTCCCACCCGGAGTTGTTGACGATGGTCAGCGCCGTTGTCGGCGGCTGCGCTCCAGAGAGCAAAGACGTTGACGCCAGGACGCAGAAGACGGCGGCCGGGATCACCAGCCGACGAATCGTTTTCGATTTTAGAATTGCGGTAAGGAAATTTTTCATCTCCGAACTCCTCTCTCTCGGACCGAAAATAAAAGTGAAGAATCAAAGCCGACTGATGATTGCGAATCGTCCCGGCGCTCTCGCCAGGCGGGTCGGGTCCGCCCGGCGAGAGCGCGAGTCGCACTCTTACAGCGTCACTGGCAACTGCTATTGACGGTGTACTTCACCCCGCTGTCCACGGCCCCGGCCCCGTTCTGGTTCTTGGGAACCGTCACCGTGGCCGTCTTGGTCGTGGAGTTCCCGCTCGGGTCTGTGACCTTGAACGTGAACGTGTAGACGCGGCCGTTGCCGCTGCCGTCACGCTCGCGGCGCAGTTGGGCAGACCGGCAGTTGGCGGCAATCACGATGTCGTTGAGCGTGTTGCCGTCGCCGCTGCTGTTCTCCAACTCGTCCGAAGTGACCTTTGTAATCACCACGTCGTTGATGTCCACGCCCGAGTCGCAGCTATCGGAGGCGCTTGCCACGAGCTGCGTCAGGTTGATGGTCGTGTAGCCGTGGTTCGGCGGCCAGAGCGAGATCACGGCTCCTGTCAGCGTGAGGGTCGGAGGCGTGGTGTCTCTGACCTGCACGTTGCGCACGACCGTGGTCGAGTTGCCCTTGCTGTCCGCGACCGTGTAGCTGATCGTGTAGTCGCCGACGACATCCGGGTTGACGTTGCTCGTCGCCGTGATGGAGCTGGTCAGGTTCCCGTCGCAGTTGTCTGTGGCGGTCGCCCCCGGATCGGAGAACGCTGTGTGGCACTCGTGAACGAGCGGGTTGGCCCCCGTGATGGTGATCACGGGCGGGGTGTTGTCAACGACCGTCACGACCTGTGTGTCGGTCGCCGTGTTGCCGGAGCGGTCGGTCGCTGTGTAGGTGACGGTGGTCGTGCCCACGGGGAACGTGTTGCCAGCGGGGACGCCGCTGCGCGTCACGGTCACGCCCGGACAGTTGTCCGAAGCCGTCGCCGTGCCGAGCGTGGCGTCGAGGTTGGCGACCGTCACGCCGCAGGAGGTGGCCCCCGGCCCTGTGAACAGCGTCACGTTTGCCGGGGCGTCAACTATCGGCGGAATGGCCGGGCTTTCCGTGACCGTCACGGTCTGCGTGGCAGTCGCCGTGTTGTTGTTGGAGTCGCGCGCCGTGTAGGTGATGGTCGTCGTCCCCGTCGGGAATGCCTTGTTCATGAGCTGGCCGTCGCTCCTGCTGCTCGTCAGGATAACGCCCGAGCAATCGTCGGTGGCCGTCGGTGTGCCGAGTTCGTCGTCAACGAACGCCGAGCAGGAGGTGGTGGTCACCGAGACGTTCGGCGGAGCCGTGATCGTCGGCGGCGTCGTGTCGTTCGCGTTATTCACCGTGACGGTTTGCAGACAAGAGACCGTGCGGCCGATTGAATCCGTCGCCGTCCAGGTGACGATGGTCGTCCCCGCCGGGTACGGGTCTGTGAGCGCCTGGCTGTCGTTCCTGGTCCCTGCGACCGTCACGCCGTCGCCAGTCGTCGTCGGCGTCCCGAGATTAACTCCGGTCGCCTCGCACGAGCCCGAGTCGGCGTTGACAGTCTTGTCCGCCGGGCAGGTGATGGTCGGCGCGCCGGGCGAGGTCACGATGATCTTCTGTTTACAGGTGGCGGTGCGGCCGTCCGCGTCTGTCGCCGTCCAGGTGATGGTGGTCGTTCCGACCGGGTACGGGTCTGCGACCACGTCGCGGTTGTCGCTGCGGACGCCCATGACGGCCACGTTGTTGCCCGTCGCCGTCGGCGTGTTGACGGTCACGATGGTCTCGATCTCGTTCGCGCCGGCCGTTTCCGTCTGGTCCGCCGCACAGGTGATGGTCGGCGGGGCCGAGTCAATGACGGTGACGGTAAAGCTGCAAACGCCGCCGCCCGTCGCAGACTGGCTGGTCACTGTGGTCGTGCCGACAGGGAAGAACGTGCCGGAGGCCGGCGAGCTGGTCACGGCCCCGCAATTACCGGAGGGCTCACTGCTGAAGTTGACGATGGCTCCAGGATTTCCACCCTGCGTGGTGTCAGCACTGACGACCATGTTGGTCGGGCAGGAAAGGTGACAGCCGTCGCCAGGGGTGCCGCCGCCGACTACCACCGTCGGCGCGATGGAGTTGTTGTCCTCGCTGTTGAGCTCCTGGGTCGCGCTCTCGACGCTCGCCGTGTTGACGAGGGTCGAGCCGCCAGAGCCGGTCAGGTAAGTGAACTCGAAGACGGCCGACTCGCCCGCGGGCAGGTTCGCCGCCGTGCAGGTCACCGGGCCGCTGCCGGTGCAGGTGAAAGTGGTCCCGCCGGACGTCTGGACGACGCCCTGGAACGTGGCGTTAATCAGCGTCGGGTTCGTCAACTCGACGGTCGCCGCGTCGTTCGGACCCTGGTTCGTGACGTTGACGATGTAGGTGATCGGCTCGCCCGTGCTCTCGTCGCCGATGGCGAAACCCGTGGTGACCGCGAGGTCCGTGGTCGGGCTGGGGCCTTGCAAAGTGAAGGGGGCCGACAACTGCACGCCGCCCGTGTTGGAGACGACGGTGACCGTCCACACGCCGCGGTTGTCAATCGTCGCGGTGTCAATCGTCGTGGTGTCCGTCGAGGGCAGCAAGAACGACTCGGACTGCGGGTCGGTCGTCACAGGCGTAAACAGGTTGCCGCCGTTCTCCCTGATGTAGTTTGACGGGTCAACCCAGGCGATGCGCCGGTTGATGCCGGTGTCAACTCCCGTGACCTTCGCGCAGATGGTGTCGCCGTAGTTGAAGACCGTCTTCGGCGTCGTACAGTCGGAGGCGTAGGTGGCGACTGAGGCCGCGGCCGCGCTCACGTCGAAGGGCGCAGGGTTGATGGAGCTGTCCGAGGGGTCAGCTATCGTGGCCTTCCAGGTCCCGAGCGTCGTCGCGGGATTCCCGGCGATGATGACTGATGATGTTGTCGGGAGCGTGTAAAGGAAGGTCTGTGGGTCGGTCGTGATGGTGCCGGTGGTGTTGGCGATGGCCGTGTCGGGTGTGAGGAAGTTGACGAAGCGGTTCGTGTTCCCGTTGGCTATCACCCCGTTGGTTTTCACGCAGATCGTGTCGCCGAGGGTGAAGGACGTTTTCGCCGTCGTACAGTCCGCGGCGAACGTCTCAATGGTCTCGGCGACCTGCGGCAGTATGAATGATAAGTCGAGCCCGATCTTTAAGAGCCGCCGCGCCTCGGTCGGCACGGCTTTCCGCTGCGCGGAATCGGAAAGAGACGCCGCGGCGTTGCTCTTCGGGCCTTTACGCGACGAGGCCGAAGAGCCGTTGTAGAGAAAGGCCGCAGTTAAAAGCGCGACCAGGGAGAGGGTTGCAGCGGGGCGTACGAGCCGGCGCAACTGGCCGGGAAGATCGCGCGCGGTTTGAAAAAAGGATCCGACAAAATTGATTTTCGCAAAGGATTTTTTGCGGGGGTTCATAGTGCGGCGCTCCTTCTAAGTCTGCTTGATTATTGCCTACAGGGTTTAGCAATCGGGAATCAACTGGCTCAAACGATCCCGGAGATAAAGTAAGGGTCTTATTTGGACTGCACTAGAAGAGCATCTTGCAGTGGAGTCTGGGACAACGAGGGCACAACACCATCCGACGGCTCTGGGCACCACTTGAGCGCGACAGCTTCTATACCATACAAGAAGGTTTGTCAACGCTTTTTTTTCTGGCACAGTTTTTCGGAGTGTTTTGCTCTCCCGGCTGTGCCAATTTCCCGGCGCGGGGCCATTGAATTGTCACGGAAAGGGTGAACGGAAGGCAGCCGGGAGGGCGCTGGCTGGTCCTGCGGGCGGGCCAGCCGCGCCCCCGGCGGCGCGCCTACGGCTCAAGAACCAGCAGCCCGCCCGAGAACGTCTTCAGGGGTATTTGCAGCGGATACCTTTCGGGCAGGTTTTCGATCCTGTATTGGCCGCTCGCCGGCTCGTAGACGTAGAAATCGGTCCAGCCGCGAGCCTCCCAGGTGCGCGCGTTGCCGACGTAGTCGAAGGGTACGAGGATGGCGCGGACCTTCAACACCGCCCGCCTGACGTGCGCGGCCCGCTCCTCGCCCGCTTCGAACATGCTGAAGCCGATCAGCCTCTTCAGCAGATCAACCTCCCACGCGCTCATCGTGTAGCCGGGCCTGTTCGTCAGCCTATGGCACATGCCCGTGACGCCGTACATCGCGCCCTGTATGTAGCGCGGGGTGAACAGCCCGTCGGAATATGGTCCGGCCGTCATGTCTTCGTTAAAGACCTTGACCGGCTCAAGCCGCGTGCCGTCGTCCATCTCCAGCTCGACCCTGTAGAGGAAGATGGCTATCGAGTGGTCTATGCCGAAGAGGCCGTTGAACTGGAGGCTCGTCGTGTACTGGTTGAACATAAAGAGCGGCGCGTCCACGACCTTCAGCGGACGATAGACTTTGTCTACCGCCCACTTCATCCCGCGCACCGCGCGCGGCTCCTGATTAAGAGCCTTCTCCGTCCCGTCGAGCAGCGCGAACGGGTAGCCGACGAAAGTCACCAGCCCCTTCCTGAAAACGTAAAACGGCATGGCGCGGACGTGGAAGACTGTGAAGAGATAGATAATGTAGACGGCGAAGCCGACGATCAGGTACTTGCGGAGCCTCAAGTGCCAGGCGGGGATTTCGGCGGCCGCAGCGTTCGGCTCATCCCTACGAAAACGCTTTAGCGCCCGCTGCAACTTTTGTGGCAGTGGTGTGACGCTCAGTATGCACAGACAGTAGACCAGCCCGAATTGGCCCACGGGGTCAACGCGCAGCGGGACGATGAGGTAGATGAAGAAGAGGACGGCGAGGACGGTTGCGAAGAAGCGTGTCCGGCGAAAGCAGTAGAGGAAGATGAACGAGACCTCGAAGACCATCGCGGCGTAGTTCAGGAGTTTGAGCAGGAACAGGTGGTCTAAGAGGAAGTTGAAAGAGGCCGACTTGACCCAGGGGAGCAGGAAGACGTAGTAGAAGCCGAGGCCGTCTCGCCACATCGGGTCCACGACTTTCAGCCACCCGGCGTTGAGCAGCCACAGGCTCAAGGTCACGCCCAGGAAATGGACCGGCCACGCGGGCGGCGCGGGCTCTCGTTGCACGCGCTCCCTTGAAAGGACGGCGTCGAGCGACCAGACCTTGTTGAGCCGCATGAAGAGCATCCAGAAGGCGGCTGCCTGGTTGAACCTGAAGTCCAGGTATCTGACGTTAGGGAAAGCGAAGTTGAGGCTGCACAGGACTATAAAGTGTAGGATGACGACCTTGCGGCCGCCGAAGCCCACGAGGATGCAGAGCAGCAGGGCCACGAGCGCGGGGAAGATAAAGTAGACCGCAATTTTGTACCACAGGGAGCCGGGCTCCCAGAGGAAGCCTGCCTGCTGGTAGGTGCGCCACACGACGATGATGGCGACCAGCGCGTAGCCCATGCGGAAGAGTGCCAGAAAGTATGGATCGGCCTTGGCGTTCGCGATTCTGTCTATGAAGGCTGAGAGCCTGAGGCGGAGCTTTGTCAGCATTGAAGTCAATTGATGTAGAATAGGGAAAATTAGGATACGAGCTTTAGCCGGGCGTACTATATCATGCCCCCCGCTGATTTCAAGAGAGGTCGAAACGGGGAGTGTTAGGCCGACCGGCGCTCGTGCGTATAGGGGAACGTATGCTCAAACTTTTCGTGACAGGCGGCGCGGGCTTCATCGGCTCGGCCTTTATCAGGCTGGCGCTTGAGGGAAACGAGTCTTGCCAGATCACAAACTTCGACGCGCTGACTTACGCCGGCAACCCAGACAACCTTGAGGGGCTTGACGAAGGGCGCCACCGCTTCGTTCGCGGAGACATAGCGGACCGCGGGACGGTCCTCGCCGCGCTCGAAGACGGCGCGGACGCCATCGTTAACTTCGCCGCCGAATCGCACGTTGACCGCAGCATCGCTTCAGCCGACGAATTCCTACGGACCAATGTTCTTGGCACACAGGTGCTCCTTGACGCCGCGCGCGAGCGCAAGGCGAAACGGTTCGTGCACATCTCGACGGACGAAGTGATGGGGAGTCTGCCGGAGGACGAAGGGGCGTTCTTCACAGAGGCTTCGGCGTTCGCGCCGAACAGCCCGTATGCGGCGTCGAAGGCCGCGGCTGAACACCTCGTGCGCGCGGCCGCGCACACACACGGCCTCGACACGGTCGTCACGCGCTGCGGCAACAACTACGGCCCGCGCCAGTTCCCCGAAAAATTCCTCCCCCTGATGCTCGCCAACGCCATGCACGACGAATTCATCCCGCTCTACGGAGACGGGCGCAACGTGCGCGACTGGATTTACGTGGAGGACCACTGCCGCGCAATCCAGATGGTGATGGAGCGCGGGCGCGCGGGCGAGGCTTACAACATCGGCGCGCGCAACGAGCGCCGCAACATTGACGTTGCCGAAGCGGTCCTGGACGCGCTCGGCAAGCCGCGTTCGCTAATCCGTCACGTCAAGGACCGACCCGGCCACGACCGCCGCTACGCCATTGACCCGACGAAGATCGAGACGGAACTCAACTGGCGGCCCGTCGAGACGTGGCAGAGCGGGCTCCGTAAGACCATACGCTGGTACGAGGAGAACACCGCCTGGATCGAGCGCGCCCGCAGCGGCGCTTACCGCGAGTTCTACGCGCGGCAGTACGGGACGGAGGTCGGCGCGCCGTGAGAGTCCTGGTGACCGGGGCGGGCGGGATGGTCGGCCGCGCAGTCGTCTCGCACTGCGCGGCGAGCGGCGACGAAGTTTTCGCGCACGACCACGCGAGCCTGGACATCGCGGACGCGCGCGCGGTCTCGGCCGCCTTCGAGCGCGAGCGACCCGAAGCGGTCTTTAACTGCGCGGCGTGGACGGATGTGGACGGCTGCGAGTCTGACCGCGAGCGAGCGTTCGAGGCAAACGCGCGCGGGCCGGAAAATCTGGCGGCCGGTGCGCGCGGTGCGGGCGCGCAGCTCCTGACGATTTCGACCGACTATGTTTTCGACGGCGCGAAGGAGGGCTTTTACACGCAGCGCGACGACCCGAACCCGCAGAGCGTTTACGGCGAGGCCAAGCTCGAAGGGGAGCGATTGGCACAAAAAGCCTGCGCGCGCACGACGGTCGTCCGCACGGGCTGGATTTTCGGCGCGGGCGGGAAGAATTTTTTAAGCCGAGTCGTCGAGCTGAGCCGCGCGGGCGCGACGCTCAAGGTCATCTCTGATGCGTGGGGAACGCCGACCTACGCCGCAGATTTAGCGCGCCGCCTGCGCGAATTGGCACAACTGGATTTGCCGGGCGTTTACCACGTCGTCAACGCGGGCGCGGGCGCGAGCTTTGAAGAGTTCGCGCGCGAGGCACTGGCCGTGGCCGGCCTGGACGCGTCGAACCTTGAGAGCGTGAGGATGGATTCGCTGACGAGGCCCGCCCCGCGCCCACGCAACTCGCGCCTGCGCTGCCTGCTGTCAGAGGCCGTCGGCCTTCAGCCCCTGCCCGACTGGCAGCTCGCACTCAGGGAGTTCGTGAGAAGCAGACGCGTGAGCAGTGGACGGATAGTCGATGGTAACGGTTGAATTAGCGCCCGTCTTACGGCCGACCTGCTGTGCTACATGAGTTTTAACTGCCCACTACTTTTCCGCAGCACGCTTTTGATGGTATGCTTTAGCGCTTCTGTGTTGGGGCGGGAGATGAGCGGCTGGCGCTGCTGCCGCCGGTCATCGTCCGCAGTCTATCGTTCATCGTCTTTCTTTAAGGTGTAGAATTATGGTTTCACAAGATAATCGCTTGCTTCCCCTGCCCGCCGGAGAGCGCGGCCTCGAACGCCCGCTGGGCGACCTCACGCAGTCGAAGCCTTACGGCGTCTCCGCGTCGGAGCCGACTCACCTGCGCGACTACCTCTTTATCGTCCTCAAGCGCAAGTGGCTTATCCTGACGCTCGTCGTCGTCGTCACCTCGCTCGTGACCGTACAGATGTACCGCCAGCCCTCCATCTACCAGGCGTCGGCGATGATTCACATAGACACGAAGACGAAAAGCGTGCTCACGACCGGCCAGGGCGTCGTCATCAACACGGGCGGGGACCGCGACCCGGCCTACTGGAACACGCAGCTCAAGCTCCTCGAAAACCCCGCGCTCGCGCGCCAGGTGATTCTGACGCTCGACCTGCACAAGGACCCCGCGTTCTTCGGCTCGGCCGGACAGACCAGCATCGGCGCTTCGCTGCGCAGGCTCGTCTACGGCGAAGAGACGGTCCCCTCGTCGCCCGCCCCCGAGAGTTCAAAGGTCGAAGTCGTCGGGCCGGAGAAGGTGATCGAAGGACAACTCTCCCCGCAGGAACTCGCCAAGCTTGAGCCGTACGAAAACACGCTCGCGGCAAACCTCTCCGTGGACCCGATTGTCGGGACCAACCTCGTCAACCTGCGCTACCGGCACGCCAACCCCGAATTGGCACAGCGCATCGTCAACACCTACGCCGACACCTTCGCGCACAACAACGCCGAGGGGATGACGGTGCGCAACGTGGCGGCGCTCAAGACAATTGGCGAGAAGATCGCCGAGTACCAGAACGCCATCGAGGAAGACGAGGCGACGAGGTTCAACTACATACAGCAGAAGGGCCTCCCCTTCAACCAGGGACAGAATTCCGGCCAGGCTCCCATGCCGAACATAGAGGCCGACAAGCTGGCGCGGCTCAGCACGCAACTGCTCGACGAGCAGAGCAAGCTCAAGGCGCTCAAGTCGCTCTACGAGACGGCGGCGAAGGCGTCCGACCCGAACGACATCCCGGAAGTGGCCGACAACAAGCGCATCCAGGATTTGCGCGGCAAGCTGGACACCCTCAGGCAGAAGCGTGACGAACTGCTCGTCATCTACCAGCCGGGGTGGCCGGACGTGAAGAAGGTTGACGCGCAGATCAGCATGCTCGAAGAGTCTCTGACTAAAGCGCCGCGCGAAGTCATCGGGGCGATGAAGGCGCGGCTCGACGCGTCCGCCGCCACGGAGGCCAGGCTGCGCCAGGAATATGCCTCGCAGAACGGCCGCGTCACGCAGAACAACCGCGACATGCTCCAACTGAGCGTGCTCAACCAGCGCATCGAGACCAACAAGCAGTTCCTGAACACGTTCTTACAGCGCAAGTCGGAACTCGAAAACCAGAAAGACGACCCGACGAAGGCCAACAACGTCACCGTCACGCAGTACAGCCGCTCGGGCGTACTCATCGGCCCGGCGCGCACGCGCAACATCATCATCGCGCTCCTGCTCTCTTTGGGCGTCGGCATCGGCCTCGCCTTCCTGCTCGACTACCTGGACGACACGCTCAAGTCCATCGAGGACGTTGACCGCTACGTGCACCTGCCGGCGCTCGCGCTGATCCCGTCGAACAGGGCCGACCAGCGGCCGCGCCTCAAGGGTAAGGGACACCACGCCCCTGCGGAGGCGAGTGAGACGACGGCGCTCGCGCTGATTAACGACGTGCGCTCGCCCATCGCGGAAGCCTATCGCCACCTGCGCACCTCGCTCCTGCTCTCCTCGGCCGGTCAGCCGCCGAAGACGATTCTCGTCACGTCGAGCCAGCCCTCGGAGGGCAAGACGACGACGGCCGTCAACACCGCCGTCATGCTCGCGCAGACGGGCGCGGAAGTTTTAATCATTGACTGCGACCTGCGCCGCCCGCGCCTGCACGCACACTTCAACGTGCCGAACGCGAAGGGCGTGACGAACTTCCTGTCGGGCGAGTCGGAGTTGGACGGCCTGATGCAGCCTTACGAGAAGCTGCCGAATTTGAAGCTGCTGACTTCGGGGCCTGTGCCGCCGAATCCGGCGGAGCTTCTGGGCTCGGACGAGATGCGCAAGCTGCTCAACATGGCGAGTGACCGTTTCACGCACGTCATCATTGACTCGCCGCCCGCCATCTCGTTCACTGACGCCTCGATTCTCTCGACGATGGTTGACGGCGTCGTGCTCGTCGTCCACGGCGGTCGCAGCTCGCGCGCGGTCGTCCGCCGCGCCAAGCAGCAACTCCTGGACGTTGGCGCGAACATCTTCGGCGTCGTCCTCAACAACGTGAAGCTTGAGGCGACGAACTACTACTATTACGCGGGCTACTATTCGAGCTACTACACGGACGACGACGGCACGGGCGAAGCCTCTTCGGCGGGTGCCGGCGCAGCGGGCGGGGCAGCGAGTTAATGCCGGGCCAGTTCTGCGTCATCGCGCCCGACGTGCGGCTCGGGCGCGATGTCGCCATTTATAACTTCGTCAACCTCTACGGCTGCGAAATCGGCGACAACACGAAGGTCGGCTCGTTCGTCGAGATTCAGAAGGGCGCGCGCGTCGGGCGCAACTGCAAAATCTCCAGCCACACTTTCATCTGCGAGGGCGTGACCGTCGAGGACGAAGTCTTCATCGGACACGGCGTCAAGTTCATCAACGACAAGTACCCGCGCGCCACGCGCGACGACGGCCAGCTTCAGACCGACGAAGACTGGGCGGTCGTGCAAACAATCGTGCGCCGCGGGGCCAGCGTCGGCACGGGCGCAACCATCCTCGGCGGCGTGGAGATTGGCGAGCGCGCCATCGTCGGCGCGGGCTCTGTCGTCACGCGCAACGTCCCCCCCGGCTCAATCGTCGCGGGCAACCCTGCAAAAGTCATAAAAGAAGTGATAAGTGATAAGTGATAAGTGATGAGAAAAACCGCTCGTCTTTAACTTATCACTTATCACTCATCACTTATCACTTATGTTAGTTCCATTTGTTGACCTACAGGCGCAGTACCGTTCGATCAAGGCGGAGGTGGACGCGGCTGTCGCGCGCGTCGTCGAGAGCGCGAGTTTCATCCTGGGGCGCGAGGTCGAGGCGTTCGAGGCGGCGTTCGCGGAGTACGTGGGCGCGCGCTTCTGCGTCGGCGTGAGCAACGGGACGGCCGCGATTCAACTCGCGGTGATGGCCTGCGGCATCGGTGCGGGCGACGAAGTGATCGTGCCCGCCAACACCTTCTTCGCCTCGGCCGAGGCCGTCTCGACCGCCAATGCTACTCCCGTCTTCGTTGACGCCGACCCCGTCTCTTACAACATTGACCCTTCGAAAATCGAGGCCGCCATCACGGAGCGCACGCGCGCCATCCTGCCCGTGCACCTGTACGGCCAGCCGGCGGACCTCGACCCCATCTTCGAGATCGCCGAGCGGCACAATCTCATCGTGATTGAAGACGCAGCGCAGGCGCACGGCGCTCGCTACAAAGGCGAGGCGCGTCGGGGCGCTCGCGCGCGCCGGCTGCTTCAGCTTCTACCCCGGCAAGAACCTCGGCGCTTACGGCGAGGGCGGCGCGGTCGTCACGAACGACGAAAGGGTCGCGCGCACCTTGCGGCTGCTTCGCGACCACGGCTCCGAGCGCAAGTATCATCACGAAATCATCGGCTACAATTTCCGGCTTGAAGGGATTCAGGGCGCGGTGCTCAAGGTGAAGCTCAAACACCTCGACCGTTGGAACGAATTGCGGCGCGAACACGCCTCGCGTTACGGCGAGTTGTTGAGCGGAGGCCGTCTCGTCCTGCCGCGCGTGATGCCTGACAATGAGCACGTCTACCACCTTTACGTCGTGCAGACGGAGGCGCGCGACGCACTACAGAAAACCTTGACCGAAGCGGGCGTGCAGACAGGCATACACTACCCCGTCCCGATTCACCTGCAACCGGCCTACTCTTTTCTGGGCCACAAGCCCGGCGACTTCCCAGAGGCCGAGCGCCAGGCCGCGCGCGTGCTCTCGCTCCCGATGTTTCCAGAATTGACGGAAAAGCAGATAATGCACGTCGCGGAAACCGTCCGGGAACTTACGGAGTCTGGATGAGTCCTATCACCATCGGCGTCATCGGCTGCGGCTATTGGGGGCCGAACCTGCTGCGCAACTTCGCGGAGAACGAGCGGGCCGCCCTGCGCTGGATGTGCGACGTAGACGCGAAGCGCCTCGAATCTCTGGGCCGCCGCTACCCCTCCGCGCGCACGACCTCCGACTGCTCACGCCTCTTCGACGACCCCGAACTCGCGGCCGTCGTCGTCGCCACCCCCGTCAACACGCACTTCGACTTCGCACGCCGCGCGCTCGAAGCCGGCAAGCACGTCCTCGTCGAAAAACCTTTCACGGCGAGCGTGGCCGAGGCCGAAGAGTTAATCGAGCTGGCCGAGCGCAAGGGGCTCGCCCTGATGGTGGATCACACGTTCATCTATACGGGCGCGGTCCGCAAGATCAAAGAGATGGTCGCGGGCGGAGAGCTGGGCGACCTGCTCTACTTCGATTCGACGCGTATCAACCTCGGCCTCTTCCAGCGCGACATCAACGTCGTCTGGGACCTCGCGCCGCACGACCTGGCGATCATGGACTACCTGTTAGACCGTAGGCCGTTGAGCCTGACGGCGACGGGGAGTTGTCACGTCGAGCGCGGGATAGAGAACATAGCGTACGTGATGCTGCGCTTCCCGGAAGAGTTCATCGCGCACTTTCATTTCAACTGGCTCTCGCCCGTCAAGATTCGCCGGACGCTGATTGCCGGGAGCAGGAAGATGGTCGTCTACGACGACATAGAGCCGACCGAGAAGGTGCGCGTCTACGACAAGGGCGTGCTGCGTCGCAGAGGCCGCGGACCCCGAGGTCGCGTACAAGACGCTGGTCAGCTACCGCACGGGCGACGTTTGGGTTCCGAAGCTCGACTCGACCGAAGCTCTACATTACGTCTGCGATGAATTCCTGAGCGCGATCACGGAGAAACGCCGCCCGCTGACCGACGGGCAATCCGGCCTCCGCGTCGTGCGCCTGCTCGAAGCCGCACAACAGTCCATCAGCCAGGAAGGCCGCTTGATACAACTTTAATTCTTCTTAGCGCCTTTGCGCCTTTGCGTGAAAAATCTAAATCACTCACGCAAAGGCGCAAAGGCGCTAAGAAGAAATTTGATAAATTTAAGGGTGAAGGAATTTTGATGAGTGTGGCGGAGAAACAGACGGGGCCGAAGATGAAAGTGCCGCTTCTGGATTTGCAGGCGCAGTACGCGCCGCTGAGGGACGAAATGCAGGAGGCCGTGCGGCGCGTGATGGACTCGCAGCAGTTCATCCTGGGGCCGGACGTGGCGGCGCTCGAAGAGGAGATCGCGCGCTACACGGGCGCGCGTCACGCCGTCGCCTGCGCCTCAGGCTCCGATGCCCTGCTGCTGGCCCTGATGGCGCTCGACATCGGAAGCGGCGATGAGGTCATCACCACGCCTTACAGCTTCTTCGCGACCGCCTCGTCAATCGCGCGACTCGGCGCGCGCCCCGTCTTCGTTGACATAGAGCCCGCGACCTACAACCTGGACGTTTCAAAAATCGAACCGGCCATCACGGAACGAACGCGGTCCATCATGCCCGTCCACCTCTACGGCCAGTGCGCGGAGATGGACGCCCTCATGGAAGTGAGTCGCCGGAACAATCTCCCCGTCATCGAAGACGCGGCGCAGGCCATAGGGGCGTCGGACCGCGCGCGGCAGGCGGGGGCGATGGGCGCAATCGGCTGCTTCAGTTTTTACCCGTCGAAGAACCTCGGCGCGGCGGGCGACGCCGGGATGATGACGACCGACGACGACGCGCTCGCCGACCGCCTGCGGTCCTTGCACGTACACGGCAGCCGCACGAAGTATCACCACGAACTGCTCGGCGTCAACAGCCGTTTGGACTCGCTTCAGGCCGCCATCCTGCGCGTCAAGCTGCCGCACCTGGACAATTGGTCGGACGCGCGCCGCGCGAACGCCGAACGCTACAACCAATTATTCGAGGACGCGGGCTTGACCGAAGAGGTCGGCCTGCCCTCCGTGCGCGCGGACGTGCGCCACATCTTCAACCAGTACGTCATACGCGTCCGCAATAATCGCCGCGACGCGCTCGTAGAGCACTTGAAACAGAACGGCGTCGGAACGGACATCTACTACCCCGTGCCACTGCACCTGCAAGCCTGCTTCGCTTACCTAGGCCACCAGGAAGGCGACTTCCCCGAAGCCGAGCGCGCCGCGCGTGAAACGATTGCCCTGCCGATCTACCCTGAATTAACAATCGAGCAGCAGAGCTACGTCGTCGAGATGATTCGGGAATTCTTCTGATTGCCGATTCAGACGAAGAATTCAAGAGGCAGTACGATTCAACCCTTTGCGCCTTAAGTTTTCTCTTTGCGCCTTTGCGTGAAGCTTCTGTTTCTCGCAAAGGCGCAAAGTTAAGACGTAAGGCGCAAAGGGTTGAATTCTGTCTTTCAAGTTGTAATCGTTCAGACCGTGCCCCAGCGCACTTTGTTTGGCGCGGCGGTGCCGTCGGCGGAGTGGCTGGCGAGTTCCTGGCGTGCGAGTTCGAGGTCGTGCTCGGTCATCAGGCGGACGAGTTGTTTGAAGTTCACTTCGGGCTCCCAGCCCAGGCGCTCGCGCGCCTTCGTCGCGTCGCCGAGCAGGAGGTCAACTTCGGCGGGGCGGTAATAGCGCGGGTCTTGCTCGACGTACTCCTGCCAATCTAAATCCAGCATTCCGAAAGTCTCGTCGAGGAATTCCCTGACCGAGTGTGTCTCGCCCGTGGCGATGACGTAGTCGTCCGGCTCGTCCGCTTGCAGCATCAGCCACATCGCCCTGACGTAATCCTTCGCGTAGCCCCAGTCGCGTTGTGCGTCCAGGTTGCCGAGGTAGAGCTTATCCTGTAGGCCGAGCTTGATGCGCGTGGCCGCGCGCGTGATCTTGCGCGAGACGAAAGTCTCGCCGCGGCGCTCCGATTCGTGGTTGAAAAGGATTCCGTTGCACGCGAAGAGGTCGTAAGACTCGCGGTAGTTGACCGTGATGTAGTAGGCGTAAGCCTTCGCGCAGCCGTAGGGCGAGCGCGGGTAGAAGGGCGTCGTCTCGGTCTGCGGCGTCTCCAAAACTTTGCCGAACAACTCCGAAGAAGAAGCCTGGTAGAACTTCGGGCGGATGCCCGTCTCGCGTATGGCTTCGAGGATGCGGACCGTGCCGACGCCGGTCACCTCGGCCGTGTACTCGGGCACGTCGAAGCTGACGCGGACGTGGCTCTGCGCGCCGAGGTTGTAAATCTCGTCGGGCTGCACGCGGCGCAGGATCGTGTTGAGCGAACTCGAATCGTTCAAGTCGCCGTAGAACATGCGCAGCCGCGTGTTCGGCTCGTGCGGGTCTTGATAAAGATGGTCAATCCTGTCCGTGTTGAAGGAGGAGGAGCGGCGGACGATGCCGTAAACTTCGTAGCCTTTTTCGAGCAGCAGCTCGGTCAAAAACGAGCCGTCCTGCCCGGTGATGCCTGTAATCAGAGCGCGTTTGGTCATAAAGAGAAGAACACCTGCCTAGCGTTTGCTTTCGTCAGAGAGAGAACTTTCGGCTGACTTTACGAACTCGCTACGATAGCTAATGACGTGAGTTTGAGCAAGCAGCGCGGGGTTCTCTTCGCCCTTCAAAAAATCCGGGACCGCGGAGACACACGAAGAGGCACGAATTAATAAGAACATTATTTCGTGCCTCTGGCGAATCGCTCTTACTTGACGCCGCCGCCGGTCGCGGGCGAGGCGGTGAAGTCCACCCCCGTCCGGCTCGTCGTCAGGTTAATCAATGCCGCCCGCTCCGGCCCGAACCTGTAGCCCACTTTCGACGGCGTCACCTTGTAGCTGCCCGGCGTCGGCACTTGGCCGAACGTGTAAGCGCCCGTGCTCGAACTCTTCACCTCGCGCGGCGCGAAGTTCGTCCCTCCCGTCAGCCTCATCGTCACCCCGCCCAACCCCTCGCCCCCGGCTGTCCCAATGGTGACGCGTCCTGTGACGGAGGCTGAGCGCGTCCTGAAGTCCACGTCCGGTTGGTCGGCCGCAAGGTCGGTGAACCTGCGCCTGGACGGAGTGAAGGTCAGGTCGCCTTTGGAGGGCGTGACGGTGTAGTCGCCGCCGGTGATGAGTTGGGCGAAGAAGTATTCGCCGTTGCTGTTGGTGACGAAGGTGTCGTGTTTGGAGCCGGTGAGCGTGACGGTGACAGCGCCGAGGCCGGTCAAGCCGTCCTTGGTGACGCGCCCCCTGACGGTGTAGGAGTCTCTCAGCTTGGTGACGAAACCGTTAAGGGCGGGATGGTATGAAGGGTACTGATTAACCTTCGGGAAATCGCTCGAAAAGGTGTGGCCGGTCACGTAAGCATTGCCGGACGAGTCCACGGCGATGGCGCGGCCCTCTTCAGAGCTGTTTCCGCCCAGGGTGGTGCTATAGATGAGCGAAGCCTTGCCCGCGAGGTTCGGGTTCAACTTGGCGACGAAGGCATGTACGGAATTATCTCCCCGATATTTCTGGGCCGGGTTGAGCCTCGGGAAATCGGGCGTGTTCGTCCAGCCCGTCACGTAGACGTTACCTGACGGGTCGAGGGCGATGCCGAGCCCGACAGAGACACCGCCATAGACACCGCCGCGGTCACACAGGTAAGTGCTGTACGTGAGCGAAGCCGCGCCCGCCTGGTTCGTGTCGAGCCTCGTCACGAAGGCACCCACGCACTCCACCTGATACTGGTTAAGCAGCGGGAAAGATTGTGAATCGGCTTCGCCCGTCACGTAAACATTGCCGGACGAATCCGCGGCGATGGCGTAGGCGCTGCTGGTACCGCCGGTGAGGAAGCCGAGAGGGCTACTCAGGTAAGTGCTGTAGCGGAGCGAGGCCGCGCCCGCTTGGTTCGTGTCGAGTCTCGTCACGAAGGCGGCATGTTGATACTGGTCGTGCGGTTCGACCGCGGTCGTCTGGTACGCGCGGAGCGTCGGGAAATCGGGGGAGTAGGTGTAGCCCGTCACGTAAGCAGTGCCGGACGAGTCCGCGGCGATGCCCCGGCTGAAGTCGTCGCGGCTGCCGCCGAGGTAAGTGCTGTAGACGAGCTGGGCCGCGCCGGAAGCGTTCGTGTCCAGCTTGGTCACGAAGGCATCCTGGCCCCCTCGCTTCGCCTTATACCGATGAAGCGTCGGGAAATCGGGTGAGTGGGTGTAGCCCGTCAAGTAAGCGTGGCCCGCCGAATCAACGGCGACGCCGGTGGCGAAGTCGTCCAGGCTTCCGCCCAGGTAAGTGCTGTAGACGAGCGAGGCCGCCCCCGACAGGTTCGGGTTGAGCTTCGCGAGGAAGGCGTCGCCGACCAGCGCCCCGTCGCCCCGAAATGTCTGCTGATACGGATTGAGCGTCGGGAAATCGGGGGAGACGGTCCCTCCCGTCACGTAAATAATGCCCGACGAGTCCACGGCGATGGCGCTGCCGCCGGTGCAACATTTAGTCGCCCCGCCCAGATAGGTGCTGTAGACAAGCGAAGCCCTGCCGGCGGCGTTCGTGTTGATCTTCGCCACGAAGGCGTCACCGAATACCCAGGGAGCGCCCCTGGCCTTCTGGTACTGGCGGAAGGTCGGGAAGTCATCCGACACGGTCGAACCAACCACGTAAGCATTGCCTGCCGCGTCAGCGGCGATGCCGAAGCCGTAGTCATCAGCGGTGCCGCCCAAATAAGTCGAGTAAGTTAAGACCGGGTCAATCACCAGGGGCTTTGTGCGGTCGTACTCCCCGACCTCGATGCCTACTTCGCGCCCGCCCCGCAGCACGTAGCGGCTCACGATCTCGCGCCGCTCGCCGCCCACTTCCTGATACGTGACGGGCCTGCGCTGCCTGACCTCCCCGCCCGCCGTCTTTAAGACCAGCTCGCCCGTCCGGCGCTCTATGCTCACACGCCTGACGCCCTCAAACTCTAAAGCTATGAGGCCCGCATCAACTCCCGGCGCGACCTCGAAGTCGTACTCCAATTGCTGCTGTTGCCCGTAGTAGACCACGTCAATGCCAGGGTAGACTTGCGCGTACCTGACACGCTCGTAACGTGCCACGTTCGTCTGCCACTTCTTCGGGTCGTTGCCCTTGAAGTAGTTGACCTGTGTACCCGTCACGTGTTCGCCCGTGACGGCCGGCGAGCGGCTCGCCCCCTTCAGCTTCATCCGCAGCACATCAGACCGAGGCGCGCGGGTCGCGGATTGCGGCCGGCGCTGGGGACGCCACCGCCGCTTCCCCTTCCGCGTCCCGGCATCCGCCCTGCGCAACGCCAGCACGGCCTCTGTCGGCGTGAGGTAAAGCATGTAGCCGTGCCCGCGCGAGATGTACCCGACCTCCTTATCCACCTGCCCGCGGTTCTCTTCAAAGCTCAAAGGTAATTTGTTGTAAACCTCCGTGACGCGCACGCGCGTCTCATCGTCAACCGCTTTGACCTGCGGCATAGTCTCCTTCTCGGGAGCTTCACTCGCGGCCGGCGTAACGTTCGGAAGAAAGGAGGGTGGTGGCGGATTGTGAGAGGCGCGGACCTCTCGACTGGTCGGAGTGATTATTCCGACGACGAATAGCGAGCAGCACAAGATGTAGGCGATGAGTTTTCGGAGCTTTAGTGAGGTGTACATCTTGATTCTCCTTCGCCGAGGGCAAGCCCCCGTCATGGGGCTCGCTGTTGAGACTAAACTTTGTCGGCCCGAGGGTGGATGACGAGGGCACGCGCTCTTGCCCGGCAGCGGACGTGTAACGCGGGTGAGAATAGGAGCAAGGCCATCCGATGTCAAGGAAGATTTTTGGAGCAAATTGTGGGCTGCGACCTCGCGCGGGCGCAGGCGTGGCAGTACATTAAATGAGAGGTCTGTTCGCTCACTTCGCACGCGGCCGGGGCGGGCTTCATTTCGCAGACCTGCCTATTTTTGATAACATGCCCCGGCAAATTTGAGCACAGGCAAACGAGTTGATGGAGAAAAAAACTTTCCCTTACAAGAACATCGTGGTCACGGGCGGCGCGGGATTCCTCGGCCGCTTCCTGGTGCAAAAGCTGCGGGACGCGGGCGCGGAGGTCTTCGTGCCGCGCAGCAAGGATTACGACCTCGTCAAAGGCGCGGACGTCGTCCGCCTCCTCGAAGACACGCGGCCCGAGATGGTCATACACCTCGCGGCGGTCGTCGGCGGCATCGGCCACAACCAGAAAAACCCCGGCCGCTTCTTCTACGACAATTTGATGATGGGCGTGCAACTGATAGAGCAGTCGCGCCTGCACGACGTTAAGAAATTCGTCGCGACTGGCACAGTTTGCGCGTACCCGAAATTTACGCCCGTGCCTTTTAAAGAGGACGACATCTGGAACGGCTACCCCGAAGAGACCAACGCGCCCTACGGCCTGGCGAAGAAGATGATGCTCGTGCAGTCGCAGTCTTACCGCGAGCAGTACGGCTTCAACTCCATCTTCCTGCTTCCTGCGAATTTGTTCGGCCCCTTCGATAATTTCGACCTCGAAACCTCGCACGTCATCCCCGCCTTGATTCGCAAGTGCGTCGAGGCGCGCAGGAGCGGCGCTCCCTTCATCGAGGCGTGGGGCTCGGGCGGCGTCTCGCGCGAGTTCCTTTACGTGGAGGACTGCGCCGAAGGAATCTTTCGCGCGGCCGCGGACTACGACGAGAGCCTGCCCGTCAACCTCGGCAACGGGCGCGAGGTGATGATCCGCGAACTGGTCGAGTTGATTGCGAAGCTGACCGGCTTCCGTGGCGAAATCAAATGGCAGGCGTCCAGGCCCGATGGTCAGCCGCGCCGCCGCCTCGACGTGACGCGCGCGCTTGAAAAATTCGGCTTCCGCGCCCAGACCTCCCTCGAAGACGGCCTGCGCCAAACGATTGACTGGTACGAGGGCCAGGAGTCAGGAGTCAGGAGTCAGGAGTCAGAATAAAAGCAAAAACTCGGAGGCGGCTCTCGGCCGCTCCTCTTCTGTCTCCTGTATTCTGTCTCCTACATTCTGACTCCTGACTCCTGTATTCTGTCTCCTGCTTTATGAAGCTCAGCGTCGTCACAATCTCTTTCAACCAGGCGGAGTTTCTGGAAGAGACTATCCTGTCCGTGCTCGGCCAGGAGTATGAGCCGCTTGAATACATCATCGTTGACGGCGGGAGCACGGACGGGAGCGCGGACATCATCCGCCGCTACGAAGACCGGCTGGCGTACTGGGTGAGCGAGCGTGACCGTGGGCAGACGGACGCGCTCAACAAGGGTCTGAAGCGTGTGACGGGCGAACTGGTCACCTGGCTCAACAGCGACGATCTCTTTCAGCCCGGGGCCTTGCGCGCCGCCGCGGATTATTTCAAGAAGCACGAAGAGGTGGCGCTCGTGCACGGCAAGACACAGCTCTTCGGCGAGAATTTTAAGGAGCGAATCAAGGGCGCGGAGCGGCGCGACCTCATGTGTTCGTTACCTCGCGGGCATCCCGTTCCCGCAGCCGTCGTCCTTCTTCCGCCGCAAGGTTCTCCTTGAGCAGGGCTACCCGGACGAGGCTATGCACTTCGGGATGGACTACGACCTCTTCGTCCGCGTCGCCTTGAACTACGAAATGCTGGCGGTCGAAGATTTGTTCTCAAAGTACCGCCTGCACAATGAAAGCAAGAGCGTGGCGCAGAGCCTCGGCTTCGCGCGCGACTGGGCGAAAGTCTTCAGCAAGGTCTTGAGGTCGTTCTCGTTCACCGGGGACTTGATTGACAACATGCGCGAGCTGGGTCTTTACAGCGAGGAAGACGACCGCTACCGCGTGACGAAAAGTTTTACGAAGGAGGAATTGCGCCGCGCCTTCCTCTACTTCCTCGAAAGCCACGTCTCCTATGACTACGTCGGCCTCGACACGAAGACGGCCGCGCGGCTGGCCTCGTTCGTCAAAACTTTCGACCCGGAGTTTTACCGCGCGTCTGCTCTGGCGCGCGTGCGCTGGCGGACACGATTCTTGGGCCGGCCGCTCATTAAATGCTTGAGGAGCCTCAGAGGGTGATGCCACTTTTCACCGTCGTCATCCCGACCTACAACCGCGCCGGCTTCATCGTGGAGACGATCAACTCAGTTCTGGCACAGACGGACACAGACTTCGAGGTCGTCGTCGTGGACGACGGCAGCACGGACGAGACAGCAGGCCGTCGTCAAGCGCAACTTCGGCCAGGCGGACAAGGTCAGATATATCAAGCAGGCCAACGCCGAGCGGGGCGCGGCGCGTAACCGCGGCATCAATGAAGCGCGCGGCCAGTACGTCATCTTTCTGGACTCGGACGACCTGATGCGCCCCAACCACCTGAGCGCCCTGAGAGAGATCATCAGGGAGCGCCCCGGCGTGAATTACCTGGCGACCAAGTACGAATTCATACGCGACGGGCAAATCTCCTCCGCCGGGCTCGAAGCCATACGCGAGGGCGAATACGGCACGGACTTCTTCCTGCGCGGCGATCCGCTTGGCTCAGTCTTCTGCATCAGGAAAGACAACCCCGATTTGAAATTGTTCGAGGAGGACCGCCGCTACGCCACCTCCGAAGACTGGATGTTCCTGATGCAGAATCTGGTCCGCGACAAGATTTTCATCAGGGACAGGGCGACGATGCTCGTCAACGATCACGACCAGCGTTCGATGCGCAGCGACAACCGCGAGGTCATCAAGAGAAAGCTGCTCGCCCTTGAGTGGATTAAGCAGAACGTCTCTCTGAGCGCGGATCAAATAAAAATCCTGGAGGGCCACACGCACTACTTCTGCGCCATTCACAGCTACCTCGACAACAGCCGCGGTGACGCCTTTCGTCACCTTTTCCGTTCGATGAAGCGCGGCGGCGTGAGCCTCCCCCTCGGCCTCCTTTTTATCAAGACCCTGCTCGGCCGCGGGTTCGTGCAGAAACTCGCGGGGCGACTGCGGCGTCAAAGGACGTCCGCGGCCGCCAACTGAAACTTTCAAATGGAACACACGGCGCTCAAGGGAAGGCGCGCGCTCTTTATCTCCTACAACGGGATGCTGGACCCGCTCGGCCAGAGCCAGGTCATCCCGTACCTGCGCGAGCTGAGCCGCGCGGAGGGGCTCCGCTTCACGCTCTTGAGCTTCGAGCGCGCGCCCGCTTTTGAGCCAGAAGGTGTGAAGGCGTGCGAGAGCCTGCGAGAGCAACTGGCCGACGCTGGTGTTGAGTGGCATTGGCTGCGTTACCACCAAACGCCGTCGCTGCCCGCGACCGCTTACGATGTCTTCGCGGGCTCACGGCTCGCGCGCGAGCTTGTCCGCCGCAACCGCATAGAGGTCGTGCACGCGCGCAGCCACGTCCCGGCGACCGTTGCGCTCTCGCTGAAAAAGAGATTCGGCCTCAAGATGATCTTCGACGTGCGCGGGCTGATGGCCGAAGAATACGCGGACGCGGGCCACTGGCGCGAGGGGAGTTTTCGTTACCGTTTGACCAAGCGCATGGAGCGGCGCTGCTTCGCGGCTGCCGACGGCGTCGTGACGCTGACCGAAAGCATCTGGCCCATTATTAAAGAGTGGGACGGTTTGCGCGGGCGCGAGGTGGCACACGAAGTCATCCCCTGCTGCGCGGACCTCTTGAGGTTTCGCTTTCGGGCGGAGGAGCGCGCCGCGCGCCGCCGAGAGCTGGGCGTCGAAGACGCATTCGTCCTGGTCTACAGCGGCTCAATCGGCGGGTGGTATCTGACCGAAGAGATGGCGGACTTCTTCGCCGCGCTTTTGAAGGCACGCGACGAACGCGCACTTCCTGTGGCTGACGCCGAATGGTCACGACCGCGTCCACGCGCTGATGCGCGAGCGCGGGGTCGCGGCCGGGAGTTACACAGTCCGCGGCCAGCGCGCCGCGCGACGTGGCCTCTTATCTTTCGGCGGGCGACGCAGGGCTAGCTTTCATCAAGCCTTGTTTCTCTAAACTCGCCTCGTCGCCGACCAAGACGGCCGAGTATTTGGCGTGCGGCCTGCCGGTCATCATCAACGCGGGCGTCGGCGATTCCGATCTTCTGATTACCGAAGAGAAGGTCGGCGCGCTGGTCTCGGACTTTAACGAAGACGAGTACGGGCGGGCAGGCGCGGAAGTGCTCGGAATGCTGCGGGACGTGGAAGGCGTCCGCGCGCACACGCGCCGCGTCGCCGAAAGACTCTTCGACGTGCGCGGCGTCGGCCTTGAACGCTACGCGCGGCTTTACGAAACCGTTTGCCGCTCATAGGCTATTAAAAATTTGGCTCAACCCTTTGCGCCTTACGTCTTCTCTTTGCGCCTTTGCGAGAAACTAAAACCGTTCACGCTGGAGGCGCAAAGTAAAAACTAAAGGCGCAAAGGGTTGAATGAAGTTGTGGATTGAGTTTTGGTTCTCTGCTGATGAAAGTTTTAGCCCTGGCCTCGTACCCGGTTGAAGCCGCCGCGACGCGCTACCGGCTCACGCAGTTCGTCGAGCCGCTCCGTGAGCGCGGCATCGAGTTGGACGTGCGCCCGTTTCTAAATTCTCGTCTGTTCGCGTCGCTCTACCGGCGCGAGCAGTTGCCGCGCACGGCCGCGGGGCTCGCGGCCTCCGCCTTCAGGCGCTTCGCGGACGTTGCGCGCGCGCGCAAGGCTGACGTTGTCCTCGTCCAGCGCGAGGCGATGATGTTCGGCCCGCCCGCCGTCGAATGGCTGACCTCCCGTGTGGGCAAGCGCCCGATGGTTCTAGACTTGGACGATGCGACTTACGTCTCCTATACTAGCCCGACGTACGGGCGGCTCGCGAGCGCCTTGAAATGGTTCAGCAAGACGGACGACCTGATTCGCTGGGCCAAAGTCGTGACGTGCGGGAACCGCTACATAGCCGAGTATGTCTCGGGCAAGGGCGCGCAGGCGCGCATCATCCCGACCGTCGTTGACACGGAGCGCTTTCGCCCCGTCGCGCCCGAGTCGCCGCGCGAAGGCCCCCCGGTGCTCGGCTGGATTGGCACACACTCGACCTTTCAATACCTGAAAGCAATCTTCCCGGCCTTGCAGGAGTTGGCGCGCTCGCACCGCTTCCGCCTGAAGGTCGTCGGGGCCGGCACGCGCGAGATTGATTTGCCCGGAGTCGAAGTCGAAAGCCTCGACTGGAGCATGGAGCGCGAGATAGCGGATTTTCAGTCGTTCGACGTGGGGCTTTACCCTATCGTCGCCGACGAGTGGTCGCTCGGCAAGTCCGGCTTCAAGGCCATACAGTACATGGCCGTCGGCATCCCCTTTGTCGTCTCGCCCGTCGGCAGTTGCGCCGAGATTGGCGAGGCGGGCCGAACGCACCTCGCGGCCACGGCCCAGGAAGAGTGGACGGCCGCACTCACTGATTTGCTCGCGGACGAAGAGAGGCGGCGGCTGATGGGCGCGGCCGGAAGGCGGCACGCCGTAGAGCACTACACCGTGCCGATTCAAGCAGACAAACTGGCACAGGCGCTCAGAGAAGCTAAGAACAGTGATAAGTAATAAGTGATAAGTGATAAGTAAAAACCGTCGTCTTTTTCTTATCACTTATTACTTATCACTTATCACTCTTGAGAGAGATGGAAGAGCGACACGACGAGGTCAAGCCATTCGCCGCCGCGCGCGAGGCGTCGGGCGCGGCGCGGGGCGGGTCGGCGCGGGCGCGCTCTGCGGGGCTGCGGGGCAAGCTCAGGCTGCTCGATTTGATGCTCATCGCGCTGCTCCCGTCGTTCCTGAAGCGCGCGTTCTACCGCCTCTTCTACGGCTACAAGATCGGCAAGCGCGTCCGTATCGGCCTGAGCGTCATTGACGCGGACGAGTGCATCATCGCCGACGACGTTTCGATAGGCCACTTCAACGCCGTCCTGGGCGTCAAGCGCCTGACCATCGGCGACCACGCGCGCATAGGCCACCTGAACATCCTGCGCGGCGGCGACGAGATACGCCTCGGGCGCTACGTCGAGATCATACGGATGAACGAGATCAACTCGATCCCGGACCCTGACGTGGTCAACCCCGTGGACCCGCGCTTCACCTTGGGCGACGGGAGCGTGGTCACGACCGGGCACAAGATAGACTTCACAGACACGGTCGAGATCGGGCGGCGCTCAATCATAGGGGGGCGCAACTCAAGTCTCTGGACGCACAACCGGCAGCGCACGCGGCCCATCAAAATCGGCTCGTTCGCCTACGTCGGCTCCGAGATTCGGATCGCGCCGGGCGGCGCCATCCCCTCGCGCTGCATCGTCGGCATAGGGTCCGTTATCACGAAGCAGTTGACCGAGGAGCTGCACCTGATCGCGGGAGTCCCGGCCGAGGCCGTCAAGCCCCTGAGCAAAGAGGACCAGTTCTTAATCGAGTACAAGACGCGCCCAGACCTGCCCGATGACGTATAGCAATTGCGGATTAAGAGAAAGAACTCGACAGACGGAATAATTCAACTCTTTGCGCCTTACGTCTTGTCTTTGCGCCTTTGCGAGAAAAGGCGGTTCACGCTGGAGGCGCAACTAAAGAAAAACTAAAGGCGCAAAGAATTGAGTCTGTCATCCGCAATCCGCAATCGGTGAAATTCTCCACCTTCCTCCTGGCCGCAGCCGTCTTGCACCTGGCGCTCACCGTCTCCATCTTTCTGGCGGGCCGCAACGGGCTTTTCCCCTCGACCTTCGACGCGCACGGCATAGGCATCTCGTTTGCCATAGACTCTTCGAGCTACCGGATAGAGGCGATGAGGCTGGCCGAGATGCTCTCGCGCGGCGAGTTTAAGAGGTGGGCGACTTCGCGCCCGCAGTTTCACGTCAAGGTCTACTCGCTCTCGTTCGCGACCTTCGGACGCATTACGGGGCCGAATATCCTGAGCGCCGAGCCGCTGAACCTCGTCTACTATCTTCTGGTCCTCGGCCTCGTGTTCGCGCTCGGGCGCGAGGTCTTCGACCGGCGCGCGGGGCTTCTGGCCGCGGGGGTGGTCGCCGCCTGGCCCTCCTTCCTGCTCCACACGACGCAGATGCTGCGCGACCCGCTCTTCATCGTCGCCATGCTGACGCTCGTCATCCTGCTTGTGATGTGGCTGACGAGAGAGTTCGACTTCGCGCGCGGCCTTGTTGCGGGGCTCGCGGGCGGCGCGGCGTGTCTCTTCCTGTGGCTCATCAGGGGCGACATGTGGGAGGTGTCGCTGGCGGTCGTCCTTTTGGGCTCCGCGACGTTCGCGCTCAGGCTGCTGCGTGAGAAGCGTTTGATTAAAGGTAACGCGCTGGGCGCGGCCGTGCTGCTCGGGCTGGCGCTGCTCATCCCGAAGGTCGTCCCGACCTACAGGCAGTCGGAGGCCGCGCCGGTCGGCTCGACCGCGCCCGCGAAAGCCCCTAGCTGGTCGGACATCCCGGCCAGGCTGATGATGCTGCGCCACAAGTTTATTACGAGGTATCCGAAGGCGGGCTCCAACATGGACGTGGAGGTGGAGTTGAGGAGCCTGAAAGATATTATCCTTTACCTGCCGCGCGCCTTCGCCGTCGGGATGTTCTCGCCGTTCCCGCAGATGTGGTTCGGCTCCGGGGAGATGGTCGGGCGGGCCGGGAGACTGCTGGCCGGGATGGAGACTTTAGTGATGTACGCGGTGATGGCCGCCGCGGCACTGTGTCTCTGGCGCAGGCGACGCAAGCTGTCGGCGTGGCTGCTGATGCTCATCGCGGTCGTCGGCGTGACGGCGCTCGGCTACGTGGTGGTCAACATCAGCACCCTCTACCGCATGCGCTACATCTTCTGGATAATGCTCATCGTCCTCGGCGCTGATGCTATCCTACGTCTTCGCGAGAGGGAGCCGGGAGGGGCGACGGTCGAAGGCGCGAGTCTTTAAATCAATGACTCAACCCTTTGCGCCTTTGGTTTTTACTTTGCGCCTTTGCGTGAACTGCTGTTTCTCGCAAAGGCGCAAAGTTAAGACGTAAGGCGCAAAGGGGTTGAGTTGTTAGGGCGCTTGAGCTTTGAAATAGTTTTTGATGTCTACTCTGAAGTTGTCAATCGTGAGTTTCGGGCTGCGCGTGGCGTTGTTGCTGCTGGTGGTGGCGAACGCGCTGGTGCTGGCGCGCAAGCTCGGGCCGCTGGAGTTCGGCAAGTACTTCCTGCTGGTCAGGCTCGTCTCTGTGCTGGCGGCGCTGGCCGACTTCGGACTCTCGCAAAGCTCTAACGCCTTCTTCGGCCGCTACCGCGAGTGGGGCCGCTACCTGCACCGCACAGTGCTCCGGCTGATACCCAGGTTCTGGATCGGCGTGACCGTCATCGGCGGGCTCATCCTCTGGCTCGCGGGCGACCGGCTGCTCCCGCAGTTCCCGCAGGCGCTCGCGCTGATAGCCTTCGCCATCCTGCCGCTCTCGCTCTACGCGAATCTCTGGAACAGCATGATGATCGGCGTGGGGCGCGTCTGGCGCGTCAACGTCGTGCAGCTCGTGATGTGCTCGCTCTCGCTCGCGCTGACTCTGATCTTCGTGGTCGCGCTCAATGGCAGGCTGATGGCCGCGTCGCTCATCTACCTTGCCCTGATGCTCATTCAGTTCGTCGTCATGCTGGTGATGGCATTCCGGCTGAACCCGGACCAGGGCGTAGGCGAGCCGCCCGCGGACCTCCCGCGCCAGATGCTTCACTTCGGCCTGCGCGGCTATATGGGCTCGCTCTCGACCCTCCTCTGGACGCGCTTCCCCGTCTTCCTCTTAAACGCGACGCACGGCGCAATCGCGGTCGGCATCTTCTCCGTGGCCCAGCAACTCGTAGAGAAGGCGCTGCTCCCTGTGCAGGCCATGCAGGACGTTATCTACCAGAAGATGTCCGTGCTTTCGAGCCGTGTGGCGACGCTCGCCATGAACCGCTACCTGCGCATCACCTGGTGGGGGATGCTCGTCGTCGCGCTCGCCGGGCTCGCGGTCGTGCCGTGGGTCATCACGCTCCCGCTTGGCGCGGCCTACGCGGGGGCCATACCCGTCGCGCGCATCCTGTTTCTGGGCACGGCGTTCGCCAGCCTCTCGCTGCTCCTGGACGCCTATTTCATCAACCAGATGCACAGGCCCGGCCTCGTCTCGATACTGTCCTGGGGCAACGTCCTGGCGGGGCTCGCGCTTGCGCTTTTGATGATCCCCGCGCTCGCCGAGCGTGGCGCGGCCTGGGCGCTCTCGCTCACGCAAATCCTCGGCGCGGCCGTCTACTTAGGTATCTACCTGCGCGTCACGCGCACACGGCTCGCGCAGTTGGCCTACCTGCACAACAAGGACGTGCTGATGATTCGCGAGCAGGTGGGCGCGATGCTCCGCTGGAAGGAGAGCCGCGGCTGAGAATCTTTCCGAAGGCCCCCTGCTTGCGGTGTGCGGGGCGGGTTAGTATCATCACGAGGAGTCAGGAGTCAGAAGTCAGGAGTCAGAATAAAAGAGAATCGTAAAACTGGTTTTCCGCCTTATCCCTTCTGACTTCTGCATTCTGTATTCTGACTCCTAGTTCCCCGTATGAACGCACTGCTGACAATTCTGGCGCTGGTGCTGACGGCCGTGGTCGTGCAGGTCGCGCCGACCGCCGCCTACGGCGCGTCGGCCATCATCCTGTGCGCGGTGCTGGCCGGCATCGCCGGGCTCATCATCTCGCAGATCAAGACCGACAAGCAGTTTCTGCTGCGCCTCTTCGTCAGCGGGCTGCTGCTCAGGATGATCATCGGCGTCCTCATCTTCTCCTTCCGCCTGCAAGAATTCTTCGGCGGCGACGCGTTCACCTACGACGCGCTCGGCTCCATTCAACTGAGCGCCTGGTACGGCGGCAGCTACTACCAGGGACTCGTCAACACGTTCATGGGCGAGACGGGCGTCAGCGGCTGGGGAATGGTCTACCTCGTGGCGGGCATCTACAGTATGACGGGCCGCAACATGCTGGCGATTCAGTTTCTCAACGCGGTGGTCGGCGCGGCCACGGCCCCTGTCATCTTCCTCTGCGCCAAACAGATTTTCCAGAACATGCGCGTCGCGCGCATCGCCGCCATCTTCGCGGCCGTCTTCCCGTCGCTCGTGCTCTGGTCTTCGCAGGGCTTAAAAGACGGCCCGATCATCTTCCTGCTCGCGCTCTCAATGCTGTGCACGCTCAAGCTCGGCGAGAAGCTAAACGTCAAGTACCTGATCATCCTGGCCTGCGCGCTGTTCGGGCTGCTGAGCCTCAGGTTTTACGTCTTCTACATCGCGCTCGCGGCCATCGGCATCTCCTTCATCATCGGGATGCGCGCCGTCTCGGCGCAGAGCATCCTGCGCCAGGTGGCGGTCGTCGGCGCGCTCATCCTCCTCCTGACCGCCTTCGGCGTCAACCGCTTCGCAGGCGTGCAGCTCGGGAAGTACACGGACCTTAAGCGCATCGAGCGCAGCCGCCGCGACGCCGCCGTGTCCGCCGAGTCCGGCTTCGCCGCCGAGGTGGACGTTTCGACCACGGAGGGGGCTTTGAGCGCCATCCCCCTCGGGACGGTCTACCTGCTGTTCGCGCCCTTCCCGTGGCAATTGACTTCGCTGCGGTCGAGCATCACCATGCCGGAGATGCTTGTCTGGTGGGCCTCCTTCCCCGCGCTCGTGCTGGGGGTCTGGTTCTCCATCAAGTACCGCTTCCGACAGGTCTTGCCCATCCTGATTTTCACCTCGATGCTGACCATCGCCTACTCCGTCTTCCAGGGCAACGTCGGCACGGCCTACCGCCAGCGCGCGCAGTTGATGGTCTTCTACTTCATGTTCATCGCGGTCGGCTACGTCCTCTTCAAAGAGCGCAGGGAGAACAGAAAGATGAAGCAACAGGGCCATAAAGTAATCAGGCGGCCCGATGTGGGGCCGCGTCACCTGGAGCCGAGTATCTGACGTGTGTGGAATCGTAGGAATTGTTCGCCCCGCTGAGGCAGGCCCCGTTGACCGAGGACTGGTCGAGCGCATGTGCGAGGCCATCCGGCATCGCGGGCCGGACGAGGACGGCTTCTATTTCAACGGCCCGACGGGGCTGGCGATGCGCCGCCTCGCGATCATTGACCTCTCGGGCGGCCAGCAGCCCATCCCGAACCGCGACCGCACTGCCTGGATAGTCTTCAACGGCGAAATCTACAACTACAAAGAGCTGCGCGCGCAGCTCGAAAAACTGGGCCACGAGTTCCACACCAACAGCGACACAGAGGCTATCGTCCACGCCTATGACGAGTACGGCGCGGACTGTCCCAAGCACCTGCGCGGGATGTTCGTCTTCGCCATCTGGGACGAGCGCACGCAGGAACTGTTTCTGGCGCGCGACCGCGTCGGCAAGAAGCCGCTGCTCTACGCCCACGTCAAGGGGCAGCTCATCTTCGGCTCGGAGTTCCAGGCGCTGCTGCTGCACCCGGACGTGAGCCGCGACGTGGAGCGCGGACGCGCTCCATTACTATCTTTCGTTCATGTGCGTGCCCGCGCCGCTGACGGCCTACCGCGCCATCAGAAAACTTGAGCCGGGCCACTGGCTGCGCTGGAAGGCGGGCGAGATACGCACAGAGAGATACTGGGAGCCCGACTTCAACAAGAAGGTCAAGATGAGCGAGGAGGAGGCGGGCGAGCGAGCGGTCGAAGTCTTGCGCGAGGCCGTGCGCGTGCGCCTGATGTCGGAAGTCCCCCTCGGCGCTTTCCTCTCCGGCGGGATAGACTCTTCGGCCGTCGTCGCGCTGATGAGCGAGGAGATGTCGGAGCCCGTCAAGACCTTCTCCATAGGCTTTGACGAACAGGATTTTTCCGAGCTACACCACGCGCGCCGCGTCGCCGAGCACGTCGGCGCTGACCACCACGAGTTCATCGTCAGGCCCGACGCGCATGGAAGTTTTGCCGACACTCGTCGAGCACTACGGCGAGCCTTACGCCGACTCTTCGGCCATCCCGACTTACTACGTCGCGCGCGAGACGCGCAAACACGTCACGGTCGCCTTAAACGGCGACGGCGGCGACGAGTGCTTCGCGGGCTACGAGCGTTACGCCGCGATGCGAATCGCGGAGAAGTATCACAAGTTGCCCGGCCTCTTGCGGCGCGGGCCTGGTCGAGCAGGCGGTCGAGCTTCTGCCCGGCTCGGAACGGACGCGCAGCCGCCCGGCCCGCATCAAGCGTTTCATGCGCGCGGCCTCTCTGCCCAAAGTCGAGCGCTACCTGCGCTGGGTCAGCGTCTTCAACGAGGACACGAAAGCGGAGCTTTACTCGGACGACTTCCGGCGCGAGACGAAGGACGCGAGGGAGGCAAGCATTCTTGAACCCTGGTTCGCCAGGGCCAACGGCGCGGGCATCGTTGACGCCACCTTGCTCACGGACACGATGACGTATCTGCCGAACGACCTGCTGGTCAAGGTGGACATCGCGAGCATGGCCGTCAGCCTTGAGGCGCGCTCGCCTTTCCTGGATCACCACGTCATAGAGTTCGCGGCGAGTCTGCCGGAGAAGTACAAGCTGCGCGGGTTGACGACCAAGTATCTGTTGAAGCGCGTGCTGAAGCAATTGCTGCCCGCCGAGAATCTGGACCGGCCCAAGATGGGCTTCGGCGTCCCCATCGGCCACTGGCTGCGCAACCAGATGCAGGGCTTCCTCCGCGAAGTCCTGCTCTCGGAGAGCGCCGCCAAACGCGGCCTCTTCCGCCCCGAAGCCGTCCGCCACCTGGTCGAACAGCACACGGACGGCCGCCAGGACTTCGCACACCAACTCTGGTCGCTCCTGATGCTGGAACTCTGGTACAAGAGATTTATAGATTAGTGATCAGTGATCGAGTGTTCAGTGATCAGTAAAAACCGACTTGTCTTTGCTTATCACTTATCACTGATCACTTACTCACTTCTTTTGGAGGTTTTCGTGAAAGGTATCGTACTGGCCGGCGGGCTGGGGTCGCGGTTGCGGCCGCTGACGATTGTGACGAACAAGCACCTGCTGCCCGTCTACAATCAGCCGATGATTTACTACCCGATTCAGGCGCTCATCAACGCCGGTATCACCGACATCATGATCGTCACGGGCGGCAACTCGGCCGGCGACTTTCTGAAACTGCTCGGCAACGGCAAGGCATTCGGCCTCAAGCACCTCAACTACACCTACCAGGAGGGCGAGGGCGGCATCGCCGCCGCGCTCTCCCTGGTCGAGCACTTCGCCGCGGGCGAGCCTGTCTGCGTCGTCCTCGGCGACAACATCATAGAGGGCAACATAAGCTCGGCCGTGCGCGCCTACCGTCACCAGGGCGGCGGCGCGAAAATTCTCCTGAAGAAAGTCCAGGACCCGCAGCGCTTCGGCGTCCCCGAACTCGACGGCCGCCGCGTCGTCCGCATAGAGGAGAAGCCGAAAGAGCCCAAGTCCGAGTACGCGGTCATAGGCATCTACCTCTACGACTCGGAAGTCTTCAACATCATACGCACCCTGAAACCTTCGGGCCGCGGCGAGCTTGAGATCACGGACGTCAACAACGCCTACATCGAGCGCGACGAGATGACCTGGGACGAACTCGAAGGCTGGTGGACCGACGCCGGCACCTTCGAGAGCCTTCTATACGCCTCGAACCTCGTGGCCGAGACCGGCGCGAACAACCTCGAACTAAAACACGCGGCCGAAGCCGGCGCGGCCTGAGACGAAGAGCAGAATTCAGGAGCCAGAATCCAGAATCCAGAATGAACGGCTGAAGCCCGCTTTTATTCTGATTTTCTTTTCATTCTGACTCCTGGATTCTGAATTCTGGATTCTGCTTTTATGAAAGTCGTTCGCATCATCGCCCGGCTCAACGTCGGGGGGCCAGCGCGTCACGTCGTGTGGCTGACGGCGGGCCTCAGTTCCGCCGGCTTCGAGACCGTGCTCGTCGCGGGCGTCGTGCCGCAGGGGGAGGACGACATGGGCTACTTCGCGGCCGCGAACGATGTCGAGCCCCACGTCATCCCGGAGATGAGCCGCGAGATTTCCCCGCAGGACGCGGTGACGGTCTGGAAACTTTACAAACTCTTCAAGCGCGAGCGCCCTGCAATAGTCCACACGCACACGGCGAAGGCCGGCACCGTGGGGCGCGTCGCGGGGTTCTTTTATCGCTGGCTCACATTCGCCGCGCTCATGGGCCGCCCGCGCCCGTGCCGCTTCGTGCACACGTACCACGGGCACATCTTTCACAGCTACTACGGCCCGTTCAAGACGCGCCTCTTCCTGCTGATAGAAAAGACGCTGGCGCGAATGTCAGACCGCATAGTCGTCATCAGCCCGCAGCAGTTGCGCGAGATTCACGAAGAGTTCGGCGTGGGCCGAGCGCGCCAGTTTCGCGTCATCCCGCTCGGCCTCGACACGTCGGTCTTTAGTAACTGGAAAGAGCGCCGCGCGGTGCTGCGCGACGAGTTGAAGGCGGGCGAGCGGGACGTGTTTGTTGGGATAGTGGGACGCTTGACGGAGGTCAAGAATCACGCGCTCTTTCTTCAGGCCGCCGCGCTCTTTAAAGAGAAGTTTGGTTTGACGAACCGTGAGCGGCGCGTCCGTTTTGTTATCGTCGGCGACGGGCAGTTGCGGAATGATTTGGAAGGGCAGGCGCGCGGGCTCGGACTCCATGATGACGTGTTGTTCCTGGGGACGCGCAGCGACCCGGAAAACTTCTACCCGGCGCTCGACGTGGTGGCGCTGACTTCGCTCAACGAAGGGACGCCGCTGACGTTAATCGAGGCGATGGCGAACGCACGCGCCTGCGTCGCCACGGAGGTCGGCGGGGTCGTTGACCTGCTCGGCGAGAAGCGGGAAACGAAGGAAGCAGGAACGCCGTGGGCCTTGTGCGAGCGCGGCGTGCGCGCGCCGTCGAAAGACGCCGCGGCCTTCGCCGACGCGCTCTCACGCCTCGTTGACGACGAGAGTTTGCGCGAAGAGTTGGGGAGACGCGGGCTGCGTTTCGTCGAGCAAAACTACTCGAAAGACCGACTGCTCGCGGACGTGACCAATCTTTACCGCGAGTTGACAGAGGACGCCGTAGAGTCCAAAGTCCAGAGTCCAAAGTCCAAGGTCAAAAACGAGTCTTCGACTTTGGACATTGGACTTTAGAATTTGCGGAAGAAGTCCCCGAAGGGGACGCTTGATAATAGCCCAGCACTTCAGTGCTGGGAGAACTGACTGGCATTGTCAGTCGTCCCTGACGGGACGACAAGAGAAGGGATAATTAAAAACTTTGCGAGTCTTGATTACGGGCGGGGCCGGGTTCATCGGTTCGCACCTGGCCGACGCTTACTTGCAGCGCGGCGACGAGGTCTACGCGATTGACGACCTCTCGACCGGCAGCATCGAAAACATCCAGCACCTGAAAAGCAACGAGCGCTTCCACTACACGATTGACTCCGTGCACAACCAGCCGGTCGTCGCGGAATTAGTTGACCAGTGCGACGTGATCTTCCACCTCGCGGCGGCCGTCGGCGTCAAACTAATCGTCGAGAGCCCCGTTCGCACCATCGAGACGAACGTGCGCGGCACGGAGGTCGTGCTCTCTCTCGCGAACAAGAAGAAGAAGAAGGTGCTCGTCGCCTCGACCTCGGAAGTCTACGGCCTGAGCGAGCAGGTTCCGTTCCGCGAGGACGGTAATCTCGTCATGGGCGCGACGACCAAGGGGCGCTGGTCTTACGCCTGCTCGAAGGCGATTGACGAGTTTCTGGCCCTCGCCTACTGGCGCGAGAAGAAACTGCCGACCGTCATCGTGCGCCTCTTCAACACCGTCGGCCCGCGCCAGACCGGCCAGTACGGCATGGTCATCCCGACCTTCGTCAAGCAGGCGCTCGCGGGCCGCCCCATCACCGTCTACGGCGATGGCAAGCAGACGCGCTGCTTCGGCTACGTCGGCGACGTGGTGGGCGCGCTCGTCAAAATCATGGATCACCCGCAGGCTGTGGGCCAGGTCTTCAACATCGGCTCGAACGAGGAGGTGACGATTCTGGAACTGGCACAGCGCGTCAAGGAGCTGACCGGCTCGGAATCGGAGATCGTGTTCGTCCCTTACGACGAGGCTTACGAGGAGGGCTTCGAGGACATGCCGCGCCGCGTGCCAGACATCTCGAAAGTCAACTCCCTCGTCGGCTTTCGCCCCGAGATGACGCTCGACGGGATTCTACAGAGCGTCATCAATTTCCACAGCGGGCGGCCCTGACCTTTTGCTCGCGCCCACTGTCAACCGCGGAGGTGTAGAGATGGAAAGCAGAGATGTCATGCACCGCTGGTTCGAGGAGGTCTGGCACAAGGAGCGCGAGGAAGCGATTGACGAGCTCTTCGCCGAAGAGGGCGTCGCGCATGGACTCTTCGACGATAACGGCGAGGAGCTACGCGGCCCCGCGGGCTTCAAGCCCTTCTTCCGCAAATTCCGCGACGCCTTCCCAGACATACACGTCGCCATAGCGGACTGCATCTGCGAGGGCGACAGGGCGGCGGCCCGCTGCGTGGTGCGCGCAACTCACGCGGGCGAAGGGCTCGGCGTCGCCGCCACCAACAACCCCGTGGAATTCACAGGCATGTGCATCATCCGCGTCCGCGACGGCCAAATCGTAGAGGCGTGGAACAACTTCGACTTCGCGAGCCTCAACCAGCAAATCGGACTCGCCTAGCCCTTTGCGTCTTTGCGCCTTTGCGTGAGTCAAATGGTTTTCTCACGCAAAGGCGCAAAGACGCAAAGGGGTTGAGTCGTTCACGCCCTGACTTCATAAAGCGAATGAGGAAAGTTTTTCTTCTCACGATCTTCGCGCTCCTGTTCATCTTCTCGGCGGGCGTCGCCGAAGCCTGCTCGTGTATGGGATACCCTTCGGTCTGCGGCTCATACCAGATGGCCGACGCGGTCTTTATAGGCTCCGTCCAGAGAGTCGAGCAGCCCCCGCTCGTGAAGGATGAAGACGGCGAAGAGTATGCTGCGGGGCAGACCGCCTACATCCAGGTCGAGAAGGTCTTCAAGGGGATGAAGCAGCAGACCGAGGTGATTTTCCGCACCGAGGGATCGTCGTGCGACGCCATCTACAAGGAAGGACAGCGCTGGCTGTTCTACGCCTACTACGATAAGAAGAGTAAGCGGTGGAGCACTCACGCCTGCGACCGCAACACGCGCATCGAGGACGCGGGCGACGACCTGCTCTACCTGCAAGGGCTGCCCGCCTCCGCGCAGAAGACGCGCATCGCCGGAGTGCTGAAACATTACGAAAACGACCCGGCCGAAGGCTTCAAGCGCGTGAAGAATATCAGCGGAGTGAAGATCAAAATCACGGGCGACGAGCAGACCTACGAGGTCTACACGGACAAGAACGGGGCTTATGAAATCTACGGCCTGCCCCCCGGCAAATACACCATCGAGCCGGAGCCCGTCGCGGGCTTGAAGGCCAGCTTCCCAATCTTTTACGGCGAGGTAGAACGCTCATTCGACGCTCCGTTCAAGCTGGTGCTGAGAGAAAAAAGCTGCGCCGGGGCGAACTTCATTTACAGCTCGGAGACGAGCATCAGCAGGACGGTGTTCGGCGACGACGGCCGCGCCCTCACAATTTCGAATGCTTCAGCCCGTCCCGTCGCTATGCCCGAGCGCCGCGATAGTATATTATTGGCCGTTCTGCGTACCGGCCTCGCGAGTTCACTGTGTAGACTGTTCGATTAATTCACCCTATTTTAAAATGCCCGCTTTATGAAGTTGACTAAAAAAATCCGCAGGCTCGCCAATGTGACGCGCCTGTTCGTCTTCGGGCTGCCGAAGTACGCGGTCGGCTCGATTGACGTGACGAACCGCTGCAACCTGCGCTGCGAGCACTGCTATTTCTTCGCCGAAGACCACGCGGGCGAGAAGGAATTGTCCGTCGAGAAGTGGGTCGAGAAGCTGGAAGAGATGAAGGCCGCGGGCCACCCTATGATGCTCTGCACGTGGGTCGGCGGCGAGCCGATGGTGCGCAAGCAACTGATCGAGGTCGGGAGAAAATATTTCAAGAACAACACGGTCGTCACCAACGGGACGATGGAGTTGCCCGACTGGGAGGACTGCACCTGGGTCATCTCGATTGACGGGACCGAGGAAGCCTTCAGCCGCATGCGCGCGCCCGGCATCTACCAGAAGATCAAACAGAACGTCATCAGCCACCCCGAGTTGCGGATTCAAATCTCGTGCGTGCTGACGACCATCACGGCCGACTGCGTGGAGGATTTAATCAAGGAGTGGGGGCCGATTGCGCGCGGCGGCATCATCTTCGACTTCTTCACGCCGGTCACGAACCTGGACGAGGCGCTCTGGCTCGACTGGGAGAAGCGCGACCAGTTGATTGACCAGATTCTCCTCCTCAAGAAGAAGTATCCCGGCACCATCAACATGCTCGACTCGACGCTCGACTTGATGCGCTCGAAGAACTCCAAGCGCGTGACGGACAACTGCGAGTTTCGCCTCAAGGCTTTCGCGCTCGGGCCGACGGGCGAGCCGAAGGGCAAGTGCATGATGGGCGACAACGCGGACTGCGACCGCTGCGGCTGCGTCGTCCCCTTCCACATGGCGACGCTGAGCAGCCGCCGCCTGATGCTCAAAGAAGGAATCAAGTCCGCGTTCGGCTCAGCCAGGTAGTTTCAGAGATCGTTTCAAAACCTTCACTCAACCCTTTGCGCCTTTGGATTTTCTTTTGTTGCGCCTTTGCGTGAAAAGCTGTTTCTCGCTGGAGGCGCAAAGAGAAGACGTAAGACGCAAAGGGTTGAGGGAATCGGTGGCTTGAGTTTTGAAATGCGCTCTTGATTAATTTTTCGCCGCCGCTTGATTTGTCGCCGCTAATTTAATAGGGTTTCCAGGTTCACAAACTCGAAATCAAAACCGCTGTGCTTTAGTGATGCCTTTTAAGCCCGTCTATCTAATTCCGGTCGCCGCCTCTCTGGTGCTGGCGCTCGTTCTGACGCCCGTCGTGCGCGCGCTCGCGCGGCGCTGGGGCGCGATTGCCAGGCCGAAGACGGATCGCTGGCACAAAAAGCCGACGGCCATGCTCGGCGGCGTCGCCATCTTTCTTTCGGTCGCCATCGTCATCGTTGCCTATCTCTTCTTCGTGCCCGCTCGGCCGGACGAGATTCTGAACCACGACAGGGAATACCTCTGGGTCGTACTCCTTGCGAGCGCCTTCCTCTTCTGCGTCGGGCTCGCCGACGACCTGCTCAACGCCAAGCCCTACCAGAAACTTATCGGCCAGATTATGGGCGCGGCCTTCGTCATCTACTACGGGCTGAGCCTCCCGTGGACGGGCTCCGCCCCCGTCAACATGGTGATCACGATCTTCTGGCTGATAGGCATCACCAACGCCGTCAACCTGCTCGACAACATGGACGGCCTCGCCGCAGGCATCGCGGCCATCGCCTCCATCTTCCTGGCGCTCAGTTTTCTCGCAAGCTCTCAGCCCACGGAAGCCTTGATGCTCGCCGTCTTCGCCGCCGCACTCATCGGGTTCCTGGTCTACAACTCGAACCCGGCGACGATCTTCATGGGCGACTGCGGCTCTATGTTCATAGGGTTCTTCCTGGCCTCCACGGCGCTAATGAGCGCGGCGCAGGGCGGTCGCTCGCGTAGCTTCCTGCCCGTGCTCGCTGTGCCAATTCTGATTCTCTTCATCCCGATTTTCGACACGACGCTCGTCACCATCCTGAGAAAGCTTTCGGGGCGCTCGGTTCGCGTCGGCGGGCGCGACCACACTTCGCACCGCCTGGTCGCCCTGGGGATGTCCGAGCGGCGCGCGGTCTGGATGCTCTACGGGTTCGCGGGACTCTCGGGTTTAATCGCGATGGTCGCGCGCGAGATGAAGATTGACGTGAGCATCGCGGCCATCGGCGGCTTCACGGTCTTGCTGACGCTCCTCGGAGTTTATCTCGCGGGCGTCAAGGTCTACGACGAGGACGAGGTCAAGGCGGCGCGCGACAAGCCCTTGTTCGCGTTCCTGGTTGACCTCTCTTACAAGCGCCGCATCTTCGAGGTCTCGCTCGACGTGGTGCTCATCATCCTGGCCTACTACGGCGCTTACGTCCTACGGTTCGGGCCGATGGAAGACAGCGGCGTGTGGCGCGTCTTCCTGAGGACGCTGCCCGTGCTCGTCTTCATCAAGATGGCCGCGTTCCTGGTGATGGGCATCTACCGCGGCATCTGGCGCTACACGAGCGTTGACGATTTGGTCGTTCACGCCAAGGCCGTCGTCGTCGGCGAGGTGGCGAGCCTGCTCGGCATCCTCTTCGCGTTCCGCTTCGAGGGCATCTCGCGCACGGTCTTCATCGTGGACGCCATCCTGATGTTCATGCTGCTGGCCGGGAGCCGCATGGCCTTCCGCCTGTTCCGCCAACTGCTGCCGACGCAGACGGCGCGCGACGGCTGTAGGGTTCTGATTTACGGCGCGGGCGACGGCGGCGAACTCCTCCTGCGCGAGCTTTTAAACAACCGCGAGCTGCAATACGCGCCCGTCGGCTTCGTTGACGACGACCCGAACAAGAAGGGCAAGGTCATACACGGGCTGAAGGTCTTCGGCGGCAACGGGTCCCTGCGCGACATCTGCCGCGAGCAGCGCGTAGACGAAGTGCTCATCTCCAGCTCGCGCTTTTCCCGCGAGCGCGTCGCCGCAATCCTGCACGACTGCGAGGAAGCCCAGGTCGCGCTCAAGCGCATGAGAATTAGGATTGAAGAAGTCAATGATGAGTGATAAGTGATAAGTGATAAGTGATAAGAAAGAGCAATGCTTTTACTCATCACTTATCACTCATCACTTATCACTCATCACTTATCACTGCTTTTATCGTGTCTGCATCAACACCCGATCAATTAAAGCTGATGGACGTGAGCGCGCCGCTGTGGCGCGTGATGCTGATTGTGCCTGTCGTGCTGGCGCTCGTCGGTGCCTGGTACGCGACGCGGTGGTATGTCGGCAACTTCGTGGCCGAGTACGCGCCGCGGATCGCGGACGAGAACGTTACGGAGGAGTCTCTGGCGGCGGCACAGTTGCAGGCCGCGGAGACGGCCATGCGGCTCGCGCCCGACGACCCCTGGACGCACTGGGTCGTCGCCGGGCTGAAGAAGAACAGCATGGACCCGCGCGACATGGAAGAAGCGCTCAGGCAGTTTGAGGAGGCCGTGCGGCTCTCGCCCAACGACTACCGCTTCTGGGTGAGTTTGGGCCGCGCGCGCGAGCAGGCGGGCGATCCCGCCGGCGGCGAGAAGGCGCTGCGCCGCGCCGTTGAACTCGCGCCCGCTTACGCCGACCCGCGCTGGCACCTCGGCAACCTGCTCCTGCGCGCGGGGCGCGGCGATGAAGCTTTCACGGAACTGACGCGCGCGGCCGAGGCCGACCCGAAGCTCCGCCCGCAGATTTTCAACGCCGCCTGGGTCGTCTACGGCGAAGACGTGGACGCGATCAACCGCGCGGCCGGTGGCTCCGCTGCGGCGCGCGCCGAATTGGCGGTCTACGTCGCGGGGCGCGGGCGCTTCGACGACGCTTTGCGTCTCTGGGCCAGTTTGACGCCCGCCGAGAAGAAGGAGCAGCGCGCGAGCGGCGAGTCGGTGATTAACGCGCTCCTTTCGGCGAAGCGCCACCGCTCCGCGCTCGAAGTGGCGCGCGACCTCGGCGGCTCGGATGCGCTCAAGATTAAGGTCGGCGAAATCTCGAACCCGGGCTTCGAGGAGGGCATAGAGACGACCGGCACGTTCGAGTGGAAAGTCCGCTCGGTCCCGCAGGCCCCGGTAGGCTTCGACCCGGAGGTCAAGCACGGCGGCATGCGCAGCCTGCGCGTGGCCTTCAAGTCGCCCTCGTCGCTCGCGTTCGCGAACATCTCGCAGACGGTCGTGGTCGAGCCGGGCCAGGCTTACCGGCTTGAGTTCTACGTTCGGACGAACGATTTGAAGAGCGGGGGGACGCCGCTCGTGGAGGTCCTGGACGGCGCGGACGGCAAGACCGTGCTGGCGGCCACGCGCGCGCTCGGAAACGGCACGCGGGACTGGGAGCCGCAGGCCGTGGACTTCCGTGTGCCGCCCACGTCCGAGGCGGTCCTCGTGCGCGTCAGGCGCGAGACGTGCGGTGACGACGCGGTCTGTCCCATTTTCGGCCTTGTCTGGTATGACGACTTCAATCTCCAACGCACCGGCGGGACCGCCGGAGGGAGCGCCGCCGACGCGCGAACAAACGGAGCGAAATCGAGCGCGCGTTGAGCCCGTCAGGACGATCGCGAGCCGCTTCGTCGTCGTGACGCTCTGCCTGGCCCTCGTGCTCTCGGCGCTCGCCTACGGCACGGTCCACTACTGGGCGCTCGCCGTCTTCGAACTCGGCGCGGCGGCCCTCGTCGTCCTCTGGGCCGTGGACGCCTGGCGCAGCCGCACCTTGCGCGTCAGCCGCAGCCTGCTCCAACTGCCTTTGCTCGGCCTCTTCCTGCTCGGCCTCTTCCAACTCCTCCCACTCGGAGGAGGAAGCGGCGACGGCGGCGCGGTTTCTGGCACAGTTACGGGCAGCCTTTCGTTCGACCCCTACTCGACGCGGCTCGCGCTCGTGCAGGTGCTTGCACTGCTTGTCTACTTCGCGGCCGCGCTCGCCTACATTGACAGCCCCAAGCGGCTGCGGCTCGTCGTCCGCGTCGTCACCATCTTCGGCTTCGCGCTCGCGTTCTTCGGCCTGATACAGCACTTCACCAGCCCGAACAAGATTTACTGGCTGAAGGAGCTGCCGCAGAGCACGCCCTTCGGCCCCTTCTACAACCGTCACCACTTCGCGGGCTACATGGAGCTGACGATGGCGCTCCCGCTGGGCCTGCTCTTCTCCGGCGGCATCGAGCGCGAGAAGCGCCCGCTCTACATCTTCGCCGCCGCGTTCATGGGCATCGCGCTCGTCGTCACCAACTCGCGCGGCGGCCTGGTCGCGCTCGCCGCGGAGATAGTCTTCCTGCTGATGCTGACCGGGTTCAGGCGCGGCGGCGAACGAACCGAGGAGGGGGCGCGGGGCGCGGGGCGGCTGAAGACGGCTGTCGTGCGCGCGGGCCTCGCGCTCGTGATGGTGCTGGCGCTCGTCGGGGGCGCGCTCTTCTTCGGCGGCGAGGCGGCGCTGAGTCGTCTCGTCGGGACCGTCAACTCGGACGACCCTACGACCGGGCGCGCTCATTTCTGGAACGTGACGCTGAACATCATCAAAGACCACCCGCTCGCGGGCACGGGCCTCGGCTCTTTCGGTTCGGTCTACACGCGCTACGACACGCGCAACGGCCTTTACCGTCTTGAGCAGGCGCACAACGACTATTTGCAGCTCGCGTCAGACGCAGGATTAATCGGCGTCGCCCTGGGTCTCGTCTTCGTCGTCGTGCTCTTTCGCAACGGGCTGGCGCGGCGCGAGACGGAAGATTTGTTCCGCCGCGGCGTCGCCACGGGAGCGCTCGTCGGCTGCTTCGCCGTACTGGTTCACAGCTTCTTCGATTTCACGCTCCACACGACCTCGAACGCGCTCCTGTTCCTGGTCCTCGCCGCGCTCGCCACCATCAACGGGCGCGTCGAAGAAGGCGGACACCACAGGCGACGCCGACGCCGCCACCGCTCGATCCGACAGCCGGGCATCCCCGGCGTCACCGAAAGCGGCGCGCTGCCGCCGCACGGCCAGCACAGGTAGAATCAAGCGCGATATGACCATTGACAGCACGATTCAGCGATTTGGTTTTATCCCCGCAGGGGATGAACATGATAGCCGGGGGCAAGTGAGCGCGAAGCGCGAGCGCCGCCCACGGAACGACGAGAAAAATATTTTCGACCCTGAAGGGGTCGCACCTTCAAGGTTGAGGCGCGACCCTTTCAGGGTCGGCTTCATTTCTAATACGTGACCGGGGGCGGCGCAAACTCGCGTTTGCTTGCCCCCGGCTATTACGTGTGACCCTTTCAGGGTCAGAGAAGACGCCTGGGCCATTATGACGACACTGCTTGAGAACATGCGGAACTGGGGGAAGGAGACGGTCCTCAAGACGCTCGACATCAAGATCGAGGAGGCCGAGCCGGAGCGCGTGCGCCTCTCCATGCCCGTGACGGAGCGGGTTCACCAGTACACAGGGCTCCTGCACGGCGGCGTGTCGGTCGTGCTGGCGGAGACCGCGGCCGCCATCGGCGCGGCGCTCAACACGGACCTCTCGCGCTTCACGCCGGTCGGCGTCGAGATCAACGCCAACCACGTCCGCTCCGTCTCGCGCGGCACGGTCACGGCCGAAGCTGTGCCAGTTTACAAGGGGCGGCAGATCATGGTCTGGTCAATCGAAATCCGCGACGACCGCGACCGGCTCGTCTGCATTTCGCGCTGCACGCTGGCGCTCAAGGCGGGCAGCGCATTATCATCAACCACCGAGTAAGCAGTAGAATGTCCCGCAGGGACATTTGAAAATAGCCCAGCACTTCAGTGCTGGGTAAGATGACAGAGGATTTATAGAGTCCCGTAGGGACGATTGAATTCTTCAGCCGTCCCTACGGGACGACACCGTCATTCTCGTCTTATCCCCAGCACTGAAGTGCTGGGCTATTTTCAGTCGCCCCTGGCGGGGCTATAAATCCACTCTCCCCTCTTGCTCGTTTCAGTGAGAACAAAAAGGAGAAGCCGACGCCGAGCGCGGCCGGTATCCCACACGTGACCGACTCGACCAGCGAAGCACAACATCTGAACACCATCCCTAAGCTCTGCCTCGACGGCATCGTGAGGCACGCCAAGCCCGACGCGCTCAACACCAAGCGCGGTGGCGATTGGCACAACATCTCAGGAGAAAATTTCGCCGAGCGCGTCCGCCACGTCGCGCTCGGCCTCGACGAGATCGGCGTGCGCCGCGGCGACCGCGTCGCGCTGCTCTCGGAGAACCGTCCCGAGTGGTCAATCGTTGACCTCGCCATCCTGAGCATCGGAGCGGTCAACGTCCCCATCTACACGACGCAGGCCGTCGAGCAGGTCCGCTTCATCCTCGAAGACTCGGGCGCGCGCCTGCTCTTCGTCTCCGGGCGCAAAGTCTTCAAGCACGCGCGCCCCGGAATCGAGGGCGTTCCGGCGCTCGAAGGCATGGTCTTCTTCGATGAGGACGCGGCCTCGCAGGTCGAGGGCGCGATGACGCTCGAAGAACTGGAAAGGCGCGGGCGCGAGAGGGCCGAGGCCGACCCTGACGCCCACGACGCGCTTGCAAGTCCGGGCAGCGATGAAGACCTGGCGACCATCATCTACACTTCGGGGACGACGGGCGAGCCGAAGGGCGTCATGCTGACGCACTCGAACTTCATCTCGAACGTGCTCTCGATAGCCTCCGCGCTGCCCATCTACAACACGGACACGGCGCTCTCCGTGCTCCCGCTCTCGCACATCTTCGAGCGGACCTGCTTCTACGTCTTCTGCTACACGGGCGTCTCGGTCTACTACGCGGCATCCTTCGACGTGGTCGGCGAGCACCTGCGCGAAGTCCAGCCGACGATCATGACGGCCGTGCCACGCCTCTTCGAGAAGGTCTACCAGCGCATCGTCAAGAAGGGCATGACGGCCGGCGGGTGGAAGAGCAAGCTCTTCGCGTGGTCGCTCGAAGTGGGCCAGCGATACGGCGAATTGAAAGACAAGCGCGAGCCCGTGCCGCCGCTCCTCGAACTCAAACGCGACCTCGCGAACCGGCTCGTCTTCTCCAAGTGGCGCGCGGGCGTCGGCGGGCGCCTCCGCTACTTCGTCTCGGGCGGCGCGGCGCTCTCGCCCACGCTCTCTTACGCCTTCTGGGCCGCGGACATTCCCATCCTACAGGGCTACGGGATGACGGAGACCTGCATCGTCTCCGCGAACCGGCCGGACAACAACAAGACGGGCTCGGTCGGCCTCGTCTTCCCCGGAATTGATGTGCGGATTGCGGGGGACGGCGAGATTCTGGTGCGCGGGCCGAACGTCATGCGCGGCTACTACAATCACCCTGAAGCGACCGCGGCCGTCATGGAAGACGGGTGGTTCATGACGGGCGACGTGGGCCACATGGACGAAGAGGGTCATTTATACATCACCGACCGGAAGAAAGATTTGTTCAAGCTCTCGAACGGCAAATACGTCGCGCCGCAACTTGTCGAGAGCCTGATTAAGCAGAGCGAGTTGGTCAATCAGGTGGTCGTCATCGGCGCGGGGCGCAAGCAACCGGCCGCCCTTGTCGTCCCCGATTGGGAGGCGCTCGCCGGGGCCATGTCGGACGCGGGGGAACAGAAGCCCGCGACGCGCGCCGAGTGGAGCCGCCATGCCGTCGCGGTCAAGATAGTCCAGAAGGAAGTGGCACAGTTGACGCGCGGGCTCCACGACTACGAGCGCATCCGCCGCGTCGCGCTGCTCCCGGAAGAGTTCTCCATTGACAGCGGCGAGATGACGCCGACCCTCAAGGTCAAGCGCCGCGTCGTGGACGAAAAATACGGCCAGCTCATCGAAGAGCTTTACGGCGGCGAATAAGGCCCGCCCGCTCCCGGCATCGCCGCCGGCGGGCGACTCACTTACTCAGCGCGCAAACGAAGAGCCGCCCCGGAAGACTCCGGGGCGGCTCTTTTTTGACACGACAGCCGTCTTGAGCTGCGAGGTTGTGCGCCCGCGACCTTTCGATCTGCCTGATGCTCGCGGGCGCGGGTTTTCAAATCATATCCGGGTTACTCGGGTCACTGACCGGGGCCGGGGCCGGGTCGCTCAAGGACGGGGCGCACGGGCGTCGATCCGGGTGCTCGGGCACGACGGGCATCGCCAAGGGACCGAGGGCCGGGTTGACATGTCGAGGCGTCGCCGCAATTTCATGCTCGGTGGGTTGCGAGTCGTACGGGGTGACGGGCCGACACTCCCCGCCGTCGCAGTCTTCTCCCATAACAGGCAGGCCGTCCGGCTCTATCTGATGGTGAGCTGCCACCGGCTGAGTCCTCCGGCTCCTGCGCACTGCTGACGCGCGAGAAGAACATGAAGAACACGAAGACTATAACGCAAACAACGAACGCGCCGAAAACGAATCTCTTTCTCATCTCTCTCACTCCTTCTTATATAAGCGGTCACTCTCGCAGTTCAAGCGGCAGCACTTGACTCTGGAGTTCTAATGCGCACTGGCTGCCGGTCGGCGGGAGATGATTGGAACTCTCAATCCTGAGCGTCTACCTCTCTCCGCCTGTCACTCTGTAAAATGCCGCCGTGAGGCGAATGTTAAGTCGTAGGCGAAAATTTTTTTTCCGGTGGACTTAACGCCGGGGGTGTAGCTGGTATTTTTATAGTCAAAGGCGGACAATCGCTGCCAGCACCAGGAGTTGGCAATCTGTTGTCTGCATTCTTTGAACCAGACGCCTGCGAACGCAGGAATAAGGAGAGTCCCATGTCATTTCTAACAATCCACCTTCACCAAACGCCGCCGGTGGGAGGCAGCTCGCCGGCGGCGGCCCCGAAGACTTTACCAAAACCCTTTGCCCCCCTGCCGGGCAAACGTACGCGGGCTGCTGCCTACCGATTCGTCCCGCGATTTGGTGCGCGCGGCGAGCCCGCCCTCGGGGAAGGAGCTTTTTATGTCCGCCGGTACAAGTTCCAAGGAGGGAGCGTTTAAGCTCTGGGACTTACTGCTTCAATTAATGACTGCCCGCAGATCAGGCGATGATTTGAGAGAGCAGATCAACGAGTTGATAAGGCACGATGGGTTCCAGAGTCGGGGGAAGAAAATCTGTGGCGGCCTCATGCGCCGTTACGGCGATCTCATTCGCAGGTATTACGGCGCGAGTGATGACGCCGACGACCTCTTCAACGAGGCTTGCGCGAGGATGTTTGAGAAGATATTCGGGAAGGCAGACGCGCTCAGCCCGGAGAAGACCGAGAGCGAGGAAGATTTCTTCGACTGGTTCTTCATCCTGGCGCGCAACATCGTCTTCAGCAAGCTGCGGAAGTTCGGTAGGCTGCCCGACGAAATCTTCTTCGTGTCCACCGAAGACCTTTCCCTCGCGAATGAGCGGACCCGGTTCGATTTGGAGCGAGCCCGCAATCAGTTTCTGGGATTCACCGAGACCTTGCCCGAGAACCACAGGCACGCGGTCCGGCTCTGGTATGAAGGCTACTCGACCAGGGAGATTAAAGAGCTTCTAGGCCACGTGTGCTCGCACGTGACTATCAAGAACTGGGTGAGTGCCGCCGTGAAAGCATTCAGGAAGACCATAGACCGTGACGACGACTAGTGACCCGAGGCGAGGCATGCCTAATCGCCGGTTGGTCTGCGGGCCGATTGTGAGGTTAGGCCATGAGTACAAATCTATATGAGCTTATCGAAGTACAGGCTGGCGAAGGCTGTACAGCTCCCGCCGTAGGAGAGCTGCTCCCACACTACATTGCCAACTTGCTCGAAGACACTTCGGCGGAAGAGGTCGAGGAGCATCTGCTCGACTGCGTGCGGTGCAGGAAGTTCTTCCTGATGATTCTCAACACGCGCGGGCGGATGTTCGGGGACGACAATATGACCGAAGGCGAAGATGGCCGGACGCCGGACGCGGTTCCGGGCTCAGCCGACTTAGGGGAAGAGCCGGGCGAAGAGGCCCCCCCGGAGCTTCGCCGCCCAAACCCCGGCCCGACTTAGCCGGAAAGAGAGCGGGCGGGACGCGCCCTTGATGAGCGCGTCCCGCCCGTTCTCTTTATGAAGCCGCGGCTTTCGTCCCGGCGGCGCGTTTGGTGTCGGCTGTTCGCCGACATCACGGCCAGCGCGCGCAGCCGCAAAAACCCGAAGCGGCGGGAGCATCTCGCTCGCCGCCGCCCAGGGCTCACCGCGGTATGGTTTCATGTGAGGCGATGCTAAGCCGCATCTTTGACCTTCGCCCGGCGCGCGGTGGCCGGGATGTCCGGGACGCGGTTAACCGGGACACAGCGCGTGAGGCCGCCGGACGAACGCTTGAACTTGAGCAGCCCGACCAGCGCACCCAGCACTTGACTGGACGCGATCAAGTAGAACGGCGCGGCCTGGCCGATGACGTAGCAGTACAAGAGCGTCGGCGCCCAGAGGGTGAGCGCCGCGCCGCAGAAAAATCCAGCCCCCTCGGGCACCGCCTTCGCCTGCGCCCGAGGGTAAAGCTGGCCGAAGAGCTTTCTTGAATTGATTGACTCTACCTTTCTCATCTCCTTCTCCTCCCTACTGGGGCAACTCACTGCCGCGTTCCCGCGCTTGTGCCCCGCACTTATTAAAACGCTGCGGCGCACGTCCCTGTTAAAGAGCCCTGGCGTAACCGCTTAGTTTGCGGCCGGGCTTGGCTGAGGGCGCGCAGGGGCGGCGGGTAAGGCGCTCCCCGGTCGTCTTGAAGTTGCTGTTCCCTAAGTAGTAAACTCCACGTCGGCCGGACACGCGTCCCACGCTTTGTCTCCGCGGGCGTCTTATTCATTCGCCCCAGACCGAAATCGCGTCGAGCCTCCTGGAAATCCGCACCGCGCTCGACTCACTCGTCTTCACACGCAAGCGGCTGGGCACTGCCAGGGTTCCCGAGTTAATTCAAGTGTCGAAGTGGCGTCGCGTCGCTTTCCAGTAAAAAGGATTTTTGCCATGAGAAAATACCTCCCACATCTTGCCGTGCTGGTCATACTGTTCACCGCGGGCTATCTCGCGCTGGCGCAGGTGCGGGAGCGCGGCCCCGCAGAGGTGCAGGAGCCGGACGCCGCGCGCGTGCAAGGTGGTGACAACCCCACGCAGCAAGGCGAGGAGAAGACGGCCCTCTCGGACACTGGCGTCGTCGTCAACTTCAAGCAGCTCGCAACCAGGGAATCGCTCTCGCCCTCCGTCTACAAAGAGCCGAAGGTCATACGCGAGCCGGGCCGCGCGCCGCGCAACAAGACCGTCCAGGTCGGCGGCGCTCTGGCGGAAAGTGACGGCCCGGAGACGGCCGCCGCCGTGGGAGGGACGAAGCCCTTAGCCGCCTCGCCCGCGCCTTCTTCGAGCTTCAAGGCGCTCGAAGACAACAACACGAGCATCCCGCCCGACACACACGGCGCGGTCGGCCCCAACCACCTGATGGTCGTGCTCAACACGCAGATGCGCATTCAGACCAGGACGGGCGCGACCGTCAGCACGGTCTCGCTCGACAGCTTCTTCTCCGCCGTCCCCGGCCCCTGGCAATTCGGCGCGCCCGGCACCTTCGACCCGCAGGTCTTCTACGACCCGTTCAGCAGCCGCTGGATGTTCACGGTCGTCGCCGACGCCGACGCGCCGACTTCGGCCATCCTGCTCGCCGTCTCGCAGACGAGCGACCCGACGGGCAACTGGAAGATTTACAAGGCGGACGTGGACTCGGCCGGCACGGCCTGGGCCGACTATCCGCGCATGGGCTTCAACAAGAATTGGATCGTCATCACGGTCAACATGTTCGGCGTCGGCGGCACCGGCTTCAAGCGCTCAAGCCTTTTCGTCTTCAACAAAGCCACGCTCTACGCCTTCGCCGCGGCTGCGAGCTACAAAGTGTTCCACGACTTTTGTAACCCCGGGGCCAGTTTTTGCGCCTTCACGCAGACGCCGGCCGTGACTTACGACAACGCGCTCAACACCATGTACCTCGTCGAAGACTGGGACGGGCACACGCAGCTACGCATCAAGACCATCACGGGCACGGCCGCCGCGCCCGCCTACGCCGCTGCCAACGTATTCACCACGCCCGTCGCCGCGGCGAACGCCTGGACGTTCAATCGCTCCGAGCGGCAACGACTTCGCCCCGCAGCTCGGCTCGACCAACAAGATTCAGACCAACGACTCGCGCATCCAATCGGTCGTCTACCGCAACGGCTCGCTCTGGGCCGCGCAGACCATCTTCCTGCCCAACGCGGCGGCGCCGACGCGCAGCTCAATCCAGTGGTGGCAACTGACGCCGGCCGGGGCGATACAGCAGCGCGGGCGCGTTGACGACCCGACGGGCGCGAAGTTCTACGCCTTCCCGAGCATCGCCGTCAACAAGAACAGCGACGTGCTCGTAGGCTACTCGCGCTTCTCGTCGCAGCAGTACGCGAGCGCCAACTACGCCTTCCGCGCCGCCGCGGACCCGGTCAACACCTTAGGGACAGAAGTGGTGTTGAAGGCGGGCGCGGCCCCTTACTTCAAAGACTTCGGCGGCGGGCGAAACCGCTGGGGCGATTACAGCAACACGGTCGTTGACCCCTTGAACGACCTTGACCTCTGGACGATTCAGGAGCACGCGGCGGCCGTCTCGGGCGGCTTCAGCCGCTGGGGCACCTGGTGGGGGCGCATCGCGCGCGGGCCTTCGACGCCTGTGCCAAATATACAACTCGGCACCGTCACGGCCACCGACGGGAACACGGCCGACCCGGACACCGTCATAGAGCCCGGCGAAACCAACAACAAGCTGACCATCCAACTGAAGAACACGGGCAACGCGGCGGCGACCGCCGTGAGCGCGACGCTGACGAGCCTGAGCACCGGCGTGACGATTGTTGCAGGCACGGGCACGTCCGCCTATCCGAACCTCGCCGCGACGACGGGTACGGGAACCAACACGGCTGAGTCCTTTAAATTCAACGTCGCGTCCACCTTCGCGTGCGGCGTGCCCATGAGCTTCAAACTGACGGTGACCTACACGGGCGGCGGAAGCCCCGCCGTGTTCACCTTCACCGTCCCGACCGGCAAGCCCGGCGCGGCCGTCACCAAGACGCGCACCGGCACGGCCGTGGCGATTCCAGACAACACGACCACGGGCGTCAACGTCCCGCTCGCCGTGAGCGGGTTCACGGGCAGAATCTCCGACCTCAACTTCAAGTTCGGCGGGACCAGTTGTACGACCGCCACGGGCTCGACGACCGTCGGCCTGGATCACACGTGGGTCGGCGATCTTGTCGTGACGTTGAAGTCGCCGCAGGGCACGGTCGTCACGCTCATCAGCCAGGCGGGCGGCGCGAACAACGACGGACAGAACTTCTGCAACACGACGCTGGACGACGAATCGGCCGGCGCGTCAATTCAGAGCGTCGTGCCGACACAGGCTCCCTTCACGGGCTCCTTCAAGCCCGCCAGCCCGCTCTCCGTCTTCGACGGACAGAACCCGAACGGCACTTGGACGCTAAACGTCTCCGACAGGGCGCGCAGATGACACCGGCAGCGTGCGCACCTTCTCGCTCATCATCACGGCGTACAGTTGCTCTACGACGGCCTCCGCGTCGCCGCTCGAAACTGAGAGCGACCGCGCTCTCGCCCTCCTGTTGCTGCCGCCGCAGTTATTCGCAGGCCCGGAGATGAGAGAGCAGCCCACGGCGACGTTGCTCGATGACGCGTGGGGCACACACGGCGCTGTCGAAACCGAGGCGCTGCGCGCGGCCTTCATGCCCAGGCGTTACGACCACCTGGCGCGGCTGCTGTCGGGTTAGACGGGAACCTACAAGAGTCTATTTCAATAGCAGTCCGTTGACCAACCCTTTGCGCCTTTGCGTCTCCCGCGTGAGAATACTTATTTCACGCGGGAGACGCAAAGGCGCAAAGACTATATAGCGTACGGCAACCCCTTGCGGGAACATTTGGCCCTCTGCCGGAGTATCTTCTCTGGACTCAGGGACGCCATTTGAGGAGGAGTGGATGAGAGAGCTTTTAGAGAAGACGGCTCAGCGTGCCATTTCCTATCTCGAAACACTCGACGAGCGCGGGGTCGCGCCGTCGCCCGAAGCTGTGGCGAAGCTTTCCGCGCTCGACGAGCCGCTGCCCGAAGACCCGGCCACGCCCGAGCAAGTCATACAAACACTGGACGAGGTCTGCTCCCCTGCGACGACGGCGATGGCCGGCCCCAGGTATTTCGGCTTCGTCATCGGCGGCGCTCTCCCTGCCACCGTGGCCGCCAACTGGCTCGCCGCCGCCTGGGACCAGAACACCGGCCTGCACAACTCCACGCCCGCCACGGCCCACGTCGAGCAGGTCGCGCTCAACTGGCTCTTAGACCTCTTCAACCTGCCGAAGACCTGCGGCGGCGCTTTCGTGACGGGGGCGACGACCGCCAACTTTTCCGCGCTGGCCGCCGCGCGCCACGCGCTCCTTCAGCGCGCGGGCTGGGACGTGGAGGCCGACGGCTTGTTCGGCGCGCCCCCGATTACTGTCATCGTAAGCAACGAGTCGCACCCGACGCTCTTCAAGTCGCTCGGGATGCTGGGGCTCGGCCGAAACCGTGTGCTGAAAGTTCCCGTTGACTCGCACGGGAGGATGCGTGCGGACGCGCTGCCGCCGATTGACGGGCCGACCATCGTCTGCGCGCAGGCGGGCAACGTCAACACGGGTGCTTTCGACCCGCTGACCGAAATCTGCGAGCGCGCGCACGCCTCAGGCGCGTGGGTGCACGTTGACGGCGCTTTCGGCCTGTGGGCTCTGGCCGCTCCTTCCACCGCGCCCCTCGCGCGCGGCTTAACGGACGCGGATTCCTGGGCCACTGACTTTCACAAGTGGCTGAACGTCCCCTACGACAGCGGGCTGGCGCTGGTGCGCGACCTGGACGCGCTGCGCGCCGCGATGGCGATTACGGCTGAGTACCTTCCGACCACAAGCCCTTTCCGCAACCCCTCGGACTTCACGCCTGAGTTGTCCCGTCGCGCGCGCGGCGTGGAGGTGTGGGCCGCGCTGCGCTCGCTCGGCCGCCGGGGCGTGGCCGAGTTAATCGAGCGCAACTGCCGCCAGGCGCGCCGCTTCGCTGAAGGCTTGCGGGCCGCGGGCTACGAAGTGCTGAACGAGGTCGTGCTCAATCAGGTGCTGGTCGCGTTCGGCGACGCGGACACGACCAACCGCGTGATCGCGGACCTACAGGCGGACGGAACCTGCTGGTGCGGGGGGACCGTGTGGCAGGGCCGCACCGCCATGCGCATCAGCGTCTCATCCTGGGCCACGACGGACGAAGACATCGAGCGCAGCCTCGACGCCATGCTCCGCATCGCCGGCAAGCACTCTCAACCAAGGCAGGATTAATCCAAGCACAGATTAAAATTCAACCCTTTGCGTCTTACGTCTTAACTTTGCGCCTTTGCGAGAAACAGCCTTTCACGCAAAGGCGCAAAGTAAAAACTAAAGGCGCAAAGGGTTGAATCAATCTTCCTTCAGTGAGCTTAGGGGAAGAATTATTTGCCGCCGCCCGGCGCGCGGTAGCCGGGGCGGGCGCGGACGACCGCGCCCTTGCGGCTCGTCGCAACTTTGATCTTGCGGTACTTGCCGTCGTGCTCGGGTTTGAGCGGGTAGTAGCCGAGCGAGTATTGAGTCCTTAGTTCGGCGGCGATCTGACCGAAGGCTCTGGGCAGCATGCCGAGCGTGTCCGCGCGGTGTAGCCTCCCGCCGGTCTTCTCCGCCAGATCCGCCAGATAAGCGTCCCCGGTCTTGTACATCAAATCCAGTTCCCTGCTGATGTTGTCGTTCGCCCTGCCCGACGGGTACGTCGGGTCGTTGCGTCCCGTGCCGGATGGGTCCGTGGTCGTCGGGTCGTTGTTGCGCGGGTCGCCCGGCGGGTAACGGTCGTCGCGATTGTCCCTTTTGGTCCTGGTGACGATGACTCCGCCGGGCAGGCGCGGAAAGGTCGTCCCGGTCCCGCCCCCGCCCGGAATCGTCGTGCCGCCTGGGAAAGTCGTCGGCGTCGTCTTGCCCGTCGCCGCCGCCGCCCGGAAGCTTGCCGCCGAGGATGGTCGCCAGGTCAACGCCCTGGCCCTGCTGCTGCTGGCGGCGCACCAACTCTTCAACGTCCGCGCGCGTGTCGAAGCGAATCGGGTAGACGATGATTCCGGCCTCTTCCAGCAGACGCACGTTCCGGTTGTAAGTCTCGCGGTCGCTGTAGGAGTCAACCCCGTCCGTGAAGATGACGATGGCCTTGCGCCCCTTGATGCGCTGCAAGGCTTTGATGCCGACGGCCACGGCGTCGTAGAGCTTCGTCCCCTGGCCGGGCCGCGTGTCGCGTATGGCCCACTGAAGCACCGCGCGGTCGGACGTGAAGTCGGAGAGGTCGCGCACGCGGTCGTCGAACGAGATGACCTTGACGCGGTCGGCCTTTTGCAACTGCTCCGTGAAAGAGATGGCCGCCTGCTGAATCATGTTCAGCTTGTCCTGCGTGCTCGCGCTCGTGTCGAGCATGAGGACGACGTGGAAGGGCGCGGTGACGGTCTCGAAGAAAGAGACTTCCTGCTTGACCCCGTCCTCGAAGACCGTGAAGTCCTCCTGCTTCAAGTCCGGCAGGTAGATGTCGCCGCGGTCGCTGACGATAACTGGCACAGTGACCAGGTTCGTCTCGACGCGCACGGTCTCCACGTCCTGCTGGTCTCCGGCGGGCGGCGCTTCCGTTTCCTGCTGCTGCGCGGCTTCTCGGCTCGGCGGGCGCTGTCGTCGTCTGCTCCGCTTTCTTCTTCGGCTCCGGCGACTGCTGCGGGCGGCGGCCGGCCTGCGCCGAGGCCGCGCCGTAGAGAGAGGAGTAGGGCGAGCGCAGCCAGGACGGCTTTGAAAGAGGGGCGCATGGCTTTCGGTTGCTCCTTTCCGTTGAAGCGGAAACGTCGGACGGGAATTGCGGCTTAGCTGTGCCTACGATGATGCGCGCCCGTCGAAAGGTTTGCCCGCGGGGTTAAGTTTGCGGCCTGTGTCAATTCCGAAACTGTCACACGCAAGGTTGCCTCACGCCTGACCCGAAAATAATCTCAAGCACGAGCCGCGGCGACGTATCGCGTGCCATGTCATTTTAATCCCGCCGAACCTCTGGAGGACATTAACATCATGAGAGCTTCCCTTTCATCATCCGTCCGTCAAAAACCCACGCGGGCCGCGTCCCTTTTGCGCATCGCATTCGCGCGCGCACGCCTGCTGGCGCTCTGCGTCGCGGCCGCACACGGGAGCGTCGCGGCACAACAGCCGCTGCCCGCCAACCCTGCCAGTGCGGCGGAGGCGAACGCGACCACCGCCGAAAACAGAGTGGCACAGGTTTCGGAACCGGCCGTCAACGCTCCCACGGACCCCGTGACTATCTTGCGCACCGCCAAACTGCTCTACATACGCAAGGAGTCGGCCTTCTTCAAACCGTCGGAGTTGGAAAACGAACTGCTCAAGCGCCCCGAATTTCAACGCTGGGGGCTGTTGATAACCAGGACCGAGCTGGACGCGGACCTCATCATAGAGGTCGGCCGCAAGGTCTTCACACGCTTCGTCTACAGCATCATTGACCGCCGCACCAACACGGTCGTCGCCAGCGGCAAGCTCAGCTCGCTCGGCGGCACACTCAGCACCAAAATCGCCAAACGCGTCATCGAAAACATGAAGCGTGTGCGGCAGTAGAAAAGCAGAATTCAGAATTCAGAATCCAGGAGTCAGAATAAAAACAGAAGCGGTCGAGAGCCTTTCATTCTGGATTCTGGATTCTGGATTCTGAATTCTGCTTTTCATCGTTCCTCACTTCTGCTAGCTTCTCACGCATGCCGGAAATCTATGTGAGCACGGATGTCGAAACGGATGGGCCAATCCCAGGGCCGCACTCCATGCTGAGCTTCGCCTCGGCCGCCTACCTGGCCGACAAGACTCTGATCGCTACTTTCTCCGCCAACCTCGAAACCTTGCCCGGCGCGAGCGGCCACCCAGACACCATGCGCTGGTGGGAGACGCAGCCCGAGGCGTGGGCCGCGTCGAGGCGCGACCCGCGCCCGCCCGCCGAGGCCATGAGCGAGTACGCCGCATGGCTCAAAGGGCTTCCGGGCGCGCCCGTCTTCGTCGGCTACCCTGTAGTCTTCGACTACATGTTCGTCCAGTGGTACTTGCACAAGTTCACGGGCGCGAGCCCCTTCTCCTTCTTCGCCCTCGACATCAAGTCTTATGCGATGGCGCTCCTCAAAACAGACTTCCGCGAGACGACCAAGGCCGTCATGCCCAGGCGCTGGTTCGACGACCTCCCGCACACGCACCTCGCCCTCGACGACGCCCTCGAACAGGGCGCGCTCTTCTGCAACATGCTGGCACAGAATAAAGCGAAGGCGGATTGAAAGAGAGGCGTCAGGACTTCCTTACGCCTGCTCGCGCGTGAGCGCCTCGCGGACGGCTTCGAGGACCTTCTCGTCCTCGGGGAAGCCGAGCCAGTTTTTCTTGGAGACAACGCGGTCGCCAACCCAGACCGTGAACTCGCCGCGGTCTCCTTCGACGAGCTGCGTGCTGACTTTCAGCTCACGTTCGAGCAGGTCCGCCACACGGGCGGCGCGAGGTCGGTAGTTTCAAACGACGCAGTAGCGTATGGCAATCGGCTGCATTGTGGTAATCTCCTCTTACCACCGGATTATAGCGAAAGCGCGGCAAAAATGGTCAGATATTCTCGTTCTGTGTTTGCCGTCTGAAGAAGAGAGAGACAAGGAGAAGAATGGTCAATGACTGTGGAGCAGTTGCCCGCCGGCCTCACGTTCGTGGCTGAATCTGACGGGATTCGGGAATACAGGTTAGACAACCACATGAAGGTCTTGCTCGTGGAGAACAGGGTCGCGCCCGTCGCCACCGTGATGGTCCTCTACAAGGTCGGCTCGCGCAACGAGGCCGTCGGCTACACGGGCTCCACGCATCTCCTCGAACACATGATGTTCAAGGGCACGCCGACCTTCAACAAGGAACAGAACACGCAGATCGCCGCGACCTTGAAAAAAATCGGCGCGGGCTTTAACGCCACCACCTGGTACGACCGCACGAACTATTTCGAGACCGTGCCCTCGGACCAGTTGGAGCTTGCCATCAAGCTCGAAGCCGACCGGATGCGCAACTCCCTGATCTCAGACGCGGACCGACAGTCCGAGATGACGGTCGTGCGCAACGAGCTCGAACTCGGGCAGAACGACCCGTCCGAAGTCCTGGAAGAAGCCGTCTACGCGGCGGCCTTCCGCGAGCACCCCTATCACCATCCGACCATCGGCTGGCGCGCGGACGTTGAAGGCGTGCCCACTTCGCGCCTCAAAGAGTTCTACGACACGTTCTACCAGCCGAACAACACGACCGTCATCCTCGTCGGCGACTTCGAGCGCCTCGCGGCGTTGGAGCTGATCAATAAATATTTCGGCGCTTACCCCGTGCCCGACCATTCGATTCCCGAAGTCTACACGGAGGAGCCGCAGCAGCAGGGCGAGCGCCGTTTGGTCATTCGCCGCGCGGGCGAATTGGCCCTGGTGCAGATGGCCTTTCACACGCCGGGCGTGCTCGGGCAGACGACGGTGCTCTCGAACGAGGAACTGGCGAAGCGCGCCGCAGACCCGCCCGAGGATAACGACATCTACCCGCTCGTCGTCCTCTCTGTCGCCATGTCGCACGGCATCACGAGCCGCCTTTATCAAGCGTTGGTCGAGACCGAGCTGGCCGTGGAGGCGCACGCGGGCGTGGACCAGCACCGCGACCCAGGGCTCTTCAACGTCCACGCGACCGTCCATCCGGGCGTGGAAGTGCAGAAGATCGAAGAGACGATTCTGGATGAGCTGCGCAAGGTGGCCGAAGAAGGTTTGACCGAGGCGGAGGTCTTGAAGGCCAAGCAGCAGATCGCGGCGCGTGTGGCCTACAGCCGCGACGGCACTCTCAACGTCGCCATGCAGATGTCCGAGGCCGAGGCCGTCGCCGACTGGCGCTTCTACAAGGACTACGAACAGAACATCTCGCGCGTCACGTCCGAGCAGATCAAGCAAGTGGCACAAAAATACTTCACCGAAGACAACCGCACCGTCGGCCACTTCATTCCGAAGCAGCAGGGCGGCGGGGGCAAAGGCAACGGCGGCCCGCCGCAAGTTCGGGAACAAGTCTCGGACGCTTCCCGGCCCGCCGCGATAAAGAGGGGCGTGCAGTTTTACCGCGGGACTGATGACGGCGGCGCGGCGGCCGAACTGTCGGAGGTCTCGGAGAGCGGGGCGCGGCCGGCGGGCGGCGACGACGTAGAGCCCGCGTCGGGCGGTTCCACCACGCCGCAGGAGGAGGCGCAGCAGTCTGTTTCGCCGCGCGGCAGCAAATCTTCGGACGCAGCCGAGCCCGTGACGCCCGCTTCGGCCGGGCGCTCGAACTTCGCGAGCCGCATCCGGCGCACAGAGCTTGAGACGGGCGCGGTCCTGCTCGTCCTCGAAAACAACACGGTCCCGACCGTCTCGCTGCGCGGCTCGTTCCGCGCGGGCTCCTACTTCGAGCCGCGCGACAAGCCCGGGCTGGCAGAGATTACCGCGAACATGCTGGAGCGCGGCACACAGCGGCGCACCAAGCTGGAACTCGCGGGCGACCTCGAACGCGTCGGCGCGCAACTGGACTTTTCCGCCGACCACTTCGCCGTCGCCGTCGCCGCACGCACGCTCTCGAAAGATTTGCCGCTCGTTCTGACCGCCATGGCCGAGGCGCTGCGCGAGCCCGCGTTCCCCGCGGAAGAATTGGAAAAGCTCAAGCAGCAGATCGTCTCAAGCATTCAGGACCAGCAGTCCAACACGGGCTATCGCGCGCGCGAGCGCTTCATGCAGTTGACCTTCGACGAGGCCAGCCCCTTCTACTTACCCCCGGGCGAGAAGCTGATTGAGAGCGTCCGCTCGGTGACGGTCGAAGACGTGCGCGCCTTCTACTCGAAATACTACGGCGGGCGCTCGCTCATCCTTTCGGTCGCGGGCGACGTGCGGGCGGACGAGGTGGCCCGTCAGTTTGCGGAAGCGTTCGGCGACTTCGCCGGACCCGAGAGCGTTGACATCAACGTCACGGACCCCGAGCCGCGCTCCGGCATGTTGCGCGAGGTCGTGCTCTTGAAGGACAAAGCGAACGTTGACATCCTGATCGGCTCGGCCGCGCCCCTGCGCCGCGAATCGAAAGACTACTACGCGGCGCTGCTCGCCAACAGCGCGCTCGGCGAAAGCACGCTCTCGTCGCGCCTGGGCCTGCGCGTGCGCGACCAGGAGGGTCTGACCTACGGCATCAACTCGCGCTTCCGCGCGCCTAGCTTGGCCGCCGGCCCGTGGTACGTCGGCGTCTCCGTCAACCCGAACAACATCGAGAAGGCGATCAACTCGGCGCTCAACGTCCTGCGCGACTACGTCGAGAACGGCATCCGCCCGGAAGAGTTGGCCGACGAGAAGTCATCGGCCATAGGCTCTTTCAAGGTGGGTCTGGCGACGAACGCGGGACTCGCCAGCGCGATCTGGAACGCGGAGTTCTACAAGCTCGGCATCAACTACGTAGACCGCTTCCCGCAGATCATACAGTCCGTGACCATCGAGGAGGTCAACGCCGCCATTCGCAAATACTTCCGCCCGGACCACCTGACGGTCGTGCTCGCGGGCGACATCGAGACGGCGGCGACGACCGAAACCCCGACGGTGTGAGGCAAAAGGTAAAAATCTTGACCCCGAAGGGGTCACACATGATAGCCGGGGGCAAGCAAGCGTAGGCTTGCGCCGCCCCCGGAAAGAATGAGAAAATATGTTTCGACCCTGAAGGGGTCGCACATTCAACATTGAATGTGCGACCCCTTCAGCGTCGAATTAATTTCTACATCCAACCGGGGGCGGCGCGTCGTGCGCTTGAGGCGCACTCGCTCGCCCCCGGCTATCATGTGCGACCCTTTCAGGGTCAAGATTTTTACCTTTTGCCTTTTTCCTTTTGCCTTTTGCCTCGCTCCTATGACAGAATCCGCCCGTCACCGGTAAACGCCTCGCGGCCCGAACGGAGTTTCCCCTGTGCCAGTCTCGCGCCAAGCAAGTGTCACGGCCCGCGCGTCAATCGCCCGCATCGTTCTGGCGTTGATGCTGGCGCTCGTCGTGCTCGCGGCTCTTGCACCGCCGGGCTCCTTCGCGTCGTCACACGAATGCGGGATGGCCTGCTGCGTTGGCAAGTCGCCGCACATGGCCGGCTCTTGCAGCTCCGGCCTCGGCGACGATGAGAACGAAGCTCAAGCGCCCGACGACGAGGGTGACGACCAGTCATACGGCCACGCGGCGCACGGCGCGAAACACTCTTCGGCGCATCACGCGACTCACGCCACTAAAGAGTCACACAGAACGACGACGAGCGTCTCTTCGAGGGCTTTGACTAAGCCGTGCTCGCCCGAATGCGCCGCCGCGGCTTTCAGCTCTTCGCAGGTGCGCCGCCCGCGCCACGCCGCGTCAATCGTCGTCAAGGCACAGCCTCGCCCGTCCACGATTCGTTCTTTCGTGGGCCAGGCCAATCAGCTCACGCCGAAGTCTGCCGACCACGTCCGGCAGGCGCGGCCCCGCGCCCCGCCCACTTCTCTCATCAACCTTTCAGCTTAAACACTATCGGCTGCCACGCGCTTTTCATTCGCGCTGACGGCCGCCCGCGCCGTCGCCTATTCGCGCGCGCCCGCAGCCGTAGTGAGATTTCGAGAATGGCACAAACCATTCGGCAGGTCGTTTCGGCAAAGAAGCGGCCCGGCCTTCGCCTTTCTCGAAGGACACTTGAGCACCATGACGGCACGCGCATTCTTCGCACGCCGTCGAAAGGCTATTGGAGATGAGAAACATTCCCCCGTCCCGCGCGCTTGCGTCGAGGACAACACTTCTGCGCGCATTGTTGCTTGCCGCGCTCATCAGCTCATTCGCGTCTTCCGTTCTGGCACAGCAGACTGTGACTTCGGCCACGCTCGGCGGGCGCGTCGAAGATTCGGCCGGCGCGGCTCTCGCCGGCGCGCTCGTCACCGTCACCAACCTGGACACCAACCAAACACAGACGGCCACGAGCGACGCTGAAGGCCGCTACAGATTCGCCTACCTGCCCGCAGGCCCCTACGAATTGTCGGCCGAGCACGCGGGCTTCGACCCCCTTCGCCAGAGGCTCACGCTCACGCTCGGCCAGGCGCTCGACGTGCCGCTCAAGCTCTCGGTCGCGGGCGTCACCGGCAGCGTAAACATCACCGCCGACGTGCCGCTCATAGAGGCCGCGCGCACGCAGGTTGCCGAGACCGTGCTGCCGCGCGAGATTGACGCGCTCCCCTTGAACGGCCGCAACTACCTGGACCTGGCGCTGCTCGTCCCCGGCGTCTCGCGCACGAACACGGGGAGCAACCAGCGCTTTGCGGAGACTTCGGCCGTGCCCGGCACGGGGCTTTCGGTCGCGGGCCAGCGCAACCTGAACAACGGCTTCATCGTTGACGGCCTCTCGGCTAACGACGACGCGGCCGACCTCGCCGGCACGTTCTACAGCCAGGAGGTGATACGCGAGTTCCAGGTCGTCACCTCCGGCGGCATAGCCGAGTTCGGCCGCGCCTCCTCCGGCGTCGTCAACATCATCACGCAGACTGGCACAAACAAATGGCGCGGCCGCCTCTACAGTTTCTTTCGCAACCAGCGCCTCGACGCGCGCAACCCGCTCGCCCCGCGCAAAGACTTGCTGACGCAGACGCAGTACGGCGCAAGCCTCGGCGGCCCCATAGTCCGCGACCGCACTTTCCTCTTCACCAACTTCGAGCAGACGCGGCGCAACGACTCGAACGTCATCACCATCGCGCCCAACGCGGTCGCCGCCATCAACAACCGCCTGGCCCAGGTCGGCTACGGCGGGCCGCCCATAGAGACGGGCGTCGTCCCCGGCGGCTACGATTCAACGAACTTCTTCGCGCGCGTGGATCACAGGATAAACGCCGCGAACCTCTTCTCTGCGCGCTACAGCCTTTACGACATACGGGCCGTCAACTCGCGCACGGTCGGCGGCCTCAACAGCGTCAGCCGCGGGACGAGCCTCGCCGACCGCGACCAGACTTTCGCCGCCAACAACGTGACCACGCTCTCGCCGCGAGCGATCAACGAGGCGCGCTTTCAGTTCACGCGCAGCCGCCTGTCTGCTCCCGTCAACGACTCGCTGGGGCCTGCGGTCAACATCTCGGGCGTCGCCAGTTTTGGCACAGCGACTTTCTCGCCGCTCGCGCGCGCCATAGACCTCTACGAATTGGTTGACAACGTCTCACTCCAACGCGGCGCGCACTCCCTCAAGGCCGGCGCGGACTTTCTCTACAACCGCGTGGACATCTTCTTCCCCGGCGCGTTGCAGGGCGTTTACACTTTCACCTCGCTCAACAATTTTCTGGCTGGCAGCTACAGCAGTTTCCAGCAGGCTTTCGGCACGCCCTCGCAGTCGCAGTCGAACCCGAACATAGGTCTCTTCGTGCAGGACGAGTGGCGACCGCGGCCTGACTTGACCTTGAACCTGGGGCTGCGCTACGACGCGCAATTCCTGCCGGACCCGATTGAGACGGACGCGAATAACTTCGCGCCGCGCGTCGGCTTCGCCTACTCGCCCGGAGACCGGAAAACGGTCGTGCGCGCGAGCTTCGGCATCTACTTCGACCGCGTCCCGCTGCGCGCCACATCTAACGCGCTCCAGCGCGACGGCACGAAATACGTCGTCGTGCAATTGTCGCCGACGCAGGCGGGCGCGCCCGTCTTCCCGAACGTGCTCGCCGCACAGCCGACTAATTTAGTAACGAAGCCGAACGTCACGCGGATTGACCCTGAAATCGAGAACAGCTACAGCCAGCAGCTCAACGTGCAAATCGAGCGCGAGTTGCCCTGGGACTCTTCGCTCTCGGTGGGCTACATAAACTTGCGCGGGCAGCACCTCATCCTGTCGCGCAACGTCAACGTCCCGCGCTTTCCCGCGTCCGCCGGTGTGCCAAATCTGGGGCGGCCCGACCCGAGCTTCGGCAACATCTCGCGCTTTGAAAGCTCTGGCCGGAGCCGGTACAACGCGCTCGTCGTCGCCTTCAACAAGCGCGCGACCAGTTGGACGAGCGCGCGCGTCTCTTACACTTTCTCGAAGGCGATTGACGACGCGGGCAATTTCTTCTTCAGCTCGCCGCAGAACAATTTCGACCTGAGCGACGAGCGCGGGCTCTCCGACAACGACCAGCGCCACCGCCTGACCTTCAGCGGCTCAATCCAAGCCCCGCGCGCGGACGATGCTTCGGCGCTGCGGCGCGCGCTCGAAGGCTTCGAGCTGAGTTACATCTTCACCTATGCTTCGGCGCTGCCCTTCAACGTCCTGACGGGCAACGACCGCAACTTCGACACGAACTTCAACGACCGGCCCGTTGGCGTCGGGCGCAACACCGGCCGCGGCTTCGACTACGCCTCGCTCGATTTGCGTCTGAGCCGCAAGTTCCGTCTGACGGAGCGTCTGGGCCTCGAAGCAATCGCCGAAGGGTTCAACGTTTTGAACCGCGCGAACCTGCAACTCCCCAACAACGTCTTCGGCACGGGCTCCGCGCCGCTCGCGACTTTCGGCCGGCCCACGGCCGCCAGCGACCCGCGCCAGATTCAACTGGGCTTGCGCTTCAGTTTTTGAAACCAAGGAAGAGAACATGAAGAAACCGGCAATCATCACAGCAATCGCGCTCGCACTGCTCCTGGCGGGCTGCGCGCAACAGACCAGGCAAGAAACGATTAAGGCTACGCCGGGCGAACCTGATTCACCAAAACCCGTACGCGTCTCGGCCGAGGGCGCGGACGCCGCGGAGCCGTCAATCGCGCCCGGAGCGGATGGCACAATTTACGTCGCGTGGGTCGAGCACCGCGAGAAGAAAGAGGCGGACGTGATGCTCGCGCACGTGGACCGCGACGGGCAGGCGAAAGGAGCCCCTGTGCGCGTCAACCCGAACGCGGGCGAGGCGACGGCGTGGCGCGGCGACCCGCCGACCGTGGCCGTAGCAGGTGACGGCACAATCTACGTCGGCTGGACCGCGCGCATCACCGACGTGCAGGGTCACGCCAACGATCTTTATCTCTCCGCCTCGCGCGACGGCGGCAAGACTTTCGGGCCGCCTGTGAAAGTGAACGACGACGGAAAGAAAGTCACTCACGCGATGCACTCGCTCGCGGTCGGGGCGGACGGGCGCGTCTACGTCGTGTGGCTGGACGAACGTAACGTAGTCATGCCGCCGCCGGGCAAGGACGGGAAGATGGAGCACATGGAAGCGAACCGCGAAGTCTTCTTCGCCTCGTCCGATGACGGCGGGCGCTCCTTCGGCGCGAATCAGCGTCTGGGCCAGGAGGCTTGCCCGTGCTGCAAGACCGCGGTCGCGGCAAGCAAGGACGGGCGCGTCTACGCCAGTTGGCGGCAGGTCTTGCCGGGCGAGTTTCGCCACATCGCGCTCGCCGCGTCCACAGACGGCGGCAAGACTTTCGACAAGCCGACAATCGTCAGCGACGACCGCTGGATGACCGCCTCGTGCCCTGTCTCGGGTCCGGCGCTTTCGGTCGGGCGGGACGACGGTGCGCTGAGAGTCGTCTGGTACACGGAAGGGGACAAGGGCGAGCCCGGCCTCTACTGGGCCGAATCGAGCGACAGCGGCAAGACCTTCTCCGAGAGCAAGCCTTTCGCCAAGGGGCAGGCGCGCGGCAACCCGTACCTCCTGGCGAACGCGCAAGTCAGCCCGACCGTCATCTGGGAGAGCAACGCTACGGGCTCGCCGCGCGTCATGTCCGCGCCGCTCGCGAACGAGGCCGCCGTCTCAACGCTCGCCAACACCGGCGAGCTTCCGTCGGCCGCCTTGAGCGGCGACCGACTCTTCGTCGGCTACATCAGCAAGGTCAACGACCGCCGCAGCATCTGGGTCGTCCGCCGCGCCTTCTGGGTCGCCCAAACGAAACCCGCCGCCTAAAACGATTGCGGATTGAAAAGAAAGCACTCAACCCTTTGCGTCTTACGTCTTCTCTTTGCGCCTTTGCGTGAACGGCTGTTTCTCGCAAAGGCGCAAAGTTAAAACCATAAGGCGCAAAGGGTTGAATCATTCCGCCTGTTGATCTCTTTTCTCTCACTCCTCAATCGCAAAACCTCCGCCCGCCGCGCGTCATTCGCCACAGGCATGCAACGCGCCCCGCACTAAAGCATTCAAAGTCGCTGGCTGGGTCTCCCCGCGTCATGCCTTCTCTTTTTAGGAGGATTTCCATGCGTCTCAAACTTTTCACGCCCGTTTTCGCGCTTATCTGTCTGGCCCTGACCGCGTCCGCCGCCGCAGCCGGCGAGCGGCCCGAAGCCCTGGCGCGCCTCGCCCTCTCCGAAAACCCCGCGGAATCTGGCCCAGCCGTCACGGAGCTGCGCGCGATGGGGCCAAGCGGCTTGCAAATTCTGCTCGACACCCACGCCGCCGAAATCGCACGCGCCCGCGCGGGCCAAGCCGTCAACGAGCAGGAGTGGCAACGCCTGTCGGCCGCGCTCGACGCCGTCAGCCGGCAGCGCAATGCTTACGCCTCCGGGCTCTACTGGTACACGGATTTTGAGGAGGCCAAGGCGGCTGCCAAGGCGAGCGGCAAGACGCTCCTCTCGCTGCGCCTGCTGGGCCAATTGGACGAGGAGTTCAGTTGTGCCAATAGCCGCTTCTTCCGCACAGTGCTCTACGCCAACGCGGAAGTCTCGCAATACCTGCGCGAGCATTTCGTGCTCCACTGGAAATCGGTCCGCCCCGCGCCGCGCGTGACGATTGACTACGGCGACGGCCGCAAGCTCGAACGCACCGTCACGGGCAACAGCATCCACTACATCCTTGACCGCGAGGGCCAGGTCGTGGACGCGCTCCCAGGACTCTACGGCCCAGCGGCCTTCATGCGCGCCCTGACGCAGGCCGAAACGCTCGCCAAACAGCTCGAAGGGAAAGAGCCTAACAAGCGTTGGGAGGCGTTGCGCCTCTATCACAACGGGCGGATTCAAACAATCGCGCGCGACTGGGCCGCGGACGTGTCCAAGACGGGTGGCCGCGTCCCCGCGGACGTAGTTGCCAGAATCGAGCGCAGGCGACAGAACCCTGGCGCAATCCAGGTGGCCCCGCTCGCCATCTCGAAGAGGGCCACGGAGGTTGATATCCTGAAGAGCATCACGGCCGACGCCACGGCGCTCGAAGCCGCCACGGACATCTCCTCCTGGAACAAGATCGCCGCGCTTCACGCGAAGGACGTTCAGTTGGACAAAGCGAGCCTCGCTCTCATCACGCGTCAGAACGCCAGCCTGCGCGCGGACCAGGCGCTGCTCGCACGCACGCAGAAAAACCTTGAGCAGTACCTGGCCCTGGACACCGTGCGCAACGATTACCTGATGCGCACTAAGCTGCACGCCTGGTTCGCCACGGGGATGGGCGGCGACGTAGAGAGCTTTAACGAGCTGGTCTACTCGGAGCTTTTCAAGACGCCGAGCACGGACCCCTGGCTCGGCCTCTACACGCCGGACGTTTACACGGCGCTCGACGGCGGCGGCATTAGCCGAAACTAAAAACGGCGAGTCACGGGCGACCCGACGAAGGGCGCGGCGAGAAGGTTAAACTTTCTCGCCGCGCCCTTCGTATTTTTTAACGCACGCTTGCCCACGTGCAACTGTTGCCACTATCATCGGCGTTCGAGTTCTGACAGTCGCCATCCCCAGTGACGACACAAACCAGGCTTTAGGAATTTTAATTGTGCCCTTCTCCCTCCGGGCAAAACTTATCGAAGACGACTCCCGCCCGCGCGCACCTCGACGCTTCGCGCTCGCGTGCCTTGTGCTCTCTCTCTACGCCCTCGCCTTTATCGCCTGCAAGAGCGATTACCCGGCGTCCGCGCGCCAGCCTTCGGCGGGCGGCGACGGTGGCGCTCCTAAACAGGTCCGCACCGTGCAGGTGTCCGAGATGCCCATGGGCCGGAGCGTCACGGTGACCGGCACGCTGGCCGCGTTTGACCAGGCGACGCTGAGCGCGAAAGTGCCTGGCCGCGTGCGCTCGATCACGGTTGACCTGGGCAGCGTCGTCCGCCGCGGGCAGGTCGTGGCGCAACTTGAGTCGCAGGACTACCAGCTACGGGTCGAGCAGGCGGAGGCCGCGCTCGCGCAGGCGCGCGCACGATTGGGCCTCCCGCCGGAGGGCACTGACGACCGCGTGGACGCGGAAATAACTGGCACAGTCCGCGAGGCGCGCGCAACCCTCAACGAGGCGCAGGCGAACCGCGACCGCGCCGCCAAGCTCGTGGCCGAGGGCGTCATCGCGCGCGCCGAGTACGAGTCGGCCGACGCCGCGCTCAAAGTCGCGCTCGCGCGCTACCAGGACGCGGTCGAGGAGGTGCGCAACCGCCAGGCACTTTTGGCACAGCGCCGCTCGGAGCTGGCGCTCGCGCGACAGCAGCTCGCGGGCACCAGCGTCTACGCGTCATTCGACGGGGTAGTGCACGAGAAGCTGGCAAGTGTGGGCGAGTACCTGGCGGCGGGCGCGCCCGTCGTCACCGTCGTTAAGATGAACCCGCTGCGCCTTCGTGCCGAGGTTCCAGAGCGCGAGGCACAGAGTGTGCGCGGCGGCCAGCGCGTGAGCGTCCGCGTCGAAGGCGGCGCGCACGACTACGCGGGCCGCATTCGCAGGTTGAGCCCGATCATCTCGGAACAGAGCCGCGCCCTCGTCGTCGAGGCCGAGATCAGCAACGACGGCACACTTCGTCCGGGCGCTTTCGTCAGCGCCGAGATCGAAACGGACGAGAGCGGCACGGCCGTCACCGTCCCGACCAGCGCCATTGTCACCTTCGCCGGCATTGAGAAAGTGATTATGGTCGAGAACGGCAAGGCCAAAGAGAAACCCGTCACCACTGGCCGCCGCAACGCCGACTGGACCGAAATCCTCGGCGGAGTAAACGTCGGCGACCGCGTAGTCATAGAGCCCGGCAACCTCCAATCAGGCCAGCCGGTCAATGCGGTCGAGTAATCAGTAGTCAGTAATCAGTAATCAGCTTTAAAAGCTTTTGACTGACTACTGATTACTAATTACTGAAGACTGTTTTTACATGCAGAAGCTCGCTGAAATTTGTATCCGGCGGCCGGTGTTCGCGGCCATGATTATTCTCGCGCTGGTGGTGGTCGGCGCGGCGGGCTTCTTCCGTTTGGGAATTGACCGCTTCCCTTCGGTTGACCTGCCGACGGTGGCCGTGCGGACCAACTTGCCGGGCGCGTCCCCCGAGGAGGTCGAGTCTGAAATCACGCGCCCCATCGAAGAGGTCGTCAACACGGTTGACGGCATAGACATGCTCCGCTCCGTCTCGGGCGCGGGCGTCTCCATCGTCATCGTCACCTTCAAACTGGACCGCGACATAGACACTGCGGCGCAGGACGTGCGCGACCGTGTCAGCACGGTCATACGCGATTTGCCGGAAGACGCGCTCGCGCCCATCGTCCAGAAGTTCGACAACGACAGCGCGCCCGTATTGACGGTCGCGCTCTCGGCTGACAGACCTTTGCGCGAGCTGACGGAGTGGGCCGACAAGATTGTTAAGGTGCAGTTGGAACGCGCGGGCGGCGTCGGCGAGGTCTCAGTCGTCGGCGGGCTTGAGCGCGCCATCAACGTCTGGGTTGACGCCGAGCGGCTGGCCGCCTACCACATCCCGATAACGCAAGTGCGGGACGCGTTGCGCCGGCAGAACGCGGACGTGCCTGGGGGCAACGTCGAGGCGGGACGGCGCGAGATGACGCTGCGCACCTTAGGGCGCTACGCGGAGGCGCGCGAGTTCAACGACCTGGTCATCGCGAGCCCGCACGGCGCTCCCGTGCGCCTGCGCGACGTGGGCCGCGTGGAGGACGGAACCAAGGAACAGAGGTCCGTCGCGCGTCTGAACGGCGTACCGACAGTCATGCTGGAGATTCGCCGCCAGTCGGGCGCGAACACCGTCGCCGTCATCGAAAACGCCAAGCGCGAACTGGACCGCATACGCGGACAGATGCCGGCGGACGTGAAGCTCGAAGTCATACGCGACCAGTCGCGCTACATCAGCGCAGCCCTGCACGAGATCGAGACCCATCTTATTTTAGGAAGCATCCTCGCGAGTCTCGTCGTGCTCGCCTTCATGCGCTCGTGGCGCTCGACGCTGATCGCGGCCGTCGCCATCCCCGCTTCCGTCATCGCCACTTTCGGCATGATGCGCGCGCTCGATTTTACGCTCAACAGCGTGACGATGCTGGCGCTCGTGCTGATGGTCGGCGTGGTGATTGACGACGCGATTGTCGTCCTTGAAAACATCTTCCGCTTCGTCGAGGAGAAGAAGATGAAGGCGATGGACGCCGCGCGCGAGGCGACGCGCGACATAGGGATGGCCGTGATGGCGACCACCTTCTCGCTCGTCGTCATCTTTGTGCCAGTTTCGTTCATGTCCTCGATTTCGGGGCGCTTCCTCTATCAGTTCGGCATCACGGCGGCGGTCGCCATTCTCGTCAGCCTGCTCGTCTCTTTTACACTGACGCCGATGATGTCCGCGCGACTGTTAAGGGATGAGGGCGGAGGGATGAGGGATGAGGGAGAGAAACCACGGATTCATCCCTCATCCCTCCGCCCTCATCCCTTAATAAGTCGCGTCGTGGGTTCTACGCGCTGCTCGATAGAGGTTACGCGCGCGCGCTTGCGTTTGCGATGCGTCACCGTCTGGCGGTCGCGGTCGTGGCCGTGCTCGTCATCGCTTCGAGCGTGCCGCTCTACCGCGTGGTCAAGCAGGAGTACATCCCTACGGATGTGGACGAGGCGGAGTTCGAAGTCTTCGTCAACGCGCCTGAGGGGACGAGCCTCCCGGTGATGAACGAGGCTATGCTCGCCATCGAGGATGAGATTCGCTCGACGCCGGGCGTGCGCCTTGTGCTCGCCTCTGCTGGCGGCTCGTTTCTGGGGAACGTCAACCAGGGCGGCGCTTACGTACGCATCGCGCCGCACGAGGAGCGCACCCTCTCGCCGACGAAGCTCTGGGAGAGCATCAAGCGCGGCCGCCCCTTTGATGCTTTTCGCGGCAACTACACGCAGCGCGACGTGATGCAGGAATTGCGCGCGCGCCTCAGGAAGTTCGCGCCCTTACGCGTCTCCGTGCGCAACGCGCCGTCGTTCAACCTCGGCGGCGGCAACTTCGACATTGACTTCGTCCTGCGCGGGCCGGATTTGCTCTCGCTCTCGAAGTACGCCGAAACCCTGCGCGAGCGTGCGCTGAAACTCGGCGGGATAGTTGACGCTGATACGACACTCAAGCTCGACAAGCCGGAGTTGCGCGTGAAGATTGACCGTGCGCGCGCGGCTGATCTGGGCGTTGACACTTCGGCTATTGCGACGAGCCTGCGCTTGATGGTCGGGGGCGACGATGAGGTCTCGCGCTTCCGCGACGCGTCTGTCAACGAAGACTACGACGTGCAGTTGCGTCTGACGGACCGCGACCGCAGGGACGCGGCGACCATCTCGCGACTCTACGTTCCTTCGTCGCGCGGCGGGTTGGTGCGTCTGGACAATCTTGTGACGATTAAGGAGGAGACGAGCCCATCGCGCATTGACCGGTTGGACCGCCAGCGGGTCGTGAGTTTGCGTGCGGGCGTCGCGCCCGGCTTCGCCCTTGCCGACCGGCTCGAAGCCTTGCGCGGCGCGGTCTCGGAGTTGAATCTTCCTGCGGCCTATACGACGGCCGTTTCGGGCCGGGGGCGCGAGCTTGAAAGGACCTTCAACGAATTCATCTGGGCCTTCCTGCTCTCGATTGCCTTCATGTACATGATCCTCGCGTCGCAGTTCGAGAGCACGATTCACCCCGTGACCATCTTGCTGAGTTTGCCGCTCGCGGTCCCCTTCGCGCTCCTTTCGCTGTGGGCGACGGGCGACACGCTCAACCTTTACTCCGCTCTCGGCGTCCTGGTGCTCTTCGGCGTCGTCAAGAAGAACTCCATTTTGCAGATTGACCACATGAACAATCTGCGGGCGCGGGGGATGGCGCGCGGCGAGGCCATCATGCAGGGCAACCGCGACCGCCTGCGCCCCATCCTGATGACCACGCTCGCGCTCGTCGCCGGGATGCTCCCGCTCGCGCTCGGCACAGGCCCAGGCGCGGAAGAGCGCCGCTCCATCGCCGTCGTCGTCATCGGCGGCCAGACGCTCTCGCTCCTGCTCACCCTGATCGCCACGCCCGTCGCCTACTCGCTCTTCGACGACCTGCGCTCGACCCACACCTGGCGCAAACTCGCCGCCCCCGTCCGCCTCGCTTCAACACGCATCCGTTCGGCCCTCGCCGCACGACGCAGCCGCGCGAAGTCCAGAGCAGAAGGAGACGTGGAACAGGATGAAGGTTTAAAGGAAGTGAAAGAGAGTCAGACGAAGGTCAGCGCTGAGAGCGGCGACTAAATTCAGGTAGGTGAATTCGTTTTCTTCAGGCAATCATTGCAGTAATTCTGTAGCCCATTCCAGCGCGACCTGTTACGACTGAAATCTCCGACGGCTCGAAAATTCCTGCACCCGATACACCACGCCGTTCCCTCTGGGCCTACCTTGCGCTTGCTCACCCCGCCGCCCACATAACGGTGCGGCGTATTGCAACGCAAGTGTGAGAAGGCAATGTTATCTAACGACCAGAAAAGCTCGACGCTCACGCCCTCCCAAGGTTGCTTGTGTTCGATACTCAAATCATTAACGTCCTCAATTTTCTCCGAGCATTTGAAACAAATGTTCTCGCCGTACTTTTGCAGTAGGTGAAGCAGAACCATCTTGTGAAGACGGTTACTCGCCGTCCCGTGAGGCATGCCTAAAAAAGCGCTCTTCCGGGCGTTGCTGTCTCGCATGGCAGTTTGAGCTGTTGATTTGTTAGGGTGGGGATTGGCAGCGCTAGCGGGGCTCGAACCCGCGATCTCAGCCTTGAGAGGGCTGCGTGTTAACCAACTACACCATAGCGCCCCAAATCGAAGACGGATTATAAGTCTCCTTCACGCGATTGGCAAGTCGCGCACCCGAGTCTTCACCAGCGGCCCAGCGATAATGACTGAGGGGACGCGCGGGGCGGTTCCGACACGTTCGGGTCTCGTCAGAGCCTGCGCTCCGACGTTTGAGACGGGACGGACGAAATTCAAATTCTCCTTGATTTTTCCATTTTTTCGGATGACGCGCTTTCGACGAACGACTCGGGGCCGACTTTAAACAAACCAACCATAGGGCGTTAGCATGGAGCCCTAAGTTTGTCCACCAGAGGAATGTAGCTTGCCTAGCAAAATTTCGTATACCTGTCGGGTCTTCTATACCTATACCTCAAGGCTTTATATATTTAGTACCCAAGGGCTCTTTACCTCGCATTCAAAGGGTTTCGCCAGGGGCCGTTAGCTTCCACTCGTTCACTAACAACAAGCTGTTCAGCAAAGGAGAGTGTCACTGTGAAAAGAACATCTACCTTTCTCACGCTGCTCTGTGCCTTCTTGCTAAGTGCAGGCGTGCAGGTCATGGCTCAGACTACTGGCTCCATTTCGGGCAGCGTCACGGACGTGAAAGGGGCTGTGATTCCCGACGCGAACGTGACGGTCAGGCACGTGGAGACTAATGAGTCCCGCAACGGCCACACGGACAGCGAGGGCCGCTACCGCTTCGTCAACCTGAGAGTCGGCGCGTACGAAGTGACCGTCGAGGCGAGCGGTTTCGCCAAGCACGTGCAGACGGGCATCATGCTCTTGCTGAATCAACCCGCCGTGGTGGACGTGGAGATGCAGGCGGCGGGCGTGACCGGCGTCGTCAACGTCGTGGAGAACGCGTCGCTGCTGAACACGAGCAACGCGGAGGTCAGCACGCGTTTCGATTCGCGGCGGCTGTCCGAGTTGCCTATCAGCACCACGCGCAGCATCTACAACGTCGCGCTCTCGGCTCCGGGCGTCAGCCAGGTGGTGACCGGGCAGGCAACGTTCGCCGGCGCGAACAACACTTTCTCCGTCAACGGCGGGCGCGTCCGCTCGAACAACTTCCTGATTGACGGGCAGGACAACAACGACTTCGGCGTCGCGGGCGCGACCGTCGGCCTCAACAACCCGGACCTCATACAGGAAGTGCGCCTCGTCACCAACCAGTTCACGGCGGAGTTCGGGCGCAACGGCTCGTCCGTCTTCAACGCTATCACGAAGAGCGGCACGAACGACTACCACGGCTCGGCCTTCTGGTTTCACAACGACAACGCGCTGAACGCTTGCAGCAATCTTGAGAAGAATAACGGGTTCTGCCGCGAGCCGGGCACGCCCGGCTTCAGGAGCGAGAAGAGGCCGTTCAGGGTTGAGAATCAGGCTGGCTTCACCTTCGGCGGGCCGCTGCACCTGCCGCGCTTCGGCGAGGGCGGCAAGCCCTACATCAGCGGCCGTGACCGCACCTTCTTCTTTTTCTCGCTACAGCGCTGGTGGGATCGACAGTTGGGCTCCGGCTTCACCATCAACGGCGTGCCGGACGCCGCCGGACGCGCGGCCCTGCAAGCAGCCGTCGGTGGCCGCCCGCAGGTCGCCGCCCTGCTCAGACACCTCCCGGCCCCGAACGCAGGATGTGCGCCGGCCTGCGCCCCGTTGACGTTCCTCGCCAACGGTCAGACCGTCAGCGTCTCAAGGGGCGCGCTGACCGGCTCGACCTCCGCGCAAATAAACAACTGGCAGCAGTCCATACGCATTGACCACAACCTTTCAAAGAACCACTCGCTCTTCGGCCGCTACATCTACAACGACAACAACCAGACGGGCGCAGACCAGGCGACCCCGCCGGGCTTGAGCACGGACTCGCTGGTCCGCAGCCAGGCCGCCAACCTCTCGCTCAACAGCGTCATCTCGTCGCGCATGGTCAACGAGCTGCGCGGCGCTTACCAGCGGCAGGGGCAACTGTTCACCAGCGCCGACGCGGCCTCGCAGGAGATTCCCTCCATCGAAATCACCGCGCTCGGCCTGACTGGTTTCAACGCAGCCTCGAACCGCACGGCCATCGGCCTCGCCGTCAACCTCCCGCAGTTCGCCTTCAGGCAGACCTATCAGCTACAGGACAACCTGTCTATCTCTCAAGGCAACCACGCGTGGAAGTTCGGCATAGACATACGCCGCAACCAGCTCAAGCAGTTCTTCTTCCCGACCATCCGCGGCCGCCTGGTCTACAGCAGCCTGCAACGCTTCGTTGACGATGTCGCGGACACCGCGACCGTCAACAAGCCGCTCGCGGGCGGCCAGGAAATCTTCTACTACGACTGGCACGACATCTTCGCCTACGGGCAGGACGAGTGGAGGATTACTCCTAACTTCACACTGACGCTCGGCCTGCGCTACGAGAGTCCGGGCCAGCCTATCGGCGATCTGGTTGAGGTCAACGACGGCATCGTGGCGACGGCCGGGGGCGACGAGCGCTTCAGGTTCACGCCCGTCCCCGAGCGCGACAACAACAACTTCCAGCCGCGCATCGGGTTCAACTGGAACCTGCGCACAGACAGCGACGGAGTCATGGGCTTCATCACGGGCGGCGACAAGCTCGTGATTCGCGGCGGCTACGCGGTCACGCACGACTACGCGTTCACCAACATCGCGTCGAACATCGCCAGCGCCTTCCCGTTCGTCGCCGCCGCGGACTTGCCGGCCACACCGCAGGTCGGCGGCCCCGGCGTCGCCAACGCCTTCATCACCCTGCCGACCATACAGGGCGCGACCGGGCTTAACCCACGCCGCCTGACGCGGACCATCGTCGGCGGAGACTTCCGCTCGCCCTACTACCAGCAGTTCAGTCTCGAAATGCAGCGCGAGCTGACCGCAGACCTGGTGATGCGCGTCGGCTACGTTGGCACAAAAGGCACGGCCCTGTTCCAGACTTTGGACGGTAACCCGCGCCGCCTCGGCACGGCGGCCTGCGCCGAATCCAACGCGGACACCTGCCGCGTCAACCAGACTCAGGGCATCATCCGCCTGCGCGCCAACGCCGCCTCGTCCATCTACCACTCGATGCAGGTCAGCCTTGAGAAGCGACTGAGCCGCGGCGTCAGCTTCGGCGCGCACTACACGTGGAGTTCCTTCATTGACTCGGCGTCCGAGATTTTCAACCCGTCGGGCGCGGAAGTCGCCGTCTCGCAGGACTCCTTCAACCGGAGCACGGAGCGTGCGCGTTCGAGCTTTGACCGGCCGCACCGCTTCTCCGGCAACTTCGTCTACGAGCTGCCGTTCATGCGCGACCAGAATGGATTCATGGGCCACGTCCTCGGCGGCTGGCAGATGAACTCGTTCTTCACCTTCCAGAGCGGCTCGCCCTTCACGGTGCTGCAAGGCGCCGACCCGGCCGGGGCGCTGACCGGCATCTCCGGCCTCGTCGGCAACGCCATCCGCCCGAACATCAACACCAGCCTCCCCCTGGGCAGCATGTCCATCGAGGAGATACTGGCGGCGGGCGGCGGGGTGAGTTGTGTTCGCGGCGGTGCGACCGTCACGGGCGCGGCCTGCTTCTTCGTCCCCGTGACGACAGCCCAGCGAGTCGGCGACGCCGGCCGAAACATCCTGCGCACGGACGGCATCAACAGGATTGACTTCGGCATCGTCAAGAACACACGGCTCGGCGAAAACCAGCGCCTACAGATTCGCGCAGACTTCTTCAACCTGACGAACACGCGCGACTTCGGCGTCCCCGAAGGGCGCATCAACAACGCCAACTTCCTCAACCAGTGGGGCACGAACGGCGGGAACCGCCGCATCATCCTGGGCCTCAGGTATGTTTTCTAAATTGAGCCAAACCGGCGGCCCGTCTTCGAGGCGGGCCGCCGGTTGAGTTGAAAATCCTGGGCTGGAGAGAGTCTACTCCAGCCCGATTTTTTTTTGGATTTCGACACGGTCGGGGCTTATACTTCGAGGACTGAGATTGCCACTCCCCAACAGGCTCGCGACGATGTTTCGCTTCGACGTTAGAAAGGAGTTCCTGATGCGCAGAGCTTTAATCCTTGCCGTCACCGGAATGCTGGCCGTCGTTTCCACGGCGGCGGTTTCGCTGGCACAAAATTCGGCGGCGACTCCCGAGCCAACCGACGTTCAAGTCCTCAAATTCAGTTGGAGCAAGGAGCGCATAGGCTGGGAGCGCGACCCTTTCGCCGGCCCCGTCGAGAATTACGACGAGATGCGCGTCCGCATGAGAAACGAGCGGCGCATACAGGAGGCCAAGAGAGGCGGCAGCTCGTTGGAGGTTGACAAGATAACGCGCGAGGCGAAGGCCGACGACGCGAACATCGAGCGCATACGCCAGAAGGCCCCGCCGCGCTACGTCTTCATGTACAAGGCTTCGGTCAGGAACACGGGGGCGAAAACGATCAAGGCGATTGACTGGGACTACATTTTCCTGGAGCCGGACACGGAGCACGAAATCGAGCGACGCCAGTTCACCAGCGACGCGAAGATCGCTCCCGGCAAGACCAAAGGGCTTGAGGTCTTGATTGCGACGCCGCCGACCCGGACGGTCAGCGTCTACGCGCTCGGCAAGGACGAGCAGCGCAGCGTCAGGGGCCGCGTGGTCATCGTCCGCATAGAATACGCAGACGGCTCCGTCTGGCCGCAGCCTTAGTCTTAGTTCGCTCAGAGGTCGTTTGAAAACTCAGGCCAGCATTGACTCAACCCTTTGCGTCTTACGTCTTCTCTTTGCGCCTCCAGCGAGAAACAAACGGTTCACGCTGAGGCGCAAAGTAAAAACTAAAGGCGCAAAGAATTGAGCCTGGGTTTTCAAACACGCGCTCATCACTCTATGTCAGGGAACCCGCAGCATCCGTTGAAGACCAGCGAAGCATCCGCACATATCAAATCTGAATTGGCTCAGAATTCTCGGAGGAGAACGGGATGAACATCACTGTGCTGCGAGAGACACAGCCCGGAGAAGAGCGCGTCGCCCTCGTTCCCGAATCAATTCGCAAGCTCGCCGCGCAGAAAGTGTCCGTCACCATCGAAAGCGGCGCGGGCGCTTCTGCCGGCGCTGCGGACGCGGACTACGAGGCCGCGGGCGCGGTCGTTTCCGAGGACCGTGCCGGCGCTCTCGCGGCCGCAGACGTGCTCGCCACAGTCAACCGCCCCAACGCGGAAGAGATAGATCAACTGAAAGACGGCGCGGTCGTCCTTGGGTTCCTGCGCCCATTGGACGAACCCGCCGCGCTCGCGCCGTTAGTCACGCGCGGGCTGACAGCTTTCGCGATGGAACTGGTCCCGCGCATCACGCGCGCGCAGGCCATGGACGCGCTCTCTTCGATGGCGACGGTCGTAGGCTACAAGGCCGTGCTGATGGCCGCAGACCACATCCCGCGGATGTTCCCAATGCTGATGACGGCCGCCGGGACGGTTCCCCCCGCGCGCGTGCTCGTGCTCGGCGCGGGCGTCGCGGGGCTTCAGGCCATTGCGACGGCACGGCGTCTGGGCGCGGTCGTCGAAGCCTACGACGTGCGCAAGGCAGCGGGCGAGCAGGTGCGCTCCCTTGGCGCACAGTTTCTCGAAGTTGACCTCGGCGGGATTCAGACCGAGGACGCGGGCGGCTACGCCGTGGAGCTCTCCGAAGAGGCCATGAAGCGCGGGCGCGACCTCATCGCCAGGCACGCGCAGACGGCCGATGTCGTCATCACGACCGCGCAAGTTCCGGGCAAGCGCGCCCCGCTGCTCGTGACGGAAGAGGCTGTCAACGGGATGAAGCGCGGGGCCGTCATCGTTGACCTCGCGGGCGCGACCGGCGGCAACTGCGCCGTCGCATCTCCGGGCGAAACGATTGAGCGAGGCGGGGTCCGTATCATGTCGCCCCTGAACCTGGCCGCGACCGTCCCCGTCCACGCCAGCCAACTCTACTCGCGCAACGTCACGGCCTTCCTGAACCTCCTCATAAAAGACGGCGAGCTGAACATAGACATGACGGACGACGTGGTCGGCCCCTCCTGCGTCACGCACCGCGGCAACGAGTACGTCCACCCGCGCGTCGCCGCCGCGCTGGCTGAACTAACGAGCCAGTAAATTTAAGAATCAGGTGTATGATAAACGCAGGAGATTTCAAGTCATGACGGATCAACAATTGTTAGAGCGGATCACACTGGACCCAAAAGTTATGGTCGGGAAACCGGTCATTAAAGGGACGCGGCTGACGGTCGAATTCATTCTCAACCTGCTGGCGCACGGCGCGAGCGCGACGGAGATTATCGAAGAATACGACGGGCTGGCCGAGGAAGATATTCGAGCCTGTTTGCTGTTCGCTAAAAATTCTTTAGAACACACCGCCTTCATGCCGCTGGCGGTGGAGACGAGATAGATGCGCTTCATCGTGGACGAATGCACCGGGCCGAAGGTCGCGCGCTGGTTGCACGAACAGGGGCATGAAGTCTTCTCGGTGTACGACGAAGCTCGCGGGATTGAAGACGAGATTATCATTCAAAAGGCGGTTGCTGAGAACTGGATTCTGATTACTAATGATAAGGATTTCGGAGAGAAGGTTTATAAAGAGCGACGCCCACACCGGGGCGTCGTTTTTCTGCGGCTTGAAGATGAGCGGGCAGGCAACAAAATAGAGACTCTGCGGCAACTGCTCGAAGCCTACGCGGACCGGCTGTCAGATAATTTTGTCGTCGTCACCGAGTCGCGCGTTAGATTCGCCCGCATGGCTACGTAAGAATTCCTGGCGCGTAACGCGGAGCAGATGAAAGGACCCGTTTTATGGCCTCTGAAACCTTGATTGCGGCGCTTTACGTCTTCGCGCTGGCGGCCTTCCTGGGCTATCAGGTGATTTCGCGCGTGCCGCCGCTCTTGCACACGCCTTTGATGTCCGCGACCAACGCCATCTCGGGCATCTCGCTCGTCGGCTCGATTGTCATCGCAGGCTCCGAAGGCAACCTCGCCAGTAAAATCCTGGGCTTCACGGCCGTCACCTGCGCGACCATCAACGTCGTCGGCGGCTTCGGCATCACAGACCGCATGCTCAAGATGTTCAAGCGCAAGGGGACCGCGGTCGAAAAGAGAAGTGAGGACGGGAACAGGCCGTGAACGCGACCAAGTACATCATAGAGTTCAGCTACCTCGCGGCCTCCATTCTCTTCATCCTCGGGCTGAAGGGACTGAGCCACCCCGAGACGGCCAAGCGCGGGATGCACCTGGCGGAACTGGGCATGCTGATGGCCGTCGTCGGAACCTTGCTTCACCACGACATCGTCAGCTACGAGTGGATCATCGCGGGCCTGCTCATCGGCTCGACTATCGGCGCGGCGATGGCTGTCTGGGTCCCGATGACGGCGATGCCGCAGCGGACTGCGCTCTCGCACGCCTTCGGAGCGTTCGCCGCCGCGCTCGTGGGCGTCGCGGAGTACTACAAGCACGGCGCGGGCATGGGCCAATTCAAACTGACGGCCATAGGCTTTGAGGTGATGCTGGGCGCGCTGACGACGACGGGCAGCCTCATGGCCTTCGCCAAGCTGCAAGGCTTAGTGCGCGGCACGCCGATGACCTATCGCGGGCAGAACGTCTTCAACATGTTGCTCCTGGCCGCGACCATAGGGTGCTTCGTCTACATCCTGATCTTCCCTACGTCAGCGCCGGTCTTCTACACGATGCTGGGGCTGGCCTTCGTCTTCGGCGTCATGCTGGTGATGCCCATCGGGGCGGCGGACATGCCCGTCGTGATGTCGCTCTTGAACTCCTACGCGGGGCTGGCGGCCGCGGCGACAGGCTTCGCGCTCTCGAACAACGTGCTCATCATCGCGGGCACGCTCGACGGCTTCTCCGGCTTCATCCTCTCCATCCTGATGTGCCGCGCGATGAACCGCTCGATGACGAACGTGCTCTTCGGCGCGTTCGGCAGCGCCCAGAGCGCGCAAGCTGCGGAAGGCGAGCAAGGGACTATGCGCGAGGTCGGCCTCGAAGACGTGGCCGTGCAGTTGGCTTACGCCAATCAGGTCATCTTCGTCCCCGGCTACGGCATGGCGACGGCACAGGCGCAGCACATCGTGAGGGAGCTGGCTGACGTTTTGGAGAAGCGCGGCGTCAGCGTCAAGTACGCCATACACCCTGTGGCGGGGCGTATGCCGGGACACATGAACGTGCTCCTGGCGGAGGCGAACGTGCCTTACTCTTCGCTCTACGAGTTGGAACAGATTAATCCTGAATTCTCTTCGACGGACGTGGCGGTCGTCATCGGCGCAAACGACGTGGTCAACCCGGACGCGCGCGACAACCCGCAAAGCCCGATTGCCGGCATGCCCATCCTCGAAGTTGACCGCGCGCGCTCGGTCGTCGTCCTCAAGCGCGGCAAAGGCCGTGGCTTCGCCGGCATCGAAAACCCGCTCTTCTTCAAACCCGTCACCGGCATGCTCTACGGCGACGCGAAAGACTCCTTGACCAAACTCGTCCAGGCCGTCCAACACGCCTGAGCAATTCATCGCGTAGTTTGATTGGAAGAATTGATTGCCAGGCGGCGCTTACAATAGCTTAACGAAACCGGCCTGCTCGAAGTGATGATCGGAAGTAAAGGCTTGAGAAATATTTTCCTGCTGCATGACGACAAAGCTCGTGCAATCGGTCAGACTCCACTCTTTGTCTGGACGAGTTCGGTAGAGACGCCAACCGTCGGCCAGCAGCACGGAGGTCGCCGGCACTATGTTGAAGTGCGACATAGAGTGTAAGCCTTCAATAAGTTTGATTGTTTGTGTGCGAAAGGTCGGAGCGGAGAGCGCGTTGGCTACTTCGATTAATACGAATTCTGTGGTTGTCAGGAGGGCGTTTCGCCGGCTCAAGTCACTCATCACGCGGCGGGCGGGTACATGAAGGAAGTCACGTCGGTTGACCAGTGCCAGCCACGCCGCCGTGTCAACCAGCACTTTCAACATCGCGCCCTTCTTTTTTCGGCTTGCCGTATAGATAGTGGTCGTGCTGGTCTGCCAGGTCGGTGATGCCCGTATCGAGGGCACACTCTTCGACCAGCCGCGAAATGTCGTCGAGGATTTCTGCCGGCTCCTTCGTCGCCGCCTCGCGCGAAATGACGATGACTTCGACCTCAGCCCCGTCCTCAAGCGCGATGGGATCCTTCAGCCGCAACACTCCTTGCTCGTAAATAGCTTCGAGAGCTTTCGTCATGGTTCAACCTCAAGTCGTGCCAGTGTAACAAATTTCATCTTCGTCCAGCTATGAATTAAAAGGTAAAGGCGGGCCGCTCACTGTGGCCTGAGCGGTGAGTAATTCCTTCTAAACATTTCATTCCCCGCCCTTCGTATAGCCCTTCTTGCGGGAAAGTCTGTTTTTCTTTAGCAAATCGCCCTGACAAAAAATTATCGCGTGAGGGTTCGGCCAACGGACGCCCTCCCGGCTCACATCTGAGCTTGTCCCCTGACGGGCGCTCCCGAAATTTCGGAATCAAACTAAGCGGAGGAAATATGCTTCGAAGATTCGTCCTGGTTTTTGTCTTAACCGCCTCACTCGTCGGCCAGCTCCCGGCCGTCTACGCGCAGCACCAAACCTCTGGCGGCGCGGCAGCGACGGCCGCCAGCACCACGCAGCCCTCGTCGCTCGCAGTCGCGCGGCGTCACGCGGACCAGATCACCGCGGCGCAGTTGAAGGATTATCTGTACTTCGTCGCCTCGGACGAGATGGAGGGGCGCGACACGCCGTCGCGCGGGCTGGACTTGACGGCCAAGTTCCTCGCCATGAACCTCTCGCGCTGGGGACTGAAGCCCGCGGGCGATAATGGCACATTCTTTCAGCGCATCGCGCTCCAGCGCGTGAAGCTCGACGCGGCGGGCACGAGCCTGGACGTTAACGGCCAGAAGTTCGGCTTCGGCGACGGAATTCTGGCACAAACCGTCGCGGGGACTGCGAGCGCGCCGCTCGTCTTCGTCAATCACGGCTGGGTCGTCAAGGCCAAGAACATGGACCCTTATCAGGGCGTTGACGTGAAGGACAAGATCGTGGTCGTCCTCGGCGGCGGGCTGCCGAAGGGCGTCACGATCGCGGACCTGGCGAACGGTAAGCAGGGCGTTGACTGGATCACGCCCGACGTTTACGCGGAGACTCACGGCGCGCGCGGCCTGATTGCGATTCCGAACAAACAACTGCTCGCCAACTGGGACCGCCTCCGCCAGAATTTCACGAGCGCCGGCACGGTCACGGTCGAGAAGTTCAAGAAGCCGAATGAGGGGGCGAAGATTCCGAGAATCACCATCTCGGAGAAGACGCTCGAAGCCCTGATGCAGGGTGAGAAGCAGACGGCCGCCGTCATGCTCGACCGCGACCAAGCCGAGGCCGTCAAGGCTTTCGACTTCAGCGCTGACAAGAAAGTGAGCCTCGTGGTCGCGACCCAGGCCGAGCAGATCTTCACGCAGAACGTCGTGGCGATTGCCGAGGGGCGCGACTCAGTTTTGAAGAACGAGTACGTCGCCGTCGGCTCGCACTACGACCACGTCGGCACGGGCGCACCGGGCGGCGCGGGCCGCGCGCCCTCGCTCAAGGGCGACATGAGCGACAGCATCTGGAACGGCGCGGACGACGACGGCTCCGGCACGGTGGCGATGCTCGCGATGGCCGAGACCCTGGCGAAGAACCCGCCGCCCAAACGCTCCGTCCTCTTCGTCTGGCACTGCGCCGAGGAGAAAGGGCTCTGGGGCTCGCAGTACTTCGTCGAGAACCCGACCGTCCCGCTTGATAAGATCGTCACGCAGATTAACCTCGACATGATCGGGCGCAGCAAGCCCGAGGGCGACACCAACCCCGCGAACGCCAAGCTGGCCGGGCCGAACGAAATCTACGTCATCGGCTCGAAGATGATGAGCACGCAGTTGGGCGAGTTGAGCGAGAACACGAACCACGCATACCTGAACCTGAAGTTGAACTACCTCTACGACGATCCCAAAGACCCGAACCAGTTCTTCTACCGCTCGGACCATTTCAACTACGCCAAGAACGGCATCCCGATCATCTTCTACTTCGACGGCGAGCACGAGGACTATCACCGCCCCGGCGACCACCCCGACAAGATTGACTACCAGAAGATGGAGAAGGTCACGCGCACGGTCTTCGTCACCCTCTGGGAACTCGCCGAACGCCCGACCCGCCCCGTCGTTGACAAGCCACTGCCGAAAGACGTGACGGGAGATAACTAAGAAGGCAAAAGGTAAAAGGAAAAGGAAAAGTAAAGACCCCGGAGGGGTCGCACATGATAGCCGGGGGCAAGCGAGTGCAAAGCACGACGCGCCGCCCCCGGATAGATGAGAAAATATTTCCGACCCTGAAAGGGTCGCACCTTCAACGTTGAAGGTGCGACCCTTTCAGGGTCGAAATCTTGTTGCGTCTTCTTCCGGGGGCGGCGCAAACTCTCGTTTGCTTGCCCCCGGCTATCATGTGCGACCCTTTCAGGGTCTTACTTTTTTCTTTTGCCTTACCGCCATTCGCCGAAGCGTTCGCGCATGATTTCGCGGCGTTCGTTGAGGCGCTGGCGGAGGCGCAGGAGTTGTTCGCGTCGGAATTCGAGCAGGCCCCAGGTAAGTATCATCAAGACGCCGACCGGAATCATGTAAGCCCACAAACGTATCTGTAGCCACGGGACGCTCGTCACGGCGAGCGCCGCGAGTTCGAGCACGAGGGCGGTGGCCCCGACGAGTACGGGCGCGCGCAGGCGGCCCACGACGCCGAAGAGGAGTAGTGCGAGCGCGGCGAAGAGCACGCCGAGGTCGCGCCAGGGCGCGGGTACGCCAAGCAGCACGCGATACTCGAACGCGCGCACGAGCAGCGGCCCCGCGAGCAGAAGACTCCCGAGCCACAGTAATAAAGTCGTGTCGGCCGCGTACTCGTCCCAGTCACGCCGCGCCGTCAGGTAAGCCACCGCGAGCAGCAGGACGGCCGTCGGCGTCGTGTAAAGCTCGACGTTCTCGCTCGGGTCGAAGCCCGCGCGCAGGCACGCGAGGGTGAAAGATGCGACGAGCATGAAGAGCCCGGCGCGGAAGTATCTCACGCGCTCGTGACTCGCGGACCAGAGGCTCGCGCCGAAGGAGAGCAGCGAGATTGCGCCGAACGTCGCGGCGGGCGCGAGCAGGCGAGGCTCTCCCACGCGCAGGTGTGCGGCCGCTTGCGCCACGGTGGCAACCGCGACGAGCATCATGGTCGCGCCAGCCGCGTCCGCCAGAGGCCGTGCCAGCCAGTCTGTGTTGCGCGCGAGCGCACGCCTCCCAGCCGCGAAGAAGATTGGGAAGAGCGCCAGCAGGGACGCCAGCGCGAACCACTCGACATCCACGCGCAAAGCCGCGAGCACGGCGAGGCACAGCGCGCCCGCGTGCGCGGCCGAGAGGTAGACGGGCGCACTGCGGCGTGTGCGCGCGGCGCGCTCGCTCCAGTAGAGCAGGGCCAGAAAGAGTACGGCCGGCGGGCTCGTCTCGCCCGCTTCGAGATTGGAGCAGAGGATGGCGAGCCACAGCGCGGCGCACGCGAGCGCTGCGCAGTCCGCCACGAGACGAATCACGGCGGCGCGTGAAAGTCCGGCGATGAAGCTCCGCACATTCTCGCTCGCGGGCGTCGTCTTATCGTCCGACCGCAATAACCTGGCAGCGGCCTCGCGCAGCAGGAAGGCCGCGATGATGACGGCGGTCGCCACGGGCCACGCGGCAGGCAGCGCGCCCATAGCTTTCAAAGCGTCCCCGGCCGCGGCGGTCAGCACGAGTATGGCTATGCTCATGAGCGCCGCCCCGAAGACCGAGCGGTCGCGCCGCAGTCGCACCGCTCCGTAGACCACAGAACCCGCAAGCGCCGCGAACATCGCGCCGCGCAAGTTCTCCATCTGCGCGAACGGCAGGCGCTGAGTGTCATTCAACATGAACGCGACGAGCGACGCGAACAGAAGGAGCAGAATAAACTCCGCGTCGGCGACGCGTGCGAAGGGCGTTGTGAGTTGTGCCTCGCGCCGCAGGCGTTCGGTGGCCGCGGCGACGAGGTAGAGCGCGAAAGGCCAGAGCGTGCAGGCCGCGTAGAAGAGAGTCTCGGAGCGCAGGTTGAGACTGACGAGCGCGACCCAAAACGCCACGGAGGCGAAGACGGCGGAGGCGTAGGCAAACACGGCGGGGGCAGATTGCTCCTCGAAGAAACGGGGCGCGCTCGAAGCTGCGTATGTCGCGGCGAGGAAGGCCAGGGCGGCGCTGTGCGTGAGCGTAAATTCCTGCGAGGCTCCGAGGGCGGCGAAAGCGCAGACGCTGAGCGCGAAACACACCAACAGGCTCGCGCGGTGGAGCGCGAGCGCGAGCGCTTTCGTGTGTGCCAATCTTGCCGCGAGGGCTGCGGCCGTGGACGCAACTGCGAGCAGCAGAAGCTGAACGGATGCCGAAAGCCCTAGAGCGTCCGTTGCCAGAAATTCAGTCCAGAAGAGCAGGAGCGCGCTCGTCGTGTAGAGCAGCACGCGTCTGTCTGAGTAAACGTGGCGGCCCGTGAACCACGCTGCGTAAGCGGCCAGCGCGGACAGGAGCATCGCTATGCCCGAATCGTATTCGCCGGAGCGCAGGCGGAAAATCCCGTCCGCGAGTGACGGCGACGAACCCAGCCGCAGCGGCATGTAAAAGAGCAGACTGAGCGCCGCGCCCACGAGCGCGACCTGCACGAGCGGCGGCCCCCACAACTCGTAAGCGAATGCGGATTGCGGATGAATGCGGGCGGAATGTGAATCGTCCTTCGCGAGTCGTCCTTTATCTGTCGCTTGTTGTCCGTCGTTTTCACTGAGGGGGAACAGGCGTGAGATGTGAAGGAAGATGAGCGAGAGCGCCATCAGGGAGAGCGCGTAGAGGCCGAAGGCTTCGCGCTCGACGCGGTAGATGAGCGTCCAGGCGGTGGCGATTGCCGAAACGCTTGCCAGATAGGCGTAGAGCCTTTCGCGCAGGAGCGCGGCCGTGTGCGCGTAAAGCAGTGTGCAGAGCGCGCAGACCAGCCACGCGCGCCCGTTGTCGCGGACCAGGCCGGAGCGCACCAGGAACCAGAAGTTGACGGGGACCAGAAGCGAGCCCGTCAGCGTCAGCGCGCGGCCCGTGAACCGCAGCCGCGTGCGCAGGATGGTGAGCCAGCCCGCGACCGTCACGCCGATTGTGCCGACGGCCAGCAGCGTCGCCTGCACAATCGGCTCTTGCAGCTTGAGGTAGAGCACGTCGCGCAGCCAGATGACGACGCCGACGACGAGCGTCGCCGCGCCCGTGTAGAGCAGCAGGCGTATGGTCTGTGGGTCCGCGAGCGTTTCCAGGAGCGGGCGACGCGGGCTGCGGCGCTCGGGGCGCGGGGAGTCGTGTGGAAGCGGGGCCACGGGCGGCCGCGAGTACACTCGCGGGTCCTGTGCGAACTGACCTGCGTCATAATTCGTGCCGGGAGGTGGCGGAGGCGGCGGTGGTTGAGATTGCCACGCGGAAGCGTTCTCTTCCGGCGGCGCGGACGGCTTCGTTCCACGGCCGTTCTGGGCCAGTTGCTCGCGCAGCTCCTCGCGCCTACGCTCGTAAGCCGAGCGCAGATCATTCGCCTGCTCCGGGCTGACAATTCCCTGCTCCTCCCACCGGGCCAATTCCGACAGCAGGTAGCCGACGCTCAGAATCTCCCCCGCGGGCGTCCCTGCAAACACAGCCCCGCACGCCTCGCAGAACTTAACGCCCGGCGCGACCCTCGCCCCACACCCGGAGCATTGTGAGCCTTCAGAAAACATAAGAGCAGTGATAAGTGATGAGTGATAAGTGATGAGTGAAAAGCTTTTTCTTATCACTTATCACTCATCACTTATCACTTCTTCGCTTGCACCAATCGGCGGTATGCCTCGGAGCGGCTGAGGCCGAGTTCGCGTGCGACCCTTTTGAGGGCGGCGCGGTTGTCCAGGCCCTCCGCTTCGAGCGCGGCGACGCGCCCGGCGATGTCGGCTTCGGAGTCTTCCGCCGCGCCTTCTTCCTCGACCGCCTCACGGTCTATCACGAGCACTATCTCGCCGCGCGCAGCGCCCTCGCGGCCGAAGCGCTCGGCCAGATCGGACAACCGCCCGCGCGCGATCTCTTCGTGCAGCTTGGTCAACTCGCGCGCGACCACGGCCTCGCGCTCGCCCAGGATTTCGCGCGCGTCCGCGAGTGCCTGACCGATGCGGTGCGGAGTTTCATAGAAGACTAAGGTCGAATCGAGCGAGCGCACCGCCGTCAGACGCGCGCGTCGCTCGTTGGAGCGCGCGGGCAGAAAGCCGCCGAAGAAGAACTCGTCGGTCGGCAGCCCCGAGGCGACGAGCGCGGAGACGAAGGCCGCTGGGCCAGGAATGGGAACGACGCGCGCCCCGCGGCGGACTGCGTCGTTGACAAGGCGAAAGCCAGGGTCCGAGATGCCCGGTGTGCCCGCGTCGGAGACGACGGCCACGCTGCGGCCCGCCTCCAGCATCTCGCCCAGATACTCTGCGCGCTCGCGCTCGTTATGCTCGTGGTAACTGATGGTCTTCGTCTTGATCTGGTAGTGGTTGAGCAGCACGCGCGTGTGGCGCGTGTCTTCGCAGGCCACTATGTCAACCTCCGAGAGCACGCGCACGGCCCTGTGCGTGATGTCTTCGAGGTTTCCGATGGGCGTCGCCACCAGATAGAGCGTGCCTGCCATGCCCTTTATTTTGGCACCAAGACGCGGAAAAGGCGAAAGCCCCTGCACACCTTTCAAAGTGTGCAGAGGCTTTCATCCTCCAATAACGCGAGGCCCGAACTGTTGCTGCCGCGCGCCGTGAGTTCAATAGTTACGGTAAGGGCAAGCGCCTCCACCAATCGTTGTTGGTGTTGCGGCGGCGGCGATAGCGGTCGTCGTTGCGGTTGCGGCCGTAGTCGTCGTCGCGACCGTAACCGCCGTTGCCGTAACCACCATAGCCGCCGTTATAGCCTATGCCGTAGGCGCTCGCGACTGTGCGCAGGTCCTGGCGAATCTGCGACCAGTCGGACTGCGTGCGTCCGTCCACGCGCAGCCGCGCCATCAGGTTGTCTATGCGCGAGCCGGCCTGCAAGAGGTTGCGCGCCTCATTCGAGCCGCCGTCGCGGTCGTCAACGCGGTCACGGAAGCGGCTCGCGGCGTTGCGGAACTGGCGAGCCATCTCGTTGATGTTGTCTTCGCGGCGCGTGTCGTCGTAGCGGCTGCGGTCGAGCGCGCTGTCGAGGTGGCGCTGGAAATCGCCGCTGCGGTCGTCGAGGCGGCGGGCCACGTCGCGCAGGTTGCGATTGCCGTAACCGCCATAGCGGCCGTTGTCGTAATCCCTGTCGCGGCGGTAATCCCTATCGCGGTTGCGGCCGTAGGGGTCGTAGCTCCCTTGCGCCGACGCAATCAGGGGCAGAAAGACGGCCATCAAAGCGGCGGCGATCAGGGTCGGAATGAGTCTCGGTCGGTTAGCCATTTCGTTTATCTCCTCGCAAGATTTCTTTCGTGGCGGCGACCGCGCTTCGCAGCTTTTTTAAGTGTGTTAGCCATTCGGTCGGCCTTTGGTCAAACGCTTCTTCCGGGGACACTGACATTTGGAGAGCGTTTTCTGCCAACGGCCTCGGCAACCTCCGTGCCGGAAGTCGCGAGCGAGGGACGAGGTTTGAAAAAAGTGAAAGAGCGGGGAAAGCGGACGCCTCCCGCCGGCCCGTGTCCGAGATGGGGTAACGGTCGCAACCCATATCGTGCGAAAAGGCGCGCACCGTATCGCATATGGGGAAGGCGGCGGGCCTTAGCGCGTCTGCTCCCAGACTCAACCCTTTGCGCCTTAAGTTTTAACTTTGCGTCTTTGCGTGAAAGCTTTGTTTCTCGCAAAGGCGCAAAGACAAGACGTAAGGCGCAAAGGGTTGAGTGATATTTTTCTTATCGCTGTCTTTAGAAATTGGACGAGCGGCGCTCGCCGCCTTCGGGCGTGCCGAAGGGCGGGGCGTATTCGCCCGTCAGCTCCGCGGCCTTCAGAGCGCGCTTGAGTTCGGCTATGTCGCGCGAGACGGCGTCGAACTCGTCCTGGTCGAACTGCTCCGGCTCGTCCGCCAGCTTCAGCACGCGGTCCATCCTCGCGGACGCGCGGTCGAGCGCCTCCACGGGCAGCTTCCCTTTCTCGACCGCTTCGACGACGCGGTCGCGCGCGGCGACGAAGTTGGCTTCCTGTTCGCAGATGAGAATCATGTCCGAGCCCGCCTCGACTGCGCGCAGAGCCGCCTCCACGACCGAGAGCGACTGCACGACCGCGCCCATCTCCATGTCGTCCGTGATGACCAGCCCGTCGAACTTGAGCACCATCCGCAGGAGCCGCATCACCACGTTGCCGCTGATGGTCGCGGGCAACTGGTGAAAACTTTCGAGCGCGGGCAGCTCGCCCGTCCGACGGAACCACGCCTGTAGAAACTCCGAGACTTCGGGAAACGCCCCGTGGCTCACCATCAGTGAGTGCAGGTGCTCGCCCGGGCGGTGGAACATCAAATCCATGAAGGGGACCAGGTCGCGCTCAAGGATTTCCTCCCAGGAGTGTTTCACAACGGGAAGGCGCCGGTGCGAATCTATGTCCGAGCCGCCGAGCCCCGGAAAATGTTTGCCGCAGCCGACGACGCGCCCATTTTGCAAACCGTCCAGGTACGCGCCCGCCAAGCGCGAGACTTCCGCCGGGGACTTGCCGAAGGTGCGGCCGCGCAGTCCGTTGTCGCGGTTGTCGCCGGAGAGATCGAGCACGGGCGCGAAGTTGATATTAAAGCCCATGAGCCGCAGGGCGCGCGCCGAAAGCTCTCCGAATTTTTGTGCCAGATCGGAGGAGCCGGCGTCGCGCACGGCCTTCGCCGAAGGCATCGGCTCGCAGATCGCGCGGAAGCGGTCAACGAGCCCGCCCTCCTGGTCAACGCCTATCAGGACCGGGTGGTCTACGGCGTCGCGTATCTGCGCATTCAAAAGCGCGACCTGCTCGGGCGACTCCACGTTGCGCCCGAAGAGGACGACGCCGCCCGGCTGCACCTCGCCCAGCAGTGCGCGCGTGCGCGGGGTCAGCCGCGCGCCCGGCAGCCCTATGAAGAGTACGCGCCCGGCCTTGCGCCTGATTGATTGCTCGCCACTTGTTCGCTTCGACCCGTCCAAAACTTCCTCTGCCCCCGGTTTTCGTCCGACGCATTCGCGCGCAGAAAACTCCCTGCCCGAACAGGTGAGCCCGCACACGAACGTATTGGGAGAGTTTGCTCAGTGGGAGCTTAACGAGTTGGAGTCGGCTTAGCAAGGCCGCGGGCAAAAAGGTAAAATCAGAGACGTGGAAAAGCAGTTCTCACAGGCTTCAATTCTCTCGCGACGAATCAGGGAACACGCTCGCTGCCTGGGTTTCGACAAGGTGGGCATCGTCCGCGCGGACCCGCTCACGCGCGAGCGCGAACGATTAGAAGAATGGCTCGGGCGCGGCTTCCAGGGCGAGATGCGTTGGATGGCGCGCGATCCAGAAAAGCGCACGGACCCGCGCGCACTGCTGCCCGAGGCGCGCTCGGTCGTCGTCGTCGCCCTCAACTACTACACGCCGCACCGCCACGCTCAGGATGCGGCGACCGGCAAAGTCTCGCGCTACAGTTGGGGCGACGATTATCACGACGTGGTCGGCGACAAGCTGAAGCAACTGCTCGCCTGGGTCAAAGGCGAGTGGCCGGAGGCCGTGGGCAAGGTCTGCGTTGACATTCAGCCCATGATGGACAAGGCGTGGGCCGCGCGCGCAGGGCTCGGCTGGATAGGCAAACACACGAACCTCATCACGCGCGAGTACGGCTCGTGGGTTTTCCTGGGCGAGTTGCTTCTCAACCTTGAGTTGGAATACGACGCGGGGCCTGCGGAAGACCACTGCGGCAGTTGCACGCTCTGCATAGACGCGTGCCCGACCGACGCCATCACCGAAGCCTACGTCGTTGACTCCACGAAGTGCATCTCTTACGCGACGATTGAGCTGCGGGACGAGCGGATTCCAGAGGACGTGGCGCGCAACCTTGACGGCTGGCTCTACGGCTGCGACATCTGCCAGGACGTGTGTCCCTGGAACCGCTTCGAGCAGCCGTCCGCCGAGCCGCGCTTCGAGCCGCGCGAGGGCTCGGTCAACGCGCCCCTCTCGGACATTCTCGAACTGACGCCCGAAGCTTACGCGGAGCGTTTTCGTAAGAGCGCCATCAAGCGCGCCAAGCTGACGGGCCTGCAACGCAACGCACGCGCGCTGCTCGCGGCCGCGAGTGAAGATGAAGAGGACGTTGCCGGCGAGCCCGTGGCCTCCTGAGAAGGAAAACCTGTTATGCGGATTCTCATCATCGGCGGCACGCGCTTCATAGGCCCGTGGGTCGTGCGGCGTCTGGCGAAACTGGGCCACGACGTGACAGTCTTTCATCGAGGCGAGACGCAAGCCGAACTGCCCGGCGGCGTCAACGAGATTTACGGCGACCGCCGCGAGTTGGCCTCTTTCGCCGCCGCATTCAAGACGGCAGCGCCGGACGTGGTACTCGACATGATCGCCTATACCGAAGACGACGCGCGCGCCCTCGTCCGCGTCTTCAAAGATATCGCGCGCCGCGCCGTCGTCCTCAGCAGCGCAGATGTCTACGGCGCTTACGGCCGCCTACGGCGTTTGGAGACGGGAGAGCCCGCCGCGCTCCCTCTCGCGGAAGACGCGCCGCTACGTGAGAGTCTTTACCCGTACCGCGCGCAAGCAGCGGGGCCGGACGATTTCAAATATCACTACGAGAAGATACTGGTCGAACGCGTCGTGATGAATGAGTCTGAACTGCCCGGCACCGTCCTCAGGCTCCCCGCGGTTTATGGCCCAGGCGACACGCAGCACAGGCTGTTCGACTACGTGAAAAGGATGGACGACAAGAGACCTGTCATAATACTCGGTGAAGGGCAGGCGCGCTGGCGCTGGTCGCGCGGGTACGTCGAGAACGTCGCGGACGCCATCGTGCTCGCCGTGACGAACGAGAACGCCGCGCGCCGCGTCTACAACGTCGGCGAAACGGAAGCCCTCGCCGAAAGCCAGTGGGTTCACGCCGTCGGCCGCGCCGCCGAGTGGGACGGTGAAGTCGTCACCGTGCCGAAAGATGCATTGCCCGCGCACATGACCTCGCCTGTGGATTACGCTCACCACCTCGACACGGACACGCGCCGGATTCGCGCCGAACTCGGCTACGAAGAGCGCGTCCCGCGCGAAGAAGCCTTGCGGCGGACGATACAATGGGAGCGAGCAAACCCGCCCGCAGAGACAAGCTCGCTGGAAACCGAGTACGCCGCCGAAGACGCAGCCCTGGCGGCCCTTAAAAGCTGAATGGCTCAACCTCTTTGCGTCTTCTGCGCCTTTGCGTGAGACTTATTCCTCACGCAAAGGCGCAAAGACGCAAAGGACGCGTCGAGTGTTTCCCCTGCGACGGCTTGGAGTGCTCGTTGAAGCGGCTGTATGATTGAAGTCGGACAATAATCCCTGGAGCCTCGCGTCTGTGAAAGAAGAGAAGTGACTGCTTTGCTCAAAGATTCCTACGGCCGGCGGATACGCGATTTGCGCGTGTCGCTGACGGACCGCTGCAATTTCCGCTGCTTCTACTGCCTGCCGCACGGCGAGCCGCCCGTAGCGCCGAAATCCGAGATGCTCACTTACGAGGAGATCGAGTACGCCTCGGAAATCTTCGTCGCGCTCGGCATCGAGAAAATCCGGCTGACGGGCGGCGAGCCGATGATGCGCCGCGACATAGAGACCATCATCCGCAAGCTCTCCGTTCTCAAGCCGCGCCTTCATGACCTGGCGTTGACGACCAACGGCTACTTTCTGCCGGGCCGCGCGGCGGCTCTGAAAGAGGCGGGACTCGACCGCATCACCATCAGCCTGGACAGCCTGAAGCGCGACGTGTTCCGCCGTATGACGGGCGTGGACGTGCTCGACCGCGTGCTCGAAGGCATGGAGGCGGCTCGGAGTGCGGGCCTCACGCCGATCAAAGTCAACGCCGTCATCGTGCGCGGCCACAACGACACGGAGGTCGCGGACTTCGCGGCGTTCGCCCGCGAGCACGACATAAGCATGCGCTTCATAGAGTTCATGCCGCTGGACTCGGGCCACGATTGGTCGCGCGCCGACGTGGTGCCGGGGCGCGAGATGCGTGAGCGTATCGAAGAACGTTTTCCCCTCGTGCCGTTGAAGATCGAGCGCGGCTCCGAGACCTCCGCGCGCTACCGCTTCGCGGACGGCGCACCCGGCGAGATAGGCATCATCGCGCCCGTCACGGAACCTTTCTGCGGCGCCTGCTCGCGCATACGCCTCACCGCCGACGGCCAGATCAGGACGTGCCTCTTCTCCACGGTCGAACACAGCCTGCGCGACGTTATCCGCAGCAATGCTTCCCGCGACGAAGTCACCGACTACATCGAATCGGTCGTGATGAAGAAAGAGCCGCGCCACTACATTAACGACCCTGACTTCATGCAGCCCGCGCGGACGATGAGTTTTATCGGCGGGTAGAAAATTTTCTAAGAGAGTTTGGAGGAGCGACGTTTTCATGGAGACAAGTCAGAAGGAAGTGGCGACGCTGGCGGGCGGTTGTTTCTGGTGTCTGGAAGCAGTGTTCGACGACTTGCGCGGGGTTGAGTCGGTGGAGTCGGGCTACGCCGGGGGCAATGTGCCAAATCCGACTTACAGGCAAGTCTGCTCAGGGACGACGGGGCACGCGGAGGTCGTGCGCGTGACGTTCGACCCGCAGGTCGTCTCTTTCCGCGAGTTGCTGGAAGTCTTCTTCACCATCCACGACCCCACGACCTTGAACCGGCAGGGCGCGGACGTGGGCACGCAGTATCGCTCGGCCATCTTCTATCACTCGCCTGCGCAGAAGGAGACGGCCGAACAGACGATTGCCGAGTTGAACGCGGAGCAGATTTGGGACGCGCCGATTGTGACGGAGGTCGTCCCCGTGGAAGAGTTCTACGTGGCTGAGGATTATCACCAGGAGTATTTCGCGCAGAACGCCGCGCAACCCTACTGCCGCGCGGTCGTCGCGCCCAAGGTCGCCAAGTTCCGCCAGAAGTTTTTGGAGAAACTGAAAAGCAGGGATGAGGGATGAATAAAAAGCAGATTGAGCCGACGCACTATTGAATCACTCACTCAACCCTTTTCATCCCTCATCCCTCATCCCTCATCCCTTCGTTATGTCCGGCCGCGCAGTTTGTAGTAGACTTCATTTTCAAGACGAAAAGTTTTCGGGGGAGCCCGGATGAAGAGTCCCGGCTGAGAGTCACGAGCGCGTGAGACCCCTTGAACCTGATGCGGTTAGTACCGCCGAAGGGAGAAACATGAGAGAGACCGTTCCGTCCCTTCATTGTGTGTGGAACGGTCTTTCTTTTTCGGGCCGCCTGAATGGGCCAGAAAGTTTTGGTGAGTAATGAGCACAGCGAACGAGAAGCGGAGCGACGAAGTGAGTCTCCCAAACTCGCGCAAGGTTTACGTCGAGGGCCGGCGCTTGCCCTCGGTGCGCGTGGCCTTCCGCGAGGTCACGCAGAACGCGACGAAGACCTTTGACGGGCGCGTGGAAGAGAATCCACCCGTGCGTGTTTACGACACGAGCGGGCCGTGGGGCGACCCCGAAGTGCGCTGCGACGTGCGCGACGGGCTGGCCGCCTTTGCGCCGCGAGTGGATCGTCGGGCGCGACGATGTGGAGGAGTACGAGGGGCGCGTCGTCAAGCCGGAAGACAACGGCTATTTGACGGCCGGGGCCGAGGAATACGCGCGCGGGCGTGAGAAGGGGCGGCTCGAAGAGTTTCCGGGGCTGCGCCGCCAACCCCTGCGCGCAAGGAGCGGGAGGCGCGTGACGCAGATGCACTACGCCCGGCGCGGAATCATCACGCCCGAGATGGAGTTCATCGCTATCCGCGAGAATTTGGGGCGCGAGGCCGCGCTCGACACGCTCGGCAACAATGAACGCGATTCCCTGCTCCACCAGCACGCGGGCCGGAGCTTCGGCGCTTCAATACCGAAGTTCGTGACGCCCGAATTTGTGCGCGACGAAGTGGCGCGCGGGCGCGCGATTATCCCTTCAAACGTCAACCACCCTGAATCAGAGCCGATGATCATCGGCCGCAACTTCCTCGTCAAGATCAACGCCAACATCGGCAACTCTGCTGTCGCCTCCTCCATCGAGGAGGAGGTCGAGAAGATGCGCTGGGCGACGCGCTGGGGCGCGGACACGGTCATGGACTTGTCCACGGGCAAGAACATACACGCCACGCGCGAGTGGATTCTCAGGAACTCGCCTGTGCCAATCGGGACTGTGCCAATTTACCAGGCGCTCGAAAAAGTCGGGGGCAAGGCCGAGGAATTGACGTGGGAGATTTACCGCGACACGCTCTTAGAGCAGGCCGAGCAGGGCGTGGACTACTTCACGATTCACGCGGGCGTGCGACTGCCCTACATCCCGCTGACCGCAAAGCGCACGACCGGCATCGTCTCGCGCGGCGGCTCCATCATGGCGAAGTGGTGCCTGGCGCACCACGAAGAGAGTTTTCTTTACACGCGCTTCCGCGACATCTGCGAGATCATGGCGGCCTACGACGTGTCGTTCTCTCTGGGCGACGGGCTCAGGCCCGGCTCGATTGCCGACGCCAACGACGAGGCACAGTTCGCCGAACTCGAAACGCTCGGCGAGTTGACAAAGATTGCGTGGGAGTACGATTGCCAGGTGATGATCGAGGGGCCGGGCCACGTCCCCATGCATCTCGTCAAGGAGAACGTTGACCGGCAGCTCGAAGTCTGCGGCGAAGCTCCGTTCTACACGCTCGGCCCGCTCGTGACGGACATCGCGCCCGGCTACGACCACATCACGTCGGCCATCGGCGCGGCGATGATCGGCTGGTTCGGCACGGCCATGCTCTGCTACGTCACGCCGAAGGAGCACCTGGGGTTGCCGAACAAGAAGGACGTTAAAGACGGCGTCATCACCTACAAGCTCGCGGCGCACGCCGCGGACTTAGCCAAAGGTCATCCGGGCGCGCAGCTTCACGACAACGCGCTCTCCAAGGCGCGCTTCGAGTTTCGCTGGGAGGATCAATTCAACCTCGCGCTCGACCCCGAAGTCGCGCGCGAGTATCACGACGAGACGCTGCCGCAGGAGGGCGCGAAGCTCGCCCACTTCTGCTCCATGTGCGGCCCGCACTTCTGCTCCATGAAGATCACGCAGGACGTGCGCGAGTACGCCGCCCAGAAAGAGTTGGACGAAGAGGCGGCGCTGCGCGAGGGGATGAAAGAGAAGGCCGCCGAGTTCGTCGCCTCCGGCGCGGAGCTTTACCAGGGCGAACTGCCGCAGGGCGCGACGCGCGAGCACTGAAAGGTAAAAGGTAAAAGGCAAAAGGGAAGACCCCGAAGGGGTCGCACATAATAGCCGGGAGCAAGCAAACGAATGTTTGCGCCGCCCCCGGTAGAATGAGAAAAACATTTCGACCCTGAAGGGGTCGCACATTCAACGTCGAGGTGCGACCCTTTCAGGGTCGAAATCATTTCTCGTTTGATACCGGGGGCGGCGCTCGTGTGCTGACGCACACTCGCTTGCCCCCGGCTATCTTGTGTGACCCTTTCAGGGTCTTCACTTTTGCCTTTTACTCCGGTCCCCGCAGAGTGGTTTCCTGCATTTGCGGGTCGCGCGGGTTGTAGGGGGTGGCTATGAACTTCTTGGCCGCCGCCTGCGCGCCGTCGTAGTTGATGCCGGTCTGGACGGCCTTGTTGTACTCGTTGACGGCCTGCGCGCGCATGCCGCGGGCGTCGTAGGCGTTGCCGCGTTTGATGCGCGCCCAGGCTTCTATCCAGTTGGGCTTGAGGTTGCCGTTCAGGGCCGAGTCGAAGGCGTCCAAAGCGAGTTGCCAGTTGCGCTGCTCAAGGTAGAGCAGGCCGAGGTTGTAGTAGACCCACGAGTTCGAGCGGTCGAGCTTGAGCGCGGCTTCCAGTTGCTGCTGTGCTTCGGCGTACTGGCCCTCACGGAACTGCTCTATGCCGCGGCGCGCGACGACCGCAACCCTCAGGTCGTCCGACATGCGTAGGATGCGGTTGTTCGGATCAACGACCACCTCGACGGGCTGGCCCGCCGACTCGAAGTCGAAGTCCTCGCTCTTCTGCTCCATGTTGAGTGTGATCGTGGGGTTGTCGCCGCCCTCGGAGCGGAGCATCAACTCAAGCGGCATCTTCAGACTCTCTATGTTCTGCTTGATGGTCCCGCGCGTGCGGAACTTGCCCGAGCGCGTGCGTATGATCTGATAGTCGTAGGTGAACTCCGGCACGCCCGTCCCTTCGACCCACTGCGCGAAGAAGTAGCGCATGTTCTGTCCGGCGTGCTTCGTCGTCAGCCTCTCAAAATCGTCAATCGAGGCGCTCTTGTCCCGGTACTGGACGAGGAAGTCGCGCAGTAAGTCCTTGAACTTCTCTTTGCCCAAACCCTCGCGCAGCATGCGGAAGACCATCGCGCCCTTGTAGAAGACGATGGACTGGTAGGCGGCCGACTGGTCGTCCAAGGCCGAGGGCGCGCGCGCAATCGAGGCCGTCTGCTCGAAGGTCAGTGCGCGCTCCTGCATGTCGCGCTGTGCGTTGTCGAGCGCGCCGCCCGTCAGAGTTGACTCCCGCAAAGCGAAGGCGCTCCACTCGGCCAACCCCTGTGAAATCCATGCGTCGTCGAAAGACTTGAGCCCAACGGTCTGCCCCCACCACTGGAAGGCAACCTCGCGCTGCAACCTCTCTTCGGGCACGGGGCGCGACGGGTCGAAGAGTTTCGCGGAGAGAAAGACCATGCCGAGGCCGGTGTAGGTGTCCATGCTCTCGTCGTCAATCTGCGCGACGACGAGGCGCGTGCCGAAGGACGGCCGCCCGTACTCCTCTGTGTAGAACTTGAGGGCCGAGCCCATCAACTCGGCGTAACGCTCGATGCGGCTCTCGCTCCCCACTTTCGCGTAAAACTGTATGTCGTAGTTGCCGAACTTCAGCGCCTTCGTGATGTACTGGCCGGCGACGAAATTGCCGGGCAGCACCTGCTGCTTGTGCACGAAGCGGTAGCGCGTGTTGCCGTCCTTGCTCACGGCGGGCACGACCGCCTCGTCCGAGGTCCCCGCGACGTGAAGGCCGGTTGGCACAATAATCGTGATGTCCGATGTCGCGCGGTCGGCGGCGTAGTCGTGGAAAGGAAACCAGCGGGCCGCGTACATCAAATAGGAGCCTTCCGTGCCGACGTAGGCCAGCCGCTTGGTCGCCAGGGGACCGCCCTCGGGCGACTGTAGGCCGCCGGACCAGCGGAAACGCAAGGTCACGGGCTGACCCGCGGGGACGACCTGGCCCAGGTCTATGCGGACGTTTGGGCCGATGGAGGCGTCCGCGCCCGCCGCGTCCTGCACGTAGGTCACGGCCTTGCCACCCATCTCGACGGCTTCGACCTTGAGCGAGCCGTTGAGCTCAAAAATAACGGAGCGCGTGGCGTCCAGAGGCGTGAAGGTCACGTCGGCGGCGGCGCGCAGGGTGTGCTGGTCAGGAATCAACTGCGCCTCGATGCGGTAATTGGTCACGTCGAAGCGGGCGCGGCCCGGCGCCTGCTGCGCCTCGGCCGTCGGGGCCGAGAGCACGCAGAGCAGTGAGAGTGTCGTGAGCGCGTAGGCGCGGAAGAGAATTTTCGTCATAACCTGAAGTCCGTAGAAACAAATTTTCGTTGAATTACGTTAATTATACACGCCGTTCGCCGGCTGGCGAGAGAATTTGAGGGGCAAGGACTCTCGTCCTCCGAAATCATCCCGAAAACCCAATCGCCGCCTGGTAAAGTTAGTAAACGGAGCGCGAGACCGAGCGAGAAGGATTATCTATCTTCCTGTGCGGTCGGGTTTTTGATGTCGCAGGTGGCCCGGCGGTTGGCTGTTCCGAAGGCCCGCTTCCGCCGGGGCCGAGCAAAATTCCCCTTTAATTTGTCGAGACGTGCCCCGGCAGGCAGACACGTTCGCCGGCGTTGGCGTTTCCGCCATTACTCGAAAAGGAGCTATTTTTTTATGAGATCAAAGCAGCGGTTATTAATCGGCCTCCTGCTGGCGTGCGCGCTCGTCGCGCAGGCGACCGCCCTGGCGGTGCCTGGGCCGCGCGCGGGCGTCCTCGTCGCCTACAAGGAGACGAAACTGAAGAACGGCCTGCGCGTCATCACGGTCGAAGACCACTCGGCCCCCGTCATCGCGCTCGCCATCACCTACAACGTCGGCTCGCGCGACGAGCGCAAGGGGCGCACGGGGTTTGCGCACCTCTTCGAGCACATGATGTTCAAGGGCTCTGAGAACGTCGGCACGGGCGAGCACTTCTACCTCGTCTTCAACAACGGCGGGGACATGAACGGCTCGACCAACGAGGACCGCACCAACTACTACGAGGCGCTGCCCGCCAACCAGTTAGACATGGCGCTCTTCCTCGAAGCCGACCGCATGAAGAGCCTCGTCATTTCCAAAGAGAATCTGGACAACCAGCGCAAAGCCGTGCAGGAGGAGCGCCGCCAGGGCGTGGATAACCAGCCCTACGGCAAGAGCGAGGAAGTCTTGCAGGAAACGCTCTACGACAACTTCGCCTATAAGCACACGACCATCGGCTCGATGGAAGACCTCTCGGCCGCCACGGTCGAGGACGTGGCCTCTTTCTTCAAGATGTACTACGCGCCGAACAACGCCGTGCTGACGCTCGTCGGCGACTTCAAGACGGAGGAGGCGCTTCAGAAGATCAAACAGAATTTCGAGTCAATCCCGAGCCAGCCTAACCCGCCCGCCGTTGACATGACGGAGCCTGAGCAGAAGGCCGAGCGGCGCGCGAACGTGGACGACGCACTGGCGCGGCTCCCGCAGGTGGACATAGCATTCAAGGCCGCGCCCGGCAACACGCCCGAGTTCTACGCGCTGCAAGTTTTGTCCGCCTCGCTCCAGAGCGGCCAAAGCTCGCGCCTCTTCCAGACGCTCGTCAAGGACAAGCAACTCGCCACCAACGTCGGCGGCTTCATGGACGAGAAGCGCGGCGTGGGCGCACTCTACATCTCGGCCACGGTCAAGCAGGGCGTCAAACCGGCTGACGTGGAGGCGGCCATCTACGAAGAGATAGAGCGGCTGAAGAAGGAGGGCGTCGCCGACTGGGAGTTGCAGAAGGCGAAGAACAACACGCGGCGCAACTTCATCAACGGCATGCAGAGTTCGCTCTCGCGCGCCGTCCAGATGGGCATCTATACGGTTTACTACAACGACCCGAATTTGATTAACACCCGGCTCGACCGTGTTGACGCCGTGACCAGGGCGGACGTTGGCCGCGCGGCGACCAAATACCTGACGCAGGCGAACCGCACCGTCGTCATCACCATGCCCAAGAGCCAGGGCGGCGGCCCGGCCGCAGGGGAGTAAAGGAGACAATCATGAGCAATCCTACAAAGTTTAGAAACAAGCTGTTCGCGGCGCTGGCCGCGGGCCTGCTCGCCGCAACGCCCCTCGCGGCGCAGCAGCAGACAGGCCCGGCGGGCCAGTCCGTCAAGGGCGCTGACATCAAGGGCAAGGTTCCTGTAAGCCGTGAGATTCTGAAAGTCAACTTGCCGAAGGCGCAGGAGGCTACGCTCTCGAACGGTCTGCGCGTCGTGCTGTTGGAGAATCATCGCGTTCCCACCTTCACCATGCAGATGGTCGTCCTGAGCGGCGGGCTCTCTGACCCGGCGGACCATCACGGGCTGGCACAATTCACGGCCGCCCTGCTGCGCGAGGGGACGGCGACGCGCAAGAGCAAGGACATCAGCGAGCAGATGGACACCCTCGGCGGGACGCTCAACGCGGGCGCGGGCATCTCGTCCTTCACCACCACCGTCACTTCCGCCGGGCTCGTGGAAAACCTGGACGGGACGCTTGCCATCTTCGCGGACGTGATACGCAACCCGAAGTTTCCGCAGGAGGAGGTCGAGAAGTTTAAGGCGCGGCTCGCCCAGCAGCTTCAATTCCAGCGCTCGATTCCGCAGTTCCTTGCCGCCGAGCGCTTCCAGCGCGCCATCTACGGCCAGCACCCCGCGGGGCTTATCGTGCCGCCGATGGACTCGATTAAGAAGACCACCTCGGAAGACCTCGCGCGCTTTCACGCGACGCACTACCGGCCGAACAACGCGATGCTGGCAATCGTCGGCGACGTGACTTTGAAAGAGATGATGCCGAAGCTTGAGAAAGCTTTCGGCGACTGGCAGAAGGGCGAAGTGCCGCGCACCACGATTCCGGCCGCGCCGGAGCAGGGCGCGATGCGCATACAGTTGATTGACCGGCCCGGCTCCGTCCAGACCGTGCTGCAACTCGGCAACCTCGGCATCGAGCGCACCAACGAAGACTACTTCGCCGTGCTCGTGATGAACCAAATCCTGGGCGGCGGCCCGGCCGCGCGCCTCTTCCTCAACCTGCGCGAGGACAAGGGCTACACCTACGGGGCCTACAGCCAGTTCGGCGGCTCGAAGTTTCGCGGCACGGTCGTCTCCAGTTCCGAGGTCAGGACGGAAGTGACCGAGGGCGCGATGAAGGAGTTCATGTACGAGCTGAAGCGCATCCGCGAGGAGAAGGTCTCGGCGGCCGAGCTTGAGAACGCCAAGCGCGCCATCGTCGGCGGCTTCGCCCTCTCGCTTGAGCAGCCGAACGCGCTCTTGCAGAACATCGTCACGCAGAAGCTCTACGAGTTGCCCGGCAACTACTGGGACACGTACCCGCAGATGGTCTCGAACATCACGGCGGACGACGTGCAGCGCGCGGCGCAGAAATACGTCAACCTCTCGAACCTGCAAATCGTCGCCGTCGGCGACGCCGCGAAGGCCCGCGAGATTCTGGCGAAGTACGGCACGGTCGAAGTCTTCGACGCCGAAGGCCAGCCCGTGACGGAGGGCAAGAAGGCGACGCCGTAGGAAGGCAAAAGGTAAAAGGTAAAAGGCAAAAGTAAGCTCTAAAAGGTCAGACCCCGAAGGGGTCGCACATGATAGCCGTGGGCAAGCGAGCGCGTGAGCGCGAGCGCCGCCCACGGAATAACAAGCAACAAGAGTTCGACCCTGAAGGGGTCGCGCCTCAACGCTGAGGTGCGACCCCTTCAGGGTCGGATTCTTATTTGACCTTTAACCGTGGGTGGCGCGCTCTTCGAGCGCTTACCCACGGCTATTTTGTTTATCCCCTTCGGGGATGCGTTGAGGCTTACCGAATTTGCTTTAAGACTACCGACCCGGCGGTTTCTCTTCCGCGGGCTTCTGCTCTTCTGTCTTAGGTTGTTCCGTGGCGGGCGGCTGGGGCTCCTCCTGCGGCAATGCGTCTGTCGGCGGCGGCGTGCCTGCACGGCCGCCGGCGTTCGTAGAGACGGACGGGGCCGAACCGATCTTCTCGTCCAGTCCTTCGAGCGAGCCGCGCACCCTGCGGTAAAGCGCCTCTATGATGGCGCGCTGCACGGGGTTTGGCGCCGCGGGGTTGTAAGCCTTCAAGTAAGCCGCGAGCGCTTCTTCGCGGTTGCCCGTGGATTCGAGCACCGCGCCCGTGTGCCACTGCGTGGTGCGCCACCAGGCGCTCTGTTCCGGCAGCACGCTCAGCGCGCGCTTGAGGTGCACTAAGGCTTCCGGCCCCTTATTCTGGTTGAACAAGGCCCAGCCCTTGAGGTCTTCAATCCGGCCGCGCAGGATGTTCGCGAGCATCACACGCGGGATGACCCCGAGCGGGAGAATTGTGCCATTGGCGACGGCGCGCACGTGCGCGTCGCGCAACTCGTCCGCCATCGCAGCCACGGTCACCACGGGCTCGTCCAGCCCCGCGTCAACGCCCGAGCCGGCCGCGTCCGCCAATTCGAAGACCGTGCCGAGTTCGACGCCGCGCGCGAGCAGGCGATTCGCCACGTAGAGTTGGCGGAAGACGCGCATGGGGTCTTCGCCCGAGAGAAAATCCGACTGCGCGGAGGCCAATGCGGTTGTGTCCGGGGCCGGGCCTCCCGCCGCGCCCAGGGCGTCGGTGAAGGCGAGCAGTCCTTTGAGCACGCGCGCGTTGCCCGCGGTGTCGGCCGGCGTCGGCTGAAAGATGCCCGCGCGGCGTTCGGGCGCGAGTAGTTCTAAAAAGTCTGGCGCGTGCGCGGGGACGCGCCCGCCCAGGTGGGTTTCGAGCTGACCGTCCTTAAGCTTGAAAGCGCGCGCGAGCGCTCCGGCCGCCTGCTCGTAAAGCCCGGAGGCGGCGAGCGCGCTGGCGAGTTCGTAGTCCAGCGTCGGGAAGTTACCGAACTGGTGCGCGAACCTGAGGACCATCTCGGCCTCAAGCGAACGCTTCTGCGCGACGAGCGCGCGGGCGCGCGCGATGTGAGCCCAGACGTGGCGCGGCTCGATCTTGATGGCTTGGAGGGCCAGCTCTTCGGCGCGCTTCGGGTCGCCCTGCGCCGCGTGCCAGTAGCTCGCGCCGACCAGGAGCGCGATGTTCGAGGCGTCGTCCTTGAGCGCCGCCTCCATCTCGCGCTCGGCCTCCTCCTTCCTGCCCAGGTCCAGGAGCGAGAGCACGACGCCCGCGCGCGCAGGCTTGTCACCGGGGTCGGCCGCCAACTGCTCGCGGTAGAGAGTAAGCGCCTCTTCGGGCTTGCCGTTCGCGCGGCGCAAGTCCGCGAGCGCGCGCCGCGCCGCCGCGAGTTGAGGGTCAAGCTCACGCGCGCGCGAGTATTCGGCGGCCGCCTCGTCCAGCCGCAGGCCCACGTGTCGCGCCGCGCCGAGCAACTGGTGTGCGTCGGCCATCTCGGGCGCGAGCGCGATGGCCGCGTTGCTCAGGCGCGCGGCCTCTTCCGCATCTTCTATGCTGAGAAAAAAGCCCGCGAGCGCGAGCAAGCGCTTCGGGTGTTCTTTGACTTTGGCCTCGATCTGGTGTGAAGCGTCGCGGGCGGCCGTGCGCTGTCCGCGCAGGTATAGATTCAGAGGCAACTGCGAAACGATCTGGATGAAGAACGCGTCCGACATGTTTTCGGGGATGGCGTCGAGCGCGAACTGAAACTGCTCGACTCCGCCGACAGGGTCGCCCGCCTTCAACTTCTCGTCGCCGAGCGCGGCGTGTGCGCTGACGAGCAGTTCGGCCCCCAGAGTTTTAAACTGGGCGCGCGTCTGTTTCTCGATGAAGGCTTTCAGTTTTTCGATGCGGTCGGCGGGCGGTAATGCGAGAATCTCGTCCAACTCGGCCCGCTCGGGCGAGTCGCGAGCGATGCCGACGGATTTTGTTGACCCTGCCGCTTCCGTCTTCTTCGCGAAGACTTCTCTCAACGAAGGCTTCTTCGCGGGCTGCGCCGCCGGGGCGCTCTCCGCGGCCACCGGCTCATTCGTCGCAGGCACATTCGTCGCAGGCTCTTTCGTCGAGGCGGCTTCGGTCACAGGCTCTTTCGCCGGGGTGTTCTCGGCCGCAGGCTCATTCGCCGGAACAGTGTCGGTCGGAGGCGCTGTAGTCGTCGCGGCGGGCACGGCCTCAGGCTCTTTCGTCGCGACGACAGGCTCGGCTTGCGGCTCCTTCTCGCCCTCCGGCTCCTTCACTTCAACTTTAGTTTCAGCCTGTGGCTCTTTCGGCTGCGCTTCGGCGGAGGCCGTGACCTTTCTGGGCCGCACGCCCTTTGCCGCCGCCGGTGTCGGCTGAGGAGATTGGACCGGGGTCGTTGTTGCCGCTGTTGTCGCCTGCGACGCGTCCATGCCTTCGAGGCTGAAGCCGCGACGCTCGGCCAGCTTCGTGATGAAAGTCTCGACGGCGGCGATCAAGCCCTCGCCGTAGCTGCGTCTACTGAAGGGCTCGGTCATGCGGTTGCCCATGTCGCCGAGCAGGCCGTCTGGCAAATCGTTCCTCGCGCGGCGGCTGACCTGTGTGATGAACTTCCCGTCGTCGGTCGAGACGACCAGGAGCAGGCTGCTCGTCTTGCTCTGCATCGCGCCCGTGTCCCACTTGCGCGCCAGCCGCTGCGAGTAGTCGAAGATTTTCTCCCCGCCCGTCGTCTTGACCGTCACGACCGCAAGCTCTACGCCCGCGCGCTCTTTCAGATTGGCGAGCATGCTTTCGAGCCGCCGCGTCGAGGCGGAGTCGAGCACGTTTGCAAGGTCCGTCACGCTGCCCTCGGATTCCGGCAGCTCCGCCGCCACCGCCGCCACCTCCTGCGCCCGCGCCGTGACAGGGGCCGCGAGCAGACAGGCCGAAACAATGATTGCCAGGAACAAGGACGCGGGTTTGCTTCGTTTCAGTAACTCAAACATAAAAGCCTTCAGGTTAATGCAACGCTTCTCAACGCTGCGCGCGGGCCGTTGTTATGCCTTCGATTAAAACTCGCCCGACAGCGTTGCTAGGCGCCTGTACTCCGAGGACCGCGGCGAGCGTCGGCGCGATGTCCGCGGGCGTCGCGTCCTGCGTGTAGCGTCCGGGCGCAAAATTCTGGCCCATGATGATGAGGGGGACGTGTGTGTCGTAACTGTAGGGCGAGCCGTGCGTCGCGGGGATGAACTCGCCCAGATACTTGAACGCCTCGTAGACGACGACGACATCGCCGCTGCGACGCGAGTAGAAGCCGTGCAGAACGCGCCGCGCGACGGGGTCGGCGGGAGAGATCGCGCCCGACTGTAGCTGCGTGCGCGTGAAGCAGCGGCTGATGCCCGGCACCGTCAGCGCCGCCTCGCAGGCCGTGCGCTCTATCTCCCACTGGTTGACGCCGTCGCGCTTGAGTGCGACCGGGTTGAAGTAGAGGTTGCCGTTGTAGAAGGCGTCGCGGTCGCTCAATCTTAGAACGTAGTCACTGGTCGGGTCCGGCTGCGTGTTCTTTGGGTTGTAGCGCGCGCTGATCCCTAAGCGCATCGCGCGCAGCACGTCGTCGCCCTTGATGCGCCCGCCGGGCAGGCCCAGGGCGTTCGCGTGTTCGGGGACGGGCGCGACGCCGTGGTCGGCAGAAAAGATGACGGTCGTGTTCTGCAAGCCGACTTTCGAGTTGACGAAGTCCAGCAGCGCGGCGATGGAGCGGTCCACGCGCAGCGTGATGTCCATGGCCTCCTGGCTGTACGGCCCATAGCGGTGGCCGACGTAATCGTTGGCCGAGAAGCTGACGGAAAGAACGTCCGTGTCTTCGTCCTCGCCGAGCCGCTCGTTCGTGATGGCCTGCTGCGCGAAGGCGAGGAGCATGTCGTTCGAGTAGGGCGTGTAGTCCAACGCGAGGTAGAAGTTCTGGTCGCGCTCGGTTGACCCGCCCGTCACGGTGTGCGGGAAGGCGTTGGTGTCGCCCTTCACCTCGCCAATGTTTTCCCAGGGCGGCGAGTCCAGGCCCGCGCGCTTCAGGTACTCCGACTCGGGGAGCAGGCGTTCCCAGCGCGCGCCGAAGAACTTGTCCGCGGGCCTGGTGTCGTTGTAGCTCTGGACCCACGCGGGCAGTTGGTTAAAGTAGTAGTTGGAGGAGACCATGCGCCCCGTGCGCTGATTGAACCAGTAGGCGGCGTTGGCGTGGCGGCCGGCGGGCAGTATGGCCGAGCGGTCTTTGCTTGAGACGCCTATGACCTTCGAGCGGTCGTTGGTCTGAAGACGGAGCTCGTCGCCGAGAGTGGAAGTCAGCAGACGGCGCGGGCTGGAAGCCGCGTCGCCCTCCGCGCCGCCGAGCAGAACGGCGGTCGTGTCCGAGACGCTCGTGACGAAGCGGCCCGCGTCGCGGTCGGGCCAGTCGTTGCCGACGATGCCCGTCTCGGCGGGCCACGCGCCCGTCATCAACGTGGCGTGGCCGGGCGCTGTATAGGTCGGCATGTGATCGTAGTTGGCGTTGACCCATGACGCCCCGTCGCGCAGGAGCTTGCGCAGGCCGTTCGGCACGAAGAGGTCTTCGAAGCGCTCGAAGTAGTCGTAGCGAAACTGGTCAACGACGATCAGGAGCACCAGCCGCGGGCGCATCCTCCGGCCCGTCCTCTGAGACGAAGGCTGCGCGCCCACGCCGTGGACGGAGCCCAGGACGAGCAGAAAAGAGAGCCAGTATGCGGCGGCGCGCCGCGCGTATCGGGAGTGTGTCATACGAAGCGGGATGAAAGAACCTGCGATATTCTTAAAGCGTCGAGTTGAGTAGGCATGATAACATCATATGGAAGGCAAATCGTGAAAAATCGAAAGATCAGTGAAAAGAAAGAACGGGCCGTGTGCTTTTCATTCTGATTTACTGATTCACTGATTCCTACGATTCTACGATTTATGAGTGAACTGGACGAGGAATGGACAGAGGTGCTGGCGGAGGCCGAGCGGCGTGCGCGCGCGCAGGGGCGCGGCGACCTCGTCGAGTACCTGCGTCTGCGCGCGTCGAACGATCAGGCGCGCGCGACCGGCGTCGAGTGGCTGTTCGAGACCTTCACGCTGCTCGCGGGCGAGGCCAACCGCAAGGGCGCGGGCGTACAGTTCAGTAAACAAAGCGGGCATCGCTTCGAGGTCGGGAACGCGACGATGGTCGGGACGCTGTTGACGCTCAAGTCCGGCGTGCGGCAACTGATGGTGGAGGCCGGCTGGCCGCGCGCCCCGCGCGACGGCTTCGTCCCCGGCAACGGCCTGGCCTGCGGCCGTATCAGACACTTCGGCATCACGTCCGCCAACGAAGACCTCCTGCTCGTACGCTCGCCCAAAGGCACACCCCAATGGCTCGCCATTGACAGGCACGGCAAGCGCTCGCAACTCCTCGAAGCACGCGTCCTACAACACGTCAGAAAATTCCTCAACACTTAATAAATGGGGCTGAGCCTCACGACTGACTCAACCCCTTTGCGCCTTTAGTTTTTACTTTGCGCCTTTGCGTGAAGCTTTGTTTCTCGCTGGAGGCGCAAAGTTAAAACGTAAGGCGCAAAGAATTGAGCTTAGGTTTTCAAACACGCTCTGATTACCCGGTGTGCCTCCGGCTATTGACTTCGCCGCCCGTTTGACATAGAAGCACGGTCGCACTTTCATCCCCATAGAGGAGTCTCTGCACATGAAGCGAATCATCCTGCTCGCGCTGCTCGTGCTGGCAGCCTCGTCTTGCGCGACGACCACGCAAGCACCAGGCGAAGCGAACGGCAACGCGAACGCCAACACGAGCGCCTCGCCCGCGGCCACGCCGAAGGCCGAGGCGAACACGACAGCGGACACAATCATCGCCAAGGAGAAAGAGATTTGGGATAAGATCAAGACAAAGAACCCGGACGGCTTCGCAGCGATGCTGACCGACGACTTCGTCTACGTCTCGGAGGACGGCGTCTTCGGCAAGGCCGCCACAGTTGACGGCATCAAGCAGATGGAGACCACGGAGATTTCCCTCGCCGACTGGAAAGTCGTAACCGTAGACAAGGATGCAGCCGTCGTCGCCTACACCGCCAACGTGAAAGGGACGAGCGGCGGAAAGCCGATGCCGGCGACGCCTGTGCGCGCCAGCTCTGTGTGGGTCAATCGCGGCGGCACGTGGGTAGGCGTGTTCCATCAGGAGACGCCAGTCAAGGAAGCTCCGGCCGGCCAAATGACGGGCACCGCCAAACCGGCCAACGCTAACACCGCGGCCGCCCCGCCGACCGCCCCGCCGGAAGCGCCCGACCCCATCAGCAAAGAGAAGAAGGTCTGGGAGGAACTGAAGCGCAAGGACTATGAGGCCTTCGCCAGCGATCTTGCCGAAGAGGCGATAGAGGTTGAGCCGACCGGCGTCTACGACAAAGCCGGCTCAATCAACGGGGTCAAAATGTTTGACGCCTCCAAGTATTCACTCAGCAACTTCAAAGAACTGAAGATTGACGCAGACGCTTCGGTCGTCACCTACACCGTCAAGTCCAGCGACGGCAAAGAAGAAGAGCTCCATAGCACAGTCTGGTCCAAGCGAGGTCAAAGGTGGTATGCAGTACTACCACCACGGCACGCCTGTCAAGAAGAAGTAATCAGTAGTCAGTAATCAGTAGTCAGCTAAGAGAAAGACAAAAAGCAGCCGCGCTATTCACGCCGGCTGCTTTTTTACTGACTACTGATTACTGACTACTGATTACTGACTACTGATTACTGTTTCCATATCCCCGGAATCGCGGTCTTGCATTTCGGGCATTGGCCCGAGGGCGTGACTTTCATCTGCCGTATGAGGTAGCCGTAGCGTTCTACGAGGAGTTCGTCGCAGGTGGGGCAGTAGGTGTTTTCCCAGCGCCCGACCTTGCCCGGCAGGTTCCCGGCGTAGATGTAGCGCAGGCCGGACTCACGCCCGATCTCGCAGGCGCGTATCAACTGCTCGGCGGTCGTGTTCGCGTTTTCGGTCATCTTGTAGTCCTGGTGAAACGCCGTCACGTGCCAGGGGATGTCGGGCGAGACGTTCGCGATGAAGTCGGCCGCGCGCCTCAACTCGTCCTCCGAATCGTTGAAGCCCGGGATGACGAGCGTCACTATCTCCTCCCAGAAGCCGCGCTCGTGAACCATCTTCACAGTCTCAAGGATGTTGTCCACCACGCCGCCCAACTGCCTGTAGTTGCGGTCCGACATAGACTTCAAATCAATCTTGTAGCAATCCGTCCAAGGGCGTATGTAGTCGAGCACCTGCGGCGTCGCGTTGCCGTTCGAGATGAACGCCGTCCTGAACCCCTCCGGCTTCGCCCGCCTGAACACCTCCACCGCCCACTCCGCCGTAATCAACGGCTCGTTATAACTCGTCCCCACAAGCTGCGCCCCGTAAGCCTTCGCCATCGCCACGAGCCTGTCGGCGGAAACCATATTCGGCATGACGCCCGCAGCGTCATCACGCAAAGCTTGCGACGTTAAAAAGTTCTGACAGTAGGCGCAGTGCAGGTCGCATCCGAGCATGCCGAAGGTGAGGGTGTCGGAGCCGGGCAGCGCGTGGAAGAAGGGCTTCTTCTCGGTCGGGTCGCAGGCGAGCGCGGCGACGTAGTTGACGGGGACCATCAAGCGCCCGCGCTCGTTGTAGCGCACTTTGCAGATGCCGCGCTTGCCTTCCTTAATCAAACAGCGGTGGCCGCAGGCGTAGCAGCGCAGGGCGTCGTCCGGCAGGTGCTCCGTCAACTCGGCCGCGCCTTCGGCCGTCATCTCGTCCAAAACTTCGGCCAAACTGGCCGAGCGCTCACTCATTGGCATTGTCTTAAAACCTCGTGCGTTTGATTCAGCTTATTTTAATTGATTGACGCGAGAAAAGGGGAATAAGGTCTCGCGCTTTTATGACAATTTGGATGCGAGGGGCGGGGACGCAGTTGCAGAAAGAGCAGGCTACCCGAGCTTCATTCGCCGCAAGAGGTCTGCGAATCTGGAATCGGAGCGGAGGGTCTTGAAGCGTGGGTCTACGTTGAGGAAGACCATCCAGTCGGCGCGTTCTTTGGACGCCTGCTCAAGCCATTCGAAGGTGCGGTCGCGGTCTTTGAGGGCGGCGTAGATGGTCGCGATGTGATAGGCCGAGATGTAGCGCGTTTTCTTCTCTTCCAACAACTTGCTCAGTTCGGCCTGCGCCTTCTCACTCTGGCCGTCGAGCGCGAGGACGCTCGCGTATTCGGCCCTCATCAGCGGCGAGCCCTTGGAAGCCTCTATCGCCTTTTCGTATTCCTCGACCGCCTCTTTGTACATCCCCTTCTGCGCGTAGGAGAGGCCGAGATACCTGCGCGCGACGTAGAACCTCGGGTCGAGTTCGACGGTCTTCTTGCACGCCGCGATGGCGTCGTCGAAGCGCTCCGAGAAGAAGTAGATGAGGCCGAAGTGCGAGTTGATGATGAGCGAGGTCTTGTCGAGTTCCTGTGTGCGCTTGGTCTCTTCGAGGGCGGCGTCGAAGCGGCCCATGGCCGACAAATAGCTGGCGTACCACTGGTGCGCGGAGGCGTAGTTCGGGTTGAGGCGGATGGCCTCTTTGAACTCTTTCTCGGCCTCGGGCCAGTTCCACTCGCCGCGGAATTTCGCGTAGGCCAGCGCCGCATGAGCTTCCGACAGGTTGTTATCAAGGCGGAGCGCCGCTTCCGCTTCGCCAATCGCCTTCGGGAAGGCATCGGTCGGCGCGCTCGCGCCGTAGGTCGCCAGCATGTTGTAGCTATCAGCCAAACCCGCACGAGCGGGCGCATAGGTCGGGTCAAGCTTGAGAGCTTCGGAAAAGTAGCCGGAAGCCTCTTTGATCGCCTCGGCCGTGCGCTTGTTCCAGGCGTTGCGGCCCCTCATGTAAAACGACTCGGCCTCTCTTCTCTTCGCGCCCTCTGCGCTTAGCTTCAACCCTATGCTGTCGGAGACGCCCGTGACGATGTCGTGCAGCGCCAGAGTCAGGTCGGAGAATTTGGTTGACGGCCTCCCCCCCCAGAGAAGTTTATTGTCGCGCAAGTCAACAAGCTCGGCGCTGATTACGACCGTGTCGCCGTTTCTTGAAACACGACCCGTTAAGACGGCGCGGACGCTCAGGTCTCGGCCCACGTCCTGCGGCGACTGCCCCTTGTATCGGATGACGGCGTTGAACGGCACGACGCGCAGACTGGGCGACAACTTCGAGAGGCTGTAGATGAGGTGCTCCGTGATTTCGTCGCCGAGCGGCTCGACGCCCGGAGCGGTGCTCGTGTCAACGAAAGGCAGGACCGCGATGGAATCTATCGCGCGGTTCGCCGTGTAATAGTAGTAAGCAATGACCGCGGCGACGATGAGCCCGGCGGCGACGAGCACGATTTTTTTGTGCCGCGCGATCCCTCGGACCAGATACTCGGCGCTCGAAATGTGCGGCGTGACGAGCGGTTCTGTGACGTTGGCCTGCGGCTGGCTGGCGGAAACTCTCTGCTGCCCTGCGGAGACCCTTGCGACGCCCCCGCCCGTGCCGCCGCTCAGCAGTTGACGCGAGAACTCCTCCTCCGGCTCGTCACTTCTTTCCGCCTCAATGTCCAGCCCGCGCTTCAAACGTTTCAAGTCTATGAGCATGTCCTTGATCGTTTGGTAGCGCTCTTCCCTGTTCTTGCTGAGCGCCTTGTTGACGATGCGCTCCATCTCCAGAGGCACGTCCGGCGCGAAGCGCGCCATCGGCCGCTGCCTCTTTTGAATAATCGAGATGACGACCTCGCTGCCCGTCGAGCCTTCGAATGGCAAACGCCCCGTGAGCATTTCGTAAAGGAGGATGCCCAGGCTGAAGATGTCCGAGCGCGCGTCCACGTGCAGGCCGCTCGCCTGCTCGGGCGACATGTAGCTGACGGTCCCCATCACCGTGCCGGGGTTCGTCTTGACTTGCGGGGCCGAAGCCTCGCCCTGCGTCTCCGCGTCGGGGTCGCTGGCGGACAAGCCGAGGAGGCGCTTCTCTATGAACTTAGCCAGCCCGAAGTCCACGACTTTGACGTAGCCGTCGGAGCGCAGCATGACGTTTTCCGGCTTGATGTCGCGGTGGATGATGCCGGCCTCGTGCGCCGTCGCCAGCGCGGTCGCCACCTGGATGGCGATGTCGAGCGCCTCGCGCAAACTCAGCACGTTTTGCTTCAACTGATGGCGCAGGGTCTGCCCGTCTATGAATTCGGCGCTGATGAAGTGTGAGCCGTCCACCTGCCCGACCTCGTAAATCGTGATGATGTTCGGGTGGTTGAGAATCGAAGTGGCGCGCGCCTCCTGCTCGAAGCGCTTGACCCAGTCGTCGCCCTGCTGAACGTCCTGGTAGAGCAGCTTGAGCGCGACCTTGCGGCCGAGGCGCACGTCCTGGGCCAGATAGACCTCGCCCATCCCGCCCGAGCCCAGTCGGGAGATGATTTTGTACTGGTTGATGACGGTTCCAGCAGCTACGGCCAAGACGCATGGCCTCCGGTGAAAGAGACTGGCGGATGCGATGACAAGCAAGTCCGGCGGAAATGCTTATTGTGTAGAACCCGGGTCTGTCGTTACCGGGCCGAAGCTTAACACTCGAACATTGGATATGCAATGTTCGCCTGTGATGGGTTTATTAATCAACAGGCTCGTGCCGCTTCGTCGAGGAATAAAATTTAAGCCCCGTCAGGGGCGGCATGATATTCCGCTCCTGACGGGGGTCCGGGGCGTGAACTCTCCTGAGGTCGGAGTCACGTTGTTTTATCACTCGTCACTTGTTCATGCTTTTCGGCAGCAGGTTCGCTTTGAGCTTTTCCCACTTCTGTTTCGCTTCGCCGCTGAGGTCGCCTGGCATGGTCTCCACGGGGATGCCGTTGTCCGCGCAGAACCTGCGCCACAGCAGGAATCGCGCGTCGTGCTGCCCCGTCTCGTCGGAAATCTCGTTCGTCAATTTCGGTTTGTCGGTCACTTCTCTCTCCTCGCTCTCGGTAACTTACAGCGTGCCCACCGGCCGCCGCCCTACAGTGTAGCAAGTTTCCAACAAGAGGTCATGGAAGGGAAAGGCAAAAGGTAAAAGGTGCAAGAAGAGGTTAAGACCCCGGAGGGGTCACACATGATAGCCGGGGGCAAGCGAGCGCAGCAGCGCGAGTGCCGCCCCCGGAGAGACGATAAAAAACGTTCCGACCCCGGAGGGGTCGCGCCTCAACGTAGAAGGTGCGACCCCTCCAGGGTCGGATTCATTTTTACGTCTAACCGGGGGCGGCGCAAACTCGCGTTTGCTTGCCCCCGGCTATCATGTTCATCCCCTCCGGGGATGGGCGGCGCGTCGTGCGCTTGACGCGCACTCGCTTGCCCCGGCTATCGTGTGTGACCCCTCCGGGGACTCCCCTTTTGCCTTCTGCCTTAGTTGGGCATGACGACGGTGTCTATGACGTGGATGACGCCGTTGGATTGGCGCACGTCGGCGATCTGGACGTTCGAGGTGTTCCCCTTCTCGTCGCGGAGCACGATACTGTTGCCGCTCATCATCGCCATCAGCGTGCCGCCGCTGACGGTCTTGAGGCTGGCGGAGCCTCCGCCCTTCTCGATGAGCTTCATCAGTTTCTTGGCGTCGTACTTACCGGCCACGACGTGGTAGGTCAGGATTTTGGTCAGCATCTCTTTGTTCTCAGGCTTGACCAGCGTCTCGACCGTCCCGGCAGGCAGCTTGTCGAAGGCCGCGTTGGTCGGCGCGAAGACCGTGAAAGGCCCTTTGCTCTTGAGCGTCTCGACGAGCCCGGCTGCCTTGACGGCGGCGACGAGCGTGGTGTGGTCCGCGGAGTTGACCGCGTTGTCCACTATGTCTTTGGTGCGATACATGGCCGCGCCGCCGACCATCGGGTTGCCGTTCTGCGCGCGGGCGGTTGACGAGTTGACCGCGAGCGACGCCGCGGCGACGAGCAGCATGACAAAAATCTTCTTCATAGTTCTTCCCTTTTCATCCTTCCCTGGTTGCGTAAGCTTCGGGGGCTGTCGTCAGGAGTTACGCGCGCCCCCGGCGGGCCGGATTGCGCAGCGGAGGAAAGTTTTAAGGGGCTGACTGAGAGAGTGTGTTGATTTTGTTCGGGGCTTGAAGTTTGTGAAGAAAGCTTGCGCGGCTGGGCCAAGGTTTGTCGCGGAGGTTACGACGCGGAGCCGAGCAGGTATTTCGCGCCGGTGGGAGCGGCGACGCCGCCCGACGGCTCCAGGGTGACGGCGAAGACGCTCGCGCCGCGCGCCTCTTCCGAGAGTTGTTCGCGCATTTCCGCGTGGCCCGCAGAGTCAGTGTTGAAGACGCGGCCGGGCATGGGCGGCTTGCCCTCCGCGATGAACCAGAGTTGGTAAGCCTTGCCCGTGGGCGCGGGCGGCAGGTCGTAGGCCATCAGCATCGCGCGCCCTGTGTTGCGGTCGTAGACGAATTTGCCGTGGGCGCGCGTCGCCACGTCCGTGCCTGTGAGCGCCGTCACCTTTGAGCCGGGCGAAGTGATTAACTCTATCGCCTCCTGCTGGCGCGCCATCTGTTCGCGCTCGCGCCGCAATTCTCCCTGGGCCAGTTCCCAGCGGTCCGTTAGCTGTACGAACTCCTGCTGCATGGCGTTGTAACGATTCCAGAGCAGGACAAGCGCGGCGGCGAACGCGATGAGTGCGACCGATGCGGCCAGCGCCCCGACTTTCATCGCCGCGCTCCACCTCTGACGCTCCGGCCTGGCGAACGGCACGACTTTCGACTCGTCTTGAGACGCTTTCCGCGCTCCGGCTTCTGCATCGCCATTCTGGGCCAGGGGCTTCGCGCCGTCGGCGCGGATGTCCGCGAGGATGCGCGCGCGCAAGTCCGCGGAAGGCGACGCGAGCGGGGCCGCGTAGGCGAGCGTGGAGGCCGTGTCCTGCCACAACGCCAGCTCCGCGCGACACTCCGCGCACGAGGCCAGGTGTTCCGCCAGCTCGCGCGCTTCCGCCGGCTCAAGCGCGTCGAGCGCCTGGGCCGTCAGCATCTCCTTGTACTCTTCGTGTCTCCTCACAATCTTCTCGGCGTCCTTCACACAATCAATAACCCGGACGCCGCCCGTGTCCTTATTTTGTTTAAGCCTAAAGCAGCTCCTTGTCGCGCCCGCTCAACAGTTCGCGCAGCTTGATGAGCCCGGATCGCATGCGCGTCTTGACAGTGCCGAGCGGGATGCCCGTCCGTTCTGCGATCTCGGTTTGCGTGAGCCCCTCAAAATAGGCGAGCAGGAGCGTGCGACGCTGCTCCTCCGGCAACTCGGCCAAGGCACTCCGCACGATCTCGCCCTGCTCGGATTTCACGGCGTCCGCAGCCGCATCAGAGATGCTGTCGGGCGTGGCCCGCGCTGCCTCATCCGCCGTGCGCTCGCGCGCGCTCGTTGAGCGCAGGCGATCAATGGCGCGGCTGCGCGCCAGCGTCACCAGCCACGTAAAGGGCCGCCCGCGCTTTTCGTCGAAATCCGAAGCCCTGCGCCAGACCTGAAGGAAAACTTCCTGCAAAACGTCTTCAGCCTCCGGCTGGCTATGTAATATACGGACAATGAGGCCGAAAAGGATTAAGCGGTAGCGGTCGTAGAGCGCGGCCAGAGCCTGCTCGTCTCCGCCCGCGATGGCCCGGAGGATTTCTACATCTGCTGTCGTCGCCTGTTCGGGGTGCAAGAATTTTCAGTGCAGCGTCTTCATCTTAAAAGGACGGCGGCATCATACCAAGACTCAGGCCGCAACGCATAGACCGACAGCTTGCAATGACAATGCACGAATTGACTCAACACTTTTGCGCCTTTGCGTGAGAAAACCAAAACCATTTACTCACGCTGGAGGCGCAAAGTCGCAAAGAATCGCTTTTAGGCCGTGCGGGCGTGGTCTCTATTTTTCGTAGAACTTTCAGTTTTGCGGTAGGTCGTCCTGAAGACGCGGTCCCAGAAGATCATCGTGACTCCGAAGTTTGTGCCAGGAATTTGATGATGAATCTTGTGGTGAGTCCTGAGTTTTCTGTACCACGCGCTTTTCGGGTTGTAGTGGTGGTGAATGTGGTGGAAGCAGTAGTAGAAGATGAAGCCGGCCAGCACACCGGCGGAGAAGCCGGAAACGTAGCGCGCCTCCAACCAGTAGGTGAAGACGTACCAGACGCCCATGTACACACTTGTATTCAAAAACCAGGGCATTCCGATCAGCATCTTCGGGTCTTCGTGATGCATCGCGTGGCCCGCGTGCAACAGCGTCCGGCCCCTATGATATATCCAGCGGTGAAAGCAGTACTCCAGGAGCGTCCAGCCGAGCAGCCCCGCCGTAAAAGAGGCCGCGAGCACGAGCGCGTTGCTGCCGAGGACGGCGATGTCCCAGATTAAGAGGAAGGCGACTGTCAGCGGGTCCGTGAAGAACCCGATCCAGTAGCTGAACAGGATGTTGTTTCTGGCAATGTCGAGCCAGCGCCCGACGTTGCGACCGAAAGATTCAGGGGTAACTTTCAGTGATGCAGACATGGCTTTTGGGGGACCGACCTCACGAGGGGAGGGGTCTGTCAATTATTATTATTAAACTTAACCCGCTCCCGGTCGGCGCGGAACGTGCCGGATGAATATTACTTTAAGAGCGAGAAACCCAGGCTCGACAATTCGCGTCCGCTCGCGTTCGGCGGGCCGCGAACATCGGTAACGCGTGCCCCTGATGTATAGCACACGAGCGCCCCACTTGCCTAGACCCTCAGGCCCATTATAAGTGATAAGTGATGAGTGATAAGTGATAAGAGAAAAGCCGTGAATCGTAAATCGTAAATCGTAAATCGAAGAACGATTCTTTCTTTTACGATTCACGATTCACGATTTACGATTTACGAGTCTTTACTTATCACTTATCACTCATCACTTATCACTTTTTCGTGAGTGAATGTTTTAGGCGACGGTGATCTCTTCGGCCAGGTACACGTCCTGGATGGCGTGCAGGAGGGCCGCGCCTTCGTCCATCGGGCGTTGGAAGGCTTTGCGCCCGGAGATGAGGCCCATGCCGCCGCCGCGCTTGTTGATGACGGCGGTGCGCACGGCCTCGGCCATGTCTGACGACCCCTTCGACTCGCCGCCCGAGTTGATCAGGCCGCAGCGCCCCATGTAGCAGTTGGCGACCTGGTAGCGGACTAAATCAATCGGGTTGTCCGTCGTCAGCTCGTCGTAGATTTTCTTATTCGTCTTGCCGTAGGAGCTTTCTATGTTGAGCGCGTTGTAGCCGCCGTTATTCGTGGGCAGTTTTTGTTTGATGATGTCGGCCTGGATGGTGACGCCGAGGTGGTTGGCCTGCCCCGTCAAATCGGCGGACGCGTGCATGTCGCCCTCTTTGGTCTTGAACTTCGGGTTGCGCAGGTAGCACCAGAGGATCGTCGCCATCCCAAGCTCGTGCGCGTAGGCGAACGCCTGGCTGATCTCCGTGATCTGCCGCGTGGACTCTTCAGAGCCGAAGTAGACGGTCGCGCCGACGGCCACCGCGCCCATGTCTTTCGCCTGATCCACTGTGCCAAAAAGCACCTGGTCGAACCTGTTCGGGTAGGTCAACAACTCGTTGTGATTAATTTTGACGACGAAGGGAATCTTGTGCGCGAACTTGCGCGCGACGACGCCGAGCACCCCGAAGGTCGAGGCGACGGCGTTGCAGCCGCCCTCGATGGCGAGGCGGACGATGTTCTCGGGGTCGAAGTACTGCGGGTTCGGGGCGAACGACGCGCCCGCCGAGTGCTCTATGCCCTGGTCAACGGGCAGGATAGAGAGATAGCCCGTGCCGCGCAGCCGCCCGTTGTCGAAGAGCGTTTGGATCGAGCGCAAGGCGGACGGGTTGCGGTCCGAGTTCGTCCAGACGCGGTCAACGAAGTCCGGGCCGGGCACTTGAACCTGCTCCTTCGGAATGGTGCGCGACGTGTAATCGAGAAGCTGGCGCGCGTCCCCGCCCAGCAGTTCCTCTATCTTGTCGAGCGACGTGCCGGCGCGCTTGAGTTCGGTAGCCATCTGGCGAATCCTCCTGAAGTCGAAATAAAGCCTATTATTTTCGCACTTATTGAACCGGGTTTGAATCAGGCCGTGGATTATATCATAGCCGCCGCCGACAACTGAGCGCGCACACTATTCTCAAAGGCTTAAAGCCCGCCCGCTTCCAGGAGCGCGCGCGCCCGCTGACGCGGCGCTCTACTCGATGTCGAGCGTCAACTGGCGCAGGGCTTCGCGCAGGCGCAGGGCGACCGAGCCGACGGGAACTGTGTAGCGGCGGAAGTCGAAGGTCGTCACGATGCGGATGCCGTGGCCGGCGGAGGTGAGAAAGACTTCGTCGGCGTCGCCCAGGTCCGCGAGGTCGTACACGCCTTCGACGAGCGGGGCGGAGATTTCGCCCGCCAACTCCATGACGCACGAGCGCGTTGTGCCCGCGAGCGCGCCCGTCGCGAGCGCGGGCGTGTGAATCGTCCCGCCTCTCACCCAAAAGATGTTGGCGAGCGTAGCCGAGACCAGTTCGCCACGCTCGTTCAAGGTGATGGCCTCGTCGAAATCGCGCGCGCGCGCCTCTTCCCAGGCCAGTATGTGTTCCAGATAGTTGACGCTCTTGACGCCGACGAGCGCCGCCATCGCGCTGATGCGGTAAGGCGAGACGGTGAGCGCGAGCCCGTCTTCCGAAGCGGCGTGCGCCTCGCCGGTCATAATCAACAGGTCCGCCCCGCGCTCCGGCCCTACGTTCTCCGCCTTCCAGATGCCGTCTTCCTTCGTCGCCAGCAGCGTGATGCGCGCGCGTCCCTCCCGCACGCGGTTCGCTTCGATAAGCTGCCCGAGCGATTCCCTGACGTTCTGTTCGTTTAACTCGCCCAGGCTCACGCCCGCGCGCGCGGCGTGCTCTTTGAGGCGGAGCCAGTGTTCGGGCCAGAGAAACGGCGTGCGGTTGTGAACGGCGAGCGTGGTGAAGACGCCGCGCCCGTAGAGCGAGACGGGCGTGACTACACTCGCGCGCGCCTTCGCCGCGTCCAGCAGCCGGTGGTTATAAATGATGCGCGAATGCATCTAAAGGCAGAATCCAGAATTCAGAATCCAGGAGTCAGAATAAAAACCAGAATCGGTTCTCAGCCTTTCATTCTGGATTCTGGATTCTGACTCCTGAATGCTGCTTTTAGTAGTCGTCTTTCCCCGTCAACTCTTTTTCCATGCGGTCGGCGATGAGCATGACGCTTTTGATTGCGAGCCGGAGCGCTTCCGTGTCGCTGTCGGCGGCAATCTGGGCCGCGAACATCGCCAGGTATTTGCCGGAGGGTTGCTGCACCTCCACGCGCCAGGCCCCGAATTTGACTGAATTATTCTCACGCAGCAGGCGGTTGGCGAGGGCGGACGAGAGCGGCCCGGCCGAGTAGAAGGCAGGGGACCAGACCTCCCGGATTTCGAGCGAGCCGTAGGGCTCCGTCGCGGAGTTGACGTAAACGAGTTGGCTACGATAGGTGGGCTTGCCGTTGGCGCTCGTGCCGGCCGGCTCTGTCTCTATCGGGAAGAGCCTGTACTCGTTCTCCTCCGTCAACTCGTACTTGTAGCCGAGTTGCTCAAGGGCCAGGCGGACGCGCGGGTCGGCCGGCGGCTTCTTCGGCGCACCGCCAATCTGCGCCTGTGCATTGTGCGCGAGCAAGAAAAGGACCGACAGGACAAGTGCTGCTCGCTTCATCTGAGGTCTTGATTCCTTTCAGTCAGTTTGAAGTTTGCCACCGCCTGAAGAATTTCACTCAATCTTATATGATGCCATCTCGCTTCAGCTCGGCAATCAACTCGTCGTGCGAGATGGTGGGTTCTTCGCGCCTTTCGGCCACGGCCGCCAGATCGTTGATGTCTTCGAGAAGCTCTTGAAATGCTTTGATGGAGAGAATGACGGCTGTCTTTTCCCCGGACTGGTCGGTGACGTACTGGATGTCGAGCTGCTTCAGGTCTAACATTTCAAGCCTCCCGTCGGGAGTATAATCACAAAGCTTACTCAAAGCACTTGCTATTCAGCGGCGGCGGCCAGCACTTCCGCGCGCAGTTTGCTCGCGAGCGACGTGCGCCAGGCCGTTTCGAGTTCGGCGAGGCCGACGTTGACTACTTCCTCGCCGTCCGCTTTGATGACGAGGCGGTCGCCGCCGGTTCGCCCTAAGATAGTGAGGGGAGCCCCCGCGCGCGCAGCGATCTCTTCCAAAGGCCCGAGCGCCGCTTCCTCGAAGCTCACGATGATGCGCGACGGCGACTCGCTGAAGAGGCGCGCGCGCGTCGGTAAAGTTCCCGTCAGATCAATCTCCGCGCCCACGCCCTCGCGGTTGAGCGAGGAGAAACAACTTTCGGCGACTGCGACACAGAGCCCGCCGTCCGAACAGTCGTGCGCGGAGCGCAGCAGCCCAGCCTCGGCCGCCTGAAGACACGCCTCCTGCACTGCCCTTTCATGCTCAAGGTCGAGCACGGGCACGCGCCCCTCCCGAATCATCTCATCGGTCGTGCGCCCTTCGATGGTCGCGGCGTACTCGCTGATGGAAAGGTCGTCGCGCGTCGTCCCCAGCAGCGCAACGATATCGCCCACGCCCTTGAAACCATGCTGGACGACGCGCCGCACGTCGTTGACTAACCCGACCATGCCTATGACGGGTGTGGGCAGGATGCCGCGCCCTTCGGTCTCGTTGTAGAAGGAGACGTTGCCGGAGACGACCGGCGTGTTGAATGCGCGGCACGCCTCGGCCATGCCGTCAATCACCTCCGAGAAGGCCCACATCACTTCCGGCTTCTCGGGCGAAGCGAAGTTCAGGCAGTTTGTGATTGCAAGCGGACGCGCGCCCGTGCACACGACGTTGCGCGCGGCCTCCGCCACGATCAACTTCGCGCCCTCGCGCGGGTTCGCCGCGCAGTAGCGCCCGTTCCCGTCCAGACACATCGCAAGCGCGCGGCGCGTCTCCTTAATCCGCACGACCGCCGCGTCAGCCCCCGGCAGCACCGCCGTATTCGTCCTCACCATGTGATCGTACTGCCTATAGACCCACTCCTTCGACGCGATGTTCGGCGCGGAGATGAGACGCAACAAAGCGTCGTTGAAATCTTCGTCGGGCGCGGAAGTTGTCGGCGACGAAGAAAGCACTTCTTCAAGAGCGTTCCCTTCATCCCTCATCCCTCCGCCCTCATCCCTCCTTTTCATCGGCCTTTCGTATTTGGGCGCTTCGTCCGTGAGCGCGCTGACGGGGATGTCTGCCACGACCTCGCCCGAGTGTATGACGCGCATGTGGCCGCCCTCCTGCACGCGGCCGATGACGACGGCGTCCAGGTCCCACTTGCGGAAGATGTCCACGACCTCGCGCTCGCGCCCGCGATGCGCGACGATCAACATGCGCTCCTGCGATTCCGACAGCAGCATCTCGTACGCCGTCATCCCCTGCTCGCGCTGCGGCACGAGAGAAAGGTCGAGTTCTATCCCCGTGCCAGCGCGCGCCGCCATCTCGCACGAGGACGAAGTCAGCCCCGCCGCGCCCATGTCCTGAATCCCTGCGACCGCGCCGCTCCGCATTGCTTCGAGGCAGGCTTCGAGCAGAAGTTTTTCCAGGAAGGGATCGCCCACCTGCACGGTCGGCCGCTTCTCAAGCGCCTCCTCGTCAAACTCCGCGGAGGCCATCGTCGCCCCGTGTATCCCGTCGCGCCCCGTCTTCGCGCCGACGTAGAGGACCGGATTGCCCACGCCCGTCGCCTTGCCGAAGAAAATCTGGTCGTGACGCACAAGGCCGAGCGCGAAAGCGTTGACCAGAGGGTTCAACGCGTAAGCGTCGTCAAACGCGACTTCGCCGCCGACGGTCGCCACGCCGAACGCGTTGCCGTAGTGCGCAATGCCGGCGACCACGCCCGCGAGCAGAGAGCGATTGCGCCGCCCGTGTTGCGCGTGAGCGAGCGAGCCGAAGCGCAGACTGTTCATGGAGGCGAGCGGACGCGCGCCCATCGTGAAGATGTCGCGCAGGATGCCGCCGACGCCCGTGGCCGCGCCCTGGAAAGGCTCTATGAAGGAAGGGTGATTGTGCGACTCGACCTTGAAGGCGGCGCACCACCCGTCGCCCACGTCCACGACGCCCGCGTTCTCGCCCGGCGGGACGATGACGCGCTCGCCCGTGGTGGGCAGCCTCTTCAGGTGTATGCGCGAGGACTTGTACGAGCAGTGCTCGGACCACATCACGGAGAAGATGCCGAGTTCGGCAAACGTGGGCTCGCGGCCCAGCAACTCCTCGATGCGTGCGAATTCTTCCTCGGTCAGGTTGTGTGCGGAGACTACTTCGGGAGTGATCATAAGAGCAGTGACAAGTTAAGAGTGATAAGTGACGAGCAAGAGGATTCTAACTCGTCACCTGTCACTTGTCACTCGTCACTGTCTTTTCGAGCGCGGCGCGCAGTTCGGCGGGCTTGATGCGGCCCATGTGCTTGAAGACGACTTGTCCCTGAGCGTCGAAGAGGAAGGTCGCGGGCAAGCCGCCGCCCCACGTCGCGTCAAGCATTTTAATCGCGGGCTCGGGGTCTGGCACGTTCAAAAGGTAGGCGGGCATCTCGGCGTGCATCTGGCGCAGGAATTCTGGCACAGAGGTTTCTATCTCGGCCGCGTCATCGAGCGAGACGGTGACGAATTCCAGGCCGCGCGTTTTGTAATTCTTGTATATCTGGACGAGGTCCGGGAACTCGTCGCGGCAAGGGTCACACCACGTCGCCCAGAAGTTAACGAGCAGCGGGCGGGAGGCGCGCGCGCCGCCGCCGCCGTCCCGCCCGATCAATTTTTTGAGGCCGTCGAGGTCAATCTCACGCACGGAGACTTCGCTCGCCGCCGACGACGACGAGGCGGAAGAGCGTCCCCCGCTTTTCTGCGACGGCGTCGCGGTCGGCGTTGCGACGAGGGCCGCAATGACGAGCACGAGCGTGAGCAGAGCGTTACTTTTCATCAAAACCCTCTCTACCCACGCTTGATCGTGCAGCCGAAGGCAGCGGCTTCCGCCTTCGAGACCGGCTTGCCCGCGAGCGTTTCGTCAATCGCGTTGCGCAGGTCGCTCGTCTGCACTTGTGCCAAATCCCTGTGGTTGTCAATGCGCCCGTGGTAGACGAGCTTGTTCGAGGCGTCGAGGAAGTAGACTTCGGGCGTGCGCTCCGCGCCGAGCTTGTCGGCAATCTTGCTGCCCTTGTCTTTCAGGATGACGAACGAGAAGCTCTCGTCCTTGATCTGGGCCTTGATGCCGTCAGAGGTTTCGGCCACGTTGGAGTTGATGCCGACGACGTTGACGCCTTTGGCGCGGTAGTCCTGTGCCAATTTCTCTATGCGCTCGGCGTAAGCCTTGACCATCGGGCACTGCGTCGAGACGAAGATGAGGACTGTGCCATTCTCGCCCTTCAAAGACGCGAGCGAGCGCTCCTTGCCGTCGGCGTCGGGCAGCTTAAAGTCCGCGACAGGCTGGCCGATGCCTATGCCGCCGGGGTTTGCGTAAGAGGGCGTGATTGAAGATGCGACGAGAAGCAGGGAGAGCACGACCGTAACAAAACTGCGATTCTTCATGTTTCTAAAACTCCTTTCAGATTAGAACCGAAGGATAACAAAGCCAAGAGGCTGTTTCAAAACTCAAGCGACCGATTCACTCAGCCCCTTTGCGCCTTACGTATTTACTTTGCGCCTCCAGCGAGAACGGCTGTTTCACGCTGGAGGCGCTAAGAGAAGACGTAAGGCGCAAAGGGTTGAGTCAGGTTTTCAAACACGCTCTCAGTCCAAGGTCCAAAGTCAAAACGAAAGTGTTTAGCGATTAGTTCTGCGACTTTGGACTTTGGACTCTTTGGAGCGTGAACTGCCAGAGCATGCGGTTCTCGCGCTCGTCGAAGAGTTGGCGGCCCGCGACGACGCGCCAGAAGCCCATGTGCTGCCAGCGGCCGACCGCCAGCTTGTTGAAGAGCGGCACACAGTGTCCGCTCTCGACGGCCGCGAGCAGGGCGCGGTTGCCGGGGTTCAGATACTGGTCGCCGCGGCGGCCGTTGCCTGTGTAATAGAGCGTATCCTCGGACTCGCCCAGGTGGTCCGGGTAACAGGGGTTGATGCGGCCGAAGTCAGTGAGCAGCGAGACCAGGCGGCCGTCGCGCTGGTAGACGCCGTTGCGCACGGGGTGCGTGCGGCTGACCTCTTCCCAGGAGAGAATTTCGTCGGATTCGGGTTTCGGCAGGCGCGCGGGCGTGGAAGAAGATTCAGGAGGAGCGTCCTCGCGCTGTCTTCGTCGCCTGTGATTGCCGGCCGTCTTCAAGTGCAGATTTCAGGTCAGGATTGGGAGTTGATTAATTGAGTGAGCTGGTACTGCTCCTCGTCGGTCATGAACGTGAAGCAGATGCTGAAGCCGAGGCCCGGCTGGTGGAAGGCGACGGTGCCGCGCAAAGGGAGCCACTCGCCCGAGGGCATCTTGATTTCCAGGCCGACGACTTCGCCGACCTCCGCCTGCCCGAGCGTGTCCAGGTAGCAGCCCCCCAGGCTCAAGTCGCTGACGCGCGCCGAGTGGCGGCCCGAGCCGCCCTCCCAGCGGACTTCGAGCGAGACGGTCTTTCGCTCCTCTTCTCTTCTCTCGTCCATCATGATTCGGGAAATCTCTTCGATTCAGTACGCGGCGACCGTGGCGGCCAGCGTGGCGGCGAGCGAGCTGAAGACGCCGCTCCCGTCCGACGAGCCCAGTAGGTCTTCGCAGGCGCGCTCCGGGTGCGGCATCAGGCCGAGCACATTGCGCTCGCGGTTGCAGATGCCCGCGATGTTGTCGCGCGAGCCGTTCGGGTTAGCTTCTTCTGTTACTTCACCGCGCTCGTCGCAGTAGCGGAAGATGACGCGGTCTCCGCGCACGAGTTCTTCGAGCGTCGCGTCGTCGCAGACGTAGTTACCTTCGGCGTGCGCGATGGGGACGCTGAGCACGCTCCCGGCCTTCAGACGGTTGGTAAAAGGAGTCTCGGTCGTCTCGACGCGGATTCGGACGTGGTCGCAGATGAAGTGCAGGTCGCGGTTGCGTATCAGCGCGCCGGGCAAAAGGCCCGCCTCGCAGAGAATCTGGAAGCCGTTGCAGATGCCTAGGACGAGGCGGCCGCGCGCGGCCATCTCTTTGACGGAAGACATCACGGGCGAGAAGCGCGCCAGGGCTCCTGCGCGCAGGTAGTCGCCGTAGGAGAAGCCGCCGGGGATGATGACCGCGTCGTAGGAACTGAGGTCCGTGTCGCGGTGCCAGATGAAATCAACGGGCTGGCCGACGTGCTTGGAGATCACGTGGTAAGCGTCGTGATCGCAATTTGAGCCTGGGAAGACGATGACGCCGAATTTCAAGTTTCCTTAACTCCCCGCGGGAAAATTTCCGACGCGCTCAACTTTACCACGCGGCCGTTGCGCGCCGCCAGTATCGCGGGCAAAACTAAACCACTATGCACTGAAAGTGCATAGATTTGACTGAGGACTGAAAGTCCCGCTATTCCAGGATGAAGGATTGGGTCTCTTTATTGGAGCCGTCCCGGTGATGCTCAAGGTACTCTTGCACCATCTCTTCCGTGATGTTGCCTGTGCTCCATGCGCCGTACCCGATAGCCCAGAAATGACGACCCCAGTATCTTTTCTGCAACTCCGGGTATTCTTGTTGCAGAATCCGAGACGTTCGCCCTTTGAATCTTTTGACCAAATCTGAGAGTGACTTCGACGGCGGATATTCGATGTGCATGTGGACATGATCTTTGCTCACCACCCCTTTGAGTATCTGCACATCTTCGGCGTCACAGATTTGAATGAGCAGGTCGCGGCATCGCACCTTGATGTCACCTGTCAGCACGTGGTAGCGGTACTTGGTTGCCCAAATCAGATGTGCCGTCAATCTGGTGACTGTATGGCTGCCGTATCTGTTCTCTTTCATGCTCCGGCACTTCTAGCATTTCTAGAAGTGTGTAGCAACTGAAAGTCTTGCACTGAAAGTGCATAGCTTTAACTAGCGGCTTGGGACAGTAAACAGGCGCGCCAGCCTTTGGGAGCCGTCGCGCCTGTTCATGTGTGCGGTCAACGTCCTCACCCCGTCAACCGCTCTGAGCGGAAGGATTCACCAACCGCCCTGATTGCTTTGGAGTATACCCGCCGTGAAGCGATTGCGCAACCGAGGCCACCGTTGGAGGTTATCTGATGGGAAGAATCGAATAGCAAATGCGACCGGCAGAGTGCTGCCCGTGGCCTTGTGCCGAGTCTTCTTTTGTTATATATAGCGGCCATGAGTCTACCTTATGATAATGACGGTAAGATGGCGGAAGCCAACAAGCTACTCGACGAAGCCAAGACATTTTTGTATATGGGGAGAGTCAGACAAGCAAGAAAAGTCTGGGATAAAGAACCCCTGAAAGATGAGGACCGTGTATTTCACGAAACATTCTGGAATAAGATTTATGAAGAATGCTATAAACAAGGATATAAACAAACCTCATGGTGGAAACGGCTCTTGAGGAGGCAATAGCCCTCCACTGCCAGTCGCCAAATCGGATCACACAAACTGCGTACCCAGGTACATTTATGAGCCTGCACTCTTCTATGCAGGCTCTTTCCACATTACGACAATCTCAAGTCAGTAGATAAAATCCAAAACCTGAAAAGCGAAGAAGCGCGACCCATGTCCTCTGCGGCCACCGACCCCAGCATGGTAGTATTCTGCGAGTAGCTTTGAGTACCTCTTGAGTACCTCAGGGGCTTAACAGAGGCCAAAATCAGGGTCAAAACCATCTTCAAAAACGCGGGGAGATGCTTATTTTCTCAGGGAAATCCATCATCTGCTTCGGCGGCGAGGACTGGTGGTATCACCACCCGCACTCGAAGAACCATTTGATGAAGCGGTTCGCGCGCGCGGGGAATCGAATCATCTTCGTCAACTCGATCTCGATGGGGCTGGCGTCGCTCGCGAACAAGGACTTGCTGCCGCGCCTGAAGCGCAAGCTGAAGAGTTACGCGAAGCTGGCGCGCACGACACCCGAGGGCATCACGGTCGTAAGCCCTGCGACGCTCCCCTTCTTCGGCAGCCGCGCGGCGCGCGCCGCCAACCGCCACATGCTGCGCGCGCAAATCGGCGCGCTGGCACGCAGTCGCGGCCTCTCAGACCCCATCCTGTGGATAGCCATCCCGACCGCCGTCGAGATGATCGGGCGTCTTCATGAGTCGCTGGTCGTCTACCAGGTGTCGGACAAGTACGACGCGAACACGATGGATCACGCGACTGACCCACAGACAATCCGCCGCCTGCACGAGCGCGCGTTGGACGCGGCCGACATCATTCTCTATTCGGGGCGCAAGCTGCTGACGGAGGCGACGCGCGCCCGCGAGCGCTCTCACCTGTTGGAGCAGGCCGTTGATTTCGACCACTGGGCCAGGGTCGGGACGGGCGAGTTGGAAGTGGCACAGGAGGTCGCGCGCATCCCTCGACCGCGCATGGGCTACTTTGGGGCCATCGAGCCGTGGCTCGTGGATCAGGAGTTAATCAGACGCGCGAGCGCAGAGCGCCCCGAGTGGCACTGGGTTTTTATCGGCAACCGCTCGCGCGGCCTGGAGATCGAAAATCTGCCGAACGTGCATTTCCTCCCGGCGGTCGCTTACGACGAGTTGCCGCGTTACGCCGCGGGCTTCGACGTGTGCGTCCTGCCCTGGGAAACCGAACAGGCTTTCACTTCCTACGGCTCGGCCATCAAGGTGCGCGAGTACTTGGCGACGGGTAAGCCGGTCGTCATCGCGCCGCTGCCGGAATACGAGCCGATGAAGGACGTGCTGCGCATCGCCCGCAGCCGCGACGATTTTCTAAGGCTGGTCGAAGACGCGCTCAATGAAGAGGGCGACGAGCGTGCGCGAGCGCGCCAGGCGGCGGTCTCAGGCGGCACGTGGGACGCCCGCGCCGAATGGGTCAGCCAGTTGATTGAAGAAGCGCTGGCGCGTAAACAATCGGCGGAGGCTTGAGAACAGATGCCCGGATTCCCTCGGAAGGCGTAGAATTAGGTCGCTGCTGAATTCGGAGGACGGACTGCGATGTCACAAGAGATCAAAAACGAAGAGATGAACACTCGCCAAACCACCCCGGCGAAGATGACCTACGAAGAGTTCCTGGCTCACGCGGACGAGGATGTGCCCGCGGAGTGGGTTGACGGGGAGGTGTTTCTTATGAGTCCGGTGTCAAACAAGCATCAGGATTTGGCGGATTTTTTAGCCGCGCTGCTCCGTCTCTTTGTAGAGGCACGCCAGCTAGGCTTGGTGCGCTCTGCGCCGTTTCAGATGAAACTCGCGGCGCGGCCGTCCGGGCGAGAGCCCGACGTGCTCTTCGTGTCGAGCAACCGTCTTGACCTTCTCAAAGAGATGTACCTGGACGGCCCGGCTGATTTAGCGGTAGAGGTCATCAGCACGGAAAGCCGCTCGCGCGACCGCGTGGATAAGTTCTACGAGTACGAACAGGGCGGCGTGCGCGAGTACTGGCTGATTGACCCTGTGCGTAAGGAGGCCGAGTTCTACCTGCTCGGCGACGACAACCGCTATCACCCGGCCGCCATCGACACCGACGGCGAGTTTCACAGCGCCGTGCTGGAAGGCTTGCGACTCAAAGTGGAATGGCTGTGGCAAGAGCCCCTGCCGCCGCTGCTGACAGTCCTGAAAGAATGGGGAATCATCTGAAAGGCAGCATTCAGGAGTCAGAATCCAGAATCAGAATGAAAGGAAAAGCAGAATCCAGAATCCAGGAGTCAGAATCCAGAATGAAAGGCTGAAACCTTCTTTCTTTTATTCTGGCTCCTGGATTCTGACTCCTGGATTCTAACGTTATGTGCGGTATCGCAGGAATCATTAGCACGAATCCCGTGGCGCGCATTCGGCCGATGCTCGACAGCATAGAGCATCGGGGGCGCGACGACGAGGGCGTGTGGACGAGTGGGGAGATTGACGACGAAGGGCGGCGCGCGTGTCTGGGCCACAGGCGGCTCTCGATTATTGATACGAGCGCCGCGGGCCACCAGCCCATGCTCTCGGAAGACGGGCGCTTCGTGCTGACTTTCAACGGCGAGATATATAACTACCTCGAAGTCAAAAAAGATTTAGAAGCGCGCGGCCACCGCTTTCGAACCGGGACCGATACGGAAGTGCTGCTCGCGGCGTTCGTCGAATGGGGTGAGGGGTGCTTGCCGCGCCTCAACGGGATGTTCGCCTTCGCCATCTGGGACGCGGCGGAGCGCAAGTTGACCGTCGCGCGCGACCGTCTGGGCATCAAGCCGCTTTACTACGCGAACGTACCGGGCGCGAACGGCGCGAGCGCTTCTTTCATCTTCGCTTCCGAAGTCAAAGCCATCCTGGCGACCGATATGGTCGAGCGCGCGCTCGACGCGGAAGCGCTCAACCAGTTTCTGACCTTCCTCTGGACACCGGACCCGCACACGCTCTTCCGCGGCGTGAAGAAGCTCCCGCCGGCGCACGTGCTCACCTGGCACAAAAACGAGATCGAGGTGCGCGAGTGGTGGGACGTTTCCTTCGACGAAGTTGACGAGGGGCGTGGCGAGGACTGGTGGCGGGAGCGAGTGCTTGAAACGCTCGACCGCGTCGTGCGCATGGAGATGGTCGCGGACGTTCCGCTGGGCTCGTTCCTTTCGGGCGGGATTGATTCATCCTCAATCGTCGCGCTGATGAAGAACCACAGCGGCGGGCGGAAGGTCTCGACCTACACCATCGGGATAGAGGCGTCGGACTTGCGCTACGACATCATCCCGGACGATGTGGTCTGGGCCAGGCGCGTCAACGAACTGCTTGACACGGATTACCACGAGATCATGCTCAAGCCGGACGTGGCGGAGCTTTTGCCGAAACTCGTTTACCACATGGACGAGCCGGCGATTGACATGGCGATCCCGAGTTATCTGGTCTCGCGTGCGGCGCGCGAGACGTTGACGGTGATGCTGTCTGGGATGGGCGGTGACGAAGTCTTCGCGGGCTATCCGCGCCAGATGGCTATGCGGCTGGCGAGCGCGCTCGACCCCGTCCCGAGCTTAATCAGAAGGCCGCTGATGAAAACCGTGGCGACCGTTCTGCCCGGCGGGCTGCCCGGTAAGCTGACAGCGCCTTTAAGGAACGCCAAAAAGTTTGCCCGGAGCGCCGCGCTCGATTTCGAGAACCGCTATCTAGGCTACGGGACTTATTTCACGGACGAGGCGAAACAGCGCCTCTACTCGGACGCGCTGCGCGAGGCCACCAGCGGCCTCGACGCCTACCGTCATCACCGCCGCTACTTCGAGCGCGTCCGCAAGGCCGCCCCGCTCAACCAACTGCTCTACGTTGACCTGAAGACTTTCCTTCCCTGTCTGAACCTGACGACGACCGACAAGACCTCCATGGCGGCCAACCTGGAAGTGCGCGTGCCGTTTCTCAACTACGAACTGGTGGAGCTGGCCGCGCGCATGCCGCCCAATCTGAAGCTGCGCGGCCTCAAGCGCAAGTACATCTTGAAACGCGCGGCCGAGCGTCTCTTGCCGAAAGAGGTCGTCTGGCGCAAGAAGGCAGGCTTCGGCGCTCCCATCCGCTCGTGGCTGCGCGGCCCGCTCAAGCCGATGGTCGAAGACTTACTCTCCGAAGAGACCGTCCGCCGCCGCGGCCTCTTCGACCCCCGCGAAGTCCGCCGCATCGTCGCCGCCAACCTTTCGGGGCGCGAAGACTACAACCTGCAAGTCTTCCAACTCCTGACGCTCGAACTCTGGCAACGCACGTTCATTGACTCGCGGGCGATATGATAGACGACCTGCTAAGAATTGCCACGACATATCTCCCGCTTAAGTTGTGATTAAGCTTATGATATTCTCAGCCGCAAGCCTGAGGGAAAGCCTATGAGCGAAACTATAACCATTAATCTACCCGACGAGACGAAAGCGGCGCTTGACGATGCCGTTCGTAAAGAAGGCGTATCGCAGAATGAGCTTATTGAAAAGGCTCCCGAAGATTTTCTGTTCGTCCGGCAATTCAGAAGTCTCCGGGAGCACATGCTGGCGCAAGCGCCTGAGACTTACACCGATCAGGATGTATTCGATCAAGTTTCGTGAGAATCGTCCTAGACACCAACGTCCTCCTTGCCGCCGCCCGAGGGACTTTCAGTCCTACGAAAAGCCAGGTGAAGCATGAAAAGAAGTCTTGAGATAATTGCGTTCGCGGTCGTGATATTGTTGACGACGATGTTTCCGACTTCAAAATCGAGCGCGCAGGAGCAGTCTCAACAGGCTGCGCGCCCGCAGCCTTTGCGGCCCGTCCACACTTATTCGATTGTGGCGCGCGACCCCGCGACGGGCGAGTTGGGCGTGGCGGTGCAGTCGCACTGGTTCTCGGTCGGGACGACCGTGACGTGGATCGAGGCTGGCGTGGGCGCGGTGGCGACGCAGAGTTTCGTTGACCCCAGCTACGGCAAGTTGGGCCTCGACCTGATGCGCATGGGCCGGAGCGCGCCCGACGCCTTGAAGTCGCTCCTGGCCGGTGACGAGGGGCGCGACGTGCGGCAGGTGGCGATGATTGACGCGCAGGGGCGCGTGGACGCCTGGACGGGGAGCCGCGACATACAGGCCGCCGGCCACTTCGTAGGGCGTGACTACTCCGTGCAGGCCAACCTGATGCTCAACGACAAGGTGTGGCCCGCTATGTCGAAGGCTTTCGAGGCGACGAAGGGCGATTTGGCCGAGCGCATGCTGGCCGCGCTCGACGCGGCGCAAGGTGTGGGCGGCGACATACGCGGCCGCCAGTCCGCCGCGCTCATCGTCGTCTCCGGCAAGCCGACCGGCAAGCCCTGGCTCGACCGCGTCTTCGATTTGCGGATTGACGACCATCCAGAGCCCTTGAAAGAACTGCGCAGGCTCGTCACCTTGCAGCGCGCCTACAATCACATGAACGCGGGCGACCTGGCCGTCGAGAAGAAGGACAACGAGGGCGCGCTACGCGAGTACGGCGCGGCCGAAAAACTCGTGCCAGACAACGCGGAGATGATCTACTGGCATGCCGTCGCCCTCGTTAACATGAACCGCGTCGAGGAAGCGCTGCCGCTCTTTCGCAAGGTCTTCGCGATGGACAAGAACTGGGCCACGTTGACGCCGCGCCTGCCGAAGTCCGGCCTGCTGCCGGACGACGCGAAACTCATCGAGCGCATCGTGAAGGAAAGCCAATGAGCGAGACCATACGCGTCGTCAACGAGTTGACGGACGAAGACCGCCTGAGGCTTTTCGGCTGGGGCGAGCACATCTTCGGCATCGAAGACGGCAAATACACCTGGCGGCCGAAGGACGTTCACATCATCCTGGACGTTGACGGGCAGGCCGCGAGCCACGTCGGGCTGATTGACCACACGGTTGACGTAGGGGGGCAGGCCGTGCGCGTCGGCGGCGTCGGCGGCGTCGCCACGAACGGCGAACTGCACGGGCGCGGCTACGCGCAAAAAACTCTACGCTACGCGGAAGCCTTCATGCGCGACGAGATGAAAGTGGAGTTCGGGCTCCTCTTCTGCCTTGACCGCCTGAAGCCTTTTTACGAACAACAGGGCTGGCAACTCCTCGCGGAGCCCGTCGAGATCGAACAGCCCGCCGGCCGCATGGTCTCGCCCCTGAACGTGATGGTGTTGCCCTTCGACGGCCGCATCTGGCCCAACGGCACGACCGACCTGCGCAGCCTGCCCTGGTGAACCGCCCGTTCATTTAGCGGCAAGCAATCTCAGCCTGACACAGGAAAAGCGCGTAGAAGATGCACGCTGTCAGGCTGTATCGGAACATCGCTCAAGTGTAGTTTAGATGCCCTCACCTTATCCGTGGGGAGTTGCAAGTTGATTGTTGTTCGCTTCGGGACCGTATGTACATCCCAGAGCGTCCAGTCCCCCTGAGTGGCTGGGCCGGCGGAACCGAGAGTAAGATGAGGGAAGAAGGCGGGGCCGTTGAACGTGGTATTTATACCGAGAGTGTCGGCCGCCTTTATCGCCCTTTCCCGAAAAGTAAAAAGCTCATCGTGGGGAGATACTGCGAGCCAGAGAACTCTGGGGCGCTCTTTCAACTCATCCGGCTCCTCATCCCTAATGAGCCTCAGCTCATCAGAGATTCTATATGCGCCGCCTAAGCCATCAACGCGAACCTGGGAAATCTCTGGCGATGGGCAGGAGGTCCAGCAACGAGCTAGCCAGGTCAACCAACTGACGGGCGGTGTTCTCACCAAAGAAGGCAATGGTCAGATGTATCTCCGACCGGGGAATCAAAGCATATCGCCGACAGACCTCCTGCTGAACTGAACGGAGGACATCTGAAAAAGGGATTGCCAGGCCAAGATAAGCAGTTTTGTAGATGCTTTCCGTCATGTTTAGCTCCTTCACTAATGGATGTTTACTCCATTGATAAGGCCGTCCCATTGAAAACTCACAGACCGCCTGAACTCACGGACATCTATTTTTGGCAGATGACGCTGGCGTGTCGCGCGACCAGACGCCACTTGCCCTTTCTCTTCATCCATATGTTTGTATAGCGGCGGTTGATGGTTTTACCCGCTTCGGGTGAACTGCCCTTCGGCACAACCGTCTCCCGCCCCATCACGATTACAGTACCCCCGTGAACCAGCACGGACTCGGGCTCCCGGACGAATGAAGAATAGGTGACGGCGCCGGTGCGAATACGATCCGCTTTGTCCACTTCGTTGAACGGATTGTTGACTTTGAAATCTTCCGTCCAGAGTTTGTCCATCGCCGCCAAATCACCCCGCAGAACCGCATCTGCGTGTGCGAGGTCGAGTCTCCTGATCTCCTGTTCAATCGCGGCTTTTTGTTTCGCGCTCTGCGCTGACGCCAGGCCGGGCATCAGGACAGTAAGGAGTACTACGAGCAGAATCAATCGCATCAATTTTCTCCCGCAAACTATCACCGATGGATTTACTTCAGACTGTCAAGAGGTGAGACTACGCAGTAGTTGCCGAGGAGCAGCGAAGATATGCCGAAAGGGGCGGGGTGTCAATGAATTTACCGCTTGTCCTCACTTGTCGCCGAGCTCTCGTTGCGTGCTACTTTTTTCGTTTGCGTGGGTGCGTGCGGGCCTCTCCGTGAGCGCCTGGTCGGTCCATCGCCGTGTCCCCTTTGCGTGTTTCGAAGATGTCCGAAGTGAGCCAAAATTTGAAAGAGCGCGTGCGCGCCTTCTGGCAACAGAACCCGTGCGGGACGAAGTTCGCGGACGCCGCGCCGGGGACGCGCCTCTTCTACGAGCGCGTCGAGGAGCACCGCTACACGAAAGAATGGCACATCCCTGCGGCCGCCGACTTCGCTGGCGCGCGCGGCCTGTCCGTGCTGGAAATCGGCTGCGGGCTCGGGACGGACGGGGCGCAGTTCGCCAAGGCGGGAGCCAGTTACACGGGCGTTGACCTGACGGACGCGGCCGTCGAACTGGCACAAAAGCGTTTCGAGCTGGACGATTTGCCGGGGACTTTTCGCACGGCCGACGCGGAGAACTTAGACTTCGCGGACGGAAGTTTCGACCTGGTCTATTCGCACGGCGTGCTGCACCACACGCCGGACACGGTGAAGGCCGTCAAGGAAGTTCACCGCGTGCTCAAGCCGGGCGGGCGCGCAGTCGTCATGCTCTACCACAGGGACTCGTACAACTACCGCGTCAACATACGTGTGCTCCGCCGCCTGGGCGCGCACCTCTTAAAAAGCGAGCGCGGCGTAAAACTCGTGCACAAGCTAACGGGCGAGCCCGTCGAGAGCTTGCGCGAACACGCGCGCAGCCTCAAGGAAGACGCTCGGAGCTATCTCGCGCCGGACGAATTTTTGAGCCAGCACACGGACGGGGCCGGCAACCCCCTGGCGCGCGTCTACTCGCGCCGCCAGGCGCGCGAGCTGTTCAAAGATTTCTCGGAGGTCGAGTTGGCGACACACTTTTTGAACAAGCGCTGGCTCCCGGTCGTCGGTGGCCTGCTGACGCGCAAGATGGAAACGCGCCTCGCCTCGCGCTGGGGCTGGCACTTGTGGATATACGCGAAGAAGTGAGCAGGTGCCAGCGCGACCTTTTGACCCTGAAAGGGTCGCACATGATAGCCGGGGGCAAGCAAACGCGAGTTTGCGTCGCCCCCGGTAGAATGTGCCAAAACGTTCCGACCCGAAGGGGTCGCACATTCGACGCTGAGGCGCGACCCTTTCAGGGTCGGGAATCATGTTGCGGCGTTCCGGGGGTGGCGCGCTGTCGCGCTTACCCCCGGCTAATATCTTCATCCCCTCCGGGGATGACGTGAGTGGGCACTAACCGTTGACTATGAAAAATATTTTGGTAACGGGCGGGGCGGGCTTCATCGGCTCGCATCTGGTTGATCGGTTGCTGAGCGAGGGCGCATGGCGCGTCACGGTCGTTGACGATTTCAATGACTTCTACGCGCCCGAGGTGAAGCGCGAGAACGTGCGCGAGCACTTGAAGAGTGATTCGTACCGTCTTCACGAAGTAGACATACGGAGCCGCGCGCGCCTCGAAGAGATTTTCAAGGATGGAAGTTTTGAGACGATAGTTCATCTCGCGGCGCGCGCGGGCGTGCGGCCGTCGTTGATGGAGCCCGCGCTTTACAGTGAGACGAATATCAACGGCACGCTTAACCTGTTGGAGCTGGCGCGAGAGCATGAAGTGAAGCAGTTTGTCTTCGGCTCGTCCTCGTCCGTTTACGGCGTCAACGCGAAAGTGCCTTTCAGCGAAGAGGACCCGATACGCCAGCCCATCTCGCCTTACGCGGTGACGAAGGCGGCGGGCGAACTCCTGTGCCACACTTACTCGCACCTCTACAGATTACGGTGCGTGTGCCTGCGCTTCTTCACGGTCTACGGCGCGCGCCAAAGGCCCGACCTCGCGATTCACAAATTCGCCAAGCTCATCGAGGCAGGCCGTCCCATCCCCGTCTTCGGCGATGGGACGACGCGGCGCGACTACACTTACATAGACGACATCATCGCGGGCGTGCGCGCCTCGATTGACTACAGCGCGAGCGACTACGAGGTCTTCAACCTCGGCGAGTCGCAGACCATCGAGCTGAGAGAATTGATCGCGCTGCTGGAAAAAGAGCTTGACCGCCACGCTCTCGTCGAGCGTCACCCGCTTCAGCCCGGCGACGTGCCGCAGACCTTTGCGGACGTCGAGAAAGCGCGGCGGCTGCTCGGCTACGACCCGCAGACGAAGATCGAGGACGGAATCAAACGCTTCGTGAAGTGGTTCAGGAGTGAGGAGAAGTAGGAGAGGAATGAGACTCCCCGCCTTCAGCCTCACGCCGGAAACTCGCAGCCGCGCGCTCGTCGTCCTCTTCGTGCTGCTGCTCTCTTTCTCCGTGCGCGCGTTGACGGCCAACTTCATGCGCGCGCACCTCTCGGACGCCGGTTGGTTTCAGACCGGAACTTTCGCGATCTTCGACAGCCAGGCGCGCGACCTCCTCGACGGACGGGCATCATTGTTCTGGATAGACGACCCCTCGCGCACACAGGCGGCCGTTTACCCGCCGGGCTATTCGTCCTGGCTCGCGCTCATCTACGGCATCAGCGGCGCGCGCTCCGTCTACGTCGTGCAGAACGTGCAGTGGATGCTGGACTCGCTCTCGGTCCTGCTCGTCATTGGCATCGGCGTGACCGCTTTCGGCTGGCGCGTCGGACTACTTGCGGGCGCACTTGCGGCGCTCTCCCCTTTACTGGCCCTGTACGGGGCGACTCCGATGGCGGACGCGCCGACGAGCTGGGTCGTGCTGGGCGGCGTCTGGATGTTTCTGCTGGCGGCTGAGCGCCATAGCTGGAAGTGGGCGCTCGGCGCGGGGCTGATGGTCGGAGCGTCGTGCTGGCTGCGCGCGAACGCACTGCTGCTGGTCTTCGGGTGGGCGCTTTGCTTTGTCATTCTGGTCCGTGGCGCGTGGACGCTGCGGCTGCGGCTGGCCGGGGCGGTCATCAGCGGCGCTGCGCTGCTCGTCGCGCCCATCATCGTGCGCAACGCCGTCGCCTTTCACGCCTTCCTCCCGACGGGCATGGGCGTTGGCACAAATTTGTGGGAAGGCATCGGCGAGACCGAGCGCGCGGCGGAGTTCGGCGCGGTTTACGGCGACGCGAACTTGCTTGAGCAGGAGCGCGTGGCGCTGGGGCTCGCGCCGGACGCCCCGCTTGGCCTCTACTGGCCCGACGGCGTGCGGCGCGACCGCGAGCGCGCCCGTAAAGCGCTCAATGTCATCTTCTCGCACCCTCTATGGTACGCGCGGGTGATGGCGCGGCGGATGTGGGGCGTCTTGAACTACGCGGGCGAGCCTTCCACGTTTTACGGTTACGCGGGCCTCAACGTGACGAGCGCGAAGACGTTGCCGTTCAACTGGCAGGGGGGAGTGCTGGCTCTCTTCGTTAATATGCTGGGCATGCTTCAGAGCGTGTGGCGGCATCTGGCCCTGCCGCTGATGGCCGTGGGGGTCTTGCTGGCGTGGCTCAAGAATTGGCGCACAGCGGCGTTGCTGCTCGCGACGGTGCTTTATTATCTGGTGGTCGGGTCGTTCATGCATAATGAGATACGCTACGGGCTGCCGATGCAGGCCCTGCTCGTCGTCTTCGCGGCCTTCGCCGCGGCGCGAATCGTTGAAACTGCGCGCGAGGCGTGGCGCAGGCGACGCGGCGGCGGCGGCACGCGTGTTGAAGCTCAAGAGGGGGCAGCGGGCGCAAGCGAAAAATGAAACAGAAACTCTTGCAATATCTCTCCTGCCCATCTTGCGGCGGCGAGATTCGCCTGCTCTCTGTGGCGCGTAGCGAGGACGCGGAGATTCTTGAAGGCGACCTTGACTGCGCTTCCTGTTTGTGCCACTTCCCCGTCGTGCGCGGCGTTCCGCGCTTCGCCGAGCTTAGCAAGCTGGAGGCAGACAAGGCCGCGACCGCCGCCAATTTCGGCTGGCAGTGGCAATACTTCACGCAACGGGACGAGCTTTACAATGAACAATTTTTGGGGTGGATCGCGCCGGTCGAGCCCGGTTTTTTCAAAGACAAAATCGTCCTCGAAGGCGGCTGCGGCAAGGGCCGTCACACGCAACTCGCGGCAGAGTGGGGAGCACGTGAAGTTATCGGCGTTGATTTAAGCGCGGCGGTCGAGACGGCGTTCGACGCGACGCGCCATCTGGAGAACGCGCACATCGTCCAGGCGGACATTTACAAGCTGCCTTTCGTCCGAAAATTCGATTACGCTTTCTCGGTCGGCGTGCTCCATCATTTGCCGGACCCGCGCGGCGGCTTTCTCTCGCTCGCCGAGAAGGTCAAGCCGGGCGGCCATCTTTCGGCGTGGGTTTACGGGGCCGAGAACAACGGCTGGATCGTGCGCTGGGTTGATCCGCTGCGCGAGCGTTTGACCTCGCGCATGAACCAGCGGACACTCCTTCACCTGTCGAAACTGCCGGCGGTGGCTGTCTACGTCGCAACCAAGCTGATTTACGGGCCGCTCAACAGGAGCGAGCGCGGCTCTCGGCTTTCGCGCCGTTTGTTCTACAATGACTACCTGAGCGCGATCTCAGGCTTCGGCTGGCGCGAGCAGCACACTATCGTCTTCGACCACCTGGTCGCGCCGACTGCGTTTTACATCTCGCGCGAGGAATTTGAGGAATGGTGGCGCGAGGTTGGGGCCGGCAACGTGGTCATCGGCTGGCACAATAAGAATAGCTGGCGCGGCTTCGGAAGGATGAAAGGTTGAGAGTTTAAAACTCAAAGGAATGGAAAAGTCTCTCTCATTACCGCAGGAGATGCAGCAGCACACCTACTCGATCATGTATGAGGTCGAGGGGACGCACTGGTGGTTTGTCGGCCGCCGCCGCATCCTGGAGAGTTTTGTCAGGAGGATTTGCCAGGACCTGAAGCGGGAGTTGAACGTGGAGCGCCCGCGCATCCTCGACGTGGGCTGCGGCACGGGCGCGAACCTTGAGATGCTTGGCAAGTTCGGCGAGGCGCACGGCGTTGACGTGTCGCAGGACGCGCTCGCCTTCTGCCGCGCCCGCGGCCTTGAGAACGTGCGGCACGGCGCGGCCGAGAAGCTGCCCTACGAAGACAACTCGTTCGAGTTGGTGACGGGCCTCGACGTGGTCGAACATTTGGACGACGACCTGGCCGGCCTCTCTGAGATGCGACGCGTGCTCAGGCCGGGCGGGCGCGTGCTGCTCTTCGTCCCGGCGTTTATGTTTCTCTGGGGCGTGCAGGACGACGTGAGCCACCACAGGCGGCGCTACACGATTCCGAATTTGCGGCGCGCGGTTCAAGCGGCCGGCCTTGAGGTCGAGCGCACGACTTACGCCAACATCACTTTCTTCGCGCCGATCCTGCTCGGGCGCGCTTTGATGAAAGTGACGGGCCTCAAGCCCGCCTCCGAGAACAACATCAACGTCTCGGCGCTGAACGGCGTGCTCGGGCGCATCCTCGGCGCGGAGAGCGCCTTCCTCGGCCGCCTCAATTTCCCGTTCGGCGTCTCCGCCCTGTGCGTCGCCCGGCGGGTCGAATAGATTTGAAGCGCACAAGCAAGTATCAGGAAAGGAGGACAGGATGGGGACAGCGACTCGAACGACGACGGCCGAAGAGCTTTTGATGATGCCGGACGACGGCACCCGCTATGAGCTTGTGAAAGGAGAGTTAGTCAAAATGTCACCGACGGGCGGCAAACACGGGATACTCGCGCTCAGGCTCGGGGCGGCCCTCGTCCAGTACGTTGAAGCTAACAATCTGGGCGAAGCGTTCGGGGCGGAAACCGGCTTCATTCTCACGACCGATCCTGACACGGTGCGCGCGCCGGATGTCGCTTTCGTGAGCCGCGAGCGCATTCCGCCGGGAGACTTCCCGGAAAAATTCTGGCCCGGCCCGCCCGACCTGGCTGCCGAAGTTATCAGTCCGAGCGATACGCTTTACGAAGTTGATGAGAAAATTGAGGAGTATCTGAAAGCAGGCGTAAAGTTAATCTGGATCGTCAACCCGAAGAAACGAACTGTCACAATCTATCAACCGAACAAAGAGCCGCAAACTCTGACTGAAGCAGAGACGCTCGACGGGCGGGAGGTCCTGCCCGGCTTTCAATACAGCCTCGGGCGACTTTTCGCCAGGAGTCGCTAACGCCATTGAGCGTCCATTTCAAGTTGATGAAGATAACGGACGAAAAAACTTTAACCAGAGACCGCGAGTACAGCGGCGACGGAGCAAGCGCGCCGCCGGACATCTCCGTCTTCCTCCCGGTCTACGACGAGGAGCCGAACCTGCGGCTGCTGCACGAGAAGCTGGACGACGCGCTCAGGAAGCTCGGCCGCACGGCCGAGATCATTTACGTTGACGACGGCTCGCGCGACCGCAGTCTGGACATCCTGCGCGAGCTGGCCGAGCGTGACTCGCGCGTGCGCGTCGTCGCGCTCCGGCGCAACTACGGGCAGACCGCCGCGATGGCCGCGGGCATTGACGCGGCGCGCGGGCGCGTGCTGATCCCCATGGACGCCGACTTGCAGAACGACCCGGCAGACATCGCGCGTCTGCTCGATAAGCTCGACGAGGGCTACGACGTGGTCTCGGGCTGGCGCAAGAATCGTCAGGACAAACTCGTCACGCGGAAGATTCCCTCTATGCTCGCCAACCGGCTCATCTCCTGGATAGGCGGCGTGCCCCTTCACGACTATGGCTGCTCGCTCAAAGCCTACCGTCGCGAGTCTTTGGAAGACGTGCGGCTCTACGGCGAGATGCACCGCTTCATCCCGATTTACGCGTCGTGGGCCGGCGCGCGCGTGACAGAGATTCCGGTCGAGCACCACGCGCGCACGATGGGTAAATCCAAGTACGGATTGTCGCGCACCGTCAAGGTCATCTTCGACCTGATGACGATCAAGTTTATGGCGTCTTACCAGACGAAGCCCATCTACATCTTCGGCACGTTCGGCTTCCTGAGCTTCTTTGTCTCAACGGTCGCCGCCGTCTGGGCCGTCGTGCTCAAGCTCGTACACAAGGCCGACTTCATACAGACGCCTTTGCCCATCATCGCCGTCGTCATGTTCGCCGTCGGCATACAGTTTCTCCTGATGGGCCTCCTCGCAGAGATGCTCGTGCGCACCTACCACGAGTCGCAGGCCAAGCGCATCTACGCGGTGCGCGAGAAGATAGGATTTGATAAAACAGTGATAAGTGATGAGTGATAAGTGATAAGTTAAAGCAACCGTCTTAACTCATCACTTATCACTCATCACTTATCACTTCTTTTCTATGTGTGGTATCACCGGATGGGCCAGTCTTGATGCGCGGACGCCGCCGCCCGAGGGCGCGCGGGCGCTCTTGCGTTCGATGTGCGAGCGGATGACGCACCGCGGGCCGGACTCGGAAGGGTTGATGACGGCACAGGGCGTGGCGCTCGGGATGCGCCGCCTCGCCATTATTGACTTGCAGACGGGCGAGCAGCCCGCCAAAAGCGAGGACGGGCAAATCTCCGTCATCCTCAACGGCGAGATTTACAACTACCGTGAGCTGCGCGCAGACCTGGAGAAGCGCGGCCACCGCTTCCGCTCCGAGTCGGACACGGAAGTCCTGCCGCACCTCTACGAAGAGCACGGCGCGGAGATGGTTCATCATCTCAACGGCATGTTCGCCTTCGCGCTCTGGGACGAGCGCCGCCGCAAGCTCTTTATCGCGCGCGACCGCTTCGGGGAAAAGCCTCTCTACTGGGGCGTCTTCGACGGCACCTTCCTCTTCGCCTCGGAAGCGAAAGTTTTATTGGCACACCCGTCCGTCCATCCGAGCCTCAACCTCGACGCGCTCAGACAATATCTGTCGTTCGACTACGTGCCTGCGCCGCTCTCGATTTACGAAGGCATCAACAAACTGACGGCCGCGCACACGCTCACGGTCGAGGACGGCCGTGTGGAGGTGCGCCCCTACTGGTGTCTGAGCTACAAGAAGCCTGAGCGCGCGCCGAGCGAAGAAGAAGCGGCGGCGCATTTGAGAGAGTTGCTTGAGGACTCCGTCCGCATGCGGCTCGTGTCGGACGTGCCGCTCGGCGTGCTGCTCTCGGGCGGCGTGGACTCTTCGACGGTCGCGGCGATGGCCGTGCGCGCGTCACACGAGGCGGTCAAGACCTTCTCCATCTCGTTCGCCGAGTCCTCCTTCGACGAGTCTTCCTACGCGCGCGCGGTCGCCAAGTTCCTCGGCACGGACCACCACGAGGAGCGCCTGAGCGTTGACCTGGCGGCGAACCTCGTCGGCGAGATAGGCTCCTGGATGGACGAGCCGTTCAGCGACCCTTCGCTGGTGCCGACCTACCTGCTCTCGCGCTTCACGCGCAAGCACGTCACGGTCGCGCTCGGCGGCGACGGCGGCGACGAATTGTTCGCGGGCTATCCGATGTACCCGGGCCACAATTTCGCGCGTAAGTACGAGCGCGTGCCGCGCTTCCTGCGCCGCGCGCTGGTCGAGCCATTAGTGCGCCTCTTGCCGGTCAAGACGAAGAACCTTTCGTTCGACTACAAGGCGCGGCGCTTCATCACCGGCATGGAGTACGACGAGGTTACGCGCCACCACGTCTGGTTCGGCTCGTTCACTCCCGAAGAGCAGGCGTTGCTTTTGACTGATGAAGCGAGAGGCCGCAGCGACGGCGACATCTACCGCGAGGCGCGCCGCCTGCTCGCGGAAGACTGCGACGCCACGGACCCCGTCGAGCGTATGCAGAGCCTGGACACGCGGCTCTATCTGGCCGAAGACATTCTGACCAAGGTTGACCGCGCGAGCATGGCCGTCTCTTTGGAAGTGCGCGCGCCGTTTCTGGACCCGCGCGTCGCGGAGTATGCCGCGAGTTTGCCGCTCTCGTACAAGCTGCGCGGGCGCACCTCGAAATACATCCTGAAGCGCGCGGTCGCGGACCTGCTGCCGAAGTTTGTGACGAAGCGCGGCAAGAAAGGCTTCGGCGTACCCGTCGCCGAGTGGTTGAAGGGAAAGCTCCGACCGCTCGCGCGCGACCTGCTCTCCGAGGAGCGCATACGCCGCGGCGGCCTCTTCGACCCGGCTTACGTCCGCCGCCTACAGGACGAACACGAGCGCGGCGCGGCCAACCACCGCAAGCTGCTCTGGACTCTTCTCATGTTCGAGTTGTGGCACGAGAGCTTTATCGAGACGCCGCGAAGAATTGAGACTTCTGTGAGCAGCGAGCGTAGATAAAAACGCTCGTCGCCGTTCTTTGACCCTGAAGGGGTCACATTTGATAGCCGGGGCGTTGCGAGCGCGAGCGAAGCGCCGCCCCCGGTATGATTAGGAAAAACGCTCCGACCCTGAAGGGGTCGCGCCTCAACGTTGAATGTGCGACCCCTTCGGGGTCGAATCTCTTTTGCTAACGATACCGGGGGCGGCGCAAACTCCGTTTGCTTGCCCCCGGCTATTATGTGTATTCCCTTCGGGAATAAACTAATGACGGGCGAACTACAGCGCGCACACGAAAGCCTGGCCGAGTGGTGCCGCGAGCGCGACTACATGGGGCACGACCCTTTCGACGCGCTCAATAGCCGCCTGTTTCAGGCCACGCCGCTCAAACGCTCACGCACGGCGCGGCTCGTCTGGACGCAACTCTTCAAACGCTCGCCCGTCAGCTTCCGCAAACTCGCGCTCGTCCCCGCCGAGGAAAACGCTAAGGGCACGGCGCTCTTCGCGCTCGCGGCCCTCGCGGACTTTCGCCGGACGCGGACCAAAGAGGCCGAGCGACACGCCCGCGCGCTGCTCGGCCGCTTGCAGTGCGCGCGCATCGAAGGGTTCAGCGGCGCGGCCTGGGGTTACAACTTCGACTGGCAGGGACGCGCGTTCTTCGCGCCCACCGGCACGCCCACCGTCGTCCCCACCGCCTTCGCCGCCCGCGCTTACACGGAGGCGGCGCGCGACCTACAGGACGACGCTTACCTGCGGACGGCGCGAAGCGCCTGCGACTTTATCCTGAACGACCTGCCGCGAAGCTACGAGACGGAGCGCGAGGTCTGTTGGAGTTACTCGCCCGTTGACCGCACGCGTGTCTTCAATGCGAGCCTGCTCGCAGCCGAAACGCTCGCGTCCGTGGGCAGCCTGACGGGTGAAACTGAATTGTGCCAGTGGGCCGTGCGCGGCGCGCGTTACGTCGTCAATCGTCAGCGCGCCGACGGCTCGTGGGCTTACGGGGACGCGGACTTCCAATCCTGGGCGGACAATTTTCACACGGCCTTCGTCCTGACGAGCCTCGCGCGCATACGCGCGACGTGCCCTGAGGCGTCCGGGTCTGAATTCGACGAGCCCTTGCGTCGCGGCTACGAATTCTGGCGCGACACGTTCTTCCTGCCGGACGGCTGGCCGAAATATTTCCATGATAGACTCTACCCGGCCGACGCACATTCGGCGGGCGCGGGCGTCGTCGCGCTCCTCGAACTGCGGGGGCTCGACCCGAAGGCCCCTGAACTGGCACAAAAAATCGCCCTCTGGGCGACACGAAACCTGCGCGACCCGCGCGGATTTTTTTACTACCAGCGCCGCCGCCTCTACACCGTCCGCACGCCCTACATGCGCTGGTCGCAAGGCTGGATGCTGTACGCGCTGGCACGACTGTTGGAAGGGATGAGGGATGAGGGATGAGGGATGAATGAAAGCCGTTGAAGCAATGATTCAATGAGCAGTTCACTCAAAACCCTTTCATCCCTCATCCCTCATCCCTCATCCCTTACCTGATGCGTATCTGGATTGACCTGGCTAACTCGCCGCACGTGCCGTTCTTCCGCGCGCTGATACCGGAGTTCGAGAAGCGCGGGGCGTCCGTTCAGTTGACGGCGCGGGACTTCGCGCAGACTGTGGAATTGGCCCAGGCGGCGGGGCTGTCTCCCGTGGTCATCGGAAGCCACGGCGGGCGCGCGCTCGCGGGCAAGGCCGGGAATCTGCTCGGGCGCGCGGCCGCCTTGCGCAAGTGGGCGCGGGGGCGCGGATTTGACCTGGCGGTCAGTCACAACTCTTACGCGCACGTGGCCGCCGCGCGTGCTCTGGGCATCAGGGGCGTGACGCTGATGGACTACGAGCACCAGCCCGCGAACCATCTGGCCTTCAGGCTCGCGTCGCGCGTGATCGTCCCGCGCTCGTTCCCGGATGAGGCGCTCGGCCGCTACGGCGCGCGCGCGCGCAAAGTTCGTCGTTATCAGGGCACGAAAGAGGACGTGTACCTCGCTGACTTCACGCCCGACCCGCGCTTTACGGAAACCCTGGCGGCGCTCGGCGTCGGCCCTGAAGACGTGACAATCGTCGTCCGGCCGCCTGCGCGCGACGCGCTCTATCACCGCTTCGAGAACGAGTTGTTTGACGAACTGCTCGCGCGTCTCAGTGCGCGCTCCGACGTGAAGGTCATCATGCTCGCGCGCACCGAAGCCCAGCGCGAGACATATAGCGAGCGTCCGAAGTTGATTCTCCCGCGCGCGGCGCTCGACGGGGCCAATCTCATCGCCGCCTCCGATCTGGTCGTCAGCGCGGGAGGCACGATGAACCGCGAGGCGGCGGCGCTCGGCGTCCCCGCCGCGACCATCTACGCGGGCCGCTGGGCCGCCATTGACGAAGAGCTGGTGCGCGAAGGCAGACTCAAGCGCATCACCACGCGCGAGGATTTGGACGCGCTGCCGCTGGAGAAAAAGCGTGACGCCCACGCGCGCCGCGCCCTGCACGTCCGCGCGGAGGTCGCGGATTTGATACTTCGTGAATCGTGAATCGTGAATCGTAAATCGTGAATCGTAAATCGTGAAAGAAAGGCGTTCTTCGATTTACGATTCACGATTCACGATTTACGATTTACGAGCTTTCGATTTACGAGTTTTCGATTTACGATTCATTCCGATGAGAGTTGAGCGGCTGAAAGAGACGGCAATCGAAGCTCGCGCGGTGAGCGTGCCGGCGCGTGCGCCGCGCTGGGTCATCCCCACCGTCAAGGCGGCGCTCGTCCTGGCCGACGTGGGTCTGGCCGCGCTCTCTTTCGTCGCCGCGTTCTACCTGCGCGAAGGAGACACCGTCTTCGCGCGCACTGGCGAAGGTGCGCTCACGTGGAGCGAGCAGTTCGCGCCCTACGGCGCGCTGCTGCCCTTCGTCGTGCTGATTCGCCTCGTCACGCTCTACTACCTAGACCTCTACAGGCTGCGCGGCGAGTTCTCGTTCGTGGAGGACGGCGTGCGCGTCTTCAAGGCGACAGCCGCGGGCTCGCTCTTGATCGTGGCGGCTGCCTTCCTCTACCGCGGCGGCTTCGAATACCGCGCCTTCTCCTACGCGCGGGGCGTCTTCGTCCTGGACTTCTTTCTCGCGCTCGCCTCCTTCGGACTCTTGCGCCTATTGGTCCGCGCGGCGCAGACTTTTGTCCGCCGCCGCGACATCAACCTGATACCGACGCTCGTCGTCGGGCGCGGCCCCGAAGCCGCGCTCTGCATCAGCGAGATGCGCGAGCGCCCGAGCTTGGGCTACCGCGTCATCGGCGTGGTCGAGAACGGGCCGCTCGACGAAACTGTGCCAGCGGAGTTTGAAGGCGTCCCCGTCGTGAGCGACATACGCGGACTGCCCGAGGCGATTCGTGAGTCGCGCGCTAACGAAGTAATTATCACGGACCCGAACGTCTCGGGCGATGCACTGTTCGACGTGATGATGCGCGTGGGCCGTCGGCGCGGCGTAGAGTTCCGCATCGCGCCGAGCCTCTTCAACTGCCTGCCGCGCAAGACCGAGATTGACCAGATCGGCGCGCTCCCGATGATTCGCCTCTTCCGCGAGCCGCTGGGCTCGGCCGCGCGCGTCGTCAAGCGTGCCTCCGACATCATCATTGCCTCGGTCACGCTGGCGCTCCTGACGCCGCTCTGGCTGGTCATCGCGCTCGTCATCAAGCTCGACTCGCGCGGGCCTGTCTTCTACAAACAGGAGCGCGTCGGCATGGACGGGCGCATCTTCCTCTTCTACAAGTTTCGCACGATGCGAACGGGGGCGGACGACGCGGCGCACAGGGAGTATCAGCAGAAGTACATCAAGGGGAATGCGGAGGCCGTGCTGGTCGAGGGCGAGCGGCCCGCCTACAAGCTGGTCGGCGACGCGCGCATCACGCGCTCCGGGCGTTGGCTGCGCCGCCTGAGCCTGGACGAGTTGCCGCAACTCCTGAACGTCCTGCGCGGCGACATGAGTGTCGTTGGCCCGCGCCCGCCGATTCCCTACGAGGTCGAAGCCTATCAGCTCTGGCACCGCAAACGTCTGGACATGAAGCCCGGGCTGACCGGCCTCTGGCAAGTCTCGGGGCGCAACCGCCTGCCGTTTGACGAAATGGTCCGGCTCGACTTGTTCTACATAGAGAACTGGTCGCTCCTGCTCGACTTGAAAATCATCCTGCGCACGTTGCCGGTGATGTTGAAGGGCGACGACGCTTATTAAGTATGGATAGCCCCGTCAGGGGCGGATGAAAATAGCCCAGCATTCATCGAGCAATTTATTGCTGGGCTCTTTTCATCCGCCCCTGACGGGGCTAAAACTTACATACTGCATTGAAGGCTCAGTTGTCGCTGAGTTGTGCCAGCGCGAGTTCGAGGAGGATGACTTTCTTGGTGCCGGCGTAGAAGGATTGAATGTCGCACCACTCGGTGAGCGCGTGCGAGTCGCCGCACTGGCCCGCGCCGGTCGAGATGGCGGGGATGCCTTCACGCAGCGCCGCGCTCGAATTGTTCGAGCCCGTGTCCGTGATGGGAGGGTTCGTAAAACCCATCGCGAGGTGGACGGCCTCGGCCTGTAGGACGAGCGGCGAATTGCGGTGGCCCGGGATGACGGCGGCGGGCGTGGCCGAAATCACCTCCGTGCGGACGGTCATCCCGGCGCGCTCGGCCTCCTCCTTCACAATCGCCGCGACCTTGCTCTCCAAATCCGCGATCACCCCATCACTCGTCGAGCGCAGGTCAATGGTGAACCAGGCGTCGGACGCCTTCGCGTTGACGACTTCCGATCCGCCGAGCATCCCGACGTTGAGGTTCGAGGGCGGACTGGTCGGGACTTCTATTTCGTAGATGCGCGAGATGGCGCGCGCGAGCGGCAGCGTGGCGGAGTGTGGCGGCGTGCGCGAGCGCGTGTGGCCGCCCGGCCCGACGAAGTGGTGGCGATACCAGTTGATGCCTATCGCGCCGTATGTGAAACCTTCGTGGCCGCCGTCGAGCGCGACGTAGTAATCAAACTTGCCCTTGTTCTCTTTGACGAAATGCTCTGCCCCGCCGAGGCTCCTCTCCTCGTCAACCGTGAAGACGAAGACGAGGTCGCCTTTCGTGCGGACGCGGGCGTGGTTGAGCGCGCGGATGCTGGCGAGCAGCGCCTCTATGTTGCGCGTGTCGTCGCCCACGCCGGGCGCGTAGATTTTCCCGTCACGGATTTTCGGCTCGATCTCAAGGCCCGGCTGGAAGACTGTGTCGAGGTGCGCGTCGAAGACGACGCGCGGGCCGCCGCCCGTCCCCTTGCGGACGGCGATCAGGTTGCCGATTGAGTCGTAGCGAATCTCGTCGAGCTTCAGTTTCTTTAAGAGCTTGAAGACGTAGGCCGCGCGCTTCTTCTCCTGCCCCGAGGGCGCGTTGACCTCCGTGATCTCCTCCCACTCGTGGAGAATCTGGTCGTGGTGCTCGTCTATGTAGTCGAAGGCGGCGCGCGTTTCAGTGCGATTCTGAATCGCTTTGACCTGTGCCAGATATTGATCGAGGTTTTGGCCCGGCGCGCTCGCGCCCATGAGAACGAGTGAGACGACGAGCGCGAGGGCTCGGGTTGGTTTAGGCATGCTCTTTTCCCGTCAGTCGAATATAATCCGCCAGACATTCTAACCCGAAACGAAATTTCCCGAAGGAATGGATTCGCCCATCAACGAGAAGGCCGAGAGCGCCCCCGCGGGCGGTACGCGCCGCGAGCGCAGGGCGGCGTTCTGGATAGACCGCGCGATAACTTTCTGGCTGTTCGTGCTGGCGATTGCCGCGCCTCACTCGATTGCGGCGACGCAATTCGCCTGGGGCTGCGGGCTCATCCTGTGGGCCGCGCGCTTCCTTTTGCGCCCGCGCCCCGCTGTGCCAAAAACCCCGATTGATTACGCGCTCCTGGGCTTTTTCGTTCTGACCGTCATCTCCGCGCTCTTCTCTTACGACCGCGCGACCTCCGTCGGCAAGCTGCGCGCGGCGAGCCTCTTCACCATAGTTTATCTGGTCGCGGGCAACGTGCACGGGCGGCGCGTGCTGCGCCTGCTCGCGCTGACGCTCATCATCTCGTGCCTGGTGAGTGTCCTTTACACTTTCGGCGAGCGCGCAATCGGGCGCGGGATTCGCCTCGCGGGTGTCGCTCAGAACAGCCCGCTGCGCGCGGCCCTGTTCGTCAGGGAAGATAAGACTGAAGACCCGACGCCGATTCAGGACCGCGACATCATACTCGAAGTTGACGGGAGGCGGGTTCGGAGCCCTGAAGAGTTGGCCGCGGCCCTGGACGTTTCAAACGCGGGCGCGACAGAAGCGGCGCTCGTCAAGATTTATCGCACAGAATGGTCGCCCGTGCTGAAGGTCCCGCGCGGACGGCTGCTCGCGGGCTCGACGCCGCTCGAACGTTTGGGCGTCAGCAATTGGTCGCGCGGGCGCGAGTGGCGCGCGGCCGGTTTTTACGGTCACTATACGACCTACGCGGAGGCGCTTCAGCTCATAGCCTCGCTCGCGCTGGGGTTGTTCATAGCCGTGCGTAAAAAGCTCGGCCCGAGCGGCGTGCTGCTTCTCGTCGCGGTGGCGGGGATGGGAGGCGCGCTCCTTTTGACGGTGACGCGCGCCTCGTGGCTTGCGTTTCTGGTTTCGGCGTTCGTCATAGTGCTGGCGGGCGCGCGCCGTAGCCGCCGAACGATAATTGTCCTCGCCGCGTGTGCGCTCCCGGTCGTCGTCGCTGGGCTGTTCGTGCTGCGGCAGCAGCGTAGCGTGGGCTTCTACGACCAGCAGGACCAGTCAATCGCCTGGCGCGAGACCGTCTGGCGCGAGGGCTTCGATTTACTGACGAGCAGCCAACGCCACCTGATTGTCGGCGTCGGGATGGATTCTATTAAGACTCACTGGCGCGAGTGGAACCTGTTCGACGAGGGGCGATTGCCAGTGGGCCACATGCACTCCACGCCTTTGCAGCTCGCGGTCGAGCGCGGCGTGCCTGCGCTCCTGGCCTGGCTTCTCGTCGTCTTTGTTTACGCACGCATGCTCCTGCGCCTGGCTCGAAAGCCGGAGGTTGGCGGGTGGATTGAGCGCGGCGTCGTGTTGGGCGCGCTCGGCGGGCTCGCGGGCTTCGTCACGAGCGGGATGGTTCACTACAACTTCGGCGACTCGGAAGTGGTGATGATTTTCTACTTCATTATGGGCTTGAGCCTGGTCGTGTGGAGACTGGCGCGGGCATCATTTGAAACTTAGATCGGAAGCCGGCTTGGACCCCGTTCTGCGAATCCCTTAATCAGCAGCCACGCCGCCAGAGCTATGTGGCTCAAAGCCATCGGGACGCCCAGCAGCGTCACAGGCGGGTAACCCAGTAACAGCGGTAATGTGATGCCCGCGAAGTGAAGCAGGACGGTCAGGAGTCCGAAGGCGGCAAGGGCGCGCGGGACCAGGCGGAAGCGGTACAGCAAGCCGTGTAGCAGGAAGATCCAGGCATCAATCACCAGTAGCTCTGAATAATGGACCCACCTCCTCGTCGAGCGAACTGCCTCCGAGAGCATTTGGAAAAGCTCGTCCTGGCCGCCGGCCTGTACGTACTGCTGACTCAAAGAGAGCATGGACATCAAATGCGCGTTGTCCACCGCTTGCAGCGAAAACATGATCGCACTCACGGCCACGAGCAGGACTGCCGCCGCCGAGCTGTGCTCACGAAATACGGGGAACGCCGCTATGGAGATGCCAATTGTCAGCGCGCAATTCGCAAACAAGAGGAACACGGCCACCTTTATCTGAGGGGCGCTCCCCGCCGCGTTTGAAAGAAAGCCCGCCGTCGCCATAGGGTGCAGCAAGACGAAGGGCACTATGAGTCCGGCTAACTGCACGACCAACAGTAGGCCGATAATTCGGCCTGTCCTCTTTGCGGGTCTCATCATCAATGGCACACTTCCTCTCTTCCTCTTTCTAACTCTATAACGGAATAGAGGGCGCGTTATTAACACGTTGCCGTCGCGTGATGAGAATGCCCCTGCACGATTAGCTCGAACTCAAGTTAAAAAAAAGGGCGGAGCCGATTAAGCTCCGCCCTTTTTACTGGTTGGTTAAGTTGAGGGAATTAGTCGCCGAGCATGATGCCGTCGCCGAGCATGATGCCGTCGCTGGTCATCATCGCGTCGCCGAGCATGATGCCATCGCCCAACATGATCCCGTCGCCCAACATGATGCCATCACCTAACATGATGCCGTCACCCAACATGATGCCGTCGCCGAGCATGATGCCTTCGCTGCCGAAAGCGGCGTCGCCGAGCATGATCCCGTCGCCGAGCATGATCCCGTCGCCGAGCATGATGCCATCACCCAACATGATGCCATCTTTGTAGAGGTGACCGTCGCCGAGCATGATGCCGTCGCCGAGCATGATCCCGTCCGACAGGAAAGAGCCGTCGCCGAGCATGATGCCATCGCCTAACATGATGCCATCACCCAGCATGATTCCGTCGCCGAGCATGATTCCGTCACCCAACATGATGCCGTCGCCGAGCATGATGCCGCTGCTCAGAAGCAGGTGGTCGCCCTGCACCATCGCGTCGCCCAACATGATGCCGTCACCGAGCATGATGCCGTCACCGAGCATGATGCCGTCACCGAGCATGATGCCATCGCCGAAGAGGAGGCCGTCACCGAAGAGGAGGCCGTCGCCGAGCATGATGCCGTCGCCGAGCATGATGCCGTTGACGAGGACCGGGCGGTTGGCGAAGACCACGCCGTTGGCGTAGAGCGTGTTGGTGTTGGCCGCGACCGTCTCGCCGCCGAAGGTGTAAGACTTGCTCAGCGAGCTGAGGGTCGTGTTGTTGCGGAAGATTTTCTGACCGGCTTTGAGCTTGTCGGCGTTCGGGACGACCGCGTTCGCCAGTTCGACCGCGCCGACGGCGTTGACCAGCCCTGTGCCTTGCGTGAAGACCGTCTGAGCTTTGTTCGTGTAGGTCGAACCGGACAGGCGCGTCGCGCTGCGGCTCAGGAGGGCTTTGACCATCGCGGGCGACAGCGACTTGTTGGCTTCGAGCATCAGGGCCACCGTGCCGGCGACTACGGGCGCGGCGAAGGACGTGCCGGAGTAGTTGAAGTAAGCGTTCTGCGCGGCCTTGGAAGAGACGGGCCGGACGACGCGGTCGGGATACTCGTTCGCAAGCGTCGGATTCGGCTCTTGCGACATCGGAGCCACGACTTTCCGGCCCGGAGCGACGATGTCGGGCTTCATCAGGTGATCGAAGCGGGTGTAGCCCTTCGAGGAGAACTGTGCGACCGCATCGTCGGAGCGCTTGGCGGTTCCCTTGGAATCGGTCGCGCCGACCGTGATCGCGTAGGGGCTGTTGCCGGGGCTGCTGATCGTGCCGTAGACCAGGCGGTAGATGGGCGAGCCGTCTGCGTTCTGGCCGACGACCTCTTCGGTGCGGCCCATGTTGCCGGCGCTCGCCACGACGACGATGCCGCTGCGGACGGCGCGCTCGACAGCCTTGCAGAGCGGGTCTGTGTGGAACGACTCGCGGACGGGAGCGCCGAGGCTGATGTTGATGACCTGAATGTTGTAGCGCTTGCTGTTCTCGATGGCCCAGTTCAGACCGGCCAGGACGTTGGAGGTGCGACCCATCCCGTGCTCGTCCAGCACGCGAACGTCAATCAGGTTCGCGCCCGGCGCGACGCCAGCGTAGTTGGCTTCGTAACCGTTGGAGGCAACGCCGCTGCCGGCGGCGACGCCAGCGACGCCAGTGCCGTGACCGTCTGCGTCACCCTTGCGGGCGCTGCCGGTGAAGTCCACGGAGGCGACGACGCGGGATTTGCCGTTCTTCTCAACGAAGTCGGGGTGGTTGGCGCTGATGCCGCTGTCGAGGATGGCGATGCCGACGCCTTTGCCGGTCGCGCCGGTGTTGGCCTTGGCGGTGTGCACCTGGGTCGCGCCGACGGTGTCGTTGGTCAGGCTGCCGGTGCCTTTGACCGGGCGGTCGGGCGAGACGTACTCGACATCGGAGCGGAGCGCGAGCGAGGCGACCTGGTTGGCCGGAACGTCTGCGACGACGGTGCTGACCGAGTTGAGGGCGGCGCGCTTCTGGCCGCGAGCGTTCTGGACGGCGCCGTCGAGCGAAGCCGTGGGCTGGCCTTTGGTCTGGATAAGAACGCGAACAGTCGCCGTGGAGTTGGCGGCGACGTCGAATTCGGGGGCGAGTTTTTCAAGGCGGCGACCTTGCTGGCGCTTGCTCTGCTTGGCTGCGGGGGCAGCAAACGTTGCCATGGGGGCAAGAGAGACGAGAACCAGAGCTACGAGGGTCGTTGTTGCTGTGATGCGACGAAACATTGTGTTTCTCCTTTTCGTTTCGGTGCCTCACCGTGGAAGCCGCGCTGTCACGCGAGGGGAATCGGCACTTAATGAATTTTTAAGATTTTCAAAAGGACTGTGATCGTTGACAGGATTTCAGGGCGTTTTGAGGAGCGCCCCGTAAGGCTCAAGAATTAGGCCGCTTCCTTCCTGATCCATCTTCCTATCAACGATCTGCCCCTCCTTATTACAATCCCCGTGCCACCACCCTAACGATATTTGCTGCGACACTTAACCCCAACTATTTTCACACTTACCCCCCTCACGACACTCCTCATCGAATACCCACGCCACGCCCTCAAAGTTGGATAGCACGTATCCACTTTTACGAAGAACCCACGGCTTTTCGGCATTTATTGCGGAATCATTGCGGAATTGCTAGACAAAAGGCAATTACTAGATAAAACCCGGCAAGTGGCTACGAGATATACAGTGGTAACGAAGTATGCACAGCCGGGGCTTTGCCTAACAATACCCACTTGCCCAACAATTCGTGAGGCTGCCCAACAATTATCTAAGGCTTCTCCATTTTGTCGTCTTTAAGCGGCTTTGCCTACAAAATACCCTTTGCCTATAAATTCCTCGACTTGCCTATAAAATCAGCGCCTACTTATCAAGCTTTTCTGTAAAAATCTTCCCTCTCCGCAAACTTTATTGCTATGATGCGCGGGCACACTGATAACGTGCCGCCCCACCCTGCGGCAAGCCTGAGCCAACTTGTGCGCGCCGTCAGATCAGTGAAAGCAGCGCCAGCAAAGCATCTATTACAGGTTGCGAAGTAACGCCATACGGAATGTAGCCTGTGACATTGTTAGGGATGTCACCTGCGGCTGTAGCCCCGTTCGGTATTTCACCAGTAACGCCATAGGGTATGTAGCCCGCAAAAGCAGGGACAGCTAAGACCAAAACCAGCACGGAGGCTCGAATAAATTTACGCATCGTTCTTTTCCTTTTATGAAGTTTAGTGGTCAGATTGCCGCTTCATCTGCTTGGGATGAGGCGGTTTTTCGCGTGTGCAAGAATCCTTGCGAATCCAATAGAAAGGCAGCCCTCACATGAGCTTAGCAGAAGCTACCCTAGCACAAATATGCACCAAAACGTCAGAGTTGATTTATGCGGGGCAATACGAGGCCGCCAGAGACGAGTTAGGCGAGTTGTGGGCGGGAATAGGGAAGCGCCCGACCGTGGAAGCCCCGCCCCAGATGAGAGCGGAAATCCTCTTACAATGCGGGACACTCTCAGGCTGGCTCGGTAGTGCTAAGCAGGTTGACGTGCAGGAAAAGGCCATACACCTCTTAACCGAAGCACTCCATATTTTCCAAACCCTTAACCTGAAACCTAAAGCCTCCGAAGCACAATACGAGCTTGGGATGTGCTACTTCCGGCGGGGCGCATACGATGAGGCGCGAGTCATTTTAGATGAGGCGATGGCAGGGGCTTGAGGACGGTGAGCTTCAAGCCAAAATCTTAATCAGGCGAACGATCATTGAAACTTGGCTGGGCCAGTATCACGAGGCGTGGGACACGCTCAAAGAGGCGCAAGCGTTTTATGAGCGATGCAGCGATGCCGTTAAGGGCAGATGGCACGGTCAAATGGCCTTGATCTTGTGCCACCTGGCTACCGCTGAACAGCGCACGGATTATGCAGATCAGAGCCATCATTGAATTTACTGCCGCGATTTATCACTGTGAAGAAGCAGGGCACGAAAGATACTGCGCGACCAGCCTGAATAACCTCGCCATGCTGCTTTATCAGTTAGAGCGGTATTCAGAAGCGCACGAGCACTTAGACCGCGCCCACATCTTCTTACAGAAGATAAAAGACGTTGGATTGCTGGCGCAGGTGGAAGAAACCAGAGCGCGCAGTCTTAGCCGCACAACAGAACTATCTTGAAGCGAGGCGGGTCATCATCGGAGTAGTAGAGACATTCGAGAAAGGCGGCGAACCGGCACTCTTTGCCGACGCTCTGATTATCAAGGGTACTGTTCAAGCGAGGCTCGGAGATTACGAGCAATCACTCCGTACATTCCGAAGCGCAATCCGCATTGCTAAGAGCGCGGGCGCACTTTCCAACGCCGGACGCGCCGCCCTCTCCATGATAGAGGAACATGAGAAACGTCTATCCGACGGTGAACTATACAGAGCCTATGAGCGCGCAGATCAATTACTGGCAACAACACAAGACGCGGAAGATATAGCGCGGCTTCGCGCCTGCGCTCGCATCGTGATGCGGAAGTTGTTTGGCCCTGAACTGGACGAATACTTTACCCTACCTGAAGCGGTCTTGGAGTATGAGGCGAGATTTGTTGAGCGGGCGTTAGTAGAAGAAGGCGGGAGTATCACGCGGGCCGCACAGCGGCTTAGCATCTCTCACCAAACTCTGAGCTTCATGCTCAAGACAAGACATAAGAAGCTCCAAAGTAAGAGAAAGACTGAGATGAGGCGTAAGAGCATCATCCGTAAAGGCAAATAACCCTGCCTGCTCCTACAAGGGCGTGGCGGCCTTGCTTTCCGTTTGAAAAGTTAAGACGGTTATGAAAAAGTCCCATAAATTCTGCCTTTTGATCTGAGCCCCATCCCGCTCCAAGTTGGCTCCATATCTTTCCACCCGGCAGGAACGCAAAAAATAACCTCCAAGTCTCTATGTATCTATAGTTTACGGATAGCCTGTTTTTGCCGTCTGGACAGATGTGGAGCCAACTTGGAGCGGGATGGGGTTCGCGCGCGAAACCCCAGTACGCTTTTTAGTACAGGTGCAAAAATGTTCTTGATAAGTAACTATATGTTGTTGTAGTGTTTGCTGGTAGGCTTTCAAGGTGTGGCGTGCGTCTAATTTCAAAGCCGTTGACAGGTTTCGCAAGTCGCGTATAATAGCACCCAACCTAGCAGAGTGCTAGAGAGGAGATTGCCAATGAGCGATTCGCTTCGCCAAGCAATAGAGGAGATTCAAGGTCAAATAAATGAGCGCCTGAAAGAAGTTGCCGGAATGAAACAGGCGGTAAACTCGCTTTGTGGAATCTTGAAGATCGACCCGATCTATTCGGACACAGAGCAAGAGCAAACCGCTGTCAGCCCCGCCAGAGCAGACGCTTACTACGGCAAGCCGCTTTCGACGGCAGCGCGCGAATACCTTGAATTCAGGAAACAAGCCTGCGCCCCTGAGGACATTCTCAGGGGGTTGGAGCAGGGTGGCTTCGATTTCGACGCCCTTGAGTGGAAAGGCGAGCACCGTCTGCGTAGTCTGTCGGCGTCTCTCGCCAAAAATACAGCAGTCTTTAGACGGCTGCCGAACGGCATGTTTGGCTTAAAGGCGTGGTATCAGGATGCCCCTCCGATCAGACGTAGAGGCAAGGGCAAGACTGATGAAGGCCAGGCTGATGAAACGCAGCAGACGCCATCGCCTCAGCCGGAAGCTGCCGCACAAGAGCAGCAGCCCCAAAGCAGTGAAGCTGAGCATACGCCAGCCGAAACGGGCGAACAAAAGGAAACAGACGCAGAAGAAAAGGTGTGGCAGCCTGAGCTACCACACCGGGCTTAGATAAGCGTTTGTAAGGTGCGAAAGGGTTGTTAGCGGCGGGCAATACTTAGGACGCCTGAGGACCAGTCAGGAGTTACTAAAGCCGCCAAAGTTTCAATAAAGACGCCTTCTGGCGTCACCCTCGATTTGTGCTTATAGCACAAAAGGTGACCGGCATGGAAGCAAAAAGAGTTAGGGCTGAGCAGCTACACAGGCTTCTTGTGAAGTTGGATGGGTTGAGCGACGAAGAAATTACCCAGAAGGGGCGTGACCTATACAACCGCATTTACATGACTTCTAACAGGAGCGGAGTTCTACAAGCGCACGATGGTAATGATGTGTATTTCTGGAAGCCGCGATTTGATCATGCATTCTCTGAAAATATGAAAGGGGAAACCTCTGAAGAAACAAGGAAGATAGCTAAAGCCAGGGTGGCCCGCATTAGGTGGATCGCGCAGTTCATCTCAGGTCATGTGCCCGAATCAGAGTGCTGGTTGATACCCGAACCAGGGAACCCAACTAAGCGCGCATATCTCAGTTTCGGAAAAGGCTACATCGTATGGTTAGAGGCTGGGCCAACAGACGATAGTTGGGAGTTCTCGACCGCTTATAACGCTAGGAGCGAACAAATCCGTGATTATACAAAAAGAAAGGGGGCAAGGAGAATCTGGAAGCAGGGGCAAAAATAATGCCCCTGATAGGCTCAGGGGCGGAAGCCAGACCCAACGCCTCACGTCGTTGGATACTGCTTGTGCATTACAGGGTCACAATCTTGGTTGCCCCGTCCCCGCCAAACAGGGAATGCGCCAAGCATCGTCTGAAATAATAAAGTCTTTATAGTCGCGTGTCAAGGAGTAAAACACGCGCAGAGAGGTAGAAGAAAATGGGCTGAAAACCTTTAGTTTCAAAAGTTTATCTTGTTTTCAAAGGCGAAACAGTGTATCATGCGTGCATCTTTGAAAGCTCTTAGACAAAGAGAAAGTCCAGTCGAGTGCAGTAACACCCAACTGGACTTGTTCAACCACAACGCGCTTGCACACGTTGTAGCCGACGCAGACTCATTGTGCCGCAAGCGCCGTAGAAAGGCAAGGCGCACAATGGAAGCACGCCAGAATAAAGGGCTAGAGATAGCTGCCCGCCACGAAATCAAACGCGAAGGTAATGTTTGGTTAGTCCCCTCTCAAAACTCTTCCAAGACCTACATTACCGATCTGTTTCTGGGAACCTGTACCTGCCCCGACTTTGAAACGAGTAAGGTAAAGTGCAAGCACCTCTACGCCGTCGAAATCATGCTTCAGAGGGAAAGCGGACTAGCCGTTCCGCAGCCTGAGAAAAGCAAGAGGCCAACGTACAAACAGCAATGGCATCAGTACAATCTTTCGCAGACGCGCGAGGCCGGATACTTCAAATCCCTTCTCTATGAACTCTGCACAACGATAGAAGAACCTGAGAAGCCTAAAGGTCGTGGACGCCCGACCGCTCCGCTCTGTGATCTCATCTACGCGGCGTGTCTCAAGACCTATAACTGCATGTCGGGCCGCCGCAATCAGAGCGACCTGGACGAAGCCACGCGGCGCGGTCTAATCTCTCGCGCCCATCCGCTACAACACGGTATTCAAGTATCTTGAATTGGAAGTGATGACGCCTCTCTTGCAGCAACTCATCACGGAATCTAGCCGCGTGCTGAAAAGCGTAGAGACTGACTTTGCCATTGACTCTAGCGGCTTCGGTACATGCCAGTACAAGCGATGGTTTGATGTGAAGTATGGCAACACTGAGGACTGGCACGACTGGATAAAGCTACATTTAATGACGGGCATCAAGACGAACATCGTCACGAGTTGCGAAATCTCGCGCCGCTATGCTCACGACAGCCCATACTTCAAGCCTCTCGTCAATGCCACCGTCGCGGGCGGCTTTACGCTCTCGGAGGTATCGGCGATAAAGCCTATTCAAGTCGCCCGAATCTGCGCCTTGTTAAGCATCTACGGCGGCACGCCTTATGTTGCTTTCAAAGACAACTGCGCGCGGCGATTCAAAGTGCAAGGTCTGGAATCAGATGTTTCATTACTACGCCCTGAATCAGGCTGAGTACATGCAGCACTACCACAAGCGGAGCAACGCGGAATCCACCTTTTCGCATGATAAAGGCCCGGTTCGGCGGGAGGCTAAGTAGTAAGACCGAACGCGCGCAGATCAACGAAGCCTTGTGCAAGGTGGTTTGCTCACAACATCTGCGTCGTTATTCAGTCCATGCACGAGCTTGGAATCGAAGTTGAATTTATAGGCAGTTTGTGAGGCTGCCTATAAATTCTCTCTTTTTTCTGTTTATGTAGGCAAAGCTGCTTTATCATTGAAAAGATAATTTCGACGTTTGAAAGAGAGGGCGGCGCGTTTGTCTGAATTGCTGGTGGACGAACGCGCCGCCGTTTGGGTGTTACGTGGTTGGGGTTGATGGTGGTGTGTTGCGCTTGCGGGTCAGGCCGCTCTTGCGCTCGCTTTTGCGCCTGTAGCCCATCGCTTCGTAGAGGGCGCTATCGGGTCCCTCGGTCGGGTCGGCGAGGACGCCGTTAACGACCTGTTGGGCTTTGGCGAGGAAGTCGGTGTCAGCGCGGTCGCGGTCGGTCTTCGCCTGTTTAGTTTGGTCGTCGAGGTCGTCCAGGCGTTGGCGCGCGTCCTGCGACGGTTGGACGGCCGTTTTGAATTGCGCGAGCGTCATCCCGACGAAGCTCTTGTCGGGCGCGAGCGTCTCCCACGCGTTGAGCATTCTTTGCAGTTTGAGTAGATTGTCTTTCGGCGTTACAGCCATGATGTGAAGATACCTTTCTCCGGCGCTGTAAGTGGCGCACGGGGTTGGCTGATTGTTGGCGTACTCGTGTGAGGCACGTCCGAGAAGCGAGGAATCAGGACTAAGGGTGGCGGCGCGTGCCGCAGTCGTCCGGGAATCGCGGTTTTGTTGAGGAAAACCCTTGAAGTTTGACCCACATCGCGCGCCCCGGAGGCGCTAGTTTGTCACTGGAAACCGCAATTTTCAAGCTCGAATGTGTGAATCCCGGCCTGGCCCCCCGATGTCCACATTCCGAGTCGGGATACGCATATCCTGGCTGGGACGCGCACATCCCGACCATGGATGGAGGCAACTGGGCTTCGGTTGTGCGCAACTTCGCTCCGGTTGTGCACAACCGACCCCGAAGGGGTCACAGATGATAGCCGGGGGCAAGCGTGAGCGCCGCCCCCGGTCGAAGGTAGATGGAAGAATCCGACCCTGAAGGGGTCGCACCTCAACCTTGAAGGCGCGACCCCTTCAGGGTCGGAACGATTTCTCACACCTGACCGGGGGCGGCGCGTCGTGCGCTCACGCGCACTCGCAACGCCCCCGGCTATCATGTTCATCCCCTGCGGGGATAAAACCGACCCGAGATTTACTTCCGGCGGGCCGGTAGCTTCGCGGGCAAGTCAAGCTCGTCGTCAATCAGCACGTCCGTTGAGATGCCGACCAGGCGCGCATACTGCAAGAGGACTGTGAGGGGAGGCTCGCGGTTGCCAAGCTCATAAGCGGAGATTCGGCTGCGAAAGAACTCTTCAGCCAGACCTAAACGCTCCAACATCCCATCCTGCGAAAGACCTAGAGCCAGACGAATCTGCTGCTCTTTCGCGTGGACGAGTCGGGGCAGGTCGCCGTGCGTCTTGAGCGTGCGGTCAGGAAACCTGCCAGGAGAAGTAAGCGCCGATAACCATCTAGTCTTGCACGTCCGCTTCAGAGGGTGAGAGGAGGGCTGTGCGGAGGGGCCGCCGCGTGAAGCCGCTTTGCCTGAGAAGCGCGCGGCGGCCTTGCTTTGTATTACGCCACTTGCGCGTAGAACTTCGGCTTCAACCCTAGCTCATACATACTCAAGAGCGGGCTTTTCCTCTTGTGGAAAAGACTTTTGGGGCAAGTGGAGATTTTAAGGCAAAGCCACCTTACATAGAACCTCATTCACCTGAGCCGTCCTGGTCTTGCTCCGTAGCTGACAGTGTACACTTTGGGCTCAGACGCAGCGGCTATTAGAATAGGCACCGCACGATCTGCCATAATCATCTGTGCATTACGCCTCCGTCATTGGTGACGGTCAGGTTAGGGGTGTGAGGAGGGATGCGGCCTGATTACGCGCCCCGTCCAGGAATCATTCGAGAGGAATTTTATGAACAAGTTTCTCGCGTCCCTCGCTTTGGCGCTCGCCTGCGCGTTCACCGCCGCCGCCCAGCCGCCCGGGCAGGACGCGACGCGCATTACGGTCGTCATCGACGCGGACACGGCCAACGAGATTGACGACCTCTACGCGATTGTGCGGGCGCTGTCGAGACGCGATTCCGCGTCGTCGGGCTCTCGTCGGCGCAGTGGAACCACAGGCTCTCGCCGCCCGACACAGTACTCCGCAGCCAGGCTCTCAACCAGGACCTGCTGAGGTTGATGAAGCGCCCGGACATCCCTACCCCCCTCGGGGCCGAGATGATCATGGGCAAGCCGTGGGGGAGCCCGACCGAGCCGAGCGATTCGGCTGCGGCGCAGTTCATCATCCGGGCAGCGAGGGCGATGCCCCGCGGCGAGAAGCTACGGGTGGTGAGCCTCGGCGCGACGACGAACCTCGCATCGGCCATCGCCCTCGCGCCCGACATCATCCCGAAACTCGCCTGTTACGTGCTGGCCGGCAAGTACTACGCGGACCGCCGCGTCTGGGACAAGGACGAGTTCAACGTCCGCAACGACCTGAACGCGACGAACTTCCTCTTCAACGCCGAGGGGCTCGAACTCCACGTCATGCCGATCAACATCCTCTTTGAGTTTAAGTTCGAGCAGAAGGCGACAATCGAGGGGCTCATGGGTAAGGGTGAGGTGTGGGACTACCTGGCGAACCGTTGGCTTTCGTTCGCGCCCGGTCACGGCCAGTGGATCATGTGGGACCTGGCGCTCGTGCAGGCGTTGGCCCGCCCCGAACTCGCGACGGAAAGCGAAGTCAGCACGCCACCTGAGAATGCGCAGCGGAAAATCTTCGCCTACACACGCGTTGACCTCGCCGGCATGAAGGCTGACTGGTGGGAGGCGGCGCGGCGCGCGCAAGGCCGCCCATAAGTGTGTGGGCTAGAACCCAGCACGTTCTCCGGCACCCGTCCGTTTCAGAAAACGATTGTTTGAATAGAACGGGGCAAGCTGCTGACTTGCACAGCCGCCCCATCCAGCCAAAGGTAATAGGGAATCTTCTGATCGCTTTTGTTCATCACCACCACTGACACTTTCCCGTCCGTGTTGATAAAGGCTGTGGAAAGCAGTTGGCTTCTGCTGGGTGAGCTGGCGATCCTCTTCGCGCCCGGGCGGACGAACTTTGAAAAGTGCCCGATGTAGTAATACGAGCTCGTGTAAATCAACTGGCCCGTCTTCGTGTCGGCGTGGACGGGGGCGAAGCAGAAGTTCTTGACGTGGTTCGGCCCGCCCGTTTCATCCAGCAGGATGTTCCAGTCCGTCCACGCGACGGTCCCGCTGTTGAAGTCGTTAATCATCGAACGCCCGTACTGTTCGCCCAATTTCCAGTCGTTAAGCCTTTCAGCCTTGAAAGAATCGTTGCAGCCTTCTGTGAAGATCAGGTGTTTATCCGGGAAAGTCTCGTGCACGAGCTTGACGTTGTCGAACATGGGCTCGCCGCCGCTCCACGGCTCGTACCAGTGGAAGCCTATGCCCCAGACGTACCGCGCGGCCTTCGGGTCAGTGAGAATAGTCCTGGCCCTTTGGTAAACCAGGTCGCGGTTGTGGTCCCAGGCGATGATCTTCTTATCACTCAACCCTTCCCTATTCATCGTCGGCCCAAGATAATTTTTTAGAAAGTCCCGCTCCTCCTCGGCCGTGTAAATACAGGACTCCCACGTCTGTGTCGCCATCGGCTCGTTCTGAATCGTGATGCCCCAGACAGGAATGCCTTCGCGCTCGTATGCCTTGATGAACTTCGTGTAATAGTTGGCCCAGGATTGATAAAACTCCGGCTTCAGTTTCCCCCCGCGCAGCATGTTGTTGGTGTCCTTCATGAAGGCCGGCGGGCTCCAGGGGCTGGCGAAAAGGGTGAGTTTCCCCCCGGCGGCCGCCTGCGCCTGTTTGATGAAAGGAAGCCGGTACTGCTTGTCGTGGTCAACGCTGAAGGACCGCAGTTCCTTGTCGCCCTCGTCCACGTAGGTGTAACTGCCGCTAGAGAAATCGCAACTGTGGATGTTGGTTCTGGCGAGCGTGTAGCCGATGCCGTCGGAAACACTGAAATGGGCTTTTAAGAATTCCTGCTGCCTGGCTTTCGGCAGCTTGGCAAACGTCTCGGCGGAGGAGTCTGTGAGCGCTCCGCCGATGCCTAGAATCGTCTGGAACTTCCTGGCCGGGTCAACAAAGACGCAGACCTGAGTTTCCAAGGGTTGGCCCATTTGTTTGAACGTCAGTGTGCCAGTCTCGGAAAGACGGAGATCACTGTTGTTCGCGGTGGTATAGACCTTTACCTCTTTGCCCTCGACCGAAAGCGGCTCCGCGCTTTCAGAGGGTTGAGTAGCTGCTGCGGCCGAGAGTTGGGTTTTCGCCAACACCAACGCCGAAGACGCGGCCGCCAGGAAATTACGGCGATCTATTTTCATAACGCGGGACTTTAACATAAATGTGTCCGCGCCCGACACATCGAATCCCTCAAGAAGCAGCGTTGAGCGCCTGATATACGGCGCGCACGATGTTACCGCTGCGCTGCTGTTCGTACGGGCCGGTGATCCAGCGATTCGGTCTGTGCCGTTGGAATTTTTTGCAACACTATTCAAAGCGCCACGTATTGGAAAGGAGATTTGGATTGTTTCAAGGATATGATCTCCGACGAGTGCTTAATGAGCTAAGTTACAGATCATATCTCAGACGCTTCTCCTGCAACAGAACCAATAAAGCTATGAACATTAGATCGTGTCTCGCAACGCTCGTCATAGTGCTGGTTTCGCTTTCGCCTCTGCGCGCCGGAATTCCCACTCAGCAAGCGGAGGCGTTTCCCTGGCAACACTACTGGCAGGAGGCGGTGGCGGCTTACCAGAAAAAAGATTTCGCCGCCTTCCTCGAAAATTCGAAGCGGGCCGCCGCGCTGGCCCCCGGCCGTCATCCACTGTTGTTGCTTAACCTGGCCCGCGCACACAGTCTCACCGGCGAAAGTGCTGAAGCGGTGAAGCTCCTCGAAGAGGTGCTCGACATGGGGTTCGGAGCGACGGCCATCACGAGCAAGGACTTCGATTCGCTGCGCGACTCCGACGCGTTCAAAAAGCTCGCCGGGAAGATAGAGGCCGTGCGAGCGCCCGTCGCCAACAGTTCGGTGGCGTTCACCATCCCCGAAAAAGATTTGATACCCGAGGGCATCGCCTACGACCCTGTCGGCGGCAGGTTTTACGTCGGCAGCCTGCACAAAGCGAAAATCGTGAGCCTCGACCGCGACGGGCGCAGCCGCGATTTCAAACGCGAGCGGGAGGACGGATTGTTCGGCGTGCTCGGCATGAGGGTGGACGCGCGACGCAGAATCCTCTGGGTCAACACCGCCGTCCTGCCCGAGTTGAAAGGTTATCGCAAGGAGGAGGACGGCAACTCCGCCCTGCACAAGTATGACCTGAGGACCGGCAGGCTGCTCAGAAAATACGTCCTCGCCAACAAGCCTGCGCCGCACCTGCTCAACGACATCGCCATCAACGCGGCGGGCGAGTTGTTCATCACGGACAGTCTCTCGTCGGTCGTCTACCGCCTGCGGAACGGGAAGGATGAACTCGAAGAGTTCGTCAGGCTCAAGCCGTACTCCTACCCGAACGGAATCACGCTGACAGATGACGGCAGGCGACTGTTCGTGGCCCACGCCGAAGGCATTTCGATGATAGATGTCTTGACGGGAAAAGTATCGGCCCTGGCTGCCGCGCCCGGAATCTCTCTGTTCGGCATAGACGGGTTGTACTACTACCGGAACAGCCTGATTGGCGTGCAGAATTTCAGCGGCGACCCGCTCCGCGTCGTGCGCTTTCACCTCGGTCGAGGCGGTCAAAGGGTGGAGAGGGCTCGGGTCATGGAGGCCATTAACCCGCTCTTCAACATCCCGACCACGGGCGTCGTCGCCGGCTCCTCTTTTTACTTTATCGCCAACAGCCAGTTGAGGAGCTTTGACTCACAGGGCAACATCTTTCCACCCGAAAAACTGAGCGACGTAGTCATCCTCAGAACAACACTTCGAGATGAGAAGCGGTAGGCACCGCTGTTCAGAGATGCGCTCTCGGCGCAGCGCGGTTTATTATTTCAATCATGAACTCTGAAATAAAAAACAACGCCAGGCTGGCGCTCGCGCTCCACGGCGGCGCAGGGACAATCCAACGCGCGGCGATGAACGCCGAACGTGAGCGTGCCTACAGAGATGGTTTGCGGCAAGCACTGCAACGCGGCTGGGAGGTGTTGACCGGCGGAGGGGCGGCGCTCGACGCGGTCGAGGCGACGGTCTGTCTGCTCGAAGACAATCCGCTCTTCAACGCCGGGCGCGGTTCGGTGTTTACGCATAAAGAAGAGCACGAGATGGATGCGGCGATCATGTCGGGTAAGGATTTGCGCGCCGGAGCGGTGGCGGCCGTCGGCGGCATTAAAAATCCAATCCTACTTGCCCGCCGCGTGATGGAAGAGACACCTCACATACTTTTGTGTGGGAGCGGCGCGGAGGAATTCGCACGCGAAGTTGGTTGCGAATTCGCGCCGCCGGACTATTTTTTCAGCGAGTTCAGGTATGAGCAATTATTGCAGGCGCGGCGTGAGCAGACAGTCTCTCTGGATCATACGCCCCTGAAAAAATTTGGCACAGTCGGCGCCGTCGCCCGTGATGCCGAGGGACATCTCGCGGCAGCGACTTCGACCGGCGGCCTGACCAACAAACGATTCGGGCGCGTCGGCGATACGGCCCTCATCGGTGCCGGCACATACGCCGACGACCGTACCTGTGCCATCTCCTGCACAGGCTACGGCGAGGTCTTCATCCGCACGGTCGCCGCTTACGACGTAGCCTGCCTGATGAAGTATAAGAGCTTGTCTCTCAATGATGCCTGTGAGCAGGTCGTAGGTGTGACACTGCGCGAGATGGGCGGCGAAGGCGGACTCGTTGCCGTAGATCACCTGGGTAACGTCTCGCTGCCCTTCAACAGCGAAGGCATGTATCGCGCATGGGTCACTTCAAGCAACGAAGCGCAGGTTGCTATCTACCGCGACTGAAAGCTCAGGCGTGCTGGTTGGGGATGTCCTCATGGACGACCTTAACCGGCGTGAGCTGTTCGCGGAATTTACTGACCAACTCGACCGAGCGACTGACGTTGTCGGCCAGAACCACGACAAGTTCGCCTTTACGCGCATGATTAAGCGCGTAATTTATCGCTTCGGGCGCGCTGCTGAACTCTCTCACCGGAATGTCAGGGCCGACGCTCTTAATACCCTCTATGACCAGTCGTTTCGAATCTCCGGGCGCGCGCCCGCGCAGGTCGTCGTCTTCGCGGACGATGATATTGTTGAACATCTGCGCGGCGATGCGACCGTAAAGCAGCAGGTCGTCATCGCGGCGATCACCCGTGCCGCCGATTACCCCGGTCTTGATCTTGTTCGGGAACTTACTGATGAAGCGTTGCAGCGCCTCCATCCCGGCGGGGTTGTGCGCGAAGTCAATCAAGACAGTGAAGCTACCCATCTCGATCAGGTTCAGGCGTCCCGGCGTCTGCGCAACCGATGGAACAAAGGTCGTCAGCCCGACCCGAATGTCTTCGATGCTGATACCTTGCAGATAGGCCGCGAGCGTCGCGGCAAGCACGTTTTGAATCATGAAGGCGGCGCGGCCCCCGTAGGTCAACGGAATATTGATGACCTTCTCGATGCGCACCTTCCACTTGCCCTTGAGCAGCGTCACGTAGCCGTTCTCGAAAACGCAGGCGATGCCCCCATCCTCTGTGTGCTCGACGATGTGCGGGTTCTCTTCCTCCATGCTGAAGAGCGCGACGCGGCCCGGTGTATCAGTGCGCATTGCGAAAACCAATTCATCGTCGGCGTTCAAGACTGCATGACCATTCTGTCCGACGGAACGCGGCACGACCGCTTTAACACGCGCCATGTCTTCAATCGTCTCGATGTCTTTCAAGCCGAGGTGATCGACGGTCACATTCATCACGACGCCGATGTCGCACCGGTCGAAGCCGAGGCCGGCGCGGATGATGCCGCCGCGCGCGGTTTCGAGGACGGCGATCTCGACGGTCGGGTCTTTGAGAACGAGTTGCGCTGAGACCGGGCCTGTGTTGTCGCCGGGTTGAATGAGGCTGTTGCCGATGTAAATGCCTTCGGTCGTGGTGAAGCCGACGTTCAGACCGGAGTTCTTGACGATGTGCGCGATGAGACGAGTGGTCGTGGTCTTGCCGTTCGTGCCGGTGACGGCGATGATGGGAACCCGCGAGGGTGTGCCGGGCGGAAAGAGCATGTCTACGACGTGCTCGGCGACGTTACGTGCAATGCCCTCCGAGGGCGCGAGATGCATACGAAAGCCGGGCGCGGCATTGATCTCTATGATACCGCCGCCGTTCTCCGAGAGCGGCGAGGTGATGTCGGGCGCGACCACGTCGATTCCGGCCACGTCCAGCCCGATGATGCGCGCGATGCGCTCGAAGAGCGAGACGTTGAAAGGATGGACCTCGTCCGTACGGTCAATCGCCGTCCCCCCGGTTGAAATGTTGGCGGTCGTTTTAAGGCGAAACTCTTCACCCGCGGGCAGCACCGTATCGAGCGTGTAGCCACGCGCGGCCAGCAGACTCTCTGTCTGTGCGTCCACCTTAATCAGGGTCAGGACGTTCTCATGGCCGTAGCCGCGCCGCGGGTCCTGGTTCGTGATCTCGATCAACTCGCCAATCGTGTGCTCACCGTCACCGATGACGTGGGCGGGGATTCTCTCGGCGACGGCGACGAGCCGGTTGTTAACGACGAGCGCGCGAAAATCCTGGCCCGTCAATGATTGCTCGATGATGACTCGGCGCGAATAGTTGCGCGCCAGCGGGAATGCCGCGCGCACGTCTTCGAGCGTGTTCAGACCGACGGTGATTCCCTTCCCGTGATTAGCGTCGAGGGGTTTGATGGCGACGGGAAAGCCGAGCCGCTCGATTGTCCTTTCGATCTCGTCCTCCTCGACAATCTGATACCCACGCGGCACGGGCACGCCCATGCTGCCCAGCAGTTGTTTTGTCGCGTCTTTGTCAGACGCGAGGTCAACAGCGATCATGTTGGTGCGTCCCGTGACGGTCGCTTGAATGCGCTGCTGGTTGACGCCATAGCCGAGTTGGACGAGTGACTGCGCATTGAGACGGATATGTGGAATGTCACGATTCTCGGCTTCCTGAACGATGGAGCCGGTTGAGGGACCGAAGCGCACGTCCTCGCGTATCTCGCGCAGGCGCTGAACGTCGTCGCTGACGACCTGCTTTAGCTCGGCGGTCGGAAGACCTGCGGCGAGGTCTTCAAAGAGCTTGACCGAGGCGCGCGCGGCGTATCGTCCCGCGTCCTCTTCGATGTAGCTGAAGACGACGTTATAGACGCCCGTTTGATTCGTCTCGCGCGTGCGCCCGTAGCCCGTGTCCATCCCGGCGAGCGTCTGCAACTCCAGCGCCAGGTGCTCGACGACATGCCCCGCCCACGTCCCCTCTTCGACGCGGCGCAGGAATCCGCCCTGCTCCTGATAGCTGCACCCGTGGTTGATTAAACTCGGCATCACCTCTTGCAGGCGGGCGGTGAAGTTTTCAATCTTATCGGTCGGACGCTGCTCGTAGTCTTCGAGGTCAAGCCGCATCACAATCAGCTTTTTCCGGTAACCGCTCCAGTAGTTCGGGCCGCGCAGGGCTTTGATTTCAAGAATACGCATAGTCAGTTTTCAGTTTTTAGTTTTCAGTTTTCAGACAGAGCACAGTTTTCAGGCTTTCAGATTAAAGCAAATGTCTTTCACTGAAAACTAAAAACTGAAAACTGAAAACTGTTTTCCAGCTATTCTATGTCCGGCAACAAGAATTCTTCGGTGACGGGAATGAGCGCGCGGTGCGTGATGTCGTAGCGCAGGCCGTCGCGGAGGATGTGCAACTGCACCCCGGCAACGGCGAAGGGTTGAACGTCTTCGACCTCGGCAATGTCATTGTAGGTGATGCGTGAACCGTCAACGATGGTGACGGTGCCGTGGCCGTGGACTTCGAGCGTCCCGTCGTTCGAGATAATAACGGCTGTGTTCTCGTCAATCCCCAGCCCGAGTTGGCGCGGGTTGTAAGAGACGGCCGCGATCAATCGGCTCAGGCGTCCGCGTTCCGTGAAGTGCTGATCGATGATGATGTTTCGCAGGATGCCCAGCCCCGGCGAGAGGCGAACGGCACTCTTACTGGGATGCGTGGTAGCGTCGCCGCGCACGATCATCGTTGCACTCATGCCCGCCGCACCCGCGCTGGACCCCGCAAGCACGAGGGGGCTGTGCTGTACGCGCTCTTCCAACAGGCGGGCGAAGTCTGTGCCGCCAAGCATGGAGACGAGCCGCATCTGGTCACCACCGGAGATGAACACACCGGTCACGTCCGCGAGCAAATCAGCCGCGTCCGCATCAATCACGGCCTGGCGCGAAGTGGCGCGCAGGATTTTGACACGCTGGAGCCCGAGGTTGCGAAAAGTTTGCGTGTACACGTCGGCGGAAAATTCGGGATAATCGGAAGCGACCGGGACGATCAGGATGCGCGCATCGAGCCCGCCTGCTAACGCAATGAACTTATGCAGGATGCGGCGCTCGTTATACTTATCTTCAGCCCCGCCAATGATCACCAGATGCCCGCCGATGAATTCGGGATCATTTATTTCTTTCATTAACCTTTATCCCGCCAACCAGGCATAGATTCGTCTACTCTGGACATGCTGTGGCGTTTCCATGTGCTCTCAGGCCAAATTTAATCCCGACTTATCCAAACTGTATTGGAGGATCACTTGATGGTCAAGGAAGAGTTTATGGCACAGCCCCAAGGCGGGACAACACAAGCCCTCACTTCAGCAACACGGATTCAGGACACTACCGCTCAGAGATAATTCCTGCAAGAGAGCCGAAGTGGCGGGGGTTTCTTTAAGAATTGTTCAAAGACCTGGCAGAGATTCTTAGCGCCCTTTCATGGCCCTGACGCTCTCAAGTAGCTGTCGGGCTACGGTCGCCTTCGGATTTGCCTGGACGAGCGCCAGAAGCTCGCGCTCGGCGTCGTCGAGGAGGCCCGCCCGCGCGTAGAGCACCCCGAGGGCCAGGTTCGATCTGCGGGGTGAACGCTCAAGGCGGTTCAACTCCTCGTCTTCCGCCTGGCTGAGTACCATGAGCTTCGCACGCGGAGCCGGCAGGACCGGGGCCGTAATCTCCAGGCCGTTCTTGCGGGCCGTGACTTGCCAAAAATATACGCGCCCGCGACTCAGCTCCGACGGCATACGCCACTCGGCGATTGTCAAAGGCCCGCTTGTCGCGACCTCATTCAACTGTGCGTCCGTCACGACGACGGTGTAGCTGCTCGCGCCCGCCAGGGGCTGCCAACGGAAGACCGGCCTGCTACTCCGCACGACAAGACCGACCGGGCCGACGAGCTTTAGCTCATCCGTGTTCGCGGTCCCGCCCATGAGCGTGCCCGGCTTGTCTCTCAGGTCACTCAACTTCTCCGGGCTTTTAATCTTCCTGGCTGTTAAAGCCTCCCTGACCGAGGCCCGCGCGCCCGGCGGCAGGCTCTCTAAACCGCTCAGGTTGCCGGCCTCATCCAACCGGACCTCCTGCCCTCCGTCTCTCAACGACAAGACCTGCCTGGGCGGGACTGCTACGGATGGAGCCTGACCGTTTGTTGTGGGCAAGGTGCCCTGCTCTGCCGGCGCGTCGGGTGTGGCGACTGGTTGCCCCACCTGCTCGACGAGTTGAGGGGAACTCTGGCCCGCGGACGGCGGCGAGTAGTGCCTCCCGGCTTCGTAAATTTTGGGTTGTCGCAGAAACAGTATCACCGTCAGCGCGCCCCCGATGAGCAGCGCGACGCCAGCCGCGATTTGCCACGCAATGAACTGACGCGCGGGGCGGCTGTGTGGGAGGACGCCCGCCGCTGCGGCCGACGAGGAAGAGGCCGCGACGGGCTTCAGAGACGGGCCGCGACTGAGCTTTTCCACCCGGAGACTGCATTCGCCGCAAAGCTCCAGATGGCTTTCGGCGATTTCCTGCTCGACCTCGGGCAAGTCTCCTGCGAGGTAAGCGGCAACGTCCTCGCGCGAAAGGTGCGCGGAGATGTCTTCATGGTCTGTGAGCAGGGCTGACAGGAGAAGCTCCGCGTCCCTCTCCCCCTGTGCGCGGAGACTGGATGTTTGGTGGCAGACGGGGCAGGCGGACACGTGGCGATGCACTGTCAGGAAGAGCCCTGGCGAGAGTGTGCGCCTGGCATACTGCTCCAACTGTTGTGAAGACGGATGTCTGCTCATGCGTTCATACAGGTTGACGGCCGCCCCGGCCCAATCCTCATTCGCCCCGCGGGGCTTTTTTTTACGCGGCGTCGCCTCGCTCAAATGCCTGCATGCGCCTCCTCAATCTTTCGCGGGCGTTCTTCCGCAGGTTAATCACCTGTTGCCTGTTCGCGCCGATGTATTCGCCGATACTCAGGTCGTCCATCGGCAGGGCGACCCAGACCCTTTCTAACTCCTCCTCCGACATCTCCAACGCCCTCGCGAGTTGCTCGAACGTGGCGACCTCCGTGGCCGGGAGCAGGGTGATGACGTTAATGCCCTGTGGGTTTCTGAGGTTGAGCAGAAGGGCCTGGCGCTGCCGCCTCGGCAGCAGACATATCTCCCGCCAGAGCCGGCCCAACAACTGGCGCTGCGCCATCACGGTGTCCGGGTCCGCGTCCTGGCTCGCCAACTCGTCCAGCCGTCCGCCCCCTTCGGTTTCGGTAGACCTGGCAGGCGTGTCGTCTATGCCCCACAGTTCGGCAATCAGATTTACAAGGAGGTTCAATTCGACGGGCCGCCCCAGAGAATGCAGCACGTTGAGGAGCAGATCATCCAGACCCAAACGGTAAATATCAACCTCCCGCAGGCCGACGCACGCGGCGTCCATGAGGCTGCTTCCGCGCCCCTCGAATTGAGCTGGCGAGGCGGGGGCATCACGGTCGGCCCAACCGGATAACCCGGCCAGCCATGAGTCCTTCGCGTCCTTCCACAGAGCGAACTGGCCGTGGTGAGCCAGTTGATAGCGGACCCTGTCTTTCAGCCCGCTCCGGCGCGGTGCGCTGCGCCGCAGGTAATCGTCGCAGGCGTGGCGCGTCACCGCGGCGACGTAGCTCTCGAAATTCTCGATGGCCTTCGGCGCTGACCCGCTCTTGATTAAACGTAACCGCCTGAGCAGGAGCGAACGGACTTCGCTTAACAGTTCGTCCAGGTCGTCTTTTCGCGCGCCCGACCTGGACAGGTTAAATTGGAGCTTGCCCAGGACCGTACGCGTGATGACGGGGTTGGCGTAGTCTGTGATGAGCTGGGTGAGGAGTGTGTCCTCCTCGGTCTGGTCGGAGGCGCGGAGGAACGAGAGCAACAGGGCATCAGCGTTGTCCTTTAAAGCATGAGCTGACATGGCTGCTCCTCAATCCTTCCGCGCTAGTATGTTACGTTCGTTCGGGAAAAAACACTAGACGCGCTTCCCGGCCCCTCATTATCTTTCGTCGCCGACGAGAACAAATCCGGCCCAGTAAGCCGGGTGATTATAAGGGCTGTGGAGCAGTTGCAGGGCCGCTTTCCGTAGCGCCTCGGCTTTAGTCATGGCGGAGCCCTTGGCCGTTGGATTGGCGGTGAGATGGCGATGGAAAGCAATCATCAAATCCGCCGTTCGGGCCGAATCAACTTTCCATTGACTGACCACCACCGTAGGGCAGCCCGCCACAAACAAGGCCCATGAAAACCCTATAATCCCCTCTCCGGCTCCCACGCGCCCTCGGGCCGTCTGGCATGCGGAGAGCACCGCGATGCTGGCTCTTAAGTCAAGCCGCATGATCTCCCAGGCTTCGAGCATGCCGTCTTCGGCGGCGCTATGGCCGGCCTGCGCAAACATAATCCGTGAGTACATGGGGTTGAGGTCATCCAGAATCGCGTGGGTGGCGAAGTGCAGCATGCTATATCGGCTCGCCTCAGATTTTACGACCTCTTCGCGCGCCGCGCCCTTGGTTAGAACCTTGCTCCGGGTGCGGCCGTAAATTTGCCGGAGCGTGTTGACCTCCCTTTCGGCTTCAGGCAGGGGCTCGAAACCTTCTCCCCGATAAACGGAGCCGACGCTTTGCAGTGTTTCGCGGTTCAGCACAGGGTTCCCCAGAGCGAGCAATTCAGGCCCGCCGGTATCAGGGCGCACGTTCGGCTCCGGCTTGAGCGTGTCGCCCGACGGCCTTTGAGCCTGCGCCCTGAGGTCCGAGCCTCTTTTCATCATCCCATGCAGTACGTTTAACGAGGGCACATAAAAGAGCGTGTAATCCTCCAGGAGATACCGGCCCTCTGCTGTGAGGAGCGCCTGGAAAGGCAGGTCCCACAGGGAGGCATCCGGCACGATGCAGAGCTTGTCCATGCCCTGCAACTGCTGCCGCGCGGGCTTGAGGAGCAGGTCGTAGAGTTGCCGGCCGGCATTTTTAATGTTCAGGTTCCGCTCGGCCACGCGTTGCCTGAAGTCCGTCACCAGCCCGGCCAGCGCCTCGCGCTTGACGTTAAGCGGATAGACGGCTATGGACACGGGCGCGCTCGTCTGCTGCTTTGTGATGACGAACAGATAAGCCTGATCCTGCATCACGACGTATTCGAGGACCGCCGTCTTATGATTCGGCAAAAGCTCAGCCACCTCATTGAGGTTGAGCGGCGGCGCTTCCCCGCGCTGAACCTTAAGCTCGGGATGCGCGGCATAAAGCTCCGTCTGGAAAGACTCGTAAGCCAGCCGAGCTTTGTCCAACTGCTCTCGGAGTTCAGTCAGGCGGGCCTGATCCGGTGACGCTTGCAGCTCCAGTCTAAGAATCTGTGTATTGAGCGACCTGAGCTCGGCCGTGAGCGCGCGTTCCCGCTCCGATTCGCTCTGGCTCATCGCCTTGTCGATATTGACCCGCCCGCTGTTGAGCGCCTCTAAGAGCACGCGGCCCTTGGCGCGTTCCGCAAAGGTCAGAGCCTGCGCGTAATCATGCTGTGCAAGCGAGAGCTCGACCATGGCCTGGTAGGGCTCAAGCTTGTCTTCAAAGAAGCGCACACGCTCCTGCTCCCCGCCGGCCACCTGACCGCGCAGTTGTTCGATGACCGCGATGGATGCGAGGAAAGCTTGCCGCGCCGGCTCATACTTCTTCAGCGCCAGATGGGCCTTGCCTTCCGTACTGCGGATATGCCACAGGTCATCAAGCGCCTTGGACTGAGCGCTCAGTTCCAAGGCCCTCTTCGTCACGTCGAGGGCCGCCGCGTAGTCTTTTAGTTTGAGATATGTCTCACCAATAGTGCCCAAAATGTAAGCGATGTCATCCTTAGTCTCCAGCTCCTCGTAAAGCTTGAGGCTCTTGCGAAAGTAGTCCAAAGCTTTTTCGTATTGCCCTTGCTGAAAGTGAATGACGCCGAACTTACTGAGCGCCATAGCGACGGTATCTTTATCTTTCATCTGCTCGGCCATTTTGAGGCCCCGCTCGAAGTAGTCCAACGCGCGCGGATAGTCTTTGAGCACCTCGTATACGTCGCCTATGGCGGTTAAGGTAGAGGGGGTGAACTCGGTGAATTCGATCTGCTCCTGAAGCCGCAAGCTGCGTTGAAAATACTCCAGCGCTTGCTGGTAATTGCCCTGCTTGACGTGGATGTCCCCTATATTCGCCAGCGAGAGGGCTACGTCAAACTGATTTTGCAACTCGGTTTGCAGTTGGAGGCTCTTAGAATAGTAGGCCAGACCCTGAGCGTAATTGCCCTGGGCCGTGTAGGACACTCCCAGATTGCCCAGTGTCTCGGCCACACCTTCTTTATCCCCTAGCTCTTGAGCTATCTTGAGGCTGCGTTCGAAGTAGTCCTGCGCCTGGGTGTAATCGCCCTGCATGGCATAGACGACGCCGATGTTAACGAGCGCGACGCGGGTGGCCGATTGATCCTGAAGCTCGGTGTTAATCTTCAAGCTCTGCTGGTAATAGCTGAGCGCCTGCTGGTAGTTGCCCTGCGTTTTAAAGATGACCCCCATATTCCCCAGCGTACTGGCGCTCGTCGCTCGGTCTTGCAGCCGATCCGTGATGCTCAAGCTCCGCTCATAAAAGCTGCGGGCCTGGGCGAAATCGCCGCGCGACAGGTAGAAGTTGCCGAGGAGGCGTAAGGTGATGGCTGCGCCCCCATCATCATGCAGTTGCTCGGCCAGTTCGAGGGCCAGGTCATACACGACCAAAGCGTCTTTACCTTGCCCGATGTCCGACAGCAACTTGCCTCGCTTGTACAATACGGCGACGAGCCTTGGAGTGAGCAGTTCGGGGCGCGCAGCTAATAACGCCTTGCGCGCCTCAGCCGTCTGGGCCGCCACTAGCTCCGACACCAGGTCGTCTTCGCTTGAGGCAAATCGCCAAACCTTCCATTGGCCCGCTTCCTTGACCAGCTTGAGCGTATAACTAATCAGTCCCAAGTCGGTGGCCGGTCTCTTCGTGCCGGCGCGCAAGGCGCTGAGTTCGGCCCGGACCAGCAGTTGCGCTTGCTGAGGCTCGACCGATACCGAGCGCAGTTCTATATTTTTGACCTCGATCTGCTGGTAATCGACGAAAGTTCGCTGGAGGCGCTGTTTGCTGGCGTCTAACTCGGTAGACTTTGTGCTCCAGAGAGAAAAGAACTCTTCCAGCGACTCTTTTTGAAAAGCTGCGAAGAGGCTGAGCACCAGGGGCCGAAACTCAACAGGGTCGGGCTCCTGCGCAGCGGCGGGGAGCGGCCGTAAGGGCGTCGTTAAGAGTACGAAGCAGAGCGTTAATACTGTCGAAACTCGGGGCTTGGTGAGTAGCATCAAAGTGCTCCTTCTGTCTGAAGTCTTTTGCATCCCTTGCTGGCTCGCCGGTGAAGGGATGCTTCATGAGCAGCAATATCATTTAGACTCCTTTATCCTGGGACAGTCAGGCGCTCTCACCAGTAAGAAAACCGGAATGATAAGGACAGTGCTTCCCCTCTAGCTAAGGATTTTACCCGGAGACGAGTTGATCTGTCAGCGTGGATTACGGAATTTCGGATGTTGGATTTGAGGATTAACCTCTGGGGAGAAGCGAGCCTCGTATGTCTGAGAGATGACTCGCCACGGGCCGAACATTCTACGCAAAGCCTGTGGCACTTGGATGAACCTCTCCTCCGTAGTGATCTGAGCTTCCAGGGCTGGAGGCGAAAGCGAGCCTCAAGAGAGAGAGGGGCGAGGCAGATTTGAAGTCTCTGCCCCGCCTCTCTTTGTGAAGCCCGCTTGCGAGCTGTGGTCTCTCTCCGCGCCCGCTTATGGCTGCTGTTGCGGGATTGGAGCCGGGTTGTCGAAGACTTCAGGTATCGGGTTACGTTTGAACGTATCATAGCGGTCCAAATACTCCTCCGAGACGAGAAACGCGTGGACCGTCTCGAAGTAGGCGCTCCAGTCCGTCAGATGGTTCTTCTCATTCAGACGGTCGAGCCACCAGTTGAAGCCAACAGGGTCGTCAATCTCCGGGTCCCTGGAGCCAGAGTTGAACTTGCCATTCGGGTATTTAAACGGGTCGTCCCTTTTCAGGAACCCGAAGTAACAGGCCTTCACGAAGGCCCTGTTGTAGGCTTCCGTGTGGAGGTCCTCGGAGAGTCCCCTGAGGGGGTCGTTCGCGCCCTGATGCAGTTGCACGTACTCGCCCGAGAAGATGAAGGCCAGAGCGGTTTGGACGTGGTAGCCGTCTATGGCGGCCTCGTCGAATTCGTGCTTAGTGATGTTGCTCGCCCAGTAATACCATCCTACTATCTCATCAATATCGAAGGAATCGAGCGGATCACGTTTGAGGAAATCCTCATAGAGTTCCGTCACGTAAAGGTGCTGGTTGTTGATGAGTCTGTACTCAAGCGGCTGTTCATGCTCGTCCATGCACCGTTCCCATCTGAGGGTGGTATTTACCGCTGTCAACTTCCGTGGGGAGACGGGGACATCCTGCGGGATGTTTCCGGTCTTGTTTTGGCCGTGCCTCAGTGCGTAGACGTTGAAGTCCGGGGGCGGAATTTTACCCGATGCCTGGGTATCGAATACCTGAGTCCCGCCCCATTTCCAACTGACGCTGCCCAGGCGGCGGGAGAAATTGCCGGACTCATAGATGACATATGTCTCATACCGGTCGTCCACCTTCGCCGCATCGACATCCCGCATTCTAAACATGAGCCCCTCGACGCCCTCCCGGACGTTGAGGCTGAGCGCGAGCGTACCCGTGTCGGTGACAGCCAGGGAGAAATTCTTGTTCGCGTTGACGCTGAGGTCGCGGAGCGCCACTGCTCTAACGTCGCCTTGCCACCCGGACTCGACATCCGTCTGAGTGGGCGTGCGCGAGGTTTTACAGCTCACCCTCCCCCACGAGTCGCGCACTTTGCGCATCGTGCTGATGGCCTGCTGGAAGAAGGCGGTGCTGGTGGACAGGTCCGACAGGTAGTTACCGCTGGGTATCCGAGCCTTGGCGTTGAAGGTCATCGCTGGCTGCGGATTGTTGGGGTCCGTGCTACCGATTTGCCAGATCACAAATTTCTTCTCCGAATCCATCTCAAGGGTGGACGCCGATTGCGTGCCGGAGTACTCCGGCAGCGTGGGCACATGGACGTCGATGTTAACGGTCGCTTCACCCTTCGACCCCTGGCTGTCGGTAAAGACTACCTTAGCCGTAACCCGGTAGACTTCCTTCTTCGGGACGATATTGTCATCCACATTGGTTGAGAAGGCGACGGTATTGGTGCTGGCCCCCGAGACATTCTCGACCGGCCCGGTGAGGCTCCATTGGTAGCTGCCCCCCGTACTGTTGCCGTTGGCTTTGAGGACGATCTGGCTGCCCATCAAGGATTTCTGTAGGTTGTTTTCCAGATTCCCGGGGACCCGTTTGCTAAGGTTGGCTTTAGCGTCGGTGATGTTCACCGCTGCCGGTGCCGGCACCGTGAATTTGAAGGTGTCAAAATCCACGCCCCCAGGGTTATCCAGGATGGAATGGAAGATCAGTTTTCTAGCGTTCTTGATGCCATTCTTGTTGAGGTCGTAGAGCAGAGGTTTGTTCGGCGGGTCCTCACCGAACTTGCGGCTGCACAGAGGCATCCTGAAAGGTATTTCATTCGGGTTGGTCGTGAAGTAGATGTCGAGCCACGCGGAGGCCGCACAGGGCGACAGTGTCGTATAAAAATTATCGACGCCAATCCCCTCGAACGAGATGTTGCTGGCGGGGACAGGAAACTCGACGGAAAAGTTCTCATACCGCCCCTGGAGGACGGTCTGACCGGCCGTAATCCCGATCTCGGGTATCCTGGTTAAACGCGCAGTTGTCTCGCCGTGGTTGGGCCCCCAGTTAGTCGAGAACGTGAAGTACGGTGGGCCTTCGTAATTGAAAGCCGGCACCCATGCGAATTTAGCGTCCGGATACTGGTTGCTGACTTTCTTGTTCACGATTCCAGGCTCGTCGAAACTAATGAGCACCTGACGGTCGGTGGCGGCAGATGATGACGCCATCAGGTTCTCATACTTCATATTCTGGCCGAACGTCTCCGTCGAAATGAGCGCGCCGCCGACGAGCGTCCCGTTATTGCCGTTCCCCGTGTCGTCGTTGGCGGTGGCGGTGTCGAACGCCCACAGCCCCCTCTGCCCGCCGCCTGGGTCCGTGATGATGTCGCCGGTGTCGTGCAGGCTCATGGCCGTGAAGCTACCCCGGTATTGCACACCGGACGAGATACGCACCTCGTCTATCAGGCCGTTAAAGAAGTTGGCACCGTTTTTGTCCGCCCCGATCTTCAGGTTCTGCGTCCCCGACGCGGGCGCGATTGTGGAAGCCTTGACGCCGTCCTCCCTGCCGTCTATGTAGACGCGCAGTTGGGAGCCGTCGAAGACGCCCGCGACGTGGTGCCACACGCCGACGCTCACAGGCGTGCCGCCCTGCACGTAGTCGTACGAGTTGGAGTTCCTGATGGTGTAGAACCGCAGCCGGCCCTGCTCTATCCTCAGCGCGTAGCCGCCGTCGTCGGTGCTGAGCCAGTTGTACCTCTCGGCGATGCCCTGCTGCGCCGTGGAGTTGGTTTTGATCCACGCCTCGACGGTTATCGGCCCGGCGATATTAAGGGTGGAGTTATTCGGCACCAGGACGTAACCGTTCACGCCGTTAAGCGATAAGGAGTATCTCGCGCCGGCCGCAGGTGAAGCGAGAGTCGTGGCGTTGGCCTCGTTCGAGTAGGCCGAGTAACCGGCGGTGATCGCCGACCTGACGCGGTACAGGTAAGTTACGCCCGCTGAAAGGCCAGTATCACTCCAGGCCGTCGTATTGGACCCTACCGTCGCCACTGTCGCATAGGGGCCGCCCGCTTGTGTGGCTCTCTCAATTTGAAAAGCGGTTTCGTTGGAGCTGTTGTCGTTCCAGGACAGGTTGATTTGGCTTGCCGACGGGGCCGTCGCGGTTAGCGCCGAGGGGGCGGCAGGCGGCGGCACGACCGTAACGGAGGTGGTGGCGCTGCCGACGCCGCCCACGTTATCCGTCACGGTCAGGGTCACCGTGTAGACGCCGCTCGAAGCATACGCGTGCAACGGACTGACGCCCGTCCCGCTCTGCCCGTCGCCGAAGTTCCAGGCGTAAGTTGAGATGGAGCCGTCCGTGTCGGAAGAGGCGGCGGCGCTGAACTGTAAAGGCGTCGCGGTCATGATGGAGTACGGCCCCCCGGCGTTGGCCGTCGGCAGTTGGTTGGGTTTCGTGACGCTGACGACTACGTTGGACGAGAGTGCGCCGAACCATTCGACGGTGTCCTGCACCATCTTCCATTGGAAGTTGTAGTTGCCGGATGTGGCGGGGGCCGTCACTGTGAAATTAAAGGTGGCGGAGGCGCCTGGCGCGACCGACCCCGGTAGAGCGACTCGCGCCTTGCCCCAGGTGTAGTTGTCCTGCGGATTCTGTGAGCCGAGGTTGTAGTAGCCCGCCGTAGTCCAGGTGTTACTGCCCGTGTTCTGAATGGTCACGGACACGTTGTAGGTCTGGCCCGTGACCATCGAGGTCGGGACCGATTGGGAGACGAAGACCGAGTTATTCGGTCTCAACAGCGTGAGCCTGATGAAATCAATGTCGCCCGTGCTGCCGTTTGGCGCGTTGGTGTCTGCCACCACACGCATCGTGTGACGGCCGGCCGTGAGGGCAAGATTCGGCCCGTAAATAGTCGTCAGCGCCCACGCGGAATTGGGTATCTGAATCGGCCCGGTCTTGTCCACGCCGTCTATCTCTATGTGGAAGGTGCCGCCCGTGACCTCGCCCCAGGCAGTCCTCACTTCGAGCGCATAAGTCCCCGTCGCGCTCACGTCAATGGCGTACTTCAACCATTCGCCGGCCTGTAACATGATCAGGTAGCCGTTGTTGTAGTAGGTAGACTTGTAGATGTCTACGTCTGTGGGCTGCCGGAAAGTGGGCGTGGGATAACTGGGCGGCTGGTCGTAATCCTGCCCGTTCGTGCCGGGGGTGGCATCGTGGTAAGCGATGCCCTCGCCGCCATTGTTGAAGTGCTCCGCCTCTATGGTGCCGGAGACGGCCGTCTTCGTATCGTCAAAAGGTGAGCCGGGGTCGGGGACTAAATTGAGCACCAGACCCGTGCTGTCGGAGTTGTAATTCCCGTTACTGCCCCAGCCGACAACGAAGTCCAGCGTGTCGCCGGCCGCCACAGTCTTCCTGATGGAGAAGGGCGCAACGCTGCCCGCACCGTTAATCGCCCCGTCAAAGAGAGCGGTCGAGGAGTTATGCACGACGTGCACATCGGTCGTCGCGCTGTTCATGTTCTCGAAGCGCCCGCTGATATTCACAGTGGTCGCGGAGGGGGCCGTCCACCTCACGATGGTCGGCTGGCCCTGCGCCCCTGGATGCATGTGTATCAAAGGGCTGCCATTACTGTGTGACACCTGCGGCACGTTGTACATGTTCGTGATGGAGGCGTCGTACCAGGTACCGGCGTTGCCGGACGGCTGGTCATGATTCGGGTAGAGTTTGAAGGGCGCGCCCGCCGACGTGCGGTAGCCGTAGCTCCACACCCCGTTCGGGTTCTGCGCCATGGAGAACTCGGTCAGGGCATTGTCGCCCTCGGCCGTCGCCAGTCCAGAGACTCTCCGCGGAGTTGAGCGCGCGGCTATAGATGCGCATGTCGTCCATCTGGCCGTCATAGTAGCCGTAGACCATGCCGCCGATGTCGGGCGGCTGGACGTACACGTTCGCCCGCGGACTACGCAGACCTGTCCTCACAAGCGCGCCGTTGATGTAGAGCCGCGGCTGCTTGTTCTCGTAGACCACGGCGATGTGCGTCCACCCGCTCAAGGTCGCCGGGTAAACGAGCGTCGCCGGCATGTAGCCCGGCGCGTGCTCGTAGACGCTGACGCCGTTCGTGCCGACCGAGATGCCGGCGCCCGCGTCCGGGTCCGCCTTGTTGATTGGCTCTATGGCCCAACGCTGGCCGCCGACTCCGGCCGTGCCCGTCACGCTCTCGGGGTCAA
>CAVQEU010000010.1:0-70471 GCA_963711585.1 uncultured Acidobacteriota bacterium | reverse complement strand
TGTCCGGAGATTGTCGATCATCGGCTGGGTGATTAGGCAGACACCGTTCTCAGTCCGGCGAAAGCGCCGCGCATCATCGTCAGGATCCTCCCCCACCACCAGTCCCTCCGGTATCGTCACGCCGCGGTCGATCACCACGCGGTGCAGCCGAGGCACGCCGTCCAATCGTGGCATAGGGGAGTGCCACAACATGCGTCGAACTGACCATAGGAGTGGGTGCAGACACCGGTGAACAGCAGCGACTTGTCGGATACCGAGTTCCGGAGATTATGCAGCCGCCGGAGACCAGCGAAGATGTCGCCGGGCCGCGCCGGCGTCGACGTCATGCACGAACTTGGCCGGCGGGGTGATCTCCGCATAGGTCCAGATCGGCCAGGCGCGGTCATAGAGATCGAGCGCCGGGGTAATAAGTCGGTGAGGTCGATATTGGCTTCCCAATAGGCATCCACAGTGCCGACATCGCGCCAGTAGGCGCTCTGCTTCGGTCGCTGATCGGACGCAAGCTGTCGGTGAAGCGGTGCGCGACTGGCCTTGCCGTTGCGGACCAGAGCAGGGAATGATGTCCTTGCCGAAATCGTGGCTCGATTGCGGGTTGGCGGCGTCGCGGCGAAGCTGGTCATAGAGCGCTCCGTCTCGAACGCGTAAATCCCCATGCTGGCAAGGACATGTCCGGACGGTCCGGGATGCCGGGCGGGTCGTTCGGCTTTTCGATGAACGAGACGATCCGGTCCTGGTTATCCACCCCCATGACCCCGAAGCCGGTAGCCTCCACCCGCGGCACCTCGATGCAGCCCACCGTGACATCCGCACCGGAGTTCGCGTGCTGCGCGAGCATCAGCTCGTAGTCCATTTTGTAGACGTGATCCCCGGCCAGGATGACCATGTACTCGGGACCGTAGACTCGATGATGTCGAGGTTCTGGTACACCGCGTCCGAGGTGCCGAGATACCACTGCTCCTCCGAGACGCGCTGCGATGCCGGCAGCATATCGAAGCTCTCGTTCCGTTCCGGCGGAAGAAGTTCCAGCCCCGCTGCAGGTGACGGATCAGGCTGTGCGCCTTGTACTGGGTGGCGACGCCGATGCGGCGGATGCCGGAGTTCAGCGCGTTGGAGAGCGCGAAATCGATGATGCGGGACTTGCCGCCGAAGTAGACGGCGGGCTTGGCGCGTTTAGCCGTCAGCTCCATCAGCCGGCTGCCGCGGCCGCCGGCGAGCACAAACGCCATTGCGGAGCGAGACAGGTTGCCAAAGCCCCGTTCTTCCCTGGTCATCGTTGCAATTCCTTGAAGTAGCTGATCAGGCCATTGGTCGAGCTGTCATGGCTCGTCGACCGGCTCACTTCGGTACGAGTCCGGCAAGATCCTGCGACGCCAGCACCTTGCCGAGCTCGACGCCCCATTGGTCGAAACTGTTGATGTCCCAGACGATCCCTTGGACGAAGACCTTGTGCTCATAGAGCGCGATCAGCGAGCCGAGCCTGTGGGGAGTCGAGCTCCTCATAGAGGATCGAGGTGGTGGGGCGGTTTCCTCGAACGCCTTATGTGGCAGAAGCGCCTCCAAAACGTCGCTTGACAAGCCCTCTTGTGCTCAAGCTGGGCTTTTGCCTCGGCCTCGTGTCTTTCCGAAGGCGAGCGCTTCGGTCTGCGCCAGATAATTGGCAATCAGCTTCTGGTGATGGTCGCTCGTGCGGCGTCGCGCTCTGTGCGCCGCCATGAAATCGGAGGGATCAGCTCCGTGCCCTGGTGCAGGAGCTGGATGAAGGCGTACTGGCCATTGTTCCGGCTCGCCCCAAATAATCGGGCCAGTGTGCATAATCGACCCGGGTGCCGTCGCGCTCACGATTTTGCCGTTGCTCTCCATGTCGACCTGCTGAAAGTGGGCGGAAAATCGGCTGAGATGCTGATCATAGGGGATCAGGGCCACCGTCGCAGGCGCCCAGAAAATTGCGGTTCCAGACGCCGAGAAGGCCCAGGATGACGGGCATGTTCCGGTCAGAGGGTCGTACGGAAGTGCTGGTCCATGGCATGGGCGCCTTCGAGCAATTCAAGGAACCGTTCAAAGCCTACGGCAAGCGCGATGGGCAGGCCGATGGCCGACCAGAGGCTGTATCGGCCGCCCACCCGATCCCAGAATTCGAACATGTTGGCCCCGTCGATGCCGAACCGGGCCGCTTCAGTCGACATTGGTGGTGACGGCCACGAAGTGCTTGGCTACCGCGGCCTCGCCCAGGGCGTCGGTCAACCAGGCCCGCGCGCTTGCGGCGTTTGTCATGGTCTCCTGTGTTGTGAAGGTTTTCGACGCGACAATGAACAGCGTACGTTCCGGGTCCAAGCGGTCTGATCGTCTGGGTAAGATCGGCGTCGTCCACATTGGACACGAAATGGGGCCGGAGGTCCGGGCGCTGACAGGGTTTCAATGCCTCGCAGACCATGCGCGGCCCAAGATCGGAGCCCCCTATGCCAATATTGACGATGTCCGTGATGGGTTCGCCCGTCTGGCCACGCCAGCTGCCGTCCGGACCCTCGACGAGAAGCGTCGCATCTCTTCCTGCACGGCTCGACGGCCGGCATCACATCCTGGCCATCGATCGGATGGCCGGATCGATGTGCGCGCAGAGCGACATGCAGGACCGCTCGGTTTTCCGTGAAATTGATCTTCTCGCCGCGAAACATGCGGATCCCGCCAGTCCTCTTACCATCGCCGCTCGGGCCAACGCAAAGAGCAGCGTCATGGTGTACCGGAGGATACGGTTCTTTGAATAATCAAGTAGAAAATCGTCGAGTCGCAGCGAGAACTTCGCAAAGCGGTCGGGGTCGCGGGCGAACAGCTCTCGCAAGTGAACGTCGCGCACCATGTCGGCGTGAGCGCGAAGCGATTGCCAATTCGGTGTGTCGTAGTCTTGCCCGCGCCGTCCGGCCCGACCAGCCCGTAGATCCGCCCCGCCGGCACCCGCAGGTCCAGCCCCGCGACCGCGTGGACCGCGCCGAAGCTGCGGGTGAGGTCAGTTGTGACAATAAGGTCGTCCATAGTTTTGAGTTCTGAGTTTTGAGTTTTGAGTTCGTTTTGGCGCTGATAATTCAGAACTCAGAACTCAAAAGTCAAAACTACTATTCGACAATCGTCGCGTCCACCGGCATCCCCGCCGAGCCAAGTGATCTGTATCTCTTTCCTGACGGGCTGCTGCCGTCTCTGGGCGTTCGACAACGGAGCCGTCACGAGCAGGAGGAGCGCGAGCGTCAAAACTGCTGTCTTCAAAAGTTTCATCCTCACCTCCGAGGGTATTTTTCACGGCGAAAAGCTTGATGGTTGTTGAAGTCTTCCGCGCTAGTGTGTGTGGCGGCGACGCCTGGCCGCGCGGTGCCGTTTCTTCTCGAACCTTTTCTCATCGCGGCCCTGCGGCTCATCTCGGTTCGTGTACGGTGATACCTGCCCGGATTGTAAACGCGCACGCGGCGCGAGCCGGAAAACTGTGCCAGCACAGGGCAGACACTTGCCAGCAGCAGCGCCGCGCTCCCCAGCAGTATGAGCAACTTGTTGCGCATCTCTTTTTATTCCCCCCTCGTGTGGTCAGGCCGGTGTGAAATTTTCCGGTGTCAGGATAGCTTACTGTGACGCCCCCTCGCCATCCTACAAATTCCGCGGCCGCTCTGCTACTATACGCATCGCATTCTTTCATCTCGCAAGCAGTTTTGGCTTGGTGTTGCGGCCAAACTTCATCTTCAGGAGAATCGAAGCGCAATGGGACACGAGTTGAGAATGGAGCGCGAGCTGTCGCTGGACTTCCTGCGCGTTTGCGAGGCGGCGGCGATTGAGGCGGCGAAGACCATGGGGCAGGGTGACCGCAAGTATTCGGACCAAGTCGCCGTCGAGGCGATGCGCGAGGTGATGGACACTGTGCCCATGCGCGGGCGCATCGTCATCGGCGAGGGCGAGCGCGACGAGGCCCCTATGCTCTACATCGGCGAGGAGCTCGGCGGCCGCAACGCCAGCGAGGAGCTGCGCCAGAGCTTCCCCGAAGTTGACATCGCCGTGGACCCGCTCGAAGGGACTAACCTCTGCGCGCTCGGCGCGAATAACGCCATCGCCGTGCTGGCTGCATCGGAGCGCGGCGGCCTCCTGAACGCGCCGGATATCTACATGGACAAGATCGTCGTCGGCCCGTCGTGCCGCGGCTCCGTGGACATAGACGCTCCCGTCAAAGACAACCTCAAGAACATTGCGCGCCGTTTGGGGCGCGACATAGACGACTTGACCGTCATCGTGCTCGACCGCTCGCGCCACAAGAAGCTGATTAACGACGTGCGCGAGGCGGGCGCGCGCATCCGGCTGATTTCGGACGGCGATTTGTCGGCGGGCATCTCGGCGGCAGTCGCGGGCACGAACATACACGCGCTGATGGGCATCGGCGGCGCGCCCGAGGGCGTCTTGACCGCCGCGGCGATGAAGTGTTTGAACGGCGAGATTCAGGCGCGGCTGGTCTTTGACCACGACCGCCTCGGCGTTGACAAGAGCAAAGTGCCGGAGCGCGATGAAGTCCTCGCGCGCCTCAAGGAGATGGGCATTTCTGACCCGGACAAGGTTTACGACACGAACGACCTCGCGCCCGGCAAGCGAATCATCTTCTCGGCGACGGGCGTCACGGACGGCGCGCTCCTGCGCGGCGTGCGCTTCTTCGGCGCGGGCAAGCGCACGCACTCGCTCGTCATGACCACCGAGTCCAAGCACATCCGCTTCGTTGACACAGTCCACGTCGAAGGCGGGCCGGACGCCGTCATCAGGTTCTAGGATGATGCGAGACGCGGAGACACGGAGACGCGGCGACGCGGTGAAGAAAAGCCACTCGCTTTTTCGCCGCGTCCCCGCGTCCCCGCGTCTCCGCGTCTCGCCTTTCCGTCAGCCTGTCTTCGTCTGGGCAATCGTGGCGACAATCGTGCTCAGCTTCGTGAGTCTGGTGATGGTCGCGCCGGTCGCGCGCGCTCACGGGCACTCTCTGCCAGCGTTCTTTCTCTACGAGATGTTCGGGCGCGTGTGCCACCAGATTCCCGAGCGTGCGTTTGAACTGGCGGGCCACCCGTTGGCCGTCTGCGCGCGCTGCGCGGGAATCTACTTCGGGTTCGCGGCGGGCGTCCTCCTTTACCCGCTCTTGCGCTCTCTGAATCGAGGCGACACGCCCGCACGCAAATGGCTGCTCCTGGCGGCCGTACCCACACTGTTTGATTTCGCGCTGGGGTTTTCGGGCATGTGGGAGAACACGCATCTGTCGCGCGCTCTGACGGGCTCGCTCCTGGGCTTTGTTGCGACGTTTTACGTCATGCCGGGTCTGATGGATTTGGGCCAAATGATACGCGAGCGACGGCCGCGTCGTTTGGCCGCGCCGGATAATGCTTCTCAGGGGGTGGGTTTTAGATGAACAGCAAACTGCGCCCGGCGCTCATCGGAGGACTGGTGATGGGCGTGCTCTCGGCCGTGACGGTCGTGCCGCAAGTCCCTTTCGTCAGGTTCATATGTTGCATCTGGGCGCTCCTGGGGGGCGTGGTCGCGGCCTACCTCTATATCAAACAGTCGCCCACGCCAGCGCGCATCGGCGACGGAGTCGTCCTGGGCTTGCTCGCCGGTGTGGTCGGCTCGGTCATCTCCTTCGTGGCCTTCCTGCTCGTCAGTTTCTACGTCTCCGACAGGACTCTGGCCGAAGAACAGATGGAGCGCGCCGGGCTCCACATCACTTACGCTGCCGTCATCTGGTTGGTCGGTGTCCTGGCGGTCGTCTTACAACTCGTGCAAGCTCTCGTCGGCGGCATCATAGGCGTCGCACTCTTCGAGCGACGCGGCGAGGGCGGCAACGGTCCCGCCCCCCCGCCTCCGCCTCCATATTACGGCGGCACGCCCGGCCCCACGTACGCGCCGCCACCGCCGCCACCGCCCAGCGATTACGGGCCGGACACTCAATGACGTCGGTGAGTGTCTTGAAGTTTAGAACGACCTTTGACTAACATAAGCCATGAGTAAGCAGCTCATCACATCCTCCGCTGACGTAATGGGCGGGACTCCGGTCTTTGCCGGAACGAGGGTTCCTGTCCAGACGCTTCTGGATTACCTGAAGGCGGGCGAATCAATTGACGATTTCCTGGAAGGCTTCCCGACCGTCACGAGAGCGCAAGTCATCGCCTTTCTTGAAGAGGCCGAAGAGCAGATAGTAAAAATGGTGGCGTGAGGTGAGGCTTCTCCTGGACGAGTGTATAGACCGCCGATTTGCTGGAGAATTAGAGGCGGAACATTTTGTCAAAACCGTGCCGCAGATGGGGTGGGCGACAAAAAGAATGGCGAGCTTTTGAGCCTCGCGGAAGCCGAGTTCGACGTTTTTATTACAGTTGATCGCAATCTATCATTCCAACAAAACCTGCCTGATTTTAATATTGCCGTTCTAATCCTGCGCGCCCCGTCCAACCGGCTGGCCGATTTGAAACCTCTCGCGCGTAAAGTCCTTTCCAGTTTGCCTGCGCTCATTAAAGGCAAGGCCGAAAATATAGGAGGTTAAGCCAGCTTACAGCCTTTGCCTCAGACATCCGTTGGGGTACAATCTGCGTCTTATGTCGCTGGCAGCGCGGGTGCCCTGGGCAGATGCGCTGCTAGTTTTATGTGCGGCGACGGAAACCCCTTGGCGCTCGCCCCGCCTGTTAGTCGGAGACGGCCAACGCCGCTCCCGCAGTCTTTGGATTTAGAGATGCCTTTTTATTCACTTGCCCTGCTCGCCGCCACGGACGATTTGTGCCAAAAGTTCCCGAACTTTTGCGAGATCGTTGACAAGACCTCCGGCAACATCAGCCCGCTCTATCGCCTCGACACGTTCGACTGGACGGTCCTGATTCTTTACTTCTCGATCCTGACGATCCTGGCCGTGTACGGCGCCTACCGCATCAAGCAGGTCGTGGACTTCTGGCGCTACCGCAAGCTCACGCCCCAGCCCTCCGCACACTTCGGCGAAGATGAGCTGCCGCACATCACTGTCCAGCTCCCGCTCTTCAACGAGATGTACGTCGTCGAGCGACTGCTCAAGTCCATCACGGAGATTGACTACCCGCGCGACCGCCTGGAAATTCAGGTCCTGGACGACTCGACGGACGAGACCGTCAAGTTGGCCGACGCGACCGTCGAGAGCTACAGGCAAGCGGGCTTCGACATACACTACATACATCGCACGGATCGCACGGGCTACAAGGCGGGCGCGTTGGAGAACGGCTTGAAGACCGCGAAGGGCGAGTTGGTCGCCATCTTCGACGCCGACTTTGTGCCAAAACCGGATTGCCTCCGCAAGCTCGTTGACTTCTTCACGGACCCGCTCGTCGGCTGCGCGCAGATGCGCTGGTCGCACATCAACGGCGACTACAATTTGCTGACGCGCATCCAGACCATCATGCTCGACGGCCACTTCGTCGTCGAACAGACGGTCAGGAACCGCACGGGCGGCTTCTTCAACTTCAACGGCACGGCCGGCATCTGGCGGCGCAAGGCCATAGAGATGAGCGGCGGCTGGCAGCACGACACGCTCACCGAAGACACGGACCTCTCTTTCCGCGCGCAGTTGATGGGCTGGCGCTTCGTCTACCTCCTGGACGAGGACGCGCCCTCGGAGATTCCGGTCGAGATCAACGCCTTCAAGGCGCAGCAGCGCCGCTGGGCGAAGGGCGTGATGCAGGTGGGCCTCAAGCTCTTCCGCCGCATCTGGGCCGCCAATCTCCCTTTGCGCGTCAAGCTTGAGATGTTCTTCCGGCTGACGGGCAACATCAGTTACCCCTTGATGATCTTCGTCAGCCTCCTGCAATTCCCGCTGCTGCTCGTGCGCTACAACCAGGGCTTCTATCACCTGATGATGTTCGACGTGCCGCTCCTGTTCTTCTCCACGCTCTCGGTCCTGCTCTTCTACGGCACGGGCGTCTGGTATTTGGACAAGCGGCGCGCGCCGCGTCTCCTGCACCTGCCGCTCGTCATGGGCTTAGGCATCGGGCTCGCGTTCTCAAACGCGCGCGCCGTCATAGAGGCGCTGGTCGGCTACCGCACGGAGTTTGTGCGGACCCCTAAGTACCGCGTCGAGGAGCAGAAGGACGAGACGTGGAAGCGCAAAAAATATAAGCGCAAGCGCGGCTGGCTGCCGCTTCTTGAACTGGGCTTCTCGGTCTACTTCCTGCTCGCCATCCTCTACGCCGTCGAGATGAAGTTGTGGGGCACGATTCCTTTCCTGTCCCTCTTCTTCTTCGGCTACGGCTACATGGGCGTGATGAGCATCTTGCAGTCCGGGGCGGGCAGCCGCCTTCAGGCGCTGTGGCGGCCGCTGGTGACGAACGGCCGCTCGTAACGATTTGCGAGTTGAAACAAAAGCGCGCCCTCAATCGTTCCTGATTGTACGATTGAGGGCGCTCTCGTTTCATTAAACAGACACTTGATAGTTTTGACCCTGAAAGGGTCGCACATGATAGCCGTGGGCAAGCAAACGAGTGTTTGCGCCGCCCACGGATTGGCGCGAAAATAATGCCGACCTCGGAGGGGTCGCGCTGGTCAAGGTTGAGGCGCGACCCTTTCAGGGTCGGCAACCAATGACCGGGGGCGTTGCCCCCGGCTATCATGTTCATCCCCTCCGGGGATGTTCGATTGATATTGATTATGAAAAAAATTAGTTTTGCTCTGTTCGCGCTGCTTCTGCTCGTAGGCGCGCTTTCCCCTTTCACTTCTACCGCGGCCGCCCCTTCGGACTTTTACGACGAGCCGGGCGTGCGTCTCTTGAACCAGCCCGTCGGCGAGTACCGCGCGCGTCGTCAAAGACTGCTCAACGAGATTAAGGACGGCGTCGTCGTCATCCTCGGCAACGTGGAAGAGGACATGGGCGTGGAGATGCGCTACCGGCAGAACAACTGGTTCGCGTACCTGACGGGCGTGCGCACGCCCGACGCCACGCTGCTGCTCGTGCCGCAGGGGCTTCCCTCTGCGGCGGGAGCGCGCGAACTCCTTTTCATCCCGCCGCGCAATCTTCAGATGGAGCGCTGGACGGGCGTGCAACTCGGCCCCGGCCCGGAGACGGCCAGAGTCTTCGGGGCGGAACAGGTGCTCGCGAACGACGAGTTGTGGGCCAAATTGAAGGAGGCCGCGGCGCTCCCCGCCTTCAAGGGCGCGATGAAGCTCTACACCATCGCGCCGCGCCAGGTGTCGAACGGCCGCGTGCGCGAGTACCAGTTCGCCGAGCGCGCGCGCGCCGAGTTGCCCGGCGTGCAGGTCGCGTCCGCCGCTGACGTTGTCGGCGACATGCGCCGCATCAAGTCCGCTTCGGAAATTGCGCTGCTTCAGAAGGCGATTGACATCACGGGCGAGGCGCACAAGGACATCGCGCTCAACATGCGGCCCGGCATCTACGAGTACGAAGTGCAGGCGCTGCTCGAAGCCGCGTTCACGCGCAACGGCTCGGAGCGCCCGGGCTTCCCCTCAATCGTCGGCAGCGGGCTCTACTCGACCATCCTGCACTACAGCGAGAACCGCAAGCGGATTGACGACGGCGACCTGGTGGTCTGCGACATCGGCGCGGAATACTCGCTCTACACGGCGGACATCACGCGCACTTACCCGGCCAACGGAAAATTCACCCCGCGCCAGCGCGCCATCTATCAACTCGTGCTGGACACGCAATCGGCCGCCGCCGCGCACTTCAAGCCGGGGATGACGAACGGCGATTTACACATCTTCGCCGTACAGTACCTGCGCCAGAGCCCTTTGCGCGCCAAGGACACGGACGGGCGCGAGTACACTATGGATCGCTTCTTCATACACGGCCTGGGCCACGCGCTCGGTATGGACGTGCACGACGTGGCGGACGACCTGCACCAACTGCAACCCGGCGAAGTCTTCACCATAGAACCCGGCATCTACATCCAGACGGAAAAGCTCGGCGTCCGCATCGAAGACGACTACCTCGTCACGCCCGACGGCAAGCTCAACAAACTCTCCGGCAAGATTCCCTCCACGCCCGACGAAATCGAACAGATCATGGCAAGGGCGAAAAGCACACAGAGATAAAGAAAGGTGCGTGGCAGTTCAAGCAACACTTTCAGCTACACAAGCATTAAAGTCGGGAAAGTCCCGTCAGGGACTTTTGAAAATAGCCCAGCACTTCACGCTTTGTGAAATAACAGGGCTAGAACTTGAAAGGAAGGTGAGCGTCGAGCATAGTTAGCTTGCAACCCAATCCAAGAGGAAAGGAGCTAACCGATGCTCGACACCATCACCTTCCTGACGACACTTTACGTCATGGTTGACGATTTCGCCAAAGCCTTCTTGCCCGCCGAAGTGCGCCCCGGCCCGCGCCCCTCCTTGACGCGTTCCGAGGTCGTCACCCTGGCCGTCTTCGGCCAATGGGCCTGCTTTTGCTCCGAGCGCGGCTTCTACTCGTGGGCCGCGCGTCACCTGCGCGCGGCCTTCCCCAGCTTGCCTGCCAGGACACAGTTGAACCGCTTGCTGCGCCATCATGAGAGCGCGACCACGGCCTTCTGCCTGCACCTCACCGACCGACTCGGAGCGCCCGGGGCCGCCTACCAGGCGCTGGACTCGACTGCGCTGGTCTGCCGTGACGCCAAACGCCGTGGGCGCGGATGGTTGGCCGGGCAGGCCGACATCGGGTGGAGCAACCGGCTGGGCTGGTACGAGGGCTTGCATTTGCTGCTCGCGGTTGACCCTCAAGGCGTCATCACCGGCTACGGGCTCTCGCCCGCCAGTGTCAAAGATCAGCGCCTGGCTGAGACCTTCTTCGCGGCTCGCCACTGTCGGCCAACTGCGCTCACCAGTGTCGGAGCGCAGACGCCGGCCCCCTATGTCACGGACAAAGGCTTTGAAGGCGAGCGCTGGCATCAGCATTGGGCAGAGAGTTACGGCGCACGCGTCATCTGTTTGCCCAAGCGCGATGCCCTCAAGCCGTGGCCGCGCAGTTGGCGTCGGTTTGTGGCCGGGGTCCGGCAGATCGTCGAGACCGTCAACGAGAAGTTGCATTACGCTTTCCGCCTCAGTCGTGAGCGACCGCACGCGCTGTCGGGGGCGCGGGCACGCTTGGCGGCCAAGGCGGCGCTGCACAACTTCTGCGTCTGGCTCAACCGCCAGTTCAAGCGCCCGGGCTTGGCCTTCGCTGACTTGGTGGATTGGTAACTTACTTCTATTTCACACCAAGCGTTGAAGTGCTGGGGAAGAAGCGAGAAGAATAAGAGAGTCCCGTAGGGACGACTGAATGAGGAAGTTCGCCGCCATTCAGTCGTCCCTACGGGACTCTCTATCTTGTTTCGCACTGTTCCCAGCACTGAAGTGCTGGGCTATTCTCAACAGCCCCTGACGGGGCTCTGAAAACTGAAAACCGAAAACTGAAAACTGAAAACTGATTACGGATTGAGGACGTTGTAGAGCTTGTCGGCGCGATCCGGGTCAATCGTCTTGAGCAAATTGTACTGTTCGAGGGCGGAGTCGCGGTCGTTGAGCGAGAGGTAGGCCAGCGCCAGGTTGTAGTAGGCCCGCCCGAAGTCCGGCTTCAGGCGAATCGCCTGCCTGAAAGCCTCGACGGCTTCCGCCGCCTGCTTCAGCTTCAGGTAGGCCATGCCCAGGTTGTCGTAGGCCACGCCGTCGCCCGGCTTGAGCTGGACGATCACCTTGTAGTTGGAGACCGCCTCGGGCAGGCGGTTCAGGCGGAAGTAGCCCTGTGCCAATTTTTCATAGGCCGAGACGAAATCGGGCCTGAGGCGAATCGCCTGCTTGTAAGCCTGCACCTCGTCTTCCGTGCGCCCCATCTTGCCGTAGGTGACGCCGAGCGCGAAGTGGGTGTCGGCGTTGTTCGGGTCGAGCCTGAGCGCCTGGCGGTAGGCGTCCGCGGACTCTTTGAATTGGCCCAGGAACGAGAAGGCCGAGCCGAGGTTGAGGTAGGATTCGGGCGAGTCGGGCTTGAGGCGAATCGCCTGGCGCGAAGCCTTGAGGGCGTCGGCGTGACGGCCCAGCACCCCGCTGCAAAAACCCGTCTGCGCCCACGCGTCCGCGTAGTCCGGGTCCGCGTCAGTCGCCTTCTTGAAATAGGGCAGCGCCTTCTCGCAGTCGTCGCGCGAGAGAAACCCCAGGCCCTGCATGTAGAACCTTTCGGCCGACGCACGCTGGCTGCGGCGCGTCGCCGCGACCAACTCGCCGAGCGTGCGCGTCTGCCCGGCCTGTAATTGGGCCACGCGGTCGGAGGGGACGGCGAAGTTGAGGCTCTGGCCGTCCGCGAGTTGCAGGGTTGCGACGCCGACCACCTCGCCGCGCATGTTGATGACGGGGCTCCCGGAAGAGCCGGGCGAGATGGCCGCGGTGATCTGTATGATGCGACCGAAGCTGGGGATGTCGCGCACGGCCGAGACGATGCCGTTCGAGATGCTGCCTTCGAGGCCGAGCGGGTTGCCGATGACGACGATTGACTCGCCCTCCTGCGGCGAGGTGCGCACCACCGTGAGCGGGACGGCGACCGCGGGCGGGATGTCAACTTGCAGGAGCGCGATGTCGCCCTCGCCGTCCACCGCCAGCACGCCTTTGACGTTGTAGGCCGCCTCGTTGACCGTGTGAACCTCCGCGCGGAACGCGCCTTCGAGGACGTGACGGTTCGTCACGACGCGGTCGCTCGCCGTGAAGAAGCCGCTCCCGCGCGAGAGCTTGTCGCCCTTGGCGTCGTAGGTGACGATGGCGACCACGGACGGCTTGATGCGGCGGACCAATTCCGGCAGATACTCCTGCTGCGCCGCCGCATGAGAAACGGCCAGGAAGAGAAAGGCCAGAGCCGGTAGAAAAGATTTCGCGCGTCTCATCAAAAAAGCGGATAAGAATTTCTCTTCACACGTCATACTTATGTCTGCGCGAGTAAAAGAATGCCCAGACGATAAGCAACCCGATAATCAGCCCTATCCCGTATCTGAATCCCATTTTCTCCAACTGCTCCGGGGTGAAATCCGTCCACCCGTTTTGCGTGACGGTCGCTTCTTGTGTGGTCAGGATAAGAGTTAACGTATAAATTGCAAAGAGAAGCACGACGGCCAGGACGATTGAAGCTATCACCGCGTTGAGAATCCAGCGCCGCGACGGACTTCTGTGGGCAGGCTGTGAGCTGGCTTGCGCGGCGGGGCCGAACAGCGGGTAGTTGCACCGCCTGCACACAATGGCCGACGAAAAGTTTGTGAGCCCGCAGGCGCGGCACTTCGTAGAAGCCATGCTCACCTCTAAAAAGCCGTCAATCGTAAATCGTGAATCGTGAATAGAAAAAACCGTTCGACGATTTACGATTCACGATTCACGATTTACGAATCCTCAGAGTCCGGCGAGCGCCAGCGCCTGCACGCGCTCGACAATCTCTTTGAGTTTCACGTCCTCGGTCTGCTTCGTGGCGCCGGTCGAAGAGTTCGACTAAGCCGTCCGCGGCCTTCTTGCCGACGGTGATGCGGTAGGGGATGCCGATTAAATCCGCGTCCTTGAACTTGACGCCGGCGCGCTCCTCGCGGTCGTCCAGGAGCACGTCCAGGCCCGCGCGCTGCAAGTCGTGGTAGAGCCTTTCCCCGGCCTCGCGTATCTCGTCCTGCTTCATGCTGGTGATGGTGATGACGCAGTCGAAGGGCGCGATTGCCTTGGGCCAGATGATGCCGTCCTCGTCGTGGTGAAGCTCTATGGCTGAGGCCATGATGCGCTCGACGCCTATGCCGTAGCTGCCCATGACAATCGGCACCTCGCTGGCCGTCCTGCGTCAGCACCCTCGCGCCCATTGACTCGGAATACTTCGTGCCGAGCTTGAAGATGTGGCCGATCTCAAGCGACTTCGCGACCTCAAGCACGCCCTCGCCGCAATTGGGGCAGCCCTCGCCGCTTGCTACCGTGCGCAGGTCAACCCACTTGTCCACGGGGATGTCGCGCGAGAGCTGCACGCCGCGCAGGTGGTGGTCGTCCTTGTTCGCGCCCGTCGTCATGTTGCGCCGGTTCTTCAAAGCGAGGTCGGCGAGGATGCGAACCTCGCGCCCCTTCTCGCGCGCACGCGCTTTCGCGCCGACGCCGCCCAGGCTGCCCGCGCCGGCCCCCAGCAGGTCGCGTATCTCTTCCGCCTGGGCCGCGCGCACCTCCGCGCCCGCGAGCGCGTCCGAGAGTTTTGTCTCGTGCAACTGGTGGTCGCCGCGCAGGAGCGCGAGCACGAACTCCTGTTCGCCGTCGCGGGTCGCGACGTAAACGAGCGTCTTGATCTGGCGGTCGGCGGTGGCCCCGCCGGGGAACGTCGTCAAATCCTCAATCGTGCGCACGCCGGGCGTGGGAAACTCCACGGGCGCGTCCAAGCCTATGCCGTCCTTAACCTCTGGCAGGCGCGACGTGGCTTTCTCCAAATTCGCCGCGTAGCCGCAGTGCTCGCAGGTCGCGATCAAATCCTCGCCCGCGTCCGTGCGGACCATGAACTCGTTGGAGGCGGAGCCGCCCATCGCGCCCGAGGAGGCTTCGACGATGGTGTACTTCAGCCCGCAGCGGTCGAAGATGCGCTTGTAGGCTTCGCGCTGGTCCTCGAAAGACTTGTCCTGGCCCGTTTGATCGAGGTCGAACGAGTAGGCGTCCTTCATGATGAACTGGCGGACGCGCAAGACGCCGGACTTGGGCCGCGCTTCGTCGCGGAATTTTATTTGAATCTGATACCAGACCTGCGGCAGTTGCTTGTAGGAGCGAATCTCGTTGCGCGCAATCGAGGTGAAGACCTCTTCGTGCGTCATGCCGAGACACATGTCCGCGCCCTTGCGGTCTTTCAGGCGAAACATGTTGTCGCCCATCACCGTCCAGCGGCCGGACTCCTCCCAAATCTCGCGCGGGTTCAGGGCGGGCAGGAAGAACTCCTGTCCGCCGATGCGGTTCATCTCTTCGCGCAGGATTTGCTGAATCTTGAGCGAGACGCGCTGCGCGAGCGGCAGCAGCGAGTAGACGCCCGCGGCCAGTTGGCGCACCATCCCTGCGCGCAGGAGCAGGCGGTGCGAGACGACCTCCGCGTCGGCGGGGACTTCGCGAAGTGTAGGGATGAAATATTGCGACCAGCGCATAAGAGGGCTCTCCTCAGCGGCGAGATGTTTGTCCGACGCTCATTCTCGCAAAGCAGCGGCGCGTAAGGCAACCGTAGGGACGGGACGCGGGGACGCGGAGACGCGGGGACGCGGCGATAAAGACAGTTGCTTTTCTTCGCCGCGTCGCCGCGTCTCCGCGTCGCCACGTCCCATATTGCGGGCGTCTCCCGCGTGATGTACCATCAACGTCTTGCACGCCTTTCGACAGCCCATGAATGAGGCCGAATCGTTATGAAAATTGCGCTCGCCAGCGACCACGCGGGCTATGCGGAGAAGGAACGCCTGAAGCCGCTGCTCACTGACTTGGGTCTGGAAGTCGAAGACCTCGGCACGGTCTCCGAAGAGTCGGTTGATTACCCGGACTACGCGGCCCTGGTCGCCGAGCGCGTCGCCGCGGGCGACGCTGAGCAGGGCGTGCTCGTCTGCGGCTCAGGCACGGGCATGGCAATCGCCGCCAACAAAGTGCAGGGCGTGCGCGCGGCCGTCGCCTGGTCCGAAGAGACCGCGCGGCTCGCCCGGCAACACAACGACGCCAACGTCCTCGCCCTCGGCGCGCGCACCACGCCCCCCGAAGAGATTCCCAAAATCGTCCGCGCCTGGTTCAGCACGGCCTTCGACGGCGGCCGTCACAGCGAGCGCGTAGAGAAGATTAGACAGCTCGAAAAATCGTAATCGCCTACAGAGGAGAGATGATGAACGAACGTATGAATGCGCGCCTTTCGGAGGTTGACCCTTTAATCAGCGACGCCATTGACAGCGAGGTCAGGCGGCAGGCGGAGGGGCTTGAGCTGATCGCTTCGGAGAACTTCGTCAGCGAGGCCGTGCTGGAAGCGATGGGCTCTGTCTTCACGAACAAGTACGCCGAGGGCTACCCGAAGAAGCGTTATTACGGCGGGTGCGAGTGGACGGACGTGGTCGAGCAGGCGGCGATTGACCGCGCGAAAGAACTCTTCGATGCCGACCACGCCAACGTCCAGCCGCACTCGGGCGCGCAGGCGAACATGTCCGTCTATCTGGCCGCCATCTCTTACGGCGACCAGATTCTGGGCATGAACCTCTCGCACGGCGGCCACCTGACGCACGGCCACCCGATGAATTTTTCCGGCCTCAGCTACAAGGTCGCGGACTATGGCGTCTCGCGCGAGACTGAGCAGATTGACTACGACGAGCTGCAACGCATCGCCGAAGAGCACAAGCCGAAGCTCATCGTCTGCGGCGCGAGCGCGTACCCGCGGACCATCAACTTTGAGCGCATAGGCCAAATCGCCAAAAGCGTCGGCGCGCGCATGTTCGCAGACATAGCACACATCGCGGGCCCCATCGCGGCGGGCCTGCACCCCTCGCCCGTGCCGCACGCGGACTACGTCACGACGACCACGCACAAGACGCTGCGCGGCCCGCGCGGCGGCCTGATTCTCTGCAAGGAAGAGCACGCGGCCGAAGTCAATCGCAAGCTCTTTCCGGGCGTGCAGGGCGGCCCGCTCGTACACATCATCGCCGCCAAGGCCGTCGCCTTCGGCGAAGCCTTGCGCGACGACTTCAAGGATTACCAACAAAACGTCCTGAAGAACGCGAAGGCGCTCGCAAGCGAGTTGGCTGAGCAGGGCTTGCGCATCGTCTCCGGCGGCACGGACAACCACCTGATGCTCGTTGACGTGTTCATGGGCGGCAAGGGCATCACGGGCAAGGACGCCGAAAAAGCTCTCGAAGCCGCGCACATCACCGTCAACAAAAACACGATTCCTTTCGACACCAACAAGCCCTTCGTCACCTCCGGCATACGCATCGGCACGCCCGCCCTGACCACACGCGGCATGACTGAAGCCGACATGCGCACCGTCGGCCGCCTCATCGCGGAAGTCCTGCACGACCCGCAATCCGAAGACGTGCGCAACAAAGTTCGCCAGGAAGTCGCCGAGCTTGCCTCTCGTTTCCCGCTCTACCCGAATCGGCTAAAGCAGCCAGCGCCGCAGCCGGAAGCGATGGGCGCGGATTGATGAGTAATCAACAAAATTCCGGCGACGCATTGGTATAATCGAGCGCATGAAAATTAAAGTCGTAGTACATGAGGCAGAAGAGGGCGGCTTCTGGGCCGAGGTCCCTTCCATCCTGGGGTGCGCCACTCAGGGAGAAACCTTCGAAGAGCTGTTGCAGAACCTCTACGAAGCAATCGAAGGCTGCCTGTCTGTTAAGGTGATGCCGTAGTTTCTCAAACTAACATGGAAGAAATTTTCGGCCCAGACGGACTAATCGCGCGGGCACATCCTGAATATGAATATCGGCCGGGCCAGATTCAGATGGCAGAGGCGGTGCTGCGCGCGTTCGAGGAGACGCGTCACCTGATTGTCGAGGCGGGCACGGGCACGGGCAAGACGCTCGCGTATCTCGTCCCGGCGATTGCGGCGGCGACGGCGCGCAAGACGCGCGTCATCATCTCGACGGGGACGAAGAATCTGCAAGAGCAGTTGATGGAAAAGGACATTCCTTTCCTCCAAAAGGTGCTGCCGCGAAAGTTCACGGCCGCCTACATGAAGGGGCGCGGGAATTACGCCTGCCTGCAACGCATCAAGCGGGCGGAGAACTCGCCCGTGCTCGACGGCCTGGACGAGTTGGACTACTTCGACGAGGTGCGTCAGTGGGCGCGCGAATCGCCGACGGGCGACCGCGCCGAACTTGTCGGCCTCCCCGAAAACCTCTCCTTCTGGCGGCACATAGACGCGCGCACAGAGATTTGTCTGGGCCAAAAATGTCCCGACTACGACCCCTGCTTCATCACGCGCATGCGCCAGCGCGCCACGGACGCCGACATCGTCATCGTCAATCACCACCTCTTCTTCGCCGACCTCGCGCTCCGCAACAGCGAGTACGGGCAGGTCTTGCCGGACTACTCGGCCGTCATCTTCGACGAGGCGCACCAGATAGAGGACGTGGCGGCCGAGTACTTCGGCGCGCAGGTTTCCAGCTACCAGATGGAAGACCTCGTGCGCGATTTGGCACAACTCCCGATTACGAACGTGGACGTGAACCGCGAGCTGACGCGCACGGCCGCGCGGCTGACGCGGTTCAGCGACAATTTCTGGATGGGCTTTCGCGAAGGGCGCGGCGAGGAGGGGCGCTCGCCCATCCTGCCGGGCACGTTCGCGCGCAAGCGGACGGACGGCGAGATAGAGGCGACCCCTTTGGGCGACGCTTACCTCAGCCTGGACGGAGCGCTCGGGAGGTTGGAGACCACGCTCGACGCTCTGGCCGAGCAGCCGCTCGAAGTCGAAAACATTTTGCGGCGCATACGGCAGGTCCGCTTCGATTTACAGTTCATCGTGGCGGGCGACGACAAGCACTTCGTCTACTGGCTCGAACGTCGCGGGCGCGGGGCGTTCCTGCGCGCCTCGCCCATTGACGTGTCGAGCCTGCTGCAAGACAAGCTGTTCGACCGTGTCGAGACGGTCGTCCTGACCTCGGCGACGCTGGCGAGCGCGGGCAGCTTCAACTTCATACGCGAGCGCCTGGGACTCGTGGAGGCCGAAGATTTGGTCGCGCCCTCGGGCTACGATTACGACAGCCAGGCTGTCCTGTATCTCCCGCGGCGCATGCCGGACCCGCGCTCGCCGCAGTTCGCCGACGCGGCGGCCGAAGAGGTCATACGCGTGCTCAACGCGACCGAGGGCCGCGCCTTCGTGCTCTCGACGAGCTTCGCCGGGATGAACGCGCTCTACGAAAGGGTGGCGGGCGAAGTTGACTTTCCTTGTTTCCTGCAAGGCACCGCGTCGAAGGCGGGGCTGCTGGAAAAGTTCCGCGAGACGCCTCATGCGGTGCTCTTCGCCACGTCGAGCTTCTGGCAGGGCGTGGACGTGCGCGGGCAGCAGTTGTCGTGCGTCATCATAGACAAGCTGCCGTTCGCAGTGCCCTCAGACCCTGTGGTCGCCGCCCGACAGCGTTACATAGACGACCAGGGCGGTTCGAGTTTTTACGAGTACAGCGTGCCGCAGGCCATCATCAGCTTGAAGCAAGGATTGGGGAGGCTGATACGCAGCACGACCGACCGCGGCGTGCTCGCGGTCTTAGACCCAAGGTTGAGGACGAAAGCCTACGGCCGCCTGTTCCTCGAAAGTCTGCCGCCGTGCCGCGTGACCTCAGACATCACGGACCTCGCGGCCATCTTCGAAGAGTCCAAAGTCTAAAAGTCCAATTCCAAACCCAAGCTCAACCCTTTGCATCTTACGTCTTAACTTTGCGCCTTTGCGTGAAACAGCGTTCTCGCAAAGACGCAAAGACGAGACGTAAGGCGCAAAGGGTTGAGTCAATCTGTAGCCTGAGTTTTGGCGTGCGCTATAAGTTCTGTCCCGCGGCTTGCGACTTTGGACTTCGGACTTTAGACTTTGGACTATGTTTGAGGTGATGATTGAGCGCAACTTTTCGAGCGCGCATCAACTGCGCGGCTACAAGGGGAAGTGCGAGAACTTGCACGGGCACAACTATAAAATCGAAATCTACGCGCGCGGGCGCGAGTTGGACAACATAGGGTTGCTCGTTGACTTCGGCGAACTGAAGGACGCGGCCGACGAGGTCGTGCAGTACCTCGACCACCGCAACATCAACGAACTGCCGCCGTTCGATGTGGAACTGAATCCTTCAGCCGAAAACCTCGCCCGCTACATCCTCGAACGCGTCTCCTCCCGCGTCGGCGACCAACGCGTACAGGTCTACAAAGTCCGCTGCTTCGAGACGCCGACCAGCGTGGCGACCTATCAAGTAGACTGAAGAAGGCAAAAGGAAAAAGTTTCGACCCTGAAGGGGTCTCACATGATAGCCGGGGGCAAGCGAATAGCGCCGCCCCCGGTATCGTCCGAGAAAAACATTTCGACCCTGAAGGGGTCGCACATTCAACATTGAAGTGCGACCCCTTCAGGGTCGAAATCATTTCCATCGTTTGATACCGGGGCGGCGCACGTGTGCTGACGCGTTTCGCTTGCCCCCGGCTATCATGTGTGACCCTTTTCAGGGTCTTCACTTTTGCCTTTTTAAGACGCCACCAAATTAGCCACGTCAATCTTGTACTTCCTGATCTTGCTGTAGAGGCGCGGGCGGTAGATTCCCAGGAGATTCGCGGCCGCCTGCTTGTTGCCGCCCGTGCGCTGTAGCGTCTTCTCTATGACTAGCTTCTCAATGTCTTCGAGCGTCATGTTGGGTGGCACGTCCCACTCGGCGTTCTGCGTCGCGCCCTCGGGCAGCGAGCCGTTGTCGAAAGGCAAGTCAACCGGCTCGATCTTGTTGCCCTTGGCGAGCAGCACGGCGCGCTCGATGACGTTCTGCAACTCGCGCACGTTGCCCGGCCACGAGTGCCCGAAGAGGCGCTGGTAGGCCGCCTGCGAGACGCCCGTGATGGGGCGGTCATACTTCTGCGAGTACATCTTCAAAAAGTGCTCGGTCAGAAGCTGTGTGTCTTCGGCGCGCTCGCGCAAAGGGGGTACGTGAATCGTGATGGTCGAGATACGGTAGAAGAGGTCGTCGCGGAGCAAACCGTCGCGGATGGCGTCGGCCGGCAGGCGATTCGTAGAGCAGATGAGACGAAAGTCCACGGCGTAGGTCTTCTCCGAGCCGATCTTGCGGTAACTGCGCTCTTGCAGGACGCGCAGCAACTTCGGCTGAAGCTCAACCGGCATCTCGGCGATTTCGTCGAGCATCAGCGAGCCGCCCGCCGCGTGCTGCACCAGGCCCTCCTTGTCGGCGTGCGCGCCCGTGAACGCGCCCTTCGTGTGGCCGAAGAGTTCGGATTCGATTAACTCCTTGGGGAGCGCGGCGCAGTTGACCTTGATGAAAGGTTTTTTGGACCGGAGCGAGTTGTAGTGAATCGCGTTGGCGATGAGTTCCTTGCCCGTCCCAGACTCGCCGACGATGAGAACGTTGGCGTCCGACTTGGCGACGGACTCTATGGTCTCGTAGATGGTCTGCATCTGCTTGGACGCGCCGATGATGTTGAAGTATTCGGCGCGCGTCGCCAAACGGTCGCGCATCATCTTGGTCTCGGCGCGCAGCTCGCGGCTCTCCAAAGCGCGCTCGACGAGGGGCTGCATCTGCTCGAAGTCGAAAGGCTTTTCGACGAAGTAGAACGCGCCGGCTTTGGTCGCCTCGACGGCGCGCGCGACAGTGCCGTAGCCCGTGACGACGATGACTTCGGTTTCGGGCCGCACGTCCTTCATGTGGCGCAGGACTTCGAGGCCGTCCATGTCCGGGAGTTGCAGGTCGCAGATAGCCAGGTGATGCCCGCCGCGGTCAAAAAACTCTATCGCCTCGGCCCCGGTCGCGGCGGTGTCAACCGAGTAGCCCTCTTCGGCCAGATTCTGCTTGAGCGAATCGGCCATCATCGGTTCGTCGTCAATGACCAGAATGCGTGCCTCTTTACGTTCCACCTTTGACTCCTGTTATGAAGAGCGTACCTCTATTTATGGTTTACGATTTATGATTCCGAACTTTGTTCCAGCGGCAACTCGGCGCGCAGGGTGTGCGCGTCGAAGCCTGTTTCCCCGCCGTGCGCTTCGATGATCTTGGCGGCGAGCGACATCCGCAAGCCCTCGCTGCCGGCGAAGGAGTGGAACGGGTCGTCGCCGTTCATACTCTTTACGCCGCGCCACTCGACGGTCGCACTCTGCCCGTCGTCACCCCGCGCGAGGCTTATCGTCAGGGCCGAGCCGTCGCCCGCAGAACCGAGCGCGAGCGCGTTCGTCGTGATCGTCTTGAAAGCCTCCGTGATGGCCGCCACGTCGAAGTCGCCGGCCAGTTCAGCGGCTTCGGTCTCTATGCGGACGCCTTCCGTCTCCTCGACGCCTTTCAGGATTTTGACGAGGTCGGTTTGCGGCTGGCGGCGCAGTTCGAGGGGGCGTCCCATGCGTACGAGCGTGGTCATGTCGGAGGCGGCGCGCTCAAGTCCGGCGATCAGTTTGGCGACCGTTTCCTGCTCGTCCTGGGGCCGGTCCGACTTCTCCATGCGCTTGCGCAAGAACGTGGCATAGAGTTTGAGACCGTTTAGCTGGTTTTTCAGGTCGTGGACTATCTGGACGGACGCGCGCCCCAGTTCCTGGAGCGTGGCTAAGTCCTGAGTATCCGATTTTAGCGGCTTCATATCGCTCAAAAGCCCCGCCCGCCGGTTGCTACGTCAGCATTCTGGGTGGCTCGCAGGGTCAGACCGCGTGTACTATTAGAACCCAAAAGGCGCGGTGTGTTGTGTTGCGTTTCGATGCGGCATCTTAACAAAAAACGCGAGCGTATGCTAGCCATGCATTGTCAGAGGTATAATTCTTCGTGGAAATTCAGCAATTTAGTCCGACAATGGAGTACGTGGTGATGGACAGCGACAACGGCAGCGCACCTCCGACCATCATGGTGGTCGAGGACTTTGAAGATAACCGTTTTATGATGAGGCGCTTGCTGGAAATGAGCGGCTATCGCGTGCTTGAGGCCGTCAACGGCGAGGAGGCCGTCGAATTGGCATACAGTGAGCGGCCGCAACTGATCCTGATGGATTTGAGTCTGCCGCAACTGGACGGGCTGGCCGCCACGCGCCGCATACGCCAGTACCCGGACATGAAAGATGTCCCGATTGTCGCCGTCTCCGCCCACGACACGGCCGATTTTCACGCCGATGCACTCGCCGCCGGCTGCAACGACTACGTCACCAAGCCTATTGACTTCGACCAGTTGGAGGCGCTCTTAAGCCGATTATTGCCGAAAAAAAGTAATCAGTAGTCAGTAATCAGTAATCAGCTTTTTGCTTTTACTGACTACTGACTACTGATTACTGACTACTTTTTCTCGCCCTGTTCCCATGCCGCAGAACTTCGCCACGCTCGTCCGTGAGCACGAGGAATCAATCGTCCGCGCCTGGATGGACGGAATGTATGCGGAGCCGCGCACCGAAACCCCTGCCATCCTTTCTTACGAACAGTTAGTGGACCATTTACCGGACACGCTGCAAGAACTCGCGCAGGCTCTGGACGCGGGCGCGACCGACGCGGAAATCAGCGAAGCCACGCGCCGCCTGCGCTCGCACCCGCAAGTTCGCTTCCATCAGGGGGCGCTAATTGATGAAGTGGCACGGGAGTTGATAATTTTTCGCAGTGTCTTTAACGATTTTCTGTGGCGCGAGGGGTTTAACGCCACCGAAGGGGACTTAAGGGAATTGCGCGACGCGCTCAGGCGCGCCGACCGCTTCGTGGACGAACTGCTCGCGCAGGTTGTAGTTGTTTACGCCGCCAGTCTTCGCCCGCCAGTTGGAACGCGCACGTCCGTCTGGCCGCCGCCGCGACGCCGCCGTACGGATTTTCCCGAGGACAGGAGGCGATGACGAAGCCGGGCGGAACATTACCGATGCTCAAGAGCGTGCGCGCCAAGCTCCTGCTGCTGCTCGCCGTTCTCTCTCTGCCTTTGCTCGTCGTCAGTTTGATTCAACTGCGCAACTACCGCCGCGACCTGGACGAGCAGGCGGCAGCCACCGCGCGCATCGAGACCAACGCGGCCGCGGGCTCTCTCTTCTCCTGGCTCGAAGACCGCCCGCCTCAAGTCAAACGTTCGGCGGACGTTCCGGCCGAGGACGCACAGGCGCTTTACTCGCGCCTTGAGCGCGACGCGGGCGGGCACGCCGGAACCGCTATCGTCGTCTTCGACGCCGAAGGACAAGCCCTGGTGAATTCTTCGGCCCGAATGCCTGTCCCGTCGTCAATCAATTTATTGGCCCAGCCTGAGCGCGTGCGTTGGAGCGACAACGTGACGCGCATGACGGGCGCGAGGCGCGTCGAGTCTTTCGGGTGGAGCGTGGCCGTAGGTGTGCCCGTGGCCGAGGACACGGTCGCGGGCCAATCCGGTTTCATGCTGACGGCGACGTGGGCGCTCGCGCTCCTCGCCTCCATCCTGCTCGGCGTCTGGGCCGTCGGCCGCTTCACCAAGCCTTTAAGAGAACTGGCGGCAACAGCCTCCACGCTCGGCGGCGGGCAGTTGCATGAGCGTGCCGTGGTCGAGACGGACGACGAGGTCGGCGGGTTGGCGCAGAGTTTCAACGTCATGGCGTCGCAACTGGAAACCAAGTTCACGGAGTTGCAGACGCAGGGGGCATTCATCGAAGAGGTCTTGGACGGGCTGCCGCTGGGGCTGGCCGTGCTGGACGAGCGGCTGATCGTCCGCAAGGCCAACTCGACCTTCGCGCGCTTCACGGGCCGCGAGGCCGCCACGCTCGCGGGTCGCGGGCTCTACGAGGCTGCCGCCGGCCTCGCAGTCCTGAGCGACATCGTCGAGGACGTGCGCCGCACGCGCAAGCCTTTCGTCACCTACGGCCTCCCCTTAAATCTCGTCGCGCGCCCGGACCAGGAGGCGACTGAGGCGGAGGCGTTCGGGTTCTGGGACGTGACGATTTGGCCCACGAGCGCGCGCAGCGCAGGCCGCGGCGACCTCATCCTGATTCTCTCGGAAGTCGCCAGGCGCGTCCGCGCCGAAAAACTCGCGACCGCAGCCTTCGCCTCCGAGCGGACGCGCGCCGCGGAGCTTGAGAGCATCATCAACCAGATGAACGAGGGCGTCGTCATCATCAACCGGCAGGGGCGCTACCGCGTCAACCCGGCCGGCGCACAGATCATAGGGCGCGCGCCCGCAGAGTTTCGCGACGGGGCCGAGGCGCTAATCGCGGACATGAAATTCAGAGACCTCGCGGGCCGCGAGCTTGCGGCCGAAGATCACCCGCTCTGGCGCGCGCTCGAACGCCGCCAGCACCTTTCGGGCGAGCAGCTTGAAATCGTCCAGGCGGACGGCTCGCCGCGCGTCGTCGCCATCTCTGCCACGCCGCTGACGGGCGAGGACGGCAGGCCGGAGGGCGCGGTCGCGGTCTTCCGCGACATCACCGAAGAGGTCAAACAGCACAACGAGCTGGTCGCCGCTTACGACCGGCTGCGCGAGCACGACCGGCTCAAGTCCGCCTTCGTCTCCAACATCTCGCACGAACTGCGCACGCCCTTAAACGTCATCATCGGGCTGAGCCAATTGCTCGCGCGCGACCGCTCGCTGCCGCTCGCGCCCTTGCAGAACGAGGCCGTCACGCGCATGGAGCGCAACGCGCGCTCGCTGCTCGAACTGGTCAACGACCTGCTCGACTACTCGCGGCTCGAAGCCGGCCGCGCCGCGCTGCACCTTGAACAGGTGGATGTCGGCGAAGTGATACGGGGAATCGTGAAGGACTACGCGCGCGAGTCGGAAGAGAAGCGTATAGAGTTGCGCGCCGAAGTCTCGGACGAACTCGGCCTGGTCTGGACCGACAGGCACAAGCTTGAGCAGGTGCTCTCGAACCTAATCGGCAACGCCGTCAAGTTCACGACCGCCGGGAGCGTCACCGTCACGGCCGCCCCGCTCAGCGCGGACCGCTGGTCGCTGGAAGTGCGCGACACGGGCATAGGCATTTCGAGCGACGCCCTGACATACATCTTCGACGAGTTCCGACAGGTAGACGACCGCCTCGCGCGCTCCTACGGCGGGACGGGCCTCGGCCTCGCCATCACGCGTAAGATCGTCGAACTGCTCGAAGGCGAAATCACGGTCGAGAGCGAGCCCGCGGCGGGGAGCCGCTTCCTCATCACCTGGCCGCGCCGCGTCCGGCAGCGCACGGGGACGGGTTCGCTCGTGGAGAAGACTGTGCCGCCGCCGGGCGAGGCCGTGGAGTTCACGCGCCATCGCACACGCGCCAAAGGAAAGTAAAGCTCAAAAATTCCCGCCGCGGAACATTTCCACCGAGCAAGGGGTCTAAAGGTTTCATACTTCGTGCGCGCGGGTGTATGCTCTGAGGCAAATAAAAAACGCGGCTGGGAGAAGGTGAACTCATGGCTATCACGAGCGAGAGTGGCCGGCGTGGCGCGGACGGCCCTAGAAGAACAATCTTTATCATTGCGGGCGCGGTCGCCGTGCTGCTGGCCGTCGGGCTGATAGTCTTTTTGAAGACGCGGCCCGAGCCGCAGGTTCCAGGCACGGCCCCCGACCCGAAGCTGGAAGGCGGCCTGCGCGCGGGCTCGCCCGACTTCGACCAGGCACGCGACATGATCAAGCTCGACGAGCCGATAGCCGACTACGCGAACAGCCTCGCGGGTGATGTCGAGATGAGACTCGCCACGACCGTCAGGAATTTCACGGGGCGCACCATCAACGGGTTAGAGATGCGGGGCGCGGTCACGGACCTCGACGGCAAGCTCATCAAGGAGCGCACCAAGATAGTGATCCCGTCAGGCTCGCTGACCGAATTAGAGAACAACGGGACGGCGCGAGTCCCGCTCGCGATTCCAGGCTTCCGCGGCGACGACAAGGCCAAGATAGAAGCCGGCCAGGCCACCATCAAGATGGAAGTCACTGCGGTCAAGTTTAAATAGCGCAGGGTTACAGCGGAAGAACCGAACCACGAAATCACACGAAACGACGCGAAGTAAGAAGCTCGAGCTTCTTACTTCGCGTCGTTTCGTGTGATTTCGTGGTTCGTTGTTTCTCTAATTCTACCAGCGGAGGTCGTATCTGACGCGGCCGGCGCGCCAGGAGCCTTCGCCAAGGACGGGGATTGAGCCGTCGAGGGAGAGCGGGGAATCGGCGGGCCTGCGCACGCGGTAGGTGTGGCCCGAGGGCGAGCCGACCGAGAGCGTAATCGCTTCGGGGGAGCGGGCGGCGACCGTTGCGTCGCGCCAGTCCTTGCGGCAGCGCAGGACGATGCGCGCGCCGACGTGCAGGGAGCCGAGCGTCAGTATAGTTTCCGAAGTCTGAGAAGCGTCGAGGCCGCCGTGCGCTGTCGCTGCGAGCACAGCTACATCACACGGCGGCCCCTCAAGGTTTGCGCTCAAAGTTTTCTCTTAAACTCCCAGCGGCTCTTCAAACGGCAAATCCTGCTGCCTGTTCTTGCGCTCGCAGCTTGCGGAATAGGCGCGCATGGCGAGCGACAGGATCACGAACGCGAGCCCTATCCAGGCCACGGTCCAAAACACGGCGGGGACGCCGGTCGCGTTCGCCATGTTCGCCGCGTCCGAGTGCGCGCCGGGCGTGAACGAGTAGAAGAAGAGTGTCTTCAAGTCGAGCAGGGCGTTGAGGACAGACTGCACGGCCAGGAAGCTGACGAAGAAGGTCGCGACGCGCGGCCCGCCGTAGATGGCTATCGCGACGAGGGCGGCCGTGATGCCGATGCCCATGATGATGGTGAACAGGCTCCCCAAACCGAAAATGAGCGTCAGCCCGAGGATGAAAGCGCCCGTGCCGACCAGCACGTAACGCGCGGCGACGGCGCGGCGAATCAGGAAGAGGAGCAGCGCGCCGTAGGCCATCGCGCCCAGGTAGCCCGCGCTCGAAACAATCGTCTGCGAGACGAGGCCGCTCGTCGTCGTGTAGGTCAGACCGCTCCCGTCAGTCGCCACGCTTAAGCTTGCGACCGAGTTGCCCGTCAGGAGCGCGGCCAGCGCGTGGCCGCCTTCGTGTATGAATGTGACGAAGATGTTGAACGGGTAGCTCAGGATGCTGAGAAAGGGGATGTACCAGAGCGCTATGGTGATGGCGGCGGCGATAAGCAGGGTGCGAACCTGTGGGCGCGCGTCCGCGGAAATGCTGTTAAGTTTCATCTTCAAACTCCGCTACGGGAAAACTTCCGAACCATTCAAAAACCATTGTAATGGTAAAAAGCCAAAGGGGAAAGACAAAATTGAAAACGAAGGCCGCGCGGCCAGTGTTCCTTACTTTTTACCCTTTACCTTTTGCCTTTTGTACTCGCCGGACTTGCCGCCGGTCTTCTCTTCGAGCCGCACGTCCGTAATCACAATGCCCTTGTCCATGGCCTTACACATGTCGTAGACGGTGAGCGCGGCGACAGTTGCGGCCGTGAGCGCTTCCATTTCCACGCCGGTCTGCGCGCGGGTGGCGGCTTCGGCTTCGATGAGAACGCCGGAGTCGTCAATTTCTGCGCGGACTTCGACGTGCGTGAGCGGGAGCGGGTGGCAGAGCGGAATCAGCTCGGCCGTGCGCTTGGCGGCCATGATGCCGGCGATGCGCGCCGTCTCCAGGGGGTCGCCTTTCGGCGTGCGGTGCTCGCGCACGGCCCGTAGGGTTTCGGGCGACATGAGGACGCGCGCCGTGGCGACCGCACGCCTTACGGTCGCTTCCTTCGCCGACGTGTCAACCATCTTCACGCGCCCCTCATCGTCCATGTGCGAAAGACGTTTCATAACGGCAGAGTAAACCTTAAACAGGCGGAAAAGTAAAAGTCACGTTTCATGGATGACTGTTTTCTTTGCGTCTTTGCGCCTTTGCGTGAGAAAACCAAAACCACTCACGCCAAGGCGCAAAGACGCAAAGGTGTTGAGCCTAGCTTTGCTTGAGTGGAATCTTCTGTGCCAGTTTCCATAAAGAGATGCCAGCGTGGTAGAGGGTGAGTGCGGCGAGGATGAAGAGGAAGTGATGAATCGCGAGGACGTAGCGATATTCGGTGTGGAGCGCCGATTGGATGACTAAATAGTAAGCCGGGACGAGCAGCAGGAGGACGAGCGCGCGGCGGCGGCGAGCGCGAATCAAGAGGAAGAGGCCGAAGAGGGAGAGCGGGAGCATCACGGCGGTGATGAAAAGTTTTTGAATGAAGCGCAGGACGGCGCGCGGGATTCGCGTCCAGGTGAAAGAGGCCGGGCCGAGCGCGTAGAGACGCGCCTCGCCGAGCTGTAGCACGGGGGGCGTGCCTCTCACCCCGGCGTTGGTCAAGACCATGCGAACCTGACCGGGGCCGCGGCTGACGAACGCTAACTCGATTGTGCCGAGCGGCTGCTCGGCGCGCGTTTTCCAATCCTGCACCTCGATGATTGCCGAGGCGTACTCGTGCTCGTCGCCGACGCGGACGACGCTCGCCATCACGCGCCCCTGCTCGATTCTGACCGGCAGCTTCAAGACGTAATCAGTCTGCCCCTCGATGTGGGATGGCCGGGGAGGCGAACTGAATTCTGGACTCGTCGCCCTGAACGTTTAGCAGGGAAGCGTCCGCGGCGGGGGAGAGGACGACGGTGCTTGAGCCGACAATTCCCTGTGCCAATAAATCCTGCGTCGAGGCGGACCATGCGGCGGGTGTCCCTTCGGTGACGGCGAGCGAGTGCGTGACGGGCGGGTCGGCCGCGATCAGGCGGACGCGTTCGAGGCGCAGCATCGCACCTGCGCGCCTGAGCATGACGCCTGCGAACCAGAAGGGGCGCGAGCGTATGACGGCAAAGCCTTCGGACAACCGCTGGCGGTCGCGTTGTACGCCGTCCGGGTTGAAAAGCGTCCCATAGTAGTCAGGCCGGTTGTAACGCTCGGCCTCCCACTTCATCAGCCCCATGTCGGTGTTGGGGATGCCGAGGCTCCCGTCGTCGTAATCCGCGATGCCTTCGAGAAACGTCTGCCCCGCGCCGAGCGAGACAGGGACGAAGTGGCGATAGACGATTGCGTTTCTGATAGTCAGCGGCGCGATGACGAGCAGGCTCCCGCCGACGAGCGCGAGCGCGTAGCGCAGTCGCCGCCCGCGCTCGAAGAGCAAAGGAATTGCGGCCGCCATGAACGGGGCGAGCAACATCGCGTTGGCGCGCAGCCAGCACGAGAGGCCGACGAGCGCGCCCGCCGCGACGAACCAAATGATGCGCGGGCTCTTTGTCGCACGCACGAGGCAGTAGACCGCGAGCAGGACGGGAAGGACGGCGAGCGTGTCGGGCAGCAGCATCACCGAGTTGTAGGTGAACTGCGGGGCGAGCGCGACGAGCAGGCCGGCGACTGTCGCCGTCGAAGTGTTGAAGAGGGAGAGCGCGATGAGGAAGACGACGACAGCGCCCGCGGAGTCTGCGAGGAGTTGAACGATTTGTAGCGCGGCGTCGGACTCGCCGAAGAGGCCGAAGACGGAGGCCATCATGACGGGGTAGCCCGGCGGGTGGCCCAGGTGGTTCGGGTCCGCGAGCGGCGACGACGAATTGAAAAAGGACGAGACGCCGCCCTCGCGCAAGATGCGCGCGCTGTGCTTGTAGCCTTCCGTGACCATCGTCTGAACTTTTCGCGCTTCGAAACGATTGTCCTGCCATGAGAGCAGGCGGCAGACCGTAGGCGGCCAGGAAGATGAGCGAGCAGATAAGGATGATTCGTCGGCGGCTGGTTTCGGGCCGACGATGAAAGGGAGGCTCTTCGAGTGATACGTCGCCTTCCTGCGAAACGGCGTGGGGCGACTCCAATGCGGCTTCCGGCGCTTTCTCGTTTTCCATAAGGTTAGCCGGGAAGACGTACGACGCGCACGACCGCTCCGCCGTCCAGAATTGGCACACCTTCGGGCACGATGACGAGCGCGGTGGCGCGCGTGAACGAGACGAAGTCGGACGAGCCGCCCCACTTCAAAGGCTCCGCGACGAGTCTCCCTTCCTCGTCTGTCAGCAGTCGTGCCGGAAGGTAGCTCGCGCGCTCCACAGAGCCTTTCACGCCGCGCGCCAGCACGGCGCGCTCCTCAGGCATCGCGGCCTCCTTGCACCCTTGCATCGCGCGCAGCGCCGTCCGCGCGAACAGGTTGAAGGTGACGGAGACGGAGACGGGGTTGCCGGGAAGGCCGAAGACGAGCGTGTCGCCGAGGCGCGCGAAGACCGTCGGCTTGCCGGGGCGCAGGCTCACGCGCTCGAAAAAGATTTCGGCGTCGAGCGCGTGGAGCGCCGCTTTCGTGAAATCGTAAACGCCCATCGAGACGCCGCCCGAGAGGACGAGCACGTCCGAGCGCGCGGCCGCCGCGGCTATCTCGCGCTTGAGGAGTTCGGGGTCGTCGCCCGCGAGCGGCAGGCGTTCGACCGAAGCCCCCGCGAGTTGAGCGTAGGCGGCGAGCGAGTAGCTATTAGAATCTCGAATCTGGTCCGCGCCCGGCGTCTCATCCACGGCGACCAGTTCCGTCCCCGTCGCCAGGACGGCCGCGCGCGGGCGCTTTCCCACGCGGACCAACGCGCAGCCGAACGAGGCGAGCGCGGCCATGCGCGCGGCGTTGATCTCTTCGCCAGCCTCCAAGACCGTCTGGCCCATTTTAATCTCGCTCGCGCGTTTGACGATGAACTGCCCAGGGCTCGTGCCCTCCGCGACCGAGACGCGGCCGTCGCTCTCCTCAGTCACTTCGACCTTCTGCACGCTGTCGGCTCCTGCGGGCACGGGCGCGCCCGTCATGATGCGGACGGCCTCGCCGGGCTTCAACTCATTGTTCCACCCGCGCCCGGCCGCAGACTCGCCGACGACGCGCAGGCTCGCGGGCGTGTTCGAGGTGTCCGCGGCGCGCACGGCGTATCCGTCCATCTGCGCGCGGTCGAACGGCGGCAAGTCCGAATCGGCCACGACCTCTTCGGCGAGCACGCGCCCCATGGCGTCCGCGAGCGCGACGCGCTCGGCCGCAAGGACGGGCGTCTGCTCTTTGACGATTCGGATGGCTTCTTCGACGGAAATCATCAATACGGCAAATTGGAGACGCGTGCCAGTTCGTTGCAAACCTCTGCCGCCGAGTGATACCTGTACTCGTTGCGCCTGCGTAGCATGATGGAAACGACCTTCGCCAACTCGCCCGCGCTCCCGCCCGAAGCAATCAACGCTTCGGCGCGGAGGCGCGGCACGCCCGCCATGATCTGGTCGTAGATGTGTTGCTGCGGCTGGCTCTCGTCAATCGGCGAGACGCCGAGCATGAGCGTCAGCAGCACGACCCCGAGCTGGTACAAATCCGCCTGCTGCCAGGAGTAGCCGTGGCCCAGCAGTTCCGGCGGGATGTATGACGAGTAGCCTATGAAAGTGTTGGCGATCTCGGCGGGCGTGACCGTGTGCTTGGAGATGCCGAAGTCCGAGAGCTTATAAATCCAGTTGGGGAAGACGAGTATGTTTTTCGGCGTCACGTCGCGGTGGATGATGGGCGAGGTGAGCGAGTGTATGAAGCTCAGGGCCCGCGCGATCTGCATCCCGACGCCGCAGGCGGCCCGCGTGTCGAAGCGGTAGCCGCGCTTGATGAGGTCCGCGAGCGAGCAGTCGGCGCGCTCCATGATGATGACGAGGTGGCCCTGCGCCGTTTGGAAGTACTCGAAGACGCCGACGACGTGCGGGTGGTTCTGGCATTTCAAAGACGAGTTGCACTCGTTAATCCAGGTGGCTAGGCTGGCGCCGCGGTTGTGCGGGTTGGGCTTGATGTATTTGATTGCCACCTTCTGCCCGGCCTGGCTGACAGCGCCGTACACTTCGCCCCCGCCCCCGCCCGCGATTCTCTCCTGAAGAAAGTAGCGGAAGCCGGCCGGGTTCACGAGTACCTGCAAGCTGCTCGTTATGGTCGCCATCGCGCGCCCCACAGTATCTCAGAAAGCAGGGGAGGCTGCATCTATAAACAAGAAGTGACCGCAATCAGCATATGACCCCGAAGGGGTCTTACAAGATAGCCGGGCGCAAGCGAACGTAAGTTTGCGCCGCCCCCGGAAGACATGAGAGAAATAATCCGACCCTGAAGGGGTCGCACCTTCAATCATGAAGCGCGACCCCTTCAGGGTCGAAACGTTTAACTTCATCAATCCGGGGGCGGCGCGTCGTGCGCTCACGCGCACGCGCTTGCCCCCGGCTATCATGTGCGACCCCTTCGGGGTCTGGGGCTGAGCGGCGCAAACTCTCGTTTGCTTGCCCACGGCTATCATGTTCGATCCCCTCCGGGAATAAAAATGGCTTTTAGGCAAAAAGCACGCCCAATCGCATCTCAGGATTTGCGGTCGCGGCGTTTCGGGGAAGGAGCCTTGACGCTTCAGCGGCCAACATGAAATTCTCTCCCGTAACTTTTATCGCTGACCAATGCGTCGTCTAACCAAACCCCTTTTACTCCTGTTCATGCTCTGCGCGCCCGTCGTCACGTCTCGCGCCGAAAGCACGCGCACGCTATCCGTGGAGACTGACCTGGACGGCGACGGGCGCGTTGAGCGGATTACGCTGGACGCGACCCGCGACCCTGCGGTGAGCGTGCGGCGCGGGCGGCGTCTGCTGTGGGAGGGCGTGCACGGCCGCTGGCGTCCGTGGAAGCTTTCGGTCGCGGACGTTGACGGCGACGGGCGCAAGGAAATCGTGGTCGGCGTCTTCAAGTCAACCAAGTTCATCCCGCGGCCGCACAACTGCCTCTTCATCTACGACTGGGACGGGCAGCGCGCCGCGCCCAAATGGCTCGGCTCGACCTTGAGCAGGCCGTTCACGGACTTCGGCTTCGCCGACACGGACAATGATGGACGCGACAATCTTTACGCCATAGAGACCAAACGCGACGGCAGGCAAGCGCTCGCGGCCTACTCCTGGAACGGCTTCGGCTTCACGCAGGACTGGCAGCGCGGCGACTGGCTCAAGGCTGTGTTGCTCTCTGTCGCGCGCGACGAGATTACGATTGAGGCGGACGGCGCGCGCGTCACGCTTCAGGGAAATTCAACCGAGGACTGAAACATGAGACGAAGAAAAATCTGTGCCATTTTGCTGCTGTTCGTGATGCTGGCGACGGCGTTCGGTGTGAACCGCCCACAGCCTCCCGCGCCGCAGACGACAGCCGCGGTCAAGCCTTACAAGGTGTCGCCCACGCTCGGCGAGGTCGTCAACCTGCGCGCGTTCGGCCGCGTGCGCGCGCTCAGCCTGGCCGAGCGGAAGGCGCTCGCGCAGAACCTTTTCGTCTCCTCGCCGACCGCCCAGAAGCAGTTGTTTCACATCTACGAGGACAACGACTACCGCGACCTGCCTTCGTTCGTGACGACAGACGCGGTGCTACACCTCTACCACATCTTCTACGACTTCACGCTCCGCACCGTCGAGGAGCAATCGCTCGCGCCCGTGCTGCGCCGGATGACCGAAGGCATGCTCGCGGACTCCGCCAAAACCATGAAGGAGGTCACGGACCCGCAACTGAAACAGGCGGCGCTGAAGAACACTGCTTACTTCGCCGTGGCGCTGCGACTCCTCGACCCGCAGGCGAGCGTCCCCGCGGAGGTGTCGTCAATCGTGCAGACCGAACTCGATTTGATCAAAGCGCACGAGGGCTTCAAGGTCGGCGCGATCTTCCCCTACGTGGTGGACTACTCGCAGTTCAACCCGCGCGGCCACTACACGCGCAGCGAAATCTTGAAGCGCTACTTCGGCACGATGATGTGGTACGGGCTGACGCCGTTCGCGGTCCGCACCAACGAGGGCTTGAGCGAGGAGCAGATTCGGCAGAGCCTCCTGCTCACGCGCTCGCTCTACCGCGCGCAGCTCGAAGACGAGTGGGCGACCATCTACGAGCCGACCTCTTTCTACGTCGGCGCGGCCGACGACGTGACGCCCGCCGAGTGGAAGACGGCGATGGAACAAATCTTCGGCAGCGACGCCCCGGCCGAGGCGTTCACAGACGCAGAGAAGTTCGCGGCCTTCGCGGACGCCGCGCAGAAACTGCGGCCCGCGCGTATACAGGCGCGCACCCAAATCCGTCCTAACCAGCCGCCCGTGCCGGACGCCTCGATTCAACTGCGCTTCATGGGCCAGCGCTACATCCCCGACAGCGAGATCATGCAGCGCCTCTCCGTCCCCGTCCACAGGGTCTTCCCGTCGGGCCTGGACGTGATGGCGGTCATCGGGAGCACGCGCGCGCGTGAGCACCTGGACGCTTACGCGAACATTTACAACCCGAAAAACTGGGCCGATTATTTGCCGTCGCGCTCGAAGCTCATCGAAGAGTTCGCGGGCGTGAAGCCGGAGAAGTGGACTTCGAATCTTTACTGGAACTGGCTCTACGCGCTGAAGGCGCTCCTGGAGCCTGTGCCGCAGGGATACCCGTCTTTCATGCTCAACGCGGCGTGGGCCGACAAGTCGCTCAACACGGCGCTGGGTTCCTGGGCCGAGTTGCGCCACGACACTATCCTTTATGGCAAGCAGAGCGGCGCGGAGATGGGAGACGGCGAGGAGCCTGCGTCCTACAAAGGTTACGTCGAGCCGAACGTGCTGTTCTGGGACCGCCTGCTCGGCCTGACGCGCCAGTCGCGCGAAGGCTTGACGGCGCGCGAGCTGCTTTCGGACCAGCTCAAAGACAAGTTCGAGCAGTTCGAGGAACTGCTCGCCAAGCTCAAGACCATTTCGGAGAAGGAGCTGCGCGGCGAGAAGCTGACGGACGAAGAATACGATTCAATCCGGCACATCGGCGGCACGCTCGAATACCTGACGCTGTCTGTGATGACGGGTAACCCGGACACGTGGGAGATGGTCAACGAGACGGACAAGGACATGGCGGTGATTGCCGACGTGCACACGGGCGGCGCGCGCGTGCTCGAAGAGGGCGTGGGCCACGCCAACGAGATTCTGGTCGTCGTGCCAGTCGAAGGAAAACTCGTGCTGACGCGCGGGGCCGTCTTCAGCTACTACGAGTTCGAGCATCCGAGCGCCGACCGCCTGACCGACGAGAAGTGGCAGCGCATGCTCAACGCGGGGAAAGCCCCGCCGCCCCCCGTCTGGACGAAGACGTTTCTACTGCCGGGACAGAGAAAAGTGGGCAGTGTGCAGTAGACAGTCGTTGAGTGCAGGTCTTTAGCCCCGTCGGGGGCGAGTGAAAATAGCCCAGCGATTTATTGCTGGGTGAGGAACGGACACATCTTGCAGAGTCCCGTAGGGACGACTGAACTTTCTTCAGCCGTCCCTACGGGACTCGGTATAAATATCGCTGATATTCCCAGCACTGAAGTACTAGGCTATTATCAACTGCCCCTACGGGGCTGAAAATTGCGCATCGTGTCACTACCTACTGCCGGCCGGTTTCCCCGCTTGCTCATCCTGTTTGCGGCAATCGTCTCGTCGCTTGTTTTCTCAGCTAATGTGCGTGCGCAGGATACAGTCGAGTTGGTGGCGGTGGGCGACGTGCTGCTCGACCGGGGTGTGGCGAGGCGGATTGAGCGCGAGGGGACGACGCGGGTGTTGGCCGATGTGAGGGATGCGCTCGCGGGAGCGGATGTCACGTTTGGCAATCTGGAGAACCCGCTGGCGGCGCGCTGCCGTCGGTCGCAGAAGAAGATCAGTTTTCAGGCACGGCCCAATTCGGCGGACGCACTTCTCGGCGCGGGCTTCGACGTGCTCTCGCTCGCCAACAATCACACGCTGGATTGCGGAAAGAGTGGGCTGCTGGAAACGATTGAACACCTCAAGACGCGCGGCCTCGGCTGGGCCGGGGCAGGCCCGACGCTCGCCGCGGCCGAAGCGCCGACAATCCTGAGCGTCAAAGGAATCAAGATAGCCGTCGTCGCTTTCACGGACGTGGAGCCTGTGAGCGGGACGAGGAGAGATGTCTGGGGCGGCGTCGCGCGCGCCTCAAAGTTCGCGCTGCGCCGCGCCATCGTTGCGGCACGCACCGTTGCAGACGTGGTCGTCGTGTCGCTGCACTGGGGAGTCGAGTACGCTTCGAGGCCGAGCATGCGGCAGCGCGAATTGGCACAGACGGCCGTCGCCGCGGGCGCGGACATCGTGCTGGGGCATCACCCGCACACGTTGCAGGGGTTGGAAGCTGTCATACACAAAGGCGCTGCGGGGACGCGTCGCGCGCTCGTCGCCTACTCGCTCGGAAATTTTGTCTTCGACTCCCCGCCCAGCCTCGGCCGCAGGGTCGTCGAGAGCGTCATCCTGCGCTGCAAGCTCGGCAAGAACGGGCTCGTCTCGGCCGAAGTTCAACCCGTCTTCATCGAAAAATACCTGCCGCGCGCGGCCGCCCCCGAAGAGGCCGGTCGCATCCTCGCGCGCCTCAAAGAACTCTCCGCGGAACTTGGCACAAATTTAAATGCCGGGCTAATCGGGTTTAAAGAAAGTGATAAGAGCCTGTTTGAAAACTCAATCGGGCGCGAGCCGACGTAACATCAGCCGAGTCATCGCCACGTAGATGAGCGTCTCGCTCGTCTCCGACAGCCGCTCGTAGTCTTTGACGAGCCGCCGTGATTGGTAAAGCCACGAGAACGTACGCTCGACGACCCAGCGGCGCGGCAAGAGCGTAAAGCCGCGCTGGCCTGCGGGCGGCTGCACAGCCGTGAGCGCGATGCGGTGGCGCTCGACCCACGAGGCCAAGTGCCCGCGAGTGGTGCGGTAAGCTCCGTCGGCCCAGATGCGGCGCAGTTTCTTGCCGCCGCCGCGGAGCCGCTTGAGTGCAGAGAGCGCGCCCGCTTTGTCCTGCACGTTGGCGGCCGTTACGGCGACGGTCAACAACAGCCCCTGCGTGTCGACGAGGACGTGGCGCTTGCGGCCCTTGACCCGCTTGTGCCAGTCACAGCCGCGTGTTTCGGGACTGGCTGCCTCGGTCGTCTTGACGCTCTGGCTGTCGAGGCAGCCAGCCGTCGGGTGCTTGTGGCGGCCTGCCCGGCACCGCAGTTGGGCGCGTAAGCGGTCATGGATGCGCCGCCAAGTGCCGTCTCCGCGCCAGCGCCGGAAGTAGCTGTAGACGCTCTGCCACTTGGGGTATTCGCGCGGGAGCATCCGCCACTGGATGCCGCCGCGGACGACGTAGGAGATAGCGTTAATGACTTCGCGCAAGTCCAGGCGCGGGCGGCCTGTGCGCGCGGGCGGCGGCAGCCAGTCTTTGATAAGATGCCACTGGCTGTCGGTCAGGTCAGTGGGGTAGCGTTGGTTCGACACAACCCAAAGCTTACCCGCAGGCTTGGCCGCCAGTCATCTAGTTTTCAAACAGGCTCTAAGCTGGACTTTATCCATTCAGGCTGCATAGCACAGCGTATCCGTCAGGCGCTCCACTAATGAGCGCGGGACTTTTATCATGTCGGCTTTTTTACCCGACATGGAAAAACAGGCATGGCTCCACAAGTAACGCCGCACCATCGCTATCGTGTCCGAGAAGGTCGCGCTCTCTTTCGCATACCACGCCGCCCATCGCACCGAGAGTTCTTGCCTCTCGCTCAACCGCGCTGCCAGCAAAGTCACCACCGAGTAGAGCGCAAAGAGCGCAGGCGTGGTGCGCGCAATCGCTTTCTCAGACCACTGGCGTTGCGTTTCCACGCCAAGGTGCGCTCTGGCTTCTTCAAAGGTCACTTCCACCGTCCACCGCCTGACGAACCATTCGAGCATCTGCTGTGGGGCGGTCTCAAGCTTCGTACTCGAGAAAGCTTGCGCGTCGAACTCTTCTTCCGGGTCACGCACCAGCACCCAGCGAATGGGGACGGCGGCCAGCCCAGCGTGATACCAGACGCAAGTACCGCTCGCCAACTCGACTCTGCGTGCGCTTGCGCCGTACCACCGCTCAAGCGTCACGGCCTGCCACACCGTTGCCCCGTCAGCCAGCACCTGTTTGAGCGTCGGCAGGCGCGCCCCTTTCTTGCGCGGTCGCCCATTCTGGCCTCTCTGTCTGGCGGGCGCAGGCTCATAGAGCGCCGCATCCTGTCGCAAACGTGTGATGACGCACACCTCCTGACGCACAGCCTCCAGCAGTTCCAAAGCCGCGAAACTGCTGTCAGCCACGACCACGATCTCACGTCCTGGCAGCCAACGCTTGACCAAAAGGAGCATCTGCCGTGCGCGGTCGGTCAACTTCTGATGCCTGCGTCCGCGCTCTGTGTGATAACGCTCCGAAGGACACAGGCATGTCAGGAAGGGCAGCGCCCAGACACGTCCGGCCCATCCCACATCGACCAGCAACATCAAGGACAGCCAGCGCAAGCCACTGGCTTTGACAAAGTGGGAATGAGAAGAGCGCACCGGATCACGATAGATTCCTTTAGCTTTGATCTTCTCGCCACGTCGTCTCTCAATCGTATCGTCGAGTCCCATGACCACCACGCCCTCTGGCGCAAAGGTGTCAATCAGCACCGAGAGCAGAATCCGACTCGCCGCAAGGCTCGACCACACGGCGCGGTTCAAGACACGATGATAGTTCTGGAAGTGCTGCTCATCACTCAAGCCCATGACGCGCAAAGCGGAAGTCACAGTCCGTTTAGCTGGGCACAGCAGTGCGCCGACGATCAGCACTTGCACATGTGCCCAGACGCGCTTGGAAAAGAGCGGGGCGAAAGCTACAATCAGGCTTGTCAGTTCGGAAGGCATGGTCAGCATCAAAGACCTCTCTTGGCAGAGTGGTCTGAAGCTTACCGGCCTTCCGTTTTCTTTTCAAAGATCAGAAATGGATAAAGTCCAGCTAAGTAAAAGAAACCTGTTTCAAGACCAAACTCAACCCTTTGCGCCTTAAGTCTTAACTTTGCGCCTTTGCGAGAAACAGCCTTTTCACGCAAGGGCGCAAAGAGAAAACTTAAGACGCAAAGGGTTGAGTCAATCCGTTCTTGATTTTTCCTCTGACCGTTGACCCATTTCGCCGCCGCTTTGCGCGTTTATGAGTAGGGCAGGAATTTTGCCGAACCACCTACAGGAGAGACTTAAATAATGCGGAAAAGCAATCATCAAAAATCAGAATCCAGGCTCGCCAGAGTGTTGGGCGTCTTCTCCATCAAGCGCCGCGCGTCGAAGCCCGAGCCGTCGGCGGCTACCAGGCAAGAGTGGTCGCGGACCTTCTGGGGACAAAAATTCGTGCGCTCCGTGTCGCTCGTCGTCGCACTCTTCTGTTCGGCTTCAATCGTCCTGGCCGACGTTAAAATAACCACGAAGAGCGCGGCGGGCGGGCAGAGCCTCACTTCCACGACCTACATCAAGGGCTCGCGCCAGCGCACGGAGGGCATGGGCTACACGAGCATTTATCAGTGTGACCTCAAGCGCTCGATTCAGATTAACGACAAGACCAAGACTTATTTCATCACGCCGCTCGCCGGGGGAGGCGCGGCCGCGGGTGCGCGAGTGAACGGAACTGGCACAGCCGCTGGCACAAAAGCACGCCGTGGCGGCGTCGTCACCTACACGACCACCGCGACCGACACGGGCGAGCGCAAACAGATTATGGGGCTGACGGCGAGACGCGTTAAGACGCGGACGGTGATTTCCGCGTCCGAAGGGGCCTGTAACCCTATGAACATGGAGATGGAGACGGACGGTTGGTACGTGGATTTGCCCGGCGGGCTGAGTTGCGCGACGGACGGCTCGAACACACCGCTGTTTCCTGTAGACCAGTCGGACTGTGTGGACGAAGTGCGCTTCAAGACCGAGGGCACGGCCAAACTCGGTTACCCGGTCGAGACGACCACCAGGATGAAGTTCAACACGGGCGGCGAAGTTGAGCCCATAGCCACGCCCACCTCGTCGTCAACGCAGGAAGTCGTGGACATCTCGACCGCAACACTCGACGCCGCGCTCTTCGACATCCCCGCGGGCTACAGGGAAGTGAAGACCATGCAGGAACTCGGCAGCCCGTACTAAAGAACCGTCGAGCTATCAAAACTCAAGCAACTCATTCACTCAACCCTTTGCGTCTTACGTCTTCTCTTTGCGCCTTTGCGAGAACGGCTGTTTCTCGCAAAGGCGCAAAGTTAAGACGTAAGGCGCAAAGGCTTGAGTTTGAGTTTTGAGAGGTCTTTAAGTTCAGTTAAGCGGGTTGGGGCAGACGCCATTTAATCCGCGTGTAGGCGATGCGGAAGCCCTGGCGTTCGGCGTTGCGTTGCGAGGCACTGCCGGGCAGCGTGCACATCATGGCTATGTTGCAGCCCTGCTCGGCGGCCGTCGCCAGTCGGGTTTCGAGCAGCGCCAGTTGCGCGCCCTGCTTGCGCGCTTCGGGGACGGTGCTCGCCCCCGCCAGCAGCGCCACACCCTCGCAGATGCTGAGCGCGCCCGTGGCTATGGCCTCACCGTCCAACTCCGCCACGAACGAGAGCCCGCCGACCCTGTGAGCGCTGAGCTGCGACAACTCAAGCATGAAGTCCGTCAACTCCGGGTACTCGCTGCTCCACCCGCGCGCGGCCGTCTGCGCCCAGAGGTCATACTCGCCTTCACCGACGGCGCGTACGCGCAGCCGCTCGTTGCGCTGTTCTGTCAGGCGAAGCCCCGGACGTATGGGCCGGAACATCACGCTGGTGAATTCTACGGGTTGATAGCCGCGCTCGCTCAGTAAGGCCAACGCGCTCGGGTCGGCGAGCGGGCTCATCTCGTGGAACACTTCCGCGCCGCGCGACTGGAAGAACTCTTCAAGTTCGTCAAGCCCGCCCTCGGTCACGGGCTCGAACATGCCCAGGCAGAAGGTCTGCGACACGGGCGAGCCGACGCCGTCGTACATGGCATAAGCGCCCGCGACCTCAAGCCAACACGCGCCGCTTTCCGGAAACGCCTTCGCGCGTGCCTCCACGAATCCCACGTTGCTCTGCCCCTCTGTCTTTTCGAGCCGGCGCGACAGAGCTAAATCGGAAAAGGGATATGATTCTTCGATTGTCATGCTTTCAAATGTCCGACTGCGCGCCCGAAATAAAAGGCCCCGTCTCCTCCCCGTCTATCTGCCGCAGGTGGTGCTTCAGGTGCGTGAGATAGTCTTCGACGACGAAGCCGAGCGTGACGGGCTCGGCCGGCCCTATGCGACAGCTCACGCCGAGTCGTTCTTCGGGGATGCGCTTGATGACGTGGGCCAGGTGGCGGTTGTAGAGCCGCCAGAACTCTATCAACTCGGGCCAACTGCTCGACGCGTAGTCCTGCACGCCGACCCAGTGCTCCTGCTCGTACCTGGGGCCGTTGAACTCCGCGCCTTCTTGCGCCCTGACGAAGCGCTGGTGGTTGTTGGCCGCGGAGTCTATCAGGTGGCCCAGAATCTGTTTCTTCGACCACTTGCCCCCGGCGGCCGCGCCCGCCGCTTCCGCCTCGCTCACCGCACGCAGCCGTTCTGCGGTTGACTCGACCACTCGCAGCAGTTCTTCCGCAACATCTGTCACCATACTTTGTTTCCTCTCTCCTTCGGTCTAAGGCTGCCCGTCCGTGTGAGTGATGATAATATATTCCCGCCGCGGCCGACACCGTTTGTGAAAAACGCATCCAACAGAGGCGCGGGCCGGTCCTCTCGGCAATAGATTCCGCCGGGCGCGATCTAAATAACGTTATGAGAAGTAAGACGCAATTAATCTTTCGCGCGACTCTGGTCTTGATGGCCGCGCTCGCGCTCTGCGGCACGGGCTTACTGGCACAAGACATCTCGGGCGGGGCCGGCGGCCTCGTCGTCCGGCGGCCCGAAGACCCCAAGCTCAGGCGCGGGGGGAGTTCGTCCGCCTCATCTCAGCGTAAAGAGAACGCGATTGAGCGGGCCAACGCGGCGCGCAGGGCCGGGACGCCGCGCTTCACCGAAGCCGAAGAGCAGTACAGGCTGGCCGCGAGCCTGGACCCTCAAGACCCGCGTCCGCACGCCGGGTTGGGAAACATCTTTAACGACCGGCAGCGCTACGATCAGGCCGTGGCGGAATATAAAAAGGCCATCAGCCTTGACCCGACCTACGTCGAAGCCTACTTCCCGCTCGGCTACGCCTACATACGCCTGAAGCGCTTCACGGACGCGGCCGAAGTTTATCGCCAACTGATTAAGCTCAGGCCGGACTACGCGGAGGCTTACAACAACCTGGGTTACATACACAACCAGGCGGGGAACTACGAGGAGGCCATCGCGGCTTGCAGGGAAGTCCTCCGCCTCGTGCCGGAATCGGGCCAGGCGTACATGCAGGAGTATCAGACGAAGTCCGACGTGCTGTCGCAGACTTATAAGAATCTGGGCAACGCCTACACAGAGCTGCGCAAGTTCCCGGAGGCGATAGAGAGCCTCAAGAACGCCGTCCGCCTTGACCCCAAGAGCGCCGCGGCAAACTTCAGCCTCGGCCTGGCCTACTACTCGGCGGGCAGGTACGCCGAAGCCGCCGAAGCCTACAGGGAAACGCTCAAGGTCAGGCCGGGGCTGGCAATGGCCCACTATAATCTGGGGCTCGCTTACCTCGGCGTGCGCGACAAAGCGGCGGCGCGCGAGCAATACGAAATTCTCAAGACGATTGACCAGAGTCTGGCGGGCGAGCTTTTAGGCTTCATCAACCAGTGAGTCGAGAATGCGTCATGACTGAAGACAAAGATTCGGAACGGGACCAAAACGCGGACGACGCGGCTGCGGCGCTCGAAGACGAGATAGACGAGACCCTGGAGGGATCGTTCCCCGCGAGCGACCCGCCGTCGTGGACGCTCGGGACGAATCACCACGTTGAGTCGCAGGCGGAGGACGCTGAGAACGACGACGACAATCCTTCCCGGCACTGAAGACTCGCGTCAGGCTCTCTCAGTCGGGCAACAAAAAAGGGCCGGGGAGCAGCTTGCACAAGCTGCTCCCCGGCCTTCGTGTGTCGGGAGCGTGGGCGGGCGAACGCCCGCGCCCGGGCCGTTTAGGGCGACGAGATGAAGTTGACTGTCGGTATGTTTCCGTCCAGCAGCTTGTACGACCTGCTGGGCGGGGTGAAGGTGCGGCCGTCGCTCGACGGCGTGATGGTGTAGCTGGCGCCGGCCGGAAGATTGCCGAACGAGTAACGGCCGAACTCGTCCGTGACGGTCGTCTCGGACTGCGAGCCGCTCAAGGTCATGGTGACGCCGGTCAGGGGGTTGGCGTTAGAGTCCAGGACCAGCCCGGCCAGAGTGTGAGTGCGCGGGACGCCCGTGAAGTTGGCTGAATTCCAGCTCCCGCTCAGGCCGGAGTAGGAAAGGCTACCGGGGAAGAAGCGGTAGTAAGCCTTCGTCGGCGTGATGATGTAGTGGCCGCCATACTTCAAGTCCCTGAATTGATACCTGCCGTTTCCGTCGGTCTTGACCGCCCCCGTGCGGTTGCCGCCGAGGTTCACGATCAGGCCGACCATCGGCAGGCCCTCGCCGTCCAGAATTTGCCCCCCGATGACGTACTCTTTCCGAGTGCCCTTGAAGTTCAAAGTCTGGTTGCCGGGCAGGCCGTGGAACGTGTGGCTGCTCGGCGTGAAGCGGTAGAACTCATTTAACACGGTGACGGTGTAGTTCCCGTCGGCCCTCAGGCCGTTGAACCTGTAATAGCCCTTGCTGTCCGTGCCGGTGCCGTCTATCTTCGCTCCGTTCAGCGCGACGGGCACGTTGACGATGGGCGTGCCGTTCTCGTCCGTCACCCGCCCGATGATCTTGTAAAGGGGCACGGCCGCGAAGTTCGCTTCGAGGTCGGCGCTCAGTCTCAAGATTTTCCGGCGCGGGGGACTGTAAACATAGGCTGCGGTCGGCGTCGGCACCACGCGGTAGTTGCCGCCCGAGATCAGCTTCGCGAAAGTATAGTTGCCGTCGGCGTCGGTCATGGTGGTGGTGATTTTGGAGCCGTTGAGCCCGACCTTGGCGTTGGCGACGGGGTTGCCTGCGCTGTCGGCCAGCCTGCCGGAAATGCTGTGGACGGGCTGCGATCCGGTGTAACGGTAGTAGACGGTCCCGAGCAGTGAGGGCGTGGCGCCGTCGCAACGCTGCTCGAAGCTCACCGCGAAATTGACGAGCCGCGGGCTGGCGGGGGTTGAGTAGTCAATCTTGATTTCGTGAACGTTGAAACTGCCGTAGACCGCGGCGCAGCCGTTGCCGTTCCCCGCGATATACATGTTCGGATTACCTTCCGAGCCGCCCTCGCGCACCTTGCCGTAGTAGCCCGGCGCGAGGTTTCTGTTGAGCCCGGCCGAACCGAATTCCAGGAAAAACCACTGGCCGGTGGAGGTTTGGTCAACGGTGATTCTCACCTGGTCAATGACTCCGTCGCCCGAGAGGTCCCAGAGTTCCGGGGTGAAAATACTGTTCACGGGTTTATACAGATAATCCTTGGCGCTGCTGATGTATTCGCCCTCTTCGCCGCTCATCGAGAGCTGCGTCACGAGAGGCGTCGGCGTCGGCGTCGCGGTCTGGGCCGCCGCCGACGAGTGTAGACAGATGAGCAAACTTGCCACTGCCAGTAAGAAGAGGAGGAATCTTCCGGCACACTTTAGGCTGTGGGGAACGAGAGGCATAATAATTCTCCTGATTGATGAGTGTACTGCGTATCGGAAAATGCTCTGGGACTTTATCCGAGAGGTGAATTCAGCCGCGACGGGAGCGGCGAGTGAGTTTATGAGTAAGCGTTATCTACGGCGAACGACGTTCGGGAAGTTCGGCGACCGGCCTCGAAAAGCGTGAGGCAATTGCCGCGGGGAGCGAACGGCGGATGATACTGTTTTCGCCATTTAGTGTCAAAGGGATATAACCCCGGAGTGGGAGCGCGGCCGCGTGAGCCATGTAGCCCCTGGAACGCGTGTTGCCCTCGCACTCAACTTTCTTTATTCTCTGAATGCCGCAAACGCTATCACCGGCTCCTCGTAAGCCGCGAATGAGTTGAAACCTGCTTTCAGCTCGCCGCGTTTTACGATTCAAGATTCACGAACTTATTGCCAGGAGAAACACGATGCCTACGCTGAAACGTTTTTACACTTTCTCCCTAGCCGCGCTGCTCGTCGTCCTCTCGGGGGCGCTTGCGCTGGCACAACAGGCGGTCCGCCTGCCGCGCCCGAGCCAGAAGGCCAGCGTCATGCAGACCGTCGGCGTGACGGATGTCACCATCACGTACAGCCGCCCCGGCGTGAAGGGCCGCACGATCTGGGGCGACCCGCCGGCCGGAGCGAGCGGCACGGCGACGCTCGACGACGCCCGCGCGCGCCCCAAGGACGCGCCCATCGTGCCCTTCGGCCACGTCTGGCGCACGGGGGCCAACGAGGCAACGACGTTTGCCGTCACAGACGACGTGCTCGTCAACGGCCAGAAGCTCGCGGCCGGGACTTACAGCCTGCACACCATTCCGGGCAAAGACGAGTGGACGATCATCTTCAACTCGGACGCGGGCCAGTGGGGCAGCTTCACCTACGACGAGAAGAAGGACGTGCTGCGCGTCAAGGCCAAGCCGCAGCCGGCCGCGGACAACCAGGAGTGGCTGAACTTCGGCATCCCCGAAGTCACGCCGAGTACCGCGAAGATCGTGTTACGTTGGGAGAAGATTGTCGTGCCCTTCACGGTTGAGGTCCCGAACGTGGAGGCGTTGATGCGTGCCAGGGCTGACGCGGCGATTGCCGCCAACCCGACCGACTGGCGCATCCCCTTGCAGGTCGGCGGCGTCTACGCTGGCGAGAGTAAGTGGGACGAGGCAATGAAATGGGTTGACCAGTCCATCAAGGTCAAGGAGACCTTCCAGAACCTGGCGAGCAAAGCGAACATGCTCTACAACGCCGGGCGCAAGGAAGAGGCCATCGCAATCGCCGAGAAGGCTGTCGAGCGCGGCAAGGCGGACAAGGCTGACACCAGCGGCTTCGAGAAGCGCCTCGCCGACATGAAAGCCGGCAAGTAGTAAGGAAGTGATGAGTGATAAGTAAAGATCTAAGTGGTAAATGATAAATTAAACGTAAAACGTTTCTTCACGATTCATCACTTACATCACCTTTCTTATCACTCATCACTGGTTTTTACATTAACAGCGTCTCGACGCGGTGTGCGTGAACCATCGCTTCGCAGGGCGACCACGCGAAGACTGTGAAGCGGCCGTCCTGTGACGCGACGAGTGCGACGGAGTCGCGCTGATCCTGTACAAACTGGGCTGCGGACATGTGCCGCGTCCCGCCTATCTGCACGGGGTGGACGGTCGAGGCCACGTTGCCGATCGAGGGCTCCGTCAAAATCACCTGCTCGACCTGCGCCCCGCCCTCGCGCCGCCCGATCTTCGCGCCGAACGCCAGCAACTCAAACTGATCGCTGATGACGGTCGCGCCGTCCACGGCCGTCAGTCCCGCGGTGGCCTCGACCGCGTCCTGGAACGACTCCTGCCACAGACGCTTGTCCCTCTCTTCCGGGTTCTGCCGCATCAGCTCCGCCAGCTCCATGAACGGCGGGTTCACGGAGTAGAGGACGGGCCAGACGATAGACTCGCGCCACGCCCCTGAGCCGTGCGGGACGACGAGCAAGGAGCCGCCGCGGCCGTGCGCGCGCATGGAGGCCGCCAGTTGGACGAGCGCGTTGACGGAGTCGTCACGGGGCGAGGGCGCGCCGAAGCCCAGCAGTTGAGTGAGCAGGTCAGGACAGTCGGGCAGACTCGTGCCCTGCTCGTCCACCTCTTTAATCTGGTCGCCTTTGAGGACCACTACGTTGACGAACTTGCCTGTCTCCTGGCCGCGACGGTACTTGACGACCAGCAGGCCCGGCTCTATCACTTCGAGCACGAAGCCCAGCTTGGGGATGTTGCGCGTCGTCCCCCAGACGCACAGCTCGTCGCCGTTGCGCCAGACGCCGAGATGTATGCCGGGCCGCTCGACGGCGGGGGCGAGCCGCGCCAGCGCCGCGGGCGTGAGCGGCAGCAGGTGCTCGAACCTGGTCGCGTAGCCCGCCTGCTCCGGCGGGAGAAAGGTGAGAGAGATTTTGGGCGAGTAGCCTTCCTCGCGCCGCAGGCTGGCCCAGAATGCGGTGTCTATGATCGTCTCTATCGCCTGCGCGTCGGGCTGCGGTGCCAGCTTCTCGTCGGCGTCGCGGCGGCGCGCGGCCTTGAGGCGGCGTTCGAAGTGTGCCAGCACGATGTCGGAGACGACCCGCGCCGCGGGGTACGACGGTCCCGTCATAGCTTGATGACCTCTCTGATTTTCAGTCGCGAATTCGAGTTCGTTCGTCATGTGCACACAGTATAAACCCTGCGGCGGGCGCGCACGAAATTGACTTGTAGTTCTTAGCGCCTTTGCGCCTTTGCGTGAGTAAATGGTTTTGGTTTTCTCACGCAGAGGCGCAAAGACGCTAAGGGGTTGAGGCATTCGGCCTGTTGAGCCATTTACTTTAGGTCGCCGCTCATCACTTCTTCGTTGAGGCGTCGTTGAAGGCGGCGTCAACGGCCGGCCCCATGACGTAGCTGCGGAAAATCATTCTCCTCATGCGGGAGTCGCCGGCGAAGGCTTTTTGAAATTCGTCCAGGTTGACGCTCTTGCGCGTCTGCTCAAGAGTCTCGCCGCGTCCGACCGCCGCCTCGACCTGCCGCTTGATTGACGCGAAGAGATTAGCCATCTGCTTCAGGTACGTATCGTCGCGAAGGACCGCCCCGTGGCCCGGAACGATGGCGGCCGGGCTGAGGGCGATAAGTTTTTCCAGGGTCGCGGCCCAGTCGCCCGGATGCGACTGCGGATTGCCGACGTAGGGGACGGGCCAGATGACCAGGTCGCCCGTGATGAGGACGCGCTCTAACGGCAGGTGAACCACTATGTCGCCGCTCGTGTGGCCGCGCCCGAGGGAGAGAATCTCTATCGTGCGACGGCCCCGGTGGAGCGTCAATTTGTCTTCGAGCGTGACGGTCGGGAGGACGACCTGTGCCGAAGGGTTTTCGGCCATGTAACGCTCCGCGATCCTGATGTCGCTCGCGAGCGTCGCGCGCTCTTCCTCGTCGAGCGGCCCGCCGAAGGCGCTCTCGTTCTTCTCCAGGCGACTCTTGAGCGCGGCGATGAAGCTCGGATAACCGTCGGACGCCATGGCCTGCTTGCGGTTGGTCAGGCCCGTCGTGGGCAGGTAACGAAGCGTCTCCGCGTGAGCGACGAACTCCGCGCCGGGGAAGGCTTCGCGGTAGACCTGATTCCCCATGATGTGGTCGTCGTGCCAGTGCGTGTTGACGACGTAGCGGACGGGCTTGTCGGTTAACTTCCTGAGCGCGGCCAGCGTCTCTTTCGCGGAGCCGGGCGTGAGCGTGGTGTCCACGACGATAACGTCGTCGTCGTTGATGATGAAGACGCTGTTGGCGTTGACGGTCAGGCCCGGAGGCTCTTTGCGTATCGCGGCGTAGACGCCCTCGGCGACTTTGACGACCTCGAAGTCTGCGGCTGATTGGCACAGCGCGACGGGCGGCGCGAGAAGAAGCAGGGCGAACAGGCAAACACGTGCGAGAAACATCCATGTCCTCCACATCAATTGAGTTTCGGCGAGCGCACAAGCCTCTACGATTTCCGCCGTAGATATGTTTAGAGCGTATTTGAAAACCCAGACTCAACCCTTTGCGCCTTTGCGTGAAGCTTTGTTTCTCGCTGGAGGCGCAAAGAGAAAACACGAAGCCGCACGAAGGTACAAACTCTTTCGTGCGGCTTCGTGTTACGTACGGGGCTCGTCTTGCTTACATTTCTCTGCCGCGGCCGCCGCGCTTGATGGAGACGCCGCCGTTGGTCGTGTAGATGCGCAGGTTCGTGCCGCCGCCGCCGAGGTCCAGCGAGAGGCGCTTCGTCTCGCGCTTCACCTGGGCGATGGAGGGGCTGATGTCCAGCCCGCCGTTGACCGTCCCCGTCTCAAGATGTGCTGAATAGTTCTCGGGCACGGAGACGCTGAGGCCGCCGTTGGTCGTCTTCACGTCGAGCCCTTCGCCGTCCCAGTTGTTGCCGGTCAACTCTACGGCCAGGCCGCCGTTGACCGTCTCGCCCGACACGCTGCCGCCCAGACGCTTCAACGCGACGCCGCCGTTCGTGGCCTCGAATTGGACGCGCCCGCGAACGTCGGAGACGCTGATGCCGCCATTGTGCGTGCGGAGCGCGAGGGTGGACTGGCGCGGGACAAATATTTCATAGCTCACGTCCCACCATTGATTGTTCCCGCTCGTCTCCGGGCCTTCGGCTCGAATCTGCCCGCCCGCCGTGTTCAGTCGAATCTGTGCGGCCAGGTTGTCCGCTTCGGCCTGCGTCGGCGCTTGCGTCTGCACGCGGTAGCGCACCAGGACTTCGTTGCGGTCCCAGCCCTTGACGGAGATTCCGCCGTTCTGCGACGCGTCCACGTCCAGCGCGCCGCCGGAGAGCGTCTGCTCCTTAACCTCGCAATTACGCGCGCGCGCCCTGTCGCCGTAGGTATTGCCCTGGTCGCGGCAACTGAGCGAATAACGCGTATTCTCAGACTGTGCCAATACGGCAGAGGCCGCCAGGCAGACGAGTGCCGCAGACATCAAAATTCTTCTCATCATCTCGATTCCTCTCCTCAAAAAAGAATGGCCTTCAGAAACGAAGCCCGATTTTTCGCCGTCCTACAGTGCAAACACCGCGCGCGCCCGTTTTGTGGCAGAAAATAATCGGCGGGATAAAAAAGTGAGGAAACGTCTAACGCTCACGCGCTCGGGCGGGCGGGGAACTGTCACCTGTTATCAATCGTGAGTCCGGCGACTTGCTGACGGACTGCCGGGAGCAGCTTCTTCAAACTCGCTCCCGGACAGGCGGTCGAAGCGTAGTCACTGTGGCCTTTAATCTCCGACACCGGTATCGAGTAATTGGCGGACAGCCAGGCGACAAGTTGGCCTAATGATTCCAGTTGCTTTGACGAAGGCTGCTCGTTCTCAAAGTTGCCTTCGAGGACGACGAGGGCGTGCCCGGCAGGGTCGTAGTCCGTGTTTGTATCCCCTACGTATTTGAGCTCTCGTCCTTCGGCTATCCGGCCGTCCACGGCGATGTAGTAGTGATAAGGAACGTCGGGCCACGCAGGTTTCTTTCCGCCGGAGGCGAGGCGGCCCTCGCTCTGGGAAAAGCTCTGTAGGTTCTGCAACTTTCTTTCGATGGTGAGGGCTGCTTTCTGAGGCGACGCGGTGTGATGAATGGTGATGTGCCGCAGGGTGTGCTCCTGCATCTTCCCGACGGCGTCTTTCGCGTTCCATTCGGACCTTGAAATAATCTTCGGGCGCTCAGGGCTTGTCGCTGCCTCGGTTGAAAGATTCTCCGTCTGATTGCGGTTGACGGCCTTCCGCTCGTCACCTTGTTTTGGCTTCGGGTCGGCATTCGTCGCCTGGGCGGCGGCGGGTGATTCCTTTTCCCCGACGGGAGAGGCGCAGGACGAGAGCGCGACCGACGCAAGGACGAGGAGGGCGATGTGCGAATAGAGTGAGTTCGTCAAGCGCATTTCACCAGCCCGATTTGATGTACGCGTCAGGGCGCACGGCTTTCATTTGTGCCGCCACGCTCTGCGCGTTTGATCTGGAATACGGCCCCATCACCACGGCCCATAGCCCGCGTGTCAGGTTCGGGTAATCGTCCGTATCAATGATGCTCGCGTCGTAACCCAATCCCTTGATCTGCCGTAAGCGTTCGTCAGCTCTGGCGTACTCGCCTCTGCTGAAAGCGCCAAGGAAGACGAACCAGCCTCCGCCGGACGGCTGCGGAATCTGCCTGGCAGTTTGCGGAGTGCTGGTCGGCGTAGCGGCCTCGCGTTTTTGCTCCTCTAATTTCCTGCGCTCCTCTGCCAATTGCTGTCTCTCTTTTTCGAGGGCCAGTTGCTGTCTCTCTCTTTCGAGCCTCGCTTTCTCTTCTTCCAAAGAATCCCGCCCTTCGCCCGGACTCGGGGCGCTGTTTGAAACTTCGCTCCTGGCGGTCGTTGAAGCGGTTGGGCCAGATTTCATCCACGCGACGAGAACGCCGCCGGCCAACAGAGCAGCCAGTCCAATCGCAACGTAGACAGGCACAGGGTTGCGGCCCCTTTGCACAGGTTGAGTGGCGGCTGACCCTGTGGGCAAAACTTCCGTCGCCGGAGTGGTCGCGCGGGGCGGGGGAAGACGCTGGGTCTGCTCCGACTCGTAAGGGGCGGAAAGTGTCGCGCCGTCCTCCAGGCAGTAAGTCAGCGTTTCGTCAGCGTAAATGCGGTGACACGTGGGACAGCTTTTCATCTCTTCGCTCGAATCGAAAACCGTCAGGCTTTGATGAGGCGCGCACGATATTCTCGTCGCGAGGTGAAAGTCAATGGTCAGCGTGCGTCTCTTCAATTATAATCTCCGGCAAAGACTTACTACCAGCAGAGAAGAGAACGAGACTTACGTCTCCTTCGACACGACCGGACGGAAAGGGAACCTGGGGAATGCTCAAACGATTTACGATAGCCGCCATCGCGGTGGCCCTGTGCGCGGCGGTTGGCTTTACTCAATCGAGGGGGAGGCGGCGAGCGCCCGCGCAGGCGGAGGCGGCGATCATCAACATCATCCAGGTTGATTTTAAGAACTACACGTTCCCGCTCAACGGCAGGTCGTACAAACTGATAGACGGGTTCTACGCGGAGACGGTTGCGCCGGACGCGCAGTGGGGGATGATGATGGCCGACGGCCCGTACTACGGCGACCTGACCGGGGACAAGAAAGAGGAGGCCGCCTTCGTCTTCAGCTACGGCCCCGTCGGGGGCTTCAACATGGCCGAGGCGCGCGTCTACACGCTGCTCAATGGTCGGCCCGCGCTGCTCGCGACCTTAGTCGTCGCCAACTCTGTGGACTGCGAGTTAGACCATTACATAGACGTTGACGACGGGATGCTGAGGGTGGAGCGCGTCTTCGGAAATGGCACACAATGCGACCACAACGAAGTCACGCAGTACCGCTGGGACGGCAGCGGCTTCATGCCTGTCGGCGAGGTGAAGACCAGGCCGTGCCGGTGCATGTGAGACCGGGCGCGCGGTATAGTGTGGCGTCGAGAAATTCTACGGCATTGACATGCTCTTCTAAATCAACCCTTGAGAGGCTGTCAGATGAATCGTTTGCTCTGGGTCTGCGCTCTGTTCGGATTACTCGCCGCCGGATGCGGCAAGACTTCTAACACCAACAATCAGGCTGCGAGCACGCCGACCCCCGCGGGCTCCTCCATCGCCACGTCAACGCCGGGCGATAAATCCAAAGATGATAAAGGCGACGGCGATGAAGAGGAGGAGGAGAAGAAGGACGAGGAGGAAGAGGGCGACGTTACAGGAGCCTACTTCCCGGCCGGCCCTCTGCCCGCGGAGTTCTCGGACATAGAGCACCTGAGCCTCGCCACGATAGACGATCAGGGCAACGCGGCCGACCTGAACGGCTTCATCCGGCCGAAGGAGAGGTCGGCCAGAGATTACAAGCTCGTGGACCCAAAGCTGGAGGGCAAGTATCTGACCTTCACGACCAGCGCGGTCCGCGGAGTCAGCTTCAGCTTCGAGGGCGTTTTTGAGAGATTGGACGACTTTTCTAAAAACCCGCCGCCGAACGACGAGTTGATCCTGAAAGGCACGCTGACGAAGATGGAAGACGGCGAAAAGGCCGCCCTGACCAGAGTCGCCTTCACGTATTCGGCCGGCGGCTAGGCTCCCAACGTGGGCCGGGTTGACAGGGTTCAACCCCGTCAGGGGCGAGTGAAAATAGCCCAGCCATTTATGGCTGGGGAGAGACGGAAGAAATTGTGCCAAGTCCCGTAGGGACGATTGAAGGTAGCGGCCGGCGCAGATTCAGTCGTCCCTACGGGACTCAATGATTTTTATCGTTCTCTCCCCAGCACTGAAGTGCTGGGCTATTTTCACTCGCCCCTGACGGGGCTGAAATCTGCACCCTGCGTTACTCGACGACGAGAACGGAATTCGTATTCCCCCTGTCGTCGTGTCTCATCTCCGGGTTGCGTGGGTCGGTCAGCCAATCGCCGTCAACTATGAACTTGTATTCATACTCTCCCGGCGGGAGGTTGATCTTGCAAATCCATTCGTTGCCGACTCGGGCGAAGAGAAATTGGGACTGGTTCCAGTTGTTGAAAGACCCCGCGACGGCCACTATCCTGGCGTTCGGGCGGCCGCTCAGTCTGAACGTCACATTGCCACGCATGCTCGGCTGGCTGAGGGCCAATTTGCGCGCGGTGATATTACTGTCCCAGGAATTAAGTCTCAGGCCGGAGACACGGCCCGCTTTATCCCGTATGGGGGAGAAGACAAAGTCTGAATACGAGTCGGACAGCCGCATGTCAGGCGTGAGCAGCAGCTTGCGCTTGGACGCGTGCGACGGCTTGAGCCACAGCTCGCCGCGTTCGAGCGTGATGTCAAGGACGAAATTCTCGACCTTCGTCGGGTCCACCTCGTACCTGCCGGTGAACTCTGTTAAATCCACCTGTGCCGTGGAGGCCGGGATGATTGATACTTCAGGGGCCGCCGGCTGTCTATCCTGAGGCGGCAGAGGCGGCAGAGGCAGATGAATCGGGGCCTTGGGTTGATTGACCAGCGCGACGATTGACGGGCCGTTCTGCTGCTCCGGCTGCGCCGCTTGACCCGTCTGCTCAAGCCGGTCCGGCCCTGCTTTGACTTCGACCGGCGCGCTTGAGAACTCTTTCATCTGTGCCTGCGCGGGCTGGGGCGGCATAGGCAGGGTCGTCGGAGTCCTTACTTCAAAAGTTGGGCCAGCCTGATTCTGAACCTGCTCGGCCTCCGTCACGATAAAGCGTGGGTCGGCTTTGCTTGCCTCTTGATTCTTTTCCTGGGAGAGCGCCTCGCCTCCGTTGATTATCCCGGACGCAGCCGAGAGGATGAACAGCACAGCCACCACCGCGCCCAGCAGCGCGCGGTGCAGGATGGACGGAATCCGGCTGATGTCCGCGGCCGTGATCCGTTTTATTCTTTTCTTCAAGTCAGAGCCGGTCGCGCTCGAAAGGCCGGATTTTAACTCCCAACCCATGCTGTGCCGGCAGACTTTCGTGATGCCCGAGACGTAGACCCTGGAGTCGCCGCTCAGCCTGATGACCGTGTCGTCGCACGACTGCTCGCGCTCCGCGAGAAGTTGCCTGTCCAGCAGCCAGACGAGCGGGTGAAACCAGAGCACGCAGCAGACCACTCGCTGCACGAAGCCGACCAGATTGTCCCAGCGCTCGACGTGAACCATCTCATGCATCATGACGGTTTCGAGCTCGTTGTCGCTCAAGCGCTCGGAGACGCCCTCGGGCAGCAACACGACCGGCCGTAAGGTGCGCCACACTCCGGGCTCCGCGATCTCCGGCGAGACGACGAGCGTGACTTTCCTGCGTAGGCCGAGCCATGAACTGACACGCTGAAGAGTCTCTAACTCTCTGCCATATCGGACTACTCTCCCTGCGCGCACGGCCGCGGACAGCAGTCTTCTTTGCCGCAGCCAGGAGCCGAACAAAATGGCACAGCCGATGAGCCAGATGAGTGTCAGCACGCCGTACCAGTAGCCCTGATCCTGAACGGCGGTCACATAAGCGGCCGCGGACGTCTCGCCGCTGGGTGCGACCTGTTTGACCGCATGAACGACTACGGGCTCGCTCGATACCGGAGAGAGGAAAGGGGACAACGCCAACCCTGTCGCCGGCTCGCCGCCGGCCGGAATGAAGAGGGCGTCAATCCCGGTCTGCCTGACGAGCAGGGCCAGGACCGCGCCCGGCAGGACGAACTTCAGAAGGGTGACGAGCCACAACGAGTAACGCACGCGCGCGGGAGCCCGCGTCAGTGGCGCGCAGACGATCAGCACAAAGAGGGAAAAGAGGGTCGCTTGCCAGAGATGATTGACTAGCAGGGGCCAGCCCCACCTGGACCATTCCACCAACGGCTCGTAGAAAGTCATCGCTCGCTGCTCCTTTTGACAGCATCGGCTTTTAAGTTCGGGCGCGCTTCTTCGTCTCCTCGCCTTTCGCGGGCTGGCCGTCCTGCTTCAAGAGGTCGCTCTCCAACTCGCGCACGTCCTCAAGCGACAGCTTCCCGGTCTCGACCAGGTGCGCCATCAGGGGCCTGGCCGAGCCGCCGAACAAATCCAGCAACTCGTTGATCAGCCTGCGGTGCGTGGACTGTCTGGTGACGGCCGCCTCGAAAATGTGCGCGTTGCCGATCTTCTTGACGCGGCGCACGGCTCCTTTCTCTTCGAGGCGGTAGACGATTGTCTGGACGGTCGTGTAGGCCGGGCGCTTCTTCTCAGGCAGCTTCTCCTGAATCTCCCTGACGGAAGCCTGGCCCAATTCCCACAAGGCGGTCATCAGCTCCAGCTCGAACTTCGTCAGCTTGACGGTTTTTTCTTTAGTCACATCTCCCTCCCCAATGTAACTACTACGAAGATGGCTAAAAATACGACTATTGTAGTAGGGTGTCAATACTTTTGCCGAGCCGGGGAATGGAAGCCGTAGTTCGGCGGTCTCACTCTTTGTAGGTCAGGATGAGAAGCTGGTCTTGGTAGATCAGGCGGTAGAGGTCGTCTGCGAAAACGGTGTTGCCGGTCTTGAGCAGGGCGTATTGTTTGATGGCCTCATCTTTTTTGTTGACGCTGAGATAAGCCGCACCCAGGTTGAAGTGCGCCTCGTAGTATTGCGGGTTGAGACGGATGGCCTGCCGGTAGGCTGTGATCGCCTCTTTGTATAGCCGCGCGCCTGCGTACACCACGCCCAGATTGTTGAAGCTTTCGGCGTCGTTCTGGTTGAGACTGATGGCACGCTCATAGGCCACGATGGCCTCTTCGGTTGCGCCCAGCTTGTGATAAGCCAAGCCCAGGCTGCGGTGCGCCGGGACGAAATTCGGCCGAAGCTTCAGGGCGTTCCTGAAGGCCCGCACGGCCTCTTCGAAATGGCCCAGGTCTGAATACGCCACGCCCAGGTTGTGATGCGCCTCAGGGTTGTCGGCCTTGAGCAGTATGGATTGTTTGAAAGCGTCCACGGCGGCGCGGCTCTGGCCCGCTTTGTAGAGCGTCGCGCCCAGGTTGTAGTAGGCCGCGGCGTAATCGCTGCGCAGGCTGATCGCACGCTTGAAGGAGGTGACGGCCTCTTCGTATCTCCCCAGGGCGCTGTAAGCCATCCCCAGGTTGTTATGCGCCATGGCGTAGTCGCTCTTGAGCCGTATGGCTTCCAGATAAGCCTTGACCGCCTCCTCGAAATTTCGGGACTTGTGATGGACGTAGCCGAGGTCGTTATAAGCGAGGACAAAATCCGGCCGGATGGCGAGCGCCTTTTGTAGATTCTTGACGGCCTCGTCGTATCTCCCCTCGTCTGCCTGGGCCATGCCGAGCCGGTGATAACTCTCCGCGTCCTGCCCCGCCTGCGCGGAGCCTGAAGCCTGCGCCCGGCACGCGAGCGGCAACCACATCAACGCAAAGACCGAATAGGCGGCGAGCCTGAGCAAACGTGTTCGAGCCATGACGACCTCCTCAAATGCGTGCGTACTACATTTGAGGCTCATGCTACGACGATTGTAGTAGGAGGTCAAGAAATATTTTTTCGAATTATTTACGGTAGGTCGGATGCTAAAAAGAAGATGAGGGACAAGCTGCGCGCCTGTCCCTCATCGGTTGACCACGTAAGATTTGCTTTAGCCTAAGTTGATGGGGCTTACCTCTCCTCGGCCGGGATGAGTCGCGGCTGCGAGTCGTTCCCGCCGGCATAGCCTTGCGCGACGACGTATTTGTCGCACTCGCTGGGCGAGTACACGTCGTTTCCTTCGTTGATGTCTTTGAACGCCGCCATCGTAGTCGTGCCGCGCTTGCAGCCGTAGCAGTCGCCGAGCCCCATAGAGTGGCCCAGTTCGTGAGCCATCAGGCTCGTCAGCGCGTCCAGGTCCGTGACGGCTGGACTGAGAATCATGGTCGCGCGCATCACGCCGTTGGACATCGAATACAGTCTCATTTGTCCCAGACGGTCTTTCCCCTTCGGGACGCCGCGCAGGACCGTGATGGTCGTGTCATCTTCGGCGACCGTCTCGCGTTCGCCGCCGGCTATGAACGCGACCTGAGAGTTTATCTCTCTCAACGCCGCGTTCCAGTTGCTGACGGCGCGCGTGAGGGCCGCTGTTTCTTCACCGCTGAAATCGCCCTTCAGGTAATAGACCTTCACGCGCGCGTTCGGCCTCCAGCGCCAGCCGAAAACTTCCGTCGAAGTCTTTCCCGGCCGGCACTGTTTCGGCATCGTCGCGGCGCTCTCAGGCTCCCTGGCGGAACTAACTGGTCCCGCCCACAGCAGCAGAGAGAGGCAAGAGCTAACCAGCAGGCCGTAAAGAAACGGCCTCATCCTGTTCGGATGCATCGCGGCCTCCGTTTCGGAGTCAAAGTGTTGACTGGCCCAATTTGTTATGAGCGACGCCCTAGCGACGCGCCAGGCTCTGGCGGTTGACCGCGCGCATGGTGACGGCCACGTAGCTGCGGGCCGCGCCGGTGCGCTTGACTTCGTTATCGCTCATGAGCTTGAAGACGGCGGTCTGGCCGGGCTTGAGCAGCACGATGGCGTCGTAGTCCACGGTCTGGTGGCCGCCGTTGGGCCTGGCGTCCACGAACCAGGACAGCAGGCTCACGCGGTAATAGCCCTGCTCGCCGGAGAGACCCTGGTAGACGTTGATCTCCGTCCGCCGGTCCAACCCGCTGAGAGCGCTCGCCGCGCCCAGGCTCGCGTTAATCATTCTTCCTTCGTTGCCGGCGCGGTTGCGCTCCAGGTTCAGTTCGGCAACTTCGCCCAGGAACGACGAGGCGGATTCACGCTTACGGATGCTCGCCACGCCCGCTTTCTCTAAAGAGTCCAGCTTGGCGACGAACTGGTTGGAGTTCAGGCTCGTGTAGCTCGCGCTGCGCCTGGGCCCGGCTTTTTCCGAGATGAACGCGCTCGGGTCGTCCGTGGTGAAATAAGTGACCTCGATTTGCGACTGAAGAGTCTTATCAACCGCCAGGAGCTGGCGGGCGCCGAACGTCTCATGGGTTAAGCATGACGATTGTGCGTTGGCCGTGAGCGCGTTGACGGAGCTGAGGGCGAGGAAGGCGAGGGCGGCGACTAAGCATTTCTTAAACATCGAAATTATCTCCTTGTGGTTTCGGAAGGCTGATGGCCCCGCTTTTAGCGAGACTTGGCGAACCCGCATTGGCCGCGGGCGCTTAGTTAGGAATGGCCGCGCTCTACGGACGCGAGCGCGGAGACGGGCAGCATAGTTGACGGCCGAGCGTCAAAGGCCGTGGACGGACCCGCACGGGCGAAGACGATTTCGCCCGTTGCGAGCAGTCAGAGGCCGTGACGGGCGCGTGCCGCCGGAATTTTTAGTTGGTCTGGTTCGGTTACGGAAGGGAGATAATTGAAAAGGGAATCATCAAAGCAGGGGCGCAAGCGTGAATGATTCCAGCCTCAACTTCAAACGCCGCGAGTGAGAGAGTAAGCGGCTGAAGAGAAGTCTTCCCATGTCAGAGCAGTGGAAAGTTTTTGAAGTCCTGGCTCTTTCCAATTGCCTTCGGCAACCAGACAATCTCTCGCAAAAGGCGCCCCGATTTGGACACCCCCCGAAGAGACTCACGGCTTTGCGTCCCCGCCTCACGGCGGGTTTGCCTTTATCGTGTGCAACCGTCGTGTAAAGATCGTTGCCGCATGGCTGCCCCAGGGCAACCGGCGACTTTAATAGTTAATGATGTTTTGGCGTTGTTTGTCAATAGTTAGTTTTTGAGCCCTGTTTCAGGGGAGTTTTGTTCGAAAAAGGCTTATTTGTCGCAAGAAAAGCCGGCGCACCCTCGCGGAATGCGCCGGCCCTTGGGAAGATTTATCGCGCTCTTAGCGGACTCTGACGCGGCTTATCAGATTGGTCTGGGTCCTGCCGTTCGGCAAGATACGGACCTGATAAGTCTCGCGGTAGACTCGCCAGCCCACGCGCACGAGGCGTGTCTGCGTGGTGATGCGGACGCCGTGATTCCCGCGCCTGCTGCCCCACCGATTGCGATTGCGTCTTCCACGGTTCTGCCACTGCGGCGCGGGCGCGTTGGCGGAACTGTTGACACCGGCTGAGACCGCAGAGCCTGCCGCCTTCGCCTCCGTGGGCGAAGCGACGAAAACAAGCGAAGCCAGTGCTAATGCGAATGCCAGTAACCTCTTCATGACCTTTCCCCTTCCCTTTGTCAAAAAAAATTGGCCGGACCCATCCCACGCGCATCCGCGATGCTCAATGGGAGAGCCCGACCTACCATTACTGAAGACGATAACTGAGGTCCGACGGTTACAAATTTCCGGCGGCTATTGGCCTTCGCTTTTTCCTGGATTCGGCATCGGAGTCTCAGGGCCGGGTGCCTGAATCTCCGGACCCGGGCCGGCGTCCCTCATAGAGTTTTCCATGGCTTTATCGAACGCGATCTTCCACTGACCGTCCTCCTTGACGAAGTACAACGTGTCCCATTTGTCACCCTGGCCTTTGACTTCGAGCGTCGCCGTGTCGCCCGTGATCTTCTCGTTCCGTGCTTCAAAAGCCGGGGGCAGCTTTGAGGGCTCCTTGAGAGATTCGTCGAGCGTCTTCTTCTCCATCTGGGCGAACGCTTCCATTATCTCAAGCGATTTTTTTGAGAGCGAGTTCTTGAGTGTCTGAACATCTTTTGCTTTCGCGGCGTCGTAAAAGGCTTTGGCAACGGCGGTCGGCGTTGAGCCGGCAGACTTGCCGCACCCGGCGGCCAGCAGCGTGAAAGCAAGAAGCGACGTAATGAACACAGTTATCTTTCTGGGCATCTTTAATCTCCTTAGGGGGGGCTACGACGTCACGAGGATGTAAAAGACAGTAGAACGTGCTGCAAAAGTAGAAAAGCGCGCCCTGGACGATAAGGGCGCGCTTTCCAAAATGGCGGAGCCGACGGGACTCGAATCCTCGCACTTCGCCGCTTCTGTGTACTTTTCGCCCATTTTCTTAGCTATTTACCGCCTTCGCTAGCGGCTGCTCTCCATTTGTGGGGATTTTGTGGGGACTCCTCTCCCAGATCGATTCGACCGCTTCACGCTTGCGTCCGTCAGTCGAATGAACATACCTGGCAGAGGTCTTGATGTCCCGGTGCCCCATGAGCGCCATCACCTCATATGCGGTGTAGCCCTTCTCCCCGAGCCGCGTGCCGAAGGTGTGACGCATGGTGTAGAGAGAAGCCCCCTTAATGCCGGCGAGCTTGAGCGCGCTGCGAAAGCCATTCTTGACCTCTTTGAAACGGTCACCCGTACGCCAGCTAACGAACAGGTATTCGCTTCCAGCGTTACGGTTGTAGAGATCAAGCAAGACCTCCCGGACGGCCTTACCCATCGGAATCTCCCGCTCCTCATTGGTCTTCGTACCGGCCCGCAGAACGTTGCGCTCAAAATCAACGTCCGAACGGCGCAGGTTGAAAATCTCCGAGGGCGGGCGAAGCCCGGTGCCGATGCCTACGATCACGATAGGGCGGATGTGCGCCAGCGTCCCCGTGAGCACCTTCATCAGCCTTTCCTCTTCTTCATGGGTGAAGTACCTGGCCCGCGTGTTGCGCAGGACGAATCTCTCAACCTTCCTGCACGGGTTGTGGCTGACTCTATCGAAGTCAATCGCTTTGCCGAAAATTTTGGAAAGGACTTCCAACTCACGATTTACCGAGGCTTCGGTAAGTCGCGTCCCGCGCCATGTGATTGAGCCACGGCGGGCGGTTTTGTATTTCTCGATCATCTCCGCCGTTATTTCGTCCATGCGCTTTGAGCCGAAATGCTTGACGAGAGTCTTGCACCTGAGTTCGTCGGACTTCCACGAGCGCTTGTTATTCTTCGCCCAGATCAGGTAAGTCTCATTCACGAATTCCTCGAAGCGCGGCGCGATCCTCTTACGCGAGCCGTATGTGCCCTCAAAAACTTCGTTCCTGATCCTGACCTCAGCCTGTTCAGCCTGATCTCTGGTTCTGGCTTCCTTTATCGATCCTCGATAGCGGATGCCTTTGATCCAGAAATCGTAGTGATAGTGCCTGTGCTTGCAAGTCTTCTTACCCTCACAGTCCTTCTGCTGGCACCGTCTGATAAAAACTGCCATCGTCTGTTCCTTTCCCGAATTGCAGCCGTTCAAGGAACGACCGGGATACTATCACAGTTGAATGTCTAGTGGGATGGTCCTATCAGGAAGCAGGATGATGGCCGGTAGTGCCCTGAGAAGACGACATCACAAATCATTTCGATTAGCCGAACGATGAATCAGTCTGATCCTTCGTCAGGCTTCGTCCATTCGATAATCTCGTCTAAAAGAAAGATGGTCCGATCTCCTGCCTTGCGATATGGAATGCGTCCCTGGCTCACCCAGTCGTAAATAGTTCTGGGCTTGGCACGCAACAACTCGGCGACTTCTTTAACGTCAAGAAATTGTGGTCTGCTCGACTTTGGCGATGATTCCATCAATGCTTTACCTCCGAAAACCGTTTGCTTCTTCCTGGTACCAAGAAATTAAACTTTGTGGCTTGGCTGACTGTTACTACATTGCAGAAGGGTTCACGTAGGAGCTTGAATGCCTCGCGGGTGAAGGACACGCCGCCTCATGAACGTATAGCCATTAGCTCGCTGTGCCCCCCAACCAAGCTTTGTTAGAACAGCTCCGCGTCGAGGACATTCATCAGTGAAGATGACGCCCGCAGTTCGACGCAATGTGCTCGCATTGGCTACTGCTCCCAGAACACTGCGCGTGGCTTCTGTTACAAGGCGCCGGATGTATTCTTTGCTCACAGGCAAGTTATGGCGGGCAGATTGAGAGCTGATGAATAGGTGATTATTACGAGGGTTACATACAATACTGGCTCGATAACGCTCAAATCTTGCCAAAAGTGGTTTCAACCAGTGCGCTGCTTCCGAAGGGAAGTCTATATGAAGACTGAGACGTCGTCCCGCATTGTTTGCGCGTGGGCGTGGTTGAGGCGCTATGAGTAGAGAATATGTTTCAGTTAAAGAAGGTCTGCTCTGTTCGTCAGTCTGAGGAACAGATGCCGGAATTTGTGCCGAACGTAACTCTGCTACTTTGAAGGCATGAAAGAAAATCAGATAAAGCGCAAGAGCTTCCTCAGGATCAGCTTGAGGAGATTTTAGATAAGCGAATAGCTTCTCAAATATCTTCTCGGAGTAGTGAGTTATCTTTCCTTCGTCTTCACGTATACGGCATTGCACTGGATTGCTGTGAACTAACTGGCGATGTTCAGCCCACTCAAAAAACGTAAATAGATTTGAAGTTTGCGTCCTTATGTATGCTTGTGAATGCCTCCTGCATCGCACGTACTTGCCTGAGCCTTTACATTTCCGACTGAGACACGTCTTTGTCGGGGTGGAATCTTGCCACGAATCAAAAGGAATTGTGTGCCGACAAGCCTTGCAAACCCATTTCCAGTAAAGCGTCTGTTGATAACTTTCAACGCTGATTTTTTGTACTTGAGAGAGCGAGCTAATCCCGCGTCCGGCGCTCCATACCAGGAAATACACTATGGAGTACAGAGATGATCGAATACTAGAAGGGGAGTATTTCTCGTGAGTGAGCCAATCAAGGTACTTTAACAGGTCATTTCGAAAGTGCGCCGGAGCTTTTGCTATCGGCTGAAAAGAGCGCCTGCGCGAAATATAAGCTGCTCTACTCTCAAGCTGTCCACGTTCAGCTAATAGCTGGCCGATGTCTCTTAGACATGAACGTATGAGCTTCGTCTTATAGCGCTGAGCTTGCCTAACCGGTGGCAAAATGTCTTCAATTGCCTCCCACTTCAGTGGCTCTGGTAGTGAATACTCACGTAGAAATTCACCGATTGCTCGATATTTACGAACCGTTTTCTCAGTGACTTTATCCCAGTCAACTACCTCGATCAGTAAATCAAAGTAGAATTTGTTCCGGGGGAAAGGAGAGCTATACCTTTCAAGGTATGATCGTAAATTGTTGCCTGCGATCATGTCTGCGTAGCAATGCTTACAGAGCTGATGCCGGAGATTAGCTATTACCTTGTCTCTCCCGCACCTGCCTTGACACCGGGTAATCCCATTCTTTCTTTTGGTGTAGCAGCTTTGACAGATGTCCTCTTTAAGCAGCGAGGTTGGTCTCACTTCGCCGCAGCTCAAACATTCAGCTTTTTTGAGAGAAGAGCGTCGCCAGAGCCGCCTCATCTTATTATCGTGACATCCCCGGCAGAGAGTCTTGTCCCCGCTGCGTTGTTTGAGACATTCTTGCCCGCAGGACTCACAAATCACGTTACTCATAGTTCATACCCCGTTACTGAATCTCATCTGATAACAACCCGTTGACCTTGATTACGAGAAGTGTCGTTAGAAGCATTAAGCTAGAATCCGATTAAGGAGAATCAACAAACTGCCGTGCCTCAGGAAAGAGGCTACTCAAATCAATCAGTCCTTCGGGCACTCCGGGCTTTTTCTTATAACGATTCTGTCTTCTACTCGATTGTTTGGTTCGAGCGCTTTTGGCTGACGTCAGATCGTGTTGATTGCAATCAAGTAGACTTGTGAAACTCGGATTGACATCCGGCAGAACCTCGCAGATATCACTGAGCTGACAGCGGAACACATTACAGATGATTTGCACCGTCTGGACGCGTAGAGCCTTTGGTGTTTTATTGACCAGTTGCGAGATCGTCTCCAATGACCAGCTCACACCTGACTTCTCCTGAATCACTTGTTGAATGTCCGTCAGCCGATAGAGTTGATGATGCAGAGCCAGCCGCTCTTTTAATTTCCATCTGAACGCCAAAGCAATCACCTCTCTCGTTTAGTCACGGTCCGTTTTGTCGCGGTTAAGAACACGACCCAGGGTGTACTGGAAGGTATCCTCATCAATTAAGACGTAGCTGGACATTGTGCCGCGGGCTGAGTGGCCCATGAGTTTCATCAAGAGCCAAAACTGATCAGGATTGTCCTCAAGAAATAAGGTGGCGAAAGTTCGGCGCAGGTCATGCCACCTGACTTTCGAAGGAAGGTTCACTCCCGCCTGCCGAGCTGCCTTTACGATCTTGGCGAGCCTCATCCAGCACTCTTGGTAGGACAAAGGACCACCCATTGAGGAAAGGAAAAGCTCTGGCCTCGATTCGGCTTGAGGAAAAACAGGGCGAATGTGCTCCTCGTATCCCTGAAGCACCACGCGCTCGCGAGACGTCAGAATTGACCAGCGCGTTTTCTTGCCGCGGCACTTCGCGCCTTCGCCCCAGCGGGTTCTTATACGACTGTTGACATAGTCAATGTCGCGGTCGGCCCCTTTGGAATGCACGTGGGTAAGCTCACTGATCCGAAAGCCGCTGCCCCACGCCAATTCGATCATCGTTAAGTCGCGTCCCACGATATGAGGCCGCCGACTGCGGGGGAGGTATTCGCCTCGAACGAACTCATAAAACGAGTCTCGTTGCTCGCGCGAAAGAATATGCCGGTCCGCCTCATCAGCGTCGGGGGCGTGAGGAGGATAAAGATACTTCGACACGGGTTGCCTGACCGGCCCGTATTTCGTGATAGCGGACTGTCCATCTGTCATGTTCGGAAGTTCAGGATGGGCGAGTACAAATTCACAACAGTACTTAATCTCTTTCAGGTATTTGTGCCGCGTCTTTAGCCTCAAGCCGGCTGCCATAAGAACTTCAGCAAACTTTGATACGCAGGCTCCACCGTTCTTGGGGTTCAGCAGATCCCAGAGAAGAAGATTTCTAACGCCTGACAGGTGTGTTGCGTCCTGTACGATGAGACCGTCAAAGAAACCTGTGATGAATTGTTCGCTCCAGCGCCTGGTTTCATCGCTGAAGTTACGCAGACGGAAAGTGTGGAAATACCGCTGAATTATCCAGTCATGATCGGCCTTCTGTTCCGGCCAAGGAACTTGAGCCGACTCCGGTTGGGGCAATTCTATTAAAACGGGGGTACGCTTAAACACTCTTATCTCAATCTCCTTTTCTAGAATATTGCGTTAAGTTATTCAGGTAATCCCTGAAAAATTCGGGTAGTGCCTGAATCAGCCCTATACTGGGTCTAACTCCCAAGCGCTTGTGCCGCCTAGATTTGAAAGCTACTTGATTCATCATCAATTGAATTGATTTATCGCTACGAACATCGTGCTTCCACAGCCCCGGATATTCCTGCCTGGCTATCAAAGAAAACGATCAGCTAAAGCAGCATTGCTCTAGTTGATCGCAATGATACAAAAATCGAATTTTTCGATTTTCGCTCTGGGCTTGGCTTATACAGATTTGAGGTAATTAAGAGAGTGGGCTGCGCTTGGGATAGATCGTATCTCTAAGATAATGCAGAAGTAAAAATTTTCCGAAACAATTTTTGTGACTGGAGGAGGTGGAATTGCTGACTAAGACGGGAGGGATATTTGACGAAGACAGGGGGATTTTGAGATTTGAATAGGATTGATTAAAGGGTTTTCTAGAATAGGTTTTACAGCACTACTTCAGCCGCCTATTATTTTCTTACGTTCATTTCGTTTCTGACCTCGCGCAGACTTATTAAGCCGTTTCCTGAGTGCTTCCGGCCAAGATATCTCAATCTGCCAGTTTGACCATTCAGACTTCCACGCGGGCGATTCAGCTCGATCATCTCCAGATTCGGGAGCCACTTTCTGATCTGGTTCAAGACCGTTAAGCTGGCTCTGCTTCAATCTCCATTCTTTAATGATGCCGGTTTCTTGAAGTCGTGCTAATGCCTCTTAAGCTTTTCTCCATTTACTGAATTGGTAGTGCCGCTCTCTTTCAAGATATAACCCGGTTTTTCTAACCAACACTTCAGCACGGAAGCTTTTAGGGCGATAACGATTCATCCGCCCTATGGATGCAAGATATCCACCTACTAGTACAGTCCATTTATCTATGTTGCCTTTTCCGATATTCAGAAGCCCTTCGCTTATTAAGGCTACATTACTATTGCGGGCACGCCATGTGGAACCCGCATAAACTTGTCCCGGCCCGTAAGTGAATGCCCCGGACCCCTTTGAATCATTGTACTCTCCATGCTGGCGCTTAGCGCAAATATCGAAATAACCTTTGACTTCTGGTGGGAGCTGTCTCCTGTCAAGTATTGAGCCTTTTAAACAGCCCAGCCGTTTATCCTGGTGATAAGTAATAACCGCTTCCAGCTTCATTAAAGCTTTCAACAGAGTTATTGCGCGGAGACGGTTCTCAGGCGTATGTGATCCCTTTTTCGGCTTGTAGCCGAGGTCGTCACAGAACTGTGCGACTGAGACGGAGATAATCTCACCGTAATTCGGGTTCTTAGTCTCAGCGTATAATCTGGCCCATAATGCGAACAGAGCCTTGACCGCCAACGCCGGCATATCATGAATGGCTTGCCGCAGATCAATGCTGGTTCCAAGAGGAAATCCGATAGCGCCTTCAAAATCACTCCCCTTTGATTTGAACACATACGCCGCTTCCAAATTCTCAGCGATTTGCCCGCCTTCTGAAAGAGTGTCCAGAGCCGCATACAGAGATGGGCCAGTAAGCATTGCCCCAGGAATTAAGCCTCAACGGTTGCTTCGAATATTCTTTCACTGGGAAAACGGATAAAACCTTCACGCGCAATTGGAGAGGGTGCAAGGCGTGTGCGGGGTACGTGTATTAGTCGTTGCTTGAGGGAATCGAATGAGTAATGTATTAAATTTATTAAGCCACGAACAGTTAAATCCTCACCCAACGGAATATTCCACGATGGATGGTCTTGCGCACTTCCCCAATTATTATCTCCCAATTACCCGGTTCACCAGGTTTACGATTTATCTCTCGCAGTGCTCTCATTGCGACAACCATATACATGATACTGAAGCTTTTAGACGCTTACCGATTCTCTTAGCTCGATAATTGCTTCTTCGCAGGCTGCCACTTCAGTGGGGCCTGCTGACGCGGCAATCTGCTTTCTCTCATATTGAATAATCGCCTCAAGCTCATCAAGATCATCTGCCGAGAATTTCCTGAAATCGAGGAGTTACTTGCCCGCAGGGATTGGGCGCGCGTCATGGAACCTTCAGCCCTTTCTTTCAAGTCATTAGCTGACACTTCTTTTACGAATGGTCTTCGGATAATTCCCGTGGGATTGGGGGGAATGGGAATTCTGTTACTGAAGACTTGAGAAGTTATTCAAAGAATGAAGAAAGAAAGCCCACGTAGTCACGAATAGTCGAGGCGTTGCAGCCTTGAGTTTCGAGAGCGTCGCCCCAGATACGAATGTCGGGCGGTTTTATCTCTTGCGGAGGTCTATCGACAACTGAAAAGAATCCGGCGACAGCTTCTATCTTTTCAAGAAGACGAGCCTCGCGGTCGCCGTGCAATTTAGCGGTTGCGTCAGCCCAACGCTCAATTTCAGTGCGTAAGAGTTCACCTTCTCTTTGCGAGAGCAGATCATTTGTTAGATTAAAGTCTGAATTTATCATTTGATTCTATTGCTGGCCTGGGGGGTGCCTTATTATCAGAATAGTATTAAGAATAGCCGATTTTCAAGCTAATTTTACGAAGACCCGCATGATTGTCAGAGTGGCGGTAGCGTTCCAGCTATTGATTAGCTCGTCAAGGACGCGTGAAAGGTTCATGGAAAAAATGTCTGGAGCTTTATCACTTTTGAAGGGATTTTCGAACGTGAAAGAATCTTCTCAGTTCAACGTTTTCGACCAATTCGCCGGCTGCTTCGCCGCATGGGTTACTTGCACTGAAGAATCTCAGTGCCGGAGCTAAACTCTCTACGCGGTATTGGCTCAACAAGCCAATGCTCGCGGCGTGAGTCAATTGAACCTCCCGCTACTTGCCGCGTCCATCGGTGAGTCGGAAAGGATTGCGGTGCGTTATTTGGTCGAGTTAGAGGAATCGGGCCTCATCGCTTCTTTGCGGGAAAATGTCAGCAAGGAGGACGTGCGCATCTTTTTCCCGGCGGCACCCTTGGCTGAATCTGAATGCTGCATCGGCTCAGGCCACTTCTGCTATCTCCGTAGGGCAATCTGACAACAGACGCAACCCCGACTCTTCGCCGTCGAATCAGCTTTTCCGCAACCTTCGACAGAGGGGCAAACGGGGGCGGCGGCAAAGCCCGCCTCTTCGTCTAGATCGAAAAGAAGAAAGCGCTGGTTCGGGCACCCTCGCTCGTGCTACTCCTTTGAGACTTGCCTCAAGTTCATTACATACCAGAAGGAGGTATTAGGGCGACGTAGCATCTACGACCCGGAAGGTCTAGCAGAATCGCTGTATCATACTGCTAGTCAGGACGACGAAATATCTGACTGGCTTGACGAGCAGGCTAATACAGCCCCAGACTAGATATAGTTGTAGGTAAAAACCTGTGCGAGTGCTCAGCACTCGCACGGGTTTTTATTGTAAGACTTAAACCCCGATACTCAGGCTCGACTGAGTCTTCATGTGTCCGGCTCAAATTCTACTCCCAAACTACACTTTAGGATCAATTCGCTGCTCAGAAGACTTGATAACAGTTGCCAGGGCGTCAATGGTAGCTGCCATTAGCAGAAATGCGAAGCGGTAGCGCGGCCCAAAGAATTATCGGTTGAAACTAAGGCGTCATCAAATAACCCTCCTGATGAAAGGATTATAGAGCAATACTAGGCCGATATATACTCAATGTTTTGAAAACCGAGTCGGAGTCAATAATAGAGTTATCGAAACATCCATCACCGGAGTTGCTCAGGCTACTGTGGTAATATCTGTTATAGTCAGTCGAACCACTTTAGCCCTTAATAAAATCTCCTAGTTATAAATACGCCCAAATGGACTTTTATAAACTGGGTGTACCGAGGAATGCGGTAGTAATTATCTTTGAGATAGCGAATCATCGCCCCTGATTTGAAAGAAAAATGCTAGGCGTTCCTGATGACGTGATAACCAGCCTATCGCGCGCCCTCGTCGCTGCGACAAAGAGGAGTGATCGCTCGCGTTCCTCGTGCTCAGCTATGGCAGTCGGGTCGTCTGCGAGGGACGGGACGCGGCGTGGCAAAGTATCCTCGTTGACACCTGCCAGAATCATGCAGGGGAACTCTTAGCCCCTTCACCCTGTGCATGGTCGCCAGCCTCACGCCGGGCTTGCGGGCGGTTGTCGGGCTCCTTCACAGATAAATTCCCACCGGCCGCTTTCAACGCTGGTTGATAAATGTCCTTCAGTGCCGCCTTCGATGGCTCAATGACGGCATATCTTCCGCGCGGTGCTCACTAACCATCTGCTGGATTGACTCGACGATGAAGACCGCCTCCTCTTCCTTAGTCTGGAGTTGTGCGTATTCTGCCGGCCGTCCCGTCAGCAGCGAGAGGTAGCCAGCCTGTTCGTCGTTGCCCTCGTCCAAATCGTCGCCGCAGAAGTCGCGCAGGAGTCCCACAGCCTGGAATTCGCGATTCCGTTCGGTTGTTCGGTAGTTGATATTCAACTTACCAGTCTCGCCGCGAACGTCAACGCCGCACTTGCTCAGCACAGCCTTGCGGTCGTAGATGCGCTGTTAGCGTCGCTTATGATGAAAAGATCATTAGGACCAGGGGGAACAAGATGGCGGGTACAGCTTCCGACTTTTTCGGCGTGCAGGTCTTGCGCCTCATCCACCACCACAGCGCGGTACGGAAGCATCGGGCTCGCCTTCGTTATGAAACGGCGCGTGTCTCTGATGACGTCGAGCCACTTCGCCTCACCCAGTTCATTCAGGTTTTCGCGGTACGCTTCGAAAATCTTCCACAGCCGCGCTCTATCAGGACGTGACAGCGTCTTCCCGCGCCCGACGCGCGACACGCGCAGGTAATCGTCTTTCTGTCCTTATGTCGTGTGTCTGGATTATCCGATCCCATTCTTGTCTTATAAACGCAAATCCCACTCGGCAGACGGGTATATTTGTGCCGCCAGCCGCCAGCACTCGGCCGTCTCTTCGTCGGTGGCGATATCGAAAATATATCTGTGCGGGCGCATGAAACGAACGGCCCATGAGTGAAGGTTGCTGACCTTAATCCGCGACAATTCCTCACCGCAGAGCGTTTTGAGGTTCTGCTCAATGTGTTTAGCCAAATTTGT
>CAVQEU010000009.1:0-1579809 GCA_963711585.1 uncultured Acidobacteriota bacterium | reverse complement strand
GCCCGTAGTCAGTTTTGATTTCTATCGTGACAATACCAGTCTTCACGTCGGCGCGAATTTGCTTTTCTGAACGTATTGTTGTTCATATTGTCTTTCACCTTAACCTCAAAAGTGTGCCATGCAGGCAGTAAGAAAAGCAATAGATGTTGGCGCACTATAGAAACGTAGGGCAAGATATTTCTACTTCAAATAATCATTTGTCATTCAACATCAGCCTTTCTATATCCTTCCGCTAACTTACCTCTCAAACTAATCCTTTTAATGATGAGGCTTGTGCAACCTAATGAACTATCACTCAACACAAAGTCGAGTGACCTGAACAAAGTTCACCTCTTATAGTTACCTTGTTTAGCCGGCAAACACTCGAGCAGGAGCAAAGCAAATGAAATATCTCCTTACGATATCAATAACAGTGTCAGCCATTCTTCTTTGCTTATTTTGCCCGTTACTTGTGAGGATGGCTTATTATTAGGTATTTCCAATAACAGCTATCGTAAATGGCTAGTTTTCACGGTGCTAACCTTAGTGAAGCTACAGCAGTCTTTATCTTGCTTACGCTAGCAATTACTGCCTTGCGCCAAATCTCATGCCTCGCTATGTCCGGTTCTTCGATCAAAGTTTCCTCGGCATATCTTTCGTTGAGGTCGTAAAGACGCTGAAGTTCCTCCATTAACATTTCCGTGGACGCGGTATGCTGATGCTTTGCAAAACGGCATGCTAAATCTAAGACAAACCTTATGCCGTCCACAGCAACGGGAACACCATCAGGATCAGGAGTCTCTGCTGGGATAAGATCATCTAGGAAATGATCCCAGTGGCCTAGCAATTCGTCCCGCTCTTTAAGGTTAGGAGAAAATAGAGCGTATGTCATAGACCATAAAGCATCTTGGTCTTCGTCAAACGCACGATCTATAGCTGGGACCACCACCTTCGGAGGAGCAGTCCCAGCAAAAGCAATAGCAGCGATAGTTGTTATACTACCTAAGCTAATACCTCTATGAAAATCTTCAATTCGTCTGAATATTTCTCTCTGCAGTCTAGCTATCTCTACTACATTCACAGCCCACCAGTACTTGATTTCTTGTTTGCGAAAGTAACCAATACAATCGAGCAGTAGATTTCCATCATTGTTTCTGTGCACAAAGAACTGAGCAAGAGTAAAAGCCGGAAACTTCTGATGCTTATCATCAATCTCGTCCGTTAGAGGGTTTACTAAAACAATAACTGCACGCCCTGAGTTTGCTTTATCCTTCAGCATATTTACTACCCGCTCAAACTGATCGATATTACCTTCATAAGCGAAAATACGGTTCCCGTGTGTGAAGCGTAGTCTATGCCTAAGTATTGTTTCTTTCCGCTGCCACCATCTGACAAGGTCATCGAGCCAATCTTGACGGTCTGTGTCTTTGACACCTGGAATTTCTGGGTATGTGGTTGGAAGTGTCAAAGCTGTCGTTGCATCTGTTATGGTGCATGAGATATTTTCTACCTCATCGTAAGGACGTTTCCCTTCAAAAATATTTAAAACTCTGGCATAAACTTTAGAAAAGGTGTCTCCTACTATGGCTTTCATGTGAGCCTCAGACTTAACCAGTTCATTATCTTGATACCATAGATTAAAGATGCGGAAGTTTAGCGGTTTAAGCTTTGTCCCCGGAGGCACATTAGGGATCCTCGCGACAGAAAGTGAGGGGGTATATTCTCGAGGCTGAATATCTATGAGGCGGCAGACCTCTTCTTCACGGTAGTCATTACCACCGATGGTTGAGCCTGATATAACTAGAACACGGTGCCCCATTCCAGTCCTTTGACTGGAATAATCATAAATATAGTCCCAGTAAATATAGCCAGTATGCTTATGCCCATGGGAACGACATGGATGCCGTTGTCATTTAGGAATGCACGCAGCAACCCTAAGTTAGTAATCGACTCAAATGACTTGAACTCTTCAGACGTTGATACAGGCGACAGATGATGATGAAGAATAGCTATACGAATGATTTGGGCCGGATCGCGACCTGCTGCCACCACCTGTGATTCAATATCGAGCAAAAGGCTTCTGAGGGACGTTAACTGTGCATGCGAGATTCTTGCGACATCATGAAGTCTAAACTTCTCTAGTTGCGCTCGTATCTTCTCTTCATCCGCACCTTTTAATAAAGAAGGAATTTTCTCCCAATCTTCATCAGGCATCTGCGTAAAGCGGCTGAACGCTTCCGCAGTAGTTCGAAGAATTTATCGGGAGAATGAGTAAATCGCTGTTAGGGCTGAGTAAGTAATGTTTAGGTGGTTCTTGTACCTGCTTACTCTCTGTAATATCAACCCCATCTAACATGGGCGTGACGTATCCTCTAGAGCGAATATAACGTAAGAAGTTTGTATACCGCTCCTTGCTTGATGGAGGTGTTTTCCAAGTCACGTCGTGATTCCCTGGTGTAACCACAATCTTCTCTGGTGCTGGACAAACCACTCCAAGCTGGCTGAGCAACTCTGTAAAAGCTTTCGAATCCCGCTTCATCGTTGGCAACTGTAAGATCACCAGTTACTACTATAGCGTCTAACGTCTTACCATCGCGCTGAAGCGATTGGCCTAATTCACGCAAAGTATTTGAGAGCAATTTATGCCGTGTGGTCCTCTCTATTAGGGGCACAATTCCACTCTTGTAGTCATCGAAGACTGAATCTTCTCTTGCATGACCCAAGTGGATATCTGAGAGGTGTAGGATTAGTGGCATATTAAATCCGGATGTGTCTCTAGTGATTGTACAACCGTTTGCGTGCGAGGCATCAGGTGAATCAGCATTTATCTATCTCCGTGAAGGCCGAACTGGTAAAGCACCCAGCAAAGTTATTGCGAGATTATCATAACCCCTTCGGTAACTTCTATCTCCACGATTATCAGCAATATATTCTGGAACGCAGATAGAACAGCATATTATTTTTCTCTATAAAGAGTGTAGACTTCAACATATTAATGGCATTTGGTACATTTCCTACCACGGATAATCCAGAGCATCTAAAGGTTTGAAGCAGGGCGTAGAATTTGGAACTCTTGGAGGTGACGGCCAGCACCACTTTCGACCTCAGCACAATCAGTGATAACGCTTTCTTGTGCGGTGGTCGGCTATTCAACAACATTAAGTCCGGCTACGCCTTAAGGTTGACATGGCCGGGACTTGCCTCTGGCGCACATACATGTAGTCAATATATTGAGCAGACTAATTCCCGCGATAATGCTGATCGTCAACACGCGCGAACGCCGACTTCGAAACGGTTAACATTATCATGACTTTCTCTACCCGACCTTTTCTAGTCATCTACGTAGCCTGGCATCCTGAATTCGCGGATGGTCACATCATAGCAAAGGCACTGTACGACCATTATCGCCGGGAGCTTTACGAGAATGTTGCTGGCGGGACAGGTCTCAGCGTTATATATCGCTTCGAGCCCGCACCTGGCTCGAATGTGCCGATCGGCATCGACTTCGCCGAAGCCGAGACATCCGCGATCGTTCTGCTGATTGACGAACGATGGGCGGCGGATCCGGCATGGTGGAATGGGGTCGAGAGCTGACGGAGAGCACCGATGCTGCGGGCTTAGGCACCCGAATCTTCCCGGTCGCTATTGATGGTTCGGCCATGAGGCTTGGCATGACAGAGCAGGCAGTGCGCTGGGATAAATGGGTTGGTGTTGAACGAGAGGAGCGCGAGCGCAAACTAATTGCCGATCTCACATACCAATTTTGTCGAAGCTGCGTTCATACCTTGAGCGGCTCAAGCACCCAATGGAGGAAGAAGGGGCGTCGCGCAGTACCTGCTCAAGGTGCAGCTATTCCTCAGCCACTCAAAGCATGATACTCATGGCGAGCGCATCGCGAAGCTAATTCGCGATCGCCTCCACCAAGGAGAAGGGGATAGTCTGGCCAGCTTTTTTGACGTGCACGATATTCCTGCCGGCCTGCGCTTCAACAAGGTCATCCTACAGATGGTTAAAGTGAGCGCAGTCGTTGCAATCCACACGGACTCATACTCCTCGCGCGAATGGTGCCGCCGCGAGATTATAGAGGCTAAGAGGTGCAATGCACCGCTAGTAGTGGCGAACTGCATCAGTGACCTTGACGAACGCAGCTTTCCCTACATGGGCAATGTGCCAGTCGTGCGGATGGACCCAGCTACAGCCGACCGAATCGACTATATCGTCAGCCGCCTTCTCGATGAGGTCCTTAAGGATTTCCGATGGCGATGCCGGGTTGAGTTAGCCAAGCCGACGGCCCGCGATGTCGTTTTCCTTCCTCGCCCCCCAGAGCTTATCTCGCTCGCGGGCCTGCCGAAGCCAGGGGAGGCGACATTGGTCTATCCTGATCCGCCAATCGGTGCTGAGGAGCAGCGATTGTTCGAGGAAATCGCGCCGACAGTCCGGCTGCGGAGCATGACCGAATGGTTGGCGGAGACTACTTTATGAGCTATCAAGAGCCGTTAAGCCAGCACTCTATTGCGATCTCTATCTCCGAGAGCCCTGATATGGCTGTCCTCGGGCTATCTGAGGAGCACCTACATGACGCCATGGCCGAGGTTGCTCGTTACATGCTGGCTATGGGAGCGCGTCTGGTGTATGGCGGGGATCTTCGTCCCGAAGGTTTCACCGAATTGTTATTCGAACTGATTGCGCGCTACCGTCGTGATGCTGACCTCGGCGACGAGCGGGTCGGCGTCAGAAACTTCCTCGCTTGGCCGGTCCATATCAGTCTTTCTCCTGAAGAGGTAAAGCATCTATCTGATGCCTTGAGTGGCGTGGCTGAGCTAGTTTACCTAACCATAGATGGTAAAGTAATGCCTCCTGAGTGACCGTCAACAATTAACACCGAGATTGGCTACCGAAGACGAGTGGGCGGACGGCCTGACTGCAATGCGGCGCGTGATAACCCAGATAAGCAATGCGCGCATCGTTCTCGGAGGCAAGGTCGAAGGATTCAAGGGCAGAATGCCCGGGGTTGCAGAGGAAACACTTGCGTCCCTCCATGCCGGTCAGCCCTTATTTCTGCTTGGTGGGTTCGGTGGGTGCGCTCGCGACATCGCAGAGGCCCTTGGTCTTGCTCAACCAGGATTGACGCCGAGACCAACATGGCCTGGCCGTGGTGACTTCACAAGCTTCACATCAGAAGGTCTTAACAATGGGCTCAATGCTGAAGAGAATGCGACCTTGGCAACAACTGTGCATGTTGAGCAAGCAGTAACGCTTATACTACGAGGTCTGCTCCGCAACAGTGATAGAGGTGCTCCTGTCGAGGCAGGGGAGGATCATAGCGATTCAACGCTGTAAGCCTAACTAATTAAATAGCTAAGACTCTATTCGTGCCTATGTTGGGAGTGGACATTGATAGCTAACTCACCGCGATTCGGCAGTTGTTCAGTATCCTTAAGACTCCTTTCCCACATTTACTGAAGTGAGTCGAGATGCTTATTGAGTTCAAGACGGACTTTGGTAGTTTGGGGCTATGTCTCCCGCTATTCCTTGAGCTGGCGGATGCTGATCGGTGGAAGAAACGTGCCGTGCAACTCGGTCAGGACGCTATGAGTTCGCCGTTCCAGGCGAAGATTGTTGCAGACTATCACTGGTTAGAGCTTGCGCTCTCCGATCAGATGATTGTGCGCGAAGCGTACGGCAACTTGGTTCCCGACCACTTAACCATTGAATCGCTAAGCGCGCTCTATTTCGCCCAGACGTTTGTAGAAGTGCATCGCCGCCTATCACCTTACGGCCGCAATGTTTTGGAGGGACGTATCCGAGACGCCTTGAAGTCGGATGTCGGATTTGCACCTCTATACCTCGAGATGGGGGTCGCGCGGCGTCTGTTTAACGCCGGGTACGAAGTGGAATTCTCCGACACGGAGGGCCTCGCGCAGTTTGACTTCCGATTCTGGAAGGGGAATGCGCACGGGGAGGTGGAGTGTAAGAGCCTGTCGTGTGACGCGGGAAGAAAGATACGCCGCAAAGACTTTTACCGCTTCATTGAAGCGCTCAGCGACTTAATAGTGGTCCGCGTCTCATCTGGCGTTAAGGAGATACTGCTCGTCACTCTGAATGATAGATTGCCAGCAGAGAAGCGGCGGCAAAACGAGTTACGTGAGGCGGCAAAGAGACTCCTAAGGGAACACGCGCTCACGCGGGTCGAGGGGGATTTCTTCGTAATCACTCGTGAAGGGTATGATCCGAGGCTGGAGCAAGCTTTGTTTTTGGGACCGCAAGAGTTCTACAAAGTCTGCCGCGAGTTGTACGGTGACAACTGTCACGCCTCTGGCGCGATGACGCCGGACGGAGTCTGTCTTGTAGTCGTGCGCAGCCAACGCGAGGACGACACCTCATACCCAGTGCTTGAAGCGATGAAAAAGGCTACGAAGCAGTTTTCCGGGAAACGCCCGGCGTTCATTGCTATGCAGTTCGACGACATCGAGCCCACTGACCTTCTACTGCGACATATGCGCCGCCGGGTCGGGATTTTATCGTACTCCCTGTTCCATCGGGGCAATGCTTCGCACGTGGCGGCGACTTGTTTTAGTGCTTACAGTGGGTTGGTTGCCTCAGAGACAGGAATAGGTGAACCTGCCTTCAGCGTTCCGAATCCGAAGCCCGCATACATGATTGCGCATGAGGACTATTCGCCATTTCTCGGTCACATCCCTGATGAGGAGTTTGCACGCCTTATGGGGGAGCCGCCACCGGCGAGAGCATCTCGTACATCCTCATAGACATTAATAATTCTAAAGATGGAACAGGGAGTTAAATCAGAAAAAGCGATCTATGTGATTTTGTTGTTACCCGCTGAATAACGCTTTTGACTCTTATCAAAATCAAAAGGATCACTAACCACTTGGTTCAAGAAACTCGGAAATGAACTATGTAGCCACTTGATCAAACCAGCGGCATCCGTGTCTTTGAATTCCCAGTGGGTTCTTCGATTTTTGTACCCAATGGCGTCCAGTAAATTACTCGGCACGGCTGGGGCTTGGCTCCCGAAATAGAAAAAATGGCGGGAAATTAGCACGTTATCTGCCCTTGTGTCTCTGGCCAGATTTTCCCGGTTAATACTGCCGTCGGCGTGGCTATGATGTGAGTCCGCTTGGTGCCATTCATTAGTCGTCGTGTCGAAGTGATAGATATTATCTCCCACCATCATCTTGTGGCTTCCGTTTCTGACTGGCTTTTTATCAAGAAACGCAGAATCGGACCAATAATCATTGAAGGTGAGCTTTTCAGTAATACACATGGCGAAGATGCAACGCCCTGTAGCCTTCAACCGAGAGCCACCCATACCAATAACCCAGTCTCCCACCTCTGCTTTTCTTCGTATTAAAGGTTTACAGGTTGCCAAGGTGCAGTAACCGTGAAAAGGGTTGGGGGCGAACCCGAAGTCACGGTCTACTACATACATATAAAGCTTACTCATCTGCTAACACGTCACGGTTACCGGAGCATGGGATGGCTGTCTTGGAGAACTGTCTGGATTCTCAAATGGATTTTCTGTCCCATCTATTGCATCCATTATGCATGTGGACTCCAACCCACGATCGCCGAGGCATACTTTTCAAGAGGTGCGGGTATATCGCCTCTGTACCTCCCCGCACATAAACTCCTACTATTCTCTTGCCTTGTTTATGAGCTTGCTCGATTTCCCAATTCACCCACTCCCTAGAATGGGTGTCTTTTCCTATTAGCACTAGAGTTGTCCCAGCCCAAGAGATTTTCCGGCGAAGCAATCTTCGAATTACTTCTGGCCTCACTAATCCTTTATCTAACCGCTCTTGGTTAGCAGGTTTTGCTCTAATTGAGCTATTGCGAATGTCATAGCCATTCCGCGACAAAAGAGATCTTAGCTTGTCGACTTCCGAGTCATCGGCGTGGTGATGACTGATAAAAACATGTCTTCGATTATTTTTTGAATTCATAGACTGTTGCCCCCAGACAGATATATGTCGTTGCTATTATGGAGTGAAACCGCACAAGCTTATTCCTTTAATTCTCTTCTCCTCAACCAAGATCTGAACCACTTACTGGGATGAAACCGCTGGCTGGATATCGAAAACGGTCCCACCAGTTTTCTGCGGATCCAGTACTTTTCTGCGGAGTTGCGGCGCTAGCTTGTGCTGACACCATTTTCCAAGCTTTTGGTCTAGTTGGCTTTTTGGTAATGTCATAATAGCTTCCTTAGGCTTGTTCAAATATCTAACAGAATATCTCAGAACTGTTCGATTGTCAAACAATTTCCGGGAGGAAAAATTGTCTATTTTTAAAGGATTTTAGGTCCGATCAGCCGCTCAGGGCTATGAAACAAGCCCAGGCCGTTATAACGGCCTGGGCTTGTTTCAAGAACGCTAACTTTGCCCAGAGACGGTAATTATTCTCTGGGGACGCTAATTATTTTCCTTCCACACACATATGGTTCCTCGTCAGGTTCAGTGCCCCTGCGACAGCTTCCCGATGAGGGTGAAGAGCGGGAGATACATGGCGATGACGATGGAGCCGATGGTGACGCCGAGGAAGCCTATGAGGACGGGCTCGATCAGCGTGAGCAGGTTGGCGATGGCTGAGTCAACTTCCTGCTCGTAGAAGTCAGCGATCTTGGAGAGCATCGCGTCGAGCGCGCCGGTCTGCTCGCCGATGCCGACCATCTGCGCGACCATGTGCGGGAAAACCTCCGTGGCCTGGAGCGGGTCAACGAAATTCTCGCCGCGCTCGACCCCGGCGCGCACCTTCATAATCGCCTGCTCGACGATGACGTTCCCGGCCGTGCGCGCCGTGATGTCCAGCGATTGCAGAATCGGCACGCCCGAAGAGAGCAGCGTCCCGAGCGTACGCGAGAAGCGCGCCACGGCGATCTTGCGCAGGATGCTGCCGAAGATAGGCAACTTCAGCATGATGCCGTCTATCTTCTGTCGCCCGCCCGGAGTCTTATAGTAAAAGCGGATCAGCAGCACGATCCCGATGATGGAGGCCAGGATGACGAGTCCGCCCCAGCCGGCGAGGAAATCGCTGATGCCGACGACGATGCGCGTCGGGTACGGCAACTTCTCGCCGGGGCCGAGCAGCCCTGCGAAGATCGCCTGGAACTGCGGGATGACGACCACCATGATGACAGCTATCGCGCCGATTGCCAGCAGCACGACCGCCGTCGGGTAAATCATCGCCGAGATGATGTCTTTCTTCAGCTTGACGATCTTCTCGATGAAGGTCGAGAGGCGCTGTAGAATCAGGTCCAGAATACCGCCGGTCTCGCCCGCCTCAACCATGTTCGTGTAGAGCTGGTCGAAGACCTTCGGGTGGCGCGCCATCGCCGCCGCCAGCGTCGAGCCCTCTTCAACGTCCTGCCGCACCTGCTGCAAGGTCCGCTGGAAATATTTGTTCTGTTGCTGCTGCGACAGAATGTCCAGGCACTGCACCAGGGGCAGGCCCGCGTCAATCATCACCGAAAACTGGCGCGTGAAGATAGCCAGGTCTTTGGCCTTGACCTTCTTCGTCCCGCCAATTTTGGGGATGCCGATCTCGCGCCCTTTCTCTTTGACGGACGTGAGCGTGACCTGCTCGCGGCGCAAGACTTGGCGCAGCGCCTCGCGGTTCTCCGCGACGCGCTCGCCGACGACGATCTCGTTGAGACGGTTGCGGCCTTTGAAGACGTATGTGGGCATGGTCCTTGAAAACTCCTGTTCGACGGTCCGCGCCTTTAAGAGGAGCGCGCGGCCGAAGAGGCTAGTGAATTGGTGATTATTTCAAACTCACGCAGATAGGCGTCGAAAGTCTCCGGGGAAGCGCGGCAGACGACGACGAACAGTCGCCCCTCCCGCTCGGAGACGCTGATGGAGGCGCGCACGGCGACACGGCGCGCGATAATCTGGTCGGCGACGATTCGCAGTTGCCCCGAACGCGAGCCCGCGGAGACGGGCGCGACGGAAACGACCGAGGCGCTGTTGCTCAAGAAAAGTGCGGACAGTGCCGACGCGAAATCGCGCTGGCCCTCCGCGCTCAGGCTCGAAGGGTCTACGACGGGGATGCCGTTGCGCTCCGTCAGGACGTAAACGCTGGCGGTCGCCGAAGCATATCCCTCGGCTTCGAGTCGCCGGAAAGAGCGCTGGTGGTAAAGGCTCCCGGCGCTGCCCGCCTTCGAGTTGACGTGCCAGTTGCCGTTCGGAAAGCTGAGCGTGAAAGTCCCCGCAGGGTCTCTGTAACGGGTCGCGCCCAACGTCGTCGTATGAGCGCCGGATGAAAGCGCTCCTGAGTTTGAGACAGGCTGAGGAATGTAAACCGCAGGGCGGTTGAGCAGGTCTTCGCTCGTGAGAGAGCGGGCCGAGCGCCGCCCGGCCTCCTGCGCGTAAGAGGAGGGGACGAAGGCGCACACGAGCAGGGCGAGCATGAAAGCGAAGCTCTTGAAGCCACGCCCGCGGTTCGCCGGTTCAACTGGTCGTGCTGTTCGTCGTCTCAACATAAAAGTGTCGGGCACTCTTTTCAGTCTATTACCGCGTGCCGGGGCGGACGCCGATGGGACGCGCCTGCGCGTATGGGCTCGGGTGTGCGCCGGGGCGCGCCGCGCCGCCGCCGTTGCCGGTGTTGAGGCCGGAGCCGCGCTCGATCAACTCGCGCAGCTCGTCCGTGTTGGAGGAACGCTGCATCGCAACGTCCAACGAAATCTGGCGCCTGTGATAGAGCGTGGCGAGCGCCTGGTTGAAGGTCTGCATCCCGTACTTGTCCTGGCCGGTCTGCATCATGGAGTAAATCTGGTGGACCTTGTCCTCGCGGATCAGGTTGCGTATGGCCGTATTCGGGACGAGGATTTCGAGCGCCATCGCACGCCCGATGCCCTCGGCCTTCGGCAGAAGCGCCTGGCACAAAATTCCTTCCAGGACGAGCGAGAGCTGCGCGCGGACCTGCGACTGCTGCTCCGACGGGAACACGTCAATGATGCGGTTGATGGTCGAGGCAGCGGAGTTGGTGTGCAGCGTGGCGAAAGTCAGGTGGCCCGTCTCGGCGATGCGCAGCGCGGACTCTATGGTTTCGAGGTCGCGCATTTCGCCGACGAGCACCACGTCCGGGTCCTGGCGCAGCGCTGTGCGGAGCGCCTCGGCGAAGCCTTTCGTGTCGGCGTTGACCTCGCGCTGGTTGACTAGACAGCTCTTGTGGTTGTGCAAAAACTCAATCGGGTCTTCGATGGTCAGGATGTGGTCGTGGCGGTCGTTGTTGATCTTGTCAATCATCGCGGCGAGCGTGGTTGACTTGCCGGAGCCGGTCGGCCCCGTCACGAGGATCAGGCCGCGCGGCTTGTCGCAGAGTTGCTTGACGACGGGCGGCAGGCCGAGCGCCTCGAACGGCTTAATCTCGTAGGGGATCGCGCGGAAGACCGCGCCGACCGCGCCGCGCTGGTTGAAGATGTTGGCGCGGAAGCGCGAGAGTCCTTTGACGCCGAACGAGAAGTCCAGTTCAAGGTTCTCCTCGAAGCGATGCTTCTGCGCATCGGTCAGGACCGAATAGGCGAGCTGCTTGGTGTCTGCGGAGGTCAGCACCTTGTAACCTTCGAGCGGGCGCAGGTGGCCGTCAACGCGAATCTGCGGCGGTGTGTTGGTCGTGATGTGCAGGTCGGAGCCGCCAAACTCGGCGAGCTTTTTCAGCAGCTCGGAGAGCGTGATCTGCGGGACGGATTCGTTCAACGCCATAAAGAAAGTTCTCCTGTGGATTTTATGAATGCTCGCCGGGGCGCGGGCCTCACGCCTTCTTGCCGGAGCTTTTAACGCAGACGTACAAGCCGACGGCAAGAAGGACAGCGCCGGTTATCAGGTTGTTGTACTCGGAAGCAAACCCGCCCCCGCCAGCCTGCGGGGCGCTGCCCCCGAACAGGTGGCCGAGTACGCCGAAGCCGCCGAACAGAAGGAACAACATTCCGAAAACACGGTAGAGCATGCTTGGGTCTCCGTCTGGGTTTGCGGCGGCGGCCCGCGGCGGGGCCGCGCCCTGTTAGCGGGAAACTCCGGCAGTCGCCGGGCGGCCGGCGTGGAAGGAGGCCATCAACTGCGCGGACTCGTCCGCCAGGCGGGCGGCGTACTCCGACGGCGAGTTGGCGGCGAGACTGTAGATGCGGCCCTCGACTTCGGTGAAGTAGAAGACCCAGGACTGTTCACTGGTCCGCGCGATGACGACGAAGACGGGGCGTCCGCCGATCTCGCGCGGCATGTCGTTGACGACCCAGCCATCCGCGGCGACCATCTTGTCTATCACCGTGCGGCGCAACTCAGAGAAGGAGACTCCGCCGAGCATCTTGCGCTGGGCCTTGGCCGTCAGCGCGAGTTCGCCCGAAGCCTGAACGTTGACGGGCGCGAACGTGGCCTCTGCAACGCTTCGGCCATCGGCGCTCAGAAAGAACCTCATCCCGCCGGCGGAAGCGCGACGCGTCCAGCCGTTCGGGAGGGCGGGATTAGAAGCGCCGACCGCTTCCCTCTGGATGCTGACGGTCGAAATCTTTTCGGAGAGCGCGGTCTTCTTGTGGCTCTCGGCCGCCGCGTTCAGGTTCTGGCCGCGGCGCACGCGCAAGATGGCTTGCCGGCGTCTCATGGCTGCGCGCTTGCGGCGCATGCGCGCGCGGTAGCGACGCCACCAGGCGCGCGAGTGACGCCGACCCATGTTGGTGCGGCGGCTCGCGTGCGCACGATTAGTGTGGTGCGCGGAGGAGTCGCCAGCGGGCAGCATGACGACTACCGAAACGAGGATTAACAGAGATAGAGCGGCTGCGCGTAACATTATTCTTTCACCTCGTCAGGCCACCGTCTCCCGCACGACTTCTTCGATGGTGGTGATTCCGTGTCGTATTTTGTGTAGGCCGGACTCGCGCAGAGTGATCATGCCGTCGTCAATCGCCTTCTTGCGCAGTTCGAGCGCAGAGGCGCCGATCAGGATCAGTTCGCGCAACTCGTCCGTCACTTCCATTACTTCGTAGAGACCGACGCGGCCCTTGTAGCCAGTGTTGTTGCAGGTCTGGCAGCCACGTCCCTTGTAAGTCTTCATCTGTTTGGCTTCCTCGGCCGTGAAGCCTATCTCAAGCATCGCCTCGGGCGGCATGGGGCTCTCCGTCTTGCAGTCCTTGCAGATGCGGCGGATGAGGCGCTGTGCTTGTATGAGGTTGACGGAGGTCGCGACCAGGAAAGGCTCTATGCCCATGTTCATCAGGCGCGAGATGGTCGAAGGGGCGTCGTTCGTGTGAAGAGTCGAGAGCACGAGGTGGCCCGTCAGCGCCGCCTTGATGGCGATCTCGGCGGTTTCGAAGTCGCGGATTTCGCCGACGAGGATGATGTTCGGGTCCTGGCGCAGGAAGGAGCGGAGCGCGGCCGCGAAGTTGAGGCCGATCTGCTCCTTCATCTGAACCTGGTTGATGCCCATGAGGTTGAACTCAACGGGGTCCTCGGCCGTCATGATGTTGGTCTCGGACGTGTTCAGCGACTGGAGCGCGGAGTAGAGCGTGTTGGTCTTGCCGGACCCGGTCGGACCCGTCACGAGCACCATGCCGTAGGGGCGCGAGATGTTGCGCTGGAACTTGACGAGCGACTCGGGCTCGAAGCCGAGCTTCGTCATGTCGAGCATCAAATTCTCTTTGTCCAGGAGGCGGAGCACGACTTTTTCGCCGAAGAGCGTTGGCAGCGTCGAGACGCGGAAGTCCAGCTCGCGCGAGCGCGAGTCAACCTTGACCTTGATCTTGATGCGCCCGTCCTGCGGCAAACGCTTCTCGGAGATGTCGAGCTTCGACATGATCTTCAGGCGCGAGATCATGGCATCGCGCATCTTCAGCGGCGGGTGCATCACGTCGTAGAGCACGCCGTCAATGCGGAAGCGGATTCTCAGCTCTTTCTCATAAGGCTCGATGTGTATGTCGGAAGCGCCGCGCCGGAGCGCGTCAACCATCAGGACGTTGACGAGCCGCACCACGGGAGCGTCCTCGCTCATGCGCGAGAGCGTGGAGAGGTCTATCTCCTCGTTGTCTTCAATGACTTCGAGACCTTCGGCGGCCTCTGTGTCGAAGTCGAGGCTGTCGAGCGAGACGAGGTCTTCGTGCCGGATGCTGTTGTTATGCCCGTTACCGTTCCGGCCCACGACTTCGACTTCGGGCTCGCCCATCATCGACAGCTCAATCTCGCGCGAAGAGCCGTAGTACTTCGCGATAGCTTCCTGGACGCTCGCCTCCGAGACGACGACCGGCTCGATGTTGAGGCCGGTCATGAACTTGATGTCGTCCATGGCGAAGACGTTGGTGGGGTCAACCATCGCCAGCGTCAGACTCGCGCCGACGCGCGACAGCGGCAGGACGGAGTATTTCTGTGCCACTTCCTGCGGGATGAGGCGGATGACGGAAGGCTCTATGTCGAAGAGTTCCAAGTTGACGGAAGGGACTCCGTACTGGCGGGAGAGCACAGCCGTAATCATGTCATCGGAAACCAGTCCCATCTTCACCAGGTTGTAACCGAGACGGCCGCCGTGGCTGCGCTGATAATCGAGCGCTTCGCGCAGTTGCTGCGCGCTGAGGAGATTTTCGCGGACAAGGATTTCGCCTAGTTTGGCTGACATCTTTAGAAGTTCCAGTAGAGAAACGCTTCAAAAGGGGTAGGAGCGCAAAGGGTTTGACCGCGGACGGATTCGCGAACAGGAGCAGTTTCCGCACAAACACAAAGCATAGGCAACGATGCTAAACATCGTTGCACAAAGCATATTACAGTTTAATCCGGCGGGGTGTCAAGATGATTATTCGGCGGTCAGATTGACGTGAAAAAGGCCGTGCCGGGTGGAGGATTTCACCCGGCATGGCCTTGATTGAAAAGGGATTACTGTGACTTTAACCGCGGCGACGGCCGCCGGTCGTGGTCGTAGTCTTCTGCGGCTTGATGTTTTCCTGGCTCTTCAAGTTATCGAGCACGGCCTTGGCGTCGGCCTTGAACTTATGCGTGTCGGGAGCCTTGTCCACGAAACGTTGTAGGAAGTTTGCGGCCTCCTGATACTTGGTCTTGTCCCCGGTGCTGAAGAGCGCCAGGCCGGCGCCCAGAAGGGCGTCAACGCTCTCGGGATTCTCGGCCAGAACTTTCTGAAACTCCGCGTAAGCCTTGTCGGACGAGCCCGCGTCCAAAAGCATCTGCGCGACGTCAACCTGCGCTTTCGCCTTCTTAGCGGCGTCGGTCTCGACCGCTATATATTCCTGGTAAGCGGTCAGTCCGGCATCCGCCTGCGCCGGGTCGGCTTTAGACACCAGGAGCCGCATGGCTTCGGCGCGCGCGGCGAGAGCGAAATATTTATTAGTTTCGTAGCTCTTCAAGGCGGCGGGGTCCGTCGGCGCCGGCTGCGTCTTGTAAAGCTCGATGGCTTTCGCGGCCGAATCGGCAGCGTCGCGGAAATCCTGTTGCGCCGCCGTCAGCCCGGAGGTCTTCGCGGCGTCGTCCTTGGAGGTCACGGCGGCGTTGTAACGATCCACGCCGCGCGCCCTGTAGGCGACCGACCTGTTCGTCAAGAGCGAAGGCGCTCCCGGATGGGTCGGGTCGGCGTTGATGCCCGTGGTGTATTCGGTGATCGCCACGTCGTAGTTCTTGGCGTTGAGCGCTTCGTTGCCGGTCTTGAAGGTGCGCGTGATGATTGTGTTAGCTTCTTCAATCTTCTTGTTGCCCGCCTCGATCTCGGCGTTCTTGCGCAACATCTCTTCGCGCTTCTCGCGGTCCTCTTTACTTTCGCCGCCGCCGCCACCGCCGCCGCCACCGGAACTACTGGACCCACCGCTGACCAGAGTTTTCGCCTCCGCTTCGGTCAGGCGCTTACCATCTCCGGGGCTAAGGATGACCCTGTAGACGCCATCGCGCCCGGCCTTTACATCGCCGAGAGCGCCCGGTCTGGTGTTAGGGGCACTGGCCGCGATGGTATATGTGCCAACGTAAGGAAGCCCTGCAAAGATGAACTTACCCTTCTTGTCGGTTTTGGTTTCGTACTTACCGCCTACGTCCATGCGGTAAACGTCAACGGCCGCCCCGGCGACCGGAACCGTGGTCCCGTCGGCCTGTTGCAGGACGACTTCGCCGGCCAGTTGCCCCGTCTGCGCGAAGGCGGACAGGCTGCCCAACAGCAGCATGACGGCTGCGACGAAAGAGATGAAAAAGTGTTTGCGGCGCATAATGAAGAATCCTCCAGAGATTAACGACCCTTCACGGAAGGGCTCGAATAGGATGTCTGATACGGAGAACGGGTTGTCATTCAAATACTTGAGAAACCGCTCTTTGTCAACAGTTAATTGGGGGGAGGAGCCTGCGCGCTCGTTCCGTCAACACTCGATTGTTTGGCTCTCGCTTTTCGTCATCAAAATTTATCTCAACGTGCGCGGGCTGTCAAAGCGGCCGCGCCGAAAGTGCAGGGGTTGCGCAAGACCAGTCAACCGTTTCGTCCGACTTCCGAAGCCACACATGTCGGACGCGAAAGAGCGAAGTTCGTGTTAGCATAGGCAGGTCGAGCGCGTTTCAGGACAGACAAAGCCCCCGTGAGTCAGACAAACGCACAAACGCAGAGACTCGTCAACGAAGGCGCGGCGCGGCTGCTCGCGCGCGCGGCCGACGCACGCTCGCTCGAAGTTGAGGCACTCGCAACGCGCGTGCGTGCGGCGCTGGACAAGTATCTGCTCGCGCACGACGCGAACGCTTCGGCCGACGCCGTCAACGAGTTCATAGACGCGCTTCACGCGGACGACTTGTGTCTGATAGTTGCTTGCGAGCGCGGCGACCAGCAGGCTTGGAGTGACCTGGTCGCGCAGTTCGGCGTGACGGTGCGCTCGGCCGCGCGCAGTGCCAGCTCGAACGAAGAGGCGGCGGAGGATTTGGCACAATCCATCTGGGCGGAGTTGCACGGGCTGCGCGTGCGCGAGGATGGACGGCCCTCGGGGAAGATAGCGTACTACTCCGGGCGCGGCTCGCTCGGCGGCTGGCTGCGCGCGGTCGTGGGCCAATTAGCAATTGACCAGCACCGCAAGTCGTCGCGGCTGGTGCAGACAGAATTGGACACGGACTTCGACCGCCTGGCGCGCGAGTCCCATCAGGCCGAAGACTCTTTCAGCGCCGCGCAGTCCGCGCCAGACCCCGAGAGCGCGCTCAGCGAGCAGAGGACGGCGGGCGACGTGGAGGCCGCGCTCGCGAAAGTTTTGGGCGAGTTGCCCCCTGAGGACAGGCTGCTCGTCAAGCTGTACTATTTCGACGGGCTGCGGCTGCGCGAGGCGGGCGCGGTGCTCGGCGTGCACGAGGCCACCGCGAGCCGCCGCCTGACGCGCATCCACGGGGAAGTGCGCGAGCGCGTCGAAACGATTTTGATGAAGGAGCACGGCTGGACGAAAGTCGAGACGGCGCGGTCGCTTTCCGAGGCCGCGCTACGCCTCGACAGCGATCTTGAATTGATGCTCACGAGCGAGCAGGTGAAGAGTGAGCGGCAGGCGGGCCTGGATGAATAAGTTTGACGAAAAGCGTGCTCAAAAAACGGCTGTGGCCGCAAGCGAAAGAGGTTCGGAGCGTTCTTTAGTCGGCCGCAGCAACAATCTAAAGTGCGCGGGCCTTTGAATTCGATGAAGCGTCCTGACAACACAGAAATGGATCGTCTCTTACGTCGCCACGCACGGCCCGGCGGCGGAGGCGTGCGTGCCGCTACGAACGCGGGCGCGCACATGGACGCTGACGAAATGAACGCCTACGCGGAGGGCGCATTGCCTGAGGCTGCGCGCTCGCGCTACTTCGCTCACCTGGCCGACTGTGACTCGTGCCGAAAGCTCGTGACGAAATTAACGCTCGCGGCTAGTGTGGCCGATGAAGGGAGGGCGCGCGCGGCCGCGGCGGTGACGGCCGCGCCGTCAAAGTCTTGGCGCGAGCGGCTGGCGGCGATCTTTTCCCCGCCGGTTCTGCGTTACGCGGTCCCTGCACTTGCGCTCTTCGCCGTCGTCATCGTTGCCCTCGTCGCCCTGCGCGCGAATAAAGACTCCTCACAGGTCGCGCGCCGCGAACAGGCCGCGCCTAATGCCGGTTCGTCAGCCGCGGCGAACACGACCTCGGCCGTGCAACCCACGACGAGCGCGCAGAGTGGCGAGAATCACGCCGCCGGCAACACGGACGCAACTACTGTCTATAACGAGCCGACCGGACCGCAACTGCCTACGCCCGCCGCCACCCCGACTCCTCTACTGGCCGAGAAAGCGCCGGCAGACAAGGCTGGCTCTCCGGCTGGACAGGCAACTCAGCCCCAACAGCCTGTGGCCCAGACGGACATGGACGAAGCCAAAGCCGCCTCGCGCGAGGATAGAGCACAGACGGGCAGCAAACGCGCGGAAGAGGAGGTGGCTGCTGCCCCTCCGCCCCCTCCTCGTCCGGCGCAGGAGCCTGTCCTTGCGGCCCCGTCCACCGCGGACAAATCGAGTGCGCGGGACAGCGAGGACCAGAGAAGGGCGAAAGCAGAAGGGAAGGACGACAGCAACAACGTTACCACCGACGGCGTGGTCGTGACCGAAGCGCAGCCCAACAGAGGGCGCGGCGAGGTAGGACAAGCTGCTGGGGGCGCTCCGGCGTCCTCGACTCGCGCCAAAGCTTCCGTCGCGCGCAAAAACGCTCCTCCCGCCGACGAGCCCGCGCGGAACGAGCGCTCGGCCGGGAAGCTCAAAGCCGGCGGCCGCACTTTCCAGAGACGGGGCAGCGCCTGGGTGGACACCGCCTACAACCCTTCACGCCCGACGACGGACGTCCACCGCGGCTCAGAGCAATACCGCACGCTCGTCGCGGACGAGCCCGGCCTGCGCACCATCACGGAACAGATCGGCGGCGAACTCATCGTCGTCTGGAAGGGACGCGCCTACCGCTTCTACTGATTGCGGATTAGAACAAAGATTTAACTCTTAGCGCCTTTGCGCCTTTGCGTGAAACTGCTTCTCCTCACGCAAAGACGCTGGAGGCGCTGAAGTTTAATGCGCAATCAAGTCGCCCTCACGAGCGTTGCTTCCTCAATCCACTTCGCGTTACTTTAGCGCCGTTCCAGGACACACCGCTTCAGGCAATCGAAAACGGAGCCAAGATGAAAATCAGGAAAAATTTCCGCGCCGCCGTCCGCTCGTTTATAAACTCGTTCACGTCGCTGACTCTGCTCCTCAGTCTCTGCGCGCTCGCTCCAACTACTTCGCAGGCGCAGCGCAGGCGCGAGACACAAGTTACGCCGGGCGCGCGGCGCAACCCAACAATCGCGCGCATCGTCTCGGAGATCAACGCGCGCAACGTCGAGAACACTATTCGCAAGCTCGTCTCCTTCGGGACGCGGAACACGCTCTCGGCGCAGGACAATTCCTCGCGCGGCATCGGCGCGGCGCGCGACTGGCTCTACGCGGAGTTTCAAAAGATCAGCGGAAGCGCGGGCGGCCGCATGACCGTCGAGAAACAGAGCTTCGAGCAGCAGCCCGGCAAGTACCCGCGCATCGCGCGGCCCACAATCGTCACCAACGTCGTCGCGACCCTGCGCGGCACGCAGGCAGCCGCCGCCAACCGCCTCTACGTTGTCAGCGGCCACTACGACTCCATGTGCACGAGCCCGACCGACGCGGAGTGTGACGCGCCCGGCGCGAACGACGACGCCTCGGGCACGGCCGCCGTCCTGGAGACGGCGCGCGTCATGGCTAAGTATGAGTTCGACGCAACAATAATTTTCATGGCCGTCGCTGGCGAGGAGCAGGGACTCGTCGGCTCCAACTATTTCGCCGAGCAGGCCAAGGAGAAGAACCTGGACATAGAGGCGATGTTCACCAACGACATCGTCGGGAATACGCTCGGCGGGAACGGCGTGCGCGATCGCGCGACCCTGCGCGTCTTCTCCGAAGGCGTGCCGTCGAGTGAGACCGCCGAAGAGGCGAGCGTGCGCCGCGGCGTCGGCGGCGAGAACGATTCGGCCCCGCGCCAGCTCGCGCGCTTCGTCAAGGAGACGGGCGAGCGCTACGTCAACGGCACGCGCGTGATGATGGTCTACAGGCGCGACCGCTATCTGCGCGGCGGCGACCACATCCCGTTCCTCGAACGCGGCTACGCGGCCGTGCGCTTCACGGAGCCGAACGAGGAGTACAAGCACCAGCACCAGAACGTGAGGGTGGAGGACGGCGTGCAGTACGGCGACCTGCCCGAGTTTGTTGACTATGCCTACGTCGCACGGGTCGCGCGCGTCAACGCCGCCAACCTGGCCGCGCTCGCGCTCGCCCCGGCGCGTCCCAAAAACGTGGGCATCGTGACGACGCGCCTGACCAACGACACGGACTTGAAGTGGGACGCGAACGCGGAGCCGGACCTCGCCGGCTACGAGATAGTCTGGCGCGACACCACCTCGCCCCTTTGGATGAACTCGCGCGCCGTAGGTCGCGTGACGAGCTACACGATGAAAGGCATGTCCAAGGACAACTACTTCTTCGGCGTCCGCGCCGTGGACAAACAAGGGAACCGCAGCCCCGTCAGCTTCCCAAAACCCGTCAGATGATTTGAAATTTCAAATCTGAAATCTCAAATTTTTTCGTCCCTACGCACTCCCCGCGCGTCTAAATCTACGTCAGCAGGGATGCGTGTATCCCGTCAATAATTAATTCTGAGCCAAAAACGGAAATTATGAGAATTTTTAGGACGAGTTCACGGAGCAGACTCTCAAATATTGCCCGTCGCGCGATGGCGCTTATCTGCGTCTTGACGCTTCTGACAGGCGCGCCGGCTTTCACGACGAACATCGACGAGACGCGGAAGGCGCAACGTTTGTCTGATGAGCAGCGCACTCTGCACGTGCTCAATCGTCTGGGCTTCGGCGCGCGCCCCGGCGACGTGGAGCGCGTGCGCGCGTTGGGAATCGAGCGCTACGTAGAGCAGCAGCTTTACCCGGAGAAGATTAATGACGAAGTGGCCGAGGCGAAGGTGAAGAACCTTCCGGCTCTTCAGCTTTCCACGCCGGAGCTTTTCGCAAAATACCCGCAGCCGGGCGCGCTCCTGCGCAGGCTTGAGCGGAGCGGCGAAGTCCCGCCGGAACTCGCGCCCGTCATCGAAGCGCGCAAGCGTGCACAGGCCGCGATGGAGAACGCTCCCGCGGCGGAAGAGAACGCGCAAGAGATGACGAAACCGGAAGGCGAGGCAAGAGCCGCGCGCCCGCGCAACACGGAGGCCCGCCGCGCGCTGCGCGATTACCTGTTGAAGAACGGCATGCGGCCGCCGCAACAACTGACCGCGGAGTTGCAGGCGTCACGCATTCTTCGCGCCGTTTACAGCGAGCGGCAGTTGCAGGAAGTGCTGGTGGATTTCTGGACGAACCACTTCAACGTCTTCGCGGGCAAGGGCGCGGACCGCTGGCTGCTCATCTCTTACGACCGCGACACGATTCGCCCGCACACTTTCGGCAAGTTCTACGACCTCTTGAAGGCGACTGCCGAAAGCCCCGCGATGCTTTTCTACCTGGACAACTTTCAGAGCGTGAGCCCGAACGCGGGCGCGGGCCGCCTTGCGCGGCGGCAGAACCGCGGCGGCGGATTGTTCGGTCTGATGATGGGCCGCGGCGCGCGACGCAACCAGCAGGAGAATGAGATGCCGCGCCCTGAGCAGCAGCAACAACAGCGACGCCGTCGCGGCATCAACGAGAACTACGCGCGCGAGTTGATGGAACTGCACACGCTCGGCGTGGACGGCGGCTACACGCAGCGGGACGTGCAGGAGGTCGCGCGCTGCTTCACGGGCTGGACTATACAGTCCCCGCGAGGCTACCGCCGCGCCGCGCTCGGCGAAACGGACGACCGGGCCGGACAGTTCTACTTCAACCCCCGCCTGCACGACGACGGCGAAAAGATTGTGCTGGGCCAAAAAATCCCGGCGGGCGGCGGCGTGAAAGACGGCCTGATGGTGCTGGAGATTCTGGCCCGGCATCCTTCGACGGCGAAGTTCATCTCGACGAAATTGGCCCGCCGTTTCGTCTCCGACAACCCGAGCCCTGCGCTCGTCAATCGTGCTGCGGCAGCTTTCACAAAGAGCAGCGGCGACATACGCGAGACCTTGCGCGCTCTTTTCGACCTCGCCCGAGTTCAACTCGGCCGAGAGTTACCGCGCGAAGATCAAGACGCCGTTCGAGCTGGCCGTCAGCTCGATTCGCGCGCTCGGCGGTGAGACGAACGGCGGCCCAGGGCTTCACCAGTGGATTGCGCGCATGGGCGAGCCGCTCTACATGTATCAAGCGCCGACGGGCTACGCGGACGCGGCCGCCAACTGGGTCAACACGGGCGCTCTACTCGAACGTCTGAACTTCGGCCTTGCGCTCGCCAGCAACCGCATTCCCGGCACGAGCGTTGACCTCGCACGCTTCGGCGGTGACGCGAAAGCCGCGGGCGCAAATCTTGAGCGCGTGACGGATCGCTTCCTCGAAGTAATCGTGCAGGGCGACGTTTCACCGAAGACGAAGGCGACGCTTCTCAAGCAACTGAACGAGCCGCTCCCGGCAACGCCGCCTCAGACACAGGCGGCAGACGATGGCAGTATGCCCGCGGCGGACGGCCCCGGCGGAAGACGACGCGGGCGACAGGCCCGTGCTGCCGCAGCGGACCTTTCCAAAGTCAGCAACCCGGAACTCGTCAAAGTCGTCGGCCTGATTCTGGGCTCGCCGGAGTTTCAAAGACAGTGAGAAAGGAGTAGTCAGTAATCAGTAATCAGCAAAGACAACTTGCTTTTACTGACTACTGATTACTGACTACTGATTACTTGAAAATGAACAGAAGATTCTTTATCAAATCAAGCGGCGTGGCGTTGGCGAGTATGGGCGCGATGCAGGTGGTGCCGTCGTTTTTGCGGCGGGCGGCGCTGGCGCAGGGAGTCGGTGGCGGCGGGCGTCGTAAAGTTTTAATCGCGATCTTTCAGCGGGGCGCGGTGGACGGGCTGAACATGGTCGTGCCACACGGCGAGAGCGCTTATTACAGTCTGCGGCCGACGCTACAGATTGCGCGGCCGAAGGGCGCGGGCGCTGGCGAGGCGGCGATTGATTTGGACGGCTTCTTCGGCCTCCACCCGTCGCTGGCACAGTTTAAGCCCTTGTGGGATGCGAAGCGGCTGGCAATCGTTCACGCCGCGGGGTCGCCGGATTCCACGCGCTCGCACTTCGACGCGCAGGACTACATGGAGTCCGCCACGCCTGGAAGGAAGGGGACGCCGGACGGCTGGCTCAATCGTTATCTTCAAACCAAACCCGACGCTAAGCAGTCGCCGTTTCGCGCCGTCTCGCTGACGCAGAACATGCCGCGCGCGCTTTATGGGCCAGCGCCCGCGGTCGCCATCTCGAACCTCGCGGACTTCTCGATTCGCGCGGGCACATACTCGCAGAACGTGCAGGGCGGCTTCGAGGCCATCTACGACGAGAGCGTCAAAGACGTGCTCGGCGGGACGGGGCGCGAGACTTTTGAGGCGGTCAACTTTTTGAAGAGGGTCAACCCTGCGCAGTACAGGCCGGAGAACGGCGCGCAGTACCCACGCACGCCTTTCGGCAACTCGCTGCTGCAAATCGCGCAGATGATTAAAGCGGGCGTCGGCCTCGAAGTCGCCTTCGCGGACGTGGGCGGCTGGGACACGCACTCGAACCAGGGCGGCGCGCGCGGTCAACTCTCGAATCTCCTGCGGCAGTTCGGCGCGGGGCTCTCTGCTCTCGCGACGGACCTGGGCGCGCGTATGGACGACGTCGTTATCCTGACGATGTCTGAGTTCGGCCGCACGGCGCGCGAGAACGGCACGCGCGGCACGGACCACGGCCACGCCAACGCCATGTTCGTCATCGGCAATGGTGTGCGCGGAGGCAAGGTCTACGGCGACTGGCCCGGCCTGAAAGCTGCCGACCTGCACGAGGGCCGCGACCTCGCGCTGACCACAGACTTCCGCGACGTCTTCGGCGAACTGGCACAGAAGCACCTCGGCAACCCGAATCTGAAATCACTCTTCCCCGGCTACGACGCGAGCGCCGCGAAATTCAAAGGAATGATCTAAAAGCTGTAAACCGTGAATCGTAAATCGGAGAACGGTTTTCCTCGTACGATTCACGATTTACGATTTACGAGCTTTTGCCTTACCCTTTCGCCCACGCCATCCCGTCCGGGCCGTCGCCGGGCGCGATTGAGCCGGTGATTTCGAGCTTTTCGAGGTCAACGACGAGGACTTTGTTTGCCTCCATCGCGGCAACGAAGGCTCGGCGGCCGTCGGGCGTGATGAGGATTCCGACGGGAACGCCGTCGGCCGCCATCCGCTTGACCTCTTTGCGCGTCGCGGCGTCGAGGACGATGAGTTGATTCGCTTTCGCGTCGGAGATGAGGACGCGGCGGCCGTCCGGCGTGAACTTGACGCGAATCGGGACCTCGCCCACCTTGACGGTCTCTTTCACCTTGTTGGTCGCCGTGTCCACGATGGAGATCGAGCCGTCGCCGTTTTGGCCCACCCATAACTCGCGCCCGTCCGGCGAGACGTCAATCGCTTCCGGGTTCTTCCCGACCGGGATGTGTGTGATCTGCTTCGGACCCGGCGGCTGATTCAACTCGATTGCCGTCACCGTGTCGGAGGCGATGTTGGCCGTGTAAGCGCGCTTGCCGTCGGGCGTGACGGCGAGCATGTGCGTGGCGGTCTGGCCCGTCCCCATCACCCAGTCCACGCGATCCGACGCGGGGTCGTAGCGCGCCACGGCCCGGTTCACTTCCGCCGTGAAGTAAATCTTCCCGCCGACTTCGACGATCCCGTGCGGGCGGAAAAGTGGCCCAAGCTCGACGCGCTTGAGTTCCTTGCGCGCGGCCAGGTCAATAATCGAAATCGAATTGCCCAGCACCTGCTGTGTGCCGTAGTTGGCGACGTAGGCCAGCCGCCCGTCCGCTGACGTGATGACTTCGTGCGGCCCAACGCCCACAGGGACGCGCCCCAGGACTTTCAAGCTCGTCGGGTCAATAATCGCCAGCGTGTTCTCGACCTTGTTGAGCACGAGCAGCGTCGCGGTCGAGGCGGGCTGCGACTCGTTCTTACTCGAAGAAGTTTGCTGATATGCGAAGGCCGCGGCGGTCGCCGCCGCCATCAGGATAGACAAAGCCGCGCACTTTAGAAGGTATGAAAATCTCATCTTAAATTCTCCGGGGCGTCTCGAAAGAGATTCAAACTGCGGTTGGCTGAAGATACGTCAGCGTCGCGGCGTATGTTTCAAATAGTAGTGAAACGACTCAACCCTTTATGCCTTTGGTTTTATCTTTGCGTCTTTGCGTGAAACAGCCGTTCTCGCAAAGGCGCAAAGTTAAAACGTAAGGCGCAAAGGGTTGAGTTGCATTCATCGGCCGCCGCGTTCGGGGCCGAGGCGGTTGATGAGGTAGAGGGTGACGACGGCGATGACGGAGACGATGACGGCGAGTGTGAAGGCTTCGTTGTCGCGGCCGGCCTGCACGGCGTCGTAGATGGCGACCGAGGCGGTCTGCGTCTTGCCCGGAATGTTGCCGGCAATCATGATCGTGACGCCGAAGTCGCCGAGCGCGCGTGCGAAGGCGAGCGCCGTGGCCGCGAGCACGCCGCGCGCCGAGAGCGGCAGCGTGACGCGGAAGAAGATGCGCCGGTTGTTGAGGCCGAGCGTGCGCGCCGCGGCTTCGAGCTGCGGGTCAACGCCCTCGAAGGCCGCGCGCAAACTTTTCGTGACGAGCGGCAGCGCGTGAATCGTCGCGGCGATGACGGCCGCCGTGACCGTGAAGGTCAGGCGGATGCCGAAGTTTCTGTAGAGGAAGCCGCCGAAGCCCGAGCGCGTGCCGAGCAGGACGAGCAGGTAATAGCCGAGCACTGTCGGCGGCAGCACGAGCGGCAGCGTGATGACGGCGTCAACCAGGTCGCGCCCCGGAAAACGCTTTCGCGCCAGCAGCCACGCGAGCAGAGAGCCCGCGACGAGCGCAATCAGAGTCGCCGCGCCCGCCACCGCGAACGAGAGCTTGATGGGGAACCAGTCAATCTCGCCGTTCATGCTTTATTGCCCCGACCGCTTCAACGTTTCTCCTTCAGGATGGCGATGGCCCGCAGCGGCCCGCCGCTCCCGCCCTTAATCTTCATCGGCAGGGCCACGATTGTAAAATTCTTCGTCGGCAGCTTGTCCAGATTGTTCAAATTCTCGAAGGCCGGGATGTTTTTGTCGAAGAGGGCGCGGTGGCTCTCGAAGAGCGTTGACTGGCCGTAGTCTATGCTCGGCGTGTCGAGGCCGATGGCTTTGATCGAGCGGTTCGCGGCGAGCCAGCGCGCCGCTTCGGGGTGCAGCCCCGGAAAGTGCAGTTTTGGCACAGCGTCGGCCCCGCGCTCGTCCGTCCCCATGTACCTCTTGCGGTCGGGCCAGTATCGCGCGTAGCCGGTTCGGAGGATGACAATCGCGCCCTTCGGAATTTGGCCGTTCAGTTTCTCCCACTGTTGAAAGTCTTCGGCCGTCACCTGGTAATCTCGGTTCGCCTCCGACTGCTTCGCAACGTCAACGACTACGCCCTCGCCCATGAGTTGTTCGAGCGGAATCTCGTCAACCGTGTGACGCCCTTTGGCGAAGTGCACGGGGGCGTCTATGTGCGTGCCGCCGTGCTCGGCGGTCGAGAATTTGTTGGCGGCGTAGAAGTAGCCCTTCTCGGTGACGCCCTCGAAATCTTTTTCGAGCTTGAAGCCGTCGGCCGTGGGCCAGTAGACAGTGTCTGCGTCGAAGGGGTGCGAGAGGTCAACGATCTTTCCCGCCTGCAAGTCAGGCGAAACTGTGCCAGCAGAATTTAAGGAGAGAATCAGGAGCGTTGAGAGAAACAGCAGACCGAAGTTTTTCATGACAGAAAATTCCTCCCGGACGAACTCGGTTTCAGGGCAGCTTGACCGTGGAAAGCTATCGTACTAGGTTGATTCTCGCAAGAAGATTCAACCACGCAACTGAAGCTTTGATGAAGACGCCACCGCGCCCTGTGATTCTCAGGTTCGATTCGCTGCCCTCCACGAACACGGAGGCGGCGCGCCAGGCCGCGTCGGGCGCGCCCGAAGGCTTGTGCGTCGTCGCGCGCGAGCAGACGCGCGGGCGCGGGCGGCGCGAGCGCGTCTGGGTCTCGCCAATGGACGCGGGCCTCTACCTCAGCATCGTGCTCAGGCCGGCGGCGCTCGCCCCCGACGCCTGGCCGCTCATCACGCTCATGGCCGCGCTTGCCGTCCACGAGGCGCTGGCACAAAGTTTCGCGGTCGAGGCGGACATCAAGTGGCCCAACGACATCGTCGCGGGCGAGCGAAAGCTGTGCGGGATTCTGGCGGAGACGGTCGAGACCGGAACCGGGCGCGCCGTCATCCTCGGCATCGGCATCAACCTGGATGACCGCGCCTTCCCGCCCGAGTTGAGAGAGACGGCCACCTCCATCGCGTCACTGACCGGAAACGCGCCCGACGCTGAGACGTTGTTGCAATCGCTCCTCGGCGCAGTCTTCCGTCGCTACGCGGCGCTTCAGGCGGCAGGCGGCGGGCGGGAAATCATAGACGAGTGGTCGCGCCACTCGTCCTACGCCGACGGCCGCCCGGTCCGCGTCGCACTCGCGACGGAAACTTTCGACGGCCTGACGCGCGGCCTTGAACCCGACGGCGCTTTACGTGTAGAAACAGACCAGGGAGAAATCAGGATCGTGCGCGCGGGCGATGTCACGTCCTTGCGAGGGAGTGATAAGTGATGAGTGATAAGTGATAAGAAAAAGCCTTGTCTTAACTTATCACTTATCACTCATCACTTATCACTTATACACATGCTTCTAGTCATTGATACGGGAAACACGAACACGACGCTCGGGGTGTTTGAGGGCGAGCGGCTGGTGACGCACTGGCGTTTGACGACGACGCGCGGGCGCACGGTGGACGAGTACGGCGTCTATGCGCGCAACCTGTTTCAGCTCGCCGGGATTGATGCGAAAGAGATCAAGGCGATTGCCATCGCGTCGGTCGTGCCGCCGCTCAACTACACTCTGAAGAGGATGGCCGAGGTCTATTTCAACGTCACGCCGCTGATGATTGACCACGCGACGCCGATGGGGTTGGAGATTCTTTACAACCCGCCGTCGGACGTGGGCGCGGACAGGCTGGTTGACGCGGTCGCGGCCATACACAAGTACGGCGCGCCGTGCATCGTCGTTGACTTCGGGACGGCGACGACCTTCAACGCCATTGACGCGCGTGGGCGTTATCTGGGCGGCGTCATCACGCCCGGCGTCAGCATCTCGTCCGAGGCGCTGTTTCAGCGGGCCGCGCGCCTGCCGCCCGTGGAGATCAAGCGACCCGCGACCGTCATAGGCTCTTCGACCGTCGGCTCCATGCAGTCCGGCCTCTACTACGGCTTCGTCGGGCTGGTTGACGGGATACTGAAAAGGATGCTCGAAGAGCTTGGCCCGGAAACGCGCGTCATCGCCACCGGCGGCCTCGCCTCCCTCATCAGCACCGGCTCCGAATTGATCGAGACGGTTGACAGCACGCTGACGCTCGAAGGTCTCAGGCTGATATACGAAAGACAAGTGATAAGTGATAAGTGATAAGTGATAAGTAAGACCCTGTCTTTCTTTTACTCATCACTTATCACTTATCACTTATCACTATGAATTACTTTAACTACTTCACCGAAATCGAAGACACTTTCATACGGCGGCGGGGCAAGCACCTGCTGCTGAGCCCTATGGACTGGGCCTTGATAGAGAGTTGGAAGGAGATGGGTGTGCCGCTGCACGTCGCGCTGCGCGGCATAGAGCGCTCGTTCGACTCGTTCGAGTCGAAGCCGAGGCGGCGCACGGTCAAGTCGCTGCTCTACTGCCAGGAGGAGGTCGAGGCGCAGTTCGCCGAATGGCAGGAGGCGCAGGTCGGGGCCAGCGCGAAAAAGAACGGCGAGCGCGTTGGCACAAAAGAGGCGACTGATGCCGGAGCGCCTTTCTCGCGCGCGGCCATCCTCGAACACCTGGAACACGCGGGCCAGGCGCTACAGAAGATTTGCGACGAGCGGAAGAAGTCGCGCAAGGATGATTTCTGCGACACCCTCTGTCGTGCCGCCGCGCGCTTGAAGGAGTTGAGAGAGGATTTCGCGCGCGCGGCGCGCCCGAACGCGGAGAAGTTGGAAGAGTCTCTGACGAGTTTGGAGAAGATGCTTGACGCGGCCCTCAGCGCGCATCTCCCCGCGCGCGAGTTGGGAAAAGTTCGCGCCGAATCCGAAGAGCAGTTGCAGCCTTACCGCGGCCGTATGGAGCAAACCGTCTACGAGCAGACGCTCTCCAACCTGATCTTCAAGCGTCTGCGCGAGACGCACGGCCTGCCGCGTTTGAGTTTGTTCTACCTCTGAGAAAGACGCCTCACGCAAAGACGCAAAGTCGCAAAGAAAGCGCGCAAGGTAAAGTGGCATTCAATCGCTTTGCGGTCTTCTTTGCGACTTTGCGCCTTTGCGTGAGACATTTATCCCGTAATGAGAAAGCGCAAGCGACCTGAAACCAAAGGCCGCTCGAAAGAGCGGCAAACTTCGGGCGCGGTCGTCGAAGTCACAATCGAGCGCATCCTGCCGGGCGGCGCGGGCCTCGCGCACGCGGACGGCCAGACCCTGCTCGTCGCTTTGGCCGCGCCCGGCGACCGCGTCCGCGCGCGCGTCGAGCGAACGCGGGGCCGCGTGAGCTTCGCTTCCATCGTCGAGATCGTCGAGCCCTCCGCTGTGCGTGTAGAGCCGCCCTGCCCCTACTTCGGGCGCTGCGGCGGCTGCGACTTCCAGCAGTTGAGCTACGCGGCCCAACTCGCCTCCAAAGTCGAGATCATACGCGACTGCCTGCGCCGCATCGCGCGGGTGGATTTTGTCGGAGAGATTCCGATCACCCCATCGCCGAGCGCCTGGAATTACCGCTCGCGCGCGCAGTGGCAGCGCGACCCCGTGCGACACCAATTGGGCTACTTCGAGCGCGCATCTCACCGCGTCTGCGACGTAGCCGCCTGCCCGGTCCTCGTCCCCGAGTTGGAGACGACGCTCGAAGCCCTGCGCGCGCAGATGAAGGAAGAATTGTTGCCGGAAGAGTTGACGGAGTTTCAGGCCGTCGCCGGAGACGAGGGCGCGTCGCTCGCTCCGCCCGCGCCACAATTGCCGACGCGCGAGGTCAGCCGCCTCATCGGCGGCCATCGTTACCACTTCAGCGCCGAAGGTTTTTTTCAAATCAACCACGCGCTTCTGGAACCACTCGTGGCCTTCGCCACACGCGACGCCGCCGGCGACACCGCCGTTGACCTCTACTGCGGCGCGGGCCTCTTCACACTCCCCCTGGCCCACCGCTTCGCGCGCGTCTTCGGCGTCGAAGCAAACTCCGCGGCCGTCCACTTCGCCCGCCGCAACCTGACGGACGCCGGCCTCGACAACGCGACCTTCGAGGTGAGCCGTGTCGGCTGATTGGCTAAAGGAAACGGGCGCGAGCTTCTCCCCCGTGGACTTCCTCCTCCTGGACCCCCCTCGCGCCGGGGCCGAAGAGGGAGCGATAGACGGCATCCTCGCCCTCGCCCCGCGCCACATCTCATACGTCTCCTGCGACCCCGCCACCCTCGCCCGCGACCTCAAAGGACTCGTCGCGGGCGGCTACACGCTCGACGCCATCGCCGCCTTCGACATGTTCCCGCAGACTCATCACGTCGAGACAGTCGTCCACCTCAAAAGCGGGTGAGTTCTTAAATACAGAAGTTGATGCGACTGAACAGAAGTAGGTGCGACTAACACAATAGTCATTGCGACTGAAACATATAACTGGGCCAAGACATATTTTCAATTCTACGACTTTATATATGTTTGTACGGAAGTGATGTTGCTAGTTTTACCGTACCAATGTGAGCAACAATCCCAAATTGCGTCAAAAACGCTAGCTTTCTTCCACCTTTGATACCGCTTATATACTTGTTCCGGTCTACCGAATTCGGCAGGTAATGCCTCCCAAGGGCAGCTTGTTGAGAGAACATAAAGTATGCCATTCAGAGCGCTGCGATCACTTAGTCGTTGTATTCGTGAATTAACCCGCCGTAGCAGGGGGATAACCTGCTCCCATAAATCATCAGATATTGGTATCGGTATCTCATAATGGCTAGATAGTTGGTCGCCACACAAGTTAGTTGAATTCCTATTTGCCTCGGACCTCCTATCAGATACACCCATCTGCTTCCCGGCTCCCGTTCTCTTTGCGCTGGGAACGGATTGCAGAAACTTGAAAACTTCTCTAATGTTTTCAGGATATGATCTCTCAATCTCAGATTGCTTATACATCTTGTATAAACACCTAAGAGCTGATTCGATTTCCTGGCCTGTACGCCCAGAGCATCTCTGTTTAAGCCGTTCATTTACAACCTCCCCGTACCAGAAAGGAATATATTCCATATTAACAAGTAATTGTCTTGTTGATACTTTATTGGCTTGGCAAAAATCAATAAACCTGCTCGGCCAGTCTGACAATAACTCTCTGACCATTTCTAGTAACCCACGGCGTTCACCTACGGCAAGTCGTTCTATGAGAGGTATTATATAATTCTTTAAATTGATATCAGGATTTCGAATGCCATATTGACGACTTATGTATTGCCTTAAATCCGCAGCTTTAGCACTTGAAGTAAGTAGAACCATAAACTTGTGCAAAACTATAAAGTACATATGTGAATAAACTGGTCCCCTTCCAGGAATATCAATACCCCCTTCTTGAATTGTCCTTAGTAAAGAATTCTGGAAGTCGATTTCTAGGGCTGCTGGGGGTAAAATCTGATTAAATGCTGCGTCTCGAAGATCAAACTTGCAGGAATAGCATAATGTCAGCCCTCCTATTGGAGGACTATTTAAGCTACCGTAAATCCCTTTTCGATAATTCACCGGCTCCTTGCATTCCGCACAACGATCCAGCAACTGCGTGCAATGTTTTATACAACATGTAATGAAAGCCAAACGCCAATCACGTCTGAAATATGGCTCTTTATCTTCAGCTAAGCAGTGAGGGCAGTATTGCAAGCCATGGTAAGCCCCACTATTATTATATGAACTGATTGGCATGACCCAGTGTGAGCGGCCCAGCGTATTAAGTCTTTCGTATATCCATCCCTCATAAGCTGCTAGCGTAGTATTACGCACGCGTTCAATCCCCGTTCCAGTTTTGTCAGCCAACACACTTAATATTCCAGCCCTTATACCTTTATCAATGTCCCCATGCCATAGCCATTTGCCGTCTGAATGGTCAGAAGATTGTTCAATCGAAAGTATGATGGAACAGAGACTGGATGGGTGCAATCCATGAGCTAGAGCTAGGCGGCATAGCCATGATGAGAGAAGTTCATCATTCTTTGGTTTGAAATGTATCGGCCAAAGTAGTCCGGATAGGTTGGGTTCGAGCAACTCTGGCATGTTTAGTTCTTTTGAAGGTTAAGGACGAGACTCTATAAAAGATCCTTGTGGCGTATAACTGAAACGCCCAAAAGGCGTGATACTGATGACTTATTCAAAACTGCTCCCTTCCTAAGTAGGTAATCCCTTGCTGCTCTTATTTCTTCAATTGAAGGACGATACCGGGTCTGGGTCAGGTGTTCATGAACTACCTCCAAAAACCAAAACGGTGCCGCTTGGGATCTTTCCCGAGAGCCTGATCCTAGGTGCCTTAGCCATGTAGAACTCCATAGGCCATGTTTTTGCGAGAGTGCAATAAATCTGTTAGGCCATTCGCCTAGAAGACAACGTGTCAAGCCAAGTAATTGTCTACGTTTCTGTATACTTTGTTCCTGTACGTCCGGCTGTCGCTCACTTTCGGGTGTGTAATCCTCGACGCCGTACGTTTCACTAATTGCCTTCCGTAGCTTGTCGATTTTTTTACTGCGCATTCCCATGATCTTCATCAATTGCCGCAGTACCATGAAATAGAGGTGAGAGTACGTGCTCATGGTGTGAGTCACTTCGGCTACCCCATTGGTTATAATTTGAAGTAGCTTCGCTGTGAACTCAATTTCCGCAGCTGTAACGCAGGAAGATGATTTCCCAGCTTGCGTAAGCCGTAAATCAAAGCCGCATGCGTAGCAATATATCATCGAGTTAGGAGCAAATTTTCCGAAATTACCGAGCTCATCTCGATGAAAGTTAATTGCCAATCCACATTGCTCGCAGCGGTCATGAAGGAGTGTATGATGCCTTTCGCATATCACCATGAATGCTAACCTCCACTTCCGACGAAAATACGGCTGCTTGTCTTCGGCTAAGCAATGTGGGCAATATTGTAGTCCGTATTGAATACGAGTGCGGTGATATATACCTACAGGCATGAGCCACGCCGTCGGGCCGAAATGGGTGTGCTTTTCATAAAGCACACCCTCGTAAGCGGCGAGCGTGGTGGCAAACACCTTGGTGATTGGCGTCGCTGTTTTATTAGATAGAGTGTTTACTATTTTTGCGTCGGCAGATTTATCTATGTCACGATTCCAAATAGCTTTCCCAGGCCAAGCCAGAGAGCAAAATGTGTGTAACTTCTGCCCGTGTGCCATTGATAGGCGTACCAGCCACGACGAGAGTAATTCATCTTGTTCTGGCTTTAAATGCGCAGGCCATAATTCCCCTGATAAACAACTATAATTGAGAATATTAGCCTGATGGTGCTGTCCCGATCTTCCACTTTCGGTCATTCGGCGGAACCCATCTGATGTGATCTAGTAACTGCACATCGATCTGTTCTTTTTTAGTTTTGATTGCTTTAACGGCAGCTAATCTAAGGATTTCTGATAGCTCACCGATGAGACCTTCACTCATGCTCAGTAGCTTTAGTGCTAGTTCAGGTTGTGTTAATCCAGAAGGTTTCGCCAAGGGCAGCATTCGCTCGAAACTGGCGAGTAATTTTAAGTAGGGATCCTTTTCTGGCTTGATGCTATCACCGATCTTCCACTTGGGAAGAAATACAGGCTTAAATCGGTTAGCCAACTGCGGATCTGTCTGTACAGCGTGGAAAGCTTCTTGTATGCCGCACCCAACAATGGGCATCTTCAACTCATTACCAAGGTGTTTGATAGCGTTACGAAAATTACGCTGATGAATATGTCCCCCTGCGAGGATGTCATGTATTTCGTCGATTACCAGCATGCGGATACTAAGGCGCTCGAATAGTGTCATGACTTGAAATTGCTTCTTGCTGGCTCTATCGCTTTCTCTGTATGGCGCAGCTAGCTTTCTTAAAATCTGATCATAAAACCTGCCTTCGTCTGGGACTGGAGGAGCTTGGACAATCAGAACAGGTACAATAATGGTATCCCCATCCGGATTATCCTGGGCAGGGTGCTTACTCTGGAAGCGATTAACAACCGTAGTCTTCCCATTATTGGTTTCGCTTACGATTAGCAGGTTTGGCATCCGGTGAGTCTTCGGATGTGTTAGCAATTCCTCTAGCGTTTCGATTATCTCTAATGCCTTGGGGTATCCAATCCACCGCTCTTTGCGCACAAATTCAATGCGTTTCTCTGCGCTGAAGTTGAGTGCTTCTCTGGCTGTGTCATTTAGATGTTCTGCTATTTCACTCATAACATAGCTTATTGGTTTCGCAATCATAGCGCGCAAGCCGTCGTCACCAGCTTATGCTAGATCCACTTGCACATCCTAATATTCTCAATTCCCCTCGGATATTGTAGAAGCTCTTGTTGATGGCAACATAAATTTATTCGAAGCTACCCAGCTATCAAGATTGACGGCTGAATGATAGAACCTTACTCCAAGTAAGGCGAGAGAGCATACGGGACGAGATTATAAGATCACATATAATGATACAGGGTTTGGAGACGATAATGCGGCTCGCGTTATTGAGCAATTAGGCGAAAAAACTGCACAGCCAATAAATGAGGCGGATAGCATTAATATTGCATCCTGTTACGCATGAAAACGCCAACGATAAAATCTTGAACGATTGCTTGTCGGCTAGCGATCAGCGTTCGAACGTGTTTGCGCGAGTTGAAAAACGAAGCCAGCAGCGAGATAACAAACAGCAGTTCTGAAGAACGGTACTCCTTTTACCAGGTCTGGGATCTGATGTTTGCTATCCCCTCTTACGTCTAGACAGTAATTCTTCAAGATCAGAGCGTTTTACCAGCTTAACTCGACGGTCCAACACGTCGAGTTCGTAATTAATTTTCCCACTACCGACCAAGTTGGACATAGTAGAAGGGCTGATTCCTAAAAACTTAGCAGCTAGCGAGATATTCATCTTCACTGCCAGTCTCCGTCTTGAGGTTTAACAGTTTGTTTATGATTATTTTTCATTACAATGCTTAGTCGAGGATGGAGATGGACATAGGTACAGATTCTCTGAACTATCTAATCTGATGTCATCGGTATTCTCTTCCGGTTAGTTGAATTACTGCTATCTGGTAGGGGCTGATTGGTTTACCTTGGGTGCAGCCCACTCCTGAGACTTTAGACCATCATAGTAAAGCACTGTATACGCAAACGCAAAGACGAAGACTATCGCAACTATGAGTATAATCAAGAATAATCGAGAGACACGCAGGCTGTACCTATTGCCTGTTCTTTCCCAGTAAACTGGGTCCCAGTCTATAAGTGAACGAGATGGCTTTTTGTTCTTGTGGGTGAGTTGTTCATCCGGTTCCATGATCTTAGCCTTTCAGTCGTGCTACACACCTTAACTATGGCAAGTACTTGCCAGCTTTGGTAACCTTTGTCGGGCCGTCTGTTTGACAAGAACTCGCTGCCGATTATGCATCGCAAGGCTCGACCGCACGGGTGATGTATATCGCCGTGGAGCAACATGCTTTTTTGCTCCGGGCGACGCGATACAATGTAAAGGATAGTTGCCTATTTAGGCAAGAACGTCTGGCAGAACAAACCAAATGTGCCTCATTAAGGAGGTACATTTGATGGGACGTTCAGTCCGCCCGCGCCCTAAACGGTTGGGAGAGAAGCTTAGACATATTCGTAATGAGCTAAATCTAACGCTTGAGCAGCTAATTGAGCGTCTTAATTATAAAGATTCACCAATCTACCCAACGAATATCTCTGGTATGGAAAGAGGCGAGCGCGAGCCGCCATTATTGCTCCTGCTTGCATACGCACGTCTCGTAAAGATTTCGACCGATGTACTAATCGATGATGAGCTGGAACTGCCCAAATATTTGCACCGCAGAGGCAAATAGCATAAGAGATTGAGAATGAGGATCTTTCGAAGACAGACTTATTGAGTCTAGTCGCTTCTCTAATTCTCATAAGATCGAACGCCTGCGCGTCAGCCGTATGACATAGCTCTAAAAGGTAGGAGCTTGGGCCATCTTAAAGTAGACAATTATGTTTAGTTTTTCCATAAGCGTTGAACTCCCTAACTTGGACAAGCATTGGATTGAAATACCATGCCCTCTATGCAAACTGCATACATGGGTTCGACTTGGTGAGATTAAACGGGGTGACTTGGTAGTCTGTAGGGGGTGCCACGCAAATATCCATTTAGTTGACCACCTTGGGCAAGTCAAGCGCGTCACGCAGTCAATTCTAAGGATGTTGAAAAACTTGGAGAGATAAGTAATGGATCCACAGTTGGTACAAAGAACGCGTTACGTATTGCGCAGCAGAGTGCGGAGAACTCAAACATGCCCTCTCCCATTGTTTCCTTCAGCTTGTAAACACCTTGTCGATTGGCTCACGAATCATCCAATATTCAGTTCTTTAGTGATAGAGCTTGAGAGGCGGTCTGGCGAACTCGGCATACTGATGAGCCAGGCTGTATCAAACCTTGCAAGCAACGTAGATGATGGGACAACCTCCATCGGTTCCTACAGTGCTGGAACGACAGGAGAGCACGCCGTAATTTGTTGGTCGATGGTTAAAGCAGTAGCTGCTGCTGGCGAAACTAACGAATGGCAAGCCAGAAAGCTATACAACAAACTTTATGAATTTATTAATGGCGAAGACGAATTCGTTGAAATTGAAAAGGGCGTGGAGTTGATTCGCGATGTTGCTGTCGAAGGATTATACGAATATCTGGACGAGAGGCTGGATTCTCGCAGTATCATTTATAGCCTCCTCCTTAAATACAAACAGCGATCCGAATGGTTCCATGGCTCACGACTGAGACGAGTAGCGGATGAAGGTTTGGAAGGGAAGAAAGGCGAAAGAGGCTTGGCCGTTGATTTACAGGAGTATGTTTTTGATCAACAAGTCGAGTTCGTTATTGAGCCGGTGTCACATAGCGGAGAAACTGACCTTGTTTTGAAAGACCCAGAAGCCGGACATCTGATTCTAGACGCTAAGTATGTTCCCGAGGGCGCGTCACGGAGTGAGATTTTGAAGAAGCTGTCTGACGGGTTTCATCAAGTCTATCGCTATTGCGAAGACTTTAATGAACCAGAAGGCTTTCTGGTGGTGTTCGTGCGAAGCACAAAACGGATTGCGCCGGAGCTTGAAGAATCTGACGGACATAGATTCCTGAAACTCGCAGGGAAAACGATTTACTATATGGAAGTTCATATGTCGGAAGAACCGTCAGCGAGTAAGTCCGGTCAAGCTGAGGAGATTCATATCACTCATGCAGAACTTGTTCGGTCTGGGGATTGATTTCCTAGCGGCATTTAGCTTTCGAGATACAGGGAGTAATTAAGATGGGCAAAGCCGAAATGACAGAGAAGATGTTTGATGCCCTTTATAACTCTTGGGAGCACAACACGAGCTGCTTCTTAGATCAGCTTTGTAAGAAACACGGGTGGGATAAAGAAACCTTCGAGGATTTAGTTGAAGATCTGGAAAGGAAGGATTTAATAGAACGGCGCGCTCAATGGGACTTCAAAGCTACGTCGCAAGGTATACTTTTTGCCGAGAGACAGGAAATTATTCCTAAGGAGCGAAGCTCTCAACATCGTGAGACCCGCAGAAAAGTCTTACTTTTCCTCGCTAAGTTTCGGGAAGAGAAAGGTAAACACGAAAGAATTCATTACGAAAAAATGTGCCAAGAAGCTAGTATAGATAAGAGTCTATTTCGAGCTGACGAAGCAATACTGCGTGGAGAGGGCCTCATTAAAATGGTAACAATTGGTTGTTATCAAATTACAGATGAGGGAATGGAGCGCGTGTAAATCTCCCGCTTAATCTTGTGAGAGAAACCAACAATTAATTACTCATTGTCTAATCTAGATTATGCTGTACGCAATGCTTCGACCATGAAAGTAGAAACCTACAATTCCTCCATCTCCTCAAAAGGTGAAACCACAGATGGAGAGCCAACGTCATTAAGATAATTAGCATTGTTGAAATCGTTCTGGGAAGCACAGGCTGTTTGCGGCTTAACAATCTGTTGATTGTTATTCCTTCGTTGCCTCTCACGCCGGGCACTTTTCGTCTCTCGCGTTGATCTTTCCTCTAAAGCTCTCATTTGCGTGTAAGAGTCAAATATCATTGCTTCGTCCACCTCTTCAGCCCCTTGCTGCTTGACCCTTTTAAGAGCGCGGCGGAATTCCCAGATACTCATGGGAGGTCGCGAAGTGTCACGGTAAGGTACACGGAAATACTGTTTGATGTCGGGGTCGAAGAAGTAAACTGTACTTATATCATTAGGATGACGTTTGAAAATGAACTTGCGCTTCTTTGATGTGTCCTGAGGGTTGCGTGCATTGACCCATCTACGCAAGACATCTGCGAAATAATGAACATGTTCGATGACTATACCGTACCCTTGGATTGTCCGTTCTTCGTAGGGCATCAGATCTAAAAGCAATCGATCCTCATCTGTTATTTTACGTGGAAAGCCACGCCCTGGAATTTCATCAGTACCAAGTATCCCTGATTCATATTGTTTGATGGGAGGGCGGTTTAGACTGCTATGAATTTTCTGATGGTAAACACCAGTGATGTAGATGAGAAACCAATTCTCAAATTCTGACATAGTCATTATGGCGTTACCTTCGGAGTCATACTTTCCCCGTTCTACGACATTTGAAAAGGTTGTCCCTGGTATTGAGTGCACTTTTTTGAGAATTGTGCCAAGAAGACGTTCGATGTGAGCTCCATAATGAGGTTTTTTCACGGGGCGCCACTCAATGTCAATGCCATACTCCTTGCAAGCCCGTCTCAACATTTTCCCGCGGAATTCACCTGCGTTGTCTGCGTGGATTTTCGTCATCTTGCCCCAGCAAGGCCAAGAGGCTCTGATATCGAACTTCTGGAGAAGCTTGTCTTTTGCTAGGATGGCATTCGTAATGCACAACCCTGCTGACATTGTGCTTGGAGGGTCTAGGGAAATGTAATAGCCTAACACCATCCGGCTAAACACATCTATCATCAACGTAACCCATGGCCTGCCAATCGGCGCACGATCTCTATCATCTAACAGTTCAACGTCGAATTTGGCGTGGTCTATTTGAACAATAGCGAGGGGAAAGTCCGCGCCCGGGAAATGTCCGGGGTATGCAGAATGCTCTTTAGCCGCAATGTCTGCTCCAAGGCGCGCTTCGTCTTTCCTCTTTTGTGAGATGGCATTGATTCTATTCCGTAAAGTGTTTTTGTGGGGTGCCCGGAGACCTGCATTCTGAAAAGCCTGTTGTAGTTTCTCGTAGGTATCCTGGAAATCCGGTTTCTGCTTATTTAGATATACCGTTTCAATAGTGAACTGAAGGATTACTTCTTTCTCATCACCTAGTCGGCTTTTACCCCGGCCGCCGTTACGCTTTTCCGGCTTCAAACTAGAGATTCTTTCAGTTTCCTCTAGCTTAGTAATCTTCCTATAAATGGTGGACGCATGAACTCCTACTTTTTTTGCCACGTCCTCAACCATTTGCCGGGTTCGTCTTGGGACATCCAGCAATGGTCCGATTATCTCATGCCAACTTTCCGCTTCTTCCCATTCTTCGTCTGGGATTGATGAAGAGCTCTTTAACTTCTTCTTTCTCACTTTGGGCGTGGTGAGCATACGGGCTGAGAGTGTAGATGCTCAGCGGTTCGCTCTTGCCAGATGTTTGGTTTTTAGCAAGGACAGTATCAAGGCTCAAAAGGTGGACGATAACATAATGCTCTCCACCGCAACTGACGTGCATGCCCGGCGCGATGTCCATAAATACGTTCATTATTATTCTCCTCATAAGAAACCGCTGGCCAGAGACGACTACGCATATTCAACGGAAGTTCCAAGTTAGTACCAATCATGAAGTTGGCAACAAGTTGCCAGAGGGTAGGGAGCAGTTCTGCCTTTTTGAAATTGTCTTCTGTAATTGAGCGCATGAGGGTCTCAGCATCTGTTTCTCCTCGAGAAACTAACGCGTTTAGCAGAAGCTCCGAATCTTCTTCATTGACAGGAAGGTCTCTGGACACAAGAAGAAATATCGTGTTCTTCAAATATGGGGTGTTGATCTCATGATCAGTTAGGACGGCAAAATCGTAGTCTTGCTCCTTGGCATATCTTCGCCCCACTTTGATTTTAGGTCTTAATTCCTTCCAATCCTTAAATAGATCGCTCCTCCATTTAATTTCACCAAGAAGAGGCCGCCACGACTTCATAGGATCAATATCATTCCGGTAGTGGATGAGGATATCTGGAGTGTATTTTCTATCCTTACCGTTCTCGTCAATGTATGGGATCGTCACCGGCTGCTCTTCGTACTTGATAACGTTGAGATTAAATGTAACCAGTTTCTGGCAGTTGTGCTCAAGCCTTGACTCGTAAGCAGTCATTTCATCAGATTTATCTGTTGCAACGAGGCCTGTAGCATTACGGTAATTCTTGGGAATCTTTCTGGCCGGCATAGTTACATCTCAAAAAGTCGGGGTTAGAAAAAGTGTATTCCTCAGGCTGGCTAACGATAGTTATAAAATAGAAATGGCGTCAATATTAAAGGGGCAGTAACCAATCCGGTAGTGGCCTCGTTAGATTTGGGAATCAGGGAACTGCGCTGCGATAGCGCAACACTTCAGCCACCGTCCACACGTGATCGGTCAGCCCGTGCCGCATCGCGGGCGTCTCACCAAGGAGTCCGCGATGTTGGCGGCAGAAGTTGTACAAGGTCTTATCCACTACACACTGATCGTCCAGGTACTCAATACGCTTGGCAAACGCATAAGTCTTCCGCACCAAGTAACGGTTGCGTGAGCGCGCCGTCCCGTTCTGCCGCTCAATCAACGAAGTCGAGATAGCCTTGAGATCAGTGGTGGTCGGCCCCAGCACCAGTCGCTTCTCCACTTTCACTACTCGGCGGCCTTCGCGCTCCTTGACCACCTGGCCGTAGACGAGCGCCGGGTCGGGGATGACTTTCGGCTGCGGCGGTCGCCCCGGCTTGCCTCTCATCAGCGCCCACTGCAACGGGTAGAGAGTCACAGTCTTGACTTGCTCACTCAAAGCTTGAGTGTAGGCGTCATAGCCGTCACTTGAGACGCGTGGCAAGCATCGCGCCGCCAAGCGGTCGAAGCTCGCATTGACAAGCAGTTCGGCGGCTTCTGGAGTGCGCGGACTGACAAACTGCTCAACCAACAGGCGGCTCTCTCTGACCATCGCTTTGTGCCACCAGGCTTCGCCACGCTCTGAGCTTTCGGCGAAAGCAGCCTTCTTACATCCGGCAAATGACCACTGCTCATCCAACTCAAGGTCGGTGACTCTCAAGTCGGTGACGAAGTCCTGATCTACGGCGCGAGCCGAAGGAGCCGCTCGTCTGCGCCACCGCCTGAGCGTCTCTCGGCGATGGTGGCGAGTCTGGGCTGTCGAGGTCTGCGTGTCGCCCCGCAGCATCGCATCAAGGGATCGCGCAATCTCTACTTCAGGAGTTTTCAAATTGAAGAAAGCTGTGCCTCGGCGCTCGGACAAGCACCTGCCACATAAACTACACTGCCAGAGCTGACGCGGTCCGTCGCGCGTTTGATAGGTGCTGTGATAAAACAGATCGCGCGCTTGGCCTTCGCAAGAAGGGCAGCGCAAGGAAGGCGGAGCAATGTGGATTTTGTGACGAGCCATGACAGCCGCCACTTTCTGCACTTTGCCTTCCTTTTTTCAATCCCCAATGTCATGGGGCCACTATCACCAATCCTGCAATATCTCTTTGCTTGGCATTGCGTATGTGCGACTATGTTCAATTTATAGGACAAAGGTGAAGGAAACTTGAAATCCTACTAAGCGAGGTCAGCTTGATGTTGGCAGAAGTTTTTATCGGAGTGCTAGGGAATGCGGTTTATGGCGGTGGTATATCTGCAATCAAGAAGTTCTTCGAGAAATCGCCCGCCCTACAGGCTGTCTCTGCCACCACTAGTGAATTCCCAAATATACCTATCGTGGAAGACTCGCTGAAAAAGTGGATCAAGAGCGATGTCTTTGCTGAGAACTTAGAGAATTTGCTTTCTAGTGGAATAGATTCAAGCTCTGATGAAATATTAATTGATTCATTTATCAAAGATGGCCGCTTCTACGATGGGATAAATAACACGCACGATAGCGCGCGGCGCGTTCTTGAGTCTTTTGCAAAAAAACTAGAGGCTGCCCTTTTCCGTAGCGAAGATGGATTGCTTCTTGAGGAACGACGCGCAAAGGCCAGGCATCTTGAGAATCAAGCAGAGCTTCAGGAAATAAAGGCCGTTGTGCAAGAAGGCCGTAGCGAAGATGCTGATTGGGTACGACTGAAGTCCAACGCTAAAGAAAATCTCGCAACCATCCCAGACAGAATCGGTAACATAGTCAGCCTTTTACGGTCCTCAGAACGCGCTCTACTAGATACTGCTTTCCAAAAAGCAAATACAGTAGTGATGTTGGGACCATCAGGCTGTGGTAAGACTGTAATTGCAAAGTCCTGGATAGAAGAAGCGCTGGGGACCATAAAAGCCCTATGGTTCAACGCAAGGAGCTTTGACGCTCAAGATTTTTCAGCATTCGAAGGGAAATACAGGCTGGCTCACAGCCTGCAAGAACTACTTTCAACCGTCTCAAGCAACGAGTCACGATTGGTGATTGACGCGATTGATCGCGTCTTTTCCGTTGAAGGCTTCAGAAACATCTCTATACTAATGAAGGGTCTTGAATCCGACGCCGCTACAAGCCCTTGGAGAACCTTAATCACGTGCCAACCGGAAGAGTGGAACAAGGTTCAACTGAAACTCGCACGCGCGAACATTTCTACCTCTAATTGGGAAGTGATTCATATCAAAGAGCCCGAACTTCCGGACCTCGACCCGGTGTGGGAGACGTTCCCACCGCTCCGCCATCTATCAAGGCAACTACAATTACGGTCCTTACTCCTCAAACCTAAAGTGCTTGATCTGCTCGCGACGAAATTGGTTCTTGGAGGGTCGGTAAGTACTGAGGAGCTGGGTTGGGGAATCGGATCTAATTGAGTGGTTCTGGGAGACAGAGGTGTTTAAGTCTCCTGGTGCCGCAATGCGGTCTAGCTTCGTCAAAAGATTAGGTGGGATGCAGGCAGATGAGTTGCAGTCGGAAACACCTGTTGATGCTTTTTCTACAGCAGATCAAGAGCCGCTTGATGGGCTACTCAGTGACCGCATCTGCATATTACTAGAGGAACGCCTTGCTTTTAGTCATGACCTTTACGGCGACTGGGCGAGACAGAGAATTTTGTTGGCCCAGTCTAGCAACCTACATGACTACCTACAGCCGCGATTAGGATCACCGCTATGGAATCGAGCTGTGAGACTTTACGGGCTTCATTTGCTGGAAAAGTCTTCAGATGTGACGCAGTGGAGAGCAGTTATTAACGCTTTATCTTCAGGTGAAGATAGTGATCTTGCACGTGACCTCTTACTCGAGTCAGTCATTTTCGCCGCTAATCCTTTACCCATATACGAAAAGCTATGGCCGGAATTGATTGCCGATAGAGGGGCTTTGTTGCGTCGCTTGCTCGGCAGGTTTATCCATGTCGCCACCTTGCCTAATCCTATGGTATTGGCGATGGCTAAGGAGTTAGAGCCTGATGCTGAAACGCAATATGCCATCATTAAAAGGATTCCATACTGGCCTTACTGGCTACCGATGATCAAATTTCTTCACGGTCACTTAGATGAGGTGCTTGAAGTGGCTCCGGGTCCTGTCGCGGAAATTGCAGACGCATGGCTACGACAAGGACTGGAAGACTGGCCCCTGAGAAAAGAGGCGGCAGAACTAGCGATTACAGAAGCGGAAAACATGTTGCGCTTCAAAATGGAAAATTTTTATTACCTCATTCAAGACAAAGTTGATGAGGTCGCTTACCGTGCCGGATTAGCTGGTGCTCGCGAATTACCAGATAGAGGTTCTTCATTTGCCCTCACAGCCTGTGCACGAAAACTGCCAGCAATTAAAAGCTCAAAGGTTCAGGATCAGGCAGAGGAACTTCCGGTACAAAGCAACACTCCACTCGTCTTTAACAGATGGGGGGAAGTTTATCTTCCCCCTTGCCAGATGGCCCGTGGGGACGAGTAGATTCTGCATTTCAGAAATTATGTTTGGGTGGAGATGCCCTTGAGCCTTTAGTACTTTCTAACCCTCAAGTGGCAAAAGAAGTTCTCTTAGCGCTCCTCATTGAGGATCAAGAAGCTAGAAACTCTTTCGACAGTATCTCGGATAATCTTGGAGCCGCGGTCTTTTTCGATTGGTTTCCTCCTCTCTTCTTCCGTGGCCCACTCCTGTTTTTCCTTAAAAATCGTCCAGAGGATGGCTTGAAGTTCATCCTTCGTTTCGTCAACTTCATAACAGAGGTTTGGGCCAGCAGACACGTCCGCCCCAATCAGTCTCCCATTGGCGTCTCAATACCTTTTCAGGACGGCGAGCGTAAATGGCTGGGTACCGGCGATGTTTATTATTGGTATCGCGACCAATCTAACTGCCCTGATTCAGTTGTGGTCGCACTGATGGCTTTAGAGAAGTGGCTGTACGATGAATTGGAAGCTAACCGTGATATCAGCCCCTTCATTGAAGTGATTTTAAGAGAGTCTAAGTCTCTTTCTTTTGCTGGCCTTCTGAGTGCAGTAGGCAGGAAAGAGCCAACACTCTTCCGAGGTCCTTTACAGCCTTTACTTGGCGTCTCCAATTTTCTCATTTGGGAACTGGACGATAGTCGCTCAACCGCACGATTATCTGATGATTGGCTGGCAGGATAAGGATGAGAGGATACAAAAAGTTGCTCATGAATGGCACACGCTGCCCCATCGAAATACAAACTTACAGCAGATGGCTTTGTGGCACTTCTTAAATGTCCCTGAAATGAGAACCTTCTTTGAGCAGTCCCGCGCCAGATGGATGGAGCAGGTCAAATCTGTACCAAAACGGAATACGGAATTTAAAGATGCGCTTGAATCGTTAATAGAGAGTTTCAATATCGATAACTATAAAAAGGAAAGCCAGCCTGACCACGGGGAGAAATGGGTCTTCGTTCCGCCTGAAAGGATGCGCGCGAAGCTCGAAGCGTCTAGAAAGAGTTTTGACGAACGTATCTCAATAGTAGCCTGGCCGCTACAGTGCAGGCAGACTCCTTAACGCAAGAACACCCTTGCGGGAAGAAAGCTTGGAAAGTATCTGGACGGAACTGCTGCGAATATCAGAATCCGCGCCGTTGAAAGATAAGATTACTGGAGGCGCTTTACAAACCGAGCCACGCAGTCTGTGGAGCAATAGCTGTTCTGGCGCAACTGCACCGTGATTGGTTAAAGCAATATCCCGAACGTGAAAAGTGGTGTGTGCAGAAGCTTGTAAAGATAACCCTTGACCCGCCACAGCCAGGGCCACTTGATTTTGAAGGCGCGAGTGTCGATTTGAAATGGAATGGTTTTTCTGCTCAAGCAATGCCAATTTTTTGGACCGAAGACCCTGACTCGCCAATTCTACGAAAGTGTATTGCACTGCTGGCTACTAATTCGAACGTAAGGACGGTTGCCTACCTTTTTGCTTCAGCTAGTAATAAAAGAAGCGAGTTAGGTTCACACTTCAGGCAGCTTCAACATTTCTTGCGGCGCTGGGCAGCCGAGAAGTGGCGCCACCGGTTCGATCAACTCCGTGATAAGCCAAAGACTAGTGTAACGAAGTGGTTAGAGAGAGAGTCCAAATACTTCATCGAGGGATCTACACACGCATCCATTCCAACATTGAGAGAGTTGGCTGTTGTAGAACCAATTGAGAGGTATAGAGATCCGCAAGATGATTGGCGCCGTCACGCCTCCGGTCCTACTCTTGATCTCTCACTAATCCAAGCTGCCTATTCTTGGCTACCATCACTGGACATGGCTAATGGTATCGAGGAGCGCGCAGAATGGATAAGTTTTTGGCACGAGGCTTTGGACTGTACGTTAGATAGGCTCAAAGTTGAGAACGAAGGCGATGAGGATAGGGAGATTGATGGACTTCCGTACGAATGGGATCACTGGGTCTTTGGCCGAATTTCAGGGCTGATTCTTCAGCTTCGACAAAGCGAGCAACAAGAAACATTCTGGAAGCCTATCCTGGAAGTTGGTCCAGGAGGATATCATTGGCTTGAAGATTTTTTCCTGAGATGGTTCATCGCGGGCCTCGGTTCAGAGAATGCGAGAGACGCATTTGCCCGTGAATGGCGTGCGATGGCTGAGTTTGTGTTTTCATCGCCTAAGTGTAATCCGGAAAGCTTGGAGGCTCCGTCATGGAGTAAGACGTGTTTGGTGGAGTGTATTGGGATTTTCTCAGTATATAGCCAATTTGTGGGACGAGGACAAAACATCCCTGGTAACTGGGATGCGGGATATTTATGAGCGGTGGGCAAACTCTTATCTCAACGATTCCATGAGTGCCTTGCAATTTGCTGCTTTCCTGAGTATCTTCCGGCGGCAAAAGGGATTGTTCTGGATGGGCTTGTCTGGTTTGAAAAGAACACTAATAGCACTAAGGATGAATTCTGGCAGGAGCACAATATTCAGGACATCCTAGCAGAGGTTCTTGATTACTGCTGGCGTCACCACCAGTCAGAGCTACGACAAAAGGAAGAGTATTTGACTGCCTATAAGAGCTTACTAAAGAAACTAACTGCTTTCCAAAATCCGTTGGCACTGGAGATACAGCAGCGGATAGCAACACTTCGTTGAACAATCGATGATTCACCTTCGAAGGGATTTTTCCGGTCATTGAATTTGCATGAGGGATTCTACACGCTTGGATAAGATAACAAACATAAGAACAACTGTTCGGCCCATCAGAAAGCTGTTTGTCATTGATGCCAATGACATAAATACACTTCTTAGGTTCATAGAGTTCTGTTCAACAGACTTGCATGGCATAAGGAATATTATTCTGCTAAATGACGACAACCTCTTCAGTGAAAACACAGTTGCTTTTGTAAGAAGGCACGACCCAGATGTAATCTTAAACTATTCGTCTGCGAGTGAGGATTCTTTATACGATCAGTATCGAACCCTAGTCCGTAAAATGCGCGCTGGTGATTTCGACTTACGGGCTTACAAAACTCAGCTCCCATTACTCCAGAGATTGCCCTCCTTCATTTCCAATATGTACAGAATGGCAGGCAAGGATTTAAGGCTGGACGATAAAGTCTGGGCAGTAGTAGATGAAGCTACTGGCGAAAGTAAGGAAGGTGGTGGAGAAGAAAATGAACCGCTTCCTAGTATAGAGGAACTATTCTTTTCGGTTAATGCCGGTAGGGTGACGACAAAATCCCTTGAAATGTTTAAGTTCGGAATTTTCAGGGACATCAGCGCCGAGCCAATAAAAACTGCCGAACATTTCATTGAGGCAGTTGGAAAAACAAATGAAACATTGATTTATCTTCCAGCTCCGCTTTCAGGTGGGACGATAGGATCAAGCATCTATGCGATTAACTACAATCCTGACGATTACTTCTATCGTAAGTCCACCATCGTTTTAGGTAAAGCAGATGATCTGAGAAGTGTTACGTATTTCTGGAATGAGAGGGCTACTTATACAGACACAGAGTCTAAAATTCTCTGGATGCCAATCGAAATTGTAGAGCGGTACAAAGAAATTATCGATTCTTATGAGCACTACTGCATATTTGGAGAAGGGGAAAGCGACACCCAGGTCTTTAAAACTATCTTTGACCGGAAGACGCAAATAGATTGCTCTAGATACTATTTCCCAGAAATCCACACGTGGACTTCATTCAGTAATGTCCAAACTATTTACACATCTGGTGGCACATTAACAATTAGGCATCCGGCAGAGAAACTGTTTTCGAACATGGCTAATTATATGCTGGAGATACAAGGGCTGGATGAAGCAATGTGGCCGATTAACAGAGCTGTAGGTGAATTATTTCTGGAGGTGCCTTACAAACAATCTTCCGGATATTTTGTGTCGAGGATTAGTAAAGACGGTCTTGCGATAAGTACCAGCCATTTTAGTTTATTTGAAGACAAGGATCTGTTCGTAGAAATTCAGGTGCCCGAAGAAAGAATTATCTTTAATACTTATTTTGCTGACTATGGGCTTGAGATTACGGAGACGCGAGGTACGAAAATAATTGATAGGGTTATTAACTTGCTAGGTGGCATTAAAGATCTAGGAGTTATTATCGAGCCCGATGTCTTTGAACTTTTAGTAAGAATGACTCCCCGTCGCATAGAGAGAATAGTTAAAGATCTAAAGAAAGAAATCACCTCTGATTTATCAGAGGATAGGATTTATGACTTGCTTAATAAGAATGTTGCTGACCTTAGTATGTTAGTCTCCCTAAGGGCGGTAAACGCAGAAGAGTTGCATAAGATCGTTCCTGGAAAAGTTACGGATAAGACAAGGTTCTACGCTCGTGTACAAGAACTATATGAAAAGAAAGTCTTACTCAGGGGAAAGAGTTTCAAGTGCCCGTTTTGTGAAGGGGACTTATGGTTCCCCCTAGAAGCCATCGGAGAAAGTAATAAGTGTTACCGTTGCAATCAACAAGTGGCAATACCAGTTTATTACCGTGGAAATACTCTCGGCGATGCATTTCGCTTGAATAAGTTAATTGTAAATGCAATTGATCAGGGAGTTTTGCCCGTCCTACTCACGATTTCGTTTTTAAGTAATCAACGATTCTATGGAGAGAAGTATCTTTACGATTGCGAAGTAAGATTGAAAGATGGGGCGAAGTTGCTCAGTGAAATTGATATTATATTTACTTTAGGAAGAAGGTTAGGAATAGGAGAGATTAAAGCAGATCGCGGCTTTGAGTTGGAGCAGGTGAATAGGTTGTTGGATATTGCAAGAAGAGTCCGTGCTGATCTTCTTCTTTTCTCTACTTTAAAGTCAACAAAGTCAGAGGAGGTTAAGGAACTGCAAAGTTATTTAGCAGGCCAAAACTTGGAGGTGCCTGCGTTGATTCTCACTAGGGACAGACTGTTTGAAGATAGCATGGTTGATATTTCAAAGCATTTTAAGTTAACTGGGGAAGAGGATAAATTCACTGCTGGGCCAGTAATAATATAGCCAAGCACGTCCGTACGTTCATACGGTTACTAACGCTGGACGATGATCAAAAGATATATACTTCACTGCTGATTACACGTTACTCTCGTCAATGCCGCATAGATATGCAACAATTCCGCAAGTAGGAAACATCCTTACTGGTTTTTACGGCCAGGTGTAGGCAATTTCAAAAGACCTTTAGTCGGAAAGCCGTAGCTTCTGTTCTTCACCAAGAGCATCAACACGAGATATTATCTTGCGGCGTAAAGTCTGACACTTTACTTGTCCATATTTTTCATTTGAACAGGCACAATAAATCGTTAGCCTATGGCGGGGCAAGCTTGGGATGCACGGTACGCAGAACACGCCGGAGCGCAGCACCTAGAGCACCCGTCCACGACCTAACGGGCACCTCCTCCAAACAATTGGCCTCGGTCACGAAAATGGCAATAGAATAACTGGAGACGGGCGTATGGAACACTTGGCGGCAGAAATGAGGGCGCTCTTCACTTGGGTACATCTTTCCGATATTCATGTAGGCCACGGCGACATCTCCTACGGCTGGGATCAACAACTCGTGTTGGCGAAGTTGAAGGAAGACATCGCAACGGCACCGGCCGAGTACGAAACCGCGATACCCGCCCCTGACGCCATCTTTGTAACAGGCGACCTGGCCTTTAGCGGCGCCACGCGCAACGAAGGAGAGTATGCCGCCGTCCGCGGCTGGCTGTTGGACATCACGCGCTCCCTTTCAATTGACAATTCTAAAATATTCATCGTCCCAGGCAACCATGACATCCAGCGTAACGCCGTAAACGGAGACAACAATCTCGCGCGCCTACTTAATGCCTTACGCTCCGGGCAGGAGACCATAGACAACGTCCTCGCTGACAGGGGCGACCAGTCGCTGCTGGCCAAGCGCATGAAGAACTATTTCGATTTTGCGAAAGATTTCGGCGCATCGAGCGACCCTGACCTCTTCTGGAAGCATGATCTAACGACGTGCGGCCTGAAAATACGGATCGCCGGACTCAACACGGCGCTGCTCTCCGTCGGCGATGATGATAAAGAAAAACTTGAGGTCGGCATGGCGCAGATAAAGAAGGCCCTAGATCCGCTCCCCGCCAGATCCAGGGAGGTCGTCCTCGTCTTAAGTCATCACCCGTTTGACTGGCTGCGCGATGGGAGAAAGGTTTCGGAGTGGACTAAGAATAACGCGCACGTTCACCTCTGCGGGCATATCCACGAGGCAAGTTTCGAAGCGCTCCGGTCGGGAGGGGGCGCGAGCTTTTTACAGGTCGTCTCCGGTGCCGCGCATGGCGAGCGTAACCCCAACAACATCCCCACCGGGCACGGATACAACTTCGGCTCCCTCATGGCCGACAAAGAGGGGCACATCGTCTTGCGACTTTGGCCGCGCGTCTGGTCGCAGGCGAACACAGACTTCCGTCTTGACGTAGCTAACACCCCTAGGCGCCGCCAGTTCGCTGAGCACAGCTTGGGCATGCTGCTTCCGGACGTCCAAGCCGGCCGCAGGCAGGTCATCGCGCGTGCACAGAGAGGGGCACAGGGCGACGCCCCGCCCGCGGCCCACACGCCCGTGCCGGAGAGCCCAGAGGGAACTGTGTCACCCAAGTCCTACTTCTTCATCGAGCGCGCTGTGGAGAAGAGGGCGCTGGAGAAGATAAGGGAGCAGGGCGTGACGATCACCATCAAGGCACCGCATCAGATGGGGAAGAGTTCGCTCCTCATGCGGCTCATCAACACCGCAGAAGACGTCGGGAAGAATGTGGCCTTACTCGACTTCCAGCTAGTCACAAAGGCGGACTTGAGCTCGCCCGAAGTATTCTTCCGGCAATTCTGCAACTGGATCACTGACGAGCTGTCGCTGGTCAATCGCGTGGAGGAGTTCTGGAGCGTTGAACTGGGGCACGTCCATCGCTGCACGCGCTACATAGAGCACCACGTGTTGACGGAGTTGGGCGGCCAACTGCTCTTGGCGATGGACAAGGTCGACAGCATCTTCGACATTGAATTCCGCTCAGACTTCTTCGGTATGCTGCGCGCCTGGCACGACAAGCGCGCTCGGAGCGCGAAGTGGAAGCGACTCGACCTCGCGCTGGTCACCTCAACTGAGCCCTACCTGTTCATCGAGAGGCCGAGTCAATCGCCTTTCAACGTCGGCGAGGAGATCGTCCTTACGGACTTTACCCCCGAACAGGTTGCCGAGCTAAATCGACTCCACGGCTCGCCGCTGACCGTGGAACAGGAGCAGCAACTGATATCGTTAGTCGGCGGCCACCCGTACCTGATACGGCGCGCGCTGTACTGGGTGGCGACCAACAGCCTTGACGCGGAGTCGGTGTTCGGAATGGCGACTGACGAGCGCGGCCCCTTCTGGGAGCATCTGCGCGGCCACCTGTTCCGGCTGCAAGGCAAAGGCGACCTTGTCGCCGCGATGCGCGAAGTGCTCGAGGACGGGCGCTGCCGCGATGAGCAGACTTTCTTCCGCCTGCAAGGTGCTGGTCTCGTGCAAAGGGAAGGGCAGAACGTGAGTCCGCGGTATCAGCTCTACGCCGACTACTTCCGGGTGCACCTGTATGGCTGACCAGACCATCTACGTAGTGGGGGGGACGGTGCAGGCCAGCGGCGGCCTCTACATTACCCGCGAGGCCGACAGGGAGTTGTTGCGACTCTGCCGCGAGGGGAGGTTCGCCTACGTCCTAACGGCGCGCCAGTTGGGCAAGTCCAGCCTGATGGTGCGCACATCCGAAGCATTGAAAGGAGACGGCACGCGCACGGTCATTATCGACCTGACGGAGATCGGGAGCGAGCTAACCGCCACCGCCGACCAGTGGTACTTGGGCATTCTCACAACCATCGCCGAAACGCTAGGGCTCCAAACGGCTGTCAACGAGCTGGTGGCGCAGCCACGACGAGCTGGGCATGACTCACCGAATGACCATGTTCTTCGAGAAGGTCTTGCTGCGCGAAGTTGCCAGCCGCATGGTGATCTTCATAGACGAGATCGATACCACGCTAAGCCTCTCCTTCCGAGACGACTTCTTCGCCGCCGTCCGCGCTGTACATAACACACGCGCATACAAGAAGGAGTTACACCGCCTCTCCTTCGTCCTGTTTGGGGTGGCAACGCCCGACGACTTAGTCAAAGACCCCCAGCGGACACCCTTCAACATAGGACATAGGGTCGAGTTGACGGACTTCACCTTCGCCGAAGCCCTGCCGCTTTCGGAAGGCTTCAAACACCCGCGGGAGAAAGCCGAGAACTTGTTAAGATGGGTCCTCAAGTGGACGGGCGGACACCCTTACCTTACTCAACGCCTCTGCCGCACCATCGCCGAGAGGGGGCACGAGATTGAGTCGGAGAGGGACGTAGATGGCCTCGTCGAGGAGATTTTCCTGGGCCGGCAGAGCGCGCAGGATCAGAATCTGCAATTTGTGCGCCGCATGCTCACTGAACTGTGGCCGGCGCCGGCCGAGGTGTTCGACGTCTACCGGCAAATCAGGCTGGGGCAGCGCGCGGTCCCAGACGACAAACACTCGCGGCTCAAGGCGCACCTGAAGCTGTCCGGCCTCGTCCGCCGGTCGGGTGAGAAGCTGGTAGTCCGCAACTACCTTTATGAGACCGTCTTCGACCTGGGATGGATCAGGACGATCCTCGAAGAGAAGTCAGCAGTAGATCCAGTCACCGCAGGTGGTGATGGGGCGGCACCGGTCGATGAGAAGGACGCGGCCCGCGCAGCCCTCTCCGGCAGTTCCGCCCTCAAAGTTTATATCAGCAGCACTGCCCTCGACTTACCCGAGCACCGCCAGCAAGTCATCGATGCCTGCTTGAGGATGGGTATGTTCCCGCAAGGGCTAGGCGCACATTCCGGCGAGTGATACCTCCGCAACCGAGACTTCTTTAAATTTAGTGGACAGTGCCGACATCTACGTCGGCATCTTCGCGCACCGCTACGGCTACGTCCCCGCCGGCCAAGACATATCTCTCATTGAGATTGAGTACAACCGCGCCATTGAGCGCGGCATCCCGCGGCTTATCTTCCTGATTAGCGACGAGCATCCGGTCAGGCCCTCCGACGTTGAGACAGGCGCAGGGGCGGAGAAACTCAAGCAGTTCAAAGAGCGGCTCAAGATAGAACGGGTCGTAGGCTTCTTCAAGTCGCCCGAAGACCTGCGCGCGCACGTCATCATCGGCCTCTCACAGTACCGCGCGCGCGACCTCGCAACGTTCCACTACATCAGCGACATCCCGCAGCCGCCCGAGCCCTTCATCGCGCACCCCTACACGCTGCTGCAAACACACCGCCTCGTGGGCCGCCAGCCGGAACTCAACCTTCTGACCGACTGGGTCGCCAAGCCGGACTCGGACGTTTACCGCGCGCGCATCCTGCACATCGTCGCCATCGGCGGCCTCGGCAAGAGCGCCTTGACGTGGCACTGGTTCCAGACCATCGCGCCGCAGGAGATGATGCCGATGGTGGGGCGCATGTGGTGGAGTTTCTATGAATCGGACGCCACCTTCGAGAACTTCGTCACACGCGCCCTCGCCTACGTCACGGGCCGCCCGCTCAATGAGGTGCAACAGACGCCCGCGCCGGAGCGCGAGACGCAACTGCTCGCAGCCCTCGACCGCGAGCCGTTCCTCTTCGTGCTCGACGGTTTAGAGCGCATCCTCACCGCCTACGCGCGCATGGACGCAGCACACCTCTCCGACGACGATTACGACAAGCAGACGGCGAACTTCGTCGCCAACGCCATTGGCTTGCCCGCGAGCGCCGCGCAATCCTTCACGGGAGAGCACCGCCTCCGTAAGACCGCCGACCCGCGCGCGGGCTCATTCCTACGCAAACTGTCGAACGTGCGCGCCTCCCGCATCCTCGTCAGCACGCGCCTCTACCCGGCCGATCTGCAAGCGGAAACAGGCGCACCGCTGCCCGGTTGCTATGCAATCTTCTTAACAGGAATGGCTGATGACGATGCGCTCGAACTATGGCGCGCATTCGGCGCAACCGGCACACGAGATTCATTGTTGCCGCTTTTCCAACGGGCGGATAATCACCCGCTGTTGATTCAGGCATTGGCGAGCGAGGTGGCGCGCTACCGGCCCGCGCCCGGCGACTTCGACGCATGGCGGCGCGCCCATCCTGATTTCAATCCCTTCAGCCTGTCGCTCGTGCAGGTGAAGTCGCATGTGCTGGCGTTCGCTCTACGCGGGCTGGGCGATAAAGCACAGCAAGTGTTGCGCACCATCGCCGCATTCAGAATGCCCGCGCGCTACGATACGCTGGCCGCGTTGTTGATTGGCGAAGGAGAGTCGTGCGCTGACGAGCGTGAGTTGGACGAGGTGTTGACCGAGTTAGAAGACCGCGGCCTGGTCGGCTGGGACAAACGCGCCAACCGCTACGACCTGCACCCGCTCGTGCGCGGCGTGGTATGGAGCGGCCTGAGCGACGACGCCCGGCGCGTCGTCTATACGAGCCTGCACGCGCACTTTGAAGCAGTGCCGATGATCGATGATTACCGCAAGGTCAACAGCCTAGAAGACCTCACGCCCGCCATCGAACTGTACAACTCACTGATCGGATTGGAACGATATGATGATGCCGTAAGATTCTTTAACGAGCGATTAGATAAAGCCATGCTCTATCGTCTGAGTGCTAGCCGGCAGCGGGTTGAACTTCTGGAACTGCTCTTTCCTGACGGTCTAGAACAGTCGCCTTGGTTGAACAATCCAGCTTATCAAGCCTTCGCACTCAATTCGCTGGCGCAGGGCTATCATTTCAGCGGACAGCCGGGGCGCGCAGCCGGACTGTTTCGCCGCGCTAACACAATTGCTTCGGAGATGAAGAGTGACGGCAACCTTAGCATCGGTTTGACCAATCTGTCGGACACGTTGCGGCTGTCGGGTGCACTGCGCGAGTCGGAGTCTGCTGTGCGGCACGCGCTGGTCCTCATACGCGAGCAGGATGACCCTTTTCGTGAAGCAATAAGTTTATGTTGGTTTGGTTTGACTTTAGCGGTGCGTGGCCTCACGAGTGAATCCGGGGGGGCCATACAGCGGGCATTGCGACTGTTTAGCAAGCAATCTAATAGCGCAGGTGAAAGCTTTGGGAATGCTTACCTCGCGCAAAGAGCAGTGTGGCTCGGCGAGTTCGCGGACGCGCTATCGTTTGCCAATCACGCGTGGGAGTTGGCCCACGTTCAGCGCTACGAGGGTGATTTCATCCGCGCGGCACGAGCGCAAGGCGAGGCGGCATTGGGATTGAATGATCTCGCCACCGCCGACGAGCGGTTGCACCATGCGCTCACCCGCGCGCGGATGGTGAACAGCGTTGAAGAAGAACTGCCTGCGCTCGTGGCGTTGGCTGAGTTACGGTGGCGGCAGGGGGATGCGAAGGCGGCGCGTGAACTGCTAGATGATGTGTGGGAAGCGGCGGAGCGTGGGCCGTATCCGCTGTTTCATGCGGATGCGTGCAACGTGCTGGCGCAGGTTGAGCAGGATGTGGGCAATAGGGGAGCGGCGGTGGAGGCGGCAAGGAGGGCTTATGAGTTGGCGTGGTGCGATGGGCCGCCGTTTGCTTATCACTGGGGGTTGGAGAAGGCTAGGGGGCATTTGAGGGAGTTTGGGGCGAAGGAGCCTGTGTTACCGGAGTTTGATGAGTCGAAATTTGAGCCGCTCGCGGAAGCGTAGTTTGAGTAACTCTCCTGAACACCTTCCTAACGCACGCGCCCCGCGCTGACTTCTGTATATATTCGCAGGCACTTCTGTGTAAACAAGCAGTTTTTAGCCTTCCCAGTCGCAACGACTTCTTTTTTTATCACCATAGGTGTCTACTCTCGATGATGCCAAAGCAAAGCTAAGAGATTGACCACATAAATTACTAGCGCAATCCATATCCCGCCTTGAATCATCGCAACCGTGCCGCTTGCGAAGAGCATGATGCTAACTACCCAGAAGCTAGGCGCTTGAGGCATCCAGCGGAGGCGCGATAAATCCCGAGCAGGTTTTAGCGCAGATCGTCCCTTTTTCGCAACCGCTTTCTGTTTAGCCTTCGCCATACACCTGACCTCCTTACGTAGAACTCGTGCCGGGTGATTTTTAACTTATTAGGGGGAGGTTAAGAAAAGTAGTTTTCACACAAGGCAAGCTAAATCAGACACAGACAGATCGAGCCGACACGACCCTGCTAAAAGTGACACGGCTCTGCTAAAAGTGACACAGCTCTTTTGAGTGGACGGCGTAAACTACCGACTTGATGGTCGCGGGTCGCTTTGAGTTATTTGTTTTGGAGGTTGTGTGATGGCAGGGCAAGTATTTTCTGATAAAGAGATACAGAATGCGTTTCGCCTTGCTTACGTTCTCCATCCGAATATGGCGGTCGCGTATTCAGTCGCACTTGACGCCGTAGACAGATTTTTTCTTCAACAAAGATTACAAGGGCGAAGACCGAAGGCAAAAAATCAACCTTTTAAGAACCTGCTTTCTGATCCAGCTTTATTACAAACCAGTGTTTACCTAGCATCTGATTCTTGGGAAAGAGATCAGGAACGATTACTTCCAAGGAAGACTCCATTTTACAGGCCGAACGTAAACGATTTGATAACACGCTACGTTAAGCTTCTCGTTTGGAAAACGATGGAGCATAACTGCACTCACGTTGCGGTCGGGATCGGCTCATTTTTGTACACATATAGAACGGCAGAGATAAAACATTTAGCACCAGACCACATCAAGGATGACAACATTCGTCGCATTAAGGCGGGGATAATCAGTGAAATTAGGAATAGATTCGAGCAGTATAATATTGCCCCTGACGACTCGCCCCACATCATCACCAGAACCCCAACCAGTCATGAGCGAGAGCTTGTATATAGCTCGCTAACCGCTTTTGCCCCTTGGGTCGCTGAACATGCACTTCCTTCATCAGATAACACGCCCGTACTAGAGACATATTTCGGTTACGAGTCTAAGAAATCAGAATGGGAACGCAACCACGCCTTGATTGATTTTGGATGCGCTGGATTACGGCTATTGATTCAGGAATTTAATGCGAGTGGTTCTAGGGAGGACGACATGTTAGAGAATCCAGATGAAAAGCTTCAAGTTCCAGATTTCGGAGCTAGCTTCAATCCTAGCGGTAGTGATGATCGATTTAACCCGCCCTCCTTGAGTGAGACAGAACTTATTTCGTTAAGAAGAGCGTTGGCTCAGAATGAGCGTCGCCGAGAATTATATCGTCCGGGGCGAGTGCGCGTTAGTGTTGATGGTAAAGAACAAACATTAACTTTGAAGAATTCAACTGCTGGTGAAGAGTTCACCGCATCGTCTAGTGCTTCTTACATTGAAGTATATGGTGATGATCCTAGTGGCGAGCTGCTGCTTGCAGTCGTGCCACTTACGAGACTGGAGTTAGAGCGTGATGAAGAAGTGGAAATTCCAATCGAGCACGGCAATGAACAAATGTTTAGCCTGTTCATCGCGCGAGGCCCCGACAGTGACGATTATTATTCAGTCAGGCTTCAATGCAAGGACTCAGCGGAGGAGAGGTCTGAGCATAATAACCAATCAAATTATGAGGATAAGTCCTCAAAATCCAGATTGATCGGGGCAGGTAGGAAGCGAGAACTTCAAAGCTCATCTTCGACTGTTGTTACTCCGGTGCGGAGGCTGTTGTGGCTCCTCGCGGGAGCGGAGAGTCAGATCCTTGAACAGGACGTTTGTGTCACAGAGCGCAGTAAATATTCACTAATAGGAACAGGGGTGCTCATATCATCTATGATTGCCGCCTTCGCTGGCGGTTATGCTTCTCTTCTAATCTTGAAGTCTATCCCTCTCGCCGTTACATTCGGCCTGACTTGGGGCCTGTTGATCCTTACCCTTAACCGATTCATGGTTCTTAGTATGCGTGTTGCTCATGTACGTCATTTGCTAACTCGTATCGCACCGCGATTACTTTTAGCAATTTTCGTGGGGGTGATTGTCACGGAAGTACTCTTACTGCGGGTCTTTAATAATGAAGTAAACAATCAAGTTGTACTTCAACGTCAGGAGTTCCTAATAAAAGCTAAAGAGAACGCTAAAGATGTATTTTCAGAAATAGATGATCTTGAGGGCAAGATTGCTCGCTTTAACTATGAGGTACGAGAAAAGGCAAAGGATAGAGATACTCTATATCAGGAACTTATCGACGAGCGAAGAGGAACAGGAGGCACCGGAAGACTCGGAGTAGGGCCTGTCGCACAGCTAACACTACAACAGTTGAGAACTGTTGAAGCTGAGTTGGCTGAATTGCGTTGGAAAAATGAAAAGCAAATTGAGAGCTATAACAACAGATTGGAATACCTGCGTGCCGAGAGGGATAAAGAGATAGCAAAAATCAGTGATAGGGTCGCTCAGAGCGACGGGCTGTTGAGCCGCCTATCTGCTTTAGCTAGCCTTAAAGCGTCTAATGGCATTGTCCAACGGGTCAGTTGGTTCATACTGTTTCTTGTGATCTTCTTTGAAGCAATGCCGATCCTAATGAAAGTGTCTTTTGCGAGGGGACTCTATGAAAAGGTGCTAGAGACAGCCATCGTTTATGACTTCGAGAGGTATAAACAAGAGCTGGCAACAAGACCGGAAAGAGAGGTGGAGAAAACAATCGAGGATTTGAAGAACGTGGTTAACTTCTATTCACAATCAAGAATCGCCCGATCTCAAGTTAGCTAAAGCGTTCTACGGTTACTTCAACTCGACGCTGTTCCTCGGTGACTTCAAGAAGGCGATAGGTCTCATGGCCGACCAGTGGAGCAAGTACTACGCGCCGGTCGGCGACGGATCTGAGGAGCACCTGCGGGGGCGTCTCACGGGGCACCTGATTCTGAACTCCACCCTCGCCATCCCGCGCCACATCATCCTGGCGGCGGCTTTCAACGAGCGCCCGCTCTTCGAGCCGAAATTCTGGCCAAGCGAAACCGTCTACAATCGACTCGCCCCGGAAGAGCGCGAGTGCAAACTTCGATGGATCGAGGCGTGATACCAAGAGGGGAGGTGTCGGATCGGGAGTTTGTCAGCTTCGTAAAGCTGCCGAGGAATACAGAGAGTCAGTAACGCGCTACACAGAGAAGAATGATAATCTGAAAATATATAAGTGACTGAGAATATATAATAGAGGTAGAGAAAAATATAAAAGTGAATGAGAATGTGAGTCTATTCATCTGCGTATTTTGACTCGTAGTGCGCCCTTACCCAATTCCGTAATGTTTTTGCAGTTACCCCGGTTGATTGAGTGATATCCTTAACTTATCGATGCAATCAGCCACATCCGTATTTTTATCTATACTCAATATAGACTGATGAGTTCTAAGGATTGCCATATTTGCATCTTCTTGACCAGGCAGAGGCGAGGGTCGCAACGTCTCCTGTCTTTAGCATAATCCAGTACCGCCATTCCAATTCGAGCAGTGAACCCCTTCCTGAAGCATCGCCGCTCGCAACGTCATGACGTTGCGAGCGGCGATGCTGGCTTTAGTGCTTTATCCCTATTTTCAGCGATGTGTGCCTTGCGACTGACAAGCGCACCAATCTTCGAGTGAAAGGATTGAAGAGCACTGGGGCGTGGCTCACTGCTTGCAAAAGTTAAAGGGCGCGAAAAATCGAGGGGTGCAAACAATTTGTTTGGGCCAGGCAGCGAAATGTCTAATCGGCCAAGAACAACTCACCAGCAGCCCGTGTGGATAGCTCTACCACTTTGGACACAACGGGAGAAAAGCTATGTTAAAGAAGTTGTCAGTCGTAACCTTTTCCGCAACTCTCATCATCGTAGTCATATGCTGTTCCAAACAGAATAATGCGCCGCCCGGCATCTCCTGCAAGAAGTTTAATTTCCCGTCGTCTGTGCAGACGCCGCCGTCTGGATGGCATGGACCCGTCTTTGATTTAAGCCAGGACTATCCGCGCGCGAAGCCGACCCCTGAGAACTACGGCTGGAAAGAAATTGATTTCAAAACCCGGCCCCGTGAATATCTGACTGCGGTCTTACGATACATTTACGAGGGCAATATAGAGGTTGACTGGGTGGTGCAGAAGAATCCTGTGCGCAAGTGGTTTCACGCTCCCTGGATGCATGAGGCTGAGATTGAAAAAAAAGACGATGGAACAACTTGCCGGGACGAGAAGGGACGCGAATTCATTCACGGGCTGACGCGTGAGAGATCTACTTCGCTGGCGGAACTAAATTTCGGCAAAGACGAATTCAAAGAAAAGTGCGAAAACAGCATTCAAAACTGGGCTGTGAGTGTTTACAACCCCCTCGGCGGTTTTGTCCTCCGGCAATTCTGGGAAGAGATGACTATACATGAGCACGACGCAACCAGATTTCCGCAGCCGGAAAAATTCCCCACGGATTTCCCAGACGGGACTGTCGTCACCAAGCTGCTCTTCACCACGGCCACCCCGAAAGAAGTGCCGTACCTCGAAGACAGCCCCGAATGGCAGGCCGATATTCATCGCCGTTTGAAGCCGCCCGTCAGGGTACGTTTACTACAGGTGGATGTCGCCGTCCGCGACAAGAGGGCAGACAGCGACGAAGAAGCAGAGGGAAAGAAAGCGTCGGGCTGGATCTTCGGGACATTCGTTTATGATAAAGACGCCCCGCCGCTTTTCGAGGATGGTAAGGACATCACCCTGCACTGGCGCACGCTGAAACCGATTGGCCTGATGTACGGCGTAGAGCCGCAGCAAACCGTGTTGGTGGATGAAACGATAAAGCAGACGCAGCACCTGGGATGTCGAGACCGGCTGAACGGGCCGGTAGATAATCTAGGCTCCTCTTGCCTCTCCTGCCACGCGCTGGCCGAAGTCAACGGCGACACCAAGCCATTTTCCCAAATCGAATATGGAGACAGAAGCAGATATAATCAATGCCCGTGTGAGGACTTTTGGTTCAGGAACTTAGAGCCCGGAAAAGCCTTTAGTGACAAGGCTGTCTCGCTGCATTTCTCTTTACAAGTGCGCGACGGAATTTCGCGCTATTGTCAGTTCAATCCCCAGCACTGCCCGCGCGATCCTGGCCGAGTCACTTCCATCGGCGGCGAAGCGCCTTGCGTAATCAAGATTGGAAAGGCGTGTCCCGAAAAGCCAATTCCTATAAACTGTCTGACGACACCAACTCCGCAGGGGGCTCGTAAGGGCGTATCGCCCGGTTCGGATGTCTCGCCTGATCGCTCGATATTCATGTCAGAAGAGATATCGCGGGGAGGAGACGTGGAAGAATCTGCCGCTACGCCACAACCTGTAAGGGCGGGGCCGACAAGAAAGAGGCTCCGGAGGAAGTGAGCTTTGAGTTCACTGAGGCTGGCGGGATAAACTCCCTTACCATACGGTGGGAATAAACGACTGCTGTGAGCGGTCGAAAGGCGCTTCGAGTCACTTCACGCGGCTCGAAGCGCCCTTCAGGTTTTGAGGAATAAGACTAGGAAGGTGGGAAATCAAAGCAATTTCTTCCCGCGCCGCCCAAAGCGTGGAGAGCCAGTACGCTCTTCGGGCTGCTCGGTCACAGGAATTTAGTTTCGGTCAGCCGCCAGACCCGTTTGAGCGTGTGTCTGAATCTATGGGGCGTGCCGGCGACGCTGCTCGGAATGGGACTGCCAGCGGCGGCGACCAACTCCAGTTCGCCTTCAGCATACGCAACCGTAGGATCTAATGGGTCAACGGTATACTGGACGTTTTTCAGTGTGCAACTGGTGATCAGCATCCTCACAATCGCGGCTTGAATCGCATCGTCTGAGACTCTCGCCCCACTGAGCAACTCAAGCTCGTAACGAAAGCGCGTGATTTTACCAAACCACTGAGAGCCTCCTATAGCTGGGGGACCAGGAAGAACGTAAGTGAGCGAATCAACGAACTGCGAGCTGATGCACCCGTACCCGTTTAAGTCTCCGTCACGACATATCAAGTCAGGCATTTCAATAATCTCCTTTCAATTCTTTTAGCAAAGCCGAACCGAACGGCCGTCGTTTTCAGCCTTTGCCGCTAATCCAAAGGGCTGGCAGATTCCAGGTATCTCTCTGTCAATCGAGTTCCCGTGCCAACTCTTGAATTGTCCGAAAGGAACTTCAGCAACGATCATGCCGTATCCGGGATAGCGGCAATCCAATCAAGTTTCCGCCGAGGGCGTGAAAGATATATCAAAACTGATAGTCCGGCTACCGAAATTGATATGGAGGCTCAGATTGGTGATAGAATCGGATTGAAAGCTCCGAAATCGGTGAGGACAGACCCGACTTTTCTTTCCTTCACAAGCAAGAGAAACCAGAGACGAGGTGCCACAGCGCTTTTCGATGAGACTTGAAGCCGGCACGCGCATCGGTCGTTACGAAATACAGTCATTGCTCGGCACGGGCGGGATGGGCGAGGTCTATTTGGCGCGCGACAGGGAATTGGGCCGAGCCGTTGCGATCAAGCTGATGGCTCGGTCTGAAGACAAAGAGCGTTTGCGCCGCTTTCGTCAGGAGGCGCGGGCCGTTTCCGCGTTGAACCATCCGAACATTTTGACCATCTACGAATTCGGCCAGTATGGAGATTTTCATTTCATCGTCACGGAGTTAATCAAAGGCCAGACCTTGCGGGAAAAAATCTCACAGGGAGTTTTGAGTCAAACAGAGGCCCTGGAGATTTCCATCCAGATCGGGGCGGCTCTCGGAGCAGCGCACGAAGCGGGCATCGTGCACCGTGACATCAAGCCGGAGAACGTCATGGTCTTGCCCGATGGCTACGTCAAGGTCTTGGATTTCGGGCTGGCAAAATTAACCAATCTACAAAAACTTTTCGGGCCAGACCCGCAAGCCTCGACGGCTTCGTTGCTGAGCACCGATCCGGGCTTGATTGTCGGTACAGTCAACTACATGTCGCCCGAACAACTGCGCGGCCAAACGGTTGACGAGCGCGCTGACGTGTGGAGCCTGGGCGTGGTGTTGTTTGAGTTGATTATGCAGCAAAGACCTTTTCAGGGTGAGTCGGTGAGCGATGTCATCGCTGCCATCTTAGAACGTCCGCCGGCATCGTTGGCTGATATCGTGCCCGAAATTCCAACGCGGCTCGATGCCATCCTGACCAAAGCCTTACGCAAAGACAAAAAGGAGCGATATCAAACGGCACGGGAATTTGTCGCCGCTCTCAAAGAGACCAGGAATCAACTGGAGATTGAAACAATCCTGGGAGAGTCGAAAGCTAAGCCGCACACGCGACCTGCGGCGACGCGACCCTTACTGCCGACACAGGATTCACCGGCACAAGTCCCGGTCACGGTTCTGAACACTGGTTCCGGCTCTTCTTCAACTCGCGGGAAAATGGGCCACTGGAAAAAGATCGGATTGCCGCTGCTGGCTCTACTGCTCATGGCCGGCGTCTGGTTCTCTTTGTCGAAAACCCTCTTCAAACAACCCGCGTCAAACCAGATGCGAATGAAGCGTCTGACGACGGCTAATAACGTCATGAACGCCGTCATTTCACCTGACGGGCGGTTCTTCGCTTACGTTCAGGAGGAGGCCGGGCAGCAGAGTTTATGGCTCGGGCAAGTCAACGCGGCCGGCGGTAAAGAATTAATCCCGCCGCGCAACGCCAATTATGGCGGGCTGACATTCGCGCCGGACGGCAATTCGATCTATTTCTCGGTCTTCGGCTTGAAAGAGAATACTACGAGCGGCACTTTATTTCGCATCCCGATCCTCGGTGGTTCACAACAAGAACTGATAGATAATGTGGACTCGCCCATCACCTTTGCGCCCGACGGGAAGGGCCTCGCCTTTATCCGCTCTCACCCGGAAGATGGCCTGGATCGGCTCATGATCGCCAGCCTCGACGGCACAAACTCACGTGTGCTCTCCGAGCGCAAGCGCCCGGACTTCTACTCAATCACTAGCCGCGAAGGGCCTGACTGGTCGCCGGATGGAAAAGTGATTGCTTGTCCGGCCGGGAGAGTGGGGGTTGGCAGCGAGTACATGAGCGTCGTCACCATAGATGTCGAGACCGGGCGGGAGTCGCTCCTCACTTCGCAAAAGTGGCTTCGGGTCGGGCGCACTTTATGGCTCAAGAGTGGCGATGGCCTTGTCATTACGGCGTCGGATTTTGGCACAAACTTATATCAGATTTTCCGTCTCTCATACCCGGACGGCGAAGTTTCAAAAGTCACGGTTGAATTGAGCGATTACAGCAACTTGAGTTTGACGGCGGATTCCGGGCTGCTCCTGGCCGTGGTCTCTGACAAAAGTTCCACCGTCTTCGCAACCGCGGGTGACGAGCCGGGGCAGGCCAGCCCTCTGACTAGTGGCAAGTATGACGGTCTCTGGGGATTGGCCTGGACGCCCGAAGGCGAGCTTGCTTACGTCTCTCTGGAAAGCGGAAACAGCGACATTTGGATCACCGGCGTAGACAGCAAAACACCTGCGCGCCAATTGACCTTTGATGCTGCCGCGGACGATTACCCGGCGGTTTCGCCGGACGGCCGCCAGATAGTCTTCGTTTCAAATCGCACCGGCGCGGCTCATATATGGCGAATGAACAGTCGCGGTGGGGATTTAAAGCAACTGACCGACATTGGCGGTGAATCGTTTCCTCAAATCACCCCGGACGGTCAATGGGTTATCTACTCGACCAGAGGGAAAGGCCCGCCCTCGCTGTGGAAAGTTTCCGTGGAAGGCGGTCAGGGAGTTCAGTTGACAAACAAGCTGATGACACACTGGCCGGCCGTTTCGCCGGATGGTAAATGGATCGCCTGTTTGAGCAAAGAAGACTCCATTGAAGAACCGATGAAACTAGCCCTTCTCTCAGCCGCCGACGCCTCTTTCAGCAAAACTTTCGACATCACCGAAGGAGTCGCCGCTTCCCCGGCCCTGCCGGCCGTGATTCGTTGGACGCCCGACAGTCAGGCCGTCGCCTACGTAGTCACCAAGAACGGTATCTCGAACATTTGGGAACAGCCGCTCTCAGGCGGCCCGCCAAAAAAGCTGACGGATTTTATGGCTGACCGCATCTTCTGGTTCGATTGGTCAAAGGACGGGAAGCGCCTGGCCTACGCGCGCGGCGTGCTGCGCAATGACGTGGTTTTGCTTGAGAACTTTTAGCCGCCGTCCGACGTTTCAGCCCTGCTTCTTCACCTCGTCTTTAATCCCTAAACTGCGAAGCATGCGGTGCAGATTGTTTGGATGAATGCCGAGCGAGCGCGCGGCGGCGGTATAATTGCCGTCCGCTTGTTGAAGTCCGGCAAGAAGGATCTGCTGTTTGGCGGCTTTGAGTCGTTCATGAAAGCTGGCCGGGGCCTCTTTTGTCGGCAACCACGCTTCGATCACCACTTCCGCTAGGTCTTCGAGTCGAATCGAATCTGTGGCGCTTAAGACGACGGCTCGCTCGATGGTGTTTTCCAGTTCGCGCACGTTGCCGGGCCAATCGTAGTCTGTCAGAGCAGACAAGGCTTGCCTGGTGAAGCTCAAGCCTTGACGCTTGCAGCGCTCACTGTATTTGCTCAGGAAATATTGCGCCAGCAATGGAATGTCGGATGACCGCTCGCGCAGCGGCGGCAACCGAACTGGCACAACGTTGAGCCGGAAGAACAGGTCTTCACGAAACTTGCCACGCTCAATGGCCTTTTTTAGGTTCTTATTCGTGGCCGCCAGCACACGCACGTTGACTTTGATGGTGCGCGTCCCGCCGACGCGCTCGAACTCGCGCTCTTGTAGAAAGCGTAGCAGCTTGGCTTGTAGCTCCGGGGCAAGTTCTGCGATTTCGTCCAAAAAAACCGTGCCGCCATCGGCCAGTTCAAATTTTCCTTTCTTTTGCGACACAGCCCCCGTAAACGCTCCTTTTTCATGGCCGAAGAGAGTGCTCTCCAGCAGGGCCTCGCTCAAGACGGCGCAGTTGATGGCGATGAAAGGCTTATCCCGGCGCAGGCTGTTGTGATGAATGGCGCGGGCGACCAGTTCTTTGCCCGTGCCACTTTCGCCGACCAGTAAAATGGTTGAATCGGTGGGTGCGGCCTTGGCTATCAGCCGGAAGACTTCGCGCATCGGCTGGCTTTCGCCGACCATGTTGGTCTCAATGATAGATTCGGATCGTAAGTGTTCATTCTCTCGCTTCAACTCTTCGACTTGCCTCACCTTAGCCATAGCTGCCGCCGTCAAACTCGCAATGGCGGTCATCTGTTGTAGATGCTCTTCCGTAAAACGGAAGTCTGGATCGGTCGAATCCAGGTAGAGCAAGCCCTTTATCTGGCCGAATGATAACGGCACGCAGAGCAGAGAGCAGATGCGCGACGCGATCAAACTTTCAGCCGCCTGCAAACTTGTGTCGGCCAACTCATTGCTCAAGAGCGCCACTTGCTCGCGCGAAACCTGCCGCGTCACCGTCCGGCTGAGTTGTATCGGTCTGTGTCCGTTGCCGCTCTTATCGAGGGCGCAAACAGATTGCGGGGCATCCAAATTGTCGTCAAATATTACGATGGCTCCGCGTCTTGCTGGAACGACTTCTAAGATGATCTCCAGCAATCTGCGTTGTAACTCTTCGGCCTTCTGCAAGCTGTTCAGAGCTTGGCCGAGCTTCACCAGCATATCCAACTCCTGAGTCGGCCCGGACGTTGCGTCTTCAAGGTAGAGCCGGATGTCGGACTTCGTGATGAGCGAGCCGTCATCAAACTGCACTTCAACAGCGCGGGGCAACTCTTCGTCTTCGTCGAGCAGAAACAGCAGGTGCGAAGTCCCGATGCGAATCCGGTCGCCGTGACAAAGCTGCCGCCTGGTCACCGGCACATCGTTGACGAACGTGCCATTGTGGCTGTTCAAATCTTCAAGCCAAAGGCCGTCCGGGTCACTCTTAATAACGCAATGTTGCCGTGAAACGACCCAGTCCGGCACCACCAGGTCGTTCGACTGGTCACGCCCGATAGTCAAGATTGTCCTCTCTTCGAGCGAAAATGTTTCGCCCTGGGCAACTCCAACCAATGCGACCAGCTTCGGTTTCATCCGTCGTGTGAACTTTCCTTTGAAGAAGAATGTGAAGGGCTCCGCCCGGCGTTGAGTCACCGCCCTCCGGCCTTATGTGTGCCCGTAGGATATATCAATTTTGATTGCTCGACTAGCAGAACGGATATGGTTTCAACCAGACCGCGCTGACCTTGGCTACTCTCAGCTCAAGAGGCCAGAACCGTTTCACGCCGCTTTTGTTCCCAATCTATCAGCTAAAGAAGTGAAGACTACGAAGTCACATTCGCTTTGGCACGAGACTGGCAAAAAGAGGGATGAAGAGCCAGCTATTGCCGAATGAGGCTTAACCAGAAAAGGAGAATAAAGATGCCGGAAGAAGATTTCACGCCGGGCGCAGCCATAGCCATAGCCTATCTCAGCGTTACCGACATTACCGGCAGCGGCAGCCCAGTTGAACCGCTCGCCACGCTCAATAAATACAACATGCGCGGCCAGGACGTGATTAGCGTCCAGGACAATATTCTCAATAACAACGAATTTGGGTTGCCCCACTACGACCAGACCATGAACCCCAACGCGATCAAGGACCTGAGTCCCGGTTGGAGTCTGCAAAGACTCGCGGACGTGATCTTCGGCAACGCCAGACCCCTCGCTGCACCGCGAATAGTCGCAGCCGCGCGGCCCGGTGCGGGCAAAAAACAGGCACGAAAAAGGACGGCCGGTGGTGGCTCACGCTCAGATAACAGGGCTTGAGCGCGCTCTGATTCGGACTCTTGCCGCGCGTCAGCAATTGCCAGCAGAGCGGCGGCGGGAGCGGTCATGCCCGCAGTGCAGGGCTTCGCGCCGCACGGCTCGCGCCCTCACTGTCATGTCAAAGAGTTGCCGGTAAGCTGGCCCGGAAGCGACGGCACTCTAAAGTATTGCTTCGGGAGAAAGGAAGAGAGATGAAGACCAATGCAACATCAATACGTCTTACAGCAAGGGCTTTTCTGTTGCTTATGGCCCTGACCCTGACCCCTTGCTTTGTTTGGGCTCAATGCGACGGCGGAATCCTCAGTGCGCGGTACGCGGAGGGCACGAAAGTCATCCACGTGTCTTTAGGGAACCGGCTCAACCAGACAGACCTCGCTACAGGGGGACAGCCCTCCCAATGGATTCTAGATGATCTCAGCTCTTCACCCTCTGTGAAGATAAATATAAGCGAGGTCCGTGGGGATACTCCGATCAACGATACCTTCGTGACGGTTACTCTCTTCTTGAACGACACCTTGGACGCCACCCACGTCTACCGTCTTCAGGCTCCGTCCCTGACCTTCGAAGGCTGCCTCCCGAAAGATGAAGATACGCCGGTGGCGCTATTGAAGATCAGGAAGAAGGTCGGGCCTGCTAATTCCGGGGAACCTGCCGAGGAGAGGGGGACAAATTTTTTCCCCATGAGTCCGTCTCAAGGGCGCCAAGACTCCAATGTTTACCTCGCGGGGCAATTTGAAGGCTCCAACGACAGCAAGCCGCAATTCTCGGCCGACATCAAGTTCGACGTTCCGTTCCTGGTTAATCTCGGTGGAGAGCCGATTGCTGGCAGCCCTTCACGCCGCAAGGTGATTGGTGTCGGCCCTTACTTCAACCTCAAGGCAAGCACGGCCGGGGATGCCGACGCCAACTCTCTCGATTTTGGCGGAAAATTCGCCATTCCCTTCAACATCTCAAGACAGAACCACCCACGTCTTCACAAAGTGCTGACCTCCGTGCAATGGCTGCCCGCACTCGGTTTTGAAGCAGATCGCCGCTTTGACAATGTCAACACGATGTTTACTAACACCATTAACTTCATCGTCCCCGGTAATCGGAATACTTTCAAACGGCGCATCAGGTTCCTGCCATTCATCGGCTTCGAACTTGGCCGCAATCTGAAAAGCCCGGTCGAGGAAGCAGAAGGACGCGGCCTCGCTAGGGGGCTCGTCGGCGGCAGCCTCTACATCAACTTCGATCAAAGTGAGGATAAAACCCTTTCTTTCCAGGTTGACTACGTTCGCCGCTTTCTCCTGCGCCGCGAAGTGACCTTCGAGCTGGACGACGATCAGAAGCCGGTTCCGCTCGTCATCGGGAAAGGGCCGCGCGATTACTTGAAGACGACCCTCGAATACGATTTTTCCAAGTTCGCGGGCTTCACCTTGAGCTACGAGTACGGTCGCTTGCCGCCCAACTATCAACTCGTAGATCACAAGTACAGCCTCGGCCTCGTCTATAAATTCTCAACCGTCTTCAAGTAAGTCTGGGCGGCGTTGATTAACAACAACGTCGGCATCAACGGCATCTGCGCCTGTCGTTTGAACGTCTGGAAAATCTTCGCCGACCAGGCGATGCTCTCCCCACGCAGAAACAGCTTTGAATACTTCGTGGATCCGACGATGTACCGGCGCGCGCTTGCCGATGAGGCTCGCAATCAGCTAGCGAGAACGGTTGACAGAGTTGCCGGCATGGGCGGGCTGCAATTCCATCCCGATTACGGGGCGGGCCGACTAAACTTGCTACGGCTTTTGAGCACGTGATAGCTTGTCGTTGAAGGTTATCAATGCGCTCAGTCGGATTCTCATTTCAAGCCCACGTTTCGCCGGAACAGCAACAGAAGATTCTGGATGAGGTGAGTTCTTGGGGAGAGGTCAGCCAGGCGAAGCATCTCAAGCCTGACGCCAAGCAAGCGGAGATTCGCTGCATGGCGCATGCTTACATCAAGGATGATGCCGATGCTGCGGAAGTCGTCAAGCGCTTGTCTGAATTGCCTGAGATAGAACCGGAATCTGTCGCTGTTCCGGCAGAGCGTAAGCTGCCGGAGCCACGTCAACCTCTCGAATAAACCGGAGAGCTAGGGCAAGCTTGGCCCGAGTGAGCCATAACAATCGAAAGCCTCCTCCGTACAGCTTTCCTGGAGGTATTGCTAAACTCGTCGCAAGCACTTTTGTATATTCCCCAACTCGTCGCACCAACTTCTGTATATATTCGCAAGCACTCGTGTGTAAATCGCCCTCTTTCGCCTCATTTAGTCGTAGCGTGCATGAACTCTGCGTTTTTAAGATTCGCGTTAGAGAAGTTGGTGTGACTACAGATCGCGTCTGTCAGGCGTGCGTTCGTTAGATTAGTGTTTGATAAATCTACCCGAGAGAGGTTGGCCCCTTCGAGGTTTATCTGAGTGAGGTCGCGGCCCGCCAGCCCCACTGTCGAGACAAGGTTGATTCCATTTAATCTCGCCCCGTCAAAACTGGCGTCGGTTAAATCGCTTCGCTGAATTTTAGCGTTGGTTAGATCGGAGTTGTTAAAGTTTACTTGCCTGAGATAGACCGCGCTGAAATTAACGGCAAAAAGGGTGGCCGACAAAAACTTCGCATAATCGCTCGATGACCGCCAGAGCCTGAGTTGTGACAGATCCGCTTCCGACAGGTCGGCATTCTGGAATGTGGATCGGTCAAAATATGCGCGCCTTAGAGATGCATTCCGGAGGTCCGCATCGGAGAAATCCGTTGCGTACCCGCTGCTACAGGATGACAAATTCGCTTGCCGCAAGTCTGCGCCTTGGAAATTGACCTCCCACAGATCGGAGCCCGATAAATCTATCCCACTTAGCGCCTGCCCGGAGAAATTTCCTTTAAACTGCCTGAAGTTAGTGTTTGGGAATGAGCGCTCGCCGCTGCGATAACGCTCAAGGAGTTCCTCGGAACTACTTACTGGTGAGACTGGCGTGGTCTGACCGGACGTCATATACGATTCGGTTGAATGACATCAGTGGGGCGTTACGCTTAGGGCTGCACGTGAACCGCCCGCACAATTTTCTCTATAGCTGTCTCGAACTCCGAGCCGTAAATCTTTTCGGGAAGTCTGCATACAACTCGGCTGAGAATCTGTTCTTTTAAGTCCTCGCGGCCGTTCGGTGCCCACTGCTCCGACCACAGTGCGTCGTCAAGAGAGACAGGAATTAGACGGGCGACCCCTCCTTCTTTCGCTTCCCGCTCAAGTACGCGCTCAAGTTCGTTCAGGAAGCCCGGGCGGCTGAGAGCACTCTTTGAGCAGAGCGCGAGCACGTAATCATGCTCGTTCACCCCGCGCCACATTGCGCGGTGGAGTTTATCACCAGGGATGGCGTCTTCGGGGAAAAACCACGTCCTCACGCCGCACCGCTCTAGAGAATCGCGGACCTTCCTGGCTAGGTCTTCGTCCGGCCCGCCATATGAAATGAACACCGTGTCTGCCATCTGTACCTGGTTACTCGCTATCAGCTTTCCGTCTGGTTCAACTGAACATCGTGTTAACGCTGGCTGCTCGACCAATAGCACGCGACTCAACAAGTCAGTAATTACTACCGCGCCGAAGGAATCGGTCTAACTCCGCAATAGGCTGTAAAGGGCTCGCCGGCCGGCCACGGTATAATTCTACAGAACGGTTTCTGTGCCAAGCTATACCTGCGCTTAACCTAAACTAAAATTACCAAATTCCCACCCCGCAATGAAACCGGCCGCAGGGAGTATGATTAAGAATGGCCCCACTTTTATTGGGGTAGCCGGGTTTCAGAAATGCTGTCTCTTTCAGTGCTGTGGATTAACGGAGCCCCTGTCAGAGCCTTTCCGCTTGGGGCTCGGAGCCAGCCTCTTGACATCGGGCGGGGCGATAAATACATTCATCTGGCAGTCGAACTCTCCACAAACAGTCGCGTGGCCCAGGCTCAAGGCCGAGCCGGCGTAGATTTTTTCTCATGACGAAAGGGACATTCATGCTTCGTAAGCCGTTCGCCGTTTCAGTGCTCCTTATCTTTCTGGCGTTGCCGGTTGCGGCGCAGCAGCAGCGATGCTTCACGCAGCAGGCGCGCGAGCAGGCCGAGCAGAAAGCTAAGGTCTGGCAGGAGCCGGACCCAGACTACGACCCCGTCCTCGGCTACAGCCCCGGCACTGGGCCAAGACTCGGCGCGCCGGAAGTTGACCAGAACGGGCTGGCGAAGGCCATCACCTGCGTTGCGAACAAAGACCCGAGCCCCGGCGCGGGGACGACGCCGAAGTTCCATTGCTCGGTCCAGGGCGTCGTGGACGAGGACGGCGAACTCATACGCTACAAGATCAAGCCGCACTTCAAGGGGCAGGGGCGCGACAAAAAGAACGGCGAGATTTACGGCGAGTTCCTCTCGTCGCGCTTCTCCAAGGCTCTCGGCTTCTTCGCGGACGACAACTGGGTCGCCGACGTCACCTGTAACGACTGCGAGAAGAGTCTGACGAGCAAATTCCAGGGCGCGCCGTGGACGCCCTTCCAGCCGGCCGCAGGCATAGAACTCTCCTTAGGCAAGGGGATAGACCCGAACTGCAACGACAAGGACGCGGCCGGCATCGCCTCCGCGCTTCAGAAACTGGCCCAGAGCGGCGCGAACCGTGCCGAGATAGACGCCTTCAAACTGTGGCTCGCCTTTATAGACCACGGCGACACGAAGACCGACAACCAGAAGTTCGCCTGCCTCAAGTGGACGAAGAGCGGCGACACGCTGACCTGCGAGCCGGGCCAGGCCGTCTTCTACGTCAGCGACATGGGCTCGACCTGGGGCTACTCCAGCTCAAGCGAGAATAAAGCGAGGCTCAAAGGGTGGAGCGGCAAGGACCCGATCAAGGTGAGCGGCGGCCGCTGCACCACGACGGCCAAGAGCGTCGGCGACGCCAGCGTCGGCGAAGAGGGCCGGCAACTCCTCGCCAACGGACTTCAGAGGCTCCTCGACGCAGAGAAAAGTAACGGCCTCATCACACGCGTCTTCCGCGCCTCGCGCAACGCCGAGCGCGACCAGTCGCCAGAGGCATGGACCGCCGAGTTCATTCGCAAGGCCAGGGTCATCATAGACACGCGCTGCCGGGAGTAAGGCCCGTCGAAATAGAGCTTCGCGTAGACCCCGAAGGGCATGCCCCTCGGGGTCTACGCGTTTTCGGCTTCGCTCCTCGGCGACGACCTACAGAAAACTTGTAGCCAATCGGAGTTTGCGAGTAGAATCACCGCAGTCTCTACAGACCGTCGAAGGACGGCTAGATTCAGGGGTCGGCGCGTCGCATTCATTCACGAGCACGCGACAGATGAACTCAAAACATGACAACCCCGACGAGTTCGAGGCTACTAGACTTCTCCTCTCAGAAGAGTCCGCGAAAGTAGTCCCAGGCAACTCGCCTACTGATAAGGCCACTGTCAGAAGGTTGACCATCCCCGGCGATTCTTCCACCGGCATACTGGACGCAGCGCCGTTGCAGGGGCGCTACGAGATCGAGAAAGAACTCGGGCGCGGAGGCATCGGCGCTGTCTTCCTGGCGCGCGACACGAAGCTTCATTCAAGACTCGTGGTGGTTAAAGTTCTGCTGGGCGATGTGGCACAGGACGCCTGGGTCTACAAGAAATTTCTGCAAGAGGTCGAGGCGCTGACGCGCATCGAGCACCCCAACATCGTAGGCATACTGGATTCCGGCGAGTTGCCCGACGGCAAGCCGTTCATCGTCATGCAATACGTTGACGGCGTCACGCTGCGTTCGCAGATCAAAACCGAAGGGATGAGGCTGGAACTGGTGGCCGTGCTGATTCCACAAATCGGGCGCGCTCTGGGTGTCGCGCACGCCAAGGGCATCCTGCACCGCGACCTGAAGCCGGAAAACATCATGATCCAGTTGCTCGACGATGGCGAGGAGCAAGTCAAGATCATAGACTTCGGCATTGCGAGAGTTCAAAATTCACAGCTCGGCCCCACTACGGCCACGTCCGCGATGGCCGGGACGATTGCTTACATGTCGCCCGAACAACTCGCCGCCGAACCGTTAGGCGTTACGAGCGATGTCTACGCGCTCGGCATCATCGCTTACGAAATGGTCACGGGTCGCCGGCCGTTCAATCCGGATTCGATCTTTCAACTTTACGGGATGCAGCGCGACGGAGTGCGCGTCAAGCCGAAAGACCTACGGCCCGCCCTGCCCGAAGCGGCGCAGGACGTGCTCCTGAAAGCCTTGTCCTTCGCGCCCGCGGAGCGGCAGCAGAGCGCACGCGAATTCTGCGATGAACTGGCCGTCGCATTAAAAAGCGGCTTTGACCTCGCTCGCCAGAGCCGCCCGCATGCGAAGGCCACCAGAGAACAACGGGCCGCCGCCCCGACCGCGCTGCCGCCTGAGCAGCAGGAGGTCGCCGAGGCTTACGCGGGGGCGGAGGGCAGCGCGCGGGAAGAGCGTCGCCACTGGGCCAGCCCGAAGGTCCTGGTTCCTGCCGCGCTCGCCGTGTTGCTCGCCGTCGCGGGACTATTTCTCTACAAGCGATTCACGGGAGGCTCGGCAGCGGTGGCGTCGCCGCCCGCCTCACCGCAGCCGCTCGCGTCGGCCTCGCCGCCCGTGCTGGCGACGACCGAGTTCTACGACGAATTTCGGAACCTGGGGAATCGTTGGAACGTCCCGCCCACGGGCTGGAACATCAATACCAGGGAGGGGCGGCTTGAGATTGAGAACCAGCAGCAGGTAGGGTTTCTGGCCGGCACCTATTACGACAACTTCAGAGTGAATTTCCAGCTCAAGCTGCTGAACGACGCGGGCGCGGCCTGGGCGCTGCGCGTCAAGGACTCGGATAATTACTACCTGTTCTATCTTTCGGGGCCGGGCGGCAACTACCCGAACCGCTTCGTCACCTACGTCGTGCGCAACGGCAAGTTCAAGCTGCCGGAGTACGACAAATTCGTTCCATTCCCGCTCACGCTGAAGAATGGTGGGGAGTACGATGTCGAGATCAAGGCGGACGGCAATCAGATCAGCCACACCATCACGCCGGCCGACACAGGCGAGCCGGTGAAACTGGACACCTTCAGCGACCCGAATAATACATTCGCCTTCGGCGGCTTCGGATTTCGCACCGTCGGCATCGAAAAATTCTCGGTTGACGATCTTTACGTGCGGCCGTTGGCAATGACGCTTCCGCAATAGCCCTCGCGGCGGCAGCGACCACTTCCTTTCGTTCTTCCTCGCGGAACACCAGGAGACTCCTCATGTCTTTCTCACCGCGTGCTTCGCTAGCAAGGCTCTTGACCCCTGTCGTCCTCGCTTTCATCCTGCCGTGCTTCCTCGGGTCGTCGCTTTGCAGGGCGCAGACGACTTCCGGGACCGTCGTGGGCAGCGTTCGAGATGTTTCCGAGAACAATCTCGTCGGTGCCAAAATCACTGTCGTTAACGAAGAGAACGGAAATCGCCGCGCGCGCCTGACAGACGACGGCGGCAACTTCAGGCTCTTCAACCTCCCACCCGGACTCTACAGCGTCACGGCCTCCAAAGAAGGCTTCCTCGAACAGACGATGACTCACTTCCCCATTCAGTTTAATCAGAAGAATCTCGTCCGGCTTCCTCAAATCACGCTGCGGCGGGCTGCGCTTCAGGGCAGCGTCATTGACACTGCGCAAGCCGCCCTCCCGGACGCCACCGTGATCGTTGAAAGCTCAACGACGGCGCGCGTGCGCCGCACGACGACGACCGACGCTCTGGGCCACTATTCCGTCTCCGAACTCCCGCCCGGCCGGTACACAGTCACCGCCGTGTGGCACGGCGACGCAGAGCGGGCGAGCGTCGCGATGCTGCCCGTCGCGCTGGACCGCGATGAGGTCTTCGCGCCGCCGCTCGTGTTGGCTGGAGTGGTTGGCGCGGGAGCAGGTCGAGCGCCGCAGGCGGCGAGTCCCGTCATAGATGGCGAGCGCGCGGCCTCGGGGCTGCATCTGATAGACCCTGCCCGCAGTCTCAACTTCACCGAAAGACAACTCCAATCGTTGCCCCTCGGCGGCGCAGCCTACATGCGCAGCTTCGAGGAGTTGGCCCTGCTCGTCGCGGGCGTCGCGCCGCCGCCGTACACCGAACGCTTCGGCTTCAGCACGGCCGGACAATTCTCGGTCAACGGAATGCGCGCGGGCTCGAACAACTTTTCGACGGACGGCTCGGATAATAACGACCCGGACCCGGGCGGCAGACGCCAGGGCTTCGTCTCGGTCGCGCCGCAGTCGCTCGAATCAATCAAGGAAGTGTCATTCTCGACGCTGCTCTGGGACGCAGAACTAGGCCGTAATTCGGGCGCGCAGGTCAACGCCGTCTCCAGGTACGGGGGCAACGCCTTTCACGGGCAGGTGTACGGCTTCTTCACCGATTCGAGGCTGAACGCGAGAAACTTCTTCGACACGACGAGCGTCAACGCCGGACGCGAGAGCCCTTTCACGCGGACCCAGGCGGGCCTCGCCCTCGGCGGCCCCATCAAGCGCGACCGCGCGCACTTCTTCGCCGCTTTCGAGCACGATCAAGTCAGCGCCTCGACAGAACAGCATTTCTCCACGCCCACGCCCGACGAACGAAGATTCCTTGACGGAAACGAGTTCCGCACTACGTTCTTCAGTCCGCAGTCATGTGACGGTCCTCCTGACATCTTCTGCCCTGCGTTTCGGAATGTGTCTCTACTTGGCCGCAGTGTCTTGTCGCTTTATCCCCTGCCAAATAACGCTAGCGGCCCATACGGCGCGAATACCTTCTCTCAATCACTTCCGGCTGATGGCCGTGGCGACGCGCTCTCGTGCAAGCTGACGCATCAGGTTTCGCCCGATAGTCTCTTTAACGCGCGCTACAATCTGACGGATGACAGGCGTATTCTGCCGAGCGTCAACCGCGCGATCCGCTCGACGCTTGATGCCCGGACGCGCTCACAGAATCTCTCGCTCACCTTCGACGCCGCCCTGACATCGAACCTCTTCAATCAAGCACGATTCTCCTTTGGCCGCACGTTGCTTAACTTCCTGGAATATCCCGGCAGCCCTTTGGTTTTCTCTGCCTTCTCTACGGCAACGGTGGCGGCTCCAGTTGGCCCCCCCCGGCTTGTCATAGCGCCGACAGGGCCTCTCGGCGAACTGCTGATAGAGCCTTACAGCCCGGTCGGCGTGGACGCGTTCACGCTCCCGCAGCGCCGCGCCAGCAATACTTTTCAGTTCGCCGACTCTCTCTCGTGGGCGGCGGGAAAACACTCCGTCAAGTTCGGCGTGAACATCCGGCGGTATCAATTGAACAGCGCGCAGGACCGGCTTTACAGGCCGCGGGCCGTCTACACGGGCGCGCTGCTTCGAGACCCTGCGGGCGTCGTCGTTCCCATTCCGGGCGTGGAGTTGGCGAGCCTCGGCGTTGCCAACTCCGTGCTCCAGACCATCACGGCGGGCGCGCCCGATTCAACTCTCGGACTGCGCTTCACGGAGTACCATCTCTTCGTCAACGACAACCTGCGTCTTCGCCGGAACTTCACTCTCGACTTCGGGCTGCGTTACGAGTACAACACGGTCCCGAACGAGGTTAACAGTCGTCTTGAGGACGCTCTCGAACTGAGGAACCTGCCGGCGGCTGGCGGCTCGTTCTTCGACACGCCCGCGCGCACTGCCAGCTTTAACGCCGCCAGAGAGGCTTATCGCCGGGTCGTCGGAGGGCGCACACAGATTTACGACCCGGACCGAAACAATTTCGGCCCGCAGGTCGGTTTCGCGTGGAGTCCGGGCTCAGACGGGAAGACGGCGATTCGCGGCGGTTATGGTATCTACTACGATACTACGCTTGGCACAGTCGTCAGCCAGTCGCGCAACGCCTTTCCGAACGCGGTCACAATTGCCGTTGATCCTTCACTCTTAGGTTTCGACCCCTTCTTTCTGAACAATCCGGTCTTCGTGGGACTCTTCGACGAGGCAGACCGCTTTGTCGGCCTGCTCGCGCGCACTCCCTGTAATCAGTTCGGCACGTGTAATCAATTCGGGGGCGCGTCGCAGGACTTCGCGGCGTTTATTGGTCAGGCGTTTATTCAGAGCCGTCAGGGAGGGCTGGCTTTCACGCTGCCTGAGAAAGAACTGCCGACGCCCTACGCGCAGCACTGGCATCTGACGTTCGAGCGCGAGGTCTTCGGCGACGTTGTCCTCTCGGCGGGCTATGTCGGCACGAAAGGCACTAAACTGTTGCGCCTGACGACGCCGAATCTGGGGCCGAACGTGACGCCGCTCATCCCGTTGGAAAACTCTTTTACACAGCCGCCCGTCCCCGTCGTCGTGAGTCCGTCTGTGGAAGGAGTCTTGACGAGGCCGAACCCTGCGCTCGGGCCTTACCAGATATTCGAAGGCTCCGCGAGTTCCACCTACCACGCGATGCAGCTCGAAGCGCGGAACCGATACTCGCGCGGCTTTCAGTTCACGGCTGCCTACACCTGGTCGCACGCGATTGACGACGTTTCGGACGCCCTGCCCGTTGGCGGAGCGCCGCAGCTCCCGCAGAACTCTTTCAACTTAAGGGCCGAGCGCGGCGACGCCAGTTTCGACATTCGTCATCGCTTCGCGGCGTCTCTCATCTGGGACGTGCCATTCTTCGGCAAGTCGCGTGGCTTTCGCAAGCACCTGCTCGGCGGCTGGCAACTCGCATCCATCTTCCAGGCGCACACGGGGCAGCCCTTCACGCTCGTCCTCCCGTTCGACGCCAACCTAGACGGCAACCTGAGTGACCGCCCTTCGACGCTGGACGGTCTTGTCTTCTTCAGCGGACACGGCCAGCAGCGCGTCGCGCTTGCGCCCGGCCGTAGCTTCACGGATTTCTTCAATCTCGGCCAGGACGGGGCCGTCGGCCGCAACACCGCTCGCGGCGACGGCTTCATCAGTCTGGACCTGGCGTTCAGTAAAAAGTTTCGCCTGAGCGAGAGCCAGAGCCTGCAAGTCCGCGTGGAGTTTTTCAACGCGCTGAACCGCGCGAATTTCGGACTGCCGGTGAAAACTATCGGCGCGCCCGCGTTCGGCGCGGCCGTTGAAACAATCGGCCCCGCGCGGATAATTCAGTTCGCCTTAAAATATAATTTTTAGACTGCGCGACGCCGGGCGTCTTCTATTCGTGTTATAGTCGGCCCATCCCACCCAGCAGTAAATTACTTCATAGTCGAGGACTGGCTCCTCTCAATGTTTGTCGCTCATCCGCTCGCGGTCCTTGCCGCGTCTTTCGCGCTGGGCGTGCTTGGCGCGCGCTTCATCGCGCTGCCCCTCGGACTGTTATTCCTGTGCGGGGCGGCGTGCACGCTCCTTGCCGTTTACTGTTTCGTGAAGCGGCGGGAGCGTGTGGCCTCGTTGCTGCTCGTGCTGGCGTTCTGCGGCGCGGGCGCGGCGCTGATGATTTTGGAGAAGAGAGAAGTTGCGGCGGCGAGCAGGGTCGAACGGCTTTATGACGTCGGGGTGATTGAGTCGGGTGACCCTGTGGAAGTGACGGGCGTGTTGGAGCGCGCGACGGAGCCCGCGCCGGACGGTTTCTACCTCGTGCTAAAAATCGAGAGGCTGAGATTCAAGGGAGAGGAGCGCGCGGCGTCGGGGCGTGTGATGCTCTTCGCCCCTGTGCGCGACCGCGCGGCGCGGGAAGAGTACGAGGCGCTTGAGCTGCGCTACGGGGCGCGCGTGCGCGTGATGCTTGCGCTCAGCCGTGCGGACCAATTTCGTAACCCGGGCGTCAACGCTTTCACGGAATACCTGGAACAGCGCAGCCTGGACGCGACTGGCACAATTAAGAGTCCTCTGCTCGTCGAGCGGCTGGACGACGAGCGCGTCTTCCTCCCGCTCGCCTGGCTCTACGAGTGGCGGCAGCGTGTGCTTTACGAGATTGACGCCAATTTCTCGCCCCGTACGGGCGGGGTCTTGAAAGCCGCGCTCGCGGGCAATCGTTACCACCTCGCGCGCGACGCGGCGGAGCGCTTCCGCGAGGGAGGCACTTTCCACGTCCTCGTCATCAGCGGCGCTCACATTAGTTTTATAGGCGGCCTCGCGCTCCTGCTGATGCGACGCGTGACGCGCCGACGCGCGTGGCAGTTCATGGTGTCGGTCGCGTTTTTGTGGGCGTACACGATTGCGGTCGGGGCGGAGGCGTCGGTCGTGCGCGCGGCGTGGATGTTCACGATAGTCGCGCTCGCGCCCGTCGTTCATCGCCGCGCGAACTCGCTCAACGCGCTCGGCGGCGCGACGCTCGTGCTGCTCGTCTGCCGGCCCGCGGACCTGTTCGACCCGTCGTTCCAGTTAACTTTCCTCTCCGTGCTGGCGATCATCGCCCTCAGTTGGCCGCTCCTGACGAAGCTGCGCGAAGTGGGCCAGTGGCGCCCGACGCGCGCGACGCCATACCCGCCGCGCGCGCCGCACACGCTGCGACGGTTTGCGGAAGCGCTCTTCTGGAGCGAGCGTGAGTGGCGGCGCGAGATAGAAAAATCAAATTACAGCTACAAACTTTTCAAGACGCCGCTGGCCGCGCGCCTCGAAAGACTCCACCTACAACGCGCCCTGCGCTACTCCTTCACGGCCCTCGTCGTCTCCGCGAGCGTGCAGTTGATGCTCCTGCCGCTACTCGTCGTCTACTTCCACCGCCTCTCGCTCGCAGCGCTCTTTCTCAACATAGTGGTCGGGGCGTTGATGGCCCTGCTGGCGCTCACAGCGGTCGCGGCGCTCCTGCTCTCGCAGTTAAGCGTGTGGCTCGCCGCGCCGCTCTTCAAGCTCGCGGAAGGACTCTGTTGGCTGATGACGCACAGCGTTGACCCGTTCACGGCCTTCGGCGTGGCGAGCGTGCGTCTGCCCGAGTACACGAATTGGCCCGCGGCCGTTTACGTCATTTACTACGCGCCGCTCGCGGCCCTCGCTTGCGCGCTCGCCCGCTGGCAGCCGTTGAAGCGCCATGAGGAGAGCGACGAGACTTCGAGGACGGCGCGGCTGCTTAAGCCGCGGTACTCGGGGATTGCGCTCGCCGTCCTCTTCGCCGTAATCGTCTGGCATCCGCGGAGCGCGGGGAGGCCGGACGGAAGGCTGCGAATTGATTTTCTGGACGTGGGCCAGGGCGACGCCGCGCTCGTGACTATGCCCGACGGGACGACGCTCCTGGTGGACGCGGGCGGGCGGCCCGGATTCGCGCGGCGCGGCCCGCGCGAGAACGGAGCGGAGGAAACATTCGAGCGCGACACGCGCGGCATAGGCGAACGGGTCGTCTCAGAGTACCTGTGGTGGCGCGGGCTGGATCACGTTGATTACATTCTCGCCACACACGCCGACGCTGACCACATTGACGGCCTCAACGACATTGCACGCAACTTCGGCGTCCGCGCGGCAATCGTGGCCCGCGCGCCTGCTGACGACGAGGAGTTCGCGCGCTTCAGCGCCACCGCGCGCGCGTACGGATTGCCCGTGCGACTCGTGGGACGCGGCGACCGCTTGCGCTTCGGCGCGGTCGAGGCGGACGTGCTCTGGCCCACGCGCGCGCAAGACTCAAGCGAGCCTTCCGGCAATAACGACTCCTTAGTGCTCCGCCTGCGCTACGGCCAACGCACTTTCCTCCTGACCGGCGACATCGAACGCCCGGCCGAAGCCGCGCTCGTGAATGACCCCGCCGAACTACGCTCCGACGTCGTCAAGGTCGCACATCACGGCAGCAAGACATCTTCCACAGAGGCTTTCGTCAAAGCCGCGCACCCATCCTACGCCGTCATCTCCGTCGGGCTTGATTCAGTCTTCGGCCACCCGCACAAAGAAGTAGTCGAACGCTGGCGAGCCTCCGGCGCGCAAGTCCTCATCACCGGACAGCGCGGCACCATCACCATCAGCACAGACGGCAGCGACTTGAAAGTGGAAACGTTTATAAAGTGATAAGTGATGAGTGATAAGTAAAAGAAAGAAGGTTTTACTCATCACTTATCACTTATCACTTATCACCTTTTTTGTATCCGTAGCGTTCGAGCAGGGCTTGGCCTTCGGGACTGAGGACGTAGGAGACGAAGCTTTGGGCGGCGTCGTGGTGGTGGGAGTCTTTGACGACGGCTATCGCCTGGTCAATCGGCTGGTGCAGGCGCTCGTCAACTTCGATGATGCGACCCTCGTTCGGTTTGACGAGGGCGCGTGGGATGAAGGCCGCTTCGGCGTTGCCGGTCGCGGCGTACTGCCTGGCCTGCGAGACGTTCTGTCCGTAGATGACTTTCGGCTCGATTTGCGCCCAGAGGTTGAGCGCGCGCATGGCCTCGACAGCGGCGCGGCCGTAAGGTGCGACGTCCGGCTTCGCGACGGCGATGCGCTCGACCTCCGGGCGCGCGAGGTCTTCGAGGCTACCGACGGCGAGCGTGCTGCCCGGGCGGAATCCAGAGAACGAGGCGGCCGCGCGCGTAAACTTTATTCGTGCCGGGCGTGATGAGCCCGAGGCCGTTGAGGCGTTCGACGTGCTCCACGTCAGCCGAGGCGAAGACGTCGAACGGCGCGCCGTTCTCGATCTGCCGCGCCAGGTCTGCGGTCGCGCCGAAGCTGAAGATCACGCGTATCCCTGTGCGCGCCGTGAACTCTTTCCCCAACTCCGCGAACGCGTCCGTCAGGTTCGCCGCGGCCGCGACCGTTATCTCTGGACGCGCACCCTGCTTCTCATCAGACGCGCCGCGCGAACAACCGAGCGAAGAAGCGATGATTAAAGAAAAGATGACGAAGAGACAAATGGGAAGTCGAATAGGTGCGCGTAGAATTACAGACGGGAATCGTTTGAAAATGGACAAGCCGGCAACCACTCTTCTTCTGACCACTGACCATTGACTACTGACTACTGCGTTATATCCCCGCTCCGTCCATGAATTCGTTGGGGGAGTAGTGGCCCATTTCACGGCTGCCGACCTTGTAGGTGTTCAGCACGCCGAGCGGCGGCGCGTAGAGGTGGAGCGTGACGAGGTCTTGCCCGCTGATGTCCGGGTTCCCGATTTGATGTATGTCGGGCACGTCGGCCGCGGTCGTCTCGCCCGGGCTCCACTCGCGCGCCGAGTGGTAATAAAGCCTGCGCTCGTCGTCCAGTAGGAAGATGGTCTCCCACATCACGCCCTCGCAGACGCGCACCGCGCCGTAAGAGCCGTTATGGTCGTGTATGGGCGTGCGCTGTCCGGGCCTCCAGCAGAGCACCAGCAGTTCTGCGAACTCGTTGCGCATGACGCGGTGGCGGCTGTATGTCCCCGCCTTGAAGGAGCGGTACGGGCGCAGGTCGTCCGGCGTGACCGTCACGCGGTAGAGCCAATCGCCCAGGTCCGTGAAGGCGGGGGCTTCGCGGAGCGCAGCGAGCCTTTCCGTCAACGACTTGAAAGAGAAGAGTCGCCCGTTGCTTTCAACTGGATTCGGGAGGCGGTCTGCGGGCGTGACGTTCGTTGACATGATTTCGGGGAACTCCTCAGAAAATATTGCTGTTGTAAAGTCGGGCCGCGCGCGAAGAGACTCTTCATTGCGCCACAGGTTTTATAGTACGCACGGCACGCGCGAGTCAATCGCGCGTCGGTCTTAAAAAACCTCAACTCGCGAGCATGATTCTCACGTCGCGGACGTTCGTCCCCGTTGGGCCTGTGACAATCGCGTCGCCGAGGGCGTCGAAGAGAGCGTAAGAGTTGCTCTCATCAAGGAAGCGGCGCGCGTCCAGCCCCAGACGGCGTGCGCGCTCGATGGTCGTCTCGTCAACGACTGCGCCAGCCGCTGGGCTGTTGCCGTCAACGCCGTCCGTGCCCGCGCTGAGGGCGACGGCGTGAGGGAAGACGCCCTCTCCCTTCGCGAGCGCGTCCAATTCAATGGCCCAGCGCAACGCCGATTCGCTGTTGCGCCCGCCCATTCCACGCCCCCGCACAGGGCACGCGAACTCTCCGCCGGAGATGAGACAGACGCCGCGCTCTTCGTCCGCCCTGCGTCTTAAAAGTCTGGACACGAGTGTTGCACAGCCTTCGGCGATGGGTTGTTCGACTACGTCGCGCGCGACCTCGACGGCGAAGCCGTGCGAGCGAGCCGCCTCGGCGGCAGAGGTGAGCGCGTGCTCGTTGTCGAGCAGGACGTAGTGCTGTCGCAAAGGTCGTGTTGCGCTGAGAGAGGTTGTCTCGCGCGGACTTCGGACGGCGCGCAAGATGGATTCAGGCAGTTTTGTTTCGAGTTGATGGCGAGTGATAACGTCGGCTGCGTTCGTGTCTTCCTTAGTCTCTTCAAAAGTCGGCCCGGAAGCGACAGACGCTTCATCGTCCGCGTTCGTGTCGGAGACTATCAGGCTCACCTGATCGCAGTTCGGCGCGAGACGTGCCAGCCCGCCGCCTTTGACGGCCGAGACGGCGCGGCGGACAGAGTTGATCTCACGAATGCTCGCGCCGCACGAGACGAGCGCTTCGTTCATCGCGCGCAACTCTGCGAGCGTCGTGCGCTCATCATTCGGCCACTCCATCATGGCGGAGCCGCCGCCGGAAATCAGGAAGATGACGGGCGCGCTCTCAACGCTCGCGCGTCGCAGAAGCTCGAACGCGGCGCGAGCGGCATTAAAGCTCTCGCTGTCTGGAAGCGGGTGTCCCCCTGCAAATACGCGCCAGCAATCGGGCAGTGAGATTTCAGATGCGGGGGCCGTGACGACGCCCGCGATCAAACGCTCTCCCAGAACCTCGCTCAACGCGTAGGCCATCGGACGCGCGGCTTTGCCTACGGCGATACTGTAAACGCCCGCGCGATAGTTAGTGAGGTCAATGTCTGTGTTGACCAGTTTGAGACGAGAGCTTTCCAGTCGCACTGCACGACGGACGGCGGCACCCGCGTCCACGCTCTTGAGCGCGTGTTCAAAAATCTCGCGCGCGGCGCGTCTGAGTGCGGGCAGGTCAGTCAAAAGCCTTCTCACTTTGTCGTGATGAGTGCGCGCATCGCGCGAAAGCGGCGGTCGCTGATGCCGCGCACCATCATCAAATGCTCCGGGCGGCGAAACGGGCCATACTCCGCGCGATGTGCGACGATGCGCGCGGCGAGCCCGCGACCCAGGCCCGGCAACCTTTCGAGTTCGGCGGGCGAAGCCGAGTTGATGTTGACGCGTGGCGCAGTGGCGTTTTCAGTTCGAGAGACAAGAGGCACGGTTTGACCAATCGTGCCCGCGTGCCGGCGCGGCAGCTTGACGCAGGACGCGGCCGCCAGCGCACAAACGAGTAGGAAGAGCGAGAAGAAAGTGCGTGCGCGCCGGGCTGGCCTTCGTCGTCTCATGTAATTCAGACCATTGTCCATGAGGGCTTCGGAAAAATTGCCGCGACCGTGTGCAAAATGCTAGAAGTGTAAAATTGTCAGGAACTTGTAACTTTAAAGAGCGGCTTTTCCACAGACTTTTCCACAGCTTCTGTGGAAAAATCCCAAATTTATGTCAGCACAGACAGAATCATCCGAGGCTGTAGCTTTTCAAATCATTTGCTAAACGTCTTCACATCATTTGCTAAACGGGCGTTTTCAAATCATTTGCTAAACGGTCTCCAAATCATATCAAAAATCGCCTGCCTGTCAGTGAATTTGCAAGCTATTTTCCTCTGATTGAAACCTCATTCTATTTCCCAAAAGACAGACACCACGACCGCGCTATTGCCGGTCGAGCCGTTGACCAACTCGACACTCAGCAAACTGTTGGTCGCCACAGTGGTAAAAGTATTCACGAGGTCCGCGAAGTCACCTCCTCCGCTCGTGCCAGCAGGTATCGTTTTGGTGACCCCGGTACTCGCGCCGTTGATCCGTAGGGTAACTGTCAAAGCCCCTGAAGCGCCCTGCCCGCTGTTAGTCCTAACGCGCAGGTTCTTGATCGTCCGACCCGACCCAATATTCACCTGTGCCGTCGCCTCGGTCGTCTGGTAAGTGACCTGCCCCGGCGCGAGGTAGCGGGTTGAGGACGCGGGCACGCCGAGCGCGGGCACACAGCACATGACGGCGGGCGCAAGCGCCAGCGCGGCCTTCGCCTGCGCCGGGGTGCGATTGGCGAGAGTGCCGCCGATGTACTGGATGAAATCGTTGTTGGAGAAAGCGAGGCCCGCGAGCGTTGCTAGCCGCGCGCTGTGTGCCTGAACATCCGCCCCGATGACAAGGCCGAGATTCAACCGCGCCGAGGCCGGGTCTGCCAGGTCCGAAAGGTTGCTCGCCCTGGCAGCTTTGCCCGCCAGCAGCTCCATTATTGTCGTCGCAAAGTTGGGGTTATTGCCGAGCGCGGTCGCCAATTCCTGTAACTGATTAAGCGCTTCCGGCGGTGCGCCGAGGATCATCTCTGCGAGCGCATGGACGAATGCAGTGGTTGCAAGGCGCGTCGAATTGTCTGAGGGGTCGGGCGTCGGTGCGGTTGGTATGCTCGTGAACTCCGGTGAGTCGAGAGGCGCTTTAACGTCCAACTCGGATTGAAGCTGCGCGACGGCAGCCTCGCGCGCAACGGTCTCAGCCGCCACCGCAGTGGAAAGCTCTTCGTCTCCCTGCTCACGAGCTGACTGCTCATCCCCAACGATAGAATCCGAGTGCGAGTTTGCGGCGGCGAGCGTCGCGTTGTCGCCCGCGTCGGCGTGGGTATTCGCGCTCACTAACGTAGCAGCATCCCCGGCCAGACGCACCGCTGCCTCTGCGGCCACAGCGCCCTGAACCTCTGAATCTCTCGCAATCGAAGCCGGGATGCGGTTGTCCGGGATGAGGCCGGAGACATCCAGTCCGGCATAGCCGTTCGACTGGTTTCTTTGTGAGGTCTGTTGGAAAACCGATAGGTCTATGTCTGCCACACGTTCATCGGTGTAGGCGTTCGCGGCTTGAAGCGTGTCAGCGTCACCTTGATCACGAGCCTGCTGCTCTTCTTCGCCGTGAGTATTAACGAGTGATTGAATAGTAACGTAGAGCAGGTCGCTCGGCGCGGGGCGCGAATTCCCGGACGCTCGCAGCACCCAGAGATCAATCGGGCTTCCGTCCCCAAACGCCAGATGAATATCAAAAGTGGGGCCGCTGGGGAGCTTGACTTGATAGGCAGTGCTAGTGAGCCCCTCGTCAGTACACCAAAGGAGGACACCTAGCTCTTCATCCTGATCACCCGTCCGGCCGCGAATCAGCCCCTCATTGTCGAGCGTCACTGCTAACGTGTCGGACGGGAATTGTGCGCTGGGGACATAGGAAGAAGACTTGAGCTTGAATCTGACAATGCCTCCCGCCCAGCCTCCACCGCCTGGCCTCAAGACTTCTCCCGTGACTCTGCGAAATGCCGGCATAGTTCCTCTTCCTTCTTACTTCGCTACCCAGCCTGTGTTGCCCGACCCGCCGCTCTCCTTAACATAGAGAGTCGTGCTGGCCCCGCCGTCCGTTCGCGTGTAGAGCGAGCCAACGGGGGCCGAAACGACGCCGGCCGGTGATCCAGCGCCGGACAACCATTTCACCGTACCCAGCGTGAATGACTGCGTGGCCTCAATGTCTCCTGTTACCTTGAGACCGCTCGCGCGGAAGCGCGCCACTTCCGTGAACGCCTGCCCGGAGTCGAGCGGATCAATGGTGTCAGCCGCTGCCTTATCAATCCGCAGGATGTTGTTGCCTCCGGTAGCGCCATCGGCGAACGCTAGCCGCCCCATCGAACCGGACGGCTTAACGAAACCGACCCTCTCTTCGCCGTGGTCAACCGCCAGGAATTTATCGTCGCCTGGCATCGAGAGGTTCCCTCCGAGCAGGAGGTTGCCGGTGATGTTCATATTGCCAAGAATCTGACCGGCGAGCGCGGCTACCACGTCTGCGGCGGTGAGCACAATCGCGCCCGTGCGCGTGTTGAAGCTAACGACGAAGTCTCCCGCCGCCAGCTCCTGCCAGTTGCCGAGTGTGCCTGCGGGCGTGGCCGTGAGGATGTAATTCCTTTTGACCGCTGGTGACCCATGCGCGTCTGTCCTGATCGCCACGTCGCCCGGCTCGGCCACGAGCGCCAGCATGGCAGCCTGCGAATTGACGACGAAGGTATTGGTGATAGAGAGCGGCGGAAGGACTGCGGGGTTGAGCAGTCCGCCAGTTTCGAGCAGCGGTACGTTACCAGCCGCCAGGCCCGTGTTTCGCGTCACGACGTTGCCGTAAGTTGCAAGCAGTGCTACGAGGCTGGCAAGGGAAGTGATACGCGGGCGCACGTCCGTCACTTTGTCAGCAGTGAGGGCGACGGCGCTCGCTTCAACCCTCACTTGGTAGAGCGCGACTTCGTTAGCGGCTGCGGCGGGCGCAACGGGGACTGCTCCCGCAATGCCCTGGCGGACGACCACGCTCGCCGCGTTCCTCCGTTCGGTGAACACGTCGAAATTTTGTAGATCGGCTTCCACGCCCTGCTGCTCTTCGAGTGGTGTAAGCAGTCGCCTATGCGGGAGCAGGGCTTCCGCCGCGTCCTGGCCGGACGCGAGCGCAGCGACGATGAGGTCAACGCGCGGCAGGGCCGGATTCGCGGCAGCCAGCAGGATCGGCGTCGCCGCTCCAGGGGGGTAAACGTCATAGCTTTTGCCGTTGGCGTCCACCGCACGACCTGATGCGATTGACAGGCCAAGCCCGCCCGTAAGCGTGCGGTCGAAACCACTCACGAGCGCCCCCGTAGCGCCGGCCATCAGGAAATCGCGCACGCTGCCTTCGACGTGATCAGCGGCGAAATCCTGGAGCGTCACTACGTCTGCGGCCCTCAAAACGCGCCCGTAATCGGGACCGTCCGGCGGCACAGTATGCTTTTGCGCGAGAACTTTTCTACTCATCTTGGATCACCTTTCATGCTGCAACTTTCTCTTCAATGATGATGTGATGGCCCAGCGGCTGCTGGAATCTCAGCAGCTCGTCAATGTCAGGCCGCTCGATCTGCAAAGCAGGGTCAACCGGAGCGCCAGAATCAAGAATGAACCCATCGTAATAAGACAAAAGCTCTGGCACGGCCCCGACTTGAGGGAGTATCTGCACGATGATTAGCAGAGGCCCGTCTATCGTCCAGGTGTCTGAGTCGAGCACTACCTCGTCATAAAACTGCGGCCTGTTAAAGACGCGCGCAGAGATGCCGAACTCACGCAGGAAATCAATGATGCCTTGTGGCGTGCCCCTCCGCGCGTAATGCGTGGCGACGTTCCGGTAGAAGCTGCGCATACGCTCTAAGGTGAACCACGAAGGAAACCAGCCCCAGCCGAAGAACGCCCAGAGAAAATATTTAATAAACTCTTCCGAGGCCGTGTCAGGGTTGATGCGCTCGTGAAAGCCAGCGAAGATCGCGTCGTAATTATCAAGCTCCGCACAAAACGGACTCAGAAAGCGTTTAAGAAACAATCCAACATCAGCCCGCCGGTAGCGTTCCGGCAGGTGATCCCATAAGAATTCGAGGTTATTAAGAAACGACATTGAGAGTCACCTGGCCGAGCCTCGGCAGCTCGTAAGGCGCAACATTCACGTCCGCCCCCGGCGATATGAGAATGGCCCCTCCCGGCTGCGGCTCGATCCTTAGAATGCCGTCCGTGTTTTCGATAATGCCGATGATCTCAGAGCGCGAGATCGTGCGGCCGAAGTTGCTCTCCTTAGCGGCGTAAAAATCCCGCAGATTCTTTTCCGCTGCGGCGAGCGCGGCACTCTGAGTCACCAAGCCTGTCAGCCTGACATCGGCTTCGACATCGAAGTCCACGAAGGTAGGGTCTTTAATGTAGGGGAAGATAGCGCCTACCATCTCCTTCGTCTTAGCGATGACGAGCTGCTTGACTTCATCGCTGAACGGGTTTCCTGTGCTCGTCATCACGACGATAGTGGTATGCCCCGCAATCACGGCCACCGACCCATCCGGGTTCAGCCACTCGCCATCCTTGATCAAGTCGAAAACCTTGACGATGCCGTTGCCCAGAAGAACCTCTTCAAGTATGGCTTCCTGAAGGTCTCGCGCGTTGACCAAGTGCTCGGCGCGGCGCTGCTTATGACGCGCCCGCTCCAGGGCAGAGTTGACGGTCTCCTTATCCGAGCCTGATTCAATGGCCGCGAGGTTGGTTACGCCAGTCACCCACTCCACAGGCTCAGCCAACTGCGTCACGGTGTTAGGGGCGAGGGTAGTCTTGCCGGACACTGTTCGCGTGGCAGAGACCGTGCCTTCGGTTTCCCCAGCCGCGATGATCAGCTCTTCGTCGGTCGTGAAGACGGCAGACCCGCTCGCCGTCTGGACGGCCGTGCCTTCGAGGATCACCGTGGCGACGCCGACCGGGGCCGCTGCCGTGAAGCGCAGCGTCGTCGTCGCTGGCGTTGCCTCGCGCAACTCGATCTTGAACAGTCGCGCGAACTCAATCTTATTCTGGTCGGGCACTTGATGGACGGCGCGCGTCACGAAAGCTACCAGCCAGGCGAACGCGCCGATGAGAGGCATGTGCGGACTCGAAACGTTGGCGTCCGTCAACTCAGGGCAGGCCGGGGGCGTGGGTAGCGTGCCGTCTAAAAGCATCTGACGATACTCGCGCATCACTTCGATGTTGTGGTCGCACTGCTCGATAGTGAGCGCGCCTGAGACACGCGCTATAGCCTGCGCGGTGATCAGCGCCTCATTACGAATATCAAGAATTGGAGCCGGTACAAGCTCGGCCATGACTTAGCCCTCGCTCTCTTAACTTACGCTGAGGCCGTCGAGCAGCCCCCATGTCGGGTAAACCAGGTTGCGCGGAGTGTTGCTGCCCTGAACCACGTATTGAACGCTGATAGCTACCCGCTGCAAATCGAGAGTAAAGCCCGGCGTGAAGTTGCCGCCGTCGTCCATCTCGCCTTGAAGCACTTTGATTGATTTAATGATCGGCAAATAGTTACGCACCTGCTCTTCCAACTCGGCTGCCAGTAGCGTGGTAAAGCTCGCACCCGCCACGGCGAAAACCCTGTCGGGCATTCCGTAACCGGGAACCTGCACATGCTCACCCAGGCGCGTCTCAATCAGATCGGCCAGGAACTGCTCTGCCTTCTCAGCAGGGTCGCTAATTGTGCGCAACGTCCCGCGCTCGTCAACCTCTATCGGGAACGCCAAGCATGTGCCGTATATGCCCATCTTCAACTCCGACCAGTAGGGATCACAAAGAATTTAGCCAGTCGGACAGCCCTTGCAATCTTCCGAGCTTCGCCTCGTTTTCCTCTTTGGCTTCAGTCTTACGCTGAAGCCGCAACTGCTCTATTTTCGTGCGGCCCTCAATGGCTTCAAGCCCATCTATCTCGTCGCTCTGCTCCCCGATCTTTTGATTGACGTAATTGATAGACGAGGTAACTTCCGCCTGTAGCGTCGCGGCCAGCGCGGCACGCGCCGCCAGCATCTGGCCTTTCCTGACTTCCATGATCGCGCGCTCGGCCTCGTAAACGGCCGGGCGAACGGCGTCCGGGAGCTGCCCTTTCAGGTACGTGAACATGAACTCCGTGAACAGCCATTCCAAAGACTCCATGTGAATGAGGGCATTGATGTCCGGCATACTGCCCATCTGCCCGTTAATAAAGACAGTCGGGTCGCCCCCGGCCTCGCCGATGTTGGGGATTGTGAAGGGGCCGCGAATTTCCGGCAGCTCTTCACTGAATTCAATCGCTGGTAAACTCACTTTTTATCCCTATTGAATATCCCTGCCGGCGCGATCTGCTCTATTGAAGAATCAGACTCGACCTGAACTTTGTTCGCTTTGATAAACAAGTTGCCGCCGACGATCAGCTTGTAATCGCCGTCCGTGCGGAGGCCCCTGACCGTTTCATCCTGAAAGTCTCCTGGCACATCGTTCTCTTCGTCATAGACGCACAGGTAATACAGGTTCTTACCCTGGCCGAACTCACCGAAGATAACCACGGGACTGCCTATCTTCGGAATGTCGAAATTGCCGTAGCCTCCGCTGCCGGCGAAGCCGCCCATCTGCCTGATCCACACGTCATGAGGCTTGGCCGCGTCAATGGCCGGGATGACGGCTTTGATCCTGTGCTGCCCGTCCGGGTCTTTGTTGACGGCCACGATTCCAGGAACGCAAATCCAGAGCATCGGCGCGCGTTCCGGCTTCTCATCTGATTGGTAAAGAGAGTTCCCCATCAAAACCTCTCAAAGAGACTCTAGCCGCCCCTCTTGTAACGGCCCTGGCGGAATCACTAACTGCGTGCCTGGCTCAATCTTCCGGGGGTCGCTGATGCCGTTACGGTCAGCTATGACGCGCCAGGCGCGCGGGTCTTTGTAATAACGATAGGCCAGCCCGGTAATGGTCTCCGTCGCCTTGAAAGTATGCAGCAGAAGATTGGCGTCAGATTCAGGGCTAAATCTTCCGTAGCGTTCGTAAGGGCTGATGCTTCGATCCATGAATTACCCCGTGACTCTCCTCGGCCGCTCCTGACATCTCTTATAAGCGGCAGGGTAAATTTCCTGAGCGTTCGGAATTGCCAGCAACTCTTTACAAGTAAGAGCGTCACGAACTAAGTCAAAACCCATCGTCAAATTACCTGGCGAAAAATCCATGTGGACGCCGTTCACGAGGTACAGCCCCGAAAACAGGCCGCTGCGATTTACAAGCCTGACAGTGTTGCGGACTTCAATTTTGCGCGTTTCAGGATGGAAGAGCGTTTCAATCTGGCCTCTAAAACTAGGCTCGCTCTCTATGTCCTGTATCGCCTGCGCCCGCCTTTTAGCTTCGGAATGAGAAAGCTCTCTAACGCTGTCACTGATGACGATCTTCTTTCTCCCGCGCTTTCTTTGGGCTGACAAGGCTGAACCGCGCTTGCCCCCCTTGCCTCTGTATCTGACCTCCACGCTGGCAAGGCTGCCATCTACATTCTCTGGCGTTTCGTACCTGAACCGCTCGCCTGTCAGAAGAATCCCGTCGCGCTCTTTCACCGTCAAAACCGGCTCGCCGACGCGGGCCGGGCGGGCTGCGTACATGGTCTTTCCGCGAACCCAAATCACGAGGCCGGCTTCACGCGCGAGGTTCGTTAAGAAATCCCAATCCGTCACGGCCTCTTGATGCGTTGATTTCAAGGGGAGGCCCTTGACCGATTTATCTAGCAACTCGAAGCTGAGGCCGTTGCGCTCTGCCAGTGTCCTCATTACGTCAATGTCAAGCCCCTTGTGATAACCCGTCTTCTCCTCCAGCTTCATCCTTAAACTGCGGTCGTAAAAGCAAAGTGTGCTTCGGCCGTTATCATGCTCGACTGCCGCCAGCAGGCCCTCGAAGACTGCCGGCCCCAGCTCCTCTCCATAACCGAAATAGACATAAGCGGCGCATGGGAGTACGCCGTCGTCTCGCGTGTATGAATCAATGAAAGCGAAGTCCTTATCTACAACCGTAAACTCAGCCTGCGACGCCTTGTTAGTGGTAAGCTCAACCGTGAGCTTCGCAAAAAAAGATTTACGCCTGAACGAATCGAACACGGTAGAAGCGCCCTCAACGATTCGCGGCTTCCCCGTTTTCGAGCCGATGAAGGTCTCTTCGACAATACGAATTTGGGCGCGTGGATCATGAAGAGTCATAAACTATCAGCTCCTCTGCCTGTCGTTGCGCTTCGCCTTTCCGTACATCCTGTCAAAGTGCCGCCTGTCATTCATCGTTTGTTCTAACGCATCTATCTTTGCTGCGAGCTGGGAAGTGATCTCGTCAGATAAGTCCCTAGCGTCTTTCGCGTCGCCATTAACATTTAGCGTAATGTGAAAATGCCTTTCTGAGCTGCTGCTTGAAGCGTCCGTAAACGTATTGCCTGTGACCGCTGGCGTGATCGGGGCTATTTCACGGAGCGGGTTTGTTGCCGTCGCGGGGATCATGTTAAGAGGCTCTCGCGGCCTCTCGACTTCGCGCGGGGCCAACACAAACACCGGCTCGACGCGCGCCCCTCCCGACGCCACTTGAACGACCGACGGCGGCACGACTGTCGGCGGCGCAGTTACCACGCTAAGGGGCTCGCCGCGCGGCTCTCTCGACGCTACTTGAACGACCGGAGCGGCCGGGATGCCGGCAGCTTGAGGCTGCGAGACGTTAGGCTTTAATAAGCCTGCGAGCTGGCTGAACTGCGACCCCGCCCCCCTGCCATGCACCGCATCAAAATAATCACTGGCTACAGCGTGTGCAGTGTGTTTGACTCCGGGCTTCGTGGCAGACGGCTGCGCCTCTTCTTTATATCTGCCCTCGCTCCCCTCGCCGGAATCTTCACCTAAGACTTTCGGTAGCTTGATACTTCTGACTTCATTGGCAAAATTCTTGGCCGCACTCGTGCTGTCTTTCAGCGCCCCAGGTAACGGCTGTGCCGCCGCGTTCACGTCATCAAAGCTCTTACCTGTCTGCTGTAGGCTGCCGCTTAACTGTACCGACTGCTGGCTCAGTTGTTGGTTGGCTTGCTTCAACGATTCGGGGAAGGCAACGCTAAGGATTTTTTCAAAGTAGCCTTTGCCCTCTGCCGAGATGTCTTTGCGTTCACGGAAGGATGAAAGAAACTCTTTCATCACGCCGGGGCTCGCCAGCTCCGGTGCGCGCTGTTTCAGCAGACTGCCCTGCATCTGCAAGCGCAGTGGCTCAATGCTATGGAACAGCCCGCCGCCGCCCTTGCCACTCATAAACGGATCGAACTGGCGACCCGTGAAGATGCCGAGCACGTTGCTGAAGGCAGTGCTCCAGGATTTGCTACCTTCAAGGGATTCTTTGAGAGTCCCTTCAAGGTCAATCGCGTTCAAAAGGCCGGCGGCTTGCAGCTTGTAAAATCCAGGGTCAATTTTCTTCCCGCTTTTACGCTCCTCCTCTTCATAGCGGGCTAGGCTTTTAGTTTTCTGAGCGCCCGCGCCGGCTGAAGACCTTTCCGCTTCTAACGCTTCCTTGTTAGCCGCATACAGCGCCAAAATCTTTTCAAAGGTGTACCAGGCAGCGGCTAATGTCAGCCCTATCTTGATTGACGTTGGCAGCGATCTGAGCGCAGCCCCTAAGCCCCTCGCTTTACCCCCGGCCCCTGATAGAGCATCGCCCGCGCTGCCGGCCGATCCGCGCAGCCTGCCGAAGAAATTAAGAATCCCGCTCTCGTTTGAACCTATAGCAGAAGCTATCTTCCATAAGCGCCACACCGTAATGAGACTCTTAACGCCGCCGTATAGAACCAACCCCGCGCTCGCCACTCCGAAAATACTTGTGGCTACCTGGGCAATGGCGGGATGAGACTGGCCGAACTCTTGAAGGAAACCGATAATCGAATTAGCCTTGTCGGCCAGCCATCCGAGCGGTGCGAGCATTGGGCCAAAGACAGTGACCTTCAAATTAGAAAGAGTTCCCGATAAAGACTCCATCTTGTTATTGAAATCTTCGGCCATCAGGTTGGCCTTTTCCATCATCGGGATCGTTCTATTCAGCCCCTCATTAAACGGCTTCCACTGGTCGCCCTTATTGACCATCGCCTGAAAGACGGCCTTGCCCTCGTCGCCGGCAACCTTACTGCCGAAGCTGATAATCTCCTCATGACTCAGCTTGCCTTTCAGTTTGGAGAATTGTTGGAAGGCGTTATCGAATCCTTTGAAAGCTCCTTTCTCATCGAAAAGTTCCAGCTTGATGCCGGTCTTCTTGCCCATAGCCTGGATGTCTTCTTTGTGCTTCACTAACTGAGTGAAGAACGTAGAAGTTGCCGTGCCTAGCTGGCTGCCCTCCATGCCTGCGGACTGGCGCATGAAGGCTAAGAAGCGCGTCGTTTCTTCCGCGCCTTTAATCCCCGTGATGCCCAGCGCCGAGCCTGTTCGGCCTGTGAAATACTTGCTGGCCTCAACGAGTTCGCCGGAACTGATCTGCTTCGCCGTGTAGATGCGGCTGAAGAGGTCCGCCGCCTTCTCGTACTCTTGACCACGCAACTGATAGAGCTGGCCGAAGGTCGCCAGGTCAACCCCGATCTCAGAAGGCAGGGCTTTGTTAGTGACGGAGAGATAGGCTGCGGCCTTGCCCGCCCCGGTCAGGACGGTCTCGGCTTCGATGCCGCGCTGCTTCATCACGGTAAAGAGCTGCACGAAGTCTTCAGTTGTGCCGGGCAGCTTGTTACCAAGCTCCATCGCCAGCACCTGCGCGCGGTTCAGATTGTTCTGAAGACCTATGAGGTTAGTGCTGCCGTCCGCGTTTAGCTGAGTGAATGAGGCGCGCAGGTCTGTCATTGACGCCTGGAAGTTGCCGGCATCCTTGACACCCTCTTTAAGCACCTTCAGGCCAGCGAGGCCGACGCCCGCGATAGTTACCCCCTTGTTCAAATCCTCCCGGAGATTCCGAAAAGTCTTGAGAGTCTCCTTGCCCTCTTTGCCGAGAGCTTTTAGCTTGCCCTCGACACGGTCAAGCCCGCCGCTCGCGGCGTCCTTGAGCGTGAGCAACAGGGCTAATGTCATGGCCTCACTTGCCATAAACTAAATCTGTCCGGCCTCAGCTAAATGGGGTTTCCGTTCTCATCAACTTCCACGATATTCTGCGTAACCCGTTCGAGTCGGGCGAACTCTAGGAAGACCATGCTCATTCGGGCGCGCGTAGGGCTGCCGTCCAAGTCGAAGAGCGTCTCCTCCACTCTCAACTCTTCGAGCACTACGGTCTTTTGAAAATCACCGTAGATGAGGCGCAGCAGCGGCGGCGTCCCGCTATCAATGCCGGTCGAAGGGTCAAGCTCTGTCGGCCTCATCAAAGCCCGAAGCCCGTCTACCTGGCCCAACACTGAGTCGCCCGTACCGTCCGAATCGAGCCACGCTTCCTCTATCGCTATGCGCTGCGGTTCGATATTGGAAAACATCAAAGGCTTGACCCCGACCGTTACATCCAGCGCGCTCCAGTTGCTTCGATCTTCTTTGTTGATTTGTCGCGGAAAGAGGGGGAAGAGCCAGAGCCCGTCGTTATCCAGATTCACAAGGGCGACCCCGTTATATAACGTCATTGCAGCGCCTTCCCCTTTGCGCCTGCGCCTAGCAGCTTGCGCGCTTCAGAAGTAAGAAATAAGAGGTGAAGTTATTGGCTTCACCTCTTATCTCTCCTCATTTATCCCACTCCTTAACGAGCGCATTCACTTCTTCGATGTACGTGTCAAGTCTCTCGGTCGGCAGTTGCAGTATCTGCGCTTCGCTCCACCCCTTCGTGAACCGGGCCAGCAGCAACACGTTCCTCGCTAGCCCGCTCTCCTTGTATGCCCGCTCTTCCTCGGCGAAAGGAGTTGTCAAAGATTTCACCTGCCGTCTGAAGAGTCATCACGTCCGCGCCGTCGAGCGAATCAAACATCTGTAAGGGGAGGGGGCCTGCCAGTTCGGCCACGCCGCCCGCGACTGAAATCTTTGTGATACGTCGGCCAATCAGATAGCACATCTCAGCGGAGCCCCTGAGCTTCGCCTTACTGGCTTCTACCTGGTGCATTCGCGTCAGGCGCGTACCGAATTCAACCAGGTTGTAAATGATCCCGCCCACATCGAAGCCGAAGCCGAGCTTTACCTTGTCGTCAGCAATGAATTCCGCTTCGTGCCCTTCGGCCGTGAGTTGCTGGAATTCGTTGTGCGCTCCAACAAGCAGGCTGTGATCGTCTGCCGTGAGCGAGAGCAGGGCAGTCAGTATCGCAGGCAACCGCTCGCCCGTTTGGCTTATAACTGGGAGCGTCCCGAATTCCGTGATCGCCTGCCAAAGAATGAGGTCTTCGTATTGGAGCGGATTCTGGGCCTGCGGATCACTGTCGAGCTTGAAGAAGTCTGCGCCGACGACACGACGGCCGAAGACGACGCGCTTGTGCGTCCGCTTCTGACCGTCCGTATAGCCGTCTGCCAACTCGACAACTTTGGTTTGCGATTGATCCGTCAAAACGAACCTCCCAGGGATGGTTGCGGGGGCAGGGGTCGAACCTGCGCGGCCGGGGTTATGAAGCCAGGCTGTGAACCGTCTCTCCCCGCGTTACAGCTTGACCATGTTTTCGGGCCGCAGGCCCAGGGTGAACATCGAGGCGTTAGTGTTCGACGCCCCGTGTGTCTCCGGCTGAAACTTGGTAGGCACGCTGCCGCGCAGCTCCCAGGTGTCGAGCGGCGTGATGCCGGCTTCGTCCAGGACGATGAACCGACCGCCGCGCTTGCTCACGTCTATCCCGTCTACGTAGTCATCCACCCATTGCGCTGCATCATTGGCGACTGAGCCGAGGCCGTGGGCGTGCTTGAAAGTCAGTTCGTTGACCTTGAAGTTGCCGCGAACAAGGATCGGATTTGGCTGGTTGCCGATGTACAGCTCAGCCGGCGTATGCTCTTTGCCCCCGAACGTCACCTCACTCGCGTAGATCGTTCCGAAGCCTTCAATCTCAAGGATGTATCTATTCTCCGAAGTCGGCATAATTTACCTCGCTACTGTTGAAGGACGCCCAGGTCTTGGTTTAGACGAACGTTATCGAGTTGGACGATGATCTGCTCGGCGGTTGGACTGATTTTCACGCCCCATTTGACGTGAACGCGGCCGAGGTCAAGCTCCTCCTGCGGAGTGCTGTGGGCGTCCACGAGAAACGCCTCCGACTCTTTCTTGCCGAACAGCGCGCCGGCCTTCCAGAAGACGCGCAGGAAATCCCGGCCGGTCTGCTCCAGGTCGCGGAACAGACGGCCGCTGCCGTCCACGACGGAGAAAGCCGCCCACTTGTAAGCCTCGCTCGCCGAGTAGTAGAAGAGGTTGAGCAGACGAATCTCGTGAATCATCTGCACGCGCCTATCGCCGGTCATGACCCGCTCGCTGTAAATCTTCACGCCCTCGTTAGAGAAGGGGACGATCACGTTGACATCGCGCCCGTTCAGAAACTCGCGCGTGTTGTCGTCAACCTGGGATTGGCCGCTCGCGTTCCGCTCAACGTCCAGCGCGCCTGGGATCACGATGTTGGCCGGGGCCTTGTGCGTGCCGACTCTCACATCAACCTGCGCGCAGGCCCCGGCGGCGAAGGCGGAAGGCGGATAGAATTTCTTAAAGCCGCTGCCCGCGTAGTCGAGCATCTGTACCCAGGGCCAGTAGATGCCCCCGAACCATGTGCCGTACAGGGCGCGGATCGCGGCCACCGCAGCCTTGTCGCTGGCGAATGGCGGATCGAGCAGCGCCAGGCGCTTGTAGGCTTCGCCGTGGGCGACCAGCGCGGCATGTACGGCGTCAGAGGTCATGCCGGGGATGGCGACCTGGCCGGTTCCCAGGTTGCGATCCTTGAACGCCTGGAGGCCCGTCTTCGTCTCGCCGTCGTCCGTGCCAATGAAGTCGGCTGCGTCGAGCCCCGCGAAGTCGTCACTGCCGCCGGCCAGGGGCGTCTCGGCGAGTACGCGCGGGATGTCATTCGGCGCGGCCGTCGCGCTGCCCAGGTCAACAATCCTGATGAGCTTCGAGTTGTGATTGACGAGGTCAACCGAAGCCGCGTCCATCTTCAGATTGGGATGAACCTCCCGGCGGTTGAGTAGCACGCTCCTGACGGTGAGAGTGAAGGTGTCCGGCAGCACGCCGTTCTCGATTGTGACGCGGAGGTCCACGCGCGACGAAGGATACTTGCCGTCAATGCGCGCCGTGTTCAGGCCCGCGTCCGCCGAGCGGTCCTTCAGCGTGAGAGTGGCGACCGCAGCCGCTGGGCCGACGACGCGATTCATGAAGGCCGTCTTCCCCTGAAACACATTGAAATAAGTGTAGGCCGCATCGTCCGTGAAGGAGTTGTCATCGAACGGCCCGAACTGCCCGACGTAGTCTGCCCAGCTCGTCACGGGAGTCGGCTGATTGACCGGCCCCCAGATAGAATAGCCGACCATATAAAACGTCGAAGTAGGTTGGCGCTGGACGGGCCGGGCGACCTGAGCCGTATTCAACAGGACGAAAGCGCCGGGCAGTGTACTCTCTATGATAAAGGGTTGCATCAGGCTTTTACCTCCTTCCGTGGGCCGGCCTCAGCCGGGATAGTCCTTCGAGGTTCTACGGGCTCGGCCTCGGCGACGGTGATCAGGCCCCTGCTAACGAGCCGCTGGTCGCGCTGGCCGAGCGACGCAACCTCGCGCTCTGCGCCCTTCGTTCCGGCTGCCGCCAGGAGCGTGCCGTCATGAAGCATCAGCGGCTGGCGATGTTTATTGACAACTCTCATTCAAAGGTCTCCTTATTCAATTTCAACCTGGACGCCGGGCAGCCCGCCTGGCTTCCCGACGCCTCTGGTTGATTGAACGTCAATGATCAGTTCCGTCACCGGCTTTCCAGGCTCGCGGCGATCCGGCTCAATCCATTCAAACTCCGTCTCGTGATGAACTGCATAAAGCGCCATCTCTGGCATTCGCGCTACGAATTCGACTCCTGTCGGCGTCATTGGCTCGACGTTGAAGAGGTCTTTATCGCCCTCTACTTTGCTGCGAAAGAACCGGCCTGCTAGAGCCTTGCGCACATCAGAGATCATTCGATAAACGCCGCCGACGCCTCGCCTTCTGACCTTCTCGCCGCGCGCATCGTCTGAAGCGACGAAGGTCGTGAAGGTGCATTTGTGCCGGAAGATGCGCGGCTGTCCAAAGACCGGCGCTATCGCGGGAGACTTCACATCCTCGCCGTCCGTGTAGCAGACTAAAAAGAGCGGAAACCTGGCTTTCAACTCTCCCAGGTAGTCTCGAATCGTTTCGCCATCAAGCTCACCCGAATAGGTCTCGACGGCCTTCGCGTAACCGCCGCTGCCGCCGACAGTCTCTATCAGCGCCTCGACTATGGCGTCTTCAATCCCAGCGACGTTGGTATCAAAATCCCGATTCACGACTTCCCGATATGCCTCTTGAAAATGTTTTCAATCCCAGGAAAATCTTCCTTCTGAAACATCAGGAACGGTCGCGCTGGAGTCTTCGATCTGCCGCGCCCCTTGCCGCCCGAATAACCGAAATGATGGCGGCGCGCGTAGATAACATTCGTTCCCCATTGAATGCCGGGCGTTGCGACCAGCCGGAATCCGATGGAGTTCTTCAGCCGCGCCGTGTCAATCAGAATCTTCCGGCCGCGCCCGCCGCGCTTGCGGCCCTTGCCCCGCGCGCCGCCAATGAAGCGCCCCTTAGCGTCGCGCCCCCGTGGCCCTGTCGCGCCGCCCGACGCCAGCCCCTGCCACTTCTGCGGCCTGCCCTGCTCTTTGAAGTTCTTCTCGAAAGAGCCGAGCATCAACGCGCCGACAGCGCGCATAGGCTGCTCAGTGTTTCGCGTATTAGTTTTCAAACGGGCGACCCGCCGGATCGCCCTATCAAGCCCCTGGAAACCTTCTTCCGCCATCAGAAACCGCGCAAGTTCTCGTCATCGAAGACCACCCTTGCGCCTCCCTTCAGCACGCGGCTGGGGTTGGCCGGGCTGACTGTCGTCTCTTCCGCCGCCGGAACGTCGAGCGCCACTTTGTTCGCCTGCAACGCTTCGAGGAATTTGATTGAAGGGTCGTAGAGCGTACTCTTCAGAGTCTTCGCGCCTTCCTCTGATTTAACCCGGCGTCTCCTTAAATGATAGATAGCCAGGTCAAGGCAGAGCGACTTAACTTTCGGCGTCGCGGGAACCGGCAGCGTGTAGCGCGTCCGCGCGTAAGTATCGAAAGTTCCTTCGGCGAAGTTGATTGCTTGCTGAACGCGCTTATCGTCAACCTCTCCGACCTCGCCAGCGTTGGCCTCGCTGGTTAGCTGGATGAGCTGCTCTTCGCCCAGCTCCTCTTCCAAATCCGCTCGCGTGATGTAAGCCATCAGCCTTCCCCTCGAATTGAAGCCGGGCGACGTTGCCGCCGCCCCTGCCCCAACGCCCCCCGGATCAGCGGACTTGTGTCAACTTATCAATTTATTGAACCCGTGATCCGCGCCGAGCAACGCTTCTACTTCGCCTCGCGCACCAAGTTGCGCTTGTCGCCGATCAGCGCGACGTACTCAGGATCGCTTGTGATTTTCCCGCGCTTGTAGAGCTTCGGCCCTAAGTTCTCAACCAGCACCTCCACGCGCGTCTTCGCTTTGGGAGCGGGCGGCAGGGGCGGTTTATCGTTTTCGTTTGCCATGAAAGAATCAGCCTCCTTATTACCGACGAACTTATTACGGATGAACGGCGCGCATCCTGATAACTGAGCGCGCGTAACGCAGGAACGGCCCGCCGTAGAATCCGCCCGTGATCTCCAGCTTCGGATTCTTGTGGAGGCCGACTTGGGCCAGGTCGAACTGCATCATGCCCGCAGCGCCCTGACCGTTGACTTCGATGATGGAGAACATGCCGGGCGCGGGCTGGCCGTTCTTGATGCGGTGCAGCGTGGGGGTCATCGCAACCGCGCCGACCTTCTGATTCTTCGGGCGCTTGCCGATGATGTGAATGTCGCCCTCATGAACAAAGAAGTTCCACTCGGCGACCTCAGCATCTCCATCATTCCAGCCTTCGTCGTACAGCCGGAAGATCGGCTGCTTGCGCTTGGTCAGCAGCTTGTTGACCGCTTCCAGATCATAATTGGCTGAGCCGCCAGCCTCGGAGCGGAGGCTGCGGAGGTCAGCGTCGTTCGTGTTCTCCAGCAGATGGGTGAAGGTAGAAGACCGGGTTATGGCAACGGCCCCCTCCGCGCTTGAGCCCGTGCCGATGAGGAGCTGCGAAGCAGCGGCCATGTCGCGGAGCGGCGTTGCGGTCGCGTGATTGTCCCACTCAACCAGGGGATCATAGACCTGCACAGGAAAAGTCTCCCGGACGCGCACGCCCTTTTCGTTGATGTCGAGCAGCCCCCTGAGCGCCTCCCAGCGCGCCCACTCCGCGCGAATGAAGTTCTTATCTTCGCGGTCGCGGATCGTCTGGGCGACGAGGCCGTCAATGTTGACGGTGTTGTTGAGCGTGCCCAACTCGCGGGCCTGCAACAGCTCATCTTCTGCTATGACATCCGTCTCCTTGAAGGGGATCGGGGTGTACGACTTCACGCGCGAGCCTTCGCGGGCATCAGTCTGCGGGTCAGTGCCCATCTTGTGAACGGCGGTCATCCCGCGCGCATTGTCGCGGTCATCCCACTGCACGCGCGATGTCGTCTTCTCCTCGAAGGGCAGATACTCTTCGCCGATGAACTTCTCCCGCTCGACAAAGTATGCCTGCGTCATCACGTCGGCTTCGACGGCGGTAGGGAAGGTGTAGACAAGTCCTCTCATTCTCTCTCTCCTTTACAGTTTCACGATCCTGCCGCCCGCGACGAGCGCCCCGCCCATCTCGGCCAGCGCCGAAGCGTCAACGCCGCGCAGTTTCGACGCCTTCAACGGGCCAGCGATGATGAGTGACACGCTCGTGTCATCTGAGCCGTCCGTCGTATCGTCCGAGATGCCGGCAGCAACCTCGGAACCGTCCGCGCAACGCACCACAGCATCAGCCGCGACGGCGACGGCCGCATTAGCCGCGAGCGTCACGGTGTCTGGATTGGTCGTTATGTCAATGGACAGAACCGTACCGATGGTCGTTCCGTCCGCCGTCTTCAAAACGTCGCCAGCGCGGAACAAGCTCGCGTCATCAACGCGACCCACCGGCGAATCAATGGCGAAGCCCGTACCCTTCGCCAGCGTTCGTGTGCGGCGACGGCCCTCGCCGGTCGCCGTCGCCACGCCAATGCAATCACCCTGCTGGACGATTGAGCCGTCGCGGAGGAGCTGCGCCACTGCGACGATGAGATCGACGCGCGTTGCTGCCAGCGTTTCGCGCCGCCCGTAAGTTTCAAGGGTTTCGGTTGGCATGGCTTACTTCTCCTCCTTCGGCGGGAGGCCCATGTCCGCCCGCAGTTTCTGACGACGCGCGGGATCAACCAGGTCGCTGCTGGTCGTGTCCGCAGTTTCGAGCCCGCCAAACTGTTCGCCGAACTGGATGACCGGCCCAATGCCTTCAAGGAAGCCCTTGAACCACTTGAACAGAGAAGATTCGGTCTCGATCTTCGTTTTCTCCCCGTCCTTTTCGGCGAAGGTGACGACCTTGACTTTCTTATCGGGCAGGGCGGCGATGGCCTCCATGAATTCGATCACGCCCAGGTGCTTGAAGGCCGGCGGGAATTTCTCTTTGCCCAGCCCCTCACAGAAGGCGACGATCTCAGACCGGGTTGTCGCGCCTGACTGCTGCGCGACACGCTCCTCAAGACTCCTGTTCGTCGTCTCAAGCGCATCCAGCTTCGTCGTTATGCCTTTCGTCGCGGCCTTAACAGCCGCTTCGACGCGCTCACTAAATTCGGCCTCGCTGAAAGTGGCCGGCGACTTGTCGCCCTTCCCGAAGAGACCTGCGAAAAACTCTTTGATTGATTCTCGGACGGTGGATTTCACCTTCTCCTCATCCATATCGTCTCCTTCATTAAAAGTTGCGATCTCGAAAGTGACGGCATCACCTTCGTTGAACTCGATGTCACGCAGCCCCTTCACAGCCGGCGGCTTCGCGCCTAAGAACCCGACGTGCTGGAGCTGCGGCACAAGCCCGCCGGGCGCAGTGTCCGCGTCCATGTAAAAAGCAGGGGAACGTTTCTTGAACCTCCCGGCCTGAACCATCTCTTCAAACGCTGCCTCGTTATTGCAGAACAACGCTTCAAGAAGGTCGTTATTGCGGCGCAGGCCGCAGACCCAGCCGTAGGCAGGAGTGTTAGTTTTAGGATGGCCGATGACTGCGGGGGGCTCGTGAATCTCAGGCTTGAAGTTGGCAACGACCCGCTCAATAAAGGCCGCATCAATGTCGAACTCATTACCCGCACTGTCGGCATGTTCCCCCGTGCGGAATATCTCAATCCATTTACCGTTGAATCCTGGTTGTGTTGCCATAAAAAATTAGCAGCCCGCCAATCCTCTCTGGATTAACGGGCTGCTATCGAGCCTCTTAAATTATTAAGCCTGACGCCAGGCGGTCTATTTCAGCTACCTGGATGAAGCGCGAGACCCTCTACGAATCTCAATCGCACGACGCAGATTCATGTGAGGGCCGGGACTCTCCTTCTGGGGGAGCGCGCTGATAGTAACATTGCCGCACCCCTTATTGCACTTGACGGAAACTTCGCCGCGAGCATCCTCACTATACTCTAAAAGTTTCCGCCCGCAGACTTCACATCGAAAATCCTTCACGAACCCCCCCAACCTCCCGCCCCATAGCCGGGACTTAAAAAAAATTGCCTTAAAACGCCTTCCAATGGCTCACAATTCGTTCAAAACGGGCCGGCGGGAAAACCACGTAGGGTAAGACGTTTTTTCCGGCCGGCGTCTTACAGGGGCTGTGTGCGCGACTTTTGTCTAAAGAGCTGCTGGCGACGCTTGGCGGGGAGCTGCTCCGATCTGGCGCAAGGCCCGCTTGACGATTTCACAGAGCGAAGGCCGCGCTCCCTTGCGCCTTATCGAGAGGCAACCAGCACGTCGCGGGGGCAACATAAGACGGAAATAATTTAAGCGCAACTGTTAATTTCTCGCGGCCTACTTATCACTTTTCTTTTCAACTTCGGCCTTCGCCTGAAGGTCATCATTAAGTTTTTCGATTGTGATCTCCCTGACCGTGTAGCCCTGTTCGTCCAGGTGCGCCTCAATCGCGCGCTTGATTTCAGCCTCATCTAACTCGACAAATATTTTCATCGTTTTCTACTCTCTTTCGCGCGCCGCGCCGCGCCCTCAATCGCGCTCTGCAATCCGGCCTGCGGAGGCACACCCTTGAACTTAGTTACCGCCAGATCATAGACGGCCGTGCCGCTCTCTGCCTTCACCGGATTGCCCGCGTCGTCATAGGCAAGCTGCGCTTCGCCGCTCGGATTTGAGTGGTCGTAACCGTCCGGCGTCTCAGCTCTCGCCGTCACACTACATCTGCAATTAAAGCCCCAGGGCGGGAAATGTTCGTCCCAGAAAGGATGATCGGCGGGCAGGATCACCCCGTCGAGCGCCGCGTGGTGTGGCCGCGTGCGATCATCCATCACGGCATGATATTCCCAGAGCGGCAAATCATCCGTGGCGCTCTCAAGCGCGTGACGCCTCCCGACCCCGTAAGACATCTGCATGTTAGTGCGGAAGACTGTCTCCAGATGGAATGCGCCGAGTTGCTTATGTCCGCCCCCCGCGAGGATGTCACGGAACTTTTTGATAACAGTCTGCTGAGGCGTGCCCTCTTCCAGCGCCCGCGCGATCTCTTCTTTGAATCCGTCGAGAACGTCATCACGATAGACGCCTCCGACTGTAAACGCCGCCGCCCGCGCTTCGGCTCTCAGGTCGTTGAACTCTTTACTTTTGACAACGCGCTTGCCACGGAAATATTCAATCGCCTCTTTCGGCGGCAGATCGAAATTAAAGAAGTCATCCTCGGCGAACCTGGACGCAGCGACCGTCTCAGATAGTTGCTCCCGCGCGAGAAGATACGAAGCCAACAGCGCCTCGCCGAGCAGCTCCGACAGCGGATCGAAAACGTCTCTGAAACTTTCAAAGAACCGGGCGGGCAGGCGAGCCAGATCAAGACTCGACAGCCTGTTTATTATCGCGTCGAGCGTCGCATCGTAGATGGACGCAGCCAGGCGAAGCGCTCCATCTTCAAGCTCGGCGGCTTCTGTAATCTCGCGCTCGACCCGCCCGGAAGCCTGCGTGCGGATCGCGCCTCTTTTTTTTTATGTTCCGCGAAGCCTGCGCCCTCTTGATCACCTTGATCTAACTCGTCGTCTTGAGCATTAGAGCTGGGGAAGGGCAGTGTCTTTTCGCCTTCGGCGGGCTCTGGCATCTGGAAGCTGTTGTAAACGTATGAAACCGGAATCGGCACGAACATCTTCCACAGCTTATAGAGGCGATCCACAAATGAATCGAGGTCCGCGCCCGGCTCATAATCAATAACCCAGAGTGGAGGCTTCGCTATCGCCCCGCGATTATAGAGAGTGAGCGGCCAGACAAGTCTGGTATTGACGGCCAGCATTAAGCTCTTCGCGTCGGCTTCCGTCTTCGTCTCTTCGACCCTTTCATGTACCTCGCCCAGGGCGCGACCGCCCGCCCCGCCTTCGCTGCCGCGACTCGTCAACGTCTGCCCGCGAATAATGCGAGCGATGCCGTTGTTGCAGAAGTCGTCAACGAACTCTTTATTGCTGCTGCCCTGGGACTGGCGGACGTGTTCTAAGACTTCAATCACAAAGCTGGCCGGCACTGCGGCGACGCTCTCTTCATAGACAGCGCGGGCGGCGTCGAGCGCGAGGTTTTGAGTGGCCTCGTTAGCGCCGTCAGGGTAGCGCGACAGCACCGACCCCGCCCCTTTCTCACCCGTCCGAAGCCAGTTCTTAACTCCCGCGCGTTTGAACCAGCTCAACCAGAAGAGCTTCCGCATGAGCGGCGACCCCCAGCGGCTGCCGTATCGTGGGCGAAAGGTGTGAACGAAGAATTTATTTTCCGGCAGCGGGGTTTCGTTATCCAATCCCGGAAGGTAAACGTTGTAGCGAAGACGGAGCGGGCCGGTCTGAGGGGCCGGGTAAGTCGAAGTGGAATAGGAGGCCATCAGTCCTTCGCCGAACGCGAAGAGTTGCTGCGGCTTGAAGCGTACATCCTTGATAACGATGCTGTCTGAAGTCTCGCCGAAGATGATCTCGCCGATACTGACGCCCTTCGGCACGGCGTCCAGCGCTTCCCAGATAAAATTATCAAAACCGAACCTGCCATCCGTCCCGATGTTCAGATCAAAATGGCCCTCCAAAGTCTCTCCAATAAAGTCGGCTAATTTTTTGTCCTGGCGCTTATCGCTGGCCGGTAGTATGCGCCGAGACTTGGCGAGCACGTTTTCTTTGCGCACGTCAAGAGACGAGGAGATCATGTCATCCTTCTCTTCGAGGTCCGCATAAATCGCCATCGCCAGCCAGGGATTTGAAAACAACTGCGGCCAAACCCACGAAGGATTATCCGGCACAGCGCCAACGCCGCCGGGCAAGCCGAAGGCGAAGCTCATGTACTGGCCCATCAAGTCGCTGGGCAGCAGCTCCGTCGTGAGATCATTTTTTTTGTTGCCGTTGTTGGGTGCCATGAGAACAGCCCGCCGATCCTCTAGGGTCAACGGGCTGCTGGCGAGCCTCTCGATTGAGCTTATCAGTCCATTTACAGGACGCCGATGTCAGGCGGAATATAGACGAGATTTCAATTAGTGACAATCACGATTTATTAGTATAGCACCTGAAGGATATATAACCCCTGGATAATATAAGCAGACATATAACAAGCTCAATCATAATAACTATGAATGGAATATCTTAGCCTGTTCTGCCTATGGTATATAGCCGTGCGTGATAAAGGTAACAATAGCGAAGGCCCTCGAAGAGCGAGGTAAAACTCCGTACTGGCTATCTAAGCGCACCGGGATGAGTTACTCAGCCATTGCCAGTCTTTGCAAATCGGAGACAAAGCGTATTGAGTTCGCCACACTTAATTTGATTTGTCGAGAATTAGATTGCCTGCCCGGAGAGCTACTGACCTACACCACTGATAAGCCGGACAAGCGATGAAACGGGATGGCAATTCAAACAAAAAGGGACAGCAGCGTCGAATGGTTCTGGATGCTGATTAGCTTTGTGAAGTTTCACAGCCTCAAGGTTTGGCTTTACTGTAATCCGCAAACTCCCTATGAAACTTTCGAGACGGTCTGGCCCTTCCTGCTCGACATAAAGATGAGCGAAGCAACGCAGGAGACAATCAAAAAACTAAGAGAGAGTGTCAGATCAAGTAGCAACTAATAGTAGCTACTATTGGTAGCTCAAACCTCACTCCGCACCCTGTTGGCCGCGATCTCGCAATACTTCTCTTCGCGCTCGACGCCGATAGCGCGTCGCCCCGTTTTCTTTGCGGCGACCAGCGTCGTCCCTGAACCGACGAACGGATCAAGCACAAGATGGCCGTGATTGGAATACGTCCGCACGAGCCAGAGCATTAAATCAAGAGGCTTTTGAGTCGGATGCAATGACTTGCCTGACCTGGCATTCTTGAAGCGAAGGATGCTGCGCGGATAATACTTGTTAGTGAAAGAAGGTTTGGTAGCTCTATGAGTGCCATAATGAATTGCGCCGCTGCCTTCACTCCCGCGCTTATGCATCCTTCCGGTAATCATCTGTGGGTTATAGACGCTGGCCCTCGGCTTTCGTGTAAAGATTAAAATATTTTCATGCGCGCGGAGTGGTCGGCGCTTCGCATCGAGGAAACCTGTCGGCATGGTCTTCTCCCAGATCAGCTCATAGCGAAAGCGCTTCCGGTTGGAGTTGATCAAGACAGGTGTAAAGAGTCCAGAGCTAAACATTGCCATCGTCGCATAGACCCTGCACAGATGTTCAACTACTTGCCAGAAGAGCAGCCAGTCAACTGGCTTGTCCCACTCTATATTCGTGGTGTTATAAGGCGGGTCGGACAGCACTAGGCTAACGCTCGCTGGCTTAATGTCCGGCAAGACTTCCTGCCAATCCGCGTGGTAGATCGTGACGTTCTTTTCTTCGTAATAAGGTTTCATGATATTAGTACCCCCCCGTGAGTGCGCTACCCTGCTTCACCCCCGCTGATTTGAACTCAACTTTTCCGGCAGACTTATTCTTGCCAATGTAGTCGGCGCTCTCAATGGCGTCTATGGTGTCATCGAACGCGCCGGCCGGGTAGTCCTCATATTCGCTGAACCATTCGGGGCGGCGATCTTCTCTCTCCCACTTCTGGGGAAACCTCACGCCTCCCGTGTCAACGCGGATTGAATGACGATCAAGGCGCGCTGTTTTCTCTTCCGTGTGCAGCAGTGTGTTTACCTTTATGTCCAGGCCGCGCGCCCGCAGCTCATCCTGGAAGGTGTCTCCTAAAATATCGCCGAAGCTGTTTTCTTCAATCCACAATTCCACGTTAGGGTTTACCCGGTGCACATCGGCTACCCATTCGACAACCTCTGACTTCGCTGCCTTCGGACTGAGCCGCTTGCGGTAGGCGTTCACCACGTAGCTGATAAGCCCGACCGTATCAAACTTGGTATGCGCGAAGCCTGAGAAGTCTGATTTCTTCCGCCCCTTTCCTTTCTTACCTTTCGACGGGTCAACGTAAAGAATCTCCCTGAAGTTTTTGTCTTGAACCTCGAAGGGCGGATAGTAAGTAAATTTCCCAGGCTCGAAAATCTGAGAGTCAGGGTCGCGCGGATCGTTCATATATTCCGCGCCGAACTTACTCCCCATCAGCTTCTTAATACTCAGCAACCTTGCAAGGGGGAAACGCTCAGGCCAGTTGGAAACCCACTCCCCATCGTCGTCGCGCCGCATGACGGGGAACCTGATTGACGTGAAGAGGTGAACGCCCTCATCGTCGGTTTTCCTGGACGCCCGCGCTATGACCGCATCGAAGTGAATAGTTGTGCCGATGATCTGGACTTCACCGCGCTTCGGATCGAGCGCCGGGATAACAGCGCTCATCACCCAATTCCAGGCTTTATCACGCTGCTCTTTAGTGACTACGTTCTCATCATTGTCGAGATCGTCTCCCTTAAAACAGGTCGGGCGCTGCGGGCCGTGGCGGCGTCCGCGCATCTTGCCGCCGCGACCAGTGGCGTCAACACGTACTCCGTTGGTCGTGATGATCCGACCTTCGCGCCAGGTAACGCGCCCGTCCTTCCGCTGAAATAGCTCTAGCTCGCGCCAGAGGCCGGCGTCAGGCTTCAGCGATCCGAAGTCGGCCCTGATTTTCTCGTTAGTCGCCAGCTCGTCTTTAATGTCTTCAAGCTGCGCGCCGGCCTGCTCGAAGGTGTCGCTGGCGATGATGATGTAGGGGTCTAACCCATGACAGATGCGGCGTAAGGAATCGCAGAGATTAGCCAGGACGGACTTGCCGCCGCCGCGAAAGAATTCTATGGCCGTCAGTCTCAGCAGCGGATCGCCGCGATGAACTTCGATGCCGAACTCTTCACGCCACTCTTCGACTTCCGCGTCTGTAAAATTTCCGGTTAAGACTTTATCGAGAGCCGTGTGGATAGGCGGGGATGGCTCTTCAAAATAATGAGGCAGGTAAGTGCGGCCGAACTCCATCGCGGAATCGCGCGTGCGCGCGAGGCGCTCTTCGCGAGTGCCGTCCTCTTCAGTGAACGCGGAGCGGCCAGCGGCCAGCGACTCGGCGGCAATCTGCGCCGCCGCGCGCTGCTGTTGGACGGTTTCAGTTACCTTCCGGGTTAGCTCGCGGAACTGTTCAGCCGTAACAGGCTTTTTAGGCAGAGTTGTTTTGGAGGTGCGCTTCAAGGTCTCTCAGGAGGGGTTCACTGTTTTCCGTTAAAATATCCGCCGCGTGGCTGTCCTTCTGAGACATCCAGAAGAGAATGTATTTCCAGGTCTCGGCAGCAATCCCAAACCTGTCCTTTTGGAGACTGGATTCGCGGTCAGCCTTCTCACGCTGGAAGGCAAGGTCCTCCCGTTTCAACTCAAGCTCGCGCTCTTTCAGGCGTCGCTTTTCTTCCTCCTGTCGTATGCGCAGCATCTTTACCGGGTCGGCGCTAATGACTTCGCGCGTTGCAGTCAGGAGACGGTCTTCTATGTTTTTGAAGATAACCTGATACGCCCCGGCATCATCTTCCTTCACGTCTTCAAGCAACTGCTGTGCTTGGAAACGAGCGATGCGATAGCGGTCTGCCAGTTCGTTACCAGCCGCTTCGCGCCAGCGATTCAATGCACTCTTCGAGAGTTTTTTATTGAACTGTTCTTTATAAGCAGCCGAAACTTCCCGGTCTGTTTTGCCGTCGAGTATGCGTTGGATTACGAACTCAAGCTCTTTCGCTGGAAGCTGGGCCACGGCATATCGTCTGGGCATAGTTACTCCACGCGCGCAATGCCGATCTGGTTGTCTTCAAGCTCTTCCTGGAAGTTGATACCTGCCGCCGTCAACACCGCGCTCACAATCTCTACGTCTTCACGGTCGGAATCCGCATAACGCTGCACCAGGCGTGCCTGCGCCATCTCATCAAGTTCTTTGTGGGCGCTGCCGGAAATTTTCAGCAGTCTGAGTGCGCGCAGATACTCAATCTCTTCAGCTAGGCGGCGACGCGAGACGGGCATGTTGCGTCTGTCTAGGAGGCGACGCAGCGAACCAAGCTCCAGAGTGCGGAGGCGGGCGCTGTATAAAAGATAGATGATCCAACCGCGTAGCCGTGCAATGCGCTCGCGGTCTTGTTCTCGGTTCGTCATAAATAATTTACCTTACTGTCTCCGCTTCGCTCTGGTGAGGCGGAAGAGGAGGCGGAACAGATGTTAGTCTTGATTCCATCGCGTCGAGCCGCTGTGATAACTGCTTGACGCCGAGGCTAACTCGATCAGCGCTATCTGCGTTCACCCGCTCCAGAATGCCTACTTCCTCCGTAGCACGCCGTTGCTCCACTGCAATATCTTTTAACGCGCCAGCGAGTGCGCCGAGCGCGACCGCTTGCTCATGCTTGACCGTAGTTTCCTCTCGCCCTGCTTCGATCCTTTTCAACTGAATCTCTTTATAGACCGGGGCCAGCCGAATCAAAAACCCCAAGATCAAGGCCAGCAAGATTGTGGTAGGGCCGTATAGAAGAACTTGCGTCCATGCCTGTGAATCACCTGTAGCTTGCAAAGCTAATAGCAACTGTATTACCACTTTGACTCCTTAGAGAGGCTTGCTTCAATGACGGCGCGAAGGTTTGCAAGCGTCTTGCGATTTTCTTCAACCAACCACATGAGCTTACCTATAGCGTCGCGCACGGCGATCAATGCCAAGCCTACGATGATGCCCTTTACACCCTCCCCCCAATGACGGTAATAAAGGGCTATACAGCCTGCGATAATAGCGGCGGCGGCGATCAGATAACATTTCCAACCGACGATCTTGAAGTGGCTTATCAATTTCTTCACAACTGTCTGATGGCATGCAGAAGTATTGCCGGGGTGATCGGTTTGGTCAGGTGCGCGTTGAAACCTGCCCGCTGGCTTCGGCCTCTGTCGTCATAGACGGTGAAGCCTGTTACTGCGATCATCGGAACCTTCTGATACCTCGGAATCTTTCTGAGCGCCGCCGCCAATTCGTAGCCGTTCATTACTGGCAGCCCAATGTCCATCACGAACAGATTGAACTGCTCTGCCTGCGCCTTCTCCAATGCGTCCGCCGAGGAGAGCGCAATCGTCGTGAGGTAGCCTGCCCGCTCTAACATGGCCGCGATCATCACTGCTATGTCTTCGTAATCATCAACGACCAGCACGCGGGCTTCATCGCCATGCATTGGCTAAGACCCTTCCACGTATCGTAGCTTTTAGACCGCGCGCTTACTGACTGGCTACGATACGTGGGCTTTTTAGATATTCTTGCAGCACGCTCACGGCCGTCCGCGCGTTGACGCCCCTGCTCTGCATCGTTGCTTCCGCCGCCTCGGCGAGCTGCGGGCTGGCCTCCACTTTCGCGGCGGCGCTCTTGAATCGCCTGGCGAGGATGCGCAGGCCCATGTCCACGCCGACCATCGCCAGCCCCGCCTGCTTGTTCGTGGCGACGAGCGGGAGGATGTTCGACTGGAAGCTGCCGATCAGGTTCGTGAGCAGAGGCAACAACTCAACCTGCTTGTTAGGGTCATCAGAGCTGAGCTGGCTCTCGAATTCCTCTGCGGCCCGCGTGAAGGCGTCCACCTTCACGAGCCTGGAATCGTCCGGCTTGAGTTCCGCCCTGAGAACGGCCCCGATGCTCGCCGAACCCACGACGACGTTGCCGGCGGCTTCTTTAACGCTGGCCTCGGAGCAGGCCGGGAAGGCGAGTGATGCCAGTACGAGTAGCGCCATCATGACGGCGGCGCGTGCAGACGAGAATGGTTTACGCATGAGTTTTCTCCTTCGACTGTTAGAGTAGTTTCTGGGCCAGCGAGAGCAGTTCAGTTCTCCGCATGGCCCCGCAATCCCAATGGTTATTGCCGGGAATTTCCAGGTGCATGTACCAGCCTTTGGCCTTGAAGTTGTCCTGGGCCGTGCGCGCCCGGCGCGCGATCCTTTCGACGGCCCAGGGCAGTTTCATGTCAGAGACATCGTCGGGCCATTCCGCGTATGGCACGCGGAGCGGGATGTCTATGCCGTTCCCGGAGCAGTAAGCGAGGACGGCGACCAGGGCGTTGACGGTCTCGACGCGAGGCAGCCACAGATGGGTTTGAGAGTTCGCGCAGATTTCGATCTGGATGGACGCCTGGGCGTTGGCGTAGAAGGGGGCTTGACCCCGCAGGGCCGCAGCCTGTGTGTTGAGTGGGCGGCACTGGATTATTCGGCCAGGGCCGACGATGAAATGAGGGGCACTGTAGCTTTTGGCGAGAGTCGAGAATGCGCCTTCGACGTTGTCACCGCCCTCCGTCGTGTGCAGCACTCCGACTTGCGTATGGGAGTTAAAGAAGTAGGGCTTTCCGCCCGGACGCTTGATCTCTCTTTTCTCTACCTTGTAGCCGTAGAGTTCTGAAACCCAATCTGCCATTGCCTTGAACCTCCGAAGATGAAAGCGCGCAGCCCGCCAATCCTTCTCGGATTAACGGGCTGCTATCGAGCCTCACGGCGCTAACGCTTGAACCTTTTAACGGGTCGCTGATCTGTCTGTCTTATTTCGTTTCTTTCTTCTCGTACCGCTCCTCAACGACCTTGTGAATGTCCGGGGTCGCATCGTCGCGCGCCTCCTCCAGATCGCCGGCCGCTTCTTTCACCTTGCCGGTAGCCTCTTCACGAGCGCCATCGCGCGCCAGTGCCGGGTCGCCGATGGCCTCGCCGACCGTCTCTTTGATGTCGCCGGTCGCCTGTTCAATGCGGCCTTCAACCTGCTCTCTGTTCGGATCGTCTTCTCTCATTACTTGGCTTCTCCTTTGTTTGTCTAAGGCGGTCGCCCGCTCGTGTCATTCGGCTCAACAGAAAACCCGCCTTTCCCTTGTGGGATTGGCGGGCTGCTGGCGAGCCTCTGGGTTTTGATTCGAGTCCTTTTTTGAAGGACGTTTGTTCAGAGGCGAGCCTATTCCAATTTGCAAATTAGAGCAAGATGAATTTCGTTACCCCCATCAAACGCTTAATGGTTGTATGGGCATTCAAAATCGCATTCTTCAGAGCCGGCCATTGAACACTGACCGCTCTGATCCATCCCGCAGTTGCCCTCCCAATAGGCTTCAAATTCTTCCTCGTCGAAGAGCCGGGCCATTTCGCGGTCGTAAGTATCGTCGGGCGTCATCGTCTGATTATCAGCGTAGATAAATTCATCGAAGCCGCCGATGCTGCCGCCTTCGCGCATCAGCCTCCAGGCGCACTCGTTACAAATCCAACCTACCCAATATGTCTCGCCGACTTCGTCACTATCCCAACGGCGAGCGACCATGCCGGTAGCATCTTTCTTTTTGGGATGAGGCGCGAATTCGGCAACGAGAATTTCTTTCTTGCATTCGCGGCAGTGCTTTTTAGATAGTTGATCTTTCGGCATTGAAACTCTCCTAATCTGGAATTCTAAATTCTTCCAAGTCTCTAAGCTCTACATGGCCGAGGCTCCACGCTATTTCAAATTTCTCCTGATCTGACAATTCCGGCTTTTTCAATTTCTCGGCGGCGGCTTGAATCTTCGCAATCGCCACGGCTAATTCCTTGCGAGCTTTATAGCTGTCCGAGAGTTTCATTGGTTTACTCCATAGGCTTTATTTTGATAATACTTCGCTGCGCGCTGTGCGCTAATCAGGTCATTAAATTGCTCTTGTATAACTTTCTCGGCATCATTCAATCGTTGTGTTAGTCGTTCTACCTCAGCTTCTAGTCTTTGAACTTTGTCATGCTCCGATCTGTAAAGCCGCTCCCATCCGTCACGGTCACTCTCAATCTGAAATTGTTTTTCTTTGCGCTCTTTTCCTGGCTGCTTATTGACGCGCGGAGTATTCCACAATGGGGATCGGCAGCGCGCACACCTGGCAGGGGGAACGAGCGCGGGCATCCCCATGATCTTATTGCTGCGCCATCTATGCCCACAGCGCAGACAAGTATTTTCTCTATTATTAAGTGAGAAGTTTTCAGAACTGCTCATTTAGTTACCATTCATTTAAGCTGTCGTCATAAAACCTGTTTGCCCACCGCGCCCGCTCGTCATCAACCTCACGCAGCACGGGGAGGCGCTGGCCTTCATGCTCGACGGTCTTCTCTCTGACTTCACGGTTACACTTTGAGCAGTAGCGTGCCGGGTAGATTTCATCGTTCTCAGTATCTATGTGCTCGTAGTAATAAACCTCGTCGCTCAGCACTTCGCCGTGTACGGGACACTCATAAACGTTAAGCAAGTTATACACATCAACCTCCGTCAACTCGCCCGACTAACTATTTCAACCCAGCGCACCTGAGCCGGCTCAACTTCGACCGGCCTCATGTACTTACTGCCGGGGATCGGGAGAGCAATTACGACAACGCCCTCTGCCCAGGCAAGGAGCAGCCCGCGCTCCTCTACGCCGGGCGCGACTTCCCAGATGACGCGCCGCCCGATGTCTTTATCCGATAGTGTTTCAGGATCAATCATTATTAAGCTTCTGCCGTGGGCGGATATTGATCCCAAACGCGACCATCGAGCATCCGACCCGCAGCTTTCTTGCCGACGCGCCGCATACCCACAAGCCGCCTCTCTTCTATTGAGACTCTCAGATCGTCTGAGCCGTCGCCCCGTACAAACATCTGAGGGATTGCGCCATTAGCTGGAGCGTGTTCGCCCCATTGCTTAAAGAAGAAAGGCACGCCCGCTGCGGTACATTGATCTCTAAGAGAGAGCGCCCAATCAGGATGCATCGGCCGCGCGCCTGGGCCGGACTCGCCGCCAGCCACTACCCAATCAAGCCCCGGTTCGTATCCCGTCCACGTTCCGACCTGGCCGCAATCAAGGCAGATAGGATCGTTGTCCGCTGTGAGCGTCTCGTAGTCATCTTCGTTGACGAAGGGTAGATAGCGGTGAGTACAGTCCGGGTCTATGCATTGGAAGCCGAGCGGGTCAAGAAATCGCTCCACGTCAACCGGACCTAGCAACGGCTCAGCACTAATCCAACGGACGGCGGCGGGAGTTTTAAGCAAGTAAGGAATTCTTTTATCGGCAGTCTCTTGATCTTCAGTCGAGACGCCCATCCAAACATTCGGCAGCGGCCATTCAAGATAAGGAAAATCCTCACTGACACATTCGGGATCGCCGGTGAATAACACGCCATGATCGTTGTATGAAGCGTCGCCAATGCGGAGAGGGGTTTCAGGGTCGCTCAGATATTCAAAGGCCGTCTGCGCCTCTTTGGTCAGGAGTTGAAAAGTGTGCTGCGGGCATAAGGCCATGACAGCAAACATGCGATCAATCCAGTCTCTTTTGACGTTCCTATGAAAGATGTCCGATTCTGAATTTACGAAGATGCGTGAGGGAGTGCGCCATCGCAGAGGCATCATCAGAACTTCATCATCGAAGTTAATCCGGCCCGTCCAGTTGAGACGCCCGGCGCTGTCACGCTCGACAACGCCCTCGTAACGTTTGGCGATCTTCGGGTTAGGGTTGTGCATCAGCCGCCAGGCGACGCGGATCGCGTAACAGTTCATGCAGCCCTTCGATTTCTTGGAGCAGCCGATCAGGCAATTCCACGTCCGCATCGTCCACTCGATTGCAGATTCAAATGACATCGCGTACCTCCTGACGTTCTAATGAACGTCGTATTTAGATTCCGGCTTGTGGCCTTTTACATAGATCGCCATTTCGATTGAGTCTGAGGCTTCGGCGATCTCTTCTTGGCGTAGCCATGTGGGCTTGTCCGGCACGTCTTCAGGGTTGGCCGTCTCCGCACACGTAGGGCAGACCGCAATATCTTTCGGGCGGAACCAGAATGCAGTTGGCCTTCGGCAAAAACAGCAGTTCTCAAGGATCGGCAAGTTGGCAGCACCGACTCCTTCTCTATCAACTGGAATCATCCTTTACCTCCCATTACCGGCGCGGACGCGCCTTTCGATTTAAGCGAGCTTCGTTCGTAACCTTGAAAGGTGATAGTTGTATGTCGCTCTTGAGATACAAAGGATGTCGCGGCAGCCCGTTTTTAGTTGTGCCCAAGCAATGAAGCGGGATGGCGTGCAACGAGAACAGTGCCCCGATGTAGCGGTCGCGCTGCCGGTGTTCGCCGTGGACGCCCCAAGCAGCGATGACTAGCTGTGAGCGGTAGGCGGATTCGAGGATGTAAGGGTCGTTCTCCGCGCCTTTGGGGTCTTCGTGTTCGTAGATCAGCGCGGGCGACGTTGAGCGCAGAGCAAACAGATTGACAACTTCAAGGCTGCCGTATTCCCAGGCTTTCGCGTAGGCGATGCACTTCCGAATAGTCGGGTCATCCTGCTCCGCGTCCGCCGTGGAAGGGTTGAGCATAACGAACAGCACACGCGGCTTCGATTCATCCCACACGCGCCAGAGTTGATAGCGATAGACGCCTGAAGGGTCGAGCGTCGCGCCTTTTACCAGGATCGCCTGCTCCACTTGTCTTACATGAAATAGAGTGTCCATAACTCTCCGCTACCAAAGGTCTGTGGTGTAGCGAAAACCTTGAAAGCCTCGCCGCTTGATTGGCTCAGGGGGCCAGCTCACAGGGGCCGTCAGAACTACCCACCATTTCGGTTTAAGAGAATGGCCGTCCCAAGACTTGACCGCGCGCCCGTCTCCCTCCTGAAAATGCGAGATGTTTGCGCGGACGACGATCCGGCCCTCAACCAAGATGTAACAGTGGAGAACTTCAATCGTGGGCCTCTGCGCGAAAGCAATATAAACAGCGTCACTCGCTCCCGCGTCTAATCGCCTGAAAGCATCCATCATGCGCTCGTAGGCTGTGTTCATCGCCTCGTCGCTGGCCGTCTCAGCGCCAAAATAAGGGAGCGTGCGAATGATGCCTGTCGGTCGTTCTCTCATTTATTCAACCCCTTACTTCTGTCCGAAGCCACAGCCTCACGCCATAAGCCGATCTCACGAAGCTGCCGCTCAATAGCTGGAGTAGCCTCCATGCTGTAGAAGCGAACGGGGCCGCGTTTGCTTGTGGGAACAGGCTCTGGGAACCGTCGAGCGTCGCTGAGGTGGTATTCGTATGCGCCTTTTGAGGCAACGCAGCGGAACAAACACGCGCCGACAATGACACCGCGCGGGAGCGTATCTACCTCGCTTGGCTCCCTGAATTCTTCCACGCCATCAGGGTCAGGCTTCGACTTGCTTGTATAGAGCAAGACCAAGCCAGTATGGTTTACTTTGTGGCCTCCATGCTTCACTAGCCTCTGACCACGTAGAATCAATTCGTTCCACGGGGATTGGTTGATAAAGACTAAAAGTGTCGGATTCATAACTCTCCTTTCGTCATCAGTCAGAAGAATCTCCGCTGCTCGGCGACGGCTTGCGATCAATGCCGAGGCGTGTCTTCAGGTCAGGAATCTCGGCCTGAATCATCTTGCGTGAGACGCGGGCAACGCCGGTGCGATCTTTGACGGAACGCTGCGCAGCGATATAAAGCAGAATCATGGTGAGAGATTGAGCCTGCTTTTGTGAGAGCATGTTCGGGGTTTTACTCTTGAATCGTTGTGAGATGAATTTCTCGCGGGCTTCCAAACCCCAGCCAAGAAAATCCAGCAGCTTGTTAATGACGTAAACCTGCTCGGCGCTCGCCAGGTGAACTATCTCTGCGCCTCCGCTACCTTCCGTTTGCGGGGTAGTCACGGCCCGGCTGTTCGGGAGCGGCGGCTGGGCTAGGAGCTGGCTCAGCTTGTCTAGCACGAGGCCGAGCCGGCGATCCGTAAGGTCTCGCATCGAACTGACCGGGCGCTTGAGGTTCAGAGTCTGGTTGATAAAGGCGAGACGCTCTTCGCGTATCTCGGCCTCAGTGCAGCCGCGTAAATCGCGCCTGACCTGTTTGAACTTGATGTGGATAGCGGCGATCATCCGGGCGCGCGGTGAGCGTTCGGCGCGCGGTTCGTCCGATTGTTGACGTGCTGGTTGCATTGTGTTTCCCCTTTCGAGAGTTACAGAATTAGTAGATCGGAACTGTGTGGCTTTCTCCTTTGAGCAGCTTCTCTAAAAACTCTTCATAAAACTGACCTTCATCCATCAAATCTCAGTTGGCCCTGCAAAGCCGGATAATTGTTCTTAACAATCTTCGATAAGGTGTGAAGTTCATCGAGAGCTTGCGCGCGAAAGCTCTCGATGAACGCTTCCATTTCTTGAGCCGAGGCACACCACCAGTAGCCGGTTGGCTTTTTCCTGCGCGCGAGGATCGGGAATGTATGTTCTTTGCGGAGTGTGCGGATAATGCCTTTCACCTTCCGCTCAGTCAGGCGAAGATTCTTCTGGCGCTCAACCTCCTCGATAATCTCCGCGATCCCGATAGGTCTATGAGTCGAAGCTGTTAGCAGAAGACTGGCGACGAAGCTCTCCAGGTCAGACAGCTCGTGTCCGCGCAACGGGTTCAGCAGCTCTTCTTCGTAAAGCTCAAATTTCAACTGCGTACTCATCAGACCGGCCTCCTCTACTGGCTGTGTTGGTTGTTAGGCGACCGCGGCGAACTCGTCTTCTTCGGCGTCGGGTAGTTGCTGGAGGTAGTTGATAACGGAAGCGCGCGTCTCGGCGTCCAGTCCGCCAGCACTCCTCACGCCGAACTTATCTGCCAGCCGATCCCTGTACTTGGTCAGATCGCGGCCCCCGCCAGACAGGAGAGTGATGAGACCTTTTTGCACTCCGAGCGAGTGAATCTGTTTGAGGTCTTTTGTCCGCAGGCGAGCTTCGTCAACTTGATCGGTGATTGTTCGCGTTGATTCGGCTACGACGACTGCGCCCGGACGCAGCGGGTTGAAGCCAGCGGCCGTGAGAGCCGCGCTGATCGCGCGCCCAGCGGCCAGGCCGTGATCGTCAATCTCGCTGCTCTCGCCCCGCGTGGCGACGCCTGTTCGCGTGTAGCGCCGCCCCTCAGCGTCAACCACAGTGGCCGTGTGAATGACCTGGTCGAGCACGGTGACGTATTGACTGAAGCCCTCATCAATCTCCCGGAACATTCCAGACCGGCGCGCGATTGTCGTCAGGGCCTCGGCGTTCAGCCACGGCTCTTCGGGCTTATCCTGGTTGAGGAAGAGAATGCGCTCGCCGTCTATATCGAACTGCTTGGCGAGCGAGTCAGCAATTTCCTGTTGTCTGTTTGTTCTACTCATGATGTTCGCTTATTCCTCTCTTTGGTGACGTAGCGCGAGAGCGCGCTACAAAGGGTTGACGCCAGGACGTAATTGCGGCCTCCGCACCGGGAGCATCTGTCATCAGCCGTCAGGAACGTCTTCTTAGGTAGGAAGTCATCGCCCGCGCAGTCACCACACACGATCTGCGTGGCGGTGACTGCCGGGACCGATGACTGCTGAACTGTTTGAACTGCTGTCTTCATGCCGCTTTCTTTCGTGAGCGCCCGTCATACTTGCGCTTCCATTTCAACTCGCGCTGTAGCTGCTCTCCTATGAACATGCACTCCTTACAGAGACCGTCGAAGGTGATTACCCGTTGGCCGCAGAGACAGAGGGCTTCTTTCATGCTGCCTCCTTCTTTCGCGCGGGCGATAAACTGCTGGCCGGTATTGCCTGATAACGATCCCGCGCCCTCGCGTTCGTCCCAGGCATGGTGTCCACGAAGGCCGTCTTTCCGTCGTTGCTGAGCGCGACCAGGACGACAGTTGAGCGGCGCTCTTTGAAGGTGAAAAATTCGCCGATTTTTTTTGTGTAATTTTCATATCGCGCCTCCGCTCCTTTACCCCGTAACGAGCCTGCTTGCGGCGTGATTGATGATGCTTTCCATCGTCACTTCTCCGCGCTCCAGCTTCTCGCGGTATTTCTCAATCAGCTCAAGGATGCGCGGCAAAATCATGTCAACGTGGCGGTGAATTCCGCCCGTTGCGTTGATGATGAACGCGCAGACGTGATCCGTAGCCGCCGCGCCGAGCGCCCGTTGAATGATCCCCTTTGCTTCAGGCACGGACAGTTCGACCAGGGGATAGTGCATAGCAACGCGCGAGGAGAGTTGGGCGCGCACGTCTTCTGTTAGCCGTGATGTGGTGAAAAGTTCGTAGAGGTCTTTCGTCCCGATCAGGACAATCGGGACTCGCGCGATTTCCCAGATGTGGCAGATCGTGCCCATACTGCGTTCGTTGAGGTAGTTCGCTTGGTCAACGAAGATCGGGCGCGGGTTACGTCTCAACCTCTCAGCAATGTTGTCTTCAAGTCTCGCTGTCGGCGGGCGATCATCAAGGCCGAGCGAGCGCGCCAACCTCTGCGCGAAATAACGAACGGTGATGTTCGCCGAGCATAGGATTGTGAGGCCAGCCGTCGTCATCTTATGCACGGAATATTCATTTAGGCAGCGCGACTTTCCGACGCCCGGCTTGCTGTAAACGACGACGATCACATTCTCATTGATGGCCGTCGCGCAGGCGTGCTGAAACTGATGCCAGGCGCGCGTATTGACGAAGGTGTTAGTGAAGCCGTGCCTGACCGTGCCCTCAACGCGCTCGCGGTAGGCCCTGACGAGAGTCTCCAGCTTTGAATCTTTAACGCCTTTCCCTCCATCACTGACCGGTAGGAAGTAGATGCCCTTCAGGTAATCATCTATCGCAGTCCGCGACATGCCGATGTGATCCTTCCGGGACAACACAAGCGGGGTCATGTGAGGGTGCTGCTTGATATAGTTTTCGAGCCAAAGCCGCAGCTCCTCGTCATAAAGAGGCTTAGGCCCGACGACTGCTAATTTTCCATTCATTTCAATTTGCTCCTGGTTTTTGAAGTTGACGCTGGCGGGATGGCTCGGCTATAACACTTACCGGGAATTACCTCAGTGGTCTAACCGGGCCACCCGCATGATCGAGGCTCTTTCGTTAGCGGCGAGAGAGCCTCTTGTTTTTGTTCCGCGCGATGGCCGTGTCGTCTATTTCAAACACTTCGTCACGGATTCTCATCAGCGCTTCGTCATCAGCTAAAGTGAAAGCGTCGCCTACCTCGGCGTATGTCTTGCCGAGGATCGCGGCCACGCGATCAAGAAACTTTATGTACTTAGCTGCATAGTCTTCAGGCGTATGTCCCCTCTCCATGCCCATTCCTTTAACCTCCTTTCCTTTAGCAATCCATCTGCGCGCTCTTTCGGTGAGAACCTCCATAAGAGCCGCGCGGTGTATTTCGAGAGGTGAGGGTTTTGGCTTCTCGATATGAAAAAGGCGTTGCCCAATGCCCGGCTTCTCAGAGCGGCATTGGGCGCAGATCATGTCCAGGACGCGCGATCTCTTCTTTAAGAGAAAGGCTGCCGGCGGCTTTCTTTCTCCACACCCCGGACAGAGCCTGAGCTTCTCGCGCAGTGCCCGATAGGTGTGCTTTCTTCCTAGATTGCGTAGGGCCATAAACTCAGCCTTCAGCTACTCTTCAAAATCGAATTCGCTAACGCGCCCCTGTTCAGGCGCATCGAAGATCGAGCTATCAACATCAACGCTCGAAACCTGTGCCGACGTGACGGCGCGCTGCTGCTGAGCAACGCGCAGCTTCGGACGATCCATGCGCGTCATGACATGGACACTGGCCCGGTTGCCGCCCGCTTCAGCGGCCACGGCTTCAACCGCCTCAACATCTTCCTGCTCGATAAGCTGTGCGACGCGGTCTTCAGTCGTCTCGCCCCGGATAGTTGAATGCGTGATGAAGCTAAACTCGCGGATCACCTTGCGCTCGTGAGCAGCGGCCTGCTTGACCATGCCCAGCGTCTGTTTATTCGGACTGAGGATGGAGGTCGGCGTGACGAGCTGCGATTCCAGAATGTTGCCGTTCGGGAGAATCACCCACACGCGGCTGTAGTCGTCCTCTGTGTAGCGCACTTCGACTTCGCAGCCCTTGAACAGCGACATACCTTCGTGAAGGTAAGACCAGTGCTTTTGAAACATCTGCACGCCGTTCTTACCGATGGTGCGCCTCTCGGCCTTCATCAGCAGCAGCGTCAGGGCGTCGCGCGGAATGTCATAGCGGGTGGTGTAAAGGCACTGGTATTCTTCGACGGGAACGATGCGAGCGCCGCCCAGCGTCGTTCGCTCATGTTCCGAGTGGTTGAATTCGTTGATGAAGCCGGCCAGCCCCTCGCGGTAATCTTCCAGGGTCATGAACGGCGATTCGCTGCGCTTGCCTTTTTTGAATCGCTCGTGCTGTGCCCACGCCTCGCGCCAGCGGTCGGGCCTGTTCTTCGCGTCGCGCCCGCAGAATTCGATCTCGAATGTATTCTGTTCCCAATCCGAGATGTCTTTATGAACGCGCTCGACGGGCTTCTCTCTCGCGTTGTAACCGCGCGCCAGTAGCTGTTTGAGTCTCAGGTCTTCGACCAGGCCAACCTTGCGCTGGATGCGCAATACTTCTAAGCCGCCCTCGATCCTCGCCGCTTCTTTGAAGGTTAGGAGTTTCCCGCCAACGTCCTGGCCTTTGTAATCCCGGCCCTGATCCGTATAGAGGTAACTGAAATAGTTTTCATTGGGGCGTGAGGGGGGTTGAGCACCGAAGTTAATAACTCCGTCCGCATAAGCAAGCCCAATCGTATGTGACGAGGGAATAAGGTTAAGAGACCAGCCCCAAAGTAAATAGGTGCGAAGGTCTAGCCAGAGTGTCAACCAGGGCCGCGCGAGCGAGCCGTCTCTGAGCATCACCGTCACGTCGCGCAGGCTGTGGTCGCCGCAAAGGACTTGCAGAGCTTGTAAATCAGAATAGTTGCGCGGCACATACGGCGCGAGCTTCGATACATATACTTTCTCGCCGCTAAGCGCGTGAGTTCCTACTGACTTCGGAAGACTAGCCCACTTGCGATAGAGCCAAGCCTCGCTAGGTATGTCCCATTTCTCAGTATTAGCTTTTTTCTTGAGCGCCTTATAGAAAGCGCGGGGTGAAGAGTAGTTGCGCCATACGTTGTTTATCCACTCTACTGCGGGCGGCGAGATGCTTGCCTTACGTCTATCTTTCGGATTAACTGATTTAACAGGAGTGCGAAGGAATGTAGTTAAGCCTTCAGACTTCCAGCGACGAAGCCAACCATCCAAAGTGAAAGGCGATGGCTCATTAGCCCGTCTAGGCTCTCTCGACAGAATCAACGGGTCAGAGCAGATAGCTTCACGGCAGAGCGCCAAAACCTCAGAGGCAAAATTTAATTTACCCTGACTGTCTCGCGCTCGCTTGGGATTGATGAGCGCATATCTTTCAACAATCCGCGAGAGCCGTACAGCTTCGCTAAGCCATGCCTCACGTTCTTTTGCCGGAAGGCGAGTCAGAGCGGCGGTCAATCTCTCATCATCGGCAAGGCGTTGATTGCTATTAACATCATCCTGATTCTGGCGCGGATTTTGTTGTAGGTATCTTTGCTGTAGCTCAGAAGGTAGAGAAGTAATTAGCACTTCTCTAATAGGCTTCCCGTTGCGCCCGCGCCGCCCTGACCCACGCGACGCCCATTCGCCGGAGCGCACCTTACTTCGCACCCATTGTTTAGTTATGCCAAGCTCTGCTATCTGCTCAATGGTAAGCCACATAATTTTTGCTTGGAGTTAATTGGAACTTTCGAGTGAGAGCCTTTTTCGGCGTTGGTTGTTTTCGTGAGCAATCGCTAGAATCTGCCGAGCGTTCTGAATTACACGCTCGGTTGCATCCGTGATTTCTTCTAGCTCAAGCCCGTCAATGCCTCCATCTGATTCAAAGGCATCAATGCATCGTTCGTAATGCTTTAAGTCTTGGCGTACTACTTGAGAAATTAGGCGAGTCAGGTCATAAGAATCAGGCACGTCAATACGAGTAGCGCGGCATTCATCAATCAAAGCATCTAACAAAGCGCGGGAACGAAAACGCTTGCACAATGCGGGGATTAGCTGCGCTGGAAGTAGCCATTTGCCAGAGCGATAGTTGTACATCTGCCGAGTGCTACATCCGGCAAGGCGGGAAACTTCATCTACAAGAGCTTCCATTGAGAGTGATTCCTGTTTAGCGATGCGCTTAAACTCATCATCAAGGGTGAGGTGCAGCTTCATTTCGGGGACTCCTTTTGAAGTAGCTTTACTGAGTGTTAGGGGTTAGAACTAAGCAGCTTTCCGGCGTGATTCATTACCGAAAAGCTGCTCGACAGGCTTACCAAGTGTGGCGGCAAGTTTCTCGCGTATGTGTGGGTATTCGCGCGCCCGTCGGATGCACATTGATAATTCTTCACGGTAACAGCCGAGTGATTTAGCGCAGGCCGTTATCGTTCCGAACTTCTTGAGAACAAGGAACTTGATTTCTAAGGGTGTCATGGTATGGTCTCCTTTTGTTCCGCATGGAACATCGCCGCGCATCCTAAACAAACCGTGAAGCATAGTCAAGAGAGAACTAAACAAAGCGTGAAGCAGGCTGATAGAGAAGGATTCGGGCAGAGACTGCGGGAAGCATTCAAGGGAGCGATAAACGCAGAAATTGCCCGGAAATTAGGGATTACTGAAGCCGGAGCGAAAAACTATCTTGATGGTCGCATTCCTCCGGCTGATATGCTGATTGTGATTAGGGGCTTAACGGGTTGTTCAGTTGATTGGCTTCTTACGGGTGAAGGGGCAAAGTGGACTAATTCTCCGAGCGAAGTAGGCGGCGAAAGTCTTATCTATTTTGGTGAAGGTGAGCGAAAGGCCATTAAAGAGTTAGCAACTGAAAACGAGCGGACGTTTGATGAACAAGTGCGCGAGTTGGTACTTGAATCGCTAATCTCGCGCGGCCTCATCACAGACCAAGTAGAAGGGGCAAATCTAATTTTCTTTGGCGAGCATGTACCTAATCTAGTGTCAATGAAACTTCTAGGTGAGATTGCAGCCGGAGCGCCGATTGATGTCTTTGAATATGATGAGAGCGTATTAGTAGCAGAAGATTTTGTTATGCCTAATCGTGAAAATTTCGTGCTAAGGGTTAAAGGTGACAGCATGACAGATGAGGGAATTCACGACGGGGATTTAATAATCTGCTATGAATCTGCAACGGCGAATAATGGTGATACTGTTGTCGCTTTAATTGACGGTGATAAGGCTACCGTTAAGAAGTTCTACAAAGAAAGAGGTAGGATAAGATTGCAGCCTAAGAACAGGAATCATAAGCCAATTTTGATAGAGCCTGAGAGGGTCAAGATTCAGGGTATCGTGATAGGAATTCAGCGTAGAACTTGAGTCGCCCACACTGTAAAATTCTGGAGCTACCTCTGTGACTACTCCATCAAGATAAACAGATGGCTTCTTCGGACACGCTGCTCGTAACCGAGTACGTTAAGTCCGAAAGGCTCAGTCCGAGCCTCAAAATTTCTAAAGCGGAGGCGTGGTCACGGTCAACGCTCAGACCGCAAGATGTACACTCATGCCATCTCTGCTTGAGCGTTTTAGGTACTGACGCTCCGCATACACATCTCTGCGATGTACCGCGCGGGTCAACTCTCATCAACTCTCTTCCAGCTTCCGCCGCTTTGTAAGCGAGTTTGGTGATGAAGGCCGACCATCCGGCATCATTAACAGGTTTGGCAAGCATCCCGCTCGCCATGCCCTGTACGTTCAAATCTTCTACAACGATAAATCCAAAGTTATTGACTAGACGGCGTGAAACCTTGTGATGAAAGTCTGCGCGTTGATTTTTAATATGAGCGTTAATGCGCCTTAAAAGTTGAACGGCCTTACGCCTGCTTGAGCTTCCTTTTTTACGCCGCGACACTTTGCGTTGCGCTCTACGTAACCTAGCTTGCGAAGCATTGTAGTGGCGTGGATTTTCTATTTTTAGACCATTCGACAATGTAGCAAAGGCGCTAATGCCAACATCTACACCAACGGATTGTGTGCAAGAGGGAAGTACCGAAGGCTCACATTCAGCGACAAAGCAGACATACCAACGCGCTCCCTCCCGTTTCACAGTTACCGTCTTAATCTTTCCAACAACGGAACGATGTAATTTAACTTTAACAGTCCCGACGCCTTGAAGACGCAGCTTGCCGCAAGCTAATAACTTGCACCCGTTGCCATAAGTCGGAAAGGTATAGCTATCAAAGCGGGTGTACGACCTGAAACGCGGGAATCCAGCCTTTTCACCACGCTTCACGCGATTAAAAAAACCCACCAAAGCCCTGTCAACTCGCATGAGTACGTCTTGACAAGTCTGACAGTTGGCTAGTGCTAAATCTCCTGACGCTCTAATCTCCTTTAGTTGGTTAGCCTGGGTGTAATAGCTGACTCTCTCTCTATTGATACGCCACGCATCGCGCCGCTCTTGGAGCGCGGCATTATACAATCGGCACGCTTCGGCAAGTTGCTCCGACAAAAGAGCAACTTGCTTATCTGTCGGATAGAGCCGATATTTATAAGTCTTGCGTATCATTTCTAAACTTCACAGATGATGTAAGCGACCTTACCCCACACTTCAAAGTCAATCCGCTCGTCGCCGTCTCTCAAGTTAAGTTGCGTGAGCATCATTTGACTGTTGAGCTTCACTATTACCAAGTCGCCGTGATGAGTTCTAGCGGCCCTGTCTATCGCTAGAACAAGGCCGCTGTATCGCACAAGGTAAGTATCTTCCGGGTGCGTGAAGAGGGTTTTCATGCCGCGTTCTGATACTTATTCCAGTCAAGACCACGCGGCCCTCGCTGCTCGCGCGCCGCTTGCCAGCGGTCGCCAAAGTCGCGCTCGCACAGGCTGTAATCAGTGGCGATGAATCCGAGCGTGAGCAGAGCGACGAGCGCGGGCGCGTGCTCGCGTCCGCAGTCGCGGCAGACGACCAAATCATTGTCTGCCAGCGTTAGCTCCGCTCCGATGTTCGGATTGACTGCCTGACCGCAGAGCGGGCAGGGGTCAGGGTTGATGTTGCTGTTCATCTTGATTGCGAGGTTCATTTTTTACCTTTCCCTTTGGAGGGCGACGAATCTTCTATCTCGTCAAGCTGCCGCGCGATTGTCTCAGTGAGAAGCAGGCCGAGCCGCGCGTAGTTTTCAAGCGCGGCGCTCAGGTCTGCCTCTTCGTAAGCCTTCAAGCTATCGCCGCTGGCGCATGAGAGGACAACGAACATTGATGAAAGAAGGTCGTTGCACGTCTCTATAACCTCTTGCGGAGCGGCCTCGAATGATTCAATGCCTATGTTCATCGTTCACCTCGAAAGCGGAATCCCCTCCCGCTGGTTAATTCAATTTCCTTTCTTCAATCTTGGCTTTCAGGACGGCGAGAGCGCAGCCGCGATTGCTGCCGAGCGCGTATGTGCCGTTGAACGGCGAACCGGCGTCTTTCACTTCCGCCATGATGCCCCGGCCCGTGCGCGTCAACTCAACCGCGTATTCTTCCGTGATGATTGTTTCTGTCTCTGCCGTCTGAATCACTGTCTTAATCCTTTCGTCGTTGATGTCCGCTTAACAAGAGGATTATACTTAAAGTATAACAGGCTGTCAATACTTAAAGTATAGTTCCGTTCGCCTTTCATATACTTTAAGTATTGACCTTTGAGCCTGTAGGATGTAGGATTGCGGGCCATGAAAGGCGCGGAGCTTAAACGTATGAGAGAGGGGCTAGGGCTAACGCAGGCGCAGCTTGCGGAAATCCTTGACGTGAAGCCTAACACTGTGGCGCGTTGGGAGAATGGTGTGCTTGATGTCCCTAAGACTGTAGCGTTAGCTATGGAGACAATAGAACGCGACCATAAGAAAGGCAGCAAGAAATGAGCGCCGAAGATAAAGACTGGATACAAAAGCTAGTTGAAGAGGACAGGGCCATTAAAGAGGCTGCCGCAAGCCGCGCCCGCCTGTCGGACAAGATTAGAGAGGAAGCGCCTAACCTCATCAAAAAGATTCTTGAAGCCGTCCGCCGCGACGTTGAGCGAATCAATACGGAGCTATACGGGCGCAAACTCATAAAGGTTGGCGAAGTCTCAGACCGCGTTTTCTTAATCGAAAGGAACATAGCCCCGGCAGCACGCATGAGCGTGAGTATTGACCCTGACGAACACGCGCTCGAATACGACTTAATCATTCAGCAAGACCGGGATTCGCTGCCTTCTGAAGAGCAGCCTGGAAAAATAACTATCGGGCCGGGGCAAGACATCAACGACTTGCGCTTTATCAAAGGTAACAATCTCTTATCCGTTGATAGCATCTCGCGCCTGTTGATTGAGCCGGTTGTCAGAGCGGGCGGGCTTGGACAGGAAAGGCAGTAATAAATGATTGGAGAAATGGTAATAGGACTGAGAGGCGATATGCCGAGCGGCATCATGGGCGACATGCTCACTGGCCTTATGGGGAATATGCCCGGCGGTCTATATGGGCAGATTGAATCCCCCGGCGTGCGCGGCGACATTATGACGGGGTAAGACATGATAAGACTTCTCATCCTCTTTACGCTTATCGCTGTTACTGTTCAATGCTCCCCAAAGTATGACGGTCTTTATGCTCCGGTCGGCTCAGTTGCTAAGGTAAGCGACGGTGATATTTTCAGCATAAGAGAAGGTGAGACACCCTTCGCAGACACGCCGACTTCGATTGACTTATGGATGTCAGCGCGCGGCGGCAAAGATTTGCAGGCCGTTGAGTCAATGGTAAATTCTGGCCGTGTTATTTTTGTTCCATACGGAACGTCTGTTGACGTGCTCGAACATGACAAGAAGTACGCCGCGACTAAAGTACGTTTTCGCGGCGGCGTGTATGTAGGCCGCGAAGCGTGGACGTATGCAACATACGTGAAGCCTGTTAGCGAAGAAAAGTAGTCAGTCAGCAAGACGCTATGATATAAGCATTCATCACTGAGCGCCCCATCGAAGGGCCATAATAAGCAATCACAGAGGCTCGACAGCAGCCCGCTACCTGAGAAGGTTGGCGGGCTTTTGTTCTATACGATGGCGACACTAGAAGAACTTACCCAACTGCTCAAACCGAAAGACGCCGAGCGCACGCCGCTTGATGTCTTATCAGGATGGAAAGAAGCTCTCGCGCCGCGCGCAGAGGGCGGCTTTCTCGCGGAGCTTGCGGCGCTCAGAAACGATGTCAGAAACAACGCCCGCTCTGCCGCCGACTATAAGCTATCCGCAGCGGCTTTAGTCCAGTTGTCCAGGGCGGATTATCTTCTCATTCTCATCTTCTCTTTCGGAGGCCAGCATGGAAATTCAGCCACACACAATCGAACTGAAAACAGGCCACACAGATAACGACGGAACAACGCATAAGACAGTTACCTTCGGCAAGCAAGTGACCGGGGAGACGCTTTTCGCTATAGACGATAACCCGCAGAGCGCCCTTCATACACAAAAGGAGCTTCTTATATTCAGCCATGCGATTACGAAGTTTGGCACAGTGAAGATGCCTGTTCCTCTTGCATGGCTTTTAGATTTAGACGAGTTCGACTTAGACGACTTGTCAAAGGCATACGATGAATTTAGCGAGCAGGGCGCGGCGCGCGGCAGCGTTGAGTTCGTTTCGGACGGTGAAGTTAAACTCGCTGGCGGATTCACGAAAGACGGTCAGACTTATAACCATGTGATTTTCGGAAAGCATGTCACTGGCCGCGACATGGCGAAGGCAGACCAGCACGGCTATCAGGCGCTCAGGCGTGCTTGCTTCATGATTGGCTGTCAGATTACCTCCATCAAAACAGACGACGGCTCTAGTGAGATAGCAGGGCCATTAGGGCTTGAGTTCTTCAACGAACTAGACGGAGCAGACATATTCACCTTGCAAGTAGCGTCCGAGCGGTGGCGCGGTTCGTTTCGCCGCCAGCGAGAAATTATTCAAGGAGAAGTGGGCGCGCAACGTCTGGATAATCGCAAAGGAGACGGGCTGGCCGGAAAGTCTGATTCTTGACCTACCGCTTGAGAGAATCGAAACCTACATCGAAACTCACAACGCATTAGTTGAAGAACGAAATGGGAAGTAGCGCATACGAGCTTAGTATTCTGTTGACCCTGCAAGACAGGGCTTCGCAGGGGCTTTCTAATTTTGAAGCTCGCCTGCGCTCTCTCGACAAAACCGCTAAAGCCTTCCTGTCAGACTTCGGCAAGCTGAGTACGAAGCTCAGCGGCGACATAAAATCAACCGGCCTCGATAGGCTAGGCGCAAAGTATCGCGCCGCCGTCAAAGATGTACGCGCTCTTGAGAGTGAGCAGGGCAAACTTGCAAGGCGATTTGAGCAGCCAATTAGCACCACGGGGCTTGACGCTCAAATCGGAAAGCTGCGCGAATATCGCCGCACGTTACGAACTACAGCAACGGCCTCTGACGACCTTCGCGGTTCGATGCGCGAGCGTATGCCGAGCGGTCGCGCTCTAGGCGACCCCCTCACGCCGCGCACGCCGCGCACGCCACGCGGCCCGCGCCCGCCCAAGCCCCCAGACCCTTACACTATAGGCGACCGTTTTAGTGACGCTGGCGATTTCTACATGGGAGCGCGGCAAGTCGGCAACGTGTGGCGCGACCGCATTAACTCTCTTGAGAAGTACACTGACGCCGCGACCCGTCTTATACGTTCGGAGGCACGCTTAAAGTTAGTAGGGCTGACAGTAAACGAACTTGATACGAGCTTCGCCGCAATCAATAAGACGGCCAAAGACGTGCGGAGCGTTTCACGCATAGACTTGACAGAAGGCTTCCTTGACCTTTACGGCGCACTAGGCGACGTGAATCAAGCGGCGCGGGCGCTGCCTTCTGCCGCGAAGTATATGACCACGTTCCGCGCTTTCTTCGGAGAGCAGTTCGGCGCTGAGGGCGCGAATCGGCAGTTACTATCATCCTACAAAGCCCTTGAATACATGGGCGCGACCCAACGGGGCGAAGCTGAGATGGACAAGACATTGCAAGAGCTTGTCCGCATCACGGCTTCAACGGGCGGGCGCGTAACTCCTGATGAGGTCTTGACCATGCTTCGCCGTGGCAAAGTCGCCACGCGCGGCCTGTCCGCCGAAGGGCTGAGAAATGTTTCCTCACTAATCGAAGATTACGGCGCTCCGACAACTGGCACGGCGCTGATGTCTCTCTATCAGACTTTGGTAGCAGGGCAGATGAGACAGTCTTCCGCCGACCTGTTCTATAAGTACGGCCTCATCAAACCGGGCGGAATGGAGTTCAAGAAAGGAACAACTATCCCGGCGAAAATCAAACCGGGCGGAAACATTCTAGGCGAGCTTTTGCAAGAAGACCCGATGAAAGCCGCAGCCGTCTTGCTTGAACATCTACGCAAAGGCGGCGTCAATGTTGAGAATGAAAAGGAACTGCGCGAAGTCACATCTGTGATGTTCGGCAATAGAAATTCCTTCGCCTTAATGGATACCTTTATGACGCAGCGCCTTCAAGTAGAAAAAGAGGCGAAGCGCATGGGCGTATCGGCAGACGTTTACCAGCAGTCCAAAATGCTCAACATTGACCCTGAGATAAAGAGGCTGCAACAGCTTGAAGAGTACAAGGCGCAGATAGAGAATTTCCAGATAGCTATAGGTCAAAACTTGCTGCCGCTGGCAAATAACCTGATGGGTGTTTTGACTCCGATAACTACCTTCTTTGCTCAGCATCCGACAGTGGCCCAATTTACAACCTACGCGCTGCTTGCTAGTAAGGCGCTCGGCGGGATTTTAGAGACGGCTTCCATATTCGGACGCGCGGGAAGTGGCGTCTTTAACTTTTTCCGGCGCACGCGCGTTGAAGTTGACGACACGGCCAGAGCGTTTGGCAACGCCGAACGAAAGGCCGGTAGCTTCGGCAGCACTATGCGTAAGGCGTCAGGTAACTACAGCATCGGCCTTCGCCTCGCTGTTTACGGCGTGGCTATCGAAACTCTGCTCGCGTTCATTGATGCCGTTAAGAGCTACAAGGAATCGCAGGAGAATCTGAAGAGGGCAAGTAAAGAGTACGGAGATACGCTGGCGATAGAAGCTCAGTCGGCGCGCGAGAAGCCTAGCCAGTACGACCCGACCACAAAGACGTTCCTCGAAAGGGGCGGCAACGTCTTTGCGAGCTTAGACCCGGAGCGCACGCTGATGCAGAGCTTGCGCGGCCCGAAAGACTTGCCCGAAAAGATACAGATGGGGGCGAGTAAATTTTGGGCTGACTTTTTCCCGCTCTCGGCGGTAGATAAACAAGGTAATTGGCATGGGATAGTTCCCGACCGTTACCCCTTCGCTAATGAGTCCAAGCGCGTACAGCTTATGCGGGAGCGCGGTCAAGAGTTGGGTAAATCCCCTGAGCTAATGGCCGCGACCCGCGTTCAATTCCGCGCACGGCCTGACGTGACGCCTGATGTAGCAGCTTCGTTTGACCGTCTGTTGCAGGCGAGCTTTGCGGACACCTTCAATAAGTCAAACGCTTATATTGAACAAATGACCGCAGAGTTGAGCGCGCAGATGTCTCAACTAAACACCGCGACCCTGATAGAGAACCTAGCAAACCTTTCAACGCAGACGACGCTGCAAGCGGATTCGTTCTCTCTCCTGTTCCCGAAAGTCGAGCAGACGGGCAAGAGCTTTGACGCCGCGAATGAATCTGTGAGGCCGTTTCCGGCTGAGATAGGGCGCGCGACCAGAGCGGCGCAAGACTTTGCCGACAGGCTTTGGGGTATTCAGTTACCTAATTCAATCGGCGGCGCTAGCTCTACATCTTCGGCAATCAGTGACACCGCGAATCAGGCGGCGGGCGCGGGGCACACGGCGCACGGCACTACTATATCAAGAGCCATGTTAGATACGGGAGACGCCGGGCGCTTGTGGAAAGGGCCAGCGCAGCCCGCCGCTCTGCCTGTTACGCGCGAGCTAGCTGACATGCGATGGGAGAAGCCGCTAGAGTCGGCGCGATACTCGCCGCTGTTAGACGGCGGCGTGCGGAGCGAAAATCATTTCAATATCAATCTGAATATTTCAGGCGGCACAAAAGACTCTAAGAACTTGGCCGATGAAGTTGTCTCCAAGCTCAAAGCGGAGATAAAGGATTTACAAAAGAAGGTTCATAGCAGGTCGTTCTTTGACAATATGTACCGGAAATCAAAGCGCAACGATACTCAGAGGGCGTGAAGATACATGAGTGCTCCATTTGCTAATCCACGCGCACAAGTCTTGATAGGCAAAGAGACTTTGAACCTTAAAGACAAGCATAGGCCGAAGATTGAAAAGGGCGCTTCCACGCTCTTTGATTCATTCACGAATAAATCTTTGTTCATGGGCGTGAGTGTCGAGCTTACTACCGATAAGCTATCGCAGGCCGAAGTCACGTTTGCTGATGAAGATTTCGCTTTGCTTGATTCATTCACGCGCGATGATGGCGTGCGCCCCCTCGCCGCTTCCGTCTATCTCGGATACGGCGAGCAAATGGGAGAGCCTGTCTTTGATGGGTTGCTGGCGGCAGTCGAACATCAAAACGCCGCGACTACGCTTTGCTTTTACGACCGCAGTTTAAGGATGAAGTTAGAAGAAAAGACGGAGTATCACAAAGGGCTTGACACTGACGTGATGAGAAAACTTGTCGAGCGCAACGGTCTCAAGTTTGAGTTAGTTAGTAAGACGGTCAAGGGATTGCCGTTGAAAGCGGACATGCAGCAAGCGGAAACGGATTGGGATTATCTAATGGGCCTCACGAAAGACGCCGGGCTAGTCGTTTGGGTTCGCGGTAACACTCTATTCGCCGCGCGCCCTGCCCGCGTCGGAGAGCCTGTCTTGACCTTGCCTGAGCGCAGCCAAATCAAGCTCACAGGCGAGCAACTGAGATATGAAATGCCGGAGAACGCGGGAAGCCCCGCCAGCGTTGAAGTCAGGTATAGAGGCAAAGGCGGGCGGCGAGGCTCAGGCTTTTCTATCAAGAAAGGGCGCGGGAGAAAGAAGATTATTCTTCGTGATTCAATCACTGAGCTTTCCAAAACTGAGGCGCAGAGGCGGGCGCAGGCAATATACGATTTAGAGAGTGAGCCTGCTTTTACGTGCCAAGTCAGTACGCTCTTTATTCCTTCAACGCGCAACGTCATGGCGCGTGATACCGTCTTTCTAGTGAATCGCGGCGAGTTATTTTCGGGGCTGTACCTTGTGGACGCCGTACACTATGACTTCGGGCCGGGAAATTTGACGGTTGATTTTGACTTAGTTCGTGACGCTCTTTCTTGCGCGGAACTGCTACAGATACCGAACGCGCAGGATATTTACCCCGGCACTTGGAAGAGATGTCAGGAGCGGCAGCGGAGGGTTAGAGGGTAATTTCGGAAGTCAATATCTGATACCGCGCTGAGTTTCGCAGGAATATATATTTGGCCCTTACTTAGTTTCGTTGGATTTCACACGGCGTCTTAACAGGAAAATCTATAAACCTCTGATAGCTTCACTTTTACTATAAGTTTCGCTGGCCTGCTCATAGTTTCGCTGGAAGTTTCGTAGGAGTTTCGTGGGATTAGTTCATCATTCGGACGTGACAGCGGCTGCGCGCCGAAGTTCATAACTCCGTCCGCATAGGCGAGACCGATTGTGTGAGAGGAAGGAACAAGATTGAGCGACCAACCCCAGAGCAAGTAAGTCCGAAGGTCTAGCCAGAGAGTGAGCCAGGGGCGCGCGAGCGTGCCGTCTCTGAGCATCACGGTTACATCGCGCAGGCTGTGATCGCCGCAGAGAATCTGAAGCGCGTCCAGATCGTTGTAATCGCGCGGGGTGTACGGAGAGCATTGGGAGACGTAAGCCTTCTCGCCCTTGAATGCGAGCGTACTGACAGGCTTCGGTAGATTGCTCCACTTACGATAAAGCCAGGCTTCGCTCGGAATCTTCCACTTCTCTTTTTCGGCTCTCTTCTTGAGCGCCTTGTAAAATGCGCGAGGGCTTGAGTAGTTGCGCCACACGCTGTTGACCCAAGCGATAGCTTCCTCGGAGATCACGGCCTTGCGCCGATCATGCTTATTGCTCGCCGAGTTTGAAGGGAGAGCGCGGATAAAGGTGAGCAGGCCGTCTTGCTTGAATCGCCGCGACCAACGGTCGAGCGTAAAGGGCGAAGGGTATTGTGCCCGATGCGGCTCGATTGCTATGACAGCTTGATCCGTACAGACCGCTTCATCACACAGGGAGAGAACCGCCGCAACGAAATCATGTTTACCCGTCGCCGGATTAAGAACACGCTTCGGTTTGATCGCGTCGTATTGCTCAACGATTTGTGCCAGGCGCTGGGCCTCTGCGATCCACGCCTCACGCGCCTCTATCGGCAGCCGCTGGAGCGAAGCGCCTAACCCATCCAATGATTCCTGGCATGAGACTTGCGCTTGCTTGCTTGCTTGCTTGCTTGCTTGCTTGCTTGCTTGCTTGCTTGCTTGCTTCTTCCTCTATATGACGGGGATTGCGCTGCAAGTATCTCTGTTGTAACTCGGAAGGGAGGGAACTAATGAGCACCTCACGGACGGGTTTACCGTTACGCCCGCGCCGACCTGTGTCGCGCGACTCCCATTCGCCGGACGCCATTTTCTTCCGCGCCCACTGCTCGGTGATGCCTAGTTCCACGATTTGAGGTATTGAGAGCCACATAGTTTCGTTGGATCGAGCTAAATGGCTCCTTTAGAGTTTCGTTGGATTCCCAGCGCGAATCCGCGCGGCTCGTCCATAAGTTGTTTTTTTTTGCGACTTAGCATTGAGTTTCGTTGGATTCATCGCAGTTTCGTTGGAAGTTTCGTTGAAAGTTTCGTTGGATTTCAGCTTTTCAGGCGGGCGCGGCGCTCGTGACCGGCGACGGCGATAGCCTCAAATTGGCGGACGTTTTGGATGACACGCGCGCCAGAGTCCAGCAGATCGTCCAGCTCGCGCCGCTCGACCACGCCGTCTTCAAAGGCGTCGAGGAAGCGGGCGTAATGACCCATATCCTCGCGTATCGTCTGCGCGACCAGCCGACTCAGCTCAAACTGTTCAGGGACTTCTACTGAGGTTTCGCGGCAGCCATCGGCCAAGACATGAAGGAGCGCGAGCGATCCGAACCGCTTGCAGAGCGCCGGAATCATCTCGCCGGGGAGAAGCCATTTACCACTTCTGTAATTGTAAATCTGGCGCGTGCTACATCCGACTAGGCGGGCACACTCGGCGACCAGCTCATCCATCGGAATGTTTTCATCTTTAGCGACGCGCTTAAATTCGCGGTCTAGCGTGAGGGCTAAGTTCATTTCACGGACTCCTTTTGAAGTAGCTTTAGAAAGCTATTGCCGGTAAAAAAGTTAAGCAGCCGCTTGGGTCGCTTCCGACCCAAAAAGCTGCTCGACAGGTTCATCAAGTTCGCTGGCAATGAATGCGTGTAGATGAGGGTAGTCGCGGTCGCCGTTAATGCACATCGAAAACTGCTTACGCAGGCTCTCCAAATTCCTTTGCGCTTTAGGTAGCCGCATAGAGTATTTGCGAGCCATCCCGGCGATGGACTTCTTCTTCAGAACCAGCAGGACTTTTCTTTTTTCTACAAGTGTCATAAGTTTGTGCTATGTTCCGACCGGAACAGAGGCAGGAGTATAAACACAGCGTTTAGATTTTGCAAGAAAAATTAACGTAGCGTGAAGTCAGAAGGATTTGGCATACGTCTAAGGCAGGCTTTTGGAGGCGCGAATAAAGCAGAAATCGCGCGTCAGATTGGCGTTTCTGATCCGGCTGTGGGTAACTACATCAATAAAGATAGAGTGCCTGAACTCGAATACCTTATCAAAATTCACGAGTCAACACGGTGTTCGTTGAGTTGGCTGATCTTCGATGAAGGGCCTCAATACGTTGGAGGATTGGAGGGCATTTCTCTTGAGGATTTACTTTCGCAGTTATTGACTAAATTAACCGAATTGCCAGGTGTAGCAAGATATATTGCTTCGGTCGAGATCATCCGTGAAATAACTTTAGCTTCTACAGAGGATAACCAGATCAAGCAACTTGCGCCGGATGACGAACATCCGAACACGGCAATTCCAGGAACAAAGCGCAGCTTGGCGCGTAAATACCACGGCCATAAACAGGGCTGAAGAACCACGTAAGAAGCGATCTTCGAAGATTGCTTCTAATGCTCTTTGAATAACCAGGCCCGCTCTAGGCTTCATCAGACGGAAACTCCCACTCTGCCCAGAAAGGAGCGCCCCTCGCACCTAGACTCCCCGTGCGTTTCGGGCGATGAAACTCAGTTGAGAGCGAACAATAGGGTCACTTATCTGCCTTCTTTAGCCTGGGTAAATGTGCACACACCCCGACGTGAACGCTCATCAGACCAGTTTTTGACGATTCTCATCTGCGACGATTCGCTGAAAGAGATCGGCATTTTTCAAAACGACTGTATCTTCGCAAACGTGGCGCGACGCCCGCGCCAGGGCCAACTAACGGCCGTCGAGACTTCGCAAGACAATTTGCTAGTGGGGTACTATTTCAGGACTCCGAATGGATGTATTCGGATGGAGAGTGTCTGCCGCTGCCTGAGCTGCCAGCCCCATCATTTACGAACCGCCAGCGTCTTGAGCATCGGGGCCGTCGCAGAAGTTCACAGGGTTAGCGGCGACATCTATTACAGATTTACCTTCCAACAATTCAGACGTGAGGCGCGCTGGTATGCCTTTAATTCAATGCCCGGACTGCGGGAAAGGCTTCTCGGATCAGGCCCAAGCCTGTCCGAATTGTGGCCGTCCATTCAAACGGCAGCAGTCTCTCCTGACCAAAGAGCTAGGATTTGACGGCTTTATTTTTGGAGTGATGATTATCGCTGGGATTTTCGTCGCCCCGCCGCCCTACAACTTTCTATTGATTATCGGCGGGCTGATACTCCTGGTCGTCAAAATCGCCAAATGAAAGCAGTGGGTCTTAGCATTTAGGAGGTCTCTGTGTTCCCTGCCTCACAAAATAATTACGACGGTCAAAGCAAGCAAAGAACTAAGAGTGTAGGTCAGATAGCTCTTACGGCTATTGGCTACCTGTCCTTAATCGTGCTCGGATATGTGATTTGCCTATTTCAATTATCAGTTAAGGAAGCTCAAAAGGCTGAGCATGACGTGGCAGCCGCCGGGCAAAGATCGGTCGAAACCCTGAGAGCTTTAGAAGCCCGGCCAACCCCTGCGCCCCGAAAGGACGGGAAGTCAGCAGCATCATTCCCAGACGCACTGATTCGAGAAAAGTTAAAGAGAGACTACCCAGACGATTATGTTACCCAAAAAGGTGTATATGACATGCAAAGGGAGGCTTTTGATTTTATGGAGTCCCTCCCTCCATCACGGATCAAGAGCAAGGTGCAAAGGGATTATCCGAATGACTTTGTAACACAAAAAGGCGTTTACGAGATGCAGATCGAATCGAAAAAAGCTATGCAATAAGGAAACGGCGGGCCTCCTCATGAAGCCCGCCGCCCTCGGCCGCGCCCCGCCGATACGGTGTATGGAGCATCATCCATATAGAACATCGTCTATATAGAATATCGTCCATAATCGAGCCGCCTTCCAAAATCAGGGTGGCAAATTGGCTACGTGCCCTCCCGCTTGGCTCGGCCGCGCCCGCGACTCGTTTAGCAAAAGATGTGAAAACGGCCGCGCAAAATTGGGCGATTTAGAAAAAAATGTGAAAATCTTCGCCCCCGCATTTTTCCACGCTATCTCTTTTATTCTAACGTAGATATAAGACCCTCTCTCTTCTATGTCCCACTATGCCCCGTTTAGCATTCGATCTGATTATTTACACCGAGGCGTTGAAGAACGTCCGCCCTCAAATTTAACCCGCGCGTCTCACAAAGAGCGCGCGTCCTTGCTTCCTGCCCGGCTAACATATAACTTAGTGGCAATCTTAATCAACATGTCTGCGGGGCGCGCGAAAAGTGAGCGCGGCGGTTTAGAAATCGTTAGGAGGACTTTGTCTGTGAAAACAAGAGAGCTTGGACGGAGCGGGTTGACGGTCTCGGCGCTGGGGCTGGGCTGCATGGGGATGTCGGAATTTTACGGCGAGCGCAACGACGAGGAGTCCATCGCGACCATTCATCACGCGCTCGAACTCGGAATCAACTTCCTGGACACGGCGGACATGTACGGCGTCGGCCATAACGAAGAGTTGGTCGGGCGCGCTATCCGCGACCGCCGCGAAGGGGTCGTGCTCGCGACCAAGTTCGGGAACGTGCGCGGCGCGGACGGAAGTTTCCTCGGCGTCAGCGGCAAGCCGGAGTACGTGCGCTCTGCTTGCGAAGCTTCTCTGCGGCGACTCGGCGTCGAGACCATAGACCTCTACTACCAGCACCGCGTTGACCCGAACACTCCGATTGAGGAGACGGTCGGTGCGATGACGCGACTGGTCGAAGAAGGGAAGGTGCGTTACCTGGGGCTTTCGGAAGCTTCGCCCGAGACGATACGGCGCGCGCACGCCGTCCACCCGATTGCCGCTTTGCAGAGCGAGTACAGCTTATGGACGCGCGACGTTGAAGAAGAAATTCTTCCCGTCTGCCGCGAGCTGGGGCTGGGCTTCGTCGCCTACAGCCCGCTCGGGCGCGGATTTTTGACGGGCCAATTTCAGAAACCCGAAGACCTGCCGGAGAACGACCGACGGCGCATGTTCCCGCGTTTCCAGAAAGAGAACTTCGAACAAAATCTTCGGCTCGTCGAGAGGGTGAAAGAGATCGCGGCCGCTAAAGGTTGCACGCCCGCGCAACTCGCGCTCGCGTGGGTATTGGCACAGGGCGAGGACATCGTCCCGATTCCGGGGACGAAGCGGCGCACGTACCTTGAGCAGAACGCGAAGGCGCTCGAAGTCTCGCTCACAGACGAAGAACTCGCGCGCATCAACGAGGTGGCGCGGCCCGAATCCGTTGCGGGCAAGCGTTACCCCGAAGCGGCCATGTCCTCCGTCAACCGTTGAGCAAGAGGTTAACGCATGGGCAATCCGCAAAGGGAATCAGCGCGGGCGACACGCGCGGTGCTGTGGGACGTGGATGGGACGCTGATTGATTCGGCCGAGTATCACTGGCTGACGTGGCGCGAGACGCTCTTAGGCGAAGGATATGAATTGACGCGCGCGCAGTTCGACGCCTCGTTCGGGCGGCGCAACGACGAAATCCTGCGCGGCTACTTCGGCGAGAATCTTTCGGCCGCAGAGGTCGCGCGCATAGGCGAGGCCAAAGAGGTGCGCTATCGTGAATTGGTCGGGGCGCGCGGGATAGAGCCTTTGCCGGGCGTGCGCCGCTGGCTCGGGAAATTAAAAGCGGAAGGTTGGCGACAGGCGCTCGCTTCTTCGGCCCCGCGGCTCAACCTTGAAGCCATTCTGAAAGCGCTCGGGCTGGAAGACTTCTTCGACGCCATCGCTTCGGCCGAGGACGTGGAGCGCGGCAAACCCGACCCGCAGATTTTTCTGGCGGCCGCCGCGAAGGTGCAGGTTCCGGCGGCGCGCTGCGTCGTGGTCGAAGACGCGCCCGCCGGAATAGAGGCCGCGCGGCGGGCTGAGATGCGCTCAATCGGAGTGCTCTCGTTTCACGGTGAACTCGACGCGGACGTGGTCGTGAACTCGCTCGCGGACCTGCCAGACGACACCTTCGACAGATTGCTCGGCGGTCAGGAGAGTTGAATGCAGGAGTTGCTCAAAGGTTACCCAGTGGTCATAGAAATACCTGTCGCGTGGGGGGAGATGGATTCTCTTCAGCACGTCAACAACATTGTCTACTTCCGCTATTTCGAGAGCGTGCGGATGGCTTACTTCGGCGAGGTGGACTTTTGGGGCTACATGGAGGAGACGGGCGTCGGCCCGATTCTGGCGTCAACGCAGTGCCGGTTCAGGCTGCCGCTCGATTACCCTGACACCGTCTCCGTCGGGGCGAGAATAAAAGATGTCGCCGAAGACCGTTTCCTGATGGAATACCTCGTCGTCAGCCACCGTCACGGGAAGGTCGCGGCCGAGGGCAGCGGGGTGGTGGTCGTTTATGACTACCGCGAAAAAAGAAAGGCCGCTTTGCCGGACGAGATCAGGAAGCGGATTGAGCAGGTCGAAAGCCGCGGAGAAATGATGAACGAGGAATGATGAATGATGAATGAAAGACAGTTCTTAATTCATCCCGCAGAGTTCATCGTTCATCATTGCTTTTCGTCCCTGCTGCGCTTTTGACAGTCCGCCTTAAATTGCTCTAAAATCGCGCCCGCTTCTCAAGGGAAGCGGACGGAATGTTACCCGGCTACGTGGTTAGACCATTCCTCTCTCTCGGTTTCACAGGTTGCCTTCCAGTTTCGGATAGCATATTCCTGCGGCATTAACTTTCATCCCATTAAAGGAACTTCGCAATGTCTCTTACATCTCACAAGTGCGTCGCCCGTCTGCTCGCGGTGGCAGTGGTTCTGGCAACCGTGTGCGCCGGTCTGACGGCGTTCGCCCGCACGGCCCCAGGCGACGTGGAATACACCGGCAAACTTCAGGCCGAATTGATTCCCCATAACGACGATATGGATCAGGTAATCTTCAAGCCTTTCCGCGATGCGTCGAAAATTAAGTTCGCCACACCGCTCGAATCGAGCGCCACGGTCACAGCCGGCCGCCTGCACCACCCGCCGCAGGACAAGTCTTCGCTCCTCACACTGCTCGTGGAGCCGGAGGACGACAGCGAGCCTTATCTTTACGCGGACATAGACCAGGACGGCGTGATGGCCGACGCCGAGCGTTTTGTCCTTGAGCGCGCAGAGGAGGACAATCCTTACATCTTTAAAACGACGCTCAAACTCCCTATGAAGAGCACGCTCTTCCAGAGCTACCCGGTCCTCGTGCAGTACTTCAAAAATGTTCGCTGGGACGAGATGGGCGAGGACGAGCGGATGATTCTTCAGTCGAAGGAGGCGTTCGCGCGCGGCGAGGTGGACATCGCGGGCCGGAAGACGCTCGTCCAGTACGGCTTCAACCCGCAGTCGAAGAAGATCAGCGTGAGCAACGGCTCGTTCGGCGTGGACGTGGACGGCGACGGGCAGATCGTCGTTGACCGCTTCTCGCCCGAGTCGGCCGACGCGCGCGAGGAGACGGTCATCTTCCGCGTCGGCGAAAACTACGTCTCGACGCGGCGCGTTGACCTTGAGAAGAATCAGGTCATCATGCGCGCGCACCAGCCTTCGGACTACAAGCGCGTCGAGGTGCAGATCGGCAGCGAGGTGCCTGACTTTCAGTTCACGGATTTTAATGGCAAGAAGCGCAAGCTGTCGGAGTTCCGCGGCAAGTACGTGCTGCTGGACTTCTGGGCTGCGTGGTGTCCGCCGTGCCGCCGCGAGCTGCCGTTCCAGAAGGGCGCTTACTCGCGTTTTCAGGAGCGCGGCTTTGAGATACTGGGGATGAACAACGACGATAACCCCGAGTACATCAAAGACTGGCTCAAGAAGAACGGCATCAACTGGCCGCAGGCGAAGATGGAGAGCATACGCGAGTTGGAAATCCGCTACCGGATTCACCTCTTCCCGACCTCGCTCCTCATCGGGCCGGACGGCAAGGTCGTCCTGCTCGACCAGCACAAAATGCGCGGGCCGGATTTGCTCAAGACGCTTGACCGCATGCTCCCGCCGTAAGAGCAGTGGTCAGTGGTCAGTTAATACAATTGAAGCCCCGCTAGGGGCGGAGTGAAAATAGCCCAGCACTTCAGTGCTGGGAAGAAGTGCGAAATTTATGCCGAGTCCCATAGGGACGGCTGAAGCAAGGTTGCCCCACATTCAGTCGTCCCTACGGGACTCGGCACAATTTTCACGCGCTGTCCCCAGCACTGAAGTGCTGGGCTATTATCAACCGCCCCTAGCGGGGCTCAATGCTTTCACGCCGCTTTACTGCCCACTGCCTACTGCCCGCTGCTCTCCTCGTCCCAGTCGGAGACGGTTTCGTAGGCGCGGCTCAGCACGGGGCGCGGGCGTGCGCCGTCGGCCTGGCCGATGAAGCCTTCGCGCTCCATCATGTCGAGGATGGCGGCGGCGCGGCCGTAGCCTATGCGCAGCCTGCGCTGCAAGACGGAGGTCGAGGCGCGCTTCATCTCGACGCAGATTCTTAAAGCGTCCTCGAATAACTCGTCGCGCTCGCCGCCCGCGCCGTCCAAACCCATCGCCTCTTCGTCTGACTGCGTAATCGTCTCGTCGTAGGCGGGAGCGCCCTGCGCCTTGATGTGCGTGACGATGCGGTTGATTTCGCCCTCGTCAACGTATGCGCCGTGGACGCGTATCAGGCGGGACGTTCCGGGCGGCAGGAAGAGCATGTCGCCGCGGCCGAGCAGTTGCTCCGCGCCGTTGGCGTCGATGATGGTGCGCGAGTCAACTTTTGACGAGACGCGGAAGGAGATGCGCGAAGGGAAGTTCGCCTTAATCAATCCCGTGATAACGTCAACGGACGGGCGCTGTGTGGCGAGCACGAGATGTATGCCGACGGCGCGCGCCATCTGCGCGAGCCGTGTGATTGATTCCTCGACCTCGTGGCCCGAGACCATCATCAGGTCGGCCAACTCGTCAATGATGATGACGATGTAGGGCAGCGGCTTGTGCGGCTCGTTCGTCACCTCGTCGTAGTCTTTGACTAAATTACGCCGCAGCACTTCCGCGTTATAGCCGTCAATGTTGCGCACGCCCCAGCCGGCCAGCTCTTTGTAGCGCCGCTCCATCTCGGCGACGGCCCACTTCAGGGAAATCGCCGCGCGTTTCGGGTCCGTGATGATCGGCGTCGCCAGATGCGGGATGTCTTCGTAAAGACCCAGCTCCAACCGCTTCGGATCAATCAGGATGAACTTCACTTCGTCGGGCCGCGCCTTGTAGAGGATGGAGACGATGAGCGAGTTGACGCCGACGGACTTGCCCGCGCCGGTCGCGCCCGCGATGAGAAGGTGCGGCATCTTCGCCAAATCCGCGATGTAGTTAAGGCCGTCAATCGTCTTGCCGAGCGCGATGGTCAGCTTCGACGGCGAGTCGCGGAAGGCGCGCGACTCTACGACCTCGCGCAGGTGAATCGTCTCGCGCTCCGGGTTGGGCACTTCGATTCCGACGTGCGGCTTGCCGGGCATGCGGTCAATGCGTATGGACTCGGCCTTGAGCGCGAGGCAAAGGTCGTCAACCAGTCCCGTGACGCGTGAATACTTGACGCCGGGGTCGGGCTTAAACTCGTAAGTCGTGACGACCGGCCCAGGGCAGATGTGCTTGATCTGGCCCGTGACGTTGAACTCCTTACACTTTTCGGCGAGGCGCGTGGCGAGGCCGAGCAGTTCCTCATCGGCCTGCTCGCTGTGCGGCGGAGGCGGGTGCAGGAATTCCATCTCGGGCATCTTGTAGTCGCCGATGGGCGCGGCGGCGGCCGCTGCGGCGCGGCGCGATGGTCTTGAAGCGGCGGCCGCGGCATCCTCGTCAATTTCGGTGCGCACGACCTCCGCCGTCTTGACCATCTCTTCGACAGCCTCAGCCTCTTCCGCCTCCGCGTCGCGCGCGGGCCTCGTCGCGGTGCGCCGCGTGGTTGCGGGCGCGGGCGCTGTCGCCACGGCGACGCCCGCGGCGGTCGCAGAGGCAGTCAGCGGAACTGTGCCAACAGAGGCCGCGACCCCTCTGGCCCCTTCGGGCGCGGTAATCGTCGGCTGCGCCGTTGTTGTCTCTGAAAAATTCGCGGCACGCTTGATGGCCGAGGCAGCCGAGACGCCTTCGCTTTCGTTCATGAACTCGGCGACGCGCTCGGCGGCCGACAAATCGCGCGTCTGCGATGCGGCCTCCGCGCGCGCGAGCGCACGCTCCTCGCGTGCGACGCGGCGCATGTTCATGCGCGCCTGCGCGTTCTCGCGGCGCGTGACGCGCCACGCGCGGAAGCGTCCGGGCATGTTGCGGAAGAACGTGAAACGGTTGCCGAACTCCCCGCCGAGCCACTCGTAGGCGCGTACGAATGAGAAGTTCGTGGCGAGCAGAAGGCCCGTCGCCGCGAGCGCCGCGAGCAGAATGGTCGCGCCCGTCGTATTGAGCCAACTGACGAGCACGTCCGAGATGAGCGCGCCCGCGAACCCGCCCGCCCTGTAACTCATGTCCACGAGCGGCCGCGTGACGTAAAGATTGAAAAGAGCGGAGGCGGCCAGCACGAGCGTCAGAAGCCCTACGACTCTTGAGAGCGGGGCGCGTATGCGGCGCGTGCGGAAGCGACGCCACGCGGCGGCGAGCAGAAGGAGCGGCAACAGGTAGGCCGCCAGCCCGACGAACTGAAAGAGCGTCGCGGCGATGTTCGCGCCGAGCGGGCCGACCCAGTTGCGCGTCGCGCCCGACGCGGCCGTGTTCCACGAAGGGTCGTTCGGCCTGTAGGAGACGAGGCACAAGGCCAGCAGCACGCCCACGGCGCAGAGCAGGATGGCTATGATCTCGTTGCGCCGCGTGTTCTTGGGAGCCGCCGCCTTGGCCGCACGCACTTCGGTCTGTGTAGTTGCCATAAACTCTCCGTTAAAGCGAATACGAATTCGTTAACTAACGAACTCGTACAGCACATCTTCCCGCATCCTCATGAGCCGTTCTGAATTTAAATCTCCAAGTCTGACCTTTTCTCTGTCCAGAATGTTAATGCGTTCTACGCCGAAACTTCCGCCATACATGTGCAAGAGCAATCCGATTCTAGGTGTATACCCGGACCTGAGCAGGCTGGCAATGAAATCAACCCAGGGGCTCGCGTCAGTCGCGCTTGCTTCAGCCCGATGCCGGGCTTCGCGCATATATCTTTCCTTCGCCTGTTCCTTTTCTTCAAGCCACCTCTGAATCTTTGCTTCGCTCCAACCCTGCTTTCGGAATTTTTTTAACTCGCGCTCGTAGCTCACAGATTCATAAATATCCCTGGGGTTGAGGGAGCCTAAGGCAGTATCGCAGTCACAGTAACCTCTTGTGGTTAGAACATACAAATCTCCCGGCTCTATCTGTACGGAGACTTGAGGATTGGAGACCAACTGAAAACCAAGCGTGTGTGATTCAAAGACCGAAGCTACAGATTCAACTTTGACGTTATAAGGCAGTGTGGCTGTTACGTAGAGACACATTGAGCCTACTTCTCATCATCTGAGCTTTTGTCTCTCACGCCGCCCGGCGCGAAAGTAAGTACGCCTTGATGAAGTCGTCTATGTCTCCCGCAAGCACGGAGTCCACGTCGCCGCGCTCAAGTTTGGTGCGCGCGTCTTTGACGAGACGGTAAGGCGCGAGCACGTAGTTGCGAATCTGCGAGCCGAAGGAGATGTCCTGCTTGTTGGCCTCAAGCGCGGCCGTCTCGGCGCGCAGCTTTTCGAGTTCGAGTTCGTAGAGGCGCGAGCGCAGGACCTGCATGGCGACGGCGCGGTTCTGGTGCTGCGAGCGCTGGTTCTGGCACGAGACGACGATGTTTGTCGGCAGGTGCGTGATGCGGACAGCCGAGTCCGTCGTGTTGATGTGCTGGCCGCCCGCGCCCGTCGCGCGGTAGGTGTCAACCCTCAAGTCCTTCTCGTTAATCTCCACCTCTATGTTCTCGTCTATCTCCGGGTAGACGAAGAGGGAAGCGAACGAGGTGTGGCGGCGCGCGGCCTGGTCGAAGGGCGAGATGCGGACCAGCCGATGCACGCCCGCCTCGGCCGCGAGCAGCCCGTAAGCGTACTCGCCTTCGACCCTGAAAGTGACGCTCTTGATTCCAGCCTCCTCGCCCGGCTGATAGTCCAGAATCTCCGGCTTGAAGCCGCGCTGCTCGGCCCACTTCAGATACATCTTGAGAAGCATCTCGGCCCAGTCCTGCGACTCCGTGCCGCCCGCGCCGGGGGTGATCGTGCAGATGGCGTTAAGCTGATCGTTCTCGCCCGAGAGGAGCAACTCCGTCTCCGCCTGCCCGACCTCGTTCGTCAATCGCTCGACGAGCGCGCGCAACTCGCGCATGGAGTCTTCGTCCTCTTCGGCGAACTCGAAGAGCACGCCCGCGTCAGAGATTGCAGACTCAAACTGCTCCTGCCGCGCGATGGTGCGCTCCAAACGGCTACGCTCGGCCATCATCTTCTGCGCCGCCTCCTGGTCGTTCCAGAAATCCTGCGCGCTCGCACGATCCTCTATGCTCTTCAACTCCTCGCGCTTCGCAGCGACATCAAAGAAACCTCCCGAGCTGTTCGACGCGCGTGCGCAAATCCTCGTAAGCGTTGCGTAAATCCAGAAGCGATACTGTCTCGATCATTTTTCTCCCTCAACAATTCTCAATCCCTGTTTGCTTAAACTCGCTTGCCCTTCCTCCACGTCAAGGCGACTACAACGAGGCTCAACGCCGCGCAGAGGCCGACGAACAAGTCGCCGAACCGGGTGTAAAAAGTCTTGCCGCTGTTGACGCGCCACACGGGCCACATTCTCACGGCCGTCTGAAACCCTCCGGTCGCTTCCCACACGCTGCCGCGCTCGTTGACGTAAGCCGTGATGCCCGTGTTGGTCACGCGCAGCACCGGGCGATTGTTTTCGACGGCGCGGAAGACCGTGTTCGCCAAATGCTGCCGCATCACGGGCGTCGGCCCCAAGTAGCCGTCGTTCGAGATGTTCACCAGCACGTCCGCGCCCTCCTCGGCGAAGTGGCGCGAGATGAACGGAAACGCCGACTCGAAACAGATGAAGACGCCCGTGCGCGCCTGGCCCAATGGCATCAGCGTGTACTGCGCGCCCGGCGTAAAGTCGCCGACCATCGTCGGGATGTAACTGACGAACGGCAGCCAGCGCGGCAGCGGCACGTACTCCCCGAACGGCATCAGGCGAATCTTATCATACTGCGCGACGAGCCGGCCCTCTTCGTTGACCATCACGGCCGAGTTGTATGTGCCGCCCGCGGGCGCGGGCTCCTGAGAGTTGAAGAGGACCGACGCGTGATTCTTCATGGCGAAGTCCGCTATGAGGAAGCGAAACTCCGCATCGCGCGCGTATTGAAAGTACATGGGCGACTCGGGCCAGATGACGACGCGCGGCACTTCGGGGAATGCGTCTGCGGCCTGTGCCAATCCGCGCTCGCTCAATTGGTAGTGACGCTCGACGAGCGCGGTCGTCTCCGCCAGAGACTCCTGCGGGTCCATCGGCACGTTCGGCTGAATGGCGACGACGACCGCAACCGGGCCGTCCTTCGAGTTGACCGGACTTGTCGTCAACCACGCCGCGAAGATGACGAGGGCCGCGCAGAGTATGACGGCGCTCCCGGTCTTCACCGCGCGCGCCGTCCGCTCGAAGAGCATGTAAGCGACGGCCGCGTTGACCGCGACGATGAGAAATCCGACCAGGTACACGCCGCCCCAGCGCGCAGACTGTATGAGCGGGGTGGCGTAAGCCTGAGAATAGCCTATCGCGTTCCACAGTTGGCCGATCAAGCCGAGCCGCGCCCACTCCATCGCGACCCACATGAGCGGCGCGACGAACAACGCGCGCCCTCCCCAGCGCGTCACGGCGCGGGCCAGCCCCATAGAGCACAGCGCCGGAAACAACCCGGCGATGACGGGGCCAGGCACGAGCAGCAGGAACGCCATCCATTTGGGGATGCCGCCGTAACGAATCATGGCGTGCGTCAGCCAGTAGCACGACCCGTAAAAGAAGAGCGTGCCTGTTATCCACCCGAGCAGAAACGCGCGGCCGCGGCTGGGCCTGGCTGCGACGGCCAGAAAGAGCGGGACGAGTCCGACCCACGCGAGCGGCCACAGGTTGAAATCTGGAAACGAGAAGACGAGCAGCGCGGCGGACAGTACGGCCAGGGCGACTTCCACGCGCGCGGGGGCTGCGGCACGCGCGCGGCGTCTGAGCCGCGTCAGCAGTCGCTCCCGAATCGGCGCATCGAGCGAGACGGCGTCGTCCATGAGCGCGAGTTTAACAAATGCGCGGGCGCGCGTCTTGAGCAGACCGGGCGCGAAGAAAATTTTTTAGAGGGGTGAAAAAAACCTTGCCGGGGTTGACGGAGGCGAGCGTGCTCCACCGAAATGGTCTACCTGACCGGGCATTTCGACAGAAAACGTCACCACGCCGGTGACAAATTTCGGCTCTAGTGCTTTGAAGAGCGCGAAAGCGTCATCGTCGAAAGTGGGGCGCGCGGCCGTAGGTGGAGGGGAAGAATGGTCCTGGAAAAAACGAAAAGGCTGTAAAAGCGGGCGAACCCGGCCATTTCTGACCGGGTTCTCATTTCGGAGAGTTAAACTGAAGGATCGCTCGGCGGGCGGCTGGCGCAGCGGCAGGCGGCGCTCAGAGGGTTGATGGCGGCGGGGTCACGTTACATTTCGTGCTGGCCGACATTAAGCTCAGCACATCGCGTGCCACGGAAAAACTTTTTCTGGAAGGCGGGAAGGATTAGAGCGTGAAAGGGCAGTAATCAGTGTAGTGGTCAGTTAAAGACAAGAAGCCCGCAAGACTGTGATTAGCCCGTCTGCTTTCTTGTCTTGTGTTTTAACTGACCACTGATTACTGACTACTGCCCACTGCTTTCGATCACTTTCGCGTTCTTCAGGCGCGCGTCGTTGGCGGCGCGCATTCGTTTGAGAGCTTCGCGGGCTTCCTCCTGGGTGAAGCGTCCGACGAGGACGGAATAACGGGAGCCGCCGGCGCGCGGGCTTGTGGTGCGTATGTCTGTGTAGCCGGATTCCTGTAGAGACTTGACGAGCGGTTGGGTCTTCTCCGGGGCGTCGTAAGTGGCTACGAGGAGAGAGAAGCGGCGCGCGGCATCGGGCGACGCTGTGGGGCTCGCCGTCGCCGCAGGCGAAGCGGTTGGCTGTGTCGTGGGCGCGGCCGCCGCTTGAACCGGGGGCGGGCTTGACTGGGCGACGGCCGCCGCGTCCGGCTCGGCCGTCCAGCGCCCGACCAGGAGACCTAAGCCGAAGAAGAGCGCCGAGAGCAGGAGCGCGCTCAAGAGCAGCACGGCGGGTTTGCGCTCGTCCCGGCTGAACTCCGCGAGCGCCGAGTGCCGCGCCTCGTAGTCGATCTGGTCGGCGTATTTGTGAGTATCTATAGCCATAAGCGCGAACGGCCGGTCGGGCGCGCCGCCGTAGTTTACTCGGAAGAATTGACGCGCGAGGGTGCGACAAGGAGCAGGTGCCGGCTCGCCCCGACGACGCGCACCGCGCTCCCGCGCTCAAGGCTCGCGCCCGTGCACGAGCGCGCGCGCCACAGCTCGCCGCGAACCAGCACGGAGCCTTCCGGCCCGAGCGTCGTTTCGACAGAGGCCGCCGCCCCCATGAGATTAACGTCGCCCGAGGCGGCCCGCTTATGCCTCCAGAGCGCGACGACAAAAAGCGCCAGCGCCAGCAGGACGAACAGCGAGGCCGCGAAAACAATCTGTAAAGTAGTCATGTCTGCCGTAAGCGAAAATCCCAACCGGTTGGACGCACATTCTAACACAAAAAAAGCCGTAAATCGTAAGCTCGTAAATCGTAAATCGTGAATCGTAAATCGAAAGAGCGTTAAAGCGTTCGACGATTTACGATTCACGATTTACGATTTACGAGCTTCTTATTTGCTTCCCGTCTCGACCTGGCGTTGGAGGGCTATGGCTTCCTGGTTGTTGGGGTCAATCTGGATGGCGCTGCGCGCGTAGGAGAGCGCCTGCGCGCGGTCGCCCAGTTCGAGGAAGATGCGACCCAGCAGGATGTGCGCGTCAATCGTCCTCGACTCCCAGAAGATGGCCGTCTTGAGCGCGCTGATGGCTGCCTGCTGGTCGCCGAGGCGCTGGTTGATGCGCCCTATCAGGAGGAAGGCTTCGGCGCTCGTCGGTTCAAGCGTGAGCACGCGGCGCAGGAGCTGTAGTGCTTCCTCGTCGTGCCCTTCCTGGTAGAGCTTTTGGGCCTGCGACAGAAATTCCTCCGGGCTGCCGGAAGCCGTGACGATCTCTCCGTCCACGGGCGGCGGCGTTTGCATGTCGCTGCGGTTGAAGGGCCTCAGACGCAAGGCCACGTTCGACGTGGCCTGCGACTTCTGCCACTCGGTCTGCCACTTGGCGTAAGACGGGAGGAAGCGGCGTGCCTGGTCGTCGGCCGCCGTGGCCTGATCCGTTTGGCCCGTCTGTTCAAGCGACTTGGCTAGCAGAAAGTAGGACTGCCCGTCGCGCGGGTCCGCGGCGATGATGGGCCGCAGTTGCTCGGCGGCCTCGGCGTACTTGCCCGCGAGGAAGAGCGCGTAGGCGTAGTTGAAGCGGACGACCGAGTCGTCGGCCGAGGAGGAGTCGGCCGCGCGCTTGAGGAATCTGGTCCCCTGCGCGAGCAGTTCGGTGCGCTCCTTCGCGTCCTTCTCGTCGCGCGCCGCTTTGACTGAGAGCGCGCCCGCGTTGTTGACGACGCTCGTCAGCGGCGTCTTGGAGTTCTCGGGCGTGAGCGGCATCAGCGCGTCGAGCGCGGCACGCTCGTCGCCCAGTTTGTCGTAAGCCAGCGCCGCGTGGAAGGCCGCCTCCGTGTAGTGTGGGTCTTCCTTCTGGAGCCGCGTGAAATACTCGGCGGCCTGCTTCCAATCCTGTTGCTGAAAGTAGAACTGGCCCAACTCGAAAGCCGCCTCCGGGTAAACGGCCCCGCCCTTCTCGTCCGAATAAATCTTCAGCGCGTTCCTCAGGTAGTTGACGCGCTTCTCCTTGTCGTCCGTCTGAATACCTTTCAGGTAAGTCTCGAAGGCGATTTGCGGGACTTTGGTCGCGCGCGCGATCAGTTCGTTGCGTGTGAAGGGGAACGCCTTGTCGCGCGCGTAGAGCACGTCGTAGGCGAGCCGCCCCTGCATCCTCTGCAACTGCGTCAGCGGGTCCGCGAAGTCGAAGACGCGCGAGGCCCAGCGGCCGTCCGGCATCACCTCGCCCATCAAGCGCCCCTCGTTGACCTTGATGACGCGAGCCGTGCCCAGAAGCGCGGCTGCGGTTTTGTCCTCGCCGGCCGTGGTGACGCTGTAAGTGCCGAGCACGATCATCGTCGCGTTGGCGGCGCGCGCGAGACGTATGGCTGTGGCGAGCGACGGGATGGTCGTCAGCGGGAGCCCGAGGCGCTGGTAAGCCAGCTCGCGCTCGTCGTTCGAGAGGACGACGAGGCCGGGAACTTTGAGCAGGTCGGCCAGAGAGTTGGCGAAGCTCTCGCCGACCCAGTTGTACTCCGGCAAGTTCGAGGAGGTGTTCTCGAACGGCAGAATCATCACCACGTCCTTGGCGGCCGCGGTCTGCGCGGCCACTTTCGACGGGCCGAAAATAACGGGCTGGATAAAGAGCAGGGCCGCGAGCGCGGCGCACACGAAAACGTATCTTCTCAGCATCAATAATACCTTCATAAATCCACGGAGCCGCCCCGCGCGACTCCTCGAAAAAGTCAGTTTGCCACACAAAAGAGGGCGCGCACAAACAGCGGCGCGGCCCTCAAATCAGATGCGGCTTCATCAATCCCGGTTGGACTTAGACGATATTGCGGGCGGATTGGATTGCGGATTGGAAAACAGGCTCAACCCTTTGCGCCTTTGGTTTTTCTTTTGTTGCGCCTTTGCGAGAACGGCTGTTTCACGCAAAGGCGCAAAGTTAAGACGTAAGGCGCAAAGGGTTGAGTGGTTCAGTCTCTTGAGTTCTGTCTTCCAATCCGCATTCCGCAATCATTGGAACGCCTGCGCGTAGTCTTTGGTGAATTGCGCGAAAGTTATGGGCTCGCGGCCGGTGACTTCGCGGACGGTGTCGCGGACGTGGTCAGCGCGGCCGTCCTTGTAGAAGTTGAACAACTCTACGAGCGTGTCGGCCGTCCACTCCTGCATGCCTGCGCTGACCATCGCCGCGCGCGCGCCCGATTGGGACCTCCACGTACTTGACCTCGCGGCCGAGCACGGACGAAAGCTCGCGCGCCATGTCGTGGTAGGAGAGCGCCTGCGGCCCAGTGATCTCGTAAGCCTTCCCCTCGTGACCGTCCGCGGTCAGCGCGTGGAAGGCAACGGCCGCCACGTCGCGCGCGTCAACGTAGCTGACCTTCGCCTCGCCGAACGGCGCGTAGAAAGTCCCTTGCGCTTTGATGGTCGCGGCGAACATGAAGCTATTTTGCATGAAGCCGTTCGGGCGCAGGTGCGTGTGTGCTAAGCCTGCGCGCTCGATTTCCTCTTCGGTCTCGCGGTGAATACGGCCGAGCGAGATCGCGTCCAGTTCGCCGCCGACGCCTATGGCCGAGAGCTTGACGATGTGGCGCACGCCCGCGTCGCGTGCCGCGTGGACCAGATTGTTTTGCAACTCGGCTTGCCGCTCCTCGGGCGCGGAGAGCAGAAAAACTCTCTCGATGCCCGCGAGCGCAGGCGCAAGCGTCTCCGGTTTATCGAGGTCGCCGACGACCGCTTCGAGGCCGAGCCGTTCGACGGCCTCGGCCTTCTCGCGGCTGCGGACGAGCGCCCGCGCAGGGACGCCCGCCGCGCCAAGCTTCCTGACGAGAAAGCTCCCGACCGTGCCGGTCGCCCCCGTCACAAGAATGGTATTCGCCATTAGTCGTCTCTTCTCTCTTCACTATGACGATTGACCTGACGGCGCGTCGGTAGCCGTCGTGGTCGTCGCGTCTGTGGTATCGGCCGTCTCGTAGCCCCAGAGCTTTTTCAGGCCGTCCATGTCGCCGGCGAACTTGTCGCGGTCGCAGTTACCTATGCCCGGAACGGAGTGCGGCTGGGGGCCGTCCTGACCGTCCGTGTACTGCCACATGGTCCATTCTTTCCAGGCGGGCGGCAGGTGCGGCGTCGGCCCGTATTCCGCCAGCCAGAACCAGCAGTAGCCGAGCGCCGTCTCGCCCGGTTGGGCGTGCAGCAGTTGCGTGATGTAAGAGCCGCCGTAGACGCCGGGCCAGCGCCCCGTCTCCGCCTCGACGTACTTCACCCAGTCTTCGGCCTGGGCCAGCGTCATGCCCGGCCCGCTCGGGTTAATTTCGAGGTCGAGCACGAGGAGGTCGTTCGGCCCCGGCTCGACGACGGAGAGGAAAAATTTAGCCTGCGCCGCGCCGTCCTCGTTGCCGACGCCGAAATGGTAAGCGCCCCACATGAGCCCCGCGGCGGTGGCCGCGGCCTTGCGCTCGTGGTATTTCGAGTCAATCATCGAAGTCCCCTGCGTGGCCTTGTGTATGACTCCGACGATGCCGCCCTCCTTGACGGTTTCGAAGCTTGAGACGGTGTTGAAATGTGACAAGTCTACGACGACGTTGATGGGTGTCATGTACGTTTGCGCCTCCGGGTGGGTTTGAAAAATGCGGTTGACCGAGTTTGATTCTATCACGGACTGTTGACACGCCCCGCAACTATCTTGTCCGCGCGTTTTGTGCCAGTGGATTTTTGTATTTAGGGTCGTCAATCAAAAAGTTTTCAGTGACCTCTGCCTTTCATATCTGATATGCTCCAACGCTCTCACTTTTGGATTCGCTCAAAATCGGCGCCCGCGGAGTGTATAGTCGTCAAGAGAAGTTTTAGCGGAGGTGTGGTATGCGACATAAAACCCCTGAATTTTCGCGCAGGAGACGAGTCTTTTGTCTGCTGACGCTTTGCGCCGTCGCGCTCCTTTGTCTCTCTCAGGCCGCGCTGGCACAGTCCGGCCGCCGCCAGAACAAGCCACTGTCGCCGCCCACCCCCGTCGTCACAAAGGACGAGGGCGAAGCCAAGACGGAGGTCAAGCCGCGTGCGGACAAGCCTGCCACCCTGGCGACCGTCATCGTCGGCGGCGACAGGTTCGACAGCAGCATGGTCGTCTCGGGCTACCTTACCGAGGCGATGGAGGCTTGCATCCTGGAGCTTAACAAGTCGCGCGCCTTGGAGGCTCGTGGGGGAGGCGACATGACGCGGAAAGAGGCCATAGACCGCGCGAAGAAGGAGACGGAGGCGCACGTCCTCTGGTTGAGCTTGAGAGTGGACGGCAACCGCCAGGACGACATTGCGGTCAGCTACACCCTCTTCACGCCGCAGACGGGGAAAGTCCTGGCGTTCGGCAACGTTTACCTCGCGAGCCGGCGCATGGGCCGTGGCCCCGTCGGCGTCGGCATACCCTCCACCAGCGGCCGCATGCCACTGCAATATCTGATGAGGGAGGCCGGGCGCGAGGTGGCCGAGCGCGCCATGGGTAAACTTCAGACCGCGACGCGCGACTAAAGACGCATTTGGAACTTCAGGCTACACATTGACTCAACCCCTTTGCGCCTTCAGCGTGAGCGGTTTTGGTTTCCTCACGCCAGGGCGCGAAGCCGCCAGGGAGAAGGAGACTGACGAATGGATGCTCTGACCGGAGAGCACAAGGGGACTTCGGCGACCGGCAGGCTGATCTCTCTTGATGTCTTTCGCGGCATCACCATCGCCGGCATGATTCTGGTCAACAACCCCGGCAGTTGGGAACACATCTACAGCCCGCTCGAACACGCCGCCTGGCACGGCCTGACGCCGACCGATTTGGTCTTCCCCTTCTTCCTCTTCATCGTCGGCGTCTCAATCACGCTCGCGCTCGCGCGCCGCGCCGAGAGCACGGAGAACAGGCGCGACGTTTACCTGAAGATCGTCCGCCGCACGCTCATCATCTTCGCGCTCGGCCTCATCCTCGGCGGGTTCCCTTACTACGATCTACAGACCATACGGATTCCCGGCGTGCTACAGCGCATCGCCGTCTGTTACCTCATAACCTCCGTCATCTTCCTCAACACGCGCTGGCAAACGCAGGCCATCATCGCCGCCGCGCTCCTCGTCATCTACTGCGTCATCATGATGTTCGTCCCCGTGCCGGGGTTCGGAGCGGGAAACCTTGAGATGGAGGGAAACCTCGCGGCCTACGTTGACCGTATGGTGCTGGGCGCACACAAGTGGAAGCCTTTGTACGACCCGGAAGGCATCCTGAGTACGATTCCCGCAATCGCGACGACCTTGTGCGGCGTGCTCACGGGCCACCTGCTGCGCTCGAAACGGACGGCGCTCGAAAAGGTCTCGGCCATGTTCGTCGCCGGGATGGCGGCGCTCGTCGTCGGGTGGATATGGAGCTTCTGGTTTCCCGTTAACAAGGCGCTCTGGACGAGTTCATACGTGCTCGTGACGGCCGGGATGGCGCTACAGCTTCTGGCCTTCTGCTACTGGCTGATTGACATCAAGGGCTATAGCGGCTGGGCCAAACCCTTTCTCATCTTCGGCACGAACGCGCTGGCGCTCTACTTCCTGGCCGAGCTTTTCTCGAACATCATCTCGATTGTGACTTTCCCGCGCGCAGACGGCGGGCGCGTGGACTTGAAGAGTTTAATTTACGACAACGCTTACGCCTCGTGGGCCTCGCCCTTAAACGCCTCGCTGCTCTTCGCCATCTCCATCGTGCTCATGTGGCTCGGCGTGATGACGATCCTCTACCGCAAGCGGATTTTTATTAAAGTCTGAACGACAGTGACACGCACAAGCCATCATCTGACTCAACCCTTTGCGTCTTACGTCTTAACTTTGCGCCTTTGCGTGAAACAGCGGTTCTCGCTTTAGGCGCAAGATAAAACGTAAAGACGCAAAGGGTTGAGCTTATGTTTTGAAACTCACTCCCTCGCCTTGGGAACTGATGAGACGGATTGACCTGAACAGAGACAACGTCGCGCGGGCCAGCACGATTCGCAACATCAACCGGCAAATCGTCCTCAACTACGTGCGCGAGCGGGGGCCGATTTCGCGCGCGGAGATCGCCTCGGAGACGGAGCTGCAACGCTCTACCATTTCGCTCATCATTGACGAACTGAAAATCGGCGGCCTGCTCGAAGAGGTGTACGGCGAGTCCACGGGCGGACGGCCGCCGGGGCTGCTTTCGCTGCGGACCGCGGACGCGGTGGCAATCGGCGTTGACCTGGGGACGAGCCGCACGATTGTCGCGACGAGCGACCTGGCGGGCCGCGTGCTGGAGCGGGAAGAGTTTGAAACGGACCCCGGCGCGGACGAGACCATCGCGCAAATCATCAAGTGCGCGCGCAAGTTCATCAGAAAAAATAAGGGGACGATAGAGGGCATCGGCATCAGCCTGCCCGGCATGGTCGAGCCGGAAACTGGCACAGCGCTTTTCGTCCCGCACTTCAAGTGGAGCAACGTGGAAATCTCCCAGGAGTTGAGGGTCGCTACGGGTCTGCCCGTGAGCGCGGACAACGACGCCAACGCGGCCGCGCTGGCCGAACTCTGGTTCGGGCGCGCCGAGGTGCGCGACGTGCGCGACTTCATCGTCGTGCTGATTCACGAAGGGGTCGGCACGGGGATAGTCTTCGACGGGCAGATTTACAGGGGCAACAGCGGGGCCGCGGGCGAGTTCGGCCACATGATTATCGGCCGTGACGCGCCGGTCGCCTGCGCCGCCGGGAGCCACGGCTGCTGGGAAGCCTTCACGTCCGAGCGCGCGGCGCTCGCGCGTTACACACGGCTTGCGCCCGGCGCGAATCGCAAAGCCCACATCAAGTTCGAGGAGTTGATTGACCGCGCGCTCAAAGGTGAGGAACCGGCCGTGGCGGCGTTGAAGGAGACGGCGCACTTTTTGGGCGTCGGGATCGCGAATCTGATTCAGGGACTGTCGCCGCAGGCGGTCATCGTCGCCGGCGTGATGGCACGCGCCTGGCCGCTGATGGCCGAAGAGGCCAGGCTGGTCATCGAGAAAAGAATCTGCCGCGGCCTGCCTCCCTCGCGCATCATCGCCTCCACCCTCGGCGAACAGCCGAACCTGATGGGCGCACTCAGCCTCGTCCTCGCCAGTAAATTCGCTTCCGTATCGCTAGCTTAAAGTAATCAGTAATCAGTAATCAGCTTTAAAGCTTTTACTGACTACTGATTACTGACTACTGATTACTTCGTATTTCTTGCAAGGACGAGTGCGCCGTGGATTCCGCTGTCGCCAGCGAGGGCGGCTTGAAGGATTCGCACTCTTCCGACCGGGATCATTGTCGCGCGCTGCTCCACGAGTGGGCGCAAAGGGCCGAGCAGAAGTTCGCCCGTAGCGGCCACGCCGCCGCCGAGGATGACGGCCTCGGGCGCGAGAATGGTGACGACGTTCGCGATGCCGATGGAGAGGAAGTGGATCATCTCGTCCCAGACGCGGCGCGCAAGCTCGTCGCCCCTCCGAACTGCTTCCGCCACAACCTGCGCCGTAATCTCATCCGGCTTTACCATCTCGGTGATGAGGCTCCTCGCGCCCTGGGCCAAAAGTTCGCGCGCGCGTCTGGCGATGGCGGTCCCGGAGCAGAGCGCGTCCAGGCACCCGCGAGAGCCGCAGCCGCAGGGCGGGCCGTCGGGCAAGACGGTCATGTGCCCGACCTCGCCCGCGCCGAGCCGCTGTAGGAGTTGGCCGTTGACGATGATGCCGCCGCCTATGCCCGTCGAGATGGTCAGATAAAAGATGTCTTTGAAACCGCGGCCCGCGCCGTCTGCGTACTCGCCGAGCGCGGCCAGCTTGGCGTCGTTCTCAATCGCCGCCGGGACGCCGAGGAGCTCTTCGACGGTGCGGACGACGGGGAACTCGTGCCATCCCGGCAGGTTGATGGGAAGCAGGACCGTCCCGCGCTCTCTGTCCACGGAGCCGGGGCAGCCGAGGCCGACCGCCGCCAACTCCGCACGCGCCTCCGCGCACATCTCCCTGAGGACGGACGCGATGTTGCTGAGGATGGCCTCCGGCCCGAGTTCCGCGCGCGTGGGGAACTGGCGATTGTTGATTCTCTCGCCCCTGATTGATTCGAGGGCGATGGCAATCTTCGTCCCGCCGATGTCTATCCCCGCGACAGCTTCACTCATCTCTATTCACATTCCTTTGCGTCTTTGCGCCTTCGCGTGAGGCAAATTTCTCACGCAAAGGCGCAAAGACGCAAAGGTAATGCGGCCCCCTTTATCTGTGCGCCGTTTATATTTCAGAAGAAGTTTTACACCGACGGGGGCCGGTGTTACGCTTGACGACAACCGAAGAGGACATGATGGCTAACCTGCGTGTTGACGGCCTGTACGCGATTATTCCCAACCGCGCGCAAGGTAAGTCCCGTCTTTTTCTATATCGGCCGGAGACTCTTTTGATGCGTCCAGGCAAACTTCTGCTCGTTCAGCCGCTTCTTCTTCTCGCCGTCGCTTTCTTCAGTCTCGTGAATTGCCGCGCACAACAACGCGCGGACGAGTGGAGATTCTACGGAAAGGAGCAGGGCGGCAGCCGCTACTCGGCGCTCACGCAGATTAACCGCCGCAACGTGGCGCGACTGCGCAGGGCATGGGTCTATCGCACGGGCGAGTTAGAGCTGGGACTTCCCGCCGCTTCTTTCCGCGCCTCCTTCTCCTCGACGCCGCTCGTGGTTGACGGCGTCATGTACCTCTCGACTCCGTCGAGCCGCGTCATCGCGCTCGACGCCGAAACTGGCACAGAGTTGTGGAAGTTTGACCCGCAGGCCGGGAAGAAGGAGCGCGAGTTCAACTCTCACCGCGGCGTGGCCTACTGGGAAGGGCCGTCACGGAAGGGGCGTGGCCGCGACCGGCGCATCCTTTTTGGCACAGTCACGGGGTGGCTCATGGCTCTGGACGCGGAGACGGGCAAACCCGCCGCGGACTTTGGTCAAAAGGGCGGCGTTGATTTGCGCGCGGGCTTTGCGGACAGGTGGGCGCAGACGCCGTCGTGGGGCGCGCGTGTCACGTCGCCCCCGGCCGTCTACAAAGATTTAGTCATCGTCGGTTGGGGGCTGCCGGAGTTCCCCGCGAAGGGGCCTGGCGGCGACGTGCGCGCCTACGATGTGCGTACGGGCAGACTCGTCTGGACCTTTCACACCGTGCCGCGTCCGGGCGAGAAGGGGCACGAGACGTGGGAAGGGGATTCCTGGCGCGACCGCATGGGGGCGAACGTCTGGTCAATGATGAGCGTGGACGAAGAGCGCGGCCTGGTCTTTCTCCCGACGGGCTCGCCCGCTTACGACTTCTACGGCGGGGACAGGAAGGGACAAAACTTGTTCGCCAACTCGCTCGTGGCGCTCGACGCTCGCACGGGCCGGCTCGTCTGGTATTACCAGACCGTACATCACGACCTCTGGGACTATGACCTTCCGGCGCAGCCGCTCCTCATCACCGTCAGGCGCAACGGCCGCCCCGTGCCCGCAGTCGCGCAGGTGACGAAGATGGGCTTCGTCTTCGTCCTGGACCGGCGGACGGGCCGCTCCCTCTTCCCGGTCGAAGAGCGCCCTGTGCCACAAACGGACGTGCCCGGCGAGGCCACGTGGCCGACGCAGCCTTTCCCTTTGAAGCCGCCCGCGCTGGCGCGGCAGACGATGACGCGCGCCGAGATCAGCCGCGTCACGCCCGAGTCGGAGCGCTACTGCACGGAGCTTTTCGACAAGCTGGTCGTCAACAAAGGTCCGTACACCCCTGCGGGCGTAGAGCCCACGCTGATGTTCCCAGGCTTTCACGGAGGCGGGAATTGGTCCGGGGCGTCGTTCGACCCCGCGACCGCTTATCTCTACGTGAACATGAATGAGGACGGGGCCGTGGGCGCGATGACTAAGCAACCGCCGGGCGCGCCGTTGCCGTACGTTCGTCAGGGCAGGTTCGAGGAGTACGCGTGGTTCCGCGACCAGAACAACTGGCCTTGCCAGCAACCGCCGTGGGGCACGCTGAGCGCCGTCGATTTGAACAGTGGGGAGATCGTCTGGAAAGTGCCGCTCGGAATCGTGGAGGAGCTTGAGGCGCGCGGGGTGCGCCGCACGGGGACGCAGAATTTAGGAGGCTCAATCGTCACGGCCGGGGGGCTCGTCTTCATCGCCGGCACGACCGACCACCGTCTCAGGGCTTTCGATGCAAAGACAGGAGACGAGCTGTGGCAAGCGCAGCTCGAAGCCAACGGCCACGCAACCCCCATGACCTACCGCGGGAGAAAGAGCGGGCGACAGTTCGTGGTCGTCGCGGCCGGGGGCGGCGGCTTCCTCAGAGCGCTCAGTCAAAAACTCTCTGACACCGTCGTCGCCTACGCGCTGCCGCGATAGCTTCTCGCAACACGGCGAGCGCGGCAGTTCTTAGCGCCTTTGCGTGAGACTTCCTTTTCCTAACCAATAACTCACGCAAAGGCGCAAAGACGCAAAGGAAGAGTTTTCAAACAGGGTCTTACTTCCAGTCTGAGCCGTAAGTTTCGCGGTAGATTCGCAGGGGAGGCCACGAGTCATGAGCGGTCAGGACAGGAAAGAGGTCAGACCGGGCCTCAAGGTGGACATAGTCTTGAAGCAGGATCAGCGCACGGGGAAGTTGACCCGCGGCACTGTGAAGGACGTGCTGACAAAATCTTCTTACCACCCGCACGGCATCAAGGTCCGGCTCGAAACCGGCGAGGTCGGCAGGGTCAAAGAGATTCTCGGAGAGAGTTAATCAACCCCGGTTTTTTCATTCATCTTGAGCTGGTCGAAAAGAAAAGCGATGACTTCCGAATCTTGAGCGATGCGTGCGCCGAGTGAGGTGCCGGCCCCGTGACCACTATCCGAACTGGTCCGCAGAAGGATAGGGAGCTTTGAACTCGTCGCCGCCTGAAGTCGCGCCGTCATCTTACGCGAGTGCATCGGGTCAACGCGCCCGTCGTTATCGCCCGTGATGAACAGCACGGCCGGGTACGGCGTGTTGTCTTTGACACGATGGTAGGGCGAGTAAGCGTAGAGCGCCTTAAATTGCTCCGGGTCTTTGACCGTGCCGAGTTCCGGCACGTTGAAGGCCCCGTTCGGTGATATCTCGACGCGCAGCATGTCGTACCATCCCGCGTAACTCACGACGGCCCTGAAAAGTTCCGGGTGCTGCGTCAGCGCCGCGCCCATCAGCAACCCCCCGTTGCTGCCGCCCTCGATGGCGAGCTTGGACGGCGAAGTGTACTTCTTATCAATTAAATATTTGGCACAGGCGGCGAAGTCGTCGAAGACGTTCTGTTTCTTCGTCAGTTTTCCGGCGTTGTGCCATTCCTCGCCGTACTCGCTGCCGCCGCGAAGGTTCGCCTCCACGTAGACGCCGCCCGCGTCCAGCCACAGGCGGTTTCTGCGCATGAAATTTGGCGACATGTTGACGCCGTAGCCGCCGTAGCCGTAGAGGATGGTCGGGTTCTGTCCGTCGAGCTTCACTCCTTTGCGACTGATGATGTTGAGCGGAATTTTTGTGCCATCTTTTGAGATCGCAAAGTCGCGCACGACCTGCGCGTCGTCGAAGTTGACGGTAGCGTCGCCCGTCAGCCGTGTCTTCGTGATCGCGCCGGTCGCGGGGTCGTAGCGATACCAGGCGAACGGCTCCAGGTAGCTCGTACTGCCGACGAGAATCTCGTCTCCCTTCAGCCGCAGGCCGATCTGCACCGACGAGACAGGCTTCGTGGGAACGGACGAAAGCCTTTTTCCGCCGAGGTCGTAAACGGCGACCTCCGACGGGCCGCCCATCATCTCGCTCACGTAAAGGCGCGTCGCCGCCGGCATAAAAGATTTGATTGTCGCATCGCCCGGGTTAACGACCGTCTTCGCCTCCGAGAGTTTCGGGTTGTCGAGCGGCATGGAGAGAATCTTGCCCCTCGGCGCTCCGTTGACCGAGAGCATGTAGAGCATTCCGTTCGGGCCGAAGAGAACGGACTTAACCTGATCGGAGAATCGTGTGAGCTGTGTCCACCTGCCCGACGGCCCGAGCAGATAGTGTGCGAACTCGCCGCCGTCGCCGTTCGCCACGCTTGCCAGTAAGTGCCTGGCGTCTTCGGTCGTGCTAAGTCTTATCTCGGCGATGCGCGGAAACTCCTTCCCGATGACGTAAGCGTCCTCGCTGAGTGGAGTGCCGAGCTTGTGAAAGTAGACCTGCTGATAAAAGGTCATGTCTTCGGGGGGGCGCTCGTTGCCCTGCGGGTAGCGCGTGTAGTAGAAGCCGGAGCCGTCTTTATTCCATTCCAGGCTGCCCCCGGCGGTCGGGTACTGAATGCGCGGAATCACGTCGGGCAGTTTCTTTCCGGTGGCGGTTTCGTAAACGTGTGCGGAGCCGTCTTCGCTGCCGTTCTCCGAAAGCGAGACGGCGACGAAACGTCCGTCGAGCGACGGCTCGTAGAAATCTATGGCGGTCGTGCCCTTGGGGTTCAAGACGTTCGGGTCCAGAACGACTCGCTCGGAGGCCATATCGTCCGGCGATTTCAACATCACCAGGAGCGGCTGATTCTTCCCCGGCTGCAACTTCATGGCGAAGAACATCCCGCGTTGAGAGAAGTCGTAGTAAATGACCGAGCGGCTGCCGTACAAGTCCTTCAAGCGGTCGGCTATTGCCGTCCGCGCAGGGATTTTCTCAAGCACCGAGCTGCTGAACTTGTTCTGCTCGTCAACCCAACGCTTGACGGCGGGGGCAGTCGCGTCCTCAAGCCACCGATACTCGTCAATGACCTTTACTCCCTGATACTCGTCCGTGACCGCGTTCTTCGGCGTCGCCGGGAATTGAAGTGTCTGCTGCGCGTAAACGGGCAACTGGATTGCCAGGCAGGCAAGGGCAATCAGCGCCTTGCCGAAAAAGCGGATGGTGGATTGATTCGTCTCGACTTGCACAACTGCCGTCCTTTTATTACTGCCCGACGGCGGCCGCACAAGGGCCGCTGTCAGGCGGGATTGAACGCGGCAGGTTTTATCACACTTAACGTGACGGGTCTTGGACGATATTGCTCTGAGACGAAAACTGGCCCGGAGTCATGCCGACGATGCGCTTGAAGTTTCGGGACAGATGACTCTGGTCGCAAAAGCCTGTTTCCAGGGCGACGTGTGAGATTGCCTTGCCCTCAAGCAGTAGCTTTCTGGCGTGAGCGATGCGCACCTGAGTCTGGTATTCGTGGGGCGGAAACCCTACCTGATGATGAAAGACGCGGAGCAGATAAAAGGGGCTCAAATTCGTAATCGAAGTCAGTTGAGACAACGAGACGTTTTCGGCGTAGTGGGATTTGAGATAGTCTCGAACCGTTTTAATGTGGCGCGGCTCTTTGCCGAGGGGCAGGGCGGCGGGGTAATTCGCAAGCTGCCGGCTGACCAAAATTCCCATCGTCGAAATGAACTCGGATTCCTGTTCGAGTGAGGAGATGTTCTGTTCGAGTTTAAGGTGCAGGTTCAGCAGCAACCGAAAAAGCGAGGCGTCGTCAACGACGAGCCTGTCGAAATGCGGTGTGCCGAGGTCGCGCCCGACAGACTCAAACACTATCCGGCTAAATAAGCTGGGCTTAATTCTTATAATTCTATAGACGGCCCCGTCTGAGCGCGACGCATGCACCACGTCCGGGTTCATGAATGCCAAATCGCCCGGAAGCGCTACTTGACGCACGCCGCGGCAGACGGTTATTTCCGCCCCTTTAAGCATGAGCAGGACACAGTATTCTTCATGCACGTGAGGCGGGTACTCGTGCGTGATGTTTGAGCCGCACAGCAACTCCAGGCCGTCCAGATGCGGCACCCGCCAGAATTTCCACTGTGAAGTAATGTCTTTAATTTTCATGCCGGCGACTGAAGCCTTACTTTACCGTCACACTGATTATACTGAATCGGCCCGTTGTAGCCGAACCGCGATTCCCGGACGGTCAACGGCCCCTCCTTTCGGCCCCGGCTCTCAACTTCAAATTGAGCCATTATCGAAGTCTATCCGACGAGTCGTGGCAATTAAGGTGCAGACTCGGTATAATCCATCGTCCCCTAAGTTTTAACCCCCGACATCACTCCCCGTCGTTGACGCCGGATAAAAGTGTGCCTATGCCCAGGAACACCCCGCAGGAGGGGACGCCCGACAATCAAAACACCGCAGGCTGGCTCGGCGATTGGCAAAGCCCTGAGCTTGCGCCTTACTTGCTCTCGGCCATCATAGAGTCCGCGGACGACGCCATCATCAGCAAGACGCTCGAAGGCGTCATCACGAGTTGGAACAAGGGGGCCGAGCGCATCTTCGGCTACACGGCCGAGGAGGTGATTGGCAAGCCCATCACGATCCTGATTCCCGACGACCACCTGGACGAAGAGCCAGCCATCCTGGCCCGAGTGCGCGCGGGCGAGCGCATAGAGCACTACGAGACCGTGCGCGTGCGTAAGGACGGCACGCTCGTTGACATCTCGCTCACCGTCTCGCCCATCAAGGACGCGGAGGGGCGCATCATCGGCGCGTCGAAGATCGCCCGCGACATCTCCGTCCGCAGGGACGTCGATTCGAGGCTACGCGAGCAGGCGGAGGTCATCAATCAGGCTTACGACGCCATCTTCCTGCGCGACGCCTCGAACGCCATCACGTTTTGGAACAGGGGCGCGATGCGCACCTACGGCTACACGAAGGCGGAGGCCATCGGGCGCTCGCCGCACGCATTGCTCAAGACCGTGCCGTCCATCCCGCTCGAAGAGATTTACGAGAGCCTGTGGCGCGACGGACACTGGGAGGGGGAACTCAGGCACACGCGCAAGGACGGCGAGCAGATAATCGTCGAGACACGTTGGGCGACCGTGACTGACGAGCAGGGCGAGGTCGCGTCCATTTTGGAGATCACGCGCGACGTGACCGAGCGCAAGCGCGCGGAGGAGAGGCTGCTGCAAGTGGCGGCCATCGTCGAAAACTCGGACGACGCGATCATCAGTAAGAACCTGGACGGTATCATCCTCAGTTGGAACCCCGCGGCCGAGCGGCTCTACGATTATACGGCGGAGGAGGCCGTCGGCCAGCCCGTCACGATGCTGATCCCGCCCGACATGCCCGACGAAGAGCCGCGTATCCTCGAACAGATCAGGCGCGGCGTGCGCGTTGACCATTACGAGACCGTGCGCCAGCGCAAGGACGGCTCGATCCTAGACGTGTCGCTCACCGTCTCGCCGGTCAAGGACGCGGAGGGGCGCATCATCGGCGCGTCGAAAATCGCCCGCGACATCACCGAGCGCAAGCGCAACGAGGAACAGTTGCGCGAGCAGGCGGAGATTATTGAGACCGTCAACCGCGTGGGCCAGACGCTCGCGGGCGAGCTGGACGTGCACAAGCTCGTGCAGGAGGTGACGGACGCCGCCACCGAAATCTCGGGCGCGCGCTACGGCTCCTTCTTCTACAACGTGCTCGACGAGGCCGGCGAGAGTTACACGCTCTATACGCTCTCGGGCGTGCCGCGTGAAGCCTTCGCTCACTTCCCCATGCCGCGCAACACGGACATCTTCGCGCCGACCTTCAATGGTGAGGGCACCGTGCTCATCGCGGACGTGAAGAAAGACCCGCGCTACGGCAGGAACTCGCCCTACTACGGAATGCCCGAAGGGCATCTGCCCGTGACGAGCTACCTGGCCGTGCCGGTCATCTCCCGCTCGGGCGAAGTCTACGGCGGCCTCTTCTTCGGCCACCCCGAGGAAGGCGTCTTCACGGAGCGCTCGGCGCGCATCATCGAGGGGCTGGCGGCGCAGGCCGCGGTCGCGATGGACAACGCGCGGCTCTTCAACGCGCTGAAGCGCGCAAGCGCAGAGGCCGAGGAGGCGGCAGCCGAGCAGGAGCGCCTGTATCGCGAGGCGCAGGAGTCCAACCGGCTGAAGGACGAATTCCTCGCCACGGTCTCGCACGAATTGCGCACGCCCTTGACGGCCATCCTCGGCTGGGCGCACATGCTTCGCATAGGCCAGTTCAACGGCGAAGCCGCCCTCAAAGCCTTCGAGACGATAGAGCGCAACGCGCGCGCGCAGTCGCAACTCATAGACGACCTGCTCGACGTCTCGCGCATCATCACGGGCAAGCTCAGGATAGACGTGCGCCAGGTTGACCCCAACTCTTTCGTCGAGGCGGCAGTCGAGGCCGTCCGCCCCGCGGCCGAGGCCAAGGGCGTGCGCGTGCAGAAGATTATGGACACAGGGGTAGTCACTGTCTCGGGCGACCCCGTCCGCCTGCAACAGGTCGTGTGGAACCTGTTGTCGAACGCCATTAAGTTCACGCCGAAGAACGGGCGCGTGCAGGTCCGCCTGGAGCGCGTCAACTCGCACGTCGAGATAGCCGTCAGCGACACGGGCGCGGGGATTGCGCCGGATTTTTTGCCGCACGTCTTCGACCGCTTCCGCCAGGCCGACCAGCGCACCACGCGCCAGCACGGCGGGATGGGATTGGGACTCGCCATCGTGCGCCACCTCGTAGAGCTTCACGGCGGGACAGTCCGCGCCGAGAGCGCGGGCGAGGGGCAGGGCTCGACCTTCACGGTGCTGCTGCCCGTCGCCCCTGTCTATCAGGCGACCGTGGAGGGCGTGCGCGTGCACCCCGCGGCGAGGGAGACGCTGCCTTTCTTCGACAGCGTTGACAGGCTCGACGGAGTGCGCGTGCTCGTGGTGGACGACGAGCCTGACACGCGTGAGCTGCTGAAGGCCGGGCTCGGGCAATGCGGCGCACAAGTGCTGGCCGCGGGGTCCGCCGCCGAGGCGCTCGAAGCGATGCGGACGGCCGTGCCCGACCTGCTGATAAGTGATATAGGGATGCCCGATGAGGACGGATACGAGATGATACGGCGCGTGCGCGAATTGCCGGAAGAGAGCGGGGGCCGCGTGCCGGCCATCGCGCTCACCGCCTACGCCAGAGTCGAGGACCGCATGCAGGCGCTCCGTGCCGGCTACCAGATGCACGTCCCGAAGCCCGTCGAGCTGGCGGAACTGGTCGCCGTCGCCGCCAGCCTGATCCAACGCAGCAGGTAATTCAGTCGAGCCTGTAATCGAACACGAAGCGCCCGATCTGTATGGTCCCACGGCCCGCGGCGGGTGGGCTTATCAGCAGCGAGCGCACCGCGCTGCTCTTCGTGTTGAGGCGCGCGCGCGCGTCGCCGACCTCTTTCCCGCTTGAAGCTTTGTGAAAGACGAGCCGCATGGTCTCGTTATCCACACGCCGGTAGCCGAAGACGTACTCGTCCGGCTGTAAGACTAAATCGTCAATCCTGATGGTCGCCTGCGTGATGAAAAAGTGTGAGTACTTGCCCTCGGCCGAGTAGCCCGCCGTGATCATCACCACGCCCGCGATGAAATGGCCGCGCCCGTCCGTGACGCCCGAGGCGGTGCGGAACTCTGTCTCTATGTTTTCCTTGACGACGGGCGCACGCGCCGGAATGACCTTCCTCAATTCCTGCTCCGTGGCCGTGCGCCAACGCGCCTGCGGCGGCGCGGCCGCGCCGGGTAAAAAGAGGAACGCCAGAAGAAAAGAGGCTGCCGATTTGGAAAGCTGCATTGGACGGACTTTGACCTTTGGCGACGAGCTTGCTGCCGCTCGCGCGTTGAATATGCTTACGCCGGACACATAGAATGTTACATTATCCGTCGGTAAAGCTGCCAGGACGGGCTTTCAGTAATCGCTAAGACAGATGAGCCGATCAGGTTTCGCGCGCAAACTTAACGTTCGCCTGCTCAGTCCCTTCATTCTTCTGCTGCTGTGCTGGGGCGGGCCGTCCCTCGCCCTGGACCCGCAGCGAGACCTCGCGGAGTACAGCCGCAGCGTCTGGCTGACGGAGAACGGCCTGCCCCAGAACACGGTCCACGCCGTCGCGCAGACCACGGACGGCTACTTATGGATTGGCACAGAAGAAGGACTCGCGCGCTTCGACGGGACCGGCTTCACCGTTTTCGACAAACAGAATACTCCACAACTCAGGAACAACGACGTGCACGCCCTCGTGGGCGACCGTCAAGGCGGCCTCTGGCTCGGCACGAGCACGGGGCTGCTGCGCTTCGCGGACGGGAAGTTCAGTTCTTACACGACGCAGGAGGGCCTGGCGGGCGACGACGTGCAGGCCATCGCCGAAGACCGCGCGGGCAACATCTGGGTCGCGACCCCCGCGGGACTCAGCCGGTTCAAGGACGGCGTCTTCTCTAACCTGACGACTAAAGACGGGCTGGTCAGCAACGACGTCAAGGCTCTCTTTGAAGACAATGAGCGCGCTCTCTGGGTCGGCACGTCCGACGGCCTGGGACGTTTGAAGGACGGGAAATTCACGAGCTACACGGTGCCGGACGGGCTCGCCAGCAACAGCGTCTCGTCCGTCACGGAGGACCGCACGGGGCGTCTCTGGGTTGGCACGTTCAAGGGCCTCTCATGTTTGACCGGCGGGAAGTTTACGACCTACACCGTCGGCGACGGACTGCCGAGCGATAGAATCACCGCGCTCTACGTGGACGGCGAAGGCACTCTCTGGGTCGGCACTTCAAACGGGCTGAGTCGGCAGCGGGACAATCGTTTCACTTCTTTCGGTGAAGAGGACGAACTCTCGCGCAACGTCATCCTCTCCATCTTCGAGGACCGCGAGGGGAGCCTCTGGGTCGGCACGGAATCCGCGGGGCTGAGTTTCCTGAAGGACAAGAAATTCACGACCTACTCGACGGGCGAGGGACTCTCTAACGAACTCGTCAATTGCGTCTACGAGGACCGCGAGGGCAATGTTTGGATTGGCACATACGGCGGCGGGTTGGGCCAATTGAAGAATGGCACAATAACTACCTACACGACGCGCGACGGGCTGTCGAGCGACTTCGTGCTCGCGCTGGCCGGCGACGCGGAAGGCAACCTCTGGGTCGGGACGCCCGACGGGCTGAACCGCTTCCGCGACGGGAAATTCACGACCTACACCTCCGCGGACGGCCTCGCCAACGATTTCGTCCGCTCAATTCGCGCCGATCAGACCGGCACACTCTGGGTCGGCACGCGCGGCGGGCTGACGCGCATGAAGGACCGAGGGTTTACGATCTACACCACGGAGGACGGGCTGGCCGATAATTTCGTCGGCACGATTTACGAAGACCGCGAGGGCGCTCTGTGGATCGGCACCCTGCGCGGCCTGAGTAAATTCAAGGACGGAAAGTTCACGACGTACACGACGCGCGACGGGCTGTCGAGCGACACCGTCATCGCGCTCTACGAAGACGCGTCGGGCGGTAGTCTCTGGATAGGGACGAGCGGCGGCGGGATGAGTCGCCTGCGCGACGGGAAGTTCACGGCCTACACAGTCCAGAGCGGCATCCTCGACGATGAGGTCTACAGCATCATGGAGGACGAGAAGCAGAACCTCTGGCTGAGCTGCAACAAGGGCGTCTTCCGCGTTGACAGGAAACAACTGGACGACTTCGCGGCCGGAAAAATTGGCACAATCGAGCCAATCGTCTACGGGACGGCCGACGGGATGCGGACGCGCGAGTGCAGCGGCGGCGGCCACCCTTCGGGCTGGAAGGGGCGCGACGGCAAGCTCTGGTTCTCGACGCTCAAGGGCGTCGCCGTGCTCGACCCCGCGAGATTGAAAGTCAACGCGCAGCCGCCCGGCGTCGTCATCGAACAGGTACGCATTGACGACGAGTCCGTGGCCCCGTCCAGTAAGATTGAGCTGCCGCCGGGCAAGTCTCGTTTCGATTTCTATTACGCGGGCCTGAGCTTCGTCGCACCGGAGAAGGTCAGGTTCAAGTACAAGCTCGACGGCTTTGATGAAGATTGGATTGACGGCGGCGCGCGTCGCGTCGCCTACTACACGAACCTTCCGCCGGGCCAGTACAAGTTCCGCGTCATGGCCGCGAACAACGACGGCGTCTGGAACGAGGCGGGCGCTTCGCTCGACCTCTATCTGAAGCCACATTTTTACCAGACCTACTGGTTCTACGCGCTCTCGGCCGCGACGCTCGCGCTCATTGTCTGGCAGCTTTATCTCTTGCGCGTGCGCCAGGTGAAGAGGCGTTTCGCCGCCGTGCTTGACGAGCGCAACCGCATCGCGCGCGAGATTCACGACAATCTGGCACAGGAGATTCTGGGCATCTCGATTCAACTTGAGTTGGTCTCGCGGACGATGCCGCCGGGGGCCGAAGCCCCTCGGTCGCACCTCGATAGAGCGCGTGTTCTCGTCCGCAACAGCATCGCGGAGGCGCGGCGTTACATCTGGGACCTGCGCTCGCAGGCGCTCGAAAACAACGACCTGCCCTCAGCCCTGACCGAGACGGCGCGGCGGCTCACGGCCGAGACCAACATACAGGCGCAGGTTCAGGTCAGCGGGACCTTCCGGCCACTGACCGCTCTCATCGAGAGCAACCTCCTGCGCATTGGACAGGAGGCCATCAACAACGCCGTCCGCCATGCCGAGGCCCAGCGGATTCTCATCAACCTGAAGTTCGACGCTAAGCGCGTGCAACTTAGCGTGCGCGACAACGGCCGCGGCTTCGACGCCAAAACGCAAACTGCTAACGGCCACTTCGGATTGGTCGGGATGCGCGAGCGCGCGGAGCAGATGGGCGGCACGCTGTTCGTCGAGAGCGGCACGGACGAAGGCACGGAGATAGTCGTCGAAGTGCCGCTCGGCGGCTGACGATTTTGTTAAGCGGACGCAACGGAGGCGGCCTTTATGAGTAGCAACCAGATTCGAGTGATGGTCGTTGACGATCAGGGAGTCGTGCGGCAGGGGATTGTCGCCCTGATTAACACCGTCGCGGACATGACGGTCGTCGCGGAGGGGACGAACGGGCAGGAGGCCATAGACCTCTTTCGCGCGCACCAGCCGGACGTGACGCTGATGGACTTACGCATGCCGGTCGTGGGCGGCGTCGAGGCCATCACCAGAATCCGGCGGGAGTTCCCGAACGCGCGCGTCATCGTGCTGACGACCTTCGACGGCGACGAGGACATCTATCGCTCACTGCAAGCGGGCGCGCAAGGCTACCTCTTAAAGGACATGTTCTTTGACGAATTGGAGGACGCGGTCAGGAAGGTGCACGCCGGCTCGCGGCGGATTCCGACGGTCGTGGCCGAGCGCCTGGCCGAGAGAATGAGCGGCTCGGATTTGACGGGCAGGGAATTGGAAGTCCTCGAACAGATCGTGCGTGGCAAGAGCAATAAAGAGATAGGCAACTTGCTGCACATCAGCGAGGCGACCGTCAAGAGTCACATCAACAACATCCTGAGCAAGCTCGGCGTGAGCGACCGGACGCAGGCCGCCACCACGGCCTTGCAGCGCGGCCTCGTTCACCTTTCCTAAAGCAAGTCGCCGGTCAACAAACATCCCTCCGGGATGTTCTACGTCTCCAACTAAAGTTTGAGACGATGGTCAACCTTCAGACCCATGACACGCCGCGGGAGTAGTGGTACTTTCCACTCGCACGTCAACAATATCCCGGCTCCGGGTTGGGCGTAACCAGAGGTCTTGTATTTCCCTCCTTAACTGTTTTGTTGCTGGCCTAAGACCGACACCCTCTGGTTCGCCATCATTAGCTCGGAGCCGGGCCTTCACACTGAAAGCGCGGGAGGCCAGTAGCTTTCATGAAGCTTTCTGCTAAATTGCCTGCCGCTAAAATTCTGGCCGGTCACAACGAACGCTCCCCCCGTGAGTAGCGCGTTGGCCGCCAACCACGAAAGGGTCAAAACATAATGAGCCGCTTACACCCCCTCCGGCCGCAAGCCGTCGCGAGGCCGCGCCAATTAGCTTTTATCCTGGCGGGCCTCTTGCTTGTTAGTCTGTACGCCGCTGCGACAGCTTACGCGCAGCAGTCAGCCACCGCGACGCTGAGCGGCAGGGTCTTAGACCCGAACGGCGCAGTGGTCCGTGGCGCCGAGGTGACGGCCACGTCGAAAGCGACGGGCGTCAAGAGGGAGACGACGACCAACGAAGACGGCTTCTACACGCTCTCCGCCCTGCCGCCCGGAGAGTACGAGGTGAGAGTTCAGGCGCAGGGGTTCGCGCCCGCGGTCGCCGCGCCCGCGATTACGCTGCAAGTGGGCCAAACCACGACGCTCGACGCGACGCTTGAGATAGGCGCTAAAGAGATAACCGTCACCGTGGACGACACGGAGAACGTCCCCCTGCTCGACACGCTTTCTTCCGACGTGGACGGCGTCATCAGCCGGCGCGAGATAGAGAACTTGCCCCTCAACGGGCGCAACTTTCTGGAACTGGCGCTGCTCATCCCCGGCAACGCGCCCGCGCCCAACTTCGACCCGACGAAGACCAACACCATCGTCATCTCCTCTGCGGGCCAACTGGGACGCGGCGGCAGCGTGACGGTTGACGGCGCGGACATCAACGACGATGTCGTGGGCGGGGCCGTGCAGAACATCTCGCAGGACGCGGTCCAGGAATTTCAGATCGCGACCAACCGCTTCAACGCGCAGCTAGGGCGCTCCGGCTCTTCCCTCATCAACGTCGTCACCAAGTCCGGCACGAACGAATTCCACGGCTCGGGAGCTTTCTACTTCCGCGACAGAAAACTACAGGGCTTGCCCGCCACCTTCGACCGCGGCCTCACGGAGACGCCCCCCTTCGACCGCGAGCAGTACGTGTTCACGCTGGGCGGCCCCATCGTGCGCGACCGCGCCTGGTTCTTCGGCGCGTTCGAATATCGGAATCAGGACGGCGCTGTGCTGGTGGGCGAGAGGGACTTGGCCTCGCGCTCGATTGTCAGAGGTTTCAGCGCGGCCCCGCTCAACGATCTGCTGACCACGGCGCGCTTTGATTGGAGCCCGACTTCGGTTGACCGCCTGAGCTTCCGCCATTCGCTGCAACGCGAAGACGACATCGCGGCAAGCACGCTCGACCGTTCCATAGGCTCGGCCTCGCAGCGGCAGTCAAGCCGCAACCGCGCGCAGTCGTTCCTGGCGAGCTATACGCGCGTCTTCTCCCCGCGCGACCTCAACAGCTTCAGCTTCAGCGTCAACTCTTTCATCAACGAGACGCAGCCCGTCACGCCGGGGCCGCAGTTGACGTTCCCGAGCATTCAGGACGGCGCGTCTTTCCGCGTCCCGCAACAGACGGAGCAGTTCCGCCTACAGTTCAGCGACACCTTCACGATGGTCAGGGGAAATCACACCTTAAACTTTGGCGGCGAGATACAGCGCGTCGGCTCGGACCTGGACCTGCGCGTCTTCCAGCAGGGGCGCATAGAGTTCATCGAAGACTTCCCGGACTTCGACCGCAACGGCGACGGCGTCGTCAACGACAACGACCTGTTGTTCGCCGTCACGCTCCGCAGCGCCTTCCCCGACCGCCCGCTCATTCTGCCCAACGCCAACAACAACTACTTCGCGGCTTTCATTCAAGACGACTGGCGCGTCACGCCCAAGCTCACATTGAACCTGGGCCTGCGGTATGAGTTGGACACAGACGTTAAAAATATCAGCCGCGTGGACGAGCTGAACCCGCTCATCCTGCCTTTCCTGAACGGCACGCGCTCGCGCGACGGCAATAACCTGGCCCCGCGCTTCGGCTTCAACTACTCTTTCAACGAGCGCACCAGCCTTCACGGCGGCTACGGCATCTACTACGACCGCGTGACGCTCGAAATTCAAACGCTCGAACGTGGCCTCGACGGACGTGCTTTGCCGATTGAAGTCCGCGCGGGCAACGTCTTCTTCATCCCGCCGCCGTGTCTCTTCAACCCCGCGTGCGGCCAGTTCCCGCCGCCCGCACCGACCCTGGCGAATCCGTTCACAGGCTTCGTCCTGCCCGGCGCGGGCGCGGGCGGCATTAACATCATTGACAACGACATGCAGAACCCGATGGTGCAGCAGGCGAACCTGGGGCTACAGCGCCAGTTCGGCGGAGACTTCGTGATACGCGCAGATTATTTACACAACTTCGGCACACACTTCATCATCGGCCGGACAATTGGCACAGTGTTCAATCCCGTGGTCGGCGGGCCTGACCTGGTGAAGAATCTGGAATCCTCCGTCAGGACGAAGTACGACGGGCTGCTCCTCAGTTTCGAGAAGCGGTACTCGAACCGTTACCAGTTCCGCGCCGCCTACACGCTCTCGAAAGCTTTCAACTTCGCGAACGACGACCAGATTCCTTTCTCGAACGGCCCCATAAATTCAAACAACCTGCAATTGGAATACGGCCCCACGCCGAACGACCAGCGCCACCGCTTCACCTTCGCGGGGGTGATTGATCTGCCGTACAAGGTGCGCCTCTCGCCCATCTGGACAATCGCCTCGGGCGTGCCGATGGACATCCTGTTGCCGGACGCCTCCTCGCGCATCCCGCAATTGCAGCGCAACGCGGGCGGGAGAATCTTCCAGACGGGCGCAGAGTTGAACGCCTTCATTCAACAACTCAACGCGGCCGGCGGCGTGGGCGGACAACTGCTCCCGCTCGTGCGCGACGACGCGCGTTTCAACGACAGCTTCAACTCTTTCGACCTGCGCCTCTCGAAAGTCTTCCGCATCGGCGAGCGCTTCACCATCGAGCCGATAGTCGAAGCCTTCAACCTCTTCAACGTGACGAACGTGCTCGGCACTTCGAAGTCCAACTACTCCGGGTTCTCCAACGTCCTCGTGCGTGACAGCGGCGACCCCGCGAGCCCTGGCTTCCTGCGCTCGTCCAGCTTCGGCCAACCCGTTAACACAGCCGGCGGCGTCTTCGGCTCCGGCGGCCCGCGCGCCTTTCAATTCGCCGCTCGGGTGACGTTCTAAACACAGACCACCCCACGCAAAGGCGCAAAGGCGCGAAGAAAAGCTCAAGTCTTTTCTTCGCGCCTTTGCGCCTTTGCGTGAGACTTTCTTCTCACATCACAAGTCGCCTTCGGTTGGAAAACGTAACAATGCTTCCTGCAAGGTGAACCTCTTCTCGTAAAGCGCTCTTCCGATAATCAGGCTGTCAACGCCGTGGACGCTCAAACGCGCCACGCGCTCTACGTCGTTGAGCGAGGAGACGCCGCCCGAGGCCGTGACCTTGACGCCCGACTCGCGTGCGACGAGACAGGTCTGCTCGACGTTGACGCCTTCGAGCATCCCGTCGCGTCCCACGTCCGTGTAGACTATGCGCTCAACCCCGGCGCGTGCGACCTCTCGCGCCAACTCGACGGCCGCCACGCGTCCGCGTTTCTCCCAGCCGTGCGTAACGACCTGGCCCTCTCGGGCATCAATGCCGACGGCGACGCGTGTGCCAAAAAGTTCTACAAGCTCCGACAAGGTTTCCCGCGACTCGACGGCCAGAGTGCCGACGACGACTCTTTGAGCGCCCTCCTCAATCATCCGACGCACGTCCGCGACCGAGCGCATCCCGCCGCCGAATTGGACCGGTATCCTGACGGCGCTGATGATTCGACTCGCGACCAATTGGTTGGGCGAGCCTCTTTCGCCGAACGCCCCGTCCAGGTCAACCACGTGAAGCATGCGCGCGCCCGCGTCCTCGAACCTGCGCGCCGCCTCGACGGGGTCGCCGTCGTACACCTTTGCGCTGTCCCTGGCTCCCTGCCTGAGCCGCACGCACTGGCCGTTCTTCAGATCAATCGCCGGAATCAGTAACATCTGACTCACCCTTCGCTTCGTCTCTCCTGCCCGCGCGCTTCCAACTCCGTCGCGACCTCTCCCAACGTCACGCCGCGTTCGACCATCAGCACGAGGAGGTGATACACGAGGTCAGAGATTTCCGCGACGAGCGGGCCGGTCGCTTCGTTCTTGGCCGCGATGATCGTCTCGGCAGACTCTTCACCGACCTTCTTCAGAATCTTGTCCAGGCCCTGGTTGAAAAGATAGGCGGTGTACGACCCCGCGGGCCGCTCCCGCTTGCGGCTCTCAAGCAGAGCGTAAAGTTGTTCGAGCACCGCGCCAACGTAAGCGGGCTCACTCTCGTCCGCGTCGCTCCGGGACGTTTCGAGCTGATGTTGAAAGCAGGAGCGCGCGCCCGTGTGGCAGGCCGGGCCGCGTGGCTCCACGAGCACCCGCAAAGCGTCCAGGTCGCAATCCGCAGACACTTCAACGACGCGCTGCGTGTTCCCTGAAGTCTCCCCCTTGTGCCAAAGCTGCTCGCGCGAGCGCGACCAAAACCAGGTCTCCCGCTCGCTGAGTGTGCGCCTCAAGCTCTCTTCGTTCATGTATGCCAGGGTGAGTACCTCCAGCGTCCGCGCGTCCTGCACGACGGCCGGAATCAAATCTTGTCCCTCAAGCTTCAAGTCTTCGACCGCGACTTTCATCGCACGACCACTCCTCTCATTCTCAGATAGCTCTTCAGCTCGGCGATCTTCAGTTGGCCGAAGTGGAAGAGCGAGGCGGCGAGCACGGCGCTCGCGCCGCCTGCGGTAAGCGCCTCGAAGAAATGCTCGGGCCGCCCGGCCCCGCCGGAAGCGATGACGGGGATGCGAACGGCATCCGCGACCGCGCGCGTCAACACGAGGTCGTAGCCGTCGCGCGTCCCGTCCCTGTCCATGCTTGTCAAAAGAATCTCGCCTGCGCCCAACGCTTCGGCGCGCGCGGCCCACTCCAGTGCGTCGCGGCCCGTCGTGCGGCGTCCGCCGTGAGTGAAGACCTGCCAGCCGTCGTCGCCGTCGTGTGCATTCCTGCGGCGCGCGTCAATGGCGACGACGACGCACTGGCTGCCGAACGTCTCCGCCGCGCGCGAGATTAGTTCGGGCCGTTCGACGGCGGCCGTGTTGAGCGAGACTTTGTCCGCGCCCGCGCGCAGGACCGCGCGTATGTCTTCGGGGCTGTTGAGCCCGCCGCCGACCGTGAGCGGGATGAAGACCTCGTCCGCCACGCGCCGCACGAGCGAGGCTGTGATGCCGCGCTGGTCCGAGGACGCCGTGATGTCTAGGAAGGCCAATTCGTCCGCGCCCTCCGCGTCGTATTTGCGGGCCTGCTCGACCGCATCGCCCGCGTCCACCAGCGAGACGAACCGAATCCCCTTGACCACGCGCCCGCGGTCAACGTCCAGACAAGGAATGATTCTTTTCGCAAGCATCTTTGATCTTAGAAACTGTTTGAGAACTATTGGTCGTTTTAGTCCCGTCAGGGACGATTGAAAATAGCCCAGCCATTTATGGCTGGGTATTAAGTCGAAAATTCCGGCGGAGTCCCGTAGGGACGATTGAACGTTTCAGCCGTCCCTACGGGACTCAATAAATATTTCGCTCCGTTCCCAGCAATAAATTGCTGGGCTATTGTCACGTCGTCCCTGACGGGACTTCTCAAACAGCTTCTTAGCTTCGTCCCGCAGCCTGACCGTTTTCAGTGGCGAAGTTCTTTAACAACCTGAGCCCGGCGGCCTGACTTTTTTCGGGATGAAACTGAACGCCGCAGACGTTATCGCGCGCGACCACCGAAGCGTATGGAGCGCCGTAAACAGTCTCGCCGACCAGCACGCTCGCGTCGCTCGGCTCGCAATAGTAAGAGTGAACGAAGTAGAAGAAAGCCTCGTCCTCGACGCCCGCCAATAGAGGATGTGCGCGTCGCTGCCGCACCTGATTCCAGCCGACCTGCGGCACGAGCAATTCGGAGGGAAAGCGGCGCACGCGCCCGCCCAGAAGCGCGAGCCCGCTGCACAACCCGAACTCTTCAGACTCCTCGAAGAGCATCTGCATCCCTACGCAGACGCCCAGGAGCGGCGTGCCACAGGCCGCGCGCTCAAGCACCAGTTGATCGAAGCCGCGCGCGCGCAGCGCCTTCATGCACGCGCCGAACGCGCCGACGCCCGGCAGCACCAGGCGCTCCGCCGCGCGCAACGTCCGCGCGTCGTCCGTGAGAACGGCCCCGCACCCGTTCGCCGCGAAAGCCTTTTCGACGGAGCGCAAATTGCCGACCCCGTAATCAATAATTGCCAACGCAACGGCCGCCACCCTACAGCACCCCCTTCGTGCTCAAGACGCCTTCAATGCGCGGGTCGCGCTCCACCGCCTGACTGAGCGCGCGCGCCGTCGCCTTGAACAGCCCTTCGAGAATGTGGTGCGTGTTGCGCCCGCGCAGGCAGTCCAGGTGCAGATTGCAGCGCGCGGCCTCAGCGAACGAGCGCCAGAAATGTTCGGCCAGTTCGACTGAGAAGTTACCTATCATGTGCCGCCGCGTCTCCACCTCGTAGACAAGATAAAAGCGGCCCGAGAGGTCTATGACGGCGCGGCACAACGCCTCGTCCATAGGCACGAGCGCCGCGCCGTAACGCGCGATGCCCGCCTTGTCGCCGAGCGCCTGCCTGACCGCCTCGCCCAGAGAGATGGCTATGTCTTCGACCGAATGGTGGTCGTCCACTCCCAGGTCGCCGCGGCACTCGACTTCCAGGTCGAAGAGGCCGTGGCGCGCGAACAGTTCGAGCATGTGGTCCAGGAAGGGAATCCCCGTGGAGACGCTGGCGTTCCCGCTCCCGTCCAGGTCGAGCGCGACGCGCACGTCCGTCTCCTTCGTCCGCCTGTGAATCAGCGCCGCGCGCTTCAACGTTTGCAGTTGGCTGGACATGATTCAAAATCCTTTCTCGAAAATCTCTCTGAGCGACGCAATCAACAGGTCGTTCTCGCGGGGCGTGCCGACGCTCACGCGGAAGAACTCTTTGAGCATGGGGTAGCCGCTCACGTCGCGTATCAGGATGTCGCGCTTTAATAACTCCGCGAAGACGAAGCGAGGTTCGAGTGACGAACGAACGACCATGAAGTTAGCGTGCGAAGGCACGGGCGCGAGCCCGTCTATCTCCGCGAGCGCCGAAGAGAGCCGCCCGCGCTCGCCGACGATGCGCTCGACGAGCGGCTTGATTTCAGTCTCGTACAGTTCGAGCGCGACGCCGGCCGCCGTCTGCGAGACGACGTTGAGGTTGTAAGGCAGCACGGCCTTCGCGACCTCGCGCGTCAACTCGGGCGCGGCCAGCAGGTAGCCGATTCTTAAGCCCGCCATCGCCATCGCCTTCGAGAAGGTGCGCAGGACAACCAGATTCCGGTGACGCCGCAACAGCGGCACGATTGTTCGCCCGGAAAACTCGAAGTAAGCCTCGTCAACCACGACCAGGCCCGCGGACAGCTCAAGCAGCTTTGCCAGCTCGTCGTCGCCGAGACGGCAGCCCGTGGGGTTGTTCGGCGAACAAATGATCGTCACCGCCGGACAAAAATCTGTGACAGCTTGCGCGAGCGCCGCCGCGTCGAAATTCAGATTCTCGTCAAGCGGCACGCTCAGCACCTCGCCGCCGAGGATTGTTGCGACCTGGCGGTAGAGCGTGAAGGTCGGCTCCGAGATGAGGACGCGTTTTCCTTCGCCGACTGTCACCATCAGGAGCGCCTGGATCAACTCGTTCGAGCCGTTGCCGGCGAGCACGCCGTCCGCGCGCCACCCCGCGAAGGCGGCCAGCCGCTCATGCAAACTCGCTGGCACAAAATCCGGGTAGCGCGACCACGCCCGCTCGCCGAGACGCCGCAAGCTCTCCTCCTTGATGCGCTCAGGCGCGTCCCACGGATTCTCGTTCTGGTTGAGCTTGACCAGCGCGCGCTCGGGCGCAAGCGTGTAAGCGCGCAACCCGCGCACACGCGGCTTGATTGTGTCCAAAGGGTCAGTCATCAAAAGTCACCGCAAAGATGTCACTCGCTTTCGAGACGGATGAGCGCGGAGCGCGCGTGCGCGTCCAGCCCTTCCGCGCGAGCCAGCGCCGCGATCATGTGCGCCGTGCGCGAAAGCTCATGTTCCGTGTAACGTAGGACGGTCGTGCGCCGTACGAAATCGTAAACGCCGAGGGCCGAAGAGAAGCGCGCGGCCCCGCCCGTCGGCAGGACGTGATTCGGCCCGGCGAAGTAATCGCCGACGGCCTCAGGCGTGTGCGCCCCCAAAAAGATCGCGCCGGCATGACGCACGCGCGCCGCCAGTTCGTCTTCGTCGCGCGCGATGATTTCCAAATGCTCCGGCGCTAACTCGTTCACGAAGTCGCATGCCTCTTCCAGAGTCTCGACGATGATGACCGCGCCGAATTTCGCCAGAGACCTGGCGACGATGTCGCGCCTCGGGAGGTCGCCAATCTGCCGCCCCAATTGCGCGACGACCTCTCCCGCGAGCCCCTCGCTCGTGGTGATGAGTACGGCCGAAGCCTCCTCGTCGTGCTCCGCCTGCGCGAGCAGGTCGGCCGCGACGAAGTCAGCGCGCGCCGTCTCGTCCGCGACGACGACGACCTCCGTCGGCCCGGCTATCGAGTCAATCCCGACCGCGCCGAAGACAAGCTTCTTCGCCGCGGCGACGTACCTGTTCCCCGGCCCCGTAATTTTGTCCACGCGCGGCACCGTCTCCGTCCCGTAGGCGAGCGCCGCCACCGCCTGCGCCCCGCCGACGCCGTACACCTCCGTAACGTTCAACTCCACGAGCGCGGCCGCGACCGCCGGATTCTCTGCGAGCGTGCGCGGCGGCGTCGCGACGACGATGCGCCCGACTCCCGCCACCTGCGCCGGCACGACGTTCATCACGACGGACGACGGATAGCTCGCGAGCCCGCCCGGCACGTACAGACCCGCCCGCTCCAAAGGCGTGATGCGCTGGCCCATGCGCACGCCCTCGGCCGAACTCAACTCCCATGACTTCTCGCGCTCGTGCTCATGAAACTCCCTGACCCGCCTGACGGCTTCGCGCAGGGCTTCGACGACCGCCGAGTCCGCGCGCCGTGCCGCTCGAAGCAAAGTCTCTTCGGGGACGCGCAAGTCCGAGCGTTCCAGGCGCACGCCGTCGAAGCGCGCCGTGTAATCAACGAGCGCCGCGTCACCGCGCCGTTGCACGTCCGCGACGATCTCGGAGACTGCGCTCATCAATTCGGCGTCGAGCGCCACGCTGCGCGCGCGCAATTGTGCCAGTTTGCGCGCGCGCCGCTCCCTCTCGTCTTTGCGAATCAATTCAATCTTCAAACGACTCTTCTCCCAGAACGCCCTTGAGCGTGCCTATCAGGCGGGAAACGGCCGCGGCCTTCAGTTGAAAGCTCGCGCGGTTGACGACCAGCCGGGCGGTCGAGTTCGTGATGACTTCGACCACGTCCAGGCCGTTCTCGGCGAGCGTGCGCCCCGTCTCCACCACGTCCACGATTGCGTCCGCGAGTCCGAGGACGGGCGCGAGTTCAACGGACCCGGCCAACTCTATGATCTCCACGGGGACGCCGCGCGCGCCGAAATGCGCGGCCGCGATGTGTGGATATTTGGTCGCCACGCGCAGCGCGCCCACGTCCGATTTGAGCGCCCCGTTGATTGCCGCGACCGCGACGCGGCAGCGACAGACGCCGAGGTCGAGCGGCTGCAAAAGGTCCGCGCCCGATTCCAGCAGAACGTCCAGGCCGACGACGCCGCAATCGGCCGTCCCGTGCTCGACGTAGACCGGCACGTCCGAAGGCTTGACGAAGATGAAGCGGTAGCTCCCGCTCGCGTCCACGAGCGCGAGGCGGCGCGAGTTGTGTCCGTTGAAGGGGACGCGCACGCCCGCGCGTGCCAGCAGCCCCAGCGCTTCTTCCTGCATCCTCCCCTTGGCGAAGGCGATGGTCAGCTCAGGCATCTATACCTCCCCCAACTCAACGCAGACGCGCTCGTCTCTCTCCCTCAGCCGCCGCGCTTCCTTGAACGCCGCCGCCGGCTCCTGTGCCAAAATTCGCGCGCAGCGCGGCCCCGCATCCGCCGGGGCCTGGAACGACCCGCCCCTCATCAGGATTTCCGTCAGGGCGTTGAGGTCGAGCACGAAACCTATGGCGGGCTCATGACGGCCGAAATTCGCGGTCAATTCGTCGTAGCGCCCGCCGCTGCCGACGCGCGACCCGGCCCCCTCCACGTACATCTTGAAAGTCAGGCCCGTGTAGTAATCGAGCCCGGACACGTCGCCCAGGTCAATCTCGAAGGCGTGAGAGAGGGAGAGTTCTTCGACAACGCGCCACAGCTTTTCGAGCGCGTCGAGCGCGCGGACCGAGCGGTCGTTCGTAATTATCTTGCGGGCGGCGTTCAGGATTTCGCGTTTGCCCGGAAGCTGAACGAGGCCGGAAAACGCTGCGCAGTCCTCGGCGAGCGTTGCTGTCGAGCACAAGAATCGCCGGACTTCGCAGGCGTCCCTCACGTCTATCAGGTGGCGCAGGGTTTCCCGCTCGCGCGCGTCCAGCGCGAGCCGTTCGGCGACCCCGTTGAAGACTTCGACGCTGCTGACGGTGATTCGGTAGCGGTCCTGTAGGCCGAGGCGCGCGAAGATTTCGGCCGCCATCGCGAGCACTTCCATTTCGGCGTCGCCGGCCGCAGGCCCTATCAGTTCGCAGCCGAGTTGGCTGCTCTCGCGCCGCCAGTCGGCGTGCGAGCGCGACTGGTGTCGGAAAACGGAGGCGGCGTAGCAGAAGCGCAGCGGGCGCTCGCGCGGCGCGAAGAGGGTCGCAGCGGCGCGCGCCACCGAAGAGGTCACGTCGGGCCTGAGCGCCAGCAGTCGCCCGTCGCGATCCGTGAAGCGGAAAGTCTGCTCAGAGGCGTCGCGCCCCATCCCGCGCTCGAACAGCGCCAGGTAGTCAACCGACGGCGTGACGATCTCTTCGTAAGACCAGCCGTCGAAGACGCGCATGACCGTGTCCTCGACTGAGCGGCGCAGACGCGCCTCCGCCCCGAAGTAGTACCTCATGCCATCGGGGATTTTTGATAAAGGCTCGTTCATATGGCCCAAAAATTTTCGATCAAATGAGAAAACCGCTGCCGGACTTTTCCAAGTCACTGGCAGCGGTTTCGAAGAAATCCGGAGATTAGAGTCTTGCGGCTACTCCCTCATTCCCTCGCAAAAGACCACCATCGCCGGAGCGCTGCCCGCACGGCGATGATGGACGCCGTGGTGGTGCGCGATAACGGTGATGTGCTGAAGGTTGAAGCTCTGCATGACGTTTCCCCGCGTTCTAGCGAGGCTGAGCTTATAGCCGAATTTGTTCTCCGTTGTCAAACGAAAAGTCAAATCACGAAAAGCCGAATCACTCGGACACACCTCCCGGCGCGGCGGCCCTCCGGGAAGCGGACAACTTCAGGAAGCGGCCGATCTCGTCGAAGACGTGCCCGAGGATGCTTTCGTCCGGGAGATAGACGAGGCGGAAAAATCCGCCCGTGGGGTCTGTGCCAAAACCGGAGCCGTGCACGACCAGCACGCCCGTTTCTTCGAGCAGGTCGAGTACGAAGCTCTCGTCCGTCCTCCGCATGGGGTCTTCCGCACGGATCATCGCGTAAAAGGCGGCCGCGGGTGTTTCACACGACAGGCCCTCGATGCCTTTGACGGCCGCGAGGACGAAGTCGCGCCTGCTTTTAATCTCCCGCATGAATTCGTCCAGAAAGCTTTTGTCGCCTTCGAGCGCGGGGCGCACGCCGTATTGTGCCGGCGTCGGCGAGCAGAGTCGCCCGCTCGCCAGGCGGGTGATGGCGGGCGGGAGGTCGCGCATCTTCTCTTCGTTGGTGAAGCGCATCCAGCCGACGCGCCAGCCCGGAACCAGGTGCGTCTTAGACAAACTCTCCAAAGTGATGACGGGCGCGTCCACCTCCTGCGCGATCACTGAGGCGGCCACGGGCCGCTCGGCGAAACTCAGCTCGCGGTAAACCTCGTCCGTGATGACGAGCAGGTTGTGGCGCGCGGCCAACTCTAAAACCCCGCGGACTGTCTCTTCAGGGACTATCGCGCCCGTCGGGTTGCTCGGGTTTATCAGCACGAGCGCGCGCGTGCGCTTCGACACCAGTTGTGCCAATTCTTCGGGCGAGAACTGCCAGCCGCGCGCGCCGTCAAGTTGATAGTAGCGCGCGACGGCCCCCAGCTTGTTGAGAATCGCCGGGTAGATTGGATAGCCCGGCGCGGGCAACAGGACTTCGTCGCCTTCTTCGACGAGCGCGGTCAGAACCAGATCGGCCGCCTCTGACGCACCGGAAGTTATCAAGACCTGCGTCGGGGCGGTCGGCGCGCCCAACGCGGTCGCGTAATGGGCCACGGCCTCTCTGGCCTCCCACAGCCCGGCCGAATGTGAGTAGCCCGTGAAATTATCCCTGAGCGCGCGGGCCACGGTTTCGACCATGTGGGCGGGCGGGCGGAAGCCGTAGGCTTGCGGGTCGCCTATGTTCAGGGAGATGACCTGGCGGCCGGCGCGTTCGAGTGCTTCGGCGGCGTTGACGAGGTCGCGAATCGCGTAATGAAAGTTGGCGGTCCTTCTGGAAGGGACGATCATCTGTGTCATAAATTTTGCTTTACCAAGTCTGCTTCGTGGATAATACGACGGTCTATCGTGTGATGGCTAGACGAACTCCTTTTCAAACTCTCCGCGGGGTCCGAACGATTGAAAAAAAAAGAAGAGCAAAAGGCCGCCGAAAGGGAAACGCAGGACTTAAAACGAAAGGTCGGCGAGAACCTGGGTCGCCTGCGCAAGCAGCGCGGGCTGAGTCTGGAACGCCTGGCGACGCTCGCGGGCGTCAGCCGCGCGATGCTGGGGCAGGTCGAAGCCGGCGAGAGCGCGCCGACCATCTCGTTTCTCTGGAAAGTGGCGCGCGGCCTGGACGTGCGCTTCGCGGACCTGCTCGGCGAGGAGTCGGCGGGCGATGTCGTCGTGCTCCCCTCGGACACTTCCAAAGTCCTGCGCTCCGGCGACGGCGGCTTCGAGAGCCGCGCGCTTTTCCCCTTCGACAAACACCGCCGCGCGGAGTTTTACGAGCTGCGCCTACAGGGCGGTTACGTCGAGCGCGCAGACCCACACGCCGAAGGCACTTACGAAAATATAGTCGTCCACTCAGGCCGGCTGCGCCTGACGGTCGGCGCGGGCGATGCGGTTGACCTGCGCGCCGGCGACTCCGTCTTCTTCCGCGCGGACGTGCCCCACGTCTACGAGAATCCCGGCACCCGCGACGCCGTCATGTACCTCGTCATGACCTACGCCGAGCCACGCCTTTGAGAAAAGTCTAATCCGAAACCTCGGATTCCGTCCCGCCTCTCCGCCTCAACTCTTTTTATCCCCAGATAAAAAATATTGTCTTGACGCGACCGCCGATATAGTTTACGCTCCCTCCGTTATGTTCAGCAAAGCCAAGATGACGAGCAAACATGCCGCGATGCGTTGTTGCGCGATGTGCGTGGTGTGCTCCGTGGTGGCGTGTCCGCCCTGAGAGTAGCTGAGGAAACCGTCCGAAAGGGATTAAAAGCTCTTGCGCGTTTCCTTAGCGCAAGGGCTTTTTCTTTTAGGTGTGAGCGATGGCCGTTGTAAAAAAAGAGACCAGGCCCGAGCGCGTCAAGCGCGAGCGCGACGGGTTGGATTGTCTGGACGACCTCGTCCGTTACGCGCGCGAGGGGTTCTCATCAATCGAAGCGGACGACCTCGACGTGCGCCTGCGCTGGTACGGCCTCTACACGCAGCGCCCGCAGGAAGAGGGCTTCTTCATGCTCCGCGTCAAGGTTCCGAACGGGACGCTGAGCGCGTTGCAGCTTGAGACGCTGGGCCGAATCTCCCTGCGCTACGCGCAAAACACCGGCGACGTGACGACCCGCCAGGACATACAGTTCCATTACGTGCGTATCGAGGACGTGCCGGCCATCTTCGACGAGTTGGAGCGCGTCGGCCTCTCGACCTCCGGCGCGTGCGGCGACATCACGCGCAACGTCACGGGATGCCCGCTCGCGGGAATTGACAGCGCCGAGTTCGTGGACGCCGAGCCTCTGGTCGAGAGCGTCCACCGTCACTTCCTCGGCAATCATGAGTTCTCCAACCTGCCGCGCAAATTCAAAATCACCATCTCCGGTTGTGCCAGTTATTGCACCGGCCACGAGATTAATGACATAGGGCTGATCGCGCTTCGACTGCCGGGCGGCGAGGTCGTCTTCGATTTGTGGGTCGGCGGCGGCCTCGGGTCAAAAGAGAGGTTCGGCGACAGGCTCGGCGCGCACCTGCGGCCCGAAGAGGTCGTCGAAGTCTGCCATCACGTCTGTGCCATTTTCCGCGACGAAGGCAACCGCCAGTCGCGCTCGCTGGCGCGGCTCAAGTTTCTGCTTGAGGATTGGGGGCCGCTGCGTTTCCGCGTGGAGTTGGAAAAGCGCCTGGGCCGGAAATTAACGGACGGCGACGCGCCCGCAGTGCCTGTGACCGCGAACCGCGCGCACATAGGCATCCACGCGCAGAAGCAAGCGGGGCTCTACTACGCCGGAGTTGCAACGAAGCGCGGCTTGCTGCCAGGCCGTGAGATGATAGAGGTCGCGAGTTTGGCGCGCGCGGCGGGGAGCGACCGAGTGCGTCTGACGACCGCGCAGAACCTGGTCGTGTTGGATGTGCCGGAAGCCGAGTGTGCCAGTTTGGCCGCGGGGCTGGCGGCGCTCGACCTGCGTGTCAACCCGTCCTCGTTTCGCACGGGGACGCTCGCCTGCACCGGGAAAAAATTCTGCAAGCTGGCGCTGACGGAGACGAAGGACCGCGCCTCGGAGTTGATAGAACATCTTGAGCGCGTGTTGCCGGACTTCACCACGCCTTTCCGCATCAGCGTGACTGGCTGCCCGAACAGTTGCGCTCACTATCAGGTCTGCGACATAGGCTTCGTCGGCGATTTTCTCAACACGCCCGAAGGGAAGATAGAGGCTTACCGCGTCTACCTCGGCGGGCATCTGGGCGACGGCTACGCGTTCGGCCGCGAGTTGAACAAAAAGGTTCCGGCGGGGGAACTCAAGTTCTACGTCGAGCGGCTGGTGCGCCAGTATCTAGAACTGCGTCGCGGCGCGCGGGAGAGTTTTCAGGCTTTCATCTCGCGCCACAGCGTCTGGGAATTGGAAGCGCTCGCGGCAGAGTTGGAGGCGCACGCATGAGCGAAGAAGTCTTGCGCGGGGTGCTGGTCGTAGGGCACGGCAGCCGTCGTGAAGAGGCGAACCGCGATGTCCGCGAAGCGGCGCGACGCATCGGTTTACGCGGCAATTTCGCTTTAATTGAGGCCGCGTTCCTGGAAATCGCGCACCCGAACATCAACGAGGGGTTCGCGCGATTAGTCGAGCAGGGCGCGCGCGACATCACTGTCCACCCGTATTTTCTCTCGCCGGGCAGACATACGCGCGGCGACATCCCCGTGGAGGTCCGCGAAGCCGCGAGCCGGCACGAGGGCGTCACTTACAAGATCACAGAGCCCCTGGCCGCGCATCATCTGGTCGTAGAGGCGTCGGTCGCGCGCATACGCGAAACTCTGTGCGACGAGCGTGTAGGTTTCAAGGGGATGGCCGCGCGCGATGGCGTCGTCTATCTGGTCGGCGCAGGGCCGGGCGACCCCGGACTCCTGACCGTCAAGGCGCGCGATCTGTTGGCGACGTGCGACGCGGTCGTTTACGACAGTCTGGTCAATCCCGAGCTGCTCTCTTTTGTGCCCGATGCTGCCGAGCGCGTTTACGTCGGGAAGGTCGGCGGCGGGCGGCAGACGCCGCAGGGCGAGATCAATCGTCTGCTCGTCGAACTCGCGCTCGCGGGAAAAGCGGTCGTGCGGCTCAAGGGGGGCGACCCGTTTCTCTTCGGACGCGGCGGCGAGGAGGCCGAAGCCCTCACGGCCCACGGGATTCAATTCGAAATTGTGCCAGGCGTCAGCTCCGCCCTCGCCGTTCCGGCCTACGCCGGCATCCCGCTCACGCATCGCGGCCTCTCGTCTTCCGTCGCCGTCGTGACGGGCGCGCGGCGCGGCGACGGTGCGTACGACTCACAGCAACTCGGCAACCTGGCGGCTGCGGACACGCTCGTCATCCTGATGGGTGTCGCGCACCTCCGCGAGATCGCGGACGATTTGATGAAGACGGGCCGCGCGCCCGAGACGCCCGTCGCGGTCATACGCTGGGGGACTTACGACGGCCAGCAAACCCTGTGCGGGACGCTCAGCACGATTGCCGACGAAGCGGCGCGCGCCGGCCTGCGCGCGCCGTCGGTCATCATCGTCGGCGAAGTCGTCCGTTTACGCGAGCGCCTGAATTGGTTCGAGCGCGGCCTTCAGAGTTCCGGCGACGCGCGACTCGAAATTGTTTCCCAGCCGGCTTAATTCGAGGGAGTTGCCATGTCTGTAGCAGTAGCGCCAGTCGGGTACGAAACGACGGACGAAGAACTGAAGTCGCTCTCGGAAGAGTTCGAAACCGCGCCGCCCGAAGCCGTGCTCCGCTGGGCGGTGGAAGAGTTCGGGCCGGACGTGGCGCTCGCCACGGGTTTCGGCGCGGAAGGCTGCGTGCTCGTCGCCATGCTCTCGGAGGTCAGCACCGGCGCGCGCATCTTTTACCTGGACACGGATTTGCTTTTCCCCGAAACCTACGCGCTCAAAGATAGGCTGGAGGCGCGCTACAATGTGCGCTTCGAGCGTCGCGCGACGCGCCTCTCGCTCGGCGCTCAGGCGGAAGAGCACGGCGAGCGATTGTGGGAGCGCCGCCCTGACCTCTGCTGCCGCCTGCGGAAAATCGAGCCTCTGAGGGAAATGCTCAATGGGCTGCGCGCCTGGATAACGGCCATCCGCCGCGACCAGTCCCCAGCGCGCGCAAACGTGGGCGTCATCGAGCGCGACGCCAGGTTCGGCCTCGTCAAGGTCAACCCGCTCGCACGCTGGTCGTCGCGCGACGTCTGGAACTATATCGCCAAATATGACGTGCCTTACAACTCGCTGCACGACCACGGCTACCCCTCCATCGGCTGCGCGCCCTGCACGACGCCCGTAAAAATCGGCGAAGACCCGCGCGCCGGCCGCTGGCGCGGCACGCAGAAGACCGAGTGCGGCCTACACCAATGACGTGGCCGCGCGCCCACACGGACTTCAGGCAGCTATGCTTTACGCCGCCTCCGTTATACCGGCGCGCACGTTTCGACCGCCAGGAACGCCCCCGGCCCGATAGACATTTTTGTCTCTTCCGAGTCTCACGCCTGACAAAGATGTCTTCGCCGCGGGGCTCGATTGCGCTCAAACGACCGCAGCCTAACCCGTCTCCTTAAGCAGACTCGACAAATCTACACGCATTTCTCTCACTTTCTACACAAGCACATAAGAGCGCGGACAATTTGGCACAGTGATTGTAGGTCGCAGGCTCCAAAGATAACCGGCCGCGGGTTGTAGGGCCTTGCTCCGCAACGCCTGAGAAATAGACATGGCCTGCCGGTCCTGGCTTTAGGAGGCGCAGGGACTGACAGGCCACTGAGATCGCCCTCAATGGGACGATATGGAGACAAAATACAACAATGTCCAGAGCCGAATCAATGGCCGGAGTGTGCGGCCTACTGTTAGCTATGTCCTTAATGTGCCAGGAAAAAGTAGCGGCCCAGCAGCTCTTGACGAGCGACACGGAGACGGCCGAATTGCGCCGCCGCGTGAAGGAGCTTGAAGAGCGTTTGGAGAAGTTGGAGGCGCGAAAGTCTGAGGAGCCCGCGTCCGTTCCCGCCGCATCAGTGGCCGTGGACGCGGGTGAGGCGGCGGAGGCTAAGACGTCGCCGCCGCTGACTCAGCCCAAGGATGCGAAGTCACAGGACGAAGGTTTTTTGGACTTCTTCAGAAGAGTCGAAGTAAGCGGCTTCGTGGATGGTTACTACAGCTACAACTTCAACAAGCCGGCCGGGCGCACGAACGTGCTTCGCAACTTCGACACCAGGAACAACCAGTTCGCGCTCAACATGGCCGAGATCGTCTTCGAAAAGAAACCGGACCCCTCGAACTCGCGCCTGGGCTTCCGGCTCGATTTAGACTTCGGCCCGGCGACCGACCTCGTACACGCGTCCGAGCCCGGCGGCCGCGAGGTCTACAAGGTCATACAGCAGGCTTACGGGAGCTACCTCGCGCCCGTCGGTTCGGGGCTACAGTTCGACTTCGGCAAGTTCGTCACGATGCACGGGGCCGAAGTGATAGAGACGAAGGATAACTGGAACTACTCGCGCGGCCTGCTCTTCGCCTGGGCCATTCCTTATTACCACACGGGACTGCGCGCCAGCTACGCCTTCAACGATAAGGTCAAGGTGATGGGGATGGTCGTCAACGGCTGGAACAACGTGGAGGAGAACAACGGGGCGAAGACCTACGGCGTCATGCTCGGCCTCAACCCCACGTCGAAGCTCGCGATCATTCAGAACTACATGACGGGGCCGGAGCAGGCAAACGACGACGACCACTACCGCCACCTCTCGGACACGACCGTTACCTACACCTTCAACTCGAAGGTGGCCGTGATGGCGAACTACGACTACGGCTTCGACCGGCTGACCTCGGGCGGCAAGGTTCACTGGCATGGTGTGGCGACCTACCTGCGCTACGTGCCGCACAGAAAGTGGGCCATCTCCCCGCGCTTCGAGTGGTTCGACGACCACGACGGCTATTCGACCGGCGTGGCGCAAACTCTCAAAGAGGTCACGCTGACGGGCGAGTACAAGCTGCGGCCGAGCCTGCTGACGCGCTTCGAGGTCAGGCGCGACTGGTCGGACGAGCCTTTTTTCCCGAAGAACGACCCGGCCGTCTTCTCCAAAGCGCAGACCACAGTCCTGGCCGGATTGATCTGGACGTTCGGCACGCGCGAGCAGTAGTGAAAGGGATGAGGGATGAAAGAGAGACGCGGGGACGCGGAGACGCGGAGACACGGAGACGGAAAACTCTTCGCCGCGTCGCCGTGTCTCCGCGTCCCCGCGTCCCCGTCTCCCTCATCCCTCCATTTGAAGGGAGAAGCTATTGTCAGACTAAACGACAGACTTAACTGCAACCGTGGGAGCTTCTGCCGCGCGCCGTGAGCGGCGACGGGTCATCTCTCTCTGTGGGCCGGAAACACCGCCGGCCGTGGCGCGCGGAGTCTACGCGTCTTTTTACTAACCCTAACCTCCAAAGGAAAAATTTATGAGCGTCAAAGATGTCTTAAAATTTGCCGCAGACGAGAAGGCGGCCTACGTCAACGTGCGTTTCACGGACCTGGTGGGTGCGTGGCACCATCTGACCTTCCCGATTGAGGAGTTGTCCGAAGGCTCGTTCGAGGACGGCTTCGGCTTCGACGGCTCAAGTCTTCGCGGGTGGGCCTCGATTCACGAGTCCGACATGCTGCTCGTCCCGGACGCCTACCGCTACTGGATAGACGCCTTCATGGGCGAGAAGACCCTGTGTCTCATCGCGGACGTGGTTGACCCCATCACAAAGGCGGGCTACTGGCTCGACCCGCGCGGAGTGGCCCGCCGCGCCGAGAGTTATCTGAAATTCACGGGACTCGCCGACACGGTCTACTTCGGACCCGAGGCAGAGTTCTTCGTCTTCGACTCCGTCAAGTTCCACAACGAGCAGAACTCGGCCGGGTACTCTCTGGACAGCCCCGAAGCCATCTGGAACACCAACGGGCAGAACGGCAACGCCAATTCCGGCTACCACATTCGGAATAAAGAGGGCTACGTGCCGCTGCCGCCGCTCGACTCGCTACAGGATTTCAGGACGGAAGTCTCCGGCGAGTTGAAGAAGGTCGGGATACATGTCGAGTGTCACCACCACGAGGTCGCGACCGCAGGGCAGTGCGAGATTGACTTTCGTTACTCGACGCTGCTCGGCACGGCCGACAATCTGCAAATCTTCAAGTACACGGTTCGCAACGTCGCGCAGCGTCACGGCAAGGGCGCGACCTTCATGCCGAAGCCGCTCTACGGCGACAACGGCTCCGGGATGCACTGTCACCAATCTTTGTGGAAAGGCGAGAAGCCACTGTTTGCTGGCGACGGCTACGCCGGACTTTCAGAAATGGCCCGCTTTTACATCGGCGGGCTGTTGAAACACGCGGCGGCCATCGTTGCCTTCGCCGCACCGACGACGAATAGTTATAAGCGATTGGTTCCGGGCTTTGAGGCTCCGGTGAATCTGGCTTACTCGGCGCGCAATCGCTCGGCGGCGATTCGCATCCCGATGTTCTCGACTAACCCCAAACTGAAGCGGCTGGAATTCAGACCGCCCGACCCCAGTTGCAATCCGTACCTGGCCTTCTCCGCCATGCTGCTCGCGGGTTTGGACGGCATCCAGAACCGGATTGATCCGGGCGAGCCGCTCGACAAGGACATCTACGACCTCTCGCCCGAGGCTTTAAAAGAGGTGCCTAGTCTTCCGGGCTCGCTCGACGAAGCCCTCGCCGCGCTTGAGACGGACCAGTCATTTCTCCTCAAGGGCGACGTGTTCACCCCCGAGCTGATTGACCGCTGGATTACCTACAAACGCGAGAAGGAGATTCAGCCGCTCAGGATGCGCCCACACCCCTTGGAGTTCGGCATGTACTTCGACATTTAGCTCTGCCCCTCGCACCCCGGCCGGAGCTTAATGGCGGTCGGGGCGGCCCCTCCGCGCCGCCCCGACCGCATCCCATTTATGGGCCATTAAATAAAATTAATTATGCAAGCGAAAATGAAAGATGTATGGTTGAGGCAGGATAGTTGATGTCATGAAATCCGCGCCGACTACAAGACAGTTCGCCCCGACGGCCGCACAGCCTGTGGCCGTCAGCCTCCACATTACCGCCGCCACCGCCATCATTAAGATTGACGGAACGTGACGGCCTGTCGCTGACAATTGACGCTTTCGAGCCCAGGCCATCAACGAACGCAGGTTGATGGCCTGATGCTTTTTGTGACCGGGGCTCTATCCACCGGCTTAACGCAAGGTATAAGCGATGACTGAGCGAATAGAAATCTACGACACGACCTTGCGCGACGGGGCGCAGGGCGAGGGCGTCAACTTCTCGGCCGAAGACAAGTGCCGCGTGGTCCGGGCGCTCGACGATTTGGGCGTGGACTTCGTGGAGGGCGGCTGGCCGGGCTCGAACCCGCGCGACCTGGCCTTCTTCGAGAGGGCGCGCGACCTCAGATTGAGTAACGCGCGCGTTGCCGCGTTCGGCTCGACGCGCCGCAAGGATTTCTCCTGCGACGACGACCCCAGCATTCAGGCGCTACTCAAAGCGGAGACGGCGGTCGTCACCATCTTCGGGAAGTCCTGGCTCCTGCACGTCACGGACGCCCTGCGCGTCAGCCGGGAAGAGAATCTTGAATTGATCGCGGATACCGTCCGCTACCTATCCGAGCGTGTGCCATTTCTGATTTACGACGCCGAGCATTTTTTCGACGGCTACCGTGCCGACCCGGACTACGCGCTCTCGACACTGCACGCCGCGGCCGAAAGCGCGCCGCAACGCATCGTGCTCTGTGACACCAACGGCGGGAGCCTGCCGGAAGAGATCGAGCGCGTGACCCGCGAGGTCGCCTCCCGCATCAAGATTCCGCTCGGCATACATTGTCACAACGACGGCGACCTCGCCGTCGCCAACACGCTCGCGGCCGTGCGGGCAGGGGCCGCGCACGTGCAGGGGACGATCAACGGCTACGGCGAGCGCTGCGGCAACGCCAACCTCTGTTCCGTCGTCCCGAATCTTGAGCTGAAAATGGGCCACGCGGTCCTCAGGCCGGGCGGACTGAGAAAGTTGTCGGAGACCGCGCGCTTCGTCAGCGAGATAGCGAACCTCGCGCTCGATGCGCGCGCGGCTTTCGTCGGCGCGAGCGCCTTCGCGCACAAGGGTGGGGTCCACGTCTCCGCGGTCGAGAGAAATCCTGCGACCTACGAACACGTCGCGCCCGAAGCGGTCGGCAACCACCGGCGCGTGCTCATCTCGGACCTCGCGGGCCGCGCCAACCTGAGAGCTTACGCGCGCGAGCTTGGACTCGAACTAAAGGACGAGCGGCGCGTGCTCGACGAGCTGAAGCGCCTGGAACACGACGGCTACGAGTTCGAGGCGGCCGAAGCGAGCTTCGAGTTGTTGATTCGCAGGCTGAGCGGCGCGCACCTGCCTTATTTCGAGCTGCTCGGCTTTCGCGTGATAGACGAGCACCGCGGCGCGCTGATGCCGATGAGCGAGGCGACCGTCAAAGTCAAAGTCGGCGGAGCGGTCGAGCACATGGCGGCGAGCGGCAACGGGCCGGTCAACGCGCTCGACAACGCGCTGCGTCGCGCGCTACAGAATTTTTACCCGGCGGTCGCGGAGATGCGGCTGGTTGATTACAAGGTGCGCGTCATCACCAGCAGCCTCTCCGGTACGGCGAGTCTCGTGCGCGTGCTCATTACGTCGAGCGACCGGCAAGCGCAGTGGGGCACGGTCGGCCTGTCCGCGAACATAGTCGAGGCGAGCTGGCGCGCGCTGGTGGATTCGGTCGAGTACAAGCTGACCCGCGACGGCGCTGTGCCAATCTGCGCGGAGACGGAGAGCGACCTGATGAAAGCGTAGGCCACCCGTTTGTCTTTGCCGGCTCGTGAAAGTTAAAGTTACCCGGAATGATTGAACGGGAGTTGGAGAATGAAAGTCAGCGGCGACTGCGCGCGGCGCAGCGCGTGGTCGTCAAGCTCGGGACGAACACGGTCACCGACGATGGGGGCGAGATTTGCGTCGAGCGCGTGACGCCGCTCGTGCGCTCTATGGCCGCGCTGAAGAGTGCGGGCCGCCAACTCGTGCTGGTCTCTTCAGGGGCCGTCGGGCTCGGGGCGGGGCGTCTGGGCCTGCACCGTTCGCGGCTGCGCGATCTGGCGACGCGGCAGGCCGCCGCCGCCGTCGGGCAGAGCCTCTTGATGCACGCCTACGAGCAACTGTTCCGCGCGCACGACGTGCCGATAGCGCAGGTGCTTTTGACTCAGGACGACTTCAAGGACCGGCGGCGCTACGGCAACCTGCGCCGGACGATGGAGAAGCTGCTCAAGCTGAATGTCCTGCCGGTGGTCAACGAGAACGACACTGTCTCGACGGACGAGTTGGAGTATTTGACTGGTGGCCCCGAGCGCGCCTTCGGCGACAACGACCGTCTCGCCGCGCTCGTCATGAGCAAGCTGGAAGCGAGCGCGCTCGTCCTGCTGACGAACGTGGACGGGCTATTGTTCAGAAATGGTCCGGCGGACGCGGCCGATGGTCAGATTGACGGCGAAGGGTCGTCGGTCGTTCGTCTGGTCGAAGAGGTCACGCCCGAGTTGAAGTCGGTCGCGGGCGGCGCGTCCGCGGGCGGGCGCGGCGGGATGCTGACCAAGCTTGAGGCGGCGGACATAGCGATGCGCGCAGGCGGAGTGGCCGTCATCGCCAACGGCAGGAGGCCGGACATTCTGGCACAAATCTTCGCGGGCGAATTCGTCGGCACCACTTTCATGTCGTCGTCGCGCATGGCGGGCAAGCGCCGCTGGATCGCTTACGCGGCGGGCGTGAGCGGTCGCCTGGTCGTCAACGACGGCGCGCGCGACGCGCTCCTGGGCGGCAAGGCGAGCCTGCTCTCGTCGGGGGTCGTCCGCGTGGAGGAGCAGTTCGAGCCGCAGTCGGTCGTGGCGATCACGGATTGCGAGGGGCGCGAGTTCGCACGCGGCATCGTCAACTGTGCGAGCGCGGAGGCTAGGGCGCTGGTAGAAGCCGGCACTCACCTGGGGGCGCGCGAGGGTTTGGGCGCGTCGCCCTCGCGCGTGCTGGTGACGCGCAATAACATAGTCCTGTTGGAGGAGCGATGAGCAGTTCGGTCGAGGTTCAAAGTAAGGGATCGCAGGTCGCGGACATAGCGCGCCGGGCGAAGGCCGCCTCGCGCGTGCTCGCGACTTTGCCGATCTCACTCCGCAACGAGCTTCTGTCGGCCGCCGCCAATTTGATTGAGGAGAGAAGCGCGGAGATACTTCGCGCCAACGAGATTGATTGCCGCGCGGCGGCGGAAGATGTCGAGCGGGGCCGCATGTCGCGCGCGATGTTCGACCGGCTGCGGACGAGCGAGCGCGGCGTCCGGCAGATGGCGACGGGAGTGCGCGAGGTGGCTGCGCTCGAAGACCCTTTGGGGCGCGAGTTGGCCGTCACTGAGTTGGACGACCGTTTGACGCTATATAAGTTGACGTGCCCGCTCGGCGTCGTCGGCGTGGTCTTCGAGTCGCGCCCGGACGTTATCCCGCAGGTCGCCGCGCTCGCCTTGAAGTCGGGCAACGCACTGCTCCTCAAAGGCGGCGCGGAAGCGGCGCACACCAACGAGACACTGATCTCCATCTGGCACGAGGCGCTCGGTAAATTCGCGGACGCGCCGGCGGACGCGCTCAATCTGCTCCGCACGCGCGACGACGTGGCCGAGATGCTGACGCGCGACGAAGAGATAGACTTAATCATCCCGCGCGGCTCGAAAGAGTTCGTCCGCTTCGTCGCCGAACACAGCCGCATCCCCGTGCTCGGACACGGCGAGGGCGTCTGCCACGTCTACGTTGACGTTGCGGCGGACACAGGGAAGGCGCGGGCCATCGCCTTCGACTCGAAAGTGCAGTACCCCGCGGCGTGCAACGCGGCGGAGACCTTGCTGGTACATGAAGAGATCGCGGGCCAGTTTCTCCCAGGGATGGTCGAGCAGTTCCTCTCTGCCGGGGTCGAAGTGCGCGGCTGCCCGCGAACGCTCGCCCTCGCCGATTCATCGGCCGTCGTTCCAGCCACGGAGGACGACTGGCGGACTGAGTACTCAGACTTAATCATCGCGGTCAAGGTTGTGAAGAGCTGCGACGAGGCAATCGCTCACATACACGCTCACGGCTCGGGGCACACGGAATCAATCGTCACGGAGGACAGCGTAACGGCGAAGCTTTTCCTTGAGAGCATTGACGCGGCCGGCGTCTATCACAACGCCTCCACGCGCTTCGCCGACGGCTTCCGCTACGGTTTCGGCGCGGAGTTGGGCATCAGCACCGGCAAGCTACACGCGCGCGGGCCGGTCGGCCTCGAAGGTCTCACCACCTACAAGTATCAACTCATCGGCGACGGCCAAACCGTCGCCGGTTACAGCAGCGGGGAACGCAGCTTCAAGCACAAGAAAAAGCAATGATGAATGATGAATTAGGAATGATGAATGATGAATTAAAGACAAAATGCCTTTTCATTCATCATTCATCATTCAGCGTTCATCATTGCTTTCGCGCGTTCCGTCAGCAGTTCGCGCTCGCGGGAGTTTCGCGTCAGCGAGGCCGCGCGCTCGAACTCGGCGCGGGCTTCGTCCGTGCGGCCGAGCTTTGAGAGCAGGTCGCCGCGCACGCTCGGCAGCAGGTGGTAGCCCTTGAGCGAAGGCTCGTCTTTCAGCTTATCAACCAACTCAAGTCCGGCGGCGGGGCCGAACGCCATGGAAAGAGCGACCGCGCGGTTCAGCTCGACGACGGGCGAGGGCATGAGTTGTGCCAGCGCGTCGTAGAGCGCGGCGATGCGCGCCCAGTCGGTCGCGGACGCGACGCGTGCGCGCGCGTGACAGGCGGCAATCGCGGCCTGTAGCGCGTAGGGGCCGAACGCGCCCCCAAGTTTCTCCGCGCGCTCCAGCGCAGCGAGCCCGCGGCCTATGAGCAGCCAGTCCCAACGCGCGCGGTCCTGGTCTAGTAAAAGAATTGGCTCACCGTCCTTGCCCGTGCGCGCCCGCAAACGCGACGCCTGAATCTCCATCAGCGCGACGAGGCCGTGGACCTCCGGCTCCTGCGGCGCTAGTTCCGCGAGGATGCGCCCCAGGCGAAGAGCTTCTTCGCAGAGCGCGGGCCGCACCCAGTCGTCGCCCGCGGTCGCGGAATAGCCCTCGTTGAAAATCAGGTAGATGACTTCGAGCACGGACGAGAGGCGCGCGTCCCGCTCCGCCCCGTGTGGGACTTCGAAGGGGACGCGCGCCTCGCTGAGAGTCCGCTTGGCGCGGACGATGCGCTGAGCCACTGTCGGCTCCGAAACGAGGAAGGCGCGCGCGATCTCTTCGGTCGTCAGGCCCCCGAGCAGCCGTAGCGTGAGAGCGACGCGCGCCTCCGTGGAGAGCACAGGGTGGCAGGCCGTGAAGACCAGGCGCAAGAGGTCGTCGCCTATGTCGTCGTCGAGTGCCGAGTCGAAGTTGGGCATGTGCCTCTCCTGGGCCTCCAACTCGCGGCCAAGCTCTTCATGCTTGCGTTCGAGGAGCTTGTTCCGGCGCAGGTGGTCAATCGCGCGGTGCCTGGCGGCGGCCATGAGCCACGCCCCTGGGTTTTCGGGGACGCCCGTCTCGGGCCACCGCTCAAGCGCCGTGACGAGTGCGTCCTGTGCCAATTCTTCGGCCAGGCCGACATCGCGCACTAAGCGCGCGAGGCCGGCGATGAGCTTCGCGGACTCTATCCGCCAGACCGCGTCAATGGTGCGATGTGTATCGGAAGTCGTCACGACAGGCGACTACTGCTGCTTCTCGGATAGCTGCGCGCGCAGGCGTTCCTCCTGCTCCTTCAGTTCGGGACTAAGATTGTCGCCGAAGTCCTCGACCTCGAAGACCTGGCGAATCTCGACCTCGCCCTCCTGGAAGGGCGCGCGCTTGAGCCATTCGACGGCCTCTTCCTTGGACTTCACCTGCCACAGCCAGAAGCCCGCGATCAGTTCCTTCGTCTCGGCGAAGGGGCCGTCAATCACAGTCCGCTTCGCGCCCTCGAACCTGACGCGCGCGCCCTTCGAGCTGGCTTGCAGTCCCTCGCCCGCGAGCATGACGCCGGCCTTCACCAGTTCTTCGTTGAACTTGCCCATCTCGGCAAGAATCTTTTCGTCCGGGAGCACGCCCGCCTCTGAATCCTTATTTGCTTTAACGATGATCATGAACCGCATGGTAAATTCTCCTTCTATTTTCGTGTTACGAGCCGGGCGGCCTGGACCGGCCTAATCCTCGTCTCTACTTACACGACGAACGAGGGGCGGCCGATTCGACACGGGCAGTATCTTTTTTTTGAAAATATTTTCAAAGCGGGGCCAGCGCTTTAAGAGTTCGGGGAGTTTTCTATGCGAGTCGCAATTTTTGGCACAGGCGGGGCGGGCGGCTACTTCGGCGCGCAACTCGCGCGCTCGGGCGAAGACATCACCTTCATCGCCCGTGGGGAACACCTGCGGGCGATTCGCCGGGACGGGCTGCGAGTCGAAACTCCCGGCGAAGACATTCTCATACACCCCGCGCAGGCGACCGACGACCCCGCGCAAGTGGGCGCGGTTGACGTGGTGCTCGTCGGCGTCAAGACGTGGCAACTGCGTGAAGCCGCCGAGGCCATGCGCCCTATGATTGGCCCGCAAACTTTCGTCGTGCCGATGCAAAACGGAGTCGAGGCGGCGGGGCAGTTGGCCGAGGTTCTAGGGCCGGGGCCTGTCCTGGAGGGGCTGTGCGGGACGGTCAGCCGCGTGGTCGGGCCGGGCCGTATTCTCAGCCTGGGCCAAACCAACTTCATCAAGTTTGGCGAGCCGGACAACCAGCCGAGCGAGAGGGCCGGGCGATTGCTAGAGGCTTTCGAGCGCGCCGGTGTGCGTGCCGAGGTTCCGCCGGACATTCGCGTCTCGCTCTGGGAAAAATTCATCTTCGTGGTCCCTTACGGCGGCGTGGGGGCGCTCGCCCGCGCGCCTGCGGGCGTCATACGCAGCCTGCCGGAAACGCGGCGGCTGCTCGAAAGAGGGATGCGCGAGATTATGGCGGTCGCACGCGCGCGCCGAATCAATCTGGCTGACGAAGCGGTCGAGAAGACGCTGGCGCTGGTGGACGGGCTCGACCCGTCTGCTACCACCTCACTGCAAAGAGACATCATCGCAGGCCGCCCGTCCGAGCTTGACGCCTGGAACGGCGCGGCCGTGCGCCTCGGCCGCGACGCGGGCGTAGAGACGCCGCTCCACGAGTTCATTTACGACAGCCTCTTGCCCTCGGAGTTACGCGCGCGCGGGTCGGTGCAATTCCCCGCATGACCCACTCACGTACGAGTAAGATCGTGTTTGAAAACTTAGACTCAACCCTTTGCGTCTTAAGTTTTAACTTTGCGCCTTTGCGTGAAATGCTTTTTCTCGCAAAAGGGTGAGCAGGTTTTGAAACGCGCTCTTAGTTCGGCCGCTTCGTCTGGGACTGATCGAGGAACAGGTAGCGCGCGCGGTGCTTCTCGGGTTCGGCGCGCGATTCGACATCGAGGCGCATGACCTGTGCGTCGCTGTCGCGGCCGACCGCGGGCCAGTCAGGCAACCCCGCCCCGTTCGGGTTCCCCGTCTTGATGAAGTTCGCGAAGTACGACTGCATGACTTCGGAGACTTTGTAATCGTCAGGCGTCCACGCGTAGACCTTGTTCGTCGCGAGGTTGCCCATTGCGTACTCAATCTCCGCGGAGTGTACGGCCCCGCGCGCGGGCGGCGGTCTGTTGGCCTCCGCGTCCGCCCCGCGCACCACGCCCCCGGCGAGGCCCGGAACGGCGTTGCCCAGCTCCGGCCTCATCTCCGGGCGCGGCCGCGTGTAGAGGTAGCGGTAAACGGATTTGCCCCCCGTGCGCGCGTGCAGGTCCGACCACTTCCAGGTGCTGTAAGCTATAAAGAGGTCGCCGGCCAGGTCGGTCGCGGACTGTATGACCTCGTCTTTAGTCGAAGCGGAGTAGAGCTTGAGCGCCTCGTCCGCCCGCTCGCCGTACAGCTTGCGCACTGCCTTTTCGTAATTCTCCGGCGTGGGTTCCTGGCCCTGTAGCAGGAACATCCAGGTCATCTCCTCCGAGTTCCACCCTGCGAGCAGCGGGACGCGAGCCTGTCGTCCCGCCGCGTAAATCGCCGCGGGCTCTTCCGGGAAGAAGTAACCGTCCACGGTGATGGGGAAGCGCCCGACGCTCGCGAACCCGCCCTTCGTCGCCGGCTCCAAAACCTGCTGCGTGCTCAGCGCGCGCAGGGCTTTGAGCGAGGACGCGCCCACCTCGGCCGCGAACTTTGCGCCCGCCTGCTCGGCTTGCGCGAGCGGGACGGCGCGCAGCGTGCCGGTGATCGCGCCACTCTCGCCGATGGCCCCCGCGATTAAGTCTTTCGAGAGCGGCGAAACCATCTGCGCGCTGACGGAGACTGAGCCGGCCGACTCGCCCGCAATCGTGACTTTACCGGGGTCGCCGCCGAAGGCCGCTATGTTCTGCCGCACCCAACGAAGCGCGGCCGCCTGGTCAAGCAGTCCGTAGTTGCCCGACGCCTTGTGCGGCGACTCTTTCGTCAACTCCGGGTGCGCGAAGAAACCGAAGACGCCTAAGCGATAGTTCACGGTGACGGCGACGATGCCCTTGCGCGCCATGCTCTCGCCGTCGTAGCGCGGCTCGGAGCCGTCGCCCGCCACGAACCCGCCGCCGTAAAAGTAGACGAGCACGGGCAAACGTTCCTTGCCCGACCTGGCGGGCGTCCAGACGTTCAGGTAGAGGCAGTCTTCGCTCATCCCGTTGGAGCGGAAGTTCATGTCGCCGAAGACGGGAGCCTGCACGCAGCGCGGGCCGAACTGTGTCGCCTGGCGCACGCCCTTCCATTTACTGACGGGCTGCGGCGGCTTCCAACGCAAATCGCCGACGGGCGGCGAGGCGTACGGCACGCCTTTGAACGCGCGAATCCCTGTGCCAGAGTCGGCGCTCCCTTCGACCACGCCGCCCGTCGTCTTAACGCGCTCTGCCTTCGGCGCGTCAACCGCCGCGACGACGCCAGCCAAAATCGTGCCGAGCAAGAACGCGGCGGTCAAGAGAGTAATCGTTTGCTTCATCTTTAACGGCTCCCTGTGTCCCGTAGGGACATATCGAAAATAGCCCAGCAATTTATTGCTGGGGAACAATGTTTAGGAATGATTGTGAGTCCCGCAGGGACGACTGAAGAAAGGAACTCAATTTTCGGCCGTCCCTACGGGACTCGGTTTAAATACTGCATTCTCTCCCCTGAAGTGCTGGGCTATTGTCACGTCGTCCCTGACGGGACTTCTCAAACAGTTTCTTACATCTTCTTGAGACGTAACATCAGCACGTCGTGCGCGGGGACGTTCGCCGTGAGCGTGCGCTTCGTGCTGCCCAGGTCGCGCCCCAACCAAAGGTCGCGCACGGCGTACTCGACGAGGTCGAAGCGGGCCGCTCTTTTCGCGAAAGTGTCTCCGACCTGCTCCCGCTTCCAGTCGAAAGATAATTCGTGCGGCGACTCGCTGCGGTTCAAAACGACCATCGCCCAGTCGCTGCCACTCAGCGGCTTGAACCAGACCTCAACTTTGTCTTTCGCCGAATACTGAAACCCCTGAACTCCCAGCGGGTCCTGGTTGACAGCTATCACTTCCTTGTTCGTCAAGATTCCCTTCGTCTCCACGGACATACTACGCAAGTCGTTCCCGGCGATGAGCGGGGCCGCGAGCATGGCCCACATGGAGAAGTGCGCGCGGTCTTCGCCCGCCGTCATCCCGTTGCCGACCTCAAGCATGTCTGGGTCGTTCCAGTGGCCCGGCCCCGCGTGCTCGCGCAAGCCCTTCTGCATGTCCAGAATCTGCATCACGCCCCAGGACTTCCACGTCCCGTGGTCCTTGACGCAGTCGAAGCAGTTAAAGATGTCGCCGGTCGTGCGCCACAGGTGGCCTGTCTTCTTGCCCCAGTCCCAGGGCTTGTCCGTGCCCCACTCGCAGATGCTCAAGACCATGGGGCGGCCCGCCGCGTAGAGCGCGTCGCGCATGGTCAGGTATGCGCCCTCGGCCTTCAAGCCTTCCGTGTTGCACCAGTCGTACTTCAAATAGTCCACGCCCCACTCGGCGTAAGTCAGCGCGTCCTGGAACTCGCGCCCGCGGCTGCCCGGCTTCCCGCCGCAGGTCTTCCAGCCTGCGTCGGAGTAGATGCCGAGCTTCAAACCCTTCGAGTGTACGTAGTCGGCCAGCGCCTTCATGCCGGAGGGGAACCGCGCCGGGTCCGGCTTGATGAAGCCGAGCGCGTCGCGCTCGCCATGCCAGCAGTCATCTATGTTGACGTAGAGGTAGCCGGCGTCCTTCATGCCGGAGGAAACAAGCGCGTCGGCGGTCTCGCGTATGAGCGCCTCGTTGACGTTGCAGCCGAACTTGTTCCAACTGTTCCACCCCATCGGCGGCGTCTGTGCCAATTGCTCGAACTTCTGGCCGTAAGCGGCGGCGGCGAAGAAGGCGGAAAGCAGCAGGCAGAGGGCGGCAGGCAGAATCCGTCTCATACGATTTTAAGTTCCCCCGACTTTGCGTGTGGTCTTTCTCGCGCACGAATATATCAAATCCGGCGGCGATGAGAATAAAACTTTGACGATAACTCAAGAGTCCATATCAAAACTCAATCTACAGATTGACTCAACACCTTTGCGCCTTTGGTTTTTACTTTGCGCCTCCAGCGTGAACCGTTTTAGTTTCTCGCAAAGGCGCAAAGTTAAGACGTAAGGCGCAAAGGGTTGAGCTTAGGTTTTGAATCGGCTTCAAATTTAAAACTTGAAAAGGGAACGGGAATGACAGAGAATGCGCGCACCAAGCTCCTGCAATCAAGATTTCTCTAATAAGGCAGACCGCGCATGAAACCTTCAGCGCTCTCTACGGCAACGCCGACGTGTTCGCGGACCTTTTGCCCGCGAAGGCAACAAACCTTCGCGGCGCTCATCGCCCTCGTCCTGTTGACTCTCTTCGCGTCCCACGAGACGGCCCGCGCCCAGCAGCCGCAAGTGCTCAACGACCCGGTGGACGTGAGCCAGGACTTCCAGCGCCTGGAGCCGGTCTATTTCGTCGGGAGCAAGGTCACGAACTTCAACCCCTCGACCGGCCAGGGCGCGCTACAGTGGGACAGATACTTGCGCGGCACCACGCTCTCCTTCAACAAGATTGACATGACCCTCGGCAAAGGTAAGGGCACAGAGTTTCCCGGCACGGAGTACGACCAGGACCCTGTGCTCCCGTTCTCCCTCACCTTCGTCAGCCCGCGCACCGTTCGCCTGCGCTTCAACACGCGCAACGCCCCCCTGGGCGACGGCTCCTCGCTCATGCTCGCCGGACCCGTCGCGCGCGACAACTCCTGGCGCATCGAGCAGACAGACAAGGACGTGACCTACACGAGCGCCGCGGGCCGCGTCCGCCTCGTCAAAGACCCCTGGCACGTTGAGTTCTACGACAACAAGGGGCGGCTGCTGACGCGCACGCAGTCGGCCGGTGAGCCGGCCACCTATTTCACGGCCGTCCCGTTCTCCTTCATCCGCCGCGCCTCCGACCTCGCGCGGCGCACCGCCGCCACCTTCCAACTCTCGCACGACGAAAAGATTTTTGGCACAGGCGAGTCGTTCACGCGGCTCGACAAGCGTGGGCAGAAGGTCAACGCCTGGACGCGCGACGGGATGGGCGTGCAGAACGAGTTCATGTACAAGCCGATCCCCGTCTTCCTGTCGAGCCGCGGCTACGGCATGTTCGTACACACCTCAGCGCCCGTCACCTTCGACTTCGGCAAGACCTTCGACCAGCACAACACCATCTACACGGGCGACGAGCAGTTCGACATCTTCGTCTTTCTGGGCGAGCCGAAAGACATTCTTTCAGAGTACACACAATTGACGGGCCGCAGCCCCGTCCCGCCGCTCTGGTCGTTCGGCTTCTGGATGAGCCGCATCACCTACAAGGCCGAGGACGAAGTCCGCGACGTGGCGGCTAAGTTGAGGCAGCACCGCATCCCCTCGGACGTGATACACCTCGACACAGGCTGGTTCGAGACGGACTGGCGCAGCAACTTTGAGTTCTCCAAGACGCGCTTCCGCGACCCCGCGAAGATGATCGCCGATTTGAAGAAGCAGGGCTTCCGCGTCAGCCTCTGGCAGTACACTTACTTCACCCCGAAGAACGAACTGTTCCAGACAATCGTCTCCAACGGCTACGCCGTCAAGAACGAGGCGGGCGGGTTGCCGTTCGAGGACGCCGTGATAGACATGAGCAACCCTGCGGCGGTGAAGTGGTATCAGGGCAAGCTCGCCAGCCTTTTGAAGATGGGTGTCGGCGCGATCAAAGTGGACTTCGGCGAGGGCGCGCCCGTCAACGGGCTTTACAGTTCGGGCCGCTCGGGACTTTTCGAGCACAATCTTTACCCCTTGCGCTACAACAAGGCGGTCGCGGACATCACCAGAGAGGTGACGGGCGAGAACATTATTTGGGCCAGGGCCGCCTGGGCGGGGAGCCAGCGTTACCCGTTGCACTGGGGCGGCGACGCGGAGAACACGGACTCTGCGATGGCGGCGGAGCTTCGCGGCGGGCTCTCCTTCGGCCTGTCGGGCTTCACCTACTGGAGTCACGACGTGGGCGGCTTCGTCAACAAGGCCCCGCGCGACCTTTACCGGCGCTGGCTGGCCTGGGGCGTTTTGACTTCGCACACGCGCGCGCACGGAGCGCCGCCGCGCGAGCCCTGGGAATACGACGAGGCGCTGACCGAAGACTTCCGCCGCGCGCTCGGCCTCAAGTACTCGCTCATGCCATACATCATCGCACAGGCGAAGGACTCTTCGGCGCGCGGCTTCCCGATGCTGCGCACGCTCTTTTTTGAGTACCCGCAGGATGCGACTTCGTGGACGATTGACGACGAGTACATGTTCGGGAGCAATCTGCTCGTGGCCCCGCTGATGGAGGAGGGAAGCAACGACCGCAAGGTTTACTTGCCGCCCGGCGCGTGGATTGATTACCAGACGGGCAAAGTCTACCGCGGCGCGCAGTGGCACACGATCACCGCCGGGCAGATTCCAGTCGTCTTGCTGGTCAAAGACCACACGGTCCTCCCACACATCGCGGTGGCACAGAACACGTCCGAGATGGATTGGGCCAACGTCGAGTTGCGCGTCTTCGCGAGCGACAACGCGGCGGTCAACGGCCTCTTCGCGCTGCCCGACGGGAAGATACAGGCGCTCGACCTGGACGCACGCCAAAACGACTATGTTCTCAGGAGCGACCCGCTACGCGGCAGAGTCAAATGGAAAGTCGTCCGCGCGCAGACGCAGTGAGAAATAAATCGGAAGGTTAAGAAATGTTTTGAAAGTCCCCGCAGGGGACGATTGGTAATAGCCCAGCACTTATGGTCTTTGAAGAATTAAACCGATCAGTGCTGGGAACCAGTGCGATAGAAATTCGCAGTCCCGTAGGGACGGTTGAGGATTTCAGCCGTCCCTACGGGACGCAAGACCCTGTAAGTTTTCGAAGCAGCTTCTAAGTAACCGAACCCGAAGATGAAGAAGCAAACTCTTCCGAGACGGCTTTCGCTCCTGCTCGTCGCCTGCCTCGTCTTAAACTTCTCCGCCGCCCTCTCGTCGGCCGAAGACTCCGCCCGCCGTTTCTTCCCGGTCAAAGATTTGATGAGGGTCGGCGTCTATTACTACCCGGAGCACTGGCCTCGGGAGCAGTGGGAGCGCGACTTCGCCAACATGGAGAAGATGGGCTTCGAGTTCGTCCACATGGCCGAGTTCGCCTGGGCATTCATGGAGCCCGAAGAAGGCAAGTTCGATTTCAAGTGGCTGGACGAAGCCGTCGCTCTGGCCGCGCGTCATAACCTGCGTGTCATCCTCTGCACGCCGACGCCGACGCCGCCCGCCTGGATGTACGAAAAATACCCCGAGGCTTATCTCGTCGGCGCGGACGGGCGCAGACGAGAGCACGGCTCGCGCGGCAACAACGCATTGGCCGACCCCGCGTACCGCCGTCTGAGCGAGCGCGTCATCACCGAGATGGCGAGGCGCTACGGGCGCAACCCGGCCGTCTGGGGCTGGCAACTGGACAACGAGCCGCAGGGCTTCGCGGATTACAGCCCGTCGGCGCAGAGTGCTTTCCGCGACTGGCTCAGGACGCGTTACAAGACAATTGACGTTTTGAACCGCGAGTGGGGCGCAAACTTCTGGAGCATGAAGTACAACAGCTTCGACCAGGTCATCGCCCCGAACCCGACGCTGCTCTACGGCCCGAGCCCGCACGCCATCCTGGATTTCCGCCGCTTCAGCGCCGACCAGATAGCGAAGTTCCTCAACTGGCAAACAGCGCTCATCCGCCGACACGCAACGCCTGCGCAGTGGATCACGACGAACTACATCTCGAACATCGGCAACGCGGACCCGCGCCGCTCAGACGCACTGGACTTCATCTCCTATACCATGTACCCGGTGAGCGGCGGCGCGAACCTCGGCGAGGAGGGCTTCCGTTTGGGCTGGCAGGACGGCATAGCCTTCGCCAATTCGTTCTACAGGAGCATCAATGGTGTGACCGGCGTGATGGAGTTGCAGCCGGGCCAGGTCAACTGGGCATGGATTAACCCGCAGCCCATGCCCGGCGTCGTACGCATGTGGCTCTGGCACGCGTTTGCCGGCGGCTGTTCGTTCGCCTGCACCTACCGCTACCGCCAGCCGCTCTACGGCAGCGAGCAGTATCACTACGGCATCGTCGGCCCGGACGGCGTGACGCCCAGCCCCGGCGGCTTGCAGTACAGCCAGGTCGCGCGCGAGATGAGAGAGCTGCGCGCGAAGTTCGATGCGAAGGCCCAGCCGCCCGCGGACTATGCGGCGCGCAGGACGGCGATTCTCTGGAACCACGAAAACCTCTGGGACATAGACCAGCACAAGCAGACCGGGCTCTGGGACACCTGGGGTCATATGTTTCGTTATATGGCTATCACCAAATCTTTCGGCGCGCCGCTCGACTACGTGAGCGAGGCGGACGATTTCTCAAAGTACAAAGTCGTGATCGCGCCGGCTTATCAGTTGATTGACGAGGAACTGGTGAGCAAGTGGCAGCGCTACGCCGAAGCTGGCGGCCACCTCGTCTTGACGGCGCGCACAGGGCAGAAGCGCAGGAACGGCCAACTGTGGGAGGCGCGCTGGGCCGAGCCAATCTACAAGCTCATCGGCGCTGAAGTCTCCTTCTTTGATCTGCTTTTGCAGGACGGCAAGGGCGAAGTCGGTATGAAGGGCGCAGCATACCAGTGGAACGTCTGGGCGGACGTGCTGAAGCCGACGGAGGGGACGGAGAGTCTGGCACAGTATTCGAACCAGTTCTACGCTGGACAGAGCGCCGTGACTTACAGGCGCGCGGGGCGCGGGAGCGTGACCTACATCGGCGTGCAGACGAAAGACGGCCGGTTGGAGAAAGAGGTCTTACGCGAAGTCTACAAGCGCGCGGGGCTCTCGACCACGGATTACCCGGCCGGTGTCTTCGTTGACTGGCGCGACGGCTTCTGGGTCGCGGTCAACTACTCCTCGCGCCCGGCCGACATTCATGTGCCAAAAGGGGCCGAGATTCTGTACGGCGTAGAGCCACTCAAACCGGCCGACGTACTCGTCTGGAGATGAGCGAGGAAGAGGAAGCATGAGACTGCGCTTCAAGCTCACAATGACTTTGGTGTTTGCGGCCCTGTTAATCTTCGCCGTCATTCCACCTCGCGCGACCTCTTCTTTCGCTGGCGCGTATCAATACCCATTTCAAAATCCGGACCTGCCTGCCGAGGAGAGAATCACAAACATTCTTTCGCTGATGACGCTCGAAGAGAAGATAGAGTGTCTGGGGACGATGCCGAGCGTGCCGCGTCTTGGCATCAAGGGCGCGAACCACATGGAGGGCATACACGGTCTGTCCGCGGGCGGGCCGGGAAAGTGGGGAGGGAACGTCTCCGTACCGACGACGACCTTCCCGCAAGGGTACGGCCTGGGCGAGACCTGGGACCCGGAAGTCTTGCGGCGGGCCGCCGCGGTCGAGGGCTACGAGGCGCGCTACATTTTTCAGACCGAGAAGTTCAACAAGAGCCGCAGCGGCCTGGTCATACGCTCACCCAACGCGGACCTCGGCCGCGACCCGCGCTGGGGCCGCACGGAAGAGTGCTACGGCGAAGACCCTTACCTGACGGGGACGATGACGGTCGCCTTCGTCAAAGGCTTGCAGGGCGACCATCCTAAGTACTGGCAGACCGCCTCGCTCCTCAAACATTTTCTAGCCAACAGCAACGAGAACAACCGCGGCAGCTCGTCCTCTGACTTCGACGAGAGACTTTTCCGCGAGTACTACTCTGTGCCATTTCGCATGGGCATCATGGAGGGCGGCGCGCGCGCCTTCATGGCCTCTTACAACGCAGTCAACGGCACGCCGATGCACGTCAACCCTATCTTGAAAGAGGTCACAGTCAAAGAGTGGGGCGAGGACGGCATCATCTGCACGGACGGCGGCGGGATGAAACTGCTGGTCACGGGCCACAAGCGTTTTCCGGGTTTCGAGGAAGCCTCGGCGGCCGTCATCAAGTCCGGCATCGGACAGTTTTTGGACGACTACCGCGAGCCCGTTCGCGGGGCGTTGAAGAAAAATCTGCTGACCGAAGCCGACATAGACGTTGTCCTGAGAAACACTTTCCGTGTGATGATCCGCCTCGGCCTGCTGGACCCGCCGTCGCGCGTCCCCTACACGAAGATCAAAGACACGGGCGAGCCGTGGCTGACTGAGGAGCACAAGTCGCTCGCGCGTCTTGTGACGCAGAAGTCAATCGTGCTCCTGAAGAACGCGAACGCCTTGCTCCCGCTCGACCGCCGCGCCATAAAATCCGTCGCCGTCATCGGCCCGCGCGCTGACCAGGTGCTACTCGACTGGTACAGCGGGACGCCGCCCTACGTCGTCACGCCGCTCCAGGGGATAAGGAACAAGGTCGGAGCAAGTGTTGAAGTGAGACACGCGAAGGGCGACGACAATGATGAGACTGAAAGAGTCGCGCGCTCATCGGACTTAGCGATTGTCGTCGTCGGCAACCACCCGACGTGCGACGCGGGCTGGGAGAAATGCCCCACGCCGAGCGACGGCAAGGAGGCGGTTGACAGGCTCTCCATACAGCTTGAACAGGAAGAACTCATCAAGCGAGTCTACAAGGCGAACCCGAAGACTGTGGTCGTGTTGAGGGCCAGTTTCCCTTACGCGATTAACTGGACTCAGGAGAACGTGCCCGCCATCGTCCATCTGGCGAACAACAGCCAGGAGGAGGGCAATGCCCTGGCCGACGTGCTCTTTGGCGACTACAACCCGGCGGGCCGTCTCGTGCAGACCTGGCCCAAATCCGAGGAGCAGTTGCCGCCGATGATGGACTACGACATACGCCGCGGCCGGACATACATGTACTTCAAGACTGAACCTCTTTACCCCTTCGGCCACGGCCTGAGCTACACCACTTTCAGTTACTCGAACCTACGCACGAGCGCCGTCCACCGGAGCCCGGACAGTCCCATCAGCATCAGCGTGGACGTGAAGAACACGGGCCGCCTCGCGGGCGAAGAGGTCGTGCAGCTTTACGTCAAACATCTCGCCTCGGCCGTCGAGCGGCCGCTCAAAGAGTTGAAGGGCTTCGCGCGCGTCGCCCTGCGTCCGGGCGAGCTGAAGACCGTCCGGCTAACTCTCAAGGGAGAACAACTCGCCTACTGGGACGCCGCGCGCCGCCGCTTCACGGTCGAGGACGGCCGTGTCATGGTCATGGTCGGGAGTTCTTCGGCCGACATTAAATTGGAAAAAGCCGTCCGCATCGTCGGCCGGCGATGAGCAACGAAGAAATTAAAGGGGACGGACAGGGTAGGCAGGATGAAAGGAATTGAGATAGAAAATCTGAAAGCTCAAAAAGGATTTGAGATTTCAGATTTGAGATTTTTAATTCTTATCCTGCTGACTTGTTGGCCCATTTGTGCCGGTGCATCGGGGCGCGTCGCCGCTGAGCCTTACAGGTGGCGGAACGTGGTGATTGTCGGCGGCGGCTTCGTCACGGGCCTCATTACGCACCCCGCGCGGCGCGGCCTCATCTACGCGCGCACGGATGTCGGCGGAGCTTATCGCCGCGACTCGCACGCCTCGGAGTGGGTTCCCATCACGGACATGATAGGGATGAGCGACTGGCACCTGACGGGGATCGAGAGCCTGGCCGTTGACCCGTCCCGTCCGAACCGCGTCTACCTCGCAGCGGGCATCTACACCAACCCGCGCGTCGCGAACGGCTCTCTGCTGCGCTCGGAAGATAAAGGGCGCACGTGGCGTCGCACGTTGATGCCTTTCAAGATGGGCGGCAACGAGGCGGGCCGCGCCAACGGCGAGCGGCTGGCCGTTGACCCAAACGATGGAGACATTCTTTACTTCGGCTCGCGCCGCGACGGCCTCTGGCGCAGCGCCGACCGCGGCGCGACGTGGCAGAAGGTCGAGAGCTTTCCTTTCAAGTTCGAGCCCGCCCCCGCAGGCGAAGGCGAGTTCGGCTTCGTGCCTTACGAGAAGCAGGCAATCGGCATAGTCTTCGTGCAGTTCGACGCGCGCGGCGGCCCGCGCGGCAAACCTACTCAGACGATCTATGTCGGGGTGTCAACGCCTGACGCGAGCCTCTACCGCAGCACGGACGCCGGGCGCTCCTGGTCTCCCGTCCCCAATCAGCCGCGGGGCTTGCGACCCAACCACGCCGCGCTCGCGTCGGACGGTATGCTCTACCTCTCTTACGGCAAGGAGCCGGGGCCGAACACCATGACCGACGGCGCGGTCTGGCGATACGACACGGCGAAAAATCTTTGGGCCAATATCACGCCAATCAAACCCGGCGCGGGCGACCCGTTCGGCTACGGCGGCGTGAGCGTGGACGCTCGACGGCCGCGCACAATGATGGTCGTGACGTTCGCGCGCTGGGACCGCGGCGACGAAATCTTTCGCAGCACGGACGGCGGAGAACACTGGACACCCATCGGCCCGAAGGCAGTCCGCACCTCACTGGACGCGCGCTGGCTCTACTGGCACCGCGCCGAGCCTTCCTCTACGGGCTGGATGGGCGACGTGGAGATTGACCCGTTCGACTCGAACCGCGCGCTCTACGTCACCGGGCAGGGCGTCTGGGAGAGCAATGATGTGGCCGCTTCGGATAGAGGTCTGCCGACACACTGGGCCTTCAGCGCGCGCGGCCTCGAAGAGACTGTGGCGCTGGACCTCATCAGCCCGCCGTCGGGCGCGCACCTCGTCAGCGGCGTCGGCGACATCGGCGGCTTCAAGCACAACCGCCTCGACGCATCGCCGCCCGAAGGCATGTTCAGCAATCCCATCTTCGCCAACACGGAGAGTCTGGACTTCGCAGAGCAGAGCCCTGCGTTCGTCGTTCGCACGGGGACGAGCGGGCATGGGCGCGAGGGCGGGCCGAGCCACGGCGCTTATTCAACGGACGGCGCGACGACTTGGACGCCGTTCGAGACGGAGCCCGACGGCAACGGCGCGGGCAAGGTCGCGGTCTCAGCCGACGGGCGGACTATCGTCTGGACCCCGCGCGGCGGCGTCGCGCACTACTCGCGCGACCGCGGCGCGACGTGGCATCGCGCGGGCAGACTCGACACACGCATGAGCGTCGTCTCCGACCGCGTCAACCCGAACAAGTTTTACGCTTACGACCTGCGGCGTGGGCAAGTCCAGGTCAGCACGGACGGTGGGGAGACGTTCTCGGTCGGAGCGCGGAATTTGCCGGTGGGCTACGTGACTTTGCACGCCGCGCCGGGCTTCGAGGGTGAGTTGTGGCTTTCGACCGGCAACGGCGCGCGCCACACGGCCGGCAACGGTCTTTACCGCTCGACGGATTCGGGACAGAGTTTCAGAAGAGTAGAGACCATCGCCGAAGTCTACGCGCTCGGCTTCGGGAAGGCCGCGCCGCGCCGCGGCTACCCTGCCATCTACGTCGCGGGCAAGGTCGCTAATGTTCAGGGCCTCTTCCGCTCGGACGACACGGGCCAGACCTGGACGCGCATCAACGACGACCGTCACCAGTTCGGCCAGATCAACGTCATCACCGGCGACCCGCGCATCTACGGTCGCGTCTATATTGGCACAGGCGGCCGCGGCATCCTCTACGGCGACCCGGTGAAATAAGATGAAGTAATATTGGTTCCATCCCCGGAGGGGATAAACATGATAGCCGGGGGCGTTGCGAGTGCGCGTGAGCGCACGACGCGCCGCCCCCGGAACGATGAGGAAAAATATTCCGACCCTGAAAGGGTCGCACTTCAACGTTGAGGCGCGACCCTTTCAGGGTCGGAACGTTTTTCCTAATCCTACCGTGGGCGGCGCAAACTCGCGTTTGCTTGCCCCCGGCTATCATGTGCGACCCTTTCAGGGTCGGAGGCCGCGTAGACGAATTACCTAAGTTTACCTCTCTTCGATAATCACCAAATCCCACGGGGCAAGCTCGACTGCCTGAGACTTGTTGATGGGCTTGCGGGTCAGCAGGTCCGTGCCGTTGGCGTAAGGGTAAGTGAAGGTCTGGCTCTGGCTCGAATAGTTCAGGTAGTAATGCAGGTTTTTGCCTGCGTTGTCCATGCCGTGCTTGACGCGCACGGGCGCGGCCAGTTGCTGGTCCGGGCCGTCGAGTCCCGCGAGCTTTATGACGTCGAACAAAACTCTCTCCTGCAACTTGTCCGAGAGGAACGTGCCCTCGTAAGTCAACGTCCCCTTGCCGAAGCTGTTGCGCGTGAGCGCGGGCCACTTGCCGTAGAACGGGTGGTCGTAGTAGGCGAGCGCAACGGCCTTCTCCGGGATGATGAACTCGGCCCAGGCGCGGGCCGTGTTCTCTTCGCCCGTCTGGAAGGGATCGCCTTTGAGCTTCAAAGGCTGTTGCAGGTTGGCGAACTCCTGGTAGTAAAAACCCGCGGCCTCGCGCAAAGGGCCGGGCGCTTTCGTCCAGCGCACGGTCGAATTCTCGTTCGTGAACCCGCTCTTGAAACTCATGACGAGGTGGCCGCCCTGGTGTACGAAGTCCGAGAGCTTCTGCAAGAGCGCGTCCGAGGCGACGTAGAGCGGCGGGACGACGATCACTTTGTAGTCGTTGAAATTCGTGCTCTGCGGGAAGACGAAATCTGTGCCAATGTTCTGGCGGTAGAGCGCGCCGTACATTTGATAAAGCACCGTCTGGTAGTTCACGCGGTTGTCAAACGGCATGGACTGTATGCCGTGGTAAGAGTCCACGCTGTAGAGCAGCGCCACCTTGTTCGTCTTCTTCAGATTGACGAGCCGCGTCCCCAGTTCCTTCAACTCGGCGGCCGTGCGCGCGACCTCCGCGTAGGCGCGGTTCGGTTCGAGGTCGTGCGAGAGCACTCCCTTCCAGTAGGTCTCCTGCCCGTAATGCAGCGAGTGCCAGTGCCAGTAGGCGACGAGGTTGGCCCCGCTCGACAGGTGGCTATAGACGTTCAGGCGCAACTGCCCGTCGTAAGGCGGGAACTGCGTCTTGGAGTCCCAGCCGATGGTCTGCGCGTTGGTCTCCGTGATGAGATAGTTCTGCCGCTTGAGCGAGCGCGTGAGGTCGCCGGAAATGGCCCACTCCATTCCGTCAATCGCGTCCGCGCCGACCGCCCACGGGGCGTAAGGGTTCGTCCCGGCGATGTCCAGATTCTGCGCGATGTCGTACTGGTTGATGTCCGTGCGGACGCCGCCGACGAAGTTGTGGCAGACGAACTGATCTGGGCGCTTGTACTCGTTGACGATGCGCGCCTGCCACGCCAGATAGTCGGTCGCGATCTTGTGCTGGTAGCGCTCCCATTCGAGCTTGTAGCCGGGATTGAGAATGCCGTCGCGCGGCGGCAACTCGTCCCAGTCGTTGATTCTTTGCCCCCAGTAGTTGAGTCCCCAGGCTTTATTAAGCTCGCTCGCCGCGCCGAATTTCTTCTTCAGGTACTCGGTGAAGGCGACCTGCACGTTGGGGCCGGCCGTGCCGTAAGCTGTCGTCTCGTTGTCAACCTGATAGCCGATGATGGCCGGGTGGTTCTTGTAGTGGGAGAGGATTTGGCGTATGACGCGCTCGGCATAGAAGAGAAAGGTCGGGCTGGTCACGTCCATGTTCTGGCGCATGCCGTAGGTGGGACGTTCATTGCCGAGGCGCTGTGCCAAAACTTCGGGATGCTTGCGGTAGAGCCAGGCGGGGATCGAATAGGTCGGCGTGCCCATGATGATTTTGATCCCGGCCTTGTGCATACGGTCAACGATTCTATCCATCCACGCGAACTCGAAGCGCCCGTCCTCCGGCTCCCACAATCCCCAACTGGACTCGCCCATACGCACGACCGTCAGCCCCGCGTCCTTCATCATCTGCACGTCTTTGTCCAGGCGCTCGTAGGGCATGTATTCGTGGTAATAGGAGACGCCGTAAAGAATTGTGCTCATGCGCGGCGGCTGGGCCTGCGCCCCGGCCGTGCGTAGACCGACGACGAGAATGCTGATGAGAATGAGCGCGGCGCTGACTTTCGTTCTGCGTGTGAACATGGACACGACAAACTCCTCCATAGAAGTCTAATGACTAGTCTGACAAATTGGCTCAACCCTTTGCGCCTTTGGTTTTTACTTTGGGCCTTTGCGTGAACCGTTCGTGTTTCTCGCAAAGGCGCAAAATTAAGACGTAAGGCGCAAAGGGTTGAGTTATCGTTTTGAAACGTAGCTTTGACTTGAAGAACGGAAATTTGTGTAAGCCGGGCGCATTATACACGGCCGAGATTGAGACCGTTAATCTTCAGCGCGAAGGCGTGCGCGCCGGGCCGCTCGGCGGGCAGTTGGACACGCAGTCCCGCTTCGTCCTGCGTCCAGCGGAGCCGCCCGCGCGAGCCCAGCAGTTCGACGTTGCTGACTTTGCCCTCCGCGCTTTTGAGCGGCGCGACGGTCACTTCGGGGCGCTCGGGCCAGCCCATGAAGAAGGCGTAGAGGGTTTGACCTTTGCGCGTGAAGCGCACGTCTTCGGCCGTCAGTTCCTTGCGCTTGCTCTCGTTGAATTTCGCGTCCGCAGCCTGCGAGGCTTGCGTGCTCGGCCCCGTGCCGTAAATCTTCCACGGGCGCGTCGCGTAAATCGCCTCGCCGTTCGTCGCCATCCACTCCGTAATCGCCGCGAGGATTTTCAACTCCTCCGCGTCGAGCATGCCGTTGTTCGGCAGCGGAAAGTTTAATAAGAGATTGCCATTCCTGCTGACGACATCCACCAGCATGTCTATCACCGTCTTCGGCGTCTTGTAGGGAGCGCCTTTAAGATAGTGCCAGTTGCCGACGCAGGTGTGAGACTGCCACGGCGCGGGCCAGACGTTTTCGACCACGCCGCGCTCCACGTCCATCACGCATGTCCCCGTCTCGCAGTCCTCGCGCTTCTTACTCAATTGCACCGCCTCCACACGCCCGCCGTGATGCTTCGCGCTCAGGTTGTAAAGGTTCGCCGTCTGCATCAGCCCCCAGTCGCCGAACGGAATCTCGCCGTCCGTGTAGAGCAGGTCAGGCTGGTACTTGTCCACGAGGTCTCGAATGCGCAAATACCACTGGCGCTTGAACGCCTCGGACGTGTTGTCCAGGTTCCAGGGCAGGTCCACGTAAACTTGCTTGATGTCGTGATAAAGGTCCGCGTGCTGAGGGTCGATGCCGTCGTAAGGGACGCCCGCGAGCGGTCCCGCTTTGTCGCTTCCGTGACTGACGGAGAACCACTTGTAGCTCATCGCCAGGTGCTCGCTCACGCCGAAGCGTAGATTGTGTTTGAGCGCGGCCTTGCGGAAGAGGCCGACGATGTCGCGCCGCGGCCCCATTCTCACGGAGTTCCAGCGCGTGTGTTTGGAATCCCAGAGGTCGAAGTTGTCGTGGTGCACGGCGAGGCTGACGAAATACTTCGCCCCGGCCTTCTTGTAGAGACCGACCAGATAATCCGCGTCGAACTTGTCCGCCTTCCACGTCGGGATGATGTCCTTGAAGCCGAACTTGGACGGGTGGCCGTAGGTCTTGACGTGGTGGTCGTATTGCCACTCGCCCTGTATGTACATATTGCGCGCGTACCAATCGCCGTACTCCGTCGCGGACTGCGGCCCCCAGTGAGCCCAGATGCCGAACTTGGCGTCGCGGAACCAGGAGGGGATGGTGTACGCCCTGAGCGATTCGCGCGTCCCCTTAAATGGGCCAGACTGTATCGGCGGGATCGCGTCGTCACTTGCGAAAGCGCGCGCGCCTTTGATGGCAGGGACTGCCGCCGCCAACAACTTGAGCAGAGTTCGCCGCGTCATGGACATCAGGGTTCACCTCTGAAAACTAAGCTCAACCCTTTGCGCCTTTGGTTTTCTCTTAGCGCCTTTGCGTGAGACGTTAATGTTTCTCGCAAAGGCGCAAAGTTAAGACGTAAGGCGCAAAGGGTTGAGTGAATCGGTAGCTTGGATTTTGAAGCGGTCGCGCTCTCTAGTTCAATGTGCGGCCTTGCCGAAGCGGCGCACGTAGGCGGCGAGGGACCTGATCTCGCTTCTTGAGAGCTTCTTGCCGAACGCGGGCATTTCGTTCTTGCCCTCTGTGATGGATTCTATGAAGCGCGCGTCGCGCGCCTCCTTCTTCCACCACTGCTCGCTCGTGAAATCCGGGACCGACAGCATTCGGCCGACGACCGTCTCCCCGCGCCCGTCCGCGCCGTGACACCTGGCACACTTTTCGTTGAAGAGCGATTTCGCGCGGGCCAACTGCTCGGCCGAAACCGACTTTGATTGCTTCTTCTCCTCCTGCGGCCCGTCGGCGGCGCGCGAGGAGTCTAAAAGATACCCGGCGCTGAAGAGTGCGAGCGCGGTGATGAGTGCTCCGACTTTGAACGACAAACTCATGCGCGCCAATTTATCAGAAAAGCGATTCATTCCGAAAGGGGCTCAAAAGTTGTCGCGCCGCGGCCCGAATATGACGCGTCTTTGTCGGCGGAATCGTTGATGCTATACTCGCCCCCGCAAGCTTTTGAAAGGTAGTTTTGACTCCCCGCGCTCGAACGCAGCTTGTCCAAAACCCGAAACATCACCGCCGGCGCATTTTGATGAACTCGACCGCTAGGAAAATTCAGGCCGGCTTCGTCCTGGCCTCCCTCTGCGGCCTCGTCGTCTGGCTCGGCTGCACGCTCACTTCGAGCGCGCAGGGGCCGGGAATGAGCGCCGGCCCGGCCCCGCCCGCGACCAGTTGGCGGCCCGACAAGAACGCGCGCTACACGGGTCCGCAGGTCTGTGCCAAATGTCATGAGGACGAATCGCGGACGCAGCACGCGACGGCGATGGGGAGGGCGCTCGAACCCGTGGCGACGAGCGAACTGCTGCGCGCCAACCCGACCCTTACGTTCCGCAGCGGCCCGTACACTTACCAGATCACGCGCCGCGGCGACCAGAGCCTCTACTCCGTGACGAACGGCAAGGAGACCATCACGGAGCCGATTCTATACTCCTTCGGTCAGGGCAAGGCCGGGCAGACCTACGTCTTCCGGCGCAAAGACTCTTTCTACGAAAGCCGCGTCAGCTTCTACAAAGAGATCAAAGGACTGGACTACACCATCGGCTATGAGCCAATCGCGCCGCCGACGCTGGACGAGGCGGCGGGACGCGCCATCAGCTCCGACGAAGCGCGCAACTGCTTCACCTGCCATTCGACCGCCGCCGCCACAGGCTCGACGCTGCATCTGGACCGCATGATACCCGGTGTCACCTGCGAGGCGTGTCACGGACCCGGGGCCGAGCACGTCGTGGCGATGGAGGCGAAGGATTTGAAGAACAAGCGCATCTTCAACCCGGGCGTGATGAGCCCTGATGAACTCTCGCAGGAGTTCTGCGGCTCGTGCCACCGCTCGGCCGAGCAGGTCGCGGCCAACAAGACCTTGCGCGGAATCAACAGCGTGCGCTTCCAGCCCTACCGCATGTTCACGGGCCGCGGCCACGACCCTTTCGACGAGCGACTAAGCTGCACGACCTGTCACAACCCGCATCAGAACCCTAAAGAGGAAGCTGCCTTCTACGACGAGAAGTGTTTCGCCTGCCACCGCTCGGGCGAGAGTTTGAAGTCCGCGCAGGCCGCCAAAGCTGAAGCCGATGACGGGCGCAACGCCAAGCCCTGTCCCGTCAGCCAGCAGTCATGCGTCTCCTGCCACATGCCCAAGGTCGAGATTCCCGGCTCGCACTTCCAGTTCACAGACCACCGCATCCGAATCGCCCGCGAGGGCGAGCCGTTTCCGAATTAAAAAGTAGGGATGAGGGATGAGGGATGAGGGATGAAATAAGAACTCTTTCTTTACTTCATCCCTCATCCCTCATCCCTCATCCCTTTACTTGATCGTGAATCGCTCGGAGCTTGTCGCCGTGTTTGTGCCGTCGGTGACGACGGCTTTGAGTTCGTAGTCGCCGGGGGGAAGACATCCAGGGGGATGATGCCTGTGTACTGTATGCGGCCCGTCGCGTCGGGCGCGGGCAACTCGACGGGGACGCCGCCGAGGTTGCGTCCGCCCTGCGCGAACTCAAGGCGCATCTTGGGCGCGGATTCCTTCGGCGCGTAGATCGTAACGAAGAGACTCAAGCCCTTGCTGTTCGCCTTGGACAGAGCCTCGCCGAAGTTCGGGTAGAGCAGGAGTTCGCCCGCGCGGAACGGGTTGGACATCTGCTGCTCGGCGGCCGACAGCTTTTGCGCCTTGCCCACGAAGATGACGCTGCTCACGCGCAGCTTCGCCTGGTCGGCAGCGGGGACGACGACGCTCCCCTTGTTGACGCCGAACTGGCTGTTGGTCGCGTCGTAAACAATCGAGTCCACCGTGTAGCGTCCGGGCTCCAGGTCGGCCTGGCTGTAGAAAAGCACGTCGCCGCGTTTGGCCTTCTCCAACTCCGCGAGCGGCCCGCTCAGCAAGTAATGGTTGCTGAGCTTTTTCACCACGCGCTGCGCCTCGTCCCTGAAGAGCACTACGATGGAGAAGTCGGTCTTGTAAGTCTTCTTCTCGGCGTCCGTGACGAAGTTGACCGTGCCTGCCGGCACTTCGACCATGACGGGAACGAGGCCCGGCCTGGCGGCTTCCGGGAAACTGAAGGCCGCGGCCTTGACGTTGAACGCGCCCGCCTGCGGCTTGCCTTCGAGGGCAACGAGGGCCGGCACTTCGAAAGACAGGACGGGAGAATCGTAAGACGCGCCCAGCGCGTAGTAGCCCTTGCGCGCCTGGACCTCGACGCCGGGGCGGTTGACCTTCAGGCTGATCTGGCGGAAGCGGCCGTCGAAAGTCTGATTCTTCGGCGAGTAAGTCAGGACGTAATAGGAGTGCAAATCTTCGTTGACCTGGCGCAGCCGCTCGCCGGGGTTATTCGTGCTGGCGATCAAGAGGCCGCCGGTCTCTGAGGCGAGTTGGCCCAATCCGCTCTCGGGGTTGTGACGCACCAACTCCTCGTTGCGCTCAAGGTCCTTGGTCATCGGCCCGGCCATGTCGTCCGGGTTTGAGCGCTGCTGGCCGAGCACAGTCATGGCGCGGCCGGCCTCCATGTCCGTGCTCGTGGCGCGCAGGCCGGCCGCGTCCACCGTGTAGATGCTGACGTTGGCGCGGTTGGCGTTGCTGATGACGCTGCGGAAGTTGGCCGCCACCGAAGCGGGGATGAGCGCGCCCTCGGAGAAGAGGACGAGCGCCTTGCGTCCCGGCAGGCTGCTCATGGAGTTGATGATGGCGAGCAAGGCGTTCGTGGTCGCGAAGCCCTGCTGCGTCTGTTCCAGCCACTCGAAGCCCTGCTCCGCGCGCAGCCGCATGGCGTTCAAACGCCGCTCCACGTCAATGAGTCCGACGTTGGCGGTACTGGACGGCGTCCCGCCAGCGGCGGCGGCCCGCGCTTCCGTGGCGGCCGCGTCCGCCCTGCTGCGCAACTCCAAATCTTTTTCAGAGAGTTGGGTGACCTTCGCGGTGTTCGAAGCTGAAGGCCGGTGAGTTGACCGTGCCCGCGGAATCAATCGCCTGCCGGATGAGCCGCCCGTCGTTGGTGTAGTTTTGAATGACGTTGAGCGAGAGGCCGATGCCGAAGACGCCGACGAAGTCGCTCGCGCCGAGCCCGTCGCCGATGTAGCTCAGCGCGGCCTGCCGCGCGCGGTTGCGCGATTCCACAGAGAGCCGGTCGAAAACCAGCGCGACCGCGCCGAGGCGGCCCGAGTCGAATGTCTCCGCGGTTGGGCCAGGAGTCTTCGTAGAACCACCCGCCGCATTCGTGTTCCCGGCCGCCGCGGAGTCTTCGGCCCCGCCCGCGACCAGGCGGAATGACTTGACTTCCTGCGGGACGCCGTCTTCGAGGACTTGAAAGTCGGAAGCCTTGAGGTCTTTGACGGGGCGGCCCTTCTTATCTCTGACGACGGCGTCGAGCAGGACTTCGTTCGCGCCGACGACCAGCTTGCCCTCGTCCGACTGCTGCCCGGAAGGCGTCTGGGCCAAAAGAGAGAGGGGCGAAGTAAGACTCAACACGAAGAAGAGAAGCGAGGCGACGTGTTTCTTCATTAATGGTCTCCGGGAAGGTTAAGAAGCCGTGTCAATCTCAAGCTACGGATTGACTCAACCCCTTTGCGTCTTTGCGCCTTTGCGTGAGTGATTTAGGTTTTTTCACGCAAAGGCGCAAAGACGCAAAGGGGTTGAGTTTTAATTTTGGAACGCGCTCTCAGGGAGTGATTCGCACCCGCTCGGAACGCGTGGCCGTGCTCTGTCCGTTTTCGACCGTCACTTTCAGTTCGTACTCGCCGGGTTGGTATTTATCGATTGGGATGGCGCTCGCGTATTGAATGCGGCCCGTCGCGTCGGGCGCGGGCAGGTCGTAGGAAGTCTGGCCGAGCGCGCGGCCCTTCTGCATGATCTCAAGCCTTAGCTTCGTCGCCGAAGACGATCCCTGCGGCGGGTAGACGGTCACGAAGAAGGCCAGGTTCTTGCTCACACGTTTGCGCAGCGGCTCGTCCATGTTCGGGTAGATGAGGACTTCGCCGAAGTGGAACGGGTTCGCCGCGCCGCGGTCGGACGCTTGCAGCCGCTCCGCGCTCTTGACCAGGACGATGCTGCTCAGCCTGAGCCTGGAAGCGTCGGCGGCCGAGACGACGAGGCTCGCGGTGTTGACGCTGGCGCGGCCCGTGGCCGCATCGTGAACGACCGAGGCAATCGTGTAGCGGCCGGGCGGGAGTTCGGTCTCGCGGTAGAAGAGAATCTTCCCCTCTTTGGCGGCCGCGAGTTTGTCGAGCGGGCCGGCGAGCAGATACTGGTTGCTGAGCTTGCGCACGGCGCGCTGCTGTTCGTCCTTGACGAGCACGACGATTGAGAAGTTCGTCCCGTAAGACTTCTTATCCTTGCTCGTGCTGAAATTGACGGAATCGGCCGGGACTTCGACCATGACGGGCACGAGGCCAGGCTTCGCCGGCTCCGGGAAGCTGTAGGCCGCGACGCGGGAGTTGAAGGCGTTCGGCTGCGAGTTGCCGCTGAGGAGCGCCAGCGCGGGCGCTTCGTAATCGAGGACGGGCGTGTCGAAGGGGACGTTCAGCGCGTAGTAGCCCTTGCGCGCCTGGACCTCGGCGCCGGGGCGATTGACCTTCAGGCTGATCTGGCGGAAGCGGCCGTCGTAGTCCTGGTTCTGCGGGCTGTAGGTCAGAAGGTAGTAGGCGTGCAGGTCTTCGTCAACCTGGCGCAGCCGCGGTCCGGGGTTGTTGGTGCCGCGGATGAAGACGCCGCCGGTCTCGTCGGCGAGTTGGCCCAATCCGCTCTCGGGGTTGAGACGCAGCAGGTCTTCGTTGCGCTCAAGGTCTCTGGTCATGGGGCCGTCGCCGTCGCGCGGGCTGCCCGCCACGGCGACGCGGCGCTGCCCGAGCGCGGTCATCGCGCGCCCGGTATCGGCGTCGGAACTCAAAGCGCGCAGGCCGGCCGCGTCCACCGTGTAGATGCTGACGTTGGCGCGGTTGGCGTTGCTGATGACGCTGCGGAATTGCGCGGCCACCTGCGTCGGAATCGCCACGCCCTCGGAGAAGAGAATCAGCGCCTTGCGGCCGGGCAATTGGCCCATCGCGTTGACGACGGCGAGCAGCCCGTCCGTCGTCGCGTAGCCTTGCTGCGCGCGCTCCAGGCGCTCGAAGCCTTCGACGGCGCGCTGAGTCATTGCGGCGAACGCCTGCTCGGCGGCGGTCGCTCCGGCCGAGTCGGTCGAGCCGCCCGTGCTCTCGCCTGTGCTCGCCAGCCCCGCATTGTTCGCGGCAATCTGGCTCTCAAGAATAGCCTGCTTCTGTGTCAGTTCAGTGATCTGCTGCGGTGCTCGCCGTGTGGGTCGCGGAGTTTTGTCCGGTGATGCGCTCGACCGCCGCACGGACGAGTTGCGCGTCGTTCGTGAAAGGCTGGGCGGCCTTGAGCGAGAGGTCTATGCCGAAGACGCCGACGAAATCGTCCGCGCGTATCTCTGTGCCGACGTAATCGAGCGCGGCTTCGCGCGCGCGCTTGCGCGCGTCCGGCGTGAGGCGGTCGAAGACGAGCGCGACGGCGCTGACGCGACTCGTGCGCGCAATGGAGCCTGCGGTGCGGCGCGGCGCGGTGGTCGGCTGCGGCTGCGTCGTCGTCGTGGTCTCGCCTTTGGCTTGCTCGCCAGTCGTCGGCGCGGACTCGCGTATGACCAGGCGGAACGACCTGACTTCCTGGCGGACGCCGTCCTCGAAAATTTCGAAGTCGGAAGCCTTGAGGTCTTTGACCGCGTGCCCCTTCTTATCTTTCACCACGGCGTCGAGCACGACTTCGGTCGTGCCGACCACCAGCCTTTCGTCATCAGTCGGCTCCTGCCCGGCCGGGTCCTGTGCGAGGCAGGGAAACGTTGACGCTATTATTAAGGTGAAAGTCAGAATGAAGACGGTGACTATTTTCATGACAGCCTCTCCGAAATAGTTGGCCCACGTCGAGCGCTAGCGTTTGGCCGGTTGCCCGCCGGCGTCCTCCCTGACGGTCAGGTAGCGGTTGGCCGCAACGTCCTTCAGCGTCGTGACCCCGCCCGAAGGCCAGCGGACTTCGACTTCGTCAATCTTCTGTCCGCCGCCCAGGCCGAAGAGCAGGCGCAGGTCGGAGGCTGAACAGTAGCTCGTCCCGCCGAGCAGTTGTTTGGTCCGGCGTGCGGCCCCCGCCCTGATTGTCACCTTCGCGCCCACCGCGTCGCGGTTGCTCTTCGCGCCGACGAGTTTAAGCCCAAGCCAGTTGTTACGGTTCCCGCCGTCGTTCCTAAGGAGCACGGGCGGCTCGCCCGCGTTCATCAAGAGCAGGTCGGAGTCGCCGTCGTTATCTATGTCGCCGACGGCGAGCCCGCGGCCGAGGTAAGACTTCTTCAGCGCCGCGCCGCGCTCGGCGGCCACTTCGCGAAACTCCTTGCCCGTGTTCTCAAACAGGAACGGCGGCTCGGCGTAGGTCGTTCCGGGGAAGACTTTCTGAATCGGCTCGAACGGGTGGCCGTTGTGGACGAAGAGGTCAGAGAGCCCGTCGTTATTGTAGTCGAAGAAGCGCGTGCCGAACCCGCTCATCGGGATGCTGACCCTGGCTAGATTCAACTGGTAAGTGATTTCGTTGAACGTGCCGTCGCCGTTATTGTGCCAGAAAGCGTTGGTCTCCTGCGAGAAGTTTGTGACGAAGATGTCCTGGTGGCCGTCGCCGTCCACGTCCTCGGCGTCAACGCCCATGCCGCCGCGCGCCGCGCCGTTCGGGTCGAGCGCGCACTCCGCCTCGAAGGCGACCTCCGCGAACGTGCCGTCGCCGTTGTTGCGAAAAAGAAAGTTGGGGTCCGAGTCGTTCGCCTGAAAAATGTCCATCCGCCCGTCGTTGTTGTAATCGAAGGCGACCACGCCCAGACCCTTCCCGCGATGGCCCGCGATGCCTGCCTTCGCGCTCATGTCCGTAAACGTCCCATCGCGGTTGTTGCGGTAGAGGACGGGCGGCGAGCCTTTAAACTTGGAGAGGTAGCAGTAGGGCCGGCCCTCAAAAAAATCGCAGGGCACTTTACCGTCGGGGTCGAAGTTCAGGTAGTTGCAGACGAAGAGGTCGAGGAAGCCGTCCGAGTCGAAGTCGAAGAAGGCCGCGCTCGCGCCCCAGAGTTTGTTGTTGACCCCGGCCCTCTCTGTCACGTCCGCGAACGTCCCGTCGCGGTTGTTGCGGTAGAGCCTGCTCGCGCCGAAGCCGGTGACGTAGATGTCCGGCCAGCCGTCGTTGTCGAAATCACCCGAGGCCATGCCCGTCCCCCGCATACTATTATTAATGCCCGCGCCCTCGGCCACGTCCGTGAACGTGCCGTCTCCGTTGTTACGGTAAAGGGCGTCTTTGAGTTTAGCCTTGGGATCACTCTGCGGAGTTTGCGAGTAGCAGACGAGATAAATGTCGAGCAGCCCATCATTGTTGTAATCGAGAAAGCCGCCGCCGCCGCCCATCGTTTCAATCAAGTACCTGACGCCTGGGGCGAGCTGTTTGAAGCCCCACCTGATGCCGGCCTGACTCGTCACGTCCACGAACTCGATTGTCTTCGTCTGCTTCCGCGAGACGCGCGCGGGCCTCGCGTGTGCGAGCGTCAGCGCCGAAATGAGCAGGAGCAGAAGGACGGACTTCATGCGTGATAACTTAAAGCATCTATCGAGAAGAGACAACGAGAAAGATGTGAGCGCGCGCACGCTCTGACTGTTACTGCGCACGCTTACGATTTTTATTTTGGAGTGTGCCGGAACTAAAATTCGCGGGCCGATCGGGTGAGGGAAACGGGCTCGATTTCGCGATCCCACGGGGTTAAACGTTTAAGCCTGCGACAAGATTCACGCCCCCTAAATAAAATTAACGAAAATTTAAAATTCTTCTTGACAAAGAAATGGAATAGGACTAGAAATACTTTTGTTGGGTCTTACAACAAAACAGCCAGTTCTTATTCTTTAAGTCAGTCAAGTAAAAAAATCAGGGTCGTAGCCGCCCGAGGGTTCTGTGTAGGCAAGCTTTAGGTTTAACCCCGCTCAGAATTTACCTCGTACTGTAGGAAACAGGCGGCGATTCTCCGTACTCGTTGCTCTCTGCAATTTCGAGTGTTTCGCTGCGACGCACCTTCCCGTGTGCGTCATGAATTTGACTTTGTGGGCTAGCCCATTTTAAGCCACCTTAACCACAGGGGTTCTACGGAGGCAACTCATGCTGACAATCAATCATTCGCGGCGGCTGGAAAACCATGCTTCTGGCAGCAGAGGAAGGGCCGGTCTCCGCGCCTTCAGCTCGCTGCTCGGGGTTCTGTTCCTGCTGGCTGCTACGTCTGTCTCCTTCGCCCAGGGGAACAGCAGCACGCTCAGCGGCGTCGTCAAAGACCAGAACGAGGCGGTCGTCCCAGGCGCGGTCGTCACGCTCGTTGATGCCCAGCGCGGCAACTCGCGCGACATCAAGACGAACGACGACGGGCGCTACGTCTTTACCTCCGTTGACCCCGGGCCGTACACCCTGCGGGTCGAGGCGCCAGGCTTCAAGACCTCCGAAACCAAGTTGACGCTCGCGCCGACGGAGACACGCGGCGTTGACGTCGGCCTGGAGATCGGCGTGGCCGGCGACGTGACCGTGACGGACGAGCCGGCCCCGATCAAGACGGAGACGGGCGAGAGGTCGGACACCATCACCTCCACGCAGATCGAGAACCTTTCGATCATCAGCCGCAGCAGTTTGGAGTTGCTGCGCATCCTGCCGGGCGTCGTGGCCCCGGATGCGAGCGACCCGAACTCCGGCATTGACCGCGTCTCGTTCGGCGGCGGCGCTAACGCCACCGCCAACTACACGGTCAACGGCATCCGCGGCGTCAACAACAACGTCAGCATCGACGGCTCGCGCGTCATAGACATCGGCTCCAACAACGGGACGATGATCACCCCGAACGTGGACATGGTGTCGGAGGTGACGGTCAAGACGAGCAACTACGCGGCCGAGTACGGCTCAGGCGGCGTCCAGATTTCGGCGACGACCAAAGGCGGCGGTAAAGATTTCCACGGCGCGCTCTACGACTACTGGCGGCCGAACGCGCTACAGGCCAGCGACCGCTCGAACACTACCATCGGCGCCGCACGGCCGAAGACAGACTTCCAGTATCCCGGCGGCAACATCGGCGGCCCGATTCTTATCCCTGGCACCGGCCTGAATCGCAATCGCGACAAGCTCTTCTTCTTCGTCGGCTTCGAGATACAGCGCCAGAGACCGGACCGCGGCTCGCGCGTCGGCACCGTCCCGACCCTGGCAGAGCGTAACGGCGACTTCAGCCAATCGCCCTCCATCCAACCCGGCGGCGTCATATGCCCGCCGGACACTATCGGGTGGGCGACTTGTGACGGCACTGGGGGCGTCGGATTGGACGGCGGGGCCAGGTTCCCCGTGCCTAATGGAGACTTGACTCCTTACAGGCATCCGCTCGGCGCGGCTTTCCTGAATTTCTACCCGCTGCCCAATTTCGTTCCCGAGCCGGGGACGGGCCTGGCCGCCCAGCGGCGCAACTACGCTTCGAACGTCATCGCCCCGTCGAACCGCACCGACCTCAAGATGCGCTTCGATTACAAGATCACCGACAGCACCAACATGTACCTCCGCCTGGCCCGCGAGTCCGAGACTGACGACTCGCCTTACGGCATCTGGTGGGGGCCGTCCGCGTTTGAGCTTCCGAGCCACGTCGTGGGCAGCAACCTCGGCCGTTCGGCGGCCGCCAACATCACGAGCGTGCTCGGCCCGACGATGACCAACGAGATCGTCCTCAGCGCCAGCAAGCTCAAGCTCTATTACGACTACGCTGACCCGACGAAGGTCAGCAAAGAGGCGCTCGGCGTCGCCAACCTTCAGACGCCCTGGGGCGACAGGGCTTCGACGCCTTACGCCTCGACGCAGCTCATCAGTTGGGAGGCAGGGGGCGCGAACCTTTGGGAGCCCGGCGGCCTTCCGCTCTTCGCCATCAACGACAGCATCTCTTTCTCGGACACCTTGTCGAAGGTCTACAACAATCACACGTTCAAGTTCGGCGGGATGGTTGAGCGGGCCACCAAGGTGCAGAACATACAGAGCACGGTCGAGGGTCAGATTAACTTCGAGGCCAGCCAGGGCCGCTCCACGGGCAACGCCTTCGCCAACCTCTACACCGGCCGCATCAACGGCTTCGACCAGAGCACGAACGTTCCCGTCGGCCGCTTCAAGTTCTGGAACGTGGAGGGCTACGGGCAGGACAGTTGGAAGGTCCGGCCGAACCTGACGCTCGAATTCGGCGTGCGCATCTCCCACTTCGGTAACAACGTCGAGCAGACGGGCCTGGGTTCCGTGTTCGACCCGGCCGCCTACGACCGCACGCAGGGGCCGTACCTGCTTGGCGCTAACGGGCAGCCCGACCTGAGCAGGCCGAACGGGTTCCTCTTGGAGAGCCGTGGCGAGATACCTCCGGGCGTCTACGATGGCAGCCCCGGTGTGAAGTTCGCCCCGCGCCTCAACATTGCGTGGGACGTTTTCGGCGACAGCAGCACGGTGGTGCGCGGCGGCGCGGGCGTCTTCTACAACCGCGTCCAGGGCAACTTCCAGTACACCATTCAGGGTCTGCCGCCGAACGTCTTGAACGTGCACGCGGACAGTTGGGGCGCGCCCAATAACAACATCAGTCTCGACAACCTCGCCAGCTTCAGCCCGGTCACGCAGGCTCCGGGCGTGAACTGCCGCGTCGCAGGCAACTGCCCCGGCGGCTTCACGACGCAGGATCGTTTCAACAACGTCATCCCGCGAATCACCACGGCCAGCCTATCAATAGCGAGGCGTCTGCCCTGGCAGAACGTGCTTGAGGTCGCCTACGTCGGGACCTTTGGCCGTCACCTGCCGCAGAAGAAGGGCATCAACTTCATCCTGACTCCGATGACTTCCGGCACGTTCGGTAACGACTGCCCGAACGGACCCAACTGCGCCGACCTGTCGAACCCCGTGCACCGCGCAGCGGTCGGCAACAACCCGGCGGCCCTGGCGCAGTTGCTGCCCTTCCCGGCCTACGCGGGCAACGGCGGCGGCGTCCAGGTCCAGTCCTTCGACGGGACCTCGAACTATCACTCGATGCAGCTCACGCTGAACCGACAGTTCGGAAGTCGCCTGCAGTACTTCCTGACCTACACCTTCTCCAAGGCGCTCGGCACGACCGCCGTCGCCGAGTCGGATGGCGACCAGATCGTTGACCCGGTCGATACGCGCGGGCGCAACTACGGCATCCTGCCTTACGACAGGACGCACATTTTCAATCTCTCTTACAACTACCACTTCCCGGACCTCGCACGCGGCGGGTTCAGGAACTGGTTCACAAAGGGAGCGCTCAACGGCTGGCAGATGTCTGGCATCACGACGCTGCAAAGCGGCAGGCCGATTCGCGTCAGGTTCACCGGCGCGATTACCGGCAACAGCGTTTTGTTCGCCTTCTTCGGCAACAACGGTGTGGCCGGCGGGAACTCGCCCGCCGCTTCAGGCATCGCGCCGATAGTCACGCGTAATGCGTCCACCGGAAACACGGACCTCAACGGCACGTACCTGGACATTGGTGCCTTCGAGATACCTGGCTTCGGGACGAGCGGGCCGTTCCAGTCGCCGTTCTACCTGCGTTCTCCGACGACCAGTAATTTCGACATGACGTTCTTCAAGAACTTCAAGTTTACGGAGACCAAGAACCTGCAATTCAGGCTCGGGCTCTTCAACGTCTTCAACCAGGCGTTCGCCAATTCAGACCTGGGCGACATCGCGGGGCTCAACGGTCAGAGTCTGGCGATCAACACGCTGAACCGGCCCAACCCGGCGACCGGCACCTGCTTCAGGGTCCCGGTGGGGACGCCGACGGGGACGGGCCAGATCGCGGCCGACAGCACGTTGTGCGACCCGACCCAGGGCTTCATCATTGACCCGAATTCGACGAACAGCTTCGGCCGCATCGTCAACAAGCACGGCCACCGGCGCATCGAGGTAGCTTTGAAGTTCTACTTCTAAAGCCAGTCTGGTTGCGGCTCGGTCAAGACTCTGGTGCGGCGGGGAAAGTTTCCCCGCCGCACCAGAAGTGTTTTGTCCGGCGCTCTTGTTTCGCTTTAGAATTATTTCTTTGAAAATCGGCGGGAGTTCCTGTAACTTCTGCGTATAACTTTCATCTTCGGGGGAGGTGTTGATGATGGCGGCGCGTCTCCGATTTGAACCCCGTCTCATCCGGCCGGGCCTTGTGGTCGTGCTCCTTCTGTGTGCGGCCGCCGGCGGCGTGCGCGCTCAGGTCAAGGAACTGCCGCGGCTCCCGAAACCTACCAGGATCGTCACCGTCCAGGGGCAGGTCTCTCTGCCCGAGGGAGCGCCCGCGAGCCGCGTGCTCGTGACGCTGACGAATAGGGACGGCGTCCCCCTTCAGACCTACACCACCGAACACGGCCGGTTCGAGTTCCAGGACGTACAGGAAGGCGGCTACGTCCTGAGCGCCCGCAGCATGACCGACCCAAAGCTGATTTCCGACCGCGTCGAGACTGACACCAACCGCACCGCGACCGACAACCTGAACGTCAATCTCACGCTCCGCAGCGAGGTCAACACTCCCGGCCAGCCGAAGCCGGACGTGATTAGCGTCGCGGAGGCGGACCAGAAGGTGCCGAAGGAGGCGCGCAAGGCGTTCAAAGAGGGGCTCAAATTCAGAAAGGAGAACGCGACGGATAAGGCCCTGCAAAGCTTCGACCGCGCCGTCGAGTTTTATCCCGAATACTTTCAGGCTCTGGCCGAGCGCGGCGACCTGAGGGTTTTCCAGCGCAAGCTCGCGGAGGCCGCGCGCGACTTCGGGCGTGCCCTGGAAATTAACCCGCGCTACGCGCCCGCCCTGCGCGGGGCCGGCTACTGTAAGCTTGAGAACCGTGAGTTTGCCGAGGCGGCGAATCATCTCGAAAGGGCCGTCACGGCCCAGCCGGCCAACCCCAACACACACCTGCTGCTCGGCATCGCTTACCTGGAATTGGACCGCCGCGACGCGGCCCGCGTCTCGCTGATTAAGGCGCTGAGCTTTAACGTCCCGCAGGCGATGAGGGCGCACATTTACCTGGGCAAGCTTTTCGCGCGCGAGCGACTTTACAGGGAGGCCGCCGACGAGTTGCGTAAGTACTTGGAGGCCAACCCGGCGGCCCAGGACGCAGCGCAGTTGAAGGCGATAGAGGCTCAGTGGCGCGCGCTCGCACCGTCGCCCTGAAGGCGTGCGGCGGCAAATTGTTGCGCCGGAATTGTTGGGCTATAATGAGCGGCGTCGTCGCCGTCAGACGGGATTTACACGCCGGCTTCGCACTTCCGGGCCAGTCTCCGGCCCGCGCGGGCGTTGAAGGTTATTACTTTCGAGATGTGGATGTCTCCCCGCAAAGCGCACAGGTAAAATCCCAGGCATCGCAACTCATCAATCAGAGTTTCCTATGTGGATAAGTCTGTCTTTAGCTTTCATGCTGGCACTCGCGCCCGCGCAGGACGGGGCCGCCGTGCGGCAGTCGGAGACGGACTTCGCGCGCGGGGTCGAGCTGCAACAGAAGGGCGACCTACAGGGCGCGCGCGAGGCTTACCAGGCCAGCTTGCGCGCCGTCCCCAACCGCGCCGACGCGCTCTCCAACCTCGGCGTCGTCTTCGCGCGGCTGGGCCAAATCGGCGAGGCCGTCAAGTACTACAAACAGGCGCTCGCCGCCGACCCGAAGCTGCACGAGACCAGGTTGAATCTGGGGCTGGCCTACTTCAAGACCGAAGATTTCGAGCAGTCCGCGCGGGAACTGGCCCAGGTCGTCGCGGCGCAGCCCGCGAACTACCAGGCGCGCTCGCTGCTCGGCGTCTCCTACTTCCAGTTGAACAAATTGCCCGAAGCTGCGGCCGAACTCGAAGCGGTCTACAGTGCCCAGCCCGACAACGTCGCCGTCGCATACGCCCTTGGCACGGCCTACATCAGCATGAACCAGCCGGACAAGGCCGAGCCTCTGGTCAGCACGGTCTTCAGCCGGATTGATTCGGCCGAGGCACACCTCATCGTCGGCTCGTTTCACCTCGCCCTGAAAAATTTCCCGAAGGCCATCGAAGAATTACAGGCGGCGAGCCAGCTCAACCCGCGCCTGCCGACGCTCCACTCGCAGTTGGGGAACGCGTACCTCTTTTCCGGCAACCGCGACCAGGCGGCCCTTGAGTTCGCGGCGGAGCTTGAGGTTAACCCGCGCGACTTTAACGCCAACGTCCGGCTCGGCTGGATTCAGCGCGAGGACGGGCGGCTCGACGAGGCTTCAGTCCTTTTAAAGAGGGCGCTCGACCTCAGGCCGGACGACCCCGCGCCGCTCTATCAACTGGCGCAATTGGCACAGACCAAAGGCAGCACCGAGGAGGCGGCTACGCTGCTCGAAAGAGTGGTCAAGCGGACCCCGAACTTTACAGCGGCCCACGTGCTGCTCGCGCGGCTTTACCACAAGCTCAACCGCCCCGCGGACGCCGAGCGCGAGCGCGTCATCATCCAAAGGCTCAACCAGGAGCAACAGGACCGAGAGCCTACGGCCGAGAGCCGCCGCACGCAGCCCGCGGGCGAAGCGACCGCCGTCACGATGTCGCGCAGCACACCGACGCCGACCCCGATGCCGACGCCGACACCGATGCCGACGGGCGTTGAGCTACAGGCGAAAGGCGATCTGGAGGGCGCGCGCGCGGCCTACGAAGCGGAGTTGCGCGCGAGCCCGCAGCGCGCCGAAGCCCTGTCGGGACTCGCCGTCGTCCTGGCCCAGCAAGGTAAATTCGGCGAGGCCATCCCGCGCTACAAAGAAGCGCTCGCCGTCAACCCGAAGCAGCCCGGCGTCAGGCTGAATCTGGGACTCGCCTACTACAAGACGGAAGAGTTCGAGCGGGCCGAGCGCGAGGCCGCGGAGGTCGTCTCCGAGCAGCCCGCGAACCATCACGCGCGCCTGCTGCTCGGCCTCTCCCGTTTTCAAATGGGGAAGATGCCGGAAGCCGTCGCCGAACTCGAAGCGGTCTACAATTCTCAGCCAGACAACGTCGGCGCGGCCTACACGCTCGCGCTGGCCTACATCGAACTCAAAGAGCTGGACAAGGCGCAGCAGTTGGTTGACAAAGTCTTCCGCCCGCTGGACACGACCGAGGCGCACCTCGTTGTAGGCTCCTATTACCTGGCGACCAAACAGTTCCCCGAGGCCATCAAGGAGCTGACGCGAGCAGCGGAGCTTAACCCGCGCGCGCCCGCGGTTCATTCCACGCTCGGGAAAGCCTACGTGTCGGCGCACGACCGCGAGCAGGCGGCCCGCGAGTTCAAGGCCGAGCTTGAAATCAACCCGCGCGACTTCAGCGCGAACCTCAACCTCGGCTGGCTCTACCAAGAGCAGGGGCGGGTGGACGAGGCGCACGCGCTCCTCAAGCGTGCGCTTGAGTTGAGGCCCGACGACACCGTCGCGCTCTTCCGACTGGCCCAGGTCGTACAGGACAAGGGCTCCACGGAGGAGGCCGTGGGCCTGCTCGAACGCGTCGTCAAACAAGACCCGCAACTGATACCCGCGTTCGTGCTGCTGGCGCGGCTCTACACCAAGCTGAACCGCACGGCCGACTTTGAGCGCACGCGGGCCGAAATAGACAGGCTCAACGCGCAGGAGCAGAGGCTCTACCAGGAGCGCCACCCGAAGGCGCAGCCGCCGCCGGAGCCCGCGCCGCAGGCCGAGCGTTCTCAGTCGGCGCAGCCCGAACGATAGCGCCGCCGGGTCTGCGCGCGCCTGGAAATTAATTCGTCCGAGCCGAAAGGTAATTCGTCAGTGGTCCGCAGAATTCTTACCCTCGCTCTCTACGCCCTGTTGGCCTGCGCGCCCGCGCCGGCCGCGCCCGCCACTTTTACGGAAGTCGCAAGCCGGGAGAGCGGCATCACCTGGGTGCACAGCAACGCGATGTCGCCGGAGCGCTACCTGCCGGAGACGGTCGGGGCGGGTTGCGTCTTCTTCGACTACGACAACGACGGCTGGATGGACATCTACCTCGTCAACAGCGGGCCGTCCGACTTCTACTCTCCGAAGCAGCCCCTGAAGAACGCGCTCTACCGCAACAACGGCGACGGCACGTTCCGCGACGTGACGGACAAGGCGGGCGTCGCGGGTAACACCTTCGGGATGGGCGCGGCCGCGGGCGACTTCGACAACGACGGCTGGCAAGACCTTTACGTCACCTCCTACGGTCGCAACATCCTCTACCGCAACAATGGTGACGGCACGTTCCGTGACGTGACGGACAAGGCGGGCGTCGCCTCGCCCGGCTGGTCAACGTGCGCGACCTGGTTCGACTTCGACCGTGACGGCAAACTGGACCTGTTCGTCTCAAGCTTCGTCCTCTACAACAAGGAGATGAGCTGCGGCAACAACCGGCTGGGCCGCAAGTTCTACTGCATCCCGCGCATCTTCAAGCCGCAGCCGAGCCGCCTCTACCGCAACAACGGCGACGGGACGTTCGCGGACATGAGCAAGGAGTCGGGCATCGCCGGCTCGCCCGGCAAGTCATTCGGCGCGGTCGCCACCGACGTTAATAACGACGGGCTCTCGGACCTCTTCGTCGCCAACGACACGATGCCCAACTTCCTGTTCGTCAACCGCGGCGGAGGCAAGTTCGAGGAGGTTGGCCTGGCGGCGGGCGTGGCTTACAGCGACGCAGGGAGCCCCCGCTCGGGCATGGGCGTTGACGCGGGCGACTTCGACAACGACGGCTGGCAAGACCTCTTCGTGGCGAACATAGACCAGGAGTTGTTCAGCCTCTACCGCAACCAGAAGGACCTGACTTTTCTGGACGAGCCCGGCGAGATCGCACCCGCCACGCGGCTGCTGAGCGGCTGGGGATTGAAGTTTTTCGACTACGACAACGACGGCGACCAGGACTTGTTTCTCGCCAACGGCCACCCGGACGACATGGTCGAAACCCTGACCATGCGCGTCAAGTACAAAGAGCCGCTCCTGATGTTCGAGAACGAAGGCGGCACGTACAAGGACGTGAGCGCGCAGTCGGGCGCGCCCTTCAGTAAGAGTTACCCCGCGCGCGGGCTGGCGGTCGGCGACTACGACAACGACGGGGACGTGGACCTGCTCATCTCCAACAACGGCGAGGCTCCCGCCCTGCTCCGCAACGACGGCGGGAGCCGCAACAACTGGCTCGGCCTGCAACTCGTCGCCACGAAGAGCAACCCCGGCGCGGTCGGCGCGGTCATCACCTGGCAGGCAGGGGCCGTCAAGCAGACGCGCCTGAAGACGAGCGGCGGGAGTTATCTCGCGTCGCACGACCCGCGCGAAATCCTCGGCGTGGGTCGCGCCGCCAAAATTGACAGCGTGGAGATTCGCTGGCCTAGTGGTAAAGTTGACAAGCTCTCGAACCTGCCGATTAACAAGTACGTCAAGGTGGTCGAGGGCGAAGGCATTAAGGCCGCGCCGAACGGGGCGAAGTAAAAGAACTGTGTTTGAATCAATGAAAGAAACTCGCTTGACTCATCCGTCGGCCGCGCGCGCCATCGTGTGGCTGCTCGCGCTGCTCGTGATGTTTCCCGCCCAGGACGTTTTGGGCCAGCGCCGCCGTTCGCCGCGCGCCCGCGGACAGCAACAACAACAGCAACAGCCGGCGCAGACGCCTCAAAATACCCCTCAGGGGAATTTTGATCTGCTCGCGGCCGAGGCGAGCGTGGCCCGCGAGGGCGACAGGCTCGACGACGCCATCGCCGCTTACAAAAAGGCGCTCGCCATCAAGCCCGACTGGGCCGAGGGCTGGTGGTACTTGGCGACGATTCACTACGACCGCGACAACTACGCGGAGGCGGCGAAAGGTTTCCGCGAGGCGGCGCGGTTGCAGCCCAAGGCCGGCGCGGCCTGGGCCATGCTCGGCCTCTGCGAATTCCGGCTCGCGCTCTACGACGAAGCGCTCATACACATACAGCAGGGCCGCACGCTCGGCCTCGGCGACAACCAGGAATTGACGCGCGTCATGCGCTACCACGAAGGCGTCCTATCCATCCTCAAGGGCGAGTTTGAGAAGGCACAGCAGACGCTCGGCACGCTGAGCTACGAGGGGCTGAAGAGCGAGGACTTAATCATCGCGCACGGTCTCGCGGCGCTGAGGCTGGGGATGGCCCCCAGGCAGGTGGACATCAACTACCGCGACCGCGACCTGATACGCCGCGCAGGGCTCGCCGAGCACTTCGCGGCCCAGAAGAACATGTCGGACGCGCACCGCGAGTACGACGTGCTGGCGCGCGACTACGCGAAAGTGCCGAACGTGCAGTACGCCTACGGGAAGTTTCTCCTGATGAACCGCGACGAGGAAGGTGCGCTCGCGGCATTCCTGCGCGAGCTTGAGAACTGGCCCAAACACGTCCTGGCCCGCTGCCAGATCGCCAACATCAAGCTGCTGCACAAAGAGATCGAGAGCGGACTGCCCTACGCCGAGGAGGCCGCCAAGCAGGCCCCGCGCCTGCCGCTCGCACGCTACCTCTTCGGGCGGCTGCTGCTCGAAGCGAACCAGAATCAGCGCGCCATACAGGAATTAGAGATCGCGGCGCAGATGGTCCCCACCGAGGCGAAAATATATTTCGCGCTGGCGCGCGCCTACACGCGCATGAAGCGTAAGGAAGACGCCGACCGCGCGCGCGAGACGTTCACGCGGCTGAGCAAGCAGGCGCAGAACGAGGCGAGCGCAGGCGCGAGCGCCCTGCCCGACGACGCGCCCGGCGCGGACGCGACGCCCCAACCTTAAAAGGGAAGTAACAGCACGTTTCTAAACGCAAGCGTCCGATTCACTCAACCCCTTTGCGCCTTTGGTTTTTACTTTGCGTCTTTGCGTGAAGCTTTGTTTCTCGCTGGAGGCGCAAAGTTAAGACGTAAGACGCAAAGAGTTGAGCTTTGGTTTTGATGAGCAACCGTATTGGAAAGACCGCAGTGAGGCTGTCCGTCCTGGGGCTCTTCGGAGTCGCGGTCTTGCTCGGCGCGTGGCTTAACTCGACGGCGCAGGAGGGGCAGATGATGGGCGGCGGCCCGGCCGTGGTCACGTGGCGTCCGAACAAGCGGGACGCGAAATACACGGGGCCGCAGGCGTGTGCCAAGTGTCACACGGAAGAGTCCGCGACGCAGCACGCGACCGCCATGGGCAGGGCGGCGCAGCCGGCCGAGACGAGCGATGTCTTACGCGCCCGCCAGCGCCTGACCTTCCGCAGCGGCCCCTACCAGTATGAGATCGTCAGGCGCGGGGCTCAGAGTTTCTACACAGTGACGGACGGGACCAACACCATCACCGAGCCGATCCTCTACTCCTTCGGTCAGGGCAAGGCCGGGCAGACCTACATACTCAGGCGCAACAACGCCCTCTGGGAAACTCGCGTCAGCTTCTACAAAGAGATTGACGGGCTCGACTGGACGATGGGCTACCAGCTCAGCCGACCCGCCTCGCTCGAAGACGCGTTGGGCCGCGCCCTCAGCACGAACGAGGCGCGCGAGTGTTTCACCTGCCACACGACGGCGCCGACCAACGGCCTTGAGTTGCAGTTGGAACGCATGACGCCGGGCGTGACCTGCGAGGCGTGTCACGGACCCGGGGCCGAGCACGTCGTGGCGATGGAGGCGAAGGATTTGAAGAACAAGCGCATCTTCAATCCGGGTGGGATGACGCCGGACGAGTTGTCGCAGGAGTTCTGCGGCTCGTGCCACCGCTCGGCCGAGCAGGTGATGACGAGTAAGCCGCTGAACGGAATCGTCAGCGTGCGCTTCCAGCCTTACAGACTCTTCACCAGCAGCGGCCACGACCCGGACGACCCGCGCCTCAGTTGCACGGCCTGTCACAACCCTCACTCGCACCTGGTCGAGGACGCGGCCCATTACGACGAGAAGTGTCTCGCCTGCCACCGCTCGGGCGAGAGTTTGAAGTCCGCGCAAGTCGCCAAAGCGGAAGAGGCGGACGGGCGAGGCGGCAAGCCCTGCCCTGTGAAACAGAGCGAGTGCGCCTCGTGTCACATGCCGAAGGTGGACGTGCCCGGCACTCATTTCAAATTCACGGACCACCGCATCAGGACCGCGCGCGCGGGCGAGCCGTTCGAGAACTGAGAGACGATGAAAAATAAGACTCCCCGGAGAAGAGAACAATCGCGCGGGCGCTTGACCCTCGCTCTGCTTTTAACTTTGCTTCAGGCGGTCGCGTGTGTGCAGGCTTCGGCGCAGACGCTCAGGCGCGAGGCGGACAGGGCGGGCGTGCTGGTCGGGGCGGCGGTTGACCCCAGAAGATTCAACGAGGCCGAGTACATTGCGACGCTCGCGCGCGAGTTCAACATGATCGAGGCCGAGAACGTGATGAAGTGGGGCACGATTCGCCCGAACCAGGCGACGTTCAACTTCGGCCCCGCCGACAAGGTGGTCGCCTTCGCGCGCGCGCACAGGATGAAGGTCCGCGGGCACACGCTGCTCTGGTCCGAGTACAACCCGGCATGGCTCTTGAAAGGGAACTTCACGCCCGAGCAGTTGAACACGATGCTCCGTGAGCACATCACGAAGGTGATGAAGCACTACGCCGGAAAAGTCTTCGCGTGGGACGTGGTCAACGAGTCCTTCCTGGCCGACGGGACAATCGAGCCCTCTGTCTGGTACGACGGCCCCGGCATAGGCTTCAAGGGAAAGGGGACGGCCTACATCGAGCAGGCGTTCAGATGGGCGCGCGCGGCCGACCCGAAGGCGCTCCTTTTTTACAACGACTACGACACGGAGGCGATTAATGCGAAGTCGGACGCCGTCTACGAGATGGTCAAAGACTTCAAGCGGCGCGGCGTCCCCATTGACGGCGTCGGCATTCAGGCGCACATCTTCAAACTTGACCCCAAAGAGTTCGAGTCCATCAGGGCCAACATCGCGCGCCTCGCCGCGCTCGGCCTACAGGTGCACATCACGGAGATGGACGTGGCTCTGAACGTTGACGCCGAAGGCCGACTCTTAGACGAGTCGGATTTGGAGAAGCAGGCCGAAATCTATCGCCTCATCGCGGCCGCCTGCTTCGAGCAGCCGCGCTGCACGGCCTTCATGACCTGGGGCTTTACAGACAAGTACACCTGGATTCCACAACACACCAAGGGCAAGCAGGCGGCCCCGCTCCTCTTCGACCGGGCTTACGCGCCCAAGCCCGCCTACTGGGCCGTGCGGAACTCGCTCGCGTCGCGCCGCCGCAGGGCTCCGTAGGCGGCCTACTTCTCGAAGGTGATGTTGTCCACGACGACCGTGCCCTGGACCGGCGTGCAGCCGCCGTCGCAGAACGCGGAGAGGTTAATCGCCGTCAGCTTTTTGAGCACGTCCTTGGTCTGGACTTTCGTGTCCACCCAGGAGGGCTGGGAGAATGTGTTGAGCGGAATCTTGTAGGTGTTGAGTCCCGGCTTGAGTTTGAAGGCGGCTTGCGGGAACCCGCTCGACAGGCCGATGCCCTGGCCGCGGCTGATGAGCTCGACCCTCAGCCTGGGCACGCCCGTAGCGTAGACTTCCATGGAGAGATACTTGTAAGCGCTGAGGTCGTCCGCGATCGGCTTCCCGTCCTTGTCCGGCTGGCCGTGCACTTCCAGACCGACGCCCGCGTACTGGTTCGGGGAGTACAACTCATAGTCGAAGGTGGCGGCCCTGTTCGGGTCGTCCTTCTTGAGCCGGACCAATTCCGGGGCGGCCGGCGAGATGTTCGCCAGCCCTTTGAACTTACTCTTGGTCGTCTCCTCGTAAGAGATCAACTGCATCCACCCGCCGTGCTTACTGACCGGCCTGTTGTCCTGCACCGTCTCGAAATCTGCGTACACGTGGGCATCGCCGCCGCCGCCCTGGTAGCCGGCGCGCGCAATCTGCCTCGGGCCGGTCGCGAGCAGGGCCGTTAATATTAAGGCACACAAAATGGCACAAAGAATCGCTGCACGTTTCATTGGAGACTCTCCGTCGGTGGGTTTCGCCGCTGGCCTTTAAGCCCCGCGGCCGGGCGAATTATACCTCTTAACTCTTCGCGTCAGAAAACAAATTCGTCCCACGCACGGGGCCGTCAACCGCCCCTCGCCCTTTAGTTTTTATAGGGTTTCCATTTCTTCATGTCCTCGGCGGACGCCGGCTTGAGGCGAATGGCAGCGCCGCCGCCGTTGGCGAGGGCGATCTTAAGTAGTGTCTCGTTGTTGACGAGGAAGCTCTGAATCTTGTAGGCCATCGGGTTGGTTTGCCAGTCGGCGTTGTCCGCGTCCGCGTAAATGGTCGCCACGTACCAGCGCTTCTGTGGGAGATGAGCCAGAGCGATGTTCGCGGTGCGCGCTCTCTCGTCCGTGATAGCACCGACGTACCATTCGTCTTTACCTTTGGCCTTGCGCGCGATGGTGAGGTAATCGCCCGGCTCCGCTTCAAGAATCTTCGTGTCGTCCCAATCAACGGCCACGTCCTTGATGAACTGAAACGCGTCCATGAACCGCTCGTAGTTCTCGGGCAAGTCCGCGGCCATCTGTAGCGGGCTGTACAAAGTGACGTAGAGGGCCAACTGCTTCGCCAGGGTCGTGTGCACCTGCTCCTTCTTGGCCGGGTCGTAGTAGCTCAGCTTGATCTGAAAAATCCCCGGCGTGTAATCCATCGGCCCGCCCATCAGGCGCGTAAACGGCAAGATAGTCTCGTGCTCGGGCGGGTTGCCGGAACTCCACGCGTTGAACTCGTTGCCGCGCGCTGCCTCCGCGGCGAGCCAGTTCGGGTACGTGCGGTGCAGGCCCGTCAGGCGCACCGGCTCGTGCGCGTCGAGCATGATTTTATACTGGGCCGTTTTCTCGGCCACGCGGACGTAGTGGTTGACCATCCACTGCCCGTCGTGGTGCTCGCCGCGCGGGATGATGCGGCCCACGTAGCCCGTCTTCACAGAGTCGTAGCCGTGCTCTTTCATGAAGCGGTAGGCGTCGTCCATCCTCCGCTCGTAGTTCGAGGCCGAGGCAGAGGTCTCGTGGTGCATGATGAGTTTGACACCCTTCCCGGCGGCGTACTTTTGCAGTTCGTCCACGTCGAAATCAGGGTAGGGCGTCACAAAGTCGAAGACTTCCTCTTTCCAGTTGCCGAACCAATCTTCCCAGCCGACGTTCCAGCCCTCTACGAGCACGCCGTCGAAGCCGTGGCGGGCGGCAAAATCTATATATCGCTTCGTGTTCTCGGTCGTGGCCCCGTGCTTGCCGTTGGGCTTCAAACTGGCCCAATCCGTCTCGCCCAACTTGATGGCTCCAGGCACGTCCGCGTAGTTCCAGGTGGACTTGTTGACGTGCATCTCCCACCAGATGCCCACGTATTTCTGTGGCCTGACCCAGGCGGCGGCGTCGCGGACCCTGGAAGGCTCGTTCAAATTCAGAATGAGCCTTGAAGTCAGAATCTCTTCGGCCTTGTCGCTCACAACAATCGTGCGCCACGGCGTGACGGCAGGCGTTTGCAGGTACGCCTTGTTGCCGAGTGCGTCGGGCACCAGGTGGGAAGAGAGCCTGAACGCCTGACGGTCAACGAGCAGGTTCATGGCGGGATAATTGACGAGCGCCGCCTCATGTAGGTTGATGTAGAGCCCGTCCGCAGACTTCATCATCAGGGGCGTCTGCACGGCGTTGTCAGCGATGAACGACTTGGCGCTGATCTCCTCGGCGGCTTTGCCCTTCGTGGCGTCAATCTCGCTGAGTTTCGTCGTGGTGTAGGCGAACTCGTTCGAGTCGTAGTCGCCCGGAATCCAGAAGGTCTTGTGATCGCCCGTTAGATTAAACTCTGTCCTTTCTTCCGAGACGACGAAATATTTGAGGTCGTTCTGCACCGGGAATTCGTAGCGAAAACCCAGGCCGTCGTCAAAGAGGCGGAACCTGATTATCAGCCTGCGGTTGTTGTTTGCCGCCTGCTGAAGTGTGACGACCAACTCCCTGTAGTTGTTGCGAATCTGCTTTACTTCTCCCCAGACGGGCTCCCACGTCTCGTCCGTTACGGTAGTGTCAGAGTTCAGCACCATGAAGCCTTTGAGCAGGGCGGGCTTGTCTTTCAGCTCAAGCCCGAGCTTGCTTTTCTTGATGACGGCGCGGCCTTTGAAAGAGAGTTGATAAGTGGGCTCTCCGTCGCCGTTCACTTCGAAAGAGAGCGACAGCCGACCCCCCGGCGACTCAACAGTTTGGGCGAAAGCGTCGAGGCTGAAAAGGCAGAGCAGCAGGATTAAGACTTTTATTCGCATCGGTAGTTTTGTCCCCTCAAACTTTTCAATTGTGTGCCAATTCGGCGACCTGCGGCGGCGTCAGGTGCGCCGTCTCGCCCGCGCCCTGCGCCCGGCCATCCCCTTTTTCCAGCCGGTCGTACCAGAACTTCTTGAGGAAGGCCGTGGTCGCGGCCAGCACTAAGAGCGAGATAAGCGCGGCGCGCCAGTCGCGGAAGATGACGTAAAGGGGGATGACGACGAGCATCAGTTGCCAGATGATTCCGACGCCGCAGTTAACGAGATCGCGCGCCGCGTCGCGGTTCGGCTCAATCGCAGGGTCTTCCCGCGCGACCATCTCGTAAACGGGCTTCCAGAATCCCCACGGCCGCACGTTGCGGTAGAAAGTCTTGATCGTCTCCTCGTCCACGGGCGCGGTCACGAGGCTCCCGACGACGCTGGCTATCGCCGAAGGAATCAGGATGAAGGGGAAGGCGTAGAGCGGCTGCACGTCGGGCGCGACGACGGGCGTCAGGAGCGCGGCGACGATGCCGACCAGCATGCCCCAGAAGTACCCGTGGCCGTTGAGCCGCCACCAGTACCACTTCAAAACGTTCGCCGCCGTGTAGCCGCCGTAAAGCCCGGAGACGATCCACTGCGTGATCTGATTAATCGAAGAGACCCAGAAGCCCACGCCGATGCCGACGGCGAGAATCAGCATCGAGCCGAAGTAGCTCGCGCGAATCAATGTCCTGTTGCTCGCCTCCGGGTTGAGGTATCGCTTGTACACGTCGTTGACGAGGTAGGCGGCCCCGGCGTTGACCGTCGCGCTGAAAGTAGACATGAAGGCCGAGAGCAGCCCTGCGAGCAGGAGCCCCATCAGCCCCGCCGGGAGGAAGTTATTGATGACGTAGGGCAGCACCAACTCGAAATCTATGTTGTCTCCCATCCCGCGAAAGACCGGCGTCAGGTAGACGAGGCCGAGCAGCGTGATGCCGCCGATCATGATCCAGCGCGGGACGAGGCAGACGGAGACGATGCTGCTCATCAAACTCGCCTCGCGCGGGTTCTTCGCCGCCAGCACGCGCTGCATGTCGTAGTTGGGAGCGGTGCCTGCCATGCTGACGAGGATGCCCTTGAAGACCATCAGCATGAAGAAGAAGCCGAACGCGTGGGCGATGCCATCGTCGGCGATGCGGTTGTTCATCGCCGGTAGGAGCCCATGCCAGTCGAGCGTGATGTCGGAGCCGAAGAAGAGGCCGCGCCAGCCGTCGGGAGTCACCAAATCGAGCGTGCCAGCGCCGACGTGCGTCATAGCGATGACGCCGATGACGACGCTGGAAACAGCCATCAGGATGAACTGCGCGAAGTCCGTCAGCACCACGCTCAGCATCCCGCCGAGTATGACGTAGACGGACGTAACGCCCATGACGATCATGGCGTAAGTGCTGGGCGAGAGGTCCCAGGGCAGAAAGACCTTGCAGAACTTACCGAGTCCCTGGAAGTCGTAGCTGATGAAGCCGACGACCGAGATGAGGGCGAAGAGGACTATGACGGCGCGCGACAGTTCCGCGCCGCCGCTCGTCCCGAAGCGGGTCGTAATCCACTCCGCGCCCGTGCGCGCGTTCGAGCGGCGCGTCCACTTAGAGATGTAGACCGCCTCGAAGACCTGGTTGAAAATGGGCCAGAGCCAGGGCAGGAAGACCGCCTTCATCCCGTAGGCGTAGAGGATGTAGACGAACCACATTGTCCCCGTGATGTCCCACATCGCGGAGGCGTTCGAGACTCCCAGGAGCCACCAGGGCATGCGCTTGCCGCCGAGGAAGTAAGAGTCCAGATTCTTCGACGCCTGCCTGGTGACGTAGACGCCGACGCCGATCATCGCGACGAAGTAGACGACGAGAATGACTATGTCCAGAGTGCCGAGCCGCATGTGGCCTCTCTTAGTTGCCCGGCCCGACACAAAGCCGGCGAGCGCGTTATGGGTTCTGTACTTCTCGTGCTGTCCTGAAAGAGTTGGGAAATCGCGGTGAACGAATTATAGCCGAGAAGGCGAATTCGCGACACAGAATATCGTCGCGTTCTTAGCGTCTTTGCGCCTTTGCGTGAAAAATTAATCTCACGCAAAGGCGCAAAGACGCTAAGGTCTTGACTCATCGCCTTGTCCGCCCGCGCACAGGTTCGAGCCGAAACTTGTACTGATAGGTTTTGTTGGCGGGCAGCCTGTACTCCGTGTGCGGCTCAGCGCCCCAACTGTCGTCGCCGCCGACGCCCATCTGCCTGTAGTCGAGGTTGACCGTAATATCTTTCGACATCTGAATCTCGGCCGAGTGCTTCGCGCGCTCAAGCTCGGACATGGGGAAGGGCCAGGCGCTGAAGTAGAGTTCGGGCAGCCCCGTTGCACGGAGCCCCACGCCGGACGCGTTCGTGAACGTCACCCAGCGCACGTCCGTACGGTTGCCCGTCTCCTGCGGCTCGACGTACGGCGTCCAGAGGTCGTCAACCGTGGACTTGTACACGCCGATGGCTGCACCCGTCCTGCGGTCCCAGTAGGTCTCGTGCGGCCCGCGCCCGTACCACTCGACGGTGCGGAACTCGCCGGGGATTTGCGACCTGCATCCCGACGCGCGGCAGCTCGGGAACGTCGCCGCCCGGCGTGAGCGCGCTCTCGACTTCGATTGTCCCGTCGCCGTAGATTGTGAACGTGGTCCGGGTCTTCGAGCTACCGGCCGGGAGCGTCGCCTCCGTGGTCACGCGCGCAGAATTTGGCCCAAGCTTCTCGACCGTAACATTAGTGACTTTGCGCTCCTGCGCGGCCGTGCGCCAGACGCCGAGCCGTTTTGTCATCTGGTTGCCGCGGTCGTTGTCAATCGGCGCGCGCCAGAAGTTCGGCACGAGCGGGCCGGCGATGAGCGGCGACCCGTCAACCTCGTAAGCCTCAAGCGCGCCGCTCGCCTTCCCGATTCTCGCCATGAAGTGTGGCCCCTTCAGTGTTACTCCATCGGCCGTCTCCGCGACCGTCAGTTCCGCCGCGGCCTTCGGGACGTATGCCGTTTGCGGCCGCGCCGCGCCGGGCATAGCGAACTGATCCCAGGCGACGACGTGTCCCTTCTGCGCCCAGGGAGTGTCGGCAGCAAGCGCAAACGTCACCTTGAGAAAATACTCCGCGCCGGGCTTCATGGCGGGCCGCCGCAGGCCGAGCGCGATTTCCTCCGCTTGCCCTGCGGGCGTGCGCAGGCGCGGGAGTTTACCGCGCGCGATGACCGCCCCGTTCTCGGCAAGCTCCCACGAGCCTTCAACGAACGAGAGGTCTGTGAAGATGTACTTGTTGCGCACGCGGACGCGGCCGCGTTCGAGATCAACGGGCTCGACCTTGATGAACTGGTAGACCTTCTTGACCTCGTAGAGTTCGGGCTGCACGCGGCGGTCCGCGAAGATGAGGCCGTCGCCGCCGTTGCCGTCGTTCGGCTTGTCGCCGTAGTCGCCGCCGTAGGCCCACATCTCGCGGCCGTCGGCCATCTTCTTGCGGAACGTCTGGTCAACCCAGTCCCATATGAAGCCGCCCTGAAACTCGCGCCTGGATTCGAGCACGTCCCAGTACTCCTGCAAGTTCCCGACGCTGTTGCCGAGCGCGTGCGCGTACTCGACGAGATAGAAGGGCTTGCCTTCGCCCTTCTGCTGCCAGTAGCTGACGAGCTCCTGCGGCTTCGTGTACATCGGGTTGAAGGCGTCGCTGTGGACGCTCGCGCCGGCCTCGTAGACGAGCGGGAACTCCGGGTAGTTGGTCTTGACCCACGCGCGCGCGGCCTCGAAGTTGCGGCCCCATCCCGCCTCGTTGCCAAGAGAGAAGAGGAAGATGCTGGCGTGATTCTTGTCGCGCTCGATTGTGCGGCGGACGCGTTCGACGTGTGCCTCCGTGAAGTCTTCGCTGTCGGAGATGCGCTGCTTCTCGTTAGCGCCGTAGCCGTGCGACTCAATGTTGGCCTCGTCCTGCACGTAGAGGCCGTACTCGTCGCAGAGCGCGTACCAACCCTCGTCGTTCGGGTAGTGGCTCGTGCGCACGGCGTTGATGTTGTACCGCTTCATCAGCAGTATGTCTTCGATCATGCGCTCGCGCGTCGTGACGTGTCCGAGGTCAGGGTCGTGCTCGTGCCGGTTGACGCCCTTGATGTGTATGGGGCGGCCGTTGACTAGAATCTGCCCGTTCTTGATTTCAGAGGTCTTGAAGCCAAGCCGCCACGGGATGGATTCGAGGACGCGGCCGCGCGCGTCCTTGAGCGTGAGCAAGAGCGTGTAGAGGTTCGGTTCCTCGGCGGACCATTTTTTCGGGTTCGTCACCTCGCGCGCCAGGTCGAGCGAGAGTTCGCCGCCCGCGGGCGCAGAGCCTTCCGCGACAAAGGGTGTGCCGACGGCCGCGCCACGTTGGTCGAACAACTTCGCTTCAAGCGAGACGCGCTCTTCGGAGGCAGTACTGTTGCGAACTTTCACGTTGAGCGCGAGCCGCGCGTCGCGGTACTGCGCGTCAAGGTGCGTGCGCGCGTAGAAGTCGCGGACGTGTTGGGGAGCGCGCGAGACGATTTCCACGTCGCGGAAGAGGCCGCTCAGTCGCCAGAAGTCCTGGTCTTCAAGGTAGCTCCCGTCCGAGAAGCGATAGACTTCGACGGCCAGCGTGTTCTCGCCCGGCCGGACGTACTTCGTCACGTCGAACTCTGCTGGCAACCGGCTGTCCTCGCTGTAACCGACCTTCTGGCCGTTGACCCAAACGTAGCAGGCCGAGTTGACGCCGCGCAGGACGAGGAAAGTCTCGCGGCCGGTCCAGTCGGCAGGGACCGTGAAGGTGCGACGGTAAGAGCCTACGGGGTTGCGCTCCTCGTAGGTCGTCCAGTCCTTCGGCGGCTCGCCCATGACGCTCGGCGCTTCGCGCTTGAACGGGTAGAGGATGTTCAGAAAGATGGGCGTGCCGTAGCCCTCGAACTCCCAGTTGGCCGGCACACGAATCTCCTTCCACGCAGAGACATCGAACTCGGGCTTGTAAAAGTCTGCCGGTCGCTTCGATGGCTCCTTCACCCAGTGGAACTTCCACATGCCGTTGAGCGAGCGCACGAAGGGCGAGGCTTCGACGCGAGCCGCGCCCGGCACGAATGCCAGCGCGCCGCGCCGCGCGGATGCCTCGTCCGCGTAGGGGACGAACGTGGCGTGTGCGGGCTCGCGGTTGACGGCGAAGACGCGCGGGTCTTCCCACTCCGGGAGAGTTTGCTGCGCGGAAGAAGTCGAGAAGAGAATCAGGGCTGATAGACTGACCGCGAGAAAAAGTGCGAGCTTCCTCATCGTGCGCTCCGTGTAGAGAGTCTGTTTTTGAAAATGCTTGACAAGGGGGCGTGGAAAGAATAGAAACGCTTTCGCCGGGTTTCCCAACAAAGTACGATTTATAACCCCCATCGTAGGCTCGATTGCCGGCCCGCGCCGGACTGCCGGTTTTACAGAAATCTAACTTGGTCGATTGAATCAGGAAATTAGCAGCAAACGACCTGATTGTCGAGAACTGTATTGTCCGCGCCGAAAACTAAACTCAATTCTTTGCGCCTTTAGTTTTTACTTTGCGCCTCCAGCGAGAACGGCTGTTTCACGCTGGAGGCGCAAAGCGAAGACGTAAGGCGCAAAGGGTTGAGATACTCCGTCTGTTGAATGCTCGAACTAGTCGCGTATGAAGATGATGAAAATGAAGCTCACGCTCCTCTTTGTCGCCTGCGTCGTCCTGGGCCAGGTGGTGCTGCCCATCGCTCAGGCGCAGAGGAAACAAGAAGCGCAGGCGCTCGGCATCAACGAATCGGAGTACCTGGAAATGCCCGGCCTCAACGTGATGCTCGCGCACGACTTTTACCCGGAGAGCCATCAGGGCGGCGTCGGGATAATTCAGAACGGGCTGCGCGTCGCGACGAACGGCGATCTACGTTTGGAGCCGACGCCGGGCCAGTGGCAGCCTGTGCCAAAAGTCGGCAAGCGCATGGTTGACCGTGCGAGGCAGGAGATCAGCGTCCGCATGGAATACCCGGACCCGGAGAAGAACCGGAAGGGTTTCAACCCCATCATCTATCCAGACCTCAATTTCAGCTACGTGGTCAAGATCAGGCCCGAGGGAAAGTCTTTCCGCATCGTCGTTGACCTGGACCGGCCGCTCCCGGACGAGTGGGTCGGCCGTGTCGGCTTCAACCTCGAACTCTTCCCCGGCATCCTCTTCGGGAAGTCTTATTACGCGGACAATCAGTCCGGCATCTTCCCGCGGCAGGCCAACGGCCCGGGCCGCCTCGACAATGAGGGCGAATATCAGTTAGACCCGCTGGCCGTCGGAAAGAGATTGACCATCGCTCCTGACGACGAGCGGCAGACCATGATCATAGAGGACGTGAAGGGCGGCCGATTGCAGTTGCTTGACGGGCGGGCCATGCACACCAACGGCTGGTTCGTCGTCAGGTCGTTAGTCCCGAAAGGCGCGACCGTGAGCGCCATCGAGTGGCTGGTGTCGCCGCACGCCATTGCGGGCTGGAAGTCTGAACCGGTCGTGCAGGTCTCGCAGGTGGGCTATCACCCGAAGCAGCAGAAAGTGGCCGTCATCGAAACTGACCCGAGCGATAAGCGAAAGCCTGTGGCCTCGCTCCTGCGCGTCTCCGAGAACGGGGGCTTTGAGAAAGTCCTGGAGGCTCAGCCTAAGCCGTGGGGCAAGTTTCTCAGGTATCAATATTATCAACTCGATTTCACGCGCGTTGAGAAGCCGGGCATGTACGTCGTCAAATACGGCGACTACAGGACGGAACCTTTTCAGATCAGCGCCGGGGTTTACAAACGCAACGTCTGGCAGCCGACGCTCGAATATTTCCTGCCCGCGCAGATGTGCCACATGCGCGTCAACGAACGCTACAAGGTCTGGCACGGTGCGTGTCACCTGGACGACGCGCGCATGGCCCCGACCGACTACAATCATATAGACGGTTACGCGCAAGGGCCGACGACGCTGACCAAATACAAGAGCGGAGAAACTGTGCCAGGTTTGGACCGCGGGGCGTGGCACGACGCGGGCGACGACGACATACGCGTCGAGTCGCAGGCAGACACGCTGCAAGGTCTGGCGCTCATTTACGAGGCTTTCAAGGTTGATTACGACAACACGACGATTGACCAACAGAACCTGGTCGTGGAGATTCACCAGCCGGACGGCCGAGCAGACGTGTTGCAGCAGATAGAGCACGGCGCGCTCTCAATCGTCGGCGGCTACAAGTCTCTGGGCCGGCTCTACCGCGGCATCATCACGCCTACGCTCAGGCAATACACGCTGCTCGGCGACACGGCTAACGTGACGGACAACAAGAGGTATGACCCCAGGCATTCGTCCGGCGCGGCGTCACAGGCCCCGCTGCGCGGCGCTGCCGAAGGCGTGTCTGTGACGGACACGCGGCCGCAGGTGGGCGTTGCGTTCGGGAGCCCTGGCTCGCCCGACGACCGTTGGGTCTTCACGGAGGAGAACCCCGGCCGCGAGTTGCAGGTGGCCGCGGGGCTGGCCGCTGCTTCGAGAGCTTTGAAAGGTTACAACGACCCGCTCGCCAGAGACTGCCTGAGAATCGCCGAGGAGCTTTGGGCCAAAACGAAAGAGGGGAACTCGCTCCAACGCGTCGAAGCCGCGGTCGAGTTGCTGCTCGCCACGAAGGAGAAGAAGTACGCGGACTTTCTAGCGGGCGCGAGAGACGAGATTGTGAAGAACATAGAGCGCACGGGCTGGGTCGTCGGCAGATCGCTCGCGCTCGTGAACGATCAAAAGTACAGGGACTCAATCCGCGAGGCCGTGAGGGCGTACAGAACAAGGATTGACGAGCGCGGGAGGAAGACGCCTTACGGCGTCCCTTACGAGCCGGATATCTGGGGCGCGGGCTGGGGCATTCAACGCTTCGGCGTCGAGCAATACTTCCTGCACACCTCTTTCCCGGACATCTTCCCGGCCGATTACATGCTCCACTCCCTGAGCTTCATACTCGGCTGTCACCCTGGCCCAAACACCGCCTCTTTCGCTTCGGGCGTCGGCGCTCGCTCGCTCACGACCGCTTACGGCTTCAACCGCGCCGACTGGTCTTACATCCCTGGCGGCTCGGCCTCCGGGACGGCGCTCATCAGGCCGGACTTCCCGGAGCTGTTGACGTGGCCTTTCCTCTGGCAGCAGACGGAGTACGTGCTGGGCGGCGGGACGACCGACTACCTGTTCCTGGTCCTGGCCGCAGACCACTTGATGAATAAGTGAGCGCGGGTGATCGTGATTGTTGGGTTCTGATAGAGAAGCCTTACCCGGAGAGTGCAAGAGTTACCGACATTTCGAGTAAACGAGATTCTTGCCCGAAAGTCAGAGCGGGGGGCGTAAATGGCTAACACTCGGCATTCGACCCAGATGAGAGGTCATATAATGACTTCGAGCAGTTACGCAATTCTTTGTCTATGTCCAGTGAGGGATTGATAGCGATGCTAGAGGTTTACTACAACTACCCTTCCGTCTTGAGATGACACACCACGATAAAGGAGAACTCATTAAGTTGGTTGAGCGGGTCGAGAGCGGTGATCTGACTTACGTTTATTAGATTAGTCGTTAACTTAACAGTAAGAAGATGAATTCGGGGACAGGCAGTCGAAGCTGCAAAATTATAAGCGCGTGCCTCGCGGCCGTCGTCCTGTTCTGCGCGAGCGCGCGAGCGGAGGACGGTTATCGCCTGTGGCTGCGCTACGAGCGGCTTCCCGAACGGATGGCCCGCGGCTATCGTCCGCGCGTGACTTCCATCGTCGTGCAGGGCAAGTCCGCGACACTCGACGCCATCAGGGCGGAACTCGCGGACGGGTTCGCCGGCCTGCTCGGCTTCAAAATCCCGCACGCTTCCGAAGTTGACCGCGACGGCGCGGTGGTCGTCGGCACGCCAATGACCTCGCCCCTCGTCGCGCGGCTCAAGTGGGACCGCCAACTCGCGACGCTCGGCCCCGAAGGCTTCCTCATACGCACGGTCAAACTCGGCCCGCGCAGCGCGACCGTCATCGCTTCGAGCACCGAAGTCGGCGCGCTCTACGGCGCTTTCCACTTCCTGCGCCTGATGCAAACTCTTCGACTACGCGCCGCGCTCGACGTGGCACAAAAACCCAGGCTGCGTCTGCGCGTGCTCAACCACTGGGACAATCTTGACGGCACAATCGAGCGCGGCTACGCAGGCCGCTCGCTGTGGGATTGGGATGCCTTGCCCGAGAGGATTGACCCGCGCCTCAGAGATTACGCCCGCGCCAACGCGTCCGTCGGCATCAACGGGTCTGTGCTCAACAACGTCAACGCCAACGCTCAAAGCCTGAGCACGGAGTACCTGCGCAAGACGGCGGCCGTCGCGGACGCCTTCCGCCCTTACGGGTTGCGCGTCTATCTCTCCGCGCGCTTCTCGGCCCCGATAGAACTCGGAGGTTTGAAGACCGCGGACCCGCTCGACGCGGAAGTCGTCGCGTGGTGGAAGAAGAAGGCGGACGAGATTTACAAGCTCATCCCGGACTTCGGCGGCTTTCTGGTCAAGGCCAACAGCGAGGGGCAACCGGGGCCGCGCACCTACGACCGCAGCCACGCCGACGGCGCGAACATGCTGGCCGGGGCCGTTGCCCCGCACGGCGGCGTCGTGATGTGGCGCGCTTTCGTCTACGACCCGAAGCCCGGCTACGACCGCGCCGCCGCGGCCTACGACAATCTACAATCCTTCGACGGGCGTTTCGCGCCGAACGTCTTGCTCCAGGTCAAAAATGGCCCCATAGACTTTCAGCCGCGAGAGCCCTTCCACCCCCTCTTCGGCGCGATGCCGCGCACCCAACTCATGCCCGAGTTGCAAATCACGCAGGAGTACCTGGGCTTCTCGAACCACCTGGTCTTTCTGGCACAAATGTGGCGCGAGTTCCTTGACTCGGACACGCACGCGCGCGGCCCCGGATCACGCGTGACCCGTGTGGCCGACGGCAGTCTGTACGGTCAGCGATTGACGGGCATCGCCGGGGTCGCCAACACAGGTTCGGACCGCAACTGGACGGGCCACCACTTCGCGCAAAGTAACTGGTACGCCTTCGGCCGCCTCGCCTGGAACCCGGACACGCCGTCAAGGCAGATCGCGGACGAATGGATTCGCATGACGCTCACGCGCGACCCGAAGGCTGTGCCAATTATCGCGCGCCTCATGCTTGAATCTCACGAGGCGGTTGTTGATTACATGACGCCGCTCGGCCTGCATCACATCATGTGGACGGGCCACCACTACGGGCCGCAGCCCTGGTGGGACAAGGAGCCGCGGCCCGACTGGAACCCCGTTTACTACCACCGCGCCGACGAGCGCGGCCTCGGCTTCGACCGCACCGCGACGGGCAGCAACGCCGTCGCGCAATACCAGCCGCCCGTCCGCGACCGATTCGCAGACTTGGATTCTTGTCCCGAAAAATTCCTGCTCTGGTTTCATCACGTGCCCTGGAATCACCGCATGAAGTCCGGGCTGACGATGTGGGAAGAATTGGCCCGGCACTACCAGCGCGGCGTGGGCTGGGTGCGAAGAACACGCAGACAGTGGGACGCCCTCTCGGGCGCGATTGACGCGGAGCGCCACGCCGCCGTGGCGAAGAAATTGGCCCTACAGGAGCGCGACGCCGTCTGGTGGCGCGACGCCTGCCTGCTCTACTTCCAGACTTTCTCCAAGCGCCCGCTCCCCGCCGGAGTCGAGCGACCGCAGAAGACCCTCCAACAATACATGGCGACAAGCCTAACCTGGTGAAAACGAATGAAGCACAGACTTGACTTGACTCAACACCTTTGCGACTTTGCGCCTTTGCGTGAGGAGAGTTTCACGCAAAGGCGCAAAGTCGCAAAGAAAGACGCGCCTTCCGCGTTGCGTCTCTTCGTCCTCTTGCTCGTCGTTGCGGCGTGTGTCTTCCACGCGAGCGCACAGGGACAGACTTCCGCGCCGCGCCGATTGATCTCCGCCGATTACACGCGGGTCAAAGGGCGGCACGATAAATTCTTCCGGCACGTGGTCGGCGCGGGCCGCGCCGCCGAAGGCTTGCGCGCGGACTGGCAGCGCGACCTCGCGGTCGTGCGCCGCGAGTGCGGCTTCGAGTACGTGCGCTTTCACGGGCTGCTTCAGGATGAGCTGGGCGTTTACAGCGAAGACCGGCGCGGCCAACCCGTCTATAACTTCCAGTACATTGACGCGCTCTACGACGCCATCCTCGCGAGTGGCATGAAGCCCTTCGTAGAGTTCGGCTTCATGCCGCGCGCTCTGGCGAGCGGTAAGAAGACTGTCTTCTGGTGGGAAGGCAACATCACGCCGCCGAAAGACTACGGCAAGTGGGAACAACTGATACGCGCCCTGGTCACGCACTGGACGAATCGCTACGGCGCGGGCGAAGTAAGGCGCTGGTACTTCGAGGTCTGGAACGAGCCGAACCTGAAGGACGGCTTCTGGTCTGGGGACCAGGCGGAATATTTCAAGCTCTACGAGGCGACGGCGCGCGCCGTCAAGAGCGTCTCGCCGGATTACCGCGTCGGCGGGCCGGCGACCGCCGGGCGCGCCTGGATAAAGGAGACCATCGAGTTTGCCGCGCGCGAGCGCGTTCCCCTGGACTTCATCACGACGCACGACTACGGCGTGAAGGGAATCGGCTTCGACAAAGACGGCGTGCAGCAGCTTTACCTGGATACGGACCCCAACGCGATAGTGGGCGGCGTGCGCGACGTTCGCGCCCAAATCAAATCCTCCGCGCTTCCCACGTTGCCGCTACATTACACCGAGTGGAGTACGTCCTATTCGGCGCGCGACCCCGTTCACGACTCCTACGTCTCCGCCCCGTACATCCTCTCGAAACTCAAAGGGTCGGAGGGCCACGCGGACTCCATGTCCTACTGGACGTTCACGGACATCTTCGAGGAGAACGGACCCGTGCCGACGCCCTTCCACGGCGGCTTCGGCCTCTTAAACTTTCAGGGCTTGCGCAAGCCCGCCTTCTACGCCTACAAATTTCTGGGCCAACTGGGCGACGAAGAACTCTTGTCCGACGACGCGGACAGTTGGGCGTGTCGCAGTTCTGACAGCGCGCAGGTCTTGCTCTGGAACTTCACCGCCCCGCAAACGAAAGAGAGCAATCAGGTGCTTTACAAGCGCGAGCTGCCGGCGAAGGATTTCGGGCGGGTGCGCGTCACACTCAAGGGGCTTCCGGCAGGCAGCTATTCGCTGAAAGTCTTCCAGGTCGGCTATCACGTCAACGACGTTTACACGGAATATCTGAAGCTGGGCTCGCCGCAGGCGCTGAGCCGCGAGCAGGTGCGCGAGCTGGCGGCGAAGACCGACGGGCGGCCAATCCGAACCGAGCACGTCCGCATCAACGCGGGCCGAGCTTTCACGCGCGACCTCAGTCTGCGAGAGAACGATGTCTTCCTGATTACTCTCGACAGGGTGAAGCCTGCGAAGAGCAAATCTTAAAAATCACTCAACCCTTTGCGCCTTTGGTTTTTACTTTGCGCCTTTGCGTGAACGGTTTTAGTTTCTCGCAAAGGCGCAAAGAGAAGACGTAAGGCGCAAAGGGTTGAGTGATTCAGTTTCTTGAATCTTTAAGGGATGATGGTTGTTTTCCCGGTGATGACGAAGCGGCCTGTGGCGACGCCTGTCGTCGGGGCATCGGCCGTCCCCGCGAAGCCGGGCTGCTTGCCGCCGACGCTAATCAGGAACTCGCCGGGCTCGACCACGCGGCGGCCCTGGTCGTCAATCACGGACATCTGCGACGGCGCGAGCGTGAACGAGACGCGCCGCCTCTCTCCGGGCTTGAGCGAGACGCGGCTGATTCCCTGCAATGACCTGACGGGAACTGGCACAGACGCCGCCACATCCGTCACGTAGAGTTGCACGACCTCGTCGCCCGCGCGCTCGCCCGCGTTCCGCACGTCTACACTGACCCGCACGCTCGCGCCGGCCCTGATGCTCCGCGCGCTCGTCTTCAAATCGCCATACACGAATCTCGTGTAGCTCAGGCCGTGCCCGAACGGGTAGAGCGGCTGGCCCTTGAAGTAGCGGTAGGTGCGGCCCTGCATGCCGTAGGCTTCAAAAGGCGGCAGATCGTCCGCGGACTTGTAGAAGGTGACGGGCAGGCGGCCCGCGGGGTTGTAATCTCCGAAGAGCACGTCCGCGATTGCGCGGCCCCCCTCCTCGCCCGGATACCACGCCTGTAAAATAGCTGGCACATTTTCGTCGGCCCAGTTGACCGCGAGTGCGCTGCCGCTCATCAGAACGAGGACAACGGGCTTACCCGTAGCCTGCACGGCCTTCAATAAATTCTCCTGCGCGTCCGGCAGCGAAAGGTCCGTGCGGTCGCCGCCGCGAAAGCCTTTGACCTCCACCTTCATCTCCTCGCCTTCGAGCGAGGGCGCGATCCCCAGCACCATGACGACTGCGTCCGAAGCCCGCGCCGCGGCGACGGCCTCCTCGATCAACTTCTCGCGCACCGGCCCCGACGCGCTCTCTTCGCCCGTCAAGGTTGAGCCGAGCGCGTAGACGACCCTTGTCTCGGGAGAGACTTTGTCCCTGATGCCCTGTAGCGGCGTGGTCGAGCTGGAAGGCGTGCCGTTGTAGTTCCCCAGAAGTACTGCGGGCGCGTCCGCGTTCGGGCCGATGACGGCAATCGTCTTCAAACCTTTGGCGAGGGGCAAAGTCTTGTTCGCGTTCTTCAAGAGCACGATTGATTCGCGCGCGGCAGCAAGCGCGAGCGCCCTGTGCGCGGGCGAGTCGTTCTCCGAGAGCGAGACGCGCGAGAAGGGGACCATCTCCGGCGGGTCGAACATTCCCAGACGAAAGCGCGTACGCATCAGACGCTTGAGCGCCACGTCTATCTCCGCCTCGGTGATGAGCCCGTCTTTGACCGCCTTGACCAGAGACTTGTATTCGCCGCCGCAGGTCAAATCAGTGCCTGCCTTGACGGCGACGGCCGAAGCCTCGGCCTCTGTCTTGACGAAGCGGTGTCCTTTGTAAATGTCTTCAATCGCGCCGCAGTCGGAGACGACGTGACCCTTGAAGCCCCACTCGCGGCGCAGTATCTCGTACAGTTGCTTATTGGCACAGGCCGGCTCGCCGTTCGTGCGGTTGTAGGCGCACATCACGCCCTCCGCGCGCCCCTCGACCACGGTTGCGCGAAACGCCGGCAAGTAAGTCTCGCGCATGTCCCTCTCAGAGGCGACGGCGTCGAAGCTGTGCCGCTCCGGCTCCGGCCCGCTGTGGACGGCGTAGTGCTTGGGCGTGGAGACCACTTTCAGATAGCGCGGGTGGTTGCCCTGCAAGCCGCGCACGAAAGCGACGCCGAGCAGGGAGGTCAGGTAAGGGTCTTCGCCGTAAGTCTCCTGGCCTCTCCCCCAGCGCGGGTCGCGGAAGATGTTGATGTTCGGCGACCAGAACGTGAGTCCCTTGTAACGACCGCGCTCGCCCTTGCGCGCGAAGTCGTTGTACTTAGCGCGCGCCTCGGTCGAGATTACGTCGGCCACGCGATGCATGAGGTCCGTATCCCAGGTCGCGGCGAGCCCTATGGCCTGCGGGAAGACGGTCGCCGTGCCTGCTCGCGCCACGCCGTGCAGCGCCTCGTTCCACCAGTCATAAGCGGGAATGTCCAGCCGCTCGATGGCCGCGGCCTTGTTCAGCATCTGCGAGACCTTCTCTTCCAGAGTCATCCGCGAGACGAGGTCTTCGACGCGCTTCTCAATCGGGAGCGCGGGATTTTTGTAGGGCGGAAGCTGCGAGCGGGACTGCGACAGGACCGGCAGTTGGCAAATGAGCAGGAGCAGCAAGCACGCGGCGACGCGGCAATGATTCTTCATTGACACCTCTAAGAAATTGTTTACTGTTTGAAGAGTCCCGCCAGGGACGACGTGATAATAGCCCAGCACTTCAGTGCTGGGAAGAGAGAGCGCAATTTAAACCGAGTCCCGTAGGGACGACTGAAAATCGAGCCTCTTTCTTCAGCCGTCCCTACGGGACTCTTATCTTTTCTTGCCTATTCCCCAGCAATAAATTGCTGGGCTATTTTCGGCCTGTCCCTCCGGGACGAAGAACCGCCACTAATTTCGTTAACTCACTTTCGGTCAATTCAAAACTCAAGCCGCTTCAGATAGTCCATGCTGATTTTAAGACTCTCGAAGGGAGAGCCGGGCGTCTCGTCCTGCTCGACGAAGTAGTGTTTGACGCCGGCCTTTCGGGCGTGCGCGAAGATGGTTTTGAAATCTATCACGCCGCGTCCGACTTCCGTGAAATATCTTTGCGGTGTCGAGTCCATGTCCTTGACGTGCAGGAGGTGAAAGCGCCCGGGCTGTTTCGCGAAATACTTCAAAGGGTCCGCGCCCCCTTTGGCTATCCAGTACAAGTCCAACTCCAACTTCACCAGCTCCGGGTCCATACGCTCAAGCAACAGGTCGTAAGGGAGCTGCCCGCCCAGAGGCGTGAACTCGAAATCGTGATTGTGATAGGCGAACTGGACGCCCGCCTTCTTTAACTTTTCCCCGGCGCGGTTGAAGAGGTCCGCGTGCCGCCTGTAGTCGTCCAACGACACGCGCTCTTCGGCCGGGAGCCACGCGACCAGTATGTACCTGTGGCCGATGACGTGGGCCGCTTCTATCATCTGACTCAAGTCGCCGCGAAGCGCCTCAAGCGGGACGTGCCCCGCTGGGGAGGTGAGGCGGTAGCGGTCGAGCAGCGTCTTGACCTCCTTCGGCGCGCGGTTGAAATAGCCCGCGAACTCGACCTCGCTTATAGCCGAGCTCGCCACACGCTTGAGCGTGCCCTCGAAATCTTTCTCCAACTCCCGACGCACCATGTAGAGCTGCATACCGATTCTCGTCAGCTTTTTCTTCACGGCGGCGTAGGCGGCCGGGCTTAATTTCGCCAGACACAAACCAGCGGCGGCGTGAGAGACGGTGTTCAGAAACAGGCGACGATTCATACGGTGTGTCTTCCTCTTTTGGCCCGTTTTGTCGGGGACTTCAGGTAATGATCGTTGGCTCGTCTGTGCCAAATTTCGCGCGCAACTCAAGCAACTCCCTGGCCGCCTGCGCCAGAGGGGCGAGCACTTCCTCTATGTCGCCTTCGCCTCCGTCTTGCAGGTAGCGTTCGACGTAGAGGCGCAGCGTCGCGCCTTCGGTCCCCGTGCCGGAGAGGCGGCAGACGACGCGCGAGCCGTCTTCGAGAAGAAGGCGCAGACCCTGGCGCGCGCTCACGCTCCCGTCCACGGGGTCCGTGTAGCTGAAGTCGTCCGCGTGTCTGATTTTGCTTCCGGCGAACTCGTGTCCCAGGGAGTGTCTGTAGCTTGTCGCGCAGGCTGTCCACCATCTCGGTCGCCGCCGCCAGCTCAAGCCCTTCGTAGTCGTGCCGCTGATAGTAGCTGCGCCCGAAGCGCCGCCAGTGTTCGCGGACAACTTCCTCGACGGGCTTGCGCACGCGCGCGAGAATCGAGAGCCAGCAGAGGACGGCCCACAGCCCGTCCTTCTCGCGGACGTGGTTTGAGCCTGTGCCAAAACTCTCTTCGCCGCAGATTGTGCAGAGCCCCGCGTCCATCAAATTGCCGAAGAACTTCCAGCCCGTGGGCGTCTCGTAACAGGGGACGCCGAGCGCTTCGGCCACGCGGTCGGCCGCCGTGCTCGTCGGCATCGAGCGTGCCACGCCGGCCAGTCCCTGACGGTAACCGGGAATCGCATCCCGCGCGTGCTCGCTGATGAGGGCCAGGGAGTCGCCCGGCGTGACGAAAAAATTCCGGCCCAGAATCAGGTTGCGGTCGCCGTCGCCGTCGCACGCCGCGCCCAACTCGGGCGCGTCCGGGCCGCTCATTTTCTCGACCAGCTCGGCCGCGTGCACGAGGTTCGGGTCCGGGTGATGCCCGCCGAAGTCTTCGAGCGGCGTGCCGTTGATGACTGTGCCAGTTTGAGCGCCCAATCGCTCTTCGAGGATGTGGCGCGCGTAAGGTCCGGTCACGGCGCTCATCGCGTCGAACAGCATGCGGAAGCCGCTCGCGAAGAGTGCGCGCAAGGCGTCGAAGTCGAACAGCTCCTCCATTACCGCAGTGTAGTCCGCGAGCGGGTTGACGACGACGATTTCAGTCTCTCCCAGGCGCAGGCTGCCTTCGTGTTCGAGGTCAACGTCCGCGTGGTCGAGCGTTTGGTAGCTCGTGATCTTGAGCGTTCGTTCGTAGATGCGCGCGGTCAGATTTTCGGGCGCGGGGCCGCCGTTGCGCGTGTTGTACTTGATGCCGAAGTCCGCGTCGCGTCCGCCGGGGTTGTGGCTGGCGGAGAGCACGAGGCCGCCGAGGGCGTTTTGCCGGCGGATGACGGCGGAGACGGCGGGCGTGGAGAGTATCCCGTCGCGGCCGACGAGCACGCGGCCGAAGCCGTTGGCGGCGGCCATGCGCAGGATGGTCTGTATGGCCGCGCGGTTGTAGTAGCGGCCGTCGCCCCCTACGACGAGGGTCTCGGAGGCAAACCCGGCGGGCGTGTCCTCGCGCACGGTGTCGAAGACAGACTGCACGAAGTTTTCGAGGTAGTTGGGCTGCATGAAGACGCGCGTCTTCTTGCGCAAGCCAGACGTGCCGGGCCGCTGGTCCGTGAAAGGCGCGGTGTCAACGGTTTTCATGTTCGCTTCCCCCACTTTTTGTAAAACCCGGACTCAACCCTTTGCGTCTTACGTCTTACCTTTGCGCCTTTGCGCGAAACAGCAACTGTTCACGCAAAGGCGCAAAGTAAAAACGTAAGACGCAAAGGGGTTGAGTCATTCGGTTACTTGTGTTGCTTCGACGTGCGGCCCTTCGAGCCAGATGGTCGAGAGGGGCGGCAGCGTCAACGCGGCCGAGAGGGGTTGGCCGTGCGAGGGCACTTGCTCGGCCGTGATAAATTCGACGACGCCTGCGTCGCCGCCGCCGTAGCGCGCCGCGTCTGTGTTCAGGATTTGCCTGTATTGACCTGCCAGGGGAAGCCCCAGGCGGTATCCGTCCCTGACGATGGGGGAGAAGTTGCAAACGCAGACGACCTGGTGCTCACCCGCTTTCGACTTGCGTATGAACGCGGCCGTGTTGCCCTGCGCGTCGTTGGCTTCGAGCCACTGGAAGCCCGCCGGGTCCGCGTCCGATTCCGAAAGCTCTTCGAACTTGGCGTAGAGACGATTCAAATCGGCGATTAAAAGTTGCAGCCCCTTATGCTCGGGCTCGTCCAGCAGGTGCCAGTCCAGACTCTGCTCGTTGTTCCACTCACGCCACTGGCCCAACTCGCCGCCCATGAAGAGCAGTTTCTTTCCGGGGTGCGCCCACATGTAGCCGTAGAGCGCGCGCAGGTTGCCGAACTTCTGCGAGCGAGCGCCGTGCATCTTGTTGACCATCGAGCCCTTCATGTGCACGACCTCGTCGTGCGAGAGCGGCAGGATGAAGTTCTCGCTCCACGCGTAGAGGAAGCCGAAGGTCAGGCAGTTGTGAAAGTATTGGCGGTAGAGCGAGTCTTTAGCGAAGTACTGAAGCGTATCGTGCATCCAGCCCATGTTCCACTTGAAGTCGAAGCCGAGGCCGCCTTCCTCTACGGGCCGGCTGACCATCGGCCAAGAGGTTGACTCTTCCGCGATCATCATCACGCCGGGGTGGCGCGTGTGAACGACCACGTTCAACTCTTTCAGGAATTCAATCGCGTCCAAATTCTCGCGCCCGCCGTAGCGGTTCTGGACCCACCGACCGTCGGCGCGGCTGTAGTCCAGGTAGAGCATCGAAGCCACGGCGTCCACGCGCAGCCCGTCTATGTGGAACTCGTCAATCCAGTAAAGCGCATTGGCCGTGAGGAAATTGCGCACCTCGTTGCGGCCGTAGTTGTAAATATAAGTTCCCCAGTCCGGGTGCTCGCCCAGGCGCTCGTCCAGATGTTCGTAGAGCGCCGAGCCGTCGAAGCGCCCGAGCGCCCACGCGTCCTTCGGGAAGTGCGCGGGAACCCAGTCCATGATGACGCCAAGCCCTCGCCCGTGCAGGTAGTCAACGAGGAAACGAAAGTCGTCGGGCGTGCCGTAGCGCGCGGTCGGCGCGTAGTAGTTGGCGACCTGATAGCCCCACGAGCCGCCGTATGGGTGTCCTTTGAGCGGCAGAAACTCTACGTGAGTGAAATTCATTTCCAGCACGTAGTCGGCCAGCGCCGCGGCCGTCTCGCGGTAAGTGAGCGGGCGATTTTCTTCTTCGATGACGTGCCGCCAGGAACCCAGGTGGACCTCGTAGATGGAGAGCGGGCGGTGTAGAAAGTCCGCGGACGCTCTACGCTCCATCCACTCCGCGTCCTGGAACTGGTAGGCGGATTCATAAACGATGGAGGAGGTGGCGGGCGGGACTTCGGAGTAGAAGGCGTAAGGGTCGGCCTTCAGAAAGCGCGGCGTCCCGCGGTGATGAATCTCGTACTTGTAGACTGCGCCCGGCCCGAGGTCTGGCACAAAAAGTTCCCAGATGCCGGAGACCCCAAGACGACGCATCTGGTGCAGGCGGCCGTCCCAGTTATTAAAATCCCCGACGACGCTCACGCCCTCGGCCTGCGGAGCCCAGACGGCGAACGAGACTCCGTCCACGCCATTTATGTTGCGGACGTGTGAGCCGAGCTTGTCATAAATGCGCTCGTGCTTGCCCTCGCCGAAAAGGTGTTCGTCAATGCTGTCGAGCGTAGGGGGGAAGCTGTAAGGGTCGCGCAACGTGAAGACGTTGCCGCCCGTGTAAAAGGTCCGAAGCTCGTAGCGCGGAATCTCGGTCCGCCTTTCGAGCAGCGCTTCGAAGATTCCTCCCGGATGCACACGGGCCATCGCGCGCGGGCTTTCGTCTTCAACAATCAACTCGATTCTTTCCGCCTCGGGCCGCAGCGCGCGCACGACCAGCCCTTCCGCGACCGGGTGCGCGCCGAGAACCGAGTGTGGGTCGGGGTGTACGAGCGCGAACAGCCGCTCCGCGTCTTCGTGGCCGAGTTGTGAGTAAGGGCGCATGGCTAAAAGTGTCTCTCCCCAAGCTCAACTCTTTGCGTCTTACGTCTTAACTTTGCGCCTCCGCGAGAAACAAAGCTTCACGCAAAGGCGCAACAAAGAAAAACTAAAGGCGCAAAGGGTTGAGTGCTGTTCCTCTAATCGCACTTCTCAAACGAGGCACGGTTCGACGTGATGCCGGAAAACGTCCGCGCCGGTCCCGTACGTCGGCTGGTTACTCTTGGCCTCCGCCAGCCGCTCAAGAAAGCCTGGGTAGGCGGAAGGGAAGCCCAGGTCGTCCATCAGGTTGAGCACGCGGCCCGCGTACCTCAGAACCTGCACGGCCTCAAGTCCGGCAATGTCGTTGAAGAACCAGCCGCAGCTCGTGTACATCACCATTGCGCTGCGTTGCAGCTCAAGCAAGGCTATCGCGCGGTCCTGCTCCGACTGGCGCAGGCTTCTAGTCCTGAAGCGCCGCAGGAACTGCTCCGGGGAGCGGCGCGGGTCCACTATCAATTCGATGTAAGCGTCGCGCGCCTCCCAGGGGTCGCGCAGGAGACGGCCGCCATCCTCCTCGAAATGTCTCTCGGCCTCGTCGCGCAAGTAATCGAGCGCGTGGCGCAGCGGCGCGCGCCACGTCTGGTTCCAGCCGGCGGGCGCTCCCGCGTGACAGCTACAGTCTCGCGTCCAGCGCCCCAGGCCGTGCGCGCAACTCCAGGCCGTCCCCTCGCCGTTGACCCCTGGCTTTAACTCTACCTCCATCTCGGGCGGGTGGCGCTCCAGGTATTCGCCGTAATTCGTCACACGGAAGCCGCGCCTGACCGCCTCGACTTCGAGCGCGTAGGCTAGACAGCGCTCGCCGTAGCGGTGGTGATGGCCGTAGCTCTCGCCGTCCGTCGCCACGTTGATAATCCGCTCTCCGTCGCCACCCGCGGCCGCGCTCTCGAAGCGGTCAACGAGCGCCTTGCTCGAATCGAGTATGCGGTCGAAGGCAATCGCCTTGGCGATCTGGCCGTCGTAAAAGAAGACCGCGATGGAGCGGCCGGAGCGGTCGCGGTGGAAGTAACGATAGGGAACGGTCGTGTCTATCGTCCCGTCGGCTACGCTGTGCCATTTCTTTCTGTTGACGGGCCTGACGCGCTCCGCCTGGTAGGGCGAGAGGATGACGTACCTCAAGCCCTCTTCGATGAGCGTGCCGAGCGTCTCGTCGTTGGCGGCCGTCTCCGGCAGCCACAGGGATTCCGGGTCGCGGCCGAAGCGGTACTGGAAATCCATCACGCCCCAGCGCACCTGCGTGCGGCGGTCGCGCTCTGTGCAGAGCGGTAGAATCGAATGATTGTAGCCCTGTGCGATGGCGTTGCCGTGACCATTCCGAAGGCGGCTGCTGTCGCGGTCTGACTTGATGATCTGCGCGTAGGTCCGCGGGTGGTGTTGGCCGAGCCAGTTGAGGAGAGTCGGCCCGAAGTTAAAACTGATGTTGGCGTAGTTGTTGACGACCGACGTGACCTCGCCGCGGTCGTCGAAGACCGGGGCGGCGGCGTTGGCTCTGTAACACTCGTGATGAATGCGTTCGTTCCAATTGTGAAAGGGTGTCGCGCCGGGCTCGCGCTCGACCTCGCCCGTCCACGGGTTCTCGCGCGGCGGCTGATAAAAGTGGCCGTGCAAGACTAAAGACGTAACCATCCCTTGTTCGCTCCTGTTAAGAAGTAACTAGACAGAAATCCACAAAAGCTTTTGTCGGAATTTGGCGGAGTCATTGACGCACGCGATTATAAAGCTGTCTCGTTGCATTCGCATAGTAAAGAATTTGTCGCGGCTCGGCTGGTCCGAAAATAATGGTGTTGACCTCGCCGCCTGATAAGCAGTATGGTGCGAAGCCATAGCTGAACCTGTTTCAGTCTTAACGTTGAAATCCCACTACATTATGTCTGAGCCGCCGCGGGCGGTAGGGAGAGGCATTGATGCGTCCGAATGCTCTCAGGGGAGCAGTGCTGTCATTAATACTGGCGGCGAGCGCCCTGGCCCAGGAGCGCGCCGTCTGGCAGATAGGCGACTTCAATAATTCGTGGTCCGAGTTCGGCGCTTCCACGGCCTCGGCGGCGTTCGTCGTTTCCGAAAGCCGCTCGAAAGATTGGGGCGCGACACAACAGGCCGTCACGCCCGGCAGAATAAGTGAGACGGCCGCGCGCAGGATTCAGTTCGACCTCGCGGACGCGCCGCGCGGAACCTACAGGCTGAGACTGGGCCTGATTACGCTCACGCCCCGCCTCCCTCTGATACAGGTGAGCGTGAACGGGCATCAAGGGATGGTTTCACCAGCGGCCCGAAGACTACGAAGAGGGAAACGTGGAAGGGTCCATCCTGCCGCAATACGCAATTGGCACAATGACCATCCCCGTCCCTGCGTATTTTCTAAAGCAGGGCCGCAACGAAATCTCTTTGACGGCCGTCACGGACCCGCTCTCGACATTACTTCCCGGCGGCGAAATCACGGACGACGCCGCGCTCACCTACGACGCGCTGGCGCTCGTCAACACGCGACAGTCGGCGCACACGACGACTGGAATCTTGAGCGCCGAGGCGACTCCGACCGTCTTCTACAAGCGCACGGAGGGCGGCCGGCTCGGTGAGGTGGTTTCAGTCCTCGTGCGCTGGCAAGAATTCGCCCCGCAAGGTTCCGTCACGCTCAACACGCCCGGTTGGAGCGGCACGCAAGGCTTGTCGAGCGAACGCGATTTCGGCGAGCAGCGTCTTGAGTTTTTGGTCCCGGAGTTCGCCGGCGTCACGAAGGCGAACGTCCATATCAAGGCGAACGGGCGGAGCTATAACTTCTCCCAACGACTGCGCCCGGCCCGAAAGTGGACCGTTTATCTAGCCCCGCACCAACACCTGGACGTGGGTTACTCGGACTTTCAGCAGAAACTGGCGGAACTGCACAGCCGCGTCATCAACGAGGCGATGGAGATGAGCGGCGAGCACCCCGAGTTCAAGTTCAGCCTGGACGGCTACTGGCAGGCCCAACAATTTTTGGAGGGGCGTACGGAAGCCGAGAAACAGAAATTCTACGCGGCCGTCCGCGAGAAAAAACTCTTCGTGCCTGCGCAGCACTCCGTCATGCTGACGGGTTTCCCGACGGCCGAGACTTTGATTCGCTCCTTCTACGCCTCTCACAAATTCAACCGCGAGCACGGCGGCCCGTGGGATTACCTGAACATCACGGACGTACCCTCCTACTCCTGGTCGTACGCCTCTATCATCGCGGCCGCCGGGCTCAAATATTACGCGGCCGCGGCCAACGCCGACCGCGGCCCCACGCTGATGCTCGGCGACCTGCACCGCCGCTCGCCCTTCTGGTGGGAAGGCCCGGACGGGAGCCGCGTGCTCATGTGGTACGCGCGCCACTATCACCAGATTCGCAGCGAGTTCGGCCTGCCCCCGGTCGTCGCCACGGGCTACGAAGGTCTTCAGAGTTTCCTCAATGTCTACGAGCGCCCGGACTACACGCCGGACGCCGTGCTGCTTTACGGCAGCCAGTGGGAGAATACCTCGCTCTACCCGCAGCAGTCCGCGCTGGTCCGCGACTGGCACAATTTGTTCGCCTACCCCGAGCTGAAATTCTCAGGCTTCGGCGAAGCTCTTGAAAGAATCGTCGCCCGCGCGAAAGGCGAGCTTCCCGTCATACGCGGCGACGGCGGGCCGTTCTGGGAAGACGGCATCGCGTCGGACGCGCTCTACGCAGGCATCGAGCGCGAGAACGAGCGCCGCGCGCTGTCGGCGGAAAAGCTTGCGACCGTGGCCTCCTTGGTGGACACGCGCACGCTCCCTTCGCGCAAGGCGCTGGACGACATGTGGGACGACATCTTTCTGATGAACGAGCACACGTGGGGCTGGGGCCGCAGCATCACGGAGCCGCACAGCGAAGACTCCACGCGGGAGCTTCAGTACAAGCGGCTGCGCGCGGTGGCGGCGCGCGACTCCGTGGAGTACGTGCTGGAGCGCGCGATGACGGCCATCGCAGGCAAGATTGAGACGCCCTCGCGCGCGCTCGTCGTCTTCAACACGCTCAACTGGGAGCGCGACGGCTGGGTCGAGTTCGATCTGCAAAAGACGAGGGAACTGATGGACGTGGAGACCGGGAAGATAATCGCGTTCGAGGTGCTTGAAGACCACCCCGCTTACCAGCGCATACGCTTTCTGGCACAAAACATACCGGCCGTCGGTTACAGAACCTACGCCGTGAGAGACAAGCCGGCCGCGCCTTCGCCCATCGCTCAACCTGCCGAAGCCACAGACGCAACTCCGTCCGGCTTGATGGAAAACTCTTTCTACCGCGTCGTGCTCGACCCGCGGAGCGGCGCGGTGCGCGCCATTTATGATAAGCAACTGGGGCGCGAGTTGGTGGATGCTTCGAGCCCGTTCCGCTTTAACCAGTATGTGTACGTGACGGGCGGCGACGAGTTTCCCAATCAACTTCAGACCTACCGCAAGTGGTCGCCCGTTGCGCGCCTTGAGACTCACGGCGCGGGTGAAGGCAAACTCATCTCAATCAAGCGGACGCCCGCCGCGTGGGTCGCGCGTCTTGAGAGCCGAGGCGTGAACACGCCGCGCGTCACGACGGAGATCATCCTGCACGACGCCGAGAAAAAGATCGAGTTCATCAACCGCGTGCGCAAGGATGAGGTGTACAGGAAGGAGGCCGCTTACTTCGCGTTCCCGCTCGCCATACGCGAGCCGCGCTTCAGGTACGAAGTCCAGAGCGCCGTGGTTGACCCTGCGCGTGACATGATACCGGGCGCGGGCCTCGAATGGTTCTCCTCGCAGAACTGGGTATCGGTGAGCGAGCCGGGCGTGGCTGTCCAGCTCGTCAACAAAGACTCTTTCCTCTGGTCGTTCGGCGACGTGGTGCGCGGAACCTGGCCCAAAGAGTTCGGGAAAAAACCATCAGTCGTCTTCTCCTATGTGATGAACAATTACTGGAACACGAACTACGTCGCCGCGCAGTGGGGCGACTTCACGTTCCGCTACGCACTGACGAGCGCGGGCGCGCTGGATGATGCGCGGGCCAGTCGCCTCGGCTGGGAGGAGACGACGCCCCTTGAGCGCACGCTCGTCAAATCGCAGGACAAGACTTACCCTTTCAAGAACACGCTGCCCGCAGCAAAAATGAGTTTTCTACAGGTCAACAGCCCCGCCGTCTTCCTGAGCACCTGGAAGCTGGCGGAAGGAGACAAGGGGTCCGTCCTGCGCTTTATAGAATTGGGCGGCGCGCCCGCACGCGTCTCCGTCGCGAGCCCGCTACTCGACACAGCTTCGGCCGAGGCGTGCAACGCCGTCGAGGAGTGCGGGCAGACTTTACAGGGCGGGGCCGACGGCCTTAACTTTCAACTCCGCCCGAGGCAGATTTTTACTTTACGCGCCAGGGCCGCGACGCATTGACTCAACCCTTTGCGCCTTACGTCTTAACTTTGCGCCTTTGCGAGAAACAGCCGTTCACGCTGGAGGCGCAAAGTAAAAACTTAAGCCGCAAAGAACGGCTCTGGATTTTGTATTTAGTCAGCCGCGAGAGGGCTTCGATTATGCAGGTCGGTAAAACTTCAAACGACGCCTTCGTTTTTCAGGACGTGTTGGCCGCCGCCCACCCGACCAGGACGCGCTACAAAGTGCTCGGGCTGCTCTTCGCGCTGGCCGCGATCACTTACCTGGACCGCCTCTGCATCTCGGTCGCCATGCCCAACATCAGTCAGGAGTTCGGGCTCACGGACGTTCAGATTGGCTTCATCTTCAGCGCGTTCACTCTCACCTACGCGCTCTTCGAGATTCCGAGCGGCTGGTACGGCGACCGCTTCGGCACGCGCAAGTCGCTCACCAGAATCGTGCTCTGGTGGTCCGCCTTCACCATCCTGACGGGCGCGACCGTCGGCTTCTATTCGCTGCTCGTCGTGCGCCTGCTGTTCGGCGCGGGCGAGGCCGGGGCCATCCCGAACAGCGCCTCCACCGTTTCGCGCTGGTTCCCCGCGTCGCAGCGGGGGCGCGCCATGGGAACCGTGTGCATCGGACACACCGTCGGCGCGGCGCTCACCCCGCCGCTCGTCCTCTGGCTGGTCTACGTGCAGGGCTGGCGGCTGGCGTTCGTCGAATTCGGTGCCATCGGTTTCATCTGGTGTCTGATCTGGTACAGGTGGTTTCGCGACAAGCCTGAAGAGCACCCTTCGGTCAACGCCGAGGAAGTGAAATTGATTCGCGGGGGGCTGCCCGTCGTCAAGGAGCACTCGCACAAAATCCCCTGGCGCGTCTTCCTGAGGAGCAAGAACATCTTCTTCCTCTGCGCGATGTACTTCGCCTACGGCTACAGCCTCTATTTTTACATCACCTGGATGCCGACCTACTTGCAGAAGGCGCGCGGCTTCAAGCCCGAGGCGGCCGGCTTCTGGGCGGCGCTGCCCTGGATAGCCGGGGGCGTGGCTTTCCTGTGCGGTGGGTGGCTGACTGACCGGCTGGTCAAGAGCGGGCGCAGGAAATTGGCCCGCTGCGGCATCGGGGCGTTCGGGTTGACGATGAGCGCGCTGATGCTGGTCTTCGTCGCGCGCACGGGCGACTCCGTCACGGCGGCGCTGCTGATCGCCGCCGCCCTCTTCTTTCAATTCTTGACGACCCCGGCCGTTTGGGCGACCTGCATGGACATAGGCCGCCGCCGCTCGGGCGTGGTCGCCGGGACGACGAATACTTTCGGCAACCTCGCCGGCACCATCGCGCCCATCGTCATCGGCTACATCCTTCAGACCTGGGGGTCTTGGACCATTCCTTTCTACGTCGCGGCCGCCCTCCTGGCCGTCGGCGTCGTGATGTGGCTCTTCATTGACCCGCGCCAGCCGCTCGAAGAGGAAGCAGCCGCGTAAGAGAAGGGGAAGGGCGAATGGAGAGCCGCAAGTTTGACGTGCTGGCCGTGGGCCGCAGCTCGATTGATCTTTACGCGAACGAGGTCGGCGTGCCGTTCACGGAGATCAAGAGTTTCGCGGCCTACGTCGGCGGCTGCCCGACGAATATCAGCGTCGCGGCGCGTCGTTTGGGCTTGCGCACGGCCATCCTGAACCCGCTCGGCGAAGATTTGGTCGCGGATTTCGTCCTCAACTTTCTTGAGAAGGAGGGCGTTGACACGACGTTCAGCAGGCGCAAAGTCGGCCGCCGCACGAGCGCGTTCCTGCTGGGCATAGAGCCGCCCGACCGCTTCTCCCTGGTCCCTTACAGAGACAACTGCCCCGACCTCGAATTGACGATTGACGACGTACGGCTCGCGCCCGTCGCGTCGAGCCGCGCGCTGCTCCTGACAGGCACGGGACTGAGCCGGCAGCCGAGCCGCGACGCGACCCATTTCGCCGCCGGGCGTGCGCGCGACGCCGGGACAAAAATCGTCCTCGACTTAGACTTTCGCGCCGAACTCTGGCCGGACTTGCGAGCCTACGAAGTAGAGATGCGCTCGTTTCTGCCCTCGGCGGACGTGGTTCTCGGGACGGCGGACGAAGTCGAAAAAGCGGGGCTTGAAAATTGGGCCGAAAAGACGAGCGCCGCGACGCGAGCGCCCGAAGCTCTGGTCGTCAAGCGCGGCGCGGAGAGCACTCTCGTTTATCCGGCGGGCGGCCGTGTGATCGAGGCGGCGACTTTCCCTGTCGAAGTCTTAAACGTCCTCGGCGCGGGCGACGCCTTTGCGGGCGGGTTCCTTTACGGCTATCTGAAGAATTGGGGCTGGCACAAGTCCGCGCGGATGGGCAACGCCTGCGGCGCGATTGTCGTCACGCGCCATGGCTGTGCCAATTTCATGCCTTACGAAGACGAGGCGCTGGCTTTCATCGAGCAAAGAGGAGGATTTTAAGATTTGACGTTCAACCCGAGGGACTTTCTTCCGGCCGAAATTCTGGCCCAAATAACAGACATCCGCGTGACCGACCCCGAGCGCTCTTTGAAAGTCGCGAAGGCGCGCAAGCGGCGCGAGCGCCTGACGAAGAACGGCAAATTGAACATCCTGGCGGCGGACCACCCCGCGCGGCGCGTGACGCGCGTCGGACAAGACCCGCTCCGCATGGCGGACCGCCGCGAGTACATGGCGCGCATCCTGCGCGTGATGATGTGCGACGGGGTGGACGGCCTGCTGGCGACGATGGATATCTTCGAAGACTTGCTGCTCCTGCACGACCTGATGCGTAAGAGCGGCGGCCCGGCTTTCCTGGACGACAAGCTGCTCATCGTCAGTTTCAACCGCGGCGGGCTTTTGGGGAGCAGTTGGGAGATAGACGACCCTAATTCTGGCCCGACGGCCGCGTCGTGCGTCGAATGGGGATTGGACGGGGCCAAGATTCTGCTGCGCCTGTGCGACGCCGAGAAGGATTCGCTCAAGACTCTGCTCGCCACCGTCCAGGCGATTACGGAACTGAACGCGGTCGGGCTCCCAATGTTTTTGGAATCTCTCCCCGTCGTCAAAAGCGAGGGCGGTTACAAGATCATCAAGCGGGCCGAACAGCTTGCGAGGACAGCGGGTGCGGCGGCCGCGCTGGGCGACAGCGCCCGCTATCTCTGGCTGAAGCTGCCGTACTGCGAGAACTACGAGATGGTGGCGCGGGCGACGACGCTCCCGATTCTGCTTTTGGGCGGCGAGCCTGTGGGTGACGCCACTCCTTTCCTGCGCGAACTGGCCGCGGGGCTGACCGCCGGCCCGAACGTGCGCGGCGCGCTCGTCGGTCGCAACATACTCTTCCCCGGCGACGACGACCCGCTCGCCGCCATAGAATCGGTCGCCGGCATCATTCACAAAGGCTGGACCCTCGAACAGGCGCTCGACGAACAGGCCCCCCACCGCGGCCGCGACATGAACTGGCTGTCGCGAATTCTGTAGGGGCAGGGCTCGTCCCTGCCCGCTTTGTTGCGATGATAGGCGGGCAGGGACGAGCCCTGCCCCTACAATTCTCACGCACGTTAGCCGAACATCTTTCCCAACTCTTCAATCTCGCCTTGCGTCAGGTGGCGGACTTTCTCGCCGCGGAGGATGAAGTAGAGGCGGGCGGTCTGCTCTATCTCCTCTGCGCGGTCCACGGCTTCGTTAAGGGTCGAGCCGGCGCAGATGGTCCCGTGATTCCTGAGCAGCATGCAGTGGTGTGCGGGGGCGGCGCGCTCGACCGCCTGTGCCAATTCTTCGGAACCCGGGCGGAAGTAGGGCAGCACGGCGAGCGGGGCGACGCGCATGAAGTAGTAGGGCGTCAAGGGCGGCAGCAGCGGGTCCAGCGGGCCTAAGGAATCCAGGCAGGAGAGCGCGGCCGAGTAGGTGGAATGCAGATGGACGACGGCGCGCGCCTCCGTCCGCCGCCGGTAGACGGCTAGGTGGAAGGGTAACTCCTTCGACGGGCGGTTCTCGTTCCGAGCCTGTCCCTGTAGGTCAACGCGCGCGAGGCGCGAGTGTGTCAAGCCTTTGAGCGACTGCCCGGTCGGGGTAATCCAGACTTCATCATCAACGCGCACGGAGAGATTGCCGGTGGAACCGAACGCGTACCCGCGGTCGTAGAAACTGTCGGCCGCCTCGCAGAGTTGTTCGAGAATCGTGTCGTTCATCTTGTCACCGCTGACGGAGTTTCAGACCACGTAGGGGGCCGGCCGCGCGATGGCGCCTAGCGCCTGACCGTAAAAATCTGTGCCACCGAAGTTGCCGGACTTCAGCACCACGGGCAATTGAAATTTTCCCAGGGAAAAACAGAAGGGAACGCCGGGGGCTATGTTCCGCCCGACGCGCAGCGCACCAAGTTCGAGGCGGCGGCAGACGGCCCCGGAGGTCTCGCCGCCCGCGACTATGAGCCCGCCGACACGCCCGTCCAGCAAAACTTCCGTCACGAAATCCGCCAGGGCATAGGCGATTCTTTGGCCCAGTTCCGGGACGGACAAGCCCTGGCCTGTGCCCCACTCCTGCACGCGCCGCACCTCTTCGGGCGCACCGGTCGTCGTGAGCAGGCAGTGCCCTCCGGCCGCAAGCCGCGCGCGCACCTCCCCCGTGACCGTCGAGCCGTCGAAGCCGCCGTTCATCAACTCCCGCGCGTCGAGTTGATAAATTGGCACACCCTGCGAGGCCAGCCACTCGTTCTGGGCGCGCGTGGCGACAGAGCAACTGCCCGCGACCAGCAGGCAGCCGCGACTCCCTTCGATAACTTCGGGGGCGTCGGGTTTTTCGGTTCGCGCCGACAGCCAACCGCGTTCACGGAAGATGGCCGGCATCCCTATGCCGAAGGCGGAGCTTCCCGTCACCAGCCGAAGGTCGGCCGCCGCGCGGCATATGGTTTTGACGTGCTCGTCGTTGAGGCAATCCACGACCGCAATTGACACGCCCTCGTCGCGCAAGGAACGGAAGCATTGCTTGAGCCTCTTAGCGCCCGCCTCGACTTCGTTGTGCGGGGCGAGGCCCGTACGGCGTTTCGTCTGACGGCCGAGCAGGTCAACCAGGTTGGGATTCGTCATCGGCGTGAGCGGGTGATGGCGCATGGGCGAATCGCTCAATAACTGGTCGCCGACGAAGTGATAGCCCTGATAAGTTGTCCGCCCGTTCACGGGCAGCGCGGGCAATGCGATGGTGAACGCTTCGTCCAACTCGTCGAGCGCCGCATCAATCGAAGGCCCTATGTTGCCCTCGGGCGTCGAGTCGAACGTGCTGCAATACTTGATTTGGAAGACACGCGGGTCGCGTTCTTTCAAGAGTCGTATCGCACGGCGCGTGCGCTCCTCAGCCTCGCGCGGCGGCAGGTTGCGCGTCCCTTCGGCCATCACGACCGAGTCGTAACCGTTGCTCCATTCCAGGAACTGCTCGGCCGGCGGCAGGTCTATGACGAGCAGTGTGAGCAGGCCCTGCTCGGCCAGCATCCCCGCCAGGTCACTCGCCCCTGTGTCGTCGTCCGCGACCGCCGCAAACACCAGTCTGCTCATAGAATCAATTTCAAACTCAAGTCACTCATTGACTCAACCCTTTGCGTCTTACGTCTTAACTTTGCGCCTTTGCGAGAAAAGCAGTTCACGCAAAGACGCAAAGTAAAAACTAAAGGCGCAAAGGGTTGAGTCCGGGTTTTGAACTGTGATTATTCTTATCCACTCTGTTTCTCTTGGAGTTTTTCGCGGACGGCTTCGAGGCTGGTGTGCAGGCTCGACAGGACGGGGACTTTAATGCGGCCGTTGAGCTGCGGCAGGATGCGCGCCATGGAGACCTGTGCCAGAACGATTGCGGAGACCTCCTGTTGTTCCAGCCGCTCTATGACTGCGAACAAAAGTTCGTCGTGCTGCGCGAGGTCGTTCGCGAGCAGGGCCGTGTAGGCTTCGGGCGAGACCTCTTGAATGACTTCGATCTCGCGCGACGCTTCCGCTGCCGCTTCGTTGATGAGCCTTGTGGTCGGGACGAGCGTCGGGGGAAAGGTGGCCGCGACTCCTATCTTCGCGCCGGCACGCACGGCCTGCCGCGCCATAGGGTAATCAATCTTCAAAATCGGCAACTCGAAATCGCCCGCCAACCGCTCGGCCATCTCCTTCGACACAGACGAGCACGTAATCATCGCCAGTTCCGCGCCGTAAGTTTCGACCGCGGCCTTAATCATCTCGGCCAGGCGTCTCTCGGCGGTCGCAGTCTCGTTCGCGGCCAGCAGGCGCAGCAATCCGTCGTCGAGCAGGTTGGTGATTTCGAGTTCGGGGGCGGCCTCGCTGTAGAACTGCATCAACGGCCCTATGGCGGCCGGCGACGTGTGTATGAACGCCACTTTTCTTTTCGTCATGCTCTCGCTCGTCTCAATTTTTCGGAATCGCGCCGCATTATACTCTGAGCGGCTGATGCCGCAAGCTCGATAAAAAATCCCTCTTGTCACGGGGCGCGCCGAACTGCTAATGTTCGTCGCACATCGTTTCGAGCACTTCGCTTTTGTTCGCCCTCTAAACCGGGCGCTCTTCCTATTTTCAATGAAAGGTCTGGTCCGGCGGATGAGATTAACCGTTTACACGTTGTGCGCGATTCTCGTGCTGGGGGCGTCGTTGGTTGCGGGCGGCTGCAAGCAGGGCGGCAGCGGCTCCGGCTCCGGCGGGAAGCGCATCGGCGTCACGCTCCTGACGCGCGAGCACGAGTTCTACAGGCAGTTGGAGGCCGGGCTCAAAGAGGCCGCCGACAAGCAGGGCTATCAACTCACCATCACCTCCGGCGACTTCGACCTCGCCAAGCAGCAGTCGCAGATCGAAAACTTCATCACACAGCAGATGGACGCGATCATCGTCTGCCCGGCCGACTCGAAAGGAATTGGCCCAGCCATCAAGCAGGCGAACGACGCGAACATCCCCGTCTTCACCTCCGACATCTCGGCGCAGGGCGGGCAGGTGGTGTCGCACATCGCCTCGGACAATCTTGCGGGCGGGCGTCTCGCCGCCGACTTCATCGCGAAGGACCTGAACGGTCAGGGCGAAGTCGGCATCATCGGGCAACAGGAGGTGCAGTCGGGCCTCGACCGCGAGTTGGGTTTCAAGGAGGAGATGAAGAAGTATCCCAACATCAAGATCGTGTCGGTGCTGAACGGCGGCGGGGTGCGTGACCGCGCGTTGAAAGCGGCCGAGGACATGCTGCAAGGCAACGCCGGGCTGAAGGGCATCTTCGGCATCAACGACGACTCGGCGCTGGGCGCGCTGGCGGCGGCCGAAGCGCGCGGGCGCAACGACCTGGTCATCGTCGGCTACGACGCCATCCCGGAAGCCGTCAAGGCCATACAGCGCGGCAGCGCGCTCAAGGCTGACGTGGCGCAGCAGCCGCACGAGATGGGTGCCAAGACGATTGCGGCCATCGCAACACATTTCGGCGGCGGGCAGCTTGAGAAGTTCATCCCGGTCCCGGTCAGGATAGTTGACGTCAACAGCCTGAAAGAGTCAGGCGGCGCACCGGCGAAGTAGTAATAAAGTTTCAAAACCTAAATTCAACCCTTTGCGCCTTACGTCTTAACTTTGCGCCTTTAGCGTGAACGGCTGTTTCACGCAAAGGCGCAAAGAGAAAACTTAAGGCGCAAAGGGTTGAGCCAATTTGTCGGATATGAGTGAAACCATCGGAGAGCCGAACGTGGCGCTCGGCGGGCGGCGGTTGTCCTGGCAGCGCATCGCCGAGTACGTCATCGTCGTCGCGATTGTCCTTGAGTCAGTGGTCTTCGCGGTCATCGCGCCGCAGTTTTTCTCCGTCCCCAACCTGATTAACGTCGCGCTGAGCATAGCCATCACCGGCATCATGGCTGTCGGGATGACGGCCGTGATTCTGACGGGCGGCATAGACTTGTCCGTCGGGTCCGTGGCCGCGCTCTCGGGCGTGGTCGCCGCCATGATCGCGGCCGACGGCGGCGGCACGGGCGCGGTCCTCGTCGGCGCACTCGCCGCGCTCTGCATCGGTCTGGCCGTCGGCCTCTTCAACGGCGTCATGGTGGCACAATTTCGCGTCCCGCCGTTTGTGACAACGCTGGCGATGCTGACCATCTGCCGCGGCCTCGCGTTCATCGTCACGGGCGGGCGCTCAATCGGCGACCTGCCCGCGAGTTTCGAGTTTTTGGGCAAGAAGCGGCTGCTCGGAATGCCCGTGCCTGTCATCCTGATGCTCCTGGTCTTCGCGGCCGGTTGGTTCGTCTTGAAGCGGATGACGTTCGGGCGCTACGTCTACGCCGTGGGCGGCAACCGCGAGGCGGCCTACCTCGCGGGCGTCAACACGAAACGCGTGACGCTGCTCGTTTACGTTTTGAACGGGCTGCTGGTGGGTTTAGCGGGGCTGGTCCTGGCGTCCCGCCTCGGCGCGGGCGTGCCGAACGCGGGGCTACAGTACGAGTTGGACGTGATCGCGGCGGTGGTCGTCGGCGGCACGTCGTTGAACGGCGGGCGCGGCAGCGTCATCGGGACGTTCTGGGGCGCGGTCTTCATAGGCATCCTGAACAATGGGCTGAACCTGGCGGGCATTGACCCGTACATGCAGAAGATCGCGCTCGGCGTGGTCATCCTGCTCGCCGTGCTCGCCGACCAGCTCAACAAATCCCAGGGCGCGCTCAAAACTTAAACGCATTAACACGAACTCTTCTTTGCGTCTTTGCGCCTCCAGCGTGCGAAAACCATTTCACGCTGGAGGCGCAAAGACGCAAAGGGGTTGAGTGATAGAGACCTGCGCGCTTCGGCGGCGTATACGTTAAGATGCTGGCCGATCCTTCCGTCTGGAAAAAATGGAGCGGCAGGGCGGGCCGTTAGCCCTTGCGTCAGAGGTTGAGATGAAAACAGGTTACATCGCGGAGCACTTCAACGCACACCAGCGCGTCATAGAGGAAAGTCTGCGGCAGTTAGAAGGGACGGCTGAAGAGGTCGGACGCGTACTGGTCAAGGCGCTCGAAGGGGGTCACAAGATCATAGCCTTCGGCAACGGCGGCAGCGCGACGCAGGCGAGCCACCTCGTCGGCGAGTTGCTCGGCCGCTTCAAAGAGAGCAGGCAGCCTTATCCGGCCATCGCACTCGCGGGGGACATGGGGACCGTGACGTGCATCGCCAACGATTTCGGCTACGATCAGCTTTTCGAGCGGCAGGCGCGTGCGCTGGCACAAAAGGGCGACGTGGCGATTGGCTACACGACGAGCGGGCGCTCGGAGAACGTGCGGCGCGGGTTGGAGGCTGCGCGCGAGCGCGGGGCGGCGACCGTCGCGGTGACGGGCGCGGCGGGCCTCGTCGGCGGCACGGCCGATTACGTGCTCGCAGTCCCCAGCGACGTGACCGCGCACGTGCAGGAAGTTCACCTCATGCTGCTCCACGTCTGGTGCATTTACATAGACGACTGTCTGGCCGAGGCGCAATAGTGGTGAGTTCAAAACTTAGACTCAACCCTTTGCGCCTTTGGTTTTTCTTTATTTGCGCCTCCAGCGTGAACCGCTTTTCTCGCAAAGGCGCAAAGTTAAGACGTAAGGCGCAAAGGGTTGAGTGAATATGTTGCTTGAACTTTTAGAAAGGGCCTGGGATGTCTGACAAGCCGGGAGAATTTTCGAGGAGGCGGTTTCTCGCGGGCGGTGCGGCGGCGCTGGGCGCAGTCGCCGTCGCGGGCTTTCAAAATCCGTCGTTCGCCGGAGAGCCGCAGACGAACCCGAAGGGCAGGGTGTTGCACATCATAGGCTATTCGCACATAGACGCGGCGTGGCTCTGGCCCTGGCGCGACGCGTCGAACCTCGCGCTGACGACGTTCCGCAGCGCGCTCGACCGTATGAACGAGACGCCCGGCTTCCGCTACAGCAACTCCTCCTCGATTCACTACCACTGGGTCGAGCGCTCGGACCCGAAGATGTTCGGGGAAGTTAAAGAGCGCGTGCGCGAAGGGCGTTGGGAGATCGTCGGCGGCTGGCCCGTCGAGCCGGACTGCAACATCCCTTCCACGGAAAGTTTCGTTCGCCACTCGCTCTACGGCAAAAACTATTTCCAGCGCGCCTTCGGCGTTGACGTGCCCATAGGTCTCAACCCGGACTCGTTCGGCCACGCCGCCGGCCTCCCGTCCATCCTCAAGCGCGCGGGCTACCGCTACTACGTCTTCATGCGCCCGCAGGAAAACGAGATGAAGCTGCCGCTGCTCTTCTGGTGGGAAGCGCCCGACGGCTCGCGCGTCCTAACCTTGCGCATACGCCGCGGCTACAGCATGAGCGCCGAGCGCATCCCGGACGCGGCGCAGAACAACTTTCAGCAGGGCTTCGACCACGCCGCTTACTTCTTCGGCGTCGGCAACCACGGCGGCGGCGTCACCCGCGCGCAGATAAAAAAGGTTGAGGAGTTGCGGCAAGACCCGTCACAGCCTGAGCTGCGTTGGAGCACCGTGGCGGAGTTTTTCGCCGCCGTGGAGAAGTCGCCCGCGATGGCGAATTTGCCTGTCGTCAAGAGCGAGCTTCAGCACCACTCGCGCGGGTGTTACTCGGCGCACGGCGAAATCAAACAACTCAACCGCAGGGCCGAGCGCTGGCTCGCACAGGCCGAGACCGTCTCGCTCGCGGCGAGCATGAGTCTCGGCCACGAGTACCCGGCCCGCGAGTACGAGGCCGCGTGGGGCAAGGTTCTGTTCAATCAGTTTCACGACATCATGGCGGGAACCGCGCTCTTGACGGCCTACCGCGACTCGCGCGACCAGATGGGCGCGGCGTGCGACACGGCGCAGACGAACATGGTGACGGCGCTCGAAGCCCTTGCGCGCCGCGTGGACACACGCGCCGTCAAGGAGGGCTCGGTCTTCGCCTTCAACCCGCTGCCGTGGCCCAGAAAAGCGCTGCTTGAGTTTCACACGGAGAGGAATCCGGGGCTGAACCCGTGGATTCCCGTTCCGGCTGGCACAATTCCCATCACGCACCTCGAAACGAAGGACGGGCAGAAAGTCCCGCTTCAGTTGCGACCCGCCGACAGCATGACGCAGATTTGGCCCAGGCTCTCGGCCTGGGTGGACTTGCCCGCGTGCGGCTACAAAGTCCTGGAAATCGCGCACGGCACGCCCCCCGAGACGCCGGCTTATAACAATTTCTTCTCGGTCAACGAGGAGGGCTTGGGCGTCTCGTCTTTAAAATCGGCGGACGGACGCGAACTGCTCAATGGCCCTGTCGGCCTCGTCGTCATCGCGGACACGAGCGACACGTGGGCGCACGGCGTGGACAAGTTTCGTCAGGTGATGGGGCGGCCCACGCTCCTCTCCTCGCAGCGCATAGAGGACGGACCCGTCACGCGCGTCTGGCGGCAGCGCGCCAAGTGGAACAACTCCGAAATCATCCTCGACATCGCGCAGTTCAAAAACATGGACGCAGTCGAACTGAGGTTCGTCATCAACTGGCAGGAGCGCGAGCAAATCCTCAAGTTGGAAGTCCCGACCGCGCTCGCAATCCCTCGCGCCTTCGTCAAAGTCGCGGGCGCGAGCATCGAGCGCGAGGTGGACGGCGAGGAGGAGCCGTATCAGGATTGGGTCGCGGTGCAGGGAAAAATTGGCGGCGAGGATTACACGGTCGGGCTGATTAACAACTCCACCTATTCTTACGACTGCCTGCAAGGCTTGCTGCGCACGATTCTCGTTAGAAGCGCCCCCTTCGCGCGCCACGACCCGCACCAGGTTCCGCACAACGACAGCAACGCCTGGCAGGACCAGGGCCGCCAGGAGCGCCGCTTCTGGCTCGTGCGCGGCAAAGGAGTCTTCAGCGCGCTCGAACTCGACCGGCTGGCCTGCGAGATGCAGACGCCCGCCGAGTACGTCATGGACTCCGCGCACGAAGGCACAGAGCCCTGGGAGCGCTCCTTCTTCCGCCTCTCGCCCGGCAACGTGACCGTGACCGCCTTGAAGCGCGCCGAAGCTGGTGACGCGGTCGTCGTCAGGCTGCAAGAGCACGCAGGCCGCGCGACGGAGTTTACACTGGAAAGCGAAGTGCTCGGCCTTACTCACAAAGCACAAATCAAGCCCTGGGCAATCATGACGCTGTCCGTAACGGGCGGGAAGGGGAGTAGACCCGATGTCAAAGAGGTCAACCTGCTTGAGCGTTAAAGTGCTTTTCAAAGGACTGTCGTCTCGCCGCGCTCGCGTTAGTTCTCGCGACCGTCGTCGCCGCGTTCGGGCGGACGGCGAACGGCGAAGCCGTGGAAGTTCAGCCTTTCGTCGCGCAGGTGAAGCGGCTCGTCGAAACGATGGACTATCTGGGCGAGCCATTCAGCGCCGCGGACAGGCAGGCGCTCGAACGCGCTTTCGAGGACGAGGACGAAGCGCGCGCCCTTAAAACTATTCAAGCCATCCTGGACAGGCGCAGCCTGCTCTACGTTGACATCAACCCGGAGAGCCGCGTCAGCGTCACGCGCGGATTGGCCCAGGCGACGCTGGTCGAAAAGGGTTGGCGCGCGTTCCTGGTCCGCGTCAGAAATCAGGCAGGCGTGACGGCGCAGCTCAAGGCCGAGAGCCCGCACGCGCTGCCCGTCTACGCGCGTGGTCAATCAGGCAGTCTGTCACCAAACATCCCCGGCGGCTTCAGCATCGACCCGATTCCTAAACAGAAGATCAGCCCGCGCGAGGTCGCGAACCGCTGGCTCGAAATCATCATGTTCGACAAGCAGCCGTTGGAGCCGAAACTTTCGGGCCTCGCGCTTGAGTACCGCGTCATACAGCTCTACAGCCGCGACCGCGGGCGACGCGAGGCGCAGATTAGTTTCAACGTCGGACAAGGGCTCTCAGGACATAGGCTTTCGCAACGACGTGCCGGTGCTTTTCAACTGCGTCGCGTCGAAGGACGTGACGCTCAGAGTCCGCGACGAGGACGGCAAGCCAACGGTTGCCTCCTTCCTGATACGCGACCGGCAGGAGCGCCTGTACCCCGCGAAGACGAAGCGCCTGGCCCCCGACTTCTCCTTCCACCCGCAGATTTACCGCGAAGACGGCGAGCGCATACGACTGCCCGCGGGAGTCTACGCGGTCGAAGTCTCGCGCGGCCCCGAATATTTGGCACAGCAGCACACGCTGACAGTCGTCGGGGGCGCGCGGCCCGAAGCGTGGGAGTTCCGGCTGAAGCGCTGGATCAAGCCGTCCGCCATGGGCTGGTATTCGGGCGACCATCACATACACGCCGCCGGATGTTCGCACTATGAAGCCCCCACGATTGGCGTCATGCCGAAGGACATGATTCGTCACATCCTGGGCGAGGCGCTCAACGTCGGCGACGTGTTGACCTGGGGGCCGGGCTACTATTTCCAGAAACAGTTCTTCGAGGGCCACGTCAACAAACTCTCCACGGGCGACAACCTCATGCGCTACGACGTGGAAATCTCGGGCTTCCCGTCGAGCTTCAACGGCCACCTGGTGCTGCTCGGCCTAAAAGACCAGGACTACCCAGGCACAAAAAAACTTGAAGACTGGCCCACCTGGGACTTGCCCATACTCCGCTGGGCCAAATCTCAGGGCGCGGTCGTCGGCTTCGCGCACTCCGGCTGGGGCCTGCAAGTCAAAACGGACAAGCTGCCGAACTACGAGGTGCCGCCTTTCGACGGCATAGGGGCCAACGAGTACGTCGTGGACGTGACGCACGGCGCGGTGGATTTCATCTCGACAGTTGACACCCCTTACGTCTGGGAATTGAACGTCTGGTATCACACGCTCAACAGCGGCTTCCGCACGCGCATCAGCGGCGAGACGGACTTCCCCTGCATCTACGCCGAGCGCGTCGGCATGGGCCGCTCCTACGTCCGACTCGACGCGGCGCTGGACTATGACGCCTGGCTCAAAGGTATCCGCGACGGGCGCGCGTACGTGTCCGACGGCAAGAGCCATCTGATTGACTTCCGCGTGAACAATCTTCTCGTCGGGACTGAAGGCAGCGAGATAAGACTCGACAAAGCGCAGAAGGTGCGCGTCACGGCGAAGGTGGCGGCGCTCCTGAAGACAAAACCGGACGGTCAGCTTCGGGAGAAGCCGTACGACCAGACGCCCTACTGGGACATAGAGCGTGCGCGAATCAAGGGGACGCGCGAAGTCCCTTTGGAAGTGATCGTCAACGGGCGCTCCGTAGCGACTAAAAACGTCACCGCCGACGGCACGATTCAGAACGTGACATTCGACATTTCGGTCGAGCGAAGCAGTTGGGTCGCGCTCAGAATTTTACCCTCGTCCCACACGAACCCCATCTTCGTCACGGTCGGCGGGCGGGCCGTCCGCGCCTCGCGCCGCAGCGCCGAGTGGTGCCTGAAGGCGGTGGACCAATGTTGGAGCCAGAAGGCCGCGCAAATTTCCGAAAAGGAACGGGGCGAGGCAGAGAAGGCGTACGAGCAGGCCCGCGAGGCGTACCGGCGAATCATCTCGGAGAGCGACGTTGATTGAGCAGGTTAACCGGTTACTTTCGAGGAAATGCAACGTTTCTTGCCTAAATAAAGTCTTGCTTTTTTTGAGGGCCGCCTATAATATCGCGGAACTCTGAAACACTTGGTAGAAGCGTTGCCGCGAACGCAGTAGGTTCTTCCAGGGGTTGTTGGTCAGAGTCAATTAACACACCCTTCAGCTCATTCAAAGTTAACAGCCGCTCGTAGGAGGTCTGATGAAAGTTCCGCTTTCCAGGCGTATGTTCGCCTTAATCGTTTTGACGTTATCGCTCCCCCTCTTGAGTCTGGCCCAGGAATCCCGCGCCACTCTGACGGGAACCGTCAGCGACCCGAACGGCGCCGCCGTCTCGGGCGCGACCGTCACCGTTCGGAACTTGAGCACGAACGAAGAAAAAAACATAACCACCTCGGACGACGGCAGCTACACCGTCACGTCCCTGCTGCCGGGGACGTACAGCGTGACCGTGGAGGCCGCGGGCTTTAAGAGAGTCGTCAACGAGAGCCTCGAACTACACGTGAGCGATAAAGCCACCTTCGACGTGGCGATGGAACTGGGCCAATTGGAGCAGGCCGTCATCATTACCACCGACGAGTTGTTGCTCGAAGCCGACACGGCCACGCGCGGCCAGGTCATCGAAAACCGCCGCATCACGGAGCTGCCCCTGAACGGGCGCAACCCGATCATGCTTGCCACGCTCGCCCCCGGCGTCCAGTTCAACGGCAACCCGCAGTTCACACGGCCCTTCGACAACGGCGACAACGCCCAGTTCTCCATCAACGGCGGCATCCAGCGGCACAACGAATTCCTGCTCGATGGCGCGCCGAACAACGCCGTCACCGACGCCGACAATGCGCGCACGCGCAGCAGCAACAACATCGCCTACATCCCGCCGGTGGACGCCACGCAGGAGTTCAAGGTCCAGACCAGCACCTACGACTCGCAGTTCGGGCGCACGGGCGGCGGCATCATCAACGTCACCACGAAGAGCGGCGGCAACGACTTCCACGGCTCGCTCTACGAGTTCGCCCGGCGCTACCAGTGGGAGGCCAACTTCTTCGAGAACAACGCCCGCGGAAGGTTCACCACCGGCCCGCTCGCCGGTCAGGAGCGGTCGCCGCGCTTCGCGAGAGACCCCGTGACGAACGAGAACCTTGGCGGGCGCTTGCTGGACCAATACGGCGGGACTTTCGGCGGGCCGATCTACCTGCCGCGCTTCGGCGACGACGCCGGCCGCAGCGTCTACAGCGGCAAGGACAGGGCCTTCTTCTTCGTCGCCTACGAGCGCTACCGCGAGAACCTGCCCGCGCCGAGGCAGGTCAACGTGCCGACGCTTCTGGAGCGGACCGGCGACTTCTCGCAGTCGGGCATCATCATCTACGACCCGCTGACGACGCGCGCCAACCCGGCCTTCGACCCGAGCCAGCCGCGCAGCGCCGCCAATCCACAGTTCATACGCGACCCGTTCCCCGGCAACGTCATCCCGGCGAACAGGATCAACCCCATCGGCTTCGCCGTCGCCAACGCTTTCCCGCAGCCCAACAACGGCTCGGCCACCAACCGCTTCAACAATTTCGTCAACAGCCCCAACCTTGAGCGCGAGAAGTTCTACAACTTCGTGCTCAGGGGCGACGGGCGCATAGGTGAAAACAATCAACTCTTCGTCCGCTACGTCCGCAACAAGCGCAACCAGTTCTCCGGCGCTGACTACCCCGGCCTCGGCCTGGACGCGCAAGACCCCCTGGTGCGCGCCAACAATGCGGTCGCGGCGGACTGGGTCTCGACCCTTTCGTCGCGGGCGATCCTGAACGTGCGTGCGACCTACACGCGTTTCGTCCAGGCGGCGTTCCGCACGCGCTCGACTCCATTCGACGCTACCGCTCTGGGCTTCCCCGAAGATTTCGTGGACGCGCTCCCCGTCTCGATTGTGCCGCGCTTCGAGGTGGCTGGCCTCAACGCCTTCGGCCCGCGCAACCCGAGCCAGAACACGACCAACGTCATCGCCCTACAGGGCAGCCTCTCGCTCATACGCGGCAACCACTCCATCAAGGTCGGCGGCGAAGTCCGCGACTACCGCATTAACGCGCGCGGTGCTTCTTTCAGTTGGGGTGGCGGTCAGTTCGCCTTCAACCAGAACTTCACGCAGCTAGACCCGTCGCAGAACGCGAACACGGCCACCCTCGGCGGCATCGGCGTCGCCGCGCTCCTGCTCGGCTACCCGGCGAGCGGGACCGTGGACAACCTTTCGCGGCCCGGCTTCCGCTGGAAGTACTACGCACCCTACATCCAGGATGACTGGAAGGTCTCGCGCCGGTTGACGCTCAACCTGGGCCTGCGTTACGACTACGAGTCGCCGCCGACCGAGCGTTTCAACCAGCAGAACCGCGGCTTCGCTTTCGACCAGACGAGCCCGCTGGCCGCGCAAATCGCCGGCCGCCCCGGCATCAACGAGTGTCCCGCCTGTGCCAATTTGAGGGGCGGGCTGCTGTTCGCGGGCGTGGACGGCCAGCCGGAAGAAGCGTTCGATGCGGACCGTAACAACTTCCAGCCGCGCGTCGGCCTCGCTTACCAGATTAACGAGAAGACGGTCGCGCGCGCAGGCTACGGGCTCTACTACTTCCCGCAGGCCGAGTTTGGCGGGACGACGGGCTTCACCATCTCGACTCCATTCGTCTCGACCACCGGCGGCGGCGCGCAGGCGTTCATCCCGGCCAACACGCTGAGCGACCCGTTCCCGAACGGCATCAGCCAGCCCATCGGCTCCTCGCGCGGCCTGCTGACGCAGGCGGGCGGCGACGTGACCTTCGGCCTGCCCGAACATGAGATTCCGAAAATTCACCAGTTCGCCGCCGGCATCCAGCGCGAGCTGCCCGGCGACTTCAAGCTCGATGTCGCCTACGTCGGCAGCCGCAGCGTTGACGTTCTGACCAACGACTTCAACGCCGGTGCCGCGCGCAACATCAACGTCCTGTCGGCCGAGCAGTTGGCCGCCGTGCGGGCCGACCCGGTCTTCTACAGCCAGCAGGTGGCGAACCCGTTCGCTGGCCTGCTGCCCGGAACTTCGATAAACGGGGCTACCGTCCAGCGCCGCCGGCTGCTCCTGCCGTTCCCGCAGTTCAACCAGGTGATCCAGGCGTTCGAGAACGTAGGCCGCGTCTGGTACGACTCGCTTCAGACCAGCGTCGAGAGGCGCATGACCAGCGGGCTGACCGTGATCGCCTCCTACACTTTCTCGAAGACTGACATGGCGCTCAGCTTCCTCAACCCGCAGGACGCGGAGACGGGGCGCACGCGCGCGGACTTCGACCGCGAACACGTCCTCGTCGTCAGCGGCGTCTACCAGTTGCCCTTCGGCAAGGGGCGGCGCTTCTTCACGGACGCGGGCCGCGGGCTGAACCTGCTGCTCGGCGGCTGGGAGTACAACTGGATCGCGCGATTCCAGTCGGGCATCCCGATGGCGAACCCGGACCTGGACATCATCGGCGACCCGCGGATTGACAACAAGAGCCACGACCAGTGGTTCAACACCTGCGTGCGGCAGACAGACGGCTCGACCCGCATGCCGAACGCCACGAGGACCGGCTTCGTGACCGGCTGCTCCAACCCGGCCTGGGCAGTCCGCGCGCCGGACACGCTGCGCACGACCCCGCTTCGTTCCGACGTGCTGCGCGAGCCGACCGTCCCGCAGTTCGACATGTCGCTCAACAAGAGCTTCATTTTCACGGAGCGTTGGCGCGGCCAGTTCCGCGTCGAGGCTTTCAACGTCACGAACACGCCGCTCTTCCCCAGCCCGGACACGAACCCGAACAACAATACCTTCGGCTTCGTCAACCGCAGCACGAGAAACTTCCCGCGGCAGATTCAACTCGGATTCAAGCTCTACTTCTGACATCCGGGAAACTTCAACTTAACCCGCAGGGGCCGTCTCGAATTCGAGGCGGCCCTTTCGCGTCTGACCAAAGGTCAGGGGCGATACCTGAATCTTGACTCTCCCCGCTCGACGGACATAACATTCCGGCGCACACGAAAAACCACAATTGCCGCGAGCCGGCCTAACTTTCAACTCAGGGATTCAGGAGGAATGAATATGTGCCGTTCCGACCGCCGAACTGAATCTGCCTTGGCGACAATTCTTCACGCCTCCGCCATTGCCGCTCTGCTCTTCCTCGCGCCGGGCGCGTTGCATGCACAGGAGACTTCGACACAGGCGACGCGCGACGCGCGCCGTAACGAACTGGACTCGCGTCAGAGGGCGCTGCGCTCGCTCGAAAATTTGAACAAGAAGGGCCAGAAGGCGCGGGAGACTCAGGCCCAGCAGCTCGCGTTCCAGCAGTTCAAGGAAGATTTTGAGACCTTGCAGGAGGCTAATTATTCTCTCCTGGACTCACTGGCGGCCGGCCCCGTTCCCGATTACGGGCAGGTCAAAAAACAGGCCGGCGAAATTAAGAAGCGCGCGTCGAGTATAAAAACAAGCCTGGTGTTCCCGGAACCCGAGAAGGACGATAAGCCTGGAAAGAGGGAGGCCGCCGCCACCAATGAGGCGCTGAAGGTGGAAGTCATAGCGCTCGACGCCGCCGTCCAGAGTTTCGTCACGAGCCCCATCTTTCAGGAGTTGGGCGTGCTGGACGCGAACAACTCCGTGAAAGCCAGGGGCGACCTTGAGACGATCATTAGATTAAGCGAGCAGATTCGCCGTAGCGCGGAGGCTCTGGGCAAGGCCGCCGGCAAGGGGCTTTAAGTTTTTGTCAACGCGACGCGGGATTACGCCGGGCCAGAAGCACGCGCAACCGTCGCTCCCCAACTTGGCCGCCGAAGCTTGAGCGCGGCACGCGCAGCAGTCCTCGCTCGTAAGAGTAAGCGGAAGGCGGCAGCCTGCGCCCGTCGAGTTCCACGCCCGCGGGCGATTGGGCCAGCCACGCGCCGAAATCTCCCGCCTCACGCAGACGCACCGTGACGCCGCCCCCCTCGATTCTTTGTGAGAGCACGGCCGCAGGCCCCAGATATTTATCCAGCAGACCGAAGACGGCCACGCCGCGGTTGACCGGCACCAACGTGAAGAGGTCGTGGCCGAAGTCCGAGAGGCTGAATTGGAGCGCCGTGTTCTTCCCGGCGAGCACCACCGCGCGGCCGCTGCCGCGCTGGTAAACGGCCACGGACGCCGCCTCGTTTCCTCCCGCCGGGAGAAGTCCCTCGACATCGTGCGTGCCGATTCGTCCAGAGACTGTGGGCGTGCTCTTGTTGACGTTGAAGGCCGCGACCATCCCGGCCGTGAACCCGTGGCGCGTGATTGTGCCGAAGACTTTCAGCGCCGTGGGCTCCATCGCTACGTCCGTCAGCAGCACGTCTCTCGTCACCTGTCCCGGCTCGTCCAGCATCAACAGTCTTCCGTCCGCGTAGGCGAGTGGGCGCACGACTTCGGCGCGCTCCTTGCCCGGCTCGTCCGTGATGTAGACCGGGCCGCCGCTGATGGCGCGCGCGACGGCGTGAAACTCCGCGCGCGCGTCGTGCGATTGGAACATGTCCCAATCGGGGTATGCAAAGTTCGAGGTCCAGTAGGCGTTGTAAGCGTTCTGGTAAACGTGGTCTTTGGGGTTGTGCGGGACTTCGGGAAGATAGTCGTCGCTGTTGCGCGCGACGTTCGACGTGCGCCAGTTGAAAGCGTTTTCCAGAGACATCTCCATACAGTTAATCAGATTCAGGCCGGGTGAGAGTTCCGCGAAGTCACTCTTGCCGTCGCTGAAATATTTCTGTGCCGCCTCCTGCAAGTTACGGTGCGAGCCCCCGCCCGAAATAAAGAGCGGCATCAGCCCGTCCGTGAACTTGATGTTGTTCCCCTGCCCGTCCACCTTAACGAAGTCGTAGCCCCACTCTTTGAGGCGCGCGTACCAGTCCGCGAAAAATCTCTCGCCCCTTTGGTCGCGCGGGTCCGGCAGCGCCTTCCCGTCGAGCCCTTTGAAGAGCGGGTGCGCGCGCCCTATCTCCGAGTCGGCGTCCACCCCGTTCCAGTAGCCCTGAAAAGTGTGCCAGACGCCGACGTGCGGGATGCGGTACTCGTCGCGCAAGGTCCGGGCCAGATGCGAGAGGTCGCCCGGAAACTTTCGCATGTCCGCGCCGAACGCGGCGAGTTTTTGTTCGCGCACGGTGAGCCAGCCGTCGTCAACGAGTATGAAGCCCACGGGAATCTGCTTGTCACGCAGCAAGCGCACGCTCGCCAGAATTTTCTCCTCCGTCACCTCGTGCCCGTAAGCATTCCAGGAGCACCAGCCGAGCCACGTGAAGACCTCCGGGAAACTCTTCTCAAGACGCAGTCGCCCGTATTGCTTGCTCGCCGCGAACGCGGCCCTGTACGTCTCAGATGGCAAGCGGTACGGGTCGCTCGATGTCGCGTAGGCGAAGAGCGGGACGCGGCGCGGCGCGAACTTAGGGTCGTAGCTCGACGACGCGACGCGGAACTCGTAGCGGTAATCAATCTCCGAGACGCCCACCTCGCCGATCATGCCGTCGCCCGCGAGCGGCACGAGCAGGTGATAATTGTCCTCACGCACGCGCCGCCAGAGGAGCAACTGGTTAGCGGGGCCGAGCAGCCTGTGGTCGGCGATGAACTGGGGCGAGGTCCAGTAGAGCTTGAAGCGCTTGACGGCCATTCCGCGCTCGAAGCTGTCGAGGCCCATCACGAGTTGGACGCCTTCGCGGGCCGCGAGCGAAGGCCCGTCGTAATCCAGAAACGCCATGAGCATGCGCGGCCGAAGGTAACGCCGTATTTCGAGCACAGCCTTGACCGAGGGTGCGCTGGCCGGCTGCGCCGCGGCGGGCTTCAGGCGGAACCGCAAACTCTCGAACTTCCCGCTCTCGTCCGAGCCGGACTCCTGCACAGCCGCCTCGAACTCGCCGACGAACGAAGAGCCGTCGCCGAAGCGCAGGCGCGGCTTTATGTTCAGCAGCACGGGGCCGCCGGAAGTCTTAACCTGTAGCAGCCCTCTCTCCACCGCCACGTTGATGTCGTCGTCGGGGCGCCGGCTTTCCTGGCCCAGAATGTTGGCGTCGAAGACGAGTAGTAAAAACAGGTGGGCGAGCGCGAGCCGTTTGATGGTCATCGTCATCCTTGTTCGTATCTCGAATTTCAAGTCTGTGATATAAACATATCACGAACTACAGCGCGCGCACCTGCCCAAACCAAAGTTTTAAAATCCCAAGGATCAGAGCGCGTTTCAAAACCTAAACTCGACTCTTTGCGCCTTTAGTATTTCTTTTGTTGCGCCTCCAGCGTGAACGGCTTTTCCTCGCAAAGGCGCAAAGTTAAGACGTAAGGCGCAAAGGGTTGAGTGAATTAGTTGCTTGAGTTTTGAAACGGCTTCTTTGAAGAATCAGATGAGAAAACAGAAGTTCGTCTTGCCCTCTCTCTTTGTCCTGCTGCTCGCACTCTTCGTCAACGCTTCCGCGCCGGAGGGCCGGGTAGAAGGGAGACAATAAAGGTCATAAAATAGTTGACTCACCCCGCCAGTGAATTCTAAGCTAAATCATACTTGCTGCCATCAGGTCTGACGGCTCAAAGCCGCTTTTCTATTTGGCAGGTGATAAATTTTATTCCTCCAATATCAGGCAATGAGCGTTAAAGAACTATCAGGAGGACTCAATCTTGCTCTCATTACACCTGCGCAACTTTACCCTTACATATCTGTTGATGTTCTGTTTTGGTGTTGGCGCCGCCGGCGCCGCAGTGCAAAAGGGTGCCTCTGTAGATTCTGCTAATACTAACGCCGGTTTCTTCCCGCAGCGGGCTGGATTTAATAGCAATGGCCCCGTGAAAGGTCTAAAAATTATTAGATCCATCCCCTATAAAACTGATTATGCGATGGGCCTTACGACCGTGAGGCTGGTGTTCGATGATGCTTACGCATACATCTCGACCCCGGACGGTCTTTATCGCACCTCTAAAACACTGAATCCAACGGAACCCCTAAAGTTAATCGGCTTTGAAAATAAGCAGATTACTAATCTGTACGTCTACAAGAACGTGCTCTACGTGCTTAAGTACGGTGAGGCGACAAACTCAGGGCGGGCCACCGATCACTCCTTCCTCAAGTCGGAGGATAGGGGGCAGACCTTCACCCCGCTAGACAAAGACCTTGAATATTGCCTGGGCGGTTACTGCGCGTTCCTGACGCCGACGCACGCTGAATTTGTGGGGAACCTGATCTTTTTGAACGCGGGGTCGGGAAGAAATCTACTGGTCTCGAAGGATCGGGGCGCGAGTTGGTCTGCCCTTTCAGGCAGCCTCGAAATCTACGCGTGTTCGGAGCCGGCCTTCGAGTTAGTGGATAACAGGGTTCTGATGGGAGGGGAATGCCCGCTTGATTTCTCCTACCTGTGGGCCGGTGCCTTACGGCCGGACCTCCTGTCGTGGGTCCCTGGGCAAGAATTGAAACCAATGCCTACTCCTCGGCTTGACAATAGGAACTTCCAGTTCATAGAGCGGAGGGGCAGCAGTTCTCTCGTCTTTGCGGGGGTCGAAGGCGGATTATTGAAGAGCTTTGACGCGGGGCGCAGCTTCAGATTCGTCATTCATTATCCTCTAACCGGCACTCAACGAACGTACCCGTACGTACGGCACATTCTTTTCCCGGCGAAGCATCCTGATCTCTTCATCGCCGGAGGCTTCGACAAGGCGAAAGCGGAAAATAGCTCCTATCTGGCTTACTCCACAGACCACGGCGAAAGCTGGGTGGACTTTTCATCTCTCACACATACGCCGGAGTTATCGCCTTTGGACGTTGCTTTTCTCCGCGAAGACCCTGAGGGGCGAGTGCTCCTTTGGTTTGGTCAGCACAAAGACGCAGACCATAACCGTTGGCGAAGTTATGATTGAGATGCCCACTACCCCGACGCTGGTTACGGAGGCGGAATCGGGCCGGGCTCTGGCGCTTGACTCTGTGAGCATGATGAAGAGCCCCTTCCCTTTAATCTCAACGAACCCCTTGAGTCCCGGCCGTCGCACGCGTATCTCGCTCTTTGCGCGGAACATAAATTTGCTGCCGGGCGAAGATATTTCGGTCGTGACGGTGCAGGCAGAAGACTCACAGCAAAGAGTCTTCCAACTGCCGGTGGAATTTGTCGGTAAGGTGCCGAATTCCGAGTGGCTGACGCAGGTAGTCGTCAGACTGCCGGAAGACCTTCCACGGGGCGAGGTGCAGGTTTCCATTCGTGTCCGGTCAGTCCCCAGTAATAAGGCACCCGTGACGATTAACTGAGCGCAGCGAATAAACCTATTAACCTATCGTGACGAATGCGACGCGTCCTCCATCCCTTCAGGAAAAGACGGGGGTGCGGCCTTCGCGTCGCTGGCCCATTTCGTATTCGGCGTGCCGCCGAGTTTGAACTCAAGCGTCGCGCCGGGGGCTATCGTCTCGTAAGGCAACCAGGTGCTTTCGTACGGCTTCCCGTTGAGCCGTAGTTCCTGCACGTATGGCGCTCCTGCCTCCGCGCCTTGCCCGACGATCTTCAGTAGCTTTCCGCCTTTTAATTTAATCGTGATTGACGGGAAGAGCGGGCTGTTGAGCGAGAAGCCGCCGACGCCGGGAATGATCGGGTAAAGGCCGACGGCCGCAAAGACTATCCAGGAGGAAGTCGCGCCCAGGTCGTCGTTGCCCGGCAGGCCGCCCGGGTCCGGCGTGAAGAGTTCCGTCAGCACGCGTCTGGTGACGGCTTGCGTCTTCCACGGAGCGCCAGCGTAGTTGTAGAGCCACGGCACAGGGAAGACAGGCTCGTTGCCGATGAAGAAGTAGGGACGGTCGGAGCCGGCATTAAACTCCGTGAAGAAGTTGTCCAGGCGTTTGATGACCACTTCGTCGCCGCCTATGCGGTCCATCAGCGCGCGCATGTTGTGGGGGATCATCCAGGTGTACTGCGTCGCGTTGCCCTCGACGTAGCTCTTGTGACTCTCGGGCCGCCACGGGAGTGTCTTGTCGTAGACTTGTCTCTTGAAGTCGAAGCCCGGCAGCCACGAGCCGTCCGAGTAGCGCCCGCGAATGTACTTGTTCTCCGGGTCGAAGATTCTCGTCCAGAACTGCGCGCGCCGCATCATCTCTTTGTGAGTCGCCGCATCATTCTGCGCCTTAGCGAACTGCGCGAGCGCGAAGTCGGCCGTCATGTACTCCTGCGCGATGGAGGGCGAGCCCCAGAGCGTGTTGCCCCAGCGGTCTTTCGTGATGTCCATCGGAAGATAGCCGTACTTCAAATACTCCGCGAGCCCCTTTCGCTGCGGGTAAGTCTTCGACTTCACCTCCGGGTCGGTCGCGCCCTTAATCATCAACTGAAGCGCGGCGCGCGCGTCGAAGTCCCTCGCGCCGAGCGCGTAGGTGCCGGCGATAATTGGCACAGACGGGTCGCCGTACATCGCGCCGCTCTCGTCGTTCGCTATGGGCCAAATCGGGAGCCCCCCGCCCTGCTGCGCGTCCCTGATGAGCGACTGCGCCATGTCGCTCGCCTCTTCGGGGAAGAGGAGCGCTATCAGAGGAGTTTCGGAGCGGTAAATGTCCCAGCCCGAAAAATTCGTGTACTGCGTGTGGCCGCGCTCCCTGTGCACGCGCCCGTCGAAGCCCATGTATTCCCCGTTCGCGTCGCCGAAGATGTTCGGGTGAAGCAGCGTGTGATAGAGCGCCGTGTAGAAGACCTGCTTCTGCGCTTCGCTGCCGCCGCTCACCTCGATTCGCCTGAGCGCATCGTTCCAGCGCTCACTCGCGCGCCCGCGTGTCTTCTCGAAGTCCCAGCCCGGATTCTCCGCCCGCAGATTCAAGAGTGCGTTAGCAGTGCTGACGTAAGAGATGCCGATCTTCATCTGAACCGTGTTGCCTGCGCTCGCGTCGAAGGAGACGAAAGCGCCGGACTTCGCGCCCGCGACCTCGCGCGAGCCGGGCGTGACGGTCTCGTTCAGCCACGTGCCGGTAGCTTTGAACGGGCGGTCGAATTGGGCCACGAAGTAGAGCTTGTACTTGTTGCGCGAGCCGCAGAAGCCGCCGCTTGCGACCACCCCGCTGAGTTGGCGCTCGCCCGTGATTCGGACTTCCGCATTCTCGACGCCCGTGGCGTTGCGCCCTGCGTTGACGAGCAGTCCGGCGTCCGCACCCGAAGGATAAGTGAAGCGCCCGTGGCCCGTGCGCTCCGTGACGGTGAGCTTAACCTCTACGCCCGAGTCGAGGGCGACTTCGTAATAGCCGGGAGCAGCTTTCTCGCGGGCGTGTGAGAATTTCGCGAGATAAGCGTCCGGGTCTGATGAGGGCGAGGTACGAATTGGCACAGCCACGGGGATGATGGGCACGTCGCCGAAGACGGGGCAGCCGGGGCCGCTGATGTGCGTCAGGCTGAAGCCGCGAATCCTTGTGTCGGCGTAAAGGTAGCTGCCGCGCTCGTCCTTGCCGAAACCTTTCTCGGTGTCCGGGCTCCACTGAATCATCCCGAAGGGCATCGTGGCTCCGGGAAAAGTGTTGCCGCTGCTGTTCCCGCCCAGGTAATCCGGCAGCGGGGAATTCCCCGTCCCTATGAACGGGTTGACGTAACGTTCCAGATTTACTTTTCGAGCCTGAACGAAGTCAGTACCGCCTGCGGTAGCGGGCGGGTGCTCAGTGTTGATGACCCGCCCGCTACCGCAGGCGGTACTGACATGACTTTCCGCGCGGACGACGTGCGCCGAAGCGAGTATCAAGACCAATGCGAGGGCATGAAATTTCCTGAGCATAATTTTTGACTTTACTATTGTTCTAAGGGATTTCGGTCGCCTTCCCGCTCACGGTGAAACTGCCGGTCAAGACCTCTGTGGTCTGCGCGTCGGCGTGGCCTGTGAAGCCGGGCTGTTTGCCGCCGACCGAGACACGAAACTCGCCGGGCTCAAGCATGCGCCTACCGCGCTCGTCAATCAGGGCCAAATCCGCGGGGGCCAGTGTGAAGGAGACGCGTCTGCGCTCGCCGGGCTTGAGCTGAATTCTTTGCAGCCCTTTGAGCGATCTGATGGGGACGCGAACGGAAGCGGCCACGTCCGTCAGGTAGAGCTGTACGACCTCGTCGCCCGCCAGAGCGCCCGCGTTCTGTACGTCAACGCTGATTCGCACCTCCTCGTCCGGCTTCACTTTCTTCGAGCTCAATTTCAAGTTGGCGTACTTGAATCTGGTGTAGCTCAGCCCGTGGCCGAACGGGTAGAGCGGCGCGCCTTTGAAGTAGCGATATGTCTTCCCGTCCAGCCTGTAATCCGTGAAGGGCGGCAAGTCGTCCGCCGACTTGTAAAACGTGACGGGCAGACGGCCCGCCGGGTTGTAGTCGCCGAAGAGCACGTCCGCGATGGCCGCGCCGCCTTCTTCGCCCGGATACCATGCTTGAACGATAGCTGGCACATTTTCGTCGGCCCAGTTGACGGCCAAAGCGCTCCCGCTCAGTAAGACCAGAACGATGGGCTTGCCCGTGGCCTGGATGGCCTTCAGCAACTCTTCCTGTGCTTGCGGCAGTTCGAGTTTTGTGCGGTCCCCGCCGCGAAAGCCTTCCAGCTTGATGTCCATCTCTTCGCCTTCGAGTTGCGGCGAGAGCCCGAGCGCCATGATGACGAGGTCGGCCTCCTTCGCCTTCGTGACGGCCTCCTCGCGTAGATTCTGTGCCAGGTTCGGCGGGCTCCAGACCAGCCGCAACTCCCCGTTGGCGTAGCGCTCGTAATACTCAATCCGAAGTTTATACTCGCGCCCGGCTTCGAGCGCGACGGGCTTGGTCACGGTCCTCGCGCCGCCGTCGCGCCAGTTCTCGACCAACAGTTGGTCGTCCAAAAAGACGCGTACGGCGTCGTCCGCCCGCGCGCCCAATTCGTAAGTGCCGGAAGTAACGGGGACGAGTTTGCCTTCCCACCTGGCCGAAAAATTGTCCGTGGGCAGTTGCGGCACCGGCGCGTTGGTGAACCAGTTGAAGTTGATCTCCTGGTCAATTCTGGTCGCGACCGGCTTGCCCTGCAAATCCTTGTTGTCGAAAAATTCCCCGCGCATCTCGCGCAGAACGTGGGAAGGAACAGGCACGACGGCCTCGCCCGTCAGCGTCGTGCCGAGCGCGTGGGTGACTTTCACGTCGCGCCCTTGCGCGCCTCTCAGCTTACCCCTGATGCCTTCGAGCGGCGTCGTCCATGCGGACGGCACGCCGTTGTAGTTGCCGACGAGCGATTCGAGCAGGTCGGCGTTCGGGCCGATGACGGCGATGTTCTTGATTTTGTCCGTCCTGAGCGGCAGCAGGTTGTTGTCGTTCTTCAGGAGGACGATTGATTCCCGCGCGGCCTTCCGGGCCAATTCGCGGTGCGCGGGCGAGTCGTTGACCGAGAAAGAAATGTTCGAGTAGGAGACCATCTCCGGCGGGTCGAACATGCCAAGGCGGAAGCGCGCGTCGAAGAGGCGCTTGACGGCTTTGTCAATCTCGGCCTCGCTGATGAGTCCCTGTTTGACGGCGGGGATGAGCGCCCTGTACTCGTAGCCGCACGTTAAATCTGTGCCAGCCTTCACGGCCGCCGAGACGCCCTCTTCCTCGGTCTTCGTGAATTTGTGGTTCTTGTAGATGTCCGCGACGGCATCGCAGTCGGAGACGACGTAACCCTTGAAGCCCCACTCGTCGCGCAGTATGTCGGTCATCATATGGTGGCTCGCGCAGACGGGCTCGCCGTTCAAGCTGTTATAGGCGCACATGACGGAGTAGGCTTTGCCTTCGACGATGGCCGCGCGGAACGCGGGCAGGTAAGTCTCCCTCATCTCCTTCTCGGTGGCTTTGGCGTCGAAGACGTGTCGCTCCGGTTCTGGCCCACTGTGCACGGCGTAGTGCTTGGGCGTGGAGATGACTTTCAAGTAACGCGGGTCGTCGCCCTGCATCCCGCGGACGAAGGCGACGCCGAAGAGCGAGGTCAGGTAAGGGTCTTCGCCGTAAGTCTCCTGACCTCTCCCCCAGCGCGGGTCGCGGAAGATGTTGATGTTCGGCGACCAGAAGGTGAGGCCGTAAAAACGCTTCCTGAAGTCGCGGCTCACGGCGTCGTTGTACTTGGCGCGCGCCTCGTCCGAGATGGCCGTGGCGACCTCGCGCATGAGGGCCGGGTTCCAGGTGGCGGCGAGGCCGATTGATTGCGGGAAGACGGTGGCGTGGCCCGCGTAGCCGACGCCGTGCAGCGCCTCGTTCCACCAGTCGTAAGCGGGGACGTTCAGACGCTCGATGGCCGGGGCCTTGTTCATCATCTGCGCGACCTTCTCCTCCAGGGTCATACGCCCCACCAGGTCGTTGACGCGCCGCTCGACGGGGAGATTCGGATTGAGATAGTCCGGCGAGGATTCGGAAGGTTTGGTCTGCGCTCGAAGGGCCATGCACGGAAGGAAAAGTTGAAGGCAGAGCGCGACGGACATCACCCGCCTGAGATGTTTTGAACTCACATTCGCCCCGCGCGAGAAGAGCATCGTTTGTCTCCTGATTGTTCTTACTGAAAGAGTCTGCGCTTAGAAACTGTTTGAGATGTCCCCGCAGGGGACGAATGAAAATAGCCCAGCACTTCAGGAATAAGTGTTAAGAGTAATTCGGAGTCCCGTAGGGACGGCTGAACTACAGCTACGATTTCAGCCGTCCCTACGGGACTCGGTCATTATTTCTACTCAATACCCAGCACCGAAGTGCTGGGCTATTTTCACGGCGTCCCTACGGGACACAAAGCCCTCCGGCTTTTTAAAACCCTCGCCGTCGTCATCTATTACTTCACTTCCAATATCACCGCCTCGTAAGGTGCGAGGCTCAACTCTCCTTTAACGTCCCTGTTCTCCGAGCCGGCCTGGTTGCTCAGCCGCACGCGGAGGCGTGCGTTCTTACCAATCGCACTTTCATCGAGCTTGAGCTTGCGGCTCTCGTCGGACATGTTGAGCGCGACGAGCATGGTCTGACGCGGGGTCTTGCGGCGGTAGGCGTAGACGTGCGGGTCCGCGCCGACGGACGTGTAGTCTCCGTCGAGCAGCGCCGGACTCTGGCGGCGCAGGCGAATCAGGCGCTTGTAGAAGTTGAGAATTGAATCCGGGTCTTTCTCCTCGGTCGTGACGTTACGCTGCGCGGCCGACGGCGGAATCTTCAGCCAGGGCCGCCCGGTCGTGAAGCCGGACTGAGCGCTCACGTCCCACTGCATCGGCGTGCGCTCGCCGTCGCGCCCCTTGTTGGCGGGCCAGTAGCGCTTGCCGACCGGGTCCTGCACCTCGTCAATCGTCTGCGGCTCGGTCGTCACCATCCCTATCTCTTCCCCGTAATAGAGGAAGGGCGAGCCGCGCAGCGTGAGCAGCATCGTCGCCGCCAGCTTGGCTATCAGATCGTTGTTCTTCCCGTCGCCGTAGCGGTCATAGTGGCGCGGGATGTCGTGGTTCGAGAGCACGTAGGTCGTCCAGCGCCCCTGCAAAGCTTTCTCCGACGCCTCTATGACCGAGCGGAAGACCGTGGCGTCGAGCGTCGTGCGCGCCTTGTCCATGACGAGGAAGAAATTGAACGGCAGGTGCACCCCGTTGTCGTTGGGGCCGTAGTAGCGCATCAGCTCTTCCCACTTCGGCACGTACGCCTCGCCGATGAGCACGCTCTCGGGGTTGACGCGGTCGTTGAAGGCGCGCAGCCGCACCATCACGTCCTGTATCTCCGGGAGGTCGCGGTTGTACTTCTTCTCCTGCAAGTGCTCGCCCGTCGTGGTGCCGGGCCGCAGCTCCGGCAGCACGGGGTTGTCGCGCAATTGCGGGTCTTCGAAAAGGTAGTTGACGGCGTCAAGGCGAAACCCGTCCGCGCCGCGCTTGAGCCAGAAGCGAACGGTCTCGAACATGCGCCGCTCGACTTCGGGGTTGCGCCAGTTCAGCTCCGGCTGTTGAGAGTAGAAATAGTGGTAGTAGAACTGGCCCGTTTTCTCGTCCATCGTCCAGGCGACGGGGCCGAAGGAGGACGACCAGTTGTTGGGCCGCGAGCCGTCGTCCTTTGGGTCGCGCCAGATGTACCAGTCGCGCTTCGCGCTCGTGCGCGACGAGCGCGACTCTTTGAAGAAAGCGTGCTGGTCGGAGGTGTGATTAAGCACGAAGTCAATGATGATTTTGATCTTGCGCTTGTGCGCCTCACGGACCAAGCGGTCGAAGTCAGAGAGCGTGCCGAACTGCGGGTCCACCGCCTCGTAGTCGCTCACGTCGTAGCCGAAGTCCACCTGCGGCGATGGATAAAAAGGCGTAATCCAGACGGCGTCAACGCCGAGGTCTGCGAGGTAGTCGAGCTTCGAGGTGATGCCGTTGAGGTCGCCGATGCCGTCGCCGTCCGAGTCCTTGAAGCTGCGCGGGTAGATTTCGTAAAAGACGGCGTGCTTCCACCACGGCGCGACGCGGCCGCTCTGCCCTGCACGCTTCTGCGCGAGAGCACAAAGATTCAGCGGGGCGATGAGGAGAAAAAAGACGGCGAGCAGACGCGGGGTCACAGTCGTTTGACGGTTTCGCATCCGAGAGAAGCTACCTTTCGACTTATAGATTTCTACAGAGCGAGAGCGCGCTCTCCGAGAATGAGCGCGCCGTGGATTCCGCTGTCGCCGCCGAGCGACGCCTGCAAGATTTGCACCTCTTCGACGGGGAGAATCTTCACGCGGTCGGAGAGCAAGCGGCGCAGCGGCGCTAACAGTTGCTCGCCCGCGCTCGCGACGCCGCCGCCCAGAATTATCGCCTCCGGCGCGAGCGTGACGATGATGCTGCTCAAACCGTGCGCGAGGTAACGAATCGTCTCGTCCCAGACATTCTGGGCCAGCGGGTCGCCCTCACTTGCCGCTTCCGCCACCATCTTCGCGGTGATCTCTTCAGGGCGATTCGAGAGCAGGGAACTCTGCCCGCCCGCGTGGAGGAGTTCGCGCATGCGCCGCGCGATGCTCGTCCCGGAGCAGAGCGATTCGAGGCAGCCGCGCGCGCCGCACCCGCACTGCGGGCCGCCGTCAAGCAGCACGGGAATGTGGCCCACTTCACCGGCCCCGTCGCCCACCCCGTAAAATAGTTCGCTGCCGAGGATGATGCCTCCGCCGATGCCCGTCGAGATGGTGATGTAGACGAGATTAGAGAATCCGCGCCCGGCCCCGTGCCTGTGTTCGCCAAGCGCGGAGGCGTTGGCGTCGTTGTCCAGAACGGCAGAAACTCCAAGCGCGCTTTCGACGAGCTCTACGACTGGAAACTCGTCCCACCCCGGCAGATTCGGCGGGGAGAGAATCAACCCGCGCCTGCGGTCGAGCGGCCCGCCGCACCCGATGCCGACGGCCGCAGGACGCGCGTCCAACTCCCGGCTCATGCGCTCGATCTCTCTAACGGCCTCATTAAGAATGCTGTGCGGGCCGGTTTCGAGCCGGGTGGGGAAGCGCGTGATTGAGAGCAACTGACCGGCGGTGTCTGCCAGGGCGACAGCAATCTTTGTCCCGCCGATGTCTACCCCCGCGATGATCTCCTTGTTCATGACGAATCAGGCTGCGTGTCGCGTGTGGCCCGTGGCGCAAGCCATCACGGCTTCCGGCGTGGCGTGTGCGCGCGTGAATTCGCCCGTCACGCGCCCTTCGTGTAAGACGACGACGCGGTCGGAGAGTCCCAACACTTCCGGCAACTCCGACGAGACCAGCACGATTGCCAGCCCCTCGCGCGCGAGCTTGTTGATCTGCGCGTAAATCTCCTGCTTCGCGCCGATGTCTATGCCGCGCGTCGGCTCATCCAGAAACAGCACGCGCGGGTTCGTCAAAAGCCACTTCGCCAGCACGACCTTCTGCTGGTTGCCGCCCGAAAGTGTGCCAGCGACCGTTGACAGGTTGCGAGCCTTAATCCGCAATTCCTGCATGGCGCGTTGCCCTGAGGTGGCTTCGGCGCTCGTGTTCGTCAAGTAGCGCCCGGACAGTTGCGGCAAATTCGCCAGCGTCATGTTGTTGAGTATGGTCTGTTCGAGAATCAGGCCGAGCCGCTTGCGGTCTTCGGTGACGTAGCCTATGCCGTGCGCGATGGCCTCCGACGGGCTGTGAATCCTCACGCCGCGCCCGTTGACGAAAACATCTCCCGAAACACGGCCCGGATGCGCCCCGAAAATCGCCGTCAGAAGCTCGCTGCGGCCGGCCCCCATCAGGCCCGCGATGCCCAAGACTTCGCCGCCGCGCACGCTGAAGCTGACGCGGTTAACCAGCAATTTGCCAGGCACGTTCGGGTCTTCGACCGTGATGTCGCGCGCCTCGAAGACCACCCCGCCGAGGGCGTGCAACGTCTGCGGGAAGATGTCGCTCACCTCGCGGCCGACCATCAGAGCGATGACGCGCGGCTGCGTCATCTCGGCGGTCCTGTGCGTCCCGACGGTGCGCCCGTCGCGCAGGACCGTGATGCGGTCCGAGAGGCGGAAGACCTCTTCCAGCTTGTGCGAGATGTAGACCATGCCTATGCCGCGCAGGCGCAGCTTGTCCAGGATGCGCGCGAGCGTTTCGACTTCCGCTTCGGCGAGCGCCGCGGTCGGCTCGTCTAGGACGAGGATGCGCGCGTCGTGCGAGAGCGCCTTCGCGATCTCGACGAGTTGTTGCTGGCCGATGCCGAGGTTGCGCACGGGCGTGCGCGGGTCAATCGGGAGGTGCAGCTCGTCCAGTAAGCGTTTGGAGTTTTTGTAAAGCTCGTCCCAGAGCACGACGCCGAAGCGGCGCGGCTCGCGGCCTAGGAAAATGTTCTCGGCGACCGTCATGTCCTTGATGAGCGAAAGCTCCTGGTAGACGATGGCGATGCCTGCGGCGTCGGCGTCGCGCACGCTCTTGAAGCGCTGGGCCTGGCCTCCGATGTAAATCTCGCCGCCGTACTCCGGGTGCGGGTAGACGCCGCCGAGGATTTTCATGAGCGTGGACTTGCCCGCGCCGTTCTCGCCGACGAGCGCGTGAATCTCTCCGGCGTGCAGGTCGAAGGTCACGCCGTCGAGCGCGCGCACGCCCGGAAAGGTCTTGGTGATGTCGCGCATCTCAAGCAGCGGGTGTCCGATGTTCGTCTGCATGGCTCGATTATGAGTACAGTGGTTTGAAAGAAACTTCGCCACTCATAATCTCCGATTGGAGTTGAAGAATCAACCTCGTCTTAGACCCTGAAAGGGTCACACACGATAGCCGGGGGCAAGCGAACGAATGTTTGCGCCGCCCCCGGTAGGATGAAGTAAAACATTTCGACCCTGAAGGGGTCGCACGCTTCATGTTAAGGCGCGACCCCTTCAGGGTCGGATTCTTTTGCCAACGAAACCGGGAGCGGCGCAAACTCTCGTTTGCTTGCCCCCGGCTGTCATGTTCATCCCCTCCGGGGATGTCCGGTTGATGATTATCGCATTGGGTGTTAGCGAGCTTTAACGCGGCGGCGGGCCGTCGCGGGCGTGACGCGATAGGCGCAGCGCCTGTCGCCGGAGACGATGTGCTCCGCGCGCTCGACCGCAACGTTGGGGCCGAGGACCGCTCGGAAGAGGTCCAGTTCCGTCGAGCAAAAGCCCTGGCAAACGGTCGCCGCGGCGCAGATGGGGCAGTGGTTCTCGACCAGCAGAAGATTCCCTTCGGCGTCGCGACTGACCTCCGCCATGTAGCCCTCTTCGGTGCGCACGCGCGCCAGCTCATTCAGCTTCTTCTCCAAAGAATCCGCCGGGCGTATGCGCTTCGCGTAGTCCGAACGCTGGCGCGCGCAGCGCGAGGCGAGCACGCGGTTCAAGCCCTCGGAGCCGAAGGCGTCCTGCATGGCGTCTATCAGCGCGACGCTCAACTCGGCGTAGGCTTCCGGGAAGAGGCGGTCGGCCTCGCGCGTCAGCCGCCAGAACTTGGCGGGACGCCCCAAGGGCACGGGCCTCTCTTCGTGCGCCACAAGGTTTTCGCTCTGCAAGGCGTAAAGGTGCTGGCGGACGGCCATCGCCGTCAGCCCCAGCCGCTCGGCCAGCCGCGCAGAGTCCAAAGGCCCCTCGGTCTTCAAGAGTTTGACGATGGCACGGCGCGTCTTCCGCTCGCCCGGCCGCTGCTGCTCCGCTTCTCCGCTCATAATGACTTTCTAAAGAAACCGCTTTACAAAGTCAAGCCTTCGTGGTAGCCTCCGACTTAGTAAAGGTTTTTCTTTAGAAACTCCAAAGGAGGCCAACCATGAGAATTCCTTCCGTAGCGACACAGCCGAACGAACAGAAAACAGAGACGCGCGGATTCTTTCGCGGGCTTACGGGTCGCCGTCACGGGCGGGACATCGGGCCTGGGCCTGGCGCTCGTGCGCGAGTTGACTGGGCGCGGGGCGCGTGTGGCGTTCGTCGCACGCAACGCCGAGCGCGTCCGCGCAGTGGCGAGCGAGAACCCGGGCGCGCACGGGATCGTGGGCGATGTCTCAAGCAAAGAAGACATCTATCCCATCGCCGTGCAGATCGCGGGCGAGCTGGGCGGGTTAGACGTGCTCATCAACAACGCTTCTGATCTTGGGCCAGTTCCGCTCGCGATGCTGTCGGACACTGAGTGCGAGGATTTAGAGCGCGCGTTCGCGACGAACGTCATAGGGCCTTTCCGTTTGACGAAGGCGCTGATGGGCGCGCTGGCCGCCTCTGCGCGCGAGGGGCGCGGCGCGGTCGTGCTCAACGTCTCAAGCGACGCCGCCGTCAGCGCCTACCCGACCTGGGGCGCGTACGGCGCGAGCAAAGCCGCGCTCGCGCACCTGACGCGTATCTGGGGCGAGGAGCACAAGGATGACCGTGTGCGCTTTCTCTCAATAGACCCCGGCGACATGGACACGCCCATGCACGCGGCCGCCATCCCCGACGCAGACCGTTCGACACTGAAGCGGCCGGAGGACGCAGCGCGCGAAGTTACTGAATCAATCGCCAACGCGCTCCCGCAGCGCGACGCGTCGGCCGCGTCACCCGACGCAGTTTCAGTACTGGAAGGAGCGACACTATGATTGCCGCAGACAGGGCAATTCAGCGCCCGCCGGATGCAAGGCTGCTGGTCGTTGACGCGCTGAGCCGCATAGCTCACGCGCAACGCAACGCCTTCGTAGAATACTTACGCGCGGGCGACCTCGTCGTCGCCAACGACGCTGCGACACTGCCCGCGAGCCTGAAAGGTGTGCATGCCGCGTCAGGCGCGCCCGTCGAAGTGCGGCTCGCAAGCCGTCCCTCGCTCGACCCCGGCGACGTGTGCCGCTTCAGCGCCGTGGTCTTCGGCGCGGGCGACTACCTGACGCGCACCGAAGACAGGCCCGCGCCGCCGATGCTCGCTCCCGGCGACCGTCTCATTCTTGGCCCACTCGCCGCGACCGTCGAGCGGCTGCTGGGGCATGCGCGCTTAGTCTCTCTTCTCTTCGACGGCGGCGCGGACGAGGTCTGGGCCGGGCTGGCGCGACACGGGCGTCCGATACAGTACGCGCACGTGACACAGCCTCTCGCGCTCTGGGACGTGTGGACGCGCATCGCTGGCCCGCCTGTCGCGTTCGAGCCGCCGTCCGCTGGTTTCGCGCTCGACTGGCACACGCTCGCAATGATGCGCGAGCGCGGCGTGGAGTTTGAGACCTTGACGCACGCCGCGGGCATCTCGTCCACGGGCGACGAAGCGCTCGACCGCCTGCTGCCTTTCGACGAGCCTTACCGCATCCCCTTTGCGACCGCACGCGCCGTCAGTCGCACGCGTGCGCGCGGCGGCCGCGTCGTCGCCGTCGGCACGAGCGTCGTGCGCGCACTCGAAGACGCCGCGACCACGGACGGGCGCGTGCGCGCGGGGTGCGGGCTCGCGACCGAGCATCTGGGAAAGACGAGCCGCCTGCGCGTCGTGGATGTTATCCTCTCAGGCACGCACGAGCAGGGGACCAGCCACTACGAATTGCTGCGCGCCTTTCTGGACGACGCGACGCTCCGGCGCACGACCGCCGAGTTGGACGCGCGCGGCTACCGGACGCACGAGTTCGGCGACTCGGTTCTAATCGAGCGCGCACGGCGACGGGCAGCCTGAGGGCTGAAATTGCCGGCGTGTAAAATTTGAAAGGGTGTCTCGATGGTGGTTAAAGTCCTGGGCGTATGCGGGAGCACGCGGGCGCAGTCGTACAGCAGTCGCGCCGCAACGGTCGCGCTTGATGTGGCGCGAGAGCACGGCGCGGAGACGCGGCTGCTCGAACTGCGCGAACTGCGGCTTCCGACTTACAACCCGGACGAAGCGGGCGAGCGGCACGAGGGCTTGATCGCGGCGACCGAGGCCGTTAACTGGGCCGACGCATACCTGCTCGCCTCGCCGGACTATCACGGCTCAATGTCCGGCGCGATGAAGAATTTTCTTGACTTCTACTGGGAGGAGTTCGCCGGCAAGCTCTTCGGCTATGTCTGCGCCTCGCACGAGAAGGGGCTGACTGTGATGGACCACATGCGCACGGCCGTCCGCCAGTGCTACGGTTGGAGCCTGCCTTACGGGGCTTCCGTCTACGGCGAGCAGGATTTCGATTCCTCGGGCCGGGTCACGAACCAGCAGTTGGCGCGCCGCCTGAGAATGCTCGGGCGCGACCTGGTAGTATACAGCTCGTTAATCAGAGGGCAGTTCGAGGTTGATCTGGCCGACGCGTCCGCCGAGACGTTCGACGCGCGTTACCGAGCTTGACCGTTAGAGTTTGATGTCAGTGCCGCCCGCGTTTGGCGACTCCGAGGGAAATAATGGCTGAAGAGAAGAAGAAGAAGAAGATACGTTGGTCGGAGGCGTGGGGCGAGGCGCGCGAGTTGGTGTGGGCGCACCGCAAGCGGCTCGCGCTCGGCGCAGTGCTGATGATTCTGAATCAGGCGATGGGGCTTGTCATGCCCGCCTCGACCAAGTACCTGATTGACGAGGTGATCGGCAAAGGGCGCACGGACTGGCTCTGGAAGATTGCCGTCGCGGCGGGCCTCGCGACGCTCATCCAGGCCGTCACGTCCTTCAGCCTCTCGCAAGTCCTGGGTGTGGCGGCGCAGCGCGCCATCACGGAGATGCGCAAGAAAGTGCAGGCCCAAATCTCGCGCCTGCCCGTCAGCTATTTCGACTCGACGCAGACCGGAAAACTCATCTCGCGCATCATGAACGACGCCGAGGGCATACGCAATCTGGTCGGCACGGGGCTCGTCCAGTTGACCGGCAGCTTCATCACAGGGGCCGTCGCCCTCTGCGTCCTCTTCTGGCTCAACTGGCGTCTGACTTCGCTCACCATCCTCGTGCTCGGCGTCTTCGGCGGCGCGCTCTTCTACGCCTTCAAGCGCCTGCGGCCGCTCTTCCGCGAGCGCGGCGAGATTACGGCGCAGCTCACGGGCCGCCTGGCCGAATCGCTCGGCGGCATACGCATCGTCAAAGCCTACACGGCCGAGAAGAGGGAGGAGCTGACCTTCGCGCGCGGCGCGCACAAGCTTTTCCGCAACATAGCGAAGTCAATGACGGGAGTCTCGGCCACGACCGCCTTCTCGTCGCTCGTCATCGGCGCGGTCGGCGTCGTCATCATCCTCGTCGGCGGGCGCTCGGTCGTCGCGGGGGCGATGTCTTTGGGCGACCTCTTCATGTACGTCATCTTCACGGGGCTGATGGCTACGCCGCTCATACAATTCGCGGCCATCGGGACGCAGATCACGGAAGCCTTCGCGGGCCTCGACCGCATACGCGAGGTGATGGACATGCGGACCGAAGATGAAGAGGATGAGACGCGCGCACCGCTCAACGAAGTGAGCGGCGCGGTCGAGTTCGAGAACGTCTCTTTCGAGTACGACGAAGGCGTCCCCGTGCTGAAGAACGTCTCGTTCGCCGCGCCCGCAGGCTCCACGACGGCGCTCGTCGGCTCGTCCGGCTCGGGCAAGAGCACGCTGACGAGCCTCGTGATGAACTTCAACCAACCGCTTTCCGGCACAATCAAATTGGACGGCCGCGACTTGCGGACGCTGCGCTTGCGCGACTTCCGCTCTCACCTCGGCGTCGTCATGCAGGACAACTTCCTCTTCGACGGGACCATCGCCGAGAACATAGGTTTCTCCAACCCGCACGCCACGCGTGATGACATTCAACGCGTCAGCCGTATAGCGCATTGCGAGGAGTTCGTGGAAAAATTTGAGAAGGGGTACGACACGGTGGTCGGCGAGCGCGGCGTCAAGCTCTCCGGCGGGCAGCGCCAGCGCATCGCCATTGCGCGCGCTATCCTCGCGGACCCCAAGCTGCTCATCTTGGACGAAGCGACTTCGAGCCTCGACAGCGAGAGCGAGGCCATGATTCAGGACGGCCTGCGAAAACTCAGGCACGGGCGCACGACCTTCGTCATCGCGCACCGCCTCTCTACGATTCGCAGCGCCGACCAGATTCTGGTCCTCGAAGGCGGCCGAATTGTCGAGCGCGGCACGCACGACGAACTGCTCGCGGCCGACGGACGCTATAAGCAACTCTACGACAAGCAGTACAAATTCGAGCGCGACCAGTTTATCAACCCCGGCGAAGACTTCACGCCCGCGCCTGAGCCCTTGCGGGAGCGCGTGCCGCAGCGCCTTTCGGATTTATAAGAGCGCGTTTGAAAACTAAACTCACCCCCTTTGCGTCTTTGCGCCTTTGCGTGAGGAAAATTTCTCGCAAAGGCGCAAAGACGCAAAGGGGGTGAGTCATTCCAGCCATTGAGTCCTTTATGAGCAGCGCCGTCAAACCTCCGTGTGACGAGGCGGTCGTCCGGGCCGGGCCGGACAAGCAGCCGTGCGCGCGGGCTTCGGGCCGCTGGGTGCTCGCGGCGGCCATCATCGGCTCCAGCATCACGTTCATAGACGGCACGGTCGTCAACGTCGCGCTGCCCGTCTTGCAGGAGAAGCTGGACGCGACCGTCGCGGAGGCACAGTGGGTCGTAGAGTCTTACATGCTCTTCCTCGCCGCGCTGATTCTCGTCGGCGGCTCGCTCGGCGACCGCTACGGCCGTAGGCGCATCTTCTCGCTCGGCGTCGCTCTCTTCGCCCTCGCCTCGCTCTGGTGCGGGCTCGCGCAAGACGTTAATCAACTCATCGTCGCGCGCGCGGCGCAAGGCGTCGGCGCGGCGCTGCTCGTGCCTGGCAGCCTCGCGCTCATCAGCGCCACGTTCAGCCGCGAGCAGCGCGGGCGCGCAATCGGCACCTGGTCCGGTTTCACTTCGATAGCGGCGGGCATCGGACCCTTGCTCGGCGGCTGGCTCGTCGAGAGTGTTTCGTGGCGCTGGATTTTCTTCATCAACTTGCCGCTCGCGGCCGTCGTGCTCGTCATCTCCTTCTGGCGCGTCCCCGAGAGCCGCGACGAGGAGACGGCAGGAAGGCTCGACTGGCCGGGCGCGCTTCTTGCGACCGTCGGCCTCGGCGGTGTCGTCTACGGGCTCATCGAATCCGGCACGCGCGGTTTCAGCGACCGAGTCGTCGTGGCGAGTTTTGTCGTGGGCGCGGTTGCGCTCGCGGGGTTCGTCGTGGTCGAGGCGCGCGGGCGCAGCCCCATGATGCCGCTCGCTCTTTTCTGGTCGCGGAATTTCGGCGGCGCAAATCTGCTGACGCTCTTTCTCTACGCGGCGCTCGGCGGGGCGTTCTTCTTCCTGCCCTTCAACCTCATACAGGTTCAGAACTACACGGCGACCGAGGCGGGCGGGGCGCTGACGCCCTTCGTGCTGACGATGTTTCTGCTCTCGCGTTGGGCGGGCGGCCTTGTTGACCGCTACGGGGCGAAGCTGCCGCTGGTCATCGGCCCGACAATAGCTGCCGCGGGCTTCGCGCTCCTCGCGCGGCCGGGCATAGGGGGAAGCTATTGGACAAACTTTTTCCCGGCGGTGATGGTGATGAGCCTGGGGATGGTTGCGAGCGTCGCGCCGCTGACGACCGTCGTCATGACCTCCGTCGCGGAGCGGCACGCCGGGGTGGCCTCGGGCGTCAACAACGCAATGTCGAGGCTGGCGTCTTTACTCGCGGTGGCGGCGCTCGGCGTGGTCGTGCTGAGCGCCTTTAACAGTCACCTCGACGGCCGCCTCGCGTCGCTCCCGCTCGCGCCCGAGGCTAGACGGCAGTTGGATGAGCAGCGCACGAAGCTGGCCGCGGCCGAAGTCCCAAGCGGCACGGACGCCGCCACGAAAGAGGCGGTCGAGCGTGCGCTTGATGAATCCTTCGTGGCGGGCTTTCGCCTCGTCATGTTTATCGCGGCCGGGCTGGCCTTGCTGAGCGCGCTCAGCGCGTGGCTGCTGATAGAAGGGAAGGTGGCGCGGGAGAGTTCGACTCTCAGTGCCGCAGGCTCAAAAAAGAGGCCCGCGAAGTGTAGAGTGACGCATCTTTGGGAGGAGCATTTTCGTATCACTTTATATAGCTTTTACTGAAAGGCCCGAGTCAGTACCGCCTGCGGTAGCGGGCGGGTTCCCGGCGTGTGAATACCCGCCCGCTACCGCAGGCGGTACTGACTTTCATTGCGTCCGGCTTGGATTAAAATAGCGCCCTCCCGAATGACGAAGGTGGCCCCTCAAAAAGCAATCGCGCATTACCGGATCATGGAGTCGCTCGGCGCGGGCGGCATGGGCGCAGTCTACAAGGCTTACGACGAAAGGCTGCACCGCGTCGTCGCGCTCAAACTCCTGCCGCCCGCGCACACGACGCAGGAAGAGCGTCGCCGCCGCTTCTTTCAGGAGGCGCGCGCCGCCTCCGCTTTGAACCACCCGCACATCCTCACCGTTTACGAAGTCGGCGAGGACGCGGGCCAGCCCTTCATCGCGATGGAGTACATCGAGGGCGAGACCTTGCGCCAGAAGATAGAGGCGCGAAAATTCGAGGTCAGGGAAGCCTTAGATATCGCGCTACAGATTATCGGGGGGCTCAGTAAGGCGCACGAGGCCGGCATCATTCACCGCGACCTCAAGCCCGAGAATTTGATGATTAGCCGCGACGGCTACGCGAAGATTCTGGACTTCGGCATCGCAAAACTACTCCCGCGCCGCAACCGCGCGCCCGCGATTGACAGCGCACAGGAAACGCTCATCCGCGTCAACACGCAGTCGGGCGCTGTTCTGGGGACGATCAACTACATGTCGCCCGAGCAACTGCTCGGCCAAAGGGTTGACCTGCGCTGCGACATCTTTAGTTTCGGCGTCGTGCTCTGCGAGATGCTGACGGGCGCGCGCCCCTTCGCGGGCGAGAACCAGATTGACACGATGCACGCCATCCTGCACGAAGAGCCCAGGCTGCGCGACGCCGTCAAATCCCAACTCTCGTCCGACCTTCAGCGCATCCTCGACAAGGCGCTCGCCAAATCGCCCAGGCAACGCTACCAGACGTGCACGGAGTTGGCGGCGGAACTGCGCGACCTCAAGCGCGCCCTCGAACTGGGCCAGGTCGTGCCCACGCAGACACGAACGCGGCTCGTCTTGAAGCGCGTCACGCCGCAGCCGCGCCCCTCGCGCGGGATAGACTACGAGAGGGAACTGAACGAGACACAGCTCAAGGCCGTGACGACGACCGAGGGGCCGCTCCTCATCGTCGCGGGCGCCGGCACGGGCAAGACGCGCACGCTCGTCTACCGCGTCGCGCGCCTGATAGAGACGGGCGTGCGGCCCGAGTCCGTGCTGCTCCTGACCTTCACGCGCCGCGCGGCGACGAGCATGCTCGCGCGCGCCGCAGGCTTAGCCGACGCGCGCTGCCAGCGCGTCTCCGGCGGCACCTTTCACAGCCTGGGCCATTCTGTGCTCAGGAAGTACCCGGAAGACGCAGGAGTTCAGCGCAACTTCACGGTGCTGGACGGGAGCGACACGGAAGATTTGATTGACCTGCTGCGCCGGCAGATGCACTTAGCCCGCGACCGGCGCTTCCCGCGCAAGCGCACCATCTGCGCGATCTTCAGCATGATGGTCAACAAGGTCAGCCCGATGGAGGACGTGCTCAAGCAGACTTACCCGCACTTCCTCGACGAGCGCCCGGCCCTCGAAGAGTTGTACACGGCCTTCGAGGAGTTCAAGCGCACGCGCCATATGCTCACCTACGACGACCTGCTTGTGCGGCTGCGCGAGGCGCTCGAAGGGAGCCCGGAATTGTGCCAGCGGCTTTCAGAGCAGTACCGCTACATCATGGTGGACGAGTATCAGGACACGAACAAGCTTCAGGCGCAGATCGTGCGGCTGATGACGGCCTCGCACGACAACGTGGCTGTCGTCGGCGACGAATGCCAGTCAATCTACTCTTTCCGCGGCGCGAGCTACAGGAACATGCTTGAGTTCCCGGAACTCTTCCCGGCGGCACAGGTCATCAAGCTGGAAGAGAATTTCCGCAGCACCCAACCCATCCTCGACGTGGCGAACGCCATCATCGCTGATGTCAAAGAGGGCTATGCCAAGCGCCTCTTCTCGCGCGTCAGCGAAGGACCCGTGCCCGTGGCCGTCAGCGCGCAGGACGAAAACGAGCAGTCGCGCTTCGTCGCCGAGCGGATAGAGGAGCTGCGCGAAGAGGGCGTCCAATTGGGCGAGGTCGCCGTCTTGTTTCGCGCCAGCTCACACTCTTTCGATTTGGAGATAGAACTCGGCAAGCACGGCATCCCGTTCCGCAAGTTCGGCGGCATCAAGTTCGCGGAATCGGCCCACGTCAAAGACGCGCTCTCGTTCCTACGTTTGGTCGTCAACCCCTCGGACACGCTCTCGTGGTTCCGCGCGCTCAAGCTGATTGACCACATAGGCGACGCGACGGTCAACCAGATACTCGACCACCTGGGCGTCGAGCGGAAAGAGTTCAGGTCGTCGAAGGCGAAGGAGGGTCTTTTTAAGAAGCTGCACCGCTTCCCCGCGAAGGCCGGCTACAAGGAGCAACTGGTCCGGCTGGCGCGCATGCTGTCGGGCCTCGTCGAGAACAAGTCGCCGAGCGCGCAACTCTCGACCGTGCTCCGCTTTTACAGGCCCATTTTGAAAACGAGGTACGACGACCACCCGCGGCGCGGGCGCGACCTCGAACACCTACAGACAATAGCCAAGCGATACAAAAGCTCTGCGGAGTTGCTGTCGGACGTGGCGATGGACCCGTCGGACGCGGCCCAGTCGAACAACCGTGCGCGCGCGGGCGCGGGCGAAGTGACGCTCTCGACCGTGCACTCGGCCAAAGGCTTGGAGTGGGACACGCTGTTCGTCATCTGGATGACCGACGGCTGGTTCCCCTCGTCGCGCTCCTCGGACGAGTTTGAGGATTTGGAGGAAGAGCGCCGCCTGCTTTACGTCGCCGCGACGCGCGCCAAGCGGCAGCTCTATTTCGTCTATCCGCTCAACGCCTATCGCGGCGGCGACGGCGACTCCTTCCCCGTCGTCTCGCGCTTCCTGGAACAAATCCCCCTCACGATTCTCCCGCACGCCTCGCTCTCCGGGGACGAGTAAAATTTCAACGCCTTTCTTAGCGCCTTTGCGCCTTTGCGTGAGAAGACTAAATCACTCACGCTGGAGGCGCAAAGTCGCTAAGAGTTCAGCGTCTTCGCGGGGCGAATTTGGACCGATTCTGTTGCTTCCAGGAGATATAAAAGAGGCTGCAAAAAAAGATTGACATCGCAGGGCCGAAGGATTAGCATCGGCGCGTTCTTAAGGTCAAACGGTTCTCCTCGCGCGGCTGGCTTTCACAACCGGCTGGGCCAATCTGTCAACCCCGACGGCCCGACCGGCTCACACTGACGGCAAAGGGACAGTCTGATACACCCTCTCGTGATGTACCTCGCTGTCGCCTCCGAAACAATCTTTCCATCAAAGGGTCTTCAAGCTCGGTTTCAGAGATTTTGAGTCGTCGCCCCATTGGGCGACTTGTCTGGCACTACCACCCTCGCCAGGAGAACTCTGGGAATCGTCTCGTCTTAGCCTAAGCATGACACCTGAAGCTCGCGGCCGGCGCGCGCAACGCGGCCGGGCCGGGTCCCTCAACCCCTTTGGAGTGAAATATGTCTGTCAAAATAAATTGGTCCTGCAACGTCCAGGTCATCAACGGCCCTAAACTTTCCGGGGCCGACACGGTCGAGGTGGACGCCTACGACAACATCGAAGTGACTGTGCCAAAAAAGCCGTCTGGCCCCGACCCCGGCAAGGCGACCGTCGAAGTCCAGCCCGGCGCGCAGAATAAGGTCATGTTCCTGCTGATCCAGGCCGGCACCTACCAGGGTAGCCCGCTCACCTACAAGGTCGATGTCTCCACTAAGCCCGTCAGGCTCGACGCGCAGCAACTGATGATCGGCTTGGGCGCGGTCGGCCTGCTCGACGGCGCGCCGACCAAGCTCCACTTCGAAAACACCGGGGCGGCGGACATCCCCGTCCGCATCCTGATCGGGCGCAAAGCGACCTGAAAACCTCCGGCCCGTTCCCGCGCCACCCCGGCGCGCGCAACTCTTGAGAAGGAGACTTTCCCATGCCTGTCCATGTGACTTATCCGGGCGTTTACATCGAAGAGGTTCCGAGCGGTGTGCGCACCATCGCCGGCGTCGCCACTTCCATCACGGCCTTCCTGGGGCGCGCCCGCCGCGGCCCCGTCAACGAGCCCGTCGTCATCAACAACTTCGGCGACTTCGAGCGCACGTTCGGCGGCCTGGCGACGGCCGACCCGATGAGCTACGCCGTGCGCGACTTCTACTTGAACGGCGGCAGCCAGGCGCTCATCGTGCGGCTCTTCGCCGGCGTGGCCGACGGCGTCGCGACGATCAACGCCGGCACCCTGGCCCTCGCCGCTTCGAGCCCCGGCGCGTGGGGCAACAAGCTGCGCGCCGAGATTGATAACAACGGAATCACTGCGGACGTGGCCGATCAGTACGGCCTCACGCCCGGCGAGTTGTTCAACCTCTCCGTCTTCGAGAAGGGCACCGGCCCGGGCGGCACGAACCGCCTGCTGGAGCGGCTGGTCAACCTCTCCGTCACGGACAACTCGCGGCGCGTGGACAGGATTCTGGCTAGCCAGTCGCAGTACGTCCGCGCGCCGCTCCCGCTGGGAGCGATGCCGGCCGCCGGCTCGGCCGCCGACTCTAATCTGGACGGAGCCGACAGCACGGCGCTGGCCCAGACGGATTACCTGGGAAGCGTGGACGACAAGACGGGCATCAACGCGCTCGAAAAGGCGGACCTCTTCAACCTCCTCTGCATCCCGCCGGACACGCGCGGCGGCGATACTCACGTGGACGTTTACAAGGCCGCCATGCAGTTCTGCGCAGACCACCGCGCGATGCTCATCGTTGATTCCCCCGCAGACTGGAGCGCCAACAAGGCCAAGGCCGCGGCCAACGCCGTGACGGGATTCTCCACGCTCGGTCTCAACGGCATCGCGGCGCGCAACGCCGCGCTCTACTTCCCGCGCGTAGTCGAATCAGACCCCTTGCGCGAGGGTCAGGCCGATACCTTCGTGCCTTGCGGCATCATCGCGGGCGTGATGGCGCGCACCGACACGCAGCGCGGCGTCTGGAAAGCGCCCGCAGGATTGGACGCCACGGTCAACGGCCCGCAGGCGCTCGAAGTCAACCTGACGGACGCCGAGAACGGGATGCTGAACCCGCTCGGCGTCAACTGCCTGCGCTCGTTCCCGGTCACGGGCCGAGTCGTCTGGGGGGCGCGCACCCTGCGCGGGGCGGACCAACTCGCGGACGAGTACAAATATGTGCCAGTTCGCAGGCTGGCGCTCTTCATAGAGGAGAGCCTTTACAGGGGGACGCAGTGGGTCGTCTTCGAGCCGAACGACGAGCCGCTCTGGGCGCAGATTCGCCTGAACGTCGGCGCGTTTATGCAGAACCTTTTCCGCCAGGGAGCTTTTCAGGGCAAGACGCCGAAGGAGGCTTATCTGGTTAAGTGCGACGGCGAGACGACGACGCAGAACGACATCAATCTGGGAATCGTCAACATCCTCGTCGGCTTCGCCCCGCTCAAGCCGGCCGAGTTCGTGATCATTAAGATTCAGCAGCTAGCAGGCAAGATCGAAGTCTAAGGAGAATGAGCGATGGCCCAATTCAGCGTCAACGCGCAGCGTTTCGACCCCTACAAAAATTTCAAGTTCCGCGTCAAGTGGGACGGGCGTTACGTCGCCGGCGTGAGCAAGGTCGGGATGCTCAAACGCTCGACCGAAGTGGTCAAGCACCGCGAAGGCGGCGACCCCTCCACGACGCGCAAGTCGCCAGGCCGCACAGAGTACGATGCCATCACATTGGAGCGGGGCGTGACCCACGACACGGAGTTCGAGAAGTGGGCCAACAAGGTCTGGAACTTCGGCTCGGGGCTCGGCGCGGAGGTCTCGCTCAAAGACTTCCGCAAGGACATCATCATCGAGCTTTACAACGAGGCGGGCCAACTCGTCATCGCCTACAACGTCTTCCGCTGCTGGGTCTCCGAGTACCAGGCCGCGCCCGACCTCGACGCCAACGCCAACGCGGTCGCCATCCAGCACATCAAGCTGGAGAACGAGGGCTGGGAGCGCGACACGAGCGTCACGGAGCCGAGCGAGCCGAGCTTCACAGAGCCCGTCGCGTAGCGCGCCATGGAAGCGCTAACCGTCCCAGAGTTGCTGGACGCTTGGGAGCAGGGACTCGGCCGGCCGCAGTTTGAGCGCGCGCTCGTCCTGCTCGCCGCCTCGACCGATGAGGGCGCGGACGCGCTCTCGCGCCTCAGCATCGGCCGGCGCGACGCGCTCCTGCTCTCCTTGCGCGAACTGACCTTCGGCCCGCGGCTCACAAGCGTCTCCGCGTGCCCCGCCTGCGGCGAGCGCATGGAGGCGACCTTCGATGTCGCGGGCTTACGCGTCGCGCCGGAAGGCGATGATGAGCAGCGCGAAGCCTTCGAGCTGAGCGTCAACGGGTATCAGATTCATTTCCGCTTGCCCGATAGCCTGGATCAGGCGGCGCTCTCGGCCTGCGTTGCGGACGTGGGCGCGGCCCGCGACCTGCTGTTGCGGCGTTGCCTGCTGACGGTCACGCACAAGGGCGAAGAGGAGGGCGCGGAGAAGTTGCCGCAAGACGTTTTGGAGATGATCGCGCGGCGGATGGAGGAGATGGACCCGCAGGCCGACGTACGGCTCGGGCTGAGTTGCGAGCTTTGCGCTCACGCCTGGGAGGAGGCTTTCGACATCAGTTCTTTTTTCTGCGCGGAGCTGGACGCGTGGGCCAACCGCCTGCTGACGGAGACGCACACGCTCGCGCGCGCTTACGGCTGGCGCGAGAGCGACATCCTCATGATGAGCGCGGCGCGCAGGCAGTTTTATCTCAACCTGGTTAGTTGATTCCGAGACGTTGGGCCGTATGAGTAATTTCCTCGACAACCTGGCTTCACGCAGCCTCAAACTCGTGCCGGTGGTTCAGCCGCGGCTGGCGTCTCGCTTCGAGCCGCCGACGCACGCGGGCCGCTTTCCCTCTTTCACGCCCGCCGAAGCCGATGAAGCCGAAAGAAACGTCGAGGTTGAGCCGCTGAACGCTAGGCCCGAGGCACGTCAGCCCGAGACGCTCATCATCGAATCCAGACGCACTGTGCCAATTTCGTCGCCCGACGCGCCGCGAGAGGAAAGGGCCAGCACAGAAAATCAGGCCGCGCCTCCGTCGCCGCAAAGCCCGTCGCCACGCCCGGCAGTCGCACACGTTCCCGTACTCCCAATCGAGACGCGTGCGCAGAACGCTCATACAAACACGTTCGCCGCATCGCCACACGCGGGGCCGCCTGAGTCTTCCTTCACGGAAGGACCGCAGACGAAAGAAGCCGTGACGAATGGCGCTGCAAAGAGTGTAGACGAGGCGGCGCTCGAAAATCGTATCCGGCGCTTGATGGCCGGGCGGCTCAACAGCAGAGAAGGGGGGAGGCGACGAGGGGCGCTCCCGTCGCACAGCCGCAGGCGCAACAAGAGCGCGGGGCCGAAGCGTCGCCGGAAAAGACGCAGACCATTCGCGTGACGATTGGGCGCATAGACGTGCGTGCCGTGACAGCGCCCGCGCCTCAGGAGCCACGCCGCGCGAATGCGCGCCCGGCCCCGCAGCTCTCACTCGCTGACTACTTGAAGCAGCGCGGCGGAGGAAGGCGATGAGCACAGCCCTTGCCATAGCGTCCGTCACCGCCGTCCTGAAGGACCTGCTCAACAACGGCCTGATTGATCACAACGTCTCGGCCCAGGTCGGCGAGTCCGTGCTCGTCACCGCGCTCCCGCCCGACCGCATCCCGACCGACGAGGCCAACGCGCGTACCCAGCTCAACCTTTTTCTCTACCAGGTGACGCCTAACGCGGGCTGGCGCAACGTGGCCCAGCCCTCGCGCAACGGACGCGGCGACCGCTTGACCAACCCGCCGCTCGCGCTCGACCTGCATTACCTGCTCACGGCCTACGGCGAGCAGGAATTGCACACGGAGATACTGCTCGGCTACGGCATGCAGTTGCTGCACGAGACACCCGTCCTGACGCGCGACGCCATCCGCCGCTCGCTCATCCCCAGCGACATCCTGGACGCCGGCGACCTCCCGGAGTCTCTGCAAGGGCTGTACGCTTCGGGGCTGGCCGAGCAGGTCGAGCAGATCAAGATTTGTCCCATGTCCATCAGCACGGAAGAGATTTCAAGACTGTGGTCGGCCTTTCAGGCGAAGTACCGCCCGACGGCCGCCTATCAGGCGACGGTCGTGCTGATAGAGAGCCGCAGCGGGCGCGCTCGCTCCGGGCTCCCCGTGCGCGAGCGTAACATCTACGCAAGCCCCTTCGCGCAGCCCTTCATCGAAGAGGTCATGTCGCAGGAGAACGACGCCGCGCCCGTCGTCTCGGGTCAACCCATCCTCGCGGGCCACAACCTGATCCTCGCGGGACGCCAACTGCGCGGCGACGACACGCGCGTCAACGTCGGCGGCATCGAAGTGACTCCGGCATCGAACGACATCACGCCAGCGCGCGTTAAGTTCCAACTGCCGTCGGCGCTCCTGGCCGGCGTGCAGGGCGTGCAGGTGGTTCAGTACCGTTTGATGGGCACGCCCGAGACGCCGCACACCGGTGTAGCGTCCAACGTGGCGGCGTTCGTCCTGCGCCCGACCGTCACGAACGTGACCGCGTTCACTCAGCCCGGCAGTGGGCCAAATCTGCTCTCCGGCACAATCAATTTGCAAGTGTCGCCGGAGGTCGGGCGAGACCAGCGCGTCGTCCTCTTGCTCAACGAGCTGGACCCGCCCGCCAACCGTCCGCCGTTCGCTTACAGTTTCGACGCTCCTTCTCCATATCAGTTGATTCTCCCGCCGCAAGTCCCGCCGGAGACGGACGGCGACTTCGGCGTCCCCATAAGCGACGTGCAGACCGGCACGTATCTCGTGCGCGTGCAGGTGGACGGCGCGGAGAGCCCGCTCAAGACGGACGCGGGCGGTAAGTACAGCTCGCCCGTGGTGGACATCGTATGAGCGACGCAGTCGGAAATTGGTACGAGCTGAACCAGCGCGAGTTGCTGGCGCGGCTCGGTGCGGTCGGCGAGGCGCTGAAGATTCACGCGGCGCGCGTCTCGGGCCGGACGGACGCGCACGAAGACGAAGAACTGGCCCACGCGCAAGCCGAAGAGATGGTGGCTACCGATTCGGAGGACTTGGTTACAGACGCGTCTGCCTTGCTCTCGTCCGGCGGGGCCGAGTCTGAAAGTGAGCCACGAGTTTCGACGGCGCTTGACCACTTGTGCGAGGTCTTCTCCCTGTCAACTTTCGAGCGCGATCTGCTCTTGATGTGTGCCGGCGTGGAGTTGGACGCACGCTTCGCCGGAATTGTGCGCGGCGGCGCACAATGATACGCGGCGCGCGTACCCGACCTTTGGGCTGGCGCTCGCGGCGCTCCCCGAGGCTCACTGGTCTGCGCTCACTTCAAACGCCCCGCTGCGTCGCTGGCGGCTGATAGAGCTTGAGCACGGCCACGACCATCTGGTCAACGCGCGGCTGCGCATAGACGAGCGCGTGCTGCATTACCTGGCGGGAGTCTCGCACATGGACGAGCGCCTGCGCGGGCTGGTCGAGGCGGTCGCAGCCCCTTCGGAATTGCCCGACTCGCACCGCGAGCTAGCCCGGCGCGTCGCCGAATTCTGGGCCAACGACCCCAATAATCGAAGAGACGAGGCTTCGGCCGTCGTCTTCCTTTGCGGCGCGGACGGCGCGGGCAAACGCGCCGTGGCCTCTGCCGCGTCGGCCGCCCTCGGCCTGGGGCTGCACGCGTTGCGCGCGGCGGACGTGCCGCCATCGGTCGCCGAGCGCGAGGCGCTCGCCCGCCTCTGGGAGCGCGAAGCCGTCCTACAGGGAAGCGCGCTGCTCCTTGAGCAGGACGAGCAGGAGAACAAGCACGCCGTGCTCTCTTTCATAGAGAGCGTGCGCGGGATGCTGTTCGTCGCGGGCCGCGAATGCCAGCGCCCGCGCCAGCGCCCGGCCCTGCGCCTCGACGTGCGCAAGCCCTCGGCCGCCGAGCAGCGGCAGCTCTGGCACAAAGTGCTCGGCCCTCTGGCCCAGGAGTTGAACGGCGAGTTGGAGCTGCTCACGTCTCACTTCGACTTCGGCATGGAAACGATTCGGGCCGCGAGCGTTCAGGCGCGCGAGGGCTTTGTCAGGGAGAGCGACAAAGCGCCCGGCCCCGTGCTCTGGGACGCCTGCCGCGTTCAGGGGCGCATGCGGCTTGACGATTTGGCACAGCACATAGAGCCGCGCGCCGCCTGGGAAGACCTGGTGCTGCCCGAACACCAGCTCCGCAGCCTGCGCGAAATCGCCGCCCACGTGCGACGGCGCGCGAAAGTTTACGAGACGTGGGGCTTCGCCTCGAAGGGCGCACGCGGCCTCGGCATCAGCGCGCTCTTTACGGGGGCGAGCGGGACGGGCAAGACGATGGCGGCGGAAGTCCTGGCGAACGAATTGAGATTAGACCTTTACCGCATAGACCTGAGCCAGGTCGTCAGCAAGTACATCGGCGAGACGGAGAAGAATTTGCGGCGCGTCTTCGACGCCGCCGAGGAGAGCGGCGCGGTGCTGCTCTTCGACGAGGCGGACGCGCTCTTCGGCAAGCGCAGCGAGGTGAAAGACAGTCACGACCGCTACGCCAACATCGAGGTCAGCTACCTCCTGCAACGCATGGAAGAGTATCGCGGGCTCGCCGTCCTGACGACGAACTTGAAGACGTCGCTCGACAAGGCTTTCCTGCGCCGCCTGCGCTTCGTCGTCCAGTTTCCTTTCCCGGACGCCGTTGCGCGCGCGCGCATCTGGGAAAAAATCTTCCCGCCCGACACGCCGACGACAAATTTGGACGCGAAGAAACTGGCGCGCCTCAGCATCGCCGGCGGCAACATTCGCAACATCGCGCTCAACGCCGCGTTCCTCGCCGCCGACGAGAACGCATCCGTCACGATGGCCCATTTACTGCGTGCCGCGCGTGGCGAGTACGAGAAGTTGGAGAAGCCTCTGACAGAGACCGAAAGCGGGGGCTGGGTATGAAGCCGCCAAACGTAGAGCTGCACATAGAAGAACTGGTGCTGCACGGTTTCTCTCCGGCCGACCGCTACCGCATCGGCGAGATGGTCGAGCGCGAACTGGCGCGCCTCTTCGCGGAAGAGGGCGTCCCCGTGGCGCTCGCAAGCGGTCTTGAGAGTCCGCATCTGGATGCGGGCGCTTTCCACGTCGCGGCGAACTCACGGGCCGAGACCATCGGCGCGCAGGTGGCCGAGGCGGTCTACGGAGGGTTGAAGCATTGAGCGACTCTTTACGAACAGAGACGAAGGCCGCCGAGACGCCATCGCCCGCGCGCGCGCGCACGGGGTTGCTCCAGCGCAAGTGCGCCTGTGGCGACTCGGCTGGCATCACGGGCCATTGCTCGGCGTGTGACGAGAAACGTCTGACGTTGCAGCGCAGCGCCACGGGGAACGACGAGCTTCGGACCATTCCGCCCGTCGTTGACGAAGTGATTAGCGGCGCGGGCCAGCCTCTGGACTCTCAAGCGCGCACCCGTATGGAGTCGCACCTCGGGCACGATTTCAGCCGCGTGCGCGTGCACACGGACGCGCGTGCCGCGGAGTCCGCGCGCGCCGTCAACGCTTCGGCCTATACGGTCGGGCAGCAGGTCGTCTTCGCTTCGGGCAAGTATCAGCCGCAGACGAGCGAGGGGCAGCGTCTGCTCGCGCACGAGTTGACGCACGTCGTGCAGCAGTCCGTGGGAAACCTGCCGGGCGCGCAGTCGGCCGGAGACGCGAGCGAGAGCGAGGCCGACCGCAACGCAGAGTCAATCGGCGTTACGCACGGCGACGGCGTTCATCACAGCGTCAGGGCGGGGGCCATCCAGCGTCAGCCGGAAGCGCGCGACGAGGAGACGGAAAAAATTCTGCGGTCGGCGGGACGGGCCGCGCGCGAGCCGGACGATCAGACGGGCATGCTGATACGCGGCTCCGAAATCACCTATCGCCTCATAAGCAGATACCTGCCGACTTACTCCGATAAGCTCAGCGGCGTCGGTTACGACCAGCGAGTTAAAGGCGTGAAGGCGGAAAAGGACGGCAAGGACTCCATCTCCGTGACCGTCGGCAGAGATTTCATACTGGACACGAACGTCCTCACTTTGAGGATGCACGTCGCAGCGGTCGAGCAGGCGCTCAGGGGCAGCGGCGTCGCCCCGGCGGCCGCCGCCGAGAAGCCCGCCGAGACGGCGACACAGTCGGCCGAGGCCGCGAAGACTGAAGAGGCCGGGACTCAGATCGCCCCGCGGGGCGGGTGGAATCCTGCCTACGGAAAGACCCCGAAGACTTACGTCGGAGTTCCGTATGAGGAATACAAGGCCGGGCTCGGCGAGTTGAGGGCGACGACACAAGGCGGGGTCAAGGGCGGCGCTCCCGGTCGCGGGACCAAGGCCGCGCCCACAATCGAATTCGGCGTGCTGCTGAAAGCCTTCCCCGGCATGGCGAAGGATATCGCGGAGGACAAGACGAAGGATGTCGCGAACGACAAGATGGGGGAGCGGGAGAAACAGGCCAGGGCATACCTGGATAGTCTTAACAAGGCTTTCAAGGTGATGAAGATTGATACGGTCGAGGCGCAGGCGAATTATCTCGCCCACGCCTACGCCGAGTCGGACCAGTTCCGCCAGTTCATAGAGACGCAGGCTTGGCTCAATTACGCCGAAGACCCTGCCAAAAGGGTAGACCAAAAGTGGATCACCGACCCGAAGCAACTGCGGCTCGACGTGGGTTACCTCGAACGCACTTATAACCCGGTACTCCCGACGGACCCGGAGGAAAGGAAAAAGCCCGAATGGGTTTCGGCGGCAGACCGCAAGAGGACCGTCAGCCCGACCGGGAAGCCTGTCTTCTACGGGCGCGGCCCCGTCCAGGTCACGCACAACTACAACTACATGGAAGTAATCGCCATGCTCGAAGTGGCGGTCGAGACTTACGAAAAGGAGGCGGCGCAGCCTGACATCAGCCAGGAGGCGAAGACCGAAGCATTGAAGTCCGCGGCTTTCGCGCGGAAGGCGGCCAACGCCGTGAAGGCAGACCCGGAGGAGGCCGCCAACCCGGAGTATACCTTCCTGATTTCGGCCGCTTACATGAAGAAGAAGAGGGGGGACGTGGCAGTCGCGGACGCGAGTCCCGGACAAAAATGGACGGGCCTCGATCCGGGGAGCAACTGGGTGGCGGGCGCGAAGCAGACGCAGAAGCCGCAGGTCAAAGCCCTCAAGGAGAAGCAGGGGGCCTACGAAAAAATTCTTCCGCTGCTGATGTGCGAGGCGAAGAAGGCTGGGATAGAGGTTGATGAGAAGCACGGCTGTCCATGAGTCGTGTTCGATTGAACGGCTCCAGAGAGGTGCACACAGAAGTGAGTGAGCGCGCTGCGGCCGAGCCGCAGAAAATAGTGAATATCACCAGCACGTCCTCGTCGTCGGGCGTCTTGCAGCGCAAGTGCGCGTGCGGCGGCTCGGGCGCGTCCGACATGACCGGCCGCTGCTCGGAGTGTGACCGCAAGCGCCTCTCGCGCAAGACGCGCCACGCGTCTCACTCTTCGTCTTCGCGCGCGCGGCGACAACCGCCTGAAATTGACACGCCCCCGCCCATCGTTGACCAGGTGCTCAACTCTTCTTCGGGCCAGCCGCTCGACACGGACACGCGCGCCCTGATGGAGTCGCGCCTCGGCCACGACTTCAGCCGCGTCCGCGTGCACACGGACGAGCGCGCCGCCGCGTCGGCCGAGGCCGTGAATGCCTTGGCCTACACGGTCGGGCAGCAGGTGGTCTTCGGCGCTGGGCAGTATCAGCCAACGACACAGGCGGGCAGGCGACTGCTCGCGCACGAATTGGCACACGCCGCGCAGCAGGGCGACGGCGGCAGCCACAGCTTTCACGGCAAGCTTGAGATAGGGTCGCCCGACAGCGCGGACGAGCGCGAGGCAGACCGCGCGGCCGAGGCAATCGAGAGCCCCGCGGGCGTTGGCCCAAAACTGCGGGCCGGTGGCGCACCATTCGTCCTGCGGCGCAAGACGGGCGACGCGGGGAGTTGGTTCCGCGGGCTCTTTTCGAGCCTGCTCTTTGGCACGTTCTGGTTCCCGGACAGTTGGCTTCAGGACTATTTGAATAAGCTCGACGAGACGGGCGACATCGAAGGCGACCCGGACAGCGACGACAAGGCGCGCGAGATCGTCAACACTTGGAGGAAGGGCGGGAGCGCGTTCGTTTTGACGGCGCGGCGCAAGGCGCTGCTCATTCACGAAATGCTCGACGGCCCGACTATGGGGGCTGACGAGGACGCCATCCTCGAACTCCTCGAACGCTCTTACAACTACGAGTTGAGCTACATCTTCGGCCCCGAAGGCGGCATCACCGCTCAGCGGCTCGGTGAAGACGTGCCGGACGACATCGGAGACCGTCTGCGCGAATTCTACCTGCGCCGTTTCGATGGCGCGCGGGACGCCGTGCTCGCCGGTGATATCAAACCCATCGGAAAGCCAGTCGAGCTGGGCTTCGAGTTACCCCCGGTCGGCGTGACGGAGTACAAAATTGAGACGTTTGGAGAGAAGACCCTGCCCGGCTGGAATCCAGAGTGCGTCATGGGCATTCTGTGCCAACAGGACAGCTCCATCATCAGGCAGCTTCCGTCTCTCGACGTGAAGATGATGGACAACATAGAGGTGAAGCTCTGGACGTTCGACGGCGATTCGTGGAGCTACAAAGTGGCTTATCCCAGCGGAGTCAACAAGCCCGACGAGAAATTGGTCGGCGTCGTGAAGCGCGCGACCTGCAACTACGCGGCGCAGACCATGTTTCACGAGGTGCATCACCAGAACCAACACGCGGACGTGAGGGAGACGGTCTTCACGATGGAGGTGGACGCCTACACCGAGACGGAGAAGTGGGCCATTGAGCGCGGCCTCCCCGAAGAACTTTCGGACATACATAAGTCGCTGCGCAAGACAAACAAGGAGGGGAAGGAGATTCCTAACATCGAGGCGATTGAGGCAAAGGTGACCGCAATTTATGGCGGGCCGACGCCCGCGCCCGGCGAGCAGAAAACCGGCGGGGAGGGCGCAGGCGAAAAGGACAAGGAAGTCGTCGGGCAGGTCAAAGGCCACGAAGAGCCCAAGACGACGAAGGTCAAAGTCCCAGGCAAGGACGAGTTGGTTCCACGGCCTTCCAAAAAGGGCGACACGTACCTGGAAGAACCGCCGACGATCACTAATCCGCAGCCGGTTCCACTGGATGTCTGGAAGTGCCCGGAGGAGAAACTGAAAGACGAAAAAACCGTAACGCTGCAACGAAGCGCGAAGAGTTCGGAGATGCCCGACACAGTGCCGCCCGTCGTTCACGAGGTCTTAAACTCGTCCGGCCAGCCGCTCGACCCTGACACGCGCGAGTTGATGGAGTCGCGCTTCGGCCACGACTTCGGCCGCGTCCAGGTACAGCGAATCGTTCCCCAGGCAGCCCCTGCGAATTTGTCGATTGGAAAAATCGGTGATCGTTTCGAGCAAGAAGCCGACCGCGCGGCCGAACAGGTGACGCCTCATCGCGCCTCCGAGAAAACAGGAGAGGCCACACAGGGGCCGCTCTATGATTTCAGCCGGGTGCGTATCCATACCGACGCGCGGGCCGGAGACGCAGCAAGATCAGTTGCCGCGCACGCCTTCACGGTGGGACAGCATATCTTCTTTGCGGACGGGCAGTATGCGCCTGAAACACAGGCCGGGAGAAAACTGCTTGCACACGAGTTGACGCACGTCATGCAGCAGTCACAGTCGCGTGTCATGCGGGGCGTCGTGCAGCGAAGAAATGTCTTTGAATCAATAGGAGTGTTACTCGGCCTGAGTGAAGGCCCGTACAGCAAAGAGGAGTTGGTGCAATATCTGACCAAGCTACGCGATACCGATGTTACCGAAGGCAGCTACGACAGTGACAACAAAGCCCGCATCGCCGTCCGCGTGTGGAAGACCGGCGACAGGGACATTGAGCTGAACCCGCAGTTGAAAAAACTACTCGTCAAAGAGATGTGGTCGGGGTGGACCTCCGACGGAGACCAGGAGGGCATCCTCGATATTCTGGAGAGGAGCGAGGCCCCAGACCTCAAGGTCATCTTCGGGACTGGTGGCGTGACCCCGAGAGAGCTTCTCGACTCGTTCGGCGGCGAGTATGAAAAACGCTTGCAGGCGTTCTACACACAACGCTTCAAGAAGCCTCCTACAGAAGGAGAGATTCAGCCCACCGGCGCTTCCGCCATCCCCGGCCAGCTCAACGACCAGACGTTCAGAGAAACATGGGAGAAGTGCCTCAAAGAGGGTCTAAAGCTGATGGCGCTGGCGGCATCCGAGGTGTGGGCTGACGGAACGAAGAAAGAGCGGGAACTGATCGGCTGCGCTTTCCCTGGAACCTACATCAACGAACGAGCAGATGGCTTAGACAGATTCGACGAGGAGCGGTGGAGAGTGGCGCGGCATGAGGCAAGCATCGGGGCCAGAGGAGCTTACGTCCCGACGACGCCGATGCCGCATCAGGCAGTAGATGCGCTGTTCAGCAACCTGGACGACTGGACCTGCGACTGCGGCTTCTACGTCGAGCTGGCCTGGCTCTACGCCTGGCGTCATGCGCTCGGGCCTGACCTGTTCAATAAAAAATTCGAAGGCTTCACCTTGCGCTGGGATAAGACGGCTGCGATGGGGCGTGAAGAGATTACAGCCGAGACAGACCCGGAGGCGGACCTGAGTGTCTTCACAGACTACAGCGGGAAGAAGGAAGGGATTGAGGGTCTGGAGGAGGGCGAGAAAAAGGAGATAAGTTTCGACGAAAGATGGAACAAGTCGCCGGTCGGGACGAGAGTGGTCTGGATGAATAAAAGCCCCGAAGCCGTATCGCCGTGGAAGAAGGAAAACGCCGTCAAGACCTCGATGCATGGGGGGCCGACAGGACAGGCGCTCTACGACGCCCACCCGTTAGGGGAAGACCTGACGGAAGAGGACTGGGGCGGGAAGCATGGGGTCAAGTGGCGTTTGGCCTCACATTGCGTTGATTTCCCCGGCAAGCCGTTCGTGATTACGGACGTGTTTTTGGAGACGCTGAAGGCCAGACCGGAAGTGCCGCGCGAGTTCCTCGTCGGGCTCAAAAAGCTGAGAGGCGAGTCTTTCCTGAGCCGAGAGAAATTTGAAGAGGCTCTTGCCGGACCGATGGAAGCTTTGGGCGTCCTCGCCGTCCAGGAGCCTAATATGTATCAGGAGTTGAGGACATTCATTTTCGAGAACGCGCACGACACGGAAACCGAGCAAAAGGAGAAGGATTATGTTGAGGATAAGATCGTGCGCGACACACTCTACATCCCGAAATAATTTCGCGCGGTCACGCGTGCAACTTATCTACGCAGAGGGCATGAGCTATGACGACGTTTCCTAACTCGCCGCGCCTCTTGAAGGGCGGCATCGTGGTGATAGACCCGGCGACCTCAGTCGTCGAGCGCGTCATCACGCTGCAATACAACCCGGACACGCTCAGCCGCAGCTTGCAGATCAAGGCCATCAGCGAGGGCGGCGACCGCTCCGAGGCGATGCGCCTCACGGGTCCGCCGGTTGAGACCATCAAGCTCGAAGCCGAGTTGGACGCGACAGACCAGTTGGAGTTTCCAGGGCAGAACAAAACGGCCGTCGAGGTCGGGATTCACCCGCAGCTCGCCGCGCTTGAAACGCTCGTCTACCCGACGAGCAACCAGCTTCAGGCCAACAACGAACTGGCACAATCCGGCACGCTCGAAATCATCCCGATGGAGACCCCGCTGACGCTCTTTGTGTGGAGTAAGAATCGTGTGCTGCCCGTCAGGCTGACGGAGCTGAGCGTCACGGAAGAGGCGTTCGACCCGTCGCTCAATCCCATCCGCGCCAAGGTCAGTCTGGGGTTGCGCGTCTTGAGCGTCAACGACCTTGAGTTCCGTCACAAGGGGAGCAGCATCTTCATGGCCTACCTGCAACAGAAGGAGCGGCTGAGCGCGCTCTACCAGGGCGGAGCCTTGAGTGGGTTAGGGATAACTAAAATTCCGTGAGGTTAAGAAGAGATGTTTCCTCCGACGAGTCGTTACTACAGGACGAAGACCGCAGAGTTTGAAGAGGCCAACGGCCGCCGCGTCGTCTACCTGCGCCGCCGCTTCATCTCGCCGCCCGAGCGCTTCGCGACGCTCTTCGAGCACATGGTGACGGAGGGCGAGCGCCTGGACAACGTCACTTTCAAGTACCTGGGCGACGCCGAGCAGTTCTGGCGCATAGCGGACGCGAACGGGGCCGTGCGCCCCGAAGAGTTGACCGAAACCGCTGGGCGTCGTTTGCGAATCACGCTGCCGGAGGGAGTGCCGGCGACACCCAATGCTTAAAGGCTATCACCTGACATTGATGGTCGGCCCCGTCTATGCTGTGCCAGTTCCGCAGTCCGTGCTGGACGCGCTGGTGAGCGTGACGGTGACGAGCGCCGCGGGGAAGCCGAGCGGCTTCGAGCTGTCGTTCAACCTCAGCAACAACTCGCCGCTGCACACGGTCTTCCTGATCTCGGGCGGGAGCCAGATTCCCATCATGCGCGTCATCATCGTCGTCACCGCGGGCGGCACGCCCGAAGTGCTGATGGACGGCGTCGTCACCAATCAGCAGGTCTCGCCCTCGAACGATCCCGGTCATTCGACGCTGACGCTGACGGGCTCGGACCTGAGCGCCGTCATGGACCTGGTTGACTTCAGCGGCATCCCTTTCCCGGCCATGCCGCCCGAGGCGCGCGTCGCGCTCATGCTCTTGAAGTACGTCTTCCTCGGCGTCATGCCCGGAGTGATACCGAGCGTGCTGATAGACATTCCCATCCCCATTGACCGCATCCCCGCACAGCGCGGGACGGACCTCGCCTACATCAACTACCTGGCGGATATGGTCGGCTACACCTTCTACATTGACCCCGGCCCGGAGCCCGGCATGAGCGTCGCATATTGGGGGCCGGAGATTAAGTTCGGCGCGCCGCAGCCCGCGCTCAACATCAACCTGGACGCGCACACCAACGTCGAGCGCCTGAGTTTCAGGTATGACGCGCAGGCCGCGGAGTTGCCGATTCTGTTCATCCACAACCCGCAGACGAAGGTCCCGATTCCGATTCCGATCCCGCCCATCACGCCTTTGAATCCGCCGCTCGGCGCTGTGCCGCCGATTCCGGCGAAGGTCAAGCCGATTCCAGAGACGGCCAAATACAACCCCGTCCAGGGCGCGTTAATCGGGTTGGCTAAGGCTTCGCAGTCGTCGGACGTGGTTTCCGGCACGGGCAGCCTCGACGTGACGCGCTACGGTCACATCCTGAAGGCGCGCAAGCTGGTCGGCGTGCGCGGCGCGGGGCTCGCTTTCGACGGACTCTATTACGTTAAGAGCGTGACGCACCACATCAAGCGCGGAGAGTACAAGCAGGATTTTGAACTGAGCCGCAACGGCCTGATTTCCATCACACCGAAGGTGCCCGTATGAGCTTAATACTCGACAAACTTCTAGAGAGCGCGGAAGGCGAGGGCGGGAGCCCGAAAAAATATTACGGCAAGTTTCGCGGCACGGTCATCAACAACATTGACCCGATGCAGATCGGCCGCATACAGGTGATCGTCCCGGACGTTTCCATCATCCCCGGCAGTTGGGCCATGCCGTGCGTCCCCCTGGCGGGCAAGCAGGAGGGAACGTTCATGATCCCGCAGATAGGCGCGGGCGTCTGGGTCGAGTTCGAGCAGGGCGACCCGGATTATCCCATCTGGGTCGGCGGCTTCTGGGGCATCGTGGCCGAGGTGCCTGCGCTCGCGCTCGTGCCGCCGCCCATCCCGCCCGGACAGAACATAGTGCTCCAAACCACCTTGCAGAACACTTTGGTCATCGGCGACTCGCCGCCGACGCCAATCTCGGGCGGCATCGTCTTGAAGAGCACAACCGGTGCGATGATTGTCGTCAACGACAGCGGCATCTATATCCAGAACGGCAAGGGCGCGTCAATCATGATGGTCGGCCCGGCGGTCACCATCAACGCCGGTGCGATGGTCATCACCTAGCAAAAGTTTTTCACGGAGGACAATTCGATGCCAGGCTTTCTTCTTCACTTGGGGGCGACTGTTCTCTGCTCGCACGGCGGGCAGGCGACGCCGGCCGCGCCGAACCCGCGCGTGCTCTTGAGCGGCCAGCCGGTCGTCACGATTGCGAGCCCGTACATCGTCGCAGGCTGCCCGTTCCCGCCGGCTTCGGGTGGGCCGTGCGTCACGGCGCAGTACGTGACGTGCGCCGCGCGCGTCACCGTCATGGGCCAGCCCGTCCTGCTCATAGACAGCCAGGCCATCTGCGCGCCGACGGGCACGCCGCTCGTCAACGTCGTGGCGCAGCCGAGGGTGACAGCGATGTGAGAGATGAATCATGAACGTTGATTTCCCATACCATTTCGACGGGCGCGGCCACACGGCCGAGGCCGACCGCGACGCGCACATACGCGACATGATCGAGCAGGTGCTCTTCACCTCGCCCGGCGAGCGCGTCAACCGCCCAACCTTCGGCTGCGGATTGGCACAACTCGTCTTCGCGCCCAACTCGGAAGAGTTGGCCGCGGCGACGCAGTACCTGGTGCAGGGCGCGTTGCAGCAGTGGCTGGGCGATTTGATTCAGGTCGAGGAGGTCTTGGTCGAGAGCCGTGATTCGACGCTGAGCGTCGCCGTGCAGTACGTCGTGCGCAGCACGCAGGAGCGCCAGGTGGCGCGGTTCGCGCAGGGAGGGACGAGCGCATGATCTACTTCTGCTGCGACGAGAAGAGGCGCAACGCTGTCGCCGCGCACGCCACGTTGAACGGCATAGAGTTCCTCGAAGTCTCGGACGACCCCGCGGACCCCGTCGAGGTGCGCCAGCGCACGCTCTTCGTCCACTTCCTCAAAGACCTCGCGGCCGGCTCACTCGTCGCCGAGAACGTCACCATCGAAGGCGGCGAGCGCATTCGCCCGGTCAAAGTCACAAACGTCACCATCGCTCCCTCGGGCGACGACAAAGTTCTGTCGGTCGAGGTCGCGGAGCCCGGAGATTTTTCGACGTACACTTTGCGTCTCGTCAAAACGGGCGAGCCCGAGTTGCCGCCGGACGATTTCGACCCCGTCCTGTCCGCGATTGATTTCTCTTTCAAGGTCGCATGCCCGAGCGACTTCGATTGTCGTGAAGAGAAGGTCTGCCCGCCCTCGCCGCAAGAGTCGCCGCAGATAGATTACCTGGCGAAAGACTACCAGAGCCTGCGCCGGTTGATGCTCGACCGCATGTCCGTGCTGATGCCGTCGTGGCGCGAGCGCAACGCGGCCGACTTCGGCGTCGCGCTCGTAGAGATGCTGGCCTACGTGGGCGATTACTTGAGCTACCGGCAGGATGCCGTCGCGACCGAAGCCTATCTTGGCACAGCGCGCCGCCGCATCTCCGTGCGCCGCCACGCGCGGCTCGTTGACTATTTCATGCACGACGGCGCGAACGCGCGCGCGTGGGTGCAGGCGCAAGTCAATGCCGACAACGTCGTCCTCGACCAGGGCACACAACTCTTCACGCGCCTGGGCGGGCAGCCCTTGAGAATCGAGCCGCTTTCAGAACAGCACGAGGAGGCGCTTAACGCCGGCCCAATCGTCTTCGAAACGATGCACGAGGCCACGCTCTTTCTGGCACACAACGAGATGGAGTTTTACACCTGGGGCGACGAGCGATGCTGTCTGCCGAAGGGGGCCACGCGCGCGACGCTCAAAAACGAGAATGAGAGGCTCAAGAATCTGAAGGTCGGCGACGTGCTCGTCCTTGTAGAGGCGCGGAACCCGCAGAACGGGAACGCGGAGGAAGCAGACCCCGCGCACCGCCACGCCGTGCGCCTCACTTCGATTAAGCCCGCAACCGACCCGCTTTTCACGGAGGAAGGTAATCCGGCACAGGAGCTGCGCGTGCTCAACATAGAGTGGGCCGCGGAAGACGCGCTGCCTTTCCCGCTCTGCCTCTGGGAGGTCGAGGTCGGCGGTGACGCTAACGACAAGCAGCCCGCGAGTGTCGCGCTCGGCAACATAGTGCTCGCCGACCACGGACTGACCATCAAAGACGAATTCATCGGAACGTATCCGGCGGCCAACGCCGTGCTGGATAAAGTCAGACCAACGGGCGGCGATGCTTGCGCCGAGCGCGAGGTCAGGCACACGCCGCCGCGTTTTCAGCCTCACTTGCGCCACCGCCCGCTCACGCACAGCGCGCCGCACGACCCGCAGAAGTCTTCGTCTTCCGCCCACGCCCTCATGCACCGGCCGCTCGCTGAAGTTTTGCCATTCGTTACTTTGACGGGAGATTTGAACGGCCAAATCTCCGTGTGGCGTCCGCAGCGCGACCTCTTGAACAGCGGCCCGGCGAGCCGTGAGTTCGTCGTCGAAGTCGAGAACGACGGCACGGCCTTTATGCGCTTCGGAGACGAACTCTTCGGCTCGCGCCCGGCCGCCGGAACCAGCTTCACGGCAACTTACCGCGTCGGCAACGGCGCGCGCGGCAACGTCGGCGCGGGCGCGTTGGGCCACGTCGTCACGCTTCAGTCGGGGGTGACGAGCGTGACGAACCCCATGCCCGCGCGAGGCGGCGTCGAGGCCGAAAGTTTCGAGCAGGTGCGCCAGAACGCGCCTGTCGCTTTCCGCACGCAGCAGCGCGCCGTTACCGCGCGCGACTACGCCGAAATGGCCGAGCGGCACGCGGGGCTTGAGCGCGCCGCCGCGACCTTCCGCTGGACTGGAAGCTGGCGCACGGTCTTCCTGACAGTTGACCGCCTTGGCGGCGCGGGGGTGGATGAGGACTTCGAAGACGAGATGCGCCGCCACCTCGAACGCTACCGCATGGCCGGGCACGACCTTGAGATTGATGGGCCAGTTTTCGTCTCGCTGGAAATCGAGGTGACCGTCTGCGTCAAGCCAGATTACTTTCGCGGCGACGTGAAGAAGGCGCTGCTCGAACTCTTCGGCAACCGCGTGCTCGCGGACGGGCGGCGCGGCGTCTTTCACCCGGACAATTTCACCTTCGGGCAGACGGTCTACCTGAGCGCGCTCTACGCGGCCGCGCAATCAGTCGAAGGCGTGGCGTCAGTCGAGATCACGAAATTCCAGCGGCAGGGCCAGCCCCTGACCGACGCGCTCGACGCGGGCAGCCTCGGGCTTGAAAGGTTGGAGATCGCGCGTCTCGACAACGACCCGAATTTCCCGGAGCGCGGCGTCTTCCGCCTGACGATGAAGGGAGGGCGATGAGCACCGAAGCTGGACACAAGCATCTGAACGACTGCGGCTGCTGCGAGGGGCTGGCGGTGGAAACGCCTGTCGAAGTCTCTAACCGGCCCGGCCTCTCGGCGGTGGCTTACCGCGTAGGCATTCATCCGCAGTTCAAGCGGACCCTGATCGCGCGCCTCTCTGGCGCAGAGCATAAGGCTTTGCACAATCTGACCACGCGCGACGCGGACGATTTTTCGCTCGCGCTCCTGGACGCCTGGGCCACGGCCGCCGACGTGCTGACGTTCTACCAGGAGAGAATCGCCAACGAGTCTTACCTGCGGACGGCCACCGAGCGCGTCTCCATTCTGGAACTCGCGCGTCTCGTCGGCTACGAGTTGCGCCCCGGCGTCGCGGCCAGCACGTACCTCGCCTTCACCTTGAGCGACGTGCCGGGCATGACGCGCGAGGCGGCCGAAGCGCTGGGCGTTCCCTCTGCGACCGTGATTGATGCGGGCATCAAGGTCCAGAGCATCCCCGGCCCCGATGAGAAGGCGCAGACTTTTGAGACCGTCGAGAAGATCGAGGCGCGCGTCGAGTGGAACGCCATCCGCCCGCGCCTGACACGGCCGCAGGAGATTAAGACGGACGCCGAGTTCATCTATCTGACTGGGCTCGCGACCGGATTGAAGAAAGGTGACGGGTTGCTCGTCACCCCCGTCGTCGCGGGCGCGGCCTTCCGCCAGGTGGCCGAGGTCACGGCCGAAAGCGAGCTTGGCCGCACAAAGGTTCGGCTGCAACCGCAGGTCTTGCCTGTCGCCACGACTGTGCCAATCTCCATCAAGGTCACGGCCGCTTTCAGTCTGACGACGAAAAAATATCTCGGCACGACCGTCAACGCGACGGCGCTTCGCACGGATTCCATCATCAGCAGATTCCGTGTGCGCAACGTTTTCAAAAACCTCTTCGCGGGCAAGTCGCCGCAGCCCGGCGTGCTCGCCCTGCGCACGCGCGCCAGCATCTTCGGCCACAACGCGCCGAGGTGGTACGCGCTGCCCATCATTCAGCGCGTGGGCGAGCACGGCCCGAACCCCGACGACCCCACGAAGACTATTTTCCACCCCGGGCCGTACAGCATTAAGTCCTTGTGGGTGGACAAACTCAGTTCGGGCGTCTGGATTCCGAAGCCCCTGAGCGAGTATCCGGGACTGGGCAACAACGAGAAGCGCATCTTCCTCGACAACACTTACCCGGACATCGTCAGGGATAGTTGGGTCGTGCTCAAGGACGATGACGAGGCCCGCGCTTATCAGGTCACAGGTGCGGCCGAAGTCTCCAAGTCCGACTTCACCCTGAGCGCCAAGGTCACGCGCCTGACTTTAAACTCGCGCACGGACTGGGAGAAGCTGTTCATACGCACGACGACCGTCCACGCGCAGAGCGAAGAGCTTGAGATGGCGCGGCTGCCGGAAGAGACGCCGGTCGAGGGCGCGTTGATAGAACTGGACACCTGGGTGGACGACCTCGTCGCGGGCCAGAAGCTCATCGTCTGCGGCGAGCTTCAGACGGAGAGCGGCGTCACCGCCTGCGAGCTTGCGACGATTGCTAAGGTCGAGCAGGTGATGACGACCGACGGCTTCACGCGCGTCCATCTGACGACGCCGCTCGACAACTCTTACGTCCGCCCGAGCGTCACCATCAGCGCCAACGTCGCGCTCGCGACGCACGGCGAAACCGTCCGCGAGAGTCTGGGGAGCGGCGACGCGAGCCAGGCATTCCAACGCTTCACCTTGCGCCAGCCGCCGCTCACCTACGTCAGCGCGTCCACGCCTTCCGGCACGCAGACGACTCTCGAAGTGCGCGTCGCGGGATTGCTCTGGCACGAAGTCCCCACTCTCTACGGGCACGGACCCGAAGAGCGCATCTACATCACGCGCCAGGACGATGACGGAAAGACGACGGTGCAGTTCGGCGACGGGCGCACGGGCGCGCGCCTGCCCACGGGCCAGGACAACGTGACGGCCGTCTATCGCAAAGGGACTGGCTTGCCCGGACTGCTCAAGGCCGACCAACTCTCGCAGTTGATGTCGCGCCCGCTCGGCCTCAAAGGCGCGACCAACCCTATGGCCCCGGCGGGCGCGGCCGACCCGGAGTCGCGCGACCAGGCGCGACGCAACGCGACCCTGACGCTGCACACATTGGAGCGCATCGTGTCGCTCATGGATTACGAGGACTTCGCGCGCGCGTTCATGGGCGTCGCCAAAGCTCTGGCGACGTGGACGTGGAACGGCGAGACGCGCGGCGTCTTCGTCACCATCGCGGGGCCGGATGGCGCGAGCATAGCGGACGCGAGCCCGCTCTACGCGAACCTGCTCGCGGCGATGCGCGCCGTCGGTGACCCGACCGTCCCGCTTCATATCAAATCCTTCGAGCAGCGCTTCTTCCATCTCAAGGCCAAAGTGAAAGTGCACGGGGATTATTTGGCCGACGCGGTGTTGAAGGAAGTGAATGAGCGTTTGCGCGAGCACTTCTCGTTCGACGCGCGCGAGTTCGGCCAGCCCGTCACGCTGAGCGAAGTCATCGCCGTCATACAGCGCACGGCGGGCGTCCGTGCGGTTGACGTGGACGAGTTGTACCGGACGGACGAAACGGTCACGCCCGCCTTGCACGCGCGCCTGCCTGCCGCGCAGCCGCTCTCGGGAACCGAGAAGGTGACAGCCTCCGAACTGCTCACGTTAGAGCCGGGCGATCCAGACATAAAGGTGATGTCATGAGCTTTGATGCCCAAAAACTTTATGAGCTTTTGCCCGCCGTCTATCGTCGGCGCGATGCGGAGCAGGGCGAGCCCTTACGCGCGCTGATTGAAACAATCGCCGGTCAGGTCGCCGTCCTCGAAGAAGATTTGGCACAGCTCTACGACGACCAGTTTATAGAGACCTGCGCCGAGTGGGTCGTGCCTTACATAGGCGATCTGGTCGGCGCGCGCGGCCTCTTCACGTGGCCCGGCGCGGCCTTCAGCAACCGCGCGCAGGTGGCGAATACGCTGGCCTACCGGCGGCGCAAGGGGACCGCGGCCGTCATCGAGCAACTGGCACACGACGCGACGGGGTGGAACTCGAACGTCGTGGAGTTTTTTCAACTGCTCGCGACGACCGAGTACATGAAGCACCTGCGCCCGACTCACTTCGCGACCCCTTCCTTGCGCGACTGGGACGCGCTCGCGCGCATCAACACGCCTTTCGACACCGTGGCGCACACGGCCGAGATGCGCCACATCGAAACCGGTCGCGGCAAGTACAACATCCCGAACATAGGCATCTTCCTCTGGCGTCTCGGCAGCTACTCTTTAACGAACGCGCCCGCCTACAAGGTGGACGCACGCAGTTATCTTTTCAACCCTCTGGGCATAGAGGCTCCGCTCTACAACCTGCCCGAGACGGAAGATGAGATAACGCACCTGGCGACGCTCGCGAACGTGCCCGCGCCGCTCACTCGCCGCGCGCTCGCGCGCGACAAGGAGATTTTTTACGGCGCGGACAAGAGCCTCGTCCTCAACATCAACGGGAATTTCATAGCGGCGAGCGAGGTCGAAATCTGTAACTTGGAGGGAAGCCCGTGGCCCGACAAGCTCAAAGACCGTCACGTGATTGACCCCGTGCTCGGCCGAATACTTTTGCCCGACGGGGTGTACGTCAACCCGGCCGTGCGCGTGCTCTTTCATTACGGCTTCAGCGCGGAGATGGGCGGCGGCGAATACGGGCGCGCGGCGAGCTTCGCGGACGAATTAACGCCCGTGGTCAAAGTCCCTGGCGACGAGGCGACGATTCAGGATGCGCTCAACGGCCTGACGCAGGGCGGCGCGGTCGAGATTGAAGACAACAATTATTACTTCGAGTCGCCCTTCATACACGCGCCCGAGGGGAGCAAGATCGAGGTGCGCGCGGCGGACGAGCGCCGCCCGGTGATTGTTCCCACCGACGAGCTGTTCATCACGGGTAACGCGGATTCGGAGGTGACGCTCAACGGTCTTGTCCTCAGCGGGAGCACGATTCACCTGCCGCCCGACAGGTTCGGAGAGAAAAATGAGCTGCGCCTGCTGCGCATCGTTCATTGCACACTGCTGCCGGGGGCGAGCAACGCGATTGGAAATGTGCCAGCGGAGGCTGCGGCAGCGGCGCGCATCATCTGCGACGCGCCCGACGTGACGATTGAGATTGACCGCTCAATCGTCGGCGCGATCCGCGCGGTCGAGGGCGCGCGCGTCCGTATCATTGACAGCATCGTTGACGCCACGTCCGAGGCTGAGTTTGCTTACTCTGCGCCCAACGATGAAGTGGGCGCTCCGCTCGAAGTTGAGAACAGCACCGTCATCGGCAGAGTCAAGACGCAGATCATCGAAGCCTCGAACACGATTTTTATGGCGGGCAAAGCGCCGGGCGACCCCGCGAGCGCTCCCGTCGAGGCGGAGCGTTTGCAGGAGGGCTGCGTGCGCTTCTCGTATGTCCCGCCCGGCTCAATCGTGCCAAGACAGTACATGTGCCAGCCGAAGAAGGGCGACTCCACGCAGGAGCAGTCGCGCCTGCGCCCGCTCTTCACCTCGCTTCGTTACGGCGACGCGGGCTACTGCCAGTTGGGCGCGCGCTGCGCCGTCGAAATACGCCAGGGCGCGGACGACGAATCCGAGATGGGCGCTTTCCACCAGCTCTATCAGCCGCAGCGCGAGGCCAACCTGCGCACGCGGCTTTCTGAATACCTGCGCTTCGGCCTGGAAGCCGGAATCTTCTACGCGAGCTAGCGAAGGGATGAGGGCGGAGGGATGAGGGATGAAATGATTGAATCAATAACTCAATTGAATTTAAGACTCATCCCCTTTATCCCTCAGCCCTCCGCCCTCATCCCTTACTTGGAGGTTTGTGATGAAAGGTGACTTCAGCCGCAATACGTTCGACCCCCGGAAACGTTACGGCGGCGTGCTCATGCAGCAGGGCCGTGTGCAGGTGGACGCCGACTGGAATGAGCAGTTGGAGATCGGGCGTTACCGCATCGAGACGGAGGCCAAAGATGTCATCGGCCTCTGCGGTGTGCCAAAAAATACGGACGGCTTCAAGCTCACGCCGCTCATGCCGCAGACCGTCAGCCATTCGACCGACCTCGCCATCTCTAACGGGCGCATCTACGTTGACGGCCTCCTCTGCGAGCTTGAGCCGACGACGGTCGCGGTCACTCTCGACCCCGCGCAAGCAAACCAGGCCACCGTCTCGACCATGACCGTGGACGGGTACGCGTTCAGTAAAGGCCAGTGGGTCGAGATGTCCGCGGACGGGGTGGCGGACAATAAAGTGTTGCGCGTCGAGAGCGTGGACGCGGACCAGAAGATTCTGAATTTCGACGACGACATCAGCGCTTTCCAGGGCTCGGAGAATCCGGTGGTGCGGCGCGTCGTGACCTACCTGTCTCAGCCCGATCTGCCCGCGCCGCCGTTCAGTGTGCAGCCCGGCGGAGACCCTGCGGCGGTCGCGGAATTGCAGCCGTCCAGTTTCTTCAGCCTCGCTTACCTGCACGTCTGGGAACATCACGTCACGGCGCTCGACGATTCACTTATCCGCGAGAAGGCGCTCGGCGGCCCGGACACCGCGACGCGCATCAAGACCGTCTGGCAACTCGAAATTCTGCCGCTCGAACTTGACGGCAACGCGCAGTTTGATTGTCAGACATCCTTCCCCGAATGGGACGCGCTGGTCGCGCCGAGTTCGGGAACTATGAACGCGCGCACGCAGCCCGCGGTTGACCCGAAAGACCCTTGCCTGCTCCCGCCGAGCGCGGGCTATCGCCGCTTGGAGAATCAGCTCTACCGCGTGGAGGTGCAAAAGGGCGGCACGCGCGACGAGGCGACGTTCAAGTGGTCGCGCGAAAATGGCTCAGTTCAGACTACGGTCGAAAAAGTTGACGGCGCGACCATCACGGTCGCGGACCTCGGCAAAGACGAAGTGCTGGGGTTCGCGGGCGGCGATTGGGTCGAATTGGTGACGGACGAAACGGAACTGAAGGGCGCGCCGCGCGCGCTCGCCCTGATAGACACGATTGACCCGGACCTGCGCGAGATTACTCTTGACTCGTCGGCCGCCGACCTGGCGACGACTCCGCACGTCAAGCTGCGGCGCTGGGACCAGAAGGGTGCGACGGCCACCGCCGACGGCGTCGAGATGACGGCCGGTTGGGTTGACCTCGAAGGCGGCATACAGGTCGAGTTCTCCGAAGGCACTTACCGCGCGGGCGACTACTGGCTCATCCCCGCGCGCACCGCCACGGCCGAAATCGAGTGGCCGCCCTTTGGTGTCCCGAACGCGGACCCGCAGCCGCAGCCGCCGCGCGGCATACGCCATCACTACTGCCGCCTGGCGACCTTGAAATTCGACGAGGTCGTCTCGGTGCGCGACGACTGCCGCGACTTCTTCCCGCCGCTGACGGACATCTGCGCCGAGGACGTTTGCTTCGACAACGAAGTGTGCCAGATGCCCGATGTCGAGACGGTGCAGGACGCCATCGAAAACTTGTGTGCCAGAAATGATCTGAAGCATCACAACAAGCACCTGCACGGGTGGGGCATCGTCTGCGGCTTGCAGGTTCACTGCGGGCCGGACAGCGAGAACGACCCGCCGCGCCGCCACGTCACGGTGCGCGCGGGCTACGCACTGGACTGCGAGGGCAACGACATCATCCACGACGAGGACGAGCCGCTCGACGTGCTAAAGCTGATCGACGAGCACAACCAGGATGCCCTCAACCAGAAGATCATCTTGGACGACAACGAGGGCGAGGTCTGCCTGGTGCTCAACTCTGCGGGCGCGCAGAAACGCTACAGCCTGGAGCCGCACCAGCCGTCCGACGGCGGCTGGAAGTCTCTCCTCAAGGGCACGATCTGGGAGGACTTCTTCGACGAATGCGTGGGGAGTTTCGTGGAAGTCTTAGCGGGCGAGCTGACGCCCGAGCCGGGCAGCGAGGACTTGCCCGTCACGCCGTTGCAGAAGCGCATCACGACGCTCTTCAATCTGCTGATACAAATCTTCAACAAGTCGAACGGGCGCTTCGTCTACCTCTCGGGCGAGAAGGGGCTTGAAGACCCCAGGACGGAGCACACCATTCTGGAAAGGCTCTACGAGAAACTGCGCGGGGTCGTCCAGAGCCAGACCTTCTGCGGCCAGTTCGACAGCGCGCCTTTCCCCGCGTACCCGTTCACGGGGCTCAACGAGCCGACCACCGAGCCGCCCTACATCCCGACCCTCTTCGGCAAGAATTCGCACACGCGCGTGCGCGTGCACCCCTCGGGCCAGTGGGCTTACACGATGGGCATCGGCAACCTGATTAACGTTTACGACCTCATCACGAACGAGATGATCGCCGAGGTGAAGTTCCCGGACGAGGCCGCGCAGGTGCGCGACGTGGCCTTCTCGCCGGACGGGAAGAAGCTCTACGCCGCCGCGACCATCTCGAACAGCGCGAGCCTCTTCGCCGTCGCCGACATTGACGGCGCGAAGTTTGACTGGCACGTCCCGGCCGTGAGTTGTAGCGCGGTGCTGGTCACGCTCGCAACGGCCGCGAACATCACCAATAAAGTTTTCGCCATCGGCAGGGGCAAAGGGCTCTACGCGCTCGACCCCAACAATCCCGGCGCGAACATCTCTCCAATTCAGTCGTTCAACGCTACCGGCCACCTCGTCATCGCGGAGAAGGGCTCACAGGTCTTCGCCTTCGCCACGGCCAACGAGAGCGGCGGCCCCACAAACGTCTACGACCGCGTGATGAGATTCTCCCTGCACTCGCCGAGCGCGCCCGTCACCATGAACCTAGAATTCAGCCAGGAGAGCTTGACGGGCAGAGACGACATCGCCCTCGGCATGGAACTCAACAACCACGTCCTTTACGTGGTGACGGACCCGCCGGCGACCTCCAACAACAAACATCTGCTGGTCTTCACTAAGGCGCTTGAGGGGAGCGTCCTAGTCAACAAGCTCTTCGACCTCGAAGACAAGACGGCCATCCGTCTGGCCTTCAACAGCGTGACGCAATTCCTGATGGTGACCTACGCCGACCGCTACTGCGTGCGGCTGGTCGGGGCCAACGGCCTCGTCTCGGAGCAGCAGTTCCGCCATCCCGTGCAAGTCTCGCCCGTGTCCATCGCCATGATGCGAGACCCCTTCACGGTGGACAGGCAGCGCGTCTACGTCCTCAATAACGTGAGCCGCACGATTACTTCCATCCCGGCCACGCAGTTCGTCCCGAGCCAGCAGATTGATTTGAACGCGCTCGCGGATTACCGCTCGGCGGTCCTCGAAGCCTTCGTCAATCTCTTCGGCGGCCTGCTGCAATACCTGAAAGACTGTCTGTGCGAGCACCTGCTGGTCAAGTGTCCCGTGTGCACGCCGGAAGATAAATTGTACCTGGCCTGCATCACGATCAAGGGAGGGGAAGTTTATAAAATCTGCAACTTCTCCAAGCGCAAGTACGTCCATAGCTTCCCGACCGTCGAATACTGGTTCTCGCTCGTACCCGTCATTCCGCTCATCGCCAGGACGGTCGAAAAATACTGCTGCGCCGTCCTGCCGGATATGTTCGGCCGCTTTAAGGCGTCTGAGGAGACGGGGGCCGCGAACCAGTTCAGCAGCCAGGGCCTCTTCGCGGCGTCGAGCCTCATGCAGGCGATAAACTTCGGGAGCCTGGCGGGCCGGTTCAACGGCTGGTGGCAGCACCTCGCAGGCCAACTGTTCTCGGACATGCTGGCGTGCTCCGCGAACGACCAGGAGGAGGGGCCGGCGCTGACCAGCAAGAGCATGGCCGGCATGAAAGTGGACGAGGCGGCGCGTCTCCTTGAGGAGCGCGACATAGAGGTCGCACGCGTGGAGGGTTACGACCCGTGCAACATCCTGGCTAACCTGTTGCAGTCCATCTTCGCGCCCAAGCGCATCGCGGGACAGGCGAGCGTCGGCCTCGTCGTGCAGGACGGCACGGTGCGCAACGTCACCGCGGCGGGCGCGTCGGGCGGATTCGGCGCACGCGTCGGGGACGCGAGTCAGACGGGGCCGGCCGCGAATCTGGTAATCGGGGGCGCGGCCCCTGCGACGGGCGACTTACAAAAGGAGCTGGATGCGCTGCGCCAGCAGGTCACGTCGTCGCGGGAAGAACTTGAGCAAGCCCTGGCCGAGCGCGACGACACGATCAGCAGGCTGCAAGCTCAGGCCGAGGAGATGCAGGCGACTCTGAAAGCCCTCGCCGAACAGCAGGCGAAGGCCAACGAGGGGTCGGCCCGGCGGTCGTCCAAGGGCTCCAAAAAGGCAGAATAAGCGAGAATTTCAAAACTCAAGCCACTAACCGACTCAACCCCTTCGCGCCTTTGCGCCTTTGCGTGAGTGATTTAGATTTTTCACGCAAAGACGCGAAGACGTAATAAAGGTAGACGGAGGATTGGGACCGGCCCTCGAAAATCCGCGAAGGGGGATTTTTTCACCAAAAAGCGAAAAGGCGCGAGCAGCTTGGGGCCGCTCAGCGCCTTTTCTAATGTGTGGTCACTGTCCTCACCCCAGCAACCACTAAGACCTTGGATTCACCGCGGTCTTGATTGGCCTGCACTATAACCGAATTAGCGCGACTAGACAATCAAAAAATTCAGTTATTTGACGCAAATTATTTTGCATTCCCGGCGACCCCGCGTGAGGCTAAGTTTCGCGCGATTATGATGTATCATGTAGCCCGTCAAGCTATCCTGAGCGGCAGTTCCCGAAAGCAGTTCTATTTTCATTTACCCCGGAGGATTATCTATGTCTACAGAGCAGGCGGCGCCTTCGCCGATTCTTTTCTTCGAGACGGTCAACGCCTACCAGCGCTCGGCGGCCGTCAAGGCGGCCGTCGAGTTGGATGTCTTCACGGCCATCGCCGAAGGAAACCAGACGGCCAGCGCGGTGGCCGAAAAAAGCGGCGCGAGCGAGCGCGGCGTGCGGATTCTTTGCGACTACCTGACCGTCTTAGGCTTCCTTAAAAAAGAGAACGGCGCTTACAGTCTGACCCCCGATTCCGCAGTTTTCCTCAACAAAAACTCGCCCGGCTACATGGGCGACGCCATAGGGTTTCTACTCTCGCCGATGCTCATGAAGGGGTTCGAGACGCTGACCGACGCCGTCCGCCAGGGCGGAACGGTGATCCCTGAAGAAGGGACTATTGCCCCAGAGCATCCCATCTGGGTCGAGTTCGCGCGCGCCATGGCCCCCATGATGACGATGCCCGCGCAGATGATGACACAGAAGCTGGGGACGGAAGCCGGGCGCAAGATTAAAGTCCTCGACATAGCCGCCGGACACGGGATGTACGGCATCAGCGTGGCGCGCGCCAACCCGGACGCGTTGATAGTCGCCGTTGATTGGGCGAACGTGCTCGAAGTGGCGAAGGAGAACGCGCGGAAGGCCGGAATTGAGAGTCGCTACAGCACGATTCCCGGCAGCGCCTTCGACGTGGATTTTGGCGGCCCTTACGACGTGGTGCTCCTGACCAATTTCCTACACCACTTCGACGTGGAGACCTGCGTCAAGCTCTTGCAGAAAGTCCACGCGGCTCTCGCGGAAGACGGCCGGGCCGTGACGGTCGAGTTCGTGCCGAACGAAGACCGCATCTCGCCCCCGCCCTCGGCCATGTTCAGTCTGGTGATGCTCGGCGGGACGCCCGGCGGCGACGCCTACACCTTCAAAGAATTCGACGAGATGTTCCGCCGCGCAGGCTTCACCCGCAGCGAGCTACATCAACTCGACCCGACCCCGCAACAACTCATCATCTCGTATAAAGGATAATGATGAATGATGAATGATGAATGATGAATGAAAAGCGACTTTCTTTAATTCATCATTCATCATTCCGCGTTCATCGTTTCTTCTTGTATCATCGTTGCCAGCGATTTTTCGGACACTAGGCGGAAAGATTTTATGGACTTTCAGCAAAACGTTCTCGGCCTCATCGGCCACACGCCGCTGGTGAAGCTCAACCGGCTCACGCAGGGCGTCAAGGCCACCGTCTTAGCCAAGATGGAGAACCTTAACCCAGGCTTCTCCGTCAAAGACCGCATCGGCATCAGCATGATCGAGGCCGCCGAGAGCGACGGCTCGCTCAAGCCCGGCGGGACGATTGTCGAGGCCACTTCGGGCAACACGGGCATCGGCCTCGCCCTGGCCGCCGCCGTCAAAGGGTATCGCTGCATCTTCGTCATGACGGACAAGGCTTCGGTCGAGAAGGTCCGTTACCTTAAAGCGCTCGGGGCCGACGTGGTCGTCACGCCCGCCGCGGCCAAGCCCGGCACGCCGGATCACTACGTGGAGACGGCCGTGCGCATCGCTCGTGAGACGCCCAACTCGTTCTACCCGGACCAATATTCTCACCCGGCCAACCCCTTAGCGCATTACAGAACCACCGGGCCGGAATTGTGGGAGCAGACCGAGGGCCGCATCACGCATTTCGTGGCCGGCATCGGCACGGGCGGAACCATCTCCGGCACGGGCCGCTTCCTCAAGGAGAAGAACCCGAAGATTAAGGTCATCGGCGCGGACCCGTACGGCTCCGTCTTCAAGACCTACAAGGAGACTGGAAAGCTCGTCGAAGCCACGCCCTACCTCGTCGAAGGCATAGGCCAGCAGACCATCCCGGAGAACGTGCACATCAAATATGTTGACGAGGTCATCAACGTCACCGACCGCGAATCGTTCGATCTGTCGCGCCAGTTGGGCCGCCTCGAAGGAATCTTCTGCGGCGGTTCCACGGGGACGAACCTGGCGGCGGCGCTGAGGGTGGCGCGCGACTTGGACGAAGACGCGCTCGTCGTCTTCATCGTCTGCGACACGGGCGAGCACTACCTGTCCAAGTTTCACTCGGACGAGTGGATGAAGGAGAAGCAGTTGCTTGAGCCGCAGAAGATCACGGCCGGCCTCATCAGCGGGACGAAGGGGCCGCGCGCGCCCGAGACGCTGGTCACGGCCGCGCCGGACGAGCGCGTCGGCGAGCTGCTGGCTAAGATGGGCGACCTCGGCATCACGCAGATTCCGGTGCTCGAAGACGGGCGCTCGGTCGGGTCAGTCAGGGAAAACCGCCTGCTGGCGAAGGTACTGGCAAACAGGGAATTGCTGGAGTCGCCCGTCAGTGAGGTGATGGAACAGAGTTTTCCAATCGTGGACGTGGACGCAAGCTCCGCTGAAGTGACGCGCAAGCTGCAAGAGAGCCCCGCCGTCCTGGTCGAAGAGTACGGGCGCATCACAGGCATCATCACACGCCACGACGTGCTGGACACCCCGGCCTTCGGCACGGGAAGGTAGTGCTGACTCGTATTATTAGTAATGCGAATCAAGGGTTAAAAGTTAAGAGCAAACACGCCACAGCCAGCTTGCCGTAACAATGCACGAACAAGCCCTCGGTCGAACGCACTCGTGAAGCGTTCTGGATATTGGTTCTTTGAATCAACCAGCCGAAGAGACTCTCCAACGGCTGCCTGACACTAGAGGCGAAGCGCGACCACAGCGCCGGCACGGCCGACACCGGCTCATTGCGCCTGCGCTTGTAGGGCGTAACCAGATGCGTGCCGCGCTCGAAGAGCGCCTGCTTCGTTTCCTCATCGGCGTAGGCTTTATCGGCAAACAGGTAGCCTCTGCCTAAGTCGGGCCACAGCTCGCGCAACGCCGAGAGGTCGTGCTGCGAGGCCCGGCTCAGGTGCAGGAGTGCCGGCAGCGGCAACCGACGTGTGCGCCGCAACGCGACCGCGTGCAGCTTGACCCCGTAGTAATAGCTGCGTTTAGTCGAGCAGTAGCCTTGATCGGCTACCTCCTGAGCGACACGTGCCGCGCCGCATCTGGGCCACTTCGCCATGATGATGGGGAGCGAATCAATCAGGCGGTCGGCCTGCCCGGCCAGTTCAGCGACCTGCGCTGTGAGCGCGGCCGTGATGAGGTGCTCGAAAGCCGGGGCGAGTTGGTTGAGGCGACGGTTGAAGGCTTGATAGCTGGGCAAGGCTGGGAACCACGCCCGCCAGTGGCGGCGCGCGTAGTCGTAGATCGGGCGCTGAAGGTGTAAGCCTTGCATGTGGCCGAAGAGATAGATGGTTACGAGTTCCTCGTCCGTGAAACGGGGACGGAAGTTACTCAAGCGTTGATATTTCAAGTCGGGCTTTGTATCGTAAGCCCGGCAGACGCGCAGGTAGAGGGCGATGAGTTGGTGTTCCACAAACTCAATTCTACGCCCTTCCGGCCGTCTGCTTTTCTACTCTTGATTCGCATTAGTAGTATCATTCGCGGCTGAGCGCACACAAAGCGAGGTCTCGAATCATGTCTCGCCTTAAATACCTGATAGCCTTTTTACTGCTGACGCCCGCCGCGGCCGCGCAAGAGTGCCCGCGCATAGAGGTGATGTGTCCGACAGAGATGTTGGAACCGGGCGTGCCGATGAGCTTTAGTGCGAGCGTCAGCGGCGGCGACCCGAACGCTCAGTTCACTTTCAACTGGACGGTCTCGGCCGGGACGCTTACCAGCGAGCAGGGCATGCCCTCTGTGACACTGGACACGACAGGGCTCGGGGGCCAGACCGTCAAGGTTACCGTTGAGGTCGGAGGATTGCCGCAGTCTTGCGCGAACTCGGTGTCTTGTGAGGCGAAGATGGCGCTCCCGCCGATTATGTGCCGGCGGCCGTTTGACGAATACGGCGAGAACAGGTTCATAGACGAGACGGCACGACTAGATAATTTCGCTATAACCCTGCAAGTTGAGCCGGGGGCGCAAGGCATGATTATCGTCTACGCCGGCAAGCGCGCCCGGCCCGGCGAGGCTCTGGAGAGGGCTCAGCGCGCTCAGAAGTATCTGACGGACAGGCGCGGGATTGACGCCGCGCGTCTCCTGCTCGTTGATGGCGGCTACCGCTCGGAGGCCACAACTGAGCTGTGGGTCATTCCCTCGGGGGCCGACCCGCCTATTCCTACGCCGACCATTGACCCGAGCGGGGTTCAGATTATTAGGGACAAAGGAAGAAGAGGCCACCGCCGAAATGGTTAGGCACGCGAGGCGCGGACCCGCTTATTAATCTCCACGATTCCCGATTGAGCCGCGACACTTTACAGAGCCGCAGCGGCACTCGAACTTCAATTCCGCGCCGTCCGACTCGTAGTCGCTCGTAATCTCCTCGCCCGCACGGATGTCGCGCACCGCAACGTCACAGAAGTTCCTCACCTCCGTGTTGTTGTCGCAGGAGTGATTGACGTAACGCTCCGGCGGCTGCACGACTATCAGAGACTCTTCGTCGTAAGGGTGAAGATACTTCTTCTCGGAGTCTGGAAGCTCGCCCGCCCGCCTCCTGTGCACGCGTTTGGAAACATCCCATTTCAGGACGACCTCGCCGGCCTTGAAAGGGCGTAGAGCGAACGCGCCCAACCCGTCTATCCCCGAGCGTTTGATTTCCGCGTCCACTGTTCGTGCCTTGAATGGTGGCCCAGTTTCCGTTAACGGTCGGGCGCTGCCCCAGCCGGCGCGGCCTCCTGCACGCCGACCACTTCGACGATGAAGACGAGCGTCGCGTCCGGCGGGATCGCTCCGCCGCCCGCCCCTCGCGCCCCGTAGCCCAACTGCGGCGGGATGATGAGCGTGGCCTGGTCGCCGACGCGTAAGAGCGCGATGCCCTCGTCCCAGCCTTTGATGACGCGGCCCGCGCCGAGCGGGAACATGATAGGCTGGCCGCCGTCGAGCGAGCTGTCGAACTTGGTCCCGTTCGTCAGCAGACCCGTGTAGTGGACTGCGACCACGTCGCCCGCCTTGACCTGCTGGCCCGTGCCGCGTCGCGTGATGACGTAGGTCAGCCCCGAAGGCGTCGTCTTCGCATCAGAAGTTGCGCACGGCGCTTTCGCTTTCGCCGCGGCCCTGGCTGCAACGGGCTTCGAGCGCGCCCCGCGCCGTCTCGTCTGGGCGTGACCGACGGACGCGCAGGTCGTGACGAGCAGCAGCAGCGTGATGACGACAGAGCTTTTCAGATGCCTCATGATTATCAAATTAACCTCTCAAAAAAAGTGATAAGTGATGAGTGATAAGTGATAAGTAACAGAAAGAAGGGTTTCTCTTATCACTTATCACTCATCACTTATCACTTGCTTTGCTTGAACACCTTGCCGTTCTTCATGACGAAGTTGACGGACTTGAGTGTGCCAATTTGGTCTAGCGGGTTGGCGGCGGTCGCTATGATGTCCGCCTTCATGCCGGCGCGCAGTGCGCCGCGATCCTTCTCGACGCCGAGCAGGCGGGCCGCGTTCGTCGTCAGGGCTTGCAGGATCACGCCCGGCGGGATGCCCGCCTCGACCCAGTTGTCAATCGTCTCTATCGAGAGGCGGCCCCGCGAATACTCTTTCGTCGTGAAGATCACGTCCGGGCCGAAGACGAGCGTCACGCCATGCTGGTGAGCGCGCTTGACAGGGTCAATGAACCAGCGCTCGTTGACCTCCTTGTTGGCCCCGGCCGTGCGGAACGTGCGCGCGTCCGTCTCCGTGAACGGCGTCGGAACGAGCACGACTCCGTTTCGTTTGGCAATCTCCATCGCCTCGTTCGACATCGCGACGCCGTGCTCGATGGAAGCGACGCCGGCCTCGGCCGCGTTGCGCGCGCCCTGGTCCGTCCAGCAGTGTGCCGCGACCTTGAGCCCCGCGCGCGCCGCCTCTTCGATGACGAAGCGTATGTCTTCGACCGAGTAGATGTAGCGCTGGTCGTCAACGACGAGCTTGATGACGCGCGCGCCGTAGTGAATGTTCTCGCGCACGGCCTTCTTCAACTCGTCGCGCGTGTCGGCGTAAAAGTACTCGGGGTTGCCCAGGTCGCGCTTGTCCGGCTGCATCTGAAACTGCCCGCCGTAGGGCGCTATGATTCGCCCGGCGTTGATGATGGTCGGCCCCGGAACCAGCCCCTCGTTAATCGAGCGGCGCAGGTCGCTGTCAACATAATTGCCCGAGTTGCCCACGTCGCGCACGGTCGTGAAGCCGGTTTCGAGCATCGAGCGCGCGTTGGCGACGCCCTGAATCGCGCGATAGCCGTTCGAGTCAATGAGCGTCGTGAAGTAGTAGTGCCCGCCGTCGCGCTCCTTCCGCGTGGTCATGCAGAGGTGCGTGTGCGCGTCGAAAAGGCCGGGCAGCACGGTCTGGTTCGAGAGGTTGATGACGGTCGCCCCGGAGGGGATTTTGAGGTCGGGGCCGACGGCCTTAATCGTGTCGCCCTCGACGAGAATAATCTGGTTGGTGGCGACTGTGCCATTCTCCGGGTCAACTATCTTACCGGCCCTGATCGCCGTCACCTGCGCCCGCGCCGCGGCGTTGCAAAGAACGACGAGCACGACGAGAAAAAGTACCTTGCAAGCGCTTCTAAGTTTCATGTGTCCTCCGGTACACGCAGACGCCTACTTCCGAGAGGTTGTTCAAAACTCAAGCCACCGATTCACTCAACCCTTTGCGCCTTACGTCTTAACTTTGCGCCTTTGCGTGAAACAGCCGTTCACGCAAAGGCGCAGTAAAAGAAAAACCAAAGGCGCAAAGGGTTGAGTTTAGATTTTAGGGCGCGCTCTTAATCAGCCCGCCGCGAGCATAAAGCATTAAGACGTGGCGGGACAAGACAAGGCGTGTGAGGCCGCCGGCCGGGACTGTGATAGCATTTGCAGTCGAAGCCATTAAGAGCGACCTTCCAGACGGGTGACGAATAATCTTGACCAACTCGGACATCGCGCGACAGCGCCTCGCCAGCCAACGCATCGTCGCAACTTCGTTTGAGAAGCCGGGCGAGGTCGTCGGCTGGCTGGGCGCGGTCCAGGCGCAAGACTACCTGGGCGCGCTCTGGGCCATAGGGCTGCGCATGCGTGCGGCAATCGAGGCGGAAGTCGAGCGGGCAATCGCCGAGAGGGCAATCATACGCACGTGGCCGATGCGCGGCACGCTCCATTTCGTCGCGGCCGCGGACGTGCGCTGGATGCTGCGGCTGTTGACGCCGCGTGTCGTCGCGGGCAGCGCGCGCCGCCTGCGCCAACAGTTCGACCTGGACGAAGCCGCCATCAAGCGCAGCCGAAACGCGTTGGCTCGCGCGCTCGGAGGCGGAAAGCAACTGCCGCGTAACTCTATGTACGAGGTGTTGGAGGCGGCGCGCATCTCTACGGCCGGCGGGCGCGGCCTGCACATCCTGTCGCGTCTGGCACAGGACGGCTTCATCTGCTTCGGCGCGCGTGAAGGCAGGCAGCACACTTTCGCCCTCTTAGACGAATGGTCGCCGCCCGTTGGGAGGACTCTTGAGCGCGACGAGGCGCTGGCCGAAGTCGCGCGTCGGTACTTCACGAGCCACGGCCCGGCGACGTTGCAGGATTTTGCGTGGTGGTCTGGGCTCACAGCGTCCGACGCCAGGGCCGGCCTTGAGATGGTTAAGTCGCAGTTCGTGCGAGAGGAGATTGACGGTCAGGTCTACTGGCTCGCAGCGTCTACGCAGGCCGTCAAAGCGAGTGTGCCGCGCGTTCATTTGCTGCCGGCTTATGACGAGTACACGGTCGCCTATAAAGACCGCCGCGCCATCCTCGATCCGGCTCACGCCGGAGAGGCGAATCACGGGTACGGCATCTTAAGCCCTGTGATCGTCGCGGACGGCCAGGTCGTAGGGAACTGGAAACGCGCCTTCGCGAAGGACGCTGTCGTCATCACCCCCAGCCCCTTCAAGAAATTCAACGCGGCGGAAACACGCGCCTTCGACGAGGCCGCGAGCCGCTACAGAAAATTTCAAGGCTTGAGTTAAGACTTGGCCCGGACGTATCCTCTGCGGATGACTTTGAGGACCGTAACAGCGACCAGGTACGTCACGCCGCTGCGCGAGGGTGGCAGCCTGCCGGCCATCGTGGAGGCCGACGACGACGGCCTCTACGTGCTCAAGTTTCGCGGGGCGGGGCAGGGGCCGAAGGCGCTAATCGCCGAACTGATTGTCGGCGAGTTGGCGCGGCACCTGGGCCTGCCCGTGCCCGAGATCGTCTTCGTAGAATTAGACCCGGAACTCGCGCGCACGGAGCCCGACCCCGAGATACAGGATTTGATTCGGGCGAGCGCCGGCCTCAACCTCGCGCTCGATTATCTGCCTGGCTCTATCAGCTTCGACCCGCTCGTTGACCGCCCCGAAGCAGAGCTGGCGTCAGCAATCGTCTGGCTCGACGCCTACACGACCAACGTTGACCGCACGCCGCGCAACACCAACATGCTCGTCTGGCACAAAAAGCTCTACCTGATAGACCACGGCGCGGCACTCTTCTTCCATCACGACTGGACAGACTTCCTGGGGCGCAGCCGCCGCCGTTTCGCGCAGATTAAAGAGCACGTCCTGCTCCCGACAGCCTCCGCGCTCGAAGAGGCGGACGCCCTCTTGAGCGCGAAGGTCACGCCCGAACTCGTAGGCGAGCTATTGAACCTCATCCCGGACGAATGGCTCGCCGCCGAGCCGCGGTTCGCGGACGCGGGCGAGCACCGCGACGCTTATGCGCAGTATTTGCTGGCGCGCCTGGCCCCGCCGCGTGACTTCGTAAAGGAGGCGGCCGATGCCCGAGCTGTGTCCGTTTGACTACGCGGTCATACGCGTCGTCCCGCGCGTCGAGCGTGAGGAGTTCATCAACGCAGGCGTCATCGTCTCCTGCCCGGCGAAAAATTTCCTGAAGGCTAAAATAGAACTGGACCGCGCGCGGCTCGCCGCGCTCGACCCGCTACTCGACGCCGCGACCATACAGAAACACCTGGACGCCATCCCGGTCATCTGCGAGGGCGGAGCGGGCGCCGGCCCCATCGGGCTGCTCCCGCCGCGCTCGCGCTTCCACTGGCTCGTCGCCCCGCGCAGCACTGTCATACAAGCTTCGCCCGTTCACACGGGCCTTTGCGCAGACGGCGACGAGATATTAGAAAACCTTCTCGACAGAATGGTCCGCCACCCGGCCGCTCAAGATGAAACCTGAAGTTGAAATTCGCTGTGCCAATTCCTCAGACGCCGAACTGCTCGCGGACCTTGGCGCGCGCACTTTCTCTGAAGCCTTCGCGGCCGAGAACACCCCCGAAAACATGAGCGTCTATCTCGGGCAGGCGTTCACGCACGCGCGCCTGGCCGCCGAGTTGGCCGACCCGAAGGCGACGTTCCTGCTGGCGTCAGTCGGGGGAGAGGCGGCCGGGTACGCCAAGTTATACAAAGGTGAGTCGCCCGCCAGCGTCACGGGCGAGAGCCCTATGGAATTGGCACGCATCTACGTGCTGCAAAAGTGGCTCGGGAGCGGCGTCGGCCGCGCGCTGATGCAGAGGTGCGTTGACGAGGCGCGCGGGTCGGGCGCGCGCGTCCTGTGGCTCGGCGTGTGGCAACGCAACCTACGCGCGCAGGCGTTCTACCGCAAGTGGGGCTTTACGACCGTCGGCGAGCAGGTCTTCCACCTCGGCTCCGACGCGCAGACAGATTGGGTGATGCAGCTCGCGCTGTGAAGCCGACAAAAATCCTGCCCAACTTTTTCTCCGACGAACATAAAGAATCACAGTTCGACCCGCCTTATCCCAAAAGCTACACGGCTGCCCGACCGCTATACCTTATAGGAACATACATCACGCTTACAGTGACCCGCCCCTCAAATTCGCTGAGCTAAACAGCGGCCCGGACGTTCAAAATCGCGGACCTCACCGACTGGCACACCCGTTGCTCATATACTGGGCCGGGAGGTGGTGGTGATGAAAAAGATTTTAGCAACCGTCTTATCCTTGACCTTGCTCGCGGCGCTGGCGGTGCCCGCGGCGGCGCAGACGCGCTACAGATATCGGACGAGCAGGGCGACACAGAGCCGTTACTACGATTACGAGCGGCGTGATGACCGCTCATTCTGGGAGAAGCACCGCGACAAGATTACGACCGCTGGCGGCGCGCTCGGCGGGGCCATTCTCGGCGGATTGATCGGCGGGAAAAAAGGCGCGGTCATCGGCGCGATTGCAGGCGGTGCCGGCTCGGCGGTTTACACCTACAAGATTCGCAACAGGAACAGGAATCGGCGCTGGTAATTTGAGTTAACTGAGATTGAGTTCGGTCGTTCCGGTGTAAGCGTAAGTGAGCGACCGTTGGTGAAGCCCGCAGGCGAAGGGGAGAGCGCCTGCGGGCTTTAACCTGTCCGCATCCCGCCTCGGTCAATCCGTCTCCCCGTCCCGCTCCAACAGCCCGAGCCGGCGCAACTCACTTGCCAACTGTTCCGGCGACTCGAACCTGATGGTCTGAAATCCCAGCCGATCGGCGACCGTTACGTTCGTCTCGGAATCGTCAATGAAGAGACATTCTTCGGCGGGCCGGTTGACCTTGTCCAGCAGCAGGGCGTAGATGCGCGGGTCCGGCTTGATCACCTTCACCTCGCCGGAGAGGACGATGGCTTCGAACAAGTCCAGGAACGCGTACTTGTGACGTATGCGCCGGAACGTCTCGGCGGACCAGTTGCTCAGGCCGTAAAGCGTATGGCCCGCGCGCTTGAGCGCGTGAAGAATTTCGACGCTCCGCTGAATCTCGCCGCCCATGGATTCCTCCCAACGCTCGTCGTAGGCTTTGATTAAGTCGGCGTGTTGTGGGAAACGCTCGGACAGTTCGGCGACCGCCGCGGCGAAGGGGCGGCCTTCGTCCTGTTTGAGGTTCCAGTCGCTGAAGCCTATTTCGTTGAGGAATCGCTCGACCGCCTCGTGGTCGTCGTCGAACAATTTCCGGTAAAGATAGCGCGGGTTCCAGTCCAGCAGCACACCGCCGAAATCGAAGACGATGGCCGGCGGCCGATCCTTGGGTTCGTTCATATCATTAATCCTATAACCGAGAGCAATTTCAAAACTCAAGCCGCACCACCACTCAACCCTTTGCGCCTTTAGTTTTTACTTTGCGCCTTTGCGTGAACGGCTGTTTCTCGCAAAGGCGCAAAGCGAAGACGTAAGGCGCAAAGGGTTGAGTATGGTTTTTATTGCTTTCTTTTTTCGAGCAGCGGGCGGAGTGATTTGTAGACCGTTTCGGCCACGATGCGCGCGCCCTGCGCGTTTGGGTGTATGCCGTCTTGCTGGTTCAGTGTTTCAATCCCCGCGACGCGGTCGAGGAAGAAGGGGATGAGCGTCAGCTTGTGCTCGCGCGCAAGCTGTTGAAAGGCGTCGTGGACTTCGCGCTGGTAGTCCGCCCCGGCGTTGGTCGGCGCGTACATCCCGGCCAGCAGGACTTCTATGTTCCGACTCTTCGCGCGCTCTATAATCTGTGCCAAATTGTTCTTCATCTCCTTGACGGGCTGCCCGCGCAGCAGGTCGTTGGCCCCCAGTTCAAGGATGAGAAAACGCACGTCGCCCGTGAGCGTCCAGTCGAGCCGCCGCAGGCCGCCCGCGCTCGTCTCGCCTGAAACCCCCGCGTTGACCACTTCGTATCTGTACCCGTCCGCGTCCAGCATCTTTTGCAGCACGGCCGGGTAGGTCTCGCCCGCCGGGAGGCCGAGCCCCTCCGTCAGGCTGTCGCCGAAAGCGACAATCTTCGGTAGACTCGTCTCGGGCGAAGGCGAAGGCGCAGGGGTCGCGGCCGCATTTTCGGCGCGCGTGATTGAAGCGTTTCGCGATTCGCTCGTGCCGCACGCGAGCGCGGCGAGGGCGAGTAAGAGGACGAAAAGATTTTTTCTCATGATCGAATTATACAAGGTTTCAAAAACGGTCCCCTCCGGGTCGGAGAGCTTAACGATACTTCACTCGCTCGATCTGGTCATCCCTGACGGGCAGTTCGTGGCGGTCGTCGGCCCTTCGGGGAGCGGCAAGTCAACGCTGCTCGGCCTTATCGCCGGTCTGGACGCGCCGACTTCGGGCCGGATTCTCATTGACGGCCAGGTCATCAACGAGATGAGCGAGGACGCGCTCGCCGGGTTGCGCGGCGCGAAGATCGGATTCGTCTTCCAGTCGTTTCACCTGATCCCATCGCTGACGGCGCTCGAAAACATACTGGTCCCGATGGAACTGGCGGGCCTGCGCGACGCGGACGAGCGCGCGCGGCACTTACTGAAGGACGTTGACCTGGTGGCGCGCGCGCATCACTACCCTTCGCAGTTGTCGGGCGGCGAGCGCCAGCGCGTCGCCATCGCGCGCGCGTTCGGCAACGAGCCTTCGATCATGCTGGCGGACGAGCCGACCGGCAACCTGGACTCGCGCAACGGCCGCCACGTCTTCGACCTGATGCTCGAGATGAACCGCCGGCGCGGCACGACGCTCCTCCTCGTCACGCACGATCACGAATTGGCACAGGAGGCGACGCGCCACATCGCGCTGCGCGACGGGCGCGTCGCGAGCGATTCCGAGAATGAGCCGGGCGGGCGCGAAAACGCCGACGCGCAAGAGGCGGAGGCTGTCCGGTCGTGAAGTTCATACTGCGCATGGCGCGGCGCGAGATACGCTCGTCTTGGCGTCGTCTACTCTTCTTCTTCCTGTGCATAGGCATCGGCGTCGGCTCCATCGTGGCCCTGCGCACGACCGTGCAGAACGTCAACCGCTCGGTCGCGGGCGAGGCGCGCCAGCTTATGACGGCAGACGTGCAACTGGACTCGACCCGCCCGTGGCGGCCCGAATCGCTCGAAGTCATAGAGCGCGTCGCGCACGCGCAAGGGGTCATCGCCAGGACGGAGACGATTGAAGCGAACACGATGGCGCGTCCCGCCGACGCGTCGAACGCTTCGGCGATGATGGTTGAGTTGAAGGGAATCGAGCCGCCCTTCCCGCTCTACGGCGACTTCACGCTCGTGGGCGGCGGAACATTCAGTCACGATCTGCTTAAAGGCGGCGGTGCGGTCGTCGCCCCCCTGCTGCTTGAACGTTTGAAACTGCGCGTCGGCGACTCTATCAAGATCGGCGAGTCGGCCTTCGAGATTCGCGGAGTGATCGAGCGCGAGCCTGGGAGCGGCGGCGGCTTCCGCCTCGGCCCGCGCATCATGATAGAGCGCTCGGCGGTCGAAGGGACCGGGCTGGTCGGCTTTGGCAGCCGTGCGCGCCGCAGAATTCTTCTCAAGACGAGCGAGGGCGAGTTTGACGCGCTGGTTCAGCGGCTGCGCGCGGAGCTTAAAGGGCAGCTCGTCACCGTCAATTCCTACAAGGACTCGCAACAGAATCTGAGCGAGCAGTTCGCGCGCACGGAAAACTATCTATCTCTGACGGGGCTCATCGTGCTCGTGCTCGGCGGCATCGGCGTGTCGAGCGTAACGCGCGTCTTCATCGAACAGAAGAAGCAATCAATCGCCGTCATCAAGTGCGTCGGCGGGACCGCAAGGCAGATCGTCGCCGTCTATCTGGCACAGGTCGTCGCGCTCGGACTCGCCGGGAGCCTCTTCGGCGTCGCGGTCGCTAAGGGCGCGCTCATCTTGGCGGGCCGCTACTTCCCGCAGAGCCTGCCACCGGGCATGAGCTACGACCTGACGCGGGCTTCGGTGTTACAGGGGCTGGGGTTGGGGCTGCTCGTCTCCGTGCTGTTCTCGCTGATGCCGCTCTTGCGCGTGCGTCACATCAAGCCGAACATGCTGCTGCGCGAGGATGCGGGCGAAGGGAAGCGGCGGCGCTTTGACGTGCTGCGCTGGGCCACGGGCGCGCTCGTCGTCACGGGCCTCGTAGCGCTCTCCTCCTGGCAGGCGGGTTCCGCCGTGGTCGGCCTCTATTTCATGACGGGACTCGCCGCGACCGCCGCGATTCTTTACGCGTCCGCGCTCGCGCTGATCTTTTTGGTCCGCCGCGCGCGCCGCCTGCGCTCCTTCGCGCTCCGGCAATCCGTCAGCAGTCTTTACCGCCCCGGCAACCAGACGCGCGTCATCGTCATGGCCGTCGGCCTCGGCGCGTTCGTCGTCATGTCCATGCACTCGCTGCAAACCAACCTGCTCGCCGAGATGGATCTCTCGCGGCGCACGAGTCTGCCCAACATGTTTTTGATTGACATACAGCCGGACCAGAGGCAGGGCGTGGAGGAGTTAATCACGAGAGCGACGGGCGAGCGGCCCGAGTTGATCCCGACGGTGCGGGCGCGCATCTACGCTATCAACGACCGTGCGGTTGACCTCGACGAGGGCGAGATGCGTAGGGACCGCGGACGGTTGGGACGCGAGTACGTGGTGACGTACCGCCCACGACTCGAAGCGAACGAGACCCTGGTCGCCGGAAATTTCTGGGACGCAACGCCATCGTCCGCGCCCGAAGTCTCTATCGAAGAGGGCATGCGTGGGCTGGTCGGACTGGACGTGGGTGGCAGCATCACGTTTGATATCGCGGGGAGAAAGTTGACGGCGAGAGTGACGAGCGTCAGGCACGTGGATTGGAGGAATTCGCGCACGGGCTTCATGGTGCTGTTCCGGCCGGGCTCGTTGGAGAGCGCGCCGCAGATGTTGGTCGCGCCCTTCAACGGCCCCACGGCCGAGCCCGAACGCTCACGCTTTCAGCGCGCGCTGCTCGATCAGTACCCGAACATTTCCGTCATAGACGTGGCCGAAGTCGTCAGCACACTGGGCCGCATCATCAACAACGTGACGCTTGCGGTCTCTTTTCTGGGCGGCTTCGTCCTGCTGTGCGGCGTGCTGATTCTGGTCGGCTCAATCGCGATGACGAAGTTTCAGCGCGTCTACGAGGTCGCGGTCTTGAAAACGCTGGGGGCGAAAAGGAAAGTTCTGCTGGCGATGCTTTTTATAGAGTACGGCTTGCTGGGGCTCGTGGCGGGACTCGTCGGCGCGCTGGCGTCCACGGCGCTCTCCTACTCCGTGGCACGCTTCATACTGGAAATCCCCTGGACGTTCTCCGCGGTTCAGACTCTGACGGGCATAACGCTGACCGTCGTGCTCGTCACCATCGTCGGCCTGAGTTCGAGTCTGAACGTGCTGACGCGAAAGCCGCTGGCAATCCTGCGCGCGCAATAAAGAAACGCACTAGAAACAGAAAGACTCAACCCTTTGCGCCTTTAGTTTTTACTTTGCGCCTCCAGCGTGAAAGGCTGTTTCTCGCAAAGGCGCAAAGTTAAGACGTAAGGCGCAAAGAATTGAGCTAAGGTTTACGCCTCTCCGTGTAGATGCCGACGAGTCTGGGCCTGACCTCTCCGCGCTTCTCCGCGTCGCGCTGCTGTCCCGCCAGACGCCCGGCATCTTTCTCTTCGCGCCTGGCTTGCTTCTTCTCCTCTTTGCGTGCGCGCTCAATTGACTTGTCTTCATCCCTCGCGCGGCGCTCGTCGTCTTTGCGGACCCGGTTCTCAGGCTCTTCGCGTGCCGACACCTCGGTTCGCACCTCGGACTCTCTCGCCGGCCGCGCCGAAGCGGTTGTGCCATTTTCTCGCGCGGGCGAAGAAGGCTCGGTCGCAGGCTGGGACGCTCTCTCTACGGCAGCAGGCTTGGGCGCGCTCTCTACGGTTTCAGGTTCCGTCTCGACTGTCGTCCCATTGACGGTTTGCGGCGCGGCTGCGGGCGCAGTCGGCCTCGCGCTTCGATAGAGGGCGGCGGCCGTCACGATTGCCGCGACCGCGACTATCGCCAGCATGATTGCCAGGCCGCGCGGCACGCCGCTTCTGCCGTAGCGGGCTGTCACATACGGCCCGCCCGCCGGGACTCTTCCGTACACGTCCGCGCTGGTGACCTGACTGAGCGGCACGACGGGGCGCGCCGCCTCTTCCGCCGCCTCATTGAAGCGCGGCTCCACGAGCGTCGCTTCCGCATCATCTTCCGCTGGTAAATTATGTTGTTTCCTCTTCATTACATCATTCCCCGGACGGATTCGTTACACTCTCCGGCCTTTTCCAATGAATAAAGCAAAACCGAGTCCACAACGGACAATTCCGGCTAATAAAATTCAACTCTTTTGCGGCTTTGCGGCTTTGCGTGAGAAATCTAAAAGGTTCACGCTGGAGGCGCAAAGCCGCTAAGAAGTATCAAAGGTAATCACCGAAGCAATTCATCTGGCAAAGGCGTCTAAGGCGAGTCATTGCCATTGTTTTATCCTTCGTGTTAAATTCCCGCGGTTTCCAGATTTTAGCTGTTGCGTGCCGCCCGTAACGGGGCGACGTATGGGCCGCAAACTTCGGCCTCCCCTCTTCGACAGCCAGACACTGCCTCAACAAGTTTGCACCGCGAAGCCGACTTCGATGACCAAACGTCAAGACATAGCGCGCACTAGCGGCGACGCCACGGCCGAGCGCCGCTCGCTCGCCGACGGCTCCGCGACGCGCGAGCAGTTGGCGCGCGAGATCGAAGAGGCGCGGCGCTTGCTCAACCGCGGGCTCTCGCTCGCGTCCGAGGAGCGGCTCGTCTCCGTGATAGACGCGGCCGACGGTGACCCGAAGCTGACGGGCGAGGCGCGCGCCGTGCTCTCCGAAGCCCTTGAATGGCAGGGACGCTACAACGAAGCCTTGGAGGTCGTGCGCATCTACGAGTCTGCGGACGCGCGCGTCGAGTTGGAGACAGAGACTTCGCTTGAGCTTCGCGTGCGGCTGGGCGTGGCCTGCAACTACACGGGCGACTATCCGAAGTCAATCGCACTCTTGAAGGCCACGCTGGACGAGGCGGCCGAGCAGGGAAACGACACGCAGCGCGGCGCGGCTTCCGTGGCCCTGGCTCGCGTCTACCGCAGCATCAGCGAGTACACCATCTCGCGCGACTTCTTGCAGCAGGCGATGGAGAGTTACAGGCGCGCGGGCGACTGGCGCGGGCTGGCGGAGGTCTACCTGGGCTACGGGCTGGTGGACGCTTACGAGGGCCATCACGAAAGCGCGCTCGACAATTACGAGCAGGCGTTGAAGCTCGTGGGCAAGCGCGCGTCGCCGCACATGCTCGGCCGCATTTACGCCAACATGGGCGGCATCTGCTGGTTCATCAAGCGCCCGCGCGACGGCATACGCTACCTCGAAAAGGCGATTCACTATTACGAGCGCACCGAGCAGAAGGTCAACGCGGCGGTCGGCTATAACAACCTCGGCATCAACCTCACGCTGGTCGGCGAGTGGGGCCGCGCGCAGGAAGCCCTCAAGCGTTCGCTCGAACTGGCCTTCGAGGTTGACCGTCACAACGCGCAAGTGCCGATGATTCTCAACTCGCTCGGCGAGTTGCGCGTCATGATGGGCGAACTTGAAGAGGCACAGAATCTTCTTCAACGCGCGCTCAACCTGGCGGCCGACCACGGAAATCGCTGGTACGAAGGGCAGGCACGGCGCACGCTCGGCCGCTGCCTGCTGGCTATTAGCGACGACGCGCGCGCCCGCGAAGAGGGCGAGGCGGCGCTCGTCCTCGCCGAGCAGATAGGCGACCGCCAGGCCGTCTGCGAATCCCGCCTCCTGCTGGCCGAGGCGCATCTGCATCTTGGCGACACGGACGAGACGGCGCTGCAACTTCAGAAGGTGGCCGAGCAGACGACCGAAGCAATCGCGGACCTCGCCATCGTCGGCGCGGCGCAGCGCATTCACGGTCTCCTCTGGGCCAGGCGCAAGGACGGCGCTCGCGCCATACACCACTTCAGCCGCAGCGTCTCCATCTTCGAGATGCTGGGCGACAGGCACAGCGGCGCGCTCTCACACTACGAACTCGGCATGGCTTACGCCGCCGCCGCGCAGCCGTCGCGCGCGGCCGAGTATCTTTCGCAGGCGGCGCGCGTCTTTCGCCAACTCGGCGCGCGCCTGGACCTTGCGCGCACGGAAGAGGCCATCGCCGCGCTCGGCTACGAGGAGACACACGAAGCAATCGCCCTGCCCGTGGCCGAAGGCCCCTCGCTCTCCCCGCTGCTCACGCTGCGGCTGGCCGAAGCGTCAGTGCTGCGCGAACTGCTGCTGCGCGAGCTGGCGGCGATAACTCACCAGGAGGTCGGAGCGCAGAAAGTACTGATCCTGGAAGAGGGGCTTGAGGGCGGCCTCAAGGTCGTCGCCGCGCACGGCTACGGCTCGGAAGAGGAGAGAGACGGAGTTCTCGAATCGTTCGGCCGGGCGCGGGATGAGGGGACGGCGGAGAGTTGGGCCAATTCGGAAGACGTGGCGGTGATTCGGCTCGAAGCGGCCAACGCCGCGCCCGCGTTGTTGGTGCTCTCCCCGCGCGACGCGACGCTGCACCCGCGCGGGACTCTGCTCGACCCCTTGGTGCGCGTGGCCGCGATGGGGCTTGAGTTATGCGCCTTCCGCGAGAGTGCGCGCGCCGCGCGCGGCCGCCGCGACCAGCGGGCTTACGCGGACGAGAGCATCCTGCCCGGCTTCATACATTCCAGCCCCGCGATGCAGGCTCTTGTAGACGAGATTAACAAAATCCGCTCGTCTGACGTGACCGTGCTCGTCACGGGCGAGAGCGGCACGGGCAAGGAACTGGTCGCGCGCGCCATACACCAGGTCTCCGCGCGCCGCGACAAGAATTTCGTCGCCTTCAACTGCACGGCCGTGCCCCGCGAGCTATCTGAAAGCTACCTCTTCGGCTACCGCAAGGGGTCTTTCACGGGCGCGGTCAACGACTCGCCGGGAGTGCTTCGCGCGGCTTCGAGCGGGACGCTCTTCCTGGACGAGATAGGCGACCTCCCGCTCGACGTGCAGCCGAAGCTCCTGCGCTTTCTACAGGAGGGTGAGATTCAGCCCTTGGGCGAGCAACGCCCGGTCAAGGTGGACGTGCGCGTCGTCGCCGCCACCAACTGCGACCTCGAACAGATGGTCGCGGAGCGACGCTTTCGTGAGGACCTTTATTACCGCCTCAACGTCATACGCCTGCGCGTGCCTCCCTTGCGCGAGCGCCGCTCGGAGATTCAGCCTCTCGTGCAGCACTACGTCAAACACTACGCGCAGAAATTCAAACGGCGTGACATAGAGATTACGCCCGAGACCGTTGACCTCTTGATCTCTTGCGATTGGCCGGGCAACGTGCGCCAACTCTGCAACGAGCTGCAACGCGTCGTCGCCCGCGCCGAAGACGGCACGCTGATTACGCCCCAGCATCTTTCAACGGAAATCCTCCCCGTCGCCATCCCCCCGGAAGTCTATGCTCAAAAAACCGCGGACGCCGACGACGAAGCCGCCGCCGCGCCCGCCCCGCAAATACAACCCGCGCTCCCGCACACCTCGCTCCCCGTCGCCGTCGAACATCTCGAACGCCAGATGATCGCTGAAGCCCTCAACCGTCATCGCGGCAACATCTCGCGCGCCGCACGCGACCTCGGCCTCACGCGCCGCGGCCTTCAACTAAAACTCGGACGCTACGAGATTGACGCGAGCCACGCTGCTTGAGTCGAGACGGACTCTGGCAAGGCACTGTCTGACAACCACAGCAAGGCCGCTCCGTCATTCGCTGGGATATTCTGAATGGAATACTTCTTCAAACCTTGTCTTATACGTTAGCTTCTCAGAGATGTTTGTCTCACTCATCTGCATATCAATATAGCCTTCCTCCCCGGACGGGAGTCGGACAATAAACCGGACGGGCTTTTCCGCATCCCAACCTGCTACCACGTCAATAACTTTAACAGGAAAAAATCCAAGCGGCGTCTTAAGCTCTACTTCACCTGTTCTCTCTATGTAGCCGCGCTCTGTGCAAGTATGCACTGTTTCTTCAGTCCACAATGTCTTGCCGACGTACAGAGCGCGAGCGTTCTCTATATCGGCAACAAGTGCCATATCTTTGATAACACCGTATGAAACCGTCCCATAAACTTTCTCGCCCGTGTCTTCAAGCACAAGCTCTATGTCGTATGCGCTTGGCTCTACCTTTGTCACTTTCGCTATCCTTCCCACGTATTCGCGGTACGGCAAATAATTGACGGATTTTTCTTTAGCGCTGTGGACAGACATGTATCCGTATTCCTGACAAGTTTCTATCGGTAAAAAGACGAGCCGTTCCCCCACCCATTTAATTACAGGGCGAGTAGGGAATGAGTTTGGGTTAAGCGATTCTGCCTCTTCACGCCCGTCAATAATTTGCGTGGAAGATTGAGCATCATCCGGTTGGGATTCCTGCTCCGAGGGGATTGGCCCACAGAGGCTCCCATAGGCAAGATTAATCTGCCTCATCTTTTCTTCGGCTTTCGCCTGAAGACGAGGACTGTGGGCAAAGTTATCTGGATGCCATACGGCAACTAAATCTCTGTACGCTGTTATAATCTCATCCGGTGACGCCCCGAACTCAATATCGAGAACGTTATAATATTCGTCCTTCATCAATTAAGCCTCTCCGCATTTATAAGGCCGCGCTTTTAGTCCAACAGATGGATTGAATCGCCTTTCGTCAACACCCCTTCAACCAAAACGGCGCAATAAACGCCGGCAAAATTAGCGTGTGCTTTGACGACTTTGCGTAAAACTTCCGGGTTGTGTTCGCCTGTGTCAGGGTCAAGCGAAATCATCTTACAGCGCGGGTCGCGTTCCAGAACCATAATCTCCGCGCTCGATCCGATACGCAGACGGCGACCGACCAACTCATCCTCGGCAAAGCCGTCACCCGATGCGAGATTAAAATAGATGTTGGCCCGAAAGCGTCGTTTATCAACGGAGACGCCCACCTCCTCTTCGACCTGTCGGACGGTTTGCAGGCTAATCAACGAAACCGGGCGACAGTCGGTCAACGCGCGGTCTGAACGGACGAGCGTGAGGTGATTTTCACCGCGCAATCCTTCACCAAGCATCTCTGTCAACGCCGGGTCGTCAACAGCGACGACCGCACCTGACGGCGTTGACGACATCCAACATCAGGTCGTCCGGTTCGGCGTTTGCCGGAGTGAGACCGGGCGCGATGCTCATCGCTTCAGTCAAATTCGGCGGTTTCGCTGCTCTTTCGGGATAACGAAACTGCGGACGATAGCGCAGCATCTGCTCTTGTACAGTTGCACCCAGATAAGGAAATCCTTTGCGTGCGGATGAATTCTTGAAGGCGAAGCAGCGGTCGCCGTAAATGCCGGAGAATCCCATAAACACTTCGGTCATCGCCTCGCCGCTCATACTTTTAATCGGGTAGCGCCATAAACTTTCGACAATTCCAACAGTCTTCACCTCAGCATCTCCCTTTATTCTCCATTGTAACAACGCATGCAACAGCATAACGCCAATCAGGCCGAATCATTCGGCCTATTACTTTTCGGGTGACACATATCAGGGAACAAACCTCACCGGCGTAAAAAGCTCTTAATTGGGGAGCGGAACGCCCAAAGTATGATGAATTGAACCGTCATGACCGCGGATAAGTATTGGAGCAGGACCAGCCAACTCGTGTCAATGATGCGCACGCCGGGGAAGGCCAATGCCCGGACAATGTTCTCGCCTTGAGTCATGACGAAGATGCCGACGATGAAGAGAGCCCAGAATAAGTGGCGGTCAGCTTGCCACCTCCAGCAGAGAAACGTGAGGAAGCTGAAGATCAACCCAATAATGACAGCACCGGATATGTAGGCCAGAGACCGCGGGCCGAACCACAGTGAGACAAATAACGCGGATAAGGAGACCGCCAGGAAAATCGGAGCCCTCCCCAGCATCATTTCTGCGCGTCTTTTAGATTCGTCCGTATTCATAGCGGAAGATGTCCAACGCTGCCTGAAAAGTCCTTGACAATAAAAACGAACAGGCTTAATTAATGTCCGCTGTTCCCATTCCACGCCAACGAGGTGAGATATGTCAACCGGTTCTAACGCCGACAGAATTAAAGAGATTGAGCGAGAGATAGCTCAGCATCGAGCCCAGATTGAAACATCTAAAGAAGCCATTGAGAAAATGCGCGATGACCCGGACATGCTGGCAGACGCGGGGGCACGCGAGGGCGGGAGAATAAATAGCGCGCAGGAAGCGATACAAGGATTAGAAGAGGAGCTACGTTCTTTACAAGGCGAATAGGATTTTTTGGCGCGTCTGACTAACAGGCAGGAAAACCGGATTGGCTATAACTAGCCGCCATCCTCTTTCCAGCCTAGAGGGTTGCTGCGCCAAAACATTCAGAAGCAACCTAACGCTAACCCGCGCCGAGCGCAGGCATTCAATTTACACTGCAAAGAATGATGATGAAAGGGCTTCTATTGAGGCGTCGGGTTGAATGAGATGTTATGGCGGAGCGGGTTCGCCGCCCGCGCGCCGGTGATGTAGTCGGCGTCCGCGGGCGGCGCGATGAACGAGTTGTCCCTGCAAACTGTCATAGCACAGTGGGGGAAGTAGCCTCCGCTTGCGATTGGAATGCCGCCTGAACTTGACCGACAGCAACCATGCTGTCTGGGGGCGCGCCCGTGGTATGGTACGGCCTCATCAATCGAACCGGCGTGCCGTTAATCTCGTTCCACTCACCGCTCCACACCATCTGATACAATCGTTTTAGGTCAGACTTATCTTCGGCGGTTAACTTGCTGTCAGGGCCGTAATTCATGATGGTGAACCGCTCGTGCGTCCCGAATATTACACTCGGAAACGCGGTCTCCCTGGAGTCGGCGAAAAAGTGCCGAAGCCCGAAGGTGTGGCCGATTTCATGGATGAACGTCTCCACCTGCTCCTCCCTGCTCTGCTCAAACATCTTGGGGTATATCCGGAACTCGTGACGGCCGGCGTCGGGGAAGAAGGCGCTCGCCAGGACGCAGCCGTTGATGGAGCACCGGTCTGACTCTCTCACCACGATCTCGAAGTCCCACGCGTCGTCACGCTCGGCGAACTTGACGGGTGCGGCGTCACCCCAGGCCAACAGGGCTTCGCCCAGCAACTTCCTGATCTCGGCCTTAGCGGACGCAGGGCTCTCGAAGGAACTCAAGGATTGGTCTTGAAATCGCCATCGCAGTGTCGTGCCTTTTGCCCACATCGGAATAAACCCTTCTGACGAGTCGATTACGATTTCGAGCCGACTTCGACCTTCCGGCGTGGCGTGTCCCCGGGTGTCAGTATCGCAAACGATGCCGTTGCCGAAGACGTGAACGTCGGGGTTGAGCTTTTCCGCCGCCCGCAACTGGAACGGCTTAGCTCGTTGTGATCCGGCTTTCGGCCGTTTCGTAGCCTTTCGTTGCATAATAAGTCTCCTCCGTAAGTGATTTAGGTGTTCGTACTATAATGATTATACGCAGCAAAACATTTCGTTCCGCTCGCGCCTTAACTGTTTGAGAAGTCCCGTCAAGGACTTTTGACAATAGCCCAGCACTTGAAGTGCTGGGGAAGGACGTTGATAAAAATGCGGAGTCCCGTAGGGACGGCTGAAGTCAGCGGTCTACCACGATTCAGCCGTCCCTACGGGACTCCGAATAATTCTTAACGCCCCTTCCCAGCACTGAAGTGCTGGGCTATTTTCGCTTGTCCCTATGGGACAGGAAGACCCCGCAGCTTTTCAAGCTGGCTTATCCGGCTTCGAAGCAGTATGTTCCTCGCGTGGCGTCGCCTGATCGTCGGATCGGTCAGGCAAATGTCGTTATCCGGTGCTCTGCCGATGGTCAGGGGAAAAGCCCGCGAAACAGGAAATGTCTGACGCCCGGAATCATCTGGATTCTTAATTAGAACTCCAATAATACGTTCTCTATTCTCACTCATAATTCAATCGTTTTCCCGGCGCGGCCAACTGTAAATCAAGTCGCATACACGCTGCATAGCCTTGACCATCTCGGCGCGCTGACGCCTCTTCTCCGGGGCCATCAGTTCATACAATTCCGGATCGACAGACAACAATTCCGGCTCCTCCGAAATCAAGGCCGCATCGATTCTCATGCGATTAATCCTCTTCCGCTCCTCGAACGGTAGCCACTCCTGTCCTATCACGCGAGCGCGCTCGATAATCTTTTGCAGGACCTCTCGGCCACCTGACTCCTCCGGCCAGAACAGGTACTTCGCGTCTATCCCTGCCAGTACTTCCCAATGGTCACAAGCCGCACTCCAGGTATGTATGACGGCGGTAAGCCTCGCGGACCCGGCTCGTAAGACTTCCGGCGGCAGTGCGTAAAGCCGGCCGTCGTCTGTAGGTACGGCCGCGACCTCGTCACCAGGCTGGGTAAAAAGGTTCCATTTAACCTCATGAGCTTTTGTTCCCGCCCCGCAACTATAGGCGAGGTATCCGAAGCGCTGTCGGTACTCAGCCGTCGGTATCCAGGAGTAGTGGAATCCCTGCTCAACCCTCGGGGTAAACTTAACCTTTCCGCCGAACGTGACGGAGCGCTCACAGCCCGCGGAGGGGTCAATAAAGAAGCGGAACTTGACTCCGGGTAAACACAGGGGAAGGTGTTTGTACCAGCTATGGGCCTGTGAGACGAACCTGACGAAGTTCTCTTTCTGCCGATCAGTGGGCGGCGGAAGCTTCGAGGCTATTGCTACATACTCCGCGAGTGTCAGGGTGGGCAGCCCGACGCGGCCCCCGCCCTGACCCAGATAGCCCAAGAAGTTAAGTATTCGGCCCATTCTCACCTCCCTTCGCCGGATTATGGTGGTGTACATCTGACAAACAAAGCAAGGCCGCCGCGCGCTTCTCAGGTAAGCGGCTTCACGCGGCGGCCCCTCCGCACAGCCCGCCTCTCACCCTCTGAAGCGGACGTGCAAGACTAGATGGTTATCGGCGCTTACATCTCCTGGCAGGTTTCCTGACCGCACGCGCAAGGCGCATGGCGACCTGCCCGGATTTATCCAGGCGAAAGAGCAAATGATCGCCTGGTCGAGCGCCTATCTCTTGCAGCAGCGGACAAGGGACACGGCCTCTCGTCAGCCCGCTATCGTCTGTGATTTTGGCCCGGTACTCTTCTCTTCTTTTCATTGGCACAATCCTTTGTTGATGAGGTCATCGGGTGAAGAAAGCGTGCTATGATGCGCGCGGTCCATCTTTGAAAATTGGCAACGGCTAATGCGTCGTCTCAAGCCTCAACCTCAAAGCTGAGTGATGAGCGCCGCCGTTCGGAATGAAAGGTTCATTCTCACGGCGAGCCACTTGAGCGAGCGCATTTTATACCGTATATGGTATAGCTGCAAGCCATACTTTGTTGTCCCATCAGGAGGCGATTCCTGATGGGAGCAGCGCGTCTTGAGGTTCGGCGTCTCGGCGAGAAGTTGCTACAGGTTAGGACTGCTCTCGGGCTCTCTCAGTCCGAGATGCTCAGACGTTTAGGCTTTGAAGATGTTCTCGTTTATAACAGAATCTCAGACTACGAGCTTGGTAAACGAGAGCCGCCGTTGCCAGTCCTCTTACAGTATGGACGCCTTGCAGGCGTCCATGTGGACGTGCTGATTGACGACGAGCTTGATCTGCCCGCGAAGCTACCGGCCCGCCGGAAGTAAATCTCGGATCGGTTTTATCCCCGCAGGGGATGAACATGATAGCCGGGGGCATTGCGCGTGCGCGTGAGCGCACGACGCGCCGCCCCCGGTCAGGTGTGAGAAATCGTTCCGACCCTGAAGGGGTCGCGCCTTCAAGGTTGAGGTGCGACCCCTTCAGGGTCGGATTCTTCCATCTACCTTCGACCGGGGGCGGCGCTGACGCTTGCCCCCGGCTATCATCTGTGACCCCTTCGGGGTCGGTTGTGCACAACCGGAGCAAAGTTGCGCACAACCGACCTCGCTATCTTAAAAGGAAGCTAAGCAACAATCCCCGCAGCAAGACTTGTAAGGCGCAGACGAACGAATTGCTGTGCAAGATTCTGTGTCATAATATTTGCTGTCTCATTCAATCCATTTACGAACTCGGCATAGAGCCGACTTTTTGGAGTGAATAACCTCAATGGAAACCGAAAAACCTGATACTCAACCGAAACGAGACACCAGCAAGACTGAGCAGCAAGGCGGCGAGTCCCAAAAGGGACCAGCCCCCCTGCCGCCTGTCGTCGAACCTGCCCATGCCAAAGCAGAAGGAGCCGACGCCGAGGCAGCAAAAGATGAGGCTGATCGTGAGCAGGACGAAGCCATTGAAGAACTTGCCGAACAGTCCGAGGCTATTGCCCAACAGACTGTATGGATGGAGAGACAGACCGAGTGGATGGCGAAGCAGGCCCGGTGGGTTAGAAACCAATTTTGGGCCGCACTCGCTCTGGGGGTGTTCACCCTTTTCGTACTCGGCTACCAGTCCGTGAAGATGAGTGGTCAGTTGGATGCCACGAATCAGACTGTAGATGTTATGAGGGGGCAGTTGAAGTCTATGGAGTCTGGCTCTCAACAGACTCAAGACCTCATCAAAGCCACCCAGGGAACTGCTAACGCCTCCCAGAGTGTTGCCGAGCAGAACAAGGAACTTGTTAAGCACGCCGGGGAGCAGGCTAAGGCTTCTCAGGCGCAGGCCCAGGCCGGGGCTGACCAAGCTAAAGCCTCTCTCGCCCAAGCCGAACTTCCGGGGAGCTTGTCCGACAAAATGAAAAGCTCGTCCGTTCCGCCGAGGAGCAAGCGACCGCCTTGAGAGAGCAGACGGGCATCGCCTTGAAACAGTTTGAAATGACAGACCGCCCGTGGCTGGCTGTAGATGTTATTCCAGACGGCCCTCTCGCTTTTGCTAAAGACCCTAGTCAAGACGCGGATAGATTGACTGCTAGATTCACATTGAGGAATGTAGGCCGCTCCGTTGCCGTCGGGGCCACTATTATGGCCGAACTGTTCGTGCCGCCTTCGGGACTGATTGGGGGCAAAGAAGCCCTTGCGCAGCGGAAGGAAATCTGCTCGAATATCAATCCCTATTATCCCTCCTACACAATATTTCCAGACGAAACTATTGTCCTGAAGCAAACTTTTGGTGTGGGACGGGGTTACTTTGAACAGGGGCGTCTCAAGTCCACAGATTTCGTTACCCTCTACATCATCGGATGCGTTGACTATCAATTCAGCAACCAATCGGCCCACCACCAGACCGGGTTTGTCTACCACGTCTATAGATTCGACCCCAGGCAAGGCCCGGTCGTTCACTACGCCCTCCGCATCGGTGTGGACGTTCCCGCCAGCGAACTCTTTTTTGAGAAAAACATTATTGGCGGTAGCGGCGACTACGCCTACTGAAAGCCGAGCAGACTTATTGTGCAAAGCCGCTCGGCGATCATTTCCCTTCCGAGTGGATACCTGCTAAACAAAAAAGATACTTCGTTCGCACCTCACGCTTTTTCTAAATTTTCGGAGGAAATCCGAAGAAAATCTGTTTAGAGGGGAAGAGGTGCGAAGGAAGTATCAGTTTCGGCTCTCGGCGCGAGAAATCGGCGGCGAAGCGTCGTGGAGGAAGTGAAGTGTTTATATAGTTGAGTTTAAGTGGGAAGGAGAGTGGGTCAGGCGAATTGGCACAGCGGTTGTAATAGGGGAGGGCAGATGATTGAAGAAAGCGGGAGATGAAAAGCCAGAAAGTTCCCGAGTTCTTACAAACGTCGCGCTCATTAAACCTTCAACCCGAATTTGAAAAGGAGAACCGCCATGCTGCGCCGCTTCGCCACTCTCTTGACCGTCGTCGCCCTCTTCGTCACCTCTCTTGCCCCTCTCAGTGTTTTCGCTTCGCCCGCGACAAAGAAGGACCGCCCCGCCAAGGCTGAGCGCAAACTCGCGCCCGAACTCGACGCGGCCAAGAGCGGGACCGTTCGCGTCATCGTTCAGACCAAGGGCCGCCCGACCTCAGCGCAGGACAACGCCATCTCGGCCAAAGGCGGCAGCAAGCGGAAATCCTTCGACTCGCTCGACGCCATGGTCGCGGACGTTCCCGCGACGGCGCTCGGTGAACTCGCAGCGCGCTCCGATGTGCTCTACGTCTCGCCCGACCGCCGCGTCCGCGGGCAGATGGACGTGACGAAAGAGGCCGTGGGCGCGAACCTCGTGCAGCAGGGCTTCGCGGGCGCTCCCGGTTTCACGGGCAAGGGCGTCGGCATCGCCGTCATTGACAGCGGCATCAGCGCCAACCACCCGGACTTTCTCAAGAACGGCAAGTCGCGCGTCGTCGCCTCCGTCAACTTCACCAACGGCGCGGCCAACACACAGGCCAACGGCATTATGATCACCGACGGCATCATGCTGGCCGACGGCGTCGTCCTCGGCGACGGCGACCGCTCCGGCCACGGCACTGGCGTCGCGGGCGTGGCGGCAGGCTCCGGCGCGGGCTCCAACGGCTACGCGGGCAGCTACGTCGGCATAGCCCCCGGCGCGCACCTCATTGACCTCAAGGCGCTCGACGAAAACGGCGCAGGCACGACGAGCGCCGTGCTCGACGCGATCAACTGGGCCATTACCAACCAGAAGAAGTACAAAATCGGCGTCATCAACATGAGCTTGGGAACGCCCGTGCGCGAGTCGTTCCGCACGGACCCGCTCTCGCAGGCCGTGGCGCGCGCAACCCAATCCGGCATCGTCGTCGTGTGCAGCGCAGGCAACAACGGCCGCAGCGAACAGATAACGGGCTACGACGGAAGCGGCGAACCCATCTATCGTCTGGTCTACGGCGCGATCAACAGCCCCGGCAACAGCCCCTATGCCATCACCGTCGGCGCGACCGACACGCACGGCACCGCGCGCCGCTCGGACGACACCCTGGCGACCTTCTCCTCCAAAGGCCCCACGCAGTTTGACCACCTGCCCAAGCCCGACGTGGTCGCGCCCGGCCGCCGCCTGGTCGCCCCTATGTCGCAAGACAACCCGGCGACGGCCCGCGATCACTCCGACCGCATCGTCGAGCCGACCTCCGCGAACGCCACGCGCAATCTTTACTTCCGCTACTCAGGCACGTCCTTCTCCGCCCCGGTCGTCTCCGGCGTCGTCGCGCAGATGCTCGAAGCCAATCGCTCTCTCACCCCGCTGCTGACCAAAACTGTCCTCGTCCGCACAGCCCAAGCCTTACAGGCTCCCCAGTGGGTCAGCAAAACGCAGAGCTTCATCAGCCAGGGCGCGGGCCAGGTCAACGCCCCGCTGGCGGTCGAGATGGCGCGCGCCATCGTCCCGAACGCGAACAAGCTGAAAGCCGGCGACAAGATTTTTGGCAAGAAAGTAACGCTCAAGAGCCTCTCGCAGTCGGTCAACATCGCGGGCGAGACGGTGAAGGCGAGCGACCGCGTCCTCTACAGCGGCGGCGTCATCTTCGCCAACAGCCCCGTGCTGACCAACGGTATCATGCTGGCGGACGGCGTCGTCATAGGCGACGGTCTCATCATGAGCGACGGCCTCATCATGAGCGATGGCATCATGATAACCGATGGGATTATGCTCGCCGACGGCGTCGTTGTGGGCGATGGCGTGGTGCTGGGCGACGGGATCATGCTGGCTGACGGCATCGTCCTGGGCGACGGCATCATGCTCTCGGACGGCGTGGTCGTGGGCGACGGGATTGTCCTGACCGACGGCGTGATGTGCAGCGACGGCCTTCTGATGAGCGACGGCCACCTGCTCAGCGACGGCATCATGATGAGCGACGGCGTCGTCCTGGGCGATGGCATCATGCTCGCCGACGGGATCATGATGTCCGATGGTCTCCTGATGAGCGACGGCATCGTTCTGGGCGACGGTGTGGTGCTGGGCGACGGCCTTATCATGAGCGACGGTCTCATCATGAGTGACGGCGTGGTGCTCGGCGACGGCCTCCTTGTGAGCGACGGCCTGCTGATGAGCGACGGCGTCGTCATAGGCGACGGCGTCGTTCTGGGTGACGGGTCGTCATAGGTGACGGCATCGTCCTGGGTGACGGGCTCCTGCTCACGGATTGACGCGCAGACAGGCATGGCGGTAAAGAAGAGGGCGGGGCTCAAACGGGCTCCGCCCTCTTCTTTCTACGAAGGCGGATCAAAAGAAAAAACTCAAAAGTCAGACATCAACCCCTGCGTCTTGCGTCTTGGCGGGTGTTTTGGTCTTTCCACGTTGAGCACCCGCCCGCTAGCGCAGGCGGTACTGACATCTCGCAACACTATTGCTATTGAAAGGAAACAGTGAATGAGCAAGACATGTCTCGTGCAATCCGAACTCCTCGCCGTCCTCGTTCTGCTTCTCGTCTCCGTCAGCATCTCCGCGCAGGACAGGCCGCGGGCGCGTGACCTGGGCGTTCCTTTCGAGGGCGCGACCGGCCCGTTGAACGCCATTACGGATGTCAAAGGCGTGGAGGTCGGCTTCACGACGCTCGTCAGCGGCGAAGGGAAGTTGGTCGCCGGGCGTGGGCCAATTCGCACGGGCGTGACCGCAATTCTGCCGCAGGGGAAGAACTTCCGCGGACGCCTCTTCGCGGCCTGGCACACTTTGAACGGCAACGGCGAGATGACCGGCACGACCTGGCTTGAAGAGTCCGGGAATCTGGGAACGCCCGTCATGATTACCAACACGCACAGCGTCGGCGTGGTCCGCGACGCGGTCATAGAGTGGAACGCGCGGCGCGGCGGGGGCGAAGGCTACTCGGGCGACTTCAGTCTGCCGGTCGTGGCCGAAACCTGGGACGGGTTTCTGAACGACATCAACGGCTTTCACGTCCGCAAGGAGCACGTCTTTCAGGCGCTCGACAATGCTAAGTCCGGGAAGGTTGCGGAGGGCAACGTCGGCGGCGGCACAGGCATGGTCGCGCACGGCTTCAAGGGCGGCACGGGGACTTCTTCAAGAGTGCTGCGCGCCGAAGAAGGCGGCTACACCGTGGGCGTGCTGGTGCAGGCCAACTACGGGCGGCGCGACTTGTTGCGGATTGCGGGCGTGCCGGTGGGCAAGGAGATTACGGACCTGCGGCCCCAGGAGGGCCGGCCGGACGAAGGCCAGGGCTCGATCATCGTCGTCGTCGCCACGGACGCGCCGCTCTTGCCGCACCAGCTCAAGCGAATCATCAAGCGCGTCTCGCTCGCCGTCGGCGTGATGGGCGGCAGGGGTGAGGACTCGTCGGGCGACATCTTCATAGCCTTCTCGACGGCCAACCCGGAGGCCAGCAAGACGGAAGGAATGGCACAGCTCAACATGCTGCCCAACGAAAGAATCAACCCGCTGTTTCGCGCGACCGTGGAGGCGACCGAAGAAGCCATCGTCAACGCGATGGTCGCGGCCGAGACGATGAAGGGCATCAACGGAAACACCGTCCACGCCATCCCCCACGAACGCCTGCGCGAAGTCTTGAGGAAATACAACAGGCTGGCGAAGTAGAATAGCGTCAATACAAACTCTTAGCGCCTTTGCGCCTTTGCGTAGCAAACTTTCCTCACGCAAAGGCGCAAAGGCGCTAAGGGACTTGAGTCAAGGTTCGAGCTTACTTCTTCCCGACGTTGACCAGGACGGTGGCCGCATAGGTTCCGCCCTTGCCGTCGCTGACCGTGTAGAAGAACGTCTCCTGGCCCACGTAGCTATTCCGCGGTCTGTAAGTCACTCCCGTGCCGCCGCTGTTGATCGTCACGGTGCCGCCCTGCGAGCCCTGCCCGATTGTGGCGACCGTCAGCACGTCCCCGTCAACGTCCGTGTCGTTCGCCAGCACCGGAATGCTCACGGCGACGCCCCGCGCGGTTGACGCACTGTCGCCGACGGCCACGGGCGCGTCGTTGACGGGCGTCACCTGAATCGTCACCGTCGCCACGTTGCTGTCGGCCTGGCCGTCGTTCACCTTGAAGGTGAAGCTGTCGCCGCCGTTGTAGTTCGATCGCCCCCCTGTAGGTCCAGTTCGTCCCTGAACCATTCAGCGTGCCGTGCGCCGGCCCGTTCACTACGACGTAACTCAACGTCCCGCCGTCCACGTCAGAGCCTGAGAGCGTAATCGTCTTGAACGAGTCCTCGGGGGTCGTGACGGATTGACCGTTGGCCGCCGGCGCGTCGTTGACGGACCATACCTTAATCGTCACCGTCGCGACGCCGCTCTCCAGCGAGCCGTCGCTGATTCTGTAGGAGAAGCTGTCGTTGCCGTTGTAGTTGGCCCCCGGCGTGTAGGTCAGGTTGAGCCCCGAGCCCGTCAGCGTCCCGTGCGAGGGGCCGTTGACGATGACGGGATTCAACGAGTCGCCGTCCACGTCCGAGCCAAACAACGTGAACGCCTTAGCCGTGTCCTCGTTAGTCTCGACAGCCTGATTGTGGGCCACGGGCGCGTCGTTGACAGGCGTCACAGTGATCGTGACGGTCGCCGGGTAGCTGTCGAGCGAGCCGTCGTTCGTCTTGAAAGTAAAACTGTCCTCGCCGTGGTAATCGGGGTCGGGCATGTAGGCCATGCCGTAGATGCTCACGGCGACGAGCGTTCCGTGCGTGGGGCCGCTGACGATCTGGTAGGTCAGCGAATCGCCCTCCACGTCCGAGCCCGTGAGCGTGACGTAGTTCCCAAAGTCTTCGCTGGTCGTGAAGGACCTGGCCGTCGGCCACGGGCGCGTCGTTGACGGGGTTGACCGTGATGGACACGGTCGCCACGGCCGAAGCCGCGCCGTAGGTCGTCTTGAAAGTGAAACTGTCCTCGCCGTGATAGTCGTGGTCCGGCCTGTAGATCAGGTAAGGCGCGACGCCCGTGAGCGTGCCGTGTGCGGGGCCGTTGACGACGCTGTAATCAATCGCGCCGCCGTTGCCGACGCTGCCGGTCAAATTAACGAGAGACGCGTTGTCCTCGTCCGTGACGACCTCCTGATTGTCGGCCGTGAGCGACGCGTAGAGGCGCAGGTAGCGCACGCCGCCGTTCACGGTCGCGAACAGCAGCGAGCCGTCGCCCGAAATCTTCAGCCGGCCTTGAGTGAAGGCCGTGTTGCCCATGTGCGCGAAGGTGTGCTCGAAATCATAGGCGTCCACCTGCGTGAAAGAGGTCGTCTCGAACGCGCGGACCTGTGTGCTGCCGGCCCAGGCGAAATAGACCAGGTCATAGACCGGGTGGTAAACGACGCCGACGGGCTGCGGCCCCGCGTACTGGCCCACGGTCCTGATTTTTCGCAGGTCGGCGTCGCAGATGAATGTCCCGCCGTAGGTCGGGATGGCGTACTGCGTGCCGTCGCGGTTCGCGCCCATCTCGTAGTTGAACCAGCTTGTCCCGTCCGTGTACCCGGACTTGCGCAGCAGGTTCCCGTCGCCGACTCTGTACCTGCCGAACGGGCCGTCGCTGCTGTTGCTCTCGGCAAAGCCTATGACGCCGCGGTCACCGCTCGGGGCCAGCATGGAGTTCTGGTTAACCGAAGAAGCGACGACGCTCGTCGCCCCCGTCGCCGGGTCGTGCCGCCGCATAGGGACCCAGCCGGAGCCTTCGTACGTCGAGGTGACGAGGACCGCGCCGTCGTTCCCGAAGGCCACTGTGAACGTGCCGCCCTCGCCGGAGGCGCGCGGGAAAGTGGCCTTCCGGCTCACACCGTTTGTTAAGTCAACCAGGTGAATCCAGACTTCGGTGGCCGAACGTGTCTTGTCCGCGACGGCCAGCGTGTTGCCGTCGGGCGAGAGGTCTATGCCTCTCAGGCTGCCGCCGAGTTCAATGGGCGTCAGGAAAGTGTTTGTGCCAATTTGATAGCGCAGGACGGACGTGCCGCTTGTGATGTAGAGGGTGTCGCGTGCCGAGTCGTAAACCATGTCCACGCGCGAGGGCGCGGGAATCAACGTGCCAGAAGCCTTGGCCGCGTGGCCGGCCGCTATGAAGATGACGCCGATGACGAGCAGTCTGAAGAGCGCGGCGAGTTTGAAAACAGAGTATGAGGGGGCAGTCTTGCGTTGGGGGAACATAAAAATCTCTTTCTCCTCTTCGTATGAGGGTAAGGGTTAGACAGACGTAGGCCGTGGGAGATCGTGAAGGATCAATCAGAGCCGATGTTTTCCGGGCGAATCAGGCGCTCAGTCGGGCAGGTTACTCAGGTGAACGCGAGATTGAACACTAACGAGAACCCGCGTTAAACCATTGTGGCAACGCTAAAATAAGAAATAGCACGCGGGCCAAATTTATTTCAATAGCTTTTTTCGGCGAGTCAACTTAGGGAGGTTCGCGCCGCCAGAGATGTGCTAATCTTGGGCGCTCCTTAAAATTCTTGCGCCAAGTCACTGCAACGACCACTGATGAGTTCTCACAAAGAGAAGGGCGAGGGGGCTTCGGGCGCGTCCGTCCGACTCGCGCGGCGGCTGGGGCTGTTCGACGCGACGATGATCGTCATGGGCGGCATCATCGGCTCGGGCATCTTCATGAACTCCTACGTCGTCGCGCGGCAGGTTCACACGCCCTTGCTCATCCTCGGGGCGTGGCTGCTCGGCGGGTTAATCGCGCTCGCGGGCGCGTTCATCTACGCGGAATTGGTCAACCGCTGCCCGCAGGTCGGGGGACAATACGCCTACCTGCGCGAGGCTTACCACCCGTCCGTCGCCTTCATGTACGGCTGGGCCTTGCTGCTCGTCGTGCAGACCGGCGGGATGGCAGCGGTCGCCATCACCTTCTCGCGTTACTTTCTGGAAGTCACGGGCGTAGGCGTTCCCGACTGGACGATAGCTGTGGCGGCGCTCACCTTGCTGACAATCATCAACTGCCTCGGCGTGCGCGCCGGGAGCAGCGTGCAGAACGCCCTGATGGTGCTAAAAATTCTGGCGCTCGCGGCGCTCGTCCTGGGCGGCCTCTTTTTCACCGCCACGCCGCGCGGGATGTCTGGCCCAATTCTTGACCGTCCCGTCTCGTTCGACTTACTGACGGCGATGGGGGCCGCGATGACGCCCGTGATGTTCGCCTACGGCGGGTGGCAGACGGCCAGCTTCGTCGCGGGCGAGATGCGCGACCCCCGGCGCGACCTCGCGCGCGGATTGTTAATTGGCACAGGCGGCGTCGTCCTGCTTTATCTCGCGGCCAATTTCGTCTACCTCTACGCGCTCGGCTCCGACGGGTTGGCCGCGACCGAGACGCCCGCCTCGTCCGTAATGCGCCAGGCGTTCGGCGCGCGTGGGGCGACGTTCATCGCCATCGGCATCAGCATCTCGACGCTGGGCTTTTTGAGCCAGGGGATGCTGACCGCGCCGCGTGTCTATTTCGCGATGGCCGAGGACGGACTCTTCTTTAAAGGCGTGGCGAGATTACACCCGCGCACGCGTGTGCCAGTCGTGGCGATTGCCCTGCAAGGCGTGCTCGCCGTCGTGATAGCGCTCTCAGGCAAGTACGAGCAGATACTCAACTACGTGGTCTCGGTTGATTTCATCTGGTTCGGCCTGACGGCGGCCTCGCTCTTCATCTTCCGCCGGAGGGCCGTCTCCGGCACGAATCAGGGGGAGACATTCGTGCGCGTTCCGGGCCACCCCGTCACGACCGCCCTGTTCGTCGCCGCGTGCGCGTTGATCGTGCTCAGCACCGTTTACAAGTACCCGGCCAACAGCGTCATCGGGTTAGCCATCGTCACGGCGGGCGTGCCTGTCTACTTCTTCTGGCGTTCGCGGAGGCGCGTATGACGCAATGGCGCGTGATGAGTTCTCCCTACATGGAGTGGGCCAAAACGCGCTCGCAGGCGCGGTTCAACCTGGCGTCGAGCGGGCTCAGGAATTACCCGCTCGCAAAACTCCCCGTCAGAATCGCGGACCTTGAATTGAGCGGCCAGAGCCTTTACGGCTACGAGCCGCTACAGGCGGCCCTGGCCGCGAAGTGTCGTGTCCCGACCAATTGCGTCGTCGCGGCGACGGGTACGTCAATGGCTAATCACCTGGCGATGGCCGCCGTGTTGGGGCCGGGCGACGAGGTGTTGATAGAGGAGCCGACTTACGAGCCGCTTCTCGCGGTGGCACAATATCTGGGCGCGTCCGTGAAGCGCTTCGCGCGGGAAGCGGAGGACGGCTTCGCGCTCGACGCGAGTGCGGTGGAACGCGTCCTTAGCGCGCGCACGCGCCTCATAGTCTTGAGCAACCTGCATAACCCCACGAGCGCGCTCGCCGGTCAGGACGCGCTCAAACATTTAGGCGAAGTGGCGCGCGGCGTGGGCGCGCGGGTGCTCGTTGATGAGGTCTATCTCGAAACGCTCTTTGAAGACGCGCCGCCGTCGGCCTTTCACCTGGGCGACGTGTTCATCACGACCAACAGCCTGACGAAGGTCTACGGCTTGAGCGGGCTGCGCTGCGGGTGGATTCTGGCGAGCCCGGAACTGGCACACAGGATGTGGCGGCTCAACGATCTGTTCGGCGTCATCCCGGCGCACGCGGCGGAGCTTCTGAGTTGCGTCGCGCTCGAACACCTGGACGAAATCGCGGCCTGGGCGCGCTCTCTCCTTGAGACCAACGCGGGTCTGCTCAACTCCTTCCTCGCCTCGCGCGACGACCTTGACTGGCTGCCGCACAAGTTTGGCACAGTCTCTTTCCCACGCTTGAAGCGCGGGAGCGCGGACGAGTTGTGCGCGATGCTGGCCGCGAAGTACGAAACGTCCGTCGTGCCCGGAAGATTCTTCGAGCGGCCCGAGCATTTCAGAATCGGCATCGGCGGAGACACGGACGCGCTGAAGGAAGGCTTAGACAGGCTCGGGCGCGCTCTCGACGAGATAAGGAACGAACCAGAAAAAGTGCGTTCCAAAACCTAAGCTCAACTCTTTGCGTCTTTGCGCCTTTGCGTGAAAAATAAAAACCACTCACGCAAAGACGCAAAGGCGCTAAGGGGTTGAGTCAATCGGTAGCTTGAGCTTGAACATGAAAGTCAGACCCCAAATAACAGCGCTTCTTTTGCTCTTTCCATTGCTAACTGCGCCTGTTGCACTGTCTCAGGGAAGAGGTGACGGGCGAGTCTTTGCACGCCGGGTCCGTGCTGAGTTCCTGCACGCCTGGCGCGGTTATGTGAAATACGCGTGGGGCCACGACGATTTGCGGCCGCTCAGTAAGAAGGCGCACGACTGGTACGAGCAGTCTCTTTATATGACGCCCGTTGACGCGCTCGACACACTAATCCTGATGAATCTGAAAGGCGAGGCGCGGCGCACGAAGGAACTCATCCTCATGAACCTCTCCTTCGACAAGGACATTTACGTCAAAAACTTTGAGATCACGATACGGCTTCTGGGCGGGCTGCTCTCCAGTTACCAGTTGACGGGCGACAGGCGTCTGCTCGCCCTGGCCGAAGACCTTGGGACCAGACTGTTGCCCGCCTTCGAGTCGCCGACGGGCCTGCCCTACAGGTACGTCAATCTCAAGACGGGCAAAGTCCGCGGCGCGGAGACCAACCCGGCCGAAGCCGGGACGCTGCTCGTAGAGTTCGGCGCTCTCGCCAAGCTGACAAACAAGCATGTCTTCTACGACAAAGCCAAGCGCGCTCTGGCAGAGATTTTCAAGCGCCGCTCCGCAATCGGCCTCGTCGGGCAGAGAATAAACGTCGAGACAGGCGAGTGGACGAACAAGGACAGCCACGTCAGCGCTGAGATAGATTCTTATTACGAGTATCTATTGAAGTGCTGGCTGCTCTTCGACGATGAGGACTGCCGGCGCATGTGGCTCGAAAGCATCACTGCCCTCAATAAGTATCTGGCCGACGAAGTTGGCACAGAACTCTGGTACGGCCACGCGGACATGCTCACGGGCCGTCGCACCGCGACTATGTTCGGCGCGCTCGATGCCTTCTTCCCGGCGGTGCTCGCGCTTTCGGGCGACCTCAAACGCGCGCGACGCCTGCAAGCCTCTTCGTTCAAGATGTGGAACAGGCACGGCATCGAGCCCGAAGAGATAAATTACCGGACGATGCAGGTCGGCGACCCCGGCTATCCTTTGCGGCCAGAGATCGTGGAGTCCACTTACTACCTGCACCGGCTGACCAAAGACGCATCTTATCTGCACATGGGACGCCGACTCTTCGACGACTTCGTCAGGCACTGCAAGACCGACGAGGCTTACGCGGCCCTGAAAAACGTCGTCACCAAAGAGAAAGCCGACTCGATGGAAAGCTTCCTCTTCGCGGAGACTTTCAAATATTTCTACCTGCTATTCGCCTCGCCAGACACTTTGAGGTTCGGAACAGTTGTCTTCAACACAGAGGCGCACCCGATTAGAAAAACGTGGTAGCTAAGAGGCCACAGGCCGACAGGTTCGTGATCGGCAGCGCCGCGAGCGCCGAGCGATTCCTGCTCGGCGAGAAAGCCTTCTTCGGCTTGTCGGGTGTAGTATCTGCCATAGACTTAGGTTTCAACAGGGGCTTTCTGGTCAGAGACCCGGACGGCCATGTCATGCAGTTAATCGAGAAGTGAATTTCAGTAAGGAAGGACACTGACTTCGATGAGCACGGACAGACCCATCTTCATCCCCGTCATCCTGGGCACGACTCGCCAGGGCCGCGCGAGCGAATCGGTTGCAAAGTTCGTCACCGAGGAACTCAGAAAGCGCGACGGCGTCGAGACGGAGTTGATTGACATACGCGACATCGCTTTGCCCGCGGACGACGAAGGCGAGGGCATCAAGGACGCGCGATTCTCCGAAGCAGTCGCGCGCGCCGACGGCCTCGTCATCGTCACACCGGAATACAACCACGGCTTTCCCGGCTCGCTCAAGCGCGTGCTGGACACGAATTTGAAGGAGTACATACACAAGGCCGCGGGCGTCTGCGGAGTCTCGGCCGGCGGCTTCGGCGGCACGCGGGCCATACAAAGTTTGCTGCCGATCTTGCGCGAGTTGGGGCTCGTCACGATCTTCTGGGACGGGAATTTTTCGAGCGCGCACAAGCTCTTCGACGCGGACGGAAAGCTACTGGACGAGTCTTACGTCAAGCGCATAGATAAATTCTTGAAAGAGCTGATCTGGATGTCCAAAGTTTTAAGGCACGGGCGCGACAACGTCTCGCTCGATTGAGCTTTGCAAAGATGAAAATAGTCTCAATCAACGTCAGCCGCCCGCGCCTGGTCGTATGGCGTGGGCAATCCGTCTCGACCGGCATCTTCAAGGAGCCGGTCGCGGGCCGCGTCGCGCTCCGCACGCTCAACCTGGACGGCGACCGCCAGGCGGACCTGACCGTCCACGGCGGCCCCTCGAAGGCCGTCTACGCCTACCCGTCGGAGCATTACGAATTCTGGCGCGCGGAACTGCCCGAGATGGAACTGCCGTGGGGTATGTTCGGCGAGAACTTCACGACAGAAGGTTTGAACGAGTCGTCGGTCAACATAGGCGACCAGTTCCGCGTCGGGTCGGCCGAAGTGATGGTCACGGAGCCGCGCATGCCGTGCTACAAGCTCGGCATCAAGTTCGGCCGCAACGACATCCTGAGGCGGTTTCTGGCGAGCGGGCGCACGGGCTTTTATTTCTCCGTCCTGCGCGAGGGCGAAGTCGAAGCCGGAGACTCAATCGAGCTTCTGGCGCGGGACGAACACAATGTGACGGTCGCTGACATCACGCGGCTCTACGCGCGCGACCGAGACGATGCGGAGATGATGCGACGCGCCATCGAGGTCAAAGCCTTGCCGGACAGTTGGCGAGACTATTTTAGAGAGAGGCTTGAGAAGAGTTGAAATTTTGACTCTCAAAGACCGAGGAGAAAGTATGCGAGAGAAGATGATTTGCGAAGAGTGCGGCGCGGAGATGAACTGCCACGCAGAGAAGATTGATTATTCGTCTGCGCCTGACGAGTCGGACGCGTTCGACGCGGACTTCGGCGGCGTCCTGGAAGAATTCCACTCGTGCCCGCATTGCGGGAATATGGAGACGCGCCGGGCAAGTTGAGCGCAGCCGTGAAAGCCAACGGAGCAGAAGATAAGAATCAGGCGAGCGGCGCGGAGGAGCGCCGGCTTGAAGAGTCGCGCACGCGCGCCGCGCACTGGAAGCGGTGGGGGCCGTACTTGAGCGAGCGTGCCTGGGGAACCGTGCGCGAGGATTACTCGGCGTCGGGGTCGGCCTGGGACTATTTCCCGCACGACCACGCCCGCTCGCGCGCTTACCGCTGGAACGAGGACGGGCTGGCGGGAATCTGCGACCGTCATCAGCAAATCTGCTTCGCACTCGCCCTCTGGAACGGGCGCGACCCGATTCTCAAAGAGCGCGCCTTCGGCCTGACCGGCCCGGAGGGGAATCACGGCGAGGACGTGAAGGAGTACTATTTTTATCTGGACTCGACGCCGACGCACTCGTACATGAAATATCTGTACAAGTACCCGCAAGCGGAGTTCCCGTACGCCAGGCTGGTTGAGGAGAATCGCAGGCGCGGGAAGGACGCGCCAGAGTACGAGTTGATGGACACGGGAGTGTTCGACGACGACAGGTACTTTGATGTCTTCGTCGAGTACGCGAAGGCTGACGTGGAAGACATCCTCGTCCAGATCAGCGTCGTCAACCGCGGGCCTGAGGCGGCGAAGATACATCTTTTGCCGACGGTCTGGTTCCGCAACACCTGGTCGTGGAATGATGACGACAGGCGACCCGTCCTGCACGACGGGTTTACGGAAGGGCCGGAGGGGATGCCCGCCGCAGTGATAGGGTTGGAGCACTGGCAATACGGCAAGCACCGCCTGTACTGCGAAGGCACGCCGGAACTGCTCTTCACGGAGAACGAGACGAACAAGCAGCGCCTGTTCGGCGTCGCCAACGACGTGCCTTACGTCAAGGACGCGTTCAACGAGTACGTCATCGGCGGTGTGAAGGAAGCCGTCAACCCGGAACACACTGGCACAAAAGCGGCGGCCCACTATCAGCTAACCGTCGGCGCGGGCGAGACGGTCATGGTGCGTCTGCGCTTTACCGATGGCGAACTCGACACTCAAAAAGTTTTCGCCGAAGAGTTCGAGCGCGTTTTTGAGGAGCGTAAGCGCGAGGCGGACGAGTTCTACGCGGGCGTCATCCCGCCGGACTTGAGCGAGGACGCGCAGAACGTCATGCGGCAGTCCTTCGCGGGGCTCCTCTGGTCGAAACAGTATTACCACTACGTCGTCAAAGAATGGCTCGAAGGCGATTCGCGCCAGCCCGCGCCAGCCGACGCGCGCAAGCGCGGGCGCAATAACGAATGGGAACACCTCTACAACGCGGACGTGATCTCGATGCCCGACAAGTGGGAGTATCCCTGGTACGCCGCCTGGGATTTGGCTTTTCATTGCGTCCCGCTCGCGCTGGTGGATTCGGACTTCGCTAAAGAGCAACTCGTGCTGATGCTGCGCGAGTGGTACATGCATCCGAACGGCCAACTCCCCGCTTACGAATGGGCGCTCGGCGATGTCAACCCGCCCGTCCACGCCTGGGCCGCGTGGCGCGTTTACAAGATCGAGGAGAAGCGGCGGGGTAAAGGCGACCGTAAGTTTTTGGAGCGCGTCTTTCACAAGCTGCTGCTCAATTTCACCTGGTGGGTAAACCGGAAAGACGCCGATGGGAAGAACATCTTTCAGGGCGGCTTCCTCGGCCTCGACAACATAGGCGTCTTCGACCGCAGCTCCGAGCTTCCGACCGGCGGGCACATAGAGCAGACAGACGGGACGAGCTGGATGGCAATGTACACGCTGAACCTCCTGGCGATTGCGTTGGAGCTGGCGCGCGAGGACTCTGCCTACGAGGACGTGGCGAGTAAGTTCTGGGAGCACTTCCTACACATCGCCGCCGCGATGAACAATTTGGGCCATGACAGCCTAGAGTTGTGGAACGAGGAGGACGGATTTTTCTACGACGTGCTGCACCTGCCCGACGGCACACACTTCCCGCTCAAGGTGCGCTCGATGGTGGGCCTGATTCCGCTCTTCGCCGTGGAGACACTTGAGCCTGACCTGCTTCAGAAACTCCCCGACTTCAAGAGGCGGCTCGAATGGTTCATAGACAACCGCCCGGACCTGACTAAGTCGGTCGCATGCATGCGCACGCCCGGAAGCCAGGAGCGCCGGCTGCTCTCAATTGTCAACCAGGACCGCTTGCGGCGCGTCCTGTCTGTGATGCTCGACGAGAAAGAGTTTCTGTCGCCTTACGGCGTGCGCGCGCTCTCACGTTTTCACAGCGAGCACCCGTACACGCTCGGCGTTAATGGCACAGTTCACCGCGTTGACTACGAGCCGGCCGAATCCTCCACAGGGCTCTTCGGCGGGAACTCGAACTGGCGCGGCCCCGTCTGGTTCCCCCCCAACTTTCTCATCATCGAGGCGCTGCAAAAGTTTCATCACTACCTGGGCGACGACTTCCGCGTTGAGTGCCCGACCGGCTCGGGACAGATGCTGACGCTCTGGGAGGTGGCCGCCGAAATCTCGCGCCGCCTGTCGCACATCTTCCTCCGCGGGCGGGACGAACGGCGTCCCGTCTATGGCCGGATTGAGAAGTTTCAGGCCGACCCGCATTGGCGCGACCTCGTGCTCTTTCACGAGTACTTCCACGGCGACGACGGCGCAGGCATAGGCGCGAGCCACCAGACGGGCTGGACCGGCCTCGTCGCCAAACTCATGCAGCAGAGCGGAGAATGAAAACGGGGGACGGGGGGCAGGGGCCGGGGGCCAGCGAAAAGACAAGAGCTTTTACCGGCCCCCGACCCCCAACCCCCGACCCCAAAATTTTCGGAGAAAATTTTATGAAAGCGATTGCAGTCACACCGGGAAAACCCGACTCGGTACACCTGGCCGAGATGCCCAGACCTTCTGTCGAAGAGATTCCGAACGGGCGCGGCGTGCTGGTGCTGTCGAGTGTGACGGGCGGCGACCGCAAGGTGGAAGTGGAAGCCGACAAGATTAATCTGGAGTTCGTGCTCGGCAACAAAGTTATGGTCGGGACGGTCAACGCCAACCGCGAATACTTCGAGACGGGAGTCAAGGACATGGCCGAGGCCGAGGCCGAATACACTGGCTGGCTCGCGCGGCTTTTGACGCACCCGGTCAAAGGTCTGGACAACTACCAGGAACTCTTCGACAAGCTGACCAACGCCAAAGGCGCAATCAAAGTCTTCTGCGAAGTCGGAGACTTCCTCAACTGAAAAAATACCATTCAACCCTTTGCGTCTTACGTCTTAACTTTGCGCCTTTGCGTGAAGCTTTGTTTCTCGCTGGAGGCGCAAAGAGAAGTCGTAAGGCGCAAAGGGGTTGAGTTTAATTCCCAGGAGAAGGATTTTAGGATGATTCGCTTTGACGAGGGAACGTGCCGCAATCTTGAGGAGGCCGTGACGCGTGAGTGGTTAGAGACGAACGGGCTGGGCGGCTACAGCTCTTCGACCATCGCGGGGCTGAACACGCGGCGCTATCACGGGCTGCTGGTCGCGGCGACGAAGCCGCCGGTCGGGCGTGCCGTCATACTCTCGAAGCTGGAGGAGACTCTCGTCATTGACGGTCAAGCGTTCGACCTCTCCGCCAATCAATACCCAGGCGCGATACACCCGCGGGGCTACCAGTATCAGACCGGCTTTCGCCTCGACCCGTTCCCCGTCTTCACCTACGAAGTCGCCGGCATTCTTATCGAAAAATCCATCTTCATGCTTCACGGCGAAAATACTACGGTCATTCAATACAAGCTCCGAAAAACTGCCCACTGCCCACTGCCCACTGCTCACTGCTCTTTCGAACTGCGCCCGCTCATAGCCTTCCGCGATTATCACAGCATGGGCCACGAGAACGGCTCGCTCGACGCGCGTGTGCAAAGCGAGGATGGGCTCGTCACCGTCAAACCCTATGCGGATTACCCTGCGCTGCATCTGGCACACGACGGCGGCGAAGTGACGCCCGCGGGCTTCTGGTATCGCAACTTTGAGTACAGGGAGGAGCGCGCGCGCGGGTTCGATTTCACGGAAGATTTATTCAACCCGTTCGTTTTGAAGTTTGACCTGAGCGGGCGGAAGAAGTTGAGCCTCGTCGCGTCAACCGAGCGGCGCGAGGCGCGGCGCGCGGACGAGTACCGCGAGACTGAAGTCGCGCGGCGGCGCGAGGTGGTCGGGCTCGCGCCGACAGCCGACGGGGAACTCGTGCCCGCGCTCGCGGCCGCCGCGGACCAGTTCATCGTCGCACGCGGGGAAGAGAAGACAGTCATCGCGGGCTATCACTGGTTCAGCGATTGGGGGCGCGACACGATGATCGCGCTGCCGGGGCTGACGCTCGCGACGAACCGCGCGGAGATTGCGCGCAGCATTCTCTCTGAGTTCGCGCGCCACGTGGACGCGGGGCTGCTCCCGAACCGCTTCCCGGACGCGGGCGAGCGGCCCGAGTACAACACAGTGGACGCGACGCTCTGGTACTTCGAGGCCGTCCGCGCGCTCCTGCGCTACACGAATGATGAAGAGTTTGTGAGGACAGCTCTTTATGACGTGCTCGTCCAAATAGTGGACTGGCACACGCGCGGCACGCGCTACCACATCTACGTGGACGAGGACGGGCTGCTCCATTCCGGCGAGGAGGGCGTGCAGTTGACCTGGATGGACGCGAAGGTCGGCGACTGGGTCGTCACGCCGCGCCGGGGCAAGGCGGTGGAGATTCAGGCGCTCTGGTACAACGCGCTGCGCATCATGGAAGAATTGGCTCAGAAATTCGGCGACGAGGTGCGCCGCGGACAGTACGAGATGATGGCGTCGCGAGCGAGCGCGAGTTTCAACCAACAGTTCTGGAACGAGAGCGGCGGATGTCTTTACGACGTGATTGATGGGGAGCAGCGCGACGCTTCCCTCCGGCCCAACCAAATCTTCGCCGTCAGCCTAGCCCACTCGATGCTCTCGCCCGAGAGGGCCAATCAGGTCGTCTCAGTTGTCGAGCGCGACTTGCTGACGCCTTACGGGCTGCGGAGCCTCGCGCCCGGTGACGCGCAGTACCGCGCGCGTTACGAGGGCGACTCGTGGAGCCGCGACGGTTCTTATCATCAGGGGACCGTCTGGGCCTGGCTGATGGGGCCGTTCATCACGGCCTACCTCAAAGTCAACGGCCGCTCGCCCGAGAGCCGCGCGCGCGCGGAAGCATGGCTCATGAAATTCCGGGAGCACCTGAGCGAAGCTGGGCTGGGGCAGGTCTCTGAAATCTTCGACGCCGACGCGCCGCACACGCCGCGCGGCTGCGTCGCGCAAGCCTGGAGCGTGGCGGAACTGCTGCGCGCAGCGGTCGAAGACGTTTACAGCACAGAGCCCGTGGCGAAGGCGCAAAGCTCCTGATGCGGAGCGCAAGTTTTAAGCCCCGTCTCTGACCCCGAAGGGGTCACACATGATAGCCGGGGGCAAGCAAACGCATTTGCGCCGCCCCCGGTAGGATGAGAAGAAATATTCCGACCCTGAAAGGGTCGCGCCTCAATCTTGAAGACGCGACCCCTCCGGGGTCGGATTCATTTTTTAACGCCTGACCGGGGGCGGCGCAAACTGTCGTTTGCTTGCCCCCGGCTATCATGTTCATCCCCTCCGGGGATAAACCGCTTTGCCGAATCGGACTATCAATTACCATAATCGTCGTCCGTTGACGCGCGGCGCGCGCTCGACGTAGTCTAGTTTCTGGCCCGCCGCCTTCGGTCAGCGCCTCAGTATTCGGTTAGAAGCTTATGTCGCAAATCATGAAAGTCATCGCCTCGCTCACGCTCTGTGTCTTACTGCTCAGCCCGCTCGACGCCCAGGCGCTCCAAAACAGAGGCATCAGGGCGAAGGGCACGGCGGCCGGCCAGCGCCGCGCGGCTAAAGTCAGAAAAGACCCCGCCAGGGAGCGGCGCGAGAAAACTTTTGAGCTGGTCTGGCGCACCGTCTACGAAGAGAACTTCGACCCGACCTTTGGCGGTGTCAACTGGGTCGCGGTCTATTCGCGCTACCAGCCGCTCGCGACCCGCGCGCCCAACGACGTGGAATTGCACATACTGCTTCAGCGCATGTTGAACGAGATTCCGCAGTCGCACTTTGCGATTATCCCGCCCGACAAGATTCCGCGCATCAAGTCGAAGAGAAAGCTGGGCCAGTCCGAGAGCCCGGACGAGGAATGGGCCGAAGACGCGGGCAGCGAAGAGGAGGGCGAGAGCGACAACGAGATTGCGACGCAGATGCTCAACGGCGTCGGCCTGGACGTGCGCGTCCTCGGCGGGCAGGTGGTCATCACGCGCGTCGAAGAGACTGGGCCGGCGGCGAAGGCGGGCCTGCGGCCGGGCTTCGTCATCAAAGGCGTGGACGGCCTCCCGCTCGAAAACGTCCCGGCGGGGCCGGACGTCACACCCATCCTGCACACCATGGTGCGCGAGACGATTTTAGTTGATTACCTGGGCGGCGAGCCTGGGACCGAAGTCGGGCTCTCGTACCTGGACGCAGAGAACAAGGAGCGAGTTGTCACGCTCAAGCGCGAGCGGCTGAAGGGTGCTTTGTCGCCCGCGGTGGGGAACCTCCCGCCGATGTACACGGAGCTTGAGTCGAAACGCTTGCCGGACCAGTTGGGATACATACGATTCACGGCCTTCACTCCGCAACTGGCGGAGAAATTCTGCGCGGCCGTCAAGTCCCTGCGCGACACGCGCGGCCTCGTCATAGACTTGCGCGGTAACCCCGGCGGCATCATGGGAGTGGCCTCGGGAGTCGTCGGGCTGCTGACGAAACAGGCGGGCCTCATAGGCGTGCTCAGGACGAGGTCGGGCGGGCTGCCCATCCCCACTTTCCCGCAGAGGTTTTCCTACGCTGGGCCAATTGTCGTCCTGATTGACAGGCTTTCGGGCTCGACCGCCGAAGTCATGGCGGCGGCCTTGCAGGAGTCCGGCCGCGCCAGGGTAGTCGGCGAGCGCAGCGCGGGCGCAGTGCTTGGCGCTGACATCAAGGAACTGCCCACGGGCGCGCTCTTCGAATACGCGCGGGCCGGTTTTAAAACGTCTGATGGCGCGACGCTCGAAGGCAAAGGCGTGACGCCGGACGTGGAAGCGCGCCTCTCGCGCGACGCGCTCCTCAAAGGGGAGGACGGGCAGCTTCAGGAGGCCGTCAGGCAAGTCAAGCTGGGCGAAGGAGAGGAGCAGAACAGCGGGTGGCTTTCTGGCCCAGTCACCGCGAGTGTGCTCGGGGCGATAGCGGCGACCCCGCCCCCGCCGCCGAAAATGATCGAAAGCGCGCCCAAGCCAGCGCCCACCCCTGTCTTCAAATCCACGCCGGAGGCGGAGCAGGTCATGGAGCGATACATCAATGCGCTCGGCGGACGCCCTGCGCTCGAACGATTGACGAGCCGCGTCTCCACAGGCGTCTGCACCTACCCTTTTCAGAATTTGACCGGGAAGGTCGTCATCTACGAACAGGCCCCTTACAAAAGAAGCCTGGAGATTGACGTGCCCAACATGGGCCTGAAGAAGTTCGTCTTCGACGGCGAGCGCGGTTGGATGCAGGACGCTTTGATGGGCTTTTACGAATACCCGGAGCCGTTGGTACAGGGCTTGAAGCGCGACCTCGATTTTCACAAGGTCACGAAGTACAGGCAACTGTACTCGGAGATGATTTACAAGGGGGCGATTGACACGGATCGCGGCAAGGTGGAGATTCTGGAAGTCGTCGCCCCGAACGGCCAGCGCGACGAGATGCACTTCGACGCGCAGACGGGCTTGCTGGTTTACGGCGACGGGACGAAGTACGGCGACTACAGGCAGGTGGGTGACGTGAAAGTCCCGTTCCTACAGACTGTGCCAATTATGGGCCTCGAAATAAAGATTCAGTTGACGGAGGTCCGCCACAACGTAACGGTCCCCGCGCCCGCCTTCGCGGAGCCCCAGAGTTGCTTCACAGGACAAGATAAGTGATAAGTGATGAGTGATAAGTGATGAGTGATAAGTGATAAGTAAAAACTTTCTTTCTTTTTCTTATCACTTATCACTCATCACTTATCACTGCTTTTAATCGTGCTGCCGATTGATTCTCTCCTGCCGGAAATCATCCAAAGTTTGCGCTCCTCGCGGGGCGTCGTCATAGAGGCGCCGCCGGGCGCGGGCAAAACGACGCGCGTCCCGCCGGCTCTGCTCGACGCGGGGCTCGCGGGCAACGGGGAGGTGTGGGTTCTTGAGCCGCGCCGCATCGCGGCCACGCTCTCGGCGCGGCGCGTGGCCGAAGAGCGCGGCGAGGCCGTGGGCGCGAGCGTCGGCTACCAGGTGCGCTTCGAGGATGTCTCCGGCCCAGGCACGCGCCTGCGCTTCGTCACCGAAGGAGTCTTCACGAGGCGTCTGCTCTCGGACCCGTTGTTGAAAGGCGTCGGCTGTGTGGTGCTCGACGAATTTCACGAGCGCCACTTGCAGGCGGACATAGCGCTCGCGCTCGTGCGGCGCTTGCAGTTGTCGGAGCGCCCGGACCTGAAAGTCGTCGTCATGTCCGCGACGCTCGAAGCCGCGCCGGTCGCGGAGTTTCTGGGCCATTGTCCTGTCCTCAGTTCGGAAGGCCGGCGCTTCGAGGTGGCGGTGGAACACCTCGCGCGCCCGGAAGAGCGCCCGCTTGAGGAGCAGGTCGCGGGCGCTGTCAGAAGATTGCTGGACGAAAAATTGAACGGCGACGTGCTCGTCTTCCTGCCGGGGGCGGCGGAAATAAGGCGTTGCGCGGAGGCTTGCGCTTCGCTGGCCGCCGAAGAAAATCTGCTCGTGCTGCCGCTGCACGGCGAGTTGCCCGTGGCCGAGCAGGAGCGCGCCGTGCGGCCGCAGGCGCAACGCAAAGTAATTCTCTCGACCAACGTGGCCGAGACTTCGGTCACGATAGAGGGCGTGGTCGCGGTCGTTGATTCGGGGCTGGCGCGCGTCGCGGGCCACTCGCCCTGGTCCGGGCTGCCTACGCTCACGGTGACGCGCACGAGCCGCGCCTCCGCCGCACAGCGCGCCGGCCGCGCGGGCCGCACGCGACCGGGCCGCTGCCTGCGTCTCTACACGGCGCAGGATTTCGCCGCGCGACCCGCGCACGAGACGCCCGAAATTCGTCGCCTGGATTTGGCCGAAGCCGCGCTCGAACTGCACGCGGCGGGGTTGCGCGACCTCAGTAGCTTTGACTGGCTCGAAGCTCCGACTCAGACTGCGCTCGACGCGGCCGAAACGCTGCTGAGAAGACTCGGCGCGCTCGACGCCGATGGCCGCGTGACGAAGAACGGAAGACGCATGCTGCGGTTTCCGCTCCACCCAAGGCTCGCGCGCGTGGTCGTGGAGGCGGAGGCGCGCAATGTAGGGCAGGCGGCGGCAATCGTCGCGGCGCTCATCAGCGAGCGCGACGTGCGCGCGGGCCGCGTCCTGCTCGGCGCTGGTGAACGTGAGCGGCACAGAATCGCACGCTCGCACAGCCCGTCGGATTTGCTGGAGCTTTACGACCTCTTCACGGAAGCGGAAGACGCTGGCTTCTCGTCACGGCGCTTGAGCGAGTTGGGCCTGGACGCGGGTGCGGTCAGGCGCGTGGACCGCGTGAGCAAACAACTGCGGCGGATTGTCGGGGGCGAAGGGAAGAGAGGTAAGAGGACTGAACTCTCCGCGGCGGAAGAGTCCGAACTCTTAATCTCGATTCTAGCGGGTTACCCAGACCGCGTGGCGCGTCGTCGCACGCTTGTCAACCAACGTGAAGAAGCGGGCGCGGAAGTTTTGCTCGCGGGCGGCGGCTCCGCACGGCTCGCGCCCGAGAGCGTCGTCAGGCGCGCGGAGTTCATGGTCGCGGTTGACGCGGGCGAGCGCTCAATCGGCGGGAGGCCGGGAGGGAGGCGCGGCGCGGGCGAAGCAATCGTGCGATTAGCGAGCGCCATAGAGCCCGACTGGCTGTTAGACCTTTTTACGGACCAAATCAGCGAGAGCACGGAAGTGGTCTGGGACCGCGAGGCGTTGCGCGTGGAGGTCGTGCGCAGGCTGCTCTACGAGGGGCTGGTGCTGGACGAGTCGCGCGCGGGCGAGGTCGCGGGCGTCGAAACGGCGGCCGTGCTGGCCGAAGCCGCGCTCGCGGCGGGCGTGCGCGCCTTCGCCGACCCGGAAGAGATCGAGCGTTTCCTCGCGCGCGTGGAGTTCCTGCGCAAGACGTTCCCCGAAGCCAATTTCCCGGAGTTGGACGAGGCGAGCGTCAATGACGCTCTGGCCCAATTGTGCGAGGGCTTGCGTAGCTTCGCGGAGTTGCGCGAGGCCGCGCGCGCGGGCGGACTCGTAGAGGTGCTGCGGCAAGGTCTGACGCCGGAACAGTCGCGGCTGCTGGCGACGATGGCCCCGGAGCGTGTGACGCTCAAGCGTGGTCGGCAGGCGCGCGTGTATTACGAGCGCGGGCGCGACCCCTGGGTCGCTTCGCGTCTTCAAGATTTCTTCGGGATGCGCGAAGGCCCGAAGGTCGCAGGCGGGCGCGTGCCGCTCGTGCTGCACCTGCTCGCCCCGAGCCAGCGCCCCGTACAGGTCACGACCGACCTCGCGGGCTTCTGGTCGCGCCACTATCCACAGGTGCGCCGCGAACTCTCACGCCGCTACCCACGCCACGCCTGGCCCGAAGACCCTTTAGAGTAGTAATCAGTAATCAGTTTTCAGTTTTCAGCAAGAGCAGTTGACTAAGGGCTGATGTCAGGTGCAAGCTTCTTCGGAGTTGAGGCTATAGCTTGAAAGGAAATGCCATGAGAATTGGAGTGCGAAGCTTAACCCTCTTAATTGTGCTCGCCGCGTGTGCGGCTTGCGTGTCGGCGCAGAGTCCGGGCGGGGCAGCGCAGACGGCCGAGAGTTTGCGCGCGCAGCTCGCCGACGTGCAGAGGAAAGAGGAAGACCTGCAAGCGCGCATGCGCCAGTTGGACGAAGACCTGCGTCCCGAGAACATAGAGCGTTATTTCGCGCTCAACGGCTCGACGCGCCCCGAGGAGCAACGCGAGCAGCGCCGCCGTCAACTCGAACGCCAGAAGGCAGGCGTACAGTCGCAACTGGATCAACTGGCGGCGAGCCGCACGCGCCTCGAAACCTTAATCGCCACAGCCGATGCCGCAGCCTACCGCGAGAGCGCCAACCCTCCCGCGGAAACCTCAAACCTTCGGCCCAACGTCACCACCACCGTAAGCAAGCCGGCGGTGAAACCCGCGCGCAAGAACACACGCGCCCGCCGCTCACGCCGCGCCCGCGTCAGGCGGCGCGGTTAATAATCCGACTCGAACGAACGTAGTTCGTCCCTTCTCACCGGAAATGGAAGAAAAGGGCGGGCACGCCCGTCTAACTTTTGAAATCCAGCAGGAGGGGTATTATGCCGTCTTCGCGAACGTCGTGTGTGAATAAGCTAATCGCTGCTTCGGTAATCTCAACGGTCCTGGCCGTCCTGACTGCGAGTTGTCAGGCGCACCCACAGGCCCAGCCTCCCATTTTTACGCGGGCCTCCGGCACGCCGATCAACGTCGGCAGCCGCCCCACCGAGATAGCATTGGGCGATTGGAACAAAGACGGAAAGCTGGATGTAGTCACCTGTAACGCCGGAGACACCCTGACGGTCTTGCTGGGAGACGGCCGGGGCGGTTTTACACCAGCGCCGGGCGCGCAGATTAAGGTGGCGGCGCATCTGGTCGCGGCCGGGGACGTGAACAATGACGGGAAGACGGACCTCGCGCTGACCCATCACGACAGCTTCGGGGTAGTGGTTTTATTAGGCGCGGGTGACGGCCGCTTCGCCTTCGCCCCCGGCTCACCTTTCGCCGCCCACCAGGGCGCTAAGGCACATAATCACGGCCTCGTTCTCAGCGACCTCAATTCGGATAAGAATCTGGACATCACCACGTCTAACCAGGACGACAACAGCGTCTCGGTGTTGTTGGGCGACGGCAAAGGCGGCTTCGCGCCCGCGGCCGGCTCGCCATTCGCCGTCGGACGCGCGCCCTACCCACACTGCGTAGGCGACGTGAACGGGGACGGCCGTCTGGACATCGTCACGCCGAACGTCGGCAGCAACGACTTGAGCGTCTTGCTGGGCGATGGCAAGGGCGGCTTCACGCCCGCGGCGCGATCACCCTACGCGGTCGCGGGCCGCCCTTACTACGTCGCCGTCGGGGACGTGAACGGGGACGCCTCGCCCGATTTGATCACGACGCACGACGACATAAACCTGATGACCACTTTGCTGGGTGACGGCCGCGGAGGGTTTGCCCCCGCCCCGCACTCGCCGTTCGACCTGGGGCGTCGCGCTTTCAAGTTAGTCGCCGCCGACATCAACGGAGACGCACGCATGGACGTAGTCGTAGGAACGGAGGGCGACGATTCGGTGAGCGTGTTGCTGAGTGACGGGCGCGGCGGCTACACGCCTGCCGCGGGCTCGCCGTACGCGGCAGGGAGTAGCCCTAGAGTGGCGGCGGGTGATGTGAACGGCGACGGCACGCTCGACATCATTACGGCTAACAGCGGGGCCGCGGACATCACCGTCTTGTTAGGCAGTAAGGCCGTAGCGGGACGGTAAAGCGATGGCTTAGCGGTCAGATTATCCTAGCTCGTCCACGCGCTTCTTCTCGATGGCGCGCTGTGCCAGTTTGCCGCTGGCACGAACCAGAGAGAGGAGGCCGGCGAAGCGCGGGTCGGTCGTGTGGCCCTGCTTGTATCTGTGATAAATCTGCTGGACGATGACGGCGACTTTCAGGAGGCCGTAGGCGAAGTAGAAGACCGGGGCGCGCAACTCGCGCCCGCTGAGGCGCGTGTAGTGTTCGACCAATTCGCGGCGTCGTAAGTTGCCGGGCAGCGCGGTCAGGCCGAAGGCCGCGGCTTGCCACTCCGCGGGGTCGTCCGGGTCCATCCAGTAGGCGAGCGAGGTCCCGAAGTCCATCAAGGGGTCGCCGACGGTCGCCATCTCCCAGTCGAGCACCGCGACGACCCGCGCCAAATCCTCCGGGTCGAAGACGACGTTGTCGTACTTGTAGTCGTTGTGTATCAGCGCCCGGCCCGAATCCGGCGGTTCGTTCTCGGCCAGCCAGCGCGCAATCTCCTCGACCTCCGGCACGTCGTCCGTGCGCGCGTTGTAGTATCGCTTCGTCCAGCCCTCTATCTGGCGCGAGACGTAACCTTCGGGGCGGCCGAGGTCGCCAAGGCCCGCCGCCAAATAATCCACCCCGTGAATCTCGACAAGGTTTTGGACGAACGACTCGGACAGGCCGCGCATAATCTCAGCGGACAACTCGACGCCCTCGGGCGGCTGTGCGCGCAGGATGACTCCGCGCACTCGCTCCATGAGATAGAAAGGCGCACCGAGAATTGTTTCGTCTTCACAGTAGAGAACGGGGCGCGGGACTTTCGGGTAGACGGGATGCAGGCGCGAGAGAATCAGAAACTCGCGCCCCATGTCGTGAGCCGTCTTGATCTTCGCGCCGTGCGGCGGCCGCCTGAGCACGAACTCACGGCCGCCCACGCTCAGATGGTAAGTCAAATTCGAGAACCCGGCCGGGTATTGCCTGACCTCCGCCTCGCCTTCGATGCCGGGTAGCTTGTCGCGCAGGTAGTCGAGGAGCTTCGGCAAGTCCAGTTGTTCGCCCTCACGCACCCGGCGCGGGCCGTCTATCAAACTCTCGCGCGACACTTCGAACACGCTCCTTTAGATTGAGATGTCAACCCCGTACCTGCGCAGGACGCCGCGGGCGACCACGGACTTGTGCACCTCGTCCGGGCCGTCGTAGATGCGCGCGGCGCGCTCGTGCCTGAACCAGTAGGCGAGGACGGTGTCGTCTGTGAGCCCGAGAGCGCCATGAGTTTGAATCGCGCGGTCGAGGACTTTCTGTAGGATTCCGGCGACGAAGAATTTTATCAGCGAGATGTCTTCGCGGGCGGCGGCCGCGCCTTCCTCTTCGATGCGTCCGGCCGTGTGCATGACGAGCAGGCGGGCGGCGTTAATCTCGGCGCGGCTCTCGGCGATCCACTCCTGAACGGTCTGCCGGCTGCCGAGAGGCACGCCCGGCGACAACTGCCTGCGCGCGGCGTAATCGCACATCATGTCGAAGGCGCGTTCTGAGATGCCGACCCAGCGCATGCAGTGTTGTATGCGTCCAGGCCCCAGGCGCTCCTGCGCGATCTGGAAGCCGTGCCCTTCCTGGCCCAGTAGATTGCGGCGTGGCACGCGGCAGTCCTCGTACCTGACTTCGGCGTGGCTCGCGTAGTCGCTCCCTTCGTGGCCCATCACGCTGACGTTGCGTACGAGTCGAAAGCCGGGCGTGTCCGTGGGGACAATAATCTGACTCGCCCTCCTGTAAGGGCTCGACGCTTCCGGGTCCGTGACGGCCATCACGATGGCGAAGGCGGCCCCGTCCGCGCTTGAGGTGAACCACTTGTGTCCGTTGATGACGTAATCGTCGCCGTCGCGCGTCGCCGTGGTGCTCATCCACGTCGGGTTCGAGCCGGGATGCTCGGGCTCCGTCATCGAGAAGCAACTGCGCACCTCGCCGCGCACGAGCGGCCGCAGGTAAAGCTCCTTCTGCTCAGTCGTGGCGTGAGATATTAAGACTTCCATGTTGCCCGCGTCCGGGGCCTGGCAGTTGAAGAGGTAATGGCCCAGCGGCGTCTGCCCCAATTCTTCGCTCACGCGCGCGAACTCCGCGAGCGTGAGTCCAAGGCCGCCGTGCTCGCGCGGAATCTGCGGAGCCCAGAGCCCCAGCGCCTTGACGCGTTCGCGCTTCTCCCGCAAGGTCGGGAGCAGGTCTCTAAAGGGCTTGCTCAAAAACTCCCGTTCGAGCGTGAAGACCTCTTCGCGCAGGAACGCGCGAAGCCTGGCGAGAAGCTGTGGGAATTCTGCTTCGGCGGCGACGTTGATAGGGTTTTGAGAGACCAAGGTGCGGCGCTCCTTTTGGCCCGGCGGCGGTAGATGTCCGGGCGGAATATACCTTGATTGGCGCGTTATTGGAATGACGCGCTTTGACTGCGGAAACGATTTTCGGCGTCCGGCGCGCCGAGGCGTTGGCATATTCCCACGGATTTCTGTAAGCTCTACATTATCAGATAAACTAAACGGCTCTCTTTGACGTACACGGTTTGACGAATCGGCAGGGCAAAAAGGCATGGACGGCGGCGTCAGTGCTTTCGCGCATCAAGCTGTGAGGAAAGAGAGTAGGCCGGCCGGCGGCGTCGAGCGCCCGCGGTGTTCACGTGCGGAGGAGAGTGTATGCGTATTTGTATGGGGGACAAGATTTGCCAAATCCGGCGGCTTGGTCCATTATGGGGAGCGCCGCCGGCGCAACCGGGACGGCAAACCGTCTTACAATGTGTTGCTCGCGCATGAACTCCCACCCAGAGCGCGGGCATGAGATTGATTCACAATCTTACTTTGTAACATCCCACCGATTTATTTTTTTCACTCGTTAGCAGAGGTAATCGCCAGAATGCCTGAACTGCGTGGCAAGCAGGCCACACCAGAGATTAAAGAAGAGTGGGTCCGCGCTTACCAGTTATATTTGGAAGCGCCCGGGGTTCCTTACGACAAGAAGAAGGACCGGACAGAGCGCATCAACCATGTGGCGGCCCGTATGAATCTGACGCGCAAGCAGGCCAAACGCCGCATCAAGAATTACGAAGCCTGGCAGCGCAACATCAAAAAAGGGCTGGTAGAGCCGTAGCCTCGCTCGCTCTTGCTTCGACCAAAGAGAAGTTGACGACCGGCCCAGGGTCGCACTGGTAACGCGCCAACACCACTTGACCGCCGCGACCGTTGCGGGTGGGGTTGACATACGCCCTCGCGGCGGCGTAAATCTGCGCGTAACAGTTTCGCGCGGCGCTCTCCCCCCTTGCGAAGTCTGAAACTTCGGTGCGAGAAGTCGTCGGACGGAAAGGTGGCAAGAGATGAATGTAATGCGGTTGATAGGCAGCGCCGTCTTCATCCTGGCCTGCGCCCTGACGGGCGTGGCCCAGAGCGGCCAGTGCTCGCTCAAGCCCGGCCAACTCCCGGCGGTGCGCGGGCTGCGTCTCGGCATGACCGCCGCGGAGTTGAAGACGATTTACCCGCGCCTCGTCGTCGGCACGGCGGACGAGTTCGGCCAGGCGAGAGTGGAGCTGTGGCGCGACGATTTGGCGCAGGTGGATGCTGCGGCTTTCAAGGGCGTCTTCAGCCTGAGACTCAACCTGGTTGACGACCGCGTCGTCGAATTCGGGGTGACTTACGATAACCTGCCGTGGAAAGACCTGAACCAGTTCGTGACGAAGACGAGCGAGACGCTGGGGCTCCCCGGCGGGTGGAAGGGCGACGAGCACAACATGACGCTCGACTGCGACAGGCTGCGGCTTCACGCCAGACGGGCTAGCTCGTCGGCGAGCAGCATGTCTCCTTCCCTCATCTTCAAGGAGCTGGGGGCGGAGGAGGTCATCGCGGGCCGCGTCGCAAAGAAGAAGGAGCGGCAGATTGAATCGTTCAAGCCTTAGGCTGTTGACAAGGGGCTTTTGCGAGAAAGGTGCTAAGGGATGAGTGACAGGACAGAGGGCGAGGTCCGCGCGATACAGCCGACCGATCTAGTGATACGCGTGAACGTGACGCTCACCAACGACCCGTGCGCACTGTGCGGCGAGCCGACGGACCCGACCGGAATTGACCTCTACCTCGCGGACAGGCCCGCACTCGTCTGCCACGCCTGCGGCTTCCTGCACGCTCCCGTGCTCGTCCGCCTGCTTGACCTGGCGAGCGCCGCCAACACGTTCGTCAGGGCCGAGTACGAGATGTCAGGCGTGCAGGCGGACGAAAAGAACGCCTAGCCGCTGTCTTTCTCAACTTGTGCCGACCGACCGACCGACCGACCTTGGCTACATTCTGCGGGGCCGGCGGCTCTGAAATAAAAAAGGGGCTTTCGCCCCGTCCGACTGCCCGCCCGCCGCTACGCAACCACCTTCAGTAATGGGTGAGTAAATCATCAATCAATTCGTTCTTCCAGAAAATAATTTTTCGTGGCACGGCGAGTGCTTAACTTATCAGCGGCAAGCACGGAGCAAGCAGTAAACACCGTGACCCCGCCGCCTACACTCCTCTGAGCGCCGCCTGCCGCTGCGCCAGCCGCCCGCCGAGCAGCCCAACCAATCAATCATATCTAGCGAGGCCCGCGTAAAATGCGGGCCTCCTGCCTTTTTAGCAGCCTTTTAGACAAACCGCCCCGAAAAGTTTTATTCCGGCGTCTGTCCGTTTCTTGCCATGCGCACTCCTGAACGGCGACACGCATTTCTGACAAAAGACAAAACTTGTCAGCCGCGAGGTGACAACTTCTGTCAAAGTCGGACCGGCGGCGTCAACTTCTGTGTGCTCTTATAACGGATGAGAAGTGCGGGGCGGGGAACTATGGGGAGAGTACTCGGGCGCTTATGCTTAAAGCCGCTCGCCGAGGCTGAGCATCATCGGCAGGCGTGGCAGCAACTCGCCACGGTTGGCCCACTTCGAGATGGGCTCTCTGAGCGGCTGAACGTTCTCAAAGTAGTCTACGGCTGCGACGCGCAGGCCCACGTCCCGCCCGAGCCGTTCGCTCAGATACCACTTGTGGTCCAGTATGCGCGGCCAGACGATGTGCGCCTCCAGGTCAGACAGTTTCAATCCGGTCAACCTCTTCAGAACGCGCCTACGACTCTCCGTGTAACCCGCAAGAACTTTCGCTATCACATGCTCTAACTTAAACGGTATTGACATAAAACCCTCCTGTTACTCAAACCCCGATTGAGGGGTACGTGCCGAACGTCTCCGCACATTCGGCACCGTTATTCTATGCGTAGTATAAGCCAGGGGTTGTCATCGCTCGTCGTAATTGTTTTAATGGCGCACATTAATAAGGCTAATCTCTCGCCGCAGGCGTACGTCTAAATCTTGAATTTGTGGCCGAATATAAAATAGTATCGCCGGAGTCTTTTCGACGAGCCAACGGTTTTCCATCATAAAGGTCCTCGCTCAACGGAATATTGCCGGGAATAGTCGTTTCTCAATTGTGCGCGTCCGCAGTATTTGTTGGAGTCAGTGGAACTGAGAGGAACAAGCCCCCAATGCTCGTATCATTGCCCCAGAGCCAGATCGGAAACCGAATCCTAGCCTCGCTGCCCGCCAAAGAATACGAGCGCATCCTCCCGCATTTGGAGCACATCTCGTTCGCACCCGATCAGGTCGTCTGCGAATCCGGCGCGCAGATGGACTACATCTATTTCCTGACGAGTTCCACCATCTATCTGCTTTACGTGGTGGAGAGCGGTGCGACGGCCGAGATAGGAATCATCGGCAACGAAGGCGTTCTGGGCATTGCGCTGTTCATGGGTGATGACGCGACGCCGTACCGTGCGGTCGTACAGACAGCAGGCGGCGCACTCCGCATGAAGGCGCACGCGCTCAGGGAAGAGTTCGCGCGCGGGGGCGAATTCCAGCGTCTGCTGTTGCGTTACACGCAGTCACTCATGATTCAAATCTCGCAGACGGCCGTCTGCAACCGTCTTCACACGGTCGAGCAGCAACTCTGCCGCCTGCTCCTTCTCAGCCACGACCGCGGAAGGTCGGACGAGTTGCTCATGACTCAGGAACTGATAGCCAACATGCTCGGGGTGCGCCGTGAGGGAATCACACACGCCGCCAGGCAGCTTCGAAAATCCGGGCTCATCCGATACATTCGCGGCCACATAGAGATTCTGGACCGGCGCGGCCTGGAAGCCTCTGCCTGCGAGTGTTATCAGGTGGTCGAAAACGAGTTCGAACGCTTATTCGGACAAAGATTCAAGCGCCCACATCAACTCGGCCGCGCCCTGCCGTCAAAAAGCGCGACGGTAGACGGCCCAAGGGAACCGCTCAAAAACATCTCGCTGGGATAAGTCTCTCGGCCACAATCTCCCAAATATTATCTCCACATTTTCCTGGGAGCGCAGCATCCTTGCCTGCGCTCCCAAGGTCCACATCTGCTCTTAACTGTAAGAGGTTGATAGATGTATTTTTTCGGACATGCCCGGCCCGGCCCGGATGAATTTTGGCCCATTGACTCCTGAGGTCGGCTGACGCTTCGGGGAACACATTTCTACAAGGACGTGGCCGGGCGCACTACCTGCCCCGTAGACCTAACTGCTCGAAACGTTTGTCTTATTCCGATTGGCTGGCTGCGGGCGCTCACGCCCGAAGGTCGTATTATTACTGCCTCCGTTGTGTGCGTGCTGCCGTCGTTCGGCGTCTACAGCCGGGGAGGCGTCGGTGTAAAAAAATAACCTATATGTGTGGTAGCGCACAGACAGCCCTTTACAGTTGGCCTACCCTCTACGCTCCATCAGATCAGTGAAAGATCGCGCCTCGCAGCGCTCTCGAACGTTCTTGCTTGCCCCGTGTCGGGTGGATTGTCTGCCCGGCAGCTATTACCAGCCGGCCGAGCGACAGGCTAATTTCACAAAGGGCCTGGCCGCTTTCGCCGGCACAAACGAAAGGATCCACGTATGCCCCTTTCCCCATAAAGCACATCCGCTTAACGAGCCTTCGCGCCGATGAAGAGTGTCCGCAAAGACTTTCTCTTCGCCCGAGCGTCGCGCCGAAAGCCTCCGGTTTCTTGCGCCCAGAGTGTCTATCTGCTGGATAAACGGCGGCTTTAAGCCTCTTATGTAAAGCATAAGAGGCACTTGTGCCGACGACGAGCAGCGCTGAAGATTTTGAGCCGTGATTCTGGACGCTCTACTCGTTATCAACAAACAAAACCGACGCCGCCTCGCGTGAGAGGCTTCCCCCATTGGGGTATTTGTGCAGTCATTTCCCTGCGCTTTTCTGAAAGCGGCGGGAGGACTTGCAGAGGAGGTGCTACGTGTCCGCAGCCCCAGAGAGTCGCCCGGTGAGCGCGAAAAAGGAGAGGAAGAAAAAGAAGAAACGGACGGCGCTCGTCGTCTGCCGGGACATGAAGCAGTTCTGGACGACGCAGGCACAGTTCTGGCAGTGGGTCAGGGAAGGCGTCGTCGTCAAGACCAGCGATTATCCGCTCACGGGTTCGTTCGTGCGCGACCACGAAGAGTTAATGGTCATCTTAAGCAACACCGTCCTCAACCTCGCACACCCCAACCACCTGCGCGAAGCGCTCCTGTCGCGGCGGATGGGAAAGGCCAGAAAGTAGGAAGTTATGAGAAAGCAGAAGTTTTTGCTCCCTATGTGTGAGGCGAGCAGAATTCTCTTTTGCGCCTGCGCGTTCATTGCCGCACTCGGCTTTGCGGCGCTGGCCGCCCGTGCGCAGCAGACGACAGACACCTTGAGGGCTCCGGCCGGCGGCGGTGGAGTCGCCCGTGCGCCCGTCTCGCAAGCGGAAGACCGCTACCGCATCGGCGTGGGCGACGTTTTGGAGGTACGCGTCTTCAACCGCCCACAGTTGTCGCGCGAGGCCGTGCGCGTCGAAGGCAACGGCATGATCCGCATGCCGCTCATCGAAACAGAGATTCAGGCGGCCTGCCGTAGCGAAAGCGAGTTGGCGCAGGAGATCGCACGCCTTTATCTTGAGTACCAGAAGAACCCGCAGGTTGATGTCTTCGTCAAAGAGTACAACTCGCAGCCCGTGGCCGTCATGGGGGCCGTCAACACGCCCGGCCGCTTCCAGTTGCAAAGGCGCGTCCGCCTCCTGGAACTGCTGGCCTTCGCGGGAGGCCCGGCCGAGCGCGCGGGCCGCACCGTCCAGGTGATACACAACGCCCCGTCTTTCACGTGCGACCTGCCTGCGGCAAACGTCGCCGCTGAAGCTGCCCCCGTCAACTCGTACAGGCTCTATCGATCTGATGCATGGCGACGCGCGCTCTAACCCGTACGTCCGGCCGGGCGATGTCGTCACCATCACGGAGGCCGAGCAGGCTTTCGTGGTCGGGAACGTCCTGAAGCCTTCGACCATCCCGCTCAGGGATAGAGTCACCGTCTCGCAGGCCATCGCCATGGCCGGCGGCGCGCTGCCCGACACGCAGAACAACCGCATCCTCATCGTCAGAAACGATCCCGTCCGCAACACTAGAATCGAACTTACCGTTGACCTGAAGGCCATCGGCAGACACCAGTCGGAGGACATCGCGCTCCAGGCCAACGACATTGTCGAAGTGCCTGTCGCCGGCGGAAAGAGGTTCTGGCGAAACCTGCTCAACGGCCTCGTGCCTTCCGCCGCCCGCCTCCCCGTGCAGATTATTCGCTGAAGCGGCGCACCCCCTTTTAGCTGAGGATAAAGTGATGAAAAATAATCTCAAGCTGATTGAAACGAGAAGCTCTGGAGGTGCGTGAGCCCGTCGAGCCGGACTTTCAGCAACCCGCGGTAGACGGCTACGGCTACGGCTACCCCGAGCCGAACGCGGCCGACAGGGCGCACCTGCGCAAATTCCTGCGCTCGATCCGCGAACGCCTCTGGGTGATAGCCGCCATTACCATTCTCTCGACGGCGCTCGTCGGCGTCTACATGGCTTACCAGCCGAACCTCTACGAGGCGAAGGCGCAGGTGCAGGTTGATCTGGAGACCGTCAACGAAGCGTCCTCCGACAGCAAGAACGGCGAGCGGGTCGTCAACGACCCCGCCTACTTCAACACGCAACTCCAAATCCTGACCGGCGACCGTCTCCTGCGCCGCGTCGTCAAGCAACTCAACATGGAGAACGACCCGGCCTTTCGGCTCCCTGAGAGTGCGACTCCGCGGCCTCTGTCCGCCGAAGACATGGATGAGGCCACGCGCCTCGCTCCCTACGTCGAGGCCATACGGAGCAATCTGGTGGCGACCCCGGTCAAGGAGAATCGCCTGCCGATTAAAGAGACGCGGCTGATTAACATCAGCTTCAGCCACCAGGACCGCCGCCTGGCCGCGCGCGTCGCCAACGCCATCGCGGACACTTTCGTCCTCTCGAACCTCGAAAGAAAGACCGAAGCCAACACGGCCACCACAGACATCCTTCAGCAACGCATCACCGAGCTACAGGGCCAAATCCGCACGCAGGAGAATCAACTCCTCGAATACGCTAAGAACCACCAGATTCTCTCGCTCGACCCGACGCAGAACACAGTGGTCGAACGTCTGACGGGCTTAAACCGCCAGCTCCTCGAAGCGCAGAATGAGTTGAAGCTGGCCGAGGCCGCCTACCGCGCGGCGCAACAGCCGGGAGCGGCCGAGGCGATGGCGATTGACGCCGCCAAGGACATCAACGTCCTGGAAGCCAGGCTCAACGAGCTGCGTCAAAGGCTGGCGCAGTTGCGTGTCGAAAACACAGACAAGTGGCCGGAGAACCAGGAGGTGATGAAGCAGATCGCGGAACTCGAAAGGCAGGTTCGTGAAACGCGGCAGCAGACGACCTCTTCGATCAAGACGAACCTTGAGACGAAATACCGTCAGGCCCTGGCCCGCGAGCAGTCTTTGCGCCAGGACTTCGACCGGCAGCGCGGCGAGACGTTGACGCAGAACGAGGCCGCCATCAACTACCGCATCCTGCAACAGGAGATTGAGACCAACAAGAACCTGCTCGACGGGATGCTGCAAAGGAGCAAGGAGAACGAGGCGATTCTGGCGGGCCTGCGCAACAACATACACGTCAACGACCACGCGATCACGCCGCAGGCCCCCGTCGGGCCGAAGCGGCTCTTGAACACGGGCATAGCCTTCATGCTCTCGCTCGGCTTCGGCGTCGGCCTCGCGGTCTTCCTCGGCTACCTGGACAACTCCGTACACTCGGCCGACGACGTGGAGAAGATTCTGCCGCTGCCCATGCTCGCCAGCATCCCGGCGGTCGGCGGGCGGTCGCGCAAACTGCTGTCGTCTGTCATCTCGCAGAAGTCGAACGGCAACGGCCACCATCACGAGCTGCTTTTGAACGGCAACGCGCCCGCGCCGCTGATGGAAGCCTACAGGCAGTTGCGCACGCACATGCTTCTCTCGAAGGGGCACGCGAAGATGAAGTCCCTGCTCGTCACGTCGAGCGTGCCGGGCGAAGGCAAGACGACGATGGCAGTCAACACGGCCATCAGTCTGGCCCGCACGGGCGCGCTCGTGCTCCTGATTGACGCGGACATGCGCAAGCCGCGCCTGCATAAAATCTTCGGCCTTGAGAACGAAGACGGCTTGAGCACGATTCTCTCGGACGAGGTCGGCGACGTGGAGGCGCTGAAGGTCATCCAGCATCACGAGAAGAGCGGCGTGGACGTGCTCACCTCGGGGCCGGTCGTGGCCGAAGCGACGGAGTACCTGGGCTCGGACCAGATGCGCAAGCTCGTCAGCACCTTCCGCTTCACTTACGACTTCATCGTCATAGACTCGCCGCCCGTGGCCTACTTCGCGGACGGCGTCCTGCTCTCCGCGCTGGTTGACGGCGTCGTCCTCGTCGTCAACAGCGGCGAGAGCATGCGCGACACAGTGCGCCAGGCTTACCAGGTCTTGCAGGACGTTGGCGCGAACATCTACGGCGTCGTCCTCAACAACGCCAAGGGCGTCAACTACGATTACGACTACTACTACGAGAAAGCCTGATGAAATTGTAGGGGCAGGGCTTGTCCCTGCCCGCGTGCTTGCTAAACGAAGCGGGCAGGGACAAGCCCTGCCCCTACAAAACTAATTTCCTCGTAAAAAAATGGACGAAGCGTTGAATCTTCCGGGCGGTCAGTCGTTCAGGGCCGCGGCGGCGCAGGCCGAGAACAGTCTGGCGACGGTGGTCGGGTTCCCGACTGAAGTGTCAACCGGCGTCAAGCGGGCGGACGAAGCTCGCGCCATCCCGCTCATCGCGCGGCTGTGCGACGAGCTTGCGGAGCGCAAAGTCTCTTACTGTCATTGGAAGAGCAACTGGAAATTAGACGAGTGGTTGACGGGGGAGGGCGACCTGGACTTGCTCGTTGACAGAGGCGACGCCGCCGCGTTCACGAGCGTCATCACGAATCTAGGGTTCAAGCAGGCGCAAGCCCCGCGCGACCGTGAAGTGCCGGGCATCCTGAACTTCTACGGCTTCGACTCCGCGGCCGGCCGCTTCGTACACCTGCACGTCCACTACCAACTCATACTGGGCCACGACCTGACGAAGAATTACAGGCTGCCCATCGAGAAGCCTTACCTCGAATCCGCCGCCGAACAGGGCGGGATGATGCCTACGCCCGCGCCCGAGTTCGAGTTCATCGTCTTCGTGCTGCGGATGGTCTTGAAGTACACGGCCGTCGAAACGCTCGCGCGCCGTGTGCGCGGCAAGTCGCCTTCGTCCGCCGTGCGAAAAGAGCTTGAACAACTCGAAACGAAGAGCGACCGTGCAAAAGTGCTCGCCATCCTCGAAGAGCACCTGCCCGCCGTCGGCGCTTCGTTCTTCGAGACGTGCGTGGAGTCTTTACGCGCGGGCCGCGCGGGTTGGGAGCGCGCCGCCGTCAAGCGTGAGTTGCGCCGCCGGCTCAGCGCGCACGGACGCCGCCCGCTATTGGCCGACACGCTTTTGAAACCCGTCCGCCAGGCGACGAGGACGGTGCGCGAGCGTGTCTTCAAGAAATCTTCGCGCAAGCAACTGACGAACGGGGGCGGGATCGTCGCGCTCGTCGGCGGCGACGGCGCGGGCAAGACGACTTCGGCCAAAGAGCTGGCGCGCTGGCTCTCGAAGAAGTTCGTCGTCCGCAGATTTCACGTTGGCAAACCGCCGCGCTCGTTGCTGACGCTCTCGCTCATCGTCGCAATCAAAATCTGCCGGCGCTTGAGTCGCAGCTATGCCGCGAATCTTGACGCAACGAGGTTCGGCCGCGCGCACACATTCCCCGGATACCTTCAGCTTGCTACGCTGGGTCTGCGCCGGGCGCGACCGCCGCCGCCTCTACACGAGGGCGCGACGCTTCGCGACCAACGGCGGCATCGCCGTCTGTGACCGCTACCCGGTCCCGCAGCTACAGTTGATGGACGGGCCGAACATCGCGCGCGCGGTCGAGGCCGAGCGTATGAATCGGCTGGTGAGATTTCTGCTCAGGGCCGAGACGAAGTGCTACGCGGAGATCATGCCGCCGGACGTGCTGGTCATCCTGAGACTTGACCCGGAGACGGCCGTGCGGCGCAAGCCGCAGGAGAGCGAACTGCACGTGCGCTCTCGCTCGCGCGAGTTGTGGGAAGTTGACTGGCGCGGGACACGCGCGCACGTCGTTGACACGAGCCAGCCGGTCGAAACCGTTCGTGCAGAACTTCAGTCTCTCGTCTGGAAGAATTTGTGAGCAAGATGGTTATGAAGCAAAGGGTGGTCGCTGAAATCGTTGGGCCTGCGGGCGCGGGCAAGAGTACGTTGACGCAGGTCTTGCGCCAGCGCGACGGGACGATGCGGACGGGCCTGAGCGTGTGGGGGTTGCCGCCCGCGCTGCTCTGCCTGAACGCCGTTTTGTCGCTGCCGAGGTTCATCGGTCTCTACAGGAGTCGCGGGCGCATCCGTCGCCACGAGGTCAAGCTCATCGTGCGTTTGAGCGCGCTCCACCAGCTTCTCGGGCGCGAGTCTTCCAAGAACTATCGAACGCTCCTGCTCGACGAGGGAACCATCTTCGCGCTCGTGAAGCTGCTCGCCTTCAGCGACAGCGGCAAGAGCAACGGCAACGGTAACGGCAGAAGCAATCACCTCGACGCGTGGACGCAGAGTCTTTTGAATCGCTGGGCGCGCAGGCTTGACGCGGTCATCTGGCTCGACGCGCCGGACGAAGTCCTGGCCGAGCGCATACGCTCGCGCAGCAAGGCGCACCGCGTCAAGGACAAGACCGACCAGGAGATTTACGACTTCCTCGCGCGCTACCGCGACTCCTACGAGCGCGTCATTTCGGAGTTGACCGCCCGCCACGGCCTCAAGGTCATACGGTTCAGCACCGAGCACTACTCGTTGGAAGAGATGGCCGACCAGATACTCGCCGGCATGCAAGAGGGAATCTAACAAGAGATGGCGACCGCCAGCGTAGACATACAGACCGCGACCGAGAAGGTAGAGCAAACGCGGAAACCCGCCAGGGGGTTGACGCAGAAAGCCTATCTCAACGCCTTCTCGGTGCTCCTGGACAACGGCGTCAAAGTCCTCGTCCTGTCGTTGGTGACGCCCATCCTGGTCTCAGGCTTGGGCCGTTCGCTCTTCGGCGTCTGGCAGATGTTGAGCCGCCTGGTGACTTACATGTCCGCGACCGACGGCCGCCCGACACAGGCGCTCAAGTGGGTCATCGCGCACGACCAGGCGATTGAGGACGACGACGCGAAGCGCCGCCACGTCGGCAGCGCCCTCGGCGTGTGGCTCATCTTCATGCCCGTCATCACCATCGTCGGCCTCATCCTCGTCTGGGTCGCGCCCATCGTCACCAAAGTCCCCGAAGAGATGTACTGGATCATACGGCTCACCTTCGGGCTGCTCGTCATCGAATTCCTGGTCACCAACCTGGCCGCGCTGCCAGAGTCCGTGCTGCGCGGGATGAACCTCGGTTACAAGCGCATGGGCTTGCAGGCGAGCCTGAGCGTCGTCGGCGGCGTGCTGATGGTGGTGGCCGTGTACGCGGGCACGGGGCTCGTCGGGCTGGCCGGGGCGCAGGTCATCCTGGGCGCGTTGACGGGAGTACTTTACTGGGTAGTAGTCAAAAAGTACGTGCCCTGGTTCGGCATTGCGAAGCCTCGCATGGCCGAGGTCCGTTCCTTCCTCAAATTAAGCGTCTGGTGGTTCGCCTGGACTTCGGTCAGCCGCCTGATGATGGCGAGCGACATCATCGTCCTCGGCGTCGTCGCCTCGGCCTCGGCCGTGACGACTTACACGCTGACGAGCTATGCGGCGCTGATGCTCTTGCAGCTCACCTCTATGCTCCTCGGCGCGGCGACGCCGGGCCTCGGCGGGCTCGTCGGGCAGAAGCAGTTCGAGAAGGCCGTCGGGCTTCGCGCCGAGATGATGAGGATGACGTGGCTCATGCTGACGGCGACGGGGGCGGCCATCCTGTTGATGAATCGCTCCTTCATAGGCATCTGGGTCGGCCCGGAGCATTACGCCGGGTTCTGGGCCAATCTTTTGATCGTCCTCGTGATGGTGCAGTTCACGTTCATTCGCAACGACTCCTTCATCATCGACCTCACGCTGCAACTGCGCGAGAAGGTCATCATGGGGGCGGTGGCCGCGGTCGTCTCAATCGGCCTGAGCGCGATTCTGATTCCCTCATGGGGAATTACGGGTCTGTGCCTGGGGATGATGGCGGGCCGCCTCATCCTGAGCATTTCTTACCCGCTCATCGTCAACAGGCAGTTGGAGCAGCCGCGCGGCCTGCCGCTGAAGAGTTTCGTCCGCCCCGGACTGGTGATGGCGCTCATCTTCGCCGTCTCCGGCTACCTGGGCCAATTGCTCGCCATTAACAACTGGGTCGTGTGGTTCATTTGCGGCGGCGCGAGTTTCGGCATCGCCCTCGGCGTCGCCCTGTTCACGGGATTGAATGCGGACGCTCGCAGGCCGCTCATCAAGCGCCTGATGATGGTCCGCACTTTGCGCGCTGCGCGTTGATTGTTCCTGATGCGGGAGAAAAAGTGATGAAAGAAAAGCTGGTGGCGGCCGTCGGCCGTTTGCGCTGCACGAGGCGAAGGCTCAGCCTGCTCGTCTTCGGGCTGCTGCTCCTGGGATTTCTCCTCGCCCAAACATCCAGCACGGGCTCGCGCTCTTCCGCGCAGGGCACGACCATCACCTTCGCCGTCATCGGCGACTTCGGCTCCGGCATGGCGAGCGAGCAGGACGTGGCTAATCTCGTCAAGAGTTGGAGCCCCAGCTTCATCATCACCGTCGGCGACAACAACTACCCGGACGGCGAGGCGGCCACGATTGACCACACCATCGGGAAGTATTATCACGACTTCATACACCCCTACACGGGCGCTTATGGCGCGGGCGCGACGACGAATCGCTTCTGGCCCGCGGTCGGCAATCACGACTGGGATAACAAGACCGACCCGCCGCTTCAGCCCTACCTGAACTACTTCACACTGCCGGGCAAGGAGCGTTACTACGACTTCGTGCAGGGGCCTGTGCATTTCTTCATGCTTGACAGCGACAGCCGCGAGCCGGACGGGTACAGGAGCACTTCCGTGCAGGCGCAGTGGCTACAGACGCGGCTCGCCCTCTCGACCGCGCCCTGGAAGATCGTCGTCCTGCACCACGCGCCCTACTCGTCGCGCACTTCCTACACGAGCCTCCAATGGCCTTTCCGCGAGTGGGGCGCGGACGCGGTCCTCAACGGCCACGCGCACGTCTACGAGCGCGTGCTCAAGGACGGCGTTCCGTACATCACGAACGGGCTCGGCGGCGAGAGCCTGGGCTCCTTCGACACGGCGATTGAAGGGAGCATGGTGCGCTACGGCGCGAACTACGGCGCGATGAAGGTGACGGCAAACTCCACGACCCTCACCTTCAAATTCATCACGCGGGCGGGCGTGACGATAGACACCTACACCCTGAGTCACAACGTCGCCACCCCGAACGCGCCGACGAACCTCTCGGCCGAGACCGTCTCGCCGAGCCAGGTCAACCTCGCCTGGACCGACAACGCCACGAACGAGGACGGCTTCCAGGTCGAGCGCTCTCCCGACAACGTCAACTTCACGCGCATCGCGACCATCGGGGCGAACATCAACGCCTATTCAAACATCAGCCTACAGCCCGCCACGACCTACTACTACCGCGTCCGCGCCTTCATCGCCGACCAGGGCTCCGGCTACACCAACACGGCGTCTGCGACGACCACGCTCGGGGCTCCGTCTGCGCCGACGAATCTGACGGCCGCCGCCGCCTCGAACAGCCAGATTAACCTCTCCTGGATTGACACCTCCTCAACCGAGAGCGGCTTTGCGGTCGAGCGGTGCGTGGGCGCGAATTGTACGAACTTCGCGGAGATAGCCGAGACAGGGGCCAACGCCATCGGCTACAGCAACACCGGGCTCGCGGCCAACACCACTTACCGCTACCGCGTCCGCGCCTTCAACGACAGCGGCGACTCCGGCTACACGAATGAGACGCAGGCGACGACGACCGTCAGCGCGACCAAGCCCACCGCGCCGAGTGGTCTTTCGGCGACGGCCGTCTCCGTGGGCCAGATCAACCTCGCGTGGGTGGACAATTCGTCTAACGAGACGGGCTTCAAGGTCTATCGCTCGCTCGACGGCGTCAACTACTCGCGCATCGTCACGACCGTCGCGGGCGTGACCAGTTACTCGGACACGGGCCGTGCGGCCGCGACGAAATACTATTATTACGTGCGCGCCACCAACTCCTTTGGCGACTCGGCCAACTCGAACACGGCGACGGCGACGACTTTCCCCACGCCGACCTCTGCGCCCGCCGCGCCGACCAACCTCGCGGCCTCCGCGCCGTCAAGCAACCAGGTCACGCTGACCTGGAAAGACAACTCGACAGACGAGAAGTTGTTCAAGGTCTACCGCTCGACGGACGCCGTCACCTACACGGAGATTGCGCGGCCCGGCCCCAACTCGACCAGCTACACCGACACGGGCCGAACCGCGAACACGACCTACCACTACAAGGTCCGCGCCTCCAACGACGCGGGCAGCTCGGCCTACAGCAACACGGTGACGATTAGAACGCCGTAAATCGTGAATCGTAAATCGTGAATCGTCGAACGGTTTTTCGATTTACGATTCACGATTTACGATTCACGAGCTTTTATCCATGCGAGTAGAGATTCCCGTCAACATCGTCCCGGCGTCGGAGGACGCGGTCGCGGTCGGCGTGCGCGAGGAGCGCGCGGCGGCGGTCGCGCGCCCCGCGGCGTGGCGTGCGCGCCCGAGGGCGGCGGCGGCCGCGCCGTCCACCGTCCTGCCGATCATCCGTTGGGTGTTCTACGCGTTCGTCTTCTCGCTGCCGTTCGAGACGGTTAACAACCCGGGTTTCCTTGAGCCGCCGACCATCCTGGGCGGGCTCCTGGTGATGACGGCGCTGCTTCAGCCGGGCCTTTTCCTGCGGTGGCCGCCGCGCGCGTTCTGGTGCTTCTTCGTCTACCTTTATTTAACCACCGCCATCGCGCCGTTGGAGCCGGCTATTTATCGCGGGGAGGTCATCAGCAAGATATTTCTGCACACGCAGTTGACTATCCTGAGCTGGATAGCCTTCAGCCTGATGCGTGACGAGCGCGTGGCGAGGACGGCGCTCCTCATGCTTGTCGTTGCGTGCGGGACGCTCTCGCTCCTACAGGTCGCGGGAGTCGCGGGCCAGCCCACGGACATAGGGGCTCAGGCTGAGCGTGTTACTGCCTTCGGCTTTCACCCGAACAACCTGGCACGCATCCTGGCGCTGGGCGTGCTCGCGGCCGTCGGGCTGACTTACGGTCGTACGAAGAGCATCGTCAAGCCGCGCTTCCTGATCTGGCCGCTGGTCGTCGTGGTGGGAATCGCCCTCGTGCAGACGGGCTCACGCGGCGGCCTCCTGGCCCTGGGCGCGGGCTTGATGGTTTTCGTCTTAAACGGGCGTGGCTTCCTGACGAAAGTCCGCAACGTCGCGGGCGTCCTGCTGATTATGGCCTTCTTCGTCTGGGCCGGTTTCCAGTTCGAGAGCACGCGGATTCGCTTCGAGAAGACGCTGGAGGAGGGCGATCTGGCGCGGCGCGACCAGATTTACCCGGCGGCGTGGGAGATGTTTAAGGAGAAGCCGCTCCTGGGCTGGGGGCCGGTCGGCAGCACTTACGAATTGGGCGGGCGGCTGGGCCACATTGACGAAGACTCTAAGAACCCGCACAACCTGATTCTCTACGGGCTGGTGTCAACGGGTCTGCTGGGGGCGATTCCTCTGTTCCTGGGGACGGGGCTCGCCGTCTGGGCGGCGTGGAAGTCGCGGCACGGCCCGCACGGAGTCCTCCCGCTGGCGATGATAACGGCCGTACTCGTCGCCAACATGAGCGGCCTCTGGCTCGCCAACAAGCTGCACTGGCTGGTCATGGCCTACGCCGTCGCGAGCCTGCATTACCAGCGTCAAACAGTTCTTAGCACCTTTGCCTCTTTGCGTGAGAAAACCAGAAGTTTCACGCAAAGACGCAAAGGCGCAAGGGCGTTGAGTCCGTCCGTCGCAAGTCGCATCTGATGTTGATTACGTTCTCAGGACTAGATGGGTCTGGAAAGTCCACGCTCGCGGAGTGTCTGCGCGAGAGCCTGGAAAAGCGTAACCAGCGTGTCGCGGTCTTTCACATGTACTACGACGTTGGCCTGCTCGCGTGCGCCCGCGCGCTGGTGAAGAGAATCGGGGGGCGTCGCGGTGACGAACAAGCTGTGCCAGAAACGAAGCGCACGCACGCGCCGCGCGAGGGCGGGCGGAAGACGATGAAAGCGCGGCTCAAGTACGCGCTTGCGTGGAACAAGTCTCTGCGGCTTTGCGTCTACCCGTTCGACCTGATGATTTTTCTCTGCTACCGCCTCTACATAGAGAAGGTCAGAAAGCGCGTCCTCATCATGGACCGTTATTTTTACGACACGCTGGTGGACGTAACCGAGGGCGGCCGCAGGCGGCGCGGCGTGCGCCTGCTGTCCAGGCTGACGCCACGGCCTAACGTGCCTGTGCTCGTTGACATCAGTCCCGAAGAGGCTTTCGCGCGCAAGGGTGAGCACTCGGTGGATTATCTCAGCCGTCGCCGGCTCTCGTATCAGGAGTTGTTCCCGAAGAACCGCGCGGCCGTGGTGCTCGCCGGCGGCGACGACCTGACTGCCACGCGCAGCCGGCTTGAGCAGATAGTGTTGGAGAGGATGACCGCGTGACGATGAATGACAAAACGTGCGCGGCTTTTATTCTCAGGCTGCTCCTGGACACGGACGAGCCGCCCCGCTTGCCGGACGCTGTCGGCTGGGACGACCTCGCGCGCATCAGCCAGCGCAACGTCGTGCTCGTCCGCGTCGCATCGCGGCTGCAAAGCGCGGGGGAGCATCCTTCGGAATCTTTCGTCGCGGCCGTAGAGGATGAGCGGCGATTGAATGTGGTGAAGCTGGAACTCATGCGGCACGTCAGCCGCGCGTGCCGGGAGAGTGGCGTCCCGTTCATCCTGGCGAAGGCTTTTCACCACTACCCGGACATGGGCGACGACGTTGACCTGTACGTCCTCGGCCGCTCGGCCGCTGTGGACGCGCTCGTCCTCAAAGGCTTGAGCGTCGTCGCGCACAAGAGGAGTTTGACTGACCGGCTGGCAGCGGCGCGTTGCTACAGCTTGCGCGGCTCGAAGGCGAAGCTGGACATTCATCACGGCCGCATGTGGGCCTACGGCGAGCACGACTCCTTCGTCTCCGTGCTCATCAAGAACGCGCGGCGCGTCTCCATCGAAGGGACGGAATTCAACGTCCCCTCGCCCGAAGACCTGTTGGTCGTAGAGGCGACGCAGCGAGTCTACGGCCGCAGCAGCATCCGCCTGGCCCCCGTTGTCAATACCGTCGCAACGCTCAAGCGAGGCACGCTCGATTGGGATTACGTCCTGCGGACGGCCCGTAAGTTCGGCGCGTTTCCGGGCCTCAGTTGCTATCTGACTTACGTCAACCAGATTCACAGCGAGGTCTTCGGGCGCGAGTTGCTGACGGAAGATGAAAAGAAAGCTCTGGTGAGGAACGGGTGGGGGAGAGTCGAGTTCGCGGGCGGCGCATATCGTTTCCCGCACCTGAGGGTCGCGCGCAAGGTTTACCTCAACATGTTCCGCTCGGCCGCGCTTTCCGGCAACTGGAAATCGCTCAGCCGGCTCTTTGTTGCGCCGCTCGTCGCGGCGGCGGCCGTCGCCAGAAAGTCTGTCAATTAATGATCGGGCGTAACACTCTGAAGCGTGCGGTTAAGCAGACGGCGGGCTGGGGCGCTGTCGTGGCGAAAGCGTTCGGCGCGCACGACGCTCGCCCGCGCGCCTGCATCTTTTACTACCACCGCATCGCAGACTTAGGGTTCGTGGACCCGCAGGTTGACGACTGGAACGTCACGCCCGAGTTGTTCGAGCGCCAGATTCGTGCGCTGGCGGATGTCGCGGAGTTCGTGCCGCTGCTCGAACTGCCGCGCAGGCTCGCGACTCAGTCGGACGCCTCAAAGCCGCTCGTCTGCCTGACGTTCGACGACGGGTACGCCTCCTTTTACGAACACGCGCTGCCGATCCTGAAACGCTACGATGCCCCGGCCACGGCGTTCGTCGTGACGAGCCTGATAGGCGAAGTGGAGCCGATGCCGTTCGACAAGTGGTCGCAGAAGAACAGGGCGCGCGCGCGCGCCGACGCGTGGCGCGCGATGACGTGGGACGAACTCGAATCGTGCGTAGCCTCGGGCCTCGTCCACGTAGGCGCGCACGGGGTGAAGCATCTGCGTGGAAGCCAGCTCACGCCGTCCGAGATGAGGGAAGAGGCCGAGGCGTCGCGCGCTACCCTGCGCGGGCGTCTGGGCGAAACGGTCGCGCGCGCTTACTCCTACCCTTACGGCAGCACGAGGCTGAAAGACGTGTCGCCCGAATACGTGGAAGCTGTGCGCGGGGTGGGCTACGAATTGGCCGTGACGACCGATCTGGGATTGGCACAGGCCGAGACCGACCTCTTTCGCCTTCCGCGAATCGAGGCTTACGGGCTCGACGCGCCGGGAGTTGTCAAAGCTAAGGCCAGCGGCGCTCTGGCCCCGTACCGTCTGACAGACCACCTCAGACTCGTGGGCCGCGCCGGATGAATCGTCATGACTGATAACGACGCCATGCTGATAGAAACAGACCGGCGCGCTGTAGTGCTCTTGCGTCCCGCGCGGCACGCGACGTGGCTCTACGCGATTGCCGCCGCGATGTTGGTGGCGCTCGCACTGGTGTCGCCTTTTCTGATTCCCGTCAGTTGGAATGTAGCGATAACGCGCGCCGTGCAATCCATTCGCCTGCCCGGTCTACAGGCTTTCATGCTGGCCGTCTCCGGCTTCGGCAACGTGCCCAAGTTCGCGTTTGTCGTGGCCGTTGCGTTACTGGCATGTGGCCGCCGGGGCGAGGCCGTCTGGCTGACGTGGAGCGGGCTGGGCGGTTGGTTCCTGAGCTTGCAACTCAAAGGCTTGATTGCGTACCCGCGCCCAACTGCCGACGTGGTCGCGGTCTTTCACGAGTGGGATAACGCGAGCTTTCCTTCCGGCCACGTGGTCTTTTACGTCTGCTTTTTCGGGTTTCTCTTTTTCATCGCGCGTGAGCGTCTGGCGCGCGGGTCACTCACGCGCCGCCTCGTGCTCTCGGTGACAGTGTTACTCGTGGCGCTCGTCGGCCTGGCGCGCGTTTATCTGGGCGAGCACTGGCCGAGCGACATGCCGGGCTCATACGTCCTCGGCGGTTTATGGCTGGCCCTCTCTTTGAAACTTTACCGCCGCTTTAACTTCTCACGGGAGGCCGCACCTCTGCGGACGACGCCGGAAGCATGACGGACACAAATCGCATACTCATTCTGGATGGGCAGACCAACCAGGCGCTCGCTTGCGTGCGGTCGCTGGGCCGGGCCGGGTACGACGTGCTGGTCGCCAGCCACTATCGTTTCCCGCTGGGTCGTTGGTCGCGCTACTGCCGCGGGAGCTTCCAACTCAAGTCGGAGAGCGTCGAGGCTTTCTCGGCGCTGCGCGAGTGGGCGCGCGAGCAGCGCGCAGGTCTGGTCCTTCCTTTGACGGAACGGTCGTGTCTGCTCTTGAACGCCGAACGCGGCGAGTGGGAAGCCGCCGGGATAGGTCTCGGCTGTGAGCCGGATGAAGTGTTGCGTCGCGCTTTCGATAAGGGCGAGACCATCGTCAGCGCGAAGGACTGTGGTCTCAACGTTCCTCCGACGTTGTACCCGCGCTCACTCGTGGAGTGCTTCGCGGCCGCAGACGAGTTGGGCTACCCCGTGGTCGTCAAAGCGCGGCAGAGCAGCGGCTGGGACGGCGCGAGCTTTTCGCCTGGCCGGGCTCCAGGCTATGTGAGTTGTCGCGACGAGTTGGCCGAAGCCGTCGAGGCGCGCAGGCAGGGCGAAGTCTGGCCGCTCATACAGGGATTCGTCCGGGGAACGGGCAAAGGAGTGTTCGCGCTGTGCGACCGCGGGCGGGTGGTCGCCTGGTTCGCCCACGAGAGGCTACGGGAAACGCGCCCGTCAGGCGCGAGCAGCAGCCTGCGCCGCTCAATCCGGCTTGAGCCGCGCCTGCGCGAACCCGCCGAGCGCCTTCTCGCGGAACTCGCGTGGCACGGCCCGGCGATGGTCGAGTTTAAGGACGATGGCGTGAGCGCGCCGTGCCTGATGGAAGTCAACGGAAGGTTTTGGGGCTCGCTCCAACTCGGAATTGACGCCGGGGTAAATTTCCCCCTGCTGTGGGTGTCCATTCTTAAAAACCAGAAGGCCGAACATGCAAACGAGTACGCCGAAGGGGTCGTGCTGCGCTGGCTTCTGGGTGACATTAAGCGTTTCTTGAGGATTATGCGCGGAGCGCCGCAAGGGTATCCGGGCAAGTATCCCACGACGCTGCAAGGCATCAAGGAGTTGTTGGGGCCGCAACCGGCCGGGACGCGTCTCGAAGTCTTGCGCGCGAGCGACCCGTTGCCGGCCGTTGGAGAATGGATCGGCGGTTTCAGGGATTTCCTCGCATGGCGAAGTCAGCGGCGTTCCAGTCACACCTCGCGGCGAACGGGCGAGCGAAGGGACGCGCAACTGAAACTCACCAGTGCGGTGAGCGACATCAATCAACATAAGAGGTTTGAAACTCCCCCCATGAAGACAGACGTTGTAATTCGAGAGGCCGGCCCCCAGGAACTGCTCCGTTGGGACGAGCTGGTCGCAAGCCTTGGTAACTATCGTGTCGTACACAAACTCGGCTGGATGCGCTCACTTGAGGCGTGCGTCAAGGGCAAGCCTCTGTATCTGGTGTTCGAGAAGGACGGACAACTCGTCGGCTGCCTGCCGGGGTTTTTGGTCAACATGGGTCCGCTGCGCCTTTTCGGGTCGCCGCTCCCAGGCTGGCAAACCCTGAGCATGGGGCCTGTGTACGACCGCAGCCGTCTCTCCACGCGCGAGATGATTCCCCCGCTCGTCAAGTACCTGGAAAAACATTATGGCGTTCACCACATAGAGCTTTTGACTGACGGGCTCGAACACGAGGTGATGGGCAAGCTGGGCTTCGAGAGTAAGCCCGCGGCGACTTTCCGCGCGCAGATGTTCCCCGGCGACGAAGCGCGCACGATGAAGGGGCTCAAAGAGAGCGCCCGGCGTAACGTGCGCCGCGCCGTCAAGCTCGGACTGACCGTCAAGTTCGAGGAAGACGAGAGCTTTATCGAGGAACACTACGATCAACTCGTGGAGGTCTACACGCGCGGCGGCAACGTCATTCCGTTTAGCAAGAAGCGCGCTCTGGAGTTTTTCCGCCACATGAAGGCGGCGGGCAATCTGCTGGCCGTCTCCGTCTACCTGCCCGACGGCGGCCCGTGCATCGCCACTGGAACTTTCACGGTCGAAGACAAAGAGCTGCTGCTCTGGATGTGGGCGCACCGCACGCAGTATCGCTGGTACAGGCCGACAGAGTTGATGACCTGGACGGTGATGAAGCGGGCGATGGAGATGGGCTGCGACCGGATTGACTTCATGGGGCGCGGCGATTTCAAGGCGAAGTTCGGGGCCGAGCTGGAAATCAGCAAGTACCGCTGGGTTCGCAGCCGCTACCGCTGGCTTTTGATGATCCGCATGCTGGCCGAGCGCGGCTACCGCTGGCAACAGGCTTTCAGAGGCCGGAGGATGCGGCAGCGGATGGCGGGCCTGTTCGCAGGCGGCGAAACCGCGGGGGATGCGAACGCTCCACTCTCTTTTCAGAAATCAAACATCCCCGCAGTGGATAAGCGTGAGAGCTTTGGGCAGGCTGCGGTGCCGCCCACGGAAGCAGGCACGGTCATGTTTTCGACCCCTCAGGGACAAAGATGACGAAGATTTCCATCATCCCTTTCCTGAAATCAGGTAGGCGGCCGGACGCGCACGGCCCCGCAGAGTTCCTGCGCCTTTTCAAAAAGCACAAGAGTTCGATCTACAGGAACCTGGACTCGTTCGGGATGAACTTCGCACAGCTCTCTTTCCCGCTGCTTTACAGTAGGTGCTGCGCAGGCTTCTACGCGGAAGAGCGCCCGGAATTTTTGCTGGTGACGAACAACAAGCGCCACCTGGTACTGCCGCTGACCGACGACCGGCAGACGTTCATGAAGGCCGTGCTTGAGCTTATCGGCCGAGGCGGCAAGCTGACGGACTTCCTGGCGGTCCCTTCGATGCCTCACCGCCCGAACCGCTACCCGGAGTTCATCTGCAAGACGGAGTTCCTGGCGACACTGCCGGGCCAGCGAGTCAAATCTTATCGCAACAATGTCCGCAGGCTCAGTGCGCGCGGCATCGTCGTTGAAGAAGGATTGGAGCAAGCGGACGACCTGCTCGCTTTGAACAGCCAGTGGTACGCGGACTTTGAGTATCGCAAGGGTTTTAAGGCTGAACGATTCCAGGAGTCGGAGGCGATCATCTCGCTCGCCGGCCTTCATCCCGACGACAAAGATTTAGTGAGAGTGTTCCGGGCCACGATTCCCGTCTGCGAGAGGGCGTCCGAGGCCCCGCGCCGTGTGCGGAAGCTGTGCGGGTTCCTGATTACCTGCCGGCTGTCGGAAAGCTACTGGGCCGCGGTGTTGAGCCGCACGCTGTTCGAATACTCAGGGCTCGGCCATTACCTGTTCCAGGAGGCGGCGCGACTCTATTTGCAGGAAGGCGTGCTGATGGAGAACGACGGCGCGGCCGGCTCCGACCCTGCGCTCTCAGCCACCAAGCAGCGCCTCGCCAGCGACGTGATTAATAGCTACCGGCTACGTGGCAGGTGGCTGGCGCGGTATAGAGGACTGAATTGATTGCCAGTGGTTAGAGAGACGAAAGCAACTCATGGCTTCAACTAAGACCATCGCCTGCGTCCTTGGGGATATGGACCTGGTGCGCCCGCTCGGGCTGGCCGGAGTCTCCTGCGCCGTCATGGCGCGTCCTGGCGCGGCCCCTCGCTACTCGCGCTTTACTCGCACGGCCCTCAACTGGGCCGACGCCTGGGAGCAAGAGGAAGAATTGGTCGAGACGCTGGTGCGCTTCGGTTCCGCAGAGCGCGAGCCCCCGGTCCTGTTTTACGAGTCGGATGGGGACTTGCTCGTCATCTCTCGCCACCGCGAGCGTTTAAGACAGTTCTTCCGCTTTGTCATCGCCGATGCGGCTCTCGTCGAAGACCTGGTAGACAAGGCGCGGTTTCAGGAGTTGGCAAAGCGGCTGGCTTTGCCTGTCCCGGCGGCGCGTCATCTTCAGCCGTCCGAAGCCCTGAGCGCGTCCGCTTTGGACTTGAGCTTCCCCGTCATCGTCAAGCCGCTGGTTCGCCGCCCGCGCATTTGGAAGACGGTCGCCAAGGCGGGCAAGGCGATGCGCGTCGAGACGCCGGACGAGCTGCGCCGGCTCTGGCCGCGGCTGGCCGCCTCGGGCGTTGATTTCCTGGCCCAGGAATTGATTCCCGGCCCGGAGACTCTAATCGAGAGCTATCACGTTTACGTGGACGAGCGGGGCGAAACGGCCGGCGAGTTCAGTGGGCGGAAGATTCGCACCTACCCGCGTGAGTACGGCGATAGCTGCGCGCTGGTGATTACGGACGAGGCTGACGTGATGGAACTGGGGCGCGAGTTAGTCAAGCGGCTGAACTTGCGCGGGGTGGCGAAGTTCGATTTCAAACGCGCGCCGGATGGTCGTTTGCTTCTCCTGGAAGTCAATCCGCGCTTCAGTCTCTGGCATCACCTGGGCGCGCTGGCCGGAGTGAATTTGCCGGCCCTGGTCTACGCGGACGCAACGGGGCTCGCGCGGCCCACAATCACGAACGCACGGCCCGGAGTCCGCTGGTGTCGTCCGTGGCAGGACGCGCGGGCGGCTCGCCAGTGGGGCGTTCCGCTCACACGCTGGTTGCTCTGGGCGCTCAGTTGCGAAGCGAAGCGCGTGCTGGCCTGGGATGATCCGATGCCGTTTGTGCGTGCCGCGCTGTGGCACGCGGTCCCGTGGCCCCGCAGACGTTCCGCCACGCATATAGAGACTGCGGCCGGTTCATCCGGCCCGGCGGTCGTCGAACAGGGAACCGTTAATGGATAAGCCGATTCGCGTTTTGATGGTCACGTGCGAGTGGCCCGGGCCAAAACAATCCAAGACGGCGCACTTCGTCAAGCGCCAGGCCGATTTCCTGCGCGCCGCGGGCGTTGACGTGGAAGTCTTCACCTTCTACAGCGCCAAGAACCCTTTCAACTACGCGCGGGCCTGGGCGCGGCTGCAACTGAAACTGAGGCGCGACGAGTACGACCTCATTCACGCGCAGTTCGGGCAGAGCGGGATAGTGGCGCTCCCGAAACGCCTCCCGCTCGTGGTCACCTTCAGGGGCAGCGACCTCCTGGGCATCGTCGGCGACCGCGACGGGCGCTACACGCTCCTGAGCGGGATTCAAAAAAAGGTGAGCCGGATTGTGGCCCGGCGCGCGGACGCGCGCATCGTCGTCTCCGAGCACATGAAGCAAAATCTTCCGCCCGGCACGGACGCGCACGTCATCCCTTCGGGGATTGATTTCCAGTTGTTCGCGCCCACGGCGCGAGACGAAGCGCGCCGCCGTCTGGAACTGCCCGCCGACGAGCGTTTGATTCTCTTCGTCGGGCGGCCGAGCCAGGGACGAAAGAGATACTGGCTGGCGAAGCGCGCCGTCGAGATATTGAACGAGACGACTCCTGCGCGTCTCGTCGTCGCCTGGCAGCGTCCCGCACACGGACATTCCTCTCTACATGAGCGCCTGCGATTCGCTCGTCTTCACCTCGATGCAGGAAGGCTCGCCCAACGTCGTCAAGGAGGCGCTGGCCTGCGACCTGCCGGTGGTTTCCGTGCCGGTGGGCGATGTGGAAGAGAGGCTAAGCGGGATCGAAGGCTGCGAGCTTTGCGCGGACGAGCGACCCGAAACCATCGCCGCCGCGCTCCGCAAAGTTTTGACAAGGGGAGGGCGCGTCAACGGCCGCGAGGCCGTCGCGCATCTGGACGAAAATCTAATCACGGCCAGGGTGATTGATATTTACAGGACGGTCCTGGCGAACCAAAGGGTGTCAGAGAACACTCAACTGATGAGCAGAGTATCGCAGGCCGGGAGGTAGATTGGTTGCCTCTTCCGCGCCTTAGCGACCCCGTGCGGCTCGGGTCATCAAGAAGTGCGTGCCATGGCGTGCGCCCTTCTTTTTTTAGCTTCAGCTCTGAAAGGAGAGCTTTCCAAAATTTCAACCGCCGGTGAAGTGTAACGCTTGACCGGCGGCTGGTGTAGATCTCAGTCGCAGTAAGAAGTGACGGGAGAGGCCGTCAAAAATCGACCGCGAGTGGAGCCCGGAATCTTGCTCCCCACTCGCGGTTTAGTTCTACCGGCCACGCCTGTCAACTGAGTGTAGGCCGGGGACACGCCCGCCAGCGCGTCCCCGGTCTTTACATCAACCCTCCAACCTTCTCGGGGAAGAAAGTCAATGCAACCAAATCCTATCATAGTCGAGGAGACCCCTGCCCAGATGCCGAACGCGGAGTTCGGCGATGAGGCGGCGGCACTCGCATCCGCCCAGTCACCGCTCCTGGACGCCGGCCTGCTCCCGTTTCACAGGGAGTTCGCGGCGCAGGACTACGATCTTTCAATCTTACCCGACACGGCCGTCGAGCGTGTGCTCGGCCGCCGCAGCCTCTACGCGTCGCGGCCCGCGGGCCAGCGCGTCCTCTACCGCGCGACCAAGCGCGGGGTTGACGTGACGGTCTCGGCCACGCTGCTCCTGCTGACGTTTCCGGTCTTCGTCGTCGTCGCGCTGCTCATCAAAGCGACCAGCCGTGGGCCAATCTTCTTCCGGCACAAGCGGCTCGGGCGAGGCGGGCGCGAGTTCGGCTGTCTCAAGTTCCGCACGATGGTCGTGGACGCCGAAGAGCAGTTGAAGCGCGACGACCTTCTGCGGCACAAGTTCGAGCAGGACTTCAAGATCAAGGACGACCCGCGCATCACGCGCGTCGGGAAGCTCCTCAGGAAGACGAGCCTGGACGAGCTGCCGCAGCTCTGGCACGTCCTCGTCGGCGGGATGAGTCTCATCGGCCCGCGCCCCATCGTCCGCCCGGAGCTAGGCAAGTATTCCATCTACGGAAACAAGCTGCTGACGGTCAAGCCCGGCTTGAGCGGGCTGTGGCAGGTCTGCGGGCGCTCGGACACGACCTACCCGCAGCGCGTGACGATGGACATGCACTACATAGACCACCGCTCGCTCGCGCTCGACCTGCGGCTCATCCTCCTGACCATCGTCGCCGTCGCGCGCAAGAGCGGAGCATGTTAAGAGAAGTAGTCAGTAATCAGTAATCAGTAATCAGCTTAAAACAGGCGACGGACTGTTTTTCTGTTCACTGACTACTGATTACTAATTACTGATTACTGAAGTTATGCGAATTCTTTTCGTAGCACAAATCTTCCCGCCCGAGATGGGGGCGGCGGCGAATCGCCTGTACCCGATGGTGCGCCAGTTCGTGGCGGCGGGGCATGAGGTGATGGTCGCAACGGGGATGCCGAATTACCCGCGAGGCGAGGTCTTCCCGGAGTATCGTGGGAAGCGCGTCATGCGTGAAGAGGTGGACGGCTACACGGTGTTGCGCACGAACTATTTCACGACGCCGCGCAACCAGTCGAAGCTGGCCCAGTTGCGAAGCTACCTGGGCTTCATCCCGGCCGCGCTCCGCAGCGGCCGCCGCGCGGGAAAGCTCGACGTGGTGTTCGTCACCTCGCCGCCCATCTTCACTGTCGTCCCGGCCATTCTCCTGGCGAAGCTGCGCGGCGCGAAGCTCGTCCTCGATGTGCGCGACCTGTGGCCCGACGAGCTTGTGACCTACGGCGGCTTCGGCGAAAACTCCGCGGCGGCGCGCGTCACACGCGCCATCGCCCGCTGGGCCTACCGCGAGGCGGACTGCGTCGCGGCGACGACCGACGCCATCGTAGACACTGTGGTCGAGCGCGGCGGCGACCGCGCCAAAACTTTCTTCCTGCCGAACGGCGCGGACCTCGAACTGTTCCGCCCGCTGCCTCCGCAGAACGAGCTTTCGGCACAGTACCCGTTCGGGAATCGCTTCGTCGTGATGTATTCGGGACTCTTCGGCATCAAGCACAGCCTGGAAGTTCTGCTCGAAGCGGCCTCGCTCTTGAAAGATCACAAGGAGATAGTCTTCTTCCTGCTCGGCAACGGCGCGCGGCGCGACGCGCTCGTGGAAGAGGCCAGGGCGAAGGGGCTGGACAACGTCATCTTCGGCGACGAGCGCGGCGTGAAAGAGATTCCGCACCTGCTGGCGCGCGCCGATTTGTGCTTCGCCGCAGTCCGCCCCGAGCCGTACCCGAAGAAGGTCGTCTCCGTGAAAGTCTTCGAGTACCTGGCGTGCGAGAAGGCGGTCGTGGGCGCGCTCTCGGGCGAGAGCGCGCGCGTGCTCGATGAATCGGGCGGAGGGATAGTCGTCCCGCCGGGAGACGCGCGCGCGACCGCCGACGCCATCCTGGCGCTCTACCGCGACCCCGCGCGCCGCGCCGAGATGGGCAAAGTCGGCCGCCGCTACGTCGAAGAGCACTACTCGCGCTCGGCCTGGGCCGCGCGTCTTGAGCGCAGGCTCACAGAGATGTTGACGCCCGCGCGGGAGACGCAGCCCGCTTACCAGGCGGGCGATTGAACGATATTGCAGGCGGATTTCGGATTGCTGATTCGGCTATCAATCTCAGGCGTCAAGATAATCAATGACTCAACCTTTGCGCCTTACGTCTTAACTTTGCGCCTTTGCGAGAAACAAACGGTTCGCGCAAAGGCGCAAAGAGAAAACCAAAGGCGCAAAGAAGAGCTTGAAGGCCACCTTTCAACCCGCAGTCCGTCAGGGCCGGCTCATGAAAAAGCTCAGGCCGTTAATTCTCGTCCTCGCGCTGCCCGTGCCGGTCGTGGCCGCGCTCCTTGTCTTTCATTTCCGCGGCGTCGGCGCCGTCGGGAAGTGAGCAATCCGTGCGCGGCGGGGAAGCTCGGAATCTGGCGGCGGTTCCGGGGGCGCAGGCCATCACGAGCCTGACCGTCAGCCCCGCGGCGACCGTGGGCGGCAACTCTTCGGTCGCGACGATCACTTTGAGATACCCGGCCGAGACGGGCGGGGCCGTCATCAATCTCTCGACCGAAGGCTCTTCAATCGCGCACGCGCCGAAGAGCATCACCATCCCTGCGGGCCAACGTAGCGCGAGCTTCGACATCAAGACGGAGCGCGTGACGGCGCAGACGACCGCTAATCTTTCCGCCTCTTACGCGTCTGGCGCAGAGACAAACCATCTGACGCTTCTGCCGCCCGAGCGGCCCGGCTGGTACGTGGCCGTGGACGGCAGCGCCAAAGGTCGCGGCACAAAGGACTCGCCCTGGGATTTGGCGAGCGCCCTCTCGGCACGCAAAGAGATCAAGCCGGGCGACACCGTCTGGCTTGGCGGCGGACGCTACACAGGCGCTTTCACCAGCACTCTCGAAGGTGCGTCGAGCGCACCCGTCATCGTCCGCGCGCTCCCGAACGAGCGCGTGATTATTGACCGCGCGGGCTCCGGCGAATCCAAGCAGCCTGCGCTGAAAGTCAAAGGCGCGCACGTCTGGTTCTGGGGCATAGAGGTGACGAACTCAGATAAGGACCGCAGCCGCAAGAGTCCTTACGAGGGCAAGGACGAGCCCTGGCGCGGCTCGGGCGCGGACGTGTACGCCGCGGGCGTCAAGTTCATCAACATGGTCTTCCACGACAACGGCCACGGCATCTGGGACAAGCAGGACGGGACGGAGATAACGGGCTGCCTCTTCTTCTACAACGGCAACAACAAGCGCGAGCACGGCCTCTACGTCGGGAACAGCGTTGGCACAAAATACATCACCGACAACATCCTCTTCGCGCAGGGCGGCTACGGCATTCTGGCCCATTCCGACTCGCCTAAGAGCGCGCAGAAAGGTCTTCACATAGAAGGCAACGTCAGCTTCAACAACGGCGCGCTCACCGCGGACGACCAGACGACCGGGAACATTCAGGTGGGCGGAGTCCAGGGCGTCGCGGCCGAGCGCATCGTCCTGAAGAACAACTACGTCTACAACTCCCCCGGAAACGCCGCCGCAAAGAATAACGGCATCCGCCTCGGCTACGAGGACAGGAATAACCGCGACGTTAAAATCCTGGACAACTACGTCGTGAGCAGCCGGCCCCTGCGCCTCTGGTGGTGGCAGTCCGTGGAGTTCCTGGGTAACACGATCTATTCGCAGAGCGAAGGTCTTAATCTGGAAATGCCGCGAGGCGTGACGGCCGATGCCTATCGCTGGGACTTCAACACCTACTTCAGCGGACAGCGGCGCGGCCTCTCGTTCGTCCGGGGCGAGGACGCTTACGACTTCTCGCGCTGGCGCGAGACGACCCGCCTGGACGCGCACAGCCAGTTCGTCCAGAGCGACAGCCTGCGGCCCGAAGGCGTCGCCGTCTTCCTGCGCCCGAACAGGTACGAGGCGGGCCGGGCCAACATAGTCGTTTATAACTGGGAGCTGCGCGACGAGGTCGCCGTAGACCTTGGCACAATTCTGCCGAAGGGCGCGAGCTATGAAGTGCGCGACGTGCAGAACTTCTTCGGCGGCGCGGTAGCCGCCGGGACGTACGATGGCAGCCCTGTCCGTCTGCCCATGAGATTGAAACAGGTCGCCACACCTATCGGGAACGTGGAGCGTGTGCCTGCGCACACGGACCCTGAGTTCGCCGTTTTCATTCTTCGTCAAATCTCTAAACCGAATAACAAACCGGGTGCGGAGAGTCTGAAGTCCGGGGCCAGGGCGGGCGAATAATTTTTCGAGCCCGCTTTGGTTCCTCGTGCCTCCCCAAACCAAGACTTCGGAGAGCATAAGACCCATGACACAAACGACCTTTCAAATCGTGGCCGTGGACTGCTGCGAGCACGTGCTCGCCGCGTTGAGCGACGCGCTGCCCTCACGCTTCACGACCATCACGGCGAGCGACAACGCGCGCATCTCGGACGCGGACAACAAAGTTGACCTGATCGTCATAGGGCTGGCGCGCTATCCCGTCCGCCGCCTCTTCATCAGCCAGTTGCGCCGCATCTACCCCGAAGTCCCTGTGCTCATCATCCGCCGTGCCGTCGAGAACATGGGCGGCGGCGATAGCTTCTGCGGCGAGTTCATCCTGAGCGACCGCACGGGCCAGAGCGATTTGGAGATCGTCAGCGCCCTGCGCCCCTTCCTGCCGTTCAGGCCGTGCGAGCACGCGCACAAGGCTTCGAGCTACGACCTCGTGCGCCGCGTGGTGCGCGTCATCGCGGAGAAGTACCCGGACCCGGAACTGAATCTGGCACAGGTGGCAGAGGAACTGCCGATCTCGCCCATCTATCTTTCGCGCGTCCTCAACCGGAAAGTCGGAATCAGCTTTCGCCAACTCCTGCGCCACACGCGCATCGAAGAGGCCAAGCGCATGCTCGCCTCGCAACACTACAGCGTCAAAGAGGTGGCCGAGCGCGTGGGCTTCTCCGACTGCCATTACTTCTCGCGCAGCTTCAAGGAGCTGACCGGCCAGAGCGCGAGCGAGTTCCGCGCACAGGACGCCATCTTCAGTTGACGAGTACGCGGCCCGCCCGCCTCACGCCACTCGCGGCCTCAGAGTCTTCCTTAAATACGAGTTCTCGGAAACCTTCCAAAAATCCGTAAGCGCCTCGGGGAGATGTTGTTTTCCTGTTACATCTCCCGGATTTTCTTGACTTCGCGTCGCAGGCGAATTAAGTTTCGCCTGAAACCTACGGCGCTCCCTTCTTAAAGACCCAACGTCTCCCCGCGCCGTTAGTTCGTGCCCAACGGTGCGCCGGCCCGACGGCCGCTCGCGCGCCCTCAAAGCAGAATCGTCCCCGACAGCCTCTCTTCTTGCCGCTGTGTTCCAGCGAGGAGACACATGCTCTGTCCCGCGCCTCGTCCGAATCGCCACGGGTCTCTCGCCGCCGCATTCGTCCTGGCTACGTCCCTCTTCGTCGGGCTGCTCGCGCGGCCTACCCACTCGGCAAATCAATCAACCCCGCCCCCGCAGCAGGAATCCAGTCAATCGGAAGCGCGACGGCCGCAGGAAAGCCGCAGCCCCCTGGCGCAATCGCCCGTCCTCGAAGAGTTCAGGCAGTGGGCCGAGCAGTTCAAACTCGGCGGCACCGTCGCGGCCTCAGAGCAGACCGGGAGGGAGTTGGCAAAGCAGCGGCGCGTGGTGATGGCCCGGCTTATCGAGGACGACCCGCGGAGCGCCGTCGAGCAGGCCGTGCCGGCTCGCGTCAGGGAGAAAATGCCGGAGGTGATTCGGCGCGAGGTCGAGCAGGAAGTCAGCGGCTACGGCGATTACCTGGTCCTGGTCTACGACGACATTGATCCACGGACGAATGAGTTTGTGCGCTCGCGCACCGAGCGCAAAGTTGAGCTCGGCGGGAAGACTTACCGCGCGCAGGTCTACGGCCGGAAGCTTGGGATGACGACGAAGCTCAACATCCCGCTCAGGGGCGTGGTGATGGGCGACGCGATTGCGCTGGCTGAGAGCCCCGTCAGAGTTCTGGATGATGAAGAGAGGAGCGCCGCCTCAGTCGGGCAGGGGATTGACGCGGAAGTCGGAGGGCGCGTGCTGCACTTCGAGACGCGCGAGCAGTTGGACCGATTCGAGGAGGAGTTGAAGAAGCGTGAGCTGACCATCGGCCCTGGCGGCGCGGGGAAAGCGAAGGAACCCGGCAGCGCGGCCGAGGGCCTGGACGCACAGGAGCCGCAGGCCGAAGCGAGCACGGGGACTTCAGCGGCGGCCTGGACGCAGGGGCCTAAGACCGTGCTCATGATTCGAATTGACTTTTCGGACGCGCCGGGCGAGCCGGTGGACGCGAACGGGACGACGCTGACCACAGCCAACGCGCAGTCTCTTCTGAACACGGAGGTCAACAATTTTTACAAGGCCAACTCCTACAACAAGACTTCCATCGCGGGGACTGTGACCAAGGTCATCAGGATGCCGCAGACCGCCAGGAGGTACGGCGACGCGGCCGACCCCTTTCAGTTGATGGACGACGCCCGCGCGGCCGCCCGCGCCGCCGGCTACGAGACGAACAATTTCAACCTGGACATCATCGTCTTCAAGAGAATCGAAGCCTTCACGTGGGCGGGCCTCGGCTACATCGGCGGGAAGGGCAGTTGGCTCAACGGCTACTTCACCATCCGCGAGACGGGCCACGAACTGGGCCATAACTACGGACTCAACCACGCGAACCTCTGGAAGACCACGGACGGCAGCGTCATCGGCCAGGGCGCGAGCCAGGAGTACGCCAACCCTTTCGACGCGATGGGCGGCGGGCGCACGACCGGCACTCATCACTTCAGCACCTGGTATAAAAACCTGATGGGGTGGCTGCCGAACACGGGCGTGCAGAACGTGACGGCCGCCGGGACCTACCGCCTGCAACCACACGACTTCATCTCTTCCACGGGCCGCCGCGCCTTAAAAATCCAGAGAGACTGGAACACTTACTACTGGGTGGAGTTTCGCCAGGCGATTGCGGAATACCCCGCGGTAGCGGGCGGGGCCGTCGTCTACTGGGGCTACGGGCAGAACGACAAGAGCAACCTGCTCGACATGACGCCGAAGACCGCCGAGGGCGCGGACGACTCGCCGCTCGCCGTCGGCAAATCCTTCACCGACACGCGCAACGGCATCAAGATTACAGTCGTGGGCAAGACGAGCTACGTCGCCCGCGTCGCTCGACGTGAACGTCGCTTTCACGACCAACCTGGACAGGCTCGTGGTCAACCCGCCCTCGATTATCGGCGGCGGGACGATCAACTGCGCCGTCGTCTTGAACGCGCCGGCCCCCACGGTCGGGGCCGAAATTAAGCTCAGCGACAACCTCGCGGCGACCACCATGCCCGCGAGCGTCTACATCTCTTCGGGCCAGAGGCAGGTCTCTTTCCAGATTAAGACCGCCGCGGTCACGACGACGCAGACCGGCACGTTCACGGCCAGTTACAGGGGAGTCAACAAGACCAGCCCGCTGACCGTCGGGCCGCTGGCCGTCACGTCTCTGACCTTGAGCCGTTCAACGGTCGGCGGCGGGGCCAACGTGACGGCGACTGTGACGCTGAACGGCCCGGCCCCGTCTTCGGGCACGGAGGTCGCACTCGGTGACGACATTCCGGCGGCCACGACGCCGCCGAGCGTCATCGTCCCCACGGGCGCTAAGACGAAGACCTTCACGATTACGACCGCCGCTGTCACGGCCAGCCAGAGCGGCAACGTGACGGCGAGCTACGGCGGGGTGACGAAGAGCGCGCCGCTCAAAGTTGACCCGGTCACCCTCGCGTCCTTCACAGTCCTGCCCGCCTCCGTGGCGGGTGGGGCCAAAGTCACGGGGACGCTGGCTCTGAACGGGCCGGCCCCGCCGAGCGGCGTCGTGGTGGATTTGAGCGACAACATCCCGGCGACCACGCTCCCGGCCCAGGTCACGATTCCGGCCGGGGCGACGAGCAAGACTTTCCCCGTCACGTCGTCCGGGGTGGACGCGAATCAAAGCGGCACCGTCACGGCCAAAAGCGGAGCCGTCACCAAAACGGCCTCGCTCACGATTCGACCGCCCGCCCTCAACCTGGTCAAAGTCAATCCGGCTTCGGCCCCAGGCGGCAGCGACGTGACTGGCACAGTTTCTCTAGACGGCCCGGCCCCGGCGGCGGGCGCGACCATCACGCTCTCGGACAATCTGGCGGCCACCACGACGCCGTCAAGCGTCACGATTGCGGCGGGCGCTGTGAGCGCGACTTTCACGATTAAGACCGTGGTGGTAGACGCCAAACAGACCGGCGCGGTCACGGCCACTCGCGGCAGCGTCACGAAGACCGCCGCGCTGATTGTCAGGCCCGCGAGCATACAGTCAGTCACCGTCAACCCGAACCCGATTGTCGGCGGCAGCAGCGCGACCGGCACGGTCTTTCTGGAAAGCACCTTCGCCAGCGACGTGGTCGTGACTCTCTCAGACAATCTGCCGGCCACGACCATCCCCGCCAGCGTCACAGTGCCCGCAGGTTCCCTGAGCCAGACTTTCCAGATCACTACGACTTACGCGCTGCCCAGTCAGACGGGCGTGTTGACGGCGACGGCGAGCACGGAGACGAGAAACGTGAATTTGTCTGTCGTCAACACGCGGTCGCAGTTGCTGGGGAACACAGGCTTCGAGCTCGGCAGCGCCCCCTGGTTCATCTACCCCGGCGGTGAGAGTAAGGTCATCTACCGTTCAACTGACGGGGAGGCGCGTTCAGGCGAGTACCTGGCCTTCATCGGAGGCAACATACCGACGCCCAACGAGTACTTTTACCAGGAGGCCACGATTCCCGCCGACGCCATCGCCGTAGAACTCACGTTTTACCTGCGGCTGTTCACTTATGAGGGCGGCACGGCTGAGGTCAATGACACTATGGAAGTCCAGATACAGGACAGCAACGGGCAAGTGCTGGGGACCGTCGCCGCTTTCTCGAACCTGGACATCACCAACTGGTACGAAAAAAAGGTCTATGACCTTTCGCCCTACAAAGGGCAGACGGTGCGCCTCTTCTTTTCAGGAAAAGCAAATCAGGACTTCATCTATACCTTTTTCTACATAGACGACGTGACGCTCGACGTGATTCAGTAGCCGCACGATGCGTCCGAGTCATTGGAGGGATGAAGTAAAGACACAAAGCTTTTATTTCATCCCTCATCCCTCATTCCCCCGCCCGCTACCGCAGGCGGTACTGACCTGAGTTACGCTCATCCTCAGTCTCTGTCGCAGGCGAAGCGTAGGAAATCTTCTACTAGACGAGGGTCCAGTTCACGACCCGCCATCTTCATGAGTGTGTCGAGCGCCTCCGGCTTTGTCAGAGTCGGCTTGTATGAGCGCCTGGACCGCAGCGAGGTGTAAACGTCAACTACCGAAACGATGCGGGCCGCCAGTGGGATGGAGGTCCCGACCATTCCGTCAGGATATCCCGAACCGTCCCAATGCTCGTGGTGGTGTAGCACTGTCAGTCTGATGGTCTCCGACACATCCGGGAGTTTTGACAGTGCGGCCGCGCCGAAGGCAGAGTGCAGCGAGACGACCGCGCGCTCTTCCGTGTCGAGTTCGCCGGTTTTCAACAGTACCGATGGCGCGATGAAATATTTACCGACATCGTGCAAATGAGCGCCGGCTTCCAGCTCTTCCAGCGTCGGCATGTCGCGCCGGCCATCGCACCCGCACGCGGCTGCGAACCTTCTCGCCAGGTTGGCGGTGGCGTGAGCGTGGGGCTGAACGTGTGCGAAAATCGCGGGTTGGGTTTTCCGGCCGACTGCGGCGATTACTCGGGCCACTTCGCGCAGACTTAATGCTTCAGCAGAGGTAGTGACCGTTCGGGTGAGTCTAAGACACTTCATCGCGACATCTCCTGACAGAGGGGTAACTGCTTTCGGAGATGCCTGTATTGCGATCTTTTCTCCGCACGAAGATAGGAAGGCAGTACAAGCCCGTGAAGGTTGGGGCAACCAAACCTAGTTTACGATTTCTCCTGCCGATGTGGGGGTGATGTTCGTGTGGTGATTTGGTTGCGTTTAGATGGCGACAACCGGCCCGGCCCGGCGGAGATTCTGGTCCACCAACGCCCGTGGCATCCGCTTCCCGAACGAAGTAATTCGGCGCGAAAGGCAGTTGACTTAATGGCTATTACTTCTTGAGTCGGACGAACCAGAGCCTATTCACCTGGTTTTTCCTGGACGACGTGACACTCGATGCCATACTATGACGCCACCACCGAGCAGCTTTGCTCGCGCTCATTCTGAGTCCAGGTGCACCCTGGTTCGCGGCTTGAAACTACGGCGGGCCTAAAACCCAAGCCCGCCGTAATTAGCTTTACCCAAAAATAACTGACCCAGACTGAGGGCGGCTGATCTCGACACTTGTGAAATTCCCGCCGGGCGCCGGATTTTTCAGCGGTCCGCGCTTTCTTCTTAGGTGATCCTGATGCGTACAAAAATAGTTCTTGTCGCTTCTCTCATACTGCTTCTCGCAGGAACCTCGTTGACGGCCCATGCGGGCGGCGAAGCCACTCTTAACCTCGCCGACTTCGGCGCCGTCGGGGACAAAACGACGGACGACGGGCCGGCCCTACAGCGCGCCCTGGATGCCTTGGCGGATGCCGGGGGCGGGACGCTGATCGTTCCGAAGGGCACGTACGCGATCCTCACGCCCGTTTCTAAGAATTTCACCGGACTTGCCTCCTCCGTCACGATCCTGGGTGTTGAATCGTCAACGCCGGTTAACACCAAAGCCTCGGGGGCCGAAATAAGCAAAGGGTTGGACTTGTCGTCGGAGTTCTACCCGAGGACGGGCACGGAGCATGACGCGGTGCGCGTCACCGGGCTTCAGAGGTTTCTGATCAAAGACATAGCGTTCATCGGTACGCCGGGCGTTACGACCGATGCCAAGAATACTCTCGTCGTCAACAATATCGAGGAGGCAGTCATCAGTCACTGCGAGTTTTATGGCCTGAGCACTCAGGTCTCCGGCGGATCAATCGTCATGGCGATAAGAAGCGTGCTCAAGTTCGAGCACAGTAAGGTCCTCGGGTCCACGGGCAACAGCGGGTATTATGTGCCCATCATCCAGAACTTTTACTGGAAGGGCATTCAGGTAATAAATTCCGCTTTCGTGGATTACGGCCAGGGCTCGGGATTTTATGGCAAGATGACCGTCTCTCCGATTTCGTGGATTAATATTGCCAACGCCTACCCCGTCACGAATGATTCGCCCCGCAGGGAAGTAATCGTCCGCGATGTTTTCCTCGACGAAGGCGGCTGGGTCGGCATCTACAGCCTCCCCCACCGCTACCAGTCCCCGTCTATCAGCGCGAAAGTTGATCTCATTTACATCACAGACCTGACCATGAACGTCAGCAACTTTTGGACGCATGGCAACGACCTTCACGACACCCGGAGCGTGCTGATAGAGAAATCGCGCTACGCCTGGAGCCATAAAGCCTACTCCGCGATCATGCTTCGCAAGGTCGGGACGGCCATCCTTGATAGGGTTGAGTGCTTGGAAGGCGCCAACCGCATCGTTGCCAGCAACGTGACCGACAGGCTCTACGTCATCAACTCTGTCTACACGACCATCTATTCGCAAGCGCAGATGACTAAAACCATCACCACCGCCACTGCTGAAGAAGACCCGGTGCAATACGTGCGCCAACAGTACCAGCTCTTGCTCGGACGTGAGCCTGACCCGGCGGGTCACTTCTACTGGTCGAACCTGCTTGTGCGGTGCGAAGACGACGCGCCGTGTATCGAGGACACGCGCGCAAATCTTAACGCCTACCTGAGCAGTTCGCCGACACCGAATTTCGCGCTTCAGGGTCGGGTCACGGACGAAAATGGTCAGGCCCTGTCGGGTTTCGCCGTGACCTTAAGCGGCTCGCAGTCCGTCACCACACAGACGGACGCCAACGGGCAATATAGGTTCTCCGGTTTACCGACGAGCGGCGTTTACACGGTCAGGCCGTCGAATTCGCTCTACACCTTCGAGCCAGCGGAGCGAAGTTTAACCACCCCGGCTGGCGACCGGACGGCGCAAGACTTCATCGCCACGCGCAAGACTTACTCGATTAGTGGCAAGCTGTCGTTGGGAAGCGCTGGGCTTGACGACCAGCAGATGCGGCTGACGAGTTCCAACCCCGATTTCACTCCGCGGACAATCACCACGCAGGCCGACGGCGGCTACACTTTCGACGGCGTGCCCGTGGGCTACACCTACACGGTAGGGCCGGTGGAGGGTCCCGTTTACTCCTACTCGCCGGCCAGCCGCGCGATCACAAACCTGCTCGCCGACCAGGCGGGGCGCAACTTCACCGCCGCGCGCAAGGCTTATGTGGTCTCGGGTCGGGTGCTCTTAGGCGAGATGGGGCTGGACGGAGTGGCTCTACAGTTGAGGAACAGTTCGGGGGCCGTCATCAAGACGGTGACCACGAGCACGTCGGAGGCGGGCCCGAAAGGCTCCTACTCGTTCACCGGAGTTGCCGCAGGGCTTAACTACACGGTGACGCCTGTGAGCCCGATCTTCAGCTTCGGGCCTGCCGTTAAGGACTACGCGCCGCTCACGTCAAACCAGACGGCGCAAGGCTTCATCGCCGCCACGCGCAAGACTTACTCGATTAGTGGCAAGCTGTCGTTGGGAAGCGCCGAGCTGAGCGACCAGAAGGTGCGGCTGACACGCACGACTTCCGGGTTCACGCCTGTGACGGTGACAACTCAGTCCGATGGCAGCTACACATTCACCGGAGTGCCCGCTGGCTACGCCTACACGGTGGAGCCTCTGGCGAGCCATGTCTTCTCCTACACGCCCGCCAATCGAGTGTTCACGAACCTGAGTGCCGACCATGCGGGGCGCAACTTTACCGCCACGCGAAAATTATATGAGATCAGCGGGCGGGCGCTCTTTAACTCGGACGGCCTGAACGGCGTCGTTATTCTGCTCAAGAACGGCTCGGGCGCGGTCATCAGGAGCGTTACTACTACCACATCGGACACGGGCGTGACGGGCTTTTACCGTTTCGACAAAGTGCCCGCTGGTTTGTCCTACACTGTGGAGCCTGCGCTTAACAACGCCTACTCCTACAGTCCTGTGAGCCGAAGTTACGCGAGCCTGGCGGCGAACGTCTACGGGCATCACTTCTCGGTTAAACGCAAGCTGTTTGCCGTCAGCGGGAAGGTGGTCAAGGCCGGCACGACGACGGGGATAGGTGGCGTGACGATGACCTTGACCGACGCGTCCGGCGCGGCGATTAAGGTAGGGACCACCAGGTCGGACGGCACTTACGTCTTGACGGGGATTCCTGGCGGGGGCAACTACACGCTACGCCCCACGAAGACCGGCTTGGTTTTCACGCCGACAGCCAAATCTTGCATGAACCTCGGTGATAACCGTACGCTCCAGGATTTTGTCGGCAAGTAAAGCAGGCGAAGATGCGGCCCGTTCACAGGCGAAAAGGCTTCCGGGCCCAGGCCGCCGCTTGCGGTGACGCGAAGCGCTTTGCTACAATCCAACATTGTTTACGGCAGGGCGAAGGCAGCCAAGCGACAGCCGCGTGTCTTCGCCAGTCTCAAATTTTCGACAGTGAGCTCCGGAAGACCTTTGTCCATGATGTTGACGCGAACTCGAACGACGTTTCGATTTTAACGCGAGCGACCCGCGCACAGAGCGGGCCGCGCCGGACGAGGGCGCTTCTGTCGGATCAGACCTGAGTTAGTTATTCCCAAAGCGGGACTGCAAAATTCGATTGACGCTTCCTTTCGTCCGCGAGGGCCGCTCCTCTGCGCGCGTGCTGTGCGGCAAGGGGACTATTAACGCGGGCTTTTTGAATCGCGGTGTCTCCTGACTCTGGTAAGAGACCTTCGGCGCTAAAGGGAGCAAGATAAAATGAGCGAGATTAACGTCCAAATTAAGGAAGGGCAGCAGGCGCGCGTGGCGGCAGGCGTGACCGTCGCCGAGGCGCTCAAGCAACTCGACCGCGACCTAGCGAAGCAGTCGCTCGCGGCCCGCGTCAACGGCCGCGAGGTTGACCTCGCCTTCACTCTGGCCGCGCAGGGCGAGAACGGCGAAACGGTTCGATTGAGCCCGTGCTGCCGCAGACGCTCGAAGGCTTGGACGTGCTACGCCACTCGACGGCGCACCTTTTGGCGGCGGCCGTGCTCGATCTCTTTCCTGGCACAAAACTCGGCATCGGCCCTGCGCTTCTGGACGACCCGCGCTACGGCTTCTTCTACGACGTTATCGCGCCGCGCCCTTTGACCGAGGCGGACCTGCCCGTCATCGAGAAGCGCATGCGCGACATAGCCAAGCGCAACCTGGCCTACCGCCGCGACGAGATTCCGAAGGCGGAAGCCCTGCGCCTCTTCGACGAGCGCGGCGAGCCTTTGAAGTGCGAGTTGATTGACGAGAAGGCCGGCGACGTGGTGAGCGTCTACTACATTGACGGCTCGCCCTTCTTAGACTTCTGTCTGGGACCGCACGTCCCGAACACCAACAAGCTGCGCGCCTTCAAGTTGCTCAGCCTGGCCGGCGCTTACTGGAAGGGCGACGCCGAGCGCCCGCAGATGCAGCGCATCTACGGCACGGCCTTCTTCACATCAGGAAGAGTTGGACGCCTGGCTCAAGCAGCGCGAGGAGGCGGAAAAGCGCGACCACCGGCGACTCGGCCGCGAGCTTGACCTCTTCTCGATTCAGGAACAGTACGGGCAGGGGCTCATCTTCTGGCATCCGAAGGGCGCGATTCTGCGCAAGCAGATGGAGGACTACCTCTACGAAGAATTGGTCAGGCGCAACTACAGTTTCGTCTACACGCCGCACATCGCGCGGCGCGAGCTATGGCAGGTCAGCGGCCACGAGCAGAACTACGGCGACTCTATGTTCGCGCCGACCAAGCTCGAAGAGACGGAGTTCAGGCTGAAGCCCATGAACTGCCCGTTCCACATCGGCATCTATAAATCGCAGCAGCGCTCCTACAGGGATTTGCCGCAGCGCTACGCCGAGATGGGGACGGTCTACCGCGCAGAGCTTTCCGGCACACTGCACGGGCTGATGCGCGTGCGCGGCTTCACCGTGGACGACGCGCACCTCTTCTGCACGCCCGAGCAGATGGGCGTGGAGATTAAGGGCTGTGTGGAGTTCGCGCGGGAAGTCTTCCGCACTTTCGGCTTTGAGAAGATGAAGGTCGAGCTTTCGGTCAAGGGCGGCGACTCGACTAAGACCTTCCTCGGCTCGGACGAGCAGTGGGCCGCGGCCGAGGCCACACTCGTCGCGGCGCTCGAAGAGTGCGGCATCAGTTACGAGCGCATAGAGGGCGAGGGAGCCTTCTACGGCCCGAAGATAGACATCAAGATCGAGGACGCCATCGGACGCCTCTGGCAACTCGGCACGGTGCAGTACGACTTCAACCTGCCGGAGCGCTTCGAGCTTGAGTACATCGGCGAGGACAACCGCCCGCACCGGCCGATGATGGTGCACCGTGCGCTGTTCGGCTCAATCGAGCGCTTCTTCGGCGTGCTCATCGAGCACTACGCGGGCGCGTTTCCCCTGTGGCTCGCGCCGGTGCAGGTCGCGGTGCTGCCGATTACGGACAGGGTGAACGACTACGCGCAGGAAGTGGCAATGGAGTTGCGCGCGGCGGGCCTGCGCGTCGAGACCAACGTGCGGGGCGAGAAGATCGGCGCGAAGATTCGTGACGCACAGTTGCAGAAGATTCCTTTCATGCTCGTCCTCGGCGACCGCGAGATGGAAGAGCGCAAGGTCGCCGTCCGCGAAAGAACTAAAGGGGACATCGGCGTGATGTCGCTCGAAGAGTTCAAAGAGAAGGCGCGCGAGCTGATTAAGACGCGCGCAACTAGCAAATCAGTAGTCAGTAATCAGTATGTCAGTGAGTCAGTCAAAAGCCAGAACTGATTACTTGATAACTGATTACTGATACCACTAACACTGGAGGTGCAGAAATAGCTACAGGCTTTCGAGGACGCGGGCAGCGCCCGGACAATCGCCGCGCTCCCGCCGTGCGGATTAACGAGAGGATTCGCGTTCCCGAGGTGCGCGTCATCGGCGACGACGGCGAGCAGTTGGGCGTCATGGACACGCGCGACGCCGTGCGCAGGGCGCGCGAGCAGGGGCTGGATTTGGTCGAGGTCGCGCCCAACGCGGAGCCGCCCGTCTGCCGGATCATTGATTACGGCAAGTTTCAGTACGAGGCCAAGAAGAAGGCGAACGAGGCCAAGAAGAAGCAGGTCGTCATCACCGTCAAGGAGGTCAAGTTCCGTCCCGGCACGGACGACCACGACTACGACTATCGCATGAAGCACGCGCGCGAGTGGTTGCAGGAGGGCGACAAGGTGAAGGCGACGATCTGGTTCCGCGGGCGCGAGATGACGCACCGCGAACTGGGCGCGCGCATCCTTGAAAAGCTCGAACGCGACCTCGCGGACGTGGGCGAAGTCGAAGCACGCCCCCGCATGGAGGGCAACCAGATGTTTATCATCCTCGGCCCGAAGCGCCACAAGGGCGGAGGCGGAGGAGGAGGCGGCGGCAGCAAGGCCGAGCACGCGCCGCAGGCCGCGGCGGGCCAGGGCGAGCCGCAGCCGCAGAGTTAATTTTAGATTTTTGATTTGCGGTTTTTGATTTTTGATTGGAATCTGCCAATCAAAAATCAAAAACCTAGAATCGCAACTTTGTCGAGGGAGTAATTATGCCTAAGCTGAAAACACACAAGGGCGCGGCCAAGCGCTTTCGCCTTACCGCGACCGGAAAAATCAAGCGCGGCCACAGCCACGCGCGTCACATTCTGACCAAGAAGACAACTAAGCGTAAGCGTCAGCTAGACATTGACGTGCTGGTCTCGGAAGGAGACCAGAAGCGTGTTGAGGCCATGCTGCCATACAGGAAAAAAAGCTAGTGATGAGTGATGAGTGATGAGTGATGAGTAAAACTTTTCTCCGTCCTCTACACTCAGTCCTTATCCCTTTTATAGAAGGGGGAATGAATAATGCCAAGAGCAAAACGTGGGAATAAGCGCCTCGAAAGGCGCAAGAAGATTCTGAAATTAGCCAAGGGGTATCGCGGCACGAAGTCCAAGCTCTACCGCTCGGCCAAAGAGAGTGTGGAGCGCGGGCTGAACTTCGCCTACACGGGGCGCAAGCTCAAGAAGCGCGACTTCCGCAGCCTGTGGATCGTCCGCATTGGCGCGGCCGCGCGCCTGAACGGGCTCAACTATTCGCAGTTCATGCACGGCCTCAAAGTCGCCGGCATAGACCTTGATCGTAAGGTGCTGGCCGACCTCGCCGCCAACTCTCCCGACGCGTTCGCTGAGTTGGCCGGGCAGGTGAAGACCGCTTTGGAAGGTGAAGGCCAGCAGCAGCAAGCTGCGGCTTGAGAACAGAGGAAAGGGTTCGACTGATGCCGGAAGGCGCAACACAAGAAGACCCTAGACAACAGGCCGAGGCCGCGCGCAAGGCGTTCGAGCAGGAGTTCGGACGCTTTGCTCGCTTTCGGTCTGAGGCGGGCGATTCCGCTTCGGCCGAGGCGCGGCTGACTGAGACGGAGTCGCTCTTGCGCGAGTTGAATGACGTGCGCTCGCGGCACACTGGGAAGAAGAGCGCGCTCGCCTCCGTCAAGAAAATGATCGGGCGCGTCGCACAGGACGAGCGCGCCTCCTTCGGCCAACTGGTTCAGCAGATCGAAGCCGAAATCACGCGCGAGCTTGACGAGACGGAGACCGCGTTGAAGTCCGCGGCCACAGAGCTGCGCGTCGAGACAGAGCGCATTGACGTGACACTGCCCGGAAGGCGTCCGCGCCGCGGCCACCTGCACCCGATTACCATCCTGCGCCAGAAGATCGAAGACATCTTCGTCTCGCTGGGCTACGCGATTGAGGACGACCGCGAGATAGAAACCGATTTCTACAACTTCACGGCGCTCAACATCCCCGAGAATCACCCCGCGCGCGATCCCCTGGACACCTTCTACACGGTGGACGGTTTCGCGCTCAGGTCGCAGACCTCCACGGTCCAGATTCACGCGATGGAGCGCCGCAGCGCGCCCCTTCGCATGATCGCGCCCGGCCGCGTCTTCCGCCGCGACACGCCTGACGCGACGCACAATCCCATGTTCTATCAGGTCGAGGGGCTGTGCGTTGACCGCGGGATAACGATGGCGCACTTGAAGGGTACGCTGACGGAGTTCGTCCATCGCCTGGTCGGCCCCGAAACGCGCACGCGCTTCCGGCCCTCCTACTTCCCGTTCACAGAGCCTTCGGCCGAAGTGGACTACAGTTGCTTCAAGTGCGACGGGAAGGGTTGCCGCATCTGCAAACAGTCCGGCTGGATTGAACTGGGCGGCTCCGGCATGGTGCACCCAAACGTGCTCCGCACGGTTGGCATAGACCCCGAAGAGTTCTCCGGCTTCGCCTTCGGCTTCGGCATAGACCGCATGTCGGCCTTGCTGTACAAGCTCGACGACATACGCCTCTTGTTCGAGAACGACGTGCGCTTCCTCGAACAGTTCAACTGACGCTGTGGAGTACACCTCATGACCACTCCTAAAAGAAGCGGCCTGCGCCGCTACGAAGGCCACGAAACTTTCCTGCTGCTGGGCGGCGGCGGCATGGTCGGGCAACAGATAGCCTACGCCATCGCCGAGGAGTTGAATCCGTTCCGCATCATCGTCTGCGCTCTGACGAAGGCCGAGGCTGACGAGACTATCGAGCGAGTAAGCCAGGACTTCCCCGAGGTCAAAACGCGCGACCTCGCGGTGGCTGGCAACGTGTTCATTCGCCACGAGTGGAATCCGTCCTTCGGCCCCGACCCCGTCCCGCTCGAGAAGTTGACCGAGAGTGAGGAGCGTCGGGAAGCCCTCTACCGCGACACCTTCGCCAAGATCGAGTATGCCTACCCACACTCGGAACTGGTGTGGCTCATCAAGGAGTACGCGCCGAACGTAATCATTGATTGCATTAACACGGCGACGGCGATTAGCTACCAGGACGTGTACACGGCCTCCGAGCGGGCCAAGGAAAAACTGACCGAACTGAAGGCAGCGCTGCGCGGCGGCGCGGCGGACGAGGGGTTAATTGAGTCCTCGATGCGGGCCTTCGATGAGGTGCTCATACACCAGTCGGTCCCACAACTCGTCCGTCACGTGCTGCTCATCAACAAGGCGATGAGGGAAGCGGGCACGCGCCTCTACCTGAAAATTGGGACGACCGGGACCGGCGGGATGGGACTCAACATCCCCTACACGCACTCGGAGGACAAGCCCTCGGCGACGCTCATGGAAAAGACGGCAATTGCCTTCGCCCACACAGGGCTGATGTTCCTCATGGCGCGCACGCTCGACGGCCCGGCCGTCAAGGAGTTCAAGCCTGCGGCCATGATCGGCTACTCGGACATGTCTTTCCGCGCGAGGAGGGTCAAAACGACCGGCAAGGTCGGCACGCCCGGCGAGAACTTTAAGGTCTACGCCAGCCGCATCGAGGCGCTGGGCGAGACCGGCAACCTGCGCCTGCGCCCGCCGTCGAACGGGGCGGACGGGTACGAGCCGCTCGGCGACCTGAAAATGGTCCTGGTGAACACGGGCGAGAACGGCCTCTTCACGAAGGGCGAGTTCCAGGCCATCACGTACATGCGGCAGATGGAGTACATCACGCCCGAGGAGATCGCGCGCCAGGTCGTGCTGGAAGTGCAGGGGAGCAACACGGGCTACGACGTGATCGCGGCCGTGGACGGCGCGGCGATGAACCCGACCTACCGCGCAGGCTACGTCCGCCAGTACACCATCGAGCAGTTGGAGAAGCTGGAGGGCGAGAAGAAGGAGGAGACGGAGGATTACTCCCCCTCGGTGGCGCTCGGCGAACTTGGCCCCCCGGAACTCGGCAAGCTGCTTTGGGAGGCGCACCTGCTCTACGTCAAGTACAAGACGTTGAGCGCCGTCCTTGACAAGACGCCGCAGACGATGGGCGAAGAAATTTACGAGGAGCTGCTGGCCGACGAGTGGTTATGCAACACCATCGTCTCCGTCGGGCTGCCGATACTGATCCCTAACGGGCTGTCCTTAATCCGTGGGCCGTATATCCGCATCCCCGAAGAGAAGAATAAGGACACTGCGGACATCACCGGGCGTGACGGCATTGACGAGTGGGCCGCCAGAGGCTGGGTGGATTTGCGGCGGGCGAACATGGAGCGTTGGCAGGAGAGGTTCAGACTGATGCGGGATGAGGCGGGGAACTTACGCGAACGCGGTTCGTCGGCTTTCACACATAAGGCTTACCTCTCGGACAAGATACATATCGGCGAGGTCGTCGGCTGGATATTCAATAACGAGCCGGAATTCGGGCACCGCATCAAATAGTTCCTATGAACATCAGTTACAACTGGCTGCGTGAGTTGACGGGCGTGACGCTCGCGCCGAAAGAGTTGGCCGAGCGTTTGACGATGCTGGGCCTTGCCGTGGAGGTCGTGCACGAGGCGGGCGACGATTTCGTTTTGGAGATTGACCTCACGTCGAACCGGCCCGACTGTTTGTCGCACCTGGGCGTGGCGCGCGAGGTCGCGGCCGCCGCGGGCGGGCGGGTGTTATTGCCCGAGGGCGCGCCCTCGAAGATAGAGGGACGCGCCGAAGCTTTCACGTCGGTCGAGATACGCGATGCGGATTTGTGCCCGCGCTACTCGGGCCGCGTCGTGCGCGGCGTGACCATCAAGCCTTCGCCGGACTGGCTCGTCAAGCGTTTGGAAGCCATAGGGCAAAGGCCGATCAATAACGTCGCGGACATCACGAACTACGTGCTGCACGAGCAGGGCCAGCCCTTGCACGCCTTCGATCTGGCAAAGCTCACGGAGCAGCGCATCGTCGTGCGGCGCGCGGCCGCTGGCGAGAAGTTGAAGACGCTCGACGGCGTGGAGCGCGAGTTGGACGCCGAGATGCTGGTCATCGCGGACGCCGCGCGCGCGGTCGCCCTGGCGGGCGTGATGGGCGGCGAGGAGACGGAGATTTCCGACGAGACGCGCGACGTGCTGATAGAGAGCGCTTACTTCGACCCGGCTTCAGTCCGCCGGACCTCGCGCGTGCTGGGCCTGCGCACGGAAGCCTCGCACCGCTTCGAGCGCGGCGTGGACTACGCGGGCGTCCTGCGCGCGCAGGAGCGCTGCGTCGCGTTAATCACGGAGCTTGCGGGCGGCGCGGCGACGGAAGACGCCGTGGACGTTTACCCGAAACACATAGAGCCTCCGACGGTCAGCCTGCGCCCGGAGCGTGTCAAGGCTCTGGCGGCCCTGGACGTGGACGCGGGTGAGGCCGTGAGAATTCTTCTGGCGCTCGGCTTCACGCAGCGCGACGCGATGGCGGCCCTCGGGGCCGCGCCCGGCGGCGGAAGTTCCGCGCAGGAGGGCCGCGCGCTCACGTTCATCGCCCCGACGTGGCGTGTGGACGTAGAGCGCGAGGAGGATTTGGTCGAGGAGGTGGCGAGGCATTACGGCTACGACAAGATTGCGACGGAGCTTCCCGCTTCGAGCGTCGCCGGCGAGTACCAGCCGAGCGAGAGAAAGCGGCGAGCGCTCAGGCGCGCACTCACGGCCCGCGGCTTTGACGAGGCCATCAGCTTCAGTTTCATTGACGCGGGCGAGGACGGGCGCTTCGAGTTGCTGCCGGGCCTGGTCAGTGAAGGCGACGGCGCGGACCAGTTCGTCACGCTGACGAACCCGATCATCGAAGGCGTCACGCGAATGCGCCCGACGCTGCTCGCCGGATTGCTCGGGGCCGTCCGCCATAACTTCAATCAGGGGACGCGCGACGTTCAGTTGTTCGAGACGGGTCGCGTCTTCGCAGGCAACCGGGAGCGCGGGCAACTTCCCACGGAGCGCGAGTCGCTGGCGCTCGTGGCGACGGGCTTCGCCATTGAAGAGGGGCGCGCAGGAGGCACGCGCGAGCTTGATTTTTACGACCTCAAGGGCGCGCTCGATTCGGTCGTGGACGCCATGAATCTGAGGCCGCTTCAGTATGAGCCGACGCGCGCGCGCCACCTACGCGACGGGCAGGCGGCGCGCGTCTTGAGTCACGACGGACACGCCATAGGGACTGTCGGCAGGTTGAACGACGCGGCGGCGGCGCTCTACAAGTTCCGCCAGCCGATCTACGTCGCGGAGGTTGACCTGAGCGCGCTGCTTGAGATGGAAGAGATGCCTGTGCTTTACAGGCCGCTCGCGCGTTACCCAATGGTCGTGCGCGACGTGTCGCTGCTCGTCGGGCGCGGCGTGGCGCTGGCCGAGATGCTGGGCGCGGTGGCGGCGGAGCAGTTGGAAAACTGCCGCGGCGCGAAGCTGGTTGACGTTTACGAAGGGAAGAACCTGCCGGAAGGGAAACGCTCGGTGACGCTCAGAATCGAGTACCGCGCGGACGACCGGACCCTGCGCGACGAAGAGGTGGACGAGATGCACGCGCGCCTCGTACGGAGCCTGGAAGAAAAATTCGGGGCACAACTCAGAGGTTAGAGGCCAGCGGCCGGGGGCGGATTTCGGTCTTTAACTGACCACCGACCACTGACCACTGACCGCTGACACATTACTCTTGCGCTCGGGCGCGCGAAGTCGCATAATCGTGCGGCTAGTTTGAGCCCCCTGCCGCATTCGAGGAGATGGCGATGGTCGGATTATCTGGACTTGAGAAGTTCTCACACCTGGAAGACAAAATTTACCGCACCATCGAGCTGACGAAGACGCTTCGTCAGGAGAAGGAAGGCTTGGAGCGCGAGATCGCCTCGATCCGGCGCGAGCTGGGCGGCCTGCTCAACGAGAAGGAGCGGCTGGAGGGCCAGGTCGAGCGTCTCTTGTCGGAGCGCGACACGATCCGCATGAAGGTCGAGGCGATGCTCGACGCCATCGCCACGCTCGACCCGGAAATGGCTGAGGCGGTGGTCCGCAGATGAGAGACGGGAAGGACCGAATGAGTCTGGGCAAAGGCAACATGGACGCAGCAACAACGCCGACCATCCGCGTCGAGATTTACAACCAGACCTACAACATCCGCTCCGACGGCGACAGCGAATACATCTCGCAGTTGGCGGAGTTCGTTGACTCGCGCATGCGCGAGATTTCGTCTGGCACGCTCACGGTTGACTCGCTCAAGGTCGCCATCCTCGCCGCGCTCCACATTGCGGACGAGCTGCACCGTCTGAAGCGCCTGCACGAGCAGGCCGACTCGCAGCTCGCCTCGCGCAGCGCCGAGTGCGCCGAGATGCTTGACCGCCTCCTCAAGGTTCGCAGCAGCGTCGAACAGCAGGGAAGTACGACAGGCAGCATAGCTTTCACGTAAGCGGGAACGACCGAGCGGCCCGACCGCAGTTTTCCTCTAAGCGCCACCTCCACTTCGCCGTTAATTTAATAGTCACAGGCGCGGGTCGCCCACCGTGCAACACCTTCGCGTCTGATACGCGCATTCATTTGCCAGCATGTAAGGAGACAGAAAATGTACCGCAAACTTATCAAATCGTGTTTGATTCTGGCCCTGCTCCTCGTGGGTTCGGCCGCGCGTGCGAGCGCGCAGGATAAAATTTCGCCCGCGAAAAAAGAGCTGATCAAAGAGATATTCGCGATTACGAACACGCAAAAAGATTTGGACACGATGATGCAAGCCCTGTTCGACCACTTCGAAGCCGAGGAGCCGAAGCGCATCGCCGAGCGGCTGAGCAAGGAAGAGGGCATGACTCCCGAGGAGAGAGAAAAACTCCGCTGGGAGATTACAGACAGGGCGGCCCGCTTCGCCAAGCGGTTCCGCGAGGCCATCAAGAAGATCAACATGGTCGAGATGATTGAGGGAGTGCTTTACCCTATCTACGACAAATATTTCACCGAAGAGGAGCTGAAGGAGCAGGTGCAATTCCTGAAGTCTCCGGCGGGGAAGAAGATGATGGAGATAATGCCCAAGGCGATGACCGAGGCGATGGTGGAAATAGACAAGGTGTCGCGGCCGAAGTTTGAAGAGCTGATGAAACAGCTACGGGAGGAGGAGGGGCCGAGTAGCCCCCAATGAGGCGTGGGGCGGGCGAGCGCAATTTAGGCTGAACTCCCTTCTTGACTCGGCGGTTGCGTATGCTAGTATCTTCCTCGGCTGAGGGAACACATTCTGCGGGGTTCGTCACCGTCGTTACGATGATTGAGCCAACGCCGATAAATAGGGAGACCGACGCCGCAATCGAGCCCGTGCATTCCTTCATCGTTAAGGATTGCTAAAGGCTGCGGCTCTTAAAGGTCACCCACCTGTCTAGTGCAGGTTCAATTTCGGCTGCGGAACGGCTCACGCGGATTTCCCTCTGCCACTCAAGAGCGGTGATAAGTGATAAGTGATAAGTGATAAGAGACAGCCTTTTCTTATCACTTATCACTTATCACTTATCACTTTTTTTCGCCTATGAAAATCTTAATGATCGGTGACGTGGTCGCGCGGCCCGGAAGGGTGGCGGTGCTGGAGCGCATACAGGATTTGCGCGAGCAGCATGGGATTGACCTGGCCGTGATGAACGCGGAGAACGTGGCGGGCGGCTTTTCGATTACGCCGCCCTTGGCGGACGAGTTGTTCCGGGCAGGCATAGACGTTATGACCTCCGGCAACCACATCTATGATAAGCGCGAGGTCATCCCCTACATAGAGCGCCAGCCGCGCTTGCTCAGGCCCGCCAACTACCCGCCGAATTCGCCCGGCAGCGGCCTCTTCGTGGGCGAAGTGCGCGGCACGCGCGTCGCCGTCCTCAACCTCATCGGCCGCGTCTTCATGGGGCCTGCGGACGACCCTTTCCGCGCGGCGGAAGCAATGGTCTCGTCCATCTCGGACGACGTTAAAGTCAGGCTCGTGGACATGCACGCCGAGGCCACTTCGGAAAAGGTCGCGATGGGGTGGTTTTTGGACGGGCGCGTCTCGGCCGTCGTCGGCACGCACACGCACGTGCAGACCGCGGACGAAAGAATCTTGCCGGGCGGCACGGCCTACCTGACCGACCTCGGCATGACGGGCTCTTACGCCGGTGTCATCGGCATGAAGACCGAAGACGTTATCACGCGCTTCACCTCCGCGATCTACAAACGCGCCGAGCACGCCTCGGGCCAGGTTCGCATCACCGCCGCCATCATAGACGTTGACGAAACAACGGGCCGCGCCCGCGAAATCACACGCCTCTCGCTCCCGCACGAACAATGAGCCGATTGCGGATTGCGGATTCAGGGCAAAAGCTCAACCCTTTGCGCCTTACATCTTAACTTTGCGCCTTTGCGAGAAACAGCCGTTCACGCAAAGACGCAAAGTTAAAACTTAAGACGCAAAGGGTTGAGTCTTTCTTTCAATCCGCAATCCGCAATCGAACTAATCCGGTGCCGTCTCTTCGGGCACTCGCTCGGCGGGCGGTTGCGTGTAGTGTATGGCGTCTTCGGGGGCGGCGGCGAGGAGTTGGCTATAGAGTACGGGGAACGAGCGGACGCGGTTCTCGCCGTCCGTGACGACGTGGCCCGTCTCACCCTCTGCGATCACCTTGCCGTCGGAGAGGCGGACGATCTCGTAGCCGAAGCGGAGCGAACGTTTGCGCAGCTCCGTGATGTGTGTACGGACGATCAGCTCGTCGTCGTAGTAGGCGGGCGCTTTGTAGCGGCAGTAACTTTCCGCAACAACGAGGAAGGCGTTTTCGTTCTCTTCCATGTCGCGGTAGGAGAAGCCGCGGGCGCGGCAGAATTCCGTGCGGCCGATCTCGAACCAGACGAGATAGTTCGCGTGGTAGACTATGCCCATCTTGTCCGTCTCGGAGTAGCGGACGCGAACCAGCGTCTCGTGCCACTCCTCGAACGGTGCATCTTCCGGGTGCAGGTTCGTCATCTGAGAGAAACGCCTCCCGCGCGTGTGTTTTATGGCCTCTGCTATAATCTCTGCTGGGCGTTTCCTGCGGACTATAAGAGCGAAAGGTAAGAGATGTCAAAGCAAATCAGACTTCAGGCGGCCGCGCTGTCAGCCGTCATTTTAATTTCGGCCGTCCTCCTGCCGGGCGTCCCGGCCAGTTTCGCGCAGGCCCAGAGCGGCGCGGCGGCCGTCGCCTCCACGCGCGAGGCGCGCCGCGCGGCGGTCGTCGAGGCGACCAAAGAAGTGCTCGCGGAGACGAGCGAACTCAGGCAACTGCCCATCCTGCGCCCCGTCAAGAGCGGCACGCAGTCACGCGACGAGATTCAGCGCTTCCTCATCAAGAACATGGACGAGGACTCCAGCCCCGCCGAGATGCACGCCTCCGAGGTCGCGCTCAAAAAGTTGGGGCTCGTCCCTTCAGACTTCGAGTTTCGCCCCTTCATCATCAGCCTCCTGACCGAGCAGGTCGCGGGCTACTACGACCCGCGCCGTCAGGAGTTCTTCCTCGCGGACTGGATTGACCTGGACGGCCAGAAGCCCGTCATGGCCCACGAGCTGACGCACGCCCTACAGGATCAGCACTTCAACCTGCGCCGCTTCGAGAATTGGCCCAAGAGCGATTCGGACGCCGAGTTGGCCGCGCACGCCCTGGTCGAAGGCGACGCCTCGCTCGTCATGGGCCATTACGTCGGGCGCAACCCCGCGCGCATCATCGCGCTCATGAAGTCAATGGGTTCGAGCCAGTCCGGGACCGAACAGATCGAGCGCGCGCCGCGCGCCCTACGCGAGTCGCTCCTCTTCCCCTACGAGCAGGGGATGAAGTGGGCGCAGGCCCTCTACAAGAAAGAGGGCTGGCCGCTCGTCTCGAAGGCTTACAAAGAGTTGCCGCAGTCAACCGAGCAGGTCATGCACGCCGAGAAATATTTCGCGCGCGAGGCCCCGGTCAAAGTCGCCCTGCCGGACATCACGGGCGCGCTCGGCGCGGGCTGGAAGCGGATTGACTACGACGTCAACGGCGAGTGGAGTTACTACCTGATACTGGACGAATTTCTGAAATCGCCGCAGGAGTCGCGCAAGGCGGCGGCCGGCTGGGGCGGCGACCGCTACAGCGTTTACGAAGAGCCGAAGAGCGGTCAGGCGTGCCTCGTACAGCTTTCGGTCTGGGACACCATGCAGGACGCGACGGAGTTTTTCGACGCCTACGTGAAGCGCACGGAGCGCCGCTACAAAGGCGCGGCACGCATCGCCAGCCCGTACATGGAAGGCTCGACCAAGTGGTACGAAGGGCAGACCTGGCGCACGGACGAGGGCTTAGTCTTCATCATCAGAAACTCCGAGAAGATTATCGTCGTCGAAGGCTTGCCGGAGACGGCCGACATCAGGAAGGTGGCCGCCGCCCTGTTGGAGAAGGATTTTATCAAGGTCAACAACAAGAGCTTCTAGGCCCCCCGCGACCGCAACCCATGACGACTGACACGGCCGGAGAACGTGCGCGCATCCGGCCCGCACGCGCGGGCGAGGCGGGCCTGCTCAGCGACCTGGCGCTGCGGTCCAAGGCACACTGGGGTTACGACGCCGAGTTCCTGGAAGCGTGCCGCGCGGAGTTGACCATCCCGGCGGATTACATCACGAACGCGCCCGTCTTCGTCCTTGAGGAAGACGGGCGCGTCGTCGGCTTTTACGGTTTGCGCGAGCAGGGAACCGAGCTTGAGTTGCTTTACCTGTTCGTAGAGCCCGCGGCTATTGGCGGCGGGCACGGGAAAAGATTGTGGGAGCACGCCGTCGAGACGGCCGTCCGCCTGGGCTTTCAAAAAATCTCTATCGAGAGCGACCCCTACGCCGAAGCCTTCTACCTCGCAATGGGCGCGCGGCGCGTCGGTGAAGTGCCGTCGTCTCTACGCGCCGGTCGTGCACTGCCTCTCCTTGAATTCTCCCTAGACCCTGAAAGGGTCTAACAAAATAGCCGGGGGCAAGCACGACAGTGCGCCGCCCCCGGAATAATGTTCAAAAACATTCCGACCCTGAAGGGGTCGCACATTCAACGTTGAGGTGCGACCCCTTCAGGGTCGAAACATTTATTTTTATCTTTCCAGGGGTGGCGCGCTGACGCGCTTACCCCTGGCTACCTTCTTCATCCCCTTTGGGGATGGAATACACTCACGTTGTCTTACGCCGCCGGACTGTGATATTTTGTCGCCACTCTGAAACGCGATTAGAACCCAACAGGTAAAGCGGACCGAAGCGAGCGCGGGAGCCTTTTAAAAGCGGGGCGAGCGCCTCTGTGCCCGCCTCGATTCATGATGAAGTCCGAAGCACGACCGGCTCCCAGAGAACTGCGTATGCGCCTGCGCGAGTTGGCGTCAGACCTGCGGCGACTCGAAGCACAAATCCGCGAGGGCGGCGGCCCAGACAAAATCGAGCGCCAGCACAAGCAAGGCAAGCTGACGGCGCGCGAGCGCATCGAACTGCTCTTTGACAAAGAGACCTTCCGTCAGGAGATAGGCTTGCTCGTCGCCTATGACGAGTACAAGAGCCAGGCCCCGGCGGCCGGAGTCGTCACGATGATCGGGCGCGTGGGCGGGCGCGAGTGCGTGGTCGTCGCCAACGACGCGACCGTCAAGGCAGGCTCGTGGTGGCCCGAGACGATCAAGAAAATCCTACGGGCGCAGGAGATTAGTATGCGCTCGCACGTGCCGATTATTTATCTGGTGGATTCGGCGGGCGTGAACTTGCCGTACCAGGGCGGCGTCTTTCCGGGCCAGTATGGCGCGGCGCGCATCTTCTATTACAACTCGATCATGCGCCGCTACCTGAAAATCCCGCAGATCGCGGCCGTGATGGGCCCGTGCATCGCGGGCGGCGCTTACCTGCCCGCGCTCTCGGACATCATCATCATGGTCGAAGGCACGTCGTTCATGGGCCTGGGCGGCGCGAATCTGGTCAAGGGCGCGACGGGACAGACGATTGACAACGAATCTCTCGGCGGGGCGCGCACGCACAACGCCATTTCAGGCGTCGCGCATTACCGTGAGGAGACGGACGAGAGCTGTCTTGCTAAGATCAGGGAGTTCGTTTCAGAGCTTCCGGTCAAGCAGGCTTCCGCAGTCTCGATTACGGAAAGCGTGGAGGCGGCACGCCCCGCGAGGGACCTTTACGACATCCTGCCCGAAGACCACCGCCAGCCTTACGACGTGCGCGCCGTCCTCGATTGTCTTTTGGACGGCGGCCACCTGGACGAGTTCCAGGCCGACTACGCCAAGGAGATGATCACGGGGCACGCGCGCCTTCGCGGCATACAGGTCGGCATCATCTGCAACAGCCGCGGGATGATTCGCCCCGCGGCCGGCGGCCCGCCGCGCTTCGGCGGCATCGTCTACACCGAATCGGCCGAAAAGGTCGCCTACTTCATAGAGACCTGCAACCGCCATCAAACGCCGCTTATCTTCATACAGGACGTTTCGGGCTTCATGGTCGGCTCCGAGGCCGAGCATTCGGGCATCATCCGCGCGGGCGCGCGCTTCGTCGAGGCGATGGCGACCGCCCTTGTGCCAAAAATCGTGCTGACGATTAACCACGCCTCGGGCGCCGGCTACTACGCTATGGCGGGACAAGGGTTCGACCCGGACTTCATCTTCAGTTGGCCCACGGGGCGCATGGGCGTGATGGAAGGCGACTCGGCCGTGCAGGCCGTGTTCGGCACGCAATTGGACAAGCTGAAGCAGGAAGGGAAAGAGCCCGACGAAGAGTTGAAGACGGAGATGGAGCGCGTGCGCGCCAGTTACGAAGAGCAGTTGGACGCGCGCTTCGCCGCCGCGCGCGGTTTCGTTGACGCCGTCATTGTGCCGGAAGAGACGCGCGACGCGCTGGAACTCGCGCTGCGCGTGAGTCTCAACTACGGCGGGCCGCACCTCGGGCCGTTCGTGCTGCCGCCGTCCCTGGTTTGAGGGCGGCGCATGATAATCGATATTTGTCCCGGAGGGACATTTGAGAATAGCCCAGCACTTCAGTGCTGGGAGAGGTAATCCGATTTGAACCCTCAGTCCCGTAGGGACGGCTGAAACCTTCAATCGTCCCTACGGGACTCGAATCAAATTTCACGTCTGATTCCCAGCACTGAAGTGCTGGGCTATTTTCAGTCGCTCCTGACGGAGCTTAAAAACGAGCACCTGATCAGGTAGAGCCGTTCCCCGTTCATCTCGCCCTCCTGAGTTTTCATACACGGTCACTGCCTACAGAGTAGTGAGGCAGTTGCCGAAAGTTGTCAAACTTCGCGGGCGCGCTCATTTCTTAAGTCGCGCGTGCGGCAGCATGGGGAGAAAATAACCGTGAATAGAAATCACAGCACAAGTTTTACTATTCGTTTGTTAATGTTCGTCTTCTCAATGGCACTCTTCGGGGCCGACCTCGTCGCGTCGGCGCAGAACGCAAACTCAAGCACGACCACGCAGGAAGACACGGCGACGCAGAACGATAATACGTCCGGCACGAGCACGAAACGTGGCGGGCGTCGTCGCCGCCGCGGACGACGTATTGTCGCGGGCGACACTCCTATTGAGGTGCAACTCGGACCGGGTGATGAGTTGGTGACAGACCGCCCGGTGATGATGCAGACGGGCCGCTGCGACCCTATGGCCCAGGAGCAGACGGACCTTTCGGGCACTTACACCGGGAGAGTTGGTTATACCGATGTCGTCATGGCGGGCGACGCGACGCTGACCATCAGCGGCAACAACTTCACGCTGACGAACGGCCAGATGACGGCGGAGGGGCGCATCGTCGCTGTCACGACGTGCAACTACACGGCCGTGACGATGCGGTTCGGCAAAGACGTGACCGGGGCGGTCATGAATCCACCTCCCCCGCTGCCGACAGTTTCGCTGCGCGCAGTCCGGACCGGCAGCGGGCTGAATCTGGATACAGTACCCGGCGAGTCGCGCATGTTCTCGTTCCACTCAACCGGAGCCAGCGGCAGCGGCAGCGGGATGAGCGGCGGCGTGCCGCGTGTGCGCGGCACGCGACGCGGCGGCAAAAAAAACGGCTCTCCGAATCCTGTGGGCATCAAGCCGCCGACCGCCATGTAGCACGCCCGTTGAGCGGTCGTAGTGATTTGTATTATCCCCGCAGGGGATGAACATAATAGCCGGGGGCGTTGCGAGTGCGCGTGAGCGCACTACGCGCCGCCCCCGGAATCGTTTTCTAATGTCTAACCGGGGGCGGCGCAAACTCGCGTTTGCTTGCCCCCGGCTATCATGTGTGACCCTTTCAGGGTCAGGGAAAGCTCAATCCGCCCTCCGGCTTTTGACTGATTGCCGATTACTGATTACTGTTTACTGACATGAAAGAGAAGATTCGCATCGCGAGCGGGCAGGGCTTCTGGGGAGACATGCTGGACGCGCCCGTGCGCCAGGTCGAGGGTGGGCCGATTGACTATTTGATGCTCGACTACCTGGCCGAAGTCACCATGTCCATCATGCAGAAGCAGCGCGCGCGCGACCCACGCGCCGGGTACGCGCGCGACTTCGTGCCGCTGATGAGGCAGATTCTGCCCGCCTGCGTCGAGCGCAACATACGCGTCACGGCGAACGCTGGCGGCGTCAACGTAGAGGGCTGCGCCGAGGCCGTGCGCGAAGTGGCGCGCGAGCTTGGGCTCAGTGGAAAGTTCAGCATCGGCATCGTCACCGGCGACGACATCATGCCGCGCATAGACGAACTGTTGGAGCGCGGCATAGAGCTGCGCAACATGGACACAGGAGAACCGCTCCGCACGGTGCGCGACCGCATACAGAGCGCGAACGTCTATCTCGGCGCGTGGCCCATGGTCGAGGCGCTCAACCGCGGCGCGCAGATCGTCATCACGGGGCGCGCGACCGACACGGGGCTGACGCTCGCTCCCGTCATACACGAGTTCGGCTGGGGCGAGACCGACTGGGACAAGTTGTCGGCTGGCACAATCGCAGGGCACATCATAGAGTGCGGCGCGCAGTCCTCGGGCGGCAACTGCCAGTACGACTGGCGCAACATCCCGGACCTCGCAAACGTCGGCTTCCCCATCGCCGAGGCTTACGCGGATGGCACATTTTTCATCACGAAGCACGAGGGCACCGGCGGGCGCGTCAACGTGCCGGGCATCAAGGAGCAACTGCTTTACGAGATGGGCGACCCGCACGAGTACATCACGCCGGACTGCGTGGCCGACTTCACGACGATTCACCTGGAAGACGCCGGCCCCGACCGCGTGCGCGTCTTCGGCATAAAAGGTCGCCCGGCGACGGAGTTCTTCAAAGTCTCTATCAGCTACTCCGCGGGCTTCAAGGCCGTCGGCACGCTCGTCTACTCCTGGCCCGAGGCATACGACAAGGCTCGCGCGGCGGACAAAATCCTGCGCGAACGACTCGACCGCCTGGGCCTCAGCTTCGACCAGGTGCTGACGGAGTTTGTCGGCGCGAACGCCACGCACGGGCGGCTCGCGGGCGAGCCTTCGCCGGACATAGCCGAAGTTCAACTACGCGTCGGCGTGCGCGGGCCGGACAAGCAGGCCGTCGAGCGTTTCACCAAAGAGATCGCGCCGCTGATTCTGACGGGGCCGCCCGCCGTGACTGGCTTCGCCGGCGGACGCCCAAAAGTCGAAGAGATCGTGGCCTACTGGCCCGCGCTGATTCCGAAGACGGAGATCACGCCGCGCGTCGAGGTCTCGGAAGCGTGAAGGGATTGAAAGCTGAAGCAGAAGCGATTACTATTCGGGCGGCCATGACGAAGATTCAACTGACAAAGCTCGCGCACGCGCGCTCCGGCGACAAGGGCGACACGGCCAACGTCGGCCTCATCGCGCTGAAGGAAGAATACTACCCGCTGCTCGTCCGCGAGGTGACGGCCGAGCGCGTCAAGCAACATTTCGAGGGCATCTGCAAAGGCGAGGTCGAGAGATTCGAACTACCCAACCTCGGCGCTCTCAACTTCCTCCTGCACGAAAGCCTCGGCGGCGGCGGCACTCTCTCCCTGATGACAGACGCACAGGGCAAAACCTTCTCGACCGCCCTGCTCAGGATGCACATTGACATCGCCGACGACGAAGCCCTGGAACTACAGTTAAAAAGTGATAAGTGATAAGTGATAAGAAAACCATCTTTCTTTTACTCATCACTTATCACTCATCACTTATCACTTCTTTATCATGAGTGAAGCTCTCTCAAATCTTGACCCTTCGATCCGGCACGGTTACGCGCAGGTCGGGGGCGTGCGCCTGCACTACGCCGAGCGCGGGGGCGGCGGGCCGCTCGTCATCCTGATTCACGGCTTCCCGGAGTGCTGGTATTCGTGGCGTCGGCAGTTGATGGCGCTCGGCGAGCGTTACACGGTCGTCGCGCCGGACATGCGCGGCTATAACCTGAGCGACAAGCCCGCGCGCGTCGAGGACTACAAGATAAACCTGCTGGTTGATGACGTGCTCGGCCTCATACGCCACTTCGGCCGGCAGCAGGCGGCAGTCGTCGGGCACGACTGGGGCGCAATCATCGCCTGGTCCGTGGCCCAGCACTTTCCCGAGTACGTCACGAAGCTCGTCACGATGCAAGTCCCGCCGAAAGAGGTGTGGCGCAGGAACATGACTCTGCGCCAGGCGCTCAGAAGTTGGTACATGCTCTTCTTCCAACTCCCGCGCCTGCCCGAGTGGCTGATGAGCGCGCAGGACTACGCCTTCGTCGAGCGCATCTTTAAGAAGACCGTGGCGCGTCCGGGCACGTTCACAGACGCCGATATAGCTTTCTACAAAAACGCGCTCAAGGAGCCGGGCGCGCTGACCGCCGGCATCAACTATTACCGCGCAAACTTCTGGCCCATGTTTTTTAAGAGGCGCAGGAGGACGGGCGCGGAAGATTTGAGCGACGGGCGCGTGCGCGTGCCGACGCTCTTCATCTACGGCGAGCAGGATCACGCCATCGTCCCCGAAACCGTGCGCGACGTGAAATCTTTCATCAACGCGCCCTACCGCGAAGTGAGAATCAAAGACAGCGCGCACTGGGTCCAGAACGAGGCGGCGGACGAAGTCAACGCCGCGCTCCTCAGCTTCCTGGCCTCGCCCTGATGAAAAAGAAAAACCAAGCCGTCATCTACACGGTCGAGGGAGCGGTCGCGCTCATCACGCTCAACCGGCCCGAAAAGCGCAACGCGCTCAACGACGCCCTCATCAAGGGCCTCAAGGACTCTCTGCGCGAGGCGGACGCGGACGATAACGTGCGCGTGGTCGTCATCACGGGCGCGGGCGCGGACTTCTGCTCGGGCGCGGACCTCGCTGCCTTGCAAAAAATCTCCGAAAGCTCTGTGACGGAGAATTTGGAAGACGCGCAGTCGCTGATGGAGTTGTTCGTGCTGATGCGCCGCGTGCGCGTCCCCGTAGTGGCGGCCGTGCGCGGGCGCGCTCTGGCCGGGGGGTGCGGCCTTGCGACCGCGTGCGACCTGGTACTCGCCGCGCGTTCGGCGCGCTTCGGCTACCCGGAGGTCAAGATTGGTTTTGTGCCAGCAATGGTGATGGCGATCTTGAGGCGCAACGTTTCGGAGAAGCGCGCGTTTGAATTAATCGTCCTCGGCGCGGAAATCGGCGCGGACGAGGCAGAGCGCATCGGTCTCGTCAATCGAGTCTTCGAGGACTCTGAATTCGAAACGGAAGTGGAAACTTACCTCGCCTCATTCGAGAAGGTCAGCCGCTCGGCGGTGATGCTCTCGAAGCGGCTGCTCTATCACATGGACGGGATGACGTTCGACGCGGCGCTTCAGTCGGGCGTTGACGTTAATACCATCGCCCGCATGACCGAAGACTGCCAGCAGGGAATCGCTCGATTTCTTAAGAAATGAGGGAAGCAGTTACGGCACAGTTTCAACATCTGCGGCTTTTCTTTGCGACTTTGCGCCTCTGCGTGAACAATCTGAATCACTCACGCCAAGGCGCAAAGCCGCAAGGCGGTGACTGACATTCGACCCTCTTCGCAATTTCGATAGCGCAATCAAGCACGGGCTCTCCTATCCTGCTCACCAGACCGATCTCGTAAGCCTCGCGCGCTTCGACGCGCTTCGCCGTACAGAACATCTCCAGCGCCCGCGCTGTGCCAATTAATCGCGGCAGTCTTTGCGTCCCGCCCCAGCCGGTGATGATGCCCAGGCGCGCGCCCGGATGGGCGAAGACCGCGGCGGGTGCGGCGCAGCGTACGTCGCAGCAGAGCGCGAGGTCCAGGCCGCCGCCCATGCAGTAGCCATTGACGGCGGCGATGGTGAGCTGTCGCGCGTCCGCGATTTTCTGGAAGAGACTCTGGCCTCGGGCGGCGAATTCTTTGGCCGCCTCCACGGTCAAGCGGGAAAGCTCGCGTATGTCCGCGCCCGCGGCGAACACGTCTCCTGTGCCGGTGAAGATGATAGAGTTGAGGTCCGCGCGTGCGACGAGCGCGGAGACGGTCGAGTCTAATTCTTCGAGGGTTGCGACTGACAGCGCGTTGCGTTCGGAGGGGCGATTGAGGCGGACGATGGCGGCTGAGGCGCGGGCCTCTACGACGACGGCTCGCAACGCAGCTTCGTTCTCTTCTTCCGTCATTCGCGCGGGCGTACGTTCTCGCGCAGGAACGAGACGATGTCCTCGGTGGAAGTTCCGGGGAGAAACACCTCGGCGATGCCCATCTCCTTGAGGCGCGAGATGTCTTCCTGCGGGACGATGCCGCCGACGAGGACGAGGCAGTCGTCCAGGCCCTTCTCGCGCAGGAGTTGCACGATGCGCGGGCAGAGCGTGTTGTGCGCGCCGCTCAGGATCGAGACGCCGACGGCGTCAACGTCTTCTTGCAGCGCGGCGGCCGCGATCATCTCCGGCGTCTGGCGCAGGCCCGTGTAGATGACTTCCATGCCAGCGTCGCGCAACGCGCGGGCGATGACTTTGGCCCCGCGGTCGTGGCCGTCGAGACCGGGCTTAGCAACAAGGACGCGAATTTTTCTATCGCTCATGGTACGGCGTTAACGAATAAAGACTGCGAGCGGCCCGTCAGGTTTGATGTATGGCTTGAGGTCCGCGTAGCTGAAGAAATAGCTCCCCGCCGGGCTCAAACGCCTGGACGGCGTGCGGGAAACTCCGCGTCGAACAGGAAAGTAGACGCCCTGTGTCGCTGACGGCGAAGTTGTCCAGATTGCTCGTCGTGAACTTCAAGTCCTTCAGCAGTTCTTCAGCCGACGCCCTGTCTTCGCTCCCCACCTGCTTGATCGTCTCCTGATTTTCTGCTTGCAACTGTGCGTCAACCATCGCGGCGAGCTTTTCGTGGGCGGCCGAATCGAACGCGTCAGCCGCGCGAATCAACTCGCCGGTCCTGAGGTTGATGGCGAAATGCTTGTAGCCGCCGTCAGGATAGGCCCCGACGCCTTCCTGCGTGAAAGTGATGTCGAGAATGTAGTCGCGGTTGTAGTTGACCTTGTATGCGAACTCCGACAGCCAGGTGCTCGCCCTGTATTCTGCGAGCGAAGAGCCGAAGATGTTTTTGAAATCGAACGTCGCGCGAATCTTGCGCAGGACCGGCGAATTCCTCGGCCCGACGACGACAGGGTAAGTGATAATCGCACGCTTACGGTCAGGGAAGTCTCTGGCGAATTTACCACTGCGAACCAGAACCGTTCTGCGCTGCTGTATGACGACGCTCGGCACGCCCTGAGGGACGGCCGCGCGCGCGCGGGCGGTCGCGAAATTGATCGAAGCCAGAAGCAGCAACGACAAAATCAGGCGGCGCAAGTTCGTGCGCTGTTCACTCTGTGTGGTAATCATTTCCTCAGTTAGAAAGCAGGCTCCTCGTAAAGTCCGTAAACGTCGCGCAGCGCGTCGCAAATCTCGCCGAGGGTGGCGTAAGCGCGCACGGCCTCTATGGTCGCGGGCATAGTGTTCTCGCCCGAGCGCGCGGCCAGTCTTACTTTCTCAAGCGCGTTGGCGACCATGCCTTTGTCCCTACGGTCGCGCGCCTGTTGCAGCCTTTCGACCTGGTGGTCGCGCACTCCCTCGTCAATCACCAGGATGGGAACTTCCCCAGGCTCGTCTGCCATCTGGTATTTGTTGACGCCGACAATCGTCTGCTCGCCGCGCTCGACCGCTTTCTGATATTGGTAAGCCGACTCCTGAATCTCGCGCTGCGGGAAGCCCTTCTCGACGGCCTCGACCATCCCGCCCATCGCGTCAATCTTCGCGAAGTAGTCGAGTGCGCCGTCCTCCATCTTCTTCGTCAGCGACTCTATGAAGTAGGAACCGCCGAGCGGGTCCACGGTGTTCGCCACGCCCGTCTCTTCAGCGATGATCTGTTGTGTGCGGAGCGCGATCAACGCGGCGCGGTCGGTCGGCAGCGCCAGCGCCTCGTCATAAGCGTCCGTGTGCAGACTGTTCGTCCCGCCCATCACGCCCGCGAGCGCCTGAATAGCGACGCGAATAATGTTGTTCAGGGGTTGCTGTACGGTGAGCGAGACGCCCGCCGTCTGCGTGTGAAACCTGAGTTGCAGCGTGCGCTCGCTCTTCGCGTTGAACTGCTCGCGCATCACGCGCGCCCAGATGCGACGCGCGGCGCGATACTTGGCTATCTCCTCGAAGAAATCGTTGTGCGCGTTAAAGAAGAAAGAGATGCGCGGCACGAACTCGTCAACGTCGAGCCCCGCGCGGACGCCCCACTCGACGTACTCTATGCCGTCGCGCAGGGTGAAGGCGAGTTCCTGCAATGCGGTCGCACCCGCCTCGCGTATGTGATACCCGCTCACCGAGATCGGGTTGTAGCGGGGCACGTGGCGCGTGCAGAACTCGAAGGTGTCCGTGACCAGCTTCATCGCCGGGCGAATCGGATAAATCCATTCCTTCTGCGCGATGTACTCTTTGAGAATGTCGTTCTGAAGTGTGCCGGAAATTTTCTTCCAGTCGGCACCCTGCTTCTCCGCGACGACCAGGTACATCGCCAGCAGGACCGAAGCCGGCGCGTTTATCGTTTGAGAGACCGTGACCTCTTCGAGCGGAATCCCGTCGAACAGGACTTCCATGTCGGCCAGGCTTGAGACGGCGACGCCGCACTTACCGACCTCGCCCTCTGAGAGCGGCGAGTCTGCGTCGTAGCCCATCAGCGTCGGCAAGTCGTAGGCGACAGAGAGACCCGTCTGGCCCTGAGTCGTCAGGTACTTGAAACGTGCGTTCGTCTCCTCAGGCGTCCCGAACCCTGCGAACTGTCGCATCGTCCAGAGCTTGCCGCGGTAGCCCGTCGGGTGAATGCCGCGCGTGTAAGGAAACTCGCCTGGGAAAGAGATGTCGCGCTCGTAGTCAACGCCAGCCGTGTCCTCGGGCGTATAGAGACGCTTTACTTCTTCGAGCGAGACGGTCTCAAACCGCTTCTTCCTCTCGGGACGCTTCTGCAAAACGGGCGCGAGCGTTTCCTGCTCCCAGCGCTCGACGGCTGCCTGTTCAGGCGACGTGATTTCTTTAGTTTCAGGCATGGCTCTAATCAAATTCTCGCGCGGCGTCTTTTGAGAGGCGGCGCGCACGTCGGTGAAAATAGTTGATAAGCAATAAGAATTCGATATTAGTTGACGGTCAGATGGGTGTCAACCATGCGCAATTGCGCCGACGAGCGTGTGTTGTTAATGAAGAGGGGCGCGGCTCAGTGTCTTTACTCTGAGCCGCGCCCGAAGCGGCAGGCGACCGTGATGCGTGGAAACGGAGCGGGGTTCAAGCGGAAGTGTCCAAGGCGGGTCATCCACGTCAAACGAACTTTGATTGCAAAGAGCTTGGGTTGCGTGCACGTTTATTCAACCGGCACGATGATCTCGTTTTCGCGCGCCATCTTGAGCCGTTCGCGGGCAGCCGACTCGATGGAGCGCGGGTCGTTGCGCAGCCGCTTAATCTCCGACGCGAGCGCGGCGTTTCCGTTACGCAGCGTCTCAACTTCCGAGCTGATTTTTTGGTGCTGCTGCGAGGCCGCGTGCGCCTCCGCGTGCGTGCGCACCATGACGGTGACGCAGAGGGCGAAGGTCGCGAGAATAATGGTGATGAAGACAACCCAGGAGGGTATCAGCCCGCCGCGACGACGAATCTCTGTGCGCGTGCCGATGAGTTCGCGCGAAAGGTCACGCGCCGGTGCGGCGAGCGCGGGAAGAGCGCGCGTGGCGACACGCTGCGCCTGAAGACGGTTATCAATCCAGTAAGTATTTGCGGCCTTGTTCAATGGAGCACCTCCAAGTCTTGATTTGGTTCTTTACCTGCGTAAACACGTCCCGGCGGCTCAGCGCCCGACAAACTCATCAACTGTTCACCAAAACCCGCCCCGCACGCCGTGACCTCCTCCGTTGTGAGCAAACACGCAGGGATGCCATCTTTCTCCGAATGGTGACCCTTGACCGACATCCCCGTAGACTCTTCGCCGCCCAGGATGATGTTGTCTTCATTGGTTAGCTCCGATTGAGAAAAACCGCGTGTCAGGTAGTTAAAACGCCAAAAACTCAATATGCTGTGCTAGCGAAAGCGGGGGACCACAAGTTAATGTGCTCGATTTGTATCCCAATCCTTTGCCGGTCAATCATTTAGCGGCAAAGTGGCCGGACTGTAGCATGAGGATGTGAAGCTGTAAAGACATTTCTTTACAATGACTTCGAGGGCTAAGTTCAACATTTACTTGAAGTAAGCTGGGCTAAGAGGTTGTAGCGGCGAACAGCAGGCGAACGGAAATCCACGAGAAGGGCATTAGTCCTCGATGGTCATGAGAATATAAGAGATAGGGCATTGCAAGTCGTCAGCACAGGTGTGGAAAAGCGTGGGGCTCTTGTCCACGTTCCTCAGTTTTTAGAGACCTTGCCTGTTTCAGCCGAAGCCCAGCGACCAAATACCCTCATAAGCGCAACCAAAGCACAAATATGTTTAATTATGTTGACACCGCTCTGATATCTGCTTAGACTGTCGAAGCTTGGTCGGGCTCCCTCAGATGGTTCGACCGACATTAGTGCTTCTCTTCCAGATAGCTAGACATTGCCCCGACGCCAATTAATAAGGTCATCAGCGTGGTTTTCGAGCATCAAGGTCAATGTCTTCTACGCATTCATTAGAAAATTCTTTTAATAATTCATTTATGCCGACGCCTTTGCCTATGGCGGCAATGGTGCGGGCTTTGTGTCAGGCGGCGACGGCAGGGCCGGGTCAACTTTACGAGGTCATGCTCAAGCTGACTTTGATGATTGATGCCACGGCTCATACTTACGGGCTGGCGACCTGGACGCAAAAATTCGGCGAGCGCCCGCGGCTGAAATGGGTTGAAGGGTTAGAACAGGCGGAGATCGCGGACGCGGAAGCCGTGGTGTCCAGTGCGCTTTCAGCCTTGAATGAAACGGTCGAGATAAAGCCGGGCGACAAACACCTCTGCATGGTGCTTGCCACCACAGGTCTCAATCGTGAGGGGGCTGCTATTTATGGCCGTTGTGTGCGTCCGCTCTCGGAAAGGCAGGCTAAAGAACTGCGTATGCTGTCCGATGTGGCGCAGCTAGCCCGCGCTCATGTCGCTCTGCTTGACGATCAGCAGCAGCATTTCAAGGCGCAACCGCTCGCCGCCGTGGCCGACGCTTCACTTCCGGGCATGGTCTTCGTCAGCCGCGCCATGACCGGCGTTGCCCGCGGGGTTGAGCGTATTAAGGACTCGGATTCGACCGTGCTGATTACGGGTGAGTCCGGGACAGGGAAAGAACTGGTAGCGCGTGCTATCCATCGCCTGAGCCGACGCTGCCACGGCGAGTTTATTCCGTTCAACTGTACGGCCGCGCCCGCGGATTTGATTGAGAGCATGCTCTTCGGTCATCGCAAAGGTTCTTTTACTGGGGCTCACGCAGACCACGAAGGAATGATTCGAGCCGCCGAGGGCGGCACGCTTTTCCTGGACGAGATTGGCGACCTGCCGCTCGCCTTACAGCCCAAGCTCCTGCGTTTCCTACAGGAAGGTGAAATCCATCCGCTCGGAGAGCGCGCGCCGCGTAAGGTTAACGTGCGCGTCCTCGCCGCCACGCATAAGGATTTAGAGCATGAGGTCCGGCAGGGTCATTTCCGCGAAGACTTGTACTACCGTGTGGCCTCGCTCTCGATACACATCCCGCCGCTCAGGGAGCGCCCGGAAGACACGGCCGCGCTCATCTCACATTTCCTGACGCACTACGCGCGGCGCAACGACCGTGCGATTGCCGGCATTACTTCCGACGCTATACACGCACTTCAGAACTATTCCTGGCCCGGCAACGTGCGCGAGTTGGCCGCGGAGATAGAGCGTCTTGTGCTGTACGCGGATGAGGGAAACTACATTGGCGTCGAACACATGAACTCGCGCATCCTGCCCGAGCAAGAGCGCCTGACCGCGCGCGCCGACTCTCAGCAGCCCGCCGACCTCGATCACATGCTGGAAGATTTTGAGCGCCGCGTCATCACCGAAACGCTCAAGCGGCACGATTGCAACGTGGCGCGCGCGGCAGACGCGCTCGGCCTCGGCTCGCGCCAGACGCTTTACAAGAAACTCAAGCGGCTGGCGATTGACATCGGCGATTTTCTTCAAGAGGACACGGAGCCCGGCCTCCAACTACGCCCCGAACGACACTGACCGCTCCACACTAGCACCCCGAAAGCAGGCCCCCCCTCATGATCGTTTCCTACGTCCTCAGTTTCTTCATCGCTCTGCTGATTCATGAATTGGGCCACCTGGCTGCGGCGCGAGTGTGCCGTGTGCCCGCGACTGAGTTCGGCCTCGGGTGGGGTCGCAAGCTTTTCGGCTTTCACTTCGCGGGCGTCGAATACAAACTGCACGCGCTCCCCGTCGGCGCGTATGTTCGCCTGGACATGGGGGAATTGCAGCGACGCTCGCTCAGCCGGCAGGTGCTGGTTCTGCTGGCCGGCATCATCGTCAACCTCGTCGCCGCCGCGCTGACTTTGGGCACTCCCTTCGGCACCGTGAATCTCTTGCTCGCGGCCACCAACCTTCTTCCGCTTTACCAGCAGGACGGCTGGAAATGCGGGATGGTGATGTTGCGCGCGCTCCTGCGGCGTAAGAGCGCGTTTGTCGAGTGGACGTTCACGATTGCCGGAAGCAGCCTGAGCCTGGCGCTCATCGCTTTCCAGGGTTTGCGACACCTTTAAGACGATAAGAATTTTCTGCTCCGAGGGCGGCCGGTCGTTTGAAGACCGGCCGCCCTTTCATTTTGTGCGTGCCGTCGCCTGTCGTTGAAAAGTTACGGCCTCCTGTCAACCGGCGGCGACAAGAAGTTAAGTGCTTAAAGACGCCTCACTTCGACCTCGCGCGCGGCTTCCCGCGAGCCCGTCGGGCCGCTTCCGTTTTGTCAACGCGGGGCGACAACGCGTTTCGCCCTCTGACGGCGCAGGCCCAATAAAAATCGGCCCAAAAATCAATCCGCGCTCTGCGGCACGCGCCTTGTAACAGGCTCGCACGTCAGCGAAGCAGTGAATGCATCGCCAGCCTTCAGTCGAGGAAACGAGGAGAGGTAGTCATGAAAGCCGTCACCACGAAGATGCTCGTATCGCTCGTCGGCGTTTTACTCGCCGCGCCGTTCTTCGTCGTGGCGCTCGTCGTCGGCGCGCGTGCGGTCGCACTCTCTCAAGGCAGCCGCGACGACCTGTTACTCATGGCGCTGGCCCTCTGCGGCGCGGCGATCAGTATCGCCAACGGCATGGGCCGCCGCGCGACGAGGGAAAGAAACGTCGCCCGCAATCGCACGGAGGCGGTTGGCGGCACGTCGCCGCGCGGCGCTTCCGTGATTCATCTCGGCTATTAATTTTTCTGTCCGCCCGGTGCGCTCGGGGCAAGCGAGCGCGAAGCCGGCAAACGGGCCTGACCCTCAACCACTAACCTAACCCTAAAGGAGCAAACAAATGATTAAGAGATTCCTTCGCGATGAAACTGGTCTTGAGTTGTCCGAGTACGCGGTCGCCGCGGCGCTGGTCGCGCTCGCAGCCGTCGCAGCCTTCCAGTTGCTGGGTGGCAACATCGGAAACAAGATCAACACGCTCGCGAACACCATCAAGTAAGGCACGCGAAAGCGTAAAGGAGCACGAAAGTGATCAAGAAATTCTGGAGAGACGAAACGGGGCTTGAACTTTCCGAGTACGCGGTCGCCGCGGCGCTCGTGGCCCTCGCGGCGGTCGCCGCTTTCCAACTGCTCGGTGGCAACATCGGCGGCAAGATCAACGAGCTGGCGACCAAGATTCAATAGCTCGCTCTCACGAAAGGAAGAGGCCGGCGCGCACCTAAGCCCGCCGCCGCACGACGAGTAAACGGCGCGCCGCCCTCTTCTTAAAAAACTCTCTCGGCCCGTCACGCGCAAAGGCTCGGGAGCAACCTTCTCAAGTTTTCTAACACGTCCCTGGTTAATAAATGTCCGGCTCACTCTTCATCGTCATCATTGCGCTGCTCGTCCCGCTGGCCGCCATCATCACGTATTACGACGTGCGCTACCGGCGCATCCCGAACGCCTTCGTCCTGGCGACGCTCGCGAGCGGCCTCATCATCAACACCATCTACGGCGGCTGGCGCGGGGCGGTCATGAGCCTCGGCGGCTGCGCCATCGCGTTCATGCTGATGTTCGTCCTGCACGTCTTCGGCGCGATGGGCGCGGGCGATGTGAAGTTGTTCGCGGCGGTCGGTTCTCTCGTCGGCACTCACCTGGTGCTGCCGACGTTCCTGGTAGTCATCCTGACGGGCGGGGCGCTGGCCCTGCTGCTGATGCTGCACAGAGGGGCCGTGCGGGCGACGATGCATCGCGTGCTGCAAATTCTGGTGGGCTTGTTGCCCGGCTGGGAGATGCCGCGCTTCAGCGTGCCGTCTGACCGCAAGCATACGATCCCTTACGGGGTTGCCATCACGTTCGGCAGCCTCATCTCGCTGGCAATCTTCCGCGCCTGAGTGGGCGCTGGGCCAGTTCTCTTTCGGAACGGAGAATTTTAGCGATGCGAAACAAACGCTTCATATTCGTCATGGCGGGCGCGCTCATTTTCGGACTGCTGGCGGCCTTTTCCGTCAGCCGCTACCTGTCCAGCGCACAGGCCAACAGCAACAACATCACCAAAATCGCCGTCGCTAAAGTGGACATCCCCGTCGGCACGAAGATCATTCATGAGCAGATAGAAGAGGTCGAGTTCCCCTCGAACAGCATCCCCGACGGCGCGTTCGAGAACGCTCAGAAGCTGGTCGGCCGCGTGGCGGTCGTCCAGATTGCGGCGCGCGAGGCCGTCACCGACGCGAAGCTCGCGCCCGAAGGAACGGCGGGCGGGCTGACGGCCATCATCCCGGAAGGCTACCGCGCGATGACGGTCAAGGTTGACGACGCGTCCGGCGTCTCGGGCTTCCTACAGCCGGGCGCGATTGTGGACGTGGTGGTCGTGATTGACCCGAAAGAAAACAGCATCAACCAGGACCCGATCTCGAAGGTCGTGTTGCAGAACGTCAGGGTGCTCGCCAACGCGCAGAACCTGGACAAGCCGAAGGACGACCGCGAGGCTACGACCGTCAAGGCCGTCACCTTGCAGGTCACGCCGGAGCAGGCCGAGAAGCTGGCGCTCGCCGCCAACGAAGGCAAGCTACAGCTCATCATGCGCAACTCGATTGACCAGGGCGACACGCAGACCACGGGCATCAACAAGCGTAGCCTATTGTCGGGCGAAAAGGCCGCCCCGCTGCCCGAGCCCGGCTCGCTCAAGAGCGAGCAGACAGAAACTAAACCAGCGCCCGCGCCGCGCCGCCAGCGCGTCGCCCCTGAAGCCGCGCCCGCGCCGGTCGCGCCGCAAGTCACCGCGCCGCAGCCGCCCCCTCCCCCGCGCAACAGCATAGAGATGATTCAGGGCGGCAAGAAACAGAGCGTGGATTTTCCGTGAAGAACTAGTTTTCAGTTTTCAGTTTTCAGTTTTCAGCAAAAACGCTGAGTCCTGAAAACTGAAAACTGAAAACTGAAAACTCGCATTTCGCCACCAAAGGAGCTTTCAGCATCATGCAGACCCGTAACCCAATTGCTCGCCTCGTCACACTTCTTTGCGCGGCGATGATCGTCGCCGGCATCGCGATGAACGCGCATGCGCAGGAGACTTCATACCAGGCATCTTTCGAGAATGCTAAAGACCCGATTGCCGTCAACGTGCTCGTGGGCCAGTCGCGCGTCATCAACTTCGACAAGGCCATCGGCCGCTTCTCCGTCTCGAACCCCGAGATCGCCGAGGCCGTGCTCGTCGCCCCCGACCAGGTGCTCGTCAACGGCAAGGCTTTCGGGCAGGTGAACTTCATCGCCTGGGAGCAGTCGGGCGGCCGCTTCGTCGTCTTCGACGTTTTCGTCCGCACGAACCTTTCCCTGATTGACTCGCAGATTCGCGCGCTCTTCCCGAAGGACGACATACGGCTGAGCCAGGCCAACGGCTCGGTCGTCATCTCCGGCAAAGTTACCGACCCCGGCACGGCCGCCAAGGTCCAGAGCGTCGTCGAGGCCGCGGGCTTCAAGACGGTCAACATGCTCGGCTCGCCGACGAAGAACGCCATGCAGGTGCAGCTTCAGGTGCGCGTGGCCGAAGTCAGCCGCAGCCGCATGAAAGACATGGGGACTTCGTTCGGCTACCAGGGCGCTCCCGGCAGGGGCGGCTATGTCAACGGCGGGTCTGGGCCGAGCGAGCTGGCATTTCCGAAGGTTGACCCGCACGGCGCTCTGGGCGGCGTCCTCGGCGGCAGCATGCTCAACGTGCTGCTCATGGGCGGCAACACGCTGGCTATGCTGCGTATGTTGCAGACAACAGGGCGCGGTTCGCGCGCTGGCCGAGCCGAACATCATCGCGATGGACGGGCAGCAGGCCAGCTTCCTCGCGGGCGGCGAGTTTCCCGTCCCCATCGTGCAGAGCGACGGGACGCGGACCATCGTCACCATCGTCTGGAAGGAGTATGGCGTCAGGCTGAACTTCAAGCCGACGATTATTGACGAGGATCACATCCGCCTGGAGATGGAGCCGGAAGTCTCGACGATTGATTTCTCCAACGGCGTCAAGTTCGACGGCTTCATCATTCCGGGGCTGAAGACGCGGCGCGCGAAAACGGGCGTCGAGCTACGCGACGGGCAGAGCTTCGCGCTCGCGGGCCTGATGGATAACTACGAGTCGAAGTCGCTCTCGAAGGTTCCCGTCATCGGCGACATCCCCATCCTGGGCGCGCTCTTCAGGTCGAAGTCGTACCAGAAGAACGAGACGGAGTTGATGTTCATCGTCACGGCGCAACTGGTCAAGCCGGTTCGTCCAGACGACCTGCCGCAGATGCGCGGGATTGACGGGCTGAGGAACGGCTCGCCCCTGGGCGTCGAGCCGAAGGGCGAAGGCATCACGGGCCAGAGCGGTTACTCCACGGGCACGTCGGAAGCAAAGCCGGCGACTATGCCGCAGCCCGCCGAGACGAAGCCCGCGACCGTTAAGCCCGCCAGCCCGCCAGAGACGAAGGCCGTGAGCATGCTCGTGCCGATGAGGGTCGAGGGGATGCCCGACCCGCCGGTGATGCCCGCGCCGCAAGAGAAGGTGACCGCCAGCGCGGCCCCGTAATCGTAAACCTTTCGGGTAGCTGCTCGGTCGAGTTCCGATAGGAGACAAAACATGAACCACGAAGTCACACGAAACGACACGAATGACGCACGAAGAAGAATCAGGGCTCGCGTCGCTTCGTGTGACTGCGCGGTCTGTTCGATCTTTCTCCGCCACGGCCACGCACGGGCTGAGTCAGACGAGAGGAGGGATGAGATGAGAGCCAAGGAAGGAAAGCCGGAGAGAAAAGGTGAACGCGGTTCGGTCCTTGCGGTCGCGACGCTCGGGATGCTCGCCATGCTCCTCGCCGTCGGCCTCGGCGTTGACATCAGCCGCCTCTACCTGACCAAGACCGAGTTGCAGAACGCCGCGGACGCCTCCGCGCTCGCGGGCGCTTCCGCTCTGAACGGCTCGTCGAGCGGCATCACTAAGGCTACCGACCGCGCCGTGCAGGCGATGAACAGCTACGCCTTCAACAAGACGGGCATCACCTTCTCGCGCGGCAACGTCCTCTTCGCAGTCAACCTCGAAGGGCCGTACATGAGCGAGGGCGCGGCCGCGTGCTTCCGCCAAAAACATTCGCTTCGTCCAGGTCACGACGCCGGACCTCCCGTCCAGCATCACCTTCGCGGGCTCAATCCTCGGCAACTCGCGCAACATGAACGCGACGGCGACGGCCGGACTTTCTGTGCCAATTAACGTCTTCTGCAACTGGATTCCGCTCTCGGTGATTGACTACGAAATCCCGATGATGCCGGGCAACACCTACGTCATACGCGCCGCGCCGGGCAACCAGGTCTCGCCGGGCAACTACCAGATTCTCGCCGTCGCCGGGCGCGGCGGCAAGGATGTGCGCGAGGGGCTGGCGAGCGGCGTGGACGAGTGCGCCGAGCCGGGCGCGACCTACGAGATAGACACCAAGCCGGGCGTCTCTTCCGGCCCGGTCCGGCAGGGCATCAACACGCGCTTCGACGATTACGGGGGCGGTCAGGTTGATCCCGTCAGTCACCCGCCCGACACGAACATCAAAGAGAACATCACCTATGCGCAGTACCGCGACGGCACGGCCACGCAGTCGCCGCAGCATACGGGCGTCCCCGGCCGCCGCATCGTGATCATCCCGATCGTCAAGGAGGCCGAGTTCGACCAGGGCAGGGACACTGTGAAGTTCAACCGCTTCGGCGTCTTCTTCCTGCGCACCAAGGTCGGCAACGGCAACGGCGGCGACATAGAGGCCGAGTACATCAACGACATCGTCGTCGCCGGCAAGGGCGGCTACAACCCGAACGGCGGCCCCGCGAACAACCTGCTGGCGATTCCGGTGCTTTACAAGTGACAAAGGAAGGCGAGGCGATGAGAAAACGCGTCAGGGCAAAGAGCCTGTTTTTCATCTTCGCGCGCGAGGAGCGCGGCGCGCAGCTCGCCGAGCTGGCAATCGTGCTGCCGATCTTTCTCATGCTCTTCGGCGCGGCCGCCGAGTACGGGCGCTATTTCTACGAATACACGACGCTCGACAAGGCCGTGCGCGCGGGCTCACGTTATCTCGCGACGGCGGCCGTCAACGGGACCGAGGACGCGAAGGCCAGGAACATTGTCGTCTATGGCAACCCGGCCGGCACGGGCACGCCGGTCGTCAAAGGGCTGACGACGGCGAACGTGGTCATCACGCGCTCGGGCGGCGTGCCGGTCCTGCCGCAGACGGTGAAGGTTGAGATTTCCGGCTACATCTACCAGCCGGTCTTCGACCTCGGCAAGCTCATCAAGGTCCCGTCGCTCTCGCTCAGCGTCCCGGTCAAGCCGAGCGTCACGATGCGCTACCTGCTGACGCAGCCGCCGATTTGATAAGAGCAGTTTTCAGTTTTCGGTTTTCAGTTTTCAGAGAAAACTGAGGACGAAACCGAACGGAGACAGAATGTTTCGCTCGAAGAGGAAAAGGGAAGGTGAGCGCGGGGCGACGCTGCTGGAGTTCGCCATCGGGGCGGTCGTGTTCCTGACGGCCATGTTCGCCGTCATAGAGTTCGGGCGCGCTCTGTGGACGCACAACGCGCTCTCGGACGCGGCCCGGCGCGGCGCGCGCTACGCCGTCAACCATCCCGCGGGCGACATCGGCGCGGTCAAGAACGTCGTCGTCTACGGCGACCCGGCCGGCGGCGCGAAGCCAGTGGTTAGCAACCTGACGACCTCGAACGTCCAGGTTCAATACTCGAACTACGGCCTCGGCGCTGGCACAGTCTCCGTGAGCATCACGGGTTATCAATTCCAGTTCGTCATCCCCATCCTCGGGACGACGATCTCCATGCCCAACTACAACACGACCCTGACGGGCGAAAACGCGGGCCTCGTCCCGCCTAACCTATAGCAATCAGTTTTCAGTGTTCAGTTTTCAGCAAAGACAACTTGCTTCTAACTGAAAACTGAAAACTCAAAACTGAAAACTGATTATGACACTCTCATTCGTCGTCCTGAGCACCGGCCTTGATACGTTCAAGGAACTGCGCAACGCGCTCGCTACGGATTCGCGCGCGCGCCTGCTGGCGGGCGGCAACGAAGTCGAGCAGGTTTACGCCGAGATAGTCCACCTGCGCCCCAACGCCGCCGTCATCACGATGGCCGACGGGAACGCGGAGCAGGCGCTCAGGCTCATCGAAAAGCTCTCAATCGAGGCCCCGCAGACGGCCATCATCTCTGCGGCGCGCAACGCCTCGCCCGACCTCATCCTGCACAGCTTGCGCGCCGGAGCGCGCGAGTTCCTGCGTCTGCCCGTCATCAACGAAGAGTTCAAGACGGTGCTCGACCGCACGGCGGAGTTCTGCGCCGGACAGAAAGCCCCGCAGAAGAAGAAGGCGCGCATGATCGCGGTCTTTTCGAGCAAGGGCGGCTGCGGCACCTCTTTCGTCGCCACGAACCTGGCCGCCGCTCTGAACGCGCCGACGGTGCTCGTTGACCTGAACTTGCAGGCGGGCGACCTTCCGCTCTTCCTCGGCGTCGAGCCGAAATATTCCATCGCCGACATGGTCGAGAACCGCGCGCGCATGGACGACTCGCTCTTGACGAGCTACATCACGCCGCACTCGGCGAGGCTCTCGCTGCTGGCCGCGCCGCGCGAGGCAGACTCGGCCGACGACATCAAGCCCGAGCACGTCTTCGAGGCATTGGAAAGAGTGCGCGAGTCGTGCGACTACGTGGTGCTGGACCCGCAGCACACCTTCGACTCGATTACGCTCGCGGCGCTAGACCAGGCGGACGACATCGTGCTCGTCCTCACACTGGACATCCCCGCGATTCGCAGCGCGCAGCGCGCGCTCGAAATCTTCGACCGGCTCGGCTACCCGCGCAAGAAAATTCGCGTCGTCGTCAACCGTTGGAGCAAGCAGATTGACCTGGAGTTGCAGCAGGTCGAGCGCTTTCTCAAGGAGAAGGTGGCGGGCTTCATCCCGAGCGACTACCAGACGGCCGTGACCTCGATCAATTTGGGCCAGCCGCTCGTCCAGTCCGAGCCCACGTCGAAAATCGCCGTCGAGATTAAGCGCATCACCGCGGGCATCACGGGACAAGCCCCGCACGCGGAAGTGCAGCCGCAGCGCCGCAAAATATGGAGCGGCCTCTTCAAGCGCGGCGGCAACACGGCGGCGCAGCAGAGCATTGACCTGCGCGCGACGCTAGAGAAAGTTTAATGTCAGTGCAGCACTGACCATCACGCAATCAAACGGAAAACTCATCATGGCACTTCGCGAGAGATTAATCAGAGAGACCAACCAGGCAGGGGCCACGGCTGCGGAAGAAGCCGCCAACACGCAGCACCTGTATCAGGAGATGAAGTCGCGGCTGCACCGCGCGCTCATCAACCGCATGGACCTGACGAAGCTCGGCGCGATGGCCCCCGAACAACTCCACGCGGAGGTCTCGCGCCTGGCCGAAGGCGTGCTGGCGGCCGAGGCGATGCCGCTCTCGGCGGCCGAGCGCGAGCGGCTGGTGGGCGAGGTGCGCCACGAGCTTTTCGGCCTCGGGCCGCTTGAGCCGCTTCTGGCCGACCCGACCATCTCGGACATTCTGGTCAACTCGCACCGCAGGATTTACATCGAGCGGCGCGGCAAGCTCGAAGCCACGGACGTTGCCTTCAAGGACGACGAGCACCTGATGCGCGTCATCGAGCGCATCGTCTCAAGCGTGGGCCGCCGCATAGACGAATCCTCCCCGATGGTGGACGCGCGCCTCGCGGACGGCTCGCGCGTCAACGCCATCATCCCGCCGCTCTCGATTGACGGACCCGTCCTCTCGATTCGCCGCTTCGGCGCGGAGCCGCTCAGGATGAGCGCGCTCATCGACAACCGCGCGCTGACGCGCGAGATAGCCGAGATGATGGAGATGTGCGTGCGCGCGCGCCTGAACCTGCTCATCTCGGGCGGCACGGGCGCGGGCAAGACGACGCTTCTCAACGCGCTCTCGGCCTACATCCCAGAGGACGAGCGCATCGTCACCATCGAAGACTCTGCCGAGTTGCAGTTGCAGCAGCCCCACGTCGTCCGCCTTGAGACGCGCCCGCCGAACATAGAGGGGCGCGGCGAAGTCACGCAGCGCGATTTGGTCCGCAACGCCCTGCGCATGCGCCCCGACCGCATCGTCATCGGCGAGGTCCGCGGCGGCGAGGCCATAGACATGCTGCAAGCCATGAACACCGGACACGACGGGAGCTTGACGACGATTCACGCCAACACCCCACGCGACGCTCTCTCCCGTCTTGAGACGATGATTCAGATGACCGGCATGCGCCTCTCGGAACGCGCCATGCGCCAGCAGGTCGCCTCGGCCCTCGACATCGTCCTGCAAGTCGCGCGTCTTTCCGACGGCACGCGCCGCGTCACTTCGATTTCGGAAATCACCGGCATGGAAGGCGACACGATCACGATGCAGGAGATTTTCCAGTTCGAGCGCACGGGCATTGATCCGTCGGGCAAGGTCACGGGCCGCTTCCGCGCCACGGGCATCCGCCCGCGCTTCGCCGAAAAGCTCAAGGCTTACGGCCTGCACCTTTCGAGAACGCTTCTGGAGGAGATGTAAAAGATGCTCATTTCCTTTTTCGTCTTCCTCTTCTGCCTGTTCGCGGTGCTCTTAGCCTATCTGTTCGCGACGCGCAGTTCCGACGCCAAGCGCGCACGCTTGCATCAGCGCTTGAACCAGGCCCTGCTTCACTCGGCGCACACCACGGACGTGGAGGTCTTGCTGGCCCGCGAGGAGTTGCTGAGCGAGATTCCGGCCCTCAACCGCGCGCTCATTCAGCTTCAGGTCGCGACACGCCTCAAGCGCGTGCTCGACCAGGCCGACCTTGAAATCACCATCACGCGCCTCCTGATGTTCTCGGCGATGGCGGGCATGCTCTCGGGCCTCGCCGCGTCCATGCTCACTTACTTATGGGTGATTATCGTCAGCGCCGGGATCGTCGGCGCGCTGATTCCGTTCGTCCACGTCTTCTGGAAAAGGAAGAAGCGGTTCGACAAGTTTTTAGAGCACCTGCCGGACGCGCTCGAATTGATGAGCCGCGCGCTCTCGGCGGGCCACGCTTTTTCGGAAGCGCTGCACATGGTCTCAATCGAGATGCCGGAGCCGATCTCGAAAGAGTTTCGCAAGACTTATGAGGAGCAGAACCTGGGCCTCTCGCTGAAGCTCGCGCTCGAAAACCTGACGCACCGGATGCCGCTCCTGGACTTGCGCCTGTGCGTGACGGCCGTCCTGATTCAGCGCGAGACGGGCGGCAACCTCGCGGAGATTCTGGAAAAGGTCGCGTACACGATTCGCGAGCGCTTCCGCATCCTCGGCGATTTGAAGACGCTGACGACCAGCTCGCGCCTCTCGGCCTGGCTGCTCTGCGGCCTGCCCATCGGTGTGGCCGCCGCCGTCACCGTGATGAACCCCGAGTACATGAGCATCCTCTGGAAAGACCCGCGCGGCCACAAGCTGATTTACCTCGCCGTCGCCCTGCAAATCTCCGGCATGCTCATCGTGAGGAAGATTTTGAAAATAAAGATTTGAAAAGCAGAAGTCAGGAGTCAGGAGTCAGAAGTCAGAATAAAAGGCCGAAACCGTTTTTCTTCTGATTTTCTTTTCTCCTGACTCCTGACTCCTGACTCCTGACTCCTGGTTTTGCTTATGCTGCTAATCATCACCATCTCCACTTTCGTCTGCATCATGTTCGGCGTGATGGCGCTGTACTGGCTCGTCTACCGGCCGCAGAGCGCCGCGACCGAGCGGCTGAAGAGGCTGGGCCAGACCAATTCGGCGATGACGGCGACGGCAGCCGCGCCCGTGGTCGCGTTTCAAGGCGACCGCCCGGTGACGGACCTGGCCGAGCGCATCGCCGCGCCTCTCCACAGGCTCGCGCCGCCGTCCGCCGCGGAGGCGCGCAAGCTACAGAAGCTGCTGATGCACGCGGGGCATAGGAGCCCGAACGCGCCCGTCATCTATCGTGCGATTCAGCTCTTTTCGCTCGTGCTGTTTCCGGGCGCGGTCGCCATCGTCTTCGCCTTCCTGGCCTGGCCCTTGAGCAGCGCCATCGTCTGGCTGGGGGCGGGAGTCCTCCTGGGCTTCTTCCTGCCGCGCTTCGTGCTCGACCAGAAGATTAAAGGACGCAAGCTGCGCCTGCGCTGGGGCCTGGCCGACGCGCTCGATTTGATGGTCGTCTCGATTGAGGCCGGGCTCGGTTTGAACGCCGCGATGCTGCGCGTGAGCGACGAGCTGCGCGACGTTCACAAAGACATCAGCGAGGAGTTTGAGCTGGCGAACCTTGAGATCAAGGTGGGCCGCGACCGCGACGAAGCGCTCAGGAACCTGGCCGAGCGCACGGGCGTTGACGACCTCAGAAGCCTCGTCGCCATGCTCATCCAGGCCGACCGTTTTGGCACATCCATCGCCCGCGCCGTCCGCATCTTCTCCGACTCTCTGCGCACGAAGCGCCGGCAGCGCGCCGAGCAAGCGGCGCAGAAGGCCGCGGTCAAGCTGCTCCTCCCGCTCGCGTGTTTCCTCTTCCCTGTGCTGTTCATCGCCATTCTTGGCCCGGCGATGCTGACCCTGATTGACACTTTCCGCAACCTGTAAAGGAGTTTTAGAAATCATGCGCAGACGCACAATCATCGCCATCGCCATCGTCGCCACCCTCTGCTTCGGCGTGACGGCATTCTGGAGCGCGGAGACCACCTTGCGCGAGGGCGAGACGGACGCCAACGTCGTCTCGGACTCGGGCGCGAAAACGGGCCAGAACATGCAGGAGAAGAAGGGCGGCAACAAGATTGTCAAAGCGCTGACCTCGCCTTTCCGCGCCATCCGCCGCCTCTTCGGCGGGGGCAAGGACGAGGGCAAACTTCAGCGCCTCTCCGAAAAGGACGTGGAGAAATTCGAGAGCGACTCCGGCCTCGCTCGTGCGCGACAGCCGCACGCCCGCCGCAAGTGCGCCGAGCGCGTCTGGCAGCGCGCGCGAACATTTGGCACAGGGGCGCATGTTCCTCTCTTCGGGGCGCGTCAACGAAGCCATCGCCGAACTCACGCTCGCCGCGTCGCTCGACCCGCGTCTCTCTGAAGCGCACAGCCTGCTCGGCCTGGCCTACGACCGTAAGGGGATGCCCGAAAGGGCCAGAGACTCTTATGAGCGCGCCGTCAAGGGCGATCCCACGGACGCGCAGACGCTCAACAACCTGGGCTTCTCGCTCTACCAGAACGGCAACTACCGCGCCGCCGTGGACAAGTTGAAGAAGGCCGCGCGGCTTGCGCCGACCGACCAGCGCATCCTGAACAACCTGGCGCTCGCGCAAGTCCGCCTTGGCAAAACGGACGACGCCTACAAGAACTTCGCGCGCGCAGGCGGCGAAGTCACGGGCCGCCTCAACACCGCCGCCATGCTCGAACGCCTCGGCCGCGACGAGGAAGCCATCAAGCAGTACGAAGCCGCGCGCCGCGCCGAACCCACTTCGACGGTCGCCCTGCGCCGCCTCGCCGAACTCTACAAGCGCACGGGCCGTGGGCCAGAAGCGCAGGCAGTCAACAGCGAGATGGCCGCGATTGGCGGGCAGTGAAACACAGGGGCCGGGTGACGGGGGCCGGGGGCCAGTCAAAACTTTTTACCGGCCGCTGACCCCCGACCCCCGGCCCCCGATTTTTACCGAAGGGAAAAATACATGTCACAGACGAGCATCCTGACGCGAACCGAGATCGAGAGCATGGGGCCGCCCGCGCCCGAAGAGCTTGCCGACACCGGCGTCTCCGAAGGTTTCTTGTGCGACCTCGTGCTCAAACACGTGGCGATGCTGGCCGACCCTACGACCAGCTCAGTCGCCGAAAGGATGCGGCTGCCGCGCACGCTCACGGAAGAGTTGTTGCAGCAGCTCTACCGCGAGAAGCTGATCGAAGTTCGCTTGCAGACCACGCCCGGCTCGACGCGCTACGCGATGCTGGACCACGGCTGGGAGCGCTACGCGCGGCTGCAAGCCACCTGCGGCTACACAGGCCCGGCGCCCGTGTCTCTGAAAGACTACGCGCACATGATGCGCCTTCAGGCGGTCCCATCGCGGCCGGCTTCGATGGAGACGGTGCGCGCGGCGTTCCGCGACCTTGTGCTGCCCGACTCGCTCTTGCAGACCCTGGGCTGCGTCATCAACTCGCGCCGCTCGCTCTTTCTCTCGGGCCTGCCGGGCACGGGCAAGACGGCCGTCGCCGAGCGCATCAACGCGGCGCTGCCCGGCGCGATCTGGATTCCCTACGCCATAGAGATTGACGGGCAAATCATTCGCCTCTTCGACTCGCACTGCCACCGCGCCGCGCCCGAAGAGGAGACGCCCGTCGAGTACGACCGTCGCTGGGTCCACGTCGAGCGCCCGCTGATTGTCGTCGGCGGCGAATTGACGCTTGAGAACACGGACCTCGTGTGGAGCGATGTGGCGCGCTTTTACGAAGCGCCGTTCCAGGTGAAGTCGAACGGCGGAACCTTAGTCATAGACGACTTCGGCCGGCAGCGCGTCGCGCCGACAGACCTTTTGAATCGCTGGATTGTGCCATTAGAGCGGCGCATGGATTATCTCGCGCTGCACACGGGCAAGAAGATCGAAGTCCCGTTCGAGCAGTTGGTGCTCTTTTCGACGAACCTCAACGAGAAGGACTTGGCCGACGAGGCTTTCCTCAGGCGCATGGGCTACCGCGCGCGCGTCGAGCCGCCGACGCCCGCCGCTTACGTCGAAATCTTCAAGCGCGCGGCCTACACGCGTGGCTTGCGCTGCGACCAGCAGTCGCTCGACCACATTCTCAATAACTACATGATCGAGCACCGCCAGATGAAAGCCTGCGAGCCGCGCGACCTGCTCGACCGCGTGACGGACCTCTGCCTCTTCGAGGGGCGCACGCTCGAACTGAACCCGAAAGTGATTGACGTGGCGTGGCGCAACTACTTCGGCGCGTCGCACGGCTTCGCGCAACAACCGCCGCCCGCCCAGCAGCGCAACACCGGCGAGCTTCAGTTGGAAGACCCGCTGCAAATTTGAAGCAGTCGGATAAGGAGAAATAAACAAGTGCTCGTTCCAGCACTCAATCTACCGACCCGCTCAACCCTTTGCGCCTTACGTCTTCTCTTTGCGTCTTTGCGAGAACGGCTGTTTCACGCAAAGGCGCAAAGTTAAAACTAAAGGCGCAAAGGGTTGAGCCCAAACTTTGGACTTAGATTATTCCTCTCCCAGGAAGGGTGAGCCCATGACCCGGAAACAGGTTTCCCGCAGAGCGTTACTTTTCATCATCGTCGCGGCCGTCGTCTTCGCGAGTCTCGTCAACGCCTCCGCGCAGGAGTCGCACGGCGCGGCGCTCGCGCGCAACGCGATGGTGAAGCCGACTTCAAAACGCTTCCCCAACCGCCGTCTCATCAAAATCCGCTCGCGCGCGGGAGACACCTTGAGCCTGCTCGGCGACCGCTTCGGCGTAACGCCCGAAGACCTGGCGGCGATGAACCCCGCCGCCGCAGCCGCGCCGCTTCGCGCTGGCACAGAAATTATCATCCCGCTCCCATCGCCGGAACTCCTGGCGCGTAACCCGGAAGACAAACCCGCGAGCGCTTCGGACGGGGCGGAGGCCGAGGGTGGGTGGGTAAATGTTCAGGGCGTCTTGTTCAGGAAGGGAAGCGGCGCGCGCGTCGCCGAGCATGACGGGGGCGCGTCGGCACGCGCGGCCGAAGATGTACGTCAGACGGAAGCCGCTGGTGGCAGGACGTTGGGCCGCGTCGTGGAAGTGGGCGACGGCGAGCGCAGCACGGCCCGTCGGCCGGTCTGGATTTTCCTGGTCGGCGGCGCGCGCGTCGAGGCGGATTCTGTGAAAGAAACGGAAGACGGTGTCTGGTACACGCACGGGCCGCTGACCATCTACGTCGAGCGCTCGCGCATCGAGCGCATCGAGCGCGAGCCCGTCGTGTCGAGCCCCAACGATTCTTCCGGTGCCTGGATCGAGCGCGGGTGGACGACCGGCGACGCGAAGCTCGACGCACTGGTACGCGAGAACGGCGAGCGCTACGGCGTTGACCCTTATCTCATCTTCTGCGTGATGGAGCAGGAGTCTCACTTCAAGCCGCGGGTCGTCAGCCCGAAGGGCGCGCGCGGCCTGATGCAGTTGATGCCTGGGACGGCGGCGCACTTCGGCGTGCGCAACGCCTTCGACCCGGCCCAGAACATCATGGGCGGCACGAAGTATCTCAAACAGCTTCTCGAAAATTTCGGCGGGCGCGTTGACCTCGTGCTTGCGGGCTACAACGCGGGCGAGGGCGCCGTGATGAAGTACGGCGGGCGCGTCCCGCCCTACAGGGAGACGCGCAACTACGTGCGGCTCATCGGCCAACGCTACGGGCAAAGCCACTCGGCCGCCAAAGGCGCATCCGCGGCCACGACGGAAACGGCGCTCGCCCCTGCCGGCGGCCTGCGCTAGACGGGAAAGTTTCGCGCTTTGGTCTTTTAAGTAATTCAGAGCGCGTCAAGTTCCTTCTTAGCGCCTTTGCGTCTTTGCGTGAAAAACTAAAACTCACTCACGCTAGAGGCGCAAAGACGCAAAGGGGTTGAGTCAATCTGTAGCTAGAGTTTTGAAGATGAAAAATCCGCTGATTAAACTTGCCCTGGTTCTGGCGCTCTGCTTCGTCTCGGGCGCGGCCGCGCTGGCGCAGCAGAGGTCGGAAGCGCCGTTGACGAATGCGGCCGTCATAAAACTGGTCCGGGCGGGCTTCAAGGAGAAGACCGTCATCGCCATCATACGCAGCCGCCCGTCCAGTTTCGACCTCACGCCCGACCGCCTGATTGAACTCAAGCGCGGCGGCGTCAGCGAGAACATCATCCTCGCCATGCTCGCCATGGGCGACATGGAGTTCGCCGCCGAGGATGGTTGGAGCGACGACCCTTTCTTCAACGACTCGGCACGCGCGAAGCAGAAGACGAACGACGGCGGGACGGACATCTTCGGGACGAGCGGCGGCTCAAGCAGCCGCACGAAGCAGCGCGGCGCGGGCGTGTCCGGCGGCGACAGCTCGCAGACCACAGGCAGCGCGACCGTGCGCATCATTCGTCCCCCGGTCGAGCCCGGCGGAAAACCGGAATTGGAAAGGACTCCGACCTTGACCAACGACTCGGTCGTCGAATTGGTCGAGGCGGGATTCTCCGAAGGCACCATCATCCGCCGCATCGAACAGTCGCCGGCGGAATTCGATCTGTCTCCGCCAAAGCTCGCGGAGCTGCGCCGCCGCCGCGTCTCCGACCGCGTCATCGCCGCGATGACCGCCGCCATGAGTGACGATTCGACCTCCGGCGTGAAGCCCGCGAGCAACACGCCCTAGAATTAGACTACGCTCGGCCGAACGGAGAAAGATGATGCGGCGAATGACGTGGGCCAAAAGCAAGAGGCGAAAGTCTTACCTTTACGCGTGCCTGCTGCTCTGCTTTCTGACCTCGTCTTACGTCCGGGCGCAGGAGCCTCAGCTTCCGTCGGACCCGCCGCCGGTGATGCCTCGACCGACGCCGAAGCCGCCTCCGCCCGGCGAGCAGGAGATTGACGAAGGCGACGTGATCTCCGTCAGCACTTCGGAGGTGATGCTGCCCGTGACGGTGCGCGACTCGAACGGCCGGCTCGTGACGGAGTTGACGCGCACGGACTTCCGCGTCTTCGAGGACGGGCGCGAGCAGCCCTTCAGCGATTTGTCTCTCAGACGCGTGCCCGTGGACGTAGTCCTGATGGTGGACGCCTCTTCGAGCGCCGCCGCCAACCTCGAAGACTTCCGCCGCGCCGTCGAAGGTTTTGTCTCGAAACTCAGTCCCGAAGACCGCATCAGCCTCATCAAGTTCGATGACCGCGTGGAACTCTTGCAGGACTGGACCCGTAGCCGTGTGCAACTGCGCCGCTCCTTGCGCCGCGTCTCGCCCGGCGTCTTCACGCGCTTCAATGACGCGCTGCTCCTGGCCGCGAAAGAGCAACTGGCACAGGCTGGCGGACGGCACGCCGTCATCGTCCTGACCGACGGCATAGACAGCGGGCGCGGCTACGCGACGCTCGAAGCCGCGCTGCGCTCGCTGCTCGAAGCGCAGGCGACCGTCTACGTCGTCAGCAACACGGAGATAGAGCGCCGCAGGAAGCGCGAGGAGCTTGATTCTTTATTGGCACAGACGCCCTCGGTCGTCCGCTTCAACGAGCTGCGCATCGGCGACCTGCGCGAGGGCTTGAAGGTTCTGGACGCGAGCGAGCGCAACCTTGAGCAACTGACCGCCGCGACCGGGGGCCGTCTCTACAAGCCACAGAGCTTCGACCAGCTCGACGCGACCTACGCGGAGGTCGCCGAAGAGCTGCGCCAACAATACGCGCTCTTCTACACGCCCCTGAACAAGACGCGCGACGGTCGCTTCCGCCGCGTCCGCGTCCAGACGACGACCGCCTCGCATCAGGTCTCCGCACGCGTAGGCTACTTCGCTCCGGGCAGGTAAACTCTTCCGGCCCATCCCGCTTATCGTCAATTTCCTCGAAAATCCGGCCATTTCTGAACGGTGGGTGTCAGAAAAGCCACCCTCGCCATTAATCCGGCCGCAGATGGTGTCATAATGCCACGACCTCCTGGAAAGGCGGCCATGTGGGCTCATGTGATACGCTCTGGCCGTTCTTTCCGCCCGACGAAATAGCCTCCTGTTCAAACTAACTCTTACTATTCCTTCACTTGACTAAATCCACTCGAAGCGGCATAGTCATTGCTCTTGTGAGATTGCCGTTTTGCTTCCTGGTACTTTCGGCTCAACATCGTCAGGCAAGGGAATCTTCGGGCAGTACCCGTTCGCGGCAACTTTTTATAACTTTCGGAGAAGGAAAATTCATGCGACCAATTAAACACGCCGAGAAAGGCTTGACCCTGATGGCGCGCGGTCTGTTCGGCGCGATTCAGTCCGTCAACCGCTTCAAGCCCAACCCGTCATTCACCCCGAAGTGGTCTGACAAGCCGCTCCTGAAATCCTGGCAGAAATCTAAGCCGACACTGGGCTGGCCGCGCACGACCGACTCGCTCTGCCCGAACTGCGTCATAGAGGCGCGCGAAGCAATCCTCAGCGGCAAGAAGGATGTCTCGGTCCTGATTAACGAAAAGGTCGGCGAGATTAAAGCTCAGATCATCGAGCGCGACGGCGAAATCTGGATGATCAAGGATTGTCCGACGCACGGCCACTTCGAGGACATGATGGCTATTGACTCGAAGTTCCTTGAGCACATCGAAAGAATGTTTCCGGGCCGCGACATACAGGCGCACAACGACGAGAAGCTGCACAACCACGGCTCCTCGACGGTCAAGTTCGGCCGCGGCGCGGTGCTCACCGTAGACCTGACGAACCGCTGCAACATGATGTGCGACCCGTGCTTCATGGACGCCAATCAGGTCGGCTTCGTCCACGAACTCTCCTTCGACGACGTTAAAGAGATTCTCGACAACGCGATCACGATTAAGCCGCGCCGCCAGATGTCGGTCCAGTTTTCGGGCGGCGAGCCGACGATCTCGCCGCACTTCATCGAAGCGGTCAAGTACGCGCGCAAAGTCGGTTACAACTCGGTCCAGGCCGCGACCAACGGCATTGAGTTCGCCAAGAGCAAAGAGTTTGCGAAGGAGGCCGCCGCTGCCGGGTTACGCTACGCCTACCTGCAATTCGACGGCATCGGCAACGACGCCAACTCGCACCGCCAGGTTGGCAACCTTTTCGACGTGAAGCTGCGCGCGATTAACAACCTGCACGAGGCGGGTGTTGAGATCGTGCTCGTCATCACGCTCGTCAACGGCGTCAACAACGACCAGGTCGGCTCGGTCGTCCGCTTCGCGCTCGACAACCCGAAGAAGATCGCCTTCCTCTCGTTCCAGCCCGTAAGTTTCACGGGCCGCGACGAGGAGATCACGGAGCAGCGCCGCCTACAGCAGCGCTACACCTTGTCGCACCTCGCGCACGACGTGAAGAATCAGGTCGGCATCACTGAGCCGACGCGCGATTGGTTCCCGCTCTCGCTGATGGGTGCGTTCGCGGACTTCGCGGACCTCGTGCACGGACCCCAAGCCGAGTGGGGGCAGGTCTCCTGCGGCTGCCACCCGAACTGCGGCGTCGGCACGGCCGTGATGATTGACAAAGAGACGAAAGAGATGAGCCCCGTGCCGGAGTTCCTGAACATTCCGGGTCTCGTCAAAGACATGCAGAAGATCACGGACGCGGCGCGTGGCAAGTGGATGTCGAACATCATGATGGGGCTGACGCTTTTGAAGCACTACAACCCCTACAAGTCGCCCACGAACTTCACGCTCTACGAGTTGTTCAAGAAGTTCGACAAGTCGTTCGGCCTGACCGGCAAGAACTACGGCAAGGTCGAAGGCGACCGCACGAAGCAGGACATCGAGATTCGCCGCGCAGACCGCTGGAACTTCCTCTTCATCGCGGGCATGTGGTTCCAGGATTTGTTCAACTACGACTTCCGCCGCACGGAGATGTGCATCATCCCGTACGGCACGCAGGAAGGTGAAATCTCCTTCTGCGCCTACAACACGGGCATCGGCTGGCGCAACATCATCGAGAACATGCACCAGAACGCGACCGTGTCGAAGTGGTATCAGGAGCACGGGCGTCACGAGATTTTCGCCAAGGGCAAGGAAGTCACGCTCGACGATGTCGGGCACGGCCTGAAGCTCAACGAGATTGACCTACAGCGCCCGAACAAGCCCGAGATGGAAGGGCCGAAGACGGCGCACGAAGAGGCCGCGATGATGAGGAAGCTCTACCAGGAGATGGTCCTGAAGAAGGCCGACATCAAGGTGGACGCCCCCGTCCAGATCAAGGGCCTCACCCGCAAGAAAGAGAACGAGGCCACACCGGTCGCCTAGCTCTATCGGCTAACGCCGACGGCAAACTAAATGTCCCCTGCGAATGCTTCTCTCAGGATTCGCAGGGGACATTTAGTTAATGGGCCGATTAGTCTGGGACCGCAGGCATCCCTGCCTACGGTCCCAGGTCAGCTATATTGGGCTACATGATGATCTCGTCTTCGTCCGATTCCAAGGACGCACCTCTTTCTTCAGTGTGCCGCTTACAACTTTCCAGCATTTCCACCATCCGTTCTACAAACCATCCTAAACTCTCCATCAGCGTGTCTAGGTTCTCCTCATATACCTCTAATTCTCCCGCCTCCCTGGGATATTGCAAGCCTTCTTTGATGCGCGCCGCCTCTTTAATTAGTATCCAGTCAGGGGCGTGAACAGGCAGGATATAATCGGAGTAATGAACCCGGGCGAACACGTTAAAGGCGAACCGGATATCTTCCACCATCCTGATCTTGCTAAACGTCGCCACGGCTTCCTGGTCTTCATCAAAATCATAATACTTCTCTAGCCTCATTAGTTCGTCTATAGAGAAGATTACATCCGGGCGCGCACGAGCCGCATAGGCTTGAAACATCATGCGGTAAGTAGCTCCATCAATGGCTGCGAAGACTGCGCGCGCGTACATCCTGCGCCAAAATGATCTCATCTCTCGATCATCTTCCGGGACTTCGACAAGCTCTAAGAGGCATCTTTTGGCGTCATCGGTCAGAAGCCTGACAACGCCCCAAAATTCTTCCAGCGAAATGGCATTATCATACATAGTCTGTTTCTTTAACCCTCCTGATAAAGAGAGTCCGACGCCGGAATTAAGCGGGCGAGCAGCACAATCTTGTGTGAGGACCCGACTAGAGGCCAGTGTCTCTAAGCGGGAATCAGTCGCTTCACAAAGAAAAAAGTACCTACGCCAATAGATAATCCAATTCCGAGCGCCCAGAGTGTGCAGTGAGGGATTGACCAGCCGGACCCAAAATGTAAGGCCGTGAATATCCAAGCCGTCAAAACATTTGAATAGATAACACATGCTGCCAGCTTGGCATCAAAAAAGTGATGGGCACGCTCAGTCCAATCTTTCCCTTCTCTTACACACATATTCTTCCATACATACGTAAAACTGGCCTTTGACTCCGAGTAACTTCTCGATCTCTCCCCCGCGAAGGATTAGACCGTGACATCTCAGGATGCCGCGTATCTCGTAAATGAAAAGTGAAAGAGTAAGGGCTGCGGCAAATACACTAATGAAAGCAATCAGCTTCTTCGATTCAGAGGCTTGCGTGGCAAACAAACTATTATTGCCGAGTGCGAAGATTCCGACGAGAGATGTCAATGGAAGTAGACCTAGTAGCTTCATGCGGAAATCGTCAACGTCATGGATGCTCTTACAGATTTCCTGGTATAGGCCAAGCAGGGATTCAGTATTTAAGCCCATACCACTATTGGTGGTTTTATCGGTTGGCAAAGAATTGGTCTCATTATCCATGTGATTTCACCTCAAGTCGCCCTGGATGTAAGCCGGGCAGGTTTAATTAACAGCCTTAACCCTCAAGGATGAGCTTCCAACCATCTGCGTTGATGCCGCCGAACCTCAACGATGAGGTTCTGAAGCGCTCCGCTGACCCTCAGAACCTCATCGTCGAAGCTCAAGACCTCAATGTTAGGCATGACGAGCTTCATCGTTGAGCTTCCGAAGTTCTCCGTAGAAGCTCTGAGGTTCAACGGAGAGCTTCCGAAGCTCATCGTTGAACTCCCGAACCTCAACGACGGTCTTCGGGAGTTCAACGATGGTCTTCGGAAGCTCAAGTTTGTGCTGCTAGGCCAAATAATCGAAAAGGGTCAGGCCAGTCGAGGCGATTTCAGAGAAATCTCTGACCTGCCCTTTTAAGTGACCGGCGGATTGGGCGTTCCCTTGGGCTTGCGGGTCTTCTGGAAACGCTCGCCCAGTTGCTCGGCGACGGGTTTGAGGCCGGGCGTGGTTTTGGCCGCGGTTTTGACGTAGTTGTAGACCTGTGACGCCTGTTGCATGGCCTCGCCGCCGACCGCGAGGCGCGTGTCGTCTATGCGGGAGGCGAGCGAGGAGGCGAGCGTGCCTAGTTCCGTGAGCGTGGCGAAGAGTTCAACGTCCTTCTGAAAATCAGCCGTGCTGAAGCTCGCGGGGAAGATTGTCGGGTTGTTCTGTGCAGCGGAGGCCGCGTTTTGGAGGAAGGACAGGCTGTCCGGCCCTGCCTTGAAAGTAGCCTTGCGCTCGTCCGCTGTCAGGTTGACGAGGAAGGGAAGTTTGGCGAGGATTGTTGCGAAAGAGTCTTTGACTGCCTGAACGTCCGCAGGTGAGATCGTGGTGTTGATATTCTGGTAAGGCATTGTGAGTCTCCTTTGTGAGTCGGCCGGATGTGAAGCGGTTTCCAAACCTTGAAGAACCCCGTTGATGTGCGTCACTTTAGTCCCAAGCGGAATGCAGCGTCAAGAAAAATTGAATGCCGCCCAAGACCATTCAATAGTTGTGACTTAAACTCAGGAAAGCTCCTCTTCGTCCAGGTCATCGCACATGTGCATAATACTGTCCCACTCGGCAAGCTTTTCAGGATTGTTCCAAAAAGTGCCGCGCATCAGAGGGTCCAGCTCCTTCTGGATTTTCGTCCCTTCTTTAAGCAGCTCTACGATGCGTGGGTTTGTTTCTCCATCAGGGCCGGTTGGATCCTCTTTGTCGAGCCTGGCGATTTCTTTGATGACGTAGTCCATTTTTTTAAAGAGATTTTCATGCTCCATTGGGTGCCTCCTCTTTCTCAGAATATAACAGAAGCTCTCCAAATCTCGATAGATGTCCGAATGAGGCCGCGCCGGTTGCCTAAAGGTGGCAGACGCCTGTAAACTGACTGTCCCGGTGAACCCTGCGGACGTTCCCTATGGGGAATGAGCGCGGGGTTCACGTTCGCTTGACCGGGGCCGACCGTGGCGTGGTAAATTATAGTTTAAGGAAATACGCCTTAAACTGAAAACTGATTACTGAGTACTGAAAACTTTTTTAGATGGAGAGATGAATGGCGATAGTTAACGTTAATCAGGGCGAGTCAATCGAGAGCGCTTTGCGCCGCTTCAAGCGCAGGGTGATGACCGAGGAGATTATCAAGGACGCGAAGAAGCACGCTTTCTTCATGCCGCCGGGCCAGAAGGCTAAACTCAAGTCGGCGCTGGCGCGCAAACGCAACAAGAAGAAGGGTCGCCCCCGCCCCCCGCGCGACTAACTTCCGAAGTTCTCTATTAAAGCAGGTAAACCGTCCAAAGGTGCGCGGTGGCCGAATGTGGAGCGTTTGACGCCGGGCAGACACAGTCCGGCCCACGCGCTCTCCCTCTCAGCCACACCAAGAACGGGGCGGTTTATTTTTCTGATGACACGAATCCTGCTCACAAACGACGACGGAATACATTCGGTCGGCCTCGTCAAGCTCGAAGAGGCGTTGGCCGAGGTCGGTGACGTGTACACGGTCGCGCCCGCCTCCGAGATGAGCGGGGCGTCGCACAGTCTGACGCTAGCAAGGCCCTTGCGTATACGCCAGATTGACGAGCGTCACTGGACCGTGGACGGCACGCCGACCGACTGCGTCACACTCGCCCTGCACAAGATTATTCCCGAAGAGGAGCGGCCGGACATCTGCGTCTCGGGCATCAACCACGGCGGGAACCTCGGCGACGACGCGACCTATTCCGGCACAGTGGCGGGCGCGCTCGAAGCGACCATCCTCGGCGTCCCCGGAATAGCTTTCAGCCTCGTCGCGCGCGAGAACTTCGACTTCACAGAGGCCGCGCGCTTCGCCGTCACGGCCGTGCGCAAGGTCTTGCAGGAGGGCTTGCCCGAAGGCACGCTGCTCAACATCAACATCCCCAGCCGCGGCGAAATCAAGGGCGTGAAAGTCACGCGCCAGGGTTTGAAGAACGCGCGCCCGGTCATCAGCGAGCACATAGACCCGCGCAACAAACCCTACTACTGGATCGGCGAGGAATACTTCGCCTCGAACTCGGCGGACGGCACGGACTACCAGGCCATAGAGCACGGCTACATCTCCGTCACGCCGCTCAAGAGCGACATGACCGACCACCGCGCGCTGACCGCCATCGAAGCCTGGAACTACATCAGCACGAGCGAGGTTGTTCAAAGCTCGTAAATCGTGAATCGTAAATCGTAAATCGTCGGACGGTCTTTTTACGATTCACGATTTACGATTTACGATTCACGATTTACGATTCACGATATGAGTTCTGCGCCGCTCAGACCTGCGACATCCCAGAACGATTACCGCATCCCGCGCGAGCGCATGATCGAGCGCCTGCGCAAGCACTACGGCATTGCGGACGCGCGCGTGCTCGACGCCATGCGCGTCGTCCCGCGCCACCTCTTCGTGCCCGAAGCCTTGCAGGGCCGCGCCTACGGCGACCACGCGCTCCCCATCGCCGCCAACCAGACGATTTCGCAGCCTTTCATCGTTGCGCGTATGACGGAGCTGCTTGAGCTGGACGGCAAGGGCCGCGTGCTTGAGATCGGCGCGGGCTCCGGCTATCAAACGGCCGTGCTCGCCCGCCTGTCCGCGCAGGTTTACGCCATCGAGCGCATAGCGGAACTGGCCCGCGAGGCGCAGGCGCGCATACGCCAGCTAGGCATCTACAACGCGACCGTCAAATGCTTCGACGGCACGCTCGGGTGGAGTGCGCACGCCCCCTACGACGCCGTCCTCGTGGCCGCGGGCGGCCCCGAAGTGCCTGAGCCGCTGCTCGCCCAGTTGAAGGTCGGGGGCCGCCTCGTGATTCCTACAGGCCAGACGCGCGAAGCACAACGTCTCGTCCGTGTCATCAGGACTGAAAAAGGCTATGAGCACGAGGACCACGGCGCGTGCGCCTTCGTCCCGCTCATAGGCCACTACGGCTGGTCGGTTTAGTTTCAGGTTTCAGGTTTCAAGTTCATCAAACGAAACTGAAAACTGAAAACTGAAAACTGAAGCTTATGTACGAACTCTGGCAGAACATCAAATATTATTTGAACCCGGAGACGATAGCGGCCGCGGGCTACTTCGTCCTGGTCTTCGTGGTGTTTGCGGAGACGGGGCTGGCCGCTGGGTTCTTTCTGCCGGGCGATTCGCTCTTGTTCGTCGCCGGACTTTTCGCGGCGGACGGCAAGTTCATCCTCTTTAGCTCGCTCAGCCAGGAGATAAATCTTCTCATCCTGCTGTTCTCCGTTTTCCTGGCGGCCGTCATCGGCGACGCGGTCGGCTACCTCACGGGGGCTAAGCTCGGCCCGCACCTTTTCAAGCGCCAGAAGTCGCTACTCTTCAAGCCCAGCCACTTGCAGAAGGCACACGCCTTTTACGAGAAATACGGCGGCAAGACCATCATCATCGCGCGTTTTGTGCCAATCGTCCGCACGTTCGCGCCAATCGTCGCCGGCGCGGCGCGTATGCCTTACCGGACGTTCGTCGTCTACAACGTCGTCGGCGGGTTCCTCTGGGTCTTCAGCATGATTCTCGCCGGCTACTTCCTCGGCCGCGCCTTCCCGTTCCTGCGCGAGCACCTTGAGATCGTCGTCATCGTCATCGTCCTCCTCTCGATCACGCCCGCCGTCATCGAGATCATCAAGGCGCGGCGCGAGAACGCGCGTGCGAGAGAGGCCAAAAGCGCAAACGACGAAAGCGCGAGCGACGCGCAGGTTTGACTTGTGCTACTCGCTCCCTTAGAATCCATGAACGTTTGACGGGGCGTGGCCCGGTCAGATGAGCAATTGACAAAGGACCTTTACAAGCTGATGGTGAAGGTCATGCATATTACGCATCAAAAAGGCGAGCTCGCACAGCTCAAAGTTCAAGTCAGAGCGATTGAGAAGGGTGTCGTTTTAAGCAAGCCGTTGATGGATTCCAGGTATGATTTCGTTTTAGATGACGGTCATAAGCTGGAACGCGTTCAAGTGAAATATGCGAGCGGCAAAGCTCCCCACAGTCAGGGGAGTGTGAAGATTAATTTGAAGAGCTGGGAAGGCCGCAAGTTACGCCGAAGATATTGCCCGGATGAAGTAGATGCGCTGCTAGTTTACATCCCTCAAATAGATGAGGTTTTAAGATTTGAGGCGGATGTCTTCTGCGAGCGCGCCAGTTTCACGGTGCGGATTAAGCCGGCTAAGAATGGACAGACCAAGGGCGTCTTGAACGCCATAGATTTTATTTGGTGATTTGGTGGTATTGACGGGGCGTGGCTCAGCCTGGTAGAGCGTTCGGTTCGGGACCGAAAGGTCGGAGGTTCAAATCCTCTCGCCCCGATAATCTAAAAGGTGTGCATCCATTACGGTGGGTGTGCACCTTTTGACATTTAGCGCGGTTTGCCGCCATCTCTGAGGAAATTTCTATCGCCCAGATTAGGAATTGTTCCCATTTTGAGTTCCAAATTGGTGTGTCGCTAGCATCTGAAGCAATCAAGCAGTCATTAGGGATAAAGTAGTGTAAGGAAAATTTCTTTGTTGATTTTATTCTTATCTCGCTAGCTTTCCATCTTCATCCACCCCGTACAGCCGGTGCAGCTATTAAGGTGATATTAGGTAGTTTGTTCAAACAAGCTGAATCTCTCAAAGTATCCTATGATTTTATCGAGGAGGAAGATTTGGAATTTCTCATTTACAAAACCGAAAGTAGGATAGACATCTATTAGGAAAAAATATCTCTTTTTAGCTAGTGCAAAGAGTAATTCTTCAAACTCAGGGTTACCTTGTATAAATAGATTCTTGATTGCTTCGGCAGTAGCAAGATCCTTATCACCACGAAAAAAGCCTAAATTATAGATTCTCCAAAATGGGTAGATAGCTTCCCACATTAAACCATCTCTGATAAAAGCTCGAGCGCCTTTCGCGCTCCCGGGGCTACTGGAATAGTCCTTGGACTTCCCCAATGGTCCCTCTTCTGAATTAATTTCTTTTTTTATCTGCTCAAAAATAACTTCATTCATTACAGGATTATTAAAATAATACCGACGTTCCGGATCGGAATTTTCTTTAAGATACGCGAGAGAAAATTCTTCCCGAAACCACTCGATTTTATCAACAACAGAAGTATCCGTATTAAGGATATTCACGCTAGAAGCTTTAGGTGGGTCTATTGCCAATATTAAATCCCTCAGTCCTATTCGATAAGCGCCACTGAAATCCGCGTATCGTAGCTCTCCAATGAATGGAGGTATATCGCTACTGTCAGTGATTAGTATTGGCAATATTTTCAATTTGCCTTCGACCTGGAAATGCATGGCAGTTTGTAGCTCCTTTTGGACCCACGGCCTTTTAACAGAGTCGCTCGATAGTACAGCTCCAAAAAATGAACTTCTAACGATAGCTTCATTCACCGCTCCTGTAATAGAGTCCCCAACTTTTACCTCCCACTCGTCAAACCATACTGAGATTCCAACCTGTCTTAGATCCGCAGACAACTTTCTCACGAATGGTTTATCGGGGCTGCCATAAGAGAGAAATATCTGTTTATTGATTTTCGTTTCGTCCATTAATGCTACCTTCGAAAAACTCACTAACCTGCCATACCATGTGAGCAAGCTATTTGTTTGCTCATTAACGAGCTCACGCCTGCTTCTCCATTTTAAGTCTTGCTGGGAACAAACGTGTTAGCTACGCCTGTTGCTTTTGCTCGTCCACCGGATTGTTCGCCAGGTATTCGAATACACCTCAATAACTGTTTAGCCAGGTTCGTGGTCGCGAGTTTGAAGTTTTGGTCAAACTGTCCAGCGAACCCGACGGCGTCATCGAAATCCACAATAGCTTTGGCGGCCATGAATGGTTTCCCCAGAAGCATACTCATCTTGGCGACGGCGGCGCACTCCATCTCCACGGCCGAACCGTCCAGATTTCTAATCTGCCTGTCGTCTATCAGAGAGTTCTCGAACGAGCCTCCCGTGACTACGATTCCTGTTTTTAACCCAAGCTCCTTCGCCATCTTTGAAGCGTCAATCACGGGATAGAACCCTATCGCGTAATCCTGATAATTCGGGCTGGTGATGGATACGCGGCGATCAAAATACCGCACGGAGTCCTCACTCAAATACACGTCCCCAATCGCCGCCCGTGTTTTAAAGCCGCCCGCCACGCCGGCACTAATCACCAGGTCCGGCGAAAACGCCTTAATGCCAAGATAAGTTGATAAACCTGCGGCGTCAGTCCCGAAGCTGTCGAGTTTATACATCGGGTCCTGACCGTTAACCACCAGGTGCACCTTCATTCCCTTAAAGGTCGTCGCATAAGATATTGGCGGCAGCGGCGGCTCAAGAGGAGTCCCCGCCTCTTTAACACCAAGAGCGGCAAGAATCGGATCAGCCTCGCCCTGCATGGCGATAATTAAAAGTACGCTTTTCACGTTCATGGGGCCTCCTACACTACCAGCGATTTTACCCATCAAAAGACACTCATTGGCGGGACGTGCGAGGGTCAGACGCGGGCGCACGATATTCCGCCCGGAAGGTGAATGTCAATAGTCAGAGATTGACCTCAAAACCTGAACGAAACATGGAAGGCGTCATCAAACTGGTCATTTGTAGCACGTTGTCGGCTGGTCGAAGGGGAGCCTTTGCTGTAAAATCTCCGCCCGTATGTTGAAAAAACGAGAAAGCCGCCCTGCGGCACAAACTGCTTATTTGAAATTATTCACCTTAATCGCGCTGGCAGGAGGAATCCTCTCAGCGCCCGTCGTGCAAGGCGTCACCCGCCGAGTCGTGCCGGTGCAGCAGCAGCCGGCCAAGCGCACTTTACAGAACAGTCAGTCTGCATATACGCCCAAAGAGATTGAGGCGCTTATTCGTGCGTCGGCACGGAAGTACGGACTGCCCGAGGCCAAGGTCGTGCACATCGCCTGGCGCGAATCAAAGTTTAAGCCTCACGTCCGCAGCAAGAGCGGCAGGTACGTAGGTCTTTACCAGTTCGACCTTGTGACGTGGCGCAACACTCCCGAAGGTAGGGCAGGAAAGCGGCGCGAAGACCCCGTCGCCAACATCAACGCCGCTCACTGGCACATGAAGACGCGCGGTTTTCAGGCTTGGGCCGTGGGCGGAGCGAGGGCGAAGCCTCGGCGCGGCAAGAGCGCGCGCGTGCGAGCGCGTAACCAATCTGCCACCCTCGGTTGAGGCCGGCGGCTCGACATCTGAAACCTTTACCTGCGCAAGGTCACTTACTATTCCCGGCTTAAACGACAGTTCTTCGGGAGGATGAAGATGACCTTGCTTTTTACGTCTGCTTTGCTGGCTCTCACGCTCGCCGCACCGATTGCCACAGCTCAAGAGGCGCCGAAGCCGGAGTGCAAAGAGGTGATGGTGCGCGACAACTCGCAGCCGGTGTGGAAGGCGATTGACGCGCAATACGCCAAACTCGCCGAAGCCATCAGGAAGAAAGACGTGGACGCCCTGTTCGCGCTCTACACGCCGGACTTCCACGCGGTGACGCCTCTCGGAGAGGTGTGGTCCCGCGAACGGTCACTGGCGTATCAGAGGAACGGGCTTGCGCAGGTCAAAGAAACTGCTCACATCAGTAATACAATTCTTCGGTTAGCAGCCTGCGGGGACGAGGCCACGGCGACGGTCCTACAGGTGTGGCACCGGACGCAAATGATGGCGGGCAAGCTGCGGCGAGTGGAGACACACGCGGTCCAGGATGAGCAGTGGGTCAGAACGCCGGACGGCTGGAAGCGCGGAACCATAGACGAGGTAAAGAACGGCCCGGCTTTCGTGGACGGCAAGCGTGTTAACACAAACAATCCGTATGACCCGGAAGCGCCGGCCTATGACCCTTACGACCCGGACCCTAAACGTCCCGTTGCGGAAGCGCTATTCCCGCTCATTACGGAAAAGGGGATCGCACCGGCCCTTCAGAGTTACCGCACTTTGAAGCAGTCCAACGGTTACTACGTGAGCGAGAATCAACTCAACGCTCTGGGCTATCGTTTACTCGGGATGAAGAAGGTCAGAGAGGCAATCGAAATCTTCAAACTCAACGTCGAAGCCTACCCGCAGTCGCCAAACGTGTACGACAGCCTGGGCGAGGCATACATGGTGAACGGCGACAAGGAACTCGCCATCAGGAATTACCAGAGGGCTGTCGAGTTGAACCCGCAGAACGCTAACGCCGCCGAAATGTTGAAGAACCTACGGCGCAATTAAAGACGACCGCCGCCGGTGAAGCCGGAGCAGATGCGCAGAGGGATTAACAGCATTCAAGCCTCTGCGCCTCCTCCATGCTGACGCCGCGTCTCTGCGGCGAGTCCGACCTTCTTTCCGCTCAATCTCAAACTGGCACACTACCCCTATTTCATCCTACTTGAACCTGATCACGCGAGCGTGCTACTCTCTCGCCAGTTTAACTAAATTGGATTTTGGTCGGTCTCTGCCGTACCTCGCAGTCTCCGCCGCAATCAATCAGAGCCTGTTTGAAAACTCTTCCTTTGCGACTTTGCGCCTTGGCGTGAGTTATTAGTTAGGCCAGGAAAGTCTCACGCAAAGGCGCAAAGTCGCAAAGAATGGCGAGCCGTCAACGAGTTTTCAAACAAGCTCTCATTAAACCTCCTTTGCAGAGTAGCGTGACCCTCCCCGTCAATGCGGAGTTTGAGCGGCTTGTCTCTTCGGCCGTTTTCGTGGTCTTCAACGTTCAATAGTTACAGGGGATTCAAGATGAAAAAGAGTTCGCAGGCGCTGATGATTCTCGTCGCCCTCGGTATTGCTTTCGGTTGCGCGACTGTGGGATTGGGCCAGGGAGGTGTGCCTATCGTCGGTGGCTATAAGGAAGCAGCTACGGATGACTCGGAGGTCGTGGCGGCGGCTGAGTTCGCTATCAGCGCCCGGAAGGAGAAGGAAGGCGGCCCGCTCTCACTGGTCTCAATCAAGCGTGCCGAGAGTCAGGTGGTTCAAGGAACGAACTACAGGCTCTGCCTGGAGGTGAAGGCCGCGGATGAAACGGACGCGGGCGTGGAGAGTCAGGACGTAAGGGTTGTGGTTTGGAGTAAGCTAACAAGGCCGGGAGAAAAGAAACAGTATCAGCTCACGCGTTGGGAAGAAGCAGACTGCGGTGATTCGGCACAGAATCACGCCACGTCCTTAACGCGGGAATCATTATTGTCCGCGGATTCCGTCACGAGCGTCTATAGCTCTCTCTCCGGCTGCAAGACGGTGTCAACCGACCGCGAATCCGACTCCTCCACGCAGGCTTGCCGCGGCGTCGGTGGTTACAATCTGCGACTCGAATATGGCGACGCGCGTGAGTCAATCACAGTGATTAGCCCGGACGGGAAGAGTTATCCTCTCAATTTCTGGGAAGTCCTCAGCAGTGGCTTCAGCAGCGTGGGCCAAAAAGCAGAATGGCGCGTGACGCGCAAGAAAGGGAAGGTAGTGCCGATTGCCCTCATCGTTCGTTTCAACGCGAGCGAGAACCCTGAAGATTCCAGTAAGGTGACTTCCTATCTCGCTGTCGCGAAGATCACGCCGCAGGAAATCTGCGTGACGGACAAGATCGCGCCGTCTGCTACGGCCAACGAAGAGGCGCGGCGCGCGGCCGACGCTTCCGCCGACAAGCCCTGTCTCGCAGCGCCCACACAACATCATCGCCCCTAGCCGGCAGCCTGTTTGGCTGGCACATTCTTAACGTCGCTCCCGCGCGAGCGGATTCATGCGGCGCGGAAATCTTACTGCCCCGCTCAGAAGCTATCTCTTCGAGGAAACCTACGCTGGTTGAAAGACCAGCCTTAAGAAAGGGAAAAATGAAGACCACGAAAATCACAATCTTCTCAACGCTCGGTGTCGCCTCGTTAGTGCTACTCTTTTCGGCCTGCGGTAATGCGGCGAACACGACGGCGAACAACACGACGATCAGCACGACGACCAGCACCGTCAACAAATCGAACACGGCAGTTGTCAACAACTCCAACCAGACGACAGTAAGCAACACGGCCAATGTTTCGAATACCGCGACGCCGCCGGCCGTCCAATCCGAAGCGAGTGAAGTCCAGGGCGAGCTGCAAGTCGGGAAAACCGAGTCGGTGATCTTGTACGTCGGCATGGAGAGCGGTGATTATGCGGGGTACTGTTTTACGAACGACTCCGAAGCCGGCCGCGCCATTCTGGCCGCGTGCAAAGATAAAGAGCAGTGCTCCGTCAAGGGAACGGTTGATCATGAGGCTGGATGTAAAGTTCCGGGGCTTGAAGCAGACCTTTCCGACAGCGGCAAGATAACGAAGGTCGAGACGGTTAAATCGCTCGGCGGCAAAAAGTAATCAATTGGAATTAAGAACAAGGAAAAGATGAAAATCAAAATCGTTCTGCTGACAGCGCTCCTTCTGGCGTGTTGTTCGATTGGTTTCGCCCAATCGCCGACGCCGACTTCCGCGCAATATGCCGTCAAGGTCGAGAAACGCAAAAACGTTAGAGTCAATCTGAGAAGCCACAAAAATGCGAACATGTTCCGCACTAATTTGCGGAACGCCGCAAAGGAAGGCGTAAACTTTGCCGGGCATTACATCCTGACGACCTGGGGCTGCGGGACGAATTGCTCTCAGAGCGCGATAATTGATGCGCGCAACGGCAGGGTGTTTTTCCCGGACCAACTCGAAGGGGCCGGCTTCGGCTTCTGTGAGTTGCCTGACGACGCCGAGCCGGTTGTTTATCAAGCCGACAGCCGTCTGCTAATCTTGAACGGATTCAAGGGCGGCGACCTGAGCCGGGATAACGCGCCTTGCGGAGTTTATTATCTCGAATGGACAGGCACGAATTTCAGGCAAGTCCAATTCGTGAAGAAAGAGCGAAGAGAGGCGCCTTAATGGTCAAAGGCGAATGGCGGCGTGCCGGTTCGAGGTTCCGGGCCAATTTCAAGACCCTTGGTCGGAACCGACCCGCCGCTAAATTTTGTTGCCGCTCTCATCTCGCAGAGGGAGGACACCACATTTGTTCAGGACGGCGTTAGTGTGGGCAGGCGTGAGCTTGTTGTCACTGGTCTTTGTGGCCGCGGCGCATCAGGACGCGACCTTTGACAAGGTGATGGAGCTGAACCGTAAAGGCGAGTGGGAGCAGGCCGCGCGACTCGCCCAGAAATATCTCATCTCCGGCGAGCCGAAGTCGCCCGCCCAGCGATGCCGTGCTTACTACGGGCTGGCATTGGCACAGAACAAACTGGGCCGGAGCGACGAGGCGCGAGACACGCTCACTATTTATGATAAGGAATGTGCCAAGGCGGCCGGCAATGATTGGGTGAGCGCGGAGGTCACACGGCTGCGGGCAGAGTTGACAGCGCCGCCTCAGACGCTGGTCATAAAAGACGACTTCTGGCAATCCGCTAACCCGAATACCCTGGGCGTGAATGCAAAGGCGCTCGAACTCCACGGAGACTTGTGTACGAAGACCGGGGCCGACGCGTGCCTCGTCATCTATAAAGGTCAGATCGTTCAGGAGCGGTATTACAAAAACTACAGAGCGCCAATGATGGCGATGTCGAGCACCAAGTCAATCACCGGAATCCTCGTCGGAATGCTGATTGACGACGGCAAGATCAAGAGCGTGGACGAGCCCGTCTGCTCTTACGTCAAGGAATGGTGCGCGGGGCCTAAGGCCAAGGTGACACTCAGACACCTGCTGGCGATGACTTCGGGCCTGCCCCGCATGTCCAGCGAAGGGGTCGGCTCCGTGGGCGATAAGAATCCGTTCGTCATCAATCTGCCGCTCGCCACGGAGCCGGGGACGGCCTGGGCCTACAGTAACGAGGGCGTGCAACTGCTCTCGCCCATCCTTGATAAAGCCGCCGGGGAGCCGATACAGGACTACGCGCGCAAGCGACTGTTCGAGCCGCTCGGGATGAACGGCACGCGCCTGCACCTGGACGAAAAGGGGCACGCCTGGACGTACGCAGACATGGAGACTACGCCGCGCGAGTTCGCGCGCATCGGCTTGCTGATGCTCAACAAAGGCATCTGGCAAGGGAAGCGCATCGTCAGCGAGTCATGGGTTGAGCAGATGACCAAGCCCGCGCAGACACTCTACCCTCGCTACGGCTTGCTCTGGTGGCTGTTCGACAACCCCAAAGGTTACGCGGCGCAAGGATACCTGGACACGAACCTCTACGTCTTCCCCGACAAGGATTTGATCGTCGTCCGCATGCAGGGCAAGCCTTCCGGGCAACAGCAACCTTACGAGGAAGAGGCGCTGGTTCTTTTTAACCAGTTGACGCAGAAATAAGCGCCCGGATGCCGCTCCTAATGAAATTGGAGGGGACGAATTTGAGAAGGCGACTGCTGATAAATTCTTTACTTGTCTTCTTGAAAGGAACTGACAGTTGAGCGCAACTAACCCTGAGATGGAATTGTTGAAAGGCCGGCTCAAATCCATGTGGATTGCCGGCGATTTTGGTCAGGTGGCGAAGAGCATTGAGACGGGCGCGGAAGCGTTCATCGCGCGCCTGGCGCTCAAGCCGGGCGTCCGCCTGCTCGACGTGGCTTGCGGCAGCGGCAATCTGGCGATACCGGCGGCGCGCGCGGGCGCAATCGTCACGGGCGTTGACATCGCCCCGAATCTACTCGAACAGGCGCGCACCCGCGCCGCGGCCGAAGGCTTGACGATTCAGTTCGACGAGGGCGACGCGGAGGAGCTGCCGTATGCGGACGCAAGCTTTGACGAAGTCGTGAGCATGTACGGGGCGATGTTCGCGCCGCGGCCCGAGTTGGTCGCGGCCGAATTGACGCGCGTCTGCCGGCCCGGCGGGCGAATCGCCATGGCGAACTGGACGCCGGAGGGATTCATCGGCCAGATGTTCAAGATCGGCGGCAAGCACGTTCCCCCGCCGCCCAACATGCCGCCGCCCGTCAAGTGGGGCGACGAGGAGACCGTGCGCGAAAGGCTCGGCGACCGCGTCTCGGATTTACAGATGACGCGGCGCATGTGCGAGTTCGACTACCCGTTCCCGCCCGCCGAGGTCGTGGAGTTCTTCCGCCTGTATTACGGCCCGACGCAGCGCGCGTTCGACGCGCTCGACACAGAGGGGCAGGCCGCGTTACGAAGCGACCTTGAGCGACACTGGTCGGAGCACAATCAGGCGACCGGCGACGCGACGCGTGTTGATGGAGAATATCTCGAAGTTATAGCTATTAGAAACTGACGGCGGGGAAGCCCTCCGAAAGTCTCACGCCTGGCTGTTGACATTGGCCCAAAACGGGAATAGAGTGCGCCCGTTCCTCGCCCTCGTATTTTCTAGTCCTCGCATCCCAGCTAGCGAGCGCCTGAGTCCTGACCCTCGTTAGCCTCACGTCGGTGAATACAGTGATGAGCTAGCCAAACCCACCACGCCCGGCCCCGCAGCCCTCACGGTGTTGGCGGAGTCCGTCCTGTCTTCAGAATGGAGGAATTACAATGGCCGAAGAGAAAACACCCTGGAACGAAGACGAGCCCCCGATAAATCCTAAAACTCACCGTCGTCTACTTCGTTTCATCAACGCGGCGCAGACTTCGGAAGATCTACTGGTGGCCCCGAATGATCGCAAAGTCGCGGACGAGAAACTTGAACACGAACACGGCGCGGAGCAGCATCACCACGAGGAGAAGCAATTGCTGCAAAGGGCGGACGCCGGAGCGCTCGTCGAAGCGCGCGACCGCGTCAGTCCGCTGAACGGCTTCGCACACCTGCGCGAAGTCGTCGCCATAAACCCCAAGTTCGCGGAGTTGCTGCCGAACCTCCTTCAATGTTTTGGCCCGGCGAAGTTCGGCCGCTGGGACTTGCTCTACCCGCTCAACCCTGGTGGCACGCCGATGGCGATAGAGCACGCGGCGCTGATGCGCAATTACAAGGTGATCTTCCTGGCCGACGGGACGGACACGGGCATCTGGGACCCGTCGGATGAGGTGAACCCTATCATGTCTCGCCTGACGGCCGCCGACACGGGGCTGGCCGCGAACATAGTCTGCTGCGGCCATTCGTTTCTTTCGGACGGTCAACTTCTGGCCGTCGGCGGCGGCGGACTCGGCCCAGGGAATCCCACGTCCATACAGGGCTGGAAATTCGACCCGCTGACTGAGAAGTGGAACAGGACGGCGGGCGACATGTCTTCGCAGCGCTGGTATCCGTCCAACGTGACCCTGGGCGACGAGGCTGGGCCAAATACCGGGCGCGTGCTCATCGCGGCCGGCGCGTTCGGCGGGCCCGTCATGGAAATCTACTCGGAGGCGTCCGACTCGTTCAGTACCGTGACGGTCAACGGCGCGATAAACCACAGCTTCTCGCAACTGTATCCGAGCCTTCACCTGCTGCCGGGCGGGGAGATTTTTTACGTCCCGACGGGTTTCGGCAATTGCAGCACGGGGGGCGTCGCCGCGCTCAACGACCCTTCGGGCTATTTCACTTTCACCGGTGCGCTCGACGGCGAGTGGGAGGACACGGGCGGCCCTACGAACCGCACGAAGGGAATGTCCGCGCTGATTCTGGATTCCACTTACCCGTTCGTCCGCGTGATCGCCGTCGGCGGCGGCGACGCCAGCACCAGCTCCACCATAGAGATCGCCAACCTCTCGACGCTTTCCCCGTCGTGGGACGTTCAAAGCTCTATTCCAGACGGTCGCGGGCGCGTCAACGTCAACGTCGTTCTGTTGCCCGACGGGACCGTCTTCATCAGCGGCGGCTTGCAGGGGCCACCGCAGACTTCGTACATCTACGACCCGTCTTCGGCGAGCCCCTGGTCCGAGATGGACGAGTTGAACAGGCCGCGGCACTACCATTCGTGCGCGCTGCTCCTGCCAAGCGGCAAAGTGATGGCCGCTGGTGGCGCTGCCGCCGGGGGCTGCACCGTGAGCGTGGAGAACACGATAGAGGTCTTCAGCCCGCCGTACCTTTTCAACTCGGACGGGAGCCCTGCCGACCGGCCGACCATCGCGTCCGTCAACGGCGTCGAGCCGACGGCGGCGAACGCGCCGGTCATCAACCACGGCGAGAGCTTCGACATAGAGACTCCCGACGCGGGCTGCGTCGCCAAAGTGGTGCTGGTACGCCCGATGGCCTGCACTCACAACACGGACACGGAGCAGCGCGTCATACAGTGCGACTTCGTGAGGACTGAGCCCTACATGATTCGCGCCGACGCGCCCAACGGGAAGCCGCCCGCGATAGCCCCGCGCGGCTTTTACATGCTCTTCATCCTGAGCGACGAGGGCGTGCCGTCAGAAGGCAAGTTCGTACACCTGTTGTGATGAGGTGTTCGGAGGGAAATGAAATTGGCTCACAGCCCCGGCAGGAGTTGGGAGCCAATTTCTTCTTACGCCGAACTCACGTTAATCAAGGCCCGCTGCCCGTAAAATTGGTCGCCGCGCCCGCCGCAATGTTGGCGCTCAGGTTCGAGATGCTGCGGGCCGTCGGGCTGAAGGTGAACCCGCTCTTCGTCGGCTTGAGCGTGTAGTTCCTGCCTGCCGGAACATTGGTGAACGTGTAATTGCCCGTGCTGTTGGTGAGCACCGACCGCGCGGCGAAATTCGCGGGCGAGGGGCTGGTCAACGTCATCGTGACGCTTGCTATCCCTGTCGTCGTGCCTGTGCGTGTGACACGCCCGCTGATTGAATAGACCTTGACCAGGAAGTTGACGGCCGTCTGGTTGGAGGCGAGATTAGTCAGCGATTTGTTCGCCGGGGTGAACTGGTAGCCGGACTTCGTCGGCGTCACGACGTAGCTGCGCCCCGGCGGTACGTTCGTGAACGAGTAAGCCCCGGTGCTGCTGGTCTGTGTCGAGCGCGTCGTAAAGCCGGCGGGCGTCGGGCTTGAGAGCCTGACGGTGACTCCGCCGAGGCCCGTTGTGCCAATCTTGACTGTGCCGCTAACCGTGTAGCCCGTGACGGCGGCGGCGAAATTCTGGCCCACCTGATTCGCGGAAAGATTGGTGTAGCTCTTGCTCGCGGGCGTGAAGGCGTAGTTGGTCTTCGCGGGCTTGAGCGTGTAGTTGCGCCCGGCCGGAACGCTCGTCAACGAGAAAGCGCCGGTGCTGGAAGTCGTCACGGTGCGCGGGGTGAAGCCGGCGGGGCTGGGGCTCGTGAGCGTCATCGTCACGCCGCCGAGGCCGGTCGTGCCGACTCTCACCACGCCGCTGATAGTGTAGGTGGGAACATTCGCGCCCTTCGGCAGAACTAAGAGCGTCACGCTCTGCGCCGGGACGGAGAGCTGTAGGCTGTTGCCCGTGTACGCGAGATCGTTAAGGCGTGTGATCGCGTTGGCGGAAGTCAACTGCCAGACCTGCGCGGACCCCGCGCCTGTGAAGTTGGAAAGATTCACGGTCACGGGCGTCTCGCCCGAGAGCTGTTTCCCTATAACCATGACAGTCAGCGCGCCGTCCGCCGCGCGCTCGGCGGCGAAGGCCGACAGGTTATCGGGGTTAGGGACTGTTGCCCTGACGCTCGTCTCGCCGAAAGTGGATTTATTCCCGTCGTAGTTGCGGTACATCTTCATCGCCTTGTAGGTCGGCGTCGAAGCGTTGGGAGTCGTCCAGCGCGCAGCCATGTCCAGCCCCTCGCGCCCGAAGATGCCGAGGATGTCCGCCTGCGCCGTGGCCCCGTTGATGTGTCCCTCCGCGCCCCAGTTGTATTCGGTGATGGCCGTCTTCGTCCCAGGGTAATTGGCTGCGACCCAACTCCGCAGGCGCGGGACTAACTGCACGCGGTCGTTAATCCAGGTCTCGTCCGTGTAGGCAGGGTCCCAGAGCGAGCGCGTCGAGCGGTTGCGGCGCAGTTGCATCGCGGACGACACGTCGTCGCTGAACTCGCCGCCCTGCGGGTAGTAGTGCACGCTGAAGATGTCCAGGAGGCGCTGGCCCGTGGCCGCGTCCCGCTGGCGTAATTGGCCCAGCAGCCAGGGCAGGTAGTCTGCGCCGCCGTGGTTCGCGCGGTCAGGCAGGTTGCCCCAGCCGTGCAGGCTCCCGTACTGCTGGTCGTACCCGCTAAAGAGGTAACCGCTCCAACCCCACTCTTCCGGCCCGACGACGATTGCCGACGAATCCACCGCCTTAATCTTCGTCGCGTAGTCGAAAATCTTGTCCCGTATCTCCTCCATCGTCGCGCCTGTCGGGTGCACGTCCCTGTGCGTCGCGTGCCAGATGCTGGGCTCGTTGTCGAGGAGGTAGTAACGCAAGCCGCCGATCGCCCGCCGTCCCCCAGCGGCCGACCAGATGTTGCACCCAATCGCGCTGGAATAAAGAGTCAGCGGGCGCGTTCGCGTCCGCCGGGTCGTTGCCGGTGACGAAGCCTCCGCCGGTCTTAACGCCGTTGCCCGCGTCCGGGAACCACTGCCAGTCGCTGCCGGTCTGTGGGCCATATTTTGAGATGGAAAAGCTCGCCAGCTTGCTGCGGTTCGGGCCGAGCTTTGCGACCCAGCCGATCATCGGGACGGTGAGCATGGGCATCGCGCCCGCGGCCTTCGAGTCGGAGATGAAGGTGTCGGCCGCCTCGCCGGCCACGGCGTTGCCGTCCGCGATGCTTTCGTAGTACCAGTCGTTGGCGCGGTTGCTGGCGTTGAGTTGCCAGTTGTAACGCGTGGCGGCGTTTCCGCCGCTGCGGTTGAGCGGGCAGTTCAGGTCCGCCAGTTGAGTGAAGTCCGCGTAGGCGACCCCGTAGATGAGCGGGCTAATCGGGCGGCGGTCTGCGCCCGCGTCGATGTTGATTGTGACTGCTCCATTTTGTGCCAGGGCGAGAGGCGCGCGCCACCCCGCAACGCACAGAAACAGGCAAAGAAAGACCACCGCACAACGGCGTAACATCCTGCGGACCTCCGAATAAACTGCGGGGGGCAAGTGGCTTCGCGTCGCCGTCGTGGTTGAGGTGGGACGCAACACTACTTCGACGAGAGGAATTTTAACTTAGCGGCGGACGCTCCGACAAGGGGCTTTGTTTCAAAAGTCGGGTTTTGTATAACCAAGGCACGGATGCGCGATTCCCGACCTGGGATGCGCACATCCGGGCTTGAAAATTGCGATTTCCGGTGACAAACTGACGCCTCATTGTATTTGCACCCGACGCGTCCCTGGGCGCTGGGCGGTACTCATCCGGCCAGTTTCCACACTCCGCAGAAGAGGACCCCCATCTGGATGTTTAGACCGAACGAGAGTCCCACGCAAAAGAGCAAGGGAAGAAAGATGGCCGACACGCCGATTCCCACGGTCATATTGAGCGCAATACCGAAGTGCAAGCGCCCGTTAAAGACGACTCTCTCTTTATCCTTGAACCCCACATATTCGATACACAGGCTCACACCGAGCTGAAGCATGTTCAGGCCCGCCATCAGCCCGACAATCGGCTTTCCGTCCTCCCACAAGAACAGCAGGGCCAGGTTAACGCCGGCCATCACACCGATCTGAGCGCGCAGGGCCACGCCTTTTGCGTAATCCTCGCTCACGTCGGGTGCAATGGCCTGGCGCGCCTGGTGTAACTCCGCCGCAGCTTGCACCGCTTGCGAATCAACAACGATCCAGCCAAAGAAGTTGGGCACAAAGCACTTGGTGTCAGCGAGGCGTTGCATCGGGTCGAGAAGCCTGGGGTGTCCGGCCAGCCTCCCGGCCAGTGGGGTGGCCTGTTCACCCTCGCGCCGCGCCGCTTCGACTATCCGGTGGAGCTCCTCAGGACTGGGCCGCGCCTGCAGCAACATTTCAACTACCCGTCCTGCGATGTCCAAGACGTGGATGGCTGCCACTTCCCCTTTCTCCAGGGGGTGCCCACGTCTGAGCCCCTCCTGGTAGGTTGTGTTGCGCTTCAGTGCTTCAACTTCACGCAGGAGGTTGGCGGACCGGGTATCCCAGTCGGCCAGGATGCTCTCTGGATTGAAGTGTAGATCGTTAGCAGACATAGACATTTTCCTCCAGTCGGGTGATAACACATCTCAGGAATGACTATTACCGCTCAAGTGATATGAGGCTAATGAGAACAACACTCATTAGCGAGACGGGCGAGGCGTAGACGCGGGCGCACAATATTCCCGTCGAAAGGTGAATGTCAATAGCGGCCGCTTTAATTTTGTCTGATTTAGAATTTTCGTTCAGAAATGCTACTTGCACAAAAATTACCTCTTTGAAGTCTATTTTTGTGCAAAGCCAATGGCATTCAATCCTCTGCGCGCTCTGCGTCTCTGCGGTGAGCGTGACTCTCTTCTCACTCGACTTCAAATAATCAATTGCTCGCCGCCAGCGTGATTTTGCCGCGCAGCTCTATCTGCGCCGAGGAGCGGCCGACGAGCACGTCGAAGTCGCCGGGCTCGGCGCGCCACTGCTTCGCGGCCGTGTCGTAGTAGGAGAAGGAGCGTGCGTCGAGCGGGATTGTCACCCTGCGCGTCTCGCCGGGGCGCAAGGAAACTTTCGCGAAGCCCTTCAGTTCTTTCGCGGGGCGCGGAACCTTCGAGTGCGTGTCGCCCACGTAAACCTGGGCCACGTCCGCGCCGTCGCGGCTCCCTGTGTTCTGCACGTCGAAGGAGACTTCGTAGCGCGGCCCGGCGTTCGACGCCACGCTCTTGACCGAGAGGTTGCTGTATTTGAACGTGGTGTAGGAAAGCCCGTGGCCGAAGGGGAAGAGCGGCTGTGTGTTGTTCTTCTCATAACCGCGATAGCCTACAAAAACGCCTTCCTTGTATTCGACGCGCTTCGTGCCAGCGGACGCGGGGTAGTAACTCGCGTGCGCGGGATTGTCCTCCCAGCGGCGCTCGAACGTGACCGGCAGGCGGCCCGAAGGGTTTACCTCGCCAAAAAGAATCTGTGCCAATGCTGTCCCGCCCTCTTGTCCCGGATACCAGGCTTGGATGACCGCGGGCGTGGCCTCTATCCACGCCGTCATGTCCGAGCCCCCGCCCCCTGTGAGCACTACAATCGTGTTCTTGTTAACCGCGGTAATCTGCTGAATCAAGGCGTCCTGTCCGGGCGGCAGGCGGAACGTCCTGTCGGAGCCTTCGCTCTCCGTCTCGTAGTCGAAGCCCGCGGCGATGACGACCGCGTCGGCCATCGAAGCGATCTTCAACGCTTCCGGGTCCACCATCTGACCCTGGCGAAAGATTCCCAGCCTCAGCCGGCCGCCGAGCCACTGCGAGCGCCCACGCTGCTCAAGAACGACCTTGTGCGGCTTTGCGTCTAGCTGAAGCGTGACGCTCCCGCCGAGCGCGCGGTTCTCAGTCCAGTTATCTATGACGAGTTTGTCGTCCACGTAGAGCTTGTGAGCGCCGCCGTCCTCGCCCGTTGATTGGACGAAGATTTCGTGCGCGCCCGCAGACTGCGGGACGAAATAGCCCGTGCGGCGCGACGACAGGGCTTGCTCGGGGAGGACCGTGCGAGCGCCCGGCCCGAAGTTGATGAAGCGCTCCGTGCGCGTCACAGCCGGAGTTCCTTCCAACTTATCGTTGGTGAAATATTCGGCGGTGATGCCGGGCTTGCCTTCGGCCGCCGCTGTCGAGAAGCCGGTCGCCTCGGCTCTCTCGCTCAAGCTGGGCAGGCCGCGGCTGTAATAGACACGGCCTGCCGGGCCGAGGTAGTTGTTCAAGCCTTCCAGATAGCTGACGGCCACGAACGGCTCGACGCGCGCGCTGCCGCCGCCGACAGGGGACGCTGGATAAGCGAGCGGGCCTATGATGGCGACCGCTTTGATCCTCTTCTTGTCGAGCGGCAGCAAGGCCCGGTCGTTCTTCAAGAGCACAATCCCCTCGCGCGCGGCGTCGAGCGCGACCAGGCGGCCCTGCTGGTTCAAGCGCGGGACGGAGCGGTCCGTCTGGTCGCGGTCGAGCCAGCCGAAGCGGACGGCCGTGCGCAGTATGCGCCGCACCTTGTCGTCTATCGTGGCGGCCGTGACCTTGCCCTGCTCGATTGCCGGCAAAAGATTTTTGCGGTTCATGAAAGCGCCCGATGGCATCTCCAAATCCTGGCCCGCGTTGGCCGCCGCCACGCCGTCGTAGGTCGCGAACCAGTCGGACATCATCACGCCGTCGAAGCCCCACTCCTTCTTCGCCAGGTCCGTCAACAAAAACTTGTTCTGCGACGCATGCTCGCCGTTGACGAGGTTGTAAGAATCCATCATGGCCCCGACGTGAGCTTCCTTAACGGCCGCCTCGAACGTCGGCAGGTAAATCTCCCGCATCGTGCGCTCGTCTATGATGGAGTCCGTGCGATGGCGGTCGAACTCGGAGTTGTTCCCCATGAAGTGCTTGACCGTGGCGGTGACGCCCTGAGACTGCACGCCCTTGATGTAGTCCACGGTGACGCGCGAGGCGAGGAACGGGTCTTCGCCGAAGTACTCGAAGTTGCGCCCGTTCATCGGCGCGCGGTAGATGTTGACGCCGGGGCCGAGCAGGAAGTGCACGCCCTTGGCGCGCGCGTCGCGACCGAGTTCTGTGCCAATTCGGTTTGCCAACTGCGGGTTCCACGTCGCCGCCAGCGCGATGCCGCCCGCGAAGGCCGTGGCCGGGCCGAAGTTGCGCACGCCCAGTGGGCCGTCGGCCATCTTCATACGCGGGACTTTGAGGCGCGGCACGTCGCGTATGAAAAAATCGTCAACCCCGCCGATGAAGTCTATCTTCTCCTCAAGCGTCATCTGGCCGAGGATCGCCTCGACCCGGCGCTCTATCTCCGCGGAAGACTGCGCGGGAGACTGTGCCAAAACGGGCGCGCCAGCGTTGCAGAGAAAGCAGAGGGCCAAAACTATTGTTTTCAGTTTGCGCATGAACTTTACCTCTTGTCTCGAAATAGGAGAGCTATTCGACCCGCGAGAGCCTGCCTTTCATGCTTGATTGCCGGGGCGCGGGTTTGACGGACGGTCGCGCGGCTGGGCTGAGAGCAGTGCTTAACGCCTCGCCCAAAAAGTAGCGGCTGATTGTCTCAACGGAATGCCTCGCGCGTGGCCGCATAGTACACCGTATCCAGCCCGTTCGTACATTCCCTTTTCCAGAAAGTCATCCCGGCCTTCTGCCTCACCCTGACGGACGCCGCGTGCGCCGCGTTCGTGAAGGCGCAGGCGGGCCGTCTCGATGTTGAAGGATTTCATTTGGTCAGGCGCGGGCGCGCTCGGCTCTGTTCCAGCCACGACGTGTGACGCGGCCGATGCGCTGGTCGCCTCTCAAGATCAATTCGCAGGCACGGAAGGCGCATTCCTCGAAGTCTTCCAGTTCAGCGGCGAGGATGACCCAGCCGCTCCCGCTCTTGAGGGATTTCCAGAAGCAGCGGCGCGGAAGCGACGCGAACTCACGGCGCAGGCTCTCTATCTGCTCGGTGTTTGTGTAAAGCCAGACGCCGTTGAAGCGAGGCTGTTTGGCGCTATCGCGGAGTGACAGGAGAAGCCGCTCGTCCAGATAGACGTAAGTGGAGCCGAACATCTGTCGGATGGCGGGGCGTAGCGGCGCTAGCTCGTCCAGGACGAATTGAAAACGGGCTTGTCTCTTAGCGGAAACGCCTGCTTTCATTTTCACCTCCCGAATAAAGAGGTCGGCCACACGTCGTAATGCGCCGCTTAATATACCGTAAGGCCAGGGGACGGCGGGAAAATTTTAGAGGGCGTCAGAAATTCTTAGCGCCTCCGGCGTCTTTAGCGTGAAACTATTTCTCACGCGAAGACGCTGGAGGCGCTAAGGGTTGAAGGTTAATGTTTCGGTTATCGTTCCGGGGCGGCGACTGTGGTCCGAGCCTCGACAGTGTTGTCCCATTCGTTGAAGTCACGTATGGAACTGCTGACGCGCGAGACTGCCGTACAGACTTCACCCTCTCTGGCCTCCGCGTTGACCTGGTACTGGACCTGGAAATCGGCGGCTTCGTCCAGCGCCATGCCCCTCGTGGCCTTGCAGGTGATCGTGCCCGTGTCGCCCACCTTCGGCGTCACGCACTCAAACTCCGGGCCGGATAGTTGTCTCATGCCGACGAAGGTCATGTTGGTCGGAACCTCTGTGACGAACTCCATGTCCGGGGCGTCGTCCGGGCCGTCGTTGAACATGTGAAACTCTATGTCGAGGCGGTCGAGCGGCTGAACCAACTCCGGGATTTGTAGATTAATTGACAGGTCGAGCTGAACGGAGAAGGGATTGCGGACGATGAAGCCGCCGCGAGCCTTGACCGAGGATGTCCTGCCGATGGTTCGCACCGTCCATTTCCCCGCCTGTGCGAACTCGCCCGCCTCAGGGAGTTCAATGATGTCGAACCCAGGGTCAGTCGAAATGTCCTTCAGCTCCACGACCCGCCCGTCCGGGGCGACCCACTGAAAACGGCGCGGACGGATACTCAGCGAGACGAAGTTACCAGCCTCAACGCAGACCTTGTCGCCTGGGGCGTAGAAAATCTTGAACGTGGCACAGTCGCTCGCGTAGGTCCTGATGTACTCCTCTTCCTCCCCCGCGGGAGCGAAGAGCGGCTGGGCCGGCGTCGTCGCGGCGAGCGCTGCCGGGGAGGACGCGGCTGCCAGCAGGAGGCCGGCGGCGAGCGCCCACAGCAACCGGCGCGAGTGTCTTGATAGATAAGTAGCGTTTTTCATCTTCGGCCTCCTCGCTTACAACTGGCCTACCGGCGTGCCGCCAACGTTGCCGGCGTTGTTGCCGCGGATGTTGTTGTCGCCGTATGACTCAAGTGTGCCACCGTTGTTGAAGCTAACGCCTGTGCCGTTCTCGGAGATGGTGCAGCGCGTGACGCGAGTGACGGAGGCACCTCCCCCCGCGAAAATACCTGTGGCGTTGTGCGTGATGACCGTGTCCACGACGTTCACCCTGGTGTTGGCGTCCGCCGACTGGATTCCGTTGCTCGTGTTCCCCGTAAAGAAGGAATTCTTGATCGCCACCTTCGCGCCGCCGCCGAAGAAGGCCCCGGACGCACTGTTGTCGAAGACGCGGACGTTGTCGAAGATGGCCGACACGCCGCTCGGCGTCGCGTTGGCGGGGAGGATGACCACGGCGTTGCCCAGATTGTCGTTCATCGTCGTGTTGATGACGGTCAGCTTACTCCCGGCGGCCGTGCGCTCGTCGCTGATGGCACGGCCGGGGATGCCGCCCGAGGTCCCGCGGAACTTGAAGATCTGGCAGTTCTCGACGGTCACGGACTTGGCCGAGACAATCCTGACGCCGTTGAAGCCGGACCCCGCCCCGTTGATTGCGAGATTCCTGAGCGTCACCACGGCCGTGTTAGCGCCGGCGTCGTTGACGGTGACGCCGTTGACGCTGGAGGCGAGTATCCCGGCGAAGGTTCCGCCGCCGTCCACCGTGACGGACTTGTTGATGGTGGCCGCGCCGATGGGGGCCGGGTCGAGCACGTCAATCTCGCCGCCGTCCGCGGTCTTGGAGAGAGCACCGGAGAGGGTCTTGCAGGGAGCCGTGCGGCTGCACGGGTTGTTGTCGTCACCGACGCCCGAGACCCATGTGCGGGGGGCCTGCGCCTGGGCGAAAGAACTGGCGGCTAAAGTCAAAGCAACGAGGGCTACTAAATTGAAAACGAAACGACTGCCTTTCATCTGAATCCTCCTAAAAGCTAAAAGTTGGCGTTGGTGACCCTCGCATGAGGGCCAGTGGGAGCATGACTCTTTTACTAACCGGGGGAACCTTTCCCCGATTTCTGGGCTTGATTCCTACCTCCTCGAACGGCGTCCGCGCCGGCCTGTCGCGGCCGTGCGCTCCGGGCTGTGCCGTCCGTGGACTCTTGTTCCGTACCGGGGGCCGTCTCGACATCCAGCCCGCAGAGCACGCACCAGACTCTGGTCGTCGTGTGGCGTTCCGCTACCAGGAGCCGTTCGGTCTCGACGGTGATCTCTGTTCTTCTCTTGGTCATCTCAAAACCTCTTGAAAACTTTTTCTTTGGCCCAAAGGGCTTCGGGTTATAATGTGTGCCAGTTTTTATCCGACTAACGCCCAGCTACCCTTGCCGTGTGATTGCCCCGGCCCGTCTACGCCACGCAAAGTAACTCGGCAGAGCCTGAGAAGTCGTTAGGAGCTTTTGAGATTTTTCTGAAAGAGTTCTGAAGGCCAATTCGGGAGGCAAAAATGGAGTTCGGCCCAGAAATCCGCGCCTACTCGTTCGGCAATCTCACGCTCGATTTGCGCGAGGGACAGCTTTTCGCGCGCGGCGGCGAGCCCGTGCCGCTGACCCCGAAAGCCTACGAAACGCTCGTCGCGCTCGTGGAGAACAGCGGGCACGTCATCAGCAAAGACGAGCTGATGAAGAAGGTCTGGCCCGACAGCTTCGTCGAAGAGAACAACCTTTCGCAGAACATCTCGCAGTTGCGCCGCACCCTACAGAGTGCGGGCGGCGACGACGCGGCCAGCTACATCGAGACGGTCCCGCGACGCGGCTACCGCTTCAGGGCGCAGGTGACGGTGGTCGAGGAGGAGACGAGTGAGACTGTAGTTCTGCGCGAGCGTACGCGTACACGCGTGCTGATTGAGGAGGAGGACGACGAGCCGGGGGCCGGGAGAGTCACGCAGGCGGCGGCGCTTTTGGGCACAGGGCAGAGGACTTTGGAGTTGGCACCCGGCGGCGCTCTCACCGCGGCGGACGAGTTTCCGCCGGAGCTGATGCTCGTGCCCGAGACGAAGTACGCCAAGAGCGGGGACGTGAACATAGCCTATCAAGTGCTGGGCAACGGGCCGCTCGACCTGGTCTTCGTGATGGGCTGGATTTCACACCTCGAATACTTCTGGCGCGACCCCTCGTTCGCGCGCTTCCTACGCAGGCTCGCCTCCTTCTCGCGCCTCATCCTCTTCGACAAGCGCGGCACGGGTCTTTCAGACCGCGTCCCCGTCCACGAGCTGCCGACGCTCGAACAGCGCATGGACGACGTGCGCGCCGTGATGGAGGCGGTCGGGTCCGACCGCGCCGCGCTTTGCGGCGTCTCCGAGGGCGGCCCAATGTCCGCGCTCTTTGCCGCGACCTACCCGGAGCGCACGGCCGCGCTCGTCATGATAGGAACTTACGCCAAGCGCATCTGGGCACCAGACTACCCCTGGGCGCCGACGGCGGAGCAGCGCAACCATTTTTTTGAAGAGATACAGAAGAACTGGGGCGGGCCAGTTGGCATTGAGGAGCGCGCGCCGAGCAAGCGCGACGACCCGCAGTTCCGCGAGTGGTGGGCCACTTACCTGCGCATGGGCGCGAGTCCGGGCGCGGCCGTGGCGCTGACGAAGATGAACGCGGAGGTTGACGTGCGCCACGTCCTGCCGACCATACGCGTGCCGACGCTCGTCCTGCACCGCACGGGCGACTTGTGTCTGAAGGTGGAGGAGGGGCGCTACGTGGCCGAGCGCATCCCTGAAGTGAAGTACGTGGAGCAGCCCGGCGAGGATCACCTGCCGTTCGTGGGTGACCAGGACAGTATGCTCGACGAGATCGAAGAGTTTCTGACGGGCGTGCGCCACACGGCCGAGCCGGAGCGCGTGCTCGCCACGGTGCTCTTCGCGCGCATAGCGGATTCGCCGCGGCACGTGGCGGCGCGCGGCGAGCGCGAGTGGCGCAGCCTGGTCGAGCGCTTCCGCGCGCACATCAGCAAGGAGATCGCGTGGTTTCGCGGGCGCGAGGTAGACATGACTGGGGCGGGACCGCTCGCCACCTTCGACGGGCCTGCGCGCGCCATCCGCTGCGCCTGCGCCATCAGCGAGTACGCCTCGCGCCTCGGGATAGAGATACACGCGGGACTGCACACGGGCGAGTGTGACCTGCTGGACGAATCGCGCGTCGGGGGCGTGGCCGTAGAGGTCGGCCGCGAAATCCGCGACCGCGCGCTCGCCGGCGAGGTCTTAGTCTCGCACACCGTCAAAGACCTCGTCGCCGGCTCCGGCCTGGACTTCAACCAGCGCGGCGCTGAAATCTTCGACCAAATTCCCGGCGAGTGGCAGTTGTACAAGGTCGAGCGCTGCGCGCGCTCTTGAGAATGAGAAACGAAAGGAGTTAAGGTGAAGCGGCGAGTAACGCCTGTTGGAGTATTTTCAGGTTAATGATTTTTGACCCGGAAAGGGGCGATTGACAATAGCCCGGCAATTTATTGCTGGGGAAAGACGGCAGATAGTAATGATTCGAGTCCCGTAGGGATCGCACTTGAAGAAAGCGGTTGCCCCATTCAGTTCGTTCCCGTACGGGGCGGCGCACTTCGTGCTTGCCCCCGGCAATGTTATCCCTCTGCGGGGATCAAACCGAGTTGCTGAAACGGATCGTTAAAAACCATCGGCGCTATCTTTCGCGTCGCCCCTACGGGGCTGCGAGCGCATCCGCCTTTTTCACGACCAATTCTTTCAGAACCATTTCGTCCGGGTCAATGCGAACGTCCGAGGGCGCACGCTGTAGGGGGATGCGTTGCGTCGTCTCTCTGCCGGTCGGCGTGAGCGTTGCGCGCTGTGTGCCGCGCTCTGTGACTACTTCCACCGCGAGTGGGTTAAGGAAGGGTGCGTCTTCCTGCGTCTGCCTGAGTCGTATGATTAACTCGCCGCGCCCGCCTTGCGTCTTCTGCCACGACCAAGAGGCTTCGTAGCGCGGGTGGCCGGCGGCGTAAACCCAGCGCGCGAAAAACTCCTTCAGGTTCTTTCCCGAACTCTTCTCAAGCGCCGCGCGCAAGTCCTCCGTCGAGGCCGTTGCGTGCGCGTGCGCGAGGTAGTATGCGCGTATGCCTTTGAAGAACGCCTCGTCGCCCAGAATCCCGCGCAGCATGTGCAGCACCCACGCGCCCTTTTGATAGTTGTTGGCGTTGAGCAGCTTGAAGAGGTCTTCCGTCTCCGTGTCGTAGATGGGCGCGCGGCGCATCTTCGCGTAGTTGAAATAAGCCGCGGCGGTGCGGCGCATGTACTCGCGGAAAGCCTCCTTGCCCGTCATAATGCTCTACGAAAACGCCCTTCGAAGTAGTTGGCGAAGCCCTCGCTCAGCCAGAGATCGGCCCAGGTCTTAATCGCTACGGAATCGCCGAACCACTGGTGCGCTATCTCGTGGCCCATTAATTCGACGATGCCGCGCCGGATTTTGAACGTCGGGCTGATCGGCGGCGTGTCCACGGGCGTGCTGAAGAGACCGCCGGTCAGGACAATCGCGCCCGCGTTCTCCATCCCGCCGAAACGCGTCGCGCCGACGATCAGCGCCAGCTTCTCATAAGGGAAGGGCGCGATTTTTTCGCTGAAGAACTCCAGGGTCTGCGGCGCGGAGCTGAACCCACGCACAGCCGCGTCCCGGTCCGTCTGCGGGACGTAGTAGGCGAGCGGGACACTCGTTTTCACGGGCGCTTGAAACTCTGCGTACTCGCCGACGGCGATAATCATGCAGTAAGGCGAAATCGGGTTGGGCTCCTGGTAAGTCCAGACGGTCGTCCCGTCCGTGCGTGTGCCAGTTTTGACCAGGCGTCCGTTGGCGACGACGAGGTCGCGCGTGGGGGCCGTGACTGTGAAGTTGACGCTGGCCTTCGCCGACGGGTGATCCAGACAGGGTATCCAGTGATGAACGCGGTCGGGCCAATTGTCGCCGGTCGCGGAAGGCTTGCCCGCCTTGTCAGTCTTGAGAATCAATCCGTCTTTCGGCTTGCCGTGGTAGTTGACGACGATGACGAGTTTGGCGCTGCTCGCGGCGGGCTGCGGGAGCGTGACGTTGAGGCGACCGTTGCCCTGCTCGAAGCGCGCGGGCGCGCCCCCGATTGTCACGGAGTCAATCGTCAAGTCGCCGAAGTCCAGGTCAACCACGCCGAGCGGGCCTTTCAGCACCTGAATGCTTACCTCCGCGCTGGCGCTCGTGAGTTCCGTCAACTGGTCGTCGAGCGTGACACGGATGTCGTAATGAACGGGACGCCACGCGTCAATCAGTCGCTCACTCCGCGCGGCCACGGCCTGCGCGCAAGCCGCAACGAGCAGCAACGCGACGACGAGCGCGCGCCGCGTCAAGAGTCTCACAAGGCTCTTCCTATTCATCATCAAAAAATTTCTCTCAATCCCAGATTCAAACTACAGGCTAAAGACTGACTCAACCCTTTGCGCCTTAAGTTTTAACTTTGCGCCTCCAGCGTGAACCGCTTTTCTCGCAAAGGCGCAAAGACAAGACGTAAGACGCAATGGGGTTGAAATGTTCTCACCGCAAGCCAAGCATCAGGAGCGCGGAGCGGTCGGAGACCTGGCCGCCGCTCGCGGCCCATTGACGGTAGGCTTCCAACTCTTCTTCCGTCACAGGGCGATTCCCCAGGCGCGCGGCGGGCGTCCGCTCGAAGGCACGATTGGTGAGCGCCATGTGGCCTTTGCGTACGTGCAGCGCGCCGGCCCGTGCGAGCGCGGCCTCCGCCGCCTCCACGTCCGGGAACAACTCCTCGTAGGCGAGCAGGTGCCAGACCGTGCCCTCCTCGCGCTCTTCGACGGCCAGCACGCGCAGCAGCCCGAAGCCGCTTTCAAGCTGAAAAATAAGATCGTCGCCCGGATCGAATGCTTGTGCCATGATTTCGTCTCTCGCCTAAGAGTAGCATAGGGCAGTGGTCGGAAAAAAAGTGGTCAGTAGTCAGTAATCAGTAGTCAGTTAAAAACAGGTGACGAGCGGCGTTGAGTTTTTGTCTTTAACTGACTACTGACTACTGACTACTGATTACTGACTACTGTTTCAGCATTGCAAATCTAAAATCGCGTCTCTAAAATCGCCAGACACATGAGCCAGTTCGATGCGAGCAAAGATTATTACTCCATCCTCGGCGCGGGCGTGGACGCTTCCGCGAGCGACATCGAACGTCTTTACAAGCGCAAGGCCGTCGAGCATCACCCGGACCGCGGCGGCGACGAGGAGGAGATGAAGTCGCTCAACGAAGCCTACGGCGTGCTCAAAGACGAGCGTGCGCGCCGCGCCTACGACGCCGAGCGGCGCGTGGACGTGACGGACGCCGGGGCGGCCGCCGCTCGGCCGGACACCTCGCCGCCCTTGCAGGTAGAGGCGTCCGCCGTGCAGAGCCTCGGCGCGATTCTCTTCATAGGGGCCGGGTTGGTGCTGGCCCTGCTCGTCAGATTTCAGTGGATATGGTTTCTCTGGCCGCTGGCTATCCTGGCGCTCGCGCTGGTCGTGGTCGGAATACTGATGGCCCACGGCGCTATCCGCCGCCTCGAAGACAGGCGAAGGATCGCACACTCCTGGTTCGGCGTGACCCTGGAAGTGATGTTCTGGGCCATTTTGGTCTGCGGCGGCTACGGAATTTATCTGGTTCTCAGGTAGGCGTGGGGATTGCGGCCTGCCGGACGCGAGATGTTTTGATGGCCTTCACCGGACTCGACCTGCTTTTTCTGGAAATCAACAGTTTGCCGGACGCACTCTTGTTCTATCACGAGCAACTGGGCTTCGAGCTTGAGACGCACACGCCGGAATCAGAGCCGCCGATGGCGACGCTCAGGGCCGGGCGCTTGCGGCTGACATTGGTCGAGCAGCTAGAGACGATGCTGCGCCGCGGGCGCGGCTGCCACTTTTTTCTGGGCGTGGAGGACGTGGACGCTTATTACCAGGAGTTGAAGCGGCGCGGCCTCATCCTTCAGCCGCCGACGGACGAGGGCTGGGGCGGCCGCTTCGTCACAGTCGAAGACCCTGATAACAAGTACAGGTTCTTTTTCGTCACGTGGGCCATGAAAGAGAAGGAGGCCGTATGAGGCGGGACATGCAGGACGCAGAGAACATGCTCAGGCGCTACAAGGGCCAGTCCGTTGACATCAAGACCGTCTCCGGCGGCGTCTACGAAGGCACCATCACGGAAGTCACCAACGACTACGTCGCGCTCTCGCTCAAGAGCGACGACGGCGGCGAGCCGGACCAAGTCTATGTTTTATTACACAGCATAGAGTCCGTGTTGCCGCGCGGCGTGACATAAATTCGTATATCCTGACCCTGAAAGAGTCACACATGATAGCCGGGGGCAAGCACGTTAGTGCGCCGCCCCCGGATTGATGAAGTTAACATTCCGACCCTGAAAGGGTCGCACTATCGAGCTTGAGGCGCGACCCCTTCAGGGTCGGAAATCATTTCTCGGATGATTCCGGGGGCGGCGCAAACTCGCGTTTGCTTGCCCCCGGCTATCGTGTTCATCCCCTACGGGGATAAGACCTGGCCACAGTAATCCGTAATGCGTTACGTCGAAAACCCTCCTAACCCCTGGCTCACGCACACGGTCGAATGGATCGGCGAGCCGCCCGAGGCGCGCGTAGAGGTCTTCGAGGAGACGGAGACGCGCTCGATCATCACGCACAACAAGAGCCCGGACGTGGGCTTCGATTATTCGATCAACTGTTACCGCGGCTGCGCTCACGCCTGCACCTACTGTTTCAGCCGGCCGACGCACGAGTACCTGGGCTACGGCGCGGGCACGGACTTCGAGCGCAAGCTCGTCGTCAAGGTTCGCGCGCCGGAATTGCTGCGCGCCGAGTTGATGCGAAAGAGCTGGCGCGGGGACACGCTCGTCTTCTCCTTCACGTCGGACCCTTACGTCCCGCTCGAAGCGCACTACAAGTTGACGCGCCGTTGCCTGGAAGTCTGTCTCGAATTTTGCAACCCCGTCAGCATCGTCACCAAGTCCGCGCTCATACGCAGGGACGTTGACCTCCTGGCGGAATTGGCACAGCGCGCGGGCGCTTCGGTCTACTTCACAATCCCGTTCGCGGATTACGAGACGGCGCGCGCGGTCGAGCCGTTCGCGCCCTCGCCGGACGCGCGTTTCAAGGCGATGAAGGAACTGGCCGACGCACATATCAAGGTCGGGATAGGCATCGCGCCGGTCATTCCGGGCCTGAGCATGGACATCCCCGAACTCCTGAAGCGCGCGCGCGCGGCGGGCGCGACCGAGGCTTTCATGACGATGCTCAGGCTGCCCGGCAGCGTCGCGGACTATTTCGAGCAGCGCCTGCGCGAGCGGCTCCCGACCAGGGCGCAGCGCGTCCTCAACCGCATACGCGAGGCGCGCGACGGGCGGCTCAACTCCAGCCAGTTCGGCGAGCGTATGCGCGGCAAGGGCGAGTTCTGGGAGACGCAAGCGCGCCTGTTCCGCGTCTACTGCAAGCGGCTCGGCTTCAACCAGGAGGGGCGGCGGGCTTACGAGGGCGAGCCGCGCACGACCTTCCGCAGGCCGTCCGCACAGGGCTCCCTTTTCTGATAGCCTTCCGACCGGAAGAGGGTTAGAATACGCGCGTTCACATTCCCCCGAATGCGAGTCTCGGGCCGGTCACTGAAACCCCACCGACCTGGCACAATTTCTAATCCCCCGAGACAGGCACGGCTGCCGACGCGGGCCGGTGACACGACTGCCAAGACGGAATAAATCCCCCGGCACTTGGACGGAGGAGGCTGATTTTGGTCAGAGCGAAAAAGGGAGGCAGACATGTTTATGCACCGGTCAATGACGACGCGGACAATTTTGCCGCGCTGCCGCTAACCCCGAGCGCGTGTTGGAGCGGCATGAGCGGGCACGACCACTTCGTGCAGTTCTACGAGGCGGACGGGTTTCTGCTCAACTCGCTGAGCGGCTTCATCGGCGCGGGGCTCGGCGCGGGCGAGGGCTGCGTCGTCGTGGCGGGCAAGGCGCATCGCGAGGGGCTGGACGAGCGTTTGCAGGCTTCGGGCCTGGACCTGACGGACGCGCGCGCGAAAGGGCAGTACGTCTCGCTGGACGCCGCCGAGACCCTGGCGACGTTCATGGTTGACGGGCGGCCCGAGCCGGAGCGCTTCAACGAGGTCGTCGGCCGTCTCGTCAGTCAGGTGGCAAGCGCGGGCAGTGGGCGCGCGCGCGTCTTCGGCGACATGGTCGCGCACCTCTGCGGGGAAGGGCGTCACGACGTCGCCATCACCCTCGAAGAACTCTGGAACGATTTGCAGCAGTCTCACCCCTTCTCGCTCTTCTGCGCTTACCCGATGAAAAACTTCGACGGCCGTGAGCTGACCGCGTCGCTCGCCGACGTGTGCGCGACGCACTCGGCCGTCATCCCCTCCGAGAGCTATACGGAAATCTACTCCGCGGACGACCGCCTGCGCGTCATCATCGAGTTGCAGCAGAAGGCCAGGTCGCTCGAAGCCGCGATAGCCGAGCACGAGCAGATCGAAGACCGTCTACGCGCCGTGTTGGAGGAGCGCGAGCGCTTGCTTGCGCGCGAGCAGACGGCGCGGGCCGAAGCCGAGAGCGCCAACCGCCTCAAGGACGAATTCCTCGCCACCGTCTCGCACGAATTGCGGACGCCCTTGACGGCCATCAGCGGCTGGACGGGCATCCTGCTCAGCGGCCAACTGGACGGGCAGGCCGCGGAGCGCGCGCTTCAGACCATCGAGCGCAACGCGCGCTTGCAGACGCAGATCATCGAAGACCTATTGGACGTCTCGCGCATCATCACGGGCAAGATGAGCCTGGACGTGCAGCCCATCAACCCGGCCGCGTGCATAGAGGCGTCCATAGACGCCCTGCGCCCGGCCGCGGAGGCCAAGGGCGTCAGCATTCAGAAGGTGATAGACACCGGCGTCGGCGCCATCGCAGGCGATCCGGCGCGGCTTCAGCAGGTGGTCTGGAACCTGCTCTCGAACGCCGTCAAGTTCACGCCACGCGGCGGGCGCGTGCAGGTCAGGCTGGAGCGCGAGGGCGCGCACGTCCTGGTCGCTGTGAGCGACACGGGCGAGGGCATTGGGCCAGAATTCCTGCCCTACGTCTTCGAGCGCTTCAGGCAGGCGGACATGTCCACCACGCGCGTGCACGGCGGGCTCGGTCTGGGCCTCGCCATCGTGCGCCATTTAGTCGAGCTGCACGGCGGGACCGTCCGCGCCGAAAGCGATGGGCCCGGGCAGGGCTCGACCTTCACGGTGATGATTCCGCTCGTCAGCGTTTACCGCAGGGAGGGAGACGCGGAGCGGGCCGCGCGTGCGGGCGAAGACGCGGACCTCGCGGCCGAAGCCCCGGACAGGCTCGACGGCGTGAGCGTGCTGGTGGTGGACGACGAGGCCGACACGCGCGAATTGCTGACGACCATGCTCGCGCAGTATGGGGCGAGTGTGACGACGGCCGCGTCCACGCGGGAGGCGTTTGAGCTTTTGGCACAGAACGTACCGGACGTGCTGGTCAGCGACATCGCCATGCCGGGCGAGGACGGGTACGCTTTGATCAAGCGGGTCCGCGCGCTGCCGCGCGAGCGCGGAGGCCGCGTCCCGGCGGTCGCCCTGACCGCCTACGCGCGGACTGAGGACCGCCTGCGCGCCATCCGTTCCGGTTTCCAGATACACGTCCCGAAGCCCGTCGAGCTGAACGAGCTGGTCACTATCGTCGCCAGCCTGGTCGAAAGAACGGAAAGCTCGGCGGCGAGCTAGTAACGCGCTGCACTTCTTAGCGCCTTTGCGTGAGAAAAGCTTTTTCTCGCAAAGGCGCTAAGACGCAAAGAAGTGACACCATCCTTTTTTTCTTGAAGCCGGGTCCGCTTGCTTTATAATGGGCGCACGCTCTTTCAAAACGTTGCGGGGGGCAGGCCATGATTACTATCAGAGACGTGATCCGTGAGCGCGAGCCGTATTCCGTGCGCGATGACGTGACTGTGCTGGAGGCTGCCGAGTACATGGCAGGGCGCAAAGTCGGCGGCGTCTGCGTATTAGACGACGACGGCCGCCTGGTCGGAATCCTGACCGAGCGGGACTTGCTGAACAACGTCCTCCTCAGTCGCCTTGACCCCGCCGACTTGCGGGTCAAAGAGGTGATGGGCGAGTTGCAGGCGGTCATTGACACGAAGGACACGCCGCACGAAGCGCTCGAACGGATGGAGTTGATCGGGCGACGCCACCTGCCCGTGGTCGAGGGCGAGCGCTGGGTCGGGATGCTCTCGATGCGCGACATCCTCCGCGTCGAAGTCAACGAACAAGGGGACGAGCTGAAACTCTTGCACGAATACATTTCCCACTGACCTTTGCGTCTAACGGAGCGGGTCTTTTAAGGGGGCGGCCGGGATTTCACACGCGCCGCCTCTGTTCGTTTCCGGCGGCGATTCAAGGGGGCAATCTTGAAACGCATCTTTTCGGTCATCATCGTTTTCAGTCTCCTGCCCGCGTGCGGCCAGGCCCCGCCGGGCAGAGGCGCGGGCGAGACGGCGCAAACTTCGGACGGCGCGGTCAGGTTCCGCGTCGAGACAGTCGCGAGCAATCTGGAAGTCCCCTGGTCAATTGTCTTCGCGCCGGACGGCCGCATCATCTTCACGGAGCGGCCGGGCCGCGTGCGCGTCATCGAGAACAACCGCCTCCGCGCGGACCCTTTGGCCGTCATAGAGGACGTAGAGGCCCGAAGCGAGAGCGGGCTGATGAGCCTCGCACTGCACCCGCAGTTCGACTCGAACCGCTGGCTTTATCTCTCTTACGCTTACGACCAGGGCGGGCAACAGTTCGTGCGCGTCGCGCGCTACCGCGAGACTGGCACAGCGCTGGCCGACCGCAAGGTAATCATCGAGGGCATCCCCGCCGCACCGAACCACGCGGGGTGTCGCCTGCGCTTCGGCCCGGACGCAAAACTCTACGTCACGACGGGGGACGCGACCGACCGAAATCTGGCACAGAAGATGGACTCGCTCGCGGGGAAGACCCTGCGGCTGAACGACGACGGGACCGTGCCGCCGGACAATCCTTTCGTCAACCAGCAGGGCGCGCGTGCGGAAATCTGGACCGTGGGCCACCGCAACGCGCAGGGGATGGACTGGCAGCCCGGAACCAACCTGATGTTCCAGACGGAGCACGGGCCGTCGGGCTTTGACGGGCCGGGCGGGGGCGACGAGGTCAACATCGTCGAGAAGGGGAAGAACTACGGCTGGCCCATTATTCATCACAAGGAGACGCGCGAGGGCCTGGAAGCGCCGCTGCTGGAATACACGCCCGCGTGCGCGCCCGGGAGCGGGACGTTCTACCGCGGCTCGCTCTTCCCGCAGTTCCGCGGCAACTTCCTCTTCGGCTGCCTGCGCGGGCAGGCGATGATCCGCGTCGTCCTCGACGGCCGCCGCGTCGTCAGCCAGGAGCGCCTGTTCGAGCAGCAGTACGGCCGCATACGCGACGTGGCCGAGGGGCCGGACGGCGCGCTCTACTTCTCGACCTCGAACCGCGACGGCCGCGGCACGCCCGCGAAAGATGACGACAGGATTTTGAGACTCGTGCCCATCAAGTAAAATAGGAGCGGCAAAGTCTGGAGGTGTCTAAGATGTCTACGGAGGCAATCACCATTGAGCTTGACTCGGATTCGGCTCAGGTCTTCAAGTCGGCGTCAACAGCGGAGCGGGAAAAGTTGCAAATCCTGCTCGGCATCTGGCTTAAAGAATATGCCAGGGCCGAGGCCGCTTCCCTGAAGGATACTATGGACGAAATCAGCAGGGAGGCGCAGGGCAGAGGGTTGACCCCGGAGACCTTGGAGTCCGTCCTTAAGGAAGATTGATTTTGCGCTTCGTTTTCGATACGAACGTTATCGTGAGTGCGGCGCTGCTTGCCGGCTCTGTCCCCCGGCAGGCTTTCGATAAGGCTCTTGACGAGGGGACAATCCTGATTTCAACTCCCGTCCTGCTGGAATTATCCGAAGTCCTCGGCCGCGAGAAATTGAACAACTATTTGCTGGAAAGTGAGCGAATGCGTTTCCTGGTGGCGCTGCTCAAGGAGACTGAGTTAGTCGAAGTCACAACCTCGGTAACTGCTTGCCGGGACGATAAGGACAACAAGTTTCTGGAACTGGCCGTGAGCGGGAACGCCGATTATATCGTCAGCGGCGACGAAGATTTGCTCGTCCTCAATCCTTTCCGTGGCATCCCTATTCTGACTCCGAGAAATTTTCTGGATAGTAATTTGTGACAGGCGCGGCACGCCCGCGAAAGATGACGACAGGATTTTGAGACTCGTCCCCGTGAAGTGAGGCGTTAATCACGTCTCATTTTTTTTGTGCCAGGACGGCGGTCTTCGACCAGCCGATGGGGTGGAGCGGGGGGAAGCGGTAGTGTTTGACGACGCGGAAGTAGCGGCGCGTATTTTCGGCGACCTCGCGCGGGTGGTGCGCCTTGAAGCGGAACATGACTTCGAGCAGCTTGCCGACGGGAGAGGGCCGTACGGGGAGGTGAAGGATGTAGCCTCCGGGCTTGAGCACGCGCGCCAGTTCGCCCAGTCCCTCGCGCAGCGGGACGTATTCGAGCACGCCGCTGGTGACGACGAAGTCGAAGGAGTTGGAGACGAAGGGGAGCGCCAGGACGTTGGCCTGCGTGAACCAGACCTTGTCCGCGCGGCCGGCCTTCTCTTCGACGGCTTTCTTCGCCTGCACGATGGACGAGCCGGAGAGGTCAACGGCGGTGATCCTGACGGGCTGGTCCATGGCCTTGAGGAGTGCCATTGTCAGGAGCCCCGTGCCGCAGCCAGCGTCCAGGATGCGCGCGCCGCGCGAGAGCGGAATCGGGTGCGTGCGCAGGTAGTGGTGGAGCGAGCGCCCGTAGCCGTTGAACTTGAAGGTCAAATTGTAGATGCCGGCAATCTTGTCGTAAAACGTCCCGGCGCGCTCGTCCGCGGCGCTTTTTGTCGCTGGCCTCTGCGTCATGCGTTAATCTTGACCTCCGCTCGTGTTCAAATAGATTCCCTCCGACCCGGAGAGCCTGCGGCCTCCTTTGTTTTGAGAAGAAACCCCGGAAAGTTGAACTCTCAGCGAATCCAGTTTGATTTAACTACGGCTTGCGCCCTAATCTATACCACAAGAGGAGTGCCCGGAAACAGCCGTTTTGTGACGGCCGGCGGGGAAAATGCGGTGCCGGCCGCAAGAAAAAGGGGCGGGCCGCGTTCACCCGACAGCCGACCTTTGATTTCATGAAATCGGGAGGGAGAAATGAAAAAAGCAGCAGTAACGCTTGTCCTTGCCGCCCTCATCGGCCTGGTTCTGTTGGTGTCCTCAGTCTTCGCGCGCCCCGTCTGGCTGGCGAACGTCAGTGCGACGCTCATCGCCACGGAGTCCACTCTACACGAGCCCACGGTCGCGCATAGCGGCGGGTTCGAGGTGGAGGTGCTGGTGCACGGCCGCCCGCTCGAAGAGTATGCGGCGCGGGGCCGCAGTTACGTAGAGGCGCTGGAGGGCGCGGAGTATGAGCTGCGCATCAGGAACCCGCTCGGCGTGCGCGTGGCCGTGGCGCTGTCCGTGGACGGGATGAACACGATTGACGCGCGCCGCACCTCGGCGTGGGACGGGAGCAAGTGGGTCATAGGCCCGTACCAGACGATCACCATCAGCGGCTGGCAGATGAGTTCGTCGCGCGCGCGCCGCTTCTACTTCACGACCGAGCGCGACTCTTACGGCGCGAAGCTCGGCCGCACCGCCAATCTGGGCGTCATCTCAGCCGTCTTCTTCCGCGAGCGCGAGCGCGTGGTCGTCGTGCCGCCGCCGCGTCCCAGACACCCCGTCCCTTACGAAGAGGACGGGAGCGACAAAGCGAGTCAAAGCGGCGTCGCGCGAAGCCCCGTCGGCGGGGCAGGCGCGCGACGGCGCGAAGACCGCGGAAGCCTATCCGCGGCCTGACGACGAGTCTGCCGCGACCGGCATCGGGCGCAACGTACAGCACGACGTGAACTGGATCAACATGGACCTCGTGCCGCGCGCGACCGGGGAAGTGACGATTCGCTACGAGTACCGCGACGCGCTCGTCCGCCTGGGCATCTTCCCGCGCCGCTACCCGCGCGAGGACGCGCTCCGGCGGCGCGAACGCTCGACGGGCTTCGAGGACCGAGGCGGTTTTAGTCCCGAGCCGTAACAGATTCTGGCCCAGATTCACCGGAACAAATTCGGCCGGCCCGCGTCAAATCCTTTGACCGGGCCGGAGAGAATAAATCTGCTCACACGTTCGGAAGGAGGCAAGTTATGAGGCGAGACAAAAGCCCGCTCGACTACGTGACGGTTGCCGCCCCGTGCAGCGTCGGCTGGGAGAACATGGTCGGCGACGAGCGCGTGCGCTTCTGCGGCCATTGCAGCCTGAACGTCTACAACCTTTCGGGGATGACGAAGAGGGAAGCCGAACGGCTCGTCGTCCAGGCCGAAGGCCGCCTCTGCGTGCGCTTCTACCGCCGGGCCGACGGGACGATTCTGACTAAAAATTGTCCGGTGGGCTTACGCGCCCTCAGGAGACGTGCGGCCAAAGTCGCCACCGCTTTCGCCTCGACCGTTTTGAGTTTTTTCGCAGGCATCCTCGCCGCCACGGGCTTGCGCGAGCGGCCCCTCACACCGGCGGCGAAAAGTGAGTTGATTAAAATTCAGGAGAGATTGCCCGGCGCGGTAGAGGAGTTGGCAGTTCCGGGACAAATGATTTATCAGCCGCCCGGCCATTACGTTGATGGACAAATGGATTATCAGCCCGCCGGCCAGTACGTCAGAGGAGAAATGGAGATAATTAAGCCGAAGCGAGTCCGGTCTAAGAGGCGCTGACAGGCTCACCATGTTAGACCAATCTCACCGCCTTGGCCGCAGGTCGTCCGTGTAAAGCTCCTTGTAGGCGCGGTAGTTCGCCATCACTATATAGACGTATTTCTTGGTCTCCTCGAAACCTACTTCCGAGGCGAAGACGCCCGGGTCGCGACGGCCCGCGCGCTTGAGCCAGCGCGCGACGTTGTCTTCGCCGCCGTTGTAGGAGGCGACGACCGCCTCCGGCAAATTCTGGAACTGGCGCCCTAACTCAGAGAGATAAACGGACCCGAGCAGGATGGAAGTCTCCGGGCGGTAGAGGTCTTCGTCGCGGAGGTTGTTCAGGCCGACGTGCGACGCGTAACGCGCGGCCGTGTCGGGCGTCAGTTGCAGCAGGCCGCGCGCCGCGGCGATGGACTTGGCGCGCGGCTTGAAGCTGCTCTCCTGCCGCATAATCGCCAGGACCAGTCGCGGGTCAACCCCTCGCTTGCTCGCCTCGCGCACAATCGCCTCGCGGTAAGGCGCGGGGTATTGACTCGCCGCCGAGTTAATTTGTGTCTTCACACGCTCCGCGCGGGCGGCAACGGCCGCGCGCTGCGAAGCATTGCCGAGCGCGAGGAGCCGCGCGGTCGCCAGCCCGCCGTAGTAAGAATCAATCCTGTCCGGGATGACGAGGTAGGCGGTAACGGCCTCCTCCTTCCTCCCCGCGCGCTCAAGGCTGTAAGCCTTCAGGTAAGCCACCTCGTCTGGCGTCGTCATCACCTTGCTTGTGAAAGCGGCCGAGCGCATCTGGTCCGCCGTCTGCGCGGCGTGCGTCCAATCGCCGCCCGCCACGTCCAGGCGCAAGCGAGCGAACAAGGCGTTGGTCGCCGTCGGCGTTCCCGCAAATCTCTCTCTCGTGCGCGCGATCCAGGCGATGGCTTCGAGCGGGTTGCCGGCTTCGCGCAGGCTGTCTATGACGTTCAGGTGTGCGAACTCTACGCGCTCGCCCGCTGGGTAGCGCTCGACGTATTCGCGGTAACGCGCGGCCGCTTCGGCGGCGCGATTAAGGCGCAGGTAGGCGGAGGCCAGAGAGTATAGACCCTCGCGCCCGTCCTTCGTCTGCCCGAACTCTCGCGACACGCGCTCGAAGAAGGGAAGAGATTCTTCGTAGCCGCGCATCTGGAAATACGAACGCCCCGTGCCGTAGAGCGCCGCGGGGACATTCACGTCTGACGGGTAACGCGCTATCACCGCCTGGAAATGCCGTCGCGCCTCCGCGAACGCGCGGTTCTTCAGGTAAACGCCGCCGCGCCTGACGTGCTCGGCCGCGCTCAACTCGGCCAATGTTCCGTCGGCCCCGCGCCCCTCGCGGTCGAGCCTGCGCACCTCGCTCAACTCGTTGTCCTGCGGCCCAGGACTTGACGACAAATAAGCCGCTTCAACATTCACCAGCCGCGCGGGCGGCAAACCCGAAGCGACAACCGAGCAAACAAGTAAGAGCGCAACGATGAGAACCATTTATAAACCTCGTGAATCGTAAATCGTAAATCGTGAATCGTAAAAGAAAGACCGTGCTTCGATTTACGATTCACGATTTACGATTTACGTCTTTTCTTCCTCTATTTCGTAGCTTGAGACGATCTCGACGGTCGGGCGCAAGGTGGCGGCGACGCTGCAATATTTCGTCTCGGAAAGCTCTATGGCCTGCGCGAGCGCCTTCTCCCTGATGCCGCGGCCGCGCACGATGTGTTTGACTTCCATTCGTGTGAAGTGGCGCGGGTGCTCCGCGCGCCGCTCGCCTCGGACCTCGACGCGATAGGCCGTGACCTCCGCGCGCTTCTTCGTCAGAATGTTGACCACGTCAACGGCCGTGCAACTGCCGAGCGCTATCAGGAGCAGTTCGACCGGCGTGGCCGCGCTCGCCCTCTCGTGGTTTGTGTCGAGCGCCTGCGCATGCCCGCTCGGGCTGACGCCGACGAACAAATCGTCGCCGGCAAAATAGATTGTCGCTTTCGAGTCTTCGTTGCCCATCCGTGTCATCCTCTCTTCAGAAAGCATAGCACAACGTGCGCGGGGCCGAACTGTAGCGCGCCCGGCGGCGGGGACAAAATTTTGTGCGCCCGGCCGATAATTTGGATGTTGAAACGCGAGCCGTTCTCCGGCTAAAATGTAAGCCCTGTTATTTTCACCAGGAGTGATTGATTCAATAAGGAGGAATCCATCATGTCCCCCGCCTGTAAACGGGTTGTCAGGCTCTTGGCCCTCGCGCTCCTCGCGGCGGCGAGCGCCACGGTCGCCACGGCGCAGAAAGCGAGCGATAAGAAAGCAGCCGACAAGCCGATATTTATCGAGTACAAGGGTGTCAGCATCGGCATGGGCATGGACGAAGCGCGTAAGAAACTCGGCGAGCCGACCGACAAGAGCGACGCTCAGGACTTCTTCGTCTTTTCCGAGAAGGAGTCTTGTCAGGTCTACTACGACAAAGTCCACAAGGTGATGGCCGTCTCCATCAACTACGTGGGCGACGGGAGCGGCGCGCCGCTGCCGAAGGTCGTGCTGGGTACGGAAATCGAGGCCAAGGCCGACGGGGGTATGTACAAAATGATTCGTTACCCCGAGTCGGGCTACTGGGTTTCTTACAACCGCACGGGCGGCGACGACCCGCTCGTCACCGTGACGATGCAGAAAATTCAATAAAAGCGCAACGTTTTTGCGCGGCAACCCGCCGGCTCAGCCCTGAATCACACCGGGCGGGTTGCTCCCCCGACGCACGCGTGTCATCATACGCACGGCGTCGCCCCCTCTTCGTGCGCCCTACAGGAATGACGGCGCGGCGGAGAACGCAACTCTTTCGCCTCTCCTCATTGCTCTTCCTAATCTTTCCCCTTTCCCCCTTTGTAAAAAACAGCCCGCCGCGCGGTCGTTAGAACGGCGCGGATAGGGTTGCGATGTTAATGAATTTGAGGAATCAAGACTTGAAAGTGGAGGAATGGGTAATGAATCGAGTAAGAAGAATTTTCAGCGGGAGCGTCATGCTCTTGCTCACGCTCGCCAGCGTCGGGATGGAGGCGCAGGCGCAGAGGCGCGGCACGCGCTCCAGGGACCGGCAGGTGAGCGAGCTGGTTCGGCGGATCGAGCTGCGGACGGATACGTTCCGCAGCAGCATAGACAACGCGCTCGACCGGAGCACGATTGACAACACGCGGCGGGAAGACAACATCAACCAGCTCGTGACCGATTTTGAAAGCGTGGTTGACCAACTCAACAGCCGGGTCAGGAATCGCCAGGCCAGCGCGGCCGACGTTCAACTCGTGCTCGACCGCGCATCGCCGATAGATCGCCTCGTGCGGCGCAACCGCGTCGGCGCGCGGGCCGAAACCGAGTGGGCCAGTCTGCGTCAGGACTTGAACCAACTGGCGAGCCTTTACACTCTGACGTGGCGCGGGAACCGCAGGAACAACACGGACGACGACTCGCAGACTAACTACCCACAGAACAATTATCCGCAGAACAACTACCCGTCGGGCAACACGGCCCTGAACCGGCTGACGGGCACTTACCGCCTGGACGCGACGCGCAGCGACGACGCGCGCCAGATAGCAGAGCGCGAGGTGCGCAGCCTCTCTTACGGGGACCGCCAGCGCGTGCTGGATCAGTTGACGGCGCGGCTCGAATCTCCAACGGGGCTGGCGATTGATCGTCGCGGGCGCAACGTCACCATCGCTTCGACGCGCTCGCAGCAGTTCACGTTTGAGGCCGACGGCATCGAGCGGACCGAGACGGGGCCGGGCGGGCGGACGGTGCGCGTGCGCTCGACGCTCGAAGGCGACCGGCTGGTCGTCACTTCCAGCGGGGACAGTAACAGCGACTTCAGCGTGACCTTCGACCCGGTCGAGAACGGGCAGCGGTTGCGCGTCACGCGTCGCATCTCGGACATCAACCTGAGCCGGCCGGTCGAAGTCGTCAGCCTCTACGAGAAGACTTCCGAGGTCGCACAGCTTGACCTTTACAACGGCGGCCCTGGCTATACGGGCTCCGATTCGACTACGGTCACGGCGAGCGGGCAGTTCATCGTCCCGGACGGGACGCAGATCATCGCCGCGCTCGACAACAACCTGTCTACGAGGGCCGCGCGCGAGAATGATCCGTTCACGATGACCGTGCGCTCGCCGTCCCAGTACGAGGGCGCGACAATTCGCGGGCGCCTCACGAACGTCAACCGTTCGGGGCGCATTACGGGCCGCTCGGAGGTGACGCTCAACTTCGACACCATCACCCTGCGCAACGGCCAGTCGTACCGCTTCGCGGGCATCACGGAGTCGGTGCGCACGCCCGAGGGCGAGACCGTGCGTGTGGACAACGAGGGCGCGGTCCGCGAGGATAACCGCACGACTACGACCGCCAAGCGCGCCGGGATAGGCACGGCGGTCGGCGCGATCATCGGCGCGATTGCCGGCGGCGGCAAGGGTGCGGCCATCGGCGCGGTCATCGGCGCTGGCGCGGGCGCGGGCTCCGTCTACGTGCAGGGCAAGGACGACCTTGAACTCGTGAGCGGCACGGAGCTGACCTTGCGCGCCTCAGCACCCAGGTAAAACTTTTCGGGATTTCAGTAGTCTCGAAAAGCGTGGACGCGGAAGGAGGGCCATCCTCCTTCCGCGTCTTTCTGTTTCATCTTACTTTCGCCTGACAAACTGTTTTCCGTTGTGCCGCGCCGGTGCTAGGATTCTCTTGCTCTGGCGACGCTGCGGAAGGAGAAGAGGATTGACTGGCACAACGGCTATCTTGAGCAGCCTGCCCGGCGAGCTGCGCCTTCAGCGCCTTGAGGCGCTGGTCCTGGCGAGCGAGACGCTGAACCGCGCTTCCGGGTTGGACGACATCCTGCGCGCCATCCTTGAGCTTGTCACGACGCAGCTCAAAGCGGAGCGCGCGACGGTTTTTCTCAATGACCGCCGGACAGGGAAGCTACACGCGCGGCAGATGAGCGGGTCTGAGCACGTCGAGATTGTCCTGGAGAAGGGCGTCGGCGTGGCCGGGTACGTTGCCGAAAAGGGCGAGAGCGTTTTAATTAACGACGTGGCTTCCGACCCACGCTTCGACGCTTCGACTGACCGCCGCACGGGGTTCACGACGAGAAACATGCTCTGCGTCCCCTTGCGTAAACCCGAGGGCACGCTGCTCGGCTCCCTTCAGGCCATCAACAGGCTGGATGGCGAGTTCACGGAAGCGGACCTCACCTACCTGGAATCGTTCGCGGCGCTCGCGGCCGTGGCGGTCGAGCGCGAGCAATTGGCACAGGAAGCTTTCCGCTCGAAACTGCTCTCGACGGAGTTAGAGCTGGCGCGGAAGATTCAGGCACGGCTGCTCCCGCCGCCAGGGAAAATCAATCTGCCCGCTCCCTTCAGCGCCTGGGGCGTGAGCCAGGCTTGCTACGACGTGGGCGGCGATTGCTACGACGCGCTCGTGCTGCCCACGGGTGCGTGCGCCTTCTGGGTGGCGGACGTGAGCGGGAAGGGAATCGGCGCGGCGCTGTTGATGACGACGCTGCAAACGGAGCTGCGCGCGCTGGTTCGCGACGAAAGCGATTTGTCCAGGCTGGCCGCGGAACTGGACGCGCGCGTCGGCGCGGTCGCGCCGCTCGGAACCTACGCGACTCTCTTCCTCGGCGTGCTTTCGGCCGCCCCCGAGCGCCTGCGCTACATCAACGCGGGGCACGTGCCGCCGGTCTGGTTGAATCCACGCGGCGAAGTGGAAAGGCCGTTCGAGGTCAGCGGAAAACTTATAGGGCTGCAACTGCCGGGCGACGGCTACAGCGCGGGGGAAGTTGTGTTCAGGAAGGGCGAGCGGCTCGCGGTCTTCAGCGACGGCGTGACGGAGGCGGAGAACACTGCGGGCGAGACTTTCGAGGAGCGTGGCTTGGCCGACAGTCACGCGCGCGTCAGCGCTGGGGACGTGGAGCAAATAGGACAGGCGCTCTTCGCGGACCTTGATTGTTTCCGCATAGGCGCCCCTGCCAAAGACGACACGACTTACCTAGTTATCGGTTTGGATTAAGTTTTTCAGGTTAAGCATAGACTCAACCCTTTGCGCCTTACGTCTTAACTTTGCGCCTTTGCGAGAAAAACGGCTGTTTCACGCAAAGGCGCCAAGGAAGACGTAAGGCGCAAAGGGTTGAGTTTGTTTTTGAGACAAAAAAGACCGCGTGGGCACGAAGTCGCAGAAGGAGAGTTTTCCTTCGTGTCCACGCGGTCAGCTCCGCCTGCGGGAGAAGTGTCAGGCAGATGCTTGCTGTAAAAAGATCGTGTCGTAGTGCGCGCGCAGCTTGAAGCCCGCTTTGAGATAAAAATTTGACGCCGCGCTGTTCTGCTCGTTGACCAGGAGGGAGACGGTCTTCGTGCGCGCCAGGAGATTGCGAGTCAACTGCGAAAGGCAGCGGCGGCCGATGCCCTGCCCGCGGTCTTCGGCGGCGACGTAGATGCCTTCGAGGTAAATCACCTCGGACGTTTCGGACACGATGTCCGCCTTGAAGATCAGCCGGCCGTTTTCGAACAGCACCCAGACGCGGCCCTGCTCTATGCGGCGCGCGCAGCGCAGGCGGAAACCAATCGGGTCTTTCTCCAGCGGGTTGACGCCGCTCTCTTCAAACGCTATCTGCGCGTGGATTGGCATTATCAGCTCAAGGTCTCTGAGCGTCGCCTTGCGCAGGCCGCGCACGGGCTCTCTCACTTCGACGGGGCACTTTTGCTCGAAGAGCAACTCGCGGCAGACCAGGCGCGGCGCCTGCCCGCCCTCCGCGTAGTGGCCCCAGAAGTTTTCGACCTTTTCCATCTCGCCGAGCAGCAGGTGTGTGCGCGTGCACTTTTGGGCCAGCGACGCGAAGGCCGCCAGGGGCGCGTCCGAGCGCGTTTCAAAGAGCGTGGCGTGGCCGATCAGGGCGACGCCTTCGAGCCGGCCGTCGCGGTTGCGGTAGCCGTAGAAGGAGCCGCGGTTTAGAGGGCTGACGACGCCGTTGTCCAGGATGCAGCCCGTCATGTAGACGGTGTGCAGCGGGCGCTCAGACAGGAAGGCCAGGATTTCTGCTTTGTGTTTTTCAGCGAGCGGCTCGGCCGCCGCCGCGTCGAACATGGCGCTCGGCATTGACGGCTCGTTCGCCGGCGACGTTGTGCGGGGTGATTGCATGCGCATGATGCCAATCCTTCGGTAGTTAATGAAGTCGTGAAACTCAGAAGCCAGGTTGTCGTATGTGAGTGTCAGTGCCGGCGTGCGTGGCGGCCAGTAAAACTGCCGCGCGCGCCGGCCTTCATCATCTACTTCTTCCCGCCGGTCGAACTCGTCATCGCGTTCATGGAGTTGGAGTAGGCGGAGTCGCCGCCGCTGTGATAAGCGCGGACGCGATAGTAATACCTCTTGGCCGAGGTCAGTCCCGTGTTGGAGTAGGTCTTGACGTTCCTCCCCACGGTCGTGAGCTGCGTGTAGGTCGAGCCGTCGAGCGAGCGCTCGATCTTGAAGCCGTCTTCGTTGGTCGAGTTGTCGGACCAGGTGAGGTTGATCTGGGTGGACGAGGCGGCGGCCGCGCCCAGACTGGATGGTGCTTTCGGCGCGGCATCCTTAACAACCGCCATCGCACTGCCGCTGGTGTCGCCGGAAATCAGCGCCTTGTTAGCCTGAACATAAACGTCGCCCACGAGCACGCCGTCGCCCAGCAGCACGCCGTCGCCAACCAGGACGCCGTCGCCGAGGAGGACGCCGTCAAGCAAGCGGAGGCCGTCGCCCAGGAGCACGCCGTAGTTCTTGAAGGTGGTTCCTTCGGCCAGCGTGATGCCGAGGGTCGAAGAGTCCGTGTCGTCGCTCGTCAGGATGTTGTCGCCGAGCAGCACGCCGCCGCTCATCTTCGTCGCGTCGCCCAACAGCACGCCGTTGGACTCGGCCGTCCCGTCGCCCAAAAGGACGCCGAGGCCGTAGATTTTCTGGTAGAGCGTAATCAGATTCGTCCCCGTGGCGTAGGTGTAGTCGAGGATGATGCCCTGGCTCCAGGAGAAGGTGTGGCCGCCAATGCTGGTCTGCGGCGTCGGGGCCGCGCAGGTCGAGCAGAGCAGGGGAGCGCCGACCGCGGTGCTCGAAGTCAAATCGGTGCGGATCAGTTTGGCAAGTCGCATCGCGCCTTCGAGATTGATCTGGCCCGCGCCCTGCTCGAACATGTTGAAGCCCGCCAGGGGCTGCGCCGTGTACATCAGGATCATCTTGACCATGTTCGGCGTCAGCTTCGGGTTGGCCTGTAGGAGCAGCGCGGCCGCGCCGGAGACGACGGGCGTCGCCATCGAAGTGCCGCTCAGGAACATCTCTTCGCGAGAACCGGCGCCGCTGACGTTGGCGTCCAGAGACGGGTTGTTGGAGACGAGGTAGTTGTTGATTGCCTGCGTGCTGATGATGCGGTTGCCGGGCGCGACCACGTCGGGCTTAAGCAGGTTGTCGTAGTGCTTGGTCCCGTTGGATTCGGTCCAGAAGCTGCGCGTCGGCCCGCGCGACGTGTAGGTCGTGACCGAGTCATCGGCGCGCGTATCGGTCCCGTAGCTGTTGGAAGCGCCGACCGTGATGACGGAAGGCTCGTTGCCGGGGCTGTGAATCTGCCCGTAGATTTTCTCGCCGTTGCCGTCCTTGCCCTCGTTGCCGGCGGCGGCGACGACGACGACGCCCGCGTCCACCAGGCGGCGTACGGCCTTGCACAGCGGGTCGTTTTTGTAGGAGGTGACGGCCGCCGTTCCCAGGCTCATGTTAAGGACGCGAATGTTGTAGGTCGTGCGGTTCGACATCACCCAGTCGAGCGCGGCGATCAGGGAGGAGACGGTGCCTCTGCCCTGCGAGTTGAGCACGCGCAGGTTGATGATGTTGGCGTTCGGAGCGACGCCCACGTAAGCGCCCTGCGCCACGCTGTCGTTGCCGGAAAGAATCCCGGCCACGTGTGAGCCGTGACCGTAAGGGTCGTCGGTCCGGTTCTCGCCCGTGAAATCAACGCTCTTGGTGACGCGCAGTTGCTTGTTGGCGTTCTCGAAGGAGATGTGGTTGGTGTAGATGCCGGAGTCCATCACGGCGATGCCGATGCCCGTGCCGTCGTAGGTGGTCGAGCCGCCGGAGTTGCGCGCCGCGTCCGCGCCAGTGGTGAGCGAGACGTGGCCCAGCACTTTAACGTCGCGGTCGAGGGAGACGTAAGCGACTTCCGGGTTGTTGGCTAATGCTTCGACTGCTGCGGGGGGAAGGCTGATCGAGCGGGACTTGAAATTCTTGAAGGACTTTGAGACTTTTCCGTTGTTGCCGCTGACGGTGTAGTTGAGAGAATCGCTCCACTCGCCGGCCGGTTCGATGATGACGTTGACGCGCTCGCTGCCTTTCGCGCCCTTGACCTTCTCGCGCAAGTCCGAGGAGACTTTGTCGTGCCCCGAGGCGGACGGCTTGCTCTGGGCCAGGGGCTGCGCCTGGGCTTTATCACCGACCATGATCCCGCCCGTCAGCGTGACGAGCAGGGAAAAGATCGTGAGCCAGGCGGCGATGGGGGAGTGGGGAGCTTGTTTCATCGAATCGGTCATCCTCGTATAATTTCCAACTTGCCGGGGCGGGCATGCGGCGAAACACAGTCGCCGCCTGCGGCCCGTAGTGCAGCATGCGTGCCACGGGACACACTTTCGTGAAAACCGGCAAAATGCTCAGGTTTTGGCCTGGTTTTAAGTTTGAAGGGTTGGCGGGCTGACGCCCCGCCTCGGTCAGTTTGAGAGTTCGGTCATTCAAGCTGAGAGATCGGTCAGAGAAAGGTGAGAGTGTTGAGCGCAGTCAATCAGCTTACGGAAGAGGTCGAAGCCTTTCGCGACCGCGCGTGGCGGCGCGAGCCTGAGCTGCGCGTGGAGGACGCGGGCGGGGCCGAAAAATTCGTGGAGGCCGTGGGCTTCTGCGCGGCGATGACGGACGCGCGGCGGACGGGGCCGTCGCTTTACGTAGCCGTCTGCGGCAGGCGCGACGCCTACATGCCGCGCAACGTGCAGAAGGACCCGGAGGCCAGCCTGACCTGGACGATCAAGGACGAGGTGATGCGGCGCGGGCGCGTCTACTACGCGAAGCTCGCCAAGGGGCGCGCGACCTTCATCGCGCCGCGGCTCGTCCCGCACTTCAACGCGCTGTGGGGCGTCGCGCGGCGCAAGGAGGGCGAGGCGCTCTCAACGGACGCGCGCGCCGTCTTAAAAATTCTCAGGCGCGAGTGGGAGATGGCGACGAGCGATCTGCGCGAGGCGTCGGGCGTCAGGGAGCGCGCCAGGTTCACGCGCGCGATGGACGAGTTGCAGCGGGCGATGAAGGTCATTCCGGGCGAGGTGGTCTACGAGCCCTGGTTCACCTATATCTGGACGCTCGCCGAAGGTCGCTTCACAGAGGAGCTATCCGCAAAGGTCAAGCGCGAAGACGCCCTGCGCGAGGTAGCGCGCGCCTTTCTCGATGGCGCGGGACTGACCGTGCGCGGGGAACTGGCGAAAGTCACTGGGCTCTCGCGCCCGGACGCGGGACTCGGTAACCGCGCTCTCGTCCGCGAAGGCCACGCCGAGCGAATTGCGGAAGGGGTTTATAGAAAAATTGGGATAGACAAAGATGAGGCGGCGGACGAAGCCTGACAGTCTTTGCGTCTTTGCGCCTCCAGACGTGAGTGATTTAGGTTTTTCACGCAAAGGCGCAAAGGCGCTAAGGAGTTGAGATGGTGGGTGGCTTGTGTGTTCTAACTTTCGCCCTTCGCCTTGAGTTGTCCGGTTTGCGTCTCTTTTAATTGTCGGTCGATCTCTTCACGAGCCTGTTGTTCGAGGCGCGCGGCTTCGAGGGCGAGCGGGACGTTTTCGCGCGTGGCGCTGAGGCGGTGGAGGGCTATGTTGGTTTCGTCCCAGGTCGCGCCGCGGCTCGACGCAGCCTCTATCGTCTGCAAACGCGTCTCGGCCTCGGCGCGGCGCTCGGAGCCTTCGAGCCTGATCTGCTCAAGCCGTTCGCGGTCGCCGCGCAACTCTTCGCGCAGGGAGGTCGTGTCCGCGCCCTGTATGTAGTCCGTGCGGTTCAATCCGGCGCTCGACCATGAGTAGCTCGCGCTTGGCGTTCGCCACGACGCGCGTCGCGGTGATGCGCGAGGCCAGCGTCTCGCGGTAGGCGTCCGCGAGCATGGGGTTCCTGGCCTCTATCTCCTTGAGCGCCTGGCGCTCCTGCGGCGTCAGCTCCGACGTGAACCACGGCAATTCCTCCGCCGTCACACCGTCGGCGGCCACGCGGTCTCGCACCTTCTGTGCCCACTGGCGGCGGTAGTAGAGCAGGAAGAGCGTCACGGCGAAGCCGACGACAGAGCCGACGGCGAGCGAGGTCAGGGCCAACAGGATGTTGAGCGCGGCCTCCTGCGAGGATGAAAAGTATTTCAGCAGGAAGTAGAGCGGGACAGGCAGCGCGACCAGAAAGAAGGCCAGCCAGGGCACCCACTCGAAGACGCGCGCCAGAAGTTTCTCCCGCGCCGTGACCTTGCCGCTCGTTCCCGTCTCATTCATGCTCACTTCTTCTCCAAAGGGCCGGACGACTCGCCGGCGCGGGCGGGCAAACGTGGCCCGCCCCGCATTCATCTATCAACAATGAGGGACGGCCCGAATCATAACAAGAGCGCGTGCGTGTTAGCCAGCCCCGGAAGAACCGAACAATGCGGCTGCTTGGAGCATTCTGTGCCGTGTAATATCATGGCTGTTGCGAAAGCGATAGAGAATGCCGGAGGAGGACCGATGCCCAGCCCTTACAGACGAATCAGCAGCTTGATTTTCACGGCCGCGCTCGTGTGCGCAGCCGCCTGGACGCAGTCGGCCATTGCACAGCCTCAGCGCGGCGGCGTTCGCTCGGTGACTATCCCGATTACGATTCGCCAGCGCGGCGGCGACGCCGCCCAGCGCGAGTTGCAGCAGATTGGCGACCTGACGGTCCGCGAAGACGGCGACGAGCAGAAGATTCTCTCCATACGCGCCTATGGAACGGAGACGCCCATCTCGGTCGGCATACTGATTCAGGACGACCTGGTCTCGTCAATCTCGAACGAGATAAAGGCGCTGCGCGAGTTCATAAACCGTCTTCCGCGCGGCTCGCGCGTCATGGTGGGCTACATCAAAAGCGGCTCGCTCGACGTGCGCCAAAGGTTCACGGCCGATTTGGAGCGCGCCGCACAGTCGCTGCGCGTCCCCATCGGCTCGGCCACGGCCGCGCCCTACAACCCTTACGTCGAGATCGTCGAAGGCTTGCGCCGCTTCGAGGCCATGCCGAAGGGCCGGCGCGCGCTCCTGGTCGTCACGGACGGGCTGGACATCTCAAGGGGCGTGGACAGCTCCCTGCCCACGCAGAGCGTTGATTTGGCGCGCGCCGTCCGCGAGGCGCAGCGGCAGGGCGTGGCCGTCTACTCCTTCTACGCGCCGAGCGTCACGGCCAGCACGCTCGGCAACTTCCGTCTGATTTCCAACGGGCAAAGCTCGCTCGAACTGCTCGCGGACGAGACCGGCGGCCGCGCCTTCTTCCAGGGCACCGGCGCTCCCGTCAGCTTCGACCCTTTCCTGCGGGAACTGGCCGGGAACCTCTCGCGCCAACTCGCGCTCACCTATCTCTCCACGCACCCCAAGAAAGGCTTCCACCGCATCAAGGTCACTTCAAACACCGACGGCATAGAGATAGAGCACCCGGCCGGAGTTACGAGATAAAAAAGAAGTGATAAGTGATGAGTGATAAGTGATAAGTAAAAGCGGGCGGCCTTTACTTATCACTTATCACTTATCACTTATCACTGTTCTTAGGCTACTCGTTGTTGGTCGGCGGCGCGGCGGCGCTTGATCTCCTTGATTTGTGTCTCAAGGATTTTGAGGTGTAGTTCGAGGAAGATGCGGCCCTCGTTGTTGAGTTGGATGCTCTTGTCGAAGTCTTTGCGCGCCTCGGCCTCATTGCCGCGGAGCAGGTGTGCGAAGCCTCGGCCGGCGTGTGCGAGCGAGGCCGCGTTGCCGTCAGATTTGAGCGCGAGGCCACGGTCGAAATCCGCGATTGACTCGGGCAGGTCGCCTTTGACGAGCAGCGCCTCGGCGCGCTTGACGTAAGATTCGGCGTCGCTCGGCGAAACACGTATGGCCTTGTCGAAGTCCGAGATGGCCCCCTCGAAGTCGAATTGGTTGGCGCGTATGAAGCCGCGGTTGGTGAATGCCTGCGTGATGTCGCGGTTGTTGGAGGTCAGGCGCGCGTCCAGCTCGATGGCGCGCTCGTAGTCTTCGATGGCCCCGTCGAGGTTGCCCTTGGCCCTGCGCGCCTTGCCGCGGTTGAGGTGCGCTTCCGCGAGGCGCGGGTTCATCTCGATGGCGTGGTCGAAGTCCGAGAGCGCGGCGTCCGTGTCCCCCTTGCCGAAGCGCACGATGCCGCGCTTGACGTACTCCTTGGCCGAGGCCAACTCCTGTGCCAGAACCGGCGCGCAACCCAGGAGCACGAGCAGGGAAAGCAGGGGCAAGGAAACACGTCTCATAAAAAGCCTCCCGGGAATAGAAGGAGCCGCCGAGGTGAACTCGCAAGCGAGGGGCTAAAAATAAGCTGCCCCGTGGCCCAGCGTCAAGGGTGAAAAGGATGAATCCCGCCTCGGTTCCAGCCCCGGTCCAATTGTCACTGGATAGTCGCGGGCAGGAGCGAGCCCCTGTGGTCCGAGGCGATAGCGTAGCCGTCCGCGATCTGGCCGATCATGCCGTGGAAATGTATGTCGGAGCCGGAGAGGACGAGCAGCACGTCGCCCGCGTGGTAGCGCGGGTCGTCGAGACGGAAGCGGACGACCGTCGCCTGCCCGTTCTCCTGCTCAATCGTCTCGAACTCGAACTCCTCCGCGCCGACCACGTAGGTCTGCGAGTTGTTAGCTGTCCTTTGCTCTTCGGGCATCTCTTGCGCTTACCTCACGTCGCGAATCAACGATGAAACCAGTCCGCACAGTGTAACAGTATCAGGGCGATTGCGGAATGCGGCTTGGAAAGACTCAAGCCTTTGCGCCTTTGGTTTTTCTTTTGTTGCGCCTCCAGCGAGAACGGCTGTTTCACGCAAAGGCGCAAAGACAAGACGTAAGGCGCAAAGAGTTGAGTCTTTTCGCTTCCTGCGTGTTTAGTTGGAGCCGATGAATAGTCTGAAGCCGAAGCGCAGCGAGTGTGGGCGGGCCGATGGTTCGGACGGGAGTCAGCCCCGTCGTGTAGCGTTGGTCGAAAATGTTTTCGGCGGCGAGGAACGCTTCCAGATTGCGCGTGAGGCGGCGCGAGGCGAAGGCGTCGAGCGTGAAGTAGCGGTCGAGGCGAAAGCGGTTCTGGTCGTCGTCGAACTGCGCGCCGGACGCGCGGCCCTGCACGGCGGCCGTGATGATGGACGGGTTCGCGTAGCGCGCCTGAAACGTCAACTGGTGACGGGGCACCTGCGGGATGAGCAGACCTTCGAGCGCGCGTTCGCGGGGAAGCTGAGCGACGGTCGCGTCCGCGAAGAGGTAGCCGCCGGAGACGGTGAAGCTCTGCGTCAGGCGCGCGTCCCATTCCAACTCGATGCCGCGCGAGCGCGTGCGCCCAAGGTTCTGTCGCTGTCGCGTGATGAGCGCGGGCGTGACGCTCAGCGTCACGTTGGCGACGGGCCTCGTCATCTCTGTCCAGAAGAATGCGCCGCGCACGTTCAACTTTTGTCCGAAAGCGTTGAAGCTCGCGCCGGCCTCGCCTCCCGTCAGTCGCTCTGCGCGCAAGTTCTCGTTGGCGAGCGTCAACACGTCGCCGACGCGGAAGCTCCTGTACAGCTCGTTGAGCGTCGGCTGGCGGAACGCGCGGTTCATGGAGGCGTAGAGCGAAACGTTCTCCCGCGGCTTGTAGAGCACAGAGAGGTGCGGGCTGAACGCCGTCTCCGTGCGGTCAGGGAAAAGAATGGTCGTGGTGACGTTTGACGAGAAAGGGCGCGTGGCCGAGAGCGCGTCGTAGTTGCGCCAGCGGTCAACGCGCGCGCCCGCAGTGACGAACAGTTTCGGGGTCGCGCGGATGATGTCTTCAAAAAATATCCCGACGGTCCGCTCGCGCCCGCCCGCGCCGATGATTGAACTCGGCCGCCCGGCGATGAAGGCAAGCTCGTCGCTCGCGCCGCGCACCTCGCGCGCCTCAAGGCCGGCGATAAGCGTTTGCCTGTTACCTGCGGCGCGCGACCATTGAAGGGACGCGCCCGTAGATTGCGCAGGCACGCGCTGGACGCGCGTCGGCGTCTCAAGAGTTCGGTCGCCGTTGACGGCGGAGAAATTCTGGTCGAAGACCTGTGTGCCGCCGTAGGCGCGAAAGGTAAACGCGCCGGCACGCGCGCTGTGCCAGTCGCCGCCGATGACGAGCTGGCGTATGTGCGTGCGGTTGCGCTGAAACGGCGTGCCGTTCGAGCGCGCTTCGCCGAAGACGTTGGCGCTCACGAAGACGGACCCGGTCGCCGAAGAGCTTCCGCTCGACGCTGAGACGCGCGACCGCGTTGCGCGCTCCCGCAGGCACGTCCACGCTCCCGCGCTCGCTCTCGTCAACGATGATGTAGCCGTCCGTATGAAACGTCTCGACGGCGAGGCCCGCGCCCCAGTCGCCCTTGCGCCCGGAGGCGAAGAGGGAGGCGTCCGCCGTCTGTTGATTCCCGTAAGAAGCTTCGAGACGCAGGGCGGGCGACTCATTGGGCTTGCGTGTGATGACATTGACGACGCCGCCGAGCGCGGCGCTGCCGTAGAGGTGAGACGCGCCGCCGCGCAGCACTTCCACCGTGTTGATGTTGGTGCGCGGCACGCGGCCCCAGTAGACCCAGCCGCCGAAAGGGTCGTTGAGCGGGACGCCGTCCACGAGGACTACGGCGCGGCTCGCGCCGCTCGCGCCGACGCCGCGCAGAGAGACGCCCTGCGTGGTCGGGTTGGCCGTGCGGCTGCCGCTCCTGCGGAAGAGGCTGAAGCCCGGGACCTGTCGGAGCGCGTCGTCGAGCGTGACGGCGGCGGTCGTCTCCAACTCCGCCTGCGAGAGCGAGACGACGCTCGCGGCCGTCTCCCCCAGCCGCGTCTCCGTGCGCGTCGCCGTGACGGTCACACGCTCGGAGAGCGGCGCGGGCGCGAGCACGATTTCCAGGCCCAGCAGATTTGTCTGAATCGCATCCAGCCTGCTCTCGTAAAGCGCGAACCCTTCCGCGCGAACAGCGAGCGAGGCGGCGGCAGGCGTCGAGACCTCAAGCCGGAAACGCCCACTCGAATCGGTCGTGCTTTCGGCGATGACGGCCGACTCGTTCTTGAGAATGACTTCGGCGCGCTCGACGGCCGCGCCCGTCTGGTCTTGAACGACGCCCTCGACGCGAGTGTTCGGCGACTGCGCCGATGCAGCGGTACAGCAGAGAAAAAGAATCAACGCACAGGCGAAGACGCGGACGACGGAGAAGGGCAGGACGGTCGAACGAAGGTGACTAAGAAATTAACCCGGGATCGCATGTCTGAAATTATCTTCTCTGTGCCTCTCACCCTTTCTTTCGCACGTAGTACACCACGCCGTTGTAGTCGTCCGTGAAGAGGAAGGCGTCGGGGCCGAGTTTCATCATGTCCGCGGGGCGGCCGTAGAGCTTGCCGTTCTGCATGAAGCCGGTGATGAAGTCCTCTGCGCGCCCGCCGCGCCTGACGCGGACGATGGTGTGGCCGCGGTCCATACGGTGAATCGAGGAGCCGTGCAGGGCGACCAGGAAGTGGTTCTTGAGACTGGGGGCTGTTGTGCTCGCGTCGAAATATTCGAGGCCGAGCGGTGAGCTGTGTGCCAGAAAGGAGGCGAAGGCCGCGGGGACGTTCTTGCATCCCTTGTTCTTCGCGGACGAGCTGAATTGCGGGTCGGCGTAGATTCTTGGCCCCTGCTGGTAGCAGTAGGGCCAGCCGTAGCCCGCGCCCTCGCGGACGACGTACATGGTGTCCGAAGGCTTGTCGCGGCCGAGGTGGTCCGCGCCCATGTTGGTGGCGTAGAGCTGCCCGCCGACCCACTTGAGGCCGACGGCGTTGCGCAGGCCCGTGGCGTAAATTCTGCGGCCGCTCCCATCCGGGTTCATCTCGATGACGGTCGCGCGTATCTCCTCCTTCTCCTCGCACGCGTTGCAACTGCTGCCGACAGAGACGTAGAGCTTTCCGTTCGGGCCGTAGGCGACGGTACGCGTCAGGTGCCAGCCGCCGTACTTGTAGCCGAGGCCGTAGTCTGGAAATTCCGCGAGCACCTGCGGGCGGCCGCGCGGGGCCGTTTCGCCCGCGCGATAACGGTAGCGCACAAGTTGGTCCGTCAGCGCGAGGTAAAACCAACTGTTGCCCTCGGCGTCGGAGTGGAAGCAGATGCTGTTCGGGTTGCGCAGGTTCGTCAGGTAGGGCGTGACTTTGCGGAAGCGGCCCGCGCGCTCGTCGAAGTCTTCGAGGATGTAGACCGCGCCGCGCTTGTTGTCCGCGAGGTTGTACATGTCTGTGACGAAGACGCGGTTGTCCGGGCTCATCGCCATAAAGCGGACGCGCTTCAACCCCTCGGCGGCGATTGTGGCCTCGAACTCTTCCGGCAGATTGAGGTTGAACGTGATGCCTTTGGCGAGTGAGATTTTGTTAGGCGTCAGCTTGAGAGTTCGAGTCTGGCCGCAGAACGGAAGAGCCGCCGAGAAGGAAGAGAGAGATGAACAACAGCGCATTTTGTTTTCATGTTAGATTGATATCTCAATTGGCGGAACGACTCAACCCCTTTGCGGCTTTGGATTTTCTTTATTTGCGCCTTTGCGAGAACGGCTGTTTCTCGCAAAGGCGCAAAGACAAGACGTAAGGCGCAAAGAGTTGAACTGTTTGCAATGTGTTCTAGTAAGCCAAGTCCGGTGGTGAAGTCAATAGCGCGGCGCGTGCTGATTTGAGAATCGAAGGGCGGGCACGCATAATGCGCGCGGAGCTTTCATCTCATCATCAAAGTGCCGCGAGGAGAGTCTTGGCAAGCAACGAAGAGAAACAGAGGGCGCGCGAGATCGTGCGGCGGCTCAAGAAAGAGTACCCGGACGCGCGCTGTTCGCTAGACCACACGAACCCGTTGGAGCTTCTGGTCGCGACGATTCTTTCCGCGCAGTGCACGGACGAGCGCGTCAACATCGTCACCGCGGACCTCTTCAGGAAATACCGCCGCGCCGAAGATTATTTCAACGTCGCGCAGGCGGAGCTTGAGCAGGACATACGCTCGACAGGTTTTTTCCGCAACAAGGCCAAAGCCATACAGGGCGCGTGCCGCCTCATCGCGGAAAAATTTCAGGGCCGCGTGCCAGAGAATCTTGATGATTTACTAACCCTGCCCGGCGTCGCGCGCAAGACCGCCAACGTCGTCCTCGGCAACGCCTTCAACATCACCAGCGGCGTCGTCGTTGATACGCACGTCGCGCGGCTGTCGGAACGATTAGCGCTCTCGGCGGAAAAGCAGCCTGAAAAAATAGAGCGCGACCTGATGGAAGTCATCCCGCGTAAGGACTGGATTCTTTTCGCACACCTGCTAATCGCCCACGGCCGCAAAGTCTGCAAAGCCCGCACGCCGCTCTGCGCCGAATGCGTGGTCGAGCGCCTTTGCCCCTCTTCATTGCTGAAGGCTGAATTATCGGCTGGCGATACGCGTCGCTGAGCAAAGCCCGGTGCACCCCGCACCGCGCCTTCCGGCTTGCATAAAAGGCCGGGTCGCTCTACTCTTTGTGGCATACCGTTCGCCTCTCCCTTTGCTTGTAGATATTAATCCCCGAGACAATTTTTTGACGCCCAGTACGTCAGTCGTCGTCGCCGTGCCTCGCCCGTGTTGAAAATCTGGGCCACATCAAACACGGCAGGCGGAGGGAAGAACAGATGAGCCAGTCAAGGAAGATCATAGCGTTGACGCTTGCGGCCGCACTCGTGAGTGTCAGCCTCATCGCACAGGGACAACAACGCCGTCGCCGTCCTTCGTCCACGGCGAACCAGGGCGTGAGCGCGGCGGAGTCCAGTTTGACGGGCGTCTACCGCCTCAACGTACAGAACAGCGACGACCCGCGCGCCACAGCCGAGCGCGCTCTGAGCGCGTACGCGTTCGATTTGGAGGAAAGCGCCGTCGAGGAATTGGTCAGTCGTCTCAGTTCGCCCGACCAGCTTTCCATCGAGCGGCGCGGGAACATGGTCAGCATCGCCTCGACTCGCGCCCCGCGTATCAGTTTCGACGCCGACGGGCGCGAGCGCACGGAACCGGCCAGAGACGGCCAGTTGGTGCGCACGCGCGCCGTGCTACAGGGCGACGATTTGATGGTCAGTTCCAGCGGCAGCCGTGACAACGAGTTCAGCGTCACCTTCTCTCCGCTCGACGGAGGACGCCGCCTGCGCGTGACACGCCGCATCTTCTCCGAAGAGCTGGGGCAGCCCATCGTCGTCCAGAGCGTTTACGACAGGACTTCGAGCGTGGCCCGTTGGAGCGTTTACGGAGAGCCAGAGTCCGTCCGAACCGCCACGGCGAGAAACGTCCCGCCCCGGACGGACCCCGGCCGCATCGAAAACAGACCGCAGCCTTTGCCGCCGGCAGCCGAGAGAAGCGACCCGCCGCAGCCGGAGTCTGACCCGCCCGTTATTCCCGAGAGGGATAACGACGCTTATGCTTTGGTCATCCCGGAGGGGACGGAGTTTGTGGCCGTGCTCGACAATCATCTCAGCACCGCGGAGTTGCGCGTGGACGACGGCTTTACGATGACAGTGCGCGCGCCCGCGCAGTTTGAAGGGGCGACTATCGAAGGGTACGTTTCGCGTGTGGAACGGGCTGGCCCATTTTCGGGGCGGTCTGGGATGACGCTCGACTTTACGCGGATACGCCTGCGCGACGGCCGCGAGGCCCCGTTCAACGGGGCAATCGAAAACGTGCGCCCGGCTGACGGCGAAGATGTTCGCGTAGCCAGGGAAGAGCCGGCAACCGTCGAGGAGAGCCGGAGTCGGACGAACCGCACGGCGCAGCGTGCAGCGATTGGCGCGGCCGTCGGCGCGATCATCGGCGCGATTGCGGGCGGCGGCAAGGGCGCGGCCATCGGCGCAGCCATCGGCGCGGGCGCGGGCGCAAGCTCCGTCTACATTCAAGGGCGCGGCGACCTCGAACTAAGGAGAGGCACCGAACTCAAGATTCGTTCGGGCAGGTAACGCCGGACGAAGGGCAATACGGAATGATGAATGATGAATGAAAAGCGCTTTCTTTAATTCATCATTCATCATTCCGCATTCATTCTTCGTCCAACCAATCCTTCGTCATGTCGCACCAGAGGGCGAGGCCGCGCCAGGAGTCGAAGCGTGAGTAGTAGCGCGCGATTTTGGCGTCGGGTGTCGCGCGCCCGTTGTTGCGTGTGCGTATGAAGGTGGCGCGCACCCAGGAGTCCAGGGCGAGCACGTCGTAGCGGCCCACGAGCTTTAAGAGATTCTCCGCCGCGTAGTCGCCCACGCCCTTGACGCGCTTCATCTCGCGCTTGAGTTCCGGCGTCGGCAACTCGCTCGTGAGCCAGCCTTCAACCTCCAACTCGCCTGTGGCGACTCGCTCGGCCAACTCTTTCAGGTAAGCTGCGCGATAGCCCGCACGCACCTCGTCGCGGTAAAAGCTGTCGGGCATCGCGGCCATAGCCTCGGGCGTGGGGAAGCCGCGGCGACCGTCTGCCGCTTCGCGCCCCAGGTTGTTGACGAGCCCGCGAACCATCACCTTCGTCAGCGCCCAGGTGCAGTTGGTCGTGCAGAGCGATTTGACCAGGTCCTCGAAGACGGTCGGCGAGCGGACCAGCCGGCCGGCCCCCGCGCGCGGAATCCACTCAAAATCCGGGTCCGATTTCATAGCGGCGTAGAAGGCCGTCAGGTCGTCGTCGAGCCTGAGCATGTGGCGCACGTCACGCTCGATTGCTCGGGCGGCGCGCACGCCGACCTTGCGCGAAACGCCCACGTTGACGGCGTGCTTTGTGCTCGTGATCGCGACCGTGACGGGCGGCCCTGTGCCAATATCAAGGACGCGTATGATGGTCGAAGCCTGCGGGTCAACCTCGAACGGCAGGAGCCCCGTCCAGCCGTGGCTGAACGCCGTCCGCTCAAAGCTGAAATCTCGCGGGGTCGGAATCTTGATTTCCATCGTGCGGCCATTGTGGTCGAAGCCGCGGCGAGATTGCAAATTTGAAACCTATGCCCTATCCTCGCCGCCGGCATATTAAGGGATGAGGGATGAGGGATGAGGGATGAAATTGGTTGAGTGCTTGAATCACCTGACACAACAACTCAAACCTTTTCATCCCTCATCCCTCATCCCTCATCCCTCCCTTGAGGTGAGCGTCTAATTATGCAAGCACCCCCGCAGCAAACTAATCAAGAGAAGGTTCATCGTTACCCTTGCCCGTCGTGCGGAGCGATTCTGGTCTTCGAGCCGAAGGACGGCGTTTTAACCTGCCCCTATTGCGGTCACAAGGAGCAGATCCCGCAGAGCGCGGAGCAGGTCGAGGAGCGCTCGTTCGAGAAATATCTGAGGCCGGGCGCGGACCAGTTGCAGGTGATCGCGGCGGGCGCGCTCGAAGTGCAGTGTTCGAGCTGCGGCGCGACCGTGACCTTCGTCCCGCCGGAGGTCGCGAGCGAGTGCGACTTCTGCGGCGCGAAGATAGTGGCCCAGCCGAAGTCCGCGGACCCGACGGTCGCGCCCGAAGGGGTCCTCCCGTTCCTCATCCCGCAGACGCAGGCCACGGCCAACGTCAAGCAGTGGATCGCCTCGCGCTGGTTCGCGCCGAACGCCCTGAAAAAATTCGCCACGCCCGAGGCGATAGACGGCATCTACCTCCCGTTCTGGACTTATGACGCGAACACCACGAGCTATTACACGGGGCAGCGCGGCGAGTATTACTACGTGACGGAGACCTACACGGAGACGAACGCGCAGGGGCAGACGGAGACCAAGACGCGGCAGGTCAGGCACACGCGCTGGTATCCCGTTTCTGGCACAGTCTCGCGCTGGTTCGACGACATCCTCATCCCGGCCTCGACCTCTCTGCCGGTCAACCGCCTCCACGCGCTGGAGCCCTGGGATTTGGCACAGCTCAAGCCGTACGACCCCGCCTACCTTTCCGGCTTCAAGGCGCAGCGCTACCAGGTCGAGCTGGGCGCGGGGTTCGAGCAGGCCAAGGCCATCGCCGCGGGCGTCATCCAGTCGGACGTGCGCCAGGACATAGGCGGCGACGAGCAGATGATCTCCGACATCAAGACGCACTACTCGGCCATCACGTTCAAGCACCTGCTGCTGCCCGTCTACGCCGGGGCGTACAGGCTGAACCAGAAAGTCTTTCAGGTGGTCGTCAATGGCCGGACGGGCGAAGTGCAGGGCGACCGGCCCTACAGCGTCTGGAAAATTACGCTCCTCGTGCTGTCAATCCTGCTGGTCATCCTCGTCATCTACCTGCTGGCGAATTCCAGGTGAACGCGGCGGGCCAATCTCTGACAAATAGAAAAGGCGCTCTCGACGGAGCGCCTTTTTCTTTGACTAAAATGGGGCGGCTAGTCGGACTCGAACCGACGACTTCTTGAACCACAATCAAGCGTTCTAACCAACTGAACTATAGCCGCCATCTGCTGCTTATAATTACACCACTCAACGCATTTCCGCAAGCATCAGCGTTAAGTGAATGCCCCCGGCACGACTCGAACGTGCGACCCTCTGCTTAGAAGGCAGATGCTCTATCCGCTGAGCTACGGGGGCACATCAATCAGAAGCGGCAGCGATGTTAGCACGCGGGTCGCGGTCGGCGTCAACCGGGCCGTTGAGTCTCTTTTAATGAAAAAAGTCGGGCGCGGCGGGGGTTGTGGTAAAGTGGCCCGAAAACCTTTGCGGAGTGAATATGAGACACCGTAGGAATCAGGCGCGCTGGATCGCGCTGATGATCGCCACAGGCATCGCGCTCTACTTATGTTGGCAGATGCTGCAACCTTTCGTGGAGGTGCTGGCGTGGGCTGCCGTGCTGGTTGTCGTCTTCTATCCGGTCCACAGGCGGCTCGTGGCGCGCACGGGTAAGCCGTCGGCCAGCGCGGCGCTCTCGTCCCTGCTGGTCATCGTGACGATTCTCCTGCCCGTGACGCTCATCGTCATCGCCCTCGTACACGAATTGGGCGGCTTCGCTCAGAATCTGCAAGCCAACATACAGACGCTCCTGGACCCGAACTCGCCCACCACCGGGCGCTTCCTCAACTGGCTGGGGCAGTACGTCAACGTCGAGCAGTTGCGCTCGCAGGAATTTCTGGCCGAGCGTCTGAAAGGGCTCGGCGGGGCCATAGCGCCGACCACGTTGCGTTTCGTCGGCGGGTTGGCCGGCGTCGTCATCGAATTCTTCTTCATCATCTTCACGATGTACTACCTTTTCCGCGACGGCAACCGGATCGTCGCGGCGCTCCCGGATGTGTTTCCGCTGGAAAGAGCGCAGAGCGAAAAAATCCTTGCGCGCACGCGCGAAGTCATCTCGGCGAGCCTTTACGGGGTGCTCGTCATAGCCTCGATTCAGGGCACTCTGGGCGGGCTCATGTTCTGGATTCTGGGGCTGCCGTCCCCGATTGTCTGGGGCGTGGTGATGACGCTGCTTTCCATGATTCCTATGGCGGGGGCTTTCATCGTGTGGGTCCCGGCGGCGCTCTTCCTGGGGCTGACGGGCCACTGGACGAAGGCCATCATCCTCGCCGCCTGGGGCGCGCTCGTCATAGGCACCGTGGACAACTTCCTACGCCCGAAGCTGGTGGGAGAAAAGACCAAGCTGCACGAGTTGTTCATCTTCTTCTCGGTCATCGGCGGACTGAAAGTCTTCGGCGTGCTGGGCATCGTATTGGGACCGGTCGTCCTGGCCGTCACGCTCGCGCTGCTAGACATTTTCAGGCAGGTCGAGCAGACGGAAGAAGAGGACGCCCGAGAGTCGACGCTCGTCGAGCAAGCGGCTTTGAAAGAGTCCACCCCGGCCCCGGAAACAGGTTAGGAGACCGAGCGAGTGGACGCGTGCCCCTCGAAGATTCATCCGTTGAGAAAATATTTGGCGCCATCCAAACCAGAGGATCAAGGTGACGGTTGACGAAAAGAGAAGCCCGTGGCAGACGCTGCGGTCCAGGGACGTGTACGAAAACGCCTGGATTAAGGTGCGCGAGGACGCGGTCATTCGCCCGGACGGCGAGCCGGGCATTTACGGCGTGGTCCATTTCAAGAATATCGCGGTCGGCGTCCTCGCCGTCGAAGGCGAGTTCATCTATTTGGTCGGGCAGTATCGCTACCCGCTCGAAAGGTATTCGTGGGAGATTCCGGAGGGCGGATGCCCGGAAGGCGAAGACCCGCTCGACGCCGCCAGGCGTGAATTGGAAGAAGAGGCGGGCCTGCGCGCCGCCAACTGGGAAAAGATGGGCGAAGCACACCTCTCGAATTCTGTCTCGGACGAGCACGCAGTGTGGTATCTAGCCACGGGGCTCACGGAAGGCAAACACAACCCGGAGGGAACAGAGCAACTGGAAGTCCGCCGCGTCACCTTCGCGCGGGCCTTGGAGATGGCGCAAACAGGTGAGATCACGGACGCGCTGAGTCTGCTGGCGATTATGCAGTACCAGATGACGGCGCTGGTAGCGGAGAAGGGCGGAGCGGACGTTTGAGGCTGAAAAAGGCTTGTTTCCGGACAGAAAAAGACCGCCGGCAGTCAACGCTGGCGGTCTTCAAAATTGCGAGAGTATTTCTAAAGCCTTACGCGGCGCGGCGATCATCCGCCGTTTCGGCGAAGACGCGGCGACCGTTCAATGCGTCATCTATGATTTCACGCACTGCCGAGGTGTCCGGGTTAACGTCCATCCGGTCACAGGCGCGCAGATGACGAATGATGCCCTCTGTCGCGATGTCCAGGGCCGACCCGCTCAATTTCGAGAAACGGCGCGCCTGGATGTGGTCAATTCTCAGAAGCCGCTCATCTAGCGGCAGATGCCTGTCAAAAGTCACTTGTGCTAGCTCCTTGTATGCTCTCGAAAGCTCGTTTTACCTTCCCCTCAACACGCGCCCCCGAGGCAGTATTGTTAAGAGAGATTTTAGATGCCTGCCTCACTTCGTGGGATGCAAAACCATTACATTTCCCAGGAAATTTTGTCAGGAAGGCAGACATAGGGCTTGTTCCCACAGATAGTTTTCTATATCTGTCCCTAACAAAACGGATGATTGTAGAGGAAAATCCCTGAAAATGGAAGATTTTTTTCTGGGCGGGTTGTGAATTGGCCTTGTGGGACGCCCGGCCTGGGCGAAATCAGCGAGTTTTCTTAGGAAAAAGGGCAAAAGTGACAGCGCCGCCCGAGGATTCTGCCGTGCGGCGCAGAATCCTCAAGGCGGCGCTATTGGTATTGAAGAACGTATGCTTTGAAAACAACCTAACCCTTTTTGGGAACGACTGAATCCTTCATGCTTTTACCGACGCGGAATTTGAGCGTGGTTTTAGCCGGTATCTGAATTGTCTCGCCGGTGGCCGGGTTACGGCCTTCGCGAGCTTTCCGCTCGGAGAGGACGAGTTTGCCGAAGCCGGGCAAAGCGAACTCGCCGTTAGATTTAACTTCCGATTGAGCCAGATTCGACAACTCGTCGAAGAGCTCCTTGACTTGCGCGCGCTTGAGCCCGAACCTTTCGGCGAAGTGGTTGAGCACTTCGGATTGGGTCATGCGCTTCTTGCCTGCCGCTGTGGTCGCCATGGCGTAGTCTGATTACCTCCAAGAAAGTGGGCGAAATTGAAAAAGCTTATAGACCAACATATATCACACTAAAAGCCCTCGCGTCTCCCCAAAAACAGCGATTTTCAGCCATTCCCCGTGAATTTTTTGAAATCCATGGGCCGGACCCTGGCCCCCGCCAACGCTGGCATCCCTGAGTCCATGACCTACCACACAAAAAAAGCAGCCCGCGGCTGCTTCCCCTGTTGATGAATGGTCGGGGCGAGAGGATTCGAACCTCCGACCTCTCGGTCCCAAACCGAGCGCGACTACCAGGCTGTCGCTACGCCCCGACTAAGAAATCCAAACGACGCATTCTAGCGGCCGGTTATAAGAAGGGTCAAGGCGTAGTTTGAAAATGACTGACCAGGAAGGAGCGCGCGGCCTTCAGGGCGAGGGCGCGGTGGCTGATGTCCTGTTTGATTTCCGCGGTCAATTCTCCGAAGGTCTGCTCGAAGCCGTCAGGGAGAAAGACCGGGTCGTAGCCGAAGCCGTGCGTCCCGCGCGGTGCGTGGACGATACGGCCCTCGCAGGTTCCCGTCGAAAGATTCATGACCTGACCGCGCGGGTCCGCAATCGCTATCACGCAGACAAAGCGCGCCCGCCTGTCTTTCGCGGCCGTCCTGGAAAGCTCTTCGAGAAGGCGTGTGACGCGGTCGGCGTCGGTCAACCCTTCGCCACCGTAGCGGGCTGAGAAGACGCCGGGCGCGCCGCCGAGTGCGTCAACTTCCAGGCCCGAATCGTCCGCCAGCGTCCAGAGACCCGTTTGCCCCGCATAGCCCTGCGCCTTGAGGGCGGCGTTGTCTGAAAACGTCTGGCCCGTCTCTTCGACTTCTCGCGCCGCCGGGAACTCCGAGAGGTCTCTGAGCCGCAGCGGAAGTCCGGCCAGCAGGGACCGTAGCTCCACGACTTTTCCTTTGTTGCCCGTGGCAATTAGCAGTTCGTGTATCATTACTCTCCCGCCATCATGATGCTTGCGCCGCGCTGGTTTCGCTCCCCCGAAAATAAATTTTGCCAGCCGGAGGGTTTCGTGCATACAATCAATTGGGCGCGCTCTCGGTCCGGCGAGCCCGAAAGACGATTATAAGGTGGATGCCCGGCCATGTTCAGTACCATAGCGGAAGCGACCCCGCCCCCGAAAGATAAAGATTTCCTCCCGCCATCCGTAGAGCGCGACAGCCACGGCGACATAGACGCCGGGACGCACGCGCGCGAGATCAGCATGTGGCTGCGCGCCCTTCGCAGCTTCTTCAACACTTACAATCATCCGCTCCCGGAAGGGAATCAAGAGGGGCTGGTCACGCACGACTGGACTAACGAGCTAAAGATCGCGCGCGGAACGTTGCTGCGCGCGTCCGAGCTGGTGTTCCAATCCGTTCACTTCGAGCAATCGGACAACACCATCTTCGACGAGCCGGAAGCCGCGGTCACGCTCGACACTCTTTCGCCGCAGGGCTCGGCCGAAGAGATAAAGACGGGGGTGACGGACGACGCGCTTCTGGCGCTCGCGGGGTCGCTCGGAGACGCCTGCGACCTGTGCCAGTCTCTGCTTGAGCTGCGACCCGTCAGCTTACACGCCTGGGGGAACCTGGGTGAGAGTCTGAATCGTGATTTGGGCCGGCTCGATGGCACAAAAATTCTGACGCGGCTTTACACTCGTCAGGAAACGCTCAACATCCCCGCGCCGCTCTTAGACCTCACGCGCGAGACCATCAAGTCGCCCGCGCTGGGCGCGGACATGGTTCACGTTTTCAACAGCCTCTACAGGCTGCTCGGTTACCTGCGCTTCGTCGAAACTCTGCTGCGCCGCGACCAGCCGCTCAAACTCTCTCTGCCCGTCTTCACGCTCGTGCACGACGAGGCGCGGGCGCTGACTGAATTCATCAAGGGGCGCGCGATGTGCGACGAAGAGATGGAGAAGAGCGTCTTCGAGGCGCTGGACAGCACGAGCTATGCGATCTCCATGGAACTGCGCAAGGTCTTCGCGCACGAGTTGGTCGGACTCAGTTCGCTCCAACAGGCACCGTTGATTTACGTCAAGGTGGAGAACGCGCATGGGCTGCTGCGCGACTCCTTCCAGCAATCGGTGGTCGGGCTCGCGCAGGTTTTCGACCCCGCGCTCGACGGCGCGCAACTCTTCGACGCGTTCCGCACGCGGCTCGGACAATCGCTCGCGCTCCGCCGCGACCTGTGGACGCTGCTGCAACTCGTCAGGCGCTGCGAAAATGAGCCGGAGATGGTCGAGCGTCTTCTCAGGACGCTCGCCTGGTTCCGCGACGGGAGCCTGCGCTACCTGATGTTCAAGGACTGGGATGCCTGCGAGCGCTTCATGGAAGAGGTTGACGCCACGCGCGTGCGCGCGGAACTGGCTCCCGTGCTACACCGCTTCATGGCATACCTGGAAGCCCTCAGCAGCCAGGTCAACATGCGCGCCGTACTCATCAATCACCCCTTCGATTACCCCAAGCTGGAAGACTGATAAGAGCGCGGCTCAGACCCAAAACTCAGCCCCTCGCGCGTTAAATCTTCTCAACGCGCTTCCGCCGTCGCGTCGTCGGCCGGGGCGAATTGCGAGGCGAGCGCGCCGAACTGTCCGAATGAGGAGCGCGTTCTTCTCTCGAAGCCGCGGTCGGCGAGGCGCGTCTCGCTGACCGCGTAGCGTAACTGTCTGAGCGCTTCTTCGAGTTGGGCGTCATTCGTAGGGCGTTCGCGCACGCCGCGTTGGGCCGCGAGGGCCGTGACGAAAGTTCGCGCGGGCGCGGCGTCCGCGATGAAGGTTACGACGTTCGCAGGGCCAGAGTCGGAAGTGGGCCGCACCGTTCGCTGATAATCGTCGTCGGCGACGAGGGTGCGCCCGGAGCCTCGCGCTTCCAGACAACGGCGCAAATTCTCGGCCGTCCCCATGATCAAGTAGCCGCCGACGAAGCTGGCTGCGTCCTTCTTCTCGTTGTCGGAGACGAGCAGTTCGGCTCCGGCGACTGTTTCGACGCGCGGCTTCGCGCCGAACCGTTTGGCGATAAAGTCACGCAGAATCTTTTCGTCACGCACCTGTACGACCGTCACCGTGTTTGAGCCCGAATCGTCCAGACGCGCGGTCACTATCTCCGGGCCGATGGCGCGCAGAAAACTGTCAGGCTCGTCTATGCCGTAGGGCTTGAGCGAGGCGTTCAGCAGGCGAGTGATTAAAATCGCGCCGAGCGTGTCGGCCTGCGAGATGATGGCGTCGTTCAGGCCGCGCCAAGCCTGGGCCGGCTCGCTGTAGTTGTAACGCGACAGAGAATAGATGTCGGCCGGCAACAACTCGCCCGCGGCCGAAGTCTCATTTTGCCGCGAGCCGAGTGCCGCCCGCAGCCTCTCGGCGACGCCGTTTTCGAGCGCGAGAAAGTAACGGTCCTCGATTGCGCCGTCGGAGACGCGGGCGCTCCAACCAGCGGCCCCTAGAATTTTTTTGGCGAGCGGCGGCAACATGCTCGCGGCCGCGCTCTGCGCACGCGGGTCCTGCGAAATCTGCCCGGCGTAGGCCGTGGCCGCCATCTCAAGCAGTCTCGCGGTGCCTTCCGGCGAGACGTAGCCGAACGCGAGCGCGTCGCTCCCGCCGACGCGACGGCGCATCTCCAACACTTGCTGGTTACCCTCAAGGCTCGGCCGCTCGCCGCGGCGAACTGCGAGACACGCCTGGACGGCCGATTCGTCGTTGCCGATGACGGCGACGCTTCCCGTCACGGCCGCGACGATGCGACGCTCGCCGTCCGGCGAACTCCACGTGATGAACTTCGCGCCGTCAACCTCTTTTGTCTCGACGCGCGGCTCGACGTAAGCGCGCCGCGCGAAGTCACCGACGCGCTTCTCGACGGCGCTCTGCAAACGCCCCTCGCCCGTGTGACTTTCAACCACGACCGCGTAAATGGGCTTGATCTTCAGAGTGTCGCCGGCGTCCGCCGCCTCCAGGCCGAGCACGGCGACGGCTATCTGGGCGCGCGAGAGGACGACCGCGTCGGCTGGGCCGATTCCCGTCCACGAGGCCAGGCGGCTGAGCCAGCCCAGGTTCCCCAGGTTCGAGCGGATGCCGGCGGCCGGGGCGAGCGCCTTCCAGGCGTCCGTGTTGATGACGCCGGTGGCGATGTCCGGCAGGTCGTTGGCCTCGAGGTAGACGAGCGCGTCGGCGGGGACATAGGCCGTCATGTCCACCTTGCGCGGGTAGTTCCACCACACCCAGACGGCCAGAACGAGGAGCAGGGCTAGAAAGACCAGTAAGTGCTTTGCGAAGAAATTTCATCCCGCCTGCATCGTAGCGTCTGCGTCATGCGACAGGCAAGCAGGGCACGAAGGACGTGCGGCGGGCAGCGCGAGCGGGCCGCACGTTGATGAGCCCAGTTGACTGTGATACTTTGATTCCTGATTTCATCATCCTTCAATTCAGGCAGTGCCGCACGAAGTCTTTGTGCAGTCGGGGAGGACTTACCGCGTATGGCTTACCGCGAGCTAAGCCCGCAGTCGCAGGCTGAGGCCGATTTCGACGAATTCCTGGAGAGCCTGCGCCGCGCGCTGACAGACGGGCGGCGCGACCCCAACGACGTCGTCCGCGACACGCTCTACGAGCTTTACTACGGGGCGGGCCGACTCGGCGAAGGCGAGTCGAGCGCGCCCGACCCGTCCAATTTGTCGCCCTCTGCGCGCGCCGTCCTGCACACCTTCGACCCGCGCAACGTCACGACCGAGCCCGAATATTACACGGACATAGACGCCGCTGCTTACGGCGAGCGAAAGCCTTTCATCTGGCTCTGGCAGATGTACGACCGCTCCCCTTTGGGCCAGAACGCGCACCTCGGCCACCGCTTCCGCCGGATGCTCGCGCCGCTCATCTTCCGCCGCGTCGGCGAGAACTTTAAGTGCTGGCACTTCGTCGAGTGGTCTTACGGCTACAATTTATCGTTCGGCGACAACGTCGTCATCCACCGCAACGTCCTCCTGGATGACCGCGGCGGGATAGAGATCGGCAACAACGTCTCCATCTCCGACTACGCCAACATCTATTCCCACACGCACGACGTCGAAGACATACACAAGGTCTACAACCTCACGACGCGCATCGGCGACGGCGCGCGCATCACCTATCACGCGACCGTGCTGGCCGGCACACAGGTCGGCGAACACTCTATGGTCGGGACGGGCGCGGTCACGACCAGGGACGTGGAGCCTTACCACGTCAAAGTCGGCATCCCGGCCAAGACCGTCAAACTCAAGCGCGGCGCGGCCCGCGCGAGGAAGAGGACGAAGACGTTAAGAGAATCAGCGAGCGTTAAGAGCCTGCCCGGTTAGGCGAGGCGGGAATCAACCGGGTCGAGGAAGAGGCGAATGCAATCAATCAAGGATTTACTGACGATTAAAGAAGAGAAGCCGGCGATGGTCGTCGTGATGAACAGAATCCCGGTGGCCGAAGGGCGCGAGCGGAGTTCGAGCAGACCTTTGCCGAGCGCGACCGCGCCGTTGACCAGATGCCCGGCTTCGTTGATTTGCAGGTCTTGCGCCCGGCCGAAGGGCGCACTTACGTCGTCATGACCCGCTGGAAATCGCGCGCAGCCTTCGAAGAGTGGACGAAATCACGAAGCCTTCATCTCGGCCCACCGCAAACAGTCGCCGGGCCTCGCCGAAGGCCGACCCACACTGGAAATCTACGAAGTCCTGGCCGACTGAGTATCTGGAACGAAACCCTCACGATTCCAGAATAATTCCCGAAACAGCCCCAGACCTCGGCCTGAGTCTCGACTTATATCCTTGCCTAATCTGCGGTTTAAACGATGAAAAATAGCGATTGACAATGGTTGGCCGCGTGTTGTACCCTAACTTCGACGGTGGTTCTTAAACCGCCTAGACAAGGGCATGACGGCCCTTGATTTCAGCAGAGCAGGGCGCGGCACGAATTAAGAGGCAGAGAGATTTCGGACCGAGCCGCCTTTTGAAAGTCAACCGATAAAGGCACACCCCGCGCGAGCGGGGGCCGCAAAGCCAACGGGAGTCGGACTTGAGCTAGCCGCTGACCCGGCCGGGCTACCGAAGTGTGACGGCCAATCCTGCGAAAAGACCTTTTCGCCTTGTCCTTCCCGCTTTCTCAATTCGTTTTGACTTCGACGCTCGCACCCGAGATGTTCAACCCGCGTTTCTCCCCCAGACCTCGAGCGTCACTCGCGCTCGAGCATCATCAGCCATGAACATTCGTTGCGTCGAGACCACAATGAAACCCGCGAGCCAGATACCGCAGACAAAGACCACTAAACTCACGAGAGCACGCAAGGCGCGTCTGCGTCTCCGACAACTTCATCGCAGGCAATCTTCGATGTCGAGAGGAAAACAGTAGATCATGTTAAAAAGAGGTTTCGGCAAAAAGAACCTGGTCGGGGTGGACATCGGCTCCAGCTCCGTCAAAGCCGTCGAGTTGCAGGGCAAGCCCGGCAGCCTACAGCTCCTCAGTCTCGGCTATGAAAACCTTCAGACCGACTCCATCGTTGACGGGCAGATCATGGAATTGAACGACGTCTCGAACGTCATCACGAACATCTTCCGCGAGCACCAGATCAAGACCGACCGCATCGCGGCGGGCGTGAGCGGCCACTCCGTCATCGTCAAGAACATCGTCGTCCCGCAGATGAGCGCCGACGAGCTTGGAAGAGTCAATCGAGTGGCACGCCGAAGAGCACATCCCCTTCGACATCGCGGACGTGAGCCTGGACTACCAGGTGACGGGCTCCTCGCCCGACGCGCTCCACGTCCTGATGGCCGCCTGCAAGCGCGACAAGATCGCCAACGTCAAGCAGGCCATACAGCTCGCCGGCAAGCAGCCCGCGATCATTGACGTTGACGCCTTCGCCCTTCAGAACTGCTACGAGGTGAACTACGAGCCGCGCCCCGGACAGATCGTGGCGCTCCTGAACATCGGCGCCGCGACGATGAACATCAACATCCTGAACGGCAACCGCTCCGTCTTCACGCGCGACGTCTCCGTCGGCGGCAGCCAGTACACCGGCCTTTTGCAGAAAGAGTTCGACCTGACGTTCGACGAGGCCGAGGCGGTCAAGCGCGGGATGCCCGCCCCCGAAGGCAAGGACACGCAGGGACTCGAGCAGATACTTGAGACCGTCTCGGACATCCTGGCCCTGGAAATCTCCAAGACGATGGACTTCTACCGCGCCACGGCAGAGGACGGCGACGGGACGGTGCAGAAGATTCTGATTTCGGGCGGCGGCTCAAAGCTCGCCGGGTTCCCCGAATACCTCGCCACCCGCTTCGAGATTCCGGTCGAAGTCTTCGACCCGTTCCGCCGGATCAAGGTTGACGCGAGACGCTTCGACCCGGACTACATGCGCGAGGTTGTGCCGGAGATGGCCGTGGCCGTCGGTCTCGCTTTGAGGGGAGTAGACGCACAATGATCAAAGTCAACCTTTTAGATTCCGTCACAGACCGCGCCAAGGGCGTGGCCGCCGTCGAGCAGAAGGTGGCGAACCCGCGCACGCAGACAATGCTGCTCGCGCTCGTCGTCTTCGGGCTGCTCACGGCCGGGATGCTCTATGACTACTACAGCTCTTCGAGCGACCGCGACAACGCGCAGGCCGAGAAGACCGAGCAGGAGCGCATCCAGACGCAGATGGTCGCAGTCAACAAAGAGCGCGCCGAGCTGGAAAAGAAGACGAACGACATTCAGGCGCGCATTGACGCCATCCAGAAGCTGCGCGCCTCGCAGCAGGGACCCGGAGCGGTGCTCCGCGAGATCAAGTCGCGCTTCGACAGCGTGCCGGGCCTCTACTTCAAGAGCGTCGAGCAAAATGGCACACAGTTGATTATCAAGGGCGAGTCGCCGAACGAGACTTCGGTGACGAACTTCGCCAAGAGCCTGGAATTCTCTTCGGGCCTCTTCAAGGACTTGAGCATCGAGACGCAGCGCGAGACCGTGAAGGTCGAAGAAAAGTCTGGCAGCGCGCCGGCCGCCGCGGCCGACGACAAGGACAAAGACGAGCCCAAGCCGGAGGTCGTGACCTTCACCATCAAGTGCACGTTCACGCCGGAGAGCCCCGCTGCCCCCGCAACGGGACAGCCGGCACCCGCCAACCAGATCGCGCAAAAATAAGTGACCGAACGCCGTGAGCGACCGCGGCCTACGGGCCGCCGCGTCGAAGGGAAGAAGTCGAAATGAAAATTGGAAACTTGCATGAACTGCCCTGGTACTACCGCCTGGCTATCTTCGGCGGCATCGCCGTCGCCCTCTACGCCGGCTTCTGGTACTTCATGACCAAGGGGATGCACGAAGAGGTCGAGACGCTCCGCACGGAAGTCGCGTCGCTCAAGCAGAAGAACGCGAGCGCGCAGATTGATTCGCAGCGCCTCGCCAACTTCAAGGCCCTCTACCAGAACAAGCAGCAGGAATACGACGACCTCAAGGCGCTCCTGCCCGAGCAGCGCGAGCTGACCAACGTCCTCCAGGGCATACAGGACCGCGCTCACAACGCGCGCCTCGTCGTCAAGAGCTTCTCGCCGAAGGACGACATTCAGGAGGACTTTTACAACGGCAAGAAGATTTCGGTCGGCGTCACCAGCTCGTTCTCAAGCCTGCGCGAGTTCTTCGAGCTGATGGCGCGCTACCAGCGCATCGTCTCGATCTCGAACTTCGAGATCAAGCAACTGGAGAAGCAGGCGCAGGGCAAGACCATTGACGCCACGTTCGAGCTGACGGCCTATTACGTCTCCGCCGAATCGCTCCAGAGGGCGGCCGCGCCCGCCGCGCCGAAGCCGGGAACGCCTCCGCAGCAGCCCGCGGGAGCGCAGCCGCCGCCGCAGGTCAAAGCTCCCGCCCCCGCCAAGTAAGGGTTGATTTTAATTATGCCCGCCCGCGCGAGCGGGCGGCCGTCTCCGAGAGAGAACATCATGAGGAACTACGCACAAATGATTCGTTTCGCCATCAGCGGTCTCGTCCTCCTGGGCGCGCTCACGGTCTTCGGCGCACAGCCGAGCGTCCTGGCCCAGGAAGCGAGTAAGAAAAGCGAGCCGACCCGCGTCCGCCGATCCGACGACCCGTTCGTCAAGTACGTCCCGCCGGCGAAGAGGAAGAAGGTCACCAACGTCGCTGTGCCGGCCCCGATTCCGAGCATCCAGGAGCGCATCGAGAGCTACAAGGCGCAGAAGCACGCGGCGATGAGCCGCCAACTGCCCGCGCCGAAGCCGACGACCGCGCTGCTCCTGAGCGAGATGCAGGTGACGGGCATCTTCCGCACGCCGCGCGGCTACGCGGCGATGATCGAGGCGACGCCCATCAAGCTCTCCTACGTCATCTACCCCGGAGAGACCTTCTTTAACGGCCAACTCGTCGCCATCGAAGAAGACCGCCTGGTCTTCCGCCGCGAGACTCGCTGGACCGACGGCCGCGTCGAAAAGGTTGTCGAGAACAAGCCGCTGCGCCAGCCCAATGCCGTCCTGGATTCGCTGACCGTCTCCAAGGCCGCGGCCGAGGGCAGCAGCACAGGGGCCGCCGCCGCCGCCACTCCCGCCGAAACTGACGGCAAGGCTCCCACGCCTGAACAGCCGTAAATTTCCGGTCGCGGCCGCGCGGGCGGGGGCCTGAGCCCGACCGTTGCGGCCAAGACCTTCATCCCCACTCAACCGTTGCGCACTCTGATAGTAACTCAGGCCCACCAAGGCTTGAGCTTTATCGGGTGCGCGCCAGTTTGACAATCCACCGGGCCAACGTTTTCCGCTTTGTGCGGCGCGCGCTTCAAAACTCTCAAGAGAAGGTTAACGAGCGTAGCGCGTGGCGGGAAGTGTGGCCCCCTGGCTTCCCTTAAGGAGGGAATATGTTTCAACACCTGTTCGGAAACACCTGGCGAGGAGCGCTCGTTCTCCTCCTGGTGTGCACACTCTCCATGCCCGTGTTCGCGGGCACGAAGACGCAGCCGGTGGCGACCAGCGTCAGCGCCTACACCTCCGGCTCGTCCACACTCATCACCATCTACGGCACGGCCCCGATGGCCTACTCCGTCTCCCGGCCCGACGCGCGCACCATCATGCTCAACCTGCCTGGGACGGACGCCTCGCGCCTGGCCGACAGCTATTCTGTCCGCTCGCCTCTCGTCGCCGGCGTCATCGTCGAGCGCGAGTTGCGCGGGCCGCAGGACATGTCCGCGCGCATGAAAGTCGCGCTGCTCGCGCCCGCGCGCGACCGCTCGAAGCTTGCCGACAACAGCTTGATGCTGGAGTTGACGCCGGTGGGCGAGGCCGCGAAGACTGTCGAGGCGGCGCACGCCGAAGAGAACGCATTGGCCCAGGGGCCGCAGCAGGAGCCGAAGCCAAAGGCCACCCCGACCCCGACCATACAGATCGGCCCGTCGCAGGACGGGCAGCAGTCGCAGGGCGAGCAGTACGGCCGGCCCGGCTTCGTCGGCGAGCCGATTAATCTCAACGTCGTCAATGCCGACATACGCGATATTCTCAACTACATCACGGAGCAGTACGGCGTGAACTTCGTGATTGACAACTCGGTCCAGGCCGTCCCCGTCACGGTCAACGTCACGGACGTTCCCTGGAACATCGCGCTCGACGCCATTCTGCGGGCCAACCGCCTCGGCGTTGACGCCAACGGCAACATCCTCCGCATCGCGACCATCGAGGTTCTGGCGACCGAAGCCGCCTCGCAGCAGAAGATCAACGACGCGCGCCTGGACAACTCGCCGCTCGTCACGGAATTCATCCGCCTCAACTACGCGCGCGCCTCAGGCACGCTGGCCCAGGCCGCCGGCTCGACCGGCGGGTTCGCGGGCGGCGCGACCAACCTGAGCTTCTCGGGCGGCGCGGGCGGCGACGCCACGGGCGGCGGCGGCGACCAGGGGCTCCTGCCCATCATCCAGCGGCGGCTTTCGCGCCGCGGCGCAATCGAAGTTGACGGGCGCAGCAACACGCTCATCGTGACGGACGTGCGCGAGAACATAGAGGCCATACGCCAGCTCGTCGCCATCCTCGACCAGCCCGAGCCGCAGGTCGAGATTGAGACGCGCATCGTCATCGCCTCGCGCAATTTCAGCCGCGACATAGGCGTTCAGTTGTCGGCCGTGGCGCTCAATTTCGGCAACGGCGCGGCCGCCAACGCCAGCACCCTGCCGACCGGCGTGACCACTCCGGGCACGACCCCCTTGCAGCAGACCACCGGCGGGACGACGCAGGCTCCGCAGTTCCCGACCATCTTCACGCGGAACCAGCAGTCCACCAGCACCGTCCAGCCGAACAACACCCTCGCCGCGGCCAACGCCAACACGGTCATCGGCCTGACGACGGGCATCTTCGGCACGGCGCAGATCAGCGCCTTGATTACTGCGGGCGAAACTAAAGGCCAGGCCAAGACGGTCGCCACGCCCCGCGTGACGGCGCTCAACAACCGCCCGGCACAGATTGAGAGCGGGACGCAGATTCCCGTGCAGACGACGGGCGCGCTCGGCGTGGTGACGACGACGTTCGTCTCCGTGCCGCTCCGCCTCTCCATCACTCCGCAGATAACGGACGCCGGCACGGTCGTGCTCCGCGTCACGCTCGAAAACAACACCCTCAACACGAACATCGCCGTCGGCGGCGTCCCCGGCATCAACACGCAGCGCATGCAGTCTGAAGTGCTCGTGCCCGATGGCGGGACGACCGTCATGGGCGGCGTGCTGATTGACACCGAAGGCAACACGCAGCAGCGCACGCCCGGCGTCGCCAGCATCCCGATCATCGGAAACCTCTTCAAGCGCAAACTCATCACGCGCGGCACGGACGAGATTCTTTTCTTCATCACGCCGCGCATCTACAGGCCGGACTACCAGGGCCGCCCGACCGCGGGCGTCATCGGCACGGGCACGCGCACGACGACCATCATCCAGCCTGTCACGCCCGGCAACCCGACGACCAACACGCCGACGCCGACCAACCTTCAGGATCAGCAGAGTGTGCCGTCGCAGAATCCGGGTACTTCGGGCCAGCCCTTGACGCAGCCGGTCATACAGCAGCCCGCCCCCGTTCCGCAGGGCCAGTCCGCGCGGCCGACCGGGCTCAGCACGCGCCCGTAAGCCAGGAGGAGAGCGACGATGTTCAAAGAAGCACTGGAAGCGATCATCGAGCGCACCGATGGCAGCATCGGGGCGATGATTATGGGCACGGACGGCATCGCCGTCGAACGTGTGATGAGCCGTGAGGCGGAGGACGCCAACCTAGACGTGGCGGCTGCCGAGTTGACCTCGCTCGTTCGCAACGCACAGCGGACGGGCGGCGACACGGGACTCGGGGCGTTGCGCGAATTGGTCGTCCAGATGGAGGGCGCGGTCGTCGTCATGCGCCTCTTCTCGCCTGACTACTTCGTCCTGCTCGCGCTCAAGCCCGACGGCAACTACGGGCGCGGGCGGTTCGAGCTGCGCAAGGCTGAGTTACAGCTCGCGCGCGAATTCGCGGTCTAACAAGCGAAGTCCGCGTTTCCTCTTTCCGCCCTGGCAGGACTCACGCCGCACCCTACGCGACCGAAGAGCCTGCCGGGGCGTTCTGTTTCATCCCCAGTCAAATGGACTCACGATTCGAACGGACTCCCCCACAATCTCTCTCCGGCGACAAGCTCAAGCTCGGGTTCGCGGCGGTGGCCGCCGCCTACTTTCTTTGGGCCGCGGCGCACCCCGACAGTTGGAGATTGATTGACGGGGTCAATCTCGTCATACACGAGGCGGGCCACCTCGTCTTCCGCCCCTTCGGCGAGTTCATCGCAATCGCGGGCGGCTCGCTCTTTCAGGTCATCGTCCCTACGGTCTTCGCCGGCTACTTCTATTTCAACCACAAACCTTACTCGTGCGCGCTCGTGCTGTTCTGGGCCGGCGAGAGTCTGCTCAACGTCTCCGTCTACGCCGCGGATTCCGTCGCAATGCAACTCCCGCTGCTCGGCGGCGACAATTCGATTCACGACTGGAACTACATGCTCGACCACCTCGGCCTGCTCAGGCAGACCGCAGGCATCGCGTTCTTCATTCGTGCGCTCGGCACACTGACCATCATCTTCGCCGCAGCCTGGGCCATTTACTCGGCCCTACGCCCAGCTAAGGCCGAAGATTAAAGCCGAAAGAGAAACTTAAAGACTTCTCAAAACTCAACCCCTTTGCGCCTTACGTCTTAACTTTGCGCCTTTGCGAGAACGGCTGTTTCTCGCTGGAGGCGCAAAGTTAAGACGTAAGGCGCAAAGGGGTTGAGTCGTTCTGCTCCTTGAGCTTTGAAGTTAAGGCGTCAGCCGGTGCCTTCGGGCATCTTCACGTAGGGCATCCCGCGGAGGATGATTTTCTGGCGGCGGGCGAGGCGGCGCGGATTCTTGTAGGGGCTGAAGATGTTGAGCGGGCTCGGAATCATCGCGGAGAGAAACGCGGCCTCGTTCTTCGTCAGCGCGGAGGCAGGCTTGTGGAAGTAGGTCTGCGCCGCGGCCTCCGCGCCGTAGATGCCGTCGCCCCATTCGATGACGTTGAGATAGATTTCGAGTATGCGGCGCTTGGTGAGCGTGCGCTCCATGAAGTAGGTGATGACGGCCTCACGGACTTTGCGCGTGATTGAGCGCTCGCTCGAAAGGTACAAATTCTTCGCCAGTTGTTGCGAGATGGTCGAGCCGCCGCGCCTGAAGGAAGAGAAGTCTGGAATCCAGCTCGACTGGTCGTCGCCCGCCTCCTTTTTCACCTCCTTCTGGCCCTGCTCGTAGGCTTTCTGTATGGCCTCGTAGTCGAAGCCTTTGTGCGCCGCGAAATTCGTGTCCTCGCCCGCGAGCACGGCGCGCTGCAAGTGCGGCGAAATCTTTTCGAGCGGAACCCACTGTTGGATTCGCCTCGGCTGCTCGCCTCGCGCACGCGCCTCGCGCGCACGCGCCTCGATCATCGCCGTCGTCTCCGGGTTCTGGTCTCTCAGCCGCGCGAGGTCCGGGAAGGTCAGCCACTCGTAGATGAGCCAGCCCAGCAGGACGCCGATCAAGCCGAACGTAGTGAATTTGATTATCCGCCAGATACGCATTTAGACGAGCGCGATTATAGGGCAAATGTCTTCAGAAAGCAGAACGTCCCATCGGCCCCATCCCCGGAGGGGATGAGCATGATAGCCGGGGGCAAGCGAGTGCGCGCGAGCGCACGACGCGCCGCCCCCGGAATAGATGATAAGAAGAAGCCGACCCTGAAGGGGTCGCACACTCAACCTTGAGGCGCGACCCTTTCAGGGTCGGAATTATTTCTCACGCCCGACCGGGGGCGGCGCGCTCACGCGCTTGCCCCCGGCTATTGTCTGTGACCCTTTCAGGGTCAAAAGCCGCGCGAACGGCTCTGATCGTGTTGCAGTGAATCTCCACCGTGTCGTTGATGTCTGCCGCGTAGCCGCCGGACATGACGGTTGCGACCGGGACGCCGCGCTTTTGGCATTCGGTCAACACCAGCTCGTCGCGGGCGCGCAAACCTTCGATGGTCAGCGCGAGGCGGCCGAGCTTGTCTTCTTTGTACGGGTCCGCGCCGCCTAGATAAAAGATTATGTCTGGCTCGTGCGCGAAGACGTGCGGGAGATGCGCCGCCAGGGTCGCCAGGTATTCCTCGTCGCCCGTCCCGTCCGCCAGCTCAACGTCGAGCGTCGAGCGCTCCTTGAAGAGCGGATAATTTTTGGCCCCGTGCATGGAGAAGGTGAAGACCTCCGCGTCGCCCGCGAAAATCGCCGCCGTGCCGTTGCCCTGGTGAACGTCGCAATCAACGATGGCCGCGCGGCGTATCAATTGGTCGCGCCCGAGCGCGCGAATCGCAATCGCCACGTCGTTCAGCACACAGAAACCCTCGCCGCGGTCAGGGTAGGCGTGGTGCGTGCCGCCCGCCAGGTTCGAGCCGACTCCTTCCGCCAGGGCCCAGCGCGCGGCGTTGAGCGTTCCCCCTGTAGCCAGGAACGAACGGCGCACCAACGCCTTCGACCAGGGCAGGCCCAGACGCCGTATCTCGCGCGGGGTCAAAGTCCCCGAGCGCAGTCGCGTCACGTAGTCGTCCGTGTGAACGAGCAGCACGTCTTTGAGCGGCGCGGGTTGCGGCTCGACGATGTCCGCCACTCGCAACGTCCCCTCGCGCAGCAGCCGGTCGCGCACCAGCTCGAATTTCCTGATGGGGAAGACGTGGCCCTCGCCGATGTTCGCGTAGTATCGCGGTGTGTAAGAGACGCGCAACATATCAACTGCGGGACACGCGGGCGGGTTGCGAAGCGGCGCTCCGTGGCATGACGAACATCCTAAGTTGTGGATACTTTCCTGCGGAATTTTACGACCCCGGTCGCCAGCCTGGCCTCAAACCCTTTATTGGTCAGGAAGTATCCGCTCATCTCTTCGCCGCTGGGAAGAAGGTGGAACATCATAATGCCGAAGTGGTTCGCAGCCGGATTGGCGAGACGGTAATTGAAGGTAAAGAAATCTCCCGAAATGTTGATTAACTCCATGCTCAGTTTGTCGGAACGGTTGCGCTCTTTAATGTGCACAGTAGACTCCCCGCGAATTTTGCCGCGCTCACGCCGTAAGGCCACATCAAGCTGGTAAGAGCAATTCAACTCAAGCGGAGGATAGTCTGGCACTTCGAGGTCATGGCCCTCGCCTTCCCAGGAGCCTATGATCCGGTCTTCCTGCGAGAGGTTTGGAAACCTTTCATACCCGGCGATGTATTTCAACCGCGCGGCGTATTTGTCCTCGAACGCCTTGACCTCGCTCACGACCTCGTCGAGCGCGGCGGCCGGCTTGTCGCATTTTAGTTGCGAAGCGATCAGGCCCCAAATTCTATCCAGCCCTGTTTCCTGGTTCGCCTCGACCGCCTGAAACACACAATACGGCATGGGCAAATTTCTAGGGTGGAGCCCGGTGTGACATACCGGGACGATTGAAACCTTCTTCATCCAGGCAGCGCCAGCTTCAAAATTGACCCAGGGGCGGTCAACCGAAACCCGGCTACAGATGACTAGCTCGACGCACATGGAGCGGAGCGCGCCGTCAATACTTCTCAGCCAGTTTTCTCCCGCGGCGATGCTGACGGTTTCCGAAGAGTCGAAAACCTGAACCATGCCGAGGAAGCTGGTGGTGAGATGTTTTTTAAGGATGTGGGCGAGTTCGGCCTCTTCCTCTACGTGGCTGATGAAGACCACGGGTTTACTCATAAGATTGTTTCTCCCGCTAAGTGCGCATTCGCGAATCCTGACGAGCCTATTTTTTCATCAGCTCCAGGACCGCCGAAGTCATCGCCTTGACCCCGGTCCTGATGGTCGGCTCGGGTACGGGCGCGAACCGGCTTGAGTGCAGTGACGGCAGGGGCTGGCCGGTCTTCCGGCTCTGCTCGACTTTCGCCGGCTCGACCGCGCCCAGCCAGAATATCGTGATGGGAATCTGCTGGCCTTCGAGGGCGAACCGCCCGAAGTCTTCGCCGCCCATCACCGGCTCTTTTTTGACGACGTTGCCGGGGCCGAGCGCCTTCTGCCAGACGGCGGCCAGCCGCCGCGTCAGCGCGGGGTCATTGTAGGTCGAGGGCGTAAACTCGTCCTCGCGGACTTTAACAATCGGCGCGCGGTCTTCGGGGACGCCTGCCGCCTGAGCAATGCTCTTCGTGATCCGCTCAATTGACGCGAGAACCCTGCGGCGCACCTCCTCCTTGTAGCTACGCACCGTGAGCTGTAGGTTCACCTCGTTAGGGATGATGTTATGTTTGGTGCCGCCGTTGATCGAGCCGACGGTCACGACGGCCGGGTCCAATGGCGAGTTCTCCCGGCTGACGATTGTCTGCAACGCGAGGATGACTTGCGCGGCGATGACGACAGGGTCTTTCGTGGTCTCCGGGTACGCGCCGTGCCCGCCGACTCCGCGGATTGTGATGTCCACGGAGTTGACGCTAGCCAGGGCATACTCTTCCACGTAGCCGATTTTCCCCGCCTCCATGGAGGCGTTGTCGTGCAGCGCCAGCACGTAATCGGGCCGGGGAAAGCGCGTGTAGAGCCCATCGTTCAGCATCGCCTTCGCCCCCGCCCCGCGCTCCTCTGCGGGCTGCCCGACGAGCACGAGCGTCCCGCGCCACCGCTCCTTGATACGGGTCAACGTCCTGGCCGCGCCCAGAAGGGAGGTGATGTGCACATCGTGTCCGCAGGCGTGCATGACGCCTACCTCCTCGCCGCTCGACCCCTTCACTTTCACGTGGCTGGCGTATGGCAGCCCCGTCTCCTCCGTCACGGGAAGGCCGTCAAGGTCGGAGCGGACCCAGACGGTCGGCCCGTCCCCGTTCTTGAGCACGGCGACCAGGCCGTAGCTGACCAGCCCCGGCTGGTCGTACTTGCCTATGCGCTCAGTCACCGTAAACCCGAGCGAGCGGAGTTCCTGGGCCAAGAAAGCGGCCGTCTTCTCTTCCGCGTAAGATAGCTCGGGGCTCGCGTGCAGCGTCTTGTAAGTCGTGACGAGAGCGGGCAGCTCGCTCTCGATCAGCGTGTCAATGTTTTCCTGAGCCGCAGCCATCGAGGCCAGGAGCAGAATGACTGCCAGGGAAACGGTGAGCTTCTTCAGGGACATAGTGATTTCCTCCGTGCGGCTGAGCGGACCGGCCGGCGTAGAGCAAACTTTGAAACGACATGAGGCTAACAACGCAAGACGCTCGTCAGCAGGGGTAAAATCCTCGGGCGTTAAGAAAATATGCGCGCAGGGAGCGAATGTCAAACATTATCAAGTTTGCTGAGATTATCTCGAATTCGCCTTCAATACTGAATCAGACTCCCTTCGCGCTTGGCACGGCGGACGGCGCGCGAGAAGACCCAGAGCGAGAAGGGGAGGAGGACGACGAGGAAGACAAAGAGCGTGATGAGTGGCTCGCTCACCTGTGCCAATCCCTGACCTTCGATGAGCACGCGGCGGATGCCGTCGAGGCCGTAGGTCGGTGGGAGGAAGCGCGAGACTGTGCCAAAACCCGAACCGAGAAGCTGCGTCGGGAAGAAGACGCCGGAGAAGAGGGCCGAGCCCGTGCCAAGCAGGAGTGCGAACGGGTCGCCGCGCTTGAAGACCATCGCGAAACTCGCCGAGAGAATGCCGAAGCAGGCCAGCACGAGCGTCGTCAAAAACAGGAAGACGAGCGCGAGCAGTAAATTCCCGCGGAACTGGACGCCGAAGAAGAGCCAGCCGAAGATGAAGTAGAGCGAGGAATGAAACGTCGCCAGCAGCAAGTCCCAGCCCGAGCTTGCGACGACGACCGTCGGGACGCTGATGGGCGAGAGCAGCACGCTTTCGAGTGTCCCCTGCATCTGCTCGTTGCGGATGGCGGTCGCGAGACTCGAAAACCCCGTCATGAAATAGTTGAGCACGGCGAGCCCCGTTATCCACGCGGCCAGCGGGTCGCGCCACTGCGAGAAATCGGTCGCGCTCCCGGCGAAGATTCGGGAGATGAAATAGAAGGTCGTGACGACCAGGAGGATCGTCAGGATGCGCATGAAAAACTCCACGCGATAACTGACCGCCAACTGAAAGTCGCGCGCCACGAAGGCGCGGACGCGGCGCAGGAAAAGTGTGAAGGCTTTAAACATCAGAACTCAAGTTGCTGATTGACTCAACTCCTTTGCGTCTTTGCGCCTTTGCGTGAAATTAACCTCACGCAAAGGCGCAAAGACGCAAAGAAAATCACTGCTCCTCTGCCTCCTCCTGCTCGCGCTCGTAGCTTTCCAGCACGTCGAGCAGCGTCGCGCGCTCGGAGTCGAAGGAGAGAAGGGTCGCGCCGCTCTCCTGCAAGGCGCGCACGGCCGCGTCGAGTTGGCGGTCGCCGCTCTCGCGCGTGAAGGCGACGTGGAGCGTTGCGCCGTCCTCTTTGATTTCCAACTCGTCAACCGACGCGGCGAGCAAGTCTCGGGCGCGCTCGCGCGTGATGTCTCGGACGCTCAACTCGACGCGCTCGGTCTGCCTGTGCGTGTCGCGCAAACGCTTCGGAGTGTCTATCGCGCGAATCCGCCCGCGACTGATGACGGCGACGCGCGCGCAGAGTTCCGCGACTTCGGCCAGGTTGTGCGAGGTCAGGAGCACAGTGACGGGCGGGTCTCCGCCCGCGAGCGATTGGATGAGCGCGCGCATGCGCGCCGCCGCCAGCGGGTCGAGCGAGCGCGTCGGCTCGTCCAGCAAGCAGCACGGGCGGACGCGGCAGCAGAGCGCGCGCGAACGCCATGCGCTGCTTGTTGCCCGTCGAAAGCTCGCCGAAGCGGCGCGCGATGAGTTCCTTCAATTCAAACTGCCGGACCAGTTCGATGACGCGCCGCCGCGCCGCCGCGTCGCTCAGGCCGTAGAGCCGCGCGAAGAACATCAGGTTCTGCTCGACGGTCAGACGCCAGTAGAAGCTGCGCTCCTCTGCGGTCGCCAATCCTACTTGAGCGCGCACGCGCTCGTCGTCGCGCACGCTGTCGAAGCCGTTGACCGTGACCGTGCCGGAGGTCGGCTGCACGAGCGTGGCGATGACCTTCGTCAATGTTGTTTTCCCCGCGCCGTTGCGCCCTATGAGGCCGAAGATTTCGCCTGCGCGCACTTCAAATGAGACTTCCGCGAGCGCGCGCACGGGGGGCTTCGCGGGGCGGCGGAAAAAGAGTTCCTTGAGGCGCGCGAGCGGCTGCGGGTAGGTTTTCGAGAGGCGGTCAATCGAGATGACGGGAGGAGGTTGGGCAGTCATCTTTTCCGCTGTCTGGGGTCAAGATATTCGCGCAGCCCGTCGCCTATGAAGTTGAAGGCCAGCACGGTGAGCGCGATGAAGATGGCCGGGAAGAGGAGCGCGTGCGGGGCCGTCTCAAACCCGCGCGCGTCGTCAATCATCTTGCCCCATGACGGGTAAGGCTCCTGCACGCCGAGGCCGAGGAAGGAGAGCGACGCCTCGGAGAGCACGGCCCCGGCCATGCCGAGGCTCGCCTGCACGATGAGCGGCTGAATCGCATTCGGCAGGATGTGCCGGACCATTATGCGCAGGTCGCCCGCGCCGAGCGCCCGCGCCGCCTGCACAAAATCATACTCGCGCACCTTGAGCACCTGTCCGCGAATCAGCCGCGCGTAGCCGACCCACCCGATGATGCAGAGCGCCAGGATCAGTTTGTCCAGCCCCTTGCCCAAGAATGCGACGAGCGCGATTGCCAGCAGCAGTCCGGGGAAGGCCAGGAAGACGTTGAAGACGTAGCCGGAGATGAGGCGGTCAATCCACCCGCCGTAGTAGCCCGAGAACGCGCCCAAAATTGTGCCAACCAGGGCCGAGATGGTGACGACGGCGAAACCGACTTCCAGCGAGATGCGCGCGCCGTAGACGACGCGCGCGAAAACGTCGCGCCCCGTGGCGTCGGTCCCGAACCAGTGCTCGGCCGACGGCGGCCGGTAACGAAACGACTCGTTGCCCTCGTAGTAAGTGTGCCGCGAGATCAGCGGCGCAAACACCGCCACGAGTACCAGCACCGCGACGACGACGAACCCGAAGATGGAAAGACGATTCATAAGAGCAGGAGTCAGAAGTCACAAGTCAGAAGTCAGAAGTCAGGAGTCAGGAGTCAGAATGGATAAGGCTGAAACCACTTTCACAGATTTGCTTTTATTCTGACTCCTGACTCCTGACTTCTGTATTCTGTTTTCACGATACCCTGATTCGCGGATCGAGCAGGCGGTAGACCATGTCGGTCAGCGAGTTGACTAAGATGTAAGTGATGCTGATGACGAGCACGCAGCCCTGTACGACGCGATAGTCCAGGCTGCCTATGCCCTCTTCGAGCAAGAGCGTCCCGATGCCGCGCCAGACGAAAATCTTTTCCGTGATAATCGCGCCCGCCAGGAGCACGCCGAGTTGCAGCCCCAAAATCGTCACCACCGGAATCAGACCGTTCTTCAGGACGTGCTTGTAAACCACCTTGCGCTCGCTCAAGCCCTTGGCGCGCGCCGTGCGCACGTAGTCCTCGTTCAATTCTTCGATGACCGATGAGCGCACCATTCTCGTCAGGATGGCCGAGAGCGCCGCGCCGAGCGTGATTGCCGGGAGAATGATGTCTTCGGGATACTGGTTGCCGTAAGAGCTGAACCATTTGAGCTTGACCGCGAAGACGTAGACGAGCAGCGGCCCGATGACGAAGCCCGGCACGCTGATGCCTATCAGCGCGGCGACCGAAGAGAAGCTGTCTATCCACGTCCCCTTGTTCTTGCCGGCGAAGACGCCGAGCGGAATCGCTATCAGGACGGCGATGAACATGGCGGCGAGCGCCAGTTTGATCGTCGCCGGGTAGCGTTCGAGGATGAGTTCGCGCACGGGCCGGTCGCCCCTGAACGAGAGGCCCATGTCGCCGCGCAGGAGGTTGCGCCAGTACTCCACGAAGCGGTTGTTCCACCCGTGCCACTGAAAATGACGCCCCCCGTCTGCGCTGCGCGGGAAGGAGAAGAAGAACGGCGGGCGGTCGAGCCCGTGCCTGTGGTTAAAGTTGGCGATCATTTCCGGCGACGCGTCCGCCGGGAGCATCGCGCTGGCCGGGTCGCCCGGCACGGCCTCTATCAGCAGCGTGACAATCGAGACGACCGTGAAGACGACGAGCGCCATCATCGCAATCCGGCGCAGCGCGCCCAGGAGTTTGCGCCTGACGGAAGGCCACACGGAGCGCTTCTTCGCGGCCGTGCTCTCTGGCGTGTTGTTACTTGGCGAAGACACGCGTGCGAAATTTAGTCCTTGAAAAATTTTGGCTTGAAATTACGCGACGGATGATAACAGAAAGGAAGGCGGGGAGGCGACACAAAGATTTGAACGCCAGTCAAAAAGCGAATAGCCTGAAGGAGTGCGCGTCGCTCGGCTCGTACCGCGGCCCCGACAACCGTTGCACGAATGAGTCGTGCGCACCCTTCAGGCTATGCAATGGTTGCAGCGACTGCAACCAAGCTCGCTCACTCGGCGGGGCGCGTCCCCAGGTGGAGCGCGGCGATCCCGCCGGTCAGATTCTTGTACTCGACTTCGACGAACCCGGCCTCGCTCATCATCCCGGCGAGACGCTTCTGGTCCGGGAACCGCGAGACGGAATCGGGCAAATACTCGTAAGCGCCGCGCGAGCCGCTCAACATGCCGCCGATGCGCGGCAGCACGCGCGCGAAGTAGAACTGAAAGAGAGCGCGGAAGCCCGGCACGACCGGCCGCGAAAATTCCAGGACGGCCGCGCGCCCTCCCGGCCTCAACACGCGCCACAGCTCTTTGAGCCCTGCCTCGACGTTCGACAAATTACGCAGGCCGAACGCGATGGTGACGGCGTCGAAAGAGCGTTCGACGAAAGGAAGCTTGAGCGCGTCGCCCTCTACGAATGGAATCTCCGACGAAACATTCGCGTGGGCCTTACGCGCGGCTATCTCAAGCATGGGCCGGCAAAAATCTGTGCCGACGACGCGCGCCCCCGTTTCTTGTGCCAACGCCAGTGAAAGGTCGCCCGTCCCGCAGGCTACATCCAGAGCCCGCGCCCCCTCGATTGACAACACATCATGCAACCGCTTCGCAACAAGCCGCCGCCAGCGCTTGTCCGTGTTGCCCGACAGCAGGTGGTTCAAAAGATCGTAACGATTCGCAATGCCCGCGAACATTTCGCGCACACGGCGCGCATGCTCGCTCTCATTTACGCTCTTCTTGTCAGGCACAGTAAACCCATTGAGCCGGGAGGATGGTTGCAGCCGGCTTGCGATACATTTGCAAATTGGCTATTGCTTCTTGATCGGAGTCGCGGCGGGCGCGGGCGTCGGCGGCTGGGCCACTTCGCCCAGGACTTCGACCTTGCCCGCGCCGCCGAGGTCCGTTTTCAGCCGCGCGGCGGGGCCGGCCGCGACCGAGACGACCGGAGAGTCCTTGAAGAGTTTCGCCGCCGTGCGCGCGAGGTCCGCGGCCGTCACGCTCTTGAGTCGGCTCAAGCGCTCGTCTGCCGCCGCGAGTCGAAAAGTGTCCACGTCGAGCCACAGGTCCGCCACGGCTTCGGGGCGCTCAAGCTGCCTGGACAATTCCGCGATGGCCTCAGTGCGGACGCGCTCAAGCGTCTCGGGCGCGACGCCCCCTTTGGCGAGCGTGTTCAGCACCTCGCGCGCTTTGGCGAGCGTCGTCGGGGCGTCAGAGATTGGCACACTCGCGCCGAGGACGAAGATGCCCGGAAGCTGGTGCTCTTCGTGCCGGACGAAGTGAGCGGTCTTGCTTATCTCCGGCTGCTGTGTTTGCCACAGGTCGCGGGCCGCGAGCGCGAGCAGGGTGGCGGCCGCTGCGTCCTTGTCAGAGCGCGCGAGGCCGCGCGCTGCGAGGCGCACTTCGACGGTCTCCGTGCCAGGCAGGTCAACGACGAGCGTGCGCGCGTCCGGCGCTTCGGGCTGGCGGAAAGTCGGCGGGATGAGCGTGTCGCTCTTGCGCCAGTTGCCCAAAAGCTGCTTCAGGGCGCGCATCGCGCGGCGCTCGTCAACGCCGCCGACGATTGCCAGGGTCGCGTTGTTGGGGTTAAGGAAGCGCTCGCGTGCGAGCATCAGGTCCGTGCGCTCTACGCGCGCAAGCGTTTCGGGCGAGCCGATGAGGGCGCGGCCGTAAGGGTAGTCGCCGAAGAGACGCGCGGCGACGGCGCGGTCAGCGGCGAGCGAGGGCGAGACGCTGAGGTCTTTGACCATCTTGACGCGCGCCTCGCGCAGCCGCGTGAACACTTCCGGACTTAAGTCCGTGCTGATGACGGCCGTGCCCAACAGCTCTATCATGCGCTCGAACTTGGAGGCGTCGCCCGTGAGCGTCACGTTGAGGCGGTCGAAGTCGCTGGCGACTTCGACGCTCCCGCCGAGTTCTTCGACGAAATACTCGCGCGTCGTGGGGTCCGAGAAGAGGGCGTCGCCGAGGAGCGCCATCATGCCGGACTTGCCCGACAGATCGAAGGCCGCGCCGCTGTGCAGGCGCAGCTTGATGGACACTTTCGCGTCACCCGGCCTGTTCCAGAGCAGGATTCGCAGGCCGTTGAGCAGTTGCTCGCGGCGCGGTTCGGCTGCGGTCTGGGCCGAGGCTGCGACGGCTAAGGTGGCGAGGGCCAGCAGAAGTGCCGTCCGTAGGGTCTTTCTAAAGGTCTGAAATTTCATGATTCGGCGACCGGGATGATAAAGAGATGACAGAAGCACGGGTTTTCCGGCTATTTTTACAGGAAACATGACGGGGAGCAGCCGAAAAAACAGTTTAGATGCCGCGCGCTTGCGCCGTCAACCGTTTGGCCCCGAGCCGCATCAAAGGGGCGGCCACAAAAGGTTAAGGCCCCCCAACGTGTGCCTGCTTCGGCAAAGAGTAGTATAATGTGAGTCTGGTAAAGAGTCTGGGCAGACGCGATTATGGACGAAACGCCCGGACCCAGTCCCACGTAAGAGAGTTTTAGAGATGCCGCCGGGATAGAGTCTTCCCCGAGAGAGCAGCCCGGTCCCTCTGGCGGCTACGAGGATAAAGATGAAACAGTGTTCCACCTGTCGGGAAGAGTTCGCCGATAAATTCAGCTTCTGCCCGGTTGACGGCACGCCGCTCGCCGAGCAGGCAGATTCTCCCATCAACGAGGCACTCCCTCCCGAGACGACACGCGCCTCAATGCCGACGCCCCCGCCGCCGACCATCCCGGCCGAGAGCTACGCGGTGGAAGCTGGCGAGGAAGTCCCGGCAGGGTCGGCGTCAACCGCGCTTGTGCCGGCGAACGAATACCACCTGACGTTCGTGGACGACACAGGCTTGACGCGTCGCCTGATGACAGAGCTGAAGCAAGTCGCGCATCACTCGGAACTGACCTGGCCCGAGTTCAAACGCGACCCCTTCGGCTACAGCAAGAGATTCATCACCGGCTACGGCTCACTGGTCTGGCGCTTCTTCTCACAACGCAACGTCGCCATCGCCACCTCCGCCGCACTGTTAGTCGTCCTGACGGCATCAATCGGCTTCGTCGTCTACGGGCGATACGCCGCGAGGCGCGCGGTCCTGGCACAGAACGATAACGATTTAGTGGTCGAGCAACTCATCGCCCCGGACGAGATACCCGACGAGATCGAGGAGCCGGAGAAGCCCGACAAAGGCATCGGCACCGGTACGCAAGGCCGTGTCGGCTTCAACAAGGGTAAAGGCGAAGGCTCCAAGCCCAAGTTCGAGAAAGCTGGCGGTGGAGGCGGCGGCGGCCAGCAGGACGTGTTACCCCCGCAGCAAGGGCGCATCCCTCCACCCTCAGAGATAGCGGCGAAGATTCCGACGACTCCGCCAGTTCGTCCCCCGATGCTGCCGGCGGCGGGGATAGACATTGACCCGGCGCTGTACAAGGACTTGCCCTATGACCGTTTCGGTGACCCGAGGTCGAAGTCCACAGCCACGAGCGCTGGCTCTGGCACGGGCAACGGCATTGGGACTGGGACGGGTGCGGGCATTGGTGAAGGGCAGGATCAGGGGTTTGGAAGAGGCAGAGGCGGCAACATGGGCGGTGGTGACCGCAACATGGGCGGCGGAGGCTCTGGGGGCGGGACAGGCGATAATGGGACGGATTATTCACGCACGTTCAGTCCGAAGGAAGTCAATGTGAAGGCCAGAATCTTGTCGAGGCCGGAGCCGCAGTACACGGAGGAAGCCCGCAAGAATCAGGTCAGTGGGACGGTGGTGCTTCGTGCGGTCTTCTCATCGTCGGGGCAGGTGACGAGCATCCGTGCCGTGTCGAGTCTGCCGTACGGCCTCACAGAGCGAGCGATTGCGGCGGCCAGACAGATCAGGTTCTCGCCAGCGATGAAGGATGGAAGGGCGGTGTCGCAGTACATCCAGATTGAGTACAACTTCAACCTGTACTAGAAGAGAGACATCAAGAGTCCCGTAGGGACTTTTGAAAATAGCCCAGCACTTCAGTGCTGGGAAAGAAGCGAGAAAAATAAGAGAGTCCCGTAGGGACGACTGAAAAGAAAAGTTCAGTCGTCCCTACGGGACTCAAGCTTTTTGCCGTCCTCTTCCCAGCACTGAAGTCTGGGCTATTTTCACGCCGCCCCTAACGGGGCTATCAACAAACCTGCACGCCGCCCCTAACGGGGCTATCCAATCAAACTTTCTGCGGCTTTCAAACCAAACTCTCCGCGACGCGGCGTATGCGGTTGATGCCTTCCTCAAGGCGGTCGAGCGAGGTCGCGTACGAGATGCGTATAAAACCTTCCGCGCCAAAGGCCGCGCCGTCCGTGACGACCGTGTATTCCTGCTTGAGCAACTTCTCGGCAAACTCGCCAGACGTTTTCACCTCGCCTTTCAAGCACCCGCGCACGTCCGGGAAGGCGTAGAACGCGCCCTCCGGCAGGATGCAGCGGACGCCTGGGATGTCGCCGAGCGCGCTTGTTAACCAGTCGCGGCGCGCGTTGTATTCCTTGAGCATCACCGCGACGGAATCCTGCGGCCCTGTAAAAGCTTCGACCGCCGCGGCCTGCGCGACCGAGTTAGGGTTGCTCGTCGAGTGGCCTTGCACCTTGAGCATCGCGCGCGTCCACTCGGCGGGCGCGAGCGAGTAGCCCATGCGCCAGCCCGTCATGGCGTACGTCTTCGACAGAGACCCCGCGATGCACAGCCGCCGCCGCAACTCCTGAGGCAGCGTCACCGCGCTGTAAACTTCCGCCGGGGCGTAGACGAAGCGCAGGTAACATTCGTCGGAGATGACGTAGATGCCGCGCTCGTCCACGATCTCCATGATGCGGCGAAACTCCGCGGGGGGAATGACGCGGCCCGAAGGGTTGCATGGCGAGTTCAGTATGATTAGTTTCGTGCGCGGCGTTAGTGCGCGCGACACCTGCTCGGCCGTCAGGACGAAGTCGGTCTCCTCAGTCTCTATGACGACGGGGGTCGCGCCCGCGAACGTGACGATTTCGGGGAAGGTCACCCAGTAGGGCTGCGCGAGTAAGACTTCGTCGCCGGGGTTGACGAGCGTGACGACGGCGTTGAAGATCGCCTGCTTGCCGCCGGAGGAGCCCATCACCTGCGAGCGGTCATAAACGACGTCGAACTCGCGCCCGTAGAAATCGATGACGGCCTGCTGGAAGTCGCGCGTCCCGGCCGTCGGCGTGTACTTGGTCTTGCCCTGGCGCATGGCCTCCGCGGCGGCGCGTTTGATGTTCTCGGGCGTGTCGAAGTCGGGCTCGCCCGCGCCCAGGTCCACCACGTCCAACCCTTCGGCGCGCATCGCGACGGCCGCCTGCATCGCCGCCACGGTCGAAGACTCGCGCATGCGCGAGACATTGTTCGAGACGGGGAAACTTACGTCTGCTGTTTTTGTCGTTGTCATGAGTCCGATCAAATTGTAACGCGGCGCGGGCCGCGAGCTTCGCGCCGCATTACCGAAAGTCTTATCTAACGACTCTTCTTCGAAGAGCCTTTCTTTGACGACCCTTTCCTGGAAGAGCTTTTCTTTGAGCCGCCCTTCTTCGAGGAGCTTTTCTTAGAGCCGCCGCTCTTTTTACCGGCTTTCTTGCCGCCCTTCTTGCCGCCTTTTCTGGCCGGTTCCTTGTTGACGGGTTTGCCGTAGCCTCCGCCGCCGGGCTTTTCGCCCCCCTTGTGCATGGCATTGACGGTCGCCCAGGCGCGTCTCTCGGCTTCATCTTTGGAGACGCCGCGCTTCTCGTAGCCCTCTTCGATATGCTCGGCCTTGCGCTTCTGCTTGTCCGTGTACTTTTCCTTATCCCCTCTAGGCATTTCTTTCATCCCCCTTTTTCGATTTGAGATTAAGAGACGGAATAGTTCAACCCTTTGCGTCTTACGTCTTATCTTTGCGCCTTTGCGAGAAAAGGCAGTTCACGCTGGAGGCGCAACAAAAGAAATACTAAAGGCGCAAAGAATTGAGCCTTTCCATCAACCCGCAATCCACAATGAAACTGGCTGCGGCGAGTATATCACGCTTCGTTTTCAACCCTTGTCGAGTTTCTTTCGCATCAGCGCTTCGATTGAGGCCGGGACGAGTCCTTCAATCTTGCCGCCGAGCAGGAAGACCTCCTTGACCAGACGGGAGCTGACGTAGGAGTAAGCCTCGGCCGGCATCATGAAGACTGTCTCTATGCGCGGCTCAAGCCGGCGGTTCATCAGCGCCATCTGAAGCTCATACTCGTAGTCCGAGATGGCGCGTATGCCGCGCACGATGGCGTCCGCCTGGCGCTCGACGGCGTAGTCCACGAGCAGCCCGCGAAAATCCTCCACGAGCAACCGACAGGAGCCGTGCTCTATCTCCTCGACCACATGCCCCAACATCTCGCGGCGCTCCTCTATGGTGAAGAAAGGCTTCTTGTCCGGGTTGACCAGAATCGCGATGATGATTTCGTCGAAGAGCTTGCAGCCGCGCTCTATGATGTCCAGGTGGCCGTTGGTAATGGGGTCGAACGAGCCGGGGTAGATTGCGCGTCGCATAATGTAGCTTTACCGAAAGATTGATGGACCGCCTGTGAACTTAGCACAGCCGCGCCCGGACAGACAATTCGATTTCCCGCCGCTTAGGGTGTAATATTCGACCCAACAAGAAGGACACGCAAAAGTATAGCTTCTCCCCGCGCGCCGCTTCGACCAAGCGCTCTCGGTAGTGTCCTTTGTCTGTCGGGAGAAATAATCTTTCGAGGAGGAGAAGAATGTATTCACAGAAAAGGTTCGCGTGCGCGCTCGGCCTGGCGCTAGCCTTCGGCCTGCTTTTTGTGCCAGCCGCTTCGGCGCAGAAGAGGACGAAACGGCTGAACGATGCCGAGCGTCGTGCAGGTCGCGCCGCGCGAGTCTTCGACCAGATCATGGCGGTGCGCGAGCGCGGGATTCCCAGAAACCTGCTCGACCGCGCCGAAGCCATAGCGGTCTTTCCGGGCGTCATCAAAGCCGCCTTCATCATCGGCGGGCGCGGCGGGCAGGGCGTCATCAGCCGGCGCGTGCGCGGCGGTTGGAGCGCGCCCGCCTTCTTCAACCTGGGCGGCGGGAGCGTGGGCTTGCAGATAGGCGCGTCGAAGACCGACTACGTGATGCTGATTATGAACGAGGAGGGCATACGGGGCTTGATGGAGGACAAGTTCGAGTTGGGCGGCGAGATGGGCGTGGCCGCGGGGCCGGTCGGGCGCGAGGCCGCCGCCTCGACCAACATCACGCTCGACGCGGGCATCCTTTCGTATTCGCGCAGCAAGGGACTCTTCGCGGGCGTCGCGTTGAAGGGCGCGGTCATCAACCCGGACAACGACCTCAACGAGGCCATCTACGAGGGGAAGAAGGCGAGCGCGGTTTTGGAGCAGGAGCGGGACGTGAACGAGATGCCCGTAGAGGTGCGCATCTTCCCCGTGACGCTCAGCCGCTATTCGCGCAAGTGAGTGAGACATTGTGATAGGAGTTGAAAAGATGAGAAATCGTATTCGACAAGTGATGAGCTGCGCCCTGGGCCTCGTCTTGTTACTCGGCCTGGCGGGCGCGGTTCTGGCACAGAACAAAAACGCGAAGAAGATTACCAGGGCGACGAAGCGCTCGCAGGAGGCCGCCAGAGTTTTTACGGAGATTATGGCCGCGCCGGACAAGGCGATTCCGAAGGACTTGCTGGACAAGGCGGAGGCGGTCGCCGTCTTCCCCAACGTCATCAAGGCCGGCTTCATCGTCGGCGGCCGCGGCGGCAACGGCGTCATCAGCCGGCGCGTGCGCGGCGGCTGGAGCGCGCCCGCCTTCTTCAAAATGGGCGGCGGGAGCATCGGGCTACAGATCGGCGCGTCCTCCACGGACTTCGTGCTGCTCTTTATGAACCCGGACGCGCTGAAGGGCCTGTTGGAGGACAAGCTTGAAATCGGCGGCGAGGGAAGCGTCGCCGCCGGCCCGGTCGGTCGCTCGGCCTCCGCCTCGACCAACGTCACGCTCGACGCGGGCATCCTTTCATACTCGCGCAGCAAGGGACTCTTCGCCGGGCTCGAACTGAAGGGGGTCGTCATTGACCCCGACAACGACGACAACGAAGCCGTCTACGGCCTGAAAGCCGCCGACATCCTGACGGGCACGAACAAGATGAACCTCACGCAGATGCCCGCCGGCGTACGCATCTTCCCACGCACCCTCGCGCGCTACTCGGTGCGAAGGTGAAAAAGCAGTGACGAGTGACGAGTGACAAGTGACAAGTTAGAACGCTTGTCTTTAACTCGTCACTTGTCACTTGTCACTCGTCACTCTTTTCTTCTTGACCTCGGGTCCGGGCGACCTTATATTCACCTCGCGCAGCCGCCCCCGATAAAGAAGCGCCGCCTTCACCCTTTCCGAAGGAGAAGTCTGATGCAGGCACGCACGCAGCGCCAGAAAGAGATTCTGGATTACATCACGCGCTTCATCGAGCGTCACGGCTACGAGCCTTCCTACGCGCAGATCGCGCGCTTCTTCAACGTCTCTTCGAAGGCGACCATCGCCAAACACATCGCCGCGCTCGAAAGCCGCGGCCTGCTCTCGCGTCGCAGCGAGGACGGGCAGTTCAATCTTTCAGTCAAGGTCGAGGACGCGCCCTCGGACGCCGTCTGCGAACTGCCGCTCCTGGGCCGCATCGCCGCCGGGGCTCCGATTGACGCCGTTCAGGACGCAGAGCCGATCATCGTCCCGCGCTTTCTACTGGGCCGCGTCCGGCCCGAGCGCGTCTACGCGCTGCGCGTGACGGGCGACTCCATGATTGACGAGCACATCTGCGACGGCGACATCGCGTTGATAGAGAACCGCACGGAGGCGCGCGACGGGGAGATCGTCGTCGCGCTCGTGGACGGCGCACGCGCCACCCTGAAACGCCTCTTCCGTTTTGGCACAGAGGTCGAGCTCAGGCCCGCCAACTCGCAGCTCGCGCCGATACGTCTGCCCGCCACGCAGGTCCACGTGCAGGGCATCTTCCGCGGCCTCCTCCGCCCGACTTCTTCGTGATTTGGTAGAGAGAAAATAGAGCTTAGATGAACAAGGCCAAAGTCTTTTCCCCGTCCCGCACCGTTAAATTCGTCGTCATCCTTCTCCTGCTCTTCGGCCTGCTCGCGGCCCCCGCGCCGCGCGCGTCCTTTGCGGGCGGCTTCTTGTGCGCCTGCTGCGCGGAGCCTGGCGAGTGGTTCGAGAATACGGGGAAGCTGGAGAGCTACGAGGTGGCGGAGTTGCGCAGCGTGAAGTTCGACGCGACCGCGAAGCTCTACACGACCGCCGCCGGTTTCGAGGGGACGAAGGGGCTGCCGGCGCAGTACGAATCCTTCAAGCTCTCTGACTCCTTTGGCCGTGCGCTGAATCTGACGCTGACGTTCAAGGGAGAGCGCGGCGAGACCGGCTCGCTCGTGCTCGCGTTGCCGCAGGTGGCGACCACGTTCGGCGCGGATATGCACGATTACCCGGAGGGGAGCGCCGGGCCAATTCTTTACAAGGAGTGGCGCTTTAACGGGACGGTTCGCGGGAACGGGATGTTCCGCAAGAGCATCGTCCGTGGCACAAAATTCCACCTCATCTTGCAGGGACGCGGCAACAATTGCCTGTCCTCGTCAGACTTCATGCACTGGCGACTGGACATCACGGGGCCGCGCGCGGATTACGCCTTCTACGGCGCTCTCGGCGGCACCGAGTAAGCTCACAAACAACGTCCGCACTGTTACTGTTTCCGAACGAATCCGCCGCGCGTCTGTACGGCTTTGCGCGGCGTCGTCGAACCGCCTCACGCGATTTTCATCCTCTTTCCGCAGACACGGCTCTGGCATGTCCCTTGCCAACTTCGCACCTGTGCATAGATGTGTCTTGATACCGGCACGAAAGCCGTCCATTTTCAGTAAGGAGAAAGATTCGTCATGACCACAGGACAGAAGAGAGTCGCCATTCTCGTCGAGAAGAATTTCGAGGATTCTGAATTCCAGATTCCGTACAACGCGCTGAAGGCCGCGGGGGCAGAGGTGACAATCCTCGGCTCGCGTATGAACGAGACCTACCAGGGCAAACAGGGCAAGGCTTCAATCGAGCCGGACGGGACGACGACCGAGGCGCGCGCGAACGATTTCGACGCGGTCGTCATTCCGGGCGGCATGGCCCCGGACACGATGCGCACCAACATGAAGACGGTCCGCTTCGTCGAAGACGCCGTCAACGCAGGTCTTCTCGTCGCCGCCGTCTGCCACGGGCCGCAGGTTCTTATCGAAGGCGATTTGTTGAAAGGCAAACGCGCGACCGGCTTTCGCGCCATACGCAAAGACATGCAGAACGCCGGGGCGGACTACGTCAACGAACCGCTCGTCAGCGAGGGCAATCTCATCACCTCGCGCCGCCCGTCCGATGTGCCAATTTTTACCGCGGCCATCCTGCGCCGCCTGGGCCTGAGCGTCGAAGGCAAAGAGCTGCCCGACCCGGCGAACATTAAGGCGGACTGGTTGACGCTCGCGGAAGAGTGGGGCGGGTCGTCTAAAAGCGAGATCGTGGACGCCGTCAACACGGCGATTCGCGGCGAGCGCTACGCCGTGACCGCTTTCGAGCATTACGCGGAGAAGGCGACCGACGCGGGGCTACGCTCGCTGCTCGACGAGATACGCGAGTCCAAGCAGGCGCACATCGCACAGCTTGAAGCGCGGCTCGGGGAACTCGGCGAGAAGGAGAGTTTTCAGGCCGCGGGCAGCGGCGCGTGGGCGACGCTCAAGAGTTGGTTGCAGTCGAGCAACGACTTGAGCATCCTGCGCCGCGCGCTCGGAGACATGCAGACCGGCGTCGTTGACACGAACAACCTGCTCAACACGCTGACGGACCCCACGACCGCCGTCATCTTCGAGCAGATGGAGGAAGAACTCTCCAAGCAGGAACAGCGCCTCGCGGACCTCTACCACGCCCGCACAGGCAAAGAGCCCGAAGCCGCCGAGCCGACCACGGGCGCAGCCGTAAGTGCGTAAGGAATGACGCGGAGACGCGGAGACGCGGAGACGCGGCGAAAAAGAAAGAAAGCTGCGTCGGCAGTTCTTTTCTTTCGCCGCGTCTCCGCGTCTCCGCGTCTCCGCGTCCCGTCTCACTCCCCGCTCTGATGCAGCAGTTTCGCCACGAGGCCGGTCCAGCCGGTCTGGTGGCTGGCCCCCAGGCCGGAGCCTGTCTCGCCGTGAAAGTATTCGTAGAAGAGTATGAGGTCGCGCCAGTGTGGGTCGGTCTGAAACTTCTCCGTCGTGCCATAGGTGGGTCTGCGGCCCGCGCCGTCGCGCAGGAAGAGGTGCGACAGCCGGCGCGAGATTTCGGCGGCGACTTCGAGCAGGTTCATCATTCTCCCGGAGCCGGTCGGGCATTCGATCAGAAATTCGTCGCCGAAGTAGCGGTAGAATTTTCGTAGCGATTCGATGAGCAGATAGTTGACCGGGAACCAGACCGGGCCGCGCCAGTTCGAGTTGCCGCCGAAAAGCTCCGTCGCCGAATCGCCCGGCTCGTAATCCACGCGGTACTCGCGCCCACCCAGCCTGAGCACGTACGGGTGCTGGCTGTGAAAACGCGAGAGGGCGCGCACGCCGTAGGGCGACAGAAACTCACGCTCGTCGAGCATCAGAGAGAGCACGCGCCGCAGCCGCTCCTGGTTGACGACAGAGAGCAGGCGGCGCTGCTTGCGCCCCGGCGTCTCCATGCTGGCGACGTTGCCCGTCAGGTCTGGGCGGTTGTTGATGAACCACTCCAGTCGCCGCCGGAAGCCCGGCAGGTTTTCCAGCATCTCCGGCTCCAGCGTCTCCACCGCGAAGAGCGGAATCAGCCCGACCATCGAATGCACGCGCAGCGGGATGTGCTGCCCTTCGCGCGTATGCAGCACGTCGTAGTAGAAGCCGTCGGTTTCGTCCCACAACTCCACGTTGTCGCGGCCCATGTTGTTCATCGCGTGCGCAATGAAGATGAAGTGCTCCCAGAACTTACTTGCCACGTCCTCGTAAGCGCGGTCTTCGCTCGCAAGTTCAAGGGCAATCGCCAGGAGGTTCAGCGTGTACATTGCCATCCAGCTCGTCCCGTCCGATTGTTCGATGAAGCTCCCGTCGGGAAGCTGCGAGCTGCGGTCGAAGACGCCTATGTTGTCTAGGCCGAGGAAGCCGCCCTCGAAGATGTTGTTCCCCTCTACGTCCTTGCGATTGACCCACCAGGTGAAGTTGAGCAGCAGCTTATGAAAAACTTTTTCCAAAAAAATCCTGTCGCCGCGCCCGCGCGTCTGCTTCTCCGTCCTGTAGACGCGCCACGCGGCCCACGCGTGGACGGGCGGGTTGACATCGCCGAGCGCCCATTCGTAAGCGGGGAGTTGGCCGTTCGGATGCATGTACCACTCGCTGAGCATCAGCACGAGTTGCTCTTTCGCGAAGTCAGGGTCAACGAGGGCGAGCGGGACGCAATGAAAAGCCAAATCCCAGGCGGCGTACCAGGGATACTCCCACTTGTCGGGCATCGAGATCACGTCCGCGTTATAGAGGTGTCTCCAATCGTGGTTGCGGCCGTTCCATCTTTGCGGGGGCGGCGTGGGTTGAGCCGGGTCGCCCTTGAGCCACTGCTCCACGATGTAGTGGTAATACTGTTTCGACCAGAGGAGCCCCGCGAAGGACTGCCGCATGACGTTTTGCGCGTCCTCGCTCAAGTCCGGCGGGATGACGCCCGCGTAGAACTCGTCCGCCTCTTGTTTTCGTTCAGCGAAAACACGCTCGAATTCTTCACCGAAGGGGCGCGCGATTATCTCTTTGTTCGAGAGTCGCAGGCGCACATTGACGTTCTCGCCCGGTTCGACATTCACGACGTATAGCGCCGCCGCTTTCGTCCCCTTCTGTTCGGGGTTGACGGCCTCGGCGCGCCCGCCTATGACGTACTCGTGAAAGGCGTCCTTCACGTAGGGCGAGCGGTTGGCGGCCCCGAAGAGCCTGCGATTGTTTGTCTCGTTCTCCGTGAAGAGCAGTTCCGGCGAGCCCTCGCAGTAGAGCAGGCGGCGGCCAATAGTTTCGTGCTTGAGTTCTATCAGCGCGAAACTCTTCTCGTCCTCCGCATCAACCGGCCTCCGCCGCAACTCCGGGCGCGGATTGTCGTAGCCCCATGACCAGCGGTTGTGGAACCAGATGGTCGGCAGCAGGTGAAGCTCGGCCGCCTCAGGCCCGCGGTTGACGACGCTGATCTGGACGAGGATGTCTTCCACGTCAGCCTTCGCGTACTCGACGAAGACATCAAAGTACCTGTCGTCGTCGAACACTCCCGTGTCGAGCAATTCGTATTCGGGCTGTCGCTTGTCCCGGCGGCGATTCTCTTCGAGGATTCGTGTATAGGGGAACTCCGCTTGCGGGTACTTGTACAGATATTTCATGTACGAGTGCGTCGGCGTCGAGTCCAGATAGAAGTAATACTCCTTCACGTCCTCGCCATGACTGCCTTCCGGCCCCGTCAGCCCGAACAGCCTCTCTTTCAAGATGGGATCGCGCCCGTTCCAGAGGGCGAGTGCGAAGCAGATTTGCTGATGACGGTCGCAGATGCCCGCCAGCCCGTCCTCGTTCCAGCGGTAGGCGCGCGAGCGCGCGTGGTCGTGCGGGAAATAGTCCCAGGCCGAGCCGTTCGCCGAGTAATCCTCGCGCACGGTTCCCCAGGCACGCTCGCTCAAGTACGGCCCCCACCGCTTCCAGTGCGCCGCGCGTGTGCGCGACTCGTGCAGCCGTCTCTCTTCGGCGTTCGGCGAGGGGGTGTCCGGTTGGGTTGTTTCTTCGCTCATAGAAATTTTGATTCTATCAAAAGCTTTATCTGATACACTTCAAACCCCACCCGCAAGGAGTCCCAATCATGACGAAAGCTCGTATTGTGCCTCAGACCGGCGTGATGAAGCAGTGTTATCGCTGCAAGTTATTCAAAGATACGAGCGAGTTTCATAAATATTCACGCAACCGCGATGGACTTCAGCCGTACTGTGCCTCGTGCAAAAGAACTATTGACCGAGAGCATTATAAAAAGTATCCGCGCCGAAATTATGAGCGCAATAAAGCGAATACTCATAGAAACAGAGTGTGGCTTCACAATTTTCTTAAGACAAGACAGTGCGAGTGGGAAGGCTGCACCGTCAACGACCCCGACATGCTCGTGTTCGATCACCTGAACCCCGATGAAAAGCGCAATCACGTAAGCACCATGGCGCACGCAACGTTCAGCCTCAAAAGCTTACAAGAGGAAGTCGCAAAGTGTCGTGTGTTGTGTGCCAACCATCACCAGAAGCACACGATTCAACAATTCGGATATAAAAAATGGCTGGTTGAAGATTGAAGCTCAAAGAAGATTGCCGTATAACTGAGCGACAGCTATACGGCAATTAAAATTTGGAGCCACCTGGCGGAGTTGAACCGCCGACCTACGGTTTACGAAACCGTCGCTCTACCAACTGAGCTAAGGTGGCTAGCTCTGTGAAGGCACAATATACGGACGCGCTGCGCGTGCTGTCAAGCGGGTGCGCGCCGGACACTAGGGAGGAAGAGAGGATGCCGAAAACGAAGAACCTGGGGAAGCTCAAGGACCGTTTTGAGGTCCGCGGCGGGGTGATTAACGAGTTCGATTTTCAACAGGGCCAGAGGGAATTCGCGGAGGAGGAGCGGAATCGTTTCGAGCAGCGGGGAGAGGAGCAGACCGCGGGCGCGGGCGGCGGCGAGCAGCCGCAGAGTGAGGCCGAGCGCGTCGCGCAGTTGATGGAAGAGGCGCATCAGAAGGCCCAAGAGAATCTACGTAAAAAAGAGAAACGCGAAGGAAAAGCGTCTCCGCGGAGTGCGGCGCGCAAAGGCGGGGCCGGGAAGAAGAAAGGTGTCGCCAAAAAAAGCGCGTCCGGCGGCGCGAAGAAGGCCGCGAAGAAGGCTAGTAAATCGTCAGCACCGCGCAAAGCGGTTGCGAAAAAGTCCGGCGTTAAAAAGGGCGCGGCCAGGAAAGGCGGCGCGAAGAAGAGTGCGGCCAGGAAGGGCGTCGCAAAAAAGAGTGGTGCAGGAAAGAGTGGCGCAAAGAGGGGTGGCGGGCGCGGCCGGTAGACGCGCGGCCCGTGTGGAGACGTTGCAAGGAGGTCGGAATTAATGCCAGAGCAGACTAAGAATGTGGATGAGAATCAACGGCCGGAGGGCGTAGCAGAAGGCGATCAGGCCAGAGACAACGAGGAGAACGAACTCGAAGCCGAACAGGAGTCGGCGGCGGCGATGGACGCGGACGTGCCGCAGCCTCCTGACAGTTCAGGTACGACCGAAAAACAGTAGGCAGCAGGCAGTAGGCAGTGGGCAGTAATGAGACGCGGCGAAGAGGGGTTATGGAAACCTTTCTCGCCGCGTCCGCGTATCTTCAGCCCGCGAGCGCCTGCGGTTCCGGCGTGGCTGAACATAGGTTACAATGCGCGCGTTTATTGTCTTGCTCTCCCCGGCGGTCCCGTTTCCTGCTCACTGCTATCATGAAAAATCGTTTCCCCTTCGGTCTGAAAAAAGTCTGCTCTCTACACGCGCGTAGATGCCTCGTCGTCTGGCTCACCTGTCTAATCCTGCTCGCCGCGTTTACGTCCGTCCGTGCGCAGAAAAAGAACAACGCTTCGCGCCCGCGGAAATTGCCGTCGCCCGAAAAGATCGTCGGCGATTACCTGAAAGCGACGGGCGGCAAGAAGCGGCAGGCCGCGATTAAAGACGCGACCTACGTGTGGGAAGTTCAACTCAAAGGGAACCCCACAGGCGGCGCGCGAGAGTTTGTGAAAGCGCCCGTCTCCACGCGCCATGAGATAGAGCTGCCAGAGGGCATGCACGGCGAAGGCGACGGCATCGCCGCCGTCAGTGCGCGCTCCGCCTGGTGGCGCTCGCGGGACAAAGGCGTGCGGACACTGACGGGCGCGGAAGCAGACGCGAACCGGTTGGCAGCCGCGCTCGACGCCAGCCGCCTCGTTGATTACAAGAAACTGAACGTGCTGGCGCGCACGGTCGCTTTCGACGAGACGATGGGCGAGCCGGCTTTCGTCGTCGAGTTCTCGACCAAGAGGGGCGCGCGGCTGCGCTACTGGTTCGGCGCGACGAGCAAACTGCTTTTGAAGACCGAAGACCGGACCACAGGGAAAGGCGAACTCCTCAGCGACTATCGCGCAGAACGCGACGGCGTGCTTGAGCCGCACCGCAAGGTGCTCACGCCCGCCGAAGACCAATCCGACACGGCCCTGGTCTTGCGGTCTGTCAGCTACAACACGGGCCTGAGCGACGCCCTGTTCGACCCGCCGGCGGCCGAGGAGGCTCTGGACATCCCAGGACTTCTGCGCGAGGTCGAGGCGAATCAGAAGGAGATTGACGAGCGCGTCTCGAACTATGCGTTCACGGAGAAGAGGACCGAGCGCGAGATCAACGACAAGGGCGAGTTGAAAAAGGAGAAGGTCACCGTACACGAAATCTACCCCCTGCAAGGGGGCGGCACGATTTACAAGCTGATTAGCGAGGACGGCGTTCCGCTCTCGGCCGAGCGCGCCGCGAAGCAAGACAAGAAGATCGCGGAGACGGTCGAGAAGTACGAAAGCGAGCGCGAGAAGAGGGAGCAGAAAAAGAGGGAGGACGAGAGTGAAGGGAAGGCCGGGAAGAAAACGGACGACGACGATGAAGTGGGGATTACAATCTTTCTGCGCGCGTGCGAGTTCGTCAGCCCGCGCCGTGAGCGCATGAGTGGCCGCGAGGCCGTCGTCTTCGACTTCCGCCCGCGCCCCGGCTTCAAGCCGAACGGCACGGCCGAGAGCATCGTCTCCAAGCTCTCCGGCGTGGCGTGGATTGACCCCGTTGACAAGACCGTCATTCGGCTGGAAGCAAAGCTCGCGGAGAGCTACAAGGTCGCGGGCGGGCTCGTGGCCTCCGTCCGCCCCGGCTCCGCGTTCGTCTTCGAGCAGACGCGCATGGCTGACGGCGTGTGGCTGCCGCGCTTCATACAGGTCAACGTCGCCCTTAAAATCTTCTTCTTCAAAGGCGTCGAGGCAAATGAGACCCGCGAGTTCAGCGACTACCGCCGCTTCGACACCGAAGCCAGCGACTACAAGCTCGGCGAGCCCGCGGCGAACACCCCGGCGCCGCCTAACCGGTAAGCGTGCGTCGGCCCACGATTCATACAGTAAACACGATGAAGCTAATCTTCCTACACGGTCTGCCGGGCGTCGGCAAGCTGACGGTCGCGCGCGAATTGGCACAGTTAACGGGCTTCCCGGTCTTCCATAATCACCTGGCCGTTGACCTGGTCGGGTCCGTTTTTGAGTTCGGCAGCCGGCCGTTCGTCGAGCTGAGAGAAAAGGTCTGGCTCGCGATGTTCTCTCAGGCGGTCGCGGCCCGGCTGGACGGTTTAATCTTCACTTTCGCCTATGACCGCAGCGTCAGTGACCGCTTTATCGGTGAAGTCAGAAAGATCGTTGAAGAGGATGGTGGCACAATTCTCTTCGTCGAGCTGAAGTGTTCGGTCGAAGAGTTGGAGAAGCGAATCACGGATTCATCGCGCGAGAGATTCGGGAAGCTGACTTCCGTCGAGCAGTTTCGCGAGTTGAGCCAGGCCGGCGCGTTCGTTGACCCGGGGATTCCGGCCGAACGGTTGGTGATAGAGACTACCGAACTCACCGCGCCTGACGCGGCCCGTCTGATCGTGGACAGTTTGGGACTGAGATAAGCTGACGAAGCGGCGATGATATAATTCACCGAATGATGGCGGGCGAATTAGTAAATTTGTTTCTCTTCATGTTGGCGGCGCTCGTCCTGTCGTTCATGTTGGCAAACTTCTTCGGCAAGCGCAGCAAAGAGAAGCCAATCATCCACCGCCGGCCTGACGCCGACATGGTCAAGGTGATGTTGAACCTTGAGCAGAAAGCTCTGGAAGATTTGTTCACGCTCTACATGCGGGAGTTCGGCGCGGAGGCCGCGAGGTACGCGCAGAGGACTTACAATAAGTGGAAGGCGGGCGAGGTCCGCCCGAACAGGCAGACGTTCAACCGCTTCCTGGTGCACCTGCCGAGCGTGATGAGCTTTGACTTGAAGTGCGAGGTCTTGAGAAAGTTAAGACATGAGTATTGTTCCAGGGACGATTATCAGCTCACGGTGGACACGCGCAGTTGGCGAGAGGACGTGGCCCCGCTGGTCGAAGAGATCGTCAACAAGTCTTACACGGCCCAACTGCCCGGATACGTCGAGAGGAAGTTAAGATGGCTGGCGGCCGACGACATGCAGTTGGCCCGCTCGCTTCTGGCCGAGTCGCAGGCGCAGGAGAGCCGGAACGCGCTGTTCCTGCTTGAGCGAGAATTCGATAACATAGAACAGTTCTTACACGCCACGGGCGGGAGGGGCGAAGTTACACACACCGTCAAGCTGCCGCTGGGAAGCATTAGTCATAACGCAAGGGCGGTTAACTTCCACCATCTTACTCGCGACGGCTGATCGCGCTCCGAGGAGAACTTATGAAAGTCTTGATGATTTACTCCCTGGTCTTCATGCTGGGCTTCTACGCGCTGGATTGTTCGGGGAAGAAGAATACTAACGCACCGTCGCCGCCCAAGACCTTTCCGCTGGGCGAGTACCAATACGTCGGTTACGATGAAGGCGGCGCCAAGGTCGTCGAAGGGCGACTGTCCATCATTTCGCGCAACGGCGACGAACTCAAAGGCGACTGGGAGCTAAAGCAAATCGGCGAGCCTCAGAGAATTGGCCCACAGGTCGGCTCAGGCGGCCTCGTCGGCAGTGTCCACGGCACCGAAGTCGCCCTCAACCTCAACCCGAACATGAACGACGACAACGTCAACCTGCGCGGCAAGGTCGAAGGCAAACGCTACAAAGGCACCTGGAGCTACAGCGGCTTCGCCGGCGTTATTAGCTCGGGCACTTTCGAGGCGACCGCAAAGTAAAGGTCTTCGGAATATGATCCAAATTTGTTTTTCGGTGATTATCTACTTGATATAAGGCTAGTCGTAAGGAACTAACGGCCAAAAGCCACCGGCTCATTATACTCCTTACAGTGAAAGCAAGACCGCCGCGCGCACTCTCAGGTAAGCGGCTACACGCGGCGGCCTCTCCGCACAGCCCGCCTCTCACCCTCCGAAGCGGACGTGCAAGACCGTTAGCGGCGTTTCCTGTCCGGCTTCTTATGGGGACGTTTTCCACTGGCGCATAGATGAGGCTCTTGAACTACGAACTCTTTCAAACAACGCGCCGGAAGGTGAGAAGGTCGCCGCCGGTCTGGCGTTCATCGCCTGCAAGACTGGGGAAGGAACCGCGGCCACGAACTAGGCCGCTGCCGAGGGTGACTTTTGAGGAATATTCCAGTCTTTGTCTTTTCGCATAGGCGTGTAAGGAAAGGCGTGCTATATTGCACGCGGTCTGTTTGAAAATTCAGCGACGGCTACATGCGACGCCTCAGAACCTCAAGGGAGTGAATGAGCATCGCCGTTGAGAAGAAAAGGATTCTCACGGCGAACAACTTGTAGCGAGCGCATATTACTGGCATATTGCCAGTAATGGCAAGCCGGAAATGCTGCTATTCGGCCTGTCAGGTGGGTGACTCCTGATGGGCACATACCCGCTGCGATCTCAGGCAGGAGCGTCTGGCCGAAAAGCTGCGCCAGATTCGGGAGGGCTTTAGGGCTGTCTCAGATCAAATGCTGAATGCAGTTAGCTGGGCCGAAGATTTGCATTGATGCTTACCGCATTTCTGAGTTTGAGACGGGCAAGCGCGAGCCGCCCTTGCTGATTATCTTGCTGTACGCGCGAGCCGCTAACGTATGGATGGACGTGCTCGTGGATGATGAGATGGATTTACCACTGCGAAGCTGCCTGCCCGCCGGAAGTAATTATCAGGCCAGAATCTAAATTGTTGGGCAAGAGCTTATTGTTAAGCAAAGCCTTGTTTTCGCGTCCTTTCGTTGCCCACCTCAGTTTTCTAATGCTGCCGCTGCCGGGTATTATGTCTGCCGAAAATCGAACGTATGCATGAAGTGATCGTCATCGGCGGCGGGTTCGCGGGGGTGGAGGCGGCGTGGCAGGCGGCGCGGGTGGGGGCGCGTGTGAGGTTGTATGAGATGCGGCCGGTGAGGCAGACGCCGGCGCATCGGACGGATAAGTTGGGTGAGATTGTTTGCTCGAATTCGTTGAAGTCGGACGAGCCGGGGACTGCGCCGTATCTGCTGAAGGAGGAGTTGCGGCGGGGCGGGTCAATTGTGATGGAGGCGGCGGCGGCGACGAGGGTTCCGGCGGGGGCGGCGCTGGCGGTTGATAGGCACAAGTTCGCGGAGTTTCTGACGGAGCGGATTGAGGCGCACCCGAATATCGAAGTCGTGCGGGAGGAGGTGACGGAAATCCCTGCGGACGCGATCACGGTCATCGCGACGGGGCCGCTCACTTCGGAGGCGCTGACCAACGCGATTATGAAGGTGACGGGCGACGACCAGCTATATTTTTATGATGCTATTGCGCCGATTGTCGCGGCCGATACGGTGAACAGGGAAGTAGCCTTCCGCGCGGCGCGGTACGACAAGGGCGGGGATGATTATTTGAACTGCCCGTTTAATGAGGACGAGTACGCGCGCTTTTACGGGGAGCTTGTCGGCGCGAAGAGTGTCCCGCTTCAAAGGTTCGAGGAGACGCGTTGGTTCGAGGCGTGTCTGCCGATTGAGGAATTGGCCCGGCGCGGCGTGGACACTCTGCGCTTCGGGCCTATGAAGCCCGTGGGCTTGCGCGACCCGCGCGACGGAAAGCAGCCATACGCGGCCGTCCAGCTTCGACAGGAGAATGTGCTGGCCGACGCGTACAGCCTCGTCGGTTTTCAGAATCACCTCAGGTTTGGAGAGCAGGCGCGCGTGCTCCGTTTGATTCCGGGTCTGGAAGAGGCGGAGTTCTTGCAGTACGGGCAGATTCATCGTAATACTTACATCTGCGCGCCGCGTTTCCTGGACCCGACGCTTCAGGCTCGGACACACGCTTCGCTCTTTTTCGCGGGTCAGATCACGGGCGTAGAGGGTTACGTCGAATCGGTCGCGTCGGGCTGGCTGGCGGGCCTGAACGCCGCGCGGCTCGCGCGAGGGCTCGAACTGTTGGTCGCACCGCAAAAGAGCGCGACGGGCGCGCTCGCGCGCTACGTCTCAGGCGCGGACCCGAAAACCTATCAACCTGCCAACATCACCTTCGCCCTGCTTGAGCCGCTCGCGGAAGAGCACAGGCGGCGCGTCCGCCGCAAGCAGGAGCGCAGGCAGTTGCAGGTCGAGTTGGCGTTGAAAGAGTGGGACGCCTGGCTTCCGACACTGGAACACTCCTTATCCGGCGCTGCCTGACAAACACCGAATCAGCCGAAAGAATTATTGATGATGCGTAAAACGGCAATCGCGCTTCTCTTAATCATTCTGTGCCAGCCGTGCGACTTCACTTCGTCCCGGAACGCGTCCGCGCAGGTGGCCCAAAAGGGCGGGGCCGCGAAGCAGGGTATCTATTACCCTCCGCGCGGCGACGACTGGCAGCGCAGGCGGCCCGAAGAGGTCGGGATGGACAGCGCCCTCCTGGATGCGGCGGTCGCTTACGCCAAATCGCACGAGAGCAAAATCCCTAGAGACTTTTCGACGCAGGTGGAAACCTTCGGCGCGCTGCTCGGCCCGATTCCCAAAGCGCGCGGTGGAACCAACGGCCTCATCCTGCGCCACGGCTACATCGTCGCCGAATGGGGCGACACGCAAAAAGCTGAGCCCACCTACAGCGTCGCCAAGAGTTTTCTCTCCACGCTGCTCGGGCTGGCCCTCGACCGCGGGTTGATTAAGAGCATCAACGACCCCGTGCGCGGCTACGTCAAGGACGGCGGGTACGACTCATCGCATAACGCGAAGGTGACGTGGGAGCAGCACGCGCACCAGACGAGCGAGTGGGAAGGCACCATGTGGGGCAAGCCGAGCGACTTCATAGGCGTCGAACAGTTCGGCAAAGGAAAGCGCGAGCCCAGGGCAATCAAAGAGCCTGGCACACATTGGGAATACAACGATGTGCGCATCAACCGCTTTTCGTTGTCGCTGCTGCGCGTCTGGCGAAAGCCTCTGCCGCAGGTCTTAAAACAAGAGGTGATGGACAAAATCGGCGCGACCGACGCCTGGCAGTATCACGGCTATGACAACTCGGACGTGACGATTGACGGGAAGAAGGTGAAGAGCGTCGGCGGCGGCACGCGCTGGGGCGGCGGGCTGTGGATCAATACGCGCGACGAGGCGCGCTTCGGCTACCTTTTCCTGCGAAAAGGAAAGTGGGAAGGCAAACAGGTCGTCTCGGAAAATTGGGTGAGGATGGCGACGACTCCGAGCGTTTCCCCGCTCGATTACGGTTACCTGTGGTGGCTGAACACGGCTCGCAAGCAGTGGCCGAGCGCGCCCGAGTCAAGTTTCGCCGCGCTCGGCTACGGCTCCAACGCGATCTGGGTTGACCCCGAGCACGACCTCGTAATCGTCTGGCGCTGGCACGATGAGAATCTGGACGAGTTAATCAAACGCGTGTTGGCTTCCATTAAATGAGTTTGGCGGCTGAATTTAGACACGTTTGAAAACTCAAGCAGCGCTCAACCCTTTGCGCCTTTAGTTACTTTTGCGCCTCCAGCGAGACGCAGTTAGACGTAAGACGCAAAGGGTTGAGTTTGGGCTTTCAGACAAGCTCTTACAGATTCCGTCCGCGCGGCCGCGCGTGTTATTCTTCGCGGCAGAGAGTTGGTTTTTCGTCTCCTGCGAATCGCAACCTGAGCAAGTCTTACGACATCAGAGTGTTTTACCCGGCCTGCGACAAAGCCAAATTCGGGGCATCACGATTAACAAAAGTGTTGGAGTTGTTTTGAGGTGAATTCTCTAACAAGGTTTAGACGGGGAAGGGCTGTGAAATACCTGGCTTCGAACAATTCACGAACGGCTGTTAACGCCCCCGGACCCCGCGGGCCTGTGCGTGCGCGCGCGGCAATCGCGCGCCCCGCTCTGGTCCCGGCATTATTCTTCGGCGCGATGCTCGCCCTGGTCTTTCTACTCGCCCCCGCGACTTCTCACGCGCAGTCCGGGCGCAACAAGCAGCAGCCGGGGAGTAAGCCCGCGACGACCGGGACGACGCGCCCCAAACGAGTCGGGACGACCGGCGGCACGCCGCAGCCCAGGCCCACGCCCGCTTTGCGCCTGCCGCCCGGGACCGTCGTCTTGGACGAAGCCCCGCCCGCGCCGCGCCCGACGCCGACGCCCGCCGCAGCCGTAGCCCCCGACACGGCCGCGGGCGAAGAGATAGACGTGGAAGATGTCGTCCGCGTCACCTCGAACCTCGTCACCGTACCGGCCTCTGTCGTTGACCCGCAGGGGCGCGCGGTCACGGACCTCGCGCTCGAAGATTTCGAGCTGCGCGTTGACGGCCAGCCGCGCCCGATCACGGAAATCAGCCGCGCCGAAGTGCCTGTGAATTTGGCCCTGCTCTTCGACAACAGCCAGAGCCTGTCGGCCGCGCGCGAGTTCGAGAAGCAGGCCGCCGTCAAATTCTTCCGCAGCGTCATACGCCCGATTGACCGCGCGGCCATCTACAGCGTCTCGACAGACGTGGTCCTCGTGCAGCCCCTGACCAACAACGTCCCGGCGCTCGTCAAAACCGTGCAGCACTTCGGCAAGCCCGAAGGCGCGACCCGCCTGCTCGACGCCATCGCCGAGGCCGCGAACTACCTGCGCCCGTATTCGGGGCGCAAAGTCATCATCATCGTCTCGGACGGCGAAGACACGCTCTCGAACATGGATTTCGACGAGATGCTCAGAAAGACGCTGGCCGCGGACTGCCAGGTCTACGCCGTGCAGACCAAGCAGATCGAGTACATCATGCTGACGGGCGAGCAGACCAACGCGAACTTGCGGGCGCTCGCGGCCGAACGCCGCATGCAGGACTTGGCGATGCACACGGGCGGGGCCGTCTACACGCCCTTGCAGGCGAGCGACCTCGACAGGGCGTTCACACAAATCTCCGCCGACCTCTCGCAGCAGTACATACTGAGCTATTACCCCACGGACGAGCGCAACGACGGACGCTTCCGCACGCTCTCTGTGCGCGTCCAGACGCGCCCGAACATGCGCGTGCGCGCGCGCCGCGGCTACTACCCGCGCCGCACCAACGAGCGCTTCAGCTACAACCAGCTTCCGCCCGCGGTACAGACGCAGCCAATCGCCGACGCAGGCAACCAGCCCACGCGCGAAGTGAACAACACTGCCGCCCTCGCCTCGAACATCAATCAGACGGAGAGGCGGGTCGCCGTCCCCGCGCGGAGTAAGCGCAAAGGCCCTTCGGAGATGGAGGACGGGACGGAGCAGGTCGAAGCGGTCGCAACTCCGGTCAAGACTACGGCCCCGGTCGTGAGGCGTAGCGAGCCGGCAGTCAGAAGAAGCGAGCCGCAGCCGCAGAAGCCTGCGCCGCAACCGGCCCCGGACACTGCCCCTTCATCTTCCGGCACCGCGCCAGCGCCCGCCGCCTCGTCATCATCTTCTTCAGCGGACCCGCCCGCGACGACTCCGTCCAGGCCGATCTCGGGCGGCGTCTTGAACGGCAAGGCCGTCCAATTGCCCGCGCCGCATTATCCGCCGAGCGCCAAAAACCAGCGCGCGTCAGGCACCGTGACTGTGGAGGTCTTGCTGGACGAAGAGGGGAAGGTGGTTGAGGCTCGCGCCATCGAGGGCCACCCGGCCCTGCGGCAGTCGGCCGTGGAGGCCGCGCGTCGCGCGCGCTTTTCCCCAACAATTCTCTCAGGCCGGCCCGTCAAGGTCACGGGCGTGATAACATACAGATTCAATCTCAGCCGGTGAGCGATTAGGAAACTTTCCCGAGACGCAAACATGATCGAACAACTAATGGCACAGTTCTTCGAGCACCTGCGTTACGAGCGCAACGTCAGCGAGCACACCCTGCGCAACTACATGAGCGACCTCATGCAGTTCTACGACCACCTCGCGCCGGCCGACGCCACAGGCTCGCGCCGCGAGGTGGACGTGCACCAGATAGACCACATCACCATACGCGAGTGGCTCTCCTCGCTCCACGCGGCGCAGAAGAAGAAGACTTCGGTCGCGAGGAAGCTCGCCGCGCTGCGCACCTTCTTCCAGTTCCTCGTGCGCGAGGGCGTCGTCGAGTTAAACCCCGCGAAGCTCGTCTCCACGCCGCGCCTCGAAAAAAAGCTCCCCGTGCATCTCTCCGTCGAGGACGCCATACGCTTTATAGAGACGCCCGACACGGAGACGGACTTGGGCAAACGCGACCGCGCCATCCTTGAGCTTCTTTACGGCACGGGCGTCCGCGTCTCCGAATTGACGAAGCTGGACATAGGCGACATAGACTTCCGCGAAAAACTGGTCCGCGTGACGGGCAAGCGGCGCAAACAGCGCATCGTCCCCTTCGGCGACCCTGCGCTCCACGCCGTGCTCAACTACCTCACCACCGTGCGCAACGGTTTCCTACAGAACGCACCTTTGAGCGAGCGCGATTCGCAAGCCATTTTCCTGAACTACCAGGGCACGCGCATCACCACGCGCTCCGTCGGCCGGATGGTGGACAAATACATACGCATCTGCGCGGGCATACACGACATCAGCCCGCACGCCCTGCGCCACTCCTTCGCCACGCACCTCCTCGACAGCGGCGCGGACCTACGCGACATACAGGAACTCCTCGGCCACGCGCGCCTCTCCACCACGCAAATCTACACGCACGTCTCCATGGAAAAACTAATAGAGGTCTACGACAAGTCGCACCCAAAAGCTTAAGGCGAGAGGTAAAGAACAAAAATCCTGACCCCGCAGGGGTCAGGACTCTTGCCTTACAAAGTTGAGTGGTTGTTCTGTCCGCTGGCGGCTTCGATGGCGGTCTGGCAGGCGGCGTCGTAGCGTGCGGTCGGGAGGGCTTCGAGGCGGCGCTCGTCAATGGGGTTGCCGCAGCGCTCGCACTGGCCGTAGGTGCCTTCGTCAATTCTCCGGAGGGCTTCGTCAATGTCGGCCACGGTCTGCGAGTCGCGATCGCCCAGCTTGAGCATCAGCTCCTGGTTCACGTCCTGGAGCGACATGTCAACGCTGTCCTTGACGCCGTCGTCCGCCGCGGCTTCGAGCACCGCGGCCTGGTCCGTGCGCACACGCTCCGAGTTCTGCCGCAATTGCTCAAGCAGGATGCTGCGAAAATGTTCCAGTTGTTTTGACTCCATTGGCTTCTCCCTGACCTTCCCTTTATCCGATTCTTAATTTAAGCGAGCGCAGATTATAACTCACACGCTTTCAATAAGCGCAAGCTCCGAAGCCACACTGAGAGATTCCGGCTAGACGCTGTCGCCGCGATAGTCTTCATCCTGCCTGATCGTCTCCCCGTTGGAGGCAGTGTTTCTTGTCCCTTTCGCGCGCCACAGCCGGAAGCGACGCCAGGCCAATGCCAGACCGGTCCAGACGAGGACCGCGCCGCCCGCGGAAACGAGTCCGGCTATGGTCTGGCCGACGATGCCCGCCGCCTCGCCCGTGTGGGCAAACCGCAGCCACGAGCGCGCGCGACGGCCCGGCGTTTGACTTGAGAACGGCTCCCAGCGCACGACCTCGCCCGTCTTTACGTCCAGCGTGAGCTGCGACCGTTTCTGGGGTTGGCCGCCGTTGCCGAGGTCAATGGTGAAAACGGCGGTCGGCTCCGTCGCGGCGGGCAGCCGCAGACTAATGCTCTGCCAGCCGGGTTGCTGCTGCTCCGCGAGCGTCCACAGCCGGTCAAGGCCGCCCGCCGCTACTTCTTCAGGCTTACCTGCGTCACGTCGCTCCGGCCCGCCGCGTTGCTGTGGGCCAGAATTCGCGGGGGGCTGGCCGGGAGCGCTTCGCGGCGCGGGCGGCGTTTCACCGAAGACGCGGTAGACGAGATTGCCCGCCCACGTGTAGGAGATGACGACGCCCGAGAAGACGACGATGAAAAGCGGAATCGCCACCCAGAAGCCGATGGTATTGTGCCAGTTGAAATTTCGTGCGCGGCTCGTGAGCCCGCGCTTGAACCATGTCACGTTCCTGACTAAACGCTTCTTCCATTTTCGCGGCCACCACAGGTAAAAGCCGCTGACCACGATGAACAGAAATATGAAGTTCGACGCGCCCGTGAACGCCCGCCCGATGCTGCGGCCCGTGCCTTCGCCCGACGCCCCGAGCCAGCGGTGCCAGTCCGTGACTGAGCGAAAGAAAGACCTGACCCTGGTCGAGCCACCGCCCAGCACTTCCCCTGTGTAGGGGTTGACGAAAAGAGTCCCTTCGCGGCCGAAACTGACCTCTGCCGGGGCCGTTGGGTCCGCGCGCAAGGTGACGGCGGTCGCGCCCGGCCGCACTGCCCGCACGTTGGCGAGCAGCGTTTCCACGCCCTGACGCGCTGCGTCCGGCGACGGCGGCTGAACCTGATAGCCGCGCGTGTCGGCCCAATAAGTGATCTGCCGCTCGTAGGCCAGCAACACGCCGGTCACACACATCGTCAGGATGATTAGCCCGGCAGTAACGCCCGCAACGAGGTGACACCAGAAGATAACTTTGCGGAACAGCTTCATGCGTAATGGCTCCAGACTGTTTACCAGGTTTCGATGAATGGGCGGCGCGCGGGGGAATGGCTTAGACGTCGGCCCATTGACGCAGCAAGTTGTGGTAGATGCCTGTGAGACGCACGGCGGGCGAAGGGGAGGGAGCGCCCTCGTTGAGTTCCTGGATCGTCATGTCCAGATCGAACAGCAGCGTGCGCCGGCCGTCATCACGCACCATGCTCTGAATCCAGAAGAAAGATGCCAGGCGCGTGCCGCGCGTCACAGGGCGGACGTGATGCAGGCTCGATGCCGGATAGAGAATCAAGGCTCCGGCCGGCAGCTTAACCTCGTGTACGCCGTAGGTATCGTCAACTAACAACTCGCCGCCGTCGTATTCGGCGGGTTGGCTCAAAAAGAGTGTCGCCGCCAGGTCCGTGCGGACGCGATGCGGCGTGCCCGGCACCTGGCGGATCGCGTTGTCAACGTGTGTGCCAAACGACTGACCGCCCTCGTAGCGATTGAAGAGCGGCGGGAAGACCTTCAGCGGCAGCGCGGCGGCCATGAACAACTGGCTGCGTTGGAGCGCGCCGAGAATCAGCTCGCCCATCTCCCGCGCCGCCGGATGATCCTCCGGCAGTTGCATGTTGTCTTTGGCCTGCGCCGACTGGTGTCCGGCCGTGACCCGCCCGTCCACCCATTCGGATTGTTCCAGCAGTTGTCTGCACTTTGCCAACTCGTCGGCGGTCAGAAGCTCTGGGATTTGGAGCAGCATCGTCCTCTCACATCTTCGGCTTAGAAACGGAAGCCCGCGCCCAGCATCGCAGACCGGCCGGGTCCCGGCACGAGATGCCCGCCGCCCAGACGGTCGAAGTAATATTCGTCAGTCAGGTTATAGAGATTGAGCCGGAGGTCTATGTGATCCGTCAGCGGATACGAAGCCATCGCATCCAGCAGCCAGTAGCGCCCGACAATTCTAGTGTTGATGTTATTGCCGAAGCGGCGGTCAGTGAAACGCGCGCCGCCGCCGAGTTCGAGCTTCCTGAGCCTGTAGGTCGTCCAGAGGCTGAACGAGTTGCGCGGCGTGTTCTGAATTCTTTTGCCAACCTCGGCCGGTGTATTCGACTTCACGATCTCGCTCGCGAGCAGCGAGTAACCGGCGAAGACGGACAGGTTGCGGCTGATGTTGCCCGTGACGCTCAACTCGATGCCGTCCACGCGTTGCTCGCCGTCGAGCACCTGCGGCGGGTCTCCGGGGAGGAGCCCAGGCGTGCGCGCGTTGCTCTTTTCGACGCGGAACAGCGCCCCTGAAAGACTCAGCCACGCCCCCAGCAAATCCCACTTGCTGCCGACTTCATAGGTGCGCGTCTTCTCTGGGTCAATCCTGACGTTGGCGACCGAGTAAGAAAGCCCCTCCAGAGACGGGTTGAGCGCCGTCGCGAAGGACGCGTAAATGCTGCCGCGCTCCACGGGCTTGTAGACCAGGCCGAGCCTCCCGCTGAGCATCCTGTCAACTCTTGAGACCGGCAGGTTGGTAGTGTCAACGCCCTTCACGCCGAAGTAGTCCCAGCGCAAACCTCCGGTCAGTTCCCAGTGGTCATTGAACTTGGCCGTGTCGAAGGCGTAGAGGGCCAGCGATTCCCCCGTCACGTCTCCGACGATGGGACTCGTCGTGATCGCGCCCGTGAAGACGTCGTTCGGGTCGGGGTCGAGCAACGTGGTCTGCATGTTCGGGGCGGTGCGCAGGTGGCGTATGTTGGTTTCGCGCGCGAGTTCGAGCCCGGCGGCCAGGGAGTGTCCGACCTTGCCGGTCTTGAACTTTGCGGTCAGGTCCGTCTGGTTGTCCCAGATTCCGTCTTCCGTGATCCACGACCTCAGCTCGCGGTTGATGACGGTCGAATTGTTATTGGCGAAACGCGGCGGCGTGGCGATGGAGTCGCGCGTCGAGCGCCCGTAGCGCAGTTGGTTCCGCAGAGAATAGTTATCGTTGAAATTGTGCTCGAACCTGAAAGTGACGATGTCCGCGTTCAGCTTCTCGAAGTCCCTATCCTTGAGGCCGTAGAAAGTGTTGCGCGGGACAGGGGCGGGGCGGTCACGATAGGCAACAAGCACGTTGTTGGTCACCGGAACCCAGGGGATACCATAGTCTGAGATGTTGTTCTGCTTGAGCTTGAAGTAGCTGATGGTATAGCGCGTCGGCGTGCCGAGCCCAAGCGCCAGCGACGGGGCGACGCCCCAACGCTCATTCTCCACCACGTCGCGCCCGGCCACGCCGGAATCATGGGCCAGTAAGTTCAGGCGAAAGGCTACGCTGTCAGAGAGCGGCAGGTTGATGTCTGCGGTGGCGCGCTTAGTTCTGTCCGTGCCGAAGCTGAGCGTGCCACTGTAAAGGCGCGTGAGGCTTGGCGACTTGCTGACCAGATTGATTATGCCGCCCGCCGAGCCGCGCCCGCTGATAGCCGACGACGGCCCTTTTATCACCTCGACCTGTGCCAGATTGAAGGGGTCGCGGGATTGCGGACTGATGTCGCGCACGCCGTCAACGAACACGTCGTTGCGTGCGCTAAAGCCGCGCAGCGTCAGATTGTCGCCCGCGGGCGTGCCGCCTTCGCCGGCCGTCATGGTCAGACCGGGGACATTGCGCAGCACATCGCGCAACGTCGTCGCGCCCTGATCCTCTATCAATTCGCTGGGGATGACCGTAATCGTCTGCGGGATGTCGCGCAAAGGCTCTGTGTACTTCGGCGACGAGACGCGCCCGGTCTCATCCCGCACCTCAACCGACCCGGACTGTGCCTGAATTTCCAGCGTCACAGTCTTCGGAGTCATCAAGTTGTAGCTGACGCCCGTGCCAGCCAGCAGTTGCTTGAGCGCCTGCTCGATTGTGTAAAGGCCGGAGACGCCTGGAGAAGAGATGTTGAGAACCGCGTCGTTAGGCACTGAGACCTGCAACCCGGTCGCGGTTTTAAAAGCAGCCAGCACGGTGTCTAAAGTGTCGGGCGGAATGTCGAAGCGGATTTGCTGCTCTTGAGTCTGTAGTTGAACAGTTGCCGGAGTGTCGCGAATTCCACGCGCGTATGCGAGCTTCACCGCGCGACTCTCGCCGACCGTGTAGGCCACGAGGACGCCCATCGTCCCGATTGCCACCACCCAAGTATTTGGGGCCGCGACGCGATCTCTTCTTTGTCTTCTTACGATTTTTCTTGACTGTGCTCTTCGTTTCAGTTGAGAGAGTTGCGGCGAGCGATGGGAGCAGAGCTTTGAAGAGAGAGCGAGTCCCGCGCCGTGAAGGTGTGTCAGACATTTTCTAATCCATTGAAAGTCGCGGCTGGCACGCCTACAATGGACGCCGCTGCCAGCCCGGACGGGTTGTCGGCAGAGAGGCTCACGTGCTGCTTCGCCAAAAGTCCGCCGTGAGCCTCTCAGTCTTTACCAAGACCTTGTAAAGAGTAGTTCGAAATTTGAAGAGCTTAAATTTCTTGTCTTGCTAATTGAAAATGGATTTCATTTTCATGGGAAAGTATAAACGGGGAATCGTCTGAGTGTCAACAGGGAAGTTTGAAGCCAGGGAAGACGTGCGTGAGAAAGTCAGCCGGGCTACTTCTCCGCGAAGGATGCAGGCGGCGAGCAGTGGGATGGTGAGTTCGTGATGACCCGTGATGGAGTAGCCCTGGCCCGCGCCGTCCGCGACGGGGCGGCGCACCACGTTCGTCAGCGGTCGGTAGGACTGTATGAAGTCTAAGTTGGCGGTCGTCAGGTCGTTCAAAGTGTGCCCGAGGTTGCGGACGAGCGTGACGGCCTTGAGAAAAATCTCCGGGAGGACGACAGCCGAGCCGACGTTCAGGTAGACCCCGCCGCCGTCCATGCGTCTGACCATCTCCGCGAGTAGCCGGAAGTCCGTGTGCGTTGTCTGGCCCAGCGCCGCGCCGTCCGCCGCGGGGTGAAAGTGGGCTATGTCGGCGCCGATGGTGACGTGAGCGGTGAAGGGGACGCGCGCCTCGTAGGCCGCGCAGAGCAGCGAGAAATCCTTGTGCGGAGGGTCGCGCTCGACTAACAGGCGGCCTAGCGCCTCGCCGAGCCCTGTGCCAGTTCTCGCCCCCTCGCGCGCGGCGTCATTCAAAAGCTTGCCAGTCTCGTCGGCCCCGCCGAACGCGCCCGCACCGAGCGTCGCGTCAACGTCTTCCGAAGTCGAGCCGACCATCGCGACCTCCGCGTCGTGAACGAGCACGGAGCCGTTCGCCGCGACGGCGCTCACGAACCCGCGCCGCATGAGGTCAATGATGACGGGCGACATTCCCGTCTTGATGACGTGGCCGCCCAGGCCCCAGATAATCGGCTTGCTCAAAGAACGCGCGCGCCTGACGCGGGCCGCAAGCTCGCGCAGGCTGCGCGCGGCCAGGATGTCCGGCAGCGAGTCCAGGAAATCCGCGAGCGATGACTCAACGCCCGCGGGCCTGGCGAAATCCTCTACGGTCACTTTGCTCGGGCGCGAAGCGAGCGGGTAGGTGTTAACGCCGTCCAGGTCGAGCGGGCGCACGTCGTCGTCGTAAATGGACACAGCCTAGCACCGCTCCTTTCCCGATTCGCCCCGAAGGAAAAGAAACACCAACGCAAACATCTACCCGCGCGCGCGCTCCAGGAGCACAATCATCATGGTCGCAAGCAGAAGGCGCAATTCCTCTGTCTGATCTATGTGTGCCAGTTTATCTATGGTGAACCTGCGCCCGACGAACGAGGACTGTTTTTTGAGACGGAGATATGGCATCCCGTCCGGGCGCGAGATCAGGTAAGAGGGGTGAAAGAAGTAGCCCGTAAAGATGCCCAGGATCGGTATCTCGCCGAGCGTCGCGTCGAACACTTTGACCCAGGGATTCTCCTCCTTAAAAATCGCCACGGGGTGCGGCTGGTAGCCGTCGAAGATTTCGTAGGTGGCGCGCCAGATTGACTTCCTTCCCTGCCGCCGCATGGAGCCGAAGGGGCGGCCGCTCAGGTCCATGAACGTGTAGTTGGCATTAAAGTCTATGACCCTGTCGGCGTTGATCGTGAACCAGGGGCGCGTCATCGCCTCGTCGGCGAAGACCGTGACGGCCTCCTTCAGCTTGAAAGCCTTTTGCTTGACGTAAAAGACCAGGTTGCCCGTCGCCTCCGTCAGCGACAACTGCTGCGCGATTGCCAGAATTTTGAAGTTGATTTGCAGGGGATAATTCAAGCGAGCCTCCAATTATTCGACGCAAGTTTAGTAAAGCCACGCCTGAGAGTATATCACGCGATTTTCTTGGACCGCTCGCGGCGGCCGGAGCCGTTGCCGTTGCGGTGGGCGGCGTGGTGGCCGTTGAGGAGGGGGCGGAGGGCGTGGCCTGTGTGGGAGCGGCGGGCGCGGGCGATCTCTTCGGGCGTGCCTGAGGCGACGAGGCGTCCGCCGTGCGAGCCGCCTTCGGGGCCGAGGTCCACGACGTAGTCGGCGGACTTGATGACGTCAAGGTTGTGTTCGATGACGATGACGCTGTTGCCCAGGGAGACGAGGCGTTGGAGCACGTCGAGGAGTTTGTGCACGTCAGCGAAGTGTAGGCCCGTGGTCGGCTCGTCGAGGATGTAGATGGTGCGCCCCGTCGCGCGCTTCGAGAGTTCTTTGGCGAGCTTGATGCGCTGCGCCTCGCCGCCCGAGAGCGTGGTGGCGGATTGGCCCAGCTTGATGTAGCCCAGGCCGACGTCGAGCAGCGTCTGAAGCTTCTGCTTGATCTGCGGGATGTTTTCGAGGAGCGGCAGGGCCTCCTCGACCGTCGTGTCGAGTAGTTCCGCGATGGACTTGCCTTTGTACTTGACCGAAAGCGTCTCGCGGTTGTAGCGCGCGCCGCGGCACACGTCGCACAAGACGTACACGTCCGGCAGGAAGTTCATCTCGATGCGCTTCATCCCGTCGCCCTCGCAGGCTTCGCAGCGCCCGCCCTTGACGTTGAAGGAGAAGCGGCCGGGCTTGTAGCCGCGTTCTCTTGATTCGGGCAACATCGCGTAGAGTTCGCGGATCGGCGTGAACAGTCCGGTGTAGGTCGCAGGGTTCGAGCGCGGCGTGCGGCCGATGGGCGACTGGTCTATCTCGATCACCTTGTCAACGTGTTCGAGCCCTTCGATGGAAGAATACTGGCCCGGTTCCGCGAGCGAGCCGTAGAGATGGCGAGCGAGCGCGCGGTAGAGTATGTCGTCAACCAGGGTTGACTTGCCCGAGCCCGAGACGCCAGTCACGACCGTCAGCAGTCCGAGCGGGAACGTGACGTCAATGTCCTTCAGATTGTTGTGGCGCGCGCCGCGCACGGTGATGGCCTTGCCGTTCGGCGGGCGGCGCTGCTCGGGCACGCCTATCTCGCGCGCGCCGCAGATGTAGAGGCCCGTCACGGATTCAGGATTGCACGAGACTTCTTCGGGCGTCCCGGCCGCGACCATCTCGCCCCCGTGCGCGCCCGCGCCTGGGCCAAGATCAACGACGTAGTCCGCGCGCCGAATCGTCTCCTCGTCGTGCTCGACCACGAGCACAGTGTTGCCCAGGTCGCGAAGTTGGCACAGCGTCTCCAGCAGTCTTTGATTATCGCGCGGGATGAAGGCCGATTGACGGCTCGTCCAGAACGTAGAGCACGCCGCGGAGCTGCGAGCCGATCTGTGTGGCGAGGCGTATGCGCTGGCCCTCGCCGCCGGAGAGCGTGGCCGAAGGGCGGTCGAGCGTCAGGTAACCGAGGCCGACGGTTTCGAGGAAGCGCAGACGGTCCCTGACCTCGCGCAGGACGAGTCCCGCGATCTGCTCCTCGCGCTCGTTGAGCTTGACGCGGTCGAAGGCGGCGACGGCCTCTTCAATCGGGAGCGTCGTGTAGTCCGCGATGCCGCGCCCGCCGAGGCGCACGGCGAGCGATTCCGGTTGCAGGCGCTTGCCCTCGCAATCGGGACAGATCACGGGCGAAACCAATTCTTCGATTGCCAGGCGCACTTTCTCCGACGGCGCTTCGTTCAAGCGCTCGCGCAACCAGCGGACAGCGCCTTTCCATTCGCTCTGGTAAGTGTACGCGCCCTGGCGGAAAGTGAGTTGACCATTCGACACCGTGAAAAAAAGCGTTCTGCGCTTCTTTCGGAAGCTCGCCGAAGGGAGCGCGCGGGTCCGCGTTGAAATGTTTGACGACCGCCAGGAGTGCGCTCCGCAGGTAGGCAGAGCCCTGCTTGTCGGCCGCGCCCATGAACTCCTGCTTGTCCGACGGGATGGTCGCGTCCTGGACGATCTTGACCGGGTCAACTTCTAAAATTGTGCCAAGGCCGTGGCAGCGTTTGCACGCGCCGTAGGCCGAGTTGAAGGAGAACGAGCGCGGTTCGAGCGGCGGCACGTTGATGCCGCAGTTCACGCAGGCCATACGCTCCGAGTAGAGCTTCTCCTCGCCGTCCACGACCGAGATGAGGACCGCGCCCCCGGTCAGCTTCAGGGCCGTGCGGACAGACTCCGAGAGCCGTTCGTTGATGCCGGGCTTGATGAGCAGGCGGTCCACGACGGCCTCTATCGTGTGGTTGCGCCGCTTGTCGAGTTTGATCTCCTCGTCGAGCGAGAGTAATTCCCCATCAACTCGCGCGCGCAAAAAACCTTCTTTGGCAAGCTTCTCAAGCTCCTTCTTAAACTCGCCCTTGCGCCCGCGCACGATGGGCGCGAGAACCATCACACGCTCGCCCTCGGGCAGGGCCAGAACGCTCTGCACGATCTGCTCGACGGACTGGCGCGTAATCGGCGCGCCGCAGATGTGGCAGTGCGGCTGCCCGACGGAGGAGAAGAGCAGGCGCAGGTAGTCGTAAACTTCCGTCACGGTGCCGACGGTCGAGCGTGGGCTGCGCGAAGTCGTCTTCTGCTCGATGGAGATGGCCGGCGAGAGGCCGTCCACGGAATCAACATCCGGCTTTTCGAGTTGATCCAGGAACTGGCGCGCGTAGGCCGAGAGCGATTCGACGTAGCGGCGCTGCCCCTCGGCGTAGATGGTGTCGAAGGCGAGCGAGGACTTGCCGGAGCCCGACAGCCCCGTGATGACCGTGAGCCGGTCACGCGGAATCTCTACGTTGATGTTCTTGAGATTATGCTGGCGCGCTCCGCGCACTGTGATGCGATCAATAGCCATGGTGCTTTAAAACAGAGTGCGCCCCAGATAGACGGGAGAATCCGGTGGCACAGAACCTCCGATTGTAGCGGAGCAGGAGGCAACGGGCAAGCAGGCAGTGGTCAGTGGTCGGTGGTCAGTGGTCAGTTAACAAAAGACAAAGGGCAGCAGGCGTATCCATCTGACTGCCTTTTAACTTTCTTTCTTTAACTGACCACTGACCACTATTTTCTTGACAGGCTTCGCGGCCGAGTCCTACACTGATTTTTCAATGGGTTTGCAAGACATTTCTCATTGAGCCATTTCGAGGGGCTTTGGAGCGGGCGTGAATATATTCTCTCTTCCCAACACACTGACGCTATCGCGCATCTTCATCGTCCCGCTTCTGGTCGTCGTCCTGCTCACCCCGTTTTCGGAAAACTGGTTCGGCGTCCCGCGCCACATCCTTGGCGTCTCGATTTTCCTGGCAGCCTCGATCACGGATTACTTCGACGGCTTCTTCGCGCGCCGACGCCGCCAGGTCTCGCGCCTGGGCAAACTCCTGGACCCGATAGCGGACAAGCTGCTCATCTCGGCCGCGTTAATCTCGCTCGTCGAGAACAGGCTCGCTCCGGCGTGGGCCGTGGTGATCATCGTCGGGCGCGAGTTCGCCGTCTCGGGCCTGCGCTCGATTGCCGCGACCGAGGGCGTCGTGATCGCAGCCTCGAAGATGGGCAAGTTCAAGATGCTCTCGCAGGTAGTGGCCGTCTCGCTGCTCATAGTCTCCAGCGTTTCGGGCCACCCGCCGGTGGCGAACTTCGGAGACGCCTTCCCGGCCGTGCAGTTCTGGACTGTGCCAGAACTACGCGACGCCCTGCACCATCTCTTCGGTCAGGGGAAGATGACCGTCACAGACTTACAGGTACTGCTCTACTCGGCCGGGCGCGCGATGCTCTGGATCGTGGTCATCTCCGCCTGCTATTCGATGTATGACTACTTCCGCAACTTCTACCTGGCAGTGGTCGAGCGCCGCGCCATCGCCGAGCGGAAGAGACGCCGCCGCGTGGCAGAGGTCATCAACTCGGGCCGCAATAAACAGAGCGACAAAGTTTCCATCGGCTAAGAAAAATAAAAGTCAGGAGTCAGAAGAAAAGCCGTGCCTTTCCTTCTGGCTCCTGACTTCTGTCTTCTGACTCCTGCTTTTACTGCACTTCTACGAAGTCGCCGGTGTGAACCTCCTGTGCGACGCGCGTGATGATGGCGGTGGCAGTGCGCGTCTGTACGTGTAGGATGACCATCTCGCCGACGATCTTGCGCGGGAGGGGCGGCCGGCGGCTCTTAAGCTCGTGCGTCGTTTGCACCTCGTCCTTGAAGAAGACGCCCTTCGTGTTGCTGTAATCCTTCGTGCGTTGCGACTGGCTTGAGAACTTGCCGCCGTCGAAGCGCTCGCTCTCGAAGCCGCTGTGGCGCGCGACCGCGATCTCCTCGTTCTCGACGCTCACCAGATTGCCCGAGCCGGCCGGGCGGTAGATGGTGAGATAGTCGCCGGCCTTGACGTTGTCTTCAGCGCCGAGGTCTATGTAGACGACGTCGTTCCGGGTGGGCGCTTCGCGCAGGTCGCGCGCCATAATGATGCGCCCGCGCTGCTTGCCCGACGGGTCCGCGAAGCGGTCCAGGACAACTTCCGGGCGCTCAAGCGGCGCGACGCGGTTGTTGGGTTCTCGCAGCAGGTCGCCGAGCAGAATTGTCTCGCACGAGTTGGTGATGACCGCGACCGAGACGCGCTCTTTGACGTTGACGACGCGCAGTTGCCCCAGCTCCAGCATGTAAACGCCGAGCCAGCCTTTCTTGGTCGTGAACTTGGAAGTCATCTTCCCGCGCGGGCGAACGATCTGGTACTCCTGCCCGACGCGTACGCCCTGCTCGGAGCCGGCGTTGATGTAGACGAAATCGCCCTCGACGTAGACGCGCTGCTCCTGCTCCTGCTCGCCGCCGACGATCTCCGGGCTGACAGGGGCGGGCGCGTATTGCATGTAGCCGGCGCAGTAAAGGTTTGTGCGGCCCGCGACCGCGGAGGCCGCCCTCTCCGGTGTCATCACGATCGTGGGCGTCGGGGCGGGGGCCGCGACCTGGTCGCTGGCAGTTTGCGCACGGACCGCAAGGGTCACAGCGCAGAGCAGAAATAGGGCCGAGAGGCTTCTTGAGAGAAGATGACTGATACGCACGACTGAAGTCTCCTTAACTGTGTGTCAGGCTGAATGGCTTGTCTGCTGACGGGGCACCCGGAGGCTCCGAAATCAGCAGCGGGTGTGAAGCGCGGAAGTCTCAAAATAAGCGGGCAGGCACAAGGTTTTATGCCTCCCAAAGGGCATCTCAATCCTAACGTGGTGCGAGCCGGGAGGTCAACATCTTTCTTTGGCCTTTGTTGAACGCGGGGTGTTTTAAGGGTCGAAGACCCTTAAGCATTAAAACTAAATATTTTCACACTTAGAGAGAGAATTGTCTTGACTTTCCAGACCCTTAAGCATGAAATGCCTGTGTTTTGAAATAGTTAAGGGCTTTACCAGCGTCAACTGATAAAGCCCTTTTGAAAATCAGAAGCGATTGCTCGCAACCGATTCACGCAAAGTCATTGTGAGCCTGTCGCTACAGAAAGTAAAGGCTCAAAATGACCTGTCATAACTGCCAGATTCAAGCCAAACGGTTCGGCAAAGACCGCAAAGGCAATCAACGTTTTCGCTGCGCTCGCTGCGGCAAGACCTTCCAGGAAGCGAAAGACAAACCTCTCGGCAGCATGTATCTGCCGCTCGAAAAGGCTTTGATGTGTTTGCATCTGCTAGTCGAGGGAATGTCTATCAGAAGCACGGAGCGCATCACGGGCGTTCATCGTGACACCATCCTTGACTTGCTTGTAAGAGTTGGCGAGCGGTGCGAGGCTTTGATGGACAGCAAGATTCGCAAAGTGAAAGTTAATGACCTACAGCTTGACGAGATTTGGGCCTATGTCGAGATGAAAGAAAAGACAAAGAAGCGTCAGGGCAAAGACAGCCCTATGCTTGGCGATGCTTATACGTTCGTTGCTTTCGAGCGCGAATCAAAGCTCATCCTGGCTTGGCATCTCGGACGGCGCACGGAGCGCGACACGCTTACTTTCACGGAGAAAATCTTTGCTGCCGTGGACGGCACGGAGGGACGCTTTCAAGTCTCGACAGACGGCTTTGCGGCTTACCCTGACGCTCTCGCGTACAGCTTAGGGACGCGCTGCGATTACGCGCAGCTTATCAAAATCTATGGTGCGCCCGAGCCTGACGAGCATCGCTATTCCCCTTCCAAAGTGATAGAGGCTATACCAACCCCTGTCTTTGGAAATCCTGACCCTGAGAAAATCTGCACGTCGCACGTTGAGCGGCAGAATCTAAATATCCGCATGGCGATGCGCCGCTTTACACGGCTCACTAATGCTTTCTCTAAGAAGTGGGAAAACTTGAAAGCCGCGCTTGCGTTCTACTTCGCCTATTACAACTTTTGCCGGATTCATTCTACAATCCGCTGTACGCCCGCAATGGAAGCGGGAATCACAAAGCATGTATGGGAACTGCGCGAACTATTAACATCATAAAGGAGAAATATGGACATTAACTTTGTTTCAGAAATTTTGATGCTTTACGAAAGAGGAGAACGCTATTGGAAGCGGAATGCCCCTGAAGCAAGAGAGGAGTTTGAGAGCATTATCGCCCTGTGTGAAAAACGGGGTGTATATCCAGACCACTACTTGAAGGCGATTTATAAACTCATAGAAATAAACACCGCATTAGACAACAATGAGAAAGCGGCCTTTTACCAAGACAAGTTCGCTAGACTTGTAACTGAAACTTGATGATTAGGATAGAGAGGGGCGCGATTTGCCCCTCTCTTTTTGTCAACACAGATTTAGGACACTACCGAAGTGCAGGGTCATTCAGTTTTCCGAATAATGCCGATCAGAGCCAGTGCTGACCAAGGTCGCGCGGCAAAGCGACGGCAACCGGCAGCGATATTGGTTTCTCCTGCCCAGCGCATCAATCCGATAGCCGTATTGCGCAAGGCAGCCATCACCTGCGGGATGTTGCCGCTTCTGACCTGCGAGCGATCCTCGTCAAAGGTGACATCTCTAACCCAGTGCGATTTGTTCTCGATGTGCCAGTGATGCCGCGACAACTCAAGCAAAGCGCGAGCGTCAGCCTGCTCTGGCCGCAGACTGGTAATGCCGTACACAACTTCCGTGCGCTGCTCTGTGCTCTTCTTCCTCGTGATCGAGCGTCTGATCTCAAAGACTTGTTGCAGCCCCGGCCAGTCACTATAACCAACCAAGGAGGTGCTCGCTCGCAGTCGCCGCTGCTCAATTCGACCATGACCAATCTCCAGCATCTCAACACTATCGAGGCTTTCTGCCGGAAGCCTCTTCTCTTCAAAGAAGAACTTGATGTCTGCTTCGAGCGTGGCTTGGTTGCCTTTGACGACCATCAGATAGTCGCCGCCTCGATCAATAACCGTTTGCGCCACTTCGCGTTGCGTCAACAGAGCATCGACTGTGATGACACGGCCTTCGAGCACCAAAGCATTCAGCACATCCTGGACGGCTGTGATCTCATTGGTCTTGTCTTCAACTGCTTGCTGGAAAAGCGTCAGCCCCAAGTGATGTCCCAGCGCTGATAACAAGTGCGCTGAGGATGCCCCTTGCCCGCGACTCCCGCGCAATGTTTTCCCATCAATGGCAATGGCCTTCAAGTCATCGCGCGGCCCACAGGCTTTGGCGAAGATGCTTTGCGCCCATTGTCCCAGCTTGCTTTCCACTTCCTCTCGATTCAACTGGCGGAAGATGGTATTGAATGTGGCGGCACATGGCGTCCGCTGATGTCTAAAGCCAAGCGCCGCCGTGAGGTCTCGGCTATAGTTGCGCCCCCACTCAGCAATTGCGCCATAGCTGCGATAGCCGCAGAGCATGGCACAGACGGCGAGTGCCAGCACGGATTGCAGCGGGTGACGGCGGCCTTGAGATTGACGAAAGTCAGGAATCTCGGATAATACGTCGAGCAGGACAGGAAACTGTCTTGTCATGGTCTCACCTCATTGTGGTTGTCGCAAACCTATGAGGTGAGACTACTATTTCTTAGTTCCCGCTTCTACTCCCTGAAAACTGAATGGCCCTGACCGAAGTGCGTCTCGGCTTGCGTTTTAGCAAGGCTGTTGGTAGTATCCGAGTTTTGCCGGAATAGGCGGAAGACTGTCTATAGTAGGCCGGTGTAGCTCAGGGGTAGAGCGGCAGTTTTGTAAACTGCGGGTCGGGGGTTCAAATCCCTCCACCGGCTCCATGCCGAGTTTGACAAGACGCGCAGGGGTGGTCGAGTGGTTAATGGCACCGGGCTGTAAACCCGGCGGGCTCACGCCCTACGTAGGTTCGAATCCTACCCCCTGCACCAGAGGGGAAGGGATGAGGGCGGAGGGATGAGGGATGAGCCAAACAGTTTCATCCCTCATCCCTCGTCCCTCATCCCTTCGAGAGCGGGAGTAGCTCAGTTGGTAGAGCATCAGCCTTCCAAGCTGAGGGTCGCGAGTTCGAGCCTCGTCTCCCGCTCCAGTTTCTTGAAGGTTTGGCGGCCCAGCAGGCCCGAGTAGCTCAGGGGTAGAGCGCCTCCTTGGTAAGGAGGAGGTCATGGGTTCAAATCCCATCTCGGGCTCCATAGGCGTCGCAAGTGGATTGAAATTTTTAGACTAATTAAGAGGGACATCTCGGAATGTCAAAAGAAAAGTTTGACCGGTCGAAGCCGCACGTGAACATCGGAACGATCGGGCACGTAGACCACGGGAAGACGACTTTGACGGCCGCCATCACGAAAGTCCTGGCGAAGAACAACCCGAAGATCACGGTTCGTGCGTTTGACTCCATCGACAACGCGCCCGAGGAGAAGGCCCGCGGCATCACGATCGCCACCGCCCACGTCGAGTACGAGACCAAGAACCGTCACTACGCGCACGTCGACTGCCCCGGCCACGCCGACTACGTCAAGAACATGATCACGGGCGCAGCCCAGATGGACGGAGCGATATTGGTCGTGGCGGCCACCGACGGCCCCATGCCGCAGACCCGTGAGCACATCCTCTTAGCCAGACAGGTCGGCGTCCCGGCGATGGTGGTGTTCATGAACAAGGCGGACGCCGTCGATGACGAAGAACTCCTGGAACTGGTGGAGCTGGAAGTCCGTGAACTGCTTTCACAGTATGAGTTCCCCGGCGACGAGATTCCGGTGATCAAGGGCAGTGCTCTCAAAGCCTTGGAAGGCGATGAGAAGTGGGAGAAGACGGTCGACGAGTTGATGGAGGCCGTGGACACATATATTCCGACTCCTGAGCGTGACGTCGAGAAGCCGTTTTTGATGCCTGTGGAAGATATCTTCACGATTCAAGGGCGCGGCACGGTCGCCACCGGCAGAGTTGAGAGGGGCCGTGTGAAGGTCAACGAGCAGGTGGAGATCGTCGGCATCCGCCCGACGCGGACGACCGTCTGCACGGGAGTCGAGATGTTCAAGAAGTTGTTGGACGAGGGTGTCGCGGGCGATAACGTGGGGCTCTTGCTGAGAGGTGTCGAGCGCAAGGACATTGAGCGTGGGCAGGTTATCTCGAAGCCTGGCAGTATCACGCCGCACACGAAGTTCAAGGCTGAGGCTTATGTCTTGACGAAGGAAGAGGGCGGTCGACATACGCCGTTCTTTACGGGTTACCGGCCGCAGTTCTACTTCAGGACGACGGACGTGACGGGAGTGGCGCATCTGCCGGAGGGGGTGGAGATGGTGATGCCTGGGGATAACGTGGCGATGGAGATTGAGCTGATCGCGCCGATTGCGATGGAGAAGGGGTTGCGGTTCGCTATTCGTGAGGGTGGGAGAACCGTGGGGGCTGGCACTGTCTCCGAAGTCGTCGAATAGCCTGTGACTCGACGGGGCCGTGGCCTTCGAGAAGTTTTAATAAAGGATTGAATTATGCCGCGCGATAACATTGTGCTTCAGTGCACGGAATGCAAGAGTCGTAATTACACGACGACGAAGAATAAGAAGACGACGCCTGAGCGTCTTGAGTTCAGCAAGTTCTGCCGCCGCTGCCGCAAGCACACGGGGCACAAAGAGACGAAGTAAGGGATGAAGGATGAGGGATGAGGGATGAAAGAAAGGCAAGAGCTTTTACTTCATCCCTCATCCCTCCGCCCTCATCCCTTCTTGAAGGGGTATAGTGTCAACGGTTAGCACGTCGGTCTCCAAAACCGAAAGTCCGAGTTCGAATCCTGGTACCCCTGAATCCACCCTTTTTAGCCGGAGACTGGAATGGCTACGAAAGAGTGGAAGCAGCGGAATCAGGAGAAGCTGAGAGAATATCGGCGAAGGTGGTATGCGGCCCATAAGGAGTCTGCCACGTTAGCCGTCAAGCGGCGTAAGCGAGAGATTAAAGTATGGCTCAATCAATACAAAGCCACACTCAAGTGTTCTCGCTGCCCCGAAAACCATCCGGCTTGCTTGGAATTTCATCACAAGAAGCCGTCTGAGAAAGACATTAACTTGTCATGGGCGGTTAGCTGGGGATGGAGTATTGAGCGAATTCTGCGAGAGATTGATAAATGTGATGTGCTGTGTGCAAACTGCCATAGGAAACAGCACTGGGCTTGAACATTCGTTAGATAAGGAATAGTTGGTGTCGAAGAAAGCCGAGAGAGCCGACAACAATATGGCTGATAAAGAAGACTCGGATGAGTTGCCGTTGGCGGAGCCACCGCCGGGGCGTTTGAGTTCGGCGGATGTGCCGCCGGGCGCGCCGGCCCCGCGTGCCGCCCGCTTTGGCGAAGGCGTTGAGGGCAAAGGCGCTCGCAGCGAGCGGGGCTTATCGGGTCCGCGCGCAGGGTTCTTTACGCGCACCGGACAGTTCTTCCGCGACGTGCGCGCGGAGATGAAGCGCGTCTCGTGGCCTTCCTTGCGCGAGGTCAAGAACACGACGATCATCACGGTCGTCGCCGTCATCTTCTTCGCCGTTTACCTGTGGGCCGTTGACCATGCGATTGTCCAGTTGGGCCGCTTCGGCGGCTGGCTGCTCTCGCTGGTCGGGCTCGGATGACGCTCTTGCGTCAGAGGTTTTTTGAATGAGGCAGTGGTACATACTTCATACTTACTCGGGCCACGAGAAGAAAGTCCGCGACAGCCTGAAGGCGCGCATACGCGACACGGACTTGCAGGCCGAGATCACGGAAGTGCTCGTCCCGACCGAGACGGTCGTCGAGATGCGCGGCAACAAGCGCGTCGAGTCCTCGCGCATGTTCTACCCGGGCTACGTGCTGGTCGAGATAGAGTGTGACGAGCGGGGCCACATCCCCGACAACGTCTTTCACGCGATCAAGTCAACGCCGAAGGTGACGGGCTTCGTAGGGGGCCAGAACCCGACGCCCCTGACCGAGCAGGAAGTCAACCAGATCGTTCACAACGTGACCGAGGCGGCCGAGAAGCCGAAGCCGAAGTTCTCTTACACCGCGGGCGAGACCGTCCGCATCAAGAGCGGCCCGTTCGCCAGCTTCACGGGCAAGGTCGAAGAGGTCAACGAGGACAAGTCAACCTTGAAGGTGACGGTCACCATCTTCGGCCGCTCGACGCCGGTCGAACTGAATTTTCTGGACGTTGAGAAGGTGACATTCGCTGAGGAAGAGTAAATAGTAATCAGTAGTCAGTAATCGGCCGAAAGCTTTTTACTGATTGCTGATAACTGATAACTGATTACTTAAAATTATGGCAAAGAAGATTACAGGTTACATCAAACTACAGGTTCCGGCGGGCAAGGCTAATCCCGCGCCGCCAATCGGCCCGGCGTTGGGTCAGCACGGCGTCAACATCATGGAGTTCTGCAAGGCGTTCAACGCGAAGACCGCGCAGATGGACCCGGACCTCAAGATTCCGGTCGTCATCACGGTCTTCGCCGACCGCTCTTTCACGTTCGAGACGAAGACGCCGCCCGCGGCGGACCTCTTGAAGAAGGCCGCCGGGATTCCGAAGGGCTCGGGCAAGCCGAACCGCGAAAAGGTCGGCTCGATCTCGCGCGCCAAGATAGAGGAGATCGCCAAGACCAAGATGCCCGACCTGAACACGACGAGTTTGGAGTCGGCCGTCAAGACCATCGAAGGCACGGCCAAGAACATGGGGCTTACGATTGAGTAAGCAGAACTGATTTGAGGTCTGAAATTTCAAATCTCAAATCATAACGAGAGGGAGAGACGCTCGGCCGCGGGCCGCGCGCTCGTTCGCACCTCGGAGGATAAAGAATTGAGAAAGCACGGAAAGAAGTACCGCGCGGCCGAGGAGAAGATAGAGGCCGGGCGCAAGTACACGCTCGAAGACGGCGTGGCGAAGGTCAAGGAGATAGCCTTCGCGAAGTTTGACGAGACAGTCGAGTTGACGATGTGGCTCGGCGTTGACCCGCGTAAAGCGGACCAACTCGTTCGTGGCACAGTCGTCCTGCCGCACGGTTTGGGCAAGTCCAAGACGGTGCTCGTCATCGCGCAGGGCGACAAGCAGCGCGAGGCCGAAGAGGCGGGCGCGGATTTCGTCGGCGGCGAGGAGATGGTTGACCGCATCAAAGGCGGCTGGCTCGACTTCGACGCCGTCATCGCCACGCCCGACATGATGCGTTCCGTCGGACAACTCGGAAAAGTTCTGGGGCCGCGTGGGCTGATGCCGAACCCGAAGACGGGGACGGTGACGTTCGACGTGAAGACGGCCGTGCAGGAGACGAAGGCCGGTAAGGTCGAGTACCGCGTGGACAAGACGGGCGTGATTCACGTCCCCGTCGGCAAAGTCTCGTTCGACTCGGACAAGATTATGGGCAACGCGCGCGTGTTGCTGGACGCGGTCGTCAAGGCGAAGCCCTCGACGGCGAAGGGCAAGTACGTCAAGAAGGTCAACCTGGCGGCGACGATGAGCCCGGGCGTACTCCTGGACGAGACGGCTTACGTCAAATAAGTGAGGAGCGTGGAAGAAAGAGATGAAGACTAGAGAGCAAAAACAGAAAGACTTGAACGCCCTCGCGGAGCAGTTTCAGAAGGCGCAGGCCGCGATGATCGTCGGCTTCAACAAGATGACGGTCCCGAAAGACCAGGAGCTGAGGAACCAGTTGCGCGAGGCGGGCGTGCGTTACGAAGTCGTCAAGAACACGCTGGCCCGCAAAGCCTCCGCAGGAACACCCTTCGAGCAGGCCGCCGAGCACTTCAAGGGCGTGACGGCGATTGCCACGAGCGAGGGCGATCCCGTGAATCTGTCGAAGGCGATTTCGAAGTTCACGAAAGCCAACCCGGACGTGTTCACGTTCAAGGTCGGCGTCGTCGAGGGCAAGGTCGTGGCTTTGCGCGATGTCGAAGCCATCGCCAGCCTGCCGTCGAAGGAAGAGTTGATCTCGAAGATCATGTTCTTAATTAACTGCCAGGCGCAGCGCCTCGTGACGGTGCTTTCGGCCGTCCCGCGCAACCTGGCAATCGTCGTCAAGCAGATCGGCGAACAGAAGGGCGGCGGGGAAGCCGCTTCGTAAAATTTGAAATTTGAAATCTCAAATTTGAGATTTCCAGGAGAGTCAGCCGGACGCGGAAAACGAGCGGGGCGATTTGTCAGGTCGTTCTTTTCGGCTCGGACGCTTTTCGAGCCTGGATGCAACAGGCGAAAAAAAGTGTCCCGTGGGTTCTTCGGCTTGCGGACAACTAACAACAAGCGCACTAGAACCCTTTTGAGGAGGATTGGAAAGTTATCATGGCAGCTACACGTGAAGATGTAATCGAGTATCTGAAGGGCATGACCCTTCTGGAAGCCTCGCAGCTCGTCAAGGAGCTGGAGGAGACGTTCGGCGTTTCGGCGGCTGCGGCTGCGGTCGCGGCGGCACCCGCGGGTGCCGCGGCTGGCGGCGGCGAGGCGGCGGCCGAGGCCGTGGAGCAGACTGAGTTCGACGTGATCTTGCAGGCCGCCGGCGGCAACAAGATCAACGTCATTAAGGTCGTCCGCGAGGTCACGGCGCTGGGTCTGAAGGAAGCCAAGGACCTCGTCGAGGCCGCCCCGAAGGCCGTCAAAGAGGGCGTCTCGAAGGAAGAGGCCGAGACCATACGGCAGAAGCTCGCCGACGCGGGCGCGACCGTCGAAGTGAAGTAAAACAGTGACAAGTTAAGAGTGACAAGTGACGAGTAAAATGCTTTAACTCGTCACTCGTCACTTGTCACTCGTCACTGTCGTCTTGACAGTTTAATTGTTAGGGATTAAGGTGGGGGAGTATTGAGGCGCTGGCGTTGCCCCCAAAAAATTTGATTAAAAGTGTGAACTGCTTTCGCTCTAAAGCGGTCAGGGCATTGTGCGCCCCGACCGCGATTTGGCATTTCTAACGCTTTCGGCGGTCGGCCAACCGGCTCTCAGCAGGCCGGTTGAAGAGGGCCGCCGGACATTCGCCGGGTTTATCCGCATTTAAGGCTGATCGCCGCTTGCTGACGGCTGATCGCTTCATAAAAGGTGTCCGATGTCTGCAAATCCGCTACAAGTAACTTTCGGTGGGACGGGACGACGCACGAGCCAGGCTCCCGAGCGTCAGGATTTTTCCAAGATCGCGACGGCCGTGCGCATCCCTAATCTGATTGAGATTCAGAGGGAGTCATACAACCGTTTTCTACAGATGGACCTGCTGCCCGAGGAGCGCGAGAACACGGGCCTACAGGCCGTCTTCCGCTCGGTCTTCCCAATCTCGGACTTCCGCGGGACGGCGACGCTCGACTTCGTAGAGTTCCAGATCGGCAACTGGCAGTGCAAGTGCGGCCGGCTCGAAGGCTTGAACTACCTGCGCGCCAACTGCAAATCCTGCGGCTCCACCATCAAGGTTGACCCGCTCGTGCCGGGCGAGACTTTGTGCCACAACTGCGGCACGTTCAACGCCGTCCGCCCGCAACTCTGCGACAACTGCGGCGAGCCCGTCGGCCTCAAGCACAAGCACGACCAGCAGGAGTGCCAGGAGCGCGGCATGTCCTACTCCGTGCCTCTGAAGGTCAAGATTCGCCTGACCGTCTACGACAAGGACGCGGAGACCGAGACGCTCTCCATCCGCGACATCAAGGAAGAAGAGGTCTTCTTCGGCGAAATCCCGCTGATGACGGACAACGGGACTTTCATCATCAACGGCACGGAGCGCGTCATCGTCTCGCAGCTCCACCGCTCGCCCGGCGTCTTCTTCAAGCGCGGGCCGCTGTTTGTCGCCAAGGTGATTCCGTACCGCGGCTCGTGGGTCGAGTTCGAGTACGACCAGAAGAACCTGCTTTACGTGCGCGTCGGCAAGCGCAAGTTTCTGGCGTCCATTTTCCTGCGCGCCCTCGGCATCTGGCTCGGCGAAGGTTTCGACCCGAAGTCGTTCCGCACCGACGGGCAGTTGGAAGAGGCCGTGAAGAACTCTTCCTTCTCTGACGAAGACCTGCTGCGCGCCTTCTACGTCGCGGACGAGGTCCGCGTCGAGCAGGGCCGCCTCTTTATTCAACTCCCGGAGTCCGGCCCGTCTAGCCTGACCGGCATGAAGGTTGACGCCGACATCAAGGGTCGCGGCGACGTTATTGTGCGCGCCGGGAAGAAGGTCTCGGGGACCGCCCTCGACGCGCTCCGCAAGGCTCACGTCCGCGAGGTCGAGATTGACACGGCCCAGTTTGAGGGCGCGTACTCGCTCGCCGACATCGTCAATACGGAGACGGGTGAGGTCATTCTCGAAGCCAATAACGAGATCACGCCCGCGAAGCTACAGGAGATCGCGGAGGCCGGAATCCAACGCTTCTCGATCTTCTTCCCCGAAAGGGACGACCTCGGCCCCGTGCTCTCGCAGACGCTGAAGAAGGACGTCATCACGAAGCCCGTGGACGCGCTTCTGGAAATCTACCGCAAGATGCGCCCGGGCGACCCGCCGACCGTGCAGACGGCTTACCGCCTGCTCGAAGGCATGTTCTTCGACCCGCGCAAGTTCGACTTCTCGCGCGTCGGCCGCCTGAAGTTCAACATCAAGATGGGCAAGCCGGAGCGCAACCGGATTGACGATCCCTTGCTTTCGGCCCATGACTTCGTCGAAGTCGTCGGCTACGTCCTGAAGATGCGCAAGAACCCGGCCGAGTACCAGGCGGACGACATTGACCACCTCGGCAACCGCCGCGTGCGCGCGGTCGGCGAACTGTTGGAGAACCAGTTCCGCATCGGCTTGGAGAGGATGGAGCGGGCCATCAAGGAGAAGATGTCCATCCACCAGGAAATGCAGACGACGATGCCGCGCGACCTGATTAACGCCAAACCGGTCACGGCCGCCGTCCGCGAGTTCTTCGGGTCCTCCCAGCTCTCGCAGTTCATGGACCAGACGAACCCGCTCTCGGAGATTACGCACAAGCGCAGGCTCTCGGCCCTCGGGCCGGGCGGTCTCTCGCGCGAGCGCGCGGGCTTCGAGGTCCGCGACGTTCACCCGACGCACTACGGCCGCATCTGCCCGATTGAGACGCCTGAAGGTCCGAACATCGGGCTCATCTCGTCGCTCTCGTGCTTCGCGCGCATCAACGAGTTCGGCTTCATCGAGTCGCCCTACCGCAAGGTGGTTGACGGCCGCGTCATCGAGTACGTGCGCATCGTCAACGGCGGCGACACGAAGTTCAAGCCGGGCGAGCATGTGCCGCACGAGGATGTCGAGAAGGCTAACAAGCGCGTCGGGGCCGACGGGCGCAAGGCCGAGTCCGAGCCGTGGCCGTTCTACCTGACCGCGTGGGAAGAGGACAAGTGGGTTGTCGGGCAGGCCAACATCCAACTGGACGAGAACGGCTACATCGTCAACGACCGCAACGCGGCTCGCAAGGCCGGCGAGTTCATCCTCGCCCGTCGTGAGGAGATCGTGTTCGTTGACGTTTCGCCTAAACAACTCGTCTCCGTCGCCGCATCCTTAATCCCGTTCCTTGAGAACGACGACGCGAACCGCGCGCTGATGGGCTCGAACATGCAGCGCCAGAGTGTGCCACTTCTGCGCGCCGAAGCGCCGTACATCGGCACGGGCATGGAGAAGGTGACGGCGCAGGACTCGGGTGCGGTCGTCGTCGCGCGCCGCGACGGCATCGTGGACTACGTGGACAGTGAGCGCATCATCATCAAGGCCGACCACAACGTGGACGGCACGATCTCGCGCGAGGTGACCGCGGACATCTACACGCTGATTAAGTTCAAGCGGTCGAACCAGAACACCTGCATCAACCAGCGGCCCATCGTCCACGTCGGCGAGCGGGTCGCGAAGGGGCAGGTCATCGCCGACGGCCCGTGCACGGACAGGGGCGAGTTGGCCCTGGGACGTAACGTGCTCGTCGCCTTCATGCCGTGGCGCGGCTACAACTTCGAGGACGCGATTCTCGTCAGCGAGCGCCTGGTGAAAGACGACTTCTACACCTCGATTCACATCGAGGAGCTGGAAATCGAGGCCCGCGATACGAAGCTCGGACCCGAGGAGATCACGCGCGACATCCCGAACGTCGGCGAGAACATGCTCCGCGACCTGGACGATAGCGGCATCATCCGCATCGGCGCTCAGGTCAAGCCGGGCTCCATCCTCGTCGGCAAGGTGACGCCGAAGGGTGAAACCCAGTTGACGGCCGAAGAAAAACTCCTGCGCGCCATCTTCGGCGAGAAGGCCGGCGACGTGAAGGACGCGTCCTTGGTCTCGCCTCCGGGCATTGACGGCACGGTCGTTGACGTGCAGGTCTTCACGCGCAAGGGGCAGGAGAAAGACCAGCGTTCGCAGACCATCGAGCAGGAGGAGGAAGATCGTCTGAGGCGCGACCTCGAAGACGAAATCCGCATCCTGCGCGAGCAGCGCGACGCGCGCATCTACGAACTCCTGGAGGGCCGCAAGCTCGCCCGCGACCTGACGGTCAACCGCGAGGTCGTCATCCCCAAGGGCGAGACGATCACGCGCGAGATGCTGGCGGGCGTCGAGCCCAAGGCTCTGCGCAAGGCAGAGCTGACCTCGACGCGCGTGGACATCGCGGCGGAGATTAAGGAGTACGAGGAGCGGACCGAGCGGCAGATCAAGATTCTCTCGGACATCTACGAGGAGAAGATCGCGAAGCTCCGTCAGGGCGACGAACTCGCCCCCGGCGTCATCAAGATGGTCAAGGTCTTCATCGCCATGAAGCGCAAGCTTTCGGTCGGCGACAAGATGGCCGGACGCCACGGCAACAAGGGCGTCATCGCGCGCATCCTGCCGGAAGAGGACATGCCTTACCTCCCGGACGGGACGCCCGTCGAGATAGTCCTGAACCCGCTCGGCGTGCCCTCGCGCATGAACGTGGGCCAGATTTTGGAGACGCACCTGGGCTGGGCCGCGCGCGTCCTCGGCCTCTACTTCGCCACGCCGGTCTTCGACGGCGCGACCGAAAAAGAGATCAAGATCAAGCTCAAAGAGGCCGGCGCGCACCTGCGAGCAGAAGGGCTGCCCGAGATCGTCAACGAGTCGGGGAAGACCGTGCTCTACGACGGGCTGACGGGCGACGCCTTCGAGCAGAAGGTGACCGTGGGCTACATCTACATGCTGAAGCTCTCGCACCTCGTGGACGACAAGATTCACGCGCGCTCCATCGGGCCGTACAGCTTAATCACGCAGCAGCCTTTGGGCGGCAAGGCGCAGTTCGGCGGCCAGCGCTTCGGTGAAATGGAGGTCTGGGCGCTCGAAGCCTACGGCGCGGCGCACATCCTACAGGAGTTGCTGACGGCCAAATCGGACGACGTGGCCGGGCGCTCGAAGATTTACGAGGCCATCGTCAAGGGCGAGGCGGACTTCGATCCGGGCCTGCCCGAGTCCTTCAACGTGCTGGTCCGCGAGCTACAGTCGCTTTGCCTCGATGTCGAGTTAATCAACAAGGACGACGGCACGGGCAACGGAGACGGCGCGGGCACGGGCGAGGCGATTCTCGTCGGCGGGACTGCGGGGGAATAAAGAATAGTGACGAGTGACAGGTGACAAGTGACAAGTAAAAAACTTGTTCTTTCCTGTCACCTGTCACCTGTTACCTGTCACGGAGAAAAAGATGTTCAGATTTCAAGAACAAAAGACGCAACTTGCGCCAGATTTTGAAGCGATTCGGATTTCTCTCGCCTCTCCCGAAAAGATTCGCCAGTGGTCGCACGGCGAGGTGACGAAGCCGGAGACGATTAATTACAGGACGTTCAAGCCGGAGCGCGACGGCCTCTTCTGCGCGCGTATTTTTGGCCCGGTGGCCGACTGGGAGTGCCTCTGCGGCAAGTACAAGCGGATGAAGCACCGCGGCGTGATCTGCGACAAGTGCGGCGTCGAAGTCACGCAGGCCAAAGTGCGCCGCGAGCGACTGGGCCACATTGACCTGGCCTCGCCCTGCTCGCACGTCTGGTTCTTCAAGGGGCTGCCCTCGCGCATCGGCCACCTTTTGGACATCCCTTTGCGCGAGCTTGAAAAAGTTCTTTACTTCGAGTCCTACATCGTCATCGATCCGGGCGATGCGCCGGTCAAGGAGCGCGAGCTTCTGACCGACGAGCGTTACCGCGAGTTGATGCGCGACTATCCAGGCCAGTTCGTCGCGAAGATGGGCGCGGAGGCTATCAAAGAGCTTCTGACGATGGTCAACGTCGAGGAGTTGGCGACCGAGTTGCGCACGCGTATGAAGGAGGAGACTTCGCAGCAGAAGAAATTGAAGTTCTCCAAGCGCCTGAAGGTCGCGACCAGCTTTTTGAAGTCGGGCAACCGCCCGGAGTGGATGATCCTCGACGTGATTCCGGTCATCCCGCCCGAGTTGCGGCCGCTCGTGCCGCTCGACGGCGGGCGCTTCGCCACGTCGGACTTGAACGACCTTTACCGGCGCGTCATCAACCGCAACAACCGTTTGAAGAAGCTGATGGAGCTGCGCGCGCCTGAAGTCATCGTGCGCAACGAGAAGCGCATGCTTCAGGAGGCGGTGGACGCGCTCTTCGACAACGGCCGTCGCGGACGCGTGCTGCGCGGCGTCAACAATCGCCCGTTAAAATCTCTTTCCGGCACACTCAAGGGCAAGCAGGGGCGCTTCCGCCAGAACCTGCTCGGCAAGCGCGTGGACTATTCGGGGCGCTCCGTCATCGTGGTCGGCCCCGAGTTGAAGCTGCACCAGTGCGGTCTGCCGAAGAAGATGGCTTTGGAGTTGTTCAAGCCGTTCATCTACAACCAGCTTGAGAAGCAGCAGCACGCCGCGACGATCAAGCAGGCTCGCGAGATGGTCGAGCGCCAGGAGCCCGTCGTCTGGGACATCCTCGAAGAAGTGATTCGCGAGCACCCCGTGCTCCTGAACCGCGCGCCGACGCTTCACCGCCTCGGCATACAGGCGTTCGAGCCCGTGCTGGTCGAGGGCAAGGCGATCAAGATTCACCCGCTCGTCTGCACGGCCTTCAACGCAGACTTTGACGGTGACCAGATGGCCGTGCACATCCCGCTCTCGCCCGAGGCGCAGATCGAGGCTGCCGTCCTGATGCTCGCGTCAAACAACATCCTGAGCCCGGCGAACGGCCAGCCCATCGCCGTGCCATCGCAGGACATCGTCCTGGGCTGCTACTACCTGACGCGCGACAAGCCGGGCGCGAAGGGCGAGGGGCGTGTCTTCGCTTCGCTCGAAGAAGTATTGCTGGCGCTCGACGCCAAGGAAGTGACGACGCAAACGCCCATCAAGCTCCGCGTCACGGGCGACCTGATTGACCTGACGCAGGAGCACGACACACAGGACGTGATGCGCGCGACCGTGCAGGAGAACGTCCGCCGCGTCATCAACACGACCGTCGGCCGCGTCATCTTCAACGACTCGATTCCCGAAGGGCTGCCCTTCGTCAACGGCACGCTGAAGAAGAAGGGGCTGCAATCCATCGTCAACTACTGCCACATCCGCCTGGGGCATGAGATGACGGTCAAGATGCTCGACGATTTGAAGAACCTGGGCTTCCTCTACGCGACGAAGGCCGGCATCTCTATCGGCATTGACGACCTCGTCACGCCGGAGTCGAAGAAGACTCTGGTCGCGAAGGCCGAGAGTGACGTTATTGATGTCGAGCAGCAGTATCTGGACGGCGTTATCACGAACGGTGAGCGCTACAACAAGGTCGTCGCCATCTGGTCTGAAGTGACCGACAAGGTCGCCAAAGAGATGTTCAAGGCGATGGACGAGCGCGAGAAGAACCTTGACGAGCTGAACCCGATTCTAGTCATGTCGGATTCGGGCGCTCGCGGCTCCGCGCAGCAGATTCGCCAGCTCGCAGGGATGCGCGGCCTGATGGCCCGCCCGTCGGGTGAAATCATCGAGACGCCGATTCACGCCAACTTCCGCGAAGGGCTGAACGTCTTGCAGTACTTCATCTCGACGCACGGCGCGCGCAAAGGTCTGGCGGATACGGCGCTCAAGACGGCCGACTCCGGCTACCTGACGCGCCGCCTGGTTGACGTGGCGCAGGACGTGATTATTTCGGAACCCGACTGCGGCACGCTCAGAGGTATCAGTGCGACGGCGATTGTCGAAGGTGGCGAGGAGATCGAAAGCTTGCGCGACCGCATCGTCGGGCGCACTTCGCTTGACGACGTGGTTGACCCGGTTGAGGGCCGCGTGATCGTTGAAATCGGTGAAGAGATTGACGAAGACCTCGCGGCCGAGATTCAGCGCTCGGGCGTCCAGCGCGTGCGCATTCGTTCCGTGCTGACGTGCGAGTCGCGCCGCGGCTGCTGCATCAAGTGCTACGGACGCAACCTGGCTACGGGCCGCCCCGTGGACATCGGCGAGGCCGTCGGCGTCATCGCCGCCCAAAGTATCGGCGAGCCCGGCACGCAGCTCACGATGCGCACGTTCCACATCGGCGGAACCGCCCGCCTCGAAGAGTCCTCGAAGCACGAGGCTCGCGTTGACGGGACGATTCGCTACGTCGAGCTGATGACCGTCAAGAACCGCAAGGGCGAGATCATCGCCATGAACCGCAACGGCGCCCTGACCATCATGGACGAGCGCGGGCGCGAGGTGGCGCGTTACCAGATAGTTTACGGCGCGCACCTGCACATCGCCGACGGCGCGCGCGTCCGCCAGGACCAAATGCTGGCGACGTGGGACCCGTTCACCTTCGCCATCCTGACGGAAGTGGCCGGCCACATTAAGTTCCAGGATTTGAAGGAAGGCGTGACGGTGGACGAGGAAGTTGACGAAGTGACGGGCCAGTCCCGCATGGTCGTCAAGGACTCGCCGGATGAGAAGAAGCAGCCGCGTCTGGAAATCCGCAACGCCGCGAACAAGGTGTTGAAGACTTACCAGATGCCTGTTCGCGCTAACCTGATGGTCGGAGACGGCGACACGGTGGAGCCCGGCGACATCATCGCTAAGATTCCGCGCGAGACCACGAAGACCAAGGACATCACGGGCGGTCTGCCGCGCGTCGTCGAACTCTTCGAGGCCCGCAAGCCGTCGGAGACGGCCATCATGTCTGAGATTGACGGCACGGTTAAGCTCGGACCAATCGCGAAAGGCAAGCGTAAGCTGATCATCACTGGCAACGACGGCGAGGAGCGCGAGTACGACATCCCGCGCGGCACGCACATCAACGTGCAGGAGGGTGACCGCGTACGCGCCGGCGAGGCCCTGATGGACGGCCCCCTGAACCCGCACGACATCCTCCGCGTTCTCGGCATGAACCGTTTGCAGGAGTACATCGTCAACGAGATTCAGGAGGTCTATCGCCTACAGGGCGTCAACATCAACGACAAGCACATCGAGGTGATTGTCCGCCAGATGTTGCGCTGGGTGAAGATCAAAGAGGTCGGCGACACGGAGTTCCTGCTCGACGAGCAGGTGGACCGTTTCCGCTTCGCGGACGAGAACGCGCGCGTGGCCGACACGGGCGGCGAGCCTTCTCAGGCCGAGCCATTGCTGCTCGGCATCACGAAGGCTTCGCTCTCTACGGACTCGTTCATCTCCGCGGCCTCGTTCCAGGAGACGACGCGCGTGCTGACTGAGGCGGCGATCTCCGGGCGCGTGGATTACCTGCGCGGCCTGAAGGAGAACGTCATCATGGGCCGCCTGATTCCGGCCGGCACGGGCATGGAGTTCTACCGCAACGTACGCGTCGAGCGCGACGAGACGATTGACCAGGTGAGCCGCGAGCGCGACCTCGAAGACTTCCCAGAGATCGTCGGCGGCGTGGACGTGCCTGAGGCGGCGACACGCACTGCCGTCGCGGCCGGCGGCGACGGCGACGCCGCGGTGGTTGAAGAAGAGGAGTAACCTTCCCAAAAAGCGCCTGAGAGTTGAGAAACCCTCAGACCCAGGAAAAAAGCCCGGTGGAGACTTTTAGATGTCCCCGCCGGGCTTTTTGTATTAAAACCCCACACCCCTAGTCTATCCGGCCTACCCGATATGGGTTATCGGTGTACGAAAAGATGACTTTTAACGGGCCGTACGTCACACGAAAGGTTAATAATTGCTGTACATAACTTTTGGAACGGCGCTTGCCATAAAAGGCGGCGGCAGCAGTTTGACAGGAACAAACAGGGGTTCCGGTCGGGATTTAAGGGAGGGGCAAAATGGAAGGTAGATATCTAAAGCGATTGGCCGCGGCCATGATTATCAGCGCCGCAACTTTGGCGGGCGGTAACGGGACGGCCGTCGCTCAACAGACGAACGCTCAGAAACAGCAACAGCAAAAACAGCAACAGCAGAAAGCGGCGCAGGATCGTGCTGCCCAGCAAAAGCAGGCAGCCGAGGAGCGTCGTAAGCAGGCGCAGTATGTGCAGGAGCGCAATAAGCAGCAGGCTGACGCTCAGCGCCAGCGCCAAGCGGCTCAGCAACAGCAACAGAAACAGCGTCAGGCCGCGCAACAGCAGCAGCAGGCCACGCAGGAGCGCCGTCAGGCAGACCAACGCGCTCGCCAGGAGCAGATGCGCCGCGAGCAGTTGGCGAACCAACAGCGCCAGCAGAAGACCGTGCAGGAGCAGCGCCGCCAGCAGGAGATTCAGCGCCAGCAGACGGCTCAGCGCCAGGCTGCCCAACGGCAGCAGGATGCTGAGGAGCAGCGTCGTCTGGCCGCTCAGCGTGCCCAGCAGGAGGAGCTTCGTCGGCAGCAGCAGTACGTTCAGGAACGTAACCGCCAGCAGACCGCCGAGCAGCGTCAGAATAGTGCGTACGTGCAGCAGCGCAACCGCGAGGTGACCGCGCAGCAGCGTCAGAATAGTGCGTACGTGCAGGAGCGTAACCGTCAGTTGCGCATCTCGCAGGATCAGCAGGAGCGTTACCGCCAGCAGTTGATTCAGCAGCAGGCCGCTTTCCAGCGCCGCAACGTGGCGTTGGAGCGTCAGCGTCGTATCGCTCAGTACCGCTACCAGCAGAGATACCTGGAGCGCTTGCGCCAGGACCAGATTCGTCTGCAAAACTCGCGTTACTATGACGACGATTACTACTACAACGACGCCGGGTACAACACCTACTATCGCTACAACCGCGGCGGCAGGTATTACGAGACGAACCAGTATGGTGCGCAGATGCTTCAGCGTGCCGTCAACAACGGTTACGAGGAAGGCTACAACGCGGGGCAGGCCGACCGTGAGGACGGCTGGAGGGCTGACTACCAGAACTCCGACGCCTACCAGGACGCGTCTTACGGGTATGACTCGTACTACGTCGGTCTCGACGAGTACCGTAACTACTTCCGTGAGGGCTTCCGTCGCGGCTACGAGGACGGCTACTACAGCCGCTCGCAGTACGGCAACTACAGCAACGGCAAGTGGCAAATTCTCGGGGCCATCCTGGGCCAGATTCTCAACCTTCAGAACTTCTAAACCCTGGAAGGACTGACAACAACTTCGGCCTCCACCGCCCGTCAAAGGGAAGTGGAGGCCGAACTTTTTACACAGGCCGCCGCGCTTCGCCCTCAGGCAGTGAGGTTCTAAGGTAGAGAGTGGAACCAGGAATCAGACATGCGGCGCTGAACCGGATGACCGAGTTGGGGATGCCGCAGAGTTATTCGGTATGAAACTGCTCTCACTCGGCAGCACTCTGCTCGCTCACCTCTTTTGTGCAACAACGCCCATCGCCAGAGCCATTACCAAGTCGCACTGTAAGCATCTGGCGACCATCAGTATATGGCCCTAGCCCATAGCTACGGTAAAGCGCCTGTGCCGCAACATTATCCTGACCTACCTCAACGTGGACGGCCAATACTTTTCGCCGCTCGCACTCAGCGAAAAGAGCATTAAGGGCCACTCGCCCTAGACCTCGGCGGCGGTAGGCTGAGCGGATGAATAGGTCGTCAATGAAAGCATCCAGGCCACCATACTCCATGCTGAATCTGATAGTCAGCACAACATAACCAGCAGGTTCGAAGTTATGGGAGACAATCCAAATCCCACCGAGGGAATCATTTTGCAGGAGTGCTAAGAAACTGGCCGCTGCCCAATGCCTATCAAGCGGATAATCAGCCTCCGCATAGAACTCCTGCATTAAGTCAACGAGGACGGGTATATCGTCTAAGGTGGCGTTACGTGTCGTAGTAGTCATAAAGCAAGTATAAACGGATGCCGAAGCTGTGGTTGAGATGTAAGATACCCAACGCCCGGCGCCACCCGCGCCCCCGCGCAACGTGCATGAGAGGCACCCTGGTGGGGCGTCGGGTGCATGCCGGGCGTTGGGCGGCTTCGACAAGAACTTTCAGGCGCTCTTGTTCTTTTCATCCCAGATCATAGGCTCCCACAACTCCACCTTGTTCCCCTCAGGGTCCATCACCCACGCGAACTTCCCGTTTTCATGAGACTCGGGGCCTTGGATGATTTCGACCCCGCCCGCGCGGAGCTGCGCGATCATCTCTTCGAGATCGTCAACCCGGTAGTTGATCATAAAAGATGAGTCACTGGGGCTGAACAACTGGCTCTCTTTTTCTGCGATGTGCCACACGGTGAGCCCCTTATCCTCGGCCTTGTCGTCCGGCCATTTCAGGATGGCACCGCCCCAGCTTTCCAGAGATATGCCCAGGTGCTCCTGATACCAAGCCGCAAGCGCGGCACGGTCATTTCTGCTTTTGAAAAAGACCCCACCGATCCCGGTAATTCTAGCCATCGTTGTCTCCGTTCTCTGGAAATGCTAATGCCTTTAGCCGCCCAACGCCCGAATTAAACTCGGCCCGCGCAGGCACCATTCAATCTACACCGCAAGGAGAGATGATGAAAGAAAAGCTATCCCGCGCTCCGGTTGAATGAGAGGTTAAGCGGCCGGTGCCTCACGGCTTATCACTCGAATAGATGCTAATCTGATTTTACCTCTCATCTGCTGGCGGCCAAGCGCCGATCAACTGCCTGATCGCCACTATCTTCCCCATGTGATATGCGTTGTGTACCGTCAGTGAGTGCAGGACATCACCCATCGTCATTCCCGTCTCAACTTCTACGTCCAGCTTCTCTGGTGAAGAGGCCCACTCCAGAGCCTTCTCCAGCCCCGAGAGGAACTCAGTCACCAGAGCGGTCCATTCCTCCTCTTGCTCTGGAGGGTGCTCAGGGTAGAGTTCGCCCCCCTGCCCAGCCTCATACAGCCTTTCGTCCCGCGTGACAATGATGGTCTGCCAACGAGCCGCATGCCACAGCTCCTCGTAGATGGAGTGCGATTGCTCGGAAGGCGAGCGCTTCACCTGCTCAAGAGTCAGGCCGGAAAGGATCTTCTCCCTCCGCGCGTATTCACCATCAACAAATAGATGTTTCCACTTATTCAATATTCCCTCCTGTAGGACGCGCCCAAATCAACCGGCGAGCCGCCACACGCAACGTTGAATGATGACAAGATTGCTGGCGGCGAGTCCGGTTGAACGAGTTATCAGCCGCCGCCTGCGAGCAGCATTCTACCTGAACGCAAGGAAGATTGATGAGAACGATTCTATCGGGCGGGCGGTAAGGGAGCGCACGGCCTGCCCAAAGGTGTGCGCTCCCTTCCTTAGCGGCGACTTCTTTTGACTGACTTCTTGCTCGTCCGTGATAGCGTCACGATGACCTTGCCTGAATCATCAAGACGAAAGATGAGGTAATCGCCGGGTCGCGCGTTTATTTCGCTCAAGAGCGGACAAGGGACACGTCCGCGAATCAGCCCGCTGTCGTTTGTGATTTTGGCCCGATATTCTTCTCTTCTTTTCATGTGAAGCGTCCTTATTATGTGAAGAAGGCGCGCTTGTTTGGTAAGATGCGCGCGGTCTGTTTGAAAAACTGGCAACGGCAACCATGCGTCGTCTCAAGCCTCAACCTCAAAAGCTGAGTGATGAGCGCCGCCGTTGAGAAAAGGCTACTTCTCACGGCGATTAACTTGAGCGGGCGTATTCTATTCCCAAACGGGAATAAAGGTAAACCTCTAAATCTGTCTAGCCCATCGGGAGGGAACTCCTGATGGGTACAAGACCGCGCCGGAAGCCTAAACGTCTTGCCGAAAAGCTACGGCAGATTCGAGATGCTTTTGGATTGTCTCAATCGGAGATGTTGAAACGCCTTGAGGCTGACGATCTCATTGCTTATAACGAAATCTCGAAGTACGAGTTAGGCTTGCGAGAACCTACTTTGTTAGTTCTCCTGCAATACGCTCGCGTGGCTGGCGTGTGCGTGGATGTGCTGATTGACGACGAGCTTGATTTGCCCGCCAGGTTACCGGGTGCGCCGAAGCATGGCCGGAAGTGATCTGGAAAACGATAAATTTTTGTTGACAGAGGCCGCCGCCGGACATAGAGTCTCAGCGTTCTTCACAAGCGGTTTGATTCCTCGCATGACATTTCTGCTGGCGAGTGTCAGGCACTCGCCAGCCTCACGCAAATCTTACATGGGAGCGGGCTGATGCGGCGTCCGGTGGCGGTGAAAGGCAGATCTTTAGCGAATTAATACAACTAATTGAGAAGGGATATTGCGATGTCATCGTTGCCGAGCTATTACCTGAGCCCTGAAGAATACTTGTCTATCGAGCGTCAGGCTGAATACAAAAGCGAATACATTGACGGCGTGCTGTATGCGATGGCGGGGGGCAGTGAGCGGCATAATCTGATCGCGGGGAATCTGATTACGGAGTTGAACATACGGCTCAGGGAAGCGCCGTGCAGGGTTTATCCGAGCGACCTGAAAGTGCGTGTGCCGAATCCCAAGCGGTTCTTTTATCCAGACGTGTCGGTAGTGTGCGGCGACACCCAATTCGCAGATGACGAAAAGGACGTGATTCTAAATCCGGTTCTTCTGGTGGAGGTCCTATCTGAAAGCACGGCGGCCTTTGATCGAGGAAAGAAGTTTCAATCTTATCAGCAGATTGAATCCTTACAGGAATATTTGCTCGTGTCGCAGGATGAACCCCTGGTTGAACATTTTCTCAGGCAGGAAGACGGCCACTGGCTTTATACGAAAGTAAGTGGTCTTGACGAAGCAATTATTCTACCGGGCTTACAATGTCAATTGGCGTTGAGTGATATTTACAACAAGGCAACATGACGACTCATTCAGCGGGAGCGCGGATTGAATTTGCCGCCGGGACTGTGAAGAAGGCGCGGTCGGTGTGAAAATTGGCTGATGGAGAGTGAAAATTCATTCGTGGCGTGCGCGAGAAGGCTCGTGGGTGGTGAAAAAAGGTTCGTGGCGTGCGAAAGCAGGCTGTCGAGGGTAAAAATTGGTTCGTGGCGAGTGAAAATCGGCTCGTCGGGTGCGAAAGAAGGCTCGTTGGGTGTGAGAATTGGCTCGTGAGGAGTCAAAATCGGCTGGTGGCGGTGCAAAATTGGTTCGTGGAGTGATGAAAAAGGGGTGTCGGGCGTAAAAATGTAGTGATTTCGTGCAACAGGGAAATAATGGCCGCGTTTCCTCAAGTAAACAAACGTGGAAGTCCCTCGCCTTCCTTTTGACCTCAGAGAAAGGGAAACCTCATGAATGACTCACAGACGAAGAATTACGAGATGCTGACGCGTGTGGACAGTTTCGGCACGGAGCACGCCGCGGACTTTCCGGCTTCGAGTTTGGGCGGGGAGAAGTTTGCCGCCGTTAGTGCGGTGATAGACGAGTTGGAGGAGCATGGGACGGCGCAGAGTGCGGGCGGGAGCGCGGCCAGGACGAGCACGGGCGCGAAGCGTGCGGCGCGCGAAGAACTCAAGCGGCAGATGTCAGCCATCAGCGAGACGGCGCGGGCTATGGAGTCAGGACGGCCCGGCATCGCCGCGAGTTTCAGGCTGTCGAACACCAACGGCGATCAGGCGCTGCTGAACGCGGCGCGGGCTTTCGTAGAGACCGCGACGCCCTTGAAGACCGAGTTCATCAGGTACGAACTGCCCGCGAGTTTCCTGGAAGACCTGAGCGCGGCCGTCAGTGCTTTCGAGAACGCACTGAGCGGTCAGACGCAGGGTGTGGAAAGGCGCGTGACGGCGACCGCAGCGATTGAGGCGGTCATAGAGCGCGGGCGACAACTCGTGCGCGAGCTTGACGCCATCGTGAGCAATAAGTATCGCAATAACAGGGCGACGCTCGCCGCCTGGGAGAGCGCCAGCCGCGTCGAAAGGCTTCCGCGCAGGAAGAAGGTTGAGCCTGCTCCGCCGACCAGTTGATGAAGAAGCCGCACGGACTGCGGAATGCGGATTGGGAAGAAAGCACTCAACCCTTTGCGCCTTACGTCTTGTCTTTGCGTCTTTGCGTGAAACACCAACGGTTCACGCTGAGGCGCAAAGTTAAAACTGAAGGCGCAAAGGGTTGAGTTGTTCTGACCGTCGAGTTCTTTCTCTTCAATCCGCATTCCGCAATCTACTTGACAGCTTCATCCCACGGGCATAGCCTACCACCGCACAAGTAGTCAAGCGCATCAATATTACTCGCCGTCAATCTGTACTCTCACGCGCGCAGGGCAAGGTATATAGAGACAAAGGGCAACCTGGCTTTAAAGAATCAGTCTTGATTCTGGAAGGAGACGAGGACATGAAAAAGTATGTGGCCGAATTCGTGGGGACCTTTGTGTTGGTCTTTGCCAGTTGCGGGGCCGCCGTGCTGGCGGGAGATAAGATCGGCTTCCTCGGTATCTCCCTCGCTTTCGGCCTCTCCCTGCTCGCGATGGTTTATGCCATCGGGCCAATTTCGGGCTGCCACATTAACCCCGCCGTGACCCTCGGCATTGTTCTCACCAAGAAGATGGATGCGAAGTACGCGCCCGGTTACATAGTGGCACAGATTCTGGGGGCCATCGTGGCCGCCGCTCTGCTGTTGCTCATCGCTAAGGGTGTGCCGGGCGGTTATGACCCGTCCGTGTCGGGTCTCGCGGCCAACGGTTATGCCGAACACTCTCCGGGTAAGTACAACCTGACATCCGCTTTCGTGGCCGAAGTAGTGCTGACCTTCTTCTTGGTGTTCACAGTGTTGGGAGCCACTGACATCAGAGCCCCTGTCGGCTTTGCCGGTATCGCCATCGGCCTGGTGCTCACGCTGATTCACTTAGTCGGCATCCCCGTGACCAACACCTCCGTCAATCCGGCGCGCAGTATCGGGCCGGCCGTCTTCGTAGGGGGATGGGCCTTGAGCCAGCTCTGGTTATTTATCGTCGCCCCTCTGGTGGGCGCGGCCCTCGCGGCGGCGGTTTATATGGTGACGCACAAGCCGGATAAGGTGATTAGTGCCAAAGAGGCGGAGCAGGCGTTGGGGAGCGAACAGGCTGAGCGACGGTCATAGCGGGTTGAGTGCGCGCAACGTTCTCAGCCCGGTTTGAAGGACGGGATCAGGATTGGCCCGGCTTCCTTCCCTTAACAAGTTGACTCGGACGCGGGGCACAAACTTCTCGCGCGGCGTCCCGTTGACGTGGAAAAGTTTCTCTGTGGGGAAGGTCACGCCGATTCCGGTGTGGGGCAGTTTTATGGTGCCGGTGGCCCCGACGAGGCGGGCCATTTCTGTGCCAACAATCGTCGCCCTCTTCATCCCGTCCATGCCGATGGCGAGCCCTTCGCCCATGCTGCCCGTCCAGTGATTGACGAGGACGACCACGGGCGCGCGGTAAGTGAACTCGCCGCGCGGCGAGACTAATTCAAGCCAGCTTCGCCTCGCACTGTAAAGCCGCTCTTCGGAGGGAATGCTGTGTTTCTGGTAAGGCAGCTCGCGGGCGACGAAGCGGCCCATGACGGCGCGTGCGACGGTCGTGTTGCCGCCGCCCGGCGTGTCGCGCAAGTCCAGTATCAAACCCTTCGTGCCGCGTAAGGCCGCGAGCGCGGCGTCGAACTCGCGAATCAGGTCAAGGTTCCCGAGCGAGTTGTTTATTCTGATGTAGCCTGTGTCGCGCTCCATGCGGCGGTAATCCACTAAAGCCGATGCCGCATTCTGTGGGCCAGAATGTTCGTCGTCAATGACGAGCGTCCTGCTCTTTCCGCCGCTCGTGACACTGACGCGCCTACGCTCGTTATGACGGCCGGCGAGCAAGGCTCTGAGCGCCCAGTTCTTTGCCGCCACGTCCATCATGCGTAGAGACTTTCCGACGCGGCCGCGCACGGCTTCGTCAACGGTCTTGTCATTAATTGCCGTAATCTGCATCCCCACCTTGACGCCCGCTCTTTCGGCGGCCGAACCCGGCCTGACTTCCGTGACAACAGCCCTCTCATTCACCCACTCGGCCCAGATGTCCGCGCCCGAAGGAACGAGGCGCGGCGAGGAGGCCGTGTTCGTGTTGAGGTGCGTGTGAGCGTCGTAGAGTTCTTCGAGGACGGCTTCCAGCAGCGCTACGAAATCGCCGCGCGTCTTCACGTCGGCGACGCGCGGGCGGTGAATCTCTTTCACGCGCTTCCAGTCAGTCCCTTTCTGATCGAAGTAAGCGTAGTCGTCCGCTACGTTCTGCCAGAGGTAATCGAAGTCTTCCTCGTACTGCTGTCGCGTGAGAGTGTCCTGCGCGCGGGCGGCCGCGGCGCAGAATAGTAGGAGTAAGACCGTGCCTGAGGCGATGATTCTTCGCAACGTAGAGAACGCGAGGACGAGAGATTCAGTCCTTATCCGCCACCTTTTTTTCGAGGGATGTTAGTCCCCTTAAGACCAGGAGCGCGAGGGCCGTGATTCCCCCCGCGAGAATGAACTGGCGGAGCGCGACGGAGATGCCGATTGCGCCGGAGAGGAGCAGGGAGGCTGCGGTGGTCAATCCTTCGACGGCGCGACTCTCGCCGCGACGGAAAATTGTGCCAGCGCCCAGGAAGCTGATGCCCGTGATGATCGCCTCGACGATGCGAATCGGGTCGGAGCGGATGGGGCCGTCAGCGCCGCCACCAGCGTAACGATGCAGTAGGGCGTCGCCCAGCCCGACGAGCAGGGCGGCCGCGCCCGCGACGAGCATGTGCGTGCGAAACCCGGCGGGCTTGCTCGCTTTCTCGCGCTCCATGCCAATAATGCCGCCGAGCAGCATCGCCAGCGCGACCTCGCCTATGATTTCCAGTTGCGTGAGCCAGTTCACTTGCACGTCCCTCCATGCTCGAACAGTCTCTTTTAAAGAAGACGTAAAAAGTTTCGCGGTCAATCGGTCTGACGCATCATTCGGGTAAAGCATCGTCGCGTTCGGGTCGTTCGACGCCAGTCTATTGCCTATGACGACCAGTGTCGCGCCGTCGCTGACGCAGTAGGCCAGAGATTCGTCCGTGTAAGTGCTATGACACGTCGGGCAGCGCTTGATCTGTTGCCCGGCGCTCTTCACGGTTTGCTCAATAGCTTTAGGGGGCTGAGGGTTGGGAGCGGGCGCGAAACTCTGTGCGCTCCCGCCCTTGTTCCTGGATGCCTTGAACAACAAAGCGGCGAGCGCGCCGATGACGATTCCCAGGACCAGGCCCAGGACGAAGGGGCCGCTCAGGAGCGGGGACGACGCTGGCTCCGTCTCAGGCACGTGGGCCGGGCCTTGAATAATAAGTATTGAGAAACTGACTAGATGATTCAGCATCGCGGTCCCTCTTTGTAGTGGTGTTGAAACGGACCCGCGCATTATAGCCATGTTTCAGGCCATGCCCTCTGAAAATTTTTAAGGCAATTTTCTGAAAATCATATTAAAGTAGAGTTGTCGGTTGCGAACTTGCCCAAACCCCTCACCGAATAACTCGAAACGCGAGGTCAAAAGCCTTTTATGCAAAGGGTCTATTCTGTCTCCCCGCAGGGCAAGGGGCGCTCTGTCATAACTATCGCCATCCTTATCAGTTTTTTGACGGCTCTCGTCATCTCCGGCATCCCCTCGCGCCGTGCACATGCGGCAGCCGCGCCGGAATTATTGGCACAGGGGACGACGACGCGCGCTATCGCGCTGGAATCGGTCACGCGGTGCAAAGAGCCTTTTTCGCCCACGCAAAATTACCAGTTCGGCAGCGACAACCGGACGCGCATCATGCTCTTCGCGAAGAACCTGGATTTGCAGCCGGGCGAAGGCGCTTCGGTCGTGACGGCCGAAGCCGAAGACGCCTCGCGCAGATACTATCCTTTGACAGTCGAGTACGCGGGCCGCGTGCCGGGCTTCAACTGGCTGGGCGTGGTCATTGTTCGACTGAACGACCTGATAGGCGACGTGGGCGACGTGTTAATCGGCATACGTCTGCGCGGGGTCGCGAGTAACCGCGTGCGCGTAGGCGTTGGACACATCGGCGGCGGGCCGCCGGACGACGTTCCGGGTAGTCAACCGGACCTTGGCCCGAACGCGAGCCTGCACGGCAAGCAGGTCTTCCCGGCTGACAATCCCTGGAACGAAGACATCTCGGCCGCGCCAGTTGACCCGAACTCTAACGCGATTATCTCAAGCATAGGGCTGACGAGGGGGCTGCACGCTGACTTCGGGACGGTGTGGAATGGCGCGCCGAACGGCATCCCTTACGTGGTCGTCTCGGGCGTGCAGCAGAAAGTTCCCATCACCTTCACGGACTACGGCGACGAGAGCGATCCTGGCCCATATCCTGTCCCGCCGAACGCGCCCGTTGAGGGAGGCCCCAACGGGACAGGCGACCGCCACGTCATCGTGATAGACCGCGACAACTGGAAGCTATACGAGTTGTACACGGCTTATCCGGTCAACAACGGCGCGTCCTGGCGCGCGGGGAGCGGCGCAGTCTTCGACCTGAACACGAACGCGCTGCGGCCCGCCGGGTGGACCTCCGCGGACGCGGCGGGGCTCCCGATCTTTCCGGGCCTGGTGCGCTACGATGAAGTCTACGAGCAGCAGGAGATTAAGCATGCCCTGCGCTTCACGGCGCAGACGACGCGTAGGGCCTACGTGTATCCGGCGCGACATTTCGCCAGCAGCCGCACGGACGCGAATCTGCCGCCGATGGGGATGCGCGTCCGCCTGAAGGCGTCGTTCAACATCAGCGGGTTCTCGCCGGGAATGCAGGTCATCCTCAGGGCCATGAAAAAGTACGGGATGATTCTGGCGGACAACGGCAGCAGTTGGTACGTCAGCGGCGCACCCGACCCGCGCTGGAGCGATGACGAACTGCACACGCTCTCGGCAATCAAAGGCTCGGACTTTGAAGTCGTCAAAATGGGAACCATCGTTGACGAGTGAAACGGTAAAGATTCAAAACTCAAGCCAGCGATTCACTCAACCCTTTGCGCCTTACGTCTTCTCTTTGCGCCTTTGCGTGAACGGCTGTTTCACGCAAAGGCGCAAAGTAAAAACGTAAGGCGCAAAGGGTTGAGTCTTTGCTCAGGCCGTTTTCTGACAATGGGTACGAACGCATACATGGTTGTCCGACAAACATACGCCGCGCACATAGCCTGCGCTTAATCCCTGCGCCCTCACATCGATCAACTACAAGCATTTCAACATCTGTGCGGCTTCAGGAACGCGCGCACGGCCGCCTTACTTCTGGCACCGTGTTTGCTCTTTTCGCCTGTTGATGAGACAGCAAAATAATCGCAACACAATCTTCGCAATAGCCGCGGCGGCAATCATCTCGCTGGCGCTCTCGACGGTTTTAGCGACGACCTGCGCGGCGCAGACGCAAGAGGCTCCGCAGGTTTCGGCGACGCACAAGCAGGCGATTGCCACGTTCGAGCAGCACGTCAAAGAGTATGTGACGTTGCGCGAGGGGCTGGAAGACAAGCTGCCGAAACTGCCCGTGGACAGCAAGCCAGAGCAGATAGAGGCGCACAAGGCGACTTTCCAGGACACTGTCAGGACGGCCAGGGTCGGCGCGAAACAGGGCGACATCTTCAGCGCGGACATCGCCGAGTATATACGTCTGACGATTCGCGACGAGTACAAGGGACAGGAACGACAAGAGCTGCGCGAAAAGGTCGTGGTGGAAGCTGAGACGAAGGCCGTCCCGCTGCGCGTGAATTATCCGTATCCCGAGTCGGAAGAGTTGGTGGACATGTCGCCCACGCTCCTGCTCCGTTTGCCGCAACTGCCGAAGCAGGTCAAATACCGCTTCGTCGGTAAAAACCTTCTGCTGGTTGACAGAGAAAACGGTCTAATCATTGATTACATGCTGAACGCCGTACCTTAAATCAGGGCGCGCAAGGAGGACAGTCATGAAACGCTTTGTTGCTTCAATCGTCACCGCGGCCGTTCTAGTCTTCGGCGGTCTGGCGCATGAGACTTTAGCCCAAAGCTCTTCTTCCAATAATCTCAAAGGCAGCGCAGCGGTCAGCGCGCCCGTTCGTGTCAGCCTGCCGATGAAAGACGGCTCGGTCCGCTTCGCCGTCATCGGCGACACGGGAACTGGCACAGACAAGCAGCAAGAGTTGGCCGACGTGATGTTCAACTACAGGCAGGCTTTCCCTTACGAGTTCGTCCTGCTGATGGGCGACAACATGTACGGGGCGGAGAAGGCGGAGGACTTTCGGGCAAAATTCGAGAACATCTACAAGCAGCTATTGGCCGACAAGGTCAAGTTCTACGCCTCGCTCGGCAACCACGACGAGTCGAACCAGCGGTTCTACGAAAACTTCAACATGAACGGCGAGGAGTATTACAGGCTCAAGAAGGGAAACGTCGCGTTCTACGCGCTCAACAGCAACTACATGGACAAGCGGCAGCTCAAGTGGTTGGAGGATGAGTTGTCAAAAGACACCTCCGAATGGAAGGTGGCTTTCTTCCACCACCCGCCCTACTCGTCGGGCGGCAAGCACGGCTCCGACACGAAGCTGAGAGAGGTCGTCGAGCCTATCTTTCTGAAGTACGGCATCAACGTGGTCTTCGCCGGCCACGAGCACTTCTACGAGCGCATCAAGCCGCAGAAAGGCATCTATTATTTCATCTCGGGCGCGGGCGGCAAGCTCCGCTCCGGCGACGTGAAGGACAACTCGCCGCTGACCGAGAAGGCTTACGACAAGGACATGTCTTTCATGATCCTCGAAGTCGCCGGCGACGAGATGCACTTCCAGGTCATTTCCCGCACCGGCGAAACCGTTGACTCCGGCGTCATCGCCAACCAGCGCAAGAAGGCGATGAGCGCCGCCAAATGAACGCGGTTTATCCCCGAAGGGGATACACAAAATAGCCGGGGGCAAGCAAACGCAGTTTGCGCCGCCCCCGGTCGGACATTAGTAAACGAATACGACCCTGAAGGGGTCGCACATTTAACATTGAATGTGCGACCCCTTCAGGGTCGAAACATATTCTCTCACCGTTCCGGGGGCGGCGCTCGCGCTCCGCGCTTGCTTGCCCCCGGCTATCACGTGTGACCCCTGCGGGGTCAAAACACGGATGCTCGCACTATTCCTTTAAGACATTATATCGGCGCAGGAATCTCTTGACTTCGGCATAGCTGGTTAAGACTTCCTGGCGGTTGAAGCCGCCGTGGCCGCCGCCGCGTATGGTGACGAGTTGATTAGGCACGCCGGCCTTGTCGAGCGCGGCGTGCAGCCGCTGGGCGTGGCTGTAGGGCACTATATCGTCCGCGTCGCCGTGGATCGTGATGACGGGCGGGACACCGGCGCGGACGTGATTGATGGGCGAGACCTGCCGGGCCAATTCAGTGCGGCCGCCCATGCTCCCGAACCATTCGATGGCGTAGTGTTTCGCGTTCCTTCCTTCGAGCATATCTGCCACGTCAGTTATCCCGAAGACGTTGACGATTGCCGCGACCTTCGGTTGAGTCTCCGCCCCGGAGTTCCAACGCACGCTATCGTCAGTCGGACACTGCCGGTCAAAAACATTCGGCGAAGGCAGCATCCCCGTGATTAGCGCCAGGTGCCCGCCCGCGGAGATTCCAGTCAGCACGATTCTGGTCGTGTCCAAATTGAACTGCTTGGCGTTGCGCTCAATCCAGCGGAGCGCGCAACGGCAGTCCTCTACGGCCGCGGGGGCGAGGGAAGCGCGGCCCAGGCGATAGCCTACGTTGACGACGGCGAATTTAAGCGACAGGTAAGGGTAGCAGGTTCAGCACGTCAATCTCTTTGCTCCCTTCCACCCACCCGCCGCCGTGTATGAACATGACGATGGGGACGGGCGTCTTGCGGTCCCTGGGCAGATAAAGGTCCAGTTTTAGTTCCGCGTTGTTCGCCCTGGAGTAGGTGATGTTGGGCCGCACGTCGTACTCGCTGCCGACGGTCATGGCCCAATCATTACCGCCGCCGGCCTCCTGCGCTCGCGCGGTAGCCGTCGCAAACGTCAACAATGCCAGAACCAGTAGCGTCAAAGCACAAACGTTTCGGATCATAGCTCCTCCAAAGATTAGACTCCCGCCGGGCTGAATCGAGTTCCGTCAGCCGCGTCGAGTGAAAGCTTGGCGTGCAGGGTGTCGAGAGTAATATAAATCTTCTCGTAAATAAAAGACCGCAGGGGCGAAGGTCAAGCCCCGGCGGTCTCTTCATCTTTCTACGAATGGTGGGCGCGCTCTCGATGACGGGCGACCTTAACGGACTACCCTGAGGTCGCGTTCGCTGACGATTCTCCACTTCCCGTCAACCAGACGCCAGCGCAGTTCCTGTATTACTTCCCCGTGGCGGTCCTCGCCGCCGCCGGCAATGGCGTAAGACTTGTGAAAGCGCATCGTCGCCGAGCGGCCGTCCGCGCTGACACTAATCTGCGGGTCGCCGACGCGCACGGCGATGGAGTCAGCGTTGCGGAAGGCGCGCTCTTTATCCGCGCGTACGAGGCCAAGCGGGACGTTGCGCGTCCTGTAAAAGGCGTTGACGGTTGGGCCATAAAAAGTCATCTGCCTGCTAAGGTCGCGCGCGTTCGTCGCGGCGACCCAATCGTTTAAAGCAACGCGCAAAGCTGCCGCTTGATTCTCGGAGGCGGCCGGCGGCGAGTCGGAATTAGTTGCCGCGGGCGACTGGCCTTTGACCGTTTCGACAATCGTCCTCTCCGGCTTCTCAACAGTTTCAGGCGCGGGCGGCGCGGCAGATTCGGCTCCCTGCTTAATTGCTGAAGGGGCGTCCGTGGCTGGCACAGTGTCTTCTGTGCCATTTTCGGAGACGGGGATTGAGGCGGGCGTCTGGGCCGCTTCGCGCCTCAGAAAGTTTGTCGTCAAGAGGCTCCCAATGATGCCGCCGGTCAGACCCGCTATCATAGCGGCGACGATGAGAGTCGTCAGCCATGTGCGCCCGGAATATGCATTCGAGATGGGGACGGCGGGGCGTGCGCGCTCTACTGCCAGGGAGTCGAAATGCGGAGTCACGTTCGCCCGGCCGCGGTTGTCAACGACTGTCTTCTCGGATTTATTTACAGAGGTGATCGGCTCATTATCATTCATCTTAAATCTGAAATCCCCTTCTATGATTGCAAATGAGACACGGGCGGGAGAGAGCAAGAATAACAAGCAAAATTAAGTCCAAACCGGGAGGCGCGCGGTGGGGCGAATTAACGCGTGGGGCCGTGTCGGATTCCCCCGCGCACTCAAAATTTCCAACACTCACGGCCCTCGCCTCCCTGTTCCAATTGACTCGCCGCCGGATTTGGCGTAGATACGTCCTGCTGGAATAATATTTCTCTCCTCGGACAGGCGGGTGTTATGAGATCAGCCTTCGTAATTATTTTCGTGTGCCTGGCGCTGGCCCTGGCCGGCTGCGGGTCTAAGACTGCACAGCCGGCCGCGGCGGGAGACGCGGCCTCGTCAACTGGCCCAGAGCCTGCCGGCGACGCGGTCGTAGAGGAAGTGGAAGAGGAAGCGCCGCCCGAGGAGTTGACGCCGGAGCAGTTGGAGGCGCGTAAACTTTTCGAGCAGGGCAAGGAACTGGCGCGCAAGGACGAAGACGAGAAGGCGACTGAGCTCTATCTTCAGGCGCTCAAGCTCGACCCGGAGTTCGCGGAGGCGCATCTCAAGCTGGCGATGAGCTACGAGGTTCTGGGGAAGAAGGATGAGGCCGAAGCCGAGTACAAGAAGGCCGCCGAGACGTATCAGAAATACGTCCGCCGTTACCCGAAAAACGCCAGGGCGCACTTCAACATGGGGATGGCCTACAACAGCCTTCACAAGCCGGACGAGGCCGTCAAGGCGTTCCGTCAGGCCGTCAAGCTTGAGCCGGAGAACAGCGACAGCCAGTACGAGTTCGGGATAGCGCTGGGCAAAGCCGCGCAGTATCAGGAGTCCGTGCTGGCGCTTCAGAAGGCGACGGAGCTTGACCCCGACAACTTCCGCGCGCAGGAGGCGCTGGAAAAGGCCAAGATAAATTTACAGCGCTGGCAGGCGATGGTTAAGCAGCAGGAGACCATAGCGAAGCGGCAGGGGGCGAAGAACGCGAACGCCAACAACACGAACGCGAGCGCGAATACTGGCACAGGCGCTGGGCCGACGCCGACGCCCGAAGTCCATTAAGATGCGCCGCGAAACGGAAGGCAAGTATCCATCAAAGAAGGCCGGCGAAGCTTCGCCGGCCTTCTTTGCGTGTTCGAGCAAAACACTTGTCCCGTAAACGTCTGTGACGGCGTGACGGCGGGCTCGCCCGCATGCTCTCGATTGAAATGAAAGAAGCCTTCGGGTTGAGGTGAAAGGATGCGGAAACTGAGCTTGCGAATCGCTCTACACGGGTTCCTCTTACTGCTGCTGGCGCTCGCGCCCACGGCCTACGCGCAGGACGACGAGAGGCCCGAGTTTAAGATGCCCTGCGAGGAGGTGTTGAAACTCGGGCTCGATAAGTTCATGGACGCTTACGGAAAGAAGACCGAGGACTATTCGACCGCCGGGCAGAAGATAGGGTTTGAATACTGGGTCAACTGTAAGCGCCCGGCCAACGACGCGCTCGCCGCCGAGAGTCTTTCCGAAGAAAGGCGCAAGCAGGTGGAGGCCGCGCGCGAAGAGTTCAATAAATTTGGCACAGCGCTCTGGGGGCTGAAGTATCTGGAAGAAGGCGGCGGGACCATGTGGGGTCTTATCAGCGTGGGAGCCTACGCCGAGCGCGAGAAGTTCATGGAGACTTTCATACGCACGCTCGCCGCGCCCGAGAGACAAAGCCTGCGCGCGCGCCGCCGGGCCAACGCGAGCCTGGCGAGAATTCAGCGCTGGCTTTCCGCCGCCGACCGCAAGCCCTTTACCGAAGGGAGCGAGCCCGAGCAGGTAGAGCAGAATAAGAAGTATTACGAGGAGACCATCAAGGAGACCCAGGACGCCCTGGCGAAGCTGCGCGACCTTTTGAGCGAGCTGCCGGACGCGGCGGCCGACCGCCTGGCGACTCAAATGGCGAGCGAGACGAGCGACGCCCTCTCGGACACACCATAACGGAGACGCGGAGACCGAGGAGACGCGGGGACACGGCGAAAAGAAAGCCTGGATTGGTGCTCTTTTTCGCCGCGTCCCCGCGTCTCCGCGTCTCCGCGTCGTGCCTCTCCCTCCGCGCTTGACAGAAGGGCTTTTAACCCTTATAGTCTCTCGTTTCGGACTGACAGTCTGAACCCAACAGTGCAACGCTCGGATGGTTTTGGTCGGTGTGGAGGCGTTGCCCGGCTGTCGCGCGGGATAGAGGACGGCCGCTTGACAATTATTGTGGCGTAAAAACGCTCGTGAGCGGCGAGGCGCGGCGATCAAAAGCCCGATTCGCTACGGCCTCCGGGCGCGCGACAATGTGGTCTTAAACGGACCCGCTCATCTTCAGAGATGCGACGCCACAGAAAAGTTTCGGCTTCGGGGGAAGCCATTATCCGCACCCTTTTAGTAACCAGAACATCCCCTAAAAATCATACTTTTGTAACAGGACAGCCGCCTGCGCTGACTGCCGAACAAGTTTCGGAAAGAGGCAGGTCGAGCCCCTTTTTGCGCTTTAGACCGAACAAAGCGCGCACAATGACGAAGAGGATAACGAGCAGTGCCGACAATTAATCAGCTTGTTCGCAAGGGACGCCAGGCGGTCAAGTACAAGACCGCCAGCCCTGCGCTCCAGGAGTCGCCGCAGCGCCGCGGCGTCTGCACGCGCGTCTACACGCAAACGCCGAAGAAACCTAACTCGGCGCTGCGCAAAGTCGCCCGCGTGCGCCTGACCAACGGGATAGAGGTCACGACCTACATCCCCGGCGTCGGGCACAACCTTCAGGAGCACTCGATTGTGCTCATCCGCGGCGGCCGCGTGAAGGATTTGCCGGGCGTGCGTTATCACGTCATCCGCGGCACGCTCGACAGCGTCGGCGTCGCCGACCGCAAACAGGGACGCTCCAAGTACGGCGCGAAACGGCCCAAGGCGGGCGCGGCCGGGGCGAAGAAGTAACGACAGTTTTTAGTTTTCAGTTTTGAGTTTTCAGTAAAACTGAGGGCTCGCGGCTGAAAACTGAAAACTGAAAACTGAAAACTGTTTAAAGATTATGCCAAGAAGAAGAGTTGCCGAAAGACGCGAGGTGCTGCCTGATCCGGTCTACAACAGCCCGTTGGTGACCAAGTTCATCAACGGCGTGATGTGGGGCGGGAAGAAATCAACGGCAGAGAGAATTTTCTACACCGCCTTGAGACAGGTCGGGGAGAAGGCCGGCGACGAGCCGCTCAAGGTCTTCAAGCGCGCGATTGACAACGTCCGTCCGACGGTCGAGGTCAAGTCGCGGCGCGTCGGCGGTTCGACCTATCAGGTCCCCGTCGAAGTTCACCAGGAGCGTCGCGGCGCGCTGGCGATTCGCTGGATCGTCACCTACGCGCGCAGCCGTGGCGAGAAGACCATGACCGACCGTTTGGCCGGAGAGCTCCTGGACGCGGCGAATAATCGCGGCAACGCGGTCAAGAAGAAGGAAGACACGCACCGCATGGCTGAAGCCAACAAGGCTTTCGCCCATTACAAGTGGTAAGAAGCAGTAAATCAGTAATATCAGTGAATCAGTAAATAGACGAACGGCTTTCTTTTACTGATTCACTGATTACTGATTCACTGATTCACTGGGTTTCGTTATGGCTAAGCACGATCTCAAGAAGTTCCGCAACATCGGCATCATGGCGCACATTGATGCCGGCAAGACCACCACGACCGAGCGCGTCCTCTACTACACGGGCGTCTCGCACAAGATCGGCGAGGTGCACGAAGGCACCGCGACGATGGACTGGATGGAGCAGGAGCAGGAGCGCGGCATCACGATCACCTCGGCTGCCACGACCTGTTTCTGGAAGCGCGATGGCACGGAGCACCGCATCAACATCATCGACACGCCCGGCCACGTGGACTTCACGATGGAGGTCGAGCGCAGTCTTGCGCGTTCTCGACGGCGCAGTCGCGGTGTTCGACGGCGTCGCCGGCGTGGAGCCGCAATCGGAGACCGTCTGGCGTCAGGCTGACAAGTACAACGTCCCGCGCATCTGCTTCATTAACAAACTGGACCGCGCGGGCGCGAGCTTCGAGCGCTCCTTCGATTCCATCATCACGCGGCTCGGCGCGAACCCCGTCGCCATACAGATTCCCATCGGCCTCGAAGACCAGTTCAAAGGCGTCGTTGATCTCATCGCGATGAAGGCGCTCATCTGGAAGGACGAGACGAAGGGCGCGGAGTATGAGACGACGGAGATTCCGGCGGACCTCCTTGAGGAGGCGAAGGCCGTGCGCCACAAGCTGCTCGAAGCCATCGCGGACGTGGACGAAGAGTTGATGATGAAGTACCTCGAAGACGAGGGCGAAAGCATCACGGAGGATGAGATTCGCGCCGCCCTGCGCAAGGGCACGATTGCGCTGAAGCTCGTCCCGGTCGTCACCGGCTCGGCCTTCAAGAACAAGGGCGTGCAGACGCTGCTCGACGCAGTAGTTGACTATCTGCCCAGCCCGCTCGACATTCCGCCGATTGAGGGGACGAACCCCAAGACGGGCGAGGTCGAAACTCGTGCGCCCGAAGCGTCGGCCCCGTTTAGCGGCCTCGTCTTCAAGATCATGGCCGACAAGCATCTGGGCCAACTCTCGTTCGTCCGCATCTATTCGGGAACGATCAGGGCAGGCTCTTACGCCTACAATCCTGTCAAAGATACTAGAGAGCGTGTGGGCCGCCTGCTGCGTATGCACGCCAACAAGCGCGAGGATATTGAAGAGGCGTCCGCTGGCGAGATTATCGCCATCGGCGGCATGAAGCAGGTCACGACCGGCGATACGGTCTGTGATGAGAACAAGCCCATCGTGCTCGAAGCGATGGAGTTTCCTGCGCCTGTCATACGCGTCGCCGTCGAGCCGAAGACGCGCGCCGACCAGGACAAGCTCGGCGTCGCTTTGAACCGTCTGGCACAGGAAGACCCCAGCTTCAACGTCTCGACAGACCACGAGACCGGGCAGACGATTATCGCGGGCATGGGCGAGTTGCACCTGGAAATTATCGTTGACCGCATGAAGCGCGAGTTCGGCGTCGAGGCCAACGTCGGCAAGCCGCAGGTCGCCTACCGCGAGACGATCACGCAGCCCGCACCCGGCAAGGAAGTCTTCAAGAAGCAGACGGGCGGCCGCGGTCAGTACGGCCACGTCGAGTTGGAGATTGAGCCTGCTCCGGGCGAAGGGTTCGTCTTCGAGAACGGGATCACGGGCGGGGCCATCCCGCGCGAGTTCATCAAGCCGACCGAGCAGGGCGTCAAGGACGCCATGGAGCGCGGCTTCCTGGCGGGCTACGAGTTGGTGGACATCAAGGTTCGTCTCGTCTTCGGCTCCTATCACGAAGTGGACTCCGACGAGCGTTCGTTCCACATCGCGGGGAGCCTGGCGTTTCAGGACGCGGTCAAGAAAGCGAAGCCCGTGCTGCTTGAGCCGATCATGAAGGTCGAAGTCGTGACGCCGAAGGATTTCGTCGGGGCGGTGAAGGGCGACCTGAACAGACGCCGCGGCCGCATCGAGAAGATGGAGCCGCGACCGGGCGGGGTCGAGGTGGTGACGGCCTTCGTGCCGCTCTCGGAGATGTTCGGCTACACGACGGACCTTCGTTCTGCGACGCAGGGGCGTGCGACTTCCACGATGCACTTTGAGCGCTACGATCAGGCGCCGAAGAACATCGCCGAGGAAGTGATAGCGAAGGTGCAGGGAGTCGCTAAATAAGTTTGGAGAAATAAGCGGGTCGCTTCTCTCGCTGCTGGTAAGGCGCGGCGACCCACACTGAAACAACTTTTAAAGTTAAGGAGCGAGAGATAAAGAGATGAGCAAGGAAAAGTTTGACCGGTCGAAGCCGCACGTGAACATCGGAACGATCGGGCACGTGGACCACGGGAAGACGACTTTGACGGCCGCCATCACGAAAGTCCTGGCGAAGAACAACCCGAAGATCACGGTTCGTGCGTTTGACTCCATCGACAACGCGCCCGAGGAGAAGGCCCGCGGCATCACGATCGCCACCGCCCACGTCGAGTACGAGACCAAGAACCGTCACTACGCGCACGTCGACTGCCCCGGCCACGCCGACTACGTCAAGAACATGATCACGGGCGCAGCCCAGATGGACGGAGCGATATTGGTCGTGGCGGCCACCGACGGCCCCATGCCGCAGACCCGTGAGCACATCCTCTTAGCCAGACAGGTCGGCGTCCCGGCGATGGTGGTGTTCATGAACAAGGCGGACGCCGTCGATGACGAAGAACTGCTGGAACTGGTGGAGCTGGAAGTCCGTGAACTGCTTTCACAGTATGAGTTCCCCGGCGACGAGATTCCGGTGATCAAGGGCAGTGCTCTCAAAGCCTTGGAAGGCGACGAGAAGTGGGAGAAGACGGTCGACGAGTTGATGGAGGCCGTGGACACCTATATTCCGACTCCTGAGCGTGACGTCGAGAAGCCGTTTTTGATGCCTGTGGAAGACATCTTCACGATTCAAGGGCGCGGCACGGTCGCCACCGGCAGAGTTGAGAGGGGCCGTGTGAAGGTCAACGAGCAGGTGGAGATCGTCGGCATCCGCCCGACGCGGACGACCGTCTGCACGGGTGTCGAGATGTTCAAGAAGTTGTTGGACGAAGGTGTGGCGGGCGATAACGTGGGGCTGCTTGCTGAGAGGTGTGGAGCGCAAGGACATTGAGCGTGGGCAGGTTATCTCGAAGCCTGGCAGTATCACGCCGCACACGAAGTTCAAGGCTGAGGCTTATGTCTTGACGAAGGAAGAGGGCGGGCGGCACACGCCGTTCTTTACGGGTTACCGGCCGCAGTTCTACTTCAGGACGACGGACGTGACGGGAGTGGCGCATCTGCCGGAAGGGGTGGAGATGGTGATGCCTGGGGATAACGTGGCGATGGAGATTGAGCTGATCGCGCCGATTGCGATGGAGAAGGGGTTGCGGTTCGCTATTCGTGAGGGTGGGAGAACCGTGGGGGCTGGCACTGTCTCCGAAGTCGTCGAATAGCTCTACCATTGAAGTTGAGTTGAAGAAACTATGCTGAACGAAAAAATCAGAATCAGACTCAAGGCTTACGATCATCGTGTGCTCGACCAGAGCACGCACGAGATCGTCGAGACGGCGAAGCGGACGGGCGCGCGCGTGGCGGGGCCGATCCCGCTCCCCACTTTGAAAAACAAGTGGACGGTGCTGCGCTCGCCGCACGTTGACAAAAAGTCGCGCGAGCAATTCGAGATCAGGACGCACAAGCGCCTGATGGACATTCTCGACCCGACGCCGCAGACCGTGGACGCGCTGATGAAGCTAGACCTCCCCGCGGGCGTTGACGTCGAGATTAAGGCGTTCGGCAGACAGTAAAAGGCAAGTTTTCAGTTTTCGGTTTTCAGTTTTCAGCTTCTGGCTGATTGACTGAAAACTGAAAACTGGAAACTGAAAACTGAGGTTTTGAGATGATTAACGGAATCATCGGTAAGAAAGTCGGGATGACGCAGATTTTTGCGGCGGACGGGACGGTCACTCCTGTGACTGTGATTAAGGCCGGGCCGTGCGTCGTCGTCCAGAAAAAATCTTCGGCGGGGAAAGACGGCTACAACGCCGTCCAGCTCGGGCTGGTCGAGGACAAGCCCGTCAAGCTGAAGAACGTCAACAAGCCCATGCGCGGCCACTTCGAGAAGACCGGCGGCGGCGTTCCCCCGACGCGCATCCTGAAAGAGTTTCGCCTGGAAGATTCGGCGGACGCGACCAACGTCGGCGACAAGGTCCTCGTTGACCAGTTCGCGGACGGCGACTCGATTGAAGTCATAGGGCGCTCGAAGGGGCGCGGCTTCGCCGGCACGGTCAAGCGGCACCACTTCAACCGCGGCCCGGAATCGCACGGCTCGATGAACGTCCGCGCGCCCGGCTCCATCGGCCAGTCGGCCTACCCGTCGCGCGTCCTCAAGGGCACGCGCTCTTCGGGCCACATGGGCGACGTGCGCGTGACCGTCAAAGGGCTGACCGTGGCGCGCGTGGATGTCGAGAACAATCTGCTGATGGTCCGCGGTGCGGTCCCCGGCGCGACCGGCAGCGTGGTGATTATTAAGAAAGCGAAGAGATAGTTTTCAGTTTACAGTTTTCAGTTTTGAGCAAAGACAACTTGCTTTTACTGAAAACTGAAACACTGAAAACTGCGAACGGAGTGAGCTATGCCTACCGTTAAGGTGCGCAATCTGAAGAACGAAGAGGTCGGCGACCTGGAGTTGTCGGACGCGGTATTCGGCGCGGAGCTGAACGAGTCGTTGATTCACGCGGCCGTGAGAAATTTCATGGCGAACGCGCGTGCCGGCACCGTGGGAACGAAGACGCGCGGCGACGTGTCCGGCTCGGGCAAGAAGCTGTGGCGGCAGAAGGGAACCGGGCGCGCGCGCATCGCGAGCATCCGCTCGCCCCTCTGGAAGGGCGGCGGCAACGTGCACGGCCCGCAGGCGCGCGACTGGTCTTACAACCTGCCGAAGAAGATGCGGCGCGGCGCTCTGCGCTCTGCTCTGTCTGAGCGCGTGCGCGAGGGCAACGTCGTCGTCCTCGACGGCTTCGCGCTCGACGAGGCGAAGACGAAGGCTTTCATCAGCACGCTCGGCACGCTCGGCCTCGAAGGCAAGACGCTGATCGTGGACAGCCTCGACAACGAGAATTTGCTGCGCGCCTCGCGCAACGTCAAGCGCGCGAAGGTCGTCAACAGCTACGGCCTGAACATCTACGACCTGCTCTATCACGAGAAGCTTGTGTTGTCGCGCGCCGCCGCGATGGAGTTGGCGGAGTTGCTTGACCCGCAGTCGAAGAAGGCCGGCGAGACGGCCGAAGAGGGCGCGGCGGAAGAGAGCACGAGCGCGGCTGAGGAGACGAGTGCTGCGGGTCAGGGCGAAGAAGCGACAGAGGAGGCGGCATAAGAGATGAGAACAGTTTGGGACATCATCAAGTCGCCGGTGATTACGGAAAAAGCTCTGGTGGCGAAGGAAGAGACGCAGGACGCGCGGCAGCTTTTGACCTTCCGCGTTGACCGCCACGCGACCAAGCCCGAAATCAAGTCGGCCGTCGAGACGATCTTCCAGGTTAAGGTTGACGCCGTCAGAACCGTCAACTACATGGGCAAGATCAAGCGTCGCGGGCGCTACGAGGGCCGCAAGCCCTCCTGGAAGAAAGCCTACGTCACCCTGAAGCAGGGCGAGAAGCCGCTCGATTACGGCGAAGCGATCTAAGTTTACAGTTTTCAGTTTTCAGTTTTCAGCGACGAGCCGAGAACTGAAAAACTGAAAACTCAAAACTGAAAACTGAAAACTGTTATGGGCATCAAGAAACTTACACCGACATCGCCGGCGCGTCGTTACCAGACCTATTTGACGCGCGATGAGTTAACGGCCGGCGCGGAGCCTGAGAAGTCGCTGCTTGAGCCGAAGAAGCGCATTTCGGGTCGCAACAACGACGGGCGCATCACGGTGCGTCGTCGCGGCGGCGGCCACAAGCGTTTCTACCGCATCATTGATTTCAAGCGCGACAAGGCGGGCGTGCCGGGCCGCGTCACGCAGATCGAGTACGACCCGAACCGCTCGGCGCACATCGCGCTCGTCACCTACCTCGACGGCGAGAAGCGCTACATCATCGCGCCCGCCGGCCTTGAAGTCGGCAAGACGGTAGTCAGCGGACCCGAGGCGGACATCCTGCCGGGGAACGCGCTGCCGATTCGCAACATCCCGTTGGGAACGCAGATTCACAACATCGAGTTGCGTCCCGGCAAGGGCGGGCAGATGGCGCGCAGCGCGGGAGCGTTCGCGCAGTTGGTCGCCAAGGAAGGCGACTACGCTCAGTTGCGCATGCCTTCGGGCGAGGTGCGGCGCGTGCCAGTCGTTTGTATGGCGACGGTGGGCCAGGTCGGGAACGTCGAGCACGAGAACGTCTCTTACGGCAAGGCCGGACGCTCGCGCTGGAAGGGCATACGCCCGCACGTGCGCGGCGTGGCGATGAACCCGGTGGATCACCCGCACGGCGGCGGCGAGGGCAAGACCTCCGGCGGGCGCAATCCCGTCACGCCCTGGGGCCAGCCGACGCGTGGCTACAAGACGCGCAAGAACAAACGCACGTCGAAGATGATCGTGCGCGACCGTAGAGTTAAATAAAAGTTTTCAGTTTCCAGTTTTCAGTTTTGAGTAAAGACAAGTTGCTTTCACTGAAAACTGAAAACTGAAAACTGGAAACTGTGGAGCGAAGCGAAACATGGCACGTTCAGTTAAAAAAGGGGCGTTCGTAGATAAGAGCATCGCGAAGATGGTGGAGCGCATCCGCGCGGGCGGGGCGCGCCCCCCGGCGATCAAGACGTGGTCGCGCCGCTCGACGATCACGCCCGACATGGTCGGGCTGACGTTCGGCGTGCACAACGGCAAACGCCACCTGCCGATCTACGTGACGGAGAACATGGTCGGGCACAAGCTCGGCGAGTTTGCGCCGACGCGCACCTTCAAAGGCCACTCGGGAACGAAGGCCGAGAAGTCGTCGAAAGTAGCGAAGAAATAGTTTTCAGTATCCAGTTTTCAGTTTTCAGCTGAAAGCAGGCAACGTCTTTAACTGAAAACTGAATACTCATAACTGATAACTGCGAACGGAGTGAGCTAATGGAAGCAAGAGCGAGTGCGAAGTATTTGCGGGGGTCGGCGCAGAAGGCGCGGCTGGTCGTGGATATGATTCGCGGCAAGAACGTCAACCAGGCTTTGGCGATTTTGCAGTTCACGAATAAGCGCGCGGCCGACGGCATAGAGAAGTGCGTGCGCTCGGCTATCGCCAACGCGTCTGAGGCCGCGGAGAAGGCCAACATCGCCATTGACCCGGACGACTTGTGGGTCAAGGCCGCGTTCGTTGACCGCGGGCCGACGAAGAACCGCCGCCGCGTCCGCCCGGCCCCGCAGGGCCGCGCCTACCGCGAGCGCCGCCACTTCTGCAACGTCACGATTCTTCTCTCAAGCGACGAGAAGGTCGTGGCCGCCGAGGCGAAGAAGGGTGGCAAGACCGCCGAGGCCAAGCCCGCGAAGCTCGAAGAGAGCAAGGGCCGCAAGCGCGGCGGGGCCGCCTCCGCGCCGCGCGCCAAACGCACCGCGCCGAAGGCGACCGCGAGCGAGAAAAAGGCCGACGAGAGCGCCCCCGCAAAGAGCGAAGGCGCTGAAGAGACGGCGGCGACTGAAGAGTAACTTCTTTTTACTGATTTGAGATTTCAAAGTTGAGATTTCAAATTCACGGCGACTGAAACGGAGAATTAGAGTGGGCCAGAAAGTTCATCCATACGGCTTCCGCCTTGGCTACAACAAGGATTGGCACTCGCATTGGTACGCCAAGCGCCAGTTCGGCGAGTACCTCTTGGAAGACCTGAAGCTGAAGCGCGAGCTGAAGCAGAAGTTCACGGGCGCGGGCGTCAGCCACGTTGACGTTGAGCGCGCGGCCAACCGCCTCAAGATCATCATCTACACCTCGCGCCCCGGCATCATCATCGGGCGCAAGGGGGCCGAGATTGACAAGCTCAAAGGCGATCTTTCGGCGCGCACGGGCCGCGAGGTGCTGGTCTCGATTCAGGAGATTCACAAGCCCGAGCTGAACGCACAGCTTCAGGCCGAGAAGATCGCCGCGCAGCTTGAAAAGCGCATCGCCTTCCGCCGCGCCATGCGTAAGACCGTCGAGGAATCCTGCGCTTCGGCGCGCAGGGCATCAAGGTCAAGATTTCGGGTCGCCTGAACGGGGCCGAGATCGCCCGCAGCGAGTGGCACCTGCAAGGCCAGTTGCCGCTGCACACGTTGCGCGCGGACGTTGACTACGGGTTGGCCGAGGCGCACACGACCTTTGGCGTCATCGGCGTCAAGGTCTGGATTTACCGCGGCGAGATTTTAGACCCGAAGGCTGCGATGGCTCGCGGAACTGGCACAGACCCGATTAACGAGCCGCGCGGCGGCGACGGACGCGAGCGCCGTCCACGCACGCGACGCGAGCGCGAGGGCCGCGACGGCGAGCGCGGTGACCGTGGGGATCGCGGCGGACGCGGCGGACGCGGCGGGGACCGATCATAAGGCGGTGATAAGTGATAAGTGATAAGTGATGAGTAAAAGAAAGAAGCTCTTTCTTATCACTTATCACTCATCACTTATCACTCGAACGGAGTGAGCAATCATGTTGATGCCGAAAAAAGTAAAGCACCGGAAGCAGATGAAGGGGCGCATGACGGGCGTCGCCAATCGTGGCGGCTCGATCAGCTTCGGTGAGTACGGTCTGAAGTCGCTTGAGCCCGCGTGGATCACGGACCGCCAGATAGAGGCCGCGCGTATCGCCATGACGCGCCACATCAAGCGCGGCGGGAAAATCTGGATTCGCATGTTCCCGGACAAGCCCATCACCAAGAAGCCCGCGGAAACGCGCATGGGCAAGGGCAAGGGCGCTCCCGAATACTGGGTGGCGGTGGTCAAGCCGGGCCGCATTCTTTACGAGATCGAGGGCGTGGACGAGACGACGGCGCGCGAGGCCATGCGCCTGGCCGCGCAGAAGCTTCCGATTAAGACGAAGTTCGTCTCGCGCAGGGACCAGGAAGGTGGGGCTATCTAAATGGCAAAGAGACGCGAAGAATTGGAGCGCCTGCGCGACACGGCGGACGCCGATTTGAGTGCAGAGGCGGCGCGGCTCAAAGAGTCGCTTTTCCGCTTGAACTTCAAGCTGGCACTGGGCGAGGTTGACGCCATCAAGAACATCCGGCAGGAGAAGAAGTCTCTGGCGCGGATTCAAACGCTCATACGCGAGCGCGAAGCGCAAAGCTCGTAAATCGTAAATGGTAAATCGTAAATAGACGAACGGTCTTTCTTTTACGATTCACGATTAACGATTCACGATTAACGAGGAATTGAGATGACGGAAGAGAATCAGGAAGACGTGAAGCCGACGAGCACGGACGCGGACGTGGCGGAAATCACTGACGCCGGCGAGACGCTGGCGCACGCGGTGGCCCCGAACGTGGACTCGCAGCCGGGCAACGCCTCGGGCACGGAAGCCGGGAAGCGCGGGAAACGCTCGCAGAAAGTCGGCATCGTCGCCTCGGACAAGATGGAGAAGACGGTGGTGGTGCGCGTTGACCGCCTCGTCAAGCACCCGAAGTATCGCCGCTACGTGCGCCGCACGTCGAAGTTCATGGCGCACGACGAGACGGGCGCAGGCATCGGCGACAAGGTGCGCATCGTCGAGACGCGGCCGCTCTCGGCGCGCAAGCGCTGGCGCGTCGTCGAGATAGTGCAGAAAGCAGAAAAATAGTGATAAGTAATAAGTGATAAGTGATGAGTAAAAGAAAGCAGCTTTTTCTTATCACTCATCACTCATCACTTATCACTCGAACGGAGTGAGCAAGCAATGATTCAGATGCAGACCTCTCTGGAGGTGGCTGACAATTCGGGCGCGCGGCGTGTGGAGATGATCATGCCGATTGGCGGCTCGACGGGCAAGATCGCTACCTTGGGCGACCGCATCAAGGTGACGGTCAAGGAAGCGACGCCCGACGGGACGATCAAGAAGGGCACGGTGCAGAACGCCGTCATCGTCCGCACGCGCAAGGAAGTCCGCCGCAAGGACGGGACCTACATCCGCTTTGACCAGAACGCGGCGGTGCTCATCAAGGATGACGGCACGCCCATCGGGACGCGCGTCTTCGGCCCCGTGGCGCGCGAGCTGCGCGACAAGAACTACATGAAAATCGTTTCGCTCGCGCCGGAGGTGATCTAATGAATAAGGGAACCAAGCGCGCCAAGATCAAGAAGGGCGACCAGGTGATCGTCATGGTCGGGCGCGACCACAACAAGTACGACAAGCAGGGCAAGCGCGTGCCGCACCGCGGCCGCGTCCTCGAAGTCTCGCCCGCCAAGGGCAAGGTCAAGGTCGAAGGCGCAGGGATAGTCAAGAAGCACCAGCGCGCCAACCCCTCGAACAACCGCGGCGGCGGCATCATCGAGAAGGAAGGCTGGATTGACATCTCGAACGTGCAACTGATTGACCCGGACACGGGCAACCCGACGCGCGTCAAGTACCACGTCGAGGGCGACGGCTCGAAGACCCGCGTCGCTTCAAAGAGCAAGCAGAGCTTAGAGAAGTAAAAGAGGCCGAGAGTCGAATTACGAGCTTGATGTCTGGAAACGCGTAATCTGAAACATTTCAGGCGCGAGACCCAGACGAAAAGGTGAAGAGAAATGGCAGCGAGATTAAAAGAGCGATACACGAAAGAGATTGCCCCGGCGATCTCCAAGGAGTTCAGCATCGAGAACCCGATGGCCGTGCCGCGCCTGGAGAAGATCGTCATCAACATGGGCATGGGCGAGGCCATCGCCAACTCGAAGATTCTGGACACGGCGGCCGACGAGGTGCGAGCCATCACGGGCCAGAAGCCCGTGGTCACGAAGGCGAAGAAATCCATCGCCTCGTTCAAGCTCCGCCAGGGCATGCCCATCGGCGTGATGGTCACGCTGCGCGGCGACCGGATGTACGAGTTCCTGGACCGCCTGGTGTCCGTGGCCCTGCCGCGCGTCCGCGACTTCCGCGGCGTCAGCCCGAAGGCGTTCGACGGGCGCGGCAACTACACGCTCGGCATCCGCGAGCAATTGATTTTCCCCGAGATTGATTTCAACAAAGTGGACAAGACGCGCGGCATGAACATCTCCATCGTCACGACCGCGCGCAACGACGAGCAGGCGCGCGCGCTCCTGAAGGCGCTCGGCATGCCGTTCAGACAATAAGGAAGTAATCAGTAATCAGTAATCAGTAGTCAGCTTTCTGATTTTACTGATTACTGATTACTGATAACTGATTACTGAGGTTATATGGCTAAGAAATCACTGATCGCGAAAGCGAACCGGAAACCGAAGTTCTCGTCGCGCGCTTACACGCGTTGCAAGCGGTGCGGGCGGCCGCGCGGCTACCTGCGCAAGTTCAACCTGTGCCGCATCTGCTTCCGCGAGCTGGCGCTGCAAGGGCAAATCCCCGGCGTCGTGAAATCAAGTTGGTAGTTTTCAGTCTTCAGTTTTGAGTTTTCAGCAAAGGCTGAAGCCCAATAACTGAAAACCGAAAACTGAAAACTGAAAACTGGAGTTTGAGTAATGACTGATCCTATCGCCGATATGCTGACACGCATCCGCAACGCCATCGCTGCGAAGCACTCGCGCGTTGACATCCCGGCCTCGAAATTGAAACTGGAGATCGCCCGCATCCTGAAGGAAGAGGGCTACATTAACAACTTCGTCACGAAGGGCGAGGGCGTCAAGCGCACGATCCGCATCTTCCTGCGCTACGACGCGCGCGGGACGAGCTCGATCACGCACCTTGAGCGCGTGTCGCGGCCCGGCCGCCGCGTCTACATGGGCGCGGGCGAGATTCCGAGGGTGCTCGGCGGCTACGGCGTCAACATCGTCTCGACCTCGCGCGGCCTGATGAGCGGCAAGACCGCCCGCCGCGAGAACATCGGCGGCGAAGTGCTGGCACAAATTTACTAAGTGATGAGTGATAAGTGATGAGTGATGAAGTAAACTGCTTTTTCTCATCACTTATCACTTATCACTTATCACCTGAGGTTAATTATGTCTCGCATTGGAAAGAAACCTATCGCAGTTCCGAAGGGCGTCACGGTCACGATTAAGGACCGCGAGCTGGAAGTGAAAGGCACGAAGGGGACCTTGAAGACGCCGATTCCCGAGGGCATCAGCTTCAAGCAGGATGGCGACCAGTTGGTGGCCGAGCGCACGTCGGACGATCTGGCGGCGCATCACGGGCTGGCGCGCGCGCTCGCGAACAACGCCATCGTCGGCGTGACCGAGGGCTTCACGAAGCAGATGGACGTGGTCGGCGTCGGCTACAAGGCGGACGTGCAGGGCAAGAAGGTCGTCTTCGCGCTCGGCTACTCGCACCCGATTGAGTACCAACTCCCCGAGGGCATCGAGGTCAAGGCCGAGCGCGTGCCGGCGAAGGCGAGCATCCAGCAGTACCAGACGACGCTGACGCTCTCCGGCATAGACAAGCAGAAGCTCGGCCAGGTGGCCGCCGAGATGCACAAGCTGCGCAAGCCCGACGCCTACAAGGGCAAGGGCGTGCGCTACGCTGGCGTGCAGTTGAAGCTGAAACCTGGGAAGACAGGGAAATAGTTCGTAAATCGTAAATCGTCAATCGTGAATAGATAAAACCTGTCTTTTACGATTTACGATTTACGATTCACGATTGACGAGGAATTAGAAATGGCACAGAGAAACAGAGCGGCAGTTCGCAACGCGGTTCACAGGCGCATCCGGCGCAAGGTGCGCGGCTCGACCGAGCGCCCGCGCCTCGCGGTTTACCGCAGCCTGAACCACATCTACGCTCAGGTGATTGACGACGAGCGCGGACAGACCATCGTCTCCGCCTCGACGACTGAGAAGGACTTGCGCGGCGGGACGGGCGGCAACGTGGAGGCCGCCGAGCGTGTCGGCCGCACCATCGCCGAGCGCGCCCTCGCCGCGGGCATCAGCAGCGTCGTCTTCGACCGCGGCGGCTATCTTTATCACGGCCGGGTCAAGGCTTTGACGGACGCGGCGCGCGCCGCCGGCCTGAACAAAGACGAGGCGGCTGCGACGGCTGAGAACGGCGACGGCGAGGCGGAAGCGGCAACGGCAGAATAACAGGGAGCAGTAATGAGACAACCCAGACAACGTATCCCGGCACAGGGGCTTGACCTGAAGGATCAGGTCATCTCGATCAACCGCGTGACCAAGGTGGTCAAGGGCGGCAAAAACTTGAGCTTCGCGGCGCTGGTCGTCGTCGGCGACGAGGCGGGCCACGTCGGCTTCGGCACGGGCAAGGCCCGCGAAGTGCCGCTCGCGATCAAGAAGGGCATCGAGTCGGCCAAGAAGAACTTGATTCGCGTGCCGCTCATCAACAACACGCTGCCCCACCAGTTGATCGGCAGGTTCGGGGCGGGCCGCGTGTTGATGAAGCCGGCCTCCGAGGGCACGGGCGTCATCGCCGGCGGCGCGGTCCGCGCGGTCATGCAGGCCGTGGGCGTCCACGACGTGCGCACCAAAGTTCTCGGCTCAAGCAACCCGCACAACGTCGTGCGCGCCACCTTCGACGGCCTCCTCAAGATGAAGGACCCGATGGAACTGGCCCGGCTGCGCGGCAAGCAGGTGGAAGAATTATAAAAACCGTAAATCGTAAATCGTGAATCGTAAATAGACGAACGGTCTTTCTTTTACGATTTACGATTTACGATTCACGATTCACGAGGTTTTAAAATGGCAGACGAGAAGAAAGAGCAAGCGAGCGAGGGCGGGAAGATTCGCATACAGTATTACCGCAGCTTCATCGCCGCGCCGAAGACGCAGAAGCAGATCGTCAAGAGCCTCGGCCTGACGAAGCTCAACCAGGTGGTCGAGCGCCCCGACACGCCCGCCGCGCGCGGCGCTGTCGCCAAAGTCCCGCACCTGATACGAATCATTGAATAACAGTTTTCAGTTTACAGTTTTCAGTTTTCAGTAAAAGCAAGTCGTCTTTTCTGAAAACTGAAAACTGAAAACTGAAAACTGCGAACGGAGTGAGCAATGTCAATCGGTCTTGATAATTTACGCGCCCCGAAGGGTGCGACGCATAAGAAGAAGCGGGTCGGGCGCGGCCCCGGCACGGGGTTGGGCAAAACCTCCGGGCGCGGCGAGAAGGGACAGAAGTCCCGCTCGGGCTACTCGTCGAAAATCGGTTTCGAGGGCGGCCAGATGCCGCTCCACCGTCGGCTGCCGAAGCGCGGCTTCACCAACATTTTCAAGAAAGAGTGGATTGAAATCAGCCTCGCGTCGCTCGAACAGCATTTCGAGGCCGACGCCGAGGTGACGCCGGACGTGCTGCACGAGCGCGGGCTGATTAAGAAGGCCAAGCGCGACGTGGTCGTCCTCGGCACGGGCGAAATCTCCAAGGCGCTGAAAGTTTCGGCGCACCGCTTCACGAAGAGCGCCCGCGAGAAGATCGAGCGCGCCGGTGGTGCGGCGACGTTGATTACGCGCCAGCCCGAGCAGCCCGAGTAGTAAAGAAAAGTTGAGAGCGACGTTTTAAAGAGACCACAGGAGCGCGCCCCCCTTTGCGGGAGAGGCTTCGGTGGTCTCACGTCAATTCGGCGCTTGCGCGCGCCGCGCCGCGAAAGCGATAATCCTGAGCCGAAGTCCGAAGTCTGAAGTGGCGCACGAGTAACCCGGAAGTCAGAGGCAAAACCGTTATGGAAAAGTTTTTCGCCGCCGTCCGCAACATGTTTCAGGTCCCGGACCTGCGCAAGCGCATCTTTTTCACGCTCGGCCTGCTCGCCATCTACCGCATCGGCGCGCACATCACCGCGCCCGGCATCAACAAGGCGCGGCTCGAAGAAGTCTGGGCAGATGTCGGCAACACGTTGCTCGGCGTCCTTGACCTCTTCTCCGGCGGCAACTTCCGCACGATCTCCGTCTTCGCGCTCGGCGTGACGCCCTACATCACGGCTTCGATCATCCTGCAACTGATGACGGTCGTCTCGCCGCAACTGAAGAAGTTGCAGGAAGAGGGCGAGATGGGGCGGCAGAAGATTAACCAGTGGACGCGCTACCTGACGGTGGGCCTGGCCGCCATCCAGACCTTCTTCGTCGCGAACTGGTTGCAGTACAACGGCGTCGCCGTCAACCCCGGCAAAGGGTTTCTCATCGGGACGGCGCTGACTTTGACTACTGGCACAATCTTCGTGATGTGGCTCGGCGAGCAGATCACGGAGCGCGGCGTCGGCAACGGCATCTCGCTTCTCATCTTCGCAGGCATCGTCATCGGGCTGCCGAACGGCGTCGGCCAGGTGACGGCCCGCCTGAGCGGCGGCGACCCGATGGCGACCATCGGCGTCATCGCGCTCGTCATCGCGCTCATCGCGCTCATCGCGTTTATCGTCTTCGTCGAGTCGGGGCGGCGCAAGATCGCCGTCAGCTACGCCAAGCGGCACGTCGGGCGTCAGATGGTCGGCGGCCAGCAGACGACCATGCCGCTCAAGGTCAACATGGCGGGCGTCATCCCCGTCATCTTCGCCTCAAGCGTGCTGGCGATGCCGCAGAGTCTGTTCTCCGCCTTCCCGGCATCCGACCCGAATTCGCTCTGGGGGAAAATCAACTTCTTCTTCCAGCAGTTTCACGGCGGCGACCCCTACTACGAGCTGATCTTCATCACGCTCATCATCTTCTTCACGTTCTTCTACGTCTCCATCGTCTTCAACGTGGAGGAGGTGGCCGACAACCTGCGCAAGCATGGCGGGTTCATGCCGGGCATCCGCCCCGGAAGGGCGACGGCCGAGTACCTGCGCACGATCCTGACGAGGCTGACGATTGTCGGCGCGGTCTACCTGGCGTTCGTCGCGCTGGTCCCGCAGATCATGCTGAGCGGGTTCCGCGTGCAGCGGCTGCCGTTCATCGGCGAGTCGCTCTACAACTTCTTCATGGCGACTCCGGGGCTGAGCTGGATACCCGAAGGGATGCACTATCAATTCTACTTCGGCGGGACTTCCTTGCTGATTCTCGTCGGCGTGGCGATGGACACCGTCGCGCAGATCGAGGCGCAACTGGTGATGCGCAACTACGAGGGCTTCCTCGGAGGCGGGAGCCGGCTGCGCGGGCGCAGAGCCTAAGAGCCGTGATAAGTGATGAGTGATAAGTGATAAGTAAAAACCTTATCTCATCACTTATCACTCATCACTTATCACTTTATGTCGAAGATCATCGTCTTGATGGGCGCGCCGGGCGCGGGGAAGGGGACGCAGGCGCGGCTCCTTCAAGAGCGTTTGGGGCTGCCGCAGATTTCGACGGGCGACATGTTCCGCGCGCTGAAGGAGGAGAAGACGCCCCTGGCCGAAGAGGTGCGTGAGATAATGAAGGCCGGGAAGCTCGTCCCGGACGACGTGACCATTCGGGCCGTGCGTGAGCGCACCGGGCGGGAGGACTGCGAACACGGCTACATCCTCGACGGTTTCCCGCGCACGCCGGCACAGGCCGCGATGCTTGAGAAGTTGGCCGCGGAGCAGGGCAAGAGCATTCAGCCGATTCTCGTGGACGTGCCGCTGGACATCCTGGAGCGGCGCATGGTCGGCCGCCGCTCGTGTCCGGTGTGCGGCGAGATTTACAACATCTATTTCAGGCCGCCGAAGGTGGACAACGTCTGCGACCTGCACCCGGAAGCGCAGCTCAAGCATCGCGCCGACGACAACCCCGAAACCGTGCAAGCGCGGCTCGCCACTTTCGAGAGGGAGACGCGTCAGTTGCTCGACTATTACCAGGCGTCGAACCGCCTGCACCGCGTTGACGGCACCCGCGACCCGGAGGCCATCTACGCGGACATTGAAAAAATAGTGACAAATGGTGAGTCGATAATCGTGAATAGGTAAAACCTGTTCTGCGATTTACTGATTCACTATTCACTGATCTTATAACTTTATGATTATTGGGAAGTCCAGAAAAGAGTTGGAGAAGATGCGCGCGGCGGGGCAGTTGGTCGGGCGCGTGCTCCAGGAGTTGCGCCGGATGGTGGAGCCCGGTGTGACGACGCTCGACGTGGACCGCGCCGCGGAGCGCATGATTCGCGACGCCGGGGCGCTCCCGACCTTTAAGGGCTACCACGGCTTCCCCTACTCCATCTGCGCCTCCGTCAACGAGCAGGTCGTCCACGGCTTCCCGTCCGACTACGCGTTGAAGGAAGGCGACATCTTCTCGATCGATGTCGGCGCGACCCTGCACGGGTTCGTCGGCGACACGGCGACGACCGTGCCCGTGGGCCAAGTCCACCCAGAGCTTTTGCAGCTCATACGGGTCACGCAGGAATGCCTTGAGCGCGCCATCGAACAGTGCCGCGAGGGCCGACACCTGGGCGACATAGGCTGGGCCGTCCAGAGCCACGCTGAGGCGCACGGCTACGGGGTCGTGCGCGAGTACGTGGGGCACGGCATCGGGCGGCGGATGCACGAAGACCCGCAAATACCGAACTACGGGATGCCGGGTAAGGGCGCGAAGATAAGAAAGGGCTACGTTTTCGCCGTCGAGCCCATGATAAATTTGGGCACGCACCAGACCAAAGTCCTCAAGGACGGCTGGACGGTCGTGACCCTGGACGGGCGCGCGAGCGCGCACTGTGAGCACACTATCGCCATCACGGAAAACGGCCCCGAAGTCTTCACGCGTGTGGTCGAGGCCGAGTCGGAGCGCGCGGAAATGGTAGGCGCGTAAGGCGTCCGCGGCTTGGCAAAGATTGTTGGCCTGTGCTAATATGTGCAGTTTGCGAGTGGGCGCAAAATTCTAACTGTAGAGGTTATGGCGAAGGAAGAAGCGATTGAGGTCATGGCGAAGGTCCTTGAGACCCTGCCGAACGCGATGTTCCGCGTCGAGTTGGAGGACAACCAGCATCAGGTGCTGGCACACATCTCCGGCAAGATGCGCAAGCACTTCATACGCATCCTCCCAGGCGACCGCGTGCTCGTAGAGCTTTCGCCCTACGATCTCAACCGCGGCCGAATTACTTATCGCTACAAATAAGCGCCGGGAAAAAGGCGAAGGGGTTAGGCAATGAAGGTACGGGCTTCAGTCAAAAAGATGTGCGACAACTGCAAGATCATCCACCGCAAAGGCGTGGTGCGCGTGATCTGCACCAACCCGAAGCACAAACAGCGGCAGGGATAAAGAAGCGGCCGGCCCGAAGTGTACGGGCCGCCGATGTGTAAAGCATTAATCGGAGAATAAAAGAAAATGGCTCGTGTAGCTGGTGTTGATCTTCCGCCGAACAAGCGTGCGCAGATCGGGCTGACATACATTTACGGCATCGGGCGCTCGCGCGCGACCTCGATTTTGAACGAGGCGCAGGTCAGCGTTGACACGCGCGTGCGTGACTTGAGCGAGGACGAGTTGGGTCGCATCCGCTCCATTCTCGACGCGCAGGGCGAGATCGAGGGCGACCTGCGCAAGCGCGTGCAGATGGACATCAAGCGCTTGATGGATATCGGCGCTTACCGCGGCCTGCGCCATCGCCGCGGCCTCCCCGTCCGCGGGCAGCGAACGCACACCAACGCGCGCACCCGCAAGGGACCGCGCCGCGCAACCATCGCGAAGAAGAAGGCCCCCGGCAAGAAGTAACGGCAGTTTACAGTTTTCAGTTTTGAGTTTTCAGCAAACGCTGAGACGGGAACTGAAAACTGAAAACCGAAAACTGAAAACTGAATTATGGCAAAAGCAGCAGGCGGAAAAAAGAAGGTCTTTCGGAAGAAAGAGAAGAAGAATATCCCGAGCGGGATCGCGTACATCGCGGCGTCGTTCAACAACACGATGATCTCGATTACCGATCTTGAGGGGAACCTGGTCGCGCAGTCCTCGTCGGGCGCGCGGGGGTTCCGCGGCTCGCGCAAGGGGACGCCTTTCGCCGCCCAGCAGGCGGCGTGGGAGGCGGCTAAAAAGGCGCAGGAGGCCGGGATGACGCAGTGCGAGGTTCGCGTCAAAGGCCCAGGCGGCGGACGCGAGTCGGCGATTCGCGCGATCAACAACGCGGGCATCCGCGTCACGGTCATACGCGACACCACGCCCATCCCGCACAACGGCTGCCGCCCGCCGAAGCGTCGCAGAGTGTAGTAGTGCGGTGATAAGTGATAAGTGATGAGTGATAAGTAAAAGCAACGTTCTTTCTTATCAGTTATCACTCATCACTTATCACTGTTTTTGTAAACCTAAAGGATGAAGGGCGAGCGCCGAGAGTGCGCGGCCTGTAAACTTTTCCGTCCGGCGTGAGGGCCGGACCGGAGGCGAAAAAGAGAGTGGCTAGGTATAGAGACGCGGTGTGCCGTTTGTGCCGCCGCGAAGGTGCAAAACTTTTCCTGAAGGGCGACCGTTGTTACAAGCCCTCCTGTCCGATTGAGAAGCGCGGCACGCAGCCGCCCGGACAGCACGGCAATTCGATGCGGCGCGGCAAGGCGCTCGTCGGTTACGGCCAGCAGTTGCGCGAGAAGCAGAAGGTCAAGCGCATTTACTTCATCCTCGAAGGCCAGTTCCGCAACTACTTCGAGAAGGCCGCGCGCCAGAAGGGCATCACGGGCGAGAACTTGTTGTTCCTGCTCGAACGCCGACTGGATAACGCGGTCTACCGCGCGGGCTTTTCGACTTCGCGCCGCCAGGCGCGCCAGCTCGTCAATCACGGCCACATCGAAGTCAACGGGCGCAAGGTTGATATCCCCTCCTTCCAGGTGAAGGCGGGTGACACGATCACGGTCAAAGAGGCCAGCCGGAAGAATCCGCACATAGAGGGCGCATGGCAGACGGCTGCGGGCCGCGGCCGCCCCTCCTGGATTGTCCCGGCCGACGGCGCGGACATGAGCGCACGCGTTGAAACTTTGCCGACGCGCGCGGACATTGACCGCTCGATCAACGAGCAACTGATCGTCGAGCTTTATAGCAAGTAACCGAGTACAGGCGAGCCGGGGGCGGAGTGCGTCTTAGACGCGCGCGTCGCTCCTGGCCGCCGTGCATTTTATAGTTTTATTCCCGAATCGAAACATTATGGCTATGGATCAAAACAATCTCTGGACAGGATTTCAGATGCCGCGCCGCCTGGCGGCCGACGCCGACACGATGACGGACCGCTACGGCCGGTTCTCCGCGCAGCCCTTCGAGCGCGGCTTCGGCACGACCGTCGGCAACTCCCTGCGCCGCGCTCTGCTCTCTTCCATAGAGGGCTCGGCCATTACGGCCGTCAAAATAGAGGGCGTCGAGCACGAGTTCTCCTCGATTAACGGCGTGGTCGAGGACGCGACCGACGTGATCTTGAACCTCAAGCAGGTGCCCTTCAAGCTCCACGGCGGCGAGGCCAAGACCCTGACGATCAACAAGGAAGGCGCGGGCGAAGTCACCTCCGCCGACATCGAGGCGGACGCCGACATCGAAGTCCTCGACCCGAACGTACACATCGCGACCGTCGGTGAGGGCGGCAGCCTTCGCATCGAGATGCGTCTCAAGCGCGGGCGCGGCTACGTCTCGGCGGATCGCAACTTCGACGAAGACCTTTCCCTGGGCTACATCCCGATTGACTCTGTGCACACGCCGGTCAAGAAGGTCAACTACACGGTTGAGGCCGCGCGTTTGGGCCAGAACACGGAGTTCGACAAGCTGACCATAGAGGTCTGGACTGACGGCTCGGTGAAGCCGGACGACGCGATTGGCCTCGCGGCGAAGCTCATCAAAGACCACATGTCCATCTTCATCAACTTCGAGGAGGACACGGACGACTTCGCTTACGCGAACATGGAGAGGCCGCCGCTCCCGCGCAACGACCAACTTGACCGCTCCGTGGACGAGTTAGAGCTTTCGGTGCGCTCCTACAACTGCCTGAAGAACGCCGACATTCGCACCATCCGCGACCTCGTGCAGAGAAGCGAGCGCGAGATGCTGGCGACCAAGAACTTCGGCAAGAAGAGCTTGAACGAAATCAAGGACATCCTCAACGGGATGGGCCTTGACTTCGGCATGGAGTTCGACGCGCAGGGCAACCCGATCCCGGGCTCCGGCGGGCGCGACGCCTCGGACCTGGACGATTTCACGGATAACGACGAGGAATAAAACAGTAATCAGTAGTCAGTAATCAGTAATCAGCTTTTATGCTTTTACTGATTACTGATTACTGATTACTGATTACTAAAAAGATGAGACACCAGAAGGCACATCGGAAATTGGGCCGCACGAGCGCGCACCGCATGTCTATGCTGCGCAACCTCGCGACCTCGCTCATCAACGCGCAGGACGAGCGCATCATCACCACGCTGCCGAAGGCGAAAGAGCTGCGCCCGTTCGTCGAGCGCGCCATCACGCTCTCGCGCCACGCGGCGAACCTCGAAGGCGACAACGTCGCCGTCCAGTCCGTCCACCTGCGCCGCCAGGCCGCGGGCTTCTTCCATGCCGGCAACAGCCAGCAGAAGGCTTCGACGGGCCGCCGCGGGCAGGAGCGCGCGCCGCGCACCGCCGGGGTGCTGGCGCTGCGCCGCCTCTTCGACGAACTGGGCCAGCGCTTCAAGAATCGTCCAGGCGGTTACACGCGCATCATCAAGCTCGGCCGCCGCGACGGCGACAACGCGGAACTCGCCATCATCGAGCTGGTTGACAACCGGCGCGAGCGCGAGGCCGAAGAGTCGAGCAAGCGCACGAAGGCAGCGGCTTCGGGTAAGAAGAAGACGGCCAAGGCGAGCAAAGAGGTCGAGGAGACAGGCAGCCGTCGCGGGGGCCGTAAGGCCGACAAGACCTTCGAGAAGGAAGAGACGACCAAGGCCCGCGGCCGCGGGAAGGCCGACGACGCGGGGCTTGAGGACCAGAAGCCGAAGGGAGGCCGCCGCGCCAAGAAGACCGAGGCGACGGCTGAAGAGAAGGATACGGAGTAGGTAAGTAAGTATTCGACCAGGGGCGCGCCGCGAGGTTCCGACCGCGTGCCCGGTCGCTTTGTCCCCGAGCCTCAATTGACCGTCGGCAGATGACCCCACGGGACGGTTGAGGCTCTTCTCTTTGTTCAACGTCAACAGGGACGGGCGCGCTGAGAGGCGCGCGCGTCAGCTTGGAGTCGAAAAGAATGAGCGATCAGGAAGGCGCAACACAACCTGCACGCGAGGACCGGGCGCAGCAGCAGCAGACGACGAAGCCGCAGCCCGAGCAGCAGCAACAGCGCACGGGCGCGCCGCGTAATGAGCGCGAGCGCGGCGGGCGGCGGCGCGGAGGCGGCGGAGGCGGAGGCGGTCATCAGCAACAGGGCCAGGCGCGCCGCTCGGAGCCACACCTCCCCATGGAAGAACTGCGCGACCTCTTAGCGCTCTTCACGGAGCACGGCCTGACGGAATTTGAAATCGAGCGCGAGGGGATACGGGTTCATATAGGCCGCAACCTGACCCCGCAGGTCGCCGCCCATCCGCAGGCAATGGCCTCGCAGGGCTTGCCGCCCGCGCCGCAGGCTCACGAGCAGCAGCAAATCGCGGCGGCAACCGCGCCAGCAGAGGCGGCACAGCCGACGCCGGCCGCACCGGCGGAAGAAGAGAACCTGCACGTCATCATCTCGCCGATTGTGGGGACGTTTTACCGCTCACCGTCGCCGACCGCGGAGCCCTTCATACGCCTCGGCAGCCACGTTGACCCTGACTCCGTGGTCTGCATCATCGAGGCCATGAAGCTGATGAACGAGATTCAGGCCGAGACCACAGGCGAGATCGCCAAGATATACGTCGAGAACGGCCAACCCGTCGAATACGGGCAGCCGCTCTTTGGAGTAAAGAAGTGATCAGTGATGAGTGATAAGAGGAAAGCTCTTACTCATCACTCATCACTCATCACTGATCACTGTTTTTTATGACTCGTCCGCTCAGAAAAATCCTGATCGCCAATCGCGGCGAGATCGCGTGCCGGATTATCTGGACGTGTAAGGAGATGGGCATCAAGACGGTGGCGGTGCATTCGACCGCCGACCGCGACTCGCTGCACGTCCTCTTCGCGGACGAGCACATCTGCATCGGCCCTCCGCCCTCCGCGCAGAGTTACCTGAACATCCCGGCCATCATCAGCGCCGCCGAACTCTACAACGTGGACGCGATTCACCCCGGCTACGGGTTCCTGGCCGAGTCAGCCTACTTCGCGGAAATCTGCGAGGCGTGCAACATCAAGTTCATCGGGCCGCGCTCCGGCGTCATACAGATGATGGGCGACAAGGTGCAGGCGCGCCGCGCCATGCAGGAGGCGGGTGTGCCAATTCTGCCTGGCAGCGAGAACCCGCTCGAAAGCGAGGAGGAAGCCCTCAAGCTCGCGCGCGAGATTGGCTTCCCGGTCATCGTCAAGGCGGCGGCCGGCGGCGGCGGGCGCGGCATGCGCATCGTGCGCTCCGAGGAGGAACTTGGCCCCGCACTCGAAACCGCGTCGAACGAGGCGGCGGCGGCCTTCAAGAATGGGGACGTTTATATTGAGCGCTACATAGAGCGCCCGCGCCACATTGAGATTCAGGTCCTGGCGGACGAGCACGGCGAGTGCGTGCACCTGGGCGAGCGCGAATGCACGATTCAGCGCCGCCACCAGAAGTTGCTGGAAGAAGCCCCTTCGCCCGTGCTCTCGCCCGCGCTGCGCGAGCGCATGGGCGCGGCAGCGGTCGCGGCCTGCAAGAAGATAGGCTATTCGAGCGCAGGCACTTTCGAGTTCCTGCTCGACGAGGACGAGAGCTTCTACTTCATGGAGATGAATACGCGCATACAGGTCGAGCACCCGGTCACGGAGATGGTGACGCTCGCGGACATCGTGCGCAACCAGATTAAGATCGCGGAGGGCGAGCCGCTCGCTTACACGCAGTCGGATGTGGTGATTCGCGGCCACTCCATCGAGTGCCGCATCAACGCCGAAGACCCGGAGACGTTCACTCCGTCGCCCGGCACGATCACGGCCTTCAACCTGCCGGGTGGCCCCGGCGTGCGCGTGGATACGGCCGCTTACCCTGGCTACAAAGTGCCGCCTTATTACGACTCGATGATCGCCAAGGTGATCGTCCACGCAGGCACGCGCGAGCTGGCGATAGCGCGCATGAAGCGCGCGCTCGGAGCGATGGTGGTCGAGGGCATCAAGACGACGATCCCGCTTCACCTGAAAATCATGGACGACGCGAACTTCCGTGCGGGCGAGTTTTCGACTAAGTTCATGGAAGATTTCCTAAAAAAAAACGGGACGAAGAAGCCGGTTGAAATCGCCGCCTCCTCGCGTTGACGCAGGGTATGACGGCCCGTATAATAAACGACTTTTCTAAGTGGCGCGGGCGCGCCTGAGCAGGAGAACGAGAGAAATGGCTTACGCAATCATCAAATCAGGCGGCAAACAGTTTCGCGTCGAAGAGGGCAAGACGGTCCGCGTGCCTTCGATCAACAAGCAGGCGGGCGAGACGGTCGAGCTGGACGCAATGCTGGTCGCGGGCGAGGACGGGCCGAAAGTCGGCTCGACGCTCGACTCGGCGAGCGCACGCGTCGCGGCGACCGTCGTCGAGCACGGGCGCGACGACAAGATCATCGTCTTCAAGAAGAAGCGCCGCAAGCACTACAAGCGCAAGCAGGGCCACCGCCAGGGCTACACGACTTTGAAGATTGACTCGATTGGATAAAGCAGAATTCAGAATCCAGAATCCAGGAGCCAGAATGAAAGGCTGAAACCCGTTTTATTCTGAATTCTGACTCCTGAATTCTGAATTCCAGGGAGTTTTTAATGGCACACAAAAAAGGGGTCGGCTCGTCACGTAACGGGCGGGATTCGAATGCGCAGCGGCTGGGCCTGAAGAAGTTCGGCGGCGAGCGCGTGCTGGGTGGGAACATCCTGGCGCGCCAGCGCGGCACGAAGTGGAAACCGGGCAAGAACGTGGGGCGCGGCAAGGACGACACGCTGTTCGCGCTCGTGGACGGCATCGTCAAGTTCGAGGACAAGGGCCGTTCCGGCAAGTTCATCAGCGTCTACCCGGAGGCGGCCGCCGTCGCAGAAGCGCCGGCCGCTGCCGCGTAGGGCGTCCCCGTCTTCAACGAGCCCGCGAACACCCGCGACGCCCGCGCCGAGTGGCTTCACACTTCGCGCGCCGGGCGTCGCTTTCGATTTGAGTAATTAGTAGTCAGCAAATAGAAGCTACTGATTTTACTGACTACTGATTACTGATTACTTGAATGTTTATTGATCGTGTCAAAATTCGCATCCAGGGAGGGCATGGCGGAAACGGCGTGATGGCCTTCCGCCGTGAGAAGTTTGTTCCGCGGGGCGGGCCTTCGGGCGGCGACGGTGGGCGCGGCGGCGACATCTGGATCGAAGCTGACGAGTCTTTGAACACGCTGCTCCACCTGCGCTACAACCCCGAGCACATCGCCGAGCGCGGACGCCACGGCGAAGGCTCAAACCGTTCGGGACGCGAGGGCGAGGACACGACCGTGCGCGTGCCAGTCGGCACCCAAATCTTCGACGCCGCGAGCGACGCGACTGCTCAAGGATTTTACGGAGCACGGCGAGCGCTGGCTCGCCGCGCAGCGGCGGGCGCGGCGGCTTCGGCAACTCTCACTTCGCGACCTCGACCAACCGCGCGCCGCGCTACCACCAGGAGGGTAGTCGAGGGCGAGGAGCGCGAGTTACAGCTTGAGCTGAAACTGCTCGCGGACGTGGGGCTGGTCGGCTTCCCGAACGCGGGCAAGTCAACGCTCATCTCGACCATCTCGGCCGCCAAGCCGAAGATCGCCGACTACCCTTTCACGACGCTTGAGCCGCACCTGGGCGTCGTTGACCTGGGCGAGTTCCGCACCTTCGTCGTGGCGGACATTCCGGGCCTGATTGAGGGCGCACACAAGGGCGCGGGATTGGGCGACCGTTTCCTGCGCCACGTCGAGCGGACCAAGTTGCTGCTCCACCTCGTTGACGTGTCGTCGCTCTCGGGCCGCGACGCTGTTCAAGATTACGAGACGATCAACCGCGAGCTTGCGGCTTACGACGCGCGCCTGGCCGCGCGCCCGCAGATAGTCGTCGCGACCAAAGTGGACGCGCTCGACGAGCCGGAGCGGCTTGAGAGTTTGCGACGAAAGGCGGAGGCCGAGGGCCGCCCCTTCTACGCCATCTCTTCGGCGACGAAGCAGGGCGTGAAAGAACTGGTCAGCGCCGTGTCGCGTGCGCTGGACGAAATTCAGGACGCGGAGACGCGGGAAGAGCCGGACGCGGAGACGCGGAGACGCGGGGACGCGGCGATTTTGAAAAGCGCGTAGAAATTTTCTTGGCGGGAGATGCGGTGATGAACCTAGTGCGAGTCAGCATCGTCAATCGTTCATTCTTTCTCCCCGCGTCCCCGCGTCTCCGCGTCTCCGCGTCGTAGCTTTTATGAGGCGCATAGCTCTCTACGGCGGGACGTTCGACCCGGTTCACAAAGGCCACATCGCTGTGGCCGAAGGTCTTTCAAAACTTTTCGCGCTCGACGAGGTGCTTTTCATCCCGGCCTACGTCGCGCCGCACAAGCGCGAGGCGGCTGTCACGCCTGCGCTCCAACGCTATGCGATGTTGGCGCTCGCGACGCAGGCTAGAAACGACTTCCGCGTCTCGGCTGTGGAATTAGACGCGCCGGAGCGGCCTTACACGTGGGAAACGCTCTCGCAGATGCGCGAGACGTTGGGGAGCGAGGCGTCGGTCTTCTTCGTGATGGGCGCGGACTCGTGGGCCGACATCACGACCTGGCGCGAGTGGGAGCGCGTGCTCTCGCTCTCGAATCACATCGTCGTGACGCGGCCCGGATACGAGTTGGGCACAGAGCACGTCACGCCCGCCGTCAGGGAAAGAATCGTTGACCTGCGCGGCTCGAATGAAGGGGGCGTGCAGAAGAGCGAAGACGCGGGCGGCCGCCCGAAGATTTACGTGACCGACGCGGTGCAGTTGGACGTTTCGGCGACCGCAATCCGGCGGGCCGTGCGCGAGGGGCGCGACGGCGACTGGGCCAAACTGGTTCCGCCGCCGGTCGCCGACTACATCAGAAAGTATAGGCTCTACGAAGAAGCATGAAAGAGAATTCATCAATTAAGGAACAGGTCTTACACCCCGAGCAGAGCACTGCTAAGGCCGTGGCCGCCAAGGGGCGCGCGGCGTCGAAAGAACAGCCCGCCGCGAAGACGAGTGCGGACGAGTGCGTCGAGCAGTTGGACGAGCGCATCTGCACGGCGCTCACTGCCGCCGGCGACAAGAAGGCGCTGGAGATGGTCGTGCTCGATTTGCGCGAGGTGGCTAGCTTCACGGACTACTTCCTCATCACGAGCGGGACGAACGTTCGGCAGGTGCAGGCCATCGCGGACGAGGTGGTCGAGCAGTTGAAGAAGCAAGGCACGCGGCCCGCGCGCGTGGAGGGCTACAACACCGCCGAGTGGGTGCTGGTTGATTACGGCGACTTCATACTGCACGTGTTCGAGGACAAGGCGCGCAAATTCTACGACCTCGAAAGACTGTGGCGTGACGCAAAGCGCGTCGCGCTCCCTGCGGACCTCGCGGGCGAGGGCGACGATAAAGGCTCTTTGAGAAACTGAGAATCGTGATCGAAATCGTGGCGCTGTCGGATGCGATGCGCGAGGCCGTCCGCCTCGCCGAACGCGTCGCCCCGGCGGAGGCCAACGTGCTCGTGACGGGCGAGTCGGGCGCGGGCAAGGACGCGATAGCCGCTTTCATACACGCGCGGTCGGCGCGCGCGGGCGGCCCGCTCGTCAAGATTGATTGCGCGTCGCTGCCGAGCGAGTTGTTGGAAGCAGAGCTTTTCGGCTACGAGCGCGGCGCGTTCACGGGCGCGACCGAAGGGCGGCCCGGCCGCCTCGAAGCGGCGCATAAGGGCACGCTCGTCCTGGACGAGATCGCGCACCTGACGGTTGACGCGCAGGCGAAACTGTTGCGCGTCATAGAGGGGCGCGAGTTCGAGAGGCTGGGGGGCCGCAAGATGATCCGCGTGGATGCGCGGCTCGTCGCGCTCACCAACGTTGATTTGGACGACGCGGTGCGCCGCCGCGCCTTCCGCGAAGACCTCTTCTACAGGTTGAACGTCGTGCGGCTGCACGTCCCGCCGCTGCGCGAGCGGCGCGAAGACATAGAGAAACTGGCACGCGGCTTTTTGAAAACTTACGCGACGAAGCACGGGCGCGCGGGCACCACGCTTTCGGCAGAGGCGCTGGCGGTCCTCAAGGCTTACGACTTTCCCGGCAACGTGCGCGAACTGGCGAACACCGTCGAGCGCGCCGTCATCGTCGCGGCCGACAGTCGAATCACTGCCGCCGATTTGCCGGAAGCGATGCGCGCGTCGGTCGAGTTGCAGAAGCGCGCGAAACAGAGGCTGACGCTCGCGGAGCTTGAGGCCGACTACGTCAGGGAGACGCTGGCCGCAACGAAGGGCAACAAGGCTGCGGCCGCGCGGCTGCTCGGCATCAGCCGCAAGAATCTGTACGAGAAGCTCGCAAGGTACGCAGCAGCGGAGGCTGGTAAAAAGACTGACCTTTGACCTCTCATGATATTTCGTCTGGTCTGGGTGGGGAAGACTAAGAACGAGCACTTGCGGGCGCTCGTGGACGATTATCTGGCCCGGCTGAGGCGCTTCGTGCGATGCGAAGTCACGGAACTGCGGGAAAGTGCGGCGCGTACAGAGCGAGAAGGCATCGAAGACGAGGGGAAACGCATCATAGGCGCGCTCCATCGCGACGCGCTGGTCGTGCTGCTGGACGTAGAGGGCCGCGAGTGGAGTTCGCCCGCTTTGGCGGCCGAAGTTGAAAAGTGGCAGAACAAGGGTGCGAAGGAAGTCGCGTTCGTTATCGGCGGCCACAACGGCGTCTCGCGGGAGGTGATGGAGCGCGCTCACTCGCGCTGGTCGCTCACGCGCCTGACGCTGACGCACGAGATGGCGCGCGTCGTGCTGGCCGAGCAGTTATACAGGGCCTACACGATCATTCACGGGTTACCGTACCAGAAGTAGGAGACAGAAGTCAGAAGTCAGAAGTCAGAAGAAAAGAAAATCTATTAAAGCGGTTGCCGCAGCTTCATTCTGACTCCTGACTCCTGACTTCTGTATTCTGTTATTTAGGGAGCGGAGGGCAAATTGATAACAATGGATAAAAGAAGAGTCAAAGTTTACAGGGACAGGCTGCTGGGCAGGCGCGAGGGGCTGGTCGGGCAGGTCATGGAGGCCGAGCAGTACAGCCGCGAGCGCGACTCCGAGGCCACGCAGGACCCCGCGGACATGGCAGCCAACGCATACACTAAAGAGCTATTATTTTCCATGTCGGCCAACGACCGCAGGCTGCTTGAGTTGATTGACGAGGCGCTTGAAAGAATTGAGGCGGGCGGCTACGGCGAGTGCGTACACTGCGGCGAGCCCGTGCAGGACAAGCGCCTGGAGGCCGTGCCTTGGGCGCGCCACTGTCTGCGCTGCCAGGACTTGCAGGAGCGCGGCCTGCTCAACCAGGACGACGAATAGAAGAAACGCTCGCGTGCGTGAGATAATCCGAAGCCCTTCGGGGTTGACCGCGGTCAACCCCGAAGGGCTTCCTGTTTTTTTGAAGGCGGCGCTTCGAGGGACGAATGGACCTGGTCAAAAAAGTAAACGCGCTCGCGGACGCGAGCCTGGCTCTCATCTTCCCGCAGGCGTGCGACGTGTGCGGCGGGAGCGTCGAGGCGCGCGCAGACGGGGTGGCCTGCGCTGCGTGCTGGCACAAAACGCGTGTCTTCGGCGGGGCGGATTTGATTTGCTGGAAGTGCGGCGCGCCCGCCGACGGCGTCGTGCCGGAAGAGAAGCGAAAGGACGTGCGTTGCCGGCGCTGCGACGGCGAGCATTACACGGCGGCGCGCGCCTGCGGCGCGTATGAAGGGGCGTTGCGCGCGACCGTCCTGGCCCTGAAACGCGAGCCGCACGCGCCCGCGCGCCTGGCGCGTCTCATGTTCGAGGCCCAGCAACGCGAGCCACTCGCTGAAGCGACGCGCGTCGTGCCTGTGCCACTTTCCGGCGACCGTCTACGCGAGCGCGGCTTCAACCAGGCGGCGGTGCTCGCGGAAGCGCTCTCGCGGCTCGCGCGTCTCCCGCTGGACGAATGGAGCCTGGTCCGCACGATTCACGCGGCACGCCACCGCGCAGGCATGGACGAGCGCGCGCGCCGCGAGAGCGTCGAGGGAGCTTTCGCCGTCCGCCGCCCGCGCCTGATTGAGAATGAACGCGTCCTGCTCGTTGACGACGTTTTCACCACGGGCGCGACCGTCTCGTCATGCGCGGCCGCGCTCAAAGCCGCCGGGGCGCAAGCCGTCTTTGTGCTTACGGTCGCGCGCCCCACCGCCGGCCAGGCTTAGGATGCGTTTCAAACCCTAGCTCAACCCCTTTGCGGCTTTGCGCCTCCAGCGAGAGAAAGCTTTTCTCACGCAAAGGCGCAAAGCCGGCAAAGGGGTTGAGTCAATGACTGCAACTGGCCGCGTGAAAGTCGCCGCCCGCCGCATTTTTCGAGTTGATTCCCTGAATAGCCGAGCGCCTTTTAAAAGAGTTCGCCTAAACTCCGGTGCAGCGTACAAGGCGGAAATTTTTTATGAAGGAGATTGAGCTATGAAGAGAACTTTAGCGGCCACGATGTTGATTATGTTCGGGGCGCTGCTGGCGTCGAGCGTGCAGACGCAGGCGCAGGAGGCCGCGAAGCCGAAGCCGAAGCAGAACGTCGCCATCCTCATCTTCGAGGGGGTGCAGATAATTGATTACACCGGCCCATATGAAGTCCTGGGCGGGTGGGGCAAGCGCCACGTCTACACGGTCGCGGAGAAGGCGGACGCCATCACGACGAACATGGGGATGCGCGTCGTCCCCAACTACACTTTCGAGAACCAGCCGAAGCCGGATATTATTATCATTCCCGGCGGGGGTGTTAACAAGCACCTCGAAAATCAGAAGGTCATCGGCTGGATTCAGGAGAGCGCCAGGGAGGCGCGCTACGTCATGTCCGTCTGCAACGGGGCGTTCTTTCTGGCGAAGGCCGGCCTGCTCGACGGGCTCGAAGCCACCACGACGGCCGGGCTCATCGAGGAACTGAGGAAGGTGGCCCCGAAGACGCGGGTCGTGCGGGACAAACGTTTCGTGGATAACGGGAAGATCATCACGGCCGGCGGCCTCTCGTCGGGCATTGACGGCGCGCTCCACCTTGTCGAGAAAATTGACGGCAAGGGCTGGGCGCAGGCGGTCGCCTACGGCATCGAATACGACTGGCGGCCCGAAGCGGGTTACGCGCGCGCCGCCCACGCCGACCAGAAGTTGCCGCAAAGCATCTACGACGCCTTCTACCCTGGCGCGGAGCCGCTCAGCTTCGCCGGCGGTGTAGAGAGCTGGGAAGAGAAGTGGGAAGTGTCTTCCTCGTCCGCGCCGGAGCTGCTGGGGCGCATCAGCGAAAAATGGGCCACGGACGCCAGGTGGTCGAAGTCCAACGTCGTCAATGCGAGTAGCGCAGCGCCGACGGGCGTCTGGAAGTTGACGGACGAGAAGGGGCAAGCGTGGGAAGCTTCCGCGACCGTCGAGCCGGCGGCGGGCAATCGCGTGATCCTGACTCTGAAGGTCGTACGCAGCACGGGCGGCGCGCGGGCGCAACTCAAGTGAGGGATTCTCCAGTTTGATGCAAGTCACGGATTCACAACTGGTCGAAGCAGGCACGTCGCGCGAAACAGTCGCGCGGCGTGCCTGGCTGTTGAAGTGGGGGCTGATCTGGTCGTTCTGGACCGTGCTGGGCCTCCTCTACACCAGCCAGGTCTACGTCGGGATGAGCCTACAGGGGATGAACCATTCCTTCTGGCGGATGCTGGCGTGGCAACTGCTCGGCTGCTGGTACTTCTGGCCGCTCCTGACGCCGCTGATTCTCTGGCTGGGGAAGCGTTTCCCGCTCGAAAGAAATTGGCTGAAGCGCAGCCTGCCGGTGCACCTGGCCGCGAGCACGATTCTCGCGGCCGTCCACTCGCTACAGGTCTCCCTCTCCACCGGCTGGTTCCGCCCCTTCGACGAAATGATGCGCGAGAAACCGTTCTGGACGGGCTACTGGGAACGCTTCTTCAGCGAGTACCACCTGGAACTGATAGCTTACGGGATGATCGTCGGCGTCGGCTATGCCTTCGACTATTACAACCGCTACCGCGAGCGCGAGTTTCGCGCCTCGCAGTTGGAATCGCAACTGGCACAGGCGCAGCTACAGGCGCTCAAGATGCAGTTGCACCCGCACTTTCTTTTCAACACGCTCAACGCCATCGCCGGGCTCGTCCGCGACCGCAAGGACAAGGCGGCTGTCAGCATGCTCGCGGGCCTCAGCGACCTCCTGCGCCACACGCTTGAGAACGCGGGCAAGCAGGAGATTCCACTGCGCGAGGAGCTGGATTTCCTCGAACTCTACCTGGACATACAGCAGATGCGTTTCTCCGACAGGCTCACGGTGCGCATGGAGGTCGCGCCCGAGACCTTGAACGCGCGTGTGCCAAATCTCATCCTTCAGCCACTGGTCGAGAACGCCATCCGGCACGGCATCGCCGCGCGCGTTTCTTCCGGCCTCGTGGCCGTCAGCGCCCGGCGCGAGAGCGGGCTGCTTCAGCTCAAAGTCGCGGACGACGGCCCCGGGTTGAAGCACGGCTGGCGCATCGAGGACGGCGGCGGCATAGGGCTCAGCAACACGCGCGAGCGTCTTAACCAACTCTACGGCAGGGAGCACCGATTCGAGGTGCGCAACCGCGAGGGCGGCGGCGTAGAGGCCACGCTCCTGATCCCCTGGCGTGTGAATCCGGGCGAAGTGTAGGAGCGATGGAGAGGAAGAAGATAAGGACGCTGATCGTTGACGACGAGCCGCTGGCGCGGCGCAACCTGCGCGTGCTCCTGGAAGACGACCCCGAGATAGAGATCGTCGGCGAGTGCGGCAGCGGCTACGAGGCATTGGAAGTCATCAACGAACAGCCGCCCGACCTGCTCTTTCTGGACATACAGATGCCGGAGATGAGTGGCTTCGAGGTCTTGGAACGCATCGAGCACGGGCGCATCGCGGCGGTCGTCTTCGTGACCGCCTTCGACCAGTACGCGCTCCGTGCCTTCGAGGTGCACGCGCTCGACTATCTATTAAAACCTTTCGACGACGCGCGATTCGAGAAGGCGCTCCGGCAGGCCAAGGCCCAGATCGAGCAGCGAGAAATAAATCAACTGAGCCGCAAGCTCTTCGCGTTGCTTGAAGACCGGGCCGCGCCATCGGAGAAAAAGACCACAGGCTACCTGACGCGGTTCATGATTAAGGCGTCGGGCCGCGTCCTCTTTCTGAAGGCGGAAGAGGTGGACTGGATCGCGGCCGACGACTACTACGTCAAGCTGCACACGGGACGCAAGACGCACATGTTGCGCGAAACCCTGAGCGACCTGGAAACCAGACTCGACCCCGAAAAGTTCATACGCATACACCGCTCGACCATCGTCAACATCGAGCGGATCAAAGAACTCCACCCACACTTCAACGGCGAATACCTCGTCATCCTGCACGACGGCACAGAACTCAAGCTCAGCCGCAGCCGCCGCGAACAGGTGCAGGCCGCGCTCAAAGGCAGCGGGCAGTAAGCGGAAAGCAGAAGGCGGAAGGCAATAAAACGACGTGCAGTCGTTCAGCCCCGTAGGGGCGAGTGAAAATAGCCCAGCACTTCAGTGCTGGGAAGAGTGTGGAAAGTTTTATTGAGTCCCGTAGGGACGACTGAAGAAAGGTTGGCCCACGTTCAGTCGTCCCTACGGGACTCGGCATAATTTCCCGTTCCTTACCCAGCACTGAAGTGCTGGGCTATTTTCATCCGCCCCTATGGGGCTTAAAGCCTACCAACTGCCCCTGCCTACTGCCTTCCGCCTTCTGCCTTCTTTCTGTATCATGCCCGCATGAAAAATCTATACGACCCGATTGAGCCTTTCGACACTGGCCGGTTACAGGTCTCGCCTATTCATAACATCTATTACGAGCAGGCCGGGAACCCGGAAGGGCAGCCCGTGATCTTCCTGCACGGCGGACCTGGCGGCGGTTTAGTCCCCGAGTATCGCCGCTTCCACGACCCAAGCGCTTACCGCATAGTCCTCCTCGACCAGCGCGGCTCGGGACAGAGCACGCCGCACGCGGGCCTCGAAGAGAACACGACGTGGGACCTCGTCTCGGACATCGAAAAACTGCGCGAGCATCTGGGAATCGAAAGCTGGCAGGTCTTCGGCGGCTCGTGGGGCAGCACACTCTCGCTCGCCTACGCGCAGACGCACCCGTCGCGAGCGCGCCAACTCGTCCTGCGCGGCATCTTCCTCTGTCGCCCGAAGGAGATTCGCTGGTTCTACCAGGAGGGCGCGAGCGCCATCTTCCCTGACGTGTGGGAAGAGTATCTGAAGGTCATCCCCGAAGATGAGCGCGGCGACATGGTCAGCGCCTATTACCGGCGGCTGACGGGCGACGACGAAGAGGCGAAGCTCGCGGCCGCGCGCGCGTGGAGCATCTGGGAGGGAAGCACGTCGAAGCTCTTCTTCGACTACAGCATGATAGAGAAATTCGCGGACCCCGAGTTCGCCATGGCGTTCGCGCGCATAGAGTGTCACTACTTCATGAACAACGCCTTCTTCCCGTCGGACAATTATCTCATCGAAAACGTCGGCAAGATTCGACACATCCCGGCGGTCATCGTCCAGGGTCGTTACGACGTGGTCTGCCCGATGATGAGCGCGTGGGAACTGCACCGCGCGTGGCCCGAAGCGGACCTCCAGATCACGCCGGACGCGGGCCACTCCGCGATGGAGGCCGGCAACATCAGCGCGCTCGTAGAGGCCACGGACCGCTTCCGTGGGACAAAGTGAGAGCACGGCACTGTTTCTGTCTTAGCGCCTTTGCGCCTCCAGCGTGAAACCGGTTTTCCTCACGCAAAGGCGCAAAGGCGCTAAGACCGAGGTTGAGTCGTCGGGAAATGTTTTTGACACTGGCGCGCGGGCTCACGTAATATCAGAGAGCAATATGAACGGACGAGTTTTAGTCCTGAACGCTTCTTTTGAGCCGATTAACGTGTGTACCGAGCGGCGCGCGGTGGTAATGATTTTCAAAGGGGTGGCGCGCATGGAGGAGCACAACGGCCATATGCTCCACTCTGCCAGGCTCTCGATTCACGCGCCTTCCGTCATACGGCTGATCGAGTACATACACATCCCGTTCGAGCGCAAGTCGCTCTCGCGCAAAAATATTTTGCTGCGCGACCACTCGACCTGCCAGTACTGCGGCAAGCATTACACGCCCGCGGAGTTGACGCTCGACCACGTTCACCCGCGCTCGCGCGGCGGCGACTCGACGTGGGACAATCTGGTGGCGTGCTGCAAGCGCTGCAACCACCGCAAGGGCAGCCGAACGCCGGAAGAGGCGGGGATGCACCTCTTGCGCCGCCCGCGCGGGTTCTCGCTGCACGTCAACCGGCAGATCATGCGTTATCTGGGCCGGGCCGACGAGACGTGGCGCAAGTATCTTTTTTACGAGTCGGACGCCGCCGAGTAGCGGCGCGAACTTTTAGTAGCGGTTCGGAAAGTCTTGGGCCTGGGCCGCGGAGGATTTTAATGATGAATCAAATGGCACTGGGCTATCAGGAGCTTCTAATCATACTCGCCATCGTCGTCGTGCTCTTCGGCGCGAGCCGCCTGCCGCAACTCGCCAAAGCCCTGGGCCAGAGCAAGCGCGCCTTCAAGGAAGGGCAGGACGAAGCCGACGAGGAGGCGCGCATCGAAACCGCCAAGCGCCGCGAGCGCCTCCGCGCGGCCGACGCCGACCGCCTCGAAGACGAAAGGCTGGCGAGCGACAAGTACAGCAACAAATAAGGCAAGAGGTAGAAGTCTTGACCCCGAAGGGGTCACACATGATAGCCGGGGGCAAGCGAGTGTGCGCCAGCGCACGACGCGCCGCCCCCGGTTAGACGTTAGAAATGAATCCGACCCTGAAGGGGTCGCGCCTCAACCTTGAAGTGCGACCCCTTCAGGGTCGAAACGTTTTTCCTAATCCTACCGGGGGCGGCGCTCATGCGCTGGTGCGCACTCGCTTGCCCCCGGCTATCATATGCGACCCTTTCAGGGTCTTTTTGCCTTTTCCCTTACCCTGTTTTTTTTCCAACGACGAGCGTAGCCTTCACTGATAGCGCGAAGTCCATGTCCTGGCGCTCGGCGTCTATGATGCGCTCGATCTCTTTGGTGACGCGCTCCTGGTCGGCCGCTTCGGGAAGTGATTCGAGCCAGCCGCGCAGCAGGAAATCCGTGATGAGCGGCGCGTTCAAAAACTCTTCGCCGGATTCGTAGTCGAACTCTTCAATCCGCGTCCAGGACGAAACGTTGTCCAAGCCTTCGCGCCCGGCCAGCGCCTCGATCTCCGAAACGGTCGGCAGCGCCGTAATCAGCGATTCCACGTCCTGCTCGTGGCTCGCGATGCCCGCGTTGCGCAGCGCCTCCCAGTAGACGGAGAAGAACTCGCCAAAGCTCGAAGAGGTCGGGAGCGTCAGGGCAACAGTCGCGCCCGGCGCGGCCACGCGCACCATCTCCCCTACAATCTCCGGCAGCCGCTCGGGCGCTATCAGGGATGCGTCGCACACCACCAGGTCGAACTGGTCGTCCTCAAACCCCAGCGCCTCCAACTGCGCGCGGCGAAACTCCGGGTCCGCCCTGACCGCCACGGCCTTCGCGCGCCCCAGCTCAAGACTCTCCTCGCTCTCGTCAACGCAGACGAGCGACACGCGGCTGCCCGCGCGTTCGGCAACCGCCAGCGCGTGCGCGCCCGTGCCTGCCGCGACGTAAAGTATGTTCCCCTTCTTGGGAAGCTCCACGTATTCGTCAACCAACTCGGCGAACCTCTCGCCCCAATCGGTCGCCACATACAGGTCACGCAGAAAAGCCAGCTCTTTATCAGATTTACCCAACACCACTCTCAATTTCTCCCTTAGACAACTTCAATTTTTTTGACTAACAATGCTCGTCCGATTGCCCGCCGTCCGCCGGCTGCTCCTCGTCATAATAGACTCGACCGCGCAAGGCTTCGGGCAGACACTGCATCTCTTCTTTGGCGCGCGGGTCGCTGTGTACGTAGCGGTAGCCGCTGCCGTAGCCGACGCGCTTCATCAGCGGCGTGATGGCGTTCCTCAGGTGCAGCGGGACGGGCTCGCGCGCCGTCTCGGTCGCGTCCTCGGCCGCCGCCTTGTAAGCGCGCTTCACCGCGTTCGATTTCGGCGCGCGGGCCAGATAGATGGTCGCCTGCGAAAGCGGGTAGAGTGCTTCGGGCAGTCCTATCAACCGCGTGATGTCCGCAGCCGCCGCGGCCTGCACCATCGCCTGCGGGTCGGCGAGTCCTACGTCTTCGGAGGCCAGGATGCAGAGGCGGCGCGCGATGAAGACGGGGTCGGCCCCGCCTTCAATCAAGCGCGCCAGCCAGTAGAGCGCCGCGTCCGTGTCAGAGTTGCGCAGGGACTTGATGAGCGCCGATGCGAGGTTGTAGTGCTCCTCGCCGCCCTTGTCGTAAGCGTAGTGTGCGCGCCCCAAAGCCTCGACGATTGTTTCGAGCGTCACGCGCCGTGTGCCGTCCTGCGCGGGCGCGGTTGACTCAATCGCCGCTTCGAGCGCGGCCAACCCGACGCGCGCGTCGCCGTGCGCGGAATGTGCCAATCTCGTGACGGCCTCGTCCGAAACTTCCGGTTTGAGCGCGGCCATCCCGCGCTCCTCGTCGGCGAGCGCGCGGCGGAGGATGATTTCCACGTCGGCGTCCGCGAGCGGGTTGAGGACGAGGACGCGCGAGCGCGAGAGGAGCGCGCCCGTGACCTCGAATGAAGGGTTCTCGGTCGTCGCGCCGATGAGCGTCACGGTCCCGTCCTCGACCGCCGGCAGGAGCGCGTCCTGCTGCGCCTTGTTGAAGCGGTGAATCTCGTCTATGAAAAGGACTGTGCGGCGGCCGTCGCGGCGGTTCTCGCGCGCCTCGGCGATTGCCGCGCGGGCCTCCTTGACGCCGGAGAAGACGGCCGAGAGCGCGACGAACTCCGCGCCGCTCTTTTCCGCGAGCAGCCGCGCCAGCGTCGTCTTGCCCGTGCCGGGCGCGCCCCACAGGATGAGCGAGGGCAGAGCGCCCTTGCCTTCAATCAGCCGGCGCAGGACACGGCCTTCGCCGACCAGGTGACTTTGCCCGACAAACTCCGACAGGTCGCGCGGGCGCATTCTGTCGGCGAGCGGCCCCGCGAGCGCGTCGGCACGCGCGGCGGCTTCTTCCTCCTCGGCGAAAAGATTTTTGGTGGCGCGACGCGGCATGGCGTTACTTTACAGAAATCCGACGGCGGAGCAAAATGCTCTCGCCGGCCAAAGGCGCTTGCGCCGTGGCGTAAAAATCTTGGACGGAACGCGGGCCGGAAGTTCAACGTATAAGTGTTCGCGAGCGCACGGTGGGGCGGGGAAATACAGTTCGCCGGGTGTTCGCCGCGGAAAGTTTGGGAAACGTTGAGAGGTGTGAAATGAAAAACGCGAAAGACACGTTGAAAGTCTTAGGGATTGTGATGCTCTGCCTGTTCGTGCTGGTCGTCGGCGTGCCGCTCATGCTGTCGCTCGTCGGGATTACGTTGGGCTTCATAACTTCCCTGGCCGTTAGTCTCATCAAACTGGCCGTCGTCCTCGCCATAGTCTATTTAGTTCTGGTCGGCCTGCGCGCCGTTCTTCGTTAACCGCCGGCATCATAAGAGAGTCCTGGGGCGATTCCTCCGTCGCCCTTCCCCTTCCTTCAGGCGGGCCGCCCTTTCTGGCCCGGCACAAATCAAGCACAAACAACCGCAGAGAAAATTCCCGTCAATGCGCCGCGTATCAGTCTCTTCAGTTTTCCACGAATATCTGATTAAATCATTTTATGAAGCGGAAAGGATTGACCAGGCTCTTTCTCGTCGCGGTGCTGGTCGGAGCGGCGTCGGTCGCGACGGTCGGGCAGCAGCGGGCAGCGGGCGCGGCCGACCCGAAGCTCGCGGCCGGGTCGAGAAAAGCGATCCTCGAAACGGGCATCTCCGAACCTTACTTCGACAGGCATTTCCGGCTCGCGCGGGTCGTCGAGGAAGAGGGCGACCGGCGCGTGGAGTGGAAATTTTCGGTCAACGGGTACGAAGTCCTGCTCGTTGACGATGTCGGATATCACACCACGGAGACGGGCGAGCGCGTTGACGTTCATTCCATCAAGAACGAGCTTTTCTCCGCCTACGACATCAAGCGGACGATCCCGAAGCGCAGGGCCAGGGCCGCCCTCAAATCCTGCATAGGGAAGTACACGGATGCAACGGTCGTCTACCGCGCCCTCAAAGCCCCCGGCAAAGCCGGGCTCTACTTAACAGCGCGCGCAAAAGTAGAACTCGACGAAGAGGGCGAAGAGGAGAGGGAAGAAGAGGGCGAGACCGGGCGCGAGGTCGAAGGACTCTCTTTCAACGTGGGGTTCGTTGACCTGGAAAGCGGCAAGTGCACCGTCGAAAAAGGTCAGGTCACACCGTAGAAAAGCAATGATGAATGCGGAATGCGGAATGAATGATGAATTAGAAAGCCGTTGGCTTTTTATTCATCACTCCGCATTCCGCATTCATCAGTTTACTGTGTAGGGGCCGCCGGGCGTGGAAGCCTTGCTGCGGTTGATAAACTTGACGACTTCCGCAGTCCACGTCTCGCAGCCGCGGCAGACGGCCACGGGAATCTGCTGGCCTGCGTTGTTCATCATCTGGACTATCCCGGCGGTCGGGGCGAAGAGTTTGTAGTCCTTCTTCTCGGTCTTCCCCTTCTTGTTGACGACCGCGCCTTTCAGGTAAATCAACATCCCGCGCGCGGGGTCCGCCTGCGCCTCCAACCTTTCAATCTGCGCGAACGGCATCTGGTAGGTGTCGTCGCCGAACTGCAATTGGAGACCCGCCGAAGAGACGTAGAGCGAGCCGTTCTCCAGGTCGTCGAAGATGCCCAGAGACTTGCGGTGGCGCTTGAGGACGAAGCCGAATGACTCGCCGGCCTTGACGGCCCTTTCCAGGTACGGCATCGCCTCAGTGTACTGGCTCTTGCCGAAATAACTCTGGCCCACGCGCAAATTGACGCGCCCGTGTTCGGGCTGGGCGGAGAGGAAGTTCTGGCCGTCTTTAATCACCTCGTCGAGCAGGTTGCTCTGGAAGTTGCTCTCGATTAATTCGAGGCTCACGCTGGGTGAGCGGCTCGGCGGCGAGACAGGTTGCGAGACGGGCTGCGAGACGGCGGGCTGTGTGTAAGTCGGCTGCGGTTGAGACGCGACCGCGGGCGGAGGCTGAGCACCGGGCGCGCCCGGCACGAAGAAGAACGATCCTTCCAGTGAAGAGGCGTCCCACGGAACCTGCACGCCGCTGCTCTGCTGTTTGACGCCGACGCGCACGCGCTTGAAAACTTCCTCTATAGGCAGGCCGGGCGTGCGCATGTTCGCCAGCAGCTCCTGCGTGTAGAGCCCGTTCTGGCCCTTGCCGTCGCTGGCCGTCTGGCCGGGCGCGGTGGCGTAGGCTATGAAGGTTCCGGCGGGCGCGTTGACCTGGGCCAATCCCTGCGAGTAGCTGCGGAAGCTGCGCGCGAAAGGGTTGTTGCGGCAGGCGTCGAGGATGACTATGTTGAGCCGGTTCTGCGCTCCGCCCATCTGTTCGAGGACGGAGTTCAGGTCCAGGCCCTCTAATACAAGGTCGCCTTCGGCCTCGATCTGCGCGCCGAGGGGAATCAGGAAGTTGCGGCCGCCGGTCTGCATCCCGTGGCCCGCGTAGTAGAAGAGGCCGACCGCGCCGCCCTGAATCTTGCGGCTGAACTCGCGCACGGCCTGCTGCATCCCGCGCAGGTCAACGTCCGTGCGCGCGACCACGTCGAAGCCCAACTCGCGGAGCGTGGCGGCCACCACGTTAGCGTCGTTGACGGGGTTCCTGAGCGGGGCCGCCTCGTAGTTGCTGTTGCCTATGACCAGCGCCACGCGCTTCTCGTTGTTGTTGGACGAGAGATTCATCCCGCGTGTCGGCGGGTTCGATTGTTGCGCGGCGGCAGAAAGCGCAGCCGCGAACAGCACGACGGCCGCGAGGGTCATGAGAGTTATTCGCGTAGGAGAGTTCTGGGGCATCATCGTCACCTCTTGATAAATACTTACGGCCGCACCGTGTTGGTTGTTTGGACGGCCCGGTTAGTCACAGGCCCCGCAAATGGAAAGCTCTGGGCGCGAGGGCGGGGCAGCAGGCTGCTTATATCGCGAAAGTGGCTCAATATCAATAGCAGGGCGAGGTTATTTCGCTCGCCTGCTCTGAGCCGGACGCCTCACGCGATTAAGCCTGGCCTGTAGTCGCTCGATCTGGCGGCCCTGCCGCTCCACCTGACGCGCCAGTTCCTGGTTCTGCTGGTACAGGCCCTGTATGGCCGCCATCGTCACGCCGTGAGCGTCCACGACGCTGAGCGTCTTATCGTCTGTGCCAAAATTGAAGGCCGCGTGGAAGTCCTGCGCCATCGCGCCTATGTGGCGAACCGTCTCGCCCTCGCTCTTGTAGTTCCAGGTCTGTATGCGGAGTTGTGCCAGGCGGTCCAGGATGAAGCGCGGGTTGATCGTTGAGAAGTTGGCCTTGAGGCCGCGGTCGGATGGCGGGTTGCACCCGTTACAGCCGCTGGCGGTGAGCAGGCCGCCGATTGTCACGGGGCCGTCGAATTGGCCCGCTTTGCCGCTGGTGCTCTGGCCCCACACGCCGATGCCGCTGGTGCTGGAGCCGTACACGCCAGGCCCGCTGACGCTCTTGCCTTTCACGCCGTTGCCGCCACCGCCGCTCTCGCCCAACACGCCGTCGCCGCTCGTGCTGTGACCGATAACGCCGATGCCGCTGCTGGTGTTGTCACCGCCGATGATGGGGTTTTTACTCGCGGCGGTGGTCGCGCCGATGACGTGCAGCTTAACGGACGGTGTGGTCGTCCCGATACCTACGTTGCCCGCCAGCGGGCGAGATCAGCACGAATCCAGTCTCTTTGACTTCGAGGACGTTGCCCGACGTGCCTTTGACCGTCAGCCTCGACGGGGGCGTGGCCGTGCCGATGCCGACGTTGCCGACCCCCGTGGGCGCGAGCAGGACGTTGCCGCTCGTGCCCGTCCCGGCCGCGCCGCTGCCGACTCCGCCGGGTTGTAAAGTGATCGAGCCGCCCGAGCCGCGAGCTTCCCGCACGGCGCGTCGCCGCCGTTGCCCGCCGCGAGGCTGATGCTTGCGCCGTTGCCGGCCTTCTGCCCGGTCGTCCCTACGGTATTACCACCCTTGCCCCCGCCCGTTTGCAAGAGCGGTGTCGCTGCCGCTCCGTTGGTCGCCGAAGACGCGGGCAGCGTCGGATTGTTGACATGCAGGGTGGCTAGCGGGGTAGCTAGATTAACGCCGATTTTGTTGGCGCTCTCCGTCATGATGCTGTTGCCCAAGTCGGTGGCGCTCGACCACTTGGCTATCTTCCCGGCCGTGCCGCTGCCGGACGGGGTCGTCAACGGCTCGGGCGAGGGAGGGGCCGCGGCCCCTGTCGTGTCGCCCTGCGCCGCGCTGCTGACGCTAATCTGCTCGATGCGCTTGCGCCGCTTGCCTGATGGGTCCGTCACCGTGATGGCGGCGAGGTAGACGCCGTCGGCGACGCGCTCGCCCGAAGCCGTGACCATCGGCCAGCGGATTGACTGGCCGTCCAGACTATCAGTCTCAAAGACCAGCTCACCCGAGGGCGAGAAGATTTCCACGCGCATCTGCCGCGCGTGGCCTTCGACAGCGAACTGCGCTTCGTAGGCGTCGGTCGAGACTTCGATTGAAGGCGTCTGCGCGCGGGCGCTCAGATTCAGAGCGCAGGATAACGGCGGCGAGTGCGAGAACAAGGCGTTTGGGAGTAGTCATGTGGCGGGGGCTCCTTGTCTGGGATAAGGCCGCTTCGAGGATGCGGCGCGGTTGAACAGGGCAACAGGGCGAGGGTCGAGAATCTGGCCCAATCCTGCTGTGGAGGGCAACAATAAACTAACTGTAACTGGAGGGTCAATGAACGGCGAGAGGCCGGCGCAGCGCGGCTTTGCTACAGCCTCGCCCGGCGCGCGCGGACGACGCAGGCGACGCCGATGAAGAAGAGCGCCAGCCCGAGCCAGAAGGTCCCGAGTTCGGCCACACGCTTCAGGTTGAGAATCATCAACACGGCGGCCCCCGCCATGAAGGCCAGGCCGATTAAACGCAACGTCGAAGGAGTCATCTCTTAACGCCTTTCTTGCGGGGCTTCACTTCGGACACTTCTTCCATGGAGTCGTGTGCGGGCGCTTCCCCCCAGGCGTCTCCGTAGTAGTGCCGGGCGACGTTGCGCGCCTCTTCGAGCAGCGCGGCCCAGAACTGGTAGCCCTGCGGCCCGAACGCGCCGCACGGGTCCTGGTAACTGCCCTCGGCCGTCCTCAGGTCCAGCGTCCCGTCAGGGTACAGGTAGCAATAGCCCCTGTCGGGGCAGCTCAAACGCACGCAGGGCTTCAGGTGCGCCGGGACGTGCGCCCAAATGTCGCTGATATTTTCCCAGTACGCGAGGGTCGGCTTTGTCATCAGAGAATTGTTCTTTCAGGAGATATTCAATCGGGGGGCCGCATGGCCTGAAGACCGCCGCAGTTCAATTCATCTGCTATGCGGCGGATGATAGGTGAAAACGTGCCGCAAGACAATAGGGCGGGAGAATGTCGCCTTCGCGCTATTGAAAAGAAAGCTGGTTGCGTGTATCAATTTTGAAACTGAGCCAGTTTTGACTATCGGTCGTGAAGAGTTATGTCAAAGGATGCCACATTCGCTGATGAAATCGTCGAGGCGGTGCGGAGCGCGAAGATCATGGGAGTCCGCGCCGGGACTGAGCACCGCTACACGGGAATCTGGGTCGTGGTCGTTGACGGCAGGGTCTTTGTGCGCTCGTGGAACGACAAGCCTACGGGCTGGTTCCGCGCCTTCAGGAAGCAACCCGTTGGGACGATTCAGGTCGGGGCGCTCGAAATCCCTGTTCGAGCAAAGCTGGTCCGCGGCGCGCGCATTCGGGACGCGGTCACGGCGGCCTTCGGCGAGAAGTACAACACGAAGGCGTCCCTGAAGTGGGTCGAAGGGTTCGCCGAACCGGCGCGAGCGCTCACGACGCTTGAGTTCATTCCCGGCTGAGTAGCAATAAATTGACAGCAGCAAATATCTTTCAGGTGTGCCATTAATGTGCCCTGCGTGGTGGAGGCGCTTCGGTCCGAGCCTGATTATTGTTGCGCCATGTAGGGGCGCGTGGTTTGCTTCTGTTCCGAGGTGCTACCTAAATTCTCCGACGGAGGTCTCTGATGTTCAAAAAACTACTCTCTCTCCTGCTCGTCGCGTTGCTGATAAATTTGGCCTGGGTGAAGCCGGCCTATGCCGACTCGAAAGAAGAGAAGCAGGCTCGCTTTGCCGAGAAGGTTAAAGTAAATGTGCTGAAACTAGGGACGGGTGAGGCCGCCCGCGTCAAGGTCAAGTTGCGGGATAAGACGAAGCTTGAGGGCTACATCAGCGCCGCCGACGGGGAAGGTTTTACGGTCACCAACCCGAAGACCGGAACGTCTACTCCGGTGGCTTACCCACAGGTTAAAAGCGTCAAGGGGAACAACCTCTCGACGGGCGCAAAAATCGCTATCGCGGCCGGTGTGGCGGCTGCCGTGATTCTTCTCATCTTGTGGAAAGTCGTCGTTGACGAGGACTGAAAAGAGTAGCCGGCCGCGCGCGCCCGACAACTCATTCAACCCCGAAGCCTCGACAGCATTCTTTTCATCCTGCTCACTTCGGTGTACATTGTCGCCTGCGCTCGGCGCGGGTTGGGCGGGCGCGCGTCAAGCTCTGTAATCAATCTCGAAAATCCGGGAAACTTTCTTCCATGAGCGACGAGCCGAATGAACCGGCGGGGGATGAACAAACGATCACCGCCGTCGAGCGTAGGAACTTGCGTCTCTGGGCGGTCCTGCTAATCGTCTTATTTACCGCCGTCGGGATTCTCACCGGCTTGTCTCTTTATAAAAATAGAGCCGCCTCCATCAAGCGACACGATGACAGAATGAACCCGGACGTGGGAGAGGGCGGGAGGCAGCCTCCGCCGACGGCGCTGCCCGCGGGGGCGGCTCCCGTCAGGGTGACGGCAGGCATCTATTTGGACCGCATCGTAGAGCTGTCCGTGAAGGAGGTCGGATGGACTGTGGACTTCTACGTCTGGTTCCGCTGGAAAGGGCAGGAGGCAGACCCCGGCGAGAAATTCCAGGTCGTAGATGGCTCGATAGAGTCGAAAGAAAAGATTACTGATTCCACGAACGGCGACGAGCGTTACACGCTCTACAGGGCCGTCGCCAAAATTACCAAGTTCTTCGACGTGTCGCGCTTCCCGCGCGACGACCACGTACTGACGATCAATATCGAAATTCCCGCCTCGGAACGCCACCAGTTATTGTTCACCGCCGACAACGAAAGCTCCGGCGTCAGTTCGCGTGTTCAGATTGAGGGGTATGCAGTCCACAAACAGACGTTGCTTGAGAAGCCGCACGCCTACAGGAGCACGCACGGCGACCCCCGCCTGGCACTCGGCACGGATAGGGTTCACTCACAACTCAGGATGGGCGTCTGGATTTACCGTGACGGTTGGGGGTTCTTCCTGAAGTTGTTTGTCGGGCTGTTCGGGGCGGTGGGCGTCGCCATGCTCGCTTTCTTCATCAAGCCGACGGACGTTGACCCGCGTTTCGGTCTGGGGGTCGGGGCGCTCTTCGCCGCCATCGCTAACACGTATATCACGTCTTCTCTCGTCCCCGACACGGGGGTGCTGACCCTGGCGGACATGATTAACGGCGTGGGCATCCTGATAATCTTCCTTTCACTGCTGGAGTCCACGATCTCGCTCTACCTGTACGACAGGCTGGGAAAAGTGGAACTGTCGCGCCTGTTCGACAGGGTCTCGTTCATCATCTTTCTCGCCGCTTACGTGCTAATCAACACGGCCATGGCCTGGGCCGCGTCGCTGTGAGGGAAAGCAATCTAGGAAGCGATTAATCGTTATAGGAAATCTCACGCCGAAGACGCAAAGGCGCAAAGAAAACGAGACTCTTTTCTTTGCGCCTTTGCGTCTCCGGCGTGAGATGTTTTTTGTCGCCTACTGAGGCGCGCTTTCCTCGACCCCTCGCATCTTTCCAGGATACCGCGCCCGCTCAAAGCTCTTTTCTTTAGACTGCCCGTGTAACTCCGGATGAAGGAATGAGCCGCGCTCCCTCTCCGGCTTGTCCTGTTCGACGGGGATGCGGTGGGCCTCTGCGTAGGCGTCCTTGCGTATGCCCGTCACCTGCCACGAGACCTTCATGCCGGGCGTGCCGCCGGCGATGCGGAAGCGGTTGCCCTTCATCTCTTCCGCGATGTAGAGATTGGGGCCAGGCGCTCCGACGGCCGTCAGTTGATAACGAAACTCCCTGTTGAGGGCGCTGAACCACTGCGGCATGGTGATGGTGGCCGCCCCGCGCGGGTCGAGCGTGACGTTGCCGTTGTAGATGTTCATCATGTCCGGGGATTCGACGAACGAGTGGTAAAGATACTTGTTGGACGGGTCGAGCGGGTGGTCAATCTTAAAGGAGCCTGCGTCCTTGGAGATAGTGCCAAGAACATCTAAATCGCCATTGACGACAACCTTGCCGGTGAAATGGCCTGCCTCGCCGTTGGTGCTTTTGCCCCAGATAGCGAAAGCCTCTATGCCGTTATTAGCCTCGGCGAGGATGCCGTTGCCGTCAGTGACTGTAGTAAAGCCATAGACTCCAGCGCCGGTAGTGCCACTGGAATATTCGCCACGCACCCCGTAACCGCTACCGCCTACTCCTCTGATGGCCGAACTCGTCGCGTTCGTCGAGTTGTTCGTCGCCTGTACGACCGGCACCGTCGTGTTGCCGATGACGGTCAGCAGGGAGGCTGGCGCGGCCGTCCCGATGCCGACTTTGCCTGCGCTCTCGGTGATGGTGGAGTTGCCGAAGGAGGTGGGGCCGGTGAACTTGGCGAGCCTGTTCGCCGTCCCCGTCCCGTTGATCGTGCCTGCCGTGGCCTTGGTCTGGATGGAGCCGTCGGCGAACTTGATGCCGTTGGCTGCGCCGAGTATCTGTATGCCGCCGTTGACGGTCAGCTTAGCGGTCGGGGTGGTCGTCCCCACCCCGACGTTGCCCGCCGCGTCGAAGACCATTCGGTACTGGTTGGCCGTCTGGTCGAAGACGAAGAACTTGTTGGCGACGCCGCTCGTGACCGTCGAGCCGCCCGCCCCGGACTGCCAGACCCTCCCGTTGGTCACATACTCTGTTGTGGTCAGGGCTGTGCCGCCCGTGGATTGCAGCCGCAGGCGCGAGCCCGTCCCGACGACGTGAATACTTTGAGCGGGAGCAGCCGTCCCTATCCCGACCTTGCCCGCGCTCTCCGTGATGGTCGAGTTGCCGATTGAGTTCGCGCCCGTGAACTTCGCCACCCTGCCCACCGTGCCCTCGCCCGTGATGGTCCCGACCGCCGACGGCGTTGGCGAGTCTGCGGCCTCACCAGCGTCCTTGCCTTCATCGGTCTTCACAGCCTCGGCGACAAAGACCTGCTCGACGCGCCTGCGCAGTTTGCCGTTGGCTGTGCGGTAGGTGACCGTCATCGTGTAAGTGCCGGCCGGGACTCGCGCGCTCTGGGCGGCGGCCATCGTCCAGTCAAGGCTGTTCCCCGTGACCGGCCCGCTCTCGAAGACGACATCGCCCGCCTCGTCGCTCACCACGACCCTCATGTCGAGCACGTCGCCGACAGCCGAGACGCGGACCTTATCCGCATCGGGCGTGAGATTGATGGTTGAGACCGCAGGCGTCTGGGCAGATGCGCCTGCAAAGAGAAAAAAGAGAGCGAGAGCGGAAGCGGAAGCGAAGCGGCTAATCGTGGTCACGGCGAGTGCTCCTTTGTCAGAAGACCAAACGAGAGCCCCGCGCAAAAGACCGGCGCGGAGAGTAAAGAATCTGGGCGAAGATGTGTGCCGGGGATTTATGTGCTTGTCGGTTGAGGAGAACAATACGTTAAAGCGGGCGGCGTGGTCAATGCAGACGCACCTTCGGCTTACATCAAAACATCCCTTAAGTGGCAGTTCGTGTTATTTTATTTCGGGGTCGTGCTGGAAATACTTTCCATCGCAAATGGACGAGCGCGCCGCCCTCTTCTTTCGTGGTAATAGCCCGCCGGTTGCGGTAATTTATCTCTGTCAGAGCAATTAGGCCGCAGTCGCTCCAAATGACAATTACCGCTAACAGCCTAAATATTGTCAGACGTTTAGCACTCATCAAAGCGTGCTTAACTTCATCAGACCCAACTTGAATTTATTGAATGAGAGGAGACAGCCAGATGAAAGCGTATGTGGTGCAGACGATTGTCATTTTTCTGCTGACAACTACAGGGGCGCTCAATATCTGTATGGCGCAAACTGGCTCTTCAACTCCTTCGGGACAAGAACCTAGTTTCCAGGTGAAATTTTCCGAGCCGTTAGCAGTTTATGATTTCGTTCGCAACCTGTCTTCAAAAGCTTTCGTTCCTGACAATCCTTTTAAGAAGTTATTCGTCAGTTCCAAATTCAATCAGGAGAAATATCAAAGGCTGATCGCAGAATTTGAGAAGTTGAATATCAATTATACCTACGAGTTCACGGAATACCTGAATACCAACAAAGATAGTGGATCAACCTGGTACTTGCTTAAGAAGAATTTAATAAATAGCCGGACAATAGATGATTTTAAGATTAGCTCGCTGGGCATTATTCCGAATGAAAATCTCTTCAAACTGGCTTCGATTTTGACTGAATTTACACCCGTCTATCAGGAGTTGGTTTATCAGCCCAACAAAGAAAAGTTTGAGAAGCAATTAGATGACATTAGAAATCTGATTACTTCGACAAACATGGCTTCCCATTTCAACGTCGGAATAAAGTTCTACAACTCTTCCTGGGATAATTCCGTTCCGCTTAACTTTGTATTTTATCCGCTACCAAATTCACGCGGGTTTACGGCAACTGCATATTCTAACAATGCGGAGAGCGCGATACCTACGAGCCTGACGAATTACAATGCCCTGTTGAGCGTCATGTTCCACGAGATTTTCCACATTTTATTTGACGAAGAATCTCTGGCTTTAAAGAAAGATATAGCTCAATGGATTAATTCTAATCCTTCTAAAAGCGCTCATTACGCTACCGGGTTACTGCTGAATGAATCTCTGGCAACCGCGTTAGGCAACGGCTATGTGTCAGCCAAATTGAGCGGCAAGTTGAATGAGGGGAATTGGTACGGGTGGAAATACATTAGCCAGATGGCGAAAAAAATATATCCGTTGGTTGAGGAGTACATTGAAAAACAACGACCTATTGATAAAGCGTTTATGGATAGTTACATCAAAATTTTCGACGATAACTTTTCAGCCTGGCTTTTGGAGCCAGACTTTATCATGGCTGGAAGATACGTGGTTTCAGACAATGCGGAAGACTTCAACATCATAGGCCAAAAATTTCCTTACGGTCCGGTGGCTGAATACAAAGAGGGTATCTCTAAAAGTTCCATCGACAAAATGGCAAGCATGCCAAGCACTAAAATTGTCATAGTATCAAAAGACAACAAAAGAAACCTTCAACTTATTAAAGAGAGTTTTGCTGAATTACGGAACTGGAAACCAGATGCCAAAACTGACTTTACATATTCAGTTTTGCTGAAAGATAAAACTTATCTGATAGTAATAAACTCCGTCAGAAAAACGACTAAAGAACAAATTGAGGCTTTGAAACTAACATAATACGGTCTGCGAGCGTCTGTATTATTGAACAAGCATGAGTGCCGATTCCAACATACAAATCCGTCCTGCGATGCTCAAGGACAAAGAGTTTATCATTTCGCTGCTCCCTCGCCTCGTCGAGTTTGGGCCTCCATCCTGGCGTGATGTCGCTCAGATGACGGCCACTGACAGGCAAGTGCTCTCTGAGAGTCTATCCGCACCCTCATCCGGCGTCGCCATCTTTGTTGCGGAAGATGAAAGCGGGGCACCGTTGGGATTCATTCATCTAAAGACGGCCACCGACTATTACACCCGCGAGGAGCATGGGCATATTGCTGATGTTGTTGTTGCGCCTGAAGGTGAAGGGCGCGGCATCGGGCGAGCGTTGATGGCGAAGGGAGAGGAATGGGCGCGCGGGCAGGGCTATAAATGGCTGACGCTGAATGTATTCGTAAAAAACTTTCATGCGAGGGAAGTTTATCAACGGCTTGGCTACGGTGAGGACATCATGAGTTATGTTAAAGAACTGGGCTGAGTCCACGAGCCGCATGACAACTCATTCAACCGGAGCGCGGGATAGCTTTTCTTTCATGCTGCTTCCTGTGATTAGATGAATGGCTTTTGCCCGCGCCCGATTAGTCAACATACAAGTTCGAGCGTTGGGCCGCAACACTTCGGAGGCTTCATGATGAGATCAATCGCTTTGGCATTAACCCTCCTGCTCCCTGATCGACTCCCGAGCCTCATCGTCCTTGTCGGCTTCTGGATTCCCCCGGCGGTGGCCGGCTGGGTGGCGGCAGGGTTCCTTCAGCGAAGCACAAAGCGTTACCGCGCCACAGTGATCTACGCAGTCCTTGCGACCTTCGTGCTGGGCTACGCCGCGGCGTGGTTCCTCTTCAACCTCGGCCGCATGCCGCCGTACATACCCGGAGCGACGACCGATCCAACGTTCGCGCCGCCGGAGGCCGTCGCGGGTCTCGCCGTTGTCACGAGTGCGCTGGTGTTGCCCGGCAGCGCGCTCGCCTGCGCTCTGGCGTTTCGCCTTCGTGGGCGGATGCTCAGAGGCACGTCTACTTCGCCTGCGTCAAGGATGCAGCCGCAGTGATCGCAGGGAGCGCGCGCGGCGTGATTTAGCTCCCCATGCTGCGATGGCCGTAGTGGGGCGCATCAGTTGCTTGCTCCGCGTGTTTGCGACGTGGCATCGCGGCCGAACAAGCGCATGCACCCGACCGCCGACACGCACTCTCTCATGCACGTTGAATGTGGGCGCGGGTGATGTCGGGAGTTAGGCGGCAACCGCTTTCCTTTCAGCCCGCACCTCATTGAGCGTGCTGCGTAGGGCAGGGCTTCAGACGTTGAAGCGGAAGTGGACCACGTCGCCTTCCTGCATGACGTACTCTTTGCCTTCGAGACGCAGTAGGCCCTGTTCGCGCGCGGCGGCGTAGGAGCCTGCGCGCATCAGTTGTTCGTAGGAGATGACTTCGGCGCGGATGAAGCCGCGCTCGATGTCTGTGTGGATGGTGCCTGCGGCCTGCGGGGCGCGTGTGCCTTGCGGTATCGTCCAGGCGCGGACCTCTTTTTCGCCCGCCGTCAGGAATGACATCAGGCCGAGCAGCCTGTAGGCGCTCTTAATCAAACGGTCAACGCCGCTGCCTTCGACGCCGAGCGCTTCTAAATAATCTTTGCGCTCGTCGGGCGGCAGCTCGACCAGCTCCGCTTCGAGCTGCGCGCAGATGACGACGAACTCTGCGTTCTCACTCTCAGCAATCTCGCGCACGGTGCGGACGTGCGCGTTACCTTCCGTGCCCTCGCCGAGCGTCGCCTCGTCAACGTTGGCGGCGTAGATGGTCGGCTTCGTCGTGAGCAGGAAGAAGCCGCGGGCGATTGCGCGCTCGTCGTCCGTCAACTCGACGACGCGTGCGGGCTTGCCCTCTTCGAGCGCGGGCTGGATTTTGTCCAGCACTTCAAGCTCGGCGCGCGCGGTCTTGTCGCCGCTCTTGGCCGTCTTCTGCGCGCGCTCGCGGCGGCGCTCGACCGTGGCGAGGTCCGAGAGTGCCAGTTCTATCTGAATCGTCTCTATGTCGCGGCGCGGATCAATCGAGCCCTCTACGTGGACGATGCCCTCGTCCTCGAAGCAGCGCACGACCTGCACGACCGTGTCCGTCTCGCGTATGTTGGCGAGGAATTGATTCCCCAAACCTTCGCCCTTGGACGCGCCGCGCACTAAGCCCGCGATGTCCAGAAACTCGACCGTCGCGGGAACAATCGTGTTCGTCTTGACGATCTTGGCGAGCGGCTCAAGCCTCTCGTCCGGCACGGCGACGACGCCGACGTTCGGCTCGATGGTGGCGAACGGGTAGTTGGCCGCGAGCGCCGCGGACTGCGACGTGAGCGCGTTAAAGAGTGTGGACTTGCCGACGTTCGGCAGCCCGACGATACCTGCGCGAAGCATGTGTGTAAAAACCCCCTCGGAACGAATCGGCGCGTTGAGATTAAACTATGTCGGTTCGCGATTGAGTGTAGCCTAAAGAAAACATCTCACGCAAAGACGCAAAGGTGCTAAGAAACGACTCTCGTTTTCTTTGCGCCTTTGCGTCTCCAGCGTGAGATTTCCTATAGGTCACACTCAAGTTCAATCGGAGAGAAACGCGATGAGTTCCGCCGCGACTTCTTCGGGCCTCTCTTCGGCCAGGAAATGGCCGCAGTCGAGCGCGCGGCCGCGCACTTCACCCTCTGAGCATTCGCGCCACGCGGCCGGAACGTCGAAGTGTGCGCCCGTGCCGGCCGCGCTCCACAAAAGCTGTAGCGGGCAACTTATCTTACGGTCGGCGTCCGCCTCGTCGTGTCTGAGGTCAATGGTCGCGGCGGCGCGGTAGTCTTCGCAGGTCGCGCGGATCGTGGCCGCGTCGAAGCAGCGACGGTATTCGGCGAGGGCAGCGGGGGTGAGAGCGCCTTCCTGCGTCCCGGCCCAGTGTTCGAGCGTCCAGCGCAGATAAAAGTAGGGGTCGTTAGCAATCAGGCGCTCGGGCAGTTCGTCCGGCTGAATCAGGAAGAACCAGTGATAATCGGCCGTCGCCAGCTTCTGATTCATGTTCGCGAAAGCCTTCCTGGTCGGCACGATGTCCAGGAGCGCGAGGCGCGTGACGCGCTCCGGGTAATCGAGCGCGAGGCGGTGGGCCACGCGAGCGCCGCGGTCATGCCCGACGATACTGAAGCGTTCAAAGCCGAGCGCGCTCATGACCTCTGCCTGGTCTCGCGCCATCGCGCGCTTCGAGTAACTGTAATGCTCCGCGTCGCTCGCGGGCTTGGAGCTATCGCCGTACCCGCGCAGGTCCGCGCAGACGACCGTGAAGTGCGATGCCAGGCGCGGCGCTATTTTGTGCCAGCAGGCGTGCGTCTGCGGGTAGCCGTGCAGCAGCAGGACGGGAGGGCCGGAACCGCCCACGACGAGATTGATGATGGCCTCGCTCGTCTCGATACGCTTCTGCGAAAAACCGTCAAACATACAGCGCCTTTCTTTGCGTCTTTGCGCCTTTGCGAGAAAATTTCCTCACGCAAAGGCGCAAAGACGCAAAGGGGTTGAGTTGTTTTCTAACTTTGCGGCTCTCGTTCCAGAGACGCGCGGTCCCATTTTGCTAAGTTCGCGCCGGCTTCGTAGGTGCTTTGTAAAAATTCCATCAGCACTTCGTCGGGCGACGCGGCCAAACGTACCTCGTCGTAGGGCAAAATGAAGCCGCCCGTCTCGGGGTTGTAGAACGTGGCAGCGGGCCGCACCTCGGCTTGCGGCAGACCTTCGGGCGCGGGGGCTGTGTAAGAGTAGAAGGCCGGGTATTGTATGTTGCCGCTGCCGGGCCAGAACCCGTGGCTGATGACTTCGTGCGAGTAGGCTTCGCGTGTGATGCTGTCCGCGCCATCGCGCTCGGGCGCGCGGCGGCCGGAAAAGCGCGTCACGGCCAGATCGAAACTGCCCCAGAAGAAATGTACGGGGCTGCACTTGCCGACGAAACGCGCGCGAAACTCGCGGAACACGCGGTCTATTTGAACCAGTATGCGCCAGAAGCGGTTGGCGTATTCGGGGTCGTAAGCTGCGTGCACGCGGTCTTCGGCGAAGGGAATCGGGTCCGGCACTTCGTCCGGACGGGCCGTGATTTTGGCTTCGATGCCGAGCGAGCCGAGGTTGCGCATCAACTCCTGATAAAAGTCCGCGACCGTGCGCGGCCGAAGCTCTATGACCTTTTCGATTCCGTCGCTGGTTCTGATGAGCAGGCGGTGGTCTATGAAGTCGAAGTCAATCTCGAAAGCGCCGGTCCCGTGCGGAACCGGCGAAGTCGTCAGCCCGCGCGCCGTGACGTAGAGCGGGACCTGCCACCAGTGATTAATCTTCGGACTCAAGACGAGGCGGACTTTCCCCACGATCTGCGTCCACATGTGCAGCGTCGCGTAAGTGTCCTTCCACTCTTCGAGCGGCAAACTGGGCCACACGTCCGTTGAACTACTCTTTGACTCAACCATTCTCATCCTCCGCGGTTAAAATTAAACTTCTCAGTGTCCGGCCTGCCACGCTTTGATTCCATCAAGCGGGTAGAGCAGCATCAGGATGTTGAGGAGCAGGCTGTCCCTGATCCAGACGAGCAGCACGACTTCCGTCAAGACGAACAGGGCGAGCGAGCGCCGCCAACCTATGCGCCGCGCGAGCAGAAACCCGAGGGCGCACATCAGAATATCGCCGAGCGAATTGACGACGGTGTCGCCCTGATAGCCCAGCGCCAGCGTCGCCTCTCTGTATCGCTCGATGACGAAGTTTGCATTCTCGACGACTTCCCACAGGGCTTCAAGTGAAATCGCGAGACAAAACCGCCAGGCCACGCGCACGCGGGGCAAGGCCCAGGTCAGGAGCCACCAGAACAGGAACCCGTGCAGGACGTGCGTGAAGCTGTAAGGGTCGAACAGGTGCTGCGAGTTGTCCGCGCTCCACGCGTCGCTCGACCACGGAAGCAAATAGCCGCACGAGCAGAACCACAGCCGCCCCTGACTGCGCAGCCGAAACACCGCCGCCACCACAATCACGGCGACAATCAACCACGGCCACAGCTTTCGACTCTTCCCCAACATCACAACAAGACAGTGATATATGATAAGTGATAAGTGATGAGTGATAAGTGATAAGTTAAAAACCTTCTTTCTTTTACTTATCACTTATCACTTATTACTTATCACTTTTTTTATATCACTTATCACTTTTTTGCAGTTGACTGACAAGCTGGCGCACGGCCGGGGCGTCGGGCGCGTCGGGCGCGAGCGTGAGGTAGGCTTCGAGGTGGCGTATGGAATCCTGGCGCTGCCCTTTGGCGTAGGCCAGTCGCGCCAGCGAGAGGTGCGCCTGCGCGGCCTTCCGCTCGTCCAGTTCGAGTGCGCGACGGAAATAGCGCTCGGCCTCTGCGGGCTCTGTTTCGAGCAAGGCCCAGCCGAGGTGCAGGTGGGTCACCCAGTTGGCCTCTTCCAACTCAAGCGCCTTGCGCAACTGGCCGGCCGCCTCTTTGGGCCGCTTCAAGGCGAGCAAAACTATGGCGTATTCTATGCGCGGCTCGGCGCGTTTGGGGGCGATCTCGCCGAGCGGCCTGAGCGCTGCTTCGGCCTCGTCGAAAAGAAGCTGCGCGCGCAGTTGCCGGCCCAGTTCGAGGCGCGCGGCGTAGTATTGCGGGTAAGCGTTGACGGCGGCCTTGAACTCTTCGGTCGCGTCGTCGCGGTTGCCCGCGCGCAGGGCTTCCATGCCTTTGCGGTAACGCTTGAGGGCGGCATCTGGAACTTTGAGGTCAACGTCCGCGAGGACGACGCCGGGGGCGGCCTGCTCCGGTCCTTTGCGCGCCGGAAGATCAATGTAAACGCTCACGCTCGTCGGCTTGGGCTCTGTGAATTCGATAGGGCGCACCGTCACGCGCGTCGCCGTCGCCTCGAACTTGTCACTTTCGGTTGTCTCGACTACATATTCGCCCGGCAGCAGGCCGGTGAACTTGATTCGCCCGTCCTGGTTGCTGAAAGTGTTTGCGACGGGCATCATCCCTGACTGCCGTATCAGCCGGACGTTCACCCCGTTCACCGAAGCGCCCCTCGCCCGCAGGTAAACTTCCACCTCGTGTATGGAATCGCTCTGTGCCAAAACGTTCGGCACGCACGCGAACGCGAGCACGCAGAGGCAGACGAGCTCCTTTCTCGGGAATTTCAGGCCAGTCATAAAGGACTCCCTTCGGAAGAGGGAAGATGTCAGCGATTATACTGCAAAGAGTCGTCTAACCCTCAGCATGTACCCATTACAAAACAGTTTTCTCGGTTGACACGCATCGTATAATTTCGGACTTTGGACAAATCTTTATGCTTATTGCTCTGGCGTTAGCCTTGATAGCGATTGCGGGCGGGGCGTTGCTCACTTACCTGTGGGACGAGGACGCGCCGCTCGCGGCACGCCTCTGCATGGGCGCGTGTGTGGGCTTTGCCGCGCTCGGCCTGGTCGGCTTCATTGTCGCTTCAATCATCGGCCTCAGTTCCGCCGCGCTCGTCCTGACCGCCGCCGTCGTCGCCTCTCCGCTCGCGTTGCTCGCGAGGGCGCGGCTGCGGGCCGCTGTGAGCAAGAATTTCCACGAGGCTGCGCGCGCGGCTCACCGCTCTGTGCTGCACCCCACGCGGCAGTCGAGCGTCCATTTCATCTTTTACGTGTTCGTCGCAGTGCTGCTGTGGCTGGTCTTCGACCGCGCGATGTTTGAGCGCGCGGACGGGATTTACACGGGCGTGCAGAACAACTACGGCGACCTGCCTTTTCACCTGAGCATCATCACGAGCTTCGCGGACGGCGCGAACTTCCCGCCCGAAGACCCTACGTTCGCGGGCGCGCGCTTCACCTATCCTTTCGTGGTGGATTTCGTCGCGGCCTGTTTCGTACGCGCCGGGGCGACGTTGCGGCAGGCGCTGATGCTGGAAAACTACGTACTCGGCCTAGCGTTCGTCGGCGTCCTGCACCGCTTCACCTGGAAGCTGACGCGCGACTGGGTGGCGGGGCTGATTGCGCCCGCGCTCGTCCTCTTCAGCGGCGGGTTGGGTTTCTGGCAACTGTGGAACGACCCGCGCTGGACCGACAAAGGTCTCTTCGGAATTCTCATGGACTTGCCGCAGCACTACAGCATCACGCCCGACACGGGCTACCGCTGGGGCAATTCCATAACGACGCTTCTCATCCCGCAGCGCGGCATCCTCCTGGGCTTCCCGCTCGCCCTGATAGCGTTCACAATCTGGTGGGCGTTCGTTAGCGACGCGGGGACGCGAGGAGGGGCGGACGCGGAGACGCGGGGACGCGGAGACGCGGAGAAAGGAATTGAAAATCGTAAGCACGGTAAAAAGAGAGCGCGACAGAGTGCCGCTCATCCCCGCGTCCCCGCGTCCCCGCGTCCCCGTGTCACGACCATGCAACGCATGGCGGCGGCGGGCGCGGTCGCGGGGTTGTTGCCGCTCGTCCACGCGCACAGCTTCGTCGTGGTGATGGTGGTGGGCGCGGGCGTGGCGCTGTTGACGGGGCTGAAGGATTGGCGCGCGTGGGCGGTCTTCTTCGCCGTCGCGATACTCATTGCCGCGCCGCAGATGTGGTGGGCGACGCACGGCAGCTCCGTGCGCGCGTCGGATTTCTTCGGCTGGCACTTCGGTTGGGACCACGGCGAAGAGAACGTCCTGTGGTTCTGGTTCAAGAACACAGGGCTGTTCATCCCGCTGATCGCGGCGGCGCTCCTCTGGCGCGAGCGTGAAGGCGACACGACGAAACCCCTCGTGCCGCGCAGGCTCTTGCTCTTCTACCTGCCGTTCACGCTTTGTTTCATCATCCCGAATTTGATTAAACTTGCGCCGTGGGTGTGGGACAATATCAAGGTTCTCTATTACTGGTTCCTTGCGTCCGTGCCGCTCGTCGCGCTCCTGCTGGCGCGTCTCATGCGCGGGAGTCGGGCGATGCAGACCGGCGCGGTCGCACTGCTGCTGACTCTCGTGCTCGCGGGCGCGCTCGACGTTTGGAGCGTGGCGTCGCGCGCGGCGGAGTTTAGAATCTTCGACGCCGACGGCGTGAGGTTCGCCGAAACGGTCAAGGAGGTGTCGCGCCCGCGCGCGACCATCCTGCACGAGCCTACGTTCGACACGCCGATTTTCCTGACGGGCCGCCGCTCCGTCATGGGCTACCCCGGTCACGTAGGCTCGCACGGCATCAGCTACGAGGACCGCTGGCGCGACATCAAGCGTATTTACGCGGGCGGCCGCGACGCCGAAAGGTTACTGGCGAAGTACAACGTCGAGTTCGTCGTGGTCGGGCCGCACGAGCGGCGTGACGCGCCCGTCAACGACGCTTTCTTTTCTCGCTTCGAGCTGGTTGGGGAAACGGGTGAATACAGGCTCTACAAAATCGCGCGACCGTAAGGCGACTGTCGTGGCGCGCAATCCTGCTGCCGCAACGGAGAGCGCGCCGCCTGAGCAGGCAGGCGAAGACGCCGGCCTCTCGCCGCGCGTCTGGTGGGCCGCGAGCATCTTGATTCTCGCCGCAGCCGCTTTCGTGCGCGTCTACGCGCTGGGCCTCAAACCCATGCACCACGACGAGGGCGTCAACGGCTTCTTCCTGACGACCCTCTACCGCGAAGGCGTCTACAAATACGATCCGAATAACTATCACGGCCCGACGCTCTACTACTTCGCGCTCGCCGTCACGAAGCTGAAAGCGTTTCTCTTCGGCGAGCCGGGCCTGGGCACGATTGCAGTCCGCCTCGTGCCCGCGTTCTTCGGCGTCGCCACCGTCTGGCTGGCGCTCAGCCTGCGCCGCAACATAGGGGCCGTCGGCGCGCTCACGGCCGCCGCGCTCATAGCGCTCTCGCCCGGAGACGTTTACGTCTCGCGCTACTTCATACACGAAACGCAGTTCGTCTTCTTCACCCTCGGCGTTGTCGTCGCTTCCTTGCGCTACTGGGAGACGACCGACCCCGTCTACCTGCTGCTCGCGGCCATCTCGGCGGCGCTCCTGACGGCGACGAAGGAGACGGCGCTCATCTCGCTCGTCGTCCTCGGCCTCGCGTGGGCCGTCAGCGTCGCTTACCTGAAGCTCACGGGCCGGAGCGGCGGCGTGCCGTGGGAGAAGCAGGGCCGACAAGGAAAGAGTAAGAAGCGCAAGGGGCCGCGCGAGGAGCGGCCGGGCGCGCTCGAAAGGCTCGGCGGCATCAACAATGTCGCGCCGATGGCGGGGCTCGCGGTCGTGCTCTTCCTCTTCATCAACGTCCTCTTCTACTCCTCTTTCTTCACCAACTGGAAAGGGGTGGGCGACGCCATCGAGTCTTTACAAGTCTGGGCCAAAACCGGGACGAAGGAGCACGGCCACCCGTGGCACACTTATCTCTGGTGGCTCTGGCAGGAGCAAGCGCCGCTCCTCATACTGGGCGCGGCCGGCTCAATCGCGGCCCTGATTCGCCGCCACCGCTTCGGCGTCTTCGCGGGCGCGTGGGCCTTCGGCATCATGGCGGCCTATTCGCTCATCCCCTACAAGACCCCCTGGCTGATGATCAGCTTCACCGTCCCGATGGCCGTCATCGGCGGCTACGCCGTCAACGAGCTTTATCACCTGGGCCGGGAGTGGCAAGTGCGCCTCGCGGCCGTCATCGTCGCCCTGGCGGCGCTCGCCGTCTGCGGCGTGCAAATGGTCAGCCTCAACCTCTATCACTACGACGACGACAAGTACCCTTACGTTTACGCGCACACCAATCGCGGGTTTCTCCCGCTGGTCAATAAGATTGAGGAATTGGCACAGCGCGCCGGGACGGGCAGGAAGACCGACATCGAGATTATCGCGAACGAGTACTGGCCGATGCCCTGGTATTTGCGTGAATACGAGCACGCGGGTTTTTACGGTTACCTGGAGAAGGATGACGGGACTTTGGTTTCCGTCAACGGAGCCATGGTCATCAGTTCCGAAAGCCAGGAAATAGAGAAGCCCGCGCAGCTTCAGAAGGTCTTGGGCGACCGCTACGTCCGCGTCAATTCCTACCCCCTGCGCCCCGGCGTCACGCTGGTGCTTTACGCCCGGCCCGAATTAATCGAGGGCCGGCCGTAAAGTTAAATCTGCCGCCTGCAACAGTAACCCCCTTTGGCCTGAAGCATTGGTTGACATTCCCGCGAAGTCCAACATATAGTGTGCCTCTTGTACGTCGCGCTCTAGGGACTGCGCTTGTTGTTATCTTTACCCTCGGGCCGTTCGCTTCAGATGCACGCATGTTCAAACTTCAACGCCTAGAAATCACCGGCTTTAAATCCTTCGCGGATCACACGGAAATCGTCTTCACAGGCGACGGCATCACGGCGGTCGTCGGCCCCAACGGCTGCGGCAAGTCTAACGTCGCGGACGCGATTGCCTGGGTTCTCGGCGAGCAGCGCATCAAGCACCTGCGCGGCGCGGAGATGAAAGACGTCATCTTCCAGGGCTCGCGCAACCGCCAACCGAGCGGGATGGCCGAGGTCGTCCTGCACCTGATGCGCGACGAAACCGTCGAGCACGAGCCTGACATAGAAGACATTGACTCCACACTCGAAGAGATAGACGACCAGGCCGTTGAGATAGAGGAACTGACGGCGGGCGCGGGAACGGCGGAGGCGACCGAGCCGCCGCCTTCAGACGCTGTGGCCGATGCGGAAGCTGCTCCGGCTGCCGAAGTCGCTGAGGCATCGCAGGCGGTGGACACCGGAACCGAGGCGTCCGTGGTCGTCCCGGAGATTGTTGCGGCCGAAGCGGTCGCGCCGAAAATTCATCACAAGCGGCACTGGCGGCCGAGCCGTCTGGCGCTGGAGTTCGCGCCGGGCGAGTCGGTCTCCGTGACGCGCAGGCTCTACCGCTCGGGCGAGAGCGAGTATCTGCTCAACAACCGCATGTGCCGTCTGCGCGACATACAGGACTTGTTTTCTGGCACAGGTCTTTCGGGCGCGCACTATGCCATCATCGAGCAGGGGCGCATCGGGCAGATTCTTTCGGCCAAGCCCATGGACCGCCGCACACTCATCGAAGAGGCCGCCGGCATCACGAAGTTTCGCGTCCGCCAGCGCGCCGCCGAAGCACGACTGGACTCCGCGCGCTCCAACCTGTCACGCGTCTCCGACATCATCTCCGAGATAGACCGCCAGGTGAACAGCCTGCGGCGTCAGGCCGCGAAGGCGCGCCGCTACCGCATCCTGCGCGAAGAACTGCGCGAGCTTCTGCGCCGCGCCTACGTCGCCGAAGAGCGCTCGCTGACAGCGCTCCTGGAAGAGACGCGCGTCCGCCTCGAAGAGGTCTCGGGCGAAGAGCGTGCCCTCGTCGAAGAATTGACCGCCCGCGAAGAGGAAGCGCGCAACGCCACGCAGGAGGCGCGCAACCTGGAAGAAGAACTCGCGGAGGCGCGCGCGGCGTCGGCTGAGGCGGAGTTGCGGCGTGACCGCCGGGCGCGCGAGCAGAGTTACCAGCAGGAGCAGTTCGCGGCGCTCGAAAGGCGGCGCGCTGAGGTCGAGCAAGAGATAGAAACGGTGCGCGCGCGGCTGACGGGCGTCGAAGAGGAGTGCGCGCGCCTCGGCGAGCACGACGCGGAGTTGCGCGCTGCGAGCGAAGAGCACGCGCTCGTGCTTCAGTCGGCCGAGGCTGCCTATGGGCAGCGCGTCGTCGAAGTCTCGGAGGCAGAGGCCGAAATCGAGCGCGCCCGCGCGGAGCTACTGACGCACACGGCCGTTGCCGAAAGGTTGATGGAGATCGGGCGTCAGCTCGAAGCCGCGCTCGAACGCCTGGCCGTTCAGGCGGAAGGATTGGCGCGCGAGGGCGAGCGCGCGGCGGCCGTACACGCCGAGCGCGTGGCGGAGGCCGAGACGCTGAGCGTCGAGATCGAGAGAGCGCGCGAAAATTTGGCACAGCTCGCGGCCGAGCGCGAGGCGGCCGTCCACAAGGTTGTAGAAGGACACGAGCGCGTCTCCGAGACGGACGCGGAGTTGACCCGCGCGCGCGAGGAGTTTTCCAGGGTCCGCCACCGCCTCGACACTTTGATGGAGTTGGACACCAAGCGCGCGCACTATTCGCCCGCCGTCCAGCGCCTGTTCGCGAGCGACGACGCGCCGACGGAAGAGTTTCACTTCATGGGCACGCTCGCGGACATGTTCAACGTCGAGCCGCGCTGGGAGCGCGCCGTCGAAGGCGTCTTCGGCGCGTCCTTGCAGGCCGTCATCGTTCCGACGCCGGACGACGCGGCGCGCGCCGCGCAGTGGCTGAGGGAGAACGGCGCGGGGCGCGCGAGCTTCCTCGTCGCCGGGCTCCACGGCGCGAGCGAAGAAGCGGACATCGCAGCGGCCTACAGAATCTATGCCGCGCAGGGTGAGTCCGGCGCGGGCGGCGAAGTCGCGGGCGACGTTCGCATACGCGACCTGCTCGGCGCGCCGCGCGAGCTTTTGGCGGTCCTCAATCGCACGCTCCCGCAGCGCATGAACGCGCGCGTCACGACGAACCTGGACCACGCGATGACAATCAGCCTGGCGACGGGCGAGATGTGCGTGACGCTCGACGGCGACTGGGTCGCGGGCGGGCAGCTCGTCAACGCGGGCGACGCGCGCTCGGTCGAAGACGGCGCGGGCCTGCTCGCCTTCAAGCGCGAGCTGCGCGAGTTGGACGGCCGCGCGCCCGCGTTGCAGGCGCAAGTGGCCTCGGCCTCGCAGGCCGTGAGCGAGGCGCGCTCGCGCCTGACGGAGCTTGAAGACGCGGTCGTGCTATTGAACGAAGTCATAGGGCGCGAGGAGCGCGACCATGTGGCGCGCGAGCTTTCGGCGACGCAACTCGCGCAGGAGATCGAGCGCGCCGAGCGTCACCTGCGCGTGGTCGCGGACGACGCCGCGAGATTGGCACAGGAGCGGCTCGAATTAGAGGAGCGCCGCGCGACCGCGCTGAGCGAAGCGGAGACTGCCGACGCGGCCCGTCTGGCGGCCTCCGAGCTGATTACAGAGGCCGCGGGCCTGCTGGCAATCACGCGCCGCGCGGCGGAGACAGAGAGCGAGAGCCTGGGCGAGCAGCGCGCCACCGCCGCGGCTGCGGCTGAACGACGGCGCGCCACCACCGCGGAACTGCGGCGCATGGAGGCCGAGCGCGGCGAGCTTGAGTCGAGGCTTGAGCGGCACGAGCGCGAAGTGGCCGACGCCACCGCGCGCCTCGAAGAGTTACGGCGTTCCATCGGGGAGATGGAAGAGAGCGCGGGGACGGTCGGCGACGAGCGCGCGCGCGAAGAGCAGGAGATCGCCCGGCGCACGTCCGATTTGGCGTCCGCACGGACGCGCGCCGACGCGCTCTCCGTCGAACTGGGCGAGTTGAATCGCCGCGCGGCCACGACGCGCGAGGCACGCGCCGCGCTTGAAGTTCAGCGGGCCGAGAGCGCCGCCCGGCTCGGCTACGTGCGCGAAGCCTGCCACACGGAGCTGAACCAGTCGCTCGAAGAGTTGGCGCGCGAGCACCCCTTGGACGAAGAGTTCGACCTGGAAGCGGGGAAGGCGCGCGTCGAAGAGTTGCGCGCGCGCGTCGAGGGCTTCGGCGCGGTCAACATGATGGCGCTCGAAGAATTGTCCGAAGCCGAGGAGCGGCTCACCTTCCTCACGGGCCAGCGGCAGGACATCACGGAGGGCATCGCCTCGACCGAGGAAGCGTTACGCGAGATCAAGCGCCGCTCGCGCGAGCGCTTCCGCCACGCCTTCGAACAGATCAACCGCAACTTCAGTGACTTCTTCCAGGAACTCTTCGGCGGCGGGCGCGGCGAGATGAGTTTGATTGACGCCGACGACGTGTTGGAGTCGGGCATTGACATCATCGCGCAGCCGCCGGGCAAGCGTTTGCAGAACGTGTTGCTGCTCTCGGGCGGCGAGAAGGCGATGGCGGCGCTCGCGCTCGTCCTGGGCATCTTCCACTACAGGCCGAGCCCCTTCTGTCTGCTCGACGAGGTGGACGCGCCGCTCGACGAGGCCAACGTCGGGCGCTTCACGGACAAGGTCGCCGCGATGAGCGCGAGCACGCAGTTCATCGTCATCACGCACAACAAGCGTACGATGGAGATGGCGCGCGCCCTCTACGGCGTGACCATGGAAGAGGTGGGCGTGTCGAAGCTCGTCTCGGTGAAATTCGAGTGAGTGTAAGAAAACTGATCCTGCTTGCCGGCGTCGCCGCGCTCCTGACACTGGGCGCGGCGATTTGCGCTGTGGCACAAAATAATGGCCCGCAGAAGCAGAACCGCCGCGCCGAGGAGCCCGCGAAGGAGGCGACGCCCGAAAGGAGCGCGCCCGAGGACGACGCCGTCTACACTTACGAATTCAACCAGCCCGCCTTCCACATACGCCACATCAAGGTCAGGCACGACTCGGCGGGGCGGGGCGAGGTCACCTTCGAGCGCCAGGGAGACCTTGAGCAGATAGTCGAGCCGCTGGAACTGTCTGAGACTTCGCGCGCGCGCATCAAGGGTTTGTGGGAGGCGCTGCGCTTCCTCGATTCGACCGCGAGCTATCAGGCCGAGAGGGATTACTCGCACCTCGGCACCATACGCCTGGGGATGGCGCGCGGCGAGCGCAAGCGCGAGGCGGAGTTCAACTGGACGACGGACCCGAACGCCAGGGAACTCGCGGCCGAGTACAGGCGCGTCGCCAACCAGACAGTTTTCGTCTTCGACGTTGCGCTCGCGCGCCAGGTTCAGCCGCTCAACTCGCCGAAGCTCATGGATACGCTGGACAAGTACCTCAGACTGAACGAGCTGACGGACCCCCTGCAACTCGTCCCGCTGCTGCGCGAGTTGAGCACGGACGAGCGCCTCCCGCTGATGGCCCGCAACCACGCCGGAAGAATCTTGAAGAAGCTGGAAAAGTAGCCGAACGACAGGCAGGCTTTACTCGTCCCGACCCCGAAGGGGTCAAACATGATAGCCGGGGGCAAGCAAACGAATGTTTGCGCCGCCCCCGGTCAAGCATTAGAAATAATTCCGACCCTGAAGGGGTTGCACCTTCAACGGCGAGGTGCGACCCTTTCAGGGTCGAAACATTTTCCCGAATCGTTCCGGGGGCGGCGCTCACGCTTCGCGCTCGCAACGCCCCCGGCTATCATGTTCATCCCCTGCGGGGATGATGCGCTTCTCTTAAATTTTCTTCTTTTCTTGGGCAAAATTTTCTGAAGCCTCCCGTCACCCCGGCGTGAGTGGCAGCACACGCAACGCCTTCGAGCCCGCTCACCAGAATCAGAAAATCCGCTCTCCCCTAACGAAAGCGCAACTGCGACCGACGTGCGCCGGGAGAGTTTTATCCGGCGGGTGGGCATTGTGGGACGCCGCGCCGCGTGTTCAGAGCGCGTCTGCGCGCGCCAGTTCTTTGCCAATCCAGAACAAGATGCGAAACCGCGTCGTTTAATCTATAATCGCGCGTCAGTGACTGTCTCATTACTCGAACAACTTGAGAGCGCGATTGCGGAGTGCGCCGGCGACATCAGCGCGCTCCACGAGCGCTGCATGGAGGCCGCGCCCAACTACGACGTAGACGGGGACGCGTTCCGCACGGCCGTCCGCGCGGCCATTGATAAGTATCTGGTGGACACGGAGGGCGGCACAGCCCCGACGCCCGACCAGATTCGCCAGTTCATAGGTGAGCTTCAGATTACGGACCTTTACCTGGCGGTGGCCTGCGCGCGCGGCAACGAGCACGCCTGGTGGGAGTTCGACCAGGGCTACCGCCGCTACATAGAGCGCATCGCGCGCCACCTGGCGAGCGCCGAGTCGGACGCCGAGGAGGTGATTGACTCGGTTTACGTCGAGCTTTACGGCACACGGGTCGTCAACGACGTGCGGCAGTCTAAGTTCGCGACCTACACGGGGCGGGGGACGTTGCGCGGGTGGCTGAGGACGGTCGTCTGGCATGCGGTCATTGACCTGCACCGCGCGCGGCGCGACGAGGTCTCGATTGACGACTGGTCCGAAGGCGGCGGCGAGGTGCGCGACCGGCCCGGCTGGCGAGCCGAAGCCCGCGGCGGCGAGGGCGCGATGGTTGAGCGCGTGGCGCGCGAGCGTTACCGCGCCGCGACGGTCCAGGCGCTCGACACGTCGCTCGCAACGCTGGACGACCACGAGAAGTTGCTGCTCCTTTACTACCACGTGGAGGGCTTGAAGCTGCGCGAGATCGCGCGGCTGGTCGAGGAGCCGCAATCGCCCTTGCGCCGCTGGTTTCAACGCCAATCGAAGCGCCGCATCACTGTTCCCGACAGCCGCGTACACGAGTCAACGGTGATGCGCTGGCTGGAAAAAGTTTACGGCAAAGTTCTCGAAAGTTTCCGGTCAGAGTTGAAAGAGAAAAGCGGGCTGAGCGCTGACGAGATAGAGCTTTGCGTCGAGATGGCGACCGAAGATTTAGCGCCCGAGGACGTGCGCAGACATTTGACGGACGTGCCCGCCGAGCGGTAGGGCAAAGTAAGAGCGCAAGAAACGTCCAAGAAGCTGGAAGGAGACGAGCGGCAGATGCCGAGACCGAAGACCAACAAAGAGAGTGACCGCCTGCGCCGGATGGTGCACCAGCACCTGCGGGGCCGCGGCTCGCTCGCTTCGGCGTCGGCCGCCGCGGGAGCGCACCTCGACGAGGACGCGCTCTCCGTCTTCGTCGAGGGCCGCCTGAGCGAACGCGAATCCGCGCCGCTCATACGCCACCTTGTCGCCTGCGCCTCCTGCCGTCACATCACGGCCCAACTGATTCGCCTGGACACGGAACTCTCCTTAGGCGAGACGCCCGCGCCCGCTCCGTCCACTGAGGAGCCGGGCCGCATACGCCGCCTCCTGGCGGACCTCGCCGCGCGCGTCCTGCCTTCGTCAGAAGACGACGTGGTCTTCGCTTACCACGCCCCTGCCGACGACTTCGAGAAGAAGGACGAGGCTAAGAAAGAGGAAGAGCCGGAAAATCAAGAAGGTGAATGAAGGACAATTATAGAAGTAGGGAGAAGTTCAAGCCCTTTCTTTGCGCCTTTGCGTCTTTGCGTGAGATTAAGTTTCACGCTGGAGGCGCAAAGGCGCAAAGAGTTTCTAAAGGTGCTCTTTGTTCATTGATGGCCTCGTCGGCCGTCAATGGCTCCTGTCTTGCACGAGCCGGCAAAACTCCACGAGGCGGTTCTCGACCCAGAAGCGGTCCTCGCCGGTGGTGTCCGCGCCGACGAAGCCGACGTGGCCGCCGTGCTCGGGCGCGAGGAAGATGAGGTAAGAATTCTCGGCGATGGACGGGTGTTTGAAAGGGTAGAAGGGGACGAACGGATCGTCCTGCGCGTGAATCATCAGCGTCGGCGTGCGTATCTTCGAGAGGATCGGGAGCGCGCTCGCACGCTCGTAGTACTCGTCCACGCTACTGTATCCGCCTTGCACTATCGTGTAATGCTGGTCGAAATCTCGTATGGTGCGGAGGCTGCTGAGTGCTTCAGTGTCGTAAAGCTGCGGGAAGAATTTCCGCTTGCGGCGCACGCGCTTGCGCATGCTGCGTATGAAGCTCTGCTTGTAGAGCCAGTTGTCACGCCGCTCGATGGCCTCGGCGCAGGAGTTGAGGTCAATCGTGGGCGAGACGGCGCACACGCCCTTCAACTCTTTTGGCACACTCCGGGGGTCTTCACCCGCGAACAGCAGGCACATGTTGCCGCCCATCGAAAAGCCCGCCAGGAAGACCGAAGAAAAGCCGTCCTTTTCAATCAACTCGCGCAGGACCGCGCGCAGGTCGCCGCTGAGCGCGCTGTTGTAGAGCGTCGGCGTCAGGTGCTCCGTGTTGCCGCAGGTGCGCAGGTTCAAACGGACGACATTAAAGCCCGCGGCGAAAGCCTTCTCGTCCGTGCCGAGCATATAGACGGACGTGTCCGAGCCTTCCAACCCGTGCACGAGAACCAGGGTGGGATGCCGTAGACGGTCCTTTTGCCAACGGCAGTGTGCCAGTAGCCGCACGTCCGGCTCGACCTCGAAGATGCGTGCCTCATCTTTGCGGCGGGCGCGTTTGGGAAGGCCGCGGGGCCAGCAGTAGCCCGCGAGCGTCTGGGCGTGGCCGCTCGTAAAATTGGGGTGCGGCGTGAATGGTTTTATCTGAAGTAGGCTTGCCGCCTCTTCGAGAAACGCCGGGCGCGCGTCCTCGTGCGTGGTCACTTCTGCGTGCATGTGTCTGCCCTGGCGCGTGCGTCCCTGAAAAACGGCTCGCTCTGTGACGTTAAACTCGGTGCTCATTTTCTTTCTTCTCATGTGGGGCGAATCGGGCCGCCGACAGTTAGGCTACACCACCGGGCCTGGTTCGTCCCGCCCCCCGTAATGATTGTTGAATTACTCCGGGCTGTAAGACGCTCTCTGAGATAGTTCGTTGCGGAAAGGCGGAGCTTACGGGGGCGACTCCGCTTCAGGCAGCTTTCAAAACAGTTCGTTTGCCGGAAGGCGCGCGTCGTTAAATCCACGGGCCTTCCCATACCGGAGCGCGAGCATTGTAAATCGTAAATCGTGAATCGTAAATCGTAAATCGTAAATCGTGAAAAGCAGTTTTTCGATTTACGATTTACGATTCACGATTTACGAGCTTTTTGCCGTGTCGCGGGCGCTCAAGGGGGCGACGCCCGCGCACAACCGGCTTGTGAGAGAAGCGCCGGAAAGTTTTGGCGCTCTTTCCGGCGCGGAGACGGCTTATTGGAAGGCGTGCCGTCAATCAACGAATAATGGACGGTGGGCCTCCCAGGCTTTGCGGAAGCGCCCGCCCGGTCAGGCCAACCGCGTAGGCTCGCCGGGCGGCGGGTCGCCTGCGGGAGGCGGGCTCGGGTCCGGCTCGCTCACGGGCGCTACGGGCGAAGGCTCCGCATCCGGCGGGAGCGGCAGAGGCGACGGGTCCGGGACGACCGGAACGTCCGGCCCAATCGGCGGCGTCTCGGGCTCACCCGGCTGCGGCAAAGGCTCTGTCGGCTGCGGCGGATCAGTGTTCGGGTTACGACTCATAAATGAATACCTCAATCTGAAGTTTTAAGAGCGACTGACAGAACTTAACACGAAAAGCGGTGATAAGTAATAAGTAATAAGTGATAAGTGATAAGTTAAAAACTTCTGTCTTTTACTTATCACTTATCACTCATCACTTATCACTCTCTTGTTGCGCTGCACGTCGGCGACGACGAAGCGGATCATGCGGTAGTTGATGCGTGGGGGCAGCACGTCGCGCAGGGGGCGTAGGAGGTCCGTCCCGACCTGTTCGATGGCGCTCTCTATCAGCGCGCGGTCGGCGTCCGTGACGTGGCGCGAGAGGTCGAAGGGGCGATTCTGCGTGATGCATTCGGCCAGATGTTTCTCGACGGTCATCGCCGTCAGCCCACGCCGCTGGCAAATCTCTTCGATGGATAAGCCTTCGTTGTAGAGAGCGTAAGTCTCGTCAACCGTGCTGACGGCTTTGGCCTTCGGAGCTTTGGCGGTAGCAGCCGTTGGCCCAAAACTCGCGGTGGCGAGCGCGCTCAGCGAGGTTTCCGGCAGGGCCAGTTCCACCACGGCGCGCTCGCGCATCACGTCGCCGCCGAGCGCGGTCAGCGAGACGGTCGGGTAAGAGCCGCCCGTCACGTGCAGGCAGCCGGCCGAGACGAGCGCGTCTATGTAGTCCATCAATTCGTCCTGCGTCATGTCGTCGAGGATGCCGTAGGTCGAGAGCTGGTCTAAGCCGGCCTGAAGGACGGTGCGCGCGCGTGAGCCGCGCAAGGTCGAGGCCAGCATCCCCTTGCCGAAGCGCCCCTGCATGCGCGCCGAGCAGGCCAGAATTTTACGGACGAGTAGCCCCTCTTCTTCGGTCAGGGCGCGCGCCTGTGTGATGCTGACGCCGCCGCGCGCCGCCGTCGCGGTCTCCGCGGCCGCCACGGCCTCGTCGCTGGCCCGGCGCACGCGCGAGCCTTCGTCCAACTCGCGCTCAAGGTCTAGCCCCGTGGGGACGTGCTCCCTGACGAAATCGTCGAGCGCGGTCGGCTCTTCCAGCGGCGCGCTCGCCCTGGGGTCGCGCGCCGCCATCGGTCGCGCGGGCGCGACGCAGTTGCCGCACGTGCCGCAGTTGGCGGCGTGGTGCGCGTCGCCGAAGTAGTCCAGGATAAAGGCGCGGTAGCAGCTTTCGGTGTAGCAGAAGCTGATCATCTCGCGGAGCTTGCGCTGTTCGAGCGCGGCGCGGCGCGCGACCTCGTGCGGGCGTATGCGGAGGCTCGTGGCGGGGCGCTCGTCCAGCATCAGGACGCCGCGCGTGCGCCGCGCCGGGTTGTAGGCGACGACGCCCGAAGCGCTGAGCTGCGAGAGCGCGCGGCGCACGGCCGTTAGTTCCAACCCTAGACTTTCGGAGAACTCCGTCACGTCGAGCTCAATGTCCGTGCGCTCGTTCAGGTCGTAGCCGCCGAGCAGGCCGAAGAGCACCTGTCGCGCCTGCGTCTCGCGTGCGCCGACGGCCGCGCGCGCGTCCGGCGGCTTCATCTGCAAGCGCAGCGCGGCGCGGTTCTCGCCGCTCGCCCCGCGCTCTATGTGGCCGGCCTTCTCAAGAATGACGAGCGCGGACTGGACGGCCATCTCGTTGCGAAGACTTGCGCGCGTCGCAATCTCGCTGACGGAAAGCTCTATACGTTTCTGGTTCGTGGCGACGAGCGCCTGGTAAACCTTCGCGACCGTCTCGGGCGGCGGGTAAGAGCCTTCGATGAAGTAGTCCTGCGTGCGCTTGTCGGCGTAGTTGAAGAGGAGCACACAGTCGGAAGGCATCTGGTCGCGCCCCGCGCGCCCTATCTCCTGGTAGTAAGCCTCAATCGAGCCGGGCATTTGATAATGGGCCACGAAGCGTATGTCCGATTTGTCAATGCCCATGCCGAAAGCGTTGGTGGCGACGATCATCTGCGAGCGCCCTGTCATGAAATCTTCCTGGGCGCGTGTGCGCGCGGCCTCGTCCATGCCAGCGTGATAGCCTGTGACGTTCAAGCCCGCGCCGAGCAGCCGATTCGTCACCTGCTCGACGGCCTTGCGCGTCGAGGTGTAGATGATGCCCGAGCCCGCCGCGTGCTTGGAGGCGAGCGCGCGTATGTGATTGATCTTCTCGCGCTCCTTCTGCGTGTGGACGACCACGATGGAGAGGTTGGGCCGGTCGAAGCCGCTGACGAAGGCGCGCGGCTCGCGTAAATTCAGTTGCTCGATGATGTCCGCTCGGACGTAGGGCGTGGCCGTGGCGGTGAGCGCCGCAACCTGCGGACGCCCGATCTCTTCGATTGACTGGCGCAGGCGTATGTAGTCGGGCCGGAAATCGTGGCCCCATTGCGAGATGCAGTGCGCCTCGTCAACGGCGAAGAGCGAGATGTCTATCGAGCGCAAGGTCTCTACGAAATGCGCGCTGCGGAAGCGCTCGGGCGCGACGTAGACGAGCTTATAGAGCCCGCGGCGCACGCCCTGTATGCGCGCCTTCTGTTCCTCGAAGGTAATCGAGCTGTTGATGAAAGTCGCGGGCAGGTTGCGTGCGGCGAGCGCGTCCACCTGGTCTTTCATCAGCGCGATGAGCGGCGAGACGACGACGGTCGCGCCCGGCTTCATCAGCGCGGGCAGTTGATAGCAGAGCGATTTCCCGCCGCCGGTCGGCATCACGACGACCGTGTCCCGGCCTTCCAGAATTGCGCTGATGACTTCGCGCTGCCCCTCGCGGAACTCCTCGAAGCCGAAATGTTCCCGCAGTGCCGCGAGCGCGTTTTCGATGTTCGTCATAACCACAGAAAAGAATAGTGACGAGAAGGATTTTAACTTGTCACTTGTCACTTGTCACTTGTCACTGCTTTTCTGTAACTTGGCTGATGAAATGGAAAAACATGAGTGGACGGCGCGCACCAAACACGACCTGATGATAGAGGTCTGGGAGCATTTGGACTGCGAGTCCGTGGGCGCAACTGAGCTGGAAACCATCGCGAGCGTGGTGCGCGAGCGCTTTGGCGAGGGCGCGGTAGAAGCGCCCGTGGTCGTGGCGCGACTCCTGGCGGACGAAGGCGCGGAGCTGCGCCACGCGGAGGTGCTGGAACTGGACACGCGCCACCGCTCGGCGGACCCTTACGAGGCCATGTTCCGCAACGTCCTGAAATTCTCCACCTTCGAACAGGCTGCGGCCTCGCTCAAGAATTTGGAGAATTTGCGGCGGCAGTTTACGCGGACCAAAGACCAGGAGGGCTTGCGGCGCGTGCGCGAGACGGCCTTGAAAGGGAAGCAGCGGGCGCAGATGATCGCGCGCAACCGCAACGTGGACGAGCGTAAGCGCGCCGAGAAGGCAGAGATCGCCGAATGGTTCACCGTCTGGCTCCAATCCCCGAAGCTGTTTCAAGACTGGCTCGAACTCAGACAACACTCGGCGGACTTCCGCGAACGCTTCAGCGAGAAGAAGCCTTAAAGGTAAAACGCAAGCCACCCACCGACTCAACCCCTTTGCGCCTTACGTTTTAACTTTGCGCCTTTGCGAGAACGGCTGTTTCACGCAAAGGCGCAAAGTTAAGACGTAAGACGCAAAGGGTTGAGTGTAGGTTTTGCGACGCGTTCTTAAAACGTCTTCAGGGCGCGGGCGTCGGGACGGCCCCCGCGTCGTTCGGCAGACCGCCGCCCACGTACCCTATCCCGACGCGCACGCGGTTGCTCGCCACCCCGCGCAGCCGCAGCCGGACGAGCACGTCGCCGACATTGCCCAGACCATCGCTCAGCCTGACGACGACACAACTCATCCACTCGAAGCCCGGAACCTTGCCGACGTACTCGACCCTGAACTGGTAGACACGGTGCGCCGCGTCTTCCGCCTCGACCGTCACGATTGATGCAGTCTCGCCGGGCAGCAGGTTGACGTTCAACGCAAAGAGCATAATGCGCGTGCGGCGGTCGGCGCTGAAATAATGTGGAGAGGTGAGCGCGAAAGGCTCGCGCAGCCAGGCGATTGAATCGAGGGCGATGGCGCGCAGCGAAGTCGCCCCGGTCAAAAGCACGGGGGCGGGAGGCGGCTCGACCTTCACGCCGACAGGGCCGGACGTGGCTGCCAGGCCGAGATCGTCCGTTGCCCTGGCCGTGAGCGTGTAGTCGCCCGCGGCGACGTTGTTCCAGACAAAACTATAAGGGCTCGTCGTGTCCTCGCCCAGTTTTGTGCCACCGCTAAAGAATTCCACCTTGCCGACGCGGCCGTCCGCGTCAGACGCGCTGGCCGTGATGGTGAACGAAGCGGGAGCCGTGAAGGAAGCATTATTCGCGGGAGCGTTGATGCTGACGGCGGGCGGTTGATTGACGCGCGGCGCTCCCGGCGGGCCTATGTTCCTGCGCACGAAATAGAGCCACTGGTCGCGCGCCGTTGCGTTGTTGCGAATCGAGGCGGGCGCTTCGAACATGTCGAGCAACTGCTGGTCCGTCTCGTTTCCACGGAGCGCCCAGGCGTCCGCGAGGCCCAGGTAGTTGTGAGCGCCCCAGCCGAACTTGAAGGAGAAAGAGTGAGCGCCGGCAGTGCCGCCTCGCGCCCAGTGGAGTTGCCCCTCGTAGTATCGCGGGTAGTAGTCCGTGACGACAGGGTCCGTCGCCCTTCGCTTACGCAGGCGGGAGAGGCCGTGCTCGCCGCCGCCCGCTATGAGCAGCGCGCCGCGCGGGTCAACCGCCACCAGCCAGGGATAGTGCGGAGGGTCCGCGTTGCTCCTCAAGCCCCAGCCGTCCGGGTGCGGCTCCCAGTCGTCGCCGAAGATGAAACGCGAGAGCCCGCCTTCGGGCGGCAGCCAGGCGTAGACCTCGTTAAAGCGGTCGCCTGCCTCGCCGTCAACTTCGCCGCCGACGAACTTGCACCAGTAGATGCCGTCGAGCGGCCCCGCATTCCCCCAGCGGTCAACGTCGAGCCATGCCCAGCCGCGATCCCACTGCGCGAATTTCTGCCCGACCTCGCCGAGCTTCTTCGTCTCGCCCGTCGCCGGGTTGATGCGGCGAATCGCCCCGTAGCCGAGTTCGAGAAGAATGATGTTGCCCCGGCTGTCAACGCGTATGCACTGCGGCACGTAGATGTCAGGCTTCGAACCTCCGGCGGCCTCCGCCACAGTCACCTCGAAACGGCTGGCCGTGCGGTTGTCGCTCTGGTCGAAGACATCCGCGACGCCGCGCGACTGTAAACGACCGGCCATGCCCGGCGACCCGAAGAGCGTGGTCACTCGTCCGTCGCGCGTAATTTTTCTGACGGCGTCGTTGTCCTGGTCTGCGACGTAGAGCGCGTCGCTGACAGGGTCCCAGACGCAGGAGGCCGGGCCGTTGAAGCGCGCGTTGTGGCCCGCTCCGTCCTGAAAACCCGCCGCGTGAGTGAGCGAGCCCGCGAAGACGCTGACTCTCACGTTGTTGGTCCGGGCGTCTGTTATCTCTACTTTCCAGATGCAGTGATCTTCGTAGCCGGCGACGTAAAGGACGTTCTCGTTGCGTGGGTCTACGGCCACGTCGAGCGGCGTGCGAAAGCCGCCCGCCTCGCCCGCGCGCTTGCCTTCGACCCAGGCCCCGCGCAACTCCATGTTGCGCCGCACCACGTCGAGCGGTTTGAGATACCACGCGGGGTCTTTGTCCGGCCTGACGCGCCACCCTGCGACTGTGATGACCTCGCCGTCAGGCATCAGCCAGCCGACGCGGCCGCCGACCTCCGCGAAGGCAAAGCGCCCGAGAGAATCAACCTGCCCGGTAACGTAGGGACTCATCCAGCCGACGCCGCGCGGCCCGTCCTTGAGGGGAAGCCGCTCCTGTAGATTGGCGACGCGCAGGCCGCGATGGTCTTCGCCGTGTTTGGGCGGGAGGCCGCGCGCGAAAGGGACTCCGGGATGCGGCGGGTCTTCCCACCACATTTGCGCGGAAGTGAAAAGCTCCGTGTGCGGGGCCATCAATTCCAGATAGAGGTTTTCCAGGTAAGGAGCATTGTGCCAGGCGCTGACGGCAGGGCTCATGGGATGGCCCGTCATGCGCCGCGCGGCAGGGTCAACGTAAACCACGCCCGGCCCCTCCGGTGCAGGCCCCGCACCCTGGTCGTCGCCCGCGATGACAGGCACGAGCGGGCTCAATGGCCTGCCGCGCGTGAGGTGCAGGAAGACCGGGTGCGGCTTGAAGTCGTTTCGCGCGTTGCCGCGCACTTCGAGGCTGATGTCGTGAAAGCCGTCTGCTAAGGAGTCGAGCGCGAGGTTATCAATGTCCAGCAGGTAAGTGAAAGGCGGTTGGAGCCAGCCGGAGACGGGAACGCCGTGAACGGTGTAACGAACTTCGATGCCGCTTTGAGCCGGATCAAGAATCTCGTAGTTGCTCGCGCCGATAATCTCCACGCGCAGACGAACGCTCAACGATTCGGCGGCCGTGTGATGGCCGTGATGCAGGTGCATCCAGCGCGGGTCTTCCATCTCAAGACCCTCGGCTTTCAGAATTCTGATAGTCCAGCGCGCCTGCGGGTCGGGCCAGTCAATTGCCGCTTGAGAGGTTGCCCGCCGCTGTGCGACACCCAAAAGCGCTAAGCACGCGACAACGCAGAGCAGGAAGGCGAGCCGCTGCCTGTGTTGTTTAATTCTCTGACTGGAACGGGTGCGGTGGTGCGAGCGGCGGGGTCGCGTCTCGCGTTGACTCTTGTTCCTGGGGGGATTCATTTGACGACAATTCTCCTTGAAGCCGATTTCGGGACACTCCCGCACGGGCGTCAGCGAGAAAGGCGAGCGTTCTGCTTCAGTGCTTCGGGTCAAGAGAGCAAGCGAGAGGGGATTGAGGAACCCTGTTGATTGACTCGGTAATCGCTATTGGATCGCTGCCAGCAACGATTGATTAAATCTTAGGTGAATTGACGAAACGGCGTCAAGAATTAAGTTCAGACACGAGACGGCGGAATGGTAATTGCTAATTTCCCGGATAAAGCAAAACGGCCTCTCCTGCTAAACCTGCCGTTTTATTAGGGAAATGCGCAAACATGACGGAGGAGGTTCAGTATGGAAATCGGTACACTCAGGAAGTTTTTGTGTACTCTCTCAATCGGCGTCGGGCTGTTGCTTGGGCTGAGCATACAGGCACAGGGGCAGCGGCGTTGGCGGGGCAATGACAACTGGCGCGCGAGAAATTACGGCCAGATAGTGAGCGCCCGCAGGCACAGGCGGAATCGTCTGCGGCAAAGTTGGAGGCATCAGCAAGTGTACACCGCGCGCCTGAACAGGCAGCGCGAACAGTACAGGCTCAGCCGTGAGCGACGTTTCCGCCAGCGGCAACTGACCGCGGCCCGGATTCGCCAAGTGCGCGAGCGGCGCTTTCATCAGCGGCAACTGCGCGCGGCCAACCTTCGCCACCAGCGCGAGACGCGTTTCCACAGGCGGCAGGCGCGAGCGGCCCACATCCTTCAGCGGCGCGACAGGCGGGCCGAGTACAGACAGCGCTGGAGAAATAACAGGAGGGGGCGGCGGTATTAGTCCCCGCGCCTTCAAAGCCTGAACTCTCTCCCTAACAATTGCGGATTGCGGATTAGAAAAGCATCGCCTGTCTTTTCAATCCGCAATCCGCAATTACTTTCTGAGGCTCCGCACGAAGGCGACCAGCGCTTCGATCTGTGCGTCTGTGAATTTCTTGGCGAAGGCGGGCATACGGCCGCGCCCGTTCGCAATCGAGTTGAAGATGCGCTCGTCCGTGACGCTCTCATGCCACTTCGCGTCCGTCAGGTTACGCACGCCTGCAAGCTTGGCCTTAAAGCCCTTAGCGCGCCCCTCCTTGCCGTGGCATTTGGCACAGTTATCTTTGAAGAGTGAAGCCGCGTCGCTTACTACGGCCTGAGACGAGTTGGCGTTCTGCCCTGCCGACCTCACGGCGTGCGACCCACCGGCCCACAGGAAGACGAAGAAACCCACGACGACAATTATCGCTGACTGCGCGATTCTTCTCATTGCAACACCTCAAAAAAGTGATGAGTGATAAGTGATGAGTGATAAGTAAGAACCTTTGCTTTTTCTTATCACTTATCACTCATCACTTATCACTGCCTTTTCAGCTTCCTTCGTTGAGCCATTCCTGCCAGGCTTTGAAGTTGAATGGCCTTTGGAGGAAGGACTCGACCAGTTTGGTGGCGGGGCGGCTCCCGCCGGGGGAGAGGATTGCTTCGCGGTAACGCTTTGCCACGGCCGGTGCGAGTAGGTTCGAGCGGTCGAACTGGCTGAACAGGTCCTTGGCGATGACGAGCGACCACATGTAGGTGTAGTAGACGGCGGAATAACCGTCAAGGTGTCCGAAGGAGGTCTGGAAGTGCGTGCCGTCAACGAACGGGAACGGCTGATACTGCTCCGTCAGTCCCTTGATCATCGCGTCCGTGTTGACCTCAGAAGGCTCGCGGTCGTAGATGGAGAGCGAGAGCTTCGCGTAGACCATCTGGCGGCGCACGTTCATCGCCTTGCCGAACTCGTTGGCGCGCTTCATCTGCTTGACCAGCGCCGCCGGAATCGGTTCGTTCGTCTGGTAGTGTCTGGCGAAGGTCTGTAGCACGGGCGCGTCCCACGTCCACTCTTCGAGCATCTGCGAGGGCGCTTCGATGAAGTCCTGCTCGGTGTTGGTGCCGCCGAGGCCCACCCACTGCTGGCGGCCCGCGAAGAGTTCGTGTATCAGGTGGCCGAACTCGTGGAAGAAAGTCTCCACGTCGTCGTGCTCCATCAGGCCGGGGTCGTTTGCGTCGCCGCCGGGGAAATTGCAGACGAGCACGGCCTCTGGAATCTGCCGGCCACGGACTCCCGTCCGAACGGAAAACTCGGCCGCGTGGTTGAACTTGTTCTCGCGCGGGTGCATGTCCAGGTAGAAGCGGCCGACGAGCTTCCCGTCCTCAAGCATCTCGTAAGCCTCGACCGACGGATGATACACGGGCACGTCCTTAATCTGCCGGAAGGTGACGCCGAAGAGCTTGCTCGTAATGTCGAGCACGCCCTGCTTGACTTTCGAATATTGGAAGTAAGGGCGCACGGACTGCGAGTCAAAATCGTAGTCGGCCTTACGCACCAGCTCCGAGTAGTAAGAGTACTCCCAGGCGTTGACGCCCTTCGCGCCCGCCTCGTCCTTCTGCTTACGCTTGAGCAGCGTCTGGTACTCGCTCGCGGCCTTCGCGCCCGAAGCCTGCACGATGCGGTCAATGAAGTCTGCGGCATTCTTGCCCGAGCCGACCATCTTGTCGGCGGTGATGTAATCGGCCCAATTCTTGTAGCCGAGAAGATTCGCCAGCTCGTGCCTCTTGGCGACCAGCTTGTCGAGCACGGCCATGTTCTGCGGAAACGCGCGGTTGTTGTACTCGATATACATGCGCTTGCGAAGATTCTCGTTCTTCGCGTAGGAGAAGACGGGGAGCGAATCCGGGTAGTCAATCGTCAGGGTGATCTTGCCGTCCGGGCCGGGCTTGTGCCGCGCGATGTAATCGGCGGGCAGCCCTTCGAGTTCCGACACGCCGCCCGCGATGACGGTACGCTTGTCGTCGCGTATGTTGCGCGCGAACTCCTGGCCTATAAGCACTAGCTCGTCGCGTAGCGCCTTGATGCGCTTGCGCGTCGCCTCGTCCTTGTCCACGCCCGCGAGCCGGAAGTCGCGCAGCGTCCTCTCGACGTAGTAGCGCGTCGCGTCGTCCGCACCTTTCAGGTCGAGCGAAGAGAGCGCATCGTAGACGGCGCGGTTGAGCGAGAGGTCCGTGCCGAATGCCTGCGTCTTCTGCGAAGCCTTCTCGGCCGCCGTGCGCAGGGCCGCGTCCGGGTGGACTTCCTGTAAGAGCCCGGCCTGCGAGCCGGCGACGTTCAGGAAAATCAGAGCCTCGTCGTAGAGCTTGAGCGTATTCTCGACGGTGCGTTTGCCCTTGACGGCGAGCATGCGGTCAATGGCCTCCCTGGCCTTCGCCAGCCGCTCGTCCTGAGTCTTAGTGAACGTGGCCGCGTCCGGCTTGCCCGTCCAGAAAGGGGCGTCGTCACCGTTCTTGCTTGCGGCCTTGCCCGCGATGGGAGAGAGAATTGTCATAGACAGAGTTAGAAAAAGCAGTGAGATTCTACGCATCGATTTAAATTGTCCTTATTGAAGAGATGGCCGGCCGAGAGAGTTTTACGTTTCGCCGGCCACGATTGTTCGATGATTTCAGTAGGCGGCTGGTTGGATGCGGCCGCTCCGACGATGAATCTCTGGTCAAGGCTCGACTCGTCGTCAACGGCGTCCTGGCCGCTAAAGTCGCTGCTGGCGCGCGCGGAGCGCGGGGCATGTTATCCTGTTATTGAACTATACCCGTCCCGCAGCGGTGCAACGCTTGATGAAGTATACGATTGGAGGAACTATGTCGAAGATGCGTGTCGTACAGGTCCCTCAGCCGAATGGACCCTTTGAACTCGTTGAACGCGAAATCCCGGAACCCGGCGCGGGAGCGGTGAGAATCAAGGTCGAAGCCTGTGGCATCTGCCACAGCGACTCGTTTACAAAGGAAGGACTCTGGCCGGGTATCCAATACCCGCGCGTCCCGGGACATGAGGTCGCTGGAATGATTGATGCAGTCGGTACAGGCGTCGCTGGCTGGACCGAGGGCCAGCGGGTCGGAGTCGGCTGGCACGGCGGACACTGCGGGTACTGCGATGCTTGCCGGCGCGGCGATTTTTTTGCCTGCCAAATCGCCCTCCAAGTACCGGGTGTCAACTACGACGGCGGCTACGCCGATTACATGATCGCTCCCACGGAAGCTCTGGCGCTGATCCCCGAAGAGCTTTCAGCCGTAGAGGCAGGACCGCTGATGTGCGCCGGGATTACGACTTACAACTCTCTACGCAACAGCGGCGCGCGGCCCGGCGAGACGGTCGCCATCCTGGGTATCGGCGGGCTTGGGCATCTGGGCGTTCAGTTTGCCGCGAAGATGGGTTTTAAGACCGTTGCCATCGCACGCGGGGGTGATAAGGAGTCATTGGCTAAGCAACTAGGTGCGCACCATTACATTGACAGTCAGGCGCAGGATGTTGCGGCGGAACTGCTCAAATTGGGTGGCGCAAAGATCATCCTTGCAACCGTGACGAACGGCAAAGCGATGAGTGCGGCGCTGGGTGGGTTGGGCGTCAATGGGAAGTTGATAATTCTCGGCGCTGCTGATGAGCCGCTCGAAGTACCCGCACTTCTGCTCATCACAGGACGCCGTTCGATCATGGGGTGGTACTCCGGCACGTCCATTGATTCGCAGGATACGCTCACCTTCAGCGTGCTGGCCGGCGTGCGGGCGATGACTGAAGTCTTCCCGCTGGAGCGTGTCACAGAAGCCTACGAGCGGATGATGAGCGGCAAGGCAAGGTTTCGAGTCGTTCTCACAACTGGGTAGTAGCCATGTGGGGTTTCGACCTAACAAATGCAGGCAGCGGAGGCCGCGAAGCAAGTCTCTTATCGTTCCTATAAAGTCGAGAAGCGGAAGGGTGAATCTTCCGCTTCTCACCTCTGCCCGCCGCCACCTCATCGCTGCTATGAAGCAGCGCCGTCGGTGATGGTGAATTTAAAGTCGTCGGGGCCTTCGGAGAGCTTTTGGTCCGAGCCGTTGTAGGCTTCGATCTTCCAGCGGTAGCCGCCTTTGGGCATCGGCTTGTCGAGAACGAAAGAGTTGCCCTCGACGCGCTGGCCGATGTAGGGGGAGGTGACGCTCATCTCTTCCGGGTAGAGGCTGATCTTGTAGTAGGCTGCGTCCGGGTACGGTTCCCATTTAAGTTCGAGGTTCTGCCCGCTGACCTTGGCCCCGGCCTTCGGGTTGAGCGTCTTCAGGTCGCCTTTGAAGAGGTTGGTCGGCCTGACGAAGAGGGTCTTGTCGGGGGCGACCTCGTATTTGGACGCGCTGACGCCGGCGACCCCCGTCGTTGCGAAGACGTACATGTCAGTATCGAAGACGCGGACGGTCAAGCCCTCGTAGACTTTCGGTTCCGCGTTCGCGATGACGTAGTCGCCGTCCGCGTCCGACTTCGCAGTGTAGATTTTCCCGCTGCAACCGCCTATGTACTGGCTGAATTTTTCGCACAGTTTGACTTCGATATTGGGGACGGGCTTGCCGTTGTACATGACTTTCCCCTGCACGTTGCCGGTCCCCGGCGCGGGCTTGACCTTCTCGACGCCCGTCTCGGCCGCGTCGCCGCTGTTGTTGTTAACGGAGACGGGCGAAGAAGACGTGCCGGTCCCGGACTGCGAACTCTTGTTACCGTCCTTGCCGCAACTCATCAGCGCGATTGTCGCGACAACGCAGAAGCAGGCGGCCAGCCATTTACGAAAGATCATAGAATGAGCCTTTCTTTAGTCTCTCGGAAGATAGAATCGAAGGGATGAGGGATGAGGGATGAGGGATGAATGAAAAGCAATTGAGCCAATAATGGCTCGGTGAGCGATTCACTCAACCCATTTCATCCCTCATCCCTCATCCCTCATCCCTTTTCAGCCCAGCACGTCAGAGACGCCGACGCGCAAGTCGGCCACGCCGTGCGATTGTACTTCTTCGCCGCGTGAGAAAATTCTGTTGATTTGGTAAATCCCGCCCGCAGGCTCCGCGAAGATTTCGATTCTTTCTTCAGGCAGATTAACGAGCCACGCTTCAGGGATTCCAGCCCTCGCGTAGAGCGGCACTTTATAGGAGCGGTCGGTTTCCACCGTTGAATCGGCCACCTCGATGACGAGTAGCACGTCGGCGGGCATCGGATGTGCGCTGCGGTAAAAGTCGTCGCGCCAGCGCAGCAGTGCAACGTCTGGCTCCGGCTCGGAAAAGTCATTAAGCCGGATGGGGTCTTGAGTGCTGACAACCAGCTTAGCCCCGTAGAGACGATGTAGTAGTGCGCTCAGAACCTTGACGCACGCCGCGTGGCGGCTGCCGATAGGTGACATCTGGTAAATTTCTCCTTCGAGAAGCTCCAGACGTGCATCAGGGTGGAAGATGCCCGCCCTTCCCATCTGCTCAAACTCATCCGCCGTAATCCAATATTTGGCTAACTGGCGCGACATGGCTGTTACTCTTCCTCTTCGGCCCTGATTCTCCCTTCGGTGGGCGGCGGCGATTTTCTCCGCGGATTACTGAAGGCGATCAAATGCCTCGGGCTCGGCCTCCGGCACCTTGCTCATCGCCCGCTCGAACTTCTCGCGGTCGCCGCGGGCGGCCCTTCCTTTCAAATACTCGACGGTCTTCCAAGCCGCCATCTTTTCCGCCAGCGCGGAATTTATAAGCTGCTCGACGGTCACATCTTCTTGCTCCGCCATTTCCTTCGCTTGCTTGAGCAGCGAATCCGGCACTTCGATATTCATAGTGCTCATGTTATCTCACCCAGCTTCCGTAAAAATTCCAGCGGAGTCAGGACTTCCAGTCCGAACTTCTCTGCGCCGGCGAAATCCTTCGCGTTATACGTGATGATGAAGTCGCCCTGACTCTCGACAGCCAATTCTAAAACAAAATCATCCTTCGGGTCAGGTAAAATGGGCCGCCAGAGATAAAATATCTCTCTCAAGTTAGCAGAGGCGCAAATAAAATCGAGGATGCCATCAAGCTCCTCAACGCTCAGGCTCAGCCCTGCGTCCTGTCGTTTGATGACATCCTCGTATTCAAGAAACAAGGGGACGGATAAGTTTATTTGCCAGCGGGCGTCGCCGAGTAACTTCAACAAGCGATGCGACGCACCCCGTCGCGAGCGTAAGGCGGCGAGCACCACATTAGTGTCAATGACGACTTGGTACACGGAAATTGCTCGTGGTCGTAACGCGCGCCAACCCGGCTTATTCCTCCTCTTCGGCCCTGATTCTCCCTTCGGCGCGGGCCTGGTCTATGACCTTCTGGGCGATCTGGCCGGGCACCTGGTCGTAGTGCGAGAACTGCATGTGGTAGGAGCCGCGAGCCGCCGTGATGGAGTTCAGGGTTGACTGGTAGTTGAGCATCTCCTGCATGGGAACCTGTGCCTTGATGACCTGCTGGTTGCCGCGCATCTCCATGCCCTGCACGCGGCCGCGGCGCGAGTTCAAATCGCCCATCAGGTCGCCGCTGTACTCCTGCGGCGCGACGACTTCCACGTCCATGATCGGTTCGAGCAGGGTGGGCTTGACCTTCTCCATCGCGGCGCGGAAGGCTTTGCGCCCCGCCGCGCGGAAGGAGTGCTCGTCCGAGTCAACTGTGTGGTAGGAGCCGTCAACGAGCACGGCCTTGAAGTCTATCAGGGGATAGCCCGCGACAGCGCCGCCCGCTGCCGCCTCGACGATGCCTTTCTCGATGGCCGGGCGGAAGTTCTGCGGGACCGAGCCGCCGAAAATCTTGTCCTCGAAGACGAAGCCCTCGCCGCGCGGCAGCGGCTCGAAGACGACCTTGCAGTCGCCGAACTGGCCGCGCCCGCCCGTCTGCTTCTTGTGCCGGCCCTGCACCTCCGCGCGCTGCGTGATCGTCTCCTTGTAAGGGACTTTCGGCGGGTGGAGCGCGACCTCCACGCCGTAACGCTTCTTCAGTTTGTCAATCACCGTCTCGACGTGTAGCTGGCCCGAGCCTGCGAGCAGGAACTCCTTGGTCTGCGCGTCGCGCGTGAAGGTGAGCGCGGGGTCTTCTTCCAGAATCTTGTGTATGGCGACGCTGATCTTCTCCTCGTCCTGGCGCGACTTGGGCTCAATGGCGAAGGCGATGGCCGCCTCCGGGAATTCGACGCCGTCGTAAACAATCGGCGCGGCCTTGTCCGAGAGGGTGTCTCCCGTCTGCGTGTCCTTCAACTTGACGCAGGCGATGATGTCGCCGGCGTGCGCCTCTTCGATCTTGTCGAGCTGCTTGCCCTGCACGCTGTGCAGCGCGCCGAGGCGCTCCGCCGCGCCGCGCTTGGAGTTGAAAACGGTCGCGTCGGAGTGGACCTTGCCGCTGACGATGCGCATGACGTTGATGCGCCCGGCGAACGGGTCCGCGATGGTGCGGAAGACGTAGGCCGAGAACGGCTCGTCGTCAGAGTATTTCCGCGAGACCGCCTCGCCGTCGCCGTCGGCGTTCGAGCGCCCGTGCTCGGCCTCGTGCGCCGCGGGGTTCGGTGCATAGTCAACGATGCCGTCGAGCAGGTTGCTTAAGCCGACGAGCGTCGCCGACGAGACGGCGAAGACCGGGCAGAGCTTGCTACGCTCGATTGCGCGCTTGATGCCGGGAATCACGTCCTCGTCCGGGAGCGTGCCCTCTTCGAAATATTTCTCCATCAGCGCGTCGTCCGATTCGGCGACCAATTCGACCAGCCGCTCGCGCGTCTTCTCAAGCACGTCGCGCCCCTCCGCCGGCAGGTCAACCTCTTTGGCCTTGCCGTTGGCGTCGAACTCATAAGCCTTCATGTGCACCACGTCAACGACGCCGCGGAAATCCTTTTCCTTGCCGATGGGGAGCGTGAACGGGATGATGGCGCGGCTGAAGACATTCTGCGCGCTCTCCAAAGACTGTGCCGAAGTCCGCGTGCTCCTTGTCGAGCGTGTTGATGACCATCATGCGCGGGAGGATGAACTCGTTGGCGTAAGCCCAGGTCTTCTCCGTCTGCACCTCGACGCCCTTGACGGCGTGCACGACGACGAGCGCGCAGTCCGCGACGCGCAGCGCGGGCCTGGAGTGCGCGACGAAAGCCGCGTAGCCGGGCGTATCAATCAGGTTGATCTTCGTCTCCCTGTGCTCAAGGTGGGCGAGCGCTGTGTTGAGGGTCACTTTCCGCTCGATGGAGTCCTCCTCGTAGTCGGTCGTGGTCGTGCCTTCGTCAACCTTGCCCCAGCGCGGGGTCGCGCCGGCGACGTAGAGGAGTGAGCTGATGAGCTGCGTCTTGCCCGTGTCGCCGTGGCCGATGACGGCGAGGTTGCGAATCATGTCGGTCGGATAGGGTTTCATAGCTGTAGAAAAGAGTTTCCTTTCGCGAGATTCGTATTTGGAGAAGGATAGCCATCCCTGGCCTCTGTGAACCTTTGCCGAAATGATTTTGGGCGGGATGCGCTCTTCGGTGAGACGGTAATTTATCCGAGCGGGGCGGGGAAGGCAAGCGAGCAACAGGGACGAAAAAGCGGTTAACCGGGCGGGGGCCGAGGAGCCCCTTGATTCCTGAAATCCGGTGCTGTATTGTTCAACTGATGGCATCCGAGATGGCGACGACAACTTTGGAAGCGACTGAAAAGACCGGGGCGGCGCGGCTGGAAGTTTACACGGACGGGCAGTGTCCCCTGTGTCTCTGGATGCGCGAGAAGGTGGAGCGTCGCGACCGCTTCCACAGGGTTGTGTGGAAGGATTTCCGTGACCCGGCGGTCCAGAAAAGCACCCCCTTCACGCTCAAGGAACTGGACGCGGAGATGCACACTCGCCGCCTCAAGGACGGCCGCTGGGCCGCTGGCTACTACGCCTGGGTGGAAGTGATGCGCGTGCTCCCGCGCTGGCGCTTCATAGCCCCTTTGCTCTCCGTCTGGCCGATAACCTTCTTCGGCCGCCTCGTCTACCGCTGGGTCGCCACGCGCCGCTACAAACTCTTCGGCGTCCCCGCCCCCTGCGACGTCAACGGCGTCTGTGAGTTGCACAAATAGCGGGCGGCGGGCAATTGGTAAGTTGTTAAGCCCCGTAGGGGGTACGTGATAATAGCCCAGCACTTCAGTGCTGGGAGTAGGATGGAAAAATAGCTTGAGTCCCGTAGGGACGACTGAAAGAGAACTCCTTTTCAATCGTCCCTACGGGACTCTTATCATTTCTCGACTATTCCCAGCACTGAAGTGCTGGGCTATTATCAACCGCCCCTGACGGGGCTTAATGCTTGCACACCGCTTCACTGTCCACTATTTTTCAAAGCCACCTTTACTCCCTTCCCGGCATCTTAAATCACGAAAAATTCCTGCCGTAACGTCCGCTTTCTAAGGCTCGGACGCGCGCGCAGGAGCTTGTTGGCTCAATTGAAAGGGAGCATTGTAAGACCATGTTTGGAAGAAAAGTATTAACCGTTTTCGCGGCACTCATACTCACGTTTGCCGCATCCATCGGCGCGCTGGCCTTGGGCGGCGCGACCGATAAAGAAAAGAAAAATTCAGCCAAGACGAAGGTCGAAGCGCCTTTGAATCTGGCGATACTCGTCCAGGATGACCTGGTCGCACGCGTCGGCAACGAACTCGACGTGACGCGCGACTTCATACGCCAGCTTCCCGCGGGCTCGCGCGTGATGGTGGCTTACGTCCGCGCCGGCTCCTTGCAGGTCCGGCAGCCGTTCACGAACGATTTAGAGCAGGCCGCGAAGTCGCTCCGCACGCCCGTCGGCAGCGAAGCGGCCGCGCCTTACAACCCTTACGTGGAAGTCATAGAGGCACTGCGCAAGTTTGAAGAGGGCGGCGAGAACCGCAACGCGCTGCTCCTCATCTCGGACGGCCTGGACACGTCGCGCGGCTTCGACATTACCTCGGCCGCCAACACGGTGGATTTGCTGCGCGCCATCAAGGAAGCACAGAAGCGCAACGTCGCCATCTACTCCTTCTACGCTCCGACCGTCGGGTTGACGAGCTGGAACCACAGGGCCGTGGGCTACGGCCAGAGTTCGCTCAATCGCCTCTCGAACGAGACGGGCGGGCGCGCGTTCTTCCAGGGCACGAGCTACGTGACGTTTGATTCTTACTTCGAGCGCCTGCGCCAGACGCTCAACGACCAGTACGCGAAAGCCTACTGACAGCCTGACCCAAAACCCGCAGTAGGCCGAGAAGGCAGGAGGAGACGATTCTCTTCCTGCCTTCTCGGTCTTTGTGGTAAATTACGGCTTCACGCAACGTCAGATTGGCCCGAATGATGCGCCGAAGAAACCCCCTTGGAAACTTCCGTCTCACGCCATGACGACCATTAAAGGACGCGAATACTGCCTCATCGTTGAAGGGGCATACCTGACCGAGACCGAAGCCGAGCACGCCTTACGCGACCCGTTCATAGAAGACTGGGTCGAGGAGACCGGGCGCTTCCGCATACACAACATGGGCGACATAGAGGTCGCGCCGGGCGTCGCCCTCGGCTCGCTCGGCGTGGTCATGCTGGACGAGCGCCTTTTCGAGATCGCCAGCAACGACCCCGAGCACCCGCTCACCGAGCACAAAGCGAAAGGCGTGGCCGAAGCCCTCAAAAGGCAGGACATGTTCGACGACATCTCCGTCGAACCAAGAGAAGAAAGTGAAGAAGTGATGAGTGATGAGTGATGAGTGATAAGTAAAAGCAATGTTCTTTCTTATCACTTATCACTCATCACTTATCACTGTTATTCCGATGTCTGAAGAACTAACACAGAGTTTTTTAAGTGGCCGCGTGCGCGTCTTGACGGGCGACATTACGCGCGAGGCGGTGGACGCGATAGTCAACGCCGCGAACTACACGCTGTTGGGCGGGGGCGGGGTTGATGGCGCGATTCACCGCGCGGGCGGCCCGCAGATTCTTGAGGAGTGCCGTGAAATCCGGCGCACGCTCCTGCCCGACGGCCTGCCCACGGGCGAGGCCGTGATGACGACCGCGGGCCTGCTCCCCGCGCGCCACGTCATACACACGGTCGGCCCCATCTACGGCCGGCACAACGGGCGTGAGGCGGAGTTGCTGGCCTCCTGCTACCGAAACTCTCTGCGGCTCGCCGTCGAGCACGGGCTCACGTCAATCGCCTTCCCGTCCATCTCGACGGGGGCGTTCGGCTACCCGAGGGCTGAGGCGGCGGGGGTCGCGTCCCGCGCGGTTGCGGAGTTTCTGGGGCGTGAGACTACAATACGTGAAGTGCGATTGGTCTTTTTCTCGCCGGGCGATCTGAAAGCATTTTTACAGCACCACAAATTCGATGAAGGGGAACAGGGGAAGTTAAATGTTGCAAGCGGCAGAAGAGATTGAGCGCCGTGCCGCGCCGAGAGAGCGCGCGTTGCCGGAGCCGTTGCGTGCTCTCGGGCGGCTGGCCTGGAACTACTGGTGGAGTTGGGCCGCGGACGGCGCGGCCGTCTTTCGTGATTTGGACCCGGGCGTGTGGGAAGAGTGCGAGCACAACCCGCGAAGGCTGCTCGCGGACGTTTCCGAGTTTCGCCTCATGCAGATGGCGACCGACCCCGTTTACAACGAGCGCGTCGCCCGGCTGGCCGCGCGTTTTGACGAGTACATGGCCGACCACAGGACGTGGGACTCAGGATTCCCCGACAAGAAACTCACCTGGGAAAACCCCGTCGCATACTTCTGCGCCGAGTACGGCATACACAATTCTTTGCCGCTCTATTCCGGCGGCCTCGGCATGCTCGCCGGCGATCACCTGAAGTCCGCGAGCGACTTGCACCTGCCGCTCGTCGCCGTCGGCCTTCTCTACCGCTACGGCTATTTCCGCCAGCGCCTCAGGCGCGACGGCTGGCAGGAGGAGCACTACGGCGAGACGCAACCTTCCGTTTTACCCATCACGCAGGTCAAGGACGAAACGGGCGAGCCCGTGCACATCGAAGTCGAGATGCGCGGGCGCAACGTGCGCGCGCGCGCGTGGCGCGTGGAGGTGGGCCGCGTCCCGCTCTATTTGCTCGACACGAACATAGAGGAGAACTCAGAGACTGACCGGCTGGTGACGGGCCACCTCTACGGCGGCGACCGCGAGACGCGCATCGTGCAGGAGATGATGCTGGGGCTGGGCGGCATCCGCCTGCTCCGTCGTTTGAACATCGAGCCGCACGTCTTCCACCTGAACGAAGGCCACTCGGCGTTTCTCACGCTGGAACTGGCGCGCGAGGTGCGTGAGGCGTCGGGCGTCTCGTTCCACGAGGCGGCGCGGAAAGTCAAAGAGCGCTGCGTCTTCACCACGCACACGCCGGTCGCCGCGGGCAACGACGAGTTCGTCGTCCCGCTCGTCGAAAAATGTTTCGGCTCGTCGTTCGAGGAGCAACTGGGGCTCTCGCACGACGAGTTCATCAACATGGGCCGCGTCCAGCCGGACAACGAAGATGAGCTTTACGGGCTGACGCCGCTGGCGATTAAGATGGCGCGCTCGACCAACGGCGTGAGCCGCAAGCACGGCGAGGTCTCGCGCACACTCTGGCACAAAATCTGGCCCGAGCTGACCGTCGAAGAGGTCCCGATAACCTCTATCACCAACGGGGTGCACGCGCCGACGTGGGTCGCGCCGCTCATACGCGCCCTCTACGAAAAGCACGTCGGGCCGAATTGGAGTGAGCGGACGCTCAGCCCTGAAGAGTGGAAGAAGGGCGTCGAGAAAATCACGGACGAAGAGTTGTGGGGCGCGCACCTGCTCATGAAACAGAGGCTCGTGGCCTTCGTCCGTCATCGCACGTTCCACGCGCGGCTCAGTAACAGCGAGAGCATGGACTACACGGAGTCCGCGCGGACGATGTTCGACCCCCGAGCGCTGACGATAGGGTTCGCGCGAAGGGTTGCGGGCTACAAGCGCTGGAGCCTGCTTTTGAAAGACCCGCACAGGCTGCTCCGCCTGATTAACGACTCGGAGCGCCCCGTGCAATTCGTCTTCGCGGGCAAGGCGCACCCGCAGGACCAGGGCGCGAAATACATCCTGCAACAACTGGCACAGTGGAAGTACGACCCGTTAGTGCGCGGCCGCGCCGTCTTCATACAGGACTACGACCAGGAGATCGCTCGGCAACTCGTGCAGTCCGTGGACGTGTGGATGAACGTCCCGCGCCGACCGCTCGAAGCCTCAGGGACGAGCGGCGAGAAGGTGGCGGTCAACGGCGGGCTGAATTTGTCCGTGCTCGACGGCTGGTGGATAGAGGGATACGACGGGACGAACGGGTTCGCCATCGGCGACGACGCGGGAGGCGCGGAGGCCGCGGACGTTGACGAGGCGGACGCCGAGTCGCTCTACCGCACGCTCGAAAATGAGGTCGTGCCCGCGTATTACGAGCGCGACCCGGACAAAATCCCGCGCCGCTGGGTTGGGATGATGCGCCGCTCCATCGAGACGCTCGTCCCGGCCTTCAACAGCGACCGCATGGTCGAAGAGTACGCGCGCAAGATTTACCTCGGAGAGGTAAAGCAATGATGAATGATGAACGATGAATGATGAATTAAAGAAAGCGTTTTTAATTCATCATTCATCACTCATCGTTCATCATTTCTCCTTTCCCCCTCTGCTTTACGTCCCCGCGTCCCTGTGTTAATTTAACTGCCGCCCGGCGGCTCCCCTCAACGACCCGGTTTGCGGCAGGGCGCAAAAAACAACTAAACCCAAAAGCAGAATTCACGCGGCGAGGCGCGAAAGTTAAGGAGAAATCTCGTTCGATGTTCAGAAGCTATGCCTTACATTCAACCCGCGGCAAGGTGTTGGCGGCGACCGCGGCCCTCTGCCTGCTGGCAATTTCGGCTGCAATCCGGCCCGCCTCTTCGCAGTCGCTGGACTTTGAGCGCCAGCGCGCCCGCGCGATGCTCAACGCCGTCAAGGAAGATATTAAAAAGGAATATTACGACCCCAACTACCGCGGGATAGACCTTGAGGCACGCTTCAAGAAGGCGGACGCGGACATCGCGGCGGCCCCGTCCGTCGGCCAGATCGTGACGATCATCGCGCAGGCCCTGCTCGATTTTAAGGACTCGCACACCTACTTCCTTCCGCCGCGCCGCACCTTCCGCGTCGAGTACGGCTGGGAGATGCAGCTCGTCGGCGACAAGGCTTACGTCGTGGCCGTCAAGCCGGGCACGGACGCCGCGAGCAAGGGGCTCAAGGAGGGTGACGAAATCCTCTCCGTCAACAACTTCAAGCCCACGCGCGACAGCATGTGGATTCTGAATTACTACTACAAGACGCTCTCGCCGCAGCCGAAACTGCAACTCTTCGTGCGGAGCCCGGGCGGCGAGCCGCGCCAATTGGAAGTGGCCTCGAAGGTCGAACAGCTCAAGAGCATCGAGATGGGCTACGAGGTGTTCCAGAAGATTAGAGAGATGGAGAACGACCTCTACCAGAACCGGCACCGCTACGTGGAGGTCGGCGACGACGTGTTCATCTGGAAGATGCCTGCCTTCGACATGGACGAGGAGGACGTTGACAAGATGATGGGCAAGGTCAAGAAGCGCAAGGCGCTCATCCTTGACCTGCGCGGCAACGGCGGCGGCCTCGTCCTCATGCTGCAACGGCTCGTCGGCCACCTCTTCGACCGCGACGTTAACATGGGGGACGCGAAGGGCCGTAAAGAGACCAAGCCGATGCTCGCGAAGACGCGCGGCGCGGACAACTTCAAAGGGCAGCTCGTCGTTTTGATTGACAGCCGCTCGGGCTCGGCCGCCGAGCTTCTTTCGCGCGTCGTCCAGTTGGAGAAGCGCGGCACAGTTCTGGGCGACCGCAGCGCGGGCGCGGTCATGATGTCCAGAATCCACGGGCACAAACACGGCCAGGAGATTGTTCTTTATTACGGCGCGAGCGTCACGGAGTTTGACTGGATCATGACCGACGGCAAGAGCCTTGAGGGCGTCGGCGTCATCCCGGACAAGGTGATGCTTCCGTCCGCGGCTGACATAGCGGCCAGGCGCGACCCTGTCATGGCCCACGCAGCCTCACTGGTCGGCCTGAATCTGGATGCGGAAAAGGCGGGCGCGCTCTTTCCGGTTGAGTGGAAGAAGTAAAGCGAGCGGTCAAGGAGTGAGGTCGGAACGTAGCGGCGGCTGATGGCCGCCGTTACTGCGTTTGGCGCTCGGTCTCCTCTGGTTGTTCCGGCTCGGGCGTGTGGAAAGAGCCGTCCTCGTAGGTGACGCGCGTGATGACGGGGACGATCCTGGCGACCGTTCCGGGCGACTGCGGGTTGCGCGCGTTGACCAGCCCGTAACGCGGAAGCGGCAGTCTCTTGTCCAGAGTCTTCTTCTTGCCGGGGGCTATGCGGGAGCGCGTCGTGACATCGTAGCTGCGTATGGTCTCGCCGGACTCGCGGTCAACGAGCGAGACCGTCCAGTTGACGGACGCGATAGCTTTGGCGCTGCTGTTATTGACGACGACAGAAGCCTTGAACGTGCGCGGCACCAACGCGCGCCCGGCCGCGCCCTCCGCGTGCAAGTCGTCCATTGCCGTGCGGCTTTCCAGCCGTTCCTGCTCCTGCCGCTGGCGCGCGGCCTCCTGCTGACTGAGACTCCTGTCGCCCTGAGCCTGGGCCGAAGAGATCGCGACGAGGGACAGACCCGTAATGAGCGCGAGTTTGTAGAGATTACTTTTCATTTGTTGCTTCGTGCGAATTCTTCGGGAGAGGGGAGCCGGAAAAACCTTCAACCACTTCACGGACTACAGTGACAGTAATCCAGACCACATGGATGGTCAACCTTCGAGATGGAATTCGATGGCACATTCAATTAGGGAATAAAGTCATCAACCGGGATGTGCCAACCAGGCAGAGCCGGCTCCGCTTCTGCTATGTCGCCTTTGCGGTAGATTATCGGATTATCAGGGTCGTTGGCGCGGTAAACTCGCACGACTTTTTCTTTCAACACATCCACATCCCAGACCACCAGCGTTCCACACGCAAAATAATCGGCCCGCTTTTGTGCTATCGCCGCCTCAGCCTTTTCGCCATAATCATTCTTGCTTCTTACTTCGGCGGCGAAAACGGGAGCGCCTTCCAGAAAATCGCCTCCTTTAAGCTCCCCTGTGTAAAATGCCGCGTCAGGACTAAACGATTTACGACGGGGTAAGTTCACGGCGAACCCGACATTATCCGGGAAAGCATATCCGGCTCGCGTGCTCTGTTCATACGCATCCAGGCTGAGATAGATTTTACCGCCCGCACGACCAGACACACCGCCAGTTGGTGGCATCTCTATGATCTCTCCATTAACTAATTCTGCTTTGCCATTTTCGGGCACGCTGTACAAATCTTCGATTGTCGCTTCAGTCCTGGTGCTCATAACATCGCCTCTCCCGTCCAACTCATTTTACGCTTTATTAAATTGACTTAACAATACGCGGAGGCCGGCCCCTAGCGACGAATTAACCCGGCCTGTGCGCGCCTCGTCGCTAAGAATCGAACTTCGCCCGCCGACTGTGTTAGACTGTCGGTTCTGCCCAGGTAGCCCCTCTTGAGACTGTCGGAACGCGTCTCAGAACTTCGGCGCTGGCGGGCCGCGAGTGATTTGTCACCACTGGACGGTTGAAGTGAAGAATCCCCTATGAAGTATTGTCCCGCTTGTAAAGCGAAGTACGAAGACACCGTGAGCTTCTGCGCCAACGACGGCGAGGTGCTCGAAGACGACCCGACCACCATCGTTGATTCCACGCTCGACGGCCAGTACCACATAGAGTCCATGCTCGGCAAAGGCGGGATGGGCGCGGTCTATCGCGCGCGCCACATCCTGCTTGGCGACAAGGTGGCGATCAAGGTCCTGCCGCCGCAGATGCGCAACAACGCCGAATGGCTGCGCCGCTTCCGCCGCGAGGGCCAGGCCGCGCGCCGCTTTCGCCACCCGAACGCCGTCACCGTCTACGACCTGCGCACGACCAGCGACGGCCTCATCTACATGGTGATGGAGTTCGTCGAGGGGCACACGCTCGACGCCGAGTTAAAAAGACGCGGGCGTCTGACGGCGCTCGACGCCTTCACCATCCTTGAGCCCATCATGAGCGTCCTCAACGCCGCGCACGCGATGGGCGTCGTCCACCGCGACCTCAAGCCGGAGAACATCATGATCGGCCGCCCCGGCGAGGACGGGCTGCCCGTGACGAAGCTCCTCGACCTGGGCATCGCCAAGATGAAGGAGATCGCGGGCGGTGACGCTTCGGGTACGACCGCGCTGACGATGGCCGGGCAAGTTCTGGGCACGCCCTTCTACATGTCGCCCGAGCAGTGGGGCGAAGTGCCGGACGACGGGAGCGTGGAGATTGACGGGCGCGCGGACATTTACAGTCTCGGCGTAGTCATCTACGAACTGGTCGCCGGACGGCGGCCCTTCGTCGGATTAACACTTCAGGAGTTGCGGCGCGAGCACGTCTCGGTCACGCCGCGCCCGCTCAACGAGGTCGTCTCGGACGTGCCTGAGGCTTTCGGCCGCGCCATCGCGCGCGCGATGTCGAAGGATCGCGGCAAGAGGCAGGCGACGGCCGGGGAATTGGCCGCGGAGCTGCGCGCGGCGTTGGGCCTGCCCGCGCTCGCAGGCTCGTCGCCCAGCCTGAATCTGGCGAGCGACACGCACGGCGGCGCGCCTCCGCAGCAGACGAATGTCGGCGACAATTCCGAAGCGCGCAACACCAGCGCGGACCTGATCACGCCGACCATCTTGACGGTTGATGCACCGCCGCGAGCGCCGCAGGCAGACAGCGCGCCGCCGCTCGCGCCGACCTCGCTCGCGCAGATGATGCCGCCCATGCCCGCGCCGGACGCGACCTCGCTGGCCCAGCCCGGGCAGAGTTACAACAGGCCGCCCGAGTCGCCTACGATTGCGACTGTGCAGTCCGCCCCGTCCTACGGCGCGCCGTCAAACCCTTACGTGACGACGGAGCCAACGCCGACGACCAAGTCCTCCTCAAAGACCCCGCTCATCATCGCCCTGGTCGCGGTCCTGCTGATAGGCGGCGGCGTCGGCGGCTGGTTCCTCCTTGGCAACAAGGGCGACTCGACGGCGAACACGAACAACTCGAACGCGAACACGGGCGGCACGACTGAGAACACGAATGCGAACACGGGCGGCACGACCGATGCCGGGACGGAGGCTTTGCAGTACTGGCTTGAGATAGCGAAGGCAGGCCCGGACGGCGGCCCGGCGCGCGTCGCGCCCGTGGTCCCGCTCGCCTCGGGGCAGTCCTTCAAGTTTCATTTCATGCCGCGCCGCGACGGCTACGTCTACATCATTGGCCCCGGCGAAGAGGGCAAGCCCACGACTTTCCTGACGGCCGAGCCGGTCGAGGCGAGCGGGCTTGAGTCCAACGAGGTCGAGAGCGGGACGGAATTCGCCTTCCCCGAAGACGAAGAGGGGGCCGAGCACTGGATCACGCTCGACGAAAAAGCTGGCACAGAAAGCTACACGGTCATCTTCTCGCCGACGCAGTTGACCACGCCAGGTTTCCTGACCAAACAGGCGGGGCGCGAGCTATCGTCCCTGGAGCAGCAGGAGCTTGAGGAATTTCGGGCGAAATATAAGGCAAACCCGCCCGTGACCAACGTCCTCAACGGCGGTGGAACAGAGCCCTTAGTCTCGGTCAAAGTGCCGCAGGCCGCCACGAGCGATCCTGTCATCTTCGAGGTTCGCGTCGAACACAAATAGTGATCCGAAGCGACGCGCTTTTCCGCGTTTACAGATAGAGAAATGTCCTTTAACCGGCTCGAATCCGAATCAACCACCCCGACTAGATTAGGAGTAATTATGCGTTTCAAAATATTCGTCCCACTCCTGGCCCTGACGCTCGCGGCCGGGACCGCAACGGTCGCGCGCGCACAGGACGAGGAAGAGATGGTGCGCGGCTCGTTTCTGACGACGCGCGTCAACACCTCCGGCAAGTCTACGAGCAACCTGATAGCGGGCAGCGCCAGCCAGGCCGCCAGCGGCACGAGCAGCTCAGGCAAGTCTACGAGCGGAAGCCGCACCACCACGGGCCGCAGAAGGTCCGGCCGGTCGTCCACCTCGTCGCGCGTCAGCGGGAGCGGCAAGGCCCAGTCCGGCAACACGACCGTCGCCGCGCAGGGCAACGTCACCGTCACCAACACTACAAGCACCGCGCCGACTTACGCTGGGGCCATCGGCCTCGGCTACTCGCTCTACATGCGCGACGACCAGGGCAACGCCATACGCGTTGACCCCGCGCGCGAGTTCCGCGCGGGCGACCGCATACGCCTCGCGCTCGAAACGAACACGGACGGCTATCTGTACATCTTCCACACGGAGAACGACGGCGAGCCGCAGATGCTCTACCCGGACGTGCGCCTTGAGCAGGGCGACAACCGCATACAGGCGCACGTGCCTTACGAGATTCCGTGGAACGAGCCGGGCGTGGAGAACTGGTTCAAGTTCGACGCCAACCCGGCGAACGAGCGTCTCTACGTGGTCGTGACGCGCGAGCCGCTGCCGGGCGTGCCGACTGGCGACGCGCTTGTCAACTACTGCGGACAGAACCGCTGCCCGTGGCGTGCGCCGGCGGGCGCGTGGGCGCAGTTGAAGGCGAGCGGGCAGGCGAAGGTCGGCGTCGTCAAGAGCAAGACCTACGGCCAGAAGCAGAGCCAGACGGAGCAAGTGGCCGTCACGCGCGGCATCGGCCTGGAGCAGACCGCGCCCGAGCCGTCCGTCATACGCATGAACGCTTCCTCCAACCTGCCGATTCTCATTACGGCGGTTGACCTGATACACAGATAGGAGTCAAGGAGTCAGGAGTCAGGAGTCAGAAGAAAAGAAAAGCTGTGACAGCAATTCTCAGCCTTTCCTTCTGACTTCTGACTCCTGACTCCTGACTCCTGCTTTTTCCCCGGAGAACGCCCATGAAGCACAAATCAAAATCCCTGTCTTACCTTCTCTCCCTTTCATTAATCTCGACAATCGTTCCCGGCAATCCGTTCGTCAACAGCGCCCGCGCCGAAAGTCCGGCGAATGGCGCGGCCACTCAGCCCGCTGCCCCGCAGGGCGGTCCCGGCCAGGCGCTCAAGCAGGGCCGCGCCCTCTTGAAGCGCGGCAAGGCCGACCAGGCGTTGGCACAACTTCAAACGGCGCTCAACGGCTTCAAGCAGGCCGGAAACAACAAGGGCGTGGCCGCCTCAAACGACGCGCTCGGCGACCTCTACATGAGGCAGGGCCAGTACGCTGTCGCCGTCAAGTATTACCAGGACGCGCATGAAGCCTTCAATCAAGCCGCGGGGCAGCAAAGCGGCGTCGAGACCGTGCTCGGCATGCCCGACAACACTTACAACGCCAAGCTGATGCTCGCCAAAGTCGGCGAAGCCAACTACCGCGCGGGCAAGGTGTCCGAGGCGTCCGCGGCTTACAGCCAGATGCAGGTCGTCAAGCCTGACCCGTCGAAGCTGACGGGCGGCGTGGTGAAAAAGCCCAGCGTCGGCGGGATTCTCGGCGGCGGTGGCTTGGGCGGGCTTCGCGGCAGCGTCCCGACGAGCGGGGCCGACGCGGCCGTTGCCGCAGCGGGCGCGGTCAAAGGGGCGATTGAGCTTTACCGCCAAAGCATTCTCTATTCGACGCACGAGATCGGCGTCGGCCGCATAGACTACTACAACGGCAACATGGACGGCTCGCGCACACACTTCGACGCGGCGCTCTCGTCTGCCGGGATGCCGATTATCGGCAAGTTCGGCCAGTCGCGAAGAGTCCGCGCCGCCGCGCGTACGAGCCTCGGCGACATCGCGCTCAAGCAGAACCGTTTGAAGGACGCTATCAAGTTCTACGACGAATCAGTAAAGGGCGCGCGCGCCGACAAGCGTTTAGATTTGATGTGGCCCGCGCAAAGGGGCCTGGGCCGCGCGCGTTGGATGACGGCCGCGCAGGACAAAGACCCTAAGAAATCCATCAAGGGCAGGGAAGAGGCGGTCGCTTCTTATCGTGAAGCGCTCGGCACTATCGAGACGATTCGCGCAGGAAGCTTGCGCGCGGACGAATCGCGCACGACCTTCCTCGCGACGACGAAAGATGTCTATGACGAGACTTCGAGCGCGCTGGCGGAGATGGCCCTGATTGTCGCGCCGACGCCGGGAGCACCGCTCGAAGGTCAGGCGCTGACTTACGCCGCCGAAGCCTTCAAGATCGCGGAGCAGGGGCGCGCACGCTCGCTGCTGGACATGCTGGGCGAGTCGGGCGCGGACATCACGGCGGGCGTGCCGCCGGAGTTGCTCAAGAAGAAGCAGGACAACCTCGACCGCCAGCAGGAGATCGCGCAGGAGTTGACGGGCGTGTCTGTCGCCGAGGGCGAAGACAAAGACAAGCCGAGCACGGAAAAACTTGAAACAGAGCTTGAGACTTTGTCGGTCGAGTACGACAACATCGAAAACCAGATTCGCGCAGCGAGTCCCAAGTACGCGTCGCTGACGGCGCCGCAGCCTTTGTCGCTTCAGGAAGTCCAGCAGAAAGTTTTGGACGACAAGACTGCGCTTCTGGAATACAGCCTGGGTGCTGACGCTTCGTACTTGTGGGCGGTGACGCCTTCGAGCGTCGCGCTCTTCAAGCTGCCTGCACGCTCGGCGGTTGACAGCCAGGCGCAGGCGCTGCGCGCGGAATTGATTCCGGCGAAACTTCAGCGCCGCATCGCGGGCATTGACGTGGCGGAGGCCACGCGCGGCCTGAGCCTGACGACGGACCCAACCAACGCTGGCCCGGCCGCCTCGTTCGCCACGACGTCGAACGCGCTCTACAAGACCGCGGTCGAGCCCGCCATGAAGATCGTTGGCGACAAGCGTATCCTGGTCGTCGCAGACGGCGGCCTCAACTACGTCCCCTTCGAGGCGCTGGTCACGGCCACGGGGCCGACCGATTACCCGAGCCTGGCCTATCTCGTCAAGACCAATGAGGTCGTCTACGCGCCTTCGGCATCCGTCATCGCCGTCATACGGCAGCAGTCCGCGAAGCCGGCGGGCAAGAACATGCTGATCGTCGCTGACCCCGTGTTCAACTCAAGCGACCCGCGCGCTAAGGGCGCTGCCGGGGCTTCAGCACAGGCTGGCGCAGACACGCGCGGGCTGAGTTTGTCGAGCGCGGTGACGGACGTGGCCGCGCCTGCGGGGGCAAGCGCGCCCGCGACGGGGCTGCAACTCGCGCGGCTCAACGGGACGCGCGTCGAGGCGCAGCAGATTTCGGCACTCGCCAAGGCCAGCGGCGGGACGGCCGACGTTTGGCTCGACCTCGAAGCCAACGAGGGTAAGGTCGCGACGATGGACTTGAAGAAGTACCGCGTCGTGCACATCGCCACGCACGGCCTCTTGAACGCCGAGCGCCCGCAGTTCACGGGCGTCGTCCTCTCGCTCGTCGGCAACAAGACGGGCGACGGCTTCGTCCGCACGGACGAGATTTTCAATCTCAACCTCGGCTCGCCCCTCGTCATGCTCTCGGCCTGCGAGACGGGCCTGGGCAAGGAGAAGCGCGGCGAAGGTGTGATCGGCTTGACGCGCGCCTTCATGTACGCGGGCGCACCCACGGTCGGCGTCTCGCTCTGGTCTGTCGCGGACAAATCCACTGCGGACCTGATGACGGACTTCTACAAGCGTCTCTTGGCTACGCCTGATGCTTCACCGTCGGCTTCGATGCGCGCCGCGCAGATAGCCATGATTGACGGCAAGAAGTACGCCGCGCCGTTCTACTGGTCGCCCTTCGTCCTCGTCGGCGAGTGGCGGTAAGCTAAGCCGGGCTCGACCAAAGAGCCCGGCCAACTTTCATGAGCGAGACTTTCGAATACGACGTTCTCATCAGTCATAGTTCGAAGGACAAGCCGGTCGTCCGCGAGTTGGCCGAGCGGCTGAAGAGGGATGGGCTGCGTGTCTGGCTCGACGACTGGGAGATTCGCCCCGGCGATCTCATCGGCCTCAAAATCCAGCGCGGTCTGGAAAGCTCACGCACGCTCATCCTCGCCATGTCCAAATCTTATTTCTCCTCCCAGTGGGGTACGCTTGAGCATCAAACCATGCTCTTCCGCGACCCCACCAACTCCCGCCGCAGCTTCATCCCAGTTTTAATTGAAGACTGCAACCCACCCGACATCATCGCCCAATTCGCCCACATAGACTGGCGACAAAGAGCCGACGAATCCTACGAAACTCTGCTGACCGCTTGCCGCTCTGCTGAAGAAGCAACAGTTAAAACCCCTGCTAGAAAAAAGCCAAAAGCGAAGCGCACGGCTCAAGAGACTCTAGTGCTAAAGGGTCATACTAACTCTGTCTATGGGGTGGCTGTAACACCCGACGGAGGGAAGGTAGTATCAGGTTCGGGAGACAAGACTCTAAAGGTATGGGATTTGGAATCTGGCGAATGCCTTGCAACATTCGAGGGGCACACTGAGGCTGTCTATGGGGTGGCTGTAACACCCGACGGAGGGAAGGTAGTATCAGGTTCGGGAGACAAGACTCTAAAGGTATGGGATTTGGAATCTGGCGAATGCCTTGCAACATTCGAGGGGCACACTAACTGGATCGGCGGAGTCGCGGTAACTCCCGATGGAAAGAAAGCTGTATCAGGTTCGGCTGACAGCACCGTGCGCGCGTGGGACTTGGAGTCTGGCAAATGTCTGAGCACGTTTACAGGGCATGCATTTTCAATTAGAGAGTGGGCGGTCGCGGTAACGCTGGACGGGAAGATTGCGGTTTCAGGTTCGGCTGACAGCACCGTGCGCGCGTGGGACTTGGAGTCTGGCAAATATCTGAGCACGTTCCGGGGGCATACTGATTGGGTTATGGGAGTAGCAATAGCACCAGACGGTAAGAATATCTTGTCAAGTTCGAGAGACAAGACTCTAAAGGTATGGGATTTGGAATCTGGCGAATGCCTTGCAACATTCGAGGGGCACACTGATAGGGTTCTGGGAGTAGTTATAACACCTGATGGGAGAAGGGTAGTATCAGGTTCGGGAGACAAGACTCTAAAGGTATGGGATTTGGAATCTGGCGAATGCCTTGCAACATTCGAGGGGCACACCGCTACTGTCTCTGTAGTTGCTATGACACCTGACGGGAAGAGGATAGTATCAGGGTCGTATGACCATTCGCTGAGAGTGTGGCATCTGCCAGCGGTAGCTGTGAGGGCTGAGCCTTCCCCCTCCGCGCGCTACACGAATGCGAAAGTGGTTTTGGTGGGCGAGTCGGGGGTGGGGAAGACGGGGATGGCGATTCGGTTGGTGGAGGACAGGTGGGAGGTGACGGATTCGACGCACGGGATGAACGTGTGGAAGTTGAATCTGCCGGAGGCGGAGAGTTCGGAGATTGAGCGGGAGGTGTGGCTGTGGGATTTCGCGGGGCAGCCGGATTATCGTCTGACGCACCAGCTTTACATGGACGAGACGGCGCTGGCGTTGATGGTGATTGACCCGCAGCGTGATAACCCGTTCGAGAGTCTTGAGCATTGGGAGAAGGCGCTCGGCGCGGCGGTCAAGCACGACCCGGCGAAGCTCCTGGTCGCGTGCCGGTACGACCGGGGCGGCATCACGGTCAGTAGCGACAAGATTAAAAGATACATCGAGGCTCGCGGCTACAGCGGCTTTCTGCCAACTTCCGCCAAAACGGGTCAGGGCCGCGCAGAACTCATGTCGGCGATTGCCGAGCACATCCCCTGGGAACGTCTTCCCTGGACGGCCACCTCGCGGCTCTTCAAGACGCTGAAGGATTCGATTCTCGGCACCAAGCAAGAGGGAATCGTGCTCATACGGCTCTCGGAGCTTCGCCAGCGTCTGCAACTCGAATTGCAGGGGGAAGCTATCGAAGAGAAAGACCTGCGCGCCGTCGTCGGCCTGCTCGCCGGGCAGGGGTTGATTCGGATGCTCGACTTCGGCGACTTCGTTCTCTTGCAGCCGGAGCAGATCAACAACTATGCCTCCGCGGTCGTGCGGTGCGCGCGGGATAACTCCGAGGACATAGGCTGCGTCTCCGAACGCGACGTGCTCGAAGCGAAAATCGCTTTCCCCGAAGACATGAAGCGTCTCTCCGAAGCGGACGAAAAAATCCTCCTGCGCGCGATGGTCGAGACTTTCGTCAATCGCTCGCTCTGCATACGCGAAGAGACACCCGAAGGCACGCAACTCGTCTTCCCCTCCTACTTCAAACAGGACCGGCCCGAAATCGAGGAGCACCCGAACGTCTGCGTCACCTACGGCTTCTCCGGCGTGCTCGACGAAATCTACGCGACGCTCGTCGTGCGCCTGCACTACACCAACGACTTCCAGAAGGATCAGCTCTGGAAGTACGCCGCAGACTTCAAGACGCTCGGGGAGCGCCGCGTCGGCCTGCAAATGATTAAGAAGAGCGAGGCCGCGGCCGAGATTCAGGTCTACTTCGAGAAACAAGTCCACGTGGACACGCAGGTCTCTTTCATCAAGTACGTCCACGAGCACCTCAGAAAACGTGCCAGGGACGTGACGCGCGTACGCTCCTACGTCTGCACGCACTGCGACACGCCGCTTGAGAATCGCAAGGCGATCAAGCTGCGCCTTGAGAGGGGAGACAAAGACATCGTTTGCGGCGCGTGCGAGGAGCGCGTGCAACTGATTGACATGATCGAAGAGAAATTTGCTTCGGACAAATTCCTGCGCGCCGTGCAGGAGATGGACGCGCAGGCTCAGATCAAGCTGGACAACGAGAGCCTTGAATTAATCCTTGTCGGCCACGCCTTCTCCACCGCCGGCGAGGCCGGGCAAATCTTCCGCCCCGTAGCTAACTCTGACTGGGGCATCGACGGCGAGATAGAGTTCAAGAACGACAGGGGCGAGCCGAGCGGCAGGCGCGTTTACCTTCAACTCAAGCCCAACGATTATTACCTCTACATACGCAGGCAGCTTGATATGGAAGAATTCTTCGCCATCAAGAACCCACGCCAAGCCGAATATTGGCAATCCAGCCAGTACCCGGTGATGCTGGTTCACCGTGCCTCCGATGGGCAGATTCGCTGGATGAACGTGACAGAGTACCTTCGCAAAGGCGGGGTAAAGATGAGACACTTCATCTTCGAGGGCGAGCCTTTCACGGCGCTGAACGTGGCGTTGATGAGGGATAGAATAGTTCAGTGATTTAGGCTAATATCAAACGCGTCCCCTTCGGCTCAAAATTTGGTAAACGGTTCGCGGGTGGCTCTCATGGGAGATCATTTTACGCAGATAACTGACAAGCAGGCTTTGGAGCAGCTTCTGGCGCGCTCGCACGACGCGCCCGTCGTCGTGTTCAAGCACAGCTCCACGTGTCCTATCAGCAGCTTCGCTTACAATCAGATGTCGCAGGTCGAGCGCGACGTTTCGCTCGTCGTCGTGCAGCGCGCGCGCGACCTCTCGGGCGAGATAGAGTCGCGCACGGGGGTGCGCCACGAGTCGCCGCAGGCCATCGTGCTCCGCAACGGCCAGGCCGTCTGGTCCGCCTCGCATTACAACATCACTGCGGGCGCGGTCGAGGAGGCCGTGCGCCAGAATGAATAAGAAGCGGCTCTCGCGCCGGACGGGGGCCGTCTGATGAGCGACGTGATGGAGCGGCGCGGGCCTTCGGTCGAGCCGCGCGAGATCATGCAGGAGGGAGACGCGGGGCTCAGGATCACCTGGGCCGACGGGCGCGAGTGCCGTTTCACCGCACCCGAACTCAGACGCGCCTGCCCCTGCGCGCAATGCGTCAACGAGTGGACGGGCGAAAGAGTCTTACAGCCCGCAGCCGTCTCGGACGAACTCTCGATCAACGACATCGCGGTCGTCGGGCGCTACGCGCTGAACTTCCGTTGGAGCGACGGCCACGAGACAGGCATCTACAGCTTTCGCTACCTCCGCGGGCTATGCGAAGAGCAGGAGTCAGAAGTCAGGAGTCAGAAGTCAGAATAAAAGAAAGCCCAAGACTGGTCACCGCCCTTTATTCTGACTCCTGACTCCTGACTCCTGTATTCTGATGAAAACTATTCTGGTCATAGAGGATGATGAGGTGGCGCGCGAGTTGATGCGCATGGCGCTGGACATGCGCGGTTATAGCGTCCTGACGGCCGAGGACGGGATACAGGGTTACGACGAGGCAGTGAGGGCGCGGCCCGACCTGATTATCACGGACATCAAGATGCCCGCGGCCGACGGCGTCCACCTCGTGCGGCGCGTGCGGGACACGCCGGAGTTGAAAGACACGCCGATTCTCGTGACGACGGGCTTCGGCAGCGGCAGCGCCACCTTCGCTCTGGGCCAGGGCGCGACCGCCTACGAGCCGAAGCCGATCAACCCGGAAAGTTTCATGGCGACCGTTAAGCGCCTGATCGAGCAAGCGGGATGAACAAGACGGAACTGGTCGGCTGGGTTAGCTCTTTCATCTTAGTGCTGACCATCGGGAAGCAGATTTACAAGCAGTGGCAGGAAGGCTCAAGCGAGAACGTCTCGAAGTGGCTTTTCATAGGCCAGATGGCCGCCTCCCTGGGCTTCCTGATTTACAGTTGGCTCGTCTCCAACTGGGTCTTCGTCGTAACGAACCTTGTCATGCTCGTCAACGGCATGATCGGCCTGGGCATCGTCTTGCATCACAGGAACAGAAGTCAGAAGTCAGAAGCCGGAAGTCAGAAGGGATAAAGCAGAATTCAGAATTCAGGAATCCAGGAGCCAGAATGAAAACCGAAAGCAGTCGAGAGCCTTTCATTCTGGATTCTGGATTCTGGCTCCTGAATGCTGCATTTACATTATGAACGAGAGAGATTTTTTCAACGAGCAGCAGGAGACTAAGCGCGCGACGTTCAGTTGCCCGCACTGCCGCCAGCGCGCGGAGTACGACGTGCGGTGGCTGCGGCGAACGAAGAAGAATGCGCCGCCGCGCGGGGCCAACGAGCAGGACCGCGCACGCTTCGCCAAGTCGCGCGACTACATGGTCCGAATTGACGACATGCTCGCTTGCAGGAGTTGTCGCAAGCGCTTCGAGATTCCCAACTCGCAGTCGGTCGTCTTCATTTAACCAGCAGGGGAGAACTCCTCGCGCCGGACGCGTCCAAGGTCTTTTGGAAATTCTCACGAAGGAGAGCTTCGATTATGGAAGAACTGGTGAAAAGAGTTTCGGAGAGAACCGGGCTGTCGGAAGACAAGGCCAAGACGGCGATTGACACGGTCGTCGGCTTTTTGAAAGAGCGGCTGCCCGGCCCGATAGCCGGCCAGGTGGAAAACGCCCTCTCACACGCCGGCGGCACCATCGTTGACAAAGCCGGCGACATCATCGGCGGCATCGGCGGCATGTTCAATAAGTAAATATTCGTAAATCGTAAATCGTGAATCGTAAATCGAAAAAACGTTCTCCGATTTACGATTTACGATTTACGGCTTTCCCCCAATGAAAAGCCGATCAGCGAAACGCTTTGCCCGCCCCCTGGCAGCCGTCTTGTGTCTGCTGCTGCTGGCGTGTGCCGTTTGCGCGGGCGACCGCGACACTGCGGCCCCCGCGCGCTGGTCTAGCGTCCAGTCCAGAAATTTTCTACTCGTCGGCGACGCGGACGCGCGCGACATGCTGAGGGTCGCCGCGCACCTCGAACAGTTTCGCGAAGCCTTCCTGCGGCTGCTCCCCGCCAACCACTTCGATTCAAGCGTGCCGCTGACCGTCGTCGTCTTCAAGGACGACTCGTCTTACAACCAGTTCGAGCCCGTCTTCCACGGCCGCCCGGCGGGCGTCTCCGGCTTCTTCCAGTCCGGCACGGACGTTGACTACATAACGCTCTCGCTCGACCGCCGCTACGCGCGGGCCGCCGACGAGTTGGCCTTCCACGAGTACGCACACCTGCTCATCCGCAACGGCTACGGCAGCGTGCCGCTCTGGTTCAACGAGGGGTTGGCCGAATACTACAGCACGTTTGAAACCTCCGACGGCGACCGGCGCGTGACGCTCGGCCGGCCCGTGGGCTTTCGTGTCAAGACGCTCAGGGAGCGCGAGCTGATGCCGCTCGAAACGCTTCTCGGCGTGGACGACGAGTCGCCCTTTTACAAGGAGCAGGCGAAGCGCGCCGTCTTCTACTCGCAGTCCTGGGCCTTCGTACATTACCTGCTCAGCGGCCCGCGCCGCGCGCAGCTTTCCGTCTTCCTTGAATTATTGGCACAGGGCGTGAAAACGGAGGACGCCTTCCGGCAGGCTTTCCAGACGGACTTCGCCGCTCTGGAGAGTGAGCTGCGCGCTTACATCCGCCTGGGCAAGTACAGGCCGCAGGTGTTCACTTTCGACCGCCGCCTCGAAGCCGACCGGCAGGCGCGCACAGGGGCTTTGACTGAGGCCGAGGAGCAGTTCTACCTGGGCGACCTACTCCTGCACACGAACAGGTTGGAAGAGGCGGCCGCGCGTCTGGAAAAAGCAACGGAGCTTGACCCGCGGCTCGCCGTCGCGCGCGCGGCGCTCGCCGTGCTGCGCGTCAGGCAGAACGATTTCGAGGAGGCCGGAAAACTCCTCGACCGCGAAGACGCCGCGGGCGCGCAAAGTAGCTATCTGGTTTACTACTACCGCGCCTACGCGCTCAGCCGCCAGGGCTCCGCGTCGGACACTTTTGTAGAGACCTTCTACGGCGACCAGACGGCCAGCCGCATGCGTGCCGAATTGGAGAAGGTGATTCAGCTCAACCCGAATTTTGCCGAAGCCCACCGCCTGCTCGCCTTCATCAACCTGGTGAGGGACGAGCGGCTTGACGAGTCAATCAATCTTCTCACGCGCGCGATGGAGCTTTCACCCCGCAGGCGCGAGTACGCGCTGCTTCTGGCACAAATTCACCTGCGGCGCGAGGAGTTCGAGACGGCGCGCGGTATCCTGGGGCCGCTCGCGAGGGGCGGCGCGGGCTGCGGCCCGGTTGTGCGCGGGCAGGCTCGGACGCTGCTCGCCGCGGCGGCGGCGCGAGAGGAATATCTGGCGCGCGTTCGCGAGTTGGATAAACAGATAGCGGAGGCCGCCGCACGCGAAGAGGCTCCGCCGCCCGGCGTCAGCCTTCAGCCGTGCGACGCGCCGCAGCCAGGGGCACAGTTGAAGAAGCTACGTTTCGCGGGCAGCAGGCGTGCGGCCTGCTCGTGCGCTTCGAGTGTGACGAGCGCGGCGTCCTGCTCGTCATCGAATCCGAAGGGCGCACGCTTCAACTGCGCAGCGACTCGTTAAGCAACATACGCTTCGTCACCTACACGGCCGAGGTCCGCGGGCAGATGACGTGCGGCGACCCCACGCCCGAGAGCCCCGTCCTCGTCACCTACCGCCCGCTGAAGCGGCCCGCCGGCCAATCGGACGGCGAGGTCATCGCCGTCGAGTTCGTGCCTAAAGAATGGAACGCCAACCACTGAGAAAGGGATGAGGGATGAGGGATGAGGGATGAATGAAAATCCCGGCTGAGCCAACGCTCAATTGAGTCATTCATTCAACCCCTTTCATCCCTCATCCCTCATCCCTCATCCCTTAAAATTATGGCTTCGGAAAAAGACATCCTGCGCGCGCTGGACCTCCTGACCGTCGCGCCTCCCCGCCTCGACACTCGCTCGTTCATACGCGGCGAGGAGAGCGAACACGTGGACAATCTCAGGCGAGTCGTTGACTCGGAAAACGTGGTCGCCGTCGGCATCAGCGAGAAGGAGTCTGAAGGGCGGCCGACGGGCCGGCTGGCACTGACGTTCTACGTCGCTCGGAAGATTCCGCTCGGAGAGTTGCGCGCGGACGAGGCCGTCCCGCCCGCGCTGCCCGAGGCGGTCGGAGGCCCGCGCGCCATCCCTACGGACGTGAAGGCCATCGGCCGCATACGGCTTGAAGTCAATGCCGTCCGCAATCCCATACAGCCCGGCAACAGCGTCGCGCACGTAAGCGTTGAGGCCGGGACGCTCGGCGCGTTCGTCAAAAAGGACGGCCGTCTGATGATGCTCAGCAACAGCCACGTCCTCGCCGCGAGCGGCACGGCCGCCAAAGGCGACGCCATCCTTTATCCGGGCAGGCACGACGGCGGCGCGGAGCCGGACGACCTGGTGGCGAGGCTCGCGGACTTCGTGAAGTTCGAGGCCGGCGGAGATTTCGTGAACCGCGTGGACTGCGCGATTGCGGAACCGGTCGAAGCGCGTTTGGCCCAAATCAAGGAAGAGATTAAGTGGGTGGGACTGCCCGCGGGAAGAATCAAGCCGCAGCGCGGGATGAACGTGACGAAGGTCGGGCGGACGACCGGGCGCACGAGCGGGCGCATCCTCGACGTGAACTTCCGCACGGTCGTCTTCTACCCGGGCGTCGGCGAGATAGGTTTCATTGACCAGGTGCTCTGCACGCGCTACACGCAGGCGGGCGACTCGGGCGCGCTCGTCATTGACAAGGAGACGGGCAAGGCCGTCGGCCTGCACTTCTCCGGCTCTGAGCCGGATGGTGAGGCGAGCGGCAGCAGTATCTTCAACCCCATCGGCGAGGTATTGAAGGCCCTCGGCGTCACGCTCGTCGTCCGGCGGCGCGAGGAGAAGTAATCGTCATGGCGAGCGAGAAAGAGGCGAACCGCGCGCGCGCCGAGCACTCGGATTTTCTCAGGCGGCTCGGCGCACACTCCATCGCGGTGTACGAGATCGAGAGGCGCGGAGAAAAGAGCTTCGCCGTCGTCGCCCTCTTCGCGCGCAAGCCCGCTGTGCCAATTCCCGAAACCCTGGAAGTCACGAGCGGCAAACGAAAGCTCGCCGTCCCGCTCGTCGCCCAAATCATGAAAATGCCTTCGCCAGAGTAGACGTGTGGTCACTAAGCCGGAGCTTACGCGACGATGGATGTTTGGGTGTACATCCTGATAGTTGGCTGCATAAGCATCCTCGGGTGGGTCATCAATATGCTCTTCTTCGGCTCGGCCGAGAGCGCGCATGACCAGGCCATAGTGGACTGCCTGGGCCGGCAGGCAGTGAAGCGCAGCGGCGCGCTGTTCGGCCGGGTGCTCACTATCCCGCACATGGCAGTCGAGATAAAGGTCTCTTTCGTCAAAGACGATGACGGCGCTGACTCGCACGCCTACGCAACCTTCAGGACAGAAGCGTTCACCGACCAGAAGTTCGGAATCTATTATTGGAAAGAGTTGTTCTTACGCCCGGCGCTCCTCGCGGGCTCCAGGCTGGAACTCTTCGAGCAAGAGTTCGGCGAGACTTACGTCGTGTCGGGCGACGACCTTTCATTCGTCGAGCGCGTCTTGACACCTGAGATTCGGACTAAACTTTTAGAGTTGGAGAAAGCTTACCTGAGAATCCACTTCGGTAGACCTCACGGCTTTCCAACCTTGAGCCGCGAGCGCGGATGGCTCACCGTCTCCTCCTACTTGAACGCCGGTGTGCAGGATCAGGATTACGACCGCGTAATAGAGACGGCCATTCTCTTTTACGAGAGCCTGGAGAGATTGAATCAACACTGACGAGAAGTCAGACTAGACTTCTTTGAGGCTACGGACTCTGTGCGCCGCACGAATCGTCAATCGTAGCTTTTGACGTTCGAGCCGTCCGCGTTCATCACATAAAGCTCAAGGTCGCCATCGCGGTCCGACGTGAACACGATTCTCCTCCCGTCGTGCGACCACTGCGGGAACGAATTATTCGGCGCGGGCCGCTCTCCCTGCGCCCTCGCGACGTACGCTGACGCGCAGCCGATGATGGCGCACAAGATTATTACTCTCCGATCCAACTTCATCTGGAAGTCCTTATGACGATGAAAGGCGCGTCGCCGGTTCCCACGCGCGACGGCTTAACGCTGGCTTTTAACCTCCCACTTTTCTATATGCCAAAGTGATGTACTCCTTTGCAATTTCAATATTTTCGTCAGAATCTACTGTTAGCTCTAAATCCCCGGTGCCATAGTGGCCGATGTCTGACACATCCCTAGCAATTTTGGGTAGGCCCTTTAGTTCTTTAGGATTTAGCTTCAGATAAAGAGTAATTTTCCGGGTCTTCACTTCCATGCACACAATGTTCTGGGAAATCTTATAAGCCACATAGAATTTCTTAGGCACTTCCTCCATCGCGGAATCCAGATTCATGATGAATTCCTTGATATCGAATACCATTTCCTTAATCTTTTCAGATTTGCCTTTGATATGCTGCTCAAATGTATAGACTCCTGTTGCCTTGCTAATCGCTGCTTTTTTGCCCGCAGCCACCATTACCGGATTCTTGTCGCTCGCAGGCATTTCAGGAGAAGTTGCTACCGCTTTTTGGAATACTTCTTCCAAATACAGAATATCGTTCTTAAAAAGCCTGTATCTCCACAGCTCTATATTTGCCCCCATCACTTGCACGGCATACAGATCATACTTTCTATAATTGGGCGCCAAACAAATGACGCGAACAGCAGACCAATCAACTTCAACGTTATTACCGAGTGACTTTTGAACAGCGATGTTGAAATCCCCACGATGGTCATGAATCCAAGACAGGTAGAATAAGCTCTGGTTAATAAGCTCAGAAGATTCGACCTTCTTGTATTCGATGATTACTGGGTTGTTATCTTCAGAAAGCGCCAGCGTATCAATACGGCCCGCATGTTGCGCTCCAGTGGAAAATTCAGAAGCTACAAGGCGGCAATTAAAGACAGGGCCAAGATTAGACTCAATCAGAGATTGAAGCTCTTTTTCGAGTGTGAAATTTATTTGCTCTACGGGAGTGAGGCGTTTACTTGAAATCTCGAAGATTGGCATTGACGTGTTTTACTCCTAATATCATTCAACTCTACAAGAGCTTGACTAAATAATATACTCCCTGACTATTAGCCTAAAGTGATGAACTAAACCGCGTCGTAGCGTTTCAGTTTGCGGTAGAGCGTCGAGAGGTCTATGCCGAGGATGTTGGCGGCGCGGGCCTTGTCCTGGTTGACGGCGGACAGGGTCTCGAAGATGTGGCGGCGTTCGATCTCTTCGAGGGTGGGGCGGAGGCCGTCGGGGTCGCGCATGGGTGTTGGGCTGGCGGCGTCGCGGACGCGGGGCGGGAGGCTGTCGAGGTCAATTGCGTCGTTGCTCAGGGTGAAGGCGCGTTCTATCGCGTTCTGTAGCTCGCGGACGTTGCCGGGCCAGTGGTAGTTAATCAGGGCGGAGAGCGCGGTGGGCTCGATTGGCTTCTCCTCGCGCTGCTGCTCGCGGGCCGTGCGCGTGATGAAGCTGCGGGCCAGGAGCGGGATGTCCTCGCGCCGCTCGCGCAGAGGGGGCAGGTAAAGCTCTATCACGTTGAGACGGTAGAAGAGGTCTTCGCGGAAGCGCCCTTCGGAAACTTCCTTCTCCAACTCGCGGTTGGTCGCGCAGATGATGCGCGCGTCGAACTGTACGGCGGCGCTTGAGCCGAGGGGCGTGACTTCGTGCTCTTGCAACGCGCGCAACAGTCTCACCTGCATCGCGGCGGAAATCTCGCCGACTTCGTCAAGGAAAACTGTGCCACCTTCGGCCGAGCGGAAGAGGCCGAGCTTGTTCGTCACGGCCCCCGTGAACGCGCCCTTCGTGTGGCCGAAGAGTTCACTTTCGAGCAGGGTCTCTGGAATCGCGCCGCAGTTGACGGCGACGAAGGGGCGCTCCGCGCGCGGGCTGTTGTGATGAATGGCGCGGGCGATCAGCTCTTTGCCCGTGCCGCTCTCGCCCTGAATCAAGATGTTAGTGCTCGTCGGGGCGACCTTCTCGACGAGGCGGAAGACAGCTTGTAAGGCCGTGGAGGTTCCTATGATTTCTGAAAAACTGTAGCGGCGGTCCAGTTCGCGGCGCAGGTGACGGTTCTCGCGGAAAAGCTCGCGCTGACGCAGGGCGTTCTTGACGGACTGCAAAAGGTCTTCGTTGACGAAAGGCTTCGTGACGTAATCGTAAGCGCCCTTGCGCAGCGCCGCGACCGCGGAGTCAACGGACGAGTAGGCGGTCATCACTATGACGAGCGCTTCCGGGTCAACGCTCTTGAGGTGGTCGAGGAGCGCGAGGCCGTCCATCCCGGCCATGCGTATGTCTGTGAGCGTGACGGCGACCTCTTCGGCGGCGAAACGCTCAAGCGCTTCCTCGGCGCTCGCGGCGGCCGCAACGCGGTAGCCAGCCTCTTCAAGCAGGCGCGTCAGGATGGCACGCATCAGGTCTTCGTCTTCGGCGATCAGGATGAGCGGTGAAGTTTTCATGTCCGGTTAGATTAGTCGGAAAGTAAGTTTCACGCAAAGACGCAAAGTCGCAAAGAAAGCACGCAAGATGAACAGTCACTCAACGTCTTCGCGGTCTTCTTTGCGACTTTGCGCCTTTGCGTGAAACTCCTTGACGGGCAGCGCGACGCGTACGCGGGTGCCCCGCCCGTCGTTCGGCGAAATGTCTATTCGCCCGCCGTGCGCCGTGACGATGCCGTAGCAGACGGCGAGGCCGAGCCCTGTGCCTGAGCCAGCAGGTTTCGTCGTAAAGAACGGGTCGAAGACGTGCGCGCGGTGTTCGGACGCAATGCCTGAGCCTGTGTCTTTAATCTCGACGCTCACCTCGCCTGCCGTTTGGTCGTAGCGCGTTTCGACTTGAAGCTCGCCGCCGTCGGGCATAGCGTCGCGCGCGTTCAAGAGGAGATTGAGAAATACCTGCTGAAGCTGGCCCGCGTCCGCTTGAATCGCGGGCGCTTCTGGCGCAGGCACGCTCGTCACGCGCAGGCGCTGAAAGCCTTTGTCGAAGCTGGCGAGACGCAGGCTCGCGCCGACGGTTGCGTTGATGTCGAGCGGGGCGCGCTCGGGCGGGCGCGTGCGTGCAAAATCCATCATGTCGCGCAAGACCTGCGTGATGCGCGCGATCTGCTGCGAGATGAGCCGCAGCATCTCGACTGCCTCCGCGTCCCCCGCCGAGCGCGTTTGCAGAATCTGCACGAGCGATGAGATGGAGGCTAAGGGGTTGTTGACCTCGTGAGCGACGCCCGCGGCGAGCGTGCCGGCGGCGGCAAGCTTTTCGGTTCGGATTAAGTGCTCGTTGAGGCGGCGCAATTGCTCTATGTCGGCGCGCATCTTCCGGCTCATCTCGTTGAAGGAGGCCGCGAGCAAGCCCATCTCGTCGTTGCTTTCGAGCGCCACTTCCGTCCCGTAAGCCCCGCCCGCGACCTCCACGGCCGCCTCGGTCAATCGCCTGACCGGGCGCGAGATGGTGCGTATGATGAGGGCGACCAAAATCAAATTTGGCACAAGCGCCGAGACGACGCTGAAGACTAGATAGCGCCGCCAGGCTTCGACGCTAGGCCCCTCATTGAAGCTCCACCAGACGATAGGGATTTGCAGGAGCGTGAAGCTCAGGACGGCGACCGCCGCTATCGAGAGCGCGACCTTGTAGGCGACGGGGAAGAGGCGAAACTGGTCCAGGGCGGATTGGAGCGAGAAGAGCTTGAAGTTCGAGATGGCGTAAGCGAAGACGAGCACGCCGGGGACGACGAAGAGCGAGCCGACTTTCAGGAACGAGTAGACCTGAAAGAGCGGGAGCACGTTGTTGGCGAGCGTGTTGAGCGCGACCGTGATGGCGAGCGCCCAGAGGATCGCGCCCGTCTGCTTGCCCCACAGTTGGCCGCGGTAGCGGCGGTATTTGGTGTAGAGCAGGTAAAAGCCGTAGCCCATCACGCCGTAAGCGTAGAGGCCGAAGGCGTAGGCGAGCGGCGTCAGTCTGATGCCGAACTCCGTGCCTGTGAAGCCGACCCTCTCCCACATCCACCCGGCCAGCACGGCCGGAATCAGGACCGCGCCGGGCGCGAAGATGACGAGCGCGCGCCGCCACGGCACCGGCCTGTTTTCGGGAAAGACCCAGGCGAAGACGACGAGCGTGTATTGCAGAAAGAGCGAGATGACGAAACTCGCGCCCGCCCACAAAGGGGCCGCGCGGTCGTTCGCGTAAAAACCCCAGAGCGCTATGTCCTTGATCGTCCAGAGGGCCAGGCAGGCGACGAAGGCCGCGAACGTCTGGTGCGTGCGGCTGCGCGGCGCGGCCACGAAGACGTAGAAGCCGAGCAGCACGATCAGGAACAAAGACAGCAGCAGCAGGGCCAGGAGCATTGGGAGTAGTCAGTAATCAGTAGTCAGTAATCAGTAATCAGTAAGGGCAAAAGCTGATGACTGATTACTGACTACTGATTACTTAGAGATTGAGAATCAGCGCGGTGATGACCGCCACGACGCCGCACGCGAGCGGCCACAGGTGGCGCGCGTCAATCATACCACCGCGTGCGAGCAGCCTGTGAAGCGGCACGAACAGCCCGAAGGCGAGCATGCCGACACCGGCGGCAATAATTGCTCCGAAGATTGCGCCCACGCCGAAAGCGATGAGACCGCCGACCGCGCCCGTCGCCACGCCCCAGATAAAACCAATAACCACCGATTCGATCAACATCAGAAACCAGTGGTCACGCTCAACCACCGACGCCATGCCGCTCAGTTTCGAGCCGAAAAAAGCGCCGGCGAGCGCGCAGGCGACGTTCATGAAGAGGAGCAGACAGAAGACAGAGAGGGGGCCATCGCTGACGAGTGGGACGCCGAAGAACTTGAGGAAGATGGCCGCAGGAGGAAGAGTGCCGAGCAGCAGGCCGAACGTGGCGTACGCCTGTCTGGCGGCGACGGGGCGGCGCATCAGGAGCAGCTCTTCCTCTTCGCGCGTGTCGCGGAAAGCACGTTCCTGCTTTTCCGCCAGCTCGTTTTCTCTGAGCAGCCAGTTCAACTGGAACTCAAGCTCTCGGTCCGGGGCTTGCTGCCGTTGAAAACTATTTGGGTTGTATATGCTGTGCATGTTTCCTCCTTCGCGGCGCGTCCTTCTTTCGTCGCCTCCAATTGGCGGAGACGCGCGCACTCCGCGTCGAGTAGTCTTGAAGCACCGCCCGCCGCCGTTTCGTCTTCCAGGAGCAAGAGCAGGTCGAGGGCGCAGGCGTACAGCCTGACAAGCGCCACGCTCGCGTGATGTATCGCCGTTGAGTTCTGTCTGCGCGCGCCGCCGGTGCTGACGGTTTCGCGGATTTCGGCGAGGGCGTGCAGGAGTTCTACGCGGGAGCGCGCCTGGTGCAACGCGAGGCGCGAGGCGTTGCGTCTGCGCACGCAGCGGCCGGCGAGTAAGAGGTCCGGCCCTTTGCGTCCGGCGACGCGGTAAAGCTCAAGCTCGCGCTGGCCCAAGGGGCCGTCCGGGTCACTCTCGGCGACGGCCAGCGTCAGTCCTATGTATTTCTCCACAACTTCGCGGACTGTACGGACGACGCGCTCCATCCTCGCGCCCTCCGCGCCCGGCGAAGGTTGTGCCAGTTCGGCGAGTCTGTAGAGCGACGAGAGCAGCTTGCTCTGGGCGCGGCCGATCTTTTCATTGAGCCGTGCCGCCTGTTCGTCAAGCGCGGTGGCCGTGCCTTGTTCGTCCGTGCCTGGACGGGCGAGAAGAAGTTTCGCGGCGGCCAGGGGCCAGAGCAGCGCCGCGCGCGCGGCCCTGTACAAAGGGCGCAAGCGGCCCGCGCTTCTACGGCACCGGCGCAGGAAGTAGTGGAAACCGAAGGGCGCGCCCGCCGCAAGATAGATGGTGATGGCTTCGCTCAAACGCATGGCGGAAGGCTCCTGGGCAACGCATATGCCAGCCTCCGCGTCGGAGAGTGGTTCGGTAAGAGAGAGCGATTTCCCCCAGCAATTGTGCGGTTTTTCGAATGTGAGTGGGTGGCGCGCGTGCGCCCGGCCTCCGCGAGGGCTTGGCAAAGCGCGGGAGCGCGGCGTGCGGTTTGGCATTCTGCAAAGCACGCAGGCAACTTTATGCGCCTGTCGGAAATCAAACAGGCACTCATATTCCAATGTACGCATTGAAGCCACGACTGATGTGTTCGGCTGACACCCGCGGAACCCGCGCCCTTCGGGAAAATTATTGGTCCGAGTCGCCCGATGCGGCGTCTAAACAAGTTATGAGGCGAAGAGAGCGGGCGCGGAGTGGCTTCGGCCAGGCTCTTAAAAAATTGTGGCCTCGCGTTTGCAAGAATGGTGGCGCGTCGGCGTTCTAGCGAACATAAAAGGAACTCCCAGAGAGGAAATTCGTTAAAGGAATAACCGAGGCGAACACAGGGAAAGAAAGTAATAAGGACATGACAAAGAAAACCCCGATAAAAGTAATCAAGCGCGACGAGCGCAACCGCAAAGAGAGTACGGTCGAACAACCCCAAAGGAAATCGGCCCAGGAAACGGCACGTGACATGGTCAACACAGTGACGACCTGGGTGAATGAATTCCAGCAGAAGCGCCGGACAGAGACGACGCGGACGACGCGCGCCATCCAGTCGCTGTTCCAGGACCCTGCGCAGCCGAACGAAGCCTAAAAAGTTTCCCACAACCGGAGCGCAGACGCTGCACCATTTCGACGGGCAACCGACGAATTCGAGCAAAGGGCGGGCACAGACGAAGGGCGACCTTACGGGGTCGCCCTTCGATTTTGTAAAGCTTTGGTAAAGGCCCTTGACAAAACATTGACAGCGGCGCGGCGGAAAACATAGCATCACGCCACCAGCGCGAAAGAGAGCTTGGAAGCGCCTTGAAGAAGACCCGACAGAAAGGCGGCAAGAAGAGCGCCGCGCGGCCCGTGTTCGACTCGATACGCAAGCCGCTCGCGCCGCCGGGCCACGCGCTCAGCCACGCCAAGCCGGACGAGCGCGCGCGGCCGGCGATGCGTAAAGCCAAACACAAGCGTCGCCCCTTGTCGGACGAATAAAGCCAGCCCGCAATTCTTTTAATGAACGACACCGCACAAGCCTTCATCGTCAAAGCCAGGTCATTGCTCGGCGAGGAGTATTTGCCGAAGATAGAGCGCTGCCTTGAGCGGCTGAGCGACGAGGAAATCTGGTGGCGTGCCAACCAGGAATCGAACAGCATAGGCAACCTGCTCCTGCATCTGGCCGGGAACGCTCGGCAGTGGATCGTGAGCGGCGTAGGCCAGACGAAGGACGGGCGCGTGCGCCAGCTTGAGTTCGACCAGCGAGAAGTAGTTCCGCGCGAAGAGTTGCTACGGCTCGTCAGGCAGACGCTCTCGGAGGTGGACGACGTTCTCGCACAGCTAGACCCGGCGGGCGTTCTTGAGCAGCGGCGAATTCAGGGCTACGACGTGACGGTGCTCGAAGCTGTCTTCCACGTCGTAGAGCATTTCTCCATGCACACGGGCCAGATAATACTCATGACCAAGCTGCTCAAGGCGTCGGACCTCAAATTCTACGACTTCTCCGGCGGCGACCCGAGGGCGGGCTGGCGCGCAAGCGAATAGCTTTTAATGATAAGTAGTCAGTATTCAGTAATCAGTAGTCAGCTATAATTCTCTACCCGGAAATTCCCGGACTCCTGCCGCTCGCTTTTCTTTAACTGAAAACTGAAAACTGAAAACTGACTACTGTTTTTGACTTTTCAATCGCGTGCTTTCGTGATTAATATAGGCGCGGACTTAAATACAAGTTGCGGTTGCAGAGCGCGTGCGCGCCGTCGGCGGGGAGTGGCCGATGCGCCGGAGGGTGTTGCGCCTGGCGGCCGCAAGTGAACCTGCCGGAGGAGATAAATTTCATGACTTACGTTGTCGCGGAGCCTTGCGTGAAGTGCCGCTACACGGACTGCGCTCTGGTTTGTCCCGTGGAGGCATTTCACCTGGACGATGATATGCTGGTTATCAACCCGGAGACGTGTATAGACTGCGACGCCTGCGTGCCGGAATGTCCCGTCGAAGCGATCTTCCCGGAAGACAAAGTGCCGGAGGAGTGGGTGCAGTTCACGCAGATCAACGCCGACAGGGCGCTGAGCGGGCTGCCCACCATCAGCGAAAAGTTAGACCCGCTTTGCTGATGCAGGAAACCACTCACGGGCGCTGGATTAAAAGGCCGCCTCCCAATCCTGGGGGCGGCCTTGCTTTGTCAATTAACAAACCTGGATGTGCCTACACGCAACCCGGCAGGGCGGCATCTGCCTGGGTGGAAGTGCTATACAAAACTTACTGCTGGGCCATATAGTGTAACTGAATCGAGCGTGGCTAACTCTCTTCTCAGCTTCTCTGAAATTCCTCGGACAATCTGAAGTTCACAGCACACCAATCCTGAGATGCACTCCCGGATGCACGCTCTTGAGAAGGGGTTCTCGCTATGACCATATGCCAGCGTCTTGGTTTCGTCCTGACACTTACTTTCTGCGCGCTCGTCATCAATGTGCAGGCTCAAACTCCGCAACTGAACAGCGTCAACCTGACAGCCGAGGCTGACAAGGTGCACGTCTCTATTCAGGGTGATGTCTTCGAGCTAAAGGTCGAAGTCATTGCTGAGTCAGGCGAGACAATCTTCGAGGGCGGTCAGGTCTCAGACCAGCCGCTGGACTGGAACATGAAAGACGCACAGGGCCGGAGAGTACCCGCCGGCACTTACACGGTGATGGTGAGTTACCTGACACAGGCGGGCAAGCCCAGAAAAAGGATTGAGCAGGTGCTGGTGACCGAAGCAGTGACGAGCGGCGACGGCAAGGAAAGAGCGACGGCGCAGGCCACATCGGCACCTGCGCCGACGACGGCAACATCGGTCACGGGGCAGGGTACATTAAACAAGATCGCGAAGTTCACGGCCACGAATACGGTCGGCAATTCCATCATGACGGAGAGCGCGGGCCGGATCACCATCGGGACTGTCACTCCCAGTCACACCCTGACCATCGGCAGCGGCCCCAACTGGACTTCCAACAACTGGCTCGGCGCGGTGGCGCTGCCCAACGGGTCTGCTATCGGGTGGAGTCCGAACTCCGCCGGCCAGAGGCAGGGCATCGGCCACACCACAGGCGGACTCTACTTCTTCCGCACGGCGAGTAACCCCGCGACCACAGCCAGCCCCGCCCTCTACGACATGGTCATTAACGACAAGGGGTACGTCGGCATCGGGACAATCGCCCCGACCGTCCCGCTGTATGTCTTGAGCAACGCCAGCGGCGTCTCGGCCATTTACGGCGAGAGCGCGTCGGGGCGCGGCGTGTGGGGCAAGGGTGCGGGAGCCAGCCGCGGCGTCTTCGGCGAGAGCAATAGTGGTGAGGGCGTGCATGGTGAAAGTGTCAGCGGAGTCGGTGTGGCCGCTCAGGGAGTAACGGGTGTCACAGGCTTAGGCACTACCGGCTCAGGCGTGTACGGCGAGTCGTCGGCGGCCAACACGGCGGCCCAGGCGGGCGTCTTCGGCAGGGGCAAGGGGACGAACGGCGTCGGCGTCATCGGAGAGGCGAACGTCAACAACGCTGTCGGCGTGATGGGTGTTAGTTCGAGCGCGCAGGGCGTCGGGCTGTACGCGCGCAACACGGGCGGCGGCTGCGGCCTCTACTCGGAGAACAACGTCGGGCAGAACCGTGAACGAGGGCGGCCTCGTCAAGGCGATGGTCATTGTCGATTTCGATGGCAAATCAAGAGTTGCTATAACTCGACTCCTGACCAGTACGCCGCTTCCAGCGGCAATTGCGGGTTCTGTCAGCCAACCTTTGAGCATAGGCTTTATTCGAATCGACTTTGGATTCCAGGTTACCGACCGCTTTTGTCTCTCGTAACTCCCGTGTATGATTCAGCCGGTAACTTTATGGGTATAACGATTTGGCGCAAACTATAGATTTTTTGGCACCACCAACGTCGAGGTTTTTACCTTCATGATTGAAAGCTCAACTGGCACGGCTCCTGCCAGCTTCATGATTATTCTGTACTACAGAGATGGCCGACTTCGGCACAGTTTGACAGGTAAACTCGGCGGACGACGTCGTTTGTGGCTCCTTGCCCTTCTGCTTTGCCCTTCGGTTCGTGGTTTTTCTCAGCCGGTTACCCGAGACTTCTGCCGCCCATGATGGGGCTGCGGCCGTCTCACAGTTCGTAGGTGCGCCCGATTTCCATGACCTCCAGGTTGGGGATGGCGAGCGCCTTGAGTTCCTGCGCGACTCGTTCGCGGTAGGCGGGTTTCAAGTGGACGGTCAGGATGTCGAGGCCGTTGTGGTCGAGCTTGCGCAGCTCGCGGCCGAGCGATTCGGGCGTGAAGTGGCGCGAGTCTTCAGCGAGCTTCGCCATAGAGTTCGGGAACGACGCTTCTATGAGGAGCGCGTCAACGCGCGGGGTGCTGTTGACGAGCTTCCAGAAGTCTTCGGTCTCGGCCGTGTCGGAGCTGAAGGCGATGGTCGTCTTGCCGTCCGTGACGATCATGCCGACGGTCGGGACGATGTGGTTGACGTTGACGGCCGTCACCGTCAGGTGCGCGACCCTGAACTCTTCGCCCGCGCGGAACGGCACGTACTCCATGACCGGGCCGTGTTCGTTCCTCAACTCGGAGAAGCGCGGGTAGACGGTCCAGTTGAAAACGTCGCGCTCCAAAAGCTCTATGACTTCTTCGGTCGCGTGAATCCGAATCGGGCTTTTGAGGAAGCCGAAGAGGTCGTCAATGAAGATGGGGAGGCTCGCGATGTGATCCATGTGCGGGTGCGTGACGATGATGTCGCGCACGGTGTCGCGCTGCGTGGGCGTCGAAGAGAGCGCGATGCTTCCGGCGTCAATCGCCACGCGGTCGTCAACCACATAGCATGTCAGGCGCTGCTCCTGCGTGGCGCGCCCTTCCGCGTTGAACGTGCTGGGTAAGAGTTGAATCTTCACGTGGTCAGTGTTGTTGCGGACAGCCTCAGTCCGAAGAACGCCTCAGTATAAGCCATTCCCTTGAAAGCGCGCGAGCAAGTTTTACCACTTTTCAGTAAGGGCCGAGCTGCCTGCGCAGCTCCGCCAGGCGGTTGACGAAAGCCATCTCGCGCTCGTGGGCCGCGCGCGGGTCCGTAATCATCCCGCGGTGAACGCGGCTGCGATGAAAGGCCAGCTCGCTCGCCAACTGATTGTAGAGCATGCGCGTGCGCCAGAGACGGAATCCGCCGCCCGTGAGCGCCCTGTAGGACGCGCCCATCCGCCCGCGCACCGTGCACAGCCTGTAATACTCGTGCTGCGTGAAGAGCCCGCGCTGGCAGTCGTTCCAGAGGTGATAGCTGACGATGCGCCCCTCGCGGCGCAGTGCGAAGATGACAGCGATAATGGCCCCGACGAAGATGGGGAACATCACCAGCGCGTAGACGACGAAGAAGGTGACCGCGCCGGACATCGCCGAGCGGTTCCAGGAGAAGTGGAGCAGCATCGCCGCGAAGAGCCCAAGCACGGGCATCAAGGTCTTGACCGCCTTGTTGTGCGACTGGATGGCCCAGCCGAGCCCTATGCCCGTCATGGACGTAAACAAAGGGTGTGCGAAGGGCGAGATCGTGCCGCGCAGGATGAAGAGGCCGCTCAAGGTGTTGCCGCCCATCATGGCCGCCTCGCCGTAGTACTTGAAATTCTCCGTCATGGCGAACCCGAGGCCGACCATCCCCGCGTAGACGATGCCGTCGAGGATGCCGTCAAACTCGTCCTTCTTCCACCAGAAGAGCGCGAACAGGACGAGCGCTTTGGAGAACTCTTCGACGACGGGCGCGGAGAGAATCATCGCGTAGTAGCGGCCCGTGAACGGGTCAATCGCGTCGGCGAGGAGTTTGCCCACGAGCGAGTTGATGATGATCGAGATGAAGGCGGCGAAGGTCGCGCCCCAGAAGAAGGCCGTCGCCAGCATCCACAAGGGCTCCGACTCGTAGCGGTCTATCCAGAGAATCAGCAGGATGTAGATGGGGACGGGGAGCGTGGCGAAGAGCATGCCGACGGCGAGCCCCGAAGCGCCGGTCGCGTAGCCGATGATATAGAGCGTCAGTGCGCCGGCGAGCAGCGCGAAGAGAATGCCGAGCGAGACGAGCGTCCACTTGAGGGCCTGACTGTTGGCCCTGGGCATGATGGCGTAGCCCTGAGGGGGGTAAGCGCCGCCGTAGTTTGTCATACGTTCCTCGTCAAATGAGCTTGAAAGCGAAGAGAAGAATCACGACCAGAATAATCACCGCGACGACGACGCCGAGAATAACGTAAGGCTTGCTGCTTTTCGCGGGCGGCACAGGGTAATTCGGCGCAGGGTAATTGGGCGCAGGGTAATTGGGCGCTGTGTAACCTGGCGCGGCCGGCGGATAGTTGTAGGCGGCGGCCGGAGGGGCCGCCGGGGCAACAGGCGGAGCAGCGTATGGAGCAGCGGGTGGAGCGACGGGTTGAGGAGCCGGGGGCGCGGCCTGAGGCGCAGGAGGAGGCGGCGTCGGCTGCGCAGGGCGGGAGGCGTTCTGCCTGGCGGCCGCGCGGTCCTGTTTGAGTTTCTCCAACAGCTCCTTGTAGCTTTCCGGGTCGTCGCGGATGGTGGACATCATTTCGCTGCTCATCACCGCGTCGCGGTCGGGAGCCTCCTCCGGCTCCATCGGCTCGCTGCAATTCGGGCAAAATGCTTTCTCGGCCGGGACAATCGCCCCGCAGTTCCCGCACTTGTTTGTTTCGGTCAAGCTCAAAGCTCCTTCCGGCCTGGCGCGGGCCGGACGTGATCGGGTGTCTGAAACCGCGGCCAGTATAGCGACATTCGCGACCAATTTGAAGAAATGATGAATGGAAGAAAGAGCTTAAGCTTTATCTTTGCGTCTTTGCGCCTTTGCGTGAGGAAACCATTTCACGCTGGAGGCGCAAAGACGCAAAGAAGTCGTTCTTCATTCATCATTGCTTTTTATCGCGCGCAGGTCTGCGCGCGGCCGCCGTCAATCGAGTAGGTCGCGCCGGTCACCCAGGAGGCGCGCTCCGAGGCCAGGTAGAGAATCAGCTCCGCGATCTCGAAGGGCTGGCCGACTCGCCCGAGCGGGTGCGTCTCTTTCGAGCGCTCCAGGAACGCCTTGTACTCCTTGTGACTCATCCCGCCGCGGCGGTGAATCTCGGTGACGACGACGCCCGGATTGACGGCGTTGACGCGCACGCCTTTCGGGGCCAGTTCCAACGCGGCGCAGCGCGTCAACTGATCCAGGCCCGCCTTCGAGACGCAGTAGGCGAGCACGCCCGGAAAGGCGCGCAGCCCCGTCACGCTCGACACGTTGACGATGTTGCCCCTGCGCTCGGCGAGGTGCGGGATTGATTGCTGCATCAGGTTGAAGACGGCGCGCAGGTTGACGTTCAGCATCGCGTCCCACGCCGCGAGCGTCGTCGTCTCGATTGTCCCCGAGAGGAGGTGGCCCGCCGCGTTGACGAGCACGTCAAGTCCGCCGAAGCGCTCGACGGTCTGCGAGACGACGCGCGCTGCGATGGGCTGGACCGTCACGTCCGCGCGGATCGTGTGCGCTTGGCCTCCGGCCATCTCTATCTCGCCTGCCACTTCCTTGAGCGCCTGCGCGTTGCGCCCGACGATTGCGACGCGCGCGCCCGCCTCACTGAAGCGCAGGGCGGTCGCGCGCCCTATGCCGGACGTGGCCCCCGTCACGACCGCCACTTTCCCCTCCAACTCTTTCTCCATCTGTAGCTCCTTTTCGATTCTCCCGCGTCAGAGCGCGAGCCTGGTCCCCCACATGCTACTACGAGCCGCGGACCTCTCACAGCATAGTTGACAGAACAAGCTAAAAAGTCAGACTATAGCCTTCCATCTGTCCGTTGGTCACGTCACCAGCTTGTCCCGGAGAAACACAGTTTGCGAAGCGATTCGGTCAACCATGCTTTCGCCAGAAGAGCGCGCACGCGCCATCACCGCCCAGGCTTCCAGGCGGCGCAACGCTCGTCGCCTCGGCCCCGCATGCCGTCGTCCTCCGGCTACATGCTCGCCACGGGCGCGGTCGCCGCTGCGCTCTTCTTCCTGCTGTGGTTCATGCTACACAACAACGGAGACGAAGCGCCGTGGGTTCCGGCCGGGTTGGCCGCGAGCGTCGTGATGCTGGTCGCGGTCGCGGCGCGCGAGGTCGTGATGCGGCGCGCGTGGGCGCGTTACCTGCTCGAATACGACCGCCGCGAGCAGGCGGGAGATGTCCAACAGCGTAGTGCCGGCGCGACGAGCGGCGTCAGAAGCCGCTCGTCGGACACTTATTCCGCGTCGCTGCGCGGGCTGCAAAGGCAGAGCGCGGAAGCGAACGCCCCCGGCGCGCTGCCCGAGGCGCACCTTGAGACGTATCTCTCGTGCCAGGAATATCTGGAAGGGGCGGAAGAAGCTCTGAGGAACGGGACGGTCGGCAGCGAAAGTCGTATTACTCTGCGCGCGGGGCAGGAGCGCGCACGCACGCTGGCTCGCCATCACCTGTTGAGTTGGGCGCGCGGCGCGTCGCGCTCGCTGACACACGAGGCGCAGCGCCGCGTGCGCCTCTCGGACAAGATAGAGACGGCCGGGCGCGCGCTCGACGTGATCGAGTCGGCGCTCAACGTCTACCCGGACGAGGCCGAGCTAAGGGAATCGGAGACGGCCGTGCGCGAGTTCATGGCCTCCGCGAAAGTTTCTCATTGGGTGGAGATGGCCGAGCGCGCGGCCTTCAAAGGGCGCTACGCTCGTGCCATTGACCGTTACCGCGACGCGCTCTTCTACCTCTCACGCGAGACGATGAGGGAGGAGGCGCGCGCCGAGGCGGCCGAGCGTATAGGGCGCGAGATAGAGATGCTGCGGGCGCGCCTCGAAACACGTAAAATTAACCTTGACCCGACTCCGCACGAGCCGGAAAAAAGCTCACACGGGATGAAAAAAGAATGATTGGGCAGAGATGTCCTAAATGTAAAAGCTCAAGGCTCCGGCGCGGTTACAAGCCGACGCCGTTCTTCCTCCGCATGTTTGGCATCTACAACCTTTTGTGCGATGATTGCAACCTCCTCTTTAAGGGGTTCGCCGTCCCAGGCACAGTTCCCAGGCACGGGGTCAAGAAGAAAAAACAACGCGTCTCGGGAGCACCGGAGGGGAGCAAAAGGTAGCGCGCGCCGTGGGCGAATATTTACCGTAAAGCAGCCTTTCGCCGGCCGCGTGCATCTGGTAGTCTTCACCGTCCGCGCCCCCTTGCGACAGTGTTTGAGTTTCTGAGGATATAAAGATGAAAGCCAAAACCTATCTCTTCCTTTTCGTCGCCCTTTGCCTCGTCTCGGCGCAACGGCTCACGGCCCAGGACGAGAGCTCGACGGGCATGGTGCCAGTCTCCTCCTCGGTTGACGAGCAGGGGATTATCAAGTACCTGCTCGGCCCCGGCGACACGCTCGACATACGCGTCTTCGGCCAGCCCGATTTGAACTGGACCGGCGAAGTTGACTCCGACGGCAACATCTCGTCGCTGCCCTTCGTCGAAATACCGATCAAGGCGCAGTGCCGCACGGACAAGGAAGTTCAGAAGGAGATCATCGCGGCCTATGGGAAGCTGCTCAAGAACCCGCAGATCAGCGTGCGCGTCACGGGGCGTAACAGCCGGCAGCCGGCGACGATTCTCGGCGCGGTCCTCGCCCCGGCCCGTGTTGAGATGAAACGCCGCGTGCGGCTCAACGAACTGATCGCGGCCTCCGGCGGCCTCAACGACCGCGCCAATGGCGACATACAGGTGCTTCACACGGAGCCCGTGAGGTGCCCGGAGCCCGGCGAGGTGGTCGAGCCGTTGTACACTGGCGAAAAGCTGAGCCCCGGCACTATCAAAATTTATAAAGTCGCGGACCTGTTGGAAGGCAAGCCCGAGGCCAACCCCGTCATCCGCCCCGGCGACATCATCAACGTGATGGACGCGAAACCCGTCTACATCACGGGCTATGTGAATTCGCCCCAACCGCTGCTGCTGCGCGAGGGGATGACGCTGCACAAAGCGCTCGCTATGGTCGGCGGCCCGAGGGCCGGAGCCAAGTCGAGCGATATACGCATCTACCGCAGCAAGCCCGGCGCGGTCGAGCCGGAGATTTTGAGAGTTAGCCTAGACGACATCAAGAAGCGGAAGGCGGAAGACATGCTGCTTCAGCCCTACGACGTGATCGAAGTGCCGAAAGCGTCCGAGTGGAGTGCAGCGAACATCCTCAGAATTCTGGTCAGCTCTGCCACCGGGAGCGTCGGGGCGCTTGCGGGCGCTCCGGCCCAGGTCTTGAATCGCAAGGTGATCTACTAAACGAATAAGACAAGCGGACTCGCAAGGCAAGAGGTTGGCCGAAATGAGGGCCAACCTCTTCGCGTTTGAGCCGGAAGGGGAGCGCGAGGCCGGTTAGCCATCCCGCCTGCGGTGTGGTAAATTATCCAACTTTCCGAGGGCCGCAATTTTTTCGAGAAGGTAACTAATGAGTCAAAGAATAAGCAGGGCGGACGAAAAGCGCAGGAAGCGCAATCGCCGCCTGATAACATTTGCGTGGATCGTAGGGCTGGGGGCGCTCATCATCTTCCTGCTCATTAAAGAGCGGGCCGACATACTTTACGTGCTGGCGACCTTGAGCGTCGTCGCGTTGCTCGTCGTCGTCGCGTTGGCAGACCTCGGCGGCGGGCGCAAGGGCGTTGACGAGACGGCGCTCGGCGACGACTCGGCCTCCATCGGCAGCGGAATCCCGGCGACCGCCGCAGGCGCGCCGTCCGACTGGCGCGGCGGGAAAAAGAGCGCACGCAAATAAAGTCCGGCAGCGGAAACACACGAAACGACACGAAAGAGATAATCTTCTTCGTGTCGTTTCGTCTGTTTTAGTGGTCGTTTTCTTGGCTCGCGCTATCTCAAGGAGAGGCGCTCATGTTGGCCCGTCTTCCCTTTGACCTCTTGCTTGATCTCTTCCACGTCTTCGGCCACCTCGTCCAGTTTCCCGCTCGTGCGCTTCACCTCTTCGTGAACGGCCTCGACCTCGTCCGTGACATCTTCGACGGCTTCGCGGACCTTCGCGTGCTCCTTCGCGTCCTGCTTGGCGTCTTCCTTGACCGTCTCCTCTATCACTTGCAAGACCTCCTGCGGCTCGGGCGAGACTTTGAGCGCCTTGACCTCGGGGTCGGGCTTGAAGTTGAAGCGGCTGCCCACCTGGTCTAATTGCTCCGTAATCTGGTCGAGCATTTCCAGAACTTTCGTAGCCTTCTGCTCGGCCAGCAGGTTGACCTGTAGGTCAAGCTCGGCGCGCTTCTCGGAAGCCTGGGCCAGCCGGTTCTGCGAGATCAGCACGAAGGTCGAAAGGAAGATGGCTTCCAAAGAGACGATCATCGTCAGCAGGCCGAAGGGGAAGGGGTCGAACTGGCTCAGATATGGGATGTGTACCAGCCCGATGTTGAGGAGAATCCAGAGCCCGAACCAGACGACGTGAATGTAAACGAACGCGAGCGAGCCCGTGAAATCCGTGATGGCGTCCGCGACGCGCCCCCCAAAGCTGCGCGCTGCGGTCACCTTCCGCTGCATCTCCGCGATGGCGGTCGTGTTCTTCTTGACGATCTCGCTCTGCGAAATGGCTTGACTACTCATAATACTTTGTCCAAAACCTCCGAACGTTAAACCTGCTTTGCCTAATCAACCACTGTGCCGCCGAAAACAGGGCCAAAAATCGCGGCCCGTGTACGTTTACGTACCCATTCGATGCAGCGAGATAAGTTTTTGGGACGAATTTCAGCGGATTTATGCTATCTTCTGATGCCCCGTCTGCCGCAACGGGGCGCGCGAGCCTGGCGGGCGCGAACGTTCGCGGCGTGGCCCTGTGAGTCCAGTTAAGTTTCTCCCCGAAACCTCTTCGAGACCTCGAATGCGTCGTCCCCTCATCGCACTCTTCCTCTTCGCGACAGTCTTGCTGTCGGCGGTCGCGGTGCGCCCCTACACGCTACAGTTCACGGACGCGTCCAACTCCGCCCAGGTCAAGTGGCCCACGCGCACGATCAAAATCGCGCTCTCGTCCTCGCTCTACGCGCCGCAGCCGAACATCAAGGCGGGCAGCGACGTTGCGGGCGCGGCGCGGCGCGCGCTCGGCCGCTGGGCCGAGGCGGCAAACATACGCTTCCTCGTCACAGCGTCGGACGTTCAGTCAGTCAGCGCGCCCGGAACCCGCGGCGACGGGGTGAGCCTCATCACTATTGCACGCACGGCTGAGAACACCGCGCCGTTCGCGGGCGCGGGCGGCGAGATGGCGGGCCGCACGCGCGTCTTCTCGACCGTCGCGGGCAGCATCACGGAGGCGGACATCGTGCTGAACCCGAGCCAGCCTTTCTCCGCGGACGGCACGCCTGGAACTTACGACCTCGAAGCGACCTTCATGCACGAGGTCGGCCACCTGCTCGGCCTCGAACATTCGGCCGTGCTCGGTGCGACGATGCAGCCGCGGCAGGCGAAGAACGGGATTTACAATTTGTCTGCGCAGCCGCCGCGCACGCTCTCGGACGACGACCGCGCGGGAGTGCGCGCCATCTACGGCGCGCGCCTCGGCTCGGGGCTGCGCGGTGCCATTTCCGGCACAGTCACTTTCAGCAGCGGCGCGCCCGTCTTCGGCGCGAACGTCTGGGCCGAGGAGGTGACCACGGGGCGCGTCGCGGCCAGCAACATCACGCTCCTGAGCGGAGCCTACCGCATCGAAGGACTCCTGCCCGGAAGCTACCGCGTTTTGGCACAGTCGCTCTCCGGCGCGGTCTCCGCCGCCGAGATCAGCTCGCAGCGCGGGGCTTACACGGGGCTCAGCCTCAACCAGCAAGTGGCCTTCCGCGCCGAAGAACTCGGGACAGTCAAAGTCCGTGCTAACTCGACCGCCACGCTCAACGCGCAACTCTCGGGCTCGGCGGCACTACTGAACCCGTCGCTCGTCGGCGCGGGCGGCCAACTCTCGACCGTCGCGGTGCAACTCGCGCGCGTCGCGCGCCTACAGAGTCTTCGTCGCCGGCCCGGGCGTTACGATTAATCAGCTAGCCAGGAACGGCGTCACTTCGACTTCGCCCGTCGTTATCGTTGACCAGGCGAGTCTGCGCGCGGAGGACTTCGGCCCGGAGCTTTCCGTCGTCAGTTTCGACGTTCACGTCAGCCAGGAAGCGCGCGCCGGGGATTACAGCCTGCGCCTTCAATCACAGACGGGCGAAGTCGCTTACGTGGTCGGCGGATTGACGGTTGACGAGCCCGAAAGGAGCGCCGACGCAGTCATAGAAACGGACGCGGCCCCCGAAGATGCGGCGCGGATTGATGCGGCTGATGAATTTTCATCCGGTGGTTGAAACTTAGACCTGAGTTGTGCATAATCTTGTTGCGCCCGACTCCCCGTTGGGCGAAGTGGTCGCGTGGGGTGAGGACACGTGGCCTTAGGGCGGGGGTTGTGGGAGACCCCCGCCCGCTTATTTTTTTAGGCCAAAAATTCTCTTTTTTCTTCAGCCCGTCGTGTTATATTTCCCGCGCTCTTCAAAGCTAAATTTTCGTCGCGAGTAAAGTTACCCCGCTCTCATTCGGCGGAAGTTTTGGCGATTCGTTGTGAAGGTGGGCGCTCCCCTTTGCGCCTCGCTACGGCAGTCGCGAGTGGTCACCATGTCGATTCTCAAGGAACGTTCGAAGAGGCGATTCAAACTCTGGTTATTCAAAGGCGTCAGGGAGCCCGAAGGGCCACATGAGTCTGAGGGCCAGCACCACCAGCACCCTTGGTGGAAGGTGATGTGCCTGACGGGCGTGGACTACTTCTCGACACTCGGTTACCAGCCGGGCATCGCCTTCCTCGCCGCCGGCGCGCTCTCGCCCATCGCGACCTTAATCCTGGTGTTGCTGACGCTCTTCGGCGCGCTGCCGATGTATAACCGCGTCGCCGCCGAGAGCCCGCACGGCGACGGCTCGATCTCGATGCTTGAGAACTTGCTCCCGCGTTGGAAAGGCAAGCTCTTCGTCCTGTGCCTGCTCGGGTTCGCCGCGACCAGCTTCATCATCACCATCACGCTTTCCGCGGCCGACGCCGCTGTCCACATCGAGGACAACCCGTACACGCCGCAATTCTTTCACCACCAGATCACGGTCACCTTAATCCTGATCGCTCTCCTCGGCGCGGTCTTCATCAAAGGCTTCAAGGAGGCCATAGGGATTGCGGTCGTCATCGTCATCGTCTACATCGCGCTCAACCTCGTCGTCGTCGGCGTCGGTCTTTATCACATCTTCATCAACCCGCAGAAGCTTACGGACTGGAAGAACCTTCTCGCCGGGCAGGGTTACAGTAACCCGTTCCTGATGATCGGCGCTGCGCTGATTGTCTTCCCGAAGCTGGCGCTCGGCCTCTCCGGGTTCGAGACCGGGGTAGTCGTCATGCCGCTCGTGAAGGGCGACAAGGAATTGACGGACGAAGAGTTGGAGTCAATTCACTCGACGCGCACCGGGCGCAGCGCCCCGCCGCCGAGCGCGCAGGCGCTCCTGGAAGGGCGCATACGCAACACGCGCAAGCTGCTCAAGTGGGCCGCGCTGATTATGAGCGTGCTCTTGATATCGAGCAGCATCGTGACGACGTTTCTGATTCCGCCCGAGGAGTTTCTCCCCGAAGCGGAAGGGCGTGAGGCGGGCGCGGCGAGCGGCCGCGCGCTGGCCTACCTGGCTCACACTTACCTCGGCGATGTCTTCGGCACGATTTACGACCTGAGCACGATTTCGATTCTCTGGTTCGCCGGGTCGTCGGCGCTGGCCGGACTCTTGAACATCATCCCGCGTTACCTGCCTCGCTACGGCATGGCCCCGGACTGGGCACGCGCGGTGCGCCCGCTGACGATTGTCCTGACGCTCGTCTGCTTCGTCGTCACGCTGGTTTTCAAGGCGGACGTGGAGGCGCAGGGCGGCGCTTACGCCACGGGCGTCCTGGCGCTGATGAGTTCGGCGGCAATCGCCGTGACGCTCTCGGCCTGGCGCAAGAGTGAAAAGATTCGCTGGGCCTTCCTGGTCATCTCGCTGGTCTTCGTCTACACGACCGTTACGAACATCATCGAGCAGCCCGAAGGGATCAAGATCGCATCCTTCTTCATCGGCGCGATTATTCTCACTTCGCTCGTCTCGCGCGTGCAGCGCACCACGGAGCTTCGCGTGAACAAGGTCGAGTTGGACGAGATCGCGCAGAAATTTATTGACGAGGCGAACCAGGGCACGATACGCATCATCGCCAACCGCTGCGACCGCGGCGACGCAAACGAGTACCAGATGAAAGAGAAGGAGAAGCGCGAGGACAACCACATCCCCACCGACGAGCCAATCCTGTTCTTCGAGGTGACGCCGGGAGACGCTTCAGACTTCGCGGGCGTACTCAAGGTGCAGGGGGAATATGTTGACGGCTACCGCGTGCTGCGCGCGGTAAGTCCGGCCGTGCCGAACGCGATTGCGGCCTTCCTGCTCCACCTGCGGAACAGGACGGGCAAGCTCCCGCACATCTACTTCGGGTGGAGCGAGGGCAACCCGCTCGCCTACCTCTTCAAGTATATAGCCTTTGGCGAAGGTGACACCGCGCCGACCACGCACGAGGTGCTGCGGCAGGCGGAGAAAGACCCGGAGCAGCGCCCGACCGTTCACGTCGGCGGCTGAGCTACACCTTTGCGCCTTTGCGTGAAAAACTTAAATCACTCACGCAAAGACGCAAAGTTTGTAATTGACTTGCTCGGTGGAGGGGCGTAGCATTCGCGCGTTGAAAATTTGTCTGCCGAAGTTGTCCACGGCGCTCGACCATCGGCGCGGGAGGGACAACGCGGGGGAACCACCGTCCTGCCGGCACCGGCGGGACATGGGGCGCGTCACGGGGCCGATGAAACGCGGCTTCGCGTAGGACACTTCCAGTCCAAGCCCGTCAGCTAACCTCGCAGGCTCGATGGAAGGGCTGAGCTGCCACGAATAATTTCGAAGGGCGTGGAGCTTTCATAGCTCCACGCCCTTTTTCCGTGGCCGTCACAACACAGGCTGCGATGGCGAATTCAAAAGCGAAGACGCGCGGGCCTTTCAAGCGCTGGCTGTTCGGGACTGTTCAGGAGACGGAGGGGCCGCACGAGTCTGAGGGCCAGCACCACCAGCATCCGTGGTGGAAGGTGATGTGCCTGACGGGCGTGGACTATTTCTCGACACTCGGTTATCAGCCGGGCATCGCTTTCCTCGCCGCTGGCGCGCTCTCGCCCATTGCTACTCTGGTCCTAATCCTGCTCACGCTCTTCGGCGCGCTCCCCATCTACAACCGCGTCGCCGCCGAGAGCCCGCACGGCGAAGGCTCAATCTCGATGCTCGAACACCTGCTCCCGCGCTGGAAGGGGAAGCTGTTCGTGCTCGCGCTGCTCGGCTTCGTCGCCACGGACTTCGTCATCACCATCACACTCTCGGCGGCCGACGCGACGGCCCACATCATCGAGAACCCTTTCGTCGAACAGCACCTGCCTTTTCTCAACCACGCCGTCTGGGTCACGCTCGGGCTCATCACGATTCTCGGCGCGATCTTCCTCAAGGGCTTCAAGGAGGCGATAGGCATCGCCGTCATCCTGGTCGGCGCTTACCTGTTGCTGAACCTGATAGTCGTCGGCGTAGGCTTATATCACCTCGCGACCATGCCGGACCACTTCGGTCAGTGGGAGAACATGCTCCTGCTCGACCCGAGGGTGCACGGCAACCCGCTACTGATAATCGGCGTGTCGCTCTACCTCTTTCCGAAACTGGCGCTCGGGCTCTCGGGCTTCGAGACGGGCGTCGCGGTCATGCCGCTCGTGAAAGGCGACAGGAACATAACCAAAGAGGATTTGCACGACATACACTCTACGCGCGCGGGACGCAGGCAGCCGCCGCCGGGCGCGCAAGCTTTGCTCGAAGGGCGCATACGCAACACGCGCAAGCTGCTCAAGACGGCCGCGCTGATTATGAGCGTGTTTTTGATCTCAAGCAGCTTCGTGACCGCGATGCTCATCGAGCCGGACAAATTCCAGGAGGGAGGGGAAGCGAGCGGCCGCGCGCTGGCTTACCTCGCTCACCGCTACCTCGGCGAAGTGTTCGGCACGATTTACGACCTGAGCACGATTGCGATCCTTTGGTTCGCGGGAGCAAGCGCGATGGCCGGACTCTTGAACATCGTGCCGCGTTACCTGCCGCGCTACGGGATGGCCCCGGACTGGGCCAGGGCGACGCGCCCGCTTGTCATCGTCTTCACGGCAATCGCCTTCGCCGTCACCGTCATCTTCGACGCGGACGTGGAGGCGCAGGGCGGCGCTTACGCTACGGGCGTGCTGGTCTTGATGAGTTCGGCGGCCGTGGCCGTCACCATCTCTGCCTGGCGCAGGGGCGACAAGTGGTGGGCATACCTCGTCATCGCGCTCGTCTTCGGCTATACGACCGTCGTCAACATCATCGAGCGCCCGGAGGGCATCAAGATCGCCTCGTTCTTCATCGGCGTGATCGTCCTCACGTCGCTCGTCTCGCGCGTGTGGCGCACGACGGAGCTTCGCGTCGAGCGCGTGGAGCTGGACGACGCGGCGCAGCGGATCATCAATGAGGCGAGCCAGGGCACAATACGCATCATCGCCAACCGCTGCGACCGCGGCGACGCAAACGAGTACCGCGTCAAAGAGCAGGAGAAGCGCGAGGACAATCACATCCCCGCCGCCGACCCGGTCATCTTCTTCGAAGTTAATTTAGGCGATGCCTCGGAGTTCGCGGGCGTGCTGCGCGTGACGGGGGACAACGTTGACGGCTACCGCGTGCTGCGCGCCGAGAGCCCGGCCGTGCCGAACGCGATTGCGGCGTTCTTACTACACCTGCGCGACCGGACCGGCAAGCTCCCGCACATTTACTTTGGGTGGAGCGAGGGCAACCCGCTGGCGTACCTTCTCAAGTACATAGCCTTCGGTGAGGGAGACACCGCGCCCGTGACGCACGAAGTGTTGCGCCAGGCCGAAGACGACCCGAAGCAGCGCCCGACCGTGCACGTCGGCGGCTGACGTTTAGAAAGCTGTTAGGATAAAGTTGTCTGACCGATGGGCACGAGACTTGGTAAAGCAGTGACGAGTGACGAGTCAAGACAGACGCTCGCTCGTCACTTATCACTCGTCACTCGTCACTGTGCTTACGCGCTCGCGCTCTGGCTGTGGCCTGCCAGGAAGCAGGAGCGGCAGTAGACGGGGCGGCCCTGCGACGGGTAGAAGGGCACTGTGGTCTGCTGCCCGCACTGGGCGCATTGGACTGAGACTTCTATGCGTTGGCGCACGCCCGAAGCCTGAGCGGCGGCGATGGCCGCGAGCCGCTCGTTCTTGGCCTGCTTGCACGGCTTGCAACGCTTGGGCTCGTTCTTCAGACCCTTGTCGTGGAAGAAGACCTGCTCGCCGGCGGTCCAGATGAAATCGTCGCCGCAGTCAACGCACTTGATACTGCGGTCGTCGAATTCAACTTCCGAATCCGTCTGAGTCCACTTCCCGTTCGAGCTATCCGTGAGCTGAGTTTGTGACATGACGTATACCCCCACCGATGTGCGCCTGCCCGGTCTGTAGCGGCGGTGAAGTAAAGCGCCCGCCGGGCGACCAGCTTGTTATATGTGACAGCGAGGAATCTGCGTATCTTGACTAAGAGCAAATGGCTTTCGAGCGTCAGGGTTCGTGTGGTCGCGAACCTGAGCGCGCTCTCTATCGCCTGGTTTCAAAAAGAAGGCTTTCGGGCGTCCCGGAGGCTCAAAAGTCGGGCGAGGCGTATCAGACGCCGAAGGACTAGCGCGACGAAATTTCACTAGCTCACGTGAGCTGCATCGGCCGCGACTAAGGCAAAGTATAACTATCACAAAATTGTGTCAAGGGCTGGCCGTCATTGTGGTAAGGTCTGGGGCGCGCTCGGGCTTCCGGCGGGGCCGCGTCTTGACAGAGAAAGATTAGCGTGGCAGCATCCGGCGCACTCCGGTTTCGAATAAACTTTGAAGCACACAAGAGAGACAAATGAACATCCTCGTCATCGGTAGCGGCGGGCGGGAGCACGCGCTCGCGTGGTCGCTTAACAAAAGTGCGCGCCGCCCGCTCAAGCTTTTCTGCGCGCCCGGCAACGCCGGCATCAATGAGGTCGCAGCCCTCGTAGACATCGGCGCGACCGACGTGAAGGCGCTGGCACAATTCGCCGAAGAGAAGGGCATTGATTTAACAATCGTCGGCAGCGAAGCGCCGCTGGCCGCCGGCCTCGTTGACGAATTCGAGCGGCGCGGCCTGAGGGTCGCGGGCGCGAGCCGCGCGGCCGCGCGCCTTGAATCGAGCAAGGCTTTCGCCAAAGACTTCATGGCCCGCCACAACGTCCCGACTGCTCGCTACCGGATAGTCAACTCGCCGCGCGACGCACAGCGCGTGCTCGGCGCGGGAGAATTTGGCACAGAAGAATCATCCGTCGTGGTCAAGGCCGACGGCCTCGCCGCGGGCAAAGGCGTCATCGTCGCGCGCTCGCGCTCGGAAGCCACGAGCGCGGTCAACGTCTTGATGGAGGGCGGGCTGGTCGGGGCCGACGCCGCGAAGCGCGTCGTGCTGGAAGAAGCTTTGGAAGGACGTGAGGCTTCGTTGCTGCTTTTCACGGACGGGCGCGACTACGCCCTGATGCCCGCAGCGCGCGATCACAAGCGCGTCGGCGAAAACGACACGGGGCCGAACACTGGCGGGATGGGCGCGATCACGGACCCGTCCGTCCTGGACGAAGAGACGCTCGCGCGCGTGGTCCGCGAAGTAGTCGAGCCTACGCTTGAGGGCGCGCGCGCTGAAGGCTTCCCATTCCGCGGCGTGCTCTTCATCGGGCTGATGTTGACGAGCGACGGCCCGCGCGTGCTCGAATACAACGTGCGCTTCGGCGACCCTGAGGCTCAGGCCATCCTCGTGCGGTTGCAGTCAGATTTGATTGACGTGTTCGAGGCGGTCGCGCGCGGCGGGCTGAGCGAAGTGCCTGTTCGCTGGTCCGACGAATCTTCCGCCTGCGTCGTCCTGGCCGCGCGCGGCTATCCGGCCAGGCCCGAGACAGGCGCGCGCATCGAAGGTCTTGAGCGAGTCGCGCGCCACGAAGGCGTGCGCGTTTTCCACGCCGGCACGTCGCGCTCCGAGACGGGCGACTGGCTGACAGCCGGCGGCCGCGTGCTCGGCGTCACCTCCACCGCGCGGACTTTAGACGATGCGCTCGCGCGCTGCTACGAAGCGGTCGGCGACATACACTGGGACGGGATGCACTTCAGGCGCGACATAGGGAAATTCAGTGGTCAGTAGTCAGTGGTCAGTGGTCAGTAGTCGAGTGGCGGCGGCCTTGAGCCTTAAAGGTCAAAAGTCAATGTTCCGCGCAAAAGGTTTTAACTGACCACTGACCACCGACTACTGACCACTGTCTCTGGCGGCGCGTGCGGGAGTCCTGCTATACTCCGTGTCGGAGGCTTGGGAAATTGCAACCGTGCGGGGCGGACCGACGTACTATGATGGGCGTCGTTTGAGGACGTGAAGCCCGGCCCGGTTGCGGAAACTTAAAGCTCGCTCGACCCGAAGAGAGCTGGAGGTGCTGAGGAAAGATGGGACTGTGGAGCAGATTTAAGCGCTCGATGCGGGCGCTGTTCGGCGGCATCGTCGAGAAGACGGAAGACCCCGAGCGTATCCTTCAGCAGACGATCCGCGATATGCGCGACCGCGTGCCTGAATTGAACAACTCCGTGGCGCAGGTGATGGCGACCGAAAAACTTCTTGCCAAGAGTAAAGAGCGGCTCGAAGCGCAGGTCGTTGAGCTGGACGCGAAAATTAAAGCCTCCGTCAAGATGGGGCGCGACGACATCGCGACCGCCTACATCGGCCAGCTTCAGCAGGCGCAGGTTGACTTGCAGAAGACGAGCCAGCAACTCGAACACGCGACGCTGGCATCGAAGCAGGCGGTTAAGGCGCGCGACAACTACGTGCTCCAGATGCAGAAGCGCTCGGCTGAGGCGATGCAGCTCATCAACCAGTCGAAGCAGGCCAAGCTGCAAGAGCAGTTGGCGCAGACGATGGAGACGTTCCAGCTCGGCGACGACGCCTCGACCTTCAACGAGATGCGCGAGCGGATTGACCGCCGCGCGGCCGCCGCCGAAGCCAAGATGCAACTCGGCGCGGCCAGCGTTGATACAAAGATGCAGGACATTGAGCGCGAGGCGATGGACATGCAGCTTCAGGACCGCTTGTTCGAATACAAGCGCGAGATGGGACTCCTGCCGAGCGGGACTGCGCAGCCCGGCGCGCTCCCGGCCCAGGGCGAAACTGGCACAGGGCTCGGCAGCGACGCGGTGCTCAAGGAAGGGGCCAAGGAGTAGTACAAAAAGCGCGCCCGCAAAACCATAAGGCGGCGGGCGTCACGCGTGCGGCAGCTATCATTTGCTTTAATCGAAGATCATGGCAGATTTATCCAAGATCAATCTTCACTACCTGAAGGAAGCCGTCAAGGAACCCGTCAATTTTTGGGGCATGGCCGGTTTCGCCGTCGCGGCCGCCTACACGGGCTCAATCATCCCACTCGGCGCGGCTCTTGCCGCGGAAGGACTTTATTTAATCACCGTGCCAGCAAGCTCACTCTACCGCCGCTTAGTTGACAAGCGCAGGAAGGACCAGTTGCGCAAGCTGCGCGAGCGGCAGCGCGAGGACTTGATTAAAGGTTTCGACCCGCGCGAGCGCGAGGCCGTCGAGTACCTGCGCTGGATGAAGAACACGATCTATTCGAACTACCGGAAGTTCACCGGCTCGAAAGAGATTCCCTCCAACATACAGAGCCTGGATCAGCGCTGGGAAGACTTCGTTGACCTCCTGGACATCTACCGCCGGCGCAAGAGCCACCTGCGCTCGATCAACCGGCAGGCCGTGCAGAACCAGTTGACGCAGGCCGAGCGCGCCGTCGAGGGAGCGCCCGACGACCGCGGCCGCCGAGTCCAGCAGGCCAACGTCGAAATCCTCAAGCGCCGCATCGCGGCCTTCAACGATTTGGAGAAATCCGTCAAGCTGGTCGAAGGACAACTACAGTCCATCGAGAACTTCTTCGGCCTCGTCAACGACCAGGTCGTCACGCTGCCGACGCCCGAGCGCGTCTCCGCCCTGGACTTCGAGCAGCTCAGCGACTCAATCGCCATGACACGGCAGATGCTCGAAGAGACCTCCGACACCTTCGGCGCGCTCGACAGCCACAACCGCGACCTGGGCAACTACGACATGCTGCTCCCCGGCACGTCGTCGTCGAAATAAAATGATGAGTGATGAGTAAAAGAAAGAGTCCTTAACTCATCACTCATCACTCATCATTCATTACCCGCCGCTACTTCTCGCTCGTCGTTCATCGCTTTCATTAGCTCCGTCTCGTCCAGCCTGTAAGTCTCGTTGCAGAAGTGACAGGTTATCACCGCGCCTCTGTCTTCGCGCAGCATGGATTCGAGTACGGCGCGGTCAATTGACGAAATCATAGAGACCGTGCGTTCGTAGGAGCACGAGCACGCGAGGCTCGCCTGCTTTTCGTTCATCACTTCAAGCCCGAGGTCCCCTAGCACCGCGCGCAGTAAATCTACCGGGCGCGCGCCCTCGCGGATCATCATCGTGGCCTGCGGCATCCGGTTGACGGACGCCTTGATTGCGTCGGCGGTCTTCTCGCTCGCGCCGGGCATCATCTGTATCACCATGCCACCGGCGGCAGAGACGTATGGGGCCTCCTGCTCCAGGTGAACGCCGAGCAGCACCCTCGAAGGAATCTGCTCGGACGTGGTCAGGTAGTCAGCGAAGTCCTCCGCTATCTCTCCCGAGACGAGCGGGACCGAGCCACGGTACGGCTCGCGGTAGAGCCCCACGTCGTAACCCGATTCGCGAGTCACGTAGAGCATCCCCTGGCCCACGACGGCGCGCACGTCGAATGTACCCGTCTCGTTATCTGGCGCGTGCGCCTCCGGGTTGCGCACGTAGCCGCGCACTCGCCCGTGCGACTTCGCCTCCGCCGTGATGCCGCCGATTGGACCATCACACATTATCTGCACAGTCAAACGATCAAGCTCCTTGAGGCTTGATCCCAAAAGCAGCGTTCCCGTCAGCGTGCGCCCCAGTGCGGCCGCGACGGTCGGCCCGAGGTCGTGCCTGCGTGCGGCCTCCGCGACCAGGTTCGTCGTCACGGCGGCCATGCAGCGAACGGTCCTGTCGGCGGCCGTCCCGTGAATCAGCGTGTCCTGATGAGACTCTTTTCTGTTTTCCAAACTCCCTTGCTCGACTTCCTTCTCATTCATGAGCGTAAATTTCTAAGCCTCGAATTGATAAATCTGAAAGCTCAAAGATTGTGCCTCCTGCGCCGCGAGTTCGACAAGTCAAGGCCACTTTGCCTTTCCCGCACGGCGGGCGGCGCAATGCCTGTGTGAAAACCTCTGCGCGTCTCCCGGCGACGCTATTTTGATGCCTGATAAATGGTTTCAGATGTTGAGGTAACTTCTTAGCTTACACACTCTATTGCACTGAAAAAAAAGATGGGCACAATATATTGACATCGCCCCGATAAAAATGTATAGTGCGCTCCGCTTGGGACGAGGAGGGTAAAGAGTGGAGACACAGGGGGCCCGAACCCGTGCTCTACGTGGACTTTTATCGCTTCAAATCAGGCCAACCGCAGTATCCGAACGACAATTGAAGCTGAGTGGCACGCCGGCCAGGCCCCCGTGCCGAATCATTTTGGGAACATGACCTCGCGCCTCAAAGGGGCGCGGGAAAGGCAGAGCAGATGAGCACGGTAGTAGACCCTAACTCCTCAAACCAGAATTTGGCCTCCGCAGCCGCAGCCCCCGCCAGGCAGCGCCCGAGCCAGCCGCTCGGCATCAACGCGCGTCGCGTCGTCAGCAAGCGTTACTCGCTGAAAGACGCGCAGGGCGAGGCCATAGAGGAGTGGCCGGACATCGTGCGGCGCGTCGTCGGGCACGTCTCCGTCGCCGAGACCGACCCGCGGCAGCGCGACGACTTCTACTCTGCCATGACGCGGATCATGCTCGACCGCGAGTTCATCCCCAACACGCCGTGCCTTGTTAACGCCGGCAAGTCCACGGGGCAGTTGGCCGCCTGCTTCGTCCTCAAAGTGCCTGACTCCATCTCCGGCATCATGGATCACGCGAAGGCCGCGGCGACGATTCACCAGACGGGCGGCGGCACCGGCATGACCTACGAGTTCCTGCGCCCCGCGGGCGCGATGGTCAGCTCCACGCGCGGCGTGGCCTCCGGCCCCGTCTCTTTCATGAACATCGTCAACCAGGTGACGGACGTGGTGAAACAGGGCGGCGTGCGCCGCGGCGCGAACATGGGCATGATGCGCGTCACGCACCCTGACGTGCTCCGCTTCATCCACGCGAAGAACGATCAGCACTCTCTGACCAACTTCAACATCTCGGTCAACGTCACGGACAAATTCTTCGACGCCGTGGACAATCATGAGTGGTTCCAGCTTGAGTTCGATGGCAAGCCCTGGACCGATCCGATTTACGACCCCGCCATGGACGGCGACTACGCGGTCTACCGTCGGCCGGACGGCTCGACAGTCACCTTCCGCGATAAGGCCGCGTACCAGGCCGCGGACCTTTCGAGTTGTCTCAGGGAAGACCCGCCGCGCCCCGGCATGGTTTACGCGCCGGACGTGTGGAACCGTATCGTCGCTTCGGCACACAAGTACGCGGAGCCGGGCGTGGCCTTCATTGACGAGGTGAACCGCCACAACCACATGATGAACTCCATGGGGCCGATCTATTCGTGCAACCCATGCGGCGAGCAGTTCCTGCACTTCTCCAACTCGTGTAACCTCGGGTCAATTGATCTGGCGAAGTTCTACGACCCGGAAACTCGCATTGACTGGGACCGCCTGCGCGAGGTCACGCACCTGAGCACACGGTTCCTCGATAACGTGATTGACACCTGCACGTGGCCTCTGCCCGAGATTGAAGACACCGTCAAGCGGACGCGCCCCGTGGGCCTCGGCATCATGGGCTTCGCTGATCTCTGCCTGAGCCTGAAGATTACCTACGGCTCGCCGCAGTCCATTGACTTGATGGACGAGGTGATGGGATTCGTCCGCCGCGAGGCGTGGACGGAGTCCATTAGGCTCGGTGCCGAGCGCGGCGTCTTCCCGGAGCTTGAGCCGAACAAGGAAGCTTATGCCGACTTCATTTATAACCAGATCGGCATCTCGCGCGACGTGCCGCTCACATTGCGCAACTACGAGGTGACGACCATCGCGCCGACCGGCACAATTTCGCTCGTCGCGGAAACGTCGAGCGGCGTGGAGCCGAACTTCTCCTGGGCCTATGTGCGCCAGGACACGCTGGGGTCACGCACCTACGTTCACACGCTCGCGGCGCGCGCCCTGGGGATGGAAGTTGACCAGACTGACCAGGAGTCAATCAACCGTGCGGCGGCCTACGTCGTCGAGCACGAGCATGAGCTTCCCGGTTACTTCATCTCCGCGATGTCAATCGGCGCGCAGCAGCACGTGCACGTCCTGGCCGCCGCGCAACGCAACGTGGACAACTCCGTCTCGAAGACCTGCAACGGCGCGACCACCGACACGGTGGAGTCCGTGGACGAGCTTTACCGCCTCGCGCGCCAGCTCGGCTGCAAGGCCGTCAGCTACTACCGCGACGGCTCGCGCGAGGGCCAGGTTCTGACTTCTATCAAGCAGGAGGAGAAGGGCGAGCTGGCCTGCAACCCGGAAGCGACGGCCGAAGTCCTGGACGAGCCGCCGGCGAGCCACGCCGACGCCGCGCACGTCGTGCACGTCAGCAGTGTGAAGGAGAGAGACCTCCAGTCGGCCGTGCGTATCGAGCGCCCGCGAGAGCTTAGCGGCGCGACGTGGCAGATTCCCTTCGACGGGCAGAACCTCTACGTCACGGTCAACCACGACGGGCTGATGATTCAGGAAGTCTTCGCTACGGGTCCGATCTCGGGCGGCGTGGGCCTGCTTGCCTCGAAGATGCTGCGCGGCGGGTTCGACGCAACCGAAGTCGCGCACAGCCTCAACAAGGTGACCGGCACGCACTCCGTCTGGTTCAACGAGCGCCTGCTGACTTCGCCCGAGCAGGCTGTGGCCGAATGCATCATGCTGACAAATCGCCGCCTGCAAGGGCAGCCCGACTCTGCGCGCGCCGCTGGCAAAGCGCAGGCGGCCATCGAACTCAGCGCGACCGGGACCGTCATGTCCAGCATGATCGGCGTCTGCCCCGAGTGTCACGGCCAGTTGGAGCACGCCTCCGGCTGCGACTTCTGCCGCGACTGCGGCTACTCGAAGTGTAAGTGAGTCCCCGGCGTTCAGGCGGCAGAACTCTTTAATTGCGTGTAAATTTTCGGCCCCGGAGTCAGACGGCTCAGGGGCCGAAATTTTTGGCACAGAAAACTCGACCGCCAGTCCTCCCATCGGGGTCGGCTGATGCCGGATTTGTTGAGGAAATCCGCGTTGTGTTCGAAATTATGAAAAACCTTACAAAATTTCTTGCAATGTTTGGGAAACTGAGTATAATGACCGTCCCCCACGCAGGAAGAGTTTCTGCTTGTAACTCACATCACGCCTTTTGCCGCTAGTCAGTTTTGGCCGGCATCTGGTTTTACGATAAACACAAATTCATGACCTCGCGCTTCGGCGGAGAGTTGCGGATTCTTTACCTGTAACTAACTGTGCACGTATCCGTCTGCACAACTCGCAATACTTTCAACGAGGGCCTCGCCTTATGGTCGGGTTCCTTTCTCACCCTAACCTGATAACCCTTACTAAGGAGAAGATGTGAAGAAATTTTTAGCGTTGCTGTTTGTTATCGCCCTGGGCGCTTCGATGATTCTGCCCGGGCTCGTTCATGGTCAAAAGTTAAGCAAGTCCGAAAAATTGGCGAGGGCCGAAGCGGCCAGCCTCCGCCGCCTTCAGAAGAAGCTCGCCGGCAAAGGCATCGCCGCGAACGACGTGAAGACGCTGCGCGTTTTCGAGGACAAGGACAAGGCCGACCGCGTGCACACTCACGTGCAGCAGACGCATAACGGCGTCCCCGTCTTCGGCGGCCAGGCCATCGTTCACCTCAACTCGGCCGACGAGACCGAATCCCTCGCGGCGACCGACAACTTGGTCGAAGGCATAGCCGTCAACACGACCCCCAACCTGACCGCCGCCGCCGCCGTCGCCGCGGCCAAGGGCAAGTACAAAGAGAAGAAGGGCTGCGACGAGTGTCTCACGGAGACCCCGAAGTCAGACCTCTGGGTCCTGCGCCACGAAGGCGTGGATCACCTCGTCTACCGCGTGCAGCTCGCACGTCTCGACGGCACGGAGAACACCTCCGAGCCCGTATATTTCATTGACGCGCACACGGGCGCCCTCGTGTGGAGCTACGACAATCTGCAAACGCAGAGCGCGACCGGCTCCGGCTCCTCGCTCTACAGCGGCACGCAGTCCATCAACACTTTCCGCTCCGGCGCGAACTACTACATGGAAGACCACGCTCGCTCGCTCGGCACCTTCGACAACCGCAACACGGCGAAGATTAATATGACGTTCGGGACCATCACCAGCTACGGCTCGATCTACCACTACACCGACGCCGACAACGTGTGGAACACCTCGACGCAGCGCGCAGGCGTTGACGCGCACTTCGGCGCGGCCAAGGTTTACGATTACTTCCTGAACGTCCACGGGCGGACAGGCATCGACGGCTCGGGCGGCCCGCGCACGATCTATTCCATCAACGGCACTACGACGCTCATCAGCTCCATCGTCCACTTCGGCAAGAGCTACAACAACGCCTTCTGGAGCAGCAGCCGCAACCAGATGTTCTACGGCGACGGCAACGGCACAAGCTTCTCGCCGCTCGTCACCCTGGACATCTGCGGCCACGAGATGCAGCACGGCATCACCTCGCGCACCGCTGGCCTGGTCTACCAGGGCGAGTCGGGCGCGCTGAACGAGTCCTGGTCTGACGTCTTCGGCGCGATGGTCGAGCTTTACGCCAGGGGCGGCGTGGAGACGACGAACACCTGGAGGATCGGCGAGGACGCCTACACGCCTGCGACGGCGGGCGACGCCCTGCGCTACATGGACACGCCGCACAGCGCCGGCAACGCCGGCTACACGGCGAACGACGACCCGGACCACTACTCGGAGCGCTACACCGGCACGGGCGACAGCGGTGGCGTCCACATCAACTCGGGCATCGCCAACCACGTTTTCTACCTCGTCGCCAAGGGCGGCAGCCACGCGCACATCCCCGGTCCTTTCGTGACGGGCATCGGCACTGACAAGGGCGCGAAGATTTGGTACAAGGCGATCACGACCTACATGACCTCCTCGACCAACTTCGCGGGTGCACGCGCGGCGACCCTGAACGCGGCCACGGACCTCTACGGCGCGGGCAGCACGGAATACAACTCCGTGGCGAATGCCTGGGCCGCCTGCGGTGTTTTCTAAGCACTAAGGCTCTGGCTTAAGAGCACAGCCAATAAAGAGGAGGCGATGCGTGAGCCACGCATCGCCTCCTCTTTTTCTACATGTCCGTTGTCTCTTGCAGCCGGCTAGCTCAGAAGTAGAGCACTACCTCGACACGGTAGGGGTCTGCGGTTCAAATCCGCACGCGCCTACCATTTTTGTGCCTAAATTTACCTCACATCCACCACCTCAAAATATTTATTCCCTGACGGTCTTCTTGTTTTTACGTCTGAATAGACGGCCTCATCGCGTCGAATCACCCACGGTAGCTCGACCAGTATTACGAACTCTGGTAGTAGTTCCAGCCTGCCCGTACAATCCGCGGCTTCGGCAGGCCCGAAGCGGTCATCTGTCGCGCCGACCCGGAGCGATTAGCCTCTGGCCCAGAACCGAGCATACGCCCTACCCACTAATGACGAGGTGATCCACATGATAACCAAGACTCGATTGCGCTGGCCTCTGCTTGTGCTTGCTCTCCTTGCCTTCGCAGCAGTGCCGGCCCCCGCGCAGTCACCCAACACGGCAACGATGATCATCGTCGTGGTTGACCAGAACGACGCCGTCGTGCCAGACGCCAAGGTTTCCGTGGTGAACGCCGAGACAGGGGCCGTGCGCGAGGCCGTTTCAGGGAGCGACGGCAGCGCCACCATCCCGGCGCTGTCGCTGACGGGAACCTACACGGTCGGCGTGTCCAAGGAAGGATTCGGCGGCGAAGAGCGCACGGGCATCACGCTGCTCGCGGGCGAGACCGCGACCCTCAAGGTAACGCTCCTCGTCGGCTCCGAGAAGGCCGAGGTCACGGTCTACGGCACCGCCGAGGGCGTCCGCGCGGACCCGCAGATCGGCCTCCCGCTACGCAGCACGCAAATTGACGAGACGCCGATCCTCGGCCGCAAGGCGACGACCTTGCCGCTGCTCAATTCGGCGTTCCGGCAGGGGAAAGGCACGGGCGACCTCTTCGTCAACGCGACGTATTTCATCACCGGCGTGGGTTCGCGCCGCGCGACCACGTTCACGCTCGACGGCGCGAACAACGACGAGGGGTGGGGCCGCCAGACGGCAATCGCCACCGTGCCGCTCGGGGCCATCCAGGAGATCACGATTCTCTCGAACGCCTTCTCCTCTGAGTTCGGCTGGACCTCCGGCCCCGCCCTGAACATCGTCACCAAGTCGGGCACGAACGAGTTTCACGGCGAGGCGCTATACCTGCTCCGGCCCGGCGGCAGTTGGCAGGCCAAGACCTTCTCGACCGACGGCTTCTGCCCGCCGTCCGTGCCGAGCTGTGTCACGCCCTCCACGCTAGAGGCCATCAACCCCGTGGACATCCCGGATTTTCTGAGCCAGGTCTCCGGCTCAATCGGCGGCCCCATCGTTGAAAACAAGACCTTCTTCTTCGCCACGGCTGACTACACGCGGCAGAATCGGACGGCGTTTCTCTCGCCGACGCTGCCCGCCTTCCTGCTGCCGGCCGACGGCCACCTGGACTACGAGGGCCACTACCGCCAGTTCCTTTTCGACGGGAGAGTGGATCACAAGCTCACATCGGCGCAGACGCTGATGGTGCGCTTTAACGTGGACCGTTTCTCCGACGACAACCCGCAAGACGCCGTCGGCGGGACGAACGCGCCGAGTGTGGCGCGCAGGTACTCGCGCCGCTCCTGGACGGCGCAGGTCAATCACACGTCGGTCATCAGCCCGACGCTGCTGAACGAGGCGCGCTTCGCCTTCCTGAACGGCGACCCCATCACGCTCTGGGAAGCGCAGCAGCTCTCGACCACCTACGCGCGCGGCGGGGCCGTGCCGTTCACCATAGGGCAGTCGCGCTCCTCCAACATCTACAGCCGCCAGGTGCAGTTCGCCGACACGCTCTCGTGGTCTGTCGGCCCGCACTACCTGCGCTTCGGCGGCAGTGTGATTCATCACGTCTCGGGCGGCACGGGCAGCGAGCCGGGCACGGCGATCCTCGGGACGTTCAACTTCAAGAACACCACGACCGCGCCCTTCGACCTGCTGACGCTGGCCGACGTGCAGAATTACACGCAGCCGATTGACTTCGGCATCAACAGCTACAGGCTGCCGCAGTGGCTCCTGACCGGCTTCGTGCAGGACGATTGGAAAGTGCACCCCGATTTCACGCTGAACATGGGCTTGCGCTACGACCGGCAGACCCTGACGGACGCGACGACAAACTTCGCGCCGCGCGTCGGCTTCGGCTGGCATCCGGGGGGCAACGCGCGCACCTCGATTCGCGGCGGCTACGGCATGTACTACACGCAGCTTCGCTCCAACGCGGTCGCGGGTTACCTGGTCAACGGGCTCGACGGGCTGACGACCTACACGGCGGTCGCGGGGCAGACGGGCTTCCCGACCTGCCTGACGTGCGTCCCTGTGAACGTTGACCCGGCGACGCTGCCGGCCATCGCAACTGCCCGCGCGCGACATCACGATCAGGGCCGGGCGGCGGGCCTTCTACGAGGAGCAGTTCGACAGGTTCGGGCTCAACTTCGATTTGCTGCCCAACTACCCGGACGAGTTGGTGAACCCGCGCAGCCAGGTCTTCTCCATAGGCGCGGAGCGCGAGGTGGTGAAGGGGTTGTTCGTCGGCGCGGACTACGTCCACCAGCACCTCTCCAACATAGACCGCACGGTTGATTTGAACGCCCCCGCGCCCTTCGACCGCACGGCCCCCGGCCAGTTCCGCTGCCCCGTCGGCGTCGCGCCGCCCTGCACGCAGGCGCAGGCCGTGACGGCGGCCAACGCCACGCGCCCGATCCTGCCGGTCAACGGCGGCGTGCGCCAGGTCAACGCGCTGATGAACCTCGGCGTCGCCGATTACAACGGGTTGCAGACGCTCTTTACCTACCGCGGCCACCGGAAGCTGTACGCCTCGGTCAGCTACACGCTGTCGAAGGCGACCAACACGACCGAGCCGGACGGCAACGGCATCGGGCCGAACGAGAGCAACCTCGCGCGGCTCGGCGAGGAGGAGCGCGGGCCGAGCGTCGTTGACCAGCGCCACCGCGCTGTCGTCACGTTCCTCTACCGCTTCCCGCTCAACTTTACGGCTGGCACAGTTTCGATGTTCGCTTCGGCCCGCCCGTTCAACTCCACCACCGGCGTTGACAACAACGGCGACGGCGCGAACAACGACCGCCCGGTCGTGGGCGGCAGCATCATAGCCAAGTCTGCGTTCCGCGGCACGGCGACCTCCGATGTCGCCATCTTCGTCGAGAATCGCATCAAGCTGTCGGAGACCAAGGCCATCCTGCTCAGGTTGGAGGGCTTCAATATCTTCAACCACGGGAACTTCCTCGGCCGCGGCGTCACGACCTACGGCAACGGCGCTGACCCGGCCGCCACCTTCGGCCAGTTCGTCGGGGGCGTTGGCACGTCCACGAACGCGATCCCCGCGTTCGCAAACATAGACCCGCCGCGGATGTTCCAACTGCAAGCGCGGTTCATCTTCTGAGTGGAAAATGAACTTCTGACAGTCGAGGGCTTGAGCAAACGCTTCAGGAACCGGCGCGTGCTGGAGGACATCAGTTTCTCCGTGCGCGCCGGCGAAGTGTTAGGGCTCATCGGGCCGAACGCCGCCGGCAAAACGACGCTCTTCGAATGCCTCGCGGGGCTGCTGGCCGCCGACGAAGGCACGGTCACTCATCAAGAGCAAGCGCTGCCGCCCCGGCGGCGCAAGGAAGTGCTCTTTTACCTGCCCGACGCGATAGTCCCCTGGGAGCGGCAGCCCGTGGGCTGGGTGCTCGGCTTTTTTGAAAAGCTCTACCCGCGCTCGGGGGTGACCGTGGCGGAGCTGGTCGAGCCGCTCAGACTGGATGCGGTCATGAAGTCGCGCGTCGGCTCACTCTCGAAAGGAGAGCGCAAGCGCACCCTTCTCGCCTTGGGGCTACTCACCCCGCACCCGCTGCTCATGCTCGACGAGCCCTTCGACGGCCTGGACCTGCGGCAGACGCGCGACGTGATGACTCTGCTCAGAAGTCACGCGGGCGGCGGGCGGACGCTGCTGCTCTCGATTCATCAGCTCGTGGACGCGGGGCGAGTCTGCGACCGCCTCGTGCTTCTGAGCGCGGGCAAGGTGGTCGGGGAGGGAAGCATTCCAGAGTTGCGTGCACGAACGAATCTTACCGAAGGCGGCGTCGAGGAGATTTTTCTTGCTCTCACATAATTTCCGCGCGCTCCTCGGTAAAGAGTGGCGCGAGTTGTTCGCGTCGCGCGCTTTCTGGCTCCTGCTCCTGATGACGGGGCCGCTGGTCGGCCACGGCTTCATCACCGCGGTCAACCTGTACGCGGAGGCCAGCGGCATCGGCGGCCGCGCGGCCGCCCTGGCCCAGGGGCTGACCCCGCTTGACGGAATCTTCGTGCCGACATTCGGGGCTTACGACCTGGCGGTCACGTTCCTCTTTCCGTTCGTCGCCATTCGTTCGGTCGCGGCCGAGAAGGAGAGCGGGGGGTGGAAACTCCTCCTACAACTCCCGGGAAGTCTGGGCGCGAAGATCACGGCCAAGGCGCTGGCGATGCTCGGCGGCTGGCTGCTGGCGTGGTCGGCGGGTCTCCTGGCGGTCGTCCTGTGGGGGATTTACGGCGGCCACGTCTACGCGCCGGAGACTGCGAATTTGTTTTTGGGCCACCTGCTGCGGGCGACGTTGAGCTGCGGCGTCGCGTTCGCGGCGGCCGTGCTCGCCGAAAGCGCGGCGAGCGCCGCGATAGTGACCCTGGGCCTGACCGTCGGGACGTGGGTTCTGGACTTCATCGCGGCGGGGCGCGGCGGCCTCCTACAGCAGTTGGCGGCCTACACCCCGACCGCGGCGCTCCGCTCTTTCGAGCAGGGGCTGTTGAGTCTGAGCACGGTGGCGGTGATGCTGGCGGTCAGCCTCGCGGGCTTCGCGGTGGGGGCGGTCTGGCTGGAGACGGGCCGGAGCGTGCAATCGCGCGCTATCAGGTCCGGGGCGGCGCTGGCGATTCTGGCGGTCGTGGTCATGGCGGCGGCCGTCTTCCTGCGTGGCAGTTGGGACACGAGCGAGAACCGTCGCAACTCTTTCCCGCCCGCCGACGAGGCGGCCCTGGGCCAAATTCGTGAGCCGCTGCAAGTCGCGGTCTTCCTGTCGCCCGAAGACCCGCGCCTGACGGACCTTGAGCGGAACGTCCTCGGCAAGCTGCGGAGAGTCCTGCCGCGCGTGGACGTGGACTACGGCGCGGCGAGCCAGAGCGGCCTGTTCGAGAGCGGGGCCGGAGACCACTACGGCGAAATCTGGTACGAGCTGGGCGGCCGCAGGGTGATGGAGCGCTCCACCATCGAGCCGGTGGTTCTGGCACAGATTTACAAACTGACGGGCGTCGGCCCGCCGCAGCCCGGGGGCGAGAATGAATTCAACGGTTATCCGCTGGCGGCGCGACCCGCCTGGGCTTCTCTGATTTTCTACGGCCTCTGGCCGTTGGCGACGATTCTCTTCTGGTGGTTAACTCGCAGATAAAGGAAGCGACTATGAAAACTCACGTTCGTTCGGTCCTGACGGCGGCCCTCGTCGCGGTCGCGGCCTGCGCCGCGACGCAGTGTACGAAGAGCGCGACGGGTGCCAAGAATATCGCCGTTGACGTGTCCAAAGAGACGGTCGGCGCGGAGTCCGCGAAGTTCCTCGGGGTCGTCGGCAACTGGGTGGTCGTTGACGACGGCGGGAAGGTGGTGGAGGCGGTTGACGGCCGGCAGTGGCAGAAGGGGCAGCCGGCGGGCGGCCTCGCCGAGAAGGCGCGGGCCATCTACGGCGCGCGCCACGAGGAGTTCATTGATAACGTCAAGGCGTTCGCCTATTTCCCGTACGCCGTCGCCAAAGACATTGACGACTTTCACGACGGGGAGATCGGCGTGCGCTTCAAGCTCGTGGCCGGCCAGCTCGACCAGTGCGCGGGCATCCTGTTCAACCTGAAGCCGAACGGCGACTACCTCGCGGTGCGCTTCAACGGCAAGGAGAACAACGTCGTCCTCTGGACTTTCAAGCAGGGCAAGCGCAGCTTCGTCAAGAAGGGCTCGGAAGATGTCCCGCTCGCCATGAACCAGTGGCACAGTCTTCAGATTTCAGTCCACGGGACGAACCTGCAAGCTTCGCTGAACGGCAAACACCTGCTCGATTACACGCTGGCCGAACCCGTCTCAGGCAAAGTAGGGCTGTGGTCGAAAACTGACAGCGTCAGCTATTTCGACGACTTCACGGTGGCCGCGCCCGCGCCGTAGCCCATCAACCAAGAGGCAGGTTCACTCAACCCTTTGCGCCTTTGGTTTTAACTTTGCACCTTTGCGAGAACGGCTTTGTTTCTCGCAGAAGGCGCAAAGGGAAGACGTAAGGCGCAAAGGGTTGAGATTTGTTCTGAAACGCGCTCTAAGATTCCGCCCTGTAGACGGGGAAGATTTTCCCGCCTTGCAGCTTGAAGATGACCGTGGGCTTCGAGGCGTTCCGCTCGGCGTTGATCGTGATCGTGCCGGTCACGCCTGAAAATTTGGAGGTCTGCGCGATGGCGTCGCGCAGTTTCGCGCGGTCGCTCGCCCCGGCGCGTTTGAGGGCGTCGGCGAGGACTTTCATCGCGTCGTAAGCGCGCGCGGCGGTCTGGTCTGGCGGGTTGCCGTAACGTTTTTTATAGGCGGATGTGAAGTCGCGAATCATTTGTGTCGGGTCGTCGGCCGAATAGTGGCTCGTAATGTACGCGCCGTCGAGGGCGTCCCCGCCGAGTTGAAAAAGCTGCGGGTCATTCCAGGCGTCAGCGCCCAGCAGGACGGCTTTAAGGCCAAGCTCTTTGGCCTCTCTGGCGATAACGCCGGCCTGGTTGTAGCGGCCGGGAATGTAAATCACGTCCGGGTTGGCGGAGCGGACGGCCGTTAACTGTCCTTTGAAATCCTGCTGTGTCGGCGCGTAAGTCTGCTTCAAGACGACCTGGCCGCCCAGCCGGCTGAAATGCTCCTCGAAGGATTGTGCCAGTTCGCGGCTGTAGTCCGAGTTCTCCTCAGACATGATGGCCGCGGTCTTGGCCTTGATATTGTTCGCTGCGTACTTCGCCATCTCCTCGCCCTGAACGGAATCCAGGAAGGCGACGCGAAAAATGTAATCGCCGGCCGCAGTCACTTTCGGGTCCGACGACGAGAGGGTGAGCATCGGCACTCGGGCCTCCTGCGCCTTCGGCGCGGCCGCGAGACCGCTTGGCGCGGCGGCCCCGCCGACGACGGCGTGCACACGGTCCTGACCCACCAGCTTGGCGACGGCCGCCGCCGACTGGTCCGGGCTTCCCTTGTCGTCCTCGACGATTAGCTCTAGCGGGCGACCCTCTATGCCGCCCGCCTTATTAATCTCGTCTTTGGCTAACTCGACGCCGTTTTTAGTTGACTGCCCGATGCCATTGGCCTGGCCCGAAAGGTCCGCGTAAACGCCGACCTTGATAGGGCCGGTGTTGTCGGCCTGCGCGCTTTCGTTTCCGCTGCCGCCACCGCTTTTGCAAGCCGAAGCCGCCAGCAGGGCGAAGACCAGCACGAGCGATAAGAGAGTACGTTTCATGGCGCTCCTCGTCAGCATCTTTGTTCACGCAGAGTTTTGGTAGGTAGAAAGCTACGGCCGCGAAGCCGGCATCATAACGGCGGGCAGCGCCGTGAAGCAAACTTGCGAGCGAGTGAGCGATGATAAAAAGACGGCCCGCGCAAGCCAACTTGCGCGGGCCGTCCGAGCGTAGCGGGTCCGTGTCAGAATTTGTATCGATAGCGCATCGTCACGCCGCGGCCCGCGCCGTCAATGCCCCAACTGATGCCGCGGTATGATTTGTCGCCGATGTTCTCGAAGTCCACGAAGATTTCGGAACGCTCGCCGAAGCGGAATGCCCCGCGCAGTCCGACCAGCCCGTAGCCTGGGAGATAGCCAAAGAGCGGGACGGCCGTGTCGTTGTTGACGACGGTCACGCCGTTGATGGTCGCGCCAATCGGGAGAAGCCGGTTCTGCACCTGGGCCAGCGTCTCGCCAGTGGAGATGAGTGTGCCGCCGGCAGAGCCGCACTGACCGTTCGCCCCCGGAGTCGTCACGCCGCGCACGCAAGCGCCGCGGCGGAAGAAGTTCTGAATTTGCGCGCGCGAGCGAGCCGCGCCGGTTCGGCGGTCGGCCAGGTCGAGCGAGGAGAGGCGGTTCTGTCGTCCAGTGAGAATCGAATAGCCTTCGATGTAGAAGCGCGACGAGCCGCGCGGCTGATAGCGCAGGCTGACGAAACCCGTGGCGGGCGGCACGCCGCCTTCGACGTTCGGCGGGAGCCCGTTCAAGAGACTGTAGGCGCGGACGTACGTGAAGTTGCCCCGCGCGCTGAAGTCGCGGCTGAGGCTGGCCTCGGCGCTCGCCTCGACGCCGTTGAAGCGCGCGTCGTCGTAGTTGACGCGGACGAGCACGGGACTCGTCGCGATGCCGACGAAGACCAGCCCGTTGGCGTTCTGTCTGACGATCTGTTCGCTGCCCAGGAATTGTCCGACCGCTCCGGGCGGGAGCACCAGCGCCTGGTCGAAGTACACGTCGTTGAGCTTGTTCGTGAAGCCCGTCACCTCGGCGCGGAAGCGGGCGCGCGTGTAGCGCAGGCTGAGGTCGAAGCTGTCGCTTTTCTCAGGCTGAAGGCGTGTGACGGCGATGCCGCTTGAGACGGCGTCCCCGCCTGCGGTCGTGCCGATGAAGCCGCCGAGGCTCGCGGCGGTCGAGGCGTCAACTTCAAAGCCCGTGCCGACGAGGCCGATGATGCCGAGGTCGGTCGTGTTCGGGGCGCGGAAGCCGCGCGTGTATTTCGCGGCGATGTCGAAGCCGCCGCCGACGGTCAGGACCGCGCCGATGCGGCCCGAGAGGGCGTCGAAGCGCGCGCTGTCGTCCGGGAACAGCGGACGCCCGTTGGGGGCGAGTTCGGCGTTCGCCGCTTCCGACTTGTAAGACGCGACGCTGTAGCGCAGCGCGCCGCTCAGGCGGAGGCGTCCGGGGATGGCCGTGTACACGTCCTGCGCGAAGAAGCCGTAGGAGAGGTAGCGCGCGCCGTCTGGGACGCGCGGGCGCGAGAACGTAGTCACCCTGGTCGCCGGGTCGTAGGTGAAGGCCGGGGCCGTAATCTTATCGCGGTAGATGTCGGCCCCGAGCGTGAACGTGTTGTACTCGCCGGCCCGCTTGTCCAGGTGGAAGTTGAAGCCGAAGACGTTGGTCCGCTCGCGCTGGTTGGTGATGGCCCCGAGCGGGTTCCCCTGCCCGCCCTGGTTGACGCGCTCCTCGCGCTGGCCGTTGTAGGAAAAAGTGAACTGGGCGTTGTCGAAGAAGCCCAGGTTCTGTTTGACTACGCGCGCGTAGAAGAGGTCGGTCATCAGGTTGCGCAGGTCCGCGATGAGGTTGCCGTCGCCGCCCGCCAATTGGTCGTAGCGGCGGCCCGCGTCCTGCTGGTTGCGCGAGTAGCTGAAGAGCAACTGGGTCGTGTCGTTGAGGATGAAGTTGGAGCGCAGGAGGCCGCCGTACTGCGTGAAAGCCGTGTCGGGCAGGCGCTCGCCCAGAATGTCCGAGGGGATGCCGAGGAAGCGCGTCACGGCCGCGTGGCCGTCGAGGCCGTTGCCGGGGCGCAGCCGGTTGATGCGCCGCGCGTTCGCGTTGAGCAGCAATCCGTATTTACGTGTGCCGTAGGTCAGGAGCGTGTTGCCGCCGAAGCCGTTGGAGACGGAGGTGTAGAAGACGTTCGTGTTGCCGTGCCACTCGCCGTCGCGCCCGCCGTAGACGGGGACGTGCGAGATGAAGTTGACGACGCCGCCGAGCACGTCCGAGCCGTACTGCGAGCTATTCGGCCCGCGCAGGACTTCGACTGACTCAAGAGCCGACGGCTCGATGAGACTGAAGAAGGTGCCGACGCCGCCGCGCTGCGCGCTCGTCGTGTAGCGCACGCCGTCAACGTAGACGGCGACGTTCCTTCCGGTCAGCCCGCGCACGAAGACGGCGCTCAGGCTGGGACTCGTGCGTTGCAGATTGACGCCCGGCTCTTCGTCAACCACCTGCGCGACGACTTCGGGCGCGCGCTCGATGATCTCTTCCTCCGGGATGACGTTAATCGGCTGGGCGGTGTCGCGCGCCTCCGCGACCTGCCCGGCCTCGGCCGTCACCGAGACCTCCCAACTGACCTGGCCCACCTCTAAGATTACGCTCGCCTCGGTCGTGCCGCCGTCGGCCACTTGAACGGCCTCACGCCGAGTCCGGAAATCGCGGCGGGAGGCGACGACGACGTAGGAGCCCGGAGGAACGTCCGTGAATTGAAAGCGCCCCTCGGAGTCGGTTCGTGTTGTGCCGAACACGGCCTGGTGGGCGCTGACGAGCGATACGTCTGCGCCGCCGACGACCGCCCCCGAAGAATCTTTAACGACGCCGGAAACGCCGCCGCGGGATTGTTGCGCCCTCGCCTCGCCGGAAAAAACCGACAGGAAAAATATCAGGCCGAGCGCGCACGCCAGAGACGCTATGTAACGCTTCGTTTTCATGTAGACATTACCTCTGAGAGGGGGGTCGAAAAACTAAGATGAGCGGGGACAGTACACCAAGCGGTCATCTACTACCAGCAGTCGTAGTTCGTGGAACTCACACTTCTGCCCTCGGGGCGAGTGGAATTAATCGGGGGTGGCGCACAGGAAGAGGCCGCGTTCGACCAGGTGGCGGAGATTTCAGGTGAGGCCGGGCGAGCCCTCAGGCCAGGAGCTTGACGATTCTCTCTGTGAGGGCGTGGACCGTTGCCAGGATTTGCCAGTCGGCCGTCAGCATCGCCGACGCGGCGATGAGGCCGGCGAGCCCGGCTAGACGAGCGGCTTTTGAAAGTTGCAAGTCTCTGCCCGCCGGCGTCCACCGGCTCGATGCCATTTCGGTCAAGCGTCGCACTCTGCCGGCGAGACCTTCGTCGGCCCCTTCGAGTAAGAACGCCCCGGCCGGCGCGACCTTCTTGCTGCCGGCCGGCATCAGACGCGCGATCTTAATCAACGCGGCAGCGAGGTCGAGAGCGCCGGCCGCCCTGGAGCGCGCTGCGTACTCGTCGGCCGCCCTCTCGGCCTCCTCTGTCCACGCCTGTTCGAGCGTGCGGCCCGCGCCGATAATCGGCAGCAAGTCCGAGCAGACCAGCATCAAGGCACGCTTGAGCGTGTCGCGCGCCAGTAAGTGGCCGCGCTCGTGGGCCAGCGCCACTTCCATCTCTTCGTGACTGAGCGATTCCATCACCTGCCTGGCGATGAAGAGGCGCGGGCGCAGCGTCCCGACGACGGCGAGCACGGGGGTCGGGTGATCGAGGCGATAGGCGGGGGCCGTAACGCCGTTGATGCGTATGGGCTCGGCCCGCTTCAGCCAGAAGGCCGTCAGCCGTCGGGTCGTCAACCAGGCGGCGGCAGTCCTGTAGAGCGCGAGCGTGACGCCGAGGGCGGAGAACAGGGCGAGGGCGAGTAAAGGCAGGCCGGCGGCCTCGTTCGCGTGGTAGGGTTCGTGGGCAAAGTATGCCGGGAGTTGGAACGCTGCGACGAAGACGAGCGCCGCGACCGGCGGGAGGACGCGCAGCCAGAAGAGGGTTCTGGCGCGTGCCGGGGCCGACCACGAGCGCGCCCGCCGGCGCAGTCCGAGCCACAGCGCGGTGGCCGCGTACGAGCCGACGGCGTTGAGCAACAAGAACGTCGCGAGGGCGGCGCAGGTGACGAGCAGGTAGTACCTCACGGCGTGTCCTTTCGTGCCAACTCTTCCTTCTTCAGTCTAATCAGACGGTCGAGTTCGTCCAGCAACTCCCGGTCGCGGTCGCCGACGGCCTCGACGAGGCAGGCCAGCAGCGGCTCCGCCTCCCCTGTAGCGCGGCTGAGCAGCCCCGTGAAGATGTCCCCGGCCACGCCCTGCTCGAACTCCTCGCGCGTGACGCGCGGTGAGTACAGGAACGCCCGCCCGTTCTTGCGCCGGACGAGGAGCCCTTTCTTGTAAAGCCGGTCGAGGGTCGTCATGACGGTCGTGTACGCCCTGGTCCCGCCGAGCGAGCGGTGGACTGCGTGGACGGTGGCATCGCCGTCGCGCCACATCAACATCATCACCTCGCGCTCAAGCGCGCCCAGGTCCGCCGCCACGGCTTCGCGCGGGCTCTTGAAACCTCGGAGTTTGAATCCTGGAATCTTCACGGCGGGCGAGTATTCTCTATGACGGCGAATCTGTCAAGGCTTTTGATTCGTCCGTCGAATGTTTCTGACCGCACGACGGGGCGCAGCCTACATGCACTTCATCACCCGGCCCGCACTCCCCTGAGTCAGGGTGTAGGCGCCGAAGTCTTCGCCAGTCTCCTCGCGCTTGATGGTCAGTGTCATCGTCTGGTCTTCTACCTGACCGGCGTAGCGAACCGGGGAGCTTTTGGGCGATTCGTCATCGCGGGCCGCACCGCCGTGTTCCCTTGTGAATGTACCTGTGGCTTCGAATCGGCCCTGACGGTCGAGGATGATGGGTTGGTCAATCGTGCCGTGGGCGCAGTCGTAATCGAGCTGTGCCCCGTCGTCCGTCACCTCCATGCGGATGTGTTGTCCGCCCCACACTCCGGCTGCCAGCCTGTCGTCATTCTTCACTCCCGGTGCATTACTCCTCTTGGCCCCTTCGCTGCGGCAGGAACCGCCCTGTCCGAGAGTCGAAAAAAGCAGAGAAACGGTCACAAACGAGAGCGCCAGATACATTTTAATCACGGGCTTCCTCCGGTCCCAATCGTTGAAGCCGGCGCTCGTCTCCAGACCCTGATGAATTCAGGCCCGCGCGCCCGCTCACTCGCCCGACTATACCACTGTTTCCCGCCCCGGCCGCCCCGTGGCTGTCCGGGCGGTTTTTAACTTCGCACGCGATAAATTGACTGGCGAGGAAATTCGTAATATCGTGCCATCACTGTTATTTAGTCAGCTCACGCCTGTACTGATGCTACTGCCTTATTGAAGTGCTTGTGAAGTGGAGGGGCGGCCCCCAACGAACCGCCTTTACCTAAACCGTAAACCATCGCTTGCCGGAGAGTCTAGAGTGGCCGGGGGAAAGACCCAGAGCCTGCGGGTTGCCATTGACCAGGAATACTCGGCCCTTGAATCCGTGGACGACCGGATGATAGGTCTGATGAGGCTGACTCTGGCCTTGTCGGCCCTCATCATCATCTGCATTGACCCGTCCGAGCCGAATCGGCTCGTCGCCCTCACCTACGCCTCGCTCGTCGTCTACGTCATTTACAGCGCGGCCGTCTACCTCCTGTCGCTCTACCATCGCACGCTGCTGCCGAACAGCGTCGCGCCTTGGATTGACATCGCCTGCTTCCTCGTCTTCGTCGCGCTCAGCAGCGGCACGAGCAGCATCTTCTTTTACTTCTTCTTTCTCCCCATCCTGGTCGCCTCGTTCCGCGAGGGCTTCACGGCGGGTTTCCGCGTCGCTGTCATTTCGAGCATACTCTTCACGGTCGTCGGTTACGCGACAGCCCCTGCGGGCAGGGAATTCGAATTGAACCGTTTCCTGCTGCGCCCTGTGTACCTGCTCGTGCTCGGCTACTTGATGGCTTACTGGGGCGGGCGCGAGATCAAGCACAAGCAGCGGCTCAGTTTTCTGAGGGAGATCAGTAAGCTGTCGAATCCGCGCTTCGGGGCCAGCTACACCATCGGCTCGATGTTGCAGACGCTGCAAGCTTTTTATCAAGCCGACTCCTGCTTGCTCGCGCTGGTGGACCCCGTTTACAACAACACCCGCCTGTTCCGCCTCGGGCGCGGCCAGTCGGCGGAATCCGTGCGGAGCGAACGGCTCCCCGAGAATCTGGAGCAACTGCTGCTTTCTCTGCCCGACGACGTGGCGGTGATTCACAAGGGTAGGCCGCGCCTCCCACTCTTCCGCGATTCAGATGAATACGTCTTCGCCCTGGCGAGCAAGAGGGAGTGCACGGCCGAGTGGCGGGCGACGATTGACTCGCTGGCGAAGAAGCTCGAACTGGGGCCGTTCGTGTCCGTGCCGCTGCGCTACCGCGGCAAGACGGTCGGCCGGCTTTACCTGGTGGCGCGCTCGGGTGTCTTCGGTGACTCGGACGTCAGTTTCCTGATCCAGGTCGTCGAGCAGATCATGCCCGTCATTCACAACATCAGGCTGCTGGCGCGGCTCGCCCTGAACGCGGCCGAGCAGGAACGCCAGCGGCTGGCGCGCGACCTGCACGACAGCGTCATCCAGCCCTACATCGGGCTGCAATACAAGCTGGCCGCCATCCGCAACAAGAGCGCGGACGGCAGGGACACGAGCGAGGACCTTGAGCGGCTGCTCGACATGACGACCAACGAGGTGAAGAGCCTGCGCGGTTTCGTGCGCGGCCTCAAGGAGGGCGACGAGCCGGGGGCCGGCTTCATGTCCGCCGTGCGGCGCTTCGCCGCCCAGTTCGCCGAGAGCTACGACCTGGACGTGCAGGTCGAGAGCAGGGGCCGGGTCGAGCTCAACGACCGGCTCGCCGCCGAGTTGATCCGCATCGTCCACGAAGGGCTGAGCAACGTCAGGAAGCACACCGAAGCCTCCTTCAGTAAAATCACGGTCGAGCGCGCCGACTCGGCGCTGCTCCTGTCCATCGAAAATAATAACCCGCAGACGAACGGCGACGGGCCAGCCGCCTTCGTCCCCCGCTCGATCACAGAGCGGACGGAAGAGTTGGGCGGCCGCGTCAGCATCGAGCAAAACCTTGACGGCTGTACTGTGGTGAAAATAGAGATACCACTTTGAGGAGAGAAGCGGAGGGCCGGCGACGATGAAGCCTGGGATCGAAGCTATTCGTGTTCTGATTGTAGATGACCACAAAATCATCCGCGACGGGCTGCGCGATTTGATCTCAAGCCGCCAGGGGATGACCGTCGTCGGCGACGCCGGCAACCGCGCCGACGCCCTGAGCGCCGCCACGCGCGAGCGCCCCAACATCATCGTGCTCGACCTCGACCTGGGCGACGACAGCGGCCTCGACCTGATTCCAGAGCTGCGCCGGGCCGACGAGGAGGTGGGCATCATCATCCTGACGGGCATGCGCGATACGGAGAAACGCGACAGGGCGATTGAACTCGGGGCGCGGGGCGTGGTGTTGAAAGACGAGGGCGCGACGGAGCTTTTGAGCGCCATCGAGAAGGTTCACCGCACGGGGGAGTACTGGCTTGAGCCCGGGGCCACCAAAAGACTGTTGGATAAGCAGCGGTCGCGCGCCGACGCGACGCCCGACCCGGAGACCGTCAAGATCGCCAGACTGACCGAGCGCGAGCGCGAGATCATAGCGCTCGTCGGCGAGGGACTCGAAAATAAAGAGATCGCCGAACGCCTGCGCCCCGTCGTCGCGGAATCCACGGTGCGCAACAACCTTTCAATCATCTACGACAAGCTCGGCATCAAAGGCGGGCGTCTGGGTTTGCTGATCTATGCTTATAAGCATAGTCTCGTTTCATCCTCAGGAATACGCTAGGGGCGCTCGACTTCAATTTCCAGCCGGGAGGGCATTGCTCTTTCAAGTGTGCTAAGTGGATTATTTTCTGCCCGAATCGTGACGCTTGTGTCGCTAACGGGGGCAAATGTCACGCTTGGCAAGCCCCAATGAAGTGACATCTGTCCTCCAATTTCGTGACAAACAGCAGATGCGCTCCCAAAATAAAGTCTATATCGTTCGTGCGCTTTTTGTGATATCTTTCTCGCCTTCTTACCTGGGTTGTGTGCCGCAATGTCAATCCTGACCGATGCTGCGCCAGTAAATCAGAGCGTCAATAGCTTGACCCGTAACGACCGGACGACGGGTCAAAGCCGTAGATGAAAGTCCTTGATGAAGAGAAAGTCTTCTACAACTCTTGCTACCGTCCGAAATTTCCTGTCCATAAGTAAACGCGCACTTTTTGCCGTGTCTCCGGTTCTTGCCGGTTGACCGCAAGCCTGTCCAATCACGGCAGACAAAGGCCGAGACTAACTTCAACGGCGACCCCCGCGTGGATCGCGACCTGAGAGACCTAGCAAAGGCGAGGCCCGCACGCGTGGGCCAGGCTATCGCGAGCGATTTTGACCCGTAAGTCAACGCTGATAGCTCCGCCTGTGAACCTTATAGACGTACCCTTCGGGGCAACATTCCACCAGCCTAAATCAAATAATTCAGGAGGAACAATGAAAAAAAAGAGAGCCAACAAAACCCAGCCCAAGTCGGTAAAAAGATATTCATGGCGGACATTTATCGGAGTCGCGGCGGTGACGCTCCTCCTTGTCGGCATCGTCGCCGCCATCTCGAAGCAGGACGGACAGACTAAAAAGGCGCAGCCCGCGCAAGTTCAAAAGGCGCAGGTCGGGCAAGCTCAACAGGCGCATGTTGAAGAAAGGAAGCCTGAGGTGGCTAAGCAGAGTAGCAGACACTACGTAACCCAGAACGCGGCCGGCGAAACTGTTGTCCTCGACAGGCAGACCGGCCAGACGCGACGGCTGACACCGCAGGAAGAGCAGACGCTGGCCGAAGGCATCAAGCAGTTGGTGAAACCGACCGCCGAAGGGCTCGTCGAGGTGCGCCACGCCAACGGCAGCGTCTCGATGGACTTGCAGGGCCACTTCCAGAACATTTCGGTCGCGAAGAAGGAGGCCGACGGGTCGATCACGCAGTCGTGCGTCAACGACCTTGAGTCGGCGGCGGAGTTCTTCGAAATAGACCCCGCGCTCTTAGGCGTCTCCGCGCCGGTCTCGAAGGCCGACGGCCCCTCCTCTAACCCGCCCATCCGCTAGGCGCGAGAACGGAGAATCATGATGACTAATAAAACATTCCGCCCCCTGGGGCTCACTCTGTTCTGCTTAGACTATGCTGCTCGGCGCTTCGCGCTCGGCCTTCGGGCAAGCTACGATTGTCATCCTAAATAATGACGCCGCGGGCGTGGGCTTCAACGACACGACCGCCGCCACGCCGGTCGGCGGCAACACCGGGACCACCCTCGGCCAGCAGCGCCTCAACGCCTTCCAAGAAGCGGCCAACAAGTGGGGCGCGACGATCACCAGCCCCCTCACCATCACCATCCGCGCGCAGTGGGCCGCGCAGAGCTGCACGGCCACCGGGGCCGTCTTAGGCTCGGCGGGCGCGGTATTCATCCACAGGGACTTCGTCGGAGCCCCATTCCCCGGCACTTGGTACAACGAGTCGCTCGGCAGCAAGCTCTTCGGCAGTGACCTCAACCCGGCGCAGCCCGAGATCAACGCGACCTTCAACATCAACCTCGGACAGCCGGGCTGCCTGACCGGCACCTTCTTCTACTTGGGCCTGGACGGCAACCACGGCACAAACATCGACCTCGTGGCCGTTCTCCTACACGAGTTCGGCCACGGCCTCGGCTTCCAGACCTTCACCAACGCCCAGACGGGCGCGCAGAACACCGGCTTCCCCGCCATCTACGACCGCTTCCTGATGGACAACTCCACGGGCAAGAGCTGGCTGAACATGACCAACGCCGAGCGCGCGGCCTCCTCAATCAACACGCACAAGCTCGTGTGGACTGGCCCGCAGGTGCAGGCCGACGTGCCGACCGTGCTCTCCGTCGGCGAACCCGGCTTGACGATTAATTCGCCCGCCGGAATCGCCGGGAGTTACGACCCCGGCGGCGTCGCGTACGACCCCAAACCCCCAGCCGGGGGCATCACGGGCAACGTGAAGCTGGCGAACGACGGCACGGCCCCCGTCGAGGACGGCTGCGAGCCGTTCCCCGCTGGCTTCTTCACCGGGCAGATAGCCCTCATCGACCGCGGCACGTGCAGCATTAAGTCTAAGACGCTCGCCGCGCAGAACGCGGGCGCGATTGCCGTCATCATCGTCAACAACGCCGCGGGCAGCCCCGCGCCCGACCTCGGCGACGACCCGGCCATCACGACCCCGATAACCATCCCGACCATCTCGGTGACGCAGGCGGACGGCAACACCATCAAGGCCCAACTCGGCGGCGGCGTCAACGCGACCGTGTTCACCGACCAGAGCGTGCGCGCGGGCGCCGACCAGTTCGGCAAGGCGCTGCTCTACACGCCCAACCCGTTCGTCGGCGGCTCTTCCGTCTCGCACTGGGCCACTACCGCGACGCCGAACCTTTTGATGGAGCCGAACATCAACGGCGACCTGACGCACGAGGTCACGACGCCGCAAGACCTGACCTTCTCGCAACTGCGTGACATCGGCTGGGTCGCCTCGGCGCTCCCGCTGACGATTGCGAAGACGGCCGGCGACAACCAGAACACAGCGCTCAACGCGCAGTTCGCGACGCCGCCTCAGGTGACCGTGAGCCCCGCCGTCGAAGGCATCACGGTGACCTGGACAACGAACAACGGCGGGAGCGGGGCGGGCGCGACCTTCCCGAGCACGGGCGGCCGCGCGGCCGTCTCGCTCACGAACGCTTCGGGCGTCGCCACCGCGCCGCCGCTCACTGCCAACGGGTCGCCCGGCCAGTTGTCGCTGAACGCGACCGCGCCGGGCGCAGGCACGACGACCTTCACGCTGGTAATCGACCCCGCGCCGGTCTTCGGCCCCGCGTGCGTCACCGACACCACGCAGGCAGACTTCGCGGCCGGCGTGACGAATAACACCGACGTGACCACGAGCCCCGGCAACGTGATTCTGCTCAACGCCGCGAACGTTGACCAGCAGAACTTGAACGTGACGAACAGCGGGTTCGGGTTCAACGCCACGAACTGGATCGCGCAGACCTTCCAGGCGGGCGTGACCGGACAACTGTCGCGTGTTGACCTCAACCTCTTCTGTAGCGGCTGCACGGGCACGTTCCCGAACCTGACCGTCTCGATCAGGGCCACGAACGTGGGCACCGGCCTGCCGACCGGGGCGGACCTCGCGACGGCCACCATCCCCGGCTTCAACAGCGGGGCCGGAGGCTTCTTCGCCGCGAACTTCGCCTCGCCGCCGACACTGACGGCCGGCACCAAGTACGCGATAGTCGTCCGCCCGGTCTCGAACCCGTCAGCGGGCATCTACGCGTACGTCATCAGCGCGACCGACGTGTACCCTGCCGGCCCGCGCTCCACCTCGGCCAATAGCGGCGGCACGTGGGTTTTACCGGCCTCGTCACCGAATACGGACCTGGGCTTCATCACCTACATGAAGACCGGCAACGCCGCGTCGGGCGATTACGTCTCTTCGGTGAAGGACTCCAATCCTCCGTTCGCGGGGACGAGCCAGTGGGGCACGCTCTCGTGGAACGCGACTGTGCCCGCGAACACGACCCTGCAATTCCAGGTCGCAGCCAGCAACAGCTTGGGCGGGCCGTTCAACTTCGTCGGGCCGGACACCACGGCCGGGACGTTCTTTACAAACGGCGCGTCGCTCTCGCAGTTCAACGGCTTCCGCTACCTGAAGTACAAGGCGTTCTTTACCACGACCGACCCGAACGCGACGGCCACGTTGCATGACGTGTCCATCTGCTACAACAACCCGACGGCCGTGCTCAACATCTCGATGACGGCCGACCGCAACCCGGCCCCGGTCGAGTTGAACTTCAACTACAAGCCGGTCATCACGAACACGGGAGACACGTCGGCGACGAACGTCACGCTGACGGATGTTCTGCCCGCGCTGGTGACGTTCACAGCGGCCTCGTCGTCACAGGGCTCGTGCACCTACACGTCCCTGACGCACACGGTTGTCTGCAACATCGGGACGATGGCGCCAGGCTCGACGGTCAACGTCCAGATAACCGTGAAGCCGAGGGATGAGGGGACGCTCAACAACACGGCGACGATAACGGCGGGGAATTGGAACCCGGCGACGGGCAACAACAGCGCGTCGGTCAACGGGCTGCCAGCGGTCAAGGAGACAGACCTCTCGGTGCAGAAGACGGCCGCTCCCAACCCCATCTACGTCAGCCAGAACGTGACCTACACCCTGGTCGCCAAGAACAACTCCACGGTGATAGGTGCGACGGGCGTCGTGCTGACAGACTCGCTGCCCGCTTCGATGAAGTTCGTCTCGGCGACGACGAGCCAGGGCTCGCTCATCACGCCGCCTGTCGGTTCATCCGGCATCGTGACTGCGAACCTCGGCTCGCTCGCTATCGGCGCAACCGCGACCGTGACGGTGACGGTGCAGTCGTCGGCCGCAGGCGTCATCACCAACACGGCGACGGTCACCGGCAACGAGAGTGACCCGTTGGCGGCCAACAACACCGACAGCGCGACGACGACGGTCAATGCCGTCAACTTGCAGAAGGTCTTGTTGGCGAAGCAGGTCTTGACGGGCGGGTGCGAGAACACGACGGGCAACGTCTACCTGACGGGGCCAGCTCCTGCGGGCGGGTTGAGCGTCAACCTGTCAACGACGAGTCTGGCGGGGGTGACCGTGCCCGCGTCTGTATTCATCCCGGCGGGGCAGACGGTGAGCCCGGCCTTCTACTGTGACGACCTCGCCGGTCGTGACCAAGCAGGTCGGACTCGTCAACGCGACTCTGGGCGCGAGCACGGTCTCGCGTAACCTGACCATCAACGTCGGCTCCGGCACCTGCCCCCCGTAAGGGCGGGCTCCGGGCACGAATGCCGCCAGTCAGAGGGCATCGTGCTCGGCGACGGGCCTTTCAACACGGCCACGGGTCGCCTGAGTCTTTTTAGACTCAGGCGACCCGTGGCTTATAACCTTCAATCCGTATGGTCAGCGCACGCGCCTGTCAGGGTAGTCTTTTCTCTTCTCGATCCGGGCCGTGACATTTGTACTTCTACTTATGGAGGAATGTCACAGGCGCCCCGGTTAAAGAAAATGACATTTGTCGCCCGTGTTTGTGATAAACGTCAGATGCATTTTTGCCCAGACATCTATATTTTACGTGGTCGATTGTTAAGCCTGTGGCGTCATCTGGGTCGAGTTACTATTGCACATAGTAGTTAAGCTGCTCGACAAACCCTCTTGCGAAGCCCATAGCAACCCGGAAGCTCAATAGAGAAGTTAGAATATAGAGAGGCCCGTCTCTGCACTCCGAGCTCAAACTAAAAGCGCAACCCGCGGCCGAAGGGCGCGAGGCTCCGCGCGTCAGCGGCCCGCTGCCGGCCGTGGCGCTCGACGTGGCGGCCTGCAAGCAGAGCCTCGGCGTGCGCACGGTCGTTGAAGACCTGAGCGCGGGCGGCTTCTCGTTGCGGATGGCCTACCCCGTAGACGAGGGCGAGAAGCTATTGGTCATCACGCAGGTCTCGCAAGCCGTCGTACTCCTGCGCGGCGAGGTCGTGCGGAGCGAGCGGCAGGCGGACGACACCTACAGGCTGACCCTCAGTATTACCCGACATCAGATTTTCTCCTCACTGGCGGGAGAAGCGACATTAGAGCAAAAGGTTCACAGTCAGATATAGCCCCCCTGGGTTGTGGCCGTGAGTTCGTGTAAGCCGCAAGCCTGACCCGAAATAATTTGAAGTTGGCAAGAGCCGAAGAAAGAGACTGTTTCCCCGCATGAAGAGAAAGTCCCAGGTTAAGTCCCTCGCGACCCGAACTACTATCAAGACTCGTATTATTAGTAAAAAAATATTCGCGAAGGGCCGCGGCCGCTTGGCCGCGTTTTTTATTCTAGTGCTGCTGGCGACAGCCGGCACGGTCATCACCATATCGTCGGCGCAATCGAAAATGAGAGCGCAGGCCAGAAGACAAACTTCGTCAAAGAAAGCTTCCCCGAAGGAAGCTAAGGAAACTGCGGCGGAACGACTCTTGAGGACGAGGCCCGGATTCGGGAGGGCCGTGCAGCCGTTCGTGACCTCGTAAAAGTGAAGCAGCAGGCCGCCTGTGAGGGCAAAAGCGCGGGCGGCCTGCATACACCGAACTTAAAGCTTTCAAGTTAATTCCTTCGGTAGCGCCCAGCGGGAGCAAGCGGCTGTCGTCCGTCACTCCTGTGCTGCTGAAGTCCTAAAATAGACGGTACTTAATACACCCCCCCGGTAAAAGCCGGAGAAATTGAAGGAGCACCCCAGAATGAAGAGAAGTTGGCTGCGAAGAAGCACGGCGGACGCCCCCGTGATCGCCGGCTCAATCATCAACAGGAAGTCGCTCGGCCGCCTGGCCGCGCTGTTCACTTTAATCGCGGTCATAGTGTTAGCCGCATTCTCGGCGGGCTCCCTCGCCGCAATCGTCAAGGATAAGACGCGCAAGGTTTCCGCCAAATCCGCGGCGTCGGCCAAGGTGCGCAAGGTCCGCCGACGCGGCGGCTCACTGACGTCGGCGTGGCGGAAGAAGACCTCGCGGAAGAAGAAGGTCGAGGTCGCGCGGAAAGAGAAGGGTGAGCGCGAAGAGCGGGAAGAGATGGAGGGCAAGGAAGACCCCAACGAAAAATACGAGATGCTGCTCGAACAGGAAGAGTACTGGGCCAACCGCGTGACCTACCCGACGGGCGAGTTCGACCCCGCGTGGGTGCAGGAGGCGCTCCGGCAGGACTCGCGCATCGAGCGCGCGCTCCCGGCCGGCACGGTCAGAAACACCAGGTCCGCCCTGGGGACGTCCCTGCTCAGCACGAGCGGCTTCACGGCGCTCGGCCCCGCGCCGCTGCTCATGACCGGCTGCTCCGGCTGCTTCGACTACGGGATAACGGCCGGGCGCGTCAACTCCATCGCCATTGACCCGACGACGACCACCCCCGGCTCCATCGTTGCCTACATCGCCACGGTCGGCGGCGGCGTCTGGAAGACGACGAACTGCTGTAGCGCCCTCACAAGCTGGACTGCCACCACCGAGGACTCTTCGATCCCGACCCTCAGCGTGGACACCGTCGTCATCGACCCGAACGACCACAACACGGTTTACGCGGGCACGGGCGACCTCAACTACGGCTCCTTCTCGATGGGCAGCCAGGGCATCCTCAAGTCCACGGACGCGGGGGCGACCTGGACGGTGTTGGGCGGGAACGTCTTCGGCGCGGCGCTGCCGCTGCCCGCCGGCCAGTTCCCGCAGTACCAGGCGGTCGGCAAGGTGCGCGTTGACCCCAACGACAGCAACAAGGTCGTCGCCGGCACCAAGAGCGGCCTCTACATCTCCTACGACGCAGGCACGAACTGGACTGGCCCCTGCACGACGAACAGCTTCAGCACGCAGCGGCAGGACATCACCGGGCTGGAACTGACCAACCTGGGCGGCGGCACGACGCGCATCCTCGCGGCGGTCGGCGTCCGCGGCTTCTCCAGTACGGTCCAGTACAACCTCGACCAGAACGGGGCCAACGGCCTCTACAAGGGCACGGTGCCCGCGAGCGGTTGCCCGGCGGACTTCACCCTGATTTCGCGCAACGACAACGGCTTCAACTTCGGCACGGCCGTGTCGGGCAGCCCCTACACGACCGGCAATCTGCTGAACGCGGGCTCGGGCACGCCCTACGGCGGCAACATCTCGACCGGCAACCAGCTTGGCCGCATGGACATCGCCGTCGCGCCCTCGAACCCGAACTACATCTACGCGCAGGTCGGCTCCATCATCGCCAACAACGACAGCGGGCTGCGGCAACGCCGCGGGCTGCCAACTCGGCGTCTGGGCCAGTATCGACGGCGGAGACCACGTGGACGTTCATGACCGGCTCGGCCGGCGGCTCGCTCCGCCAGTGCGGCGGCACAGGCACGCAGGGCGTGACCTCGGGCGCGGCCGGCGGCGGCGACTACCCGCAGAACTGGTACGACCAGGCGCTGGCGGTCGACCCGAACAACCCCGACCGCCTCTTCATAGACACCTACGACACCTGGGTCGCCACGCGCACTGGCACACAGTTCTACAACGTCACGTGCGGCTACAACGGCAACTCGGTCGCCAACCACGTCGTCCACGTAGACCACCACGCGCTCGCCTTCGTCCCCGGCTCTTCGAGCATGCTGCTCGAAGGCAGCGACGGCGGCATCTTCATGACCGCCAACGCCAACGCCGCGCTCGAAGCCACGACGCGCCCGACCTGGGTCAACATGGACACGGGCCTCAACACGATTGAGTTCTACTCGGGCGACATCAGCGGCTTCTTCGCCACCTCGTCGAACCCGCAGGCCAGCGGCGGCTCGCAGGACAACGGCTCCATGTCGGTCACCTTCTCAGGCAGCCCGACCGGCCCCGTCCAGTGGCAGATGGGCCGCGGCGGCGACGGCTTCTACTCGCGCATAGACCCCGTGGGGACAGGCACGAGCCTGCGCTTCTGGCAGGGCAACAACAGCGGCTCGCTCGGGCGCTGCATCAGCAACTGCACCAGCCCCGGAGCCACCTGGACGACCAAGAACACCGGCGGCCACCTGAACGACCAGCAGTCGTTCATCCTGCCTTACGACCTCTTCCACGGCGACGTGAACAACCCGGCCAATGACTGCGGGGCCGCCGGCGCTGGGCACCGGCTGCGGCCACCTGATCATCGGCACCGTCAGAGTCTGGGAGACCATCCAGGGCGCCTCCGCCAACGCCAACGGCACGGTGACCTGGTACGTCAACAGCCCGGACAACCTGACCAAGGGGACGCTGGGCAACCGCTCGTTCATCAACCAACTGACCTTCGAGCCGAGTGACCAGAGCGTGGTCATCGTCGGCACCAACGATGGCAACGTCCAGATCGGCCGCGGCATGGGCTCCGGCTCGGGTCCGCTCAGGGCCGTCGGCACCATCACGATGGCGACGGGCGGGGCGGTAGCCGGCGAAACCTTTGTCGTCGGCTCGCAGACATTCACCTGGCAGACTGCCGCGCGAAGCGGGACAGGCCAGGTGCAGACCAGTACGAGCTCGACCACGTCGGCCACCAACGTCCGCGCCGCCATCAACGCGGACCTCGTGGGCGTGGTCACGGCCGCCGGGACCGGGTCGAACGTCACCGTCACGGCCGCCAGCACAGGGGCCGCCGGGAACAACATCACCTTCACCGAGGCGAGCACGAACATGACGATGAACGGCTCCGGCAAACTCGGTGGCACGACCTCGGGCTCGGACGGCGTGGCGGTCTGGACGAACGTCACGAACGGCAACACCGTGCTCCCGAACCGCCCGATCCTCGACGTGGCCTTCGACCCGAAGACGACCAACGCGCCCATCGGCTACGCGGCCGTCGGCGGCTTCGACCAGAACACGCCCTCGACGCCCGGCCACGTCTTCAAGGTCACCTGCACCGTTAACTGCGCCTCCTACACCTGGGAGAACAAGACCGGCAACCTGCCGAACATCCCTGTGGACTCGATCATCGCCAACCCGAACTTCCCGCAGCAGGTCTTCGCAGGCACGGACTTTGGCCTCTACTATACGGACGACATCCGCGTGGCCTCGCCCGTCTGGTATCGCTTCAACGCGGGCCTGCCGAACGTGATGATCTGGGACATGCAGATAGACCGCGGCAACACGACGCTCTCGCTCTGGACGCGCGGGCGCGGCGCGTTCGCGTGGCCGCTCCCGCTGGCCCCGATCACGCCGCTCGCGACCGCCACGGACGCGGTCTCCGGCAGCGGCACCTACGGCAGCACGGCCACGCTCTCCGCCACGCTGACCGAAGGCGGCTTCCCGCTGGTGGGCAAGACGATTGACTTCACGCTCAACAGCAACAGCGTGGGCAGCGCCGTGACCGACGCCAGCGGTGTGGCGACGCTCTCGGGCGTCAGCCTGACGGGCATCGAGCCTGGAAGCTATCCGGGCGCGGTCGTGGCGACCTTCGCCGGCGACACAGGCTATCTGACCAGCAACAACTCCGGCACGCTGACCGTCTCGAAGGTCATCCCCTCGATCACGTGGGCGAACCCCGCGGACATCATCTACGGGACGGCGCTCAGCGGGACGCAACTGAACGCGACGGCCAACACGCCCGGCACGTTCACCTACACGCCGGCGGCGGGCACTGTGCTCTCGTCCGGCAACGGCCAGAACCTGCACGTGGACTTCGCGCCGACGGACACGGCCCACTACGAAGCCGCGTCGGACGACGCGTCCATCAACGTGCTCACCGCGGTGCTCGGGGTTTCGATGATCGCCGACCGCAACCCGGCGGCCGTCGAGCTGAACTTCAACTACAAGGCGACCGTCACCAACACGGGCAACGCCTCGGCGACCAGCACGGTGCTGACCGACGTGCTGCCGCTGGGCGTGACCTACACGGCCGCGTCCGCGACGCAGGGCACCTGCTCGTATGCCTCGGCGACGCGCACGGTGACCTGCAACCTGGGGACGATCGGCATCGGCTCCAACGCGGTGGCGACCATCACGGTCAAGCCGCGCGAGGAGGGGACGCTTAACAACACGGCGACGATTACGGCCTCGCAGTGGGACCCGGCGACGGGTAACAACTCGGCGTCGGTCAACGGCCTGCCCGCGATCAAGTTCGTTGACCTCGCGGTCCAGATGGTGGGCTCGGCTAATCCGATCTTCGCCGGCCAGAACGTGACCTACACGATCACGGTCAAGAACACCAACACGCCACACAACGCTACGGGCGTGGCGCTCACGGACACCCTGCCTGCCAGCATGACGTTCGTCTCGGCGACCACGTCGCAGGGCTCGCTCGTCACCCCGCCTGTCGGCTCGACCGGCACGGTGACGGCCAACCTCGGCACGATTGCTCCCAACGTGACGGCGACCGTGACCATCACGGCCAAGTCAACGGCGGTGGGCGGCGTGACCAACTCGGCCTCGGCGACATCTACCGAGAGCGACAGCAACACGGCCAACAACACGGGCAGCGCCAGCACGACCGTCAACGCGGCAGCCTTGCAGAAGGTGCTGCTCGTGAAGCAGGTCTTGATCGGCGGGTGCGAGAACACGACGGGCAACGTCTACCTGACCGGCCCGGCCGGCCCGGGCGGCGTGACCGTCCCGCTGTCGAGCAACGTCTCGGGGGCTTCCGTGCCCGCGAGCGTGTTCATCCCCGAGGGCCAGACGGTGAGCCCCGCGTTCAACGTCACGACCTCGTCCGTCGCGGCCAAGCAGGTGGGGCTGATTACGGCCGGCACCGTCTCGCGCGGCATCACCATCAACGTCGGCTCCGGCGTCTGTCCCCCGTAAGGGATTGTGAAGAGCGGTTCGCCTGGCGTAATCTCTTGCGCCAGGCGAACCGCCCGACTCGCGGACGCCTGTCCTTCCACACGTACAGATTCAAATCCAAGCTACGTCAACAAGCAGTGGCTTCGACCAAAGAAGTAGCCGAGCAAGCGGGCACAAGCGGTGTAATCCTCGCAGAAGACCAAACTTCTATTTAAGGGAGACAATACCCGCATGTTTTTACCAAGCGCCAGAACTCGCGCGACTTTCTACGCGACGCTCCTCCTTTTGACTTTTCTCATTTTCACTCTCCCCGCTCAGGCGGACACTAAAAAGAAGAAACGCTCGGTGCGCCGCAAGGCGGTCGCGACCAGCAGCTTGTCTAAGCGCCGGGCGATGAAGCAAAGAAGACAGCAGTTGGCCCGCCGCGGCCTGAAACCTGTCCTGGAAGGCAGAGAGTTCCGGGAGGAGCAGCGCACGGACAAGCCCGACGAGGCGATGAGGTACTACCTCGAACAGCGCCTCCCCAAGGGCGCGACGAGCCTGCCTATGGAGCGCTACTTCGAGGCCAAGGAGAAGATCAAGCGGATGCCGCGCTACTCGACCGGGAGGGGCGAACTCCTTCCCTCGGAGGCCGAGACCGGCGAGTCTGACAGTGAGTTGCTACAGAGCACGCAGCAGGGCCTTGCGGCCTTATCGGCCGGCGAGACCAGCGGCGTGCTCGGCACGTGGCAGTCGCTCGGCCCCGGCAACGTCGGCGGCCGCACGCGCGGTCTGCTCGTTGACCCCGGCACACCCAATACGATGTACGCGGCGGGCGTCGCGGGCGGCATCTGGAAGACAACTGACGGCGGGACCACCTGGACACCGCTCGACGACTTCATGGCGAACATCGCCGTCACCTGCCTGGCCTTCGAGCCGGGCAACTCGAACGTCATCTACGCGGGCACGGGCGAGGGCTTCTTCAACATCGACGCCGTCCAGGGCGCGGGCATCTTCAAGTCCACGGACGCGGGCGCGACCTGGAACCGCCTCGCCTCCACGGCCAACAACGTCAACTTCAACTTCGTCAACGACATCGTCGTCGGCAACGGCACGAACACGCAGCACGTCTACGCGGCGACCCGCACGGGCGTCTGGCGCTCGCTCGACGGCGGCACGACCTGGGCGATGATTATGAATGTCCCGACCGTCGCGGGAAGCGCGACCGGTGTTCGCGGCGCGATGGACCTCGTGATGCGCACGGACCAGGCGACCGACTACCTCTTCGTCGCGGCGGGCACGGCCTTCAACCCCGGCGAGCCCGCCTCGCACATCTACCGCCACACGGATGCCGCAACCGCCTCTGTCGTTGCGACCGGCAACACTGCTTCCGCAGGTTCCTTCACGGACGTGTACACAGAGGCCACCATGGGCCGCACATCGCTCGCCATCGCCCCCTCGAACCAGAACGTCATCTACGCGATGGCGGACAACTCCGCCGCGGGCAACTACCTCCTCGGCCTGCTCGGCGTCTTCCGCTCGACTTCGAGCGGCGACCCCGGCACCTGGACGACGCAGGTTCGCAACAACAGCGCCAACAAGCAGGACACGCTCCTGCTCCATAACCCGGTCAACGCCGTGCTCGTCGAGTGCGGCCTCGGCGGGGCCAATAACATGACGCTGACCCAGGGCTGGTACGACAACGTGATCGCGGTTGACCCGACCGACTCGAACGTCGTCTGGGTGGGCGGCATAGACCTCTGGCGCTCCGACAACGGCGGCGTCAACTGGGGCGTCGCCTCCTACTGGTGGTTCACGAGCAACGGCACGGTCCCGCCCGCCAACGCCGACACACCGCAGTACGCGCACGCCGACCAGCACGCCATCGTCTTCCACCCGAACTACAACGGCACGTCTAACCAGACGATGTTCGTCGGCAGCGACGGCGGCGTCTTCAAGAGCGACAACGCCAAGACCGGCAACGTCGGCTACGTCAACGGCACGTCGCCTTCGGGCGGCACCGTCACCCCGGCGAGCCCCATCTGCGGCGGCCCCACGCCCGGCGTGGGCGATGTCTTCCCCAACCCCGTCTACTGGACGGCGATGAACAACGGCTACGCGGTGACGCAGTTCTGGGGCGGCATCGTCTACCCGAACGGCACGACCTACTTCGGCGGCACGCAGGACAACGGCACCAACCGTGGCACGGACGCCGCCGGGCCGAATGCCTGGGAACGCATCCTCGGCGGCGACGGCGGCTACGTGGCCGTTGACACGTCGAACACGAACATCCTCTACGCCGAGAACACAGGCAACACCTTCCAGAGGTCCACCGACGGCGGCGCCAACTTCTTTGCCGCGCGCACCGGCATCTCTGGCGACACCTTCCCGTTCACCTCCGTCTTCCGCATGGACCCGAACAACCCCGCGCGTCTCTGGTACGCGGGCCGCTTCATGTGGCGCACGGACAACTCGGCCGGCAACTGGACGCGGACGAGCGACGCGCAGCAGACCGGCGGCTCGATCACGGCCATGGCGATTGCGCCCGGCGACTCCAACAAGGTCATCAACGGCGCGGCCTCGGGCCAGATTCGCCGCACCACGACGGCGACGACCCTGACCTCGACGAGCGCCCTGAACACGTTCTGGCTCCAGTCGTTCACGCCGCGCGGCAACGGCTTCGGCGGCATCTCTTGGGTCGAGTACGACCCGTCGAACACGAACATCGTCTGGGCCACGGTCTCGAACTTCAACTCCGCTTCAAGCGGCAACGGCTTCGGCCACGTCTTCAAGTCCACCGACAGCGGCGCGACCTGGACTCTGGCCGACGGCAACCAGACGCCGAGTAATCCGAGAGCGATACCCGACATCCCCGCGCACAGTGTCGTCGTTGACCCGAATAACAGCCAGCGCGTCTACGTCGGCACGGACCTCGGCGTCTTCGTCACACTCGACGGCGGCGCGAACTGGGCCAAGGAGACGACCGGGTTCTCGAACACCGTCACCGAGTCGCTACAGGTTCTCAACGTCGGCGGCGTCTCCACCATCTACGCCTTCACGCACGGTCGCGGGGCCTTCAAGGTCGCCATCCCGGCCTCGTGCGCGTCGGTTCCGGGCTCGCCCATCGCGGTCGGCGCGGCCGGCGGCGCAACCAACGTCAGCGTGACGAGCGCGAGCATGGCCTGCACGTGGAACGCGGTCAGCAACGACTCGTGGATTCACGTCACGGGCGGCGCGAGCGGCAGCGGCTCAGGCACGGTCAATCTCAACATTGACCCGAACAACACGGGCTCGCCCCGCACGGGCACGCTGACCATCGCGGGCCAGACCGTGACGATCTTCCAGCGGGCGTTCCCCACAATCACGTGGGCGAACCCCGCGGACATCATCTACGGGACGGCCCTCAGCGGGACGCAACTGAACGCGACGGCCAACACGCCCGGCACGTTCACCTACACGCCCCCAGCAGGCACCGTGCTCGGCAAGGGCACGCACAACCTGCACGTTGATTTCACTCCGACGGATACGACGAACTACGACCCAACCTCGAAGGACGTGTCCATCAACGTGCTCTCGGCCGTTCTGAACATCTCGAAGGTTGCCGACCGCAATCCGGCGGCCGTCGAGCTGAACTTCAACTACAACATAACAATCACCAACACGGGCAACGCCTCGGCGACCAGCACGGTGCTGACCGACGTGCTGCCAACGGGAGTGACCTACACGGCGTCTTCGCCGTCGCAGGGCACCTGCTCATACGCATCGTTGACGCGCACCGTGACCTGCAACCTGGGCACGATAGGCGCAGGCTCGAACGCGACGGTGCAGATTACGGTCAAGCCGCGCGAGGAGGGGACGCTCAACAACACTGCGACGATTACGGCCTCGCAGTGGGACCCGGCGACGGGTAACAACAGCGCGTCCGTCAACGGCCTGCCCGCGGTGAAGTTCGTTGACCTTGCCGTCCAGAAGATAGGCTCGGCCAACCCGATCTTCGCCGGCCAGAACGTGACCTACACGATCACGGTCAAGAACGTCGGCACGCCGTTCGGCGCGACGGGCGTCGTGCTCACGGACGTGCTGCCCGCCTCTGTGAACTTCGTCTCGGCGACCACGTCGCAGGGCTCGCTCGTCACCCCGCCGGTCGGCTCGAACGGCACGGTGACGGCCAACCTCGGCTCGATAGCGTCGGGCGCGACGGCGACTGTGACCATCACGGTCTCGTCCACCACGGCGGGCGTCGTGACCAATTCGGCCTCGGCGACATCTACCGAGAGCGACAGCAACACGGCCAACAACACGGGCAGCGCCAGCACGACCGTCAACGCGGCAGCCTTGCAGAAGGTGCTGCTCGTGAAGCAGGTCTTGATCGGCGGGTGCGAGAACACGACGGGCAACGTCTACCTGACCGGCCCGGCCGGCCCCGGAGGCGTGACCGTGAACCTGTCTACGACCAGCCTGGCGGGCGTGACCGTGCCGGCGTCGGTCTTCATCCCGGCGGGGCAGACGGTGAGCCCGGCCTTCAACGTGACGACCTCGCCAGTGGCGACAAAGCAGGTGGGCACCGTCAACGCCACGGCCGGGACGACGGTCAGCCGCGGCCTGACCATCAACGTCGGCTCCGGCGTCTGTCCCCCGTAAGGCAGGGGCCGCAGCCACTAATGGCCGTCAGCGCGTGGGAGTCTTTACGGACTCCCACGCGCTGACGGCCACACAAACAGTCTAAGGTTATCAGCAGGGAAGGCGCTTCAGTGACACCTGAAGACGCGGCCGGTTTTGCCGTATTCAAGCTCGAAGGAGCCGACCTGTTCTTTGGTTTCCGTGAGCGTGATCGTCAGCGTCATGCGCTGGTCACGGATTGAGCCGCTGTAGGTGGCGGGTTCAGCCTTCGGCGGGTTGTCCTCGCGTGTAGGTCCGGGGGTCTCCTTGGTGAACGTGCCTTGCGCGGAAAAGCGGCCTTCCGTATCCAGCGCGATAGGCGCTTCGACGCTCCCGCGGGCGCAGCTAAACCGGAGTTGAGCGCCGTCGCTCGTCACGTTCATGCTGACGTTCGGGCCGCCCCAGCTTCCGGCCGCCACGCGATTCTGTTCGTTGGGCATCTTTTCCGTTTTACCGCTCCTGCAAGAGCCGTTTTGCAAGGGGGCCAGAAAGAGGAGAGAGAAGACGCAAAGGTTGTAGCAGATGCTGTTTCGTCGCATGGTCGTCCTCTCTGAAAGTCATATTAGTTTTGATAAGAAGAGCATACACGTGGGCGTAACTATAGGCAATCTCGTTTGCAGGTTCTCTTCGTGTTCGAGAGTAACGCAACGACCCGTTCATAGCAGTGGCCGAGATACTGTTCCCCTCGCGCTTTCCAGGCCCTGCGTCGGCTCGTCTGTTGTCTCCGCTTCAAGAATGAAGAGGCCCTTGACCTCGGCCATTGTGGGTTCCGGCGGATACTTAGGCCGGTAGCGCTGTCGAACCCGCAATCTTCACAGTTGCGCGGCCCCCGCGCGCGACGGAGGAAAAGTAATGAATCACAATAAAGGGCTGCGAAATTCCGGAAAGCGCGTCAGATGGTTACTCATTCTCCTAATTGCCTTGCTCCTGCCGGCCATACTGTTGTTGCAGAGAAGTAGGGCGCAACAACAGGGCGGCCCGAAAGGGCCGAAGCCCGACGTGGTTCAGATGATCGGCCCGGTCTCGCAGGACCGCGACCTCCGCGACCTGCCTTACATTGCCCCGAAGGTGGAGGACGAGAAAGAAGTGCGCCTGATGCGCCATCCTCCGAAAGAGCGCGAAGAGCGCGAGGGGAACAGGACCATCCGCGGCGCGCGCGGGATGCGCGGCGCTGAGGAGAGAGAGCGCGCGTCCGAGAGAGCGTCCGGGAAGCGCACGCGGAACAGTTCCAGGAAGCTATCGAAAGCGGCCAAGGCATCGCGCGTCTCGACACCGCTTCGTCGTCGGGCACAGCAGAACGCGCCGACCATAAACATGCCCAGCCCGCTCCTGACCTTTGCTGGCATGACCTCAAACCTGGCGTGCAACGGCTGCCTGCCGCCCGACACGGACGGCGACGTTGGCCCGAACCACTACGTCCAGTCGGTCAACTCCTCAATCCGCATTCACGACAAGAGCGGAAACGTCCTGGCCGGCCCCATCACCTACAACTCATTCTTTTCGGCTATGGGCACCAGCACGCCCTGCGGCAGCAACAACAACGGGGGCGACGGCATCGTCTTCTACGACCACATCTCCGACCGCTGGATCATCACCGACTTCGCCTTCCCAGCGTTCCCCGGCACCTCGTTTTACCAGTGCATCGGCGTCTCGAAAGGGAGCGACCCGGTGACGAGCGGCTACTGGCTCTACGCCGTGCAGGTTGACCCGGCGAATCCGAACTTCATCGGCGATTACCCGAAGTTCGGACTGTGGCCCGACGCCTACTACATGTCGGTCAACCTGTTCTCCAACAACACGACTTTCAACGGCGTCCGCGTCTACGCGCTCGACCGCGCCTCTATGATTAACGGCGGCCCGGCGAACACCATCGCGTTCACGATTACGCCCGCCAATCTGGGCGACCAGTACAGCTTGCAGCCGGCGACCTTCCGCCACGGCGACCCCCCGCCCGTGGGCCAGCCCGAATGGTTCGCGAATATCAACAGCTCGGCGGTGGCGGGCACAGTCGAGAATCAGGTCTTCATCAGGCGCTTCCACGCGGACTTCGTGACCCCCGCCAACTCCACTTTCGGCGTCGGCGCGGGGCACACGCCGGACGGCATCATCACGGTCAACGGCTTCGTTGACGCGTTCACCGCCACCAACGGGACGGCCATCGTCCCGAACGGCACCGCCACGACCACCCAATACCTCGATACTTTGGGTGACAAGATAATGACCCCGCTCGTCTACCAGAATCAGAGCGGGACGGAGTCCCTCTACGCCTCGCACACCGTCAACAACAATCAGGGCGGAACGGGGCCGACGGCGATTCGGTGGTATCAGTTCAACGTCACCGCGAATACGATTCCCGCCACGCCCGCGCAGCAGCAGTCTTTCAACAACGGCGGCGACGGCCTGTGGCGCGCGATGCCCAGCATCAACGTAGACCACGAGGGCAATGTCTCCATCGGCTATACGGCGTCGAGCGCCACGGTTGACCCGGGCATACGCTACGCCGGGCGTCTGGCGAGCGACCCGCCGAGCACGATGGCGCAGGGCGAGGCCGTGCTGGTCGCAGGCACAGGGCATCAGACGGACACGAGCGGGCGCTGGGGCGACTACAGCTCCATGCACGTTGACCCGGCCGACGGCTGCACCTTCTATCACACCAACGAATATTATTCGGCGAACTCCGCCGCAGCCTGGAACACGCGCGTCGGCGCGTACAAGTTCCCCACCTGCGTGGCGTCACCGCTAACGACGCCGACGCCGACGCCGACGCCGACTCCGACTCCGACTCCTGGGCCGGGCGGGGGCGCGGGGCCGGTCACAGTCACGGCGACCGCCGGGACCGTCGGCCCGACAGACTACGCGACGGTCAAGGGCGCGTTCGACGCCATCAACGCGGGCACGCACCAGGGCACGCTCAACATCTACGTCATCGGGAACACGACCGAGACAGCGCCGGCCGTCCTGAACGCGAGCGGGAGCGGCTCGGCCAGCTACACCTCGGCTGTGATGATACCCGTCGGCGCAAGGACCGTCTCCGGCGCGATTGCTGCGGGCAGTCCACTAATTGACTTGAACGGCGCGGACAAGGTCACGATTGACGGTCTGAACGCAGGCGGAAACTCTCTGACGTTCTCCAACACGACACGGTCTCCGCGACCGCGGGCACGAGCACGCTTCGCTTCATTAACGGTGCACAGAACAACACCGTCAAGAACTGCACGATCCTGGGTTCGTCCACCGTTGGCGTCGGCGCGAACGCGGGCGGCACGGTTCTCTTCAGCACGTCGCCCGCGGTCGGCACCACTATCGTGGGCAACAATAACAACACGATTCTGGCGAACAACATCGGCCCCGCCGGGGCCAACCTGCCGGTCAAGGCGATTACCGGGCTTGGCACTACGACGAACAACAACACCATCAACCGCGACAACGTCATTGATGGAAACAACATCTTCGACTTCTTCGGCACGGGCGGCGTCTCCGTCGCGGGCATAGACATCCGCACGGGCAACCACAACTGGATTATCCAGAACAACCGGATTTACCAGACGGCCACGCGCACGTTCACGACCACGGCCCTGCGCTACACGGGCATCAACATGGTCGGCACGACGGGCGCGAACGGCAACGCCCACACCATCCGCAACAACATCATCGGCTTCGGCGCGGCCAACGGCACGGGGACGACGACCATCACCGGCTCGTCGAACGAAGTCCGCGGTCTAGACCTCGCCGCCGCCAGCAGCGGCACGGCGACCAGCGTGCAGGGGAACATCATCTCCGGCATCAACCAGACGACGAGCCGCAACTCGACGACGGCTCCCAACACGGCGTTCGCCGGCATGCTGCTCGGCTCGACATCCGGCGTCTTCGACGTGGGCAACCTGTCGGGCAACTTCGTCGGCAGCCTCGACGGTTCTTCGACCATCGTCATCAACGCCACGTCAACGACGGCGAACACCCTACCCGTCATAGGCATCTACGACTTCAGCCTCCAGTCCAACAACATCTCGAACAACAACATCGGCGCGATTACGATTCAGAGTACGGGTACGACCGACGGGCTTCCGCGGCATCTGGGTCAACACGGCCTCGGCCACGACCGCGACCATCAACAACAACACCATCGGCGGCCCGACCGCGGCCGGCGCTATCACTGACACGCAGGTCGGCAGTTACGTCATGTACGGCATCCAGACCCAACTCGCGGCGGTCTCGATGACGGGGAACACCATCCGCAACATGGTCGGCAACTCCAACTTCCCCGCGACCGTCGTCATGAGCGGATTGTCCGTCAACGTCAGCACGGCCGCGACGAACACGAGCCTGATTTCGCGCAACACCATCCACTCGCTCTCGAACGCTTCGGGCGCGGCGCAGACTTCGATCTACGCCATTGACCTGACGTTGCCGGCGACCACCAACTGGCCGTCAACTGCGAACGTCATCGAGCGCAACCTGATTCACTCGATCACGAACACCTCGACCGACAACACCAGCCAGATGTGGGGCCTCGTCCAACGCGGCTCGGGGACTGCCGGCCAACCCGTCAGGGCGATGGTTCAGAACAACATGATTCGCCTCGGCCTCGACGCGGCGGGCAACTCGAATACGAGCGGCCTCAGCATCATCGGCATCCGAGACATACAGGGCGCGACCGGGGGCGCAGGCACCACGGTCGTCAACTACTACTTCAACAGCGTGTACATCGGCGGCTCCGGCGTCGCCTCCTCGTCAAGCACCTTCGCCTTCAACGGCAGCGCCCTGACGAGTACGCGCAATTACGTGGACAACATCTTCTGGAACGCGCGCAGCAACGCGTCCGGCGCGGGCAAGCACTACGCAATCTCGCTCGCCGGAACAGCGCCCAACCCTGCGGGCCTGACCAGCAATTACAACGACCTCTATGCCACAGGCACAGGCGGCTTCGTCGGCCTCTACAACGCGGTCGATCAGACGACGCTCGCCAACTGGCAGACGGCGACGGGGCAGGATGCGAATAGCCTCTCGGTTGACCCGCTCTTCGTTAATCCGAACGGGACGGCCTCGACCGGCGACATACACATACAGAGCGGCAGCCCCGTTCTCGCTATGGGCATCGCGGTAGTGGGCATCTCGAACGACTTCGACAACGACGGGCGCGACAACCCGCCCGACATCGGCGCGGACGAGAGAAACGCTCCGACTTCAGTCGCGACGACTCTGACGGCCGACCCCGCCACCGGAACCTACGGCGGCACGGTCAACCTGTCTGCCACGCTGACCGACGGCACTAACGGCATCGGCGGCCAGACGATTGACTTCACCCTTAACGGCAACAGCGTCGGCAACGCCGTCACGAACGGCTCGGGCGTGGCGACGCTTATGAACGTCTCGCTCGTTGGCATCAACGCTGGCACTTACCCGACGGGGGTCGGCGCGAGCTTCGCGGGCAACGGCATCTACCTCGCCAGCAGCGACACGGCCGCGCTGACGGTCAACAAGGCGACGCCCGTCATCACCTGGAATAACCCTGCCGACATCATCTACGGCACGGCGCTCGACGGCACGCAGCTCAACGCGACGGCCGACGTGCCGGGCTCGTTCGTCTACACCCCGCCGGCGGGGACGGTGTTGGGCTACGGCACGCACAACCTGCACGTAGACTTCACGCCGACCGACACGACCAACTACAACAACGCGATGAAGGACGTGTCCATTAACGTCCTGAGCGCGCTGTTCTCGATGACCAAGAACGTCGATCGGCAGGCTAAGGTTGGCTATAACCATAACTACCTGATTGCCATCACGAACAATGGCAACGCAGCGGCAACCAGCATGACGCTGTCTGATCCGTTGCCGTCGCAGGTCAGGTTCACGGCCGTGACCACGTCGCAGGGCACATGCTCCTACGACATGGGCACGCACACGGTCAACTGCACTCTTGGGACGCTGGGCATTGGTAGCACGATCAATATCCAGATCACCACGAAGGCCCTGCAAACTGGCACGCTGAACAACACGGCGACGGTAAACGCGTCACAGTGGGATCCAGCGACGGGCGGCAACACGGCTTCCGTGAGCCACTCAAGCATCGCGGAAGTTGACTTGTCAGTGTCTAAGGTGGACTCGGCAGACCCGATCTACATCAGCCAGAACGTCACCTACACGATGGTCGTCAAGAACTACAACACGCCGATTAGCGCAACCGGCGTAGTCCTGACGGACAACCTGCCCGCCTCGATGACCTTCGTCTCGGCGACGACGAGTCAGGGCAGTCTCATCACTCCGCCCGTGGGCTCGTCCGGCATCGTGACGGCCAACATAGGGACGCTCGCCGTCAACGCGACGGCGACCGTGACGGTGACGGTCACGGCCAACGCGGCCGGGGCTATCACCAACACCGCCTCGGCCACCGCTAACGAGAACGAGTCGAACCCGGCGAACAACAGCGCGAGCCAGACGACGACCGTTCTGACCGCGCCTTGCAGAAGGTGCTGCTGGCGAAGCAGGTCTTGACAGGCGGATGCGAGAACACGACGGGCAACGTCTACCTGACTGGCCCTGCTCCGGCGGGCGGCTTGACCGTGTCGCTCTCGACGACGAGCCTCGCGGGCGTGACCGTGCCGGCGTCGGTCTTCATCCCCGCGGGGCAGACTGTAAGCCCCGCATTCGCGGTGACGACCTCGCCTGTCGCGACCAAGCAGGTGGGGACCGTCAACGCGACGCTCGGCATGAGCACCGTCTCGCGCGGCCTGACCATCAACGTCGGCTCCGGCCCCTGCCCCCCGTAAGGGGCGGCGGGCCGCGGCCTTAAATGTGTGGGTCGCGCGGGCGTCTATTACGGACGCCCGCGCGGCCCGCACAAAACTTTCCACTTCGGGATTCGAGTTTTATTGCCGCAAGGTTTAATAAGGTGTAAAGTAGAAAAGGACCACCGAATCTTTCGCATTACAGTTTCTACCCTCCTCGTCGCACCTCGTTGTAGTTACCTCGTACCGGCCCCGCGCGTGAGCGCCACCGGTCCTCGCTTGCCTTCAGAGACTCTGACGCATGACGACGCGTCAGCAGTGTCTGCCCCCCTCGTTTAAGAAGTACCGCCTCAAATTTCAAGGAATAAGACTAAGGGGTTACGAGCATCGGGTTCCTCATGGAAGGGCGGAAGCCTGTCCCTGCCCGGAAGCTCGACGTGTATTTCGCTATAGGTACGCCCGTTTTACTTAAACGGCGGCGGATCAGCAGCGGGTTCCCCCGAACCTTTAGGACGCTGCGACGCTGTCAAACATTAGGCCCGAACAAGCCGCGCGCGTGTCGTGCGGCGAGGAGTAACAATGAAACGTGCTGGCGCGACCCCCCGCTTGAATTTTACAAGACGAACCAGATGGCTTTTACTTATCTTAATCGCAATACTGATACCGCTCGGGCTGCTGTCGCGGAGCGGAAGCGCGCAGAAGGACGGACCTAGTAGAGAATCGAAGAAGACCGCGGTCAGGGCGGAGGAGAAGGCCCCGACCGACGACGAGGAGAAGTTGCGCCTGGCCGCAATGGCTCGCCCGAAGGCTTTCAGGCAGTATGGGTCGAGCCCCGAGCCGCTCTCGTCGCAGGCCGTCGGCTTCGCCGTCTCGCGCCCGCTCGCCGAAGTGGCTAGGAATCAGACCAGGGCGGCCCAGGAATCCGAGCGCGCAAAGAAAGAGACTGCAAGGGCTGCTGGCAAGACCTCGAAGAACCCCGTGACACGCATCGTCTCGCCGCAGGCGAAGGCCGAGGCCGACGAAGCTGCCGCGCGCGGCGAGATGAGGGACACGGCGATACAGTTGCGCCTCCCCGAGCCCAACATGCCCTCGCCCCTCGTGAGCTTCGAGGGGCTGGGCCGCGCCGAGAACATCGCCGCCGGCTTCGGCAGCCTCTCGCCGCCCGACACGGTCGGCGACGTCGGCCCCAACCATTACGTCCAGCAGGACAACCTGCTCGTGCGCGTCTGGAACAAGACAGGCACGCCGCTCACGGCCCCCTTCAAGCTGAGCACGCTCTTCACCCCGCTCGGCGGGACGTGCGCCGCCTCCGACAAGGGCGATCCCATTGTCCTCTACGACCAACTCGCGGACCGCTGGATGCTGAGCCAGTTCGGCTTCATCTCGGACACGGCCCCGCCCTTCTTCCAGTGCATCGCCATCTCGCAGACGAGTGACCCGACGGGCGCTTACTACCTCTACGCCTTCCAGACGCCCGGCGCTGAGTTCCCGGACTACCCCCACCTCGGCGTGTGGCCTGACGGCTACTACATGATGGACCACCAGTTCACAGAGCCGGGCGACATCTACAACGGCGTGGGCGTCTTCGCCTTCGACCGCGTCAAGATGCTCGCGGGCAACCCGACTGCGACTTACATCTACTTCAACCTCAGCCTCGCGGCCTATCCCGAGGCGATAGGCGGCATGATGCCCTCCGACCTGGACGGCATGACGCCGCCGCCGCCGGGCAGGCCCAACACGTTCGCCTATTTCACGACCACTGACTTCTCAGACCCGGCCAACGGCCTCAGACTTTTCGATTTCCACGCGGACTTCGCGACGCCCGCCAACTCGACCTTCACCGAGCGCGCCGAGAGCACTTACAACGCGCCGCTCGCGGTCGCGCCCTTCAGCGTCGTCAACCCGGCCACCGCCTTCACGCGCGCGGCCATCCCGCAGCCCCCGCCGGCCACGGCCGCCGCGGGCCTCGACACCATCGCCGACCGCATCATGTTCCGCATGCAGTACCGCAACCGCGGCGGCTTCGAGACCCTCGTGTTCACGCACACTGTGGGCGCGCCGGCCTCGACGACCTTCGGAACCTTCCGCGCCGCGCCTCGCTACTACGAGCTGCGCAGCACGGCGGGCGGCCCCTTCTCGGTCTTCGAGCAGGCGACCTTCGCCCCGGCCGACGGCGTCAGCCGCTGGATGGGCAGCGCCGCCGAAGACAATCAGGGCAACCTCGCCGTGGGCTACAGCGCGTCGAGCACCACGGTCTTCCCGAGCATACGCTACGCGGGCCGACTCGCCACAGACCCGCCGGGCGGACTCGCGCAGGGCGAGGCCGAGCTTATCGCAGGCACCGGCGTGCAGACGAGCACGGGCAGCCGCTGGGGCGACTACTCGGCACTGACCGTTGACCCATCCGACGACTGCACCTTCTGGTTCACGACCGAGTACTACACCGCGGCCGGACAGGCGGCGAGCGCCGTCGGCTGGCAGACGCGCATCGGCAGCTTCAAGTTCCCGTCGTGTACCGCGCCCGCCAAAGGCACGGCGCACTTTACGGTGACCAACTGTACGACCGCCGCCAACATTCAGAACGCCGTGGTCACGATTGACGGCATCACCTACGGCGTCACGGCGACTAACGGAACTTACGACGCACCGCTCGCGCCGGGGAACCACACCTACAGCATCACCAAGGCGGGTGCCTCCATCGCCTCAGGCAACTTCAACATCACCGACGGCAACACCACCAACGTCTCCGAATGTATCAGGCAGCGGCACGGCACACTTCGTCGTCACAGACTGCACGACGAGCGCCCCGGTCGCCAGTGCCGCCATCTCGGTTGACGGGACTCCGGTCGGCAGCACGTCGGCCGGCGGCATCCTCGACGTGGCGCTCGCTCCCGGCAGCCACAACTACATCATCACCAAGCTGGGCTACGCCCCGACCTCGAACAGCGTCAACATCACCGACGGCAACACCACGAACGTCAACGCCTGCCTGGGGGGCGTGCCGATCATGGTCGCCAACGGCGCATCGCTGACGAGCGACCCCAACGCGAACGGCGCGATTGACCCCGGCGAGACGGTGACGGCCAGCTTCGGCGTGAAGAACAACGGCTCGGGCGCAACCTCCAACCTCGTGGGGACGCTTCAGGCTACAGGCGGCGTGACGAGCCCCGGCGGGCCTGCGAACTACGGCGTGGTGAACGGAGGCGGCGGGACCGCGACGCAGTCCATCTCGTTCACGGCCGACTCGCTGCTCACCTGCGGCAGCACGCTCACGGCGTCGCTGCAACTACAGGACGGCGCGTCCAACCTCGGAACCGTCACCTACAACTTCACCGTCTGCCCGGTAGTCACCGTCACGGCGACCGCCGGGACCGTCGGCCCCACGTCTTACCCGACGCTCAAGGCCGCGCTCGACGCCATCAACGCGGGCACGCATCAGGGCGCGGTCACCGTCAGCATCAACTCCAGCACGACCGAGGGGACGACGCCCGCGACCCTGAACGGCAGCGGCGCGGGCTCCGCGTCCTACACGTCCCTGCTGATTCGCCCCGTCAACGACGGCGTCTCCGTCAGCGGCAACCCCGCGGGCGGCCTCGGCGTCATCCAACTCAACGGCGCGAGCAACGTCACGATTGACGGCGACAACCCGAACACCGCGGGCACGAACCGCAACCTGACCGTTCGCAACACCGCCTCGAACACGACGACCTTCAATTCCGTCATCCGCATCGCACTGGCGACGACGGCCGCGACGGCCGCCAACAACGACACCATCAAGAACCTTATCGTCTTGGGCAGCGCGACCGGCCGTAACGTGACGGGCGCGTCCACGACCACAGGCTCGGAGTACACGACCTACGGCATCCTCGCCAGCGCGGGTTCCACGGGCTTGACCGCTGCGCCCGCGGCCGTTACCTCCGTGACCACGACCGTCGGCAGCCCCGCGACGGCGACCAACCTGCTGATACAGAACAACAGCATCAGCACGGCCGCCCGCGCCGTCTCGGTTCAGGGCGCGGCCACGACCGTCTTCCCCGGCCTGCAAATCAAGGACAACGTCATCGGCAACCCGACAGCGGGCGCGGTAGACCAGGTCTACGCCAGCGACATCCTCGTCAACGGCACGGCCAACGGCATTGTCTCTGGCAACCTGCTCTACCTCGAAAGCTTCATCGCGTCCAGCACGACCGGCTCGAATCAGGCCGTCTCGGTCGGCGTCCTGAGCGCGAACACCAGCGGCGTGACGGTGGAGAAGAACAGGGTCGTGCGCGTGCGCAACAACGCGACCGACACCTGGCCCGCCATCGGCATCAACCTCGGCGGCGGTAACAACCACGTCGTCCAGAACAACTTCGTCAGCGACGTGATGAACAATCAGGTCGCGGGCCTGCGGCGGCGGCGGCACGAGCTTCGGCGCTTACGGCATCCGCGCCGCATCGGGCACGGGCCATAAGGTCTACCACAACTCTGTACACCTCTTCGGCCTACTGCCCGGCACGGTCAGCACCAACCTGACCGCGGCGTTCATGATCACCACCACCAGCCAGACCGGCATGGACGTGAGGAATAACATCTTCTCGAACCAGGCCACCGGCGGAAACCCGACGACCACGAACACGCGCCACACGGTCATCTACCTGCCGTCGGGCGCGACCAGCACGATGAACCTGACCCTGAACAACAACGCTTACCTTCAGGGGCCGGTCATCACTGGGCCGCTCAGCCTGCTCGCCAAGGTCGGCACGGGCGCGGGGACCGGGTCAGTTCTTCGCGGCTGACTTCAACGCGGCCGTGACGACGCCCGCCGCCAACCTCCGCAGCTACACGAGCACGCTCTCGGTCGCTGGCACGAACGACAACGCCTCGCACGCCATAGTGCTCGCGCCGCCGTTCACGTCCAACACAGACCTGCACGTCCCGAACGGCACGACCTCGCCGCTCGAATCCGGCGGCGCAGGCGCGCTCGGCGTGCCGACGGACATAGACAACCAGACGCGGCCCGGCCCGCCGGGATCGGTCAACGGCGGAGGCTTCCAACCCGACATGGGCGCGGACGAGTTCGACGGAGTCATCGGTGCATACCCGACTCCGACGCCGACCCCGACGCCGACTCCAACACCGACCCCGACGCCGGGGCCGTGTACCCCCATGACGGAGAGCTTCGACAACGTGGCCGCGCTGACCGCCACGGGCGGCTGGGTGAATGTCAACAACAGCACCACCACCGGCACGTTCACCTGGGGACAGGGCAACGACTTGGTCTTCCCCGCACATGCGGGCGCGCCCACAGCCTACGCCAGCGTCAACTTCCAGAGCACGACCGGCACGAACGACATCAGCAACTGGCTCATCATGCCGACGATGACGTTGCGTGACGGCAACAAGCTGATCTTCTGGACGAGGACGACCGACGTCGGCGCGAACCTCTTCCCAGATCGCATGCAGGTTCGCATGAGCCTGAACGGCGCGAGCACGAACGTCGGCTCGACCGCCGCGAGCGTGGGCGACTATACGACGCTCCTGCTCGACATCAACCCGACCTACGCGGACAACTACCCGCACAACTGGACGAAGTTCGAGATCACGCTCAGCGGCATCGGTGCGCCGACCGTCGGGCGTCTCGCGTTCCGTTACTTCGTCGAGGGCGGCGGGCCTGACGCGGCGCGCTCCGACTACATCGGCCTAGACTCGTTGGAGTTCGTCTGCAAGCAGGATCAGACCATCACCTTCAACCCGCTACCCGACAAGACCTACGGCGACGCCGACTTCCAGGTCAGCGCCACGGCCTCTTCGACTCTGCCCGTCAGCTTCACAACGTCGGGCAACTGCACGAACACCGGCGACATGATTCACCTGACCGGCGCGGGCTCCTGCACCGTGACCGCGCATCAGGCGGGCGACGCGAGCTTCAACGCAGCGCCCGACGTGCCGCGCACCTTCAACATACTCTCGGCGGTGCTCAACCTCTCGATGACCGCGGACAGAAACCCCGCGCCCGTCGAGTTGAACATGAACTACAAGCCCGTCATCACGAACACGGGCAACGCGCCCGCGACGAACGTCGTGCTGACGGACGTGCTGCCCGCGCTCGTGACGTACACGGCGTCAACCACGTCGCAAGGCACATGCAGTTACGTCCTTGCGACGCACACGGTGACCTGCAACCTCGGCACGATAGCGCCGAGCGCGACGGTCAACGTGCAGATAACCGTGAAGCCACGCAACGAGGGGACTCTGAACAACACGGCGACAATCACCGGCGGGCAGTGGGACCCGGCGACTGGCAACGCGAGCGCGTCGGTCAACGGCATCCCGGCGATCAAGTACGTTGACCTGTCCGTGCAGAAGACCAACACTCCCGACCCGATCTTCGTCGGGCAGAACACGGTCTTCACGATGGTCGTCAAGAACAACTCGACCGTGCTTGGCGCGACGGGCGTCGTCATGTCCGACATGCTGCCCGTCGGGATGACGTTTGTCTCCGCGACGACGAGCCAGGGAAGCCTCGTCACGCCGCCGGTCGGTTCCTCCGGCATCGTGACGGCCAACATAGGCTCGCTCGGCGTCGGCGCTACGGCCACGATCACGATCACGGCCAAGAGCACAATCAGCGGACTCCAGACGAACACCGCGACGGTATCGGGAACCGAGCAAGACCCGACCCCGGCGAACAACATCGCCAACTCGGTGACGACCGTGAAGGACGTTCTGCTTCAGAAGGTGCTCCTGACCAAGCAAGTGCTCATCGGCGGTTGCGAGAACACGACGGGCAACGTTTACCTGACCGGCCCCGCGCCTCCGGGCGGCCTGCTCGTTCCGCTCTCGACGACCAGCCTCGCTGGCGTCACGGTACCCGCGAACGTGCTCATCCCGGCGGGTTCGACGGTGAGCCCGGCCTTCAGCGTCACGACCACGCCGGTCGTGACCAAGCAGGTGGGTCTGGTCAATGCGGGCAGCGGTATGACCGCTGTCTCGCGCAACCTGACAATCAACGTCGGCTCGGGCGTCTGCCCGCCATAAGTGGAATAAAGTAGGTTGCCGTCAGTCAAACACAACTGTCGGCAGCCTACTGAGAGCGTGTTTGAAAACTCAACCCTTTGCGCCTTTGGTTTCTCTTTATTTGCGCCTCCAGCGTGAACCGCTTTTCTCGCTGGAGGCGCAAAGTTAAGACGTAAGGCGCAAAGGGTTGAGTGCTGCTCCTCTTGAGTTTTCAAACAGCCTGCTTACTCCCCACAGAGCCAAGGGGGCAGAGAGGTCAGTTTGAGCCGCCGAACCATTGTCGGCCGAACACTAATTTTGTCCCGTGGACAATCGGGAAAACAGGCTTTTGAGGTTGAGCTTTGCGGGTATTAAGTATAATCTTACGCCACACACGGACCCGCGTCCGGTGAGCTTTCCATCCTGACCTGCGGGACAATAATCGAAGCTTGAGAAGCTATCAGTTGCCGGGGGCTCGTCGAACCCAGCTAGCTAGAGTTATCTTCAATCCAGGGGCAGAAGTGTTTGATCGCATGGACAGACATTGACTTTCCGTATTCACAATAAATAGACAACAGGATGCTCCCCCGCTCCAAATCAAAGTTTAAGACCGCCCAGAGGTATCCATATAGCTACCCTTTGGGTAAGTCTCACTCATCCCCTAAAGACGAGCGGATGATGGGGCTCCTGGCCCTGTCGCACACGCCTATCGAGCACGAGCTTTACCAGGCCATGCTGGCCGAAACGCAGGCCGACGGGCGTCGCGCCGCCGCTTTCAGTCTCCGCCGTCTGATGGAGATGACGGGGCTCACGAGCTACAGCACCGTGCGGCGCGCTCTGCGCGGCCTCGTCACGAAACTGAGCATCGAGAACCAGACGGACCCTGCTGCGGACGGGAAGAAGAACGGGGGCGCAACTTTCTTCATTTACCACCCGGAAGAGATTTTCGACCGCCGGCTCAGCTCGGGCCTCGCCCCTTTCCCGAAGGAGGCCGAGGGGTTCGAGAAAAGCTCGTCCAATTCTTTCGCCATCAAACGAATCGTCCAGAATCAGAGCCTCTCGCGCCGCGAGGCGCAGGTCGCGCTGCTGTGCATGCGCGGGCTGACCAACGCGGAGATCGGCCAGCGCCTGCACGTCTCGGAACAGACCGTCAAGTTTCACCTGCGCCACATCTTTATCAAGTTCGACGTACGCCGCAGGGGTGAATTGATTTCAAAGCTTTTAATGCAGTACGGCCCGTGAGGGCGCGTGCCAGAAGTTTGACAACCTGACGCCACCTCGCTGATGAGGTCTCCCTTAAAGGGTCCGGCATGCTCGCTCCGCTTGCGGACGAGGTCATGCGAGGGGCGGAGTGTGTCTGACGTTAGAGGCGAAGGAGAAGAAGCCGTGGGGCCTGTCAAAGCTAAGAGAAAGAGTCGCAAGAAGACGGCGCTCGTCGTCTGCAAGGACCGCAAACAGTACTGGACGACGCAGGCGCAGTTCTGGCAATGGGTCAGGGAAGGCGTCATCGTCAAGACCGGGGAGCGCCCTTTAACCGGGGCCTTTCAGCGTGAGCACCAGGAGTTAATGGTTCTGATGAGCAACACGGTCTTAAATCTTGCTCACCCGAACCATCTCCGCGAGGCGCTGCTCTCGCGCAAGCTGGGCATCTCTTCCAAGTAGCCGCGCGCCCGTTTACGCGTGACATCCGGCCCGGTTTGTAGTAGTAAGTTTCGCGTATCCCGCGATAATTTACACGGCGTTTCAAACTCGCTGTTGCCCATAAGAGTTTTGTCAGACCTGAACCGCTCTTCAGGCCATGACCTGTTCCGACGTATCAAGAAAGGAATCGCCCCAATGTTAAAGAAGTCCGGCTCCCACGCCAGCAGCGCACGCACGTATCGCCGCATGGTCACGGCCCTCGCGCTCTCGTCTCTTCTCGTCATTCAACTGCTGCAACTCGTTCCCAGGTTTAGCCGGACGGCTCGTGCGGCGGGCAGCGTTTCTCTATCTTCTCTCGGCACGACCTACACGGAAAATTTTAATACGCTCATCAATGGCGTTAACGGCACGCTTTCGAGTGCCGGTATCCCTAATGGATGGGATTTCAGCGAAAGCGGCACAGGCGCCAACACGACTTATAGGACTGGAACAGGTTCAGATACGACTGGTGATACTTACAGTTTCGGCACGCCCACGACCAGCACTGAACGCGCCTTTGGCCAACTGCGGAGCGGCACAGTCATCACCACTCCTCGGCGCGAGCTTCACCAACAATACGGGCAGCACGATCAATTCACTCGGCATCTCCTACACGGGCGAGCAATGGCGCATCGGCGGCGACTCACTCTCCTAACGCCGAACGGTGGGATTTTCAGTACAGCACGAACGCGACCAACCTAACTACCGGCACGTACACTGATTTTGATGCGCTGGACTTTACCCGCCCGTTACTAGCAGCCGCGCGGCGCTGCATTAGACGGCAACGCCGCCGCCAATCGCAAATTCCTGGCTGCGACTATCACTGGCCTGAGCATCCCCAACGGCGCGACCTTCTGGATTCGCTGGACTGACGCTGATGCCTCGGGCGCTGACGACGGCCTCGCCGTTGACGACTTCTCGCTGACTCCGCTGGGCGGCTCAATCGGCGCGAACGGCGTGAGGACGACGGACGTGCAGGGAACGGACGACGGCGGGTTCGCAATGGTGCTTCAGCCCGACGGCAAGATTGTCGTCGGCGGCTACGCTGTTGACCCCGTGAACCTCGACAAGGAGTTCGCGGTCGTCCGCTACAACTACAACGGCACGCTCGACACGACCTTCGGCGGAACCGGCAAGGTCGTCACGGATTTCGGAACCAACACGAGCGACCGCATCTGGGGCATCACCATCCAATCAGATAACAAGATCGTCGCCGTCGGCGAGACTGTCAATCCGGGAACTTTGAACGACATTGCCATGGCGCGCTACAACCCGGACGGCACGCTCGATTTAACTTTCGGAACGCTCGGCAAAGTTACGACAGACTATCTGACCAGCAACAACAGCGCCTACGGCGTCGCCATGTCCGGCACCAACATCTACGTCGCCGGGGCCGCCACGGTCGGCGGCAACTACGACTTCATGGTCGCGCGCTACAACACGCTCGGCTTGCTCGACCCGACATTCAACCCGACCGGCACCCCTCCCGGCATCGCTACGACCGGCTTCGGCGGCGGCAACGACATTGCGCGCGGCGTCGCCATTGACAGCAGCAACAGGCCCGTCCTCGGCGGCTACTCCAACGGCGGCAGCGGCGACGACTTCGCCATCGCGCGCTTCGACACAGCGGGTGCGCTCGACACGACGTTCGTGGGTGGGTTAGGCAAGGCGGCCATTGATATCGGCAACAACAACGCTGACCAGGCGTTCGGCATCGCCATTGATTCGGTCAACAGACACATTGTCCTTGCCGGCTCGACCTACAATGGCAGCAACAAGGACTTCGCCCTCGTCCGCTACTATCTCGACGGGCGCGCTCGACCGCGAGCTTCGGCACCGGCGGCATAGTGACCACTGACTTCGCCAACAGCCCCGACATGGCGCAGTCCGTCTACGTCCGCACCGACAATTCATCGTCGCGGGCGGCTTCTCGCGCTACAGCATTCTAGCGACGACTTCGCGCATCGCGCGCTACGACCCGAGCGGCGCGCTCGACACCACCCTCGATAGCTGACGGCAAGCTGACGATGACAATCTCGAACGCCGACGAGCGCATCTACGGCGTCGCGCACGAGTTCGACAACAAGATCGTCGCCGCGGGTTTCGCGGCGGTCGAGGGCTCCAACCCCGTGACGCGCAACTTCGCGGTCGCGCGCTTCAACCCGAGCGGCACGCTCGACGCGGCGACTCTCACGGACCTGACCAGACCCGACCTGATAGTCACCAAGTCCGGCCCAGGCGAGAACGTCATCGCGGGAAATAACTTTACCTACAACATCTCCGTCCACAACCAGGGACCGGGCTCAGCCACGAACGTCGTCATCACGGACACGCTGCCGGCCGGCCTCGCTTACGTCAGCCACTCGGCCTCGAACGGCACGTCGGGCGAGAGCGGCGGCACCGTCACCAACAACGTCGGCACACTCAATGCGGGCCAGACGGCGACGCTCAGCATCACGGTCAGCCCCGGCTCGAACACAGGATTGTTCGCCAACACGGCCACCGCCACGCTGACCGAATCCGACCTCAACATCACGAACAACAGCGCGACCGACTACACCCGCGTCATCGGCCTGATAGACATGTCGTTCTCACCGTCAACGGTGATAGGCGGCTGTCAGAACTCTACTGGGACCGTCACCCTCTCGGGCCTGGCCCCGACGGGCGGCGCGCTGGTGACGCTCTCGACCGTTGACGCCCTGGCGGCCAACCCAGGCCCGTCTGTCACTGTGCCCGCCGGCCAGAGCACCGCCAACTTCACGGTGGTCACAGGGGCTGTGCCGACGAACAGGGCCGTGCGTATGGAGGCGACGCTCGGGCCGACCAGCTTTGTCAGGAGATTGAACGTCAACGCAGGGTGCTTTTAACAGGCAGAGGTAAGGCAAAAAAAAGGCAAAGGGAACGGTCAGGCTCAGCGCCGGGTTTCAATCAGAATCCGGGCGCATAGCCTGTGCACACGTTTTCCTTTTGCCTTTCACTGTAAAGAGGTAAAGCCTATGAGAGAACTAAAGAGCATGGCGCGGTTCAATTCGCTGTGCTGCGCGGCCTTGATTCTTGTCAGCGCGGCGTTAGCCACCGCGCAGGAGGTGGAGACGAAGATGCCCCCGAACACACCCGCGCCCGCGCAGTTCAAACTTGAGCAGGTAGACCCGCCGGACACGGTTGACTCCCCGCGGCTCGGGGTCGGGGACGTGATAGACGTCATCGTGACCGCGCGCAGCGGCAAAAGCCCGCAACTCTCGGCCGAGAATTTACAGGTGGACGAGAAAGGGCAGGTACAGCTTTTCGACGGCGTCGTCAGCGCGCTGTGCCTGACGCCCGCGGAGTTCGCGGGCGTCATCAAGGCGCGCTACCTGAGATACAAGAGAGAGCCGCTCAACGTCGTCGTCACCGTCAAGGAGTACAGGTCGCAGTTGGTGGCCGTCATCGGGGCCGTGAAATCCCCCGGCAGGTTCGAGCTGCGGCGGCCCATCCGGCTCCTGGAGCTGCTGGCGCTTTACGCCAGCGGACCCGACGCGCAGTCGGACGGACGCATTGAGGTCGTGCACACGCAGAGCGAGATTTGCAACGGCACTGAGCCGCAGCCCCATGAAGTGTCAATGGTGTCGGCCTCGTACAACTGGGAGGACACCAGGCTCGGCAAGGAAGAGGCCAACCCTTACATCCGGCCGGGCGACGTCATCAGCCTCTCCGAGGCCCCGCAAATCTTCGTCATCGGCAACGTGCGCGAGCCGCGCAGCATTGCGCTCAAGGAGAAGATCACGCTGACGACGGCGCTGGCGATGGCCGGCGGGACGCTCGAAGCCACCAAAAGCGACCAGATACGCATCGAGCGACAAAAGGCCGGGGCGTCCAACAAAGAGCTGCTGGTCGTCAATCTCAACGCCATCAAAAAGCGGCAGGCCGACGACCCCGTCTTGCAGCCCGGCGACATCGTCGAAGTCCCCGCTTCGACCGGCGGCAAAATCCTTCGTGGCCTGCTCGGGGCCATCGTCCCCATCACGTCCCAGACCACGGTCCGAGTCATTAGATAATTGCGGAATCCGCACGCAATATCATTCCACGGCGCCCGCGGCGCAGAATTTGGAAGTGAGCAGTGAAAGAGAATAATCAATTAATCTCTCTGAATGTCGAAGACCCAGAGTCCAGAAGCCTGGCGGAGAAGTCTTCGCTGGGATACGTCCCGAGCCGCAACCTGGACGCGGAGGCGGACGAAAAGATTCATCTGCGCGATTACTGGCTGGCGGCGCGCAAACGCATCTGGCTGATTCTCAGCATCACGCTCCTGGTGACCGCGCTGACGACCATCTACATGGCGAACAAGCCGGACATCTACGAGGCGGAGGCGCGAATCCAGGTCAACCTGGAGAGCCCCAACCCGGCGCTCGGCACGACTTCCAAGAACGGGTCCGTGATCGTCAACTCCTACAACGACCCGACCTTCTTCGGCACGCAGATGCAAATCCTGACCGGCCCAGGGCTCCTGCGCCGCGTCACCAAGACTCTCGACCTGGAACACAACCAGACGTTCCTACACCCAGAAGCCCTGCAAAACACCTCGACCTGGCAGAACATTCTCCGCGCCTTCGGCCTCAGAAAACCGCCCCGTGTGGAGAACCCCGACCCGGCGCAGGACCAACTACCTTTGACGAGCGAGGTCGCCCCGACCAGCGCCAAGGACGACCTGACCGACGCCAAGCGTTTGGCCCCCTACGTCAAGGCGCTGCAAGACAACTTGACGGTCGAGCCGGTGAAGGAGACGCGCCTCTCCGTCAGGGACACGCACCTGATAGACATCAGCTTCCGCCACTCCGACCCGCTCATCGCCGCCAAGGTGGTCAACGCCATCGCCGACACTTTCGCCCTCTCGAACCTGGAGAAGAAGACTGCGAGTAACACGACGACCGGCGACTACTTGCAGAAGCGCATCGCGGAACTTCAGGCGCAGATCAGGGCCGACGGCGAGAGGCTCAGCAACTACGCGAGGAACCACCAGATACTTTCGCTCGACGCCAGCCAGAACACCGTGGTCGAGCGGCTCGCCGGACTCAACCGCCAACTGCTCGAAGCCGAGAACGAACGCGAGCTAGCCGAAGCCGCCTACCGTGCGGCGCAGCAGCCTGGGGCCGCCAACGCGCTTGCCGAAGGCTCCGTCGCACAGATCAACGACCTCGAACAGAAGCTCGGCGCGCTCCGCCAGCAGCGCGCGTTCCTGCTCGTCGAGAACACGGAGGACTGGCCCGAAGTCGCCAACATAGACTCGCAGATCAAAGTGCTCGAAAAGGAGGTCGCGGACACGCGCCAGCGTTCGAGCACGACCGTCGTCACGAACCTCAAGACCCGTTACGAACAGGCGCGTGCGCGCGAGCAGGCGCTGGCCGCCTCCTTCAAACAGCAGCGCGGCGAGACCGTCACGCAGAACGAGGCTTCCATCAACTACCGCCTCATCCAGCAGGAACTCGAAACCAACAAGGCGCTGCTCGACGGCCTGATGCAGCGCTCCAAGGAGAACGATGTCGTCCAGGCCGGCACGCCCAACAACATCTACGTCGTGGATTACGCCGTCTCCCCGGACGCGCCCGTCGCCCCGCGCCGCCTGCGGGGCATCGCGCTGGCCTTCGCCCTCTCGCTCGTCTTCGGCGTCGGACTCGCCTTCTTCCTTGAGTACCTGGACGACACGATCCGCTCGACCGAAGACGTGGAGAAGATGCTGCACCTGCCGACGCTGACCGTCATCCCGATGGTCGGCAGCCTCGTCCGCCGCAGGTTCCTCCCCAAGTTAAAATCCAAGTCGAACGGCCACGGCGCGCACCCGGAACTGCTCTCCCACGCCGGGGATAATTCGGGGCTGGCCGAGTCCTACAGGCAGTTGCGCACCTCCGTCCTGCTCTCAACGCCGGGGCAGTACCCGCAGACGCTGCTGGTGACTTCGAGCCTGCCGTCCGAAGGTAAGACGACGACGGCCGTCAACATCGCCATGAGCCTGGCGCAGACCGGGTCGAGGGTGTTGGTCATTGACGCCGACATGCGCCGCCCGCGCCTGCACTCGATCTTCGGTCTCGACAACCACGAGGGGCTGAGCACGATCCTCTCCAAGAAGTTTGACGAGGAGAACATCAAAGCCCTGATTACTCACGAAGAGGAGAGCGGCCTTTACCTGTTGACTTCCGGCGCGATCCCGCCGAACCCGGCCGAGCTGATCGGCTCGCAGCAGATGAAGCAGCTTCTGGCCTTCCTGGAGCTACATTACGAGCACATCATCATTGACTCTCCGCCCATCGCGTCCTTTACCGACGGCATCCTGATCTCGCTGATGGCCGACGGGACCTTGCTCGTCATCCACGGCGGCAAGAGTTCGCGGGCGGTGGTCCGCCACGCGCGGCAGCAGTTGCGCAACGTGGGCGCGAAACTCCTCGGCGTCGTCCTGAATAAAGTAGACCTGCATTCGGCGGACTACTATTACTACTACCACTACAGCCACTATAAGAGTTACAACGGCAACTCGAATGGCAACGGCAACTCGAACGGCAAGGAGTTGCCCTCGGGCGCGGAAGGCTGAGCCGATTTCGGATTAGGAAGACAGATTCAAGCCTTTGCGCCTTAAGTTTTAACTTTGCGCCTTTGCGAGAAACAGCCGTTTCGCGCAAAGGCGCAAAGTTAAAACGTAAGACGCAAAGGGTTGAGTGCTTTCTTTTCAGTCCGCAATCCGCAATCCGCAATCCGCATTAAGAATGATGGCTTCGAGCGAAGACGCACGGGTTTTCAAAATGAGCGCCGGGGCGGCGAGGGGCGCGAGGGCGGGGGCGCGCGAGTTCGTCCTCGACACGGCGGTCGTTGCCGTGACACAGCTCCTGCTCAAGGTGCGCGGGCTGGTCGCCATCCCCATGATCGTCAAAGTCCTCGGCACGGCTCAGTACGGCGTCTGGGTGCAGACGCTGGCGCTCGTTGACTTCTCGGCCAGCCTCGCGGGCTTGAACCTTTACCACCCGCTCGTCCGTTTTCTGGCCGAGAAGCCGGCCAACGGGAAATCTGTTTACAGCACGCTGATGACCGCCACGCTCATTACGAGCGCCGCGGGCGGCCTCCTCTTCTACGTCGCCGCCGGAGACATCAGCCGCGTCATCCTGGGCGACGCCGCCCACGCCTGGGGGATACGCGCCGGGGGAGTCCTGATACTTTGCTACAACGTCCGGCAGCTCAACCTGAACGCTTACCGGGCCGTCGGCCGACTGAAAGAGCGGTCCGTGCTCGAACTGCTCTCGACCTTCGGCCAGCTCGCCGGGATAGGGCTCTTGCTGTGGCGGGGCTATGACCTGCTCGGCATCTTCGTCTTCATGGGGATTTGGGAGGCGGCCTTCGCGCTGCTGCTCTCGACGCACGTCGCGAGCATCGTCGGGTGGGGGCCGCTGGACAAAAGAGTCCTGTTGAAGGCCCTGCGCTACGCGCTCCCTCTGCTGCCCGCCGGGCTCTCCATCTGGGCGCTCGACCGCTCGGACCGGCTCGTCATCGGTCATTACTTAGGCCCCGGCAGCGTGGGCGTTTATTCGGCCAGCTACGCGCTGGCCTCCCTCTTGATGCTGCTCCAGACGCCGCTGCAAATCACGCTCTTCCCGAAAGTCTCCGCTCTCTGGGAGTCGGACCGCGCGACGGCCATCCGTTACGTCAGCCTCTCCAATAAACTTTTCCTCACACTGGCGATTCCGTTCGTCGTCGGCGTGTCGGCGGTCGCGAGCCGCGTGCTGGCGCGGCTCGGCAACGAGGAACTGGGGGCGCAGGGCGGCGGCGTCCTGACGCTGCTGGTCGCGGCCGGCGTGATGCTGTGGGGCGTGAGCATCATGATGTCCCAACTCTTTTACGGCGCGCGCCGCACGCTCCCGGTCGGGTTGGTGACGGTCGGGGCGGCCGCGTTGAACCTGCTCCTCAACCTGCTGCTCGTCCCCGCGTGGGGTACGGCCGGCGCGGCCTTCAGCACGCTCGTCTCTTACCTCGCGGCCTGCTTCGTCTTTTACCTGCTCAGCCGGCGGATCGCGCGGCTCAACTTTTACTGGCTTCACTTGCTGAAGTGCGCGGCGGCCGCCCTGCTGATGGGGGGCGTGCTGCGGGCGATGACGAGCGCCTGGCCCGGCGCGATTATTGGCCCAATCGCCGTCGGGCTCGTCACCTACTTCGCGCTGCTCTGGCTGCTGCGCGCCGTCTCCCCGGCGGAGGTTGAATTGGTCAGGGGATTCTTCCGGGCGTCTCCTGCGCGCCTGCGCGATTGAAGATGCTGTTGTTGCTCGCGAAATCCAAACAGATGCAGGCCGGGGCCGACTGGGACACCATGATCGGCGTCACTGTCGGCTTCCTGCTCGTTGCCGGCGTCGCGTTTCTCCTCCTCCTCGTCATCAGCAGGGTGGTTAAGAGGAACCGTTTCAGAAGCGCCGCCGCGCGCTCGCGGCGGGGGCGCGAGATGGGGGCGCGACACGGGAAGTGAGAAAAGAAGCAGACACGGGCGGCTGGGTGCCGAGGGATTTCGAGTCGCGCGAGGCGTGGAGGGCGCACGTCACGGGCCGCGGCTGCTACGACGCGCGGGAGAACGAGCGCATCTTCGACAAGTGGTTTCGTCCGGCCCCGAAGGTCGTCTTCCGCCGGGCCGACGCGCTCTACGACCTCAGGCGGCGGACCTTGTGCGACGTGGGCTGCTGCTACGGGGCGAACCTCTTTTTCACACGGCCCGGCTCCTACGGGATTGAAATGAACGGCGACTATGTCAGGTTCGCCAAAGGGTTGGGCCTGACCGTCCACGAGCGCAACGTCGTCGAGGACGACCTCGGCGACTTGCCGAGGGTGGACGCCGTGTGGTGCAGCGCCGTCGTCGAGCACGTGGATTCGCCACACATTCTGCTCAGAAAGCTGCACCTGCTGCTCAAGCCGCGCGGGCTGCTGCTCCTGTTCGCGCCCATCTTCCCGCTGGTTCAGTCGCTGCGCTTTCTCCCGCGCTACGGGAGGAACTTCACGAGCCACCTGCACGACGACCACGTGAGCGCCTTTACGACGAAGACTTTGCGCTTCACTTGCGAGCGGGCGGGCTTCGAGACGGTGGAGTTGACGGCCCTCTACCGCGCGCCGTTTTCGATCTTCAACCGGACGCTCTTTCTCCCGGCCACGTGCATGTACGTCGGGCGCGCGCGAGAGAATTGGGACTACCCCGCGAACTCAAGCCGCCGCGCGGCCCGCACCATTAAAGGTTTCGTCGGCCGGCAAGGATGAAGTCATGCGTAGCGTCGTCCGACTGTCCAAATTGATTTCGAGAAAAGGGCTCTACGAATTCCTGGGGCGGGAGTTCGCGCGCATCGAGCCGGGCGAGAGCGTGCTGACCATCGGCGCGGGCGGCGAGGTGAATGAACTGCTGGGAGATTACGCGCGCCGGCAAGGGTTCAGTGTGACCTCTTTCGACATAGACGAAAAATACGGGCCGGACATCCTGGGCGACATCTGCACGCACGACTTCGGCGCGACCAGTTTTGACGTGATTGTTTTGAGCGAAGTGCTTGAGCACGTCCACTCACCGCACCTGGCGATTGAGAACATCCACCGGATTCTGAAAACGGACGGGCGGCTGATTCTGACCGTCCCCTTCATCTTCCCGATTCACGAGCGCCCACACGATTATTTCAGGTACACGCGCTACGGGCTGGAATTCCTCCTCAGGGAGTTCAGGGACGTGCGCATCAGCGAAAGAAATTCCTGGGCCGAGGCCGTCAACGTGCTGGCCCCGCGGCTGGTCTTGGACAAGGGCAGGGCCTCGCGCCTGGTCGCGCCCTTTTTCGTCTTAACAGCCTTCCTGAAACTGCCGCTCGTCCTGCTCCTCGGCAAGTTGGTGCGGACCGACGCGATGACGACCGGGTATGTCGTCACCGCCAGCAAGTGAATGACTGAGTCGCCGGCCATGGAAAGAGAAAGGGAAGTCAACCGCGAGCTTGAGGCGGCGATTGACCCGTGGCTTGAGCACATGCGCTGGCGCGCGGACTTCGCCGAGTGGCGCGAGGGCCGGCTCTGGCAAGAGCACAAGCAGCAGCACACGCTCGGCCACCTGCGCTCGTTCTTACGTTTCGCCGAGCAGTCCAACGGCAACGGGACAGCCGGCCCCGAGCCCCCGGACGTGTTGTCGGGCCGGCTGATTCTGGACCTCGGCTGCGGGATGGGCGGCTTGACGACGGCGCTCGGGCTGGCCGGGGCGAGCGTGCAGCCGCTCGACTTCAACCCGCACTACTGCCGCATCACGCGGCTGCGCGGCACGCGCTACGGCCTTCGCTTCTCGCCCGTCAACGCGGCGGGCGAGCACTTGCCTTTCGCGGACGGCCGTTTCGACCTTGTCGTCTGCATGGACGTGCTGGAACACGTCCAGGACCCGGAAAAGTTGATCTCCGAAATCAGCCGCTGTCTTAAGCCGGGGGGCATGTGCCAGTTGAGCGCCATCAATCGTTTCGCCTTCCGCGACCCGCACTACCACGTCCGCTTCGTCAACTGGCTGCCGCGCAGGCTCGCCAATCCTTACCTGCGCCTCGTCGGGCGCTCCAAAGATAACGCGCGTTTCAGTGACCGGCAGACTCTTGGCGAGATGCACTATTACAGGTACGGCCAACTCGGCAAGCTGTTCGCCCGGCACGGCCTGGTAAGCCTGGCCGAGTCCGGCGAACTCAAATTAAAGAAGCGGCTGGCGGGCTGGAAGGGGCTCTTGCAACGCGGCGGCCTGCTCGGCCTCGCCTACAGAACTTACCGCGCCTGTTACAAGAGCACTTACCTGATCCTGGCCGTCAAAGAGAAGGCATGACGAGGCACGCCGAAAGAGCAGTTTGCGCCGAGGGCCAGCCGCCCGCGTCATCCGTGTCGCACCGGACGCTGGCGGGGATGTTCTGGCTGCTCTCGGGCTCGGGCGTCCAGGCGCTGCTGCGCATCATTGTCATCGTCGTCATGGCGCGGCTGCTCGCGCCGGCGGACTTCGGCCTCGTCGCTGGCGCGCTGGTCTTCATAGACTTCGTCGAAGTCTTCTCGGACATGGGCCTCGGCCTGGTGATCGTTCAGCGCCCGGAGTTGACGAGCGCGCACGTCCGCACGGGCTTCACCCTCTCGGCTCTGCTCGGCCTCCTGTTCGCCGCGGGCATCTGGTTCGCCGCGCCGGCAATCGCGGGCGTCTTTCGCATGGAAGGCATGACGACGGTCTTGCGGGCGATGGCCGTGGTCTTTCCCCTTGACAGTCTCTCGCTCGTGGCGTCTGCCCTCTTGCAGCGCGAGCTGAAATTCCGTCGGCTTGCCGGCATCAGCGTCGTCGCCTACGTCGTCGGCTACGGGGCCGTCGGCGTGACTCTCGCCCTGCTCGGGTTCGGAGTCTGGGCGCTGGTCGGCGCGTACCTGGCCCAGACGCTCATCGTCAGCCTGACACTGCTCGTCGTGCAGCCGCACCCGAAGCGCCCGCTCCTTGACCGCGGGGCGTTACGAGAGATGACCTACATGGGCGCGGGCTTCAGCGCTTCGCAGATTTGCAATTACGTCGCGCTCAAAGGCGACAACGCCATCGTCGGCCGCTGGCTGGGCGCGGGCGCGCTCGGCCTCTACACGCGGGCTTACGGTCTGATGAGCATGTCGGTGACCATCTTCGGCAGCGCCTTCGACCGAGTACTCTTCGCGTCGCTGTCGAAACTCCAGCGCGAGCGTGAGCGCCTGTCGCTGGCCTTCCGGCGCGGCACGGCCCTCATCGCGCTCCTGATTTTGCCGACGAGCGCGGTCTCGTTCGTCCTCGCCCCGGAGTTGATTCACGTCCTGCTCGGGCCGCGTTGGGCCGGGGTGGTCGCCCCGTTCCAGATACTGGCCGCCGGGATGTTGTTCCGCACGAGTTACAAGGTGAGCGCGAGCGTCGCCCGCGCCACGGGCGCGGTCTACCGCAGCGCCTGGCGGCAGGCCGTCTACGCCGTGGCCGTCATCGCGGGAGCTTTGGTGGGCCAGTTCTGGGGAGTCGCGGGCGTCGCGCTCGGCGTCCTCCTTGCGCTGGCAGTCTTCTTTCTGCTGATGGCGCAGTTGAGCGTCCACCTCACCTCGATTACGTGGCGCGACTACCTGGCGGCGCACCTGCCGGCCGCCTTCCTGACTCTGGTGATCGGGGTCGAGACCTGGGCGGTGGCGACCGCGCTGCGGGTCGCGACTGCTCCGCCGGCGCTTCTCCTCCTCGTGGCCGTCTCGGTCGCGCTCGTCACCTTCGCCGTGATCGTGCGCCTGAGTCCGAGGCTGGCGCTGGGGGAAGACGGGCTGTGGGCCTTGTGCCGGATTGCCGAGCGCGTCCCCGCCAGATTCATGCTGGTGGCGCGGTGGAAGAAGAATTTGGAGCGGGCGTTAATAGCGGGTTGATGATGTCTGGCGAGAACGGAAAATCTGCGGGCGGCGAGAGGGCGATTCAGGAAGCCGAGTACGAGTTTCCCTATCACTACATCCCGCGCCTGGAGGGCGGCAACTTCTCGCAGGTGAGAAAGCTGCGCTGGGGCTACGAGTATTTATCCTACCTGCGCTTCATCCTCTCGCGGCTGGAAGCCATCGAGTTCGAATCCTTGCTCGACGTGGGGTGCGGCGAGGGGAGGTTCCTCTCCGAAGTCTCCAAGCGCTTTCCGAATAAAAAATTGACGGGCGCGGACACGTCCGCCCGCGCGCTCGGATACGCCCGACTGCTCAACCCGCAAGTGAAATTTACTTGCGGCGACATCACAGACCCCGCGCTCTTCGCGGAGCGATTCGACGCGATCACCCTGATCGAGACTCTCGAACACGTCCCGCCGCAGGAGGTCGGGAATTTCGTCCGGGGCTTGCGGCGCTATCTGAAGGACGACGGCCGTCTGATCTTGAGTGTCCCGAGCGAGAACTTGAGACTGAACCGCAAGCATTACCAGCACTTCAACCTCGAATCGCTGCGCTCGGCGCTCAAGCCACATTTCACGGTGACTGAGCACTATTTCCTGAACCGAATTTCGAGGTGGGACAAATTGCTCGGGAAACTCCTGGACAACAGGCTGTTCATCCTCAACGAGCCGCGGCTGCTGAATGCTCTCTACCGCCGCTACGAAAGTAGTCTGTTGAATGCGCTCGAATCTGACGGCAAGAGGATTTGTGTCGTGTGCCGGCCGGAGTAGTCATGAGAATCGGGTTCATTTACAGGGGCGACCCGCGGCACAGGACGGCCAACCGTCTCTCGATGCTGAAGAACGTCGCCGCCGCCCGCCGGCTCGGCCATAAGGTGGTTTTGATTACCCCGCGTGAGGGGATGTCCGCGGGCCGTGCACAGGCTGCGCTCGAAGCCGCCCTCCGCGATTTCGGAATCGCGGAGAGGTTTCCGGTCAAGCCCATTCCCAGATTGGTTTTCAAGGGGCGCGGCAGGCGCAGCTTCGATCTGTTGGCCGCCTGCTGGGCGCGGACCCGTGGGTTCGACCTCGTCTGGAGCCGGGAGTTCTACGCCGCCCATTACTCTTCGGCCTTCGGGCTCAAGACCATCATCGAGCACCACCACCCCTTCAACGAGCGCCAGGCGAAGGTCGCGAAGCGAATGCTGAGGCGCGATTCCTTCCGCGGCGTCGCGGCCATCTCCGACGCTCACCGGCGGCTGCTCGTGGGCGCGGGCTGGCCGGAAGACAAGGTGGTGACAGCGCACAGCGGGGTGGACCTCGCGCAGTTCGAGGAGGCGCGCAGAGCGAACGGGAACGGGCGCGCGCGCCTCGCCGCGCCGGGCCAGCGCGTCGTCCTCTACGCCGGGAGCCTCTACGCGGGCAAGGGCGGCGAGCAGATACTTCTGGCTGCCGCGCGCCTGAGGGAAACGAAGTTCGTCCTTCTCGGCGGCCGCGATTTCGAAGTGGCGCGGCTGAAAGAGCGGGCCGAAAGACTCGGCCTGAACAACGTCGAATTGACGGGCCACGTCGCGCACGCGTTGATCCCCTCTTACCTCTTCGCGGCGGATGTCCTGATCGCGCCGTTCACGGAAGAGGGCCGCGACATCGCGGGCAAGGTCATCGCCCCGTTCGCGTCGCCCCTCAAGCTCTTCGAGTACATGGCGGCCGGCAAGCCTATCGTCACCTCCGACTTCGGGGCCATCCCCGAAGTCTTGAGGCACGGGGAGAACGGACTGCTCACTAAGCCGGGCAGCGTTGATGAATTGGTCCGAAACCTTTCGAGACTGCTGAGCGACGCGGCGCTTTCCGAGCGGCTGGGCTCCGCCGCGCGGAGTGATGTCCGCGCCTATTCGTGGGAGAAGCGCGTCGAGCGCGTCCTTGATTTCGCGCGCGGAGGAGCGCGCGCCGCGTATGTCCCGCAAGTGTCTTGAAACGACGCCGGGGAGGTTGAGTCTCGAATCCTTCCTCGGCGGCCACGCGAGCGCGGGGCTGACGCTGGAGATCGGCGCGGAGGACTCGACTTGTGGACGCTGGTTCCCGAACCGCGTGGCGATAAACATCAGGCCGAACGAACACATTCACGTGCTGGCGGACGCGTACCGTCTGCCCTTCGGCGACCACACGTTCGACGTGGTGCTCTGCGCCGAAGTCCTCGAACACACGCACACGCCCGCGCTCGCGCTCCGTGAGATGCGGAGGGTCTTGAAGGATGGCGGCAAACTCCTGCTCACGACCCCCTTCGCCTATCCGATTCACTACGCGCCGACCGACTACTACCGCTTCACGCGCTTCGGGCTGGCGCATCTGTTAGGCGAGTGGCAGGTGTTGAGTCTGACGGAGGCGACGACCGACGGGGCGGCGCTCGCGACCTTCTTCCACCACTGGCTCCTGAAGAAGAAGGGACTCGCGTGGAAGGCGCCGAAGCTCGCCTGGTGGTGCGTCTGGCGGGCGCTCACGAGGTCTTACCAGAACGGGGCGAGGGGCAAGGCCAATGGCGGCCAGACGCACATGCCCGCGGGCTACCTGGTCGTAGCCGTCAAGCCCACGGCCGAGCAGGGGAACGCCTCTGGATGATGCAAGAGACTCCAGTCACGCTCGACAGTCATGCGCCAGCCGTCGGAACCCGCGAGGGAGAGGGCGGCGCGAGCCCGCGTGTCTTCTCTCTGGACGTTCTGCGTGGCTTCGCAATCCTCCTCGTGCTCGTCAGGCATATGCCGGAGGGGGCTGCGGCCTCGGGCGCGGCGGCCTTCTTCTACCAGATAGGCTGGACGGGCGTGGACCTCTTTTTCGTCCTCTCCGGTTATCTCATTTCGGGGCTGCTCTACGCCGAGGCGGACGCGACGGGCGGAATCAGGGTCGGCAGGTTCTGGCTGCGCAGGGGCTTTAAGATATGGCCGTCCTACTTCGCCTGTTACGGCGGCTGGGTGCTCTGCAAGGTGGTCATTGACTTTGCGACGCGCGACGGCGCGAAGGCCGCCGCGAGCTTGAGGGCCGCGCTGCCGAACATCTTCTTCGTTCAGAACTACGTCGGGCGCGACGGGGCCTGGCCTCATAGCTGGTCGCTCGCCATCGAGGAGCATTTTTACCTGGCGCTGCCGCTCTTCTTCATCGCGGCCTACGCGCTCAGGAAGAAGAAGCCGCTCGCCGTCCTGCCCATCGCCGCGGGCGCGGTCTGCCTCGCGGCTCTCTGCTTGAGGCTCTGGGCCTACTGGCGCGGCGCGCGCGACTGGGAGAGCTTCTACTACCCGACGCACATGAGGGCGGACGCGCTCGCCTTCGGCGTGCTGCTGGGTTACGCGCACAGATACAAAAGCGAAAAGTTCCGCGCCGTCGGGAGGGCGTGGCCCTGGCTCGTCGCCTTCGCCGCGCCGCTCGTCTGCACGGCCGCGCTCTTCCCGCTGACGGAATCGGCCTTCTCCTACCTGGCGGGGTTCACGCTGCTCTACCTGGCTTACGGCGGGCTCGTGGTGGCCGCGGGCACCCACCCGGACTTCGGCTCGCGCTGGAAGGTCACGAGGGCGCTCGCGTGGATGGGAGTCTACAGCTACACGATCTACCTCGCGCACTCGGTCGTGCGCCGGCTCCTGTTCGTCTCCGTCTTCACGGAGAGGCTCGTGCGCGAAAACGTCTGGGCCGACAGGGTTCTGTTCTGGGCGCTCTCAATCGCCGGGGGCGTCGCGCTCTCGCACGCCGTCGAGCGGCCATTCCTGCGGCTCAGGGCGCGGCTCTACCCGTCGCGCGGCGAGTCGCCGGCGCGCGTTGAAATCAAGGCCGAGCCGCTGGCGGCAATCGGCCAGGTCTCCTGAGGCAGGGTGAAGACTCTTTGACGACGACGTTCAAAACTGAGCAGGGCGTTGAGGCGCAGGGTTCGTCGGCGGTGGCCGCCGACGCGGCGCGACCGCCCGTCCTCTTTGTCGTCACGCAGAGCGGCGCGCGCGCCAACGGCGGCGTCGAGAGCGTCACGCAGATTGTCGAACGGTTGCGGGGCGTGCGCCCCGTCGTCGTCACGCAGGCGGAGACGCCGTTCAACCGCCGCTGGCGCGACGCGGGCGCGCGCGTCCACGTCTGGCCGATGTCTGCTCGCGGCGTCGCCCCTTTGGTTAGCAATAACCTGCGCGCGCTCCGCCTCGTGCGCGCCGAGGGGTGCCGCGTCGTCCACTGCAACGACATACACGCGCTCTGTCAGACCGCCTACGGCGCGCGCGCGGCGGGCGCGTCTGTCATCTTCAACGTGCGGAACATCAAGCCCGAGGACAGCCCTTACGGCCGGCGCTGGCAACTCGCGCGGCGCGTCAGTTCCCGGCAGCTCGTGCTCTCGAAAGAGATGTCCGCTGCCCTCGCCCGCCGCCTCGGCATTAAAGAGTCGGGCGCGGCGCGCTCACGCCTCGGGCACATCTACAGCGCCGTCGATCTGGAGAGATTCTCGCCGGCAGGCTGTGCCGAGCGCGCCGCGCTACGCGGGAAGTTGGGGATCGACGCGAATTGTTTCGCCGTCGGGGTGGTGGCCGCGTTCGAGCCTCGGAAAGGGCAGCTCGATTTCATCAGGGAGGCGGCCCGCCGCCTCGTGCGCTCGGCCCCGCGCGCACGCATATACTTCGTAGGCGACTTCGACCCCGTGGGGAGCGATTACGCCCGGCGTTGTCTTGAGGAGGCGGAGAGAGCCGGGTTGATGAAGTCTGTCTCCTTCGTCGGCTACACGGAGCGCGTGGCCGACTGGTATAGGGCGCTCGACGCGGTCGCCGTCCCTTCGCGCAACGAGGGGCTCGCGCGCTGCATGATCGAGGCGGTCGCGTGCGGGACTCCGGTCGTCTCCTTCGACGTCTGCTCGGCCCGCGAGGTCCTCGAAGAGCGTGGCTGCGGCGTCGTGGTCGCGGGCGGGGATTACGCGGGGCTGACCGGCGCGCTCGCGCGCCTGGCGTCGGACGCGTCCGAGCGCGAGCGACTCGGAAGCCGCGGCGTCGCGGCGGCCAGGGAGTTGTTCGACGCGCGAGAGGTCGTGAGTCGCTACGAGCGTCTCTATTTTTCTTTGGCCGGGGACTGATGATGGAAGCAGTCGGGCAGATCAGGGCAGGGGATTACGGGGCGGCGGCTGCGGCTGCGGCGGCGGCGCGGCCGGCGTCCGAGGGCGCGGAGTCCGTGTTTCTCCCCGTTCACCTGCTCTACAGGGTCGGCGATCACCGCCGTCTACGTCATCATCCTGCTGACCATCGTCTTGAACGTCGAGGTCAACAAGAAGTCGCCGGCCTTCGTCATGCTCTGCCTGGCGCAGGTCTTCAACTTCGCCGTCATCCTGTTCCCCATCGTCTTCTACAAGCCCTCGTTCGGGTGGTTCCACCCCCTCGTCTTTTACACCTGCCAGTACCTGCTGTTTCAGTTCCGCAGCTTCGCCACTTACGTGCAGGGCATCAGCCGCCACAAGGCGCTGCCCGAATACAGCAACGAGGACTTCGTCCTGCTGGTCGCGTTCGCCCTGACGCTGCACGCCATCAGCACCCTCGCTTACTATTTCGGCTTCTGGTTCGGCCCGAACTTGAAAGTCCCGCGGGACTATTTCCGCCGCCCGCGCAACTTGCCCGTCAAGGCGTTCGTCGTCGTCATCCTCTCCGTCGTCGTGTTCTGGCTCTACGTGGAGAGCAACGGCGGGCTGGAGGCCCACCTGCTGTCGTGGCAGGATGGGCGGCACGAGGCTCTGGCCGGCGAATACTATTGGATCATCTTAATCAAATGCTCGGCGCTCGCCTCGCTCCTCTGGTTCGCGCTCGTCCGGCGCGCCGTCTACCAGCCGCTGTTCTGGGTCTGCGCGCTGGTCTCCATCCTCCTCAACTTTCTGGCGACGGGTTCGCGCGGGGCGACCGTCTCTTTCTTCATCATCGCCATGCTGGTCTGGATGCTGCGCGAGAAGAAGTTCGCCCCGACCAGAATCCTGATGATCGGCGTCCTGGGCGTCGTGCTCATCAGCTTCCTGGGCAACTTCAGGACGAGAATCTGGAAGGGCGACCTTTCGCTGACCTCGGAAACTGAGGAGATGTCGCTGACGGAATACTTCGAGCAGGGGGCCGTCGAGTCGGCCGAGCGCGCCTGGACCAACAGCGGCCTGCTGCCCGTCCTGGCGCGCGTCCCTGACGACGTTGACCTGTTGTACGGCAGCTCTTACCTGGCCTTTTTCACCATCCCGATCCCGCGCAGCCTCTGGCCGGACAAGCCCGGACAGGTCGGCGGCCTCGTCGGGGAGACTTTTTTCAACTCGCCCTCGGGGACGCCGCCCGGCCCCATCGGCGAGGCTTACTGGAATTTCCACATCCCCGGCGTCCTCATCGTCTTCTTTATTTTCGGCACGTTCCACAAGTGGCTGGTGCAGAGTTTCGTCAAATACGGACATTACCCGGCGGCGATCCTCATCTACCTGACCGTGCTCTTCACGCTCGACCCGAGCACGCCGGCCCTCATCGTCTGCCTGATGCTGGTCGTCCCGTTAATCATCCTCCTGCGCCTCACAGGGGCCTTGTCCTTCGCCAGGAGGAACAATTAATGACTCTTCCCAACCTGGTCATCGCCGGCGCGCCCAAGTGCGGGACGAGCTCCCTCTTCAGGTGGCTCGCGGACCACCCCGAGACGTGCGGCGCGGACGTTAAAGAGACCTTCTACCTGATGGACGAAGGACACCCGCTGCTGAGAAAAGACTCGAACTTCCACCGCCACGGCCTCGAAGGCTACCGCGCCCACTTCGGCCGCAACGGCTCGCGGGGCTGCCGCGTTCACTTCGAGGCGACCACTCACTACCTTTACCAGCGGACGGCGCTCGAAGTGTTGTCCGCGCTGCCCGGGCCGCCGCAAATCGTCTTCGTGCTCAGGAAACCGTCCGAGAGGGTCTACTCCTCGTTTCAATATTCTAAAAATAATCTGGCGAACGTCCGGCGCGACCTCACGTTCGCCAGGTTCGTTGACGAGATGAGGCGTGACCCTTCGAGCCCCCTGATAGACGAGTGCGCGGGCGAGAGCGCCTACGTTTTGAGGAACGACATCCGCTACAGCCGCTACGTCGAATACCTCCCGGCCTGGGCCGCGCGCTTCGGGCGCGGCCGCGTCCACGTGCTCCTGTTCGAAGAGTTGAAGAGAGGCGCGCGCGCCTTCATGCAAGACCTCGCCCAGCGCATTGGTATTGACCCGGCGTTTTACGACTCTTACGACTTCCCTGTGAGGAACGAAACCATCAACATCAAACACACGTCCCTGCACCGCCGCGTCAGGAGGCTCGACGCTCTGGTGCCGCGCGGGCCGCTGAGAGGTTTGGTGAAAAATATCTACCTGAGGGCGCAGTCCGCCCCGAAGGCTAGCGAAAAAACTGTCGAAGACCGCCAGGCTCTGACTGAGTTGGAGCGGGAATTCCGGCCCTACAATCAGAAGCTGGCTGAGGGGCTGGGGCTGGACCTTTCGAGCTGGAACTAAGAAGAGATGGTCTCTCAAGTCTCCGAGTCAGAATCCACAGGAGCGCGCGCGCCGCTGGCTCCCGGCGGCCCGCCGGGCAGGCTCCGCGTGTTGCTTTTCACTTCGACGCTCGGGGGCGGCGGGGCCGAAAAACACTTGCTGCGGGTCGCCAATCATCTCGACCGCGAGAAGTTTGAGGTCTCGCTGGCGGTGGTCAAGCCGTGCGGCGAATTTGAATCCGGTCTGTCGGCGGACGTGAGGAAGCACCACCTGAACCGCCGGGGCGCGGGGTCAACCACCGTCCGCATGTTTCAATCAATCAAGCCTCTGCGGCAAGTTATTCGGCGGGAGCGCCCGGGCCTGATCTTCTCTGTGATGGACCTCGCCAACCTCGTCAGCCTCACGGCCGGCCGCGGGCTGGAGGACCGGCCCAAAATCGTGCTCGGCGTGCAGACGCCGCCCTCCCTCGCGTACGGCCACTCGCGCCACCCCGTCTCCACGTTGATGCTGCGCCTGATCCCCCGCCTCTACCCGAAGGCGGACCAGATCGTCGCCCTGTCGAAAGGGGTCGCCGCCGATTTGGCCTCGCTCTCGCCGAGAATGCGTGAGCGTCTGACGGTGATCTACAACGCGGGCGTCGAAGCGGAAGTTTTGGAGGGTGCGCGCGAGAGTGTCCCCGCGGACGAATTGCCCGACGCCCCGCTGGTCGTGGCGTGCGGCAGGTTGAGGGCCGTGAAAGGGTTTTCGACTTTGCTGGACGCGCTCGTCCTGGTGCGCAAGTCCGTCCCGGCGCACCTGTGGGTCGTCGGCGAGGGGGAGCAGCGCCCCTTCCTTGAAAAGAAAATTAAGCAGCTCGGGCTGGAAGGCTGCGTGCGCCTGCTCGGCTTCCGGCAAAACCCCTTCAAGTACATGGCGGCGGCAGACCTCTTCGTGTTGTCGTCGCACTTCGAGGGGTTCGGCAACGTGATCGTGGAGGCGATGGCGTGCGGCGTCCCCGTGGTCGCGACCCGCTGCCCCTTCGGGCCGGGGGAGATTATCGCGGACGGCGAGAACGGGCTCCTGGTCGCGCCCGCGAGCGCCATTGCTTTGGCCGACGGAATCCTGCGCGTGCTCCGAGACGAGGAGTTGAAAAAGAGGCTCGCCCGCGGCGGCAGCGCGCGCGCGCACGACTTCGACGCGAAGGCCATCACGAGGGCGTATGAAGAGTTGTTCCTGCAAGTCGCGGGCTCGGGCGTCCGCGGGGCGAGGGGCGGACGAAGCGCGGAGGCCGGATGACCCTGCAAGCTTTATGCCTGCACACTGAGCGGCTGCACGACGACCGCGTCTGGCGTCGCCTGCAAGCGGCGCTGGGCGAGTTGGACCGGAGGCGTAAGAAGATAACTTTCCTCGTCTACCCGCTGCGCTCCGTCGCGGCGGGCCGGAACATCCGCGCTCGCGTCACGGAACTCGCCGGGCGCGGGCACGAGGTCGGGCAGCACACGCACTTCTACGCCGGGGGCGTCACCGAGAGGCCGCACAAGCGCAGCGACCTCAGCGACAAAAACGTCCGCGAGTGCATCACGCGCGACTTCGAGTGGCTGGGCGAGTGCGGGACGCGGCCGAAAGGTTTTTGCGCGGGCAACTTCATGATGACCGAGACGGCGTTTGAGACGCTGGCGGAACTCGGGTTCGTTTACGACTGCTCGGCCCGCCTGCCCTGGGAGCGGAATAATTTTGAAGCGCCACACCCCTGGCTGGAGGGCGCCGAGGTCCGCGAATACAACGGCCGCCGGCTGGTGCTGCTGCCGAACACGGAGTACCTGACGCTCACGCAGTTCCTGCACCCGCTGAGGCGCAACCGGCAGGCTAGGCTCGCGGCCGAGAGCGGTTCTTATCAGCTCGTCATGAATCACGACTACGACCTGCTGCGCTGGAAAGTCTGGTACGGCTTCCTGGGGCAACTCCGGCGCAAACGAGAGATGAGGACGGTCGGCCACCTGGCGGAACTCTGCCTGGGGGAGGGCAATGGAAGATAAGACGCTGACGGCCGCGAAGTTCACGGCGCTCGCGCGCGGCTGGTCCGAGCACGAGTACGGCGACCCGGCCGCGTTCATGTCGCGGCGCGCGGCGCTGGTCCGTGACTGGGGCTCGCCCTTGCGTCCGGGCGACCGCCTCCTCGAACTCGGCTGCGGCGACGGCGCGCTCTCCTGCCTGCTCGCGCGCCAGGGCTTTGAGGTGACGGGCGTGGACATCTCGCCGGGGATGATTGAAGAGGCGAAGAGGCGCGCCGACAGGGAAGCGGTCGGCGTCCGCTTCGAGGTCGCCGACACGGACCATTTCGAGGTCGCGGAGCCTTACGACGGCGTCGTCTCTTTCATGAGCGCGTTCTTTATGTACGTGGAAAATCCGTCGAGGTTCATGGCGGCGGTCCTGCCGTCCGTCGGCAAGAAGGTGATTCTGGATTGGAACTTTCGCAGCCCGTGCACGTTCGTCGAGGCCGCTCAGGTGATGCGGCGCGCGGGGCTTCACGAGGTCGAGTGGCGGCCCTGGTTCGTGCCGCACACGACGAGACCGCCGCGCCCGCGGCCCGCCTCCGCGGCTGGGTCGAAGGGCGGCCGAATTTGTCGCTCATCCTGCTCAACCTGAAGCGCTGGCACTACACCGTCTACTTGAAAGGCGAAAAGGCTGAAGCGGGCCAACCCGCGCGCGGCGACGCGGGCCGCGAGCAATTTCACGGCAACCCATTGCCGGGCAGTTTCCTTCAGCGCTCACTAATCAGGCTCGGGCGGGTCACCAGTTAGCGAAACCTACGGAAAGCGCACGCAGTAACTTATGTGTGGAATATCCGGCCTCGTCACGTCTCACGGCGAGCCGATAGATCAAGCAGTACTCGAAGCCATGACGGAGCGCCTGCGCCACCGCGGGCCGGATGACGGCGGCGTGTGGCTCGGCGGAAGCGGCGACGTTCGTGTCGGGCTGGGCGCGCGACGCCTGTCAGTCATAGACCTCTCCGCGCGCGGCCACATGCCGATGGCGAGTGCGGACGGCCGCCTGCGGATTACCTACAACGGCGAGGTCTACAACTTCAAGGAGGTTCGCCGCGAGCTGGAAGCAAGCGGCTCGGAGTTCCGCTCCGACACCGACACGGAAGTCGTGTTGCAGGCTTACGCGCGGTGGGGGCCGGAATGCCTGCACCGCTTCAACGGGATGTTCGCCTTCGCCGTCTGGGACGAGCGCGAGCGAGAGCTTTTCGTCGCGCGCGACCGCCTCGGCGTCAAGCCGCTCTACTACGCGACGTGGGACAAGCATTTCGGCTTCGCCTCCGAGATCAAAGCGTTGCTCGAACACGCCGGCCTGCCGCGGGAGCTGGACTGGGAGGCGCTCGACCTGTACCTGGCGTTCCGCGTCATCCCGCACCCCTACACGATCTTCAAGGCGATTCGTAAGCTCGCGCCCGGCCACTACCTGATCTGGAAGGACGGGCGGCTGCGGGAGCAGGTTTACTGGGACGTGTTCGGGCGGCCGAACGGCGCGGGCGGCGAGCGGCCCGAGTCGAACGGCGGCGCTTCGTCGCACGGCGGGAACCTGGCCTCGATCAAGCGGGATTTGTTCGACCTTGTGGAAGACGCCGTCCGCCAGCGCCTCGTCGCGGACGTGCCGCTCGGCGTGCTATTGAGCGGCGGGATTGATTCGAGCGTGGTGGCGACGCTGATGTCCAGGCTCTCGGGCTCGCGCATCAAGACCTTTACGCTCGGCTTCCTTGAAGCCAAGGGGGCGCTGCACGGCTACGACGAATCCGCCGTCGCGCGCCGGACGGCCGAGTATCTGGGCAGCGAGCACCACGAGTTGCTGGCGACGGCCGACCTGGTCAGGGACAGCATCCCCGAAGTCCTGGATCATTGCGACGAGCCGTTCGCCACCTCCTCGGTCCTGCCGACATACCTGATTTCGAAGCTGGCGAGCGCGAGCGTCACCGTCGCGCTCTCAGGCGACGGGCCGGACGAACTCTTCGCGGGCTACCGCGCCTACCTGTTGGAGCCGCTGGCGGACATCTACATGCGCGTCCCCAGGCTCTTCAGGAAGGGCCTCTTCGAGCCGGCCGTCTTCAGCCTGCACACCTCGGACGCCTCGCCCCTGGCGCGCAACATCCGGCGCGCGCAGCGCTTCGTGCGCGCGCTCGACGGCGGGCCGGCAGAGCGTTTCTTCCGCCTGACGAACAAGTTCAACGACGTGCCGGCCGAGTCCATTTACGACCCGGCCTTCCGCGCGCTCTCGCTCCGATTGGCCGAACAGATGTACCGCGGCTATTACGAGGAGCCGCGGCTCTACAAAGACCACATCAACCCGATGCTCTACGTGGACTCGAAGATCAAGCTGGCGGACCACATCCTGACCAAAGTGGACATGATGAGCATGAAGGTCGGACTGGAAGTGCGCTCGCCCTTCCTGGACTACAGGGTCGTCGAGCGCGCCTTCCGCATCCCGGGCAACCTGAAGGTCAACTGGTTCCGCAAAAAACACCTGCTGCGCGAGACGTTCAAGCACATCCTGCCGAGACACCTGCTCGGGCTCCCGAAGACCGGGTTTGAAATACCCGTCAGCGAGTGGCTCAAGCGGGAGTTGCGGGAAATATTTTTAGACACGGTCGCCCCGCCCGCGGGCGGCGGCGTCCTCAACGACGCGACGATCCGGGAACTCTACAGCGAGCACTGCCAGAACAGGCGCGACCATTCGGAGAAGCTCTGGATTCTGTTCGTGCTGCGCTGGTGGGCGCGGAAGAATCAGGTCAAGATTTGATGACCGGAACTCATCAAGCCACCGCTTCACTCAACCCTTTGCGCCTTACGTCTTCTCTTTGCGCCTTTGCGAGAAACAGCCGTTCACGCAAAGGCGCAACAAAAGAAAGACCAAAGGCGCAAAGGGTTGAGTTTTGTTCTGAAGAGGGAAAGCGGACCGACTCGACATATGTTTGAGACCCCATTGTTTTGGGCCTTACTACTCGTCACGGCGGCCGCTTTCCACATCACTCCCAACGGGCAGGTCAGAGTCAGGGCGGCGGTGCTGACGGTCGCCGGCGTCATCGCCCTCGTCTTCGTCGTCAAACTCAATCCGGTCTGGGTTCTCTTTCTCGTCGCGACTTCCCTGTGGATTGTCGTCGGGCTCAGGTGGACTCGACGGCTGGCCGAGCGCCGTTCGTACCTGGCCTCTTTCCTGGTCTTTCTGCCTGTCCTCGTCCCGTGGGCGGCGGGAAAACAGGCGGTGGCCCTGGACTGGCCGCCCCTGAGCGTCCTCTATTTCGTAGGGTTCTCCTTTTACCTGATTAAAGCCTGGACGCTGATTCGGGATTATCATGACGGCCGCATCGAGCAACTGGACCCTTTCGTGGCGCTGGCCTACTTTCTCTTCTTCCCCGCGTACATCGCCGGGCCGATGCATTTCTACGGTGAGTTTGAAGCAAGCGTGCGCCGCCCCCTCGGGCTCGACGGCGAGGCGCTGGTTGACGTGGTCTTTCGCGTCCTGCTGGGCTTCGTCAAGATTAAGCTCATCGCCGCGCTCTTTCTGCCCGTCAGTCTGGAGGCCGTCAGGGAGTCCGGGGTGATGAGCGTGCGCCGGCTCGGCGTGGGCAGCTTCGCCTATTCGGTTGTCATCTGGGCTGACTTCTCCGGCTACAGCGACCTGGCGATTGCGACCTCGCGGCTGGCGGGAATCCACACGCCGGAGAACTTCAACTACCCATACGCGGCCGGCAACATACGCGAGTTCTGGCAGCGCTGGCACATGACTTTCAGCCGCGTGCTGATGAGTTACGTCTTCGTCCCCGTCTCGCGAAAACTGCAAGCGGCCACGGGCCGGCGGGGCCGCGCGATTTTGATAGCGTCGTCGCTCCTGACGTTTCTCTTCTGCGGCTACTGGCACGGGCCGACGTTGAACTTTCTGCTCTGGGGGCTTTATCACGGCCTGGGGATTGTCGCCTACGACTTTTACCAGCGGCGTCTGAAGAGAAAAGGCGAGCCGCTGTTTCCTTACAGTGAGCCATTGGGGCGTGGCCTGAGCGTGTTCCTGACGTTCTCTTTCGTCTCGCTCGGGTGGATTTTCTTCGCGCTGCCCACGGGGATGATTTTCAGTAGATAGATGCTGGCGCTTCAGGTCATCACGTCCAGAGACATCAAGTCGCTCGTCATAGCGGCGCTGCTTTTCGTCTGTCTCACCGCCTGCGCGCTCATCTTTCGGCGGCGGTTGAAGGCGCTTCTGACCCGCAGGGAATGGCACATTTTTTTTAAGCTGGTCGGGATTTTAGTTTTGGGTCTGCTGCTCGTCTTCACGAGCATCGCGGTGGAGTTTCCGGCCGAGAAGTTCATCTACGGCAGGTTCTGATGACTGAGGCGTCAACCGTTCAGCCGATTCGTTGGGGACGTATTTTCGGACTGCTGGTCATCTCCCTGCTCGTCGTCGAGCTGGCGTCTCAGGTCTACGTCTACTTCTGGGTGGGCGAGCGGTTCCGCTCTTTTCACAAGCAGGTCTGGTCGCCTTACGGCCTGGTGCGCAACAACCCTGAGCTGACCTTGCCGGGCTTTCGTCACAACCGGAACGGTTTTCGCAACGTGCAGGACTTCACGCAGGAGAAGCCGAAGAATACCCTGCGCGTGATGATGCTCGGCGGTTCGACCCTCTATTCGGGCATCGCCGGCACGCACGTCCGGGGCGCGGAGCGCGTGGACAGTGACGCGACCGTCGCGCAGTTTCTCGAACGCGAGTTGCTCAACGACCCCGAACTCGCCGGCCTGAATGTCGAAGTCATCAACGCCGCCGTCAACTTCAACCGCATCGTCGAGGTCAGCAGTGGCTACCTGGCCGAGTACGCGCACTGGAGCCCCGATGTGGTCATCGTCTTCGGCAGCGCCAACAATTTCAACGTCTCTATGCCGGAGCGCGGTGAGGTCTACAGGCGGGAGTACGGCGTCCAGCCCGACCACGCCTGGAAATCGGAGTTCGACCGCGCGGCCAACCGCCGGACCTTCCTCGCGCTCTCCGAACACGCGCTGTTGTTTGCGGAAGACAACCTCGCCGGCGTCGCGTTGGCGAAGAAGGGCCTGACGAGCTTGATTGACGACGCCTTCGCGCTCAGCCAGCGGTGGTCGTTCAGTGGGAAGAGGCAAAGCGTCAAGACCTACGCCGACCGCGAGGAGTGCGACCTCTACATTAAGGAATACCTCGGCTACGCAGACGCGCTGGTCGCGGCCGCCAGGCGTCACGACCAGGAAGTGGCCTTCTTCTGGGAATACTTCCTGCGCCACCTCGGCGGAATCCGGCCGTTCAGCGACAGGGAGCAGGAGGTGTACGACAAGATTCACCGGGGGCAGAGCCGGGAGGAGATAGATTTTAATTTCTACGCGCGCGACCGCCTCGCGGAGTTCTGCCGGGAGCGGGGCGTCCGGTTCCTCAACCCGCTCGACGTGTTGAAGACTCACGCGGGGACCGTCTTCATTGACTACCTCCATTACACGAAGGAGGGCAATCAGGCTATGGCGAGGTTCATCTACGAGCAGATGAAGGACACTTTCCACCGTCGCGCCGAGCGCGTCCGTGAGGGCGAGCAGGGAGGCCGCGGCGAGCGAATGAAGACTGCCGGAAGGACCAGGGTGGCGCTCCTCTGCGCCGGCGAGATCGGCTACCGCTGTTTGCAGCGGTTGCTCGAATCGGAGGCGGCAACTCCTCTGCGCCGTCGTCAGCTACCGCGTCGAGCCGCCGCAGGGCGAGTACCTGGATCGCATACGGGAATTGTGCCAGCGGCGCGGGGTGCCGTTTTACGAGAGCGCGGTCGTCGGGAGCGGGGAGCCTGGCAATCTGTGGGAGACACTTGAGCCAGACTACATTTTCGCCGTCAAGTGGCGCACGATGATTCCGCGCCATGTGGCCGACGCGGCGCGGCGCGGGGTGATTATTTTTCACGCCTCGCTCCTGCCTAAGTATCGCGGGTTCGCGCCCGTCAACTGGCCGCTCATCAACGACGAGGAGCGGACGGGCGTGACGATGTTCTACGCCGCCGAAGAGGTTGACTCGGGCGACATCATAGACCAGCGCGAACGAATGATTACGGACGCAGACGACGCCGCCACCATAGACGTGTGGCTCAACGCGACGGTCGAGCGGATGCTCGAAGAAAATCTTCCGCGCCTGGTCGAAGGCACGGCGCCGAGAAGGCGGCAGGATCACGCGCAGGCGACCTACGCCATCTGGCGGAGCCCCGAAGACGGGCGCATTGATTGGGCCAAGCCCGCGCGCGCCGTCTTCAATTTGATTCGCGGGCTGACCAGCCCGTACCCCGGCGCGTACACGACGCTCGACGGGCGCAAGCTCACCGTCTGGTCGTCGGAGCTTGAAAGCGAGCCGCGCCGCTACGTCGGCAGCATTCCGGGCAAGGTCGAGCGCATCATCCCCGGCGCAGGGGTCAACGTGCTGACCGGCGACGGCATCTTGCGCCTGAAGCGCGTGCAGCTCGAAGACGGCGAGCCGCAGAACGCGGCGGAAGTCATCACCCGGCTGAAGACGAAGCTTTTCATGAGAATCTTAATCGTCGGAGGCGGCGGCTTTCTCGGCAGCGCGCTCCTTAAAACTCTCGCGGCCAAGCACCGCTGCGTCTGCTTCGGCCACGGCGGTCGCTTTACGGAGATGCGTGAAAAAATCGGAGGCGAGGTCGAGTACGTCACGGGCGACATCTGTGATGGCGAGTTGCTGCGCGAGGCCGTGCGCGGCGCGGACGCTGTCATACACGCGGCGGGGACGGGCGGCGAGGCGGATTGTTTGTCCGACCCGACGCGCGCCCTGCTGACGCACGTCCACGGGACTCACTTACTTCTCAGCGAGGTGCGGAGGCAGAACGTCCCGCGTTTTATCTTCACTTCGACCATCGCGGTCTATGGGACTTACCAGGCGCGCCCGATGCCTCTGACCGAGGAGCTGGAAGCGAGGCCGGACGAGTTCTACGGCGCGCTCAAGGCGACGGCCGAGAGCTTGATCGTGGACACGGGCCGCCACCAGATTTTTCGCCTGTCGAACGTCTACGGCTACGGCAGCGGCCTCTTCTCTTTGTCGGGCGGCGTGGCCGCGAAGTTCGTCGAGCTGATAGCGCAGGGTAAGCCGCTCCGCGTCTTCGGGGACGGTGCGCAGTTGATTGACTACGTCCACGTGGACGACGTTTGTCGCGCCTACGAGTCGGCGCTCTGTGCGCCCGCGAGTCGCAACTTCATTTACAACCTCGGCGGCGGCCGCCCTGTCTCAGTCCGGGAACTGGCACAATTAGCCGCCCGCCTGGCCGTGGCCGAGACGGGCAGGGAAACGGCCGTCGAGTTCGCGCCCGCGCCGCCCGGCAAAATCTGGCCCGACCGCTGGCTCTCGACCGCGCGGGCCGAGAATGAATTGGGTTGGCGGCCGCGCGTCTCCATCGAGGCCGGGATGAAAGAGATGATCGCCCGCTGGGCCGGGCAGGAAGTCGGAGCATGAGGAGAAGTTCAAGATGAGTGAACAGGCTTTGGCCGCGCGCCGGAAGGTCGCGGGCGCGCGCCCCTTTTTCCACGACGAGGACGTGCCCGAACTGCTCGCCCGCCTCGAACGGATTATCCGCGGCGGGCGTCTGATCTTCGGGGAGAACACGCGCGAGTTCGAGGAGTCGTTCCGCGACTACGTAGGCACGCGCCACGCCGTCTCGGTCAACTCCTGCACGACGGCGCTGGAGATCGTCATGCGCTTCTTTGGCGTCAGGGGGCGCGAGGTGATAGTCCCGACCAACACTTTCGCCTCGTGCGTCAAGGCCGTCATGTACGCGGGCGGAGCCCCCGTCCTCGCCGGCATGAACCCCGAGACCTTCTGCCTCGACACGGAGGACGCCCTCGGCCGGATCAACTCGAAGACGGCGGGCATCATCGTCGTTCACATCGCCGGACTCGTTTACCCGGAGATAGACCGCCTGCGCGAAGAGTGCCGCGAGCGCGGCCTCTTCCTCATCGAAGACCCCTCGCACGCCCACGGCGCGACGATTGACGGCCGCCCGGCGGGCAGCCTCGCCGACGCCGCCTGCTTCTCCTTCTACCCGACCAAGATTATGACGACGGGGACGGGCGGGATGATTACGACCGACAACGCAGAGTTGGCCGCTTACGCCCGCTCCGTGCGCCATCACGGGCAGGGCGAAAGCCTCGAATCAATCGTCAACCTCGGCAACGACTGGTGCATGGACGAGCTGAGCGCGGCGCTCGGCGTCTACCAACTGAAGCGCCTGGACGAGAGCGTCGAGCACAGGCGTCGCGTGGTCGAATGGTACGAGAGGGAGCTTAAGGAAGTTGACTGGGTCAGCGTGCCGACGTATGCGGAGAACCTGCGCCACGCCTACTACAAGTTTCCGGTGATGCTCGGCGACGGAATTGACAAGAGGAAGCTGCGCCGCATCATGCTCGACGAATACCAGGTCGAGCTGGGCTCCATCTATGACCCGCCGTGCCACCTGCACCCTGTCTTTCAGAGAGAGTTGGGTTGCTACGACGGACAATTCCCGGAGGCCGAGGCCGTGGCTCAGTAAGCAAGTCTGCCTGCCGGTCCACGCCGTCGTCTCCGAAGAGGACGTGAAGAGCGTGGTTGCGGCTTTGCAGGAGACGGCCGCCCGCGTAGGCGTTTAGACTCTGATGCTCGTAGCGATACACCAGCCGGAGCACCTCCCGTGGTTAGGGTTCTTCGAGAAGATGCTGCGCGCGGACCTCTTCGTGCTGCTCGACGACGTGCAGTTCTCGAAGGGCGATTTCCAGAACCGCAACCGCGTGAAGGGAGGGGGCGGCGCGCAGTGGCTGACCGTGCCTGTCGTGCGCCGCTTCCCGCAGAAGCTCAACGAGGTCGAGGTTGCGGGCGACGGCTGGCGGGAGAAGCACTGGAAAACGCTCCGTTCGTGTTACGCGAGGGCCGCGCACTTCGAGACGTTCGCCCCGCTGTTCGAGGATTTTTACAGGCGGCCGTGGGCGAGGCTGACGGAGCTGAACGTGGCGGGAATCGAGCTGATCGCGCGCGCCCTCGGCGTCGAGCGGAAATGGGTCCTGGCTTCGGAGCTAGCGGCGGGCGGGCAAAAGTCGGAACTCGTCCTCAACATCTGCAAGGCCGTGGGCGCGAGCGCCTACTACTCGGGCAGGGCCGGCAGCACGTACCTGGACAAAGAGGCATTCCGGCGGTCGGGAATCGAGATCATCGTCCAGAACTTCAATCACCCGACCTACGAGCAACTGTTCGTGAAGGAAAGCGGCTTTGTGCCAAATCTGTCCGCAGTGGACTTGCTTTTCAACTGCGGGGCGCAGGGACTCGGATTGATTGCGGGTCAGCACCGCCCGCTACCGCAGGCGGTACTGACATAAACTACGAGCAGCGCGTGAATACTAAACCCATCCGAGTCCTCTTCATGGTTGCGGAGTACGACCGCATCAGCGGCGGGCAGCAGAGTCTGCTGCAATTGGTGAGGCGTCTGCCCGCGGCCGGCGTCGAGCCGCTGGTCTGCTTCCCGGCGGAGGGGCGTTGCAGCGAAGCCTTCAGGCGCGCTGGCGTCGCAGTCCGCATCATCCCGGGGCCGCCGATGCTCACGCGCTACGGCCAGCACCTGCTGCGAATGTCCAGGCTCTCGGCGCTCAAAATTTTCTTCACGCAGATGCTGCCTTACAGCTTCAAGGTCAGGCGCGAGATGAAGCGGGCGGGCGCGTCCGTCCTGCACTGCAACTCTGTGCGGTCGCTTCTGTTCGCCGGCCCCGTGCCGCGCCTGCTGGGCCAAAAAGTCGTGTGGCACGTGCGCGGTCAACTGTTGCCCTTCGGGGGCGCGGTCAAATGGGCCGCCGAGTCTCTGGCGACGGCAATTATTCTGGTGGCCGAGGCGCTCAGGGAAGAGATCGCGCCGCGGTCGCGGAACAAATGCCGGACCATCTATAACGGGATTGACGACGAGGCCGTCCCCGAAGCCGACGGCACGATGCCGTTTCTGCCTTTTGTCGGAGAGGACGGACGGCCGGTCGTCGCCACCATCGCCGCCGTGACGCCGTTTAAGGGCTACCACCACCTGCTGGCCGCCGCGCGCCTCGTCAGCAAGCAGACGACCGGCCGGAAACCCGTCTTTCTGTGCGTCGGAGATTTGTTCGACAAAAATTACGTCAGCTATTTACGGGGGCTCGTCGCCGAGTACCATTTGGACAACTTCCACTTCCTCGGCTGGCAGCAGAACCCTTTCCCTTATTACCAACTCGCGGACCTCGTCGTCCTGCCGACGGTCGAGCGCGAGCAGTTGGAAATCGACGGCGAGATGATTGACGTGCGCGGCGGCGAAGGGCTGCCGCGCTCCGTCCTCGAGGCGATGTACTGCGGTAAGCCGACCGTCGCGACGACCGTGGCAGGCACGAGTGAACAGATTCTGGACGGCGAGACGGGACTGCTCGTTCCCCCGGCAGACCCGGAGGCTCTGGCGCGGGCCATCCTGCGTCTGCTCGAAGCGCCGACGGCGACGAGGCTGCGGATGGGCGAGAGCGCGGCCAGGCGCGCGCGCGAGGCGTTCACGACCGAGCGCATGGTCAGGGAGACGGCGGAGCTTTACCGCGAGCTTACAGGCTGAAGGACAAGGCATTCAAATGTGGCGGTCAGTGACTCAGCATCATCCGACTATCGGTTACACGTTCATCCCCGGCATCAAGTCGAGAGTCATTCTCCCGAGTGAGAACGTGGGCTACCTCATCAAGGTCAACGAGCACGGCTTCAGGTGCGACCACGAGTTCGAGACAAAGAGGCGGGAAGGGATGGCTCGCGCGCTGCTGTTCGGCGATTCGTTCACGGCCGGCGACGGCGTCTCGAACGGCCAGAGGTACGGCGACCAGCTCGAACGTCTGATTCCGAACCTCGAAATCTACAACTTCGGCCTGCCGGGAACGGGGACCGACCAGCATTACCTGGCTTACCAGGAGTTCGCCGCGGGCATCGAGCACGATCTCTTGATACTGGGCGTGACAGTCGAAAACATAGGGCGCGTGGCCGCGCACTTCCGCCCCTACATCAACGAGGACGGCGAGACGGTCATCTACGCCAAGCCCTACTACGAGCTTGAGGCTGGCGGGCTGGTTTTGAGAAACGTGCCGGTGGCGAAAGAGCCCGTCCCGAGGTCGGCGATGAGCGCCGACGAGTCGAAGCGTGTAGACTGGGGGCTCCCCTTCGCTGGCCTCAGAAAACTTGCGAAGCGCCTGGGCGTCCGCGACCTGGCCCAAAAAGTCACGCGCTTCCAGCCCGTCCCGGACTACCGCGCGCCCGACAACCCGAACTGGCTCGTCATGCGCGCCATCATCGAGGAGTGGATCAGCCGGAGCCCCGTGCCGGTGATACTGATGCCGATCCCGCTCTTCCCCTTCATCGAGGGAAGCAGTGACCCTGCGCCCTATCAGGCGCGCTTCCGGGAAGTGGCGGAAGCGACCGGGTGCACGCTGCACGACCCTTTGCCAGACTTTCAACGATGCGCGCCCGCCGAGCGCCGCGCCTTCCGCTTTGAAAAGGACGTGCACCTGACGCCCGCCGGCCACGCCGCGCTGGCCGCGTCGCTCGCGCCCGCCGTCGAAAGAATAATGATGAATGCGGAATGATGAACTTTGCGGGATGAGTGATGAATGAAAAGGCAAAAGTTCTGACCCCGCAGGGGTCGCACATGATAGCCAGGGGTAAGCGAGCGCAGCTCGCGCCATCCCTGGAATCGCGTAGTAAAAGAATCCGACCCCGGAGGGGTCGCACCTCAACGCGGCATGTGCGACCCTTCCAGGGTCGAAACGTTTCCTTCATCTTATCCGGGGGCGGCGCGCATTCGCGCTTGCCCCCGGCTATCTTGTTTGACCCCTGCGGGGTCAGAACTTTTGCCTTTTCATTCATCATTCATCATTCCGCCCGCAAAGTTGCTTTTTATGGTTAAAACGATACTGGGCATCTCGGCCTTCTACCACGACTCGGCGGCGGCCATCATCCGGGACGGGGAGATCATCGCGGCCGCGCAGGAAGAGCGGTTCTCGCGCAAGAAGCACGACCCGCGTTTCCCGGAGCGCGCGATCAACTACTGCCTGGAAGAAGCCTTCATTGATGCGTCGGAACTGGACGCCGTCGTCTTCTACGACAACCCCTTGCTCAGCTTCGACCGGCTGATGAAGAACCTGCTGACGGTCGCCCCGCGGGGTCTCGAGCAGTGGGCCAAAGCCGCGAGGTCGTTCCTCGGCGTCAAGGCGGTCGTCGGCGAGCACGTGCGCCGCACCCTCGGCGCAGACGCGCGGCTGCTCTTCAGCGACCACCACATGGCCCACGCCGCCGCGGCCTTTTACCCTTCGCCCTTCGCGGAGGCGGCGATCCTGACGGTGGACGGCGTCGGCGAGTGGGCGACGCTGACGCTCGGGCACGGGCGCGGGAGTCGCATCGAGCTTCTCAAAGAGATACGCTACCCGCACTCGCTGGGCCTGCTCTACAGCGCGATGACCTATTACTGCGGCTTCAAAGTCAACTCCGGCGAGTACAAGCTGATGGGACTCGCGCCCTACGGCCGGCCGGTTTACGCCGGCCGCATCCGGGAGCGCCTGATTGACGTGAAAGACGACGGCTCCTTTCGCCTCAACACGGAGTATTTCGGATTCCTCGAACAGAACGTCATGACGAACGAGGCTTTCGACGAGCTGTTCGGCGGCCCGCCGCGCCGGCCCGAGGCGCGAATCACGAGGCGCGAGATGGACCTGGCGGCCTCCGTCCAGGCGGTGGTCGAAGAGGTCGTGCTGAAATTGGCACACCACGCAAGGCGTCTCACCGGCTCGAAGAACCTGACGCTGGCCGGGGGCGTGGCCCTGAACTGCGTGGCGAACGGCAGAATCTCGCGCGCGCGGATTTTTGAAGACCTCTGGATTCAGCCCGCCGCCGGCGACGCCGGCAGCGCCGTCGGGGCCGCGCTCCTCGCACACCATCAATATTTCGATGAGCCGCGCAAACTCAATGATTCGGGGCGCGACTCGCAGAAGGGAAGTTACCTCGGGCCGGCGTACAGCAGCGCGGAGGTGCGCGCCTTTCTGGACCGGCGCGGCTACCCCTACACGAGAATCGCCGACGCAGGCGAGCGGGCGCGTATGATTGCGCGCGCGATTGCAGATGGCAAAATAGTCGGCTACATGGCCGGGCGGATGGAGTTCGGGCCGCGCGCGCTCGGCGCGCGCTCCATCCTCGGCGACCCGCGCCGCCCGGAGACGCAGTCCACGATGAACCTCAAGATCAAGTACCGCGAGTCGTTCCGCCCCTTCGCCCCCGCGGTCCTGGCCGAGCGGGCGGGCGACTATTTCGAGTTGGAGAAGGAGAGCCCTTACATGCTCCTGGTCGCGCCCGTGCGCGAGAGCCGCCGCCGCGAGGATGACTGTGAAGGTACAGAGTGCGGCGACGGTGACGACATGCTGGCGGTCATCAACCGGCCCCGCTCCGACATCCCGGCGGTGACGCACGTTGACTACAGCGCGCGCGTCCAGACCGTCAGCGCCGACGACAAGCCAGACTTTTATCAACTGCTCAAGGAGTTCGATCAGCTTACCGGTTGCCCGGTCGTCGTCAACACCTCGTTCAACGTGCGCGGCGAGCCGATTGTGTGCAGCCCGCAGGACGCCTACAGGTGTTTCATGAGGACCGGGATGGATTTGCTGGTCATGGAGGACTGTCTGCTGTGGAAGGGCGAGCAGCCGGAGTTCGGCGAGGCGCGGGACTGGAGAACGGAATATGAGCTCGACTAAAGATAAAGAACTCCTTGCGGCCGAGTTCTTCGACGAGCTTTTGGCCCCGCTGGCGGAGCGCGAGCGCGACCGGGCGAAGTCGTTCTTCCCCCTGGGGGCCGATTCGCGGGCGGAGAGTTATTACGTCGAGCCGGCGCGCGGCGTGATGGAAGCCCCCGATTTCGAGTTGCGCGCCGCCCGTACGCTCGCCGACTTCGTCAAAGAGTTGGCCGCGCTCTGGGCCGCTGAAGGGCACGAGGAACTCGCCGCCCTGGCCCCCCGGCTGCTTGAGCTTGCCGAAGAGATGGCCGAGCGGGAAGAGCAGGCGGAAGACGTTTCGCCCTTCATGTACGTGATGTTCTGAAATCGTGAATCGTAAATCGTGAATCGTGAATCGTGAACGGAATCGTAAATCGGAGAACGGTTTTTTCGATTTACGATTTACGATTTACGATTCACGGCTTTTACCTATGTTCGACAAGGCGGTCTTCACCATCTCGCTCGACTTCGAGCTGCTGTGGGGTTCTTTCGATTCGGGGAAGCACCGCAGGTTCGCCGCACACTTCGAGCGCGGCGGCGCGAACGGGGCTTTCGACGCGACGCGCGCCATCGTTGACCGCCTGCTCGCACTCTTTCGGAAGTACAACATGAGTGTGACGTGGGCGACGCTCGGCCACCTCTTTCTCGATAGCTGCGAGGCGCGCGACGGGGTCAAGCACCCGGACATGCCGCGCCCGCGCCACTCCTGGTTCGCAGGCGACTGGTACGCCCACGACCCTTGCAAGGATTTCCGTGCGGAGCCGCTCTGGTACGGCCGCGACATGGTGGAGAAGATTCTGGCCGCCGAGCCCGGGCACGACGTGGGCAGCCACTCTTTCTCGCACGTCATCTTCAGCGACCCTGGCTGCACCCTTGAGGTGGCCGAAGCGGAGGTCGGCAAATGCGTGGAGCTGGCGCGCGCCTTCGACCTGAAGATGGAATCGTTCGTCTACCCCAGAAACGAATTGGGCCACCTTGACGTGCTGCGGCGGCACGGCTTCAGCGTCACGCGCGGGGCGATGCCTTTCTGGTTCACGCGCTTCCGCAGCCGAACCTTGCGCCGCGCCGGCCACGTCATCGACGACGTGCTGGCCGTGACGCCCGAGTGCGGGCTGCCGGAAAAATCTCCTTCGGGGCTGTGGGTCGCGCCCGTCTCGATGTTCTTGCAGTCGATGGACGGCGCGCGCCGCCTCATCCCCGTGCGCTCGCGGATCACAAAGGGGGTCCGAGGCATCGAGCGCGCGATTAAACAGAGGTCGCTCTTTCACCTCTCGTTTCACCCGACCGAAAACCTGTGCTTCCGCACCGACAAGATGTTCTACGCCCTCGAACGCATCCTCAGCCACGCCGCCCGCCGCCGCGACGAGGGGCTGCTCCAGGTGATGACGATGGCGGACCTCGGCCGCTTCTGCGAGGAGCGCGTCAAAGACCGTTAGGGAAGTGGCTCAGTCCTTTCAGGCAATGCGCAGTCAATTAAAGGTCGTTCACATTTCGTCGCTGGACTTGGGGGTCAGCTTCCTCATGCCGCAGTTGCGCGCCCTGAAGGCCGACGGCTTCGAGGTGCACGCGATGTGCGCCGACGGGCCGCTCGTCGCGGCGTTCGAGGCCGAGGGAATCAAGGTGCACCGCATCGCGGTGACGCGCGAGATAAGCCCCGCGGCCGACCTCAAGCTCCTCTGGCAGTTGGTGAGAATCCTGCGCCGCGAACGCTACACGATTGTCCACACGCACACGCCGAAGATCGAGCTTCTGGGCCAGCTCGCGGCGTGGCTCGCGCGCGCGCCCGTCAGACTCTATACGAACCACGGGCTGATCTTCCTCGGCCAGGCGGGCCTCAAAAAGTTCATGTTCAAAACGGCGGCGCGGGCCGCCGGCCTCTTCTCCGACCGCGTCATCTCGCAAAGCGCCGAAGACGTTGAGACGGTCGTCGGGCAGAAGATATACCGCCGCGGGAAGGTCGGCTTCCTCGGCAACGGGATAGACCTCGCGCACCTCGACGCCAGGCGGTTCACGCCCGCAGAGGTGCGCGCCAAGAAGAGGGAACTCGGCATCCCGGAAGACCATCAGGTGGTCGGCATGGTCGGGCGCTACGTCTGGGAGAAAGGCTACCGGGAGTTTTTCGAGGCGGCACAAAAAATCAGCCGCGCGCGCGAGCGCGTCTCGTTCGTGACCGTCGGCGTCCCGCTTGAGAGCGAGCGCGACCCCGTTGACTTTTCCCTCCTGCGCGACCTCGGGATTGAAGAGAAGTGTTTCGTCCTCAAGTCCAGAGACGACATGCCCGAACTCTACGCGCTGATGGACGTGGTGGCGCTGCCCTCCTACCGCGAAGGCTTCCCGCGCAGCCTGATGGAAGCCTCGGCCATGTCGAAGCCGACGGTGGCGAGCGACGTGTCGGGTTGCAGGCAGGCGGTCGTCGATGGGCTGAACGGCTACCTCGTCCCGCCCGGAGACAGCCGCGCGCTGGCCGAGAAGATAGAACTCCTCTTAGACGACGCGGAATTGGCCCACAGACTCGGGGCCGGGGGGCGCTCGCTCGCCGAGGAGCGCTTCGACGTGTCGAAGGTCATTGAGAGGCTGCGCGCCTGCTACGCAGAGTTGTTGACGCGAAAGCTCCCCGCTTACGAGCGCGAGACTTACTCGGACGTGCAGCCGCGCGCGTCCGCTTCCAGGTTGAGATGACGGCTCACAAAAACATTCTCGTCGTCGCCGCGCACCCGGACGACGAGGTCATCGGCGCGGGCGGGACGATAGCCGCGCACGCGGCCAGGGGCGACCAGGTTTTCATCGCCATTCTGACCGAAGGTGCGAGCGTGCAGTTCCCCGGCGAGGACGACAAAATCTCTTTGAAGAAGCGGCAGGCGCTGGCAGCCGCCGAGGTCCTGGGGGCGAGGGAAGTCTTTTCAGGGGACTTCCCTGACCAGCGGCTCGACGTGACGCCGATACTGGAAATCAACCGCTTCGTCGAACGGGTGGCGCGCGAAGTCGAGCCGCACGTCATCTACACACACCACTTCGCGGACCTCAACAGCGACCACCGCGCCGCTTACGAGGCGGCGGCCGTGGCGGCCCGCCCGTTCAGCCTCCCGTCCTTCGAGCGCCTTCTCTGTTACACGGTGGACACGCTCACGCACGCGGGCCGCGGCGCGCAGCAGTTCAACGTTTACTCGGACATCACCGGGACGCTGGAGCTGAAGCTGAAGGCGATGCAGGTTTACGAAACGGAGGTGCGCGCCTACCCGCACCCGCGCTCCGTTGAGGCGCTGCGTTACATGGCCCTGCGCAACGGCGCGATGGTGGGGCTCCATGCGGCCGAAGTCTTCCAGTCTGTCCTTGAGGTGCGGAAAGGGTAGCCGCGGTGTCAAAGGCTCGGAGGTGGGAAAAGCTGTCGCTGTTCGTGAAGCGCGCGGTGGATTTAGTCGCGGCCTCGCTCGCGCTGGTCGTGCTGTCGCCGCTCGTCGTGTTGATCGGCGCGGCCGTCAAGTTAAGTTCGCCGGGGCCGATTTTGTTCCGGCAGGCGCGGCTGGGCAAGGGCGGCGTCCCCTTCACGCTCTATAAGTTTCGCACGATGCGCCACAACGCGCCCGCGGTGCGCAACCCGGACGGCTCGGCCTTCGTCGGCGCGGGCGACCCCCGCCTGACGCGCGCCGGCCGCGTCTTGCGCGACTACACGCTGGACGAGATTCCGCAACTCTTGAACGTGCTCAGGGGCGAGATGAGCGTCGTCGGGCCGCGCCCGGACCTCGTCGAGCAGTTAGAGCTCTACGACGACCTGATGAGGCGCAAGCTCGAAGTCAAACCGGGCATGGTCTGCCTCTCGCTCGTCCACGGCCGCAACTCGCTCTCCTGGCGCAGGCGCGCCGAGCTGGACGTTTATTACGTGGACCACTGTTCGCTCCGCCTCGACGCGGAGATTTTCCTGAAGGGCTGCGCCGCGGTGCTCCTGCGGCGGGGGGTGTACTACCCGGAAGACTACAAGGGCGAGAAACTAACGAAACCGGAATAACTGTAGGGGCGCCCCTACAAAATAGAGCGCCACCTTATCTCTTAATAATGCGAGACACATTTCTCCCCTTTTCGCCTCCGCTGATTGGCGAGGAGGAGATCGCGGAAGTCGTTGACACGCTCCGCTCGGACTGGATTACGACGGGGCCGAAGGTCAGGCGTTTTGAAGCGGACTTTGCCGAAGCGGTAGACGCCCCGGCGGCCCTCGCCCTGAGTTCGTGCACGGCGGCGATGCACGTCGCGTTGGCCGCCCTGGGCGTAGGCCCCGGCGACGCCGTCGTCACGACGCCGATGACCTTCGTCTCCAGCGTCCACGTCATCGAGCAGGTGGGCGCGCGACCCGTGCTCGCGGACGTGCAGCCGGACACCTTGAACATAGACCCCCTGCGCGTGGCAGAGGCAATCACGGCCGCGCGCCGAGAAGGGTTGCGCGTGAAAGCCCTGCTGCCGGTTCACCTCTACGGCCACCCCTGCGACATGAATCCGCTGATGGGCCTGGCGGGCGAGTATGGATTGGCAGTCGTCGAGGACGCGGCGCACGCCCTGCCGGCCAGTCACGAAGGGCGGCGCGTCGGCTCGTTCGCCAAACTGTACCCGCTCCCCGTGCTCACCTGCTTCTCTTTCTACGCGACGAAAAACCTGACGACCGCCGAGGGCGGGATGTTGACCGGCCCGCCCGGTTTGATAGACGAGGCGCGCGTCTGGAGCCTGCACGGGATGAGCCGGGACGCCTGGGACCGTTACGAGGCGAAGGGCTCCTGGTACTACGAGGTCATCCGGCCCGGCTTCAAGTACAACCTGACCGACATCCAGGCGGCGCTGGGGCTGCACCAACTGCGCAAGCTCGGGCAGTTTCAAGCCCGGCGCGAAGAGATAGTGCGGCAGTACGCCGAAGGTCTTTCGGGATTCGAGGAGCTGTCTTTGCCGGCCGAGCGCCCCGAGGTCGAGCACGCGTGGCACCTGTACGTCATCCGTTTGAACCTTGAGCGGCTGCGCATCACGCGCGACCAATTCATAGAGGAATTGAAGGAGCGCCGGATTGGTACGAGCGTCCACTTCATCCCTGTGCACCTGCACCCTTACTACCGGGACAGATACGGCTACAGGCCGGAAGACTTCCCGGTCGCCTCACGCGAATTCCGGCGCATCATCTCCCTGCCGCTCAACCCGCGCATGAGCGACCGCGACGCCGTGGACGTGGTCGAGGCGGTCAGAGAAGTGGTCAAAAAGTTCAGGCGGTAGGCGCGACTTGGTCGCCGCCGTCCGAGAGAAGTATCAAGGGGGCAGTCTAAAAATTAAAACCCCAACTACGAGGCCCAGCTAAAATGAACCCGCGAAGAGTCTTAAAAACTGACTGGGAAACGGTCCCGCCCGCGCTGCGCCGGCTGAGGAAGCGTTTCCTGAGCAAGAGGAGGATGCACTACGCCCTGGATTTCCTGGCGCTGGTGGCCGCCTTCCTTCTGTCCTATCTCCTGCGGTTCGACTTCCACATCCCGCGGGTCCAATTCGTAGACCTGTTCACGCAACTCCCATACGTCGTCCTGATTCAGATGATCGCCCTGAGCCTCGCGGGCGTCTACACCTTCATCTGGCGTTACGTCGGCATGTCCGAGGTCAGGGCGTTCGTCAACGCCGCGCTGTGGTCTCTGCTCCCGATTCTGGCGCTGCGGCTGGCGCTGCCTTCCCAGTTGAATGACTGGCGTGTACCCCTCTCGATCATCCTGATGGACGCCGGGCTCGGATTCGGCGGGGCGCTCAGTTTGCGCATCCTCCGGCGCGCTTACTACGAGGGCCAGCAGAAAAGGCGCATGGGGGCCGGCTCCGCGCTCCAGACGCGCAAACCCGTGCTGCTGGTCGGGGCAGGGCGGGCCGGGATGCTGGCCGCCAAGGAGATCAAGGGCCGCGGCGACACGAACCTGCTCATCAGGGGGTTCGTTGACGACGACAAGGATAAAGTCGGCTCGATGGTGCAAGGCGTGCGGGTGCTGGGGACGACCGCGGACTTGCCGCGGCTGGTCCGCGAGCTGGAGATAGACCACATTATTTTAACCATCACGCGGGCCTCGCGCCGCGACGTGCGGCGCATCGTCAACATCTGCGAGCAGCTCTCGATCAAGATTCGGGTGATCCCGGGGCTCTGCGAGTTATTGCAGGGGCACGTGGAGGTGAGCCACATCCGGGACATACAGATCGAAGACCTGCTGGGCAGAGAGCCTGTGGCCCTTGACCTGGAGGGCATCAACCATTTCCTGGGCGGGAAGGTCGTCATGGTCACGGGCGCGGGCGGCTCCATCGGGTCTGAGCTGGCGCGGCAGGTCTCGCGCTTCGAGCCGTCCTGCCTCCTCCTCATCGAGCGCGCCGAGCCGGCGCTCTTCAACATAGACCGCGAGGTGAGTGGGGCGCGGCCCCCCTTCCCGGTCGTCCCGCTCGTGGCGGACATCGGCGACGAATCCCGCATGCGCCACATTATGGCCCAGTATCGCCCCCAGGTTATTCTCCACGCCGCGGCGCACAAGCACGTGCCGATGATGGAGAGCAACTCGTCCGAGGCCGTCAAGAACAACGTCCTGGCGACCCACACGCTGGGGAGCCTGGCGGGCGAGTTCGCCGCCGAGGTCTTCGTCCTGATCTCCACGGACAAGGCGGTGCGCCCGACTTCGGTCATGGGGGCATCGAAGAGGATGGCCGAGCTGGTCGTGCAGAGTCTGGACGAGCGTTTCCCGACGCGCTACGTCGCCGTCCGGTTCGGCAACGTGATCGGCTCGACCGGGTCAGTCATCCCGATCTTCCGCGAGCAGATCAGCAAGGGCGGCCCCGTGACGATCACGCACCAGGACATGCTGCGTTATTTCATGACCATCCCGGAGGCGGCGCAGTTGGTCTTGCAGGCTGGCGGCATCGGCAACGGCGGCGAGATTTTCGTGCTCGACATGGGCGAGCCGGTCAAGATTCTGGACCTGGCTATTGATACCATCACCCTCTCGGGGCTGAAGCCTTATGAAGACATAGACATCGTCATGACCGGCATACGCCCCGGCGAGAAGCTGTTCGAGGAGTTGTCGGTCACCGAAGAGCAGTTGTCCAAGACGCTTCACCCGAAAATCTACATCGGTAAGATCGCGACCTATCCCGAAGAAAGGGTCGCCGAGGCTCTCACATACCTGGAGACGCTGACCAGGCTCGGGGACGAGCAGATGGTCCGAAAATATCTAGGGGGGGTCTTGCCCGAAGCCAGCCTCAGCGTTGACGCGCGCGGCGAGCAGGTAGAAGAGGAGGAAGTTCTAGCCCCACTGCATGAGCCGCTGGCCGCGCACATCTGAGCAGAAAATCCCCGACGGGGAGAAGCTCGCGGGCCTGCTGGGCCGGGCCATTTTCTACGGCGCGCTGCTCCTGATCGTGCTCGCGGCCGTCCCCTACGGTTCGGCCGAGTTTTGGTGGACGTCATTCTTTGAGGTCGGGGTCTTCGCCGTGACGGCCCTCTGGGCCGTGGAGGCTCTCGTCGGCGGGGGCTTCCACTGGCGGCGCTGGCTGTGGCTGGTGATTCCGGCGGCCGTCCTGATTGTTTTTTCTTTCCTTCAGACGACCTTCAGTGCAGACCCGTTCGAGACGTACAGTTTCGCCCTCAAACTGGCCGCGCTGACTCTCCTCGGCGCACTCCTCTTGCGCTTTACAACGAGCCGCGCGCGCTTGCATGCGCTCGTCCTGACGGTCATCGGGGTCGGCGCGGCGAGCGCAGTCTTCGGCATCCTGCGCCAGTCCATGCAGCACGCCGACGTGGGCTTCGTCCTGCCGGCCCTGCCGCGGGGGGTAGGCTACGCTCAGGTCATCAGCCGTAACCAGTTCGCCTTCATGATGGAGATGGCGCTCGGGGCGGCGCTCGGGATGGTCTTCAGGCGCGGCGGCAGGTATGAAGCCCGTCTGTTCCACCTCGCGCTGGCGCTGCCCGTCGGGGCGGCGCTGATCCTGGCAAACTCTCGCGGCGGCATCCTCACGATGATGTGCCAATTGCTGCTGCTCGCTTTGCTGGTCGTGCCGGTCCCCGCGCGGTGGCGCGGGGGGCTGGTCGCGCCCGCCGCACGCGCCGTCATCGTCCTGTCGCTGGTGGCTCTCGCGGCGGTGGCGGTCGTCCGTGTGGGTGGCGAGCGGGTCGTGAGTAATCTGAGCACCGTCAGTGAGGAGCTGGGGCCGGGGGACGCGACGACGCGGTGGAATACTCGCCGCCTGGACATCTGGCGCGCGACCGTGGAGATGATTAAAGACCATCCGCTCGCGGGCGTCGGCTTCGGCGGGTACTGGACGGCCATCACCGAGTACCACGACGCCTCGGGCGCGTACACGCCGCAGCAGGCTCATAACGACTATCTGGAAATCCTGGCGAGCGGCGGCGTCATCGGGTGCGCCCTCTTCCTCTGGCTCGCGGTCGTCGTCCTGAGGCGCGCGCGCAAGGCGCTCCTTGAAGGTGACTCTTTCCGCCGCGCCGCCTGCCTCGGCGCGCTCACGGGGCTGTTCGGCGTCGCCGTGCACAGCCTCTTCGACTTCGGCCTGCACCTGACCATCAACTCCGCACTCTTCGTCGCGCTCCTCGTTATCGCGACGGCGGACGTGCCGGGCGAGGGCCGGGACGAGATGATCGCCCGCAAGCGAGCAGGGGCTTTCGCGGCTTGATTTGTGCCGCTAACACTGGTAAGAAACAAGTCTCATTTTTGTGGACACACCTCGGCCGGGGTGTGACAGGACCAACAGCCCGCGTGCTGCTCTTAACGGACTCGGCCATTCCGTCCATTAAGTCAATCGCAAGAGTGCAAACCCTCAGAAACACGTTCCCGGAGTCGAGCGGGGGCGTCTGCTCAACTTAATTACGAAAGGCTATCGCTGTGAATGTATCTTCCTCCGTTGGTTACGTGCGTCGCAAGTTAATTTTGATTCTCTCCTTCGCCCTACTTGTTTCCATTCTTCCTTTAAGTAAATCTTCTCAGATCGTCCCGACCGCTCATGCAGCGGCCTTTACATCAGGCAATGTGGTGGTTTACCGAGTTGGTGTTGGGGGAGCCACTGCACTAGCAAGCACCGCCACGCCCGTCTTTCTTGACGAGTACACGCCAGCCGGAGCGCTTGTGCAGTCTATCGCGTTGCCAACGACAGCGGCAGGTTCAGGCAACCGGGCTCTGACAGCCAACGGCACTTCAACCACTGAAGGCTTAATGACCCGCTCTGCGAATGGTCAGTATCTAATCGTGTCCGGTTATAACGCGACGACAGGCGCTGCAACCCCTTCGGGGGTAACCTCAGCGACAGCCAACCGCGTGGTAGGGCGAGTTGATGCGTCCGGTAATGTTGACACGACTACCGCACTGACCGACGCTTTTAGCCAGGGGAATATACGCAGCGCAGTCAGCAGTGACGGGACTACATTTTGGATGGCTGGCAGTAACGAGGGCGTTCGCACCACCACGTTCGGCTCGACCACCTCATCCTTAGTCAGCACCACACAGACGAATTTAAGACAGGTCAATATCTATAACGGACAGCTTTACGTCTCGTCCGGGGCGGGCACTAATACTACAAGAGGCGTTAATAAAGTTGGGAGCGGTTTGCCTACGGGAAGCGGCAACACCACTACGCGCTTGGCCGGATTCACAGATACGGCGGCACCCTCCACATATTCCTACGTGATTCTGGATGACCCGAACAACGCTGTCAGCGGCATTGACACGATTTACATCGGTGATGATACGACGGCTGGAACTGAAGGCGGCTTGCAAAAATGGACGAGCACGGACGGCGTAAACTGGGCGAAACAATATCGCGCTTTGTCCGGCACAGCCGCTTTTCGCGGCGTCACCGGACAGTATGTGGGTTCGACGCTTTCGCTCTTTGCGACAACCACCGATAATAAACTGGTATCCGTGACGGACACTGGCTCCGGCTTCACATTTACAACAATCGCAACCGCCGCGACTAACACGGCTTTTCGTGGTGTGGCCTTAGCGCCTGCTTCGGGTGGTGGAGGTGGGCCAACCAATCCTTCCGGCTCCGGCGCGGCCACCCCCTCTACGCTCTCGGCGGGTGATTCGACGCTTCTCACAGTCACTGTGACGCCCGGAACAATTCCGACGAGCACAGGTCTCGCCGTGACGGGCAACCTGACCGCAATCGGCGGCTCTTCGACACAGCAATTCTTTGATAACGGCACCAACGGCGATGTCACTCCTGGTGACAACATCTTCTCGTTCAGCACGACGGTCGCCCCCGGCACTACAAACGGCGCGAAATCCCTGCCCGTGACGATCACGGACGCGCAGGCGCGCACCGGCAACACGAGCATCTCGCTCACCGTCCAGTCGGCGCCTACGATTACTGCCATCCCCGTGATTCAGGGCAGCGACACGGATTCGCCGATTACCGGCCAAAGTGTGACGACGACCGGGATCGTCACCGGGCGCAAGAGCAACGGATACTTCATCCAGGACCCGAACGGCGACGGCAACACGAACACCTCCGACGCGCTCTTCGTCTTCACGTCGAGCACGCCTTCAGGGATCGCCGTCGGCGACTCCGTCCGGGTCACGGGCACTGTGGCCGAGTTCATCTCTGCGACGAGCGACGAGCCGACGACCCCGGCCGACCCGAAGACCGCGACGGAACTGACGAGCCCCACGACCACCGTGCTCTCTTCGGGTAACCCGCTCCCGACCCCGGTCAACCAAACTATCTTCGACGCGGCCGCCCTGAGCCGCGGCGCAGAGCTTGAGAAGTACGAGTTCATGCGCGTGAGCGTCTCGTCGCTCACCGTCTCGGAGCCGACGAACAACAACTTCGGCGAGTTCTGGGGTGTCACAACTGGCCTGCCGCGCCCGTACCGCGAGCCTGGAATAGAGAGGGGTGACCCCATCCCCGCGGCCGACCAAGGCCCCTACGCCGGCACGCAGCCGCCGAACGTCCCCATCTTCGACGGCAACTTCGAGCGCATCCTGGTTGACAGCGACGAGGCACTCAACACGGGCGGCACGCGCCGCTCGGCGCTGATGGTGACGACGGGCGCGGTCGTCACGGGGCTGGTCGGGCCGCTCGACTACGCCTTCGACAACTACCGCATCGTGCTCGACGCGACCGCCTCGACCTCCGTCACGCCCGGCATCACGGCCGCCATCCCCGTGCCGACGCCGACGGCGCAGGAGTTTACGGTCGGCCACGCCAACCTGGAGAACTTCGGCGTCTCGAACGCGGGCTTCGCGGGCCGCCTCAACAAGGCTTCGCTCGCCATCCGCAACGTGATGCATACGCCTGACGTGCTCGGCATGATCGAGATATACGACCTGACGACGCTCCAGCAGTTGGCGACGAAGGTAAACAACGACGTGGGCAACCCGTCGGCCGTCAACTACGTGGCCTATCTTGAGGAGGGCATCAAGCCCGGAGACCCCAACGACTTTGCCGACGACCAGGACGTTGGCTACCTCGTCAATACGGCGCGCGTCAGTGTGGTCGGGAGCCCCACGCAGTATCACCAGGGCAACACCTTCACCTACTGCGGCATCACCTCCGTGCTCCACGACCGCCCGGCATACGTCCTCAATGTCACCGTGCCGCAGACGAGCGGCCCGGCCGTCCCTGTTACTGTCATTGTCAACCACACCAAGTCGCTCATCGCCTCCGACAGCCAGTTGCCCTACGGCACTTGCGGGACGGGGACTGAGGGCGCGCGCAACCGCGAGAAGCGCCGCCTTCAGGCCGAGGACATCGCCGACCTTACCCAGACACACGCCTCGGAGAACCTCGTCGTCCTCGGCGACCTCAACGCCTTCGACTTCAACGACGGCCTCGGCGACATCGTAGGCACGCTCAAGGGCTCGCCCGTGCCTGCCGATCAGGTGGTCGAGCCGAGCACTGATCGCTGGACGTACACGCTGACCAACCTCGGCAACACGCTCCCGGCGGACCAGCGCTACTCGTTCGCCTTCGAGGGCAACGCACAGGCGCTCGACCACGTGCTGGTCAGCGCCCCTCTGCTCGCGTCCAACACGCGCTTCGCCTACGGCCGCTACAACGGCGACTTCTCCGTAGACTACGCTGCCGACACCAACCGGCCCGAACGGCTCGCCGACCACGATGCGGCCATCGCCTACTTCAGCTTCACGCCGGCACAGCCCGACCTCGCCATCTCGAAGACGGCCGACCGCAACCCCGCGCCGGTCGAGTTGAACTTCAACTACAACATCACGGTCACGAACACCGGCTCGCCCGCGTCGAACACGGTCGTCACAGACACTCTGCCTTCGCAGGTGACGCTGACCGCGAAGACGACCTCGCAGGGGACGTGCTCTTACGACTCCGGCACGCGCACCGTGACCTGCAACCTCGGCACGGTCAACGCGGGCTCACCCGTCAACATTCAGTTGACGGTCAAGCCGCGCGAGGAAGGGACGCTGAACAACACCGCCAGCGTCACGACGAGTGACACGGAAACGAGCACCGCCAACAACAGCGCGTCGGTCAACGGTCTGCCAGCGGTCAAGGAGACAGACCTCTCGGTGCAGAAGACGGCCGCTCCCAACCCCATCTACGTCAGCCAGAACGTGACCTACACCCTGGTCGCCAAGAACAACTCCACGGTGATAGGTGCGACGGGCGTCGTGCTGACAGACTCGCTGCCCGCTTCGATGAAGTTCGTCTCGGCGACGACGAGCCAGGGCTCGCTCATCACGCCGCCTGTCGGTTCATCCGGCATCGTGACTGCGAACCTCGGCTCGCTCGCTATCGGCGCAACCGCGACCGTGACGGTGACGGTGCAGTCGTCGGCCGCAGGCGTCATCACCAACACGGCGACGGTCACCGGCAACGAGAGTGACCCGTTGGCGGCCAACAACACCGACAGCGCGACGACGACGGTCAATGCCGTCAACTTGCAGAAGGTCTTGTTGGCGAAGCAGGTCTTGACGGGCGGGTGCGAGAACACGACCGGTAACGTCTACCTGACGGGGCCAGCTCCTGCGGGCGGGTTGAGCGTCAACCTGTCAACGACGAGCCTGGCGGGGGTGACGGTGCCGGCCAGTGTGTTCATCCCGGCGGGGCAGACGGTGAGCCCGGCCTTCTCTGTGACGACCTCGCCGGTCGTGACCAAGCAGGTGGGGCTCGTCAACGCGACTCTGGGCGCGAGCACGGTCTCGCGTAACCTGACCATCAACGTCGGCTCCGGCGTCTGCCCCCCGTAATGCCTTGGGCGACAAGCTCAGAGCACCTGATAAAACTCCTGCTGGATGCAGGTCCAGCAGGAGTTTTATCAGGTGCTCAATTCGTGAGAATTTTAGATTGATAGGCGAAAGCTCAGCCAATAAAGTACGCACGCTCTTTTAGCAGTTTCCATCAAGGGTGGGTAGGGACTCCCGACGGCGCGTGTAGTGTGGCTTTACCTCAAAAGTCAGCTACACACCCAAGATGTTGAGGCGTGCGAGGTGCGCCCCTCCAATATCAAGTACCCATTTGACTTTTGAGGCAAAGCCGCGTAGTGTTAGAAGCCTAAAGCCTCGCAGGATGTTTCTTTTGCCTCCTTCCCGTTTCTCCCTCAACACCCCCTCGATAAATTGACTTGCCCTGCTGGCGTTTAACTATCTCTCACCAGTCATGATCGTCCTAGTCAAACGGTCCTTTCGAATCACTAGGAGATCTAAAATGAGACTCAGATTTTTGGTTAGCGTTGCTGTGTTGGCGCTCGCTTGCACCGCAGTGCGCGCGCAAACAGTGACGAACTTGTCGGTCACTCCGTCCTCGCCCGGGGTGTTCGATAGCAATCATGTGACAGGCGTTGCGGGAGACTTCGCTCCCGGGTTCGCGGCTGGCAGCTTTGCGTCGGATGGAGTTGCCAAAACTGACATGTACTTTACACCAGAAGCTTTGTTCGGACACCCCGTGACGATCGCGGATGTTGCGAGCGTGAGCTACTGGACAAAGAAATCAACGACACACACCCCGGATTTGGTTGATTGGTCTTTACTTCTCTACACCAAGCCCTATGCCGGTGACGTTTCCAGCGTGACTTGGTATGGAGACCGCATTGGAAGCGAGCCCTATTTCGCCATCAATTTGACTGATCCCGGCAACACCTGGAACAAATGGTCCACCGATGGCGCGGCTAATAGGATGCGGTTCTTTGAATCGACTCAGGGGGCGCCGGGAGCAAATTTCGGGACCTATAACGACCCTGACTGGGCAGCCTTCAAGAACAGCAATGCGTTGTCAGGCTCTCCTTATGGGGGACACGAAATTCTGTTCTTTTCAATCCAGACCGGGAGCTGTTGTGCCGCCGGTTTCTTTGGACAGGTTGACGGCGTTCGCATCGTTCTCAACGACGGCTCGATTGCCAACATTAATTTTGAATCGAATAACGGCCCGGTGATCTATGACAGCACGGTCATTCCACTTCCCGGAAACCTGCCGAGTGTGGGCGCCGAGGCTTATGGCTTCAAGGAAATCGGCGATGCAATCACTTTTGCCGGTACGGAGCGAAATCTGGCGGCAGTGAAGGTCACGATGAGCAGTTGGGGTTGTCAAAACGGCCGCTGGAATACGGCGGATTGCGTAACCACTCCGGGGGCAACCTTCAGCATCCCCATCACGTTGAACATCTACAATGCAGGTGACCCGACGCCCGGAGCGCTCATTGCGACGAAGACGCAGACGTTTTCGATTCCTTACCGTCCTTCGAGCGACAACACCAATTGCACCGGCGGCCGTTGGTACAACGGCACGACCTGCTTCAACGGTCTGGCTCACAACATTACCTTTGACCTGACTTCGTTGGGGATTACGCTGCCGAACTCAGTAGTGTACGGTCTGACTTACAACACGACGAGCTATGGTCCGAATCCCATCGGAACATCCGCTGCATGCTTCAGCAGTTCCAGTGGTTGCCCATACGATTCGCTGAACGTGGCGCTCTCGCCCGCGGCTACGGTCGGAAGCAAGCCGTTCGCGGATACTCTCTACTGGAACAACGCCTTCGCCTCAAACTACTGCGACGGCGGTCTGGCGGGAATCAATCTGTTTCGCCTCGACTCGCCTACCAATGCCTGCTGGGCCGGCTTGGTCCCGGCCGTCCAATTTACGGTGACGCCGACGGCGCCCGACCTGGCGATCACGAAGACGGCCGACCGCAACCCTGCGCCGGTCGGGTTCAACTTCAACTACGACATCACGGTGACGAACACGGGTACGCCAGCGTCGAATGTGGTGGTCACCGATCCGCTGCCTTCGCAGGTCACGTTGACGGCGGCGACGACCTCGCAGGGCACGTGTAGCTATGATTCCGGCACCAATACCGTGACGTGCTACCTGGGCACGGTCAATGCGGGAGCGCCGGTCAATATTCGTCTGACGGTCAAGCCTCACGCGGAAGGCACGCTCGACAACACGGCGACGGTGACGACGACCGACACCGACTCCAACCCGAGCAACAACAGCGCGTCAGTCAACGGCGTGCCGGCGCAGAAGTTTGTTGACCTCGCCGTCCAGAAGTCGGCCTCGGCCAACCCGGTCTTCGTCAGCCAGAATGTGACTTATACGATCACGGTGAAGAACACCAACACGCCCTTGAGCGCGACGGGCGTCGTGCTGACCGACACGCTCCCGGCCTCCGAGACGTTCGTCTCGGCGACCACGTCGCAAGGCTCGCTCGTCACTCCGCCCGTCGGCTCCAACGGCACGGTGACGGCCAACCTCGGCACGATTGCCCCGGGCGCGACCGCCACCGTGACCATCACGGCCAAGACGACGGCGGCGGGCAGCGTGACCAACTCCGCGAGCGCGACGAGCAACGAGAGCGAGTTCAACCCGGCGAACAACACTGACAGCGCGTCCATCGTCGTCAAGTCGGCCGCGTTGCTGAAGGTGCTGTTGGCGAAGCAGGTCTTGACGGGCGGGTGCGAGAACACGACCGGCAACGTCTACCTGACGGGGCCAGCTCCTGCGGGCGGGTTGACCGTCAACCTGTCAACGACGAATCTGGCGGGGGTGACCGTGCCCGCGTCTGTCTTCATCCCGGCGGGGCAGACGGTGAGCCCGGCCTTCTCTGTGACGACCTCGCCGGTCGTGACCAAGCAGGTCGGACTTGTCAACGCGACTCTGGGCGCGAGCACGGTCTCGCGTAACCTGACCATCAACGTCGGCTCTGGCACCTGCCCACCGTAAAGTTTCCGACGACGATAACCTACGGGCGAGCGAGTAGGGCGGGAGTGGTTGACACTTCCGCCCTACTCGTCTTCGTCTGAACACGTATCATCTAAACGTCACCGGCCTTTAGTTCATGTACAGCTTACGCGCGGAAAAAATTAATCTCGTGAGGTTGGCTGCCGTCGGCTGTCTGCTGGGAATTGTCTGCGGCCTGTTCGGAGGGCGTGCCCACCCGCTCTTCGCGCAGAAAAAGGTGAAAGAGCCTCCGGCCCGCGCTTCCGAGATGAACGCCGGGCAGCAGGCTCGCCGACCCTCGCTCTCGCGCCTGCCGCCGGACGTTGTTCGTGACTACAGCTACAACGCGGCGCACCTGCTGAACGGCGCGGGCGCTCCACTGTACGCGGCGGACGACCGCTATAAGACGTTCCTCGCGCGCCTGCGACAGTTCCCGCCCGACATCCTCATCGTCGGCAAGGAAGCGCCGCTGACGCACAGTCTCGGCCCCACTCTTTCCTTCGGCGGCGAGAACAGGACTTTCCCGCCGCCGCCGGGCCGGAAGGGCGAAGACGCCCGCCGCCTGCTCTCGCCCGACGAGCTGCGTCTGAGGATTAAAGCCACAGAGCAGTTCGTCCGTGACGTTCACGCGGCGGGCGTCAAAACGGTCATCCCGTACATTTCGCCGATGACGATGTTGGGTAACGCCGAGCGTCGCCAGGGATTTTTCCAGTTCTTCGATAGCTGGGAGAAGTACGCGCCCGCTTTCGACCTGCGGGAGCGCCCGCCGGGCGACCCCCTTGACTGGACGCAGCGGGACCAGAAAGGGGAGACATATTTTCGCATGGGCGGCGGGCGCGAGGACGACCGCGGGTTGACGCGTTACAGCATGTGCGTCAACCATCCCGGCTGGCGACGCTGGCAGATGCTCGTCGCGGACTGGATCGCGCGCGTCGGCTATGACGGCGTCTGGATGGACAACGTGCTCGTCCACAGGTGCTACGACAAGTATTGCCAGGCGGCGGCGAAGGAGATGGGCATGGACCTGTTTCGTGAGCAGGACCGCGTCTGGTTAGAGAGCTACCTGCGCTACTTCGACGACCTGCGCGCCGAAGGCTCACGCCGCAGGGGTAGTTTCTTCCTGGGGGGCAATTATATCGAGTTGCCCTTCCAGCGCGCGGTGACCGACCGCCTCGACCTCTGCATGGTCGAACAGGTGTGGCTCGGGGCGGCGCGCATCCTCTGGCCCGGCGGCGTCTGGACGGGCTACTACCCTCCTCTGCCCGACCAGAAAGTCCTCACTAACCGGACGCGAGGGACGAACGAAGCGCGCTCTTTCAATAACCTGTGGCTGGCGCAACTGGCTTACGCGATGCGGGGCGAAAGGGGCATACACCTTCTCGCCGGAGCGCCGGCCGGCAAGGGGGCGGAGTTCGCTCATAACGAAGACTCTGCCACGCTGGCCCTCGCGGAGGGCGCGGCCTTCGGCGGAGGCGTCGCGGTGCAGGTGGTGGGCCAGTATCCTTTTCACAGCGACAACGACGCGGGCGCGCATCGGGCCAGGGAGCGATTCTTCACTCTCGGGCGCGCGCACCGCGAGCTTTACGAGGGGCTCCTGCCGGCGGGCGACGTAGCCATCGTCGTTTTCCCGGACCAGGAGGCGGCCGCCCTCGTCGAGGCCGAGCAGGTGCATGAAGCCCTGCTCTGGCGCGGGCTCCTGGTGGACGTGCTGGACGGCGACAAGCAGACGGCGGCGTCACTCGCCAGGTACGCGCTCGTCATCGTGCCCGGACGCCCCGCCCTGCCGCCGTGGATGAAGGCGCTTCCTCTGTTGCAAGGCCCCGACCCGCTGACCCCGGAAGAGGTGAGGGAAGTAAAAAAGAGCTATCAAAAATCGAGGGAGCTTCCGCAACTGAGGCGGACTAAATTGAGCGACCTCGCCATCGAGCGCGCGGGGGCTCTGCCCGCTCTGACCTTGCCGCAGAAATCTCTGGTTGAAGGTTGCGCCTGGGCGGACGACCGGCGCATGGTTTTACACCTGCTCAATTACCGCACGCCCATTGGCCTGACGAACGGCGGCAAGGTCGAGGCCGCCGGCGACATTGCCGTGCAGTTGAAGCTGCCGAAAGGGAAGAGCGTGCGGGAGGTCAGGGCTTATTCGATTGACGGGCGGGAGGCGAAAGCTGTGGCGTTCAAGCAGAGCGGCGACACGCTGAAGTTCCAGGCCGCGCCGGTGCGCGTCTACGAAGCGTGCGAAATCCTCTTCCGTTAGCAGCTCGCCCGAAGCGAAAAGGGTTAGGGCCGCGAGCGCGAAATACGTTGACCTTTGCGAAGGCCGGAAGTAAACTTCCGGGCGGTCGAAACGCTTTACAGTACAGTGCAGCTCGTGACCTCAGCCTGACGCGGATAAAGGAGATTCAAAAGGCTATGGTGTCAAGACACCGGAACATTCAAAAGTGGGTCGGGTTGCTCACCGTACTCTGCGTCTTGCAGATTTATGTGTTCGCGGGTTCGGCCGATTCCCCGACACTTACCGAATCGCGCGCGGCCGCGAGTCCGCAGGTCGGCGCGACGATCAAGACCACCAGGAACCAGCCCGTCATCGTCAACGGCAACAGCGTCAAAACCGGGACGACGGTTCTCTCCGGTTCATCCATAGAGACTCCGGCGGGCGTCGGGGCCACCCTCCAGATGGGCTTCGCCGTGCTCGACATGTCCCCGGATACGGAGTTGACAATAGAGTTTACGCCGGGCGGCCCCGTGACCGTGACATTAAAACGCGGCTGCGTGGTCCTGCGGACTATGGGCGATGCCGAGGGCACAATCATCAAGCCCGACGGCAGCACCGTCAAGACCGGAGACGACAAGCGTGCGGAGGTCTGCCACCCCACGCGCGGCGGCTCGCCGCCAGTGACTCCGGGGGCGGGCGGTATTTCCAACCTGGCAGTCCTGGCCGGCTTGCTGGGGGCCACGGGGGCCACGTTCCTCGCGTTAGCTCTCCCCGGCCGCGGCGAAAACCCCAGCCCGAGCGCCCCGTAAAGCGAATCTGCAAACATCCCCGCACAACGCTGAGCCTGGGACTGCGCGTCTACTACGCGCCTCCCAGGCTTTTTTCATTAATAATCTCAACGGGCTCACGACCGGCCACGCGCCGCCCTGGATTGGGCCAAATAAAAAAAGATCGTGAATAATCGGCCCACACGGATTTTAGCCACGCTCGCGCTCCTGTTTTTTTGCGCACTCGCGATGAGCAGCGCCTGGCGTGCCGGCGTCGGGCGTCTGCGTGCGCAGGACGCGGCCCGCACACTGCGCGAAGAGCGTGCGGAGGAAGCGGTCGGGGGCAGCCCGGCCGACCCGGAAACGCGTTCGGTCCTCGCGGCCTTGCGCTACAACGCGGGCGACCTCGGCGGGACGCTCGGGGAATTGGAGCGCGCCGCGTCACTGCGCCCGCGTGACTACCTGTTGTGGCTTCAACTCGGGCGCGTGCGCGATGAGGCGGGCGACCACGAGGGTGCCCTGCTCGCTCTACAAGAGGCCGTCAGGCTCGCCCCGTTCTACTCAGAGCCGCGCTGGCAATACGGAAATGTGCTCTACCGTGCGGGCCGGTTCGCCGAAGCCTTTGGCGAGTTGAAGCGGGCGGCCCGATCAGACCCGGCGTTGTTTCCCGCGCTCATGGACCTCGCGTGGGGGACGTACAAGGGTGACGCGAGGGCCGTCGAAGAGATCGTCAATCCACAAACCGACGCTCTCAGGCTTTCTCTGGCGCGCTTCTTTGTGAAAAAGGGAAAGATCACCGAGGCGCTCTCCCTCTTCCGCGCTTCAGCCGGGGTTTCCAGGGAGGAGCAGAGGAATCTTCTCGCCGAGTTGATTAAGACCAAACAATTCAAAGCAGCATACGAAGTGTGGGACGCCGGCCGGGGCGGCCACTCAGGCGGGGCGACAGGCATTGCCAATCCCGGTTTCGAAGAACCTATCACTCTTTCGGAAGTCGGTTACGGTTGGCGGCAGGAGCGAAGTCTTGAAGGAGTCAGGCTATCGCTTGAGACAAAGGGGCCTGTGTCGGGCTCACGTTGCCTGTTAATTGAGTGGAGCGGCAACTCTCAACCCGAAGCAACGGTCATCTCTCAGCTTGTCCTCGTTGAGCCCAACACACGTTACCGGCTCAGCTTCTTCGCGCGCACGGAGGAGGTGGTGACGGGTGGCCCCCCCGTGCTGGTCGTTACTGACGCGGGCGACAATGAAGCGCGCGTGTTGGGGCAGTCGAAGGCGTTCCCGCGAGCCACAAATGGGTGGCAGGAGTATGAAACTGTGTTTACGACTCCCGGGATGACCGAAGCTGTTCTCATCGGCGTCCGGCGTCAGAGTTGCCCGGCCAACCCCTGCCCTATCTTCGGACGCGTATGGCTGGATGATTTCACATTACAGGCAAATCGTTAGAGCGTTGACACTCGGGAATGCGTAGAATGCCCTCCACTCTACCTTGACGCGGGTTGCGGTCTGCGGTTCAAATCCGCATGCGCTGAGCGATTATTACATCCCGCTCGCCACCGCAGGGGGAGGGCTGACCTGAGTTCCTCACGGCCACCAACTGACTATCGTCACGTAACAGCCGACGGCCGTCATAGTAATTCCGGCGATGGCTACTGTCAGTAACAGCCATTTACTCATCCGGTAGGCGGGCGGCAGTTGCGTCCGCTCGACCCAGATCATCGCCAGACACCACAGCCCGCAGCCTAAGACCCCTGCGAAGGGGGCGATAATGCGTGCGAGGACGACCGTCTTGAATCCCGTCCAGATGAGCAGCAGCCCGCCGAGCGCGGAGTAAAGCGTGACCCAGAAACGTAAGCGTTGATAGTTCCACTCGCGCCTGGGCCAGATAGCTAGCGCCGGCTCGTAGGTCGTCCGCGCGTACAGCTCGAACGCCCCGTAGATGGCTCCGAAGATGGCGAACAGCACGCCAGCTTTATACACGCTAATCAACTGCGGGTGGATGAGTCCGAGAAATTTAGATTGCTGGCTATAAAGGTCTGCGTCCGTCGGGACCAGCCCCAGGGGATGCAGGACGGCCGCGCCTAGAACCATGAAGCAGGTGGTGATTAGTAAAACACTACCGAACGAAATCGCAGTATCGAGGGCCGGCGCACGCAGCCAGCGTCGGCCGCGCGTGACGACCACGGGGGCTGGATTGAGCTTGCGCTGTCCGGCGTTCGTCTGTTCCGCGGCACCCCATTTTTTCTCGCGTAGGAAACCTACATAGCCGATGTAATCCTGCACGCCGCCGCCGACTGCTCCCATCAGCACGGCCATTTCGAGGAACACAGTTCGCCCGTTGAAATCAGGATACTGTGCCAACACCCAGGGCGGATAATCCGGGAGATGCGGCACGATCATGCCCCACAGCGCGGCGGCCCAGTCGGGTTTAACCGTGAGGACCGCAATCATGATGAGCACTACTTTCAGCGCCAGAATCAGGGTCGAGACCCGCTCGACGATTTTGTACGTCTGAATCAAGTTCAGAGTCATCGCCGCGAGGATAATGGCAGTGGCCCAGACGGGTCGCCCCCATCGCGCGCCCGCGCCGACGCCAGTGATCCAGATGCAGAGGCTGCTGAGCGCGTCCGACAGCGCGGCAATCCACAAGGGGAAGGCGATAAGCGAGACAACGGCCATCAGCTTGACCACCCAGGCGCGCGGCCCCGGAATTCTAGACCAGGCACTCAACGGATGTTCGCCCGTCAGCACCAGATACCGCGCTCCCGTGTAAACTTGTACGGCCTTGAAGATGACCGTGATGAGAATGACCCAGAGCATCGCGTAGCCGAAAACGGCACCGACGCGCGGCGCAAAGATGGTCTCCCCGGTCCCGACCGTGACCGAAGCCATCACGGCGCCCGGGCCAAAAACGCGCAGCATTTTCGTCCAACCGCCTGACAGTTCCGAACTGAGCGGCGGATAATCTATGCTCTCAGGTTGCAATCTTGTTCAGCTTGACCTTTTCTGTTGGATTCGCGGATAGCGTCTGATGAAGCACGAAGCGCAATACCTTTTCGCCCAGTGCAGGTGGCTGCGTATTCTCTACGAATCGTCTGCTAAAATCCACAAAATTTGTACCGCACGGGGACATCCTGTGTCTGCGTCATGGTTGTAGTTGTATTAAGCGACTCGCGGGAGTAAGATTTCGCCCGCCGTCTGGTCCTAAAAGAGCTTTCCGTCAAACAAACTACCTGAAGGAGCTATTCAGCCCGATGCTCTTTTCTCTGCGCGCGCCCACGCTCGCTGCATGCCTGTCTCTTCTGCTGATTGTGAGTGCGAACGCGCAACAATCCGCGCAGGCGCAGGATGCTACGTCTTTCCCTCGCGTTACTATTCCCGGCTCGTTGATGCGGACGCTCAAGTCCACACACACAGGCCGCGACTACGATCTCTACATCCAACTCCCGGACGGGAACGCGCAGAATAAGAAGAAGAAATATCCGGTCCTTTACGTGCTTGACGGGCAATGGGACTTCAAACTGCTCGACTCCGTTTATGGCGGGCTGCTCTACGACAAGTTTGTCCCCGAGATGATCATCGTCGGCGTCACGTATTCTGGGCCAAGCCCGAACTATGACACGCTGAGGGCTATGGACTACACGCCGACATCCGAGAGCCGCCACCCGGGCTCCGGGGATGCCTTAAAGTTTCTCTCCTTCCTCAAGCGGGAGTTGCTCCCCTTCATCGAGGCGAACTACGGTGCGGACCCTTCCCGCAGGGTGCTGATGGGGAGTTCCCTGGGTGGGCTGTTCACGCTCTATGCGATGTTCACGGAGCCGGGGCTTTTCAGGGGCTACGTCTCGGCCAGCCCGGCCGTGCCTTACGGCGACCGTTTTGTCTTCAAGCAGGAGGTCGTGTATGCAGGCAAGCACCCTGATTTGCCAGTGCGGCTATTCGTATCCGTCGGAGGCGTGGAAGACTTAACCGCGCCGGTGAAGGAGTTCATGCAGGTCGTCAGCAGTCGCGGCTATAAGGGGCTCAAGCTGGAAACCCGTGTGATCGAGGGCGAGCGCCACGCGGGCAACAAACCCGAAGCTTTTAACCGCGGCCTGCGGTTCGTGTTTCAAGGCGACTGATATTCTCAGGCACGCGCGGATCGCCTGATAAACCGGGAAACTATGAGACCTTTCACTATGCGTGGCCGACGCTTTCTTTTAGCGTTGATGACAATCACGGCGGCCCTCGTCGCGGCAAGCAGCGTGGGCCGGACGCAGGAACAGCGTCCTCTTTACATGGACACGAGCCAGCCGATAGATGCGCGCGTCGAAGACTTGCTCAAGCGCATGACGCTCGAAGAGAAGGTCGCGGTCGTCCACGCCGATAACAGGTTCAGCACTGCCGCCATCCCGCGCTTGCGGATACCGCAGCGCCAACTCTCCGACGGCCCGCACGGCGTGCGCGAGGAGACGGTCGGGCGCGACGCCTCGCAGGCCGTGGGGCGAACCGACGACTTCGCCAGCTACATGCCGGCCCTGATCGGGTTGGCCGCGACGTGGAACACCGATTTGGGGCGAGCCTACGGCAAGGTTCTTGGCGAGGAGGCGCGGCTGCGCGGCAAACAGATCATGCTCGCCCCCGGCATGAATATCATGCGCACGCCTCTGAACGGCCGCAACTTCGAGTATCTGGGCGAAGACCCTTTTCTCGCTTCACGCCTGGCGGTTGACTACATACGGGCTATGCAGGCGGAGGAGGTGGCCGCGTGCGCCAAGCATTTCATCGCCAACGATCAGGAGTGGGAACGATTCACCATCAACGTCGAGATTGATGAACGCGCACTGCGGGAGATTTACCTGCCGCCGTTCGAGTCCTCGGTCAAGGAGGCTGGCGTGCTCTCGGTCATGAGCGCATACAACAAGTTTCGCGGGCAATATTGTTCGGAGAACGAATACCTGCTCAATAAAATCCTGAAGGACGAATGGGGCTTCAAGGGGCTGGTCGTGTCTGATTGGAACGCCGTGCATAGCACGCGCGAAACTGTGCTCGCCGGGCTCGACCTCGAAATGGGCACGGTCGGCAGGCCCTTCGATGAATTCTATCTGGCGCGTCCTTTCCTCGAAGGCGTCCGCAAAGGCGAATATCCACTCTCGGTTTTGGACGACATGGTGCGGCGCAACCTGCGCGTGATGCTCATGACGCGCGCCATTGACGGACACTCTTCTCCCGGCGCGATCAACACGAAGGAGCATCAGGCGGTGGCACGCCGCGTCGCGGAGGAGAGTTTCGTCCTGCTCAAGGACGAAGGGAATGCTTTGCCGCTCGACCCGAACAAGGTCAAGTCGGTGGCGGTCATCGGCGAGAACGCAGTCCGCTTGCAGGCTTACGGCGGGGGCAGCTCTCGGATCAAGGCTTTTTATGAAGTCACTCCGCTACAGGGAATCCTCCGGCACATAGGCGACAAGGCGAACGTCTCCTTTTCCGTCGGCTACGGTGAAAAAGGAGACGAAGACCTGACGGCACGGGCGGTGCGCGCCGCGAGTCAGGCGGATGTCGTCATCTACGTCGGCGGCCTCAACCACTCGCTGGGTCTGGACTCCGAAGCCGCCGACCGCAAGGACATGAAACTCCCCTTCGGGCAGGACGAGTTGATAGGGCGCATCGTCGAGGCCAACCCGCGCACGATTGTCGTCCTGCTCGGCGGCGGGCCTGTCGAGCTGGGGCCGTGGCTCTCGCGCGTCCCGGCGGTCCTTCAGGCGTGGTATCCGGGGATGGAGGGCGGCAACGCTCTCGCCGCAGTCCTCTTCGGCGACGTGAATCCTTCCGGCAAGCTGCCCTGCACATTCCCAAAACAACTCGCGGACTCGCCGGCGCACGCGCTCGGCGCTTACCCTGGCAAGGACGGTACGGTGCGCTATGAGGAAGGTTTGCTGGTCGGCTACCGCTGGTTCGATACGAAAAAGCTGGAGCCGCTCTTCCCCTTCGGGCACGGGCTCTCTTACACGCGCTTCGAATACTCCGGTCTCAAACTCGTCGAGAGCAAGGATGCGAAAAGTCCCGCGCTCGCGGTCGAGTTCGAGGTCACCAACGCGGGCGCGCGTGAAGGCGCGGAGGTCGCGCAGGTCTATGTGCGGGATGTTGAATCGAGCCTGCCGAGACCCTTTAAGGAGTTGAAGGGCTTTCGCAAAGTACAGCTTAAACCCGGCGAGAAGCAGACGGTTTCAATATCGCTCACGCGAAACGCCTTTGCCTTCTACGACCCAGGCCGGCGCGGCTGGCTGGCAGAGAAGGGCGACTTCCGTATCATGGTCGGCGGCTCCTCGCGCGACATCCGGCTCGAAGGAAATTTCCGGCTCACGCAGACTTCACTTGAGAGATAAAAACTCGCGCGGCGGCGGGATGACGAATGTCACCAGCGACGGAGACTATGACTTCGAGGCCAGGTGGCGGCCGACCGGCACAACGTCTCCGTAGGTGGTTTATTCGATTGACAGGCGAGAGAGTCGGGCATATATTTCCGCCAGTTCTATTCTCACATAGCCCTCGCTCCTTCGAAGGAGGCCGCACATGACAAACCTAGAGCAACTTGCTGACGCCCAGCTCCTTAAAAAAGATATGCAGTTGAGTCCCGAGCAGGAAAAGGCGATTGAAGAGTTGACGGTCGAAGAAATCGCCACCCTGATCTCCATCAAGAATAAGACCGCGGACAGGTTCCCACCGGAATCCCTGATTTCGCCCATCGCCCATCATCATTGATTCGCCGGCTTGGCCGCGCCGCCAGCCTTTGAGTGTCCTGTCGCTTATGCCGACTTGCAGTAGGCGAGCGATAGATATTGCTGTCCTTCCTTTATCGTAAGAGACTGCTCTACGAATCTGGCAAGGGTGTCCTTGAGTCGTATCTCATCCGGCGGCACAGGCGAAGTTTTGGGCCATGAGTTATGTATCTGATTTATAGTCCTGGCTTCGTCGCACGCCAGGTAGACTAGCCTTGAGTAGTCGTCAAGAATAATCAGCGGCTCCTTAGCGCACGGGCGGAAGTCCCAGACGAGCAGTTGCGTCCCCTTATCCATAAAAAAGAGTTCGCTCCGCTCGTATGTTTTTTTCCAGTTCTCGATTTCGGCCGATAAGCCTTTGGTCGTTGACCTCTCGATGGCGAGGTTCTCGTATTCGGGTACGAAAAAATAGGCGAGGTTGTAGACGGTCTGTGGGTCGAAAGGGTAAACGTACCCATAAGCGGGATACGGGGTGAGGCTGCTGAATCCCAGTTCCTTGTGCGTGTTGAAATTCGGGCTGAATCGGTCAATTCTTATGTTGCCTGCGCCGACCGGCGGGGGCAGGTGCGTGATGAGCGGAATCAGTTCCAACATCTTCTCATAATCTTCGGGCGATTCTCCGGGGAATCCCCAGATGATGTTGTAAATGACCCTCAGCTTCAGCTCCGCACACCACTTGAGAAATTGAATGTTCTGGAGGGCCGAAACGCCCTTTCTCATTAGCTTGAGCATGTTGTCGCTGAAGCTCTCGATGCCCGGCTGCATGGTCTTGACTCCGGCCCTGCAAAGTAGTTGGAGTTGGTCTTTTTTGAGGTTCGACTTGACTTCGTAGAACAGACCGAACTTGTGGTCTCCTTCCGCCAGAAGCTGCATCAGGGTCTTGAAGTACTTCATGTCGAGAATGTTGTCTACCGCGTTGAGGTTGTGGCCGGGGTAGCGGCCCGCAAGGTAGGTAAGCTCATCCAAAGCCCGTTCGGCAGACTTGCTGCGGTAAGCCATTGTGGCCCCGTTCAAGCCGCAGAACGTGCAGTGAAGTTTTTCCCCCCACCAGCACCCGCGCGAGGTTTCAAAAAGCACGGTCGGCCCCTCTGGAAGCTTGAGTTGGCTGACTCGGAGCTGTTCGAAATAATCGTCGTAATCGGGAACGGGAAGCTTATCCAAATCCTCGATTGACGGAGTGTTCTGCGGCGGCTCATTCGCCAGCGGCAGAACTCGCCGGTGACGGTTGTAGACGCCAGAGGTTGCCGGAATAGGTTTTGACGCCAGGATTGACCGGACGATTTCGGGAAAGACTATGTCTCCCTCACCGGACACCAGCACGTCTATAAAGTCGAATTGGCGAAACGTTTCAGCGCCCATTACCCCTTCGCAATTCGAGCCGCCGAAGATGATGAAACAATCAGGTCGTTGCGATTTTATCCGCCTGGCGAGGGCGAGAGAGGCGGCGTGCTGCTCGAACATGCTGGTGAAACCCACGATCCTGGGGTGGAGTGCGAGGACGGTCTCCAAACACTGATCGAGGAAACCTTCAACCTCAGCCCTGGCCTTCAGGATTGCCGGGACAAGTTCGGCAAGGCACTCGTCTGTGTACATCCGTTGGTCTGGATCATCTACGGTCTTAACGCTGAGGACATCTCTCCTGTAACCTTCGAGGTCTTTGGTCTTAGGGTGCTGGAACAACGAGTCCGAGAATATCCATTCCCGGATAAGGTGTTCGGGATGCGTCACCTCCTCGATGAAGGTGTAAGTATCCTGGCCGATCAACTCGGCGAACCGCAGATGAAGATTGAGGGACGTGGAAGCGACCCCGATGCGCGTCAGGCCGGATTTCAGCAAGCCCAAAGCGATTGAAGGGGCCGAGAGAATCGTGAAAGGCATGTTGACCAGAACCACTTCGTTCTGGGACAAGGCTTCTTTATCAATATTGTGAGGCATGGTGTTTTACCCCCATGGTTTCATGGTTGAGAGATGCGAGGTGTGAGCGACCCCGGCACGGCCTTCGAGGAAGGATCAGCTTTCAGTCCAAATTAACTGACTCAAGTAGTCTATCATAGCGAGTGTCGGAGCGTATATTATCGAAGACCGGGTCAACCTTGATTTTCAGCATGTAGCAATCTCGTTGCCTGGTTGCTTTCTCAAGCCACGTGAATGCCTGATCCTTGTCTCCGAGAGCGCTGTATATCGCGGCGATTGAATAAGCCTGTGTATATCTCTTCTTAGATAGCTGCTCAAGTGTTCTCGCAACCCACCTTGCTTCATTAGCCCGGCCCGACAGGGCATAAACGATGCCCAGCGCCGAAAGAGTATTGGGGTCCTGTCCCGTCAAGACCATGGCCCTCTGGCTGGCAGCCAGGGCTTCGTCGAACTTCTTCATCTGTGCGTAAGCGATGGCAATGTTATTGTAGAGAAAAGAGGCGTCCGCATTTTCATCGAGTAGTTTCTGATATAGCTCAATAACCCTCTCATTATCGCGTTGAAAATAATAGATGTCAGAGAGCCGCACATTAAAGAGCAGGGAAAGAGGATTCAGTTCCAGGGCGCGGTTGATGTAGGCGGTGGCTTGCTTCGTGTCTCCTCTGGTCAGGCTGACATAGCAGAGCAGGCTGTTTGCCATGGCGTAATTCGGATTAAGCTCAAGGGATCGTTTCAACTCCTTCTCAGCGCCCGGCAGGTCCCAGTAGTAGAGGTAGCGGGTCGCGGCCATAGTGTAGTGCGCTTCCGCGAGGCGGTCATCAATCTCCAGCGCCTTTCGCGCGTTAAGCTCTGCCTGATGGAATGACTCTTGAGGCGGACGATAATTCGCGCCGAGAACGATGTGGGAATTAGCGAGACCCGTATAGGCCAAGGCATATTGAGGGTCAACGGCCAGCGCCTTGTTAAAGCACTCAATGCTCTTATCGAGGGCTTCCTCGGTAAGTTGGTTCCAGTAGAACAGACCCTTTAGATACCACTCATAGGCATTCCCAGCCCCTCTCTGATCCCTCGTTATCAGGTTCAGCTCTTCAGTGCTCAGACCCAGATTGAACTTGGCCGCAACTGTTCGGGTGATGTCGTTAAGTATGACAGGTAAGTTAGAAACCTTGTGCTGGTATTGGCCGGTCCAAAGCTGAGTTGCCTGATTCACATCGATGAGTTCAACGTTGACCTGTAACTCGTCCCCTTGTCGCCTCACTCTCCCTACGACTAATGCCTGCACGCCCAGGTCGCGCGCGATGCTCTTAAGGTCCGCCGATTTCTCTCTGTACTTAAAGGAGGAGCTGCGGGCGATTACTTTAATTCGCGACAGGCGGGAGAATCGCTCGATCAGACTCTCGCTCAACCCATCAGAGATATATTCGCTGCTCGAATCCCCATTCTCGTTGACAAACGGCAGCACTGCGATTGAAGTAATCGGAGGAGCCTGTATTTCCGGGGCAGAGCGGCCGGAGTATCTCAGTCCGAGCAGCGTAATAAAAACTATGAGCAGGAGCGCGGACAGGCCGAGCCTGGCAGGCTTTGCGACGCTCCGAACATAGGCCGGGATTGACGCGACCCTCTCAAACAGTAGCTTCGACTGCTGTTGATTGACGCCGGAGGAGGGAACTGAGGTTGCGCTCTCAGCCCTTGAGATGATTTCAGGATGGTGTTCTAAAGTTTCTCGATGTTTGAGCCCTTCCGTTAAGTTACACAGGTCAGCTATCAAGCTCTCCGCGCTTTGGTAACGATCTTCCGCCGCTTTCGCCAGCAGCTTCGTGACTACTCGTTCTATTTCCTCAGACGCCTCCGGCACCAACAGGCCGAGCGGCGGCGGGTCTGTCTTCAGGATCGCCGCCATTGTGTCGCTGGGCGTATCGGATAAGAAAGGGTTTTTCTGCGCGAGTAATTCATAGAGGACTACGCCCAGGCTCCAAAGGTCACTCCGGTGATCGACTTCCAGGCCGCGAGCCTGCTCCGGTGACATGTAGGCGGGCGAACCTACTATGATTCCCGCGGCCGTCTCCACGGCGCTGGCCGTTCCTCTATCATCGTATTGAGACTTTAGTCCTACGGTCGATTTCGCCAGCCCGAAATCCAGTACTTTTACATACCCGTCCCGGTGAATCATTATGTTGTCGGGCTTAACGTCGCGGTGTAACACATCCGCGGAGTGAGCAGCCGAGAGTGCCTGGGCGACCTGGATGGTGATGTCTATGGCTTCAAGCGGCTTCAAGCGGGCACGCCTGAGATATTCGCGCAGAGTGACGCCCTCTATGTACTCCATCGCGATGTAGTGCTGGCCGTCCGCTTCGCCGACTTCATAGACGTGTGTGATATTGGGGTGGGCGATTGATGAGGCCGCCCGCGCCTCGTTCTGAAAGCGGCGGACCCAGTCGGGATGATCATTGAAGAAGGCCGGCAGCAGCTTTAAGGCCACGTTTCGCCCTAACCGCTGGTCGAGAGCGAGATAAACCTCACCCATGCCGCCCAGACCGATCCTGTTCTTCAGCGAATAGTGGCCTATGGTTTCGCCTTCACGCGAGGACGCATCACGCACGGCGAGTAGTTGCAGGCCGGTGGTTAACTCGGGCTTGTCCAGAAACTCGCCGCTCCGCTCGTGCGAAGATATTAGCGACCTGACTTCATTTATTAAAGACAGATCTTCACCGCACATTCCGGCAAAGTATGCCTCCCGCTCGGCAGCATCGTACTGTAAAGCGAGATGGAAAACCTCTTCAATTCGCTGCCACCTATCGGCCTCCGCTGCCGGCATATTCTCAGTCCTTACTTTAATCAGGCTCCTTGTTCAATCTCGCGCCGCAACCATGCCCTGGCTAACTTCCAGTCCCGCGCCACCGTGACGGAGGAGACTTTCAGAAAGGCTGCCGTCTCTTCGACGCTCATCCCCCCGAAATACCGCAGTTCCACCACCCGGCACTTTCGCTCGTCGGTTGATTCCAGTTTCTTGAGCGCCTTGTCCAGAGCTATCAACTCCTCGGACTTCTCCTCCGACATGATGGCGACTTCGGAAAGCGACACCCTCTCGGCTTCTCCTCCTCTCTTGTTGCGGCGTCGGTCGCGCGCGTAATTCAGAAGGATGCGGCGCATAATACCAGCCGCTATTCCGAAGAAGTGGGCGCGGTTTTGCCAGCGCGCCTCCCGCTGACCGGCGAGCTGGATATATGCCTCGTTAACGAGAGCAGTGGTTTGCAGCGTGTGAGCCGGATTCTCCCTGCGCATGTATCTGCCGGCGATCCGGTGCAGCTCCTTCTCGACCAGAGGCATTAGCTCTTCGGGCGCGCTCTGGTCGCCGTCGCCCCAGGCAATGAGTAGCTCGGTAATGTCCCTCGGTGAAAGCAACTATCGTCAGAACCTTTCAACTCGAACCGCCTGAGCAGGGAAGTCGATGAAATTAAAGACGTAATATAAGGGCTTAATCATATCAAAAGCAAAAAAAAATTGGGCCAGAATGACAGGTTTCGTTGCGATTCGGTTCGTTAAAGGGTAGAGGCAAGACACGAGGCATCGGGTAAGTGTGTGTCGGCGGAATCGGGAGCGGTCGGCTGACAGCAGAGTCCGGCCGGATGGATAAAGTTCGCAAACTCACCCCGTGCAGCAACATGGGAGGGGGAAGTCGGGGTATCTCGCCTCTCCCTCTCATCCTCATCGAGAATTGGCAGGCATTCAACGGCCTGCGGGTGGATTGTCAAGGGGGAAATTTTTTCGCAGTCGCTGTGAAAAATAAAGAGCGGGCGCGTCAGTCATGGAGACCTCGCGCCCGCCCCGTGCGCGGTCACTGTCCTCACCCCAGCAACCGCTGGGCGGAAGGATTCACCAGCCGCCCGGTTGGCCGGAATCTTATACAGGCTTCTTCCCGTTAGTCAACTCGGCGTAAACTCTTCTCCACCCGCCGAAGACTTCACAGGCTACGTTGACAAGGTTGTTCACTGGTGTCCGGCATAGCCGTGCCGGCTTTTACCGCTTCGCCCAGCAGCGGGTTTTGGAGCGTGTAAAGGTGAAAACCTCCATCCTCTACTTTGACGACGAGCCTGGGCTGCTGAGCATATTCAGGTGGACGTTCAAGAACGAGTACGACGTGCGGATCGCGTCAACCCTCACCGAGGCACGCTCGGCCCTCTCCCGGTGCCCTCACATAATCATCAGCAACTGGAACATGCCGGAGATCTCCGGCATAGATTTCCTACGCGAGGCGGCCCGAGTTTGCCCCAACAGCTCAAGGATAATGCTGACCGGCTACAGGCAGGTCGGCGACGTGTTCCGCGAGATCACCTCGGGCGTGATCCAGCTATTCATCACCAAGCCCTGGGATGAGACGGACATGCGCGAGGTGCTGGAGCGGGCGGACCTCATGCGCACACGCAAGGGACGGCCGTAGAAGAGTCGGCAGGGGAAGGGTTAAAAGCTCAAGGTTTTAGACTATAAGTAGCGTACATAGTCTTTCGCCCCGCCTTGACACGGTATGAGTCTGGGTTTCAGGATTTGAACTGATAATCCTTCGCATCGACGTAATAGATTATGAGACTCCAGTCGCAGCCGCGGTCGTAGAGCGATGTCACATGGACTGCGGCGTGATCGGTCAGCAGGATTTGATCAATGGCTTTCCACCAGCCGCCGTTCGTGCCGTCGTTCCAATTCGAGATCACTTCCCAGCCGACGATAAGGTGATTGCCGTTCGGGCCGAACTCAAACGTATTCTCGCGCCAGCCGACGTGCCATGATTCGCTATAGCGCATGGAATTACTCTGAATGACCACGGCGCCGCTTTTTGTGTAGGTGCTGAAACCATAAGGCCACGTCTGCTGTCCCTTCCCCTCGTCCGTGCGGTGGTCTTTGGCTGGTTCGGTGTTGACTACACTCAGCACCTTGAAATAAAAGTCCATCCGCGCATAGACATCGTTGATGTCGGACATGAGTTCGTCGGCCTTTTGTTGATAGTCGAGCCGTTTGTCCGCGTCCGTCGCCAGGATGTTCTGGTTGGCTGTCACGCCCGAATCCACAGCGGTGTATGCCTTCTTAAACTGCTTTTGATAATACTCAGGCATGGAGGCATAGCCGGAGCGTATGTCCCAGACCGTGGTGTAGAGCTGACGAAGCTCGACGAAAACGTCGGGCGAGACGTCAACCGTCCGTGAATAGTTGGGGTCTATCGTGCTGTAATGTTTCAGCTTCGCCTGAAGGTTAAGGCCCTCCTCGTTACTTTTGAACCAGGCGAGCGCCTCCATGATCTTCTCGGGAGTCCAGGGTCCGCTCGGGGCCGTCCCCTGATGACCCTCCATGACTAGATCGGCCGTGACGCTGATGTTGTGCTTGGAAGTAGCCTGCATAAAGCGCGTGCTGCCTTCTGCGCTGAATACATCAGGGGCTGAGCCGCCGAAGCTGGCTTTGAATTCGTCCATGCTTTTCGCGGTCGTGGACTTGAGAGTGTAGACCGCGGTGAAGCGCGAGCTACGTTTCCCTCCGGCTATGAAATAGTCGCCATATGCCTTGCGGAATTTTGGCGGGTCGGTAATCAGAGTTTTCGCTTCATCCGTGAGTTCGTAGTCATCAGCCTCATCGTATCCATCGTATTGCGATTGATATTTAGCAAGCAAAGTGACCACTAGCTCGGAAAATTGGATCTTGCTCAAGTAAGAGGTCGAAGCGTTGAGGGTCACTGCCTGGATGTTGTATTTCCCGGAGGCCGACACCTCGACTTCACGGTTCAGCTCGCTGTCGCTCTGAATGAAGCTATAGTGCTCGGAGGATGTCTTTACCGTGCGCTTCTTCGGTGTGAAGTGCTTCACCGCCCCGCTGATACGTTACTGGCCTTTTGATGTTTTAAGATGAGTTCTACTGCTCGATGAGCGTAGAGCTAAAAAGAAAGTCGCTCGTCAGCAGGAGGTTCGTCATAGATAGGCACTGGCCCACACTATTCCTCGTCGAAAGGTGAATGTCAATAGTAAGTAGTGCGACGTTTGGCCCTCCCCGCCTGGGCGCGGGAACTTATCTCTTGCGCGCGCTGTCCCATGAGTGTACTATCTGCCCGCGTCTGTAGAGCCTAGACTGACAAGGGGTGCTTGATGCTTGTTGAATGCGTGCCGCGCCCGGAGCTTAGAGAGCCTGTACTGGGTTTGATTCGCAGGGTTTCTGCCGAGCACGAGGGCGGCGAGTTCGCGATCCCGATGGTCGAGCTGTTCGAGGCTTTCGGGTTGACATTGGGAAAGTCCGAGTGGAAGAAGCTGCGCGAGCGCGGCCTCGTTCGGTTCACGCCGCATGGCCCAGCCGACGGCGAGTTCTTCAACGAGGGCGGCGAGCAGCAGCTAGCGACGGACGAGGGTCTGACGCTGGTTGTCCCCGCGACTCTGGCGGGGGCTTACGTCACCACACGGACCTCCCTGACGTTGAAGTTCGAGGAGGGCTCGGCCCTGCGCGGCTGCAAGCGCGTGTTCGTCCTGATCTGTCAGGACATCATCAAGATTGACGCGGACGAGCACAAGCTCTACATAGATTTGCCGGGCGAAAAGTACGACCTCTGTTTCGTCTTTTGACGAAAACCCCGTCGGCCCCGGCACGAAAGTTTTTCCGAAGCCTCGCGCCCGACCTTATGTCATCCGATTGGGAGCCGCATGACACCAGCACGCACCAGGATCACGTCATCGCTCACGTCCTCGGCGCGACCGTCCTGGGTTACTTCGAGTTTGACCAGGCCGCGCACCTGGTGTTGGACATAGGCTTCATCTGGACGATCTTTGCCGACGGCGAGATGGGGCTCGTCCCGCAGACGATGGCGATCATCGAGCTTGACGCCGACGGGGACGCCAAAGCGGAGTTGCGCGCCGACGTGCAGATGCTACAAGACGGGGCGGACCCTGCGGGGCTCAAGCGCATCACGCCCGCCCCGGACCAGTGCCTCGTCACGGAAGTCGGCTTCCACGCGAGCGGCGACCGCCGCCGCCTGACGATTACGGGCGAAGGATCGAGCCTTGTAATAGACACCTCGCTTCTGACGGGCGAAATTCACGTCGCTGCCGTACAGAACGAAAGCGGCCTCGCATGACATAATCGCTTTCGTTCGAACAGCCATAGCAGAGAACACGAACAGAGGAGGGAACAGGGGATGCTTCGACAGAAGCATGCTGATTTGTCTTTCACCGAGACGCACGTCTTCACGTTTGCGCCGCGCGAGTGGGCAGTTGTCTCTCGCGGCGGCAGGGCGATTTTTGGGCCATACGCGAGTCCACCCGAAGAAGCGGGTGAGACGGACGACGCTGGGGACGCGCCGCTCGACGACGCGGCCCGCGACGAGCGTGAGTACGTGCGGCGACGGTTGCGCGAAGAGTTGCAGCGCGAGCCGACTGAAAGTGAATTGGACGAATGGCTGCGCCAGCACACGGAAGGGTATTAAGCAGTCATCGGCCAGCACGGGCTCGCGCTCGGGAAATTTCAACCACTTAAGCTAACGCAGGAGGGTTGATATGGGTAAGAGAGAACCGGTTGATTACCGTGCCAGAATCGCGGACGACTCCGGCGTCGTGCGCGGCAAGATTCCTTCCCCGCTCGTGCGGGAGATGGGCGCGCGTCCGGGCGACTACATGATCTTCAGCCTGGACAGTTCGGGGAAGTGCGCGGTTAAAGTTTCGCGCGCGAAAGGCGGGGCGAAAAAGTCTGGTCGCGGCGGGAAAAAAGGCGGCCGATAAACTCAGCCTTACGTACCCTCGCCTCACGCCAGCGGAAAAGTTGCGCCGCGCGGACGCTCGCTCCCTGAGTCCGCCGCGCCTCAACCTAAACTGCGCCCTGTCGTCCGGCCTCAACCGACGACTCGGCGGCGGGCCGCAGACTGCACAAATGAGCGACGCGCCGCGGTCAAAGAGTGACCGCGGCGCGTCGCTTCTTCCTGTCTGTCTTATAGCTTCCGTTACGTGGCGGAAACGATGACCTGATTGTCCACGGAGCGCACGCCTTTAATAGCCTTGACCATGCGCTCGACCTGATTCTTCAAAGCCTGTGTCTCCACCGTCCCGATGAGCGTGACCTTGCCGTCGAGCACCGTGGCCGTCACGCCGAGCGTCGAGAGGGCTGAGTCTTCGGCCATTCGCTTGTCAATCTCGGATTGAATCGCTGTGTCGTCCGTGCCGCTCGGCCTACTGGTCGTCGCGGGCGGCGCTGTCGCCGGTGCGGGTTGCTCGATGATGACGGGGGGCTGTGCCGTCGTCGTGGCCGGCTGTTGGATGATGATGGGCGGCTGCGTTTGAGGCGCGGGCGCTTGTTCGATAATGACGGGCTGGACCGGTGTCGGGGCCGTCGCGCTCCGCGTCACGTTGGCGTTGACTTCCGTCACGGTGTCCTGCTGCCTGTTCAGGATGAATAGAAAGAGGATCGTGACCAGGGCCACGGACCCTATCACGAGCGCCGCGACCACGCCGGTCGAAACGCCGCGCCGAACTGGCTCGCGCGCCGACACGGTCTGCACAACCTCGCGGCGCGCGGTCGGCGTCTCAATCACTACCCGGCTTCTTTTAATCTGTTCGTCGTCGTAAGACATAGAATCAATCTCCTGATGCTAAAAATAATCGTCACTCAATCTCACAACGCGCTTTCAGCAAATAGTATTCCGCGCCCGGCCGAAAAAGCCGGACAAGAGGCGGGAGGCGAAAAAGCTAAAGTTTTCGACGTTTGACCTCTTCCTCGCTGGCGGCGACCGCATCATCTTGACCTCCGGGCGTATGCAATGAAAACAGAATACAGAAGTCAGAAGTCAGGAGTCAGGAGAGAAGAAAAGCCGTTTGAGCTTTCCCTCCCGGCTCCTGTATCCTGACTCCTGTTTTTATTCTGACTCCTGACTTCTGTATTCTGACTCCTGTATGAAGACGGCGCTTATTCACCATCCGATTTATCAAGAGCACGAGACGGGGGAGCATCACCCGGAGAGGCCGGAGCGTTACGCGGTCATCATGGACGCTTTGCGCGGGGACGAGGGGCTGTGGCCTGAGTTGTTGGAGTTGCAGGCGACGGCGGCCTCGCGCGGGACAATCCAGTCGTGTCACACGGCGCAGCACTATAAAGCTGTCGAGCGCGTGGTGAGCGAAGGGACGGGCTATCTGGACTCGGACACGGTCGTCTCCATGCGCTCTTTGGACGCGGCGCTCAACGCGGCGGGGGGAGTCTGCCGTGCCGTGGACGCGTTGATGCGGAACGAGGCCGACAACGCCTTTCTCCCTGTGCGGCCGCCCGGACACCACGCCACGCCCGAGCGCGCGATGGGCTTCTGTCTCTTCAACAACGTCGCCGTCGGCGCGCGCTACGCTCAGACTCAGTACCCGGAGATCGAGCGCGTCGCCGTCGTTGACTGGGACGTGCATCACGGCAACGGGACGCAGGGGATTTTTTACGACGACCCGACGGTCTTCTTTTTCTCGATGCACCAATATCCGTGGTATCCCGGCACGGGCGCGCGCGGCGAGACGGGACTCGGGCGCGGGCGCGGGTACACGCTGAACGTCCCTGTGCGCGCCGCGACGCGCGCCGCAGACCAGCGCCACGCATTCGACGCCGCGCTCGAAGAGATCGGCACAAAATTCAAACCCGACCTCATCTTCATCTCCGCCGGCTTCGACGCGCACAAGGCAGACCCCCTGGGCCAACTCCTTTTGACCGACGACGATTTCACGCAGATGACCCGCGCCGTCAAGCAATGGGCCGCGACCGCCTGCAACAACCGTGTCATCTCCTGCCTTGAAGGCGGCTACAACCTGGACACACTCGGCAACACCGTGCGCGCCCACGTCCGCGAGTTGATGGCGGAATAAATAAGCCCCGTCAGGGGCGCATGAAAATAGCCCGGCAATTTATTGCTGGGAACAGAACGAAGGAATAAAACCTGAGTCCCGTAGGGACGACTGAACGGAAGAAACTTTCATCTTCAGTCGTCCCTACGGGACTCAATCATTTTTGCGTCTCTGTTCCCAGCAATAAATTGCGGGCTATTTTCAAGAGTCCCTGGCGGGACTTCTTATCCGTTAGCTACTTCCTTTCATTCTTGTAAATCACGCCCTCCTTCATGACGAAGAAGACTCGTTCGGTCTGGCGTATGTCCGCGGTGGGGTCGCCGGGGACGGCGATGATGTCCGCGAGCTTTCCGGGTTCGAGTGTGCCGACGCGATCCGCGATGCCGAAGAGTTCGGCGTTGACGGACGTGGCCGACTTGAGCGCGTCAACCGGGCGCATGCCGAGTTCGACCATGTGGCGAAACTCCTCGGGGTTGCGCCCGTGCGGGTAGACGGCGGCGTCCGTGCCGAAAGCGATGCGAACTCGCTTCAGTACGGCCTTGCGGAACATAGCCTGAATGCTGGCGATGGCCTGACGCGCTTTGGCTTCCACGGCGGGAGGAAAATAAGCGCCCTTCTCAAGACGCTCGCGCAAGCCTTCGGGGGCCATCAGCGTCGCCACCAGATACGTCCCCTTCGCCTTCATCAAATCGAGCGCCTCGTCGTCCAGAAAAGAGCCGTGCTCGATAGAGTCAATGCCGGCTCGTATGGCGCGCTTCGCCCCCTCCGCGCCGTGTGCGTGCGCGGCCGTCTTGCGCCCGCGCGCGTGCGCCTCGTCCACGAGCGCGTCCAGCTCCGCCTGAGTCAACTGGGGCGAGCGCACGTCGTCGTTCAAAGAGAGCACGCCGCCCGTCGCGCAGACCTTAATCACGTCGGCCCCGTCCTTGATATTCAAGCGGACGGCGGCGCGCACGGCGTCCGCGCCGTTGGCGACCGCCGCGTCAATGCCGCTCGCGCGGTCGAATAAGTCCGGCCGGTATCCGACCGTCGGGTCGCAGTGGCCGCCGGTCGCGCCTATGCCGCGCACGGCCACGAGCATGCGCGGCCCCACGATCTTGCCGTTGCGAATAGCGTTGCGCAGGCCGATATCAATGAAGTCACTCGACCCCACGTCGCGCACCGTCGTGAAGCCGACCATCAAAGTCTTGCGCGCGTTGACGGAGGCGTCGAGCGCACGCTCGGCGGGCGACTTCTTGAGGTCGTCCAACTCGTCCTGCTTCCAGTCGTCGCTCGCCTCGCCCGAAAGATGCGTGTGCGCGTCCATGAAGCCCGGCAGGAGCGTGGCGTCGCCGAGGTCAATCACCTCCGCCCCGCCGGGGATGGCCGCGCCCGAGCCGACTGCCTGAATCTTCCCGCCGGACACGACCACGACGCCTGGCGAAACAGTCCGCTCGCCTTTGCCGTCGAACATCCGCGCCGCCTTGATGACGACGACCCGCTCGCTCGTCTGCGCGCCGCTTTGCGCGAAGCAGAAGAGATTCCCGGAAAGCAGGGCGAGCAGCAGAACGCAGTTACGGAAAAGCCTCATCTGTGACCTCCGGCGGAGAATAAAAATATTTTTTGAAACACAACGCGACAAGATAAAGCGAAGGGAGCGAGTGACCATCATGTCAGCCGCGCCGCGCAGTATAACACGCAGGTTTATAGTGTAAATCCGTAGCGCCGCGTCGCCCGTCACCTTGATTGCGCTTATTTATTTCCTGTACACCACGGCGGGGCTGGGGTAAACTCCGTGTTGCTCGAAAAGGCTTCACAGCGCGCGGTGTCGCCCTTGAAGCGCTTCTCGAACAACAAGCTGTCTGCTCTTCCGCGCTCGATGACTTTCAGCTTCGCGGTAGTTTAGGGACGAGCGCCAGGCCCTTCGACGAGAGTGGAGAGCCGCACCGAAACCTCGCACGGCTTTCCGCAGGGAGATAAACATGCCAGACGTAGAGATCACCTGTGCCGAGTGCGGCACGGCGTTCCCATTCACAGAGCGTGAGCAGGAATATTACACGGAGAGAAATCTGAGCCAGCCGAAGCGCTGCAAGGCTTGCCGCGACTCGCGCCGGGCCAGTTTCGGCGGCGGCGGCGGCGGCCGCGGGGCGGGCGGCGAGCGCCAGCGCTTCGAGATTACCTGCGACCAGTGCGGCAAGACAGACTCGGTCCCCTTCAAGCCTTCTTCGGGGCGACCCGTACTCTGCGGAGAGTGCTTCTCGTCCAGCCGCGCGCAGTAGTTGTCGCCGTAGTAAGGGCGCGCGCATTTGGCGCGAACAAATCCGGCACTGCCGCCGTATAGGAAATTTAACCATTCAGTCCCCGACGGATTTGAATCATCCGTTCGCGCTTGCGGGCGACGACGATTCAAATTACCAGGGGACTGGAATGGGTTACTGACTTTATGAGTTACGAGACTGTCCAACTGGAGATGCGCGACGACTCGGTCGCCGTCATCACGCTCAACCGCCCGGCGGCGCTCAACGCGCTGACGGTGGAGATGGGCCGTGAGTTTCGCGCGGCGGTCAACGAGGCGCGCGAGCGTGGCGCGCGCGCCCTGGTGTTGACGGGGGCCGGGCGGGCTTTCTGCGCCGGCGGCGACTTGCGCGAGATGCGCCAGATGGCAGAGAAGGAGGGGCGAGTCGAGGCTTTCTTCGACGAGCCGCTCAGACTGATTCACGAATGCGTCCGGCTCATACGAGAAACGCCTCTGCCCGTCATCGCCGCCGTCAACGGGGTCGCGACCGGCGGCGGCTGTAACTTCGCGCTCGCCTGCGACATCGTCATAGCCGCAGAGAGCGCTCAGTTCAACCAGGCTTTCGTCAAGGTCGGACTGACACCGGATTGCGGCGGGACGTTCATCCTCCCGCGCCTCGTCGGTTGGAAGCGCGCCGCCGAACTCCTGATGACGGGCGACATGGTTGACGCCCGACAAGCGGCCGAGATGGGGATGATTAACCGCGTCATCGCGGACGCAGATTTGATGAGAGAAGCGTTAGACCTCGCGAGTCGCCTCGCCAGCGCACCGACCGCCGCGCTGGCCCGCATTAAGAAGATGTTGGACGCGAGCGCGACGAACGATTACAACGCGCAACTTGAGCTGGAGCACGAGGCGCAACTCCAGTCAGGACAAACGAAAGATTTCAGAGAGGGCGTCGCAGCCTTCATCGAGAAACGGCCGCCGAAGTTCACCGGCGGGTGACACAGTTTCCCGAAAAGTTTCCAAAGGCTGCGAGCCGCTCGGATTAACGTCCAAGCGGCTCTTGTTTTTGAAAAGCAGAATTCAGGAGCCAGAATCCAGAATCCAGAATGAAAGGCTGAAATCCTTCTTGTCTTTTATTCTGACTTCTGAATTCTGGATTCTGAATTCACGGAGTTCGTGATGGCTTCACTAACCTACATGCAATTGCTGCGGGGCAACCGCCCGTTCAGGTGGTTGTGGTCGGGCCAGGTCGTGTCGGAACTGGGCAACTGGTTCAACTTCATCGCCGGGCTGGGATTGATACGCTATGTCTCTTCGGCCGCGCCCGAGGCGACCGCCATCATGCTCGTCGCCTTGCTCGCGCCGTTCGCGCTCTTCTCGCCGCTGGCGGGCGCGTTCGCCGACCGCTGGTCGCGGCGCACGGTGATGATCGCGGCGGACCTGGCTCGTGCGGTCACGGCGCTCGGCTACCTGTTCGTCAAAGGCCCCGAAGATTTGTGGATCGCCTACGTCTGCGCTGTCGTGGGCTCCTTGCTCGCCTGCTTCTTCGAGGCGGCCAAGAACGCCGCGATGCCGAACGTAACGAGCGCGGACGGGTTGCTCGCGGGCAACGCCTTGATGTTCTCCTCGCGCTTCCTCCTGATGTCGCTCGGCGCGGCGCTGGGCGGTTGGGCCTCAGCGCGTTTCGGCTACCAGACCGCCTTCATCATCAACGCGGCCTCGTTCCTCGTCTCGGCCTACTCCGTCTGGAATATCCCGGCGGGGGCCATGCGTGAAGAGCCTGCCCGCGAGGAGGGGAAGTCTCATCAGGCCGAAGCGGGTGAAGCGAAGAAGCGCGCGAGCTACTGGGCCGACGTGCGCGAGGGCTGGAAGTACATCGGGCGTTTCCCGCTGGTCGCGGCCATCATAGGCATCAACGTGCTGTGGGCCACGGGCGGTGGCGCGTGCAACCTGATTTACGACCGGCTAGGCGGCGTGGTCTTCGCGGGCCAGGGCGGCCTCGAAGGCGACGCGGCCGTGGCCGCACTCTACGCGACCGTGGGCGCGGGCGTCTTCGTCGGGATGCTGCTCGCAAGACGCGTGGGCTCTCACGTAGAACTGCACGGGTTGACTGCGAAATTCATCGGCTGGATGCTGTTCGCGCATGGCGTCGTCTTCGCGCTCGCGGGGCTGATGCCTAAGCTGTGGATGGCGGGAGCGCTGCTGTTTCTGTCGCGCTTCATCGTCGGCATGGAGTTCGCGGTGCAGGATACGCTCTTGCAGCGGCTCGTGCCGGACCATCTGCGTGGGCGCGTCATCACGACCGACCGCGCGTCGGAAATCCTGGTGATGACGGTTTCCACCGTCTTCGCCGCGTGGTCGCTGCACGCCATCAGCGTGCGCACGCTGACCATCATCTCGGGGCTGCTCTCGGCCACGCCCGGCGTCATCTGGCTCGCGCTCTTCGCCGCCGGCAAGCTGCGTATGCCTGCAAAGCCGGGACCCGAGCCCGAGCGGAAGGAAGATGAAAAGGAAGCTCTTCTTGCTTCCGCCGGGTGAGATGATTACGGAATGCGGATTGGAAGACAGACTCAACTCTTTGCGCCTTACGTCTTAACTTTGCGCCTTTGCGAGAACGGCTGTTTCACGCTGGAGGCGCAAAGGGAAAACTTAAGACGCAAAGGGTTGAGTGAATCGGACGCTTGAGTGCTTTCTGTTAATCCGCAATCGGAAGATTGACTTCTCAACTCGAAACTTTCATCTTAGCGCCTGAGTTTTTAGTCAACCGGCTCGAATATGCGGAAGCAGATTGAAGGGAAACAGCGAAGGCTGAGACGCGCATTCGTGGGAGTGCGGCTGTGGCTGCGCCGCGTGATGCCGCGCGTGGCTGTCGCGGCCGGGCTGCTTCTATTCCTCTGGCTCCTCTTCGGTGATACGTCTCTCTATAGACAATCCGCCGCCGGCTCGTTCCTGCGTTATCTCACCCTCAGCGCCGTCCTGCTGACGTGCGTCTATTACGGCCTGAAGGCGCTCCGCTGGCTGAAGAGAAAGCTCCTCTGGCGCGTGCGCCGCCGCCTGGTTATCACGTACCTCTTCATAGGACTGACGCCGATCATACTGATGACACTGCTCGGCCTGATCTCGGCCTTCGGCGGCTCGGGGCAGGGGATGGCGCGCATCATCACGGCGCAGGTCAACGCGACCGAGCGGCAGACAATTGCGGCCGCGCGCGGCCTCGCCGAAGCCTTCAAGTCTTTGCCGCCCGCGACGGACGACCGCGCCGTTCAGAACTGGCTCGACGAGAGCGCGTCGCTCCTGCACGCGTCTTTGCCGGGCGCGCGTGTCGCACTGTGGCGCGGCACAAACGGCGCGGAGGCGAGCGCGGTCGGGCACACGAGCGCCGCGCAGTTCGTCAGCACGCCCGATGATGAGCGCGCGCGCGGCGTCGGCGACGATTCGACACCGGCGGACGCGGCGCTGCCCGACTGGCTGCGCGGGCGCGCGGAGTGGGGCGGATTGGCCTTCGCGCCGGCGGCGAGCGCGGAAGAAAACTTCGGCTCGCCTTCGATGCGCGCCGTCGTGCGCGGCACGGCCGCAGGCGACCGCCCGTTCACACTGTTGCTGACTGTGCCGGTCAGCCGCGCGCTCATAGAGCATTACCGCGACGCGACCGGCATCTACGTGCGGCCGTTCTTCGTCAGCGCGCCGATGAACGAGAGCAACCGGATCGTGGTCAGGGCGAACCCCAGAGACAGGCGTGCGTTGGAGGAGTTGGAGCGGCAGAGGCGTGAGGCCGGGGATTACGAGACGAGAGTCGAGGAGATGTTCCGCCGCGACCAGTTCGGCGAGCAGCCCGCGGGTACTTTTTATCTGGTCGTTCTGCCCGCGACCGAATGGAAGAGCGGTCAGACAAGCAACCACCTCAGTTTTCTTTTCGACTGGTCATGGGCTCTGGCGGGCAAGCAGTTCTGGGGCGGGAGCGAGCCGGGCGAGATGTGGCGACAGGCGCTCAAGTACATCGCCATCGTCTTTCTCCTCCTCGAACTTTTGGCCCTGACGGCCGCGGCCTGGATGACGCGCGCCGTGACTGGCACAGTTCATAAACTCTATAGCGCCGTCGAGTACATCAAGCGCGGCGACTTCTCGCACCGCGTGCGCGTCCGCTCGCACGACCAACTGGGCGAGCTGGCCGCCGCCTTCAACGACATGTCCGCCAACATCGAGGTGCTTCTGGAAGAGCGCGTCGAGCGCGAGCGCCTTGAACGCGAGATAGAGATCGCGCACGAGGTTCAGGCGCAACTCTTCCCGCGCAGGACGCCAGAGCTTTTGACCGCGGAGATAACCGGCGAGTGCCGCGCCGCGTTGGGCGTCGCGGGCGATTATTACGACTACATAGAAGTTGCACCGGGGCTCGTCGCGCTCGCGCTCGGCGACGTGTCGGGCAAAGGCGTCTCGGCCTCGCTCGTGATGTCGAACCTGCAAGCCTCCTTGCGCGCGCAGATCAGCATCACGGCCGAGAGGATGGAGATGGCCGAGCGCGCCCTGGTCGCCGCCGGGGCAGCGGCCGAAGCGGGCGGCGATCACAACCAGGCGCTCGCGCCTGACGTGCGCGCCGCCGAGATTGACGGCGTGGTCGCGCGCAAGATGACCAACATCAACCGGCAACTGTGCCAGAGCACAGAGTCCAACCGCTTCGCCACGCTCTTCCTGGCCCTCTACGAAGACCGCACGCGGCGGCTGCGCTACACCAACGCGGGCCACAACGCCCCGCTGCTCATCCGCGTGGACGGCGGAATCGAGCGGCTGACCGTGGGCGGGATGATGGCCGGGGCGTTCGAGTGGGCGGAGTACGAAGATGAGGCGGCGGCGTTGGCCCCCGGCGACGTGCTGCTCATCTACTCGGACGGCATCAGCGAGGCAGAGAACGAGGAAGGCTGTGAGTACGGCGAAGAAAGGCTCGCCCGCTTCGCCGTCGCCCACCGCGAATCATCCCCGGACGAACTGCGCCAGGCCATCTTCACGGAGATAGACGCCTGGTCCGGCAAGAAGGAAAGAGACGACGACCAGACGCTCGTGATATTGAAGGGCAAAAGGTAAAAGGCAGAAGGGAAGACCCCGAAGGGGTCTAAGATGATAGCCGGGGGCAAGCGAGTGCGAGAGTACGAGCGCCGCCCCCGGTCGGACGAGAGAAAACATTTCCGACCCGGAGGGGTCGCACATCTTATGTTGAAGTGCGACCCCTCCGGGGTCGGATTCGCGTTTGGCGTCTGACCAGGGGTGGCGCGCTTCACGCGCTTACCCCTGGCTATCGTCTTAGACCCCTTCGGGGTCATTTGCTTTTTGCGGCCTTACGCGGTGATGATCGTCGCCCTCAACCCCGTCAACTCCGAAAAATCCTTTGAATAAACGGTCTCGACTTTGCGGACGCGGTTGACGGTTTCGACCAAATCCGTGGCGGGGATGAAGCCGTCTTCGGCGTGGGCTATGGCCCAGGCGGGCAGGTGGAGCGCGACGCGCAGGAGGTCTTCGACGAAGCGCAGGTATTGTTGCTTGGTGGCGATGCTCGTGCCGAGGCGACCGGCCCCCAGCTTCTCGTGCACGTCCCAGAAGCCGTCGCCGCCACGCACCCATTCCTCGCGCCAGGCGGACGGCGCGTCGCGCCGATGGTCGTGAACGTTGCGCGCGCGCGGCAGCCTCAGGTAGAGCAGGTTGGTGCGCTGCTCGGCGATGAAATCTCGCGCCTCGCGGTTGTCGCTCGTGTTGCGCTGCGCGTTGTTGACGGGCGCGGGCTGCGACTGCCAGATTCTATGGAAGACGCGTGAGAGCGGCTGGCGCAACTCGCGCGTCTCCTCGTCGAACGAGAGCGCGTAGTCGCCGACCGCCATCCCGCAACTGAGCGCGAGCGCGCGCCGCGTCGGCGATTCCAGTTTCTCCGCGTTGCGGCGCACGTTGTCGAACCACCAGGCGTCCGCCTCGCCGAACCACTTGCGCAGCGTCGGGTTCGAGAGCCTGTGGCCGGGCACGTAAGCGTCTTCCAGCACAAGCGAAACTTCCTCTTCGCTCAAACGCTCCTCATTGTTCTCTATGAAGGCCGCGGCCTTCGTCGCCGCCCACTGTGCCAGATCGTTCGCGGCCACGCGCACGCCCCAGCGTTTGAGGTAGAGCCCCAACTCGGGCTCGCCCGCGAAGGCGAGCGAGACAGACTTGAACTTGAGACGCCGCAGCACGCCCAACTCGAAGGCGAGCCAACCGTTCGGAATTATGCCGTTACTTTTCATCAGAAGTCAGAAGTCAGGAGTCAGGAGTCAGGAGTCGGAAGCGAGGAGCGCAGGTTTTTCTTCTGACTCCTGACTTCTGACTTCTGTCTCCTGCGCCGTGGCGTAAGAGTTGAGTTCGGGAATATGTGTCAGGGCCAAAAAGGCGCGCACGACGCGCGGGTCGAATTCGAGACCGGCCCAGTTCACAAGATGCCCGCGCGCCTCGTCTTCCGTGCGCGCGGGGCGGAAGGGACGCGCGTCTGTCAGCGACGCGTAGGCGTCCGCCACGCGCAGGATGCGCGCCCCCAGCGGAATCTGCTCGCCGCGCAGGGCGTCCGGGTAGCCCGCGCCGTTCCACCATTCCTGGTGCCAGCGAACGATAAGTTGCGCGGCGCGGTCAGCGCCGGCGCGCGCCGCCTCCTGCTCGCCTATGACGGGATGACGCGCCAGGTCCAGCCGCTCGTCCTCCGTCAAAGGCCCGGCCCGCTTGATGTAGTCGCGCTCCATGGCGACTTCGCCCAGGTCGTGCGCGAGCGCGGCCAGCTTGAGCGACGCGCGGTCCTGCTGTGCCAGGTGAAACTGTTTCGCCACCGCGTCGGCGAGCCTGGCGATCCGCGCCGCGTGCTGGTGGGCGTACCGTTCAAACTCGTCCGAGGCCGCGGCCAGGCGCATAAACGCCTCACCCGTCACCCGTTCACTTTCAGCAAAGTCGAGATGAATAGACATGTCAGTTTTCAGTTTTCAGTTTTCAGTTTTCAGTTAAAAGAAACAGCGGCACTCGGCTGGCCTCGGAGATTGATTCCGGCACAGCCATCTGCCGTCGTTTCTTTTAACTGAAAACTGAAAACTGAAAACTGATTACTATCCTTTCCCTTTCACTTTGTCGAGCAGCCGGCGCGCGAGCTTGTTTTGCGGCTCAAGTGTGAGCGCGCGCTCCAGCTCCGACTGCGCGCGGCGGAGTAAGCCTAGATCGTTATACAGCTCCGCGAGCATCACGCGGTAGGTCGCGTTATTGGCGTCGAGCGCGATGGCCGCTTTGAACTCGGCCTCGGCGCTGCGGCGCAGGCGCTCGTCGCTCGCCATGGCTTGCCCGAAGTAGGCGCGGTAGCGAGGCTGCGTCGGGTCTAGCCGCGCGGCCTCGCCGAGCGAGGAGATGGCGAACGCGTTGTTGCCCTGCTGCAAGGCGGACAAGTCCCTGCTGAAATTTTTCTTTGGCCCGAAACGACGGCGTCGCGGCGGACGGCCCGTGGGCTGGCGCTGCGGGGGCCGGCGCTGCCGAGCGCGCGCGGCGGCTCTCCGCCTCCTGTTGGAGTATCTTGGAATCGTAGGTGGCGCGCGACGAAGAGTCCTTGAGCGTTTCGTAAGCCTGCGCGATCTGGGCGAACCCCGACTCGATGCGCGCGAGCAGCGCCGCGTCCGCTTCTCTGCGAAAACGGTCGGGGTGGAAGCGCTTGGCGAGCCCGTGATACGCGCGCTTGATGTCCGCGGCGCTCGCCGTGCCGACGACGCCGAGTATCTGGTAATAGTTGGCCGCCAGATTCAGGCGCTCGAACAACTCTTCGGGTTTAACTTCCTCGGAGCGTTTCTCTTCACGTTTCTCTTCGGGGGCGGGCGCTGTAGGCTGTGGCGTCGTTATCTCCGGCTCGACCTTCGGCTCGGGCGCGGCGGGCTGCGCCGGCTTCGCTTGCGCGGATTCGAGCGCGTGCGCCCTGGATTTCTCTTCGTCCGTCAGCGCCTGCGGCCAATGCTCGCGGCGCAGGAACCCTCCGAGCGCGAGCGTGTAGGCGGCGCGCAATGTCTCTTCTTCGGGGAGGCCGCAGACGATCACCAGGTCGCGCACGCTGAGTGGCGCGTCAACGCGCGAGAGCACGAAGGCTTCGACCGGCAGGAGGTTGATGTCGTCGGGCATTTGAGTTTCGGGGCGAAGCATCTCTTTCTGGTCGGCGAGCCTCGCGGCGACGAAGCGCGGCGGCAGGCGGCGCGCGCTCTCGGCCAGGAGCGCCTTCACGTTGACGCTCGCGCGGACTTCCCCCGCGAGGCGCACGCGCGGGTCGAAATCCCAGTGCCCCTCGGTCCAGAGGAGCGCGTGACAGAGCAACTCGGAAACCTGGCGCGTCGTCAACGCGTCGAGCGCTTCACGGCTCAGCGTACCGGACGCGAGTAGCGCAGCGCCGGCCTCAAGGTCGGGAGTAGTTTCCCCTACGCTCGCGAGCTGCGCCTCGGTCAGAAGATTCCAGCGGCGCGCGCAGGAACTGAAACGGTAAGCGCGCAGGTTGGAGGCGGCGTAGACCACCTCGCCCGCGTCGAAATAGACGACCGCCTTGGCGCGTTCGCGCGACAGCCGCACAGCGCCCGACAAACTTTCGCTAGAGATTTCGCGTACCAGCTCCGCCAGTGGGTGCTTCTGTAATTGACCAGCCATGCGCTCAGTTTGCGGGACGAGCCTCCGGCCTCAATAATCTTCATTCTAACGCGCTCGTGTGGTGGCGGGAGGCCCCCTCGACCCTCACGGCATGATAGCGCACGCGCACGGCAAAAGACAGTGGTCAGTAGTCAGTGTTCAGTCGTCCAGTTAAGGAATGGCGGCACGCAGTTGTGCCAAAACTGACCTCCGAGGCCATCAATGGTTTTTCTTTTTAACTGACCACTGACCACTGACTACTGACCACTTTTTTCCGACCACTGCCTTTGACAGTCGTGCGGGCGGCGCATATAGTAAGTGCAAAAGAGATTCAGAAAAACCGGATAATCCCCCGCGCTGCCCGACAGACGTGGGTGCTCCGTTGTGGGCCGCAGATGAGCGAACAGATTACGGGACGTGTACCACCGAAAACAGCCGACGAAAACAGCGCGCTCGACGTGTGCCCGGAGGATTTTCGCTTGCTGAGCGCGGAGATCGTAGACCTGCTCTACACGCAGACCCTCTCGCCCGACGCCATCAGCACGCCCTCTCAGGTTTGCGCCGCCTTCTCGGACATGCTCCTCCGACATTGGGATTTGTGCTGCATCGTCATCTATCTGCGCGACGAGGGAGGTCTTCTGCGCGAGAGTGCCGTCCACACGCACGAGCATCTGGACGAAGAGAAAGCGCGGGCCGCCGGCGCACAGTTTGCCGCGGCGGTCGAGCGCAAAGGTAGTGAGCTGCAAACGTATTTGGACGAGAACGGCAACGGAGAGGCCGGCAAGGATAAGGGGCAACTGTGCCGCGCGCTCGAAAGCGCGGGGCTGCGCGCGGGTGCGGCTGTGCCAATTCACGCGCGCGGGATGGTCGTCGGCGCGCTCGTCGCCGTCAGCTTCTACCCGGAACGACTACGCGCGGCGATGAACGGGCTGCGCTTCAGCGCCGCCCCTGTGGTCATCGGCGTCGGCAACGCGCGCCGCGCCGAAGCCCTGCGCGAGCAGCACCAGCGCATCGAACAGCTCGTGGACGAATTGAAGCAGCAGAGCTACGCGTTCGAGGAGGCCAACCGCGAGTTGCGTCGCGTGGCCCATTACCGCTCGCTCTTTCTCCAACGCATGTCGCACGAGTTGCGCACGCCTTTGACCTCCATCCTGGGCTTCGCGGAGATCATGCTCGACCACGAGACGCTGACCGACGCGCAGCGCCGCTTCTGCGAAAAAATTCAAGCCTCGGGGCTGCAACTGCAAACGCGCCTGACTCAGCTCGTTGACCTCTCGCGGCTTGAGGCCGGGCAGTCCGAGCTTTTCCTGCACGAGTTCTCCCTGCGCGAAGTGTTGCGCGAGTCGTGCACGGCGGTCGCGCGTCTCGCCGAGAAGCGTCAGGTGGAGATCGTCTGCGAGCCGGCCACGGACCTCCCCTCCATAGTCTCGGACGAAGGAAAACTTCGCCAGGTGCTCTACAATTTCTTCGCACACGCCATCAGCCGCAGCCCTGAGGGTGCGTCCATACGCGTCCACGCGGAGAGCCGTCAGCCTTCGCGCTTACAGATCATCGTCGAGGACGACGGCGAGCCCATACACGACATGTCAAGCATCTTCGAGCCGGTGGACATTGACGCGCCGAGCGAGAAAGCCACGAGTATGACTGAACTCGGGCTCGCCATCGCGCGCCGCCTGATAGATGCCCTCGGCGGAACGGTGACGCTCGCCGGCCCCAAAGAGCGCGGCCTCAAAGTCGTCATAGAACTCCCCGTCCGGCCGACCGAAGGAAAGTAAGAGCTCGTGAATCGTAAATCGTGAATCGTAAATCGTAAAAACCGTTCTCCGATTTACGATTCACGATTTACGATTTACGAGCTTTCGATTTACGATTAACCGCATGGAACAATCTTCGGCCCAGAATCCCCTGGAGGAAATTCAGGTCCGCGATTGCGCGACGATTGAGGAGTACGACCGTTGCATCGAGCTGCAACGCGAGGCATTCGCGCTGCCGGATTTGGAGATCACGCCGCGCCGCCACCTGATAGTGACGCGCCGCGCCGGCGGCTGGACGCTCGGCGCGTTCGCGGGCCGCGAGATGGTTGGTTTCGTGCATCACATGATCGCCGTGCTCGGCGAGCTTGAGGTCATAGGCTACTCGCACATGATGGCGGTCGCGCGCGCTTACCAGAACCGCGGCGTCGGCGCACGCCTCAAGTGGGCGCAGAGGGTGCGCGCACTCGGCGAGGGACGGCGGCTCATCAAGTGGACCTGGGACCCCATGCAGGCGCGCAACGCGCACTTCAATCTCAACCGGCTCGGCGTCGTCGTCAGGTCTTACGCGGTCAACTTCTACGGCACGGACTACATCACCATGCCGCGCGAGGCCGCTCACGACACGAGCCTCGACAGCGACCGTCTCTTCGCCGACTGGCAACTGGATTCCGAACGCGTTAACCTGCTCGCCGAAGGCCGCCCCGTCGAACCAGCAGACGCGCCCGCCGCGACTATCGAAATCCCCCCGAACTGGGCCGCGCTCGTCCGCGACGACCCGGCCCGAGCGCGCCGCGAGCAACTGCGCGTCCGCGCCGAGTTCCAGGAAGCCTTCAACGCGGGCCTCGTCTGCGCCGGCTTCCAACGCGACGACGCGCACCCTCGATATCAACTTTACGAAGTGATAAGTGATGAGTAATCAGTAATCAGTAATCAGTTAAAACCTTCTTTCTTTTACTTATCACTTATCACTGCTTTTCATATGCCTTTCACACGGTTCGACCGTTACGTTGAGCGACACGCGCGTTCCTTCACGGAGCGGCTACAGGCGTTGTGCCGTATGCCGTCGGTGGCGGCGCGCGGGACGGGGATGCGCGCGATGGCCGAGGCGGTCGAGAAATTGATGCAGCGCTCCGGCGCTGGCACGCGCGCCTTCAAGATCGGCAGCGGGTTCCCGATTATCTTCGGCGAGTGCGGGGCCGGCTCGCACTGCTTTCTGGTTTACGGCCATTACGATGTCGCGCCGGTGGGCCAGTTGACGAGCTGGTCTTCGGGGCCGTTCGCCGCCGAGGTCAAGGGCGGCAAACTCTACGCGCGCGGCTCCGCCAACAGCAAGGGTGATCTGGTCGCGCGCCTCGCGGCGGTCGAAGCCTATCAGAAGACTTTCGGCAAGCTGCCCGTCTGCCTGCGCTTCATCGTCGAGGGCGAGGCCGGCATCGGCAGCCCCAGCCTATACCGCTTCACGGCGGAGAACGCCGACCTGCTCAACGCCGAGGGCTGCATCTGGGAGGAAGGCAACAAGGACACGCAGGAGCGCTTCGTCATCAGCCTCGGCTTCAAGGGCATCACTTTCATAGAGCTGCGCGTGCACGGCGCGCGCACGGACCTGCACTCGAAGTGGGGCGCGATTGTGCCAAATCCTGCGTGGCGTCTCGTGCAGGCGCTCGCGACCGTCACCTCTCCCAAAGGGGTCATCACGATTGACGGCTTCTCGTCGGCCGTCGCGCCCATAGAGCCTGAGGACGCCGGGGCCTTGAAGGAGATAGAGCTGGACGAGGCGGGCCTCAAGCGCGAGTTTCGCATCAGCCACTGGGTGCGCGGGATGCGCGGAAGCTCGCTGGTCAAAGAGCACATCTTCGGGCCGACCTGCACCATCTGCGGGATTCAGACCGGGCACACGGAGGCCGGGCCGAAGACCGTGCTCCCCAGCTACGCAATGGCCCGCCTGGACTTTCGCTTAGTCCCCGACCTGACGCCCGCGGGAGTCGTACGCCTCCTGCGCGAGCACCTGGACGTGCGCGGCTTCAAGGACGTGGAGGTCATAGAGCTGGGCAGCGCGCCCGTCATCAAGTCTTCGTCACAGTCCGCGGTCGCGCGCGCCGCCATAGAGGCCGCGCCCGAAGTCTACGGCGGGCCGGCGGTCGTCTACCCGCTCAACCCTGCGAGCGGCCCCGTCGGCGCGATCTGCGGCGCGACCACGCCGCCCATCCCCGTCGTCTCCTTCGGCACGAGCTACGCCGGCTCGAACCCGCACGGCCCCGACGAGAACATACGCCTCGAAGACTTCCTACAGAGCGTCAAGTTCTTCGGCCGCGTCATACACAACCTGGGCCAGCACGTCCGCCAGTCGAAAAGCAGCGGCCACAAAAGCTCGACCGCGCTCGTCCTCTCAAGAGGTTAGATTTGCCACGCGGCCGCGTTCGGTTATGATGAGAGCGTTAATCCACAGCGAAGGGTGTGAGGGAAGTTGACGACCAACGTCCAGAGTGCAGGGCGCGAAATTGAGAGCCTGCGCGAAGAGATTCGCCACCACGAGGAGCTTTACTACGTCCAGGACAACCCGGAAATCTCCGACGCCGAGTACGACGCGTTGCTCGCGCGATTGCAGGAACTGGAAACAGAGCACCCAGAGTTAGTCACGCCTGACAGCCCTACGCAGCGCGTGGGCGGGCGGCCCGCCGAAGGGTTCGCGGAGTACGTTCACCGCCGCCCGATGCTGTCGCTCGACAACAGCTACAACATCGAAGACCTGCGCGCGTTCGACGAGCGCGTGCGGCGGCTGGCCGACGGCCGCTCCTTCGATTACGTGGCGGAGTTGAAGATTGACGGGCTCTCGATCTCGCTCCATTACGAGACGACTGTGCTCGTGCGCGGCGTCACGCGCGGCGACGGGCGCGTGGGCGAGGACGTGACGCAGAACGCGCGCACGATTCGCAGCGTCCCGCTGAAGCTGCGCGTGGACGACCACCGCGAGGTGGAGGTGCGCGGCGAGGCTTACCTTTCGCGGAGCGTCTTCGAGAAGATTAACAGCGAGCGTGAGGAAGAAAACTTGCCGCGCTTCGCCAACCCGCGCAACGCGGCCGCGGGGACCATACGCCAGTTGGACCCGAAGATCGTCGCCGCGCGCCGCCTGGATATGTTCGCCTACGACGTCATCACGGGGGAGCGCAAGCCTTTCGCCTCGCACTGGGCGGCGCTCGACTGGCTCGAAAGCGCGGGCTTCCGCGTCAACGAACACCGCGCGCTGTGTCCTTCGATTGAAGAGGTGATTGAGTTTTGCAACCGCATGGAGCAGGGGCGCGACGAGCTTGGCTACGAGATTGACGGCGTAGTCGTCAAGGTCAACTCGACGGCGTTGCAGGACGAGTTCGGGGCGACGACGAAAGCGCCGCGCTGGGCCATCGCGTACAAATACCCCGCGCGTCAGGCTACGACTCAGATTCTTTCCATCGTCGTCCAGGTGGGCCGGACGGGCGCGCTCACGCCCGTCGCCAACCTTGAGCCGGTCGAACTCGCGGGCACGATTGTCTCGCGCGCGACCCTGCACAACGAGGACGAGATCAGGCGGCTCGACGTGCGGGTCGGCGACTGGGTGTTGATAGAGAAGAGCGGCGAGATCATCCCGAAAGTTTTGAAAGTCGTCGAATCCCGCCGCACGGGTGAAGAGAAGCGCTTCCGTATGCCGAAGAAGTGCCCCGTGTGCGGCGGCGTTATCTCACGCCCCGAGGGCGAAGTCGTCTCGCGCTGCGTGGCCGCCGACTGCCCCGCGCAACTCAAGGCGCGGCTGCTCCACTTCGCCTCGCGCCGCGCGATGCGGATAGAGGGATTGGGCGAGCAGTTGGTGGAACAACTGGTCGGGAAGAAGATGGTCGCGGACATAGGCGACCTTTACAAGCTCAAGCTGGAAGAGGTCGCGGCGCTCGAACGGATGGCGGAAAAGTCCGCGTCGAATTTAATGGCACAGATTGAGGCGAGCAAGACGCGCGATTTGCCGCAGTTGATTTACGGCCTCGGCATACGCCACGTCGGCGAGCGCACGGCCGGCATCCTCGCGCGCCACTTCCGCTCGCTCGAACGTCTGAGCAAGGCGACCGTCGAGGAGTTGGACGACATACACGAGATCGGGATGACGGTCGCGCAGAGTGTGCGCGACTGGTTCGACGACGCGGGCAACCTGTATTTGTGCGAGCGGCTGCGCGCGGCGGGCGTGCGGACGGAGATGGAGGGCGGCGCAGCTTCGGCCGAGCACGACGAAAACTTCGCGGGCAAGCAGTTCGTCTTGACGGGGAAGCTCGAAACCTTGACGCGCGACGAGGCGCGGGCGCTGATAGAGGCGCGCGGCGGGCGCGTCACGTCCACCGTGAGTAAGAAGACCGATTACGTCGTCGCGGGCGAAGAGGCCGGCTCGAAGTTGGACAAGGCTCGCTCGCTCGGCCTGCGCGTGATAGACGAGGCGGCCCTCAGGGAGCTACTCGGCTAGGAAAGTTACGAAACTGGGATTCACTACGGGAGGTGATGATGGCTGCGGAAGAAGGAAAGAAAAAGTTAGAACTCATTTACACGCTCTTTTGCGACGACGTGCGTTTGGAGGTCGGCAACAAGCTCTCTTTGATGGGCGTGTTTCAGAACATCATGGTGCAGCAGCTTCCCGTGTCGCTGATTAAGTTCGCGGTCATCAACCACTGGCGCGGCGAGGGGACGCATTTGTCGGAGGTGAGAATCCTGACGCCTGACCGCCAGCAGCCTGTCGTCGTCTCACAGCCCACGCCGTTCGAGATCGCGCCCGGCGGCTTCGCCGACAACATCAGCTTCTTCGTCAACGTGACCTTCCCTGTCGCGGGCCAATACTGGGTGCAGACGCTCGTCAACTCGACGCTCTTTGACGAGCAGCCGCTCATGGTCGCGGACGCGCAGGCGGCGCAGGCGACCGAGGGCATGTCGGACGCCGTCAACTGAGCCTGCAAAAAACTTTTCAGAGGTTGTAAATCTTTACCTTGTAATTGAGGGTGTTGGCTTTGATGCCAAGCAGTCGCGCGGCGCGCGCCTGGTTGCCGCCCGTGATGAGCAGCGCCTGCTGTATGATGCCCGACTCGAATTGGCGGACGGCATCGTCCAGCTTGATGCCGTTCTCAATATCCAGCCGGTGCGGCCCCTGCGGCCCTGACAACTCCGAGAGCAGCGTCTCGCGCTCAAGCGATTGCGTCTCCTTGAGCAGAGTCAACGCCAAATCTTTCAGCTCTTGAACCCTCTCCGCGATCTGCGGAGATTCATCGAACCCGCGCGCGCGCGCCAGCGGTCGCAGCCGCCGCACGGATTTTCTCAAAGGCTTTAAGGCCACAGCGTTTCTGTTCATCTTTCCTTCCTTCAATGTCGAAGCGTAGCGCCGCTAGGTACACTTGTGCGGCACTTAGTTATTCGCTCGTTAGGGAAAAAAGTTCCGAAAAATTTTGACGGCGGGTGAAAAGTTCTGGCCCAGAACGGTTAACGACTCTTCGTTGCTACGACATTCGGGAATTCATCCAAAAGCTGGTTAGAAAACGGCTGCGTGCGGAAAGAAAAAAGAGGCGAGCCGTTCGACTCGCCTCTCCGTCATGAATCAAAAAATGATGGCATGCGGATGAGTGGATTTGAACCACCACGGTATCGCTACCACAGGCTTCTGAGACCTGCGCGTCTGCCAGTTTCGCCACATCCGCTCATTAACTGGTGTTTGAATATTACGGACGCGGCGAAAACGTGTCAAGCAGGCGTATAAACCGCTCAGGGCCGCCCAGGAATGTCGCCCCGAACGTCTCCCGGCGGCGCGGTTGCGGCCTCAGTCGCGTGATTGTTATAGTTGAATTTCTCTTTTGGTCGCCCGAACAAGAATGTCCGACACAGTAGCGCCAGGTTCTGACGAGTTGCGCGAGCGTTTGGCGATGGTTCGCCGCCGGATCGAGCGGAGCGCGCGCAAGGTCGGGCGCGACCCGGCGGAAGTCCGATTAATCGCCGTCAGCAAAACGCACCCGCCCGAATTGCTGCGGCGTGCCATCAGTGCGGGCGTCACGGACCTCGGCGAGAACCGCGTTCAGGAGGCCGACGCGAAGATACAAGAGTTGGGGCGCGGGAGCGTCCGCTGGCATCTCATAGGTCACTTGCAGGCGAACAAGGCGCGCCGCGCCGTACAGCTCTTTGACTTGATTCACTCGCTGGACTCCGTTGCGCTGGCACAGCGCCTAGACCGTTTGTGCGAAGAGACGGAGCGGGATGAGTTGCCCGTGCTGATTCAGGTTGACCTCGGAGACGAGGCGACCAAGTCCGGGGTGAGCGAGGACGATTTGAATGAGCTGGCGGAAACAATCGTCGCGTGCCGGCGTCTGAGGCTCAAGGGGCTGATGGCGCTCCCGCCCTTTTTCGAGGACACGGAGCCGGTGCGCCCCTACTTTCGCAGGCTGCGTGAGCTGCGCGACCGGCTCAAGGAGAGTGGGAGTTTCGGCGCGGCGCAAGGCGAGCTTTCGATGGGCATGAGCCACGATTACGAAGTGGCGATAGAGGAGGGCGCGACCATCGTGCGCGTCGGGACGGCGATCTTCGGCGAGAGAAGGAGCCGGGGGATTTGAGTCAGAGAATCGCTTCCGGTTGAAAACAATTTCTGAGTTTTACTGATGAATATTTTCGATCAAATTTATGAGTTCTTCTGGTACGCGGTGGCGGCCACCATCCTGCTGCTCGTGGCGTTGATATTGATACGCACGCTGGTGAACTACGCGGACCTCAACCCGTTCGGTTGGACGGCGCGCACCGTCCGCAGCCTGACGGACCCGTTCGTCAACCCGGTCAGGCGCGGGTTGGTGAGGTCTGGCCTTGAGCCGAAGCTGGCCCCGCTGCTGACCATCCTGATTGCCGTCCTCCTGGGCTGGTTCGCCGTCCAACTCGTCGCGGCCGTGCTCTTTACTTTAGACGGCATCACCGGGAGTTTGCAGCGAGGGGCGGTCATCTCGCTGGTCGGTTTTGTGCTTTACGGACTGCTGGCCGTCTTCTCGCTGCTGATCTTCATGCGGATAGTTTTTTCGTGGGGCGTCAGCTCCGTCAACCGCGTGTTGCGTTTCCTGATTCGTGTGACCGAGCCGGTACTCGGACCATTTCGTCGCTTGATTCCGCCGCTCGGAATGTTCGACATCTCCCCCATCGTCGTGCTGCTGCTCATACGCCTGTTTCAGCAGGCCATTGTGGGAACGCTCATACGCTGAAGGGAGGGCCGCGCGCGTCTCGCGCGACTCCCGGAAGGGGCCGTCTGTTGATTCAATGTTCCGAACGCGACGGCGCGCTTCTTTTCACGGTGCGCGTCGTGCCGCGCGCCTCGCGGAGCGGCGTGGCGGGCGAGCACGGCGGGGCACTTGCGCGTGCGCGTGGCCGCGCCCCCCGTGGACGGCGCGGCGAACGAAGAATTGGTGCGGACGCTGGCGCGCGCCCTCGGTGTGGCGGCGCGCGACGTGGAGATCACAAGCGGCCACGCCTCCAAGCTCAAGCAGGTTCGGGTCGTGAACGCGACGCGCGAGCGGCTCGAACAACTTGGAGAAGAAGCTTAATGGCGAAACTGTAGGGGCAGGGCTTGTCCCTGCCCGGATGCTGGCGTAACAGGACGGGCAGGGACAAGTCCTGCCCCTACAGTTTTTGTTTTACGCGATTTCTTTCGGCAATTGGGGAGGGAACTAATTGCCGTTGTTGGCGTACATGGAAGAGACGAAACGAAGCGCGACTCCTTCCCACGCGAAACCAGAGCCACAAGCCCAAGGGATACGATTAAAGTTTTCGGCGGGCGGCCTGCGAGCGGGGCGGGGGCCTTCGCGCCGTTCGTCGCGCCTGAAGATTTCCCAGAAAACTAATGCGGGTGGCTGACTCTCTAGCAGTACGCCCGTGCCGACGGGCAGGGAACTTTTTAAAGTCCTCGCCTTAAAATTTCAGATGGAGGTTCTATGAAGATTAATTTTCGCCGGCTGGTTTCCGCAGCGCTCGGCTTCACGCTCGCCCTCTCTGCCGTCCAGAGTGCCTGGGCCGCGACACCGCCGCCGGAGACTTTCAGCGTCCCGGTCACTTATTTCAAACTCCCGAACGGGCTCCGCGTCGTGCTCTCGCCAGACCAGACCGCGCCGACCGTGGCTGTCGCCGTCTACTACAAGATCGGCTTCCGCATCGAGCCGAAGGACCGCACCGGCTTCGCTCACCTCTTCGAGCACATGATGTTTCAGGGCTCGCAGAATCTGGGCAAGATGGAGTTCATCAAGATGGTGCAGCAGAACGGGGGCGTCCTCAACGGCTCGACCCGCTTCGACTTCACCAACTACTTCGAGATCATGCCCGCGCACAAGCTGGAGACGGCGCTCTGGGCCGAGGCCGACCGCATGAAGGGCCTCGCCATTACCGAGGAGAATCTGAAGAACCAGCAGGGTGTGGTCAGCAACGAGGTCAAGGTCAACGTCCTCAACACGCCTTACGGCGGCTTCCCCTGGCTCGACATGCCGCAGTATGCCAACACGAACTGGTATAACGCGCACAACTTTTACGGCGAGCTGAAAGACCTCGAAGCCGCGACGCTCAAGGACGTGCAGGACTTCTTCAACACCTATTACGCGCCGAACAACGCCGTGCTGACGGTCGTCGGCGACTTCGACGTGGCACAGGCGCGCAAGTTCATCGAGAAGTATTTCACCAGCATCCCCGCGGTCAAGCAGCCCGCGACGCCCGACCTCGCGGAGCCGAAGCAGGAGCAGGAGAAGCGCTCCTCCAAGAAAGACCCGCTCGCCAAGCGCCCGGCCATAGCCTTCGCCTACCACATGCCCGAGCGCAACTCGCCCGAGTTTTACGCGATGGGATTGCTCGACCAGATTCTGCTTCAGGGCGAAGACAGTTTGCTTCACCAGGAGTTGGTCAAGAAGCGCGGCCTGGCGGCGAACGTCCCCGGCGGCATCAACCTGCTTGGCAACATGTTCAACTATAACGGGCCTATGCTCTGGATGGGCTACCTCTTCCACGACAATGGCAAGACGCCGGACGAGATTCTGTCGGCCGTGGACACGGTCATAGAGGGCGTGCAGACGAAGCCCATTGATAAGGCGACGCTGGACCGCGCGCTGGTTAAGCTGCGCTCTGGCTTCTACGACGCGCTGACGCAGTTCAACGGCTTCGGCCGCGCAGACCTCTTGTCGAGCTTCGCGCTCTTCGACGACAAGCCGGAGCGCATCAACACGCTCGAAGCGGAGTTTCGCAAGGTCACGCCCGAGTTGCTGCAAAAGACGGCGCGCGAATACCTGCGCAAGACGAACCGCACTGTTCTGACGATTGAGCCCGCAGCCGCCGGCAAGTAGCCCCGGCGACCCTCGCGCTCTTCACATGAGAGATGGAGAATTGAAGATGAAGAAACATTTGATGATCGTTTTCGTCCTCGTCGCCGGACTCGTCTGCGGGCCTCTTGCGACGCTCGGACAGGAGAAGCCGAAGGAGCAGCAGAAGGAGCAGCCGCCCGCAGGCGGCACGCCGAAGCCCTTCACGCTCCCGAAGAAGGACACCTTTACGCTGAAGAACGGCATGCGCGTCACGCTCGTGCCTTACGGCACCGTGCCGAAGGTGACGGTCACGGCCGTCGTCCGCGCGGGCAACCTGAACGAAACTGCTGAGCAGACCTGGCTCGCCAACATCACGGGCAGCATGCTCAAGGAAGGAACCGCCACGCGCACGGCCGAGCAATTGGCACAGGAAGCCGCGCGCATGGGCGGCGGCATCAACGTCGGCGTCGGCGCCGACACGACGACCATCGGCGGCGACGTTCTCTCGGAGTTCGGCCCGGAACTCGTCGGCCTGATTGCCGACGTGGCACAGCACCCGCTCCTGCCTGGCTCGGAACTCGCGCGCCTGAAGAACGACCGCCTGCGTCAGTTGACCATCAGCAAGACTCAGCCCGGCCCGATAGCCAACGAGCGTTTCCGCCAGTTGCTCTACCCGAACCACCCTTACGGCCGCATCTTCCCGACCGAGGAGATGGTCAACCGCTTCACCATCGAGGACGTGCAGAAGTTTTATAAGGAGAACTACGGGGCCGCGCGCACCAGCCTCTACGTCGCAGGCCGCTTCGACCCGGCCGCGATGAAGAAGTCCATCACGCAGGCTTTCGAGGGCTGGGCTCCCGGCAGCGCGCCCGTCGAGAACATCCCGAAGCCGGTCGCCGCGCGCTCGCTCACTCTGATTGACCGTCCGGGCGCGCAGCAGTCAACCATCTACGTGGGCCTGCCGGTCATCGCGCCGGGGCACAACGACTACATCGCCTTTCAGGTGATGAACTCGCTGCTCGGCGGCTCCTTCGGCTCGCGCATCACCGCGAACATACGCGAGGCCAAGGGCTACACCTACTCGCCGTTTAGCCAGCACTCGGCGCGCTACCGCGACGCCTACTGGGTCGAGGTCGCGGACGTGACGACGGCCGTCACAGGCCCTTCGCTCAAGGAGATCTTCTTCGAGATTGACCGGCTGCAAAAAGAGCCGCCGACCGAAGCGGAGTTGCAGGGAATCAAGAACTACATGGCGGGCATCTTCGTCCTGCAAAACTCCTCGCGCCAGGGCGTGATTAATCAGCTCGCCTTCCTTGACCTACACGGGCTGGACGAAAAATACCTGACCACCTACGTCCAGAACGTCTTCGCCGTCACGCCGAAGGACGTGCAGCGCATCGCCCAGACCTACCTCTTGAGCGACAAGATGACGCTCGTCGTCGTCGGCGACAAGAGCAAGGTCGCGGAACAACTCACGCCTTACGGCCAGGTCAACTAAAAGCAGTGATAAGTGATGAGTGATAAGTGATAAGTAAAGGCAGTCGCTTTTACTCATCACTTATCACTTATCACTCATCACTTGTTCTTTCCTCCTGTTTTTCATATATTTCTTCCCCGCATCAATCATAAAATCTTTCGCCGAAGGAACCTTACCAGATGTCTGGACATTCGAAGTGGCACACCATTAAACATAAGAAGGGCGCGCTCGACGCCAAGCGCGGCAAGCTGTTCACGAAGCTGATTAAGGAAATCCAGGTCGCGGCGCGCACGGGCGGCGGCGACGTGAACGCCAACGCGCGCCTTCGTAAGGCCGTCTCGGACGCCAAGGGCGCGAACATGCCCAACGACACGATTGACCGTGCCATCCGGCGGGGGACGGGCGCGGAGGAAGGCGTCACCTACGATGAGATAACTTACGAGGGCTACGGGCCGGGCGGCGTGGCCGTGATGGTGGACTCCATGACGGACAACCGCAACCGCACCGTGGCGGAGATTCGTCACATCTTCTCGAAGAACGGCGGCAACCTGGCGACCAGCGGTGCGGTCGGCTGGATTTTCGAGAAGAAGGGTTACATCGTCGTCGGCAAGGAGGCCAAGTCCGAGGACGAGTTGTTCGAGATAGTGACGGACGCGGGCGCGGAAGACCTGCGCGACGACGTAGACAACTTCGAGATCATCACGGCCCCCTCGGACTTCGACGCCGTGCTCACGGCCGTCAAAAGCGCTGGCGTCGAGCCGCAGGTCGCCGAAGTCGAGATGGTCCCCAAAGAATACAAAAAACTCGAAGGCAACGAGGCCAAACAGATGCTCAAGCTGATGGAGGCACTGGAAGACCACGACGACGTGCAGAAAGTCTCCGCCAACTTCGACATCAGCGAAGCCGACATGGAATAGAGGAAGGCAGAAGGTAAAAGGAAAAAGGGGGACACGCTTCCACCTGATATTCAGAAACAGTTTCTGTCCTAACTTTTTCCTTTTACCTTTTTACTTTATTATCGTGCGCGTTTTAGGAATTGATCCGGGCAGCGAGACGACAGGCTGGGGCGTGGTCGAGGGCGAGGCGAGGCGCTACAGGCTTGTCGAATACGGGACTATTAAAGCCTCGCCGCGCGAGCGCTTTTCGGCGCGGCTCTTGAAAATCAGTGACGGCATAGAGGCCGTCATCGCGAAGCACAGGCCCGAAGCCTGCTCGGTCGAGGAGGCTTTCTACGCGACCAACGTCAAGGTCGCGCTCAAACTGGGCCAGGTGCGCGGCGTTCTGCTCGTCGCCGCCGAGCGCGCGGGAGTTGAGATTCACGAGTACAGCCCGCGCCTCGTCAAGCAGACGGTCGTCGGCTACGGCAACGCCGAGAAGCACCAGGTTCAGGAGATGGTGCGCGTGCTGCTTTCGCTCAAGAGTGTGCCAGAGCCGCACGACGCGGCCGACGCGCTCGCCATCGCCATCTGCCATTTTCACCACGCGGGCGCGGCGGACCGTATCCTGGCCGCGGAGGCCCGCGTGAAACTGTCCACCCTGTCAACAGCGACCCGTCGCCGCGCGCCGCGTTAACGCACCCAGCGCGCCCCACCCTGACGGGCACGTCGCTTGAATCAACCTCCACCCTCTCAAAAAACGGAGGCAGGGCTATGTCTCTTCACCGCTCGAAGACTAAACTTCTCGCATTCTCAGTCTGTCTGCTATTCCACGCCGCGGCGGCCAGCGCGCAGCAGCGGCGCGCGCCGGAGGGTGGGCAACGCGCCGTCGTCGTTGACGAAAGGCTCGCGGCGCTGCGCGACGGGCCGGACCTTTCGGCGAATCTCTTGCAGAGAATGAGCCGCGGTCGCGCGGTCGCCATACGCGGCGTGAAGCGCTCGCCCGACGGCGTGACCTTCTACCGCGTAATGGTGACCCGCAGGACCGGCGGCTGGATTCAGAGCGAAGCCGTCGTCTCGCCGTCGCGCAGGGAGGACGACGCGCGCCTGCTGCGGCTGATTCAGAGTTCGGAGGACTTCGACCGGCTGGTCCGCGCACGCATCTTCCTGGACGTGTTCCCGCGCTCGCAATTACGTCCGGCTGTGCTCCTGCTTTTGGGCCAAGAGGCGGAAAGGAGCGCAGTGAAACTGTCGCGCGACGCCGCGCGCCGTCTCGACGAGAAAGAGATGGCGGCCGGCGGCGCACCCGTCTTCAGCTACTTCCTCAACTTCAACGGATTAGACCGCTACAGAAGGCAGGGCATCGCTTTCATCTTCGACCGCTCGGCCAAACAGTTTCATTACGACGGCGCGGCGTGGCGCGAAATCCTGCGCCGCCACCCGCGCAGCCCCGAAGCGGAGCAGGCTCGCAAGCGTCTGGAAGCGCTAGCCGGCGTCGCGGCCCGTTGAGCTTTTGTTAGGACCTCGCATTACTTCATCTCCCGCCGCAACGCGCGGCGGGCAGCTTCGAAGTGTGCCGGATGTTAGCGAAAGAAAGACAGACAGTCTGAGCAGCAATTCTCAACCTGTGTTACTATAGGAGCAAACCATGAGTGACCAAGAGCCTGAAAATAACAACCTGATCAACTCATCGCCGCTAAGGTCCAGAGCATGAGCGAGCAGATGGCGACCAAAAGCGACCTCAAGCAGATGGCTACCAAGGGCGATCTTGAGAAAATGGTTACCAAGAGCGATCTTGAGTCTTTACGTGATCAGGTAGGATATCTCGGCGGCCAAGTCGAAACCATACGTGACCAGATGGCGACGAAGAGTGATCTCGCTCAGCTTGAGGAGCGCTTGACGACTAAGTTGGAAGTTGAGATTACGACTGTCCGTGGCGACATCGAGCAGGTACACATGCGGCTTGACTCCATCGAGCGCGCGATTCGCGTGAGGCTCGACCGCGTGGAGGCGGAGGTGAGCCGGCTGCGGAGCGTGGTTTACCTGCTGGTTAAAGACAGGCCGGACATGCTGCGCCTGCTCGGGGAGACGCCCCCCGCGAGCGACGAGGGGCGTTCCTGAAGTGGAAACTAAACGCGCTACCTCGCGGCTTTCATCGCTTCCTGCGCGCGCTTGAATTCCAACTCCTTGAAATCAAAATCCGGGTTCGGCACGTCTATCTTCATCTCGTCCACCTGGCCGCGCGCGTCGAGCGTGAAGGTGACGAAGCCTTTGGGGAAGGGATAGACGATTGAATCGCGCCACTTGACGCGGAAGGTGTCGTACTGCCAGTGCTCCAGGTCGCCGACGAAGTTCGGCGAGGGCGCGAGACGTAACACGAGCTTGCCGTTCTCCGGCGCGACCTTCGCGTCGCCGTACATCGAGCCCGTGTAAGTGCCAGCGTATTTTTCGAGCGCCAACGAAGGCTTGGTGTCCTTCGCGCGCTCGGCCTCCAGCTTCTGCTCCTCGCCTTTCTCGGCCTCCTTCGCGGCCTTCGTTCGCGCCAACAACTCCGCGCTCCAATCCCTCGGCGGGACTCCCAGAAACACGTCGAAGATTTTATTCACCATGAAAGACGGCAGCGCCGTCTCGCTGTTACTCAAAACGACGACGCCCAGCTTCTCCTCCGGCATCATCGCAACCTGCGAAATCATCCCGTCCAGGCCGCCGCTGTGCGCGGCGACTTTGCGCCCGTGGTAGTCGCTCAGAACCCAGCCGAGCCCGTAAGTGTTAAAGTGGCGCGTCGGGTTAAATTTCTCGCCCTGCTCGCTGATGGGGATGATGGTGTGCGGCGACCACATCTCGCGCGCGGCCGCCGGGCTGAAAAACTGCTTGCCTTCATATTTGCCGCGGCCGAGTTGGAGCCTGATCCACTGTGCCATTTCCGCGACGTTCGAGTTGATGGCCGCCGCGCCGCCCGCCCCGTCAACCATGCCGTACCGTATGACGCGCAACTGGCCGTCCACCTCGTTGTGCGGCGTCGCCACGTTGTCGCCCGGCTTAAACTTGCTGACGCTCGTCTGCGTCATGGTCATCTTGAGCGGGACGAAGAAGCGCTCCCTGACAAACTCGTCCCAACTCTTGCCCGTCACGGCCGCGACCACCTCGCCCGCGGCCAGGAACATGATGTTCTGGTAGCCGTAGCGGCTGCGGAAGCTTGAGGTCGGTTTCAAGTAACGTATGCGGCGCAGGATTTCCTTGCGGTCGTAGCTGGATTCGTACCAGAGCAGGTCGCCGCCGAAGGTCGCCAGGCCGCTGCGGTGGCTCAAAAGGTCGCGCAGCGTCATCTCGCGCGTGACGTATGGATCGTAGAGCTGAAACTCCGGCAGGTACTTCGTTACGGGGTCGTCCCATTTCACTTTGCCTTCGTCAACCAGAATGGCGAGCGCGGCCGCCGTGAAGGCTTTGGTGTTCGAGGCGATGGCGAAAAGCGTGTGCTCGTCAATTGGCGCGGGCTTGCCCAGCTCGCGCACGCCGTAACCTTTGGCGAAGACCACGCGGTCGTCTTTGACAATCGCGATGGCGAAGCCCGGAACATTCCAGTCCTTCATGGCCTTCGTCGCGTAGTCGTCAATCTCCTTGAGCTGCGCTTCGGTGGTCTGTGCCTGCGCGAGAGGCGCGAGGCTGAGGAGAACGAAGAGGAAAATTAGACGTGATGGTCGCCGGAACATGAACGGATTCCTTTCGTCGTGGATTTCTTTCGTCCAACGGTAGTAGCATAAAGCCCGGTTTTGTACAATACGGTAAACAGTTATGACTCGGACCACAGTCGCCATCAGCGGTTTCTCTTCGGACGCGGGCAAGACGACGCTGCTCTGTGATCTGCTGCGCGCCTTCCCCGAATGGGAGGCCATCAAGATTACGCGCGGGCACTATCGTTCGTGCGGCAAGGACCCACACGCCTGCTGCGTCAGCCACCTGCTCAGCGACGAACCCCTCATACGCTCGGGGCGCGCGGAGACTTACACGCCGGGTAAAGACACAGGGCGTTATTGGGACGCGGGGGCTTCGAACGTGCACTGGCTGATAGTGACAGACAAGCAGGTCGAAGAGGGAATCCGCCTCGCGCTCGAACGCGTGCGCGCGGGCGGAGTCTTCGTGGAGGGCACGAGCTTCCTGCAACACACGGACGTGGATTTCGCCCTGATGGCCGCGCGCCCCGCGGGCGGCCATGTCAAACCCTCTGCCCGCCGCGCGCTGGCGAAAACCTCCGCCCTCTATCTATTCGGCGGCGAAGAAGGCCCCGCCTCCGCGCGCGAGCAGTTCGCGGCGTGGCGTCAGACCTCGGCCGACGCGGGCCTGCTGAACAATCTACCCGTCTACACGTCGCAAGACTTGCCGCAACTCGTCGCACGCATCCGGGCGATTCACGCGGCGGTGGCCGCTTAGCTCCGCTCATCCTGCGAGACTTCTCAATTCGCTTGCGCTTCCGGCGGCGGGCGCGCCAATTCTGGCACAGAGGCGTTGAAATCCAGAGGGCTCTAAACCTCTCTTTTTTGTGTCTTTGTGCCAGGACGGTTATCCCCCGAAAAAGAATGTTGCAAAATCCGGCGAGCGCGGTTAGATTGGGCGCGGTTCTACCGTAACAACATGGTGGAGGTTCTCCCCCCGAATTCCGAAAGGGTGTGCCTCTACGTCATCATCAGCGCGGAGGTAGAGAGAAGTGCCGACCGGAACATGCCCTGAATGCGATGCGGATGTCCACGTTGATACCGACGCGGACAAAGGTGACATGGTCGCGTGCGAGGAGTGCGGGACCGAGTTGGAGATTGTCGGGCTCGACCCCGTCGAACTGGACATCGTCGAAGAAGACTACGGCGAAGAAGACGAGGAAGAAGACGAGTATTAAAAACAGTGATAAGTGATAAGTGATAAGTGATAAGTAAAGACGATTGCTTTTTCTTATCACTTATCACTCATCACTTATCACTGCTCTTATATCCTGTGCGACTCTGGCGGACGGTGAGGCCGCGCGGCGCTTCGACGCGGATGGTGTGGAAGCGGCCGTCGCGGCGTTTTTCTTCGGGCGGGTAGAAGGCCAGGACGTAAGCGGACGTGACCTCTTCGGCCAGCGCGCGGAAGAGCGGCTCGAAATCCCTGTCGGTCGCGTAGACGCTGGTCCCGCCCGTCTTCTCCGCCAGGCCGCTCACGTCGAGCGGCGTCGGCAAGGGCTGGCGCTCGGTCGAGGCCAGCATTCTGGAGAACGAAGGCAGCACCACCGTGTAGACGCTCACGTCCGCCGCGTTGGCACGCTCTATGACCGTCCGCGGGGCGACCGTGTCGCCGACGGGGAAGCCGTCCGTGACGACGATCACGGCGCGCTTCATCAAACGCCGCCCGCGCGTGCGCGGGGCCTGGCGCACCAGGAGCCTCACGGCGTCGTCCACCGCGTCGTAAGTGTGAGTCGAGAGCCCGTTCGGCTCCGTCGAGAGACGCGCGAAAGTGCGCTCAAGCTTTTGCTGGTCCGCCGTGAAGCTTTGCAGCGTCTTGACGCTCATCCCGAAAGTCATGACGGCGAAGACGGACGAGCGGTCGGCCGCCAGCCGCTTTGTGAAAACGTTCATCGCGCGTTGCAGCCGGTCGATCTCTTCGGCGGTCATGCTGCCCGAAACGTCCAGGGCGAAGACGATTGCCACGGGGCGCTCGCTGCCCGCACGCTTCTCCACGTTGTAGAAAGAGATCTGTCGCTCCGTCTCATCGTCGTAGAGCTTGAAGTCTTCGGCGCGCAGATTTTTGACGGGCTCGCCCGCCGCGTCCGTCACCGTCACGTCAACCGTCACCAGGTCCGTGTCAATGCGGAGCACGTCGTCCGGCTCCGCCTGCGGCTCTGGGGGGAGCACGCGGCGCGGCCGCTGTTTCTGCTCCGGCGGAGGCGGAGGCTCTTCCTCCTGCGCGAAGCACGGCGAAGCATTGAGCGCGCAAACCCCGAGCAGCAGTAGGCAACAGAGCAGGGCCGGCGCTCGAAGAAGGCGGTCACGGAAAGGGAGCTTTAGCCGTCGGGTCGAAGGGAACATATGGAAAAAAGCGCCGCGGGAGATTAGACGAGCCGGACAGCTTAGCGGCCGCGCCCGTCTTCGGGCCGGATTGTAACATCACTTTCGGGCAACACCGAACGTCGCGCGGGGCATCAATCAAGGTGCAATATAATCCTCCCCGCGCGTGCTATAATGCACACATAAGTCTGATTCGCTCTCGTGCGAAAATCATCAATACCGAAAGAGCAGTTATGAAGAGAACGAAAACGATTGCCGCGGCCCTCGCCGTCATCCTGCTCGCCGCCGCCGCGGCGTCGTTCGCACAGGACCGCAGCACCGGCGGCATCAAGGGCAAAGTCCGCCTTGAAAGTAAGAAGGAGGCTGCGGGCGTCACGGTCACCGTCCGCCAGGGCGAGCGCGAAGTGGGCCACGCCGTCACGGACACCAAGGGCGCGTTCGTCGTCTCGAACCTCGCGCCCGGCGTCTACGGGCTGACCTTCCGCAAGCCGGGTCTGAGCGTCGGCACGATAGAGGGAATCGAGGTCAAGGCCGGGAAGACGAAGAGTCTGCCGGACCGCCTCATCCTGACGATTAACGAGGCGTCAATCGCGCGGCTCGCCGGCAGCGTCTTCACCGAAAGCGGCAAGAGTTTTCCGGGCGTCCCCGTGGAGTTGGCGCTGGTCGGGGCGGACGGCACGCCGAGGAAAGTTGACGGGCGGCTCACGAGCGAGAGCGGGCAGTTCGCCTTCAAGCTCTCGCCCGACAAGGCGATCTATCGCGTCACCATCAAGCCCAGGGGGGCCGAGGCGCAGACCAAAGAGGTGGAAATTGACGGCGCGCTGATTTACCGCGTGGCCTTCTCCGTCGTGCGCCCGCCGCAATAGGGCGGGCGCTCCCGAAAGGTGTCCCGGATGAGCGATGCCACAGAGAATCATAAGCGCGAGGAGTTTCTGACCGCGCAGCAACTGGCACAAATTCTACAGGTGAGCGAATCCACCGTGCGCCGCCTCGCGCGCCAGGGGCGCATCCCCTCCGTCCGCATCACACCCCACATCATACGCTTTCACCTCAAAGCCGTGCGTCATGCGCTCGACGGCACCAAACGCGCGCAACGCGGCGCGGCCGATGAGGAAGCCGAGAGCGCACAACTCTCTTTCGCAGATTTAATCTCCGGTTAACCGCCCCGCGCTTTACTGGGATGAAAAAAACTAAGCCACATAAAAGGTGTCCGCTATTTTAGATGACGGAGTTGGGAATGCCGCGAGTTACGCCCTCTGAAGCAGACCTACTCGGCCAACTCTGCTCGCTTACTTCTTTTGTGAACAACGCCTGGCGCCCTCTATATATCTCTACGATCGTTAGAGATTACTTCTTTGAAGAGGGCAATAGTTGCTCTCCCTCCGATAGTAAATCAATTGCTCCTGGGCGAAAAGTGAAGATTTCACGAACTTCTGGATGCTCAAGTGAAATTGTCAAAGCCTGCGTCAAGTTTCCCGCATTTAGGCTTTTCCCTTCGGGATGATGTGCTTGAATGATTTTACGAATTTCAGCCAATCGCATCCCTTCTTCTAATTTATTAATGCTACTTGTGAGTACAGGGTATAAAAGCCAACGATACATCTGCCACTGAGTATCCTGAAATCCATCAGCAAATTGAGTAATGAAAGAATTGAACCTTCCAGTTTGCTGATTAACTACTCTTTTAATAATTGATTTTGCATCTAAGTTGACCCCAATTTCCTTTGTGTCACTTAAGGTCTGGTAAACGCCCTCACTAATACAGCACTGATAACATGCTTCTTGTACTATGTAGACGCTGTCAAACGATTCATGCAGAACGTTTGTTCTAAACGGCGCTGAAAACTGCACATTAAGCAATGCCTCTCCTACGTTGATAATTTCACTCAGTTCATCAGCAGTCCATTTATCGGCATTAATAGATACGACACGGCCTGTTAGGTCTCCATTGTAAACAGTCAAACGATTTTCTTCGAGCCAAACGCCAATAATAATGAAACAAAATGGAGATTCCTCATGGAAAGCTTTTAGCGCAACAGCAAAATCCTTTTGAGTTTCAATTGAGAGGTAATGAAAATCTTCTAGGACAATATATTTATTGAAGTTTATCTTATTGAGTGCTGTAATGATGTCATTGACATCATACGGATCAAGCTCAAGCGGAGCATTGGTTACAGCCTCAGAGTTCTGTCTTTCACTTTCTGCGCCTCCGCTTGCTTCATTGCCAAAAAATGCTGCTTTGATAGCTGCATGAATTTTATTCCTGCCTGACACCGTTTTAGTAGTTGATTGAGTGACTTCATACCCTGCCTTCTTGAGAGCCGCTGCGTGTAATTCGGCTAAACTCCACTTATTTGAACAATGCACCGTTATGTAATCATTGTCTTGCAGACAATGCTTGCGGAGGGAAGTTTTCCCTTGCTTTGAACTGCCATAGATTACAAGATGTTTATCTCTGGTGAGATTTTCAATCAAGGCATTATCAGCGGAGTCTCTAGATACATAATTAAGGGGCAAATCTCTGTTGATACCAAATACATCTGCGGTTTTATGTATTCGCTCAGGCATAATCGAATTCTCCTACTATCCCGACAACGACTTTCAGGTAGTATGATAAATGTTGTATGAAAGTTTCAAGTATTTTAAGGCGCACTTATGGATACGGGAAGTCTCAAAGCCATTCGTCCGGAGCGCGAATAGCGCGGCTTTCATCAATGAGAGTTGGATGCTTGATACGGTGAACGCGCGCCCGGTCTATTCCGGCGTTACACGACCGACGCTTTACCTACCCGCACGCCGCCCTGCTGTCGCCTTCAACGCGCCGGTCACCTCGACCCAGCGGCCGTCGCGTTTGATGTAGACGCGCGGCTCGCGGATGGGGAATTTTTTGGCGAAGGCAGGGTGCGCGGAGAGGAAGCGGCGGACGGTGGCGCGGTCGCCCGTCGCCACACGCCAGCGGCCCTCTTCGCGCACGAGGTATTGCTGCGCGACGATCTTGCCCTCGGCCTGCGTGGGCCTGAGGACGCTCCCATACATCACCGTGTCCACGGCGGCGATGTCGCCCGCGACGCGCACCGCGCCGACCTCCATGCGGTCGAGTCTGTACATGCCGCCCGCGACGCGCAGCAGCGACACGAACCGCTCGCGCGAGATGCGCGTGCGCGAGGCGTTGGGAAGCACGTCGTATAGCTCGCCGTAGCGGCCCGCCTTCAACTGCTCGAAGACGGTCTCGACCAGCCCGCGCACTTCCGCCTCGTCCGACGGCCGCGCGCTCGCGTGCGCAAACGTCACAAGCAGGAGAGCGCATGCGGCAAGCGTGAATCTGAATCCCTTACTTCTCATCTTCATCCTCGGAAGCGTCCGCTTCGTCTTCGGCCTCTTCGTCTTCATCAACGTCCTGCCCATCAGATTCCGTCTCCTCGTCGGCGGGTATCGTCGGACGAATACGCGAGCGGTAGTTGAGAAACCAGGCGACAGCGCCGAGCGCGCCCGCGACGAAGGCGGCGTTGTAATGCTCCGTCAGCAGCATGACGGCGGCGACCGCCAGGGCCAGGATCGAAACGATAATCCAGACGCGCTCCATCAAGCACCGCCGCTCACTTGACCGTCACAGGGATGGAAGTCTCCATCGTGCGCGGCGGGAAACACTTCTCATCGTCGCAAGCCTGCACGCGCAGCTTGCCCTTGAGGTTGCGCGCGCCTTTCTTCGCGTCGGCAGCGGCCGTCAGGGGGAGCTTGATCGCCGTCTCGCCTTCGTAGACGGCGAGCGGGTCTTTGGAGAAGGTGAATGTCCTCGTGACCGAGGAAGGGTAAGTGGGCTTACCCGCGGTGACGCCCTCGCCCGGCTCGACCGTCAGCTCAGTCGCCTTCAGGTAAGAGAACGACGGCGGGTTGGCGTTGATGTGATAGCCGGAGGCGATGGTCAGCTTGACGGTCGCCTCGGCCGCGCCGCCAGCTTTAATCTCCACGGCGGGCACGTCCGTGCGCACCACGTCAGCGGGCGGGGCTTCGTTCGTCGTCTGAATCTGGCCCGATTTGTCGGAGGCGGCGTTCGCGCCCGCCCCGTTCGCGCCGGAATTAGAGGTCTCCGTCGAAGAGCAGGCCGAAAGAAAAATGGCACACAGGCCGAAAGTAAGTAGTAGTTTTTTCCGGTTCATAGTTTCTCAGTTACGTTGAATGTCGGCCAGCGGACGGCCGCGCAGAAAGTTGCGCGCCGCAGCCAGCATGCGCCGCAGCCGCCGCACGATCTTCGGGAGCAGCCACGCGACGAGCAGCAGGAAAACAACTATCACCACGAGAATCACGACCGGGTTGAACACCGCCAGCACGGCCGCGCCGACCGTGACGATGTCTTCGAGAATCGAGAGCGCCCAGTTCGAGAAGGGCTCGGGGCTGGTGTTCGCGGCGGCGCGCACGGTCGCCTTCGTCCCATGTGTCGAGAGGGCCAGGCCGCCGCCCAGCAGCAGCGCCAGCACCTGCACCGTCGGACTCAGGTCAGAAGTCGCGGACGCCGCGACGGCCGCGCCCGCCGGGACGCGCACGAACGTGTGCACCGCGTCCCACACCGTGTCCACGACGGGAATCTTGTCGGCGACGAATTCGACCGCGTACATGAAGAGCGCGACGCCTATGATTATCCAGTTGTCCAGGACTTCGAGGCCGCCGGGAAGCTGTGCCATTTTAAAATGCTGCAAGAGCCCCAGCGTCGCAACGGTCGCGTACACGTTTATCCCCGACGACCACGCCGCGCCGAACGCCAAGCCGAGGATGGAGATCGTGTTCATAAGACGGAGACGCGGAGACGCGGGGACGCGGTGACACGGCGAGAAAGACAGCGTTCTTCTTTCTCACCGTGTCTCCGCGTCCCCGCGTCTCCGCGTCACTCCTCCTCTTCTTCCTTCTCCTCTTCCTTGCCTCTCCCGTCGGGGCGTTTGATGCCGAACTTTTCGAGGCGGTACTGGAGGGTGCGGAAAGTCAGGCCGAGGAGCTTGGCGGACTTGGTGATGTTGTAGTCGGTCTGCTCCATCGCCTGCACAATCAGGCTGCGCTCCACGTCCTCGAACGAGATGCCTTCGGGCGGGAGCTTGAAAGCGCCCTCGGTCACGGGCCTCGCCTCCTGGCGGACTTCGAGCGGCAAGTCCTCCACGGTGATGAGGTCGCCCTCGCAGAGCAGGATCGCGCGCTCGATGGCCGACTCCAACTGGCGCACGTTGCCGGGCCAACTGTAGTCCATCATCATGCGGCGCGTCTCCGGCGTCAGCCCGCGCACCAGCCGCGACGTGTTGCGCGTGTGCTTCTTCAAAAAGTAGTCAATCAGGACGGGGATGTCTTCGCGCCGCTCGCGCAAGGGGGGCACGTCAACCGAGAGCACGTTGATGCGGTAGTAGAGGTCGTCGCGGAACCTGCCATCCCCGACCATCGCGCGCAGGTCGCGGTTCGTGGCGGCGACGACGCGGACATCCACCTTCATCGTGCGCGTCCCGCCGACGCGGCGAATCTCGCGCTCCTGTAGCGCGCGCAAAAGTTTCGCCTGCATCCCTATGTCGAGTTCGCCTATCTCGTCCAGGAAGAGCGTGCCGCGGTCGGCCACCTCGAAGAGACCTTTCTTCTCGGCGTGCGCGCCCGTGAAGGAGCCCTTCTCGTGGCCGAAGAGTTCGGATTCGAGCAGGTTCTCGTTAATCGCAGCGCAGTTGACGGCCTGGAACATCTCGGCCACGCGCGGCGACTGGTTGTGAATCGAGCGCGCGATCAACTCCTTGCCTGTGCCACTTTCGCCGCGTATCAGGACGGGCGAGGCCGAGCGCGCGACCTTCAGAATCATCTTCTTGACGGCCTCCATCTCGTGCGAGGCGGAGATGATTTCGGCGTCGAGCGCGTCGAGTCGCTTGAGCGCGCGCCGGATGGTGTCGAGCAGCGTGTCGCGGTCGTAAGGCTTTTGCAAATAGTCGAACGCGCCGCGTCGGAGCGCGTCCTTCGCGGACTCAATCGAGCCGTGCGCGGTCAGCAGGATGACGATGATGGATGAGTCCTGCGCGAGCAGGTGCTGCAATAATTCTATGCCGTCCATCCCCGTCATCTTCAAATCGGTCAGCGCCAGATCGAAGCGGCGGTCCTTGGCGAACTTGAGCGCGGCCTCACCAGACGATGCGGTCGTCACGTCGTAGCCCTCGCCCGACAGAATCATCTCCAAAATCTCGCGCTGCGACTTCTCGTCATCAACTACAAGTATGCTCTTGCGTGCCATTCAAAGCTCCTCAGCGTGACGTTGTGAAAGGTAACAGGTGACAGGATAGAAAAATTGTGCGCTCCTGTCACCCCGTCACTTGTTATCCTTATCACGGTCGTCGGAAGTGTGATTACGAATGTTGTGCCTTCGCCCTGTTTGGATTTGACGGAGATCGTGCCGCCGTGGTCGTCAACGGCCTTTTTGACGATAGCGAGGCCGAGCCCTGTGCCAGTTTCCTTGGTCGAGAAATAAGGCTCGAAGACTTTCGAGATGTCTTCGGGCGCGATGCCGCGGCCGGTGTCCGTCACCTCGACGCGTGCGTTGCGGCCTTCGTCCTCGGGCGAGATGTTGATGACGAGGCTCCCGCCGTCGCCGTCAATCGCCTGCATGCCGTTGATGATTAGGTTGGTGAAGACCGAGCGCAGGGCTTCGGCGTCGCCCATCACGGGCGGCACTTCGCCCGCCTGCTCGACGCGCGTCTCGATGCCGCTCTCCTGCGCCTTGACCTCCACCATCTGGAGCGCGTCGCGCGCGGCCTCGCCCAGGTCGAGCGGGCGCAGCTCAAGCGTCGAGGGCCTTGAGTAGTTCAGAAACTCCGAGATGCGCGTGTTGATGCGCGCGACCTCGGTCTTGAGTTGCTGCGCCAGACGCTCAAAGGTCTCGCGCTTCTTAGGGTCTTCGGGCGGCAGCGCCGTGCGCAGGTGATCCAGCGTCAGGTTGATGTAGTTGAGCGGGTTTCTGATTTCGTGCGCGATTGCCGAAGCCAGGCGGCCGACGACCGCTGACTGCTCTGCCTGGTGCAGCAAGCCCTCAAGCTCTCGCATGTGGCCGAGCCGCGCGATCATCTCGTTAAAGCGCGAGGCGAGTTGGCCCATTTCGTCTGTACGGTCTGCGGCCGGGACGCGGAAGTCGAAGTCGCCGGCCGCGACGCGACGCGCCGCGCTGGACAAGTCTTTGATGGGCCGTGTGAACCGCCAGACCAGGACGGCCGCGACGAGCGTGGCCGCCAGGAGCACCGCCAACGTGTAGAGGAGCGGCCGCGCCGCCTGGACGAAACTCTGGCCCTCGCGGAACGACCTGAGAAGGACTATCACGTAGTAGCGACCGTCCACCGTCTCGACGGAGACGGCGTGAGCTTCTACCCCGGCCTGATTCGGCGTCGTCGCGGGGAAGTGCGCACGGTCCTCCGGCGGCAGTTGGTTGAGGTTCATCACGGGAGGCAGCGTCGTCAGGTCCTGTAGATAGCGGTCGGCGTACTCGCCGTTGACCTTCAACAGCTCCAGGTCGAGGCTGTCTGAAAGTTTCCAGTTGTTGTCAACGACGATGATATTGGCGATGCGGCCGGTCTCCGGGTTGAGGAGCGGATTGTTTCTCTTCCTGACTAATTCGACGAGGCGTGGCTTGGTGGAGACGCTCTCGAACCCGACCGCGACCGCCGCAACCAGCGCCTGCGTCTGTAGCTCACGCATCCGCCGGTTATTTCTCGCGTTGCGTAGGTTCAAGACGTACTGCGTACCCAACGTCAGGACGAGCAGCGCGGCCAGCACGAGCAGCAGCCGCGCGCGAAAACTTGAGATCAGACGAAGCGCTTTCATAGTCTTTAGGTCAAAAGGGAGAGCCTGGGGCCATTATAAACTAAAGGCGGCAATATTATTTTTTCGTTGCCCTCGGCCCTTTCAGATGTTATAGTTCGCGGCGGTCTCAGCGCAATCTCCCCGGAGGCCGCATCAACGGGAACTCTCCCAACTCTCACCGTAAAGTGCGAAGGTCGCAAGCCGAAAAACGAAAATTCGTTGAAGGAACTATTTTGAAGATGACCGAGGCTTCAAAATTTATCTCTGTTACTTGACGACGCGACGCGCCGCGAACAAGCGCGTCCTGAAGTGAAATCGAAAAAATAAGCGTTAGGCATTCGTTCGTGACCCGAGAGCGTTCGAGACCCTAACTCGCGGAGTTAACCCCGGAGCTTTAATTTAACTGCGAGGACCAGTCAATGACCCAAACCCAGCGAACCCTGAACCCCGCGCGCACCGCGCCCGCCATTCTCCTTCTAGTCGCACTGATTTTCACGGGCACCGCCCTTGCCAAAGACAAAAAAGCCAAATCGGCCGCCAAGAGTAAGGCAACGGCCGCTAAGGCGCAGAAGAACTCGCGCAACGACAAGAAGGCGCGCGAGACGGCGAAGAACTCGCGCGGGCGCGATAAGAACGCGAAGAACTCGCGCGCGGACAAGCGGCGCGACAGTCGCGCTTCGGCGAAGGAGGCGCGCGTTGACAAGCGGCGCGACCGCAGGGGTTCGGCCAGGGAGCTGAAGGCCGCGAAGAAGGAGCAGGAGAGGGATAGACGCGGGGGACGCCTCTCGAAGCGCGAGCAGCGGGCCGAGGCTCGCCGCCTGGCCGAGCAGCGCCGGCGCGAGATCGCGGAGGCCAGACGCCGCGCCGAGATCGCACGCCAGGCCGCAATCGCACGCCAGCGCGCGCTTGAGCAGGCCATGCGCGACGAGGCGATGGCTAACATCGCCAAGGACGACACGACGGGCGAAGACCTCGAAGTCCGCCGCGCTGCGGTCGCCGCGCTCGGCAACCACGCCGGCACGGTCGTCGTCATGGACCCGAAGACGGGCCGCGTTTACACGGTCGTCAACCAGGACTGGGCACTCCGCCGAGGCTTCAAACCGTGCTCGACCATCAAGCTGATGACGGGGATGGCGGGCCTGACGGAGAAGGTGATTGACCCCATTCAGACCATCTCGGTCGCGGATCGCCGCCACGCCATAGACCTGACGGACGCCCTGGCCTACTCGAACAACGGCTACTTCCAGAACATAGGCGGCCAGGTCGGCTTCGACCGCATCATCTCTTACTCGCGCGAGCTTGGCCTGGGCGAGCGCACGGGCATCAACCATGCTAACGAATCGCCCGGGCGCGTGCCGCTCTTCAAGACGGGCTTCGCGGCCCGCCGCATGTGTTCGCACGGCGACGACTTCGAGGTCACGCCGATTCAGCTCGCCAACATGGTTTCGGCCATAGGCAACGGCGGGAACCTGCTGGTCCCGCACCTGCCGCGCACGCCGCAGGAAGAAGCCCAATTCAAGACCATCGTCCGCCGCAAGATCAACATCCCGCAGGACTCCATGCAGAGGCTCGTCCCCGGCATGATCGGGGCGGTCAACTACGGCTCGGGCAAGCGCGCCTATGACTCTGGGCAGACCATCGCGGGCAAGACTGGAACGTGCATCGGCCAGGGCTCGTGGCTCGGTCTCTTCACTTCCTACGCGCCCGTGCATAACCCGCGCCTCGCGGTCGTCGTCGTGACGCGCGGCCCCGACGCGCGACGCCACTTCCCGGCCTACGTCGCCGGACAAATCTACCGCTCGCTCAAGCATCGTTTTGGCCCAGGCACGGACGGCATGCCTTACGCCAACGCGCCCATGATTCCGCGGCCCAAGCTCAGCGCGAGCGAAGCGGCCGCCCTCAGCGACGAGGACAGGGAGGAAGAGGCCGGCGAGTTGGGCGAAGACAGTCTGACGGGAGCCGCGGCCGCGGGTGCAGCCTCCGCACCGGCGGGCGGCAACGGAGTCAAGAGCGTGATCCTGACTGCGCCGCAGACGAAGCAGACGAACTCTCCGGTGCAGCCCACGAGCCAGACGGCCGCGCCGCAGCCCGACAAGCAGAGGCCGCGCCGCGTCCACGCGACCAAGCCGTAAAGAAAGGCAAAAAGCCGTAAATCGTAAATCGTGAATCGTAAATGGAAAAAGCGTCCTTCTATTTACGATTCACGATTTACGATTTACGGCTTTTTATCGCCTTGACAGGCGGACGAGTGTTGCAGGATGATTATGCATCGCATTTGTTTTACCTGACACCGATGCGCCCGGTTCTCTCCCTGTTGGTTAGGGTGCGTGCGCTGTCCGGAACGCGGCAACCGAATGCCGTAAGCGGCGCATCTGAAGGAGCGCGACGCGGTTTCGGAAGCCGTCAAGCTTCTCACCCCCCGGATTGATAAGAGTTGCAGAAAAGGACATTGCTTGGAGGATTGCTACCGATGAAAAAGCTAATTCGATTCCTGGTATTTACTGCGCTCGTGGCGACGCTCGCGCTGCCTGCGTTAGCACAGACGCCTACAACGACAACCACGCCTGCGGCGACGGCCACGCAGGACGACCAAGAAGCCAAGACGGCCCTTTATAACAAGTTCAGGGACAACCTCAAGACCAACCCGCAGGTCGCCTACGAGGCCGGCAAAGAGTATCTCACTAAGTACGAAGCCACCGACGGCCCGGCCGACCAGTACGTCTCTTACATCAAGAAGTGGGTCACCTCCTACGACAAGCTCGCGCGCTACAATCTGATCCTTCAGCAGCTCAACGAGAAGAAATACGCAGAGGCGTTCCAGGGGGCCAAGCAGGTGCTGGCAGAGAACCCGGATAACCTTGGGCTCCTCTTCGAATTGTCCAAGGCCGCGCTGCCCGCCGTGGTCGCCACTCCCGCCCTGAGCGCCGATGCGACTGATTTCACCCGCCGGACGCTCCAGATGATTCAGGCAGGCAAGACCTTCGAGAAGGACAAGCCGATCCCGAATAAGGAGGAGATCATCGGCGGCCTGAGCTACACGCTCGGCTTCATGCTGCGCGAGTCGAACCCGGTGGAGGCCGCGACCTATCTCATCGCCGCCGCGCAGGCCCCGGGGGTCTCGCAGAAGGACCCGTACACCTACTCGTTCCTCGCGGTTGCCTACGAGCAGTCCGAGTACACCAAGCTGCGGAATGAGTACGAAGCCAACTGCAAGACCGAGGAGCAGCTCAAGGCCGCGCAGTGCACGGAGCTGACCGCGAAGGTCAACAACGTCGTGGACCGTATGATTGACGCCCTGGCTCGCGCCGTCGCCTACAGCAAGACCAGTGCGAACGCGGCCCAGTTAGAGCAGGCGCGCACGGCCTGGATGGAGCAGTTGACGGCGCTTTACAAGTACCGCAACAACGGCGACACCGCAGGCATCGAGCCGCTGATCGCGGGCATCACGGCGAAGCCGCTCCCGAGGCCGGGCCAGCCGACCACCACGCCGATGACGACGCCGGCGTCGAACACCACGACGCCGCAGACGACGCCGCCGGGCACGACCAGCACCACCCCGACGACGACGCCCGCCAACGGCGGCACGACGTCGAGCACCACGCCGAAGCCCAACCGTTAAGAGGCGCGCTTCGGTCCCGGTTATCCTCCAGCAAGCAAGAAGCCGGGCGTAACGTCAATGACGTTGCGCCCGGCTTTTGTTAGAATCGGCCCGCCGTGAAAAATTCCGAAGACAGCGCACACGATCTGGCCGAATTGGAAGAACTCCTCGGCCACACCTTCAATGACCGCTCCTGGCTTGAGCGCGCGCTCACGCACCGCTCGTGGGCGCACGAGCAGGTCGCGCCCGGCAAGGAAGAGGAGGCGCGACGGCTGCACAACGAGGCGCTTGAGTTCGTCGGCGACTCGGTGCTGGGCCTGGTCGTCGCGGACTTTCTTTTCAGTTCTTACCCGGAAGTGACCGAGGGCGAGCTGTCGCGCATGAAGCACCAGTTGGTCAGCGCGCCCACGCTCGCGCGCGCCTCCGAGCGCCTGACCATAGGGCGGTTCGTACGCGTCGGGCGCGGCGAAGACAAGAGCGGCGGGCGGCGCAAGCGCGCTCTCCTGGCCGACGCCTTCGAGGCCGTGCTGGCGGCGATCTTTCTAGACGGCGGACTCGAAGCCGCAAACGCCTTCGTGCGCCACGCGCTCGGCGACGAGTTGGAGCAGGTAGACCCGGTGGCGGCGGCCGCCGCGGACTTCAAGACTCTCTTGCAGGAGCGGCTTCAGGCGAACCACCTGGCCGCGCCGCAGTACGCCGTCGTAGAGGCCACGGGGCCGCCGCACCGGCGCACGTTCCACGTCGAGCTGAGTTGGGACGGCGGCTCCGTCCGCGCCGAAGGCCGCACCATCAAAGCCGCCGAAACCAGCGCCGCCCGGCTCGCGCTCGACAGCCTGAACGGAGAAGAACAGAAGGCGGAAGGCTGAAAAAAAGTAGTCAGTAATCAGTAGTCAGTAGTCAGTTAAAGACAAGAAGGCAGCAGCAGAGTGAGATTAGCCCGGCCACCTTCTTGTCTTTTGCTTTTAACTGACTACTGATTACTGACTACTGACTACTGATTTCCGCTTGACCGACCTCGGAGCGCTTCTTTAGGATGTTTTTATGAGTGATGATTTGACGAACACGGGGGTTGCTGCGCCGGTCGCCGAGCCGAAGGCGCAGCCGCGCGTGGCCGCGCAGCCTTCTCAAACGAGCGGCAACGGCTTCGAGCGGAAGGCGGTCGAGAGAAAAATGCAGGGTCCGCCGAAGACGGTCTTTCGTGAGTATTTCGAGTCGGCCGTCGTGACGGTCATCATGGCGCTCTTCGGGATGACCTTCATCGTCCAGGCCGTCAAGGTGCCGACCGGCTCGATGCAGAACACGATCACCATCGGCGACCACCTGCTCGTCAACAAGTTCGTCTTCGGGCCGGGCGACGCCTTCCCACTGCTCCCGCAGCGGGAGGTCCGCCGCGGCGACATCATCGTCTTCAAGTATCCGGGCGACCCGAAAAACCCGGAGGGCGACCGGCGGCCCGACAACCTTCCGTATAAGACCAACTACGTCAAGCGCGTCATAGGTCTGCCGGGCGACCGCGTGCAGGTGAGCGGCGACCGCGTCCTCATCAACGGCCAGGAGCTGCCCGAGCACCGCATCTCGGCCTTAGACCACGCGGACGACACGCACACGCCCGAGTTGGAGAACAACAAGCAACTGGAGATACTGGAAAACCCTCCGCGCAAGGAGGGCGAGACTTATTCAGTCTTCTACAGCACGGACCGAATCCTTGAGAGTGGCTTCGACCGTGTCGTCCCCGAAGGTAACTATTTCGTGATGGGCGACAACCGCAACAACAGCCAGGACAGCCGCGCCTGGGGCTTCGTCCCGCGCGAACTGGTCGTGGGCCGCGCCATGTTCGTCTACTGGTCTTACGACGAGAGCGCCCCGACGACAAACCCCTTCACTGACTTCCTCTATAACACCCGCTGGAACAGAACAGGCACGATGGTCAAGTGAAGGGATGAGGGATGAAGAAGAGAAAGAGTTCTTACTTCATCCCTCATCCCTCATCCCTCATCCCTCATCCCTCATCCCTCATCCCTTCTTCTCCGCCCATTCCTTTGTCACGCGATGGCGGTAGTCGAAGAGACGTTTGAGGCGCGGAACGATGAGGAGCGGGGCCAGCAAACGGCCGATGGGGCGGAGCGGCGGCTCGTACTCGATCTCGTCGCGCAAAGTCGCACCGCGCTCGTGCGGCAAGACGAGGTGGCGGTGACGCCAACTGCGGAACGGGCCGCTCGTCTGAACGTCTTCGAACATGCGCGGCGGGTCGTACGCCGTGTGTAGCGCCTCCCAACGAACAGGGAAGACGCCCAGGACGCGCGTCTCGATAATTGTTCTCGCGCCCGCTCGCAGGCTCGGGGCCGCCTGAACTATGCGCGCGCTTTCCCACGGCGGCGTCAGGCGCGCGAGCGCGTCCGGCAACTCATGAAACGCGAAGACGCGCTCGGGCGTCGCTTCGATAACGCTCTCCTTGACGAAGTTCATCCCCGTAAGATAACAGCCTCCCCTCTCTTTTGCCTCGTCAACTCGCTGTAGTAAAGTGGCACAAAAGGGGAAGAGTCATGGCGAGAGGGTGGGAGAGTAAGGCGGTCGCGGACCAGCAGGAGGCGGCGGACGAGCGTGCGCGCCGCGTGCAGCCGCTCGATGAATTGTCGCCGGAGGAGCGCGCACGCCGCGACCGGCTTGAATCATTAAGACTCTCACGCGCGCGCACCCTCACGCAGCTCGAAAGCGCGACCCGCCCGGCACACCGCCAGATGCTGCAACAAACTCTTCGGGCGTTGGAGACGGAGATAGAGGAACTATCTTAAACCCGCCTCACTTAATCTGTGTGAAAGTCCGACTCCAGCGCGTGTTCTGGAAAAAGTCTAAGAGGAAATTGTTCGACGGCCGGCTCTCGTCCCTTGACCAGAAGACGAAGAGGGCGCGGCCGATGACGAGTTCGCTCGCGACCGGTCCCCACGCGCGGCTGTCCGCGCTGTCCTCGCGGTTGTCGCCCATCACGAAGTAGTGGCCGTCGGGAATCTTGTAGGGCTTCCCCCCCACAGCGTAGTGAAAAATCTCGGGCGGCTTCTCAAGCTGGCTCGCGTCGGTGGCGGCGAGCGTCTTCTCGGTGTAGTAGACGGTGTAAGGCTCGTTGGGTTGGCGCGGCGGGTCTTCGGCGATGACGAGCGGCGCTTTGCTGTTGATTCCCGGCTCGGCCTTGACGCGGTGCTCGGGGAGCGGCTGACCGTTGATGAGGACGAGCGCGCCGCGCACCTCTATGGTCTCGCCCGGCAGACCGATGACGCGCTTGATGAAGTAGTCGGAGTAAGGCGTGACGGGCGGGATGCTCATCTCGTCGCGGCCAGGGTTGTCGCGGTCGCCGGGGTACTTGAAGACGATGATGTCGCCGCGGCGGATTTCGCGCTTGGGCAGGAAGAACGGGGTCGAGCCGGGGGCGAAGACGAACTTGTTAATCAGGAAGTGGTCGCCGATGTAGATCGTGTTCTGCATCGAGCCGGTCGGGACGCCGACGGTCCGCCCGATGAACGTGATGAAGAAGACGAACATGATCGCCGTGTAGATGGCCGACTCGAAGTACTCGCGCCACACACTCTTCGGCGGTCCCTTGCGCTCCGGCGTCTTCGCCTCCGGGGCCTCAGCGCCCTCGGCCTCCGCCTCTTTCCCCTTCTTTTTGCGAGCCATAGTCAGCATCGTAAATCGTAAATCGTGAATCGTAAATAGAAAAAGAAAAACCGTTCGTCGATTTACGATTCACGATTTACGATTTACGAACTTTCGATTTACGATTTTTCACAATCATCCTGATGCCGTCGCGCGGGCGCAGGGACATCGCGGGGACGAGTTGGACCGGGCGGCTGCTGACCATTTCGAGTTGATAGTTGCGCGCGATGGTCGCCATCAGGAGCACGATTTCCATCATCGCGAAAGAATTGCCGATGCAGACGCGCGGGCCGCCGCCGAAAGGGAAGTAGGCGTATTTGGGCAGAGTGCTGATGAACTCGGGCGTCCAGCGCTCGGGCCTGAATTCGTCCGGCTCGGTGAAGAAACGCGCATCGCGGTGCACGACCCATGTGGGCATGAAGAGCTGTGTGTGCGCCGGGACGCGGTAGCCGCCCATCTCACAGTCTTCGACGGCCTCGCGCCCGACGATGTATGCGGGCGGGTAGAGCCGCATGGATTCTTTGACGACCATCTCCGTGAATTTCAAGCGTGGATAGTCCGCGGCCTCCGGCGCGCGGCCGCCTTCGAGCACTTCGTCCAGCTCGCGCCAGAGTTGTGTCTCGGCTGCGGGATGACGCGCCAGCAGATACCAGGCCCAGGAGAGCGTCAGCGCCGTCGTCTCCTGGCCCGCCAGGAAGAGCGTGATGACTTCGTCGCGCAACTGCTGGTCTGTCATCTGGCTGCCGTCGTCGTCGTGCGCCTGTAGCAGCATCGAAAGCAGGTCGCCCTGGTCTTGATTCCCGCCGGCCCGCCGCTGGCCGATGATGCGGTAGACGACCTCGTCCAACTGCGCGGCCACCTTGTGAAAGCGGCGGTTGGTCGGCGTCGGAAAGCGGTTATCCAGAATCCACTTGAGCGTGGCCTGCGAGCCGAAAGGCTCCACGAGGACCGAGAGCGCGCGGGCGACTTTGTCCGCGTCGTCCGTCACGTCCACGTTGAAGAGCGTGTGCGTGACGATCTCCATCGTCAGGCGCATCATGTCGCGGTGTATGTCTCGAATCTCGCCGTCGCGCCAGGTCTTTGTGAGCGCTTCGCCGTCCTCGACCATGCGGCGCGCGTAAGATGCTATGCGCTCGCGGTGAAAGGCCGGCTGTGCCAATCTACGCTGCCGCCGCCAGAAGTCGCCTTCGCTCGTCAGCAAGCCGCGGCCGACCAGCCGGTTAAAGAAGGGCGTGCGGAACGAGAGCGGCTTGATGAAATTGCGGCTGTTGGTCGCCAGAACGTACTCTATGTGGTCCGGGTGGAAGAGGAAATATGACGGGACGTAGAAGAAGCGCGCGCTGACCACGTCGCCATAGTCGCGGTGGAGTCTTTCGATGAAGCCCAGCGAGTCGCGGTTGAACTCCGGCATCACGCCGAGCAGGAAATGCCCTCTGGGGCCTTGGGGTACCAGGGATGCGACCATCGCTCAACTCTCCTTCTGATTCTACTTCCGATACGTTACACACGCTGGTTCCGATTTCGCAACCTGCCTAAAGCGCGTTTCAAAACCTAAGCTCAACCCTTTGCGCCTTTGGTTTTTCTTTCTGTTGCGCCTTTGCGTGAAGCTCTGTTTCTCGCTGGAGGCGCAAAGGTAAGACGTAAGGCGCAAAGGGGTTGAGTCAGCGAACTGCTTGAGTGTCATGTTATCATCCGGCTCGCGCTCGTCGGACGGATTCGGGCGGGCGGCTGCGGAGTTTTCATCAAAGGAGTTTTCATGCACCAGCGGTCAACGCGCCTCGCGACACTTTTTCTCATGTTGATACACATCAGCCTCTTCTACTCGGTTGCCAGGGCGCAGGACGGGCATACGCTGACGGGCGAGTTTCGCACGCACAAGAATTTTCATTCGCGTTATCTCGCGAGCGACCGCGACGTGCTGGTTTACCTCCCGCCCGGTTACGACGCCGACAAACGGAAGCGCTACCCCGTACTCTACCTACACGACGGGCAGAATTTGTTCGACGGCGCGACCTCGTTCATTAAGGGCGCGGAGTGGGGCGTGGACGAGACCGCGCAAAGGCTAATCACGGACGGCGCAATCGAGCCCCTCATCATCGTGGGCATCTACAACACGGGCAAAGACCGCGTGGACGAGTACACGCCGACCGCGGACGCCAGGCACAAGATGGGCGGGAAGGCGGACCTCTACGGGCGCATGCTCGTGGAGGAGTTGAAGCCGTTCATTGATTCCGAGTACCGCACGCGCCGCGACGCGAAGCACACGGGGCTCGGCGGCTCAAGCCTGGGCGGGTTGGTGTCGCTTCATCTGGCGCTCAAGTATCCAAAGACCTTCGGGCGCGTGGTCGTCGCCTCGCCGTCCGTCTGGTGGGACAACAAGATGATTTTGCGCGAGGTCCAGGCGTTGAAGAAGAGGCCGCGCCTGCACATCTGGCTGGACATGGGGACGAAGGAGGGCGGCAAAGAGGCCGAGGAGCATACACAGAACGCACGCGCGCTGCGCGACGCACTCGTCCACCAGGGCTGGAAGGAAGGCTCTGACTTGAAGTATTTCGAGGCCGAAGGGGCGGAGCACAACGAGCGCGCGTGGGCCGCGAGAGTTGACCCTATGTTGAGGTTTCTGTTTCCGAAAAAATAGGACGACGAATTAAATTCTGACCCCGGAGGGGTCACACATGATAGCCGGGGGCAGGCAAACGCAGTTTGCGCCGCCCACGGTAGACGTTGGTAAACGTATCCGACCCTGAAGGGGTCGCACATTCAATATTGAAGGTGCGACCCCTTCAGGGTCGGTTATCTTTTCTCGCCTTATTCCGGGGGCGGCGCTTCGTGCGCTCACGCGCACTTCGCTTGCCCCCGGCTATCATGTTCATCCCCTCCGGGGATAAATTCACGTCACCGCTGACGCGGCGCTCATTTTTGGACCGGTCCGCATAATCTTGTTGACAAGCTCGGACCGGCGAGAATATTGTCTCAACTGCTTTTCAAGCCTGCTGACAAGAAGCTCGCGTCTTGTGAGTCTCACTTAAAATTTTCGTCTTTCAAATCCGGTTTTAGTTTTCAAGCCGGGCGCGCGGTCTCATACCTTTTTGAGGAGTTGATGCGTTATGACTGTAAAGATTTCCCACAAGATTCACAACTCGGCCACGAAGGACGGCCTGACCGTCAAGGTTTACCGCGGCGACGGCGCGGCGATGCTGGCCTTTAACCTTGACGAGAAGCTGACGAAAGACCTTGCTGGCTTCGCCGTCAAACGGACTGCGCCTGACGGTAAGTCCGCCTACCTGAACAACCGCCTGCACTTCACGAGCAGCGTGACGTCCGACACGAAGATGGAAGATATCGGCGGCCATCCGACCAACGAAGCCCCGCTGCAAAAGTTTCGCTGGATGGATTTCCCCGAAGAGATGATGCCGGGCGACTATCGTTACGACGTGACGGCCATGCTCTTTGACAAAGGCGGCAAGCTGAAGGAGGGGCCGACCGTTCGCGTTGACCTTGAGATTGAGCCAAAAAAAATCGGAGACTTCGAGTTCGGCTTCACGCGCGGCTATCTTTCATCGCAGGCTTACACCAATCTTTTCAAGAACGCGCCGATTCGCCCGCCGAAAAAATCCCTAGACTACAAGACGAAGGCTTACGCCAAGCAGTACGAGTGGCTTGGCTACCACGCGCGCAAGATGGTCTTCGACTTCGTCGAGGAGTGTCTTAAAGACAAGAGTGTCACGGTTGACCTCTTCGCCTACGACCTGGACGAACCGGACTTCGTGCGCTCAATGCAGAAACTGGGCAAGCGCCTGAGGGCTTACCTGGACAACGCCCCCTTGCACACGAAGACGGGCGCGCTTGAGATTGACGCGCACAAGGCGCTGGTCAAGTCGGCCGGGGCCAAGAACGTCAAACAGGGCCACTTCCATCGCTTCGCGCACAAGAAGATTCTGATTCAGAAGAGGAACGGCAAGCCCGTCAAGGTGCTGACCGGCTCGGCCAATTTCTCCGTCCGCGGCCTCTACGTACAGGCCAACAACATCCTGGTCATAGAAGACCCGCAGACGGCCGCGCTTTACGATGCGGCCTTCGAGCAGTCATTCAACGCGCCGGACAAATTCGCGACCTCGGAAATCGCGGAGGGCTGGCACGAGGTCGAAGCGGACGGGCTGCCCAAGTTTGCCGTCGCCTTCTCGCCGCACAAGTCCGCCGACATATCGCTGAAGAGAGTCGCGGACGCGATTTCCGCCGCGCAAAGCTCAGTCATCTTCGCCGTGATGGAGCTGGCGGGCGGGGGCACGGTCATGGACGAATTGAAGGCGCTGCCCGATAAAAAGAAGATGTTCTCTTACGGCATGACGCAGACGATGGGCGGCATCAAGGTCTACAGGCCCGGCAAGTCCACCGGCATGATCGTGCCTTTCGAATATTTGAAGGGGAAAGTCCCTCCGCCGTTTCAGGACGAGTACAGCGGCGGGTCCGGCATCGTCATACACGACAAGTTCGTCGTCGTGGATTTCAACGGCGAGAACCCTGCGGTCTTCACGGGCTCGTCTAATCTGGCCGCGGGCGGCGAGGAAGCGAACGGCGACAACTTGCTGGCGATTTACGACCCGGCGGTCGCGGCCGCTTACGCGGTCGAGGCAGTACGTTTGGTGGATCACTACCACTTCCGCGCGACGATGAAGGCGGCCGACGCCTCGAACCCGCTCTGCCTACAGGGGCCGGACGCGAAGGACAAGTGGTGGCAGCCCTACTACGACCCGAAAACCATCTACTATCACGAGCGTACGCTCTTCAGTAGCTAAGCTTTTCTTTGCGTCTTTGCGCCTTTGCGTGAGGAAAGTTTCTCGCAAAGGCGCAAAGACGCAAAGGAAGAACGCAGAGACGAATCATGCAGACGTGGCTCTTAGGAGTGGTCATCGTCGGGGTGAGCGTGCTGCTGGCGCACGTGGGCTTCCGCCTGGTGCGACATATGGTCCCGCTGCCGGTGCACGAGACGCAGCACGAAGTAGGTGGCTTCATCATCGGCGTCATGGGGGCCATCTACGCCGTGCTGCTGGCGTTCGTCGTCGTCGCCGTGTGGGACGAATTCAGTGACGCCAAGCTCGTGGTCGAAAAGGAGGCGAATCAGTTGAACGACCTCTCACGTATGGCGCAGGGGTTCGACGCCACGACCGAGCGGCGCACACTCGAAGGGCTCAAGAATTACGCGCGCGCCGCCGTGGACGAGGAGTGGGAGACGATGTCGCGCGGCCAGCCGAGCCAGAAGACGCAGGCGGCGATGGACGACCTCTGGCGGATTTACACGGAGGTCGAGCCGCAGGGCGTCCGCGAGCCGCTTCTCTACGCGGAATCGCTCGACCGTCTGAACGAATTGAGCAACAGCCGCCGGGAGCGACTCTTCATCAGCAAGGACGACATCCCCGGCCTGATACGCATACTGCTCTGGGGCGGCGGCCTGATCGTGCTGGCCTTCACCTACTTCTTCGGCGTCAAGAGCGTCAGGTCGCAGGCGCTCATGACGGCCGCGCTCGCCGGCGAGATAGCCTTCATCCTCTTCCTCATCGTCGCCCTCGACAATCCCTTCCACGGCAGCGTCCGCGTCTCCCCCGAACCCATCCAGCAGATACTGGAAAGAATCAATAATATAGGGATAAGTGATAAGTGATAAGTGATGAGTTAAAGACAAATGCTTTTTCTTATCACTTATCACTCATCACTTATCACTCCCATAAAAGATGACCCAGACGATGAGGTCGTCTGTGAAGTTGACGAAGCGGTGTTCGACGCCCGCGGGGACGAAGAGGAAGTCTCCGGGGCCGAAGGGGTCTCGGCTCTCGCCGTTGATGAACTCGCCCGTGCCGCTGAAGACTATGTAAGCCTCGTCGCGCGTGTGCGGCTGCTGCGGGTCCGTGCCGCGCGGCGCGTAAATCTCTACGAGAAAGCTGCCGCGCTCCAACACTGTACTGAAGCGTTTGCCCTCCGGCGTTGGCACGCGCGACATCGCTTCCTCGACTGTTACTTTCAATCCCCCTGCGGGATGCCGGGGCGTCTTTTCTTCTTCCGCACTCACTTACACTCTCCTTCTTTTTAGCCGCAGGGCGGCCTCGTGTTCCTGGCGTACGGCCTGTCGTACAGCTCTTGAAATCTCAGGGCCAGTTTTTGGTGATGCTTATCTGTGGCGCAGACGGGCGGCTCCACGTCAATCAAGGTCATGTAATCGGGGAGCCTGTGCTTGTTGACGTTCGCCTCGTCCAGCACGTCGCGAATCACAATCTCCTCGACCTGTGCGCCGAAGTCATCCCTGATCTTCCTGTAGACTTCGGGGTCCACCTCGCCGGAGTCTCCGACCAGGACGAATTTCCGTCCGGGGAACCTGCGCATCAGCAGGCTAATCTCGTTCACCTTGTGTGTGTAAGTTTGGCCCATCGAGCCGAGAATGGTCTCGATTAAAATCTCCCGCGTGTCTTCGGCCAGGAAATTCTTCGGGTGGTATGTCATGTGGAAAGAGCCGTCCGGGAAACCGCCCGCGCCTTTAATCAGAAAGTCGTCGAGCGGCGTGAACAACTGCCACGGCCCGCCCGTGACATAATGAAAAGCGGCCCCGCCCCACTGGTTTTGGTATCGCTCGGCCATCCCCGGCGCGGCCTCGAAATCCTTGCAGAGAGTTCTCCTGAGCACTTCGTCTTTGTCGCCCGGAACGAGCGTCACCTTGATGGTGTCGTCAATGTCCGAGACCACCGAGAGACCTTCGGGCTCAATGAGGCGGACGCGGCCCGTGCCGCTGTGTCCCTCCGACACGACGTTAAAGGTCAGCCACGGGGGCGAGCCCTGGGCCGCCAGCGACTCGTCAGCCTCCTCGTCAGTCAATTCTATCTCGCGCTCGATGAGCCCGTTGAGATCGCTCGTGGGGAAACTGAATTGAGAGTCAGCGCCGAACGCGATGGTGACGTTTTGGCCCGACCTGCTGTCGTCCGTGAACTGGCGCGAGCGGGAGATCAGGTTGCCGTGGTCTGCGTCGCCGCAGTTGATAATCTTTGAGACGGCGTCCGCGATCAACTCGTCCGGCAGTCTGCGTTTCTGGCTGACGCGCCCGCGCAACGGGATTCGCCACTTGCCGTCCTGCCTGTAGCCGTAGGACGTGTAGATAGTCACTTCGACTTCGCCCTCGTGTGTGAAGCTGTTGACGTTTTCGACGATGCCCGCCTTCCCGGCGTTGAAGACGTGCGAGACTTTTTCGGCGACGTTCGAGGCCGCGGCTTCGGCCCCTTTCACGGCGTCTGAAATCTTAGAGAAAATCTTGAGCGGCATGAGGTGTTCCTCCAATCCAGGGGGTTATAGTAAATTCCAGTTCGGCAGCTTACATTAAATACGCATTCAAAGGGGAAGAGTTTTGGCTCAATTCCAGATTCGACAGCAGCTTCTCTTTAATATCCTCCGAACCATGCCTGCCATTTATTATGGCGTTTTGCGGCCAAACATTTCGGAGGTCGCACAGCAGTAAACGGAGAACGCGGGCGCGGATTGAAACTGACCCGCTACCGGGTTTTCAAAACCCTTTGCGTCTTTGCGCGGGCTCATTGGTTTTTCCACATCAAGATGCAAAGGAAGAGGCGGAGGGCTTTCGGATGAAGGACGGCTACATCCTGGCGATTGATCAGGGGACGACGGGCACGAAAGTTATCGTCTTTGACCATGAAGGCCAGATCAAGGGTCAGGCTTATTCGGAGTTCACGCAACACTACCCGCGGCCCGGCTGGGTCGAGCACGACGCCGAAGAAATCTGGGCCAGCACGATCAAACTCGTCGAGGAAGCGCTCGCGCGGGCCGGCACGTCTGCGGCGGAAGTCCGCGGCATAGGCATCACCAACCAGCGCGAGACGAGCGTGCTGTGGGAGCGCGCGACGGGCAGGCCCGTGGGCCGCGCCATCGTCTGGCAGGACCGCCGCACGGCCGGCCTCTGCGACGAGTTGAAAGAGCGCGGGCTCGAAGAAGTCTTCAGGCGGAAGACGGGCCTCGTCGTGGACGCCTACTTTTCGGGGACGAAAGTGAAGTGGCTCCTAGACCAGACGGAGGGCTTGCGCGAGCGCGCGCGGCGCGGCGAGATAGCCTTCGGGACGATTGACTCCTGGCTCGTCTGGAAGTTGACGGGCGGGCGCGCGCACGTCACGGACTACTCCAACGCGTCGCGCACGTTGCTCTACAACATACACGACCTGCGTTGGGACCCGGAGCTTCTGGAAATCCTTGACGTGCCGGAAGAGGTGTTGCCTTCGGTCGCGCCTTCGGCCCACGTCTACGGGCACACGGACCCGTCCGCGTTCTTCGGCGAGGCGGTCGCGGTCGCGGGCATCGCGGGCGACCAGCAGGCCGCGCTCTTCGGCCAGGCGTGCTACGGCGCGGGGCTGGCGAAGAACACTTACGGCACGGGCTCCTTCATCCTGCTCAACACGGGCCGCGAGGCCGTCATGAATTGCGACGACCTGCTGACGACCATCGCCTGGGGCATCAAGGACGAGCCGGTCGAGTACGCTCTGGAGGGCGCGATCTTCATCACCGGCGCTGCGGTGCAGTGGCTGAGGGACGGATTGCAGATTATCAAGTCGGCCGCCGAGACAGAAGTTTTGGCACAGTTGGTGGACTCGAACGCGGGCGTCTATTTCGTCCCCGCGCTGGTCGGTCTGGGCGCTCCGCACTGGGACGCCTACGCGCGCGGCACGATCATAGGGCTGACGCGCGGGACGACGCGCGCGCATCTGGCACGCGCCACGCTCGAAAGCATCTGCTACCAGACGCGCGACGTGGTCGAGATAATGCAGCGCGCCTCCGGCGTGCGCCTCAAAGGCATTCGCGCCGACGGCGGGGCCGTCTCCAACAGTTTCCTCATGCAGTTTCAGGCCGACATCCTCAACGTCCCCATCGCCGTCCCCCTCATCACGGAAACGACTGCCCTCGGCGCGGCCTATCTCGCCGGCCTCGCCGTAGGCTTCTGGGAGAGTAGGGAAGAACTCGACGCCAAATGGAAAGTCGCGCGCCGCTACGAGCCACAGATGAGCGAATCAGAGAGGGAACGACTCTACGGCCGCTGGCTGAAAGCCGTCGAGCGCGCGAGGGATTGGGAGGAGCATTAGAGTATATTCTAAGCTATCAGTTCAGGAGAGGCATGGAGGTAATAACAGCAGTGGAACTCTTACAGGAATACTCGACGCGCGTGAGCGGCCCGGACGGCACAACTTACATTGTGCGCAGTTACGCGGAGGAGCGGGCCGACGGCACATGGATAGGGTGGTTGGAGTTTCATCCCACGGACGCCGGTAAGCCGGTGTTGAGCACCGGTCAGGAGACCTCACAGCCGAGTCGCGTGACCGTCGAGTACTGGGCAACGGGGTTGGAGTTGGTCTACTTCGAGGGTGCTCTCGCCCGCGCGCGAGTGAAGTAGCGGCTTAGTTAAATATCGTCCTGAGTTCGGAGACGTATAAAGTTTTACGCTCCTCTTTCCCCTCAGTGAAACGTAACCCACCGGACACGGCAAACCAGACCTTAGACCTGATAGTCATCGGGGCGGGCATCAACGGCGCTGGGATAGCGCGTGACGCGGCGATGCGCGGGCTGAAGGTCTTGTTGCTGGACAAGGGGGACATCTCGTCGGGTACGAGCGCGTGGTCAACGCGGCTGATTCATGGCGGGCTGCGTTATCTTGAGCACGGCGAGGTGGGGCTGGTCCGCGAATCGTTGCGCGAGCGCGAGCGCCTGTTGCGAGTCGCGCCGCACCTCGTACGCCCACTCCCCATGTTAATCCCCATCTACAGGGGCGCGCGGCGCGGGCTCCTGACCATCCGCGCGGGGATGATTCTTTACGACCTGCTCTCGTCGGGTAAATCTCTCGAACGCCACCGCATGCTCTCGGCCGAAGAGACGCGCGCACGCGCGCCCGGCCTCGCGGCGGAGAATTTGCGCGGCGCGGCGCTTTACTACGACGCGCAGGTCGAATACGCCGAACGGCTCGTCTTCGAGAACGCGCTCTCGGCCTCGCGCGCAGGGGCGTTGATTCAGACTTACTCGCGCGTGGACAACTTCATCATCGAAGAAGGAGCAATCGGCGGCGTTGAGTATACGGACCTGATTAACAACTCGGCGCACGCCGCGCGCGCGCGTGTGACGTTGAACGTGTCCGGCCCCTGGGTGGACGAGGTGCTGGCGCGCGGCGCGCGGCCAATTGAGCGTCTGATTTGCGGGACCAAGGGGAGCCACCTGGTCGTTGACGAATTTGCGGGCGCGCCCGCAACCGCGCTCTACGTGGAGGCGCGAGCCGACGCCCGCCCCTTCTTCATCATCCCCTGGAACAATGCTTATTTAATTGGCACAACCGATCTGCCCTTCGACGGCAGCCCGGACGACGCGGAGGCGAGCGAGGAGGAGATTAGTTATCTACTCGCGGAGACGAACCGTGTGATTCCGTCCGCGCGGTTGACGCGCGACCACATACGCTACACTTATTCCGGCGTCAGACCTTTGCCGTGCCGCACGAGCGTAGACCCCGCCGGCGTCACGCGCCGCCACTTCATACGCGACCATGCGCCGACTCTCGGCGGCTTCCTCTCCGTCGTCGGCGGAAAGCTGACCACCTACCGAAACCTTTCCGAGCAGGCCGTGGACGCCGTCTTCAAAAAGCTGGGGAGGGAATCGCCCGCTTGCGAGACGGCGCGCGAGCCTCTGCCGGGCGCTCAAGGGAAAGGCTTCGGGGCGTTTCTGGCACAGTTTAAGAGGGAAAGTAATTTGCCGGAGCCCACAGCCGAGCGTCTGTTCAAAATCTACGGCGCGCGGGCCGAAGAGGTGTTGAAGGTGGCCTCCGAGGACGAAGGGTTACGGGAATCTTTTAGTAAAGTCTCGGGCGCAATCGGCGCGGAGGTCGTCTTCTCCTTTCGTGAGGAAATGGCACAGACGCTCACGGACTGCCTCTGGCGGCGGACGATGGTCGGGATGAACTCCGAGGCCGGATTGGACGCGGTCGAGGCCGCCGCGGAAGTGGCGCGAAAGTATCTAGGTTGGGACGATGACCGCGTGAGGCGAGAGGTTGACGACTATCGAAGATACGTCCGGCATTTTAGGCCACGGGCAATGAACATCCCCGCAGGGGATGAACATAATAGCCAGGGGTAAGCGCGTGAGCGCGCCACCCCTGGTCACGTGCCAAACATGAATCCGACCCCGAAGGGGTCGCACCTCAATATTGAATGTGCGACCCCTCCGGGGTCGGATTCTTTTTAACGTCTTTCCGAGGGCGTTGCGCTCGCTTTCGCTCGCTTGCCCACGGCTATCATGTTCATCCCCTCCGGGGATGTCGCCCGCGCGTTCCGGGGATGTGGCGCGCTGTACGCGCGTACCCTTGGCTATTTTTTTTGACCTTTCAGGGCGGGGCGTTCCAACTAAATCAGTAGCCTTCCTGCATTTTCAACGCGTAGGCAATCGCGGCGTCGAGTTTCATCTCGCGCCCCTGCTGCCAAAGCTCTGCGAACGTTTCGCCGCTCAGCCCGGCGCGGGCGGTGGCGAGGCTGGTTTCGTAGTCTGAAAGCTCGGCGGCCGGCAGTGGTGCGCCAATCGCTTCGCGCAGGGCGACGGCCGCGCCGAACAGACGCGCCGCGCGCTCGTAGTCCCTCTCCGTGCAGGCGACTTCGGCCAGCCCTTCGAGGCAGAAGGTGACGTTGCGTTTGTCGCCCAGCTCGCGGAAGAGAGGAAGGCTCTCGTAGTAGAGCGAGGCCGCGCCCGCGTAATCGCCCTCAAGACGCGCGATGTCGCCCAGGTTGTTCAAGCAGAGCGCGATGCCGCGCTTGTCGCCGACCTCGCGCTTGAGCATGAGACTTTCCGTCTGCAACTCAAGTGCACGCGTATAGTCGCCGCGGTACTGCGCGACCTCGCCCAGGTTGTAGAGCGAGGTCGAGAGCGCACGCTTGTCGCCCAGGTCGCGGAAGAGTGCAAGCGCCTCTTCGTGAAGTCGCCAGGCGCGCTCGTAGTCGCCGCGGTCCTTCGCCACGTTGCCCAGGTTGTTGAGCACGTAAGCGACGGCCAGATGGTTGTCAATCTCTTTGAAGAGGGCCAGCGCCTCTTCGTAGCGCGCGGTCGCCTCTTCGTAGTTACACTGCTGGTGCGCCATGTCGCCCAGGCCGTTCAGCGTCGCGGCCACGCCCCACTTGTCCCTGACCTCTTGATAGAGCGCGAGGCTTTGTTGAAAGAGCGGCAGCGCCTGCTCGTAATTGCCGTGGTCTCTTTCGAGCGCCCCGGCCCTGCCGAACGCCTTGGCACGCACGGCGGGCGAGACGCCTTCGCTCTCTTCCAAAAGCCGCAGGAGCCGGTCGCGCCCCTCGCTCTGGTGGCCGCGCACCTCCCAGAATCTCCACAATGTCCCGGCCATGCGCAGCCCCAGTTCTATCTCGCCGCGCTCCTTAGACCAGTTGAGCGCCGCGCGCAAATTGTTGTGCTCGCCCTCAAGACGTTCGAGCCATAAAACCTGCTCGGGGCCAGTCAACTCGGGCTCGGAGCGCTCGACCAAATCAAGGAAGAAGAGTGCGTGTTTGCGCCTTACTGCTTCCGCCTCGCGGCTCGACGCGAGCTTTTCGAGCCCGAACTCCCTGATCGTCTCAAGCATGCGGAAACGCTTGACTCCCGTCTTCTGCTCCTTCTGCCGCAGCATGCTCTTGTCCACGAGCGAGCTGAGCCCGTCCAGCACGTCCATCCCCAACTCTTCGCCGCAGACTGCCTCCGCGGCTTCGAGCGTGCAGCCGCCCGCGAAGACGGAGAGCCTGCGGAACAGGCGCTTCTCGCACGCGTCCAGCAAGTCATAACTCCAACCAATCGTCCCGCGCATGGTCTGCTGACGCGTGGGCAAGTCTCTCGCGCCGCCGGTCAAAAGTTTCAGGCTGTTGTCCAGGCGCGCGAGCATTTCCGCTGGCGAGAGTAGCTTGAGGCGGGCGGCCGCAAGCTCGATTGCGAGCGGCAGCCCGTCGAGGCGTATGCAGACAGACGCCACGGCACGCGCGTTCTCGTCCGTCAAAACGAAATCCGGCCGGATGGACGTGGCGCGCTCTGTGAAGAGTGCGATGGCCGCGTAGCGTGACAAAGCCCCTGCTGAAGAGAGTTCGGACTCGTGCGGGAGCGCGAGCGGCGGAACCTCGAACTCGCGCTCGCCGCGCAGGCGCAAGGCGGCGCGACTCGTCACTAAGAACCTGACCTGCGGGCAACTCGTCATCAACTCGACGACGAGCCGCGCGGCGGGCATCACCTGCTCGAAGTTGTCCAGCACGAGCAGTGCGCCGCGCGCGCGAAGGTGTTGCTTGAGCGTTTCCAGATGCGGCACGCCCGCCGTCTGCTTGAGCCCTATTGCCTGGGCCACGGCCGAGCCGACCAACTCTGGCGAGTTGATGGAGGACAGGGCGACGAAGTAAACGGAAAACTCGTCTTGCAGGTCGGTCGCTGCCTCAAGGGCCAGCCGGGTCTTGCCCGCGCCGCCCGGCCCGGTCAGCGTCAGCAGCCGCACGTCCTCGCGCCTCAGCAAAGACAACACGTCGGCCAACTCCTCCTCGCGCCCTATGAGCGGCGTGGGGTGCGTCGGGAGGTTGGTTTGAAAGCGGGACGAAGTCGTCTCGATTCGAGGATCAAAACTCGCGGACTGCCCTGATGGCCGGACAGCGCCGGACGAGGAGGCGACGCCGCCCGCGCTCGTCCGCGCGGAGTCTTGAAGGATTCTTCTGAATTCGATGTCCTGGCGCAGGCTGCGAAGTGTCCTGTGCCATTTCGCCTATGGTCTGGTAACGCTGCGCGCGACCTTTGGCGAGCGCGCGCCCGACGATTCTTTGAAGTTCCTCGGGCACCTCGGGCGCGTAACGCTTGAGCGGCCGGGGCTCGCTTTTCAGAATTGAGGCGATGACCTCGCCGGTCCCGCGCCCCTTGAAGGGGACGCGCCCCGCCAGCATCTCGTAGAGCACGACGCCGAAAGAGAAGATGTCTGTGCGCGCGTCAACAGCGAGGCCGCGCGCCTGCTCGGGCGACATGTAAAGCGCCGTGCCGAGCAGCATCCCTGATTCAGTGTTGCCCATGAAGACCGTGGGGGCTTCCTCGCCGCTCCCGGACTGTTTGAGCTTTTCGGGTGTGCCCGCGCCTGACGGCTCAGGTTCCGAAGCGGCTTTCGGGTCTTCTTCCTTCTCAGGGATGACTTTCTCAGTCAGCTTAGCGATGCCGAAGTCCAGGACTTTCACGTAGCCGTCTGTGCGGAGCATGATATTCTCGGGCTTGATGTCGCGGTGGACAATTCCTGCGGCGTGCGCGGCCGTGAGCGCGGCGGCGACCTGCGTGGCTACGTCCAGCACGGCGCTCAACTGCATAGGCCCTTTCGCAACTTCGGCGCGCAGGGTGACGCCGTCTATGAATTCAGTGGCGATGAAGAAGAGCGCGTCCGTCTGTCCGACTTCGTGAACGGTGAGGATGTTGGGGTGATTGAGCGCGGAAGTTGTCCTGGCTTCCTGCACGAAGCGGCGCATCCTCTGCTGGTCGGAGCTGACGTTGGCGCGCAGGATTTTGAGGGCGACGGTGCGCTCCAGTTGGAAGTCGCGCGCGAGATAAACTTCGCCCATGCCTCCCTCGCCGAGGAGCGAGCGGATTTCGTAGCGGCCGAGTCGGGTTCCCGCTGCAAGCGACATGTCTCTATTCTTACGCGGCTGCGGCGATTTCGGATTTGCGGACGCCCCCGCGACTCCGGTATAAGCAATTCTATCTCGCGCCAGAGCGGCCGCGCCAGAGCGGCGTTCAAAACCCAGAGCCGGTCTTTGCGCCTTTACGTCTTAACTTTGCGTCTTTGCGAGAAACAGCCTTCACGCAAAGGCGCAAAGTTAAGACGTAAGACGCAAAGGGTTGAGTTTAGTCGAGCCGGCTTGTCCAGCCATGGTTAAAGAGAAAAGTAAGTCTCCGAACGTACGCACCGAGGCCATCGCGGGCGTGACGACCTTTTTCACGATGTCTTACATCGTCGTCGTCAACCCGGCGATTCTCTCGACCGAGGGGACGGGGATGTCTTTCAGCGGCGTGCTGACGGCGACCGTGCTCCTGAGCTTCGCGATGACGCTCCTGATGGGCCTTTACGCAAAGCTGCCCTTCGCCGTCGCGCCCGGCATGGGCATCAACGCCTTCTTCACGTTCACCATCATCCTCACGCAGAAAGTCCCCTGGCAGGTGGCGCTCGGCATCATCTTCTGGGCGGGCGTGCTCTTTCTCGTCGTCTCCGTGACGCCCGTGCGCGAGAGCATAGCCCGCGCCATCCCGCCAGGACTCAGAATCGCGACCGCCGCGGGCATAGGCATCTTCCTCACTTTCATCGGACTCAAGAACGCGGGACTGATAACGTCCGACCCCGTGACGTTCGTAAAAACTGGCACACTCGGGCGCGAGGCGCTGCTGGCTATCCTGGGCCTTGCGGTCATCGTCTGGCTCTTGAAGATGAAAAGCTCGCTCGCGTTTCTCGCGGGTATTTTTCTGGTGACGCTCATCAGTTGGCTCAGCGGGCTCGTCAAAGCCCCCGCAAGTTTTTTCAGCGCGCCGGATTTCGGGAGCGTCTTTCTCAAATTAGACATCTGGGGCGCTCTGAAATGGTCGCTCCTGCCCGCAATCATTTCTATCCTTTTTACAGACCTCTTCGATTCAATCTCGACCTTCATCGGCGTCTCGCAAGCTTCCGGGATGCTGGATAAGGAAGGGAACCCAAAGAATCTCAAACAGGGCTTGATCGTGGACGCGTGGGCCACGCTCGGCGCAGGGTTAGTGGGAACTTCGTCCGGCACGGCCTATATCGAATCGGTCGCGGGGATTCAGGCGGGCGGGCGCACGGGGCTGACTTCGGTCTTCACGGCGCTCTGTTTTCTGCCGTGCTTCTTCCTCGCGCCGCTCGCGGGGATGGTCCCGCTCTATGCGACCGCGCCGGTCTTGATTCTCGTCGGCGCTTCGATGTTCGCGAGCGTCGCCGGGCTTTCGTTCAAGAAGATGGAAGACCTGCTGCCGGCCTTCCTGACGATCATTCTCATCCCGCTCACGTTCTCCATCACGCAAGGGATACTGTGGGGCTTCATCTCGCACACGGCGCTCTATCTGATGGCCGGGAGACGCCGCGAGATTCATCCGGTGATGTACGCGCTGGCACTCGTCTCCGCGGGCCTGCTCGTGCTTGAGCACGGAAAGTTTTCCTGAAATGGCAAAGACGTTGTAAAGTATCCGGCCAAGAAAGCTGTTTTCAAGGCGGCGAGTCTTTTAACTTCAAACTGAACTCCGAAGGAAAAGCACAGAGATGCAACTCGTCGGGCGGCCCGTGCCGCGTAAAGAGGGGCGCGACAAAGTCACAGGACAGGCGCGCTACGTGGACGACCTGCACTTTCCCGAAATGCTTTACGGGACGACGGTCAGAAGCCCCGTTGCGCGCGGCCGAATCAAAAACATTTCCTTCGAGGGCGCGCACATCCCCTGGGACGAGTTCGTCGTCGTCACGGCCCGTGACATTCCCGGCGAGAACGCCGTCGCCCTCATCCTGATGGATCAACCCTACCTCGCCGACCAATTCGTCAACCACCCGGAGGAACCCGTCCTGCTGCTCGCGCATGCGGACAAGTATCTTTTGGAAGAAGCGCGCCGCAACGTCAGGATAGAGATCGAAGAACTGCCCGCCATCTTCTCGCTCGAAGAGTCGCTTGAGAAGAAAGAGATCATCTGGGGCGAGGACAACACGTTCAAGTATTACCGCGTCGAGAAGGGCAACGTGGACGAGGTCTGGGCGAGCGCCGCGCACATCGTCGAGGGCGAATACCGGACGGGCGCGCAGGAGCAGCTTTACATCGAGAACAACGGCATCATCGCCATCGCCGGCCCCGACGATGGTGTGACCGTCTGGGGCTCCATGCAGTGCCCCTACTACGTGCACAAGGCGCTCCTGAAACTTTTCAATTTGCCGGAAGACAAGGTGCGTGTCGTGCAAGTCGAGACCGGCGGCGGCTTCGGCGGTAAGGAAGAGTACCCCTCGATGATCGCGGGCCACGCGGCGCTTCTCGCTTGGAAGGCGGGCCGCCCGGTCAAGATAGTTTACGACCGCGCCGAAGACATGGCGGCGACCACAAAGCGCCACCCGTCGCGCACGCGCCATCGCACGGCAGTCAACGCGGACGGCAAGCTGCTCGGCATGGAGATAGATTTCGTGGTTGACGGCGGGGCTTACGCCACGCTCTCGGCGGTCGTGCTCTCGCGCGGGACGATTCACGCCGCCGGCCCATACTTTTGTCCGAACGTGCGCATCCGAGCCCGCGCCGTCGCGACCAACGCGCCGCCGCACGGGGCCTTTCGCGGCTTCGGCGCGCCACAAAGCATCTTCGGCCTCGAAAGACATCTCGATAAGGTCGCAAAGACGCTCGGCCTTTCGCCCGAAGAGTTTCGCCGCCGCAACTTCATTCAGGAAGGGCAGACGACCGCCACCAATCAGGTCATACGCGAGAAGGTTGACCTGGGAAAGATATTGGACCGCGCCTTCGAGCTGACCGATTACCACGCGAAGCAAAAGCAGTTTGCGGAGTCGAACAAACACTCGCGGCAGAAAAAGGGAATAGGCTTCGCTTCGTTCATGCACGGCGCGGGCTTCACAGGCTCGGGCGAGAAGTACCTGGAATCGGTCGTCGGCATGGAGGCGACCGCGGAAGGACGCGTGCGCGTGCTGGCGGCGAGCACGGAGATAGGGCAGGGAACAAACACCATCTTCGCGCAGATAGCGGCCGAAGCTCTCAATGTGGATTACGATTCAATCGAGGTCGCCAAGCCGGATACGGGCAACGTCCCCAACAGCGGCCCGACCGTCGCCTCGCGCACCACCATGATCGTCGGCAAGCTGGTTGAATCCGCCGCGCTCGGTTTGAAACAGACGCTGACGAACAGCGGACTGCTTAACGAGAATTATTCGGCGGAAGATTTCCGCGCGGCCTGCCGCAGCTACATAGAGCAGCACGGCGCGCTCAAGTCTTTCAGCAAGTACACGGCCCCGCCCGGCATCATCTGGGACGACGAGAAGTATGAGGGCGACGCTTACGGAGCCTACGCGTGGGCCGTCTACGTCGCGGAGGTGACGGTTGATACTGTGACCTACGAGGCGCGCGTTGACGACTTCGTCGCCGTGCAGGAGGTGGGAAAAGTCATACACCCCGTTATGGCCTCGGGCCAGATTGAAGGCGGCGTGGCACAGGGCATAGGCTACACGCTCTTCGAGAACGTGGTCTGGCGCGACGGGCGGATGATTAATAACCAGATGACGAACTACATCATCCCCACGGCAGCGGACATCCCGCCTATACGCGTCTTCTTTGAAGAGAACCCGTACCAGTACGGCCCGGCCGGCGCGAAAGGCATCGGCGAGCTGCCGATGGACGGACCCGCGCCCGCCATCCTCAACGCCATAGAGCACGCGACGGGGCTGAGCATCAATCACATCCCGCTCATGCCCGAAGCCTTGATGGAAGCCCTGGGAGGTGAGCGTGGCTGAGCGTCCCCCGAAAGTCGCAATCAACTGCACGGTCAACGGCGAAGCAGTCACGCTCAACGCTTACCCTATGGCGCGGCTGCTCGACGTGTTGCGCGAAGAGCTGCGACTGACTGGCACAAAAGAGGGCTGCGGCGAGGGCGAGTGCGGGGCCTGCTCCGTGTTGATTGACGGCGTGCTGGTCAACAGTTGTCTCGTCCCCGCGCTACAGGCCGAAGGGACGGAGATAAAGACCATCGAAGGCATCGCGAGCGGCGAGCAGTTGCACGCCGTGCAGGAGGCTTTCATCGAGTGCGGCGGCGCGCAGTGCGGCATCTGCACGCCCGGCATGGTCATCGCCGCCGTCAACCTGCTTGAAAGAACGCCCGAACCGACCGAAGCCGAGATTCGCGACGGCCTCGCGGGCAATCTCTGCCGCTGCACCGGCTACATGAAAATCTTCGACGCCGTCGTGAGAGCGTGCCAGAACAAAGATTTGAAATCTCAAATTTGAGATTTGAAATTATCAGTTATGAGAGCTTACCTTCCAGATTACGAATTAAAGTCACCGGGAAAACTGTCCGAGGCTTTGGCGCTCCTGTCAGACGAGCCGGGAGTCTGGCGGCCGTTCGCGGGCGGGACGGATTTGATGGTGCTGTTCGAGGCCGGGCGGCTCAGTCACAGGAAATTCGTCAACATCTGGGACCTGCCTGAGCTGCGCGGCATAGAGGTCACGGCAGAACACGTCACGCTCGGCGCGTTGACGACTTACACGGAGGTGCAGGCAAGCGAAGTTCTGCAACGTGAGTTCCCCATGTTGTGCCGTGCGGCGTCCGAGACGGGCGGCCTCGCCATTCAGAATCGCGGCACGCTCGGCGGAAACATCGCCAACGCCTCGCCCGCGGGCGATTCGCCCCCGGCACTGCTCGTCTACGACGCCGAACTCGAACTCGTCTCGGCACAAGGCACGCGCCGGCTGCCTTACAACGGTTTCCACACGGGCTACAAACAGATGTTGATGCGCCCGGACGAATTGATAAAAAGTATACGGCTCCCTCGCTCCGCCGGGTCGTGGCGGCAATACTACCGCAAGGTCGGGACGCGCAAGGCCCAGGCCATCTCCAAAATCTGCTTCGCGGGAATGGCACAATTTGACGGCGAACGCATCGCGGACGCGCGTATCGCACTCGGCAGCGTCGCGCCCGTCGTCGTCCGCTGCACGGGGACGGAAGACGTTTTGAGGAATCGTGAAGTGGACGAGAGCGCGGTGAAAGATGCACGCGCCGAACTCGCACGCGAGATTTCACCGATTGACGACATACGCTCGACGGCCAACTATCGTCTACAAGTCGCCCTGAACGTTTTAGAAGATTTCTTGATGAACGCAGACTACGGACTGAAAGCCAAGCGTTAAGCTTATCTTTGCGTCTTTGCGCCTTTGCGTGAAAAAATTAAATCACTCACGCAAAGGCGCAAAGACGCAAAGGGTTGAGTCAAGCCGCAATCGAAAGCTATGTCTTCGCCTGAGCTAGTCATTCGCGGTCAGAAAGTGGTGACGCCTGAGGCGGTCGCTCCGGCGGCCGTGTACGTGCGCGATGGCGTAATCACTGCGGTCGGCGCTTACGACGAAATTCCTGCCGGGTGTGAGGTGATTGATGCAGGCGAAAACTCCGTCCTGATGCCGGGACTCGTGGACACGCACGTGCACATCAACGAGCCGGGCCGCACCGATTGGGAGGGCTTCGAGTCTGCAACGCGGGCGGCCGCGGCGGGCGGCGTGACCACGCTGGTCGAGATGCCGCTCAACAGCATCCCGCCGACGACCACGCTCGCGGGCTTTGAAGAAAAACTCGCGGCCGCCGAAGGCAAATGCGCCGTGGACGTGGGCTTCTGGGGCGGAGTCGTGCCGGGAAATCTGAAGGAACTCGCGCCTCTTTTCGAGACGGGGGTGCTCGGCTTCAAATGCTTCCTGGTTCCTTCGGGCGTTGACGAGTTTCCGAACGTGACCGAAGGCCATCTTCTGGAAGCCATGCCGGAACTAAAGCGTCTGGGCGCGGTCCTCATCGTTCACGCGGAACTCCCCGAAGCAATTGACGAGGCTCTGAAGGATGAAGACATAACTCAGGCGGACGCTCGCAGGTATTCGACCTTTTTAAGATCGCGCCCGCGCGAAGCCGAAGACAGTGCCGTGGCCTTGATGATTCGCCTGGCGCGCGAGACGGGCGCGCGCGTTCACATCGTTCACCACTCTTCGGCAGACGCCTTGCCCGCGCTCAGGGCGGCCAGGGCCGAGGGGCTGGCGCTGACCGTCGAGACGTGCCCGCACTATCTATGCTTCGCCGCGGAAGACGTGCACGACGGCGCGACGGAGTTCAAGTGCTGCCCGCCCGTGCGCGAGCGCGAGAACCGCGAGCAGCTTTGGGGCGCGCTCGACGAGGGCTTAATCGAGTTGGTCGTCTCGGACCATTCGCCATGCCCGCCGGGGATGAAGGCGCTCGGCACGGGCAATTTTCTTGAGGCGTGGGGCGGCATCTCTTCTTTACAGTTGCGGCTGCCCGTGATGTGGACGCTGGCGCGCGAGCGTGATTACACGGTCAGTCATTTGGCCGAATGGCTCTCGGCCGCGCCCGCGCGTCTGGTGGGTTTGGAAGAACGCAAAGGCGCTATTGCCGTCGGCCGCGACGCGGATTTTGTCATCTGGGACCCTCAGGCGGAGTTTCGTGTGGAGCCCGCGATGCTACACCACAGGCACAAGCTGACTCCTTACAACGGGCAGCGTCTGAGCGGCGTGGTCGAGACGACATTCTTGCGCGGCGAGAAAATTTACGACCGCGGGCAGTTCGCTATAAATCCCGCGGGCAGGTTGTTGAAGCGAGGTGCGGCGTGAGCGAGTTTACGGAGTTGATTGACTTAGCATCGGAGCGGTTGGGCGGCGCGGTGCTTTACGCGAACGACGATTTTTTCGCGCCGAAGGAGAATTTATTAAAACCGTCTGCGCCCGTCTTCATCGAAGGCAAGTACACGGATCGCGGCAAGTGGATGGACGGCTGGGAGTCGCGCCGCCGCCGCACGCCCGGCTTCGACTGGTGCGTGATACGTCTCGGCCTGCCCGGCCGTTTACGCGGCGTCGTCGTTGACACGAGCTTCTTTCGCGGCAACTACCCCGAGCAGTGCTCGCTCGAAGCGGTCGCGCTTGACGGCCAGCCGGACGTTGACGAGTTGACGAGCGAGGGCGTGCGCTGGACGGAGATTCTTCCAGTCTCCGAGCTTCGCGGCGATTCCCAAAATCCTTTTGAGATTCAAAGCCGTGAACGATTCACGCACCTGCGCTTCAGGATTTACCCGGACGGCGGCGTGGCGCGGCTACGTGTTTACGGCGAGGTCGTGCCCGACTGGGCGGCACTCAAGCGTCGCGGCGAGCTTGACCTCGCCGCTGCCGAGAACGGCGCGCTCGTCCTCGCTTGCAGTGACATGTTCTTCGGCCACCGTCACAACCTGATTATGCCCGGACGCGCGGCCGACATGAGCGACGGCTGGGAGACGAAGCGGCGGCGCGGCCCTGGCTACGACTGGTCCGTGATTCGGCTCGCGACGCGCGGGGAGATTCGGCGCGTCGAAGTTGACACGGCGCATTTCAAGGGCAACTACCCGGACACCTGCTCGCTCGAAGCCGCCGACGCAGGGGGCGAAGTGGTGGACGAGTCAAAGATTGGCACACTTCAATGGGAAGAGATTCTACCGCGCACGAAGCTGCAAGCGCACACGCGCCACTTTTATGAAGAAGAGATAGGAAACGTGGGCGCGGCGACGCACGTACGCTTTAACATCTACCCGGACGGCGGCGTCAGCCGGCTGCGGCTTTACGGGAGGATGAGCGACAAAAGTTGAGTGAAGCGTTGGAGAGACTGAACTCGTTGCCGCACGAAGACGCGGAAGCGGAGCTTCTCAAATGCTGCGGCTCTACTTTGTGGGCGCGCCGCATGGCCGAAGAGCGTCCCTTTCATGATCTACAGGAACTTCTGGCGAAAGCCGACGCCGAGTGGTGGGCGCTCGACGCGGAGGACTGGCTCGAAGCCTTCAGCCGCCACCCGAAGATCGGCGAGAAAAAGTCCGAGCGCTCGCAGGCGGCCGCCGCGCAACAATGGTCCGAGCAGGAACAGTCTGGCACGCGCTCGGCCGACGAAGAGACGAAACATCAACTAGCCACGGCCAACCGCGAATACGAAAGTAAGTTCGGCCACATCTACATCGTCTGCGCCACGGGAAAGACCGCGGACGAGATGCTCTCGATTTGCAGGGAGCGTTTAAGCAACGACCCGGACGCGGAACTCCGCGTCGCCGCCGAAGAGCAGCGCCGCATCACGCACCTGCGTTTGCGGAAACTCCTGGAAGCGGATTAAAGAGTCCCGTCAGGGACGAAACGAAAATAGCCCAGCAATTTATTGCTGGGAACAATGCCGAAATAATTATTGAGTCCCGTAGGGACGATTGACGATTTCAGCCGTCCCTACGGGACTCGATAATCATCCGCGATTCAACCCCAGCAATAAATTGCTGGGCTATTATCAACCGTCCCTGACGGGACGACACGCCTACACTGCTTGAATTGTTTGGTAAACCAATGAGCGCGATTACGACACACGTCCTGGACACGTCGCGGGGAAGACCGGCCGGAGGCGTGCCTGTGGCATTGGAGGTTCTGCTGTTGGAGTCCGGCTGGCAGCAAATCGGCGTGGGCGAGACCGACGCGGACGGCCGCCTCAAAGAGCTTCTGCCGCCGGGCCACGCCCTCGTCGAGGGGATGTACCGGCTCAACTTCGATACCGTAACCTATTTCGCGTCGCTCGGCGTCGAGGGTTTTTACCCCGTGGTGTCAATCGTCTTCGCGGTGCGTGACGCGAGTCAGCATTACCACGTCCCGCTGCTGCTCAGCCCTTACGGCTATTCAACCTATCGTGGGAGCTAATTGATGGACATCAATCCTGAGTTGAACGCCTGGCTCCAACTGATTCTGCGCTGGGTGCACATCTTCGCGGCCATCATGTGGGTCGGGACGACCTACTACTTCACCTGGCTCGACGCGCGCCTGCACGAGGAAGAAGCAACGGGCGGCCACGACAAGGCGCAGGTCTGGATGGTTCACAGCGGCGGCTTCTACGTCGTGGAGAAAGAGAAGCGACCAGGCACGCGCACGCTTCACTGGTTTCGCTGGGAGGCGGCCGTGACGTGGCTGAGCGGCTTCCTGCTGCTCGCGGTGATGGCATATCTCGGCGGAGGCTCCGGCATAGTGGACACGGACGTGCTGGACATCAAGGGCACCACGGCCATCTTAATCGGACTGGGCACACTCGTCGCCGGCTGGGTCGTTTACGATCTATTGGTGCAATCGCCGCTCGGCCGCAACGAGCTGCTGTTCGCCGTCGTCGCCTACGCCCTGGTGGTGGGCGCGGCCTACGGGTTGACGCACACGCTGAGCGGGCGTTGGGCCTACCTGCACATGGGCGCGATGTTCGGCACGATCATGGCCGCCAACGTCTGGTCGCGCATCCTGCCCTCGCAGAGCAAGATGATCGCGGCCACCAAGGAAGGGCGCGAGGCGGACGCGAACCTCGCGGCCCGCGCCAAGCTGCGCTCCAAGCACAACACCTTCATCGTCGTCCCCACAGTCTTCCTGATGATCAGCAACCACTACTCGCACACCTACGGCAGCCGCTACAACTGGCTCATCATGTCCGCCCTCATCCTCGCGGGCTGGATCGCTGCGAAGATTATTAGAAGAGCAGGATGAAACAGTGGGCAGCAGGCAGTGGGCAGTGGGTAAGCTTTAAGCCCCGTAGGGGCGCACGATAATAGCCCAGCACTTCAGTGCTGGGATTAGGTGCGTAAAATAAATTGAGTCCCGTAGGGACGACTGAACGTGGGCAATCCTTTCTTCAGTCGTCCCTACGGGACTCGGCACAATTTCCCGCCTCTCCCCAGCACTTCAGTGCTGGGCTATTTTCACTCCGCCCCTACGGGGCTTAAAAACTGACCACTGACCACTGACCACTGCTCTTACACCGTTGCCTTGTGAATCCTTCTCTTCAAGCTGTGTATATTGCGCCTGACCTGCTTGAGTTGGGCGTGGTCGTGGGCGTTGATGGCTTCGTCGCGTTGCTTCTTGAGTTCTTTGATTTGGGCTTTGATGGCGGCTTTGTTGATGCCGCGGACCTCGTGGTGCTCGTGCATGTCTACGCCGAGCGCCTTGCACAGCATCACCAGCAGGTGCTCCTTGTTAAGCTGCGTGTAGCCCTTGACCGCGTCGTTGTCTCCCATCTCCGCGGCTATCTCGCGAAGCTGTGCCAGCGTCATCCCCTTCAGTTCTTCGTAGGTGTGTGCCATTTTCGGAGTCCTCCTGTCTGCGGGATTTGTTTACTTCTGCCTGTTCTTGAGAATCTTGACGAACGAGCCGGAGCGCAACTCGGCCACCGACAGGCTGGAAAGTTTCAGCGCCTCCTGCTCGGTGACGGCCCCGCAGTTGACGGCGCGCAGGAAGTAGTTCAAGAGCCCTTGTCCCGTCGCCGCGTCGTCGAACACGTCGCCGACGAGCGTGGCCTTGGCCGCCTTCTCCACGAAATTCCTCAAACGCTCGGACGCGGCCTCCAGGCTGTCTAGGAAGAAGGCGTAGACGGCCGCGTAGCGCGTCGGCAACTGCGCCGGGTGCAGGTCCCAGCCCTGATAGTAGGCGTTCACGAGCGAGTGCTGTATATGGTCGTAGTGCAGCCGCCAGGCGCGGTGGACGCTCGCGCGGTTCTCTTCAACCTGTTCGGATGTGAGCGACCGGCCCTCGGGCGCGCGGTGCGGCGCGACGGGCATGATGTTGGTCGCGCCGTCGGAGAGCCAGACCCCCGTGCCGCCGTAGGCGACCTGCATCATGTGTCGCGCGAAGTCGCAGGCAGGGTGCGTCATGTGCTGGTGCGCAGCCGTTATCTGGCAACTCGCGGTGTAGTCGTATGTGCCAAAATGAGCGGCCGTGCAGCGGCCGCGCGCCGCGTTCAGGAGCGGCGGTAGGTTTGACTCTCCGCGGTCGTTGATGATCGCCTGCGTGGTTTCGATCATCAATTCCATTTTGAGCGAGCCTGCGGCGAGGCCAATTTCGCGTTCGAGTAAATCGAAGATGTCCGCGAGCGCCGCGACCTGTTCGGGCATGACGACTTTGGGGAGCGTGACGACGAAGTTGTCCGGGAGGCGTTTGCCGGTTTCGGCCGAGAGCGAAGTCAGAAAGATGTCTAAAGTGCGGAGGCTGCGCTCGCGCAACTCCTCGGTCAGGGGCTTGATGCGAATGCCTATGAAGGGCGGGAGCGTCTTCTGCTTCATCCCGGCGGCCACTTCGCGCGCGGCCGCGTCGGCGTGCCCGTCTTCCTCCTCGTCCGGGCGGTTGCCGTAGCCGTCCTCGAAATCAATCCGAAAGTCTTCGACCGCCTCGCGGCGCAGTTTTTCCGTGACCCTGTGGTAGATGGTGTGAGCCAGCCACAGCGACTTGTCCTCGCGCTGGACGGAGTCGGGCGTGACGTAGAGGCGCGCCACTATCTCAGAAGACTCGTCGAGCACGTCGGGCAAAGTCTCCGAGCCGGGCAGGCCGATTGCTTTAGCGAAGGTCAGGGAATCGGGCGCGAACTGTTCGAGCGAGCGGCGGGCCAATTCGCCGAGCCTGCGCGCCGAATCGGCTTTGAAGAGGTGCGCGCCGCCGTAAACCGTGTGCACCGGCTGGCGGCGTCCAGACTCGCCGGGATATTTCCGGGCGAACTCTGTGTTGGCCTCTTGAAGTCTGCTTGAAATCGCGCTCGTTGATTCAGGCGACAGGGACGTTCTCATAACGCTCCTTTTCAAAACTCAAGCCGCGGATTGACTCAGCCCTTTGCGCCTTCCGTTTTTCTTTATTTGCGCCTTTGCGTGAACGGCTGTTTCTCGCAAAGGCGCAAAGAGAAGACGTAAGGCGCAAAGGGTTGAGTTTTGGTTTTGAAACGCGCTCTAAGTATAGTTCATTTCGAGGGAGCAAAGTCCAGCACAATCGCGTCGTGGTCGGAGAGTCTGCCGGCGGCGTCCGAGAGTTCGCCGACGACGCGCGGGCGACTTTCCGCGTCGGGCTTCAAGTCTTTCCCCGCGAACCAGTCCAGCTTGAGCGAGCAGCGGCCGTTGTAGGGCGCGAGCGCGCGGTTGATGAACCAGAAGCACCAGCCCGGAACCCAGTCGGCCATGTTCGTGTTGGTCGCCAGGTCTTTCACGTCGTAGTGCAGCGTGCCGGCCCCCGTCTCGTTCAGGTTGCGGTAGTCGTAGCCGCGCCGCTCAAGCTCTCCGAACAGCGCGCGCTCGAACCAGCGCGCGGGGTTCAGGTAGTGATTCTCTATGACGTGGCCGACGCCCATCATGACGCGGCGGAAGAAGCCTGCGATGGAGTAGACCGCGCGGCGCGAGTTATAGGTCGAAGTGTTCCAGTCGCCGCCGATGAGCACGGGGAGTTGCGGGCTCAACGTGTCCAGGTGATCGAGCACGAGTTTCATCTGGCGATGGCGGTGGCGCTGTGTCGAGTGCGCGTCCAGGTGCAGGCTGACGACGCGGACGGCGCCCGCCGGGTGCTCCACGTCTGCGATGGCGGCGCGCTGAGAGCCCAGGCGCTTCTCGCCGCCCTTCATCTTGTCCTTGCCGTTCGGCAACGCGAGCGAATGCGCGCGGGAAAGTGGGTAGCGCGAGAAGAGCGCGTTGCCGTGAAGCGCCTGCTGGTTCTCGCCCGAGGTGTGGACTTCGAGGCCGCTGCCCTTGTTCAGGTTGATGTAGCAGGGCGCGAAGACGTAGTTGAGTTTCAAACGCTCCGCGATCTCGCGCGCGACGAAGCGGTTCTCCGTGCGCGCCATTCCGTAATCGAGTTCCGTGAGCAGCAGCACGTCGCTGCGGCCCAACTCCGGGTGCTCGGCCAGGACCTTGATGATGCTGTCGAGGCGCAGCCCGCGCTCTATATTCCAGGCGGTCGCGCGGATGACAGGGGAGTGGCGCAAGGGAACTTCGGGCGCGAACTCTTCCTGGACGACGCTCGCCAGCACTCTCTCGATTTCGGGCCGGAGCCGCGCGTAGAGCGGCGAGGATTCCAGCGCCGCGGTCGAGTTGAACTTCTCCAATTCGGAAAAGTGCGGCTGAAGATTGTGGTCAAGAGCGGACTGCGTGCGCTCTTCTTCGTCTGTCATCAATGTGTTCAAAGCCGCAAGACGGTAACATTCCAGGAGACCATTTTCAACCGAGGGACAGCCCTGAAAGGGCTGAACAAGATAGCCAGGGGCAAGCGAAGCGCCGCCCCTGGAATAACGCGGAAAAGGAATCGACCCCGGAGGGGTCGCACCTCGACGTTGAAGGTGCGACCCCTTCGGGGTCGGATTAATATTTGGCACATGACCAGGGGTGGCGCGCTCACGCGCTTACCCCTGGCTATCTTCTTACGCCCTTTCAGGGCTTTCTTTGCTTGTTAATACCGCCCTCACTCTGGTAACTTCCAAAACTTCTTGAGAAGCTCGCGCGTAGCAGACCGAGGAAGCGTCTCGGACTTTTATTCTCTATGATGGCAAAAGACACAATACCCTCTAGCCTCGCGGTCGCGCTGCGTTGCGAAGGGCTGGTCAAGCAGTACCCGGACGTGAGGGCCGTGGACGGCATTGACCTCGAAGTCCGCGCGGGCGAGTGCTTCGGCATCCTCGGCCCGAACGGGGCGGGGAAGACCACGACCGTTGAGATTTTCGAGGGGCTGACGGAGCCGGACGGCGGGACGGTGGAAGTTTTGGGCCAGCGCTGGGGCGAAGGAAACGACCGCGCCCTGCGCAACCGCTTCGGCGTGCAGTTGCAGGAGACGCAACTCGCCGAAAAGCTCACCGTCGCGGAGACCATCAAGCTCTTCCGCAGCTTCTACACGCGCGGGCGCGAGGTCGAGAGCATCATCAGTCTGGTCGAGCTTGAAGAGAAGCGCGACTCGCGCGTGGGGAAACTGTCGGGTGGGCAGAAGCAGCGCCTGGCGCTGGCCTGCGCGCTTGCGGGCGACCCGGAACTGCTCTTTCTGGACGAGCCGACGACCGGCCTGGACCCGCAGGCGCGGCTCAAGCTGTGGGACATCGTAGAGCAATTCCGCGCGCAGGGCGGCTCGATTGTGTTGACGACGCACTACATGGAAGAGGCCGCGCGTCTTTGCGACCGCGTGGGTGTGATGGATCACGGGCGCGTGATTGCGCTCGACACGCCCGCGAAGCTTATCGAATCGCTCGGCGCGGACCAGATAGTGGAGTTCAGTGTCCGCGGCGAGATGGACGAGCAGGGGCTTGAAAATCTGCCGGGCGTCCGCGGCGTGCGCGCGGCTGGCGGCGGCTACGCCCTGACGGTCACAGACATAGGGGCCGCGCTGCCCGCTCTGCTGGCGGAGATCGAGCGGCAGCGTGCCGAGATGCTGTCGCTGACGACGCACCAGGCGACGCTCGAAGATGTTTTCGTGAGTCTGACGGGAAGAATGTTACGCGATGTCTGACGAAGCAATCATCAAGAGCGCGGGCGTCGAGACGGAAGACGCGCCCGCGAAAGAGAGAGAGCCTGAGAAAGCCGGCGCGCGCAAAGCGGGCGGCGGGCGGACGGACGCGGGACGCCTTCATCCACTCGTCGAGTTGACGATGGCGCGCATACGCGAGTTCATGCGCGAGCCGGAAGTGGTCTTCTGGGTCTTCGCCTTCCCCATCCTGCTCGTCTGCGCGCTCGGCATAGCCTTCCGCAACACCGGGCCGGAAAAAGTTCCCGTCGCGGTCGAAAGGCCGGACGCGCAGGCCGCACAGGCCGAGGCACTCTTCAAAGCTCTCTCAAACTCGCCCGACGTGCAGCCCACGCTGCTTTCGCCCGCGGAAGCGGCGCAGGCGCTGCGCAGCGGCAAGGTCGTCCTCGTAGTCCGCCCGCCAGCGGAGCAGGACGCGGAGACACTGGGACGCGGCGACGCGGCGAACACGAGCGATGTCTCCGCGTCGCCGCGTCTCCCCATCCCCGCGTCTCCTGTGTACCGCTACGACCCCAACAGGCCGGAGAGCAAGCAGGCGCGGCTCGCTGTTGACGATGCTTTGCAGCGTGGCGCGGGGCGGGCGGACGTGGTCCGCGCGGGCGACGAGACTTTTACTGAGCCCGGCGCGCGCTACATTGATTTTCTGATTCCGGGTTTGCTGGGGATGAACCTGATGGGGAGCGGCCTGTGGGGCGTGGGCTTCGCGGTGGTCAACGCGCGGACCAAGAAACTATTAAAGCGTTTCGCGGCCACGCCGATGCGCCGCTCGCATTACCTGCTCTCGTTCGTCCTCTCGCGGCTCATCTTCCTGGTGCTAGAGGTCGCGGTCGTCATCGCGTTCGCTTACTTCGCTTTCGGGTTCCGCGTGCGCGGCTCGTGGCTCGAAATGGCTTTCCTGCTCTTTCTAGGCTCCATGACGTTCGCCGGAATCGGGCTGCTCATCGCGGCGCGGCCCAGAACGATTGAGGGCGTCTCGGGTTTGATGAACCTGGTGATGATGCCCATGTGGCTGCTTTCGGGGACGTTCTTTTCGTCGGCGCGTTTCCCGGAATTCCTACAGCCGTTCATCAAGGCGCTGCCCTTGACGGCGCTCAATGACTCGTTGCGCGCGGTGATGAACGACGGGGCGTCCGTCACCACGAGCGGGCTCTCGGTCCTCGTCCTGCTCGCCTGGTGCGTCGTCGGCTTCCTCGCCGCACTCAAAATCTTCCGCTGGCAGTAATGAAGTAATGAGTGATGAGTGATAAGTGATAAGTAAAGACGGCTGCTTTTACTTATCACTTATCACTTATCACTCATCACTTATCACTGCTTTTTTCTTATGAAAACGAAATCCGTCAAGACTCTTTACGACGAGATTAGTCGCAAGTATCACGAGAACAGGGCGCGCGCGATTAGCGATTACACGGAGCTGCCGGCCGTGCTGCGATTGGCCGGAGACGTGCGGGGGCGGCGAGTCCTGGACGCCGGGTGCGGGCCGGGCCGCCACTCGAAGCGGCTGCTTGCGAAAGGGGCCGAAGTGACCGGCATAGACGCGAGCCCCGAGATGATTCAAATCGCAAAGGAGCATTGCGCGGGTAAGGGCGAGTTCATGACGGCGAACTTCGAGAGTGCGAGGTTCAAGCGCGCCTCCTTCGATCTCGTTATCGCCAGCCTGTGCCTGATGTACTCGAAGGAGCTCGGCCCGGTCATACGCAATTTCGGCCGCTGGCTGAAGCCCGGAGGGCGTTTGATCTTCTCCATCTATCACCCCGTGCGGTTCCTGCACAAGATTCCCGACTTCGATTTCTCCAAACGCCGAAAGGTCTGGATTCACCTGCAAGGGTGCGACGTGACCGTCTTCAATTACTACCACCCGACCGCCAGCTACTTCGACGCGTTACACGAAAACGGCTTCAGCGTCCAACGAATCATCGAGCCCGTCCTCAGCCGCCGCCACAAGGGCTGGCCCGAAGACAATTACCGAATCCCTCGCTCAATCGTTATCGAGGCGGGAAAAAACAGTGATAAGTGATAAGTGATAAGTGATGAGTAAAAACCTTCTTTCTTTAACTTATCACTTATCACTTATCACTTATCACTTTTTAAAGAGGTGTGCTTGACCGAATCAATTAATGGTGCGACGGGACGCGACCTTGAGTACGTGCGCCGCGCGGTTCATCTGGCGCTTGAGGCCGAGGCGGGGGGCAATCTGCCGATTGGGGCCGTCATCACGCTCGATGATGAGGTGATTGCGGAGGCGGGGAACGCCTTGCTGGTTCCGCAGTATCACCCCGGACGCCACGCGGAGATTGAGGCGCTTGGGCGTGTCCCGGCTGGTCTATGGGGCCGTGCGCGCGGGATGACTTGCTACACGACGCTTGAGCCTTGCGTCATGTGCGCGGGCGCTCTCTTGCTTCACGGCGTCGGGCGCGTGGTCTTCGGCGCGCTCGACCCGGAAGGCGGGGCTGGCGCGGTCCTCTCGCACCTGCCGCGTTATTACGAAGGCGGCGCGGGCGTACCTCTTTGGGTCGGCCCGGTGCTGCCGCAGGTCTGCGGCCCACTCTACGCGCGCGTGAACGAGCGCTTCGACTCGCTGCCCTGCGGCAAGAATCGCTTCGGGTGAGGAAAAGAGACGCGCTGCCGCGCTTTTCTTCACCGCCGGCTGCCTATTCGTTGACAGGCGCGGCCCGCCTCATTAAGATGTGCCCACCACATCGGAAATCAAGCGGGCAATCAGCCGGGGCATCTTTTAACCTCGTTCGCGTTAGTGCTACCTTGAAAAAGTTATTTGCCGGAAAGTAGCAGAGCCTTTCTCCCTTTCTGCTGCGGCCCGCTCTATACGGCCCGTTCGCATGAGTCTAAAAACCTTTCCCTTCAAGCCAACCCCTACAGGAGAAACTATGCACAGTCGCTTACTTCGTCCCATCGCAGCCATCATCAAAGTGGGTGCTCTTTGTCTCCTCGTTTCGGTCCTGTGCGCGTCGCCGCCCGCGTCCGCGCAGTCGCAGATCACCACGGGCGTCGTACAGGGCTCGATCTCGGACCCGAACGGCGCGGTCCTGCCCGGTGCCACCGTCGAAGTGGTCAACCTCGAAACCAATCTGACCAAGAACGTGACGACGGACGACGACGGGCGGTTCTCCTTTCTGCAACTGCCCTCTGGCCGCTACTCGCTGACGGTCAGCAAAGACGGCTTCGCCAAACTCGTGCAGGAGAGTTTCCCGCTGACCGTGGGCCAGACCATCTCGCTCAACCTGGAGATGAAAGTCGGGGGGCAGGAGGCGCAGGTAACGGTCTCGACCATCCCGACCGTGGACACGGTCAAGACCGAGTCGAGCACGACCATCAACGAGCAGGCCGTCAGCAACCTCCCCGTCCTCGGCCGCAAGTTTGAAGACCTCCTGACGCTGACGCCGAACGTCTCGATTGTGCAGGGGCCGGACGGCGACGAGATCAGCTTCGCGGGCCAGCGCGGCACCTTCAACAACGTCAGCCTCGACGGCGGCGATTACAACAACGGCTTCTTCGGCGAGCAGGCCGGCGGCCAGCGCGCGGCCATAGACATCCCCCTCGACGCCGTCAAAGAGTTTCAGGTCATCGCCACGGGCGCATCGGCAGAGTTCGGCCGCACGGCCGGCGGCATCATCAACGTCATCACCAAATCTGGCACAAATGAATTCCACGGCTCGCTCTTCCACTTCCAGCGCCTCGAAGCCTTGACGGCCAACACCTCCGACGGGAAATCGCTGACGGACTTTCACCGCGAGCAGTTCGGCGGCAACGTCGGCGGCCCGATCAAGCGGGACAAGGCTTTCTTCTTCATCTCCTTCGAGTCGATCCGCGAGAATTTGACGCGCGCCAACCTGAGCGAGCCGATAGGCGACACGCCGTGCTCGGTCGCAACGCCGACCCTCCTCGCCAACGAAGCGCTCATCAACGGCAACGCCGACTGCCAGCGCCTCGCGCTCCTGAACTTCTTCCGCACGACGCGCAATCAGGAAGAGGGCTTGCCCATCCAGCGGCCCATCAGGAACACTGCCATCCTCGGCAAAGTGGACTGGGACTTGAACTCGAACAACCGGCTCACGATCTCGCACAACTTCGACTACTCGAAGAACACCAACCAGACGTTCGACGTGGCGACCTACGGCAACTCCGCCAACGGCATAGAGGGGCCGTCGAAGATCAACGCCTTCAACGCCAACTTCTTCTCGGCGCTCACGCCGACCAAGGTCAACGAGTTTCACTTCACCTACGGGCGCGAGGTGCGTCCGCGCTCGGCCGTCGAGTCGAACGTCCCGGCGGACACGGCGATGGGGTTTGCGACCACGTTCCGCTTCGGCGCACCCTTCTTCCTCGGGCCGAACGTTGACGAGACGTTCTGGCGGACGCAGATCAAAGACAACATCTCAATCGTCACCGGCCGGCACACAGTCAAGTTCGGCGGCGAGTGGGTCCACAGCCGCAACTCGCAAATCTTCCGCGGCTTCTTCCAGGGGCGCTACATCTTCGACAGCGTCACGGGTTTCCTGCGCTACGCCTCGCCCGCCGCGCCCGGCGGCTTCGGGCCGAGTACGGTCGGCTGCTCGGACGGGAGCTACGTGACCGCGCCCGCGACCTGTCCGGGTGGGACGACAGCCACGGGCGGGCCGCTCCTGCTCTACTTGCAGGGCGCAGGGCCGGACGGCCCGGCGACCGACGCGGCAGGCTTCTCCGACATCAAGAACGAAGACCTCGCGCTCTTCGCGCAGGACCGTTGGCAGGTGCACCCGAATTTCACGCTCAACTACGGCCTGCGCTGGGAGGCGCAGCTTTTCCCCGAGCCGGTCGTTGACCCCTCGGCGACCGCCTACGGAATCTTCCTGAACGACCCGCGCTTCCCCTCGGACGGGACGCTGCACGATCAGAAGAAGATGTTCCAACCCAGGTTCGGCTTCGCCTGGGACATAGGCGGCAAGGGCAAGTCCGTCCTGCGCGGGAGCTACGGCATCTACTTCGCCAGACAAAACATGCTGACGCAGGTCGGCTCGATTACCACGAACGGCGTCCAGCAGCAGACCATCTTCCTGAACACGGCGATCATCTCTTCGGGCGTGCCCGGTCCGGTCTGGCCGGGGCTGGTGACGCCGACCGCAAGCTCCTGCACTGGCGGGCTGGGCACTAATCCCTTCCCGTGCTTCTCCGGCGTACGCATCTTCAGCCGTGACTATGCCAACCCGCGCATCTACACGACGAACGTCGCCTTCGAGCAGGAACTGGCGTCGAACCTGTCGCTCTATCTCGACTTCACACACTCGAAGGGCGTACACCTGACGCGCTTTCTGGATTATGCGCGGACGGGCTTCTTCGCCCCCTACCTCGGCGAGACGATGACCGCCAGCGCCGTCGGCAAATCGCTTTACCGCGGCTTCACCGCCGGCCTGAGGAAGCGCTACAGCCGCGGCTTCCAGTTCGAGCTGAACTACACCTTCGCGAAAGACCAGGACGACGACTCGAACGAGCGCGACCCGTTTACGGATCGCGCCTTCGACTTCAACAACCTTCAACTCGACTACTCGCTCGCGGACCGCGACATACGCCACCGCTTCAACTTCTACACGAACGTTGATCTGCCCGGCGGCTTTGACCTGAACGCGCGCGTTCAGGCGCGCACGGCGCAGCCTATCACGCCCGCGTGCCCGACGGCCCCGCGCTGCCCCGACCGCAACACGCTGAGGAAGGACAACCAGTACTTCTCGTTTGACTGGCGCTTGCAGCGCCCGTTCAGCTTCAGCGAGGACGTTAAGCTCATCCCGATTTTCGAGATGTTCAATACCTTCAATAACGATAACAATGTCAACCCGCTCGTCACGCCCGGCCTCTTCAACTTCGACGGCTTCCTGCGCCAGGGCGTCGGCGACCCGCTTCAGGTACAACTCGGCATCAAGCTCACCTTCTGATGTGGCGGCCGAACTTAACGTAGCCGCAGGGCCTCGCGGGGTGTAACTCCCGCGAGGCCCTGCGCGTTAAAGAACGTAGGGCTATCAATGGAGAACAGCATCGAAAGAGAGATCGAAGAGATCGTCAACCGGGAGACGCGTGCCTGGGATACGCAGGACGCGGAGCTTCTCATAGGCGTCTTTCACACGGACATGGTCTGGCCCTGGCCGCCGACGCCGCAGGCGCACGACCCCCTTGACTGGGTCATGGAGTGGGGACGTTACGACTACGAAAGATGGAAGCGCGGCTGGCAGGAATTGTTCGACACGCACGCGCTCGCGCACAACCGTCGTGAGATCAAAAAAATCGTCGTCTCGAAAGAGGGCGACGGCGCGTTCGCCGTCGTTGATATAGACACCCTCTGGATCGCCCGCGACGGAGGACACAATCACTGGAAGGGACGCACCTGCAAAATCTATTCAAAGGTCGGCGGCCACTGGAAGATGACCGCGCAAACGGGCGTGCTGGATTATTCAGGCTTAGAAGCTGTCTGAGTAATCCCGGACCCTGAAAGGGTCGCACATAATAGCCGGGGGCAAGCAAACGGAGTTTGCGCCGCCCCCGGAAGAAGACGCAACAAGATTCCGACCCTGAAGGGGTCGCGCCTCAACGTTGAGGCGCGACCCCTTCAGGGTCGAAAATCATTCCTTGAATTATTCCGGGGGCGGCGCGTCGTGCGCTCACGCGCACTCGCTTGCCCCCGGCTATCATGTGAGACCCCTTCGGGGTCTGGGGCTGAGCGGCGCAAACTCTCGTTTGCTTGCCCCCGGCTATCATGTTCATCCCCTGCGGGGATAAAAACCGCTTTCAATATTCCTGAAAAATTCCGCGAGCTTAACTTCGTCCAGTTTCCCCTCCGTTCTGACGCCGCTGCACACGTCCACGCCGAAGGGCTCGACCCGGCTGATTGCTTCCGCGATGTTGGCGGGCTTCAAGCCGCCCGCGAGGAAAATTGGCACAGAGACCGACTCGCGTATCCTGCGGCTCAGAGTCCAGTCGTGCGTCCGGCCCGTCCCGCCCAGTTCCTTGACCGCGAGCGACTGGTTGCCGGAGTCCAACAAAATCGCGTCAACGTGCGGCGCAACTTCGACCGCCTCGTCAACCGATTCTGGCCCTGTGACGTGTACGACCTGGACGATTGAGATGCCGGGCAGGGCGTCGCGCAAGTAATGGTAGCTCGCGGTTTCGAGCCGGTCGCAAATCTGTAGGGTGTTCACGCGGGCCTTGCGCTGCTGCTCGATGATTGAGGCCGCGTCCTGTTTGCAGGTCAGCAGAAAGGAAGAGACCGCGGGCGGAACGACGGCCGCGATCTCTCGAATCAAATCGTCAGGGATGACGCCGGGGCCGCTCGGCATGTCGGAGACAAGGCCCAGGGCGGACGCGCCGTGCTTCACGGCGAGCCGCGCCTCCTCACGGCTCCCGATGCAGCAAATCTTGACCCTGGGCTTTCCCGCGGCCCTTTGCATCTATTTCTTCCAGTGTGCGGCGGTCGTCCAGTGCTGCGGGTCGAAGAGTTTTTCGTCGAGCGCGACGCCGCCCTGTATGTCCGTGTACTCCTCTGTGACGACCGGCTTGCCGTTGACCATGAAAATAACTTCGGGCGCGACCCAGCCGCCGCCCTTGACGCGCTCCCACTTGTTGAACTGCGTCTCCTGCGTAATTGTCGGGTCTTTCGTGCCGGGCTCCAGCAGGCGTACGAAGTAAAGATTTTCTTTGTCAATCCAGAACTGGCGCGTGCGCAGGTCGCCCGCCTTCGCGCCGACGACGTAGACGGGGCGGCCCTGCCACGTGTCCTCGTGCATCTGGGAGAGATCGAACTTGAGTTCCTTGAGCTTGTTGATGGTCTCCTCGGCGGGCAGGAAGTAAACGTCGAAGCCCAGGAGCAGGAGCGGGTGGACGAAGGGGCGCGAGACTGCCTGCTTTCCCTCCTTGATGCTGTAGAGCGTGTTGCCCGCGAAGAGAATTCCGTTGCCGTCCTTGAGCGGGTCGAAATCTATGCGCAGCCTGCCGGGGGCCGAGAAAGCCTCGTACCAGATGGTGGCCTTCGTCGTCCCGTCCTCCTGGTGCTCTGTCGTCTTCTGCGTGAAGGTCAGCGTCTTATACCAGGACTTCGCGTGCTTCTTCTGCATCTCGCGAATCAGGTCTTCGGCGGTCTTGACCTTGGCGGCCCGCGCGGGCAGCGCGCTCAAGGACAGTAAGGCGCAAATAATCAGGACGTAGCGCATAAGGATTTTCTCCCCCTCTGGATTGAATTTGATTAACCGGAATCGTTTTACCATACGCCCGCTGAATGTAAAAAGTTGTGAACTTGAAAATCAGGGCGGCGTACTCACGAATAGCATGAGCCGTCACAGGCCGGGCCGTTTCTTGACACGGGCGGCGCGGGGCGTTAGATTCCGGCTGACCCTTTTACTCAGTGGCCCTACTCTTCGCAGGAATCCGACTGAATGCGACTCTCGTTGATTGGAGAAAAATTTATGAAGACGATTTATACGTCTGCCGTGAGGGCGCTCTTCTTGCTCGTCGCGCTCGGCCTCTTCGCCAGCGCCGGAATAATGGCACAGGAGCCGACCCCCAGCCCGCAGGGGCCGAAGGTCGAGACCGTGGAGCTGAGCCCCGGAACGGCAGAGGCCGTGGTCGGGGAGAAAAAGAGTTTCACCGTGACGGCCAAGGACAGCGCGGGCCAGACCGTGAATGTTAAGCCGGACGTCTGGGTGGCCCTGCCGGTTGATTCCGCCTCCGCGGACGAATCCGGCAACGTCACTTTCCTACAGCCCGGCGAGCTTAAGGTCGTCGCTATCGTCGGCGGCAAGCCGGGCTTCGCGGTAGTCAGGGTCAAGCCCGCGAGCCTCGCGCGGATTGACGTTGACCCGGCGGCCGGACCCTTGATGGCCGGCGGGACGCTCAAGCTCAGCGCGACGCCCCGCGCCGCCAACGGTGACCCGCGCAACGATGTCGCCGTGACCTGGGCCTCCGAGACGCCCGCAATCGCCGTCGTTGACGCGGCGGGCTTCGTCACGGGCGTGGCCCCAGGCCGTGCCACCTTGCGCGCCAGCGCGGAGGGCGCGAACAACACCGTGACAATCGAAGTCGTAGCCAACCCGGTGCGCGCTCTCTCAATCGAGCCCATGACTTCTACTGCGCGCACGGGCGACATCGTGCGCTTCAAGGCGCAGGGCAAAGACGACAAGGGCGGTCAGGTGCAGAACCCCTCCGTGCGTTGGGCCGTGAGCGGCAGCGGGGCCACGATAGACCCGGACGGCGGGTTCTTCGCGGAGAACGCGGGCTCTTACGTCGTGACGGCGACGAGCGGCAACCAGACGACGGTCGCGACCGTAGTCGTCTCGCCGCGCGGCGTCGAGCGCGAGTTGACGCTGGTCGGCCGCGCGGCCGGGCCTGACCTGGTGGCCGAGCAGTGGATTTTCGGCAACTACGCTTACGTCTCCACCATCGCGGACAAGCTCCTGGTCTACGACATCTCGGACCCCGCGAAGCCGAAGCTAACGGACACGGTCAAGGTGGACGCGCACACCATCAATGACGTGAGCGTCAGCGCCGACGGCAAGATCGGCGTCATCACGCGCGAGGGGGCGTCATCCCGCAAGAACGGCATAGTCTTCCTGGACACGTCCGACCCCGCGCACCCGAAAATCCTTTCCGAGTACACGGAGACAGTGACGGGCGGCGTGCACAGCGCCTTCATTGACAGCCACTACGTTTACCTGACGGACGACGCCACGGGGTCGTTGCGCGTGATAGATTTCAAAGACCCGAAGACTCCGAAGGAGGTCGCGCGCTGGCAGGTCGAGAGTCCTCTGGTCACCACGGGGGGCTTGCAGGGCGGGCGCTACGTGCACGACGTGCAGGTCAAGGACGGGCTCGCCTACCTGGCCTACTGGCGTGACGGCCTCGTCATCCTAGACGTGGGCAACGGCATCAAGGGCGGCAGTCCCGAAAAGCCGCAATTCGTCAGCCAGCTCCGATTCAACTACCACGAGCTTTACGGCAACGGCTGGCTGTCGGGCGCGCACGCCGTCTTCCGTTACAAGAACTACGTCTTCGTCGGCGACGAAGTCTTCCCGGAAATCTTCAACATCAGCAGCAAGAATCGCATCCCCGTGCGCGGCGTCCTTCACGTCGTGGACGTTTCGGACATCAGCCGCCCGCGTAAGGTCGCGGAGTATGCCGTGCCCGAAGCCGGGTCGCACAACGTCTGGGTCGAGGACGACATTCTTTACATGGGCTACTACACGGGCGGCGCGCGCGTGCTCGACGTGTCGGGCGAGTTGCGCGGCGACCTCTACAGGCAGGGCCGTGAGATCGCGCGCTACTGGACCGGGGCCGACGACGGCTTCCGCCCGAACTCTCCCTTCGCCTGGGGCGCGCAACCGCACAACGGCCTCATCTTCTTCAACGACATCAACAGCGGCATCTGGATCATGAAACTCGGCGGCCCACGCAAAGACACGGGTTCAACAACAGAGCCGGGAAGATGAGGCAGCGAGCATGCTTCAGCCCCGTCAGGGGCTGTTGAGAATAGCCCAGCACTTCAGTGCTGGGAACGCAGCGGTAAAAATTGATTGAGTCCCGTAGGGACGACCGAAACGGAGTCATGTTTCGGTCGTCCCTACGGGACTCAGACTTGTTTTTTGAACTCCGCCCCTGACGGGGCTGTTGGCATTGCCTACTTTTTATTTTCCATTCTGAGAAAATCTATCCCGGCGGCCTGCGGGTCAACGTCTACGGTGGCGACCGTTTTCAACGCCTCCAAATCAATGATCTCGACTGTGCCGGGCTCTGAGCCTATGCCCTCGACGGTGACGAAGGCGTAGCGGTTGTCGGACGAGATCGCGACGCCGTGAAGCACCTTGCGCTTGGTCGGGATGCGCGCGAGTTCCTTCGCCGTCTTCGCGTCGTAAACGGAGATTGATTGGTCGCGCTTGTTCGTCGCGACGAGATAACGGCCGTCTCTGCTCGCCGCCAGATTGTAGACGCCTTGCCGGGCCGGAATGCGGCGCGTGACTTTCCAGGTGCCCGCGTCCACTTCGACAATCTCGCTCGACTTGTTGCAGGCCACGAAAACTTTCGAGCCGTCCGCAGAGGGTTGCGCCCAGGTCGGCGAGCACGACACGTCGCCGGGCTTGGGCATCTCCATCCCGTGCCCGCCCGTGTCCATTCCGTGCATGCCAGCGTGGCCGCCGCCGCGCGCGGGCGGCGCGCCCGACATGCCCATCTCTTTACCCTGCGTCAGCATGAAATGGCGCGAGACTTTGAGCGTGCGCGTGTCAATCTCCACGAGCATGTCGTCCATCATGCACGCGGAGTAGTGCTTCGTCCCCTGCGGGTTGAAGCGCGAGCCGTGCGGCATCGTGCAGGTCGTGACGCGCGCGACCTCAAGCATCTCGCCGGCCGCGACGATTGAGACGGAAGAGGGGACCATGTCGCCGTGCAGATTGAAGTTGACGGCGTACACGAACTCGCCATCGGGCGAGACATCCATCGTCGCGGGGAAGAGTCCAAGCTTAACTTGCCCGACGACCTTGTCATCATTGGCCGCATACTTCCAGACGTAGCCGAAGGGTCTGCCGTGGCCGAGCGAGACGTAATAGAACTTCTTGTCGGGCGAGACGGCGACGCCGTGTGGCCCGTCCACGTCCGTCGGCATCACCCCCGTCCCGAAGTTGCGCTCGACTGTCGCGCCCTTCGGGCCGAACCGCACCAGGCTGACCTTGTCCGCGGACTCGGAGACGACGTAAACGAGGTAGTCCTGCTCCGGCGGGCGCTGTGCCAAAACCTGCGTCGAGCACACGAGCGCGACGACGCATACAAAGGCGAACTTTAAAAGTTGACCGAACGACCGAGCTTTACCACGCATACGAAAAATCCTCTTCAACAATAATGTGACGATTGGAGATTATCTTAAATCTCAGGCGTTAGGCAAAAGAGCCCGGCGCGGTGATTTGTCGTTTCGGTTGCTGTATATTCGTCAAAGAAACACGGGGCAGGGAGCAGCATGAGAGCAGTCATCATCTTTATCCTCTATCTGGTCGTCTCTTTAACGAGCGGTTGCGAGCTTCTGTCGAGCCGGGCGGGCGAGCATGAGGGTGCGGAAGGGAAGCGGCCGGTGGAAGCGGCCGAGTTGTCGAAAGACTACGGGCCGCCAGCTCACCTGGCCGACCTTGAAGAGAAGGGCGTGGACGAGAGCAGCGGCGTCGTCGCCTCGCGCCGCAACCCCGGACTCTTCTGGACGCACAACGATTCCGGCGACGGCCCGCTCCTTTACAGTTTCGACCGCAAGGGGCGCAGGCGCGGCGTCTGGCGCGTGGCGGGCGCGAAGGCATACGACTGGGAGGACGTGGCCGCCGGGCCGGGACCGCAGCGCGGCCAGTCTTATCTATACGTCGGTGACATAGGCGACAACGGCAGGGACAGGAAGGAAATCGTCGTCTACCGCGTCGCCGAGCCCGCCATCACGAATGACACCATCGTCAACAACGCGGTCGAGCCTTACGAGACCGCGCCCGCCGAGGCGATTCATTTGAGATATCCGGACGGGCGGCACGACGCCGAAGCTCTGGCCGTGAATCCAATCAGCGGCGACCTGTACGTGATTACGAAGACCAGAAACCCTTCGACGGGCGCGGGCGTGTACAAACTCGCCGCACCGTTTTCCTCGACCGTTGTCAACAGGCTCGAAAAAATCGGCGAGGTCCGCGTCCCCAGCCTGTTTCCGGGCATGATTACGGGCGCGGACATCTCCCCGGACGGACGGCGCGTCGTCCTCTGCGATTACTTCAACGCTTACGAACTCGTCCCGGCCGAGAAGTCGTCCGGCGGCTTTGACGAACTCTGGAAGCAGAAGGCCGCGGTCGTCAAACTGGGCCAGCGCCGGCAGGGCGAGGCCGTCTGCTACAGCCTCGACGGACAGTCAATACTCGCGACCAGCGAGGGACGCCCCGCTGAGGTCGTCGAAGTGCAAAGGGTCAAGCGATAAACAATTGCGAAATGAGAAAATCTTAATCTGGAGGAGACGATATTGGCGCATAGTCAAGGAGTGTTTCTGAAGGGGCGTCGTGTGTTGTTGTTCGCCGTGTTAACGATCTGTTTTCTAACCACACCCAGCTCTCATCACGTACAAGCTCAAAGTTCCGAACCCGTTAAAGCCTCGCTGGTGATTCGTTCCGACCAGCCCAAGGGGATTATCAACCGCAATATCTACGGCCAATTTGCCGAACACCTGGGCCGCTTGATATACGGCGGCCTCTGGGTGGGAGAAGATTCAAGCATCCCGAACACGCGCGGCCTGCGCAATGATGTCGTCGCCGCGCTGAAAGAACTGCACATCCCCGTCCTACGCTGGCCCGGCGGGTGCTTCGCAGACGAGTATCACTGGCGGGACGGCATCGGCCCGCGCGCGTCACGCCCGAGGCGGCCCAACGCGAGCTGGGGCGGCGTTGACACGAACGCCTTCGGCACGCACGAATTCATGGACCTCGCCGAGATGCTCGGGGCCGACGCCTACATCAACGGCAACCTCGGCTCGGGAACGCCGCAGGAGATGATGGAGTGGATCGAATACATGACCTCGGACGCCGACTCCACGCTGGCCCGCCTGCGCCGCCAGAACGGGCGCGAGAAGCCCTGGAAGGTTCCCTACTTCGCCGTCGGCAATGAGACGTGGGGCTGTGGCGGGAACATGAGGCCCGAGTTCTACGCCGACCTCTATCGGCAATACGCTACCTTCGTCAAGGAGCATTCGGGGAACCGCATCCAGAAATTGGCGGTCGGGCCGTACGGCGACAACTACACCTGGACGGAAGTGCTAATGGCGCAGGCCGGGAAGCAGATGGAGGGATTGTCACTGCACTACTACACGCTGCCGACGGGCGACTGGGGGAAGAAGGGCTCGGCAATCGAGTTCGGGGAGAAGGAGTGGCACGCCACACTCGCCCGGACGCTGGGCATAGACGAGGTTATCGCGAAGAACATCGCGATCATGGACAAGCACGACCCGCAGAAGCGCGTCGGGCTGATGGTGGACGAGTGGGGTACGTGGTACGACGCGGAGCCGGGTGCTACCGCGCTCTACCAGCAGAACACGCTGCGGGACGCGGTCGTCGCAGGCGTCAATCTGAACATCTTCCACAAACACTCCGACCGCGTGAGGATGACTAACATCGCGCAGATGGTGAACGTCCTACAGGCCATGATCCTGACCGACGAGGGGAAGATGGTTTTGACGCCGACCTACCACGTCTTCAGGATGTACAGGGTGCACCAGGGGGCGACTCTGATTCCGATTGAGTTGGATGCGCCGGAGTATAAGCTGGAGAAGGCGTCTGTGCCGTCGCTGAGCGCTTCGGCTTCGCGTGACAAGGAAGGAAAGCTGCACCTGTCGGTCGTCAATCTAGACCCGAATCGGCCGGCAGAGATCACGACGACAATCGCGGGCCAGACGATCAAGAGCATCATCGGAGAGGTGCTGACGGCCCCCGCGATGAACGCCATGAACACGTTCGACCAACCGAACACCATCAAACCGACGCAGTTCAACGGCTACAAGCTGCAAGACTCTAAACTGACCCTGAGCATCCCGCCGAAGTCAGTCGTCGTGCTTGAGCTTCAATAGTTTGAGTCAACCCCTTTGCGACTTTGCGACTTTGCGTGAGGAAACCTGTTTCACGCAAAGTCGCAAAGTCGCAAAGAAACGGCTTGACGCTTTTCTTTCAATCCGCAATCTAATGCCGCGCCTGTTGGCCCCCGACGCCGATGCGAATCACTGTGAGGGAGTTCGGGGCGAACGTGTATGTAAAGTCGCCTGACGGGACGGCGAGCGGCTTCTCGACGGGTGAGACTTTGGTCGGCTCGTCGAGGCTGTTCTCGGCCTTCAGGTCCGGGGCCGTGAGGACGAAAACTTTGCCCTGCTTGCCGAGTCTTCTTGCGCCCGCGAGGCTGATGCGGACTTCGCTCTGCGACGGCGCGGTGTTGACCACTTTCAAGACCACCTCGTTCGTTCCGGCATCGAACGCCGCGCTGGTGAAGAGGTCGCTCTGGCCGTTCTTCTCCGAGCCGTCGAGCAGCACCGGCAGGATTTGCGTGCCTTTGTGGACGCTGAAGGTTTTCTGGACGTAGTAGTTGGGCGTCCCGTAAGAGCGCAGGTTGTCGAACCAGATCATGTTGGGCGTCCACTGCCACGCCTCCACGTGGCCGAAGAGCGGCGCATAAGATGACATGTGCACCACGTCCGCGTTGCGCTCTATCCCTGTGATGAAGGCCGCCTCGGACATCGCCGTCTCCCAGTTGTTCTTATTGTCCGGGCTTGCAATGCCTACGCTCTGCGCCGCGTACTCGCCCGCGAAAACCTTCGGCCCTGTGCGCGGGTAGTTGTCGTAGCGCCCCACGTTGTCGCGGAACCACTTCGGGGCCATGTAAAAATGCTCGTCCACGAGGTCGGCCTTCAACTCCCTCATCTTGCCCCACAGGAAGTGGAACCTCTCGTCGTCCGGGCTCGGCCCCACCGCGCCGACAAGCTGTATCTCCGGGTGCTTCGCCTTCAATGCCTTCGCGAACTCGCGGTAACGCTCGACGTACTGCGGCCCCCACTGTTCATTGCCGACGCCGATCATCTTCAGATTAAACGGCGCGGGGTGGCCCATCGCCGCGCGCTTCTTGCCCCAGGGCGTCGTGACGGCCCCGTTGGCGAACTCGATCAAGTCGAGCGCGTCCTGTATGTATGTGTCCAGGTCTTCCATCGGCGCCAACTCGCCCGAGTTGAACTGGCACGCCATCCCGCAGTTCATAATCGGCAGCGGCTCCGCCCCTATGTCTTCCGAGAGCTGAAAATATTCGTAGTAGCCGAGGCCGAAGGTCTGGTAGTAGTCCGGCGTGAGCCGCCAGTTGAATTCCGTGTTCCAGCGGTTGACGATGAGCTTGCGGTCTTCCGGCTCGCCGATGGTCGTCTTCCACTGGTAACGCTGCTCCAGATATCTCCCCTCGACGATGCAGCCGCCGGGGAAGCGCAGGAAGCCGGGCTTCATCTCCTTGAGCAGCTTGACGAGGTCCGCGCGCAGCCCGTTCTCGCGGTTGCCCCACGTCTCCTTCGGGAAGAGCGAGACCATGTCCACGTCGAGCGCGCCTCCCCCGTCTAGCAAAATGTTGACGCGCGCCTTCGGGTTGGTCTCAGTCGCCCGGACCGTCGCGGTGTATTTCTTCCAGTCCGAAGTAAAGCCAGAGACTTTGGCTGTGCCAATTTGGCGGCCCTGCGTGTCCTCGATCTCGACGCGCAGGGCGGCGGGTGCGCCCTCCACGCGACGCGCCGTGACGGAGAAAATGTATTCAGCGCCCTTCTCGACGCCGACGCCGCGGAAGCCCTCATTCGAGACGCCGAAGCCCTCGCCGGGCGTCTCGGCCTTGATGCGCAGGTAATGAGAGTTGGGCGCGTCGCTCGTGGTCGTCAGGTCGTAGACCTGTAGCACGCCTTTGGAGCCGCCGCGCTCGATTGGCTTCCAGCCCATCATCGGGTTAGGAAACTCGAACGAGCGATTCTTCACGCGCTCGGGGTAGAGGCCGCCGTCCGCGCCGAAGTTGATGTCCTCGAAGAAGAGGCCGAAAAGCGTCTTCGGGATAGCGCCGCCGGGGCGGTCCACCTGCACGCTGATGGTGCGCGTCTGCGCGAAACTTATCTGCGCCTGAAAAAGGACGAGGCAGAGCGCGCAAAGAGAAGCGACGAGCCGTGCCGAAAAAGCCTGTTGATGTCTGGGTGCTTTCATCACTAAATACTCCCTAGAAGAAGTGATAAGTGATGAGTGATGAGTGATAAGTAAAAGAAAGACGGTTTTAACTTATCACTTATTACTTATCACTTATCACTTCCTTAATATGGCCCTCGGATGTGGGCTTTGACTTCCTGTTCGTAAAACTCTTTGAGGCGGGCGTGCAACTCCGCGCCGAGAGGCTGAAGGTCGCTCGCGGAGACGTTGGCGCGCGCCTGCCGCGGATTACTCGCGCCGGGGATGATGACGCTCACGGCGTCGAAGTCCAGAATCCAACGCAGGGCCATCTGCGCCATCGTCAGACCTTCGGGGACGAGCGTCTTCAAGGTGTCCGCAAGCTCGACGCCCTTCTCGAAGGGCAGCCCGGCGAAAGTCTCGCCGACATTGAAGGCTTGTCCCTCGCGGTTGAACGTGCGGTGGTCAGTCGCTGCGAACTCAGTCTCCTTCGTGAACTTGCCCGAAAGCAGCCCGCTCGCCAGCGGCAGGCGCACGATGAGCGCGACCCCTTTGCGCTCGGCCTCGTCGAAAAACTCAATCGGCTTCTGGCGAAAGATGTTGAAGATGATTTGGAGCGAGGCCAGGTCTTCCTGTTGTAGACAGATCAGTGCCTCCTCGTTCGACTCGACGCTGACGCCGAAGTCCTTAATCTTGCCCTCGCGTTTCAACTCGCGTAATGACTCGAAGACTTCGCCGTCGCGCAAGACATCCGTCGGGATGCAGTGCAATTGCGTTAGGTCTATGGCTTCGACGCCGAGGCGTTGCAAAGACGCTTCCGTGTGTTGGCGCAAAGCGTTGAGCGAGAAATTTTCGGGCCAGCCCGGCTCGGGAAAGCGCCCGAGCTTCGTCGCCACGAAGATGCGCCCCGGCGTCTCTCGTAAAAACTTGCCGATGATTTGCTCGCTGCGGCCGAGCCCGTACACGTCCGCCGTGTCGAAGAAGCTGACGCCGCCCGCGGCCGCCGCCCTCAGCGTCTCGATGGCGAGACCTTCATCCACCTCGCCCCAATCGGCCCCGCCGAGCTGCCACGTCCCCAGCCCTATCTCCGAGACCTCTTCACCCGTGTTATTGAACAAACGCCGCTTCATAAACTTCATCCCCCTTGAAATTGGCTCAACTCTTTGCGCCTTACGTCTTCTCTTTGCGCCTTTGCGAGAAACTAAAACGGTTCACGCAAAGGCGCAAAGTAAAAACCAAAGGCGCAAAGGGTTGAGTCGTTCCAGTCCCTGCTGCTTTAATCTCAAAGTGCTGCGCTTTGCTTTAGCATCTCCGTCGGCAGCGTGAAGAGGGAGGGGATGACGGCGCGCGCGGACTTCGCCTTCGCCTTGCCGGTCATGCGCCGTATGAAGTCCACTTCCTCTTGCATGTAGGGCGTCCCGTCCGTGCGGAAGACCTCGTGGAACCAGATGGTCGGCTCGCGGTCTGTGTAAGGCCGCTGCCAGGAGTCCCACGGCAGGTGCGTCTGTGTCTTGCCCTGCACCAGCCCCCAGTTAATCATCCCGACGTTGTGAGCCTTGCCGACCGTCAAGCCCCCGGAGAAGAAGCTGCCGTTGCCGCGCGCCATGTACTCCGTGCAGATCATCGGCCGGTTGTAGCGCTTCAGCCAGTTGATGCGCTTCTCAAGCTCCGTCGGGTGGTCGTAGTTATGAAAAGTGATGATGTCAGACTGCTCCACCAGCAGGCGGTCCGTCGCAGACATCTTCTCAGGCGTTGACCAGTCGCCCTTCCAAGGCCCGGCGGTCAAGGGCTGCGTCGCGCCGGCCTCGCGCGCCCACGCGAACACCTTGGGCAAAAGAGCCAGCACGAGGTCAACTTTGTTCTTCGGCTCCAGTTCACCGTAGCTCCCCTGGTTTTCGTTGTCCGGCTCGTTCCAGACATCCCACGCGAGGATGCGCTGGTCTTTACTGAACGCGCCGACCACGCCCTTGACGTAGGCTTCAAAGCGCGCGTACTGAGAGGGGTCTTGCAGCGCCGCGCGGCCTGGCCCCTGCGCCCAGCCGGAGTTGTGAACGCCGGGCTTCGGGTCGCGCTGTTTGCCGAGCTTCGGGTCCGGGTCCCAGACCGAATCGAACAGGCAGAACATAGGCTTAATCTTGTGCTTCGCCGCGATGGTCAGAAACTGGTCGAGCCGTTTCTTGAAACCTTCAGGGTCCTGCTGCCAGAGCAGGTCGTGAATCGTAACGCGCATCGTGTTCATCCCGATGTCTTCGGCCCAGCCCAGTTCGAGGTCAATCCTCTTGGGGTCGAAGGTGTCGGCCTGCCACATCTCCAGCGAGTTGATCGCGCTCGCCGGGTTGTAGTTGGCGCCGACCAGCCAGGGCTGCTTCGCGTACCAGTCTTTCGCCTGCTGCTCGGTCCACCTCTGCCCCTGCGCCGCCGCGACCGTGCAGACGAACAGGACGGTGACGAGCACCTGCGTTGCTTTTCTTAACATTGTCTTGCCCTCTCCTTTTGCCATGATGACTCTAAGAATTATTCAACGTATGACGTTGATCCCAACTATCATGCGCAGCCCGTAGATTCCACCGGCGGTGTTGCCGGGACGCGCCTGGAATCGGACTGTGACTTTCTGCTTGCCGTCGGTCAACTCACCGGGGATGGAGTAAGTCACGTCGAAAAACTGGCCCGGCTTGTCGTTGTTGAGCGTCTGCGTGGCGATCTTCACGCCGTCCACCAAAATGTCGAACGTCCTATCTCCCGCATCCGAGCCCCAGTAGGTCGTGACCAATCCCATCGGCCTGTCCGGCACGACTTTCAGATCGAAGGAGACCCACCCGCCGTCGGTCGCATGTCGCCACTTGCGGGAGGAGTGTTCGCCCGCCGCCGTGTGCTCGCCCTGCATGTTGTGGTCGCGCTCAGACTGCATCGCGCCGGGCTGCGCGTAGTCGGCCGTCATCCGTTCGAGTTGCTGCGCCCTCATCAACTCCTGTGCGTATTCGCGTGAGCGCGCGGACCACTGCTGCAACGTGAACAAGTCCCAGTAGACGGAATAACGCTTGCCGTGCATCTTGTAAAAGGGATAGAGCGTCACGTCACGGGGCTGGCCCGCGCGCTCCGTGCGGAACGTCAGGGGCGCACCGGCGACCGCCTTGACCCACTCGGTCACGGGCCTGTTTTCGGAGACCATCGCGGGGACAAAGACTAAACCCCCTGCGCCGGCCTCGTCCTGTGGGCTTAGCTCGCCCGCGAGCAACACGGGGCCGTAGAGAATCGCCGCGCGATTCGGGTTGTCCGGCAGCGCTTCGAGCCTGAGCGACATGGGAATTTTCATCTCCACGCGATCGCCCGTCTTCCACGTCCTGCGAATCTCGACGTAGCTGCCGGGCTTCGCGCTGACAACCTGCGGCTTCCCGTTGACGGAGACTGCGACACCGTCCTTCGCCCAACTCGGGTAGCGCAGACGCAATGCGACGGTAACGGGCTTCCTGCTGTTAAAGGTCAGCGTCGCTGTGTCCGCGTCCGGGAAGCGCGTCTCCTGCCGGACCGTCAGCCCCTTCTCTTTCCAATTCAATTCCGACGCGATGAAGAGGTTGACCCAGAGCGCATCGTCGCTCTTGAAGTAGATGCCCTCGCCGTACTTCGTGTGGTTCTCCATCCCTGAGCCGACGCAGCACCAGAAGCTGTCGAACGGCGTCGAGTAGGTTTTCTTTTCGCCGGGTTTTAATGGCACAAAATAGCAGAACATGCCGTCTTCGGGGTTCTGCGATGCGAGGATGTGGTTGTAGAGCGCGCGCTCGTAGTAGTCTGCGTAGCGCGCGTCCGCGCGCCACTCGAAAAGGTGGCGCGTGAGCTTCAGCATGTTGTAGGTGTTGCAGGTCTCCGTCGTGTTGACGGTCAGGCGGTCGTTGAGCTTGTCGGGCGGGCCGAAGTGCTCGGCCTCGCTGTTGCCGCCGTTCACGTAAGAGTGGTGATGAACCACGCGCTCCCAGAAGAACGACGCGGCGGTCTTGTCCACCTCGTCCCCCGTCAACTCGTAGCGCCGTGCGAGGCCAATTAACTTCGGAATCTGCGTGTTGGCGTGCAAGCCCTGAAGACGGTCTTCCTCGCGCGCGAGCGGTTCCAACACTGCCTTGTGATGGAATCGCCTTGAGAGCTTCAGGTATTTTTCGTTCCCGGTGCGCGCGTACAACTCCGCCAGCGACTCGTTCATGCCGCCGTGCTCGGCGGCGAGCATACGTTGGAACTGCTCTTCGTTGAGGTGGCCGACCGTCTTGTCTGCCCAGTCGCCCAGCTTGACGGCGACGGCGAGCGCCTTACGGTTCGCGGCGTACTGATGCGCGTCGAGCAGACCGGCGAAGATTTTGTGAAGCGTGTACCAGGGGACCCAGCCGCCGTTGAGGTCGAAACCTTTCGAGCGTATGTCGCCCGCGGCGACCTCCTTGAAAATCCTTTTACCCTCGGGGATGGCCGAGACGTAGCCGTCGCCGTTGGCGCGCTGGCACAATTCCAATTCGTCCACGATGTAGTTGACGCGGTCGCGGAAGCGCGTGTCGCCGGTCGAGGCGAACATCATCGCGCAGGCCGAAAGGTAGTGGCCGAGCGAGTGGCCCGCCACGCCCTGCGCCTCCCAGCCGCCGTAGACTTCGCCCTTCGGCTTGAGCCCCGCGTCCTTGCGAAACCAACTCAACAAACGGTCAGGTTCGAGCAGCAGTAGATACCTGGCGTCGAGCATCATCGCCTGCTTGAACGGCCCGTCGAGCAGCCGCACGTCCGCCAAATCGAAAGCCACGGCCTCGCGCCTGACGCGCTCCCGCACGGACTCTTTCTCGTCAGCCATTGCCGCCATCGAAAACGCCAGCAGCACACTTGCGACCAGGATGAAAGCAACGCTTATTCTTCTAACTGAGTTAACAATCATTTCAAATTACAAGTTGCCAGTTGACTCAACCCCTTTGCGTCTTTGCGCCTTTGCGTGAGTGGTTTTGTGTTTTCACGCAAAGGCGCAAAGACGCAAAGAAATGCTTCTAACGACGCGCCCTGACCGGGCTGACGCGGTAAAGTTGCGCGCCGTGACGGTTGACGGTGGAAGAGATTTCGTCCCGCAGGACGCCCAGATCGCGCCGCCCCCACAAATCTCTGACGCGGCACGCGCCCCTCAGTCCGAACTCTTCGCACCTCACTTTGATCTCCGTCGCGCCGTCGCCGACGTTGAAGACGGCCAGGTATTTGTCCCGGCCGCCGGGCGCGTCCGCGACCCACGCGATGTGGTCGCCGCGCATGAAGAGTTCGCGGTTGCCCGTGCTCCTTTGGTTGACCGCGAGCACTTCCGGATTGGTCAGGAGCCGCAGCGTGAACTCGTCGTTGCTCGGCAAATCGCCGCCCATCATCAGCGGCGAGCGGAAGATTGACCACAACGTCATCAGCGTCACCTGCTCGTCCCTACTCAGAAGCGACATGCGGTCGTCGCCGCGCTCGCCGCGAATACTGATACGCCCCAGCGGCAGCATGTCCGCGTCGGCCCACCCGCCCGGCCCTGTGTAATCAATCCACCTGCGCCCCAGATCAAACTGCCTGCGCAAATCTTCCCAGCGGTCCCAGAAGTCGCCAGAGATGCGCCAGAGTTGCGCGCTCCGGCGCAAGACTTCGACCTGCCGCGGGGCCGCGGGGCCAGGCGAAAGGCTCAGCACCATCGGACGCCCGCTCTTCCGTATCGCGCGCCCGAGCGCCGCTATCTCGCTCAGGCGCTGCTCGTCCGCGCCTGTGTTCTCGTCCGGCGTGTAGGCGGACATGTCGTCCGCCTTGATGTAGTCAACGCCCCACTCCGCGAACTGTTTGACGACGGAGTCGTAGTAAGCCTGACCCCCTGCCTCACGAGCGCGCACGCCGTACATGTCGTCAATCCAGGGACAAATGCTTTCGGTGTCGGCGACATCGCGGGCGCGCAGGTTTGTGCCAAAAACGGGGGTGTTAGCACGCACCGCCTGGCGCGGGATGCCGCGCACGATGTGCACGCCGAACTTCAGGCCCAGACCGTGTACGTAATCGGCCAGGGGCTTGAAGCCGCGCCCGTTCGCGGCGGAAGGGAAGCGGTTCAGCGCCGGGAGCAGCCGCCCGTAATTGTCCATGACCAACTCCGCGTTCGGGCGGTAGCCGTGCGCCTTAGCCTTCGGCTCATACCACTGTATGTCAACGACGACGTATTGCCAGCCGAAGCGCTTCATGTGCCGGGCCATGTACGCGGCGTTGGCCTTGACTTCCGCCTCGGTCACCGAAGGCCCGTAGCAGTCCCAACTGTTCCAGCCCATCGGCGGCGTCCGCGCCAGGCCCGCGAATTTGGTTTGAGCTGTTGAAGCGCGCCTCTGCGCGAAGACCTGCGGCCCGTTCAGACCGGCGAGGGTGACTAAGAGACACAGCGCGAGAGTTCTTCTTAACATCGCACTTAAAGCGCAGCTCTTTTATCCCCGGAGGGGATGAACAAAATAGCCGGGGGCAAGCAAGCGCGAGCGAAGCGCCGCCCCCGGTTAGACGTTAGAAAACGAGTTCCGACCCTGAAGGGGTCGCACAATCAATGTTGAGGCGCGACCCCTTCAGGGTCGGCCGTCAATGCCTGGATGATTCCGGGGGCGGCGCTCACGCTTGCCCCCGGCTATCATGTTCATCCCCTTCGGGGATGAAACCTGAATTCTTCCTCTCAACGCGCGCCGAGCAGGATGTCAATCGTCAACTGGTCGAGCCGCTCGTATTTCAGGCCGTGGGCGGACAACTGCGCGCGGTCGAAGTTCGACGACAACAGTTCGCCCGCGCCCTGCGGGGAATATTTCGCGCCGCTGTGGTCGCCGTTCGTTTCGGCTATCTCCGCGAGCAGGGCTTTGATCTCCGGGTCGGCGTTCCAACGCTCGCCCTTCTCCTTGAGGATCAGGTAAGTGCGCATGCACCCCCGCGCAAAGTCCTTGACGCCGTCGTAATCCTCCGTGCGGTAGGCGTGCGCGTCGAAGGCGCGCGGCCCGTCGTAGCCCACGTCCTCCAAAAACTTCACCAGCCAGAAGGCGGCCTTCGGGTTGGCCGAGCCGAAGCGCAAATCCTGGTCGTAGCGTCCCGGAACCTGGTCGTTCAAATCTATGTGAAAGAGCTTGCCGGCCTCCCACGCCTGCGCGACCGCGTGCGTCATGTTGAGCCCGGGCATGTGCTCGTGAGCGACCTCCGGGTTGACGCCGACCATGTCGGGGTGGTCGAGCGTTGTAATCAGGTGCAGGTAAGCGCCGGTGGTCGGCATGTAGATGTCCGCGCGCGGCTCGTTCGGCTTGGCTTCGAGCGCGAACTTGTAGTCATAGCCCTTTTCGATGTTGTACTCGCAGAGGTAGTTCAAAGCCTCGCGCAAACGCTTGACGGCTTCGTCGGCACGGCGACAGGCGTCCGTCTCGACGCCCTCGCGCCCGCCCCAGAGCACGAAAATCTTCGCGCCGCACTCGGCGCCCAGGTCCATCGCGCGCATGGTCTTTTGCAACGCGTAGGAGCGCACGGAGCGGTCGTTGGCCGTGAACGCGCCGTCGCGAAAGACCGCGTCATAGAAGAGATTGACGGTCGCCATCGGGACGACGATGTTGTTCTCCTCGCAGGCGCGCTTGAAATCGCCGACTATCTGGTCGCGCTGCTGCGGCGTGGCGTCAATCGGGACGAGATCGTTGTCGTGGAAGTTCGTGCCCCACGCGCCGATCTCGCCGAGCATGCGCACTATCTCGATGGGCGAGATCGGCGGGCGCACCGCGTCGCCGAACGGGTCGCGCCCGCGGTTTCCCACGGTCCACAGGCCGAAAGTGAACTTGTGCTCCGGGCGCGGTGTGTACTTGTCTTGTGTCATCTCAAAAACCTCACTCTGAATAATTATTAGCCTTCGACTGCAAATTCAAGCTGACCAATAACTCAACCCTTTGCGCCTTACGTCTTAACTTTGCGCCTTTGCGAGAAACACCAACGGTTCACGCTGGAGGCGCAAAGTAAAAACCAAAGGCGCAAAGGGGTTGAGTCAATTCGTAATCGAATGCCTTGTCCATACAGTTAAGCGTTCTGACTTGCCGCTTCCGCGACGTTGCGCAGCGCCGGATAAAGGGCGCGGTATGCCGCGTAGCTGTTATTCATCACGGCGACTGAAGACTCGTCAGCTTCGACTCGCTCGGCGACGCGGACGGCGCTCGCGCAGGCTGCGTCCACGTCGGGCCAGACCTTAGCGCCGACCCCGGCCAGGAGCGCCGCGCCGTAGGCCGCGCCCTCCTCGGCCGCCAGAATCTCGACCGCGCGCCCGTACACGTCCGCCTGAATCTGCCGCCAGAGTGGAGAGCGTGCGCCGCCGCCGCCGAGCCGTATGTTCTCGACGGGCACGTCCATCTCCCCGAAAATCGTCAGCGTGTCGCGCAGAGAGAATGCCACCCCTTCGAGGATGGCGCGCACGACGTGGGCGCGCGTGTGGCTCGCCGCCAGACCGACCAGCGCCGCGCGCGCGTGCGGGTCCAGATGCGGAGTCCGCTCGCCCATCAGGTACGGAGCCCACAGCACCCCGTCGGAGCCCGGCGGCGCGCTCGCCGCCTCTTTCGATAAAAGATCATACGGGTCCGCGCCCGTTGCTCCCTCGCCCGCGCCGAAGCGGTCACGGAACCAGCGCAGGGAAAGTCCCGCGGCCTGTGTGACGCCCATCACGTGCCAGCGGCCGGGGATGGCGTGACAGAAAGTGTGTACGCGGCCCTTCTTGTCGAGTGCCGGGCGCGATGTCGCCGCGAAGACGACGCCCGACGTGCCGATGGTCGCGCTGACCGCGCCGGGCTGGACGATGCCCATCCCGACCGCGCCCGCCGCCTGGTCGCCCGCGCCCGCGACCACGGGCGTACCCACGCGCAGGCCCGTCGCCTCGGCCCCCACAGCCGACACGCGGCCCGTGATTTCGGGAGACTCGAACAGAGAGGGAAGATAACTGCGGTCGAGTTCGAGCGCATCGAGCATCGCGTCGGACCAGCGTCGGTTGGCAACGTCGAGCAGGAGCGTCCCCGAAGCGTCGGCCACGTCAATCGCGCGGTCCCCGGTCAGCCTGAGCCTGACGTAATCTTTCGGCAAGAGGATAGTGCGGAACTTCTCCCACAACTCCGGCTCATGCTTTCGCACCCACAGCAGTTTGGTCAGCGTGAAATTGGTCAGCGCGGGGTTCGAGGTCAGTTCTATCAAGCGCTCCGCGCCGACCCGCTCGGTGATGGCCTTGCACTCCGGGTCCGTGCGCTGGTCGCACCAGATGAGCGCGGGGCGCAGCACCTCGTCACGCTCGTCGAGCATGACAGCGCCGTGCATCTGGCCCGAAAAACCGACGCAGCTTATCTCGTCCGCCCCGACGCCGCCTCCGGCCAAAACGCCGCGCACGGCTTCGGTCGTCGCGCGCCACCAGTCGCGCGGCTCCTGCTCGGCCCAGCCAATCTGCGGCGACGCGAACGGCGCATGCTCCGAGGTCGCGGAGGCTACGACCCGTCCGGCTTCGTCCACGACCACGGCCCGCGTGCCGCCCGTCCCGACATCTATGCCCAGCAGCTTCATCCCTTTTTCGTTCCTCACACTCGCGCCGTGCGCGACGCCGCGCGCCGTTGCAGCAGTTGGTCCGCGATGACGCCGAGCAGGATGACCGCGCCCATCACCGCGAAGTTGAGCGACGAGGGGATGCCCAGCAGGTTGACCAGGTTCTGCAAGACCTGTAGGAGCGCCGCGCCGATGACGATGCCGACGATTGAGCCCTCACCGCCACGCAAAGAGCAGCCGCCCAGGACCGCCGCCGCAATGCCGTAAAGCTCGTAAGAGTTGCCGTGGGACGAGGGCGAGACAGAGGACGTGTAGAACGCAAAGACGATGGCCGCGACGCCTCCCAGCAGCGCCATGATGACGTAAGCGCTCGCGATGATGAGCCCCGAGTTGATGCCCGAATAGCGCGACGCCGTCTCGTTCCGGCCGACGGCATACAGATAACGCCCGAAGACTGAGCGGTGAAGCATGACCCCCATGATGACGCTGATGATGATGAGCAGGACGAAGGGCGTCGGGATGCCGAAAGTGTTGCCGGTTGCGAGGTCGCGCAGCCAGTTGAATGAGCCGGTGGCGCCGAATCCCTTCGTCTCGTCGTTGGCGATGAACCGCGCCAGCCCCCTGTAGAAGAGCAGCCCGCAGAGCGTCACGATAAAAGGCTGTAAGCGCAACTTCGTGATGAGCAGACCGTGCAGCACACCGAGCGCCATCGCGATGCAGAGGATGACTATGACAGCCACTGCCGCGGGCCATCCCCACTCAGTCAACATCATCGAGATGAGCACTCCGAGCAGGGCCATGACCGAGCCGACCGAAAGGTCAATCCCGCCCGTGATGATGACGATCCCGAGGCCGATGCTGAAGATGCCGTACATGCCTATCTGCCGCGCCGTGTTTTGCAGGTTGGTGGGCGAGAGGAATTGAGGATTGATTATCGCAACGACGATGCACAGCACTACCAGCAGGATGAATATGCCGAGTTCTTTTTTCAAGGCTTTTCAGCTCCTCTGCCTGTGGATTTTACAGCCCGTCAGGTTTCGACTGCCGCTCACGCCGCCCGCTTGCCGACGGCGAGGCGCATGATGTTCTCTTCGGTGCACTCGCTGCGCTCAAGGATTCCGGTCAGCACGCCCTCGTGCATGACGGCGACGCGGTCGCTGATGTGCAAGACCTCCTCCATGTCGGAGGAGATCATCAGGATGGCGACGCCGCTCTCTGCCAACTCCCTCATCAGCGTGTAAATCTCCGCCTTCGCGCCCACGTCCACGCCGCGCGTCGGCTCGTCGAAAATCAAGAGCTTGGGCTCAAGCGCGAGCCACTTCGCGAGCACGACCTTCTGCTGGTTGCCGCCCGAGAGATTGATGACGAGTTGCTCAACCGAGGGCGTCTTGACGTTCAGCTTCTTGCAAACTTCGGTTGCCGCTACACGCTCCCGATCTTTGGCGATGAGCCACGCCTGCGCGTAACGCTCAAGCGAGGGAAGCGTGACGTTCTCGCGGATGGGGATGTCGGTTATCAACCCGGCGAGGCGGCGGTCTTCCGGAATCAGGTAGATGCCGTGGCGAATCGCATCCTGCGGCGAGCGGATGCGCAGCTCCTGGCCGCCTATCTGGATGCGACCGCTGACGAGGCCGTCAATGCCGAAGATAGTTTGCGCGACCTCGGTGCGCCCCGCGCCGACGAGGCCGGCCATGCCTATAATCTCGCCGCGTCCCACGTCGAAAGAGACCTCGTGCTTCGGGTAGCGCAGGGTGCGCAGCCGCTCGAACTGCGCATAGCCTCGCGCCCGCTCGCCCTCCGGGTGCTGGTAAAAGGATTCTATGTCGCGTCCGACCATCATCTTGACCATGCGGTCGTGCGTGATCTCGCCGCGCCCCAAAGAGCCCGCGTTCGCGCCGTCGCGCAGGACGACGACGCGGTCGGCGATCTGCTCAATCTCGTTGAGGCGGTGCGAAATGTAGATGATGGCAACGTTCTGCGCCTTCAATTCGTGGACGAGCGCGAGCAGGCGGTCCGTCTCCGTCAGCGTCAGGCTCGACGTGGGCTCGTCCATGATGAGGATGCGGGCGTTGAGCGAGAGCGCCTTGGCGATTTCCACCATCTGCTGCTGCGCGATGGAGAGCCGCCACAGTTGCGTGTTGGTCGGAATCTCAAGCCCGAGCCGCTTCAGGTAGACGGCCGCGTCCGTGTGCATCTTCTGGCTGTCAACCAGTCGGAGGAAGCCGCCCTTGACGGGCTCGCGGCCGAGATAGACGTTGGCCGCCACGTCGAGGTTTTCGAGGACGTTCAATTCCTGGTGTATGAAGCTGACGCCGAGTTTTGTCGCGTCCGCGACGGCGTTGATGGTGACGGGCTGGCCGTCAATCAAGACCTGGCCGGCGTCCGGCTGGTAGACGCCGCCGAGGATTTTCATGAGCGTGGACTTGCCCGCGCCGTTCTCGCCCGCGAGCGCGACCACCTCGCCCGCCGCGATCTCGAAGTCAACGCCCTTGAGCGCGCGCACGCCGCCGAAGCGCTTCTCGATTCCCCTCATCTGTAAGACAGGAGCACTCATCGAATCACCTCTCAAACCGCGTGAGAACTCAACCCCTTTGCGCCTTTGCGTCTTGGCGTGAGTGATTTAGGTTTTCTCACGCAAAGGCGCAAAGGCGCTAAGAACTACTCGAAGGTTTTGGTTAACTGCGTCCACGCAGTTGGTTGATCTTCGTCGTGAACGCGTCCACCTCGGCCTGCTTGATGACGAGCGTCGGGACGAAGACCTGCTTGCTGGCGGGAACTGACGCTTTGTCGCCGCCCAGGTACTGGTTCATCATCTTGATGGCCTGGTAGCCGAACTCGTAAGGCTGCTGCACGACCGTCGCGAAGATGGAGCCGTCCTTGACGCCCGCCAGCGTCTCGTCCTCTTCGTCAAAGGCGATGATTTTAACCTGGCCCACTTTGTTCGCCTCGCGCACGGCGTTGACGATGGCCGGCCCGTTGTAGCTCCAGAGGCCGACGAGCGCGGCCACCTCCGGGTACTTGACCAGGGTGTCTGCCACATTCGACTTGGCGCGCACGCGGTCCGTGTCGTCGGTCCTGATGTCAATAATCTCTATGTTCGAGCCCTGCAACGCCTCCCTGATCCCTTGTGTGCGCTCCTTCGCGTTGCGCGCATCGAGCTTGCCGACGAAGAGCATGATCTTCCCGCCGTTCGGCAGCGCTTCTTTAATCAGCCCGCCCGCCTGGCGACCGGCCGCGACGTTGTCTGTGCCGACGTAGAAGGCGCGGTTGCTGGTGGGCGCGTCCGAGTCCTGAGTGACGACAAGCACCTTGCCCGCCGTATCGTTAATCATCTGCGTCTGGTTGTCCGGGTCCACGGGGCTGATGGCGATGCCGTCCACGCCCTTCGCGAGCAGGTCGTCAACAAGGCGCTTCTGCTCGGCGGCGGTCCCGTCCGAAGGAATCTTGAACTCGACCGTCACGTCGTTCAACTCCTGGTCGGCCTTCTCTGTGCCCTTGCGCGCGATTGTCCAGAAGTCGGATGCGTTGTTAGTGACGAAGGCCAAACGGCGGCCGCCCGTGCCGCCACCACCGCCCGAACCGCCGCCACGATTGCAGGCCGCGGCCATAAAAATCAGACAGGTGAAAACGAGTGCGCTCAGAAAGAATTTTTTCATGCTCTCCTCCAATAAAATTTTTAACTCTCGTCGTAGCCGCGTGGGTGACCGGTGTGCCAATCCCAGGCAGAGCTGATAATGGCGGCGATGTCGGGGACGCGCGGTTGCCAGCCCAGGACTTCGCGCGCGCGCCTGGCGTCCGCGACGAGGTGCGACGGGTCGCCCGCGCGCCGGCCCTGCATCTCGACCCTGATCTCCCGATTGGTCACGCGCCGCGCCGCCTCGACCACTTCCAGCACGGAATAGCCCTGGCCGTTGCCGAGGTTGATGGCCGTGGACGCGCCGCCCGCGCGCAGGTAATCGAGCGCGAGCGCGTGGGCCTCGGCCAGGTCTGCGACGTGTATGTAGTCGCGCACGCACGTGCCGTCGGGCGTCGGGTAGTCCGAGCCGAAGACCGTGACGGCAGGGATGCCGCCCTGCGCGGCGCGCAGGACGAGCGGAATCAGGTGCGTCTCCGGCTCGTGGTGCTCGCCGCGTTCGGGAATCGCGCCCGACGCGTTGAAGTAACGCAGGGCGACGAATTTCAGGTCGTAAGCTCGATCGTAGTCAGCCATAATACGCTCAACGAAGAGCTTCGACCAGCCGTAAGGGTTGGTCGGGCTCTGCGGGTGCTCTTCGTCAATCGGCATACGCTGCGGCTCGCCGTAGGTCGCGCAAGTCGAGGAGAAGACCACGCGGCGCGCACCCGCCTCGATGAGCGCGCCCAGCAGGCGCACGCCCTGCTCGACGTTGTTCTCGTAATAGAGCGCAGGCTGCGTCACGGACTCGCCGACGTAGGCTAAGGCCGCGAAGTGAACGCAGGCGTCAACGGCGTGCTCGCGCACGATGCTCGTGACCAACTCGGCGTCGCCGATGTCGCCCTCGTAGAAAGGCACCTCGGACGCGACGGCCCCGCGGTGCCCGCGCGACAAGTTGTCGAGCACGACGACCTCTTCGCCCCGCCCGCGTAACAACTCAGTCGTGACGCTGCCGATGTAGCCCGCGCCGCCAGTCACTAAAATCGCCATTCCAACCCCTCTGAATTTCGGCCCAAAAGAAATAGCTCAACAGACGGCATCACTCAACCCCTTTGCGTCTTTGCGCCTTTGCGTGAGTGATTTAGGTTTTCTCACGCAAAGGCGCAAAGACGCAAAGAAAAGCTCTCACGCCTTACGCAGTCTGAAATGGCCGAACGCCGCGCTGCCCGGCGACGAGCCGCTGAAGACGTAGGGCGCGTGCCCGGTCTCTTCGCCGTAGCGGCGTGCGACTTCCGCAATCGCTTCCGCGGCGTCGCGCCGGCCGAGGACGGCGACCGTGCCGCCGCTGCCGCCGCCCGTTATCTTCGCGCCGTAGAGGCCGCGCGCCGGCCCCAACTCTCGGACCAATTCCACCAGCCGGTCCGTCCCCGCGGAGCCCAGCCCGCAGCGCCCGTAGCTCGCGTGCGACTGGTACATCAACTCGCCCAGCAACTCGTTACGCCGCTCGCTCGGCGCGTCGCCGCCGCTCTGCAACAGCTCCGCGAAAGCGCGGACGCGAAAATTCTCATACACCGCGTGGGCCGCCGGCACGCGCACGGCGTAAACCCTCTCGGGCTCGATGCGCGTGACGGTGTCCGTCGTCCCGCCGTAGAGCGCCAGGAATTCGTCGCCCCTGAGCGACTCGTTCAGACGCGGGGCGAAACGCTCTTCAAACTCCGACGGCGTCAGGTTCGCTAGATACCCGCCCCAACGCGGGTCGTCAATCGAAACGGTCTGGCCCGCGCCTTCGGCGCTCAGCCCCGAGAGCGCCGCGATGATGCGGTAGCCCATGAAAGCGCCGACGCGCACAGAGCCGTAATCTCCGCCGCCGACCGAGTGGCGCACGCCCGAATCCAGGCCCCACACCGCCAACTCTTCGGGCAGGGAAACCGTCCCCAACAACTCCGCAGGCTGGCACAAAAGCGCGAGCAGTTGATTCTCCTCGCCGCAGGCCGAAGTCATCTGATCCATCACGCCGCACGGCGCGCCGACGACCAGGTTCTCGACCCGCTGGCACAAAATCGCCAGTTCGCGCGCCCCCACGTCAAGCCCGAACGCGGCGGCCACAGCGCTCATCGTCGCCACTTCGAGCGCGGCCGACGAGCTGACGCCTTTGCCTTCGGGCACGCGCGACCAGACGAGAATGCGCGCCCCGCCGGGAAAACTCGCGCCGCGCTCGCGCATCAGGACCAGCAGGACGCCCGCGACGTAAGCCGCCCACTGGCGCGAGCGATCCGTCTGCGAAGTACTGCCGCGCCGCCTCGTAACTGACGGGCGCGCCCTCGCTCTCGAAGTCCGCGAGCGGCATCTCGAAAGCGCTCGCGTGGCTGCCGTCTCTCGTCATGGTGACGATGCGGAGTCGGTTGGAATCGTCTCTCTGGACGGCGGCGAAGGTCGCCTCGGCAATCGGCAATTCGAGGACGAGCGAGCCGGAATAGTCAGCGATGCCGCCCATCACGTCCAGGCGGCCCGGCGCGCGCGCGATGACCAGCTCCGCGCCCATGTCAAAGAGCGTGCTCACTTCCGGCACGGGGTAATCGTCGAGCGCCCTCAGTTTCTCTATGAACTCCGCCACGTCGGGCGGTTGTCGCCCCTCGCCATGAGCAAGTTCGTCTGCGGCCTGCGGACTTTCGCGCTGCATCTCTTTCATTAAAGTTTCAGGATTCGAGTTTCAGTTTTCAGGTTAAAAGCATAAAACTTGAAACCTCGAACTAACTATCGGCCAGGAGCCCGCGCCGCTGGAGGGCTTCGCGCAGGAGCGGTTCGATTTCGCGGCGGATGTGCTCGTTGGCGTAGCCGGTCCAGGTCACGTCGGGCTCGACCTTGAGCGGCGAATTGAGCGGTTGCCCGCGCTCGTCCGTCACGATGACGCCGACCTCACGCGCGATCAATTCCGTGCACATGTCGTAAGGGTGGCAGCACAGCCCCAGGGTCAGCCCGCGACGGTTCATCACGGTCTCGATCAGCGGGCGAAGGTCGGCGACGAAGCGGTCGTGCCCCATCATCAACTCGTAGAGCTGCCCGCCCGACGAGAGGTACTGGTCTTCAAAGCACTGCGCCTTGCCGGGCTCGACGGGGCCGAGCGCGCCGCGCACTATCTCCTCGTCAATCGCGGCCAACTCGTCGCGCGCGCCCGGAAAGAAACGGGCGATCATGCTGAAGCCGTGGCGTATGGTCGTCGCGCGCGACGGGCGCGGGTGCAGGGGCTCGCGCTCGCCCGTCAAACGGTTGAGTCTTTCCCCGTGCGCGCCCTCGCCGCGGACGGCCCAGAGCACGTCGCACAGGTGCTGCTTGACGAGCGGAATCTCCGTCTGCACGGCGACCTCTATGTCTTGCAGGTTCGTTTCAGCCCCGCGGTTGCGGGCCACCCCCGTCAAGACCCACGCGCTCCTTTTCTGGTACATGATGCCGCGCGTGCCGTCAATCGGGTCAACGACGACGCGCCAGACGGCCTCGTCCTCCGAAGACCCGCGCGGCAGAATCAACTGCCCGCCCTCTATCCCTTCGGCGACGAGGACGAGCGAGGTGCGCTGTGCCAGTTCCGTCTCGAACATCTCGACGAGGAGTTCTTCGCTGACGCGGTCAACGGCGTAGATGGTGTCGCCCTCGGACTCGTCGTCCGCGACCTCTGCCAACTCGTCCACACGCGCCCGCTCAGTCTCGGCCACCACGGCGTCGCGCACGCGCTCGTGAACGCGGCGGATGATGTCGAGCATCTCGTGTGTGCCAATTTCAGCGCTCATTTCCTGCCCCCCTCGGCCCTGTGCTTGTAGTGCACGTCGGGTTGGGCGCGAAGCTCCGCGGCCTTCTCTTCGGGTGCCGTGTCGGAGAGGAAGTTGCCGCCGCCGATTTCCGGGCCGGCCAGGTACTTCAAAAGATTGGGCCGGCGCAAAGGGGGGTGAAACTGTATATGAAAATGGTAAGAGCCGTAGTCGCCGCCGTCGGTCGGGGCCTGGTGCAGCACCATCACGTAAGGGAAGGGCATGTGCCAGAGATTGTCGAACCTGATGAGCGACGTTGTGTAGGGCCGCGGCGAAGTCGCGCAGCTCGTCGTCCGGCAGCGCCGCGAGGCTCGGGTGCGTGCGCTTGGGCGCGACGTAGACTTCGTAGGCGTAGCGCGCGAAGTAGGGCATGAAGGCAATCGCCGTGTCGTTCTCGAAGATGATGCGGCGGCCGTCCTCGCGCTCGGCGGCGATGATGTCCTGGAAAAGTATACGGCCGGTCTCGCGCAGGTGACGCTCGCCCGCGCGCGCCTCCGTCTCGATGGACTTGAAGACGAAATTGGTCGCGTAAATCTGGCAGTGCGGGTGCGGGTTGGAGACGCCCACGGCCTCGCCCTTGTTCTCGAAAGTCAGGACGTGTTTGACCTCGTCGCGCCCGCCCAGGTCTTTGTACTGCTCCTGCCAGACGCGGAGCAGGTTGACGACCTCTTCGGGCTCAAGCTCCGCGAGCGTCAGGCCGTGGTTCGGGCTGTAGCAGACGACGCGCGCGATGCCTTGCGCGGGCTGGTTGCGGTAGATGCCAGTGGGCGGCGGAAGGTTCTGCGGCGCGTCGGGGCCGACGGACGGGTGGTCGTTGTCGAAGACGAATGTTCCCGTGTAGTCGTCGTTGTGTTTGCCGCTGACGCGGACGTTGCCGGGGCAGAGGTAACAGTCCGGCACGTAGACGGGCGGCGGCTCCTCCTCGTGCTCGATTGTGCTGCCGCTCCACGGGCGGTTCTGCCTGTGCGCCGCGATGATGACCCACTCCTCACGAAGAGGATGCCAACGTTCTTCCCAGTACATAGCTTTCAACCAGAACGATCAGTTACAGAAACAACTCAATCCTTTCTTAGCGCCTTTGCGCCTTTGACGTGAAATTTCCCTCACGCAAAGGCGCAAAGACGCAAAGAATTGTTCTCACGTCAGCGTGATTAGCAAGCGCGTCACCGAAGCCGGGGGGAAGCGGAACGAGAGCGCGCCGCCCGCGCCGACGCGGACTTGTTCGTCGCGCGGCTCGACGGCGCGCGGGTTCTCAAACGAGTTGTGCGCGTGCACGTCCGGCGCGCTCAGCACGCGTGCCTGCGCGGATTGCGCACGCGCGCCGCGGATGGCGATCTCGGTGTCGCGCGCCTGACTGATGTCGGGGTTCGTCACGGTGAGCGTTAACTGCTTGCCGTTGACGGAGGCCGAGCCCTTGAGTCCCCAGAACTCGGCGGGCTTGTCCGCGCGCATCCACTTGACCTCGGGCGCGCTGAAGAGTGCGCGCACGGCCGTCCCGCCCATGTGCGGGACGAACATCTCGAAGACGTGGAAGGTCGGCGTCAGGACGAACTTGTCCTCGTGCGCGAGGAAGAGCCCGTGCAGGCAGTTGATGAGCTGCGCGCAGTTTGCCATCGCGACCTTGTCCGCGTGGCGGTTGAAGGTGTCGAGCGTCAGACCGGCGAGGAGCGCGTCGCGGATAGTTGACTGCTGGCCGAGCAGGTGTGTCGGGTGAACTTCCGACCCCTTCTTGTACCAAGCGCCCCACTCGTCCACGACCAGCTTGACGCGGTGCTGCCGGTCGTACTCGCCCATGATCGTCCAGTGCTGGTTAATGAGCGACTCCATCCGGTCGCCCTCTCTGAGCAGTTCGTAATACTCGCCCGTGTCGAACTTCAACCCGTCGCCCTTGCCCGCGAACCAGTCGTTCGTCCTCCCCTGGCTGACGTTCCAGGCGTAATGGTGCAGGCCGAAGCCGTAGATGCCGCCGAAGAGGAACGGCCCCTTCTCGGCCGTCTTCTCGAAGAAGCCGCGCGTCCAGTTGAAGTCGTCCACGTTCGCGCCCGAAGCGATGAACTTCAAATCAACCCCATAGCGCGGAACCGCGGCCGTGAAGCGGCGATACTCCGTCGCGTACTCCTCGGGCTTTAAGTTACCGCCGCAGCCCCAGGACTCATTGCCGATTCCCCAGAAGCGCACCTTGTAAGGGTCGCGGCTCCCGAGCGGACCATTGGCGCGCACATCCGCCCAGGTGGTCGAGGCGGCGGGCGAGTTGGCGTACTCGACGAACTCGTAGAACTCCTGCGCGCCGAGGCTGCGCAGGTTGGCGGCGAGATACGCCTCAGACCCGCTCAACTGGCAGAACTTCATGAACTCGTTAATCCCAAAATGGTTCGGCTCGTACCTGCCGGGGCTTTCCGCCGGCGCGGCGTTCGGCCATTCGGGTGCGTCCACCCAGAAGTTAGTCCGGCGGGGCCGCTTGTCGCGTGGGCCAGTTCCGTCGCGCCAGTCGTAGCTGTCAGCGAAGCAGCCGCCCGGCCAGCGTATGACTGGAGCCTTGATGAGCTTCATGGCGTCAACGAGGGCCGAGCGTATGCCGCCGACGTTCGGCACTTTCGAATTTTCGCCGACCCAGATGCCGTCGTAGATGACGCCGCCGAGGTGTTCGGCGAAGTGGCCGTAGATGTCCGCGGTTGATGGTCCCTATCTCCTCGCCGAGCAGCACCTCGACGCGCGAATCTCCCGCGCGCGAGGTTTGGGCGAAGCCGCCGGCCCTGAGCGACAGGAGGCTGGCACCGCCTGCGACCGCCGCAGTCTTTAAGAATTCGCGTCTCCTAAGTTTCATGACCTTACGCTCGCTCCCTCAGGTTGACGAGCAGACTTGGCCGCCTACGTAGTCTGCGCGCGGATGCCGGTCTTAAAATCTGGCGTCCCGGAAGATGTCAAAGGGTGTAGGGGATTGCTAAATTGCCAATTAAAGATTAAAAACGGGGAAGCTAACCGACATCCCAAGTAACAAGGGCGGTTTCAAACGCCGAACGACTCGCACAGAGCAGTGCAGTCGGAAATTGCCGGGCAGTCTGCTTGAAGGTCCGAATATCGCTCAGGATGTTTGTTCGTTTTAACTACAAATAAGCAGAAAGTCAAGAGAGATTCTAAAAAGGGGAAACCCGAAGCCGAATATGCTTGGGAAAAATTCACTTCGTTTGACCAGTACCATCGCGGGCTGCCTGCTCCTGTTGCTCGGCCTTCAAGCGAGCGGGCAAAAGGGGGGCGCGTCGAAAGCGCTTGAGCCGGTGGGCGACGTGCGCAACGTGCACGACCCGACCGTGATTGAAGAGGGCGGAAAATATTATATCTTCTCGACGAGGGCGGGGATCGCCGTCCGATGCTCGGAAGACCTCGTGCGCTGGCGTCTCTGCGGCGACGTGTTCGGACACCTGCCGGGCTGGGCCGTCGAGGACGTGAAGGGTTTGCGGGGCCTCTGGGCTCCCGACGTCTCCTACTTTAACGGCAAATACCACCTCTACTACTCCGCGTCCACCTTCGGCAGCAACCGTTCGAGCATAGGGCTCGTGACCAACCGGACGCTGGACCCTGCGAGCGATAAATATCGTTGGGAAGACCAGGGGAAAGTCATCAGCTCAGTGGCCGCGGACGACTGGAACGCGATTGACCCGAACATAGTGCTGGACGAAGACGGGCAGCCCTGGCTCTCCTTCGGGAGTTTTTGGAGCGGCATCAAGATGCGCAAGATTGACCTCGCGACGGGCAAGCTCTCGACAGCGGATCAGACGCTCTACTCGCTCGCCAGCCGCCCCAGAACGAAAGAGCAGCCCGGCGCAATCGAAGCCCCCGCGATCATACGGAAGAACGGTTACTACTATCTTTTCGTCTCCTTCGATTTCTGCTGCAAGGGCGTGAACAGCACTTACAACATACGCGTCGGCCGCTCGCGCAAGGTCACAGGCCCTTACGTGGACAGGAGCGGCAAGCCGATGATGGAAGACGGCGGCACGATTCTTCTGGCCGGCGAAGGGCGCTGGCGCGGCCCCGGCCACTGTGCCATTTTGCAGGAGAAGGGCGGCGAAAAACTGGTCTACCACGCCTACGACGCCGAAGCGCGCGGCATCCCCACACTCAGAATCACGCCCCTCAATTGGGACGCCGAAGGCTGGCCGGTGGTAAAGCAGTGATAAGTGATAAGTGATAAGTGACAAGTAAAAGACGGGTTTCACTCATCACTTATCACTTATCACTTATCACTTTCTTTCACGCTCTTCGCACCACGATGCCTTTGGCGATGAAGGGGGCTATGTCTTCGTCCGTGGCGCCTTTGTCTGTGATGAGGATGTTGATTTCGTCGGCGGGGCAGATGAGGGCCGTGCCGATGGAGCCGATTTTGCGGTGGTCCGCGACGACGATTTTCTGGCGTGCCTGGCGCATCATGGCGCGGTGTATGCTCGCCTGGTCCGGGTAGTTCGTCGTCAGGCCGTGCTCTATGTGTATGCCGTCCACGCCTATGAAGACCTTGTCCACGAACATCTCGCTGGCGTTCTGGATGGCGGCCGGGCCGACGAGCGCGAACCAGTCGCCGCTCAAATCGCCGCCCGTGACGAAAATCTTCAAATCGTCGCGGTGGCTCAATTCCATAGCCACGTTGACGGCGTTCGTCAGCACGGTGATTCCTTTGTGCAGGCAGACGCTGCGCGCGACCTGCGTGGCGGTCGTGCCCGCGCCGATTGCCAGGATATCGCCGTCCGTGACGTATTCGGCGGCGACGAGCGCGATGCGCCGCTTCTCGGGTCCGCGCTGGCGCTCCTGCTCATGGTAGTAGGAGAGGTGACGGAACGGCTCGTAGAGCAGTGGCTGTATGGGTATCGCGCCGCCGTGGCTGCGGCGGAGCAGCCCGCGCTGTTCAAGCTCGCTCAGGTCGCGCCGGATGGTCGCCGCCGAAACCTTCAGCCGCTTCGCCATCTTGCCGACGGAGATTTCCCCTGTGCGCAACAGCTCCTGCAAGATTAGCTGCGCGCGCCGCCCGGTCGCTGAAGGTTCGTTGGGCATTAAGTTCGGCGTGAGTTTCGCGATTGAATGAAAGTTAGTGCCTTTATCGGGACGACCGTTGCGCTCTCTTCCTCTACAAGCATTTTGCTCTTTGCACGGGCCGGCAGGCGAGGCGGCTCCGTTCCACGTCTGACTTATATACCAACGCAGCGAAGCGGTAAAGGAAAGTTTGGCGTGTCAAGTGAGATCAAAGCCGGTAGAATTGGTCCGACCGTCCGCCAATCCCGATTTTAACATGTGCCGTGAAAGCGTCTCCGAAGATGAAGCGAACCCTCCTGGCTTGTTTGATACTCGCAACCGCCGCAGTCTTTCCCGCGCATGGGCAGCAGCCATCCGACTCCGGCCCGACGCCGCGCCCGGGCGTCGAAGAGCTATACAGGCTGGACCTTTTGCCGGCCTTCAAACGCTCTGTCAAGGTCGGCTCCGTCTCAAGCTATGACCGCACGGGAGGCAATGACGACGGGTTTTCGGGAAAACATTCGTTCGTCAGGCGTGAGCCCGCGGGCCTGGTCATCGCGGACCTGAAAGGCCCCGGAGTCATCTACAGGATTTGGACGCCGACGCCGACGGACGACCTCATTGAATTCTATTTCGACGGGGAAGCGGACCCGCGCTTACGCGTCCGCTTCAGCGACCTTTTCAGCGGCAAAGAGTTTCCGTTCCTCTCGCCCGTAGTCGGAATCGGGGCCGGCGGCTTCTACTCGTACGTGCCGCTGCCCTACAAAGAGTCCTGCAAAATCCTGCTCAAAGCCGAGCGGCTGATGTTCTACCAGATTAATTACGCGACCTATGCCGCAGGCTCCGAGGTCGAATCGTACTCGTCGCGGCAGGCCGACGAGTTCACGCGACATCTGGACAGGGCCAGAAAGTTGTTCGCCTCTTCGGGGTCGGACTTGAGCGCTTACACGATGCCCGGCGGCGAGAGCGTTGTGCGTACTCGGCAATTCAGCCAGACCCTTTTGCCGGGAAAAGCTGTCACCATCTTCGACATGAAGAAGCCCGGCCGCATCGCCGGCCTCAGGCTCGGCCCGGCGCGCGCCTTCGCGGGCAAGGAGCGCGACCTTCTCATCAAATTTTACTGGGACGGCGAGAGCACGCCCGCCATCAGTTGCCCCGTCGGCGACTTCTTCGGCTACAGTTGGGGCCAGCCCGCCGTCAAATCTCTTCTCCTTGGAACGGCGGACGACGAGAACTACATCTATCTGCCGATGCCTTTCGACAAGTCTGCGCGAATCGAGTTGGTGTCGGAGGGACGTAGCGGGCAGGCTCTGGAAGTGCGCGGCGAGGTTAAGTTCTCGGACGTAGGACGAAGGAGCGACGAGGGAAAGCTCTACGCCGTCTGGCGGCGTGAAAACCCTACGGTTGAGGGCCGCCCGTTCACCTTCGTTGATGCCATCGGAAAGGGGCACGCCGTCGGCTTCATCTTGCAGGCGCAGGGGGCCGAGCCAGGCGCGATTCCAGAGTTCTTCGAGGGTGACGACGAGACAACGATTGATAATGAACTGGCGATACACGGGACCGGCTCGGAAGATTTTTTCAACGGCGGCTGGTACGACGTTCCGGGCCGCTGGGAGGACAGAGTCTCGCTGCCCCTGAGCGGGAGTTTGGATTTCAAGAGACATCTGGGTCGAACCGGCGGCTACCGCTTTCTGCTGACGGACGCCTACGCGTTCAGACAGAGCCTCGTCTCGACCATCGAACACGGACCCGCCGGCAACAAGTTCCCCGCGGATTACACGGCGGTCACGTTTCTTTACTCGGACACCAACCCGGCGGCGCGCAACCCTCTCCCGAAACTCGAAGAGAGAAGAGTCGCGGACCCTGACAGGGTCGTCTTCACGCCCGGCTGGACGACGCCGATTCACGCGTTCTCCTGGTCGAACGCCGTCCTGCTGAAGACGGATGACAAGGTCGGCGGCGAGCAGTTGAGGCATCTTTCGTTGAGGGCCGAAGGGCGAGAGGTCTTCGGCGATCACTACATCTCGTTCATCTGCGAGATGCCCGCGGCCGGGAGGTACAGGGTCTCGATTGAGGCGATCAAAGGACCGTCGCAGGGCATCGTGCAGGTTTTCAGGAACGAGGTCGGGCAGGGCGAGCGCGCGGACCTTTATGCCGTCGAACGTGTGAAAAGCGGAGTCCTTCAGATGGCCGAGCTTGAGTTGAAGGAGGGCGACAACCGCGTGATGTTCAAACTGGTCGGCAAGAACGAAAAATCATCAGGGCTCGGCTTCGACCTCTATCGAATAATTTTTGAGAAGGTACGGAATGCGGATTAACAGAAAGCTCCCAACTGGCCGAGCGTCTCAACCCTTTGCGTCTTTGCGCCTTTGCGTGACGAAATCTCTCGCAAAGGCGCAAAGACGCAAAGAAAAGCGGCGGCTGGCGGCGTTGCTCGCGTGTTTGTTGCTCTCAACTCAAGGCATGATTTTGGCACAGACCCGGCCGCGCCTGACCTCTTACGTGGACCCGTTCGTCGGAGTTGATAGGGACGGGAACACTGTGCCGGGCGCGGCCGTCCCGTTCGGCTTCAGTAATCCGAGCCCGGACACTGTGCCAAATTCGGACCCGAACAGGTACGACACCTCGGGCTATGAGTCGGACAAGCCGATCATAGGCTTCAGCCAGACGCACGTTTCCGGCACAGGCGGCGAGAGCAAGTACGGCAACTTTCGCGTCACGCCGCAGGTCGGCCCCGTTGACCTCAAAGACTTCGCCTCGCCGAAGCGGGACGAACGGGCCGAGCCGGGCTACTACGCGGTCACGCTCACGAAGCCCGACGTGCGCGCCGAGTTGACCACGACGCGCCTCGTCGCCGTGCACCGTTACACCTTCCCGGCCTCGACGCAATCACACTTGATTCTCGACGCGGGCTCAATCGTCTTCACCGGCGGCGGCGCGGGCCGTCGTCAAAGACCGCTCGCCAGCAACTCGCGCGTCGTCGCGCCGAACCGCGTAGAGGGTTGGGGCGATTTCCTGGGCGGCTGGAACCCCGCGCCCTACACGCTCCACTTCTCGGCGGAGTTCTCGCGCCCCTTCAAAGCCTACGGGACGTGGCGCGGCACTGAGTCGTACGCGGGCGCGACCAACGTGACGGGTGAGCAGACGGGCGCGGGCGTCTTTGTCACCTTCGACACGACTGGCGAACAAAAACAGGTCGAAGTCAAGATCGGCCTCTCTTTTCTTGGCACAGAAAAAGCCCGACAAAACGTCTTGCGCGAAACGGGCGGAGCAAACTTTGACGAGATACGACGCCGCGCCGCGGACCTTTGGGAACAGGCGCTCGCGAAAATAAAAGTCGAGGGCGGGACGGACGACGAGCGCCGCATCTTCTATACGGCCCTTTATCGCTCGCACTACATGCCGCACGATTTGACGGGCGAGAACGTCTGGTGGCAGTCCCATGAGCCGCACTACGAAGACTATTACGCCATCTGGGACACGTTCCGCACGCTTCATCCCTTGCTGACCTTGATTCAGCCCGAGAGGCAGCGCGACATGGTGCGCTCGCTCGTTGACACTTACAAGCACACGGGCTGGATGCCGGACGCGCGCATCGCCGGGGCGAACGGCATGACGCAGGGCGGCTCAAACGCGGACGTGCTCATTGCGGACGCCCTGGTCAAAGGTCTAAGGGGAGTTGATTACCAAACCGCCTACCAGGCGATGGTCAAAAACGCGGAGGTGGACAGCCCGCGCCCTTACCATGAGGGGCGCGTGGTCTCCGAGTACAAGGAGCGCGGCTACCTGAGCATGAAGGAGGAGCGCTCGGCCTCGCGCACGCTCGAATACTCCTACAACGACTTTTGCCTCGCGCAGGTCGCTAAAGCTTTAGGCAAGCCCGCGGACTATCGAAAGTACCTGGCGCGCTCGAACAACTGGATGAATTTGTGGGACGCGGAGACGATGAGCGTTCGCCCGCGCGAGGCGGACGGCCGCTGGATGCAGTCCTACGACAAGACGAAACTCTACATGCTCGACTCGCCGCGCTTCACCTGGATGAGTGCGCCCTATTACGAAGGCTCCGGCTTTCAATACTCGACTTACGTCCCGCACGACCCGCAGGGACTTATCAACAAGGTCGGCGGCGACGAGGCTTTCGTCAAGTGGCTCGACATCTTTTTCGGTCAGGAGAAGTCGTCCGAACAGTTGCGCCCCGAAGGTCTCTACACGCACGGCAACGAGCCGGACATTCTGGCCTCCTTCCTCTACATACACGCCGGCCGCGCGGACAGGACACAGGAGCAGGTGCGCCGGCTGATGGGGCGCGAGTATCGCACCGGGCGAGCGGGGCTGCCGGGCAACGACGACGCCGGCACGATGTCTTCGTGGTACGTCTGGAACGCCGTCGGGCTCTACCCGAATGCCGGGCAAAACTTCTACTACGTCGGGAGCCCCATCTTCACGCGCGCAAGCGTTGACCTCGGCGCGGGCCGCACCTTCACCGTCGAAGCCACGAACGCGTCCGCCGAGAACAAGTACGTCCAATCCGCGACACTCAACGGCAAGCGGCTCGACCGCGCCTGGCTGACACACGCGGAAATCTCAAGCGGCGGCCGCCTCGTCCTGCGAATGGGCGACAGACCCTCGTCCTGGGGAAGCGACAACCGCCCGCCGTCTGTATCAAAGCCCCCGACTTCGCACGCCACCCGGCGCAGGTGACCTGGAAATTGCTTTGCCGCACACCGCCTATAAATTTCTGGGCCAGGTCTGTGCAAAGCCTTAAGCTCCTGACCGTCCTACGGCCGAATTATCAACTTCATCTTCGGAGGATTAATCAATGGCAATGCTCATCACTTACCCGGACGGCTCGACCGAACTCATCGCAGAGGCCGTGCGCGTTGACCAGCAGAACTTTCACGAAGGCATGTTCGACTTCTACGACGAGAGAGGCAATCTCCTGAAACAGATTGACATGGGCAGCGGCATCAAGTGGGAGCTTGTCCCCGAGCAAGCGTCCGCTGACGAGTAAGCGTGCGAGAATATTTTTAGTTCCTGGCGGCGGCGGAAATCTCTTTCGCCGCCGCTCCCCTCATCCAGCCTCCCAAAAGCCTTGCCGTCTCTCGGGATTGCATTTTTGAAATCCGGTGAGACTCCTCTAAGATTGTCCGCATGAGTATCTGGCGAATCATCCGGCGGTTGATGCCTTTCGTGCGCCCTTATCGCCGTTGGGTAATCTTCTCGCTGACGCTCACACTGCTGGGAGCCTTCGCCGCGCAAGTCAATCCGATAGTCTTACGCTACACGGTGGATACCATCGAGGGGCTTTTGCGGGAAGGCAAGACCGCGAGCGAAGGGGCCTCGCTGTTGTTGCTCATCAGCGCAATCCTTTTCGGCAAAGAGATTCTCAACACGGCGTTGAAGTACGGGCAAAATCTTTTCGGAGAGAAAATCCGCGTCAACGTTTCGAGCCGGCTCTCGCAGTTTGCGGTCGAAAAGATTCTCACCTATCAACTCGCCTTCTACACAGACTCCGACAACCAGACAGGCATTCTACAGACGCGCATTGACCGCGGGGCCGAGAGTCTGACGAGGCTCGTGCAAAGTGCTTTCATAGACATCATTCCCTTGTTCGCCAACGCGATCATGGCGTTAATCGTCATGTTCTACGCCAACGTTTACGTCGGTCTCGTTGCCTCGGCGATTTTGCCCGTCTATTTTTTGTTGAGCCACAGGCAGGCTTCGATACTCAAAGGGGCGCGGCGCGGGCTCCGCGCGCTGCGCGAAGCAAAAAACAACGGTCTTCATAACATCATCGAGTCCATCATCGTCATCAAGTCGTTCGTGCGCGAAGAGTACGAAAAAGAGAAACAATTACGCTTGCAGCAAAACCTGGTCGCCGCGCAATTGAAACAGCGGCAAACCAATTTCGTCTTCGACGGGTTGAAAACCTTCATCGAACAGATCGGCGTCGTGCTGATAATCATCCTGACCGCGTATCTCGTTTTGAACGGCCAGATGTCAATCGGCGCGATTATGTTCCACATCATGCTGTTCAATAACGTCTCCGCCCCGATCCGGCAACTGCACCGGATTTACGACGAGATGAACGACGCTTTGACTTACGCCGAAGGTTACTTTCAAATTCTGGATGCCGACGATCAAATCGAGGCGAGCGGCAAACTGGGAGTCTCAAGGCTCGAAGGCAACTTCGAATTGATTGACGTGAGCTTCACCTACCCGAACGGCACACAGGCGCTTCATCACATCAACATGAAAATTCCGCATGGGAAGACCGCCGCGCTCGTCGGCCTTTCCGGCGCGGGGAAGTCCACGCTGCTCAATCTCCTGACGAGATTTTACCAGCCGACGAGCGGACGTATTCTGCTCGACGGCAAAGAGCTTTCCGAATACGAGACTGATTCGCTCCGCCGCAAGATCGGCCTGGTCCTGCAAAAGAATCACATCTTCAAAGGCACGATTGAGGAGAACATTCGTTACGGGAATGTTGAGGCTTCTTTCCGTGAGGTCGAAGACGCGGCCCGCAAGGCATATCTACACGAGCAGATCGAGAGGCTGCCTCAGAAATACGAATCGGACGCGCAACTGCTCTCCGGCGGGCAGCAACAGCGCATCGCGATAGCGCGGCTTTTTCTGAAAAACCCTCCGATCATCTTCCTGGACGAACCGACTGCCAGCCTCGACGCCGTCGCAACCGAGCAAATTAAGAACAGCCTGGACGCGATTAAAGAAGAGCGAACCGTGGTGGTTATTTCACACAGCATCTCGCAGATAATTGATGCGGACGTAATCTACGTCTTGAAAGAGGGGCGCGCCGTCGAGCACGGCACGCATGAAGAGTTGTACGACAGGAATGGAACGTACCGTGAAATTTTCGACGCCTCGGCCCGCAGCTTGAACATAGACAAAATATCCAGGACTTTCGACGTGGAATTTGTCCCTGACGCGCCCAAGTGAAGCGGGTTAAGGTAAAGTCCCGGCCTCGGTCCGTTCAAACGAAAATAAAATCAACCGTGAATAAAAATGTGCCTGGCGAGCGGCGCGGAAGTGGTAGTATGTGCCGCCGTTTATTTCGCTCCAACGTCAGAAGGTCACGCCGCAGCTATCTGTCTTAATTAAAGACTGAACAGGAAAGGAGTCAGGATGCGATCAGCGAGAAGGAGTACGTTAATAGCCTTAGGGCTTTTGCTACTGTCCATCGGGGGTTGTAAGGTCAGTTGCACGACGGCCAACATCAGTAGTCTCAAGATTGCCAAAGACCAGCAAGGGCAGAACGAGGCCAGCACTTTCGGCCCCGGCGATAAATTTTACGCCGTCGCGCAGGTTTCTAATTCACCCAGCACGTACAAGGTTCAGTTTCGGCTGCTCTACGATAACGTCCCCGGCCAAAAGTCAGGCGAGGTTATCCCGAACTCCGAGAAGACGCTCGACGTGGAGGGCAGCCAGCAGGTCTACCTTTCCATAGGATTACCGCCCGCAGGGTGGGCCGACGGTCGTTACCGCGTCGAAGCCACGATGACGGACAAAGACGGCAAGCAGATTGACAAAGAAGAGACCACTTTCAACGTCTCCGGTTTTGCGGCCAAAGCGCCCCCGCCACAGCCGCCACAGCCGCCCCCTGCCCCTTCCGAAGAACAGGGCGAGGAGGAGAACCCGGAAAGCGACGAGCAATAAGCCGCGACGAGTGAAGGGGATTGGGCCAAGATTCTCCCGGCCCGTATTGGCACACTTTAATCACACAAAACACGAGGGGCAGCCATTCGGCTGCCCCTCACTTCTTGAATTAGAGTGGTTTTCAAAAGCTAGTTCCTGCGCCTTTTCCATATCTGGACACTTTAGGACACTCGCTATAGCCTTTGACGTAAGCGTTCAGATGGATCACATCGAAAATTAAGGCTGCCCATAGACACCCGTGCTGATGAGGGATATGCTCTATTGTTGGTTTGCCTGAATTATGAGGCAAAGCAGGGGGACAGACCACATTCTCCCCTTTTTAATATTCTTTGTTTCCTCACAACGTGGAAATAAAAATTACTTCAACTTGGGTATACGCTCATCACCAAATCCTATGGAGGGATTATGAAACCCAAATACGACGTAAACTATTTCAATACATCCGATGCCACGAAGTTCACAATCCAACCGGTAAGCGCGTGGCAAGGGCTTCGCAACTACGGAGACAACGCTGACCAGTATTTGATCTGCGGAACCTCCAACCAGAGTAATGGACTGCTCTATGCGGGCCCTATATCCGGCGGCGGAGCCAGTTATCCCGTGACTTATCCTGGCTCAACCGCCACCAGCGTCTACGGGCCGGATAATCTCCCCGACGGCAACTTGCGCCTGGTTGGGAGTTACAAACTGAGTGGAGACGGAGACACCATCTATAACCACGGCTTCGTCTGGGATGGCACCCTCGCCGATCTGCCATCCGGCGGCACATTCCGCACGATTGATTACCCTGAAGCCAAGTATCAGTTCACACACAGCACCATGGGGAACCTGGCGGTCGGCAACGCTGACGGTCCAAAGCAAGTTGGGGAAAAGAGCTTGCCAATCGGTCCCGGTATCGCTTACATCTATGACATACTCAGTGGCACCTTCGTAGCTAATATTGTCTACCCCGGGTCCAAGAGCAACACCGCATACGGCATTTGGCATAACGGCGGCACCAGCTACACCATCTGTGGCGGTTACAGCCCTGATGCAGCCAACAATCTGGCGAATCAGAAGCTGCCCTTGACCCAGGGCCGGGCATACCTGGTGGACTACGATTCCGCAACGCGGCAATTCTCCAATTGGACCTCTTTCGACTACCCACATGGCCCGCAAGGCGTCAACTTCATCACCCATTTCGAGGGAATCAGCAGCACCGAACCGGGCATCTATACCTTGAGCGCGGATTCGGTTCAGACTGATTCTGCCAATCTGGTACAAGGCTCTTGGGTGCGGGTCAGCCGTACCAGGGAAGGGGGATTTGATCAGGGCGAATGGGTTGATCTGAATTATCCCGGTTCGACGCACAGCGTAACTAGCAGCAACTCGGTTTATGGGAACCAGGTGGTTGGAGTTGTGATTGGTGCTGATCCGTCCTCTTATCAGGCAACAGTTGTACCGGCGTTGGCCCATTAGATGGGTTGAACGAAACCAGAGGTCTACCTCCTGAACAGTCACAGAAATCCGCTTTAACGATTGGTTTAATCATCTGCTGAAATCCTACCTCCACGCTCTTCAATAAGGGAGACGATATGACCTGGGAAACAGCCGCCGACATAGCCACAGTTATTGGGACAGTCATAGTTGTCTTTTCTGTCATCCTCGTTAGAAACCAGTTAAAGCAACAAACAAAGCTTACCAGGGCTGCTAATTCACAAGCTTTGGTAGATATTTCATCCCCCTTCAACTTGGAAATAATTCATAATGAGGAGATGGCGAAACTTTGGTTTAAAGGCCCGGAGGAGTTTGACGGTTATGATGATTTTAAGAAATTCAAAGTGAAGAATTCGCTAATCTGGTGGCTAATATTTTACGAGAACATTTTCTTGCAACATCGAGAAGGGCTACTTGATGAAGCAATGTACTTCGGGTGGAATAAAGACCTGGAAAATTTCATCTCTAGACACAACTTATATAAACATTGGGGTAGTTTAAAGGGGGCATATCATGATGCTTTTCGGATTCACGTGAATAATTTGATAGAAAAAGATTTGGAAGGAAGATTGCGGCAAAGACAAGTGATCACTTCCAATAATCTCTAACTGCTGTTTGAAAGAAAAGAATGAGTTTGTGGAAAGGAAAGGGAGAAATAAGAAAAGGCCACTAAAATTAGTGACCTTAACTTTATTGATTTAATTGATGAGCCGAGCAGGACTCGAACCTGCGACCCACTGGTTAAAAGCCTGTTTCAGGACTCCTCACATTATATCATAGCTTGTCAGGAATTATCATTAAACTGTTGATTCTTCTATATTTATGCCTTATATGCTATAATCTGCTCTGGCATGATAGAGGCTGCTAAAAGCTGATTTTCCACGCTGAAAGCGTCATTGATTGCGTCATTGACACTTTCCAAGCTCTAGGAAAACAGGCGGCATTTTATCTGCCAGAACGGAGAACAGCACATGCCAAGATCACGTGAAGGCTGGATAAGGCAGGACACAGAAGGCAGATGGTTCTATCGCTACCAATACACCGACAGATTCGGCAAGCGCCGTAATGTGCGACGCCTCGCTACAAGCTACTCGAATGCAGTAAGTCAGTTACGCAAAGCCATCAACAAGCAAGAGAACGGCGGCCAAATTATTGAAGGCGAGCGACTGAAGTTTAGTAAGCTCGCTTCAATTTATGCACAGAAAAAAATCTTCGAGGCCGAGTACGTAGGCGAACGAAAGGTTGCTGGCCTTCGCTCTTACAAATCTGTGGAGTTGTTGCTGGAAATCTTGAAGGCTCACTTCGCCGACAAGCGCATCAGCACAATCACTCACTCCGACATTGAAGAGTACAAGTTGCTTCGTCTGCGAAGGCCGAAGCTGAATGGAGAGCAGCGCACTATTGCAAGCGTGAACCGCGAGCTTGAACTTCTCCGCGCGATGCTGCGTTTTGCTCTCCGCGAAGGCTGGCTCGTTTATTCGCCCTTTGAGCGTGGCGCTCCTCTCATCTCAAAGGCGGATGAGGCACGGCGCGAGCGTGTTCTTACGCACGATGAAGAGCGGCGACTACTCGCAGCGTGCGGCGAGCGCACGATGACTTACAAATGTCGGCGCGGCAAAAAGATTGTGGAGATCACGGCTAAAGACACAGGAGAACAGCGAAAGCATCTGCGCCCGTTGCTCATCGCCGCGTTGGACACAGCCGCACGGCGCGGCGAGTTGCTTCAACTCTTGTGGAGTGATGTTGACTTCGATAACCACCTCATACAACTACGCGCGACCACGACGAAGACCGCGACGGCGCGCACACTCGGCATGACGCAGCGGCTATACGAAGAGCTTCAAAAACTGTGGCAAGAGTCCCCGCGAAAGCCGGAACTTGAAGTGTTCGGCGGCATCAGCTCAGTAAAAAGAGCCTTCGCGTTGATATGCCGTGAGGCTGGCGTGAAAGATTTCCGCTTTCATGACTGTAGGCACACGGCGATCACTCGCATGATTAGTGCCGGAATGCCCGCAATGAAAGTTATGAAAGTCAGCGGACATACTCAACACGTCACCTTCGCGCGCTATGTGAATCCAGATGATGATTCAGTAAGACAGGCCGCCAACCTGTTAGATAGCTTTAACGCTCAAGCCGGAGCGCAGCAGGAGAAGGCCGAGTTTATCAACTAATGATGTTCATGGAGACTGCGATGAGGAAGAAGAAGGGTTACGCAAATGATGAGGAAGCACGGGCCACCAAAGGACTTCTGACGTATGATGCCGTCTTCGCGCGGAGCGAATTTGAGACTTTGCTTAAGCAGTCTGATCTTCCGCGCCTGATTGCCGAGCGATTCTCTAAAAATCAGTATTTCGGCGAGGGAAGTGAAGAGGCTAAACGGCTGGCGAAAGAATATCTCCGCGCAAATCTGCCGGAAGCACTGTACATCATAACTGGTCTTTCTCTGTTAAAGGCTCACGCTTACGCGACTGGCGAACTTTTGTTGAAACCCAGAGTGGACGCCTGGAATGATGAGGCATTAAGACAAATCCAGGGCCGTGACACCAAACTGCTATTACGAAGCGGCAAAGGAGCGCGTCTGAAATGGAATGTTGATGAGCTTTTAGCTATTGTGAGGAGAGCAGTGAGAAGAATTAATAATCCGCGGGCGTTGTCTCTACCCAAAGTGGCCGGGTTGATAAATTTCCGCTATCCAGATGCCCACCTGAAGGCAGATTCGCTCAGGCGATTACTTGCGCGTAAGGGAGTTGATTGGAAGGAGTTAAAAGCTAAGAGGATTAAGGAGCTTAAAAAACGGACATAAATCACCGCTATTTGCGTCCGGTAAACAATTCGATCTAAAGAGTTTATCTGAGAATACTTGATATACAATGAGCCTTGTCGCGCTGTCCGGTGCGGCAGGGTTTTTAAGTTTTGAAGGAGGAAACGCGATGTCGGTGGTAAATTCCGATGAAGCCTTGCTTTCGCGGAGTGAAGCGGCACGACTGCTCGGCGTGTCTCCGGCTACTTTGTCGCGCCTAATGGCGAGCGGAGCGATTGAATATTACAAAACTGGGTGGCGTACCCAATTCGACCTAGGGCAAATTCGTGAATACAAAGAATCCGTTCGCACTCGCAGAGGCGCGCACGCTAAAGAAGATGAGCAAGCGTCGGCAGCCTGACGTTCGGCACAGAAGAGGGCAACGCGCTCTTCGTGCGCCGCGTTGACGAGTCAGAAAGCGAGGTGGCATGAGTATAGCCAAGCTGAAAGTCGTGCAGCCAGCACCGGCGACTTTCACCCTCACGTTCTTCAACCATAAGAGCGACAACAAGCCGAAGCCACAGCAGATGTCATGGGAGGAGTTCGTCGCACGCTTCTCGCGGCCATCCACCAGACGATACAAAGACGGCGAGTTATTCAGCCCCGCCGTATTTATTGGGACGCGCGCGAAAGAGAACGTAACCGAAGCCTGCATGTTGGTGCTTGACTATGACCACAAAGCAGACATCAAGCACGAGCTTCAGATGTGGCGCGAGCGCGGATATACGTTCATCGCCTACACAACGTACAGCCACACCGTAACGGAGCACCACTTCCGCATCGTCATCCCGCTGGCCTCTCCGATTCCGGCAGATCAATTCCCGCTCCTGTGGCAGTGGGCCTTCGCTTCGTCAGGCGGCAAAATCGACCGCGCGGCGTCGGACATCTCGCGCATGTTCTACACGCCAGCCATCGCGGGCAAAGATGCTGCCTGGCTCTTTGAATCAGTCGAAGGCTCTTTGCTGGACTGGCGTACTCTGAACTTACAGGAAGCCAAGCCCGCACACGTTCGTAAGGTAGATGCCTCGGCGCAAGTGGGCACGCTCCGGCTGAACCAAGACGCCGAGCCGCCGCCTGTGAAATGGAGTTTACTGTGCAAGGCAGAGCCGCGCGCCCTTGCGAGCTTCAATCACACGCGGCGGACGCCGGACGGTTCGGCCTCATCATCTGACATGGCGCTGGCGAACTATGCGGCCAGAGCCGGGTGGACAGATCAAGAAATCGCAGACCTCATCATCGCCCATCGGCGCACGCACAACGCCAAGCCGAAGGCCGACCTTCAAGACTATCTCGCGCGTACCATCGCGGAAGCGAGAAGCAAAGCCACGCTCGCGGCGGCGCTGGCACCCGCGCAACTCAATGAGAGCGTGCATGCTGTTTGCGTCGTAGGCACGAGCGACGGCAGCGAGCAGCGGGCCTTCAAGCTGTCCGATTACGGCAACGCCGAGCGCCTCGTCGTGCGGCACGGTGCTGATCTTCGCTTCTGCCATCAGTTGAAGAAGTGGCTTGTATGGAGCGGCAACCGCTGGCGTGAGGATGCGACGGCGGAAGTTACACGACGCGCGAAGGAAACTGTGCGCGCGATGTACGCGGAAGCAGCAGGCATCCCCGATCCGAAGGAGCGCGAATCGTTCGTTCAGTTCATACTGCGGAGCGAGGCCGAGGCGCGCATCGCAGCCATGATCGTTCTGGCGGAGAGCGAGCGCGGTATCCCCGTGTTGCAAGAGGAGCTTGACGCCGACCCGTTCCTCTTCAACTGCGCGAACGGCACGCTCGACCTTCGCACAGGACACCTGCGCGAGCACAGGCGCGAGGACTTAATCACGAAACTCTCACCTGTGATTTTCGACACGCAGGCGCGCTCCGACATGTGGGTGCTTTTCCTGCGAGACGCTACGGGCGGCGACGCGGAGCTTGAAAAGTTCCTCCAGCGCGCCACCGGGTACTCTCTCACCGGCGACACGCGAGAGGAAGTCTTGTTCTTCATTCACGGCCCGCAGGCGGCAGGCAAGTCAACCTTCATGGAAACGATTAAGGCCGCACTCGGCGACTACGCGCGCACATCGGACTTTGAAGCCTTCTTGTCGCGCCGCGATGTGGGAAGCCCGCGCAACGACATCGCGCGCCTCACCGGAGCGCGCTTCGTCGCGTCCATCGAAGTTGACGAAGGGAAGAAGCTCGCCGAAGGACTCGTCAAGGTGCTCACAGGCGGCGACACTGTGGCCGTTCGCTTTCTGCATAGAGAGTTTTTTGAGTTCCGCCCCGCGTTCAAGCTGTGGCTCGCGGCGAATCACGCGCCTCGCGTGCGCGACGACGACGAAGCGATGTGGCGTCGCATTCTGCGCGTGCCGTTCGTTCGCACGATCCCGAAGGCGCAGCGCGATCCGAAAATCAAGGCCCAATTGCGCGACGCGGCGACGGCTGGCCCGGCTGTGTTGGCGTGGATGCTGCGCGGCTGTCTCGACTGGCAGCGCGATGGCCTGAGAGTCCCGCAGGCGGTCGAAGAAGCCACGCAGGAGTATCGTGAGTCACAAGACCCCCTCAAGGACTTTATCGCCGACTGCTGCGTGCTCACGCCAGCCGCATGGACTCCCACAGCCGCCTTAAGGGCTGAATATGAACGATGGACGAAGGAACAAGGCGAAAGGCATCCGCTCGTCGGCAACGCCTTCACTGCGAGGCTCAAGGCGCACGGCTGCGCGCCTAAAGTGCGCTCGAACGTGCGCGGCTGGCGCGGCGTCGGCCTTATCGGAAGCAACTAATACCAATACACCAATACACCACAATACATAGGATTCAGTAAATCTATGCGAAGCACTCTATACAAGCTGAACTTTACTGAAAGTGATGTATTTCAGCGTATGCGGTGTACGTGAAGATTAGCGCCGAAAGTGTCATCAGTGTCGGTATTGCAAACATTGGAGTTACGGACTTATCTTACACTTGCGCGCGTGCGTCATGGGGTCTTAGTCTCGCGTCATGGAGTTTTACAAATTAGACGATTGGTTTAGGCAGTTCGGGGATTATCTTCGCAGACCCCGATCTACTGAGCGTTCAAAGCGCCCGAAGTGCGGCGCTAAGTGTCGTGACGGCCATGCCTGCTGCGCTCCTGTCGTATGGGATAAGGAATATAATCGCCCGCGCAATGGCCGGTGCAAGTTACACGGCGGAAAGAGCACAGGGCCGCGCACGATTGAAGGCAGAGCGCGCATCGCTGAGGCTCAGCGCAAGCGATGGCGGAAATGGCGCATCCGATCTTTGGCTTCTAAGGCGTAAACGTTCTGGGAACTGAAAGACTTGCTCGTGGCCTAAAAAGCGAGCCTGTTATCGAGGCGTCGGGTTGAATGAGTTATAGGTTGACGAGGTTCATTTCTCTTGCTTCGCATTTTAGAGTATGCAAGAGGAAGGAACATGCCGGGCGGGCGTGACGAATCTTGAATGAAAGGCGCTAGCGACGCCTCTAACAACCTGTTCGCACACCCGCCCGCCACTTTAGCTCGACAACGACTACTCAGATGATGTCCCGTCGAGCGGGCTCTACTATAACTATCTCGCAGAGCTAATGCCAGCATGTTCCTTGAACCTTGGACTCTCTTCTTTGGAGGAGTGCGATGAGTGAATATGCTGCTTTGATTGGCATTGACTGGGCAGATCAAAAGCATGACATCTGCCTCATAGACCTCTCTTGTGACAAGCATGAGGCTGCTGTCTTAAGGCACTCGCCGCAGAGCCTTGATGAGTGGGCGCGCGGTCTTCAAGCCCGCTTCGCGGGCCGGCAGATTGCCGTCTGCCTGGAGCAGTCGCGCGGCCCGCTGATCTACGCGCTGATGAAGTACGACTTCCTGACGCTCTACCCGGTCAACCCCTCCACACTCGCTCGCTACCGCGAAGCCTTCTCGCCTTCGCGCCACAAAGATGACGCGTCCGATGCCGCCTATCTGGCAGAGTTACTCCGCTGCACCGCGAGCGGCTGCGCGCCTGGCAACCCGATGCGGAGCAGACGCGCACGCTTCGTTACCTGGTCGAGCATCGCCGCCGCCTGGTTGAGACCGCACGCGCATCAGCAACCGCCTGACCGCGCTCTTGAAGTGCTACTTCCCGCAGGTTCTCCACTGGTTCCCTTCAATCCGCACCACTCTGGTCTGCGACTTCCTCCTGCGCTGGCCGTCGCTGTCTGCGCTCCAGAGGGTCAGGCGCGAGACGCTCTTGCAGTTCTTCCGCGCGCACAACTCGGTCAGGAAAGAGGCCCTCGAGAAGAGAGTCGAGGCGATCAAAGAGGCAGTCCCGCTGGTGACAGACCGGGCCGTGATCGCCTCATCAACGCTGATGGTCAAGGCGCTTGCCTCCCAGATGCAGACGACGCTCTCAGCTATCCAGAGTTCGATACAGAGATCGCAGCCTTGTGCGCGGTCAACGAGGACTGCGCGCTGCTGCAGAGCTTGCCGGGGGCGGGTCCGAACTACGCCGCGAGGCTGACGGTAGCGCTCGGCACAGACAGTGGGCGGTGGCAGTCGGCCGACGAGGTAGCGCAACTCTCAGGCATCGCTCCTGTCATCGAGAGAAGCGGGAAGACTTGCCGGGTGAGGTGGCGCTACTTCTGCCCGAAGTTCCTGCGCCAGACCTTCCACGAGTACGCGGGCGAAAGCATCAGGCACTCGTTCTGGGCGAGAGCCTACTACGACCGCCAGCGGGCGAAGGGCAAGAGCCATCAGGCGGCCGTCAGAGCCCTGGCCTTCAAGTGGATCAGGATCATCTACCGATGTTGGATGACGAGAACTGCCTACGACGAGGTGAAGTATCTTGAGGGCTGCGCAAGAAAGGCTCTCCGTTACTCAACTATGCGGCGCAGAATCCGGCTTGAGGGTGAAACTTTGCTTGACTCGTCCACCTCAGATGGGTTGTTCTATGAAAGGGCTGTCAAGAGAAAACACCTCTCCTCCGGCTGGCTCTCAGTTGTCTGGCAGCCAACCCCGACTCAAACTTCACTTCGCGCTCTGCTCCGCCACCGCTGCCTGCTCTCTTTCTCATCACTCTCGCCCGCACTGCTGAGACACTCTTGGGCTTCGTTGGCGGTCATCCGAGTGGATGCCAACCGATTGTTCTATCTGAGACTCTGTCTGGCCTACTGCTATCTCCGGTTGTGCGCGGGGGCATACGGTTAGGCGTGGTCCTTGAGCTGCTCTGCGATTGCCGCTCTGGAACACAACTCATTGTGATACTGCCCCGCGAACCTCTGCGGCGTCTCTCGTGCAGTCAGTGATGACGACCTCTCTTCGTCCTGGGCGGCAGCAGAGCGCCTCCTGCTTACGCCGCCTCTTTCATGATCTTCCTGGCCTCGAAGCTCTCACCTCGCTTCCACAGTGCCAGCACCGTCGCCGCCAGCTTCCTGGCGACTGTCAGGCGTGCCATCTCCGCTCGCATCCCGCGCCCGATCAGCCGGTCGTAGAACGGCTTGTAGGGGCCCGCGTCACAAGCGCCCGTGGCCGCACTCTTGAAGACCGCCTTGAGCCGGCGATTGTAGTGCCGGTTGAGCCCTCTGGTTTGTGGCGCTCGCTTGCTCCTTGAGACCCGCCCCAACCTGACCTGGTAATCGGCACTGCTGTGCGTGACGACCGCTAAGCCGAGGTAGGCCCACAGCGGGCGCTTCGTGCGGAAGCGATGCGGCGTGTCAATGGTGGCAATGATCTGCGCCACTCTGACCGGCCCCAACTCCGGCACCTGCTCCAACAGCTTGCTGGCTTGATGACGGCGACTTTCAGCCAGCATCGCCCGGCGCGCTTCTCGGCGCAGGGGCTTGAGAGCATCAAGCTGCCGGTACAAACTTTCCGCCCGGCCCTCTGGCACCCACATCCTCCAGCTTCTGCAACCATGCTGCGCGCTGGCTGGCTTGATAGAATGCACGCCCTCGGCTGGAGATAGCTCGTGCGCGAAAGATCGCCTTCAATCGGTTCTTGACCCGCGTCATGTCTTCGACCAGGCATTCATAACCGCGCACCAACTCTTTGAGCGTGCGGGTCCCGTGCTCTCCGTGATAGACCGCTCGCAGTGACCCGTGACGTAAGAGTTCGGCCAGGCGGCGCGCATCCACCCGATCATTCTTGTGGCCCGAGTGCAGCAGGCGGTTATGGCGCGGGTTGCAAACAATGACTTCTTCAACCAGCGGGCTGAGCAGATCAAAGAGCCAGGCGGCTTGCGTGCCTTCTTCAAAAGTGACGTGGAGTTCTCCGCGCAGGCTACGGATGAAATCACGAACGGCTTCAGTCTTGGTCTCGATGATCGCCTCCGAGACGACTCGGCCACCTTCATTCATGACAGCTATCGAGATGGTTGCCAGATGCACGTCCATCCCGACATAATAGATCTTCATAGGGCGCTCCTTTCGGTGGAAACTTAAAGCTTCGACAACTTCAAGTTACCACCATAAGGGGTGCCCTTTCATATATCAGTTGGGCGTATCTTTAACCACTCTAGACACATTTGCCGGATAATGCTCACCAAGGGATGGTTCTGGAATAAGAGCCCCTAGATATACTGATAGTTTAATGGTCATATTTTATCTGTTAATGAGTTCTTCCAATTCTTTTGCCAATTCCGAATCAACAGCTTTGAGAATTCGCGCTTGTTCTCGTGCGGCTTCTTTGTCACCGAGAGCTAGATAAGCGACGCCTATATTGAATCGCGTATCAGCATTCTTTTCGTCTAACTCAACGACTCGTTTGAAAGATTCAATAGCTTTCTCTGTTTGGTTCAAACTTAACTGAGCAACGCCTAAATTGTAGCTTGCTTGAACTAATTTTGGTTGTGAACTGATAATTTCCTCTTCCCAAAATTTCTTTTCTTTTGCCTCTGTCTTTTCTGCTAGAAATTGATTATAACGATTAAACTCTCCCTCATATATATTTACAGCTTTATTGAAAGCGTCGGCGGCTTCATCAATATTTTGTTTGATGGCGTAAATTGTACCGATGGAATAAAGCACATCGCCAATACAATCATGCCAATGGATGAAAACCCCTCGCCAATATCTAGCTCTGATCTGGTGAGACCCGTTCTTTCCAGAATGACACTTTTGATAAAGAGCTAAAGCCTTATCAAGTTCGCCGAGTTTTTCGTAGAGTTGTCCTAGATTCCAATATATATCAAGTAAAGAAACTTGGTTCTTTTTCTCCTTAAGACTAACCACGAGAACTTGTTGATAAAATTTAATGGCATTTTCACTCTGCTCCAAATACTCATAAGCCCGACTGATATAGAAGTACACTATAGTTAATGAGGATTCAGCATCAAGTCGTTCGATGTTGCTCAATTCATATGGCTTGGGCTTGAGATGCAGCCCTTGTTGTAAAGAGTCAGCGGCTTTCTGATACTGACCTGTGTTGAAATAAAGTATGCCTAGATTTAGATGAATGTATGCACTTTTCGGGGCTAAACGCCTTGCCTGTGCATAGGCTCGAATAGCTTGTCTATACCTCATTTGTTCAAACTTGCTGGCTTTATCTTTATCTTCAAACTCGTCGGAATAATAAACCCCGCTGTAAGCATACGCTTCACCAAGCGCGTAATAAGCTGCAAAATAGTTCGGATTCAGCCTAACGGCCTTTTCTAGTGCTACGATGGCTTTGGAAAATTCCAATTGAAATGCGTACTCCCTACCTAGTATGTAGTATCCCTGTGCGGTCTTGCGTTTAAGCTTGGGCTCCTTTTCATCCCCGCCTCCGCCCCAACCGCCGCCGACGGCAATAAGTCGCGGAGAGGCATCCTTCTCTTTTCGAGTATCAAAACCACGCGCGCCGTTTGAAAGTTTCGGTAATGGATGACGGGGCGTAGGCGGAGGCGATGGTTTAGGCGTAGGCTGCGCCGTTTGCGCGTTGCTAACCGATACAAGCAAACAAAACAAAGATAAGAAGATGGTCAAGCGCAATAAAAAAAACGATCTATACATCTCTGTGTCTCTGCATCTCAGCATAGCCTGATCCTCGGCTCTATTTGCCTGCTTTCCTTTCAGTCCATTCAATTGTGAAGACGTTTATCTTGATGGTTTTGCCTTTGACTTCTATCTGACCCAGTGAGCGCAAAATTGTAACGCCCGTCTAAAAGATTCGCTGTAGCTTCGCTCATCAATAGCGAAACCTCAAGGTCTTTCGTTTTGGATTCAAGGCGCGCAGCTAAATTCACCGTATCGCCGATAATTGTGTATTCGAGGCGTTGCGGCGAGCCACCACGCCGCAAGTGGCTTCGCCTGTGTGAATGCCTACACCGATCTTAATCTCAGGCCGATCTGTTCCGCGCCAATCCTGGTTTATCTTTTTCACTTCTTCAAGCATCGCTAGGCCGCAATCGGCGGCGGCCCACGCTTCATCCTTTTCGCTGCGTGCGAGCGGCGCGCCGAAAACAATCATCAAACCGTCGCCGATAAATTTACTGATGTGGCCGCCGCGCTCTGTGACGATTGTGTTCATGCGCGTGAAATACTCAAGTCGGCCATTCGACGACTTTTTCAGACGTAGAAGATTCAGAAAGTGTGGTGAAGTTGCGTATATCTGTGAAGATAATCGTGACGATGCGTCGTTCGCCTTTAAGTGTGATATGGTCACGCCGTTGCCAGAGCGTTTCTGCGACTGCTGGCGAAACACAACGCGAGAAAATATCCATCATCTGCATTCTTTCTCTTTCCGTTTCGTCCCGCAAGGCATGTTCACGCGCGTATCGTAGACTCAAACCAGCGGGTGTGAGTAAAGCTAATCCAAGCCATGAACTTGCCAGAGGCAAGATCACAGCCCGTGAATTAAACATCCACGACGAAACGAGCAAAATGGAAGCTGCAATCAGAACGACCGATAGCAACGCCAACCATGCGCGCAAACGAAACACGGCAAAAGCAGCGAGCAACAGAGGCAACGAAGCAAACGCAACCTGCCAACCGTAACGTGGGCGCATAGGCGAATTGCCGTTAAGCATGGTAGCGATTGTAGTCGCTTGAATTTCAGCGCCACTTGTGCGCACGGGCGCATAGGGAGATGCCGCATCAAACAATCTCGCTAACACAGACGGCTCGTAAAAAGGTGTGGCGAAATAATCGCCGCTTGTCGGTGATGTTTGAGCAATCAAGACGATGCGATTGCGAAAAAGAGTCTCAGGGATATTGGATGCACCTTCGTTCAGAAGCTGGATCGCAGAAACATAAAGAAACGCAGGTGGGCGAGCACGAAATCAAGTTGCAGCAAATCGTCTCTTCTCAAAGGCATTAACCTTTCGCCGCATAGCAAATCTCCATTCGGCGCTTGCTTCAAAACTGCATTTTGTTGCGCCAAGTCCATCGCTTGCTTTTGCGCTTGTTCTTCGCTCATTCCTGCGGCTTTAAGATCAAATAGTTTGCGTTCGTAAATTTCGGCGAGGCGATGACCTTCAACAAGGTGTCCAGCGAAACTCAATTGCCGAAATCATTCTCTTGTGGAGAATAAAGACGAACCGCTGCGCTGCGGACAAAGCCGTCGCTGTCAAGGGGTAAATCAATGAAGCCGGTTGACCATGCAACTTCAGAAAACATTGGAGCAGGCTTAATCGCCGGAGTGCCGCCGCCCGCGCTCTTTTCAGCAATTACGACATTACCTGCTTGTGTGATTGCCTTCAACGAGCAAACGGTCTTGTTGGCGGGCCTCTTCCGACGAACCGCTTTCGCCAGCCAACAATAAGTCAAGCCCAATAACACTCGCGCCGCCTTCGCTGGCCTTGTCAATCAAACGCGCATAATACGAGCGCGGCCAGTTTTGGGCGCGTAAGCCGACGGACTTTATAGAATCGTCGTCAATGCCAACAATAACGATTGGTTCTTGCTTTCCGCGTTCGCGTAATTCTGCATGACGCGCATTACGTAATTGGAAAAGCAGATCAATGGCTTGATTCTCAAGTGCAGTTGTCAAACCGTAAGGTCGTGAATTAAATGAACCGTTCACGTAGGGCGTAGGACGTATCGCTAACGCCACAATCAACGACACAAACAGCGTCAGCAATGAGGCCAAAGCCCAATACCATCGGCTTCGCAACGCGAGAGGGAAAAATATTTGCCGGATATAAGGCATAGGCTTTTAATATCCTATATCTCAATTCGCCGATACACCTAACGCTCCTTAGACCGCCACTGACGGTATTTTTCGACTATAGCCGACTTTTACCGCCACTAGCATCCTAACACCGTAAAAGCCGACAAATACCGCTAACAGCGGTCTAACATATCTGATGGTTGACTTTTACCGCTAGAGCGGGCGTGAGGCTAACAAGAAAAGCTCTCGTTAGCAGATAGGCGAGGAAGTAAGACCGGGCGCACGATATTCCTGCTGGAAGGTGAATGCCAATAGTTAGCGCGCATCTAATGATCGTATAATTGGCACGGGTATGCGACTCGCATAGGCGCGAGAGTACGTAGCCAACCTACCACTTTGGGCTTGGATGGCGGCTCAATATATACCATAGTGGGAGCCTCCGCTTTCTAGATGTGTTGAGTTGTACGGTCTCAGCGATCCTTGTCTTTGCTTCTCTCGTGATGCTTGATAATGCTATGTCGGCGGCGCTTCACTGGTGTCCTGACGGTGAGCAAATCCTTATGCCGCCCTTGCAGAATATTGCTCGACAGCCTCTGGTGTGAGATTCCTAGTAGACGCGCGGCCTTTGTTACCTGCCCCTGCCCTGCCTTCAAAGCCATCTGGATCAGAGTCCTCTCGTAAAGCAACACCTCTTCATCGAGCGAGCAGCCCGCCCACACGTCCGCTAATCCAGCGGTTTGCTTCTGGCGCATCACCAGCGTCTCAACTGCTTCTCGTGTGATTGTCGCTCCTTGCGGTGCGATCAACACCGTGCGCTCAATCAGCGCGCGCAGCTCCCGCACGTTGCCTTTAAGCCGTAACTGGCTCATCGCTTCGATGGCTTCCGGCGCGAATGTCACCCGCTGCCCGTGCCTGGCGAATGCCTCTTTGATGAAATGTTCAGCGAGAATAGGAATATCGTCGGGGCGCTCCCTGAGTCGGGGAGATCTCCAGGTGAAAAGTTTGCAGCCGATAGTACAAGTCTTCTCGAAAGAGCTTCCGCGCTACTTCTTCCTTGAGATTACTGTTAGTGGCAGCGACGATCCGCACGTCTACCTGCTCTGGCCCTGATGCTCCAATGGAATGAACTTCGCCGTATTCAATCAGGCGTAAGAGTTTACCTTGATTGCTTGCGCTTAGTTCTCCAATCTCATCCAGAAACAATGTCCCGCCCCGCGCCTGGACTACTGCTCCTGGATAATCCGAGACGGCGTCAGTGAAGCTACCTTTCCTGTGGCCGAAGAGTTGTGATTCGATCAGCGTCTCGGTCAAGGCTGCGCAGTTGAGGGCAACCAACTCGCCTGAGCGTCCGCTCCATTGATGAATCAGGTGCGCGAGCAGTTCTTTGCCCGTGCCGGTTTCGCCGGTAATGAGCACCGGATTCGGTGCTGAGGCAATCCGATTCGCGGCACGTAACAGCACTGCGATCTGTTCCGACGCATAGACGAAGCCCGGCGCATCAATTTCTTCGTTTTCAGTTCCTCTCTCATGAGTGGGTTTCGGCGTAATTACGCGACCCGCGGCACGGCGTAAGCGATGGAGTGTCTGCGTATGCTGTGATTAAGATAACAGGTGATCTGCAAGTTTATATACTGCCCTTATTTCATTAGAATTAAGGCGCTCGCCTAACTCTTCGATCAGGGTGAGTGCGGCTTCAGCCGCCTTCTCCTGTGCCCCGACACGGTGCGCTATTTCGATGGCGCTTCTAACATCGAGCGGGACTGCTCGAAACGTCCCAGCGTGCCAGCGCCGTGCCGTATGTCGTTAGGGCTTCAGCCAAGACATATTGCTCATCGCCTCTCTCCGAGATACATATGGCCGCACGGGCTACTTTTTCGGCTTCGCGCACGTCTTCCGCCAGCAAGGCGCGCCCCCGCGTGTCGTTGACCTGCGCTACTTTCCGCTTTTTTTAAGGTTAGAAAATAGCTGGCGAGCGCGTTCAGATGTTCATGGGCTTCAGCGAATCGGGAAAGCGTCCAAAGCAGTTTCCCAGATTATTCTCGACGCAAGCAGGTCGCGCGTACGCCCTGCCTGTTCTAGGTGATAGCTGGCTGCGGCATTTTCAATTAGCGCACGGTCTGCATAATCGGCACGGTGCTCTAAGACACTCCGGTTCTCAGCACCACTGCCAGGGTCACGTGAAATTTACCTTAGTGCGTGACTTTCGGATGCTTCAAATAATGGCGCGGCATCGGTCAAGATGCGGAATGCATCGCCATTCCTATTAGCTGAAAGTTCGACAATGGCGCTGTTCAGTAAAGCTCTGGTTTTTGTTCGCTGTCTTCGCCAGTGGGCAGTCGGTTCAATACTTCCCGCAGTGTTGCACGGGCTTCACCGAATGCGCCCTCGCGCCAGTAGCAAGTAGCCAGCTCAACTTACGCTTCGGCAGCCTTCTCTGCGTCCCGTAGCTCTTCAAAGATAGCGACGCTCTGGCTAATGAGGTTTTTCGCTGTCTCCTGAGCGCCTTCGACCTGTTCTGCGCTGCGAATCCAGCCTGCGAGTATCCCGCATGTAATAACACTTCGGCTGCCAGACGTTTGAGCCAGGCCGTTAGGGATGGACGCACACCCACTCTTCGCCAGAATTCGCTCATCGCGTTACGTGCAGCCTCAAATTTCCCGGCCTCTTCCAATTCCTTTGCCAGTTGGCAACGAAGACGAGCCCGCTCATCTCGGCTGATAGCGGTGCTATCCAGTTGGCGTAGAGTGAGGTGTGTTCGTTCATGTGAGATTCACCTTTCAGTAAACTCTAGGGGCTTGAAAAACTGCGTTGGTGATAATATACGACCCGCCGAATGCTGCCTAATTCTTTGCAAATTCGATAACTACATTTCTTGAAGGAGATACGCGATGGAGCGCATGCAACGCTTGACAGCTACATTGTTTTAACGCTGGCGTTGGCCCTTTCTGCCGCAGCAGGTGATATGCCATTGCCGGGTATTCAGCAGCCCTAGCCAGCGCCGGAGCGACAGGGAATATGCCAGCCCCGGAGTCATGGCCGCAGACTCGACTAGCGGCATTTATCTGGTGACAGAGTTCACGCTGAATCTGTTGCACAGCCTACTGTCGCTCTTCTAAACAGCGCAGCGTTAATTTCGATCGTGGCAAGCCCCTGTGAGTCAATCACTGGCAGCTAGTTTGTAGTGTGTCTGGACTAGCGCGGGAAGGCCGAGTGACAGCAAGGAGGCTCGACGAAGAGGCGCTACACGTTACGGCGCAGGAGATCAACCCTGCTGTATACGAATCACTAAAATATCAATCACCGATCCGGGCTGGCGCAACGGATTTATTAAATTTATGGCTTACTGACGCTTTTTTGACGATAACTAATGTGAGAAAAGTGCGCTCTTTGCTATGATGCGCGCGATCTATCTTTGAAAATTAACAGCGGCTAATGCGACGGCTCAATTCCTCAGCGTGGGTAAATGAGCATCGGCGTTGAGCATGAGAGGTTCATACTCGCGGCGGTCCTAGAACGAGGTGAGATACTAGCCGGAATTACGGCTAAAAGCAAGCCGAAAACTGCCTTGTCAGGAGGAAACTTCTGATGGGGCGCAGAGTAAGACCCAGACCTAAATTCCTATCGCAAAAGCTCTTGGATATTCGATTAAAATTAGGTCTCTCACAAAATGAAATGCTCGCTCGATTGGGCCTACAGGAAACACTACACAGGATGGCTATTTCAGGCTACGAACTAGGAACCACAGAACCGCCCTTACCAACTATCTTGGAATACGCAAGAATAGCCGGAATCTGTACCGACGTTTTGTTGGACGATAAGCAGAAGCTACCAGATAAATTACCAGCCAAACCAAGACACAAATGAAAAGACTGATATGAAAAAGAAACTACGGGGCGAGGAAACGCATTTTGTTACCTTAAAACTGTATAAAGAAGACCTGGACGAAATTCTTGAAATCATGCGCGCCGCAGATAACAAAGTCACTATTGGTGACGACGAATTTATTTATGACTCAATTGAAGAATTACAGAAACGTAAGGGGCGCGTAATAAAAAGACTGGACCTTTCCAACTCGGCGTCCTCATTAACTTTTACAATGGGTAATCGAGAAGTGAAAAACGCAAACTCTGGTGCTGGTGACATAGAAACCATTAGCCCCTACACCCAGATTAAAGAAATTCTTAACAAGTGCAGAAGAAAGCCGTGGGACACAATTCTGCATCCGTATTTGATCATTCCAATAATCGTATCAATATTTGTAGCTGCATTCTTTTCTTACTGTTACCTTTCAGAGAAAGCTACGGTAGCAATTCTTACCCCAACAATCTTAATGTTGGTCTTATCTTTAGTTCTTCACCATGAAGGGATATTCTCTAGAATTGTTCTCATCAATAAACATGAAGAACAATCTTTTTGGATAAGAAACAAAGACGCAGTTATCGTCGCAGTAATTTCAGCTATTGTTGCGTCGGCTTTAACCTTCCTTGTTACTTATATTCTGTTCACACAAGGTATTAAATGAAGCCCTCCGGTTAAAGAAGGCTTTTGGTTATACAATGAAGCTATGAGCAACAACGCAATCTTCTACACCCAAATTGGCTCTATCCTTACATCCGTGATCCTAGTATTCGTTTTATACCGACTTCTCGTTAATCAGAAAGATGCGACGATAGAACTTCTTAAAGAGAAAACTGGTTTCCTTGAAAGCCAGCTAACCCAAGCCAAGGAAAACTCACCTGATGTTCTAGTAGAAAACTTAAGTAAGCGGGTTACTCTTATGGCAGAGGAAATAAGTCGGTTATCCAAAGAAAAGGAATCCGGTGAACAGAAACTTAAAAGAATCGAAAAAGCCAACCAGATCAATCACGAAGTTGACGACATACACCAATCAGTCCTCGCTACTTCATCGAAACTAGACGAATTAGCGCGTGGCGTAGCAGCAATTAAAGCCGAAGTAAATGCTATTGTATTTGATGAGAATGACCTTGAGGGATTAAGTTAATTTTAAAACGGAACTCCTTCCACTAAGGAATCTAGGGCTTCTTCGTCTTGCTGAATACTAGGCAAGTCTTCTTCAGGGACTACTACTTTTGGAGCCGTAGCTTGGACTGTCTGACGGAACTTGGAGGGATTTAATTGCTTGTTAATTTCGTCTTCTATTTTGATAGCCCACGCTACAATTTCCGCAGTAGAGTGACTCGTAGCAACAGCCGAATTACTCATTAGAGCATTAACCAATCCATGTACCCCTAACCGCCTGCCGAACTCATCATTACCGCTAGAACTACTCCCGTTTCAGCCCCTTCAAGAAACTTTACTTTTGTCTGGTTGATTGATATAAGGCGCTAGACAAATCGCTTCTCAAGGTCTTTAACTCTTACTATCAAGAGGTAAATCAACATGAAGGAAAAAGCTCTGTTAGCAATATGTGTTTTGTTAATGTGTGTTGTTGTCACCAAAGCTCAATATAGCAAACCACTTACTAATAGCGACATTATCCGAATGACAAAGGAGAAAGTAGACAACAGTATCATTATCAGAGCTATAGGGTCGGCCAGTGAAGTCAATTTCGACATCTCACCTGATGGATTAATCCAACTAAAAAAGGGAAAGGTGAAGAAGGATATTATTGCGTTGATACAAAGAGTTCAAAGCGCTAAAAATGTACCGGAAAATGTACCGGGGCGAGCGACATTAAAAAGAAGACCGCCTGAAAATACTAATACAGAGACACCGGCACCACCTGAGCCAAAAGGCGTTTCATGGTCGGAAATGCCAGTGGTGAAAGGAAAAGTTTCGCGTAGACCTGATACGGTTGTTTTTGGCGAGAAATACCCTGATTCAATTTATCTTCCTGAAGAGATTGCTGCTTTTCGTACCGGGCAAAAATTTAAAAAGCTAATTATGAAGATAGGGGTTCAGGACAATGAAAATGCAAGCGGTCGTAAACACATTTTAATTTTGAATGAGAATGGCTCAGTCCGTGAGGTTGATGCCCTGCCAAACCGCCGTCCCATAGAAATTGATCTCGATATTAGCGATTATGACTTAGTTGGATTTAAAAATTATGACATTAATGGTGAATCTGCTGAGTTCATTAGGTATATAAACGTCACCTTTGTTCCTAAAGATAAATAGAGTTATCCCCAGCCACCCTCTTGACGCCGTTTTTATAGCTGCTACAGTAAAGAAAACACCAAACTCTTGTCACTAGAGCACCGCTATTGGGTGCAGGTTTCTTGACGAAGAGTACCTGCCTCGATAGTGGTTCTTTATTTACTCGCCTATGGCAATTACAAGTTAAGGTTTTTAACATGCACACATGCTTACCTCCCGCCTGTATATTTACCAGGGCAAGCAAGTGAATAACTTGAATACTGAACGGACTGGTCAGGCGAACTCTAACAGCCGCCGTTTGGATGCCGAGTTAAATGTTAGGGACTGATGGGTGATGCTATCTCGACAGCATTCGAGATTATCCTTTGCAGACCATCCTACCTGTTTTACAGCCCGTACTTGTAACCAGGAATGACCACTAGCAAGCTCAATAGAGACTTAGCTGGATAGATGACGGTGCAGAGCGTCCGAGAAACAACGGATCTAACGCTTGAAGTATTAAACAGTCTGTCGAGCAGGCTTTTGGGACTCTCGTATCCAATGCAAATAAGTCGGATTGAATCTTTAACGAGAAAGTATTTTGATACCTTACTTGGAGGGTATCGGATTTATAATTACAGACCTAACTGGTTGAAATGGACAACAGGTAACAATCTTGAGTTGGACATCTTTTACCCTGATTTTAATTTTGCCGTTGAAGTAAACGGACTACAGCACAGACTACTTAAAGAGAATCGGGCAAGGGATGAATTTAAACGGCAGAAATGTGCGGAACGAGGTATCTATCTATTTGAAGTTCGATATGCTCAAAACCTATTAAAGCAAGCCGTTGTTGATAAGTTAAAAGAAGAAACAGGGATAGACTTCTGGATAGACCGATTGCCTTTTGGACTTCGCTCGCAGCTCAAATACTACAAGCCTAAAAAGTTGAAATTCATGAAGGCAGTTAGATTCAAAGCCTCACTTGAGAGGTATGCCGATAAGCAAGCTGAAGAAGTAGAATTTAACCGGCGCAAGATTCAGCGGCAGGCAAGGTAAGTGCGGGGTCGTACCTTGTTCCCGTTATACCCTCCAATCTAATCGTAGTTAATAAGAACCTGGAACTGCCAGCTACCTTACTCTGACGTGGAGGCATCACTAAGACGATATATCTCCCAAAAGCCAGGTCTCCGGCGGATTTTGAACTTACCATCTCTATAAGTATCTCTAAGATTAAGAATGCATCTAGCCACGCTGGCTCTCGCGCTCCGTTAAAGTCAATCTCTAATGCATCTATCTTAGGTATCCAAATTTGGTGAAATCTATCCCCTATATTCGATTCATATGTCTCGAAAACATAGAACATGCGAACGGATTCTGTCCGAGCGGAGTTATGTAGTATTCCTTGCCCGGTTATCTTGTGCCTGTCTCTATATTTTATGTCTGCCATTTTGTGAGTATAAACGAAAAGACCGCCTTCACCTCAGCCATTAAAAGCTGTCTCTAACACGGATGCTTAGCTCCCTTTAAAGCCCTTATAAAGAACTGGGGAAGCAGCTAGGGCGGCAAGCCTGACAAGTTTCGCTTAGGGCCGCAGTGAACCCAGAACTTTAACAAGGAGAATGATTATTAGATGAAATGATTGGAGAGTAGAATGGGTTCGTTACAGCCTAGGTAGGAGGGGAGCTATGAAAAAATACGCGGCATACGTTTCATCGCTTAAAGGCCAAAAAGGTTCTTTAGGTAAATTGAATGAGCAGGATGCTTACACTTTTAAAATTGGCACTAGACAAATCACGGATTACATTATTGAGGAAGTCGGTGAGGATTATGTTGTTATGAAAGGCACTCTCGACACAATAGTAATACCGTTGAATTTGTTTGTGGTTCAATTAACAAGTATTAGCTGTGGGTAACTGCTCTTGGGCATTCTACTAGGTCTGAACGAAGTAATAAAAAGTGAAGCCGCCAACGACCTCATACGCCAGCGGCCTCTTGCGTTCATTCAGTCTCCGAACTTGCCTGGTAATCTATTCAGATCAATCTAACTGCCAATAACATTCTTATGGCCGAAATGATGATTCCTTGGCGGATTTGATGACAGTCAGGTTAACGGACTAAGGTTCCACTTCTACATAGACAACCTCACCATCTTCTACTTCTTCACAATCTTCGCATTCTTCTTCCTCTTCTACCGGGCATGAGCAATCCTCTTCTTGGGGACTGGTGTACTGAGGAGTCGAATACGAGCGCCTGTATGTTTGCGCTGGCGCTGTGTGTTGAAGCTCGGCGGGCTTGGATTGCGCTACTTTTGGAACCGCAGCAGGGGTAGTTTCGACCGGAATGACCGATGACGCAGAGGACTCAACCTTAGCAGGAGCGATTGTCTGGGGGGATGTGGTTTGTCCGACCTGAGAAGGTATAGACTTTGGCGTAACCTCGATTTTTTGCTCTATTTTGTTGTGATCTCCGCCAACCTGAACTGCTATGTTAATAACTGCGGAAGTAGCTAGCAAGATAGTAGCTATCAAACCAAGAGCAGCAAGAATGTCTTTCAAGTAATTCATCAGAACCATCTCCTGATTCTATCTCTGTACTCCTACTACAACGTTTTGTCAATTAAAATTAGGATACGTCCATGTTGTGGACAACATCCAAATTCCTCATGTCTAAGCGGGTTGCCTGATCCAAAAGGCTTGCTAGAATTTAATTAGCTGGCGTGGCGGAAGCTAATGGTGTTGGCGTAGCCCTGTGCGGTACAGGTTTAATCACCGAAACTGCTAAGCATCATCAGAAAATAGACGCAACAGTAAGGCGAACCATGAAGTCCGAAGAATCATTGGCACTACCTTATTGTAGAAACGGAACATCTCTTGCAGGTTCGAATCCTGCCGCCAGCCTCCAGCCCCTACCAGTGCGACAGCTCGAACTTTATAAACTTAGCGAAGTGGTAAATGAGGATCAGGAGCATAACGCCCCGATACAGAAATAGCTCTATCTTTTCAAAAGAAAACTTACGCTTCAACATACACGAACCCTCATGACAAAGGCCACGTTTGAGACTTGTTATGTGTTGATTGAGCGGTCGGTTTGACTTGAAGCGTTCTGCTTGGTTAAAGAGAACAAGCTTTAAGTAGAGCGACACAGATTTCTCCGCGGCTCCACTTTTCACCCTCCCTCGTCCCAAGCGGGAATATAATAAACCCGGATTATTTGTGGGGTCAATCTTTGTAGGAGGGTGGATTGTATCTATGGAAGATGAAGAAGAGATCAGTAACGACACTTATGATGTAATAGAAGATGATACGCCAAAACCTGTGCCTTTTGCGGTCAAGGTTGTTTACGGGACCCTTGGGGTGCTGGTCGGTATTTGGATATTGGCCTTATTATTAAAAAACTACCCCGACCGATGGATATATCTTCAGACAGTTATTCTAGCTCTTACATTCGAGGTTGTTGCTGCTTATACTTATCTCACTCGAAAAATGCAGCAAGCAATGGTTCGTCAAACGAATGTCAGCATCCTTCCGTCATTTGAAGTAATACTTATTTTGGAAGGGGACATTGAACCTGAATCTGATATAGGGGGACATGCTGTACGGAGCAGATTGGAACTAAAAAACGTCGGGCAAGGCGTAGCACTTAATATTTATATTGAATCTCGATTGGTGGATTGCTCTGGCAGATATGGAGCGTACTGGTATCTGCCAGTTAAATTTGAAAAGCTATATAGTCTTTCCCAAATCAAAAAAGGAAAGTTAAGGATACTCAGCCATACGATATTGCAAAGGTTCGTGCGGTCCCTGATCCTGGCCGCTTAGATTTACTCAGTTTGCTTGCGGAAGGCCGAGGTTTCCCTGAACCGGACTTACGAATATGGTTCATGGATATTTTGGGTAATAAATACGTGCAGGTTATTCAGTTAGGAAGACGCGGGATAACGCCTGATGCTGTCCAGCCTGATAAGGGACAAGTCAAAAGAAACACCATCATTTATAACAAGGTCGAGTGGAACGAAAAAGACCCGCCAGCGAGCGCGTCAATATGCGCCAGCCGTGTGTGATCTTGCTTCAACAGTTAAGCCTGAGGCCGCCAATCCATGTAGGAATATAGCCTTTCAGCACAGATCAAAAGCGGCATGCCAATCTTTTCTGGCAGAAATATGTAAGCTCTTCTTGGAGAGGAAAGCGTTATTGAAAGCGTCATTTTAATATACATGGAAATACAGCCGCTTTTTAGGCGGCTGTATTTCGTTGCGTCCACTTAGTTTATAGATGAGCCGAGCAGGACTCGAACCTGCGACCCACTGGTTAAAAGTCGGCTAGAGCCTTTTATCACCCCTTTCTTTCATCGTCAATCGTTATCACAAATTTCACCTAAAACCCGCGTAAACATTAGGCGAAAATTAAATTTTCGCTTCAAGCAGATTCTTGTTTACGCACCCGTTATCCTGTGCTATCACGACTCGAAACGGGGAAATAACGGGGAGAACCCGTAAGGAGCTGGTGACGATGGGAAGAATTCGTAAGGGCAGAGAAGTCGAGCGAGACGGGCACTGGTACGCCCGCATCCGCTGGACCGATGAGAACGGCAAAGAGCGCGACAAGTGGTATCCGGCCAAGAACAAATCAGACGCGAGCAGCATCGTCGAAGATAAGTTGCACGAGCTGAAAACCGAGGGCGAGCAGAGCTCCGATTCCGTGAACATGACTTTCGCCGAGTTCGCCGACGATTTCCAAAAGACGTATCTGGTCCCGGCCGAGATCAACAACGGCATCAAGACCGCCGGGCGCAAGAGTCTGGTCGGCATAAACGCTCAGATGAACGTGCTGCGCGCCTTTTTCGGCAAGAGGAAACTGCGCCAGATTCGTTACAGTAACATCCGAGCCTTCCGCGCCGAGCGTCTGAAAACTCCTGTCGTCCGAATCAAGGTGATGAGGAAAAAGAGGTCCGACGTGGGCAAGAGGTGCGGTGGAAAACAGCGTAGCCTCGCAACCGTCCATCGAGATTTGCAACTGCTTCGCCGGATGCTTAACGTCGCGTTACGCGAAGGGCTCATCCCCAAGAATCCTTTCAACTGCGGCGACCCGTTGATCTCGGCCGCGGCAGAGAACACTCGCGAGCGCGTGCTCGGCCACGACGAGGAAGAGAGGTTGTTGGGCGCCTGCCTGAAACCTGACGATCAGGGGCGCAAGCGCCGCGAGCACTTGAGGCCGATTCTGATCTGTGCGCTTGAGACGGCGATGCGCGCAGGCGAGATCATGAAGCTCACCTGGAGCGATGTAGATTTGAAGTCGCGTATTATCACCATCAGGGCGGGGAACTGCAAGACCGAGAAGAAGCGTATCGTGCCGATCACCGAGCGGCTGTGCGCTGAGATCGAAGCACTCTGGCGAACGTCGCCGCAGACGCCCGACTGGAACGTGTTCGGGGTGGAGGATACCGTGAAAAAATCGTTCGCGTCAGCCTGTCGGGATGCGAAGGTCAAAGATTTTCGCTTCCACGACTGCCGCCACACGGCCATCACGCGAATGATCGCGGCGGGCATCCCCGCGCCCGAGGTGATGAAAATCAGCGGTCACACTCAAATGAGCACGTTTTTACGCTACTTGAATCCGACCGTCGAGACGATGAACCGGCACGCCGAAACGCTCGCGGCCTACAACGCGCGACTGAGCGCCCCTCTGCAAGCCCCTCCGATGGTCAACTGACATAAAGAGAAGCGGCAGAGGTGGCTAACACCTCTGCCGCTTCTCGCTCTCTTGGGCGGGCAATTCAATTTAGTTCGGTCTATGCGGTCGGTGCTTTCTGCAAGGCCGCGATGTAAGAGTCAATGAGCTGGATGAGCGAATAGTTGAATTTGAAAGTTGATTCAGCGTGTTCACGCATCGCCGACCATTCCTCATCTTCCCACTCAGGCTGCCTCATTCCAGAATCGATTCGCAAATCAATCAACTTGGCTACAGTCTCGCCGATGTCGTTCTTTCTCTCTTCCAAGAACCGGGCGGGTCTTACGCCGAGCTTGGTTTCCACGTAGTCTCTAACGTCATCAGCCAATTGAGCTGCCGTTCTCGGCAAGCGATTATCGGTCATATTATTTTCTTTCCTTTCCAATCTTAAATGTTCGATGTCAAAAATACGCCCGCTCAATATGGTGATAGTTTAAGTCCCCAGGTTCAGCATCTCAAGCGGAGACGTGGCGAGAGAGGCCGGAATCGCCCCTCTCGCCACGTTTTACTCGCGGGTGCGGCTCCGAACCCTCTCAAACCAACCGGGCGAAAATTTACCCGAAAGGTAAAAGGGTATTCGTGCCACCGTCGAAAGATGAGAACGGGGGCTCAACGCCCCCAATGGTGGGAGCCGTCAGACTCGATCTTTCGCGTTCGTTCCTTCTGCGTGCGTATCTGCGCGTTTCGCTTGGAGACGTGCGCTTTGACCGCTTCGGAGACTTCGCCGGTTGCAGACCGAGACGTGACAGGCCGCCCTTCGTTCCTACGGGCGACGTGGGACTTTACCAGCTCGCGCGGGTCGCCCAGGCCGGACTCGTCGCCCTCAGCGAAAACGGAGTCGCCGACCGCCCGGCACTTCGCGCCGCCGGCCGCACAGAGGTCGTGAACCTGTTGCAGCTTGGTGCTCTCGTGCTTAGCGATGAAATCGGCGCTCAGCTTGCCCTGAGCCGTGCAGATCGCCCCGTAGCGCGCGGCGACATCGTGAATCTGCTGCAAAGCGTTTCTGCCTTCCGGCGTGTCGTGCCGGTTCTGAAAATTAGTGCTCATCGCTTTCTCCTTCAACTTCGTTTTGGCTAACTCACAGGCCGCGTCTATCTCGGCCTCGCTCGAAACGACCGCGCGCAGAGTGTTGCCCTGCGCCGGCGTACCTGCCAGCCCCTCTCTGACGGTCTGCGCGGCGAGCAGCCGTAACTTCTCGAACGCCAGCGTGGGTGGAATTCTCAGCCCCTTCTTCATGGCAATCTCGCAGATACGCAGCCGCATCGTCTCCGGGTCCTTCGCGAACGGTGCCCGGTGGACCGCCTTCACCACATCCTCGTAGTCGAAGATTGGGCAGCTCTTGTGTTCGGGCAGCGCGAAGTGCTCTTCGCCCAGCTCAAGGCATTGTTGGCGCGTCAAGTTGCTCATCTTCTTCCGCCTCCTTCGCCAGCAGCCCTAACTCGTGCTCGGCGTCCTGAATCTGCGATTCGAGCACGGCCGCGCTCGCGGCGATCTCGACCAGCGCGCCCCGGTGCGCCGCCAGAATTTTCTCGTCCTCTGCAATCGAACGATTGATGTTTTCCCTCGCCCGGTTCGCCTGGACGAGACGGAATTTCAACTCGTCCAGCTCGTCAAGTAGGGTCGCCGCCGACTTGCTCATGCCGCGTCCCTCCCGAACCCGAAACTTTTCATTCCGTTACGGCCGTACTGCTGCGCCCGCTCGCCTGACTCCTGGCCGCTCGCCCGGGCGACCAGGCCGCCGATTTCAGCGCGCAGTTCGTTGACCTCTTCGCGGTTGTTCTCCGCCGACGCCTCGACAGCCATCACCCGCAACATAACCGCGCCGCGCTTTTCGAGGGCTCGGTTCGCCGCGTCTTGAAGCTTCTGGGCTTCGACGGTCACCCTGGTCAGCTCATCGCCCAACCCGCACAACTCCACCTGGAGCGTGGACTGTCGCTCTTCGGCCTCGCGCAGACGTAGCCTGAGCACCCGCGTCCGAGAGGCAAATATCTCGTCGGCGAGTTCGCCCGCCCGCCGGCGCAGACTTTGAAGCCTGCCCGCGTCCGCATCGCCCGCCGCCGCCGCCATCGCCGCTGGCAAGCGGTCGCGCTCGGCCTCCAACCTCGCCAGCTCGCGCTCGGACTCTTCAAGCCCCTGCGCCTCACCTTCGACAAGCTCAAGTTCAAGTTTCATCGCGAACCTCCCCGAAAAATTGCCTCAGAAATTCCCCCAAATTTTTGGACCAGCTTGAAACGCACCTGGAAAACGCAAATCGCAATTGAAAAAGCTAACAACTTTGGGAGCATTTCAGCCCCCTTCGCCCAACACCTCACCTTCGCCCAACGCCTCGGCCACCGCCCCGCGCGCACGCTCGTACCTCTTAACATCCGGCTCGTGCTCAACCAGGAACGGCTGAGAGTCAGGGTGATAAAGCCCCAACAACCTGTTTCGCTCGGCGATGCACCAGCAAAGCCGGCTCAGATATTCAGGAGAGCCGCCCTGCGTCGTGTGACGCTCGCTGCGCTTAATCTCGACGAGGGGCGACACCAGCGACCCCTTACGCCTTCGCCCGCCTGAAAGCAGCGCCAACCCCTTCGCCTTCGTCGCCAGCGTCGTCTTGCCCTGCTTCGACAGCTCGAACTCTTCAAACGCCATGTTCTAATCTGCGTGATCTTCGCGAGCTGCGAAGCGACCCAACGATTGCGATGCCCTTCCATCTCGGCCTGCCAACTCTTGAGAATCTGCACGATGTGAAAATGAACCGTGCTCGGCGCTTTCCCGAGCTGGCGCGCAATCTGCCGCTCAGTCGCGCCACCAACCAGCAGACGCGAGATTTGCAGCCGAAGAAGTGCGATTCTTGCCTGATTACCCCTGGGTTTCGGCATTTGTTCTGCCCTTTAAATTCGCAACCTTTGCGTACTAACGACTTGCCGCCTCACTCAGAAAACACCCCTGCTCGATTCTCATAGTGCTCGATGCATCGCCCCGGTTTTTCAGCTCACCGCCTCTGTTACCAGTTTCTGGGCTCACCGTCGGCCTGTCCGTCCGGCGGCTCGTCGAATTCAGCCAGAAACGCCAGCGCCTCGCGGACCTTCCGAGCCTGGAGATGTGTCTCGGCCACGAGCATCGCCCACCCCACCGCGTCGTCAAAATCGCCGGCCTCAACCGCCGCGCGCAGCCTGCGCTGGCCGTCACGCTCGACCGCCGACAGCTCGCGGAGCGCCCACCGCGCCGGCCGTGATTGTTGCCCTTGAACTTCTTTGGCCATGTTGAGTCTCCTATCCCTGGGTCCTCGCCTTCGGCTCGGGCGTTCCGAGCTGCCCCTCGAGTTTCGAGGGTTCGGGCGGCGTCATGAGTGGAACCCCCACCGCCCGAACCCTTTCAGCGCGCGAGGCCGGATGGAGCCGGAAAACCTCGCGCGCTCTTTGCCCGGTTGAAGCCGCTAACCTCCGGGCAAACCGAAATTTCAAACCTCGCAACCGAACGATCTTGAGTTCAAATTGTCAATGTCAAGAATTCAACTCTCCGGAGATTAAAGACGAACGATAGTGAGTCTTTAATCTCCTCTATGTCTGGTTAAACTAAGTCTAGTTCCTGTTCTGATTCCGGGATTACTGTCGGTTCTGAAATCAGAATTTCTTATGGGTTCTGATTTCAGAACTACTAGAGGCCGCCACCTTCATTGATCTCGTTCTCATCAAGTTCGGCTATGTCCTTCCTCATCTTTTTTTCTGCCCTATTGTTAGATCGAGTCTTTAAAGATGATTGAGCAGAACGATGGCTAGGCATAACAAGTGTGTATATCGTTGATTTACCGAACCGTTTTTTCTTGGTAACCCATCCCGCACTCGATAATTCTCGCAAGCCTTTCGAGATCATTTCTCTTCTTAGCCCAGTCAGTGATCGAAGTGTGTCGTAACTGGGAAATACACAATCGTTTTGTGAGCTAGCGAAAAATCTTAGCCCGATGAACAGCCATTTCGAGTGAATCGAAAGTCCTGAACTTTCCTCAATGAACCTGTTTGGAATGGCTGTGAAGGCACCGATACGGTCAACCAATCGAGCAGGCGACTTGTCATCGTGTGCTGAACGTGCTAGACCCATATCCGTTCGTCCTTTCTCTCCAGATGGCAACTGGAGGTTCGCTGAGGTAACGACGTTGGAGCACGCCGCTATCTCAATTCAATCGTCAACGAAAACGCCCCGCCCGACTCACTGCTGAGCCTGGCGGGGCGCTGAACATTCCCGCTCGCTGTGGCGAATCGTTGCCGACTCGCACTGCCGATTTGATTCTCTCACGCAGCCTTCGCGCGCCCGTTCTCCTGTTGCGATATTTCACACTTCAGCAAAAACGGTTCGACGTGACGACGTTGACTGAATAAGATCCGACTACCGATTCTATAGTGAGCCAAACGTGGTGGCGCGCCGTTATTTGATTTGGTTAGCCTTGAAAGCGTGGGTCTGCTGATGCGAAGTGCGACGCACGCCTCTCGCGCAGTCATCAAACGATCATCATTTTCAAGCGGTGCAGCATCCTCGTTGCCCATCAGTCACTCCCGATTCAAAAGAAAAAGCCGTCGCGATGCGTGCGCTCGCGACGGCTTGATAAGAGACCGTCAAAAAGGAAAAGAGAGCCACGCTTCGTTCCTTAAACGCGGAACAGCGCCTCTCTCTTTATGCTCATCATATTATCCCAAAAGTTACGATTTTTCAATCATGATTTCATAAGAGCATACCTGACGAGTTCTTTTAAGGCATCAGGAGAAGGGAATCATAATTCGACCAAGTAGCTATTCGATTGTCCGCGCTTGCTCTACTGCTGATACGATTTTGACGATGCAAGCCTCATGATCACGTTTGATTTCGTGCTGCCAAATCCGTATGACTCGCCAGCCCATCCTTCGCAACTTCCTGAAATTCTTTTGATCGCGCCGCCGGTTCTTTTCGATTTTCTCTTTCCAGAAATCAGATAGTTTATGTTGCCACGCGGGCAGGCGATAACCATGCCAAAAATCACCGTCAATGAACACGGCAACCTTTGCTTTTGAGAAAGCAATGTCGGGTTTTCCCGGCAACTCTTTGACGTGTTTGTTGAAGCGTAAGCCGCGAGAGTGTAGCTCGGAGCGGATGATGGTTTCAAGATTAGTGTCCCGGTTCTTTACACGGGACATACAGTTGCTACGTTGTGTTGGAGTAAGATTGTCAGCCACCTTTCACCGCTGTCTGTTTCTTACTTCCAGTCTGAGATTTGACGACGGCCGGTGCCTTCTCCGAGTAATCGGCGTCTTGCATCCCCAACCCTTGATCTCGGGCGACGGCATCTCGATGCACCGTCCCCGTCTCTATCACTTTGCGGGTTTGCCTGATCTCATTTTCTTTTTTGTGGAAATCGGGGTGATCGACGTTACCTTCCAACACAGCACGATAATGCTCGTAATAGTCACGAGTCGTCGCGTGTACGTCCTTCCATTCTCTCAGTTCTCCGTCGTCACGTTCTTCCCAGTTCCTCTTAGTTTTGGGAGAAACCGATGCGTCCAATGCCCCTCCGTAGATCATCACCATATATATGTCACCGTGGGCTTGCGAGAGCTTGTTCCGATATTCTTCAAGTCTCGTTAATTCAGCGAATGTGACGGGATGACCAGGTCTTTTAATTTCGATCACCACCAATCGACCGTTGCCGGTGAGAGCTAGAAAGTCGAATCGCTGCTTGTCCTCTTCATTCGCTACGTCCGCATAACCCCACTCCCTGAGTTGTTTGGTTATTGTCTTTTCTTCGTAGAGCACTTGCCATTCGGGATTTAGCAACCACGGTTGACCCGCGAGTAGATCATGCAGATTGTCCATGCTGACCTTCGATTTTGTCTCAGGCGCGTTATTAACAACCATGCTGTGGAACTTCTCAATAATGTTCAACCTGCCCTTGATTATCTCAAGGATCGCTCTACTCTCAAGAACGCTCCACTCGTCTAGGTGCGCCAATAAAGTATGTAAAGCTTCCGGATCTTCGGCGGCAACTTCGATCTGCTCTATTACATCGATGAAGTGCCTGTATTCGTATGCTCGGACTAATGAACCGGCAAGCTCCAGAGCGCGTTCTTTCACCGGTTCGACATTCCCAAGTTTCCGTATGAACTCTGTTACTTGTTTCCGAGTCTTGGGCTTCAGCCTGTCGATTCGTTCCGAAAGAGCCTCATCCTCAAGCACCCACTTTTCTATGCGGTCACCGTTACGATCAGTCCACTCACGGAACAATCGGCGGGTAAGTTCAGCGCCCCATCTTTTGAACGCTACAACCTTATCACTCTCCCAATCGATCTCCTGACGGTCGGTCGAGATCAGGTCTGATTCATCGTCGTCGTTTATGTCCAGGAAATCAGCTTCGATTTCCCCGGTGAGGTATTTAGTTGCATGCTGTCCCGAGGCGGTTCCTTCTACATCGAAGTAAAAGGGGGGAGCCTGTGCGGTCTTACCGCGAACATAAATTGTGAAACCCCGTAGCTGCGCCGAATGAATTGTACCTTTTGTGAAAGCGTATCTGTATTTTACCTCAGTACCATCGTCAAGCTTATCTTCTATCATCGGTGCCTCACCGACGGTCTCCTCTTCATCTGTCGGAGGCGCTGGGTACATCATGTCGTACACAAGCGTTGGTTCTCCAAGCGGCACATCGTTGATAAAGATGTTCATTCTCCCTCGCACGCGGCGGCTGAAACGGCGTGCTAATGATTCGCGGAGTTTATCCAGATCAAGGAATGTTGAGTGTTTGAGATCATCCAAATTAACCGCCGTGCCGGCGGGCGTTTTAGCGAAAGAAGGTAAATCACCAATAGTGCCTTTTATGGGTACGCTTGAGTAACCCCGGCGTTTAACTTCATGGAGTCGATGTCCATGGAGAAATCAACACATTCGCCGCCCTTCCATGTAGTCACTCTCATCCGATCCGCTAAACCGAACCCAGCTAATTTCCCGATTCCTTTTCGCCCCATTACCGGGCGTGCCTCTTCATGTTCCGCCTCTTGAGAAGGGCTTGTAAGTTCGCCCGCATCGGCTTTGCCGCCTTTTTTTACCGTAGCCTTACTTTTATCGGTTCGCCGATTGCGACCTACAACTAGGTATTCGTTCTGTACCTGGTTGGCATTCATCCCTCCGCCGTCGTCGGTGATGATAATTCTGCTCCTGAATTGATCGTAATCATGCGGGTCTGGCGCGATGATCCAGACATTCTTCGCTCCGGCATCCCAACAGTTAGCAACCAGCTCGGCTATTGCAACATCGCGGCGCTTGTACATCTGGACACCTAAGTGTTCAAGAGTCCTGCCGAGTATGGTGATATGGAAAATATGTTCTCGTTTACTCATTGCTAATTACCGATATGACGTAAATGGGAAATAATGTTAAGCGCATGGCGCTTCACGAATTCGGGAGGCAAGGCATTACCTATTAGAAGCGCGGTTGAATATTTACCTCGTTTTATTGAGAAATGATAATCTATCGGAAAGCCTTGAAGCAAGGCTGCTTCCCGAAGCGTGATCGCACGGTCGTATTCAGGATGTAAAAACCGCCCCTTTGAGGGGTTGATACAACCGCCCGTAATTGTTGGGGCTACCTCATCCCACCACATTCGTGCGTAAACATCTCTAAAGCCACTAAAGTTCTGATGACATTGAAGCTGAAATTCTTCACCCAGATCCGTTCTTCTACTCCCACCGTCCGGCGGAATCTTTTGGATTATGCTGCGTATCTTTTCACTTCGTTTTTCAGGGAGGTCGTGTAAAGGATCCCCACTTCGTCCTGATGAAGCCATCGAGCCGATAGTGTCTCTCACTGTTTTATGCTGCTTGTCAGGAGAGGCCGGGTCGATTCTTCCATAGCGCCCGGCGACCAAGATCATTCTTCGGCGCCGCTGAGGTACGCCATAATCCGCCGCATTCAATACTACGGGATCGCCGGAATAGCCTAACAGGCGTAGCTCATTATGGAAGTCCCTCATGCGTTTGTCGTCAATCAAACCGGGTACATTTTCCATCATGATTGCTTTAGGTTTAAGCCTTCTGACGAACCTCAAGAAATCAAAGATTAAATCATTGCGAGAGTCATCTATCTTGCGCCCGCCGTTTAACGTGCGCATAGATGAAAAGCCTTGACATGGCGGACACCCGGCAAGCAGGTCGAGTTCGCCCAGGCTCAAGCCCGTATCCCGCATGACGGTGGATGCGCTGAGTTTACGAATGTCGGTTTCCCATACTTTTACTTCCTGGTGGTTGGCTTTGTATGTTTCTACGGAGAGGGAATCGATTTCGACTGCCCCGACGACCTTGAACCCAGCCCATTTCAGGCCGAGAGTCAGCCCTCCACACCCAGAGAATAAATCAATTGCGATTGGCGGCTTCATGCTTGAGCAAGAGGGGGTTGCTTCCATCAGCGACTTCGTGCGAGGGGGTAATTGCACGACTGTTTGCCGGGATCAGCCGATCACCTTTCAACCTTCGTCGTCAGGCTCATACCTGAATAACTTGTTAGGTTGGCATCGCAGCGTGCGACATAGCCTGTCGAGTGTGATGAGGTCTATCCGAGCAAACTTTTCGTTCCACAGCCGGACGCCGACATTATCGGCCACACCTAATGCGAGGGCGAGTTGATGGGCGTTCGGGATACCGCGAGCAACAGCCGTCTCCCTAATCGAAAACCTTATCATGGCGCACATCATAACCTAATAACGAATCTTACACAAGATAGAAAATTATTTCCTGCTAAATAGAAAAAGTTCTTGCCGCAGATTTCTACTTAGTGTAAGATATTCTTGTAAGTCGATGATGCTGATGAGGCAAAAAGAGAGAGGGAATTCAGATGTTCATAATTGAGAAAACAGAGATCGGTAGGGCGATTGAAAGCGCCCGCCAGCTTCATCCAATGGTCAGGATGGTCCGCTTCGGCGAATATCAGGTTAGTGGCTCGAACGGTAATGCATATACCGTCAGATGCTACCGCGACAAGCGCGGCCTGAAAACGATTGATTGCACCTGCGCGACCCGCGACGGCATTGCTTGTAAGCACGGCATGGCCGCGGCGAGTCTGCACGTCGGCCTCGCTGCGCAGAGGCGAGCGGCCTGAAAAGAGAGAGGCGACGTGCCGCTACCATTACACGTCGCCTCCTGGCAGGGGTGGGCTGCACGCGCAGCCCTGTGCCGTGGGGCGAATCATAGGCGAGCCAGGCGTAGCGCGGCAACGGATTTCGGAATTAAGATGATAACGGCGACGATGAATCGAAACGGGGAAAATAACGGGGAGACGAAAAACGAGAGGCTTGGCGGCCTCTCGTATCCCGTTGAAATTAAAGATGAGCCGAGCAGGACTCGAACCTGCGACCCACTGGTTAAAAGCCAGTTGCTCTACCGGCTGAGCTATCGGCCCACATGGTGGATGGGAGGCATTTTACATCCGCGCTGAAGGAGTCGCAAGGGGCAGCGCCTTAATTCTACAGGGCAACTGGCTTTTAACCAGTTGCTCTATTATTCACTCTAAAAATCTAACTCTCAAGCCATTTCGAAAGCTGTGAGCCTGCGCAAACGATTGTTTGCGCGCGCTCGGGGCCGGTGGAGATGAGGCCGATCTCGACGCCGATGGAGTCGGAGAGGAAGTTGACGTAGTCGCGCGCGGCCGGGGGGAGTGCGTCAATGTCCGTGATGCCTTCGGTTGAGGTCTTCCAGCCGGGGAGCGTGGCGTAGACGGGCTCGACGCGGCGCAGGTCCTGGGAGACGGCGGGGAAGGAGTCCAGGTCGCGGCCGTCGAGGCGGTAGCCTGTGCAGACTTTGAGTTCGTCGAGCGCATCCAGAACGTCTAATTTCGTCAGCGCGACGGAGGAGAAGCCGTTGATCTCGGCGGCGTAGCGTGTGGCGAAGGCGTCGAACCAGCCGCAGCGGCGGGGGCGCTTTGTCACCGCACCGTACTCGCGGCCGCGCTCGCGGATCAATTGGCCCAGTTCCTCTTCGCCTTCGAGCATCTCGGTCGGGAACGGCCCCTCGCCGACGCGTGTCGTGTAGGTGCGGACGATGCCGAGCACGCCCGTGATGCGCTGCGGTGCGAGGCCAAGCCCTGTAGCTGCGCCGCCCGCCGTCGTGTTCGAAGAGGTGACGAAAGGATACGTGCCGTGATCCACGTCCAGAAGCGTGGCCTGCGCGCCTTCAATCAGGACGGTGCGGTTCTCGCGCGCGGCGCGGTGCATGAAAGAGGTCGTGTCCGTGATGAAGGGCGCGAGGCGCTCGGCGAGGCGCGAAGTCTCGTTGAAGATTTCGTCGGGGTCGAGGGCTTCGCCGCCGTAGGCGACGATGATGCGGTTGGCGTCTTCGAGGTTGCGCTCGATGCGCGAGCGTAAGACATCGGGGACGAGAGCGTCCGCGACGCGTATGCCGCGTCGCCCGGCCTTGTCTTCGTAGGCTGGGCCGATGCCGCGCAAAGTCGTCCCCACTTTCTCATTGCCCAGGCGTTCCTCGCTCGTATGGTCTAAGCGCGCGGTGGTAGGGGAGTATCAGGTGTGCGCGCGAGCTGACGCGCACGCGCTCGGGCGTGACTTCGACGCCCTGCTCGGCTAGTTGGTCCGCCTCCTCGAAGAACGCCTTCGGGTCAATCACCATCCCGTTGCCGAGGACGCAGGTTTTGCCGGGGTGGACTATGCCGGAGGGCAGCAGGCGCAGGACGAACGAGCGGTCCCCGACGTAAACGGAGTGGCCGGCGTTGTGCCCACCCTGGTAACGCGCCACGATCTCGAAGTGCTCGGCCAAAAGGTCAACGATCTTCCCTTTGCCCTCATCACCCCACTGCGCGCCGACGACAACAATAATCATAAAAAGTGATAAGTGATAAGTGATAAGTGATGAGATGAGGCTTTTACTTATCACTCATCACTTATCACTCATCACTGCTTTCTCAGCTTGCTTTCCCTAATTTGATGGGCTTCTCGATGAAGTAGAAGCTACAGCTACCGCGCACTTCTTCGAGGTCGCGCTTCTCGATGGGGAAGAGGCGGCACTGGTTGGGGCGATCCTCGTAGATGCCGCAGGTAGTCGTCCCGTCCTCATGCTTCTTCAGAAATGGGCACTTGAACAAAATCTCGCAGCACGCGCCGCAGCGGTTGCACTCGCCGCGGCGGAGCGCGAGCTGTGCGATGACTTCGTCCTTACGGAAGTTGGCGCTGACGAAGCGGCGCAGCTTGCCCTGTGCCTGGCGGGCGCGAAACTTGGCGTCCTCGACTGCGCGCGAGCGGCGGGCCGAGGCCAGACGCTCCTCCAAAGACTTGTGTCGCGGGGGGCGACGTTGACGCAACGTTTTCATAAAATCAGATGTTAGACGCTAGGTGCTAGACGCCAGCTCAAACTAACCCCTGACCTCCAGCCTCTAACCTCTGGTTTACAACTCGCGTGGTTTCCCCCTTGAACAGAGAAGTGGCGCGGGACGGTTTTTTTGTCGGAACCGCCCGCGCCACTCGCGCGTCACACGCCACGTCAGGCGCTCGCCGTGCTGCTGACGTGCTTGTCAATCATCCTTGAGATGGCTTCCTTGCTGGTCGCGCCGACCACCCGCTCCTCCTCTTTGCCGCCCTTGAAGAGGATCAGCGTCGGGATGCCCTTGATGCCGTAGCGCTGCGAGACCGAGGGGTTCTCGTCCACGTTGAGCTTGACGACTTTCGCGGCGCTCGCGTACTTCTCGGCCACGGCCTCGACCGTCGGTGCCAGCATACGGCAGGGCGCGCACCAGGCGGCCCAGAAATCCACCAGCACGGGCCTGTCCGCTTGCAGAACGTCCTGCTCAAACGAGCTGTCGCTCACTTCGTTCACATGTTCACTCATAACTTAGTTTCTCCTTAAATTCTACCTAAACGAAATCAACGTGAGCGCTCAAGCTCACAGCCAGACGTTAGATGTCCGATACTAACTATTCGTTCTCTTCCTCTATCCAGGACACCCGCCCTGTCACAATTGCGTCACGGCGCTGTAAAGCTGGACGTATTTTCGCGCGGCGACTTGCCAGGAATTGTCGGCGCGCATCCCGTTCGATTGGAGCCTCCGCCAGACATCCGGCTCGGCGTAACAGTAGAGCGATTCGTATATTTTATCAAGCATCGCGCCGGCCGTGTAGGGGCCGAACTTGAAGCCCGTGCCGGTCCCACGGACGCGGTCGAAGTCCTCGACCGTGTCGTCTAAGCCCCCGGTCGCGCGGACGATGGGGACTGTGCCATAACGCAGGCTGTACATCTGGTTCAGCCCGCATGGCTCGAACAGCGAGGGCATCAGGAAAATGTCCGCCCCAGCCTCTATGCGGTGCGCCAGGGACTCGTTGAAGCCCTTGTAAATGCCTACTCGCCGCGGCGCGTAATCGCGCAAGCCCTGTAGAAAATCCTCGTACTCACTGGCACCCGAGCCGAGCGCGATGAAGAACGCGCCCGCGTTCAGAATCGCCCCGGCCGCCTCCTTGATCAGGTCGTAGCCTTTCTGGCTCGTCAGCCTGGAAATGTTGGCGATAATGGGCCGGTCCAAATCCTCCGGCAGCATGAACTCGCGGAGCAGCGCGAGCTTGCAGGCGCGCTTGCCTTCCAGATTGTCCGCGTCGTAATGCGCGGGCAGGTGCGAATCCGTCGCGGGGTTCCAGACCTCGTAGTCTACGCCGTTCGTGATGCCCGCGAGGCGGTCGCTCCGCATGCGCAAGAGCCAGTCCAGGCCGTGGCCGTGCTCGTGCGTCTGAATCTCACGCGAGTAGCGCGGGCTGACGGTCGAAAGCGCGTCGGCCGTCATCAGCCCCGCCTTCAGAGCGGAGGCCGCGCCTTCCATCATGAAGGCGTCGCGCTCTTCCGGGCCAAAACCCAGAATCCAGAGGTCGCCGGGGTCGAACGCGCCCTGGTAGGCCAGGTTGTGAATCGAAAAGATCGTCCGCGTGCGCGAGTAAAACGAATCGTAGCGGCGTCGCGCGCTGAGTTCGGCGGAGGCGAAGCCGCCGGGCCAGTCGTTGACGTGCACCACGTCGGGCGGCGCGCCCAGGCGTCTCAGCAGGGCCAGCGAGGCGCGGCAGAAGAAGGCGAAGCGCAGGTGGTCGTCCTGAAAGCCGTAGATCGAATTTCTGGCGAAATACTCCGGCGCGTCAATCAGGAACGACGGCGCTCCGGCAGCTTCCGAGTACCAGACGCCCGCGCGGTACTGACGCCCGCGCCAGTCCACGTCCAGGTTGTCAATGATCAATTCCCGCAGGTGCTCGCGCTTAATCTGCTCGAAGAGCGGCAGGACGAGCAGAGCGTCCTGGCCGTTCTCGTTCAACGCTTTCGGGAGAGCGCCGGCAACGTCCGCCAGCCCGCCCGTTTTGGCGAAAGGCACGGCCTCCGACGACAGTATCGCTACGCGCAAGACTCTTCACCGACCGCGCCCGTCCCAACGAGGGCGTCACCATAAAGAACGAATTAGTAGAGCGTTATGCCAATATAACTCGTAAATCGTAAATCGTAAATCGTAAATAGTGAAAAGCAGTTTTCCTCTATTCACGATTTACGATTTACGATTTACGCGCTTTTAGCTTTGCATCGAGGCGAGGAATTCCGCGTTGGACTTGGACTTCTCCAGCCGTTCGAGGACGACTTCCATCTGCTCGACGGGCGAGAGCGGGTTCAAGACCCGGCGCATGACCCAGATGCGGTTCAGGTCTTCCTTGCTGATGAGCAGCTCTTCCTTGCGCGTGCCGGAGCGTTGCAGGTCAATGGCGGGGAAGAGGCGCTTGTCGGAAAGACGCCGGTCGAGGTGGATTTCACAGTTGCCGGTGCCCTTGAACTCTTCGAAGATGACGTCGTCCATGCGCGAGCCCGTGTCAATCAGGGCCGTGGCGATGATGGTCAAACTTCCGCCCTCTTCGATGTTGCGCGCCGCGCCGAAGAAGCGCTTCGGGCGCTGAAGCGCGTTCGAGTCAATACCGCCGGAGAGAATCTTGCCCGAAGGCGGCACGACCGCGTTGTGCGCGCGTGCCAAACGTGTAATCGAGTCGAGCAGGATGACCACGTCGCGCTTGTGCTCGACGAGGCGTTTGGCTTTTTCAATCACCATGTCTGCGACCTGCACGTGGCGCGTCGGCGGCTCGTCGAAGGTACTGGATATGACCTCGCCGTTGACCGAGCGCTGCATGTCGGTGACCTCTTCCGGGCGCTCGTCAATCAGCAGGACGATGAGCGTGACTTCCGGGTGGTTCTCCGTGATGGAGTTGGCGATGGTCTGTAGGAGCATCGTCTTGCCGGTGCGCGGCGGCGCGACGATCAGGCCACGCTGCCCCTTGCCGATGGGCGTCACGAGATCAATGACGCGGGCCGAAAGATTGTCTTTCGAAGTCTCCATCTTGAGCTGCTCATCCGGGTAGAGCGGCGTCAGATTGTCGAAGAAGACTTTCTCGCGGGCCATGTCCGGGGCCTCGAAGTTGATGGCCTCGACTTTGATGAGTGCGAAATAGCGCTCGCCCTCTTTGGGCGGGCGGATTTGGCCCGAGACCGTGTCGCCCGTGCGAAGGTCGAACTTGCGAATCTGCGACGGGCTGACGTAGATGTCGTCGGGGCCGGGCAGGTAGTTGTATTCCGGGGCGCGCAGGAAGCCGAACCCGTCGGGCAGTGTCTCAAGGACGCCCTCGGAGAAGATGAGACCGCTCTTCTCGGTCTGCGCGGCGAGGACTTTAAAGATCAGTTCCTGCTTGCGCATGCCTGTCGCGCCGGGCACGTCCATGCCCTTGGCGATCTGCGTGAGCTTGGAGATGGACATCTCTTTCAGCTCGGACAGGTTGAAGATGTCTTCGCTCCTCGGCTCGCCGCCCTTAGCCTCTTTGGCGGAGGGCTTGATCTCCTCCGGCGCTTCGGCGGTGGCGGTCGTGGTCGTCGTGGCCGCGCCGTTCTCTTCGGGGGCGGCTGTGGTGCTGCTGGTTGCGGCGCTGCTAGCGCGGCTGCGTGGTGTACGTTGTGACATTTCAGTTCTTCTCTCGCGCGGCCCGCTGAATACGGGGCCGCTCGTCTCTCTCGCTTATCTTTCGACGGCCAAATTAAAAAGGCCGTGCTGCTGCTGTTGTTGTCAATTGATTAATGCCGATGCTGTAGAATCGGGAATGAAATTTACGGTTGCGCTAATCAGTCTGGCAGGCGCGTGTGGGGCTACCCTCTCACATTCAAAGGCGAGGAGGCGGATGACGGTGCAACTCTGCCCAACTGTCTCACGTCTTCGGGAATCCGTTCAAGCGTTCCTGAAATTTAGGGGCCTCGGTTCGATGCAACGCGCGTCCGGCGCGTGGCCCGTAGGGATTTTTGAAATTTTGATTCGCGATTTTTGATTCTTGATTTGAAGCGGACGAGGATTTAAATTCATCTTCAAATCGCAAATCAAAAATTAGAAATCAAAATTTCGCTGTCGCTTCTTCGATAGCTCGCCAAACTTGTTCGCGTCCCTTACCGGTCGTGGCCGAGTAGGTTATGACGCGATCCGCGTCGAGCGCCCTTTTGACCCGCTCAAGATTTTTCCGCAACTCGTTATTAGAGAGCTTGTCGGACTTCGTGGCAACTACGACGCGGGGCTTCGCATGAGCAGCGAGCCACTCGTTAAGCTGCACATCCAATGTCGTGGGTTCGTGACGCGAATCTACGATCTGAATTGATAGCACAAGCTGAGGGCGCTTGGCAAGGTAGTTTGTCGCCATCTCACCCCACGTAGCCTTGATTAAACGAGGGACGCGCGCGTAGCCGTAGCCCGGCAGGTCAACGAAACGGAAACGATTATTAATCAGGAAAAAGTTTAAGCTCTGCGTCCTCCCCGGCGTCGAGGAGGTGCGCGCCAGCCCGCGCACGCCCAGCAGGGAATTAATCAGGCTGGATTTCCCGACGTTCGACCGCCCCAGGAAAGCCACCTCCGGCCTTTCATCCCGCGGCCAATGCTCCTCCTCGAACGCGCTCTTGACGAATTCGGCGCTGGTAACTTTCATGAAACAGTGACGAGTGACGAGTGACAAGTGACGAGTAAGACGTTTTAACTCGTCACTCGTCACTTGTCACTCGTCGCTGTTTTATCCCGCCGTCTGCGCCTTGGCCGCGGCCTCGGCGCGCATGGCCGCCAGTTTTTGGAACCGCTCGCGCAGGGCTTCCAGAGATTCTCTCGCGTTCGGTTCGCTCATGATGAGTTTCTCAAGATTCCCCATCCCTCTGGGGTTGTTGAAAATCGTTCGCAGTTCCGCGAGGAACGGCTCAATCTTGGCGAAGACGACCATGTGCTCGCCGTTCGCTTCGTTGAACATCTCCTTATCAATCGCGCCGTGATTCACGAGCGACGCCGCCATCTCCCAGTAGGTCGTGACCATACGGTAGTATGCGCTGTGCTCCCCCATGAAAGTATTAATGATGTCCTGTGCGCTCGTCGGGTTGAACCAGATGAACCAGTCGCGCGCCTTGCGCATGACTTCCTCGCGGCGCAGTTCGTACAGCTTCAGAATCAAATTCGCGTCTTCGTACTTTTCACTCATACTGGGTCTCTCCATTCAAAAGGGGAGCGCACCGCGCCGGGGGAATATCGGGCCAAAACCCTCGGGCGGAACACGCTCGCGGTCTGTTGGTTTGATTACTGCCACCCGGTTAAGGGGCGGCCGAGCGAGGGGATGGACGAACTAAAAAGCAAAGCTGTTTGAAGCGGCGGGAGTGAAGTAGGTTTGACGCTTCTTCACTCCCGCCTGTGACTTTATTCGGCGATGGTCTGCACGCCCTGCGAAGGCTGGTCGGTTGACCAGAGCGGGGGCGTCTTCGATTCGTCAACGGCTCCCGCGTCCGTCGGGCAGGCGTCTTCGAGCGCCAGACTGAGGACTTCGTCAATCGTCTCGACGAGGTTGACGTCCATCACGCTGCGCACCTCTTCCGGGATTTCGATCAAGTCCTTCTCGTTGTCCTTCGGCAGCAGGATGGTCGTGATGCCGAAGCGGTGCGCCGCCATCAACTTCTCCTTGACGCCGCCGATGGGCAGCACCCTCCCGCGCAGAGTGATCTCGCCCGTCATCGCCACGTTCTTGCGCACAGGCACGCGCGCGAGCGCCGACGCCATCGCCGTCGCCAGCGTGATTCCCGCGGAAGGGCCGTCCTTCGGAATCGCGCCCTCTGGAATGTGTATGTGCAGGTCGCGCTTGCGTATGAAGTCCAGGCTCATGCCCAGACGCTCGGCGCGCGCCTTGATGCAGGTCAGGGCGGCCTGCGCGGACTCCTGCATCACGTCGCCCAATTTGCCGGTCAGCGTCACGCCGCCGCGCCCCTTGACGAGCGTGGCTTCGATTTGCAGCACCTCGCCGCCGACTTCCGTCCATGCAAGGCCGGTCGCCAAACCGATTTCGCTCTCGGCCGCGACACCCTGCTGGCGGAATTTCACAGGCCCCAGCATGTCGCGCACACGCTCGGCCGTGACGACATCTTTAAACTCTTCGCCCGCGTTCTCGGAGACGAGCTTACGAGCCACCTTGCGCATGCACGAGCCTATCTCGCGCTCAAGGTTGCGCACGCCGGCCTCCCGCGTATAGTGGCGGACGATCTCTAAAATTCCGTCCTCCGTGAACTCGACCTGTTCCGCCTTGAGGCCGTTTGTCTCCGCCTGCTTCGGCACGAGGTGGCGATTCGCAATCTCCAACTTCTCGCGCTCGGTGTAGCCGGACAGTCGAATAATCTCCAAACGGTCCTGCAAAGGCGGCGGGATCGTGTGGAGCACGTTCGCCGTCGCGATGAAGAAGACGCGCGAGAGGTCGTACTCTACGTCGAGGTAGTGATCCTGGAACGTGTTGTTCTGCTCCGGGTCTAAGACTTCGAGGAGTGCAGACGACGGGTCGCCGCGGAAATCAGCGCCGAGCTTGTCAACCTCGTCGAGCAGGATGAGCGGGTTGATCGTCCCGGCCTTCTTCATCATCTGTATGATCTGGCCCGGCAGCGCGCCGATGTAGGTGCGGCGGTGGCCGCGAACCTCCGCCTCGTCGCGCACGCCGCCCAGAGAGAGGCGCACGAACTTGCGGCCCGTAGCACGCGCTATAGATTTACCCAAAGAGGTCTTGCCGACTCCCGGCGGCCCGACGAAGCAGAGGATGGAGCCCTTCGGGTTCTTCACCAACTGGCGCACGGCCAGATATTCGAGGATGCGGTCCTTAATCTTTTCCAGCCCGTAGTGGTCTTCGTTCAAGACCTCCTCGGCCTTGCCGAGGTCTTTAATCTCTTTCGACTTCTGCTTCCACGGCACGCTGACGAGCCAGTCAATGTACGTGCGCGAGACGGTCCCCTCGGCGGACATCGGCGGCATGGCTTCGAGGCGATGCAGCTCCTGCATGGCCTTCTCCTTGGCCTCGTCCGACATCCCAGCCTCTTCGATCTTTTTCTTCAGCTCTTCCAACTCGGCCTTTTCGTCCTTGCGGCCCAGCTCCTTGTGAATCGCCTTGATCTGCTCGTTGAGGTAATACTCCTTCTGCGCCTTCTCCATCTGCCGTTTGACGCGCGTCTGTATGGTGCGGTCGAGTTGACGCTTGTCCAGTTCCGTCTCAAGCAATTCGACGAGCCGCTGCAAGCGCGCCTGCGTCGAGAAGATTTCCAGGAGTCCCTGCTTATCCTCGACAGAGATGCGGAGTTGCGAGGCCAGGGCGTCGGCCAGGTGCGACGGGTCCTGATTGCGCAGGGCGGTTTGGAGCGCGTCCGTCTGCGCATCGGGCGCGAGGCGCAGGTGCTGCTCGACCAGTTGATTGATCTTCTGTATGAGTGCTTCGACGCGCGGCCCCTCTTCGCTGACGGCGGGCGCGCGGCGTATGAGCGCCGTGAAAGCGCCGTCGTTGTTCTCGACGCGCACGGTGGTAGCGCGCTCGCGGCCCTCGACGACGACTTTGATCTGCCCGTTCTCCTGCCGCTGCGATTGCAGTATGCGCCCCAAGGTTCCGACGCCGTAAATCTGCTCGGGCGTGGGCTCGTCCACGCTCGCGTCGTGCTGCGTGGCGAGGAAAATGGTCCGGTCGGTCGCCAGAGCCTCTTCGAGGGCGCGCACGGAGCCGGGCCGTCCGATCTTGAAGGCGACTTTGGTGAAAGGGAAAATGACGACGTCGCGAATCGGCACCATGGGGTAGCGCGCGAGGTCCGAGGGCGTGCGATCTGAATATTCTTCCATAACTCTATTTTACTGTGTCAGCCGAAAACTTGTTGCCTGTGAAGAAGGGCGAGCCGATTGACGCCGTCTCGCCCTTTCCTGTTAACCAAGTTAATTGTAGACCCAAGGCAGGCAAAAGTAAAAAGGTAAAAATCAGAAAGGGGAATTAACCCGCCCCTCCGCTCCGGCCCTCCCGGACGATCTCAATTAACGCGCCCAGTCGCCTGTCCGTGTGGGCCTGGCCGTCGGCCAGTGCTTCGACCTTCTCCGCCACCACTTCAAACCTGCGCGTAAGCCTCTCTTCGCCACGAAGCTGGGCTTCCGCCAGGGCTTCGACCTTTAGCGTCAGCGACTGATGAGCCTCCGCCATAGCTTCAAACTTCTGCGTGACTCTCTCTTCGCTCTGCACGAGCCTCTCTACGCTCCGAATCTGGGCATCTACTAATGCTTCGACTTTCCTCGCGAGCGATCTCTGGGCGTCCGCCAAGATTGTTAACGTCTCTTCGGTACGAATGTGGGCGTCGGCCAGGGCCTCGATTTTGACCGTGAGATTGTTGAGGGCATTGTCGGCATCGTCCATGCGCTCGTCGGCACGAAGCGCCAGTGCCTTCAGTATCTGGAGGGCTTGTTCCATTCTATCCACCCGCGACTTGCTCTTGTTGTCGTCTTCATTCATTTTGCATACGCCTTCTTTCTCTCAAGTTGTCAGTCCGGGTGGGAGCACAATATACAATAGAAAGAGGGGCGGGAGAAATTTCTCCCGCCCCTCGCCATCGTCCCTTTTACAATATCCTATGCGGCCGCGCCGTCAACGCCCGACAGCCCCTCGCCGGGGACTGCGCGGCGGCGCTCGACCATCTCGGAGGTGATGACGAACTCCTTGATGCGCTTCTGCGACGGCAAGGTGTACATGGCGTCGAGGAGAAGTTCTTCGAGGATCATCATCAGGCCGCGCGCGCCGACTTTGCGCTCGACGGCCTGGCGGGCGACAGACTTGAGCGCATCGTCCGTGAATTTTAGTTTGACGTTGTCGAAGTCGAACTTCTTCTGATACTGCTTGACGAGCGCGTTCTTCGGCTCGGTCAGAATCTTGATGAGCGCGCCTTCGTCCAACTCGTGCAGGACGCCGCAGACGGGGAGTCGGCCGACGAACTCCGGTATCAAACCGTAACGCACGAGGTCTTCCGGCTGCACGGCGGCGAGCGCCTCCGCGTGGCGATGGAGGCCCGACTTGACCTCGGCGTGGAAGCCGAGCGACTTGTTCCGCAGACGCCTCTCGATGACTTTCTCAAGGCCGACGAATGCGCCGCCGCAGATGAAAAGGATGTTGGTCGTGTCAACCGGGAAGAACTCCTGGTGCGGGTGCTTGCGTCCGCCCTGCGGCGGGACGTTGGCGACCGTGCCTTCGAGAATCTTCAGGAGCGCCTGCTGGACGCCCTCGCCCGACACGTCGCGCGTGATCGAGGGGTTCTCGTCCTTGCGGCAAATCTTGTCAACCTCGTCAATGTAGATGATGCCCGACTGCGCGCGCTCGACATCGCCGTTCGCGGCCTGCAAGAGTTTGAGGATGATGTTCTCCACGTCCTCGCCGACGTAGCCGGCCTCGGTCAACGTGGTCGCGTCAACGATGGTGAAGGGAACAGACAGCATGCGCGCCAGCGTCTGTGCCAAAAGCGTCTTGCCCGTCCCCGTCGGGCCGATCAGCAGGATGTTCGACTTCTGAATCTCAACGTCCGTGCGGCGGCGCGCCATCTCTATCCGCTTGTAGTGCTGGTAGACGGCGACGGCCAGACGCTTCTTCGTCTCCTCCTGCCCGATGACGTACTCGTCCAGAAAGCTCTTGATCTCTCCGGGCTTCGGCAGCGGCGGACGAGTCGCCACACTTTCGGCCTGCTGGTCGTCCGTGATGATCTCGTTGCAGATGTCTATGCACTCGTTGCAGATGTAGACCGTAGGGCCGGCAATGAGCTTCTTGACCTCGTTCTGCGACTTGCCGCAGAAGGAGCAGCGCAGCGTGTCATCAGTTCGTCGTACCATAGGCGTCTGGGGAACTCCGTTAGAATTCGGTCGAACTCAAATTATTTGGGAGAAACAAGGGGCGTCTGCGGGCCTTCTGTGTCCGCCATGAGCTGATTGCAAACGTGCACGCACGCGTCGCAGATGTAGACGTTCGGCCCGGCGACGAGTTTTTTGACCTCGTCCTCCAACTTGCCGCAGAACGAGCAGCAGAGCGGGTGCTTGATGCGCCGCGCCAGCAGCCTCAGTGTGGATTCTGTCGCCGTTCTGAAACGCATTGCTTCGGGGCCGCGCGGGCGCGGAAAATCGCCCCGCGCTTTTTCAAAAGTTTACTCGCGATGCGCGATGACCTCGTCAATCAGTCCGTACTCTTTTGCCTGCATGGCAGACATGATGCGGTCGCGCTCGACGTCGCGCTCGACCGTCTCGTAAGACTGGCCCGTGTGCTTGGCGATAATCTGCGAAGTCAACTCGCGCATGCGTATGATCTCCTCGGCCTGGATACGAATGTCCGTGGCCTGGCCCTGCGCGCCGCCCGAAGGCTGGTGTATGAGGATACGCGAGTTCGGCAGCGCGAACCGCTTGCCCTTCGCGCCCGCCGTTAGCAGGAGCGCCCCCATCGAGGCGCACTGCCCGACGCAGATCGTCGTCACATCGGGACGGATGAACTGCATGGTGTCGTAGATAGCCATGCCGGCCGTGATCGAGCCGCCGGGGCTATTGATGTACAGATTGATGTCCTTCTCCGGGTCCTCGGCTTCGAGGAAGAGAAGTTGGGCCACGATCAGGTTGGCGACCGTGTCGTCAATCGGCGTGCCCAGGAAGATGATGTTGTCTTTGAGAAGACGCGAGAAAATGTCGAAGGCGCGTTCGCCACGCGACGTTTGCTCGACGACCATCGGAACTAGCATATCAACTCCGAATCTCTTTAGAGAGTGCGTTGTGACAGGTGACGAGTGACAAGAAAACCCGACCTAAGTTTTAAGCTTCCGGCGAAGAAGATTGAGCCTTAGTCTCGTCGTCCGCTTCGCTTTTCTGTTCCGCTAATTCTGGGCCAGGGGCGTCCTCTTGAGCGGCGCTACTTGCTTCTATTTCTTCTTCCCGCTCGTCTCGCCACTCTTCGTCCGTCACGCGCGCGTTTTCAACAATCAGGTCGAGCGCTTTGCGGTTGCGCAACCTATCGGCGATGCTAGTAGCGCCTCCCTGCTTTGTCAAGGCAGCACGCACTTGCTCGGGAGCCTGGCGCGACGACTCGGCAATCGAGTTGATTTCGTCCTCGATCTCTTCGTCCGAGACTTCTATCTTCTCCTCGTCGGCGATCAGCTCCAGGAGCATCGAGCCGCGCACGTCGAACTCCGCCTGGGCCTTCAACTGCTCGCGCACGCCATCCCAATTGATCTCCTGAGCCCGTGGGTCAATCCCGCGCCCCATCATGTCGCGCACGGCCTCCTGTAAGCGGTGGTTCGCCTGGTGCTCGCTCAACGTCTGCGGGACCTCGAACGGGTGCGCCTCGACCAGTTTGCGCATCACCTCGCTGCGCACGCGGTTGTCCGACTCGACGGCGGCGCGCTTCTCCAAATCCTCGCGCACCTTCTCCCGCAGATTCGCGACCGACTCGAACTCTTCGCCCAGACTCTTGGCCCATTCGTCGTCCGCTTCAGGCAACTCCTTGCGTCTTACGGCCGTCACCGTCGCCGTGTACTCGACACTTTTGCCGGCCAATCCCTTCGACGAGAAATCCTCCGGGTAGTTGACCGTAAAGGTGCGCTCCTCGTCGGGCCTGACGCCCATCAGGTTGTCCGTAAACTCCTGCTGCACGCCCGCGCCGCCGAGTTCCACGTCAACGTCCTCGACGTTGATGTCCTCCTCGTCCGGCGTTTCCGTGAACTTGCCGTTAAAATTGACGGTCACCGTGTCGCCCAACTCTGCGCCGCGGTCCTCCACGGGCTCAAGCGAGGCCGAAGCTTCGCGCAGTCCTTCGACGACGCGCTCGACATCTTCGTCCCCGACGGGGCGCGTGCGCCGCCCGGCCTCAAGCCCCTTGTAACTACCGAGCGTGACCTCGGGCAGCACCTCCACGTGGACGTGAAGCTGAATCGGCCCCGCGCCGAAGTTGGCTAATTCTTCGGCGTTGTCGAGGTGCAGTTCCGGCTCGCCGATGACGTTGAGCGAGTGCTCGGCGATTGCGTCCTGCACGGCCTGCGGCACCAGCTTCTGCAAGACCTCGCCGCGAATCTTGTCCTTGAAGCGCGTACGCACGACCGAGCGCGGCGCGTGGCCGGGGCGGAAGCCCGGCACGGTCGCGAACTGCGCGTATTGGTCAGAGACGGCGTCGTAGGCGTTGCGCACGGCATCAGCTTCGATCTCGATTTTGATTTCCTTGCGCGTCGGCGATAAATCAACAAGTTCAGTCTTCATGAAACTATAAAACCCGCCGGAGAGCGATTGAGGCGCACGCCGCGCGGGCATCCTTCGTAAGAGAATTAGAAAAGCAGGTTCCGGGACATCAAAACAAACTGTTGGTGCGAAAGGGGGGACTCGAACCCCCACCCCTTACGGGACATGGGCCTAAACCATGCGCGTCTGCCAATTCCGCCACTTTCGCACGCGTGTCGAAGACGAAACGCACTCTCGATAAGAATCATCCGAGAACGAAAGCATAACACATGGTCTTGCTTCAGTCATGCGGCGCTCCTAGCGGCCCCATTGTCTCAGTCAATTCCTGCAACTCGCGCTCAGGGAACGCGCGCCTCCACTGGCGGTCGAACTCGTCACGGCCCGCGCGGCTTCGCAGATCGCGCAACTCCTCCAAGAATGACAGACAGGCGTCAGCCTTCGTGCCTTGGAAGGAGAAGACGGTCGCGGCCGTCTCATCCAGCTTGCGGTGGTCCGGGTAGTGAATCACTTCGAGGAGGACGCGGTCGCCGCTCGCCTGGAAGCGGAACTCGTACTCGTCAGGCTCGCTGTTCCATTTGACGGTCGGAGCGCAGTCGCCGTCAATCACGGCCGACAGGGCCGCAATCAAATCGCGCAGCGAATCGTAAGGCTCGTGAGCGACGACGGTGACGAAGCTCTGCCCAGCCGTCTTCAGGCGGAGCGACATGAAGCCGTGCTGCGGGCTTTCAAGGCTGACGTTGAGAGTTTGTGGCATCGTTTGAAGAATCGTAGCAGCCATCATCTTCGGTTTGGCCTGTAGCCTGGGCCGCGCAGGACGCGGCCGGCGAGCGCGCTCGTGCGTTGCCCGTTGTCAACGCTGAGCTGGCCGTTGGTGATGACGAAAGGAATACCCTCTGGATACTGGTTCGGGTTCTCGAACGTCGAGCGGTCGCGCACAGTCAAAGGGTCGAAGATGGTGATGTCGGCGAAGGCCCCTTGTCTGATGACGCCGCGGTCCTTGAGGCCGACGCGCGTGGCGGGCATCATCGTCATCTTGCGCACGGCCTGTTCGAGCGTTAGCAGTTTCTCGTCGCGTACGTAGCGCGCGAGGATTCGCGGGTAAGAACCCCAGCCGCGCGGGTGACCTTTGTCCCTGGAGAGCGGGCCGTCGGTCGCGCGCGCCGCGCTGTCCGTGCAGATGGAGACGAAGGGCGCACGCAGGGCCGCGCGCAAGTCGTCCTCAGACATCATGAAGTAAATCGCGTCCGTCTCTCCGTGGTCCGCGAGTATTAAGTCGAAGAGCGCGTCCAGGTCGTCCTTCTTCTGCTCGGCCGCAATCTCCGCGACGCGCTTGCCCTGCAAGTTTTCGAGCGACGGATTGACGACGGAGCTGACGAGCACGCCGCCTGCCCCTCCGCTTCCCAGGAAAATGTTCTCCCAGTCTTTCGAGTCGCTCATGATGTCGCGCTTCAAGCGCTCGCGCGTCTTCGGGTCGCGCAGCCTCTCTAACATGCGTGCCGTCCCGCCTTCGAGCGCCCACGGCGGGAGGCACGCGGAGAGCGAGGTGCTGGCGGCCGTGTAAGGGTAAACGTCCGCGGTGACATCCTGTCCGCGTGCGCGTGCCGCCTCGATGCGCTTCAAGACTTCGGGCATGCGGCCCCAGTTCTTTTTGTAAGCGGTCTTGAGGTGCCAGATTTCGACGGGGACGCGCGCGCGCCGTCCGATCTCGAACACCTCTTTGAGCGAGTCGTCAATGGCGTTGGCCTCGCTGCGCTGGTGCGTCGCGTAAATCCCGCCGTAGCGCTTGGCGGCCATCGCCAGTTCGACTATCTCGTTGGTCTTTGCGAAACGCGCCGGCACGTATTGCAGGGACGTGGAGAGGCCGAACGCGCCATCCTCCATCGCCTGCGCGACCACGCGCCGCATCTCTATCAACTCGTCCGCGGTGGGCGCGCGGTCGTCGAAGCCAACTACGTAGGCGCGGACCTGCGTCGCACCGACGAACGTCGCCACGTTGACGCCCGTGCCCTGTTTTTCGAGGCGGCTGAAATACTGCCCAAACGTTTGCCAGTCAACCGTCAGGTTGAAGCGGCGGTAGAAGTCCGCGTCTTCCGCGACGAGCCTTTCGTTCATGGGCGCGACGGTGCTGCCTTCGCCCGTGACCTCCGTCGTGACGCCCTGCATGACCTTGCTCATGGCGCGCGGGTCAATCAGCAGGTTGATTTCAGATTGGCCCAGCATGTCTATGAAGCCTGGGGCGACCACCAGGCCGCGTGCGTCAATGACGCGCCGCGCGCTCGCGCGCCCCAGTTTCCCTATGCGCGCGATGCGGTCGCCACGGACAGCCACGTCCGCCACGTAGCCGGCGCGGCCCGTGCCGTCAACGACGCGCCCGTTCCTGATAAGAAGATCGTACTGCGGCGGGCTTGCCGCCTCGCCCGCCGGGAGCGACGAAGAGAGCAGGGCGGCGACGCACAGGAGAAAGCTGACAACGGCAATTGATTTCACGGCGACTCCGAAAACAGAAGGATTGGCACACGCATTAGATCGTCGCGCCGCATTCTGCCCGTATTGCTCCCGCATGGCAAGAGTTTGATTGTAGGCCGGAATCGCGGTAAAACTTTTGCGACTTCAGAAGAACTCGAACGGACGGTAAAGAGATTGGCTGAAACGTTGAGACAGAAACGGCGTGTGACGCTTGACGATGTGGCGCGGGCAGTGAACGGGAAGCTGACGGGCGACGGCGACAGCGTGGTGCTGGACGTGACGCACGATTCGAGGCAGGCGCGCACCGGGAGTTTGTTCGCCGCCGTGAAGGGCGAGCAGTTGGACGCGCACCGGTTCATCCCGCAAGTTATGGAGCAGGGCGCGGTCGGTGTCCTCTCCGCGCTGGAAGCGCCCGCGGGCTTTGGCGGCGCGTGGATAGAGGTTGACGAGATTCGGCGCGCGATGGCGCTGGCGGCCGCGGAGGTTCACGATTACCCCTCGCGCGAGATTCCGCTCGTGGGCATCACGGGGACGAACGGGAAGACGACGACCACTTATCTCGTCGCAGCAATCGCGGAGGCGGCCGACGACGCGGTGGCGATGACGACGACCGTCGAATACAGGATTGGCCCGGAGCGTTGGAAGGCCGAGAGGACTACGCCGGAGGCTACGGACATGCAGCGCATCCTGCGGCGCGCGGTCTGGGCCAATTGCCGCCTGGCCGTGATGGAGAGTTCGTCGCAGGCCATTGACCTGCACCGCTGCGACGCGCTCCAGTACGCGGTCGCAGTCTTCACCAACCTGACGCGCGACCACCTCGATTATCACGGCACGATGGAGAACTACTTCGCGGCCAAGCGACGCCTCTTTGACGGCAGCCTCGGCGGGACCCCGAAGGCGTCCGTCATCAACGTTGACGACGAGCGCGGGCGCGAGTTGGCCTCCGACCTCGAAGCGGACGGCGCGCGCGTCATACGCTACGCGCTCGACGCAGATGCGCAGGTGACGGCCTCGGCCGTGGAGCACTCGCTCGAAGGGATGAATTTTTTGTTGCTCACTCCGCAGGGCGAGCGCGCCGTTCACTCCCCACTGGTGGGCCGCCCGCACATCTACAACATACTGGCGGCCGCGGGCGCGGGGCTCGCGCTCGGCTATGACCTGGACGTGATCGTGCGCGCCGTCGAGCGTTGTGCGGGCGCGCCGGGCCGCTTCGAGCGCGTGCCGCACGCGGGCGACTTCGCGGTCGTGGTGGACTACGCGCACACGGACGACGCGCTGCTGAACGTCCTGCGCACGGCGCGCGACGTGACAAGGGGCCGCGTCATCACAGTCTTCGGCTGCGGCGGCGACCGCGACCGCTCGAAGCGCGCCCCGATGGGCGAGGCCGCCGCCGGCTTGAGCGACGTGGTGATACTGACTTCCGATAACCCGCGCACCGAAGACCCCATGAGGATTCTGGCGGATGTCGAAGTGGGTTTGCGCGAGACCGCGAAGCCTTACGAGAAGATAGCCGACCGGCGCGAGGCAATACACCGCGCGGTCGCCGAGGCGCGCAGCGGAGACTTAGTCGTCATCGCCGGCAAGGGGCACGAAGACTACCAGCTCATAGGCCGCGAAATCCTACACTTCGACGACAAGGAAATCGCCCGCGAAGCCCTGGCAGCAAAAAAGCAGTGACGAGTGACGAGTGACAAGTGACGAGCAAGAGCGTGCTTTAACTCGTCACTTGTCACTCGTCACTCGTCACTGCTTTAGAAAGACTACCGTCCCGGCGTGTAGGGGGGCGGCGGAGGCGGCGCTGAACCCCAGTTTGCCGCGGCGGGAACGCCCTTAGCCATGGCACCGGCGGCGATCAGGACCAGCGAGCCGATGATGAGAACCAACCAGCCGAGCCAGTTCGTGGAAACGTCAACACCCATCCGCTCCAACGTCTCAGCGTCAGCCGAGCCCATCGCTTTGGCGAGACTCGACTTCATGTTGATATAGTTGAGGACAACTATACCGAGCGTGATCACGCCCGTCACGATTAAGAATTTGTACTTCCTCAGCACGGCCAGGATGATTGATGCTATCCCGAGCAACATCAAAACCCACCCTTCCCAGCTCCCGCCTTTGATGCTGTCAAAAAAGCTGACGCTTTGGCTCACGCCTGCCGACCCAATAGTGACGGTGACGAGCGGCAGAAACATGCCGAGCAAGACCAGAACTCCGCCGACAATTCCTAGAATACGACTGTCCATCAGGGGACTCCTTTTAAGTTAAGTTAGATTCAGAGACGGGAGTGTCTGTCGGAAAAAGTCACTCCGCTTCGGTTTCGGGTCAAAGAACAACAGTGCTTCTAAGCCAACTCGGACGGCAAGTCAAGAGTAATTTTGCTCACTCGCTCCCGCGCGCCCGCCAGGCGGCCTTCAGCCCTTGTGAAACGGGTCATCTTCGCCGCCACTTTTCTCCTCGAACCCGACCCGGTGACGCCTGGACAAGTACCAGTAGACGGGCAGCCCCAACGCGATCAGGCCCAGGCCAATGAGGGCGTTGACGTTGAAGCCCTTCAGCCCCCGGGCCGGTTCCGGCAAAAGCGTCGTGAAAAGCAGGAAGCCCGTGACGAGCAGGAAGAGAATTGGCACAACCGGGTAGCCCCACGCGCGGTAGGGCCGCTCGGCGTGCGGCATGCGCCGCCGGAAGATGAAGACGGAGGCGGTCGTGAGCCCGTAGAAAATCCACGAGCCGAAGATGACGTAGTCGGTCAGCGTGTCGAACGAGCCCGAGAGCGTCAGGATGCCCGCCCAGACGCCCTGGACCACGAGCGCGCCAATGGGGACGTGCGTGCGGGGCGAGAGGCGTGCGAGCCGGTCGAAGAAGAGGCGGTCGCGCGCCATCGCATAGGGGACGCGCGCGCCCGTCAGGATAGAGGTATGCAGCGTGCCGATGGAAGAGGCCATCAGCGCCGCGGCGATGAGGCCGATGGCAACGGGGCCGAGGAAACTCTTCGCCACTTCGGTCGCGACCGAGGACGCTTTTGGCACACTCGCCACTTCGGTCGGTGTGAGCACGTAGAAGTAAGCCAGGTTGACGAAGACGTAAAGCAGGATGATGAGAATCGTGCCGCCGATGAGCGCCAGCGGGATGTTGCGCTGCGGGTTCTTCACCTCGCCTGCGACGAGCGTCAGGTTGTTCCAGCCGTCGTAGCCCCAGAGCGCGCCGAGCATCGCCGCGCTGAAGCCTGCCACGCCGGCCATCGTCGCCGGGCTCACGTCCTCGCAAATTCCCCCGGCATTCGCCAGCGCGAAATGGCCCCAGTCGCCGCTCGCCAGAAGAAAAGCCCCGAGCCCGATGCCGACGACGAGCGCGATCTTGACGCCGGTCAGCACGGTCGCAATCCACCCGCTGACGATGACGGTCGCACAATTGACCAGAGTGAAAATGGCGATTAGCGAGAGCGCGATGAGTTGCAGGTAACCGAAGTTAAACTGCTTACCGAACAGGGGGAGCGAGAAGAGAGTTGTATCAAGCGTGCCGCCCGTCAGATTATTGAGGAAGATGGCAAAGGCGACGGCGACAGACGCCTGCGAGCCGGTCTTGGCGATGAAGATTTGCATCCACCCGTAGAGGAAGCCCAGGCGCGGCCCGTAAGCCTCGCGCACGAAGACATACTCGCCGCCCGCGCGCGGCATCATCGCCGCCAACTCGGCGTAAGTCAGCGCGCCCGCGAGGCTGAGCACACCCGCGACCACCCAGACGGTAATCACCATGCCCGGCGTGCCCACATTGCACGTCATCACGCGCGCCTTGAGGAAGACGCCCGTCCCTATGACGTTCCCGATGACGATTGAGGCGGCGGCGATGAGCGTCAGGCCGCGAATGAGTGTCACATTGCTGGGCGCGAGTTTGGACATAAAGGTTTTGGGCCGAAGTTCTGCTGTTTGAGTTCGGCGCTGATTTGTCGCTCCGTTAGGAGCGATTGACAATAGCCCAGCACTTCAGTGCTGGGAATCAAGCGCATAGAATTTTTGAGTCCCGTAGGGACGATTGAATGTCAGCCGTCCCTACGGGACTAAATAATCGTCTCCGTTTTGTTCCCAGCACTGAAGTGCTGGGCTATTTTCGGTCGTCCCTGCGGGACGATAAATCTTGACAGAAGGTTAATCTTTACCAAATGTCGTTCGTAACGAGGTCTTCGTAGGTGTCGCGTCGGCGAATCAAATCCACCTGGCCGCCTTCGCGCACCATGACGGCGGCGGGGAGCGGGCGGCCGTTGTAGTGGAACATCTGCGCGAGCGAATAAGCGCCGCTGTTGAGCAGGGCGAGCACTTCGTCGGGCCGCACATCGACCGGAAGCCTGCGGTAGTCTGGCAGGCGGCCCTCGCGCTCTATGTCGAAATACACGTCGCCGGAATCGCAGAGCGGCCCGGCGACTTTGTAGTCCGTGTCGGGTGCGGCGGCGGCGCGCGACGCTGAGATGAGGTGGTAGTACCACTTATAATTATTCATGGAGAGCAGCAAATTGTAGCCCGCGTCCGTCAGCAGCCACACGTCGTTTGTCTCCGGCCTGCGCTTGATGTTGCGCACCGTCGTCAGGACCAGCCCCGCGTCGGCGATGATGCTCCGGCCGGGTTCAAGAAGAATCGTCACGCGGTCAAGCAAGTGCTCCGCGTCCGCAGCCCGCGCCGACTCGCGCGCGACTCTGAGCGCTTCGGCCAGCACTTCCGATGGCTCAAGGTCGGCGCCGAGCATGTCGCGTTCATGCTCCGGGAGTTGGTCCGCGATGAGGGGGTCGCGGAGGTAGTTGACGGGAATCCCACCGCCGAGGTTGATGTGTTCCAGCGTGTGGCCCGTCTCGCGGTGGAGCGTGACGAGGTGTTCCCACATCGCCTTGAAGGCTTCGGCGAAAGGCTCCACGTCGGGCGTCTGCGAGCCGACGTGTATGTGTATGCCGCGGATGTTGACGAGTTCCGGGTGCTGTAGCCCGCGGCGGAAAGCGTCGAGAACGTCGGAATAAGAGATGCCGAATTTTGAAGTCAGGAGCGCGGTCTGCAACCCTAGGTGCGAGCGTGTGCCAATTTCGGGAGTGAGGCGGAGCGCGACGTTGGCGCGTTTGCCTGTGCGTTGGGCCGACCGTTCGACCAACTCGATTTCGTAAATCGAGTCTACGTTAATCGCGTGGATTCCGGCCGTGACTGCTTCGTCCAACTCCGCGTCCGTCTTGCTCGTGCCGTTGAAGATGATCTGTTCGGGGCGAAAGCCTATGCGCAACGCCTTGTAAAGCTCGCCGCCGCTGTTGACCTCTATGTCAATCCCGGAGTCGCGCACCGTCCGCAGCACGGCCATGTTGGAGTTGGCCTTCGAGGCATAGCAGAAACGGACCGGGCGGTTGACGATTTCGGCGGCGCGCTTGAGCCGCTCGATGTTGGAGCGTATGCGCCGCTCGGAAAAGACGTAGAGCGGCGAGCCATGTTCGGAGACGAGTTGGAGCGCGTCCACGCCGTCAACGGTCAGATGGTTTTCGCGTGTCTCAAGGTAGCCGGGAATGGCCCACGCCGGGCGCTCGACCGCGAGTGGCGACGACATATCGAAATAAACCCCGCAAGAATGGAAGTGGCTAGTCGGATTAACGTGAGCGAAGATAGAACGGCAGGAGAAACAGCGTCAAGAAGAAAGTGATGAGTGATGAGTGATGAGTGATAAGTGATGAGTAAAAACCGTCTTTCTTTTTCTTATCACTTATCACTCATCACTTATCACTTTTTTTACCCTTGAAGTTGCATCATCACTTCGGCGGGGTTCCAATAGGCGCGGATGGTTTGAATCAGCCCCTGCTCGTTGAAGTCGAAGATGTCTATGCCTTCGAAGCGCACGTCGCGCTTGTTCTTGCCGCGGCCGTGGGCCGTCCACTTGACGGCGGCTCCGTTACCCGCGATGAAGACGTGGTCTTCGACAAAACTCACCTTCTCGAACGCCCCGGCGATGCCGTCGAAGAACTGGCGCAGGGCGGCGTGGCCGGCGGTCGGCGGGGCGCCCACGGGGTCGTAGGTCACCGCGTCGGGCGCGAAGGTCGCGACCCAAGCCTCCGCGTCCATCGCGCGGATGGCGGCGAAGTAGGCTTTGACTCCTTTTGAAATATCTTCGGGTGACATTCTCTGGTCTATTTCCTTTCTCTTTGGACTAAGACGCGGCGCAGGATTTTACCCGACGGCGACTTGGGAATCTGCTCTATGAATTCGAGCCGGCGAATCTTTTTGTGTGGGGCTACGCGCGCGGCGACGAACTCTTTCAATTCGCGCTCGGTCGTCTCCCCTTTGAGCACTACGAAAGCCTTCGGCACTTCGCCGGCCTCTTCGTCCGGGCTCGGAATGACGGCGGCGTCCGCCACGGCCGGGTGCGTCAGGAGCACGGCCTCAAGCTCTGCCGGCGCGACCTGAAAGCCTTTGTACTTGATTAACTCTTTGGCGCGGTCAACGATGAAGAAATGGCCGTCCGCATCGGCGTAGCCTATGTCGCCCGTGTGCAGCCAGCCGTCCGCGTCAACCGTCTGCGCGGTGGCTTCGGGGCGGTTGAGATAACCTTTCATCACCTGCGGGCCGCGCACCCAGAGTTCGCCCTCCTGCAACGGCTCCAACTCCGCGCCCGTTTCCAGGTCTACAATCTTGCACTCCGTGCTCGGGATGCACACGCCGACCGAGCCGTACTTGATGCCCTTCGGGTCTTCGCCGCACATGTGCGTGACGGGGCTCGCTTCGGTCATGCCGTAGCCTTGTTTGATGACGCAGTTCAGGCGCTCGCAGCAGGCGGCCGTCAAACTCTCGCCGAGCGGGGCCGCGCCGGACATGATGAGCTTGAGGCTCGACAGATCGTAATCGTCAATCACGGGCTGCTTCGCCAGCGCCAGGATGATGGGCGGCACGAGGTGGGCGCGCGTCACCTCGTAGGTCTGCATCGCCGTCAGGAATTGTTCCATCTCGAAGCGCGGCATGACGACGATGGTCGCCCCCTTGGAGAGGCCCAAGTTCATGACGACGTTCATGCCGTAGATGTGGAAGAAGGGGAGGATGGCTATCAGCGTGTCCTGCTCGGAGGTCTGGTCGTGGTCTTGTAGCTGGCACAAATTGGCGACCATGTTGTAGTGCGTCAGCATCACGCCCTTCGCCACGCCGGTCGTCCCGCTCGAATAGGGGAGGGCGACCAGGTCTTCGCGCGGGTTGATTTCCGCTTCCGGCATGATTCCTTCATTCTGAAGCAGCGTACTGAACGGCGTCGCGCCCTCCGCCTCGCCAAAAACGAAGACCTCCTCGACGCTCGTCCCCTCGGCCGCTTCGAGCGCCCTATCCACGAGCGGCGGAATCGTCAGCAGGAATTTTGCGCCCGCGTCCTTCAGTTGGTGCGCGACTTCGGGGGCCGTGTAAAGCGGGTTGACCGGGGTGACGACGCCGCCGAGCGTGGCGACAGCGTGGAAGGCGACTGCATACTCCATTAAGTTCGGGCTGAAGAGTGCGAGTACGTCGCCCTTTCGCATGCCGCGCGCGTGCAGCCCCGCGGCCACGCGCCGCACGGCTTCGGCCAGTTCGCCGTAAGTCATCGCGCGATTCGTCGCGGCGTCAATCAGCGCGGGCTTGTCCGGCAAATCCGCTGCGCGCCGCAACACAAATTCCGCGAGCGGCTGCTCGGAGATGGTCACTTCTCTGTAGGGGCTACGAAAAATCATCGGGTGCTCCACACTTATACATTAAACGCGGGGTCTGGTGTGAGACTTTCTTTGTAAAATTGTCCGGCGCTCACGCCTTCGCGGGCGTGATACAATGCCCGCGTAATTCACGAGACGCGGCCACTCCTCGCAAACCAGCCCGTAAACTGCCCGCGTGAATTGATGACGGAAAAGAGACGTAACGGACCACGCGCGCCATACAGAGAGATACGAGAAACAGCCTTCGTGTGGTTTTATGCGGCGCGCGCGTTTAGTCCTCCCCCTTCTTTAAAGGAGCTGCCATGCACATCTCACAAATCGAATCCGTGTTGGGCGACAAGCCTCTGGTCGAGGAGATAAAATCCCGTGTCGAGTCGGAAGTAGGACTGCCGCGCGCAGACGAGTTCAACGTCAAGAACGCCACTTTGCGCAAGGCCATCGCGGGCGGGCGGCCCGCGGAAAACTTCGCCACGCGCCCGCTCTCCGAGGCCATCATCCTACTCTTTGGCCGCCCTGTCCTGCTCGTCAAAAACAACACCTTCGAGGTTCCGCCCTCGGATGAGTGGCGGACCAGGCTCTTCCCGACGAAGTCTAAGATCGAGCGCGCCATCAAGTCGGTTGGGCGCATAGAGCTGATGGAGCACCCGAGCTACGACTGGGTGGGGACGGGCTGGATGGTCGCCGAGAACGTGGTCGTCACGAACCGTCACGTCGCGATGCTCTTCGCCGAGCGCAAGGGCAAGAAGTTCGCCTTCAGCCTCAACCCGGAGGGCAGGCTCATACGCTCGCGCATAGATTTCAAGGAGGAGTACAAACAAAACTCCGTCTTCGAGGCGAGCTTCGAGAAGGTGCTCTTCATAGAGGAATTGGGCGGCACGAAGCCCGACATGGCCGTGCTCCAACTGGAAAAGCACGGCAGGCTCCCGGCTCCCATCCCGCTCTCGACGCGTAAGCGCGCGAGCGGGGAATTCGTCGCCGTCATAGGCTACCCCGCGCGCGACGACCGCAACGACTTCGACGCGATGGTCAAAGTCTTCGGCGACATCTACGAGGTCAAGCGCCTCGCCCCCGGCACCATCACTGGCTTCAACGATTCGGACTTCATCTTCACGCACGACTGCTCGACCCTGGGCGGCAACTCCGGCTCGGCCGTCATAGACATCGCGACCGGCGAGGCCATCGGCCTACACTTCGGCGGGCGCTTCCAGCGCAGCAACTTCGCCGTCAAGGCGGAAACCCTTCTGCGCGCGCTGCGCCGGCTGAAGCTTCAGGTCGCCGTCCCGAAGCTCCCGAAGACGCGGCCGAAGCCCGCGGCCGAAGCGGTGAAAGCGGCCCCAGGCGTGGAGAACTATAAGGACCGCGAGGGCTACAAGGCGGACTTTCTGGGGGCGGGTGCGCGGCGCGTGTCGCTCCCGACCATGACCAGGAAAATGGCACAGGACGCCCTCAAGGTCGCCTCGCAGCCGGCGGGGAAGATGAAGAGCGTGCTCAACTACGAGCACTTTTCGCTCGTCCTGAGTAAGAAGAGAAAGTTCGCCATCTACACGGCCGTCAACGTGGACGGCAACGACCTGCGTTTCATCCCGAGGTCGAAGGACAATTGGACGTTCGACCCTAGAGTCCCGCAGGCGGCGCAGGTGGGCAACGAGCTTTACAGCGACAACGACCTCGACCGCGGCCATCTGGTTCGCCGGCTGGACCCCGTCTGGGGGAGCCAGGCGAAGCGTGCCAACGACGATACCTTCCACTACACCAACAGCTCGCCGCAGCACAAGGATTTCAACCAGAAGGTCTGGAACGACCTCGAAGAATACATCCTGGACAACGCCGGCGCGCACGAGTTGAAGATCACGGTCTTCACTGGCCCAATCTTCCGCGCGGACGACCGCGCCTATCGCGGCACGCTGCTCCCGCGCGAATTCTGGAAAGTGGTCGTAATGGTCAAAGAAGAGACGGGCGAGCTTTCCGCCACGGCCTACATGCTCAGCCAGGCGAACCTCCTGACGGACCTCGAATTCGTCTTCGGCCAGTTTCGGACCTACCAGGTTCCCGTCACACACGTCGAGAAACTGACCGGGCTCAAGTTCGGCAAGCTGCGGAACTTCGACCCGAAGGTCGCGCAGGAAGGAGTCGCCGCCCTGGAGCAGATTGACAACTTCGAGGACATAGAGTTCTAGGGTTATTTTAAAAATCCCCGGAGGGGATAAACATGATAGCCGGGGGCAAGCACGACAGTGCGCCGCCCCCGGAAGATTGCGTCCAACGATTTTCCGACCCTGAAGGGGTCGCACATTCTACGTTGAGGCGCGACCCCTTCAGGGTCGGAATGTTTTTACGTCTGACCGGGGGCGGCGCAAACTCGCGTTTGCTTGCCCCCGGCTATCATGTACGACCCATTCAGGGTCAAAAGCAGACATGAAAGCATGAGAGCGGCTACAATAGCCACCCGCTCGCGTTCGTCGAAACGTGACGCGACTTGCTTTAATCAAAATTCCGTCAGATTGGAATCGGAGATCAATGGAGACACGAAAACAGGGCGGCGACGTTAGCGAGGAGCCGGAGCGCGAGGAGGAGCGGGGCGAGGCGAGCGAGTCGGACGCGCCGACGGGTGTGGAAGAGAATGCCGGAATGAGCACGGTTTTAGGACCGGGCGCGGGCACGGGCGTGCAAAGGGATGCCGGCGATGAGTAGGGAGGCGGAGGGCTAATGAGCGAACAGGACGCGCGCCAGCGGACAATCGTCTGCCTGGCGAGCTACTTCAAGGGCGCAGAGTTCATGCGCGAGTGCAAGCAACAGGGCGCACGCGTCATCCTCGTCACGCGTGAGAAGCTCTTGCCGGAAGACTGGCCGCGCGAGAGCCTGGATGACATCATCGTCGTGCCGAACGACGCCCCGCCGGAGCTTTACGTCTACGCGGTCAGCCAGCTCGCGCGGCCGCAGAAGATAGACCTCGTCGCCGCCCTCGAAGAGTTCGACGTGATCACCGCCGGGCTCATACGCGAACAGCTCTGCCTCGACGGGATGACGAGTTCGGAGGCGCGCGTCTACCGCGACAAGCTGACGATGCGCGTCAAGGCGCGGGCGGCGGGGATTTCCGTGCCGGACTTCGTGCACGTGCTCAACTACGAGGACCTGGGCCAATACATGGGGCGCGTGCCCACGCCGTGGGTGATGAAGCCGCGCTCTGACGTGTCGGCCATAGGCATCAAGAAACTGGAAGACTCGGAGCGCGTCTGGCGTACGATTGACGAGTTGGACGCGCGCGAGAATTTGCGCGAGCGCTCGCCTTATTATTTGCTCGAACGTTACGTCGCGGGCGAAGTCTTCCACGTTGACTCGCTCATCAACAACGGGCGCGTGGTCTTCGCGGGCGCGAGCGGCTACGGGCGGCCCCCCATGGACGTGACGCACCAGGGCGGCGTCTTCATCTCGCGCACCGTCAAACACGGCTCCGATGATGAGCGGAAACTGCTCAAGCTCAACCGCAAATTAATCGCCGCGTTCGGTCTAACGCACGGCGCGACCCACGCCGAATTTATTAAGAGCGCGGCGGACGGCGAGTTCTACTTTCTGGAGATCGCGTCGCGCGTCGGCGGCGCGTATATCGCGGAGAGTCTGGAGGCGGCGAGTGGGATCAACATCTGGCGCGAGTGGGCCAAAATTGAGTTGGCGCGCGGCGGCAATTCTTACAAGCTGCCGAAGCCGCGCAAGGAGTACGGCGGCATCGTATTGTCGCTTGCGCGTCAGGAGGAGCCCGATACCGCAGGCTACACGGACGAGGAGATCGTCTACCGCGTCAAGCGGAGTTACCACGTCGGCCTCGTCGTCCGCTCGCCACGGCTTGAGCGCGTCGAGGAGTTGACGAACGGTTACGCGCGCCGCTTCGGCCAGGAGTTCACGGCCGTCGTGCCGCCGCCCGAAAGGCCCGTCTGACGCAGGCGGTAAAGAATAATCAGCAGGGGACAAACATGAGGAGATTTTTTCCAGCAATCATTTCAATCGCGCTCGTCGTGGGCGGCATCGTTGCGGCGGCCCCGGCCTCCGCCATTTCTTACGCCTCGCAACGCGGCAGCGCGGCAGTCAAATTCGTGCCCAGGCAGATAAGAGCGGCCAACAGGCGTTTCAGGTACACGGTCAAAGCCCGCTACCCGCAGGCCGCTGGCGCTGCCCGTGACCCGCGCCTGGCTAAAATGAACCGCGAGCTGTTGAAGATGGTCACGAGCGGAGTCACCGAATTCAGGGGCAACTTTAAAACCTACGAAAAGCCCATGGGGCCCGCGGGGAGCTATTACGATTCATCGTACGTCGTCACTCTCGCGACGAACGACCTGGTCAGCGTAGCCTTCGGCATCAGCACCTTCGGCGAGGGCGCGGCCCACCCGAATCACAACACTATTACCTTCAACTACGACCTGCGCACGGGCAAAGAACTGAAACTCGCGGACCTCTTCAAACCGAACTCTGATTACCTGAAGGTCGTCTCCGACTACGCCATCAAAGACCTCACCGAGCAGATCCGCGGAGAGATGTCCGGCGATGACCCCGACACCGATTGGATTCGCGAAGGCGCAGGCCCGAAGGAGGAGAATTACAGAAGCTGGAATCTCTCCCCCAAAGGTCTCGAAATCAACTTCGACCCCTACCAGGTCGCCTCCTACGCCGCCGGCCCGCACGAAGTCGTCATCCCCCTGAGCGCCCTCAAAGATGTGCTCGACCCGAACGGCCCGCTGGGAAGAATGCAGAAGTGAAATTCAGAAAGGACTAATTGACATTCAACCCCACCCGGTAATAGTCTGCGCTTGCCACCCTACATCTCAACTGACGCTTGAAACAGTCGAGCGCCAGTTCAAGAAGAAAGGGGACGAGGAATGACAGGCGAAGAGATGGAGCGGGCCATTGAATTCCTGCTACAGAGCCAGGCAAGCACTGACGCTCGTTTGCAAGCATACGCCGAGACTCAATCGGAGTTCATCCAAATTGCTACCACCGCGATTCAAGCTTTGTCAGAAAAGCTCACGCGAACCGACGAGCGCTTAAGCGAGAGGCTCACACAAAGCGACGAGCGTTTTAATGAAAGACTCGCGCAAATTGATGAGCGTTTTACTGAACAGCTCAGGCGAAACGAAGAGCAGTTTAATGAGAGGCTCAGGCAAAGCGACGAGCGGTTGAATCGGCTCGCCGAGGAGACAGACCAGCGGTTCAGGCAGACAGACGAACGGTTCAAGGAGACGGACGAGCGGTTCAAGGAGACGGACGAGCGGTTTAGGCAGACGGACAAGCGGTTCAAGCAGACGGACGAACGCCTTAATCGGCTCGCTGATTTAGTCGAGCGGCACATCAGTGGGCAGCGGGACGGTAGCCCTTAAGTTTACGTGATTTAAATAACTACAGATTTCTTGTCAGGCGAAAAGCGGGTGGGTGAAGGTGCGACTTTCGCCCCCGCTTCTTCATTTTCTGAAGCAAAAATCGAGGACGAAAATTTAGGTTGACAGGCCCAACGTGCGGGTGTACTCTGCGCCCGTTCCTTACTCCCGATCACAATTCTTGCTCCCGGATTGCTCCCGATAAAAATGTGCTGAGTTGACGAGAAGCCCTTCCTTCTCGTGCTCCAGACCTCTCAGTATCCGTGAAATCAGGCGAGTTGCTCAGGGCGTCCTCGTGTCGGCCGAAGTGTGCCTGAATTTCACTCCATCTACGTAACAACGAGCCGGGGCAAACTCGCGCCATGCGTCCGTCCGCATGCTGCGTCAGCCCTTGATGGTGACTCCTCACCCCGCGCAACGTCCGGCGGGAAATTGGCCCAAAGGGGTTTCCTAGCCCCTTTGCTTTCCGGCCGGACGTTTAACGAGAAGGCCGCCGTGACTGTCCTTACCCGGCGGCCTTCTTCCGCGATTGTCGGTTCAGCATTCCGCTATCGGCCAGATGTCCACGCTGATCTCTTCGGCGTAGTGTAGGAGCGGCGCGCCCTTCGGCGTCGGGATGCCTTGAGATTCGAGCATGGTCGAGTCGAGTGATGAGAGCGAGGCTTTCTGAAGCGGCCAGGGCTCGTGATGGATTCGAGCGCGGTAGAGCTTCTGTTTGTGAGCGGCGTAAAGGCAGTAGCGCTCGGTCAGGAAAAATTCCAGCGAGCCAGGGTGCGAGTAAGGGAGCTTTTCGCCTGTCTGCCAGGTCGCGTCGAGTTCCGCCGCAGGCGCGTCTGTGTCTGTGCGCCGCGAAGAATAGATGATGGTCTCCTCGTCCTGCTCAAGCGTCATCTCGGCGGTGTAGTAGGGGAGGTGAAAGAACATGCGCGCGGTCGTCACGGCCACGGAGCTGTTGGCGTCGAGCGAGAAGAACCAGACGCCGGGAACTTTGTCCAGGTGAACGTAGGTGCGCACGTTCAGCTCGTGCATGCTGCTCAAACCGGGCACGGGTGGGAGGTACGGCGGGAAGGCGCGTATGTCCCACATCGTGAACGGCGTGATGGCGACCCAGGCGGAGCCGTCGAAGGTGTCAATCGTCAGCCGCTCGGGGATGAGCGGACGCAGGTGTTCCTCGTCCATGCGCCAGTGCATGAAGAGGAGCTTGCCCCAGTCCTGATGCATGATGGGCTGCCCTTCCGGGCGCTCGCGCAACGCCAGGCGGTCAAGGTCCGTCAGTTGTTCTTTCTTCATGTGTGCCAATTCTACTTTTTGACGAGCACGTTGTTGGTGTTGCCTGCCTCGTCCTCGACGGTGTTCGGGTTGTTCGGGTCTAAGACCCAGTTGCCGTCAACGATGAATTTGTAAGTGTACTCGCCCGGCTCAAGGTCAACGCGGCAGACCCACTCAGTACTCTCGCGATTGCAGACGAGTTGCGACTGGTCCCAGTTGTTGAATGTGCCGGCGAGCGCGACGATGCTTGCGTCCGCGTAGCCCTGTAGGCGGAAAGTCGTGTTCCCTTTGAGATTCGGCGGGGGCAGCACGACGCGCTGCGCGGTGTACTGGCTGCCCTCGTACTCGAAGGTGAGCGAGGAGTAGTTGCCGTCCGCGTCTTTGTTGAAAACGTAGCTGGTGCCTTCGACTTCGTCGAGGAAGCGGGAGCGCGTTTTCTGTATGAGCTTTCGTTTTTTGACGACCGAGGGCTTGACCCAGAGCGTTTCGCCTTCGAGCGTCACGTCGAGCGTGGAGATGGGAATGATGCCGACCTCAAGGCCGTAACGGCCGACGTATTTCCTCAGCATTTCGGCCTTCGACTTGGGCGCGGTCTGAGATTGTGCCAGGCAGGCTTGGTCATAAAGGACCTGAAAGCCCAACATCAGAAGGAGACAGATAACGACCGAGAGCCGCTTCATCTTGATTCAACCCTTCGCGCCTTTGCGCCTTTGCGTGAGGCTGATTTTCTCACGCAAAGACGCAAAGGCGCAAAAGAACCGCGAAGGATGTTGAAAGGGCAGCTCTAATACTGCCAGTTGACGTTGACGAACCCGACGCCGCTCGATGGCACGTTGTAACTGTGATTTGAACCGGCCTCCCAGGTGACGGAGCCGTTGGCGGCGATCTTGATGAACTTGAACTGGATCGTCTGCCCGGCCGGCACGCTCGCGTTGAGAAACCAGGTCGGGTAGTTCGGCGTCAGCATCGGCCCGACCGCCCCGTCCCAGGTCGTGCTCCAGTTGCCCAACTCGACCGTGTCGCCGGTCAGGAAGATGTAATCGCCCGTGGAGGTCGGCGACGCGTTGTAAACGGTGAAGGTCACGGGAATCATCTTGGCCTTTAGCACGGTGTACTGTATGCCGTTCGAGACCTGGCTCGACGAGTTCGTGACCGTGACGTTGTAGTTGCCGTTCGTCACGGAGGGAGTGTTGACGACGATCTTCGTCGGCGACCAGGAGACGACCGTCGCCGTCGTTGTGCCAAATTTAACTGTGCCGGTTGTCGAGCCGAAGTCCTTGCCGCCGATGGTGACTTTGACGCCCGGTTGCCCCAATGTCGGCCCGATTGAGCCGACCTGCGGCGTGGTCGGACCCTCCACGTACTGCCAGACCGCGACCGTGTGCGCGGGCAGCGTGAAATTGGAGACAGGGTTGTTGCCGCCGGAGCCTGAGCTGACCGTAATGCTTGAGCCGCCGATGAGGCCGGTCAGGTAATCCGAGTAGTTGCCGGCCGGGAGCGACGTGTTCAGGCCGGTGATGTTGTAAGACGAAGTCTCGTTCTTGTTGATGGCGACGAGGACGACGCTGTTGAAGAACTTTCTTTCGTAGATGTACACGTCGTTGTTAATCCAGCGCTGTGCCATCGAGCCGTAGCCGAGTGCGGGGTTGTTGCGCCGGAGCGTGGAGAGCTTGTTGGTCAGTTGGTACGCGGTCGTACTCGTGGAAAAGTTAACCATCTGCGGCCGGTTGTACGGGTCCGTGCCGCCGCTCGTGTCGTCGTGCAGATACTGCTCCGTGCCGTAGTAGATGCACGGGATGCCGCGCGACGTGAGGACGAAGGCCATCGCCTGGTGCAGCCGGTTGTTGTTGTTGTTGACGGAGAGAAAGCGCGCCATGTCGTGATTGTCTATGAAGGTGACGAGGTCGTCTTTCCAGGTGAAGTTGCCGCCCTCCGCCGTAATCACCGAGTCAATGGTCGAGAAGTTCGCGTTCGAGGCGAAGACGCTCCGAATCGCCGTGTTGAGCGGGAAGTCCAGGAGCGAGATGCCGCTCTTGTTGGCGAACTTGTAGGAGTCGTGATAGAGCGGGTCGGAAGTCGTGCCCTGATACCACTCGCCGAAGAGGAAGCTATCGCCGTAGGTGTAGATGGCGTTGGCGAAGCTGTACTGCCAGCCCCAGCCGAAGTGTTTGACGGCGTCTATGCGGAAGCCGTCCGCGCCGTGCTGCTGGAAGAGATTGGCCGCGGCCTTCATGTACGCGTCCATCGTCGCGTGCTCCTGATTAACGTCCGAGAGGCCGAAGAGTGTGTAGTACTGAGTCTGGTAGCGGTCGTCCCAGCCGCCGCCGGAGATGTCCGCGTTGTGATGGAAATAGCCGTTGGTGTCGTTGGTGTAGTTGCCGAGGAGCGTGCCGTTGTCGTAGAGCGCGCCGTATTCGCCCGCGTTGTTTTGCGTCGAGTGGTTGGGCGCGAAGTCAACGATCACTTTGATGCCGGCGGCGTGCGCGGCCGTGACGAGGTTGTCGAACGGCGTCCAGGAATTGCTCGTGTCGCCGAAATGTTCTTCGATGCGTTTGAAGTCACGACCCTGGTAGCCGTGGTAAGAGGCCGTGGGGTTGCCGCCCCCGTCGGGGATGTTGGCGTTGAGGTTGTCAACGGGCGGCGAAATCCAGATGGCCGTCACGCCCATGCCGGCCAGGTAAGACATCTTTTGCTGAATCCCTTGCAGGTCGCCGCCCCAGTAGGCACGCCAGTTCGTCTTCGTGGAGTCGTAAAGGCCAGAGCTCTGGGAGGGGTTGTTGTTGGTCGAGCTGCCGTCGAAGAAGCGGTCGGTGATGATCTGGTAGATGACTTCGCGCTTGAAGTCGGAGGCCAGCGAGGAGAGCGGAGCAAGGCAGATTGCGAACGTTAAGAAAAGAGTGGAGAAGATTCTGTGAGCCTGTTTTGTCATGAGGCCAACCTCCATTTGGAAAGAATCGAACATGGCCCGAGCCGCGAAGCCTTAGGCCGCGAGCGATGGATTGATGTCAGTACGAGGAGTTGTTACGACGCGGCCCAGAACGCGCGGCATCCGAGAGGAAGGAAGACAGGCACCCGCACGCGACGACCGATTTACTAAGGCAAGAGTGGCACAAAATAGCACGAGTGAGGAGAGGAGTAAATAGTCAGATTGCGTTTGCCAAATTCTCCCGCAAAAATACGAGCCATGAAGCGACACGAAGAGGCACCAAGGTCTCTATTCTCGATTCGCGTCCCTTCGTGGTTCCTGAGTTCTTGCCGGGAATGAAGAGACGCTGGGGCTTCGTGTTTGACATCTTTTCCCGGCAAGGGTAAGGTGCTTTCGTTCTCCTCAGGAGCTTTGTCGCTGGCGAATCCTTAACTTCGTTAGCTTTCCGAGTTAAGAATTCATTTCTAATTAAATCGGCCGCCTCTTCCGAGAGAAGGAGTGGCTACAATAATCTAATAAGGAGATGCTGTCCTCATGACTCACCGTGTTCGCCCTCTCTTCTGTCTTCCTGTGTCTATCAGCCGTCGTTTTTATGCGGATTTGAGGTTCGCCGCGCTATTTGTCGCCCTCTGCTGCGCCCTCATGTGGACCGCGCCGGTCTACGGCCAGAACGTCCAGTACACTCAGAACACAGTCAATTCGGCGCTGCGCAGCAGCGCCTCGGTTGACCCTTCGACTCTCGGCATGAGTTTGCAGATACCGCTGCGAGCGTACCTCGGGCGCGGTGAAGCCAGTCTGCCGATTTCGCTCTATTACTCGTCGAAGGTGTGGCGCATCAAGTATATGAACTCGATTGATATGTACGGGGGGTTCTGGGAGACCGCAACGGAGCCTAAGTATGCCGAACGCTCCGCGGCGGGATGGACTAGCAGTTTGAGTGTGCCAACCATCGAGTGGCCGGACGCCAACGACGTGTGGAACTTTAACGGGCAGCCCATCTGTCTCCCCTGTAACTCGACTCAACCGCCCTACCGCATCAGGCGCATGTATATTCACATGCCGGACGGCTCGTCGCACGAATTGCGTAAAAGCGACGTGGCCTATAGCGGGGCCGTTGATACGGCGGGCGTCTTTTATGCGGTTGACGGGTCGCGTCTGCGCTACGACACGTCTACAGCGACCCTCTACCTGCCGGACGGAACGCGCTACGTCCTCGGCGGCAGCTTCACCCAATTCATTGACCGCAACGGCAACACACAAAATTTCAGTTACAACACTTCCACGGGGCAGTGGGACTGGATGGATACGGTGGGCCGTCGTATCGGGCAGCCGCCCCTCGGCAGTGCGGGACGCGCCGATATTCAATACAGCCTCCCGGCCGTCAACGGTACGACCGCCGTTTACACGTTCCGCTGGAGGTATCTGCGAGACCCGAACACGGGCGAGAGTGTCATCACGCCGACGAACCCCGACCAACAGTTGCGCAACGTGAGCGACTACTACCTCGCTAATCCCGCGAGCCCGCCGACTAATCCTGCCGGCGGCAATTACCCGCAGGGGCCTGTGGCTTCACGCCTCTTTACTTCGACTGAATCGGGCGACGCGACGATGGAGTTTGTCCTCGGCCCCAACCAGGTGTTCAATCCTGTCGTGCTCGCGGAGATAGTGCTGCCTAACGGGAGCAGTTATAAATTCAGCTACAACATCTATGGTGAGATAGATAAGATAATTTATCCGACCGGCGGTTATGAGAGTTATGTCTATGGTCAGGTCAAGCCCCTGGGCTACCAGAGCGGGCCTTACCAGCAAGCCAACCGCGGCGTCACCCAACGTCGCGTCAGCGCGACGGGAACTACCGGCGGCGAGGCGCTGTGGCAGTATCGCGTGCTGACCGGCACGGGCAATCTGTACTGGGTGGAGACGACCAATCCTGATTTGACTCGCTCCGAGCGTTACCTGCACAACTTCATCCCCGCGCCGCACGGCAATTTTAACGCCGTCTATGTCCAGTTCGGGTACGACGACGCGCGCAACGGGATGGCTTACGACGAGCGTCTCTTCGCGCCCGCCTCGCAAGGGGGCGCGATGCTCAGGCGTAAGCTGACGCAGTGGGTCATGGATTCGACCACCTACGCGTCACCGTTTCCCATCACCGGCTCGCGCAACTACACGGCCCATCGCAACCAGCGAATAGCAAAAGAGGTGGAGCTGACACTCGATACCGGAAGCACTGCGCTGGCTAAGACCACCACTTACAGCTATGACGCGCACCAGAATCCGATAACTACCAACGAGTACGGATACACGACCACAGACCAGTACACAGCCCAGAACTACGCCATCACTTCGATGCCCACCGGGGCGCTGGTCCGCAGCCTGGAATTGAGCTTTCTGGATAACACCAACCAGGCTTACTACAACCGCAACATTCTCGGACTACCAGCCACCAAGATTCTGCGGAACGGCACGGGGGCAATGGTGGCCTACACGCAAATACGCTATGACGAGTACGCGCTGACGGCCTACGGGGGCAGCATCCCGGGGTGGAGCGATCCAGGCACGACGATACGCGGGAATCCAACCACGACGAGCATCTGGCTGGACACGACGGGCGGGTATCTTGAGTCGCATTCACAGTACGACCAGTGCGGCAGCGTCGTCACCACGACGGACGCGCTCGGCCGCCAGATGACCGTTAGCTACGCGGACTCGTTCTCCGACGGCATTCCACGAAATACCTATGCCTACGGGACCGCCGCGACCACGCCCGTGCCGGACCCTTCGGGCGCTTACAGCTCCAACACGCCCTTTGTCACCAGCAGCCGCTATGACTTCAACACGGGCCTCGTCACGTCTTCCACGGAGGCTAACGGGTATACGACTACCTACCAGTACGACGCAATGAACAGGGAGCGTGTCGTCACCAGACCTAGCGGGGGCGGCTCGACGACCTACACTTACGGGGACGGCGCGGGCAACACTTACATTCGCGAGCAGACCTCCCTGAACGCCACCCAAAAGACCGATACCTATCAGTATTTCGACGGCCTGGGCCGTCCCTCCCGCGTCTTCAATTATGACGGCCTGACGGCCGCCCCCTGGTCTGTCAGCGACACCATCTACGACTCGATGGGGAGAGTCGCGCAAGGCTCGAACCCGTACCGCGTCTCGGCCCCGAGCGCCGCGGTCAATCCGTGCGGCTACTGCACGACCTACGAGTTCGATGCGCTCGGCAGGGTCAAGAGGGAGATCAAGCCGGACGGCTCGTTCATCACCATCGTCCACGGCGCGAGCACGACGGGCACTCTCGGACTGACCGCGACGACCACCGACCAGGCCAATAAAACTTTACAAAGCCTGACGGACGCGTTCGGCAGGGTGGTGCGGATGGTCGAGGACCCGAGCATCCTCAACTACGCGACCGTGTACACCTATGACGCCATGAACAACCTGCGCAAAATCGTGCAGGGGCAGCAGAGCCGTTATTTCATGTACGACTCGCTGGCGCGCCTGATTCGGTCCAAGAATCCTGAGCAGGACGCGAACGGCGGGCTGAACCTTTACGACGCGGTGACGGGCAACAGCCAATGGTCGAGCGCCTACTCGTATGACGCGCAGAGTAACCTGATTTCGCGCACCGACGCGCGCGGCGTCACGGCCACTTATTCTTACGACGCCATGAACCGTAACACGTTGGTCAATTACTCTGACGGGACTTCAATCGAGCGCCATTACGACGGGGCGGTCAACGGGCGCATGCGATTCTGGCACGATTACAAACGCGCGCAGAATAATACGACCATCGAGCATCTCGCCGTTGACTCGTATGACGCTCTGGGGCGTCCGCTCACCCAGCGCCGCCTCTTTTACCAGAACGGCGCGTGGAGTCCGACCTACACGGTGCAACGCACGTACAACCATGCGGGCCTCGTCCTGACGCAAACTTACCCTTCCGGCCGGACCGTTAATTACACCTACGACGCCGCCGGGCGTGCCAACGACTTCCGGGGCAACATCGGCGACGGCGTGCAGCGCACCTACTCGACAGGCATCGTCTACGACGAAGCGAACCGGCTGACGCGCGAGACGTTCGGCACAACGACCGCGCTCTACCATAAACTGCATTACAACGTGCGCGGCCAGCTCTACGACGTGCGCCTCAGTTCCAATCCCGACGAATGGTCCTGGGATCGCGGTGCGGTCGCCAGCTATTACAGCACCAATTACGTGCACGGCGGCAGCGGGGCCGATAATAACGGCAACATCCTGCGCACAGAGCACTACGTTCCCGGCGGCGACTTCTTCCAGAGCACTTACGGCTACGACCAGTTGAACCGCGTCACGTCCTTCACCGAACGCCGTAACGGGAACACTTACTCCTTCGCGCAGAATTACGGCTACGACCGTTACGGCAATCGCACCAGCAGCCAACTGGCGTCGGCGGGCAACATCTCCGGCAGCAGTCTCATGTTGGCAGGCAATTTCGGGCAGGAACTTCTCGGCAACGAATCCGCCGTGCCGGGCAGCCTCAAGTTATACGATTCGCGCGATGACATCTACAGTTCGCACGCGATCCTTAAGTCGAGCCTGACGGCGGGACAGCAGGAGGGGAAGAAAAAAGCACAGCCGGCGGCGACGCCGACTCCGACGCCGACGCCGACGCCGCAAGAGAAGAAGGATAATAAAACGAACGTGCGGGGCGACATCGAACCGCAGATTTGCTTCGAGTGCGAGCCCGGCGGCGGCAACGAGCCTCCAGCCTCCGTCCCCGGCGGGCCTTACACGGGCCAGACGGGACAGAGCATACAGTTCAACGGCAGCGGCTCGTATGATTCTGACGGCTACATTACCACCTACACGTGGAGCTTCGGTGACGGCACGACCGGCACGGGCGCGACGCCCGTTCATGCTTACGCGTCCGCCGGAACGTACACCGTGACGCTGACTGTCAAGGATAACGGCAACCTGACGGGGTCGGCCAGTACGACCGCCACCGTCAGCGCTCCGGGCGTGACGAACGGCGCGACATTCGTCTCACAGTCCGTCCCCTCCACGATGACTGCGGGCCAGAATTATACCGTCTCGGTGACGATGAATAATTCCGGCACCTCCACCTGGACGACAGACCTTTACAAGCTCGGCTCGCAGAACCCACAGGATAATGGGACGTGGGGAACGGGGCGCGTCTACCTCTCGTCAGCGGTCGCACCCGGCTCGAACTACACCTTCACCTTCACGGTGACAGCGCCTTCGACGCCCGCCACCTATAATTTCCAGTGGCGTATGGTCAAGGAAGGCGTCGAGTGGTTCGGGGCTTACACGACCAACGTCGCCGTCAATGTCAGCAGTGCCGCTCCGAGCGGACAGCTCGACGTTGATCCGGCAACCAACAGGGCATACGCCCCTAACGACCCGTCTCATACCCGGATGAATTATGACGCGGCGGGCAACCTGATTAATGACACGTACACAGGCTACGGCAGCCGGACGTATGACGCCGAGAATCGGATGGCGTCCAGCTATGATGTCGGCAACGCGGTGAGCCGCTATAGTTACGACGCCGACGGGCATCGTGTGCGTCGCTCCACCGGCGGACTTGAGTGGTGGCAAATCTACGGCATGGACGGCGAAGTGGTGGCGGAGTACCTGGCGGGGGCCGCGCCCACCGCGCCGCAGAAGGAGTACGGCTATCGGCAAGAGGAACTGCTGGTCATCGCATCGCCCGGCGCGGACGTGCAGTGGCTGGTGACCGATAACCTGGGCACGCCGCGCATGGTGGTTGATCGGACGGGCAGCCTGGGCGGCATCAAGCGGCACGACTATCTGCCCTTCGGGGAAGAGATTTTCGCAGGCACCGGAGGCCGGACCCCGCAGCAGGGTTATTACGCGGACGGCGTTCGTCAAAAGTTCACGGGGCAGGAGAGGGACGCCGAGACGGGGCTCGACTACTTCGTTAATCGTTACTACTCTTCAACGATGGGGCGGTTTACCAGCCCGGACCCTGTCTCCATGACTTCGCAGCGCAAGACGGACCCGCAAAGGCTTAACCTCTATGCCTACGCGCGCAACAATCCCGTGATCCTGACCGACCCGAACGGTCTTGAGCTGTACGTCACCGGCTCGCCCGACGAAGTGGACAGGTTCCTCAGAGACCTGGAACAACTGACGGGCCTCAAGTTCGATTATGACAAGAGCACGGGGCGTGTTACCGTCGCCAAAAATAGCCCGAAGCCGAAGACGGCCGAAGCCTATCGCATCGCCGGCATCTGCGGCGACTTGAGCAACCGCGTCGAAGCCTACGTCATGAGGAACGACGACCCGGCCTGGGGGCAGGCTTTCATCGCCAGAACCAACACCTCCGGCCAAACGCTCATAGATTACGCCGACGTAGATAACTTCAGCGCGAAATCGAAAGGGACGAGGCCGCTCAACATCATCTATCATGAGATAGTCGAGGCTTACGAGTATTTGACGAACAAGGCCGCCAAGGCGGCCATCGCCGCCGGCGACAAAAAGAAGGCGTATGAGATCGTTCACCAGGCGGCCATTGACGCTGAAAATGTTTACCGCAAACGGGTCGGGATTCCGGCGCGCGGCTCGGTAAAAACGGAAGGGCCTGTGACGGACGCCAAAGGCAACTTGATCGTCTCGACGACAGGCGACGCGAGATACAGGGTGGATTATGCTACCCACTCCGAATACTGGACGAAGAACGCCTCAAACGAATGGAAGATCACGAAGGTTCAGGTGGTGAAAAAATGAAGAAACTCCTAACACTACTTTTGCTGTTGTTGACTGCTTCGGTCATCACCGCCGCCCCGAGAGAGGAGCGGCAGAGGGCGAACTACCTCGCGCTCAGCTCGGAGCTTGTGGTCGTGGCCGAAGTCTTGCGCGTGGAACGAGCGCCGGGCCACAAGAAGAGTCCGGCGCGAATGTTCAAGATGTCAGATACAAGGTGGCGGAAGTTCTTAAAGGGGAGACAAAGGCGACCGAGTTCGGCGTCGGCTTCAGGATTGAATTCGGCGTCCCGTTCGTAGAGTTGAAGGCGTCGCGCCTCTCGCCCCGAATATTCGAGCCCGGCAAGCGGCACCTGCTCTTTCTCAAGACCGACCCGGCGACACGGCCCCTCGAAAAAAGCCGCCTTGACGGCAAGCTCGAAAGCCGCGTGACCCCGGACGAGCACTACGGGCTGACGGCGGCCGACGCGGAGACGGTCGGGCATCTACGGCAATTCATCTCCGGCGCTTCGCACGAAGATGAGGCGATGTTGCGGCGCTTCGCGCGGGACGCCGAGATAGTGGTGGTCGCGGAAATTGCCGAGGTCAAGCCCTCGCCCAACTCCTGGAGCGGCTTCGTTACGTCCGCGCAGGGGGTGGACTACAGGGTGATAGAAGTGCTCAAGGGGAACCTCAAGTATCCTGAAATAAGAGTTGACTTCCTGCTCATTCAGGAAAGCCCTTTCGTTGACCCGTTCGCGCCGCATCTCTTGCCCGAGGTGTTCAAGCCGGGAACCAGACAGGTACATTTTCTCAAACGCAGTGAAGGTGGAACATACTTCGAGAGGGCCGGAGGGAGGCTTGAGTCATTTTCTAACTTAAACCATCTCTGGTCTGTGCCGGCAGAAACCGACACGTTAAATTACATCAGGCAGCTTACCCTCACACCGCCGAACGCGAAACTCTGAACAATGACAAGCTCTTCTTAGCGCCTTTGCGGCTTTGCGTGAGAAAACCGGTTTCACGCAAAGCCGCAAAGGCGCTAAGAGTTGAATTGTTCTTTCTGTTGAGCGCTTTCTCCTAATTCGCAATCGGTCTAAGAGTTCGGCTTGAGATACTTCTCGAACCAGCCGAGGACGGTCGTGTACCAGTGTTCGGAGTTCTGCGGCTTTAAGACCCAGTGGCCTTCGTCTGGGAAGTAGAGGAACTTGCTTTCAACGTTCATGCGTTGCAGCGCGGTGAAAAGCTGTAAGCCTTCCGCGACGGGGACGCGGTAGTCAAGCTCGCCGTGTATGACGAGCATGGGCGTCTTAAAGTTCTTGACGAACATGTGCGGCGACCATTTCTCGTACATCTGCGGGTTAGTCCAGGGCGTGCCCTTGAATTCCCAGTCAGTGAACCAAAGCTCTTCGGTCGCGCCGTACATGCTCGTCAGGTTGAAGACGCCGTCGTGTGAGGCGAGCGCCTTGAAGCGGAAACGCTTGTCGTCGTTGTGTCCCTCGATCCAGTTGATCATGTAGCCGCCGTAAGAAGCGCCGGCCGCGCCGACTCGCTCGCGGTCAATGAAGTCGTTCGTCGAGAGGACGTGGGCCACGCCGTTCATGATGTCCGTGTAAGCCTTGCCGCCCCAGTCGCCGGAGATTTCGTCCACGAACTTCTGGCCGTAGCCGGTTGAGCCGCGCGGGTTCGGCATGAAGACGACGTAGCCGGCCGCCGCGAAGACCTGCGGGTTCCATCGGTAGCCCCAGTTATCGTTCCAGGCCGATTGCGGCCCGCCGTGAATCAGGACGAGCAGCGGCCACTTCTTCGACGGCGTGAAGTTCGCGGGCTTAGCGACGAAGCCGTGAATCATGGTGCCTCCGGCACCCTTCCACTCAACGGATTCTATGGGCTTGAGGCCGAAGCCGGAAAGCATGGCCTCGTTGGTGCGCGTCAACTGCGTCACGTTGCTCCCGTCCGCGTTGGCGCGGAAAATCTCGGTCGGCATGACGGAACTGCTGCGCGTGAAGACGAGTGTTGAGCCGTCGTGGCTGACATTCACGTCGCCGTTGAAGCCCTCGGCGATGATCTTTTTCATCTGGCCGTCGGCCACCGAGATGGAGTAGACGGGGTTCAGGCCGCGCTCGCCCGCGACGAAATAGATCTTCTGCGAGTCGGGCGAGAAGGCGAAGCTATCTACCTGGAAGTCGTACTTCTCGCCGAGCACGCGCGACTTTCCTGATTGGCGGTCGTAGAGCGTCAGTTTCCAAACGTCGGCCTCGAAGCCTCCGCGCGCCTGCGAGCGGTAGGCCAGCCAGCGGCCGTCCGGCGAGAAGATGGGCGAAGTGTCCGCGCCCATATTTGTGCCAGTAATGCGCGTCGGCTCGCCGCCCGTGACGGGGACTATGAAGATGTCGTTGTTGGTCGAGGCGGCCTCGACCTTGTCCGTGTTGCGTACGAAGGCCAGCTTCTGCGAGTCGGGCGCGAAGGCGTAGTCCGTCGGGCCGCCCAGGCTGAAGGGCGGCGCGTCCCAGTCGCCCGGCGTCAGGTCGCGCGTCTCGCCCGTGTCAGTCGAAACGACGAAGACGTGGCTCCGCTTGTTGTCCTTCCAGGCGTTCCAGTGGCGGAAGAGTAGCCGCTCCATCGTCTTCGCCTTGACCTTGCTCTCTTCGGCCGCCTGCTCGCGCTGGCGGTTGCAGTCGTTCGTAGTGCAGTCGGGATAAACGTCTGAGGCGAAGGCGAGGAGCTTTCCGTCACGCGACCAGACGGGCTCGCCCGCGCCGAGCGCGATGTCCGTCAGCTTTTTCGTCTCGCCGGAGGCAACGTCAATCGTCCAGATTTGGCCGCCGCTCAGGTAAGCAAGCTTTTTGCCGTCGGGCGACCAGCGCGGCGTGTTCGAGCGCAGGCCGCTGCCGAGCAACTTGGGCTCGCCGCCCGTCGCGGGCATCAGGTAGATTTGGCTGACCCCGCGGTTAGCCACCTTGTCAATGTCCGTAATCGTGAAGGCGACCCACTTGCCGTCGGGCGAGAGCTGCGGGTCGCCGACACGGCGCACTTTCAACAGTTCGCCTATCGTGAAAGGTTTGCTGGTCTGGCCCGCGGCCCCGCAGGCGAGCACAAGGATGAGAAGCAACACTCCTGTGGCGTAGCGTTTCATGGATTCCTCTTTCCCGGTGGATTTTGGGCAGGAGTATAGCACACGGAAGGAAATGAGGAATGCGGAACTTTGCGGGATGAATCAAAGACAATCCGTTTTTAATTCATCATTCATCCCGCAAAGTTCCGCATTGCTTTTCCGCGGGATTTGGACTAAAAGAGTGGCGCTGGCTCGCCACTTCAGACATCCATCTCAAACTTGACTTAGTAAGGGAGAATTGTCGCCATGAAACAACCTCGTCGAATCCTTCCTCTGCTCCTGTCCCTGTCCGTCATCCTGGGCCAGGGCACCGCCGCGCTGGCACAGTCCACAAAGAGGAGTGCGGAGACGCCGCGCTCACACGCGCCGCAGGCTCAGCCCACGCTGAATTTTGAGAAGTACAAACTGAAGAACGGGCTCGACGTGATTTTAGTCGAAGACCATCGCCTGCCGCTCGTCGCGGTCAACCTCTGGTATCACGTCGGCCCGGCCAACGAGAAGCAGGGGCGCACGGGCTTCGCGCACCTCTTCGAGCACATGATGTTCCAGGGCTCCAAGCACGTCGGCGACGACGCGCACTTCAAGCTCCTGGAAGGCGCGGGCGCGAGCGACATCAACGGGACGACGGGCCTCGACCGCACCAACTATTTCCAGACCCTACCGTCGAACCAGTTGGAGCTGGCGCTCTGGTTGGAGAGCGACCGCATGGGCTATCTGCTGGACACGCTGGACGAACGTAACCTCGCCAACCAGCGCGACGTGGTCCGCAACGAGCGCCGGCAGAGCCGCGAGAACCAGCCCTACGGTTTGGTCAACGAGGGGATGTATCATCAACTCTTCCCCAAGAATCACCCTTATTACGCCGTCGTCATAGGCTCGCACGCGGACATAGAGGCCGCGCGCCTGAACGACGTGCGCGAATTCTTCAAGCTCTACTACGCGCCCAACAACGCCAGCCTCGCCATCGTCGGCGACATTGACAAGACGAAGACAAAGGCGCTCATCGAAAAATATTTTGGCCCGATTCCGGCGGGCGAGGCCGTCCCGAAGATTGACGCCGTGACGCCGCCCATCACCGCCGAAAGGCGCGCGGTCGTCACCGACCAGGTCGAACTGCCGCGCGTCTACATGAGTTGGCACACCGACCCGATTTACAAGCCCGGCAACGCAGAGGCGGACATGCTGGCGAGAATCATCGGGGGCGGTAAGTACAGCCGCCTTTACAAGCGGCTCGTCTACGAGAAGCAGATAGCGCAGGATGTCACGGCCTTCAACCAGTCCGCCGCGCTCGGCTCGATCTTCGTCATCTCGGCCACGGCCAAGCCCAACGTCAAGCCCGAAGACCTGGAGAAGATGATTGACGAGGAATTGGAGGCCGTGCGCAAGGAGGGCGTCAGGGCGGACGAGCTTGAGCGCGCGCGCAACCTGATTCAGACGCAGATCGTGCGCGGCCTCGAAACGCTCGGCGGCTTCGGCGGCGTTGCAGACCGTCTCAATCAATACAATCACTATCTGGGCGACCCTAATTACCTCGCGCAAGACCTGTCGCGCTACGACAAGGTGACGCCCGCGACGGCGATGAAACTGGCACAGGAGAAGCTGACCAATGACAAGCGCGTCGTGGTCTACGGCGTCCCAGGCAAGAAGGTGATAGACGACCCGCCGAAGACAGCCGAGGCGGAGAAGGCAGCGACGACGCCCGCCGCTCCGACGGCCAGCAATTCGCAGGAGCCGGATTGGAGGGCGCAACAGCCGGCGGCCGGGTCCGCCTCGAAGCTGTCGCTCCCGGTCCCGAAAAAATTCAAGCTCGCCAACGGCCTGACGGTCCTGCTCGTGGAGCAGCACAACCTGCCCATGATCTCGGCCGGGCTGGCCGTGCTCAGCGGGAGCGAGGTGAACCCGGTGGACAAGCCCGGCCTCGCTTCCTTCACCGCGGACATGCTCGACGAAGGCACGAACAAACGCTCGACGATTCAACTCGCCGAAGATGCCGCGCAGATCGGCGCGTCACTCTCAACGGGCTCGTTCAGCGACGCCTCGAACGTCACTGTCAGCGCGTTGAAGAAGAACGCCGACGCCGCCTTCGAGCTGATGGCGGACGTGGCGCTGCAACCCTCTTTCCCGCAGAAGGAGATTGACCGCGTGCGCAACACGCGCCTGACGCTCATACAGCAGCAGCGCGACAACCCGAACGCGCTCGCCGGCCGCGTCTTCAATAACGCCGTCTACGGCGATAAGCACCCTTACGGCTTCCACGAACTCGGCACGACGGAGTCAACGAAAGCGATGACGCGTGACGACATGCTGAATTTCTGGAAGGCCGGCTACGTCCCAGGCAACGCCGCGCTCGTCGTCGCGGGCGACATCACGGAGAAGGAGCTGCGCGCACTGGCCGAGAAATATTTCGGCGGCTGGACGGGAAGCGCGCCGTCCACCAAGCGCCCCGAAGTGGGGGCGGCGGCCGCGCGCCGCATCGTCGTCGTGGACAAACCCGGAGCCCCGCAGACGGCGCTCCGCATAGGCCACGTCGGCGTGTCCCGCTCGAATACGGACTACGTGCCGGTCGAAGTGATGAACCTGGGCCTGGGCGGACTCTTCTCCAGTCGCATCAACATGAACCTGCGCGAGAAGAACGGCTACACCTACGGCGCGTTCACCACGTTCGAGTACAGGCGCGGCCTCGGGCCTTTCTACACGGGCAGCGGGGTCCGCACCAACGTCACGGCCCCGGCTGTCAAAGAAGTCTTCAGCGAGATTGAGCGCATGCGTTCGACGCGCATGACGGACGACGAGTTGAAGACGGCGAAGGATTCTTTCGCCAGGTCGCTCGCCGGTCTCTTCGAGACCACGGGGCGAACGGTCGGGACGATAGCTAACCTTTACATCTACGACTTGCCGCAGGATTTCTACAGCACGCTCCCCGCCCAGATAGACGCGGTGACGGCCGCGGACGTGCAGCGCGTGGCCGGGAAGTATCTGAAGCCCGACGCGACGGTCGTCGTCGCGGTCGGCGACCGCAGCAAGATCGAGGCCGACCTTCAGAAACTCAACATGGGCTCGGTCGAGGCGCGCGACCTCGACGGCAAACCCGTGCCGTAAGAGAGCGTGTCTCAAAACCTGATCCGTTACTTAGCGCCTTTGCGCCTTTGCGTGAGACTTATATTCACGCAAAGGCGCAAAGGCGCTAAGAGCGTTTGAATCAGTACTGCTACTCGTCGGGCTTCGCCATCTCTTGAAGACTCTCTTTGTTGCGTAGGATGTAAGCGAGGAAGGCGCGCGTCGGGGAGGGTTGGAAGCTGCCGAGCGAGACCATCGCGACCGAGCGGCGCAGGCGGTGACCTTCAATCCGAAGCTGTGCCAGACGGTTCGCCATGAGTTCATCGCGCACGGCCCAGGCGGGCAGGAGCGAAATCCCCCAGCCGTGCTCGACCATCAGCTTGACGAAATAGGTGTCGTTGGATTCAAGCGCCATCTCCGGGTGAATGTCCATGCGCTTGAAAAAATTGTCCGTCGCGCGGCGGATGGACGCGCCGCGCTCGAAGAGAATAAGGCGCTCGCGCCTGACCTCCTCGACAGTGGCCTCCGCTTTCGCCGCCAACTTGTGCGAGCGCCCGACGACCAGCACCAACTCATCCTCGAACAACTCCGTCACCTGAAGCGTCGGCGAGTAAACGGGCATGGACGCGAAGCCCACGTCGGCCGCGCCGTTCAGGATGTCCGTCAGCGTCTGGTCCGTCGAGACGGTCGTGCGGAACGAAAGCTCCACGCCGGGGTGCGCGCGCATGAAAGATTCAAAGAGCGGGGCGAAGAGGTGTACGAAAGCCTGCGTGGCGGCGGCCGCGCGCACACGTCCCACTGGCGCGTGCTCGCGCCCCGAGACGCGCTCCTTCAAAGCCTGCGCGTCGTCCAGTATGCGCTCGACGTATTCGAGCGCGACCTTGCCCGCCTCGGAGAGTTTGACGCCGCGCTTGGCGCGTATGAAAAGCGGCTCGCCCAACTCCGTCTCCAATGCCTTAATCTGGTGGCTGACGGCCGACTGCGTCAGGTTCAGACGCTCGGCCGCGCGTGTGAAATTGAGCGTTTCGGCCACGACCCGGAACGTGCGCAGTTGCCAAAGCTCCATAAAATCGGCCTTTCTGCCTGAGATATTAGCGTTATTAATCGGGCGGATTATAACAATGAGTTGGCTTGAGGGGCAGCCTCGCGGGTAAGATTCCCATCGAACTCTCGCAAGCAACAAGAGACATGAAATGATCGCCGGGGTGCTTTCTACCCGGCAGCCTTGTGAGAGGCAAAGGACAGGAGGGTTTATGCCAGTACCATTCAAGTTGGATTACGTCATAGAGAGGACGCTCGCGGAGACGACGCCGGAGCAGCAGGCTCTGAAATCTCTGACCGGCGTCAGTGTCACGGCAAGCGAGGCACGCACGGCCTGGCCGCGCATACTGGATCACAAGTGGTACATGAGCGAGCGACTGGGCCGCGACGTTGGCCTGCGCGTCGCCGCGATTGACTACTTCGAGAACATACGCACGCCGCGCGCCGAGAATGTGAGGCGGGGCGCGTTCACAAAGCGCCTGCGTCGGGCGTTCAGGCCCGCGACGCTGGCGGCATAAATTTGACCCGGAAAGGGTCAAACAAGATAGCCAGGGGTAAGCGACGTAAGCGCGCCACCCCTGGAACGACGATAATAGAAAGAATCCGACCCCGGAGGGGTCGCACATTCAAGGTTCAATGTGCGACCCCTGCGGGGTCGACAATTCTTGTGCTTTCCTGCGATCCTTACCCCGGCGCTGGCGGCGCAAACTCGCGTTTGCTTGCCCCCGGCTATCTTGTTTATCCCCTCCGGGGATTAGACCTTTTACTGCGCGGGCGTCGGTGATGGCGACGGCTGCGCGGCGGGCTTGACGAAGACGATGGGGGCGGCGGAGATGATGCCTTTGCCTTCCTGAATCGTGATGCTCTGGTTCGGCTTCACTTCCTGGAAGATTTCCGTCTGGCCGCTCGGCCACACGACTTCGAGCGTCATGCCCTTGGCCGGGTCCGTCTTGCCGAGGCCGAAGGTCAGCGGCAGTTCGCTCTGCGAGCAGTAGCTCGACCCCGTCTTAACCACGCTCAGCATCTTCCCGCCGGCCTGCGTCTTCAAAGTCACCTTCGCGCCGATGCCGTCGCGGTTCGACCGGGAGCCGACCGTGCGGACGCGCAATAAATCATTCTGGTTCCCGTTGTCGTTTCTCAACAGTCGCGCCGGCCCGTTGTTCGCCGTGATGAGTAAGTCCAGGTCGCCGTCGTTGTCATAATCGCCGTAGGCCGCGCCGCGCCCGACGATGGCGCGCTGTATGGCCTTGCCGAGTTTGCGCGGTCGCCTCTTCAAACTTCTTCTTGCCCTTGTTGCGGAAGACGTGCGGCGGTTGCTGATACTTGACGTTTGGCTGCACGACCGAGATGTCGTCGGAGACGTGGCCGTTGGCGGCGAAGATGTCCGGCAGGCCGTCCAGGTCGTAGTCGAAGAAGAAGGTGGCGAAGGTCAAAGACTGCGCGGACATCTTGCCGATGCCGGAGGCTCCGGCCTCGTCCGTGAAGAGGCCCGTGCCGTCGTTGCGGTAGAGCGCCATGCTCTCGTTGGTGAAGTTGCCGATGACTATGCCCTGGCGGCCCGAGCCGTCATAGTCCGCCGTGTCAACGCCCATCCCGGCGCGCGGCGTCCCGGCCTCGCTGAAGGCGACGCCCGCCGCGATGCCTTCGTCCGTGAACGTGCCGTTGCCGTTGTTCTTATAGAGCTTGTTCGGCTCCGTGTCGCACGCGACAAAAAGATCGGGCCAGTTGTCGTTGTTGTAATCAAAGACGGCGACGCCGAGCGCTTTGCCCGTCGGGTCTAAGAGCCCGGCGCGCTCCGTGACGTTCTCGAACGTGCCGTTGCCGCGGTTGCGGTAGAGCGTGGAACTCTGGCCCTTGTAAGACTGCGGCGTGCAGTAGGACTTGTTTTTGCCGTCGAGCGTGCAGTGCTGGTCTTTCTCCACGGACCACTCGACGTAGTTGCAGACGTAGAGGTCAAGTTTGCCGTCTTTGTCGTAGTCGAACCAGGCGGCGCTCGTGGAGAAGCTGGGGTCGCCGACGCCGGCCTTCGCGGAAACGTCCGCGAACTTGCCGTTGCCCAGGTTGCGGAAGAGGTGGTTGGGGCCGACGGCCGTGATGTAGATGTCTACGAAGCCGTCGTTGTCGTAGTCGGCCGCCGCCACGCCCAAGCCGTACATCTCGACGGCGAGGCCCGCCGCGCCCGTCACGTCCTCGAACGTGCCGTCCTTCTTGTTGTGATAGAGGGCGAGGAAAGTTTTCGCGCCCTTCTTTTCGGGCCAGTTCGCGGAGTTGACGAGCAGCACGTCCTGCCAGCCGTCGTTGTCGTAGTCGAGGAAAGCGCAGCCGGGGCCGAGCGTTTCGGGCATGTACTTTTTCCCGAACGCGCCGCTGTTATGTTTGAAGCGAATCCCCGCCTCGGTGCTCACGTCCGTGTACTCGACGGGGCCGGACGGGCGCGGAGCCTCGGCCGGCGCGGGCGCTTGCAGTTCCGAGCCTTGCGTCGTGACCTGCTCGGGGGCCGTCGCGTTGACCGTCGCGTCCTGTGTCGCGTCCTTCTTGCAGGCGGAGAACGTCAGAAAGAGAAGGATGACGGGGAGGCAAATGATTCGGGGGAATCGCATCTTGCTCATCTTGAGAAATTCAGTTCAGTGCCGATTGCGGATTGCGGATTGAAAAGGCTCAACCCTTTGCGTCTTACGTCTTAACTTTGCGCCTCCAGCGAGAAAAGCGGTTCACGCAAAGACGCAAAGAAAGAAAAACCAAAGGCGCAAAGGGTTGAGTCAATTCGCAGCTTGAATGACGGCCGGGAACGGGGCCGGCTTACTTCGCCAGAATCTTCTCCTGGTTGGCTAGAATCTGGCGCTGATTCTCTTCCATGCGCGCCTGGTTGGCGAGAATCTGGTCGAGCTTGGCCTGGTTCGCCTTGATCTCTTCCTGGTTGGCCTTAATCTGCTCCTGATTCCGTTTGATCTCTTCCTGGTTGGAGATCACTTGATCGTTATCTGCCATTATTAACACTCCAAGGGTTTTCAGTTCGTAGAGCTTTAAGCCTTTTTTCTTCGGGTCGCAGGCCGTGCGCGCATGTTATGGGCCGGGACCTTAGATGTCAAACACAGGTCAGTGCCGTCTAAACATCACGCCGCCGCCTCGGCCGTCTGCTCTTTGTCACGCCGTGGGGTGAGCCAGATTTCGATGAGGTTAGCCATCGGCCCGACGAGGAAGAGCGCGTAGTAGGGCGCGTGCACGCTCTCGAAGAGCCGCAGGATGAACTCGACGAGTGCGACAGAGAAGGCAACGGCGCACTGCCCGAGCTTCGAGCGCACGGTCGTCTTCGGGTCAGTAATCATGAAGAAGACGAAGAGCTGGTACATGGGGCCTGTAATCGGCGCTATCTCGGCCTGGAACGTGTGCCCCGTAATCCAGCATCGCAGCAGCGCGAAGAGGAAAAAGGATGCGACGTAGGTCGCGCTGATGTGAAAGCGTTTGAGCCTGTAGATGATGATCGAGCCGAGGCTCCAGATGACGATCATCGCAGTGAGGTTGTTCCCCCATTGCACGCTCAGCGTCGCCCCTATGAACGGGGCCAGAAACAGCATCGCACTGATGCCGAAGTTCGACGGGTTCCAGATGTGACGCCCTTTGACGCGCAGCACGTACTTGGAGGCAATCGAAAGGACGCTGACCCACATGTAAGGCCAGACGGCCGGCGAGCGCACCAGGATGCCGACGCTGATGCCCGTGATGTAGGCGCTCGCTAAGTGCGGCCACTTGCCCGTGAAGACGCGGCCCAGCAGAATCTCCGCCGCTATCGCGGAGACTATGGCAAGCAGTGTTTTCTCGTAGCTCTCAAGGATGCTGCCGACGAGTTGCCCTACGAGCAGAATGAAAGTGATGAAGACGGGGGGCAGGTAGCGGTTGTCGAAACTGAGCCACGCGGGGCGGCGGCTCGCGGGCGCGGCCGCGGGCGACTGTGACGGGCTGGCGGGAGCAGTCAACTCCGGATTCATGCGGGCTCCTTCACTTTGTTCAGCTTGCCGATTTCCACCGTGGCGAGTTCCTGTATTTTACCCGAAGGCCAGCGGATGACAACCTTTTCAACCTGCGCGTTCTTTCCCAATCCGTAATGCAGCCGCCGCTGGTTTTGCGCGCAGAAGCCGCTGCCGCCCGAGACCTCCTGCACCTGCCGTTGCCCGTTCCAGTAGAGCACGACCTGCGCGCCGATGGCGCTGCGGTTGCTCGCGGTGCCTTCGAGCTCGAACTCGATCCACTTGTTCTCAGGCGTGACCGAGTTCTTGTAGACGAGGAGCGGCCCGCGTTGGTTGGCGACCACCACGTCGAGCGCGCCGCGGTTCCAGAGGTCCGCGTTGACGACCGAGCGCCCGTCCATCGTGTCGTTCGCTCCGACGACCTGTGCCACTTCCGTGAAGCGGCCCGCCCCGTCGTTAATCCAGACACGCTTCTGCTGATAGCCGGAGAGGCTGCGACCCTGCATCGGCGGCCACTGGGCCGCGTCGGCGATGATGGCGCTGTTGCCGCCTGAGATTTTCGAGAAGTCGTACCAGTAGTTGGACCCCTTCTCGCCGGAGACGTAGCCGTTCACCAGGTAAAGGTCGAGCGTCCCGTCGTTGTTCAGGTCGCCGAACTGCGCCCCGAAACTCCAGCCGCCCAGTTCCACGCCCATGTCGCGGGCCAGGTTGTCGTAGACGAGCGAGTCGCCCTCCGTCCCCTCGCGCGGGACCCAGAGGTTGTTGCCCTGTAGCAGCACGCCCTCCTCGGAAATGTTCGACACGTAGATGCTGAACCGTCCCTGGTTGAGCACGTCGCCGAATGCCGCGTTCATCCCGCTCTTGGGCGCGTGGCCGACGCCTGTGCGCTCGCCCACGTCCTCGAACTTTTTCCCGTCACGGTTGATGAAAAGCTCTGCGACGCCGTAGTCGTTGGCGATGAAAAGATCGGGGTAGCCGGTGCCGCGCAGGTCAGCGGCCGAGGCGGCGAGCGCCCAGCGGCGCGTGTTGATGCCGAGCCGTTCGCTGACCTCCTCGAAGCGCCCCTCGCCCAGATTGTGAAAGAGGTACTTGCGCCCGCCGTTTCGTGCGTACTCGAAACTCTCGGGCATCATGCGCGTCGTCGTCAGGTGCCAGAGGTCAACGGACTCCGGGTAGTAGCCGCCTAGAAAAATGTCCAGTCGCCCGTCGCGGTCGTAGTCGAACCAGATGGCCGTGTTGGCATTGACCCAACTCGGCAAGCCCGCGCCGTCGGTCGCGCGCGTGAAGGCGCGGCCCGAGTCGTTGTGAAAAAGCTCGGGCCGCCCCCACTTGTAAAGAAAAAGGTCTTCGAAGCCGTCGTTGTCGTAGTCGCCCCAGACCGCGCCCATAGAGACGCCCGTGCTCGGCTGGTTCAAGTCCGCGAGGCCCACTTCGGCGGCCACGTCTTTGAACTTGCCGTCTCCGAGATTTCTGTAAAGACAGTTCTTGGAGCCTTCGCCGCTGTTGGTGACGTAGAGGTCTTGCCAGCCGTCGCGGTCGAAGTCAACGATGGAGACGGCCGCGCCCATGGAGGCGACCTGCGGCATGATGTGGTCGAGTTTGGCGTCGAGCTTAGGGGCCTGGTGCGTGAAATCTATGCCGGAAGTCTTGGCGACTTCTTCGAGACTAAAACCGTAGCGCGAGAGCGCGGCCTGTTTGTCGGAGGCGGCGTCTTTCCTGTTCGAGAGCCACTTGATGACGAGCGGCGTCGCCAGGAGCGCGGCGAAGAAGAGGACGAGCAAAATTCGGGCAATACTACTGCGGCGCATCATCTCTGTTTACGGGGCCTCAATGCGTTCTGGAAAACCTCGGGCGTGACGTAACGCGTGTGGTATGTCTGCCAGTCTTCGGGATGCTTTCGATAGACCTCTTCATCCTCAAGCCTGCCAGGAGGCGTAGTGTATTCCCGCACGGCGTGGTAAGGCAAGGGAAGAACCGTTTTAGAAAACGTCGAGTTCAAATCGCCGTCCTTAATCCAACCGTCGCCGACGATAAGGTAGTCGCGCACCCACCCGGCGGGAGGCTGTGGCTGCTCCCTGAAGCGAAACGTCATCTCGTCGCCCGCGTTCATAATCACGTAGCGGTCGTCCGCTTTTTGGAGCAGTTCGCGCACGTCGCCGAAGCGCGTGTAGTAGCCGATAAGGTCGCGCCAGATTTGTTTCGACGAAGCGATGCGGTTGTAGTCAGGTATCTGCGGCGAAGACGCGTTCGGTTGATTGATGACGGAGTAGCCGCGGTAACGCAGGTCGGCCGCGAACGGGTCCAGGCGCGTAGTCTTTAGTTGAGCGTCGGGCAGGCCCGCTGCCCATTCGAGCTTGTCCCAGTAGATTTCTAAGTTGGTGCGCAAGCGCAGGCGTCGCGGCGTGTTGGGCCGAAAAGCGTTTGTCAAATCGAAGAGACAAATCTTGTTGCGGCCGGCCGGGAAGCCCATGTTCGGGTTGGCGACCGTCCAGCCGCCGCGCCCGTCCGGCACTTCCAGGCTCAAGGGCGCGGCCCTATAGCTCTGTCCCTGGCTGACGGCGACGTTAATGGACGAATCGGTCGGGTGCATCCAGCCCTGAGCGATGAGATAGAGCGGGCCGCTCGTGGGCGCGTCCGCGCCGAGATCAATCTCTACATAGTGGTCGCGCGTGATGCCCTGGTATTGGCCGCGCCCGAACGTGTCCAGATATTTTTCGTCCAACTCGCTGACGACCGAGGTCACGTCCTGCCCGTTGTCGTCCAAAGCTTGCGCGATCTTTCGGGGTGTCTGGACGGTCGTGACGGCGAGCTTCGCGGGAGGGATGACGAAACGCTCGTCCACGAAGATGTCCGTGCCGGCGGGGTGGTCAACGACTACCAGAGAGAGCTGGTCGTAATAGTATGTCTCCCACAACTCGCCCGTGACGCGCAGGTCGTAGAAGCCGTCGCGCGGGGCGAGCTGGTCGCCGCGGATTTTGTACCATTCTTCGGTCGCCTCGACGCTCGCCGTGCCGAGCGTGTTGATGCGAAGACCAATCGCTGAACTCCACGGCACGGCGTCTTTGACGAACTTCATTTCCTTGCCGTTGAAGGCGAAGAGGAACGGACAGGAGCCTTTCAAACGTTGCTCGGCCGTGATTGTCTGGTCGGATTTGATATCGAACTCGGCGCGCACGGAGCCGTTCGGCCAGACGATGCGTATGACATCCGCGTTCGTCTGCTCGCCGAGGCCGAAGTGTACGAGCGGCCCGGTGATGAGCTGCTTCTGCACGAGCAGCCCCGCGCGAATCTCCATCTCGCCGCCGACGCCGAACGAGTTGATGCGCTGGTCGCCCACGGCCTGCTTGGCGCGCGGGCGCACCTTCTGCCAGTGGTAATTTTTCGAGCCGCGGTTGGTCAGGCGGACGGGCTGGCCTTCGGCGGAGAGCCCGAGCAAATCCGGTCGGCCATCGCCAGTCAGGTCTGCGACGGAAAAGATGCGAGCATCTATTGCCGGAGCCAGCAATTTGAAACTGCCATTTTGATCGCTAAGAAATACCGGACTCAGCTTCGCAGTTAAAGGCGTCATCAAATCGAGACTGCCGTTGTTGTCCAGGTCTGCGGAAAATACCCGTCCCCCCTCAAACAGGGCCATATTGGCAGCGGGGGTGGGGCCGGAACCGCGCGGGATTTCCGCTAACTCCCAATTCTGGCCTTCAGCCCTGTCTGAGAGTCGCAAAGATTTCCCGTTAGGTGGCAGCAGGATTAAATCCAGCGTCCCGTCATTATTTATGTCCGCGACGCCGACGGCGTTGATCTTGCCCACTTCGGGAGGCATCGTGCGTGCGCGAAACTGACCGCCGCGCTCGTTCTCGTAAACTTGAAGGCCGCGCGAGTCGAGCGCTGCCGCGTCTGCGTCGCCGTCCGCGTCAACGTCGGCCCAGATAAAATCGCTCAAGCCTGCCGAGCCAGTGAACGGTCGTATCTCCTGGAACGTGCCGTCGCCGTTGTTTCTCAAGGCGAGCGTGTCGCCTTGAGCGCCGAGGACGATGTCCATGTCGCCGTCGGCCTCCGTGTCAGCCGCCCAAGCGCCCGTGTAAGCCGCGTTCGTCAGAGCGGGAGGCAGCTTGGTCTGTGCGGTCACGTCTGAAAATTTGTTCGGGGCCTCCTGCTTGAAGAGTCGCACACCGCCCGCCCCGGCGAGGACCAGGTCAGTCTTGAAGTCGTAGTTGAAATCCACGGCGAGAACACCGTGCTGTGCAGGAGACGTGGACTGCGGGCCGCCGGGAAAGGGAAGCGTCGCGCCGGAAGCCGTCTTCACTTCGCGCTCGTTGGCGACGACGACAGTCGGCTCTCCTTCGCCATCGAGAGAGATTGCGCCGACCCAGTCCCACTTGCCGTTTTGAAATTCGGTGATGGGCTCGGCGTTGAAGGCGAGGGCTTCGTCGGGCGGCGCAGGCTGGAAGGCTGGATTTTCGAGAAGCAGGAACTGCGCGAAAGGCTCTGCGTCTTCGCCGGGCTGCATCTTGACGGAAGAGAGGCTGGTGCGATATTCGGCGACGCGGACGAGGACGTTTCTGAGGAAGGCGACGCGCGTGGCGGCGGCGCGCGTGTCGCCGCCTGCGGCCGCGTCCTGTAATGTCTTGAACTGCTGTTGGACTTCCGGGGGCCACGCGGCGGCGCGTTCGTTGAGACGCGCGACCGTGCTCTTCAGAGTCTCCGAGTCGTTGCGCTTGGCGGCGAGGCGAGTCACTTCGAGTTGGACGGCGAGATTGTCGGGCTGTATCTCAAGGATTTTGGAAAAGAGCTTTTGCGCCTCGGCCGCGCTCGCTTCGTCGTTCTGCCGCTCCGTCTCTTCGGCGAGCATGTAGAGAGCGCGTAGGTTCTTCGGGTCAAGCTCGATGGCTTTGCGTAAAGCAGTGGCGGCCTCAGTTAATTTCCCACGGTTGCTTTCGAGGATGGCGACGAGGACGTGTAATTTCGAGTTGTCGGGCGCAAGCCCCCGCGCCTTTTCCAGACGCTCGCCCGCCGCGTCGAGGTTGCGCTGGCGCAGGCTGAGCAGCCCCAGATTGGCCCACGACGCGGGCTCGTCCGGCGCGAGTTGCGTTGCCCTGGTCAACTCGCTCTCGGCGCGCACGTCGTCGCCGACCTGAAGCGCGGCCAGGCCGACGTAAAAGGCGCGGACCGTGTCGTTGTATTCCCTGGAGCCCTTGGCCGGGAGGTTCGGCGCGCTCTTGCAGCCCGCGAGGCCGGCGGCCGCGAGCAGGAAGAGGGCGCAGTAGTAGATACAGGTGCGACGAGCGGCTGGACGAACGAGCATTAACAGAGTTTTCTTTCGGGATGTGTTCGACGGCGCGCTTGCGGAACAAGCCGCGCACCGCCCTAGCTTCTTTCTTAACAGCTTCATGTTATAACATACGACACGAAGATTGCCAGAAACGAGATTTTAGAAGCTGAATGAAGGAAGAGAAATTACCCTCTAAGACCCGCAGGATTCTTCCCCTCGTCGTCCTCGTTCTGCTCGTCGCGTTGTGGGCGCTGTTGGCGCGGCTTCACGTCTACCCGGAGTCCGCGTTCCCGTCGCCGCAGTCAGTAGCATACGGGTTCGTCGAAGAGTTCAAGGCGGGGCGGCTCGTGGACGACCTGGTCGCTTCGCTCTTCCGTGTGTGGACGGGGTTCACGTTGGCCGTGGCGCTCGGCATCCCGATGGGGCTGATGCTGGGGCATCGCGCGCGTGCGCGTGCGGCGCTTTTGCCGACGGTCAATTTCTTCCGCAACCTGTCGCCGCTGGCCTGGATACCCTTCGCCATTCTCTGGTTCGGCATAGGCGACAAGCCCGCCATCTTTCTTATCTTCATGGCCTCTTTCTTCCCGCTCGTGCTGGCGACGATTGCGGCCGTGGCGAGCATCCCGGCCGTCTTTTTCCGCGTCGCACAGAACTACGGCTACCGCGGCGCGGAGCTTTTGACGAAGGTCACGCTCCCGGCAATCGTGCCGCAGGTCATCACGGCCCTGCGCATCACGGCTGGGCTCGCATGGGTCGTCGTCGTCGCGGCCGAGATGATCGCGGGCCAGGACGGTTTGGGCTTCGCCATCTGGGACTCGCGCAACGGGCTGCGCGTAGACCTGCTGGTCGTCAACATGATCGTCATCGGCCTGATAGGCGTGGTCATTGACCGCCTGCTCTTGCAGTTGACAAAAATTCCGAGCATACGATGGGGGTATGAGAGATAAACCGCTCAGCTTAGAGTCTGTCTCGCGCTCGTTCGGCGGCGTGGAAGTCTTAAGAGACTTCACGCTCGACATCAACCTGGGTGAGTTCGTAGCCATCGTCGGCCCGTCCGGCTGCGGCAAGACGACGCTGCTCAACCTGCTGGCTGGTTTCGACAAGCCGGACAAGGGACACGTCGTCAGCACCGGCCGCGTGCGTATGGTCTACCAGCAGGACGGACTGTTCCCCTGGCGCACGGTGGCCGAGAACATTGGGATGGGACTGCGCCACGTACGGGACGAGGCGGCGCGCGCGCGAGAGTTGAAAGAGATGCTGTCGCTGATAGGGCTCGAAGGCTTCGAGGACTCTTACCCGCACCAGCTTTCGGGCGGGATGCGCCAGCGCGTGGAATTGGCCCGCGCGCTCGTGGGCGACACGGACACGCTGCTTTTGGACGAGCCTTTCTCCGCGCTGGACTACTTGAAGCGCCTGCGGCTCAGGCGCGAACTGGCCCGGCTCCTGAGCGAGCGCCCGCGCACGGTCGTCCTCGTCACACACGACATAGAAGAGGCCGCACAGCTCGCCGACCGCGTCGTCGTGCTCTCGGACAGGCCGGCGCGCATACGCTGCGAGCTGCAACTCCAACTGGAACGCCCGCGCGACCCGACGCACCCCGAAGTGGTAGAGGCCGTCCATCGCACCCTGACGGTCCTGGGCTTGGAACACGACACAGAGCCGTCAATAGTCAGCTACGAGCACCAAGAGACTTGATCTCTTAAGGCACAGGAGAGGCAATCATGAAGGAATCTGTCGAGGCGTGTCCGCGCGCGCAGACGCTCGGAGAGGAGATCATCAACAGCGTCACGCACGGCGTCGGGTTGTTGCTGGCCCTTTCCGTCCTGCCGTTTCTCATCACGGCGGCCGTCCGGCGGGGCGACGCGGCGAACGTCGTCGGCGCAAGCGTCTTCGGCGCGACCCTCGTGCTCCTCTACCTGGCTTCCACGGTCTACCACGCCCTGCCGCAGAACAAGGCGAAGAACGTCTTTCAAGTCCTCGACCACGCCGCCATCTTTTTGTTGATTGCAGGAACCTACACGCCGTTCACGCTCGGCGTGCTGCGCGGCGCGTGGGGTTGGACGCTGCTTGCCCTCATCTGGGGGATGGCGATTTTCGGGGTGGTCTTAAAGGCCGTCAGCGGGACGAAGTGCCCGCGGCTCTCCATGTGTCTTTACCTGGCGATGGGCTGGCTCGTCCTGATTGCGGTGCGGCCCGTCTTGGCGAATGTGCCAATTCCGGGGCTGGTGTGGATCGCGGCGGGCGGCGTCGCTTACACCTCGGGCGTGGCCTTCTTCGCGGCCGAGCGCATGCGCTACAGCCATTGCGTCTGGCACCTGTTCGTCCTGGCGGGCAGCGTCTGCCACGTCTTCGCGGTCCTCTGGTACGCCGCCTGATTTTCTCGCGGGGGAAATTGTGAATGATTAAGGCTCGTGCGGTCCTGGCTTCCGTCTCTCTCCTGCTCCTCGTGGCGACGCTCGGCGTGGCCCAAAAAGCGGGCGCGCCCGCGCAAGACTATTTCCCGCTCAAGGTCGGCGATTCCTGGACGTATCGCAACGACGAAGACGAGTCGGAGTTCACAGTCAAAGTCCTGGGCGAAGAGAAGCAGCCGGACGGGACGTTTGTTTACCAGGTGGAGAGGCTGGTCGGGTTGCGACTTCACATCTGGTACGCCAAGCCGCAGGGCTGGGTGCTCGTGCAGCGAGAGGCTAACCCCGAGCAGGAAGGGGTCGAGGTCAAACACGAGCCCGCACGCCAGTTCCTGAAGAACCCGCTCGTCGCGGGCGCGAAATGGAGATGGAGCGGGAAGGGAATGACTGGGACGGACGTTCTTGAGATTAACACCGTCGAAGGCCCGCAGGTGGTGACGACGCCCGCAGGCCGCTTCCGCGCCATGAAGGTCGTCAGTAAAGTGACGGAGGGAGACGCCGCCGTGACCAAGGCTTACTGGTACGCGCCCGGCGTCGGCCTGGTCAAGTCGCTGACCAAGACTCCGACGCTTGAGTACGGTTTCCAACTGGTTGATTACAGCTTCAGGAAAAAGAGTCCGCAGAGGTGAAAGAATTCTTTGGACGCGCCTTTTGGCCGCCGTTTTGAAAACACCGGAGGCGCGGACTATACTGCGCCCGTGACTGTTCACATTTCCGAAGTCTCCCTTGAACGAATCCGCAGGTGTTTCTGAAGAGAAGAAAGCCGTACGCAGCCTACCTCCGTCATGAAAATTTTCCGAAGCCTTCTGTTGTCCGCAGCCGTCATTTCCGTTCTCAGCCTCTTAGCTTTTCAGGGCCTGACGCAGACCAGGCCCGCGGGGCAAAAGAGCGCCGCCGCGACGCGCGAGGACGCCTACCGCGCGAACAACATGGGCGTCGCGCTGTTGGAGCAGTACAAGCACAAGGAGGGCGCGGAAGCCTTCTCGCGCGCGCTTCAGCTCGACCCGAAGCTGAATCTAGCGCGCATCAATCTGAGCATCGCCCTCTTCAACGTGCCTGACCTCGCGGGCGCTCAGCGCGAGGCGGAGAAAGCCATCGCGGCGGACGCCTCGGCCCCGCAGCCGCACTACGTCCTCGGCCTCATAGCCAAGTCGCAGAACCGCGCGGACGACGCGGCCGCAGCCTTCCAGCGCGTCCTCAAGATTGACCCGCGCGATACGGGGGCCAACGTCAATCTGGGCCAACTCTACGTCCAGCAGAAAAAGTACCCGGAGGCGATTGCAGCCTTCCGCGCGGCGATGAGTGTCGAGCCGTACAACATGACGGCCATCTACAACCTGGGCCTGACGCTGACGCGCGCCAACCAGCGCGAGGAAGGTCAGCAACTCATCAAGCGCTTCCAGCAACTGCGCGAGAGCGGCGCAGGCACGACCATCGGACAAAATTATCTTGAGCAGGGCCGCTACGCGGAGGCCGTCGCCTCGACCGGCGCAGAGTCCGGCCTCGTCGAGCGCGCCGTGCCTGAAGTGAAGTTCACGGACGCGACAAGCAGCATGTTGTTGCCGCCACAGGCGCAGGGCGGCGCGGCGGTCAGCGCGAGTTTGAAGGTGGGCGCGGGCGTCGGGGTTAAGCGAGAGCTTGCGGGCGCTCTCGACGGCAGCGCGACGCTATTCGATTACGACGTTGACGGCGACCTTGATCTTTTGTCAGTCACGCTCATGGAGTCGCGACTCTACCGCAACGACGGCGGCAAGTTCACGGACGTGACCGCCACGTCGGGCGCGCTGGCCTCGAAGTCCGACGGCAACGGCGTCGGGGCCGTGGCGGGCGATTACGACAACGACGGAAAGCCGGACCTCTTCATCCTGCGCGCGGGCGGCGCGAGCGCGCTCTATCGCAACGATGGCGGCGGGAAGTTCACGGACGTGACGGCCGCCGCGGGCCTCCCGCGTTACACGTATCTTTCCATCTCAACCGCCTTCGTTGACATGGATCACGACGGCGACCTTGACCTGGTCATCGCGGGCTTCGCGGACATCTCCAAGCCGCCCACCAGCGCGGGCAAGCCCGAGCTCCCGGACGATTTCCCCGGAGCGCCGGGCATGGTGCTGAGAAATGACGGCAACGGGAAGTTCACTGACGTAACGGCGACGGCGAAGATCGGCGGGGCGGGGAATCACACAGTGGCAATCGTCCCGACCGATTACGACAACCGCCGCGACGTTGACCTGGTCGTCGTCAACTACGGCGCGCCGTCTGAGCTTTTCAGCAACCAGCGCGACGGAAGTTTCCGCGATGTCGCAAAAGAAGTCGGCCTCGACGCGCAGGGCCACGGGACAGGGGCCGCGGCCGGCGATGTCAACAAGGACGGCTTCACGGACTTCTTCTTCGCGGGCGCGGACGCCCCCGGCCTCTTCGTCCTGAGCGACGGGCAGGGAAGGTTCAAGCCAGCGGGCGCGCCGGCCACGACGAGCGGCGCGAGCGCGGCGCAATTTCTGGATTACGACAACGACGGACTGCTCGATTGTGTGATGTTGACGGCGGCGGGCCTGCGCGTGCTGCGCAACACGGGCGGCGAGTGGGCGGACGTGTCAGAGAAAGCTGTCGCGAGTGAGTTGACCTCCGCCGGGAAGTTTGACGCGTCGAATCGCACGCTCGCTTCCGGCGATTTGGATGGCGATGGCGACACGGACTTAGTTCTGCGCTCAAGCACGGGCGATTTGAGAATCGCACGCAACGACGGCGGAAATCTCAACCGCAGCCTGCGCGTCAATCTGTTCGGCAAGGTCAGCAACCGCAGCGGCGTCGGGGCCAAAGTCGAGGCGCGCGCAGGCAGCCTCGTGCAAAAACTGGAAACTTATTCGGCGAGCCCTGCGCCCGCGCCCGCAGACATTGTCTTCGGCCTGGGCGCGCGCACAGGGGCGGACGCCGTGCGCGTCCTCTGGCCCGCGGGCATCGTGCAGGCGGAGACGGAAATCGCGGGCAAGGGCGCGGACCCGAAGAAACCTGTGACGCTGCCCGTCACGGAGTTGGACCGCAAGCCTTCCTCCTGTCCTTATCTCTATACATGGAACGGCGAGCGCTTCGAGTTCATCACGGATTTCATGGGCGGCGGCGAGATGGGCTACTGGGAAGCGCCCGGCCACTACAACACGCCGGACCCCGTCGAGTATGTACGCATCCGCAATGATCAGTTGAAGGAGCGCGACGGTCGTTTCGAGTTGCGCGTCACGAATGAATTGGAAGAAGTGCTCTACGTTGACCGTCTGCAACTGCTCGCGGTCGCGCACCCCGCCGGCACAGAAATTTATCCGAACGAGGGGATGACGAGCCCTCCGCGCCCGTTCAAGCTACACACCACGAAGGGCGCGCGCCCGCCGCTCTCGGCAGTGGACGACCACGGCCACGACGTGCTCGCGCGCGTCACAGAGATGGACCGTCAGTACCCGGACGACTTCCGGCTTGAGCGCATACGCGGCTACGCCGGAGAGCACAGCCTGACGATGAAGCTCGACGACGGTAAGAAGAGGAACGGGCGCACGCTGCTGCTCCTGACGGGCTGGACCGATTACGCGTTTTCGAGCGACAACGTCGCCGCCTCGCACGCGGGCCTGCAAATGAAACTGCCCGCGCTCCAAGTCAGGGACGCGCGGGGCCGCTGGCGCACAGTCATAGAGGACATAGGCATCCCCGTCGGCCGGCCGCAGACCGTGACGGTTGACCTGACTGGCAAGTTCATCTCTCAGAGCCGCGAGGTCCGCATCGTCACGAGCATGAGAATCTACTGGGACCAGATTCTGGTGGACACTTCGATTGGCACAACATCGTTCGAGATGACGAAGCTTGACCCCGTCTCAGCTTCTTTGCGCTGGCGCGGCTACTCGCGCGAGGTGACACCAGACGGGCGCGAGCCGTTCGGTTACGATTACGAGACGGTCAACGCCACCTCGCCCTGGAAAATTTTCCCTGGCAGCTACACGCGCGAGGGCGACGTGCGCGAGTTGTTGATGAAGACGGACGACCTCTTCATCATCTCGCGCACTGGCGACGAGATCAGTCTCTCGTTTGACGCGACCATGTTGCCGTCGCTCCCGGCGGGCTGGACGCGCACGTTCCTGCTCTACTCCGACGGCTACAGCAAAGAGATGGACATCAACTCGGCCAGCCCCGATCAGGTGATGCCGCTCCCGTTCCACGGCATGACGCGCTACCCGTACAGCGCGCCCGAAGCCTGCCCGATGACCGAAGCACGACGCGCTTACATGGAGCGATACAACACGCGCATCGTCGCCTGGCCCGTGCCGTCGATTGAGACGGCCCTCGTTGACGAAATCAATCAGCCGCAGGCCGGCGCGGGAGGGCGCAGATAAAATTTAGAACGCGATTCAAACCCAACACTCAACCCTTTGCGTCTTACGTCTTAACTTTGCGCCTTTGCGAGAAACTAAAACGGTTCACGCTGGAGGCGCAAAGTAAAAACCAAAGGCGCAAAGGGTTGAGTCTATGCTAGCTTGAGTGAGTTATGGAATTGATTAGATATTCAGTGGCGGCTTGCCAGACGGACTTGCCCAATCCAATCGAGCGCAGGCAGATGCGCGCGAACACGGACCGTATGCTCTCGATGATTGATTCAGCCGTCGCCGGGGCTGTGCCATTTCTCCCCGTGCGTCTGGTCGTCTTCCCTGAGTTCGCGCACGCCGCGCCCGTCTTCCCGACCGCGGCCGAGTTAATCGAAAAGCTGGCGGTGCGCATCCCGAACGAGCACACGGAACGGCTCGAACAGAAATGCCGCGAGCACGACATCTACATCCAAAGCGGCACGATGCTGGAAGTTGATCCGAAATGGCCCAACGTGGTCTTCAACGCGACGTGCCTGATCGGCCCCGAGGGGATTCTGTACAAGTACCGGAAGGTGAACACGTGGATTCCTTACGAGGTGCACGCGAGCCCGCACGACCTCGTTGGTTACGACGAGCCGCTCTTCCCCGTGGCCGACACGCCCATCGGGCGCGTCGCGTGTGCCATTTGTTACGACTGGCTGTTCCCCGAAGCTATGCGCCAGATGACCGCAAACGGCGCGGAGATTCTGATACGCGTCTCGGCCTACATGGACCCCTGGGGCGCGACGGAGCCCATGGACTGGTGGACCGTGGTCAACCGCTGCCGCGCGCTTGAGAACACGGCCTTCGTCGTCGCGGCCAACCAGGGCGCGAGCCTCAAGCACTACCCGCCATATTCGTGGCCCGGCGGCAGCATGGTCGTGGACTATGACGGGCGAATATTGGCACAGGCCAGCCCAGGCCCCGGCGAGAGAATCGTCGTCGCGCCCCTGGACATCTCCGCCCTGCGCCACGAGCGCGCCACGCGCCGCGGCCACCACACGCTCGCGCACCTGCGCACCGAAGCCTACCCGGTCTACGGCGCGCACCAGTACCCGCCCCGAATTGATGTAGGCGAAGCTTCGCTCTCATATGAGCGGAACAATCAATTGATAGACGAAGCAAAGAACCGCCTCGGCGGGCGTCCTGACACTAAACGAAAGGACTGAGCTAATGAACCGCACAAACGTCAAGAACGCGCTGCTCGGCGTCGGAATCGCGCTCGTCGCAGCGTTATTATTCCCGATCATCCTGGTCACCCTGCTCGTCGGCCCGGGCGGCCTCAGATTCGTGCTCTCCCGCGCGCTTTTCGTCGGCCTGTTTTACACCTCCTGGCTGGTCGTCCCTCTGGGCGCGGCGCTGGGGATGCTGATACCGCGAATCGCGGCCGGGAAAACTCGCTGGGCGGCCGCGCTGCACGGCGCGGCCTACGGAGCGGCCGGAGGCTTAGCCCTCATCATCGGTCTCACCCCCGTTTTCCGCGCCCCGTTAACGCCGGACCTGATTTGGGTCGCGGTCATCGCTTACTGTGCCGTGTGGGTGGGTGCGTACGCCTGCATCCGCGCGAAGGCTCCGGTCGCACACAGGTAGTCAGACCTGGTTCTCTCAAATGAGGTTTTTTCGTCACTCCGCCGAGAGCCGCTTGCGCCTCGTCACGGCGGCCGTCTTTATACTCTGCTTAAGCGGCGCTCATACGGCCTCGGCTCAAACCCCGACGCCGACTCCTTCGCCGTCCCCACAGCGCACGGGGCGCTCTTACGGCGGCGGGGACACCATGAAGACGCCGCCTCCGCCTGGGCCACAGGCTCCCTCGCCCGTGACCTTCGCGGACATCACGGCCCAGACCAGGATCGCGTTCAGACAAGCGGCCTCCGCCACTTCGCAAAAGTATCTGCTCGAATCGATGGGCGGAGGCTGTGCGATGTTCGACTACGACAACGACGGCCGGCTCGATCTTTATTTTACGAACGGCGCGCGGCTAGACGACCCCATGCCGAAGAATGCGATGCCGGACAAGCGTGACCCGAAATTCTGGAACCGCCTCTACCGTCAAAAAGCGGATGGGACGTTTGAGGACGTGACGGAGCGTGCGGGCGTGCAAGGCTCCGGCTACTCTATGGGCGCGGCCGCTGCGGATTACGACGGCGACGGTTTCACGGACCTGTACGTGACTGCCTACGGCTCAAACATACTCTACCGCAACCGCGGCGACGGGACGTTCGAGGATGCGACGAGGCGCGCGGGCGTCGCAGCAAGCGGTTGGAGCACGAGCGCGGGCTGGCTCGATTACGACCGCGACGGCCGCCTGGACCTCTTCGTCGCGCGCTACGCCGACTGGGATTTCGAGAAGGGCTCGATCTACTGCGGCGAACTGCGCCCAGGCTACCGCGCCTACTGCCACCCGGACAATTTCAAAGGCGCGTCGAACATCCTCTTTCATCAGAAATCGGACGGCAGCTTCGAAGACGTTTCCGCCTCTTCAAAAATTTCCGACCCGAACGGGAAGGGCCTGGGCGTCGCGTTCGCGGATTTCGATAACGACGGGTACGTTGACATCCTTGTCGCCAACGACAGCGTGCGGCAGCAGCTTTACAGGAACAAGGGAGACGGGACGTTCGAGGATTTAGCGCTGATTGCCGGCGTCGGCTACGACGAGAACGGGAAGACGTTCGCGGGGATGGGCGTTGATGCGCGCGATTACGACAACGACGGGCTGGCGGACATCTTCATCACGGCGCTCTCGAACGAGACCTACCCGCTCTACCGCAACAACGGCGACCTCTCTTTCACCTACGCGACCAACACGACCGCCGTGGGCCAAATCACGCTCCTCCATTCGGGCTGGGGCACGCGCTTCGTGGACGCCGATAACGACGGCCTGTTGGACATCTTCGTCGCTCAGGGCCATGTCCTGGACACCATCGAGAAGACTTCCGCTTATCTGAAGTACAAGCAGACACCACTCCTGATGCGCAACACCGGCAAGGGATTCGTCAACGTGTCCGCGACCGCCGGGACGCCGTTCGCGAATCCGCTCTCGGCGCGCGGCGCGGCCTTCGGCGATTTGGACAACGACGGCGACACGGACGTGGTCATCGGAGTAGTCGAAGGAACGCCCGTCGTCCTCAGAAACGAGGGTACGAAGAACCACTGGCTGGGATTGACGCTCGCGGGCGCGAAGCCGAACCGCGCGGCCCTCGGCGCGCGCGTCACCTTGATTGACGCGAGCGGGCGGCAACAGATGCGCGAAGTGACGAGCGCGGGCAGCTATCTCTCGTCCAACGACACGCGCCTCGTCTTCGGACTGGGCGCGGCCACGAGTGTCAAGTCATTGGAGATTCGCTGGCCCTCCGGCCGCACACAGAAACTCGAAAGTCTCGCCGTTGATCGTTACCACACGATTGAGGAGCGCGCGCAGGGAAGTAGTAAGTAAAAGAGTAAGCGTTGCCTCCCGCCGGGCGCGTCTACCTGTCAGCCTCTTCGCGCATCCTCTGTCGCAGGTCGCGCACCGCAGGGTCGTTGGACAATCTGTAGAGCGTCAGCACCAGCTCGAAGAGCGAGACGAAATAATATTTCTCGTTGCGGAAGTCAGCCCACGAACGCCCCTGCAAAAGCGGCGGCAGTGAAGTCTCTACTTTGCCTTGTGCCAAAATCGGCACGACGGAGGCTTTGACCTCTTCGCTGCCCGAGACCAGACGGCGCTCGAAGAGGTCCGCCTCGGCCGAGACCACGTAGCCGTGATGCGGGTCGTCCGCGCTGAGGTTATTTCGCTTGCGCAGATATTCGGGCGTGCCGACGACCAACACGTAGTCGCTTTCGTGTGCGCGCGTCACGAAGCGCGCGACGTTAGAGCCGAGCGCATTGCTCTCCCACTGATCCAGTATGACCAGGACGCCCTGGTTCTTCAGGTCATTCGCCAGGCGTTCGACCCAGCGCTCGTGCGCCGCGTCGCCCCAGGCGTAGCTGACGAAACAGCTCGGCGCTTTTCGACCGCGCTCGTCCGCCAGCCGCTTGACGTACACCATCTCGGCCTCGAACGCCGTGCGGCGGCCGTCAGCGCCTTCTCCTCGTTGACCACGGCTCTGCTGCTTAGGGGGAAGCGTGAGCAGCTCATCGGGCTGCGGCAAAGTTATCTTCTCGCCGCACTCCTCGCAGCGCACGAAGGTCTTCCTCTCTCCGAGCCGTTTCATCACGACGCCGCGCTGTTGAAGCACGCCGCAATTGGCACAGACGAGCGGCGTGTATCTGCGCGCGCGCACTTTGCGACGGACGAGAAAACCCTCAAACAATGCCTGGAAGAGCTGACGCGCGTGCGGCGGTGTGTCGGGCGCATAGTAGAGCACCAGTTCTATCTCGCCCGCGCTCTCCTCCGTTTGGCGGAAGCCGCAGACGTAGCCTTCGGTTTCGTACTGCGCCTGGTGATGCCAGTGGTTCGTGCGCGAGAACGTGTTCGTGTAGCCGAGCAGGACGACCAGCGCGGCGTACACATTCTCGACCGCGCCCGTGATGCGATACGCTGCGTCCTCCTTAGTCTCCGTCATCTCGACGTTCGGGCGCTTCTGTTTGATGAGGGCAGGGAAGACGAGCAAGGTTTGCCGCCCCACCGTCTCGCGGAAGCAGAGGTTGCGGTTGAGGAAAAGCGACGTGGCCGCGTCCAGCATGATGTCGCGCTCATCTGCTTCAAGCCGGGCCAATTCCGGGAACTCGTAAGCCCCGCGCCGCACCTCCGCTTCGTCGAGCGCCCCCAAATCTTCCTGATTCCGGCCCGCCTGCAACACTATAGACGACGCCAGATTGATGAGCAGGTCCGGGGCCAGCAAGACGGCCTGGCTCTCTGTCGAGCCGCGCAGGCTTTTCACGTACCCATGCGTCTCCAAATGCCGCACCGCCGTCATCATCTCGTCGTCGCTGAACTTCCAATCGGCGTCCGTCGCCTGTAGCTGCTTGCGCAGCTCGTCCTTTGTCACCAACACACGCGGCCCCTGGTTCTCCTTGAGCTTGAGGACAAAATCCTTCGTGCGCTTGAACGTCTCGGTCGTCACCGTCGCCGTCATGCCGTCCCAGTCAATCAACTGCTTGATGAGTTCGACGAGCGCGCCCACGCCTTCGCCCGTGTAGGCGCTCGTGCTGAGGTAGCCGCCCGTGATGCCCCGGTCTTTACAGAAGGCTTCGATCTCGTCCTTCGACAAATTCGGCAGCCCACGGTCTGCCCGCGCGCCAATTAGGATCGTCTGCGGGCGTTTGCCCCCGCTCGCCAGTTGTTTGAGCCAGTATTCGACGCCCTCCAAAGGTTCTTTCACGTCCGTCGGGTCGAAGAGCAGCAGCGCCAGGTCAACGTCGTCCAGGAAGAGCGCATGCACCAGCCTGTAATAGCTTTGTCCCGCGAAGTCCCAGAGCACCGCCTCGCACTGTGTCCCGTCCTTGCGCGTCGTGCCCAATTCCTGCATTACCCAGAACTGCTGCCCGTGCGTCGAAAAAGTCTCGCGGAACTTGCCCTCGGCGAGCCGCCATCCCAAACCGGATTTGCCGACGCCGCTGTCGCCAACGAGCGCCAGCTTAGCCGTCGTATATTTGAGAGTTGGAGTTAAACTGGCGTGGCGGAGAATAACCTCATAATCAAGTTGCCATATTCGTACTTCACGATTACTCTCCCCGCCATAGGTCGCGACGATGTCGTTACGTTGGGGGTGAAAAACCGGTGTTGAGTGAAAGTAGCCTGATACTGCCTTCTCCACAAGAACAGATAGTAACTGCCAATCTTCACAGCGCCACAACCTGACCGCCTCATTTGCCCCTTTCGACACGAGAAAGCGTCCATCATGGGAAACGGAAACGCCGCCCACCAACTCCAGTATGACCTTCTAAGAACTCTTTCTAGCAAGCCGGTCTGTAAATTCCAAATGTAAATTCGATTATCTGATGATCCTGCAATAACTCTGTTCCCATCTGGGGTGATTGTTAGGCCATACAGCTTACCTTGGTGTCCCTGCAAAGTACGCACTATTTTGCCGGAAGCAATCTCCCAGAGCAGCTAGTTTATGACCGCTCTCAGTGATTATAAGGAACTGCCCGTCAGGAGTTATTTCTAAAACTACCCATCCTTCTAAATAGTTTCTCTCCCAATGAAATATTATTTTGCCTGAAGAAAAATTCCAGATGTTACATGTGCTATAGCTTGCTGAGGTGATTGTCTTGCCATCGGGCGTGATAGCTACGTCACTCAGTAATAATTCTGAAGGCTCCTCCGGCTTTCTTAATTCACGCCGGTTAAGATGTCCCACACTTCAAGTCATTGCCGGAATTGTTGCAAATAATCTGTTGCCCGTCCGGCGTGAATACTAATTCATGTGATGACCCCGCCGGCTGATAGAGAATATATTGCTCGGCCGGAGGAAGCGTCCCAGATTTTGATTGTCTCGTCATCCGCAGAGGTTATGAGTTTTTGGCCGTCCGCTGACCATTGTATCGGCTTAATTCGCCCTCTATGCCCCTTTAAAGTGTGCAGCAACGTCCAGCCAGGCGGGTTGCTTTGCGGTTGTATCGTCGGACATGACTGCTTTCCTCCTTAACGGCAGGCCTCGTTCCGAGTAAGAGCGAAAGCGGGATGAGGCGGCGCGCGAGTTCACTAGGTTCGTCTGCGGCGGCGGGATTATACTCCGTTTGAGGATTCCCGCTGCAATGAATCACGTGGCGCAGGTCTTCGTTGACATGCGCGCGCGGGGCAGGTATTTTCCGAAGTGTTTGAAGGAGTCGGTCGGGCGCGAAAGTCCGGCGGCGTTGAGACTTTAAGGAAGTCTGCCTTCACTTTTAACTCCCCTTATGTCCGGTAGACTTTCTGTCCTGTTATAGTAATCAAATGTTCAGGTGCAAACCCGCGCGCTCCATCTTCGTCCGTGCGCTCTCTTTGCTCGTCGTCTCCCTCTTAACGCAAGCGCAGTTCTCTCTCGTCGCGCAGACGCCCGATTCCACGACCGCCAGGCCGCAGCAGCAGGGCATGGGCGGCGTCTCGACGGGCGAGGCGAAGACGTACACGTCTAAGCGCACCGTCGGGATCGTGGACCCGAAAGCGCCGATGGTCTTCGAGGACGTGACGGCGCGGACGGCGCTCGCAAACTTTCGACATCGTTCCGGGAGCGCGCAGAAGGATTACATCGTCGAGACGCCTTCGGGCGGCGTCGCCATCTTCGATTACGACGGCGACTCGCTCCCGGACATTTATCTCGTCAACGGCTCGACCCTCGCGGCCTTGCAGGGCAAAGAGAAGCCGCCGCGCGCCGCGCTCTTCCGCAACAAGGGCAACTGGCAGTTCGAGGACGTGACGGACAAGGCTGGTGTGGCGAACGAGCGCTGGGGCTTCGGGGTCGCCGTCGGCGACTACGACAACGACGGGCGGCCCGACATGTACGTCGGCAACTTCGGCGTCTCGCGTCTCTATCACAACAACGGCGACGGCACGTTCACGGACGTGGCGGAAAAGTTAGGCGTCGCGCGCAAAGGCTGGAGCACCGGCGCGACCTTCGGCGACTACGACCGCGACGGTCGCCTGGACCTTTTCGTCCCCGGCTACCTCGACCTGGACTTGAACAATCTGCCCCCGAACCCCAGCGAAGCAGGGGAGCCCGGAAAACTGGCACAGAACTTCTGCCAGTTCCGCGGCACGCCCGTGATGTGCGGGCCGCGCGGCCTCAAGGGCGAGGGCGACACGCTCTACCGCCAGAAACCCGACGGCACGTTCGAGGACGTGAGCGTCAAAACTGGCACAAACGATCCCGGAAAATTCTACGGCTTCGCCTCGGCCTTCGTTCACGCGGACGACGACGACCTGCTCGACCTGATAGTGGTCAACGACTCTACGCCGAAGCTGCTCTACATCAACAAGGGCGACGGCACGTTCGAGGAGACGGGCTACCCTTCGGGCGTGGCCTTGAACGAGAACGGGCGCGAGCAGGCGGGGATGGGCCTCGGCGTCGGCGACTACGACAACGACGGGCGCGTTGACTTCTACATCACGAACTTCTCGGACGACTCGAACACCCTGCTCCACAACGACGGCAACGGGAACTTCACCGACGTGACTTTCCAGGCCGGGCACGGCGAGACGACCATCCCGTTCCTCGGCTGGGGCACGACCTTCATGGACTTTGACAACGACGGCTGGAAGGACGTGCTCGTCGCCAACGGCCACGTCTACCCGGCGGTTGACGCGCACCAGTGGGGAACTAGCTGGGCGCAGCAACTATTGCTCTTTCGCAACCAGGCGACCGGCCGATTTCTGCGCGTCGGCGCGGCCCCCAACAGCGGCCTCAGTATCGCCATACAGGCGCGCGGCCTCGCCGTCGGCGACCTGGACGGCGACGGGCTCCTGGACGCCGTCGTCAACAACATTGACTCGAAGCCGACCCTGCTCAGGAACGTGACCAAACCTGCGGGCCACTGGCTCTCGCTCCGACTCATCGGCGACGGGGCGAAGAAGAGTCCGAAGGACGCCGCCGGCGCCGTCGCCTACGTGACCGCGGGCAAGCTGCGCCAGCGCCAGGACGTCGTGAGTGGCGCGGGCTATTCTTCGCAGAACGATCAGCGCCTGCACTTCGGCCTCGGCGACGCGGCCAAAATTGAGAAGCTCGAAATCGTCTGGCCGAACGGAACGGCGGAGACCTTCAGCGTGCCCGGCGTGGACCGCGTGTTGACCCTCACGCAGGGCAAAGGCGTTTCGGGAAAATAAGAGAGCCGCGAGAGCCGCCCTCTCCCTCGACTACGCCGACGAATTCGCCCCGCCCCGCGCGGGCTGACCTCACGCCCCTCTGAAATCTTTTTGACCCCGGATTTAGAAAAGTGTTGACAGACCGCGAAAACTATATTACTTATTACTTCGTTCGGTAAGGCAACAAACCCCAAGCGGGCGTTCTTAACGTATTAAATTCGTCAAAATACAGAAAGCTTGAGCGTGTTGGACTGCGCCTCAGGCTCAATCTATTGTTCGGAGCAAACTTTTTGCTTTCCCTCTCCCCTGGGGGAAAGTGTAACGTCAACTCTTCCTGTCCGCACACGAGGTTTTAGCCATGACGACATGCCGGAGAATCACACATCTTCTCCCCGGAGTCGGCGCGCTGATCTTATTACTCGCCGCCTTCGCGCTTCCCGCTTACGGGCAAACAAACAAGGGCACGATTAAAGGAACGGTCACGGACCAGAACGGCGGCATCGTCCAGAACGCCACCGTCGTGGTCACGAACGTCGGGACCAACGCCGAGCGCACGCTCACCACCAGCGACGAGGGCACGTACGAGGCCCCGCTGCTCGACCCCGGCAACTACAAGGTGAGCGTCAGTGCCCCCACTTTCTCGACGGCGACGCAAGAGAACGTCGTCGTCCAAACGTCCAGCACGCAGGTCGTGGATATCACGCTGACGGTGGGTGATGTCGGTGGCACAGTCACGGTGACGGCGGCCCCTGCGCTCGTCGAGAGTGAGACGAGCGAGCGCGGCGCGGTCGTGACGGGCCGCGAGGTGACGGAGTTGCCGCTCTCCGGGCGCAACTTCACGCTGCTCGCGACGCTCACGCCCGGTGTGGCGCGCGCCTCCAACGCGGGCTTCGGCGGCTCAGGCCCTGACGCGCGGCAGTTCAACAACGGCGACCCGCGCGCGGGCTCCGGCGGCCCGAACGCCTCCAACGCGCAGGGCGACACGCCCACGGCACGCTTCGCGCGCTCCGGCGCGGGCACGCTGACGGTCAACGGCCAGCGCCCAACCAACAATAATTTCTCGCTCGACGGCGTGGACAACAACGAGCCGCAGTTCGGGACTATCGGCGTCTTCCCGAACCCGGACGCCATCGCGGAGTTCAAGGTCTCGACCAGCATCCCGCCCGCGGAAGTCGGGCGCGCGGCCGGCGCGGTCATCAACACTACGACGAAGTCCGGGACTAACGAGTTCCACGGCTCGCTCTACTACTACGGGCAAAACTCTGCGCTCAACGCTTTCCACCCGATGCTCAAGCGCGACCGCGCCCAGGCCATTTCGCGCGGCGACACCTTTATCCCGGACAAGGCCGTCCAGCAGATTCACGAGTACGGCGGCACGCTCGGCGGCCCCATCATCAAGAACAAGACTTTCTTCTTCTTTGACTACCTGGGCCAGCGCAACAACATCCCGTTCCCGTTCACCTCGACGGTCCCGACCGCGCTCTCGCGCAACGGCAACTTCACGGAGTTCGCGACGTGCAACGGGATTCGCGACCCGCTGACGGGCAATCAATTCCCGGGCCTCATCATCCCGGACGCGCGCCAGAGCGCTATCGCCCGCAGAATCCTGGCGCTTTACCCGCTGCCGACGCGGAACATTCTGTGCCCGAGTCAGGGGACTCCGAACTACGCCTCGCTCCGGCAGAACCGCGAACAGATTGACAACTTCGGGATTAAGATTGACCACCGCATCAGCAGCAACAACTCGCTGACCGGGCGCTTCAACAATCAGAAATTGAAGAACGTCCGCGAAAACTTCTTCCCTGTAGAAGTGACCGGAGCTCCGGGACTCCCGACCGCGGGCTTCGGCGCTGGCGAGGAAGTCGGCAACACGCGCCAGCTCGTCATCACGGACACGCACACCTTCAGCCCGTCCGTGCTGAACGAGTTCCGCTTCGGCCTGACCAAGATCAACATCGGCATCAACAACTGCGGCGTTCTCGGCGCGTGCGGCGTCAGCCCGACCTGGAGCAGTGATGTCGGCATCCCGAACTCGAACCTCGGCACCGAGGAGACCTCCGGCGGCCTCGGCCTCGGGACGACGGGCACCGGCTTCGTAGAGTTCCTCGGCGACGGCGGACTCTTCCGCGCCAAGAGCACGAACCCCTACTTCGCCGACACGCTGACCATCATCAAGGGCAGCCACGTCATCAAGACGGGCGGTGAGGCTCGCGTCCGCTACCTCAACACGGTCTGCGGCGGCTGCGCCGGTGCAGAGAAGGGCCAGATCGGATTCGGCGACGGTAACACCGGCAACGCGCAGGGCGACATGCTGCTCGATCTGCCGGGCTTCGCACAGCGGAGCAGGACCATCGGCGGCCCGTTCAACCTGCGCATGCAGGAGTACGGCCTCTTCGTGCAGGACGACTGGAAGGTCAACGACCGGCTGACTCTGAACCTCGGCCTGCGCTACGACATTCTGCCCGGCCCGACTGCTCCGACGGAAGCCGACGGGCGTCTTAGCTACTACTTCCCCGAAGAGCGACAGGTTGTCGTGGCGGGCGGGAGCAGCGACCGCCTCGTCGAACTGGACAAGAACAACTTCGGCCCGCGCATAGGCTTCGCCTACTCAATCAATAAAGAGAAGACGATGATCATGCGCGGCGGCTACGGGCTGCTCTACACACTCGACGGCGTGGACTACCCGCCGGGCGTGCGCAACCCGCCGTTCACCAACATCAACTTCTCGCTCTTCACTCTCGCGCAGGGGCCGCCGGTCATCACCGAGGGCATTGACCCTGTCAACGTGCCGGCCGGTACGAGCCTCTTCACCGTGGACCGGGAGCAGAAGAACGGGATGGTTCATCAGTTCCAGTTGAGCTTCCAGTATCAGTTCGCGGACGACTGGTCAATTGATGTCGGGTACGTCGGAAACCGCTCCCGAAACCTGCTCGCGACGTTCCAGGAGGGCAACGGCGGGCAGGGCATCGCGCGTAACCTGGCGGGCGATCTGATCGGCAGCGTCCTGCTCTACTCGAACGCGGCCGAGTCGTCTTACGACTCCTTGCAGATGCAGTTGCAGAAACGTCTCTCGCGCAACATCCAGGGACAGGTCTCCTACACCTGGGGTCACACGATTGACAACGCGACCGGCGTCTTCAACGGCCTCGGCGACAGTAAGAACCAGGGGCGCAACGGCCCCGTCCACCCGTTCGACCTGGACTTCGACAGGGGCAATTCGGTGCTCGACATTCGCCACCTGCTCTCGGCGAACGCGATCATTGATCTGCCGTTCGGCAAGGGGCAGCGTTATCTGAACGAAGGCGGAATCTCCAACGCCATCTTAGGCGGCTGGCAGTTTAACGTCATCGTTAGCGGCCGCTCAGGCTTCCCGTTCAGCGTCGTCTGCCAGTGCGGGCTGATTCGCCCGTCACTCGTCGGCGACCCGTTCTCCGGGGTGGCGACGGATCGCTACATGAACCCGGCGGCATTCTCGACCGCCGTCGGCATCACCTCGGTGGTGAACGATGCGGGCCAGACGGTCAGCTTCGGCAACCTCGGGCGCAACTCGTTCAGAGGCCCGGCCATCTGGAACACGGACATGTCCTTCTTCAAGAACGCGCACCTGCCGTTCACGGAGAACACCCGTATGCAGATCGGCATCGAGCTGTTCAATGCCTTCAACCACACGAACCTGACGGTGCCTAACAACAACGTCAACGACCCCGGCGCGTTCGGTCGCTTCGACGGCGCATACACGGGTCGCGTGGTGCAGTACCGCTTCAAGATTCTCTTCTAAGCGGTGCGGTTAAAACTAAGGCCGGGGCGGCGGGGCGTTTGGACGCCGCCCAGGGTTCTCACGAAAGACGACCGACGCTCGCGCGTGTGGTCGTCTTTTGTTAGAATCCGTTGCTTCCCCGAACGCAAGTCCGCCCGGTTCCAACAATGGTCCGTCTCTTTCATCTCTTCGCCGCCGTCATAATTTGTGCGGCCGCCGCGCTGGCACAGGACGCGGGGCAAGCCCCCGCCAATTCTCCCGCGCGCTCGCACGTAGAGCGCTTCAGCACGCCCGAGATGCGCGCCGGCCGCGCCGAGGCGGACGCCAGCGCGAAGCTCAGTTCGGACCCGAACGACACGGACGCCCTCAACCTGCGAGCCGCCGCGCGCGTGCGCCTCGGTAAGTATAAGGAAGCCTACGAAGACCTCCGCCGCGCCGTCTCGCTCAAGCCGGCGAACGCCGAATATCAGGCCAACCTGGGGTACGTATTGTGGAAGCTGGGGCGCGTGGAGGAATCAATCGCGGCCGAGCGCGCCGCGCTCAAGCTTGACGACAAGAATTTCATGGCCCATCACCAACTGGGCCGCGTCCTGCTCCGCCTGGGCGACCCGAAACAGTTGGAGGAGGCGGCAGCGCACTTGCGCCGCGCGCTTGAGTTGAACGCGCGACAGTATGAAGTGCGTTTCGAGTTGATCGCGGCCTACCGCGCGCTCGGCAAGCCGGCGGACGCTACCACTCATTTGAATTTCCTGCGGGATGCGCGGCCCTCGGACCCTCGCGTCTTCTACATCAGCGCCCTCATCGCCTCGGATCGCGACGACCTCGCGGCCGCCGTCAAGGAATTCAAGGAAGCGCTCCGCCGCGACCCCACGCTCCTGGGCGCGTGGCAGGATTTGGGCCTGGCTTACGTCAAGCTCAAACAGTGGCCCGAGGCCGTCGAGACCTTCGCGGAATTGGCCCGGCGCGACAAGGAGGCCGTTGACGCCGCTTACCTGCACGCGCTCGCCCTTTTCAACGCGGGGAAAACGGCCGAGGCCGAGACTGAGGCGCGCCGCGCGCTACGTATCAACGCGGGCGCAGTCGAGGCACACACGCTGCTCGGCGTCATCCTGGCCGCGCGCGGCGACGCCAACGAAGAGGCGGGCGAGTCTCTGGCCCAGGCCGTCGCGCTCAACCCGAACAGCTTCGACGCGCGCTTCTACCTCGGCCGCGTGCAGTACGCCATGAAGGATTACGCGGGCGCGGTCGCGAACCTGCGCGCCGCCGTCCAGTTGAATCCGCGCCATTCGGAGGCGCGCTTCTTTCTCGGGACCGCGCTCGAATCGGCCGGCGAGTCAGAGGCGGCGCTCGCGCAGTATCAGGAACTGGTCAAGATGGACGAGCAGTCTGCCATCGGCCAGGTTGGCCTGGGCGCGCTCCTCGTCAAGCAGGGGAAGACCGTTGAGGCCATCAGTGCTCTACGGCGCGCGGTCACGCTCGACCCGAACAACTTCGAGGCGCACTGGGCGCTCGGCCGCGCGCTCGCGCTCAACGAGAATTTCCCCGAAGCCGTCGAGTCGTTGACGAAGGCGGTCGCGCTCGCCCCGCGCCGCTCGGACGCACACTACCAACTCGGCCTGGCGCTGCGTCGCGCGGGCCGCACCGAAGAGGCCGCGCGCGAGTTCGCGATAGTCGAAAAGCTCAACACGGAATTTCGCACGAGCACAAAGCCCAAGTAAGTAGGGGCAGGGCTTGTCCCTTCCCCTACAGAAAACTCAAGCGTCGCAAGTTCTGTCAGGTGTTCTGAACGAAGTAAGACAGCAATGGTCACAGCTTTTGTAAAACTCGAAAGAGCGCGGCGGCTTCGGTTTCGCCAACTCTCCGTACTCTTGTGCCTGCTGTCTTTCGTTTTGTGCCAGTCCGTGAACGCCCAGCGGGCGGCGCGAGGGAGGCCGTCGAGTGTCGCTCCTCGTGCGGGGCAGGGCGGCGGCGGGGAATTGCCGGCGGCGGCGAAGGCAGCGCTCGACGCGGCCGTGGAGGCTTTGCAGAAGAACGCGCTCGCGGACGCCGAGCGCAGCGCGCGTCAGGCCGTGCAGTCGGCCCCGCGCTCTGCGGTCGCACACAACGTGCTTGGCGTCGTCCTCGACCGCGCGGGCCGCGCCGAGGAGAGTTTCGACGAATTCAATCTGGCCGTTAAGCTTGACCCGAACTTCGTCGGCGCGCGCAACAACGTCGGGCGCATGCTGGCCGGGCGCGGCAAGACTGCCGAAGCCATCGCGGAGTTCGAGCGCGTCCTGAAGATTGACCCTGCGCATATCCAGGCCCATTACAACCTGGGCTCGCTCTACGCCGGTGCGGGCCAGTTTACAAAAGCGGCGGACCACTTCGCGCTCGCGCGCCTGTCCGCCCCCGACGACCTGCAACTCACGTTCGCCTTCCTGCACGTCGCCTACCGCGCGGATCGCACGACCGAGGCGGAGGCGGCCGCTGACCTCCTCGAAAGAAACGTCGGCAACGACGCCCGCGGCCTCTTCACGCTCGCGACCGCGCTGGCCGAGAACAAACGCTACGAGCGCGCCGCTCGCCTCTTCGGTCGAGTCAACGAACTACAGCCGCGCACCTACGAAGTGCTCTACAATCTGGGCGTCGCGCTCTACAATCTGGACCGCAACGACGAGGCCGCGCGTTACCTCGCGGAGGCCGCGGACCTCAACCCCGGCCCGGCCGAGACTCACTTCCGCCTGGGCCTGATAGCCAGCGAGCGCGGCGACCAAACGAACGCCATCGAAGAGTTCAAGCACGCCACGGAGCGCCAGCCGCGTAACGCGAACTATCATTACCTGCTCGGCCGCGAATACTTCCGCGCGGGCTTCTGGGAGGGCGCGATTAACGAGTACGGCAGCGCGATGGAGATCGAGCCGAAGCACGCGCCTTACATCTTGTCGCGCGCCGACGCCAACTACCGCAAAGGCGAGTGGACGGCGGCGGCCGCCGACTTCGATCTCGCGGCGACGCTCGACCCGTCTAATGAAAACATAGAGTATTGGCAGGGCACCGCGCACCGCGCCGCCGGCAACTTTGATCTCGCGCGCCGTCACCTCGAAAATTTTCTAGCCAAGCACCCGGACAACGTGGACACGCTCGCGAGCCTCGGCTACATAGCCATCGAGCAGGGCCGGCTGGACGACGCCGAAGCGCCGCTCAAGCGCGCCATCTCGCTCGACCCGAAGAACGCGCCGGTCCTTTACGATTACGCGCGCATCCCCGTCAAGCGCCGCGACTACGCTGAGGCGGTCGCGCGCCTCCGCCGCGTCGTCGAAGAGGACCCCGCGCACACGCAGGCGTTTTATCAACTCTTCCTCTCCTACACGCGGCTCAAGGAGAAGGAGAAGGCCGACGCGGCGCTCGCCGAATTCAAACGACTCGAAGCTCTGGAAAAACAGGTCACTCAGGAACGGATAATGGATGAGAGGCTCCGCACACAACAGATTCTTAATAGTTCGCCGCAGTAATAAACGACACTCTTACGACAGAATTTTTGGTGCGCTGTTGTGCGCGCTCGCTTCCATCGCGCTCAGCGCTGGCACGGCGGCGGCACAATCTTCCGCGCCCGCGGTCTCGAAAGTCGAGCCGCCGAACTGGTGGGCCAACCACACGATCAACCCCGTGCGGCTGCTCGTCCGTGGCGCGAACCTGCACGGCGCGCGCGTCACGGCCACGCGGCCCGAGACCGCGACCTCGGCCGTCGTCGTCAATCCCGCCGGAACTTACCTCTTCGTCAGCGTCCACGTTAACCCCGCGGCACGGCCCGGCGATTACCCCTTGCGCGTAGAGACTCCAACGGGTCGCGCCGTCATCCCGTTTCGCCTCGACGCGCCGCTCGACGCGGCGACGAACTTTCAGGGCGTCACCAACGACGACGTTATCTACCTCATCATGCCCGACCGCTTCAGCAACGGCGACACGTCGAACGACCTGCCCACAGGCTCGCCCCGCGAAGCATTCGACCGTAAGAATTCGCGCGCCTTCCACGGCGGCGACCTGCGCGGCATCATCAACCGCCTGCCTTACCTGAAAGAGTTGGGCGTGACCGCGCTCTGGCTCAATCCCTGGTACGACAACCCGAACACCGTGAACGCGTGCGACCGGCCCTGGTGTCCGAACACGAATTACCACGGCTACCACGCGATTGATTACTACGCGGTCGAAGACCACTTCGGCGACTTGCAGACCCTGCGCGAGCTGGTCGCGAAAGCGCACCGGCACGGCATCAAGGTCATTCAAGACCAGGTCGCGAACCACGTTGGTATTCAACACCCGTGGAGCACGGACCCGCCGCTCGACAACTGGTATCACGGCACGCCCGCAAAGCATCTACAAAGTCCTTTCCGCGGCGACCTGCTGCTCTCGCCCAACGCGGCCCCGGAAGAGCGACGCCCGACGCTCGACGGCTGGTTCAACGACGCGTTGCCCGACATGAATCAGGAGGAGCCGGAGGTCGTGCGCTACGAGATACAGAACGCGCTCTGGTGGATAGGCGTCACGGGCCTGGACGGCGTGCGCCAGGATACGATCCAATACATGCCGCGCCCGTTCATGCGTGAACTCTCGGTCGCGCTCCGCCGCCAATACCCGAAGATGTGGATGGTCGGGGAAGTCTTCGACCGCGACCCCGCGCACACTGCCTTCTTCATGGGCGGGCGCAAGGGCTGGGACGGCGTGGACACGGAGCTTGATTCCGTCTTCGACTTCCCGCTCTGGCAGGCGTCGCTCGACGTGTTCGCTGGAAAGAAACCCGTGCGCCACTTGCGCGATACTCTGAAGTACGACGCGAACTACCCGGACGCCGCGCGGCTCACGACGATGCTCAACAATCACGACGTGGAGCGCACGATGTCAATCGCCGGGATGACGCTCGAAGGCGCTATGCTGCACACGGCGTTTCTGCTGTCTGTGCGCGGCATCCCGCAGCTTTACTACGGCGACGAGATAGCGATGGAGGGCGGGGGCGACCCAGACAACCGGCGCGACTTCCCCGGAGGCTTCCCCGGCGACACACGCGACGCTTTCACCAAAGCGGGCCGCACGCCTACGCAGCAGCGCATGTACGAGTGGACGCGCGACTGGATTCGCCTGCGCCGCGAACAGCGCGCGCTCCGCCACGGCCGCACGATTGATCTGGTCTACACGGACGACCTTTACGTCTTCGCGCGCCGCGCGGGTGATGAAACGATTGTCGTCGCAATCAATCGCTCGGCGGCCCCGCAGAAGGCGACTGTGCCAATCACGCTTTTAGAAACAGGTGAGTCTTCGCGTCTTATTCCACTGCTCACAGCGCGTGATAGGGTCACTGTTGCGGGCGGGAATCTAGCGTTCGAGGTAGGGGCGAAGACCGCCGCGGCTTACAAGCTGGCAAGCGCCGAATAAGAATGTCTGGTTCCGTGATATTTGGGTTATACTACGGTCCACAGACTTAACGAAATTAAATTAAGAGAGCGTTTCAAAACTGAAACTCAACCCCTTTGCGTCTTTGCGCCTTTGCGAGAGAAAACCAAAACCACTCACGCAAAGACGCAAAGGAATTGAGCCCACGGATGGCTTGAGTTTTAAAACGTCTCTACTAAATACCCGAGGAGGGGGCTTGTGAGCTTCCCCAGATCGAGCGGCATCCTTCTGCATCCGACGAGCCTGCCCGGCCGTTTCGGCGCGGGCGACCTCGGCGACGAGGCCCACGCTTTCGTTGATTTCCTGGCGTCGAGCGGCCAGAGCCTCTGGCAAGTGCTGCCGCTCGGGCCGACGGGCTACGGCGATTCTCCTTACCAGTGCTTCTCCGCCTTCGCCGGCAACACCCTGCTCGTCAGCCCCGAAAGACTCGTCCGCGAAGGACTGCTCGCTTCGGAAGACCTCGCGCGCGCGCCCTCTTTCCCCGAAGAGAGAGTTGACTTCGGGAAAGCCATAGAGTTCAAAAACGCGCTGCTCAAGATAGCCTTCGAGCGCTTCAAGCGGAGCGCGGACCCCGCCCTGCGCGCGCACTTCGAGCACTTCTCCCGTCAAGCCTCCGGCTGGCTCGACGACTACGCGCTCTACCGCGCGCTGAAAGATGCGCAGGGCGGCCTTGCCTGGAACGAATGGGAGCCGCCGCTCGCGCGGCGCGATGCGTCCGCACTCTCGGCCGCGCGTGAACATCTGCGCGACGCCGTTGACGCACAAAAGTTCTACCAGTTCCTCTTCTTCAGACAGTGGGCCGCGCTCAAGGCTTACGCGCACGAGCGCGGAATAAAACTCGTCGGCGACATCCCCATCTTCGTCGCGCGCGATTCGGCGGACGTGTGGATGAACCCGGACCAGTTCAAGCTCGACGAGGCGGGCAACCCTCTCGTCGTCGCGGGCGTCCCGCCCGACTACTTCAGCGCGACGGGCCAGCTTTGGGGCAACCCGATTTACAACTGGGACCGCATGCTCGCAGACGGTTTCCGCTGGTGGATAGAGCGCGTGCGCGCCACGCTCGACATCTTCGACATCGTCCGCGTGGACCACTTCCGCGGCTTCGCGGCGAGTTGGGAGATTCCCGGCGGCGACCACACGGCCGAGCGCGGTCGCTGGGTCGAAGTCCCTGGCAGGGAACTCTTCACGGCCATCAAGGACGCGCTCGGTGATTTGCCCATCATCGCCGAAGACCTGGGCGTCATCACGCCGGACGTGGAAGCCTTGCGCGACGACTTCGGCCTGCCCGGGATGCGCATCCTGCAATTCGCCTTCGGCGGCGACACCAAAAATCAAGACCTGCCGCACAACTACATCAAGAACGCGGTCGTCTACACGGGCACGCACGACAACGACACAACGGTCGGCTGGTTCACGAGCGTCGCTGGCGAAGGCTCCACACGCGACGCGGCGCAGATCGAGCGCGAGCGCCGCTTCTGTCTGGATTATCTGGACACGGACGGCCGCGAGATTCACTGGGACTTCATACGCGCCGTCCTCGCCTCGGTCGCGGACACGGCCGTCGTCCCCCTGCAAGACCTCCTCGGCCTCGGCACCGAAGCGCGCATGAATCTCCCCAACAGCACCTCCGGCAACTGGGCCTGGCGCTACAAAGCCGGCGCGCTGACCGATGAGATCGGAGAGCGTTTGAAAAAGCTGACAGAGCTTTACGGGCGGACGCACAAACCGGAAAAGAAAGCGTAAGTCGAAAGAAACAGGAAGCGATGATGCAAAAACATCCCCGCAGGGGATGAACATGATAGCCGGGGGCAAGCGCGTGAGCGCGAAGCGCACGACGCGCCGCCCCCGGAACTGGCACAAAAAAATCCCGACCCTGAAGGGGTCGCACCACCCAAAAGTGAGACAAATGAATTGGTCGAGTTTTTGAAAAGGTACGGGATCGAGTTCGACGAAAGATATATTTGGGATTAGCTGCGGTGCGACCCTTTCAGGGTCGGGGTTTATTAACGAACGGATTCCGAGGGCGTTGCCCTCGGCTATCATGTTCATCCCCTGCGGGGATGTCTTGGTTCCAAGTCGCTTGGGTTACATGACAAATATTCTTCATAAACTAACGGTGCGTGTTTCATTCCTGACAGCTTTATTTCTGCTTGTTGTATCAACCTGTGCGGCACAAAACTCTCCAACGGTCCTCAAGGTCGAGCCGCCGAACTGGTGGGCGGGGCATTCGATTAATCCGGTGCGGGTGCTGATTCGCGGGCGCAACCTGACGGGGGCGCGCGTCGCGGCCGTCGGCGATGGGTTGACGACGGGGCTGACACGCATCAACGCTGCGGGGACTTACGTCTTCGTGGACGTTGTCATTGACCCGCAGGCAAAACCGGGACGGCGCGCGTTGCGCATCACGACGAGCGGCGGCACGTCAGACGCCCCCTTCGAAATCTCACAGCCTCTCGGGCGCGCGGGACGCTTCCAGGGCTTCTCGCCCGATGACGTTCTTTACCTCATCATGCCCGACCGCTTCAGCGACGGCGACACGAGCAATAACGACCCGCCCGTCTCGCGCGGACTCTACGACCGCGCGCACAAGTTTCGTTACCACGGCGGCGATCTTCAAGGCATCATCAACCGCCTGCCTTACCTTAAGGATTTGGGCGTGACGGCCCTCTGGCTCACGCCCTGGTACGACAACGTCAACCACCCGGACGAAATCGAGAAGAAAGAGGGCGGCACGACCACCGGCTTTCACGGCTACGGGGCAATAGACTTCTACGGCGTCGAGGAACATTTTGGCACACTCGCGAAACTGCGCGAGCTGGTTGACGAGGCGCACAAGCAGGGCATCAAGATCATTCAAGATCAGGTCGCGAACCACACAGGCCCTTATCATCCCTGGGTCGCAGACTCGCCGACGCCCACCTGGTACAACGGGACGAAGGAGAACCACCTCGCGAACGTCTTCCAGACGTGGGTGCTTCATGACCCGCGCGCCGAGGAGAAGAGCAGGCGCGAGACGATGGAAGGGTGGTTTCTGAACTTCCTGCCGGACCTCAACCAGCACGACGAGGAGGTCGAGCGATACCTCATACAGAACACGCTCTGGTGGATCGGCGTCACGGGCCTGGACGGTATACGGCAAGACACGTGGCAATATGTCCCGAACAGTTTCTGGCACAAATGGACGGCGGCGATTAAGCGCGAGTACCCGAACTTTCGCGTCGTCGGCGAGGTCAAGGACGGCGACCAGGTACACGTCGCCTTCTTCCAGGGCGGGGAGGTGCGCTTCGACGGCGTGGACTCCGGCCTCGACACGCTGCTCGACTTCCCGCTCTTCTACCAGATTCGCCACGCCTTCGCCGAAGGGAAGAAGCTGGACGAAGTGCCGAAGGCGCTGGCGAAGGATTACATCTACGAGAACCCCGAAATCCTGGTCACGCTGCTCGGCGGTCACGACGACAAGCGCTTCATGAGCGAGGAGGGCGCGACCGTCACGGGCCTGAAACTGGCACACACTTTCATGCTCACGACGCGCGGCACCCCGCAGCTCTACTACGGCGACGAGATAGCGATGACGGGCGTGGACGAGCCGACCGCGCGGCAGGATTTTCCGGGCGGCTTTCCGGGCGACCGCCGCAACGCCTTCACTAAGTCCGGGCGCACCGCAGAAGAGCAAGACCTCTTCGAGCACGTGCGCAAGATGAACCGCCTGCACGCCGAGCTTGAGCCCTTGCGGCGCGGCGCGCTTATTAACCTGCACGTCGCCGCGCAGCAGTACGCCTACGCGCGCACGATTCGTGATGCCTCAGTCGTCGTCGTCATCAACAACGACACCAAGCCCGCGAATTTTGAGCTGGACGCCGCGCGCGCCAGTCTCGAAGACGGCGCGCGCCTGACCGACAGGCTCGGCGCGTCTCAGGACGTGCGCGTCGCGGACGGGAAGATCAAACTGACGTTGCCCGCGCGCAGCGCGAGCGTGTTCGCGACGAGATAAAGCAGTTTCATAATCTCAGAGGGGAGTTTCAAATCTGAGATTTCAAATTCAGAAATTTTTTTGAGTTCGTGAAGACCAAGTCTTTTACAGAGCAGTTGGCGATTATCACGGGCGGCGGCACGGGCATCGGGCTCGCGTTCACGAAAGCCCTGGCCGCGGCGGGCGCGCGTGTCGTCATCGCTTCGCGGCGCGAGGAGACGTTAAGGCAATCGGCCGACGAGTTGAACGCGAAGCTCGATGCCGAGCGTGTCTTCCCGTACGCGTTCGACGTGAGGAATCGCGGTGAGACAGAGGCCGTTGTGCGTTACGCGATGGAGCGCTTCGGGGCGATTGACGTGCTCATAAACAACGCGGGCCTGGCCGTTGCGGAGACGGTGACGGAGATTACGGACGAGGGTTGGGACACCGTGATGGACACGAACGTGCGCGGCGCGATGTGGCTCGTGCGCGCGGCGCTGCCGCACATGCTGGCGCAGGACTTCGGCGACGTGGTGAACGTCTCGTCGCAGGCCGGCAAACACGGCTACGCGGACGTGCCTTCCTACTGCGCCTCAAAGTTCGGCCTCCTGGGCTTCGCCGAGGCGCTGCGCGACGACGTGCGAAAGAGCGGCGCGAACGTCCGCGTCTTCAATTTTTGTCCCGGACTCGTTGACGTGGAGTACACGGGCGAAGCGGAGAGCCCGCGCGCGGGCGCGATTCACGTCCGCAACATGGCGCGCGCACTTCTCTTTGCGCTCTCGCTCGACCGCGACGTGGTGCTCGAAGATATCAGTCTTTACGCCCGCTAGGGGCGTAAAGACCGTGAATCGTAAATCGTAAATCGTGAATAGAAAAAGCCGTCAGACGATTTACGATTTACGATTCACGGTTTACGAAACCGAGAGGAGCGACTGGTCATGCAACAGAAACCGCGTTTGAGTTTTTGGCAAATCTGGAACATGAGCTTCGGCTTCATGGGCATCCAGTTCGGCTGGGGGTTGCAGCTCGCCAACATGAGCGGCATCTACACCTATCTCGGCGCGAACCCGGACGACATCCCGATCCTGTGGCTGGCCGGGCCTGTGACGGGGCTTCTCGTTCAGCCCGTCATCGGCTCGATGAGTGACCGGACGTGGAACCGCCTCGGCCGCCGCCGCCCCTATTTTTTGGTCGGCGCGATTCTCGCCAGCATCGCCCTCTTCTTCATGCCCGACTCGCCCGTGCTCTGGATGGCCGCCGGGCTGCTCTGGATTCTAGACGCCTCGATCAACGTCTCGATGGAGCCGTTCCGCGCCTTCGTCGCCGACAAGCTCAACGTTGACCAGCGCACCGCGGGCTTTGTCATGCAGAGCTTCTTTATCGGCGTCGGCGCGACGCTCGCCAACGTGCTCCCGTACATCTTCCGCCGTCAGGGCGTGGACATTGAGTACCAGCGGATGGCAGACGCGGCCAAGACTTCCGGGCAAACCTTCAGGGACATCCCGCCGAGCGTCACCTATTCCTTCAAGATCGGCGCGGCGGCCTTTCTCCTCTGCGTGCTCTGGACGGTCTTCACGACGAAGGAATACCCGCCCGAAGACATGCAGGAGTTCGAGCGCAAGCGGCGCGAGCATAAGGGAATCAAGGCGGGGTTGAGCGAAATCTTCTCGGCCATGCGCGAGATGCCGCAGACGATGAAGCAACTCGCCGTCGTGCAGTTCTTCACCTGGCTGGGGCTCTTCTGCATGTGGATGTTCTTCGGGCTGATGACCTCTTACCACGTCTTCCACGCTGCTAACTCCGACGACCAGGTTTTCAAAGACGGGCAGGCGTGGGGCGGCATAGCCTTCGCCGTCTACTCGATTACGTGCTTCGCAATCGCTTTCCTACTGCCGCCGCTCGCGCGCAAGACCAGCCGCAAGACGGTCCACGTCATCGCGCTCGTCTGCGGCGCAATCGGCCTGCTCTCTTCCTATTTCATACAGGACAAAAACGTCCTGCTGCTGACGATGGTCGGGGTCGGCATCGCCTGGGCCTCTATCCTGTCCATGCCCTACGCCATCTTGTCCGGCTCGCTGCCGCCCGCGCGCATGGGCGTCTACATGGGCATTTTCAACTTCTTCATCGTCATCCCGGAGATCGTGGCCTCGTTCTCGTTCGGCCCGGTCATACGCAGGCTCTTCGGCGATAACAGTCCGCAGGCCCCGCTCTACGTCGTGATGGCGGGCGGCGTCTTTCTGCTGATCGCCGCCCTGTGCGTCTCGTTCGTCCGCGACGTTTCGGACAAAGTTCCGGTCGGGGAAGTCCTCGAAGCGGACGAGCACGAGCCGCTGATTCCGCCCGTCTCGGCCCAGCCCGTGCCGAGCACAGGGTTGGTGGATGACAAATGAAAACGCTCAGGGAAAAATAGATGCACACCATCTTCGCTTCATTAAGAACGAACGCTCGCAGGAAGGCTTCGCGCCTTACAGGCCCAGGCGTGTGTGCTGCTCTGGTCGTCAGTCTCTTCATCGGACTGCCGGCGAAAGCGCAGCAAGCCTCGCCTCGTGACTTCTCGAAGGAGACTGCGCGGGCGGTGCGTCCGTGGGTGCGCGACGCGGTGATTTACGAAATCTTCCCGCGCGCCTTCTCGGCCGAAGGGAATTTCAACGGCGTGACGGCGCGGCTCGACGAGTTGAAGGATTTGGGCGTCACCATCCTGTGGCTGATGCCGATTCACCCCACGGGGCAGGAGAAGAAGAAGGGAACCATCGGCAGCCCTTACGCCGTGCGCGACTACTACGCGATCAACCCCGACTACGGCACGAAGGAAGACTTGAAGCGGCTCGTCTCGGAGGCGCACAGGCGCGGGCAGAAAGTCATCATTGACATCGTGGCGAATCACACGTCCTGGGACAACGTGTTGATGAAGGAGCACGCGGACTTCTATACACGCGACGCGGCCGGGAAAATCATCCCGCCCGTGCCGGACTGGGCGGATGTGGCCGACCTCAACTACGGCAACCCGGCCTTGCGCGACTACGTCATCGAGATGCTGAAATTCTGGGTTAAAGAATTTGACCTCGACGGCTTCCGCTGCGACGTGGCCGGTTTTGTGCCAACGGATTTCTGGGAGCGCGCGCGCGTCGAGCTGGAAAAGGTCAAGCCCGACATTGTCATGCTCGCGGAATGGCACGAGCCTGACTTGCTCGTCAAAGCCTTCGACCTCGATTACGCGTGGCCCATGCACGGCACGATTACCGAAGTCCTGATGGGGACAAAGCCCGCGAGCGCGCTCAGGCAGACCTGGGAAGAGGAGCAGCGGAAATTTCCGCGCGGCGCGCTGCACATGCGCTTCTCGGACAACCACGACGAGCGGCGGGCCGTCGTGCGCTTCGGCGAGAAGGGCGCGCTCGCGGCCTCCGCCCTGGTCTTCACGCTCGACGGCGTGCCAATGCTCTACAACGGGATGGAGGCCGGCGACACGGCCGAGTCGGGCGCGCCCGCGCTCTTTGAAAAACTCCCGATTTTCTGGCCCATAGCCGAACGGCGGCCCGAGTTCCCGCGCTTCTACAAACAGATGACGGCGCTCCGAAAGTCGAGCGAGGCGCTCAGGCGCGGCGACCTACAGTGGCTGCGCAACTCCGACGAGTCGCGCGTCGTCACCTTCGCGCGCCGCGCGGGCGGCGAAGAAATCCTGGTCGCCATCAACTTCTCGAACCAGCCGTTCGCGGGCTTCGTGGAGGGCGGGGGCGCAGGATTCGCGGACGTGACGCCGGACACGCAGCCGCCGCTCGCGCCGGACGCAACGCCCGCGCAACGCGCCGCGCGCACGCGCACGGTGGGCCTGCCCGCCATCGCGCTCGACTCCTGGGGCTACCGCATCTTCCGCCGAACAGTGAGATGATCTGACTCAACCCTTTGCGCCTTAAGTCTTCTCTTTGCGCCTCCAGCGTGAAACAGCCGTTCTCGCTGGAGGCGCAACAAAAGAAAGACCAAAGGCGCAAAGAAAACAAGGAGAGCTTGAAATGAGACTCGCTAGATTCAAGGTTCTGCTGTTAGCTTTCGTCCTCATCGTTTCAATCATACCGGCGCACGCGCAGTCTTCGGGGGCGGATGTCGAGAGAAAGATCAACGCGCTGCTGGCGCGGATGACGCTCGAAGAGAAACTGGGCCAGCTTCAGCAGTTGGACGGGCACGCCGACGGCCGCTACAAGGACGAGCACCCCGACCTCGTGCGGCGCGGCCTGCTCGGCTCGACCTTGAACGTGCGCGGCGTCGGGCAGACCAACGCCTTGCAGCGCATCGCCGTCAACGAGTCGCGCCTGAAAATCCCGCTCATCTTCGGCTTCGACGTGATTCACGGCTACCGCACCATCTTTCCGATTCCGCTCGGCGAGTCCAGCAGTTGGGACCGCGCGGCAATCGAGCGCGCGGCCTACATCGCCGCGAAAGAGTCGCGCGCTGCGGGTGTCCACTGGACGTTCGCGCCGATGGTGGATATAGCGCGCGACCCGCGCTGGGGGAGAATCGCGGAAGGCTCGGGCGAAGACCCTTTCCTCGGCTCGGAACTGGCGCGCGCACGCGTGCGCGGCTTCCAGGGCGCGGACTATAGCGCCGCCGACCGCGTCGTCGCCTGTGCCAAACATTGGGTGGCCTACGGCGCGGCGGAAGCGGGCCGGGATTACAACACGACGGACATGTCTGAGGTCAGATTGCGTGAACTCTATCTCCCGCCCTTCAAGGCGACGGTGGACGCGGGCGTCGGCACGTTCATGAGCGCGTTCAACGACCTCAACGGCGTGCCGGCTTCGGCCAATCCTTTCACGCTCACACAAATTCTGCGCCGTGAGTGGAAGTTCGACGGCTTCGTCGTCAGCGACTACGAATCGGTCAGGGAATTGATGAATCACAGAATCGCGGGGACGGAAGCCGAGGCCGCGCGCGCGGGCGTCAACGCGGGCGTGGACATGGAGATGGTCAGCCGCCTCTACAACAAGCACGGCGCGCAGCTCATACGCGAGGGCAAAGTCTCTCTGGCGACGATTAACGAGGCCGTGCGCCGCATCCTGCGTATAAAATTCCGGCTCGGCCTCTTCGATAACCCTTACGCGGAGGAAGCGCGCGAGCGCGCGGCCATCTTCAACGCCGAACACGTCGCGGCCGCGCGCCAGATCGCCGCCCGCTCGATGGTGCTGCTGAAGAACGAGCGCGAGACGCTGCCGATTAAGTCCGGGGGCCGGGACGAGCTGAAGGTCGCCGTCATAGGGCCGCTCGCGGACAGCCAGAAAGATGTCATAGGCTCCTGGTCGGGCGACGGAAAAGCGGAAGACGCCGTGACCGTGCTCGCGGGTGTCCGCGCGCGTGTGGGCCAGAACGGGCGCGTCACTCACGCGCGCGGCTGCGACGTGCCGTGCGAGTCGAACGAGGGCTTCGTGGACGCGGTGCGCCGCGCGCGCGACGCGGATTTCACGGTGCTGGTCGTCGGCGAGTCGGCCGACATGAGTGGTGAGGCTGCGTCGCGCAGCTCGATAGATTTGCCGGGCAGGCAGATGGAGTTGGTGCAGGCGATTCACGCCACGGGGAAACCTTACGCGGTCGTGCTGATGAACGGGCGGCCGCTGACGATCAATTGGATGGCCGAGAACTCGCCGGCCATTCTTGAGACGTGGTACGCGGGCACGCAGGCCGGCAACGCCATCGCGGACGTGCTCTTCGGCGACGTGAATCCAGGTGGGAAACTGCCCATCACGTTCCCGCGCAACGTGGGCCAGATTCCGATTTACTACAACTACAAGACGACGGGCCGCCCGCCCGACGTGAACAACAAGTACACGTCGAAATATCTGGACGTTCCAGTCACGCCGCTCTACCCGTTTGGTTTCGGTCTGAGCTACACGCAGTTTCGTCTCTCCAACCTGCAACTGAGCGCGCGCAGTATCCCGGCTAACGGACAATTGACGGCGAGCGTCGAGGTGGAGAACACGGGCCGCCGCGCGGGCGACGAGGTCGTGCAGCTATACATACAGGATGTCGCGTCGAGCAGTACGCGCGCCATACGCGAGTTGAAAGGCTTCGAGCGCGTCACGCTCCAACCCGGCGAGAAGCGCCGCGTCGAATTCAAGCTCGCGCCCGAACACCTGGGCTTCTACAACAGCGAGATGCGCTTCATCGTCGAGCCCGGCGCTTTCAAAGTCTACGTCGGCAACAGCTCCGTCGGCGGGCTCGAAGGAAGCTTCGAGGTGACGGGCGGCGCACCGTCGCCGGGGAGAAGAAGAAGGGGTAGATGAGGGGCAAAGGAAGAATGATAGCCGGGGGCAAGCAAACGCAAGTTTGCGCCGCCCCGTCCTGACCCCGAAGGGGTCACACATGATAGCCGGGGGCAAGCGCGTGAGCGCGCCGCCCCCGGTCACGCATTAGAAATGAATCCGACCCCGGAGGGGTCGCGCTTCAAGATTGAGGCGCGACCCCTCCGGGGTCGGAATGTTTCTTCGACCTCTCTCCGGGGGCGGCGCGTCGTGCGCTCTCGCGCACTCGCTTGCCCCCGGCTATCATGTTCATCCCCTCCGGGGATGAGACTTGCTTGGCGCTCATTCTTCCGGCTCTCGTTCTCCCCTTATATTTCCTGAGTCCTATCAAATCGAGCGCGCGCGTTATCTCGCGGTTACGCATGAACCAGCGCCAGACGTTTCCCGTGCGCAGGTTCTCCGCGCTGAGCAGAGTCATCCCCAAATCAATGCCGATCACGTCCGGGTTGACCCATCCCGTTTTCGGATTGAAGGCGTCTGTGAACCCGTAGCGCCCGTAAATTTTGTCGCCGTAGCGTTGCTTCATCTCGCGCAGGGCCGGCACGGTGATGTCAGGCGCGAACATCAGGGAGCCGCCCGCGGCGCACGGCACGACCGTTCCGTCAATCGCGGGGTCGCGCGGCGGGCCGCCCCAGGCCAGATACCCTTTCTCGCTGTCCGACGCCGTGATGCCCCAGATGTTTTCCGTGTAGGTCGGAAACTCGTTCCTGAGACTCAGACAGAAAGCCTTGTGCGCGCGCGTCGCCTTGGCGGAGTTCTCGTAGTAGTCAACGAACGGCGCTCGCGTCTCGCGCCGCCCGCGCAGGTCAACCCACGCCTGCGGGTACTGGTGTATGAAGAGCGGCGGGACGCTGTGCAAATATTTATAGCCCGCGTATTCAATCCAATCCCTGCGCCACGCGTACCAAGCTTCCGGCCGAATGGGATGAGTGCGCGAGCCTATGGCTAGAATGTAAAGCGACGCGTGCTCGCTATAGTCGTTCCAGCGGCTCTTGATGAACCCGGTCTCCGGGTGCCACCCGTGAGAGAGCAGGGAGGGGTCGCCGTTCAGCATCCAGCGGAAATCAATCCGGTCGTAAATTTTGGTGGCGAGCCTCACGATCTCCGGGTCGTTTCGGAAATACTGCTTGACCGTGAGGACGCCGCCCATCAGGAGCGCCGTGTCAATCGAAGAGATTTCACTCCGCCAGCGCCGCTCGCCCGTCGCCTTGTCCATCCAGTGATAGAACCAGCCGTTCTTGTGTTCGACCTTGTCCGCGAAAAAGCGCAGGGTGTTTAGCGCGCGCTCGTGCGCCTGCTTGCGTGTGAGCCAGCGTCGTTCGGCGGCGATGCACAACCCTGACAGGGCGAAGCCTGTCGAAGCGATGCTCGCCACGTTGTAGTGTGATTCTCCTGTCGGGTGCTGCGTCCCGTCCGTGCGAGCGCGGTCGAGCGTCAGTCCCGTGTTCGGGTCCGAATGTTCCCAGAAGAATTGGAACGTCCGCCGCGAAAGGTCTTCCAGAAACGCCTCATCACTCGGCGTAAGACGCGTCGCCTGTGCGACGGGGCGAGACGTTTTTATACGCTGCGGTTGCCTCGACTGCTGCCCGGCGAGCGTGACGGCGGGCAGCGCAGGGAGAAGGAAGACCAGAATCAAGCTGAGCAGTCTTGCTTTACCCGCCGAAAAACTTGCCGCGGCATGTTTGATTGAAAGGAATTTGTTTATACTCATCGGTGCGGTTTTCATTTCGGTTTTTGCCCCGCAGATTGAACCATGCGAAGTTTCAGTGACGACCGGCTCGCGGCTGACTCAACTCGCCGGAGTCTACGACCTGTTCATCCCGGCGCGCGCTGGCCGCGCATCGTTTCTGTCTTCCTGCTGTGCTTCGCGCTTCAAGCGGCCGCGCCCGCCCAAAGTCAAACAAACGTCCCCGAAATTCTGAGGGAGACGGCGGCGCTGATCCGGCTAGGCGATTTCGGCCGGGCCGAGCCGCTTGCTCGCCGCGCCGTCAGTCTGGCCCCGCAGAACGCGGACGCGCATAACCTGTTGGGCATAATTCTGGACGCGACTAAACAATTCCCGGAGGCCGAAGCGGAGTACCGGCAGGCCATCATGCTCAGCCCGAAAGCGGTCTCGCCGCTCGCCAACCTGGGCGTCCTGCTCGCACGCACGGGGCGCGGCGATGAAGCCGTAAAGATGTTTGAAGCAGTCCTAAGACTGAACCCCGATCACGCGCAGGCGACCCTGAACCTGGGATCTGCTTTACGTCTCCCGCGGCGAGTACGAGCGTGCCGTCGTGCTGCTCGAACGGGCCGATAAATCTCTGCCGAAGGATTACGTCCTGCTTTTCAATTTGGGGGTCGCTCTCTATCACACAAGGCGCATGGACGAAGCGCGTGTCGCGTTCGAAAGCGCGGCCGCACTCGCGCGCGCCGCGGAGCCTCTGTACTACCTGGGACTCATTGCTTTCACCGGCGGGCGCGACGATGAAGCCCGAGGGTTTTTTACAAAAGCTCTTGAGATTCGTTCGGACTACGCGGCGGCAAACTTCATGCTCGGCGAGTTACTTAGCAGGCAGCAAAATTTTGTCGCCGCGAAAGATTTTTATGAGCGCGCCCTCAGACAAGAACCGGCACGACCTGTTCACCACGTCAGGCTGGGCGGCGTTCATCTGTTGCTCGGCGACACCCCGAAAGCCCTGGAAATTTTCCGGCAGGCCGCCGAGCGTTTCCCACGAGACGCGGAGATTCAATACTTCGTGGGGATGGCCGCGCGCGCGACGGCCGATTATGATTTGAGCCTCTCGGCGCTGCAAAAATCCCTGGACCTGCGGGCGGACAACGCGGACGCGCTGGCGCTCATGGGCGCGATCAAAGCCGAGCGCGACGATTTTGCCGCGGCCGAAAAACTACTGAGACGCGCGCTCTCTCTGAACAAGAACCATTTCAACGCCAATTACGACCTGGGCCGATTCCTCGTCAAAGCTGGCCGCTACGAAGAAGCCCTGCCCGTCCTGCAAACTGCCTCACAAGTGAACCCGACGAGCCGCGACGTTCACTACCAACTTTTCATCACGCTCTCCCGACTGAAGCGCAAGCCCGAGGCCGACCGCGAGTTTTCTCTCTTCCAGGAACTGCAAAAAAAAGAGAAGCAGCCAGAGTAATTAACTCAACCCCTTTGCGTCTTTGCGCCTTTGCGTGAGTGGTTTTGATTTCTCACGCAAAGGCGCAAAGACGCAAAGGAATGCTTGCCGCTTGTCTGTCCTCAGAAACTAAACCTTGCCTGAAACTCTATGACGCGTCCGGCCAGAGCGCCGTCAGGCTCGCCGAAGGTTGGGCGCGTGACGAACGTGCCGCCGCTGCCGGACTGGAACGGCGCGAGATTCAGAGTGTTGAAGAGGTTGAAGAAGTTGACGCGCAATTCCAGGTTCGGCCTCTCGCCCAGAATCCCCGCGTTCGGCAAGCCGAACCGCTTGACCACGCTCATGTCAACCGAGAAGTATTTTGGCCCACGGAAGACGTTGCGCCCGACTCCCGGCGGATTCACCTGGTAGGTCGGCGCACCCGTCACCGGGTCAATGTTGACCTGCGTGGAGAAGTACTGCGTGCCGCCGCCCGGAAAGATTCCGCCCGCGCGCAGGAAGTTGTCGTTAGAGTTTTCGCTCGGCTGGCCGCCGAGGTAAAAGATCGGTCGAATCGGGCCGAAGAAGTTTCCGTTCGGCCCGCGCAAGCTCTGATCAATCTTCGGCGTCCACGGGAAGCCCGAATGCTTGGTCACGATCCCGTTGATTTGCCACCCGCCTAAGATTTTACCCATCGTCCCCCGCTGCTCTCTGTAGAACGGTAACTCCCACAGGGCGGACCCGACGAAGTAATGCCGACATCGAAGTCCGAAGGCCCGCGCTCCGTGCTGTTGTCAACCGGGAAGGTCTGGTTCGTGCAGCCGCACGGCGCTTCGTAAGAGTAGGTGTCAATGCTCTTGCTGAAGCGGTAGTTCAGAGAGAACTGTAGGCCGTCGGAGAAACGGCGTTGCAGGACGGCGTTCATCCCGTTGTAATTCGCGTTCACGTCCGGGACGCCAAAGTAGACCGCGAAGAAATTGGCGTTATTGTTGTTCGGCTGAACGAGGTGCTCGGGAACAATCCTGACAAGCTTGTGGCTCGAACTGCCCTGATAGCCGAGCGTCGCCGTCAATTTCATCGGCAACTCGAACTGGCCTTCGAGCGAATAGCGATAGATGTAGGCGTTCGGCAAGTCCGGGAACGTCCCGTAAATTTCAATCGCGCCGACGTTCGGCCCGCCCGTCGCCGGGTCAATGCCGCCGCCTAGGTTCGGATTCCTCGGGTAGCCGAAGACGGTGTTGTCGCTCCCCAAAGCGTAAAGGATTTGCCCGTCAAGGAACGGACTGCCGAAACCATCGCCGCCTGCCGGGCCGGCCGTGCCGCAACAGAGATTGTACCTGGAACCTGCGGGCGGGTTGGCGCGGACGTTTGCCAGGAGCGCGTTCGGCAAGCGGTCGTAGCCGATGCCGAAGCCGCCCCTGAGGACCATTTTGCTATTAAACCTCTCCGGGCTCCACGCGAAACCGAGTTGGGGTCCGAAGTTGTTGCGGTCGGGTTCGGTCAACTGGTCAACCACTTCGACGCGCGCGTCCGCCAATCCATTTGGGCCAAAAATCAGGTTGCCTATCTCACCGTCCCTGGCGGTGATGGGCGAGTAATATTCCCATCGCAGGCCGAGGTTGAACGTCAGATTCGGGCGGAATTTCCAGTCGTCCTGAATGAAGAAACTCAGGTCGCCGGTCTTGAAGGGGGCGTTGTTGGCCTGCGGCGTCCCGAACGGGTCGGCGTTGATCGCCTCGAAGATGGGCGTGTCGTTCGCGAAATTCCAGGGTCTGACGAAGGAGAACAACGGGCGCGCGCCGCCCGCCCCCGTGTTGTTGTTCAGGTCCAGGCGATAAGCCCCGCCGAATCTCAGGCTGTGGTTGCCGATGATTTTGGTCAGCGTGTCGCTGAAGTGCAACTGCTTTTCATCAATCAGCCCCGGCGTGTTTTCCCCGCGGTTGGCCCCGAAGCGCAGCCGTTCGCCGTTGGGCAGCAGTCCTTCGATCTCTATGCGCGGAATGCCGAAGTTGATGTTCGGGTTGGAATCTATCTCGTTGAAGCCCCAGCGCGTGATGTTAAAGCGGGCCTCGTTCAGCATCGTCGGCGAGAGGTTGCGTATGTAGATGATGGCTACGTCCCAGTTGAGCCGCTCGGAATTGATGTCGGCCATCGGGCGGCTCTGGGCTGCGGCGTCCGAAGTGAAGTTGGTCACGGGCGTGAAGAAGGAGGAGACCGCCAGCGTGTCCTTCGAGGTGATGTTGTAGTCAACGCGCGTGAAGAACTGGTTGCCCCTGAAACTCGTGGGGTTCGACAACTGGGCGTATTGCAAGTCCGGGATGCCGTCGAAGCCGCCGCCGTTCGGCTGGCTGAAAGGAACGTACTGCCCGGTCGCCCCAATCGGCGAGCCGATGTCGAATCCGCCGGCTACGTTCTGACAGGCGACCGGAAAGCCGAAGTCGCCGCAGGTCCGCGGGATGATGGCAATCACGCGCGGCGCAATCCCCGCGTCGCTCAGAACAGTTGACGCGATACCGTTCGGGCGCGACGTGCGTATGAGTTGGCGCAGTTGCTCCGTCTCGACGAACGCCTGGTAGGTGTTGTTCGTGCTGCTGCGGAAACCTTCGTAGCCGAAGAAGAAGAAGAGCTTGTCGTGGACGATGGGGCCGCCGAGGCTCCCGCCGTACGACCTGTTCTTCTGCTCGACGCGCTGCGGGTTGGCGGTCCTGTTGGTTCCCGGTATGCCGTGGAATTTATTGAAGGCGTTCAGGCCCGGATCGGCGTACCTGAAAAAAGCGCTCCCGTGAAAATCGTTCGTCCCGTTTTGTGTGACGACTTTGATTTGCGCGCCGCTGTTGCGCCCGTCTTCGGCCGAGTAGGTGCTGGAAGAGACCTGCACTTCCTTGACGGTCTCCTGGCTCGGCGTGATGACGGCCGCGCCGCCCCACGTCTGGCTGTTCACGCTCGTCCCGTCAATCTCGAAGTTGTTGGCCGAGACGCGTTGCCCGTTGGCCGTGATGGGAACCTGGTTCTCCGTGGAGAAGATGGAAGTGCTTGAGCCGCCCGGCCCGCTCGTGTTCGGCAGGTTGGAGGCGCCGCCGGTGGACGTGCGCGCGCCCGCGCCGAACACGCCCGGCGCGAGCCGCGCCAACTCGTAAGGGTCGCGACCGGCTTGCGGAAGTCGTAAGACCTCTTCCGTGGTGATGTTTTTCCGCACGTTGGCGTCTTCGGTCTCAAGGCCGGCGTTGTCTGCGACCACCGTCACGCTCTCGGAAATAACTCCGGCCGTGAGTTCGACGTTGATGCCCTCGACTGATTCGGCCTCGACCTTGATATTCTCGACGATGCCTTTTTTGAAACCCTCCTTCTCGGCGGTGATCGTGTACATGCCGGGGGCGAGACCCGAAAAGCGATAGAAGCCGTCTTCACTCGCCGTAGTCTGTTCCGACTGGTTGGTCTCGCTGTTCGTCAGCGTCACGGCCGCTTCCGGGACGATTGCGCCAGAGGTGTCGGCCACTGTTCCCTGGACGCTGGCCTTGAACTGGGCGCTGGCCGTCGCCGTGAGCAGGAGCAGCGTTAGGCCGCAGAGAAACGTGCGTAGGGCGATGGGAAAGATGCGACGCATACTTGAAATTCCTCCGGTGTGAATGTCGGGCGCGCGTGGGCGTTTGTGCCTTGGGAACCTGACGCCAACGCCCGCCCGACCCAAGCGTGTTCGGATAAGGGCACTTCGCATGGCAGGGGACCAAGCGAGTACAAAAAGAACGTTCGCTCTTGTCTGAGAAAAGTTACGGGCGCGACCTGTGCTGATTAACTGCCGGGCCGGGAAACGGTGTAGGCAAAATAACACCCGCCTATGAAAATTTCAATGGAAATTTCCCGCGCCCCTCTGTTAAGCTAAGGTCTCGATAGAGAACAGCTTATTTCCGCTGACTCCCCTTAAAAATCGGCAGCCTTCGCGCTCGGGCAGAAAGAGCTTGAGCCGCGTGCTTGCCGGGACGGGTGTAAGCGTTTACCTCTCGTCCGAGCATGACTCTTCATCCGGTCAGACGGGCGTGGCTGGAACAAGGACGGGTCGGAAGCAGTAAGTCGGACTTCACATGGGGCGCGACGTGGGGCGTCGTCAGCCCCCGATGAATTGGACCAGGAAGAGCGCGCGCCGTCGTGCTCTGCTGACCCTTGCTCTACGAAGCAGGCTAATGCTCAAAACTCTGCTCACCCTCTTAACCATCTGCCTTCTGGACCAGGCTTTGTTTGCTCAGACGACAAACAATCTCGCGCCCGGTGCGCCGGGCCGCGACGCGCAGTGGGAGGGCGCGGGCAAAGAAGGCGTCGCGACGAGCGCCACGCTCGAATCGAAAGTCTGGCTCACGCTGCGCGGCGGGGTGATGACTGAAGTCTATTACCCGACGGTTGATGTCGCCAACGTTCGCGCGTTGCAATTCATCGTCGTCAGCGCGGACAGAAAGGCAGTCGAAGTCGAAGCCGAGGACACGTCCCACAGCCTGTTCGTCCTGGACCCTCGCTCCCTCACCTTCAGCCAGGTCAACCAAGCGAAAAGCGGGGCTTACACGATTCGCAAGACCTACGTCGTTGACCCGCGGCGTAACGCGATTCAAATCCGAGTGCATTTCGAGACGCGCGGCCGTGCGCCTTACTCGCTCTACGTTTATTACGACCCCTCGCTCAACAACAGCGGGATGCACGATTCCGCGTGGGCGCAAGGCGACGCGCTGCTCGCCTCCGACGCCGACAAAGCTTCGGCGGTCGTCTCAAGCACAGGGCTCGACGAATTAACCAACGGCTACTTCGAGACGAGCGACGGCCTGACAGAGTTGCGCCGGGAAAGCGTGGCGAAGACATACAGCACGGGCTTTGACGAGAAAAGGTTGGCGCGTGGAGGGCGTGTGATAAACAGGTACGCGCGCGCCGCGGACGGCAACGTCGTTCAGGTGGCGCGCGTGAAGAACCCCGCGGCCTTCACGCTCGCGCTCGGCTTCGGGAAGGAGGCGGACGAGGCTTTGAAGAACGCGCGCGCCACGCTCGCCAGAAGTTTCGCGGAGGTGCGCACGGAGTATGATGACGGTTGGCACGAATACCTGGCCTCGTTAAGGAAGGTCGAGGCAAAATACCAGGCACAGTTCGACATGGCCGCGATGGTCTTGAAGGCGCATGAGGACAAGACATACCGCGGGGCGAACGTCGCCTCGCTGTCCGTGCCCTGGGGCGGCGGCGAGAACGCCAACGAGCCGAACGTCAGCGGCTACCACACGGTCTGGTCGCGCGACCTTTATCAAGTGGCGACGGCCTACCTTGCCCTGGGCGACAAGGCCGCGGCCGACCGCGCGCTCAGCTACCTCTTCACGACCCAGCAGAAGCCGGACGGCAGCTTCCCGCAGAATTCCTGGCTCGACGGGCGGCCCGCGGGCGGCGGCCTGCAAATGGACGAGGTCGCCTACCCTCTCGTCCTGGCCTACCAACTCGGGCGCACTGATAACGAAACGTGGGTCAGGCACGTCAAACCTGCGGCGGATTTTTTGGCACATAAGGGACCTCAGACTCCGCAGGAGCGTTGGGAAGAGGAGGCCGGCTACTCGCCTTCGACCATCGCGGCCGAGATTGCGGGGCTCGTCTGCGCGGCCGAGATCGCGCGCCGCAACGGCGACGACGCTTCGCATAGAGCCTATCTCGCGACGGCTGACGAGTGGGCGCGCAAGGTCTCGCGCTGGACGGCGACGACGAGCGGTCCTCACGGCGATAAGAACTATTACGTGCGCGTCTCTGACGACGAAGACGCGGACGACGGCGCAAGGCTTGAGATCAACAGCAACGGCGGGACGTGGGACGAGCGCGAAATTGTGGACGCGGGCTTTCTGGAATTGGTCCGCCTCGGCATCGTGCCCGCGGACGACCCACTCATCACAAAATCGCTCGCGGTCGTGGACCGTGTGATTCGGGTCGAGACGCCGAATGGGGAGGCGTGGTATCGCTACAATCACGACGCCTATGGCGAGAGGGACGATGGCGGGCGTTACGACGCGCACGCTGGGAAGGGAAGGCTCTGGACTCTGCTGACGGGTGAGCGCGGGCAGTACGAATTGGCGCGCGGAGACAAGGAGGCCGCGAGGCGACGGCTCGACGCGATGATGAATTTCGCCAACGCGGGGCTGATGATTCCAGAGCAGGTCTGGGACAAACCCGGGAGCCCCGCGCCTGACTTGCGTTTCGGCGAGGGCACGGGCTCTGCCACACCGCTCGCGTGGTCAATGGCACAGTTCATACGCCTGGCCGTCAACCTCCAGGAAGGGCGCAACCTGGACACGCCCGACATCGTCGCGGCCCGCTATCTGAAGCGGCGGTGAATGACTTTCGACAACCAACAAGAAGGAAGAGAGATTGAGAGTCGAGTAATATGAAAAAGGGCCGTTTCAAAATCTAAGCTCAACCCCTTTGCGTCTTTGCGCCTTTGCGTGAGGAAAACTGTTTCACGCAAAGGCGCAAAGACGCAAAGGGGTTGATTCAAACTGTAGCTTGAGTTTTGAATCGGGCTTTAAAATTGAATCCGTAAAAGAATCTTTGCACCTTCGAGGTGAAGAGCTGGCTGACATCATGGAAACTGACCACCAAGTAACAGACAGCGCGCCGGACGGGGGGCTCGTCATCGCCGTTGACCTGGGCGGGACGAACCTGCGCGCCGCGACGATAGACAGGCAAGGGCGCATACACGAACGCACCAAGCTGCGCACGCCGAAGGCCGAGAAGGCGGACGAGATCGTGAGGGCCATCGTCGCGGCGGCGCGCGAGTGCGAGAGCCGAAGCCATGAGCGCGGGGAGAGCATACGCGCCATGTCAATCGCCATCCCAGGCACAGTGCAGATAGAGAACGGGGTCGTCGTCAAAGCGCCGAACGTCTCTTGCCTCGACGGGTTTCGCCTCGCGGCAGCCGTCCAGAGCGAGTTGCGTTGGCCTGCGCTGCTTGAGAACGACGCGAACGCGGCGGCCGTCGGCGAGATGTGGATGGGGGCCGCGCGCGGGCGTGGCACCATCATCTGCATCACGCTCGGCACGGGCGTCGGCGGCGGAATCATTCTGAACAAAAAGCTCTGGCGGGGCATTGACGGGTCCGCGGCCGAACTGGGCCACATCGGGATAGAGCCGTTCACGGGCGTGCCTTGCCCCTGCGGGAGCCGCGGCTGCCTGGAAGTCTACGCTTCTGCGACGGCGATTGTCCGCATGACGCGCGAGGCCCGGCCGCGCTACCCGAACTCGCCTCTGCACACGACCGAGGAGTTGAGCGCCTACACGGTTTACAAGAGCGGGGTAGAGGGCGACGAGCTGGCGCTCGAAGTCTTCCGCCAGATGGGCATCCGGCTGGGGGTGGGCCTGGCGAGTCTCATCAACATTTTCAACCCGGAGATGATCGTCATCGGCGGCGGCGTGGCCGCCGGCTGGGACCTGTTCATAGGCCACGTGCGCGAGCAGGTCATGGAGCGCGCCTTCCCCATCCCGGCCCGCCGCGTCGAGATTGTCCGCGCAGAGTGCGGCGACGACGCAGGGCTCCTGGGGGCCGCGCAGATCGCTTTCACGGACACGTTTGAGTGACAGAAAATTTTCACGCTGGAGGCGCAAAGACGCAAAGAAGACCGCAAAGACGTTGAAGGCTTCTTCGCCTCGCGTTCTTATCTTTGCGTCCTTTGCGTGAGACTTCTTATTGAGGGCCAACATGAACAGATCGCTTCTCTCGCTTTGCTGTCTGGCTATCGTCCTCTGCTCGGCAGGGGTCGAGGCGCAGGACTTCGTCAACGGAATGGAGCCCATCGGTGCGGTCAGCAGTTTCAGGAAGGACGCCGACTCCGTCACCTTCAGTTGCCGGGACGGGTCCGAAGTGCGCCTCTCGATTCTGGCCCCGGACCTCATACGCGTGCGCGCCTCCTTCGGAAAAGCGCTCCCCGCGCGCGACCATTCCTGGGCGATAGACAAACTCTCCTGGGATCGTGTGAACTGGAACGTGACGGAAACGCCGGACGCGGTCGTCGTCTCGACGGACGAACTCGAAGCGGTCGTCCGCCGCTCGCCCCTGCTCGTAGAGTTCAGGGACGCCAAGACGAAGCAGGTCATCAACGCCGACGAGCGCCCCATGATGTACGACGCGCGCGGCGTCCGCGAGGGCATGATGTTCGACCCGAAGGCCGGGACCTTCGTCGCCGCCGCGAAGAAGCTCGGCTTCGACGAACACTTTTACGGCCTCGGCGAAAAGGCCGCGCGGTTGGACAAGAGGCGCAGCCAGTTCGTCAATTGGAACTCCGACACGCCCGGCTATACCGAAGGCAAAGACCCTATCTACCAGACCATCCCTTTCTACATCGGCCTCGAACGCGGGCTTGCTTACGGCATCTTCTTCGACAACAGCTACCGCAGCTATTTCGACTTCGGGCATAACACGCAGCGATACACTTCGTTCGGGGCCGAGGGCGGCGAGATGAATTACTACTTCTTCTATGGCCCACAGATGAAGAAGATTCTGAATCGCTATACGGAGCTGACCGGGCGTATGCCGCTGCCGCCGATGTGGGCGCTCGGCCATCAACAGAGCCGCTGGAGCTATTACCCGGACACGATGGCCGAGGAGGTCGTGCGTCAATATCGTGAGCGGGATTTGCCGCTCGATGTGCTGCACCTGGACATTGATTATATGCAGGGCTATCGCGTCTTCACCTGGGACACGAGCCGCTTCCCGAACCCGAAAGGGTTAACAGACCGGCTCAATCAGCAGGGCGTCAAGGTCGTCACCATCGTAGACCCCGGAGTGAAGTACTTGCCGCCCGCGAAAGACGCGCGCGACGCCAACACTCCGAACCCCGAACTCGCGCCGCAGGACAAAAGCTATTACGTCTTCAATCAAGGAGTGGAGAAGGAATATTTCCAGAAGCGCAAGGGCGGGAAGCTTTTCGTCCCGAAAGTCTGGCCCGGCGACAGCGTCTTCGTTGACTACACGCTGCCCGATGCGCGCCGCTGGTGGGGCGACCTGCACCGCGCATATCTGGACCAGGGCGTCGCCGGAATCTGGAATGACATGAACGAGCCTTCGGACTTCGTTGACCAGACGGGCAAGAACCAGATGGACGTCGTCAGCTACGACGAAGGCGAGAAGTCCACGCACGCCAAGAATCGCAACACGTTCGCGCTCCTGATGTCGCGCGCGACCTACGAGGGTTTGGAAAGGCTCGCGCCGAATAAGCGCCCCTACGTCATCACGCGTGCCGCCTACGCGGGCATCCAGCGCTACTCGACGATGTGGATTGGCGACACGAACAGCACCTGGGAAGCGCTCGCTTTGAGCCTTCCGATGTACCAGTCGCTGGGGCTTTCGGGCGAGACGTTCGTCGGGGGCGACGTGGGCGGCTTCATCGGGCGCGCCAGCGGCGAGTATCTCGTACGCTCTTATCAGGTCGGTTTCCTTGTGCCATTCTTTCGCAACCACCACGAGATAAGCGGCTACGACCAGGAGCCCTGGCGCTTCGGGAAATATTACGAGGACATCATTCGCAAGTACCTGAAGCTTCGTTACCGCCTGCTGCCTTTCCTCTACACGCGGCTCGAAGAGGCGCACCGCACGGGGCTCCCGCTCTTCCGCCCGCTTGTGTTCAACTACCAGACGGACTCGAACACGCTCAACCTCGACGACCAGTTCATCGTCGGCGACGATTTACTCGTCGCGCCTGTCGTCCAACAGAACCAGACGAGCCGCATGGTCTATCTGCCCAAAGGCGTCTGGTACGATTATTGGACCGGCAAGCGCTACGCGGGCGAGACGATGATTCGCGTGGACGCGCCGCTCGAAGTCGTCCCGATGTTCATACGCGGCGGCTCGATCATCCCCGAAGGCCCGGAGATGCGCTTCGTCGGCGACAAGCCTTTCGACCCCGTCACCTTCTACGTCCACCCGGACGCAGAGGGGCGCGCGGCCGCGACTCTTTACGAAGACGACGGCACGAGCCCGGCTTACAAGAGCGGCGTCTTCCGCCGCACGCGCGTCGAGGCCGCGCCCTCCGGCCGCAACGGCGTCGAGATAATCGTCAACCAGCCCGAAGGCAGCTACCAGCCGCCCGCACGCAAACTCCTCTTCGTCGCGCCCTTCAGCGCGACCGTCACCGAAGTCACGCTCGACGGACGCAAGCTCACGCGCGGCGGCGAGGGCGGCAAAGCGGTCGGCTACCACACGGGCAAAGGCATGGTCGGCATCTCGATTGAAGACGACGGGAAGCCGCACAGGATTGTCGTCAAGTAGTAGGATAGGCAACAGGATTTACACGATTCAATCCAGTAAACGGCATTCTTTTGACCCTGAAAGGGTCACAGATAATAGCCGGGGGCAAGCAAACGGAGTTTGCGCCGCCCCCGGAAGAATGAGGAAAACGTTTCGACCCTGAAGGGGTCGCGCCTCAAGCTTGCATGTGCGACCCCTTCAGGGTCGGAATCATTTCTCTGACGATACCGGGGGCGGCGCTCGTGCGCTCGGCGCGCACTCGCTTGCCCCCGGCTATTATGTTCATCCCCTCTGGGGATAAAAACTGATCTGGCATTTACTACTGGACGAAACCACGTGATGAACGGCGAGATTGATTGGAAAAATGTCCGGCGCGACTTCCCGTTGCTTGAGCGGACGGCGTATTTGGATAGCGCGGCGGCCGGGCCAATTCCGCGCGGCGTGATGTCCGCGGCCGCGGGTTTTTACGGCGAGATGATGGAGGGGGCGGACGCGCGCTGGGAGGAGTGGCTGAACCGGCGCGAAGAGGTCAGGCTGAGCGTCGCGTCGTTCATCAACGCGGAGCCCGATGAGATCGCCCTGACGACGAACACGTCCACGGGGATGAACCTCATCGTGGACGCGCTCGCCGGGCGCGGCCACGTCATCTCCTCCGAACTTGAATTCCCGGTCTCCACCATCACCTGGCTCCACCGCGGCGCGCGCGTCCTCTTCGTCGCGCCCACGGGCGGCGAACTCCGCGCGGGCGACGTGCAGCGCGCGATGAATGAAGAGACGGCCGTCATCTGCCTCAGCCACGTCCAATACTCCAACGGCTTCCGCGCGGACCTTGAAGAATTGGGCCAAAGCAAGAAGGGACACGCCCTGGTCGTCAACGCCAGCCAGTCGGCGGGGGCATTCGAGATTGATGTCAAGAGGATGGAGATTGACGCGCTTTGCGCGACGGGCCACAAGTGGATGCTCGCGGGCTACGGCTCCGGCTTCGTCTACCTGAGCCGCCGTCTTCTCGAAGAGACGCGCGCTCGCTCAATCGGCTGGCTCAGCGTCGAAGAGCCTTACGAGATGCATAACCGCGAGTTCAGCGTCCGCGGCGATGCGGCGGCGCGCGGCGAATTGGGCTGCCCGCACTTCGCAGGCATCTTCGCCCTCGGCGCGGCGGTTGATTACTTGCGAAAACTCGGGGCGCGGAACATAGAGCGGCGCGTGCTGGCGCTCAATCGCCATCTGACCGAGCGCCTTTCGGAAAAAGGCTGGCGAGTCCTTTCGCCGCTGCGCGAGGAAAACATGCGCTCGGGCGAAACTCTCGTCGCCGCCGAGCGCCCGCGACGGGTGGTCGCGCACCTCGCGCACAACAACGTCGCGGTCACGGAAAAACCCGAAGGCATACGCGTCGCCACACACTTCTTCAACGACGAAGAGGACATCGAGCGCCTCATCGCGGCGCTGGATGAAATCCATGTGTGAAGTTTTCCCAGCGAGAATCAGCGGGCGGACGCGGCTCGTTTGCGTTTGTCTCCGGTGGGCTTCGTCGTCTGCCGAGACGTTTTCTCTTCTGCTTCCGAGGTGAAATACTTCTTGCACAACTTGGTGAAAGTCTCCCCGATGGGGGAATCATAATCGCCGGCCAGTTTGGCAAGGCCGAGTTCCCAGTTGATCCGTGCGCCTTCTATCCACCACGCGACGAGTCGCCCTCCGGCGACCTCGTTGCGTGCCGACCTCAACGGGATGATGCCGACGCCCATCTCCTCTTCGACCATCCGCTTGATCGCGGTCTGGCGGCTCAGCTCCATCGTCACGACGGGCTGCACTCCTGCCTCTTCAAACAGGCCGTCAATCAGGCGGCGCGTGTTGCCCCCGCGCTCGCCCAGAATCAGCTTCTCGCCGGCCAACGTAAAAATGCTGACGACGCGTTGCTGCGCCAGCTTGTGCCTCGGGCTGGCGACGGCGACGAGCTGGTCGCGGCTCAGCACTTCAGTCTGAATGCCGCGCGCCTCGACCGGCAGAGAGACGAAGGCCATGTCCAACGCGCCGGCGAGGATTTGTCGGACCAGTGCTTCGCTCGTCCCCGAGACGATGGAGACTTCTGCTCGAGGGTGTCGCTCGCGCAACTCTTTCAGAATTTGCGGCAGCGGGTCGGCGCTGACCATCGCCGACGCGCTCCCCACACGCAACCGCCCGCGCTCGGCCCCGTTCAGTTCCGCAATCTCAGCGACCGCCGCGTCGTGCTCGCGCAGGATTCGCTGAGCGCGCTCGATCAATGCTTCCCCAGCTTCTGTGAGAATCACGCGGCGCGGCGCGCGGACGAAGAGCCGTGCCCCCAGCTCAGTCTCTAGCTGCCGGATCTGCATGCTGACCGCTGCCTGCGTGATGTGGACGTGCTGCGCCCCGGCGGTGAAGGTTCCTCTCTCGGCAATCGCCATGAAAGCTCTTAGTTGCCTGATTTCCATCGCTGCCCAGTATATCAGAAATGTTTATCGCGTAGATAAAATCTTTTAGCTTCTATTATGGCAGGGCTCTAACTATAATCTGAGGCTCGATGGGGTGACGACGATTGTGCGCGGCGCGGACGAATGATGCAAGGGACGTGATGAAGTCGAAGGCCAGGATTGCGAGCTTGACTCCTCCACACCGAATGCACGGCCGCGAGCTTGTGCTGGGAGTGGACGGCGGGGGCACGAGGACGCGCGCCGTCGTCATTGATGCGAGAGAGCAGGTGCTGGGCGAGGGTGCAGCCGGCCCGTCAAATCCGATGCGGGTCGGAATCAGCAGCGCGTCTTCAGCGATTCGTGATGCGATTGATAGAGCCTGCGCGGCGGCGAAAATTCAGCGGAGGGACATTAACGCCGCCGAGATTGGTCTGGCCGGCGTGCGACGCGGAGATTTGCGGCTGCGCATGCGCGAGGCCCTGGTCGGGCTGGGGATCCCCTTAATCGAAGTGGTGACGGACGCGGACATCGCTCTCTTCGGCGTGACGCTGGGCGCGCCCGGTCTGGTCATCATCGCCGGCACAGGCTCTGTCTGTTGCGGGGTCAACCCGCAGGGCAAGCACCTCTGTGCAGGCGGTTGGGGGCCGCTGGCGGGCGACGAGGGAAGCGGCTCGTGGATCGCGCGCCGAGCTTTGCAATCTATGGCGCGAGCGTATGATGGGCGCGGCCCCGAAACCGCCTTGGTAGATGTGGCCTGCTCTTACTTCAACGTAGCGACCCCGGACGATCTGTTGATTGCTATCTACGCGCCCGGCATGACGAATGATTGCATCGCCGGCTTCGCGAAGGATGTCATCGAGGCTGGACAGAGCGGCGACCGTGTGGCGTGCGGGATAGTCGCCGAAGCTGGGCGCGAGCTTGGCTTGGCCGCCGCCACCGTGATCCGCAAGCTGCGTATGGGGCGCGAGCAATTTGAGGTAGGTTACGTCGGCGGCGTCTTCACCGCTGGCGACCTCTTACTCGACACGTTGCGCGCTGAAGTCGCCCGCGTCGCCCCACGGGCTTTCCTCTCTCCGCCACATCTTCCCCCGACCATCGCCGCTGCGCGCATGGCACGCGAGCACTTGCTCAGATTGCCCGTTGCGGTTTAAAGACGGTGAGAGGGGACAAGATGGCTAAGTAACAGCCTTATTTGATCACACCTCACTTGTCACCCATTACTGCTCATGGATCTTCCGCCGACAGAACAGGAGAACCCGCGCACGGCTGAAATCAGCTCGTTGCCGACCGAGGAGATCGTGCGGCTGATGAACGAAGAGGACGCGCGGGTGGCAGAGGCTGTGGGGCGCGTGTTGCCGGAAGTGGCGCGGGCAGTTGAGGGCATCGTCGAACGGCTCAAGGCCGGTGGGCGTCTCTTCTACACAGGGACGGGAACTTCGGGCAGGCTCGGCGTGCTGGACGCCGCAGAGTGCCCGCCGACGTTTGGCGTCTCGCCGGAGCTGGTGCAGGGAATTATCGCGGGCGGTTACGACGCCACTCACCGCGCAGTCGAAGCGTCGGAGGATGACAAGGAGGCGGGCGCGCGCGATCTTGACGAGCGGGGGCTGAGGAAAGGTGATGTCGTGGCTGGCATCACCGCTTCGGGGCGCACGCCTTACACCGTCGGCGCAGTCGAGCACGCACGCGCGCGTGGCGCTCTGACGATTGCCGTCACCTGCGCGCCAGAATCGTTGATCACGCGCGTGGCCGAAGTGAGCATCGCTCCCGCAGTCGGCCCCGAAGTGATCGCCGGGTCAACGCGCCTCAAGGCAGGGACGGCGCAGAAGATGATTCTCAACATCCTTTCGACGGCGACGATGATCCGGCTCGGCTACGTCGCGGGCAACCGCATGACAAACCTGCTGGCGCGCAACACCAAGCTGCGTGCGCGCGCCGTGCGAATCCTCGCTGCGGAGGCGGGGTTGGACGAAGCCGAAGCTCTGGCACAGCTCGAAAGGGCCGGCGAAGATTTACGCGTGGCCCTCGTGATGAGCAAAACGGGCGGCTCGCGCGCTGAAGCCGAAAGCGCGCTCGCGCGCACCGAAGGCGTCGTGCACAAAGCGGTCGAAGTCCTCCTACACTCCCGGGCGTCGCGCGAGTCAAAGACGTAGGGCCTCCCTTCCAGCTTTCTCTAACAGCTCGCGCGTTGACACTGGATGTCAGATGTTGGATGTTAGATGTCAGTAAGAGCCAGCATCCAGCATCAAGCATCAGACATCTCGCATGAGAGTGCTCGACCTTGCCATCATCTTCGGCTACTTGCTCGGCATCGTCCTGATCGGCGCGTGGTTCGGCCGCCGGCAGAAGACGACGCGCGATTACTTCCTGGGTGACCGCACTGTACCCTGGTGGGCGATTGCCGCCTCAATCGTCGCCACCGAAACCTCCACGATTACTTTCATCTCCGTCCCCGGCATCGCCTTCGCCCGGGGCGGCAACTTTCAATTCCTGCAACTCGTCTTCGGCTACATGGTCGGGCGCGTCGTCATCTCGTTCCTCTTCATCCCGTCCTACTTCCGCGGCGAGCTATTGACGGTCTACCAGCTACTCGACCGCCGCTTCGGGGGTCGCATTAAGATGCTGGCGGCATCCTTGTTCGTCGTGATGCGGAACATCGCCGACGGCATCCGCCTGCTGCTGACGGCCTTCGTGCTCGCCGCCGTCTACGTCTCGTTCCAGCCCGGAACGAATCAGGAAACGTTGATTATTGCCTCCGTGATTCTCATCGGCGTCGTGATGATCATCTTCACCTACTTCGGCGGGATGGAAGCCGTCATTTGGGTTGAAGTCGTACAACTCGGCATCTACATCGCGGGAGCAATCGCGGCGGCAATCGTCCTGATTAGCTCGACCGAAGGCGGCTTGAGCGCGAGCCTCGCGGCCGGGAGCCAGTACGGTAAGTTCAGCATCTTTGATTTCACGCTCGATTTCACGAAGACGTTTACCTTCTGGGCGGGTCTCGTCGGGGGCTGCTTTTTGACGATGAGCACGCACGGCACGGATCAGTATCTGGTGCAGCGCTATCTCTGCACGGATCGCCCGCGCCGCGCGGCGGCGGCACTGCTAACGAGCGGGGCCGTCGTCCTGGCGCAATTCATTGGTTTCCTCATCATCGGCGTGCTGCTCTTCGCCTTTTATCACCCGTTCACTGACCCGCTCTACACGAACGCGGCGGACGCCTGCGCGAAATTGCAGCCGCAGATGGCCGTGCGCTGTCTGGCCGACCCTGCCTTCGCCACTGCGGCCAGCGCCGCCTACCCCTTTGCGGGCGGCGACCAGGTCTTCCCAAACTTCATTACACAGTATTTGCCGTCCGGCCTCTCGGGTCTCGTCGTCGCCGCCATCTTCGCCGCCGCGATGTCTTCGTCGCTCAACTCGATTGCGGCGACGGCGCTCAACGACCTCTACAAACCTTTCAGGCCGCAACAAAGCGACAAGCATTACTTCAAAGTCTCGCACGTCCTGACGCTCATCTGGGGCGTTGTGCAGATCGGGGTCGCGCTCTTGATGCGTCGCGGAGGCCGCTCGGCCCTTGACATGGCGCTCGCCGTCGCCAATTTGATTAACGGCCCCGTGCTCGGTGTTTTTCTCGTTGGCACGTTTCTGCGGCGCGTCAGCGAACCGCCCGCGCTCATCGGCATGGTTGCCAGCCTCTGCGTGATGCTCTACGTTTACTTCGGGACGAAAATCGCCTGGACGTGGTACGGGGTGATCGGAAGCGGCATCACCTTTCTGGTGGCGTGGGGCGTGAGTTACGCCTTCGAGCCCGCGCCAAAGGAGCGCCGGGACAAGCTCTCCCCCGGCGGCGCAGTCCAAGACCTCATGCCCGGAGAAGAAGGATCATGATGAAAGAAACTCGCGCCGGAAAGTTGCTGCGCTCCGTCTTCTCTCTCTGCGTCGTCGCGGCGCTCCTGCTCGCGCCATCTGTGGGACGCGGCGGAGATGGCAGAGGGCAGAAGGCAGAAAGCAGTAGGCAGGGAGAAGTTGGCAACTATCTGTTGCCTACCGCCTACCGCCTACCGCCTCCTGCCTTCATTCCCGCTCCTTCATATCCGCGCCGCCCGTCCAGTGACGCGTTGAAGTGGGCCAACGGCGAACTGCGCAAGATGTCTCTGGACGAAAAGATCGGGCAACTCATCGCCATCGGTGTCAACGCGACCTTCCTCAACCGTGAGAGTGATGCTTACAAGTCCCTTCGCCGCCAGGTCGAAGAGAATCATGTCGGCGGGATCATCCTCTTCGGCAGCCCGGTCTACGAATCGGTCGTCCTCGTCAACCGCATGCAGCAGCACGCACGCCGCCCGCTCCTCGTCTCGGCCGATTTCGAGAGGGGTGTCGGCATGCGGCTGTACGACACGACGGACTTCGGGTGGGTGATGGCCGTGGGCGCGACCGGCAGGCCCGAGTACGCGCGCCGCATGGGCGAGATTACCGCCCGTGAAGCTCGCGCGCTCGGCATCCAGCAAATCCTCGCCCCCGTGGCTGATGTCAACAACAATGCCGCGAACCCTGTCATCAACGTGCGCTCTTATGGCGAAGACCCCACGGAGGTCGGGCGCTACGTCGCGGCCTTCATCAAGGGGGCGCAGGATAAGGGCGTCATCGCGACGGCCAAACATTTCCCAGGGCACGGGAACACCGCGATTGACTCTCATCGCGGTCTGCCGAGTCTCAGTTCTTCGCTCGCGGAGCTGATGGCCCTGGAACTCGTCCCGTTCCGCGCCGCGGTTGACTCAGGAGTCGGCTCGGTGATGGTCGGCCACATAGGAGTGCCACAGGTTGATGCGACGACGATCAACCCGCTCCCGCGCAAGCCTGACGACAAACCCGGCTACGCGGACAAGGAGATCATCGTCGAGAACGCAACCATCCCCGCTACGCTCTCGCCCGCGTTGACGGGTTTGCTGCGGCGCGAGCTGAATTTTGAGGGACTGATCGTCACCGACGCGATGGACATGAGCGGCCTGACCATCTACTTCAAGCAGGACGAAGCAGCCGTCCGCGCCGTCCTCGCCGGGGCCGATATGTTGCTCAAGCCAGAAGGGGCGGACGCCACACCCGCCGTGCGCGGTCTGCGCGAGGCAGTCCGCTCAGGCAGAATCACGGAGGCAAGAATTGAAGAGTCAGCGCGGCGCATTCTCGCCGCGAAATACGACCTGGGATTGGTCAAGCAGCGTCTCACCGCGATTGACGAAATAGACCGTGTCGTCTCCTCGCGCGAAGCCCTGGAACTGGCGCGCGAGATCGCCGAGCGCGCCATCACGCTCGTGCGCAACGACGCGCAGTTGCTGCCACTCACTAAGCTGCGCACCGACGCACGCATCTTCAATCTCGCCATCAGCAACGTTGAAGACCGCGTTTCCGTCTCTAATCCTTTCGTCACGGCGCTGGCGCGCGCCGGGAGGCGCGTCGAGACCGTGATTCTCGATGAGCGTTCATCCGAGGCTGATGTGCAGAAAGCGGTCGAACGAGCGGCCAACGCCGATCTCGTCATCGCCTCGCTTTACGGGCGCGTGCGCACGGGACAGTCCAGCAGCATAGGGCTACCGGAACAAGGCGCGCGTGCGCTCAATGCGCTCCTTGGCCGCAACGTCGCGGTCGTCGGCATCAGCTTCGGAAACCCGTATCTGCTCGGAAACTTTCCGGCGCTGAAGACATACGTTGTCGCCTACGGGGACATGCCCGCCTTGCAACAGGCGGCGGCGCGCGCCCTCATGGGCGAGACGGACATTACGGGGCGGCTTCCGATTACGTTGCCTTCGCTCTACGCGCGTGGAACGGGCATTCATCTGAAAGCGGTCGAGAAGCGGGCTGCGGGGCTACCCGCTAAATGAGACCACGCTTCGTTCAATCCAGACAGTTGTCGAAAAGGGCTGTTGGCTCCTGCGCGCTCGGCTTACTCCTCAGTTTCCAAGCCTTCGCCGCCGACTTACCGGCAGCCCGGCCCGCGACGGTCGGGATGTCCGCACGGCAGCTCGCGCACATTGACCCTACGGTGGCGGAATCAATCGCGAAGCGCGAGCTGCCGGGCGCGGTCGTTTTAGTCGCGCGGCGCGGGCGCGTTGTCTGGCGCAAGGCTTACGGCGCGCGCGCCGTCCTGCCGCAGCGCGAGGCCATGACAGCCGACACGATCTTCGATCTGGCGAGCCTGACGAAAGTGGTCGCGACAGCGACGAGTATCATGATTTTGGTCGAGCGCGGGCAGTTGCGCCTGAGCGATCCCGTGTCGCTTCACCTCACGGAGTTGAAAGGCGAATCGAGAGAGCACGTCACCATCGAGCAACTCTTAACGCACCGCGCGGGCTACGCACCTGATTTTGACCTGAGCGAGAAGTGGAGCGGCTACGATGAGACGATAAAGCAATTGACGGTTGAGCCTCTGCGCAACGTGCCTGACACGCGGTTCGTCTACAGCGACATCGGCTACATCGCGCTCGGCGAGGTCGTCCGCCGCGTCAGCGGAATGACTCTAGACGAGTTCGCGCGCAAGAATATTTTCGAGCCGTTAAAGATGCGTGATACGAGTTTTCGCGCGTTCGGCGAGACGGCTTCTACGCGAGCCACGCGCAATGATCCGGCCACTCTTGGCCGCATCGCCCCGACGGAGACGCGGCGCGCGGCCGGCAGCTATCTCGGCGGAGTCGGAGAGCAGACTGCCGCAGGCGAACGCTGGTTGCGCGGCGAGGTACACGATCCGACCGCCTTTCGCATGCAGGGGGTGGCGGGGCATGCCGGGTTGTTTTCGACCGCGGACGATCTGGCCGTCTACTGCCAGATGATTTTGAACGGCGGAGAATACGGCGGCGTCCGCATCCTGAGTCCGATGAGCGTGGCGACGATGACGAGGCCGCACGCAGTCACTGTGGAGGGCGGGGCGCGTGGCCTCGGCTGGGATATTGCCACGAGCTTTTCCACAAATCGTGGCGATCTTTTCCCGCTCGGCTCGTTCGGCCACACGGGATTCACGGGCACGTCCCTGTGGATTGATCCGGCGAGCGAAACTTTCGTCATCTTTCTGAGCAATCGCGTTCACCCGGACGGCAAAGGCGATGTTGGAGGTTTGCGCGGGCGCATCGCCTCAATTGTCGCGGCTTCGATCACGACCACAACGGTCGAGCGGGCGCGAGCCGAGTCGGCGCGTTTTGCCTCGGAAAACTTGACCGGAATCGCACGCCTGGCGGGTAGAGAAGAGCGTGCGGCGAGATTAGACCCGTCGGCGGACGCTGAAGTCTTGACGGGAATTGACGTGCTTGAGCGCGACAATTTTAAGCAGCTCGCGGGGCTGCGCGTCGGGCTGGTGACGAATCACACGGGGCGTGACCGCGCGGGGCGGCAGACGATTGACGTGCTGCACAAAGCGCCGGGCGTGCGGCTCGTCGCGCTCTTTTCGCCCGAACACGGAATCCGTGGACTCCTCGACGAGAAAGTCTCCGACTCGAAGGACGAACAGACGGGTTTGCCCGTCTATTCGCTTTACGGCGAGACGCGCCGCCCGCAGCCTGCACAGTTGAAAGACCTCGACGCGCTCGTCTTCGACATCCAAGACATCGGGACGCGCTTTTACACTTACATCTCGACGCTCGGCTACGTGATGGAGGAGGCCGCACGCGCGCGCCTCCCCGTTTTCGTGCTCGATCGCCCGAACCCGATTGGCGGCCTCGACGTGGAGGGGCCAATCGCCGACGCTGACAAGCTCTCCTTCATCGCTTATCACAGCATCCCTGTTCGCCACGGAATGACGGTCGGCGAGTTGGCGCGGCTCTTCAACGAGGAGAGAAAGATCAACTGCGATTTGCGCGTCGTCAGGATGGAAGGGTGGCGGCGCGGGATGTGGTTCGACGCGACGAATCTTACTTGGGTGAACCCTTCGCCGAACATGCGCAGCCTCGCGGAAGCAGCGCTTTATCCCGGCGTTGGCTTGCTTGAAACGACGAACGTTTCCGTCGGGCGCGGCACGGACACGCCTTTTGAAGTCGTCGGCGCGTCCTGGCTCGACGGCCGGCGTCTCGCGGGCTATCTGAACAGCAGGAAAATCGCTGGCGTGCGCTTTGTGCCGGTACGATTCACGCCGAAGGCTTCCGTCTTCAAGGACGAAGAGTGTGGCGGCATCAATATCGTCGTCACAGATCGTGCGCGATTTCGCCCCGTTCAGACCGGTTTGGAAATCGCCGTCGCCCTCAGAAGACTTTACCCGGCGGAGTGGAAGACAGAAGGTTACGTGCGTCTGCTCGCCAATGCCGAGACTTTCGAGGCCGTCAAACGCGCCGACGAGCCGGAAGGGATTTCGCGTTTGTGGGCGGACAACCTCGCAGAGTTTCGCCCGGCACGCGCGCGCGCGCTATTATACAAATAACTCAAGTTGCCGATGCAGGAGCGCGCCCAAAAAAGAGATAACACGATGACGCCGGTAGTTTGCGAACTGCCTCTTTCGGCGGACGATCTTGTGCGCGCTCTGCTGGGTCTGTCTCCGCACCGACGCGTGAGCATCCTTGATAGCTGCGGCACGCACGGCTCTGCCGCGCGTTTCCTCATTGCGGGCTTTGACCCTCGTGAACTCGTCGAGGCGCGTGGCCGCCAAATTCATCTATCGAGTCTCGGCCAGAGAAGCGAGCGCGTTATCAGCGGTGATGTGCTTGCTGTGCTCGATGAGCGCCTGGCCGCGTACAGCGTCTCATGTCCTGCGCCTGCGCCGCTGCCTGCCGCCGGTGCTTGCATCGCCACCTTCTCTTACGAGCTAGTTCATCAGCTTGAGCGCTTGAATTCCGAGCGCCGAATATCTGACGAGCCTGACGTGGTGCTGGCCTTCTACGACACGCTTGTTATTCACGACTACCTTCAGGGGAGGTCGAGTATTATCAGCGTCGCGGGCGAACGGCGATTGTGGGAGACGTTTGAAGCTATCAATGAAGCGCTCGGCGGCATGGCTGAGGACTATGGAGCGAATACGATTTCCCCCTCGGCTGTCAATTCTAATCTAACGCGTGATGAATATCTCGCGGCGGTTCGCCGAATCAAAGAGCATATCGCGCTGGGAGATATTTACCAGGCGAATCTCACGCAGCAGATCAGTTGCCGTCTCGCACGGGAAACCAGGCCGGAGGGCGTCTTCCTGCGTCTGCGCCGGGATCACCCGACTTCGTTCGCCGCCTTCCTCCGCCGGCGTGACGACGTGGTGATTAGCGATTCTCCCGAAAGATTCCTGCGCGCGGACGCGAGGGGCGGCGGCGGCGTTGAGCGTTTTGTCGAGGCCTGGCCGATTAAAGGGACTCGCCCGCGAGGTCGAACCTTGGAAGATGACGCGCGGCTTCGTGAAGAGTTGTTATCGAGCGAGAAAGATCGAGCCGAGAACGTGATGATCGTTGACCTGTTGCGAAACGATCTGGGGCGTGTGTGTCGCTACGGCTCGGTGGTGGTCACTGAACTGTGCGCGCTCGAAGAGCACCCGACGCTCTTTCATCTCGTCTCGCGCGTGCGCGGGGTCTTGCGCGAGCATGTAACCGCCGGCGCTCTGCTGCGCGCGACCTTCCCGTGCGGCTCTATCACTGGCGCACCGAAAATCCGGGCGATGGAGATTATCGCCGGGACAGAGCCCGCGCCGCGCGGGCTCTCGATGGGGGCCATCGGTTATTTCTCTTTCGACGGCTCGCTCGACCTCAACGTCGCCATTCGCACGATGGTCGTGCGCGACCGGGTAGCGCGATTCAACGTCGGCGGAGGCATCGTCGCCGATAGTTGCCCGGCGCTCGAATACGAAGAGTCTCTCGTCAAGGCGCGCGCCCTGCTCCGCGCTCTCGGCGGTGCTCTCTGATCGGCTGCCTGTTCATCAAAAAAACGAAGCCCTCATCCACTGAACTGCGAGGATGGATGTTCGGCGCATTGGCTATCAGTGGAACTAATTCCTGTAATAAAATCTTTTAGTTTCAATTATTGACGGGGAACCATCTAAAATGGGTCTGAATTACCATACGGCATTCATCCGATCCCTTAATCGGTAGTAGCATGACGCGCCCTGTGGGAGAGGCCGCGCGGCTCGGGCATTACAGGCAAAGCAATTAAAAATCTTGCTGCGCTCGCAGCTACCATTGTATAAGTTGTGCGCTCTTGCTACCGGGCGGACATCCCTTCCAGGGTGGCTGCTTTTGGGGTATCGGCTGCGCAGTTGCTTCATGAGTCCGAAAACGGAGCTGGCTTTCCATCCCGTCACTGAAAGCAAAAGGATGCACACACGATGAGACACCATTTGAAGAACGGGCTGAGGAAGATGTTTGCAGCCTTGATGGTCTGCTTGAGTCTGAGCGCGGTTTCGTTGGGACAGGAAGAGACTGCCGCGGCCATCACAGGGCAGGTGACCGATTCGACCGGCGGCATCATCCAAAACGCCGCCGTCGTCGTCACCAATAAGGACACGAATGCGGAGCGGCGCTCGCAGACGAACGAAGACGGCAACTACGTCGTCACCGCGCTCGCGCCCGGCACTTACACCATCAGCATCGAGCAGCCGAACTTCAAGCGTTACCTGCTAACCATCACTCTCAACGCCAAGGATCGCCGCCCGGTAGACATCGTGCTCGAACCCGGCTCGCCGAGTGAGGTCGTGACCATCACGGATGAGCCGCCGCTGATTCAAGAAAGCCCGACCGGACAGGGACTCATCTCCGGCACGCAGGTGCTGGAACTGCCGCTCAACAATCGCAACTTTCTCAAGCTGACAGAGCTTGTGCCCGGCGTCAGCTCAAGCCTCGACGACGAGTCCAGCTTCGGTCTCACGAGTCGCGCGGACATTTCCATCAACGGGATGCGGCGCAACGGGGTCAACTATCTGGTTGACGGCGTCTCGAACACCGACGTTGGCTCGAACATCACGCTCCTTTCGACGCCGACGATTGATTCGATCAAAGAGTTCAAAATCCTGACCTCAATCTACACGGCGGAGATAGGGCGTTCGGGCGGCGGGGCCGTCACAGTTGTGACTCGCGGCGGGACGAACGATTTTCACGGCTCGCTCTACGAGTTCTCGCGCAACGACAAGTTCAACGCCAACACGTACTTTAACAACCGCCAGGGACGCGCCGCCGACGGCACGCTGAGAGCCAGGGTGCCCAAGCTGCGTTACCATAACTACGGCTTTACCTTCAGCGGCCCGGTGACGCTGCCACGCTTCGGCGAGGGCGGCCCGGCGGTCTACAGCGGGCGCGACAAGACTTTCTTCTTCTTCTCGGAAGAGGTGCGGCGGGTCACACGCGGAACGACGGACGCCAGCGCGACCACCTTCTCTCTGGCACAGCGCACGGGTGACTTCTCAGCCCTGCTCGGCGCGCCGCTCTACCGGCAGACCGATGGCACGAGCGGCACGACTGTGACGGCGACCCCTCTGTTTGTCACGACGACAGGCGGAGCCGTCGTGCCGGCCCGCGCCGGCATGGTCTTCCGCCCGGCGGACGGGCGCGCCTACGCGAGCAATATCATTCCGCAAGCCGATCAGAGCGGGCTGGCGCGGGCGTTCCTCCCGGCGTTCCCTTTACCCAATAGCGGCGCGAAGGGATTCGTTTCGACGCCCATCAACATCAACAACACGCGGCAGGAATCCATCCGCATTGACCACAATTTTAGCGACAACCAGCGCCTTTTCGGCCGGTACACGCACGACCTGAGCGAGACGCAGGAATCGGGCGGTCTCTTTACCAATACGCTCTTCCCGAACATCGCAACCACGAATACACGCGTGCCGGGTCACGTGCTGGCTATTTCGCTGACCAGCATCATCTCTCCAACGTTCGTCAACGAAGCGACCTACAACTTCTCCGGCAACTTGATCGGCTCACAACTGGTAGGGAGCGGTCGCCGCACGGACTTTCCCGGAACCGAATTGATTCCCGAAGCTTTCCCGGAGAACAATAACAACGCCTTCCCAAGACTGGATTTCGCCGGTAATGACGTTGCTTCATTCCTAAGCTCTTTGCAAGGCTTCAATATTAAATACACCAACCATGTTGTCCGCGATAATGTGACATGGACGCGCGGCAATCACACCATCAAGTTTGGCGGCGAAGTCTCGTTTGAAGCCAAGGATGAGAACGCAAATAACCTGACAGGCGGCAACTTCACCTTTAATTCGACGAGCACACAGGGCGTGTCCACCTCCGGCGTGGCGCTGACGCAAACCGGCTCGGCCATCGCCTCCTTCCTGCTCGGTCGCTCGACCCAGTACCTGGAGGATCAGTTTGACGTGACAGTCAACTTGCGCTTCGGGCGGCGCGAGTTCTTCGCGCAGGACACGTGGAAGATACGCCCCAATCTGACGTTCGACTACGGCGTGCGTTACCAGTATTTCACGCCCGTCACGGATGAGAACAACGTGCTCACCTCATTCGACCCGGCGCTTTATAACCGGGCCAACGTTCCGACCTGTACGACTGCCGCCTGCGCGGCGCTTGTCCGCGGAACGGGGGACGAGTTGAACGGCATCGCCATCGCGGGGTCAACTTCGCGCTTCGGCGACAGCGTTCTCCCGAAAGATAAAAATAATTTCAGCCCGCGCCTGGGGCTGGCGTGGAGTCCAGATTTTAAGAGCGGCTTCTTCAGATCGCTCTTCGGTGAAAACGGGAAGAGCGTCGTTCGCGTGGGCTACGGCTTCTACTACGACCAGGTGCTCGTCGGCATCTTCGAACAAAACGCTTTCGTCAACCCTCCGTTCAACAACCGTGCGACTTACACGGGCGCGGGCGTGACGCTCGCCAACCCGACGGGCGGCACGCTCGGCGCGATCCCGGTTCGCAGCTTGATCGCCAGCGCGCCGGATTTCAAGACGCCGGAAACCCAGCAGTGGTCGCTCGGCTTTCAGCGCGAAATCTTCAAGGACGCGGTGTTCGACATCAGCTATGTGGGCACGAAGGGCGACCACCTGATTCGACAGTTGAACCTCAACCTGCCGCAGCCGGTTGACGTGGTCAGAGTCGGCACGGGCAGCAGAAACACTGTGCGCCCCTTCCTCGGCTATGCCGCGATTAACTACCGCGAGACGAGCGGCAAATCGCGTTACCACGGCTTGCTCTCGTCGTTCCAGTATCGCTTCGGCCTCGGCTCGACCGTCAGTCTGGCCTACACTTGGAGCAAGTCTCTGACGGATGCGACCAACGACCGCGACGCCATTGACGAGCCGCAGAACCCGCTCAACAAGCGGACCGAATACGCAGAGGCGCGCACCTCGCGCCCGCATGTCTTCAGCGCAAGCTACATCTACGTGCTGCCGTTCTTCAGCAACAGCAATAGCACGGCCTTGCGCCTCCTGCTCGGCGGGTGGGAACTCGCCGGCATCACGACGATTGCTTCGGGCCAGCCGGTCCCGCGCGTCCTGGTTGATACGGCCAACGAAATTCGCGGCAACCGCCCGAACGTCACCTGCGACCCGAACGGCGGGTTGGCGGGTACGGACGACCCTTCGGGCTTACCTTACGTGTTTGACCCGACCTGCTTAGCCCTTCCGGCCAGCGGCACGTTCGGCAATCTGGGGAGATCCTTCGCCCGCCTCCCAGGGCAAAATCAGACGAACATCACGGCGACGAAGAACTTCTACTTCAACCGCGAGAGAGGGTTTTATCTGCAACTCCGCGCCGAAAGCTTCAACGTCTTCAACCACACGCAGTTTACTAACATCGGCGCTACCTTCAGCACGCAAACAACGCTTGGCCGCCCGACCAGCACGCGGCTGCCGCGCGAGTTTCAGTTCGGCGTGAAACTCTACTTTTAGCTGACCCTCCGCTGAACGCGCGTCTGCCCGCGAGCGATTGAAATTCGCCTCGCGGGCAGACGCGCATTCGTTAGCGTCACTGCGTAATTTGAGGCTTGATGAAGCCGGCAGAGGTTCCTATCACTGGCAGCTTCATCTAAATCTTTTGTTACTGAGTTTGCCCTCAGACTGTGAAAGCCTGATTGCTTTGCACAGACCAACCATAATTCCTTATCTGCCACTATCCGGGCGTTGGAGAATAATCCGTTTTGCACTTGCATTGGCACTAATAGCCGCAGTGCTTGAACCAGCCGTCAACGTCGGCAGCCGTCACAGAGTTGAGCGCTTGCGTCAGGGCGGCGTCTAAGCCTGATGCCGTGCGCGGCTCTGTGCCCCTGACCACGGCCTTGACCTTCGACCAGCAGTTCTCCAACGGGGAGAAGTCCGGCGAGTAGGTCGGCAGCCAGAGAACCCGCGCACGGGCCGCGCGCACCGCGTCTTCGACATCGCTGGCATGATGCACGCGCAGGTTGTCGAGCAGCACCACGTCAGAGCGGCGCAGGCGCGGCACTAGCAGCCCTGTCACGAAGGCGTCGAACGCCTCGCGGTCGAGCGAACCGCTGAAGGAGAGCGCGGCCACCCAGCCGCGCAACGCCAGCGCCCCGACGAGCGTGACGTTCGTGCCCCGCTTGCGCGGTACGCGCTGGCGCACCCGCTCGCCGCGCGGGGCGCGCCCGAAGCGACGCGTCATCGCTAAGTGGAAACCGGTCTCGTCGGTGAAGACCAGCCGCCGCCGACTGATGGTCGCCACCTCCTGGCGGAACTCCGCGCGCTGTTGCTCGTCGCGCTCGGCGGCCTCCAGGCTTTTTTTTACGAGGCAGGCCGAGCCGTCGCAGCGCACGGCAGAGCGTCGAGGGATGGACGCGCACCCGCGAGCGCCAGCGCAGGTATTCGCTCAACTCCGAGAGCGTCGCGTCGGGGCGGCGTGCGACCCTCGCGGACAACAGCGCGAGGGCTTCGCCGCCTAAACTCGCCGGGTAGCCGCCGCCGTGCGGCTTCGGCCACAGGCTCTCGCCGGCCCGCGCGAGGCTGACGAGTCGGGCGACCGTGCGCCGCCCGACCTCGAATGTGTCGGCGATCTCATCAAGGGTTCCCTGGCCGCTCTCATAAGCCGAGACGATCTTCTGGCGTAAGTCCACTGAGTAGGCGCGCATGAATAAGGTTCGGCTTATTCACAGTGCCAATGCAAGCGCAATACGGATTATAGTCTCATTATTGGGTGTATTGCTGACGGCAGCGGCCCGTGAAGTCAGTTTGGACGTTGAGTCGAACGCAAGCCTTCGGAGGCACGTTTAGCGTTGTTCAGTTCACGCGCCCGTTCGAGTTCGCGCCTTCCTTCTTCGCGTTGCCCGGCCTGCGTGAGAGCGCGCCCGAGTTGGAAGTGCCCGTCGGCAATTGAATCATCCAAGCGGACTGCCGCGCGCAACTCCTCTATACCGCGCTCGGTCGCGCCCGTCTGTAAAAGGGCGCGACCGAGCGCGAAGTGGGTGTCGAATTCATTCGGGTAAGCGCGCGCGGCCATTTCCAGGTGCGGCAGCGCACGTTGTGCGTCGCCTCGCGTGAGATAGAGATCGCCGAGCGTGAAGGCGGCGCGCGCGTCCGCCGGGTCGCGTCGCAAGACTTCCGTCAATTCGCGCTCAGCCTCGTCGTAGCGAAACTGTTTCCAGTAAAGATAGCCGAGGCCGAAGCGAAAGAGGTTAGAATCGGGCGCCAGATCGACGGCGCGTTTGTAGGCTTCAACCGCTTCAGGCGTTCGCCCGGCCCCGTCGAGCGCATCACCGTACTGCGCCCACAATTGACTGGTCTCGTCGCCCAGATCAAGACGACGCTTGAGAACAATCGTCGCTTCCGAGAACCGAAGCTGGCGCATGAAAGATCGCGCGGCCAACTCAAGCAGCGCGGCGTCCCTGGGCGCTCGCGCCAGAAGGAGCGCGAGCACACGGCTCGCCTCCTGAAAGCGCTCGACCCCGATGAGGGCTACGGCGAGCGCGCGGCGCGCGGCGTCATTTTCGTGCTCAAGCTCGAGCGTGCGGCGAAGCGAATTGACGGCTTTCGCGAATTCGGCGTTTCTCACGTAAGCCAGCCCCAGATTGAAATGAGCGCCCGCGAGTTGAGGGTCGAGAAGGGCGGCTTTAGTCCAACTGACAATCGCTTCGCGCGTCATGTTTTGCCGGTTGAGGGCGACGCCCAGATTGACCCACGAGCGCGCGTTGAGGGGCGCGAGCTTGATGGCGCTCCGCCACTCCCGCTCGGCTGCCGCCCAGTCGCCAGCGCGCTCGTAAGATTGCGCCGCTTCGTAACGGGCGCGCAACTCTTCAGCCCGCCTTTTCTCGTCCCCCGCAGATTGCGATTGCGAGCCGACCGCGATCAGGCAAACGCAGATGAGAGTCTGGAATAATCTCAACATGAGTGTTGTGTGGCTAAGCGCGAGGGACGAGTAAGGCGAAAGTTTAATTCGCCCCTGTCAATCAAATGAGTCGTCACCATTTCGCTGCTGACCCCTCCCCTTAATACCCGACGGGGACGCCGTCGTTGCGCGGGTCGCTCGCGCCGAGGCGCATGTTTGTTCCCCCTTCGATCATGACGCCTTCGGCGCTGGCGAGGTTGCGCGGGCTCGTGGCCTCTTCGAGTTTGTGGCCGCGGGATTCGAGGGCGCGGAAGGTGTCTGCCGAGAGGCCGTAGGGCTCGAAGCGGACCAGGTCCGGGAACCACTGGTGATGTACGCGCGGCGCGTCAATGGCCTGCTGTATGTTCATCCCGTGGTCTATCACGTTGACGATGATTTGCAGCACGGCGTTGATGATTCTCGCGCCGCCGCGCGCGCCCACCGCGAACCAGACCGAACCGTCCTTCCTCAGTACAATCGTCGGCGTCATTGAAGAGAGCGGGCGCTTGCGCGGCGCAATCGAGTTGCGCTCGCTCTGAATCACGCCCCAGAGGTTCGGCGTCCCCGGCCTGGCCGTGAAATCGTCCATCTCGTCGTTCAGCAGAATGCCCGTCCCCTTGACGGTCACGCCCGAGCCGTAGAGGTCGTTGATCGTGTAAGTGTTCGCAACCGCGTTGCCCTGTGGGTCAATGACGGAGAAGTGCGTGGTCTCGCCCGTCGTGTTTTCAACGGGGCGGCCGCCGCGAATCTCCTCGCTCGTAGAGGCGCGGTCCAATTTGATGCTGGCGCGCTGGCGCGCCGCGTAACTCTTGTCAATCATCCCGGCCGTCGGCACGCTCACGAAGTCGGGATCGCCCATGTACTCCGCGCGGTCAGCGTAAGCGCGGCGCATGGCTTCGACCAGCAGATGATACTTCTCCGACGCGAGCGGGTTCATCGCGTTGAGGTCGTAGCCTTCCAGTATGTTCAGCATCTCTATCAACACCGCGCCGCCCGATGACGGCGGGGGCATGGACAGTAGTTCGTAGCCGCGGTAAGTCGAGCGCAGCGGCTCGCGCTCTTTGGCTCTGTAGCCCTTTAAATCTTCGAGTGTGATGAGACCCTTGTGCCTGCGCATGTCCTCCGCGATGAGGCGCGCCGTCTGCCCCTGATAGAACTCGCGCGCGCCGTGGCGTTGGAGCCTGAGAAGCGTCGCGGCCAGCTCGGGCTGGCGGAGCAGGTCGCCCTCTTTGAAGAGGCTCCCGCCGTTCAGAAAAATCTTACGGCTGTCATCATAATCAGAGAGCTTCTTCTCGTGGTCGTAAAGCGTGCCGACGATGCGGTGACTCAGTGTAAACCCTTGCGCGGCGAGTCTCCGCGCGGGCTCTATGAGCTGCGCCCAGGTGAGCTTGCCCGAGCCGTATTTCCTGAGGGCAAGCTCCAGGCCCGCAACCGTGCCGGGCACGCCGGAAGCGCGATAGCCGATTGTCGAAGACCCCTCGCCCTTAATCAACTCGCCGCGCGCGTCCAGGAACATGTCGCGCGTGGAGGCGAGCGGCGCGACCTCGCGGTAATCAATCGCGATTGATTTGCCGTCGCGAAACCGTATCAGCATGAACCCGCCGCCGCCCAGGTTGCCCGCCTCCGGGTAGACCACGGCCAGCGCGAAAGCCACAGCGACCGACGCATCCACGGCGTTGCCTCCCCGCTTCATCACATCCGCGCCGATAGCGGACGCGAGCCGGCTGGTCGAAGCCACCATCGCATGCGGCGCGCGCACAGGCTGACGCCACAAAGGTGCCGGAACACCCGCCGCCCCGCCTTGCGAAAACGAAACGCCGTGCGCGCACAGCAGGAGTGAGAGCAATAATGAAGCGAGTGAAAATCGTTTCGTCATCGCCGATCAGCTAAAACACTCTGTCGTAGATTTCTCGTAATCGAAGGACACTCTGAATACTGGCTAATTCAGTCTCGGCATCGGGCGACTGCACGATGGTTTGCAGCCATTGCCTGTCGCTCTGTTTCGCGAAGTGCTCGACTTTACATTCGTCCTGGGACACGAGCACGTATTTGCTCAAAGATTCGATCCCACGATAGTGTGCGAACTTTTGCCCTCGGTCATACGTCGCCGTGGACGCGGAAAGGACTTCGACGATAAGAGTTGGGTTGAGCAGCGTGTCCACATGCACGTCCTCGAATTTCGGCTCGCCGCAGACAACAATCGCATCAGGATAAGTGTACAGGCCGGTGGCGGAAACTTTGACCCGCATATCATTGGGATATACTTCGCAAGGCCGCCCCTTCATTTGCTGATGTAGCTCCGCAACGATGTTGGTCACTATCAAGTTGTGCTTTCGGCTCGCGCCAGACATGGCGAACATCTCGCCGTTGAAATATTCGCTCTTGATCTCTGCCTTGCGCTCTATCGCCAGGTACTCTTGCGGCGTCAGATATGTTTTCAATTGAGTTGACATGAAGAGCCTCCGACTTCAAGGAATCGGGTGGACACTATAACCTCATAGAGACGCGGCTCGATAAAGACAGGGTGGACTCGATTCTCCTACCGCGCCGGAGGAGTCAATGATACACTACGCGCCCGGCCCTGGGATAACCGACCCTTCTTATGAAAACGAAAATACTGTTAGCCCTTTCTGTCGCAGCCTGTCTGATGACGAACACGTTCCGCACCCATGCCGATGTCGAGCCGCTGGCCGCGGACCTCGTCGTCGTCAACGCGCGCGTGCGCACGATGGACGCGAAGCAGCCCGCGGCCGAGGCCGTCGCCGTCTACGGCAATCGCATCGTCGCGGTCGGCTCGAACGCCGAGGTCAGAAAACTTGCGGGCGCGCGGACGCGCATCCTGGACGCGGGCGGGCGTCTGGTGCTTCCGGGCTTCAACGACTCCCACGTACACTTTCTGAGCGGCGGGTTCCAACTCGCGAGCGTGGATTTGCGGGACGCCGCGACGCCGCAGGAGTTTGCCGAGCGCATACGGCAGTTCGCACAAAAAATTCCCAAGGGGCGCTGGATAACCGGAGGCGACTGGGACCACGAGCGCTGGCCCGCAGCCGCACTGCCCACCAAAGAACTGATAGACGCCTTCACCCCGGACACGCCTGTCTTCGTCAGTCGCCTCGACGGCCACATGGCGCTCGCCAACAGCCTCGCGCTGAAACTCGCGGGCGTCACGCGCGAGACGCCTGACCCGCCGGGAGGGTTGATTGTTCGTGACCCGAAGACTAACGAGCCGACAGGGGTTTTGAAGGACGCGGCGATGAGCTACGTCTACAAGGTCATCCCCGACGCGAGCTTCGAAGAGAAACTGATTGCGGGACGCGCCGCGACGGAGCACGCCGCCCGCAACGGCGTGACGAGCGTTCAGGACATGTCCGCGGGCAACGACGTGGGCGTCTACCAGACGCTGCTCGAACGGGGCGAGTTGAAGACGCGCGTCTACGCCGTCTCACCCCTGCCAAGCTGGGAGCGGTTAGCGAGTACGGGCGTGCACGCGCGCTTCGGCAACGACGTGCTACGCATCGGCGGCCTCAAAGGCTTCGCGGACGGCAGCCTCGGCTCTACGACGGCGCTCCTCTTCGAGCCTTATCTGGACGCGCCCGGAACAAAGGGCCTGCTCGGCGACGAGATGCAGCCCGAGGGTGCGATGCTTGAGCGCGTGCGGCAGGCCGACCGCTACAGCCTACAGGTGATGATTCATGCTATCGGCGATGCGGCCAACGATCAAATTCTTTCCATCTACGAGCAGGTGACGAAGGAGAACGGCGAGCGCGACCGCCGCTTCCGCATAGAGCACGCGCAGCATCTCAGGCAGCAGGACATCTCGCGGTTCGGACGCAACCGCGTTGTCGCCTCCATGCAGCCTTACCATTGCATAGACGACGGGCGCTGGGCCGAAAAGCGAATTGGCCCAGGGCGCGCGCGCGGGACGTACGCCTTCCGCTCGCTCCTGGACTCGGGCGCGGTGCTCGCCTTCGGCTCCGACTGGACGGTCGCGCCCATTAGCCCGCTGATGGGCATCTACGCCGCCGTCACGCGCCGCACGCTCGACGGGAAGAACCCCGGCGGCTGGGTCCCCGAACAGAAGATTACCGTCGAAGAGGCCGCGCGCGCCTACACCGTCGGCTCCGCCTTCGCCGAATTCGCGGACGACGCGAAGGGGACGATCACGGCGGGCAAACTCGCCGACATGGTCATCCTCTCAGAAGACATCTTCAGCATAGATCCCGTGAAGATCGAGGGCGTCCGGGTCGTGACGACGATCATGGACGGGCGTGTCGTCTTCGAGGACAGGCAGAGTTCGCAGACCGGAAGGTGAAGCGCTGTGAAGCCGACAATCCTCGCAAGCGCACAGACGTTACAACTCGACCTGGTCTTCACGCTGGCGCTTGCCGCGGTGTTTCTCTTCATAGGCTATGCGCTCCAGCGACGCATAAAATTTCTGGCCCGATCCAGCATCCCCGCGCCGGCCATCGGCGGTTTACTCTTCGCACTCGTCGTGCTCGCGCTGCACGCGCGCGGGACTTTGGACGTGGCGATTGACACGAGTCTTCGTGCGCCGCTGCAAACCGCTTTCTTCACGACCATTGGTCTCGGCGCGACGCTCAGTCTGCTCAGGGCCGGCGGTTGGCGGATGGGGCTTTTATTGCTCATCGCGTCAATCGCGGCGGTCGTGCAGAACGTGGCCGGCGTCAGCCTCGCGCGCATGATGAGCGCGCCAGCGCCGCTCGGCATCATCTGCGGCTCGCTCACGCTGACGGGCGGGCCTGCGACGGGGCTCGCGCGAACGCAGGACTTCGAGCAACTGGGCATAGAGGGTGCGGGCGCGCTCATCATCGCGTCCGCGACCTTTGGCATCTTCATGGCGAGCCTCGTCGGCAATCCCGTCGCAACGATTCTCATCCGCCGCTTCCGTCTGAAACCGCAAAAGGAGGTAAGCGGGGGCGACAAGGAGGCCGAGCAGTTCTGGGCCGTCGGCCCCGTCGGTGAAGCGGAAACAGAGTCGCCGCGTCACGAGAAGGGCGCGCACGAAGAGCGCGCGACGTTGACGGCGACGGCACTTCTGAAAACCCTGATGCTCATTCTGGTCGTCATGGGTGTGGGCGCGCTGATAGGGATGGGGATGACGCGGCTCGGAGACGCCTTGCCGAAGGGGAGCGTCTTCGTTTCGCTGGTCAAGCTCCCAGGCTACATAGGGGCCATGCTCGTGGCGGCGGTCGTGCGCAACCTGGACGACCGCTACGGCTGGCTCAGGATTGACGCGCGCGCTCTCGAAGCAATTGGCACAATCGCGCTCGCGCTCTTTCTGGTCATCGCGCTGATGGATTTGAAGCTGTGGCAGTTGGCGGGGCTGGCCGCGCCGATGCTCGTCATCCTGGCCTTTCAGGCCGTGCTGATGATCGCCTTCGCCGTCGCCGTCACGTTCGTCCTGATGGGGCGAGACTACGAGGCTGCCGTCACGTCGAGCGGCCACATTGGGTTCGGCCTCGGCATCACGCCGAACGCCGTCGCCAACATGGAGGCGCTCGTCGCGCGCCACGGCCCGGCCCCGCGCAGCTTCCTGATTGTGCCAGTCGTCGGCGCGTTCTTCATTGACTTCACGAACGCGCTCATCATCAACTCGTCAATCAACCTGATTAGTCCTTGAGAGAATAAGATGAAAACTCCGACCTTCATCCTGTCTGCCTGCCTGCTGCTCGTCTCCCCCGCGGTCCTGGCCCAGAACGGCGGCGTCAGTACGGCCCCCGACCCGGAGCTGCAACAGTTGGTGGACAAGGCCGCGCGCGCCGCGCTCGACAAGTTCAAAAACCTGAAGGAGGGCAACCTGGCGATCACGCTGATTGACCTCAGTGACAGGCAGCGCCCGAGGGAGGCCAGCTTTCGCGGCGACGAGCGGATTTATCCGGCGAGCGTCGTCAAGATGTTTTACCTCGTGATGGCGCACAGGCTGTTGGAGGACGGCAAGCTGAAAGAGACGGATGAGCTGCGGCGAGCGATGAAGGACATGATCGTCGAATCGTCGAACGACGCGACGAGCCACGTGCTTGACGTTATCACAGGCACGACGAGTGGGCCGGAAATTAAAGGCCGGGAATTGAAGATGTGGGAGGCGAAGAGAAACGCCGTCAATCGCTATTTCGCGGGCCTGGGCTACGCGAACATCAACGTCAATCAGAAGACTTACTGCGAAGGCCCGTATGGGCGCGAGCAGTTGTTCCGCGGGACTAAGGGTGAGAACCGCAACAAGCTGACGACGAGGGCGACGGCCCGGCTGCTGGCGGAGATAGCGAACGGGCGCGCCGTCAACGCTCAGCGCAGCGCGATGATGATGGAATTGATGAAGCGGGATTTTTCGGGGAAGAGCACAGACCCGGACGACCAGGCGCATGGGTTCACCGGCATTGCGCTTGAGCCCGGCGCGCGCCTCTGGTCGAAAGCCGGCTGGACGAGCACCACGCGCCACGACGCCGCCTACATAGAATTGCCCGACGGCGCGCGCTTCGTCCTCGTCACCTTCACCACCGATCAGTCCAGCGAGCGCGAGATCATCCCCACAGTCGCCCGCGTGGTCATCGAAGGACTAAACAAGCGTTGAATGAAATGACCCTGAAAGGGTCGCACATGATAGCCGGGGGCAAGCAAACGAATGTTTGCGCCGCCCCCGGAATGGATGCGAAAAAGTATTCCGACCCTGAAGGGGTCGCACTATCAAGGTTGAGGCGCGACCCTTTCAGGGTCGGATTGTTTTTACGTCTATCCGGGGGCGGCGCGTAGTGTGCTAACGCACACGCGCTTGCCCCCGGCTATCATGTGTGACCCCTTCGGGGTCAAAGACAAGCGTTCCCCTTACTTCTTCTGCTTCACGTCGTAGGCATAGATGGTGTCCTGGTCGCGGAGGTAGAGGCGGCCGCCGGCAACGACAGGGTGCGACCATGTGGGCAGCGAATCCTGCTCGATGCGGAAGCGGCCCTTCTCGCGGTAGCCCGTGGGCGTGGCTTCGACCAGGCCGACGACGCCGTTCTCGCTCAGGCAGTAGAGGTGGCCGTCGGCGTAGACCAAGGAGCCCTTGCCGACGCTTCGGTCACGCCACGCGACCTCGCCCGTGTCGAAGCGCATCGCCGTCAGGATGTTGCTCGAAAAGCCGTAGAGGTGATCGCCTATGAGGACCGAGCTGCTGTGGTGGTTGCGCATGTCCTTCGTGAAGTAGACCTCGGTCGCCGTCACGCCCTTGGCGTCAGCCTTAATCTCGACGAGGCCGCCGCCGTTGCCGTAGTCGGAGGTGATGAAGACGCGGTTGCCGCGCGCGATGGGCGTGGCGACGTTGTTGATGTTGTTGGACGCGTGCCGGTACTCCCACAAGAACTTCCCCGTCTCAAGGTCGAGGCCGAGGCCGCGCAAGTCCGTGAAGAAGACGACCTGCGTCTTGCCCGCGATCTGAATGGGGATGGCCGAGGAATAGCCGGCCTTGTCACTCTGGCTCTTCCAGATGAGCGAGCCGTCCTTCTTGTTGAGCGCCACGACGGAAGCGCCGGGGCCGCCCGCGTTGACCAGCAACTTCTCGCCGACGACGAGCGGCGACTCGCTGATGCCCCAGATGATGTTCTCACCGCCGAACTTTTGCAGGATGTTCATAGTCCAGACGACGCGGCCCGTCTTCGTGTCGAGGGCGGAGAGGTCGCCGTTGCCGCCGAGCGCGTAGAGGCGGTCGCCGTCAACGGTGGGCGTGCCGCGCGGGCCGTCGCCGCGGTCGTTGCGAAAAGCGCCGCCGTGCGGCGTCGCCCAGACCTGCTTGCCGGTGGCAACGTCGAAGGCGATGACGTGTTCGCGCTCATTCTTGAGCCCCATCGTGTAGATGCGCCCCTTGGAGATGGCGAGCGAAGAGTAACCACGGCCCGCGCCCGCCGCCTTCCACGCGAGCGGGGGGCCGTCCGTGGGCCACTCTTTGAGCAGCCCCGTCTCCTGCGAGAGGCCGTCGCGGCTGGCCCCGCGCCACTGCGGCCACTCGCCGCCCGTCTGCGCGCCGGCCTTGACCACGGACAACAATAAGAGGAGCACGAACACTGCGCCAACCAACATCACGCGTGAGCTTCTCATTCCTACAGCCTCCTTCGCTGCTTGATTCCGCTGCTGTTGAATGCCGTTCGTCGGAGCGGCCCCGCGAGGGGCCGAGGGAGATTAGCCGGTGGCAAGCAAACGAAGTTTGCGCGGCCACCGGAACAGCGCAAGAACAGATTCGCGTCCCGGCAGGGACGCCGGAGAGAATCCGCCGCCCCTGCCGGGGCAGGAACTTTTAATAAACACTGTTCCTGTGGTTTCACCATCGGCTAATTTCCCACAACAGCCGCAACTGTCCGAAAACCTCTCGCCCGACCGCTGTGCCAGTGACGACAGTCAATCCCCGTGCCCAAAAAAATAGAAGGCAAAAGTTGAGAAGGATTGTCTTTCTTCTCACTTTTGCCTATGAAAAAAACAGTGATAAGTAATTAAGTGATAAGTGATAAGTAAAAGCAGCATCCCTTCGGGATGTTTTTTGATCGACAACAACATTGAAGTGCGACCCCTTCAGGGTCGGATTGTTTTTTACGTCTATCCGGGGGGGGCGCGCTCACGCGCTTGCCCCGGCTATCGTGTTCATCCCCCTCCGGGGATAAAAGCCGGTCTACGCGGCCGATCTATGCGTCGGAACTTTTCTCACCATTCGGGTGTCTAAAAAAAACATCTGAAGCGAAAGGGGAGAGTCATGAGCGCGAAGAGAATCTGGCAGAGGGCCGTGCCTTACATCAACGTGACGCCGTTGATTGATGTCCTGTTGGTGCTGCTCATCATTTTCATGGTGGTCACGCCGCTGAAGCCGAGCCGCTTCAAGGCCCTCATCCCGGAGCCGCCTCAGGAGCCGCAAGGCCCGCCGCCCGTCGGCACGATAGACACCCTCGTCGTCGCGATCAAAGAGGACGGCACGCTGGAACTGAACCGCACCGGCGGCGTCGGGACAATCAACGACATGGGGAAATTGAACGCGCTCCTGGCTGAGCTTTTTCAGAAGCGCCTGGAGCAACACGTCTACCGCACGGACATGCTCGACCGCCTAGACCTGCCGGAAGAGAAACGAATCCAGCGGACTGTCTTCATCAAAGCGCCGAAAGCAATCGCCTACGGCGAAGTCGCCAAAGTCATAGACGGCATCAAAGGTGCCGGCGCGGAACCCATCGGCCTACAACTCGACGAATTGGAATAAAGCAGTAATCAGTTTTCAGTTTTCAGTTTTCAGCAAAAAATTAAAAAGCAGCCGGCCTGTCTGGCGTGGCTGCTTTTTTTCTGAAAACTGAAAACTGAAAACTGAAAACTGATTACTTTTATCTGTACGGCGGTTGGCCGTAGCCTGGGGGCGGGGGAGGCATGCTGGTGTGCATCATGCCCTTGCGTTTCTCGGACATTGCGACGCCGATCAAGCCGCCGAGGACGGAAAAGCCTGCGATGGTCACGGCCCCGGCGATGCCCGTTAACATAAAGAACGCCCCGGCGGTGATCTTGTCCTTTTGCTGGCTCGCCAGGTGTTCGATGTAGTCTGCGTGTATGGCGTAGGCGACGGGCGTGTCCAGGGCGAGGTAGATGAGCGCGGCGATTGCGCCCGCGAGCAGTCCGACGACCGCGCCCTCGCCGCTCCTGACGGGCGTCGGCGAGCGCTTGACGTAGAGGCTGGCGGCGACGGCCCCGCCGATTAAGGCCCACACGATGCAGAAGAAGCTGAGGATGACGAAAGCGTCCGTCGAGAGAAAGCCCGCGAAGAGCGAGAGTATGCCCGTGATAGCCCCGCCGATTAGTGCCGGAACGAATTTACTAGTCTGCGCGCCTGGCAGCCCCGCCGGTTGGCCGTAGCTCAAAGGCTGCGCGCCGTAGGCGGGCATCGGCGGCGACGTGGGGCGCGCGGGCTGTTGCCATCCAGTCTGCGGACCCTGCGGCATCTGCGCGGGAGGAGGCTGGGGGGCGGGCGGCGGTTGCGCGGTCGGCACGCTGCCCGGCGGAATAATCATCGTCGCCTGCGGGTCATAAGAAGACTTGTCCGTGACGAGAGGCGTCCCGTCGTTCGTGCAGAAAGTCTGCGTGTCGTCTAAAGTCAGGCCGCATGTCGGACAGCGTTTCATCAGAGTCTCCGGGAGCAGGTTCAAAAAGTTTTCGTAGGCGATGAAAAGTACAATAGAGCCCATGCCTTTGACAAGAGCGAAGAAATTACGGAATTACTCAACCCTTTGCGCCTTACGTCTTAACTTTGCGCCTTTGCGAGAAAAACCGACGTTTCACGCTGGAGGCGCAAAGACAAAACTAAAGGCGCAAAGGGTTGAGTTTGTCCTTCAATTAGCGTCCCCGCGGATCGCGCGCCAGCGGCGGAGCGTGAGCGCCCAGGACATCAGCATGTAGTAGGCCGGGAAAGCCAGAGAGAGCAATATCAGCCATCTGGGAGTGCCGGGCCACTGTGCCAGAATCAGCAGGAGCGACGCCACCCAGACGACGGCCAGCAGGTTCGTCAAGCGGCTGTAGGGGGCGCGTTGCGACGGGTACAGGTAGCGCCAGGGGACGAAGGTCAGGAGCGCGAGCGTGATGATGACGGCGAGCGAGAGCCAGGCGGGCGGGCGCAGGAGGAAGAGATAAAAGGCCACGATGTTCCAGTAGGAAGGGAAGCCGAGGAAGAAGCCGTCGTCCGTTTTGGCGTTGACCTGCGAGAAGCCGTAGGCGCTCGCGAGCAGCGGGACGAGCAGCCACCACGAGAGCGCGTCCGGGAGAAGATTGGCCCGCCAGATGAGCAGGAGCGGGAGCGAGGTGTAGGTCTGAAAATCAATCAGGTCGTCAAGCCTGCGCCCGTCAAAGCTCGGCGCGAACTCCTTGACGCGCGCGCGCCGCGCGAGCCACCCGTCCGTCGAGTCAATCACAGTCGCCAGGACCATCAGCGCCAGCGCCCCGCGCAGAGACTCCTCACGGCCGCGCACAATCAGGACGGCCATCCCGGCCGCCGCGACCAGCCCCGTCGCCGTGTAGAGGTGCACGCCCCACGCCAATATTTTCCTGATGCTCATGCCGGGCTTTCGATAAAGAACAAAATTCAACTCTGAAGGCGGAAAGAGTTAGTGCCTGCCCTTGTTTGTCTATCCGGCCGGATAGACGAGCTATCTCATCGGATAGATTCCTGCGGGCCTGATAGAGAGCCGAGGGGCGCGGCCCGAACGTCCTCAAAAAAAGTTAAGTCAAAGTCCTTAAGCGGTTTCTCCCGAATCGCGGGCAAACTTCACGGCCCCGTCAATCCAGTGGCACGCCGGTCGCAGTATGTAGGGCCGTCCGGCGATTCCGGCGGACACGCAGCAAGGGACAGTCGAGCACAAGAGAGACTGATGGCGGCGAGCGATTGATTGAGAGATTAACCTCGCTAGAAAAATTTAGACGGCCAAACAGACGGCCTACAAAGATTAGGGAGATAATAGTGATGACCAAGAAACTTTATAGCACGTTCGCAATGCTGAGCCTCCTCTTCATGCTGGCGGTCACGTCCGTTCAGGCCCAATCCGGAGGCAGCCTCGAAGTCAACATCCGGTTCGACTTCCAGGTCGGAAACAAAGTGCTTCCGGCCGGCGAGTATACTGTCAGACGCCTGTCGCAGAGAAGCGTGTTGATAGAGGGCGCCGACGGCGAGCGCATGATCGCGCAGACGCCGCGCACGATTGACAGCCGCGGGAGGGCGGCCCGCGAGAGGCTGGTCTTCCACCGCTACGGCAACCAGTACTTTCTCGCCCAGGTCTGGGTCGCCCGCGACGGCGACGGGCGGGCGCTGATGGAATCGGACGCCGAGCGCGAAGCCGCCAAGGCGCAGACGCTGGCTCTCGGCGGCGAGAAGCCGCAGACGATTGAAGTCGTCGCCAGCGCGCGCTAGCCAACAGTCTCCCCCGACAAGTCTGGCGGACTTCCATCCACGACCCTTACCGAACATAAAGGTCGAGCCAGACGAAAAACAGAACCGGCGGCCTTGAGAACTTCGGGGCCGCCGGTTCTGTTTTATAAGAACCATGAAAGCTACGTCAGTACCGCCTGCGGTAGCGGGCGGGTCTTAGCAGTGTCATGACCCGCCCGCTACCGCAGGCGGTACTGACCTTCCTACTTGAAGCCCTTGATCAAGAACACATCATTGGTCACGGTGCCGCGTGAGACGGCGAGTTGGCGGCCGTCCGTAGACCAGGCGAAGCCGAAGATGCGGTCCTGTTTGAAGTCGGTTAAAGCTTTTGGGGCGGAGCCGTCAACCGGCAGCGTCCAGATGTTCGAGAGGCCGCCGCGGTTGTCCACGTAGGTCAGCGCGCGCCCGTCCGCCGTCCATCGCATAGGGAAACTCCCGCCGCCCGTGACCGCAGACGGCGGCGTCTCCAGAGTCTTCACGATCTCTGCCTCCGGGAAAGTGAAGATTGCGACTCTCCACTGCTGCGGCTCCGACTGCTCGTCCCAGAAAGAGCTGGCGATGAATCGCCCGTCGGGAGAGACTGTCGGCGTCGGTGACTGCTTCTCACTTATCTGTACGGGCTCGCCCCCTTCGATTGGGACTTTCCACATCCCTTGTCTGTTCGAGCGCCACGAGGCGTAGACGATCCACTTGCCGTCGGGCGTGCACGTCGGGGCGTAGTCCCCGTCGGCGTGCGTCATCTCCTTCTGGTTGCTCCCGTCAATGCTCATGCGCCAGACGTGGTCCGTCCCCGTCCGGTCGGAGGTGAAGACGATGTAGCGCCCGTCCGGCGAAACTGAAGGCATGCGGTTCGAGCCGGAGTTGAAGGTGAGCTGCTTCTGGCCCGACCCGTCCTGGCCCATAATCCAGATGTCCCAGTTGCCGCTGGCGATTGAGGCATAGACGATACGCCCGTCCGGCGTCCACGCCAGGCCCGTCGCCCCGTCCGAGGTGTTGCCCGAAGTTATCTGCCGAGCCTCCTCGCGCCCCGTCGCAGACCAGACCCACACGTTGGCGACTCCGTTGCCGCGCGCCGTCACGAGCGTCGAAGAGTCAGTCGTCAGGCTCACGTTGCCGTAGCCGTTCAGGTCGTTGGTGACTTTGCGCCCCTCGCCGTCAGGGTACGAGATGAACCAGATTTGCGGCGGGCTGTTCCTACGGTCCTGCGCGGTGAGGACGAGGCCGCTGTTGTCGCCGAGCCATTCGAGCGCGCCGACGCCCGTCCAACGCTGAGTCGTGATGAGCCGCCGGGGGCCGCCGTCCACTGGCACTTCAAAAATCTGCGAACTCTCTTCGTTGTCGTTCCAGCGGAGCAGGGCCAGGCTCTTTCCGTCGGGCGACCACGCGCCGCCCCAGCAGTTGTCCGGCGTCCCGCAGCGCTCGATCTCCCGCTCGGCCGAGCCGTCCACGTTCACGACGAGAAGCCCGCCGGAGTTGTCGTGGGCGTAGCCGCGCACGAAGGCCAGTTGCTTGTCGTCGGGCGAGACGGCCACGCCCGGCATAGTATCGTGCACGATCTTGCGGGGCGGGATGCCTCCGAGCACTGGGGTCTGGTAGATTTCGCCGACGCCTTTGCGGTCCCACAAGTTGTAATAGATGTAATTGCTGTCGTGCGAGAAATCGAGTCCCTGGTAAGTGACTTCGGCGGGCGCGACGACCTGCACGGTGCTGGCCGCTGCGACCTGTCTCATCCACAAACTCTGCTTGCCGCCGTCCTCGACCACGTAGGCCACGTATTTCCCGTCCGGCGAGATGACGGCGTCGCTCGATTTCCCATTCGTCGTGAGCTGCGTCACCTGCATGTTCTGCAAGAACGCTAGGGGCTTGCCCGCGGTGCGAGGTTTGACGAGGTAAGCGTAGAGCAGATAACCGCCGCCGAGGAGTGCGAGGACGAGGGCCGCGAGCATGATGAGCGAGCGGGCGCGCGGGCGTGTCCTCTCGCGCGTCTGCGAAAGCGCGGTGGAGTGTGTGGCCGCGCGTTCGTGTTCGGTGGTCGAGGCCCCAACGTCTTTGAGAGTTGTCTCGAAAACTTTGGTCGCAGTGTGAGTTCGCGCGGAGTCGCGCGCCGAGGGAGGGATTGAATGCTCGCGCTTCGATTCGAGCGCGAGTTCCTGTCTCAGACTCTTCAGGTCAATCAACAAGTCCTTGACAGTCTGGTAACGCTCCTCCCTGTCTTTGCTGAGCGCCTTGCGGACGATTCGCTGAAGCTCGGCGGGTAAGTCGCCGGCGGGCGAAGTCAGGGGCGGCGGTTCACGGTCCAGAATCGAGACGATGATGTCGCTCCCGGTCCCGCCCTCGAAAGGCACGTGGCCCGCGACCATCTCGTAGAGCACGACGCCCAGGCTCCAGATGTCCGTGCGCGCGTCCACCTCAAGGCCGCGCGCCTGCTCGGGCGACATGTAATGGACCGTGCCCATCACTGTGCCAGGATTCGTCGCCACGCGCGCCATCGTCGGGGCCTGCGTGTCAATCATCTCCGCTGGCCGCTCGGTCAGCTTGGCGAGGCCGAAGTCCAGAATCTTGATGTAGCCGTCGGGCCGCACCATGATGTTCTCGGGCTTGATGTCGCGGTGGACAATGCCTGCGGCGTGTGCCGCGGTCAGGGCGGCCGCGGCCTGTACGGCGATGTCGAGCGCCTCGCTCAAGCGCGAAGGGGTGCGGTCGAGCCGCTGGCGCAAAGTCTCGCCCTCCACGAACTCGGTCGCCATGAAGTGCACGGCGGCCTCGTGGCCGATTTCGTGTATGGTGACTATGTTCGGGTGGTTGAGCGCGGAGGCGGCGCAGGCTTCCTGCTCGAAGCGCTGCAAACGGTCTGTGTCTCCCGTGAACCTGGAAGGAAGAAGTTTGAGGGCGACGGGGCGGCGGAGGGTCGTGTCCTGCGCCAGATAGACCTCGCCCATCCCGCCCTTGCCGATTGGCGAGCGGATTTCGTAACGACCCACGCGTGTGCCGGCTTCAAACTCCATCAAACGAGAAGACAGAGAATACCATTTGCCAATAAGATTGCGGAATCAAGAACTCAACAGGCGGAACGACTCAACAACCTTTGCGCCTTACGTCTTTTCTTTGCGTCTTTGCGAGAAACAAAGCTTCACGCAAAGGCGCAAAGTAAAAACTTAAGGCGCAAAGGGTTGAGTCGTTCCTTTCCAGGCGCATTTTCGCAATCGTCGGTTTTTGGTTATCATGTTGGGCAACAAACAAACTCGGCTAATTCAATTCAAAGGGGGGAAACAAGGCATGCGTGTGCAATTGAAGAAGCTCGGTGAGCAGGTGATCGTGATTACGGGTGCTTCGAGCGGCATCGGTCTGGTGACGGCGAGGATGGCGGCGCAAAGGGGCGCGAAGCTGGTGCTCGCGGCGCGTAGCGAAGACGCGCTCCGCAGGTCTGGCGGAGGAGATTCAGGCCGAAGGGGGCGAGGCCGTCGCGGTCGTCGCGGATGTCGGCCGCGAAGAAGATGTCAGGCGCATAGGCGATGCGGCCGTCAGATATTTCGGCGGCTTCGACACCTGGGTCAACAACGCGGGCGTCTCGATCTACGGCCGCGTGCTCGAAGTCTCTACGGAAGACCACCGCAAACTCTTCGAGACGAACTACTGGGGCGTCGTTCACGGCTCGCAGGTCGCGGCCGAACATCTCAGAGCGCGCGGCGGCGCGATCATCACCGTCGGAAGCTCGCTCTCCGACCGCGCCATCCCGCTTCAGGGGACTTACTGCGCGTCGAAGCACGCGGTCAAAGGCTACACGGACGCGCTCCGCATGGAATTGGAAGACGAAGGAGCGCCCATCTCCGTGACGCTCATCAAGCCGAGCGCCATTGACACGCCTTACAAGGACCACGCCAAAAATTATCTGCCGGTCGAGCCTGAGAACCCGCCGCCCGTTTACGCGCCGGAGACAGTGGCCGAGGCCATCCTGCACAGCGCGGAGCACCCGGAGCGCGACGTGTTCGTCGGCGCGGGCGGCAAGGCCATTTCGGCGAGCGGGAATTACGCGCCGCGCCTGACGGACAAGGTGATGGAAGCGGCGCTCTTCGACATACAGCAGACGGAGCGCCCAAAGCCTGCGGACAGGAAGGACGGCCTGCACGACGCGACGCACGATTTGAGGGAGCGCGGCGGCTACGACGGCCACGTCGCGGAGAGCAGCGTCTATACGAAAGCCTCGCTTCACCCGCTCGTGACGGGCGCGATTCTACTGGGCTCCGGGCTGGCGCTCGCCGCGTGGTGGCGCGCGAGTGGTAACGGCGGCAGCGGCAACGGAAACGGATGAGGTGTGAGGGCCGCTCAAGTTGAAGCGCGAAGCAAGATTCGTCGTGCAGGAGCACCACGCGAGCCACCTTCACTGGGATTTCCGTTTGGAGATGGGCGGCGTGCTGAAGAGTTGGGCCGTCCCGAAAGGCCCTTCGCTGGACCCCGCGGCAAAGAGATTGGCCGTGGAGGTTGAGGACCACGCCGTCTCTTACCTGACTTTCACGGGCGAGATCAGCGAAGGGCACTACGGCGCGGGGCAGGTTTATCGCTGGGACATAGGGACGTATGAGTTGACCGAAGGGACTCTGCGCTTGAGAGTTGGCGCGCAGGCTCTTTGCGTTTCCAGTTGCACGGCGAGCGATTGAAAGGCGAGTGGCGACTCTTCAGGATGAAAGGGCGCGCGGAGCGCGGCCGGCCGCTCTGGCTCTTGCAGAAGGTCAAAGACGAATTCGCCGCCGCAGGCCACATGGCAGAGACAATCGGGGAAGGAAAGAGAAAAAAGCTCGCCAGGAAGAGTTAAATAAACGTCGGAACCAAACCGCGAAGCGTGCGTTGAATGAGCGGGAGCTGAAAATTTCGTAACTGCCGCCGGGGCTTATTTGTTATGATGTGCCCTCACCAACGCGTCCTGTCCTGAATTTTCTAAGGAGCGTTCTCATGCCGAGCTTCAAACGTGGCTTTCTCTTTACGGCTTCACTGTTCGTCGCAACTCTTATCGTCAGCCCGGCGCACGCGCAGCAGCCCGGAACTTACCCTGCCATCACGCTGCTCGGTAAGGTCACGGACTACGACGCGAAGGGCAAAAGCTTTCCCGCTTACACGGAGGCGCGCTACTACTCCGCGAGCGGCGACTGGCGGTACGTGGCGACGTATCCCGGCGGCCAGACCATCGAAACCATCTCCAGGCTTGGGGACGGAATCTACTACGCGGATCAAAGGGGCGGGAGGCTGTTAAAAATCGACAACATGCAGGCGGGCTGGCGGGCCGGCACGACGGCCGACGAACTCCGCGCCGACGCTAACTTCTCCCGAACCGAAACCGTTCTGGGCCATACGGCTTACGTCCTCCGCCGGCGCGAGCCATGCTACGGCTACGTCGAGGAGACCTACCTCCTCCCCGAAATCGGGCGCGTGCCTTTCAAGCGCGTCACCACTTTCCTGAGCGGGTTCAAGCGAGTCGAAGAGCCGGTCAGCCTCACCTTTGAGGAGCCGGACGCCAGGCTGGTCAAGGGTGCTGACTACGCGGTCATCGAAAAGGTCCGACTCACCGGCAGAAGGCTCGACGGCAGATTCCAATCGAAGCCCAGGCCGCAATACCCCGCCGAGGCGGAGCGCCTGGAAATTTCTGGCACAGTCATCTTGCAAGTCACCGTTGACGAGAAGGGGAGCGTCACCTCCGCGCGCGTCGTGAGCCTCCCGCTGCCGCTGCTCGACGAGGCCGCCATCGAGGCCGTCTATCAGGCTCGCCTCTTGCCGGCGCAGGCCAAGGGCAGGCCGGTCAGGACATCAGGGCTCGTCACCTACGATTTCATTCTGCCGGCCCTGGCCTCCAACTGAGAGCGACAAGGTCTGATTGCCGCATGAACTTTTCTTTGCGCCTTTGCGTCTTTGCTGAGAAAGCCATTTCACGCAAAGACGCAAAGGCGCAGTGTTGACCGACGCCTCGCGTCCTCCCCAGTGTACGCTAGCGTACTCGGCCGCAGGCTCATCTCTTAACCTCTCGCGTTGACGTTCACGGCATTCTCTTTGCACAATTCGGCTAACGGATTCCTTTATGCTTGAAAGTGAGTCATAAGCGAACGGTCTGAGTGTGTCAGGTCGTCGAGAATGTTAGAAAGCCGAACGTCGCTTCTAAGAGAATGGGGCTTGTAGAGTTGTTGATGAAAGACGACAAGTGGGAGGCCGCGACGAAGAAGCGCAAGCAAGCGGGCGTCAAAGTAGTTCGCACGCGCAAGAGTTCTACGGAAAAGGCAGTCCCTGCGAGCCGCGCTTTCAAGACGGGAGAATTGAGCGGCGACCTGAAGGTCAAGGTCGGCCGTGACGCGGTCGCGCTCACGAACCTCGACAAAGTTTACTGGCCCGGCGAGGGTCACACGAAGGGCGACCTCATCAGGTACTACTACGAGGTGGCCGACTACATCCTGCCTTATCTGAAAGACCGTCCGTTGATCATGAAGCGTTACCCGAACGGCATCAACGGCCCGTTCTTTCACCAGCACGACGTTAACGAAGTACCCGAGTACGTACACACGGCGACACTCGACGTGGAGGGCCATACGGTTGATTACATCCTGGGCGACAACCTTGCGACCCTGCTCTACATGGCGAACCTGGGCGCGATTGAGCGTCATCCGTGGCACTCGCGCGTCAGGAACATAGACCGCCCCGACTGGTTCGTCTTCGACCTCGACCCGCAGGGCGTGGAGTGGGACGTGATTTGCGACGTGGCCGTCACCTGCAAAGAGATACTTGACGGCCTGGGGCTGGATTCCTACGCCAAGACTTCTGGCTCGCGCGGGATACACATTTATGTGCCAATCAAGCCGACCTATTCCTACGAGCAGATCGCGGACTTCGCGCTACGCGTGGCGCGTCTCGTCGAGAGCGAGCACCCGGACGTGGCAACGCTCGAACGCTCTTTGAAGAAGCGAAAGGCCGCGCGCATCTACGTTGACCACATGCAGAACGCGCGCGGCAAGTCGGTGGTCGCGCCTTACTCCGTGCGGCCAAAGCCGGGCGCGACCGTCTCGGCCCCGGTCGAGTGGGACGAGGTCAAGGGCAAGAAGGTGACGATTCAGGATTTCACCATCGAGACGATGCCGGAGCGCCTGAGACGGCGCGGCGATCTCTTCAAGCCCGTGCTCGCGAGCAGGCAGAGTCTGGACGGTGCGATTAAGAAGTTGGATGGATTGAACGGGAAGGCGAAGCGCGCCGCGACGTGAGGCGCGCTGGCACAATTTCACATGAACGAGCAAAGGTCGAAAGGGAAGTCAAAACCCACTCAACCCCTTTGCGCCTTTAGTTTTTACTTTGCGCCTTTGCGTGAAGCTTTGTTTCTCGCAAAGGCGCAAAGTTAAGACGTAAGGCGCAAAGGGTTGAGTGAATAGATAGCTTGAGTTTTGAAGCTAATCTCTGAAAGTGAATGGAGAGTGAATCATGGCTGCAACGGCTAAGCAGAAGGAGCAAGGCGGGAATACGGGGAGGCGCGGGACGCGCGTTTCCAGAAAAGACCAGATACTCGCCCTCTACCTTTCGGGCATGACCGAAATCGAAGACCTCGCCATCATCACGGGCGCGCGGCCCAGCTACGTCGGGTCCGTGCTACAGGAGTCGGGGCTGGTCAAAGACTACTTCGACCTCTACACCTCGACGACGCACCCGATGAACGTCTACTCCAAGTTCTTCGCCAACAAGCTCGGCTTCAAGGACGAGGAGAAGGCGCGGCAGAGTGTGGAGACGATTGACCAGCTCTACAGCCAGTTCGAGTTGGCGGGCGACCGCGCGGGCCAGCATCACGCGCTACAGATGGCGCTCGTCATGTTCGACCGCGCGCGCTGGACCGGCAAGGGACGCGAGGCGGACATCTTCCGCCAATGGATGCTGGCGAAATTCAACGAGGCCGAACTGACGAACAGGGAAGACGAAGGGGAAGGCGACCCGACGGGCGACAATCAAACTGAACAAGGCGGAGAATAATGGCGACCAGGAAAAGGGCAGTATCGAAGAAGGCGAACAAGAGTTCGACTAAGAGCGGAGGGAAAAAGAAGCAGGCGGCCAGGGGCAAGGAAGTAGGGACGCAGAAGCAGCCCAAGTCTCCCATGCCTGCGCAGCATCAGGAGAAGCCGGGGCTTGAGTCGAAGGTAACGCCGAAGCCGGAATACAAAGCCCCGCTTTATAAAGGCTCGGGCAAGCTCGAAGGCAAGGTGGCCCTGATAACCGGCGGCGATTCGGGGATAGGCCGCGCTGTCGCCGTGCTCTACGCGCGCGAGGGCGCGGACGTTGGTCTGATCTACTTGCCGGAAGAGCAACAGGACGCCGAAGTGACGCAGCGCGCGGTGGAGGCCGAAGGCCGCCGGGCGCTGCTCATTCCCGGCGACGTTAAATACGCGGACTTCTGCCGCGAGGCGGTCGAGCGCACCGTCACAGAGTTCGGTAAGCTGGACATCCTCGTCAACAACGCTGCCTTCCAGCAGCACCAGAAGCAACTCGAAGACATTTCCGAAGAGCAGTGGGACCGCACTTTCAGGACGAACATCTACGGCTATTTCTACATGGCGAAGGCCGCGCTCGCGCACCTGAAGAAGGGCGACTGCATAGTCAACTGCGGCTCCATCACGGGGCTCGAAGGCAGCAAAGAGTTGTTGGACTATTCGGCGACGAAGGGCGCGATCCACGCCTTCACGAAATCGCTGGCACAGAATCTGGTCGAGCGCGGGATACGCGTCAACTGCGTCTCGCCCGGCCCCGTCTGGACGCCGCTCAACGCCGCCGACAAGCCTGCGGAGGAGGTTGCCGAGCACGGCGCGGACACGCCCATGAAGCGCCCCGCGCAGCCCGAAGAGATCGCGCCGGCCTTCGTCTTCTTCGCCTCCGAGGCTGATTCGAGCTACGTCACCGGTGAAGTCTTAACGCTTCTCGGCGGCGACACTACCGCCGGGTAAAGGACGCGGAGACACGGAGACGCGGAGACGCGGCGAAAGGAGCGCAGGCCGCGTCCGTATTTCTTTTCTCACCGCGTCTCCTCGGTCTCCGCGTCCCCGCGTCTCGTCTTTCACCGCACTTCTATCTTCCACATCAATTCGCTCACGGGCTCGGCCGTGATCTCGACGCTCAGGAATTTTTTGATAACGTCTATGTTGGTCGTCGTGTGTAGGGAGGGCGGGACGGTCAGGTAAGAGCCGCCGCCGGCGAGGGCGAGGGGGATGAGTAGCTGGTCGGCGAGGTGTTCGCCGACGGGCGCATCGGAGGCGAGGTATTGCTCGACCTCGTCGGCGACGCGCGCGGCGATTGTTTCGGCGCGGACGCCGCGCTCGCCTATGCCTGTGAAGACTTCGGTGACCTGCTCGCTCTCTATCTCGGCGGTCAGCACGTTGCCCGGACTGAAAGCGTTGTCGGAAGTTTCAACGCGGAGCTGCCCGCCGTCCCAGCCGAGGCGCTCGCTGATAACGCCAAGCTCTCTTTCGCCTATGCTCGGCGGGAGCTTGACGACCAGCGCGCGTGCGCGCTTCGTGCTTATCTCGCCGCGCTCGGTTAACTCGAATCCCTGACGCGACGCTCCGGGCTCTATCTCCACGTGAATACGCCCGCCGCCCGGCGGGTAAAATCCGTAGCGCTCAAGCTCTATGGTGACGCGCGGGCCTGTCCGATTCACGAGGGGGAGAAAAGCCTTCTGAAGAAACTCGAAGGGCGGAGCGTGCACGTTGTGCGTCCCGCCTTCGAGCGTCAGGCGGCTGGGGCCGTCGGCGATCACGAGCGGCGGGAGCACGGTCTGAAGAACGAGCGTCGTGCTGCCTGCGGTCCCTATGCTGAAGTTGTAATCGCCGGGAGTCACGCGGCCCGGAACAAAAGTGAACTCGCGCGAGCCGACGCCCGCGCCGTCCACCTGTGCGCCGCCGATCTCCGCGGCTGAGGTGACGGCCGTCAAGTGCTGGCGCTGTAGCCCAGGCTTGTCGCGGCGCGCGCGAACGTTGAAGATGCGGAACGGCTTTCCGGTGATGAGCGAGAGCGCGCACGACGTGCGTATGATCTGCCCGCCGCCCTCGCCGAATGAGCCGTCAATTGTAATCATTTCCGAAGCAAACCCCCTTAGCGCCTCCGACGTGAGTGATTTAGGTTTTATCACGCAAGGGCGCAAAGGCGCTAAGGGGGTTTTGAACGAGAGGGCGTTACTGGACGCCCGTAAAGTTGGTCAGTGAGCCTGCCGCGACGTTGCCGCTCACGGCCGCGAGTCTTGCGCCTCTTATTTTGACTGACCCGCCGCCGGGACATCGGTCAACGTCTTTCAGTCTGACCGGCGCGCTGAACGGGTTTCTCAGAGCCAATGTTTAGTCTCCCTTTGTTTTCGGCCCGAAATTGGCACAAAACGTTGGTGGCACGCGGCTCGCTAAAAGCGAACGCGCGCCAGGCTTCATCGAGCGCATTCCTTTAACAGCGAGCGTCAGCGACAAATGGCTCACTCCGCGCGAAAGCCGGAGACGGCAACGTGGCGCTGCGCGCACAGTTTGTGATGACGCGCGGCGATTAGACTTGAGCGCGGGTTGAAAAACGGTTAGTATGAATTACAGGAGGCTATGGCTCGCCGCAGGGCTCATAGCCTCCTGTAACTGTGCCCCTCCTCTCGCCAGCAAGATTGCCGGCGCGTTAGCTCAGCCAAAGTCATCGAGCCTCACTCGGTAACGGCGGCAGGTATCCCGACTTTAATGAAACTCAGACCCCGTGTGACGGAATACTATCTGAGGCTCCTGATCGCCTGCGGCGCGGGGGCCGTCGCCTTCTCCGTATCGCGCCTGAGCGTGGACAGGCTCGACGGGCGTTTTCTGCTGCTCGCCGCCGTGACGCTCTGCATAGGCTCTCGCATCACGGTCAAAATCCCGCGCCTCAGCTCACACATCTCCATCTCGGACACGTTCATCCTGCTGACCCTGCTGCTCTGCGGCGGCGAAGAAGCCGTGCTCCTGGCCGCGCTCGACGGGTTCTGTTCGACGCTGCACATTTCGAAGAAGACGAAGACGTTTCTCCTGAACGCCTCGGTCACGGCGCTTTCGACTTTCGTCACCGTCTGGGTACTGCGCTTCCTTTTCGGGCCGGTGGAGAATCACGTACAGAACGGCGGCTCCGCGTCTTTCATCATCGCGCTCTGCGTGATGGGGGTCGTGCAGTACGTCGTCAACTTCGGCCTGGTCGTCGTCGGCGTGGCGCTCAAGACGGGCGAGCCCATCCTGCGCACGTGGCGCAGGCACTACCTCTGGACTTCCGTCACGTACTTCGCGGGCGCGAGCGCGACCGGCATCATCACCATGCTCGTCGGCCTCATAGGCTTCACGGCGTTCATCGTGGTGATGCCCATCGTCGCCATCGTTTATTTTACCTACGAGACTTATCTCAAGAACATAGAATCTGCCGAGCGGCACGTGGCGGAGCTTCAGGAGAGCGAGGAGCGTTTCCGCAGCGCCTTCGACTACGCCGCCATCGGCATGGCCCTGGTCTCGCCGGAAGGGAAGTGGCTTCAGGTCAATCGCTCGCTCTGCGAGATGGTCGGGTATTCCGAACATGAACTGCTCGGAATGAGCTGGGAGTCCATCACGCACGCGGACGACCTCGGCACCGTCCGCACGCAGGTCGAGCAACTGCTCGACGGCCGCATCCCGACTTACCAGACTGAGAAGCGCTACATACACAAGAACGGCGGCGAGGTCTGGATTTTCCTGAGCATCTCTTTGACGCGCGACCCCGAGACGAAGTCTACGCGTCTCATCTTTCAGACGCAGGACATCACGGACCGCAAGCGCGCCGAGCGTCAGTTGCTCCACGACGCCTTCCACGACACGCTGACGGGGCTGCCGAATCGCGCCCTCTTCCTTGATCGCTTGAAGCAGGCGCTGGCGCGCACACGCCGGCTCGGGCCGCACCAGTTCGCCGTTCTCTTCCTTGACCTCGACCGCTTCAAGGTCATCAACGACTCCCTGGGCCACATCGTCGGCGACCAGCTTCTCGTCGGCATCGCGCGCAGGCTGGAAACGTGCCTGCGTCCGGGCGACACCGTCGCGCGCCTGGGCGGCGACGAGTTCACGATTTTGCTGGAAGGCGTGACGGACATTGGCGAAGCCATACGCGTGGCCGAGAGGGTCGAGAAGGAGCTTTCGTCGCCCTTCAATTTGATGGGGCACGAAGTCTTCACGACCGTCAGCGTCGGCATCGCCCCGAGCACGACCGGCTACGACAGCCCGGCCGAAATCCTGCGCGACGCGGATACGGCGATGTATCGTGCCAAGTCGCTCGGCAAGGCCCGCCACGAAGTCTTCGACAAGACCATGCACGCGCGCGCCGTCAGCCTCATGCAGTTGGAGAACGACCTCAGGCGTGCCGTCGAGCGCCAGGAGTTTTTGCTCTACTACCAGCCCATCGTCTCGCTTGAGACCGGCGAGATTTGCGGCGTCGAAGCGCTGATGCGCTGGCAGCACCCGGAGCATGGCCTGATTGCGCCGGCCGCGTTCATCCCCGTGGCGGAGGAGACCGGGCTCATCCTGCAAATGGGCCAGTGGGGCTTGCGCGAAGCCTGCCGCCAGTTGCGCGAGTGGCAGAAGCAGTTCGCCATCGGCAACGCTTTTCAGGTCAGCGTGAATCTTTCGAGCAAGCAGTTTTCGCAGCCGGACTTGATAGAGCAGATCACGCGCGCCCTGCGGGACACGGGGCTCGACCCGGCGGGCCTGAGGTTGGAGATCACTGAGAGCGTCGTGATGGAGAACATAGAGAGCACGACCGACATGCTCAGGCAGTTGCGCGACCTCGGCGTCGAAGCGAGCATAGACGATTTTGGCACAGGCTACTCAAGCCTGAGCTACCTGCACCGCTTCCCGATAACTATCCTGAAGATTGACCGCTCCTTCGTCAGCGGGATGAGCAACCAGACGGAGAACGTGGAGATCATACGCTCAATCGTCATGCTCGCGCGCAACCTGGGGATGACGGTCGTCGCCGAGGGCGTCGAGACCGAAGAGCAGGTCGCGCAGCTCCGCGAGCTTGGCTGCAACCACGCGCAGGGCTACCTCTTCTCGCGCCCGGCCCGCGCCGAAGACGCCTCCGAATTCCTCTCCAAGCCCCGTCTCTACTCGCCGCCCCCACCGCATTCCGAGATTCTCATCCTCGGAGGAGACTCGCGCGTGGCGTGAAACGATCCGGGAGACGGGCTTCTACGATTGTAAAAAGCTTCTCTACTCTGGGAGCGCAGGCATCCTTGCCTGCCAAGCTTGCGCGAGCAAGCTCATGGCCGCTCACGTTCTCAAGCCAGTTCGCGCTGACGCGCTCAAGAGTTTTCGAACAGGCTCTTATCACTTTTGATAAGAGGATGAGTGAGTATCCGCGCATCACTGTGAGGCGGACGATGCTTCGGGTAAAGTTGTAACGAATGGAGGTCGCCTGACGCTCTGAAGGCAGGAGGTATTAAGCCCTTTGGCTGAACCTTTGGAAATGAACTCCGCGGTGATATTGCTGATGCAGTCGGAGAAGTAGCCGTGTCCCCCGTAGGGAATGGTCGCTTGAAGACTGTTCGGGAGGTGACGCGCTACCTCAACGCCGAGCCAGTGAGGTGAGGCGGGGTCTACTTCACCGGAGAGCAACAGCACGGAGGCGTCCGATTCGACCGCGCTCGTGAATTGTCGGGGCACGTTCGCGCGCGGCCACTCCCTGCACGCGCCCTGATGCACACGCACGCGGTAGTCTCCCAGAAAAGTACCATTGGTCTCTCTCTTCACGTCCTCCTCTGTGATGAATGGGACGTTCTCCGAGCAGGTCACGGTGAAATACATGCCCAGCGAAAGCGACTGGTAGATGCCGCGCGCCTGTGGTAGGGCAGCCAGGATGAAAGGCCCGAAATCATCTTGATACGCTCGGTGGATGAGCAGGGGAACCATGCTCGCCTGACCCCGGTCGTAGAGCATCATGCGCAGTCGCTCCGCGAACACGCCGCGCCCAAGTTGGACGCGCTGCGTTTTCTGTGTGAGGGGATTAATCAACCCAATGCTCGCCGGCTTTTTCGCCAGCCGGTCGAGGACCGCTCGAAACTCCGCCCGCAGGTTCGGGAAAGCCGCACGACAGGCCGTGTCCGCCGCACAGTCGTCCATGAGGTGGTCTATCGCGTATTGAGCACCTTTCGCGAATGGGAGCGGCAGCTTAAGGTTTGTTGGCGCGACACCCGCGAGGATGACGGAGCGGACCTGTTTCCCGTACTGGCGCAAGTAGGCCAGCGCCACGGTCGTGCCGTATGAGCCGCCGTAGAGATTAATCTTCTCGTAGCCTAAGGCGCGGCGAACGTCGTCAAGGTCATCTATAGCGATGCTCGTCGTATATTGTTTCAGGTCGGCAACCTTCTCCAACCGCTCGCGACACGCGCGCACCTCACTGACGGGAAACATGTCCTCGAAGTAGCCACGCAGGTCATTATCATCACTGTAGAGGTTACACGTTAAAGGGTTCGACTCCCCGGTCCCTCTCTGATCCAGGAAGACGAGGTCTCGCTGCTCTCTGATCTTCGCGAGCGGCCCTTCCCCAAGCAGGCCGGCGAGGCTCGCGGCACTTTGTCCGGGGCCGCCCGCGAAAAAGAAGACGGGGTCCGGCGCGGGCTTCTCCGCAAAGGCGGGCAGAATTATCATGTTGAGCGCGATCTTGCGCCCACGTTTGGAAACCCGGTCCTCGAAAACCTCATACCTGCCACACCACGCCTTAGACTGAAGCTCCGGCATCCGGCACGGACTCAGAAAGGGACGCGGAGGTGAATCCGCCCGCGCGTCATCTCGCGCTCCTTGGGCCTGAGCGCCCGGCACGCAAACGACGGAAAGCAGTAAAAGGGTGAAAAGGATTCTGATACCAGGATTCATAGCCGCACCTATTAGAGCCCTCTGCTAATCTCTGTCCGTTCGCAAAGTAGTGACACTATATTGATACAAAGCAGTTAGGGGCTACCAAGTGGCTGCCCCTAACTGCTTTGTATTTAAATGTGAGCCGGACAGGGATCGAACCTGTGACCCGCTGATTAAGAGTCAGCTGCTCTACCAACTGAGCTACCGGCCCGTGAAGCGCAGAGAATTATACGTGGCTAAAATGAGGTGTCAAGCGCGGGTGAAGACGGAGGGTGTCAATTACATCCCGGCCGCTTGCAGCAGGGCCGCGCGCATGGCTTCGGCAGAGGGCCAGCGCTGGCTGACGTCTTTTGTGAGCGCGCGTTCGATGACTTGCGCGACCGGGTCGGGAATGTCTGCGACGCGGTGGCGCACAGGGATGATGGGCTTCTCGAAGATTGATTTGACGGTCTCGGCGACGTTGGCGCGCGGAGAAATGTCGAGCGCGATTGCGCCCGTCAGCAGGCTGTAGGCCGTCATGCCCATCGCGTAGATGTCTGAGGACGGCCGCACGTTGCGAAAGTCTCTAATCTGCTCGGGCGGCATGTAGGCGAACGTGCCTGCCACGTCGCCAGCCATCGTCACGCCGCTCATGCCCGTCTGCGTGAAACTCTTGGCGAGGCCGAAGTCAGTCAGCTTGCTCGTGTAGTTGGGCCACACGCCGTTGACCAGTATGTTCTGGTCTTTGATGTCGCGGTGGATGAAGCCCTTGCTGTGCGCGTACTGCAAGGCGTCGAGCGACTGCTCGATGATTTTGACGGCCTCGGGGTAGGGGAGACGGCCGCCGCGCGCGTCCGCCAGTCTCGCCGCGTCGGCCCCCTCCACAAACTCTGTGATGAGGTAGACGACGCCCTTGTTCGTGCCGCGGTCAATGAAGCGCACGATGTGCGGGTGCTGCAAGGAGGCCGCGACGTCAATCTCGCGCATGAAGCGGCGGAGCGCCTGGTCAGAGACGGCGACCTCGGGCAGGAGCGTCTTGATGGCGACGGGCTCACCCGTCTGCTCGTTGCGCGCCAACATGACGCAGCCCATCCCGCCGCGGCCCAGGATTTTTATCATCTCGTAGCCGGGGACGGGCTGCGGCTGGCGGCGCAATTCGTTGCGGCAGTCCTGGCAGAGAAAAGTCATACGCTCGTCGGGCGAGGCTGCCTCGGCCTGATCGCGCGCGCCGCAGTTGAGGCATTCGACGATGACTATGGCCGGCTGCGTCGGCGGCAGGTTCGGGTCCAGTGGGAACTCGTCCGCGCTGACTTCGACGGCGAGCACGGTCTGCCCGCCCTGAACACGGTCGCCGTTACGTAGGTAAGCCTCCTGCACCTTCTGGCCGTTGACGTAAGTCCCGTTGAGCGAGCCGAGGTCGCGCAGGAAGCAGCGCGGCGGCGCGATCTCAAGAATGCAGTGGTTGCGCGAGAAATAACGGTCTTCGGGCAGGCAAAGGTGGGCCGCCTCGCTCCGCCCAATGAGAAAGGTGTCGTGCTGGTTGAAGATGAAGCTGCGCCCGACATGCGGGCCAGACAGCACTCTGAGGGTGACTTGCATCTTTGCTACAGGAGTCAGAATACAGGAGTCAGAATACAGAATACAGAAGTCAGAAGAAAAGAAAAACTGATTTCAGCCTTTCCTTCTGACTTCTGACTTCTGACTTCTGCCTCCTGTAGTCTGACTTCTCATTCCCTGTTTATCTCCATGTCGTCGAAGGCGACCTCGTTGGTCTCGCTCGTGTAGAGGCCGACGTAGCCGTCGGTGACGTTCGCCGTGTCGGTGACGCTCTTGAGGAGTTGGCCGTTGACGTAAAAGCTAAGCTGCGACCCCTGTGTGCGAACTTCGAGCTGATTGGGGTTCGTGCCGGAGCGTATCACAGACGATTTCTCCCACTCGACTATGTCCGTGCGCATGCCATCGACGAAGCGCACGATTGTGAACTTGGCCTCGTCGCCCGTGTAGATCAAAAAGCCGTAGCCTTCGAGGTTCCTCTTGGGGCTCAGCTTCCCATGAATGATAAGGCCGTAGCCGTGCGACGGCGACTCGCCGCTGACGCTGCGCGCCGTAATCTTCACGGTCGCGTTCTTCGTCGAATACTTTAGCAGACTTGGCCCACCCTGGTTGAGCGGAAACATGTAGAGGTAGAGATTCGGCCTGCCCTTCATGTGGTACTGGCCGTCCTGATAAAAGTTGCCGTAAGCCTGCTCGCCTGTGGGCCAGTTCTCGGTGGAGAAGTCGTCCTTCAGCACGGACGATGGCGGGGTCGTGCCGTTGACGACCGGGTCGCTCGTGTTCTTGTTGGAGTTGTCTGGAGCATCCCTGCCGATAATCGCCAGAAGGACTATGATGCCGACGGCGAGCACGGCCACGCCTGCGACGGCGATGACGAGCCAGGTTTTCGAGCCGGGGCGGCCGGCCACCTGGGCCGAAGGCGTGTAAGCGGCCGGAGTCCACGGCGGCGCGGACGGCGGTGGCTGCTGGTAAGAAACCTCCGGCGGCGGATTCGTGTCGCGCGGTGGGCTCAGTGCGAGCGTGGCGTTCGGGTCGAAGGGGGCGGCGGAGCCTGCGCCCATTTGAACGAGCTGCGCGCCGTCTTCAAGGCAGAAGAGCTGCGCGTCGTCTGTGTAGGTGCGATTGCAAGCAGGGCATTGTTTCATGGCAAGCGAAGCGGCCGTTGTGCTCAATTCCTGATGACGATGCCGCAGCGCCCACAGAACTTCGTGCCTGCGGGGTAAGACGTGTGGCAGTTATGGCAGACGACCTGCTGCGGGCGCGTGGGGTTTTGGAAGAGCGAGGCGGACCCGGCCGTGGCGGATTGTATGGGAATCCCGCAGCGCCCGCAGAACTTCGTCCCCGGAGGATAATTGGTCCCGCAGCGCCCGCACCTCACGCCGGTCGCGCCGTGGGCCACGACCGAGGCGCCGCCGCTCATGCTGCCGGGAGCCTGCGGGTGTTGCGAGCCGGATTGGCTGCCGGGCGCGTCGTTGACAGGCAGGAAGACGCGGCCGCCGCAGCGCCCGCAGAATTTCACGCCCGCGGCGAAGCGCGAGCCACACTGCGCGCACATGACGACACCGGGAAGGCTACTGCCAGGGCCACTGCCGCCGCCGATGCTGCCGCCGCGCGAAGGCGACAACCCGCTGCTTTGCCCGCCCGACATGTGAGGCCGCAGGACGGCCTGAATAATCTGCTCGCTTGAGTCAGGGCGAATCTCTATGACACGCTCGTCGTCCTGCTCGCCCGCGCGCGAGACGCGGAGGACGTGGCGGCCCGGCGCGATTGACTTCAGGATGATGCGGCCAGAGCGGCCCACGCTCCCGTGCCGTTCGTCGTCAACGTAAACTTCCGCGCCCACAGGGGCCATGACGACGACGCGCGAGTCGCCCTCTCTCTCTTCTTCTTCCTCGTCCTCATTGCCGACCGCCGCCTCGAACTCTTCGAGCCACTCGGCGACCGTCGCCGGCCGCCGGTCAGGGTCCTTTTGGAGCGCGTGCATCACTACTCGCTCGACATCCTTCGGAATGTCAGAGCGCAGGCCCGAAAGCGGCGGCGGGTCGTTCATGATCTTCTGCGTGACGAGCTGCATCAGCTCGCCGGAGAAGGGAGGACGGCCGCCGAGCATGTGATAGGCGATGACGCCGAGGGCGTACACGTCCGCGCGCGCGTCGAGCTTCGTCTCCATCTGCATCTGCTCGGGGGCCATGTATTCAGGCGTGCCGATGATGCCGCGCGACGCGGGGCCGCTGCCCGAGACGCCGCTCGTATCCGCGACGGCCTGGCTGACGATCTTCGCGAGGCCGAAGTCGCCGACCTTGACGACACCGTCGCTCATGTTCTTCGAGACGGTCGCCTTCTTCTTCGGCTGCATGATGAAGATGTTGGCGGGCTTCAAATCGCGGTGAAGGATGCCTTCGTCGTGCGCGGCCTCGACGCCCGCGGCCACCTGGCGCAAAAGGGTGAGCGTGCGGTGGACGCTCAAAGTACCCTCGCGGCGCAGGAGGTGATGAAGGGTCTCGCCCTGCACGTACTCCATCACCAGATAGAAGACGCCTTCGGGGCTCTTGCCGAAGTCGGTCACGTCCACGACGTTCGTGTGGCGTATGGAGGCGGCCGTTCTGGCCTCGCGCTCGAAGCGGGCGATGGCCTCGCCCTCCTGCATCTCTTCGTCGTTGAGAATGTCTGGCCGGACGGTCTTGACGGCGACGCGACGGGTCACGAGGTTCTGGTCGCGCGCGAGATAAACCTGGCCCATAGCGCCGCGGCCCAAACGCTTTTCCAAAAGGTAGCGCCCGGCCATCAGCGGCCCGCCCGGCAGCGTCAACTTGGTGTTCGAGCCCTCCTCGGGGCAGACGATCACCTCGTCTTCGTAGCAGCGTTCGCACCGAGGGCATTCGCGCATAGGCTGGGGGCTCCGGCTCCTTTTCCGAAAACAAAAGATTCGCACGAGTGCGGCCGCCGGAAACCGAGAAAGCAACAAGGGGCGCACTTCCGAGTGCAGGGCTAGAACGCGCGGCGCGGGCCGAATTGCGCAAGCGACAGAGGCGCGTGATGCAAGATTTTGACACGGCCCCTGGTAACAAAAGGCATTTAGGGGTCGCTGTCGGCCACGGGTTCAATGAAAGAATAAGGCGTCGCGGGAGTCTGCGTCAATTAGACAGCGACTCTACTTGCGCGGGCGAGAATTGTGTAGGGGCAGGGCTTGTCCCTGCCCGTGTTTGATGAATGTCGAGGGGGCAGAGACAAGTCCTCTGCCCCCTCGGTTACTCCGATTTTGTTAGCGGCTCTTAGCCGGCCGCCAAAGCCTTCTTCTGTTCCTGCTTGGACGCCTCCATCCGCGCGCCGAGTTCTTCCAACTGCTCCTGGCTCAAAACTTCTCGCGCGCCGTCGAACAGCTCGCCCTCTTCCTCCTCGACGTGGTGCTCCACGTTCTCCTTGAGGACCGTCAGCTTCGCGCCCCACGTCTCGTCGTCCTTCGGCAACTCGTCCAACTCGGTCAGAAGCTGCTTGACGACGTTGTGCTCCTCGTAAGCCTCAAGCGTCAGTTCTTCGGTCTCTTTGGCTTCTTTGAGGATGGGGTAAAAAATCTCCTCCTCGATGCGCGTGTGCACGTCCAGTTCCTGCTTGAGCTGCGTGAACAGCTCCTCGCGTGTCTTGACGCCGCGCTCGGTCGTCGCGTCCAGTTTCTCGAAGATGCCGGACACCTTCTCGTGGTCTTTCTTCAACAGTTCAAATACGTCCATAAAGCGTTCTCCCTCTGCTCGAATTGGTTCGTCTGAAATACAACGATGCACGCTATTAATACGCGCACCTGTCCTAAGAGACCATGCGGCAACTCCGATGCCAGGGGATGACGCGGAGACGCGGAGACGCGGGGACGCGGCGAAGAAAAGCAATTGTCTTTCTCCCCGTGTCTCCGCGTCTTGCTTACGCTGCTTGCAGATCAACGCAGCATTCGGCGCAGCGCGTGGCCTTGAGCGGGATGGTCGAGAGGCAGCGCGGGCAGTCTTTGGTCGTGACTTCTTCCTCCCGCTTGCTTTTCATTCTGTTGTACGCCCTGATGATGAGGAAGATTACAAAAGCGACGATGAGGAAGTTGATGATGTCATTGATGAGTTGGCCGTAGGCTATGACGGGGACGGCCAGCACCTTGGCCTCTGTGAGCGAGGCGGGCACGTGTTCCGGCGAGCCGAGGACCAGGAAGAGGCTTGAGAAATCAACTTTGCCCAGCAGGAGGCCGATAGGCGGCATGATAACGCCCTCTACCACTGTGGTCACAACCTTGCCGAAAGCCGCCGCGATGACGACCGCGACGGCCAACTCCATCACGTTCCCACGCTTGATGAACTCCCTGAACTCTTTAAGCATTCTCGTCTCTCCTTTGCGAAAGAGACTCAACGATTTTCTTAGCGCCTTCGGTCTTTCTTTTCTTGCGTCTTTGCGAGAACGGCCGTTTCTCGCAAAGGCGCAAAGTTAAGACGTAAGACGCAAAGGGTTGAGTCTAGGGTTTCATGCAGTCAGGGCTGCTCCGTTTCTTCTTTGGCGGCTTTGCGCTGGTCGAGCGTTGCGCGCGCCGCGTCGTTCGTGATCTTGACGCTCGGGCTTTCGCCGACGGGGATGACGGCGATGGTGAAGTCTGCGCAGTCCACCAGGCGGTTGCGGAATTTGGTCCGCCAGGAGTTAGGCAGCTTGAGCGCGGCCGTGATGCCCTGTACGAACTCGTCAATCGTCTGCCACTTGAACGTCTTGTCGTACCCAATCCACACGGCCGTGACGCGGTTGTCCAGAAAATCCAACGAGATTGTCCGCACGCCCTCGAAAGATTTTTTATCAATCCCCGCCTCGTAGTCCGGGAAAATGTTGAGCGACGCGAAGCCGAACTCGTCCGCCCGCAACTGCGCCTTCGGCAGTCGCGTCTTGACCTCCTCAATCGTCATGCCGACATGAAAGCCGCGCAACTCCGGAGGCTGAGCTAGCTCCGCGAGCTTCAACGTGCACTTGCCGTCCTGCGCGGCCGCCGCGCTGGCACAAATCATCAGCAGAATAAGAGCGTGCGAGAGTTTTTTGACCATCATTGTTGGCACAGGCATTCCATTAGTTCCGCGAGTGTGAAAGAGAGGAGACCGACGAACGCCGCCAGAGTAAAGCATGAGCGCGCGGCAGTAAAGAGGAATCGGCGTTGATCGGCGGGTCGGTGTCTGGGCATGCGTGAGAACACCAGGCGGGCGAACGTCCGCGCAGTTCATAATTGCGAGTATTGACTTATCCAACTCACAGGAGTATATGCTGTCCCCGCTCTACCCGTCCGACTGGCTAGACTCACGGCCGGGAAACTCACGGCAGGAAGGATACACCATGAGCATCTTACAACTGGGCCGCAGGAGCGACAGCGGAGACCTCGCCGGCTCCGTCTCCGAAATCGCGGCCGTCAGCGGCGCACAAAACGGCAGAGTCATTACCGCGGTTCGCACCGGCCAGGGCACGCTGCGGCTGATCAGTTGGCAGGTCAGTTCGAGCGGCCCGATCACCCGGCTGGCCGACAGCGGTAACCTGGCCGGGGTGGCTACGAACATAGACATCGCCAGGGGGAGCCGCGTGGTCACAGCCCTGCGGAGCGGCGCAGGCAATCTCATGCTGATTAGCTGGAACGTCAACGCGGCGGGCGCTATCACCCGGCTGGCCGACAGCGGTAACCAGGCGGGCTCGGCCACGGCCATCAAGATCATCGCGGTCAGCAACACCCTTTTCGTCACGGCGTGCCGCACCGGCGACGGCAACCTGCGTTTAATCAGTTGGCAGTTGAATCAGAACGGCGCGCTGACACGGCTGAACGACAGCGGGAACCAGGCCGGCGGGATTGGCGAGGTGTCACTCATCAAACTGCCCCTCACGGGGGCCAACGAACGCGTGCTGAGCGCGGTCAGGACCGCCAACGGCAACCTCAGGGTTATCGTGTGGCGTGTGTCGGCGGCGGGCGCGTTCACGCGTCTGGGCGACAGCGGCGACCAGGCCGGCGACGCGACGATGATCAGAGCCGCCCTGGCCCCGGGCGGCCGCGTAGTGACCTCTGTCCGAACCGCAAGCGGCGACCTCAGACTGATCGTCTGGGGCGTCTCCGCGAACGGCGCTAGCGTGCTGCGGATGAGCGACAGCGGGGACCAGGCGGGAGGGATACAAGGTAACAGCCTGGCGGGTTTCTCCGACGGAGTCGTCTCAGGCGTGCGGACCGCTTCGGGGAATTTGAGGCTGATTGCCTGGGAGATCTTACCGACAGGGATAGTGACGCGCCGCTCCGACAGCGGGGACCAGGCGGGGAACGCCTCTCTGATTAACCTTCTGCCCGTCACAGGCGTGAGCGGGGTCACAATGGTTACGGCGGTCCGCACGGCTGACAACACGCTCAGGCTCATTAGCTGGGGGCTGTCGTGCGTCAGGCTGCACGTCAAGATCGTACAGCAGCCGAACATCCCTATCGCCCAGATGATTGCCAACATGATACTGGTCTATGCGAACGTCGGCATCAACGTGGTGCTCGGCACGTCGGAGAACCTTAACCTCCCTCCGACCTTCCTGGACATAGATGTCGGCAACTGCACCATGGGGTCCACGACCCCAGAGCAGAACCAACTCTTCTCCAACCGCAACAACGTCGGTCCGAACGACGTGGTCGCCTACTTCGTGCGCTCGACCGTGCCGCCCTTCAACGGCTGCGCGGCCTTCCCGGCGGGGCGGCCCGGCGCGGTCGTGGCGTCCATCGCGTCCGAGTGGACTCTGGCCCACGAGATAGGACATGTGCTGGGCCTCAGCCACGTGTCGGACAGTAACCGGCTCATGACGGGCGGCGGGACGGCGAACATCACCAACCCCCCGCCGGACCTCGTGCCATCAGAGGCGTCCACCATGCAAACGAGCCCACTCACGTTCCCGTGTTAGGAGGTCAAAATGCCTATTACCATGCAGCAGGTTCTGGCGCGGCTCGACACGGACGAGCCCGACTACGCCGCGCTGGCGACTCTCGGGCCGGAAGCTGTGCCGCACCTGAAAGTCCTCGTACGGGGTGACGATCCGGGCATCGCCGCCAAGGCCGCCTACCTGGCGAGTATGATCGCGAGCGATGAATCGGCGGACGTGATCGAAGCCGCGTCCGCGAGTTCCGACGAGATCGTGCGCGTCGCCGCCGCCGCCGGGATGCGCAACTGGGCGCCGTCGAAGGCAGGCCCGACGGTCGAGCGGCTGCTCGACGACCAGGACGCTGGGGTTCGCAAGCAAGCACTCCAGGCCGCCACCGCTCTGGGCATGAGCGTCCTTGAGCCCAAGGTGAAAAAGATGGCGACCAGCGACCCGGAGAAGGGGCTACGCCAACTGGCTAAGCAGGGGCTGCAACAGATGTCAGACGCCCTGGCCGCCAGCGCGAAGGAAGCCAAGTCGGCCGAGGCGAAACCCGCGAAGCGTGCGACCCGCCGCCAGCCCAAGCGCGGCAAGAAGTGAGCCGGGCAAGCTTGAGTAGCGGCGACGCCTCCGGCGGGCGTCGCCGTCAGCCGTGCCTGCAAGGTCATCCGACTTAATAATCGTAACTGTAGGGGCAGAGGACGCATCCTCTACCCCTACAGTTATAGCCACGCCGCTCGTTTTATTGTGACTGTGTTATGAAATGACGACAATTCAAATCGGCTCTCCGGCGTCTCCTCAAGCGCACGGTTTACAAGGTTCCTTCCTCCGGCTCTGAAATCTCAGGCAAACAGTAAATTTGGGCCAGTGCGGGCGTATTTCGCCCGTTCGGGCCTCAACTTTCGGCCTTTCCCGACTTAAGAATCCCTCAAGAATTCCTCAACCGGCCCGGCTAATCTGCACACGTTATCAACTGACCGTAATTGAACCTCGCAGGATTTAACAGGCCGGGTCGCGGACGCGGCCGACACCGACACGATTAAAAGGAGACTTAACATGAGGACCGCTGAAGGGTTTGCCGGTAGATTCAACCGGGCGTCGCGCCAGTTTCTCGCCGCAACGGTGTTCGCTCTCTTGACGGCGCTCGCGCCTTTGGGTGCTCTCGGCCAGGCGCTCGTGCACGAAAATCAGGCCGCGATGCCGAACCTGGACAAGCGCACCGGCACGCTCGCGCCCACCGCCGCGCAGTTATCCGCTGCGTCCGCGCTCGGCGCGACGACGCGCTGGAACCGCTTCGGGACCGTGCACTCGATGATTAACTACAACGGCTACCTGGCGAGCGGCCTCTCCGGCGACGCGGTCCAGGTCGCGCGGGCCTTCATCAGCCAGCACCGCGACCTCTTCCGCCTCTCCGACGTGGGCCTCAATAATCTTGAGTTATTGAACGACCAGAAGATGGCCGGCTACCCTGGTCACTCGGTCCTCTTCCGCCAGAAGTTTGGCGACTTGCCCGCGGCGGAGGACGGCCTGATTGCCGTCGGCGTCGTCGGCGATAAAGTCTTCTACGTCTCCTCCTCGTGTGCGGGCGACCGCAACGCGCCCGTGGCCGCGTCAATCGGGCCGTACCAGGCTTGGCTCAGGGCCGCGCAGAATCTGGGCCGCGCAGCCGACGTGGGCGGCGTGATGGAGACCAAGGCGCTGGGCGACTGGACCGTTTTCAAAATCGCTGGATTCTCCTACCCGCAGCGCGCTCGGCTGCGGGCGCTGCCGACCCCGACCGGCGTCAGGCCCGTTTACGAGACGCTCTTCCTGAGCGTGCGCGGCGGCGAGCTTCTTGGCTACACGCACTTCGTTGACGCGCAGACCGGCGCGATCCTCGTCAGAAGAAATCGCGTGCAGCAGTTACAGCAGGGGGGAGGGGCGAGCGAGTCCGCGCCTTTCACAGGCGAGTACACTGTGAACCCCAACGCTTGCGGCAGTACTGACTTTCAGGTCGGCGCTGGTCGCACGCAACTCATCATCACGGCGTCGGCCGCCAACCCCGCCAACGACATCGTCATCCACCTCGACTACAACGGCGTCGAAGTCGCCGCGTCCGCCGACGCAGGCACGAGCCCGGAGGCTGTCACTTATAACCCCGCGGACGGCGTCGCGCCCGGCAAGTACACCGTCCGCGTCTGCCCGTTCATCAGCGACGAGGTCCCGCAGACTGAGCCTTTCCTCTACGCCGGCACGTTCACGCAGAACAGCACGGCCGTCTCGCTGCCGTACCCGCCGAAGTGGAAAGCTTTTTGGCCCACCCCGGACGGCTCCGGCAACGATACGCGCAAGACCGTCTGCTGGGTGAGCCAACTCAACGGCAGCCCCGTCCCCGGCTGTGAGGTTGAAGTCAAGAACCTGGCCTCGCGCGGCCCTTGGGATTACGACTTCCGCACGAACCAGCCGACGATGACGACTAAGGGCAACAATGCCATCAGCGGCGAGAGCTGGGCCTTCCCGCTCTTCGGGAGCGAGCAGTACCGCCCCGTCAGCCCGACGCGCGATTACAGCTTCCCCTGGACGAACCAGTGGAACACGGAGAAGGCGTCGCAGGCGGTCTTTGCCTCGCCGACACGTAACGACATTGACGCCGCGACGACCAGCCTCTTCGTGATGCACAACCGCATGCACGACTTCGCCTACATGCTCGGCTTCACCGAAGAGAACTACAACATGCAGGATAACAACTTCGGGAACAGCACGGCGGGGGGAACGGTCAACAACTTCAAGGGCGACGGCGACCCCGAAATCGGCAACGCGCAGGCGGGCGGCGCGGACGGCGGCAATCCTGATTTCCTCGGCCGCAACAACGCCAACCAGTTCACGGCCAACGACGGTGTGCCGACGATCACGAACATGTACCTGTGGCAGCCGATTCCGAACTCCGGCTACCCGCCGATGGTTGACGGCGACTACGACATGTCCGTCATCGGCCACGAATACACGCACGCCATCTCGAACCGCATGATCGGCGGGCCGGACGCGAGCATCGGCGGCCACCAGGGCGGGGCGATGGGCGAGAGCTGGTCCGACCAGGTGGCGGTGGAATACCTGAACGCCTACGCGCTCGTCCCCGTCATGGGCGAGAACCCGTTCTCGGTCGGCGCATACGTGACGGGCAACAAGGTGACGGGCATACGCAACTTCGCCATGAACCAGAGCCCGCTCAACTATTCTAACGTCGGCTACGACACGACGGGGCCGCAGGTCCACGCCGACGGCGAAATCTGGAGCGCGACCGGCTACGACATACGCAAGGCGCTCGTCTTGAAATACAACTCTCAGTTCCCGGCAACGAACGCCGCGCTGCAAAAGGAGTGCGCCGACGGCAAGCGTCAGGCCAATCAGTGCCCCGGCAACCGCCGCTGGATACAGATAGTGTTCGACGCCTTCCTGCTGATGCCTTCGAGCCCGAGCATGCTCGACGCGCGCGACGCTTATCTAGCCGCCGACATGATGCGTTTCAATGGTGCGAACCAGAAGGAATTGTGGGGCGCGTTCGCGCGGCGCGGCATGGGCGCGACCGCTTACAGCGACGGCGGCGAAGACACGCAGCCCATCCCGAGCTTCGAGTCGCCGAAGGAGTCGAGCGGCATGGTGACGTTCAAGGCCATCGCGCTCGATGAGAACGGCGCACCCGTCAAGGCACGTATCATCGTGGGCCAATTCCAGGCGCGCTCGCGCCAGATCGCGGACACAGACCCGGCAACAAACGTTGACGCGAACAACCCGCGCTCGACCATCCTTTCGGACACGGCGAAGCTTGCCCCCGGAACCTACGACTTCATCGCGCAGGCAGAGGGCTACGGATTGATGCGCTTCACCAGAAAGATAACAATCGGCGCACAGACGCTCGTCGTCGCCATGCCGACCAACCGCGCCTCGAAATCAAAGGGCGCTCTCGCGAGCGGCGATGGGTTAAACGACATCAACCGCCAGAATTTGATTGACGACACGGAGGACACCAACTGGGCGTCGCTCGGCACACAGAGTTCGCCCAACACGGTCGAGGGCCGCCGCGTCGTCGTCAAGCTCGCCGGCACGGGACCGCAGACCTTTAGCCGCGTCGTCGTGAGCGCGATTAATCACCCTTACTCTTCGGACGACGCGGGCGGCGACTTTAACCGCCAGTTGCGGCTCGCCGCGCTGCGCCAGTTCAAAGTCCTCGTCTGCACGGCCAGCGCGACCAACAATTGCAGCAACCCGGACGTGGGCTACACGGAAATCTATACGAGCCCCGAAGACGCTTTCCCGGGCGGCGTCTTCCGCCCGCTCGTCTCGCACCTCAACTTCCGCGCGTTCGACGTGCCGCAGACCAGGGCGACGCACGTGCAGTTTCGCGTCGTCACCAACCAGTGCACGGGCCAGCCGCTCTACCAGGGCGACCAGGACAACGACCCGACGCTCAACAGCGACTGCGTGAGCCAGGGCATACCGCCGGGCATCCTGTTGACTGGGCCAGTTCTGAGCCCGCCCGCGCCGGACGTGCCGACCGAGTCCGAGTTGATTCCGCAGTCCAGAAACGTGCGCGCCGCAGAGTTCCAGGTCTTCACGAGCGAGGGCCGCATCATGACGGGCGGCGAGCGCCTGAAAGACCTCACGCTCGACGCGCCCACGGTCGGCGGTTGTCAGACCACGCGGACAGGCCGTGTCATTCTCGACGGGCCAGCGCCCGCCGGTGGCACAGTCGTCACGATCAAGGAGAGCCATCCGGGCGCGACCTTCCCGGCGACGGTCACAGTCCCCGCGGGTTCGACCATGAAGGCTTTCAGCTACACGGTTCAGGCGTCGAAGGGCGAGCCCGTGACGGACACGATCACCGCGAGCGCGGGCTTCAGTAGCGTCTCGCGCGACCTGACGGTCAACCCGCCGAAGGCGTCTTCGCTCAGCCTGAGTCCCAACCCTGTTAAGGGCGGGGCGAGCGCGACCGGCACGGTCATTCTCGAATGCGCCGCGCCCGCGGGCGGCATGGTCGTGACGCTCACGACCACCAACCCGGCCGTGGCGAACCCGACTGTGACGAAGATCACTGTCGCGGCGGGAAGCAACAGGGGGACGTTCACGGTCGCGACCAAGGCCGTGACCGCGAGCCAACGCGTGACCATCAGGGCGACGGCCGGCGGCGTGACCACGGGCGCGGCGCTCATTGTTGACAAGTAACGCTCAACCTCCTTCAGAGGCGCGTGATGGTGTTCGTCACGCGCCTCTGAAAACAGTCGTGCTACTCGCTTTTCCCAGCGGCGGACACAGTTGAAGCCACCGCGAAGATTGAGAACCTTGCCGGAGTTCCATCGTTGAAAAAGGAGACGGTTATGAAGTTACGTAGATCGCAGAGACACGTTCTGCTGGGCTCGCTCATTGCGCTGCTCGTCTTGTGTGGGATGATGCTCAGGCCGGAGCCCACGTCGTCACAGACAATCAGCGGCGGCATCTGGCAGGACGTGGCCGAAAGCTCAATCGTGCAGACGGGCCAGCGCGTGATTGTGCCGGCCGCCTACCGCACCGTGCGGCTCGACAAGAGCGCGCTCACGCAGCTTCTCAACCAGGCCCCGCTCGAATTCACGGCCGCCGCGAAAGCGACGCAGACCATTCTTTCTGTGCCAATGCCTGACGGGAAGACGAGCCGCTTCCGCATCGAGAATTCGCCCATCATGGAGCCGGGCCTCGCCGCGCGCTACCCGGAGTGGAAGACATTTCGCGGGCAGGGGATTGACGACCCGACGGCGACGGCGCGCTTCGGTATCACTTCGGCCGGCTTCCACGGCATCATCCTTTCGGCGGGCGACACGGTCTACCTTGACCCCTATGCCAGGGGCAACACCGTCAACCACATCAGCTACTTCAAGCGCAACATGCGTGGCGACAAACGATTCGAGTGTCACTTCGGCGACCTGAGCAACAAGTCCGGCACGTCCGCCGCATCGGACGACAACACGGCACAACACGGACGCCACGCTCGCGGCCGCGGGCGTTCAGCAGGCAGGCACGCTCCGCACCTACCGCCTGGCGCTCGCCGTCACGGGCGAGTACGTGGATCGCTTCGCCCCGCTGACGGACCTCGACACGGACGAGGTGAGAAAAGACAAGGCGTTCGCGGCGATGGTGGCGACGATGAACCGCGTCAACGGCGTCTACGAGCGCGAGCTTTCGGTGCGCATGGTCTTCGTCAACAACGAGCGCAATCTGATTTTCACGAACCAGGTCGCGGACCCGTACTCGAACAACCCGCTCGGCATTGACATGCTGGTCGAGAATCAGGTGGCGTGCGACGCGCTCATCGGCGAAGAGAACTATGACATCGGCCACGTCATGAGCACGGGCTTCGGCGGCGTGGCGTTCCTCGAAGCAGTCTGCAACAAGGGCGAGATCGGCGTGCCTGCCGACGGCTCCAACGCTGGGGGCTTCACGGGACTCGACGACCCCGTGGGCGACGGCTTCGACATAGACTTCGTCGCGCACGAAATGGGCCACCAGTTCGGCGGCAACCACACCTTCAACGGCGCGGACGGAAGCTGCGGCGGCAACGAGGGGGCCGAGTCGGCGTACGAGCCGGGCAGCGGCACGACCATTCAAGCCTACGCTGGCATCTGCGGCACGCAGGACTTGCAGCCGCACAGTGACGACTACTTCCACGTCAAGAGCCTTGAAGAGATGGTCGCCTTCACGCACGGCGGCGCGAACGGGTGCTCCACGCGGACGGCCGTGGACAACGCTGCGCCGACGGTTGACGCCGGGGCCGACTACAACATCCCCGCGAACACGCCGTTCGCGCTGACGGCGAAGGGGAGCGACCCGAACGGCGACCCGCTGACCTACACCTGGGAAGAGTACGACCTCGGCCCGTCGGCGGCGGCTGGAGGAACGAATGACAACGACAACGACAATCAAGCTCGACCCATCTTCCGTTCTTACAAGGGCACGACCAATCCCACGCGCACGTTCCCGAGCCTGAAGTACGTCCTGAATAACGCGAACACGCCGCCCGTGAATTACGACTGCGGGCGCGGCACGGCCGATCCGTGCATCACGGGCGAAGACTTGCCTTCGATGACACGAACGATGAAGTTTCAGGTGGTGGCGCGCGACAACCGCGCCGTGGGCGGCGGAATCAATGCGGACATGATGCAGGTCAACGTGAGCGGCACGTCCGGCCCGTTCGTCGTCACGGAGCCGAACGCGTCAGCCTCGCTCATGGGTCGCGCGTCGCAGACCGTCAAGTGGGACGTGGCGAAGACGAACCTCGCGCCCATCAATGCGGCTAACGTCAAAATCTCCTTCTCGGCGGACGGCGGCAATACGTTCCCGTACGTTCTCCTGGCGAGTACGCCGAACGACGGGTCCGAGTCCGTCACCATCCCGAACGTGGACACGACCAAAGGGCGCATCAAGGTCGAGGCCGTCGGCAATATCTTCTTCGACATCTCGAACGCGGACCTGACGGTCACACACACGGACCCGTCGCTCTCCAACTTCCTGCTCTCGACGACGAGCGCGCCGGTGACCATCAACTCGTGCGGCACCTACACAGGTCGCGTGACGGTGGACGCCCCCGCGCTCGCAGGCGGGACGCTCGTGAGGCTCACGAACAACAATCCCGCAGCCATCCTGCCGGCGAGCGTGCTCGTGTCCGCCGGGAAGACGAGCGCCACTTTCCAGTTCAGCGCAAAGGGAGTCGCCTCTGCGGTGACGGGCACGGTCGTCGCCTCCGGCGGCGGGACGACCATCTCGCGTCAGCTAACGGTCAACTCCCCGAAAGCGTCGCTCGTGGTCTTGAGTCCCAATCCGATCAAAGGCGGCAAGGTCGCAACTGGCACAGTCTTACTCCAATGCGCCGCGCCCGCGGGCGGACTCCCGGTCACACTCTCGACCACCAATGCTCTGGTCGCGTCGCCCGCCTCCACGAAGATCGTCATCCCGGCGGGAACTACGAGGGGAACTTTTACGACGAGCACCAAGGCCGTCACTGCGACCAAATCTGTCTACATCGGCGCGACCGCCGGAGGCACGAAAGTACAAACGCGGCTCGTCGTTGACCCATGAGCGGGAGAAGGAAATCGTCGTCCGCTCGCGCTTGAACGCGGACGATTTCTGACTCAGGAATTTCCCCCGGCCTTTGACAACCTCAAAGGCCGGGGGATTTTTATCCGCGTGCCCCAATTTTGCGCTCCGCCTACATCTATGCGAGAATCCCCCTCCACGCGCCTGTAGCTCAGTGGATAGAGCACCTGCCTCCGGAGCAGGGGGCCGCAAGTTCGAGTCTTGCCAGGCGCACTCACTTCTCAATCAACCCCGTAAAATTTATCAATCGGACGCGGTATAAAGTGTATTGTGTCGTCGTTACATAATGATTGCCTTTTGGCATGGTCGGGTAATTGAAAGTCAGCGTACATTCTCTTGCGGCGCGGGCGGTCGAGGCGGATAAAGGTAAGGCTGGTAAGCGGTTCAAAACTCTGCCCGGCCTCTGTGAAGCGTTCGGGCTGATGGGTGAATGTGATGAATCCGTTGCGGCGGTCACAAGTTGTTAGGTTTCAGTAAACAATCCAAAAAAACTCAAGTTTCCCTCAACATCCTGCTTCAAGTATTCCTCAACCGTTTGGGTTGATTCTCCTCTCACAGTTTAGCTGAGAATCCAGTTCACTCTACCCGAGGAGGCAACAATCTTGAGCAGGAAAATTTCCGCGACCAAAAAATATCTCTCGCAAACCGGCGTCGTGATCCTCACACTGGTGGCGATCATGTTCGCTTCAATCCCGGCGTTTGGGCAGGCGAAAATCCTCGACATACACGACGAGTTGCCTGACCTCGACAACCGCAAGGGGACAATCGCGCCGACCGTTACCCAGAAGAACATGGTCGCGCGGATGGGGGCGACCGTGCGCTGGAACCGCTTCGGCACGCCCCACTCGCTGATTAAATACGGCGGCTATCTCGCCACGGGTTTGAACGGCAACCCGGCGACGGCAGCGCGCAACTGGATCGGCGCGAACAAGGCGCTCTTCCGTCTCTCAGACCTCGGCGTGGCTAACCTCGAATTGGTGAGCGACACCAAGCTTGCGGGGACGAACGCCTACGTTATCCTCTTTCGCCAGAAGTTCGGCGAGTTGACCGTGGCGCAGGACGGCATGATTACGGTCGGCATCGTTGACGGCAAGATCGCTTACGTCTCTTCGTCGGCCGTCGGCGACCAGGCAGCACCGGGACCCGCTTCGCTCCCTGCGACCGCCGCGTGGATTAAAGCCGCCAGAGACATCGGGCGCACCCCGCTCCTGGGCCAGTTGCAAAAAATTCGCGAGGAGAGCGGGTGGACGCTCTTTGACGTCCCCGGCTTCTCGCATGCGCAGCGCTCGCGCCTCGTCGCGTTCCCGACACCGACCGGCGCGCGCGCTGCGTACGAGACAATCGTGCTCGACGCGCGGGGCGGGCACTCGCTCGCTTACACGCATTTCATAGACGCGCAGACCGGCGCAGTCCTCTTCCGCCAGAACCGCGTCTACCGTCTCGCGCCCGCTCCCTCGTCAACGCCCTTCACGGGCGCGTTCAACCCGCCGACGGCCGGCACGTGCGGGACCGCGCACGGCCCGTTCACAGCCCCGGCTGGCACAAAAACCATTGACGTTATCGCCTCGGCGGACAATCCGGCGAACGACATTGTGTTGAAGCTCTACAAGGGCAAGCCCGGCGCGGGCGGCGTCGTCGTCGCCAGCCAGGACACGGGCACGAGCCCCGAAGCGATTCACTACGAGGGCTCCGGCGGCGTGGTCCCTGCGGGCCAGTACTGGGTCGAAGTCTGTCTCTTCAACGACCCGACCGTCGGCGTGCTTCCGCCGTTCAGTTACTCGGGCAACATCACCATCAACGACGCCGTCGGCACTCAGGTCGTTCCTTACCCGCCGATGTGGAGCTTCTTTACGGCGAACCCGCTCCTGAGCGCGACCGGCGCGCCGTCGTTCGATTACCCGGACACGGACACACGCGCACTCGGCTGCTGGGAAGCGAAGATCGCGGGCACTCCCGTCCCCGGCTGCGACCTCGAACTCTTCAACATAGGCTCGCGCACGCCCTGGGACACGGACGTTAAATTGAACGCTCCGACGTTCACGACGAAAGGCAACAACGCCAACTCTGCCGAAGCCTGGACCGCTCCTTTAACGCCAGGCGCGTTCGGCTTCCGCCCCGTGGCGAACGACCGCAAATACACTTTCCCGTGGACAAACGCGTGGGAGAACTCCAAGTGCGACCCGACGAACTTCGTCCCCGGCACGGGCAACGACGTTTCGGCGGCGGCCGTGAATCTCTTCGCCGAGCACAACCGCATGCACGACTGGGCGTACTTCCTGGGCTTTAACGAGCGGACCTGGAACTTCCAGGAAAACAACTTCGGCAACCGCGCTTCGGGCGGCGCGGTCAACAACGTCAACGGCGGCGAGAACGACCCCGAAACGGGCCAGGTTCAGGCCGGCGCGGTTGACGGCGGAGCGCCGAGCTACCTCGGGCGCGACAACGCCAACCAGATTGCCTTGAACGACGGCATCCCTGGCATCACCAACATGTACCTGTGGCAGCCGATCTCGTCAGCCTTCTACGCGCCCTGCGTGGACGGCGACTTCGACATGTCCGTCATCGGCCACGAGTACACGCACGGCATCTCGAACCGCATGGTCGGCGGACCCGATGCGAACCTGACGGGCGCGCAGGCCGGGGCGATGGGCGAAAGCTGGTCCGACCTCTCCGCGGTCGAATACCTGAACGGCTGGGCGGCCACCAACCCCGACCCGCACGACTTCCCGACCAACAACGAGAACCCGTTCGCGGTCGGACCATACGTCACGGGCAACAAGGAGCGCGGCATTCGCAACTACGGGATGAACCGCAACACGATTCTCCCGTTCGCGGCGGCGTCGAAGCTGAACCCGCTCAACTACAGCGACATCGGCTATGACATGACGGGTCCGCAGGTGCACGCCGACGGCGAAATCTGGAGCGCGACCAACTACGCCATCCGCGAGGCGCTGGCTAACAAGTACAACGCGCAATACAAATTCACGGACAAGGCGTTGCAGCGACGCTGCGCGGACGGCATCCTGCCCGCCGATAAGTGTCCGGGCAACCGCCGCTGGATTCAGATCATGTACGACGCCTTCCTGCTCATGCAGCCCGGCGTCAGCATGCTCGACGCGCGCGACGCTTATCTCGCGGCAGACGTGATGCGCTTCGGCGGGGCCAACCAGGCGGACCTCTGGCGTATCTTCGCGCTGCGCGGCATGGGCCAGTTTGCCTTCAGCAACGGGACGGACGACGGTCAGCCCATTCCGAACTTCGAGTCTCCGCTCTCGACCACCGAAGCCTCGCTCAAGTTCGTCACCAAGGACGAGAACGGCGTCGCCGTCAAGGCCCAAATCTTCGTCGGTCACTACGAGGCGCGCGCCACGCAGATAGCCGACACGGACGCGAACACGAAGGTCACGGCGGACATCAAGACGAAGATCTTCTCCGACACGCCGAAGCTCTTCCCCGGCCGCTACGACTTCGTAGTGCGGGCCAACGGCTACGGGCATGTACGCTTCTCGCGGATCGTACACCCGTCCACGAACGCGACTCTCGTCATCACCATGCCGACCAACTTCGCCTCGAAGTACAAGGGGGCGACGGCGGCCGGCGACGGGTTCTTCCACGAGAATTTGATTGACGACACGGAAGACCTCGGCTGGGCGGCGAACAACCGGCTGCCGAGCGTTGCGGGGACGAGCGTCACGGTCAATCTGGCGGGCGCGGCCCACACGATTAACCGCGTGCAGGTGAGCGCCATCATCAGCCCGAACGACGCGGCCACCGCGCCGGACACTTCCGCGCTCAGCAAGAACAGGTTCGTCGCGCTCCGCCAGTTCGAGATTTGGACTTGCACGCAGGGCGCGAACGTGCTCAACCCGAACTGCCTGAACACCATCCCGGCGGGCTTCAAGAAAATCTTTACGAGCCCGACCAACGCTTTCCCAGGCACGGCCCCGCGCCCGGCCGCGCCTGACTTAATCCTGCGGAGCTTCAACGTCCCGGCAACGGCCGCGACGCACGTGCAACTCAGGGTCGTGTCGAACCAGTGCACGGGCGGTCCGCAGTTCCAGGGCGACCAGGACAACGACCCGCTCAACGACTCCGACTGCATTAGCGGCTCGGCGTCGGACAACACGGTTCGCGTGCAGGAGCTACAGGTCTTCGGCGGGCAGGCAGCCGTCCCGGCGATGGACCCGGCGGTGGTCGTCACCATGAACGGCCCGGCCACGGCCGCGCGCGGCGGCGAAATCTCCTACGAGATTTCCTACACGAACGTCGGCCCGCACCCGTCCTCGAACGCGGTGGTCACAGACGTGTTGCCTGCGGGGCTTGAGTTCGTCTCAGCGACCGGGGGAGGCACTTACGACCCGGCGACGCGGAAGGTGACGTGGAAGCTCGGCACTGTTGACGTGAACTACACGGGCAAGCTCACGCTCGTTGCGCGCGTCAGCAACTCGCTGGCCGCGGCCTACGTGATAATCAACCAGGCTGACTACACGGCCGATCTCACTGTCGCCACGCCTGCGGCGGCCGTGACTTTGGTGCCGTAAGGTCAGTCTCCGTGCTCTCTCCCCGCGGAAAGGGGTCGTCGTGATTTTATTCGCGGCGACCCCTTTCTGTTATGCTGCGAGCGGTCGTCAGAATTTTTTTTATGAGGTGGCCGGCAAATGATCGTCGTCAATCGCCGTCGCGCAAGCGTCATCAACACGCCGCACGGCTCGGAGATTCGTCCGCTCGTTGACCGCACGACTTCGAGCATAGAGCGTTGCAGTCTGGCGGAAGAAGTATTGCCCGCGGGCGCGCGCGTCGGGCGGCATCACCACGTTGAGACGGAGGAGGTCTATTACATTCTCGAAGGAAGCGGCATGATGACCGTCGGGGCGGAGAGCCGCGCGGTCGGAGCGGGCGACGCCGTCTTCATCCCGCGCGGCCACGCGCACACGCTGGAAAACACCGGGCAAACGCCGATGACCATCCTCCTCGTCTGCGGCCCCGCCTACTCTTACGACGACCACCACCCTGGCGACCCGGCAGAATAGTTTCAAGAGTTGGCTCTCAAATTCCGTCCCGTCAGGGACGACTGAAAATAGCCCAGCCATTTATGGCTGGGAACGAGTCGGAATTATAAGTCGAGTCCCGTAGGGACGGCTGAAATCTTCAACCGTCCCTACGGGACTCCAAAAAATTTTTACCGTTGTCTCCCAGCACTGAAGTGCTGGGCTATTATCAATCGTCCCTGACGGGACTTCTTGTACAGCTTCGCTTCCGAGTTGCTCTTAGCCGATGGCGCGGCTGACGAGTAGATAGATGTAGAAGGAGAGGGCGGCGATGAGAGCGGCCGCCGGGATCGTCAGAATCCAGGCCCAGACGATGCGCCCCGCCACGCCCCACTTGACTGCCGACAGCCTGCGCGTCGCGCCGACGCCGACGATGGCCCCCGTGATCGTGTGCGTCGTGCTGACGGGGATGCCGCCGTAGGTCACGCCGATGATGGAGATGGCAGCGGCCGTCTCCGCGCTGAATCCGCCGACGGGTTTTAGTTTCGTAATCTTCGAGCCCATCGTGTGCACGATGCGCCAGCCCCCGGAGAGCGTGCCTAAGCCAATCGCCGCGTGGCAGACGAGCACGACCCAGAGCGGGATGTCCTGAGTTGCGGTCGGGTTCAGGTTTGACGCGACGAGCACGCCCGCGATAATCCCCATCGTCTTCTGCGCATCGTTGCCGCCGTGGCCCAGACTGAAGAGCGCGGCCGAGACGAGCTGCCCCTTGCGGAAGAACTTATCAACGCGGCTCGGCGACCAGCGGCGGAAAATCCACATCACCGCGACCATGATGAAGAAGCCGAGCACCGCGCCGATGAGCGGCGACATGACGATGAAGATGAGCGTCTTCGTCCACCCGCCGGGCAGGAGCACGCCCGTGCCCGCGGCTGCCATCGCCGCCCCCGCATAGCCGCCGACGAGCGCGTGAGACGAACTCGACGGTAGCCCGTAATACCACGTAATCAGATTCCAGACTATTGCGCCCAGGAGTCCGCACAACAGCACCCACAGTTGGATGTGCTCGGGGATGGCCTTGATGTTGACCATATCCTTGCCGATGGTCTTGGCGACGGCCTCGCCGAGCACGATGAAGGCTATGAAGTTGAAGAAGGCGGCCCAGACGACGGCCATTCCCGGCGAGAGCACGCGCGTCGAGACGATGGTCGCAATCGAGTTCGCCGCGTCGTGAAAGCCGTTGATGTAGTCGAAGACCAGCGCGATGACGACGATCAGGATGACGAAGGCAAGGGTGACATTCATAAAGTCAGTTTTCAGTTTTCAGTTTTCAGTTTTCAGTCAAAAGCAAGTGGTCTTTGCTCAAAACTGAAAACTGAAAACTGGAAACTGTCTCACGTGTGCTTGATGATGACGCTTTCGATGATGTTGGCGACGTTTTCGCAGCGATCAATCGCGGCTTCAAGTTTCTCGTAGATGTCTTTCCACTTGATGACGATGAGAGGGTCGGTCGCATCGCGGAACAGGTCCGCGATGGCGTTGTAGTAGGTTTCGTCGCCCTCGTTCTCCAGGCGGTGCAGCTCGACCAGGCGCGGCGTGATGCCGTGCGGTTTGGCGAGCATGGAGACGACTTCGTGCAACTGCACGGCCATGCGCTGGATGATGTCGGCGAAGTGGCGCGCGTGCGGCGTGCTCTCCTGCACGTCGTACATCACCATCGCGCGGGCGGCGTCGTCAATCAAGTCCACTATGTCGTCGAGCGCGCCCGAGAGCAGGTAAATGTCTTCGCGGTCGAAGGGGGTGATGAAGGATTTGTTCAGCTTCATCGAGATCGAGTGCGTCAGGTCGTCGCAGTCGCGCTCGATGGCCTTGATGCGCTTGAGGTGTTCCGCGTAGTCGCCTGCGGACTTGTCTTCGAGCATCTCGACGAGCGCTTTGGCCGCGTCGTAGATGAACGAAGTCATCTGCGAGAAGAAAGAAAAATATTGTTCCTCTTTGGGAATCAGGCTGAAGCCCATCGGATGAATTCCACTCCCCGGCGCGGTTGAGATGAAAGAGAAGTGGCAATATAGTCGAAGCGCTGTTGGTTGTCTATACGGAATCTTAACGGCGGCTGACGCGCTCCCCCTCCTTGTCGCCGCTCCGGGCTTCGTCGTATGCTCAACCGTCGCAAGCCCTCGTGAAAATAGCGGGAAAAGTGGAAAATTTCTGAGCCGATGACGATTAGTAACCAGTTTTCGCAGGTCGTTGACCTGATGTTGATGGAGGCAGAGGCCATACGCGCCACCGCTTCGCGGCTCAAGCGCAGGCAGGTCAAGCGGGCGCTGGAACTGCTGCACGACTGCCGCGGCAAAGTCCTGGTGGTCGGCGTCGGCAAGTCCGGCAACATCGCCGAGAAGATCGCCGCGACCCTGACCAGCACAGGCACGGCCGCCCTCTATCTGCACCCTTCGGACGCGCTGCACGGCGGCCTCGGCATCGTCACCTCCGACGACGTGGTCATCGCCTTGAGCAACAGCGGCGAGACGGACGAAGTCATCACCATGCTGCCGTACCTGAAGCACAGGCAGGTTCCCATCATCGCCGTCGTCGGCAATCTGCGCTCGACGCTGGCGCGCACGGCCGAAGTCGTCCTCGACGCCTCCGTGGATCAGGAAGCCTGCCCGCTCAACCTCGCGCCGACGACGAGCACGACCGTCGCGCTCGCCATCGGCGACGCGCTCGCCATGACCTTGATGCAGTTGAAGGGGCTGACGACCTCGGACTTCGCCGTCAACCACCCCGCGGGCCAGTTGGGCAAGCGCTTGACGCTGCGGGTCGCGGACCTGATGCACAGCGGGGCGGAGAACCCTACCATCGGAATGAGCGCGCCGTGGCTGGAAGTCATCGCGGCCATCTCGCGCGGCGGGCTTGGCGCGGTCAACGTCGTGGACGCTGCGGGCCGCTTACGCGGAATCATCACGGATGGGGATTTGCGGCGCGCGTTGCAGAAGATCAAACTGACGGAGCTTGAAAATCTACAGAGCGGCGCAATTATGACGCCGGAGCCCGTCATCGCAGGGCCGGAGATGCTGGCCTACGACGCACTCAGGCTGATGGAAGACCGCCCCTCTCAAATTTCGGTCCTGCCGGTTGTTGACGTGGAGGGCGTGTGCGTCGGCCTGATTCGTCTGCACGACATCGTGCGCAGCGGACTATGAAGGGATGAGGGATGAGGGCTGAGGGATGAAGGGAAGAGGAATGTTCAAACGCGGTTTGGTTATCTTTGGTTTGATCTTGATTGCCGGAATTTACCTGGGGAGTCCCGCTGTCGCGCAGGCGCAGGAGACGGCGACGCGCGCTCGTGAGGTCGCGAGGGCACGGGCCGAGGTGACGGTCACGCTCAACGAGCAGTTTTTCAACTCGCTTCTGGAAGCAATCTTCACGCGTCTCAAGGCCCCTTCGTTCCCGCTCTCCATCGCTAAAGGCGAGGCGGAAGAAAAGCTGCCGGCGTGGGCGGCTTTGGAAAAACCGGGGGCGCGTCTGACGGCGCACGCCAACGTTGGGCCGGGCGCTTGCGAGAGCGTGGTCAGGTTGGAGCGTGAGATGGGCGGCGTGAAGACGGCCGTCCGCTTCGAGCAGGGGAGGGTGGTCGCGCCGCTCGCCTTCACGGGCACTTATAGCGTGGCGCTCATCGGCTGCATCAACTTCCAGGGCTGGGCCGACACGGTCATCAACCTGGACTTCGACCGCGAGCGGCAAGTCCTGAGCGCGCGCGTGACAATCGTGGACATACACCTGAACAACATCCCGTCGCTCGCGAGCGGCGCTGTCGTCGGGCTCGTGCAGAACTCCATTGACCGGCGCATCAACCCCGTCGAGATTCTACAGGCAACGCAACTCTCCACGCGCGTCTCAATCGCAGGCTCCGGCGGCGCGCTCCGCCTGCGCGCAACAGAAATCCGCCCCGAAGTCGTCCCCGGCGCTTTGAGCCTGCACATCTTTTACGAATTCACGCCCGCGGATTAGCGCAAGCCTGAAGTCCCGTGGGGACGACGTGAAAATAGCCCAGCACTTCAGTGCTGGGAACGACGCGCAAAACGTTTGAGTCCCGTAGGGACGATTGAACAATTCAGTCGTCCCTACGGGACTCTTTATTTCTTTATGAATCTATTCCCAGCACTGAAGTGCTGGGCTATTTTCAGTCGCTCCTAACGGAGCTTTTGAGGCTTGTGCTTTGCCTCAATAACTAACTTCTATTGTCTGCCCCTGGCCCATGTCTACAATCTCCCACGCGGTTCGCTGCCGCAGGAGTTTCGTCATCAGGGCGGCGTGCAGGATGTGGCCGCTCTTGTGTGCGGTGACGCGGCCCATGATGGGCATGCCGAGGAGCGCCAGGTCGCCGACGATGTCCAGAATCTTGTGGCGCACAAACTCGTCCGCAAAGCGCAGCGACGTTTCGTTGAGCATCCCGTCCTGTGTGAGGACGATGGCGTTCTCCAGCGAGCCGCCGCGAATCAGGTTGGCGCGCCTGAGCGCTTCGATCTCCTCCGTGAAGCCGAACGTCCGCGCCGCCGAGATTTCTCGTCCGAAGGTCCCGTTCGTCAGGTCAACCTCGAAGCGCTGCACGCCTATCAGCGGGTGACGAAAATCAATCAGGCAATCTATCTCGTAAGAGACGGCCGGCTCTATCCTGATGCGACGGTCGCCCTGCTCGATTGAGACGGTCTCGCGCACGAGCAGGGCTTTGCGCGCGAGCGGCTGCTCGACCACGCCCGCGCGCTCGATCATGTCCGTGAAGGCTTCGGCCGAGCCGTCCATGATGGGGATTTCGAGGTTGTCCACTTCGACGTAGACGTTGTCCACGCCGCCGCCGCGCAACGCCGCCAGAAGGTGCTCGACCGTCGAGAGCATGACGCCCGTACGCATCAGCGTCGTCGCGTAAGAGCAGTGCGCGACCCATTCGACGGAGGCCGGAATCTCGAAGCCGCCGAGGTCCGTGCGTATGAAGACGTAGCCCGTGTCGGGCGGGGCCGGCACGAGCCGGAGGTGTACGGGGACCGCCGTGTGAAGCCCTATGCCGCTGGCCTCAACCGGTGCGGAGAGTGTCGTCTGTTTGACCAAAAGTTTCAGCCCGAACCTTTCAAACCGTCGTGGGTGGAACGACAAAAAATGAACCGACGAATAATAACAGCAAGGCTCGTGCCCCCGACGCAGGCCCAAATTTACTAACGTTTTCATCGCCCGCTCACTCCTACTGTAGCGGCAAGGCTACGGCCACCGAGATGAATTGCGGCGCGAAAGCAACATAAAAAAGGTGATAAGTGATAAGTGATAAGTGATAAGAAACGGCTTTTACTCATCACTCATCACTTATCACTTATCACTGCTTTCCCCCTTGTCACCCGTCACGTCTTTCCTTATCATCAATCTTAAATGGCAAGCAAACAGTCCACGACGGCGGACGCGCCGACCGAGCGGGTCTACCTGATAGACTCCATGTCGCACATCTTCCGCGCCTACTTCGCGCCGATGTCGGGGCGCGTTGACCCGCTGACCAATTCGCAGGGCCAGGTCACGCAGGCCGTCTTCATCTTCACCAGCATGCTGCGCAAGCTCTTGCAGGACGAGAAGCCGCACTACATCGCCGCCGTCTTCGAGTCGGGCGAGAAGACTTTCCGCCACGAGACTTTCACGGACTACAAGGCGCATCGCGCCGAGATGCCCGAAGACCTCTCCTCGCAGCTCCCCTACATCATGCGCGTCTGCGAGGTCTACAACCTCCCCATCCTGAACGCTCCGGGCTTCGAGGCCGACGACGTAATTGGCACACTCGCCATCCAGGCCGCCGAGCGCGGGCTTCAGGCCGTCATCGTCTCGAACGACAAGGACATGTGCCAGTTAGTGCGCGACCCCTGGATCATCTGCATGCGGCAGAACTCGCAGAACGTCAAGCGCAAGGAGCCCGTGCCGCCCGTCGAGTGGTGCGACGAGGCTTGGGTCGAGAATAAGTTCGGCGTGCCTCCGTCGCAGATCATAGATTTGCTGGGCCTGATGGGCGACTCTGTTGACAACATCCCGGGCGCGCCCGGCATCGGCGCGAAGGGCGCCGTGCAACTCGTCAAACAGTTCGGCTCGATTGAGAACGCGCTTAAGAATTGGGAAGAGGTCAAGCACAAGACTTACCGCGAGTCGTTGAAGAATAACGCGGACATCATACGGCAGTCGCGCGAGCTGGCGACGATCAGGACGGATGTCAACGTCGAATTGGATTTGGACAAACTGCGCTCGCGCCCGCCCGACCGCGCCGCCGCTTATCAACTCTTCCGCGAGTTGGAATTTCAATCGTTAACGCGCGAGTTCTCCGACGCGGCAACAAGCGTCGATGGGGGGCCGGTCGCCCCTTTGCGCTACCGCATCATTCGCAAGCGCGCGGAACTCGACACGCTGGTGCGCGGGCTGTGGGAGGCGGAGCACTGGGGCTTCGCCGTCGCGGATTCGTCTCCGCCGGGAGGCGGGCAGCAGGCAAGCGTGCGCGACGCGGGGCCGCCCGCAGGCGTGGCAATCTCGACCGCCGCCGGCGCTTCCGTATACGTTGATTTAGAAAACTTCGAGGACGGCGCGGAGGCGGCCGTCGCGCCGCTCGGCGACGTGCTGGCGAACGGGCTACTCTCGAAATCGGTCCACGACCTCAAGCGCGCCGTCGCCCTGCTCGCTCCGCTCGGCATAGAGCCCGAAGGCGTCACTGACGACACGCTTCTGGCCGCGTACCTGCTGGACCCCATACGCAGCAAGTACGAACTGGCTGACCTCGCGCGCGAGGCCGCTGGCGCGGATGGCGCGGGCGACGCGCCCGAAGGTTGGACGGAATCGCAGTGGCGCGCGGCCGAGGCCGCGGACCTGACCGCGCAGACCGCGCACGTGCTCCACGGCCGGCTGCTCGAACAGGGGCTCGAAGCGATCTACAGCGAGATAGAGTTGCCGCTCGCCCCGCTCCTCTACCGCATGGAGCGCGCGGGCCTGCGCGTTGACACAAAAGTCCTCTCCGAGCTTTCCAAATACCTCGGCGCGGAGCTGGAGAAGCTGACGCAGAAAATCTACAAGGTCGCCGGGCGCGAGTTCAAAATCAACTCGCCCAAGCAGGTCGGCGACGTGCTGGAAGAACTCAACATCAGCTCCGGGCGCAAGACTTCCACGGGCCGCGTCTCGACGAGCAAGGCCGTCCTTGAAGAACTGGCACAGTCCTACGAACTGCCGCGCCTCATCATAGAGTATCGCGAGCTGGACAAGCTCAAGACCGTCTACACGGATTCGCTCCCCGAACAGATAGCCGAAGACGGACGCATACACGGCCAGCTCAACCAGACCGTGACGGCGACGGGAAGATTGAGCAGTTCACGAGCCAAACTTACAAAACATTCCGATTCGCACGGAGTTGGGCCGCCGCATTCGCCGCGCCTTCGTCGCCGAGAAAGGGAATAAACTTGTCTCGGCCGATTATTCACAGCTTGAGCTTCGCTTGCTCGCGCACGTCACGCACGACCCCGTGATGCTCGACGCGTTCCAGAAGAACGACGACATACACGAGCGCACGGCGCGGCTCGTCTTCGGCGCGAAGACGAAGGAGGAGTTGAAGGAGGCGCGCCGCTTCGCCAAGATCGTCAACTTCGCCATCGCCTACGCCATCGAGCCCTTCGGCCTCTCGCAGCGCGTCGGCATCTCGCGCAAGGAAGCGAAGAAGGTGATTGACGACTACTACGAGACTTACAAGGGCGTCCACCGCTTCATGGAGGAGGTCCCGGAAAAGGCGCGCGACCTCGGCTACGTCCGCTCCATCTACGGCCGCATACGCCCCATCCCAGGCATCAACGACCGCAATGGCAACATACGCAACCGCGCCGAGCGCGAAGCCATCAACCATCCCATTCAAGGCTCCGCGAGCGACATCGTCAAGATCGCCATGCTTCACGTTGACGAGGCCATCAAGCGTGAAGGTCTGAAGGCGCGCATGCTGATGCAGGTGCACGACGAATTACTGATGGAAGCCCCTGTGGACGAGGCCGAGCGCGTCGCCGACATCCTCCGCCGCGAAATGGAATCGGCCGTCGAGCTGGACGTACCACTCCTCGTCGAAGTCGGCATCGGCGACAACTGGATGGAAACGAAAGGACAGTGATAAGTGATGAGTGATAAGTGATAAGTAAGAAGCGTACGCGACTTGTTCTTGACTTTTCACTTATCACTTATCACTCATCACTTATCACTGCTTTTATGAAGCCTGTGCCAGAACATCCGACCGAGGACGGCGATGTGGTTTACCGCCGCTGGGTTCGGGCCAGGAGGAGGAGCCGCAGCGTCCCGAAGGGAAGCGGGGCGGGCGTCGCAAGGCGGCCGCGGCGACGAACCTCGCCCCGGCGCTGAAGACGATCATCGTCGGCTTCGTGCTGCTGCTCACGCTCGTCCTCCTGCTCGGCTACCTGAGCGTCCGTAAGACGGACGAAGTCGGGACGGAAATTCTTGACGACGAGCCGTCGCCATGCAGCCGTCCGCGACTTCACGCTCGAACTCAAAATCGCCGCGACCAAGCTGGACAACGAGGCGCGTGCGCGCGGCCGCCGCGTCGGCGCGGAGCAGGAAGAGACCCGCCCGCTCTTCGACGCGCCTCTCGACCGCGCGCGCACGGAGGTCATAGACGCTTTGCGCCGCATGGCCGTCCCGCCCTACTCCGAGAACCAGAAGTGGCTGAGCGTGCGCGACCACCTCGTCGCCTTCGTACAGGCCACGCGAGGACCGCGACGCCTACCTGCGCGAGGGCTACTTAAAGTTCCGCGAAGTTGATAAAGAACTCGACGCCCTGTTGGAAGAGGCGCGGCGCGAGCAGGACGAACATTTTTTACAAGAGCGAGGAGTTGCAGCGTGGGGCGGCGCGCAGGATTTACGTGCTGACCGGGATCGCGCTCCTGATGGGCGCGCTCGTCGCCGCCCTGACTATCAGCGAGGCGCAACGCCGCTTCCGCCAGGTGCGCGAGAGCATGAACGAGGCGCGGCGCGAGCGTGAGTTCAGCGCCCAGATGCTTGAAGGCATGGTCTCGGCCGTCGCCGCCGTGGACGCGCACGACCGCATACGAAGCTGCAACCGCGCCTTCCTCAAAATCTTCCCCGAGGCACGCGCCGGCCTTTCGGTCTACGACAAGATCGCTTCGCCCGAAGCGATGAAGATGCTCGAAGCCGCCACCACCTCGCGCGTCGAGCGCTCGACCTACCGCGGGCGCTGGGTCTGCGGCGCGGACACGCCCGACTGCGCCGACCGCACTTACGACGTTTACTCCTCGCCGCTCGTCGTTGACGGCGACAAGGGGCAGATCGTGACGCTCGTTGACGTGACTGAAGCGGCCGAGGCGGAGATGGTAGCGAGGAGAAGTGAAGCGCTGGCGGCCATGGGCCAGGCCGTCGCGCAGGTCGCGCACGAGATCAAGAACCCGCTGGGCAGCATCCGGCTCGGCGTCTCCATGCTGCGCGACACGAGCACGGACGAGGAGTCGCAGAGCACGATTGACCTCGTCGAGCGCGGCATACAACACCTGAACAAGCTCGTGGTTGACGTGACGCAGTTCTCGCGGCAGAGGCCGCTGGAGTTGGCCGAGGTCGAGCTACACGCCCTGATTGATTCGAGTCTTGAGCTGGTTGCGGACCAGGTTCACGAGAAGAGCACGCCCGTCGAGAAGAGGTTCGGCGGCGGGCAGATGCGCGGCGAATGGGACGCGGACCAGTTGCGCCAGGTCTTCGTCAACCTCTTCGCCAACGCGATAGACGCGGGCAAGGATAGGTCGCCGCTCATCATCACGACCGAGCGGGTCACGAAAGAAGAATCGGCCGCGCCCGAGGACGACGGTCATCAGAGGCGGCGTGCCACCCATTTCGCCCGCGTCACCGTCACAGACCGCGGCGTCGGCATAGACGAGCGCACGCGCGCGCACCTCTTCGAGCCTTTCTTCACCACCAAGAAACGCGGCACCGGCCTCGGCCTCGCCATCGTCAAGCAGATCATCGAACAGCACGGCGGCACCATCTCCGTCGAGAGCGCGCCGGGCGAGGGAACGAGCTTCACGGTCGAGCTGCCGCTAAAACAATGACAAATGACGAGTGACGAGTGACGAGTTATAAAAGCCCGTCTTACTTGTCACTCGCCACTCGTCACTGTTTTATTTCCCGCTCATCACCAGCTTTAAAGCGTTGCGCGCGGCCTCGACGGTTCTGTCTAACATCTCGTCAGTGTGTGCCAGGCTGATGAAGCCTGCCTCGAATTGTGAGGGGGCGAGGTAGACGCCTTCGTCGAGCATGGCGTGGAAGAAGCGGCCGTAGAGGTTGCGGTTGCTCTTGGAGGCTGTGGCCCAATTCGTGACGGGCTTTTTTGTGAAAAAGGTCGTCCACATCGAGCCGACGCGGTTGGTGGCGGTCTCGATTCTCAACTCGCGCGCGACCTGCCGCAGCCCGTCGCACAATCTTTTACCGGCGCGTTCCAATCGCTCGTACACGGCGGGGTCGCGCAGCCGCCGGAGTGTCACGAGCCCGGCCGTCATCGCCAGCGGGTTGCCGGAAAGTGTGCCAGCCTGATAGATGTCCCCGGCGGGCGCGACGCGCTCCATAATCTCCTTGCTCGCGCCGTAAGCGCCGACGGGGAGGCCGCCGCCTATGATCTTGCCGAGCGTCGTGATGTCGGGCCGAACATCGTAAAGCTCCTGCGCGCCGCCGCGCGCGAGGCGAAAGCCCGTCATCACCTCATCGAAGATGAGGAGCGCGCCATGCTTCTTCGTCACCTCACGCGTCTTCTGTAAAAAACCTTCGCGCGGCGGGACGCAGCCCATGTTGCCCACCACCGGCTCGATGATGACGGCGGCGATGTCCGCGCCATGCTCGTCGAAGATGCTTTCGAGCGCGGCCGGATCGTTGAAGGGAACTGTCAGCGTGTTCTGTGCCAGTGTGGAAGGGACGCCGGGGCTGTCCGGCAGCCCGAGCGTGGCGACGCCCGAGCCGGCTTTGACGAGCAGGCTGTCGCCGTGCCCGTGGTAGCAGCCCTCGAACTTGACGAGCTTGTTCCGGTTCGTGACGCCGCGCGCGAGGCGTATCGCGGACATGGTGGCCTCTGTCCCGCTGTTGACCATCCTGACCATCTCGATTGACGGGACGGCGTCAATGATCTCTTCGGCCATCTCGATTTCGAGTTCCGTCGGCGCGCCGTAGCTCGTGCCGCGCCCCAGTATCTTGTGGAGCGAGGTCAGGACTTCCTCGTCGCCGTGGCCCAGAATCATGGGACCCCAGGAGCCCACGTAATCAATGTAGGTGCGCCCGTCAACGTCCGTCATGGTCGCGCCGCGCGCGCTACGGATGAAGCGCGGCGTGCCGCCGACGCCGCGGAACGCGCGGACGGGCGAGTTGACGCCCCCCGGCATCAGCTCGACGGCGCGCGAGAACATCTGTGCCGAGCGGTCGCGCCTGGCCTTCTTCGGTGAACTCATGAAAGCATTCTCTTCACAATGTCGCGCTAAAGCAAGAAGCGACCGCCACGCCCGACGCGTGGCAGTCGCTTCTTCTGAAGTTGGTTGAAAAAAATCTCGCGCGGCTTTACGCCTTCGGGACGTTCAATTCGTCGCCGGGGTGTATGACCGACTGCGGCGAATCCATCTTGTCCCGGTTGGCGTAGAAGACTTCCATGTAGCGGTTCCCGTCGCCAAGCTTGTTCTGCGCGATGCGCCAGAGCGAGTCGCCGGCCTTGACTGTGTAGGTCTCGACCTCCGGTTCCTGGTGGCTCCTCCACCTGTATGTCCGCCGCCAGGTCACCGTAGTTCGGGTCCACCAACTTGATCTGGTCCCACGTCTTGTTCATGGCATCTTCTGACGGCGCGGTCGCCCTGATCACGAGCTTGTCGCCCTCGACGTGAAGGTTGTGAAGGCGAGCGCCCTCGTGGTCGAGCGTGTTGAGTACGCTCTGGTACTTCTGCTTGAGCGTGGCGAATTTGTCTTCACTGCCTTTTGCGGCTGCCGCCCCGGTGCCGAACATCTGGCTGAAGTTGTCGAAAAGTCCCATCGTTAATTCCTCCTAACGAAAGTTTATCCCCCCGGCATCTCGGCCGGCGCAAGGGAGAGTGTCAGTTTTGGATTTTAAGTAGCGCGACGATTATACCGCAACGGCCGCCCACTGCAAGCAGCGGGCACGCCCGGAGGTTTCCTCTTCAGATTCGCTCGACGGCCTCGCGCGGCTCGGCCGTGATGGAGCGAAAACTGGACATGCGTACGAGGCCGGGGGCCGCGCCCCTGGGCTTCGAGAGAAACTTGCGCGGCGTGTAATGCACGTCAACTTTGGCGTCGCGCCGCGCCTGGCTGAAGAGGGCCGCGAGTTGAGCGGCCTCTATGATGGTGCGGTGCGGGATGTCCGCGCGCGTAGGGTTGCGGACGATGACGTGCGAGCCCGGATAGTCCGCGGCGTGCAGCCAGAGGTCGTGTGGGCGCGCGACGCGGAAGGTGAGGTGGTCGTTGTCGCGCGCGGCGCGCCCGACCAGAATCTCGTACCCGTCGGAAGAGCGGTAACGACGCGCGCCTGGCACATTTTCGGCGGCCTTCTGACGGCGACTTTTCGGCCCGCGCGCCTCCTCCTTTTCCCCGCTGGCGAAGCTCTCAAGCGCGGCCTCGTCCCTCGCGCCGATTGCCTCCTCCAACTCCGACCGGCGCGCGTCGAGCGTCTCCAACTCTTGTTCGAGCCCTGCGAGCCGCTTTGCAATCTCCTCGGCCGCGCGCCTAGCCTTCCCATACCGTGTGAAGCGGCGCGCGGCCTCCTCCTGCAAGGTCAAATTCTCGTCAACTTCGAGTTCGACGAGCGGCGCGTCCTCGGCGTAATAGTCTGTCAGAGTAACTTTACTCCCCAGCCGTTTGGCGGTCGCGATGTTGGCGAGCAGCAGGTCGCCGATTCTTTTATGCGCGTCGGCGCTTCCGTGCGATTCAAGATCGTGGCCCAGATGCCTGCGCAGCTTCTCGCGCTGGGCGATCTCTTTACGCAGACGCGCGCGCGCGGCCGCCGCTCGCGCGTCGAAGCGGCGCGATTCTTCAAGCTCGCGGTAATGATTGTCCGCAGCCTCGGAAAGTGTGCCAAAGTTTCCACGCTCGAAAGTTTGGGCGGTCGAAGAAGCTGGCGCGGGCGGTTGCGGCGGTGGCTGATACTTATGGCCGACCTCCTGGCCGTCGCCGCGCGGCGGCCGTAGGGCGTCAATGACGTAGCCGCGCTCGTCCAGCAGCAAGAGGTTCGCGGCCTTCCCCGTCAACTGGGCCACGAGGGTGCGCTCAAACGGATTGCCGATCTCGTCGTGGGCTTCAAAAGAGAGGCGGACGACGCGGTCGCCCTCGTCTTTGACCATCGAGGCGAGCCTGGCCCCGCCGACGTGCTTTTGCAGGACGAGGGAGAAAGGCGAGTTGGTGAGCGATTGTTTTTCAAGCTCGCGGGCGCGGCGTTCTATCAGGTGGATTCGGGGCTGAGACGGTTCGACGCTGACGAAGAGGTAGCGGCCGTCGTGAGGACGGAAATCAACCGCGACCGAGACCCGCGAGAGTTGAAACACCCTGCCCACGGCGCGTCCCACGAGCGCGGGCGCAATCTCTGCGACGATGGCTTTGATGGTTTGATCGTCCACGGGCGAATGAAAAATGCGAAATTAAAAATGCAAAAGTGAAGGAATTCAATCCTCACTTTTGCATTCTACATTTTTAATTTTGCATTTTCAGTCGCGGACGACGATTGTGCCGGAGAGGTGATCGTGGGCGGTGCGCCCTTCGGCGTCGAAGAGTGCGTAAATTAGACCGAGGCCCAGTGTGACGAGCGACAGCACGTAAAGAAGTGCGCGCCCGACTGCTTGCTTAGTGGTCGGCGGCAAACCCGTCTCCGCGTCCACGGCCCGGAGCGAAACGAGCGACATGCCCCAGGTCCGACCGGCCAGCGCCGTCGCAGCCGTCAGGTAGAGAAACATCACTATCACAACGATGCCGCCCATCGAAGCGACGACGCGCCAGTCGGCCCAGTTGCCGTTGGTCAATTCGATAATCGCCGCGAACGGGGAAGAGGCGAAAGCAACGACGAGCAGGTCTATGACGCTCCCGGCGAGGCGGCGGCCAACCGGCGCGCGGTCGTCGTAAAACTCTTCCTCGGAATCGGTCTTCAGTAGCTCTTCTTCCGAACTCACGCTGCCGGCTTCAATCTGAGTCTCTGTCGCTACGGCACGAGCCGGCTGCGGCTTGCTCTGGACGGCGGATACTTTCTTCGCGGGCTGAGCAGGGACGACAATCAGGGAATGCTCGCGCGTCGTCTCCGTGGCTTTGGCCCTGGTATTCTTTTCGTCCTCGGCGGGTTGGGCGGGAGCCTCGACGGGCATCACCGCGGCGATAGGTGTTTGAGAAACGACCTGCTTCGTCTCCGGCTGGTACTGATCTTCTGCGACGCGCGCGACCGCTGCCGCTGCCGCCCCGCCCATCGAAGCGCGTGCGCGCGGCATGGGGGGATTCGGTTGGCGCGCACGTTCGAGCCGCTTGAGCGCGGCGACGACAATCGGATTCATGGCCGGAGCATCCGGCTGCGGCACCAGGCCCAACTGCGGCGCGACTGCGTCGGCGACCTGCGGCTCGACGGGCCTGCGCAAAGTCTCTTCGACCTCCTGGGATGCGTCACGCGCGCGCCGCTCCTGAATCTCACGCACGCGCTCGCTCAGTTCCTTACGCCATTGCGGGCGCGAGGCGCGCGAGACGCCGGGGAATTCAATCAGCGTCGAACTCACCTGGGCCGTAGCGACCCTTGGCTCGTCGGCCAGTTGTTCCTCCGCGGCCAAAGTTTGAGGCGCTGACGTAATGCTTTCCTGTGAAGTGATGACCGTTTCGGTAGGCGTCTCGGGTGAAGCTTTCGATGCCGCCGTTTTACACCTCGGGCAAATATCCAGGCCGTTGGAATAGACCGCACGGCATGACGAACACTGCATAGCGAAAGGGCCTCCGTCGCGACCAGTAAGTTGATTTTTAAAAGGGCAGGGCGAAGCAGTTAAACCCATGCCCGTTGCGGAGTCGGAGCGGATACTATCAGGCTTTACTTTAAGTCGTCAACCAGAAAATATACTAGCGACTGTGTTTGAACCCGAGGCAAACACAAGATAGAGGAAAAGATCGTAAATCGTAAATCGTGAATCGTAAATCGGAGAAAGCACGTTTTCTCTATTTACGATTCACGATTTACGATTTACGTCTTTATAAAGGTTGTCTTCCGGCGAAGCCTGCTTCGACGTCGTGCCACCATTCGATCTGGTCGCCTTCGCCGAGTTGCCAGCAGAGCAGTACGACGCGTCCGTCGCGCAGGGAGGGGAAATCAATCAGGCCGCGCGCGTAATCCTTGAGCTGTACGCCGAGGGCTTCCAACTCGCCCGTGCGTGTGGAAAGCTCGAAGAGGAGTGAGACGTAGCGCGGCCCATCCGGCATTCCGCCGCCGCCCTGTTCCGCGCCTTCGGCGGCGTGCTTGGCGGAAGTCTGGTAGGCGAGCAGGCGAGAGTGCGCGCGCTGAATGCGGGCCAGAATCCCCCGCACGGTCGGGAGCATCGCATTCGCCTCTTCGACGCTGAAAACTTTCATAAAAGCAGAATTCAGAATTCAGGAGTCAGGAGTCAGGAGAAAAGAAAATCAGAAGAACGGGCCGCAGCCTTTCATTCTGGATTCTGGATTCTGACTCCTGAATTCTGCTGTTCATTGATCGTCGGTCACGCGGATGAATTCGGCGGAGGCGTCGAAGTTGTCTAGCTCCTCGTCCACGTGCGATTCGATGGTGACGCGTTGGCCCTGTGGCTGGAAGTCGTTGCGGTGGCCGTTGTCGTGCGAGTTCGAGCCGTGGTTGTTCATGTAGCCCGAAGCCCCTTCCGGCAGATCGCGCTCGTGGTAGTGCGCGCCGTGCGACACTTCCTTGCGGACCTTGTCGGCGATCTCGCCGAGGTCTATGAAATAGTCCGCCACGTCAATCAACTTCGGCGCGGTGTTCGAGCGGAAGCCAGCGACCTCCACGCGGCAGCCTTTATAGGCGACGGCGTTGACAGCGTAGACGAAATCCTCGTCGCCTGAGACGAGCACGGCCGTGTCGTAGCGCCCCGCGAGCGAGAGCATATCAACGGCTATCTCGACATCCAGATTCGCCTTGCGCGTCCCGTCGTAAAAAGTCTTCAACTCTTTCTGCACGACGCGGAAGCCGTTGCGCCGCATCCAGAGCAAAAAACCCTGCTGGCGCTCGGCCCCTACGTCAACGCCCGTGTAGAAGAAGGCCCGCAGCAAGCGGCCATCGCCGAGCAGCACACGCAGTAGCTTGTTGTAGTCAATGTCTATGTTGTGAAAGCGCGCTGCGTGAAAAAGGTTGTTACCGTCAATGAAAACTGCCACCCTGCCGCGATGCCCGAACTGCCACGAAATATTGTTCGTCGGATCGAAGTTCATGCAAAAGTGTACCCCATAGAGATGTAAATATCTGTCGATAGAATGCCGGGCAGCGGCTTTAAGGTCAAGTCTAAAAACGCGTTTTGCTTTACCGCCGAGGGGGGGCGAGGGCCAATAACTCGTTCGTGACGGCGTCAAGATAGATGGCGGATTGGGCCGGGTCGGATTTCAGTGTGATTTCCCAGGCGAGATGAAATTCCAGGACCGTGGGGTCGGCCGCGCGCGGCCGCGGGTAGATGACCAACTCGCGCACGACGACATCATCGGCCTGATTGATCGTCAGAGTCTGCTGGGCTCCCGCAGCGTCTCTGTAGGTGAAGGTCTTGCCGGCGAGCTGCTCGGGCAATTTTTCGGCGGTCCAAATCGGACGGGTGCCGGCCCCTGCGCGTTGCAGTTGTTCTATCTCCGGGATGGCAGTGCTCGTAATTTGCAGGACGCGCCGGTCGGGCGTGAAAGTTATTTCCACCAGGCCGTAGCCGCCGCGCAAGGGATAGCGGAAGGGGCGCTGTTCGTAGATGGCTTTCTGCGTGCCGTCGGCGGCGTCTATGCGCTGTATGAGGGAGAGGTGAACGGGCTGAGCGCCGAGCAGCGGGCTCACACTCGTGATGAAGCGCCGCAACGCCTCGCGCGTGTTCTCCTCGCTCATGGGGAAAGTGTCGCCGACCTTGGGCAGGTATAAAACTGTGCCAGAGAGTGTGGGCAGCGCGCGCAGCGTCGCGGTCACGGGTTGAAGCTCAGGCGCGGGCGCGTCCGTGATGCCTTGCTCGCTCGTGAATTTGGCCCACGCCTGGAACGCGCTCGCGCGCCGGTTCGGCGTCTCCACCATCAGCACAGGGTAAGGGGGCTCGTTCGGTCGCGGGCCAGCGGCGTCGGGCGGAGGCGTGGCCGCGCACGCGCTCAACAGAAGGGCCAGCAGCACGCAGGCCGCGGCGCGCGAACGCTTCGGTGATCGCCCTCTCTGATTTATCACAGAAGTCATAGGTCTTGTTTGAACAGGGGAACAGTCCGCGAAACTCTGTGGGATTATACCGAATTGAGGCGCCTAGGAAAGGCTTTGTGAGTGGTCATCAACTTTCTTCGCCGCAGCCGACTGGGTCCGCCGCGAGAAAGTTTCTGCGCGTGCGTGTACGAAAATGGCTATAATCCGCGCAAGGAGATTGCCTGTTGTCTTTCGACGAAGAATCAGCGCCGTGGGATAGCTCTGAGCCGTTGCAGGCGGAGCCGCGTGGGTTCTCGCACGACCAGATGGTCAGGTGTGAGGCGTGCCTGCGTGCGAATCCCCCTACGCGCACAAGTTGTCTTTACTGCGCGGCACAGTTGCCCGCGACCGAAGCGGGCGGCGCGTTGCAGCGGCCGACGCTGCGCCGTCTGGAAAAGTGGGAGCAGGGTTTCAATGTGATTCTCCCTCCGACGGACGCGGCCCTGCTTTTCATCGGAAGCGCTACGGAAAGCTGCTGAACTCCTGCGCATTCAGCCCGAAGACCTGGGGCGAATCATCGAAGCGGGCGAGCCTCTGCCCGTAGCACGCGCGGCAACGTCCGACGAAGCGGCGCTGGTAGAGCGAAAATTGCGAGAGTTGGGTTTCGAGTCGTCGGTGATCGGCGACGGCGAACTCGGGGCGGAAGCTTCGGCCGTAAAACGTGCGCGCACTTTCTTCTTTATGGAAGATGCGTTCGTCATCCATCCGGCCGGCGGGGGCGAACCCTCGCGCGTTCTTTGGACGGAAGTCTCGCTCCTTATGGTCGGGCGTCTCCTCGTCCGCGAAGTCTGCGGTCGAGGAGCGCAAAGGACGCCGTGCGGAAAAGGAGATCGTGGATGCGCGCGAGGTGAGCGCAGACGAGGCCGTGCTGGACATTTACACGACGCGGGACGGCGTCTGCTGGCGCGTCAGCGCCGCCAGCTTCGACTTCTCCTGCCTGGGCGCTCTAAAGGGGGTCGTGTCCGGGCAGAATCTGGCGACGCTGGTCGGCCTCATGCGCGAGCACGCGGCCAAAGCCGTGTACGACGATTCTTACATGCGCATGCGCGGCGCGCTGGCGCACGCCTGGCCCGTCGAGCAGCAGACGGAGGCGCGCGGCTGGCGGCGCAACGCCCCCGGCCGTGTCACGACCGAGGAGGTCGCCCGGAGCGACAACGAATCACAATTCACACGCTACTCTCGCCTGCGCCGTTACCTTCAACTGAATCCTGGGCCAAACTCATGAAGCGTCGCGGAGAGCGCAGGGAGTCTCATCATGCCGCGAAGGAGAGCGAGCGCGGCCCGCGTAGGTTTACTGCGGAGCGCTCGACGGCTGAAGCGTCGTCGCGGGCCGAGCGTCCCGCCGTCAGCGAGAGCGCACAACTCTACGGCGTCGCCCCCGTTCTGGAAGCTTTGCGCGCGGGCAACCGCTCCATCGAGCGTGTGACGATAGCGGAGGGCGTGCGCCATCATCGCCTGCGCGAGTTGATAGAGGAGGCGCGGCGTGCAGGCGTGCCCGTGCGCCACGCGCCGCGCGTTGACCTCGCGCACGCGGTCGGCGTCGGCGCGAATCATCAGGGCGTGGTCGCGACGGTCGCGGCTGCGAGTTACGCCGACGCAGACGAGTTGCTGGAAGCTCTGGCGCGTCGCATCGGCACGGACGACCCGCCCCTCGCCGTGGTGCTGGACGGTGTGGAAGACCCGCGCAACCTGGGGGCCATCTTGCGTACGGCCGAATGCGCGGGCGCGCACGGCGTCTTCGTGCCGGAGCGCCGCGCGGCGGGCTTGACGGAGACGGCAGCGAAGACGGCCGCCGGTGCTTTGGAGCACATACGCGTGGCGCGCGCGTCAAACCTGGCGCGATTGATAGAGGATTTTAAAGAACGTAACATCTGGACCGTGGGCACGAGCGCGGACGCGGGCCTGAGCTACACCGCCTGGGACTGGACGCAGCCTTCGGCGCTGTTTCTGGGCGGCGAAGGGGCCGGGCTTCATCGTCTCGTGCGCGAGCGCTGCGACGCGCTGGTCAGCATCCCTGTGCGCGGGAAAATCGAATCACTGAACGTTTCGGTTGCCGCGGGCGTTGTGCTCTACGAAGCCGTCACGGCAGCGGAATGAGTCAAGGCTCAAGCGGAGTGATTGAAAATCAAATGCACGCACGCTGCGATTAACTTTCCGACAAGAATGGAGCGATAAAAATGTACTGCCCTAGCTGCGGGACCGACAATATCAAGGACGCTAATTTCTGTCGCGGGTGCGGCGCGGACCTCGCTCCTGTCTCGCAGGCTCTGAGCGGGAATGTCTCTGAAAAACGGACCGCGGCCCAGGGCCATGAAGTCCAGTCTTACGAGCACTACAAGCGTCGTAAAGGCGGGGGGAAAGAGCCCAGGATAGATAAAGCCATCACCAATATTTTTACGGGCATCGGATTCATCCTGGTCGCCGCGATGGTCTACCGTTTTGCGCCGGCCGGAAAAATCTGGTGGTTCTGGATGCTGATTCCGGCATTCACCACGCTCGGCGGCGGCATCGCCGAGTACGTTCGTTACAAACACTATAATAAAGGCGAGGAGCCGGAACTGCCGGCCAGCCAGGCGCGGGCCGCCGTGCCGCCCGCGCGCGTGAGTGCGCTGCCGCCGCGCAACACTTCCGAGATGGTCCCGCCGCCGAGTGTCACCGAAGGCACGACGCGGCATCTCAACGTCAAAGCCGAAGCGCCGAAGCGCGACACCTAAATCAGTGTTGACAGCGTTGCCAAACAGACTTGACGGCCGCGCCGCCCGCCCGCCCGACCTCTCCGGGTGATGTTGCTTGCGCGTCTCAAAACGCCTCTGTATAGTCTCCGACTAATTAATAATTATCATCAATCGCGCAAGCGCTGTAGGAGACTTCGTATGCCGCAACGCCCCAAAATCGCCAACGACATGCTGGAACTAATCGGGTACACGCCGCTCGTGCGCCTGAACCGCATCCCGTATCCGAATTCTGCGGAGATGATCGCCAAGCTCGAATCGCAGAACCCTATGGACTCCGTCAAAGACCGTATAGGGGCGGCGATGATCAAGGCCGCCGAGCGCGACAACCTCATCAAGCCGGGCGAGACCATCCTTATCGAGCCGACCTCCGGCAACACGGGGATCGCGCTCGCGTTCGCGGCCGCCGTGATGGGCTACAAGCTCGTCGTGACGATGCCGGACACTGTGACGATGGAGCGGCGCAGGGTGCTGACGGCGCTCGGCGCTGAAGTCGTACTGACTCCCGGCGCGGAGGGTATGAAGGCGGCTATGCAGCGCGCGGCGGAGATCGCGGAGGCGACGCCGCACAGTTGGACGCCGAGCCAGTTCGACAACCCCGCCAACCCTGAGGTTCACCGCAAGACCACGGCCGAAGAGATTCTGGAAGACACGGACGGGAGGATTGACGCTTTCGTCGCGGGCGTCGGCACGGGCGGCACGATTGCGGGCGTGGGCCAAGTTTTGAAAGAGCGCGCCGGCAGTCAGGTGCAGGTCATCGCGGTCGAGCCCGCGTCGTCGCCTGTGCTTTCCGGCGGCGAGCCGGGGCCGAACAAGATTCAAGGCATAGGGGCGGGCTTCGTGCCGGGCAACTACGACCCCACGGTCGTTGACCGCGTGATGCAGGCGGACTATATGGACTCTGTCGAGATGGCGCGCCGCCTCGGGCGCGAGGAGGGGATTTTCTGCGGCATCTCCTCGGGCGCGATCACCTGGGCCGCGCGCGAAGTCGCACGCGAACTGGGCGAGGGCAAGCGCGTCGTCTCCATCATCTGCGACTTCGGCGAACGCTACCTCTCGCACGAACTGTTTGAAGTCCTGGGGCACTAATTCAACCCTTTGCGTCTTACGTCTTCGCTTTGCGCCTTTGCGAGAAACAGCCGTTCACGCTGGAGGCGCAAAGTAAAAACCAAAGGCGCAAAGGGTTGAGCTTTTCTTACGAGATGAATGAGAAGAATACCGCGCGCGTCTGCGTTCCCGTTTGCGAGGGGCGGGCGGTTGATTTGCGCGGGGCCGTCGAGCGCGCGGGCCGCGTCGCGGACATCGTCGAATTGCGGCTCGATTACTTGCAGGGCGACGAATTATTCAAGGCCCTGCGCAACCTGCCGTCGCTCATCACCGCGAGCGCGCGCCCCATCATCGTCACGCTGCGGCCCGTCGGGCAGGGCGGGCGGCGCGAGATGGACAACCTGACGCGCCTCATCTTCTGGGTCGAGCACTTCCTCTACGGGAAACCGCACGTTGACTTCGCCGACATCGAACTGGACCTCGCGCTCATCTTCAGAGAAAGGGAGAGGGAAGAGGACAGGGAGCTACTGAACTGGGGCCGCGTCATCTGCTCACATCACGACTTCGGCGGCGTCCCCCGCGACCTCGAAAAGATTTACGAACAAATGGCCGCGACGCCCGCCCGCATCCTGAAGCTCGCGGTCAAGGCCGCGGACGCGACGGACTGCATTCCTGTCTTCCGCCTGCTCGAACGCGCGCGGTCTGAGGGCCGCGACTTCATCGCCGTTGCGATGGGCAGCCACGGGCTTGTCACACGCATTCTTGGCCCGGCGCGCGGCGGGTTCCTGACTTACGGCTCGTCCGACGAGGCGCACGCGAGTGCGCCCGGACAACTCGGCGCAATCGAGTTGCGCGAGCTTTACCGCGTTGACGAGTTAGATCGGCAGACAGAGATTACGGGCCTCGTCGGGTCGCCCGTCGCACACTCGCTGTCGCCGCACATGCACAACGCGGCTTTCGCGGCCGCCGGCCTGAATGCCGTTTACGTCCCGTTTGACGTGCGCGATGTCGTCGGCTTCGTACGGCGCATGATTCACCCGCGCACGCGCGAGCTTGAATGGAACTTGCGCGGGCTGAGCGTCACGACGCCGCACAAGACGACGGTCATGGAGTGTTTGGATTGGGTCGAGCCGCCTGCGCGCGAGATCGGCGCGGTCAATACAATCGTCGTCGAAGAACAGGGCTTGCGCGGCTACAACACGGACGCGGCCGCGCTCGTTCAGCCGTTGCGCGAAAGGGGAGTGAGGTTGGACGGCGCGCGTTGTGCCATTATCGGCGCTGGCGGGGCAGCGCGCGCGGCGCTCTGGGGACTCGGAAGAGAGGGGGCGCGTTTGAGTCTGTTCGCGCGGGATGTCTCGAAGGCCGAAGCGGTCGCCGCGAAATTCGGGGCCGCTTGCGAGCAACTCGCGGGCGCATCTTTCGAGGGCTTTGACCTCGTCGTCAATGCGACCCCGCTCGGCACGCGCGGCGCGCAGGAAGACGAGACACCTGCGACGGCCGAACATCTGCGCGGCGCGCGCCTGGCTTACGACCTGGTCTACAACCCGCAGGAGACGCGCTTTCTGCGTGAGGCACGCGCAGCCGGTTGCGACCTCTTGGGCGGCCTCTCCATGCTCGTCGCACAGGCCGCCGAACAGTTTCGTTTATGGACCGGGCGCGTTGCGCCGGCGGACGTGATGCTGAAGGCCGCCGCGCGGAAGTTGAATGAGCAAGCGTCGAGCGGCGTTGACTGAGACGAAAGACGAGTTGCATCTCATCTTCGATACCGGACATCTGAAATTTGAAAACTGAGATTTGAAGTTTCGAGCTTTTATGATTGAGCGCTACAGCAGGCAAATTCTTTTCGACGGCATCGGCGAGGCGGGGCAGCGGCGTCTGCTCGAAGCGCGTGCCGTCGTCATAGGCTGCGGCGCTCTCGGCACGGCGCAGGCGGAGGCGCTGGCGCGTGCGGGCGTCGGGCGCTTGCGGCTGGTTGACCGCGACTTCGTAGAGGCCACGAACCTTCAACGGCAGACGATGTTCACGGAGGAGGACGCGCGCCAGCGGCTGCCGAAATCAATCGCCTGCCGCAATCACCTGGCACAGATTAACTCGGAGATAAAGGTCGAGGCAGAGGTCGCGGACGTGAACAACTCGAACGTCGAGCGCCTTGTCGAAGGCTGCGACGTGGTGCTCGACGGGACGGACAATTTCGCGACGCGCTACCTCATCAACGACGCGTGCGTGCGCCACGAGTTGAACTGGATTTACGGCGCTGCCGTCGGCTCGTACGGCGTGACGATGACGGTGCGCCCGCATGTTACTCCGTGCCTGCGCTGCGTCTTCGAGGAAGCGCCGCCGGCGGCGAGCGCGCCGACGTGCGACACGGCGGGCGTCATCATGCCGATCATCTCAATCGTCGCCGCCGTCCAGGTGAGTGAGGCTCTGAAGCTGCTGACCGGGCAGACGGAAAAGCTGCATCGCTCGCTCATGCAGTTCGACGTGTGGCAGAACGAGTGGCGGCGCATCAGGCTGGACGAGTCACCTGTGCCAGAATGCCCGACGTGCGGGCTCGGGCGATACGAGACGCTGGAAGCGGGGGCGGGCGAGGTCGCAGTGTCATTGTGCGGGCGAGACGCCGTGCAGGTTCGACCCGCGAGCGCGGTCGAAGTCAATCTCCCTGCGCTCGCCGAGCGGCTGCGCGCCGCAGGCGAAGTTCAACTCAACCCTTACCTGCTGCGGCTGCGCGCGGGCGATTACGAGCTGACAGTCTTCAAAGACGCGCGCGCCATCATCCGCGGGACCGACGACGTGCCGACCGCCCGCTCGCTCTACGCCAGATACATTGGCACATTAAAAGTGATGAGGGATAAGGGATAAGGGATGAAGAAAAGAAAGATCGGTTTTTAACTTATCACTCATCCCTTATCCCTTATCCCTTCGTCTGCCGTTTCCGCTGGCGCGCGGTTTCAGGTTATATTCGCTCGTGTCTCTCGCTCGGTATGCTATACGCTATTCTCGACTTCCCGGTAAGCACAGATTCCTGATGTCAAACCAAACATTTCGCAAACGCCTTCTAGCTGCGCTCGCGCTGCTCCTCGTCCTGACGCCTAACGCCCTGACCGCGATGGGCGGCGAGCCGATCATCTGGGAAACGAACTCCAGGACGGAACTGCTGCGCGGCGAGTCGCGCGGCGTCTCGATCACGGATGCGGGCGTGCTCATGCTCGCCCCGCTCTTTACGCAACTCTTCAACACGGACCAGCCTTACGTCTGGTCTAGCGTGACGGACGACGCGGGCAACATCTACCTCGGCACGGGGCACGACGGGCGGCTCTATCGCGTCGGGCGCGACGGTCGCGGCGCGCTCCTTTACGACGCCACGGAGTTGGACGTGACGGCGCTCGCGGTGGGACGCGACGGGGCGATTTACGCGGGCACGTCGCCCGACGGGAAAGTCTACAAGGTCGGGGCCGACGGCAAAGCGGAAGTCTATTTCGACCCGCCGGACAAGTACATCTGGTCGCTCGCGTTTCTGCCCGACGGGCAACTCGCGGTCGGGACGGGAGACAACGGCAAGCTCTACCGCGTCGCTGCTTCCGGGGCCAAGCCCGAAAGCTCTCTGCTCGTTGACACCAACGAGACGCACGTCATCTCGCTCGCCGTTGACGCGAAGGGACAACTTATTGCCGGCACGGACCCGGGCGGGCTCGTGTTGAGAATCTCGCCGGACGGAAAAGCTTTCGCGCTCTTCGACGCGTCGTTGCGCGAAGTCCACGCGCTCGCGCCGGCGGCGGACGGCTCCGTCTACGCGCTCATCATCAGCGACGCCGCGACAGGGCCGCGCGGCGGCGGCGGAACGCCCGCCCCGAACCCGCAGACTGCCGAATCTTCAGGCGGACAAGGGGGCGCGACCGTCACCATCACGGCCATTGACGAGAGCGGCACGCCGCTACAGCAACAGCCCGCGACGGGGCGCAGCCGCAACGATTTGTCGAGCGCGCGCAGCGCAGTCTTTCGCATCCTGCCAGACGGCGGGACGGACCTCTTGTGGAGCAGCCCTTCGGTCACGGCCTTTGCCATCGCGGTCGCGCCGCAGGGCGGCGTCCTGATTGGCACAGCCGACAAAGGGCGCATCTACTCTGTCACGGACGACGGGCGCGACACGCTTCTTGTGCAATCCACTGAGGGACAAATCTCCACATTAGTCACGCGCGGGCGCGAGGTCTTCGCCGCTTCGAGCAACCAGGGCAAGCTCTTCCGCTTCGCCGCCGAGACGGTCGGCGAGGGCGCTTACGAGTCTCCCGTGCGCGACGCCAAGCTGGTCGCCACCTGGGGGCGCATCTGGTGGCGCGGCCGCGGGACCGTGGAGCTTCAGACGCGCACGGGCAACAGCGAGCGGCCCGACGCCACCTGGAGCGAATGGAGCGCGCCGTATAAGGACCCCGCGGGGGCGCAGATCGCCAGCCCGCGCGCGCGCTTCATACAGTGGCGCGCGGTCCTGAAAGCGCCTGCGGGAACGGCGGGGGCGAGCGCTCAGACGATGATGGAGGACGTGAGTCTGGCTTACCTGCCGCGCAACGTCGCGCCGGAAGTGATCAGCATCACGGCGCTGCCCGTCGGCGTCAGCCTTCAGCCGATCATACAGATTCAGGCGGACCCGAACATTGAAACTTCGGGGCTTGACCCTGCGCTGTTCGGGGCCGGGGCACAGGTCCCGCCGCGCCGCGTCTTCCAGCGCGGAGCCCGCTCGCTCCAATGGCAGGCCGAAGACCGCAACAACGACACGCTCGAATATTCGCTCTACTACCGCTCGCTCAACGAGAGCGATTTCCGCCTGCTCAAAGAAAAGCTGCGCGATAACTTTTACACCGTGGACGCGGCGGCGCTGGCCGACGGGCGTTACATCTTCAGGGTCGTCGCCACGGACGCGCCGGACAACCCTGGCGGGCAGGCGCTGACGAGCGAGCGCACGAGCGAGCCCGTGGACGTGGACAACACGCCGCCCGTGGTCCGCGCGGCCGGCACGCCGCAGGTGGCAGGCGACCACGTCCGCGCGGCGTTCGAGGCGGAAGACGTGACCGGAATGGTCAAACGGGCCGATTACAGCGTTGACGGCGCGGCGTGGCGCTCGGCCTACCCGGACGACGGCATCGCCGACAGCCCGCGCGAGCGCTACTCTTTCGACCTCCCCCTCACGGGGCCGGGCGAGCACACAATCTCCCTGCGCGCCTACGACCTGAGCGGCAATGTCGGCAGCATCAGAATCACGGTAAAAAAGCCGTAAATCGTGAATCGTGAATCGTAAATCGGAGAACGGTTTTTCGATTCACGATTCACGATTTACGATTTACGAGCTTTTCCTGCACCGTATCGTGCGAGAGTCGTCGGAAAGCGTGCGCCGGGCCGGAATAGCTGTTAAGCTATCGTTTGTGTATGCGGGACGGGGCCGCGCGCGGTCGCGTGGCACCCATCTTGCAGTGGCTTGAGGCGGCGCGTCTCTTCTCTCTCCCTCCCATGCGCGCACATGTGAAAGAGAGACATGAGGAGGCCACTGAAGTAGTTATGGATAAGTTGAAGCGAGTATTAATGGCAGCCCTGATGTGCTGCGTCGTCTCTGCCGGCGCGTTCGCGCAGAGGCGGCAGGACCCGAAGGACCCGCCGCCGAAAGGTGGCGACCAGCCGAGGGTGAAAGTCGAAAAGAAGGACCCGCCGCCCGACAGGAGGGAGCCGAAAGGCAACGACAACAAAAGACCTTGAAGTCTGCGATTAAAAACTTTCTCGGTCAGTTCTAGCCGGATTGACCGCTCCGATAAAGAAACCCGCGCCCCTTTTGACCAGGACGCGGGTTTCATCTCTTACAGAGGAACCCAGAGGGTAATGAAGCTCACGCGCTCCCGTTCAAAAATTCTTTCGCTCGTCCGGACGGCCCTGCTCATCTCAGCCCTCTCGCTGTCGGGAGGCTTGGTCCAGACGGCCAGCGCGCAAAGCGGCGTCCGCGAACGCCTGGTCGAGCGTGCGAGCCAGATTACGGGCGACGATTTCCCGGTCTACGTCATGACCGAGCGCGGCGCGCAGGTCTTCGCGCGGACGGAGCCACGACGGGAAGTGCTCGACGCGATTGACGACGGCCTGACAGAGCTTTTCAACATCTCGCGCCGCCACGGCTACCGCGCGCGACTCGATTACTCTCAATACGTCATCTTCATCGCGCGAGCCGACCGGACCAAAGACAGCAGCGGCGCTTACTCGCCCGACATAGCCATCCCGGCAGGGCAATACGCCGGGAGCGACTACGACCAGGGCGGCTACGTCTACGCCGCCGGCATGGTGATGGCTTACAACCCCTGCGCATTCATCATCGCCGAGCACGAACGGGACATGCCGCGCATCTCCAACGTCGTCCGCTACGAGGGCGAGCATCTCATCCTCTACCACAACGACCGCTCCCTCTACACACGAACGGCAGACCACAGCCGCGGCGGCGGCCACCCGATTCTTGAGTAATCTGGATAAAATTAGAGAAATGAAAACGGCCACCGCTCGGGTGGCCGTCATCATTTAATTTCTTGGTGCCCGCTATATGGATTCGAACCATTGACCCCTCGCGTGTGAAGCGAGCGCTCTACCAACTGAGCCAAGCGGGCTTTCTCTTTTTTAAGGACGCGGCATCCTAGCAAGGCGGCTTCGCCAGCGTCAAGCCGGCGAAGCCGCGCGAATTTGCCGCTTGGACTACTGCGCGAGGGGCGCGTCGTCCGGCCCGGCGGGTTGCTGGTCGTTGACTTTAACCGTGTCGGAATTGGCGTCGAGGTAGTAGTGATTTCTGCCGGTCGCGCCCAGTCCCTCGCCCTGCTGCGGGTCGGCGTTGATGGTGTAGAAAGGCGGCTGCCCGCTCGCCTTCGGCGTGATCTTCATCGTGAAGACGTAGCCGCTGACGACCGGCGCGTCGCCCGCGAAACGCTTGTCCAGGTTGACCTCAGTGATCAACTGGTCGAACGTGCCGAAGGCGTTGCCGTTCTTCTGCTTGATGAACAGCCGCTGGTTGACGGCGATGTTCTGTAGCGTCTTGACGGCGGCGGCCTCGTTGCCGGCGCGCGTGATGGCCTGATAGGCTGGGATGCCGACGGCGACCAGAATGCCTATGATCGCGATGACGATCATCAGCTCGATAAGAGAGAAGCCGCGGGCTTTGATATGGTGTTTGCGATTATGTTCTGTCATGTTTGCACCTCACGAATATAATTCACGATTCAAGTACTCTGGGGTTCCGAAATATCGAGATGACTGCGGGGGACCATTGCGTTTCCGGCATCGCGAGGGATTTTACTACATCATGCCTCGACGCGTCACATGGCGGGCGGGGGGCGAGCGTGACAAAGCCTACACCAGCTTTTCAACGTGCGGCATCGCGCTTGAGCATGTAGAATGGGCGTCACGGCACTAATCGAACAGAAGCAGGGAAGCCTCTATGCGAAGATTGCAGGCGGCAGACAGGGAAGCGGAGCAGAGCGTCCAGGCCGCAGTCGGTAAGATAGAAGAACTACAGGCCGCCATCGAGCAGGTCATACGGGGGAAGTCCGAGGCCGTGCGCCTGGCAATCGTGACGCTCATCGCCGGCGGACACCTCCTGGTCGAAGACGTGCCCGGCGTCGGCAAGACGACGCTGGCACACGCCCTGGCCCGCGCGCTCGACTGCACCTTCCAGCGCATACAATTCACCTCGGACCTGCTGCCCTCGGACGTCATCGGCCTCTCCGTCTACAATCAGCACACGGGCGTCTTCGATTGGAAGCCTGGGCCAGTTTTCGCCAACGTCGTCCTGGCGGACGAAATCAATCGCACGACTCCGAAGACGCAGTCGGCGCTCCTCGAAGCGATGGCCGAGGGCCACGTCACGGTGGAAGGAGCGACGCGGCCGCTGCCCGCGCCCTTCATCGTCGTCGCCACGCAGAACCCCATAGAGCACCACGGCACATATCCGCTGCCGGAGTCTCAACTCGACCGCTTCATGCTGCGGCTGCGCATAGGCTACCCCGGCACGGACGACGAGAGAAAAATCCTGCGTGACCGCGAGCGCACCGACCCGCTGCTGGCAGCTACGCCCCGTCATGTCCGGCGAGGACATACTGGAATTGCAACGACAGGTCTCGGAAATCTCCGTTGACGACGCGCTCGTGGACTACCTGATGAGGATAGTCAACGCGACGCGCGAGACGGAGATGCTGGACCTGGGGGTGAGCCCGCGCGGCACGCTCGCGCTCTTCCGTGCGGCGCAGGCGCTGGCGCTGACCGAGGAGCGCACCTACTGCGTTCCCGACGACATCAAGCGCCTGGTGCTCCCCGTCTTCGCGCACCGCCTCCTCGTCAGCTCGCGCTTCTCCTCCTCGCTCCGCCGCAGCGAGGAAGCAGAGGCCGTGCTCAAAGAGATTATGAAGACGGTCAGCGTACCGCTCTAAAAGCAGGAGTCAGAACACAGAAGTCAGAAGTCAGAAGAAAAGAAAAACCGGAGGCAGTGCTTCGTGCCTTTCATTCTGACTTCTGACTTCTGTGTTCTGACTCCTGAGGTTTTATGTTCCGTAAGTGGCGTAACGCGATCTTGGGCACGCTGCTGGTGCTGCTGGGGCTGGGGATGTCTATGGTCATCCTGGTCGCGCGGCGTCAGGGCGACATGCGGCTGGCGAACGTCGCGGCCGTCATCTCGCTCGTCATCGTCCTGCTGATTGTCGTCCTCGTAGTCCCGCCGCTCGCGCGCTCCGCGCGAAAGGAAGTCTCTCGTTTCGACGTGCCGCTCCAGGTGACAAAAGGCGGCGTCATCTTCATAGGCATCCTGGCGGTCGTCGCCTTCGCCGCGTGGAACACCGGGAACAATCTTCTTTTTCTAGTCTTCTCGCTGCTGGCCGCGACGCTGTTCGTCTCGTGGGCTGCGGCGCGCGCGAGCCTGCGCGAGTTGGTCGTTTCGGCGCGCTTCCCGGACCACATTTACGCGGGCGAGCCCGCCCCGGTCATCGTCACCATCCGTAACCGGAAACGCTTTCTGCCCTCCTTCTCCGTGCTGGTCGAGGCGCGCGGGCCACTGAACACGGGCGAAGAGAAGAAAGGGAAGCGCAAACCGCGTCCGCGTTTCGGCAAGCGCACGCTCGCTTATTTCATGTACGTCCCGCACCGCGCCGCGGCCGAGCAGCGTGTCGAGCAACTTTTCCCGAAACGCGGGCACGAGCTAATCACTGGCTTCGAGCTTTCGACGCGCTTCCCCTTCGGCTTCTTCCGCCGCCGCCGTCGCCTGCGCGCGCGCGACGTGGACATCGTCGTCTATCCGAAGCCCGAAGCGTTGGGCGACGAGTTGCACCTGCTGCCTATGAACGCCGGAAGGCTCGCCTCGTCGCGGCGCGGCGCCGGGCACGACCTCTTTTCGCTTCGCGACTACCAGCCGCAGGACGACCTGCGCCACATTGACTGGAAGGCGACGGCGCGCTCGCGCCGCCTCATCGTGCGCCAGTTTACGGCCGAGGACGAGAGGCGCGTGACCGTCGCGCTCGACACGAGGATGATGGGCGGCGCGGGCGAGAAAGACGACGGCACAAGATTCGAGCGCGGCGTGACGCTCGCGGCCTCGCTCGTCGCGCACTTCATCGCCGAGCGCGCCGAGGTGAGATTGATAGTCGGGGAAGAGCAGGGGCGTCATGGGGTCGGGACCGAACACCTCTATCATTGCCTGCGCAGGCTCGCGCTGGCCGCGCCGGACGCGGGCGTGGCAGAGGGCGTGGCCTACGTCCCGGCCACGTGGGACGAGCTTAACCAGACGGCCCCGGCCGGCGACGGCAACTACGTCATCCTGCTGACGACTGCCGCCCCCGGCTCCATTCCTGGTAATATCTGGCGCACGTCGCACGTGATTTACTTGTAAAGGAAAGCTCACAGAGAGATGAAACGATGTCAGGTGTGCCAGCGTGTTTACGACGATACGATGGCCTTTTGTTTGGAGGACGGCTCGGCGCTGACCGCTGACAGTTCTGCCACGGGCGATATGGCGGCGACTCTCATCATGCCTGACCCGCGCGTGACCGCCCCTCCGCCGACGTGGCCTGAGACTGCTCGTCAGCCGCTGCCGCCACGGCCGCAGCCGCAGCCATACACGCAGCCGCAGCCCACGTGGCCTCCGCCCGCGCTTGCGCCGCAGACCTATCCGTCGAGCGCCGCGCGGCAGGGCAGGGGCATGGCCGTCACCTCGCTCGTCCTGGCAATCAGCGCTTTCGCACTGCTCGGGTTCTGCATCATCGCAGGGGCGTCGGACGTCAACGCGGAAGTGATCGGCGGAATCTTCATCGTCAGCGCGCTGCTTGCGCTTGCCGGCGCGATACTCGGCATCGTCGCCGCGTCCAAAGCCAGCCGCGACACGAGCCCGCAGAACTCCAAAGCGATGGCAGTCGTCGCGCTCGTGCTCAACTCTTTTTACCTGCTACTGACCGTCATTTTCCTGATTCTGGGGGCCGTCGCCTCTTCCAGTTGAGTCGGTCTCCTCAAAGCACGCGGACGAAAAGTCGGTGACGCCGGTCGAAATGGTGTTATATTTGATTCCTCACGCCCCACCTTTGATTGATTCAGTCCTCTATGGGGAGAGAAGCTATTCATGACAGCCGTTTCCGAGCGGGCTCTTGTCCGCGCTGAGTCTTCGCGCGCTTATTCAAAAACGAGCCTCTGGCTGACGGGCCTCTGCTTCGTCCTGTCGGGCGCGACCGGACTCATCTACGAAGTCTTGTGGGCGCGCATGCTCGGCCTGGTCTTCGGCGCGACGACGTTCGCCATCAGCGCCGTGCTCGCCGCCTTCATGGGAGGGCTCGCGCTCGGGAGCGCCTGGGCCGGGAAACTCGCCACGCGCATCGAGCGGCCGCTGCGTGCCTACGGCCTCATCGAAATCGCCATCGCCCTCTACGCCGTCGCTGTGCCAATTTTGTTCCGGCTGATTGACCACCTCTACGCATTCATCTGGGAGCAATTTCATCCTGGCTTTTACGCCTTCAGCCTCTGGCGTTTCCTGCTCTCCTCCCTGGTGCTGCTCGTGCCGACGACGCTGATGGGGGCGACGCTGCCCGTGCTCACGGCCGCGCTCCTGCGCTCGCCGCATCACAAGCCCACGGCCGTAACGCGCCTCTACACCTGCAACCTCGTCGGCGCAATCTTCGGCGTAGTCGTGGCGGGCTTCTACCTCCTGCCCGCGCTCGGCGTCCGCCTGACCATCTTCACGGCCGCCGCCATCAATCTCGTCGTCGGCCTCGCGGCCATCGTCATTGACCGGAAAGACGAACAAGCCCCCGTCCGCGACGAAGAGGCGGGGCGAGCGGAAACAGTAGAAGAAGAGGCCGAGCTTGAAGTTCATGCGACAGAGCCTTCGCCGTCCGACCCGCAATCCGATATCAGCAATCCGCAATCGCGAAGGTTCTGGCTGTTGTGCGCGGCCGTCTCGGGTTTCGTCACGATCAGCACGCAGGTCGCCTGGACGCGCGTGCTGACGATGATCATAGGGTCCAGCACCTACGCCTTCAGCATCGTCGTCGCGCTCTTCCTGCTGGGCCTGGCAATCGGCGCGTATCTCGTCGGCGGGAAAAAGAAGAAGGCCACCGACCTGCGGCGCTCGATTATGAACATAGAGCTGGCGACCGCGCTGACGCTCGTCCTCAGCATCTGGATGGCGAACGGAACTCCGACCTTTCTGACCAGGCTGGGGCTGGAATGGCAGATCAATTCCTGGCTCGGCCTCATCGGCTTGCAGGTGCTCGCGGCCGCGCTCCTGATACTTTTGCCGGCCATCCTGATGGGGATGGTGATGCCGCTCGTGCTGGTCTGGGCCAGTCGCGCGGGCGGCGACGCTTCGGTCCGCATGGTCGGCCGCAGCTACGCCGTCAACACCCTCGGCGCAATCGCCGGCGCGTTCAGCACGGGCTTCATCCTCATCCCGAAGGTGAGCACGCGCTTTACCATTCTCTTCGCCGCGGCCATGTGTGTCGTCCTCGCCGGTCTGGCCTACAGGCCGCCGCGCGAGACGCGCGACCCGCAACTGAGGCGCAGTCTCGCCGCGGGCGTGACAGCCTGCCTGGTGCTGCTCGTCATGCTCGCCGCGCCGAAGATGAGGCTCGACCAACTCTCCATAGGCGCTTACGACAGCCTCGTGCGCGTGCTCGCGAAATCGCGCGGCAGCGTCGCGGAGACGGGGAATGCGAAGCCGCCGGGGCCGGACATACACCGCCTGCTCTGGTACAAGGAGGGGCCGACGGCTACCGTCTCCGTGCGCGACGACTGGGGCATACGCTCTATGGCCGTCAACGGACGGACCAACGCCTCGGACAAGGACGACATGCCGACGCAGGTCATTCTGGGCCAACTCCCTCTGCTCGTCGCGCCGCGCGCCGAGACCGGATTGATAGTTGGCTACGGCTCGGGCGTCTCCGTCGGCTCGATGCTTCAGTCAGGAATCATCTCGCTCGAATGCGTGGAGCTTGAGCCGGCGGCGATTGAGGCTGGTGAGTATTTCAATCACGTCAACAACGAGCCGCTCAAAGACCCGCGCGTGCGTTTGATAATTGACGACGCGCGCACCTACCTGCGCGTCAACCCGACGAGCTACGACATGATCGTCAGCGAGCCGAGCCACCCGTGGGTTCCGGGCGTCGCCAATCTCTTCACACAGGAGTTTTTCGAGCTGGGCCGCAGGCGATTGAAAGATGACGGCGTCTTCGTGCAGTGGTTACAGACTTACCAACTCTCGACAGAGAGTTTGCGCTCTGTGCTTGCGACCTACGCGAGCGTTTTCCCGCACGTCCTGGTCTTCCGCGTGGAGGGCGTGGCTAAGGGGAAGGATTTGATTCTGGTCGGCAGTCGTCAGCCGCTCTCGCTTAATCGTGTGGGCGAGCGGATGCAGGACGCGCGCGTCGCGAAGGAGCTTTCGCGCATCAACCTCAACGCGCCGTCAGACCTCGAAGCGTGGCTCGTCTGCGATGAGACTGTCCTTGCACCCGCCGTCGCTGGGGCCGTCATCAACACGGACGACAACATGCGCGTCGAGACCAGCGCGCCGCGCGAAGCCTTTCTGCCGATGACGGAGGCCAACGCCGCCTGGGTCGAAAAACTGGCACAACAAACACGCGCCGCACGCCCACCTGTGATTAGATAGGACAAGCCCTGCCGCGTCTTTTACACTCAATTGCAAACCGATATAATCTCACGAAATTTGCTTGAGTATTTCGTCCGCCGCGGTCTCGCCGCTGCGGATGCAGTCTGGAATGCCAGCGCCGTCGAAGGCGTTGCCGGCGAGTTTCAGGCCGGGGAGTTCTTTAAGGCGCTGCCGGATTCTGCCGACGCGTTCGATGTGGCCCAGGTGATACTGTGCCATTGAGCGCGGCCACTTCTCCGTGTGCGCGAAGAGCGGCGGCGCTTCGATGCCCAGTAGCTCTCGCAGGTCGCGGCGCGCTTTCACGAGCATCTCTTCTTCGTCGAGCGCGAACATCTCCGGCTGCAACGCGCCGCCGACAAAGGCCCGCAGGAGGGCGTGGCCTTCGGGGGCGCGGCCCGCGAATTTCACGCTGCTGAAGGTGCAGGCGAGAATCGAGCGCCGCTCGACGAACGGCACGACGAAGCCGAAGCCGTCGAGCTTGTGCGGAATGTCAGAGCGCCTGTAAGCCAGATTGACGGTCGCTGTCGAGGCGTAAGGAATCGCGTCCAGCTCCGCCGCTAGTTGCGCGTCCGCGGAGCCGAGCAGTTTCGCGGACGCATACGCGGGAAGCGCCAGACAGACCGCGTCGGCATAAATAGTCTCCCCGGAATTGGCCCGAATCTTCCATTGTCCGGTCGCCGCGTCGTGTGCCAGTTCTTCGGCCCTGGTGTTCAGTCGCACGGTGGCCGCGCCGAGCCGCGCGGCGAGTGCGTCCGCGAGCACGCGCAGCCCTTCGTCGAAAGAGAGGAAGAGGCTGTAGCGCGCGCCGCTCGTGCCTTTCGATTCCTGCTGCGTGCGGCGCTGTTTCCACATGGCCCGAATCAGGCTGCGGTGCGAGCGCTCCATTTCGAGAAAGCGCGGCATCGTCGCGCGCAGTGAAAGATTCTCGGGGTCTGCGGTGTAGATTCCGCCGACCATAGGCTGTGCCATTCTTTCGAGCGCCTCGCGCCCGAGCCTGCGCCGCACGAATTGGGCCAGACTCTCGTCATCGCCGCCGTTCCGCGACGCACGTCTGGGCAAGACCAGGTCGAGGGCCATGCGCGCTTTGCCCTTTAAACTGAAGATGCCGGACGTGACGAACGGCCAGATGCGCGACGGGGCAAGGAGTTGAAAACCCTCGGGGACGGCGTGCAGCCGACCATGACGCACGATGAAACTTCTGCGATGCGACGGGTTGGTTTCAATCAGGCGTGAAGCCAGCCCGAGACGCTTCGCCAGCTCGACCGCCGCGGGCTTTTCGGAGATGAACGAGTCGGGGCCGGCTTCGAGCAGGAAGCCGTCGCGCCGCGTGGTGCGTATGGTGCCGCCCGTCTGTGCGGACGCTTCGAGCAACAACACTTCAGGCGGGTTGCGTAGTTGTGCGCCGCGTTCGATGAGGCGGTGGGCTGCCGCGAGGCCGCTGATGCCGCCGCCGATGACGACGACGCGCGGGCGCTCGTTGTGTCTTTGCTCGTTCATCAATCAGGCGACGACGGGGCGCGCGCCCATCAGGCAGCAGCCGGCGGGGCAAACGTCGTGGCTCGGCCCGCGCGTCCCCAGAAAGCGGCGCGGCGCGTCAGGGCTCAGTCGTTCCAGCACCAGCTCGCGAATCATCTTGACGAAGTCGTTGTGAGCGCCGACCGTCGCCGCGCGGACCATGTTCAGCCCTAGATTCTGGCACAGCGCGCGCGCCTCCGTGTCCAGGTCGTAGAGCACTTCCATGTGGTCGGAGATGAAGCCGACGGGGGCGACGATTACGTCTTCGGCCCCGGCCTCTTTTAGCTCTCTCAGATAATCGAGGATGTCCGGCTCAAGCCACGGCTGCGAGGGCGGGCCGCTGCGACTCTGGAAGACAAGACGCCAACGCTCGTGGCCCGCGCCTTCCGCGACGAGGCGGCAAGTCTCAAGAAGTTGAGTTTCGTAATCGCAGCCCGCCGCCATTGAGAGCGGAATGCTGTGGGCAGTGAAAGCGATTTGAGCGTGAGCGCGACGCTCGGACGGAATTTCGGAGAGCGCTGCCCGCACGTTCTCTACGTTTGGCCCGACGAAGCCGGGATGATTGTAGAAGGCGCGTAGCTTCTCCACGCGGGGTGCTTCGGGGCCGGCTTGCGCTCTCGCTCGCTCAATGTCCTCGCGGTACTGGCGGCAGCCGGAATAGGAGCTGTACGCTGAAGTGAAAAAGGCGAGCGCGTTGCGAACGCCGTCCAACGCCATTTGCCGCAGCGTGTCGGCGAGCATAGGGTGCCAGTTGCGATTGCCCCAGTAGACGGGAAGATGCGGGCCATTCTGTGCCAACTCTTTTTCGAGCGCCGCGATTAGCTTTCGGTTCTGCGCGTTAATCGGGCTGACGCCGCCGAACAACTCGTAGTGATGCGCGACCGCGCGCATCCTCTCTGGCGGCACGTTCTTCCCGCGCAGCACGTTCTCTAAAAACGGCATCACGTCCTGCATCCCTTCCGGGCCGCCGAAAGAGACGAGCAAGATGGCATCGTATGGTTGATTCATAGAATCTTGCCAGGTTCTCTCGCTCAGCGCCGGCTCATCTCGTGCACGGCCTCGACAAGCGCGATGACATTCTCGACCGGAGTTTCAGGCAGAATGCCGTGACCTAAATTAAAGATGTGTCCGGGTCGTCCGGCGGCTCGTTCGAGGATGCGGCGGGCGTGCGCTCGTATGACATCCTGATTCGCGAAGAGCGTGACCGGATCAAGGTTGCCCATCACTGCCACGTCGCCGAGCCTGTGCCAGGCGTCGCCCAGGTCCACGCGCCAGTCGCATCCGATAACGTCCCCGCCTGCCTCGCGCATCAATTCGAGCAGCGCGGCTGTGCCAGTTCCGAAATGTATGACGGGCGTGCCCTGTGTGACGTTCTGGATGACGCTGCGTGTGTGCGGGAGCACGTACTCGCGATAGTCGTCGGGGCTGAGGCAGCCGACCCAGGAGTCGAAGAGTTGCACGGCCTGCGCGCCGGCGGCGATTTGCGCGTTAAGGTAGAGAGAGAGCGCGCGAGAGATGAGCGACATCAACGCGTGCCACGCGCCCGCGTCTGTGTACATGAGCCGCTTGGTGTGCACGTAGTTGCGGGAGCCGCCGCCCTCTATGATGTAAGAGGCGAGCGTGAAGGGTGCGCCGGAAAATCCTATCAGCGGCAGGTCGGGCCGGAGCGCCTTGCGCGTCCTGCGTATGGCTTCCATGACGTAGTCGAGCGGTTCGATTGTCTCGACTTCGCGCAGGCGCTCTACGTCGCGTGCGCCACGGACGGGGTTGTGAATCACAGGCCCCTCGCCTTTAGCGAATTCCAACTGGACGCCCATCGGCTCTATGATGAGCAGGATGTCCGCGAAGATGATGGCCGCGTCCACGTTGAGACGCTCGGCCGCCGTGACGGTCACTTCGGCCGCCAGATCAGGCGTCTTGCACAGTTCTAAAAAGCCCGTGCGCTCGCGGACCTCGCGATACTCGCGCATATAGCGCCCGGCCTGCCGCATCAGCCAGACGGGCGTGTAGGGGACCGTCTCCCTGCGACACGCGCGCATGAACGGGCTCTCGCGCAAAAGGTCTTTAGCGGTCAGATTTGTCTTCGCTTCGCTCACTTTACTCGTTTTCCCTTAAAATTCGGGCAGAACCGGCCGGCACTCGCCTTCGTTAAAGAGTTCCGTCTGCTCGGGCGAAACGGGCCAGCGCAGTTTGTCCTTACGCCTTCAGACTACAACAACAGGCCGTCCAAGCGGTAGCAGCGAGGGGCCGCGGGTCGCGCCGTACGGTAGTGAGACAGCCCCCGTTTTGGCTGGGCCGGGAAAAATGCTAAACATAAGTAAATATTTGCCACGAAAACCGCACGGGCGGTGTTCTGATGATGAGAGCGGCGATTATGAGCGAAAGCGCGAGAGCCTTGGCGGAGTCAATGCCCAATCAGATTGAGAAAACCGCGCAGCCGCTCGGTTTCGATGAGGCGTTTACGCTCCATCACCGCGCCGTCTTTCGCACGGCCCGCGCCATCGTACGCGACGCGGGGCTCGCCGAGGACGTGACGCAAGAGGTCTTTCTCAAGCTCTACAGCAACCTCGACTCGACGCCGGGCGAAGAGTTGCTGCGCGCCTGGCTGCTGCGCGTAACGATGAACGTCGCGCGCAACACCTTGCGCGGCCAGTCGCGCTCGGTCGCGCGCGAGGACGAGTACGCGAAGCAGGCGGAGGCGAGCGGCTGGTTCACGGCCGACGCCCCCGAAGAGGAGTACGAGCGCCGCGCGGAGATAGAAGAGGCGCGGCGCGCGCTCGACAAGATTAAAGAGCCGATGCGGAGCGCGCTCCTGTTGAAGCAGCAGGGGCTTTCTTACAAAGAGATTGCGACCGCGCTTTCAATCAACGAGGTGAACGTGGGGAGCTTGATCGCAAGAGGCCGGAAAGAGTTCGTCAGGGTTTACGGCAAGATCGGAGGAACCAGATGAGAGAGTGCATTGAAGAGGGAATTTTACAGGCTTACATGGACGATGAGCTTTCCTCTGAGATGGCCGCCGCGGTGGCCGAGCACATCAACGCCTGCGCGGCCTGTGCCAGCGCGGCCTCGTCGGCGGCCGAAGAAACGGCGCTCTTCGCCCGTGCCTTCGAGGCCGAGCTGGCACTAGACGTGCCGACCGTTCGCCTGCGCGAGCGCCTTGACGAAGCGATTGCCGAACAGAACCGCCCGGCCCGTAGCTACGAGCGCGAACAGGCGCGTGGCTTCGGCGGCTGGCTCGCGTCCCTCGGCGAGTTGTTCAAAGTCTCGCCCCGGCGCGCGCTCGGATACGCAAGCCTCGTCGCCGTCCTGGCCTTCGCTGCCATCTTCGCGGTCGTGAAATTGAACAGGCCGGAAATAAAAGATAACCCGCAGGTCGTTGCCAGCAACGACGGTGGGAAAACTAACTCTCCGGCAGCGACGGGCAGCCCGACTCCCGCGACGACAGCGCCGACCGGCACGACAGGCGGGTCGAGCAACGATGATAAGAACGACGACAAAGGCAACAAGGTCCCTGTTAAGCGTCCGCGGCCGAAGAAGCCTGCCACCCCGGTGCTGGTTCCTCAGCCGGATCAACTGCCGCAGCAGGAGCTTGCTACAGTCGGCGCGCCGCTGCCGGGCGAGCAGAACTACTTGAAGGCGATTGATTCGCTAACGGGCGAGATCGAGGCGAGCGGGGAAGCGGCCATGAAGCCCAGCCTGCGCGCGGAGTACGAACGCAATCTGGCTATTGTTGACCAGGCCATCTTCTCCACGCGCCGCACGGCGCGCAGCAACCCCAACGACCCGGACGCGGCAGAGTTTCTTTACTCTTCATACCAGAGCAAACTCGAATTGCTCAACACGGTCGCGCAGCAGGTGCGCCCGACCGTCGCAACTAGATAACAGTGGTGTTTTTCAGGATGAAATTTAAACCTTCAATCACGTCCTTCCTGCTCGCGGCCTTGCTGCTCTGCGGCGCGAGCGCCCACGCCCAGAAGAATCCTGCCGACAAAGGCAAGGACAAAGACAAGGGCGTGCCGGTCGTAGAGGAACCCGAAGAGCCGGAAGACGCGGAAGAGCCCCAGGACGCCGAACCAGCGGAACAGACGCAGGAAGCGAAGACGGTCAACGAGGCGGCGGTCGCCGCGGCCCCGGACGTTAACGTCACGGTCGCGTCCACCGGGGGCCGCATCAGCCTGCGCGGCACGGACAACAAAGAAGTGCGCGCGCGCGTTGCGAGCCCAGGCGCGAAGCTCAAGATGCGCGTCGTAGGCGCGGCCGAGAATGCCCCGCAGGCTCCCGCGATGCGCGTCGAAGTGCAAATCTCCGACAGCTCGAACGGTGAGGAGGCCGAGTACGAATCGTGCCTGGCAGACGTAGACGTAGAGGTTGAAGTGCCGCGCGGCGCGACCGTCTACCTGAAGACGCAGGACGGCGACATAGCGGTCGAGGACGTGGCCGAAGCGCACCTTGAAACCCACGACGGGCGGATAGATGCCATACGCATCTCGAAAGTCTTTGACGCGGCGAGCCTCGGCGGCAACGTGACGTTGGAGGACGCGAGCGGCCGCGTGCAGTTGACCTCGCTTAACGGCGTCGTCGAAGTCCGCGGCGTGCGCCCGCTCGACGGGAGCGACTTTCTGAAGGTCAGGACGGTCAGCGGCGACATCCTCCTGGACGAAATTGGCCCGGCGCGCGTCGAGGCCAACACCATCAGCGGCGAGATGAGGCTGACGGGGCCACTGGCGCGCGGCGGGACGTATGACTTCTCTACGACGACCGGCGACGTGACGGTCCTGATGCCCGCCGACTCGTCCTTCAAGGTGAACGCCAAGGTCTCCGAGCACGGGGAGATCATCACGGAATTCCCGCTCCAGTATAAGGGCACCGGCGCACCCGGCAGCCCGCTTCAATCCGGCCGCCTCCTCGGAACACACGGCTCCGGCGACGCGACCATCACCCTCGTCTCCTTCAGCGGCACGCTCAGACTCAGAAAACAGTAATCAGAAAACAGTAATCAGTAGTCAGTAGTCAGTAATCAGTTAAGAAACAGCAGCGTGGCTGTGCCAGAACTGACCTCCGAGGCCGCAAAGGTTTTTCTTTTAACTGATTACTGATTACTGATTACTGATTACTTTCCTGAAATTATTTGCCACAAAGAAAACCTTTGCGGTGTTTTCATATCAGAGCGATGGGAAACGGGGCTGGAAAGCTACAGACCGGCCACCATTTTTGAGGAGACGCCCGGCTTATGAAAGCGAAGGTGAGCGAAATGAAAACCAAGTTGATGATAACGTTCGTCGCGGTTGTGTTCTGCCTGGTGGCCGCGCCGGTCGCGCTGGAGCAGTTGGATAATCTACGCCAGGTGGCCGAAGACTGGACGCGCAGCTCGTTCCTGAACGGCATGGTGACCGTGAGCGCGTCCGAGAAAGAGGCGTGCGAGAGTAAGGCGGTCGCCCTACAGGCTCCGGCCGTTATCCAGTCGTCCAATTCAACGGACGAGTTTCGTTGGAGCGGCCGCGTCGCCAACGGGGGGACGGTGGAGATCAGGGGCATCAACGGCAACATCAGCGCGGAGCCGGGCGGAGGAAGCGAAGTCGAAGTCACGGCCACCAAGAGCGCGCGGCGCAGCGACCCGAAAGGCGTCGAGATACGTGTGGTCGAGCACGCGGGCGGAGTCGTCATCTGTGCCATTTACCCGAACGCAGGCGGCGGCACTAACACGTGCTCGCCCGACGGTGAAGGCCACAGCAACATCAGGAACAACGACGTGGTGGTCGAGTTCAAGGTCGGCGTGCCGCGCGGCGTGAACTTCAGCGGCCGCACCGTCAACGGCAACATAGAGACGGGCGCGCTCGGCTCGGACGTGGACGCCAGGACCGTCAACGGCAGCATCAGCATCAGCGCGGCGGGCGTCGCCAGCGCCAAGACGGTCAACGGCTCTATCTCGGCACGGCTCGGACGCGCCGATTGGAGCGGCGAGCTTGATTTCAAGACCGTCAACGGGGCCATCACGCTCGACCTGCCCTCGGACACGAACACGCAAGTGACGGCCGAGACTTTGAACGGGGACATCTCGACGGACTTCCCCATGACCATCCTCGGGCGCATCAGCCGCAAGCACCTGAACGGGACCATCGGGAGCGGCGGGCGCGAACTCTCGCTCAAGTCCGTCAACGGCAGCATCCGACTGCGCCGCGCATCATAACGCTTAGCGCCTTTGCGTGAGAAAAAGTTTCACGCAAAGGCGCAAAGACGCAAAGGGGTTGAGAGAATTTTTAAGTAATAGGAATTAGAGAGAAGAGATTATGTTGAAGAAGAGAATCATACTGGCCGCGCTGCTCACGCTCTCCGTCGTCGCGACGGGTGCGAGCAACGTCACGATGCAGCAGACCGAGATGTTGCGCGAGGAGTTTCACCAAACTTACCCGCTCTCGCCGGGCGGCCGCGTCAGTCTGGAAAACATCAACGGCTCGGTGCGCGTCGCGGCCTGGGACCGCAACGAGGTCAAAGTTGACGCCGTCAAATTGGCCCGCCGCCGCGACCGCCTTGATGAAGTCAAGGTCGTCGTCAGCTCCGACCCGAACAGCATACACGTCGAGTCTGAGTACGCGACCAGGACGCAGACCTTCAACAGACGGCGAGGGGAGCTACAACAACCCCGCGACAGTCGAGTACACGCTGACGGTCCCGCGCGACGCGCGCGTTGACTCGATTGAGTTGATTAACGGCGACCTCAACATTGACGGCATCTCGGGCGACGTTAAAGCCTCCTCCATCAACGGGCGGCTCTCGGCGCACGAGCTGAGCGGCGAAGTCAGGCTTTCGACCATCAACGGGAAGTTGGAGGCAGTCTTCGGCCGCCTCAGCGAGATGAAGGCCATCTCGCTCAGCTCGGTCAACGGCCAACTCTCCCTGACCATCCCCTCGGACTCGAACGCGGAGTTGAAAGCCGGCACGGTGCACGGACAGATTACGAACGACTTCGGCCTGCCCGTCAGGCGCGGCGAATACGTGGGCCACGACCTGGCCGGACAACTCGGCGCGGGCGGCACGCGCATCAAGCTCGGCAACGTCAACGGCCAGATCAGTATCAAGCGCGCGCAGGACGGCCGCCCCTTGAGCCAGGCTGTTAATCAGTTGGGCGAGGTGACAGAGGCGGACGACGACATGGACTCGGACGACGACGAGGACTTCGGCGTGGAGGAGAACAAGGCCGAGGCGCGTCGCTCGGCGAGGGACGCCGCGCGCGAGGCCGCGCGCGCCAGCCGGGAAGCGCAACAATTGAAACTGGAAGCGCGCCGCGCCGAACTCGAAGCACAGCGCACGCACCGCGAGGCGCAGCGTGAGGCCGCACGGGCGCAGGCCGAGTCAACGCGCACGAGGTCCGAAGCCGTGAAGTCTTCACAGGCCGAGGCACGCCAGGTTGCACAGGCCCAGAGGCAAGCGGAGCGCGAGGTGGCGCGAATCCGCGTCGAGAGCGCGCGCATCGCGCGCGAGGCCGCGCGCGCCGTGAGAGTCGAGACGGACGCCGACAACACTTTGAGACTGGTCGAGCGCGAGACGAAATCTTTCACCGTGAGCGGCACGCCGACTCTCAACATGAGCACCTTCGACGGCTACATCACGGTGCGCGCGTGGGACAGGCCGGAAGTTCAACTCAACATCAGCAAGCGCGCGTCCACGGAGCAACAGATGCGCGGCATCCGCACGAACATAAACCAGAACGGGTCCAATATTCATTTCTCCTCCAGCTTCGACGACTCTTACGCGCGGCGCGAGGCCGGCGTCAGTTTCGTCAACGCGATAGTGAGCGTGGAGGTCAACGTCCCGCGCAACTCCAGCTTGCGCCTGACGACGGGCGACGGCCGTCTTGAGGTCGAAGGCGTCAACGGCAGCATGAATCTGACGACGGGCGACGGCCGCATTGACGTGCGCAACGCCCACGGTCGTCTGTCGGCACGGACGGGCGACGGCCGCATTGAAGTACAAAACTTCGAGGGCAACGTGGACGCGCACACGGGCGACGGGCGCATCTATTTGGACGGTCGCTTCAGCGGGCTTGAGGCCGACACGGGCAGCGGCTCGATCATGCTCTCCGTGCCGTCGGATTTCGACGCGACGATTGAGACGAACGCGGAGGGAGTTGACAACGAAGGTCTGACGCTGACGGAAGAGTCGAGCGCGCCCGGGCGTCTGAAGCGTTGGAAACTCGGGCAAGGCGGAAAGGTGTTCACGCTCAAGACCGGTGAGGGCCGCGTCTTCCTGCGACGCGCGGGGCAGTAGTGAGCATCAACCACGGGGGCACTGTAGAAGCGCAGAGCAATTTAAAACTGTGCGTTTGAGATTTCAAATTTAAGATTTTGAAAATCCTCTCTGTGCCAAAGTGCCCCCGTGCTGATTTACGATTTTCTGGATTAGAAGGTTAACGGATGTGTCCCGCTTCGCGTCCTTAATGGCGAACCGGAAGCGCTTGAATGCCGGTCGGCGAAATCTCGGATTTGTTCCAAAATTTGCCGAAACATTCAGGCGCATGACGACGTTAAGCCTTCTGTTACGCGCTCTCCCAGGCACGTGATAGCCAGCGACGACGTTAACCACGCACCTCGATTAATTCAAATTTTAGGAGTCCTTTTATGAAAACAAGACTGCTTCTTGCCAATGCCCTCCCAAGGGCAGTCTTTCAGTGGTCGTCACGCGCAAACCTTGCGGCGGGCGTCGCGCATTGCAACGCCCGTCGTTCTCTGTTAGCCCTCCTGGCTTTGGTCTCTCTTCTCTACACCTTCAACGCCGAGGCGCATAGCCTGCAAACACAGCAAGCCATCGCCGAAGAAGTCTCTCTCAAACCCACGCCCAACCCGACGCCCGCGCCCGCTAAGAACGAGGTCACGGATTCTTCAGCGAAGGCCGCGCCCGCCGACACGCCTAACAAGACGGCCAGCGGCGGAATCGTCCTCCCGGCGGAGAAGGCGAGCCCCGTGCGCATCGTGAAATTTGAGAACGCGCCCGTGATTGACGGCAAGCTGGACGACGAAATTTGGAAGACTGCGGCCGTCTTCAAAGACTTCTTGCAGTTCAGGCCGGGCGACAACATCGCGCCCACGCAGCCGACGGAAGTCATGATGGGCTACGACGCGAAGTTTGTTTACCTCGCCTTCCGCGCGCACGACGAGCCGGGCAAGGTGCGCGTCACTGTGCCAAAACGCGACCAGGTTTTTGACGACGACACGGTTGGCGTCTACCTCGACACCTTCAACGACCGCCGCCGCGCCTACGTCCTGGTCTTCAACCCGCTCGGCGTGCAGGCCGACGGAATTTTCACGGAAGGCAGCGGCGAAGATTACAGCGTTGACATCGTGATGGAGTCGAAGGGCGAGGTGACCGACAAGGGGTACACCGTCGAGGTGGCGATTCCTTTCAAGTCGCTGCGCTACGAGGCAGGCAAGGACAAGCAGTGGGGCATACACTTCCTGCGCCAGATCAAGCGGCAGAATAACGAGACCGATTCATGGATGCCCATCAGGCGCGACGTGTCCAGCACGCTCAGCCAGGCCGGCCACATCACCGGCCTCGAAGGCATCTCGACCGAGCGCACGCTCGAACTCATCCCGAGCCTGACCATCTCCGAGACCGGCCGCAGCGTGGGCCATTTCCCTGGCACTCTGCCCGACGGCGCGCTCGAAACCGGCCGCATGGTCAACGAGCCCGTGAAGCTCGACCCCGGCCTGACGATGAAATACGGCATCACGCCGACCGTCACGCTCGACCTGGCGCTCAACCCGGACTTCGCTCAGATTGAGGCGGACCAGACGGTCGTCACGGCCAACCAGCGCTTCCCCATCTTCTTCGCGGAGAAGCGCCCCTTCTTCCTCGAAGGCATAGACATTTTCCAGACGCCTTTGCAGGTCGTTCACACACGCACCATCGTTGACCCGGACATCGCGGTCAAGCTCTCGGGCAAGCGCGGCAAGAACTCCTTCGGCATCATGGCGGCGAGTGACAACGGGCCGGGTAACTTGAGCGCGGACGACCGCGGGGAACTCAGCTCCTGCATTGAGCGCAGGTTTATTGACCCGACGACCCTCTGCAACGACGAGCGGTTCGTGGACAAGAACGCCTACATCGGCGTGCTCCGCTTCAAGCGCGATGTCGGCCAGGAGAATAGCCTGGGGATGATCGCCACGAGCTACAATTTTATAGAGAGGCACAACCAGCTTCTCGGAGTAGACGGCCGCTTCCGCTTCAACAAGCAGTCCGTGGCGGGCTTCGAGCTTTACGGCACCACCTCGCGCAGCTTCTTCTTCGAGCCGGACCAGGGTCAGAGCATCTACCGCACGGGTAACGGCTTCGGCTACCACGCGCGCTTCGACCAGGACGGCCGCAACTTCGGCTGGAACTACGACGGCCGCGGCTTCACCAAAGACTACCGCGCCGACGTGGGCTTCACGCGCCGCACCAACACCAACCGGCACGGCGTCTTCCTCTACTACAACACGGACCCGAAGGAGAAGGCGAAACTGGTCCGCCAGCACTACCACATCCTGCCCGAAATCAATTTCGACTGGCAGGGGCGCATACAGAGCTGGGGCCACGAGATGCAGACCGAGTGGGGCTTCCAGAAACAGACCTTCGCGGGCCTCGGCGTCAGCTTCAACTTCGAGCGGATTTTCGAAGAGGAGTTCGGCCCGACGCGCGCGGCGAACGTGTCCAGGTGTTTCGACGATGTAGATGTTGTCCTGGCGAATCCGAACCTGCGCTGCGGCTTCGCAGGCGACGACTCCGAGCGCTCGACCATGCGCAACAACATCTACGGCTACTTCGGCTCGACGCCGAGCAAGAAGTATTCGATGTTCATCTTCATGATTCACAACTGGGGCGCGCTTGATTTCGACTTCGGGGCGGGGCCGAAGTTCCCGCGCGTCAGCCCGGCCGCGCTCATCAACGCGGACGCGGCGCAGCTTGACCCAGGCAAGGGCAACCAACTCCGAGTCGAAGCGAACTTCGCGTACCAGCCCACGAACGCCCTGCGCCTGACGCTCGATTACGTCAAGGACCGCCTGGTGCGCAGGGACACCGGCCTGGTCGCCTACGACGACAACATTTTTACATTGCGCGGGACGTATCAATTCACGCGCTTCACGTTCGCGCGCGCCCGCATTGACTACGACACGTTGGCTTCGAGCGTCCGCGGCCAATTCCTGATGGGCTGGACGCCGAACCCCGGCACCTCGTTTTACGTCGGCTACAACGACGATTTGAACTACAACGGCTTCGGCCCGTTCTCTGGCCGCCTTGAGCCAGGCTTCCGCCGCAACGGCCGGACATTCTTCATCAAGATGTCCTATCTCTTCCGGCGAAGCTTTTGAGAGCGTAAATCGTGAATCGTAAATCGTAAATCGTGAATCGTAAAAGAAAGACCGTGTCTTCGATTTACGATTCACGATTTACGATTCACGGCTTTTGAAACTTTCAATCTATTAATGACACTAACTATTGTTCCGCCCGGAATTTGATCGCCTGACAGGCGTGTGTGATTGCATGAAAAGATTTTTACTGCTGCTGGCGCTGCTGTTGGTCGCCGCTTATTCACCGGCGAAGGCACAGACCGCGCCCGCTGCGTCGTCGGAGGCCGCCAGGGCGACGGCCGCCAAACCCGGCACGATTGTTCTCCCACCCGAAAAGGCCAGCCCCGTCCGCGTCGCGAAATTCGAGGCCGCGCCCGTGATTGACGGGAAATTGGACGACGAGGTCTGGAAGCAGGCCGTCGTCCTCAAGGATTTTTACCAGGTGCAGCCGGGCGACAACATCGCGCCGTCGAAGCCCACGGAAGTCCTGCTCGGCTACGACGCGAAGTTCCTCTACCTCGCCTACCGCGCCTTCGACGAGCCGGACAAGGTACGCGCCACCGTCGCCAAGCGCGACGCGATTTTTGACGACGACTACGTCGGCCTCTTCTTCGACACCTTCAACGACCAGCGCAAAGCCTACGAGATGAATTTTAACCCGCTCGGCATACAGGCCGACGGCGTGCTGACCGAAGGCAGCGGCGAAGACTTCAGCGTGGACGTGGTCGTCGAGTCGAAAGGCATGGTCGGTCCCGAAGGTTACACGGTCGAAGTGGCGATTCCTTTCAAGTCGCTCCGCTACGAAGCGGGCAAGGACAAGCTCTGGGGCGTGCACTTTTACAGACGCATCAAGCGGTTCAACAACGAGCTGAGCATGTGGATGCCGCTCTCGCGCGACAAGACTAGCTGGCTGGCGCAGGCCGGCCACATCACCGGCCTCGAAGGTCTCTCGACCGAGCGCACGCTCGAAATCATTCCGAGCCTGACCCTCTCCGAGACAGGTAAGCGCGTCGCCACCTACGACACGCTCCCGGCCGGAGTCGTTGACCAGGGGCGCATGGTTAACGAGCCCGTGAAATTTGACCCCGGCCTGACGATGAAATACGGCATCACGCCGACCGTCACGCTCGATTTGGCGCTCGAACCCGGACTTCGCGCAGGTCGAGGCCGACCAGACGGTTATCACGGCGAACCAGAGGTTTCCCATCTTCTTCGAAGAGAAGCGCCCGTTCTTCCTTGAGGGGATTGACATCTTCCGAACGCCGCTCACGCCCGTTCACACGCGCGCCATCATAGACCCTGACGTGGCGGTCAAGCTTTCAGGCAAGCGCGGCAAGAATTCCTTCGGAATCATGGCGGCGAGCGACAACGGGCCGGGCAATTTCGTCGGAGACGAGCGGCTTTTCGAACGAAACGCGAGATTTCTCGACAAGAACGCCTACATCGGTGTGCTCCGCTTCAAGCGCGACGTGGGGGCGGATTCCAGCCTCGGAATGATCGCCACGACTTACAATTTCATAGAGAAGCACAACAACCTCGTCGGCTTCGACGGGCGCATACGCATCAACCCGCAAACCACTTTCACCTTCGAGACGCTCGGCACGACCTCGCGCCGCTTCTTCTACAACCCGGACGAGGACGCCAACGAGTACCGCACGGGTAACGGTTTCGGCTACTACTACAACCTGAACAAATCAGGCCGCCACTTGACCGTCCAGTTGAGCGGGCAGGGCCGCACGCGCGACTACCGCGCCGACGTGGGCTTCACGCGGCGGCGCAACACCAACTTCGAAGACCTCTTCATACAGTACAACTCCGAGCCGAACCCGAAGGCCAAGATACTTTCTTATCGCGTCTTCAACTCCATACGCACCAACTTCGACTGGCAGGGCCGCATGCAGGTGTGGGAGGACGAGGCGCAGTTCATGCTGAGGCTGAGGCGTCAGACCTTCGTCGGCGCGGGCTACGTGCACGGCTACGAGCGGCTGTTCGAGGAGGAGTTCGGCGCGCGGCGCAACCTTAGTCGGGCAGGGGCGTTCTTCGGCAGCGACCCGGAGCGCTCGACCTACCAGATGAGCCCCTATTTCTTCATAGAGACCGCGCCGAGCAAGAAGTATTCGGGCGACCTCTTCGTCATACATACAACGAACGCCTTCGATCTGGATTTCGGCGGCGGCGACAAGTTCCCGCGTATCAGCCCGGCCGCGCTCGACTTTGGAGAGGACGCCCAGCAAGACCCCGGCACAGGGAGCTACTGGGAGGCCACCGGAAACTTCACCTACCAGCCGACCGACGCGCTGCGCGCCTCCATCCGGTACACGAAGAGCCGGCTCGTGCGCTACGACACGGGGCGGATCGCGTTCGACGACAACATCTGGGGGCTGCGCGCGACGTATCAGTTCACGCGCTTCATGTCCGCGCGTGCGCGTGTTGATTACGACACCTTGGATTCGAGCGTGCGGGGGCAGTTCCTGCTGGGCTGGACGCCGAACCCCGGCACGGCCTTCTACGTAGGATACAACGACGACCTGAACCGCAACGGTTTCAGCCCGTTCAGCGGCGAGTTGGAGCCCGGCTTCCGCCGCAACGGCCGTACGTTCTTCATCAAAATGTCTTACTTATTCAGGAAGAGCTTTGGGTGAGCATCGGGTTTACAGGCATAAACAGAGTCTCCCCGACCCTGGCCTTTACCACATTTTGAAACCTTCCCCCGGCCCGCGACATTAACTGGCGTCGCCCGTCGGGAGAAGCGCAACACCTTTCAGTTCGGCGTAATCCTTTGCGTCTTTGCGTTCTTCTTTGCGACTTGAGTAAACCAAAACCGCTCACGCAAAGGCGCAAAGACGTAAGGCGCAAAGGGGTTGAGTCAAGATGTAGTCTTGGATTCAGGCAGGAGTCACCTCAGAGAAGGGGAGAGTTTAGCATGAAGCGATTTGCTCTCATCGCGCTCGTCATCCTCACGGGCGCGTCCGCGCACGCACAGACCGTTCAGCAGCAGACGGTCGCCGCCGCGACCAACGCCCTCGCCGCCGCGTCTTCGCCCACGTCAAAACGTCTCGCCTCTGTCCGAACTCTCGAAGCACCCGCCGGGGCTTCGCGCGTCGTCATCACCTCCGACGCCTCGCTCGGCGACTACGAGGCTTACAGCGAAGGCCGCCGCTTCATCGTCCTGATCCCCGCGGCGACCGCGCCGAAGATTCAGGGTGAATTGCGCGGGCGCGGCTTCACCGACGCGGGCGTAGAGACTCGCGGGCCGGACGTGCTGTTCACTTTCCAGCTCGAAGAAGGCGCGCGTGCGCGCGTGTCGCAGCGTTTCAACCGGCTCGAAATTCTGTTCGAGACGGCCGCCGCGCAGGAGGGAGCGCAAGAGGGCGCAAAGCAGCTCGCCGCAACGCCCGCCCCGACGCCGACGCCCGAGCCCACGCCTACGCCCGCGCCCGTCGCTTCGCCTTCGCCCTCGCCGGTCCCGCCCGAGACTAAATCGCCGACCGAGGCCACCAACGCGACGACCGTCCCGTCATCCACGGCCGCCTCTCCGCAGACGGCCAAAGCCCCCGTGCCGCCCGCCGCGACCGTCGCGGGAATCACGCTCCCGCCGGAGAAGGCCGGCCCCGTGAGCATCCCCAAGTTCGACGCCGTGCCCGTGATTGACGGCAAGCTGGACGACGCGGTCTGGAAACAGGCGGTCGTCCTCAAAGATTTCTACCAGATTGACCCCGGCGATAACACGCCCCCTTTGAAGCCCACCGAAGTTCTGCTCGGCTACGACGCGAAAAATTTCTACATCGCTTTCAAATGTTACGACGAGCCGGACAAGGTGCGCGCCACCGTCTCCAAGCGCGACAACATTTTTAGCGACGACTACGTGGGCTTCTTCATAGACACCTTCAACGACCAGCGGAAAGCCTACGCGGGGTTCTTCAATCCGCTCGGCATACAGGCCGACGGCACACTGACCGAGGGGCGCGGAGAGGACTACAGCCTCGACTGGGTGATGGAGTCGAAAGGTTTGGTCGGGCCGGAAGGCTACATCGTAGAGATCGCTATCCCGTTCAAGTCGCTCCGCTACGTTGCTGGCAAGGACAAGCTTTGGGGTGCGCACTTCTTCCGCCGTATCAAGCGCAACAACAACGAATTGGACTCGTGGATGCCGTTCTCGCGCAGCATCGGGTCGAACCTCAACCAGGCCGGACACCTGACCGGGCTCGAAGGCATCTCGGTCGAGCGCTCGCTCGAACTGATTCCGAGTCTGACGATTTCGCAGACGGGCCGCCATGTCGGCTCTTTCCCAGGCACGCTCGCGGCCGGCGCTGTTGACCAGGGAAGAATCGTCAACGAGCCGGTGGGCCTCGACCCTGGGCTGACGGCGAAGCTCGGCATCACGCCGACCGTCACGCTCGATCTGGCACTCAACCCGGACTTCGCGCAGGTCGAAGCTGACCAGATAGTCGTCACCACGAACCAGCGCTTCCCCATCTTCTTTCCAGAGAAGCGACCGTTCTTCCTCGAAGGCATAGACATCTTCCAGACGCCCATCCTCGCCGTCCACACGCGCACCATTGTTGACCCGGATGCAGCGGTAAAACTCTCGGGCAAGCAGGGGCGCACCACGTTCGGCATCATGGCGGCGAGCGACAACGGGCCGGGCAACCTGAACCCGGACGAGCGCGGCGACATCAACGCCTGCCGCGAGCTGGTGATGTTGGGCCTCGAAACAAACTGCGAGAACGAGAACATCCTGGACAAGAACGCCTTCATCGGCGTGCTGCGCCTCAAGCGCGACCTTGGGAATCAGGACAGCACCGTCGGGATGCTCGCCACGAGCTACAATTTCATAGAGAAGCACAATCAACTCCTGGGCGTTGACGGGAAATTCCGCATCAACAAGAAGACGTTCTTCGACTACCAGCTTCTCGGCACGACCTCCCGAAATTTCTTCTACGACCCATTCACAGACCAGACCACTTACCGCACCGGCAACGGCGCCGCCTACACGGCCATTCTGGACTACACGGGGCGCAACTGGGGCTGGCAGTACTACGGCGAAGGCTTTACGCGCGACTACCGCGCCGACGTGGGCTTCATCGGGCGGACCAATACCAACTTCCACGCCTTCTTCACGCGCTACAACACCGACCCGAAGCAGAAGGGGACCGTGCTGGGCACGCACGTACACCAATTCACCTGGATCGGCTTTGACTTTCAGGGCCGCAGTCAGAATTGGGAGAGCGAGTGGTACGTGGAGTGGAGGCTGAAGCGCAACTCCTGGTTCGCGCTCGGCTGGGAGCCTGCCTACGAGCGCATCCTCGAAGAAGAGTTCGGCGCGTCGCGTAACGCCCCGTGCGTTAACGACCCGGACCCCGACAAGCGCTGCACCCCGGCCTTCTTCGGCCCGGACGACGAGCGCTCCGTGATGAAGCACCACTTCTTCATACAGGGCGGCTCGCAGTACAACAAGAAGATTCAATTCAACGGACGCTTCGTCTACCGCCGCAATCACCTCGACCTGGACTTCGGCGGCGGCCGTCGCTACCCGCGCGTCAGCCCGGCCGCACTGCTGCTCGGCGAAGACGCTCCGCTCGACCCCGGCGCGGGCCACCTCTACGAGTTCAGCGGCAGCGTCACTTACAAGCCGACCAACGCGCTGACGACGCAACTCAACCTCGTCAAGAACACGCTTATCCGCAGGGACACGGGGCTCAAGGCGTTCGACATCAACATCTGGACGCTGCGCACGACTTATCAGTTCACCAACTTCGTCTTCGCGCGCGGCATCGTGGACTACAACACGCTCAACCGACGCGTGCGCGGCCAGTTCCTCTTCGGCTGGACGCCGAACCCCGGCACGGCCTTTTACGTCGGATACAACGACGACCTCAACTACGGCTTCAACGCCATCAGCGAAGAGATCGTCCCCGGCTTCCGCCGCAACAGCCGCACCTTCTTCATCAAGATGTCTTACCTCTTCAGGAAAAGCCTCTGACGATTGCGGATTAAAGGAAAGCATTCAAGAGACGGAATAATTCAACCCTTTGCGCCTTACGTCTTCGCTTCACGAGCTTCCCCTTCTGCGCCACAGGGTGCCCGGGCGAGCGTGCGCGCATCACTTCGCTGGAAATGAAACCCGTAACGAAGAAACCATAGAGCGAAGCTAATATTTCACGCAAAGACGCAAAGGCGCGAAGAAAACAATTAAGCTTTTCTTCGCGCCTTTGCGTCTTTGCGTGAGACTTTTTATTGGAATACTCGCTCGACCGGAACGACGACCACATCTTCGGGCTTGATGTTGATGGCGTATTCCTGGATGACCTTGTCTTCCTGGATTATGTCGTCCGGCTTCGGCGAGTTGTACTTGATGGGCGACGGCGTGTTCTTGATGATGGCATCGCGCAGCGCTTCCGCGTCTTTCGTGATCATGACGATGCGCATCCGGTCTGACTTGAGGTAGCGGCGGACGGCATTGTTCACGTCGTCGAGCGTGAGGCGCGAGAGGCGCTCGCGCATGTAGACGTTGAAGTCCTGCATGCCATAGTAGCGGCTGTCGAGTGCGTAGCCCAGTGCCGCGTCCTGCGTAGAGGTCAGGATGTTGATGTTCTTCAAGAGAAAATCGCGCGTGGCCTCAAACGTCTCTTTCGTCATCCCGTCGCGGACCAGTTTGTCGTACTCGTAGAGCGCGGCGCGCAGCGTGAAGTGGCCGTTCTGTGGTTCGACGGGGCGAATCCAGATTTGGAAAATCTGCTGTTGGCGGCCGAGGTTCGGGTCCGGCTGGAACTGGAACATGCCGCGCGGGAAGTATTCGATGTAGGCGTAGTCGCCGTAATTCAAACCGCGCAACTCGCGCAGCCGCTGGTAAAGGTAGCTGTTCGAGGAGCGGTGTTGGCCGAAGTAGGAGGCGACGACGGCGAGCGCGGGCCAGTCCTTGTCCTTGCGCGTGACTTCTATGGGAAAGCCGAGCGAGATGGCCGTCGAGCGCGTGTCGCGCTTGATGATCTCTATCCGCATCCCCGTGGCGAGCGTGGGCGCGTCGTAGTCAATCTTGATACGCCTGCCCACCGGGAGCTTTGCAAAATCCGTCTCGGCCTTGCGGACGAACGCCTGCGGGTAGCCGCCGGCCAGGCCGAGCACGAGGTTGGCCCGCGTGTAGTTCTGTTTGTAGAAGGCGCGCACGTCATCAAGCGTGAGCTTTTCAAGTGCGGTCAGCGTCCCCACGTTGTGATGCCCGTAAGGGTGGCCCGCGTAGATGGTGTTATAAAGCTGCTCCTTGCCCAGTTCCTCGTCGTTGGCCTCGCGCAGCGAGACTTTCAGGAAGTTGATCGCGTCCGTTTTGAGGCGCGTGAAATCTTCCTGGCGGAAGCCCGGGTCGAGAAGCATCTGGCTGATGATTGAGTAGTAGCGGTCCAGATTGTCCAGGTGCGTCGTGCCGGCGAAGACCGTCATCTCCTTGTCAATCTGGTAGTCGAAATCCGTCGCCATCGGGTAGAAGGCGTCCTGAATCTGGTCGTAAGACATCTTGCGCGAGCCGCCCTCGGCGAGCATCGCGGCGGTCAGGGCCGCCACGCCTTCCTTGCCTTCGGGGTCCGCGGCCGAGCCCGTCATGAAGAGAATGCGGAAGCTGACGAGCGGCGAGCGGTTGGGTTGCAGTACGGTGGCGACCGCACCGGCCGCCGCTGGGCGAGAGCTTCTCATACTCATATTTTGTGCGGCCCCGGTCGGCGGCTTTATACGCGAATCTGAACTCCCTGTAGGCGGCTTGTTCCTCTCCGCGGGCGGCTTGCCTTTCTTTGCCGTGGGCGGCTTGATCTCCTCCTCGGGTGGTTGCTGTGCCAAAACAACCTGGCCCACGAGGGCGAGCGCAAGAACAATCAAAAGAAGCTGCGTGAAGCGATTCGGTCTCATTATTCCGCACCTCCTTTGCCCTTGGTCGAGAGGGTGACGACGGTGCGGCTGCGGTCAACGAAATATTTGTTCGCGGTCGAGCGCACGTCTTCGGGCGTGAGCTGGTTGTAGAGCGCGAAGAGCTTGTTCATCGTCTCGGGCGTGCGGCGCAGCGAGATGTACGGGGCGAGGGTGCTGGCAATCGCCTCGGAGCTGTTCATCTGAAGCGCCAGGCCGTAGCGCAGCCGCGAGCGCGTCGCGTCGAGCTTAGTCTGCGGAATCAATTCGGTCGTGTAGCGCTTGAAGGTCGCTAGAATCTGGTCGCGGACGTAAGCCACGTCCTTCTCTTCCTTGACGCGCGAGAAGACGGAGAACAGCTCGCCGTTCACCTGGTCGTCGAACGAAGGGCTGATGAAGTCAACTTTCTGTTCCTCAAGCACGAGTTTCTGGTAAAGGTCTGAGTTCTCGCCGAAAGCGACCGAGGCCAGTAAGTCCAGCGCAGCTTTGTCCTTCGCCTCATCCGAATAAGCCGGGCCGCGGAAGGCCACGGCGAGGTAGGGCAGCGTCGGCGAGGCCCAGTCAACGTGCGCCTCGCGCGGGGCCGTCTGCTCGGGCTCCGTGGGGATGTCCGGGACGTAGTTGCCGCGCTTCCAGTCGCCGAAGTATTTCTTCGTCATCGCCAACACTTCGTCGTGCTTCACGTCGCCGACGATAACGACCGTGGTGTACTCGGGCCTGTAGTAGCGGTTGTAAAACTGCCAACTGTAATCGTACTGGTTGGGCATGTCCTCTATGTCTTTGATGTAGCCCATGGTGGTGTGCGCGTAGGTGTGCTTCTTGAAGGCGGTCTCGCGCAGCTTCTCGTAGAGCATGGAGAAGGGGCTCGCGCTGTTCTTGTCGTACTCGCCGCGCACCGCGCCGGCCTCGGTCTTGTATTGTTCGGGAGAATATTTAAGGCGCTGAAAACGGTCGGCCTCCATCTCCATAATCTTGTCCAAATCTTCTTTAGAGAAGGTGGCGTGGTAGACGGTGCGGTCGTCGGAGGTGTAAGCGTTAGTCTCCGCTCCGGCCGCCTTGAAGATGGCCTCGCGCTGGTCGGCCGTGTACTTCTCGCTGCCGCGAAACATCAGGTGTTCGAAGAAGTGCGCGTAGCCGCTCTTGCCCTGCTCAATCTCGTTGCGCGAGCCGGTCTGGACGACGATGTAGAGCGCGACCAGGTTCGGATAGTCTGTCGGCACTGTGACGAGCCGCATCCCGTTCGGGAGGTCGTCAATCGTGTATTGATACGGAAACAGCTTCTGCTCTTTGGGCTGCGACGCGGGCTGACCACGGCGACGTTGCGCGGCCACGGCGAGGGGCAGGCAGAGCAGGAGCGAGCCGATTATCAGTAATCTCATTTCGCGAAAACTCCTGAACTTTGACGAGATGAATTTTATGGAGACGGGCCGCATTATACACAACGTGGCAGCGCAGTGCGACCGGCGCGGGTCGTAGTTTCGTGAAGACGAAAGCCCGGCGAAAATCATATCCCGCTCGTGTTCATCAAAACCACTCTCCACCCGTCCGGGTCTTCAAAAGTCGTCCCGTCTTTTTCCCAGTAAGGATTCTCTGGAGGGACGGCCGAATAGCCGAGTCCGTTCAGACGCGCGGTCAACTGATTAATCGCTTCGCGGTCAGGGATGTAGAGCACGAGCAGATTGTCTTTGGTCGGGGCGGGGCAGGGGCTGCCCTCGTCGTGGGAAGTGAATTCGAGATGATACTCGCGGCCGGGCAGACCGAGCATGACGCCGTTGTATCCGGCGTGGCCTTCAAAGGAGCCTATGACTTCGAGGCCGAGGCCGTCACGGTAAAAGCGGACCAATTCGTCCAGGCGCGCGGTCGGGCGCGCGACCCTGACCTGCGTGACGGGGAGTGTTTTGGGCCAGTGTCCGGTCATGTCGTAATGTGCGAGAGGTCAGGGCTGGTCGTCGTCCGCGCGCATGCTCGGCAGTTGCGAGATGTCCAGGACGCTTGAAAAGTCGTCGAAGTGGAACATGGAATCGTCCTTGCAGTTCTCGCAATAGTAAGTGGCGTCTTCGCCGAGGTACATGTCCTTCAAATAAAAGGCGACAAAGCAGCCGTAGCAGCGCTGTATGCGCCGCCCGAATTTTTCACGCACCTCGTTTGAGCTCATCCGTTCCCCCCAGTTCTTTCGAAAGCCGCGGCGGCACGCTCAAGACCTCCTGCCAGCCGGAACTATCTTCGCGCATCTTCGCAGTCAACTCGTCGCGCAAGGTGCGCAGGCGGTCGCTGAGCGTGCACGGGTAATTGTTCAAATCCTTAAAGCGCGCGCGCTGCTCTTCCACAAACGCCTTCTGTTTCGTGATGGAAGGAATCGCGTCGTGATGCCCGTTCTCCCAGAAGGGAACCAGCAGGCGCTCGACGCTGACCGCACCCGGAATCTGGACCACTTCCTCGTCGAGTCCGATAACGTCCCCGGCGTAGTTCCCGTTCTCATCCGAGCCGCGGAAGATCTGTAGGCGGCCGGGGAGCGTGGTCTTGTCGGGCGAGTTTGAAGCTTTGAGTGTCGGGCGGCCTTCGATCACGCATTCTTTGAAGATGACGCCGGCGATGCGCGACACCTCGCTCGAAAGCTTGGTCCCAATGCCGAAGCCCGCGGCCCGCGGGAACTCTTCGACAATGTTGCGAACTTTCAACACGTCCAGGTCGCCGGTCAGAATCGGCATGAGCCCTGTGAGCCCGTTGGCCTCGAAGAAGTCCAGGCACCACGCACCGAGTTTCGCCAGGTCGCCGGAGTCAACGCGGAAACCTTTGAAGGCGCGTCGGCGCGCTTCAGTCGAAGTCGCCGCGAGCGCGGCGTGCACGGCCCCCATGTAAACGTCAATCGTGTCTAGAAGGAGGGTCGTGCCGTTCGGGTTGGCGTCGAGCCAACGCTCGAAGGCGACCTGCTCGAAATGTTTGGGCCTGCCCGTACGCGGGTCCGTCTCCGGCTCGGTCATGAACTCTATGTAAGACTGCTGCCAGTAGTGAGCCTCGGTCCCGACCGCGGGGATGTCCAGGCGGTGCGCGGCCTCCATGTTTGACGTGTCGTTGAAGCCTCCAATGAACGCGTAGGTGGCGACTTCGACGGCGCGCTCTATGTCGCCGTTGCGGCGCAAACTGAAATCAGAGAGCCAGCGATTCCCCGCGGCCATGCGGAACTGCATAGCCAGGCTCGCGGTCGTCATGGGCAGGTCGAAAGCGTGCTCGAACTTAATCTCCTGCGCCTGTGTCAGACCGAATGGGCCGGTGATGTCCGCGAAAGGCTCTTGCGCGAAGACGATGGTGGCGGGACGGACAGCGCGCACCGCGCCGACGAAGTGCATGTCCTCGATGGCGTCGGCGAAGAGGTTGAGTCCGCCGCGGTCCTGTTCGAGAAAGCGCACGCGCGGGCGGTCAATCTGGCTCTCAATCAGCGAGCGCACCAGTCGCTCGTGGCCGAGGCACGGCGCGAACTTGAGCTTCCGCTGTGTGACGTAAAAGGTCGCAAGCGCCTCGCTCAAGCGCTTCCCGCGCAGCCGCGCCACGTCCTTGTAAGACGCGTCGCCCATCGCTGCGTGATAACGGTCAATGTTCAGTGTACCCATAAGAGCAGTGATAAGTGATAAGTGATGAGTGATAAGTGAAAAGCTTTTACTCATCACTTATCACTCATCACTTATCACTGTTTTAAATAACTTCCGCGCCCGCGTGGCGCATCTCCTCGATGGCGCGGTCGCCGTCGCCGGGTTGAAGCTCGACGGGGCGCATCGCGTTGACGAGGGCTTTGACTTTGAAGCCCTCTTTCAGTCCGTCGAGCACAGTGTTCTTGACACAGTAGTCCGTGGCGAGGCCGCCGACCCAGACCTCTTCGACGCCTTGCCTGCGCAGACGTGTGGATAGGTCCGTCCCGTCGAAGGCTGAGTAGTTGTCCTCGTCGCCCATGCCCTTGGAGACGACCTCTATCTGCGGGTCGTCTATCAACTCCGCGTGAAACTCCGCGCCGTGCGTCTCCTGCACGCAGTGTACGGGCCAGGTGCCGCCGTAGTCCGCGAAGTGTTTCGTGCGTGCAGGGTGCCAGTCGCGGCTCTTGAAGACGGGCTCGCCGCGCTGTAGAAACTCCTCGATCAAGCCGTTCAGAGGCGCGACAACCTCATCCCCGTTCGGCACGGCCAGCGCACCTCCCGGACAAAAATCGTTCTGCACGTCAACCACTATGAGAGCGCGCTTCTTTTCGTTCACCATGAGACTCCTCTGATTCCTTTCCTGCTTGATAGCTTAACTCTCCTGCCGGGGCCGAGCCAACTGCCCGGCGTCTCGTTCTTCCGCGGATTCGGCAAGGTAATCTCGAAGAATAATCGCGGCAGCTTCGCTGTCAACGCGCTCGCGTAGACTTTCATCGCGATGCCCTTCGGCGCGCAAAGCCTCCTCCGCCTCGCGCGAAGTGAGTCGTTCGTCCTGTAGGAAGACGGGGACGTGAAGCGAGAGCGCGAAATTGCGCGCGAGCCGTCGGGCATGGCTCGCGGCCTCGCCCTCCGTGCCTTCCAGATTGAGCGGCAAACCAATCACCAGTGCTCGTGCGTCAAAGTGCTGAAGCAAATCGGCCACAGCGCCCAGGAGTTGTTTCCAGTTTGTGCGACGCAGGAAGGGAAGGGGACGAACCGTCAGTTGTAGCTCGTCAGAGACGGCGACGCCGACGCGCTTCTCGCCCAGGTCGAGCGCCAGGAGCCGCCCGGCCGGCCTTCCGGCGCGGACGCCGAACTCGTCCGGGGTTTCGTTCGTAGATTCCTTTGGCAATTCGCTTCCGCCGTGCATGAAATGGGCCAAGCTTAACGGACAGCGTGGCTTGCTTGGCTCGTCCGGCCGCTGTTATGATACGCGAGCGTGAAAGCTAAGGCCATCGGCGCACGCTCCATGTAGTTAGCGATGGTTTTCTCTCAAGAGGTTTACCGAATGTCATTCCGCACCAAATTCGCCCTGATCGTCTTCTCGTCCTTTTTAGCCCTTTACGCCGTCCTCGGCGGGTGGCTTTCCACGCGGGCGCAGCAGCCGACCAACGACCCTGGCGCGCAACTGCGCATCTTCGAGAACGTGCTGCAACACATACAGAACGACTACGTGGACGAGCCGAACATGGAGAAAGTCCGCGCGGGGGCGTTGCGCGGCCTGGCCTACGGCCTGGACCCGTATTCGACCTACCTGACGTCGGATCAGGTGCGCGACTACCGCGACGGGGCGAAAGACAATCAGGTCGGCATCGGCGCGGAGCTTTCGCAGGTCTCTTCCTATCTTTACGTTATAGCCCCGATCAAAGGCTCGCCAGCGGATCAGGCGGGCGTACGCGCGGGCGATATCATAGAGTACATTGATAACAAAGCCACGCGCGACATTTCGCTTTATGACGCGAGGCAGTTGCTGGACGGCGTCGCGGGCACTGAAGTCAAACTGCGCATCCTGCGCGCCAACGCGCGTCCGCTGACGCTGACGGTCAAGCGCGGGACATTCAAAGCGCCGCCGGCCGAGGCGCACATGGAGGCGGGCAAGATAGGTATCCTGCGCGTCAACAGTCTGGCGGAAGGCGAAGCGAGCGACGTTCGGGCGCGCTTACAGGAGTTGATGAAACAGGGCGCGCAGAAGATCGTGCTTGACTTGAGAAACGTCGCGGGCGGGTCGCTGGACGAGGGAGTGGAAGTCGCCAGGCTCTTTATCAAGGAAGGCGTTCTGGCACAGACCGTAGGACGTGAGAGCAAGGTGCTGAAGACTTTCGCGGCCGAAGCCAAAAAGACTATTTTCAACGGTCAGGTCGTGACCCTGATAGACCCTGGGACGGCGGGCGCGGCCGAAATAATCGCCTCGGCAATGGTCGAGCGCAAGCGCGGCGACGTGGTCGGCGAGAAGAGTTTCGGCGCGGGTGCGGAGCAGCAACTCTTCACCCTGCGCAACGGCGACGGCCTGCTGCTGACGACCATCAAATGGGCCTCCGCCACGGGCAAGCCTTTTCTGGGCGAAGATCGCGCGAAATCGGGCGTTGTTCCGACCGTCGAAGTAAAGCGCCCCGAAGTCCTGGAGCCGATTGACCCGGAGGACTTGACCGGCAACGACGACGACCCTGTCGCCAAGCCGAATCAGCAAAACGACAAGCGCGAGGTCGCCCCCGATACCTCTTCGCCGAAGCAGCAGGAGGACACACAGCTTAAGAAAGCACTTGAACTTCTGCGTGGGGACAAGCCGGCCGCGGCAGGGCAGCGCGCCTCTTAAAAACTGCGTTCAGACATTAATAAAGAAGGCCGGGAGAAAGTTGAATCTTCTCCCGGCCTTGCTCTTTTAGCTCAAGTGATTCTTTAGCTCATTCCCTACAAAGGAATGTTACCGTGCTTTTTAGGCGGATTCGTGTCGCGCTTATTCTGAAGAAGCGCCAGTGCTCGTATGAGCTTGGGCCGTGTGAGGGAAGGTTCTATCACTTCGTCCACGAATCCGCGTTCAGCCGCGACGTAAGGGTTGGCGAATTTCTCCTCAAACTCCGCGACGCGGGCTTTGCGCGCGGCCTCCGAATCTACGGCCTCCGCCAACTCGCGCCGGTAAAGTAATCCCACGGCCCCTTCCGCTCCCATCACGGCAATTTCGGCGGTCGGCCAGGCGAAGTTGATGTCTGTGCGTATGTGCTTCGAGGCCATCACGCAGTAGGCCCCGCCGTAGGCTTTGCGTGTAATGACAGTCACCTTCGGCACTGTGGCTTCGGCGTAAGCGTAGAGCAGTTTCGCTCCGTGCCGGATAATGCCCCCGTGTTCCTGCGAGACTCCGGGCAGGAAGCCGGGCACGTCTTCGAACGTGACGAGCGGAATATTGAAGCAATCGCAGAAGCGTACGAAGCGAGCGCCTTTGACGGAGGCGTCTATGTCGAGGACGCCCGCCAGGTAAGCCGGCTGATTGGCGACGATGCCGACGGAGCGCCCGCCGAGGCGTGCAAAACCGACAACAATGTTCGGGGCGAAGTGCTGGTGAACTTCGAAAAAATAGCCTTCGTCCACGACCACGTTGATGACCTCGCGTATGTCGTAAGGCTGATTGCTCGATTCGGGGACAATTGTGTTGAGCTTCTCTTCAACACGGTCAGGCGGGTCCGTCGTGGGGCCGGCCGGCGGGTCATCCATGTTGTTTGACGGGATGAAAGAGAGAAGCTCACGCACCATTCTGAGCGCGTGCTCGTCCGAATCCGCGACGAAATGTGCGACGCCGGAGACGCGGTTGTGAGTCATGGCCCCGCCCAACTCATCTTTCGTCACGTCCTCGTGGGTCACAGTTTTGATGATGTCAGGCCCCGTGATGAACATGTAAGAGGTGTCCTTCACCATCACGTTGAAATCCGTGATCGCGGGGCTGTAAACGGCCCCGCCCGCACAAGGGCCCATGATGCAGCTAATCTGCGGGACGACGCCGCTCGCGAGCGTGTTTCGTAGAAAAATATCCGCGTAGCCGCCCAGGCTGACGACCCCTTCCTGGATTCGCGCGCCGCCCGAGTCGTTTAAGCCTACGACGGGCGCGCCGACCTTGAGCGCCAGGTCCATCACCTTGCAGATTTTCTCGGCGTGTGTCTCTGAAAGGGAACCGCCGAAAACCGTGAAATCCTGTGCGAAGACAAACACCCTGCGCCCGTCAACCAGGCCGTGGCCCGTGACGACGCCGTCGCCAGCGTACAATTGTTTATCCAGCTCGAAATCGCGCGAGCGGTGAACGACCAGCTTGTCGAACTCCTCGAACGTCCCCTCGTCCAGCAGGAAATCAAGGCGCTCGCGGGCGGTCATCTTGCCGGAAGCGTGTTGTTTCTCGATGCGCGCAAGCCCGCCGCCGGCTTCAGCGCTGCCAACACGCTCCCTCATACGTTCCAGTTTCGTCGGTGCGGCTGACTTTTCTTTCTTTGAGGTCATAATCTAGGCTGACACTGTCCCGGAGTTGAAGTTTTACTTGAAGTCGTTGAAAGGGAAGGCGCGCGCCTTAATCAGTGTAATCAACTCTTCCAACGCCATGCGTGATTTGAGTAAAACTTCCGCAGGGTAATTAAAACGCGCCGCGTTGGCTGCGAACTCGTCTTCGTCGAGTATGCTGTAGGAAAAATCCGGCGCGACCAGCACGTCCATGTCCAGATCAATGTAGCTCAGGACATTTTTCTGAAGGACAGGGGGCACGTTGACGTTGCAGTAAAAGTTGCGCAACTGGCCCGTCGGCTCGACGAAACGAAAGATGTTGTACCAGCGATCCAGCCAGTAATATTCAATGCTCAAGGTTTCGCGGGCGACTGTCCCGAGCAGCGGGTGGCGAATCTCCTCTTCGAATTTAGCGTCCAGGACGATCAGGGAATCCTCTTGTTTAGAAACGTGCGCGCGCCAACTGCGGTGATCGGTTCCGTCATACTTAAAGGTCCGAACCGTTATGGCCTGCTTCCCGGTCTCCATCAAAGCTGTCCCCCAGGCTCTCTGCCCGCAACAACCCCTCGATCACCACGGCTCACGTATTACGTGAGAAGTCGGCGCGGCGACAAAAGTTAAAGTTATCTGTTAAGAGTCAGCGCCCGCTCTTCTTCCAGTCGGCCAGAAATTGCTCCAAGCCCTTGTCTGTGAGCGGATGTTTGACGAGCTGCTCTATGACTTTGAAGGGGAGCGTGGCGACGTGCGCCCCCATGCGCGCCGCCTCGATCACGTGTATGGGGTGGCGTATGCTCGCCGCCAGGACCTCCGTTTTCCAACTGTAGTTGTCGTAGATTTCGACTATCTCCGCGAGCAGGTCGAGTCCGTTCTGGCCTATATCGTCCAGGCGGCCCAGGAAAGGGCTGATGTAGGCCGCGCCGGCCTTGGCCGCTAGAATGGCTTGCGCGGCTGAAAAACAGAGCGTGACGTTGACCTTCGTGCCTTCGTCTGTCAGACGCCTGGTGGCCTTCAGGCCGTCAATCGTCAAAGGGCATTTGACCACGACGTTGGGTGCGATCTTCGCATACTCGCGCCCCTCTCGCAGCATGCCTTCCACGTCCAGGCTGGTGACTTCGACGGAGACATCGCCCTGGACCGTCTCGCAGATGGCCGCGATGTGCTGCTTGAACTCTACGTTTCCCTCCTTGGCGATCAGGGAAGGATTGGTAGTCACCCCGTCAATCAAGCCAAGCTCCGCAGCCTCACGAATCTCATTCAAATTCGCCGTGTCAATAAAGAACTTCATCTCGTGTCTCCTTCAAAAAATGGCAGGCAACTGTCATTTTTCAGTATCAGTTTCGGAACTGCCGCTCACAGGATTGCTCAGGACTCCTACGCCTTCGACTTCGACTTCGACAACGTCCCCGTCGGAAAGGCGTGAGACGCCCGCGGGCGTTCCAGTGGCGATCAGATCACCGGGGAGCAGGGTCATCACGCCGGAAATGTAGCGCAGCAAATAGGCGACAGAGAAAGCCATCGCCGAAGTGCGTGCGCTCTGCTTGACCTCGCCGTTGACGCGCGTGGTGACGGCCGTGTCCAACGGGTTGATGTCCGTTGCGATGTAGGGGCCGACAGGGCAGAAAGTGTCGAAGGACTTGGCGCGTGTGAACTGTACGTCCTTGCGCTGTAGGTCGCGCGCAGTGACATCATTGACGCACGTGTAACCCAGTACATAACTCAAAGGGTCCTGGTCAGCGGAGAGTTTAGACGCCAAGCGTCCGATAACGACCCCGAGTTCTCCTTCATGTTCTACTTGAACAGACTCGGTTGGGAGTCGGATTGCTTCGCCGGAGGCGATGATGGCTGATGGGGCTTTCAGAAAAAGGAGTGGCTCGGAGGGCATGGGGTTGCCCAATTCCGCCGCGTGCTCCATGTAGTTGCGCCCGACGCAGACGATCTTGGAAGGCGTGACGGGGGCCAGCAGTGTTACTTCTGAAAGGGGGATTCGGTCGGAGTGCGCACGCGGGCGAGTGCCGAAAGCGTCCGCGTCAATGAGCGGACGGACGGAATCGTCCTCGATAATGCCGTAGTGCGGCTCCGGGAGCGTTTGATGTTTGAAGCGACAGAGTTTCATGGTGCTGTTTCAGACTCCACGTCCGACGGGGCGCTAATATTTCCTGCGGCGTCAACCGCAACGACATAATAATAGTACCTTTTGCCGGATTCGACAGCTTCGTCCGTGAATGTCGTGCGCGTCAGAAGATTCTGCGTCAGTTTAGTCCAGCCATCCTTAGGCAGCTCGGGATCAATCGAGCGGTAAATCAGGTAGCCCGCCACGTCGCGCTCGGGGTTTGCCGGAAAGAACAGGGCCAGTCGGCCTGGGGCGGGGGCGATGGATATTCTACCGGGGGCGGAGGGCGCGAACGTGTCGAGAGGGGCGACCGCGAGGGCGTTGGAGTTCAGGCTCTCGACCTGGGTCCCGCCCGTGCCGAGCGAGACAGAGCGGACCACGTAGTTATACTCTTCGCCGAAGCGGAAAGTCTGGTCGCTGTAGCGCGTCGCGGTCACTAAGGTAGTGTTAATGGGCGTCTGCCCGACCTCCGTCTGTGATTTCTCCACGCGGTAGACGTTATAGCCCAGAAGATTAACAGGGGTCGAGCCGTCAATGTTGGCGGACGGTGGATTCCACGTCAGCGTGATGGCGTTGGCGCTCAACTCTCTACCCGTGAGCGTCGGCGGTTCGGCGATTTTGGCGGCGGGCTCGACCAGCAGGAAGTTGGAGAAGGCGGCGCGCTGTCCTGCGGCGTTGACATACCGCACGCTGTAGCGCAGGCGCGTGGGCTGGCCCGCCAGCTCAAGCGTGTCAACGTAGACGATGGCGTCGCCGGCCGTGCTTATGGTTTCGTAGTTAATCGAGCCAATGAGCGTGGAGCGCGCGGCGAACTCCTCCTCGGTCAGCGCCAGGGGCGCGGAAGGATTTTCGGCCAGGCGGTAAACGTCTATACGGCGGATGCTCTGGACGCTATCGTCCGGGGCATTACGCCGCGGCGCGGGCCAACTTAAGATCACCTGGTTGCCGCGCTGCGCCCCCGAAAGCAACTCCGTGCGCTGCGGGATGCGCTCGACAGGGGGCTGCGGCGGGCGACGCTTGCCGCAGGCGGAAAGAGAGAGAAGGCAGAAGGCGGAAAGCAGAAGGCAGAAGGTTGCGCGCGGACGGAAGGTAAGCCAAATTCCTATGCCCTCCGCCTTCCGCCTTCCGCTTTCTGTCTTCAGGTCTGAGTCCCTTTCTCACAGAATGTACCGGCTGAGGTCTTGGTCCTTGACGGTCTCGGAGAGCATGCGCGAGACGTAAGCGGCATCTAAGCGCTGCTTCTTGGGCTCCAGGTCCGGGCCCTCGAAGCTGATTTCGTCGAGCAGTTTTTCCATGATCGTGTGCAGCCGGCGCGCGCCTATGTTCTCGGTCTGCTCGTTGACGCGCGCCGCGAAGTTGGCGATTGATTCGATGGCGTCCTCCGTGAACTCCAACTCGACGCCTTCGGTCTCCATCAGCGCGCGGTACTGTTTGATGAGCGCGTTCTTCGGCTCAGTCAGGATGCGTTTGAAGTCGTCAATGGTCAGCGATTCCAGCTCGACGCGGATGGGAAAGCGCCCCTGTAGTTCAGGGATCAGGTCCGAGGGCTTGGAGACGTGGAAGGCGCCGGCGGCGATGAAGAGGATGTGGTCCGTCCTGACCATGCCGTAGCGCGTGTTGACGGTCGTGCCTTCGACGATGGGCAGGATGTCGCGCTGCACGCCCTCGCGCGAAACGTCCGGGCCGGTGCCGGCCTCGCGACCGGCGATCTTGTCTATCTCGTCCAGAAAGATGATGCCGGAGGATTCGACGCGTTCGAGCGCGGCGCGCGCGACCTGGTCCATGTCGATCAGGCGCTCCTCCTCTTCCTGCATCAGGTACTCCATGGCCTCGTCCACGCGCATCTTGCGGCGCTTGGTGCGCCCCTGAAACATGCTTCCGAGCATGTCCTTCATGTTGATGCCCATCTCTTCGACGCCCTGAGGCCCGGCCAGTTCAATCGTCGGGAAACTCTTTTCGCGGACTTCGATCTCCACCAGACGGTTATCGAGCTTGCCAGAGCGCAACTGCGAACGGAGTTTTTCGCGCGTGCGCTGGAAATTGTCGTCGCGCTCGGACGTTTCGGTCGCGGGCGCTTCGGTCTCGTCCTGCGCGTCGAAATCGAAGTAGCCTGCGGAGAGCGAGGATTTAGGGGGCGGGAGGAGCAGGTCCAGGATTCGCTCCTCGACGTTGAGTTCGGCCTTCTCCGCTATCTCCTCGACCTTCTCCTCGCGCGTCATCTCGACGGCAATCTCCGTGAGGTCACGGATCATACTCTCGACGTCGCGGCCGACGTAGCCGACCTCCGTGAACTTGGAGGCTTCGACTTTGAGGAAAGGCGAGTTGGACATGCGCGCGAGGCGGCGCGCGATCTCCGTCTTGCCGACGCCGGTCGAGCCGATCATGATGATGTTCTTGGGCATCACGTCCACGGCCATCTCGGGTGGGAGCTTCTGGCGGCGCACGCGGTTTCTGAGCGCGATGGCGACGGCGCGCTTGGCGTTTCGCTGGCCCACGACGTGCTTGTCCAATGCCGCAACGATTTGACGCGGCGTCATCTCATCAAGTCGCGACTCTTCGTCCACTTCGCCTGACAGGTAGATAACCATTGGTTCAGTTTTCAGTTTTCAGTTTTCAGTTTTCAGTGAATCAGCAACTTGTCTTTGCTGGAAACTGAAAACTGAAAACTGAAAACTGCTCTTCATAATTCTTCGACGATAATATTCGTGTTCGAGTAGATGCAAATTTCGCCGGCGATGCGCAGGGCGTTGACGGCTATGTCGCGGGCGGACATTTCCGTGTGCTCGACCAGGGCGCGCGCGGCGGCCAGGGCGTAGGAGCCGCCGGAGCCTATGGCGAGCACGCCGTCGTCGGGCGCGATGACGTCGCCGTTACCTGAGAGCAGAAAAGAACTCTTTTCGTCTGCGACGACGAGCAAGGCTTCCAGGTGGCGCAGGATTTTGTCCGTGCGCCAGTCCTTGCTGAGCTCTATGGCCGCGCGTTCCAGGTTCCCGTGGTACTGTTCGAGCTTGCCTTCAAAACGTGTCAAGAGAGAGAAGGCGTCGGCGGTCGCGCCGGCGAAGCCCGCCAGTATGCGGTCATTGTAGAGGCGGCGGACCTTGCGCGCGCCGCTCTTCATGACGGTCTCGCCGAGTGTGACCTGGCCGTCGCCCGCGAGCGCGACGTGGCCGCCGCGGCGCACGTGCAGTACGGTCGTGCTGCGCACCTTTGATCTTTCTTTATTCATCTTCAGTAGTGAAGAACTATAGGAAGACGCGTAAGCGTAGTCAAGCGGCGGTACGTCAGGCAGCCGTCGTGCGCGCCGCGGAAGAGCTGTGAGCCTCGGGGGAGGTTTTGAGTTATGATATGAGGCAAGGGCTTCGACGGGTCTAATGAGTTTTACATAACTTTCGATGAGAGGAATGCGTAGTGATGGCAGGTGAGAGGCCGCGCATAGGGATCACGATGCGTCTGGAGTTGGAGACTGACCGTTTCTATCTGGGGCGCGATTACAGCGAGGCTGTGGAGGCGGCGGGCGGGCTCCCGGTCCACCTCAGTCTCATCCCGCGCAGGGAGTACCTGAGTGCAGTTGTAGAGGAACTCGACGGGATACTTCTACCGGGCAGCGATTCCGACGTGGACCCTTTAAGGTACGGGCGCGAGCCGCAGGCGGGGCTGGGGAGCGTGTACCCTATTAAGGACGAAACGGACCTCCTCGTACTCGAAGAGGTGGAGCGGCTGGGCCTGCCGCTGCTGGCGATCTGTTTCGGGATGCAGGTGCTCAACGTCGCGCGCGGCGGCACGCTCATACAGGACATACGGACGGAGTTGCCCGAGTCGATCAGGCACCAGCAGGGTGCGCCGCGCGACCGCCGCTCGCATCGCGTGCGATTATTGGAGGGAAGTCTTTTATCGCGGCTGGCCGGCGGGATGGACGCCATGCCCGTCAACAGCCACCACCATCAGGCGCTTGAGACGTTGGGCAGGGAACTGGTGGCGACCGCCTGGACCGCGGACGGGCTGGTGGAGGGCGTGGAGGATCCGCGCGGCGACCGCTTCGCGCTGGGCGTGCAATGGCACCCGGAGATAGGCTGGCGGGACGACGATTTCGCACAAGCCATCTTCTCAAGCTTCGTGGACGCCGCGCGTTCTTACGCGAACGCGGCGACTCGTCAGAGTCCGATAACGCCTGTTGAGATTTCTGATTAAAAAAGAAGAAGCAGGGGAGAATGAAACGATGAGTCTTGCTTATGCTCAAAGTGAGAGGGGAGCAACGCGCGTGGGCAAAGGTGTGCGGACTGTGCTGGGCGTCGAAAAATTGTTAAGAGAGGCTAGGGAGCGACTGAAGGGCGCGCGCGTCGGCCTGATCTGCAACCAGTCGTCAGTTGATCACGAATTGAGGCACGCCGCGGACCTCTTTCACGAGCACGCGGAGGTCGAGTTGACGGCGCTCTTCGGCCCGCAGCACGGGATACGCGGCGACGTTCAGGACAACATGGTAGAGACTGCGCACGGGGTGGATCGCCAGACGGGCCTGCCTGTCTACTCACTCTACTCCGAGACGCGTGAGCCCACGGACGAGATGCTGTCTGAGGTGGACGCGCTGGTCTTCGACATGCAGGACGTGGGCTGCCGTATATACACTTTCGTCTATACGCTGGCTAACTGCATGCGCGTCGCCAAACGCCTGGGCAAGCGCGTCGTCGTTTGCGACCGCCCGAACCCTATTAACGGCGAGCAGGTGGCGGGGGCCGTGCTTGAGCCGGAATTCGCCTCCTTCGTGGGCCAATTCCCGATAGCGACGCGACACGGGATGACCGTGTGTGAGCTGGCGCGCCTGTTCAACGAGCACTTCGGCATAGACTGCGAGTTGGAAATTGTCACGATGGACGGGTGGTCGCGCCGATTATGGCTGGACGAGACTGATGCCCCCTGGGTGATGCCGTCGCCGAACATGCCGACGCTCGACTCGGCGACGGTCTTTCCGGGGACGGTCCACGTGGAGGGGACGCAGTTGTCCGAGGGGCGCGGTACGACCAGGCCGTTCGAGCTGGTCGGAGCGCCCTACATAGAGCCCGAAGAGTACGCAGGGCAATTGAACGGGCTGAATTTTCCGGGAGTCTATTTCCGCGCCTGCGGCTTTCAGCCGACGTTTCAGAAACATATGGGGGTGACCTGCGGCGGCGTGCAGATACACGTCACGGACAGGAGCGTGTTCGAGCCGGTCATTGTCGGCGTGGCGACAGTTAAAGTGGCACACGAGCTTTATACGGACCAATTTCGCTGGAAGGAGCCGCCCTACGAATACGTCTACGACAAAAATCCTTTCGACGTAATCTCCGGGACGAATAAGCTGCGCGAGGCGATTGAGCGCGGCGATTCAATCCGGAGGCATAGCGGACTCGTGGGCCGCGGAGCTGGAAAAGTTTAAAGAATTACGCGAGCAGTTCCTGCTTTACTGAGGGTACTTATTTGCAAGAATCTTTGGACGAACTTTTGGGGGAGTGCGGGCGTCTGCACGGCCACCTGTGCGCGGGGCAGCTCCTGGGGGTGCGTATGGCGCTTCTGGGTTGCAGGCTCGTCGGCGTCGAAGACCCGCGCGGGGCGGACCGTAAAAAGCTGATAGTCTGGGTGGAGATAGACCGCTGCATGGCGGACGCCGTGGGGGCCGTGACGGGAGTCAGGCTGGGCCGGCGCAGTCTGAAATATTTCGATTACGGCAAGGTGGCTGCGACATTTTTCAACACGGAGAGCGGTCAGGCCGTGCGCGTTGTCGCGTTGGACGAGTCGCGCGCTCTGGCTGACGAGCGCTATCCGCAGATTGAGAGCAAAAAGGAGAGGCAGTTTCGCGCCTACAGGGAGGCGGACGAGGCAGAGTTGTTCAGGGTCGAGCGCGTGGAAGTAGAATACGGCGAGCTGGACGCGCCGGGCCGGCCGCGCATGCGCGTCACGTGCGCGAAATGCGGCGAGGGAGTAAACGACGGGCGCGAATCGCAGGGGGCTGACGGCGTGCTTCTATGCAGCCCGTGCGCGCGGGGTGGCTACTACAAGAGCCTGGGGACTATTCCTTTGACGCCCAACGTTTAAGGCTTAATACTTCAGGAATACTCTGAAAGAAAAGAAGAGGCGCGTGATAGTTAATCCGTGTTCCGAAGCCTGTAGAGTTGCGTCCGGGGGAGAAAAAACTTTGAAGGTGAGGGAAGTGACTCCGCGGATTCCGGGCGCATCTGATGAGCGTTTATGTTCTTGAGCTTTGGCCGTGACAAAGAGGGCTTGAAGTTTCCTGCCGGGAAGGCTGCCGGGCGGGCCGTGCGCTCTTTGCCGGCTGTACGATCTTTAGCGTGCGTGGCCGGCCTGCTGGTGTTTTTCGTGTGTTGGCCTGCCGGTTGGGAAGCGCGCGGGCAGAGTGGGCGCAGGACGTTGGAGCCTGTGGATTCGCAGGACGGTGACGAGGTGCTGCGCATCAAGACGGAGGAGATTTTATTGCCCGTCTCGGTCAGGGACCTGGAGGGCGTGCCGGTGGGCGGGCTGGGGCAGGATAAGTTCGTCGTCTTCGACAACGGCGTTCGCCAGGAGATCACCAGCTTCAACCGACAGCGCGTCCCCGCCAACATAGTTCTTCTACTGGACGCTTCGAGCAGCGTGTTCAGCCAGATGCGTTTCATACGCGAGGCGGGCAAGCGCTTCATAGGGGGGCTGCTCGCGGAGGATAAAGTCTGCGTGGTGCAGTTCGCGGATCGCGTTGAGTTGTTGCAGGATTGGACGCCTGCGACGAACCTGGCCGCGCTGGAAAAGTCTCTGGACTGGCGTTACCATCCGGGCCTGCGCACGACCTTTTACGACGGGCTGTACCTGGCTGCGCGCGAGCAGTTGAGTAAAGTCGAGGGCCGCCGCATAATCATTCTGCTGACGGACGGCCTGGACACTGCGGAAAGACAGCGCGCCAGTTTCGTGGACGCGCTGAACGCCGTCAGGCGTGTGGACGCGGGGGTCTACGTCGTGAGCCTGACGGCGAATTTACGCGCGGAGTTGGAGAAGAAAGCAGGCACGTCGAAGATTCGCAGGATGTTCAGCGGCTACGACCAGCGCGAGATTGCTCGATTCCTGGGCATGATTGACGAATCCGAGAAACTCCTGGAGGGGCTGGCGGCGCGGACTGGGGGCAGGGTCTTCTTCCCGCTCAAGGACGAGGACCTGGTCCCGGCTTATGAGGCCATCGCGGAGGAGCTACGCACGCAGTATATAATCACGTATAAACCGCAGCCGCGCGCGCCCGCCGGGGAATACAGGCGCGTACGTGTGCTGGTGTTGCCAGGAGACTACGAGGTCGCTACGAGGGAAGGCTATACCGGCAGGGGTTGAAAAATATTTAGGAGGAAGCATTGGCAGCTAAAGAAGGCAGAAGTTTGACGGGGACCCACGCGAAAGCGCCCGCGAGTGCCTGGTGGATGGGAGTCGCCGCGTGGGCTGTGCCAGGGGCAGGGCATTTCCTGCAAGGCAGATGGGTACGCGGGCTTGTGATCGCTGCGGCTGTGTGCGGGATGTTTATCATAGGGCTGTTATTTGGCGGCCACCTGTTCGGCCTTGGGGGGGGCGGCGAAGGCGCTTCACAGTTATTACAATTGCCGCCAATGATCGCCAACCTGGGGACAGGGGTGCTGTACCTGTTGTGCTGGGCTGGGAACACTGGTTTTTCGGACGCGGCGGAGTATGCGAAGCTGGCGACCTTCGAGTACGGGAACACTTTTTTGCTGGTGGCTGGACTGCTCAATTATTTGGCGATGTTGGACGCCTTCGACATAGCTGCTGGGAGGAAGCCTTGATCCATTTTCTGGTAATGATGCTTTTCGCGTTAATGGTGGCGCTGGTTTTCGGGGTTGTGGCAAGGGACAATGTGCGCGAGCGCCTGCTGTACGGCCTGAAGGTTTTCGCGGAATTCATGGGGATCGGCCTGGCCCTCGCGTGGCTCCTCTACTTTCTCCCTTTCTAGCCACCCGGCGGCGTCCGATAACGTCCCCGCTTCAGCTTGGCTCAGTATCATTTAAAATAAATCAGTGGGATTAATCGAAACAGAAGGCATAGTTCTACGAACATATAATCTGGCCGAGGCGGACAAGATCATGGTCTGTCTGACGCGGCAGGCGGGCGTGGTGAGGGCGGTTGCGCGCGGGGCCAGACGACTGAAGAGCAGATTCGGCGCGGGATTGGAGCCGTTCACGGTTATCGCCCTGGCCTATTATGAGAAGGAAGGGCGTGAGCTGGTCTCACTGCGGCAGGTCGATATCCTTCGTTCCTTTTTCGGTCTGGCGAGCAGCAATGAAGCGGTGGCGGCGCTGGCATATATGAGTGAACTGGTGATGGAGTTCGCGCCGCCGCAGGAGCCGAACGAGAGACTTTTCAGAATGGTGCGGGCTGTCGTGGAGGCATTGGCGGGCGCACCCGAAGATCTGCAATCGTTCGTCAGGTATTTCGAGATTTGGACGCTCAGGCTGGGTGGATTTCTGCCGGACATGCGCGTCTGCGCGGATTGCTCGAAGGGGTTAGGCGAGGAGCCGCACATATACCTCAACGCGGAGTTGCGCGCGCGCTGCGGCCCGTGCAGCAACCGTTTGGGGAAAGACCTCTCACGGGCCGCGTACAAACAGCTACGCCTGGCACAACGCCTCTCGCCACACGATTTTGCCACCTCCGCGCGGGACGCAAACGCGGCCGTGATGGGTGAGGTGGCCGCACTCTCTCAAGACTTGATAGGGCGTGTCCTGGAACGACAGCCACGCAGCCGTGCGGCTTTAGGGTAGGGGATATCGCGAAATTATTGCCACCAGGCCACCCGCGTAGGCCGCCGGGTCCGATAAGGTTTTTAGTTCTTCTGAGAATTTTTTCCGCATGCGCGCAAACAGCAGGCTGATCGAAAGATACATCATAAGCGCGGTTGTGCCTTACCTGCTGCTGTCCCTGCTGCTCCTGACGTCCATCCTTTTCACACAACAGGCAGGCCGTTTCGGCGAGCTACTGATGGGCGCTAACGTCCCCCCCGGGATGGTGTTTGATCTGGCGCTCTCGCTGCTGCCGAACGTGCTCGTCTTTACACTGCCGATGGCGCTATTGACGGGCATCCTGATCGGCTTCAGCCGCCTGGGGAGCGACAGCGAGCTAGTAGCCATGCGCGCGGCGGGGGTCGGCACGTGGCAGCAACTCTGGCCCGTTCTGCTGATCGGGGCGCTCTTAACGGCCGCCGCGCTTTACGTCAATTTGGAGATGGCGCCGGGGGCTGCGCGCTCCTTGCGCCGCGTGGGCGCGCGCGCGGCACTTTACAAACTGGACTCGCCGGTCGAGCCGCGCTCATTCAGCGTCATAGGGGCCAGGGGGGACGAGCGCGCGGATTCTCCCGTTTACGTCATCTATGTGCGTGACGGAGACAGGGACAGCGGGCAATGGGAGAGGGTTTTCCTGCACACAGAGATGAAGGACGGCTCTATCAGAATCGTGACGGCGCGATCGGGCCGTATTGATTCGGCGGGTGAGCAGTCGGAACTGGTCTTGAGCGATGTGGTGCTCAACTCTCTGCCAAAGGTCGGCAACTGGGGCCATGGGCAGTACTCCACAGAGCACCTGGAACAGTGGCGAATCGTGCTTGAGACCGGGCGCAAGAAGCTGCTCGACAGCCTACGGCGTGATGAAATGGAGGCAGGGCCGAGCGAAATGGGTCTGCGCGCGCTGTCCGCCTACGCCGCTTCGAAGGGCGGGGTGGAGGGCAGGGAAGCCAGGACCTTGTTGCACAAAAGGCTGTCGCTGTCGCTGTCGCCGCTGCTGTTCGCTTTTTTAGGGGCCGCGCTGGGAATGAGCGTCCGAAAAGGCGGACGCGGGATGGGTGTATTACTCTCCGTGCTGGTGATGCTCCTTTACTACCTGCTCACGTTGGTCGGCGAGCAGATGGCACGTGCAGGGACTGTCCCTCCCTTCGTGGGGGGCTGGCTGTCGTCCTTCGTTACAGTGTGCTGCGGCTTCCTGTTGCTGGCACGCCGCTGGAGGCTCCTGGGGAGAATGAAAGATGTCTGGCGGAGGGGGAGAACACAGGCTTTGACGGAGCGCCAGGGTCGTGGGGAAGCGCAGGGTGAGGCGCGATGGCTGGGGGGCTTTCCGGGCTTGATGGATATGAGTGTGCTGCGCGCCGTCGTGTTGAATTTTACAGTGGCGTTCGCTTCTCTGGTGCTGGTTTTTCTGGTTTTTACGCTCTTTGAGCTGTGGCGATTTATCATTATTCGTGGAGTCGGGGTCCGGACAGTCGGCGAGTACCTTTTATTCCTGCTTCCTCTGGTTAGCATCCAGTTGCTCCCGGCCAGCATTTTGCTCGCCATGCTGGCGACTTATGCGCTGATGGCCAGGCGTAATGAGGCGATTGCCTGGTGGGCGGGCGGGCAGAGCGCTTACAGGTTGATGTTGCCGGGACTTGTCTTCACCGCGGGGGTCGCGGTCTGCTTCTGGGTCATTCAGGAGCGTGTGATGCCACGGGCGAATCTACGGCAAGACACCCTCAGGGCGCAGATTCGTGGTGGGGTTACGCGGGCGACCGTTGACTTTGACAGGCAGTGGCTGGCATCTGCCGAAACAGGGAGGCTGTACTCCTATCAATACGAGGACAGTGACTCCTTAAAAAACGTTGTGGTCTACGAGTTCGACGCGGACCGTATCCATCTGCAAAAGATAGTGACCGGCCGCTCTGCGGGGTGGACGGGTGAGGGGGGCGGTCACGCTGAGCTTCGCGCGGTGGTGTCACTTGATTTCGAGGGCGCGGGCTGGGGCGAGCAGGAGAAAGCGAGCCTGACGCAGGTCGAGCCGCCCGAGGTGTTTAAGCCAGCCGTGGATAAGCCTTCGCATTTAAGCGCGACCGCTTTAAGCGATTACATAAAGACGATCAGGAGGCGCGGCGGGAGTGCGCCTCCATACGAAGTTGCCCTGCAAAAGAAGTACGCGGGGCCTTTCGGGGTCTTCGTCATGGCTTTGATAGGCATTCCCCTGGCGCTCTCCTTCGGGCAAAGGAGCGCTATCCTGGCGCTCTGCTTCGCGGTCGTCCTGGGGCTCGGCTTCTGGGCTGTGTCGGGAGGTTTTCAGCAGATGGGAGAATACGGGCTTCTCCCACCGCTCGTAGCCGCATGGTCGCCCGTGCTGGTCTTCGCCGCCGCCGGCCTCTACCTGCTGTTCCGCACACGCACCTGAAGACTGAAGCCGCAGCCCTCAAATTCTAAGTGCCCGTCTCCCAACTGGAGAGATACTCCAACTGCTCCGCGGTGAGCGTGTCAATGGAAAGACCCAGGGCTTGCAGTTTGAGGCCGGCTATTTCCGTGTCTACCTCTTGAGGCAGGAGGTGCACGCCAGGCTTCAGTTCCCCCTTCTTGCGGATAAGATACTCCACAGAAAGAGCCTGGTTCGCGAAACTCATGTCCATCACGCTCGCCGGATGTCCTTCGGCCGCCGCCAGGTTAATCAAGCGCCCCTCACCCAGAACGATGATTCGGTGCCCATTCCTCTTGAGCGCATACTCCTCGACGTAAGGCCGTAGCTGTGTGGGCTGGGTAGACATCTCTGACAGCGCCGTTAGGTTCAACTCCAGGTCGAAATGTCCGCTGTTACAGACGATAGCCCCGTCCTTCATCAAGTCGAAGTGCTGGCCGTCAATGACGTGGCGGTTGCCTGTCACTGTGACGAAAATATCCCCAAGTGGGGCGGCCTCCAGGATGGGCATAATGCGGAACCCGTCCATGACGGCTTCGACGGCTTTAATAGGATCAATCTCTGTGACGACCACGTTGGCACCCATCCCGCGTGCTCTTAGTGCCACGCCCTTCCCGCACCAGCCGTAGCCTATAACTACCATGGTCCTGCCAGCTAGCAGCACATTGGTGGCGCGTATGATTCCGTCAAGCGTGGATTGTCCGGTGCCGTAGCGGTTATCAAAAAAGTGCTTCGTCTGGGCGTTGTTTACCGCTATGGATGGGAACGTCAGCACCCCGGACGCTTCCATGGCGCGCAGGCGCACAATACCCGTCGTCGTTTCTTCGGTAGTGCCTATCACTTCCTGCATCTGTTGCCCGCGTTCTTTAATCAGAGTCGCGACCACGTCCGAGCCGTCGTCAATTATGATTTCCGGGTGAAAATCCAGTGCAGTGCGGACATGCCTGTTGTAAGTTTCGGTAGTTTCCCCTTTAATAGCGAAGACTGGAACATTCCAGTCTCTGACCAGAGAGGCTGCCACGTCGTCTTGAGTAGAAAGGGGATTAGAGGCGATCAGCAGGGATTCGGCCCCGCCGGCCTGCAAGGCTCTGACGAGGTTGGCCGTCTCTGTGGTGACATGCGCGCAGGCGATCAGTCGTACCCCTTTTAAAGGCTTCTCCTCGGAGAAGCGTTCTCGTATAAGGCGCAAAACGGGCATTTCGCGCTCGGCCCATTCGATCCTGCGCCTCCCATCGTCGGCCAGGTCAATATTTTTTATGTCGTAATCAAACGACCTACTTGCAGACATTTAAGGTGTCCCCTTTGAAGTGATTGTTTAAAATCTGGTGAGATGTAAATGATCAGACGCCTGCCGCTTCGCGTAGCGCCTCCGCCTTATCCGTCTCCTCCCAAGTGAAGCCTTCTTCGTCACGACCAAAATGGCCGTAAGCGGCAGTCCGCCTGTAAATGGGGCGGCGTAACTCTAAGTCTTCGATTATTCCTTTAGGAGTCAATCGGAAATGGTCACGAATCAGGTTTGCCAGCTTGGCCTCACTGACACGCCCCGTGCCGCCTGTATCAACCAGAACGGAAACAGGATCTGCCACGCCTATAGCGTAGGCTAACTGCACCAGGCACTTTTCGGCCAACCCTGCTGCTACTATGTTCTTAGCCGCATAACGGGCCATGTATGCTGCGGAACGGTCAACTTTCGTGGGATCCTTCCCAGAGAATGCTCCTCCGCCATGAGGCGCATAGCCGCCGTAAGTATCAACAATGATTTTGCGGCCCGTCAGCCCTGCATCACCTTGTGGGCCCCCCGTCACGAATCTGCCCGTAGGGTTAATGTGATACTTCGTGTTTTTATCCAGCAATTCTGGTGAGACCGTACTATTTATCACCTTCTCCAGTATCTCGGCTCGTAGTTGTTCATTCGAGACATTCTGGTCGTGCTGCGAGGAGATGACGACCGCCTCAACTCTGAAAGGCCGTCCGTCCCTGTACTCTATGGTTACCTGTGATTTCCCGTCCGGGCGTAGATAGGGAAGAGCACCGGATTTACGCACCTCTGAGAGCCGCTTGGTTAGTTGATGCGCAAGCTGGATCGGCATGGGCATCAATTCCGGTGTTTCGTTACAAGCGAAGCCAAACATCAATCCCTGGTCACCGGCCCCCCCTGTGTCCACGCCCATGGCTATGTCTGGGGATTGGGTTCCGACAGCGGACAGCACGCTGCAGGTGTCGCAATCGAAACCGTACTTAGCGCGCGTGTAACCTATCTCTCTAATTGTTTCACGTGCAACTCTTGAAAAATCAAGAGTTGCGGAGGTAGTGATTTCGCCCGCAATGACCACCAAGCCGGTCGTGACTAGCGTCTCGCAGGCAACTCTGCCCATAGAGTCCTGCGTCAGGATTGCGTCAAGAATGGCGTCAGATATCTGGTCAGAGATTTTGTCTGGATGGCCTTCCGTGACCGATTCGGAGGTAAACAGATAACTTCCTTCGGAATTCAACCTTTTCGGCTCCTTGTGTAGCTTTGATAGTCTTATAGCAAAAAGACCGCGTACTGTAGCAGTCTATAACCAAGGGTGTCAAGGAGTGTAGATTTTTGGACGATATTGGTTTAAAGTTGAAAGCTAAACAGGGCAACATCTCAATAAAGCTAAGCCGTCATTAGATTGTTACATGAAAACATGAAGGCTTTGCGTAATATATATTATCAGACCCAGCGGGCCCATAATCAATCGGGTTTTCTTGACCTATTAGCAGCAATCCCCTAGAGTGGTGGCCGAAGGTAAATTTATATGGCAATTAAAATTGAGATCGAAGAAAACCTGCGCCTCCCCGCCAAGACACAAAGCCAAATTGAAAAGATTCTGGAATGTCTACCTCGGGAGCACTTGCGCGGCGTAGAAAGAATTAGACTTGTTACCAGTATCAGTGACCCACGCGTTAAGCATTTACAACAGCGCACGGATCTGCCTGGGCTGTATCACCCCAAACAAGGGGCGCAAGCTGCGTGGCTTGAGATAGCTACAGGCGTTCTGCTTCCCCGCTCCAAGCCGTTATTAAAGCGAATCATGCCACGACTATCATTTAAGGGTAATCTGGCAGCAATTATTTTTTCTCTAGCCGGCCAGCATTACTACTTGACGTTACGACACTCAATCAAACGAGGACAAATCGAGTCGGCGGTCAGGGCTTATACGGAAAAATACTTGCGCATCTGGCATGAACGCCAACATACAGTCCGCTCACGCCTATTTAAGCCACTTCAACCAACACTTGAAAGATGGGGGAAATCACTACAGAAGCGGGCGGCAAATGAAAGAAAGAGGAAACAATCATTACGATCTTGAATCCACCCCTAACCTAACAGCAGGCCATTTCTATTTAAATCGTGCCTCTTGTAACAAACAGCATGAACGTTATCGGACCCGCCCAAGAGCAACCACTCAACTCTCCCTCTCTACTTTTTCGGCAGCTTCCCGAAGAGCGGCCGCAATCTGATGGCGCTCCACTTCTGTTTTACGAAACTGCAACACCAGCCTGAACTCTTTCCCGGATGACACATATCGAAACGTATAAGGCTTTAAAGAAGCCCCACCGGCAGCGCTCCCTCCCATTCGTAAACGACGGGAGGCTCTGGCGTCGTCCCTGGTCATCCCCCGCAACGCAATCTCTTCCGTAAGCTGTCGCATTGACTCTTCGTCAGGCTGTCGGACGATTTCCAACAAGAGGGTTTTTGCCCCGATGTCGGCGCGCCGACATCGGTCGCGAATGTCCTCCGGAATAGTGGAAATCGAAAGAGCTTCCGTAACGGTACTACGACTCTTCCCTACCTTGCGGGCTACCTCCTCGTGCGTGTAGCCGAACCGCTCGCATAAAGCCCGTAAACCGTCGGCCTCCTCCCAGGGGGTTAAATCTTTGCGCTGCATATTCTCTATCAAGGCGATTTCAGCCACCGCACGATCGTCCACATCCATCTCTATACATGGCACTTCCCGCAGCTCTGCTTCACGCGCGGCGCGCCAACGCCGCTCACCCGCAATGATCATCCAGCGTCCACTTATCCTGGAGGGCTTGACCAACAGAGGCTCCAAAACCCCTTTCTCCTTGATTGACTCAGTCAACTCAGCCAGATCGCCTATCTCAACGCGGGGCTGATCTGGATTAGGGTCGAGCTTATCGAGCGCGATCATACGCCCTACGGGTGTGGGGCGATGTTGCGCTAACTCCTCCACATAATGCGCGTCGTGGCGCATACGTAATCCCGACGGCAATCCTCTTTTAGACACGGCTGATCACCTCTTCGCAGAGTTTCGCGTACTCGCTGGCACCAGAAGAACTTGGCGCGAACGTGAAAATAGATTCTTTATAAGCGGGCGACTCCTCAAGCCGTACACTTTTGGTAATAACCGTCTCGAACATTTTAGGACCGAACACACGACGTATCTGCTCGAACACTTCACGGGCCAGCGTGGTTCTCTTGTCGTGCAACGTCACGACAACCCCCAGGACCTGTAGATTCGGGTTCGGGCGAGCTTTTACCTTCTCAATCGTTTCCAGCAGATCATCCGTCCCTTCCAGAGCGAAATAAGATGATTGAATCGGGATCAAAACGTGCGTGGCCGCGACAAGCGCATTGACCGTTATCAACCCTAAGGTGGGCGGGGTATCTATAACCACGATATCGTAGAGCGGCCGAAGCGACTCCAAACGATCCTTCAACCTAAATGGCGCGTCGAAATCCCCTACCAATTTTGACTCGATTTTGGCCAGGCTAATGCGAGCCGGAATGATATCCAGCCCCTTGACAGACGTGTGATAAACGGCCCTCTCGAAATTATCAAGGCCATCCATCATTAATTCGTAAGCAGATAGATCAACCGTTTGAGGATCAAGAAAAGAGATGGAACTATTACCCTGTGGGTCTAAGTCAAGCAAAAGGACGCTCTTCCCGCGTCTGGCGAAAGCGGCAGCCAGGTTGATAGCCGTAGTCGTCTTCCCTACCCCACCTTTCTGATTCGCGATTGCAATAACCATACGTTTTAGCCCGAAAATCCCACCCCCGCAGTGGGATGAATAAACCAGCTCCGGCTTGCAACCACCGCCCGACAATCCCCTTACATCGGAAGGTCTCCGGCCTCGCCGATTACATCCGGCCACTCTTCCTCGAAGGCCTCGTCGCCCTCCGCCCCTTCCTGCTCGCCCGCAACGGTATTACGTGAAGCCTTAATCACTTCCAAATCAACAAATATAGGGCAATCCGCACGCAAAGCAAGCGCAATCGCGTCAGATGGGCGTGAATCCAACATCAGCGTCGCCCCGTCATTCGTACTCATCTCAATTACGGCAAAGAAAGTGTTATCACGCAGCTCCGTCACTACAACTCTGTTTACACGCGCGCCCATCTCTATAATCAAATTTCTCAACAAATCATGTGTCATAGGGCGCTGCGGCGCAATCTTCTCTATCTCAAGCGCAATCGCGTTAGCCTCATAAGCCCCGACCCAGATCGGCAACATCGTCTCGCTATTTACATCCTTAAGAATTATGATGGGAGTGCCGCTGTTCGGGTCCATCATCAAAGCGCGAATTTTAACTTCGATTTCCATAGCATTACCTCATCTATTACATCAAGTAACGCGACTTCAGTTCTTGCTCATTACTCCGTACAAACTATTGGCTTTCGCGGCGGTTATACTGACACGCACCTCTTGGCCGATTAATGAAATATCTCCCGGAAAATTTACGACCTTATGGCACGTCGAATGGCCCGTCATGTCAGATTGAGATTTCGCACTTTCGCCCTCCACAAGAACACGGACCTCCCGGCCGACATAACCCTCGTAAATACGTTTTTGGATATCCTTTTGAAGCGCCTCCAAGGCTAAAAATCGTGCGGCCTTTTCTTCTTTCGAAATATTATCAGCGAGCCCCGCGGCAGGTGTTCCCGGCCTCTCCGAATACTTGAAGATATAGAGCCCATCATATTGACATTGCTTGACTAAGCTCACAGTCTCCTCAAACTCTTCAGGAGTCTCACCTGGGAACCCAATAATAATATCGCTTGTCAATGAAAGCCTTCGCCGGGCATTTTTTACAGCTTCTACTCGATTTAAATAGTCTTCTACTTTATAACCTCTTCGCATCCCGCGAAGCACGCGATTGCTGCCGGATTGTACAGGCAGATGCACCCAATCACAAAGATTGTCATTCTCGTCCAGGGCCGCCACAATGTCCGTGTGAAAATCCCGCGGGAAAGAGGTTGTGAACTTAATCCTCTCCATCTGCGTGGCCGCCACCGCCCGCAATAGCCTGGAAAACGGCGTGACTCCCGCAAAACCTTCCAGGCCGGCATCCGTCCTGGGTCTGTAGCTGTTGACATTCTGGCCTATCAAATGAACTTCTCGATAGCCCTCGCGCCGCAGTCGCTCCACTTCCGCTATAATCTCCGCCGCCGGTCTGCTCTTTTCCCTGCCTCTCGAAAAGGGCACAATACAGTAGGTGCAAAATTTATTACAGCCTTCAATGATGGGCACAAACGCCACGTGAGGCGAATGTCGCTCGACAGCGGATACATTCCACTCTTCCCCTTCGGCGCGCTCTCCCAAATCTATAGTTTTTCGCCGGCCCTCAAGCGAGTTCTCGATTAACGAAGGAAGCCTGTCCGTAGCCCTCGTCCCGACCACAAGATTTACAGCGGACGAATGATCAAAGAGCGATTCACCTTCAAGCTGGGCCACACACCCCATGATGCCTATCTTAGGCTCGTCCCCGGCTCTGGACTTTCTGACCTCACCAATCCTTGTGAATACCTTTTGAGCAGCACGTGCGCGCACAGAACAAGTATTAAAAATGACTACGTCAGCCGAATTCGGAGACGCAGTCAGTTGATATCCCGCCTCGCGCAGTCTCGTGGCCGCCCGCTCCGTGTCTGCCACGTTCATCTGACATCCCAGAGTTTCTATGTAAACGCTCGCCTTCATATCCATTCAACTTTCGGTGACTGTCCGCGGGCACTGAGTGTAACAGAAAATCTTCCCCTTTGGTGATTCTTCCTTAGTGATGGGTGACGCCGTCCAATCACCTTTTATTTTTAGACCGCCCCCCTGCTGAACTCTTTACATTTTCGAGCAGCCACTGCGCGGCTTCGCGTGTTTTCTCAGCCTTCTCATCTCCCCCAATCATGCGTGACAACTCGCTGACACGCTCCTCTCTGTCAAGTTCCGTCACACTCGTGCTTGTTCTCTCACGTTCGACCGTTTTCGTGACCAGAAAATGGTGGTCGGCAAATTTAGCAATCTGGGCTTGATGTGTCACACAAAAGACCTGTCGTTCGGCCGAAATTTTCTTCAGGCTATGGCCGACGGCCTCCGCCACTCTGCCACCGATCCCGACGTCAATTTCGTCAAAGACCACTGTCCCGACCATTGAATCTTCTTGATTGATAGTGCGAAGAGTAAGCATCAATCTGGAGAGTTCCCCGCCCGAAGCCACGTACGATAAAGGTCTGGGACTTTCGCCGGGGTTCGTAGACAACAGAAACTCCACGTAATCGGCGCCGTGCTGCGAAAAAAAAGGTGCCCCGCCCGAGTCATCTGAAGTCTCCGTCGAGTACAGGTCCTGGTCCGGCTCATCGTCTTCTAAATTGGATGTTTCTATTGAAGCTAAAAACTTCGTCCGCTCCATGGCAAGATGTCGTAATCCGCCCATTACCTTTTGTTCCAGGAGAGGTGCCGCCGCACGTCTACAGGCCGTCAACTGCCTTGCATAATCTATATATTTTTGGCGTAAGGAATCCGCTTCCGTTTTCAAAGCGTCCATCCTCTCGGTCAAATCATCCGCCCCCGAAACATTTCTCGAAAGCTCATCTTTCAGTTTAACAATTCCTTCTAAATCTCGCCCATATTTACGTTTAAGTTTTTCCAATTCGGCCAAACGGGATTCCACTTCTGCGAGTCTGGCGGGAGAATACTCAATACCCGACGCATATTTTCGTAGTGTCTCAGCCGCATCTGTTAAAGAGGCGACTCCTGATAAAAGGGAGTCCAGGGCCGTCCCAGCATTTTCAATATAACTGCTCACACCTTCAATCTGCCGCCTAATTAGGGCAAGCCTGGCAAGGACGCTCTCATCACTCTCATACAAGTCCTGATAAGCAGCCGAACACAAGTCCTTGATCTTCTCAATATTAGCCAGTATTTTTCTCTCGGCTAATAAATCATTATCCTCTCCCATGCCAGGATTAATGGCCTCGATTTCAGCCAATTGGTGCTGATAAAAATCTCTCAAGCGGGCCCGCTCACCACGATCACCTATAAGCTCCTTCAGCTCTTTTTCTATCAATTTTAGTCGTAAGAAAACTTGCTTCACATTATTCTTTAAAACAGCGCATTCCCCGAAATGGTCCAGCAGTCCGCGATGAGAACCTGGCGTGAGTAATGAACGCTGCTCACCTTGTCCATAAATATCCGCTAGAAATGGCTGCAATTTCTTAAGTGCAGTTATCGTCGAGTTCTGATTATTTATAAAGATGCGATTCCTACCTGCCGCGTAAATCTCACGGCGGATGACTAACTCAGCGTTTTTTTTAACGCCGAGTTCTTCTAGTAGGAGTTGAAAATCCTGATCTTTACCCGAATCAATTTGAAAAACACCTTCGATAGAGGCCATAGTCTCGCCGGTTCGGATTTGTGTAGGCGAACTGCGCGCGCCTATTAATAAACTCAGCGCGTCAACAATAACGCTCTTGCCCGAACCAGTTTCCCCCGTCAATACATTAAGGCCCGGCTTGAAATTAACGGACAGACCATGAACCACTGCAAAATTGAAGATATTAAGGCACTTCAACATAAAGGACTTCCGAGGCTGAGAATTTACCTTTAATGTAAAACCTACAACAGAGGCAAAATGAAAATCAATTACAGCTTGACCCTACACCGACACGCTAGTAGTATCAGTCCGCTTTTGTCTTTCTCTAAATGTAAGGAGCAGCACTATTATGTCCTTTAATAAAATCATACTCGTCGGCAATTTAGGTCGCGACCCGGAGCTGAGATATACGCCGCAAGGGACCCCTGTCTGTAGCTTTACAGTTGCCACAAATGAAAAACGTAAAGACCGCGCTGGCGAAGCGCAGGACTTTACAACCTGGTTTCGGGTCACTCTCTGGGGCAGACAAGCAGAGACCGCCTCTCAATATCTGACCAAAGGCCGTCCCGTATACATCGAAGGAAGACTTCGCCTTGAAGAATGGACAGACCGAGACGGAAAACAACGCTATACTCTCGAAGTTCATGCGACAGACATGCAGTTCATAGGCGGGGGTCGTACCGACGAGGCCCCTTACGCTGGAGGCAAAGCCGCATCAACGGATCACGCGCCGGCCGAAGCCGACCTTTCCGACGACGACATTCCTTTCTAGCTCATCAGCCACACATGTCGGCGCGCCGACATGTGTGGCTTTTAACTTGCCCGATCAATCGCTCAGCGCCGCGGAATTATCCAAGCCTTCCCACTTTCCATAGTTCTGCAATTTGCGATGACGCTCGACCGTCCTCTGCTTCGGAGAGATTTTGATGGCTGCCAATAATCTCTCTTTTAGAACTTTGCCCAGCATCTTGGCCGCCTCGTCATGATCAACGTGCGCCCCGCCGGCCGGTTCTTCAACAACTACATCAACAATCCCTTCTTCAAGTAAATCCTCAGCAGTTAGACGCAGGCTTTCAGCGGCTCGGTCAGCACGTGAAGAATCTTTCCACAAGATGGCAGCACAGCCCTCCGGCGAAATGACCGAGTAAATAGCATTTTCCAGCATTAACACTTGATCGCCCACCCCTATTGCCAACGCGCCGCCGGATCCTCCCTCGCCTATGATTGTGACCAATACGGGCACTTGCAATTTTGCCATCTCGCGCAAATTATAGGCGATGGCTTCTGCCTGACCACGTTCTTCCGCATCAATCCCAGGATAAGCTCCGGGAGTATCAATAAAAGTAAGCACGGGACGGCCAAACTTCTCTGCCAATCTCATCACGCGCAGAGCTTTTCGATAGCCCTCGGGTTTCGGCATCCCAAAATTTCTAAATTGCCGCTGCTTCGTGTCACGCCCTTTTTGATGACCGACGACCACAACCGGAATATTATAAAAATTAGCCAGACCGCAAATAATTGCCGGATCATTCGCGAAACGACGATCTCCATGAATCTCCGTAAAATCTTCAAATAGCCTTCCAATAAAATCTAAGGCATACGGTCTCTCCCCATGTCGAGCAAGCAGCACGCGCTCGAACGCTTTATTAGTGCCTGAAGAAGCCTGCGAATTCTCAACGCGGGTTTTCTCAGCAGGTTGGTCTCCGTCTTTAACCATTCAATCTGTGCCAGCCCATCTTAAAGATAATAACTGCCGCGCACCGCACGGCGTAGACTCCAAAGCATACTCTTCGTTCGTAGTTTAGATTGAAATGTTCAACCACTCAATCTGACACCCGTGCACGCGTAAAGCATTCTCCAATTCTAAACTGCCCCGGACCCGAAATGCACCATGCGGACGCAAACGCACCAACATTCCATCATTCAAAACCATGTCCAACATTACTTCGCAATCTCCGCGATGGCTATCCAGGATGCCGAAAATCTTATCAAGTAAGCCGTCCGCAACTCCAGGAAGTCGAACTATCACTCCCCTGGATTTTCTCTGAAGGACCTCTTCAAGGCGGGCCACCTCTTCGGCAACAACAGTAACGGCTCCGTCATCCGTGACTTCGACTTTACCTGTTATCAATACGGGAGCGTCTTCTTGCAGATTAGTTTCAAACTTACTGAAAGCCTCAGGCCAGCAAACGCATTTGACACCACCTGCTTGATCCTCCAATCTCATCAAAGCAAAGCGATTTCCTGTTTTCGTTGTCCGAACCTGTAGGCCGGTTGCAAGTCCTCCAACATACACCTTACTGCCACTCGGAACCTGGCCCAATTCAGTAGTTGTTGTAGATTTAAATTCGGCCAGTATCTCTAAATAATTTTCCAACGGATGCCCTGAAATGTAAAAGCCGAGCGCGTTCTTTTCAGCGGCAAGGAGCTGGGCATGCGTCCAGGCAGCGCCTTCTGGAAGAGGCTCATCATCCATCTCAGACGAGTGACCATTTGCAGCCCCAGCGAAGAGATCATTCTGGCCTCGTGATTTATTGCGTTGCGTCCGCGCCGCACGTGCGAGTGCAGTATCTACAGCCTGGTATAGACACGCGCGTAACTTAGTGATGGATAGCTGATTGGCCTTCAGAGAGTCGAAGGCACCAGCCGACACTAAACTCTCCAAAACCCTCTTGTTAAGGGAGCCCTGCCCTACCCGCTCGATAAAATTAAAGAAAGAATGAAACTTTCCTTCGGCCCGTGCTTCAATTATAGCGTTAACACTTGACTGCCCAATTCCCTTAATGGCGGCTAAACCATACCTGATCGCCCCCTTGAGAGGCGTAAACACCGACATACTCTCGTTAACGTCAGGAGGAAGAAGGCGAATCCCCTGCCCGCGCAATTCGTTAGAATATTTGAAGACTTTAGCTGTGTCCTGGATTTCGTTGGAAAGTACCGCCGCATAAAAATGTTCCGGGAAATGCGCCTTTAAATAGGCAGTCTGAAAAGCAAGATAAGCGTAGGCTACGCTATGGCTTCGATTGAATCCATAGTCGGCGAATTGAGCCATCAAGGTAAAAATTTGCTGCGCCTTATCTCGCTTAATTCCCCGCCCCACAGCTCCATTTATAAACTTCTCTTCATGGATCGCCATCTCCTCCCGCTTTTTCTTGCCCATTGCCCGACGCATCAGGTCAGCCTCCCCCAGGCTATATCCGCCTAACTTCTGGGCCAACTGCATGATCTGTTCTTGATAAACCAGGATCCCATAAGTGTTACTCAGAATCTCCTTCATTTCAGGCACTATGTAACGGACGGATTTGTGTCCGTGATGCCTTTCAATAAAGTCATCCACCATGCCACCGTCCAACGGCCCGGGCCTATAAAGTGCGTTCAGGGCGGCGAGGTCTTCCAGCCCTTTCGGCTTTAGCTTCCGGCAAATTTCCTGCATACCGGAGGACTCGAACTGAAAAACGGCCTCCGTTCGACCTTCGGCGAAAAGCTTCATCGTCTCGCTATCATCAAGCGAAACGTCTGCCCAATCAACCTCCACACCAAGCATTTGCTTAATGGTTTTTAAGCAGTCGCTTATAACAGTCAGGGCCGTAAGGGCGAGGAAGTCCATTTTCAACATTCCGGTCTTTTCCAGGTCAGACATGGAATATTGAGTCGTCAACTCATCTTTTGACGAAACGGCGACCGGCACCAGCTCTTGCAGTGGCTCAGGCGAAATGACAACCCCAGCCGCGTGAACGGATGAGTGCCGCGCGCAGCCCTCCAGCCTCCTCGCTAAATCAATCAATTCCCTGACCCGATCATTACTCTCTATCTCTTTCCGTAATTCGGGAACCTGTTCTAAAGCCTGACTAATACTTACATTTCGCCCACGTACAGGCGGGGGGATCATCTTGGCTATACGGTCCACTTCAGCATAAGGCATATCTAAAGCGCGCCCGACGTCTTTAATGGCTGCCTTTGAGGCCATAGTACCAAAAGTGATGATCTGGCAAACCGAGTCCCGGCCGTACAGATTGGCGACGTGGTTTATCACCTCGCCGCGCCCGCGGACACAAAAATCTATGTCTATATCCGGCATGGAGACGCGTTCGGGGTTGAGAAATCTTTCGAATAGCAGGTCATATTGCAAGGGATCAACGTCTGTAATGTCCAGACAATAGGCGACCAACGAACCGGCCGCCGACCCCCGACCAGGACCGACCGGAATTCCGTGCTCTTTAGCATAACGAATGAAATCCCAGACAATCAGAAAATAGCCCGCAAACCCCATGCGCTTGATCATAGTGATCTCGCGTGAGATGCGTTCCTGGTAGTCTGACAAACTATGCCGCAAAGTCCCTTTGCCAATCTGCCTCTCCCAAACCAGCTCACGCCGTCGTTCGTACCCTTCCCTCACCACTTTTTCAAAATATTCATCCGCGGACAATCCCAAATCCGATTCGGGAATCGGATAATTAGGCAGATAATTCATCCCGCTCGGAAGCTGTAGATCACACATTTCGGCGATCTCGACCGTGCGCGTCAACGTCTCGGGTATTTCTTTTCCAAAAATCGCCCACATCTCTTCGGGCGAGCGGACGTAAAAGTTAGGCGAGCCGTACCGCAAACGGTTCGGGTCTTTAACCGTCTTGCCGGAGCCTATACAGAGCAGTATGTCGTGGGCCACAGCATCATCGGGCATCAGATAATGCGCGTCATTAGTCGCTACCAAAGGGACGCCTGTTCGCTTCGAGAGATCGACCAAAGGTTTACGTATACGCTTTTGAGTGTCCAGGCCGTGCTCTTGAATTTCCAGAAAATAATTGCCCTTTCCCATAATCTCCTGAAACTCAACGGCAGCCGAGGCGGCATCTTCAAAACAATCTCGCGCCAACATAGCCGACGGGACGCCGGACATACACGCCGAAAGCGCCACCAGGCCTTTGCTATGCTCCGCCAGCAGTTCCCTATCAATCCGAGGTTTGTAGTAAAAGCCTTCCGTATAGGCCCTTGACGTTAACCTGACCAGATTCCTATAACCATCTAAATTCTTAGCAAGCAGAATCAAATGGAAATTGGCCTTTTCTCCCGCCCCCGCCGCACCCGCACGGTCTTTGCGGCTCCCCCGCGCGATATACACTTCACAACCAATTATAGGCTTCACGCCCTGTGCTTTCATGGCATTGTAAAAGGAGATGGCACCGAACATGTTTCCATGGTCGGTGACGGCGCAGGCTTGCATTCCCAGCTCTGCGGTTCGTTTAGCCAACGGCTTGATCTGGATGGCTCCATCCAGGAGGCTGTAATCCGTGTGCAAGTGTAGGTGTACGAATTTCTTCTCGGTCATGAGTTCCTTCTGCCCAAGAGTCGCTTTTAAGATAATAACGGGTCATTACAGACGCTGGCGGTCACACAACGGCGCACACTATATCACGTGTCTCCGAAATGAAAAGGCTCTATATCTTGGTTGAAAGGAGGGAAAAGCTGACTAAGGCTGCTGGTTTTAAATACTTTCCCGGATTGACGGCACAAAATACTTCAATACTTTCACATGAAACGTATAACTTTACCTCTGGCTACTCCCACTCGATGGTGCTAGGCGGTTTGGAGCTAATGTCGTAGACGACCCGATTGATCCCCTTGACTTCGGAAACCAGGCGAGTTGAGACGCGTGCGAGGACGTCATGTGGCAGGCGGGCCCAGTCGGCCGTCATCCCGTCCACGCTTGTGACGGCCCTGATCGCGACCACGCGCTCGTAAGTTCGCTCGTCGCCCATGACGCCCACCGTCGAAATCGGCAGCAGAACGGGAAAAGCCTGCCAGACTGCGTGATATAAATCTCCGAAGCGTAATTCCTCGTCAAGAATCCGGTCCGCCGCCTGGAGTATGCGAAGGCGTTCGATTGTGACTTCCCCTATGATTCTGACGGCTAAGCCCGGCCCTGGGAAAGGGTGTCTATGGAGAATCTCTTCGGGTACGCCTAGTTCGCGACCGATGACACGCACCTCGTCTTTAAAAAGCTCGCGGAGCGGCTCTACAAGGCTCAGTTTCATATTTTCCGGGAGCCCGCCGACGTTATGATGGCTTTTGATTACGGCAGACGGCCCGCGTACTGAAACTGATTCTATAACATCCGGGTAAAGCGTTCCCTGAACGAGAAACCGCACGTCCCCAAGCTCCGCGGCCTTCTCATCGAAGACCTCTATAAAGATACGCCCTATGATTTTACGCTTTTGTTCAGGGTCTGTGATCCCTGTTAAGGCGCTGATGAATCTTTCCTCAGCTCTTATCGCGTGCAAGTTCAAGTTCATGTTTTGCTTTAGGAGGGCTGTCGTCACCTCGAACTCGCCTTCCCTTAAAAGCCCGTTGTTGACGAAGACACAGACCTGCCTGTCGCCAATCGCTCTGTTAACTAAGGCCGCCGCGACGGCCGAATCCACGCCGCCGGAAATACCGCAGATCACACCGCCCTGGTCGCCGACCTGCAATCGGATTTTCTCAACCTGCTCCTCTATGACAGCAAGCGGCGACCAATCTCCACGGCACCCGCAGACTCTTACCAGGAAATTCCTCAGAACCTGCCCGCCTAAAGGCGTGTGCGCCACCTCTGGATGAAACTGTAGACCGAATATGCGCTTGCTTAAGCTCTCGAAAGCGTTAAGCGCATCGTCGGATCGGGCCGTGACGTTAAAGCCGGGCGGCGGCACGGTGACGTGGTCGCCGTGGCTCATCCAAACATCTATTTCAGGAGGCAGCCCCAGAAAGAGCGGGCTGCTCGAATCTAATATTTTCAGCCGAGCGTAGCCATATTCCCTGCTGGGCGAGGGCTGAACCTCTCCGCCTAAGTCAGCCGCGACCACCTGTAATCCATAACAGATGCCTAGAATAGGGCAATTTAAGTCATCCAGCAGACGCGGGTCCGGGCGCGGGGCATCCTGGCTATACACAGAGGCAGGGCTTCCAGAGAGAATCAGCCCGCGAGGGTTTCTGGCGGTTATCGTCTCTATGGAAGCATTGAACGGAAGAATCTCGCAGTAAACACCGGCCTCCCGCACCCTGCGCGCGATGAGCTGTGTATATTGCGAGCCGAAATCCAGGATCAGGACGGTTTCGTGCTCTTTTTTATGACTCAACTAAGTAAACCTCCGTCAATGATAGAACGTCTGAGGTAATCCCCTTTTCAAGACCGAGGGTGGATTATATGAGGGAATCTTTTTAGTAACAACCCGGCTACAGACCGCGCCTCTCGCCAGATGAAATCCGTGTGTGTAAGATATAAGCCGACGTGGAAAAGGATATCAGATGCTGAACAAAGGGACTCACAACAAAAGCATCATTCTCTTGATCGCCCTCACACTCTTCTCTTCCCTCTTCGTTTGCGCCCAAACGGAACAGGCAGACGGCCACCAGCCTGCGCTCTCCCAGCCGCTAACTATCAAATGGCTTTATGAATCGGAATTCACGATCAACTTGACCCCCGCAACAGACGGCGAGCGCATCTATTTACCTTTAGCGTCGGGCCTGCTCGTCGCGCTTCGGGCCTCCGACGGACAGTTGCTGTGGAAAGCAGACCTTGGCGGTGAATTGTCCTCCTCTCCCATTGCGGACGAGCAGGGCGTGTACGTCGCCTCCGAAACTGTTGGAGAAGGCAAGCCCGGTCATGCCAGCGGCGCTTTACGTGCTTTGGGGCAGGAGGGTGGGATTACACTTTGGATGAGAACGCTCCCTATGCCTTTCCGTGGCTCACTTGTGGCGAACGACGTAAATCTTTTCGGCGGCTCTATTGACGGGCGAGTTTATGCCATACGCAAGAAGACGGGCGACGTCTCCTGGATCATGCAACACTCCGCGCCTTTCACCTCGCACCCAACTATTTTCGGCTCGGACCTCTATGCAGGGAGCACAGACGGAACTCTTTTCTCATTGAGTCAAACCACAGGCAAAGTCAACTGGCGTTATCGGACCCGTGGGGCGATTAACGGACGTGCGGTGGTGGTTCGAGGTATTGTTTATTTCGGGTCTGCCGACGGCTTTGTTTACGCGGTCCGCGAAGTGGACGGGCGGCTGCGGTGGCGGCGACGAACAGGCGCGGGGGTCCAGACGGTAGCGTCTGCGCAGGGCGGTCTTCTAGTAGCCTCTTTAGATAATTTCGTTTATTTACTCTCGTTCAGTAATGGCGACAGACTATGGAAGCGACAACTCGCGGGGAGACTCGCCGCGGAGCCTTTGACTACATCCGACGGCGTTCTCTTCACTCCTCTTTCAAGTTCCACGGGGGTGGTTCTGGATTTACGCGACGGAAAACTACTCAACAGCCTTCCGATAGGGGAAGACAATAGTCTGGCGGCGTCTCCCATAGCGGCCGGCAAGGTGCTCTTCGTCACAACCCGACACGGCCTCCTGGCCTTCTCTCGCCCCATTTAAGGCGCAGAGAGTAATCCTATTTTCTGTTACGAATGGAGCCGGGAGTCAAAGTCCGGGCTCAAGCGCTACGCCTGCGAAACAAACTGCCAACCTTTGCGAGCGGCCCGTGCAGAACGTAGAGCAAGACCAGAATCAGCAGGACGTATTCCGAGAAGAGATAGATGAGCATGCCCACGGCCGCGACAAGCAGGATCGCCAGGCGCGCGCTGCGGCTGCGCGTCCCGACGGTTTTGAAGCTGGAATACCGTAGCGTGCTGACCATCAAAAGCCCCAGACAGCCGACCAACGCCATCATGAGGCCGCTGTAAAGGTTCGCCAGACGGGGCTCGTACTGGAGCAGAGGTTTTGGGGCGAAATGTATGATGGTGGCGATGAGCGCCGCGGCGGGGGGGATGGGCAGTCCTATGAAATTCTTCTTATCAACTTTGCCTGTCCCTTCCGCGATGACGCGCGGGCGCGCGGCCTGTACGTTGAAGCGCGCCAGGCGAAACGCCCCGCACATTAGATACATGAAGGAGAGGAACCACCCAAGCTTGTGCGCCCAACTGCCTTCGGGCAGCGCCGAGCCGTAGCCCCAGGCGTAGGCCAGCACGGCCGGCGCTATGCCGAAGGTGAGAACGTCCGCAATCGAATCGAACTGAACGCCGATCTCCGTCGTCGTTTTCGTCATACGCGCGATGCGCCCGTCCAGCATGTCGAAGAGGACGGCCCAGCAGATCGCCTTGGCCGCGTTGTCGAAATGTTCGGCCGCGCGTTCCAGCTCAGCCGCAGTCCCTTCGCCTACCAACTGGAATCCGCGCAGCGCGGCCATCACCGCAAAGAACCCCATGCTGATGTTGGCGGCCGTGAAGGCCGAGGGGATCAGGTACAAGCCTTTCTTGATCCCGCGACGCTCAGGGTTGGCCGTCTCCTGCTCGGCGCTCAGTTCGGGTGCGATTGACATCACACGACCCTCCCGATAATTGTCGCCCCGCCGCGCACGCGCGCCCCCACAGCCACTTCCAACCGGACGTTCGGCGGGAGGATGAGGTCCGTCCGCGAGCTGAATTTAATCAACCCGATGCGCTCGCCGAGCGCAACGGAGTCGCCCGCGCGCTTCCAGCAAACAATTCTCCTGGCAAGCACGCCCGCGATCTGCTTGCAGACCACCGTCAACTCTTCGCCGTGAATCGTCAGCGCGTTCTGCTCGTTGACCAGGCTCGACTCTTCTTTCGTCGCCATCAAAAACTTTCCGCTCGTGTAGGTCACGTCCGTGATTGTCCCCGCGATGGGCGAGCGGTTGATGTGTACGTCGAGCGGCGAAAGGAAGATGCTGATGACGGTCGGGGAATCCGGGTCGTCTGGGACGAGCGGGCGTACGCGCGTGACGCGCCCGTCGGCCGGGGAAACGACGACCCCGGCTTCGGGCGGCGAGGTGCGCTGTGGGTCGCGGAAGAAGTAGGCCATGAATCCCGCCAGGGCGAGCAGGACTAAGGCCACGGGCCAATAACCGAACGCGAGCGGGATGATCGCCAGCAGTAACGGAATCAAGATGTAAAAGAGACCTTCGCGCGCCACGTCGTTTGTTTCAGGTAAAGTTCTTCGGAGAAAACTTGCTCAAGTATAAGCACCCTTCAAATCAGCCCCTGTAGGAAACGGGGGCGCTTTCGATGAGCGCGCCCCCGTTTCGTTCGAGCCGCGGGTGCGGGGAAATATTTTTGTCTGCGGGTCGAACGGGCGGACTTTAATGCCCCGCGTCCTGCCCCTTCTGGTGTTGCAAGATGATCGAATACATTTGGTCTTTGAGAGCTAATTTTTTCTTCTTTAAAGTAATCTCCTCCAACTGCTCTTCATCGCTCGGGTATGCTAGCGCGGACAGCTCGCTCAGGCGCTCTTCGTAGCGACCGTGCTCGCGCGCCAGCTCGCGGAACTCAGGGTCGCTCATCATCAGTTGCTCTTTCAGGCTGTCCGTGTTGGTTATTTCCATTGGCGGAAGTCCTCCTTTGTGGTGCTGTTGGTCGGTAGCTACTTCGGGCCGATGCCATCCCGCGTAGAAGGTGGTCGGCGTTGTCTCGATGCGAAAATGTTAACGCAAAAGGCGCGGACATATCAAGCCGGACTTCGGAGGCTGAGATTCATGACGAGCGCGTCCTCGGACGGATGTGTATAGTAGGCCGCGCGCCGCCCGGCCACACGGAACCCGCACCTGCTGTAGAGCGCCTGCGCCGCCTCGTTCCCCGCGCGGACTTCGAGGAAAGCTGCGTGCGCTCCCCTTCGTGCCGCCTCGTTGATGGTCGTCTCAAGAAGCCCCCGCGCCATCCCCAGGCGGCGGCATTCACGCCGCACCGCGACGTTATTGATGTGCAGCTCGCCGGCCACCAGGCGTGCGGCGATGAAGCCCTGCACCCTGTGTTGTACGGGCGGAGCGCCCAAGCCCCCTCGCCAGCGTGCGACGAGCATGATGGAGTTTCTGTTCTCCGTCAGCTCAGTATAGTAGGCGTCCCAACCCCAGCGACTCAGGCCGCACGTCTCCTCTATCTCGACGACTTCCAGCAGGTCGTGCTCAGTCATGCGAGCGAGATAGAAGTCACGCTCCTGATAGATTCCCTTCCCTATTCTCGACATCGTTCGTTCAGCTCTGCGTCGGACGGACGCACGTAGATGGCGCGCAACTGATCGGGAGGCGTGACCAACGCCGCGCGCGCACGCAGCAGCGCCAGCCCCGCAACGTCCGCGGCCAAAATCGAAGGCAGCCGGGCGAGGGTCCAACCTTGAGTGCCGCTCTTCGATTCAGCCTCGCTTTCGTCATCACGCGAAAACGGAATTCCCGCCGAGAGAGCCTGCGCCTGTATGGCTTCCGCGTGCGCGTGCGCGCCCCCGCCGGCCCATTTCAGAAGCCGCGTCGTTCTTACCTTCTCCAACAGTTGCTGCGGAGTCACGTGAGCCGGGTCGTTCAGAGGATGCACGTCGCCCTTCTCATCAACCTTCACGAGTTGAGCGAACACTTCCCCGCGTCCGGCCGGGAGCGTTGCGAGTGTTATTTCAGACTCGCCCGCCGCGCGCGCGACAGCGTAGAGCGAAGGCACCCCGACGCACGAACGATTGAGCGTCGCGGCAAACGATTTCACAGTCGCCAGGCCGATGCGCAACCCAGTAAAACTGCCCGGCCCGACCGTCGCGGCGAAGAAGTCTACTTCGCGGAGCGTGACGCCCGCTTCTTCGAGCGCTTCGCTGACGTAACGCAGCAGGTGTGACGAATGAGAGACACTTGCATCGCCCTCACGCGCGGCGAGCAGACGGTCGCCGCGCGTGAGGGCGACACTGCCTGCGCGCGTAGCCGTTTCGATGCTCAGGATGAGAGGCGATTCCGTAGCCGACACGAAAAGAAGATTACCCCCGAGGCCAGGACAGCGGCCGCTTTCCGACAACTAATTTGACATGCTGCTCTCGCCGCGCGATTATAGGATGCGATTTCATCCGAATGCAATTAGTTGGGTTTTTCGGCTCAAGCGACGCGAGCGAGCGGGGTATCAAGAGGCTTTCATGCAAGCCCCTTTCGCTCTCAAGAGCTTGAAGGGGGCTTTTACTTTCTTGGCGATGCGCGAGCGAATTGGGATTCTCACGGGCGGCGGCGATTGTCCCGGCCTGAATGCCGTCATACGCGCCGTCGTGCGGCGTGCGCTCCGCGACGACATGGAAGTGCTCGGGATTAAGAACGGGTGGCGCGGATTGGTCGAAGCCGACGTAGAGCCGCTGACGCGCGCCTCCGTCACCGGCATCCTCCCGCGCGGTGGCACAATTCTAGGCACGTCGCGCCTCAACCCCGTCGAAAATCCGCAGACTATTGAGCTGGTCAAACAGAACTGGGAGCGCTTCGGCCTGAGCGCGACGATTGTCGTCGGCGGCGAAGGCTCACTCTCGGCTGCCCTGGACCTCTGGCGCAAGCACAACCTTCAAGTCGTCGGCGTCCCCAAGACGATTGACAACGATGTCCGCGGCACGGACTTCACTTTCGGCTTCGACACGGCCGTCACCGTCGTCACGGACGCCGTCGATAGGCTGCACTCCACGGCCGAGTCGCACCACCGCGTGATGGTGATAGAGGTGATGGGCCGGCATACGGGCTGGATCGCGGCCTACGGCGGAATCGCGGGCGGCGCGGACGTCGTGCTCGTCCCCGAACACCCTTTCAAGCTGTCGCGCGTCTGCGAGATGCTTAAGCACCGCGAGGATCAGGGCCGCGCCTTCTCCATCATCGTCGTCGCCGAAGACGCGCACCCGCACCCGGACGAAGACTTCCTCCCGCAGGAGATCAAGCAGGAGCTTTACCGCCACGACCGCCTCGGCGGCATCGGCTTGATGTTGGCGAGCGAGATTGAAAACTGCACGGGCATCGAGACGCGCGTCACGAAACTCGGCTACGTGCAGCGCGGCGGCTCCCCAACCCCCTTCGACCGCGTGCTCGCGACGCGCTTCGGCATCAAGGCTTACGAGATGGTCCGCGCCGGCGAGTTCGGGCGTATGGCCTCACTTCGCGGCAGCACAGTGAGCAGCGTCCCGCTCGAAGAAGCGGTGGGCGGAATCAAGCAGCTCGACGAAGAGATTTACCGCGTCGCCGAAGTCTTCTTCGGGTAGAATGGCGGTTCGAGAGTAGCCCCCGAGCGAGTTGTACGACTTGACCGCATTGACGCGTGGGCGTGGCCGGTCGGAAGCTGTTTTGTCCTTACTACGATGAAGCTTTGCCCTGTCTGCCAGCGATGCTATGACGACGCGGACTCGTCGTGCGCCAACGACCAGACCGCGCTCGTCGCCTCGCGCCCAGGCTCGCGCATGATCGGGGAAAAGTATCGCCTTGACCGAATGCTCGGCCGCGGCGGGATGGGCGCCGTTTACGCCGGGACGCACCTGGACCTTGACAGGCCGGTCGCCATCAAACTTCTACTCTCAGACTTCACAGCGGACGCGGACGCGATGGAGCGCTTCCGCCGCGAGGCCCGCGCCGCTGCCAAACTCAATCACCTGAACGTCGCGGACACTTACGACTATGGCCTGCTGCCGGACGGCGGGGCTTACATCGTCATGGAGTTGGTCGAGGGGCAGACACTGCGCGAGTACATGGACGCGGCCGGGGCGATGCCTCTGGCCGAGACGGTGTTAATCGGGCGGCAGGTGGCGGCCGGCATCGAAGTGGCCCACCGCAGCGGCATAGTGCACCGCGACCTCAAGCCTTCGAACATCATCCTGGCGCGCGACCACGACGGCGGGCTCTTGGCGAAGGTGGTTGACTTCGGCGTCGCCAAGCTCAAGGAGTATTCAACGACGGGCGGCGGGCTGACTTCTTCCGGCTCGCTCATAGGCACGCCGCGTTACATGTCGCCCGAGCAGTGCTCCGGGCACAAGACGGACGCGCGCTCGGACCTCTACAGCATGGGCGTGATTCTTTACGAAATGCTGGCGGGGCGGCCCCCCTTCGACGCCCCGTCGGCGACCGCCATCGCCATCAAGCACATCCAACAGCCGCCGCCTTCCCTCATAGACTCGCGCCCGGATGTCCCGCCCGAGCTAAATGAGTTTTTGTGCCAGGTCATGGACAAAGACCCTGAGAAGCGTCCGCAGTCCGCCGCGGAGTTCGCAAAGGGGCTCATGGCCGCCACTGCCGACACTCCAGCCCCGGCGGTAACGGTTGCGGGCGAAAAGCCGCCGGGACAGGAGAAGCTGACGGCCGCTGTTAAGGCCGGGCGAGACACGGACGCCTTCAGCGCGGAGAGGAACGAGACGCACAGGGCGGGCGGCCCGACCATCGAACACGCTTTCCCCCCGGAGCGCTCCGACGACCCTTCGGTCCGGGCGTTCGCTGTGCCAATCGAAGCGGCCTCGGAGGTGCAGCCGAAAGTCGCGGCCCCGTCGGCGCAATTGAACGAGACGATGGAGAGCGAGCCTGTCGTCATAAGCGATGACGACAAGCCCCCCGCGCCGGAGGTAGTGAGACAACAGACTCGCGAAGAACGCGGCCCGGTTTCAAGAAGGCTTGTCGTAATTGTCGGAGTCGCCGTCTTCCTGGTCGGCTTCATCATCGTCGCCATCTTCCTTTCGCGGCAAAAGACGCCGACGGCTCAGCTAGAGACTGACGGTCAATCTGCGCCCGTCAATAACACTACGGGCGCGGGCAATCGTCCAACTAATGACAACGCGAGCGCAGTAAATCGCCAGGGCCAGGAGACGCCGCAGGATTCACAAAGGGAGTTGCGAACGTCACTCGACCAGTGGGTCGCCGCGACCAACAGCCGCGACGTAAATCTGCTTATGGGTTTTTACGCCCCGACCGTGAACGTCTTTTACCAGAAGCGCGAGGCGACGCAGGCCGAGGTCCGCGAGGAGAAAAATCGCCTGCTCGCCGCGGCCTCAAAAATTGACGTGCGCGTCAGCGCCCCCGTCATAGAACTCGACGAGGACGGGCAGACAGCGACGATGCGCTTTCGTAAGAGCTGGAACTTCGCGGGCGTCGGTCCCCGAAGCGGCGAGGTCATACAGGAACTGCGCTGGCGAAAGACCCCCGCCGGCTGGAAGATCGTCGGCGAGCGCGACGCGCAAGTCATACGCGTCACAAGATAATCAAGTCCGATGTCCAGACTCCAAAGTCCAAACTCAAAAAATTTGGGCCGGAATTCCTGGCCTCAGACTTTGCACTTTGATCGTTGGACTTTTTATTTTGAATGCCTAAAAACACAGACCTTATCGGACTCAGTTCCTATGCCGAGGGCGGGGACGAGTTGCACGTCATCATAGAGACGCCCAAGGGGAGTCGAAATAAATTCAACTACGACGAAGAGCACGGCCTCTTCAAGCTCGGGGGCGTGCTGCCCGCGGCGCTGTCTTCCCTTTCGACTTCGGCTTCATCCCCTCAACTCTTGGCGGCGATGGCGACCCTCTTGACGTGCTGCTGCTGATGGACGAGCCTGCGTTTCCGGGCTGCCTTGTGCCTGCACGCCTCGTCGCCGTGATCGAAGCGTCGCAGACCGAGCGCGACGGCACGCGCACGCGCAACGACAGGTTGATCGCCGTGGCCGCGGACTCACACACGCACAAACATGTCCGCACGCTCGCGGACCTCAACCCCACGCTGCTCGACGAGATCGAGCACTTCTTTATTTCCTACAACGAGATTAAGGGAAAGACGTTCGAGCCGCTCGGCCGCTTCGGCCCCATCAAGGCGGCCAGGCTCATCGAAGAAGCCGCGCAAGGCTTTCGACAAAAGAACGGGAACAAGTCTACCCGCAAAACGCGTTCAAGCAAGAAGACGCGCCGGTGAGTAGAGGAGTAAACGGCGCGCTAAACATCACTGCGAGTTTTCATACATCATGGTTTATCTAGCCTTCATCTTCGCACTCGCGCTGGCCTGCGTCGCCGGCATGGAATTCATCTCGCTGATGACGCTCGAAACGAAGAACCGTCAACTACAGCGACGCATCGCAGAGTTGGAGCGCGAAAACGCGACGCTCTCTGAAAGCCTGCGCAGCGCCGAAGCCGTCATAGAGCAGCACGAGCAGGTGGAAGAAGAAGCCTGGCCCGAGTTGATAGATGACGACTCCGCGCGCTGGTGAAAACGAACCCTTCTCTCTAAACGCAGGTAAGGGGCGACGTTTTCCGCAACCGTCCTGAACTCTTCCCTGCTCATCGGCAACTTTCGAAAAGCATCCCAGGCATCTTTCGGAAAGTCGTTCGACCCGCCGGGGCGTGGTCTGAGCCGAACATCACGTATTTGAGTCAGAGCATGAAAAAATTCTCTGCATAGTTTCTACTGCCACAGGCGGGCGCTCCCCGCAGGCCTGCGCACTCTTTTGCGTGGCCTAAGTCCCTTTATCGCCTCCGTCCGATGCCCGTGCGCTTCACGCCCCTGAAGTCTGTGAACTCGAAGCCCGCGAAGTTCTCGTTGTAGGTGAACCCCCAGTCCTCAAGCACCGAGATGGCGACGTCTTCACCGCGCAGGAATGAAGCGGTGAAGTCGGAGCGCCAATGCACGCCGGAGAAGCCGCGCGAGTGCCCGATGTTGGAGCCGAGCTTATTCAGCTCGCCCCCGACCGTCAGTTGATTGGCGTCCGACCCGGTGTACGGCACGAGCGCGGAGCCGGTGGCGTTCGGCTGTTTCGGATTCGGTAGAGGCGCCTGATCGTTGAAGAACGCCTTGAGGATGGTTACCGCGGCCCCGGCCAGCGTCGCGTGCCCCGCGGAATACGCCGGATGGACGGGCGAGCCTTCCGGGTATGCCTGCGGCAGGAAGTAGTAGCCACCCGTCTTCGCCGCGATCTTCGGGATGACCGTGGAAGTCCCAAGCACGGAGTTGATCGGGTAGATTTTCTCGTTCCTGAATGTGAAGTTGACCCATCCGCCGAATTCCTCAGGCCGCAGGCGGCGATGCACGAACCACTTCTCGTGCCAGGTGTGCGCGTGCGCGGCATACGCCACCTTGTTGAGCAGCGAGATGATGTGCGTCGGGCCGAAAGTGACGAAACCCTCCTGCGTGCAGCTATGGTTGTAAGGGTTGTTAGGGTCGAAGGCGATGCCGTAGCCGCCCCCGTCGTTGCGCTGCGCGTCCGGCATCATCAGCAGGAGTCCGAGGGCGTTGATGTACGGCTCCGTGATGAGGTCGAACTCGATGTAGCGGGTGACGTCGCGCGGGGTCGCGGGGAGGCGGGGCGTCGGTTGAAGCTGGATCGGCGGTGGCATGCAGCCCTTCTGCACGTTCAACCAGGACGTCGGATTCATCATGTAGTCCCCCGGCACCGGCGGCTGCCATCTGGCGGGGACGGTCTGCGCCCCGTAAGGCGCGTCCCGAATGAAGAACTGCGACAGATACGGCCCCATCAAGTCGCCTTTGGTGAAGCCGCGGAAGACCGTCTGAAGCGTGATGTTGTTGCCCGGCCCCGGGATTTGCCCCAGCGGGGTCATCGGGCTGGTCGGGAACCCGCGCGGCTCTTTGCGCGGCGGCACCCCCGTTGGCACAATCTCGAACTGCGGCAGCCCGGCGTAGAATTTGAACCTCGCGTTCAGGTCGGAGATAGCGGCGGCGATGGTCAGGTCGCTGCCCCAGTTGATGAAAGGCACGTCGCGCGCAAGAGCCTCCCAATACAACTCGACAATCTCCGCCGCCTCGTCCGCGCTGGCGAGGGTGGGAGCCGGCGGGACCGCCAACTGCGTTATGGCGACGTCTTCGAGTTGGTAGGCGAGTCCGCCCTGCGGGTCAACCAGACGACGCTGCGCCCCCACAGCCGCCGTGAGGCTGAGGCGGGCCTGCGCCTCGTTCGGCACGCTCGACAATTGGTCTGCAATCGCCTTGTCTTGATCCGCCTGATCCTGTGCGGGAGTGTTCTCCGTGCCGCCGTAGAGCCGGGCCTGATCATCAGGCGTGAGCTGCCAGGTGTCATTGGTGTTCGAGTAGGGCTGCGGGTCGGGGACGCTCTGCTGTTTGGAGAAACCGTCCTCGTCGTAAGTCATCGTGTCTTCTTTCATCACGGGCGAGGTGCATGGGGCACAGCCCAGCGGAATCGCCTCGAAGTCAGCCGGACTGTTGCTCCGCACGGCCTTGAGCAAGGCGCAGTAAGCGACCGGGTCAACTTCGCCGAAGTTGTTGATCTTTCTCAAAGCTTTGGTGAAGCTGCCGATGTAGTTCTGGTTTTTGTAGAGCGTCTCGTCGCCGTTGCAAGGATGCGGCGGGACTCCCTGAAGGCGGTCGAAGATTGCGGCAGAGACGCGTTTTGCCAACTGGACATTGGCGCGTCCCGTCGGCGTCAGAATCTCGATGTCGCATCCGGTGATGCAGCTAGCTGCGGCAGCCCCTCCCGCTTTAATAGCCGCTTGCGTCTGTTGCGGGCTTAAAATCTTCGGGATGCCGATGACACTGGTGACGATAGCGGCAGCGGTGACCTTGCCAAGGAAAGAGCGGCGGCTGTGCGACACAGGCTGCGCTTCCCCGTTCTCAGCAGACGCTGCAAGCTCGCGTTGCGGCTCACTATCTGCCGGTGGTGGTTGTGTTTTGTTACGGGCTGTGCGGTTGCGGGAGTCTTTCGGGTTTCGCTTCATGTCAAGCATCTCCTTCACAGTTGAAAGGTTCGGGTGCGACCGTACTGTGCGCTACAATGCCGACCGATGAAGGCAGGGCTGTTCTAGCGCAACAGGGCGGCAGTTGTTGTCTTCGTCGCCAAAGCTCCTGCCGTTGCGCTCTGGAAAAGGACGGCAGGGGCTTCTTCTCGTTTGCAGCAGTTAACGTAGTTGCGGTCTATGAGTGAAAACAGTGGGGGATAATCCAAGGAGAGGGTGTCGGGGGAATCTGGCGTCTATTGAAAGTCACACGCCCATGAATGCTCGCTTGCTATGGATCAGAAAAACTACTGGATACGATCTACTGACTACATCCAACCTCTCATGCCGTCAAACCTGAAGATAAGAAGAAGGCGAACAAGAAAGCGCCCGGCTGACACAGTTATAAGGTAAGAATAAGAGACGATGCATTTAGATTAACTCTCGCATCGGAACCCGAGGCTGATGCACTCGCATGTAGTGGTCTGGAGTTTCTGCCAGCTACACCAACACCATTTCTACAGTAGCAAGTTTATATGCAAAGTATATTATACCTATGCTGTCTGTACGGTTGCGAACAATGAGCTTTGGGGAAAGATAATTTCCTGGTTTTCTATTAAAGTCGCAATGCTCATTAAAGGACACCTAACCGCAAGCCTCAATCTTCGTATGCGCCTGGTGACCGGAGTTTGCAAGGAATCGAACTATAGACCACCACGTCGTCCTTCAAGGAGCGGCTACCCATCGTTCCGCAGCCCCGTCCGGGTTATCCATCCCGCCCGGCCCTTTGTTTGGCACGATGAGAGCGAGGCGCAGGAAGTCGTTCTTCTTCACCGCCAGTTCCGCGGCAATCTCTTGGGTATTTCGACCAAGGCGGTTCCTGACCGGCGACACGCTCCGCATGGTGCTGTTCGTGGGGTTCCTCGGCGGCTTCACCACCTTCTCCTCTTTCGGGCTACAGACGTTCACGCTGATGCGCGGCGGGGAGTTCGGTCTCGCCGCACTGAACGTCGGCATCTCCAATTTCGCCGGCCTGCTCATGGTCTGGGCGGGGTATACTCTGGCTAAAGTCCTGTGAGTGTCATTCGACACAAGGCGTTAGTAGAACGGAGCGAGTTCGTATGAAGACGGCGGGAATTATCGGGGGCCTGGGGCCGGAGTCAACCATAGACTATTACAGGTTGATAATCGCGGCCTATCGCGAGCGGACTACAGGAAGACAGTTATCCTTCTCTCATCATCAACAGCGTTAGCTTGAGTAAGGTGCGCGACCTTATCACCGAGAACAGATTGCCGGAAGTGACGCAGTATCTTTCGGCGGAAGTGAACAGACTGGCGGCGGCGGGCGCAGACTTCGGCGCGTTGTCGGCCAACACGCCGCACATCGTTTTTGACGACCTACGCCGCCTGTCCACGATCCCTTTGATCAGTATCGTTGAAGCGACTTGCGCGGCCGCCCGTACGCGCGGGATGAAACGCGTGGGCTTGCTCGGCACACGGTTTACGATGCAAGGGCGTTTCTACAGCGACGTGTTCGACCGCGCGGGAATTACCTTGATTGCCCCGTCCGCCGAAGAGCAGGACTATATTCACGACAAATACCTGGGCGAGCTTGTCAACGGAATCTTCCTCCCTGAGACTAGAGAGAGGCTACTGGCTATCGTCGAACTGATGAGCACGCGAGACGGAATAGAGGGACTGATTCTCGGCGGGACAGAGCTGCCGTTGATTCTGCGCGCTGAGAAACACGGCGAAGTCCCTTTCCTGGACACGACCAAAATCCACGTCGAAGAGATAGTGTCTCGCCTCGTCGCGTAGCCGGCTCGTCCGCGAGAAAAGCGATAACGAGGCGTCAGGATTTTTGTGCCAAATAATTTTCTTCCCCGGCGGGCCTCTGGCGACTTAACATCCGCCGCCGGATTTGCTACTCTACCCCCCTCACAAACAACGGCCGACGGCCATTGCTAAGCCCCCATTAGCCCAGACGAACGTTATACGGGTCACGTCAGACGACTGAAGTCCCGAGCTTCAGTTCAGAGAGTAAGCGGAGACGTTGCTGGTCACACGCGTCCGGCAGCGTGTCCCGAGAACAGGCGAGCGTGCGTGCGGCGTGCCTGATCGTCGCTAAACCTTAACGTTAAGGCAAACCTCAATCGTCCGAAACGCGGAGCCTCCTACCTGAGACTTCCGCGCCGTGGGAGATTACCCGACGGCATGTGCCTTACCTCCACCCAACTTAAGGAAGGAAGATAATAATGCGTCAGAGATTACTCATAGGACTACTGGGCGTCGCCCTGGCTGCGGCTGCACTGTTTCCCTTCGCGAAATCCGGTGCGCAGCGCGCCCCCCGGAAGCCGGAGGTCGTTCCGACCACGCCTGAATGGGTCGGCCTCCCTAACTACGATAAACGCCTCGCGGGCCGCGCCGAGTTTACGGACTCCGACCTCAGTTCAGCGGTGGGCCGCCAGCAGGCTGCCGCCGGCAAGGTCGCTGACGCGCAGGCGCGCGTCTCGGCTCTGGACAATTTCCGCGCCGGCCTCAAGCCCAAAGCCGCGGCGAACCTGCGCGCCGTCGTCAACGAAACGGGCGCGATGAAGAACCTCTTCGTTGACGGGGCCGCGCTCTCCGGGCCGCAGGCCGACACCCCGGACAGGATCGCCCGCGGTTTCCTGCGAAGTCGTGCCGGGCTCCTCGCCTCGGGCGCTGGTGCCGCCAGCCTCAAGCGCATTAAAGAAGACAACGACCGCGGCACAACTTTCCTCGACTACGCACAGCTCGTCGGCGGCTACAAAGTCTTCGAGGGCAACGTGCAGGTGGTCGTCAACAACAGCGGCGAAGTTCTCAACGTCCGCGAAGGCTTTCTCTACACGGGCCAGAAGGTCAAGCTGACGCCGACGCTCACGGAAGCTCAGGGCATCGCCAAGGCTTTCGCGCACGCCGGGAAAACCGTGAACGCCTCGTTCACAAGGGTCACCGCTCGCAAATACAAGAGCGAATTTTCTTCTTACCGCAACCCTGTGAAGTCCAGCTACGAAGATGTGCTGGCGGAGTTGAACGTCGTGCGCGTGGCCGACGAGGCGCGGCTCGCGTGGCACGTCTACGCGGAAGTCGGCCCGTCTGAATGGTACGAGATGCTGGTTGACGCGCACACGGGCGAACTGCTCCTGCGCAGCAACCTCTACGTCTTCGAGGCGCAGGGCACCGTCTACACCGAAGCACCGGACAAGGGCGCGCGGCAACTCGTCTCCTTCGTCGGCGACACGGTCATTAATACCAGCGCCGGCTGGATGGGCACTTCGACCGTGACCACCGGCAACAACGTCGAAGCCTACCTGGACAGGGACGCCAACAACGCTCCTGACACGACCAGCGGCAACGGGTTATCGAGCGGCCACGCCTCGGCCCCCGACCAGAATTTCACATTCCCCTTCGACACCACAACCGCGCCGACCACGGCAACGAATCAGGCGGCGGTCGTGACGAATCTTTTCTACTACAACAATATCATGCACGACTTCTCGTATAGCCTGGGCTTCACCGAGACGGCGCGCAACTTCCAGACGAATAACTACGGGCGCGGCGGCCTCGGTGCCGACTCCGTGAGGGCCGAAGCGCAAGACGGCTCCGGCACGAACAACGCGAACTTCGCCACGCCGCCCGACGGCCAGCGCCCGCGCATGCAGCAGTACATCTTCACCTCGCCCAACCCCGACCGCGACAGCTCGATGGACGGCGACGTGGTCTTCCACGAATACGGCCACGGCATCTCGAACCGCCTGATCGGTAACGGCAGCACGGCCCTACAGGGCACGCAGTCGGGCGCGATGGGCGAAGGATGGTCTGACTACTGGGCCATCACCATCAACGGCGACGGGTTGGTCGGCGAGTATTCGACCGGCAACACGACGGCCGGCATACGCCGCGCCGCCTACACCGTCCCCGCCAACCCCGTCCACGACTCATATGCCGATGTCTGCGTGCCGAGCTGCGCGGTCCACGGCGACGGCGAGGTCTGGGCGGCGACGCTCTGGGACTTGCGCGCGACGGTCGGCGCGAGCATCTCGGATAACATCGTGCTCAACGGCATGAAGTTCACGCCTAATCGCCCGTCGTTCCTGAACGCGCGCGACGGCATCCTGCAAGCCGACCAGAACCTGAACGGCGGCGTCAACCGCTGCACCATCTGGACCGTCTTCGCGCGTCACGGGATGGGCTTCTCGGCAGTCGGCAACGACGGCACGACGCACACCGCCGCGACCAACCTTCCGGCGGACTGCGGCGGCACCTGCACCTTCTCGATCAACCCGACCAGTTCCAGCCAGCCTTCGGGCGGCGGCACGGGCAGCGTCAGCGTGACGACCCAGACCGGCTGCAACTGGACGGCCGTGAGCAACAGCTCGTTCATCACGATCACTTCCGGCAGCAGCGGCTCGGGCAACGGGACGGTCAACTACTCCGTCGCCGCCAACACCGGTTCAAGCTCGCGCAACGGCACCATGACCATCGCGGGCCAAACCTTCACGGTGACGCAGGCCGGCACGGGAGGCGGGGGACAATTAATCGTCAACCCCGGCTTCGAGACCGGCACGACGCCGTGGGTCGTCAGCGGTCAGGTGACGCGCAGCACGGGCGCTTACCCGCACAGCGGCGTGGCCTACATGATCATCAACGGCGTGAACAGCTCTAGCGGCACGCTCTATCAAACGGTCGCGATTCCGAGCGGCGGCGCGAATCTCAGCTTCTGGCTGAACATCACCACCAGCGAGGCGCCGGGTACTATCTACGACCGCCTCTTCATCGAAGTGCGTAGCACGTCGGGGACGCTCCTCGGGACGCTGGCAACGTTCAGCAACATAGACAGCGGCACGGCCGGTGTCTACGTGCTGAGGGGGAATTACAACCTCGGCGCCTGGGCCGGTCAGACCGTGAGGATTCAATTCCGCGGAACCAACGACATCACACTGCCCACGTCATTCCGCATTGACGACGTGTCGGTGCAATAACCCAACTAACTGAAGAACCCGGCCCCTTATTTTGAGGCCGGGTTCTTCCCTTTCGACGAAGCACGCGCGTCGCGCGAGACAACACGAACGAGCTTTTATTTCGTGCTGTTTCCTGCGACGCGCGTGCTTCGTTTTCTACGGGAATATCTCGTCGAACGTTCGGACGATTGTGTGGGCGGGCTGCTCGGGCTCGCGGCTTCCGGGTCGCACGCAGAGGGCCGTCCCCATGCCTGCGTCGCGTGCGGCGTCTAGTTCGGCGGCCACATCCGAGACGAATAAGACTTCGCTGGCGGGTGCGCCGATTTTCTCGCCGATGGATTGATAGCTGGCCGCGCTCGTCTTCGCGCCCGTCGTGGTGTCGAAGTAGCCGTCTAGGTACGGGGTCAGGTTCCCTTCGGTGGTGTGCGCGAAGATTAATTTCTGTGCCAGCACGCTCCCGGACGAGAAGATGTAAATTCCTCGCCCCTGTTTCTTCCAGCGCTCGAAGGCGGGCGGCACGTCCGCGTAAACCTGCCCGCGAAGGCGTCCCGTTCGGTAGCCGCCCTCCCAGATTTTCCCTTGCAGCGATTTCAACGCCCTGGATTTTCGGTCCTGATCCATCAGCCAGTGAACGTAACTGACCGCGGAATCCAGAAGCGAGCCCGCCGAATCTTCGCCCCAGGCCGGCGGCCCGTTACCCTTTAATGCGTCCGCACGATGCTCTTCCCTCAGAGCTTCAACGTCCGCGCGCACCGCTTCAGAGTTGAAGTGCTCCTCGACGAACTCGCGCACGTGTTGGCGCGCGAAGGGGAAAAGAATTTCGTAGACGAACTCGACGGGCGTGGTCGTCCCCTCTATGTCTAAGAGGACGGCGCGTGTCTGCTGTGCCGGCATGGAAAGTTTCAAAAGCTCACACGGCCTCGGTCTGAACTGGCACATAAGCGGGGCCGAGACACATCGGCTGATAGCCTGCGTCCGCGCCGCTCTCTGTGTAATGCGGCGTCCAGCCGGACGCGTCCTGGAAGAGACGTATGGCGCGTATGTCTCTGTCCGCGCAGAGGCCGAACCAGTGGCGCGTGCCGCGCGGGACGCTGAGTAAATCGCCCGGCTCGACCTCTATGGCCGTCACCGGACCATTTTCGGGGTGTATGTGGAAGATGCCGCGTCCGCGTACGACGAACCGCACCTCGTCCTCGTCGTGCCAGTGCTCGCGGTTGAACTTCGCCAGCATCGCGTCGAGTCCCGGCGTCTCCGGGCGCACGTCAATCACGTCGGCCGTCACGTAGCCACCGCTCCTCTTGAGACGTTCGATCTCCTCGGCGTAAGCGGCGAGGATTTCTTCCTGCGGCGCGTCGTGGGCCACTTCGCGCGCGGCCTCCCAACGCTCGTAGCCTATGCCGATGCTCGCCAGGTGGCGGCGAATCGCTTCCGCGTCGTGAAGCGTCTTACGCTCGTCCGGTATTCTCACGATTGCCATGCTTCTCTTTCTCCTTCGGGCCGGTGGCACAAAACTCGCGCCCCGTGACTTCGAGCAGGAATTCCAGAATCTCCACGTGACGCTTTGCCTCGGCCAAATCTTTCCCCCAGGTGTAGAGGCCGTGGCGGCGCAGCAGGATTCCGTGCGCGTCCGTGTGTTTTTCCAAAGCCTCTTCGAGTGAGCGCGCGAGCGCCGGCATGTCCTGCGAGTTCTCTATGACGGGAAGGCATTCGCGGTGCTCGTGCGTGCGCACGCCCGCCAGACCCTTCAGCATCTCGAAACCTTCAATGAACAACTGACCCTCGTGTGCGTAAGCCTCGGAGAGCAGGGTGCTCCACACGGAATGCGTGTGCAGGACGGCCCCCGCCCCGCGCGCGCGCACGACCGAGAGGTGCAGCCGCGTCTCGTCCGAAGGCCGCCCGCGCCCGCGCACGACTTCGCCCATTGCGTCTATCTGCAAGAGGTGTTCAATGGCGAGCGCTCCCTTGTCCGCGCCGCTGGCGGTGATGGTCAGCCGCAGGGGTTCTGTGCCAGAAACGGCGCTGAAATTCCCGCTCGTGCCTAACACCCACCCGCGCCTGTAGAACTCGCGGCCCGCCTCTGCCAGCAGGCTCGCGAGGCGGGAGTGTGCTGCGGTGCTCCCGTCCAATCTGTTATCGCTCTCCGTGTGCGGCATCTTCCTGACTTGAGGCCAGCCATTCTATTCCCGCGCGCCGATAAATTCCAGAGTGATTTTTCATTAGTCCGCGTGCGAGCGCGACTGTGAGCGCGACGCTGTGAACTTGCCCCTTTCGCGCGTATGCGGCAACATGCGTGCGGCCGCGCCGGGCAGAATCCTTTGACGCGCCCAGACCAAACCAGCCGGCGCAAGAGCCCCCAGGAAAGTCTAACGAAAAGGAGTCACATGTTCCCACGAAATTTCCTCAAAGCGGCCGCACGCTGCGCGCTCGTGCTGTTCAGTCTTTCAATACTGTGCCAGCCCCTCGCCGCTCAGTCCGGCCAGGACGTGCCGAAGCTGAAGCAGCAAGCCGGCGAGCTAATCGAACAGCAAAAATACACGGAGGCCCTGCCGATTCTGGAAAAGCTGGCGGAGGCCGAGCCTGACGACGCGGTTACGCAGTTCTACCTGGGCTTCGCTTTAATCGCGCAGGCGAACACCCTGAAGGATGAGGCGGCCCGCAAGGCGCTCAGGATTCGCGCGCGCAACGCCTTCATCAAGGCTAAAGAGTTGGGCAATACGGAGCCTGTGCTTGACGCCCTGATTCAAAGTACGCCGCCGGACGGCTCCGAGGGCAAGCGTTTTTCGGAGAACGCGGAGGCGGACAAATTGATGATGGAAGCCGAGGCCGCCTTCTCGCAAGGCAAACTCGACGACGCGCTCAAGAATTACCAGCGCGCCTTCCAACTCGACCCGAAACTGTACGAGGCGGCTCTCTTCTCCGGCGACGTTTACACACAGAGGGGCGATTACGCACAGTCTGAAATCTGGTATCAGAAGGCAATCGCGGTTGACCCAAACAGGGAGACCGCGTACCGCTATTCGGCGACGCCGCTGATGAAGCAGGGCAAACACGAGCAGGCGCGCGACCGCTACATAGAAGCGCACATCAGCGAGCCCTACAACCGTTACACGGTCGCCGGCCTCACGCAGTGGGCGCAGGCGACGAAAACCGAACTGGCACACCCCGAGATAGAGATTCCGGTCAAAGTTAGTTTTGACGACAAGGGCGACGCAAAAATTGAGATGGCCCCGAACGCGCTCGCGGGCGGCAAAGACGACGGCTCGTTCGCGTGGGTTTCTTACGGCGCGACTCGTTCGGCCTGGCACAAGGAGAAGTTCGCCAAAACATTTCCGCAGGAGAAGACATACCGGCACAGTCTGGCGGAGGAGGCCGACGCGTTGCGAAGCGTCCTCACGCTCGCCACCGGCGACGGGAAGGTGAAAAATCTCAGTCCTTCGCTGGCGAGCTTGAAAAAGCTGAGCGACGAAGATTTACTCGAAGCCTACATCCTGCTGGCCCGTGCCGACCAGGGCATCGCGGAGGATCACCCGGCCTACCTCAAACAAAATCGGGACAAGCTGCGCCGCTACTTTGTCGAGTACGTTCTGGCCGGAACCAATCGGTCGCCGGGCAAGGAGCCGGCGAAGGAAGAGAATAATTCCGATATTAGAGCGAGGATTGAAAAGGAGTATGACCGGGAGAAAGACCAGACGACGTTGAAGCTTGGGGCGACGCCGATCACCTGTATCACGGGCGCTTGCATCTTCCTTAGCTTACAGTCCTCCTTTCCGGGGACCAGCCCCAAGGCCGCCCCGGAAAGATTCGTCTTCGCGCTCTACTTCTTCACCAAAAACATTGAGCCGTTCGCAGACCTGAAACTGGTTGCCTCGATTGACGGTCAATCAATTGAGATGGGAACGACGACTTTCGCCGGCAAAGAATCGAAAGACGGAGTGACAGGCATGGCCTACGGGATTGTTTTGAACAGGACGATGATGGAAATGCTTGCCAAAGCTCGCCGGGTGGAAATGCGGATCGGCGGTGTTCAATTCGCATTAGGAGAGAACGGTGTTTCCGTCTTCAGGGAGTTTTATAGACAAACAACGCCCGGTCAATAGTGAAACTTAGCGCCTTTGCGCTTTGAGATAAACGTTTCTCACGCAAAGGCGCAAAGGCGCTAAGAAAAGAGACGAGACTCTGACGTACGGCTTCGCTTTAGTTCGTGGCCGGCTTCCCTTCCTGTTTAGTCTCTTTCGGCGTAAAGCCGCGCTTGCGCATCAGGGCGTCAATCCTGGGATCGCGGCCGCGGAAGGCGCGGTAGGCTTCGGCCGGGTCGGTTGTGTTGCCGACCGAGAAGATGTGCTTGGCGGAGTCGCTGCGCGACCGCTTTGTTGTACGGGCCGCCGCCCTCCGTGAACGCCCCGTAGGCGTCGGCCGTCAACACGTCCGACCAGAGGTAGCTGTAGTAGCCCGCCGAGTAAGAGTCGCCCGAGAAGACGTGGCCGAATTGCGGCGTGCGGTGGCGCATGACAAGCTCTGCGGGCATCCCCAACTGGGCCAGCGTCTCGCGCTCGAAAGCGTCCGGGTCAATCTTGCGCTCGCCCGCCAGGTGCAGCTTCATGTCAACCAGCGCGCTCGACAAATACTCCGTCGTGGCGAAGCCCTCGTTGAAAGTCGAGGCGCGCTCTATGCGCTCGACCAAATCCTTCGGAATCGGCTTGCCTGTCTGGTAGTGCACGGCGAATTTTTGCAGGACTTCCGGCGTCGAGAGCCAGTGCTCCAAAAGCTGCGACGGGAACTCCACGTAATCGCGCGGGACTGCCGTCCCCGCGAGCGATGGATAGGTGACGCTCGAATTGAGGCCGTGTAGTGCGTGGCCGAATTCGTGGAAGAGCGTTTCCGCGTCGTCCCAAGAGATGAGCACGGGCTCACCCGGCTTGCCCTTCACGAAGTTCGAGTTGTTCGAGACGATGGTCGTCACGTCGCCTTCGTTGCGCTGCTGCGGGCGGTAGGCGTTCATCCACGCGCCCGAGCGTTTGCCTTCTCGCGCGTACGGGTCGAAGTACCACAGCCCCACGTGACGCTTCGTGGCCTTGTCCGTCACCTCCCAGACGCGCACGTCCGGGTGATAGACAGGGACGTTTGTGACCGGGGCGAAGTTAAAGCCGAAGAGTTCGCCCGCGACCCAGAACATCCCCTCGCGCAGTTTTTCGAGTTGGAGGTAAGGCTTGACCTCGTTCTGATCCAGATCGTAGCGGGCCTTGCGGACTTTCTCCGCGTAGTAGCGATAGTCCCACGGCTCGATCTTGATCTTCGCGCCCTCCTTGTCTGCGAGCGCCTGCATGTCCGCGACCTCCTCGCGCACGCGCGCGACGGCAGGCTTCCACACCGCCTCCATCAATTCGAGTGCGCGCTCGGGCGTCTTCGCCATCGTGTTCTCAAGACGCCAGTGCGCGTGCGTCGGGTAGCCGAGCAGCTTGGCGCGCTCGGCGCGCAGTTGAAGAATCTCCGTGATGATGGCGTTGTTGTCAGTCTTCCCGCCGCCGTCGCCGCGGTTGACGAACATGCGCCAGGCTTTCTCGCGCAGTTCGCGGCGTTCGGAGTAGGTGAGAAACGGGTCAACTGAAGAGCGCGTGTTGGTAATCACCCACGCGCCCGGCATCTTCTTCGTGGCAGCGGCCGCGGCCGCCGCGTCGCGCACGGACTGCGGAAGGCCGGCCAGCTCAGCCTCCGTCTTGATGACAAGAAACTGGTCCGTTTCGTCTGTGAGGACGTTCTGGCCGAAGCTCGTGTAGAGGCCCGCCAGCTTCTGATTTATCTCTGACAGACGCGCCTTGGCTTCAGGCTTGAGCTTCGCTCCGGCGCGCACGAAGTTGGTGTAATAGAGCCAGGCCAGGCGCTGCTGTTCCGGCGTCCACTTAGACTTGTCGGGCGAGTTGTAGACGGCCTCGATGCGTCGGAAGAGCGCTTCGTTCTGCGTGATTTTGTCGTTGAAGGCGGCGAGGCGCGGGGCCATCTCGCGCTGTACGGCCTGGAATTCGGGGACATTCATCGTGGAACCCCAGACGCCGTAGACGGTCTGGACGCGGTCGAGCGAGCGCCCCGTGCGTTCGAGCGCGGCGATGGTGTTGTCGAAGGTCGGCTTCTCGGAGTTAGACGCAATGCGCTCGACCTCGGTGAGTTTTTCACTCATAGCCGTTTCGAGCGCGGGTTTGAAGTCCGCGATCTTCACACGGTCGAACGGAGGTATGCCGCCGTAGGGTCCGCCCCACTTGTCCGTGAGCGGGTTCGGCTCGGCGTCCGCTCTCCCGCTCGCCTCAGTGGTGAAGGACTGATTAATCGAAGTGCTCATGCCTGTCGTGGTGGTGACGTTATGAACGATGGCAAAGCAGACGATGACGGCCGCGCACAGCAACGCGCGCCCGCGTGTGAAAGAGTCGCACATGAGTAGCATCTCCCTTTGACATTAAAGTGGCCGGGAGAAGTTTACAGCCGATGAAAAGATTAGTCCAAATGCTGACTCGACTCTTTGCGTCTTTGCGACTTTGCGTGAGGGGTTTAGGTTTTCTCACGCAAAGTCGCAAAGACGCAAAGGGGTTGCGTTTTATATTAGCAGCCGCGTCTGAAGTTCGTGCGCTGGTTCTGTCGTCTGAGTGCTTCCTGATACTTCTGGGCGGTGGAGAGTGTTCGCCTGATGTCCTCGTCTTCGAGGTTTGGATAGCGCTGGGAGGTTCTGTTAATCGCAACGGTCAACAGATTCTCCGCCTCGACGAAGCGCCCGGCCTCAGAGGCCGCCGCCATGTCTCGAATCGCCTGTGCCAAAAGCGCTATGCTGTAGTTCTTGTCCACCTCGCCGTCTTCCAGCATGTCCCCACGCCCGGTGTCGCGGACCGCGAGGGACGCCTCGTCGCTTTCGACCACCTGTCGCTTGCGCGTCAGGTCGTAATAACTCAGGCGGACACGCGCGGACAGCCGCGAGCGATTCGGCACGTAGAGCGCGGGCCGGACGCGCATCATGACGACCTGCGTCAGGCCGCTATTCATGTTGTCCAGCTTGATCCTGACTTTGCCCCTGCTGAATTGCGGCTCGTAGCCGTAGAGTTGAACCAGTTCCAGCCCGGGGTCTAAATCAATCTCTACGTTCGGCTCCGTGGCGACGGGAGAGACCAGACTTTGAACTTCCGTGAGGAAGACTTTCTCTATGTCCTGCGCGTCGGCGACGAAGTGGAAGAGCCCGCGCCCGCTCTTAGCCAGGCTGCGGAGCAGGTCTTTATTCAAATCCAGCCCGACGCCGATGGTGGAGAGGTCTATGCCGCGGTCGTTGAAGCTGAGAGAATCCCGCGCGATCCTTCCGGGGTCGGTCACGCCCGTGTTGGCGATGCCGTCCGTCAGGAGGATGACGCGGTTGGTCATGTCGCGCCGGAAATTAACGAGCGCCTCGTGGTAGCCGAGCATCAGGCCGGAATGAATGTTGGTCGAGCTGCCGGGCTCTATGCTGCGAATCAGCCGCCTGACGCGTTCCCGGTCGCCGATGGGTTGCGCGGGCATCAGCACTTCCGCGCCCGAGTCGAAGACGACGATTGAGAGGACATCCGACTCGCGCAATTGGCCGACCATCGTCAACAAGGCCGCCTTGACCCTGGACATTTTGTCGGCGTCGGCCATCGAACCGCTCTTGTCAATCACGAGCGCCAGGTTGACCGGGCGCAACTGTTCGCGGTCAATCGCCTGGGCCGTGGTGAATCCGACCTGTAGCACGGCCTCCTGGCCCGCGCCGACCTGATCGCTCCCCCAGCGCAAGTCGAGCGCGACGGACTGGCCCGCCTTTGGGAGCCCGATTTGATGGCGGCGGTAGTTGATGATCTCTTCGACGGCGACCTCACGCGAGGCTGGAAGCACTCCCGATTCGGCCAGGTAGCGTGTGCGGGACTCTGCCGCTGACGAAACTCCCGCCTGCCCGAGCGCCGTCCCCGAGAGGGTGCACAGGAGAAAGGAGAGCATCAGGAAAAGCTTGAAACCGACGGGGAGAGTTCTGTAGGTAGGTGACGACATACAACCTCCTCAAGCGTTTGTTGGGTTGACCGACCGTACAGGGAGACAGACGTTGATGAGCTTATGCCTTTGCGAGGTATTCTATTGTCCTTCTGTCAGAGCTACAGATGTAGCTACCTCGGCCAGGGATGCCTCAACCCCTTTGCGTCTTTGCGCCTTTGCGAGAGAAAACTAAAATCACTCACGCAAAGGCGCAAAGACGCAAAGGGGTTGAGCCAATTTTGGGCTTGAGTTTGAATCGGTCTCTGAAATCTCTTCCTCATTACCCGGAACTGACGTTATCATGTGCCCTGTTCTCATCTCCGAAGGGGGTTCTCACATGGCAGACGAAATTACGACCCGCGCTCAGTTGATTGACGCCCTGCGGCTGGCGTCGGAGCTTGAGCACGGGCTGATGGCTCAGTACCTCTTCGCGGCCTACTCGCTGAAGCGCTACGACTACGAGGGGCTTGCCCCGGAGCAGGTCGAGCGCGTGCGGCGTTGGGCGTCGCTGATTACGCTGGTCGCGCGGCAGGAGATGGAGCACCTGGGGCTGGCGCTGAATCTGCTTTCGGCCATCGGCGGGACGCCCTCCTTCTCTCGCCCCAACATGCCGCAGCGGCTCAACTACTACGGCGCTGTGAAAATCAAGCTGACGCTCACGCGCGGCGACCTGGAGACGATCAAGCGCTTCCAGCGTTTCGAGGCCCCAGACGAATTGGCACAGCCGGAGCCGCCCGAGTCTTCAGACCCTCCGCAGCCGATTGACCAGGCGAAGGCGCGCGAATGGTGCACCCAACGCGTAGGCGTCGGACGCGCGGAGGTCGCAGCAGCCCTGGAAGCTGAGTCCGGGCTTTTGACAGCCGCCCCGCACATTGACCTCCTCTACGGCGTCCCGTACCAATCCGTGCAGGAGCTTTACCAGAAAATCACGAGCGGGTTCGAACACCTCAGCAACGAGTTGGGCGAGCGCAACCTCTTTATAGGGCGGCCGGAGAATCAACTCTTCGGCGGGCCGAGCAGCCCGCAGCACGGGACTATGAACGACCTCAACCAGTACGGGCTGGACATCATCGGCGTCACGGACCTCGCTTCCGCCAAACAGGCGACGCGGATGATCGTCGAGCAGGGCGAGGGCGTGCGCGTCCCGCCGAGCTATCTGCCGTTCACGCACTTCTGCATCTTCACGCGCATCCGCGAGGAGATGGAAGAACACGGACTCGGAGACAAGGCCGCGCGCCCCGTTGTGCCAAATCCGATGACGGTCCTTCAGCCGGATGTCGCCCCCGTCGAGGAAGTCTCGCGCATCACGGACAAGCACACGCGCGAAGTGGCACAACTCTTCAACGAGTCTTACGAGGTCATGCTGCTCCTGCTGCTCTACCTCTACAGCGATCAGGTGAAGACGAAAGCGCAGACGGACGCCTTGATGGACGCGGCGTTCTTCCCCTTCATGACGATGTTCATACGCCCGCTCGCCGAAATCCTGACCGAGATTCCGGCCTTCGAGGACAAGCCGGGCAACGCCGGCCCGGGCTTCGAGCTTTCGGGCGACGTGATTCTCTTCCCAGACCTCGACGAGACGTGGACGCTCTTTCAGGAGCGGATAGACTCCCTGGTCGCGGGCTACCAGCGCGTCGTCTCGATGGGCGACCCGTGGCTCACTCTTCCGGGGCAGCGCACCGCTCGGGGCAAGCCGTCACAAATCTGGCAGCGGCTCGATTACTTGCGGCAGAGCATGGAGCGGCTGGCGACAGACTGGCAGGCGAACTGGCTGAACATCGGACGGACGACGGAGGTGTGACGTGCTGCGACTTGAGTTCGAAGGATTTTTCCAGATGAGGATGGCGACCGACCCGGACCCGACGGACGAGAAGCGCGGCGTCAGCGGCTACACGTTCGCGCTCGCGGGCGAGCCAGACTTCGACGCGAAACTACACTTCCAGCCGAACGAGGATGGCGTCTACGAGCGCGAGTTCGGGCCCACGAGCAAGGGGCCGAAGGTCGGCGTGACTGTCCGGCGCGCGACGCGCAACGGCAAGGCCGCGTCGGATTTGGTCGGCGCGCGCGTCGCCTTCCTCGACGCGCAGATCATAGAGCACAACGGCCTGCTGGTCCGTAACGACCTCTTCATCATAGACCCCTTGCGCGTGCGCGTCTCGAAGGGCAAGACCGTACTGCTTGAGCGCGACGACTGGCTCAACCCGGCCGACCCGAAGATGCCGCAGTGGGAGGCGACTTCACAAATGATTGTGCGGCGACAGCCGAAGCGCTTCGTCACGAACTCGGCCGAGGCCGCGGCCGCAACGGGGCTGCCCGACGCGGCGAACGCGACGCTCATCGAGAACCGCCTCAAGCGGCGCGAGAGTTTGGAGGCGCTGCTGGCGAAGACGAAGAACGACCCTGTGAAGCGCGCCGCGCTTGAGACGCGCATCGAACAACTCGCCATCGTGCAGAAGTGGTGGGACCTCTCTGAAGGCTCTTGGAGCGAGCGCCCGATTGACCGCCGCGCCTACACGCTCGCGCTCCAACTCGACGGCTGGGAGATAGACGTTAACGGGCAGGTGTACAAAGACAAACTCGGCGGCGACCGCACGCGCCCCTGGCCGCTGCGCTTCTGGATGGGCGGCTGGGACGGCGACGCGCTCTGCGCCTACGTCCGAGGCTCGTGGGAAATCCCGCTCGCTTAGTGCGGCTTCGATTGTAGGTGTGGATGGAATGTCTGTAGGGGCAGGGCTCGTCCCTGCCCGCGTCTCGGTTAATGAGCACGCGGGCAGGGACGAGCCCTGCCCCTACAGTTTTATCGAAGGACTTTCATCAGGACAGCGGAGCGCCCTTGTCGAGCCAGGCGAGAAGCGCTTTCCTCTTGTCGCTCGACATGTCGCGCGTCACGGGCATGTAGCCAGGGTCCGTAATCGGTAGGCTCAAGACCTTCTTGAAGGCCGCTATATTCTGACTGTAGACTTCCGGGTCGCTCAGCACGAAGATGCTGTCCATGTACGGGTAGAGCACGGCGTACTGCATCAGGAAGGGCTGAAGATTTTCCCAGGTCGGCTCCTTGTTGAAGCTGTCGAAGACGAGGACGCTAACAAAATTGTTCGAGTCCGACGGGAAGTCGCGCAGATTGTCCTGGCTCCAACTATAGCCTATCCCGTAAACCTGACCATCAATGACCTGTCGCGGATTGCCCGGGTCGCTCGCCGCCAGTTCGAACGTGGCGCGGCCGTCCGATCTCGTCAACACACTCTGCGGGAAGCTGAGCGCGGAGGCGGGGACGCCGACCGTCCAGTACGACGGCGCGGGCGGGATGGCCGGCTGCTGACCCTGCATCGCGCTGTTGTTGAAGTTCAGGACGATGAATTGATTGGCCGCAGGCACGCCGAACAGCATTGCCATCAGCTCGACCGTGCAAACTTCGCCGGGGTTCATTCTGATGACCGGCTGTGTGCAGTTGATGTAAGCCCCGGTCGGGCTCTCCTGAAGCATCGTGCCGGCCGCTTCCTTTGAGCCTTTCGGAGGCTTCGTCTGAACGACACCGAGCGGCATGTTGGCGCACGCGCCGAGTTGATCTTCTGTCAGGTCATATTCCTGAATCCCCGCGGTTGCAAGATACGCGTCGAGCGAGTAGTCGTACTCGCCGAGGATGTCGGGCTTACCGTTCGGGGGAATGAACGCCACCGCCAGCGTTCCGACGTCAACGGGCGGCGCAGTCTCCGACTGCGAGGGCGGCGTGGTGCTCTTGTTCGATTGCGTGGGGATGCTGTTGCCGAGGTCAACCAGGAGCTTCCATCTCGTCGCGTCCACTCTGGCGTAGCCGTAATTGAGCGTGCCTTGCCCGGCGGGCCGTAGCTGACGGCCGATGAGAAAGTTCGGCGGCTCGGTGTCATACGCTGGGCCAATCGTCCCGACGATTCTTCCCTGGTTGAAGTTCTTCATGTAGTACAAGTCCTGGTAAGCGTCCACGACGAACTTGATCGAGAGTTGATTGGGGCTGACGCTCTGAAGCTCTTGTAGGAAGGGCGAGGTGATAGCGCCCCAGGCCACGTCGTCGAGGACGGATTGATAGTAGGCGCTGAACATCCAGTCCTGCTGACCGTCCGGCACCCTGGCCCAAATGTCGTCGAAGGACATGACGCGGAAATTCCCGACGAAGTATTCAGTCGCGGAGATGGCGACGTTGATTCGCAGGCCCCAGATTTGAGAGACCATCTGCTGCTCGGTGTCCAGGTCAACCAGCTTCGCGTTGTGGGGCGGCTGGCCCCTGCTCTCCACCCCGGCCCCTATGATCGCCTCCGGGTTTCCAGAGTTCCAGACCGTGCCGTCGCCGCCGACGGCCGTCCGCACGGTGCAGTCAAGAAACTCCCAGTCGTGATTGCCGTTCGGGTTCCACGCCTGCACGAGCCCGGTCGTGTTGAGCGTCGCCGGATCGTAGTTGGTCGGGGTGTTGTTGATGGTCGATGGCTTGGCGATGAAACTGCCGGCGAAATGAAGTCGCGGAACGTCCAGGTAACTCACGATCTCTTCTCCTTTATCAAACTAAGTTAACGACCCGTCTCAACTTCTTCGCGTCTTTGCGCCTTTGCGTGAGTGATTAGCTTTTTTTTCACGCAAAGGCGCAAAGACGCGAAGAAGTGATTAGCGCCTTTTTATTCCGGCAGCCGCATGAGGGCGCGGGTCTGCGCCGTTAGAGTGCCGTCAAAGCGGCCGCACAGTTCATCGGAATGGAAGTTGAAGTGTGTGCCGGAATAGATGAACGAATGGAAGTCCGCGAAATAGGCCATCACGGGCGACTCGTTCTGGTTAATCTGGATCGCGTCGTTAATCACCCCGTTGTAGGTTTCTCTGCCGCTCCAACCGAACGGGAGCGTCCCCTGCGAGGGCGGAATGCCGTGTGGGGCCGAGCCTCCCAAATGTGAAATGCGCGTGGCGAGATTGCGCCCCTCGGCCGTCCCCGTCTGGTCCGCGGGTGACAACTGCTGATAGTCCGCGAGCAGTGCGGCCTTGCGCTGGCTGTTGAATTGGCTCAGGGGAATAATCCCGAGTTGCTGCATCTCCGCGGCCGTGAACGGGAAGAAGCCGTTCGCCTTCGGCCTGTCGTTGAGAGCTGCCGGCTTGCCCGAAAAACTGTCGCCGATTGCCAGCTCGAAGTTGTCCATGACCTCGAAGCCCGCGCCGTAAGACTCGAAAGGCGGCGGGTCGGCAGGGTTCTGCGGCTCGTTGGAGGCGAAGTAAGAATTTGGCCCAAGACTCACAGGCACGCCGATGACGGGGTCGCCCGCGGCGAAGGAGACAGTGTTGCCCCCGACCTCACCCTCTATGGCCGTGACCACGACGCCGATGGGGGCCACGTGCGGCCTTGGGGCCACGGCATTCTGGAAACGCACGACCCGCCCGACGGCCATGCCCGGGCTGGTGGGGACGTTGTTCGTCGCCGGCACAAAATCCGGCTCGCCCTCAAGCGCCCACGTCCATCCTGCATCGGTCCCGCGAGGCTCGTTGAAAAAGTCGCCGTCAGTTGCGAAGCGCGCCTGAAAGCGCCCGCCGAAGCGTATGCGCGGGTCCGCGATGGAGGTGAGCGTTAAGCTGGCCTCGACGTTTCCATTGACTTTGACCTCAAGCCTGATGTCGCCGGCCGCGTTGCTTGCGGACTTGGCGACGATGTCCACGGACGTTCCTTTGGCGGGAACCGTGACCTGCGTCTGTGACAACTCGACGCTCACGCCGCCCGCGGCCGTCACTTCGAGAGTCGCATCGGCCTCGCTGCCGTCGTCCGTCTTCAGCCCGATGCAGGCCGGGAATTCCTTGTCGCCGGAAGGGGCGATGAGGAAACCTTCCGTGGCTGTGCCACCGTTGATGCTGAGTTTAATCCCCATGATTGCTCTCCTTTCTTTGTAGTTTGAGGTTAGAAAATGAGTTGGCAACACTTTGCGCTTCCCTGCGTCCGAAGAATGGGTCCAGCAAACGACTCATCACCCAGAAGAAGCCCGCCGCCAGCATGACGAAACCGAAGACGAGAGTTGTGCTCTGGAAATTTGCGGCCGCCGCCCCGGCCAACGCGTAAACGAGCGCGGGCGGGAGCGAGCCGGCCAACACGGAGAGGGCCACGCGGCCCAAACCCATTGACGAAGCGCCGGCCATGATGGCGACCGTCTCCGCCAGAATTGGCACAGGGCGCGTCACGATGATCGCCAGCGCCCCCCAACGCTTCAACAACTCGTCCGCGCGCTCGCGTTCGGCTCGCGTCATGACGCGTTCGAGCAGTCGGCCCCCTCGCTTGCCTATCCAGAAGCCGAAGAGGCCCGCGCCCAAACTACCCGCGAGCGAGAGCAGCGTCCCGATTGTCACGCCGAAGAGCGCGCCGTGCGCCACCATCACCAGGCTCGACGGCACGGGGAGCAGCACGTCCGCGACGAGCAACCCCGTGCCGACCAAAGCCGCAACGACTCCGCCGCGCTTCATCCACGGCGTCGGGTCCGACAGAATTGGCACACCGAGGGCTCCGACCGCCAGGAAGAGGGCCACGAAGAAGACGACGATGACGCAGACGATCAGCAGGTAACGCTTCATCTCTTTCCCTTCAACCCGGACGAACTCGCGCCCGCCGCGCCCTCGCTCATTTCCGCAGCAGGTCGAACATCTCGACCGTGAGGCCGAAGACGACCGAGCGGCCGGGCGCGGGCGCGTTCTGAAAGTGCTCGAAGTAGAAATGGTCCGTCAGGTTCTCCGCCCCGACGGAGAATGAGGCGCGGTAATTTTCCTTCGCGTAGGTGTAGCCCGCGCGGACTGTGTGCCTGGCGAACGAGTTCAGGCTCGCGAGCGAGCCGTATTGTGTAGAGATGGCCGTCGTCAGGTCCAGGGGGTCAACGCGCTGGACGCGCGCCTGGTAGCGAACCTCGTACTCGCCGAACCAGCGCCGCCTGTAGCTGTCGTAACGCACGCCCGCGATGGTGCGCAGCGGCGTGATGCCTGACAGAGGCGCGTCCTCCGTCGTGCCGCGCAGAGGCAGCGGCGTGTCCGGCCGGTTGTAGAATTGCTGGATTAGGTTGAGCGTGTCCTCGTCCGGGGTCAGGTTAGAGCCTTTCAGCCAGCCGAGCGTCAGGAGGGGCGTGACGACGCCGCGCCGTCCCAGTTGAAGCGAGCCTTCGGCGACGGCCTCGAAGCCGCGTATGCGCGCGCGTGCAGTGTTCGTGCGCTGCACGTAGAGCACGCCGTGGAACGGGAAGAAAGGCGCGATGGGGTGCAGCCCGCGGGCCGGGTCGGCTGGCACAAAAATCGGGTCGGCGAAAGCGTTGCCGATAAAATCCGTCAGGTTGTTATTGAAGTAACTGACGGAAGCGTTCCATCTTGAGCGCTGAATTTTGACGCCCACGTCGTAGCTCTCGCCGCGCTCTGGCTTGAGGGCCGCGTTCGGAATCACGAGCACGCTGAAGGTCGGGTCGCCGAAGTCGCGCAGCAGGTAACGCTCCGTGATGCCGGGCTCGCGGTAGCTGTTCCCCCAGCGAAAATAGGGATTGACGCCCGCGGGCAGGCGGAAGACGACGCCCGCGTTGCCGGTGACGACCGTTCGACTCGTCTTGATTCCCTCAGTCCCGTTGATGAGGGCGACGATGCCGCTCGCGCCTTCCGTGTTAATCGGGCCGGGATTGTTGATGAGGCCCGAGAGCGAGGCGTCCAGGACGGCCGCCTCGACGCCGAGCGGGAATCCGCGCGTCACGCGCGCTTCGGTCTTCCAGTTGTCAACGCGCAAGCCGCCCGTCAGCCGCAGCCAGCGCGCGGGCTCGTACTCGAACAGATTGAACCAGCCCCAGTTCTGATAGACGGAGTCCGGGTTGCTGGCCTTTCCGCTGATAACGTCGCGCGGGTTCCGAGTGCCTGGCACGAACTCGACGCGCGAAAATTGGTCCGCGGATGAGTCGCGTAAATACCCTACGCCGGTCGTGACGAGCGCGCCCGTGAACGGGGCGAAAGTGGCCTGTACGTCCAGGCCGAGACTGGCGACCGCGTTTTTGTTGTCCGTAAAATTCGCGTCCGTGAAGGTCGAAGCGTCGCCCGTGAGCACGGCCAGAGGGTTCTGCGGGTCGCTCGGGTTTTGCTCGAATCGCCAACTGCTCCCGAGGTTAATCGGCGAGGTGAGGGTGTCGTCGGGGAAAGAATATTTCTGCCAGTAGAAGCCCGCGGCGACGCGCGGCAGCCACGGCGTGAATTCCCTCCCCTCGTACCTCAGCCCGTACTTGTCCAACCGGCGGAAGCCGTTGAACTGTGTACGCTGGTCGTAGGGCGGCGAGATAAAGGCGAAGCCGAGGTCTTTGTGCTGGCTGTTCAACTGGCGGTAACGCAGGCTCTGATTTGTGCCAGGATAAAGCCACAGGTCTACCTGGTCGTTAAAGCCGTGCGCCTGCCCGTTGGGAATTTCCGCGCCCGCGGGCAAGCTCCAGACGGCGTAGGTGCGAGCCACGGCGTTGCCGCTGGCGTTTCCCAGTTGCGTCGCAAACTGGCCCAGCCTGACGACCTCCGCGAGCGGGACGGCTTCGTCTCCCGCGTGAAAATTACCCACGCGGAAGAGCGAGCCACCCAGGCGCAGGGCCGCGCGCGGGCCGCTCCAATTCGCCGTCAACGCGCCGCGGCGAAAGCGGTCGTTGGTGTGCAGATCGCCGTCGAACTTGAGCCCCAGCCGCTGCGCGCTGTTGTCACCGCGCGCGGGGCTCCTGGTAATAAGGTTGATGATTCCCCCGAGCGCGTCCGAGCCGTAAAGCCCGGAGCCCGCGCCGCTCACGACTTCGACCGCCTCCAACTGCGTCACGTCAATCACACTCGGCGAGACGCCCGTCGTCGGGTCCGAGCGCACGTTATTCAGGCGCTCGCCGTCGAGGATAATCAGGAGCCTGTTCGAGGCGAGGCCGCGCAGGCGCGGGCGCTCAAGCGCCGGGCTGGCGATAATCGGCGTCAGGTTGGGCGCGCGCTCCACGGCCCGCAGTGTAGAGGAAGGCCGCCGCTCTTCCAGGCTCAACTCGTCCGTGACGGTGATCGCCTGCGGCAGCTCAGCCGCGACGCGCGCGCTCCCCTTACCCGCAGTCACTGTGATTCGGCTCTCGATGATGCCGGGCACGAGCAGAAAATCTTCTGTGCCAGTTGCCGGACTCCGCAGCGTGACGCTTCGCCTCGCGGTCGCGAAGCCGCGGCTGCTGACGGAAAGCTGGTAAGCGCCCGAAGGCAACCCCGTCAATTCATACTTGCCGTCCGTGTCCGTACGCGCTGTCACGATTCGCCCGCTGGCAACGCTCAGCGCAGACACCTCCGCGCCAGACACGACCGCGCCGTGCTGGTCCGTGACGGTTCCGCTCAGGGCCGCGCCCGATTGCGCCGCGAGGCTCGTGTTGAAAAGCAGCAACCAAACGGAGGCAAAGGCCAGGTGGATGAGAAGCCTCGGCATATCCTTTAAACCTGAAGACGGCACGAGGTGTTGAGACGACGACTTTATGGAAATTGAGGAACCAGTTCGGGCCAGACTATATGCCTACCCAAACGTGCTGTCAAGAAAATGGCCCACACCGCCGCAGGCGTCAACTCTTTGTGCCAGAATTGGGCGCGGGCGCTTCCAAGAAAACTTGCCGCCGCGCGCTCACTTCGTCTTCATCTACGCTTACTCGGCGGGCGGGCCTGTTCTGGTTTCCGCCTGCACGGCCGCGAGGTCTGCGTCCACCATCATACGCACCAATTCACGGAAGGAGGTGCGCGGACGCCAACCAAGGACGCGTCGCGCTTTCGCGGCGTCGCCCACGACGGAATTGACTTCCGCCGGGCGCAGATACTTCGCGTCCGTCTCGACGTAAGCGCGCCAGTCAAGGTCAAGGTAGCCGAAAGCCTCGTCCAGCAACTCGCGCACGCTGTGCGCCTCGCCCGTGGCGACGACGTAATCGTCCGCGCGCGGCTGCTGCAACATCAGCCACGCCGCCTCCATGTAGTCTTTCGCGTAGCCCCAGTCGCGCCGCGCGTCCAGGTTGCCGAGCGTCAGCCGTCGCTCAAGCCCGTGCTTGATGCGCGCGGCCCCGAGCGTGATTTTGCGCGTCACGAAATTCTCGCCGCGCCTCGGGCTCTCGTGGACCAAAATTCGGCCGACGCCTGCGCAAAAGCGTCCGCTGCCTGTTTCCAAATAAAGCGGTGATTCGTGATTGAAGAGGATGCCGTTGACGGTGAACATGCCGTAAGCCTCGCGGTAGTTGACGGTCATCCAGTAGCCGAAGAGTTTTGAGACGGCGTAGGGCGAGCGCGGGCGGAACGGCGTCTGCTCGTTCTGCGGCGAGACTTCGGCGTCGCCGAACAGTTCCGACGATGACGCCTGGTAATACTTCGCGTCCGGCTTCACTTCGCGCAGTGCTTCGAGCAGCCGCAGAGTGCCGAGCCCGTCAATGTTCGCCGTGTGCTCCGGCATCTCGAAGCTGACGCGGACGTGGCTCTGGCCCGCCAGGTTGTAGACCTCGTCCGGCTGGACTTCGCGCACCGTACGGTTGAGCGAAATCCCGTCGTTCATGTCGCCGTAGAGAAGTTGTATCTGGCGGCCCGCGCCGGCCGCCTGCGTGAGATGGTCAATGCGCGACCTGCGTATGGAACTGGCCCGGCGCACGAGGCCAAAGACCTCGTACCCTTTCTCCAACAGCAGCTCGGCCAAGTATGAGCCGTCCTGTCCCGTGATGCCTGTGATGAGAGCGCGCATATGATTTCCCTTGGAGTTTTCTTGGGGACGCAAAGTTCAAGGTTTGGATTGAATAATGCTATGATGCGTTTCGTCAAGGCCGAGGGCTGCTGGTATAAATGTGCTTCACGAAAACTGTCAGGAGTTCTGAATTACACGGATGAAACGCTACTTACCTTTTATCATCATCGGCGGCGTTCTCGCCATCGCCCTCGGAGCAGGGCTGACGCTTTACAACTCCTCGAAGAAGCCGGTCACGGCTTCGGAGACTCTGGCGGACGCCACCCCGACGCCTAACACGCCGCCGGCCGGCGGACCCCGAGCGCCTGTCTCTCTGCCCGCGGCCGACAACGCGCACGTGCGCGGCCCTGCGAACGCCAAAATCACGATGGAAGAGTACGGCGATTACCAGTGCCCTTCGTGCGGCGTGCTCTTTCACGAGTTGAAGAAGCTTGAGCAGGAGTACGGCACACAGATGCGTTTCGTCTTCCGCCATTTCCCGCTACAGGGCCACAAGTACGCGCTCGTGGCCGCGCACGCGGCGGAGGCCGCGAGCCAGCAAGGCCGCTTCTGGGAGATGCACGACATGATTTACACGAACCAGGGTGCATGGTCCGCGTCCTCGGACGCGCGCCCCATCTTCATACAGTACGCGCGCAACCTGGGGCTTGACGTGGACCGCTTCACGCGCGACCTGGACGACCCGGCGGTCGCCGCGCGGGTCCAGGCCGATTACCAGCGCGGGGTCGCCGCGCGCGTCGAAGGCACGCCCTCGATCTTTCTCAACGGCCGCCAACTGCGCCCGGAAGCCTACACCCCGGAAGGACTGCGCATGGCGCTGGACTTCATGCTCGGCAAGAAGAGTCAATGAGTCGCCCCAAGAAGTCTAAAGCTTCTGCCGCGAAGAACGTGGCTAAGGAAGCTACGAAGACCGCGGCGAAGAGTGCGGCGAAGGACGCGCCGACAACTACTGCGCCGGCCGCCAGGTCGAAGGCCGGCACATATCTTTACGCCGCCGCGGCGCTGCTGGCCCTGATCGGACTCGCGGACTCGATTTACCTGACGGTCGAGCACCTGGCGGGTCGCAGCGTGCCCTGCACCATCACGGGCGGCTGTGAGCAGGTTCTCAACAGCGCCTACTCGACGGTCGGCCCCGTCCCGCTCTCCGGCCTCGGCGCGCTCGCCTACTTCACGGCCTTCAGCCTGGCGACGCTCGCCGCCTTCGGCAACCGTAAGGCGGGCGACCTCATGCTCTACCTGGTCGCGATCATGCTCGCCGTCTCCGTCTACCTCTTCGTCCTACAGGCGTTCGTGCTCAAAGCCTTCTGCCAGTTCTGCCTGCTCTCCGCCGTCATCACGCTCCTGCTCGCGCTCATCGTCGCGGCCGAGCATTTCTACTTCAGGCGCAGGCAATAAATTTTCGTCACTCAAAAAAAGTGCTTGAGCCTGACGTAACGTCAGGCTTTAGTATGAGCGTGAAAGGAGGTCAGCCCTCGATGGTAACCGACGCTTTGTACCAGGCGCAGGAGTTCGCGGAGCGTTCGGGCGTCACGGTGCGCACGCTGCACCATTACGACCGCCTGGGGCTGTTGAAGCCGAGCCGCTACACGGAGGCGGGCTACAGGCTTTACGGCGAGCGCGACTTCGCGCGTTTGCAGCAGATCGTGATGCTCAAATTCATCGGCCTCTCGCTGAAAGAGATCAAGGAACTGCTCGAAGGAAGCCAACTGGATTTGCCCGGCACGCTGCGCCTACAGCGCCGGATCATAGAGGAGCGGCGTCGTCATCTGGACTCGGTGATAGAAGCCATCGAGCGTGCCGAGCGCGAAATGGCGAAGGACGAGAGGCTTGATTGGGAGACTTTCAAACAGATAATCGAGGTGATTAATATGCAGAACAACATGGAATGGATGAAGAAATACTACACGGAGGAACAGCTCGCGGAATTGGCCGAGCGCGGGACGCCCGAAGTGCTGGAGCGCGGCCAGCGCGACTGGGCCACTCTCATCAAGGACGTGGAGGCGGCCGTGAGCGAGGGCGTTGACCCGCAGAGCGAGAGGGCGCAGGAGTTGGCCGCACGCTGGTCAGCTCTGATAGAGGCATTCACGGGCGGCAATCCCGGAATCCTCGAAAACCTGAAGAAGCTCTACGCCGACCAGGCCAACTGGCCCGACACCTTCCGCCAGCCCTACAGCGACGAGGTCGCCGGCTTCATCAGCCGCGCCTCGGCCGCGAAACGCAACGCGGAATGATGAACGCGGAATGATGAATAAAAAGCCGGTTGTCTTTCATTCATCATTCCTCATTTCGCATTCATCATTTGCTTTTCAGATAGACCCACTTGTTGAAAAACGCCGAGAGATTTTTGCCGCTGGCGCGCTCCATTGTTGTCTGGAAATCTGCCGTCGTGACGGACTTGCCGAAATAGGCGCGCGTGTAGCTGCGCAGCGCGGACCAGAAGGCGCGCTCGCCCAACTCCTCGCGCAGCAGGTGAATGACATAGGCCCCCTTGTCGTAGACGAGCGTTCGGTCGTCGGCCGTCGGGCGTGACCAGTCCGGGAAGACGAGCGACCGATCCTTTCCCGCGTCCCTGACTCGCTCGTAATTTTTTCGGTTGGCCTCAATCTCGCGCAGGTATTCTTCGCGGCCGAAGCGGTGCTCCTTGTATGCGGCGGCCATGAAGGTCGCGATTCCTTCGTTCAGCCAGAAATGGTTCCAGTTGACGCACGTCACCATGTTGCCCCACCACTGATGCGCCAACTCGTGCGCGCCGAGCCAGATGTCCTTCTCGTTCGCCAGAACCTCTGCGCCCGTAGCCTTCGCCCATCACAGCTGAATCCGCTCATCTCCTGCCCGTAGCCCCTCTCCGCCAGGACCTGCGTGTAAGTCCGGTCGGGGTAACGCACGCCCGCGCGCTCCTCGAAGAAGCTGATCATGTCGGCCGTGTCTCGGAAAATGCGGCCGAGTTCCTGGTCCGAAAACTGCGCGGCGAGGTAGCGCAGACTCAGGCGACCGCGCCTCTCCGTCAGTTCGCGGAAGGGGCCGGCCGCGAAGCCGTAGGTGTAACTGGGGACGGGCTTCTCCTCCATCCATTCGTGCGCCGTCTTATCCTCGCCCCAGGCGCGGCTGGAGATGAGGCGGCCGTTAGCGACCGCCTTGAGTTTCGCCGGCAGGATGAGAACCAGGCGCAGCGTCGCCCTGTCTTCGGGCGCGTCAACGCAGACCATCCACTGGCTGGTGGAGAAGGCCGTGTAGGTCTGTTCCCGCTCGGGGAAGAACCTGATTCCGTGCCGGGGCGCGCCTCGATACTCGACTGTGATTCGCCGCCACTCCCCCGCCTTCGCGGGCCGCGACAGAGTAATCGTCAGGCGATTGCCCTGGCGCGTGAATTTGAGGTCCTCTCCGATGTCGCGGACGGCCCTGATGGTCAACTCGCCGCAATCAAACTCGACTGCCGTTAATTTGTCCGCGCGGGAGACAAGCGTTATCCGGACTTCGCCCGCGACCGTCTTCTGCGCGATGTCCGGCTCTACGCGCGCTTCGTAATGTAATACGTCAAAGGAACGCTGCGCCGCTGCCTGGGCGTTCGCGTTCGCCGCGAAGGCTCCGACGCACAAGAACAGGAGTAAGAGATGAGTCCGCCGCATCCGTCCGCGCTCCCTAACGTATGAGATAGAACTCCGTTTGGCGCGGGCGGAACCACTGCATGCCCTGCGGAGTTAAGTACGCGTCGTCTTCCATCATCATGGTGACTTTCTGCCCGTCCCATTCCGCGACCGGCGTGCTCGTGTTCAACTCGATGGAGGTGTAGGAGCCGTCGCGGAAGGTCGGCTCCGCAGGGGCTCCCGACGCGGGGCGGCGGAAATCAATGCTCGCGCCGAGGGCATGACCCTGAGTGCCGACCGAGTGCGAATAGATCATGGCCTCTATGCCCTCGCGTTTCATATCACTCATCGTCGCGTCGTAGACTTCGTGGCCGAGCGCGCCCGCCTTGATGTACTTGAAAAGCGCGTCCTGTAGCCGGTTGGTGTTCTGTAGCGCACGCTTGAGTCCAGCGGGCGCGTCCTGCTCGCCCGGCCGCAGGACGTAGGCCATCTTCTGCCAGTCTGTGCTGAGGCCCATGTAGTTGATGCCGCAGTCAATGTGTATCACGTCGCCGCGCTCTATGACGGTCGCTTCGGGTGCGACATCCAGGAACTGATGCAGCTTGGCCGTCTCCGTGCTGCGGCGCTGAACGCGCATGTCGGGCTGGAACCAAACGTCAAGGCCGAGGCTGTTGACCTGTTGCAGGAACCAGAAGCGCACGTCGCCGACGGTCGTCTTGCCGGGCGTGATGACCTCGTTCGAGAAAGCGCGCCGCGTCAGGATGTCCGTCACCTGAACGGCCGCGCGATAGTGCTCCAACTCTTCGGGCAGCCGCGTGTCCATGTACTCGACGATGAGCGGGGCGGCCGGGACGAAACGCTTCGTAATCTCCGCGCCCAAAGTCTCCTCAAGATATTTGTAAGAGTCGTGCGTGAGGCCGCCGGTCGCGCCGCGCATGCCACCCGTGTTGAGCGCGATTGTTTCCGGCTTGCGCTCTTCGACCAGTTTTCGCAGGGTGTTTGCTATCTCACGCCCGGGCGGGTTCACGACCTCGAAGAATTGTTTCAGGTGCTCTTCGTTGTAGCGCACGAGCGCGATGCGTTCGAGCTTGTCCGTGCCTCGGTCAGTGAAGATGAAGAAGTCGCGGCGGCCCTGGAAAGGAATCGGCGGCGCGATGTGGGCCGTGACGGGGTCCGGGTGAAACTCCTCGTTGACGACGATCCACATCTTGATCTTGTGCCTGCGCATCATCGGCAACAGCATCGTGTCCAGCCGCGTCTTGAGCCAACGCTCGCGCACCTCCTGCTGCTCACGCACGCCCAGGAGCCGCGGCAGCGCCTCGACCTTATTACTTTCCTGTGCCAATACGGGCAGCGACGCGGCAAACGTCAGCACGCACAGGCCAATCAGGGTTATGAGATACTTACCTTGCCACAGCTTTCGTCTAATCATCACTCAACCCCTTTTGCGCCTTTGCGTCTTTGCGTGAAAATTTAAAACCACTCACGCAAAGACGCAAAGGCGCTAAGAAATGGCTTGACGCCTGTTTTATTCGATTGAAACGGTGAGGGTGTAGTTCGTGCCGTTTGCGCCACCGTTGTAAATGCGAATGACGTAATCGCGCGCCCTGTCCGTGTGAATCGAGTAAGAGGTCTGGTCGTTTTCGACGAACCAGACGCGGTCGTTGCCGGACGAGAGGGTCGCCGAAATGGTCTGCCCCGCGCCCGCGCGCAACACGTAGCTGCGATAGTTTGCGCCCGCCACGCCGCGATTAACCCCTATCCTTCCGCTCACGGTCGCCGAAGTCGAGCCGCGCCTGAAACGTATGCGCGACTGCGCGGCCAAGTCCGCGGTCGTCAAAATAAACATCAGCGACAACGCCATGATTACCGAAAAGCTTCTCTTCATACTCTCCTCTACCTCTCCTTTTTTTTACTTTGAGTCTCGACAAACGCTCACAGAATCTCCGCCGTGACCTCAGCTCGCGGGCGAATACGCACCGTGTAGAAGGTGTTCCAGTAGCCGCGCTCGAAGGTCAAACGCTCGCGGAGCTGCCCCGTGACAGGTTGGCCCGGAAAAACCCATCTCGACTTCGTCTCCTCGAACTCGCCCGCGACCTCGCCGCCGTCCGAGTGTAGATGAACGTCCCAAACGGCGGGCATCTGCGCGAAGCGTGAACGGATGATGGTCGTCCACTGACCGGCGGGGCAAGCGATGGTCTTCTTCCCGAACACTGCTTGAGTTGTCCCTCCGGCGGGCTCTGGCAGGCGGCCCAATCTGCGATTCAAGGACGCGGGTATGATAACACGCCTTGCTCGCGCGCGATTCGGGTGCGCGTTTTGGCATGGCCGCTTTCCCGCTTGCCTTACGCGCCCGCGTGCGTGTAGGCTTCGTCTTTCGAATTCGCGCATGACGCTTCAGCCACCCACGATCTTTCCGAGACCCCTCAAGAATGCAGGACGATTATGTCTACACAGACGCCGATGCTGCGGCAGTATCATGAGCTGAAGCAACAGCACCCCGGCACGCTTCTCTTCTTCCGTCTAGGCGATTTCTACGAACTCTTTTACGACGACGCCGTCACAGGCTCGCGCGAGATGGAGATTACGCTGACCGCGCGCCACAAGGAGCGCGGCGACCCCGTCCCCATGTGCGGCGTGCCGCACCACGCCGCCGCCAACTACATCGCGCGGCTCGTGCGCAAAGGCTACCGCGTAGCCATCTGCGAACAGACCGAAGAGTCTACGCAGACTAAGAAACTGGTCCGCCGCGAGGTGGTCAGGGTCGTCACGCCCGGCACGGCCATTGACCCGCAGCTTGTGGAGGCGCGCGAGACCGTTTACCTCTCGGCCGTGTGCGGCTCGGGCGAGCGCATGGCCGCTGCCTTCCTGGATTTGTCAACGGGTGAGTTCCGCGCGACTGAGGCGAGCGGGCGCGACGCCTGGGCTCGTATCCGCGCTGACCTGGAGAGTTACGCCCCGCGCGAAATTCTTTACCCGGCCTCGCTCGCGCCACTCATGAAAAGCGCGCGTGACGAGTTTGCGCACACGGCCCCTCTCCCTTTGCGCGACGCAGGCACGAACGAGACGGCCCAACCGTCAGAACACGACGCAGAGCTTTCGCGAAACGGCGCGGCGGCCTTCGCTGGCGCGACGTTGACTTCCCTAGACGACTGGCTCTGGCAGGGCGAAAGCTGCACGGTGCAACTCTGCGAACAGTTCGGCGCTCGCTCGCTCGAAGGCTACGGTCTCGACGGGAAATTTGAGGCCGTGCGCGCGGCGGGCGCATGTCTGCGCTACGCCCAGGAGACTCAGCGCGCGGCCGCCGCGCACGTCACAGACATCACCTACTTCGAGCCGCAAGACCACTTGATTCTGGATCAGGTCACAGTCCGCAACCTTGAGTTGACGGAATCGCAGGGCGGCGCGGCCTCGCGCTCGCACGCGCTCTTTGAAGTGATTGACGAAACGGTCAACGGGATGGGCGCGCGCACGCTGCGCTCTTGGCTGCTGCGCCCGTCCGTGCGCCGCGGCGAGATTGAAACGCGCCTCGCGGCTGTCGAAGAACTACACGCATCGCAACCCAAACGCGACCGCCTGCGCGCAACGCTCAAAGAAGTCTCCGACCTTGAGCGACTGACGGCCCGCCTCAACATGAACTCCGCAGGCCCGCGCGACCTGCAAGCCCTAAAGCACTCGCTCGATCAAGTCCCATTGATTCGCCGGACGTTATCGGACTCCGAGGCGTCGCTGCTTCAAGTCTTGAGCGAGAACATGGACGAGCTTGCGGAGCTTCGCGCCCTCATCGCCCAATCAATCTCTGACGACCCGCCCGCGCGCCTCTCGGACGGCGGCGCGATTCGTGACGAATACTCCGCGGAGTTGGACGAGCTACGCAGCATCAGCCGCGACGCCAAGCGGACCATTGCTTCGCTGGAAGCGCGCGAGCGCACGCGCTCCGGCATCGCGTCTTTAAGAATCCGCTACAACAACGTCTTCGGCTACTTCATAGAGGTCTCGAAGGCGAACTCCGCACGCGTGCCCGCCGACTACGAGCGGCGGCAGACGCTCAGTAACGCCGAACGCTACACCACGCCCGAGCTGAAGGACTGGGAGACTAAGGTGCTCGGCGCGGACGACCGCATCGCGCAACTCGAAAACGAAATCTTCGCGGAAGTCTGCTCGCAGGTTGCCACGGAAACGCGCCGCCTACAGGCCACGGCCCGCGCGCTCGCAAACCTGGACGCCCTGGCCGCGCTCGCCGAAACCGCCCGCCGCCGCCGCTACACAAAACCCGTCATCCACGACGGCGACGAGATAGAGATCGTGCAGGGCCGCCACCCCGTCATAGAGGCCGTCAACTCCGAGCCGTTCATCCCGAACGACCTCTACATGAACAACTCGACAGACCGCCTGCTCATCATCACCGGCCCGAACATGGGCGGCAAGAGCACAGTGCTCAGGCAGACGGCCATCATCTCGATTCTGGCCCAGATGGGTTCGTTCGTGCCGGCTGAGAGGGCGCGGCTGCCGCTGCTCGACCGCGTGTGGACGCGCGTCGGGGCGTCGGACGATCTGGCGCGCGGGCGCTCGACCTTCATGGTGGAGATGACGGAGACGGCGGCCATCCTGCACAACGCGACGCCGCGCTCGCTCGTCCTGCTCGACGAGATAGGGCGCGGCACGGCCACCTTCGACGGGCTCTCCATTGCCTGGGCCGTCGCAGAGCACCTGCACGATTCAGCCGAGCACGCCGCCAAGACGCTCTTCGCCACGCACTATCACGAATTGACCGAGTTGGCCGAGCGATTGCCCGGCGCGCAGAACTATCAAATCACCGCGGCCGAGCGCGAGGGCGAGGTCGTCTTCCTGCACAAACTCGAACGCGGCCGCGCGTCGAAGTCTTACGGCATCGAGGTGGCCCGCCTCGCGGGGTTGCCGCCCGCGGTCGTCGCCCGCGCGCGCGACGTGCTGGCTAGATTGGAGCGTTACGAGCTGGATGTCTTCGCGGACGAGGAGAAGAAGGCCGAAAGCCAATCGGCCAACGAGTGGGACGCCTGGGCGCTCGACGAGGCCGGGCTCAAAAGCGCCGCACGCCGCGCGCGACACAAACGCATCAGCGCGCAGGCGACGCTCTTCGACGCCGCCAACCAGGGCATCCTTGACGAGGTGCGCGGCGTTGATGTAGAAACCCTTAAGCCCGAAGAAGCGCTTGACATCCTACAGGACATTCGCAAACGCATTGTTTGATAATCGAAAACTCGTAAATCGTGAATCGTAAATCGTAAATCGTAAAAACCGTTCTCCGATTCACGATTTACGATTCACGATTTACGAGTTTTCGATTCACGATTCACGATTCACGGCCTTTATTCATGCTTGATTCTTTAACTTCTCTCTCCCTCGAACAACAGGTCGGACAATTTTTCTACATCGGGATGCCGGGCGCGGAACTCGACGACGAGACGCGCGCCCTCCTGGAACACATACAGCCGGGCGGCGTCATCATCTTCGGCAGAAACGTCGCCGCGCCCGAACAACTGCGCCGCCTGCTCGACGACGTTCGCGCGGTCCTGCCGGTTGAACCCTTTTGCGGCATTGACCAGGAGGGCGGGCTCGTTGACCGCCTGCGCCGCATCTGCACGCCCATGCCCGCCGCGCGCACGATACGCCAGCACGGCGATCTCGCGGCCGCGCGCTCGCTCGGCCGCATCACGGGCGAGGTCTTGCGCCTCCTCGGCTTCAACATGAACTTCGCGCCCGTCATGTCCATCATGACGGACGAGCGCGACCTGCTCTCGAACGGTCTTTACTCGCGCTCGTTCGGGCGCTCGCCCGGCGAAGTCCTGGGCTATACGACAGTCTACATGCGCGGGCTACAGGGCACCGGGCTGCTCGGCTGCCTCAAACACTTTCCGGGCATCGGCGCTGGCGAGGTGGACACGCACGACGAGATGGCCGTCGTGCATCTCTCTCACGAGGACTTGATCGCGCAGGATTTGGCCCCGTACATAGAACTCTTCCAGCGCGAGGACGACCGCGTGCGCGCCGTGATGGTCAGCCACGGCGGCTTCCCCAACGTGGACATACGCAAGGGCGTCGCCGGCGGGAGAATGGAGCCGGCGTCTCTGAGCTACTCCATCACGACCAGACTTCTCAGGCACGAACTCGGCTACAAGCATCTGGTCGTCACGGATGATTTGGAGATGGGCGCGATTGCCAAGCACTGCGCAATTGAAGAGGCCGTGCTCCGCGCCTTTCAGGCCGGGCAGGACATGTTCCTGATCTGCTCGCACCCGGAGATGATTCGCCGCGGCTACAACGCACTGTTGCAGGCCGCACGCGACGGCCTCTTCACGCGCGACCGCATCAATCTTTCTCTGGAACGCATCGCGGCCACCAAAGCCCTGACGCAGCCGCCGCTCAGGTTTGACCCCGCGCGCTTTCAGGAGTTGTCGGACGAAGTGGACGCCTTGAACAGGAAGCTCAACTACACGTACGGAGGGAATATCTGATGCGCGGTCGAAAGATTTTTACGACGACACTTTTCCTCGCGCTCGCGGCGACGCTTCTGCTACAGCCGGGCTGCCGCGACCGCGGCGGGGATTTTGTGATCGCGCTTTCGGATAAGATTTCGACACTAGACCCCATCGGCAAGGAGTCCGTGGACGCGGCGAGCGAGCGCATACGCGCCCTCATCTTCAACTCGCTGGTCAAGAAGAACGAGAAGTTCGACTACGTTCCCGACCTCGCCTCGGACATCAAGCGCGCGGACGACGGCCTCAGCTACACCTTCACGCTGCGCGACAACGTCAACTTTCACGACGGGCGCGCGCTCACCTCAACCGACGTGAAATACACGCTCGACACCGTGCTCGCGTCCAGCTCGGGCAAGGCCGCCAGCTTCTACGAGGGCTCGGGCGAGAGCAAGAAGGGGTACGTCGCGGCGGTCGAAGCCCCCGACCCGAAAACGGTCGTCATACGTCTGAGTAAGCCCTGGCTCAATTTGCTGACGAACCTCGTCCCCATCGGAATCATCCCCAAAGACAGCGCGCCCACGCAGAGCGAACACCCGCTCGGCTCCGGCCCCTTCAAGTTCGTCAGCTATGACTCGGCGCAGCAGGTCATCGCTTTCGAGGCGAACGAGAATTATTGGGAGGGCGCGCCGCAAGTCAAGAAGCTGAGCGTCCGCGTCATCGAAGACGGCAACGCCTTGCAGGCCGGGCTGAAGAGCGGCGGCGTCACCCTGGCCCCGCTCCCGACGAACCTCACGCCCGACGCCTTCAAGTCGCTTGAGCAGGACCCGAGCCTACAGGTCAACGCGTTCACGGGCGCGAACATCGTTTACCTGGGCTTCAACGTCCAGAGCCCGCCGCTCGATAACGTAAAATTGCGCCAGGCCATCGCCTACGCCATTGACCGCGAGACGCTCATACGCGACCTGCTGCTCGGCCAGGCGAAGGCAGCACACTCGATTCTGCCGGAAGAGTCGTGGGCCTATTCCGCGGAGCAGAAGTACACTTTCGACCCGGCGCGCGCCAAGCAGCTTCTGGACGAAGCGGGCTATCGCGACCCGGACGGCGACGGGCCGCAGATGCGTCTGCCGAAGCCCATCAACTTCAAAATCTCCTCGGCCTCGGTCGCCACGCGCCAGTACGTTGACGTGATACGCAACTATCTTAACAAGGTCGGCATCCCCGTCGAGATAGAGACGGTGGAGAACAACACGCTTCTGGCACAGTTGCGTCAGGGGAGTTTTCAGATGACGACCTCGCGCTGGGTCGGCGGCAACCAGGACCCGATTTTTCTGAGAGACCTTTTCCACTCCGGCGAAATCCCGACTGAGAGCCGCGCCAGCCGCAACCGCAGCCGCTACAAGAACCCGGACCTGGACCGCATCCTCGACGAAGCGGTCAACACGGCAGACCGCGCAGAAGACCGTCTCCCTCTACCGCCAGGCGCAGGAAATCCTCAACCGCGACCTGCCCATGATTCCGCTCTGGTACCCGGCCAACATGGTCGTCTCCAGCAAAAAGGTCGGCAGCATCAAAGTGGACGGCAGCGGCGACTGGGGCTTCGTCAAGAATTTGACGTTTAGCCAGTAGGCCGCGTTGACATATTTTTCAGATATACGAAAATGGCCGTGGAGGTGCTATGAAAAAGCTGAAGGCTGTGAAAGAACTTAAGGTCGAGCGCCCGCCACGCGCTGTTGTGTCCGAGAAGGAAGCCCTGAAGCGGATGAAAGAATTCTCCAAACGGAAGGAGCAATTCCTTGCCACTGCTCGAACGGGTAAGAGTCGAGGTGTACGTCCCTGATTTACCGGCGACGGCATATCGCAATCTACTTTTGTCATTCGAGGAAGAGTTCACTTACGCGTTCGGCGGTTGCACGATTATACGTGGACTCGACGGCAACTATCTTTCTCACGCGGGTGTAAAAACTCCTGACCGCATTAATCTCATCTATACAGACCTACCTCTTGCGCTCTCGACTAATTTCGAGAGCGTAGCCCGCTATGCCGACGGGTTGAAACAAGTGGCGATTGAAGCTTTAGACGAGGAGGCCGTTTTGGTGGCGGTCGCTCAGGTTTATCATACGGTATGAGGCTTCGCGATACCGCCTGATTTAGATTTTCACGCCGAATTCTCTAAAAGTCTCTTCGAGTTCGCTTTTTGTGACAGCGCCTTCGCGTATCAGGCGCGGCTCGTCACCAGCGAGGGCCAGGACCGTGGAGGGTTTGTCTGCGCGCGAGGGACCGCCGTCAACGATCAAGTCCAGTCCCGTGGGGAAAGCGCGCGCGACCTCTTCGGCGCTGCGCGCGGGCGGCTCGCCCGCGAGGTTCGCGCTCGTCGCCGTGAGAGCGCCGCCCGCCGCGCGCACGAACGAGCGAACGTCCTCGTCATCCGGCAGCCGCAGGCCCACCGTTTTGCTCCCGGCCGTCAACTCCGACGGCACTTCCCTTTTCGCCTCTGCGACCAGCGTCAAAGCGCCCGGCCAGTGACGACGCACGATTGCTTCAAACAACTGCGACTTGCCGGCGATAAAACGCTCGACAACTTCCCCGTCGCTGATGACGACGAGGATGGGCTTTCCGTCTCTCCCTTTCAACTCGTTCACGCGATTGAGCGCGTCGCGGTTGAAAGGGTCCGCGCCGAGGCCGTAGAACGTGTCCGTGCGGAAGGCCACGACGCCGCCCGCCGCAATCACACGCGCCGCCCGCTCGCGAGTCTCCAAACTGTCTCGAACCACGCTCACTTGAATTGATGCGCCGCCGCTCACGTTCAACGGACCTTGATACCGTAGGCGACGCCGTCGCCGAACGAGAGGATTTCGCCGACGAGTTGCGGGTGGTTGACGAAGCGCTGGTTGAAGAGGCGCAGCGCCTGCGTGGACGCCTGCTGGTCAGGCGAGCGCACGTCGCCCGCGACCTGCCCGCCCCACAGCACGTTGTCCGCGACGACCACGCCCCCCACGCGCAGGAGCGGCAGGGCTTGCTCAAGATAATCCGAATACTCTTCCTTCAAGGCGTCCAGGTAGACGAGGTCGAAAGTCTCTTCGAGTCGCGGGATGACTTCGAGCGCAAGCCCGCGCTCAATGCGCACGCGCTCGCGCACACCCGCGCGCGTCAGGTAGTCTTCGGCGCGGCGAATCATCTCGTCGTTCGGCTCGATGGTGACGACGAGGCCGTCGTCCGCCATCCCGCGCGCCAGGTGTACGACCGCGTAGCCGATTGCCATCCCGATTTCGAGGACTCGCCGGGCGTTCATCGCCCGCGCGGTGATCTCCAGGAAGAGCGCGACCTCGCGGTCAGCAATTGGCACACGGTTGCTCGCGGCGTCCGCCTCCATCTCGGCGACTACGCCCTGGCTCGCCGGCAGAAGCCGGTCCAAATACTCCGCCTGCTCAAGCCGAATGATGGCGTCAGCGCGTGCTTTCATAGCGTGCTTCCCTTGAACTGATTGATTGACGAGCTGACGTGAAGTTTACCCGCTCTGAATGAGCCAAGGCAATTCAAGATAGGAGTCGGAGTGAGGCCCGGCCGCGCCAGCGGCGTTTAGGAACAACTCCGACTCATCGTTTTCGCCGCACTGCTTTGATGACGACCTCAAACTGCTCATTATCCCAGACCAGCTTTTGCAATCGTGTTTCTTCAATCCCGGCTATCCGCCCCAGCAGCACTCGTGCGGGATACGCATGGCCGGGCGAGCGCCATCGCGCCATTTCCAGCAGCGACTCAAGAGCCTGCGCGCGCAACGCGGCCAGCAGCTTCGGCGCACGCCATTGACTTAGCGCCAGCAGCAAGCCGCCGGCTTTATTGCGATCAACCCACTTGCCGGAGTTCAACATCTCAATAAACCCCGTGGCCGGGATCCGCGCCGCCACTTTCGGATTCGACTTTGCCAGCACGCCTAAAGCTCGGGTTGCGTTATTGCGTACCTCTTCGTCAGGGTCATGACTGGCCCACACGAGGTCTGCAATCTGCCGCCCGGATTGGTTCACGTAGCCGAGCATCTGAGCCGCTATCTGTCGCTGCTCGTTATCCGCGGAGTGGCGCAGGACGGCGCGAATCACGTCTTCATGTCGGGCGGCGTATTCATGCATCGCCATTTGTTCGGCGCGCAGTGCCTCGTCATTGCTCGAAAGCCAATAACCCTTTGAAACGTCTTCGCCCGTAGCGCCCCGCTGCATGGCGCTCAGGAAGGCGGCATCCACTTTCCTGTAAACCTCCAGGGCGGCCGCCGGCAGTCTGGCCGTACCTTTCGGCGCGGGATTTAATGGAAAGCTCTTTAACGAATGGCCGGACAAGCCTATGTAGATAAGCCACTCGTCCTGACCGGGAGAAACTATGGCTATCTCCGTGGTGGGACGCCCCGTCACCCTCCGAACCGTCTCCTTTATCCGCGGCCGCATGTCATATAACGCCACTAATGTGGGGAACGTATCGCCTTCATGAATCGGCAGGGCCGCACGGACCTTATCAACGTCGAGTCCGGTGGAGCCGTAAAAATCTATGAACCCGACGCGGGCCTCTCGCAGCTCCGCCTGCGCCACGGCAGTCTCTGTCTGCCCAGCGATGGTCAGTAACAGCGTTAGGATTATCAGGACAAGAGAGTTTTTCATCTTCCGCCTGCACTCGCCGTTCGTCATCTTCGCGGAATCAGAGAGTCATACATTATCAAGGCCCGCAGAGCCTGTCAGTCAACTGTCGGATTTCTCCTGCGCCTCGCCTGTCACGGAGACGTAGCGGCGGGCGAGGCCCAGTTCGCGCAGTTTGTGTTGGAGCGACTGTCGGTGCATGCCCAGGATGGCCGCCGCGCGCGTCACGTTGCCGCCGGAATCTTCCAGGCAGCGCGCGATGTAGCGGCGCTCGAACTCGCGCCGGTCTGAGCGGAAGTCGGCCGTGAAAGGGACGGCGAGCGAGCCGTCAGCGTCCGTCTCGATTGTGGCGCGGGCGCTTGTACGCGGCGCGGTCCTCTTGATCTCTTCGGGCAGGTCGCGCGCCGTCAACTCGTCGCCCTCGGCCATAATCGCCGCGCGCTCGATGGTGTTCCTCAGCTCGCGCACGTTGCCGGGCCACTCGTACTCGATCAGAAGGCGTAGCGCGCTCTGCCCGATAGGGCGCTGAGGCAGGTTGTAACGCTCGGCCGCCGAGCGCGCGAACGATTCGGCGAGGACGGGAATGTCTTCGCGCCGCTCGCGCAAGGGGGCTATGTCCACGGTCACGACGCGCAGGCGGTAGAAGAGGTCCGCGCGAAAATTCCCGTTCGCTATCTCCTGTTCGAGCGGGCGGTGCGTGGCGCTCACTATACGCACGTCAACCGGGATGGACTCGTTGCCGCCGAGCCGCTCTATGTGCCGCTCTTCGAGCGCGCGCAGGAGCTTGGCCTGCACGTTCGCGCTCATGTCGCCTATCTCGTCCAGGAAAAGTGTGCCACCGTCGGCCTGCTCGAATTTCCCGCGCCGACGGGCCGCGGCCCCTGTAAAAGCCCCTTTTTCGTGGCCGAAAAGCTCAGACTCGATTAGTTCCGAAGGGAGCGCGGCGCAGTTGACGGCGACGAACGCGCCCGCACGCCGCGCGCTGCTGCGCTCGTGAATCTCGCGCGCGACCAGCTCTTTTCCTGTGCCAGATTCCCCGCGCACGAGGATGGTCGCGTCCGTCTCCGCCACCTTCTCAATCACGGCGCTCACGCGCCGCATCGCCTCGGACGCACCGATTAAAGCGCCGCGCGCGCCGCCCTCGATTTCGATGCGCCGCCGCAAACGCCTGTTCTCACGCCTGAGCCGAATGGTCTCGAAAGCGTTCTTGACGACGAGGCGCAGGTCGTCTAACTCGAACGGCTTCGGCAGGTAGTCGTGCGCGCCGGCCTTGATGGCTTCGACGGCCATACGCTCGGAGCCATGGGCCGTGATGAGTATGACGAGCGGTCCCTCGCCGTTCGCCTCCCTCAGCTCGTCCAAAAATTCGAGCCCGCTCGCGCCCGGCAGATTCACGTCGAGCAACAAAAGGTCGGGCCGCCAGTCTTTCACCAGCGCGCGCGCCGCCTCCACGCTCTCGGCCTCTTCGATCTCGTAGCCGAAGGAGCCGAGCGCACGCCGCATCCCGTAACGCGCCGCCTCTTCGTCGTCCACGATCAGCAGCCGCAACTTGTCTTCATCCGTCTTCTCAGCCATCTTCCAAAAAATTCTCCAACACAAATTTTGCTAAACCGTGTCCGACATCAGCACGCGCCGTGCCATGATTTAGCAGACCCAGCGACTTGTGGTAAAAGGGTGACAGCATGACAGAGATAAATCAACTTGAGACAGAGGGCCGTTCGAGCGCCGGGGACGCTGCCGCGAGCGACGGGCGTGCGACCCCCTCGCGTAAGCACATCGTCCTGACGACCTTCGGCTCGTTCGGAGACGTTCACCCGTACATCGCCGTCGGGCTTGAGCTAAAGGCGCGCGGCCACCGGCCCGTGATCGCGACCAGCCCTCTCTACCGCGAGAAGATAGAGGCCACCGGCCTGGGCTTCCACCCCGTCGGCCCGGACTTTCGCCCGCCGCAGGAAGACCCGGAGATCGTCGCCAAGGTGATGGACGTGAAAAAGGGCTCGGAGTTTCTGTTCAAGGAACTGCTCATGCCGCACCTGCGCGAGGGCTACGAAGCTTTACGCGAAGCCACGCGCGATGCGGACCTGCTCGTGACGCACGTCATCACGCTGGCAGGCCCCATCCTGGCACAGAAAACCGGCATCCCCTGGATTTCCACGGTGCTCGCGCCCACATCCTTTTTCTCCGTTTACGACCCGTTCGTGCCGCCGCAGTCGCCCGGCCTCGTCAAGCTCCTACGACTCAGCCCGCTCTTCGCACGCGGGTTTGCGCACATCGTCAAACGCGTCAGCGACAAATGGGTCGAGCCCGTTTACAAGTTACGCGCCGAAGTCGGATTGCCGCGCGGCGGTCACCCCATCTTCGAGGGTCAGCATTCCCCGTCGCTCGTGCTCGCGCTCTTTTCCAAAGTCCTGGGCGCGCCGCAGCCCGACTGGCCCCCGCAGACCGTGGTGACGGGCTTCCCTTTTTTCGACCGGAAGGACGAGGCGGACCTCGCGCCCGAGTTGAAAAAGTTTCTGGACGACGGCCCCGCGCCCATCGTCTTCACGCTCGGGTCATCAGCCGTCTTCGTCGCCGAAGATTTTTACCGCGAAAGCGCCGCGGCGGCCGCGCGACTCAAGCGCCGCGCCGTGCTGCTCCTGGGCGACGCGCGCAACATGCCTCACGACCCACTGCCCGAGGGCGTCGTCGCTTTCGAGTACGCGCCTTACGGCCAGATTCTCCCGCGCGCGGCGGCCATAGTTCATCAGGGCGGGGTCGGCACGACCGGACAAGCGCTGCGCGCCGGTGTGCCAACTTTGATCGTCCCCTTCAACCACGACCAGCCGGACAATGCCGCGCGCGTCGAGCGTCTCGGCGTCGGCCGCACACTGGCCCGCAAGAAATATGCGACTGCGAACGTGGTCAGGGAGTTGGACAGGCTGCTCAACGATGAAACTTATGCTGAACGAGCCGCCGCCGTAGGGGAAGTAGTCCGCAGCGAGGACGGCGCGCGAACGGCGGCCGACGAGATAGAGAAGTTCGTTCTCAAGTCCTGAACCGACCTCAAGCGACCGCACGTCAGAAGCTGAAGGCCATGCCCACCGTGATTGTCCGTCCTGGCGTTCTGTAACCGCGCTCGAAGTATTCCCGATCCAAAAGGTTCTCGACCTTGCCGAAATACCTGATGGACTTCGTCTCGGAAAGCGGCTGCGTGTAACTCGCCGCGAGGTCCGCCTTGACCAACCCGCCGAAACGGAAATGACGCAACGGGAAGGGCTGCCCATAGAATGGAGCGCCGTAGCTGCTGGACGCGGCAAGGTCGAAGTTGAGCAGAACGCGCCGCCCGAGACGCTGCGAGGCGACCAGCGAGAACTGATGGTCGGGGATGGCGAACGAGCGTAACTCCTCGAAATATTGGGCACGCTCGTCGCTGTTCGTGTAGGTGTACGAGGCGAAAATGTCCAGGGAGCGGGTCGGCGCGGCCGTCGCGCTCAACTCAACCCCGCGCGCCAGCACTCCTCTTCTGTTCAGATAGCAGTAGTAGCAGTTGTAAATCGGGGTCTCAAACGGGAAAGGGACCGGGTCATATATAGACGGAATATATCCAAGCTCTATCGCCCTGCGCACGGAGGTGTAGAAGTAGGTCGCGGTGGCCCGCAGCCGGTTGCCGAAAAGCGATTGGTCAAAGCCCACGTCGAAAGAGACGGAGCGTTCCGGCCGGACGAGCGGATTACCCTGCGGATACCAGCTAGGCCCGCAGGGGCCGATGCAGTCGAAGCTGTAGTAAGCGCCGTAACGCTCGAAGAGCGACGGCGCGCGCTGCCCGTTGCCGACGTGGGCGCGCAGCTTCGTCTGCGTCCGATTGAAGAAATACGCGACCGAGGCGTCGCCCGTGAAGGCGCTGGGCAGCGCTTCGAGCACGCTGCTGAAGGGCGGCTGCTTAGGCTGGAAGCGCGCGTGGCCGAGCGCGAAGAATTGCGCGCGGAAGGCCGCCGAGAGGCGCAGGCGTTTATCAAGAAAGCTCAGTTGATCCTGAACGAAGAGCGCGTGGCTGCGCTGGGCCACGTCAAACAGCGAGTCGGTTTCAAAGCGCGTGCCGGCGCGGAAATCATAGGCCCGTTCGGCATACTTCTCCTGCTCGAATTCGTAACCGGCGGTGATGAAATTGGCCCGCCCGAGGCTGAAATCAGCGCGCCCGCCGACGGTCTGTATGAGCCCGTCGCGGTCCTGGCGCTGGGAAGGTTGGTATTCCGAAAACTGCGGGAGGAAGAAGCCGCCGGGGCCGTCCGTGTGCGTGCGCCTCGTCGGGACGGCATGGTAGCTGAGCGTGTAGCTCAGCGTCTCCGAAGGCTGCCCGGTCAGGATGAGCGCGCCGCTGAAGAAGCGCGTCTTCTCTTCCTCGTCAGGATCATTGATATCAGGGATGAAGTTGGCCGCGCCGGAATCGAAGAAGTAGGGCCACGCGGCTTGAAAGGCGCGTAGTCCGGCCGGGGAAAGCGGCACCGCTTCAACATCTCGGCCGGGCGGTAAGTCGTATCTATATATGCCCTGTGGGGCGTTGTTGAGCATCGCGTAGGCGTGCGCGGCGTAGAGGCGGGCCGAAACGGTCGTCCGCGGGGTGGCATGAAAAGTGAAGCGCCACTGACCGCTGGTGATGCGTGAAGCGTCGTCGCCGTCTATGCCCTTCAAGACGTTGACGTGCGTGAACCCCATGCTGTAAACGAAGCGATCTCCGTCGCCCAACCCGCTAGCCACCTTGACGCGCCCGCGAAAAAACCCGAGCGAGCCGCCCTCCAACAGTATGTTGCCGTGAAGGGGGCCGCCGCCCTCGTTCGACACGATGTTGATGACCCCGCCGATGGCGTTGCTGCCGTAAAGCGACGAGCCCGACCCGCGCAAGACTTCGACGCGGTTCGTGTCTGTGACTAAGAGGCTGTCGAGGAGAGTTTGCGCGCCGCCCTGCTCGGCCGTTGCGTCGCGCAGGCGCAGCCCGTCAATCAGGACTGCCGTGTCCTGCGGGCGCAGGCCGCGCGCCCTGATTTCGACGGGCGCGCCCGGCCCGCCCAGGTGTACGACACGCAGGGCAGGCACGGTCTGCAAGGCCGATGCGATTGAGAATTCGTCGCGCTCTTCGAGTTCCCTCTGGTCTATGACCGTGACGGCCTTCGAGACTTCGTCAACAGTTTGGGCCGTGCCGGAAGCTGTGACGACCACGTCCTCGCCTGTGCCAGCGACCTCCAACGAAATGTCCAGCGCCGGGTTGACCCCACTTTCGACGCGCAAGGGCAGCGCCGCCGAGCGCGCGTTGCCCGTCCCCCTGGCTTCGATTAAATACTCGCCCGGCGCGACGCGCTCGAAGCGATACTGCCCGTCCACGTCCGTCACAGTTTCGAGACGTTCGGACGGGCGCTCGCGCGGGTAGAGCGTGACGGCCGCGCCCGGCAAACCCGTCCCCGCGTTGTCCATGACGTGGCCGGAGACAGAGGCCGCGGTCTGCGCGCTTACAGGGGTCAGGCAAACGAGGGTGAGGAGACAGGCGGCGACGGCCGCGCCCGCACGGCCATTCATCCTTATGCTTTTCACTTCTTTCGTCCTTTTCAAAAGGCACGGCCCTGAAAAGTCACTTGAGTTTTTCAAAGGGCGTGCGGGCTGTAGTGAGGCTAACGATTAGCGACGTTAGCAGGAACTATGAGCGCGCAAGAGCATATGCTGAGGCGAAACGGGTGTCAACATTCATTCTGACAATCTTCGATTGACTCCCTGCAAGCTCCTGTCATATCGTCACCCCATCGCGCGAACAAATCAGACTCAAGGAGGGAGAGGTGATGTCGGAAACTGTATCTAATTCCGAAATGACTTACAGAGAGCTGGGCGACACGGGCGAGCGCGTGTCCTCGATAGGGGTCGGCGGCTGGCACCTGGGCCTGAAGCACGTTGACGACGCGCTGGCCGTCCGCATCGTCCGCACGGCGATTGACCGCGGCATCAACTTCATGGACAACTCCTGGGACTATTTCGATGGCGCGAGCGAGCGCCGCATGGGCGAGGCGCTGCGCGACGGCTATCGCGAGAGGGCGTTCATCATGACCAAGATTGACGGGCGCTCGAAGCAGGAGGCATTCAAGCAACTGGACGAATCGCTCAAGCGCCTTGGGGTGGATTGCATAGACCTCGTCCAGCACCACGAAGTCATACGCTACGAAGACCCGCACCGCATCTTCGACGAAGACGGCGCGAACAGCGCGCTCCTGGAAGCGCGCCGGGCGGGCAAGCTCCGCTACATAGGCTTCACGGGACACAAGGACCCGCGCATACACCTGCACACGCTCGAAGTGGCCGAAGAGCACGGGTTCAAGTTCGACGCCGTGCAGATGCCCCTGAGCGTGATGGACGCACACTACCGCAGCTTCGAGAAGCTGGTCTTGCCCGAACTGGTCAAGCGCGGCATAGGCGTCCTCGGCATGAAGTCGATGGCGAACGGAATCCTCTTGAAGTCGAACACTGCGACGCCCATAGAATGCCTGCACTACGCGCTCAACCTGCCGACCTCCGTCGTCATCACGGGCATTGACAGCATGGAGATTCTGGAACAGGCGTTCGAAGCCGTGAGGACGTTCCGACCTCTGAGCGACGGGCAGGTCAACGAGCTACTGGCGAAGACACAACAGGCGGCAGCCGACGGCCAATTCGAGCCCTTCAAGACGACTTCCATCTTCGACGGCACGGCCCAGAACCCGGACTGGCTCGGCGAAGAGCCCGAACGCTTCCGGCAGTTGATGCCGCAGAATTGATTTCTAACGAATTGAATGAGACGTTACAGAGCGCGGCTCAAAAAAGCCTGCTCCCCCGGAAGATAATGAGATAACCGTGAGCGAGCATCGGCAGCGAGCCCAGCACGGCCACGGCAACCGCCGCCGCGACCGTGACCCGCCGGCTTTTCACAGCCCCGATAAATAGCCAGAGGTAATACGGCAGATAGAGTAGTACGGCCGTCGCCAGTCCTGGGACGTACTTCCCATCAACCAGGCCGCCGACGATGTGCAAGACCGCATTCGCAAGCATCAGGAAGCCGAGCCACATGAGCGCGAGGCACAGTGAGAAGGCGGTGCGTGAAAACCACTCGACCGCGACGACCACGAGCGTGATAACCAGGGCGGAGATGTTCACCCGCCAGAAGAGCCCCGAAGTTATCCCGCGAGAGACGTGTGAGTTGAACCACTCTACGAACCCCGGCGACTCTTCCAGGAAATGGCACACGAAGACGAACGGCGCTAAGAGCAGCGCACGGGAAACATAATCCGTCTTTCGGCCGTCAGACTTCACCCTTCAAATACATTCTCCTCTGCTCTTCCGGGAATTTCTCGATTGCGTAGCGCAGCATCACGCGCGGCATCCGTCTGTAATTCTTCTTCAGGAATTGCTCTTCCGCTTCCGGCGCTCGCTTCCCCACCTCACGCAACATCCACCCGACAGCCTTGTGTATCAAGTCTTCCCTGTCGGACAGAAGTTTGAGCGCGATGCTGAATGTCTCGCCGTACTCGCCGCGCTTGATAAAGTGGAAGGTCGCCATGATTGCGATCCTGCGCTCCCACAGGTCGCCGGACTTCGCCAACTGATAGAGCGGCCTGCGCCCCTTCTCCCACAGGAACGCGCCGACGATGTGCTCCGCCGAGGAGTCAACCAAATCCCAGTTGTTGATGAACCTGGCGTTCTTCAGATACAGGCGATAAATCTTCTCTCTCACGGCCGCGTCGCCTCTGGCGTAGAGACGAACCAGAATCAGTAGGGCCAGCAGCCTGTCTTCGTGAAACGGAGACCTGAGCAATCGCTCGGCCTCGGGTAGCGTGATTGCCTGGTACTCTCTGGAAAGTCTCCTGAGCACGGGGACGCGGATGCCTCGGAAGAGATCACCTTCCCCATACTCGCCCGGCCCTGTCTTGAAGAACCGCAGGGACGACGACGCGATTCGCGTGTCTCCGAGCGCGGCCAGCTTCTCCTGAATTTCTGCTGCATCCATCCTTATACGCCTCAATCACCACGGCTTCAGGGCCGTGCGGAAATTTCTTCACGTAGAGGCATGCTCAACTCGAAGCGCGCGCCCTGGCCTTGTTGTGTTGTTGCGAGGCGTGCGGAGCCGCCCGCTTCTTCCATGCGCTTGCGGACGATTGCGAGGCCGAGGCCGGTGCCGCGTTGTTTGGTCGTGAAGAATGGTTCCCAGATGCGTTCGCGCAGGTCGGGCGCGATGCCTGGGCCGCTGTCCGTGACGGTGACGGACAAGAGACTCTCGTCTTTGGTTTCCGCTTCGACCCTGATGTGGCCGCCGAGGGGTGTGGCCTGTATGGCGTTGATGAGAAGGTTGGAGAGCGCGTCGCGCAGCGCCGAGGCGGCGGGGCCGTCCAACTCGCCCTCGACTTGAGTGCGACATTCGATCTTGATGTTGCGCCCTAATGCTTCCGCGCGGAATAGCTCGACCACGGCGCGGACGAGTTCGGCGGCGTTGCTGGGGGCGACCGCCGAGGGCGAGGTGCGCGCGAAGCTGAGAAGCTGTGTGACGCTGCGGCTCAGTCGGTCTGTCTCTCCGACGATGAGGCTCAGGTCGCGCTCGTACTCGCGCTTGACGTTCTCGTCCTCGCGCATCACCTGCGCGATGGATTTGATGGCCGAGAGCGGGTTCTTGACTTCGTGCGCGACGGTCGCGGCCATCTGCCCGAGCGCGGCGAGACGCTCTCCCTGCGCCACCTGCCGCTCCAGGCGCACGTTCTCCTCGACCAACCGGCTGTCTTCGACGGCTATCGCCACCTGGCCCGCGAGCACTTGCAGGACGGCGCGCGTGTCCGGGGTGAGTGCGTCGCCCGCCGCGTCAACCAGCATCAGGCCGACCGTCTGCTCCTCGCGCCTGAGCGCGAAGGCCAACTCGTAATCGCGCTCGCGCAGGATTCGCTCGCCCTCAAGCGGGTTCCAGTCCTGCCGCTTGAGTCCATTCAAAACGCGGTCTATCCACTCCGCGGTCTCCGGCAACGCAACGCCATTCGCCACCCCGCCGTTCCCATTCAACGCGGCCCCGGCATCCCGGCCTTCGTTCACGTAACGAACGACCAGTCGAACTCTTCTGAGGCCCAACGACTGCGCGGTTCGTTCCTCCACGAAGCGCAGCAACTCGGGCAGCTTTCTATATTGCCCCGCGTGCGAGCCGATGCGCGCGACCGTCTCGCGGTAGAGCGCGGCCTCGCGCTCGAAGAGTCTGTGAAAGCGACGCTCAAGCCAGCCGCGCAAAGGGGCCGCGGCCAGGGCGAGCGCGAGGATGAGCAGCGCCTCGACCGCGCCCGCGCGCAGATTGAAGCGTGCTGTCAGCCACTCGCCGAACGTGCGTATGCCGAACAGGTAGACAGCCAGCACGACGACGGCGAACGTGGCGACGATCAGGCTCTCCTTGATAATCAACTCAAGGTAGCGATAGCGATAGATGTAGTAAGCGATAAGCGCCGACGGCAGGAGCGAGCCGAGGTTGGCGAGCGTCTTGAGGTAAAGCCCGAGCCGCGTGCCTTCGCCGACTCCAAAGCCGTAGACGGCCAGGATGAGTAGGCCGATGGCGACGAGCGAAGCGGCCAACGTCTGCAACGAGCGCCGCTCCCCACGGGTTTGCGACAAACGCGCTATCAGCAGGTCGGTCACCGCAACCAGCACCAGCACGTAGGCTGCCCAGATGCCGAAGGCCAGCGAGTAAGTAACGTCGGTCGTGAATGGCACGTAGGCGTGCTCGAACCTTTCGAGCATGGGCTCGTACGGGCCGGACCAGATGTGCGGGACGGCCGTGAAGAGAAAGAGCGCAGGGGCGTATGAGAGATAGACGCGCGCCTTCTCCGTCAACGTCAGCGTGCGCCCGCGCGCGGCGGCCCAGAGGTGCAGGTGTACGTGAAGCAGGAACGAGTAAGAGAGCGTGATGCTGATGACCGCGAGCGTGTCCGAGAAGCGCAGGAGCAGCGCCCAGCGCTCACGTTCGAGCCCGAGCAGTCCGTGCAGCGCGACGATGAGGTTGCCCGCGTGCCACACGCCCATCCCGACGGCCAGCACGATCAGCACGCGCTCGACCTTCCCCAGCCCGCGCCGCCGCCTCAACAGCAGCGCCGCCATCCACAGGTGCAGCGCCGCCCCCGTGCTGTAGCCTATGAACTGTAAGACTTCGAGAGGAGACATAACTCAAGTGATAAGTAATAAGTGATAAGTGATAAGTAAGAACCCTCTTTCTTTTACTCATCACTTATCACTCATCACTTATCACTGTTTTTTTAGTTCGCCGCGCTCGACGGCTGGCCGGGCGTGAGAGTGATCTCGGTCCGGCGGTTGCGAGTGCGGTTGTTGGCTCTGGTGTTGGGGGCCAGTGGGTTCGCCGCTCCCATGCCGCTCGCCTGTATGCGTGTGCCGTCAACGCCCGCGCTGATGAAGCGTTCGGCGAGGACGCGCGCGCGGTCTTCCGTGAGCTGCTGTAGGTCTGCCTCGTTGCCGCGGTTGTCCGTGTAGGCTTCGATCACTATCTGGTAATCGGGGTTGTTGGCTAAGAGCGCGGCGAGCGGTTCGAGTTTCGCGGAGGCTGTGGCCGAGAGATCTGTCGCGCGCGCGTTCGTCCACAGAGTTTCGGGAAGCGTGAGGACGAGGCCGCGCGAGGTCTCGCGCACGGTGCCGTAGCGCGCGAGCGTCTGTTTGAGATTCACGGCGTTGGCGCGCTGCTGCTCCGCGCGCTGCTCATTGTTGCGGCGCGCCTCTTCAGCGGCGCGCTCGCCCTCTATACGCGCGAGCTTGACCTTCGCGTCCTCGCCTTCCGCGCGCACGGTCTGCAACTCATCGCGCAGCCGCGCCACTTCCGTACGGAGGTCGCGCAACTGCTGTGTCGCGTTGGCCGCGTCGCGGTCGGCGAGTTCGCGCGCACGCTGCTCGCGTTCGAGCGCCGTGCGAAGCTCCGCAATCTGCTGCGTGGCGGTGGCCGCGTTCTCCTCCGCGTTGCGGACGGCCTCGTCGCGGCGCGCGATCTCGTCGCGGCGCTGGCGCGCGCCCTTGTGCGCTTCGGCGGCCTCCTCCGCTCGCACGCCAAGACTCGTGGCCCGCCGCGCCGCCGCGTCAATCTCCGCCTCGGGCTGCTTCAAACGCCACGCGTTCTCGGCCAGCTCAAGCTGCGCCTCCGCCTCCTGCAACTCCTCGCGCGCGTCGCGCGTCGCCCCGGCATAGCGCGCCAGGTTGATCGCCTGCCGCGCGCCCAGAAGAGACACAGGCGTCTTGCGGTAATCCGCGTCCGCGATGTCCGGCACGCGCGCGTCGTTAAAATAGTCGCTCGTATTGCCGAGGTACTGCACGTTGACGGTCGAGACGTCCGCGTCGCCCAGTCTCTGCGGCGGAAGATTTTCGAGGACGACCATGCGGCTCGGGCCGCGGACCAAAAAGTGCGGCTCGGCCGTGAGGATGAGCGCGAAGGTCTGCAACGGGGTCGTCACGTCCAGCTTGGAGTTGACGAGGAAGCTGCCGCCGCGCTTGATCTCTCCAAGATTGTCCACGCGTCCCTCGGGCGAGACGGCCCAGAGCACGTAGGTCGTGTAGACGCCGCCCAATTCGTTGGCGCGCGGCAAATCCTCGACGCTCAACTCGACGCGCGTCCCGCGCCGCCCGGCCCTACGGACCTTGGCCTCGCCCTTCAGACGAGGCAGGAGCGTCGTCCCGCGAAACTTGACTGTGACGGATTGATCCAGCGGGTAAGTGATCGCCACCGACTGGCGCGGCAAATCGCCCTGGGCCAGAATTGACGGGGCTGCGATTAATAGTGCGACGAACAGGAGAGAGAGAAGACGTAAAGGAGAGGCGTGGTGCTTCATAAAGCTGTTGCTCCTTCGTTTGTATTGAGCGCGCAAACTAGAGCGTCCGAGCGCGCCGGGAATCGAACCTACGAATCATTGATGCTCCCGGCCCGCTCATTGTTGCCGAACTCTTCCAACAGAATCAAGCGGCAGTGCTGCTTATCTTCTTTAAGAAGCGGTTCGAGCAGTCCCGTCAGGGACGATTGATAATAGCCCAGCACTTCAGTGCTGGGAATACAGGCGAAAATTTTATCGAGTCCCGTAGGGACGACTGAACCGGAGCGTCGCGCCTGATTCAGCCGTCCCTGACGGGACGAAAATGGCCGACAATGTTCAATCAGCTTCTAAGAATTAAGGGCTGCTCCGAACATCAAGCAGCCCTTAGCTTTTTGGACCGAATTTTTCCTATTCACACCGCGCGCCTGCCGGCCACGAGTTGGACGACGATGATGGCGATGGCGCAGAGGAGCAGGATGTGTATGAAGCCGGACTTGTGCAGGAGCATCCCAACTGCCCAGCCTAGTACCAACAGCATAGAGATTATCCAGAGCGCCATCCCTCAAGCCTCCTCGCAGGAAAATTATTCTTTCGCGGCCTTGACGGAATCTTTCGGCAGGCCGACGGCGCGCAGGCCAGTTCGCGCCGTGTCTGTGCCGACGACGTAGGCGGTTGAGCCAGCGCCGAAAGTCCCCGTCACGAGCGCGCGCGGCACGACCGTCGAGCCATCCTGGGCGCTCCCCTTCGCTTCCTCTTCGGCCTTCCAGATGAGCGAGCCGTCGCGGCCCGAAAACCCGCGCGCGAAATCCTGCCCGCCCGCCACCAGCACGTCCAGCACGCCGTCGCTGTTCAAGTCCGCGAAGGCCGCCGCAGAGGCGTCGGTCGCGCCCGGCGTGTACCACTTGATCTTGCCGTCGGTCGTGCCGACCGCGACGAGCCGCCCGCGCCGCGTCAGCATCAGAACTTCCTGCGCGCCGTCGCCGTCCAGGTCCGCGGCCGAAAGTGTGCCAGAGGGCGCGTCCGACTCCGTCGCGATACGGCCCAGAGGCTTCAGGTCTTCAGCGCCGAGGGAGATAAGGCCGTTCTCGGTCCCGATCAGGACGAGCGCGGCGCGCGGGCTGCTGACGAAGAGCGCAGGCGTCGTGATGTTCGTGTCCATCTTGACGAAGCGCACGCGCTGGCCCGCGTGGTCGCGCACGTCCAGCGTCCCGCCCGCGAGCGCCAGGGCGACGACGCTCCCGTTGCCCTCCCGGAAGACCGTCGGCGCGGCGATGACAGAGCCGTCCAGTTTCGTCTCCGAAATAATTTTCCCGGTCGCCGGATCAATCACGGTCAGCGATGAATTGTCGCCCGCGACGAGCAAAGTCATGGCCCCGCCTCCCGTGGGGGCCGCGGTCGCGCCGCCGATGGCGCGGTTCGCGAGCGGCGCGCGCCACAACTCGCGCCCCGTGGAGCCTTCAATCGCACGCACGCCGCCGTCGTAGCCGACGACGACGTTGGTCAACTGGTCGCGCCCCTCTATCAGCACAGGCGTGAAGACCGGCGCGCCGCCGCTGCCCGTGGGCTCGCCGCGCTTCGCGTTCGGGCGAAAGCGCGCCGTCCACAGTGCGACGCCGTTCGTCCCGTCCAGCCCGTAGACCATGCCGTCGGAGTTGACGCCGACCACGTCGGAGCTTGTGCCCGAGCGTAGATGCGCGACGAGCGGCCGGGCGACGGAGCCTGTCGTCGTGCGCCACCCCGTGTTGCTCATGGGGACGAGTTTGCCGGGTGACGGGCGCGGCGTCGCCTCGCCGCCCGTGTCGGTCGCCGTGTCCGGCGCTATCTCAATCGGGCGGGCCGGCGAGAACGTCCCTGTCTCTTTGACGGCCGGGGCGAAGCGCCAGAAATATTTCCCCGGACCGAGTTCCGTCACGACGTACTCTGTGCCAAAAACCGCGCGGTCGAAAACTATGTCCTGAAACTGTTCGTCGCGCGCGAGCTGTAGGCGGTAGCGCAGGACGCCCTCCTGCGCGGGCCAGCGCAGGTGAAGCGAAGTTTTCGTTTGTTGCGTTGGCGGCGTCGTTCGCCTGCGCGCGGGCGTGTGCGGCGGGCAAGGCGGCGGCGAAGATTAGTGTCAGGAGGAAGAAGCGTAGCAGCAAAGAAAAATACTTTTGGGGCATAGGAGTCATAACGAGGTTAAGACGCGCGCCGTGCGGCTTAGGGTTGACCGCCCCGGCGGCGTCTGGTCTATGGGGTTTCGTTGAGCTTGTAGCCGACGCCGCGCACGGTCAGAACGTAGTGCGGGTTTTTCGGGTCGGCTTCGAGCTTTTTACGCAGCCGGTTGATGTGCGGGTCTATGTTGCGCTGGTAGCCTTCGTACTCCGTGCTCCAGACCTGATCCAGCAGCGCGTTGCGCGACCAGGCGCGGCCCGGCTCCGAAGCCAGCAGTTCCAGAATCTGGAATTCGAGCGGCGTCAAATCCACGCGCGACCCGCCGAGCGAGACTTCGTGCCGCCGCTTGTCAATGACCAACTCGCCGACCGTGATGCGCTCGTCGTCCGTGCCCGCTCCCTGCCCCGGCGCACCCTGCGAGCGGCGCAGGAGCGCTTCGACGCGGACTTCGAGTTCCCTCGGGTTGAATGGTTTCCCGAGATAGTCGTCCGCGCCCGCCTCGAAGCCTGCGACCTTGTCGTCAATGCTGTCATGCGCCGTCAGGAACATGGCGGGGGTTTTGACTCCGCGGTCGCGCACGCGCTTGAGCAGGTCAATCCCGGTCATGCCCGGCATCGAAACGTCGAAGATGAAGCAGTCGAAGCCGCCGGCCACGGCCGGCTCAAGCGCGGCCATGCCGCTCTCCTTCTCCTCGACTTCGTAACCTATGCGGCGGAAATAACCCGCCAGCAGAATGCGCAAGTCCGCGTCGTCGTCCACTATCAGCAAGCGCCGACCTGTCGTCATCTTAGTTTCACGTTGTTCCACGGTTCTCTCTTGTAGTCGACCGGCTCAATCTGTCTTAGCAGGGCGGCATTATAGCGCACTTGGGCTGAAGCGGCAGAAGAATCTCGCGCATGCGGGAGAAACTATCGAGCGGCCCGGCCAGCAGCCAGCCTTGACGCCGTAAGTTTGTGGTCAGTATAGTCCTTTTTGCCGATTTACGGGCGTCGGCTCAACCCTTCCTTCAACAGTTTGTGTCAAGGGGATTCGCGCTGGTCTAGCGATGCAGGAATTTCGGCGACTTCTCAAGTACCTCAAGCCGCACCTGGGGATTTTTTCCCTGGCGACCGTGTGCATGGTCGTCGTCGGGCTGCTTGAGAGCGCGACGGGCGCGCTCATCGTCCCCATCTTCGACCAGGCTTTCGCGGGGAAAGCGGGCCAGCGCACGCCGACGCTCTTCGGTCTACAGAACGTCATCCCCGCTTCGGGCCTCGCCGCCTGGCGCACCATCGCCATCCTGCTCATTGTTTTCACGCTCGTCAAGGGTGTGGCGGAATATTTCTCCTCCTATCTGATGGCGCGCGTCGGCCAGGCCACGGTCTTCCGCCTGCGCCAGGACCTCTACGGCCACGTTCTGGCACAGAGCGCAAACTTCTTCGAGCGCCACCGGACAAACTATCTCGTCTCGCGGCTCGTGACGAGCGCGGCGGCAATCGAGGTGGCCGTGACCGCGACCCTGCGCGACATGCTGCGCGAGAGTTTCACGCTCATCGCATTCTTGTCGGCCTCGTTCTACTACAACTGGCGGCTGACGCTCGGCTCGCTCCTGATAGCGCCCGTCATCGCGTTCCTGACGGCGCGCTTCGGCCGCTCGCTCAGGAACCTCGCGCGCGAATCCTTCGAGGGCAACAAGCGTTTGACGGACACCGCGCAGGAAGCATTAGCCAACCAGACTATCGTCAAAGCCTTCCGCGCCGAGGAGCACGAGGGCCGCCGCTTCTCAGCGGTCGCGCGCGAGATCGTCCGGGCCAATTTGCGCTCGGCCAAGATAGCCGCGCTCTCGCCGCCCGTGATAGAGATGATCGGCGTCATCGCGGTCGTCGTCCTGCTCTTCTTCGGGCAGCGCGAGATCATGGCGGGCCGCATGAACGCGGCACAGTTCCTGACCTTCCTCTTCTTCCTCTTTCGCTCCTACGACCCCATGAGGAAACTCTCGCGCCTGTCGAACAGCATGGAGCAGGCGCTCGCGGCCGCGCGCCACGTCTGGGAGGTGATGGACGAGCACGCGGCGATTCCCGAAAAGCCGGACGCCAAAGAACTCGCGCCTTTGAAGAGCGAGATAGAGTTGCGCGACGTTTCTTTCGGCTACGCGAACGAGACGAGGTCGGTGCTGCGCGGCGTGAGTCTGCGCATCCCCGCCGGGAAGATGGTGGCGCTCGTGGGCGAAAGCGGCGGCGGCAAGTCCACGCTCACGAAACTGCTCCCGCGCTTTCATGACCCAACGTCCGGCGCTGTGCTCTGGGATGGCACAGATTTGCGCGACGCGCGCGTGGCTTCCCTGCGCGGCCACATCGCGCTCGTCACGCAGGAGACGGTGCTCTTCAACGACACCGTGCGCCATAACATAGCTTACGGCAGGCTCGACGCGAGCGCCGCGGAGATTGAAGAGGCCGCGCGCGTCGCCTTCGCGCACGACTTCATACAGGAGCTTCCAGACGGCTACGACACGATTGTCGGCGAGCGCGGCATCTTTCTCTCGGGCGGGCAGCGGCAACGCCTGGCAATCGCGCGCGCCGTACTCGCGGACGCGCCCGTGCTGATTTTGGACGAAGCGACCTCGGCGCTCGACGCCGAAAGTGAGCGGCTGGTGCAGCGCGCGCTGGCGAACCTGATTCGTGACCGCACGACCATCGTCATCGCGCACCGCCTCTCGACCGTGCGCCGCGCCGACCGCATCGTCGTCATGGAAAGCGGCCGCATCGCCGAGACCGGCACGCACACAGAGCTACTGGCCCGCGGCGGCCTCTACCGCCGCCTTTACGAATTGCAGTTCGCCGATGAAGAGGAGGAAATGCCAGTAATCAGTAGTCAGTAATCAGTCATCAGCTTTAAAGCTTTCTGACTGACAACTGACAACTGACAACTGACAACTGCTTTTATGAAATCAATGACCGGATTCGGGCGCGGGGCGGCGGCGGGCGAGAATTTCTCGGTCGCGGTTGATCTCAAGACCGTCAACAACAGATTTCTGGACGTTCATCTGCGGCTCGGCTCGGAGTTGTCGGCGCTCGAAGCGCAGATCAAGCGGCGCATCGGCGCTCGCCTCTCGCGCGGGCGCGTTGACGCCAGCATCACTTTCGAGCGCACGGGCGAAGTGGCCTACGAGCTGAACCGCCCGCTCATCGCAGGCTTCATCAGCGCGCTCAGGGCCATGCAGCAGGAGTTCGAGATTGCGGGCGAGCCGGACATCAACGTGCTGGCCCGGCTGCCGGGCGCGATGCAACCCGTGCGCGACGGGATAGACGAAAAGATGGTCGCCGGAGTGGAGCAGGCCGTGGACGAAGCGCTCGAAGAGTTGGAGCAGATGCGCGAGCGCGAGGGCGAGGCGCTGGCCGCGGAGATGGGCGCGCGCCTCGACGAGATTTCCCAGCAAGTCCCCATCATCGAGGCGGCCGCTGGCACGCTCGTGGACAACTACCGCGCGCGCCTTCAGAAAAGGATAGGCGAGTTGGTGGCGCGCGAGGGCCAGGTGGTCGAGCTGGATCAGGGGCGGCTGGCACAGGAAGTTGCTTACCTCGCCGACCGCAGCGACATCTCAGAAGAGATAGCGCGCCTGAAAAGCCACCTCGTGCAGTTCCGCGAAGCCCTCGCGAGCGAAGGCGAGACGGGCAAGCGGCTGGACTTTCTCTTGCAGGAGTTGAACCGCGAGGCGAACACGGTGCTCTCGAAGTCAACCGACTTGCTGGTCAAAGACGCCGGCCTGCTCATTAAAGGAGCGGTCGAAAAACTGCGCGAGCAAGTGCAGAATGTCGAGTGAGATTAAAGAACAGACGGGCGGCGCGACACGCTCGGAGGTGACGACGGGGCGCGGGATGCTCGTCGTCGTCAGCTCGCCTTCGGGCGGCGGCAAAGGCACGCTCATTCGCCGCGCGTTGAAAAACGTGCCGAACCTTGGCTATTCTGTCTCGTTTACGACGCGCGGGCCGCGCGAGGGCGAAGTAGACGGGCGTCCACTATTTTTTCGTCGCCGAGCCGGAGTTCCGCCGGATGATCGAGGCGGGCGAGTTTTTGGAGTGGGCCATCGTACATGGAAACCTCTACGGCACGTCGCTCGCGCAAATCGAGCGCGAGCGGGCAGCGGGGCGCGACATCATCCTTGAAATTGACGTGCAGGGCGCGGCCAGCGTGCGCCGGCTGGCACAGGACGCGACCAGCGTGTTTATACTCCCGCCGTCGTTCGAGATTTTGAGGGCGCGGCTTGAGGCGCGCGGCACGGAGCGCGAGGAAGATTTGCTCCTGCGGCTCACGAACTCCGTCGAGGAGGTCGAGCACTACAGGGAGTTTCAGTACGTCGTCATCAACGACGACGCGGAGCGGGCCGCCGGCCTGCTCGCGTCAATCATCTACGCCGAGCGCGCGCGGCGCGAGCGGCAGGAAGAGGCGGCCCGGCTGATTCTCGCCAGTTTCAAACGCGAGGCCGACGCCGCCGCCACAGAGCAGCCTGAGGCCGAGGGCTCCGTCAATTGATGAGCGGTCGTCATTCATAATTAAAGTTTTGTCAGCGGGAGGCAGGCCGTGGAGGTCGGAAGCAAAATGGCAAAGACAGAGAACGAGAATTTGAACAACGTAGAAGAGGAGAGTACTAGCCCGGAGATGGATTCCAAGTATCGTTTAATCATCGTCGCCGCAAAACGCAGCAAGCAGCTACAGCGAGGCGCGCGCCCGCGCATAGAGATTGACCCGCAGAAGCACAAGCCCACGCGCATCGCGCTCGAAGAAGTTCAGCAGGGCAAGATTGATTTCGAGATTACCGACGAGGATTAGGGCGTCGCGTCTTTAGAGAACCCGGACGCCGGACGGAAGAGTGCCTACAGCCTTTCGGGCTCAGAGTCTGTGCGCTCAAGGACAGACTTCTCTTCACTCATCCTCACCAGAGCGGCCCACGCGGAATACTCTCCCTCCGCCTCGTAAGCCTCGCGCTCATGTTTGATGGCGAGGTACGCGGCCTGGCGCGCGGCGCGCCCCCAACCGGGCTGCGCCCTTAGCTCCCGCCAGTATTCGCGCAGGTACGAAAAGAGAAAGCCCACGAACCCCGCATCAGTGTACTGCACGACGTGCATCGCTTCGTGTGCCAATAACCCGGCGGGAATCGTCAGCCGCCCGTGCTCGTCGCGCTTGACCACTCTGGCCGAGACGAAGACTCTTCTCCCTAAAGTAATTGCCAGAATCCCGAACGTCCCCGTCAACAGCCTCGACCATCGCCCCACGTACACATGCACCGGCGGCAGCCGCAACGCCTCGCGGCCCCTCCGCTCGCGCAGGAAAGCCTCTATGTGCCTGTGAGCTTCAGGGGCAAGACGCATAAACGGAATGCAGCATGCGGTACGCGTAAGGCAGCAACGGCCTTTCAATTTCTGTCCAACGCCTTGCACCCTCGCTACCGAGGGCGGTCGAGTGAGTCGCCGGGCGGCGCATTTAAACCTCCCCGCCACCTTCCAGGTTGAACTCCACTATGTCCCGGATGTGCTCCTCGTAACCCGGCGGCAGCTTCTTGAACTCGACCCCCAGCCCCGCCCCCGCCTGATGGTACGCGACCCGCCCCCAGACCACGCCCTCCATCGCGCTCTCGCTCTTCGGCGCCAATAACAGGCGAATGTAGATCACCGCATCCTTCGGGGCCGCCGCCGGGGTCTGTAGGAAGCAACCGCCAACGCTCAGCGTCGTGACCCGGCCCTTGTAAGCGCATTCCGGCGACGGCCCCCAATCTACCTCAAGGGAGTAACTGATGCGCGGATACCTGCGTTGGTCCTTAAACGACGGAGGGGAGGAGTTCTTCATACTTTGTCAGGGCGAACGCACGCAAGATATGACGAATGGTGGAGGAGTGTCAACGGCCAGGGTTTCTTCATTAGGAACGCTGAACGTCGCTCTGCGTCTGGATTTATTTAGCTTTATTCTTACCCGCCTTTGAATCAGTTTTATCCTTCGGCTTAGTGCCGGGCTTAGGCTTGTCGGCGGCCCCCATGTTGACGATCAGGCCGAGTTTTTTAAGTTGCTCTTTCCACTTTTCCGTCGCTTTATCTTCAATCATTTATTCGCACCTCTCTTCTTGCCTTCTTTGGCCTCTCTGGCTTGTGGCCCACGGTTGGATTATATCAGAGGTGAAATTCAAAGAGGCAGAGCGGCTAGCCCCCGCCGCGCAATCCGTGTGTTCTAACCCACGGGTTTGCGAGGCGGGGCGTTTGCCGTTTTTGCGCGCTTAAATCTTTGTGATAGCAGTTGGCGGAAAGGCAGGCTCCCGACGGGCGTTACTCACATGCCTTTGTAATCGGGGCCGCCTCCGCCTTCGGGCGTGACCCAGTTGATGATCTGGTAGGGGTCCATGATGTCGCAGGTCTTGCAGTGGACGCAGTTCGAGAAGTTGATCTGTAGTTTTCTCTTTCCGTCCGCGCCGTCTTCGACCATCTCGTAGACGGCCGCCGGGCAGAAGCGCTGGCACGGGTTGCCGTACTCTTCAGCGCAGCGCGTCGAGCAGATGTTCGTGTCGAGCACGTGCAGGTGTACGGGCTGGTCTTCGTCGTGGCCGACCGCGGCGTGGTAAACGTCAGTCAGCTTGTTGAAAGTGAGCTTGCCGTCGAAGCGCAGGCCGTCGTATCGCTGCTCTATGTTGTCGCCGTGGTAGCCGTGGTCCGAAAGCTTCTCCATCGCCTCGTGCCCGGCCTCCGACGCCGCGCGGTCGAATATTCCCCAGGAGCGGCCGCCCGTGACGAACTGCAACCCGGCGTTGACGAGGCCCAGCCAGCGCCCGTGGCGGAAGCCCGCGTGGAAATTCCTGACGCGGCGCAGCTCCTTCATAATCCAGCTCTCGTTGACGAGCTGTTCGTAACGCGCGAGCTGCTTTTTGGAAAAGTCCTGTGCCAATAACGCCTCGAAGATGGCCTCGGCCGCAAGCATGCCGCTCTTGATGGCCGTGTGAATGCCCTTCAGGCGTTGCGAGTTGAGGAAGCCCGCGCAGTCGCCGACGAGCAAGCACGCCGTCGGCGTAGATGCGCGGCATGGCGAACGGGCCGCCCGCGGCAATCGTCTTCGCCCCGTAGCGAATCATCTTGCCGCCTTCGAGAAGCCTGGCAAGAAACGGGTGCTGTTTGAAGCGCTGGAACTCCGCGTGCGGGTCCAGGAGCGGGTCGCTGTAGTCTAATCCCGTGACGTAGCCTATGTTGAGGATGCGGTTCTGCATCCCATAAATCCACCCGCCGCCGTAGGTCTTCGCGTCCGAGGGGAAGCCCAGCGTGTGCGTGACGCGCCCCGTGGGGTAACGGTCGTCCGGCAACTCCCAGAGTTCCTTGATGCCGAGGCTGTAGACTTGCGGCTCGCGCCCTTCGTTCAGCCCGAGCCGCTCTGTCAGCATTTTGGTCAGCGAACCGCGCGGGCCTTCGCCGAGCACTGTGACCTTCGCCCGCAGGTCAACGCCGGGCTCGAAGTTGGCCTTCGGCTTCCCTTCTTTGTCTATGCCCTTGTCGCCCGTGCGCACGCCAACTACGCGGTCCTCTTCGTCGTAAAGCATCTCCGCGCCCGGAAACTCCGGGAAGATGTTGACGCCCGCCTCCTCACACTTCTCGCCAAGCCAGGCCGTCAGGCGATTCAGAGAGACTATGTAATAACCGTGGTTCTTGAGCGGCGGCGGCGTCAGGGGCGACTTGATGGCGCGCGTCTTCGTCAGGTACAGAAAATAATCTTCGTTGACGGGCGATTCGAGCGGCGCGCCCTGCTCCACAAAATCCGGCATCAACTCCTTCAACGCGCGCGGGTCCATGACTGCGCCCGACAGAAGGTGCGCGCCGACGTAAGCGCCTTTTTCAATCACGCCGATTTCTATCTCGCCCAGCGGCTTCCCTTCCCGCTCGCCCTTAGAGACCTTCTCGTCGTGCTCGCGCACGAGCCTCGCCAGGTGCAAAGCGCCCGCCAGATTCGCCGGCCCCGCGCCGACGAAGACCACGTCCATTTCCAGGGTTTCTCGTTCCAAGTTCTTCACTCCCGCTTTTGATAAACGTCCGGCCCTTGTAAAAGTAGACTACTAAAAATGAATGAGCATTCAGTCAGTGAGTATAGCAAAACGGGGACGATTTAGTCGAAGTCTCGCGTGCCGCGAGCGGCACTTTCTTCCCTTCGCCGCGCTCGTGTTAGGAATCTTCCGTGCGCAGCATGTAGAATAATCGAAATCTTAAAATCTGCGGGGTAATCATGGCCGGTAGCAAGCACACTAATCGTCTTTCCAAAGAAACGAGTCCTTATCTTTTGCAGCACGCGGACAACCCTGTGGACTGGTATCCGTGGGGCGCGGAGGCGTTCGAGAAGGCGCGGGAGGAGGATAAGCCGGTGCTGCTCAGCATAGGTTATTCGGCGTGCCACTGGTGTCACGTTATGGCCCACGAGTCGTTCGAGAGCGAAGAGATCGCGCGGTTGATGAACGAGCATTTCGTCAACGTCAAGGTTGACCGCGAGGAGCGGCCCGACCTGGATCAGATTTACATGAACGCGGTGCAGATGATGACTGGGCACGGCGGCTGGCCGATGACGGTGTTCCTGACGCCCGAGGGTGTGCCATTTTATGCGGGTACGTATTTCCCGCCGCAGGACCGTTACAACATGCCCGGCTTTCCGCGCGTGCTCGTCGGTGTGGCAGAAGCGTATCGAGCGAAGCCGGACGAAGTGACGGAGACGGCCGACTCAGTGCTCGCGCAGTTGAAGCGCATGGGGCAGGCACGCGAGTCTGACGAGGCGCTGAACGTCGAGTTGTTGGACGCGGCCGAGCGCAACATCGCGCGCAGCTACGACGCGCGGCACGGCGGGTTCGGCGGCGCGCCGAAATTCCCCGCCGCGATGAACCTGGAATTTCTGCTGCGCCAGTATCATCGCACGAATCGGGCTGAGACTCTTGAGATGGTCGAGAACACTTGTCGCAAGATGGCTGAAGGAGGGATGTACGACCAGCTCGGCGGGGGTTTTCATCGCTACTCGACCGACGCGCAGTGGCTCGTCCCCCACTTCGAGAAGATGCTTTACGACAACGCGCTGCTCTCACGTCTCTACCTGCACGTCTACCAGCAGACGAAGGACGAATTTTACAAACAGATTGCCGAAGAGACGCTCGATTACGTCGTGCGCGAGATGACGGACGCGCGCGGCGGCTTCTACTCGACGCAGGACGCGGACTCCGAAGGCCACGAAGGCAAGTTCTTCGTCTGGACCGTGGACGAGGTTAAGGAAATCCTGGGCGCGGAAGACGCCGCGCTCTTCAACGCCTACTACGACGTGACCGAGGCCGGAAACTTCGAGGGCAAAAACATCCTGCACGTCACGCGCTCCGTAGAGGAGACCGCGAAGGAGTTGTCCGTGCCGGCGGAGCGTTTGCGCGAGGTGTTGGAGCGCGGGCGGCGCGCGCTTTTCGAGGCGCGGGAGAAGCGCGTGAAGCCGGGCCGCGACGAAAAAATCCTGACGGCGTGGAACGGGCTGATGCTGGCGAGCTTCGCGGAAGCCTGTGCCATTCTTGAACGCGATGACTACAGGGAAATCGCCGAGAAGAACGCGGAGTTTGTCCTCGAAAACCTGCGGCGCGACGGGCTGCTGCTTCGGACGCACAAGGACGGGCAGTCTAAGCTCAACGGCTATCTGGAAGATTACGCTTTCTTCGCGGACGGGCTGCTGGCGCTCTACGAGGCGACGGGAACGTTGCGCTGGCTCGAAGAGGCAAAGGCTTTGACGGACAAGATGATCGAAGAGTTCTGGGACGATGTGGAGGGCGGCTTTTTCTACACGGGCAAGAGCCACGAGGAATTGATCGTGCGCTCGAAGGACTACTTCGACAACGCGACGCCTTCGGGTAACTCCGTGGCCGCGGAAGTCCTGCTGCACCTCTCGGCCCTGACCGGCGGCGAGGATTATGAGAGAAAAGCCGTCGCGCTTTTTAGACTCCTGCGCGACACGCTGAAGCGGTACAGCTCCGCGTTCGGCCGCCTGCTCGGCGCGCTCGACTTTCACCTCTCGACGCCGAAGGAGATCGCGGTCGTAGGCCCGATTGAGAATGAAGAGACGCGCGCCCTGCTGCGTGAAGTGTGGGCGCGATACCTGCCGAACAAAATCGTCGCGCAGGCCGCCGAAGGCGACGCGCGCGCCGCAGAGATGATCCCGCTCCTGCGCGAGCGCCCCGCCATCAACGGCCGCGCCACCGCTTACGTCTGCGAGCACTACACGTGTCAGCAGCCCGCCACCAACGCGGCGGAGCTTGGCCGTCAACTCTCTTCCGCCGCACAGCGCGACGCTGCCGGCGGGGTTTGAGAGTTCGGCTGCTATTCGCCAAAGGCGCGTTTGAGTTCTTCCAAAAGCTCCGCGCCGAAGCGTGAGATTTTTGATGCGCCGAGGCCGTGTATGTTGTTCAAGGCTTCGAGCGTCGCGGGCCGGTCCAACACCAGGTGTTCGAGCGTGCGGTCCGCGCAGATCATGTAGGCCGGGACGTGCTCCGCGAACGATTTCTCCAGTCTCCACTTCTTCAAAACTCTGACGACACTCTTCTCCTCGTCTGTCAGCGGGCGCGGCGGCGGTTGGGGCGCGCGCCGTTTGCGTGGCTCGCGCGCCTCGCTGCTCGAAGGCTGAAGAGTGGCCGCGCCGAGCGCCGCGTCAAACTTCCCCTGCTCCGTCAGGATGCGCTCAAGCTCTTCGTAGACGCGCAGCGTGATGATCGCGTCCGCCGCCGCGTACTGTAGTTGAGCGCGAGAGAGCGGGCGGCGCTTCCAGTTGGACTTCTGGTAACTCTTGTCCAGCTCTATTCCGAAGAGGTGTGCCGAGACACCGGCCAGACTGTAGGAGGGCAGCCGCAAGGCTGTGCGCGCCAGCCTGAGCGTGTCAACGAAGGCCGCGGGGCGCAAGCCAGCACCCGCGAGCATCCCCTCGTCGAAGCGCGCGTTGTGCGCCGTCATGGTAATCGCCGGGGATTCGATTATGGGCCGCAGGATTTCCACGTCAACGGCGAAGAGGTCGAAGACCAAGACCTCGCCCGCGCGCGGCGCGATCTGTACGAGTGAGACGCGCGAGCGGTTGGCGGCCACGTCCCAGTAAGTCTCCGTATCGAGGCCGACGATTGTCTCTTGAGTAAGACTCAGGGACGCGCCGCGCGCCGCGTCCGCGTCCGTGATGAGACGGTAACGCGGGTTTGTCAATTCTGACGAGTCTGGAACGTCTGGCATGAATGTGGGGACCCTTTTGCCCGCCTCTTAAAAAGCAAGGCGCGCTGATGTCTCAACGCGCCTGTTGCTCACGGCCTGGAAGAATCAGACTACATATTCTTGTTGCCGTTGCGGTTGCCGTTCATGTTCCCGTTGTTCATGTTCATGTTGCCGCCCATCGTGTTGCCGTTCCCGTTCCGGTTTGCGTTCGCGTTGCCGCCCATCGTATTGCCGGTGCCAGTGTTCCCGTTGTTCGCATTCATCGCGGGCGTGGGCGTGCCGGTCATCGGCGTGGACGTGGTGTTCGTGGTCGTGTTGGTAGTGGTGTTCGTCGTGGTGTTACTTCCATTGTTCGTGTTTTCGCTGGCGCAGCCGATGCCCAGGGCGATGACTGCGAGCAGGGTGAGAAGAGCTAAGGTTCTACGCATCGAATTTGTCTCCTGCTGACCGAAGGGGTCAGATTGTTAAGGAGCCTTTGCCGAAGCGTCTCGCCGTGTCCGCTGGAACGCTGTTGGCTTCAACTCCGCCGCTGGTTTGAGCCGCGCGAAATCGGTCCCTCCCTAAGAAGAGAGCGTGAGAGAGCGAATTTACGGGGCAGTTTGATCATTCCTGATTGCTTATGCCCGCCTTGTTCCCGGTCTTCCGGCGTGCAAACTCGTGCCGTTGCGTCTCAAAACAACGCAGGGCCGCCTTTGGTACGACTGCTTTTTCCAATTGAAGGTCGCTTACGAATTTTCGGCGCGCGCAGTGTAGCACTAGAACCATCGGAAATAAACGAATATTTTGAACTTCTCTCCACAAACGCGCCTCCACGACCCCAGAAAAGCCTTGACTGAAGCCCGCAAATTAAGTATTGTTAATCACATGCCAACACGTTTGGCATATTTCAGTTTTTTTCATTCGCTCCTCCAGCCCGAAGCGATAGAGCTTCAGCTTTTGGGCTCAACGTCCTCAGGATAAACCAAACAATCTTCCAACAAGCGTTCACTTTCTAAGGGGATAAAATTTTCGCCATGCCGGAAGGAAACTGGAAAACTCTCGCACTTCTGGGCTGCGTAGCCTCGCTGGCCGCCGTACTGTTGATCCTCTCCCTGATTTCAATAGTCAAGTTGCCTGTGACCGGCTGGGCGGGGTTAGCCCCCTTAGCCGGGTTGTTCGTCTTAACGCTGGTCGCCAGCCGCTTCACCGTCTCCGCGACGAACGCGGACGGCGTCAGTCAGAGCGAAAAGTCCGTCGCCGACGCTTTCATTTTCCTGGCGGCGATGATGTACACGGTCGCGCCCGCCAACACGGTCGGGCCGGCAGTCCTGCTGGCCGCCACGGTCGGCTTCGTCTCGTCCTGGAAATCCGCTGACCGTCGCATCACGGTCTTTACCACGGGCGCATCAATTATTTCCACATACGCCGCCGCCTCCCTTTATGGATTGCTGGTGCACGCATTTTTCAAGGGTGCCAACGTCGGCGCCCAGGGTTTTCAGCTCGAACTCCTACTCCTCCCGCTCTGCGCGCTCGCGCTCGTCCAGTACTTCCTCAGCACCATCGCCACCGCTGCCTTCGTCGCCTTCGACTCGGGCAAGACGCGCCTGACGCTTTCGCGCGAGAGCCTGGTCTGGACTTCCATGACCGAGGTCGGGAGCGCCGCCTCCGCCGCGCTCTTCTACGCGGCACTGCACAGCGGCAGCATCCCCTTCGTCTTCGTCGGCCTCCTCATCATAGGGCTGGTTCACCTCCTCTACCGCTTCGACGAGCAGCGCGTCTCGGAGGTCAAGCGGAGCGAGAAGGCCAAGGCGCGGCACATACAGGAGATGGCCGACCTGCACATGAACACCATCGAGTCGCTCGCCATCGCGATTGACGCGAAGGATCAGACGACGCACGGCCACGTCCGCCGCACGCAGATTTACGCGACCGAGATGGGCAAGCTGCTCAAGGTCAGCGAGTCTGAGCTTCAGGCGCTCGTCGCGGGCGCGCTTCTCCACGACATAGGCAAGCTCGCCGTCCCCGAGTACATCCTGAACAAGCCCGGCAAGCTGACCGAGTCAGAGTTCGCCAAGATGAAGATTCACACGACCGTCGGCGGCGACATCCTCAAGCGCGTCGGCTTCCCCTACCCGGTCGAAGACATCGTCCGCTTCCACCACGAGAAGTGGGACGGCTCCGGTTACCCGAAAGGGCTCAAGGGTCAGTCCATCCCGCTCGTCGCGCGCATCATCTCGGTCGTTGACTTTTACGACGCGACGCGCTGCGACCGCCCCTACCGCAAAGGCATGACGCGCGAGGATTCTCTGGGGCTCTTGACGAAGATGGCTGGCTCCTCCTTCGACCCGCGCGTCGTAGATGTCTTCATCGCCAACGTCGAAAAGTTTGACGACCTGATTGCAGAGCACGACATACAGGAGCAGGTTTCCTCGGAGATACAGGAAGACCAGACGAGCGCGCGCCCGGACGCGGGCCTCGCCTCGGACGTGCTCGGCACACCCGACAACACGCTGGGCTTCCGCTCCATCACCGAGGCGCAGCGCGAGGTCTTCGCGCTCCACGAGATCGCGCAGACCATCGGCTCGTCGCTCAACCTACAGGACACCGTCTCGCTCGTTTCCAGCAAGCTCCGCGCGATTGTCCCCTTCGACACCTGCGTCATTTACCTCGTGGACGAGAAGACGGGCAAAGCCCTTCCGGCGCACTGCGCGGGCGAGAACCCCGAAATCTTCGCCAAGCGCCGCGTCAACGTCGGCGACGGCATCACCGGGTGGGTTATCGCCAACGCGCGTTCCATGTGCAACGCGTCGCCCGAGCTTGACCTCGTCGGCGTCCCCGAGGAGATCACCAAGAGCATACGCGGCGTGCTCGTCACGCCGCTGATTCGCGAGGACGGCGCTTTCGGCGCGATCACGCTCTACTCGAAGAGCCGCATCTCCTACACGACCGAGCACGTCCGCCTCCTGGAATCCGTCTCGCAGCACGCCTCCTCGGCGCTCAACAACGCGCTGACGTTCGAGAAGACCAGGGAGAGCGCGCTCACGGACCCGCTGACGGACTTACCGAACGCGCGCGCCTTCTACATGATGCTCGAACAGCGCATCGCGGAAGGCCAAAGGCTCAACAAGGAATCGCTCGCCGTCATCTCGCTCGACGTTGACGACTTCAAGAAGGTCAACGACGCCTACGGGCATGCCGTCGGCGACCGCATGCTGGCGAGCATTGCCAAGGTCATCAAGAAAGAGATGCGGCAGATGGACATTCTCGCGCGCTACGCCGGCGACGAGTTCGTCGCCATCATGCCGATGGCCTCGGCCATGATGGCGAACATGGTGGCCGAGCGCATCCGTTCGGCGGTCGAGTCGCAGAAGTTCCCCGTCCGCACGGGCAAGTCTGTCGAAGTCGGCGTCAGCCTCGGCATCTCCTGCTTCCCCGAAGACGGAGAGACGACCGAGCAACTGTTGACGGCCGCCGCGCGCAACATGCAGCAGGACAAGCACGCGCGCAAGCTCGTCCCGACTCTCGCCGAATCCCTGAACGCCGCGGCCATAGAGAATTTCCGCTAAACGCCCGAAAAGGTTTCTAAAACGCACGCACGCCTCTCGAAAAGGGGCGTGCGTCTCTTTTTTGCGCGGGTGCTTTTGCGCGCGCTCCCGCATCTCGCGTATAATCCCTCGCAACGCAGTTGGCTTTAACATCACAACACGCGAGAACACGTGCGTCGGAGTGTCCCCTCGGCGGCCGCAAAGGGAGCGCTCCACACGGTGTCCTCCCGGTGAGAGATTGATTTCATGACCAAACAAGCGAGACCCACGGAATCGCGCGCCCGCGCGGAAGAGGCCAGCGCCGCCGGCGGCGTGGCCGAGAAGGAGGCCGAGCCGGACGCGTCGGCCGTCATGCGCGAAGACAACGTGACGCGCAAAGAGGAACAGAAGCACCGCATAGAGGAGTTGGATAACGAAACGCTCCTACAGATGCTTCACCAGATGATTCTCATACGGCGTCTGGAGGAGAAGTGCGCGGAAACGTTACAGCCTCGGCAAGATCGGCGGCTTCTGCCACCTCTACATAGGCCAGGAGGCGGTCGCCGTCGGCGCGCTCTCGGCGCTCAGGCCGGACGATTACGTGCTGACGAGCTACCGCGACCACGGCCACGCCATCGCCAAGGGCACGCCGCCTGACGAGATCATGGCCGAGCTTTACGGCAAGGCTTCAGGCTGTTCCAAGGGCAAGGGCGGCTCCATGCACCTTTTCGACGCCGGGGTGAACTTCCTGGGCGGCCACGGCATCGTCGGCGGGCAGATTCCGCTCGGCACCGGCGTCGCCTTCGCGACCAAGTACAAGGGGACCGACCAGGTCACGCTCTGCTTCTTCGGCGAGGCCGCGGTCAACCAGGGCGCGTTCCACGAGTCTTTGAATATGGCCCAACTCTGGAAGCTCCCCTGCATCTACATCTGCGAGAACAACCAGTACGGGATGGGCACGTCGCTTCAGCGCGCGATGTCGCTTCACGACGTTTCGATGAAGGGTTGCGCTTACGAGATCGCCTCGGAGTTCGTTGACGGGATGGACGTGCTCGCCGTGCGCGAGACCGTAGCGCGCGCCGTCGAGCGCGCCCGCCGCGACTACGCGCCGACGCTCATCGAAGTCCGCACCTACCGTTTCATGGGCCACTCCATGTCCGACCCCGGCAATTACCGCACGCGCAGCGAGATCGAGAAGCACCAGGAGCGCGACCCCATCAAGCTCTTCACGGAGAGCCTGAAGGAGAAGAACATCCTGACCGACGAGCGCCTGGCACTCATCGAGGGCGAGGTCCGCGAGGCGGTCGAGCGCGCCGCGCGCTTCGCAGACGAGAGCCCCGAACCCGCTCCCGAAGAACTTTATACGGACGTGTACGCGAACCCGTTTAAAAGTGATAAGTGATAAGTGATGAGTGATAAGAAAAGCATTTACCCTATCGCTCAACTACTTATCACTTGTCACTCATCACTTATCACTGAGGTTTCCTTATGGCCGTAATGACGATGCGCGACGCGCTCAACCAGGCTTTGCGCGAGGAATTGCAACGCGACGAGAGCGTCTTTTTGATGGGCGAGGAGGTCGCCGAGTACCAGGGCGCTTACAAAGTTACCAAGGGTTTGTTTCAGGAGTTTGGAGGCAAACGCGTGATAGACACGCCGATTACCGAGCTGGGTTTCGCCGGGCTCGGCGTCGGCGCGGCGATGGTGGGCCTGCGCCCCGTCATCGAGTTCATGACCTTCAACTTCTCCATCCTCGCCACCGACCAGATTATCAACTCCGCCGCCAAGATGCTCTACATGTCCGGCGGCCAGTACAAGATTCCGATTGTCTTTCGCGGCCCGAACGGCTCCGCTTTCCAGGTCTCGTCGCAGCACTCGCAGGCCATGGAGTCGTGGTTCGCCTACTTCCCCGGCGTCAAGGTCGTCATGCCTTCGACGCCTGCGGACGCCAAGGGGCTTCTGAAAAGCGCCATCCGCGACGACGACCCTGTGATTTTTTTGGAGCAGGAGAGGATGTACGGTAACAAGGGCGAGGTGCCGGAAGACGAGGACTTCACGATCCCGCTCGGCGTGGCCGACGTTAAGCGCGAGGGCAAGGACGCGACCATCATCGCGCGCTCGCTGATGGTCCCCGTCGCGTTGAAGGCCGCGGACGAGTTGGAGAAGCAGGGCGTCTCGTGCGAAGTCATTGACCCGCGCACCATCCGCCCGCTCGACATCGAAACAATCGTCAACTCCGTCAAGAAGACTAACCGCGTCGTCATCGCGGAGGAGTCGCACCCCTTCTGCGGGGTCGGGGCCGAGATCAGCGCTGAGATACAGGTGCGCGCGTTCGATTATCTGGACGCCCCCATCCACCGCGTCTCCGGCGTGGACGTGCCAATGCCCTACGCCAAGAACCTTGAGAAACTCGCAATCCCCGACGTCGAACAAATTGTCAAAGCCGTGCGCGCAGTGGCGTACTTGGATTAAAAGTAATCAGTAATCAGTAATCAGTAGTCAGTTAAAACCAAAAGCGTTTTTCTTTTAGCTGACTACTGATTACTGATTACTGATTACTGAGGAGTATTGATGGCTACACAGGTCGTAATGCCGAAGCTCTCCCCGACGATGGAGGAGGGGCAGATTTCGAGGTGGCTCAAGAAAGAGGGCGACAAGGTCTCTATGGGCGAGCCGCTCGCGGAGATTGACACCGACAAGGCGACGATGGAGATGCAGGCGCTCGGCAACGGCGTGCTGCGCAAGATTATCATCCAGGCGGGCGAGAGCGCCCCGCTCGGCCAGATGATCGCCGTCATCGGCGAGCCGGACGAGGATATCTCGTCCCTGTTGAGTCAAGCCAACACGGGCGCGCAGGAAGCTAAAGCAGCACCGCAAGAACAGGCGGGCGGTGGTGGTGGTGAAGCGAAAGCTGAAGCGGCGACAGGACAGAAGCCTGAGGCGGACGCCGCCGCCGCACCGCAGCAGCAACAGCAGCCGGCGACTTCAGGCAACGGCGCGCAAGCCGCGAAAGGCGGAGGCGACGGACAGGCGACGGGGCGTCTCGTCGTCTCGCCGCTCGCTGCGCGTATGGCCGCCGAGGCAGGCATCAACTTGCGCACGCTGACGGGCAGCGGCCCCGGCGGGCGAATCGTCAAGCGCGACATAGAGGCCGCGATGAGCGCCGGCAAGCCCGCCGAAGAGGCCGCGCAAGCGCCGCAGCGTCACCTGCGCGCCGTCCAGCCGGGCACACAGCCCGCGCAAGGCCCCGCGCCCGAAGGCGCATCCGCGTACCGCGACGAGCCGACCTCCGTCATGCGACAGACCATCGCGCGCCGCCTCGTCACCTCCATCGGCCCCGTGCCGCACTTCTTCCTGACGACGGAGATAGAGATGGACCGCGTCGTGGAGATGCGCAACTCCGTCAAAGAGCTTGACCCCGAACTGAAGTTCAGCATCAACGATGTGATCGTCAAGGTCGCGGCCGCCGCGCTCATTCAGCACCCGCAGGTCAACGCCTCGTTCCAGGACAGAAATATTCGTTACTATGAGCACGCCGACATAGGCGTCGCCGTCGCCATCGAAGACGGATTGATTACGCCGGTCGTGCGCGCGGCGGACCAGAAATCACTGAGCCAGATTGCGGCGGAAGTGCGCGAGCTGGCCGGGCGCGCGCGGACGCGCAAGCTCCTGCCCGAAGAGTACACGGGCGCGACCTTCTCCATCAGCAACCTCGGCATGCTGGGCATAGACGAGTTCACGGCCGTCATCAATCCGCCGGAGGCGGCAATCCTCGCCGTCGGCGCGGTCACGCCGAAGCCGGTCGTCCGCGACAATCAGGTGGTCGTGCGCCAGATGATGCGCGTCACCATGTCGTGCGACCACCGCGTCATTGACGGCGCGACGGGCGCGCGCTTCCTGCAAACATTCAAGAGACTTTTAGAGAACCCGCTCCTGATGATCGTTTAAGGCGCGGCCCGTAATTTCACGAAGACCATAAAGGGAGAAAGCCATGACTGAGAAGAATGAGGCGGGGCTCGCCGTTCCGGGTGACGGCGAGTCTGACGAGCACGGGACGGACAGGCCCACAGAGCAGCAGCCGGAACTGACGGATAACCAGACCGAAGACGTCACGCGCCCCGAAGTCGAGCCGGAGGGCGAGGGCACGGGGGCGAAAGCGGGCGAGTATTCTTAGAGCCCGCGCGCGCCGTCTGGCAGCCTGTGACGATTACTTCTCCAAACTAACACGCACGACTGATGGAGCGGGGATTTGAAAGATTCCCCGCTCCATTCGCTTTCGAGGCCGGGACTCCACAAAAGATGGAACGTTTGGCGACAATCAGACGCGGGGGCGGGGCTGCGCCGCACCTGGCGCTCGTGGCCGTCCAACTGATGTTCGGCACGTGGCCCATCATCGGCAAGATCGCGCTGACCGCTTTGCCGCCCACGGGCCTCGTCGTCTTCCGCGTGGCCGGCGCTGCGCTCGCCTTCCTCGGCCTGCAACGCACCGTGGGCCGCGCGCAGAAGATTCGTAAATCTGACTACGCGCGTTTCGCACTCTACGCGCTGCTCGGCGTCGTCCTCAACCAACTGCTTTTCGTCAAAGGACTGTCGATGACGACCGTCATCAACGCCACCTTGCTCGGCACGACCATTCCGATCTTCACGCTGCTCGTCAGCCTCACGCTCGGCCTCGACCGTCTTACGTTGCGCAAGGCGCTCGGCATCGCGCTCGCCGCCGCAGGCGTCGTCTACCTGCTCTACCCCGAACGGAATTTCACCAGCGCCTCTGCCTTCGGCAATCTGTTGATAATTCTCAACTCGATCTCCTACGGCGCTTACCTTGCGATCTCCAAAGACGTGCTCAAGCGCTACGGCGCGCTGACGGTCATCACCTGGATTTTCATCTTTGGGAGTTTGATGACGCTGCCCCTCGGCGGCTACGCGCTCGCGGGCGTGCCGCTTCGCGGGGTCAGCGTCGGCGTCTGGTTCGCGGTTATATACATCATCATCGTGCCGACGGTCGGGGCATACTACTTGAACGCGTGGGCGCTGGCGCGCGTCGAGCCGAGCACCGTCGCGATCTACATCTACCTCCAACCGCTCATCGCGTTCGCGCTCGCTCCCCTTATCTTGGGCGAGCGCTGGAACCCGCGGACGTGGCTGGCATCGCTGCTCATCTTCGGGGGCGTCGCCGTCGTCACGTGGCGCACGCGCAGCCACCCCGTCGAAGAAGTCGCGGAACACCCCGAAGCATTGAGCCGTTAAAGACTCATGCCACTAATAATTTGACTCAACCCTTTGCGCCTTTGGTTTTTACTTTGCGCCTTTGCGTGAAGCTTTGTTTCTCGCTGGAGGCGCAAAGTGAAGACGTAAGGCGCAAAGGGTTGAGTGTTTGAGATTCTTGACTGATGAATCTGCTGGGATATTTAATGTAGAGATGGAAACGGCGGCGGGCAGGATTTCGGTTAAATCGGAGGAGGCGGCGAAGACGAGCGCGGCCCGGCTCTCGATGCTGGCCGCCGGGTTCCTGATCGCGCTCAAGACCGGGACGGGCTTCCTCACGGGTTCTATCAGCGTCTGGGCGTCGCTCCTGGACTCGACGATGGACATCTTCGCGTCGGCCATCAACTACTTCGCCGTGCGTGCCGCCTCGCGCCCGGCCGACGACGACCACTCCTACGGGCACGGCAAGGCTGAATCGCTCGCCGGGCTCTTTCAATCCATGGTCATCGCCGCCTCCGGCCTCTTCCTCGTCTACGAATCAATCCGCCGGATTATCAACCCAAACCCGACCGCGTCCGAATGGGTCGGCGTCCTGACGATGGTCGTCGCCGTCCTCGTCAGCGTCGCGCTGGTCGTCAGGCTCAAGCGCGTGGCCCGCGAGACGGAGTCGCCCGCGCTCCACGCGGACGCCATGCACTACATCACGGACATCTACTCGAACGCGAGCGCTCTCCTCGCCCTCGTCATCGTCGCCGTGACCCCATACCAGATCGCGGACCCCATCATCTCGCTCGCCATAGCCTTCTACATCCTCTGGTCAGCGATTCACGTCGGGCGCGAGTCAATTGACGTACTGATGGACCGCCGGCTCCCCTTGCAGGTGGACGAGCAGGTTGCCGAAGTGGTCAGCCGCTACCGCGACCAGGGCGTGCTCGGCTTCCACGACCTGCGCACGCGCCGCTCCGGCTCGCAGAAGTTCATTGATATGCACCTCGAAGTCGAGCGCGACATGCGCCTACAGGAAGCGCACGACGTGACCGTCCGTGTGCTCCGCGCCATAGAGGCCGAGATTCCGCGCGCCCGCGTGCAGATTCACACGGACCCGGCCGGGTAAGGAGTATAACTTCAGGCAACTCACAAGCGCGGCCGAGCCGCCGGGATTCTCTCGCTGGGGGCAAAATTTTTCCGACAGGTGTCGTAGAAGCATGGGGCCGCGCATCTTCTCCGACGACAAAAGCTCCGCAAAAGTTGCGGGCACGCTCCTTGCTCTCGGCCTTGCTCTTATGAACTGTTACAGAATCAAAACGAGTATTGCCTTCTTCATCGCGTCGCTGATTTTTGTCGCTGGCGCGCGGGCGCAAAGCTCTGCTCAGAAAGCGGACGCCAGCCGCGAGCGCGCCGTCGCGCTCTGGGAAGAAGCGATTCGCGCCAAGGGAGGCCGCGAGCGCCTGCTATCGGTCGAGAATTTTCTCATCACGTCAACCGTAGACGGGCAGGCCAAAAGAGGGAGCGCCATCACGGAAACCGAGCGGCTTTACGCCGCGCCCGGCAAGGCTTGGATATTCAAATATACCCCCGACTACGACGTTTCCGTTGAAGCGACTGTCATCAACCCGGGCCGCAACCTCTGCATGGTCACCATGGGGCCGGTGGGCAGCAGCGGAAGTGTGCCACAACTTTCCTACTGCACCCCGACCACCCCGACCGAGTATCTGGCACAGGACCCTCTCATCTACCTCATGGAGACGAGCTGGATCAAGCCGGTTCCCGTCCGCGCCCGTACTGAAGGAAAGGGAGACAAGCAGATAGACGTGGTCGAAACGCAGGTCGGCGCGCTCCACGTGGATTTCTACCTTCACCGCAAGACGCGGCTGCCGTTCAAGGTGGTGACAGACAAGTTTTACGGCGTCCCGCAACTCACAGACAAGTTGGGGATGACTGTGTACCTCGAAAAATACGAGGCCGTTGACGGCATACAGATGCCCCGCCGCGTGACCCGCGAGCCGTCCGTCATCGAATCCACTGTCGAGGTCGTCCCCCGCGACACGGAGAGCGCGCGGTACAGCTTCAACGTCTCTTTTGACGAAAAGATTTTCGAGCAGCCCGCGCCCAGGAAAGTTAAGCGCGGCGATTGGAAGGCGCGCAGCGGCGGGTGAGGGTGAGATACTGCTCACACGAGTCCCAGCGGCTCCCCGAAATGGAGGTCTTTATGCGAATGAAGTACAGAAAAATTATTCGTCCCGCCATTGCGCTCGCGGTCCTACTGATTAGCGCAGCCGTCTCTTCGGCACAGGAAGACCCTGTACCGAAGACTAGATTGCGGAGCCCGGCGTCTGTGGGCGGACACATCGGCGGCGAGTCGCACGACAGTTATGTGATCCGCGCCCGCAGGGGCAGAAAAATGACGGTGCAACTGTCGTGGCGGCGCGAGGGCGACAACCGCGCCGAAATGACCGTCAGCGATTCGGCTAACTTCTTCGAAGGTGGCTCGGTCAATTTCGGCAAGACTTCCGCCGACGGTCGGCGCTGGGACGGCAGAATACCCAGGACGGGCGATTATTACATCTACGTGGTGGCACACCCCGAGGCGCGTTACAGGCTCAGAGTAAAAGTCAGATAGCCGCTTCCGAATTCTACAGCGCGCGGCGTGATTCATCCGGCGCGAGGCGCGTTTATGCCCGGCCGCGCCTCACGCCTACTTCATGCCGTCTTTATAGCCCTGATGCCTTGCGGCTTCTCGGCTTCGGCGAGGCGGCGCAACTCGTAGAGTTTCGTCAGGGCTTCGACGGGCGCGAGCGCATCCAGGTCGAGGGCGAGCAGGGCCTGTGCCATTTCGGAGGCGCGGGGCGGGGCGCTCGTCGCACCGCGTTCGCTCGCGGAGTTCTCTGCCCCGCCCGCCGGCCGGTGGCCGTGCGCCTCGTAGTGTGCCAATAATTCTTCAGCGCGGCGGACGACGGGGCGCGGCAGTCCCGCGAGCTTGGCCGCGTAGACGCCGTAGCTCTTCTGAGCGCTGCCCGGGCTGACCTTGTAGAGGAAGACCAGCTCGCTCCCCTCCTCGTCGATCTCCACGAAAAGATTCTTCAGGCGCGGCAGAAGCTCGGCCAGTTCGGTCAGCTCGTGGTAGTGCGTGGCGAAGAGCGTCTTCGAGCGTATGTGCGGGTGGTTGTGTATGAATTCGAGGACGGCGCGCGCGACCGCCAGCCCGTCGTAGGTCGAAGTGCCGCGCCCCAACTCGTCCAGCAGGATGAGCGAGCGCGGGGTGGCGTGGTGCAGAATCCTTGCCGTCTCGATCATTTCCGTCATGAATGTTGACTCGCCGCTCCCCAGACGGTCGTAGAGACCTATGCGCGTGAAGATGCGGTCGCAGAGGCCGACGGTCGCGGTCGTCGCGGGGACGAAGCTGCCCATCTGGGCCATCAACACTATCAGCGCGGTCTGCCTGAGATAGGTTGACTTGCCGGACATGTTCGGGCCGGTGATTAAAGCTATCTGCGCTGCCTCGTCGCCGCCGAGTTCCACGTCGTTGGCGACGAAAGTCCCGTCGTCCGCCAGCCTTTCAAGGACGGGGTGACGGCCCATTTCGATTTTCAACTCGGGCGAATCAACGATTGTCGGCCGCACGTAGTTGAAAGTTTCTGCGACCTCCGCGAGCGACGCCACGGCGTCCGTGTGGGCAATTGTCCCCGCGGCGGTCAGAATCTCGTCCCTGTTCTTGCCAATGTCCATGCAGACGCGGCGGAAGAGGCCCGATTCCAATTCCGCGATGCGCTCCTGCGCGTTGACGACGAGCGATTCGAACTCTTTCAGCTCAAGCGTGACGAAGCGTTCGGAGGACGCGAGCGTCTGCTTGCGCGTGTAGTCCGAGGGGACGAGGTGCAAATTCGGGCGCGTCACCTCTATGAAGTGGCCGAAGACTTTGTTGTAGCCGACGCGCAGGCTCTTGATACCCGTGCGCGCGCGCTCGCGCTGCTCCATCTCGGCGAGAAAGGTGCGTCCGTCGCGCAGCATCGCGCGCAGTTGATCCAACTCTTCCGAAAAACCTTCACGAATGATGCCGCTCGTCGCCCGTCGCGCCAACTCGTCTGGAATGGCCCTGCGTATGAGCGCGGCCGACGATTCGCACGAAGGCAGCGCGGCCAGGAGCGCGCCGAAGCGCATCGTGTCCCGCTGTAGGACGGCCCGCACGCGCGGGATCGTTTCGAGTCCCTGGCCCAGGGCCAGCATCTCCTGAGCGGACGCGAGGCCCGCGCGCGCGCGCGCCGACAGGCGCTCAAGGTCGTGGATTGTCTCAAAGGCCGCGAACAATTCGGCCCGCTCTTTGGCGTGCGCATAGAACCACGCGACGTGCTCCTGCCGTCGCATGATCTCGGCAACGTCCAGGAGCGGCTGGCGCAGCCAGCGCCTGAGCAGACGCCCGCCCATCGCCGTGCGCGTGCGGTCGAGCGAGGCCAGGAGCGAGGGTGCGCCCGAGTTGTTCTCGAAAATTTCGAGACTGCGCGACGCCTGCGCGTCGAGCATCATGAAGTTGTCCGTTTGATAACTCGACAGGCGCGTCAACTGTTCGGCGACGTTCGACTGCGTGTCGCGCAGGTAGGAGACGAGCGCCCCGGCGGCGGCCGTTGCGAGCGGCCAACTCTTCAAGCCAAGCGGGGCAAGCGTTCGCGCGTTGAAATGTTCCAGGAGCGTGCGGCGCGCGTTCTCGAACGTGAAAGCCTCTGCGCGAAAAGGCGTCGTGAATCCCGGCAGGGCGTCGCTCTCGGCCTCGTGGCTATCGCGCGGCAGTAAGATTTCTGAAGGGGCGATGCGCTGAAGCTCGGGGATGGCCGCGTCCGCCTCAAGCTCCGTGGCGGCGAATTCGCCCGTCGTCACGTCCGCGTAAGCTACACCAGCGCGCTTCCCGTCCGAGACATACGAGGCCAGGTAGTTGTTGACCTTTTGGTGAAGCAGGCCGGGCTCTAAGATTGTGCCGGGCGTGACGATTCTCACGACATCGCGCTCGATGAGGTTGCCGCCCTTCTCGCCTTTGACGGGCGCGTCCGTCAGTTGCTCGCAGATGGCTACGCGGTGGCCGCGCGCGATGAGCCTCTTCAAGTGGCGTTCGAGGCTGTGGTGCGGGACGCCCGCGAGCGGCACGCGCACATTCTTGCCCATCGGCTTAGAGGTCAGGACTATCCCTAGCTCGCGCGAGACGAGGCGCGCGTCGTCGTCGAATGTCTCGTAGAAGTCGCCGATGCGGAAGAGCAGGATCGCGTCGCGGTAACGCTCCTTGATCTCCTGGTACTGCTTGTGTAGCGGCGTGGTGGCTGTCATCGCTCGAAGAATTTTTGCATCAGGTCTTCGACCGAAGTGAGGGCGCGGTGAAGGCGGTTCAACTGCTCGAAGCTCAAGAGCGTGGTCGCGCGCCCGATCTCGTGAAAGGCCCCCGTGCGCGCCTCGCTCAGATTCTTATTGGCCCGGTTCGTGTCGCGCTCGCTGGCGACGACGAGGAATGGCCGGGAGCGCTGCGCTTCGTAGGCGCGTTTGAGTTTGGCGAGCGCAGCATCAATGTTGCCCTTGTGCTGGACTTCGAAGACGTGGCTCAGACGCGGGCTTGTCGCGCTCTCGCGCCAGACCACGTCGTAGTAGTCGAACTCGCTCTGCGCGTGGTAGCCGAGCACGCGCCCTATGTCGAGCAGCATGCGCTGTACGTCGCCGTGCGTCAGTTGATCCGCGCGCGTCTCGGTCTGCGCGTCCGCTAGAGAAAAACTCTGTCCCTCGTCTGCGACGCGTTTACGGCCCGCCGCTGTGATAGTCCAGCGGCCGCGCCTGCGCTCTATTTGGCGATTGTCCGCGAGCGCGCGGCCCGCACGCTGAACGAGCCTTCGCCACTGAGCGCGATGCCCGTTACTGAGCGCATGCACGTCCGACTCGTCCAACTGCGGGAAATAGCCCGCCAGGCGGTTGTAGAGGAAACGAATTTCCTCGACACCGCCCGTGGCGACGAGTTCCTGTAAGATCGGGAGTTCGATGCGTTCGGCGCCCGGATATGCCATCGCTGTAGTTGAGGCAAGCGCTCAAAATGGAGAAGCCAGAAAGTCGAGAACCTCTTCTCAACTTTCTGGCACAAACTTATCAAAACGGAAGGCAGAAGGCAAAAAGCAGTGGGCAATAAAGCGATGTGCGAGTCTTTAGCCCCGTCAGGGGCTGTTGATAATAGCCCAGCACTTCAGTGCTGGGGAACAGATGGGTAAAAATGTTGAGTCCCGTAGGGACGGCCGAAGGTTCGGCCGTCCCTACGGGACTCAACATTTTATTTCGCGCTATCCTCAGCACTGAAACGCTTGGTGTGAATTAATTCAGAGCCCGTGCTGAAAACAAAGGACTTAACCTGAAGCGGATAGCTTCACTGGCCCTCTTATTCAGAAAATTGGCTATTGACCTGTAAGCACTTAGCTAATTCACACCAAGCGTTGAAGTGCTGGGCTATTATCGCGTCGCCCCTAACGGGGCTGAACCACTGCCTACTTACGCTGCCTGGGCTGCCTTGATGCCGAAGCACTCGTGGATTTCGTCGGCGTCGAGCGTGTCGCGGTCCATCAGGCCCACGACGAGGCGGGCGATTGAGTCGCGCTCGCGGTCCACGATCTCGCAGGCGCGCTTCATCTGCACGTTGATGATGTCGGAGGTGGCGTGCTCGACGCGGTCTAGAAGCGCCTGGCTGTGCGGGTCTTCGGGCTTGCCAAGGTGAATCGGCCCGAGCGGGCTCATGCCGAACTCCGCGACCATTTTTCTGGCAATTTCAACGGCGCGCTCGATGTCGTTCGACGCCCCGGCCGTCATCGTGTCGAGCAGCAGTTGCTCCGCGGCGCGGCCGCCCAAAAGCATGGCGATCTGGTCTTCGAGGTAGCCGCGCTTCTTCATCAAACGGTCGCGCTCGGGCAGCGACTGTGTGACGCCCAGCGCGCGACCGCGCGGGAGGATGGAGACCTTGTGAATCGGGTCGGCGTCTTTGACGCCGAGGCCGACGGCGACGTGGCCGGCTTCGTGCACGGCCGTCGCGTAGCGCTCCTCATCATCCATCATGAAGCCCTGGCGCTCTGCGCCCATCAGTATCTTGTCGCGCGCGTACTCGACGTGCGGGCGGCCGATGGCTTCCGAGTTGTCGCGGGTGGCGGCAATCGCGGCCTCGTTCAAGAGGTTCGCCAAATCCGCGCCGGAGAAGCCGGGCGTGCCGCGCGCGATCCAGCGCAGGTCTAATCCTTCTTCGAGCTTCAACCCTTGAGCGTGGACTTTCAAAATCTCTTCGCGGCCTCGGGCGTCCGCCAGGTTGACGGCGATCTCGCGGTCGAAGCGGCCGGGACGGGTCAAGGCGCTGTCGAGGATATCCGGGCGGTTCGTTGACGCGACGACGACGACACCGGCCAACTGGTCGAAGCCGTCCATCTCGACGAGCAGTTGATTGAGTGTCTGGTCCTGGTCGGCGGAAGCTGAGTCGTTACTGCGCCCGCGCTGGCGGCCCAGGGCGTCAATCTCGTCAATGAAGATGACGCAGGGCGAGAGCTTGCGCGCCTCGTTGAAGAGACGGCGCACGCGGGCCGCGCCCATCCCGGCGAATTTCTCCTGGAAGCTGGAGCCCGACACGGAAAGGAAAGGAGCGCCCGCCTCGTTGGCCGCGGCGCGCGCGAGCAGAGTCTTGCCCGTTCCCGGAGGGCCGGAGAGGAGTATGCCGCGCGGAGCGCGCCCGCCGAGCCGGCCGAACTTTTGCGGGTCGCGTCAAAAACTCAATCGTCTCGGAAAGCTCCTGCTTCGCCTCGTCAACGCCCGCGACCGAAGAGAAGTTGACGTTCTGCTTGCCGCCGGAGTCGGCCAGATTGAAGTCGCCGCCGCGCCCGCCCATGTGCGCGTAGACGCGCCAGACGACGAAGCCCAGGACGGCCGCGACGAAAAACGGAATCATGTAGGTCATCGCCGTCGAGAACCCGCTCGGCTTGAGCGAGCGAAAGTTGACGGGCAAATCATTTTTGACGAAGACGCTGATAATCTCATTCTGCGTCGCGGTGTTGGTCACGATGGCCTGCGAGACCACTCCGTCGCGGCCCGTGACGATTAGAGTCTCGTCGTCAACTTTGAGCGAGGCGGCCGCGCCCGTCTCGCCGAGAGCGCGCAACTCCGTCGAATTGATTTCGCGCACGACCGGCTGGCTCCGCTGGTAAAAGACGAAGACGCCCGCCGCCAGAAGCAGCAGGAGTAGGCCGGATGCGATGACGATGGTGGATTTCTGCGAACGGGGGATTAAACGGGGCAACGGGGACGGCATAACACTCCTCCTGAGCGTCCGCGCCTGGGCCAGAAATAGGGGAAGGCCCGAACGTGAACGCTCTTTCAGAAAAACGTAAATGAGAAAGAATCGGGGTTAAAAATTGTCCTGTCAACGGAAGGAGCAACTCTCGCGGAAAGTGCGGAGAAACTCTTTGGGGGCTCGGTCGCGCCGGGGCACGTCGCGAACGGCATCTGTACTTTACCAGCCCCTGCCCGTTTTAGTCCAGCCTTAGTTAAATACTTCACCCGAATAATGGAAATGCAGGTCGAGAACTAAAAAAGAGCGCTCGCCTGCACGCAATCTCCGATGAACGGAGTACGGCTTCGGTTGCCGTTTATGTCGGTCCATTTGTACAGACAAAATCCTCCCCGTCTTTAATTCGAACACAGGGCCTTCGTTGGGTGTGCTGTATTTCGATACAAAACAGCGGTCACAGGGCGGGCAGGCGAAAGGAGTTCAGCCCGCGCTCAAGACTCAAAGCCCTTATATTTGTGAGTTTAACTCGCCGTCAGGCCGCTCAAAACGGCAGGTGGCACGGCCGTTGCTCTTACTCCGCGGCGGGTGGGTTCGATAGAACCAAATAGAGATTAAAGATTAGCGACGCTCAAACAAAGGAGAAGGCGACAATGTTGTGGACGATTCTGGTGGTGCTTCTGGTTTTATGGTTGATCGGTGCTATCGGCGGAATCGGCGGTGGCTTGATTCACCTGCTGCTCGTGGTGGCACTTATCATCTTCGTTATCAATCTACTCACAGGCCGTCGCACGGTCTAGTCTGACTGCCTCGTAGCAGTATCACAGTCAGGCGCTACGGTAGTAGATTCGGGGGTCAAGCGAAACGGGTTTAGGAGGCTCAAACAAAGGAGAAGGCGTTATGTTGTGGACAATCTTGGTAGTGCTTCTGGTCTTATGGTTAATCGGTGCGATTGGCGGTATCGGCGGCGGTTTGATTCACCTGCTGCTCGTGGTGGCTCTGGTTGTTCTGGTCATCAACCTGCTAACAGGCCGTCGCACGGTCTAGCCCACAGGGCAACAACTTAATCGGGGAGCGGGCGCGTGGGTTTTAAACACCCTCTGCGCCCGTCTTCTCTTTTTTTACCTGAAATCCGCGAGTTGTAAGTTGAGCGGAGCGACCACGCGCCCGACCGGGTAAAGATTCATCTGCTCGGTCCCAGTAGGGCGAGCGCTCGTAGAAGAAATTGAGACGCGCGCTCGCGCTGGCGGCGAACTGCGGGTCGCTTTTCAACTTCTGCTCAAACTCGCGCCGCAAATTCTCGTCCTTCGCCAGCATCTCACGCGCCAGCTTTTCGAGCACGTAATCCTCGCCGTACTCCTTCTGCTCGAAGATGGCGTTGAAGAATCCCCACGCGACGAACGAATCCGGCCCGGCGGGTTCGAGCAGATGCACGGCGACGAAACCCGCGGGCTGTGCAACTGGCACGACAACCGAACCCGCCGGGAAAGTTCTGCGCTCGCGCACAGGATTCGTTTTGTAACTCGGGACGACGCGCCCCTCGAAAGGCGCGGCGCGCGAATTTCACGTCTGTGAAGCGATAACTCTCGACTTCAATCGTCGCGGGTGCCGCGAGTCTTTGCAAGCGCAGCCCGTGCGCGGCCAACACCTCTATGACGCTCCCCCATTGCGGCGGGACGACGTAGTAAAGCGGTGGCGCGACCGCGGCGGCGACCCGGCCCTCGTCGTAAAAAGGCAGCGTCATGTCCAGAGGCTTCGTCCCGAAGACGACGCGCTGTTGGCCCGAGACGTCGCTTTGCTCCGTGCGCGACTCGACGCCTTTGAACGCGAACGGCCTGGGCTTATCTGTCATCTCGATTTGCAGCGGGTAGCGGCGGGCCGGGTCGTAACTTTGTCCGGCCTTCACCGTCAACTCGTCCGCCTCGCGCACGGCGCTCAAGAGCTTTTCCGGGTTGCGATTGACCTCTTCGAGCGTGAACCTCAGCAGGTCGTAAGTCCCGCGCACGCGCGAGCGATAATCCTTGAGCATGTGCGTCTCAATCGTCATCCCTGGGCGGTTGCGCACTGTCGTGTAGCCCGTGGAGAAGCGCGGCGGCATGACGAAGCCGTCAATCCCCTTCATTCAAATCCCGGTTGTCGCGGAAGGTCATGTACTGTGCCAATAAATTTCCCTCACCTTCGGTCGCCGGGAAAATTCTGCCGTCGAAAGCCTCGCGCATCCAGGCCAGCACGGTTGCGGGCGCGTGCTGTTGGTGCTCGTAGATGTAGGTGATGTTGTAACGAAAATCGGCGCCGTCCGTGACGTGGCAGTCAATCGAGCAGGTCCGGGTTCCACTCGGTCCAGAGCTTGAGCCACGCGCGCGTCTCCGGCGCGTCCGCCTTCATGTAGTCGCGGTTGAGATTGAGGTTCGCGGAGGTCGCGCGCCAGCCCATCTCCGCGGGGCCGTCCTGGTTGATGCGGTTGAAGGGGCCGAAACGCTCGTGGCCGTCCGTGTTGTAAATCGGGATGAAGAGGAGGACGACGCGGTCCAGCAGCCCCGTCCGAGTCTTCGTGACGGCGATGTCGCGCAGCAGCGCGAAGCCCGCGTCTTTGCCGTCGGACTCGCCCGCGTGTATGCAGGCTTGAATCGAGGACGACCGCTTTGCCCGCGCGCCTGGCCGCCTGCGGCGTGAAATCGTTCCCGGTCGCAGCGATGACGAGCGGCAGCGCGCGCCCTTCCCCGCTCCGGCCGAAGCTCGTGTAGCGAATCAGGGGCGAGGCGTCGTCCAGTTTGCGCGCGAAGGCGATGGTTTCGTCGTAGCGCGGCGTCTCGCGGTAATTGGTCTTCTCGGCATGCGTCTGCCACTCTGGCGGGGCCGCCGGGGTTGTGCTCTGTGCCATAATTTTTTGATGGAAGCCGGAAGCGAGTAACAACAAACAGAACAAAGAGGCGGCGCAACGGAGCATCCTGTTTCTCCAATCGTTCTTAACTTCTTCTTTGCGTCTCTGCGCCTTTGCGTGAGTAGTTTTGGATTTCTCACGCAAAGGCGCAAAGACGCGAAGAAAAGCTGTGCGATGAATATACGCCGCTTTGCCGTGAATTCAAATTTTCGCCGAGCGCAATTTTCTGAGGCCCAAGCCGTCCAACCTTGCCTGACCGAGAGCATTCGCCCGCGACTTTACACCCGGCATCAGGCACGATTAAGCTCTCCCAGGAGACCGAACTCTTCATCCATTTCAGGGAAGGTTTAATGATCGCTCGCACCAACGCACGCCGCCTGCTCGCTTTCGTTATCGCACTCGCCTTCGTTCTTTCGGCTTTCGCGCCCGCCACATTGGCACAGCGGCGACGCGCGAGGGCGCGCGCCACCTCCTCCTCCGAATCAAGGTTTCCACGTAATCTTCCCACGGGGGAGAAGCGTGTGCGGCCCGAGCGCACCTACGACGTACAGCATTACGTTATCCGCACGCGCTTTGACGTGCCGAACAAGACCGTCATAGGCGACACGACCGTCGTGCTCAAACCTCTCGCCGCCGGCTTCAGCTCTTTCGAGCTGGACGCCTCGGGCATGAAGATCGAGTCCGTCACGCTCGGCGACACCGGCACGCCGCTCAAGTGGACGCAGCCGCCGGACAAGCTCAGCATCAAGCTCGACCGCGCCTACGAGCCCGCGGAGACAATCGGCGTCCGCATCAACTACAGCGCCACGCCCGAGCGCGGCCTCTACTTCATCCCGCAGAGCCAGAGCGCCGCGGGGACCAAGCCCGCGCAAATCTGGACGCAGGGAGAGCCCGAAGACAATCACTACTGGTTCCCGGCTTACGACTACCCGGACGACCACGCGACCAGCGAGCAATACATCACGACCGGCGCGGACGAGATCGCCATCTCGAACGGCGCGCTCATCGAGACGGTCACGAACGCGGACGGAACGCGCACCTTTCACTGGAAGATGGAGCAGCCGCACGCGAGCTATCTGGTCTCGCTCGTCGTCGGCAACTACGCGCGACTCGACGGCGCTTACAAAAACGTCCCGCTCGAATACTACACTTATCGCGGGACAGAGGAGACTGCGCGCCGCGCCTTCGCCAAGACGCCCGAGATGATGCGCCTCTTCTCGGACAAGCTGGGCCACGAATATCCTTACAACCGCTACGCGCAGACGGTCGTCGCAAGCTTCATCTTCGGCGGCATGGAGAACGTCACGGCCACGACGCACGCCGACTCGGAAATCCTACACAGCCTGTCGCCGGAGTCGCAGGTCTCGACCGAGAACTTAATCTCGCATGAATTGGCACACTCCTGGTTCGGCAACCTCGTGACCTGCCAGGACTGGTCAGAGCTGTGGCTCAACGAAGGGTTCGCCACCTTCATGGAAGCGGTCTTCCGCGAGCACGACGCGGGGCACGACGCCTACCTGGCCGAGATGCGCTCGAACATGTCGCTCTATTTCCTCGAAGATTTGGCTAGACACCGCCGCCCGCTCGTCTTCGACCGCTACCGCTCGCCGCTCGATCTGTTTGACTCGACCGTCTACAAAAAGGGCGCGCTCGTCCTGCACATGCTGCGCGAGACGGTCGGCGACGAGATGTTCTGGAAGTCGCTTCATCGCTACCTGACCGAGAACAAGTTCAAGCCCGTGACGACCGCCGACCTCAAACGCGTCTTCGAGGAGACCACGGGCCAGCGGCTCGATTGGTTTTTCGACCAGTGGGTCTACAAGGCCGGCTTCCCTGAATTGCGCGTCCGCTCCTTCTACAACGCGCCGACCCGCAAGCTCACCCTGGAGGTCACGCAGACGCAAGCGCAGGAGGCCATGACGCCCCTCGTCTTCCGCCTGCCGATGGAAGTCGAGTTGGCGACACAGTCCGGCGCGCGCACCGAACGCATAGAGGTCACGGCGCGCACCCAACGCTTCACCTTTCAACTCGACGGCAAGCCCCTGATGATTCGCTTCGACAAAGGCGCGCGCCTTCTGAAGATGATTAATTTTCCGCAGCCCGCCTCGATGCTCAAATACCAGCTCGCGCACAGCGCCGACGTTATCGGCCGACTGGAAGCCGCCGAGGCTCTCGCGCGCTTGAACCGTCGCCTCCCCGCGACCGAGCAGGTCACGCAGCTCGCGGAGATGGCTGTGTTGATTTCGGGAGATACGACAAACGCGCCGCTGGCCCGGAACTAGAAGCGGCTGGTTAGCGCGTGGCGGCGAAGAGCGTCCGTCGGAATGGGAAGAAGACGGGGCCGGGAGGGTAGAGCGCGCGAAGGCGCTCCCTGTATCTTTCCATAAAAGCCTCTTGCAAATCTTTCGGCAGCCGCTCGAAGTAGGGGACGAGCGTCGTGCCTGCGGTCCATTCAGCCAGCGCGTCCGAGTCGTCCATCAGACTGGGGTAGACCTTCTCGAAAACCGTTATCTCGCTCCCGCCGCTCTCGTGCAGAAGCTCCGCGTACTCGTTGATGGAGAGCACGGGCGATTCACGATGCCAGCCGCCGAGCGCCGAATGGTAAGGCTCTTCCGCGGCGACCTCTGTAATCAGCGTCTGCGTCGGGTGCGTGTGATTTGACGGCAACTGGACGGCGAGTTGCCCGCCCGGACGGACGAGCGAGAGCAGGCGCGGGACGAGGGCGCGGTGAGCTTCAACCCAGTGAATCGCCGCGTGAGAGAAAACCAGGTCCCAACTGCCTTCGACGGCTTCAATCGAACCGAGTTCGAACCGCACGCGCTCGTTTGCCAGCGCGCCCGCGCGCTCCAACATTTCCGGCGAGGAATCAATGCCGACGACTTCACTTCCCGGCAACTGCTCCGCCAGCCTGCGCGTCAACTCGCCCGTCCCGCAGCCCAGGTCAACGACACTCATTCCGGCGCGCACTTTTACAAGATCGAGCAGGTCTTCGAAAGGCGCGAACCTCGCAGCCTGGAATTGATGATACTGTTCCGGGTTCCAGGGCATATGCAGATTGCGGAATGCGGATTGAAACACAGATTCAACCCTTTGCGCCTTAAGTTTTCTCTTAGCGCCTCCAGCGTGAAACAGCCGTTCTCGCAAAGGCGCAAAGAGAAGACGTAAGGCGCAAAGGGTTGAGTCGTTCTGTCTGTCGAATTCTTTCTCTTCAACCCGCAATCCGAAATCCGCATTCCTCAATTACTGGATTTCGGTGTTGCAGGCGCGGCAGTGCGTGCGGCGCTTGGCGTTGAGCGTGCCGCACTCCGGGCAGCGTATGTACATCGTGCGCGCGAACCAGTTAGTGATGAACGCGCTCACGACGAGGATGCCGCCGAGGACGGCGACGCTCAACAGCGCGTCCTTCAACCTTTGTGCTTCTCCCTCAGGGCGCTATGGTAATTCTGCCCGCGCTCGTAACCCCTGCGGAATGGCTCGGCCTCGAAGGTGTCGCGGTAGAGTTTGCGCAGGCGCTCCTGCACGTCGTCGTAAGAGCGGCCGCGCAGGTGCGGGTGCAGGGCAGCCTCAAAGCCGCGACGGTAGACGGGCTCGTCCGCTTTGAAATCTCTTCCCGGCTCCGCGTACTCCGCCTCCTCCGCGTCGCGCAAACCGACCCACCAGTCCTCGCGCGCGGCGTCAACGCTCTCTGCCCCAGCCTGGCCCAAAACGTTGCGTGCGCCCTCGGCCCGCTCCTCGTCCTCCGGCACGACGATGACGACCGAGTGCCCCTTTCTGAGCGCGTCTTCGTAAACGTACACCTCGTCAACGGGCAGCCCCTCTATGTTCTCTTCCATGGCGCTGCCGGCCGATGCGCCAGCCACAGCGCCGCCAGCACCGAGCAGGGCCGCGCCTATGATTCCGGCCGCCAGCACGGGGCCGACGCCGGGGACAAGAAGGCTGGCGAGCGCGGCACCTATGTGCATGCCGCCCGCGGCCCCGATGGCTGCGCCGACGGTCCCGCCGAGCGCGCCCCCCATACCCGGCTGCTCTGTCTCGGTCGTCGGCACGGCCTCCTCTATCTCCTCGGCGGTCGTGCCCGGCGTCAGAAGGTTGATGCGGTCATCGCTGATGCCTGCGGAACGCAAGTTCTCTGCGGCGCGCTCGGCGTCGGCGCGCGAATGGAAAATCCCGGCGACGGTACTCATTGGTGCCTCCTGTTTGAAGTTTGGTTAGTTTTATCCTTTTCGGGCCACTCTTTCAAGCGACGGAATGCGGAACAACTCAACTCCTTTGCGTCTTTGCGGCTTTGCGAGAGAAAACTAAATCACTCACGCAAAGGCGCAAAGACGCAAAGAAGAGATTGACGCTGGTCATTAAAGCTTCAAATCGTTGAGCCAACTCGCTCGGCCGTGTTAAAGTGAAGCAGTTATTCCGAGACGCAGAACGGAGCAGATTGCGGATGATCGCTGTTATCGAAAAACACTTCCCGATGTCTGAGGGCGACGGCAAGGCCACGCGCAAGAAGAAGCCGAAAATCCTGGCCGTCACGACCGACTGCTGCACGGGCTGCGCGGGCTCGCCGGCCTGCATAGAGTACTGTCCCATCGAAGCCTGCATGTTCTGGGTCCCAGACGAAGACCACCCGCCATTCGGCCGCATAGAGGTTGACCCGAACCTCTGCATAGGCTGCCAGAAGTGCACGAGCAAGGGGCCGGACGGCGCGTTCCTTGACGGTTGCCCCTGGGACGCCATCGAGATGGTCCCCACGGAAGACTGGGAAGCCGCGCACGGCGTCGAGCTGACGGACGCGCCCGTCGCTACTGCCTAGAAGAATCCTTATTCTCAGAGCGGCCGCGGATGGCTTTTGCCGTCTGCGCCGCTTGTTCTTTGACGCGTCCGGTCATCCCTTCGACCCCCTGCGCGTAACGTTCCACTTCCTTCAAGTCTTCGCTTTCGCCCACTAGAAAGAGCGCCCGCAGTGCTTCGTAAACGAACTCTGCGTCCGGCGCAATCGTCAGCAGCACGTCCCCTGTCTGGACGCGCGCGCCCGCGCTCGTCTGAACCCGAGCTATCTTTCCGTGAAGCGGGGAGCGCACCTCCTGAACCTGATTCTGTGCGTCCGTGATGCGCGCGACGAGAGCGTTTTCCCTGACCTCGCCGCCTTCGCTGAGCACGCTGGCGATTGTGCCTTCGACGGGCGCGGGCAGGTCGTAGGGCACGAGCATGGCGCGCAGTTCCGCGCGGCCGCTCGTGTCCTTGAAGCGGACCAACTGCACGGCGGCGTTGCGGCGGACTGCCGGGTGCACGTCCGCGACCAACTTCAGCAATCCTGCGTGGAACTCTTCCGACTTGTTGTCCTGACCCATCACCCACGCGACGGTCTTGCGGACCTCCGGGACGGGGCTCTCGGCCAGCGCGACGACCTGGGGATAAAAACGCTTCGCGCTCTCATCGCCCTTCTCGATGCGCTCTTCAACCTGCGTCAGCGCCTGCTGGACGTGGCGCACGTTCTTCTGGTCGCTCAAATATCTGCCGATGTCGTCGTCGGAAAGCGGGCGGCCGAACCAAGTCAGATACCAGGTCAGAAATGGCACAACGACGAAAAGAATCGCCAGCACGATGAACGGCCAGGAGGGGCGACGGCGTGCGCGCGGCAGGGGCGTCGCGTCGAGAACTTTTTGCCCGTTCGATGATGAGCCGTTTGATCCGCTCTCTGCCATTGCGAATTAAGGATTTGAGATTTCAAATCTGAAATCTCTTTATCCTGCCTCAGCGCGCCGGATAAAGGTGGTAGAGCATCGCGTACACGGCGACGCCCGTGACCGAGACGTAGAGCCAGACGGGGAGCGTCCAGCGGGCGATGCGCCTGTGGCGCGCGTCCTGCCTGCGTAGGCCGCGCCGGAGCGTCACCAGGATGAAGGGGACGACGGCGATTGCCAGTACCGTGTGCGTCAGCAAGATAGTGAAATAGACGGGGCGAATGAAGCCCTCGCCCCTGAACCGTGTCGGACCCTGGCCCAGATAGTAAGCCAGCAGCGTGTGATAAAGGACGTAGGAGATTAAAAAGGCCGTCGAGACGAAGAAGGCCGCGAGCATGGCCCGGCGGTGCGCTTCCACTTTGCGTCTGCGTATGAGCAGGTAGCCGATGACGAGCAGGACGCCGCTCGTGGTGTTCAGGATGGCGTTGACGTGCGGGAGGGTGAAGATGAAATTCTTCATGCGGGAAGACGAGGGCGGCGGCCTTCAGGCTCCGGCGACGTTGGCCTGCGCCGCCCTCTTCCCTTCCGCCGTCAGGGCGTAGAAATCGTTGCCGCGCTCTTCGAGCAAGCCCTCTTCGACCAGACCCTCGACCGCGTAGAAGACATCGCGGCGCGCGTCCATGTCGTTGCCGCCCGCCTCGAACAACTCGTGCAGGTCGAGCGCCTCTTTACCCATCTGCTCGAACATGCCCAGCACGCGCTTTTTCAGCTCATCCATCGAAAAATCTCAGCACTCTTAAAATTCACTCAACCCTTTGCGCCTTTGGTTTTTCTTTTCTTTGCGCCTCCAGCGTGAACGGCTGTTTCACGCAAAGGCGCAAAGTTAAGACGTAAGGCGCAAAGGGTTGAGTCAATGGCCGGCTAGAATTTTGAACTGACTTCTAAGCCGTCGTCTCTTTGTCCTTCATCGACTCGACCATGCGCGCCACGTCGGGCGGGATGGGCCGGCCGCGCGCGTCAACCGTGTCGGCGAAGCGGACTGGGGCGCGCGGGAGCCCGCCGGCCGCCTTGCGCGCCCCGGCGGTGACCTCGCCGCGCGCGGCGGCAGCCGTCTCAGCAGCCGGGGCTTTCCTGGCCTTGCGCGCGGACATGAAGGAGCTGACGGGGATGAGCAGGAAGACGAGCGCCATCATCCCGGCGACGGTCGAGAAGAAGAGGTTGTCCGTGCTGATGAAATTGCCCGAGGACATGTAGCTCAGCCCGGCCAGGCCCAGGAAGCCCAGGGCCATCACGATGCAGACGACGTTCAAGAGAAAATTCTCACTCTTCATCAGGCTGCCCTCCGTCTCCAGTGTGTCGGTCATCGCGTTTCGGTTTCACTCTCCTTTATCTTCCGTCCTCGCTCACTTGTGCTTGCCCTTCGGCTCGGGCTTGGGCTTCTCGGACATCTGCTCGTAGCCGCACCGCTCGCACTGCCAGAGCGGGAAGACCTCGTTCGGGTTGGCCTTGCTCTCGTAGACGGCGCGATTCGACGGGATGATCTTGCCGCCGCAGACCGGGCATGCGCGCCCGCGAAAGCTCATCCGGTCAACATCCAAAATCAGTTCTTCTTTTTCAGACATACCAACTCAAGCTACCGTTTGACTCAACCCCTTTGCGCCTTTGCGCCTTTGCGTGAGTGATTTAAGTTTCTCACGCAAAGGCGCAAAGACGCAAAGAGTTGAGTTTTGGGTTTGATACGCGTTTCCTCGCTCACTACCTCCAACTCGTCGCGCGATTTCCGTTGCCTGAACACGGCGTAGAAGATTCCGCAGAAGATCGCGACGGGCGGAATCAGGAGCACTAAGACCGCTAGGTTCAGCCGCGCGGAAAGCCTGGCGGCCTCGGGCGCGCCGGCGATGGCCGACTTGCACATCGCGCACTGCGCGGACACAGTCTGGCCCGCCGCGAGCAAAATAGCAACCGCGACGCACGCCGCAAGCGCAAGCCAGACGTGCCGCCTCGCGCCCATCAATCCTCCTCGTCTTCCCCGCTCGTCGTCACCATCGGCTTGTCCGACTCGAACGTGTACCGATGGTCTTTCGACCTGAAACTGTCCGGGAAGAAGACCAGCAGAAGAACGATGCAGACGATGAGCATTGGTATCAGCGTGAGCACGAGGCTCAGGCGCTCGAACCTCAGGTGCATAAAATACGCGACGATGAGCGCGGCCTTGATGAGCGACAGCCCAATCAGAATCGTCAGCATCAGCGCGAACCTGATGTGTATGTAGCCCAGGAAGACTTCGAGCCCGGTCAGGAGCAGCAGCCATACCCAGACGGAGATGAAAAGCTTGTTGCTGCCCGCGAAATGCTCGTGTCCGCTTTCGGCGTGCGTTGCCATCTTTAAGACTCCTTGAAGTTCGGCCTTAATGAACGGGCGGAGTAAAGTCCACCGACAGCAGGTAAATCATCGGGAAGACGAACATCCAGACCAGGTCAACGAAGTGCCAGTAGAGGCCGCTGATCTCCACGTCCTCGTGCTTCAACTTCCTGACGCGGGCCGCGACGACCGAGAGATAAATCAGCCCCGTAAGGACGTGGAACATGTGCAGGCCCGTGATGGCGAAGAACGACGCGCCGAAGAGCGGCGAAGCGTTCGGCCAGCGCTCGGCCCACAGCGCCGGGAGACTGAACGGCCTGAGACCTTCGTCGAGCAGATGCTTCCACTCTATCAAGTGGAGCACGATGAAGGCTGCGCCGAAGAGAATCGTCAGCCCCAGCCATTTCCTGACGGCCTTGTAGTCAGCGCGCGCAGAGGCCGACACCCCCATCACCATCGTCAAACTCGACGACAGCAGGCAGAGCGTCATCACGGACGAGAAGACGATTGACGGGTAGAACGGGAACGGCGTCGCCCACTCGGCGGACGAAGCGCGCACGTAGCTGTAGCCGATCAGGAGCGCCGAGAAAGTCAGCGCGTCCGAGACGATGAAGAGCCACATGCCTAGCTTTCTGTGGCCGACGCGGTAGGGGAATGCGCCTCCGCTCCACTCCGTCGTTGTTAGCTGGTCTGCCCTTGCTGCTTCCGTACTCAACTTTTTACCTCCAAAGGAAAAGGAGTAAGAACAGGTAAATCCAGACTCCGAACATGAAATGCCAGTAGAGCGCGGCAGCGCCTACCACCGATTGCCGCTTCCGTGCGCCGCTCTCTTCGCTGCGATTGCGCCACGAGCGCAACAGCAGGTAATCGAGGAAGAGTATCCCGCCCAGAAGGTGCAGGCCGTGCACGCCCGTCAGCACGTAGAAGAAAGAGCTGTGCGGGTTCGAGGCGAGATAGACGCCCGCGGCCGCGAGTTCGCGCCACGCCATCAACTGCGTCGCCAGAAAGCCCAGGCCGAGCACCACCGTCACGAGCAGCCAGCGCTTGAAGGCGACGTTCCGGCCAAGCTTCAAGGCGCGGCGCGCGACCTCGAAGGCCAGGCTGCTCAGGAGAATTATCCCCGTGCTCACCCAGAGCATGCGCGGCATAGAGACGGGCCGCCAGTCGTTCCAGGTGCCGGCGCGGACGATGTAGGCGCTCGTCAGCGCCGTGAACATCATCGCGACGGCCGCGAGCGCGACCAGCATCCCTGTGCGATACCGGTCGGGCGAAGAGTTTGTGATAGTCGTGCTCATCTTTAACGCTTACCTCTTCTTACTTCCAGACGAAGAGGAGTAAGAACAGTAGAATCCAGAGTCCGTCCATGAAATGCCAGTAGACCGAGACGACGCCGATTGCGGCACGCCGCTTCAGCTCCGCGCTTTTTTCCGCCCGCCTGCGCCTCGTCCGCAGCAGCAGGAAACCGAGGGCCAGAATGCCGACGCCCAGGTGCAGCGCGTGCACGCCCGTCAGCAGGTAAAAGAAAGAGCTGTGGTTGTTCGTCGCGAGATAAACCCCTTGCGCGACCAACTCCCGCCAGGCGAAGACTTGTGACGCGAGAAAGCCGAGGCCGAAGAGAAGCGTCAACAAGAGCCAGCGGACGTAACCCCGATCACTCCCAGCTTTCAATGACCTGCGCGCCGCCTCGAACGTCAAACTGCTCAAGAGAATCAGCCCTGTGCTCAGCCAGAGCAGGCGCGGCGTCTCAAGCGGCGGCCACTTTTCTCCCGACGAGAGGGTGATGTAGGAGGCGATCATCGCCGCGAACATCATGAAAATGGCCGCGATTAAAATCCAGAGCGTGAGGCGGTACGGCTTCGGCGAGAAGCGCTGCGCCCCGTCCTTTTTTTTACCCCCGCCCCCTCCGCCGCCCGGCCCTTTGCCGTTATGCCCGTTCTTCCCCGGCGGAGTCCCACCGACGCCGACCCTGGTCTTCTGCTTGACGCGCTCAGTGCTTGTGACCGTCGTGACCATCGCCGCTACTTACCTCTGAACTACTGCCCGCCGGGTCCGGCTCCGTCTGCATGACGTAATCGTTGGGCGCGCCCGGCACGGCGAACTCGTACGCCCCGCGATAGACGACCGGGTGCACGCCCGCGAAGTTGTCGTGCGGCGGCGGCGACGTTGTGTTCCATTCGAGCGTGGTCGCCTCCCAGGGGTTGTCGCCCGCCTTCTTCCCCTTGAACAGACTCCAGAGGAGGTTGAAGAGGAAGAGGAACTGCGTGAAAAACGTGATGATGGCCGCGACCGTGACGAAGAGTACGAGCGGGTGCAGGCTTTCGAGGAAGCCGTAAATCTGCTGGCCGTTCTCGGCAAAGCGCGAGTAGCGGCGCGGCATCCCGACGATGCCCATGATGTGCATCGGGATGAAGATCGCGTAGACGCCGACGAAAGTTATCCAGAAGTGGATGCGGCCGAGCCGCTCGCTCATCATCTTCCCGAACATCTTCGGGAACCAGAAGTAGATTCCGGCGAACATCCCGAAGATCGCCGCGACGCCCATCACGAGGTGGAAGTGGCCGAGGACGAAGTAGGTGTCGTGCATCGGCAGGTCGAGCGAAGTCTGGCCCAAAACGAGGCCGGTGATGCCGCCCGCGACGAAGAGCGAGACGAAGCCCAGGGCAAACAGCATCGGCGTCGTGAAGCGAATCTTCGCGCCCCAGAGCGTCCCCAGCCAGTTGAAAGTCTTGACGGCCGAGGGCACGCCGATGCTCAAAGTAAGAATCGAGAACGCCATCGCCGAGTAGGGGCTCATGCCGCTGATGAACATGTGGTGGCCCCAGACGAAGAAGCCCAGGAGCCCGATGGCGAAGATGGCGAAGACCATCGCGCGGTAGCCGAAGACGGGTTTGCGCGCGAAGGTCGAAAGGATGTGCGAGGTCGCGCCCATGCCCGGAAGGATTGCGATGTAGACCTCCGGGTGGCCGAAGAACCAGAAGAGGTGCTGCCACAGGATAGGCGAGCCCCCAGAGTGCGGCTGCACTTTGTTGATGTAGAGCCCCGCCGGGATGAAAAAGCTGGTGCCAGCGTTGCGGTCCAGGTAGAGCAGCACGCCCGCCGCGAGCAGGACGGGGAACGCCAGGAGCGCGAGCACGGCCGTCGTGAACCAGGCCCAGCACGTGAGCGGCATGCGCATCAAAGACATTCCTTTGGCGCGCATGTTGAGGAGCGTCGTGATGAAGTTCAGGGCGCCGAGGAGCGAGCCGACACAGAAGATGGCTATGCTGACGATCCAGAGGTTCATCCCGGCCGCCTGCCCTGGCCCCGCGCTCGGGATGGCGGAGAGCGGCGGGTACGCGGTCCAGCCGCCGATGGGCGCGCCCTCGTAGACGAAGAACGACATGACCAGCACGATGAAGCCGACGAGCGTCACCCAGAACGAGAGCATGTTGAGCACGGGGAAGGCCATGTCTTCGGCGCCGATTTGAATCGGGAGGAAGTAGTTGCCGAAGCCGCCCTGTGGGGCCGTCGTCAGCACGAAGAAGACCATCATCGTGCCGTGTATGGTCAGAAAGGCGAGGTACTGGTCGGGCTTGATGAGCCCTATGATCGGCCACTCCATGTCCGGCCACGTGAGGCTCATGCGCATCAGGATGGACAGAACCATCCCGACGAACACCGCGACCAGCGCGAGCGTCAGGTATTGCACGCCGATGACCTTGTGGTCGAGGCTGAAGATGTACTTACGTATAAAACTCTTCGGCGGCTCGTGGCGGTGCACGACCTCTGCCCCGTGGCCTTCATGGACCGTCGTTTCGTCTGCCATCAGTCGTCTCCTAAGGGCTTTGGAAAGAGTTAACTAATATGACTTGCCGAGCTTCGTCCCGTTCGCGTCGTAGATCACGCCTACCTCGTAAGCGCCCATTATCTCGTTGAGCTTGCTCTGGAACTCGGCCTTCGGGACCGCCATCAGCGCGCTGTGCTGCGCCTCGGGCAGGACGAGCAGCGTGCCCTTCATGCTGAAGTGGTTCATCCCGCACAGTTCCGCGCAGGCAAGTTGGAAATTGCCCGCGCTCGTCGGCGTGAAGTGGACGCGAATCGCCATGCCGGGCACGAGGTCCTGCTTGAAGCGTAGCTGCGGAACCCAGAAGCTGTGCGTTACGTCCTTCGAGCGGAGGATCAGTTCGACGGGGCGGTTGACGGGAACGACGAGCGTCGTCGTCGTCAGGTCGTCTTTTGAGGCGGGGTCGCGGCCGTCGAGCCCTATGTAGTTCTGCTCCTCGTCGGCAATGAGCGTCGGGTCTGTACGGCCGAACTTGCCGTCGGGGCCGGCGTAGTGCATGTTCCAGGCGAACTGCTGCGCGACGACCTCGACCTGGAAAGAGCCGGCCGGGGCATTGTTGAAGTGGAGCTGCGCCCAGACCCTTTGGCCCATAACGGCCAGCCCGATGAAGATGGCCGCAGTGATCACCGTCCAGATCATCTCCAGGCGGTTGTTGCCGTGCGAGTAAACGGCGCGCTCCTCTTTGTTGCGACCGCTCCCGAAGCGCCAGACCGCGTAGCCAAGGCCGACCTGCGCCGCGACGAAGGCAATGCCGACGACGATGATCGTAATCATGAATTGCCGGTCAATCCCCGGCGCGTGTTCCACGATGGCCGTTGGGAACCACCAGCCGCTGAAGAACAGCACCACCGAGGCGAGCGTCAAGACCCAGATCACAACACCTAGAGCGCGACCCATTGGCAAGTCTCCTTTGAGGGATGAGGGATGAGGGATGAGGGATGAATGAAAAGAAAGACCGTTCTTTTTTCATCCCTCATCCCTCATCCCTCATCCCTGGTTTAAGACCATCAATCCAAACAGCAGCGGCAGATAGAGCACGGAGGCGAGGAGGAGTCGCCGCGCCTGCTGCCTTGATTTAGAGAGCGCAGCCGAGAGGCTGCTGAACAGGAAAAGCAGGCCGAGCGCGACGGCCCCGTACAAATAGACACGCCCCGAAATCCCCAGCGCCGTCGGGAGCAGGCTGACGGGCAGAAGCATCAACGTGTAGGCGACGATCTGCTGACCCGTAACGCGTCCCTCCGGCTCGACCACGGGGAGCATGCGTATGCCCGCGCGGCCGTAGTCTTCCCGATACATCCAGGCGATTGCCAGAAAATGCGGGAACTGCCACAGGAACAAAATGCTGAAGAGCACCCACGCGCCCGCCGTCACCTCGCCCGCCGCGGATGTCCACCCCATCAGCGGCGGCATTGCGCCGGGGAATGCGCCGACGACCGTCGAGAGCGTCGTGCGCGTCTTGAGCGGCGTGTACATGAAGAGGTAGCCAGCGACGACCGTCAGCCCGAAGAGCGCCGTCAGCGGGTTGACCAGGACAGCCAGGTAAACTTCGGCGAGCAGCGTCAGCCCCGCGCCGAAAAGAAGCGCCTCGAACGCGGAGAGTTTTCCAGAAGGCAGCGGCCTCGTCATCGTCCGCCGCATCAGGGCGTCCAGGTCGCGCTCCATGTACTGATTGAGCGTCGCGATTCCCGAAGAGAGCAGCGCGATGCCGAACATCGCGTGAGCGAAGCGCACGTAATCAACACCGCCCTTCGCGCCCAGGCAGAAGCCCGCGGCCGCGGTCAGGACGATCAGGAAAGTGATGCGCGGCTTGGTCAGCTCGACGTAAGCGAGCGCGCGCTCGCGCCTGGACAACTCTGTGGCGGCCCGCGACTCGGCCACCCCGCCGGGGTTCAACTCAATCGCCACGCTTTTAATTAAGACTTCCGATTTCACCTTGAAGATTCCAGAACGAAGAATTTCGATTTCTAAATTTCAAATTCGAGATTTCAAATCTCAAATCTATTTTTCGTTTCCAATCCAACTCCCGGCGCCGAGCGGCACGTAATCCGGCTCGGCCGCGCGCTCGCCCTTGAGAACGCGGAAGGCGCGGAGCGTGAGCACGATGGTCGCGGCGAAGACGAGCGCGCCGCAGGCGACGTGCGCGACCGTGATGCCGACCATCGGGTTGCGCGGCTGCGGCGCACTCGGCGACCAGAGCCGCGTCATGTAGGCCGCGAGCCCCAGAAAAAGCTGCCCGACGAGAAGCGCCGCCGCCGCCAGCGCAGGCTTCGTCAGGTATGTCTCGCCCCGGTGCCGCCTGAGCGTCGTGACGATGGTCGAGCCCAGAAGCAGCGTGACCACGACCGCGCCTGCCAGGTGTGTGACGAGCAGACTAACCGGCAGGTGCTGGTCCCACGTCGCGGAGTGGCGCAGGGTCGCGCCCAGCACGAGTTGAATCAGAATGCCCGCGGCCGCCGCCACGCACAGGTAGCGGAGCGATAGTTTCCCGTTCTCTTCCAGCGCGGCGCGCGGCTCAGCCCACCCCGGCGCGGTGAAGACAGACAGGCTCACCATCGTGCAGAAGAAGAGTTGTGCCAATGTTGCGTGCGCGGACGAGACGGCGAGCGGCAGCATCAGCTTGACGGTCAGCCCGCCCAGCAAGCCCTGCGCGATAACGGCCGCGAGCGCGACGAGCCCGAGGCGTCGGACCCACGCGCGCTTTTCGCGCCGCCAGAGCCAGATGTTAAGAATGATGACGAGAATCCCGACCGAGGTGGCGACCATTCGGTGGCCGTGCTCCCAGAAGAGGTTGCCGACCATCTCGGGGAAGACCTGCCCGTTCGAGAGCGGCCAGTCTTTCGTCGCCAGCCCCGCGTCGTGGCTCGTGACGAGCGCGCCCGCGACTATCAGAAACAGAGTCGCGCCCGTCACGAACAACGTGAAGCGATGTATACCCTTATTCATAATGACGTGAATCGTAAATCGTGAATCGTGAATAGAAGATACCATAAACTATTTACGATTTACGATTCACGATTTACGGTTCTAGTGTCTCCCCAGCATGGGGAATTCGATGGCGGGCATCACCTGAAGCGAGTTGCCCTGCGTGCCTAAGGCCATCGCGCTCGCGTCGAACGTGAAGTCAGACGTGGCGGCACCCTTGGCCGGGACGGTGACCTGCGCGGTCTTCTCCGTCGGGCCTTTCTCGTGCCAGGCGACGACCGTGTAAGTGCCCGGCGGCACGCCCTTGATTTCGTAGGAGCCATCTTCCTTGGTGACGGCGTAGAACGGGTGCTTGACCACGCCGATGTAAGCCTTCATCCAGGGGTGCTGGTTGCACTTGATGGGGACTAGAATCTCGGAGCGCTTGAAGGTCTTGGTGATGGGGCCCGCGCCGTTCGGCTGCGACTCGTTCCACTCTTCGTTGCCGCCGCCGGACTTCGGGAGCGCGTGGATGTTGTGCCCCGTCGGGTCCGAGTTGGTGACCTTCAGCTTCTGGTTGGGCTGCATGCCGATGACGTGCGGGACGTAGTGGCAGCCTTTCTGGTCGAGCACGACTTCCGCGCCCGGCGTGTCGAAGCTGAAGTCGGCAATCTTCTTGCCGTCAGCGGTCGTCCCCTCTTTGATGTAGACGAAAACGTTTTGCAGCTTGCCGTCCTTGGCGACGACCGTCTCCGTCTTGGGATCGGGGTTGTTCGTCTTGCAGTTGGCGTCCTGCCCCATGTCAATCGGCTGCGCCGCGGGCGCCTCGCCGTTCAAACTAACCTTGCCCGTGACGGAGCCCTCGTCGCCTTTGGGCGCCCACTTCGCGGCCCCGCTGCTGGTCTCTTCCTTAGGGCCTTCTTCCTTGCCGCCGCCGCAAGCGCCGAGGGCCGCGAGCGACGCCATCACACAGATCGCAAGCCAAAGGCGTGCGCGTTTCTTCAACATACTTTCTTCCTCCAACGTAAGATGAATTCCAGATTACCGACCTACAAAACAGGGAGACTTCCGTAAAAAACTTTTAAGTCCTGCGAACAGGCACGACGCGCGCTGTAGAACCCGGAGAGCGAGCACGACGCGCACGAGCCTTTGCGCGGACGCTCGCATGGCCGTTCAAGCGCGCGGCTGCGCCGCGTCTCACGCGCCGTGCGTGCGCCGTGGACGGCGGCTGCGCTGTCGGCGCGGGCGACGTGCCGCCCGTGGCCGCGGGCGAGCCTGCCGTCAGGCGACGCTGCTCGTCCGGCGTCAGTTGGAACATGTAGCGCACGAGCAGTTCAGCATGGTCGCGGTGATAGTTATTGAAGGCTTCCGGCGTCGGGCCGTTGAAGACCATCCGTGCGCCCTCCTTCTTGAAGAGGCCGGAAGGCATCGCCGTGCCGGGGCTTATCTGCTGCGGGTCGAGCAGCCAGCGGTAAGTCCACTTAGGCTTCAGGCGCTCGCTCGCCAGGAGGAAGTTGGGCGCGGACGCGGTCCTGTCGTGCGTTGGATCGCCCGTGATGTGACACTTCAGGCAGGGCGCGCCCTGCGACGTAAAGAGCGCGCGCGCCAGGTTCTTCTCATCTTCCCTCAGAGGCTCGAGCGGCTCGCGTATGTACGGCTCCTGCTGCGCCGAGACGGCCATGAAGAAGCGCACGAGGATGCGCAATTCGTTCGGCGAGAAGTTGAACGTCGGCATCCGCGCACGCAGGTAGCTACGCACGCCGTTGCGATCCGCGCCCGGCTGCCGCCTGAACTGCTCGGACATCAGGCTGGCATCGTTGGCCGCCGTCGCCGCGCCGCCGCTACCGCCCGCGCCCGCCGTCTGCTGACCGTTGTTCTGCGCGCCGCCTTGCGCTCCGCTCTGCGCGCCGTTCGCGGGCGGCGACGGCGTGGGACTCGCAGGCTGTGTGTTGTTAGCGCCGCCCGTCGCCGCAGGAGTCCCGACCGTGCGGTCGCTGCGTCCGGCCTCGGCCCCGCCTCCCGGCTCAGTCAGCGACGGGTCGTGCAGGAAACGCAAGAGCCAGTTCGGATCAACGCGCGCGCCCTCGCTCGTCAGGTTCGGCGGCAGTTGCTCCTTCCAGTCCGGGTTCTGGTAGAGCGGCAAGTCCATCAGGACGGAGCGCTGGCCGACCTGAATGCTGTGGCAGCCCATGCAGTTATATTTCTTGACGACCCACCAGCCGTCCTGCACGGCCTTGCGCTGGTCGTCCGGCCTGTAGAAGAGCGAAGCGGGCACGTTCGCCCCCTCCGTGCCGACGCTCCCCATCAGGAAGGTCGTCAGCGCATTCTTCCACTCGGGCGTGAGATATGGCTCAGGCATGCGCAGGCGGTCCTGCGGCTCCTTCTCCTTGCCCTGGTCGTAAATCCAGGGCGTCTCAAGCTTGTGTTCGAAGAAGCCCTTGTGGTTGTACCACTCTTCGGTATGCTTCCCCGTCTCCGGGTCAAGTCCCTTCTCCGCCTTCTGCGTCATGAGCGCGAAGTCCAGGCGCTCAATCGGCGTAGAGCCTTCGGCCGTCAACTCCTTGCCAATGCGCTGCTCCTCCTCGAAGCCGCGAATTTCGTGACACCCGGCGCAGCCGTACTGCTTGATGAGCGTCGCGCCCGCGCTCTTTCAAGTTGGGGTCGTCCATGTAGGACGAGGCCGCGCTGTCGCGGAAGGAGTTCCCTTGCGAGAGCGAGAAGAGATAGCTGGCGATGTCGCGCGCCTCGTCAATCGTCAGGCGGAAGTTGGGCATCACCGTCATGTTCTGCACCTGAAGCTCCGCGCCCTCGTTCGGGCAGGTGGAGAACTGCTCCGTGTCGAAGAGGTAGGCTAAGTTTTTGGCCCTGTATTCCTCGCGCGTGATGTCGCGTTTCTCTTTCGGGCAGTAGGGCTGCCAGCGTATGCGCGGATTGTAAATCCAGCGCACGATGTAATCGAAGTTGGCCTTCTCGCCGACGCGCTGCAAGTTGGCGGCGAAGGTCCCGCCCGTCGGCGACTCGCCGTCGCCGATGGAGTGACACGCCATGCAGCCGACCGTCTCGAATAGCTGCTTGCCGTTGGCGGCGTTCCCGCGCGCGCGGTCCTGCGAAGGCATCTTGCCGTCGAAGCCTTCCTGCCAGAGATAAGCCGCGATGGCCTTGCGGTCGTCGTCGGCGCGCGTGTCGTGCGCCATCTCGGCGTTCAGACGCCAGAAGGTCGGCATCTTCGTTCCGGGCCGGAACGACTGCGGGTCTCTGAGCCATTCGGGAATCCACTCTTTGACCAGCTTCAGACGCACGTCCTTCAGATTCGGGCCGACCTTCTTCTGGTCCTGCATCAGGTAGCGCGACTGTATGTTGAGCTGGTCAATCTCGGCCGCGACGAGGCTGTTAGCGACCGTCAGCGACTCCGCGCGGGCGGCGAGCCGCGCGGCCTCTGCGTTGCCCTCCTCGTCATCCGTGACGTTGGATACGGCTTCTTTCGCCTGCCGCGATTCGCGCTCGTTGTTGATGATGGTCTCTTCGAGTTGGATGATCTGCTGGCGCGTGGTGGAGAGCGCGTCCGTCTCGCGGTCGAAGCCCTCGGAGCGGTGGCAGCCGACGCAGCCGCGGTTCTGGAAAAGGTCTTTGCCGAGGTTGAGCGTCTTCGCGCCGTCGAGCACACGGTCCTGCGTGTGACACTGCTGGCAGCCCGCCTCCATGTTCTCACGCTCGTAGAGCGGGTGGAGCCAGAAGCGGTGGCGTCCGTGCCCCTTGGTGATGCTCGTCGTCGCGCGCCCGTTGCCGCCGTGGCAGCCCGCGCAGCCGAACCTGTCCGGGTTGTGTATGGTCAGCAGTTCCTTGCTCGGGTGGCTGACGAAGGCGCGCGCCCACTCGTCCGGCTTTTTGCCGGGGCCGTCCGGCGCTAAATCAGAAGCCTTGATAGTCAGCGGCTCGCGCACGCCGAGGTGGCAGGTCTCGCAGCGGTCAATGACCTGGCCGCCTGAGGCGTTGACCTGCTTGATGGTGTGGTCGAAGCCCTTCTCATACTTATTGATGATGCTATCAATCTGCGCGGGCGTCACCCCGATGATGTGGTTTTTGAGGTACTCGTCGCGCTTCTTCCTGAGCTCGGTCGGTTCCTTCAAAAGTTTGCCGTTCTTATCGAGCAGGTCCGCCTTCCTGTTTTTCAGTTCGTTGTAGAGCGTTTCGAGCTGCGTGTAGTTCAACTCCTGCTTCGTGGTATTGCCGGAGCCGTCGTCCGCCGGGAGGTAGATGGTGCTCTTATCGTCCTTCATCCGTGCGACTTTTTGTCGCAGGCTATCTTTCTTCGACTCCTTCGCGGTCTCTATCTGGTAGTTGACGACGGTGATTTGGCCGCGCGCGTTCTGGAAGGGGTCCGTGACGGCGGCGAGCTGGTCGTCAATGATCTTGATCTTCTGCGTGTTGGCTTTGTACTCGTCGGCGACGCTCTCTTCGGCCGCCTTCGCCTCCTCGGCCAGCGTCTGGTACTCGGCGCTCTCCTTAACATCCGCCTCGGACTTCCCGGCCTCGCTCCTGATGCTCCGCAGGTAGCGCGCATAGCGCGCGACGAACTCCTGCTGCGCGCCCTTCCAGGGGCGCTGGCCGTAGGCTTCGTCGTAGAGCGCCCAGGCCAGTGTGCCAATCAGCAGCAGCGTCGTGATGAGCATCCAGCCGCTCGTCGAGCGGCTCACGATGGGGTCGCGCTCGGGCGTCTCGTCTTCCCTCTTGACTATCGCACCGGATTCAGGCGTGTCAGCCACCTTGATTTCTTCCTCCGCTTCTCTTGTAAAGCTTCAGACGTTAAACCAGGGAGTCACCCAGACGTACTTGATGTGAATCGGGAGCAAACGCAAAATCAACTTCACCGGCAGCGCCAACAGGATCGTGATGGCGAAGAACTGAAAAGTCAGATACTGAAGCAGACTCGTCCGCGCCAGTATCTTCTTATCAAGCTCGGTCCTGGTCATCAGCCAGTGGAAGAAGAGGCCGCCCAGGACGTAGAAGGCCCCGACCACCATCGCCCCGAAGATGGCCTTAATCCACGTGTTCGTGATGCCGAAGTATTCGTGCAAGTCAACGTTGCGGTCGTAGACCACCGCGTTGTGATCCCAGGTCTGGCCGGGCCAGAACCAAATCCAGCCGGGGCCGCGTATGAACGTGCCGATGATGATCAGCACGATCCACATGAAGAAGCCCCAGTAGAACATCCCTATCGCGAAACGCCGCTGCTTCCACGTGTAGTAGCCGTTGCCCAAAGGGTTCGAGTCCACGTATGGAAAGACCATCAGCCCGACGATTAAAAGGGTCGGCATCAGCACGCCCGCGATCCAGGGGTCGAAATAGACGAGCATCTCCTGAAGGCCGAGGAAGTACCAGGGAGCCTTCGAGGGATTCATCGTCAGGTTCGGGTTGGCGGGTTCTTCTAAGGGTGCGTTGAGCGTGATTGACCAGACGAAGAGGATGACGGTGACGATGAGCGCGGCCAGGAATTCGACGCGCACCAGATAAGGCCAGACGTGAATCTCGCGCGCCCAGCCGGGCCGCCACGGCAGCGCCTTGCGGTGGTGCGTCTTCGCCAGTTGCGGGTCTTTTTCCAGCCGCTCGATCAACTCGTCGTGGTCGCGCGCCTGCTTGATGCCGAGCCAGGTGAAGAACGCGACCAGAGGGATCATCGCCACGATAGGCACGTTGTCCGGCGCGGAGGCGATGATCCAGAGCTGGTGCCAGTCGTCAACGACGAAGAGCACGTAGAGGACGGTCAGCAAGACGAGCGCCAGCAAGACTATTTTGCCGGTAGTGAGCTTGAAGAACCCGCCCTTCCCCATCTTCAGTGTTTCAGCCGAGCTTGCCATGTCGTCTCAGTCTCCCAAAGGGAAGCGACCCGAAGGTTACGAACTCTCCCGCCTGGTTCCCTACTTCTTCTTCACCGCCTTCATCTCGGATTCGAGCATCACGGGCGCGGGGCCAGATATCCCGCCGTCCTTGCGTATGCGCCAGAAGTGCACGGCCATAAAGATCGAGGCGACGAGCGGGATGCCTATGCAGTGCCAGATGTACGAACGCAAAAGCGCGTTCGCGTCTACAATCGAACCTCCCAAGAGTCCGAAACGCACGTCGTTGAACGGAGTCATCCCAAGTTGCGGGCCGAACGGCCCCTCGCTCCCCAGCACGGGTGTCGCCCGCGCCATGTTCGTGCCGACTGTGACGGCCCAGAAGCCGAGTTGATCGTCCGGCAATAAGTAGCCCGTGAAAGAGAGCAGCAGCGTCAGGACTAGAAGCACGACGCCGACGCACCAGTTGAACTCGCGCGGGCGCTTGTAGGAGCCGGTCAGCACGACGCGGAACATGTGCAGCCACGTCGTGATGATCATCAGGTGCGCGGCCCAGCGGTGCATGTTCCTGAGGAGCTTGCCGAACGGAACGTCGTGCTCAAGATAAAGGATGTCCTGAAAAGCCTGGCCCTTGGTCGGGTGGTAGTAGAACATCAGGAGCACGCCCGTGAACGTCAGGACGATGAAGAGATAGAAGGTGATGCCGCCCATGCCCCAGGTGTAGCCGTAACGCGTCGCGTCGCGGTTGACCTTCGCCGGGTGCAGGTGCAGGAAGACGTTCGAGAGGATGGCGAGGCTTCGGTTGCGCGGGTCCGAGCGGTCGTGGCTGACGCGGAAGATGGATTTCCAGAGCTGCGTCTGCTGCGGGTCCTTGAGCGCCTTGGCCTCCTCGACGGCCTGCCCCGTGACCTCACGCACCTTCTCCCTTAAGCCCGGCTTCTTCTCCTCGACCGTAGCCAGCTTGGTTTCCTGCGGATTCGGTTTTTCAGGCTCCATAATCTTTGCACCCAACTCCGGCTTTCAGATTAAACGGCCTTGCTGAACTCAAGTAACTTAAATCTGGATAAACGACCCGTCCTCGTCGAACTGACTTTTTTCGCCTTTGGGCCATTTATAAAGTCTGCTTTTGTCCACGACGACCTGCCCTTCGGAATCCAGTCCGACGTGTGTACGGTCCATCGGGCGCGGGGCCGGCCCCTCGAAATTGACTCCCTCTCGGTCGTAGCCGCTCCCGTGGCACGGGCATTTGAACTTGTTCTCGCTGGCCTTCCAATCGGGCGTGCAGCCCAGATGCGTGCAGACGGCGTTGATGACGAAGAGGCGGTCGGAGGTTTTCACGACCCAGACGCGATATTGCTGCTGCCACTTGTCGTCAACGCCCAGACTGTAATCGTCCGGCGAGCCGACGCGGAAGATGGGCGAAGGCTCGAAGATGCTGCGCGGCAGGAAGAAGCGCATGAACATCAGGAAGCAGGTCGTCAGAAAGCCTGCGATGGCGGCCCAGACGATGCGCCGCCGCATCTTGTTGACCGGCGGGTCGGGCTTACTTTCGAGCACGGCCCCCGCGGGTTTGGCGGCTGTCCTGGCGACGCCTTTGGCGACGGTTGCTGTAGGAGTCGAAGACGCCTTGGCCGCGCCCTCAGCTGACGCGCGCGGCGGGCGGCGTCCCCGAAGGGACTTCTTTTGTGTCGGGTGCGTCGAGCGCGCCCTCGGAAGGATTCTGGTTTGGTGTGCTATCCACGCCGCAGACCTCCATCTGCCTTACAGGCTGCGAGCCTGACCAACTGACCCTCGTGTCAGATGATAGACTGCTACCGTGAAGTTCGGACGCAGATTATACGACCGCCTTGACCGGAAATTAACTGCTACCTGCGACCGGACTCGGGAAGCTAAGCGTTATCATGAAGAGCGCCGCGCCGATGAAATATGTAGTGGCTCGGTGAGACTCTTTATACTATTTTCACAATTCTGTTTCAAGTGCGAGAATACAGGAGGCAGAATTCAGAAGTCAGGAGTCAGAAGCCAGAATGAAAATCTGTAACAGCGGCTTTCAGCCTTTTCCCTTCTGACTTCTGACTCCTGTATTCTGAATTCTGCTTTTCTGACTCCTGATTATGAAAGCACACGTGATTATCTACACGCGGCCGGGCTGCCACCTGTGCGAAGAGGTGAAGCGCGAGATGCTGGCGGCCGGCTGCGGCGACGAGTACACGCTCGAAGAGGTCAACATAGACACGGACCCGGCGCTCAAGGAGCGCTACGGCTCGGAAATCCCCGTCGTCCTCATCAACAACGTCAAGGCATTCAAGTACCGCCTGACGGCGGACGAATTCAAGAGGAAGCTAAGACGCCTCGGATAGTTCGCCGCGCCTCAGTCGTTGTCCGTGATCGTCACGATAGTCGTTTTACGACTGCCGAGCAGCGCGCCGCGCGGGTTGCTGAGCGAGATGTTGACCGTCTCGTTGCTCTCCGCGAGCGCGTCGTTCGTGATGAACAGGGTCAGCGTCTTGGTCGTCTCGCCGTCCAGGAACCGGAGCGTGCCGGCGAGCCTGGTGTAATCGCTCCCTTCGGTCGCGGTCCCGCCGCTTCTTCCGTAATCGACCAACACCTCTCCCTTCGTGCCGTTCGTCCGCGTGACGGTGAGTGTAACGCTCCCGCCTCCCTCACCAACGCTGTAGGCTGACAAAGCGAAATTCAATCGCTGCGGCAGGGCGACGAACTTCGCCGTGTAGGTCGTGTTGACCGCGGGCGTGATGATGGTGTGCGAGGCCGCGCCCCCGTCCGACCAGGACGAGAATTGATACGCCACGCCGCCCACCGTCTGCGGCGAGACGACTCCGAGCGAGCGCCGCATCCCGACCACGCTCTGAACGCTGATGGGCGCGGTCACGGGCTGGCCGTCCAGCTTGAGTTGAAGCCCCGGCGGGCTGCTCGCCAACGTGAGTGCTACTTTGCGCGGGCGCACGTCGCGCGTCGTGGTGTGCGTCAGCCCTTCGGAATCCTTGACGGTCAGGATGATGCGGTAGAAAACGTTCGCGGAAGTCTCGCCCACCGTCGGGATGGTGAAAGACCCTGTCTTCGAGCCCGTCACGGGCGGCCTGAACGGATGAACGTGCGTGTCGTGGTGGAAATCAACCTGCCAGGTGAAGGCGCTCGCGGGAAGCGTGCCGTCCTCCGGGTCCGAGCCTGTGCCGGAATAATTGATGGTGTCTCCCGCGCGGTAGAGCGTGCCTGCCGCGGGCGTTGTGATACTGCCCATCGGGCGGCTGGTTACTGACCACGGTCAGAGTCGCCTGGTTGCTCGTCGCGCTCCCGAAAGAGTTGGTCACGACGGCGCGGAACTTCGCGCCGCTGTCGGAAAGCTGCGCGTTGCTGAGCGTGTAGCTCGCAGCCGTAGCGCCAGGGATGTTGACGCTGTTTCGCTGCCACTGGTAGCTGAGCGGGGCCGTGCCGGAGGCCGCGACTGTGAAGGTCGCATTCTGGCCCACGGAGACGGTCTTGCTCGCGGGGTGCGTCGAGATGGACGGGGCTTGATTCGCGGTATAGCGGATTTTGTAGACCACGCCGCCTCCGCCCCTCGCCAGATAGTAGAGGTTGCCGTCGGGGCCGACCTGCAAGTCAACCGGCGCGGCGATGCCCGTGGCGAAGGCGCTCGCGGTGTTGTTCGCGGGATTCAAGAGGCGTATCCAGCCGCCGCAAAAATCCGCAAAGAAATATTTCCCGACGTAGGTGGCCGGGAACTGATTGACCGCGGGGTTGTAGAAAGTCCCGCCCGTTATGGCACAGCCGGTCGTGTCCGTCGAGCCGTGCTGGTAGGCGAAGAGCGGACTGCGGAAACTGGGGTTAGTCGTCGGCCCTTCAGTATTGGGCCAGCCGTAGTTCGAGCCGACGATGCCGTCGTTAATCTCCTCCCAGGTGCTCTGCCCCACGTCGTTGATGAACATGCGGCCCGTCCCCGGCTGGAAGGCGAACGTGTAGGGGTTGCGCAGGCCGAGCGCCCAGATGGCCTTGTTCTTCCCTGAGGCCGTGTTGAAAAAAGGATTGTCCGCCGGGAACGTGCCGTCCGCGTTGATGCGCAGGATTTTGCCGAGCAGGTTCGTCAGGGTCTGCGCGTTCGACGGCGTGGCGTTCTCGCCGACGGCGATGTAGAGCTTGCCGTCCGCGCCGAAGTGCAGCGCGCCGCCGTTGTGATTTGTCGCGCCCGAGAGGTTGTCCAGGTCGAGGATGACGACTTCGCTCCCCGCGACGGCCACGTCGCCGCTGGCCGTGAAACGGCTGACGCGGTTGTGCCTGGGCGACGAAGGGACCGTGTAGTAGACGTAGACAAAGTGGTTCGTGCTGAAATTCGGGTCGAAGGCTATGCCGAGCAGGCCGCGCTCGCCCGACGCGTCCGTGGTGACGGTCAGGAATGGCGTCGCCAGGAGTGTGCCATTTTTGATGACGCGAAGTTGCCCACCCTGCTGGCACACGAACAGCCTGCCGTCCGGCGCGAACGCCATCGCCGTCGGGCTAGACAGGCCGCCCGCGACCAGCGTCTCGGCGAAGCCCGCGGGCAGAGTCGCCGCGCGCGTGGAAGCCGTGAATGAAAGCAGGAGAAGCAGAATAGCGGAAACGCAATGAACGCGGAGCAAACGGCGACGATTGATGAACGTCATGACAACCACCCTCATGTAGTAAAGACACACCAAGCCTGAAATGCCGGCCGAGGAGCGCCCGGCGAATCTTCAGAACAGAATAATTTCAATCACTCGTCTAGGGGCTTGAGAGTCTGGGGGTTTTGGACGCGGAGTATTTTAGATTAGATCGGCAGCTTTATCCAGAGTGTAGATCGTTCAGGATATTTTTATCCCTTATCACGGTTAGTCTCCTTCCGGCGTCGCACCAGTTTTCGCTCGCTTCGTTGACCCCGCCGCCGCTCATGGCTTATTGTTTCCTCATCCCGATAGCATTACAGCCCAGTCCCAATCGGCCTCGCTTGAGCTTTTCCTGGGAGCGGCTTCCCGGCATCGTCTCCCTAAATCCCAGACTAGGAGTCCGACATGAGAATCTTCCGTGTAACAGTCAAGCTTTTGGCCCTCGCCGTGTTCACAGTGGCCTTGACCGCGCCCGCGCAGGCACAGGCCACACGCACCTTCATCTCGGGCGTCGGCAACGACGCAGACCCGTGCAGCCGCACCGCCCCTTGCAGGACCTGGGCCGGCGCGCTCATAAAGACCGCCATCAACGGCGAGATCAACGCCCTCGACCCCGGCGGCTTCGGCACGCTGAACATCACCAAATCCATCACCATTGATGGCGGCAACATCGGCCAAGCCTCGACCCTCGCCAGCGGCACCACCGGGATGATCATCAATATCGCCCCCGGCAACGTCAACGACCCGCACCGCACGGTACGCCTGCGCAACCTCTCGATTAACGGGACGGGTCCGAGCGGCGCGGTCGGCACGAGAACGGGCATAGACGGCGTACGCATCTTGCAAGCCACCTCGGTCTTCATGGACAACGTGGTCATTCAGGACTTCTCGCAGGAGGGCGTAGAGGTCGCGGCGGACGCCGAAGTCGTCCTCACCATGGACAACGTGCAGATACGCAACTGCAACGGCACGGGCATCAAGCTCAACAGCACAGCCGGTGCCGCATTCATCTTCGCCTCGCTTAACAACGTGCGCGTTCAGGGTTGCAACGTCGGCCTGGATGGGCAGACCCGCACCAGGCCGACCATTCGTGACTCAGTCTTCACCAGGAACACAACCGGGGTTAAAACGACCGGGAGCACCAGCATCATCAACATCGAGAATTCACTCTTATCTTTCGCGCAGACCGTCGCTCTGCAAGCGAGTACTGGCTCGACGATACGAGTGTCGTCGAGCACCATCATGCAGAACGTGACCGGCCTCAACGCAAACGGGGGCCAGATAGTTTCACTCGAAGATAACAACCTCTTTGGCAACGGGACGGATGGGACGTTTACTGCATCGCAGTCGAAGGTCTAGCGCCGCCCTGTAGACTTTAGGGAGAAAGCGCGCTCACGGCACGGCGGCGGGCATGCCAGGTCCGCCGCAGCGCTCTTTTGATAAATCTTGACTGAGGATTGCGGGTTGCCTTCGTCACTTTATCAAGGATTAAAATTCAGAGCGCGCGCGGTCTCTTCAATCGTCGCGTAGAGCTGCGCGCGTTCGCGCTCGTCGGTTGATTGCCTGTAGGCGGTTAAGGCTTCCTTGAGGGCGGCGAGGTCTTTGTAGACGCCCGCGTTCTCAATCGGCGGCGTCAGGTAGGAGATTAGCTCGGCGTAAGAGCGGCGCTTGGCGATGGAGCCCTCGGATGGGTTGTTGACGCTGTAGACATAGACGTTCGGCAGCTCTCCGATGAGACGGTCAGGCCAGCACTCTTGCGAAAGTCCAACCTGCTTGCCCGGCATGAACTCCATGGCCCCGTGCGTCCCCATGTGCACGACGGCGTCCGCGCCGAAAACTTTTTCGACGTAAGTGTAGAGCGCCATGAAGCCGTGATGAGGGGAGCCGCTGCGCGCCATCAAGAGGCGCATCGGGTCGCCCTCGTAGCCGAAGGTCGGCTGCACACCCAGAAAGAGATTGCCGAGCGTGACGCCGTGAATCAAAAGCTCGCCGCGCGCCGAGTTGATTGAGCCTGGGGCCGCGCCCCACTCCGCCTCTACGTCCGCGACGTGAGGACACAGACGCCTGTACTCGTCAACGCTCATGCGGTGGGCCACGTTCAGCGTCGAGCCGAATTTTTCCGAGTTCCCTTCGAGCAGCAGCTCGCGCAACTCGTCCGCGCTCGGCGGGACTAACACCTCATAGCCGTCCGCCTTCAAAGAGCGCAGCAATTCCCAAACGCTCGGGAAGACATCCAGGTCCGCGGCTGTGCCAATATTCCCCTTGTTCGGCGGGAAGCAGAAGACCAGGACCGCCAGTTTCAGGCTCGCGCGCTCCGCCGTCTGCAAACGGTTCCAACGACCCAGCCGGCGCGCCAACCGCACGCAACGGTCTTCCAAGGGGACGGGCTCGCACCCGCCCGCGCGCAGGCCGCCGTACACGAAAGGCTCCGTCGCGCCGTCTAACTCCGGGATGGCGATCTGCATCCCGGCCTGGACAGGGTTCAGGCCCGTCAAAGAATCCTGCCACGCCTCAACCGTCTGCACGTCTAAACTCACGGCCGAGCGAAACGGGCGATTCAACTCGCGTAGGAACTTGACGGCCGCCGGGCTGTCGTTCATCGCCGGCCCGCCCACGAAGCTGAACCCCGTCAGCGACACGATTTGACTGACGCGCGAGCGTTCACCGCCTATCGTTCCACGTCCGTTGTCGGTTTGACTTCTGACTTCTGATTTCTGACTCCTGTCTTCTGTCAGGAAATATTTTTCGCAAGCCTCGCGGTTGTCCATCAGCGTCGAGATGACAGGCAGGACGGCCAACCCTTCGGCCTCTATCGCACGAATCAAACCGTCGTAAGCCTTGCGCGTGTTGCTCACAATCTGCGGGCGCATCAGGAGCAGGCCGATTGTCTTTGACGGATGAAGCGCGGACTTACCGTTGCGCCGCTCATACCATTTCCTGTAAGCCGTGAACGATTCGAAGAGCGCGGGCGCGTCAGGATGGTAGACGGCGACCGCAGGCACGCGCTCCGGCGGCGGCACTTTGATCTCGGCGTGGGCCGCAGCAGGCACGTAATGCTTGATGCTGTAAAGCAGCATCGAGCGTATGTTGGCGGGCGTAGGCTGTAGGAAGTAGCAGAACAGTTGCAGGTAGTGTTTGGCGTCGCGCAGCCGCCCCGCCCCTGGCACAAAACGCAGGAGCGCAGGCAGGCGGTCAACCAACTTCAGATACTGCGTGTGGCTGCGCCGCTTCTTCGAGCGGTGCGCGCGCGCCTGCTCGCCCATCCACGAGCCGACCCTGCTAATCAGACTTTCGGCCTTGCCCTCGCCGTCCTCGCCTGTCCCCGCGTCCCCGCGTCCCCGCGTCCCCGCGTCGCGCTTCCTGCCGAACAGCCGCCCGAAGTTTAGTCGCCCCATGCGCGTCCGCCGCATCAACTCCGGCATGCAGTTAATGACGACGACCGCGCGATGCCGCGCCTCGTACCGCCCCAAGGCTTCGAGGAGACGCGTGGCGTTCTCGCCGTCCATCACGTGAATCACGAAGACCACATCGGCCGCGCCCAGGTCGCGCTCAACCTCCCCCCACTCGCCCTCAGTCAGACTCGCCCCGAAGTTGTACGCCGCGACCCGCAACGAGAGCGCGTGCTCACGATTAATCTCCCGCTCCGCCTGCCTGAGCGGCGCGAGAAGACTCGACCCGACGTAGAGAACAGTGATGTTCAATGAATTACTCACGCCTGAGGTGTCCAGCAACATCAGGCTTCTCCGTCGCGCGTGCCGGCAAACTCGCCAGCCAGGTCACGATCAATCTCTTCATTATCAGCAGACCTTTCAGCGCCACTGTCCCATTCGCCGAAATGTTGGCGCACCTTTCCTCGGGATGAGCTTTCTGTTTCGGTCTTCTGTGTGGCCTCTAATTCGCCGACAACTTCCATCAACTTCTCCGCCAGTAACCGTTGCTCTTCGAGTGGGAGTTGGCGCGCCGCATTTAAAAGCGTCTCCAATCTTTCGCTCATAGTGCTGACCTCCGCGCCTGATTATAGTTGATTAAATGACGCCCTCAAGCTGATCTTCCAACCCCGCAAAAATATCTCTTAACTCTGCCAGCACGTTTTCCTCCGCGGCCCAGTAGCCGCGGCCGTGCGCTTCCAGGAGTCTCCCGACGAGGGCGCGCGCCGAGTGCGGGTTAAGATTGCGCAGGCGGTTGAGCATCTCGCGGTCGAGGACGAATGTCCTGGCGACTTCCGTGTAGACCCAGTCGTCAACAGCGCCGGCGGTGGCGGACCAGCCGAAGGTGTTGCTGACGTGGCTCTCGATTTCGGCCACGCCGCGGAAGCCGTGCTTGAGCATGCCCTCGTACCATTTCGGGTTGAGCGTCTTGGCGCGCGTTTCGAGCCTGATGGTCTCTTCGACCGAGCGGATTTTCAGGTCGCGCGAGAGCGCGTCCGAGAGGTAGACGGCCGGGCGCTTGGCCGCGCGCTTCTCGACGGCCTTCGTGACGCCCCCCAGGTACTCGAAATAATGGTCCACGTCCGTAATCCCTATCTCGAACGTGTCTATGTTCTGGTACGTCGCCTCGACGCGCGCGAGCGCCCTGTCCATCGCGCCCCGCGCCTCGCGCCCTTCGACGGCGCGGCCCTCGGCGTCGCGCCCGTAGGCGAAGCACTTGCGCGTCACGAAGAGGTCGCCGAGCGTGTCGTCCTCGTCCCACTGTGAATCCATCACCATGAAGTTGACGTTCGTCCCGTAGTTCCCGGGCGCGTTCGAGAAGACGCGCAGCGCCGCCTCGTCGAAAGAACTTGAGTCGGCTTTCATCTCCTCGACGACGTTGCGCCGTACGAAGTTCATCTCCGCGGGCTCGTCCAGTGAGGCCACGGCGCGCACGGCCCTGTCGAGCAGATTCATCGTCGCGCCGAAGAGGTCGCGGAAGATGCCGGAGACGGTCATCACCACGTCAATGCGCGGGCGGCCCAGGGTTTCGAGCGGGATGACTTCCACGCGGGTCGCGCGGTTGACGGAGTCGCGCAACGGGCGCACGCCCAGGAGCCACAAGGCTTGCGCCACGCCCTCGCCCTGCGTCTTGATGTTGTCCAGGCCCCAGAGCACGAGCGCCATCGCGCGCGGGTAACGCCCGTGCTCGCTCACGTGGCGTTCGAGCAGGCGCTCCGTCGTGTGGCGCGCGCGCATGTAGGCGATGTCCGAAGGGACCATGTAGGGGTTGACGGCGTGCGTGTTGCGCCCGGTCGGCAGGATGTCAGGGTTTTGAACTATGTCCGCGCCCGGCCCTGGCTCTATGTATTCGCCGCGCAAGGCGCGCAAGAGGCTTTCGAGTTCATTGTTGGTCGAGAGCTGTTCGCAGAGGCGCGCGAGCAGCGCGAAGACTTTTTGCGACTCTTCCCTTTCCACGCGCGCGACCTCTTCGAGCCAGACGCACGCCGCTTCGATGCCGGCGCGCTCGAAAAGCTCAAGGGACGCGCGGACGATTCCGTCAACGCGCTCCCGTTCGCGCAGGCGCGCTTCATCATGTTTGCCGGTTTCGAGCAGTTCCATGTAAGGAACGAAGCCGCAGCCTTCGGCAACGAGGTCCGGCAAGGCGCGCGACCCCGCTTCCGGCCTGTCAAAGGAGGCGACCATACGCAGCATGTCGAGGCGCGCGCCCGTCTCCGGCGCGCGGCCGAACACGTGCAGCCCCGTCGGGATCAAACGCTGCTCGATCTCTACGACCTGCTCGTAAAGCTCAAGCACGCGGCGGTCGCGCTCCTCTGCCGACAAATCTTTCAGTTCTTCACTGCCCTTCGTCATCTTAAACACAAGCCATTGATCTTCACTCAACCCTTTGCGTCTTACGTCTTATCTTTGCGCCTTTGCGAGAAACAGCCGTTCACGCTGAAGGCGCAATAAAGAAATACTAAAGGCGCAAAGGCTTGAGTTTTGTTTCGACGTTCCTGTTAATTATCAACTCATTTTGCCTGGCTGACGAGCGAGGCAAACTGCTCGCCGGGTGCGGTCGCGGGCGGGAGGTAGACGTGACGCCCGCCGATTAACTGTGCCAATCTTTGCCCCTCGCCGCCGGACGTGAAGCGGTTTTGTGTGTCAACGACTACGGTCGTGACGCCTGCGCCGCGCAGCGCCGAGCCCGCGCGCGTCAGCTCTTCGTCAATCACACGCCGACGCGAAACGCGGTCAAGGCTTTCTTCACTCTGCCTCAACGAGACGTTGGCCCGCCCGTCGGTGAAAAGCAGAAGGACAATCCGTTGTCCCGCATCACGCCGCCGCTCGTGCCGCGCGATTTCGAGCGCGCCCGTGAGCCCCGCCGCGAGCGGAGTCGCGCCCCCTACTCCCAGGCCGTCAAGCACGCCCCTGGCGCGCGCCGCGCTCCCGCTCGGCCTGAGCGAAACCAACGCCCCCCGGCCGCGAAAACTGACCACCGCCACACGGTCGCGCTTGACGTACGACTGCCTGAGCAACTGCACGAGCGCCCCCTTCGCCTGCGCGATTCTGTTGAGCGCCATGCTCCCCGAAGCGTCCACCGCGAAGATGAAGAGCGTACCCGCCTTTCGATTGAAACGCTTGTAGCGAAGGGAATGAGACGCGGAGACACGGAGACGCGGAGACGCGGCGATTGATTGTTCTTCTCCGCGTCCCCGCGTCCCCGCGTCCCCGCGTCGCGTCTCTTGCGCTGCCGCGCGCAGCGTCGCGTCGAGCGCGATTTTTGCGCCGGGCGTTTTGGCCTGGACGGCTCGCGTGTAGCGCCCGCGCCGCGTGTCGTCCGAGCTTCGTCGCGCTTGCTCGCGCCGCCGCGACGAACGCGTCTGAGTGGTTCGCACGCGCTCCGTGCGCGGGGTCGAGTCCGTAGAGATTTCCGGCAAGCGTGCGCCCGGTGCGGGCGGGATGTCGCGCGCTGGAGGCTCATCGCCCCTGGAAAACTCATCGCGGGCTTCGTGGCGCTTGCCGCCGCCGCCAGCCCCGTTGCCGCCCGCTGAAGAACCCGGCTCGTCTTCGCCGGTCGAGCGTCCCGCCTGCTTCTTGTCGTCTACGCCCTGCGGGAACAAATTGTCGAGTTGTTGCTGCAAGGCCGCGCCGCTCCCGGTCTGTTCGAGCGGGTCGCGGCGCAGGCGGTGCCGTAGCGCCATCGTCGCCACGCGGCGCACGTCTTCGGCGGAGACGGCCTTGCGCCCCTCCAACGCGGCGAGGGCGCGCGCCGCACGCGCGATGGTCAACTCGCCCCTGTGGCCGTCAACCTTGAGCTGCACGCAGAGTTCCGCGATGCGCCTGAGGATGTCGCGCGGCAGCAACACCTGATGAAGCCGTGTGCGCGCGCGTGTGATTCTTCGTCTCAAACTTTCCTGCTCGCCCGCGGCGCGCGCGCGAAACGCTTCGGGGTCGCGGTCGAACGCGTCGCGCCGCTCGACGACGCTGACGCGTTCCGACGCATCATTCGTGGTCGTAACTTCGACGTGCAGACCGAAACGGTCGAGCAGTTGCGGACGAAGCTCCCCTTCTTCGGGGTTGCCGGAGCCGACGAGGACGAAGCGCGCGGGGTGCTCGATTGACATGCCTTCGCGCTCGACGAGGTTGCGGCCCGTGACCGCCACGTCGAGCAGCAAGTCAATCAGGTGATCGTCGAGCAGGTTCACTTCGTCTATGTAGAGGAAGCCTCGGTTCGCGCGCGCGAGCAACCCCGGCTCGAAAGTCTTGACGCCTTCGGCGAGCGCGCGCTCTATGTTGAGAGAGCCGCAGACGCGGTCTTCAGTCGCGCCTAAAGGTAACTCCGCAACTGGCACAGCCACGCGCTCGCGCGGGAGCTTTTCGCCTGAGGCTACGCGCGCGTCGCAATCGTCACAAAGATTCGTCTCGTCCGTTGCGCCGCAGTTGTAGAGGCAGCCGCGCACTCGCTCTATCTTCGGCAGGAGGTCCGCGAGCGCGCGCACCGCCGTGGACTTGCCCGTCCCGCGATGGCCCATAATCAGCACGCCGCCGATTGACGCGTCAATCACGTTGAGCAGGAGCGCGAGCTTCATCTCCTCCTGCCCGACGATTGCCGTGAAAGGATAGACCGGCCTTTGAATTTTCTGACGGCGTCTCAATGGTGAATCAACAGTTTTCTTTGCGCCTTTGCGCCTTTGCGTGAGGAAAGTTTCACGCAAAGGCGCAAAGACGCTAAGGAAAGATTAAGGCTCGATTGACATGCGCAGGACGTTGGTCATCGGCTGGCGCTCGACCTTGCCGTCCGTGGTGACGACGATGATCTGTCCTCGCTCGACCGTGACACGGCGCACGGTCGTCATGTAGCGCTCGATTCTCATCCCGTCGCGCGTCTCTATAATCAGGCGCGGGCCGCTCGCCGGCTCTACGGTCTGGCCCGGCTGCTCCGTCGCGGGAGGCTGCGTCGCCTCCGCTGTGGGCGCGGGCCTGTTGCGTGTGCTGTTGCGCGTGCTGCGGCGCGGGACGCGCAAGGGCCGCCGAGTCCGACGCGTTGACGGCCTGGCCGGCGCGGGCCTTTCGGCTTCGGCGGTCGCCGTCGCGGGCGTCTCTGTGGGCTGCGGCGTCGCCTCAGGTCTGGGCGCACTCTCTTCCGGCCTCGTCGTCGCGGTCGGCGGCGGCGCGGGCTCTTCTATCGTGGCCCCTGTGGCAGTGACGCGTCTTCCTTTGCCCTCGGACGAAACGGTCGGGGTGACGGGTTCCGGGTCCGGCACCTCCGGGCCAAGCGGCTCAAACGCTCCGCCGAAGCGGACGCGAAAGCTTCCTTCCGAGTCGTTCGGCGTGCGCGCCTCGACGCGGAGAATCAGAGACTGGCGAGTTCTAAGATAAATGGTCTGCGCGCCGCCGGAGGACGACGAGCCTGCGTAGAGGCTGATCTTGGCGAGCGGGCGCAAGGCCCCGGCCGTGAAAACGTCAACGTCGCCTTCGAGGTTGCGGCCTTCGACCGTGACGATGAGGTCGCCGGGCGTGCCTGTGAACGCGTAGAAGTAACGGGTCAGTCGCGGGTCGCCCAAATCTCTGGGCGCAATCGTCCCCGTGACCAGGTCAGAGCGGACGGGCGTCGGGAAGCCTATGTCGGTTGACTGTGCCAGCGCGCCGTGGGCCGCGATGACGAGCAGCAGGGCCGCGCCGCACAAACGTAACAACCTGTGACGAAGTCTGGGAGGAGCGTAGGGCGTCTCCATTAATGCTCCTTAAGATGAAACTCTTTTGTTTGGATTACCGATTGGCGAGACTCTTCGCGCCCGGCCCGCCGTCTCAGTTCGGATGACAATCCTAAGAGTAGCAGATTCGGCGGCAGAATCGAAAAGTCTGCGGCCGCGAGCCGCGCAGGGCTCGTCGCGCAAACGAAAAACACGAAGCGAAAACGTTTTCGCTTCGTGCTCTCGTGGAGAGTTGAAGGTTAAGCCGCAACGCCGCTAAGGAATTCTGACCGGGATCCCAAAGTAAGCGGCAGCGACATTCCCCGCGAATTTCAGGACCGACAAAAGTTTAGTACCGCTGTTATCCTTACTTTTCAAGGCCGAAACGATGTAGTCAATCGACTCTTGCTGTTTCTTACCTTCCTCGGTCGTCGTGTCGATAGGACCTGTGAAGCCGAGTGCGGTCGCGATCTGGGTCTTAGCCTCGGGATCCTTCAACGTCTTATCTTTCAGCCCTGCGCTGACTGCTTCCAGCTTCTGTTTGACTAGCCCCATGTTGACCAGGTCGAAGGCGAAGCTCGTTATCTCCTCCCCCATGGTATCGGGCGCAGTGCTGATGATTTTCAGCTTCACGGGGACGCTTTTGTCTTTGGAGTCGCGGACAGGCTGTACCACTTGACTGTTCTTCAGGTCGATCTTCGCCACGCATTCGTACAGTTCACCTTTGGACACGCAGGTTAAAGTGTCCGGCGCGCTGGCGAGTCTCACTTTTCCTTTTTCGTCAATGTCCGACAAGAACCACTGGTTTGTGGTTTCCTTGGTGAGAGCGTAAGTCACCGTCAAAGAATCCGCCTCGACTTTGAACCGTGAGGTCCCGACGAGACCACCCTTCGTAGCCTTGGTCAGGGTAAACGTCTTCTCTCCACTGAGGAGCGTTCCGGTCCCGTCCATCGTCCCGGTGAAGCTCACGGTGTATGTGTCGTCATCTAATCTCTTCAGCTCTTCCTTCGTCAACTCGAAGGACTTCTTGTTGCCAGAGCTGCCTTTCGGCGGTCTCTGGGGGCCGCCATTGAACGATATCATCAGGCTGCCGGGGTGCGTGGTGATGACCTCAATCGGGAAAGCCTTCGCGGCCGTGGTAACGACCAACTTTTTCTTTAAAAAATCGAGACTCCCCGGGTCAATCTCGTAAGTGAATTTCGGGTGGACCTTAAAGCTGTTCTCGGCGTTTTGTAGTTTCACCGGCAGGCCGAGGGGTTCAATCTTGACGGTGAACTCGTCCCCGTCACGAATATTGATGCCCTTAGCCACGATTTTTATCTCTTTGGGACCATCCTTCGAAGTCACGTCCTCCTGAGTCGCCTCAGCCTTGTTATTGTCCTTTCTGAACAACGACAACCTCACGCCGATAGCCGGGCCGACTGACACGGGGACGATGATTGCCGTATTCCGGCCGGGCTCGTTATACCAACTGGGGTCGCCCCACTGAGCCGTCAGCGTAATCTCTTCCGCCTGCCTGTTGACAGGGATTAAGGAGTCGGGGCTGGTAACCGACTTGCCGGCCCTCATGTACGTGTAAAAGACCCGATACTGAAACGACTTCCAATCTTTGGGCAAGTTGAAAGTCTTGTCCTTCTTCCCGATGTCAATGAGAAACCGGAATGACAACGACTGGGGATCGATTCTCGTTTCGTCTTGAACAACTTCGTCGGGTTCTTTGTCAGCCGTGGTAGCTTTCATCGCTACCTTGAGGTCCGAGACTGGAATGGATTTAGCAGGATCAGTGTCCTCCTGAAATTTAACCTCGACGACTACCCGATCACGCTCTTTATCATAGCTAGTAGAATAGCTGGCAATCACCGGCGCGGTTATGCGGACTCGCTTCCCCTGCGCGTTTATAGATGCTAGTGAGATGAGCAGGAGGCTGACAGAAAAGATTGTTTTTTTCACGACGTTTTCTCCTCGGGGCAACGGAGGTAAAGTCGGCCGCGGCTAGACAGAGTCTTTACCCGGTGCTGGATTGGGCATGAAGTTGTCAGAAAATTGGTGAGGCCGACAATAAAAGACTCTTATCGGCTAGACCTTGAATATCGCGAAGGGAGAATATGCCCGCGCGGAATGTTATGTCAACATTTTTATCGCCGTGCCGGCAGCCAGCTACTCGTAACCGGCCAGCCGCTCACGAGGCCGACAGGCACACTACTGAACGCAAGGCGAGGATAGTTTCCTGCACAGTTAAAGGGATGCTTATTATCTCAGCCGCGGGATTTGAAAGTGAATTACGGGTGCGCGGTCTTCGTCGGGAAATGAACTTGGTGCCGAAGGGGGGACTCGAACCCCCACGAGTTTCCTCACACGCCCCTCAAACGTGCGCGTCTACCAGTTCCGCCACTTCGGCTTTGAAAATCAAACAGCTACTTGCTCGGCGCCGGCGACGCCTGCGTCGCGGGGCTGCCCGCGGGCGACGCGGCGGGAGTGGCCCCTGTGTTCGCGGGAGGTGCAGCGCCCGTGTTCGCGCCTTCCTGTGCCGGTGAAGCATTCGGAGAAGCGGCCGGCGAAGCGCCCGGCGAAGCCTGCGGCGTCGCGGCCGGCTCCTCTTCGCCGACGGTTTGCAGCACGGAGCGTTGGCCCGTGATGGACGGCAGCGAGAGCGCTATGGCGACGAGCATGAAGGCCGCGGCAGCGCCGATGGTCACCTTCGCCAGCAAGGTCTGCGTGCCGCGCGGCCCGAAAGCCGCGCTCGAAATGCTGCTCGAAAAGAGCGCGCCCGCGTCGGCCTTGCCCGGCTGCAAGAGCACGGCAACTATCAGCACGATGCACGACAGAATAAAAAGTATGTAGAGAACGCTGTACAATTAACTATCCTCAAACTCTAACGGTTGTAATTTACGATCTGCGCGAAGCTGTCGGCCTTGAGGCTCGCGCCGCCGACGAGCGCGCCGTCTATGTCCGGCTGTGCCATCAGTCCCGCGATGTTGTCCGGCTTGACCGAGCCGCCGTACAGGATGCGGACGTTTTCCGCTGCCTCTTGCGAATGCCTTTGCGCGAAAACGCGCCGGATGAAAGCGTGCATTTCCTGCGCTTGTTCCGGCGTCGCTGTGCGTCCCGTGCCGATAGCCCAGACAGGCTCGTAAGCTATGATGATACGGTCGAGGTCTGAGGCTGTCAACCCGCTGAGGCCGCCTTCCAACTGGCCGCTGACGACCGCCTCGGCGTTGCCCTGGTCGCGCTGCACGTGCGTCTCGCCGACGCAAACAATCGCCACGAGCCCGGCGGCAACGGCCGCCTGCGCCTTCTTGCGAACGAACGTGTCCGTCTCGCCGTAGTACTGCCTGCGCTCCGAATGCCCGACGATGACGTAGCTCGCGCCCGCGTCCCTCAGCATGTCCGCGGCGACCTCGCCCGTGTGCGCGCCGTGCTCGACCTCGGTCGAACAATTCTGGCCCGCGACGCCTATGTTCGAGCCTTCGAGACGGTCGGCCACAGTCTTCAGCGCCGTGAAGACCGGCGCGATTACCACCTCGCAGTGGTTCGCGTTCGCCACCAGAGGCTTCAACGCCAGGGCGGTCTCGACAGACTCCGCGACCGTCTTGTACATCTTCCAGTTTCCGGCAATGACAGGTTTACGCATGGTCAGTTTTCAGTTTTCAGTTTTCAGTTTTCAGTAAGAAGCAACTGGTCTTTGCTTAAAACTGAAAACTGAAAACTGAAAACTCATTTATCGTTGAGTGCTGCGACGCCCGGCAGTTCTTCGCCGGCCAGGAATTCGAGGGTCGCGCCGCCGCCCGTCGAGATGTGTGTGATGCGGTCGGCGACGCCCGCCTGCGTGACGGCCGAGACGGAGTCTCCGCCGCCGACGATGACGGTCGCGCCCGAATCGGCCGCGTCCGCGACGGCGCGCGCCAGGGCAACCGTCCCCTCGTCGAAAGGCTTCTCTTCAAACATGCCCATCGGGCCGTTCCAGATGATCGTCTTCGCGCCAGAGAGCGCGTTGCCAAAGAGCGCGACGGTCTCTGTGCCAATATCAAGGCCGACGAGCCCCGCGTTCGTAAACTCAATCGGGATGGTCTTGCGGCTGTTGAGCGGGTCGTAGCTGTCAACGACTTGATGGTCCGTCGGCAGAAGCAGTTCGACGCCAGCCTCTTCCGCCTGCTTCTTGATCTCGCGCGCCGTCTCCATCATGTCGTCCTCGACCAGGGACTTTCCGACGGTAAAACCCTCTGCCTTGAAGAACGTGTAGGCCATCGCGCCGCCGATTAGAAGTTTGTCCACGCGCCGCTCGATGAGCGCCTTGATGACGGGAATCTTGTCGGAGACTTTCGCCCCGCCGAGGATGGCTACGAACGGATGCTCCGGGTCGCTGATGACGCGGCCAAGGTAGTCAAGCTCCTTCTCCATCAACAACCCTGCGGCGGCCCGCTCGACGTGCTTCGTGATGCCCGCGGTCGAGGCGTGCGCGCGGTGCGCCGCGCCGAAAGCGTCGTTGACGTAGAGGCCGTCGCAAAGCTCCGCCAACTGCCTGGCGAACGCGTCGTCGTTCTCTCTCTTCCTCCGCGTGAAAGCGAAGATTTTCGAGCAGCACCACGCCGCCGTCTTCGAGCGCATCAACTTTTGTTTTGGCCTCTTCGCCGACGCAATCGTCCGCGAACTCGACCGGACGGCCGAGCAACGACGCCAGGTGTTCGGCCACGGGCCGCAGGCTGTACTTCTCAACGCGCTCGCCCTTTGGTCTGCCCAAGTGCGAAGCGAGAATCACGCGCCCGCCCTGCTCGATTGCGTACTGAATCGTCGGCAGCGCCCCGCGAACGCGCGTGTCGTCCTCAACCTTGCCGCCCTTAATCGGCACGTTGAAATCCACACGCACGAAAACGCGCTTGCCTTTCAAGTCGAGGTCTTTGATGGATAGCTTCATAAACCAGTTTTCAGTTTTGAGTTTTCAGTTTTCAGTAAAAGCAAGTTGTCTTTGCTCAAAACTGAAAACTGAAAACTGAAAACTGCCTTACAGTCCTTTTTCAGCCAGATACTTGACGAGGTCGCGGACGCGGCAGGAGTAGCCCCACTCGTTGTCGTACCAGGAGAGAATTTTGACGAGGTTGCCGCCGATGACCTTGGTGTATTCGGCGTCAACGATGGAGGAGTTGGGGTTCTTGCGGAAGTCCACGGAGACAAGCGGCTCTTCGGAGAAGGCCAGGATGCCGCTCAGCTCTTCGTTGGCCGCGTCCTTGAGCGCCTTGTTGACGTCTTCCGTCGTGACCTCTTTTTCCACCTCCATCACCACGTCAACGAGCGAGACGTTCGGCGTGGGAACGCGCACGCTGATGCCGTCAAACTTGCCCTTCAATTCGGGCAGCACGAGCGCGACGGCCTTGGCCGCGCCGGTCGAAGTCGGAATCATCGAGAGCGCGGCGGCGCGCGCACGCCTCATGTCCTTGTGCGGCAGGTCGAGCAACTGCTGGTCGTTCGTATACGAGTGTATGGTCGTCATCTGCGCCGTGCGTATGCCGAACTGCTCGTGAATCACCTTCGCGACGGGCGCGAGGCAGTTGGTCGTGCAGGAGGCGTTCGAGATGATGTGGTGCTCGGCTGTGGATTGTAGGCGGCTTCGTTGACGCCGAGCACGATAGTGATGTCCTCGTTCTTGGCCGGGGCCGAGATGATGACTTTCTTGACCGTCCCGCGCAGGTGCTTCCTGGCGTCCTCGCCCTTGGTGAAGTGGCCCGTGGATTCGATGACGATTTCTGCCCCGACCGACTCCCAGTCAATCAGCGACGGGTCTTTTTCCGAGAAGACTCGGAACTCGTCCTGATCGACCTTGATTCCGTTTTCGGTCGCGGAGATTTCGTGGTCCAGATTGCCGAGCACCGAGTCGTACTTGAGCAGGTGCGCCAGCGTCTTCGTGTCCGTCAAATCGTTGACGGCGACGAAATCAATGTCCGGGTCCCCCAGGCTCGCGCGCAGGACGTTGCGCCCGATGCGTCCGAAACCGTTGATGCCGACCTTGACAGCCATTCTTCGTGCCTCCTTCTTATCTACGCATATCACACAAGCGCCTTCGCCTCGCCTGGAAGCAACACGCCCGCGCGACGCGCGAGCCCACTGACGCTTTTGATTAGAGAAAGGAAAGATTATGCGCGCGCCGCACGGCTGTCAAGCGAGAGGCGCGGAGCGGGGGTGACTTCCGATTTGATTCGCGTCGCTTCGTGAGTTTTCAGGGATCGCGCCTGCTAAATCGTACACGCTACGGCGCGACCAGCACGACGCGAAAGCCGAAGCTGTCTGTGCTCGTCTCCGGTGTGGCAAACTCGCGCGCGGCGCAGCGCAGTCGTTCTCCGGCGCTCTGCCACGAGCCTCCGCGCTGCACCTTATATTGTGAGTCGCCGCCTTCTACCCAGGCCGAGCCGTCCGCCGGCGCGCCCTCGTAGTTCACGTGGAAGGTGTCCGCGGTCCACTCCGTGATGTTGCCGTGCATGTCGAAGAGGCCGAACCCGTTCGGCTTGAAATACCCGACCGGCGTCGTCCGCTGCAAGAAATCGTCCGGCGCGGCCGTGCCGTACGGGTAGTCCCCGTTAAAGTTGGCCTGACTGGACCCCAGCGAATCACCGTAAGCGAACGCGGTGGTCGTGCGCGCGCGGCACGCGTACTCCCACTCGGCCTCCGTCGGGAGGCGATATTTGAGGCCCGTCATCTCTGACAGCCGCTGGCAAAATTTTACAGCGTCCTCCCAACTGACGCGCTCGGCCGGCAGGCCGTCACCTTTGAAGCCGAACGGCTGTGTGCCCATCACCGCGCGCCACTGCGCCTGCGTCACCTCGTACTTTCCCATATAGAACGTCGGCACCGTGACCCTGTGCCGCGGACGCTCGTATGGACCTTCGTCGCTAGCGGCCCCCATCTCAAAAGTCCCGCCCAGAATCAACACCATGTCGAGCGGCACGCCGTTGAGATTTTCGCTGTAGGCGGGCCCGCCCAGGCGCGTGGTCGCAGCCGCGCCCGAAGGCGGCGTCGCCTCCGTGTTACTCATCCTGGCGAGCCTACGGTTCCGCCTGATGTTTCGCATCACCAGAAGAGTTGCGACGACAACCGCGACCGCGACGACGCCCAGGACGATGAGCAGGAGCGGACTCTTTCGTCGAACTGGCCCAGCGCTTCGCGGCTGAGGCTCATAAGAAACACCTGCGCCCCATGAAGGCGGCGCGAACTGCTCCCGCCCGAAGCTTTCCGCGTTCGTTTGCCCGGCGTCCCTTGTACCTCGCGCACCATCCACGCCTGTCTTTAAGCCGTGAACCGGGGCGGCCGTCGGCGGCGCGTATTTCAAGGCGTCACGTTCATCGAGCGATGCGCCCAATGCGCCGACCTGTGGGACCGCGCCGCCCTCTAGCGATGCTTCACCCGCGGCGCTTGCGAGCGCCTGGCGCATGACGGCGGCGCTCTCGAAACCGATCTTTCGCTTGACCGCCATCGCCCGCTCAATCACTTCCGCCACCGCCTCCGGCACCTTCGCATTGAGTTGGCGGATCGGCTGTAGCGGGTCCGGCCTCTCATCTTCCAACTGCTCGTCGCGCGTCGGCGCGTCCACCGGAGGAGTAGCTGTGAGTAGGTGATACAGAGTCGCCCCGAGCGCGTACAAGTCACTGCGCTGGTCGGTCCCCTGCCCCGCAATCTGCTCCAATGGCGAATAGACGGGCGTGAACCCATGGACGCTGCGGCTGGCGAGCGTCATCGTCATCTTGCCCGTCGCACCCTTCGCCAGCCCGAAGTCCAGCAAGTAAATATCCTCTCGCTGCGTCAGCTTCAGGTTCGACGGCTTGATGTCACGATGCAGGATCGGAGGGTTCAATCCGTGCAGGTATTCGAGTACGCCTAACAATTCGTCGGCCCAGCGCAGCACCGCCTTGAGGTGAAAGGGTGAGCCGCGCCTGACGCAATAACTCCGCCAGGTCGTAGCCGGGGACGTACTCCATGACCAGGTACTCTGTCCGGCCCTCGACGAAGTAGTCCATCACTTTGGGCAGGGTCTTGTGTTGGAGGTTGGCTAAGAGACGGGCCTCGCGCTCGAACTCGCGGCGTTGGCTCTCGTCCGTGGCCTGGTTGGCTTCTTTGACGACGACGACGGCGCTGACACGCTCATCCACGGCTTCGTAGACGGTCCCCATCCCGCCCTGGCCCAACTGGCGGACGATGCGGTAGCGATTCTGCAAGACTGTGCCAGCAGTAAGCATATCCCTTAGCTGCGAAGAGCGAGTGGGCCACATCTTAACACAGTGGTCACTGGGTGTTTGGTAAGCATTAAGCCCCGTCAGGGGCAGATGAAAATAGCCCAGCACTTGAGTGCTGGGAAGAGAGACAGAAATTTTTATTGAGTCCCGTAGGGACGATTGAAGAAAGGTTGGCCCACGTTCAGTCGTCCCTACGGGACTCGCTATTAAAATTTCGCTCGCATCCCCAGCACTTCAGTGCCGGGCTATTATCAATCGCCCCTGACGGGGCTTACAGCTTACTTACTGCCCACTGCCTACTGCCTTCTGCCCACTGCTTTTTGAAACCGCTTGTGCGCGCTTCACGTAGTAGCCTTGTGGTTCAGGGCGTCTTGTCTTTAGGGCGAATCAGTTATACGCTTTCGGTCTCGTTTCTCTTGTCTGACCCAAGGAGTTTTCAGTTAGATGTCTACGAAGAATCTTCCCCGCGCTTTCCCACTGCTCGTGCTCGTGCTGCTGGTTTGTAGCGCCGGTCTTGCGGCCCGCGCGCAGACGCCTCAGCCGACGCCGCCGCCGGCCAGCCCCACGCAACAGGACGCCACGCGCCCGCCGGGCACGGAGCGCAACCAGCCTATCCCCGAACAGGTGCGGCCCGTCACGCCCGACCCGACAGCGCCTCCGGGCTCGCAGCGCCCCGCGCCGCAAGCGCCTCCCGGCACGAGCGTCTCACCGCAGACGGGGACGCCCCAGGCGCCCAACGCGACCCCCATGCCCACGCCCTCCGATGCTTTGCCGTCTGAGCCGAGCGAGACGCCTGAGGACACGACTTCGACGCCGTCAACTTCTGCGCCCGACACCATACAGGAGCCGCGCGAGCCGACCTTCCCGGCGGCCGAGCCGCACCCTTTGCCGCCTCCGCCCGTACTCACCAGGCTCGGCGTGCAGAGCGACCAACTGCTGCCGCTCTCGCTCAACGAGGCAATTCGCAAGGCGCTCGAAAATAACAACGAAATAGAGGTCGCGCGCGACGACGTGCGACTGGCCGAGACCACGCTCCGCGCCTTCCGCGGCGTCTACGACCCCGTGCTCAACTTCAACCCAGAGATTAACAACATCGTTCAGTCGCAGCAGAGCACGCTCGGCGGCGCGGAGGACCAGAGCGGGACGCTGACGACCACGGACTTTCGCTTCGACAACAGCATCAGCAAGTCCTTCGGCGTCGGCGGCGGAACTTACCAATTCTTCTTCAACAACAACCGCCGGACGACCAACTCGGCTTTCAACGTGCTCAACCCCGTCTACTCTTCGAGCGCGGGCGTGACCTTCACGCAGCCGCTCTGGCGCGACCGCTCGATTGACAACAACCGCCGCCAGATTCGCATCCAGCGCAAACGGCTCGAACAATCCGACGCGGAGTTCCGCCGCCGCACCATTGAGGTCATCACGCTGGTGCAGCGCGCCTACTGGGACTTGGTCTTCGCCCTGCGCGACCAGCAGAACCAGATCGCCAATCTCAACCTGACGCGCGAGAACTTGCGCCGCGTCGAGGCGCAGATCGCCGCGGGCGCGGTCGCCCCGCTTAGAGCGCGCCGAAGTTCAGACGGAGCTTTCGAGCCGCGAGTCGGACGTGCTGCTCGCCACGCAGAGCGTGACCGTCGCCGAGAACAATCTCAAGCAGTTGATCCTGCGCGACTCGCAGTCGCGCGAGTGGTCCGCACAGTTGACGCCGACCGACGCGCCGACCTTCGACACGACGCCCGTCAACCTGACGGACGCGCTCACAGAGGCGCGCGCCAACCGACCCGAGCTTCGCCGCCTCAACCTGAGCCGCGAGATCAACTCGATAGACTTGCAGTACTTCAAAAACCAGACGCGCCCGCGCATTGACCTGCAAGCTACGTTGGCGACGACCGGCCTCGCCGGCACGCCCGTCTCGACCGGCGGTGAATTCCCGCTCATCGCCGGCCCGGCCGAGGCGAGCGTCAACGCGTTCCTCCTCAGCCAGATCAACATCCTGCGCGCAGGCCAGGGGCTCGGCCCCGCAACCGTGCCGATCATCACGACTGATAGCGGTGTGCCGGCAAACCTCGTCGGCGGCTACGGGCGCACGCTCCGCAACCTCTTCGGCTTCGACACGCGCAACCTCGTCGCCGGGGTGTCAATTCAGATTCCGCTGCGCAACCGTACTGCCGAAGCGAACCTCGCGGGCGCTCGCATCCAACGTGACCAGCTCGAAGCGACGACGCGCATACAGGAACAGACCATAGAGGTCGAGGTGCGCAACTCGGCGCAGGCCGTCGAGACGGCGCGTCGCCGCGTGCTGGCCGCTCGCTCCGCACGCGAGAACGCAGAATTGCAGCTCGCCGGCGAGCAGCGGCTCTACCAGGTCGGGCGCTCGACCACGTTCCTGCTCTTCCAGCGCGAGAACCAACTGGCGAACGCGCGCAACCTCGAACTCCGCGCCGAGACCGACTACAACAAAGCGCTCGCGGACCTGCAACGCGCCACCTCGACCACGCTCCGCGCCAACAACATCGTGGTCGAAACCCCGACCGCACCTTAGGAGTCAGGAGTCAGGAGTCAGAAGTCAGAAGTCAGGAGGAACAGCATGGACGGCTTTTCTTTTCTCCTGACTTCTGACTCCTGTATTCTGACTCCTGATGAAGATTTCCGCGACCATCATCACCTTCAATGAGGCGTCGAACGTCCGCGCCGCCATCGAATCCGTCGGCTGGGCGAACGAGGTTCTGGTGGTGGATTCCGAGTCAACGGACGCGACGCGCGAGATAGCCGAGGAGTGTGGGGCGCGCGTCATCCGCCGCGCCTGGCCCGGTTTCGCCGCGCAGAAACAGTTTGCCGCAGATGAAGCCAAACACGATTGGGTTTTCAGCCTGGACGCGGACGAGCGCGTCTCCGAAGAGTTGCGCCACTCTGTAGAGGATTTGCTTTACACGGAGGAGACGAAGCTCGCGGACGGCTACCGCGTCGCGCGCCGCTCCTTCTACATGAACCGCTGGATTCGCGGCGGCGGCTGGTATCCGGATCATCAGCTACGTCTTTATCACAGAGCGCGCGGGCGCTGGCGTGGCGCGCACGTCCACGAGTCCGTGAAGATGGACGAGGGCGCGCGCACCGATACGCTCGCGGGCGACCTTCTGCACTACAGCGTCCGCGACGCCGCCCACCACCATCGCATGATTGGTGAGCGCTACGCCCCGCTCGCCGCGCTACAGATGTTCGAGCAGGGTCGCAGGACCAGCGCGCTCCGCATCGCCACAGCCGGCCCGGCCGCCTTCATCCGCAGCTACCTACTCAAAGGCGGCTTCCGCGACGGCCTCCCCGGCTTCGCCATCGCAAAGTTCGCCGCACACCACGCCTTCCTCAAACACCTCATGCTCTGGGAAATGCAGAAGAAGAATATAGAAAAGCAGTGATGAGTGATGAGTGATAAGTGATGAAGTAAAGGCGGTTGCTTTAACTCATCACTTATCACTTATCACTCATCACTGCTTTTACGCTGCTTGCTTGTCTTCGTGGATGACGACGCCGAGTTCCTGGCGGAGTGTGCCGAGGGCTTCGGTGATCTGGTTGTGTTGGAGTTGGCCCAGGCGCACGGCTTCTCTGAGGTGCTGCGCGTCGGAGGCGGCGCGGCCGGTGGAGGTCTTCGCGCCGTCGCTGTTCTTGTGCTCTATGAGCACGAGCATCAATTCGCCCAGGGTGCTCGCCATCTCATCAAGCAGCTCCGCCGGAACGTGCGCCGGCTCGAAGCGGCGCAGTTCCAGCATCAGGTCGTCGAGCCTGTCAGAGAAACGCCCCAGCTCTCGGGTGAAGCGCTGATGCCTCAGAATGTCCTGCATGGGATGGATTGTAGCACGCCCCGCGGCGGCTGAACAGGTTCAAATTTCAGTCTGGAATGGCTGTGCCAAAACTAGAAAAGTTTTCCACAGCCCGGGCGATTTCGACTGCCGGCGCGCGCCCGCCAGCGCGGCCCCTGCTCACTGACAAAACGTCAGTAGGGCTGACAAAACTTCACCCCCATCTGTCACCTCGGCCGCCCGTCGGAGGTGCGCTTTGAGATGGCCCGGCGGTCACCTCAAAGGCCAAGCGCTATTATTTCCTCAGTTACAAATTGACTCTGATTCTCTCTCGACACGCGGCACACCGCTTGTAAGATGACGGCGGTGGTCGGGTCTCTACTGCCTGGGTAGGAGCCTACGTAACCTTCACTTTGAAAATCTACGCAGGGCTCCCAACATGCCCGAAGCGAACCCCCCTTTAAGGAGAAACGTCAGAAGTCATGCTTAATTCAGTCAAGAACCTCTTCAAGTTCACTTTCGTCGCCGCCCTCTTCGTGATGACCGCGGCGGTCGCCTCCGCGCAGGTCAACACCAGCGGCACGGTGACGATGAGCGGCACGGTCTCGAAATTCGTCGAGTTGAATTCCGGCGGAGCCGTCACGCTCTCCGGCAACTCCGGCGGCGGCGTCACCACGGACGGCGTGGCCGACAGCGCGCTCGCGGTCGTCGTCAACCTGGGCGAACTCGGCCCCGCAAACACCAACAGCTTCGTGACGGCCTCCGTGCCACTCAAGATGCGCAGCAACGCCAACTACGTCCTCTCGCTGAGCGCGGTTGTGTCGAGCACAGGGTCGAGCACCGAGAAGATCGGCGCCGCCGACATCGGTTTCGGCATCGGCTCCTTCTCGCGTTCGAGCGCCACTGGCGTTCACACGACCGGCACAGACACCAACGCCACCCTCGGCGACCCGACGCTCCCCGCCAACGGCGCTGTCAACGGCACGAGCGGCCGCTTCGAGTATGCTGCCGGCAAGTCGAACCTCGGAGCCTTCTCCTCGTCCTCGTCCGTCCTGAGCGGCGCGCGGATTTTGAACGCCGTCCCGAGGGCCAACACCAACGGGCTGACGGTCCCCGCGATCTTCTCCGTCAAGCCCCAGTTCTATGAGAACGGCACGACGACGGCCACCGCGACCTTCACCATCGCCGCTCCGTAAGAGACGCGGGCCGAAGTTTTCGCCCCGCTAGTTTATTGAATGGTCGAATCAAGCGCCGTCGCTCCCATCTGTGCGCGACGGCGCTTGAGGCTTATTTAACCTTGAGACGCCCCGGCCCGAGCCCCTTCGATTTTGGGCCAAACGATTATGAAGCGACGCGCCATCGCAATCGCTCTTTACACCTGCCTGCTGCTCGCGGCGGCCGCGGTTTCGGCTTCGGCGCAGACCTTCGACCTCAGCGGCGGCGGCCAGCCGACCATCACGGGCGCGCTCGGCGGCTCCGTCACGGGCAGCTCAAGCACGACTCAGGACCTCGTCGTCACCGTCAACTTCGGCGAAGTTTCCCCGGCCAACATCAACAATCTGGTCAAGGTAGTTGTGCCAATTGCTATACGCAGCACGGACCCGTACCAGGTCACCGTCTCCATCGCCGGCACGTTCAACGCTAACACGCAGGCCGTGCAGCGCTCCGACATAGGCTTCGGGGTCGAAGACATTCGCCAGATGGGGAACAAGTCGCAGGACTGCAACCGCAGCCAACACCTCTTCCGCTCCCCCTTCAACAACGATCCTTCCTTCAACGTGACGCTCGACGCGAACGGCCGTGCCGCCTACACGTCGTCGCTACAGAACGTCAGCGGCGCCACAGTCATCCTGAGCGGGCCGAGACTGACCAAGGGGAGCGTTACCAAGCACGAAAACGACAACGGCTACATCTTCGACGCCATCTTCACGATCAAGCCGCAGTTCTACGCCTCGGGTACGTTCAGCGCGACGATTACTTTCACCATCTCGGCCGGGCCGAACGTCCCGTGCTAGATGATTCTTCGGAAAACAGACATGCTCAAAAAGATTTCCACGCTGCTCTTCCCCCTGCTCGTCCTTTTCTTCGTCGCCGCGCCGCACGCGCTGGCACAGAATGCGCCCGCCGCCGGGCAGAGCGGCGACGGCATAGCGCTCGCCCCTGCGCGCTTTGAGCTTGAGATGACGCCCGGCTCGGAGACGACCGTCGTGGTCAACCTCGATTACCACACGTCGCGTGCTGACGCGCAGCCCTACCGCCTCGTGGCGAGTCTCAACGATTGGGACATGAACGAGAAAGGCGAGCTTGGATTTTACAAGGCCGGAGCGCGCCCCCTATCCGCTTCGCCGTGGATCATCTACAGCCCGGCGGAGGTCACCGTCCAGCCCGGCCAGACGCACTCCATACGCGTCACCATCACTGTGCCAAAAGACGCAACGCCCGGCGACCACCTCGCGGCGCTCATAGTGGAACAGAGGCCCGACACCATCAAGCTGAACCGCAACGCGCGGCAGATGGTGATGCGCTTTCGCATGGCCTCCATGTTCTACATCACCGTCCCGCGCGCCACGCGCCGCGGCACGCTCGCGAATCTTCAGGCGCGGACGGACGCTCGCGGGATCGTCGTCACGCCGACGCTCAGGAACGAAGGCAACAGCGTGGTCCGGCCCATCTCCTCGATCAAGGTCGTTGACGCGGGCGGCCACACAGTCGCCGAGTTACCCGAAGGCGAAGCGCTCCCCGTCCTCGCCGGCTCGACCCTGAGCCAGCCGCTCGTCATCGAAAAGGCGCTCGCGCCCGGAACATATACCGTCAAATACAGGGTGGATTTTCAGGACGGCGGCAAGGTCACGGAAGGCGTCACCGATTTGACTGTCAAAGAGAACAAAGAGAACGCCACAGGCACATCGGCATCAAGCAAGCGACCCGATTGAAAAGTCCAAAAGTCCCGTCAGGGACGACTGAAAATAGCCCGGCAATTCATTGCTGGGTGTAGAATGGAAACAATAACTGAGTCCCGTAGGGACGACTGAACTCTTCAGCCGTCCCTACGGGACTCAACATTTTTATCGTCCTATTCCCAGCAATAAATTGCTGGGCTATTTTCGTTTCGTCCCTGTCGGGACGAACTAGCGTTTCATTACCGCCGCTTATCAGTTCCCCACGCTCTGTAGCCACTGCAAGATGGGGTGCTCTACCTCGTGCAGGTGATTATTCGAGAAGACGTGGTCAACGTGCCCGTAGGCTGCGTTGAAGTTGAGCGTGATCGTGGCCGAAGTCATCAGATTCGCCGTGTCGGTCATGGCTGTGCCAAAACCGTTTCCGCCGGCAAATACAATGACCGGGCCGTCGAAGCTGTCCAGGTTGTCCGTGAAAGTTCTCTCACCCGCGAGGCCGCAATTCACGTCGCGGACAGTTCGATTGGCGACGTAGTCAACGAACGTCGCGATGTTTGCGTGAATCAACGGCTCATTCACAAAAAAGAACCTGTCCTCTGCCACGCTGCCGGCCAGAAAGAAGTAGCCTGGGCGAGGCGTCGTCGGCGAGAGTGGCGAGGCCGACATGGCGGCGACGAATGCACGGTGGTTGGTGAAGCCCGGAGGAAAGCCCGGCAGCGGCGAGAGCCCCTCCGGGTCAATATCCGCCAGATGGCTAATCAGCTTGAAGCCCGGCAGCCCCTGCCCGTCGTAAACGACGCCGTTGGCTAAAAGATTCTCGAAGACCGCGCAGAAGTTGGCATTGATGGCGCGCACGTCCGCGTTCTCGTCGTAGAGCGTCCCTTCAATCAGGATTGCGCCCGCGTACTCAGTCGGGTGCGCATTAATCGTCGCAATCGAAGCGATGCTGCCCAGAGAGAGGCCACCGATGACAGGCTTCTGGCCCGGATGTGCTGTCTCAATCTGCTGCCTGATGAAAGAGACGTCGTCGAGCATCGTCTGTATTCCCCAATCGGCCATCACAGAGCAATCAATAACGTTGCTCTCACACGAGCCTGCCGCGATGCCCTGCACGCGTTGCGAGTAGCCCCAGACGTCGTAATTGCGTCGGGCGAAAAATCCCGCGAACGACCGCTCGTAGTTGCCGTCGTCCCCGACCTCATAATTCTGGAACCCGCTCCCGAGCGGCGGCAGCAGTAGAATCGTGCCTTTCAGGGCTTGGTCCGGGACGTTTTTGCGCACCCGCGTCATCAGGAAGCGATTAAGCGGATTGCTCCCGAACTGGACGGTCGTCACGGTCCTGGTCAAATTGTTCGCCACGGTCGAGCTTTCCGTGCTGATAATCTGGTAGCTCTGAGCATGGGCAACGCCTGCGCAGAGTAACAATGCGAGGAGGCATAAAGGGAGGGATAGTCGCTTCATTTTAGTCTCCTTCAGGAAGCAGTTGACTAAACGCGCCGTTGCGGCAACGCTTCGGTCAACATGAGTTGAACGGAAGGCTGAATAGAGGAGTTACGCGGCAGCTACGGACTCGGAGGATTCAGCAGTTAACTTCGCGCGTGAACGATATGTAAAAGCGGAGTAAGAGTCAATAGAAATGCAGTGATAAGTGATAAGTGATAAGTGATGAGTAAAAGCTCGTTCTTATCACTTATCACTTATCACTTATCACTGCATTAATTCCCTGTTGACGGAAATCTCTTGATTTCGGGTGGGGCGGGGGTGATGTAGAAGTTGACGCCTGCGGTCTCGCTGCCGGCGAGGACTCTGACGGAGAGGGTGCCGGCGGTCGAGACGGTCTTTTCCGGCAAAGTCTTTTCGTCAATCAGGACGGCGTGCTCGCCGGGCGGGAGGTCTCCGATCATGAAGACGCCGTTCTCGTCCGTCAGCGTGTCGCGGCCGCTGCCCGTCACGACGCGCACGTCCGCGAGCGGCTGCTCGCCTTCGTCAAGCAGATTGTTGCCGTTCGTGTCCAACCAGACGACGCCTGTGACGCGCCCCGTGCGGACCAGACGAAAGTCAACGATAGAATCGCGGCCCTGTTGGAGCATCGCCGCCTGCTGCGCTTCGTCCAGCAGCGTCAGGTCCGCGCGCACCGACAAGAGGTCCAGATGAATCTGGTGCTCGCCGACGCGCACGTTGTCAATCGTATATCGCCCCTCCGCGTCCGAGACGACGTAGCGGCTGCCGTCCACGCGCACTTTCACGTTCGCCTGCGGCTTGTCCACGCCAGCGTCGAACTGCCCGTCCAGATTCACGTCCTGATAGACGCGGCCGTGGAACGCGCCGTAAGAGTTGAGTTCACTGATTGTGGCCGAAGCAATCGCCTCCGCGCGCCGCGCGCGCAGGAGCGGGCCGCGCAGACTGAGCAGGATTTGCGGGCCTGTCTGCCCCTGCGAGTAGGTCAACTGAAGCGTGCTCTGACGAGGCAGCCGCGCCGAGGCGAACAGTCGTTCGGTGGTCGTGAAGGGCGTACCCTCCGCGCGGTTGTAACTAAAGCCGGCCCCGAGGCTGATACGCTGGCTGAAGAATGACTGCACGTTCCAGTCCGCCGCGCCGCTGAGCGTGCCACGGCTGCCGAACGACTGGCTCAATTGGAAATTGTTGTACTCGCCCACGCGGACGTTCGCGCCGACCTGCGCGTTGAGGAACGCCGGGCCAATAGTTTTAATCCTCGTCGCGTTCACGAACAGACGCCACCGCGAGAAATCTTTCGAGGCGTTGACGAGCGTGTACGCGCCCGAGCCGGACTGCGTCGTGCCGCTCTGCGTGTGCGAGAAGAAGATGGTCGGCCAGGGGCCGCGCGGGGTGATGTTAACGGTGGTGGCGATGAAGCGCTCGCGCTGCCCCAGAGCGTTCGGCCGCGCCGACGAGCTTCCCGTCATGGAGGCCGCGAGCCACTGGAAGGGACGCCACGTTACGCCGGCTGAAGCGATTTTGATGGGCTCGTGCAAGCCCATTTGTGGGCCAAGAAAATTTGCGCCGACGTGTGTGTAGCGGCCCTGAACGGTCAGGCGCTCGCTCAGGTCGTAAGAGGCGGAGAGGTCTGCGGCCATCGCCGTGCTGTTCACGCGGGAGCCGTCGCCTTGCGTTCCCCTGAACCGGCCCGCGGCGATGTCGCCCTGGAAGCGTGCGCGCTGTGAAGCGTACCGTGCGCTGCCCGTGAACATCTGGCCGCTGCGTCCGGGGCCGTTGAAACTGATCATCCCCGCGGAGAAGAGCAACTGGTCGGACCTGCGGGATGCTCCGGCCGACGGGCCGAAAGTCGCATACGCGCCGAAGACGTTCGTGTCATACCTGAGCTTATTCGGTTGAATCGTTTCGGGCAGCTCCGCGTCCGGGATGAGCGGGAACTGCGGCCGAAACGGCGAAACGCCCGAAGCCGCGCGGCCCGCGAAGGCCGTCAGGCGCACGCCGCGGACGGGGAGCTGTGCCGAAACGCCGCGCACGGTCGAAGACATGAACAGCAGGTCTGTGCCAGTTCCGAAGTCTCCGCCGATGAAGCGCTGCCCGTTGGGACGGTCGTAGGTGAGCGTGACGTTGCGCAGCAGGCCGAACGGGCGGCCCGTGCCGACGCTGGAATTCGTCAGCAGATGAAACCTGCCATCGCCGATGCGGCCGTCGGCGCTGAGCGTCAGGCTCTGGTTGGAGGAGGAAGAATAGCGGTTGAGGTTGTAGTCGTAGTCAATCTGGTAAAGCTCGAAGGCTGAGCGTTGCGCCCCGACCCTGACGGTCTCTGCGCGCGCGCGCCCGCGCGTAACGCGGACGGCGCGGGCCGCTTCGTCCGTGTTGATGGAAACGTCCAGCAGGGCCGAGACGATCTCGACGGGGAGCATCAACTCGTCTGCGTTCGGCGGGAAGACGATGTCCGCCGTGCCCGACGTGGAGAGGATTAGGGAGTTGTTCTCGCTGACCTGATTGAGCTGCGCGTTGAATTCGGCGACTGTGCCAGTTTGGCGACGCACGATGATTGTCCGCGCGGCCGCGTCAACCGTGACCACGTCGCCGAGTGCACGCGCGATGCTCGTGACGGGAAGAAAGAGGCGGCCGCCGCGCTGCTGCGGGAAGCTCTGCGGCCCCGTCAGCGTCCGCCCGTCAACGATGATGGTGGTCTGCTGCGGCTGCGGCTGCGGCTGGCCGGGCGCGGCTGTGCCAGTTGTGTTGGGAGCGGTCGGCGAAGAATTGTTCGACGGTTTTTCACTTTCCTTTTCGTCGCCCGCGCGGAAGGTTGCGGCGCGGACGACCGAGCCTGCGGTCGCGGAAAAAACCAGCGCGCAGGCGAGGCACACGGCAATGGCAGCTCTGAATGATTTAGAAATGTCCACTGGTGCGGTTATCGTCGAAAGTTCGTGAGCGGTCGGGGCGTCGGCAAGCCACAGCCTCCGAAGAAGGATTCTGCCGTGAAGACGATAACAACCCGCGTGCCGCGCGCGGCCCGCAGATGGCCTTTATCTAAGCGAGGAAATATAAAGAGTTGTCGGGGCGGGGACGGGGATTCGGATCGCGCGGAGCGGTTCGATTGACAGGCCGTCCCGACGTTTTGTCAGCCGCCTGACTTTTTGTCAGTCGTCGTGTGGGTTTTATAGAAACGGCCGCCGATTCATCCTTTTTAGGAAGGAAATAGAGTTGGTGAATCTCGCCGATGAAGGGGCCGGCTCGGGCCTCTCTTTCGCGCGGCCCTTTGTTTACCGGCGGCCAGATTATTCTGGCCCATTTAATCATGCGCTCTTTCGTAGCTCTCTCTTTTGCCGTGACAATCCTTCTCGCGCACGATGCGGCGGGCCAATCAGGCTCCGGCTCCGTAACGGTCAGCGGTCAGGTGAGCCGGGCGGTCTTCCTCAACGTCGCACCCGGCGCGCCGCTCTCCGCGGGCAATGTTCGCGTCACACACACTCAGGCAAACGCTCACACCGTTCGACTCTCAATCTCAGTCGCAGGCGGCGAGGTCAGACTCGTCGGCATCCCCTTACAGCTTCGATCCAACGCGGGCTTTAAGCTCTCGGCTTCCGCCGAGTTGAGCGACGGGTCTTTGAGCGTGATGCGCGTGACGGGCGCGCGTGCCACCGGAAGGCTTGTCGCCGCCGATGCGGTCAACGCGGCGACACAAGACGCCGCGACGGACGACGCTCACGCGAGCCCGGACGCGCCTGCCTTCTCTTCCCCACACACACTCCTGACTGGCCCGCGAATCTCTCTCGCCGGAACACACAACACGCCATCCAACGCACTCGAAGTAACACTGCTCCTCGAAGTCCGACCGCACGACGGGCAGCAGCACGCCAGCGTAGAGCTAACCATCACAGCCTCGCCCGACACTCAATAACGAACCGATTCAAGCGCGGGCGGTCAGCGTAAGAGCGCGTAGCGGTTGGCTCTCAATTGCTGCCAGAGCGGGTCGGCGAGCGCGTAAATCTCTGCCTCGCGCGAGCCGGGCGTGGCGAGTTGCGCCGCACGGCTCTCAAGGATGTAGCGCATGAGATTGAAGCACGTGGTCGCCTGCCCGCAGGCGATCAGGTTCTTGAGGTCTTCGGGGCCTTTGAGCCAGAGCGCCGTCGCCACGCCCTCGGCCTCGCGTGCCAGCCCGCTCAACTCCTCCGGCTTGAGCTTTTCGACCACCTCATCTCTGAACTTGCCCGTGTCGTCCAGGTCGTAAATCAGATTCGAGAACTGGCGGCCCTCGTACAGCGCATAAACATTAACGTCCCTGTAAATCAGGTCGCGGACCCTCTTCATGAACACGGACGACGTGAGCGCGAGGCTGGACTGGGCGCGCCCGCTAATCAGGTAAATCAACTCCGAGGCGGTCAGAGTTCTGGCGTAGGGCCATAAGTCTATGGTCGTCAACTCGGCGACACTTTTTTGCCCTTCCTCTGCGCGGCGGCGAAGCCAGAAGAGGCCGACGGCGACGGCCGCCGAGAGCAGGAGCGGGAAGCCGTAGAGCAGGAAGTCCAAAAAGATGTCGCCCGAGCGATACCCGCCCGGCGCGGCCGCGTGCGCCTGGGCGGAGCGCCACCCCGCGACCAGCAGGGCTACAAACGACAGCACCGAGAGGATAAAGGCGACCCACGCCAGTATGTTAATTGTGCCAAGTTTCAGATGGCCGCGCCGCCTCTCGGGCTTGAAATCGAAAAGCGGGTCGCGCTGTGGCTTGCGCGCGTCCGAGGTCGAAGCTGGAGTGCCTGTGTCTGAGACGGGACTGCGCTGGTTGGTGTCGGAGATGAGGACGAGGCCGATCTTGTTGCCCTTGCGCCTGTAGGTCGTGAGCACGCTGTCCACGCCCTGATTGTCGTAGATGCCTCCGTCCATCAGCGCCACGCAGCTCTTGAACCTGGGGCCTAGATCATTGCGCACTTCCTCCAAATTTTTGGGCCACAGGAAGTCGTCCGGGAAGCGAATCGGCTCGAAGGCCCCAGGGAAGCAGGAGGACGCGGCGGCGATGTCCGCCAATCGCATCATGCGGGCCACTTCCCTCTTCACACTAAAATTCTCGTTACCGATGTCGGCCGCCGCGCTCTCGCTCCGCTGCATGCGAAAGTAGTTGCCGGTGCTGAACTCCGTGGCGTTGAAGGAGACTTCCTTGAGGTGCGAGGTCTGGTCGGAGAGCAGAACGTCTAAGCGCTTATCGCCGAAGAGAGCGGGCGAGGCGTAGACGCTGGCCGCGCCGCGTATCAGGCTGGGCATTTGTCCCTCGAAGGGAGTCCCCGGCCGGTCCTGAAAGTCGCCGAGCGCGTCACCTATGACGTTGTTGTCCGTGAGAAAGTCTCGGAAGCCTTTGTAAAAATCCTCGAAGCCGACACCCTCGACCACGCTCAGCGCGTACTTCATCCCCGTCAGCGTCCCGCCCGAAACGGTCGAGAGGACGCGCACGGACTGTAGAAGACCGAGGCGGTGGAGCATGTCGAGCACGCCGAGGTGAAAGGCTGCGGCGCGGTAACCGCCACCTGAGAGCGTGACGGCCAACTCGTCGAAAGGCTGTTCGTGCAATCTCGCGGGGTCAACGACAGCCTCAGGGACCGCGTCGGCAGTAATCACATCCAGCCTGTTTTCACTCATCTTTCAGGTCTCTTTCTTAGCATCTTTGCGCCTTTGCGTGAGAAAAGCTTTTTCTCGCAAAGGCGCAAAGACGCGAAGGGAGTTCGAGTCACCTTACTCGGCGCTCGTGACGACGTTGGTTGACGGGAGCAGTCGGCGTGGCGTCGGGCCGGCGATGACGCGCGGCCTGGCGTGCGCCTTGACGACTTCGGCCAGGAATTGGTCTTCGAGCTGGCGGTTGTCCCAGATGCGATTGCCCTGTGCCAGAATGGCGAAGAGGATTGGTCCTTGATCTTCCGTGTAGACGATGCCGGCGAAGCTCGTCATCCCGCCGTCAACTTCGGCGGTGAGCGTGCCGGTCTTGGCGACGACCGCGCCCTCCAACCCCGTGCCTGCCAGGCGGCGGCGCAGCGTGCCCGCGTCGTCGCTCGCCACGGGCATGATGTCCGCGGGCTCAAGTCCCTGCCGCCTCGCCTCTTCGATGAGCGCGCGAATCACCATCAGTACGTCGCGCGCAGTCATGCGGTTGTGCTCGCGGCCCGAGACGGTAGCGAGCGTCAGGTAGTCCGCCGAGAGTTTTAACTCGTCAATCAGGAATTGCCTGACGCCATCAGCGCCGCCAATGAGAGCGCCTATCTTGTCGGCCATGTAATTGCTCGACCGCGCGTTCATGTAGAGCAGCACGTCGCTCAGCGGGTTCGATTTGACGACCGTGAGGAGCCGCCCGGCCGATTCGTCCGCGACGACGGTTTTCGGGTTGCCGAGCTTGAGAATCTTAACGAGCCGCGTGGCGGATTCTTCGGCCGAGTTGCTGAAGTTGAAATTGAATCCGGGTGAGACAACGACTTCGCTCAGGCGCTTGACGCCGCGCGCGTCCAACTCTTTGGCGATGAGATTCGTCGCGGCGTCGCCGAACGTCGGGTCGTTGCCGTTGACGTAGAGCCTGCCTTCGAGCGTCCCCTTCGAGTCGATTGTGCCGTCAACGAAGACGCGCGTCTGGAAACGAAAGTCCCGGCCCAATTTCTTGAGCGCGACGAGCGAGGTGGAGAGTTTGACGAGCGAGGCGGGGTTGAAGGTCACGTCCGCGTTGAGCGAGGCGAGTGTGCGGTGGCCCTCCAGCGTCTCTATCAAAACGCCGTGCGTCTCCGGCGCCTCCTCGTGGGCCACATACCAGGCTGCGGCGTCGAAGGCCGGACGCGTGTTCGTCTCAAGCGGCGCGGCCTGTTCCTGTAGTTTCGTCTCCGAAACCAACGCGACCGCGTTCGAGATGGCCGAGCGCGCGCGTATGTGGTGTGGGATGTAAGCCAGGACGGCGACGACGACCAGCCCGGCGGCGATCATCCAGAGAATTGGCCCGCGACGGTTCAACATTCCCCTCCGCACGATTTTTTCGTCTTCCGCAAACCGCGACAAAACCGTATCATGCGTAAAGGTCGGAGCGCGCGTCAAGCTCGCCACGGATTAAACGCGCGCCGGCTGAGCCGCTTTTTCATATGAACCATTTTCCAGGCTTCCTCCTCGTCGAAGGCTTGCTCGGGCTGCCGGTCTGGCTGACGTGCGTCTTCGTCGCCGTCTTCGGCGCGATCATCGGCAGCTTTCTCAATGTCGTCATACATCGCCTCCCGCGCGACGAGTCAATCGTCTTCCCGAACTCGCGTTGCCCCTCGTGCGAGGCGCAGATTCGCGCTTACGACAATTTGCCCATCATCAGCTACGCCATCCTGCGCGGGCGCTGCCGCGCGTGCCGCGCGCCGATCTCGCCGCGCTACCCCGCGGTCGAAGCCCTGACGGCGCTGCTCTGGGCCGCGGTCTTCCTGGTTGACGTTTACTGGCGCGGCGGGCTTTCCTTCGTCATCCTCTTCGACCTGATTTTCGTGACGGCGCTCGTCGTGCTCATCTTCATTGACGCAGAGCACAAGCTGTTGCCGAACGCGATCACCTATCCGGGCATTGTCTTCGCCGTCGTCGCGCGCCTCGCGCTCCCCTACCTCACGGGGCCGCACGCCTTCGAAGACCTGCCTTCGCTGATAAATGGGCCATTTCGGACGTGGCCCGTGTGGGCCGCGTCGCTCGCGGGCGCGTTCCTTGGCGCGCTGGTCGGCGGCGGGAGCTTGTGGCTGATGGGCTGGCTCTGGGAGCGCCTGCGCGGGGTGGAGGCGATGGGCCTCGGCGACGTCAAGATGATGTTCATGGTGGGGGCGTACCTGGGCTGGCGGCTGACGATTCTGACGATTTTCCTGGGAGTGCTGTCGGGCTCGATTACCGGCGTGGGCCTGATGGTGCGGCGCGGCGAACGCGACATGCAGATGGAACTGCCCTTCGGCATCTTCCTCGGCGCAGGCTCCATCCTCGCCCTCTTCATCGGCTCGCGCATCGTCGCGTGGTATGCGTCGCAATTTTAAGAAGCGAGAATTGAGGAGCCAGAATCCAGAATCCAGAATGAAAGGCTGCGGCCCGTTCTTCTGCTTTTCTCCTGACTTCTGGATCCTGAATTCTGACTTCTGCACTTTTATGAAAAGTCGCGCGCGGCTGGTGCTCCTGATGTTGGCGGGCGTGATCGGGCTCGCGGGCCTGTTTGCCCTGGCGCTCAGTTTCCTTGCGCCGGACGCGGCCGCCGCCCGTGGGCCAAGACTGCTCGCCGTCTTTACGGGCATTCTCGTCGTCAGTTTGCTCGCCGTCGTCGTGCTCCTGCGCTGGCTCCTGCGCCCGTACCGCCAACTGGTCGGCGAGGCCGAGCGCGCCCCCGTTGCCGCGCGCTCCGCGAAGCCGCGCGACGAGGGCCAGTTCGTGCTCGAAACTTTCCAGACGGTCGTCGCTCAGTTGCAGGAGCAGCAGCGCGAGCTTGAGGCTTTGAGCGCGCGCGACCGCGCACGCGCCGCCTCGGCCGAGCGCTTCAGCGAACGCATCGTGATGAGCGTCCCGTCGGGCCTCGTCGCCTTCGACGCGAAGGGATGCGCCACGGTCGTCAACGGCCCCGCGCGCGCTCTCATCGAAGCCGACGGCGAGGCAGAGGGGCAGGGCGTGCGCGAGCTTCTGGGACGCGCGCCCGATCTGGCCGAAATGGTCGAGAGGTGTCTGGAGACCGGCGAGATCTACAGGCGCGAGGAGGTCATGTCGAGCGCGCAAGGGGGGCAGGTCCGACGCCTCGGCGTGACCGTCGCGCCGATTGATTTGACCGAAGGGCCGGAGGGCGCGCGCGGGGCGCTCTGTCTGCTGACGGATTTGACCGAAGTCCTGCAACTGCGCGAACAGGTCGCGCTCAAGAAGAACCTCGAAAGCCTGGGCGAGATGTCCGCAGGGCTGGCCCACGAATTTAAGAACGCGCTGGCTACGCTGCACGGCTACGCGCAGTTGATGCAGAATCTGAAACTGGACGAAAGCGGCCGCGCGGCTTCCGGCGCGCTCTTGCAGGAGGTCCGGCACCTTTCCGAGATGGTGACGGCCTTTCTCAACTTCGCGCGCCCGCAGCCACTCGATCTCGCGGACGTGTCGCTCCGCGAGTTAATCGCCGAGTGCGCGATTGAGTTGCGCCCGCTCTTTGACGAGCGGCGCGTCGAGCCGGTCATCGAAGGGGAGCTTGCGGACGTTCGCGCCGACGAGCGCATGCTGCGCCAGGCGCTGCTCAACCTGATGCGCAATGCCGCCGAGGCAATTGATGATGAGAGCGAAGCTCGGCGCGTCAGCGTGCGAGGCTCAAACCAGCGTGACGCCTCTGGAAAATTCTGGGCCACAATCGAGATTCAGGACACGGGTTCGGGGATTCGCCCCGAAGACCTGCAACGTATCTTCATCCCCTTCTTCACCACCAAATCAACAGGCCACGGCGTCGGCCTAGCCCTCGCGCACCGCGTCATTACGGACCACGGCGGCACGCTCGCGGCGAGCAACGCACCCGAGGGCGGCGCGGTTTTCACCATCAAGCTACCGAAGTAAAGACCCCGGAGGGGTCACACACGATAGCCGTGGGCAAGCAAACGCAGTTTGCGCCGCCCACGGAACAGAGCAAGAATACATTTCGACCCTGAAGGGGTCGCACATACCGTGTTGAAGTGCGACCCCTTCAGGGTCGGATTCTTTTACCAACGTCTGACCGGGGGCGGCGCGTCGTGCGCTCTCGCGCGCACTCGCTTGCCCCCGGCTATCATGTTCATCCCCTCCGGGGATGACTAATTCTCGACGCGCACCCTCCTGAGGCCGAAGGCCATCAGCCGGGCGGGAATGTTGCGCACGCCGGGAATCCTGAGCAGAAGGCGCATGACGAGCGGCAGCCTGAAGGTCTGGCCGGCCTGTAGGGCGGCGGCGATGACGCGACGCTGGATGATGGTTTGAAATCGCTGTATGACTCGCGTCGGCCATTCGCGTCGGCGCTGCACTTCAGCCAGGTCCTTCTCCTCGACTTTGCCCGCGAGCAGCGGCCCGGCGAGCACGTTGTGTGCGACGGTCGCGTCCTGAATCGCGTAGTTGATGCCGACTCCGCCGACCGGCGACATGACGTGTGCGGCGTCGCCTATGAGCAGCAGCCCCGGAATGTGCCAGCGCTTCAGGCGCGACGATTCGACCGAGAGGATGGCGGCCTGCTTCCAATCCGTCAGCAACTCGACGCGGTCCCCCAGTTCCGGCACGCCCTCGGCCAGCGCCTCACGAAACGCTTCGAGCCCTTTGGCGCGCAGCTCTTTGTAGCTGCCCTTGAAGATGACGTAGCCCATCTGCCATTCGTCCAGGCGGTCGAGCATGACGATTAGACGCCCGCGGCTGAAGCGCCCCATCGCGCCCTCCGCGTCAGTCTCCAGGCGCGGCAGGCGAAACCAGAGCACGTCCATCGGCGGCGAGGTCTTGATGGGCTCCATGCCCGTCAGGTGTCGAAGGCGCGAGCCGCGGCCGTCCGCGCCGACGGTCAACGGCGCGCGCACCTCGTGCCAGCCGTCAGCCTCGCGGTAGCGCACCCCGCGCACCACGCCGTCCTCTTCGATCAACTCTTCAACCCTAGCTCCCATCGTCAGTTGAAAGTGCGTGTAGCGCTTCGCCTCCTCGGTGATGAATTCGAGGAACTTCGACTGCGGGACCATGGCGATGAAAGGAAACTTGGTCCGCAGCCGGCCGAGGTCGGCGATGGTGACGGGGCCGTCGGGGGTCGTGAAACTGAAGGTTCGGATTTTGGAGTGGCGAAGCTGTAGCACGCCGTCGGCCAGTCCTATTTGATCCATAATCTCCAACACGGACGGGTGAAGCGTGTCGCCGCGAAAGTCGCGGTCGAAGTCGTCGTGCGCTTCGAGGAGCACGACCGGAATGTTCCGGCGCGCGAGCAACAAGGCCAGCACGGCTCCGCCGGGGCCGCCGCCGACAATGCAGCAACCCGTCTCCCGCGTCTCGACCACAGGCAGGTCTTCATCATCTGTTTCCCGCTGCGCGGACTTCATAACCGGCCTCACCTTTCTGTGTGCGTTGGCACAGTTTTCAGGGTCAGGAAAACTATCTCCGGCGGGACGCGAAAGCGCACAGGGATGATGCTCGTCCCGATTCCGGTGGTGACGAAAAGGTGGTGATTGTTTTCGACGACGTGCCCGGCGGCGTAACGCTGGCCGAACTCCGAGGGTACGCGGAGCCGGCCGAGGAACGGCAGGTTGACCTGCCCGCCGTGCGTGTGCCCCGCGAGGGTGAGCACGACCCGTTGCGGGATTCTAATGAAGAGGTCCGGGTTGTGCGTGAGCGCGATGACGGGGCTCGCGTCCGTCACACGGGCGAGCGTGCCGCGTATGTCCGTCTGGTTCGTCCAGGCGTCCGCCAGTCCGGCCAGCCAGATCGCCTCGCCGTCGCGCTCGATGCGCGTCACCTCGTCGTCCAGGACGCGTATGCCCACGCTTTCGAGTGCGCGCCGCACGCGCGGGCCGTCGTACCACCAGTCGTGATTGCCGAGGACGGCGAAGACGCCGTGGCGCGCGCGCAGGCCCTTGAGAATTTCTGCGAAGACCTCCGGCTCGACGAACTTCCCGCCCACCACTTCCTGAATCACGAAGTCGCCGAGGAGCACGACTAAGTCGGGCTGGCCCTCGTTGACCTGCTCGACGATGTAACTCAGCTTGGTCCGACCAATATGCGGCGAGCCGACGTGCAGGTCCGAGAGGACGGCGATCTTCATGTTCTCGAAGCCCGCGGGCCAATTCGGCAACTGGATGGTCTCTTCTCTTACGACCAGGCGGTTCGGCTCGATGACCAACGCCCACACGGCGAGGGAGACGAGCAAGAGCGCCAGCGCGGCGGCCGTGATTTTAACGATGCGCTTCATTCGAGACGGTGTAGCTGTCATTGCCTTTTCTTCTTTGCGTCTTTGCGCCTTTGCGTGAGGAAATTTCACGCAAAGGCGCAAAGACGCTAAGGAAGTTACTCACCTTCCCAGCTTTGTCTATCTGGAAAATACTCGCGCCAACGTTTGTCAACCAGCTCGGAGATATCTTGTCGAACGATCAACTCTGCCGGGAAGCCGGGCTTGGTGCGTGCGTCTATCACGATGGGCGGCGTGTAGGCAAGGTGATGACGCACGACGCTGGCCTCGGCCGCGTGTATGTCCGCGGCGGGCTCGAAGCGCGTCCAGGTGGCCCAGAGAAAATCGGAAGCCTTACGCGCCACCCGCGCGTCGTCGTGCAGGACGACGAGCGGCCACCCCGCGAAGACACTTTCACGCGCGAGCCGCGCGGCCTGTTCCGAATCTTCCGCGTAGGGTAGACCCTCCACGACCAAACAGCCGCCGCAGAAGACCTCCGCCCGCGAGACGCCGCGCGGCAATTCCCCGCTGAACTCGCGCGGCAACTCGCGCACGGCCTCGCCCAGGCCGAGCAGAATCGCCTTGCTCCCCTCGTTCACCTTGCCGCTCGTGTAATCGAGCGTGTCCATAGAGATGTTTGAGAAGACGAAAAGATCGCTTTCGAATCGCGCGCGCGCCAGCACGTGCTCCAACAGTTTCGGGAAGTCCGTCAAATCCTGCGGCGTGTCTGTCAGTATCAGAAACTTCGTCAGCGAGAGTTGCCCTTCGCCGAGGATGCGGAAACCGGAGACGAGCGCTTCGCGTTTGTAGCGCTCGCGGACGACGGCCGCTGCCAGCGAGTGAAAGCCCGTCTCGCCATACGACCAGAGGTCCAGCACACTCGGCATGACGAGTGGGAAGAGCGGCGAAAGGAGTTTTTGTAAATAATCGCCGATGAAGAAATCTTCCTGGCGCGGCTTGCCCACGACTGTCGCCGGGTAAATCGCGTCGCGGCGATGAAAGACTGCCTCGACGTGAAAGACGGGGTAGTCGTGTTGCAAAGAGTAGTAGCCGTAATGGTCGCCGAAGGGGCCTTCGGGCCTGCGCTCGCGCGGCGGAACCTGGCCCACTAGAGCGAACTCGGCTTCGGCCACGAGCCTGTGCCCGTGGCCCAGCGGGTTCTTCGTCATCCTGACTTTCTGGCCCGCGAGCACCGAAGCCAGGACAAGCTCGGGCACGTCTTCCGGGAGCGGCGCAATCGCCGCGAGAATGAGCGCGGGCGGGCCGCCGAGGAAGACCGTGACGGGGAGCGATTGGCCTGCGCGCTCGGCCGCGTCGTAGTGAAAGCCGCCGCCCTTGTGTATCTGCCAGTGCAGGCCGGTGGTCCGCGCGTCGTAACGCTGCATGCGGTACATGCCCAGGTTGTGCTTGCCCGTCTCGGGGTGCTCAGTGTAGACGAGCGGCAGCGTGAAGAAAGGGCCGCCATCTTCCTGCCAGGTCGTCAGGACGGGCAGCTCATCGAGGCGCGCGGGCCGGTCCATGACCTGCGTGACGGGCGAGCGATTGGTGTTGCGCGTGCCGAGCTTGAGGGCTTCGAGCGCGAGCGCGCGGTGCTGCCAGAGGCGTGCGGGGCGGGGCGGCAGCAAGGCTTCGGCGACCGCCACGGCCTCGCGCACGAGGGCTTCAGGTTTTGGGCCAAAGGCGCGCTCGATGCGGCGCTCCGTGCCGAAAAGGTTCGTGACGACTGGATAGCGGCTGCCCTTGACCTTCTTGAACAAGAGGGCCGGGCCTCCGCGCTCTATGACGCGGCGGTGGACTTCGGCCAGTTCCAGGTCCGGGTCAACTTCCGTTTCGATGTAGACGAGATCGTTTTCGCGTTCGAGCAGATCCAGGAATGAGCGCAGGTTCGGGTGCATGTGAGGGGACAGTATAGCCGTGGATGAGTGTTAGGCAAGCAGGAATTAACCACGGAGGGCGACAGAGGAAGAGAGGGATTTGAAATTGGAGACTTGAAATCACGGATTTGAAATCTGTGATTATTGTTTTGTCTTCCTCTGTGTCCTCCGTGGTTGGACAATCAATTCGGTGGCGAGTCCTCGCCGGTCCCGACTTGCCTGGGGCGAGTGACGGTGTCCGTCGGCGGCGGCTGTTGACTGAGGCGCTGCTCGATTTCAAGTGCGGCGTTGCGCGCGGCCGTGGAAATCTCCGGGTCTGGGGATTCGATGTAAGGATTGAGCCGGTCGAGCGTGCCAGTGTCGCCGACTTTCGCCAGGACTCTAAGAAGTTCGATTTGCGTGATGCCGTTCGCGCGTTCGAGGAAGAGGTAGAGCGGTTCGGGCGTTTCGAGTGTGGAGAGGTAGGCGCGGGCCTGTGCCGCGCGTGATGAGTCCAGCGCGCGAACGACGTCAAACAGGGTCGAGGTCTTACCGACGCGGTAGAGCGCCCAGTCCAGCGCGAGCCTCACGCGCGCGTTCTTCTCCTGTAGCCTGTAGCCTTCCAGCAGGCGGCGCTGGTTCGCGGCGGAGTTGGCGGCCAACTCTTCGGCGGCGCGCTGGCGCACGACCGGGTCCTTGCTCCCCAGTTGTTTCGCGGCGGCCGCGCTCGGGTCAGGCCAGTCGTCCCCGTCTGTTTGGGCCAAAACGACGCCGGAGCCAGAGACGGCCAGCAACAGGGAGAGACAGAATATTTTCAAGAGGGATTTCATCGCGTCACCACCATGGATTTGAAGACAAACGGGCGGGAGAGCTGCGCGGTTTGAATGTCCGCGAGACGATTTAGTTGCTCGGCCACCGAGAGGGGCTGTCCCTCACCGCGCTTCAGTCCACGTCGAGCGGGTTGATGTAAGGCTTGTCCTTGTCCTTCTCCGCGCGCTTCATGGCATCGCGGAATTTCTCTTCGAGCAGCCGCTCGCGGTCTTTGAGCGAGCCCAACTCCTGCTGGAACAACTGCTCGCGCTGCTGCTTCTGCTTGTCCAGGCCCTTGAGCATTTCGTCGAAGGAGGCCACGGGCTTGGCCTTCTCCTCGTGGGAGATGAGCGCGCCCGTCTGCGCGTCAATCGTCAGCGTCGCTTCGCAGCAGGGGCAGATCAGTGTGAACCGTGTCGTATCCATCGTCGCAACAACTCCTATCTTCGAGGGAACCTAGTCCGAAGAACTGTCAAGTCGGAACCGCGGGCAAGTATAGCATTAGAGAGCGGTGAGGTTTGAGCAGAAACAAAAGGCAGCCGCTTTTGTTGCGGCTGCCTTTTGAATCTTTCCTTAAAAATTTCCGTCAGGGCGTGATGGCGTCTTTGACAGCGCCGCCGACCTTCTTAGCCCCTTCGACGGTCTTGTTGCCGACTTTCTTGGCACCCTCGACAGTCTTCTCGCCGACCTTCTTGGCGCGGTTGCCGGCACCTTCGACTACGTCCTCAGTCTTGTCCGCGACTTCAGCACCAGCCTCTTTGCCTTTATTGGCCGCCTCTTTGCCAACGTCCACGACCTTGCCGCCAACGTCTTCGGCCTTATCGCCGACGAACCCGGCGGCGTTGGCGATCTCCTGGCCGCCCTTCGCCAGCACGTCGTCAACGTTCTCGACCTTCAAGTCACGCTCCTCGCCGGACTTTGAAGTGACTCGCGCGGTGCGCTTGTTAGCGCGGGTCGTGATGACGACTTTGGAGATGTACGGGTTGTTGTTGTAAGTCCGCGTCTCCGTCTGCACGCCGGCCTCTTCGGTCGTCGTCGTCGTGTACTCCGTGGTCGGAGTCGTCGTCTCCATGCTCGTCCGTGTATTGCTGTTCGTCATATTCGACGAGTTGGCATTGCTGTTGGTGGCGTCGCCCCCGCAACCCGCCATCACAGCCAGCGCCAGCGCGCCTGCCCCAATCATCAGCTTGATACGCACGTTATTCTCCTCCTGCTAATAAATATTGACCATCAATATTTCGGCAACCGATGTGCCAACGCGAGAAGGGCCGAAAGCCCCGTTTTCGGCGGAAAAAGCCCCGAAAAGCGCGCTAAATGCATACGCTCTCCGCGGCCTGCGTTTCTTTACGATACGAAGGAATTTTGGAAGAAATTTGGAGCGGGAGACGGGACTCGAACCCGCAACCCTTTGCTTGGGAACCTAATGCTCTACCATTGAGCTACTCCCGCTCATTTAATCGGCTAAATACTGTCAAAAGATAATACTCTGCCCACCGCACGTGTTGCTTCTGTCCGTTCAGCGTCGGAACCAGCCGGAGAAACTTCTGTCTCGCCGACTTCGCCAACCGGGATCTAAATAAACCTTACCACTCTCCGGATTCAAAACGGCGAATAAATCTGCCAACCCTCATAGCCTTACCTTTGCTATGATCCGTTACCCGGCTGTGCTATAGGCTGTTGAAATGAACAGCCCCGTTTCTAACCCTGCCGGTCTTGCACTGCATCGCGCCGCAAGCTGACCGCATCATCAATCACAAAATCGCATTTGTGACCGTCGCCGAAGGGGATTAAGACCGATGTAACCCGCAGCGACTAAGGCGGCCATGATTTTGGCCTCAGTCAAAATACCCTTTTCTCGTGTGTGCATGGTTGCGTCTCCAACGCCACGCATGCCTGAGAGCCAGGGTGGAAGCCTCGGCCAGCGCTTACTTTTTCAAAAGCACGGGAAAGATAATCAACCCGGCGGCTGAGTGTCAACCGAAGACGGCCCGACGCCTTTTCAGGAGAGGCTGATTTCCCCGCCAATCAATCCGCGTGCGACTTCGCCGAGGCGGGCGGTGTCTTCGGGCTTGCGCAGCGTGCCTTGCGCGCCCGCCTTCTTCGCCTCTTCCTGGTCTAGCAATTCGGCGAAGGCCGTGTAGAAGACGATCGGCGTCTGCTTGTCGAAGTGACGTATCTCGCGGCACAGTTGCAGACCGTCCTTGTCGGGCAGACCGATGTCCAGAAGAATCAGCGCGAACGATTTTGTGCGCGCCAGCGCCAGCCCCTCGTCGGCCGTCTGCGCCGTGACCACCGCGAACCCTTCACTCTGCAAACTGAACTCGACCAGGTCGCGCGTGTCCGCCGTGTCCTCGACGAAAAGTACCTGACGCGTTTCATCAACCATTTCTCACCCTTTCTCCAGACGCTTAGATGTTTTAAGAATTCCCGTTGCGGCCACCCTGCACAATATCAATCAACGCGTTCAGCCGTTCATCCGTATGCTGCTGTGATTCAGCAATGACGGCCACCACTTCATTGATATGCTCTTGCTGACGCGCGATGTTCTGAACCTGCCCGGCGAGCTGCGCAACGGTCGCATCTGTGCGCGCCTGTGATTCGCGCAATGCCTCCAAGTTGATAGAGAACTGTGCTTGTGCCTCGCGCAATGATTCCAAGTTGAGAGAGAACTGCGCTTGCTGCTCAAGAATGAAATCCATTGTGCGCTGGCGATCTTCTTCAGTCATTTCTTCTCACCTTTCTTATCTTTCGCCGGTGATTTTCCTGAATTCACCGAGAGCTTGCACCTGCTCGTGTGCGCGGATAGCCAATGGTCTTTATTTCATTGCTTATCGTTCAGCGTTCACATGATATACCGTTTCATCAACTCCGACCAACGCCCCTGAGCCTTGAGTATCAGCTCCGTGACTTCGCGCACGGCGCCGTGGCCGCCCGGAAGCTGCGTGACGAAGTGAGCGGCGGCGCGCGCCTCCGGGACGGCGTCCGCCACGGCGACCGCCAGCTCGCTGCGCTGCATCAAGGGTATGTCCGTCACGTCGTCGCCGACGAAGGCGACCTCGTGCTCGGTCACGCCGGCCTCCGCGAGCAGTTCGCCGAAGTCTTTAATCTTGTCCCAGGTCCCCTGGCGTACGTAGCGCATCCCCAACTCGCGCGCGCGCCGCTCGACCAGGCTCGAAGTGCGCCCCGAGATGATGCCCGAAGCGAGCCCCGCGCGGTGGAGCAAGACTATCCCGTGACCGTCGCGTGTGTGAAAGCTCTTCTCCTCGTCGCCGTCCCCGACCAGCGTGATGCGCCCGTCCGTCAGCACGCCGTCGCAATCCATCAGGAGCAGCTTGACGCGCGCCGCACGCCGCTCGATCTCCGCCAGCTCAGTCATTTGAAACCTGCTATCGCACCTCGAAGAATCCGACCCCGTCGAGTTTCCAGCCGCCTCCGGCGCGGGCCAGAATGAGAACGGCCGTGCCGGATGCGTCCTGGCCCAGTTGTTTGGTCGTGAGCTGAACGTCCGCTGCCAGACGGTTCGCGTCCAACTGCTCCGTGCGGACTACGCGCGTCTGCCAGATTTCGGGCTGGCTGCCGACGATGCCCGCGACGAAGTCCGTCAACTCGCCCGGCGTGATGAGCGCTTCAAGCTCTGCTTTCCTTCCGCTCTTGATCGCCGCGTCCAACTGCGTGATAAAAGTTTTGGCCGAATCGTCAACGGCGGGAGAGGCATTGGCCGCGGCCTCCGCACGGATGCGGCCCTGGCGCGCGGCGAGCGTCGAAGCATACTCGGCGTCGGTCTGCACGGCGTCCGCGAAACGGCGCGCGGCTTCGGCCGCCTGCCCTTTACGCAAGGCTATCTCAGCCAGTCCGATGTTGCCCCACGCGAGCGCGAGAGGGATGGGCAGCCGGTCTTCCACCAGCGCGCGAAACTCCTTCTCGGCCTCGTCCGTTTTGTTCTGTGCCAGGAGCGAACGTGCGAGCACGATGCGCGCCTCCTGCATGCGCGGCGACGTGGCAAGCATCTCCCGCGCGGCACTCTCGGCCCCGGCGTAATCCTGCCGGACGAACTTTGCGGTCGCGTCCGTTAGAGGGTCTTCCACCTGCGAGTTGCGCGGCGCGACATCGTTGGAGTAATCAAGCTGAGGGTAAAGTTTGTCCGGGTCAACCTCGACGCGCGCGAGGCGCGCGGCCGTCGTGAAAGTCGCCTCGCTGAAGTTGCGTGCCGGGACCGTTGCCTGTGCGGTCAGGCGCTCGCCCGTCGCGGTCGTCGCCGTGACCGTGACGTTCGCTTCCAGAGAGCCGGAGTTGCGGAGCGCGACGGCCCACTGCGCCCCCCTCTGCTGCGGCAAGCCGATCATCAAGTCCATGTCGGTCGGCTGATCCAGCGATTGATCCAACAAATTCTTCAAAGGGGCTCCGCCCTGCTCCGCGAGCACGGCGCGCAAGGAGGCGAGCGTCAGTCCCTCCGCATTGCCCGACGCTTTTTGAATCGCGGCGCGAAGCTGTGTCATCAAGGCGTCCTGGCCCAGAGCGCGCTCGACCAGCCGCCAGAACATGGCCCCCTTGTTGCCCGTCGAATTGTAATAGGTCGGGTCGAGCGCGGAGGCGCGCGCCAGCGGCCCGTCGCGCCTGGCGATTGTCGCGTAAGCCACGCGCTCGCGCGCACGCTCAGCGTCGGCCGCCTCGCGCCCGAACTGTTTTTCCAGAAAGAGCGTCGCCAGGTAACGCGTCAAGCCCTCGTGCAGCACGCCGCCGCCGTCGCCCCTGACCGGCGCGACGCCACCGACCCAAAGGCGAGCGACCGACTCAGCTATCAAGAGCGCGCTCGTGGCGTCAACCTTCGGGCGACGAAAGGCGGCCGCGTCGAGCAGCAACGTCCCGCCTTCGCTGAAGCCCGCGCCGCGGCGCACGGCGACGAGGCGTACGGGAGCGTCGGGCGCCGTGCCTAAAAGACCTGCGTAGTAGGAGCGCGCGGCCGCGGCGAGCGCGACCAATTCGTCCGCACGCTTGCGGACCTCCTCGCCCGCACCCTTCGGGATGAAGGCCGTCACGCCTCTGGCTTCGCCCGTGCCCTCGCTCGCGTCCCAACTCCCCGTCAGGAAGAAAGGCTGCGCGCTGAGCGTTTGTTCGAAACTTGACCCGCTCATCTTGCCGGAAGAGATGATGGTTTCGTTGTTCGCGCCGTTAATCGTCAGGCGTACGGGCGCAGCGTCCGCGCCGCGCGGAGAGGCGGCCGTGCTGTGCATTGGAAACCAGAGCGAGAGCGGCTCGCTGGGCTGCGGGAGGAACTGGCTGCCCGCGGGCGAGAGAGCCGCGAAGCCAGTGTTGCCTGCGAGCGGCAGGCGATAATCGAGCGCGACGTTGACGCTCGCGCCCGGCGCGACCGCACCCGGCAGCGTCAGCCTGACCAGTTGTAAGTCGTTTCGTATGTCGCCGCCGCGGAAAGTCGCCGTGGCGTCGCCGACGCTCGCGGCTTTGACTTCAGCCTTCGGGCTGATTCGCAGAGTGAGGCTTGTGCCGGGGCCGCGCCCGACGTTTCGCACCGTCAGTTGCGCGCGCGCCGTCAGGGCGCGCTCGTTCGTGGGCAGGGTGGTCGTGATGTCGAACTTGGTGACCTGCCACGCGGCGGCCGGCTCGTCCTGAGCCGCGACGGGTAACGTGTAAATCAGAGAGATGAAAAGTAGAGTTAGAAAAGGGCGAACTATCTTCATAGGCTAAGAGATTACGCGACGAAAGCAGTTTCACGCAAAGGCGCAAAGACGCAAAGAAAAGCGCGCAAGGCGAAGAAGCACTCAATCTCTTTGCGTTCTTCTTTGCGGCTTTGCGCCTTTGCGTGAGCTAATTCTTAAATTCAGTTTGCGACGGGCTCGCGCTTCACCAGCTCGTGTATCTCGCGCAGCATGTTGAGCAGCGCGCCCATGCGTGCTAAGGGGAGCATGTTCGGGCCGTCGGACGGCGCGACCTCCGGCCGGTCGTGAACTTCCATGAAGACGGCGTCCACGCCGCACGCCACGCCCGCGCGCGCGAGCGGTTCGATGTACTGCGAGAGCCCGCCCGTTGCGCTGCCCAGGCCACCGGGGAGCTGCAAAGAGTGCGTCACGTCGAAAACAATTGGCACACCGAACTCGCCCATGATCGGAAACGAGCGCATGTCCACCACCAGATTGTTGTAGCCAAAACTGACGCCGCGCTCGGTCAGCAGGAGTTTGCGTCCGCCCGCGGCGCGCGCCTTCTCGACGATGTTGCGCGCGTCCTGCGGCGACAGGAATTGGCCCTTTTTGACGTTGACCGCGCGCCCGGTCTGCGCGGCCGCCGTAATCAGGTCCGTCTGCCGGCAGAGGAACGCAGGGATTTGCAGGATGTCCGCGACCTCGGCCACTGCCTCGACCTGCGACACGTCGTGTATGTCCGTCACGACGGGGACGCCGACTTCTTCTTTGACGCGCCTGAGCACGTCCAGGCCGGCCTCAAGCCCGTGGCCGCGAAAGCTCTTAACAGACGAGCGGTTGGCCTTGTCGAACGAAGACTTGTAGACGAAATCGAGCCCGGCATCTTGAGCGCGCCGCTTGCACTCGCGCGCCATCATCAAGGCGTGCTCGTATGATTCGATGACGCAAGGGCCGGCGATGACCGTCAGCCGTCCGTCCCCGAACGTCGCGTTGCCGACGCTGAATGATTCTCTCAACACTGTTCTCTCTTTCCGGGTAGCGCCCAAGTCAGTACCGCCTGCGGTAGCGGGCGGGTCTGCAACATTGAGCACCCGCCCGCTATCGCAGGCGGTACTGACCTCAATATCTCATTCCGTTAGAAAGGAAACTTTCTCTTCAACTTGTTCCAGGCGCGCTTAATCGCCGAAGGCTGCTTCGCTTTGCGCGCCTGCGCGACCTTGCGCTGGTCACGGCCTCCGCCGCGCGCGGTCTGCCGCTCTGTGCCATTTTCGCCGTCAACGGTCACGGCGGGCGAAGGAGATTCGTCGGGCGTGGCCGCCTCCACCTCGGGGGCGGCGGCCACGCTCCCAGACGTTTCCCTGATCTTGTTCGCCGTCGCGAACCAGTCTGACTGTAGCGGCGGCTTCGTCGTCAACGCAAAGCCCGCAACGATGAGCAGGAGCGCGACGGCCGAGCCTAGCAGGAGCCACGCCGTGCGCGACCGCGCAGGCTCGCCGCCCGGCAGCTTCCTGCCGAAGAAAATCCTCATCCGCGCGATGGCGGGCGCTCGCCTCGTCGCGCCGTTCGCGGCGGCTGAAGTGTCCGCGGCGACAGCGGCGGGGCGCGACGAATTACCGTCGCCGCCCGGCTTAAACTGGTCCACGACGGCCGCAGTGTGCGCGACCAGGTCGGGCGATGTGACGCGCGAGGCCGCAGCGCGACTCTGGCGCAGGCGCTCTATGTCTATCACGAGGCGACCCGAAGGCGTCTCCGTGCCGGCGCTGCGCAAGCTCTCTATGGTCGGCGCGCTGATGCTCCCCGCGTGCTCAAGCCCCAGACGCTCGGCGACCGCGTAGAGTTCGCGTTGAAACGCGCCCGCGTCTTCGGGTCTGTTCTCGGGCTTTTTTTCGAGCGCGTGCAGCACGACCGCTTCAAGCTCCGATGGAATCGTGGCGACGAACTCGCGCGGGTTGCGCGGCGGCATGGAAGAATGCTTGATGGCGATGGCGATGGGCGACGTGCCGTTGAAGGGTGTCGTGCCGGTCAGCATTTCGTAGAGGATGATGCCGAGGCTGTAAACGTCCGACGCGGGAGTCAGGTGTGCCGCTTCGCACTGCTCGGGCGACATGTAGCGCGGCGTCCCGATCATCGCCCCGACCTGCGTCAGCGTCTGCGGGTCGTCGTCGTCGTCGAGCGCTTCGGCGGCGAGTTTGGCGATGCCGAAGTCGAGCACCTTGACGAAGGGCGGCGCGTCCTTGCGCTGGACGATGAAGATGTTCGCGGGCTTGAGGTCGCGGTGGATGATGCCCGCGTGGTGCGCGGCCTCAACCGCCGCCGAGATTTGCAGCATGATGGAGACGGCGCGCGCAACATCCAACGGCGCGTCGTGGGCCAAAACCTCGCGCAGGGTCTTGCCCTCAAGCAGCTCCATCACGATGTAGACCAGGCCATCCTGCGTGCTGCCGAAGTCTGTGACCGTGACGGCGTTCACGTGTTGGAGACGGCCGGCGGCCCGCGCCTCGCGCCGGAAGCGCGTCTGCGCCGCCTCGTCCTCCACGTAGCGCGGGTTAAGAACCTTGACGGCCACGGGGCGGTCAATCAAGAGGTGCGTCGCGCGGTAGACGGCCCCCATGCCGCCCGAGCCGATGCGCGAATCAAGACGGTACTTCTCGTCGAGCGTCATCCCTACGAGCGGGTCATCCGGCAGCCGATCAATCGCCACGGTCGCGTCCGCCTGCAAAGCCGCGCCGTCCTCCGGGCACACCCTCACCTCTTCGGCGAAATCCTGACCGCATGTGGGACAGTGAAGCATTGTCGTAAATCGTAAATCGTAAATCGTGAATAGTAAAACTCGTGGGGACGTTAGTCGTTCGACGATTTACGATTCACGATTTACGATTCACTGCTTTTCAGTCGTCCCCGGCCACGCTCGCGCGCGCCACGTCGAGCGGCTCGGCCTGGTCTGGTTGTTCGACGGAGGTCTCGTTGCGCATGCGGTTCTCGTAGGCGGCGCGGACGAAGGAGGCGAAGAGGGGGTGCGCCTGTAAGGGTTTCGATTTGTACTCGGGGTGGAACTGGCAGCCGAGGAACCAGGGGTGTACTTCGCGCGGCAGTTCTGCGATCTCTACGAACTTGCCGTCGGGCGATTCGCCGCTGATGCGCAGGCCCGCGCGCTGCAAGGTTTCGCGAAACTCAGGATTGAACTCGTAGCGGTGGCGGTGGCGCTCGCTAATCTCTTCGGCCCCGCCGTAGACTTCGCGCGCCAGAGACCCTTCGGCCAGGCGGCAGGGCCACGCGCCGAGGCGCATCGTCCCGCCCAACTCTTCCACGTCCACCAAATCGCGCAGCTTGAAGATGACAGGGTAAGGCGTGTTCACGTCGAACTCGGTCGAGTCTGCGTCGCGCAGGCCGCAGACGTTGCGCGCGTATTCGATGCAGGCCGTCTGCATGCCGAGACAGATGCCGAAGTATGGAGTCTTGGATTTGCGCGCGTAGGCGATGGCCTTAATCATCCCGGCCACGCCGCGCTTGCCGAAGCCGCCCGGAACGAGGATGGCATCGAAGTCGCGCAGGCGAGCCTCGTAATCGTCCTCCATCAACTCTTCAGACTCTATCCAGCGCACAGTCACGCGTAAATTATTCGCCACGCCGCCGTGCGTCAACGCCTCGCGCAGTGACTTGTAAGAGTCTTCCAGCTCGACGTACTTGCCGACGATGCCGATGGAAGTCTCGCCCGCGAGCGGTTCCCTGATGGTGGTGACAAGGCCGCGCCACTCCGCGAGGTCTGCGTGCGGGGCGCGCTCGCCCAGGTTGAGCGAGGAGACGATTAGTTCGTCCAACTCCTGTTCGTGAAAGGCGAGCGGGACTTCGTAGATGGTGTCAACGTCCATCGCCGTGATGACCGCGGACTCTTTGACGTTGCAGAAGAGCGCGATCTTCGAGCGCAGGTCGCGCGAGAGTTGGCGGTCGGAGCGGCAGAGCAGAATGTCGGGCGCGATCCCTATCTGCATGAGGTCGCGCACGGAATGCTGCGTCGGCTTGGTCTTCAACTCGCCGGCCGCGGCGATGTAAGGCACGAGTGTGACGTGAACGAAGATGGCGTTCCCCCTGCCCTCTTCGTTGCCCATCTGGCGTATGGCTTCGAGGAACGGGAGCGATTCGATGTCGCCGACGGTGCCGCCAATCTCGACGATGACCACGTCCGGCTTGTCCTTGTCGGCGACGGCGCGCACCGCGTCTTTAATTTCGTTGGTAATGTGCGGGATGACTTGAATGGTCTTGCCGAGATAATCACCCCGGCGCTCTTTTTCGATGACGGATTGGTAGATGCGCCCGGTCGTCCAGTTATTGGCCTGCGACAGGTGCGCGTGCGTGAAGCGCTCGTAGTGGCCCAAATCCAGGTCAGTCTCCGCGCCGTCGTCCGTGACGAAGACCTCGCCGTGCTGGAAGGGCGACATCGTGCCAGGGTCAACGTTGATGTAGGGGTCAAGCTTGATGAGCGCGACCCGCAACCCTCGGGCTTCGAGCAGGCAGCCGATGGAGGACGCGGCCAGCCCCTTGCCCAGACTCGAAACCACGCCGCCCGTCACGAAGATGTACTTTGGCATCATTCACCTCAATCTCGTAAATCGTGAATCGTAAATCGTAAATCGTAAAAACCGTCGTTCGACGATTCACGATTTACGATTCACGATTCACGTCTTTTGTCTTGTCGTTGTCGTCGCCTGATTCCTGCTCGCCGTCCAGGTAGCCCTGGCGGAAGTCTTCCTGCACTTCGGCCGCCTTGCCCGCCGCCGGGTCCAGAATTTTTTGCAGCCCGAGCGCGCCCGCGCTGAGGAGTCCGGGGTTCTCGGCCGCGCGCTTCTCAAACTCCTCGACCGTCAGCGGCTTCGTCGGCCGCGTCAACAGGTACAGCCCGCCGAAGACGAGCAGCAGGAAGAATCCCAGGCCGATCCAGTCTTTCATATGTTCGTAAATCGAAATTTCGTAAATCGTGAATCGTAAATCGTGAATCGGAGAACGGTTTTTTCTATTTACGATTCACGATTTACGATTTACGAGCCAAACATCTTTCTCACCCGCAACAGGTCTTGCTCCGTGTCAACGCCAATCGAAGGCTGATTCGGCTTCGATGACTTTGATGACCGCGCCGCGTTCGAGGGCGCGCAGTTGTTCGAGCGATTCGGCTCGTTCGAGCGCGGACACGGGCCAGCGCGTGTATTCTAACAAAAAGGCGCGGCGGTAAACATACAGCCCCGTGTGCTTGCGAAAGGTCGCGAGCAGCAATGGTTCCGCTTCGAGCGCGGCCTGAAGTGTGCCAAAACGTCGCACGGCGTCGCGCGGGTACGGGACGGGAGAGCGCGAGAAGTAGAGTGCGCGCCCCGTTGCGTCCGTTACCACCTTGACCACGTCCGGGCTCAACACGTCCGCGGCGTCCGTGATGACTTCCGACGTGGTCACAATCTGCGCCGCGTCGTCCTTCAACAGTTCATCCACCGCGCGCTCAATCGTCCGCGGGGAGACGAGCGGCTCGTCGCCTTGCAAATTGACGATCACGTCCGCCTCGTCGAGCGTGGCGGCGACTTCGGCCAGGCGGTCGCTGCCGCTCGCGTGGTCCGCGCGGGTCATCACGGCCTCGAAACCTGCTGACAAAACTGCGTCCTGAATTCTGGCATCGTCGGTCGCGACAATCGCGCGCGCGACGTTGCGCGCGGAGAGCGCGCGTTCCACGACGTGCAGAATCATCGGCCGCCCCGCGATTTCGAGCAGAGGTTTGCCGGGCAATCGTGTCGAAGCGTAGCGTGCGGGGATGACGGCGATGGCGTGTGACTGGGAGGATGAAGCCGTGTGATTCACGGGACAACAAGATACCCTGCCGCGGCGGAGCAAGTCAAAAGAAAAAGTTGGCCGCTGGATGTTGCGTTCGGATGTTGAATGCCGGGCTTGTTGCAATTCACCGTCGCAGACGCAGTACCGGCATAGAGAGTCGAATGGCACCTAACCTCTCTGCGTAACCTTCTATGCTGGCACTGCGTCTGCGGCGGTGAGCCCCGACTCGCTCTTCATTCGACTTCAAACTGCACTTCATTGCGTTTCAAAATTGGCCCGGAGGTTGTTAGCTGATCGCAATAATTCCGTATTGGATTTGTAGGTTGACAGTTTGCAAGTTTGCTTGCATCCTCTCGCCGTACCTTAGAGCAGTACCACTTCAGTCCGCAGGATTGAAGTTAACGGGGAGGAACCCAAGGGCGCTTTATCTTCATTAGGTGCGTTGCCGAACCCTCTGCCTCAAACGCAAGGTCGCGCACATCTCAATGTAAGTTATCGTCGCAGTAGTTTACTCAAGCGCGAACGTCAAAGTGGTAGCAGCCGCGCCGTCAAGAGACGACAGGTAACTGTTTCCTCAGTACGTGCTTTTTCTCGACCCCTGTAAAAATTCGCCTGGCTGAAGGCGCAACAACATTTGTTCCGACGGGTGTTGTCTAGCCTGAAGTGTGTCCGTCTGTTTTTTAGTTATGCCCATGAGGTGTGAGGAGGTGGCGTAATGGTCCGTAGGTTCATCGCCCTGGCGGTCATTTGTACGATCATTGCCATAGGAGTTGGTTTATACAATCGCGGCGTCTCGTCTCAGGTGTCAATTGACCCGTCCGAGTTCGGCACCCTGCGCCACATCGCGCTGGATGCCGCTTCGCTCGGCGAGACGGAGGTCCATTATTCGGTGCATCCCATCTACGAGGGGGTGGACAATTTCGATCAGGCCCTGGCGCGTTTCACCGTCATGGAGGCGACGCTCCTGGATAAAAGGAGCTACACCCTCGACGCGACGACCATCGGCACCTGGAACAAGTTCAAGATTAACTCCGTCCTGACGCAGAGGCCGCCGTCACAGTGTCCGACGTGCTCGACCCTTTCGGACCCGCCCGCCGAAATAGCCCCGGTCAACTCGAACGAGTTCGACCTGCTCCACGGCACGGGCTCGCAGGTCGTGGAGGGCGTCACGCTCTTCGCGCACGAGGACGAGTTCCCTGACTTCATGTACAACCAAAAGTACCTGATCTTCATGGACTACGACGCCTCGAAGAAGGTCGGCGCGGCGAGGCTCGGGCCGGGCGGCGTCTTTATGGTCAACGCCGACGGCACGCTGGCCCCGCTCGCGCAGGACGAGCCGGGCGACAACCCGGTCGTGGACGCCATCGCCACGCAATACAACAACAGCATCTTCCGCTTGCGGGCCGCGCTCAATCCCGTGCCGGTTGACACCAACGCCTACTATCGCCTGGTGGCCCAGCACAGCGGCAAGTGCATGGACGTTTCAAACGCTTCCTACGCCAACGGCGCTCACATCATGCAGTTCGGCTGCCACGACGGCCTCAACCAGAAGTGGCGCTTCGAGGCGACGGGCGACGGCTTCTACAAGATCGTTTCGGCCCACAGCGGCAAGTGCATGGACGTGAACCAGGCATTGACCGGCGACGGGGCGCAGTACATTCAGCACGACTGCCACGGGGGGACGAACCAGCAGTTCACGCTGAACGACGAGGGCGGAGGCTACGTCGTCATCGCGGCCAGGCACAGCGGCCGGGTTCCGTCTGTGGCGGGCGTCTCTTATGGCGACGGGGCGAAAATCCTACAGTGGTGGTACGACTCGGCCCCGCACCAGAAGTGGCAGTTGTCGTTGACGAGCGGGCCGCCCCCGCCGCCGACGTGCGACCCCTGGCAGGAGCAGGATTGCTGGAACCGCGGCGGCTCGTGGGATGCGGGCAGTTGCTACTGCTGGGAGCAGCCCGACCCATGCGGGGGCGCCCCATGGAACTGCTATTAGGTGTGTAGCTGGTGGGCCGCGCGGAGCGGAAGAGACTAATGGTTAAGTTCCGCGTGGCTCCGGCAGCCGGAGGACAGATATTGCGTGGCTGGCGACAGCCATCCTCAGCCGACAAGGAGAGTGGGCTATGAAGGCTCTATTATGTATCGCACTCGGCATTTATTCGGTGGGCATTCTCGTGTATACGCTGTCGGGTTCCGCGCCCGTCAAAGGCGCGTGCGTCAATTGCTACAAGGGCGAGACGTCGTTCCAGGGGGGCGACGGCAGCTCGGGCGGCAATCGCATGATCAACTACCGCTTCAACGACACGGGCAACATGGCCTTCACAGGCGATAACGCCACCAAGATCACTGCGGCGTTATCCACCGCCGGGACGAACTGGTCAGGCATCCGCGACGAGAACGGGCAGCAGACGCCCTACCGACTCCAGTCGTCCCAGACCGCTTCGCCCAACGTTGCTAACTTAGGCATCATGCTGGTGGACGAGATTGCAGGCAATAAGAAGGCTTGCATGGGTATCCAGGTGGTCTACAACCCGGACGGCTCGGTCAGGAAGGGTTTCATCTCCGTCAAGCGGAGCGTGATGGAGAACCTGACCACGGACGAGATCGCACGCCTGCTTGGAGCACGAGATCGGCCACTTCCTCGGGCTGCGCGACAATAAGAACCGGAACTGCCAGAGCGCCATGAGTCAGGCGACCGAGGGGTGTCACCCCATCAGCACTGGCATCCAGGCGGGAGACGCGACCAAGGTCAACGACTACGTGAACGACCCCGAGGGCAAGTGCAAGAAGAAGAGGCCGAGCAAGCCGCAGTCCATCAGCACGGGCGGCACGACCGAACCACCGGCGATCCCGTACTACTATCCGCGAACGTGTTACTACTACTACGACGCGGTGGACTACTACTGGTGTTACGACGGCTGCCGGTACATTGGCACAATCTACTATCTGACCGACGTGTTCTGCTTCTAGCGGGCCGCGAGTTTGACAGGAGGTATACGGAAGATGAAAAGACTTTCTTTAGCGAACTACGTCGTGATCGCGCTGGCCGTGGCGGTCATCTCGGCCAGCCTGCTGATGAGCGCCAGCGCCATCAGGCGGCCAGAGGTTCTAGCCGCCGCGCAGCAGCAGCAGGAGCGTCAGGCAGCGAAGCAGGCGGCGAGCGCCGCCCCGGCGGCGGACAATCGCACCCTCAAGGAAAGGGCTAAGGAGGCGCGCGAGCTGGTTGACGCGAGGCCGCCGAAAAACTCTAAGCAGTATTCGGACCTGAAGGAGCTTTCCGCCGCCAGCACGGCCGTCATCATCGGCTACCCGCAGGAGAACATCTCGCGGCTGACGCCCGACGGCAAGAGCCTCAACCTTGATTACAAGGTGCTGGTCGAATACGTGTACAAGGGGAAGGTACAGAAAGGCGACGTTATCAACGTCAGCATCCCCGGCGGGAAAATCGTCTTCGAGGACGGCACGAGCGCCGAGGTTCAGACGCCCTGGTTCAGAAAGATGCAGCAGGGCCGCGCCTACGCGCTCTTCCTGACTCCCGGCCAGCCGGCCGGGACTTACATCACGACCGGCGAGGCCCACGGGCTGTTTGAGATTGCGACCGGGAAGGAGAACAAGATCGTCAAGCCGGGCATGGGCGACGGCCCGACTCTGGGTGGGCCGGACGCGCCGGCCGCAAAAGGCAGCTCGGCGAAATATGCCAACGCGGACGTGAAGACTTTTCTGAAAGAGCTGCGGCAGGCTACGGGCAAGAAACTAGAGAAATGACGGGCGTCTTCTGACGAGGGTCTTGCCGCCTGGCAGCAGGCGGCAAGACCCTTTGCCATTTATTCCAAGGCCGGCAATCTCTATGCGCCTTAACCGCAACTAACGGTCATATGCGAACGCTTTTTAATTACGGGTGGCTATGCGCCCTGGTGATAATTTTGTCCGCCGCTCATGCATTCTCACAGTCTCACAAAGAGGGCGCGCTCAAAGCCGTGCCGGAGCCGCTCCGCGCGCAGCTCATGGAGAGGCTCAACTCGTACCTCGAACACGAGAGCGCCGGGCAATACGACCAACTCTATGACCTGCTCTACGACCAGGACGTGAGCAAGGAAGAGTTCGTCAAGGCCCGCGAGGGCGCTGACCAGAAAGGCATAGGGATCAGGCTGCTCAAGTTTACGCCGACGGAAACGACCGTGCTGGAAGAAGAGGTGGAAGGCCCGGGCGGCGTCGGCGTGAGCGTGGTCAACACATACCAGATATTCGGGAAGGCGGAGGTGCTGCGGGCCGGCGACCGCGCCAAAGACCGTATGTTCATCAACGCGAGATGGCAGAACTCCAACTGGTATTTCTCGCTGCCCGGAATAATGACGGTGGACTGAGCCTCGGCCGCCCGCCCGTTCACCGTTACCATTCACTAGCTTTTGACTTTCCTTCCCCGCGCGGGCTACCATGCCCGCACACTGATTCCCAAGCTTTGAAGTTCTTTCTATTCGTGATTCATACTGGTAATAAAACTTAATGCCGACGGGTACGACTGAGAACATTATTGAGCTTGTTGGTAACACTCCGCTGCTACACCTCGCGCGTTTTGCCAGACCGCCGCTGGCGGATATTTACGCCAAACTTGAATACATGAATCCGGGCGGCAGTGTGAAAGACCGGGCCGCGCTCGGGATGATCCTCGACGCGGAGGAGCGCGGCCTTTTGAAACCCGGCTCGACCATTATCGAGCCGACCGCGGGGAACACAGGCATCGGGCTGGCGCTGGTCGGCGTGGCGCGCGGCTACCGCGTCATCCTCTGCGTACCCGAGGGCTACTCGCGCGAGAAGATGACGCTGATGGAAGCGCTCGGCGGCGAAATCGAGTACGTGACGGAGGAGGCTGGGATGCAGGGGGCCATTGACCGCGCGCGCGAATTGGCCGCGGACATCAAAGACAGCTTCATCCCGCAGCAGTTCGAGAACCCCGCGAACCCCTGCTTCCACGAGAGGACGACCGCGCGCGAGATCATCTCGCAGGTCGGGGGCCGCATTGATGCGGTCGTCATCGGCGCGGGCACCGCGGGGACGTTCACGGGCGTGAGCCGCGTGGTCAAGAAGCATTACCCCGAAGTCTTCTGCGTGCTCGTCGAGCCCGAAGGGTCTATCCTAGGGGGCGGCCCGCCCGGATGCCACAAGGTCGAAGGCATCGGGCAGGCGCAGTTCATCCCGAAGAACTGCGAGCTTGAGCTGGCCGACGAGATCATGATGATTTATGACGACGAGGCTTTCGCCACCGCGCGCCGCCTCGCCGAAACCGAAGGCGTCCTCGGCGGAGGCTCAAGCGGCGCGGCGGCGGCTGCCGCCTACCGCGTCGCCGAACGCATGGGGACTGGCAAGCGCGTCGTCACGCTCTTCCCCGACGGCGCGGAACGCTACATGAGCCAGGGAATCTTTGATTAGTTTTCAGTTTTCAGTTTTCAGTTTTCAGCAAAAACGCTGACTTCTGAAAACTGAAAACTGAAAACTGGAAACTGTATTTATGGGATTCGCAACCACAGCCATTCACGCGGGGCAGGAGGCCGACGAGGCGACGGGCTCGGTCACTGTGCCAATTTACCAGACCTCGACTTACCAGCAGGACGGGCTGGGGCGTCACAAGGGCTACGAGTACGCGCGAACGCAGAACCCGACGCGGGCGGCCCTCGAACGCAACATCGCCGCGCTCGAAGGCGCGCGCTTCGGCTTCGCCTTCGCCTCGGGGATGGCCGCCATTGATTCGACACTCCGCCTCGTCAAGTCTGGCGACCATGTCATCGTCTCCGACAACACCTACGGCGGGACCTACCGCCTCTTCAGCAAGATACTGGCGAACTACGGCATCGAGTTCGATTACGTGGACACGTCCGAGATCACGAAGGTCGAGGAGGCGTTCAAAGAGAACACGCGGATGGTCTTTCTGGAGACGCCGACCAACCCGGTGATGATCATCACGGACCTCCAGGCCGTCTCGGATTTGGCACACGCGAGAGGCGCTCGCGTCGTCTGCGACAACACTTTCATGTCGCCCTACCTGCAACGCCCTTTGGAATTCGGTGTTGACATCGTGGTGCATTCCACGACTAAATACCTCAACGGCCATTCGGACGGTGTGGGCGGCGTCGTCGTTCTCGACAACGAAGAGGATGCCAACTGGCTCGGTTTCGTGCAAAATGGCGTCGGCGCTATCCTGTCGCCCTTCGACTCGTGGCTGGTCTTGCGCGGGACGAAGACCCTGGCCCTGCGCATGGAGCAGCACGACCGCTCGGGCCGCGCCGTGGCGGCGTTTTTGGAAGAGCACCCGAAAGTGCAGAAGATTTATTACCCCGGGTCGCTCTCGCACAGGCAGCACGATCTGGCTAAACGCCAGCAGAAGGGCTTCGGCGGGATGGTGGCTTTCGACGTGGGTTCGTTAGAGGCTGCGCGCACCGTGCTGGAATCTGTTAAGCTATGCACGCTTGCGGAAAGCCTGGGCGGTGTGGAAACTCTGATCTCGCACCCGGCGACGATGACGCACGCTTCCGTCATGCCCGAGACGCGCGAACGCCTCGGGATAACAGACGGGCTGGTCCGCATCTCGGTCGGGATCGAAGACACGGACGACATCATTGAGGATTTAGATCAAGCGTTGAAAAGGATATAGTGATAAATGATAAGTGATGAGTGATAAGAGGAAAGCTCTTACTCATCACTTATCACTTATCACTCATCACCTTTTATGATTGTAGAGCTTCACGCAAAATCCGACGTTGGTCGTGTACGGCGTGGGAACGAAGACAATTTCCTCATCCTCGACCTGACCTCCGGGCAGGCTTGGACTGGCTCGGACGGCTCGGAGCCGCCCGAGGAGATGCGCCGTGTTGACCTTGGCGACAAGGGCATGGTGCTGGTCGTCTCCGACGGGATGGGCGGCGCGCTCGCCGGCGACGTGGCGAGCCGCATGGCCGTCGAAACCGTCCGCGAGATGCTCGTCGGCAGCGAGGGCGAGGGGCACGAGCCGTCCGGCGGGACCGACAGCGAGAAGGCGCTCGTGGACTATCTGCGCCACGCCACCGTCTACGCCAACCTGGCGATTCACCATCGCAGCCAGGAGGACACGCGCTGCGCCGGCATGGGCGCGACCTTCACGGGCGCGGCCATCAAGGGCGATCTTCTTGACCTCGTACAGGTCGGCGATAGCCGCGCCTACATGATTCGCGGCCAGCAGGTGAAGCTCGCGACCAAAGACCAATCCTTAGTTCAGCAACTCGTGGACGTGGGCCAAATCAGCGAGGCCGAGGCCGAGACGCACATGTTCCGCAACGTCATCCTGCAAGCTCTCGGCGCTCAAAGCGAGCTGACGCCCGTGACGGGCCGCCTGCGCATACGGCGCGGAGACACCCTGCTCCTGTGTAGCGACGGACTCTCTGGGAAACTGCGCGCCGAAGACATGCGGCGGATAATTGACGAGGCTGCCGGCGACCTCCACGCGGCCTGCAACGCGCTGGTCGAAGAGGCGAACGAGCGCGGCGGCGAGGACAACATCACGGTCGTCCTGGCCCGCTTCATGGGCGACGACCTACAGGAGCCAGCCTCCGAGAGAATTACCATCGAGTTGCCGCCGATGGAAGAAGACAGCACCCTGGGCGACACCGAGCCGCCCACCGAACCCAACCCCTGAGCAGCCCCGCGCACACGCGCGCTCGCCTGTCTGACAATTGGCAACATTGACAACCGTGCCCGCCGAAAGTAACATCCGGCGCGTCTAAATTTTTGAACGTCTATTCAAATATCTTCCCGGCCTTTTTTGCGTGAAAACGCGAGTCCACGGGGCCGTCCCGTTCGTCAGGGCAAAATTTATTTTCGCGGGCGTCTGCTTTGGGTTAACCGACGGCGCACGAAATTACGCGTTATAGACTGGGGATGAAATTTGGCCCTGAACGGATCAAGCAGGCGCAGCCGAGTCCCAGAAATTCGAGAGCGCGCCTACTGTCTCAAGACTTTTGCAATCTTCAACGGGTAGTTTGACCGGAAACCCATAACCCCCCGGCGCGGCCGTCCGACGGACTTCAGGGCCGCCCGCGCGCGGACATCCTACGAGGAGAAATCACACACAATGTATCGACAATTTCTGAAGAGAAGGACGCTTCTGCTGGCGGCCGGCCTGATAGCCGCGGCCCTGCTCGCCATTCCCGTCACCACGCAGACCACCCAGGCCGACGACCTTTCAGGCCGCGAATTGCTGGCCGTGACGCGCGTCGCCCACGGCGGCACTGAATTCGCGGGCCTGCAATACGTGACCGCGCGCGCCGAGGGCTTCGTCAACGCCTCGGCCTTCGCCGCGGCGGGCGCGACAGCGCTCGGAGCCGCCGTCGAGGTCAAGGTCGGAATCACGGACTACCAGGACCGCGACATGCGCCGCCGCCTGGACATCGCCCCGATGGGCGCGCTCGCCGCGATGGGCGGCGGCCCGACCTTCCTGGTCTACACAGGCACGCACGGCGGCGGGATGCTGCTCGGTAACGAGATTCGCGTCTCTGAGATCACGGCCTCGCGCCACTGGGCGATGATGGGCTTTAACACCATCAATCTCGCCATCGCGCGCCAGTTGGCAGTCGCGCGCCAGCCCGACCAGGGCAATAACTACGTCGTCGAAGTCAGGTTCAACTCGGACGACACAGTCCGCTACTGGATCAACAAGAGCACGTTCCTGATTGACAAGATCGTCACCCGCAACAGGAGCACTGTGATGATCGAGGAGGAGCGCTCGGACTACCGCAAGGTGAGCTGTCTGACGCTCCCCTTCCGCATCGTCACGCGCCTGCGCGGCCAGCGCCTCGCCGACCTGACGATTGCCAACTACGACCTACAGACGGTCGTCCCCGCCGCCCGCTTTACGATGACGGCCACGCCGTAACAAGGCAACGTTAAGACCCCGAAGGGGTAAAAAAAGATAGCCGGGGGCGTTGCGAGTGTGCGTCAGCACATGACGCGCCGCCCCCGCTATCAAACGAGAAATGATTTCGACCCTGAAGGGGTCGCACTTTCAACATCGAAGTGCGACCCCTTCAGGGTCGAAACGTTTTTCTTAATCCTACCGGGGGCGGCGCAAACTCGCGTTTGCTTGCCCCCGGCTATCTTGTTTGACCCCTACGGGGTCTTCCCTTTTACCTTTTTCCTTCTTCTAGTTGTCGCCAGTCGCGGCTCTCGCGGATGCGGCGGACGTAGATGCTGGCTCCCTGCACGCGCTCGACCTCGACGCGCTCGCCGGCTTCGAGGGGTTCTTCGCCCTCGGCGGGGTAGGCCGTCCAGGTCGAGCCGAAGACTTTGACGGCCCCCTCGTTGAGCGCGCCCTGGCTTGACGAGACGACTGTGCCAACTTTTCCGGGCAGCGCGTCCACGCCCGTCTTGAGGTCGCTTCCCGTTTTCTCGCGCGAGAAATAGTTGACGAAGATGGTGCGCGAGGCCGCGGTCAGCGCGACCGAGACGAAGGCGAAGATGAGGAATTGAATCGGCAGACTCGTGATGCCGACGATCCCGGCGAGCGCCGCGACGAGCGCCCCGACGCCGAACCAGAGCAGGACGAAGCCGGGCGTGAAGACCTCCGCGACGATCAGCACGACGCCGAGAATCATCCACACAATCCATGTCCAGGAGGCATCCATCAGTTTGATTACGGATTCAGAGAAAAAAACTCAACTGCCGGAATGATTCAACTCTTTGCGCCTTACGTCTTACCTTTGCGCCTTTGCGAGAAACAGCAACTTTTCACGCAAAGGCGCAAAGTAAAAACCAAAGGCGCAAAGGGTTGAGTCTTTCTTCCAATCCGCCCGCATTCATTTCCCTTCTATCCTTTGAACATATTTTTCAGGACAAACCAGACGTTCGCCGGGCGCTCGGCCAGGCGGCGCATGAAGTAAGGATACCAGTGTTTGCCGTAGGGAACATAGACGCGCATGTTATAGCCCGCCTGGGCTAGCTTCACCTGTATGTCTCGCCGGACTCCATAAAGCATCTGGAACTCGAAAGCGTCCTTCCCGATTCCCTCCTGCTTGACGTACCTGGTCGTTGCTTCAATCATTTTGGGATCGTGCGTCGCGATGCCGTGATAGATGCCCGACTTAAGCAGCACCTTCATGATGCGTATGTAGTTTTCGTCCGTGTCCTTCTTGTCCGGGAAGGCGACTTCGGGCGGCTCGTTGTACGCGCCCTTGCAGATACGTATGCGCGCGGGGATTTTCAGGATGTCCTGTACGTCGTCGTAGGTGCGGCGCAGGTAAGACTGCAAGACAATGCCTACGTCGTTTAAGCCGAACTCCGCGCGCAGGCGCTTGAAGATGTCTATCGTCACCTGCGTGACGGCGGACGACTCCATGTCAATGCGAACGAAGTTTCCGCGCCGCGCGGCGTCCTCGACGACCTGCCGAGCGTTTCTGTAAGCCAGCTCGGGGTCAATCTCCAGGCCGAACTGCGTCAGCTTGATGGAGACGTTCGAGCGTATGCCTGTCTCGTCAATGCGTTCGAGAATCCGCAAATATTCGCGGACTTCCTCCTCGGTCTCGGCGGCGTTGGCGACGGATTCGTTGAGGTGGTCGAAGGAAGCGGTCGCGCCCTTGGCGTTGATCTCGCGGATGGCGGCGATGGCTTCTTCGATGTCTTCGCCCGCGACGAAGCGGGTCGTCATCTTCTTGAAAAGGCTAAACCGAGTTGCGAAATCCTTCAAGCCCTCGTGCCGGGCCAAATAGAGCAGCGCGCTTCTCGTAACCATTCGCTAAGTGACAGGTGACAGGTGACAGGTGACAAGCGGCAGGAAGGCTCTCAGCTTGTTACGCGTCGCCGCACACTCTTCCCTTTCTTCGAACTCGGACGACTGTTCTTGTTTCTTGGAAGCTACGATTGCCAGAATAAGTGAAAGGCTGACCGGCACGCAAGCGCCGTCACTGCCCGATTCTGTTGAGCCCGATCTCTTTCTGGATGGGGCGCAGGGCGTCTATGACGAAGCGTATGTGCTCGTCCATCTCGACGCCAAGCTCCTCGACGCCCTGGCGTATGTCGTCGCGGTTGACGGTGCGCGCGAACGCCTTGTCCTTCAGCTTCTTTTTGACGGACGAGACTTCCATGTCGTCCAAACTGCGACTGGGGCGCACAAGCGCGCACGCGACCAGAAACCCGCACAGCTCGTCGGTCGCAAAGAGCGCCCGCGCCATCTGCGTGTCGCGCGGCACCCCCGTGTAAGTCGCGTGGCCCATAATCGCCCGTATGATTCTGTCCGGGTAGCCGCGCCCGCACATGATGGTCGCGCCCTTGTATGGATGCTCGTCGGCCGTCGGGAACATCTCGTAATCAAAATCGTGGAGCATCCCCGTGATTCCCCACTCGTCCACGTCCGCTTCCGCGCCGCCGTAGCGTGGCGCGCACGCGCGCATCGCGGCCTCGACCGCCAGCGCGTGCTTGCGCAGGCTGTCCCCCTTCGTGTACTCGCACAACAACTCCCAGGCGTCTTTCCTGTCAGGCATAACTCCCCCTACTAATACTTCGTGACGGTCGCGCGCCACGTCCTTGACGCAGGGTCAATCGCGGCGGTCGTCAAGTTGCCGAGTCGTACGGTCACCGTGCCGGCCGCCGAGACGTAGCCGCTCCACAGCAGCCCCGCTTCCGGCGCGCCGTCCGGGCTGACCTGCACGCTCATTCCGGGGGCCGCGCCCGGCACAGCGATTGTTAATTCCGCGGTCGTGTTGGCGGCGATTGCTCCGAAATCCAGCACGGCCGTGGTAGAGACGACCGTTGGTGTGGCCGGGTGTGAAAAGCTACCGGGGCCGCTCCTGACATTCGGCGCGGGCGGGACGGGACCGCGCACCCCGCCATTGCCCTCGAACACGACGTTGCTGACTGCGGTCGCGGCCGACTGGTCAACGTAGAGTTCCGCGGATGCCCCCGCGCCGCCCGTGAGCCCCCCAGCGAACGCGTTGCCCATGACGACGACCCCGTGCGTCCCTTTGGCCGCGTCGCCGTACAGCTTGACGAACTTGCCGTCCACCTTCGCCCCGTTGTTGTAGAGTGTGACGAAGTTGCCGGCGATGTAGTAGCCGGAGCCGCGGATGACGATCCACGTCCCGCCGGCGGTCGCATCCCAGAACCCGTTGCCCGTGATCGTGACGCCTTTGTGCTCAAGCGTATTCGCGTAGCGGCCGTTGACCTCTGCGTCTTCGGTCGTTATTGCCCTCCCCTTGTTGTCCCTCCCCGGCTCGAAGACGTTGCCCGTAATCTCCCACTGCGCGCCGGGGTTCACAATCGCGTAGCCGGAGAGAAATTGAAACCGGTTGTTGTGTATGAGAATGGCGTTGGAAAAAGCTGTGCCAGCGCCGCTCGTCCCGTCGGCGAGGCTGCCGCGGCCGATGATTCCTCGCACGGCGTTAGTCAGGACTGAGTCCCTGACTCCGCCTTCGACGTTGTTCCTGAACAGGACGAGCGAGCGCGCGTTGACGGCCGTCACGCTTGCCCCGCCGAGCAGGCACTCCTGAATCCGGTTCTGCGCGGAGATGTCTCCGGTCGTGCCAGGGTTGTCGAAAGAGATGAGGTCGCCCGTGAAGGCCGGGGACGAATACCGTATGGCGAGCCCCTCGAACGTGACCGCACGCGCGGGCGCACCGACGATTGCCGAAGTGGTCCCCTTGCCCGTGTACCGCAGTTCCGTGCGCGCGGAGTTCGGGATGTTCCCGGCCGCGCCGCCGCTCTGCCGGCCAGAGCCCGCGCCCCTCAGAGTCATCTGCGCGAGCCCGTTCAGTGAGAGTTGGCCCGAAAATGAATAATACCCTCCGGCGGTGTTGTCGAACTCGACATCAATGCCTTTGGCCGTACCCGCGCACGTTAAGGCCGCCTGGAAGTGCGTCGTGTTGTCGGTCGTGCCGGAGTCTGCGAGAGCGCCCCACCAGCCGACGTGAACCGCTTTGACTTTCGTGTTGCCGACCAGACTAACGGTTCCCTGGCCCGCGAGGGCGTTGTAGAAAAATCGCTTCCCCGTTGGATTCACGAGCGGCCCCAAAGGGGTCAGGGTCTGCCCCGTGTTGACCTTGATTCCCGTCCCTTCCGAATTATCCAAAGTGATGTTCACGGGGATGGTCAGATTATTAACCGCGCAACGCGACCCCGCCTTGTACGGCAAGCGGATCGTGCCCGTGTTGGCGCCGATGGACGAGATGAGTGCGGTGAACCTCGCCGTATCGTCCGTGCCGTCGCACTCCGGCGTAAAGGCTGTGCTCTGCGCCAGCGCCGCGCGAGAGAACGGGGCCGTGAACGCGCAGAGCAGGGCCGCGAGCGACAAAAGTAAGGTCCGGGCCAGTAGCGGCGAAAATCTTTTCATCATCTAGTAAGCCTTAAGCCCCGTCAGGGGCGCTTGATAATAGCCCAGCACTTCAGTGCTGGGGAGAGATGGGGAAAATTGTTCGGAGTCCCGTAGGGACGATTGAAGCTCCTGTTCAGTCGTCCCTACGGGACTCAATAAAAATTCTGTTGCTATTCCCAGCACTGAAGTGCCGGGCTATTTTCACACCGCCCCTGACGGGGCTTTACTGCCAATCGCCAGCTTCCTACTGTTTTAAAATTTCTCTTGAGATGACGATTCGTTGAATCTCGCTCGTCCCTTCATAGATGGTGGTGACGCGCGCGTCGCGGTACATGCGCTCGACCGGGTAGTCGCGAGAGTAGCCGTTGCCGCCGTGAATCTGCACGGCGTCGGCGCAGACGCGGTTCGCCGTCTCGGAGGCGTAGAGCTTCGCCATGGCGGCGTAGTAGCCCGCGCGCCGGTCGCCCGCGTCTTTCATCGCGGCGGCGCGCAAAGTGAGCAGACGCGCGGCGTCCGTCTCGGTCGCCATGTTGGCGAGCTTGAATTGTATGGCCTGAAACTCCGCGATGGGCTGGCCGAACGCGTGGCGCTCTTTGGCATACCTGGTAGCCTCGTCCAACGCGCCCTGCGCGATGCCGGTCGAGAGAGCGCCGATGCCTATGCGCCCGTTGTCCAGGCTGTTGAAGGCGACTTTCATCCCGTTGCCTTCGCCGCCGAGGACGTTCGCGGCGGGGACGCGCACGTCCGCGAAACTCATCTCGGCCGTCTGCGAGGCGCGCTGGCCCATTTTGTGCTCGATTGAGGAGACCGTCAGCCCGGGCGTGTCGCCTTCGACGATGAACGCGGTGATCTTGCTCTTGTTGTCCTCGCGCCCGGTCACGGCCATCACGATGTAAGTCTGCGCCTCGCCGCCGCTGGACACCCAGGACTTCGTGCCGTTGATGACGTAAGAGTCGCCGTCGCGCACGGCGCGCGTCCTGAGATTCGTAGCGTCAGAGCCGGCCTGCGGCTCGGAGAGGCAGAACGCGCCGAGAGTTTCGCCGCGCGCCAGCGGCACCAAATATTTGTGCTTCTGCTCCTCCGTGCCGAAGCTCAAAATCGGATAGCAGCAGACGGAATTGGTCACGCCGACGATGACGCAGACGGAGGCGTCCGCGCGTGCTATCTCTTCGAGCGCGACCGCGTAGGCGACCGCATCGAAGCCCGCGCCGCCCCACTCCTCCGGGATAATCATCCCCATCAGGCCCATCTCGGCCAGCCCCTTCAACTGCTCTCGCGGGAAACGCGCCTGCTCGTCGTATTCGTGCGCGCGCGGCGCGATCTCGGCCGCCACGAACTCGCGCACCGAAGCCTGCACCATCCGTTGCTCTTCCGTCAGCTCGAAATCCACTACACAACCGCTCCTTTTTTTAGGTGCGAAACTATCACGATTACTCGTAAATCGTAAATCGTGAATCGTAAATCGAAAAAGCCGTCCGACGATTTACGATTCACGATTTACGATTTACGGCTTTTTGATTAAGATTGCCGTGCCTTAAAATTTCTCTTCCCCGAAATCTGAATCTTACTCGAAGGACTCTATGCAAGAGCTTGCCACTCCTGAACCCGTCCCGACCCAGACGCCGGAGGACAAGTCCGGCTTCTTAGGCCACCCGAAGGGGCTCACGACCCTCTTCTTCACGGAACTCTGGGAGCGCTTCAGCTACTACGGCATGCGCGCCATCCTGGTGCTCTACATGACGGCGCCGCCGGACAAAGGGGGACTCGGCTTCGGGATTCCCGAGGCGACTTCGCTCTATGGAACGTACACGATGTTCGTCTATCTGACGAACCTGCCGGGCGGCCTGATTGCCGACAAGCTTCTGGGCGCGCGGCTCGCCGTGCTCGTCGGCGGCATCATCATCGCCTGCGGCCACTTCTCGATGGTCTTCCCGACGCTGCCGTTCTTCTACGCGGGACTGTCGCTCATCGCAATTGGCACAGGACTGCTTAAGCCGAACATCAGCACGATGGTCGGGAGCCTTTACGGCGAGGACGACCCGCGCCGCGAGAGTGGGTTTTCCATCTTCTACTTCGGCATCAACCTCGGCGCTGTGCTCGCGCCGCTCGTCTGCGGCTTTCTGGCCGAAAGCGAGATCTTCAAAAATTTCCTCGCTTCGAGAGGCATGGACCCGAACAGTAGTTGGCACTGGGGCTTCGGCGCTGCGGGCGTCGGCATGACTCTCGGGCTCATCGTTTATCTGTTACACCGTCGCAGGCTGGAACGCGTCGGCGCGCTGGTGAGGAAGCGCAAGGACGCGCCCGACTACGAGCCCAACCGCCCGCTGACGCACGACGAGTGGAAGCGCGTGGCGGCGATTTTCGTCTTCTTCCTCTTCACGATTCTCTTCTGGGCCGCGTACGAGCAGAAGGGCGCGAGTCTCAACCTCTTCGCCAGGGAATTTGTGCGGAGGGATGTCGGCGGCTGGGAGTATCCCTGCGAGCTGGATGCAGTCGCTGACGGCCTTCTTCGTCCTCCTCCTGGCCCCGCTGTTCGCCGTACTCTGGATTCGGCTGGGCAAGCGCCAGCCTTCGAGCCCCGTCAAGTTCACCATCGGCCTGCTCTTCATAGGGATGGCCTACGTGCTGATGGTGCCGGCCGCCATGCTCACGGGCTACGGCAAGATCAGCCCCTTCTGGCTGGTTGGCCTCTACTTCCTCGAAGTGGTCGGCGAGATGTGTCTGAGTCCGGTCGGATTGAGCACGGTGACGAAACTCGCGCCCGCGAAACTCCTGGGCATCATGATGGGCGTCTGGTTCCTGGCCGCCGCGCTGGGCAACAAGCTCGCCGGCTACTTCGCCGGTTTCTTCAAGACGGATAAGGACCCGTTGACAGGTTTCTACGTGAACAATTCCGGCACGCGCGCCTGGCTCTACGGTTCAATCGCCGCCGGACTGCTCATCTCGGCCGCCCTTCTGGCCCTCTTGACACCGAAGATCAAGAAGCTGATGGGCAAGGTGAATTGATCATGCGATGAATACGTCCTGCGCGAAAACGTCTTCATTGTTTGCGTTGATGCTTCTGCTTATCGTCTTCGGCGCGGCGCGCGGAGCGGAGCCTATGAAGAAAGGGACGGCCGAGGTCAACGGGACGAGCCTCTACTACGAGGTGGCGGGCAAAGGCTTTCCACTAATTCTCGTCAGCGGCGGCGGGACGTTGGACAGGAGGGCGTGGGACGAGCAATTCGAGGAGTTCGCCAAAAGCTACAAGGTCATACGCTACGACATACGCGGCCTGGGGAAATCGGCACGGCCGCGCGCGAACTTTTCTCACAGCCGCGACCTCTACGCGCTGCTAAAGTTTCTCAAGGTCGAGAAGGCGCACGTCGTAGGGCTCTCGTTCTCCGGCGCGATAGCGATTGATTTCGCGCTCGAACATCCAGAGATGGTGGAGCGCCTGGTGCTGGCCGCTACGGGAACGAGCAGCGACGCCAAATCACAGGCTAACGTTGAATCGGTCTTGGCGCTGTCAGCGATGGCTAAGAAGGAAGGGCTTGAGCGGACGATTCAGTTCATCACGAGCCTTCCCTTCTTCATCTCTCAGGAGAATCGTGCGGCGCGTGAAAAGGTGCGCCAAATCTATCTAGACAATCGCGACCTCTTCGACGACGAATTTCCCCTCGTCAGGCTCTGGCAACCAACAGAGCCGCCCGCCGGCGATAGGCTCTCAGAGATTCACGCCCCCGCGCTCATCCTCGTGGCCGAAAACGATCACCCTGCTTACAGGGCTATAACCGATAAGCTGGCGGCGGACATTAAGGGAGCAAAACAGGTGGTGATTCCCGGCGCGACTCATCTGATTCACATGGACAAGCCGAAGGAGTTCAACGCGGCCGTGCTTGATTTCCTCGGCAAGCAATAAAGGAAGTTTGTTACGTCACTGAATAACTCTCTCTCCCCGGACATGAAATGGAGGATAAAGATGAAAAGCTTCCTTCGAGTTTTAGTGACCTCAATGATTCTCGGAATGCTGGTTGGTTATTCGCCTAACCTGCAAGCTCACACGGCGAGCAGACCGACACCGCAGACTTCAATCAGCAAGTTTCGCCTGGACAAGCCGAACGAGGAGGCGTTCAGCGGCACACTCTACGCGACCATTAACGGCCAGGAGAAGAAAATTGCCGATGATGTTAATGATGCGTGGATTATCAACGACGGGCGCATGCTGGTCTATTCGAGGCGGGACGGGTCGGGGGGATTTGAAGACGAGGGGCAATCGCTGCGTACCTACGATGCTCGAACGGGTAAGATCAAAAAGATCATGTCGGAATACGTCATGGTTGACACCGTCACCGAAGTTAAAACCTCGCGCGGAAAGACCGCGCTCCTGGTGCGTATGACGGACGGCGGCCTCGGCGCGTATTACCTCGCCGTGGTTGACCCCACGCGCGGCGAAGTCTTCTTCGCGAAATGGGCCAGAGTGCTTTCACGCAAAGGCGACATCATACGTGTCGGCTATTACCGGGAAGACATTGATTGGACTGCCTTCTACCAGAACGAGAATCCCCCAATCCGCCCGTACAAAATCAGAAGCTACAACCTGAGCGCCCTCCTCAGAAGACCCGTCATCTACAACAAACGTGACCGGCCCTTTTAAAACTCAAGCTACTCGCTTGAATCAACCCTTTGCGCCTTACGTCTTGTCTTTGCGCCTTTGCGAGAAACAGCCGTTTTCGCAAAGGCGCAACAAAAGAAAAACCAAAGCCGCAAAGGGTTGAGTTTTGGTTTTGAGCCACACTCTTAGGCTGCGCGGCTTGTCGCGCGTTTCCCGTCTCAATTACAATGCCGCCTTGAGCCAAGTGTTCTCTGTCCTGTGCAATGAAGCCTCTGTTGTTAACTGTGCTGGCGGCTTACGTGGTCGCGGCGATTCATTCGGTCCTGGCGTTCGTCAACAAGCGGCGCACGCTGGAGCGCATCACGCTGGGCTCGCTCGCCTTCGGCTTCGTCCTGCACACCGTCTCGCTGGTGACGGACTGGATGGAGGACGGACACTACCCGCTCTTCGGCCTCCGCGAGACGATGTCGTTTCTGGCATGGACGCTGGTCGCGACCTACGGGCTGGTCATCTACCGCTACCGCACGCAGGCGCTCGGGACTTTCACGCTGCCGCTCGTCGCCATCCTGACCTTCATCGCCATCATCACTCGCGACACCACCGCGGCCGCCGCGTCAACGACCGTGACGGACGTCAACGCCGCGTGGCTCTTCCCGGTTCACACGACGCTCTGGATTTTCGCCTACGCCTCGTTATTCGTCGTCTTCATCGCGAGCGTCATGTACCTGCTGCAAGAGCGCGAACTGAAGCTGAAGACTTTCGGCGCCATCTTTCACAGGCTGCCGTCGCTGACGACCGTTAACAACATCGCCACGTCGGCGGTCGGCGTCGGCTGGACGCTTCTGACGCTCGGCATCCTGACCGGGATGATCTGGTCGCAGTCGCGCGACAACAGGCTCTGGCACAACGACCCGAAGGAGATTTTCGCGGCGCTTACGTGGCTGCTTTACTTCGCGCTGGTTCTGTACCGTGCGACAGCGGGGTGGCGCGGCAGCCGCGCGGCGTGGATGGGCGTGGTTGGCTTTGCGCTCGTGCTCTGCACCTTCTTCGGGACGCGGCTCTTGGGCGGCTATCACATTTTCGGGTAAGATAAGTTGCAACTGTTTTCTTAGCGTCTTTGCGCCTTTGCGTGAGAAAACCAGATACCACGTCACGCCAAGGCGCAAAGGGGTTGAATGAGATCGTATTTTCGGCCCAAAATCCGAGACTGTTTCATTGTCCGTAATAGCATACAGAACAGGCGGGTCTTCTGACTTCTGAATTCTGACTCCTGACTTCTGCTTTATGTCCATCGTTCTCGTCGGACTCAATCACAAGACGGCCCCCGTGGAGGTGCGCGAGCGCCTGGCCTTCACGGACGAGGCGTGCGCCGAGGGCTTGCGCGCGCTCGTTGACGGCCGTGTTGTGAGCGAGGGGCTGATCGTCTCGACCTGTAACCGCGTCGAGGTGCTGGCCGCGACCGGGACCGAACGCCTCCGCGAAGGCAAGGAGCGCATCAAGGATTTCCTGAGCCGTTCGCGCGCCGTCTCGTACGAAGATTTCAGCAGCCATCTCTACAGCCACGAGGACGACGCGGCCGTGCGCCACGTCTTCCGCGTCGCCTCGTCGCTCGATTCGATGGTCGTCGGTGAGCCGCAGGTTTTGGGCCAGGTGCGCCGCGCCTACTCCGTCGCGGTGGAGGCCGGCACGGCCGGGCGCGTCCTCAATCGCCTCGTCCACCAGGCTTTCCGCGTCGCCAAGCGCGTCCGCACCGAGACCGGCATCGCCGCCACCGCCGTCTCCATCAGCTATACGGCGGTGGAATTGGGCCGGAAAATTTTCGGGAGCCTCAAAGACCGCACGGTCCTCGTCGTCGGCGCGGGCGAGATGGCCGAACTCTCCGCCAGGCACCTTGTCAGTGCGGGCGTCTCGCGCGTCCTCGTCACCAATCGGACCGAAACATCTGCGCGGCAGCTCGCCGCGAAGTTTGACGGCGAGGCGGTTGATTTTACGCGCCTCGCGTCTCACCTGGCCGAAGCGGATATAGTCATCTGCTCGACGGGCGCGGGCGAGTACATCATCACGCCGAAGGTCGCGCGCGAGGCGCTGGAAATCCGGCGCAGCCGCCCCGCGTTCTTCATAGACATCTCCGTCCCGCGCAACATAGACCCGGCGGTGGGCCGCATCCCCAATCTCTTCATCTTCGACATAGATGACCTGGAATCCGTCATCGCCTCCAACATACGCGAGCGCGAGCGCGAGGCCGAACGCGCCGAGTTGATAGTCGAGTCCGAGGTGATGCAGTTCCAGCAGTCGCTGCGCACGCTCGACATCGGGCCGACGCTCGGCGCGCTCCGCGAGAAACTTCAGGAGATAGCCCGCGCGGAGATGGCGCGACAGCGACAGCGTTTGGGCGAATTGACGCCCGAGCAGGAGCGAGCCGTCGAGAGCCTGCTGATGGCGACCGTCAACAAGATTTCCCACCCCATCATCTACCGCCTCAAGAGCTACTACGACACGGGCGAGTCAGACGACGTGCAAGCCTGGCGCGACATTTTCGGCCTCGAAGATGAGGAGGGGGCCGGAGGCCGGGGGCCGGGGGCCGGTTAAGAACAGAAACGTTCTTCTTTTATCCGGCCCCTTTAACGCCGCATGTCAAGTAGAGTTTCATCCCAAGTGCAACACGAAACGGAACAGCCTCTCGCGGGCCGCACCGTCGTCACGACGCGGGCGCAGGCGCAGAGCGCGGAGTTCGTCTCGGAGCTTGAGCGTCTGGGAGCGCGCGTCGTCCCCTGCCCGACGATAGAGATCGTTGAGCCCGAGAGCTACGCGCTCATGGACGAGGCCATCGAAAATCTATACGGCTACGACTGGCTCATCTTCACGAGCGTGAACGGCGTTGAATACTTCCTGCGGCGGCTCGAAAAATTGGGCCACGACGCGGGCGAGCTGGACGAGCTGCGCGTCTGCGCCATCGGCGAGGCGACGGCCGTGCGCTTGCGCGAGGCGCGCGTCCACGTTGACGTTATCCCGGAACAGTTCAAGGCCGAGGGCGCTTACAGCGCCATAGAGGCTTACGTCGGCGGGCGCGAGAATTTGAACCGCCTCAACATCCTCATCCCACGCGCGGCGGTCGCGCGCGACTATCTGCCGAAAGCATTGGCAGAGGCCGGCGCGCGCGTGGACGTGGTCCCGGCCTATCGCACCGTCCCGCCCCAGACCTCCGAGCGCGGGCGCGTCGAAGCGCTGCTCGCGGGCGGGGCCGTGGACTGCATCACCTTCACCAGCTCTTCAACTGTCACGAACTTCGCGCGCCTCTTTGACACGACAGACCTGAGCCAATTGCTCGCGGGCGTGACGGTCGCCTGCATCGGCGACATCACCGCCGCCACTGCCGCCGAGTACGGCCTACGAACAAACATCCTGCCTAACGAATACACCGTCCCCGCCCTGACCCGCGCCATCGCGGACTACTACTCAAGCAGAGGTTAGCAAAGCTACCCGTTCGTTAAGGTTTTGGTTGGAAAAAAGAAACTGAATTAACCAGCGGTAAGACAAAGAAGTTTCGGAAGGGACTATTACCTGAAGACTAACCCCGCTTCTTATCCGGCCTCACAGTAAACCCGCGACTCTCAGGCATTTTCTTGGTAGTAGAAAGGTTCTGCTCTTGAATGGCCTTCTCTCGCTTCAAGTTCTTCTTCTCTATCTCTTCTTTGATTCGTTTTTTAGCACGCTTATTCATAAAAGGATTATACCCTAGAAAATTAACTTATAAACAGACGAGACCAACCAAATTTGAGGTACGAACCTCCGGCCTCTGACCGCTAACCTTCGTCGTCTGTGATAAACTTCCACGCATGGCGAAGGCGCGCGTTCTGATAGTTGACGACGAGAAGGCTGCGGGTGAAGGCTTGCGCGACCTCCTGGCGGCGGAAGGCTACGAGACGGTGGCCGAGGGCGACGGGCTCGCGGGGTTGCGCCGCGTCGAAGAGTTTTTGCCGTCGGTCGTCATCACGGACGTGCTGATGCCGCGTATGGACGGCTTCGGGCTCCTGAGGGAGATTCGCTCGCGCTACCCGGAGACGGCCGTCATCCTTTTGACAGGTCAGGGCTCCGTCGAGATGGCCTTGCGCGCCATTCAGGAAGAGGGCGCGTACCATTACTTCGAGAAGCCGATTGACATGAAGAAGCTGCGCCTCGTCGTGGAGCGCGCGGTCGAATACGCGGAAGCCCGGCGCGAGAACGAGGCGCTGCGCCGCCAACTAAGGGATCGCGGGGCCTTCGGCGAGTTGGTCGGCAAGTCCGAGCCGATGCGCCAGATTTATCACCTGATTGAGCAGGTCGCGCCCTCTTCTGCCTCCGTCCTCATCACGGGCGAATCCGGCACGGGCAAGGAACTCGTCGCGCGCACGATTCACAACTTGAGCCCGCGCGCCGACTCGCAGTTCGTCGCCATCAACTGCTCAGCGATTCCCGAGACGTTGATGGAAAGTGAACTCTTCGGCCACGAGAAGGGCGCGTTCACGGGCGCGGCCTCGCGCCGCCAGGGCTGTTTCGAATTGGCGAACGGCGGCACGCTCCTGCTCGACGAAATCGCGGAGATGCCGACGCTCCTTCAGGCGAAACTGCTGCGCGTGCTCGAAGAGCGCTCGATGCGTCGGCTCGGCAGTACGCAGGAGATTCCCGTGGACGTGCGCCTGCTCGCGGCCACGAACAAGAACCCGCTCGACGCCGTCCACACAGGCACCTTGCGCGAAGACCTGCTCTACCGCCTCAACGTTATCACCATCGAGATGCCCCCCTTGCGCGACCGCAAAGACGACCTGCCGCTTCTGGCACAGCACCTCGTCTCGCAACTGGCACAGAAACACAACCGCCCGGCCCGCTCGCTCTCGCAGCCGGCGCTACAGGTCTTGCAGTCGCACACCTGGCCCGGCAACGTGCGCGAGTTGCGCAACGCCATAGAGCGCGCCGTCATCATCTGCTCGGGCGAAGAGATCGAGCGACACCACCTGGCCCCCTACCCCGTTGACCAGCGCGCGCGCGTCCGCAGCGAAGACACGCTGACGCTCCCCGTCGGCACGCCCATCGAAGAGGTCGAGCGACAGATGATCCTGCGCACGCTTCAGAAGACGGACAACAACAAGACCCGCGCCGCCGAACTCTTAGGCTTCAGCCTGAAGACCTTGCACAACAAGCTCAGGCTCTACCGCGAGCGCGGCCAGTTGCCCGCGACGCACCCGGCCCACTCACCTGACGGCGAGTTCATGCGAAGGGCGGCCGACGAGCCATGAAAGGCGGCAGCGCGCTTCTGCGTCGCCTGATAACGCTCATCACGCTCCTTGTCGCGGCTGTCTCCCTCGTCCTCATCACGGCCAACATAGCCCAGCTCACGCGCTCGCTCGTCGCCTCCTTGCGCGACCAGGCAGAGCGCGTCACGCTACAGGCGGCGACGGCCGTGGAGGCGGCGGTCGTCATCGCGCCCGACGAGCCGCCCGACCGCGCCGTCAGCGAATCGCAGGCGGCACGCGAGTTCGCGCAGGCCGTCGTCCGCCGCGGCGCGCCCATCACCTCGCTCTTCATCGAAGACCGCGAAGGCCGCGTGCTCCTGCAAGCGCCGCAGAACACGGCCGCGCGCACGCTCCCCTCACTCGAAACGATCTCGAACGCTTCCGTCTTCTCGCGTCTGCGGCAGATTCTCTCCAGCGACCCGACGGAGTACGAATATAGTCGGACCCTTCGTTACCGAGGGGAAGAGTTCGGGCGCGTGCGTCTGACCATTTCGCTCGCGCCCGTCCGTCACGAAGTCTGGCGTAGTCTGCTCACGGACCTGTTGCTCGCGCTCGCGGCCGTCGCCGCCGCGACCTTCGTCGCCATCAGCTCGAACAGGTTGATTACAGCTCCGCTGCGCGCCATCTCCACCTCCATCGCCCAACTCGAAGAAGGCGGCGGCGGAGACTCACCCGAGCGCGCGGACGAGAAGGTCAGGAGGAGCACGGACATAGAGGCCGTGGCGGACCGCATAGAGCAACTGAGCCGTCAGATTGCGGGTGACCGTTCGCAACTGCGCGAGGCGCGCGGCGGCCTTCAGCAGATTCTTCAGAACTTGCAGGAGCGGCTCTTGCTCGTCAGCGCCGACGGGCGCGTGATGCTCGCCAGCCCCGGCGCGGGCGCGCTCCTCAATTCCGAGCAGCCCATGGAAGGGCGCAAGCTCTCGGAGATTGTCGGCCCAGACCACCCGCTCGTCTCGCTCACAGAGGGCGCGCTCGCTTCGCAGGAGATGGCGGCGGCGCGCGTCTCGCTCCCGGCCGCGAACGGTAACGCGGCGCGCGCGACCGTCGCCTCCGTCCAGCCGATTAAGGACCGCGGCGAGATCGTCGGCGCGCTCGTCTCGCTCCACGACCGCGAGACGGTTGCGCGGCTCGAATCACAGCTAGACTATTCGGAGCGGCTCGTTGATTTCGCGCGCATCACCTCCGGCATCGCGCACGAAGTCAAGAACCCGCTGAACGCGATGGTCATACATTTAGAACTGCTGCGCTCAAAGCTGGAGAGGATCAGCCCGGCGGCCGACGACGCGCGCCCGCAATTGGACATTCTGACCTCCGAGATTCAGCGTCTCGACCGCGTCGTCCAAACCTTCCTGGACTTCACCAGACCGCCGCGCGTCAACCTGCGCCCGCTCGACGTGAACCAGATTCTCGAAGAGACGCTGGCGCTCGCCGCGCCCGAGGCCGAGACGCACGGCTCGACCGTCTGGCGCTCGTTCGAGCCGGACCTGCCGGCGGTTGCAGGCGACGCCGACCTGCTCAAGCAGGCTTTCCTGAACATCGTCATCAACGGCTTTCAGGCGATGGAGCACGACGGGCGACTCCTCGTCCAGACCGCCAGGGACGGCGACCGACACGTGCTCGTCTCCATCAAGGACCACGGCCCCGGCATCAAACCCGAAGCCCGCGAGCGCATCTTTCATCTTTATTACACGACCAAACCCGGCGGCAACGGCATCGGCCTCGCGCAAGCCTTCCGCGCCGTCCAACTACACAACGGCCACATCACCTTCGACTCCCAACCCGGCCAGGGCACGACCTTCAACATACGATTAAAGGCAGTGATAAGTGATGAGTGATAAGTGATAAGATAAGAACCGTGAATCGTGAATCGTAAATCGTGAATAGAAGAAAACGCTTTTGCGATTTACGATTTACCATTTACGATTTACGGCTTTCTCTTATCACTTGTCACTTGTCACTTGTCACTTTTAATGTTATTCATCCCCGCGCATGTCCGTTCTTCTCTTCTTCGTGGATGGTCTGGGGATTGGCACGCGCGGGGCGCATAATCCGCTCGACGGATTGGCGGACGCCGCGCCGCTCGCCGTCTTCCGGGACGAGGAACCCGAGACAGTCTTTGACGGACGAATGGTCAGGACCGACCCGCGCCTAGGGGTCGAGGGCCGCCCGCAGAGCGCTTCGGGACAAACCACGATTCTGACGGGCGTGAATGCGCCCGCCGCGCTCGGCTATCACAAACAAGGGTTTCCGAACGAAGCCCTGCGCGAGATCATCAACGAGCATTCCATTTTTCTTCAGCTCAAGCGCGCGGGCATCGGCCCGAACACTTTCAGTAACGCTTACACACCCCTGTTCTTCAACGCGCGCCCGCGCTGGGTCTCCGCGACGACCGTCGCCGTCGAAGCCGCCGAGATGCGTTTCCGCGACCTCGACGATTTGCAGAACAATCGCGCGGTCTTTCAGGACTACACGAACGGGATGCTGATCGAGCGCGGCTTCGAGACGAGCGCGCGCACGCCCGAACAGGCCGCGGAGATTCTGGCACAGCTTGTCAGTGAACACCGCTTCACGCTCTACGAGTATTTCATCACGGACAAGACCGGACACGCGCAGGATGCAGAAGGAGCGCGCCGCGTGCTCACGGGTCTCGCGCGCCTCGTGCGCCACCTGCTCTCCCGCTTAGACCTCGCGCGCACGACCGTCATCCTGACCAGCGACCACGGCAACATCGAAGACCTCTCGTCGCGCAACCACACGCTCAACGACGTGCCCACCCTCGTCTGGGGCGAGCACAAGGAGTGGGTCGCGGCGCGCATCCGCAGCCTCGCGGACATCACGCCGTCAATCGTCGGAATTCTCAAAGGGGAAGCGGGTACATCGAATGGGTGAACGGGAATCGCGCCGGGACGTTAACGACAAGCGGGAGATTTTCGGCTGGCTGATGTACGACTGGGCCAACTCCGCCTTCTACACGACGGTCGTCGGCGCGCTCTTCGGCCCGTACCTGACGGCGCTCGCACAGGCTTCCGTCGGCGAGAACGGGACCATTTTCGACCTGGGCTTTCTCGGCTCGGTGACCGCCAAATCACTTCACGGCCTGACCGTCGCGGTGGCGGTCTTATTGCAGTTTTTCCTGCTGCCTATCCTGGGGGCGATTGCCGACTACACGAACCTGAAAAAACCGCTGATGGCGATCTTCTGCTACATCGCCGTCGCCGCCAACTGTCTGATGTTCTTCGTGGCGGGCGAACTGTACCTGCTGGGGAGCCTGCTCTTCATCATCTCGAATCTCTGCTACGGGGCCGCCATAGTCTTTTACAACGCCTACCTGCCCGAGATTACGACCGAAGACCGGCGCGACAAGGTTTCCAGTCGCGGCTACGCGCTCGGGTATTTGGGCGGCGGGTTGTTGCTCGCGTTGAATCTGGCCCTGGTCAGCCTCGCGGAAACTCTCGGAATCTCCAAAGGCATGGCCGTGCGCCTCTCTCTTCTTTCGGCGGGCGTCTGGTGGGGCGGCTTTGCCATCATCACGTTCCGCCGCCTGAAGACGCGCGCCGCGCCCAGGAAACTTCCGGCGGATAAAAGCTTCTTAAAAGTCGGATTTTCCCAACTTGCTTCGACGTTCCGCGAACTCAAACGCCTGCGCCACACGCTCAGATATTTAATCAGCTACCTACTCTACAACGACGGCATCCAGACGGTCATCGGCCAGGCGTCGATTTTTCTGGCACAGGAACTTTTCATCGCGCGCGGGCAGGCGGCCCCTGAGTCGTTCCTGCTCGGCATCTACCTGTTAGTCCAGTTCCTAGCCATCGGCGGGTCGCTCCTCTTCGAGCGGATTGCGACGTGGGTCGGGACGAAAAACGCGATCCTGATCTCGCTCGTCATCTGGGCGGCAATCGTGATCTACGCTTACGGGTTTCTTCAGACGATTCCGCAGGCGTGGGTGATGGCCGGTATGATCGCGGTGGTGCTCGGCGGCTCGCAGGCGCTGTCGCGCTCACTCTTTTCGCGAATGATTCCGAAGGGGCGCGAGAACTCCTTCTTCGGCCTTTACGAAGTCTCCGAGCGCGGCACCTCATGGATCGGGCCGCTCGTCTTCAGCCTCGTCGTCGCCCGCACCAACTCTTACCGCCATGCAGTCCTGTCACTCATCTTCTTCTTCGTCGCCGGGATGGTGATTCTATTTTTCACGAACACGGACAAAGCAATTCACGAAGCCGGGAACGTGTTGCCGGAAGAGGTGAAGGGATAGTCACGCGCGTCAGCTCGCCACTTTTCGTTTACGGCCCTCGGCCATGCTTTCCAGGCAGGCATGAGAACAGTAAGACGCGCTTGACGAACGCAGCTTGAGAGCGCGCGAGGCGGGAATCCACGTCTCGCAGGAGTCGCAGCGCACGAGGCGGTCGCCTGCGCTGTCGTTGCGAGCTAAAGAGGTAACGACATCGTCTCGGACGACGCGGCGGACCTGGCGCGCGACGCCGAACATTTGTCTAGCCATCCTGATGTACGGGCGCAGGCGCAGGTAGATGAGAAGTATTAGGACGGCGAAGATGCCGAGGACGATTAGAAGTTTCAAACGCTCTCCTAAAAGCTTTCTGTTACGGGGTCTGGACGGAGTTTAGCAAATCGGGGTGTAAAAGGCGACGCGCGCCCTCTCGCATTAGACGGAAGGGCGCGCGGTCTTAGTGTTGATTAGAGCTTGTTGCGAAAACCTATTCGTCGCCGGAGTTGTTATTCTCGGCGGAGTACGCGGGCACGTCGCCGTCGCGCCGTCGCGGCAGCGGGTCTGTGGCGCGGCGGCGCGGGCCGGAAGCTTCACCGCGTCGGTCAATGAATCCGGGCGGCAGACGCTTGCCTTTAATGGCCTCTTCCAGGATGCGCGTGATCTCCTGCGAGAGCGTGCGGTGTTCGGCCCTGGCGCGCTGCTGCAAAGCCTCTTTGAGTTGGTTGGGCACGTAAGCCCCTATGAAAACCCCTTTGCGGTTCGCCATCTCTGTCGTGCGCCTTTCGGTTCAGATTCGTTGGGAGAGCTTATGGTCCGGTAACGTGAGTTCGGAAAATTTGCGCCGTGCAATTTGAGAGCAGGTCTGTAAGCCGAATTCTGTTCCCCGAGAGTTATCTCGGAGTGGCGATCATTCATCTAGCCCAACCGTCGCCGGTTGGATCGAGCGACCTACCCGGAGGTCGTAGCGCGCTTCTTGCGAAGCACGCATCGGGCGGGCAGCCCTTGTTGACGCCTCCCTATTTGGTCTTGCACTGCGAGGAGTTTGCCTAGCCGCGGAGTGTTACCACCCGCGCTGGTGCGCTCTTACATTAAGCCCATTGGGCCGCACCGTTTCACCCATCACCCGCTGCCCCTGTCGCCAGAGGCCCGCTGGCTGGTCTCTTCTCTGTTGCACTTGTCGTCACCCGGCGAAAGACTCCCGCGTGCCCTTAGGCCGCACGGCGTCTCACGCCCGGTGCCCAGCCGTTAGCTGGCTCGCCGCCCTATAGTGTTCGGACTTTCCTCTCCCACGCCGAAGCGTGGCAGCGACCGCCCGACCTGCTCTCTTGCAAGGCTCCGGCATTATAGCAAACCAGTGTTCAACACTTCCAGCACAAAAGTTAACAATGTGCTTACGTTTATCAAATTCGTCCGTTGGTCGGCACGGGCTAGCCGAAATATTTGATCCCGACGCGGAGGCTTTTGATGAGCGCGGGGGGCAGCGACACGGCCAGGAGCATTGACATCAGGGCATGGGAGAGGGCCAGGGCGAAGAGGTTCGGGGCGCGCTGGTAGACGTGTGCCCAGACGAGGCCGCCCGCGAAGGTCGCGATTGCCAGCCAGGGGTTCGGCAGGTGCAGAAGCGCGAAGACCGTTGCGACCAGCAGCACGCTCGGCCAGCCGCGCCCCAGTGCCAACTGCGCGCGGCGATTGATGAAGCCTTGCAGTACGTACTGCTGCATGAAACCCCAGAGCGGCAGCCACAAGGCCCACTCAAGAATCTGCCGGCCGTCGAAGCGCAAACCTTTCAAGAGCCATCCAGCGCCGACGATGAGAATTGCCGCCGCGAGGACGGGCAAGGTCAGCAGCCGCGCCGCGCGCCAGAAATTGTCCAGCCGCCAACCTATCTCCCGCGCTGTTTCACCGCGCGTCCGGTGCGAGTAGAGCATCAAGGCGAAGGCGAGGCCGATAGGTATGGCCGCGACGAGCTTGCTGTTCCCCGCGAACGGCAGGACCATCCACTCGGCTATCAGGAAGGACGCGGTGACGGACGCTATCTCCCACAGCGCAAGTGCGCGCTCATTCCGCGCGACTGTCTTGTCGTCCCCTTCTGCCGCCATCTTATTCTCTTGCCTCACCGGCCGCGACGGTGAAAGTCAGCGGCTTGTCCAGGAGTTGCAACGTGCGGCGCTCTCCCTCGCCGCTCGCGTGTACGGCGTAGACGCGCGCCTCGTGGTGGCCTGCCGGAAGCGAAGGTGTGTCGAAGACGAAGCCGTGGCCCTCGTCCGTCGCGCGCCCGGCGGCAAGGACATCCGGGCGCGCAACGTCCGCCGTCCGATTGCCGACGAAGCGGCCGTCAATGTAGAGCTGCACCTCGACGCGCGCGTGCGGCTCACGCTGGTTGACGACCCAGCCGGCGACGTGGCGCGAGTCGGCCGCGTCGAGCGAGCCGCGAAAGTATGGGGTGAAGGCCGTCAGGTAAAAGCCCACGGCGAGCGCGCCGACGAAGAGAGTTTCGACGGTCGCCTTGGCGATCAGAAAATGGGCCAGGCGCGCTCGCTTCAAAGGCTCCGGCGCGGCCAGTCTCTCCATACTCATCGTCTCGAAAAAGGAAGGGGCGGCACATCCAGTGTTGCCGCCCCTACGCTCTTTTTCTCACCGCACGCCGGGCCGCTTTACTGGCCCGAGTAGTTATTCTGATTCGTGTCCTGATACTGGAGCGTGTGCCTTGTAGTCAGCGTCGCGTCCGCGGGGAGGTTCGCCCGCAGGCGCACGGCGACCCTCAGGACGGCCGTGTCTCCGGGCGCGAGTTCCGCCACGCGCCAGGTGAAACGCTGGTTCGCGCCGGGCGCATCCTGCGTGTTAAGGCTTGGGTCGGAGTTGACGAACTCAAGCGCGTCCGGCAAGGTCTCGACCACGCTCAAGTTCTTCGCCAATCCGCTGCCCTCGTTGACCAGGACGAGACGATAGAAGATCGAATCTCCCGGCGCGGTCGTGTCCGATGCCTGCTCGGTGCGGACGCGGACGCGCGGCGTCGCGACCGTCAGCACGGTGTTGGCCTCACTTGCCTCGCGGCCGCTTAAGAGCGAGCGCGCGACGACGTTGTAAGAGAACTGCTGGCGGTCGGGCGTTGACGCGGGAATCTGCACGCGCAGGAGCAGTGGGAACTGCCCGCCGCGCGGGTCAATCTGCGCGGTCTGCGACACCACGGGCTCAGACTCCTGGTGCTGCCCGTCGCCGTTCGAGTCTGCGTAGACGGTCGCCTGCGGAGCGCCCGGCGCGGTGACTCTCAGGTCGTAAGAGTCCGGCGCGTTGCCGGGGTTGCGGACGACGAAGGGGACAAAGATGGTGTCGCCCGGCGTCGTCGTCAAACCGACGGAGACGGCGTCAATCCTGGCCTTCGGGACTTTCCCGACCGTGATCGAAGGGCTGTCGAAGTTCGAGCCGAAGGGCAGGGATTGCGTGCGCAACGCGCCCCGGCCGAGCGTGCTCGAATTCGCCAGTGCATCCGGCACGGCGCGCAGCGTGACAGAGATGTCGCGCGTGCTGCGCGCGCCCAAATCGCCCAGGCTCCAAATCGCAGTGCGAGAGGCGCGGTCGTAGTTGATGGGCGCGGGGTTGGCGCTCACCAATTCAAAATTCGGGTTGAGCACGAAGTCCGCGCGGGTGGCTCGCGCTGGACTGCTTCCGGCGTTACGAATCGAGATTGTCTGAGTGAACGTGTCGCCCGGCATGACCGAAGAGGAAGAGACGTTCGAGGTTCCCGCGAGCGAGGCGGCGACGACGTTGATCGAGCCGTCCGCAACTTTCAGCACTTGATAGTCGGCCTGCGAGGCGGCGCGCACGAAGAACTTCAATGTCTGCCCGTCGTTGGCCGTCTCAGGCACGCGCAGGTTCAGCGTCACGTCGGCCGAAGTGCCGGGCGCGAGCTGCGGCGTGACGAGGACGGGAAGCTCAGCGCCCCCGCCGCTCTGTGCCAGATTGAAGGTGGGCTGGAACTCCGCCGGCAAGTCCGTCTCAAGCCTGAACTGGTCTGCCTTGTTCCCTGTGTTCCTCACCGTCAGCGGAATCTGAATGCTCTGGCCCGGCTGCGCGAACTCGGAATTGCTCCTCAAAGCGAGCACAAGGTTCGGCACCTGCTTGACCGTCACGGTCAAGCCCCCGCTCGGCGAAAGCGGCGTCGTGTCTTCAGGCTGCGAAACGGTGGGCGGGTTGTTGCGCGCCACCTGTACGGGTGGGGTCGCAATGTCAGGCGTCGGCGTCGGCGTCGGGCGCACGACGGGCGGCGTCGTTGTCCGCGAAGTGTTGCTCGAAGTCAGGTCGGTACGGGGTTGAATGCGCGTCGTACTGGCGTTGGAATTGCTGACGACCTGAACGGACGACGGCACGGTCTGTCTGTTGGTGCTCTCGGGCTGCGTAGTGGGCCGGCGCGGTTGGACACGACGGTCGCGCCCCGTATTGCGGCGCGGAGTGGTCAAAGACGAGTCGGTGCGCGCGATCTCGACCGGTGTCGGAGTCGGGGTCGGGGTGGCACGGGGAGCCTGCTGTTGTGCGGGACGTGTTCCCTCCGTGCCGGTGGTCGTGCCCGCAGCCGTCCGCGGCGTCTGTGTGCCAGTTGTATTTCTGGCGGTGCGCGACGCGGGCGTCGGCGTCGGGGTGGCGGCGGTAATAGCTTTCGGCGTCGGCGCTGTCCTGGCCGTCTGCGTCGCCGGGCGCGAACTGCTTTCGGCGCGGGCGGTCTCAAGCTCGCCTTCGTAAATGTCCGCGAACGGCGTGTCCTTGATGGTCTTCAGTCGTGCGCCGACCTGTTCGGCCTCCGGCAACTTGCCGAGCTGCATGTATGAGCGCCCGAGCCAGAGCAGCGTCAGGTCCGTGATAATGCTGCGCGGGTAGGTCTTGAGAAAGTCCTGTAGGACGACGGCCGCCTGGTCGTAGCGGCCCTGGTTATACAGGTTCTGCCCTTTGGTGAACATGGCCTGCTCGGCGTCGCTCGGAATGTCCGGCTCCTGCTGCGCCGCCGCCACTCTTGAGGCGTTGCGCGCCGCGGCCGCGAGGACGGGCGCGAAGGGCGTGAGCAGTAAGGCCGCAACGAGAGCCGCCGCGCCGATTTTATTTCTCTTTATCAAGTTAGTAGACCTCCGGCAGGTAGGGGGATCATAAGCTGACGATGTTCGAGCTGTAAGCAATTGCAAGGGTAGCGTCTGCCGGCCAGACCGGCCGCAAACTTTTGACGCAGCATGATAACCTAAAAGCCGTGAATCGTGAATCGTAAATCGTAAATCGTAAAAATCCGTTTTTATCTATTCACGATTTACGATTCACGATTTACGGCTTTTTACGGCCTTTCTTTCTTACCAGCTCCCGCGAGCGACTTCTAAACGGTCGCCGGCTTCGAGGACGGGGTCGGGGATTTTACCGGCCTCAATCTGTTTCAGGTTGTATTCGGTGGTGACGAGGCGTCCGTCCGCGCCCTGGCGCGCGACTTTAACCTTGCTGCCGGCGAAGCGCGTCGTGCCGCCGGAGGCCAGGACCGCCTGCGTCAGCGTCATCCCCTGGTGAAAATCTTTCTGGCCCGGCGAGCTGATCGCGCCGCCGATGTAGAAGAACTGCGGCGGGGCCGGCGGCGGCGCGGCGAGCGTCACGACATCGCCTGGCATGACGAGCGTCGTCATGGCCTTCGCGTCCGCGAGCTTCACTTCAATGTTCTGGCCGCCCTGGCGCATGATGGTTGCGCGCCCGGCTTCGGGACGCGGCTGGGCCTCGGCCAGGACGACGTAAAGCGGCACGGCATCGCGCCGCAGCACCTTGGTTCCGGGGTCATTGACGAGGCCCGTGACGATGACGGTGTGGCTCGCATACTCGCGCACGCTGACGACGAGTTCAGGGTTCTCGTAAACCTTGACGGCCGCGGTCAGTTGCCTGTCAATCTCGTCGGTCGTGAGCCCGGCGACTTGCAGCGGCTCGCCGGCCAGAGGGTATTCGAGCAGCCCGCCGGCCATCACCATGAAGAGCGTGGACTCGCGCCCACCCGCGTTGAGCAGGCGTATGTCGAGCACGTCGCCGACGCCGACGCGGTAAATGCTCGACGGGTCAACGGGCTTCGGGTTGGCCTCGGGAGTCGCGGGGTTTGTTTTCGGGTCTTCGTTCGAGACGGGCGAATCGCCCGGTACGCTCGTGATGGTTTTGGTGGGGGCGTCGCTCGTCGCGCCGCCTGAGTTGTCCGGCGCGAGCGGCGTGGCCGCGGCCGTCACGGGGGTAGAAGCTGCCTTGTCCTGCTCGCTCGTCTTCTCGGTTGTTGTGGTCCCGGCGGGAGCGATGTTGTTAGATTGTGCCAGCGCCGTGACCCCTTGCGCGCCGAAGACGAGCGCCAAGGCAAGCACGAATAGAACTCTCTTCATAATGCACTCAAATTCCTAGCCCTGTTGTTGAGGCGAAGGGCCGCGGCCGGGCAATGGCGCTGCGCTTCGCGTGTGTTAAAGCCGGTCTTAGAACGGGCGGCCGCGCACTTCGTTGCGCCGTCCGAATTCAAAAATCAGCGAAAGACGGTTGCGGTTAAAGGTAAAGATGGGGATGGTCGAATCCCTGCGCTGAAAACTGTAGACCAGGCGGGTCTTGAGCAAATCGCTGAAGCGATAGCCCGCCTCCGCCGAGAAGCCGTAAAGATGGTCATCACGCTTGGAGCCTGCGAACTGGCCGACCGTAATGCCGCCGCTCGCCGTCGAGTTGGGGACGACGCGGACGGGGAAATTCAATTGTTGGTAATTAACGCCCAAAGCCAGCTTAAGACTCCCGCCCTGAGTAGTTTCGAGGCGCGCGGACCCGCCCGTCGAGAGCAGGCGCGCGTTACCCCCTTCTAGATTAAACGCCGAAAGCTGCGTTTTTCGCAGACCCGCCAGCTCTAAAAACGTGCTATCGCTGAAAGCGCGGCGGAAGCGGTAGTCGAAAATCAGGCTGCTGAAGTTGTTGACCTCGGGCGCGTACTTAAACACGTCGCGCTCGTAGCCCAGGCGGAAGGCCATCCCGCTCGTCTCAGACACCTGCGTGCGCGCGCCCAACTCGAACTGGTAACGCCGGAAATGGCCCAGTGCGTCGAACTGCGGCCTGAAAGGCACGTCCGAAACGGTGTTGGCGTAGTTGAAAGAGACGAAGCCGGTCGTCACTTCCGAGATGTCGCGCTCGAAGGCGACGCCCCCCTTCAACTCTTCGTAATCAACGAAGAGCGGGGCGCCCGCGATGTGGTCCTTGCTCCAACGCACGAGGTTGTAGCCCCCTTCGAAGGCCAGGCGGCTGCGCGGGTTCAGGAGAAACTCTGCCCGGACGCCCGCGTCGTTGCGGTTGAAGGTGTCGCCGACGATGTAGACCTCGCCCGCCGGGTCGAACTCGCGCGGGTCTAAGGACGAGCGCACGAAGTGGTCGCGCACGGCGAGGCGCACGAACGGCGTGACCTCGAAGCGCGCGTCCAGGTCGAGCGTGTGACCGTTGGCCCAGTGGCCCGTCGTCAGGCGGCGCAGGCGCGCTTCGTAGGCGATGCGCAGGGCGTGCGCGACGCCCGGTATCTCGTATTCGAGGCGCGGGGCCAATTCCAGGACGGTGAGATGGCGACCGTCGGCCGAGCGGTAGAAAAAGTTGTCGTCGTAAGTCGCGCCGAGTTGGACTGAAGGGCGCAGGTAGCCCCCGCCGAAAGGTCGCCCCCCGACCTCGTCTCTTTCCGCGGCGGTCGAACCCGGAACCCAGACGCCGGGCGTCGCGCCGGGCGGCTCCATCGCCATCGGGATGAAATTAAAGAACCCCGGCGCGGGGCTCGCGGCGTTGGCGGACGGCAGGAAGAACGTGGGCGCGAAGCCGGACGCCGCGCTGCCATTGAACCGGAAAGCCGAGACAGGTAGTCCGCCCCAGATGGTGCGGCCGCGGAAGATTGTCTGCGGCGCTGAAGAAGCGAGCACAGAAGTTGTGCCAGTTGTTTGCGCCGCCGGCACAGTCGCCGCGTAGCTCACAGCCGGGCGCTCGCGGCCCGCGTCCGCGATTCTTTCGTTCAACTCGTCAGCCACGGGCAGGGCGGCTATCTGGACGGACCCCTTCTCGGTTGATGACGACCGCGCTTTTGCGACCTCCGTGGTTGCGGCGGCGGGCGCGCGGCGGCGCAGGCGCGCGAAGTCCGCGGCGACGCCGATGACCAGGCGGTTGAAGTTTTTCTTCTGCGCGACCGTCGCACCGTCGCCGAGTGTGATCATCACGTCCACGTAAGGCTCGCCGTCGCGCTCGCCCGAGACGGTTCGCACCTCGCTCGCCAGCGCGTCGTCAACCACGTAGCTCTGCCGAGGAGCGACCGCGCGCCGCGGATGCGTATGACCGTCTGGCGGCCGCGCGAGTAGTGCTCGACCGTCGCGTCCTCGAACGAGCCGTCGGCTGTAATCTCAATGCGGACGAAGCCCGCCTCGCTGACGACGTTGAGCCGCACGAGCTGCATCGCGCCGGCCGCGGCCGTGCCGGAAAAGTTCGACGGCAGGAGGAAGCCGTAGAGAGGGATTGACAGAAGGGCGACGAGCGAGACGGCGATTCTCGCCGTCCTGCGCCGACCCTTCCGGCTCACGCTCGTTTGAGGTAAGCGGTCTCGCGTCATCTTTTCACCGGATGTTTGAGAAACCTCTATTCGCCGGGCGGCGCGCATGTGTGCCCGCGCCGTGTGCTTGGAGTCCTGATTGTTCGTTTGACGGCAGCTCGTTACCGCAAGAGGCTCCGGGGCAATCGGGGCCTATATTTGCACCCTGAATATTACTCCCCAACTCTAGGCGCTGGCAAGGATTTTGGCGGAAAAAGATGCGGCCACAGCTCCGCGAAACGCACGCGCACCAGCTCTTCCACATCGTCGGCCGCCTCGCAATCCAGACACTCCCTGGCGATCTGCTGCGCGTCGGCGTACTTGATGCCCTCGACGACGCGGCGCACGCGCGGAATCGAGGCGGCGGCCATGCTCAACTGCGTCGCGCCGAGGCCGACGAGGATGACGGCGTAGGCAGGTGTCCCGGCCATCTCGCCGCAGACGACCGCCGGGATAAAAGCCTTGCGTGCGGCTTCGAGCGTGCGCTCGATGCTTTGCAGGACGGCCGGGTGGAGCGAGCGGAACCAGTCGGCCACCTCCTCGTTGGCGCGGTCCACCGCCAGCAGATATTGAACCAGGTCGTTCGTGCCGAGACTGAAGAAATCAACTTCGCGCGCCACCTTGTCGGCAGTCATCACGGCCGACGGCACTTCGATCATCGCGCCGATGCCGACCGCGCCCGTCGCCTTCCCCTCAGCTTCGAGGCGCGCACGCTCCTCGTTAATGATGCGCCGCGCGCGCCGCACGTCCGTCACGTCCGAGATCATCGGCAGCACGATGTCGAGCTTCCCATTCGCCGCCGCGCGCAGGATGGCCCGCGCCTGCGTGCGCAGCACGTCCTCCTGCCGGAGGCTGTAGCGTATAGCGCGCAGGCCGAGCGCCGGGTTGCGCTCGCCGTCGCCGGGCGCGCCGCCGAACTTTTCGCCGCCCAGATCGAAGAGGCGTATGTTCGCCCCGTCCTCGCCGGCCAGCGCCGCGACCTCTTCGTAAGCCCTCAACTGCTCCTCTTCCGAAGGCATCGCGCCCTTGTGTGAGAGCAAAAACTCGGAGCGGTAGAGCCCTATCCCGTGAGCGCCGTAACGACGCACGTCCTCATACTCGGCCGGCAACTCTACGTTGGCCCTGAGCGTTATCTCTTTCCCGTCCAGCGTCCGCGAAGGGCCGACGCGGCCAGCCTCACCCGCGGGATACTGTAGGGCCGTTGCGGCCGCGCTCTTAGTCACAGATTGGTAGTGCTCGACGGTCGCCTGCGACGGGTGAAGGATGACGAAGCCCTGCTGCGCGTCCACGACTATGCGGTCGCCGGTGCGTGCGCGCCGGTGCAAATCGCGCAGGCCCACGACCGCCGGAATCCCGAGGCCGCGCGCGATAATCGCCGTGTGCGAAGTCCAGCCGCCCGCGTCCGTGGCGATGGCGCGCGCGTGCTCCAAATCGAGTTCGGCCACGGCCGACGGCAGCAAGTCCTCCGCGACGATGACGGCGTCTTCCGTCAGTTGCCGCAAGTGCGGCCGCCCGCCGCCGAGCGCGACCAGGATGCGCTGCGTCACGTCCTCTATGTCGGAGCCGCGCTCGCGCAGGTAGTCGTCCTTAATCTCATCGTAAACGGCGAGCAGGCGGTCGGCCGCGACCTTGACGGCCCACTCTGCGTTCGAGCGCTCCTCGCGTATAAAAGTCTCCACGTCGCCGAGGAGCTTGCGGTCTTCGAGCATCAGAAGATGCGCGTCGAAGATGTAGGCGTGTTCCGCGCCGAGCTTTTTTTCGGCCCGCGCCTTGACCGCCAGGAGTTGACGGCGCGCAAGGCGGATCGCGGCGCGGAAGCGTCGCGTCTCGCGCTCCACGTCTCCTTCGTCGAGCGTCGCGCGGTAGACCTGTCGCGCGCCGTTGAAGACGCGCAGGACGCGCCCGACGACCACGCCTTCCGAGACTGCACGGCCGCGCCAACGCTCCTCGCGCCCCTGGCTGTTACGCCGCCTGCTCAACTTTCCTTCTCCCCGAAACCGCTGGCGAACAGCCCGCACAGCGCGGCCATCGCCTCCGCCTCGTCCGCGCCCTCTGCGGTCGCCAGCAATTTTGTGCCACGCGCGGCAGCCAGCATCAACACGCTCAGGATTGATTTGGCGTCCGCGGAGGCCGTGCGGTCTTCGCGCTCAAGCCGGAGCGCGCTCTGATAGGCGCTCGCGGTGCGGACGAGGAGCGCCGCGGCGCGCGCGTGCAGGCCCAGGCGGTTCGTGATTTCGACCCAGCGCTCGACCATCTAACCCTTCTTCTGCGGCGCGAGCAGTTCGCCCGCGAGATATATCCCCTCGCGGCCCTGGTCGCGCACGCGTCGCGCAACCTCAGCGAGCGAGTCGGCCTCCGCCTGGCTCGCCAGCTTGATGACCATGGGGAGGTTCACGCCCGTCACCACCTCGATCTCGCCGTCCGCGAGGAACATGGAAGTGATGTTGGTGGGCGTGCCTCCGAACATGTCCGTCAGAATCAGGACGCCGCGCCCCTCGGAGACGCGGCCGATGGCGCGCTCGATCTCGTCGCGCGCAGCCTCAACGTCATCGTGCCAGCCGATGGAGACGGCCGTGATGTGTTTGACTTGCCCGACGATCATTTCGGCCGCGGCCAGAAACTCGCTCGCCAACTGGCCGTGCGTCACGATCACGCCGCCGACTCTGCCCGGCTGCGCTTCTGCTTTTGATGGATTCTCTGTCATCTCTGTTTTTGCTTACCGTTCGTCGTACTTCCGCCGCGCCGGCAGCCCTATCATTAACGCTTCGCCTACGCGCAATGTTTTTCATTTACTCTTCCGCCGCTTCGCCTTCTTCACGTCGCGGTGGATGGCCTGCGCCTCGAAGCCTGCGCGGCGCAAGCGTCGGGCGAGCGCGTTGGCGACCATCACGGAGCGGTGGCGGCCGCCCGTGCAGCCTATCCCGACAGTCACATAAGACTTTCCTTCGCGTTTGTAAAGCGGCAGGAGGTAGTCCAGCAAGTCGCTGAAGCGGTGCAAGGTCTCCGCGACCTCCGGTTTTGTCCTCAGGTACTCGACCACGCGGCGGTCGTGGCCCGACAGGTCGCGCAAGGTCGGGACGAAGTAAGGGTTCGGCAGGTGTCGCACGTCGAAGAGCAACTCCATCTCGGGCGGGCTGCCGTACTTGTGTCCGAAGCTCAGGACCTGCACGCGCATCGGCGTGCCGTCCGAGTTCGGGCTGAAGCGCTCGACCAGGAGACGGCGCAGGGTGTGTACGGTGTGCTCTGAAGTGTCGGTGATGTGGTCGGCGAGCGAGCGTATGTTTGCCATCGCCTCGCGCTCGTCGCGGATGGCTTCGAGGAGTCCCCCGCCGGACTCGGCCGGGTGCGGCCGCCTTGTTTCGCTGAAGCGCCGCTGCAAGACCTCGTCGGAGGCTTCGAGGAAGAGGACGAAGACGCGCAGTCCCTGGTCGCGCAGGACGGAAAGCGCTTCCTCGAACTCCGAGAGGAACCGACCCTCGCGTATATCAACGGCCAGCGCCGCGCGCTTGATGCGTGCCTCGCCGTCCTCGCCCGGCTGGACGAGCCGCGCGAAGGTGGGCAGCAACGTGAGCGGCAGGTTGTCAACGCAGAAGTAGCCCAGGTCCTCGAACGCGTTCGTCGCCGACGACATCCCGGACCCGGAGAGCCCAGTGATAATCACGATGTCCGGCGACCCTTCGCCCTCGACCTGTTGTTCCGTCATACAGTAGACAGTAGTCAGTAATCAGTAATCAGTCAAAAGCAAAAAGCTGATATCTAAGAAGAAGCTGTTTGAAAATCGGCGGCCATCTTACGTCCCGTCAGGGACGTTTGATAATAGCCCAGCCATTTATGGCTGGGTAGGAGCGTCAATCAACGTTCTGAGTCCCGTAGGGACGGCTGAACAGCCGTGCGGCTCTCAGGTTCAACCGTCCCTACGGGACTCAGAATATTTATTGTCATTTGTCCCCAGCGCTGAAGTGCTGGGCTATTTTCACTGCGTCCCTGACGGGACTTCTTGAGCAGTTTCTGACTGCTGACTACTGATTACTGATTACTGTTTTCTGACTACTTCTCTTCCAGCATTTTCGAGTGTCGCTCGACGAACGTCTGTGCGGCGTCGTAGCCGCGCGCGCGCAGGAGTTGAACGCGGACGGCCGTCTCGACGAGCGTCGAGAGGTTGCGGCCGGGGCTGACGGGAATCAGGGCCTGCGGCACGGCCACGTTCAGTATCTCGATGGCCTGCGCGTCAATGCCCAGGCGGTCAACCCCGCTCGCCTCCTCCCACCGCTCAAGCCGTATCGAAAGGTCTATGCTCTTCGACGTGCTGGTGGCCGAGACGCCGAAGAGGTCGCGTATGTTGATGATGCCCAGGCCGCGTATCTCAAGGTGCTCGCGCAGCAACTCCGGCGCGCGCCCGACCAGCCGCTCGGACCCTATGCGCCGCACCTCCACGACATCGTCCGACACGAGCCTGTGCCCACGCGCCACCAGGTCAAGCGCGCACTCCGACTTGCCGATGCCCGAAGCGCCTTCGATCAACACGCCCAGGCCGTAGATGTCCAGCAGCACGCCGTGGAGCATGACGACGGGGGCCAGCATCTCCTGCAAGTAGTCCGTGACGGTGCTGATGGCGACGGAGCTGACGACGCCTGTCGAGAGCACAGGGAGATTTGCTTCTTCGGCCGCCGTCGTTAACTCGGGCGGGGGCGTGAGCCCTTTGGTGACGAGGATGCAGGAGATTTTTTCGAGTTCGAGGTTGCGAATCGCTTCGAGACGGCGGGCCTCGTCCATGCGGTCGAGGAACCAGATTTCGGCCTGCCCGATAATCTGCAAGCGGCCTGCGTGTATGTAGTGCGTGAAGCCCGCGAGCGCGAGCCCCAGCTTCTGTATGCGCGCGACCGTCAGCCGGCGCGCTTCAATCCCGCCCGCGCCCGCGACGACGCGCAACTCAAGCTGCGGCGGGGCCTGTGCCAGAAATTCGGCGACGGTGATTGACGGTGGGTCGGTCATCAACAGGAGTCAGAATACAGAAGTCAGGAGTCAGAAGAAAAGCTAAAGAACCGGTGTAAGCAGGCTTTTATTCTGGACTTCTGGACTCCTGACTTCTGACTTCTGCCTTTTACGGCTCGATGAGACCGTAGTTGCCGTCCTTGCGTTTGTAGAGCACGCCGACGCGGTTGGTGTCGGCGTCGCGGAAGACGAGGAACTGGTCGTCTTCGCCGGAGAGGCGGAGCGCGGCCTCTTCGGCCGTCATGGGCTTAACATTGTAGCGCCGCGCGTTGACGATGCGCGCAGGGCGCGGGCTGGCCTCGACCGGCGGCTGGCCGTCCGGCTCCGGGGCGACCTCGGAGGTGCGCTTCGCGTTCTGCTTGCGGTCAATGATCTTCTTCTTGAGCTTGAGCGCCTGCTTCTCGATCTTGGCGATGGCGCGCGTCAGCGCCAGGTACATGTCCGCGTTGGTGTCTGTCGCCGTCAGGGTGTGGTCGCGCCAGTGGACTAAGACCTCGCCGATCTGGCGGTTCTTCTCGACTTCCATGATGACGTGGGCGCGCGCCGTCGTGTCTGTAAAAATGTGCTCCAACTTCTGAAAATGCTCTTCGACGTGGGCGCGCAGCGCCGGCGTCACGTCAACGTGACGGCCCGTGTACTCGAACTCCATTGACAAGTCCCTCCTCGTAAAAAGGGATGAGGGATGAGGGATGAGGGATGAAGTAAAAGAAAAGCCGCTTGCCTTTACTTCATCCCTCATCCCTCATCCCTTATCCCTGCTTTTAGACCGGTGCCCGGCGTTCGCGCGAGCCGGGAATCTGCATCTGGTCGCGATACTTGGCGACCGTGCGGCGCGAGAGCTTGATCCCGTCCTTAATCAGAATCTTGACGATCTGGTCGTCCGTGATGGGGTTGTGCGAGTCCTCTTCCTCGATCAGCTTCTTGATCTTCAGTTTGATGATGCGGGTCGAGACCTCCTCGCCCTCCTCGTTCATCATCCCCTCGGTGAAGAAGCGCCGCAGCTCAATCACGCCCTGCGGCGTGTGCGCGTACTTGCGGTTGACGACGCGCGAGACAGTCGAGAGGTGCATCCCGATGTCTTCGGCGATGTCTTTCAACATCATCGGCTTGATGAACTGCACGCCCTTGTCCAGAAAATCCTTCTGGCGTCTGACGATTGATTCCACGACCTTGTAGATGGTCTGCCGCCGGTGCTCTATGTTGCGCAAGAGGTCAACGGCCGAGCGCATCTTGTCGCGTATGAAGTCGCGCGTCTCCTTGGTCGTCGTCTGCTGGCCGAGCATCTGCTGGTAGTTCTGGCTGATGCGCAGGCGCGGGCTGCCGTCGTCACCAAAGTAGATGACGTAGCCGCCGAGTTCGTCCGTTTCGTCCGCTTCTTCGTCCAATTTCTCGATGTAGATTTCCGGCGAGATGAGGACGGGCTCGTCCGACGAGTAGGCCCGGCCCGGATACGGATCGAGCGTGCGTATGAATTGAACTTCAGCAAGCAGCGTCTCGACATCAATCCCCGTCTGCTTCGAGAGGTTCGGCAGCTTGTGCTGTTGCAGTTCGAGCAGGTGTTCACTGATGAGCCGCTTCGCGAGGCGGTCGCCCTCGCCGCGCGCTTCGAGTTGGACGAGCAAGCACTCGCGCGCGTCGCGCGCGCCGCAGCCGACGGGGTCAAGGTGCATCACGACGCGGCGAGCCTCCTCGACCAACTCCTCCGTCCACGCGCCCATCGCCGCCACCTCTTCGTTGGTCGCGGTGAGACGGCCGTCCTCGTTCAGGTTACCGATGATGCAGACGGCTACGTCGCAGATTTCGTCGCGGACGGGGTTCAGGTGCAACTGCCACTCAAGGTGCTCGGAGAGCGACGGCGGGCGCGTCAGAAACTGCTCGAAGGTCGGCGCGTCCTCCTTGTACTCGAACTCCTGGGTCTTGTAGCCGGGGTCAAGGTAGTCCTGAAACTCGCGCCCGAAATCAATCTCCTCGAACGCGTCGCGCGCGGCCTCGTCCGAGCCGAACTCTTCGCCCGCCTCGCCGCCGGCCTCTTCGGCGACTCCCACGCTGCCCTCCGGCTCGGCGTACAAATTGACGGCGTCCGCCTCGACTTCGCCCGCGCCGTTGTCGGACGCGCCGTTGAACGGAACCTCCGCCCCGCCTTCAGGCACGGGCAGGTCGAAGCTGCTGCCGGCGTCGGCGCTTTCCAGTTGGTCTAAAATCTTTTCGGCAAGCTCGCGCGTCTCCTCCTGCGAAGGGACCTCTTCGAGGACAGGGTTTTCGAGCAACTGCTGCTGAATCAGATCAGTCAGTTCGAGCGAAGTCATTTGCAGCATCTCGATGCGCTGGCGCAACTGCGGCGTCAGGACGAGTCGCTGCGAAAGGTTGGTCGTGAGCTTAACGGACATACCTTGCCTGGATAATTGCCTTTAAAACCTCAACGAAAATTTTAGCGGTTAACGCTTGTTTGGAGCGCGGGAGAGATTATAGCTGAAAACGCGGTCAGTAGTAAGTAGCCAGTTTCGAGTTTTCAGTTTTCAGTTTCCAGTTTCCAGTCGTCCGTGGTTGGGCAGTGGCTTTTAACTGAAAACTGGAAACTGAAAACTGAAAACTGTCCTTACATACTGAACCGCTCGCCTAAATAGTGGCGGCGGACCTCGGCGTCTACGACCAGGTCTTGCGGGCGGCCGGAGCGGAAGATGCGCCCCTCGGACATGATGTAGGCGCGGTCTGTCACGCCGAGCGTTTCGCGCACGTTGTGGTCCGTAATCAGGATGCCTATGCCGCGGTCGCGCAGGTAGAGGATGACGCTCTGTATGTCGTCAATCGCCTTCGGGTCAATCCCCGCGAAGGGCTCGTCCAGCAGGATGTACTGCGGCTCGGTGGCGAGCGCGCGGGCAATCTCCGTGCGTCGGCGCTCGCCGCCCGAGAGCGAGTCGCCGCGCGTGTTGCGCACGTGCGCGATGCCGAACTCTTCCAAAAGCTCTTCGAGACGCTTGAAGCGCTCGCGCCGCCTGAGCCCCATCGTCTCAAGCACCGCGAGGACGTTCTGCGCGGCCGTCATCTTGCGGAAGACGGACGGCTCCTGCGGCAGGTAGCCCAGGCCGAGCCGCGCGCGCAGGTACATCGGAAGCTTCGTGATGTCGCGCTCGCCCAGGCGGACGGTCCCGCGGTCGGGCCGCTCCAATCCGACGATCATGTAAAAAGTGGTGGTCTTGCCCGCGCCGTTCGCGCCGAGCAGGCCGACGACTTCGCCCTGCTCGACGTGCAGCGTCACGTCGTCTACCACGCGGCGGCGGCCATAACTCTTCTCCAACTGTGAGGTGGCGAGCGCCGTCGCCGAAGGATATTTTCCCGCAACGGGAGGCCGCGCCCTCTCCTCCTGGCCGGACGCCGAGGCCGCGTCTTCGCCGCGCTCGATTGTGACGGACTCTTTCATCAGCGTAAATCGTAAATCGTAAATCGTAAATTGTCGAACGGTCTTTCTTTTTCTATTCACGATTCACGATTTACGATTCACGGCTTTTTGATCTTGTGCGTCGAGCGCACGCGCCCGCCTGCCTGCGCGCCGCGTGCGTCGTCTGCGACCACCCTGCTCTCGCGTAAATAGACGGTCAAGCGGCCCCCTTCGGTACTCCCCTGCTCGGCGTCTTCAACGCGCGCGGGGCTCCCCTTGAGGACCACGGTTTCGTCGGCCGCCGTGTACTGCGCCCAGGTCCCTGTTCCCTGTCTTCCCGGTTGTGTCACGACGACGTTGCGTTCGGCGATGGTCTTCTCGACCTCGTTGTTCTCTCTGAGCAGGTGTATGTTGGCGACCTCGCTGCGAATCCTGTCCGTGTCCTGCTTGATGTCAACGTTGCCGCTGTAACGCAGTATGCGCTCGTCGTCCGAGTAAGACATCGCGTCGGCGGTGGCGAAGGCCGGGACGATTGTGCCAGCGCCGTTGGGGTCTTTGCGCCGAGCCTGGTAGAGCGCGCTCTGGACGTGGCCCTCGCCCTCCATGCGCTTCGTGTCGCGATAGATGGTGATAGTGTCGGCGCGCACGAAGTTTTCGTCCTGCCAGGCGCGCGCGTTGCCGTTGTAGATGCCGACGCCCGTGACGTGACGAAACTCGGCGCGGTCGGAGACGATGTAGACCGGGCTTTTGACTTTCTGAAAAGGCGTCGCGCCGTTGGTCTGCTCCTGGCTGTAGTAGGTGGTCGAAGTCTTCCCGCGGCCGTAGGACGTGTCGTTGCGGGTGTCGGAATCGATCTCGACGGCCTTGGTCCGCGCGCGCGAGTCCCAGACGGTCGGCTCATTGCCGCGCAGCCGAACGGTCTCGTCGGCGGTGGTGTAGGCGGCGCTCCACGCGCGCCCGTTGCGGTCGCGCTCGTTGAATTTGGCGTCGCCCTCGGCCACGAAGCGCTCAACGTCCTGCGTCTCGCGGACGAAGGTCGCCGTCATCTTCTGCGCCGTGAGCGTGCGCTGCGCGCGGTCCTCCGTCGGCTGCAAGGGGTCTATGACCGCTTTCACCTCGCCGCCCATCGCCGTGAACTCGCGCGCCAGATTTCCGACCTCGTAAAAGTCGCAACTGAACTGCGGCCCGGTCAGAGTCTTCCGGTCCGCGGTCGCGGTCTTCTGCACAGGGTCAACGACCAGTTCCGCGTTGCCGCTTGCTTCGGCCCGCTCAAGGTCTTTCCCCGTGCCGCGCCAGACGAGTTTTACCGCGTCGGCCGTCAAACGTTTGTTGGCGGCGCGCGGGTCTGTCGCGCGCGACTGCGGGGCCGAGAGCGTGAGCACGGAGCGCCCGCCCGTGCGCATCTCTTTCAGGAGGCTACGCTCGTTCTGCGACGCGAAATCAACTTCGAGGGAGGTCGCGCCCGTAATCTCCATCTGTGAGTCGGCGTCCAGGCTGCGCGCGCGCACGTCGCGCGAGGCCGCGGCCTTGACGAGACGCTGGTCCGCGTCGAAGAAGAAGTCCATGTCGGCGGCATGGACTTCCGCGCCCCCACTCTCGTTCATGGAGCGCAGGTAAGAATTGCCGCGCGCCTCTAACTTCTGGACACGTTTCTGAGCGCTGAGCGTGGCTGAAAGCTGCTCGCCGCTCATCACGTCGCGCTCCTGCTCGGCGGTCGCACCGCCTGTAAAACTCAAGTGCATGCGCAACTGGTCGAACGCGGCCCGCGCCGCCCGAATTGTAACGGGGCGCGAACGCGCCGCGTTCTTTGCATTGTGTGCCAGCCGCGCGTCCGGCGTAACAGTAATCTCGACGTTCTTATGTAAATCCAGCTTCTTGTGTTTGGCGTCCACAAGCGCGCCCGTCGCGCTGCCCGAGATGTTCTCGCGCTCGAAGGTGATGGGCGCGTCCGTTTCGGCGATTTCCGTCCCCTGGTCGAAGGCGATCTTCTCGGTCGCGGCCTTCAACGCGTCGCGCGTCTCCATACGCACATCGCCCGTGAACCAGACGCGCGCCTTCGTCGAGTCTCGCTCGTCCGGCAAATAGATGGCGCGGTGCGCGGAAATCTGGTCCGGCTTGTCGCCCGTCTCCGGGTAGACTTCCAGGTGCACCTCTTCAAGCTCGTGATGGTTGTCCGAGAAAGTGATGTCACGCGCGGCGCGCACGAAGAGTTTTACTCGCTCGCCGTCCATCACGCGCCGCTCGTAACCCTCGATGACGCTCGTCACCTGTTTCGACAGCTCCGGCGCTTCCCCGCGCATGCGAAACGGCTCGTTGTTCCGGTTGCGGTAATATCGAGATGCCGACGTAAACCAGCCCCCCGACCAGCGCCGCGAGCGCCAGCACACGCGCCACCACAGGCAGCCGCGCGCGCCACCTCACGTCTATAGTTTTTTTCCGCCTGACTTCCTGCATATTAAAAACAGTGATAAGTAATAAGTGATAAGTGATAAGTAAAAGAAAGACGGTCTTATACTTATCACTTATCACTTATTACTTATCACTAATCTTCACGTCTTTCACTACCAATTGCAAACGCGTTTCGCCCTGCCAGGTGTTGGGCTCGACGGTGTAGGCGAGTTCGATGCGGGTTCCGGTGTGAAGCGTTCGCCCGCCGAGTTCTTCGACGCCGCCCCACCAGACGGCCTCGACGGGGCGCGTGTGTGTGCCCGAGACGCGGAACTTCAAGTGCTTCTCTTTCATCACGCGCGGCTCGTTCAGGACGCGCAGGTCCCGCGTCACGAAGACTGGGCGCGGGTTGGCCGCGCCGAACGGCTCAAGTTGACGCAGCTCTTCGGCGAGCCCGAGCGTGACGGCTTCCGCCGGCAGCTCCATGTCAATGTTGACGGCGGGTACGAGGTCCATTTCGGTCAGGTTAGACGCGGCGTGCTCGTTCAGGCGGCGGCGGAGTTCGGGGATGCGCGCGCGCGTGATACTCAAGCCCGCGGCGTGCGAGTGGCCGCCGAACTTGTCGAAGAGGTCCGCGCACTCCGTCAGGCCGTTCAGGAGATGATAAGCCTCTATGCTGCGGGCCGAGCCGTGACCGTCGTCGCCTTCGAGCGAGATGACTATGCACGGGCGGTTGATTCTCTCCGCGATCTTCGCGGCGGCAATGCCTATCACGCCCCTGTGCCAATTGTCCCCGGCGATGACGGCGACGTGCGTGCTTGACGAAACATCAGTTGACTCAAGCTCGACGAGCGCGCGGCGGACAATCTCCTGCTGCACGGTCTGGCGCTCGCGGTTGCGCGCGTCCAGGTGCTCGGCGAGCCTGCGCGCCTCCGCGTGGTCGTTCGTCTCGAAAAGCTCCACGACGGCGCGCGCCGCGTCCATGCGCCCGGCGGCGTTGATGCGCGGGCCGAGCCGAAACCCCACATCGTAAGCCGAGAGCCCGCGCGCGGAGTCGGCGCACCCCGCGACTTCCATCAGGGCGCGCAGGCCGAGGTTCGTGGCCTTCGGTAAATCCCGCAGGCCGAGCGCGACTATCGAGCGGTTCTCGCCGACTAAGGGCGCGACGTCCGCGACTGTGCCAATTGCGACGACCTTGAGGAAGCCCGCGATCTGCGACTCGCGCCCGCGCTCGCGGAAGAGCGCGTGGGCCAGTTTGAAGGCGACGCCGACGCCTGCGAGGTTCTTGTCGGGGTAATTGCAGCCGTGCTGGTTGGGGTTCAGGACGCAGAAGGCGGGCGGCGAGCCTTCGGTTTCGTCCGGCAGGTGGTGGTCTGTGACGATGACATCCAGGTTGTTCTCGCGCGCCCAATGAAGCGGCTCGTGCGCGCGTATGCCGCAGTCAACGCTGATGACGAGCGAGTAGCCGTCGGCGCGTGCCTGTTCGAGCGCGGCCTGCTGTATGCCGTACCCTTCCGTGAAGCGGTGCGGGACGTGAAAGCCCGTGCGCGCGCCGAGCAGATTCAGGGCGCGACGGAGAACGACAGTGCCGGTCGTCCCGTCCACGTCGTAATCGCCGTAGACCAGAATTTTTTCGCCTGCGTCTATTGCTTTGAGGATGCGGTGGACGGCTTCGGACATGCCGAGCATCAACGACGGGTCGTGCAGTTGATCGTGCGAAGGCCGCAGAAACTTTCGTGCGGATTCCTCTTCGGCGTGGCCGCGCGCGACGAGAAGGTGGGCCAGGATTTCGGAGACGCCGAGGACGCGCGCCAGCCTGGCGGCACCTTCGGTCTCCTGCTCACGCACGATCCAGCGCTTCGCTAAGGGATGAGGGATGTGGGATGAGGGATGAAGTGAAGACATTTCAACCTGTTTTTTTTCATCCCTCATCCCTCATCCCTCATCCCTTAATCCGCGAACCAGCCGTTGGCGTCGAGCAGTTTGACGCCGATACGCTGTTTGCCGTCCGCCGGGTCCGTCCAGACGCCGTTGACTTCGGCCTCGACGGTGCGGCCGTAGGGTGGCGTGAGGCGTACCTTTGCCCCGGATGCGACGGCCGCGTCGGTCACGAGCGTTGCGCCGCCGCGGCTGACCTTGACGGCCAGAGCCTCGGCATGAAACAACTCACCGTCGGGCGTCATCCCCTCCAGCGCGACCGCGAACTCGACGGGGACGCGCGGGCTGCGCGGGCGCTGCGAAGGCACACCCGCCTCGCGCTTCAATTCTTCATTCATCAGCCTGGTCTTCCTCGATCCTCGTCATTCAGACGGATTCTTATCTCAATGAGGAGGGGCAAGGATTAGTTTACCAGAAACAGTAGTCAGTGGTCAGTAATCAGTAATCAGTTAAAGACAAAACTCAGGGTTGGCTCGTCGCCTGTTTTTAGCTGACTACTGATTACTGATTACTGACTACTTATTGTATTCGTGAAAAGGAGGCCGAGGATGATTGCGCCGACTATCAGGCGGTAGCCTATGAAGACGGCGGTCGAGTGCGTGCGCAGGTAGCGCAGCAAGAACCAGATTGAGAGGTAGCCGACGACGCCGGAGACGACGGTCGCGACGGCGAGCGCGGCGTAGCTATCTTGCGGCAGGTGTTCGAAGGCTTCTTTCAGTTCGAGCAGGCCGCTGGCGGCGATTGCCGGGATGGAGAGCAGGAAGGAGAAGCGCGCGGCCGTCTCGCGCGTCTCGCCCGCGAAGAGCCCGCCCATGATGGTCGAGCCCGAACGGCTCGCGCCAGGAATCAAGGAGAGCACCTGCGCGCCGCCAACCGCGAGCGCGTCGCGCACGCCCAAATCAGCAATCGTCCGCTCGCGCCGGCCCACGGCCTCGGCGATGATGAGGAAGACTGCGACCACGATCATCATCGTCGCGATCACCCACAGATTTTTCGTGAACGTCCCCTCGATCTGCTTTTTGAAGACGAGGCCGACGACGCCTATGGGGAGCGATCCGATAATCACCAGCCAGCCAAGCCACGCCTCCTTAGAAAGGCGCGCGGGGCGTCCCGTGGCGCGCGCCGTCTCGATTGCCGCCGCGCTCCGCCTGCCCCTCAAGAGCGCCAGGTGATCCAGGACGAAGGCACGCGAGATGTTCCAGATGTCGCCCGCGAAATAGATGAGCACGGCGAGCAGCGTCCCCAACTGTATGACGGCAATCGTCGCGGTCGTCTGCTGCGCGCGCATGACGGCGTCCGCCTGACTGCCGTAAAGCTCCAAGGCGCGGCTCGCGAAAATCAGGTGCGCCGTCGAGCTGATGGGGATGAACTCCGTGAGACCTTGAACGATGCCGAGGATGATAGCCTGTAAAATGGACATAAACTGAAGAGGCGGTCGCTAATGTTTGACTAATGAATCTATCAGATCGTCTGGAATGCGGTTGCGCTCGATGTGCTCATTAATCTCTTCCTGGTGGTCGCTGTAATAGCTTAAGGCGTCGAAGACCTGAGCCAGCGTGAGGTGTGGGAGATGACTCGGGATCGCTTCGGGTGCGACGCCCTGCCGCCAGAACTCGACAATCGCGCGCACGGGCGTGCGCGTCCCCTTGATGATCGGCTCGCCACTGAGAATCTGCTCGTCCGTGACGACGTAAAAATGTTCAGTTGCGGTGGTCATAAATTTTCTCGCCGACCGGATTGTCGGATAGGTCAAAATTTCACGCGCGGTCCTGCTGCGGCTTTACCGCCCAACTCTACGTTGCGGCCTGTGACCTGTCAACGGTGTCATTTCCCCAAGCTACTCGCGATAAGAGCGCTTGGAGACGATGCGGTCGTAGAGCGGGATGGGAAAGAGCATGGCGGCGCGGACGATTGAGGCCAGTTGCCAGGGGAAGGCGTAGGACTTCTTGCGCGACTCGATGGCGCGGATGATTTTTTTGACGGCGTCGTCAAGCTCCATCAGGTAAGGCATTTTGGCGGCGCGGCCTTCGGTGACAGGCGTTTTGATGAAGCCCGGATGAATGATCGTGACGTCCACGCCCGTCCCGCGCAGGTCAATGCGCAGGCTCTCGAAGAAGGCTGAGAGGGCGGCCTTGCTCGCGCAGTAAGCGCCGGACTTGGGCAGTCCGCGGTAGGCCGCGAGGCTTGAGATGGCGACGAGTTGGCCGCTCCCCTGTTTGACCATCTCGGGCAGCACGGCCGTCACGCTGTTGGCCGCGCCGACGACGTTGACGCTCATCACGTCGGCCAAATCGTCGGGGCGCAAATCGAGCACGTGCGTCGTCGGCACGATGCCGGCGTTGGCGACCATCACGTCAACGCGATTGAAGCGAGCGCGCAATTCGTCGGCCGCGCGGCGCACGGCGTCCGCGTCCCTCACGTCTGCGGGAAGCGCGAGAGCGCGGCCGCCGGCCTTTTCGACTTCGTCCGCGAGCTCACGCAAAGTCTCCGCGCGGCGCGCGAGCAGGCCCACGCCAGCGCCCCTACGCCCTAGCTCTACCGAGAGCGCACGCCCGATGCCGCTCGACGCGCCCGTGATGAAGACAATTTTTTGTGACCAATCAAAGGCCATAACCAGTTTCAAAACTCAAGCTACCGACTCAGTCAACCCCTTTGCGCCTTTGGTTTTTACTTTGCGTCTTTGCGTGAAGCTTTGTTCTCGCTAGGCGCAAAGTTAAGACGTAAGGTGCAAAGGGTTGAGCATATTTTGAGTTGTTCTTTTACTATCAACCTCCTGCGATATCTCAACATAACTCGGCGACGTGCGGGCCGAGGGCGCGCAGGGCTGTTGCGAGGTCGTCCTGTTTGACGAGCAAGTGGTCGCGCGAGAAGGCGGAGAGAGTGCCGCAGCTCACGCCTGCGTCGGCCAGAATCCGCGTCACGAGCGCCATGAATCCGACCACGTTCCAGGCGAGCACGAGGTCGAAGGTGAGCAGCCGGAAGTCGCCTTCGACGCGGGCGTCGCGCGCGGCGTGACGCATCGTGCGCCAGTCCTCTTCGTCCAAGAGCAGCGTGACCTCGTGCTCGTCCTTCAGGAGCATGAAAGGCGCGCTCCCGCGCGGGCTTAGTTCCGGGCTCTCAAGCAGCCGCGCCCACTCCTCGTGCCGCAGGCCGACCAGGAAGAACGTCGCCGGGGCGACCAAAACCTTCGCCCCGCGCAACAACTCCGCGATGTCCGTGCTGCCCACTGCTCTTAGACCTGAACGATCACAGGCAGGATGATGGGTTTGGCCCCGGTCTGCTTCTGTATGAAACGCTTGAGTCCGACCCGCACATGCTCTTTGAGCAGTGACGTGTCCAGGCGCTCGGCTTTGGGCGCGTTCTCTATGGCCTGAGTCACGACGCGCTGCGCGTCTTTCATGAAGCCGTTCGAGCCGTCGTCGCCTAACAAGCCCCGCGCGACGATTTCCGGCGGCGCTTCCAGTTCGCCCGTCTCTTCGTTGATTGTGACGACGAGCGAGACGACGCCGTCGTAGGCGAGTTGACGACGCTGGCGCACCGTCTCCGCGTCAATCTCCTCGAAGCCCGTGTCATCAATGAAGGTGCGCCCGACCTCGCGCTTGTCCACAATGGTGGCCCGCTCGCCGTCCAACTCAAGCACGTCGCCGTTCTCGATCAGGACGATGTTCTCTTCCGCGTAGTTGAGGTGGTTCTTGATGAACTCCTTGTGGCGGAAGAGCATCCTGTATTCGCCGTGAATTGGCACAACGAACTTGGGCCGGACGGCCTCGGTCATAATCTTGATGTCTTCCTGCGAGGCGTGCCCGCTGACGTGAATCAGGCGGCGCTTCTCTTCGATGATGTTCGCGCCGCGCTTGTAGATGTTGCCGATGAGGCGCGAGATGGAGCGCTCGTTGCCGGGGATGATACGCGCCGAGAGCACGACCGTGTCGCCCTCCTCAATCGTCAGCCCCTTGTAACTCTGCGTCGCCATCTGCGAGAGCGCCGCGCGCGGCTCGCCCTGCGAGCCCGTCACGAGAAACACTATCTCGTCGTCGTCCAAATTCTTCGTCTCGTTCAGACTCACGATCAGGCCGTCCGGGATGTCTAAATAACCAAGCTCGTCCGCGATCTCCACGTTCTTCAGCATGGAGCGGCCCAGGACGCAGACCTTGCGGTCGAACTGCTGCGCCACGTCGAGGACGATCTGTATGCGGTGAATCGAAGAGGCGAAGGCGGCGACGACGATGCGCCCCGTGGATTCGCCGAAGATTTCTTCGAAGGCGGGGATGACCGCGCGCTCAGAGGGCGTACGGCCCGGCACGGTCGCGTTGGTCGAGTCCGACAGGAGCGCCAGCACGCCTTCTTGCCCGTAGCTGCGGAGCGTCCTCAAGTCAATCGGCTCGCCGATGACGGGCGTCTCGTCAACCTTATAATCGCCCGTGTGAACAATCGTGCCGACCGGCGTGCGGATGGCGAGCGAGAAGCAGTCAACGAGCGAGTGCGAGGCGCGTATGAACTCGACCGTGAAAGGGCCTAGCTCGACCACCTGGCGCGGCTCGACGCGGTGAATCAGCACGTCGTCGAGCAGGTCGTGCTCTTCGAGCTTGCGGTCGGCCAGCCCCGCCGTAAAATGCGAGGCGTAAACTGGCACATTGAATTTTTTGAGGATGTAGGGCAGCGCCCCCAGATGGTCCTCGTGCCCGTGCGTGAGCACGATGGCGGTGATGTTGTCACGGTACTCTTCGAGAAAATCGAAGTCCGGGACAGACACGTCAACGCCGTAGACGCTCTCTTCCGGGAATCCCATGCCGGCGTCAATGACGATCATCTCGTCGTCGTAGCGCACAGCCATACAATTCATCCCAAACTCGCCGACTCCGCCGAGCGGGATGATCTCTAACACATTACCCACTTTGTACTTTACTCTACTCTCCTTGGACACCCGGCCTGGATGCTTACTATAGACATCTCCACCGGGTGGAATTTAGCCGAACAGTATAACACAGGACTAAGGCGGAAACGCGAACGTCAGCGAACGCGCCTGTGAAGTCCGCGCCGTGCACGCTTCTTGACAGTTCGTGTTTCCGCCTTTTCCGTTGAAACCTGCCTCTCGCGAGCGGCGTACTAAAGGCATGGCCCGCGCGCTCAGAATTACAGGCTGGTTTCTAATGCTGTTGCTCGCGGCGGCCGTCACGGTCGTTTCCCTACGCTACTTCATACTCAGGCCGGAAATCGCCGCGGAAGAGCCGTTCAAACAGAAGTTCGCAGACCACCTTCCCATGTTCCTAGTCCACGTGCTCGGCGGGACCGTGGCATTAATTCTCGGCCCCTGGCAATTTTGGACCGGCCTGAGAAACAGATATCTCTCACTTCACAGATGGATCGGCCGCGTTTACCTCTTGGCGATTCTCGTGGGGGGCGTCGCGGGGCTGTACATGGCGGCCATCGCTTTCGGGGGCTTGCCTGCGCAGATAGGATTCAGCGGCCTTGCGATTATGTGGCTGGTGACGGGCGTGATGGCGTACAGGCGCGTCCGTCAGGGCGATTACGAGTCACACCGCGAGTGGATGATACGCAACTACGCACTGACCTTCGCCGCCGTCACGCTGCGCCTCTGGCTGCCTCTCTTAATGCTACTCGGCTTCTCTTTCGTAGTGGCGTACACAACCGTCGCGTGGCTCTCCTGGGTTCCTAACCTGATAGCCGTCGAGTTGTATATCGTCGGCAAGAAGGCTAAGAAGAAATCGGCTGTGGCCCGCGAATACGCCGTCTGACAACTGGCACATTCTCAGGACTGTTCGAGCACACGAGCGAGCTTTCCCCACTCTTCAATTGTAAGAGTTTCGGCGCGTCGCTTCGCATCTACGCCCGCGCTTTCGAGGACGCCGCCCGCGCCGCCAGCCGTTTCAATTCGCGAGCGCAGGTCGTCTGGCGCGTTGCGCAGGTTGTTGAAGATCGTCTTGCGCCGCTGTGCGAAGCCCAGGCTGACGACGCGCCACAAGAGTTGCTCATCCCGGACGCCGACCGCGGCTTGCTCGCGCACGCGCAGCCGTACCACGGTGCTCCAAACTTTGGGGACGGGGCGGAAGGCTGTAGGCGGCACGTCGAAGAGAGCTTCAGCCTCGCAGTAAGCCTCGACCAGCACGGAGAGATATCCGCGCTCGCTCGCACCGGGCGGCGCGGTGATGCGCTCGACCACCTCGCGCTGCAACATCAGCACCATCTCCGCCAGGCACGCTCGTTGTTCGACGAGTCGTTGCAGGATCGCCGTAGAGATGTAGTAAGGGAGATTGGCGACGACGCGCGCGCGCGGGGCCGGCTCGATGATGGCACAAAAATCAACCGCCAGGGCGTCCGCTTCGATTAATTCAAAATTATTGCGCCCGCCGAATTTGTCGTGGAGCAGTGGGACAAGGTCACGGTCGAACTCGACGGCGACGAGCCGCCCGACGCCTTCCAGGAGTCGCGCGGTCAGAGCCCCATGCCCCGGCCCGATCTCGACAATCGTCTCGTCGCCGCGCGCGCCGACTTCCCTGACGATCTTCTCGACCACGCGCTCGTCCGCGAGAAAATTTTGTCCGAAACGCTTCTTAGGAGGGAGGACGGACGAAGACGCAGAGACGCGGGGACGCGGAGACGCGGCGATTCTCTCTTTCTCTCCGCGTCCCCGCGTCCCCGCGTCTCCGCGTCTCCCTTTCATCCCTCATCCCTTGAAACGTAGCCCGTCACTTCGATGTCGCGCCCGTGATGAATGACCTCGACGTCCTGAAGGTTGACGGCGTCGGCAAGCTTCTCGGCCCCGAGCCCGCCGATTGCCGTCGGTGCGTCGCGCCCGCCGATGATGAGGGGCGCGACGAAAAAGCTCACCTTGTCAACCAGCCCCGCGTCGAGGAACGCGCCCGCAACCTGCGCCCCGCCTTCGACAAGCACGCTGCGTATGGAGCGCTCGTGTAATTGGCCCAACACGCGGCGAAGGTCACGCCCGCGGCCTGCGTCTTTGACGACTTCCACGCCCTGCCCCGACAGAGCGGCGACCGCCGCGTCGTCCGCGCTCTCCGCGGCGAAGACGAGCGTGGGAACTTCGTGGGCGGTCCTGGCGAGTTGCGACTCGGGCGAGAGGCACAGCCTTTCGTCAAGGACGACGCGCACGAGGGGCTTGCGGCGCGGGTGGTTTGAGCGGTCCGTCAAAAGCGGATCGTCTGCCTGAACTGTGCCAGCGCCGACGAGAATGGCGTCCGACTGGTGGCGCAATTCCTGGACGCGTGCGCGAGACTCCGCACCCGTGATCCAGCGCGAATCGTTGGTGCGCGTGGCTATCTTGCCGTCGAGCGACGTGGCGAGTTTGAGATGAACGAATGGGCGTGCGTTGCGAATCGAGTGGACGTAGGCTTCGTTGAGACGCGCGGCTTCGCGCTCAAGCAATCCCGTGTGGACTTCCAGGCCCGCCGCGCGCAGGGCCGCGAAGCCGCTGCCCGAGACGAGCGGGCTAGGGTCTTCGATGGGGGCGACGACGCGCGCGACACCGGCCTTGATGAGCGCTTCCGTGCAGGGCGGCGTCCGGCCCTGGTGCGCGTGCGGCTCCAACGAGACGTAAGCGGTAGCGCCGCGCGCACGCTCGCCCGCCTGTTCGAGCGCGACCGTCTCCGCGTGCCTGACCTGTTCGTAAACGTAGAAGCCTTCGCCGACGATCTCGCCGCCGGGCGAGACGACGACGCAGCCGACGAGCGGCCCCGGACTCACCTGCCCCGTACCACGAGCCGCGAGTTCGAGCGCGCGCCGCATCATTCGTTCGTCAAGCTCAGAGGTCAAAACTTACTTCCAGAATAAGAGATGATTTCAAAACTCAAGCTTCTACGCGGCCCAACTCCTTTGCGTCTTTGCGAGAGATTTAACCTCACGCAAAGGCGCAAAGACGCTAAGGAATGCCTGGCATGTTATTCAAAAAGACTGTTGACGTATTGCTCCGGGTCGAAGACTACGAGGTCGTCAACTTTTTCGCCGATGCCGGCGTAGCGGATCGGCAGGTTCAGTTCCTTGGCGATGGCGACGGCGATGCCGCCCTTGGCCGTGCCGTCGAGCTTGGTCAGAACTATCCCTGTCACGCCCGCGACTTTCAGAAATTGCCGCGCCTGCTCAAGCCCGTTCTGTCCCGTGACGGCGTCAACGACGAGCAGCGTCTCGTGCGGCGCGCCCTCGACCTCGCGCCCGGCGACGCGCTTCATCTTTTCCAGCTCGGCCATCAAGTTCGATTTGTTGTGCAGCCGCCCGGCCGTGTCCACTATCAGCACGTCCGAGTTGCGCGCCTTCGCCGCCTTGAGCGAGTCGAAGAGGACGGCGGCCGGGTCCGTCCCCTGTTTCTGCTGAATCAGCGGGACGCCCGTGCGCTCGGCCCAGATGGCAAGCTGGTCGGAGGCGGCGGCGCGGAAGGTGTCAGCCGCGCAGATGAGCACGTCGTTGCCCTCGGCCTTGATGCGCTGTGCCAATTTGCCGATGGTGGTCGTCTTGCCCACCCCGTTGACGCCGACGATCATCATCACGTAGGGCGAGATGTTTTCCGGCACACCCGTTTCCGAGGCGATGCCGCCGCCCTCTGAAGCCTGAAGGATGCTCAGCAGTTCCGTCTTAATCGCCTGCTTCAGGGCTTCGATGTCGTTAATCTGGTTGCGCGCGATTCCGCGGCGCACCGTCTCAAGGATGTGCATCGTCGTCGGGACGCCAATGTCGGCGGCGATGAGCGCTTCTTCGAGTTCGTCCAAAAGCTCCGCGTCAATCTTCTTGCGGCTCTGGAAGACGTTGTCAATCGTCTCGGAGAGCGACTCGCGCGTCGCGGCAACCGCGCGGCGGAAGCGCGCGCTGAACTCCTGTTCGAGCGCGGCCTCCTGCGCCTGCAACTCCTCCATCGTCAGGTCCAGGCCGAGAACGGAAGTCTGGAACGGCGAGCGCGACGGCACGGGCTTTTGTTGCGAGGCCGGTTTGACGGGCTCGCGCGGCGCAGGCTGAGCGGGCGTCGGGGCGGGCGGTCGCGCCGTCTCCGTCACCGCGTGCGTCTCGCGCGCAGGCGGCGGAGTGGGCTGATCGCCCGTGACGACTGGTTCGAGCGCGGGCGGCGGCGGCACAGGGGGCGCGGCGTCTCTCTCCGAGGGAGCCGCCGCGGGCGGTTCCAGGTTCTGCGGCGCGGCGGCCGGAGGCGCGGCCGGCTCGTTAAGCCCGAGCGTGATGTAGCGGTCTTTGTTCTTGCGTTTCCAAAATGCCATGAATAGGACGATAACCTTTGCGAATCGAGATTTGTAATTAAGCGAGAGATTATAGACGCAACCGAGGCGTCTCGACAAAAGAGGCAACAGGCAAGCCGCTTCGCGCTCAAACTTTTTGCGCCTTTGCGTGAGACGGATTTCTCACGCAAAGGCGCAAAATAGGTGATACGAGTTTTGAAAGGCGTTCTACTTCTTGCGGAGCTTTAGCGAGTCTAAAAACTTAAAGAGCTTGACGTCCGCGTCCGCCGCGGTCGGGACGCTGGCGATCATGACGTAGACTCGTCGCGGGGCCACCCAGTAAATACGTGCGACAGTGCGGCCAGCACCTTTCAACCTTTTCATTGACAGTTCAAGCTCAATGCCTTGATGGCCGTCGAGCGAGATAGTCTTCTTGTTTAAGATCGTCGCCTCCGCCTCCTCGGCGACTCCATCTACCGACGCGTCCAGCATCTCTTCGGCCGGGATATTCGCAAATTCTTCCGGGTAGTCGCTGTGCATGACGACGAACGCCCCGCTGTCGTACATGTCCGACATCATGATGTGCACCTTCAGCTCGCCCACCATCGAAGGCTGATTCTGCACGGTGTGCGAGGGCTTCTTCGGCATCGTGACCGAGAAGGACGCGTCCTCAGAGTTGTACTCCTGCCAGACGAATTTGGACGAGCCGACGGGGCCGATTTTCCAGAGCACGCCTATGCCTGCGGCGACGGCCAGGGCCAGGCCGACGAGCACAAGCAGTGCGGCGTTCGTGCCGCCGTTCTTCGACACGCGCGGGAGCGGGGCCACCGCGCCCGGATAATAGTTTGCCGAGTACGAGGGCTGAGTGTAGCCGGGCGCGGCCTGATAGCCTCCCTGCATGCTCGCCACGTAGCTATTGAAATACGGGTTGTCGCTGGGGGGCGCGAGCGCCGCCCGGCAGCGTTTGCAAACGGAATCCCCTGCGAAGTTGAGGAAGCCGCAATTCAGGCACCTGATACTGCTCATGGCCTGCTCCTTTCATTGAGGCCGGGCGGCGTGAGATCACTGCCCGGAGGAAATCTTGAAAGAGTCCAGGCACCTGTCGCTGACTTTGGCGAATTCCGGCGTCTCCGGCCCGGCCGACATCACCATGTAAAGCCTGGGCGCGACCCAGAAGATACGCATGCGGCCCTTCGCCTCCATCTTTTCCAGGATGGGCGGCTTGAACTCGACCTCAAGACCACGGTGTCCGTCATGGGTGATGAATTTTCGATTACCGATGGCATATTTGTCGGCGTCTTTGCTTGCCCAGGCTTTAATCGTCTGCTCGTACAGAGTGTCTTCGGAGACTTTGCTGAGGACCGGATAGTCGGCGTACATCACCATGCACCCCGCGTCGCGGCCTATCTCGGCGGTCACCACGCGCACCCGTGCAGTACCGGCCGCCGTCGAATGATTCATGTGCGTCTCCTTCGGCGTCGCAGGCAGTGAGACCGAGTACGTGCCGTCCGGGGACTGGTACTCGCTCCACGTGACGTTGCTCAAATTCGCCTTACTCGACTTCAAGAGCCTGGGCATCGCGACGAAGGCGACGAGGGCTGCGGAGGCCAGGAAGACCAGGACGCCCGCGAGCTTCTTCCCTCCCGAAGACGAAGCAGGCGGCGGAGGCGGCGGGATGTAATTCGGCTGGTAATTAGGCTGGTCCCAAAAGTAGGAGCCGCCTTCGGCCGGCTGCTGGTAGCTCTGCTGCTGTACTCTGCTGCTGTAACTCTGCTGCGGGTAGCTCTCGGCGGGCGCGTAATGTTGAGCGCCGATTCCAGCTTCCGCTTCGGAATTAAACGGCATGCCGCAGCGCTTGCACGCGGTCGCCGTGTCGAAGTTGAGCAGCGAGCAGTTGCTGCATCTTAAGCTGTTCATGGGGGAATCTCCTTAGAGTTAGGCAACCGAGGCCGGAACCTGAGGTGTAGCGGGTTGCGTGTTGGTGGGTTGTGCCGTCATCCTTTCTTTAGGAGGGCGCTTCAGGCGAACAGAGCCGGGACGAACCTGGCCCGATTCGCAGGCGGCGATGAGCGAGGCGACGACGCGCTCGTCATAGCGCGTGCCGACGAAGTCTTTGATTCTCCCGAGCGCGTCGTCAAACTTCATGGCGCGCTGGTAGGGGCGGTCCGTGGTCATCGCGTCGAAGGTGTCGGCCACGGAGACGATGCGGGCCTGCATGGGAATCTCGTCCCCTTTGAGGCCCTGCGGGTAGCCCCTGCCGTCTATCATCTCGTGGTGCATGTACATTCCCGGCAGGAACTCTTTCATCGCCGGAATCTGCGACATGATCTTGTAGCCCTTCTGCGGGTGCTGCTTCATGATCGCGAACTCTTCGTCGGTCAGCGACGCGGGCTTCTTCAGGATGTTGTCGTCAATCCCTATCTTCCCTACGTCGTGCAGCAGCGCGCTAATCCTGATCTTCTCTATCTCGTCGTCCGGCAAGTCCAGTCCCTGAGCGATGGCGACCGAGAAGCGCGCGACGCGTTCCGAATGGCCGCGCGTGTACGGGTCTTTGCCGTCAATCGCGGCGGCCAGCGCCTTGACCGTGCCGAGGAATAGCTCGCGGTTCTCGTCGGCCGCGCGTTGCAGGTCGCCTATGAAGCGCTCGACCTGGTCGGTCATCTGATTGAAAGAGTCGCCCAGCTCGCTCAGTTCTCTGCCGCTGCTGACCTGTATGCGCTGCGAGAAGTCGCCGCTGGCGATGCGGTGCGCGCCTGCCGCAAGTTCCTGGACCGGCTGCGTGAGCTTCTTGGCAAAGAAGAACCCTATCAGGAGGGCGAAGGTGGCGGCGGCGAGGCTGATGACGAAGACCTGGCGGCGCATGTCCGCGACGGAGGCGAGCGCGGCGCGCTCGTCCTGGATGGCGATGACGCCAAGGCGCGAGTTGGCGTCCAACTCTGCCGTCGCGTAAGAGCCGATCATCTCTATCACGCGGCCGTCGCGCTTGACCGTGAAGGGGGCCAGCGCAGACTGCACCTGTGTGCCAGTTTCTTGCCAGTCCTGCACGACCTTGAGGTCCGTCATAGGCTTTTGCGAGTAGGCTACGCGCTCGTCCGGGTGTGCGACCGCGCGCCCCTCGTTGTCCACGACGAAGACTACGGGCAGGCCCGCGTCCAACAGCTCCGCCTCGCTCCTGGAGGACGACAACTGCTGGACGACCTGGAAGACTTCGCGGAAAGAGACTATGGCGACGACCGCCGCGACGACTTCGTTGCCGTCCGCGCCGCCCATCACGGGCGCGGCAATCGTCAAGGCCATCTCCTGCCCGGAGCGAATAATCTTGGGCCGGCTCAAGACCAGCCCGTCGCCGTTCATCTGCGCCAGGACCTCGCCGACGCGCTCCTCCATCTCTTCGGGCCTGATGACGTTCGGCTGGAAAGCGCCGTGCGGCACGCCCTGGACGGGCTTGATGAAGAGAGCGATCAGGTTCGGGTCGCCCGTGAGCGCTTTGCGGAGCCGCGCGTCGGAGCCCGCTTCGTTGAGCACGCGGACGCCCCCGGCAAGCTCGAAAGCCTGTGCAAGCCCCGTCACCACGTCGCGGTAACGCTGCCCGTAAAGCTCAATCTGCCGGGCCTTGTCCTGCACAAGCTGAGCCTGGTAGCGCCTTTCGACCAGCCCCAATTCGACCGCGCTCCGGTCGGACAGCAGCCAGCCGGCCAGCGCCAGGGGCAGAACCCCCACCACCAGCAGCATCCCCAGAACAATGTAGAGCAGGCGCACGCGCCCGATTCGGTCGAGCATCAGAGGTTAGAAAAGCGGCTGAAAGATTCGATTTTTGTGCATGAACTACGTCGGTGGCGGACCCGGTGGGAAACGGCCAGACGGGGAATAAACCAGATACTCCCTAACCCAGAATAGTACGCATATCGGACATCCCTGTCAATGAGTTTTACATCTTTTAATTGACTGAAATGAAGGCTCTAAATCCCGCTTTGAAGATAAAGGTGCTGCTTTTGAGGCTGCCGTTCTGACCGGGTTTTAGCTGGCGGCGGGGCCTGGCGAAGAGTGATTTTCCGCGGGCGTTTGGCGGCAAGCTGTGCGATATTTGGCAGACTTACGGGCGCGCTCCGGCGTCTAACCCCTTGAGCGCGCCCGAGCGGTAGTTAAAGGTTTGGGCCGGGTGGGGAGGAACGGGCGGCGCGCGCCGCCCCGTTGTGGACGGCACGCCGATGGAGACTGTTTCGAGCGACGAGCAGATCGTGGAGCGCGCGCTCGCGGGCGATGCGGAGGCTTTCGGCGAGATTGTGCGCCGCTGGGAGCGACGCATCTTTGCGCTCGCCTACGGGATGCTCGACTGCTCGGAGGACGCGCGCGACGCCACGCAGGAGACTTTTCTATCCGCCTTCCGTAACCTGCGCGGCTTTCGCGGCGAAGCTAAAGTTTCGTCGTGGCTGCACCGGATCGCCGTCAACCAGTGCATCACGCGGCAGCGTCGAGCGAAAGTGCGCAAGGAGTCCGCGCTCGAAGACGAAATGGCGGCGGACGGTGCTGCTTACACGACCCCCGCGACCTCTTCGCCCGCGCGCACGGCCGAGAGTCGTGAGAGACGAGAGATAGTGCGCCGCGCCGTCCAGGCTCTCCCGGCGGAGTTGCGGCAGGTGGTCGTCATGAAAGAGTTCGAGGAGCTGACTTTTCAGGAGATGGCCGACGCGCTCGACTTGCCCTTGAGCACCGTCAAAAGCCGCCTCTACACGGCGCTCCGGCAGTTACAGATGCGGCTCAGGAACATAGGCGCTGACGCGGCCTGAGCCTTGAAAGAGACATTACAGATGCGAGAGACCATCAATTCATGCGCCCGCGCTGAAGAGCTTGTCACCTATCTTTACGGCGAGGCGGCGGCCGATGAGGCGAAGGACTTCGAGGGCCACCTGCGCCGGTGCGACGCGTGTCGCGAGGAACTGGCGGCCTTCGGCGGCGTGCGCGAAGCAATCGGCGACTGGCGGCAGCAGGCGCTCGGCCACTTAACGCACCCGGCCGTCGAACCAAACGCTTCCCCACTCTTCAACGCGGCCGAGATTTCCGCACCCAGGCGCGCGTCTTCCGCGCTCGCGGCGCTGCGCGAGTTCTTCGCGCTCTCGACCCTTTGGGTCCGCGCGGCCACGGCCGCAGTCGCACTCGTCTTCTGCGCGCTCGCCGTCATCGCGGTCGCCCATTTCTTCGAGCAGCCTCAGACCGTCGTAGTCAAAGAGCAGATTAAGTCCGGCTACACGCGGGAAGAAGTCGAGGCCATGATCGCCGAGGCGATGAGGAGGCAGGAGCCGCGCGAGCAGGAACGTCCTGCGCCAGAAAAGATTCGACAGGTGAACGACTCACCGCCCGACGTTGCTTCTCAAAAGAGAGGCGAACGCCGCGACGCTCAGCCGCAGACGGCGAGTAATAAGCGCGTGCGGCAACGCGCCCCGCGCTCGTCCTCTACACCATCAACCGAACTCGCCTCGACGGAATATCTCCCGTTCACGGCGGGCCAGGAGGACGAGGAGTTGCCCAGTCTCGCGGACCTCGTGGACGATGCCAACCAGGATTGAGCGGTGCAAGCTTCGCGGGAAAACTAAAGATTAAAGAGGGTCCGTGGAAATGAAGAGCTTATTGACCAGACGAGCGGCGGCGACGGTGCTGACGCTTCTCCTGCTCGCGGTTTCGGCCGCGCACTCCGTATCGGCGCAGACGGCGGACGAGATGCCCGAGGTCGAGCAGAGTCAGCAGGAGTCGAACTGGAGAACTTTACTCAATCTCACGCCCGACCAGGTCAGGCAGATTCGCGAGATTCGTCGCGCGAACAGGCTCGAATGGCAGGCCGCGCGCCAGCGCGTGCGCGCAGCCCTGGGCGCCCTGGACCAGGCCATCTACTCCGACGACGCGAGCGAGGCCGTCATCGAGCAGCGCGCGCGCGAAGTGGCCGAGGCGCAGTCGTCTGAAGTTCACCTGCGCGCCATGACGGAGCTAAGCATCCGACGCGTTCTGACCCCGGCGCAGCTAGACACTTTCCGCACGATACGCCAGCAGCGCCGCGTCCGCGCGGCCGAAGAGAGGCGCCGCATGAGAGCAAGGCCGGCGCTCGGAGACGCGCGTCTTGAGAACCCTGCGTCGGGCGAGCCGCCCGCGCGCGAAGGCAACACGCAGCGCCGCACGCTGCTCAACCCGCGCAGGCGTCGAAACCTCCTGCGCGGAAGAATCCGGCCTTAGCCTCTGAACCGAAGGTTGATGAAAATTTCGCTCTCCGAAATGGCGTCCTGCCTCCCGCCTCACCGCTCCCTCCGAATGGTGATAAACACTTGCAGTTCGTTTCTTGCTTGACGCGTCAAGCCAATTTTGCGCATGATAGGCCGCTCGTTCAGCACCACGCGGTCGCACTCCAAGTTTTCTAGTTCCGTCTTGGCGCACCCGCGTCTTCCGGCCGGAGCTTTCCTCCTCGTTGACGGGAAGCAAGGGCCAGGCTGTTGAAAGAAACGCGCCGGCCCGGCGGGCCAGGCCGCGTTTTCAACCTACTCTCGAATGAACTTCGCCACGCGCGCTCTGCTCGAACTGCAAGAGACGACATTGCTGGTGGCTCGCGCCGCCCGCGGGCTGTTCAAGCGTCCACGATACATCCCTGAAACCGTCGCGCAGATGGACGCCATCGGTGTCGGCTCTTTGACTATCATCATCCTGACGGGCTTCTTCACGGGCGGGGTGTTCACGCTGCAAACGTTCCCGACGCTCCAATATTACGGGGCGCAGGGTCAGACGGGCCGCCTCGTCGCGCTCTCCCTGGTGCGCGAACTTGGCCCAGTGCTGACGGCCCTGATGGTGACGGGCCGCGTCGGCTCGGCCATCTCGGCCGAGCTGGGCTCCATGACCGTCTCGCAGCAGATTGACGCCATGCGCGCGCTCGGCACGGACCCTGTGCGCAAGCTCGTCGCGCCGCGCCTGATCGCCCTCATCGTCACGCTGCCGCTCCTGACCGTCATCGCGGACGTCGTCGGCATCATCGGCGGGATGGTGGTCGCCCTCAGCCTTTACGGCATGTCATCCGACATGTACATGTCTTCGGTCTGGGAGGGCGTCACGGCCGACGACATTCTCGGCGGCATCATCAAGCCGATTGTCTTCGGACTCATCATCGGCTCGATTGCCTGTCACAAGGGGCTGTCAACGGAAGGCGGGACGGTCGGTGTCGGGCGCTCGACGACGCGCTCGGTGGTCTCTGCCTCAATCGTCGTCATCATCACGGACTTCTTCTTGGCTCGCGCGTTGCAGTATATACTTGACATGCCGAAATAGGATTTGAGTCATGGCTTCGACAGACGTAGAAATCCATAAATCCGTGCCGCCGCCCGTTGACGGCCAGGTGAGCGAAGACGCGGCCGAGTCCACCTTCGCGGCGGAGGACGACCGCGACCGCGCCATCCCCGCCATAGAGTTTCGCGACGTGCACCTCGCCTTCGACGAGCGCAAGATTCTCGACGGCTTGAGTTTCAAGGTGATGAAGGGCGAGACGAAGATCATCCTGGGCGGGTCGGGCTCCGGCAAGTCAACGACGATCAAGCTCGTGCTCGGACTCCTCAAGCCCGACGCGGGTCGGGTTCTCGTTGACGGCGAAGACATCACGGACTTCAACGAAGTCGAGATGATGCGTGTCCGCAAGAAAATCGGGATGGTCTTCCAGGAGGGCGCGCTCTTCGACTCGCTCTCGGTTTACGACAACGTCGCCTTCCGCCTGCACGAGCAGGGCGTGCCTGAAGAAGAGGTCGAGCCGGAGGTGCGCCGGATGCTGCGGTTCGTCAACCTCGAAGACGCGATTGACAAGATGCCGATTGAATTGTCGGGCGGCATGCGCCGCCGCGTCGGCATCGCGCGCGCGCTCGTCGGCGACCCCAAGATCGTGATGTTCGATGAGCCGACGGCGGGCCTCGACCCGCCGACGGCGCGCACCATCTGCGAGCTTGCCATCAAGCTGCGCGACCTGGAGGACGTTTCCTCCATCTTCGTCACGCACGAGATGAACAACCTCGAATATCTTTCCTCGGAGTACGCCGTCGTCAACGACGAGGGCGAGGTCATCTACGAGAAGGAAGGAGAGCGGCTCTGCCTGATTAACACCAAGGTGATGATGATACGCGACGGCAAGCCGATCTTCAGCGGCACAGACGAAGCCTTAAAGAAGTCCGAAGACCGTTACATCCAGAAATTCCTTCGCGGACACTGAAAGGAGAAGTCAGGAGTCAGGAGTCAGGAGTCAGAATAAAAACGAAAGCGGTTTCATTCTGACTCCTGACTCCTGACTCCTGACTCCTGACCATCATGCCTCCATCGAAAAGAACTATCGGCCTGAGCGAGCTGCGCGTCGGACTGTTCGTCGTCATAGGGATCGTCATCCTGATCTTCCTAATCCTGAACGCGTCGGGCGACATCAATCCGTTCGCGCGCAAACTTCATCTGCGCGCGCGCTTCGCGAACGCGGACGGACTCCGCCCAGGCTCGGAAGTCAGGCTCGCGGGCGTGCGCGTCGGCAAGGTGGACGATGTCAATCTGCTGCCGCCGTCGGACAAGCCGGACGACCCTAAGGTGGAGGCCACGCTCTCGATTGACAACACGATTGACGGGCAGCCCGCCAACCAGCGCATCCGCACCGACTCGACCGTCGCGCTCGGCTCCCCCAGCCTGCTCGGCAACGACAAGATCGTCAACGTCTCGGCCGGCACGGCCGCCGGGCAGCCCGTCACGGAGAACGCGCTGCTGCCCTCCTCGGAGATCGGCCAGAGCACACTCTCCGGCCTCGTCGGCCCCGACGTGGCGGACCAATTCTCAGGCATCGCCAAAAACCTGAACGACATCACGCGCAAGATTAACGAGGGCGACGGGACCCTGGGCCGCATCGTCAACGACGAAGCGCTCTACAACAGCCTGAACGAAGCCATCATTGACACGCAGGCCGTCATACGCCAGATCAGGTCGGGCCAGGGCTCCGCTGGCAAGTTCATCAACGACCCGGCCATCTACAACAACATCAACGACCTCGCGATCCGCTTCAACGACATCGCCGAGGGCTTGCGCAACGGGCGCGGGACGGTCGGCAAACTCCTGACGGACGAGGCGCTCTACAACCGCATCAACAGCATCGCCAACCGCGTGGACGCCTCCATCAACGACATCAACGGTCTCGTCGCGGAGGTGCGCGCCGGGCGCGGCACACTCGGCAAACTCCTCACGGACGAAGCCATCTACGTGGACGCCCGCACCGCCATCGCTCGCTTCAACTCCACAGCCGAACGCGTAGACTCCGTCGTCTCCGCCGCCCAACGCGGCGAAGGCACCGTCGGCAAACTCCTGACCGACGAACAACTCTACAACAACGTCAACCAACTCTCCTCCGAAGCCGTCAAACTCATCTACGACTTCCGCCAGAACCCCAAGAAATACCTGACCATCAAGTTCGAGCTGTTTTGATTTAGAGGGCGTTGTTGTATGAGTTAAATAAAGTTGCGTTCTGTGAAATAGAGTTGCGTCTTGAGAAATAAAGTTGCGTTCTGAATTTCCAATAAAGGCCCTCCCATTCTAAACCTCGCGCAGCTCGCGCAAAGTGAGCATCTGGGGCTCGACGTTTTCAACGTCCGCGAGGCTTTCGAGGGCGTGAATGTTCGAGAGCGAGTGCGCGATGGTGCTGGAGGTTGATTGCAGCCAGGCCGTGTGGGGGGTGTACTTGGAGATTTGCGCGATCTCGTAGCCCGCGCTTTCAATCTCCTGGCGGCGCGAAGCGGCCTCGACGCCTTGGGCGAAACGGATGAAGACTTTTCCGGTCGGCACCGCTAGTGGGCCGGAGGGTTGGAGCGAGTAGACAGGGGTCAGAGAAATTGTGTCGGGGTGGTTTTCGTCCGGTTCCCCGCGATAGACGGCGATTCCCTCCTCTTTCAAGGTCATCACAGCGCCGGTTGTGTCCGCCTGTTCCCGGCCGTGGTGGACGGCGTGATAGCCGGGGACGCGTGTGTAGGACGCCTCTGGGCGCTCTGTGCTGGCTCGCAGGCGTTCGGGGAAGTCGCGGAAAAGATTTGATGGGGACATGCTTTCAAATATAACGCATCGGGGCGTGACTTCACCACGGCTGTCGTGGCTTGCCCGGCGGGCGCTCGATTGAAATAGTGCTTGCTGTCGGGCGCCTCTTACTATATCCTCTGCGCGCTCACGAAGGATGCTTTTGGACCGGCCCGGCTCTTTGCTTCCGACTCCAAGCCGTTTGCTTTTCACTCTAGCCACGCTGAACTGACGGCCATTCTCGCGGACCATTCTCGCGACTCCGCGGGCTACTGGCAGGAGGCCCGAACAATGTACTCATTCCGATATGGCGGCAAGACAGGTGCGCGCTGCTCGCTCAAAGAGAGCAACGACCTGGTCGCGGTCCGCACGTGCAACCGCAATCCACTGATGGTCGAGAGGTCTTTCGCGACCGCGCTCGTGTCCGACGCCTCGCTCAGGGTACTCGACTCTTTCGAGCTGGTGACGCGCTTCAGGCAGGCGGGCGTCGAAGTCCTGCGCGCGAAGGCCGAGCACGCGCCGCGAAGGCTGCGCGACGAGGCGCGCGCCGTCTTGAAGAAGGAGCCCGAAATAGAGTTCGCCGGGCGCGTGCTGGTTGACCCCAGGTCAACTGTGCCAGTTCTCTACACCGAAAATTTCTTCGTCAAATTCGACGACGACCTCTCGCCCGCCAAGTGCCGGAAGATACTCAAGGGCTACGGCCTCAAGGTCAAGCGCGACATAGAGTACTCGCGCAACGCCTACTTCGTGCAGGCCCCCGAGAACACCGGGCTCGAAGTCTTCAACATCGCCGAAAAACTTTTGCAGGAGCAGGGCGTCGCGCTGTGCCACCCGGAACTGGTCCGCGAAGTGCGCAGCCGCGGCGCTTTCCCGCAACAGTGGCACCTCAGGCGCGCGACCGTCAGCGGCAAAGTCGTTGACGCGCACGCCAACGTCGAGGCGGCCTGGAAGCTCGCGAAGGGCGAAGGCGTCACCATCGCCGTCATAGACACCGGGATAGAGTTTGACCACGAAGAGTTCTTCTCATCGGGTAAGGTTGTCGCGCCGCTGAACGCGTCCGTCCCCGAGGGCGACCCGAAGAGGAACGACCCGCGGCCCGTCTTCGGTGAGGAGGAGAATCACGGGACGGCCTGCGCCGGTGTGGCCTGCGCCGACGGGCGCAAGGGCGCGTCCGGCGTTGCGCCCAAATCAAGGCTGATGCCCATACGTCTGATGAGCGGTCTGGGCTCGCAGGCCGAGGCCGACGCATTCTTTCACGCCGCGGCCAACGGCGCAGACGTAATCTCGTGTAGCTGGGGGCCGCGCGACGGCAAGTGGTGGGACCCTAACGACCCCGTTCACAACAACGTCGCCCTTCTTCCTGACAGCACTAAAGAGGCCATTGACTGGGCCGTGCGCAACGGGCGCAACGGCAAGGGGTGCGTCATCATGTGGGCGGCCGGCAACGGCAACGAGAGCGTGGATAACGACGGCTATGCGAAGTATGAGAAGGTGGTCGCTGTGGCCGCGTGTAACGACCGCGGCGTAAGGAGCGCTTATTCGGATTTCGGCGGGGCCGTCTGGTGCGCGTTCCCGAGCAGCCAGGGCGAGAAGTCTCTGACGCCCGGAATCTGGACCACGGACCGCTCCGGGGGGCGCGGGTATAACCGCGGGCTGACCCAACAGGGCGACGCGGGCGGCAACTACACGAACAGCTTCGGCGGGACTTCGAGCGCGGCACCGGGCGCGGCGGGCGTGGCGGCGCTGATTCTTTCGCGTAACCCGGACCTCAGGTGGGACGAAGTGAAAGACATCATCAAGCGCTCGTCGGACCGGATTGACGCCGCGGGCGGCAACTACGACGCGAACGGTCATAGCGCTCTTTACGGCTTCGGGCGCGTCAACGCCGAACGCGCGGTCGAGTTGGCGCTTCCGGCCAAGCCGAACCTGGTGGCAACCGCTTCGGCCACGCAGGACGTGCCGATAAAAGACATGAAGAAGTCGCGGCTCTCAGTCGAGGTCGCGGGCGCGACCGCCCTGAAGGACATCAAAGTCGCCGTTGACATAGAGCACACTTACATAGGCGACCTGATCGTCTCAGTCATCCCTCCGTCTAACCTGGGAGTGCCCGCCATCACTTTACATAACCGCGCGGGCGGCGGGACGGACAATTTGAAAGAGACTTATGACACGGTCAAAGCGCCGGGCCTCGTGGCGCTAATCGGTAAAAGCCCGAAGGGGACGTGGACGCTCGAAGTCTCGGACCGCGCGGAAGAGGACACCGGCATGATTCGTAGCTTCTCGCTTGAGCTTCATTTTTAACGTTAACAAGCCACACTCGGTAACGAGGCGAATCCCCGGAGGGGATAAACATAATAGCCGGGGGCGTTGCGAGCGCGAAGCGAGAGCGCCGCCCCCGGAACGATTCGGGAAAATGTTTCGACCTTGAAGGGGTCGCACCTCGACGTTGAGGGTGCGACCCTTTCAGGGTCGAATTCATTTCTAATGCTTGACCGGGGGCGGCGCAAACTCACGTTTGCTTGCCCCCGGCTATCGTGTTCATCCCCTCCGGGGATAAAAACCGCTCGACGCCTCACGTCTTATTTGGATATCACGACGGCGGCGAACGAACGCGGCGCGAGGTTGTTGGCGGCCTGGACGAAGCCCTGCTCCGTGCTGCCCAGCGTGACCGGGGCGGCCGGGCGGTCAACGCCGAGGGAGTTGCGCCCGTCGAAGACGGTGATGAGCTTCTTCCACCCCGTCGTGGAGTCCAGCCCCCTCGTGTACATGAACTTGAGCGGCGTGGCCGTGTTGCCGACGTTGGCGAACAGGTAAAGAGTTTGCAGGCCCGCGGCGGTCGCCCGCTGCCAGATCATGTGCTGAATCCGCGGCGAGCTGCGCGGACTGAAATACTCGTCCTTGTCCACCCCCCTGGAGATGAAGTCTGAACCGATGCCCAGGCCGGCGGGCCTCGGGACGGCGGCCTTCAGGTCTTCCGCGTCATCGAAATTTCTGACGCCGACTCGCCAGGCATAAAGCTCTCTGTTGTTGCTCAGAATCTTCGTCTTCCCCAGCAAGTACCCGCCCCGCAGGAACCGCGCGAAGCGCAGGTGCAGGTGCGTGGCGCGCGCGGCCATTCTAATGGCTTCCTCGTTCGGGTCCGTGGGCGCGTCGAACCAGATGGAGGGAACGTGCAGCCGCTCGCCGAGCACCGTGCTCTCACCCAGCGAGAAGAAGAACGACTTGAGGTTGAGCACGTCCTCGACGCAGCGGTTGTAGGTGTAGGTGGCCGTGCTGCCCATCAGGCGATAGTTCCTGGGGGCGATGCCGTGACTCGCCACCTCGAAGTTGGCGTCGAAGTATTTGCGTGCTTCTACGCGGAGCGATTCGGGTGTGGGCAGCGCGCCCTGACTCACAACGTCCGACGTGAGCATGAAGCTCGGCGGCGCGTATGGGGGCGCCGTCTGTTTCTTGCGCTCTTTGTAGCCGGGGTGGCGGTACGGGGCGGCGACAAACCCCGGACTCACCTTCACAGAAATCGCCTCGCCGTAGACGTGTTGCAGCACGGGCGAGCGGCCGTAGTACTCGTTGAAGTAGCGCAGCATCGGCTCGAACGGCACGAACTCGCGCGTGAGCGCGAAGGTCGCGTCCCTGACCCCGTCGGCCCTGGGGTCAAGACCCTGCCCGAGCCTCTGAATCTTGGTCAAGACCTGCTGGATTCTCGCCGTGACCCACGGCCCGTAGCCGATGGCGTTGTCGTAATGACCGCGAACATTGGTCACGCCGGTGAAAATGTGCTTGTGCGACTTGTCGTAACAGAAGTCGAAGTTCGGCTTCATGTACTCTATCAGCCTCGCCCCGTACCTGAAGGCTCCCTTGTTGAGGCACTTGTCCAGGTAGATGCGCAGCACGTCGTCCTGCGGGCAGATGGCGAGCAGTTGTTGCTGGTAGAACCTGTTGCCGAGGACTGCGCCGCCGCCGACGATGCCATCGGGGCCGAGTTGCGGGTAGCGGCAGAGCGTTTCCGCGTCCGGGCAGTTGGGCTGCGATTCGGGCAGAATTTCCCGCTCGTTCTTCTTCAGCAGGAAGACACGGTTGCGCAGCGTGAAGTCCTGCGCGGAGGGGTGCTCGGGGTCGTTGTAGAGCTTGGCCGACGTGACGATTTTGCAGCCCCCCGCCACGTTTATGTTCCGGCCCGGGTCCGTGAAGGCCGCCGGGAACGGCTCCGTGATGGCCTCGACCCATTTGCCGCTGGCGTTCTTGACGACATGCCCGCCGAACCTCAGCCGGTTGAAGAGGGGCTTGTAGAAGTCTGTCGTGATGCTGGCGAAGATGCTCTTGGCGGCCAACTCGTCCATCGCCGCGCGGAACCTGTCCGGCTTGCCCGTGACGTTGGAGAGCACGCTCGTAATCGGCGGGTAGCCCGCGACCCACTGGTAATAGCCGCCCAGCTCGTAGCCCCAGATTTGTGCCTCCAGCTTCAACTCGTTCCTGCTGTTGTCGAGCCGCCGGCGCATTTCCGCCAGGCGGTCCTGAAGCGAGACGTTCGTGTTGCCCGCGACATCCGTCTTCCCTTCGACCTTGACGGGGTGAATCTCCAGCCACTTCGCCAGCGCCTGGTTCGTGCTCGTCGGCGAGAGCGGCCCGTCGAGCCCGTAGTTGGTGATGGCGGTCGTCGGGCTCATGGTGTCCACGGGGCCTTTGGCGTTCGGGTCGCGCGGCACCGCCTTGGTGAAGAAACCCGGCCTGCGCACCTTGGCCCATTTCCGGTAGACGCTCGCCACGTCGGTCCAGTCCAGCGGAGTATCCTGCTCGGCGTTGACTTGCAGCGCCCGGATGCGGAAGAAGGTGCGCGCGCCGCCGTACCCATACTCGTCGCCGCTCGAAAGCGTGAAATTGAATTTCGGATTCTTAGGGTCAACGGGCTGGGCGTACTGCTTGTTCAGCAGGTGCATGGACGAGACCAGCCGCGCGCCCAAAGCGTCCGAGTCGGGGTCAACCGTGGCGTCCCTGCGCTCGTAGGCGAAGACCTTTTTATGGCCCAGAACGTCTGTGCCCATCAGGGCGACGGCGCGCAGGAATTTGGTTCCGGGGTCGGACTTGTAGAGGGCCGCCAGTTGGACGGGCATGTCATGATACTGCGGGACCGCGATGCCCTCTATCTTGCCCGCGTCCCCGCCCGGCAGCAGGACTGACCAGTCTTTGGTCAGGCTCTCGTCGAATAATCCCTCGCGGACCACCGTCGTCCTGTCTATTCTGGCCTGCGGGAAATAGAGCGTGGCCTCCCAGGCGGACTTGTCCTTAGTCTGTAGGAACTGTGTCGGGTGGGTGTAGGAGATGTCCAGGTTAATCCAGCCGGAAACCTCCGGCCCGCCCGGCGCCGAGAACGTGAGCACCACCTTGATGGGGTCGAGCGGGTCCGGGAGCGGGTCCGTCACGTTGTCGGAATGGGAATGGGCCGGCTGGACGTTGTCGTAAATGATCTGACTCACCGAGGCCGTCCGCACGACCGTGACGAAAGTCAGGCCGTCCCGGATGTGTTTCGGGTCAACGCTGTAGCTGACGATTTCCTGCTTCGCCCCGTTGTAGAGCTGGTTGTTTACCAGGTCGTACCTGGTGAACTGTATCAGGAAGAGCGGGAGCGACGCGGGGGCCGGGGCCGTCTCGGACGAGGGCGGCGAGAACGGGAACTCGAAGACGGTCGTCCCAGGTTTTCTCCTCGGGTGCATCCCGACGGAGACGAGCGACGCCTCGTTCGGGTCAATCTTGATCCGCGTGAAATGGCCGTCGGCCGCGGCGGAGTCTAAGACGAGGAGTGGTTGATAGGGAGACGGTGTAGACATGAGATTTCTCCTGTGAGAAGTGAAGGGCGTCAGTGAAAAACGCCTTTCTGGCCGGGTGCTTCTCCCCGGACAGTACTTTGAGGCAGCCGCGGGCTGAGGGAGCCCGCGCCCTTTTCTGTCGGGGAATCACTGTGCTTAGGTGGTGAAGCTTTTGCCAGCCGGAAGAATTCTTGCGCAGGCTTTACCTGAGTTTGCCTATGTCGTCAACGCGGACGAGTTTGAACTGCTGGCCGTTCCAGTAAAAGCCGGCCTCCGCGTTCTCTAAGTTGAGGCCGTAGCAGTCGTCCACGGGAACTCCGGCGCGCGCGATGAGGCGGCTCGCCCTCTCGGCCCCGTAAACTTCCGCGAGCTTGCCCCACTTGCCGCGCTCGGCGAGGATGTCTATGCCGCGCGAGGAAAGCTCGTTATTGTCGAGCATACGCCCCAACGACCTTTCGATTTCGGCCGGGGACACCTCTGACGAAATCTGAATCATGGCCGCGGCCTTGGAATACTCTTTGGCCTCGACGGCGGCGAGGAAGGAGCGTAGGGTCTGGACGGCGGCTTCCTTTGTCGGCCCGGTGCTCGGGCCGCCGGTGCCGTCCGTCTGGACACCTGATTTCTTACAACCCGCGAGGGCGACGAGGAGTGCGATGGCAAAGACGAGACAACTAAGCTTTCTCATAGCTTGTCTCCGGGACGGGGAATGTTAAGACCTGCGTGAGGCGCACTATATGCTCGACCAAAGGTCATGTCAACAGAACTGAGGAGCGCCGACTGAAAAGACGAGCGACGAACTTCTCTTTGCGTCTACGGCTTGAAAAATTTTTGGCCCACGCGGGAGAAGCAAAGGCGCGACGAAAAGCTTGTCGCTTACATTCCGGTCTTCAGTTCTCATCATTTCTCCTGGACGAGCACCTGAAAGCTCTCGCTCATGCCGCCGGGCAAAATCAGCTCGCGCACGCTTGAGCGCAAGATGACGGCGTCGGCTTCGTCCGCTGCCTGCGACGCCATGCGCTCAAGCCTGTCGAGCAGGCCCGCGCGCAGCAGGAACTCGTCCTGCCGCTCGAAGCTCACGAGTCTCAGGCCCAATTTTCCACAGACTTTTCTGACCTCGGTCCAATCAATCGTCGTCGTCAAATCCTGCTCGCCCGGCCGCGCGAGCACGTCGTCCGCGAAGTCAGC
>CAVQEU010000008.1:0-174500 GCA_963711585.1 uncultured Acidobacteriota bacterium | reverse complement strand
GAAGCCCTTCGTGAGCTTTGGGATGATACTTCAATAACGCTGTACCAGATATCAAAGGAGTTAGGGGTAAATCAACTTACAGCAAAAAGACATGCAATCCGATTAGGGCTTTCATATCCTAGAGGAACACCTAATTAAAAAGGGCGAGCGGGAAGCTACTTAAACGGTATGTGATGACCCGCCATCTTACGCAATCTTCTTTAGAGTATCGTCGAAGCAAATGGCTGAATGTTCGAGAGAGTAATCCAGACGCTGGCCGTTGGGAATTAAGGGGTATGGCACATTCCTTATACCTTTGGCTGCAAAGAAGTGACGCTGATTGGTTTAACTCACGCCTCCACCAGTTCGCACTCCTGCCCCACGTGCCAAACGTTGATTGGAAGAGTATAGATGTCAAGCTTGCGGCAGCGGTGGAAGCCACTGCTAAACGCATTAAGGAATGCCGGGACGTCCTGCTCGCATATCTATAGCGGCCACGATGAGAGAGGTTGGGCATAAATCCTGGCTTGAGTGCTACCTTCACAAACTTCCAATCACGTCACAGGTTCTAAAGAATTATTTGGAGTCACCCGAAGATTTTTTGATACGCCGGGTGAAATGGGCTGAAGGCTGGTTCTCTCAAAAGGGACTTGTCCAACACGGCATTATTTTGAGGTACAGGCCGGAACAAGAAATATGGCAGGGAGAGCGCCAGCAGTGCAAGGTGCAATTAATGCTGCGATGGAAAGACCGAGTAAAGGACTCCGTTAATCCCGTAAAGACATACCCATATCACGCCCGTTACCAAGAGCTTAACAAAACTATGCCACTGGTCTTAAAACCTTTGTGCAGAATTAATTAGATTATGTGGATCATTCGTTAAAAATGAATTAGGAATTTCAGGGCGGGACGACCATCTTCCTCCGGATAGAGGCAGTTAATTATTTCCCGCTTACTGTACTATCGAAACCTCATCCATTAGAATTTAACAAAGAGTGAATTTTACTGAACTATGATGTGCATGAAATCGATATTGAATTTCCTTTTGGTTAGAGTAAAAGGTTGACTGCTAGACGGTAAGCTTTTAAATGAGAATTGAAGGAGATAGTAGAAGTCGGGTAATATTAGTCCGTAATGCTATCCGCACGCCGCGTCAGTATTCTAGGAGGTCCTCATGAAATTCGATAAGAACAAGTACACCAACCAACTCAAGAAGAAATATAGTGACCGCCGGGCGGAGGACTTCGCGAAGGAGGGGGAGAAGGCAGTAGACTATCTCAAAGAAGTGTTTAGACAACTCGCCGACACCTACACAATTGAGGATGTTCTGGCCGTTGGCGGGTCCGGAATAGTAATTAGGGACCATAACCGCTTTAACCAGCCCATCGTCGTGAAGATTAACCGCCCCAACGCGGAGGCGGAGGGCGTGTCAATGGTCGAGAACGAGGCCCGTGTTCTGCCGACGCTGAGCCACCCAAACATAATCGGCGTCCTCCACCTCCGCAAACTCTGCGTTCACAGTTCGGGATTCTGCGATTGTGAGAACAACAAGGAATCTTGCGACCACTCCGAAGAATGCGCCAACACCCCAAAGCTAACTTACATCGTCGAGCCGTTCATTGAGGGCTCTAGGCCGCTCTTCACGCACGCTAGTGACCAAGTCAAGGGGACCTGGCTCTACGAAAAGGTTGAGGAATTAGAGAAGGCCATGCCCACTCCTCTCCGGCTCGGGGGCGGCGACGACGCGGGCGAGGCCACTAAACGCGCGGCGGAACTCCTCGACGACGTGGCCGCTCTTTTATCGGTGGGCCGCCTACTATCTCACCTCCACTCCGCAAAGCCTCCGACAAATGAAGGGTACGTCTACCTCGACGTCAAGCCCGAAAACGTGCTGGTCGATAAACACGACCATCTCATGTCGATTGACTTCGGCTCCGCAGAGAAAAGGGACGCCACAGAAAATGCTCCCGTCGGAGTCTTCTACACGAAGTTCTACGCGCACCCAGAGTTAATAAAGAGCCTGAGCGATAAGCCTTCGTCGAATCGCGTGCGGGCCTCGGTCAAGCGCTCCGATTTGCGCCCCATGGTCGACTACTACGCGCTGGGGATATCCATGCTCCAGATTCTCAACGAGATAGCGCAGGTCCGCCCCCACGTCATCCCGCAACTGCCGCTCTACCGCTCGCTTCATTTCCTGGCGACTCGCCTGTTGGACGGCAGGAATTCGTCGCGGAAGGAGGACAACCGGTTCCCTTACGCGTCTCAGGTCTTCCCCGGCCTGATCGATCAGGATTATGCCGGCCTCAAATATGAGAACCTCGACGACGCGCTGCGCGACCTCGACAAGGAGCGGCGGCATTGGGACCTGGAAGAGAAAGTCCCCGAACTCGCCGCCTACTCGAAGGACATCGTCCGCGTCGTGCCGGGGTTCAACACGGTCCTGACGCAGAGGCTTAGGGGGGTCATTGAGGCACCGCTCGTCTCGCGCCTGAAGTACGTCACGCAACTAGGGCTCGTGTCGCTCGTGTACCCGACCGCCGACCACTCAAGGTACGACCATGCGCTCGGCAGTTACACCTACACGACTTACTACGTAAAGAGTCTATTCAACGACCTGGGCAACCCGCTCTTCAGGAATCTGGTGGGGACGGAGGACGTGAACGCCGTCCTCCTAGCGGCCCTCCTGCACGACCTGGGGCAATACCCGCTCGCGCACGACCTGGAGGAAGTCCACCCCGGTATCTTCAAGCACGGGAGCATCGGAGAGGAGTTGCTCAAAGACACGACGCGGGACCAGCGCGGCCGGACATTACTGGAAATCATCACGAACGAACAGAACGGCTGGGGCGTCAAGGAGGACACCCTCCCGCGCATTTTCAAAGCGCTCCCGAAGAAGGGCTTCGATTACTCCGAAGAGGACAAGAGGGTCTTGTTAAAAACCGACGTTCTGGCTGCAATCATCAACGGCCAGGTCGACGCCGACAAGGCCGATTACATCATCCGCGATTCCGTGCGCTGCGAACTCCCGTACGGCGCGCAGTTGGACATGGAGCGCCTCCTCCGGGTCTTGACCGTCGCCATCCTTCCGGAGGGGCAGGACGCGGAGGGGCGAGTAACTTTGGGAGTCTACGACAAGGGCATCGTCAGCGCACACGCGTTCGGCCAAGCTCGTTACCAGCTGCTGGCGACGGTCTACTGGCATCACACGTCAAGAATCATCAAGGCGATGCTTCAGTACGCCACGGCGATGGGCCTGCCGCTCGTCACCTTCGGCCCCAAGCAGCACGCGCGCGCGAGCGAAGTGGCGATCCGCGCGCGCCTGTTGGAGTTCGTCAAGTCGCTCGTGCCCCCGTTCACCACCCGGCCCCAGCAGCAGCCTCGCATGACGCGCAAGGAAGAAGACGATTTCGACCTGGCGGCGGAGCCGCCTGAAGAAGCGATTACGGCCGTCGCGGACGACGAGGAGCAGAACGTCGGAGACCATTCCGGCGAGGAGGATTGGTATCCGGGGATCGCTTGGACTGACTGGCTGATGCTGCGTTGGGTCGCCGGCCTGCCGGAGGCATCTGCGCAGAGCCGCAACTGATCCACGGAATCCAGACGAGGCGGCTATACAAACGCGTGGCGACGTTCGCGCGCAGCGGGCCACACAGTGTCCTCATCGAAAAGTTGGATAATAAACTGCGGGAAAACTGGCCGGCCAGAATCGACTTCTGCAAAGAGTTGCACAAAAAAGTGTACAAGCGGCTAAGTTATGAGTGGGCAAATCTCGATACCAAGACGTCGATGACTAAGAGCGAGTTCGAGAAACTCTGCGAGTCGCACCTCCTGATTCTCGTCGACATCCCGGACGCCAAGAAAAAGATTGGCTACGCCCGGCCGCTCGGCGTCGTGCCCGAACTGAGGGAGAAGTCATACCAGCAGGACACCCGGCAGACGTCCGTGGACGGGGAGTGGCGGAAGATCATGGGCGAGATGGTCAAGGGGATCGCGCCCGTGCGCGTGCTGTGCCACCCCGATGTTCGGAATCTCGTCAGTTCCATCTACTCACGGGATGATAAGCTGGAAACAGCGATGGCTAACTTGCTCAAAGAATCTCTGTGACTGAACACGTCATGTCATCGGATGCCGAGTCGCTCTACGAGGAAATCAGCCGGTTTATCGACGGCTCAGCGGCGGGGCTGCTTCAAGTCCTCGTAGCCGCCGCGCAGCGAACGACCTTCGAGCGCATCATAGCCTGTCCGACCTATCCCGTACCCGCTAGAAATTCCGGCCTGTCCGCAACGGTTGAAAGGTTCCACGAGGCAATGCTCCTTCCGGACGTGCCCACGTTCCTTGCAAGGCTATATCAATCAGCACGTACGATCAAAGATCGTAAACTCGCCGGTCAGTTTTTCACCTCAGCGGACGTAGCGAAATGGGCGCTGTTAGTCGCGTCACCGCTACCGAATGACGACGTTTGTGATATTGGGAGTGGCACCGGGGTATTTGCGAACGCGATTTTACGGATAGGCCAGCCCGTGGGTTCTTACGTTGGAATCGAAAACGACCCGATTCTTGCGCTCTGTGTCGCACACACGCTTGAGAGTATTAACGCACCCAACTCATATAAAGTATGGTATGCCAACTTCCTTCTTCTTCAGGATGCAGCCTTTAGAGAGCGGGACTTAAGAGTGCCGACCTTTATCATTTCCAACCCGCCATTTATTAGGATACACAACCTAAAAGGGCGCGAACGAATACGCGCGGCGCTCAAATCAAGCCTCGGAGTTACACTGCCCCGGCTATCCGGGTCTATTAATTACTTCCTGCTGCGGGCTGCAGAGCTTGTTGGAACAGCTGATTCGTCAGCTTTAATCAATAGACCAAGAGGGCGCTTGTTATTCTTCCTTCCGAAGGAAGCGGAAGGTTCTGTTTACGCGCAGGCACTTCGCGATGATCTAGAGCGCCTGCACGGGTGGAATTCGCGGATATGCGAAATCCCGTATGCTCAAACGGGTATTGATCAGCATCGCTCCAACGCGGTCGGCTTGTTATTTGTATTCGAACATACAAGGTTAAACGTCGAGTTGATGAAGCGTCCATCTAAGCCAGATGTGTGTGTGCGAGACCTTCTTAAAATTAGGAGAGGTATATCGACAGGGTGTAATGAATTCTTTGTGTTAACCGATGAGAAAGCTCGACAGAGTAAGATACCTGACGAATACTTGAAGCGAGTTCTACCCACACGCATTCCGCTCCCCGACAGGAATTTCTCAGAAGCCAATTGGAATTTGCTACGCGAACGCGGCCATCCTTGCTGGCTATTGGTCCTTCCCAACAGGAAACTTGAGGACTTCGAGCCCTCCGTTCAGGAGTACCTGAAAGAAGGACTGCGACGAGGTCTCCATACAACACCGACAGCCCAAGAACTGCGGACATGGTTCTCTATACGTGTTCTGCCTACGCCGCCTGATATATTCGTGACGTATTTTTTTCATGATGCACCGCGTTTCATATTAAACAGTGCACGCGCCTTCTATCTCACGAATATATTAGGGGGTCGTTTCGTGCCACCTATCGAAGACCCTAAGCTTCAGGAAATGGTCATTGATTTACTCAATGAGCAAGCCAAGCACTGGATCGGGGTGAACAGGGCTGGACGTGAGTACAAAAGCGGGTTAAGAAGGATTAGCCGAGAGAGCTATCGATGCTCCCAATTTTGAACTCGACAATCGCCGAGTTCGTGAATAGCGAAAGGCAAATTGCCACTGTAGCGAGCCGGTCCCTGTTTGATTGAAGTCGGTGTAAAGCTATTTTCATCGGAATGCTATATTCAGCTAGTTCAATCCTAATGACCATGAAGGTATGTCAGAATGGACGTAAAGCAAACGCCCGGTACAGCAAAACGAGTCTCGGCTGTTAGAAGCCCCCCCCCAAGAAGCGAAAACACTTTAGCTCCCTTTTATACGCCGTATAATGTTGCTCAAATCCTCACTGATTGGGCCGTTACGAGCGCAGATGCGCTCGTATTGGACCCGAGCTACGGCGGGTGTGCTTTCCTCAACTCCGCCTTCGCCACGCTCACTAAGAAAGGCAGCGCACGACCGGAGAGACAAATCTTCGGAGTTGATATTGATCCTTCAGCTAACAACTATCTGAGTGATTTGCTCGCAGCCGGAGCTGCCCCTCGACAATACATCTGTCGGGATTTCTTTGAACTAGGAAGGGATAATTTTGATGGACAATCCTTTGATGCCGTGGTCGGTAATCCGCCTTACGTCCGGTACCACAATATTCCTAAGAACCTGCAAAGGAAGGCGGAAGATCGTTTAGCGGAGATCGGGATTAATATCTCTGGGAGGGCTAGTTACTGGGCATTCTTTCTCCTTTACTCAACACACTTTCTTAGCGAGGGAGGTCGCTTGGCGATGGTATTGCCCGGCGCTCTTCTCCACACGGACTACTCTTCAAAGGTTCGTGAACTGTTCAATAGTTGTTTTGAGAAGGTCAATATATATCTCCTTCAAGAACGCATCTTCGATAACACTCAGGAAGAAAGCGTAATCATCTGCGCCGACGGCGCTGGAAAAAAAAATAGAGCGGTACGGGTCGAACACGTTTCAACCGTCGGGGACTTGAGCAAGGCCATCAAGCAAGGGGGGAATAATGCGCACACGAATGGCGACGAGTCACGCGACGGAGGGTTGTTGCGGGCGCTCGTTGCCGACGAAGTTCTTGAATTTTATGACGAGATCAGTAACAGCTCCACCGTAGTCCGTTTGGGTGATTGGGTTGATACGCGCCTCGGAATCGTCACAGGCAATAACAACTACTTTATTCTCTCCCAAGATGAACGAAAGCTCACTGAGATTCCTGAGAGATACTTCGTCCCCGTAATTCGTCGTCCGGCATATGTCAATGGGCTTGTGGCGACGAATCGAGACCTGAAGTATTTAGACAATGAAGGTAAGCCGTACCTGCTTCTCAACCCTCCTGAAAATCTTGCGCACGCACCCAAGTCACTGCGTAGATACATAGAACAAGGAGAGGAGAAGGGTGTCAATCTGGCTTGGAAATGCAAGTCTCGCGATCCTTGGTACATCGTGCCACACACGTACGTTCCCGAAGCTATCATACCGTGCATGGCAGCGTCATGGGCGCGGTTGATGATCAACCACTCTGGTTATACTTGCACAAATAACATCATCAGGCTGTCGTGGAAAGACAGAAGACCTGCTTACGACTGGACGCGATTAGCGCTCGGCACCCTCTCCAGCTTCTGCCAATTTAGCGCGGAGCTTGTTGGACGTAGTTATGGGGGCGGCGTATTGAAGGTTGAGCCAACAGAGTTAACGCGTTTGGCAGTTCCATTAGTCCCAGTGGATAAGGCGCGCTTGCTTGCGAAGCAAGTAAACATTCTTCTGAGACAGGGCAAGATGGCTGCGGCGACAGGCGCGGTTGACGCGGCTTTAGTAGAAGCTAACAAAAGCCTATCACACCGTAAACTGAAGATTCTCAGGTCGGCGAGGAACAAGCTGTTCTTCAGGAGGCGTCAACACCGAAACGACGCGGAAAGGATTGTGAGGTAGAGGTTCATAGTGCGGGTGGGAACGAAATGCTTTTCTCCTGAATGTCATAGCACGCGAGATTAAATTTAGTTGCTAAGCCTTTAACATAAGGAGACACCTCCCGCCGACATGCCGCAGTTGCCATCCCAAGCCGGCGAGTAACTCCTGCACTCTCATCATCTCTGCTCCTACCTCACTACGGCGAGCTTTTGAAATTAGCTTTGCGTCCCCTCTGGCTAGAAGTTTACCGCGCTTGGTATTGCCTCGTGCGCCGTCCTGCCATTCGATTTTGAGCTTGGGCTTGTTCTCGAACATGGCCCCGACGATGCTTACGAGCAACCAGCCCGCAACGAACCCAAGAACAAGTTGCCCTGCGGGGGGTAGGTTCTTGTCTGCTAAGTGGGGTCGCATTGCTTGAAGCAATAGCGTGTGCCACGGCGCGACCTTATAACCAGCGTCAGAATAGAGTTCTTGAAGCGGATGCACTAGTCGTAAGGTTCAAGTTTTACTCTCCTCCTAAAATCGTCCTTGACAATACCGTTAACGCCCTTCACAATGGCTGTGAAGGGAGTTAACAACATCATGGATCAGATTAAATTATTGGGTCTTTATGAAATTGCGGAGATGGCTGGCGTAAACCCATCAGCGGTCTCTAACTGGCGGAGACGTTTTTCAGATTTTCCAACTCCGGTCGTTGAACTAAAATCTGGGCCAGTCTTCCAAGAAAACCAAGTTCGATTGTGGTTAAGGAAACGCCAAGGGGATGATCTGCAAAATCCGGGAACCTATTATGACCAACTTGCAACTAAACGTGGGGACTCTCCTGAATTAATAGCAAATACAGAAGAAATAATACAAAAGCTTCTTAATCAAGACACTTCAACTCGTAAGCCTGGCGTCTTCCTCGGAAAAATTCAAGGTGGTAAAACTCGTGCATTCCTAGGGATGATAGCGCGAGGCTTCGATCATGGGTACGACGTCGCTGTAATTTTGACAAAGGGCACGAAATCGCTAGCGCGGCAAACCCTCACACGTGTAAAGCATGATTTCGCTGAATTCATTGCCATCGACCAAATTCAGGTATTCGATATCATGTCAGTTCCACAATTAACCCCTTATGAGTTGAACCAAAAATTGATATTTATTGTCAAAAAGGAAGACGACAATTTAGAGAGACTTCTCGATGCTGTTAAATATAAGTATCCTGAACTTAGGAAGAAGAAAGTCCTAATAATTGACGATGAAGCTGATTTCGCATCCGTGAGTTTCAGAAAAGAGAAGGGAGGTATAATTGGTGTAGGAGTTATATCTCAACAGATTGATAGATTGCGTGACTTGGTTTCGGATTCGGATTTCCTTCAAGTCACCGCCACTCCATATTCTCTTTACCTGCAACCGGAAGAAGAAGTCATAAGCAATGGCAATTCATTATTTCATCCGAAACGCCCTGCGTTTACGACCATCCTTACCACTCATGACCAGTATGTAGGCGGCGATTACTACTTCGAAAAGAGTATCGATCCAGATTCTCCGGCGTACTACTTTTATCGTGAGGTTCCTTTAGCAGAACGCGAAGCTTTAAAAAACGAAGACCGAAGACGCCTGCGAATTGAAAATCTCATATCTGAGAAAAATGTCGAAGTACTACGTGGTGCTATTGTTACTTTTATGGTTGCTGGAACAATTCGCCGGTTGCAGCAAGGTGCTGAGCGCACAAAACAGCAAAAGTATAGTTTTCTCTTTCACACTGAGCAATCGCGCAAATCGCATGAGTGGCAAGAAAGGATAACTACTGCCATTAGGGATGAGCTAGTCCGAGCAGCCAAAGAAAATTCTCCTCTATTTGATGAGTTACTAAGAAGAGCTTATAACGATCTTCGCCGGTCAGTTAAACTAGAGGGCACCCCGCTACCTCAGTTTGATGATGTTCAGGAGGAAGTAATTAACGGTCTACTATCCGGCCAATTGATGATTACTAAAGTGAACTCAGATAAAGATATTGAGGAACTCTTGGACGATGACGGTCAGCTTAAGCTTCGGACACCATTCAATATATTTATCGGCGGCCAGATTCTAGATCGCGGCATTACTATAAGTAATTTGATAGCATTTTATTACGGACGTAATCCCAACAGATTCCAGCAAGATACCGTATTACAACATTCGCGAATGTACGGGGCTCGTTCTATGGCTGACTTATCAGTAACACGCTTCTATGCTCCTCTACATATATTTCAAATAATGCGTAGGATTCATGACTTTGATGTCGCGTTGCGGGAGGCATTTGAGGCTGGTGCGCATGAACGCGGAGTCTATTTCTTACAGAAAGATTCCGCCAACCGACTGATTCCCTGCTCTCCTAACAAGTTGCTTTTTTCCAATGTAGTTAGTATTCGCCCCGGTCGTCGCATGTTGCCTGTTGGTTTTCAAACGGTGTCAAAAACTAGCGGCCTTAAAAATTTGACCACACTGGACAGACGTCTTAAACTGCTCACAGGAGCTTCTGAAGATTTAGTCACTATTCCAGTTGAAAAGGCAGTAGAGCTATTAGAACTTGCTTATTCGAACATTCAGTTTGCTCATTCAGGAGATGATGACCGGAAGGCACACATTGCTGCGCTTGAGCATCTTTCGTACACTTCAAAAAATGATAAGCAGAGGGGAAGGGTGTTACTTCTTGTAGCAAGAGATAGAAATGTAGCTCGGTATCGTGAGGAGGGACGTTTCTCCAATGCACCCGACACAAAACAACAGGCGGACTTGGCACGTAGCCAAGCCAAAGATATTCCGGTGCTAATGCTTCTTCGCCAGAATGGAGAAGAGAGTAAAGGTTGGCGTGGTTTACCGTTTTGGTGGCCTGTTATTGTTCCTCCTCATTCAGCAGTTACTACCATTTTTGCTGATGACCAACCTGCCTTACCATAATGAGATAAGGTTACAAATATAGGTTCGATTCTCATCTCTGCCTCCAATGGGTCTGTTCATTATTTAACTGCTAAAACTCTGGGAGGGGACATCCGCCTGAGAAGCCCAATCCCAAATACGTTAAGTATGCAAATCGCCTCTTTGAATCTTGGCCAAGTTACACTCCAACATTAGAGGTTGCTCGGCAAACTTCAGTTCACAACTTTATTGTTCCAAATTTCGAAAGTTCCGCCTTTAGCCCCGGCTCCAGTTTACAACTTTAATTTGTAGGTGAGCAGAGTCTTGAACGAAGAATCAACAACTTAGAGGCATTTCAGTTCACAACTTTATTGTTCGTGGACAATTTTGTGTGATGACAATAAAGTCGGTAACTCAACAATAAACTTGGTAACTGGACTGAGGGGCTTCCTGATCAGGAAGCCCCTCAGATGTGTTTGTACTCGCTATTATTGATTTAATGAATTCGCTTGGCCGTAGGCAGCCTTTTAGGTAAGTCAAGATCATCATCCACAAGCACATCCAGCAGCGGGTGAGTTACGGTAACAAGCACAGCACACGTGCTTGAACAGTCTCTCGCTCGCTTAGGATTCCCTGTTGATAGCTTCGACGATTTCGTCAGCCTGCTCGGGATAAAGGAAGGATAGGAGGCCGCTCATTTCATAGCATGCGCTCAGATAATAACTTGCAGGGAGCAGGCATTCTTTGAAGTAGGCGTCGGTCCCTTTTAAAGCGAATGCCCGAGCTATCTGCCGCAAGACATGCTCTCTGTCGCGTAAAATTGATTGCGTCATTTTCAGGGTGACCTCATAATCATCGGCCATCTCCTGCGTCTCGGCGGGCGCTGTTTGTTCCTTGGCCTTGCGATCTCCAACCCGCGCATGCGCGACTGCTCGGCGAAGCCTGGCTTTCTCCTTCTTGCTTTTTACCTCTTCTGCCGCTTTCAAAGCCAGGTCGAAGGTCTGCGTCGCATCCTTCCACGTCTGCATCTGGGCCTTGGCGATGTTCATGTAGGCTTCCGCACGCCCCTCCGGGTCGCTGTCTTTCCCGCCGGCTTCCAAAGCCAACTCGAAAGCTTTGGTAGAATCTTTCCCCGCTTCCGCCTGTTCCAGCGCGATTGATGTGTAGGCACCGGCTCTCCAGAAATCGTTGTCGATCCCTGCCAACGTCTTTAAAGCCTCTTCGTACTTCCCCGTCTTCGCCTGTTCCAGCGCGACCTGCTCGTAGCCGTCGGCCCTCCAATCCTCGTCTTCAATTTTCCGGGCCACTTTCAAAGCCTCGTCATACCTTCCGGCCTGGGCGTACGTTTGGACGATGGAGCGGTAGGTGCGGGACCGTTTCTCAGAATCTTCGATTTTCTTAACCATTCTCAAGGCGCCTTTGAAATTTCCGGCGGATGCCTTCGCTTCCAGAACCGTGATATAGGCGTCTACTCTGCGCTGCTCGTCACTAATCCTCGCGACCGTGTACAGGGCGGCTCGGGACTGACCCGACCGAGCCTGCGCTCTGGCGATTAACGCATAGAGCCTGTTTTTCATGTGCGCGTCGTCAATCTTCTCTGTCGTCTTCAAAGCGTCCCGATACTTCCCGGCCCTGAGCCGGACTGTCGCAATTAATCTATATGCCCGGTCTTGGATGTAACCGGGGCCGAGCTTGGCGGCCGCTCGTAAAGCCTGGTTGCAGACCACTCTGGAATCGTCTTCGGCCACCACTTTCGCATTTGCAATCGAAACGAGAGCCTGGGCTTTCTCGTCCCAGCCGTGTATCTGCCCGACGGTCTTCATGGCTAAGTCGAAGGGCTTTACCGTATCTCCTCCGACGTGACCCAGGATTGCAGCGACCAGCGCGCAGGCCTGGACCCGCTTAATCGGGTCGCCGATCTCTTCGGCCGCCCTCAGGGCCAGCTCGAACGCCCTCGTTGCATTTTTCCCGCTCCGCGACTGCACTAACGCAATCGCGGCATAGGCGTTGGCTCTCTGGAGCGCGACTTTTATCCTCTCCTCCGGACTCGAAACCAACTTGAGAGCCAACTCAAAAACCTCGACCGGGTCTTTCCCGGCGTGCGCCCAGGCAATCGACTTGTAGAGTTCGGCCGCCCTCTTCTTATCGCCGAGCAGCTCAAGTGTCTTTAGGACATCTTCATACTTCCCGGCCTGAGCCTGCGCTTTGGCTATTGAGTCGTAAGCCCGCTCTCTTCCCCAAGTGTCTTTAATCTTCCCGGCGGTTTCCAGGGTCAGACCCAGCACCGTGTTGATGTCGCCTCCGGCCTGCGCCCACACCGGCGCGATTGAGACGTAGGCCGCGACTTTATGTCCCCCGACCGGCATCTTCCCGGCGCTTCTTAAAGCCAGATCGAGGGCCTTCGTCGCATTCTGCCCCAGTGCGATTTGCAACAACGCGATTCCGTTGTAAGCGTCGGCCCGTCTCCCCCAATCAGTAATTTTTTTGGCCGCCCGCGAGGCCAGCTTGAGGGTTCCGGTCGCGTCCTGTGCGGCCTGCATCTGTGCCTGCACGACGTGTATGTACGCGATGACGGTGTCAGCCGGGTGCATGAGACTGGCCGCCGCCCCGAAGGCTAGGTCTAAAGCGGCCGCGCCTTCCTGCCCCGCGTTGAACTGTGCCTGTGCGATTGCGGCGTAGGCTTTGCTCCTCCAGTACGGGTGAGTTATTTTCCCCGTTGTCTCGAGCGCCCGTTCGAATTGTCCGGCCTTCAGTTGTGTCTGCACGACGATGTCGTAGACCTCGTCGTCCTTCGGGCCGTACGTAATCATGCCAGATGTCTTCAAAGCGTCTTCGTATGCTCCGCCCTCCGCCTGTAGCTTCGCGATGAAGAAGTAGGCGGAATCTTTCTCGTCCTCGCCGTCCAGAGTGGCGGCGGTCTGAAGCGCGTCTTCGAATCTGCCCGACCGCGCCTGTGCCCTGGCGACAGTTTGAAGGACCGTCTGGTAATCTGACTTGGCGACAGCTTTCAGGACCTTCCGGTAACCAGGCGGAGAATCAATCCTCGCCGCGGTCTTCAACGCGTCTTCAAATTTACCGGCTCGCGCCTGCGCCTGTGCGATTGCTTTATAAGCCTCACCTTGATCAATCTTCCAGGACTTACGCATCTCTCCGGCAACTTTCTCGGCCGCCGCGAACGCCTCCGCGGCGTCCTGCCCGGCCCGCGCTTGTGCGAGCGCAATCGCGGCGTACGCCTCGACTTTCCAGTGCGGGATGTAGATACCACTTGCGGCTTGTAGCGCGACTCGTAGAGCGGCTTTCACCCGCCTTTCTTTGCGACGGTCCGCCGCCGCCGCGACTCCGTACCTGGAGAGAGTCTTGCAGAGTCTGAGCTTCTCCTCATCTTGTATATTCAAGAGTATGCCTTCCACTCTGGTCACACACTTGTAATCGAGGTCAAAAATCTGGCACAGCGCGAGCGTCGCCAAAGTCCGCCATTCTTCTTTCGCCAGGCCCGTCAGTTCGTTTATGCGCCCGGCCAGCGAGCAGAGTAGTTTATTCGCGGCTTCAATTCGGCCGTTCCGCCTCAACTCCCAGGTAAGCCACAAGAACTGCAACGAGCCGAGCCCGCTGTTTCGCTGAAACCAGATTTCGCAAAGGTTGACCGCCCGGGCTAAATTCCCCGTCTCACGAAAGACCTTGAAGGCCGACTCTTCACCGAAATTTCTCAACTGGCGACAATGCCCGAAGAGGAACTCGACTATTTTGGCGGGGTCGTCTACCTGCGCCGCGCCGGCGAGGGCGTTCCGCATCGTCTGCGATTGAAGTTTGGGGTCGTCGGCGAAGGCTGCGGCTTGCTTCGAGAGGAAAGTTTTCTCGCGGGCGACCCGGAACAAGTCTTCGTAGAGCCTCCCGGCGAGTTGGTGGTGCGAGAGCTCGCTCAGGGCGCGCGGATAACTTCCCGCCCAACTCCCGTCCTTGCCCGGGTCTGCCTTGCGTCGAAAATAAGCGGCGAGGCATTGGTGTGTGGCAACCTCTGCCCCTTCGCCGCCGAGATACTTGTGCCGCACGGCCTCGGCGAATTTGCTGTGGAAGAAATCGAGCAACCCTTCGGCGTTTTCGCCGGGCGGGCGCAGGTAAAACTGAAGGCTCCTGTAAAGCCGCGCCCAGACGGCCTGTGGCAGTTGCGCCTCCCCCTCCCGCGCGAGCAGTTCGAGCACCTCACTCTCAAGCAAGCCTTGGCGCGAGCATTCCAACAGAGTAAGCGCATCTTCGACCAGCTTGCGGCTATGGTCGTGTTCGATTCTTTCGAGGACTTGTTCGAGCAGCGAATCGACCTCGTCCGCCAGGGATTCGAGCTTGCCCGAAACACTTTCGAAATCGCCGTGGACGCGCATCTCTTCACAGGCGACGACGAGGTAAAGCGGGTTGTCGGATTCTTTCTTCGCCAGGAACACCCGCATCTGGGCTTCATCGAGCGTTTTGGAGTATGCGTCGAGCGTCCGCCGTACAAGCTCCCTTTGCTCCTCATCCGTGAGCGGGCCGACAGACACCTCACGCGGCTTGGGACTGCGCTGGCGCAAGGCGTCGAGACAAACGCCTTCAGGCGTACTGACGATGAGCCTCAGTCCCTTCGGTAGCGCTTGCGGCAACCAATCGAGGTTCTGCGCCCCGTAGTCCTCGTCCAGTTGGTTCAGCGCGTCAACCACGAGCAAAACCATTCCGCGCTCGGCCGCCCATCCCAACAACTTCACAAATTCCAGACGCAAGTCGTAATAGTCCGTCGGGAACTTACCTTCAAGGCCGAACTTCCGCCCCAGCTCTCTGCACAACCGCAACAACGTGCGACGCACGTCCGTCGAGCCCGGGCTGACGCCGACGAAATGTGTCAGCACGAACGTCTCCGGATGACCCTCCGCGTACTCTCTGGCGAACTTCGCCAGGGCGGCAGATTTGCCGCAGCCCGCGTCGCCCGTTACCACGAGCGTGGCGTCATCGCCGCTCTCGACGAACGCGTGCAATTTATCGAGCACGTCGTGTCGGCCTATGAAACCCTGCGTGCATCTTTCGATAAACCTCTCGTGATACGAACGCTCAACGGCGAAGCCGTCGAGCTCCGCCCGGTCTTCAGGATGCTCTTCGCATATCGCGGCCCAAAGGTCTTCAAGGACGCGTTTGCCGAATTCTTCCAGGCCGGCGAGCCTGACTCTCCCGTTTTCGTCAACCCCGTCGTAGGCACAAGGGTAGTTCTCGAAGACCGGCCTCATCTCCCTGATCTTCTGCTTCAAAGTCCATAGCTTTTCAGCCGCGGCTTCACTTTCGGTTAAAAAGTCCCCCCGCTTTTCTACCGGGACATCTTTGAGAAACGAGGGGTCACGGAAATAAAAGAACGCCTGCGTCTTCACCTGCGGGTCATGCAAAACGCCGTGATAGATTTCCAACGCCGCTAACGAATGCCCCTCGCCGAACTCTTGCAACCAATCATTAGCCGACCGGTCAGGCAGTTCATGGCTTGAGAGAGCCAGACCGTAACGCTCGCCCAACAGTCCTATAAAAAACGGGCGGCAACGTTCGACTTCGTCGAGACAAATCTCAAGAACCCTGCCCTGCCTCGCCTCCTCCTCGGTCACGCCCCAGCGCAAATCCACATCCACCAAATGAAGACACCGTCTGGCGCAACGTTCCTGAAGTTCGGGGAAGACGAAACGAACGAGGTAGTCCCTCTCCGCATACATATCGCGGAAAGTGGAAGAGATAAAAACACGGATCGTTTTCCAGATTTGCATCGGGATGCGCCTGTTCGCCAATCCGGATTTACGAATCTGGCGGAGTGAGAAGAGCCGTGGGTTGAGAATGCAGTGACGCGTGCCTCAACTTGACGCGCGTGGATTATATACTCCCAACGGAGGCGTACCAACGGAAAGGTTCTGGTTCCCGAGCGGAACTCTTACGATGCCCGCCGAGCCGTCTTTAGGCGCAGACCAGCCCAGCACGATTACATTTGCGGAAATCTTACGGTCCCTATTATGGCAGTACCCGATTAGAATGCATTATTCATGTCAAACAGTAGCCCTAATAGTCTTCATCATGGTTCTTGTTTTAGATAGCAGATAAGATTTGTTATGTTTGTAGAGCCTCATCAATTCCGCGTATCAAAGCGGAAGGGTATGATTCTCACAAAATTGCCGATTTCGACGTTTTATGAGTAATAAGGCCGGAAATTTATGAATCCTGTTCAGGTGAACGCCCTTATCTGCTTCACATGTATGATTCCGAGAGATTGATGAATGAGCTGAGGGAAGGATCAGAGCCGGAGAACAGTTCCTGCGACACTACCTGATAACATCAGAGCCGTTACAAATGCCTGTTTATGGCAGATTGAGCAAAGGGGTATTAATACTTCTCCGCTTAAAATCAAATAAATGTGGTTGCTGCAAATTCAGACTGTTTTTTTGTTTTTCATCTAAATAGACATCCTTCCTTCCGTCACCTTTGACGTTTCTGCCATCAATAATTACGTCGCGTTTCCTGTCTTTTATTTCCTGATACAGTTCGGGCACACGTCTCTCCGCAAAGGAGAGCCATTCGGCTGCAAATAGTTGTTTATCTTTATCTTCATCGGCGAGCGCGTTGTTAATTCCATCTTCGAGCAGTGCGTAAGACAGCAGACCTTGTTCGAGGCTGCTCAGCTCCAGCGCGACGTTATCAGCCTGCGTTGCGGAAAGAATCTTCATGTCCTTATCGTATGCGAGTTGTCCTAAGCCTCTACTCCCCATCGGACCGGGTTTGAAGCCGTCGCCCTGCACGGCTGCCGAGGAATGGCAGGCGTCAACAATCATAATCATCTCGGCAGCGGAGATGTCCTGCATCCACAAGGAGAGTTCGTCTGACGAAATCGTTTTTTGCAGGGCTTCGGTGCTCAATGTTGTGGTTCCTTTGCCGATATCATAAGGCAATAGATAAAAGATGCCCGATTGGTCGGCGTAACCATGTCCTGAATAAGCAATAATCAGTGTGTCTTCAGGCTCTACAGCTTTGATCTTATCTCGGTTGGGGATTTGTTTAAGAACGTCCGCCGGGATCTCCTTTTCATTCCCCGCGAGCAGTGAGAAAACGCCTCTGACGATAGCCTTCTGTGCGGTGTTTTCGATAAGTTTTTTATCCGCGCCGTAATCAGAGATCAACGGAATTTGAATGACTTCTGAATACTTGTTACTGTCGGCTTTCATCCGTGCGCCGATAATCTCCTGTATTTTGCGGGCATCGTTTACTGCATAACGTAAGCTGTAAGCGGGATTTTCCGAAGCGTTAACGCCGATTGAAAGAACAAAAGCGCGGCCCTTTCTCGGCGCGTTGATGATGGCTGCCGGAATGGTGAACTTAACCGGCTCGGTCGTCGCGCTTTTGACTTTATCCGAGTTAAAAGCGTAGGCAGTAAACGTCACTTCTTTACGTCCGTTTTTGGGAAGTTTGACGTTGCGGAAAGTATACTGCACCTTTGCAGGCGAGATGATTTTGACGTTCTCGGATTTTAGTTTGAAAACGTCATGTGCAGCGCGCCACGCCTTATCTTCCGGCGTGTCAATCAGTCTGCCCGAAGCCTTTGTTTCGGCAAGCAACCGTGGCGCATCCTTGATGAAAGCGGCGAGGTTCTCTTTCGGAGTGGAGACCCCGACCAACTGCTCGTCGCGGAAAAGCCTCAGGTCGAACACCCCCGAAGAGAGTCGTTTCTTTGTCGTCCCATCGGGCGCGAAGACGTTCACGTCGTCGGTCACGTCTTCGACTTCGATCGCTACGTCCACCGAGTCGGGGACGTTTGCGACAGGTCTGATCTCCCTGATGGCGACTTTCGGCTGGACGCGGTTGATGTCGGCGATTGACGGCAGCGGCTTGAACTCACGGTCGCAACTGTTCGACTCGTTACATCTCAAGATGCGCGTCAACAGGTTCGGCTCGTAGTAACCCCGCATCAAGACTTCCAACGGAAACGGCGTCAGCGGGTCTTCAGCGACTCTCCAATGAAGCACATTGATGTCAGTTAAATCTTCGTTGGTATCAAACCGGCCTTCGGGGGTAGTGACGACCCAATCCGTTTCGTCGATTGCGATTAAAGTACACAGTTCTCTCTCCGTCCTCCGATCAAAGAGAACAATCTTAGTAGGTAATGTGTCCTCGGTACTCAGCGCCAGAGCTACCAGCCTGTCGGACGCGTCGACGTTGACCGGACTGTCGTCGGATTCCCCCTCGAACAGTTCCGGGAGCCTCCCCTTCGTTCCCGGCTCGGCGGCGTTGAAGGATTCCAGCAGGTTACCGCTTCCGACATCCCAGATTTCAACTGTGCTGTCTTTACTTTCCGAGACCAGCCTCTTCCCATCGACGCTAAATGCCAGCGAGGAAATTTCGCTGGCATTCTTTGAATGAGTTTTTAATGTTTGCAGGTTCGCCCCGCTTTTTACATCCCACAATTTTATGTAAGGCGTGAACCAGTCCGCCGAGGCCAACATGTTGCCGTCCGGTGAAAAGATGACTGAAAAGGTTCCTATCGGGACCTCGAACGTTCGCAGCAACTCCGGTTTCATAACGTCGCCTACGTTCCACAGCTTGACCGAATTGAGACGGCTTACGCTGGCGAGCGTCTTTCCGTCAGGGCTGAACCTCGCTGAAGTGACGGCAAAAACACGCTTGTGGGCTGCCAAAAAGCCCTTCCCGGTTTCCACGTCCCAGATGATGACTGTGGCCGCCATGTCCGCACTGGCGAGTCTCTTCCCGTCGGGGCTGAATGCGAGTGCAATGACCATGCTGGGAACGCTTTGTTCAACTCTACCGGTGTTGGCGTTCGTCCACGCAATCCTTGCCTTTGGGCCGGTAACTCTACGGATGACTTCTCCGGTGGACACATTTATCCATTCAATCTCACCCTCCACCGTCGAACCGGCGAAGACGTTCCCGTCCGCGCTCAACACCGCGGTAATGGCTTGAGGCTTACGTCCCGAAAACGAGCGCTTCTCCATCCCATTCGCGATATCCCACACTTTAATCACGTACTCGTCACTGGCCGAACTGGCCGAGACCAGGGTCTTCCCGTCAGCTTTGATTCTCAACGCATCGATAGTGTGAACGTGGCCCAGGAGCGTACGGGTCTCCACGCCCTTTTCCACGTCCCACAGCTTGATCGTCGTGTCATAGAACGTTGACTCTTCCTTCTTCGAGTCGCCCGTTGACTCAACGTCTCTCACCCCGCCGCTTCCGCTGGCGAGAATCTTACCGTCGGGGCTAAATGCGAGACAGCCGACATCGGAATCATGTCCCCTAAGCGTGCGGATCACTTTGCCGCTCTGCACGCTCCAGAGTTTGATTGTCGCGTCACTGCCCGCGCCCGCGTTAATTGTTCCTTTGTCATTAGATGTCGTCTCTTCCCCGCCGCTCGCGAGCACGGTTCCGTCGTAATTGAAGGCGAGCGACTTGACTTTGGAAGTGTGTCCCTCCAGTGTGTGAATCTCTTTCCCGCTTATGAGATTCCACAACTTAATGTTTTTTTCATCTCCATCTTTATCTTCATCGCTTACGGCGGCAAGGGTGTTCCCGTCGGGTCCGAAAACGACGGGGGCACTCCCTCTAAATATCCGAACTTGTCTCCCGCTCTTCACCTCCCACAGGATGACGCTGCCGCTGCCCGCGGAAGCTAAAATTCGTCCATCGGGGCTGAATGAAAGTGAGTAGATTACGGACGTGTGGCTCGTCTGAACCACCAGCTCGACCCTCCGGTCAGACTGAGCAGCAATCGGCGATAGAGATAGACCGAGATTCAAAATCAAACTTAATAGAGCCTTGACTCTCATAACTTTTCTTTCCAGCGTCTGTTTGCCATGACTGCGTCGGCGCTCCGCCTGGCTACCACCGTGGTCCGCAGCCGCGGTGTGTGTGTGAAAGAGCTAAAGGGTATCCGCTTCATTAACGGATTCTCGCCAGGGTGGTATCCGTAGGCTTGCGGTGGAAGTCGAAGAGTGCGGGCTGTTGTAAGAACAGCCTGTCGTTGCCGCGCTCCGCAATAACATCGCGCGCGCCGCTCTCTGCGCCTCGTATCCGGCCCGCGGACATCTCCTCGTAAAGTCGCGGGACGCGCTGCACACCGTATTGGAGCCACTCCTTCAGTTTCACCTCTCCGTCTCGCGGCTTGAAGTCGGCGGCGTTTCGCTCCAGCCCTTCACGCATGAGGGCATAGGTGAGCAACCCCTGCGCGATTGAGCCCCCCGTCTCGATGGCGACGCTGGCGGCCTGGGTCGCGGACAAGATTCTTATCCCCTTGTCGTAAGCAAGTCGCGCCAGGCCCCCGCTTCCCATCGGCGCGGGCTTGAATCTCTTGCTCTCCACGGCTGCTGCCGCGTGGCAGGCGTCTACGATCATCACCATCTCGCCTGCGTCAATGCCGTCCAGCCAAGTGCTCAACTCGTCGCTCGAAATGGAGTTCGACAGTATCTCAGGCGTCACCTGTCTGGAGGTGCCTTCGCCGATGTCGTGAGGCAGTAGATAAAAGACTCCCTCCGCGTCCACGTACCCGTGGCTCGAAAATGAGACTAGAACCAGATCGTCAGGATTTGCGGGCTTTATCTGCGCGGCGACCGGGCCGAGCGCGGCCAACCGTTCGGGCGTGACCTTTCTCCCCGCGAGCAGATCGAAGATGCTTCTGATGTTCGCCTTCGTCGCCTCGGGTGAGGCAACGGCCTGCCCGCCCGCTGGCGCGCCGTCGGAAATTAAAGATATCTCGACGACCTCCGAGAATTCGTTCAAGGCGCGGAGCCTCTCGGTGAGAAGGCGCAGCGTGAGCCGCGCGTCGTTCGCGGCGAAACGTAAATTCCATACAGGGTTTTGATACCGGTTGACGCCGACCGCGAAGACGTAGGCACGGCGCGGTGTCGGCGAGGCTGCCGTGCCGCCACGGATGACGTGCTCAGACCGCGCCGTCTCACTTTTGACCCTGTCCGAGTTAAAAGCGTAAGCCGAAAATTCGACCTTTCTGCCGGCGGGGCCAGACGGCAGGTTGACCCGGAAAATCACCCTGGCCTTGTCGCCATCGAGCCGCACACGGCTAGCCTCCCGCCACATGGCTAAGTCCGCGGCGCTGTCCGAATCTCTGGAGGCGGCCGGAATCTGCTCGTTCGGGATCGAATGTCCGACGAGTTGCCCGTCGCGGAACAGTCGCACGTCGAACACCCCCGACTCAAGCAATCGCCCTCGCCCGTCCTTCTGCGTCTTACCGACGACGTTCCTGACTTCGACCGTGACCTCGGCGGTGATACTGTCCCCGCGCGGCACCACCTCCGGCGGGCTCACGAGCGGCTGCACGCGGTTGAGCGTGGAGATGTCGCGCGCCGCGCGCAATTGCTCGCCGGCTAAAAGGCGCGGCAACAGCCGCGGCTCGAAATAATCTCTCAGGAACACGTCCAGGGAGAGAGCCCTGTCCGGCTCGTCCGGGAACACGCCTGAGAGCAGCTCGGAGTTTTCCAGGCGGTTGGTGTCGAAGCGGCCGTCGAGCGTCTTGACCAACCAGTCGCCATTCTCTTTCACGTAGACGTTGGCGAGCCTCCGCCTCTGCCGCAGGTCTACGAGGATGACCTCCTCCGTGTGCCCTCTGGACATGTTCGCGGCCAGGACGCTGCCGTCCGGGCTCAACGACGGGCCTTGCGGTATCCCTAAACCGAGCGGAACGTCCCGGCGCGGACTATACTCCTCTTCCAGAAGGTTCACCGGGGGAGACTTCCTGCCGCTTTCGACCTCCCACGTCCAGACGCGAAAGAGCATGTCTATGCCGTGGAGAAACTTTCCGTCCGGGCTGAAGGTCAGGCACACCACACGATCCGACGGCTGCGCACCCTCGCTTAGTGTTTTTATCTTCCGGCCGCTGCCGATCTCCCACAACTCGACGGGCTTACCCCTTGCTGACAGGGCGATCACCCTGCTGTCGGGGCTGAAGGCTCCCGTCAGAGTGCCTGCGTTCCCCTCCACGTAGGCCCGGATTGCGTTAATTACCCTCCCGCTCCTTGCGTCGCGCAGCGTGACCGTGTCGTCGCCTGATTGGCTGAGGAAAATCTTAGAGTCGGGGCTGAGCAGAGCCGGGGTGTTGAGGCTACTCAGGACCGGGATTTCGTCCGTGGGGAGCCGCCACGCGTGGCCCTCCTTCCGGTCTATTAAATCCCACAGCTTGACCTCTCCTTTGGTGAAGCTCGCACTCAGCAGATACCGGCCATCCGCGCTAACGTCGGAGAGTAAAGACTCGTCTGGCAGAGTGCCGAGGAGGATGGACTCTTCGGTGTCGAAGTTGAAAAGACGTAGCTCACGACCGGAGGAGAGCGTGACGCCCGTGACCTCTTCGGGGCTGAGCTTGACGAGCATCTCGCCCGTCCCCCTCCGGCCCGGTGTGACCTCGCCGGAGGCGAGCGACATGAGGAACGGGGCGCGCCCAACACCGAGAGCCAGCGCCCGCGCGCGCTGAACTGCACCGCCGGCCCGCCTGGCAGGGCGTAGAACTTGCCGGGGCCGACGAATTTCATCTCGCTATGCAGGCCCATGTTGAAAGGCTCGACTCCGAGCGGCCGCGCGGCCGTCTCCTCTTTCCCACGCAGGCTGAAGAACTCTACGGTGTTGCCGCCGCGGCACGCCGCGAGGTACTCGCCGTCGGGCGTGAACTTCATGGCGCTTTCCGAGGAGGCGAGTACCAGAAACATCCTCGCTTCCTGCGCGGCGTGGCCCTTGACGACGAGAACCCGCTCGCCCGTGGGCCACTTCCGAACTTCAATCTCGCCGTCGCCGGTGAGTCTTGCCAGCAGGTCGCCACGCGCGTTAAAGGTAAGGGTCTTTACCTTGCCTTCCTCCCTGCCCAACAGTTCCGCGAGTGCGTCCCCGGTGGGCCGCGGGGCCGGTGGCTTTCCTTCCGCGAAGAGACGTAACACCTTCCCGGTGGCGGCGTCGTAAACTCTGACCGCCCCGACGGCGTCGCCGGTCAAAACGTTCCGCCCGTCAGGGCTGAAGGCGATGGTGGAGAACGAGTGTCTGCGCGCCGCGCTGACGACGATTGTGGATTTCGTCGCCAAGTCCCAAATGTCCGCGCCGCCGTTAATAGTCGCCACGCGCGAGCCGTCGGGCGCGACAGCAAAGCTGTTGCTCTCACCCTCTAACCGCGCCACGACGCGGCCGCGGGCGAGGTCGTAGACGATGACCTCTTTTCTATTCCTGACGAACAGCCGGCCCCCTGCGTCCCACAACACAGACAAGCCCTCGACACCCGTAGCCACGCTGCGGATTTCGCGCCCCGTGGCCGTGTTCCAAAGGCTGACCCTTCCGCCGGCGGTCAGGGCCACCGTCTTGCCGTCGGGGCTGATGTCGCTAGAGGTAGCCAGGGAGAGCGGGCTGCTCAAACGACCGGCGAAGTTACGCAGCTCCCGCCGCGTGGCTGCCTCCCACAACTTGAACTCGCCGTTGAACGAGCCCGTCACCATATGTCGCCCGTCGCGGCTGAAAGACAGGCTGAACACAGGTGTACTGTGGTTCGTCTGCACGGTGAAGGTCGGCTCCTGCGCCCTGACAGCGAGCGTGTGACCGTCTGCCAACAAGGCGATCAGGATGAAGAGTCGAAACGCTGCTGGTATGAGCTTCACTGTTTTCTTATCTCCTCCGTGCGCTGCGCGGGGACTGCGAGGCCGCACGTCCGCCGCGGGTTGTTGCTGCCTCTATGAAGAAGTGACGGGACGGGCAGAATCTTTACTGTGATCTTCAGGTGAAAGGAGATGAAGAAATAGGTTGTGGTGCAAACTTACGTTATTGAGGTGTTTGCTGCTGAACCGGAAGAGAACGATAGCTCAAAGGCCATGCCCGCAGGAGGGCTTACGGCCCCTTCCCTTCTGGTAAGTTGAACAAGGGGTCTCCCCTCTTCCGGCGAAAATCAAACAAGGACGGCTGTTGCAGGTTGACCGCGCTCGCCCTCTGCCGGTTGCCGGACAGGTCAAGTAACACGTCAGGGCCCTTCTGCCCTAGCACGGTCTTTTTCCCGTCAATCACGACCGCCAGCCTCCCTGCGAGGATGTCGTCGTAAAGCCGCGGCACGGCCTTGACCGCGAAGCCGAGCCACTCGGCGGCGGTCAACCGCCTGAACTCCGCCTCGGTGTCGGCCTTTCCGTCTTCAATACCTTCCTTCACGAGCGCGTAGGAGAGCAGGCCCTGCTGCAACTTATCCAATTCGAGGGCGACGTTGTCCGACTGCGTCGCGGCCAGAATCCTCATCCCCTTATCGTAGGCGAGTTGCCCGAGGCCGCGGCTGCCCATCGGGCCGGGCTTGAAATCTCGGCCCTGCACGGCTGCCGCCGAATGGCAGGCGTCGACGATCATCAGCATCTCGTTCGCCGTGATGTCGCGCATCCACAGAGAGAGTTCGTCCGAAGAGATCGTGCGCTTTAAGGTTTCTGTCGTTAAAGCGGTTACGTCCTTCGGCATGTCGGCAGGCAGCATATAAAAGATGCCGTTCCGATCTGCGTAGCCGTGCCCGGAAAAAGCTATTATCAAAGTGTCTTCCGGCTCGACCGCGGGGACACGTACGATCTTCTCGATCCGTTCCAAAACATCTTTCGGGACTTCTTCGCGGTGACCCGCGAGCAGTGAGAAAACGCCTTTGATGACATCCTTGCGTGCGTTGTTTACTTCTTCGCCCGCCCTCGCGTCGGAGATGAGCGGAATCTGTATGACCTCCGCGTACTGGCCGCCGACTTCCGCCTTCAACCTCGCGCCGACAATCTCCTGCATCTTGCGCGCGTCGTTGGCGGCGTATTGCAGGTTGTAGCCGGGATTGTCCGAGGCGTTGACCCCGATAGTCAGAAGGTAGGCGCGTCCTTTCTTCCGGGCCGACGAAACGGAATCGAGCAAATCAAAAGTCACGCGGTCGGTGTTGCTTTTGACCCGGTCGGCGTTAAAAGCGTAGACAGAAAACTCCACCTGCTTTTCGCCCGTTTTTGGCAAGCGGACATTATGGAACGTAAACTCGGCTTTTCCGCGCACATCAAATTCGACATCTGTCAGCTTCTTGAGGTCATGCGCCTCGCGCCAAATCTTGGTTTCCTTATCATAAGGCAGGCCGGCGGAAGCTTCGTTGTACCGCCTAACATTGCCGGCAGGGGTGGAGCCCCTAACAAGTTGCCCGGCGCGAAACAACCGCAGGTCAAACACGCCTGAGGAAAATTGTTTCTTCTTTGTCTCACTGGTCGCGCTAACGCTGACGCCCTCGGAAACGCTTTCAACTTTGACTGTAACGTCCACTGAATTGGCGGCATCGGCGGTTGGTTTGATCTCCTTAATAGTAACTATTGGCTGGACGCGATTGATGTCGGCGATTGACGGCAGCCGTTTGAATTGTTCGCCCGCCAAAACCCTCTGTAGCAAATTCGGCTCATAATACTGCCGCATAAAAACTTCAAGCGACAAAGGATTTGAGAGGTCATCGTTAACGATCCAGTGCAAACCTTCTACACTGTCAAGCGATTTATTAGTATCGAATCTGCCTTCGGAGGTCGCGACAATCCATTCGTTTTCATTCAGTGAGATGAGAGAAAGAATCGGTTCCTTGCTTAATGAATCTATGATTTTGATCTGTACGCCATCGGGTATGATTTGAACCTTCCGCTTGTAAATCTCCGCGGTTATACCGTCGCCGGAGGAGCGCCTCGACCCCTGCTCAAAAACTTCGAACGGACTCCCGCTGGCCGTAATTTGAATCTTTCCCCCGTAAGGTGCAAACGTATTCTCCTCGGTGAAACGCACCCAGTCAGGCAGTTCAGAGTATTTTACCTCTTCCCCTCCAGCTATGTTCCAGAGCTTAACCGTCCCCTCGCCCCAGTGCTTACTCGCCAGTGTTTCACCGTTTGGCGAGAATGAGAATGACTCAACTCTGTTATCGGCTCCGCGCAGTGTTTTGAAATTTCGGCTGTCTGTTAAATCCCATAGCTTAATCGTGTCTTGCGTGTCTTCAATCCCGACCGCGAGCAGTTTCCCGTCAGGGGACAGGGCAATGCTGGTGATTGTGGCTGAACGTTCTTCTAATTTTTTAAAGGTTGATTTCGATTTTAAGTTCCATACTCTGACGGTGTCATCCATGTCGCCGCTGGCAAGAGCGCTCCCGTCCGGCGAAAATGCGATCGAAGTCACGCCGCCCGAACTTCCCACCAGCGATCCTTTCTCTTCTCCCCTTGCCACATCCCAGAGGGTGATTGTGCTATCCCAACTGCCGCTCGCGAGCAATTTGCCGGTCGGCGAAAACGCCACCGACGAGATGTTGCCTTTACCACGCAAGGTGTTCAGCACTTTCCCGGCGGGTATCTCCCACAGCTTGACCCTCATATCGTAACTGCCGCTGGCGAGCATCTTCCCGTCGGGTGAAAAAGCTACAGAATGAATTGCGTCGTAATGGTCCGTTAAGGCGGTTAATTCATGCCCGCCTGCTACGTCCCACAGTCTAACCGTGTCGTCCCTGCCCCCGCTGGCGAGCATCTTCCCGTCGGGTGAAAATACAACCGATAAAACCGCGCTCAAGTGGCCCGTAAATGTTCTATGTTTATCCCCCGTCGCCGCGCCCCAAAGAGTAATCGTTCCGTCGCTACTCCCTACGGCGAGCTCTTTCCCGTCCGGCGAAAACGCGACCGTTCTTACCCACTCTTCTTGTGCCACCAATGTTTTAATTTTTTGCCTTGTCAATACATCCCACAGCTCGACTTTTTTGTCGCCACCACTGGCAAGAATCTTTCCGTCGGGCGAGAATGCGACCGACTCAATCTCCCGTATGTTACTATCCAAGGTTCCGAGTTCTTTACCACGTGCGAAGTCCCACAGTTTAACCTTCGCATCATTGCCACCGCTGGCAAGAATTGTCCCGTCAGGAGAAAACGAGACGGAGTGCACCGTCTCGCTGTGGCCGGACAGGGCCGCAGACTCCTGCTCTTTGGTGATGTCCCATAACAAAATCAGATTATCGTCATGACCACTGCTGGCGAGCGTCTGCCCGTCCGGTGAGAATGAGATTGAACTCGAACTTCTTTTCAGCTCTTTTAGTTTTTTTTCTTGCGCCAAATCCCAAAGGATGGTGCTGCCGCCACTAGTGCCGGAGGCTAGTAGATTTCCGCCCGGAGAGTATTCAACCGAAGTGACCCAACCTGGGAACCCGGTAAGTCTCTTAAGGATTTGTCTCGTCGTCATGTCCCATATGACGATAAGGTCTTGCCCACCACTCGCGAGTGCCCTTCCGTCCGGCGAGAAGGAAATGGCATTTACAACCCCATCCTGCGCTGGGAACGTGGCAATTGCCGTCCCCCTCGTCGTGTCCCATACTTTGATTAAGTTATCGGAGCCCGCACTCGCGAGCGACTTTCCGTCAGGGGAGAAAACAACTGACTGAACAAGCTCAGAATGAGCCGAAAGGGTTTTTAATTCTTTGCCGGTTCGCACGCCCCAGAGTTTGATCCGGCCCTCCCAATCGCCACTGGCAAGAATCTTCCCATCGGGCGAGAATGCGACTGAAGCTATGGCGGAGGAATGTCCACTCAGCGAGTTGAGCATCTTCCCGGTTCTCGCATCCCATAACTTAATCGTCGCTTCGTCATTCTCGATCAAGTTATCCTGCGCCCCCACGTTCCTTTTTATCCACGATTTAAGCGCGATGTTGCCGCTCCCGCTACTACTGGCTATGAGCTTGCCGTCAGGGGAGAAAGTAACTGAGATAACTGCATTAGTGTGTCCGGTTAAGGATTTAAGCTCTTGCCCGCTGACCACGTCCCAGATCTTTACCTGATTGTCCCGGCCACCGCTCGCAAGCACTTTTCCGTTGGGCGAAAATGTGACAGATTCGATTCCAAGCGCATGACCGGTTTCGATGTATAACTCGGCTTTTTGTCTCTCCTGTGCCGATATCCCGGGAAGAAATAACTGTGCAATGAAGATCAGGATAAATGGAACATATCTTTTCATAATCTTTCCCGCCTCCGTGACCGCTATTGCAACGAGTTCATATTTTGCTGGGCGCGAGGTTGTTCTGCGAGGGAGCAATCGACATGTCTTTATCTCCGAAGCGCGGTCTCTAATACTTCGCGCCCTGTAGCCGTGTCCCAGAGGGACAGTCCCTCTACGAAGAAGTGACGGGACGGGCAGAATCTTTACTATGAATTTTTAGGTGAGTGGAGTTGAAGAGACATTCACCAGACAGACGAGGAGACACAACTCCGCGGCGGTTCGTCGTTCTACGGTCGCTGACTTTAGCGTGCGGGCGGATTGCCGGCCCGCGTGCGCGCCGGGTTATGGTTGACTGCGGTGATTTGACGGCGGGACAGAATCTCCTCCTTGCCCGAGGGGTCGGACGCGGTGACTTGCATGAGGTAATCCTGGGTCTGGAAAAGGGAGGCCGGCAGGTCAATTGTAACGCGGTCCGGCGCGGACGGCGGGGATTTTCGCGGCACGACATGACTCCAGAAGACGGGCTCGCCGACTCTTCGCAGGGAGACAGTGTACGCCGGATACTCGGTGGCTACGAGGTCTATCGTCAGCCGGACCAAGACGGCACCGCGCGGGATGACGAGGGGTCGTGGCACACTGCCGTCGGTCGGCGTTCTGATGACCGAGCGTGGAAGGGTGAAAGCGACCACCGGAGTCGAGGCGCGTGCCGCATCACGGCCGCCAGAGGTGGCGGCCCGTTCGGGAGACTTCTCCGCACCCGCGTCACGCGCGCCGGGCTCGCGCTCGTCCCGCTTTCCCAATTCAGGAGTCTCCTGGGGGACGGCGACCGGCGAAGGCGACGGCTGTTGCAAGGCGGCGAGCTGGCGCTGGTAATCGCCCTCTTTCTCCAACCATTGCGCGCGGGCCTGCTCAGCCTCGGCACGGAGGCGAGCCCTCTCGAAGAGCAGCCACCCCGACACGCCGCATAACATGACGATCAATAGCAGCCCCGCGAGCACGTACGCGGGGCGCGTGTTACGACCCGGCGTCAGTGCACGCCTCAACGGGTGAAGAAGGCGGCGGCGCCACACCGCGAAGGGCGACCAATGTTCGCCGATCCGCCCCAACAACTCCCTATTAGCTTCGACCTTCTGGCGCAGACGCGGGTCGGCCCCGTAGACTCGCTCGAACCTCTCGCGGTCTTCTCGCGGCAGTTCCCCCTGCACGTATGAATCAATGAGGTCGTCTTCGGTGACGAGGAGCTTCGTGTACAGGGCGTCATCGGCGAAGTAGCGCTGCTCGACCAGGCCACGCTCGCTTTCGCTCAAATCTTCGAGGAGGTAGCGAATCAGCAGTCGTCCGTCTTCCGTCTCCGGCGCTCGGTCTGATGTCAGTGGCATGTTGATTTAAGCCTCACGGCGTTAACCACGCTCAGTCGTTTTCGAGACAATCTTGGATACACGCCTTAAGCCTTCGCTTGAGGTGGAAGATTCGGAGCGTAAGGGCTTCGCGGCTGATGTTCAATTGTTCGGCCAGTTTCTGTTTGTGCGACACTTTCCGCTGCCCCTTGTATCTGTAGTACTCGAACAGGAGCCAGTGCTCCCGCTTCTTGAGCCGCGCCATGCACCCCTCCAGGCACCGGAGCCGTCGCTCCCGCGCCTCCGCCTCGTCGTCTGCGCCCACGGCGGCTTCGGGGCGGTGCCGCTGCTCCTCGGAATATTTATGCTTGGCCCTCTCCCTCCGCAGATATTCGTAGAAGACGTTCCTGGCTACGCCGTAACTGTAGCTCGTGAGGTCTAAGACTTCCGTTCCCTCGCACAGCTTCCGCATGACCCTTTCGAGCGTCTCGTCGGCGAGCTCTTCGGGGTCGAAACAATGCCGGCGTTCGAAGTAAAAGATCAGCTTCGACTGTAAATCCCTGAAGCGGTCAACGACGCTCGGACCGTCGCCGTCAAACGCGCGCCACGGGCCGCCCGCGTCGCTCGGAGGTTCGCTCGTGTCAGCCATCGAATCGTCGAGCCGGCTGTCCTCAGATTTAACTACTAGACGCACGAGTTATCTGCCATACCCCTCCGTGTGAGTCAAGTTTGAAAGAACCACCAGTGGCGCCTGCCGCAGTACCCTTTCAATCGCCCTCCCCTTGAACAACGAACGCGGCCCAGAAGTAGGGGTGTCTCCATATCCGGTGGCTCATCATCTCCAGTTGTGCCGAGCGCAGGGCCGCGGCCGGGCGCGTGCGCCTGAGGTCCAGGTTCTCGCCCAGCCGGAGACCCTGATAGAAGTACTTCATCAACTGCGAGGTGGAATCGTCGTTGACCTTCCAGAGGCTAGCCACGACCCGCCTCGCCCCTGCGTACATGAACCCACGCGAGATGCCGTTCAGCCCCTCGCCCTTCATCCGTTGGCCGACGCCAGTTTCGCACGCGCTCAGGACTACCATCTCCGCTGGCAGGTGCAGGTTGTAAATTTGATGTAGTTGCAGGAAGCCGTTCTGCTGCCGGCCCCGCTCATCGATGAGCGACAGCAGGAGGCCCGACAGCTCTGGGTGCTCGGAGTTCAGGAGGCCGTGGGTGGCTAGGTGCAAAATGCGGTAGGCGGACAGCTTCGAGCCGTCGGTGAGGAGCGCGAGATTAGCCTCGAAGCCGGTCGCCTTCAACTGCTCGGAGGGCGGGACGATGGCGAGAATCTCGTCGGCTTCGAGGCGCGTGAACCCTAGACGCGCGATGCGCCCTAGCCCGTCGGTGATTCCGGCCTCGCGCGCCATCGTCAGATTTCCGCCGACCAGGCGGATGGAGGGGCCGGGCGAACCGGGCGGCTGACGGCGGAGCGTGACCTTCTTCCCCGCCCCGCCACGCGGAGACTTACAGCAGCGCTCGTCCGCCGTGCTGAACACCGGGTCGGCGATGACAGCGATGGTTTTGTCGGGCACAGACTTCGGGGGGCCGGCACGCTCCCTCCTGAGTTCGGCCACCACAGCCATTGAGGGCGGCTCCTCAATCTCGTAATAGGCAACCAGCGGAGCCAACTTGTCCCACGCTTCGAAAGTCTGCCGAGTTGTGGGCGCATCCCTCCTCTGTTCACCTCTCGACGGCACGAGCAGGGCGGAGAATGGCAGGTACTGCAACTCCCCATCGGCCACCACGAGCAGCCGCTCGGCCTTCGTTTCCGAGGCCACCTTGTCTAGCCCTAGCATCCCTCCCAGTGAGGAGGCGGCGTCCTTGTATTCGGCGTCCGCCCTCCCGACGCGCGCCTCTCGCGCATCTTCCGTCTCGCCCTCGACCGCCGTGTTGCGCGACGTTAGCGACTTCATAAACCTCTCGGCGGCGGCTTCTATCTCCGCCCGTCCGCGCAGCACGTAGCTCTTCGCGGAGGTCGCCGTCACCGCCCAAAGGTAGCTGCGCTCGTCCCCGAGCGAGTACTCCAGCAGCATCTGGTCGGGCGCCAGCAGCCCTTTTTGAATCTGTTTGAGGGAGGGGGGCGAGGGGCTCGTCAGCGCCGCGTAACGCGGGTCCTTCTTGCGTATCTCGGAGTCAACTTCGTAGAGCTGGGCGATCAGCCATTCGATCCTCCGCACCTGCTCTGGCGTCACATGCTCACCGGTCACCTGTCTGAGCGAGATGGCACTCAACTCCTGTTGGATGGCCGCCTCCCTATTCAGCAACTCCGGGTTGGAGACGGTTCGGCGCACGTCGGCCTTCGCTTCGACGAGGAGGTCGAGCAGGGCGCGCGCCCGTTTGCTCTCGCTGACGCTCAGCGCGAGGGCTTCGAGCTCCTTGTCGTTCGTCTGCCGCGAGAGACGCATCAGCGCGTCGATGTAGAGTTCGTAGTAGTTCTGCGCCGAGGCGAAGTAGTGCGCGCGCAACGCACGGTTGGTGATCCCCGTGCGCAAGGTTTCGACGACAGGAAGCGCCGCCCTGATCTGTGCGCACGCTTCGGCGTACCGCCCGCGCCGGCTCTCGACGGCAGCGATCTGGTAGCGCGTCTCCGCCTCGGCCGTGCGGTGGAGCACCTTCTGCCAGACCGCGAGTGCGCTGTTGAGGTGTTCGAGGGCGTTAGCCTCGTCGCCCAGGGCCGCGTAGGACCGGCCCACGTGCTGAAGCGTGCGCGCGTGTCCGACCGGGTCGCGGCCCTCCTGAAGCCTGAGAGCCTCGCCGAAGTATTGCTCGATTGCCTCACGGTGGCGGCCCCAGGCCGAGTAGACCAAGCCGATATACATCAGTATTTCGGCCCGGACGCTCGGGTCGCCGTTCTCGGCGGCGCGGAGCGCGTTGTTATAGTTGACGAGGGCCGACGCATAGTCGCCGGCCTTGTAGTGAATCCTGCCGATGTCACCGAGCGTCTGCGCAATCAGCCTGCGGTTGTTGAGCTCGCGCTGAAGTTTGAGGGCTTGCAGATATAGATCGAGCGCCCGGTCATCGTCCCCGAACCCGTTGGAGTAGGCCCGGCCCATCGAGACGAGCGTGAAGGACTCGCCCTTGCGGTCGTTGAGGGTGTGGCGGATGGGCAACGCCTTGCCGTAATACTCAAGCGCCTGATTCGCGTCCCCCCTCAAGTAGTAAGCCCGGCCCATCTCGTTCAGCGCGAACGAGACGTAACGCTCGTCTTCGGCTTCGGTGAACAATTCAAGAGCCCGCCCGTAATACTTGAGCGCCTCCGCGTTATCGCCGAGAGCCAGCTTCGCCATCCCGATGTAGAGCCGTGCGACCCCTTCGTCGAGCGGGAGGTGGGACTCTTCGAATAACTTCAGCGCCTCTTCATACTTCCTGGTGGCCTCCTCCATGTTTAAGAGGAAGTAGTGGGCCTTGCCCATGTCGAGTAGCGCCGTTGCTGCCTGGGGCGGATCGAGCCCCTGCCAGAGCCGGTACGCTTCTTCATACTTGGCGAGCGCCTGGTGGTAGGAGTTAGACGTGCCTTCAGCGCGCAGCGACTCGCCGGACGCCAGGATGCGCTCGGCGCGGACGCGCTTCCCGTCGTCTTCGGTGGAGACACGTTGCTCCGCAATACTGATGGCGTAGGGCGCGGGCTTCGGCTTCGGCTCCTTGGCCCTCACCTCGACCCGGAAGTCGGCGTCGGCGTCGGCGACGAGCGAGACGGTTTCCGCGCCGCGCGTGCCGTTGGCGTTGTCCACCCTGACCAGCAGTTCGCCGCTCGCGGTCAGCAGCGCCACCTCAACGTCAATGCCCTGCTGCTCGACGATGACCTTCAAGTAGTAGCCGGCGGGGGCGTGAACCAGGTAGGGATGACGCTCGCCGCCTGCGAGCCGCCCGCCCGCCGTCGCGCCGAATTCGAGCCTGCGACCGGCACCCGACTCGGTTATTATCTTCGCCCTGCGCGAGTCACGCCGGGGTTTAGCGGGAGACTTCTGTGCGTGGACGTGCCCAGTGAGCAGCGTGAGGGTGAGGAGCCACGCCCAGAAGTTCAGGTGGGCCGTGCGGAGGCGGCGCCCGCGTGGGGGCGCGTATGATCCCAATGCTTTGGTCATAACTTACTTGCCGCGTAAGGTCAGATAGAGTGTTTGCTACGGGCGAAGCTGGCGTCGCGCTCACTCTACATTAGTAAGTGTCGCTTCCTCCAAAAAATTTTTGAGCAGGCGCGCACGCGCCGGAAGAACGAGCCGTCCTCTTATTCAGCGGCCCGTGTCGCACCGCTAAGACTCACAACCTGCCTTTGAAATATTTCGCGACGCGCGTCACTTCCCATCAAGAGACCAATAACTCTCTTAATCAAGTCCGCCAAATGAGGTGCATGGAACATGAAAACAACACTCCGAAGATTGCTGCCAATTCTTTGCGCGGGACTCCTGTTAACCTCCTCAGGTTTAGCCCAGAAGCCGCAGGCGCCACAAGAAGAACAGGGCATTCCGCCCATCGAGTTGAAGGAGGTTACGCTCGAATATGCCGTCCGGGACCTGGCCGGGTCGGTACTCGTCTGGAAGACTCCGACGACGGATGCGCCGAACACCATCCCGGCGACCACGGAAAGGCTCAGGTTCACGGCAAAGGTCGTTAACCGCCCGAAGGGTTCCGCCATCATGATTAAGGCCACGCTTCAGGAGGTCTGCCCATCGCCGGACGATGGCAAGAATTTCCTCGCCAAGCTGAGACACTTGACCGAGAGCGACCCCACAAACACCACCGACCCCGCCGACAACGAACTGCAAGTCATCGGTCAGGACGGGCGGGTCACAATCGAGATACCCACTCACTGCGACGATTGCGTACGCTCGACGTGCGCGGATAGCTGCGACAGAGACCATCTCGGCGAAGGACCGCACAGCACCACGATCAGGGCCTCCGACCGGCCGCCCCCACCGCGGGCGAGGCAGCGTAAGGGACAGGTCACCGCCGTCGCCAAGCCTGCCTACTTAAGGCTGGATATCATCACCGTCTGCCCCGAAGAGGAGTTGAGGCGGCGAGCCAGGTGAGCTTGCGGCCCGCGCTTCAGCACAGGTGATACGGCCATGCACAAACGAACCTTGAGCCTTTTCTTGACGGCCGTCGTGGCGGCGGCCTGCCTCGCCAGGCCGCCACACGCAACCGGGGCGCGAGGCGCGTCCGCCCCGAAGGCAGAGTGGACGGTCATGCTCTACATGAACGGCGACAACGACCTCGACCGGTTCGCCCTCGCCGATTTCGAGGAGATGGCGAAGGTCAGGTACGACCCGCGCGTGAACGTCGTCGTCCAGCTCGACCGCATCGGGGGCACGAACACCGACGAGAGCTGGGGGGAGACGCGCCGCTTCCTGATGCGCGAGAAGCTCACGCCCACGCGCTCCAACTCCCTCCCGGGATTCAGCGAAGAGTCGAACATGGGAGACCCGGCGACGCTCGCCTCTTTCGTCGCATGGGCGCGGGCGAATTTCCCTGCCGAGCGGTACATGCTCGTCATCTGGAGTCACGGAGACGGCTGGCGGCGCATGATTAGGGAGGAGCCGGCCGGCGAGTCGGCCGCCGCACGCGCACGCGCCAGCGCCGAAGTGGACGAGTTGTTGATGAAGGGGCAACTCACCGATTCCAGGCTGGCCTCGATGAATCTGCTCCAGACTTCGCTGGAGCCCCAGTATCGCACCATCTCCGAGGACGAGACGAACGGCTTCGACAAGCTCTACGTCCGCGAGATTCAGGACGCGCTCGAAGGCGTCTTCAGGGGCGGCGGCGGGCTTGAGGTCATCGGCTTCGACGCGTGCCTGATGCAGATGATTGAGACCGCCTACGCGATGCGCCGCGTAGCCAAGATCATGGTCGGGAGCGAGGAGTTAGAGCCGCTGCCGGGCTGGCGCTACGACGACTGGCTCCAGGCGCTCTCCGCCGCCCCGAGCATGGACGGCGACGCGGTCAGCCGCGCCGTCGTGGAGTCGTACAGGAAGAACTACGAGCAGATCAAGACTAACACCACGCTCTCCGCGGTCAGACTCTCCGGCGGCAATATCGAGCGACTCGCCGCGGCCGTCTCTGCCCTTGCGCGAGAACTGATCGCCGACCTTGAGGCCGAGCTACCCCGCATCACGCAGGCTCGCGAGAGTTGCTACCCCTTCGCCCCGCGGCGCGGGTATCACGGGATCGACCTCCATCGTTTCTGCTCCCAGCTCGCTACGGCTGGAGTCGGCGCTCAACTCCGCGCGAGGGCGCAAGAGGTGACGGCGCTCGTCGAGTCCGTGGTCGTCCGGAACTACGCTGGCACGGCCCGCCGCGCCGAGTTCGGGAGCGCCGGGTTGGCTATCTACTTCCCCGCTAACAACGCGATGTACCAGAAGGACAAGTACAAAAACGCTTACACCGACGAGAACGAGTTTCAGGCCGTGCAGTTCGTGAGGGAACACCTCTGGGACAATTTCTTACACGCATACTTCAAGCGCGTGTAGTGACAGAACCGGCGAAAGAATCGGAGGAAGTTTGCATGCTACGAGCCACTGCCCTCAAGCGAGATGTCACTCTCTTCACGCTCACATTGACGGTTCTGGGTCTGACGCTCGTCGGCGCGACCCGGCCCGCCCACACCTTCCAGGAAGGCCAGTCGCCCGACAGGATTTGGCGGATCGTTAACAAAGCGTCCATTACCATCTCTGCCGCCCAGCTCGCGAGCTTACAACGGACCATCCCGAGAAGATTCGAGGTCGTCAAACTCGATCTGCAAAGGCTGACGAGGGTTCTCACCCCCGCGGCGCCTCACGTCGCGGGGGCAGTGGCCCCCGCGGCCGCCGCGCCGCGACAGGCTCCCGCCCGCGACCGCGAGATTAGCCTGCCGCTGCCGGACGGGACGTACGCGCGGTTCCGCGTTCAGGAATCGCCCATCATGGAGCCGGCACTCGAACGTCAATTCCCCAACTTCAAATCGTACCGCGGCCAAGGCATCGACGACCCGACCATGACCGCACGTTTCAACCAAACGCCAGACGGGTTTCACGCCATCGTCATCTCGCCGGAAAGAATGTTTTTTATCGACCCGTTCCCGCTGCGCGAGGCCGACCGGGAGACTTACATAACCTATTTCAAAGACGATTTCCCGGCCGACGAGAAGCGGCTCCGCTGTCTCGTCGGCCCGGACGCGGACGGCCCGGCCATCCTCAACCGCCGCGCCGCCCGCGCCACCGTGGTGTCGAACGGCGATGTGCTGCGGACGTACCGCCTGGCCGTAGCCGCCACCGGTGAATACACCAAGTTCCACGGCGGCACGGTCGAGGGCGCTTTCAGGGCGATCTATAACACGATTGACCGCGTGAACAGCATCTACGAGAGGGACCTCGCTATCAGCCTGAAGCTGATTGGGGACGAGACCAAAATCATTTACACCAACGCGGCCAACGACCCCTACACCAACTCGAACGCCCGCAGGCTACTGGGCGAAAACCAGAAAAACCTCGACGAGGTAATCGGCACCGACAACTACGACATCGGGCACGTCTTCTCTCTTAATGGGGGTGGACTCGCAGTCCTGCGCTCGGTCGGGCAGCGCGGTTTGAAGGCGAGAGGCGCGACCGGTTCCGAGAAGCCGGTCGGCGACCCCTTCGACGTGGACTACGTCGCCCACGAGATGGGACACCAGTTCGGCGCCAATCACACCTTCAACGCCGTCACCGGGTCGTGCGAAGACAACCGCAACCCGACGACCGCCTACGAGCCGGGCAGCGGCTCGACGATCATGGCTTACGCGGGCATCTGCGACGAGTCGGACCTTCAGGCCAACAGCCACTCTTACTTCCACGCGGCGAGCCTCGAAGAGATCATCGTCTACGTGACGAGCGATGAGGCGGAGTCGGTGCCGACGCTCACCGCAACCGACAACCACCCGCCGGCATTGGTCGCCGGGCAGAAATTTATCATCCCCAAAGGCACCCCCTTCACGCTGAGGGCGACCGGCACTGACCTGGACGGCGACACCGTCACCTATTGTTGGGAGCAATATGACCTGGGCGTCGAGAGCCCGCCGGAGGGCGACAGCACAGACCTGCGCCCTATCTTCCGCTCGTTCCTGCCGGCGAGAGGCGCGGTACGTTTCTTCCCACACCTGGAAGGACTCCTTTCCGGCCAGCCGCCCTCGGGCGAGTCTCTGCCGAGTCAGCAGCGCGTGATGACTTTTCGCGTCACCGGGCGGGACAACCGCGCCTCAGGCGGGGGATTTAGTTATGCGACGGCCTCGGTGGCCGTAGTGACGGACAGCGGCCCGTTCGTCGTAACGAGTCCGGCCTCCGCCGCCGTGTGGACGGTTGGCTCCTCCCAAGTCGTGACGTGGGACGTGGCTAAAACTGACGCCGCGCCGGTCAACTGTAGCCACGTCCGACTCTCACTCACCGTGGACGGGGGGAAGACGTTCACGGTGCTCCTCCCGAGCACGCCGAACACGGGCAGGGCGACCGTCACAGTCCCGGACAAGCTGACCTCCAACGCTCGCGTCATGGTGGAGGCGGTTGACAACGCCTTTTTCAATATCTCTAACGGAAATATCCAGATCGTGCGACGGTGACGGGAACCCCGCCCGGCGCGAAGCCGCCCTGTCGATGGAAGGAGACGGTAATGAATCACACCGCCCTTAAATCTTTTGTCGCGTTGGCTAGAAAGGTCAAGAAGCTGAAGAACCTGTCCACGGTCGGAGACAGGTTAGACAAGTGAGCCGCGGAGGTGCGCGTGAGAAAGCTATCGCTGGCGTTCTGCCTGTTGCTGACCGCCGCTCAACTCTTTGCGCCGCCCGCCCGAACGCAGGGGCAGGACGGCCCGACAACGCGCGCGCCCGACACCTTCCGGGACGAAGTTATGGCGTCGCCCGGCATCGCCTCCTTGTACGGCGAAAGCTACGCGCTCGTCATCGGGGTATCCGATTACGAACACTGGAAGCCTCTACCCGGTGTCAAACAAGACGTGGCGGAGGTTGAGTGGACGCTCAAGCGACACGGCTTCGCGGTCGAAGTGGCGAAGCCCGAAGACCTCGGAGGCGACAGGCTGTACCCGCTCATCCTGGACTTCATCGCCCTCCACGGCCGCGAACGTGAAAACCGTCTGCTCATCTACTACGCGGGCCACGGCTACAGGTATCTCGGGAGTGACGGGTCGGAGGAAGGCTTCATCGTTCCGAAGGACGCTCCGCTTCGCGCGGACGGCGCGTTCCAGCCTCCGTCGAAAGCCGTCAGCATGCGCGACCTTCTGGAATCAATTAAGGGCGTGCAGTCAAAGCACGTCCTGCTCGTCCTCGACAGTTGTTACGGGGGCAGTCTAATTAACGCCGCTGACGCGGGGTCCGCCGAGCCACACTTCATTAAGGCGGGGGCGGCTGCCCCGGCGGGACCCGCTCGCGAAGATGATACGGACTCGCCGGCCTACGTCCCGCCGCACATTCGTGCGAAGGTTAGCGAGCGCGCACGGCAGATCATCGCGTCGGGTACTTACAAACAGAAGGTGCCTGACGACAGCGAGTTCAGGAGGAAGTTCGTCACCGGGCTGACTGATGAGTCGGGCAAAGGGGCCGACCTCGACGGGGATAGTTACGTCACCGCCCCCGAACTGGGGGAGTACCTCCAGAGCAACGTCGCCAAGAAGTCGAACGGCAGCCAGCAGCCGGTGTGGGGCTTCGTCGGGAGTAAGGCGGCGAGCCCCGGCGACTTCGTCTTCATCATGCCCGGCGCGACGGCGAAGGAGGTGGCGATAGCCCCGCCCTTCGACCCCGCGACGTGGGACGTGCCGGGCGGCTGGAGCCTCGCCCCGCCTCTCGTGGACGCGGCCACCCCCGGCCTCATGCTGCCGCGGAGACTCGTCCGCCACTCCTTCCGGAACTTCGAGTCCGTGACGCGGCTCAGACTCAAGAACAACACCGCGGCGAATTTCGTCCTGCGCGCGCAGAGCCGGCAGGACTACTACCTGATCCAACTCACCGGCGGCAAGCCACCGAATAAGAAGGAGCAGCTTCTGCTCCGGGCCTGGGTCGTCCGGGGCGGGAAGGCTGTGGCCGAACTCTCGGGCAGCCCCGTGCCGGTCAAAGACCCCATGCTGGAACAGAAGGTTAACTACAGGAAGGCGCTACAGGTAGTCATCACCGCCGAGGATAACAGCTTCACCGTGAAGCTCCAGTCGGGCGAAGGCAACGACTGGGGACTGTCGTTGCTCGTCCCCATCGTCTTCATCGACCCCGACAAGACCTACCGCTACGGGGCACCGGGCTTCCTCGCCGGGGACGGCCAGCGGCTTCAGATTCTGTCAGTTCACGTCTACAAGCTGAAAACCAACGAGAAAGAAAGGACGTAACATGCGCAAGACCCAAAGGCTGGCCGCGCGCCTCATCACGTTGCTCTCACTACTCCTGCCCGCGCTCCTATCGCCGACCGCTTCCGCGCAGAACGACACCGGCACCATCCGCGGCAAAATTCTCCTGGCCCCGACGACACTCGTCACGGCCGGCCAGAAGCCGCTGATCAAAAGCGAGAGCCGCACGCCGCTCGTCCATGTACCGGTCAAAATCATCGACCTTGAGAGCAAGGTGGAGCGTGTCTACTGGACGGATGAAGACGGCATCTTCGAGTCGGCGCCGCTGCCGGCGAAGCTCTACAAGATCGTCGTCGCGGGCCACGACCTGCTGCCGGAGACGGTGCCCGTTAACGTCTTGCGCCCGAACGATGTCGTCATCGAAGTCAGCGGGACGGCCCGGACCTACGGGGGAAACACAATTGTCACTCCGGTCGGGGATCAGCCGGTTAAGATTCTCACCGCGAACCGTAACCTGACGGACGCGCGGCGCGACATGACTTACGTCGCGAAGACGGCCAACGAGGTGTCGCTCGGCGGCTCATCGCTCACGCGCAGCTTCGATGAACTGGCCTTCTACGTGCCGGGCATCGCCTCGCCGCCGCAGACCATGAGCAGCTTCGCCGGGCCCGGCTTCGGGCCGGGTGTCGGCACGTCGGGGCAGTTCTCCGCCAACGGCCTGCGCTCGCGCGCCAACAACTTCACGGTGGACGGCTCGGACAACAACGACGAGGACATCGGCGTCCGCCGCCAGGGCTTTCTGGCGCTCGTCCCGCAGGCGGTTGAGTCCATACACGAGTATCAGGTCATCACCGCGGCGGCCCCGGCGCACGTCGGGCGCAACCTCGGCGCGCAGGTCAACGCCGTCTCCCAGTACGGGACTCGTAACCTGCACGGTAGCGCCTACGGCACATTCAGCTCACACCTCCTCAACGCGGCCGACTTTTTCGACACGACCGGCGGCGACACGACCATCCCGCTGACGGCCCTCGTAAACGGGAGCCCCCGCGCCGTTCACGTCAACGGGCAGCCGCACTCCGTCACCAACGGGGCGGGCCGCAAAGACCGCTTCGCCTTCGCCCAGCTCGGCAGCACCCTGAGCGGGCCTCTGCGGCGGTCGGAGCGCGAGGAGGACCTTCAACTCTTCTTCTTCGGCTCCTTCGAGTTCCAGCGCCTGAGGGCGACGAAGGAGACACATTTCGCAGTGCCGACCGTGGAGGAGAGGGGGCTCCTCAGGTCGGGGGCGACGGGGCTCGCGCGCGACCCCTTCACGGGGGCGGCGCTCGACGCCTACCCGACCTCCGCGCAGGGCGACGCCGTTTTCAGCCTCTTTCCCTTCCCAAACAACCCCGACGGCCCTTACGGCCGCAACACCTTCACGCAGGAGCTTCCGGCCGACGGCCTCGGCTACATCGCCTCCGGGCGTCTGGACGGCAGCAAGCAGATTGCCGGACGCCTGCACCAGTTCACCGGCCGCTACAACCTCACGGACGACTACCGCGACGTGCCGACCGTGGCCGGCGCGCTCTTCTCGTCCGTCCGCCCGAACATACGCTCACAAAACTTCTCACTCTTCGTCAACAGCCTCCTCAGCCGGAAGGAGTCGTCCGCGCGCGTCTCGAACCAGTTCTTCGTCTCCTACGGGCGGACGGTCTTCGACTTCGAGGAGCGGCGCGACGCGGGCTTCCTCAGCCCGACGGGGCTGAGGCTGAACGACCCGAACGACAGGCGCTTCCTCCTCAACGTCCCCGTGCTCGAAAACCGCACCCGGCCCGGTTCGAGCGTCGTCGAGTACGTGCTCAACCCAGCCGTGACTGCGGAGGCCCGGCTCGGGACGCCCTTCGAGCTGGTGCCCGCGCCGGTCGGGCAGGTCGCGATCTCCGGCTACAGCCCCGCCGGCCTGGACGTGTTCACCTTCCCGCAGACGCGAACCAATAATACCTACCAGCTCGCAGACACCCTCACCGTCCAGACCGGCGACCACGCGCTCGCCTTCGGGGCCGACCTGCGGCGCTCGGAACTGAACAGCCGCCTGCCGCGCAACTCGCGCGCCTTCATCCTCTTCAGCGGCGCAGGCAAGGCCGGCCCGCGCGGGCCCGACGGCATCAGCCACGAGATCGGCCGGTTCTCTGCCACCGACGTGGCCGCCATCGGCGGGGCCAACGTCGTCTCGCAGGCGCTCTCGGCCGGCGACGACTCGACCATCGGGCTGCGCTACTACCAGTACAACTTCTTCGCGCGCGACGAGTGGCGCTTGCGTCCGAACCTCTCGCTCTCCTTTGGCCTCCGCTACGAGTACAACACGCCGCCGCGCGAGGCGCATCAACGCATCGAGCGCACCTTCGACTCGCCCCTCCTCACGACCTACGGGCTCGACACGTTCGTTGAAGGCCGCCGGCGGATTTTCGCGCCCGATCGCAACAACTTCGCGCCGCGCCTCGGGCTCGCCTACTCGCTCGACGAGGATGGCCGCCACGCCATCCGCGTCGGGGCCGGCGTCTACTACGACCAGGCCCCCGGCGTGGTCGTCAGCCAATCGCGGAACGTCGTCCCGACCTTCGTGAGCTTCAACACGGCCGGACTCTTCGAGTCGCGCCAGGTCGGCCCCGGAAGCTTCGTCAATGTCGGCCTCGGCATACAGGTGCCCAGCACGCTCAACATCTCGGTCGGCTGTAATCACACCGACTTCATCCCGATCACCTCGCCGGGCACCCTGAACACCATCGACCCGCGCGCCTCCGCCGAGTGCGTGCTCGACGTTTACCTCAACCGGACGCTGGGCGGCGGCTTCCAGCCGATCCTGCAAACAGTCCTGCCGGCCGCCGACCTCAAGATGCCGACGGCCTATCACTACACCGCCTCGTACGAGCTGGAGCTGGGGCGCAGCACGTACCTCTCGTTCGCGTACGTCGGCACGCAGGCCCGGCACCTCCTGCGCCTGACGACCCCGAACCTCGGCGACCACTCGCCCACCAGCTTGAACGCGCTCACCCTCAACGACTGCCTCGACCCGGTCGCCCTCACCGGCTGCCGCCCGCGCCTCGCCGGCCAGATCGACCAGCCCCAGCAGCGCGACGCCGAAGGCGTCCTGCACGCCCGCCTGAGCCCCAAAGGGGGGACGGTGCAGCTCTACGAGTCGTCGGCCAACTCGCGCTACGACTCGCTCCAGGTGCAGGCCACGCGGAGGCTCGTCCACGGCACGACCTTTCAGTTCAACTACACGCTGTCGAAGGTGACGGACGAGGCGTCGGATGTGTTCGAGCTGGCGGGCGCGCCCGCGCTCCCGCAGAACAGCCTCACGCGCGCAGGCGAACGCGCTTACGCCAACTTCGACGCGCGCCACATCTTCTCAGGCTTTGTTAACTACGCCTTCCGCAACAACGGGGACGAGAGCGAGCCGGGTCTGCTTAAGTTCCTCCTCGGCGGCTGGCAGGTGACCGGCAAGTTGCGTTACCAGACGGGGCAGCCCTTCACCGTCAACACCGTCAGGGACGTTAACCGCGACGGCAACCTGACCGACCGCCCGAACACGACCGAAGGCATCGTCGTCACCGGCGACCGGCGGCAGCCGCTGATTCTGACCGTGGACCCGAACTCCCTGCGTGCACCTTTGTCGGAGGACGGCGCGGTCGGCCGCAACACCTACCGCGCCGGCAGCAGGTTCGAGCTCGACCTATCGTTCCTGAAGAATTTCCTCAACACAAAGCCGGGATTCTACAGGCGTCAGTTGACGCTCCGCGTTGACGCCTTCAACTTGACGAACCGCGCGAACTTCGGCGTGCCCGTCCGCCTGCTCGAAGCGCCCGGCTTCGGCAGGGCCGTCAGCACTGTCACGCCAGCGCGGCGGTTACAGTTCTCGCTCAAGTATTCGTTCTGACGGCGGGTGCTGCGGCAAAGCACGTCCGCCCGGATGAACCAACAGTAAAAGGACTCTTATGCTCAAAGACTCGTACCTTAGCGCTAAGGCCCGCCGCAGCGGCACAAACCTACGCGGTCGTGCGTTCCGCGCCGCGATAATCATCGTGGCCTTACTCGCTGCACAGACTTCGCCCGTCTCATGCCAACGCCACTCGGCGCTGGCTGGCGTACGCTCGCCAGAGCCGGCGACGACCGCGACGGATTCCTCCCCCGGCCCCGCCTCTCAGTTGCAACCCTCAAAAGCTCCGCCCTTCAAGCCGGTGGGGCCGCAGGCCGATATGACGGAGAGGCGCGGGGTCAGCACGGCGCGCGTGCCACATGGAAATGGCGCCGTAAGCTACAGCGTCGTCAACGTCGAATTCCGCGACGCCGCTGCGCGACGCGCGCAGTTCCCCAACGCCGGCCGACGCTCAAGCTTGCCCGATGTGCACGTCCTGACGACGTTCGAGCGCTTCGCCGATCTCTTCGTCGCCAGCAGTGACGATTACGACGCACTGGTACGGCTCGAAGGGGTCGTGCGCGTGGAGGGCATCGGACGTGCCGAAGTTCCGCCGCCCCCCGATACGGCAATTGCGCCCTTTATATCTAAGGTAACGCCGGACGACATCGTGCGCGGAGGACGCGGCGGGATGACCGGCAAAAACGTCCTCATCGCCGTCATCGATACCGGCATTGACTTCCGGCACCCGGACTTCATCACCTACGACGGGAAGGGACGGCCGGCCTCTCGCCTGTTGTACCTCTGGGATTCGACGACCCCTTACCTGCGCGGGCGCGGCTCGCCCGCCCCGTTCGCTTACCCGAACGGACCCCCCATCGGGACCCTCTACAGCCGCGCGCAACTGACTGCGGAGCTACGCGCGGGCAGACAGATCATCCCGGCCACGGACGTGAACGGCCACGGGACGGCCTGCGCCGGCATCGCCGCCGGCAACGGCAACGGCGATAAAGCCGCGGGTGGCTTGAACCGCGAGTCGGTCGTCGGCGTGGCACCCGACGCCGACATCATCGGCGTCCGCGTCGGCACGGCCGGGCTGGAAAACGGCTACCTCCTCAACGCCGCGTGCGAGTGGCTGGACAAGGCGGCGGGGCGCACGCCGCTCGTGGTCTCGGGCAGTTTCGGCGGTCACTCCGGCGGTCACGACGGCCAGACGGTGCGCGAGCGCCAGTTGAACGCGCGCTTCCCGCTCAACAGGGCGGGGCGCGCGCTCGTGCTCGCCGCCGGGAACGAGGGGCTCGACGCCATTCACTCGGAGGCCGTCTTCGGCGGACGCGAGAGCCGCAAGCTGGTCGAGTGGGACGCGACGCCGGGCGCGTACTTGGCGATCTATTTCGACAGTGCCAACAAAGACGACCTGGTTATCGAACCCGACAGCGGCCAGAGGTTCGAGTACGGCTGGGACCTGAACCCTTTCACCAGACAGTTGAGCGCGCATTCCGATGTGGCCGGCGGGAAGGGCGGGCTGTGGCTCTCCACCAAGTCAGGGAGGCAAACGAAGGCGCACCTGTACTTCCTCGACAGACGCGAGGGTGTCTTCACGAACGCCTCGGCCAGCCCTAACACTCTGGTCGGCACGCCCGGCACCGCCGCCCACGCCATCACGGTCGGCAGCTACGACTGGAACGACAACTTCCACTCCGGCGGGCAGACAACGACCCTCCTGCCCGCCTGCCGCCGCAAGGGCGCAGGGACGCCGCCGCCGCTGGAGGTCGGGAAAATCTCCTGCTACTCAAGCCCCGGCCCCGTCAGGTTCGCTTCACCCGGCGGTACGACCAAGCCCGACATCGTAGCGCCGGGGCAGTGGTACGAATCCAGCTACGCGCGCATCTCCGGGCAAGGCGGCGTCCGCGGCTGGCAGGTGGACGATACCAACCTCTACGCCGCGATGAACGGGACGAGCGCCGCCACGCCCTACACCGCCGGCGTCATCGCGCTCATGTTTCAGAAGAAGAGGACGCTGACACTGGCCGACGTGAAGAGCCTGCTGACGGGTAAAGCCACCCAGGACACTTACACGAGCGCCGTGCCCAACGCCGCCTGGGGCTTCGGCAAACTCAACCTCGCCGCCATCGACCGCATCCTCGCCGCCCTTTGATAAAGGGAGAGCGACTTACAATTCTCAGGAGCCACCATGAACACTCAAACCACAGGCCGTCTCCCGCGCCCGCTCGTTGCGTTTCTCTTGCCCCTCCTCCTCGCCACCTCGATTCATGCGCAAAGACCGCGGTTGGAGTTCGAGAGCGGCCACCTCGAAACCATCTGGGCGCTCGCCTTCAGCCCGAATGGCAAATACCTCGCGGGTGCCGGCCAAGGTGGGAGGATTATCCTGTGGGATTTGGCAGCAGGGAAACAACTCTACTCACTCGAAAGGCATTCGGAGTGGATCTTTACGCTCGCCTTCAGCCCCGACGGTCAGCTCCTAGCCAGCGGAAGCGCTGACGGAGTCGTCAAGCTATGGAACGTGGCCGAAGGAAAAGAAGCGCACGAAATCTCTGTACCGCGCGGCAACACTTTCGTCGCTTTCAGCCCCGACGGGAGCACGTTGGCGATTGCGTGTGCGGATAAGATTATCCGGCTCTGGGATGTGGCGGCGAGGAAGTTGAGGCGCGCTCTATCGGGCCACCTGTCACCCGTCTCAAAGGTTGTCTTCGTCGACGGGAGGCGCTTGCTCAGTTCGGGCACGGACGGGACGCTCATGCTCTGGGACCTGGCCGCCGCGCGGCCTGAAACCGTGGCTCAATACAAAGTGAGATTCGAGAGTTTTACTTACGGTGGAGGGTTGATTGCTTCAGCAACCGGCGACTCCATTATTGTCACCGATCTGGCGACTGGAAAGCCCAGATTCACCTTCGCCCGGAGAGGTCTCGCCAAACTAAACTCCTTGGTCTTCGTCTCAAATAAGGCGTTGGCTTATGTATACGGCGGGGCTGTACACATAAACCCGCTGGAAGCGAACGAGAAGACACAGCGGTACGAAACCCCTGGGGGCACAAGCGGCAACGGGACGCACGCGGTGGCAGTAAATAATGCCACTAGCCTTTTGGCTTTCAGCGACGGTGATAGCATCAATCTGATCAACCTGGCGACGAAAGAGGTCAGACAGCTTAAAGGAGGCTTCGGCCTTATTTCCGGGGTGGCGATCACCCCTGACGGCAAAGCCATATTCGCCGTCGTTGGGGGACAACTGGCGGAATGGGGCGACAGGTCGGACCTAAGCCTGCGGGACGGGTATTCGACAGTGGTAAGGTTAAGGAAGACTAATGGGGCGTTTTTCTCGTCGGCCGGTGTAATCGCACGCATAGGGTCGAAGGAGGACGCGGCTAAAATCAAACTCATCGACGTTACCGGCTCACGACCTGACCAGTTTTTGGAGGGGCATACCGGGGACATCCAATCAATCGCCGCTACCCCCGCAGGAACCACCCTGGCGAGCAGCAGCGACGACGGGACAGTCAAACTCTGGGACGTCAGGAGACGCGTCGCTTTTAAAACACTGAATGAGAATGCGGACTTACTTGCCTTCAGCCCTGACGGGAAGTTATTAGCTACCGTAGACGCCGCCCACAATATCAAACTCTGGGACGTCAAAACTTGGGGACATACCCTGCTCCCCGCCCGCGGCTCAATTCGTCACATCCTTTTCAGCCCGGATAGCAAAGTGTTGGCAGCTCTAACCTGGATAGATAACAGAACCATTGTTCTGTGGGACGTTACGGAGCGCAAACACCTCCGCACCATAGTCGTCGAACCCAAGTCGCGGAGACCGGGAAAAGCCCAGGAAATCTTCGGGGCATTTGCCAACCTGGTCGATTATAAGACTGTGCCGGGTCCCATGGCCTTCAGTAAAGACAGCAGCCTGATAGCGTGTGAGGCTCGCGACGTAACCACGTCGCGCTTCGACGTAAAGATCTGGAAGGTACAAACAGGCGAAGAGTTACACAAATTATCAGGGCATCAATCGACTATCCGCTCTCTTGATTTTTCGCTCAACGGTAAAGTCCTCGCCTCGGGTAGCTGGGATAAGGTCATAAAGTTTTGGAATCCTAACACCGGCGACGAACTGGCGACCCTCGCCCCCGTCAGCAGGCAGGATTGGGTGATCTTCACTCCCGACGGGCGCTTCGACACCAGCATGCGTCTTGAAGAGGTGGAGCGGCTGCACTGGGTGATGCCCGGCGACGCGTTGAATCCCCTGCCGCTGGACATCTTCATGCGGGATTACTTCGAGCCGAAGTTGTTGGAGCGCATTCTGGCGGGCGAGGCGCTGAAGCCCGTGCGGGACATCTCGACGCTCAACCGGACGCAGCCCACGGTCGTCATCAAGGATGTAAGGGCCGATGGCGCGGGCACGGCGGAGGTGACGGTCGAGGTGGCGAACGCCGTCAGCCGAAAACAGTTCGACGCGCGGGGGCGTGCGCTTGAGTCGGGCGTGTTCGACGTGCGGCTGTTCCGCGACGGGCAACTGGTCGGCAATTCGACGGCGGAGGACGCGCTTGAGAGTTACGCCAGGGCCGCGGGCGACTTGGAGTCGGCGGCCGAACTCAACACGGCGGAATTGAGATTGTGGCAGCAGGCACATCAGGTTCGGCTGGAAGGGGACGGGCGCGTGACTTTGGTCTTCCGCAACGTCAGGCTGCCGCAGGACGGGAAGATTAAGGAAGTCGCGTTCTCGGCTTACGCCTTCAACAACGACCGCGTCAAGAGCAGTACGGCGCGCAAGACCTACGCCCTGCCGGCCGCACCCGCCCGCTCGCGTAAAGGGCGCGCCTACGTCGTCACGGTGGGCGTCAACCTTTACGAGAACCCCGATTTCAATCTGTCGTACGCGGCCAACGACGCCCGGCGGATGGAGCAGACACTGACGAGCCGCCTTACAGCCACGGGACAGTACGACGAGGTGGTCCCGGTCTCTCTCATCTCCGACGCGACTACGGCGCAGACCGACGCCACCAAAGCGAACTTCAGGGCGGTGCTGCGGCTACTCGCGGGCAAGGGCGGGCTGCCCCCGGGACTCGACAAGATTACAAACGCAGAGAAGCTAAGGGCGGCCACGCCGGACGACCTGGTTCTAATCCTTTACGCCGGCCATGGCTTCACGGGGCCGAAGGGGCTCTTCTACCTCATCCCTTATGACACGGGCGAGGGGCGCGGCGAAGGCGTCACCGCGCGGCTGCGGCAGCACAGTATCTCCAGCGATGAGCTGGGTCTCTGGCTGCGCGACGTGGACGCCGGGCACATGGCCTTGATCGTGGACGCGTGCCACTCTGCGGCGGCGGTCGAGAACGAAGAGTTCAAGCCCGGGCCTTTGGGAAGCCGCGGCCTCGGGCAGCTCGCCTACGACAAGGGGATGCTGATTCTCGCGGCGACGCAGGCGGACAACGTCGCGCACGAGGGCAAACCCATCCGCCAGGGGCTGTTGAGCTATGTCCTCGTCGAAGAGGGCATGGAAGAGATGAAGGCGGACTCCGAGCCGGCGGACGGCGTACTCACGCTCAGGGAATGGCTGCGGTACGGTGTCGTAGGTGTGCCCAGACTCTTCGACCGGATCGTCGCAGGCAAGGCGAGGGCGTTCGACGATATCAGGGACGTGCTCCGCGACGCCACAGGGCGCGTCCGCGCCAGTCAGCAGCCATCGCTTTTCGACTTCGCGCGCCGTCGCGGGGACGTAGCGCTGGTGAACAGCCCCACACGGCGCTGATACGGGTGGCGGCTTCCGAAGGGATTCGGCCGGCAGACCGACCCCCCGGGCGCGGGAGTCACTGCGGTTGCCAGCTACCGGAGAGGCTCAATGTTTCGCCACCACGGATTAAAGGCGCTGGTGAACCGTCTGGCAATTCGCCGCTCGCGGATAAAACTTTCGACGCGGAAGGCGCTCGCCTCTTCCGCGCTCAAGCTCGAACGTTGACGGAAATCAAAACGGAGGTCGCCAATGAATACAAAACCATCGTGGTCGTGCTTACTGATTAGCTGCCTGGTGCTATGCCTGCCCCTCTCGCGCGCAGGCATAAAGGCCGCCCCGCCCGCTTCACGCGCCGGCTCCCGTCAGTCCCGGCCGGCCGCCGGGCCGAAGTTCGCATTGCTGGTCGGCGTCAACAGGTATCTAGACAAGAATGTTAAGACCCTCAACGGCTGCGAGAACGACGTGGACGACCTGAAAGACGTGCTGACCGAGGTCTTCAGCTTCCCCGACGACAGGGAGCACGTCCTGACTCTCAAGAGTGAGGAGGCGAAGAAGCAGCGTATTCTCGACGAGTTCAAAAGACACCTGATTGAGAACGCGAAAAAATTTAAAGAGCAGAAGCCGACCGTCGTCTTCTACTTCAGCGGGCATGGCTCCACCGCTCAGGATGGGCTCGATCAGGACGAGGGCGACGGCCAGGACGAGACCATCCTGCCCCACGACCGAGGGGTTAACGGCGTCAACGACATTTTGGACGACGAGCTGGACAAACTCTTCGGGGAACTGCGCCAGTACACCACGAACATCACCTTCATCATCGACAGTTGCCACTCGGGGACGGCCACCCGCGCCGTTGACTTCGAGCCGCGGGAGGCCCCGCCGCTCAAGCCCGCCGCCGTGCCGTCGTTCGTCAACGGCCTGAAGGACAAAGGCAACGCCATGCTGGAGCGGCGCGTAGACAGCTACGTGACGCTCTCCGGGAGCCTGCCCTCCCAACTCTCGTACGAGTACACTCGCACGACGGAGGACAAGAAGCTGCGAACCAACGGCATCATGACCGCCCACCTTGTGCAGACCCTCAAGGCGACGCCGCACATTACTTACCGCGAGTTGGGCGATACGGTGAGGAGGGCGGTCGAGGAGAAGCTCTCCATCCAGAGTCCCCAGGTCGAGGGCAACCTCGACCGGCTGATTTTCGAGGGTGCGGACCCGAATGCGAGGAACTACATCGCCGTCAGCGCAGCCGACAAAGCCGCCGGAACCGTCACCATCGCCGCGGGCAAGGCGCACGGGCTTAAGAAGGGGACGTTCATCGCCATCTACTCCCAGAAGGCCAGAAAGCTGTCCGGGGTCGAAGATAAGCTTGCCGACGCGGAGGTCATTGAGTTAAAGGACTTCGAATCGGTGGCGCTCGTCCAGCAGAATGCGAAACCCGTCGCGCCGGGCGACAAAGCCATCGTCCTCACTCCGAGTTTCGGCTCGGAGCGGCTGCGCGTGGTGTTGGACACGGACATGAAGGCCGGCGGGCCGGGCGCCGGAGTCGTCAAGGAGGTGGAGAGGTTACTGGAAAACGACCCGCGCGCCGGGGACGGTGCCGACAAGCGGAACCAGCTAGTCGAAGTGGCAGCGACGGCGCCGCGCCCGCTCGAACGGGCGGCCTGTCCCGACTGGGACGCGGCCGTCGTGCGCGGCACCTTCAACCAGTACAGAGAAGTCCTGAGGAAGTCTTCGGCCGTTGCGAAGGATGCGACCGTGCCGCCGGACGCGGCTGAGGTCTATTACGTCACCACGCGCGAGGGCAATCCGCTGTACGAGTTCTACGTCACGGCGGACGCGCCGGACGCCGCTGCCCAAATCGTGGACGCGCTCGAAAGGCGTGCGCGTCAGAAGAACGTGGCCGCCATCAGTAACAGCGGGTCGGCGCTTACTTCGCAGATAAGAGCGACACTGCTCAAGGTTCAACTCGATGGCGCGGGCAAGGAGACGCCCGGCGTCGAGCTACCGGCCACGTCCGAGGGCATCCAGTCCCTCAAGCTCGACGAGCGTTTCAGGTTCCGCATCGTGAACACCTCCGGGCAGAAGGTCTTCCTTACTCTCATCGCCATCAACCCCAGCGGCAGCATCAGCGTCATCTCGACGCCCGAAGATTTCGGCGGCGAGGTCTCGCCGAACACGCCCGTCAAGAGCGACCGCATCAGAACCGGCCCGCCGGAGGGCAAGACCATCTTCAAGCTGATAGTCACGACGAAAAAAGTAGACCTCTCCTTCCTTGAGCAGCCGCCCCTCACGAGGGTCCCCAGAGCGGACAAGGGGTTAACGAACCCTTTCGCGCGCCTCGTCGGCCAAGCATATTTCGGCGGAACGCGTGAAGCCGGGAAAGACAACGTCCAGGGGTTCGACGACTGGACGACCGTGGACATCAACCTCGTAGTGAGCGTGTCGTGACGCGGCCGCACGCCCAAGCCTGAGCTGAGACGAAGCGCCGTGAAAGGAATTCGTCACTTCGTGCAGGTAGCGACGCGTGCTCGGCGGAAATTTATGAGTGTCTGAAACCTCACCAAAAGAGCAAAGATATGATTGACCAGCATGGAAACTTATGAATGACTGTCAGGACTGAACTCCTGAACGTCGGGCTGTGCGCTGACAATAAAGTTGGTGACTAAAGGTAGCGGCGAATCAAAGCATAGACTTTGATTCGCCGCTGCCTTTCTGTCTTCTCGGTATTGTCTACCGGTAAACTGCGGGATTATACTGGCCTCGCGCTCAACAGAGAAAAGGAGGCTGGAGATGGAGACTCGCCGAGGTCCGTCGCTTAATATTGCGGTCGGCTTTATGGTTGCCGTGTGTGTGTTCATGCTCACGATAAGCTCAGCCCAGGCGCAGCAGACCGGCCCGCCGCCCGTCGGGAATCGCGACCCGTTCGCGGAGGTGCGTGAGCGGCAGCAGCGCGAAGCGCAACTCCGCAGCGCGGAGATGATGGGAGGGGTGAAGAAGCTGGATAAGCGGAGCGCCGAGGTCGCCGCAGAGCAGATGAGGGAGGACTTCAAAACTCTCCAAATCCGGCGTAACAATCTCGCCCGCCACCTCCTGTCCGAAAAGCCGCTCGACTACAAGTTCATCGCCAGTGAAACCGAAGAGATCAACAAGCGTGCCGGCCGGTTGAAGTCGCATCTGTTGCGCGAAGTTCCTGAGGATGAAAAAAAGGGACAGGAAAAACAGGTCGAGATCCGCGACGCTCAGATGAAGGACGCGCTCCTGACGATGGTCAAGCGCATTGACAGCTTCACCGAGAATCCCGTCTTCAAAGTCCCGGACGTGGTAGACGTGCAACAGTCGGCGAAGGCTAACCGCGACCTGCGACACATTCTTCTGCTCAGCGAGGGCATCAGGAAGACGGCCGAAAGGCTCAACAAGACGCACGGGAAGTGAGGCGACGCGGTCAACTGCAAATTCAGGATCGCGGACTTCAGCTTGCGGATTGATCGCCTCTGTCCGGCATTGAAAGCGGCTCTACACTTTCAGTTCCCTTCACCTTATCCTCTATCACTGTTTTGGCTCAGGTAGTGAGCGTAGAGACAGGAGCGAGATCTTTGTCGGCGTGCCGTTCTCGACTTCGACTTTGAGGAGCGCCTGGTAATACTTGGGCGGAGGGTTTTGCCCGCCGAGTTGACGCAGCCTCTGCCCGAGGACGGCCAGGTGGTTGCGCGTCGTGATAAATTCGGCAGCCGCTTCCGTCCCCTCGCTGAAGATACCCGCCAGCGTCATCACCGCGTGTTCGCCGGAGACGTTCGGCTTGACGGTGATGAGCGCGTAATCAACTTCCAGCGCGCCCGTCTGCTCGTCGAACTGCGGCCTGTAGACGCGCTCTTCGCCCGCGAGCGGGTCGCGATTCTCTATCGTGGCGTTGAAGGTGTAGTTGAAGTTTTCGATTGAAGGCAACTTGCGCGTCCACTCGTTGACGTAGATGCTGCCGAGCAAGATGATGTTGCGGTATTTCAAGTCGGCGGCGTTCACATGTCTGCTCTGCCTGAGGAGGATGGTCTTGTTCGAGGCGCGTAAAAGGTCCGTCAGGCGATAGACGCCGATGGCTTCGCCCATCCCCGTGTACATGCCCAGCGACGGGATGAGATGCGGCGTCTCGCCGCCGGCCCACTGTCCCTTAAACTCCGGCGCGTCGGCCAGCGCGCGAATCTGCTCGGGCGTCATTGGGACGGCGCGCCGCGCCAGGGGCAACGGGTCCGCGGCGTTCAGGAAGCGGTAGACGGTCGGGTTGCTAAGCACGAGCAGCGGGGGCTCCGGGTCATCTATAAACGGTCCCCAGACGGCCTTGAAGTCTTCGCTGCTGAGCAAGGGATCGGCGGCGCTCGGCGTAGTCGCCTGCCGTCGCAGTTCTCGGTTCGAGAAGTAAAGCACCAGCGCGACGGCCCCGAGCAAGACCACGAGCGCGCACAAGAGCAGAATGACGGCCCTGCTTCCGCCCTTAGCAGCATTAACTTTGACAGGCGGATGAGCGTCTGCCGCCGCAGCCGTGGGGTGCCCGTTCGAAGCGGCCCCATTCGTCGGGTCGGGCGCGACGGGAGCGACTTCGGGCACGGACTCTGGATGAGGACAACTGAAGACGGGGTGGTAATGGCCCTTGGGGAGGTCTATGACAATCTGATCGCCCTTCCCCTCTGTGGTGTAATACTCGTGCAGTTTCGTCCGCAGCCTTCCGGCCTGAACGCGCACGACCGAGTCTATGCGCGGGTCGTAGTCGTCGTTGCGCCCGAAAACTTCTGTCGCGATTGTGTACTCTTTGAGGAGCGCGCCCTCGTCGTCCACGGTCTTCTCCACGACGAAGCGGAGGAACGCCTTGAGGCTTTCCGAGTTTTGGAGCGTGCGGCTTTGAAGCACCCTCTCCAACTGCTCAAGTTTCTGTTCCTTGCCCAACTCCATGTTTGACCACGAATCGAAAAAGCCGAGGAGGATTTAGACGAGGCGACATCGTCTGGGGGACACGTGCTAGTTAACAATGATTGTTCAGTGTCCCAACAAAGGCTGGAAATTCCTCAGGCGACAGCGGGCCAAATTATAAGCCCTCTCGCCAGTTTTCAACAACCCGAAGGACGTGGCGGATGTAACCCCGTTACACCAGCCGTGTAACACCAAGCAGTCTCAAGGAAATATCTGCCCTGAACCGACGCTTATCACCGTATCTTACTGACAGTAACTTTTACTCTGGTTGGTTCAGAGATAGAGTATATTCAAGTCCTAGTCTACTTGGTAACAAGCTGGAAGTTGAACGCTAATCAGTTTCGTGAGACACTCCTGCGGCCGGGTCAAATCAGGCGGGCCGCCGGGTCGCCCGGTTTGAAAATTATTCGGCTTTTGAGAGCCCCTCGCGTCATCGCTTGCCAGTCAGACTAGATTTAAGTTGACCGTGCCTTGCCTTATTAAGTCGCTTCTCTTTACTTGCTGCAATGAGTGCTCCCGATCTTTGAGGAGTGCCCCGCAGCCTGAAAGACATTTTCGAGCCCTATGCATGGGTTCGTTTTGAGTCTCACTTCGTTGGGTTGACCGTCACAAGGTCGTTCGTACCTTTTGATGAGTTGACGGACTGCGCCAGGAGAATTCAAACCATGAAAATGAAGTTAGGTCTTTTCGCTGTAATGGTCCTGCTGGGAATCGGTCTGCTGAACGGCGTTCGCGCCCAGACGAGTACCGTCGGCAGTATCAGCGGCACCGTGCGCGACCCGCAGGGGGCCGCCATCCCGGATGCCGAGGTCGTAATTGAGGAGGAGACGACGGGGCAAACGCGCACCGTCAAAACCGACGAAGACGGCGACTACTCGGCTCAGAGCATTCCGATCGGGCGCTACAGCGTGAGCGTCGCCCCGCCTGGATTCAAGAAGACGCTCGCCACGGGGGTAGAAGTGCACGTCGCCGACAGGGTGGTCGTGGACCTCAACGTCGAAGTCGGGCAAGTGACTGAGACGGTGACGGTCAGCGACGCGGCCCAACTGGTCGAGACGGAGAGCGGTAAGGTGAGCAGCCTCGTCTCCGAGAAGCAGGTGACCGAGCTTCCGCTGAACGGGCGCAATTACGCCGCGCTGGTGACGCTGGTGCCTGGACTCTCCGCGCCGAACGAGGGCGGAGCCTTCGGCACTCGCGGCACGGGGCTCGACTCCCACGTTGACGTGTCAGTCAACGGCAACCAGTCGAACGCGAACCTGTGGACGGTGGACGGCGTCAATAATATGGACGTGGGCTCGAACGCCACGCTGCTGGTCTTCCCTTCCATTGACGCCATCGCCGAGTTCCGCGTCGAGCGCAACAGCTTCAGCGCGGAGTACGGGCAGGCGCAGGGGGCCGTCATCAACCTCGTCACGAAGGGCGGCACCAACGACTTCCACGGTAACCTCTTCGAGTTCTTACGCCACGACTCGTTGAACGCCAACGACTTTTTCTCCAACCGCGCAGGCATCCCCCGCCCGCCGCTCACGCTACCACAACTTCGGCGGCAATTTCAACGGCCCAATCGTCAAGAACAGAGTCTTCTTCTTCTGGTCCGAGGAATGGCGGCGTGAGCGGCGCGGGACAGGCCCCTTGACGGCCCGCGTCCCCACCGCGCAGGAAAGAATGGGAGACTTCAGCGGCCCGATCCACACCGGCCCCATTCCGCGCGACCCGTACACCTGCCAGAGGAATCCCAACGGGACACTCGCGCGGGACGGCAACGGGAACCCCATCGGCTGTCAGCCGTTCCCCGGCAACATCATTCCGGCAAACCGTCGCAGCCCGGCCGGCCTCGCGCTGATGGGCATTTTCCCTCTCCCCAACAACCCGGCCGACCCGGCCGGCACGAACTGGATTTCGACGCCCTTGCAGCCGGTTGACACGCGCCAGGACCTCTTGCGCGGTGACATCCATATCACCGACAAGATGGACCTGATGGTGCGCTACATTCACGAGACCTGGACGCACGGCGAAGCCGCAGGCAACTTCTGGGGCGACACGCCGTTCCCGACCCTCGCCTCCGACTGGGACCAGCCCAGCCGCAGTTTCGCTGTCAGACTGACGAACACGCTCTCCTCTTCGGCCGTCAACGAGTTCCAATTCTCGCGGGCGGGTAACGACATCTTCGTCACGACGAGCCCGTCGGGTGATGCGCTCAACCAGCAGGTCGCCGCCGTGTTCCCCACGGTCTTCCCGCGCGTCGAGGGCACCGGCTTTCCGACCGTCGGGTGGGGTGATGGCGGCTATGGCAACCTCTGGCACCAGGCTCCCTGGTCAAATCACCAGGACCTCTGGATATGGAAGGACGACTTCTCCAAGGTCATCGGCTCCCACAACACCAAGTTCGGCGTGCTCTTCAGCCACAATATCAAGGACGAGCAGCCGAACGGCGGGAGCGGCATCTACACCATCCAGTCAACCGGCGGCCGCACGGGCAACGCTATCGCTGAGCTGCTGCTCGCCGACCTTCCGGTTCTCGAATACACGGAGTTCCAGCGCCAGGATATGACGCTGGGCCGCTGGCGCGATTTCGAGTTTTACGGGACCGACACCTGGAAGATTCGTTCCAACCTGACCTTCACGTTCGGGCTGCGGTATTCGATGTTCCCGGCGGCCTTCGCCGACGACGACCGCATCACCAACTGGATTCCCGAGCGGTACGACGGCGTCAACCTCAGCAGCGGATTCGTCCGGGCCGACCAGCCCGGCGACCTGCCCCGCGCTCTGGTCAACACCTACAAGGGCGGCCTCCAGCCTCGCCTGGGCCTGGCCTGGGACATCAAGGGCGACGGCAAGACCGCGTTGCGTTTCGGCTTCGGGCGCTATCTCAGTCGCTCGAACGTCATCGCGTCTCTGCTCAGGATGTCTAACAACCCGCCCTGGAACACGGTGGTGGATTCCGGCTGGAACCCCGACGCTCTCAGCCTGACCGACTGCCCGACCTGCCGCACGTTGGACGACATCGGCCCGAACCTGGCGAATGCAGCGGCGGGCCTCGGCGGCGTCAATTCGGTTGACCCCAACTTCAGGCCCCCCGAGAGCTGGCAGTGGAACGTGACCGTCTCCCGCGAGATCATGAAGAACACGGTGGCGGAAGTCTCCTACGTCGGGAACCACGGCCTGCACATCTGGCGGCTCATCAACGGCAACTACAATCAGGTGAAGCCGGAGTTCCGCGCGGCGGTCGCCGCCGGGACGCGGTCGCCGGACATCTCGCGCAGGTTCAATTTCACGAACGCCGTGACGAGGGACGAGTCAACGGGCGATTCCAACTACCACGCGCTCCAAATCTGGGTTGACCGCCGGTTCACCAACCGGTTCGCTTTCCAGACGGCGTACACTTTGGGACGCACCATCAGCAACGTCCCGACACAGTCGTTCATCAGCCAGACGACCGACGTTTTCAATTACGACCTCGACAGGGGCTACTCCGACCTGGATCGTCGTCACTCCCTCGTCTTCAACGCGGTGTACGTCCTGCCGGATTTCAAAAACCTGGGCACTTTCGGGAGCGCCGTTCTCGGCGACTGGCAGCTCAACACCATCGCCTCTTTCTACAGCGGCACGCCGCTCAACATCTTTCTCGGCGCGGACGCTGCGGGACTCGGGGGGGCGAGCAGCCAGCGCCCCGACCTCGTTTCCGGTGTGCCAATTTACGCCGACGGAAATGACCCGATACAGATCCTCAACCCGGCGGCGTTCAGTCGTCCGGCTCAAGGAACATTCGGCAACCTGGAGCGCGGCGCTGTTCGCGGGCCGGGCATCAAGAACATAGACTTCTCCGTGACGAAGAACTGGAGGATGCGTGAGAGGTTCAACATCCAGTTCCGCACGGAGATGTTCAATGTCTTCAACACTGTCAACTTCAGAGCACACAACCTCAGCGTCGCCGGCGGCGGCATTGAGAATAACTTCAGCAACGGAGGCTTCGGTCGGGCCACTTCCACGCGCGGTCCGCGTGAAATTCAGTTCGGCCTGAAATTCAGCTTCTGATATAGTACGCACAGGCTGAACCGAGGACGGAGGGGTGAATGATTTAACTCAGCCCTCCGTCTTCCTTTTTCTGCCGAGTCCAACACGTGTAAAGTAAGGTGGCGATGTATTCCCGTTTAGCCTTCCTCCCGCTGCTGTTCCTGCTCATCCACTTCCAAGTTGCCGGTGATGTATTCCGAAAACATTACGAGGCGGCCGAGGCGCATCGGCGCGCAGGCGACCTCGCCGCGGCCGAGGCAGAGTACGCGGCAAATCCTCGCCCTGGCCTATCCCAAGCTCGGCGAAATCTACATCGCGCAGGGGAATTACCGCGGGGCGGTCGCAGCCCTGGAGGCGGCCGCCGCGCGCCGCGCGGACTCGCCGGAGATGCTCGTCGCACTGGCAGTCGCGTACTTCTACACGGGGCAGTACCAGAAGGCCGTTGAACCTTTGGGCCGCGCCCTCGCCCTCGACCCGAAGAGCGCGCCCGCTCACCACATGCTGGGGAAGACCCACTTTATGGCGGGCGAGTTTGAAAAGGCGGCGCGCGAACTCGAAGCCGCGGCTCAGCTAACGCCGGGTGATTACGACGTTGTCTATACGCTCGGGCTGGCGTACCTCAAGCAGCGTCAATTCCCAAAGGCCAGACAAATCTATGAGCGCCTGGTGTCGCAACTGGGCGACAGGCCTCAACTGCGCGTGCTGACGGGGCGCGCCTACAGGGAGACTGGATTTTTAGCCGAGGCCATAGAGGAATTCAAAAAGGCCGCCGCCCTGGACCCGCGCCTCCCGCGCGTGCACTACCATCTCGGTCTGACGTATCTACTCAAAGAGGGAGCGGGCAGGCTCAATGACGCGATAAAGGAGTTGCAACTTGAGTTGCACTATCACCCGGACGACTTCTTCGCCAACTACTACCTGGGCGTCATCTATCTCAGCGACGGGCGTTGGGAGCCTGCCCTCTCTCCTTTAGAGAAAGCCTCGCGCATCCAACCCAAAAACCCGGACCCCTACTTTTTCCTCGGCCAGGCATATCAGAGTCTGGGGAAGTTTGAGCAGGCCATCGGCGCGCTCAAGCAAGCAATCGCCCTGAACCCAAGCCTGAGCCACAACGATTATCAGGTGACGAACGCTCACTTCCGGCTCGGGCAATCATTGATGAAGGCGGGCCGCACGGAGGAGGGCGAGCGTGAGTTGCAACTCGCCGCCGAACTCAAGACGAAAGCATTCAAGCGGGACGAAGAGAAGCTGGACGCCTTCCTCAACGCCGCCAATGGAGACGAGCAGAACAAGTTCCCGGAATTGACATCGGCGCAAGGCGTGGTCGTCGGGCCGAATATGGCAAATCCGCCCAACACTCCGAACGCAAGTGCATCGCTGAAAACGGACGCGGCCTTTCACGAGAAGATCATCGCCGCGGCTCATAATAATATCGGCCTTCTGCGTGCGGAGCGCGCGGACTTTCGCGCGGCCGTAGACCATTTCAACTCGGCCGCGAAATGGAACCCGCTACACGAGGGGCTCGATTACAACCTGGGCCTGGCCTACTTCAAGATTGAATCCTACAGGGAAGCAATCGCGCCCCTCGAACGCGAGGTCAAGGCGCGTCCCGTCAATCTACAGGCCAAACAGTTGTTGGGTCTGAGCTATTTCATGGCGGAAGATTATGCGAGGGCCGCCGCGCTGTTGGCCGAAGTCGTGGCCGCCAGGCCGAACGAGGCGAGCCTCTATTATCCGCTCGCCATCTCGCTCGACAAGACGGGGAAACCGGAGGCGGCCGACCGGATTACGAGGCAGATGGTGGCGATGGGCGGCAACAGCCCGCAGGTTCACATCCTCCTCGGCCGTGCGTATTACCAACAGAACGACACGGCCAAGGCGCTCGAAGAGTTGCGCACGGCAATCTCGCTCGACGCCAAGGTGCGCCTGGCACATTTCTACGCCGGCCTGATTTACGTGAAGACGGGAAAGCTCGAAGAGGCCGCCAGAGAGTTTGAAGCCGAGCTTGCGTTGAATCCGTCTGACATCGAGGCCAAATATCATCTGGGCTACGTCGCGCTGGCACGCCAGGAGGCCGAGCGCGGCATCAGCTTAATGCGGGAGGTCATCCGCGACAGGCCCGAATTCGCCAACGCACATTTCGAGTTAGGCAACGCGTTGCTCAAGCAAGGCAACACGAAGGGCGCAATTGAGAGCCTTGAAGCGGCGGCGAAGCTTGAGCCGGGTCAGGCTCACATTCATTATCAACTCGGGCGCGCTTACATCGCCGCGGGCCGTCAGGCGGAGGGCGAGAAACAGCTTGCAATCGCCCAGCAACTTAAGGACAAGGCGCTGCGCCAGACGAATCAATAAACTCGAACAAGAGGTCAGTTGCCGGCTTTGCCATTAAGGACAACAGGTCTGCTCGCGGCGTTGATGGTCTTGCTGATTTCATTGCCCCCGCGCTCAATCGGCAATCAAGCCGCCGCAGGCGTGCGCTTCACAGACGTGACGGAACAGGCGGGCATCACCTTCAAGCATGTTTCCACGCCCGAAAAGCGTTACATCGTCGAATCCATGAGCGGCGGCGTGGCGCTGATTGATTACGACGCGGACGGCTACCCGGACATCTACTTCGTCAACGCCCTGACCGTTGATCTGGTCAAGTCCAAGGGGAAGACTAAGAGCGCGCTCTACCGCAACCGCGGCGACGGCACGTTCACGGACGTGACGGAGAAAGCGGGCGTAGGCGACATCGGCTGGGGGATGGGCGTGGCGGTCGCCGATTATAACAACGACGGCTTCGACGACCTTTACGTCACCTGCGTCGGGCCGAATCATCTCCTCAAAAACAACGGCGACGGCACGTTCACGGACGTGACGGAGAAGGCCGGCGTGGGCGACCCGCGTTGGTCCGCGGGCGCGTCCTTCGTGGACTACGACGCGGACGGATGGCTTGACCTGTTCGTCGCTAACTACGTCTCCTTCGACTTCAAAAACCTGCCCGAGTTTGGCAAGGACAAGACCTGCCAGTTCAAGGGCGTCGCGGTGCAGTGCGGCCCGCGCGGGATGCCCGGCGACGGCGACTCGCTCTACCGCAACAACGGCGACGGCACGTTTACGGACGTGACGAAAAAGGCAGGGGTCTCGGACCCGAACGGCTACTACGGGATGGGCGTCATCAGCAGCGACTTCGACGAGGACGGACTCGTGGACATCTTCGTCGCCAACGACTCGACGCCGAACTTCCTCTACCACAACAACGGCGACGGCACGTTCAAGGAGATAGGTTTTCTTTCGGGGACCGCGCTCAACGAGAACGGCGCTTCGCAGGGGTGCATGGGCGTGACGGTGGCCGACTACAACCACGACGGGAAGTTGGACCTCTTCGTCACCAACTTCGACGACGACTACAACACCCTCTACCGCAACGACGGCCGCAACTCCTTCACGGACGCTTCGTACGCGGCCAAGATAGCCGCGGTCAGTCTCCCTTACGTCGGCTGGGGGACGAAATTCTTCGACTACGACTCGGACGGCTGGGTTGACCTCTTCGTCGCCAACGGCCACGTCTATCCGCAGATAAAGACCTTTCACCAGCGCAACTTCGTTCACCGAAACCTTCGCGACGGGACGTTCACGGAGGTCGCGGAGCAGACTGGGTGCGCCGTTCGCGGAGAAGCGAGCGGCGCGCGGCGTCGCGTTCGGCGACCTGGACCTGGACGGCGACGTTGATGTCGTCATTAACAACCTGGACGGCGCGGCGCAGGTGCTTCGCAACGACGGCGGCAACGCAAACAATTCCGTGATGATTAAAACAGTCGGCGTGCGCTCGAACCGCGACGGCATCGGGGCGCGAGTGAAAGTCGTCTCCGGCGACCTCGTGCAGAAGGACGAAGTCCGCAGCGGCGACAGCTACATCTCGCAAAGCGATTTGAGATTGCATTTCGGTTTGGAGAAGCGGACGAAGATCGACTTGATAGAGATTCGCTGGCCGAGCGGCGCGGTTGACAAGGTGACGAACGCGAAGCCGAACCGGGTGCTCACGATTAAAGAAGGCCAGGGCGTCGTCGAGCAGAAAGAGTATAAGATCACGACGCGGCGCTAAACGGGAAGCTTGCGATGTTAGAACAGGCCAAAGCTGTGCGCACTGTAGCTCCACATAAATTTACTCTCCGCCGCCCGGCGATTATCGTCGCGCTTCTCTGCGCTCTTCTTGGCGCGCCGGGCGCGTGGGCGCAAGGGAATGATCGCACCGAACAATTGTCGCGCGCGGCGACGTTGATTGGCAGCGACCAACTGGCGGAGGCCGAGCGGCTGTTGAATCAAGTTTTGAAAGTCGCGCCGAACGAGGCCACGGCGCTCAACCTGATGGGAGCGCTCCGCGCCAAGCAGGGTAGATTGGACGAAGCCGAAACTCTCTTCTCGCGCGCCGTCAGCAGTGACGCCGCGATGACGGGCGCGCGCATGAATCTGGCACACCTTTATCTGCTCAAGGGAGCGCCCGAGAAGACGGCCGTCGAGTTGAAAGAAGTGCTGCGCCTGGAACCCGGCAACGCGGAAGCTGGTTACAGGCTCGCGTGGTTGTTGCTCACGCAGGGCCGCATTGACGAGTGCATCAATCTTGTCGAGAAGCTAAAGGAGTCGCGGGCAGTTTCGGCCCCCTTGCTCGGCGTGGCCGCCAGCGCGTACCTGAAGAAAGGGAACAAGGTCGAGGCGGTGTCGGCCCTTAAAAGCGCCATCGAGCTAAGGCCCGATGACGCGTCATACCATTTCACTTTAGGCGTCGCGTGGCTCACGTATCCGGCAGACCTCGTGGAGGCCGATCTGACTTTCCGCCAGTTCCTCAAGCTCCGCCCCGACGACGCGCAGGGGCAACTGTACCTGGGCTACGTGCTGCTCAAACACAAGCAGTACACTGAAGCCCGCGGGCTGCTCGAAAAGAGCATTCAGAAAGGACCCGGCACGCCCGAAGCCTTCTATTACCTGGGCCTCATCGCGCAGGGGCAGAACGAAGACGCGCGGGCGATAGAATTCTTTGAGAAGTCCATACGGCTGGCACCGTCGTTCGCCCATGCACACATCGGCCTCGGCGCGACCTACCTGAAGCTGAAGGACTACGAGCGCGCCCGTCAGGCGCTCGAAACCGGGGTGAAGTTGAGCCCGGAAGATACAAAGGCGCACTACAACCTCGCCATGCTTTACGCCCGGTTAAAAAACCCCGAGCGCGCCCAGGAAGAGATGCGCATCGTCGAAAAGATGAAGAAAGAAGGCAAGACACAGACGGACGGCGAGGACGACATCCAAGCGCCCCAACCTCAAAAGTGATAAGTGATAAGTGATAAGTGATAAGTGATAAGAAAAGAAAAACCGCCTGCTTTTACTTATCACTTATCACTTATCACTTATCACTGCTATTTTCTTGACTGCTTCGTAGGCGGCGCGGCCAGAGTCTTGACTTGCGCCCTCCATTCGGCGGGCGTCATCTGGCTGAGTCGTGGCAACTCGGAGGCCGCGACGACGAGTTGCCGCAGGCTCGGGATGACGGCGAACTCAAGCGCGGCCTTTGGCTTTGCCGCATTCTCAATCGCTGCCAGTTTGGCGTCGCGCCATTCGGCCGGGGGAGCCACCCCGCGCGAGAGATAGGACAGCGCCTCCAAGCCTATCGTTCCCAGGTCGGATAACTCTCTGGCGAGCGGCCTCGCCTCGTGCAAGGCCGGCGACTTGTCTATCAACACCTCCAACTCCGGACCGGCGTTGCGCCAGCGGGTCATGATGTCGCGGGCCTGTTCCACGCGGGCCTCGAAGCGCGGGGCGTCCGAGAGCAGACCGTCAATCGTCGCGGCTAAGCGGCGGGCCGCCTCGCTGTCGGGGCGGGCCGCATCAATCAGGCCGGTGAGCGGGCTCAGCATCGTTTGCGGCCGCTGCTGGTAACGCCTGTACTCCTTGACCGGCTCGACGACAGAGACGAGCGTCTGGAGCGGCCCCGTGTCCCGCCCTCCCGTCAGCCGCCTCAGCGCGACTTCCTGATTCCTCTCGTGCGTCAGGCCCAATTCTTCGAGTCTCACGCTCGTGACCGAGAGGCGGCGATACATGTCTTCAACATCTGTGACCTCGCGCGGCGACCAGAGCCTTTCGGCGATGGCGGCCGTGCGCGGCCAGATGCGCGAGTCTATCGTTTCCGGGCTCACCCACTCGCTCCACATCGTCGCCTCGCCGCCGAGCACGTGCGCGGCCTCCGCTTCGGTGAGCGTGCTGCCGGTGGGGATTGGATCGTTTGCGTAGTGCTGCGAGGTGGGGAAGATGAGGTCAATGTAGAAGCCGTTTGAGAGGACGCCCTTGTAACCCTTGCGCGCGGCCTCGGCCAGAGCCTCTGTGCCCCGCCATGAATGTATGACGACTTCTTTGGGCAGGTCGGGTTGAAAAATCTCGTCCCAGCCCATCATGATCTTGCCGTGCTTTTTGAGAATTTTCAGCAGCCGCTGGTTGAAGTAGGTCTGTAGGGCGTGGTTGTCCTTGATGCCCTTCTCCTTCATGAAGGCTTGAATCTTCGGATTTCTATCCCACTGCTTGCCCTCGTTCTCGTCGCCGCCGATGTGCAGGTAGGCGTCCGGGAAGAGCGCGGCCATCTCGCCGAGGAAAGTGTCTAAGAATTTGTAGACCTCCTCGCGCGTCGGGTCCAGGGAGGGCTCGAAGATTCCGGCCCCGCGCTCGATGGTGTACGGACCCGGGGCGCTGCCTAGTTCCGGGTGGCCGACGAGCCATGCGGTTGCATGACCCGGCATGTCGAACTCCGGGATGACTCTGATGCCACGCTCGCGCGCGTAAGCAATTATCTCGCGCGCCTCGTCCTGCGTGTAGAAGTGTCCGTCAGAGCCCATCTGGTGAAGTCGCGGAAATTTTTTGCTCTCGATGCGGAAGCCCTGGTCTTCGGTCAGGTGCCAGTGCAGGACGTTGAGCTTGACGGCGGCCATCGCGTCCAGGTTCCGCTTCAAGACCTCGATTGGCTGAAAGTGTCGCGCAGAATCAATCATCAGGCCGCGCCAGGGAAAACGCGGTCTGTCCTGAATACTGACGGACTGTATAAAGTAGCCGTCGCGGTCGCTATCGAGGAGTTGGAGGAAGGTTTCCAGGCCGCGCAAAACGCCGATGGTCGTCGGGGCCTTGAGCGCCGCCTGCCTGTCTGAAACTTCGAGCGTGTAGGATTCATCCTCCTCGACCGAGGGCACAGCCTTGCCCGGCCCCCCTGATTCAACCAGGAGGGTCGCCGAAGTCCCATCATTCGCCAACCCGCGCGGCAGTTCCATCACGGTGCGGCCTTCGATGCGGCGCAAAAACCTGTCAATTCCGGCCCGAAGACGCGCGTCCGGCTGGCCCTTGACGGCGACGGTAAAAGATTTGTTGACAGGGAGCCTGCCGGGCTTAAACTGCACGGAGGCGGGCACCGGCATCAGGTTATGCTGAATGACGCCCTGGCCGGCACCACCCGTGGTCTGGGCGGATGCGCTAATGGCACAAATCAGGGATAGAATAAACGGAAGGGACGCTCTCGCTCTCATGTGTTCCTCAAAGTAAAGGGTCAGCAGGTTCGCCGCTTTAGGGGCCTCAGAAAGGCTGAGAGTTTCGCCTATGAACCTACTCATGCGGCGTAACTTACGGTTTCATACTTGAGGTTACTGTGCCAACACCTGTAAAAGCTGACGTAGCCAGTCAGCACGGCTCAAAGACAACCGAAATCGAGCGTGTAACCTGCGGACGCGCGCCGCCGCCCGTCGTTCCCCCGTGCATCAAGCTAAAGTTCGACAGGACTGACGTTTTATATGAAGAGACAGGCGTGAACTCGCTCAAGATTGGCATCAGCGGCGTGCGCGGCGTGGTGGGGGAAACCTTCACGCCGGAACTGGCGGTCGCGCTCGCGCAAGGTTTTGGCACATACCTCGACTCGGGGCGCATTCTCGTCTGCCGCGACACGCGCTCTTCAGGGCCGATGGTCCACGCGGCGGTCGTCTCGGGGCTGCTCGCCGCCGGCTGTGAAGTCGTTGATCTGGGCGTGTGCCCGACGCCGAGCCTTCAACTCGCCGTCCGCCATCTGGGAGCTGAGGGCGGCGTCTCAATCACGGCGGGCCACAACCCTGAGCCGTGGAATGCGCTGAAGTTCGTCCGCGGCGACGGCCTCTATCTGAACACTACACAGGCCGACGAGTTGCTGGACATTTTCCACCAGGGGGAGTTCGCCAAGGCCACCTGGGAGAGCATACACAGCAAGGTTGAGCGCGCGGACGCAGTCTCCCACCACCTCGAAATTCTCTCCCGCGCCTTTGACGTTGAATCAATCAGAGCACGCCGGCTGGCAGTCGCCGTGGACTGCTGCAACAGTTCCTGCTCGCTGCTCTCCCCGCGCTGGCTCGACGCGCTCGGCTGCGACGTGCTGGCTGTCAACGATGATCCCACAAGTCCATTCCCGCATGCGCCCGAGCCTGGGCCGCGGACGATGACGCAACTGCGCGCCGTGGTCCTGGCAGGACACGCGCACGTCGGCTTCGCGCACGACGCGGACGGGGAGCGGCTCGGGCTCGTCACCGAGACAGGCGAGATGCTGTCGGAAGAAGCGACGCTCGCAATCGCGGCGGAGATTCAGTTGAGGCGGGAAATCGGCGCGGTCGTGACGAACATCTCGACCAGTATGGCAATCGAGCGTGTGGCCGCGCGGCACGGCGCACGGGTCCTGCGCACGCCCGTCGGGCAGGCGTTTATCTCCGAGGCGATGCTGGAAGCGGGGGCCGTAATCGGCGGCGAAGGGAGCGGGGGCGTGATCGTCCCGCGCGTGCAGTGGACGCACGACAGCGCGGCGGCGATCGGGCTCATCCTCGAACACATGGCGCGGACGGGAGAGCCCATGTCGGAGTTGGCCGCCGCGCTTCCCCGCCTCGTCATGCTCAAGCACAACATGGCGGTCGAGCCAGACCGAATCTACTCGCTCTTGCAGCGTATGCACGACGAGGTGGAAGCGGAAAAACTCGACTACGACGAGACGGACGGGATCAAGGTTTCGTGGCCGGACGGCTGGGCTCACGTGCGCGTCTCAAACACGGAATCCATGATCCGCATCATCGCGGAGGCCGAGACCGCGCCGCGCGCACACGAACTGCTCGACTGGGCGCGCGACCGCATTGTTAAGTGACAGGAAGGAAGTGATAAGTGATAAGTGATAAGTAAAAGAAAGTGGTTTTAACTTATCACTTATCACTCATCACTTATCACTGTGTTATTGTGCGAGCGATACCGACACTTAAAATCAGCATCTCGGGCGTGCGCGGCGTCGTCGGCGAGTCGTTGACGCCGACGCTGCTGGTGCGCTTCGCGCAGGCGTTCGGAACCTACACGGGGCCGGGCGTCATCGTCATCGGGCGCGACACGCGCACGTCCGGCGAGATGGTGCGGCAATCGGTCCTGGCCGGCCTGCTCTCAAGCGGGTGTCGCGTGGTTGACCTGGACATCTGCCCCGTCCCGACCGTGCAATTGCTGGTGCGCGAACGCCGTGCGCGCGGCGGCATCTGTATCACGGCCAGCCACAATCCGGCCGAGTGGAACGCCCTGAAATTCATCAACTCCGCCGGACTCTTCCTCGCGGACGCGCAGGCCCGGCAGCTCCTGGACATTTACCATCAGGGCGAATACAGGAAGGTCGCGGGCGCGGAGATGCGCTCCGTAGAGCCCCTGGCCGGGGCGATTGACCTGCACATCAAGACCATACTGGATGCGCTCGGCCCGTTGCCCGAGGGGCGCAGGCTTCGCGTGGCGGTTGACTCGTGCAACGGGGCAGGTTCCATCGTCGCGCCGCGTCTGCTCGAAGCGCTCGGCGTCGAGGTCGTCGCGCTCAACGTCACCCCGGACGGCCTCTTCCCACGCGGCGCGGAGCCGGTCGAGGAGAACCTGGGCGCTTTGTCAGCGGCAGTGCGCGAGCACGGGTGTGACGTAGGGTTCGCGCAGGACATGGACGCCGACCGGCTGGCGATTGTCTCGGAGCGCGGGCGCGCCGTTGGCGAGGAGTACACGCTGGTGCTCGCGGCGCAGTACGTGTTGGGCCGCGAGCGCGGCGCTGTCGTAGCGAACCTTTCGACGACGAGCGCGCTCGACGCGGTGGCCGCGCGCTTTGACTGTCCCATCTACCGCTCAAAGATTGGTGAGGCCAACGTGGCCGGGGAGATGTTGCGGCGCGGCGCAGTCATCGGCGGCGAGGGCAACGGCGGCGTCATCTACCCGCGCATCAACTTCGCGCGCGACAGCCTGGTCGGCATGGCGCTCGTCTTACACCTACTCGCCGAGACGAATCAAACGGTCTCGCAGTTAATCAACGACTTGCCGCGCACCTTTATGCTGAAGGAGAAGCTGGCCTGCCGCTCGGATAAAATCCGCTCGGTGTTGAGAATGGTCAGGGATGAATACGCGCGCCTGCCCATGGATTTGCGCGACGGCGTTAAGGTGACAACACCCGACGGCTGGTTCCTCGTCCGCGGCTCGAACACCGAGCCCATCATCCGTATCGTCGCGGAGGCCGAAGACGAGCAGAGAGCAAGCGACATGGTCGAGGACGTGAGGGGTCGTGTGCGCGCCTGCCTGGATACTTGACGAGGGTGGCATAAAGAAGAACGTCTCACGCAAAGACGCAAAGGCGCTAAGAAAACATAACTCTTTTCTTCGCGCCTTTGCGTCTTTGCGTGAGACCTCCCGTGGGTCACACTCGATTGCAACTGGCTAGAGCCGCGGCTTGCCGGCGAATCACGGGCAGCCAGCATTCTGCGGTGGCGAAGAGAAGACGCCGACCTTGACCACGACCCTCCAACAGCCGGACGCCCTGGCGTTTTCCGGGACCGGGAAGACGAGTCGATTGTGGCTGACCTGGATTGAGCTTCGCGGAACCTCCACGGCGTCGCCCCCGCCGGGCGGAAGCATTTCGACCACCAGGGCGTTGTCCGGCAGGTCGAAGAAGTTGCTGCCGTTGACTGTCAAGGTGTCGGCTTCCCGGTTCACTATCTCGATTCTCGGCGGTTGGAGCGTGTAACCGACGCGGTACTCCCGGACCAGGCTGCTGATCGTCGTCACACTTGCCCCGGCGGTGCCGCCCTGAGTCTTCGTGACCGAGAAGTGAAGTCTCTTGTCCGACGGGACGGGCCTAGTCAGCCTGAAGGAGAAGCGCAGCTTCTGGTCGTTAGACCCTTCGGCAATGACCCTCAGGTCCGTGATGTCCAGTTCGTCCGCCTCCGCGATCACGAGTGTTCCGCCGGTCATGTATGACCCGGAGAGGGTCCCGGTCCTGACGCCGTCGGCGGCGGCCGGGTCCGCCCAGAAGCAGGGCGTCTCTGGCCCCCCACAGCCGGCCACGTTGTCGAACGCCACCTCGTTTATCCCGGCGGCGAGGTTGGTCGTGTCGATGGTCATGATGCCATCAATCTTCACGCTGACGTTGTTAAGACTCATCTGACTGATGAAGTCGAGCGCCATGAACTTCTTGAACCCAGGATTATCGCCAGCCGGATTAATCAAGGCGATCTTACCGTCCGTCCCCATCGTCAGTCCGAACTCACGATAACAGAGCTGGTCCGCACTTAGACTGAGCTGCTCCGCGACGCTGTTCTCGTCCACATCCGACCTGAAGCGCACTTTATTAACGATTTGCAGGTAGCACGGTAACGATTTGTTCAAACCCTCGGCCGAGAGCTGGTCGTCAATACTCTTCAGAATGATGTTGGCCTTTTTCCTGAGTTTTGCGTCGGCGAGCATCTGGAGCGGCGAGAAGAAAAGCGCCGGCGACTCCAGGAACAATTTTTTGAACCCGGGCGTCAGGAACCTGTCTATCGGGAAGAAGCAGACGATGACCTCCGCGCCCTGCTTCGGGATCACCTTGTTGGCCTGGTAGCCGAAGTCGCTGATCCGGTTGAGTTGCTCGATGGTCCCGTCCGGCCAGACTTCCCTGAAGCCCGGCACGGCCACGCCGCTGAAGGCGTTAAGCCCGCGGATGATTCCCTCCTCGTTAAGCGAGAAGGCGTAAGCCCCAGCGAGGCTCCCGGCGAACGTCAGCAGCCGCATCACCCAATTGCGCTTCGTCCACATCTGCGCGTCGAGAAGTTGGCCGCGCACCACGCGGTACTCTTCGCTGGCGACCTGGCTCGGGTTGGTCGAAGCCTGGAACGGATCGGCGCGGGTCCGCGAGATGCCGTTCACCACGTTCGGCGGCTGGCTGGATGTCCCGCTGAGCGCCCAGCGGGAGTAATCTATGAAGATGCCGTGGATGATAAGGGCCGCGTCCGGGCTCTTGTTGCCGACGTTGACCTCAATCACGGCGTAGTTGTTGGCGATCTCCGAGCCGAAGATTCGCCGGGCGTCAACCCTGGGAATCAGGACGGCCTGGGCCGTCACCTGGTCGTGGACCGTCATTTCGACCTGGAGCGGCCTCCCGTTGTTCGCGGCCTTTTCGATCGCCCTCCTGCTGCGCGAATCCCGCATGTCTTGCCCGAAGGCACTGCACGCGAGGCAAAGCACCAATACCAGTGGTGAGAATCTGCGTATCATAAGCGACTCCTTCTGCACGTCTTTGGCACAGGCTGACTAACTTCTTAGTCCTCCTCTGCTCGTGCTCTTGCTTGCTTGATGGTAATGCTCAGGCGGTCCGAAATTGAGAGTGACGGACCCGTATGGGCTTGATTCGGTGTACCGACCTTGACCTGTTGAATCTAATCCGGGAACAACCAGAGAGCCGAGGACGCGAGGATGGTTGAGCCCTCTTACTACTCCAATCGCTCTCGCATGTCAATGGTAACCCGGAACCGCCAGCGCCGATTCAGACCTCTACTGGTTATGGCGTTTTTCGCCAATCCATTTCGCTGAGGATTTATATTGACTTCCGCACCCTTACCGCATTTAATCAGCCGGAAGATAGCTCAACGGCAAAGGATGGTCACATGATCGAACCAATTCATCTGAGGGCTTTCGCCGTCGTCGTCCTGCTCCTGGTGGCGGCGATAGTGGTCGTCGTCTGGCTCGGGAGTAAGGAGCAGGCCGAAGCATTCGCCGGCATTAAGAGGCCGATGATGACTTTAGAGCTTCCTGAAAAGCCCGACGACGTTAAGAACACCGTGGGCGAGTTGAAAGATAAAAGGCGCGCGCTCATGCTTAAAGAGTTGACGCCGGACGGCCTGCTCTTTATTCCGTCCTACACCTTCTTCTTTCTGGGGATGAGTTGGCTGCTGACGCAACGCCGCTTCTCGTGGGCGCTGTGGCTGGGCATTATTGCCGGGCTATGCGCGATAGGGACGGCCGCCCTGGACTACATGGAGAACGCGAATATCAGAGCGCTGCTGAAAACTGGCCCAGAGGAGACGACGCAACAGATGATAGACGCCGCGCGTTACGTCTCTTTAGGCAAGTGGGCGCTTTCATTCGTCGTGGCCGGTCTGCTCTCCACACTCTTCCTGTGGCGTAGAGATGCCGTCGTCATCCTCGGCGGCCTCTACGCGCTCGCGGCCCTCGTCGGACTGGTCGGATTAATTTATCGCCCGGCCCTCGGTCCGGGTTTCCTGCTGATGGGGTTGACATCCCTGTGCGTCGCCCTGATGTTTCTCGTCCTCCCGGGAAAATTCCTCGAAGGGCTTTGAGCGACGCCACCTCACGTCGCTTGAGCAGCGGCATTTCGTCCGGTTTCAGCTCGCCTCCTACGTGTTGAAAAGAAGAGTCCAGGCGAGGCCCACCGCGCCTCCCGCCAGGACGACCCACAGCACGTCCAGCCTGAACCTGTAGAGCGCGACGAACGAGAGGGCGCTCATCACGGCCGCGAACCAGTTGACGCTCCCAGCGAAGCCGTTGGGCCAAATAACGGTGGCCCCGAAGACGAGCGCCAAATTCAGAATCACGCCCACGACCGCCGCCGTCACCCCCGTCAGCGCGCCTGTCAAATTCTTGTTCCCGCGCAGCACTTCTATGTAGGGCGCGCCGAGGAAGATGAAGATGAAGCACGGCAGGAAGGTGCAGTAGGTGGCTATGAGCGCGCCCGTCAACGCGCTCAGCGTCTGACTCATGCCCTGCGGATTGTTCCAGCCCGCCATGAAGCCTACGAACTGCAAGACCATGATGAGCGGCCCCGGCGTCGTCTCCGCCAGGGCGAGGCCGTCTACGGCCTGCGCGTGCGTGAGCCAGCCGAAAGAGCCCGCGGCCGCCTGTGTGACGTAACCCAGGACCGCGTAAGCCCCGCCGAAGGTGACGAGCGCGGAGAGGGTGAAGAACCTGTACTCCTGCGCGTGCAGGCTCCCCCAGCCGCGCCACGCGACGAGCGCCGCGAGCGGCAACGCCCAGAGCGCCAGACCGATAGCCAACGTCCTCACGACGCGGGCGAGAGAAGGCTGCGTGTGCGCGGGCGGCTCGGCGTGGTCATCAATCACGTGGGCGACGGTGTCTGTGCCATTTTCGTCCGTCCCTTTTTCAACGTCCTTCTGCTGCCGCGCGCCGGCAAAGATTGACGGCCACGCGCGCGCGCCGACGAGGCCGATGACTCCGGCCGCGAGCACGATGAGCGGGAACGGGGCGCGGAAGAAGTAGATGCTGACGAAGGCGGCGGCCGCGATCAGGAAATGCGCGCGCCGCTTGAGCGCGCGGCCCCCTATCTTTAAGACCGCCTCGACGACGATGGCGACCACCACGGGCTTGAACCCGTTGAGCACGCCGACTACAGCAGGGACGTTGCCGTATGCGGCGTAGACGTAGGAGAGCCCTAACAGGATGAAGATTGACGGGATGACGAAGAACGCGCCGGCGACGATGCCGCCTATGGTTTTGTGCAGGAGCCAGCCGACGTAGATGGCTAGCTGCGTCGCCTCCGGCCCCGGAAGCAGCATGCAGTAGTTCAGGGCGTGCAGGAAACGCTCTTCGCTTATCCAGCGGCGGCGCTCGACCAATTCGCGGTGCATGATCGCGATCTGCCCCGCAGGGCCGCCGAAACTGATGAAGCCCAGCTTGGCCCAGAACCGGAACGCCTCCGCGAAAGCGACGCCGCGCGCTTCAGGCGCGTCTCTTTTCATAGTGTATAGTAGCTGCCCGTTGATCGTAATGACTGTGCCCAGGAAAAATCAAGTCATCGCGGCGCTCGGGCTCGTGCTCGCGCTCTGTGCTCAGGGCGCGGCGCAGCAGCAGCCGAGCGGCCCGACGAGCTACGCCGCGCCGGGCAAGGAGACTTACATGAAGCTTGCCGAAGAGGCGGAGCAGATGTTGCGCCGTGACGTGTTGGGCGTCTGGTTCCCGCGCACAGTGGACACGGAGCACGGCGGCTTTCATTCCAACTTCACGCGCGACTGGAAGAAGAGTCCGAGCGACGGCAAGTTCTCCGTCTTCCAGGGACGCATGACCTGGATCGCGGCCCAGGTGGCTATGCGCCGCCCGGACCTCAAGGCTCAATTCCTGCCCGCGGCGCAACACGGCGTCGAGTATCTTGCAAACGTCATGTGGGACAAGCAGGACGGCGGGTTCTTCTGGGGTCTGGACGACGGCGGGCGCATCACGCCCACTTTTACGGACGGCAAGCATCTTTACGGGATGAGTTTTTGCCTGTACGGCGCGGCCGCCGCGTACAGGGCGACGAACGACCCGAAGGCGCTGGAACTGGCGAAGCGCGCTTTCCGCTGGATGGACGAACACGCGCACGACGCGAGGAACGGCGGCTACTTCGAGTGGCTCTCGCGCGACGGCCAAGTGGTCGCGGCCAACACTCAGTCGGGCAAAGTTCAAGGCATACCCGTCTCAGGCTTCCCGCTCGGCTACAAGTCCATGAACACACACATTCACCTGCTCGAATCCTTCACGGAGCTTTACCACATCTGGAAGGACGAGACCTGCGGCGTCGGCTCACGGAGCTTGCTCCTTAATCGTGCGCGACAAAATCTGCGTCGAGCCGGGAGCCATGAACCTCTACTTCACGAACGACTGGCGCGCGATTCCCGGCCACGACTCCTACGGCCACGACGTTGAGACGGCTTATCTGATGCTTGAGGCGGCGGAAGTTTTGGGCCAGAAGCACGACGCGGCGACTGAGCGCATGGCGAGGATGCTGGTGGATCACGCGCTCGCTTACGGGTGGGACGAGACTTACGGCGGCTTCTTTCGTGAAGGCACGGCGACGGGCGAGGCCGAAGACACAAAGAAAGAGTGGTGGGCGCAAGTTGAAGGGCTCAACACCCTGCTCCTGATGCACGAAAAGTACGGCCGCGAGACGGACGCTTATTTCCGCGCCTTCCAGCATCAATGGCAGTTCATACGCGACCGGCAAGTTGACCAGGAGTTTCGCGGCCTCTACGACACGGTCGAGCGCGACGGCAAGCCCACGAACACGCCCAAGGCGCGCATGTGGAAGGCCGCCTACCACGACGGCCGCGCGCTCTTAAACGTCACCGAGCGACTGCGTCGGCTGGCCGCGAACGCGACGAGATGAATGTAACGATGAAGATGAAAATTCTGACGCTTGCTCTTTTACTCCTCGCGTGCTCGCCTGCCGGGGCGCAGAGTTTCAAACCCGTCAACAAGAACGCGTCGCCGGAGGCGCAAAAACTCCTGGCTTATCTCTATAGCCTGGAAGGCAAGCGCACGCTCGCCGGGCAGCACAACTACAACCACGAGCTGAACAAATACATGGAAGCGGCTCAGGCGATGACGGGGAAATACCCTGCCGTCTGGGGGGCCGATTTTATTCTGGGCGGGACGAAGGACTATGGGCCAGAGATAGTCGCCGAGGCGATCAAGAAACATAAAGAGGGTTACATCGTCACCTTGATGTGGCACGCCGGGCGGCCCTCGGACGACCCGCCTTACGGCTGGAAGGAGAGCATCCAGGCAGAGGTCACGGACGAGCAGTGGAAGGAGTTGACGACGCCGGGCACGCCGTTAAATCTGAGGTGGCAAGCGCAGGCGGACAAAGTCGCAGGCCACTTAAAACAGTTGCGCGACGCGCGCGTGCCCGTGCTCTGGCGGCCCTATCACGAGATGAACGGCGTCTGGTTCTGGTGGGGCGATAAAAAAGGCGTGGACGGGTTTCAGAAGCTGTGGAAGATGATGTTCGACCGCTTCGTCAATTTTCACGGGCTCGACAACCTGCTCTGGGTCTGGAACGCGAACGCGCCGCGTGACATCCCGAAGGACGAGGCGTTCAGCTATCAACATTATTACCCAGGCCCGGATTACGTGGACGTGCTGGCGGCGGACGTGTACCACTTCGACTACGAGCAGAAGGACTACAACGAATTGCTCGACTTAGCCGGCGGGAAGTTGATTGCGCTGGGCGAGGTGGGCGAGCTTCCGAAGCCCGAGATTCTCGAAGCGCAGCCGAAATGGACCTGGTTCATGGTCTGGTCTAGCTGGCTCCTGACCGACAACACTCCCGAGCGCGTCAAAGAAATCTATTCGCACCCGCAGACCTTGACGCTCGACGAGGTGACGCCGCCGAAGTAGTGGGAAAGTGTGCCATTAGTTAAACGCCCCGTCACGGCTCGCCGCCGGATTTCTTCGGCGCTGGGGCGGCGGCAAACTCCGGCTCGAAGACTGTGCCGTCCATCCTGACGTAAACCCAGAAAGAATCGCCGCAGTCGCCTCCGTCGCCGCAGTTGAACAACACCTGATAGACCCACTTGTCGGACTCAAACCGCTGTAGGTCTACTTTCCCCACCGAAAGCTTGTCGGCGTGCCGGACGAAGCGGGGTAAATTGTTGCGCGCGATTTCGAGCGCCTGACTCAAGGCGAGCGGCGGCTCTCCGTGCTCCGGTTTCCAGGACGGAGTTTCAGACAAATCCGCCTCGAAGATGCGGTAGCCGACCGAAGAGTCCCCGTAACCGAAGCCCACGGACTGATACTGTTTCCCGCGCTCACCCTGTGCCTGCGCGGGTTGGCACATCAACAGGACGAGAGGCAACCAGGCTAGCAAGCTTTCTCATGATCACTCCTTTTAGTTCAACGGGAGCAGCGGCCGCGTCGCATCTTGAGGCTTAGAGCCAGTCTCCCGAACGCCCATATCCCGGCGTAGTCGAAGAACAGGTCCGCCAGGTCGAAGGTCCTGTACCTGACGAAGATTTGTGACAACTCCTCAAGCGTCACCGCCGCAAAGGCGATGGCGCTGCCGAGCAGCACGCGCGCGGCGAACACACGCACCGTCCGGCAGGAGAGGCTGACGTTCAGGAGGAACGAGAGCAGCCCCATCAGCAGGAAATGGCCCACTTGTCCCCGCCCGGGATTCTCCTGATGCCGTTGAACAGGGTATGGTACTGGTGGTTATCGGCCAGGAGGACGATTCCGGCCAGCAAGATGAGATAGAGAACTGTGATTAATCTACTCTTCATCCGCGAACCCGCCGAAGCATGATGCCGTCTGAGAATTGGGAGCGCGCGCCCGACGCCTTCAATTTACACCACGAGCGGAGATGAAAGAAACTATTCCGACGAACAACCGAAAGCCATCGCCGAGACGCGCGGCCTTAAGGGACTTGATGAAAATAGCCCTGTGCTTTAGCACCGGGAACGCGGTGCTGGACAGACACGTACCCGGCCAGCCACGCCGCGGAGACGGTCATGCGGAGCGTTGGCCGAAAGAGCGCGCAAGTTTTTAAGGCTTCCCGCCTAAGTGGTCTGTGCAGCCGCTTCCTCGCTTATTGGCTGCGTGCTGAAAGAGCCGTTCATGACTTCCTGCTCGCCCGGCTCCATGATGACGATTGACCAGTCAGTGACATCTACGAGCAAGCGATACTGCGTGCCATTGTTCTGGAAATCGTACTGGAAATTGACGCCCGCGAACTCGCCTTCGACGAATTGAATAAGCGGCCAGCCTTCGCTGCCGCTGGTGTCATCGCTCGGCTCAAGCGACAGGCTGCCTATATTTAACGCAACGACGCCGGAGCTTCCTAAATTTGTTGGGTATGCGTACTGGCCTGTGGCGGGCACAACGGAGCTAGCATACTCGACGCTAACGGCGACGGGGGAACCGTCTTTGAGACCCAGGTCCGGCGCATTCGATGCGACGTAGTCTGTTGTCCCTGGATATGCTGTGCTTCCCATAATCAACCTCGCTTTTTGTGGGGTTAGTAGCTGTACGAGGAATTGAGCCGTGCAGGCATCCGGGGTTCGTAGGCCGCTTAGTCTAAGAATAAAGCACCAGGAGGTCAAGCACCCGGTAGGCTTAGAAAGATTTGAATTGAACGCAAGCATCAAAGTAAGGCGCAACAAAATAACAACCAAAGCCGCAAAGGGTTGAGCTTAGTTTTTGAAGCGCGCGCTTAATCATCACCCTTCTGACTACTCGGCCTCGGCTATCGCAACGCCTTTGTCCACACTGAGCGTCAGTTTTGAGATTTGCCGCAGGTCCAGGTTCTTCCACTCGGCAAAGTTCTTACCGTCCTTGTCCTCCGCCCTGATGTCCCAGACGGCGGCCTTCTCCTCCGGGCTGAATTTGATTTCGACGCTGTCGCCGTCCAACAACTGTTCGCCCCCGAGAACGTTCTCCTCCCAGCCCGGCGAGTCGTGCGGGGAGGCGTAGACGACGTGAATCGTCAGGCCGGTGAAGTTGACCAAAGTGAAATCGAGCGAACCGCGAGAAGCGTGCCGGGCCTCGTTCTCATCGCCCGTCGAAATCGCGCGCGACGAGCAGGAGGAGGAGACTGCGGCGGTAAACAGGCAGATGAAAACGATGGCCGTCTTTTTCAATCCGCCCCCCAGATTAAGCGAGCCGGGAGTTCCCTCCTTCAACCTCGCCGAGACGTTTTCGAGCCCCTTCACGCCGAGAATGATTAACAGTATCCAGAACAGGTAGCGGAACCTGTACAGCGTGCCGACGTTGGAGACGACTAACGCCAGCGCGGTCACGCCGAAGATGATTATCAGGAGCAGCAGCCAGGACGAGAGGCTTCGCGGCTCTCGCCAGAGACTGAGGAGCGCCAGAAACTGGCACAGGTAGATGACGAGAGTTTCCACGCCGGACAATAGTCTCCCGGCGCTGCCGACGCGCGTGCCCGCGCCGAGCCACGTGTTCGGAAACGGAGCCCAGAGTCCGATCTGAAATGCGCGCGGCAGATAAAGGACCAAATCCTTCGAGCTTTTAAACTCGACATCCAGATCAATGGCCGAGCCGGACTCCGGGGAGCCTACGTTGTACCTGTGACGAGTCTCGCCTAAATCCGCGGTAATTCTTTCGGCCGCCTCGGACAGCCGGGCCGTGTAAGTCGGCCGAGCCTTCGTCCTCTCAGGGGAGACGGAGCTTTTGTAGTAAATCACCGCGGGGGCCTGCTTGCCGGGGCCGGCGACCGCTTTGAGTTGACCGCCCCGGCTCGAAGGATACTGTTTGAGCTTGTGGCCGGTGGCGGTCAGCGAAAAGATCGTCAACGTCCCGACGGCCAGGATTAAGAGCGGGCTGATTAGGTTCCAGTACAGCAGCCGCCTTTCGAGCACCTGGCGCACGACGAGCAGCGCGAACGCGAAGAACACGACCGCGAAAATTATCACGCCGAACTTGTGACGTATGAGCAGGAGCAGCGCGGTCGCCGCAGTCATCAGCGCCCCCATGCCGGCGGCGCTCACCCAGTTGTAAGTTCGCGTCAGCCACGTCGTCACGATCAGGATGAGTGCGAGAGCGCCGACGATGAAGAGAGGGTCTTTTAGAAACTGCGTCGTGTGCAGGAGAAAAGTGGGCCACAGCGCAACGACGCCCGCCGCCGCGAGGCCGACCCTACGTCCCCCGACTTCGCGGCCCAGCAACATGACGAGGCACAGGATGGCGACGTAGCAGAAGAGGTTGAACGGCTCGGCGCTCAACGTGCTGTAGCCAAAGAGCGGGCTGAGGAGCGCGAACTGGATTGCGATGAGCTTGACGTGCGCCGGCTCGGGTTCCGCCGCCCACGCCCTGAGGCCGCTCTCTTTCAAAATCCCCGCCAGCCGCACGGCCCCGCGCTGATACTCGTAGCTATCGAAGGCGAAGGATTCCATGATGCCGTCGCGGTCCAGAAAACTCGGAACGATTTGCGCCCGGCCGGCCCAGAACAGTGTGGCCGCTAAAGCGACGTGAAGCACGGCCGCCGCCGCGACCAGACGCCGGCCGCTCGAAAAGAAGACTGAAACTCGCGCCGCAAGCCTTCGCAGCTTCTCCTTCACGGTACGATTAATCAGTCTCTTCTCCATTCTTCTGTTCTTAAATTAACGATCACGCGCGGAACGCTCCTCGACGTGCGCGCGGACGAACTCGATAAAATCCCGCGTGATGGCGTCCGCCGAGCCAGCCGACTCGGGCGCGGGGGCGGCGAAGTTCGCGGCTACCCCGCGCCCGTCGAAGTGCGTCGCAACGAAGAGCACTTCCGCCCCGCACCGCGCGGCCAGATGCATGAGCGGGGTGGCGATGATGACCGGCCCGTTGGCTGTGGCGAACTCGATTGTCCTCCCCTCCTGGTGCTCCCACCTGTCCGGCATCGCGCAGACGAGCCTTCCGCCGCGCAGTCTGCTCCGAACCTCCAGGAGGAACGTCCGCGAGGGCCGGACAGTCTGTGCCATTATTTTGGTCCCGCTGACGCGCATCTGCGGGTCTACGGCGACGACGATAGGGTCTAATCCCGCGTCGTGAACAAGACGAACTATCAACAGGCTGAGCGCCGTGTGAGGCGCAATCAGCAAGACGCCTTTGCCGGTTGCCAGCGCACGCTCAAGACCCTCGAACCCGTTGACGACAATCGCGGGGTCAAACTTCGTCCCATTCTTCGTCAGGGTGTTCAGCAGGAAGTGGAGCGCGATATCGTGGACGCCGTCAACGTTATTCCTACGCTGCTCCCTGTAGGCCGCTGTTCGGCTGATGAGGGGTGACGCCCTGCGCGCGATGCGCGTGGCCGCCGCGAATCTGCGCCCGCGCGGTATCAGGCGCATCGCCAGTGCGAAGCACAGACCCGCGACGTGAAAGGAATACCAACGGTGAGTTCGAACTGCCGTCAGGTTTCAAAGCCATCGCGCCTTAAAAGTTGTACGTCAAACGATCTTCCGCAGGAAGGAGAACGTCTCGTCGGCACAGCGCTCCCAGGTGTACCTTTGAACCCGCTCGTAAGCCATTGACGAATACATCTCGCGCGCGTCCGGCGAGACGATCAAATGGCGCAGCACGGACGCTATCTCTTCCGGGTCTTCGGGGTCGAAATAGATGCCGGCGTCGCCCAGGATTTTCGGCATCGGGCCTTGATTCGAGCAGGCTATGGGCAGGCCGGCCGTCATTGCTTCAAGCAGGATGTTGGGTTGACTCTCACAACTGGAGGCGAAAATGAAGGCGTCCGAGCGCGAGTAAACCAGCGGCAACTCCGCGTGAGGGACGGGGCCGCGATAATGTACGTACTCCTCCGCGTTCAAGCGCCTGACGACTCTCCGCAGACGCTTGAGGGCGGGCGGGTGCGCGTGGCCCACGAGTTCCAGGACGACGGGGACGCCTTCGTGTGCCAATTTCGAGACCGCCTCGGCGACGTGCCACTGGTGCTTGTACGCCTCGACGGTCGAAACGTAAAGCAGCCTGAACGGCTCGCTCTTCGAGTAAGCGCTCAGCGTCTTCTGCTGCTTTGGGGCCGCGCGGAATTTTACGGAAACGCCGTGCGGGATAACCGCGTCCGGCCCGCTCAGTTTCGAGACCTTCCCGACGACCCGCGCGCGCGTGTAGTCGTTCAGAAAGATCGTGCCGTCGGCCTTGCGAAGCGTCTTGGTCTGACTGAGGCGCAGCAGCAGGAACCGTAGGACCTTCGCGGACACGCCGTAGAGCCGCACTTGCGAGAAGTCAAAGGGCAGCATGTTGCGCGACATGGTAACGAAGGGCTTGAAGTCTCCGAGGTATGTGCCGCCCGGGACGAACAAGAGGTCGCAGGCAGCCTTTTTTGCCAGGCGCGCGAGTCTCGTCTGCTGCCACAGGACACGCACGGGGAGCGGCCCGTCCAACATAGGCTCGTGCACGCTCTCCAACCACTCGCGCCCCTGCAAGCGGTCAAGGATGTCCCGGCCTCCCCAGACGAAGACGCGCGCGATGCCGTGCTCCAACGGCTCGGCGGCCTTCAACAATTCGGAAAGATGTGTGCTCGCCCCGCCGCTGCGCAGGTTGGAAGCGTCAATACCTAAATGCATATCAATTCGCCCGAAGCCGGCGCTTAGTTTACCCACTCGGGCCTCGATACGCCATACTTATCAGAACGTTCGCGTAGCGACCGGGCCGCAACGAGATTTGCTGCGAGGTCTTGCGACGAGTCACACAATCAGTTGACCACATTTTCATTGACATATCGGGAGCGTAGGATTAGGCTTTGGATGTTTCAGGCTTTACCCTCGCGAGAATTTTTTGGCACAGAAAACTTCTGAGCCAAAAACGCTTTACTTTCGTCAGTCTCACAAAAAGGCATCCGACCTAATCATCCTGGGAAGCGCCTTCTCACTTGAAAAACTGTCTGTCGTGACCGAGGACGCCCCCGGTCGTCCGTTATGATTAGAATAAACATCATCGCCACTCTAACGTCTCCCCCCTCGCAGGACGGTGCGGAGATAGGGGCACTTCCCGTCGAGGTCGAATGGCTGGAAGTGTGCGCGGACTTCACCGGAGACCTTGACCCGGACTGGCTGCGCGACCGCTTTGCGGGGCGGCTGCTTTACACACTGCGGAGCCGCGCCGAGGGAGGCAACTTCGACGGCCCCCCGGACCAGAGACACGAGAGATTGAAACGCGCCGCCCGCTTTTTTGACCTCGTCGAACTCGAAGCCGAGCGCGACCTCTCCCCGGACCTCCTGGCCCAAATCCCCGTCGAGAAGCGTCTCATCTCCTGGCATGGCCCGGCCGCAAATCTTCCCGACCTCGAAGCAAAATTCGCCCAACTCTCGTCCGTCCCCGCCCGATTTTATAAGCTCGCGGTGAAGGCCGCGAAGGGCAGCGACGAACTCGTGCCGCTGGCGCTGCTCGGCAGACTCGGCCGCCCGGACGTGGTCGCTTACGCAGACGGCCCGCTCGGATTCTGGACCCGTCTGGTCGCGCCGCGTCTGGGAGCGCCGTTCGTCTACGGGCTCGTCCCGAGCGGGACGGACACGGCGGCAGAGCCGACAGTGGACAGGCTGGTTGAAGATTACGGGTTCCCGCACGTAGAGCCCTTCGAAGGACTCTACGGCATCGTCGGGAGCCAGGTCTTCAAGTCGCTCTCGCCGCGCCTGCACAACGCCGCCTACAGAGGGTTGAAGCACCCCGCGCTTTTTGTGCCATTCCGCGCGGAGTCTTTCAAAGAGTTCTGGGACGAGGTGGCCGAGAGCGAGGTCTTAAAGTCCCTGAACCTGGCAGTCAAGGGTCTGACGGTCACCTCCCCGCACAAGGAGGCCGCGCTGCTGACCACGCGGAAGGTCAGCCCCATGTCGCGGCGTGCCGAGTCCGTCAACATCCTCGTGCGCGACAACGGCTCTTGGTGCGCGGACACGACGGACCCGGAGGTCGTCTTCATGGCGGGCCGCGAGCACAAGGTCCGCATGAAGCAGAGGCGCGCGGCCGTCATCGGCTGCGGCGGCGCGGGCCGCGCCATCGCCACGGCGCTCGACCAGTCCGGGGCCGGAGTCACGCTGGTCAACCGCGGCCCCGAGCGCGGCCAGTACGCGTCCAGACTCCTGGACCTTCCTTACGCGCCTCTACAGGAATTCAGCGCACGCGGCTACGACATAGTGGTCAATGCCACGCCTGTCGGGCGCGACGACGGCGCGTCCCCATTTCATGTCGAGACGCTTGACAGGGATTCCGTGGTGATTGATCTGGTTTACGGCTTCGAGCCGACGCCGCTGGTCGCGGGCGCGCTGGCGCTCGACCGCATGACTGTTGACGGGCGCGAGGTGTTGCTGGCCCAGGTGCTGCGCCAGTTTCAGATGATGACGGGCCGCGAGATGCCAATTCATCTGATGCGCGAGAAGCTAGGCATGGAAGAAGAAATGATGAATGCGGAATGATGAACTCAGGTCAGTACCGCCTGCGGTAGCGGGCGGGTATCGCAAGCTTTGAGACCCGCCCGCTACCGCAGGCGGTACTGATGTTTTAGGAGGTGGCTGCCATCGAAACCCAACTCGATCTTGCGTGCGACCGTCAGGCGCTGGTTGACCGCGTCAGAGAATTGGCCCGCGAGAAGTTTGCGCCGCGCGCGGCCGATTACGATCTGGCGGCTGCCTTCCCCACAGAGGATTTCGTTGACCTGTTCGACGCCGGGTTAATCGCGCCGGTCGCCCCCGTCGAGTACGGCGGCCTGGGCCTTGGGCCATATCGCGGCGATGTCTTCACGCTCTGGATGATGACCAAGGAGATCGCCAAGGCGGACCTCTCGCTGGCGCGCTGCTGGGAGGGACACGTCAACTCGCTCGTGCTGTTGGACGGAATGGCGAATGATGAGCAGAAAGCGCGCTGGTTCAAGTCGGTCGTCGAGCGCGGCGACAAGTGGGTCGCCTGGAGCGGCGAGCCGCAGTCGCGCGCGCCGGGCGAGACGCGCCGCTTCGGGACTTACGTCGAAAAGGTCGAAGGCGGCTACGTCGTCGAAGGCAACAAGGTCTTCTCGACCAGCGCGGGCGGGGCTGACTGGGCCATTCTTCTGGTCAACACGGCCGGGCCGGGCGGCGTCCGCCACGCCACGGCCGAGTCTCTGGACACGCAACTCCTCATGGCCTGCGACCTCTCGGACCCGACCGTCGAGTTCGACGGCTCGTGGTGGGACCCAATCGGGATGCGCGCGACCGTCAGCTATCTCGTCAACTTCAGACGGACGTTCATCCCCGATGAGAATTTAATCGGCTATCCGGGCCAGTACATCAAGGAGGGCTGGCAGACCTGCTTCATCCCTCACTACGCCGCGACCTTCCTGGGGGCAGCCGAGGCGGCCTACGACTACGCCCTCGAATACGTCACCACGCAGCGCAAGGTGGACGACCCTTACGTCCAACATCACATAGGCCAGATGTCCGTCAACGTGGAGACGGCGCACCTGTGGCTCAGGCACGTCGCGAGGCTCTGGGAGACGGGCAAGTACGCGGAGGCGCAGATCGCCGGGAGCCGCGCGCGCCACGTGGTCGAGCATTTGGCGGAAGAGACGGTCAAGCACTGCATACGAGCCTGCGGCGCGCGGTGTCTGAATCGCCCGAGCGCGTTGGAGCGCATCTACCGCGACCTCTCTTTTTACGTCCGCCACGACAACGACGATCACATCCTAGCGATGATCGGCAAGTCCGTCCTGGGCCTGACGCACGACCCGTCCTTCTACAAACCGTGACCGGGTGAACTGACCTCGGCTTTCGGACCCGCACGGGAATAGGGTGAGTAAAAATGGCATCAACTGGAGCGTCAACTTCAAACTGGTCATCTGGGGGCTGGCCCTCGGCTACTTCATCTCCTACGCCCCTTACAGCGCCCTCATCAAAATCACCACCACGGGGCTCTGGCCTGGGCTCGGCGGAGGCGTCTCGGGCTTCCGTTTGCTGCCCGCGGTCGTCATCTCGACGGCGATAACCTTGCCCGTCATCATCTCGGTCCTGGGCTGGTGGAAGTATGCGGGCCGTCGTGAATTTTTCGGCGTGCGCGTGCCGTTCCCGGACAGGCTGGTCTTTCTCTCCGGCCTCGGCACGGCGATCATCATCGGGACGACGACGCTCGCCTTCACCTTCACAGGAGTCTCCATCCTCTTCGCGCTGGTGCTGATGCGCGCGGGCGTGTTGAGCATCGCGCCCGTCGTAGACCGTTTGTTCAAGCGACCTGTCCGCTGGTTCTCCTGGACTGCCTTGGGGCTGAGCGTGGCGGCCCTGCTCGTCGCCTTGATGGATGTCAACAACTACCGGCTGACCAACGTCGCGGCGCTGACCATCATGGCCTACCTGGTGGGCTACCTGCTCCGCCTTCCCTGCATCAACGGGCTGGCGAAAACGACCGATGTGAACGTGACCCGTCGCTATTTCGTCGAAGAAGTGATGGTCGCGATGCCGCTCCTGGTGCTTATCCCTGCCGTCTTCGCGCTCGTCGGCAAAGGCCAAATCATGCTGGAACTGCGCGACGGCTTTACGAATTTCTTCGCCAGCGGCTTTACGATCCCGGCCCTCATCATCGGCGCGCTCTACGCCTGCCTCTACTGTTTCGGGACTCTCATTTACCTGGACTGCCGCGAGAACACTTTCTGCGTCCCGCTGAACCGCTGTGCCAGTTTGCTCGCGGGCGTCTTTGCGTCATTCGTGCTCACGCTGTTTCTGGGTCAAAACCTGCCGAGCAACGCTCAACTCGGCAGCGCCGGCCTCATCGTCGTCGCGCTCCTCTTCCTCTCGCCGCTGCATCACGTTGGGCGCTCCTGGGCCACGCTCAAAGGCTCGCTCGTTAACGCCTACCGTATGTTGCTGGATTTCGCGGGCGGCTTCGGGAAACAGAAGCCCGTGGCACAGCCGGGACTGCAAGAGATGCTGGCCGGGCAGACGCCCGCCGCGCGTGTGGAGACTGGGGAACAATTCGACGGGCTGCGACAGATATTTTTGTTCGTCTGTAGCGGCAACACCTGCCGCTCGCCCATCGCCGCCAACATAGGCAACGCCGAGATCGCCGCGCGTTTGAAGATACCGTTCGAGAATCTGGGGAGCGCGCGCGCACAGGCGCAGAGCGCCGGACTTTCCGCCAGGGTCGGAGCGCCGCTGATGCCGGAGGCGCAGCAGGCACTACGCATGATGAACATCCCCGTACTCCCGCACAGCGCGCGCAGCCTGACCGTCGAATTGGCACACGAGGTCGAGCGCATCTTCTGCATGACCGAAGCCCACCGCACCGCGGTCATCAGTCAGTTCCCGGCCGCCGCCGAGAAGACGCACCGCCTGGACCCCGACGGCGACATTGAAGACCCCATCGGCAAAGGGCTCGACGCTTACGTCAACTGCGCCCAACGCATTCATACCCTGGTGCGGTCGCGGCTCGATGAGATCAGCTTGCAGGACAGTTAAGAAAGCGACGCTGAAGGCCCGCGGATTGGAATGCCCACAGGGGCGGGCCGCGTCTGGCCGCGCCGGGGCGTCTGAGGCGCTCGACGTTCTCGGGCCGGACTCTTTCGCGGAGGTAGTCTGCTTCAGAACGCCGGGCCGCGTCGTCTGGTGCAACTTCGAGCTGGCTAGAGAGCTTGGCTTTGATGTTCCGCCCTGGAACCTTATGACACCTGAGTTCCACGAACAATTGCTCGACGCCTTCTGTCTCCGCGCCGTCAAGCCCGGCGAGGACATGGAGGGCGTGAAGAGCGTCCGCCTGTACGCGGACAAATACGGCGGCGACGGCGTCCGCCCGGCCCTCGGGGCTGCGCGCGCAGGCTTCCTGCCCTACGGGAATCTATACATCAAGGGCATAGGGTTCACACCCCTCTTCAGGAACGACCCCAAGGACTTCGTACACTCTCACGGCGGCGTGCACATGGACGACTGTTTGTGCGAAGCCGTCTTCGGAGAGGTAAATGAAAATCTCTTTACGCTCGGCTCGACTCGCGCGGTCGCGGTCATTGACCAGGGCAGGCACGTCACTTTCCCCTCCGGCGAGAGAAAGCCCATCGCGCTCATAGTTCGTACTGGCACACAACTGCGCCCGGCCCACTTGCTCATCACGCACCCGCAAAACAACTCTCTGCTGGAAAAATTCGTCAGGATGACCAGGGCCACCGGGCAACTCGTCACCCACCGCGACGCGGCGACGGGCGCAGACCTCCCGGACCTGCGGGCGACCATGCTCCGCGTCATAGACGACCACGCGCGGACCGCAGCGGAGCAGTTCCGCTGGCGCATGATTCACGGCGCGCTCAGCTCGTCGAACATGGAGTTGAGCGGTGCGATGCTGGACCTGCCCACACAGTCCGCGCAGCCGCGCACGGCCCCCGTCAGGGCGCTGGACTTTCCAGACTCCGTTTTCGGCAGAGAGCACATAGAGCGCGCGTCCCGCCTGGCCCCCGTCTATCGTAAACTCGTCCGCTCTATCCCTCAGCCCGACCGCCAGCGGCTCAAGGCGAAGCACATAGATTTTTGTGGCGAGATGTGCAAAGCGTACGACCGGCATCTACAGGTGAAATTGCTGTGCGCGGTCGGCCTGAAGACGGAGTTGGCCGCCCATTTGCAGGCCGAGCAGGCGGACCTGGCACGGCGCTTCATGGATTTGATTCTCAGGATGGCCGCGTTGAAGAATCAGGGCGGCGCGAGTGTTTCGCGTTCGCTGGTCGAATCCGTCTCCGGCCTGGATGTCTTCAATCTCCTTTCGTGTTTCCCGCGAAAGTATTTCGCCGCCCCGCGCGCGGGCCACGCCGCCGACATTCGCGCGGCCCTGAAGCCGATCATCAAAGGCAACCCTCATCAAGTCGCGCACAAGCTGCGGATTGTCGAAGTGTTGATTGAAGAGTTCGCCGCGCTCTACGGCGAATTGATGCGCGCTTGTGAGAGTCACGCGAAGGAGTACTACGGCGACCTGCCGTGTATGCGGTCTTCCATCAAGGCGCGCGCGGCGTTCGAGAATCAACCGCTCGACGCGCTCTATTCCAAGAGGCTCTTCGAGGAGTTGAACAAATCGGTCGCGGCGTACAAGACGACCGGCGACGCGCGCGTGATACAAGAGGCCGTTGACCGCAGAATCCGTGTCTCGCTGCGCAGCGTCGAAGGGCTGCTCTTTCAGGGTGAGGCGCGGAGCATCGCCGGCGGCGGAATCGAAACGGAGATGAGGACGATTGACGGCGTCTCTTATTCCGTCCGCTCATGGAACGACCGCGTGCAGACCCGCCGGCTGCACGTCCGCGTCCCTGTGCGGCGCGAGGGCGGCGCTTACCTGACGGCGCTTCAGAACCTGCCGCGCCTGACGAGGCGGCAAATCGCGGCGCTGCGTTATCGTTTTACGACGGACGGCTGGCTGAGCCACGGCGAGGTCCGCGCGCGGCTGGCCCAAGACGAACGGGGCGAGCCCGCCATTGATTTCGAGGACATACGCACCTTCCCGCCAATCGGGCGGCTCGAAGGCGCTTTCTATCTGCGCGGGACGAAGAACGGTCGCCCGCCGGACGACGCGCCGCGCCTCGGCGGTTACAGCTTCGCGATACCTGACAGGGACGAGCTGATAAAAATGGCAGCGTCCCCCCTGGGCCAGTTTTAATGAAGCTCATCGTGTCACCACTGCGGGCCTTGCGAAGCTACGTCAGCAGAGAGTTCTTCTACGTGATGAAGGAGCTGATTGATAAATACGGCTGGCGGCAGATGGAGATGTACAGCTTGCGGGACAGGCGGAGGAAAATTAAGGAGATAATTCTGGAAGAGGTCGGCGAGTTGCCCGAAGTCATCCTGTTTTGGGAGGGTTACGACACGTTGGCGCTACGCGGGTTCGACATGCGCTGGCTTGAGTGCAAGAAGTATATCTTCGCGGACGATCTGCATTGGTGGAGCGATGTAATGAGGCAGAGGAAGCTCGTCACCTTCGCCTTTTGCCACGCGGTGCTTGCGACCTACGGTTATGTCTGGGAGAAGTTCTACCCGGCGCTCGCGGGCTTCAAGCAGGTGATCTGGGTTCCGCACTCGGCTTCGCCCGATTTTCTGGTCCCGTACAATTCCGACCCGGAGAATTCGATTCTCCTGAGCGGGGCCGTCAGCGCACATTACCCCTTGCGCCAGCAGATGAAGTTGCTGCACGAGCGCGGCGTCTACGCAGTGGCTTACCATCAGCATCCGGGGTATCACTGCGGTCACGATTACGAACAAAAAAACGGTGACGTGGGCCGCAGCTACGCGGAAAGAATCAACAGGCACCGCGCCGCGTTCACAGACAGCCTGAGCTTCAATTACGTAGTCGCCAAATACTTCGAGATTCCGGCCACGGGCGCTTTGCTCCTGGCGGACGAAGCGGTCGGCGGGCCGCTCGAAAGACTCGGGTTTATTAAAGACGTTCACTACCTCCCCGTCTCGAAGGAGAACCTGGAAGAGCGTGTCAGGTACGTGCTGGACGAGAGGAATCGCGCGGAGGTGGACGAGATCAGGAGGCGCGGGCAGGAGTTGGTCTGGGCCAGACACAAGACCACTGAGCGCGCGAGGCAGATAAACGAGGTGTGTGTAGCTTGATAAAGGACGCGGCTCCGGCCGCTTCGTCGCCAATGAGCCTTAACGATTTTTTCCCGCACAAGGTGTGCATCAATCTGGACAAGCGGGGCGACCGCTGGGAGCGTATGTGTGCCAGATTCGCGCGGCACGAGATTGACGGCGTCGTCCGCTTTCCCGCGCTGGACGGAAGGACTTTGACGCCGCCCCCAGACTGGGCCGCTTCCCGCGGGGCTTACGGCTGCCTGCGGAGCCACCGCGCCGTGGTCGAGCAGGCCCGCCGGGAGAATTGGCCCAGCGTCCTGATTTTTGAGGACGACACGGTGCTCGACCCTCAGTTCAGCACTAAGTTTCCACGCTTCATAGAGCAACTGCCCGCGGACTGGGACATGCTCCTCTTCGGCGGCATACACTACTTGCCGCTTGTGCGCGTGGCCGACAACGTCATCAAGATAGCTCATTCGCTCTCGACCTACGCCTACGCGATGAAGCGCACGATTTACGACGGCTTCATCGAATTAAACCAGAGAGCGCGCGGGGCGCTCGACGAGAACAACAGGGAGTTGCAGAAGCGTTTCAACTCCTACTGCTTCATGCCGCACCTGGCGTGGGTTGAAGAAGATTACTCGGACGTGACGGACGAGCATATTAATCTCTGGTGGCTCAGGGAATCGCTCGTCCTCTGGGGCGAGGAGATGGACGACGTTTTGAGAAGCACGGCCGCCGTCATCTTCCACCGCGGCGCGGGACCGAAGGCCGAGCGGAACCTGAAGTTCATCGCCGACTATTTTTATAAAAAGCTGCCGACCGTCGCGCTCCTCATCGTCGAGCAGGGCGACGCCTCGGCGCTCGCGCCCGACAATCTGCCGCCCAACTGTCGCCACCTTTTTTTAAGGGACGGCGGGCGGAGCCGCGCTTTCGGCCGCGGCTTCGAGATGTTCGAGCGCGACAAGGAGTTCTTTATCTTCATGGATAGCGATGTCTTCCTCACGCGCGAAGACATCAAGGCCAACTTGCTGAAGTGCCGCGAATACGATTTCGCCAGCGGCTTCCGGGAAATCTGGGACCTGGACGAAGACGACACGCGCAGGATTCTGAGAGACGACCTGCGCTGGGACTACAACGGCAACTACAGGCCGCGCCCCAAACGGGACGCGTGCGGCTCGTGCTGCATCTTCACGAAAAGAGGGATGCTGTTAATCGGCGGGTGGGATGGGGCGGACGGCGCTGGATTCGACCGCACCTCGGAGAAAGTGGCCCAACGGCTCAGGGTCTACCAGTCGCCCAACCCCGTCCGGCGTCTCTTTCAAGGCTAGGCGCATCAACACTCGGAGAGCGTCCATGTGGTCAATCGGAATCTACGCGGGCGAGTCGCCTTTTCAGCTCTTCCCGCACAAAGGGGTTTCCAACCCCGTCCTCACGAGCCGTCACGTCACAGACGTGCCCGCAGAATTTGTGGCCGACCCTTTCATGGCCCGGCGCGGCACGACGTGGTACATGTTCTTTGAGGTGATGAACCGGCAGACTCAAAGGGGCGAGATAGGATTGGCACAGAGCGTGGACGGTTTAGTCTGGTCTTACAGGCAGATCGTCCTGGCCGAGCCCTTCCACCTCTCTTACCCTTATGTCTTCGAGTGGGCGGGCGAGCACTACATGATTCCCGAAACTCTCGGGGCGAACGCCGTGCGGCTCTACAGGGCCACGGCCTTCCCGACTGAGTGGGCCTACCTCGGCCCGTTGTTCGAAGGGACGTTCGCGGACCCTTCGATCTTTTACTTCGAAGACCACTGGTGGCTCTTCGCCTGCTCGACTCCTTACAGGCACGACACGCTCCGCCTCTTTCGCTCGGGCTCGCTGACGGGCACATGGGCCGAGCACCCGGCGAGCCCCATCGTCGAGGAGGACAACTTGTCGGCCCGACCCGGCGGGCGCGTGCTGGTCACGGGCCGCGAGGTCACGCGTTTTTCCCAGGTCTGCTTTCCGAGCTACGGCTCGCAAGTTCGGGCGTTCGAGATTCGCCAGTTGGCGGGCGCGAGTTACAGCGAGGAGGAGCACCCGCACAGCCCTGTCCTTCAGGGGAGCGGCAGCGGATGGAACGCCGTCGGGATGCACCACGTTGACCCGCATCCCGTGGCGGACGGGCGCTGGCTCGCCTGCGTTGACGGCCTCAGCCGGCTACCCGACGCGGGGAAATAAGATGAGACTCTTGCTGCCATCAACTCACAAGTACCCTGCCTTCGGCGAAGTGGGCGCGGGGGCGCACCCCAAGGCGTTCCCCTCGGGCTCTGCCTTCTACCTGCACGACATGCTGGTCAAGGGTCTGGCGGAACTGGGCCACGAAGTTTTCTACCTGCTGCCGCAGGGCGCCGAAAAGCCCCTGCCCGACGGCGTCACGCTGCTCTCCGAATTCAGGGCGGACGTTGACATCCTGCACACCATCGCCGGGCGTGACGGTGATTTGGTCGCGGAGATGCAGGCGCGAGGGCTACCCTGGGTCACGACCTGCCACCTGGACCTCAAGGCGCGCGGGCTTGAGCGCGACCCGACCACGGAGAACTGGATATTCGTCTCGCGCACGCTGGCACAATTGCATGGCCGCGACCGCTACGTCCTCAACGGCGTTGACCCGGCCAACTACATCTACTCCGAGACCAAGGAAGACTACTTTCTCTTCATGTCCACGATGGACTGGGGGACGAAGAAGGGGCTCGACGTGGTGCTCACGCTCGCGAAGGAACTCGGCCTTGAGCTGGTCATCGCCGGGACGGGCTCTGACTACGAGTCCATCAACAGGGTCGCGGAGATGTGCCGGAAAATCGGGGCGCGGTACGTCGGCGACGTGAAGGGCAGGGAGAAGGCCGAGCTTCTGGCCGGGGCGAAAGCCTTTCTCTTTCCGACGAAGGTGGACGAGGCGTTCGGCCTCGGGATGGTCGAAGCCCTGATGTCCGGCACGCCCGTCATCTGTAGCGACCGTGGCGCGTGTCCCGAGGTCATCTCCGCGGACGTGGGTTTCGTCTGTGCCAATTATGACGACTACGTGCGGGCCGTCCAGAGAATCGAGGAGGTCCCGCCGCAGGCGTGCCGCGCCAAAGCCATGCGGGATTATCATTATCTGAAAATGGCGGCCGACTACGTCGCCGAGTACCGAAAAGAGATTGAGCGTAATGGCGGCTGAAGAGGGCTCGAACAGAATCATTCAAGGGCTGTGGATCGGCACGGAGTTGTCCGTCATGGAACAACTCTCCGTCTCTTCGTTCCTGTCGAACGGGCACGATTATCATCTATACGTTTACGACGAGATGAAGAACGTCCCAGCGGGGACGCTCCTCAAGGATGCCGGCGAAATCTTACCCGCTTCGAGCATCTTCCAGTACAAGCACCAGGCGAGCTACGCGGGCTTTGCCAATTTTTTCCGCTACAAGCTACTGGGTGAGCGCGGCGGGTGGTGGGCCGACACGGACATCGTCTGCCTGAAGCCGTTCGACTTCGCGGACGAACACGTCTTCTCAAGCGAGATGTGCCGCGGCGAAGAAGTCGTCACGAGCGGGGTCATCAAAGCGCCGGCCGGCAGCCCCGTGATGGCTTACGCGTGGGGAGTGTGCCAAAAGAAGAACCCGGAAAAGTTAGTCTGGGGGGAGACAGGCCCGAGACTGATGGCGGAGGCGGTCGGCAAATTTTCGCTCTCGCAATGCAAGCAGCCGTCTCAAGTCTTCTGCCCGCTCGATTACTCAGAATGGCACAGTGTGTTGGAGCCGGACTTCGAGGCGACGTTCGGCGAGACGACTTACGCGATTCACCTCTGGAACGAGATGTGGAGGGCGGCGGGCCAGGATAAGAACGCGCAGTACAACCCGGCCTGCCTCTACGAACGACTCAAGCGGAAGTATCTGTTTCGTAAATCGTGAATCGTAAATCGTAAATAGAAAAAGAAAGACCGTTTCGTCGATTTACGATTTACGATTCACGATTTACGCGTTTTCAAAGAGGAACGCGTATTTCTCGATGAAGCCCAGGTAGTTCCGTATGACTTCCAGATAATTCTCAAGCCCGCCCGGCCTGTAGCGTTTCTCGTTGAGCTTCCTTTTCATCTGCCGCTGCCAGGCGGCGCACGCCCGCTCGTCATTGCGCACGCGCAGGTAGCCTGTGACAATCTCGTCCCAGTCGTTGATGCGGTTGAGGAACGTCGGGTGGAACATCTGCCGCAGGTCGGGGTTGTTCAAGACCTCGCGGCGGGTCTTCGTGTAAGCGTCCTTCAGGGCTTTGTGTGCCAGAATTTCCGCCTTCGCGTTGAGGTCGTCGCTCGTCCGGTAAATGCTTCGCAGGTAGCCCACATCGCTGATGGCGCACTGCGCCGGGTTCGAGCCTCCCCAGAGGTAACGCTCGTCCATACGTATGTTGGGCATCGCGCCCTGTGCCAGAAAGTTTTCGTTGTCAAAGCCGGGGAGGACGAGGGCGTCGTGGTCCATGAAGACGGCATGGACGCGCCACTCCCCGTCGCGCCACACGCTCTTCAGGCCGACGTTTCTGGCAACGAAGGACTCGCCCCTCGAATACCCGCGCACCGCCATGAGCGTCCCCCAGAATTTTCCGAGCTGTTCCAGCAGCGACAGGTAAGTTTCGTCGGCCCGCGCGCGATTCTCCGCCACGTTGAGCGCGGCCTCCACGTATTGCCTGTAACTCTGGAACCTGGCGTTCGGCGGCCTGTAGACGCCGAGCACCTCTTCCAGCAGCTCGTCGGCCAGCCGCCTCGCGTCGTGCCTTGTGTAGGCGACGCCCAGGCCGCGCTTGAAGTAGCGCTCGGCCCCCTCCGCGGAAAGATAGCGGGCGAGCTTGTCCACCCGGAACGAACTCGTGCCCGCGATGATTGTTTGGGCCGGCGCGACATCGCTGATGAATTGCGCGGTGAGCCCGATGCCGCGCCGCGGGATGTTCAGGGTCGTGTAGCCCTCCTCCCTGAACGCGGCGACCGATTCTTCCATCGCCGTGCGCATCTCGTCGAAGTCCTGGCCGTAGATGCGCGCGTCCGTGAAGTAGCTCAGCACAGACGCCTGGGAATTCTTCACGGGGACGGTGAAGATAGTTTTCCTGGCGAGATAGCCGGCCAGGGGGGCTTCCGTCCCGTGCGTCGCGCGATAGATGAGCGCGAGCTTGATCGCCGAGTTGGTTTCGAAGCGCAGGAGCGAGAGCATGCTCCCGGCGTCCAGGCGGTGAGAGGGCGAGACCGTGTAGCCGTCGCGCGCGTAGACGACGCGCAGGCGGTTGGGGCCTTTGCGCCCGGCCCGCTTGATCTCGAACTCCAGGTCGCTGCCGGGCGGCTTGACGACGAGAACGACCGTCGTCAGCGGGTATTCGACCAGCGAGTTGATTTCGGAGCTGGTGTCGTCCGTGACCCAGTAGATGTTGGGAGACTCGCAGAGCCTGCGCACAATCGCGGCCTCGAAGTCCGGCAGGACGGCGAGCGAGCGCCTGACTTCGCCGCCGACGTAGCGCGGCTCATCGGCGTTAATGTCCCTGATGCCTTCGCTCACTTCCATCTGCCCGAGGATTCGCGCGACGACCTCTTCGGGACTAAAGATGTAGCGCGCGAGCGTGAGCTTGCATTCGCGCCGGGACAGCTCTACGAAATCGCCCAGGGCCAGCTCGGAACTGCGCCGCCCTTTAATTCGCGCGTGAACGCGGTTCAGTCTTTCGAGCCTGCGCCGAAGCTCCGGGACGAAGCCGCGAAGCTCCGTCGTCGAGTATCCTTCTTTCAGGACCGAGCCGACGAGGTTAACGTCCGTGCCGAGCGCGGGCTTGAGTCCGAGCTGCGTGAGCAGGAGGTCGTGTTCGTCAATCTGGTCCGGGGCGAGCTTGAGCATCTGGTGTTCAAGCATGAGGATGGCGAGACGCCTCACGTCCCAGGAGACCCCCGTGCGCCGCCTGGCGAGCGCGAGGAGGCTGAGGCAGAAGGCGCGGCTGTAGTCTTCGTGCTGTAGGAATTGGCTCAATAAGCCGTAAGGCTGGCGCGCGTGGTTGAACTCGGCTGTCAGGAGAGCGCGTAGGTAATTCAGCTTCGAGAACTGCGAGGCTCTTGCGGGATTATTCATGCCTTAGACTCTCACCCATCCTTTGAAACTTGTGCGGGCTGACGAAAGGATTCTGTGTGGGCGAGGGCGTTGCGGCCTTCGTCCACATCGGGAGAGTTAGTAGACGCCGGGCGCACGTCTACTAACCCTCAACGATCAAGGAGGATTGGGGCTTTGGGAGTGGCGGCCGGCCCCGCGCGTGGGCCGCGCGTCAGAAGAGCGCCGCCCACGCATTCATCCCGAGGCCAGTGGCCGCACTTACTCGAAAGAGCGGGCCGCTATTTAAACTTCTTACTTCCGCCGGAAGGCTTGCCGCCGCCCTTCGTGCCGCCCTTAGGCGGGGTGCCGCCGAGGGGCTTCGGGCCACCCGGAGGTTTGCCGCCGCCTTTGGGTTTGCCTGGGCCAGTCGGCTTACCGTAAGGTTTCGGCTTGGCGTAAGGCTTCGGCTTGCCTTTATCCTTCGGCTTCGGCTTCGGCTTCGGTTTCGGTTTCGGCTTCGGCTTCGGCTTGCTGTCCTTGCCTTTGTCCTTAGGCTTCTTATTGTCTTTCTTGTCTTTCTTGTCTTTCTTCTTCTTCTTCTTCTTCGGGTCGGGTGTGATGCCGAGCGCGATAAGGATTGCGGTGTTTAGTTCTTCCGCGCACTTTCTGCTGATCACGATAGAGACGGTGTCTGTGGTGTCGCCGCCGCCACCGTCATACTTTTTACCTCCCATAACTTTCCTCCTTAGATTGAAAGGAACCTCGCGTCGTGTCGCTCAGCCCGCCGGGGCTGAGCTGACGAGCATCGAGGGTGGTCGCCTCGTTCTTCTCGACCAGAACTCGCTCACCCGAAACCGCGCCACCTGATTCCACGCGCGGTCCAGGGATGGGTTATTCACACGGCACTGATGACGCTCGCTTGTGAGCCACCGACTATCGAACAGAGGTGGTGCCGGGAATGGGCGAGGATGATTTTCCCGAATCTTCGGGATGGCTTTCGTCCTTCAGCCCGTGGCCGCCCAAGGGCCGCCCGGCTAGAGGACGAGGAATCAACGGGCGAGCCCGCTGGCATATTGGCCCATCGGCCGGTCGGCCGGGCCGGAGAGAGAGTCAAAATTCTCTCCGGCCCGGCCGCGCCCGGCGACAAGACTGCTGATTAAGGTCTCAACGTCCCGCTCTTGTTCTCCGGCTGCCTGATGAACCGCTGTAGCTCCCTCTGATTGCTCTTCGGCTGCGCAGGCGGCCCAGACTGCTTGAGCGGCGGCGTGCACGCCGGGAGCGTCGCGGGCGTCGCCTGCGGCGTGCCGACACGGAAGATGCCCCACGGGCCGGCCTTAGCCTGGAGGGGCAGGAAGACCGTGTAGAGATAGTCGCCCGCCTGCCCGAATTCGCCGCCGGCCTTGTCTATGACGGCGTCGAAATGGTCCGACGAGCCGTGGTTGTCGCGCGAGCCGATCCACTGCGAGAGCGGCTGGGTGCCGATAGTGGTCGAGCCGATATCGGGCGTGCTGCTCGTGTAGGGATTCTTCTGCCAGACGTGGCCGTGAACCGTGAAGACCTGAGACGTGCCGGTCCCGAACGGGTGCGTCATGCGGAAGCGGACAGGTTGGCCTACGTCCGCGGTCAGGAGCGGGGTCACCGGGTCAATCTGGAACTTCCCTTTCTGCATCAACTGGTTCGACAACATGCAGGAGAAGTCCGACGTGTTGAGGTTGTTGTAGCGGAAGTCCATCGGCTCCGTGCGGTAGTTGACCGCGCTGGTGTTCAACTGGCCGCCGGCAGTTGACTTCGAGATGACTATGTTGTCGCTGATCATCAGCGCGAAGTCGCGGAATCGTCGAGCCGTCGCTGAGCGTGACGGTGGCCTGTGCGCGCGTCGTCGGCGTCGTGGCCGCCGTGTCGCAATCCACGCCGCCCGGCGTCCCAGTCTTGTCGCACTTCCAGGTGGAGCCCGCCGGCTCGATGATCATGCTCCCGAACAGCCCGTTGATGTTTTGGAACGGGAGGTCCGTCGGGAACAGATTGAGCGCGCCGAACTCGATTGGCGTGTGGACGAGGGCCTTCGTCGTCGGGTCGCGCTCGATCTTGCCCGCGTACCACTGATAGGTCGCCGTCTGCCCGAAGGCGACAGACTGGTCCTGCTGCCCCTGGCTGTTCCAGCCGACGTTGACGCCGTTGCTGAGCGCGCCGTCGTAGGCCAAAAGCTGCGGGTGCAGCCCGACCCTCTTGGAGGGCGCGCGCATGTAGATCTGGCCGTCGAACGGCGGAGCCCACTTGAACTTCGAGTCGAAGACATCCGAATCCGGGTCAATGTAGTTCGTCAGTTTGACGTCTATGCAGTCGCCCGCGGCGGCGCGCAGGATGAGCGGCTCAATCGGCGCGTCCGGTTTGAGCTTGCCGTAGCCGGGCGTTCCAGGCGTGGAAGAGACCAGGTCTTCGGCCCTGACGTACATAATCCCGAGGCCGTTGTGCAGCGTCTCGTCCGGCTTCGGGGGAGTCTCCCGTAGGCCGCGGTCGTTGAAAACAATCTGCCCCTTGCTTTGGCCGGGCATCGGAGTGACGGCCTTCTGTGCGGCGACGGCGAAGATGTTGAAGGACCGCTTCTTCTCCGCGGGCAAGTTCGCCGGGCAGGTCGAGTAGTCCAGGTTGGCGTTCGGGTCCTTCGGGTTGTTCGTCAAATACTGCAACTTGTCCGCGCCCTTGCGCGGGTCGTAGGAGCGGAAGAGCCCCCACATGCCATTGGCGAGCCCAAGTTCATCAAGGCTCGGGCTGTAGAGGAAGTCCACGCAGTTGCCCTGCGAAGTGCCGTCGGGACACTTCCGGCTGCTGTTCATCGTCGCCGAGGACGGGACATGGAAGAGCATTTCGAAGTGCTCGGAGAGTCCCATCGCCTGAACGCTGCGGTAGCCAGAGTCTTTCCAGAAGGGCTCGGCCGGCCAGACCGGACCCTCGACGTTGAACTGGTGCGAGAAGACGTGCGCCCCGACGAGGATGCGTATCTGGACATTGTCGCCCTGGTAAGCGCGCAGCAGCGGCGTGTCCGGGTCGCCGACCGGCGGCGCGTTACTCGCCGGCTTGACCGACGAGTCGTAGGCGTTAGACACGTCGCCGAACTGCCCGACGCGGAACGGGAGCGGAGCGTTCAGGTAGTTGACCGAGTGTGTGCCAGGCCCGCGCCCGAGCACGGTGCTAACCAACTGCGGGGTCGGCGGCGGCAGGATAGCGTCCGACTGGTCCCTCCACCCCTGGTTCGGATTGTCGCTCGGGGCCGTGATGCTCTGCGCGTTGTAGGCGAGTTGGAAGTCCTGGAACTCAAGCATGAACTCGCGGAAGCTGACGTCAACGTCCAGGCCGGTGACGGGGTCCTTTCTACTGGTCAGAATGTCGGCCTTCCAACTGGTCGGGCCGCCATCCATGCGCGCGGGCGACGGCATCACCTCGCCCGTCTCCGAATTCTTCCAGACCGAATTCATCGGCTCGATGAGCAACCCGGCGTAGAGCCCCGCCTGCTGGTGCGTGGACGGGCCGAAGTGGTCGTGTGTGAAAGTGGTCCGCATCGTGCGGTCCGTGTTCGAGTTGTCAACGAGCGGGTCTATGTACCAGCGCTGAATGGTCGTCTGCGCGCCCAGCCAGCTTTGGCACATCGGCCGGGAAGTCGGCGTCGGGTGGTCTGTGCAAGCCTTGCAGTACGGGCTATTCGGGTCGGCGGCACAGTCAATGATCTCCTTCGGCGGCGGTTTCAAGGTCAGCGAAGTCTGACTCCCGCTTTGCATCATCCCGCCGGCGGCGTTAATCGCCGCGACCATCTCCTGCACCTCCTGCGGGCTGTAGGTCCCGTCCTCGTAGTTGTAGCCGTTGGCCGCGCCGTCCGAAGACGTCACGTCGAACTTCACGAGGTGAATGTGCTGCCCGATGATGTCCGTCGGGGTGCGCACCTGGAAGTCGTCAACGAGATAGTAATTAGGCACGAGGTTGGTGTGCCAATATTCGATGATGTCCCCGGAGTTGCCGCGGAAGAACAGCGGCTCCGGTCGCCGGCCGCCCGGACTTCCATACTTGTACTTGTAGGTAGGCTGCACGTCCTGCCAGAGCGTGAGCATACGTTGCTGCGGGTAGTGCCATTTCTCCTTGTTGAAGACCACGTTCAACTGGATGACCGCCGCCTTGTAGCGGCGCAGGGTTCCAACAGCGCCCGCCGTTATCATCCACTCCGGGGTCTGCGAACGGTGCGCCAGGCTGCGCGCCGAGTTTCTCGGCTGAGTTGCCGGCGGGGTTCTTCCGCGGCAGGCCGTTGAGAAGGAAGCCCGTGGGCGGTTGGTTCAGCGTGCTCTGCGGCGGGGTGCTAGACGGCGAGGGGCAGTTGCCCTTCGTCCCGTCCGGGAAGTAAGTCTCGTAGCAACGCTGGCCGAAGAAGCTCATCGCGGCCTGCTCGACCGCCGTCCCTTCTTCGGGAAGGCGTGTCGCGTTCATCTTCGAGAGGTCTTTGCTCCAGTCGAACTGGTTGTGACGCTCGTAGCCTATCTCGCCGCCGATGACGACGTGGCGCGGCAGGCCGCCGTCCTGGACTCCGCCGTTGGTCGGGTCAACGGCGAAGTCGAGCGGCGGGTGCGGCGCGCGCGCGCCGGCGATGCCGGGGATGAAGTAGGGGAAGCCCGGATTTTCTATCTGGTTGTTATTAGAGGGCACCAACTCGCCGGTCATCTGCGTGCCGTCGAACTGGCTGTTGATGACCGTCCCGTTCACTCTCTGGCCGTTGACGCATCCGCCGACGACCGTCAGGCCGTTGACCATGTTGCTCTGGCACGTCCCGCCGACGACGACCTGGCCGCTGATGACCGTGCCGTTGACGTTCTGTCCGTTGGCACAGCCGCCGATGACGTCCATGCCGTTGACCATGTTGTTCTGGCACACTCCGCTGACCGTGGGTTCGAGCGGCGTGTTGAGCTTGACGGTGTTCGGGCCGTTAACTCTGATGACTTTATTAATCTGCGCGTAGGCCGGGAGCGGAGCCATGGGGATGGTCGGCAGCGGCACGAGCGCCGGATTCGGGACGCCCCATTCGATTTCGCCGTCGGGCAGAGAGCGCGAGCCGGGGACGACCGCCCCGCTGCTGTCCTGCCCACCCACGTTCTTGCCGTTGAGCATCGTGCCCGCGGGATACGTGGAGCCCATGGGGTAGACGTAAGTCCCTGACTCGAACGTGTCGTGCGTGCGCCACATGGCCCACATCCCCGCGGCGAAGTGCGGGTAGAAGTGGCAGTGGAAGATGGAGTCGCCGACCACCTTGTTGCGGTTGCCGCTGCCGTTGTAAGTCATCTCCAACGTGTAGCTGGCTCCGGGGCTGATCATCTGGCTGTCAAGGTAGCTGGACTCGTCGCTGTTGGGCGACTGCAACCACTGGTGCGCGTGCTGGTGGTGGACGTGGCTAACGTCAGTGCCGCCGTGCAGAATCCTGAACTTGACGTGGTCGTTGATGTAGCTGTGGTAGACGTTGGACGGGTCTTCGGGGAAGAACGCTTTCGTCGCCTTCGGCATCGGGACGAGCGTGTACGGCTGAGCGGTCCCGCCCGGGTTCGCGGGATTGGGAATCCTGGCGTTGGCACAATTTGGGTTGGGAGCGCCGGGCGGATTAGTGGTCGTATTGCCTTCAAAAGCCTGGTTGGTGTTGCAGGGCGGGATGAGTGCCCTCTGGTTCTGCATGTTGACGAAATTGGAATTCGCGGGCACGTCAACCAGCATCGCGGGGTCGCCGACCGTCCACGCGCTCAGGAAGAACTCCTCGTATTTGCAGTCAACGCATTCGCCCATCGGGCCGACGCCGAGCCGGTTGGCGTAAATTTCCGCGCCGATGCCGCCCGTGCCGTAGTTGATGGCGAAGGCGTCGTTGCCGGCCTGGACGGTATTAATCATCGCCGGGTCGTTGAAGACGGGGAATGCCTGCATCGCGACCTGGCCCAGCGCGCCGTGGTACATGATCGTGATCTCGCGGTAGGGCTGCTTGCGGTCGGGCGCGGCCGGGTTGGCACAAAACAGCGGGTCCGGGACTCCCGGCGGCAGCTTCGGATTCTTCTCCGCATTGCAGGGCGGCTCAGGATTGTTGGGTCCCGTCGTCCCGTGGAAGCGGCCGGTGTTCGGCCCCGTGATCATGGCCGTCAAATCGCTGTAGACGAGCTTGCCGCCGCTGGTGAGCGGGTTGCCGCCGGTATTGAGCATCTGGAGGATTGGCGTCCCCGGCGGGATCGGCGTCCCGTCGGCCCACTTCGAGCCGGCCGGGTAGACGGCGTTGTAGTTGATGAGCGGGTGGTTGTCCAGCGTGTTCAGGTAACCGCCGGGCGTCTTGATGACTTTCAAATGGGCGGGCGGACCGCTCCCGCTGGCGAGGGTCATTGTGCACTGGTTAGAGCTGTTGCAATCGCTGAGAGTCACGCCGGGGCTGTCGGCCCTGTAGGTGGCGAGCGCCATCTCGGCGGCAGAGACCTGGCTGCGATACCACTCGGCATACTGCGGCTGGATGTTGATCGCGCCGAAGAGTCCGCGCACGAGTTGGTCGCCCTGCGTGCTCGTGTCGCCCATCGTGTAGAGCAGGAACGTCCCCTCTTTCCTGGCGTAAAGTTTGTAGACCTGCGTCGGGGCCGGCAGCGGGTTGGTGCCGGGAATGGGATTCGCCAGGCTCGAATTGTTGAGGCCGACGTAGGAGCCGTCGTCCAGCGGGCCTTTGACCCACTCCATTCCCTGCACGTGAACGGAGATGGCTTTCGTGTCGGGGAAAGTGAGCGGCGTCGGCGTCGGCTGCGGGGTGGGCGAAGGCGAGGGCGACGGGGTCGGGAGCACAGCGGGCGGCGGCTGCGTCGGCGGCGGCTGCACGAGGTTCCAGAAGTTGATGGTCAGGCAGTCGCCGACGTTGGCGCGCAGCACGAGCGGGCGCGGCCTCTTGCCGGGGCGGAGCCTCTTGCCGGACGGGTCCAGGTCCTGCGCCAACGCGAACATCAGCCCGTTCGGAATCGCCGCGCCCATGCGGTTCAGCATGATGGGCTGGAAGAGCGCGACCACGTCGGCCGTCACGTTGCGGCAGTCAGGCGGGGCCGCCGCGGCCGCCGTCCCCTTCGCGGGTGCCGGCTGCTCTTTCGGCGCGTCGGCCTTGGCGTCTGCCCCGGCCGAGTCTGTCTTGGCGTTCATCGCCACGGCGTCGGCGGCCGTTGGGCCAGCCGTTGCCGCCTCTGCCGGTGCGGCAGCCGTTTGCGCAGTCGCCCGCTCGGCGAGCAGGACGAGAGAAAGGAGCAAGGTCGAACAGCTAAAAAGACCGATGAGAGTCTTGCGTCGGGTAGGCATATGTTCTTCTCCTAGAATTCGACGGCCTGCTGGGCTGTGAACGCTGGGTTGTCAAGCTAACGACCCGTGCTCGTTTATGGGAGGTGAGACTAACGAACCGAAAAGACTTCGTTAGCGGCATGGTGAAAAGTCAAGTGAGAAAACTGGTACACTTCCCGTATTCGCGATGAAGCGGGCAAAGCGTAACTCTTCCTCCTGTTCAGTGTCAATAAAAAACTTGCAAAATAACTTTCTAACTGTGCCAAAAAAAATTCTGTAGACTAATTAGCGAGCGATGCCATAGTATCTCTGGCCTCACGTACGCCCTGGACCGGAGTCGGCGCCGGCAGATTTGGCCGCTTGCGGCCCGCGCGCCGCCGTCCGGCGCCCCCAAAATCTTTCGAGCACAGGGTTCGAGTCCTTTGGATTTTTGAAGTCGGAGCCCGCACCCTCGCGTAGAGAAGCCTCAGCCCTTCGGCCGTCGCGGCTTCTCACAGGAGCAGTTGGGCCAGTCCTCGTCTCTCTGAAACGAATTAAGCCATGCCGGCCAAAGCCACAGTCATGAAGTTTGGCGGAACCTCTGTCGAAGACTGGCCCGCCTTCGAGAGGGTGGCGCACATCGTCCGCTCTCACGAAAGCGCGCGCCCGCTGGTCGTCGTCGTCTCCGCCATGAGCCGCGTGACGGACGCGCTCCTGGATAGCCTGCGCGCAGCCGAAAGCGGGGAGCTGAGCCTGGCCCAAAATTTCGTAGAAGCTCACCTCGAACGTCACCTGCGCGTGGCCGGCCGGTTGGGGGCGACCGGGAGGGCCGGCGTCACCACGATGGTCGAAAGCGCCGGCCGCGAGATCGCGGAACTGCTCAAGGCGGTCGCCGCCAACGGCACGCCCCGAGAGCGCCTGCGGGACGCCGTCGCGTCCTACGGAGAGAGACTCTCCGCCGGGCTGCTCGCGGCCGTGCTGATTGAGCATGGGCTTCCGGCCACACACGTTGACGCGCGCCGGTGCATCCTGACGGACGCGTCGCACGGGCAGGCGCGGCCGCTCGTAAAGGAGACGCGGCGGCGCACACGCGCAGAGCTTGGGCCGCTGCTCAAGGCCGGGAGAATTCCCGTCATGGGGGGATTTATCGCCGCCACGGTCGAGGGGGTGACGACCACGCTCGGGCGCGGCAGCTCCGACTACACGGCGACGCTCGTCAGCGCTATCCTGGGCGCGCGCGAGACTCAAATCTGGACCGATGTCAGCGGAGTCCTGACCGCGGACCCGCGCCTGATAGAGACGGCGCGCACGGTCCCGCAGCTCTCTTACGGCGAAGCCGCCGAGCTGGCGCTCTTCGGGGCCAAGGTACTCCACCCGAAAATGATTCAACCCGCGGCCGAGCTGGGCATCCCCGTGCGCATCTGCAACTCGCGCGCGCCCGAAGAGGTCGGCACGCTCATCTGTGCCAGTTCTGACGCGGCGCACGGCTCGATCAAAGCCATCGCGTGCCGGACAGGATTTGCGACCGCTGAGTTCTCTTCCTCGCAGGGCTTTGCCGCCAACGGCTTCCTGCACGCCGTCCAGAAAGTCTCCGACCGGCATCAAGCAGCCGTTCACCTGGTGGCGACCGCAGGGGACCGATTCGTCCTGGCGTGTGAAGAGGCCGGGGCGCTGCCGTCCGTCCTTCAGGACTTGCGACTGCCTGGCCCAATCGAGGTCAGAAGAGACCGCGCAATCGTCTGCTGCGTAGGCGAAGGCTTACAACACGCGCGCGGGCGTGCTCTCGAATTCCGCGACTCACTCAGGGACGTTGACTCCACGCTCAACTGGTGCAGCACATCCAGCCACAACTTCGTCTCGGTCCTCAACGAAGACCGCGTCGGCACAGTCGTCCGGCGACTGCACCATGCCATCTTTGAGAATCACAAGACGAAAGAGGAGGCGGTGGGTCTCCCAAGATACTGACTCGATCAACCCTTTGCGCCTTTAGTTTTCTCTTATTGCGCCTTTGCGTGAACCGGCTGTTTCTCGCAAAGGCGCAAAGTTAAGACGTAAGACGCAAAGGGTTGAGTTCAGGTTTCGAGGCGCGTTTTACTTATGGTCGGCGGCTCCGGTGATTACTTTGACCAGCGTGTCCGGTGAGGCGAGGCCGTAGGCGCGCGTCCAGTAGCCGGTCGCGTCGTTGCCGACGAGGATCATCGGCGTGTGGTCGTTCTTATTCGCGACCGCGACGCCGAGCGCCTTTAGCAGCGAGTCAATCTCCGCCTGGTCGCCCGTCACGAACGTCCAGCCCGGCCCGACCTTAAACTTCTCGGCGAAGTCGAAGAGTCGCGCGGGGGTGTCCACGGTCGGGTCAACGCTGACGGAAATCAACTCTATGTCGCGCCCCATGTGCTCGCCCAGCTCGCGCTGGACGCGGCGAAAGGTCGCGGTCAAAGGCGGGCAGACGGTGGTGCAGGTCGTGAAGATGAAATTGATGGCGACGACCTTGCCTTTGACGAGGTCAGTATAGAAATTGAGCCGCCGGCCGTTCTGGTTGTAGACGGTCGCGTCCGGGATGCGCAGAGACGAGGCCGCGACCGCGCCCTCAGTCGGCGGGCTCGCCGCGCTCGCGGCCGCATCGGTAGTCTGCGCTGGGCCATTATTTTTCGCCAGTCTCAGGGCCATCTCGCACTTGGGACATTTGCCCGGCCGGCGGGAAGTGACCTCCGGGTGCATCGGACACTCGTAGCGCGCCGCCTTCCTGCGCTGCCCCTTACGCTGCGTTTGTCCGGCCGCCGAAGAATTGCCGCCGCTCGGTACTGGCCCAAAAACCATCAAAGCGGCGAGCGCGAGCGTTAGAATAAGCTTTACCTTCATCAGATTTCTCCACATCGAATACTTGATTCGTCCGCGCCCGGACTCAATTTACATTCACCCAGTCACTCGCTGGCACGAACTCTTTCTTCTCCAAATCAACCGTCACGACGTACGCGCCCATTGCGCCGATGCGGCGGTTCGGGCCGTAGGTGACGGCCGGTGTCAGCCCCGTCACAAACTGGTCGAGCCCTTCGAGCGTTTCAATCAGCTTCTCCCGGCTAACGTCACGGCCCGCCCGCTTGAGACCTTCGACCAGTATCTTCGCCGCGCCCTGCGCGGAAAGCTGCGTGGCGAGGTGAGTCCTGGGCAGGCCGTACTTCGCCGCCAGCGCGCGAAACTCTCTGACGCCGTCCGCCGTCTGGTCCGCGGGCGCGGTCGGGAAGGCCAGATAAATTTTCCGGCTGAAGCTCAAAGGCGCTTCCATGATTCCGCTCCCCCCGGCCCCCGTCAGGTAAACGGCCGGCGACCAGTTGAGCTTGTCCGCCTCCCTCATCAACGCCACGGCCTCTTCGCCCGCGCCCAGGAAGAGCACGAGTTGCTTGCCGGTCTTGCTGAATTTTCCTGCCAGGGCCTGCGCGTCAAACTGCGCGCGCTGGTAGCCGTGCGTTTCGATTGGGCCACACGCGTTTTTCTGGCACTGGTCTTTGACTGCCGCGACCACGCCCGCGTTGAGTTCACTTTCGGGGTAGACGACCAGCACGCCCGTCTTATCGCCTTGCGCTTTCTGAGAAGCGTAGTTGACGAGCGCGCGGGCCTGCTCCTCCATCCCCGACAGCAAGTAAAAGACGTGACGGTTCAAAGGGCGGCCTGTCTGCGGCGAGAGCGTCAATGGGCCAATTACGGGCACGCCCAGTTCGTCGGCGAGCGCGGCGATTTCCCTGTCGGCCCCGGCGGTGAAGGCGCTCGCGAGGACGAAGACCTGTTCGTCCTGAAGAGAGCGCCGGAGATTCGCGGCCGTGGCCGCGGGCGTCTCCGCCGTCTCTATGAATTTCAGCTCGACCTTGCGGTTGTAGATTCCGCCGCGGCCGTTGACATCGTCGAAGTAAGCCGTCAGCGCGGCCCTGATGGCCTGGCCCACGCCGGCCAGTTCTCCCTTGACCGGCACAATCGTCCCGACGGTGATGCTCTTCTCGGTCAGGCCGGGGTCACGGTCCTGGCCCACGCGCTTCAGGTAAGCGACGAGGTCCGCCATGTCCTCGCGCGCCATCTGGTAGCGCGGCATGGCGACGTGCAGTTTGTTACCCGCCGGGTCGAGCCCGCGCGTCATCGCCAGCTCCAGGGCGCGCTCGGTGTAGGGCGGCCGCTTGCGCCCGCTCAGTTGAGTCACTTCGTATGGCTTGGTCAGGACTTCCCATGAAATGTTCGTCGGGACGACGCCGCCCTCCGGCTTCCCCTGCCCGTCCAGCCCGTGACAATTGGCACAGGGCAAAGTGCTGCCCGGCACTTCAATCGAGGCGTCGCCGACGTAGGCCAGGATTTCGCGCCCCGCCGCGGTGGTGCCCTGCACGTAAATCTGCTTCCCGCGCTTTTCCTGCGGCGTCAGCCCCGTAGCCGTGTTGGGCGCGGTCGCTTCCTGTGCCAGAAACGCCTGGGCCGTCACGCTCCGTGTGGAAGGACGCGCCACTAAGAGACCCGCCACCAAAGTCAGGCAGATCGCAGCGGCGCGTAGCTTTGAGGTGCGGCTTAAACGCAAGACTTTTATTTACCGACGGTCGGTTGATCGTTCAGGACGCTTTCGACGACTTTGTTCAGGTCGTCGCTCTTCGCCAGGCCAAAGGCTTTTTTCCAGAGCCCCGTGCGCTCGTTGCCGACGAGGATGATGTTGGTGTGGTCTTCCCTGTTCTCTACGTACTGGCCCAGCTTTTTCAGCGCGAACTCGACGTTCGCCTTGTCGCCCGTGATGAAGTACCAGCCGGGGCGCGCGCTGATCTTACCCGCGTACTCCTTGAGGCGCGCGGGCGTGTCCACGGTCGGGTCAACGCTGATGGAGATGATGTAAGCGTCTTTCCCCAGGCGGTCGCCGAAGATGTCCTGGACCTTTTGCATGTTGCGGTTCATGGGCAGGCAAGTGCCCTGGCAGGTGGCGAAGAAGAAGTTGATGACGACCACCTTGTCTTTGAGCAGGTCCGTGTAGAGACGCATCTTCTCGCCGTTCTGATTCACGAGCACAACGTCCGTGAAATACTTCTGCGACGCCTGCTGCCTGCCGTCCTGAGCCGCGGCCCGCGAGCCGCAGAAAAGCAGGACGGCCGTCGCGGCGAGAATCATTATGTGCCAATTGGGCAGCTTTCTCATGAGTGCTTTTATCATCTATTTCTCCTCGGACGACGCGCCCGCCTTCACCGCTTGCAGGGTGATGAAGGGAATCTGGTTGAACCGGACTCCGAGCGAGGGGGCCTGGAAGTAGACGTAGTAAACGCCCTCGTTGGGCGGGACGAAGGTCATCTCGTAGACGCCCTCGCCGACCGCCTTGGCCCACTCGCGCTGCTGCCAGATGCCCGGCGCGAGGAAGACGAGTACGCCCATGTCCTGAACCTCTTTCGGCCGGTTCGTGGCCGAGTCCGTCACGCGAAAGCGCAGTTGATAGCTCTCGCCGACGCGCATGATTGTGTCCTTCAAAAGCGGCTCGACGCGGATGGGGACATCTTTCTTCTTCGGCAGGTCCGGGTTCTCCGCGACCGTGACGCTGAAGCAGTTGACGATGCGCGGCGAGTCGAGGAGGAATGGCACGTCGTAATGGCCGTGGCCGTTGAACCTGACGGTGGTCGTGTAAACGCCGGGCGAGGTCTCGGCCAGACTGTTGTTGAGGACGAGCACGGCGCGCGGGGCGCGCTTGTAGTTCTGGAAATTGCCCATCGGCGCGGCCATGCCCTCCGTGTAGAAGTAGATCATCTTATCGGCCGGGTTCGCCACGAGCACCGCGCCCGACTCCGGGGCCTGGACGACGGATGCGGCGTGCGAGGTGGCGAGCGACTCCTGCGGCGCGCGCTGGCCCGCCGGGAAGCGGTTGACGGCCGGCTCGTAACCCCTGTCGCCGATTCCCGAAATCTTAATCATGCTGACGAACTCGCTGCCCGTCGAACGCACGTAGGCGAAGTCTTTGGTGAAAGTGAGTTGGTCGGGCTTCGGGCCGACGGGCACGTTGTAGGCCAGTCGGTTCGTGGAAACGTCGAAGATGTGGACCGCGTTGGCCGCGCCGTTGACGACGAAGCCGAAGCGGCCTCCCGGCGCGAAACCGAGCGCGCCGACGCCCGGCCGTGCTTTCATCTGTGCCAGAATTTCGTGGCCCGCGCCGCCCACCGCCGCTATCGTCCCGTCCGTCTCGTGGGCCACGTAAACGGCCTTGCCGAGCGACGAGAAGGCGACGGCCGATGGCGACGCGCCCGTCCTGAGGTCTTTGACTTTACTGAGCCCGCGCACGTCAATCACGGAGAGCGTCCCCGCCGCGCGGTTCGTCACGAAGGCGTAACGGTCGTCGTCCGTGAGAGCGATTTCGTGATGGCCCGCGCCCGTGTTGATTTGGGCCACGGCCTTCAGCGCGGTCGTGTCAATCGCGGTGACGCCCCCTTGCGTCTTGTCATCGCCGTCATCCCCGACCCAGAGATATTTCTCGTCGTGCTGCAAGGCGAGGCGCGTCGGTCTCGTTCCGGCCGCGACGTTCGAGACGACTTTCCAGGTGACTGTGTCAACGACCGCGACCTGGCCCGCGAGCGGCATGGAAACGTAGAGCCGCTTTTTGTCGCCGCTCAGGACCCAGTCCTCGCCGGGGCTCTGGAGGGCGACCAGCGTGTAGAGCTTGGTCGTGCCGAAGCCGGACAAGGGGTCTATGACGGAGATGTTGGGCTCCTGGTTGAGGGCCAGTATGAAATAAGAGTTGAGGTCTATGTCCGGGCGGTCGCTCAAGCTCGCCTGTAGGAACGACTGGATTTTCTCGCGGCACCCACGCTCGTCCGTCGCTTTGTCTCCCCCGCGAAGGTCAATCCACGCGGCGGGCCGCAGGTTAGTGACAGCCTTGCCCGCAGTCTGGTCCGTTATCTTAAACCTGACGGTCGCCTCCGCGCCCTCCATCAAGCCACGGCCTCGCGCCACGGGCTCCATCTCGAATTCGATGCGGACGCCCTCGCGCGTGTAGCGCTGCGGCGCGTCCTGCTGCGCGCAGACTCGCGGAGAACTGACGGCGACGAGCGCGACGAGAATTAACGCAAGCTTGACGAACATGATTGTCGAGCGGGTTTTCATTTCACAGACCGTGCGCGCGCGAGACTTCTTACTCCTCATGATTCTCCGTGATGAAACTGGCTGCTCAAAACTGAAGTCTTCCGGCAAGAATAAATTCGTGAGGTAGCGTAGTCTGGACGCTACGGAACATCTCAACAAGGTCTGTCAGAATCTATGCCCGCCGCCGGGAACTGTCAAGCTGTTTCTGCTCCGGCAGCTGGTCCAGTTTTAAGTTGAGTACAAAAAGTCGGCTACTTCACTTTCAGTCTTTCCAGGCAAGTCCATCTCATCATCCGCGAGCACTTCCATGTGAATGCCCGCGACGCGAGAATATTCAAGCAAAGTCAGCAAAGACGGCTCACGAATCCCCTGCTCATACTCCGAGATTCTTGCGTACTTCATCCCCTCTTCAAGTCCCAAACGTCTGAGCATTTCAGTCTGAGACAGTCCTAACGCGAGCCGAATCTGTAACGGAGCTTTTCAGGCAACCGTTTCGGGCGCGGGCGTGCTTTACGCATCAGGAGTATCCTCCTGACAAAGCACAGCCCTTGCCTCTTCTCTCTGTTGAGAGTAAAATGTGCTCCGCTCAAATCGTCCGCCGTGAGAAGTAGCCTTTTCTTCTCAACGGCGGCGCTCATCACTCAGCTTTTGAGGTTGAGGCTTGAGACGACGCATTCTGCCGTTGCCTAATTTTCAATGACTAGACCGCGCGCCATCATATCAAAAGGCGCGCGTCTTCACATCACGAAGGAAGCTCACGATGAAAAGAAGAGAAGAATACCGGGCCAAAATCACTAATGACAGCGGTCTTACTCGCGGCCGTGTTCCTTGCCCGCTCCTGCAAATTCTAGGCGCGCGAGCCGGGCGATTATCTGACTTTTCCGGCCGACTGACTCAAACCAAGTTCCATGCGCCTGTCAGCGTTCACGAAAAAATCAGGCAAAGAAAAAGTAAGCGCCGCTAAGAATGGGAGCGCACGCTTGGGTGGGCCGTGCGCTCCCTCGCCGCACGCTTGTTTTCGTGGAAGAGACAGGCTGTGCGGAAAGGCCGCCGCGCGAGCCGCATTCCCACAGAGCGCGCGGCGGCCTAAATTTCTGTTTAAGGTTAAGATTGTAATCCGAAGCGGAACACAACTAACTGTTCTTTTATCACGCGCCCGGTGCTACAATGCGCGCGTTTTCCTTACGCCTCGTTTTGGCCCATCGCTCGTGAGGAGGGTGCGCGGCCGTGACCGCCGGACTCACCAGGCAGCAGCAGGAACAGTACGAACGCGACGGCGTCGTCTTCCCCGTGCGCGTGTTTTCGGCCGACGAGGCCGCGCGGTTCCGCGGCGCGCTCGATTCGCTCTCGGACAAGTGCGGGGCGGGCGCGCTCAAGCGGTTCGATAACCTGCACCTCTTTTTCGACTGGGCTTACCAGTTGGTCACGCACGACGCGCTCCTGAACGCGGTCGAAGGCGTGTTGGGCTCCGACATCCTGGTGGAGGCGACTGTCGTCTTCTACAAGCCGCCGCGGGATTCGAGCTACGTCTCCTGGCATCAGGACAGCGTTTACTCGGGCTGGCACCTGACGCCTTCGACCTCCGCGTGGATCGCGCTCACGCCGAGCGTGCGCGCCAACGGCTGCGTGCGCGTCGTCCCGGGCTCTCACAAGCGGGGCCTGATGGATCATCAAATCATACGGGACGACCCCAATCTTCTGAACAGGCGCGGCGAGCGTGTCGAGATGTCCGTGGACGAGGCGGAGGCCGTAGACCTCATCCTGCGGCCGGGCGAGATGTCGCTGCACCACAGCAACATCGTACACGGGTCGAACCCGAACACGTCCGACGAGCCGCGCGTCGGCTTCATCGTGCGCTTCGTCACCAACCAGACCACGAACCGCGAAAGGCCCATGCTCCGCGTCCGCGGCCACGCCGATTGCAGCCATCTCACTCTCGTCAATCCCCCGGCCGACACGGACCAACAGACAGCCTTCAACGCCTGGCGCGCCTTCAAGCTGCCAAAACTCAGTGATAAATAATAAGTGCGCCTAACAAAACCGCGGCGCAAGCAGGCGAGAAAGAAGGATGGTTGCCAAACAGGGTATCGAGTAGAAGGAGCGCTTGAGGCGCGCCACCGGTGTCCCCGAAGGGGGTGAACCGAGTCAGAAGAGTTCCTCGGCCAGCGAGACGATGATGCCCGCAGGGCCTCGCATGTAGCAGAGCCTGTACTTGTCCTCGTACTGGGCCACCTCGCCGACAAGTTCGGCGCCGTGGGCGCGCATGCGAGCGACAGTGTCGTCGACGCTTTCGACTGTAAACATGACGCTCCGGAGGCCCGGCGTGTTCGGCGGTGCGATCAATGGTTCGATCTCGACCAGTTTTGGATTGCGAAACTTCGTCAGCTCAAGCTTCCCGTGCCCATCCGGGGTTCGCATCATAACGATGTCGACCTGGACACTTTCGAGCGCGTTGATGCGATCCACCCAATCGCCCTCGACGGCCGCATCGCCTTCACGCGCCATGCCGAGGGTGGTGAAGAAGGCAATGGCGGCTGGGAGGTCGTCGACGACGACGCTGACGTGGTCCATTCTCTTGATCGTCATGTCCTTAGTTTAGTAGGGGCAATGCGCGACTGTCCAGGTTGACTGTTCTCACGAGTTGGATGTCCAACAGAACCGGTTAGCCTAGGAAACCGAGAGTATCCCCTGACATCAAGGAATAGAATTAACCGTTTGTTAGCCACCAGTAGACTCGTGTTCTGAAAGTGGCACTTCACAGACGAAACACAACTAATGATAAAATGTTTTAGACATTAAACTTTGGAGGCTGTAGCTATGAGAAAATAATCGTCTTATCATTTATTACATTAGACGGGGTCATGCAGGCACCTGGTGGACCCGACGAAGATACGTCAAGTGGCTTCAAATATGGTGGCTGGACTGCGCCGTATTTTTACGAAGCCGACGAAGCGGCTGGTGAGCTCATGGAAAAACAAATGAAGCCTGCGGATCTTCTTTTGGGCAGGAAAACATTCGAGATTTTTGCTGCCTACTGGCCTGAACATGCAGACTTTTGGCCTGGCATTAATGACGTCACAAAATATGTGATGAGTAATACTATGGACAAATCAGATTGGAAAAACTCGGTCTTCCTGAAAAGTGTAGATGACATAAAAAAACTTAAGGACTCAGAAGGTTCTGATATTCAAGTTCACGGCAGCTAACCTTCGCTATCGACGCTTCCGGCGGGATGAGCGGCGCGATCCGCAACCACAACGCATCAGGCAACAGCTCCTTCGCCATGGCTCTGTCCTCCATGACTCCTCTTCTGCTTCCTTGCCCGCTTACGCCACGGTTTTGTTAGGTGTATTAAGTGATAAGTGATAAGTAACACTTCTTTCTTTAACTTATCACTTATCACTTATCACTTATCACTTATTACTGTTTTTATTGACAGCGCAGGGCCAGTCTCATAGACTGTGCCGCAATTCGTGTTGCAATGGGATGGAAGCCTTTTCGGAAACGCCGAATACTCTCAGGAGCAGACGCCGAAGATGCTCGCACCGTTTCCAGATACGGCGAGAATCATTGTGCCGCCCACGCTGGCGCGCGAACTCTTTGAAGGGGCCGAACGCCTCCCGCTCTACGATAACAAGGAGTTCTACTCGCCCGTCTTGCAGGAGCAGGTGCGCCGCGACGTTCGCGAGATCAGCCCGGACGGCTTCGACTGGCTCGTCGAGTCAATCAGAGAGCACATCGCACGCTGGCCCTACTGCGTGGTCGTCGGCGGCCTGCGCTTCGACGAAGGGAACCGAGTGTTCGTCGCCGTCAACCGCGCCTTCGGGCAGTTGGTGGCCCTCCCGTACAAGAAGCCGCGCGCGCAGCTCGTGCATTACATACAGCCCGCGACCGACATACATTCGCCGCGCGGGGGCCGCGAGAGCGAGAGGCTGCACACGGACGCCGCGAACTGGGCCATTCCCATTGAATTGATCTCGATGGTCTGCGTCCGCCCCGACCACTCGGGCGGCGGCCGCTCAAGAGTCCTCGACGTGGACACCGTGCGGGACGAAGTGCGGAGCCGGCTCGGGGCCAAAACGCTTGAGCTTCTTGAAACTGAGCCGGTGCCGTGGCGCCTGTCACATCTTTGCGGCGGCGGGTTGAGGTGGCGGACGGTGCTGACCGACTCGGGGCGCATGTGCTGGCGGCGCGACGTGATTAATCTGGCCCTTGAGTCCGAAGAGGTCAGGCTCTCGGACGAAGTGCTCGCCCTGTTGGACGACTTCGAGGGGGTCATCAATCAGACACCGCGCACGCTCGACTTTCTGCTCGGCGAGGGCGAGCTGCTTTTTTCAGACAACACGCGGACGATTCACTCGCGGACGCCGATTGTGAACGCGGACGCCTCAAACCGCCTGATGATTCGCAGTTGGATCAGAGTCTCTTGAGAAGGGGTTAGCGAATGCAGTTCGCTCAAATTCGTGATCGCGTGCCCGTTGACGACGGCCCGCTCGATTTGTCGGCGTTTCCGGGGACGTGGGTCAACTCGAACCCCGAGACGAGCGGCATCGCGCGGCTGCTGATGACGGAGGAGGACGGCCGGCTCAGTCTTCAGGTCTACGCGATTGGCCCGGAAGGTTTGATAGATTGGGGGACGGTGGACGCAAAGCCCTTCTCGGCGTCGCCGTCCGCGCGCGCCGGCATAGGTTTCACGTGCCGTTACGACTTCGGCTTCGCCGAGACAGAGCTTCAGGCGATGCTCCTCAAGGGCCTGATGGTGCTCGCGCAGCTACACCGCTTCAAGGACGCGAGCGGCCGCATGGACTATTTCGTGCGCGAATATTTCGCGCTCTCCCACGGGCGCTACTAGCGCCGCCCCTTCGCTCGCTTCGGCCGGAGGATTCTCAATTGGCACAGACTTTGGAGTTCAAACAGACAGGCGATTTGCACCCGGCGCTCGCGGACCCCGCGACGAGGACTTTGAACGCGGGCAAGCTGCCCGGACGCTGGGCCAACACTGACCCGGAGACTAGCGGGATCGCCGAGATAACCATCGAGCAGGAGGGCGATCACTTCAGCGTCCGCGTCGCAGGCGTCGGCGAGGACGGCCCCGTAAATTGGCCCACGGCCCGCGCGCGCGTGATGGCGAACCTGGAAGAAGAGGCCGGGCAGCGCGCGGTCGCCCTGACGGCCACTTTCGACTTCGGCTTCATGAGCGTCGAGAGCTACCTGCGGATCAACAAGGGCGTGCTCGTCATCGTCGGCTATTACACGTTTCTGGATGACAGCGGCCGCTCGAACTACGTTAACCGCGAATTCTTTTACCGCGCGGCTTGATACTTTAAAACCACGGCCTTCCTTAGCGCCTTTGCGTCTTTGCGTGAGATTAAGTTTCACGCAAAGGCGCAAAGGCGCTAAGAAGACGAGTCAAATTTGTAAGAAGGACGACGGTGACATTCCTCTCGCAAAAGCTGGGGCAGTTCACTTACTTCTCGCTGCAAGTGGGCGATTCCTCGTGGCGCGGGAAGAACGTGCTTGACTTCGGGGGGAACGTCGGCAACATCCTGCGCGACCCGAACTCGACCATAGACCACGAGCGTTACTGGTGCGTTGACGTTGTCGAGGACTCAATCGAGCGCGGGAAGCAGGCTTACCCCGAGGCTCACTGGATTTTTTACGACCGTTACTGCTTCTTCTTCAACCCGCGCGGGCTGCCGCGGCTGCCGCTCCCACGCCTGGGCCAGAAATTCGATTACATCGTCGCTTATTCGGTCTTCACCAACACCTCTCAGTCGGACATGCTCCAACAGGTCAACGAGCTGGAAGCGCTCTTGAGCGACGGCGGCGCACTGGCCTTCACGTTTATTGACCCGGATTACTTCTCCTGGCCCGGGCGCTACGGCGGGAACAACCTTCAGTGGCGGCTCGAACGAGAAATTTTTTTGGAGGGTGAGAAGGGCAACGTCCTCGACATAGACATTGAAAGCCTGATGAAGAGGGCTGCGGGCGCGAACTGGTTCATGCTCGTCAACGGCGAAGATTTGTACCTGGAGACGGAGCAGATTAAACCTTACGAGCCGGAGCGCCAGAGGACGTGCCACGTCTTTTACACCGAAAAATATATGAGGAGGCTGTTCCCGCATGCTACTATCCTGCCTCCCGTCAACGACGAGATGCAGCATTGCTGTGTGATTCGACGAGCCTCAGGAACCAATTAGAGTATGTGCGCCGCGTCGGCGTTGCTGACCGATTCCAAAGCGAGGCGGCGCGCGCCATACCCTTATTTTTCGGGAACTCGACCATCGTTCCCGAAACTCAGCAACTATGGACACGGCTTTGAAACTCCCCCTTCTATCCGTCGTCATCCCGACCTGGAACCGCTCGCGGCTGGTCTGCGAAGCCATCGAGAGCGCCCTCGCGCAGCGGCCGGGAGCAATCGAGGTGATAGTGGTTGACGACGGCTCCACGGACGATACGTGCGGCGTGCTCGCGGAGCGTTTTGGGCCAGCCGTCAAGCTGCTGCGCCTGCCGCGGCGTGGCGGCGTGCGTGCGGCGCGAAACGCCGGCGTGCACCTGGCGACGGGAGAACTGCTCGCGTTCCTGGATTCCGACGACCTCTGGCTGCCGGGCAAGCTCGACGCGGAGTTGCGCGTGTTCGAGCTTTTGCCGAACGCGGAAGCCGTCATCTCGGACAATCTCTATTTCATCGAAGGCGAGCAACAGGAGATGAGCCGCTTCAAGTCGAGCGGGCTGCTGAAGTTTTCCGGCGGCGACGTTTGCTGGGCGAGCGATGTCCACCCGGTCTGGGCGCACCGAAGCGCCGTCTCGACCTGCTCCATGACGCTGCGGCGCAGCGCGCTGGCCCGGTTGGGCGACGGGCCTTTGTTCGACGACGACCTCACGTCACATGAAGATTGGGACCTCGAAATCCGCATCTTCTACAACTGCCGCGTCGCCGTCCTGCCGGAAGTCTGGTCCCACGTCCGGCAATTTGATGACGGCACGCGCCCCGAACGTGCCACGCCCGGAAAGACACGCACTATCGCGCAGCAGTTCCGCTTCCTGTGGGGCCGGCTGGAAGTGTTGGAGCGGTCGCTCAAGCTCGACTGGCCCGCCGGCAAAATCCCCAGGGAGTTGGAGCGTGCGCGCACTGACACGGCCGTGAAGCTGGCTAGATGCGAAGGGCTCGAAGGATAACGCCGATGAATTTCGTTCCCCTCACACCCGAGCAGCGACAGTCCTTTGACGAGGACGGGTTTCTGGTCGTGCGCGACGCCCTCGACCGTGGGGCGGCCGCGCGCCTGCTCGACGCGTGCGACCGGCTGGCGAGCGTCTTTCTCAACAAGCCGCAGGTTCTCAATCGGCCCGAGTATAATCACCTGGATTTGCGCCCCGGCCTGCTCAGAGAAAAAGCGCTCTTCGAGCTGGTCTCTCATTCGTCAACCGTGCCGCTGGTCGTGCAGTTGCTCAGCCCCAACATACATCTGCATTCGACGGCGCTCATCTGCAAGCGGCCCGAAAGCCCGGACGCCCCGCGCTTCCGTCGCGGCTGGCATAGAGACATACGCATCCCGCAGGACCTGGGCCACGAAGGCTTGCCGCGCGTCGGCGTCAAAATCTGTTACTGCCTGACGGACTTTCACGAGCCCGACTCGGGCATGACCCTGCTGGCCCGCAAGAGCCACCTCAGGACCGAGCCTTTAGCCATTCGCAAAGGCCGGATTGACCCGGAAGACGTGGAACTCTGCGACCTGAAACTGAGCGCGGGCGACGCCTTTCTTTTCGAGAACAGGCTTTATCACACCGCCGCGCCGAATTTGAGCGGGCGCACTTCAAAGGTGCTGATGTACGGCTACGCTTACCGCTGGATGAAGCCGGAGATTTATCTAGAATCGCCGGACGAGCGCTCGCTCTGGCAGACGGATTCGGTCACGCGACAACTGCTCGGCGGCTACAGGGACGTTGATACGCAGCCCTGGGCGCTGAAACAATGGGCCAAACGCCACGGCGTCCTTCCTCAGGCCGTGCCGTGGACGGTGGAGGCTTGAGTTCTCTCTTCGGGAGGTGCGGTCATTCATGTGGGATTTCTTCTCGTCACGCGTCACGCAATTTTCTTACTTCGACCGGCAACTCGGGCACCCGCGCTGGCGCGGCAGCAAGGTCCTGGATTTCGGCGGCAACGTCGGCGGCTTTCTCCTGGGCGCGGACGGCAACGTGAATCACGACGACTACTGGTGCCTGGACCTCAACCGTGGCGCGATAGAGCAGGGCGGGCGCTCCTTCCCGCTGGCCCATTTCCGTCACTACAATCGTTACAGCGCGTTCTTCAACCCGGACGGCGTGCGTCACCTGCCCGTCCCTGACCTCGGCGTGAAGTTCGACATCATCCTGGCCTTCTCCGTCTTCACGCACACGCACCGGAACGAAACAATCGAGCTTGTGGGGCAACTGAGAGAGAAGCTCGCGCCGGGCGGCGTGCTGGCGTTCACGTTCTGCGACCCCGGATACGACAGGTCTTTGTCGGCCCCGGAGCTGCCTCCGGGCACGGACGTGCGGAAGAACCTTGAGTGGCAGTTGCCCGCGCACCCGTCGCTTGAGATAGACAGCTCTGGTCGAGACGGCGAAGAAGTCTAACTGGTGCGTGCTCGTGGACGATCAACTGCACGTGGAGCCGGGCGACGAGCTTTGCGAGCAGCAGCGGCCGGGCAAGCCGGGCGAGTCTTACTGCTCTTACTTCACGGTTGACTACATGCGCTCGCTCTTCCCCGAAGCGAAGATACTGCCGCCGGTCAGCCCGGAATGGCAGCACTGCTGTCTCCTGACGAACGACGAGAATTGAGCCATGAAGCTGAGATTCCACTGGATGCTGCCGAAGGCCGGCGAAGTCTCCACGGCCGCGCCGCAGACTGCTCAAGCCGCCGCGCGTTACCGCATCCATTACAGCGACCCGGACTCGCCCGCCGCGCGCACGGACATGGAAGGCTGGACACACTTCGCGCGCCGCGCCGAAGAGGCCGGCATCGAGTCGGTCCTGGTGGCGCTCAACCGCTGCGAGCCGGACCCGTTCATGGTCGCGTGCGCGCTCGGCCAGGCGACCGAGAGACTGAAGTTCATCGTCGCCTACCGCTCCGGGCTGATGCAGCCCGCGACCTTCGTTCAGCAGATGAACACGCTCTCGGCGTTGATAGACGGGCGCGTCGCGTTGAACATCGTCGCCGGCAGCTCGACCGCGGAACAACACGGCTACGGCGACTTTCTGGCGCATGACGAACGGTACGCGCGCGCCGAAGAATTCCTGGCGGTCTGCAACGCGTTTTGGCACAGTGACGGCGAGGTTGATTTCGAGGGACAGTATTATCGGGTCGAGAAAGGAAGGCTCAACACGCCGTTCCTTGCGCCCGACCGCACCGCGCCGGAAATCTACGTCTCGGGCCACTCCGAACAGTCCGAGCGGCTGGCCTGCTCGCAGGGCACAACGTGGCTGCGCGCGGCCGACGCGCCGGAGAAGCTTGAGACGGCCGTGGCGCGTCTGCGCGCGTGCGGCATCGGCGTCTGCCTCAGGCTGTGCCTGGTGTGCAGGCCGACACGCGAGGAGGCGGTGCGGGCCGCGTTGTCCCTGCTGCCGGAAGACAAAGAGGAGAGCACGATTCGCCTCAAGGACGATTCGCAGATGTACAGGGAAGGCGCGGCGCTCGCGGAAGACAAGCACTGGCTCGACCGTTCGCTCTGGGCCGGGCTGGTGCCGCACTACGGGCCGGTGTGGACGACCCTGCTGGGAACGCCGCGCGAGTTGGCGGACGCCTTCCTCGCCTACAAGCGAATCGGCGTCGGCGAGTTCATCATCTCGGGCTGGCCCGAAATTGACGAGGTGACCACTTTCGGCCGCGATGTCCTCCCACTCGTCAGGGAGGCCGAGCAACAATGAAAAGCAACTCACGCAAAGACGCAAAGACGCAAAGAAAGCACGCAAGGCGAAGAAGCACTCAACCCCCTTCGCGGTCTTCTTTGCGCCTTTGCGCCTTTGCGTGAGACGTTTTCCCCGACAAAGCCATGAACCTCAGATTCCACTGGATGCTTCCCAAAGGCGGCGAGGTCGCCATGAAGACGGCGCAGGAGACGAACCGCGTGCTGACGACGCAGCGCACTTCGCCCGCCGCGCTGCCGGACATGGAAGGCTGGACACACTTCGCGCGCCGCGCCGAAGAGGCCGGCATCGAATCCGTGCTCCTCTCTTTCAGCCGCTACGAGCCCGACACTATTTTCGTCGCCTGCGCCGTCGGCCGCGCGACCGCGAAACTAAAATTCATCATCGCCTATCGCACCGGGCTCATGCAGCCCGCGACCTTCGTCCAGCAGATCAACACCCTCTCCGGCCTCATAGACGGCCGCGTCGCGCTGAACATCGTCGCCGGCAGCTCGCCCGCCGAGCAGCGCGGCTACGGGGATTTTCTTGAGCACGACGAACGCTACGCGCGCGCCGAAGAGTTCCTGAAAATCTGCCGCGCCTTCTGGCACAATGACGGCGCGGTTGATTTCGACGGCAGATACTGGCGCGTCGAAGGCGGAAGACTCAACACGCCGTTCCTCGCGCCCGGCCGCACACAGCCTGAAATCTACGTCTCGGGCCACTCCGAACAGGCCCAACAACTCGCACGCAGCCAGGGCTCAAGCTGGCTGCGCCTGATTGACACGCCCGAAAAACTGGCCCCGCAGGTGGCACAATTTCGAGAGCGCGGCGTCGAAGTCTCGCTCAGGCTCTGCGTGGTCTGCCGGCCGACGCGCGAGGAAGCGCTGAAAGCGGCCGAGGATTTGCTGCCCGACGAAGAGATCGGCCGGCAGGAGCGAGGCATCCTCACACGCAGCGATTCGCAGACGCTGAAGCAGGCGCTGGCCGCCGCGGACAACGTCGGCTGGCTGAGCCGAAACCTCTGGGCCGGCCTGGTTCCCTATTACGGCTCGTCCGCGATTACGCTCGTCGGCTCGCCGGAAGAATTAACCGAGGCGTTCCTCGAATACAAGCGCATCGGCGTCACACAATTCATCATCTCCGGCTGGCCCAAGCTCGACGAGATGGTCATCTTCGGGCGCGAGGTGCTGCCGCTCGTGCGCGCCGCGGAAGGACACTGAAGGAGGCCCGGCCGGTGACGGAAAATTTTAGCTCACAGACAAAAAGTCCCCTCGCTCATTTCGCCGCCCGGCTCGGCGAGGCCGAGGTCGTCATGGAGCCTTACCCGCATTACTACGTCGAGAACGTTTTCCCGGACGACTACTACCGAGAGCTTTTGGCACATTTACCCGAGAGCGCCGTCTACCAGAATCTGTTCGAGGTGACGACGCTCAAGCTGGATCACTTCCGCCACAGGGACCAGCGAGACTTCAACGAGGGCTGGACGAAGACGCTGCCCGGCGAGCTTCGTGAGTTCTGGGAGAATTTCAACCGCTGGTTTCTCAGCCCCGAACTGGCACAGGCCGTGCTGCACTCCTTCGCCGCGCAGTTACCCGACGAAAAATCCTGGCCCGAGGTCGCGGTCGAATCACAGTTGATTCGTCACCGGGCCGGATATTTTCTGGGGCCGCACTCGGACCTCTACACCAAGCTGGTCGTGCTGCTCATCTACCTGGCCCCGGACGAGAGCGCGAGCCACCTGGGGACTTCGCTCTACGTCCCGAAGGAGCCGGGCTTCAAGTGTCCGGCCGGCACGCATTACCAGTTCGAGGACTTCGTCCGCGTGAAGACCGTCCCCTACAGGCCCAATTCCCTGCTGGCGTTCCGGCGCTCGGACATCTCGTTCCACGGCGTCGAGCCGCTCTCGGAAGATGACGTTACCGCGGGCGGGCGGGACTTGATTCAATACGTGCTCTACGACAAAGAGGCACGCGAGGCGCAACTGCATGAGCGCCGCGAAGCCGCCGAAAGGGCCACAGCGTGAATCTGGCACAGCAAGAGCAGCCGCGCCGTATCGTCTTCGTCGCCCGCCACGCGGCGGGAGAGAGCTTGCGCTGCGCCGAGGCGGTCGGGAAGCTCGACGGCGTCCGCTTGTTCGGCATCTGCGAACGCGCCGGAGACCCTGACGGAGTTTTTGACGACCTCGTCTCAATCACCGACGTGCACGACGCCGCGCGCCTTATCGCCGCCGCGCGCGAGCTTGAGGAGAAGCACGGCCCTCTTCATCAACTCGTCACGGCGCAGGAAACGCTGCTCCTGCCCGTGGCCCAGACAAACGAGGCGCTCGGCCTGCGCGGCATGAGCGCGGGAGTCGTCAGCCGCGCGCTGGACAAGTCGTCTTTGAAACGCACCCTTGAGCGGGCCGGAATTGGCACAGCACGCGACCGTTTGATTACCGGCGACGAAGACGCCAGGCGATTCGCCGCCGAAGTGGGGTTTCCGATTGTGCTCAAGCCCCTGAAGGGTAGCGGCGGGCTCGCGACCTGGTGCATACGCAGCGCCGAACGGCTCGAACTGGCGCTCCAGTTGATGCGCCCGTCAATGGAGAGCGCCGTGCTGGCGGAAGACTACTTGCGCGGCGAGGAGCTTTGCATTGACACGATCACGATTGCGAACGAGCCGCGCTTCTATTCCGTCTGCTGTTACCGCCCTTCGATCCTGGAGGCGTTGGAGGATTCAACGATTCAGTGGACGTGCGTCATGCCGCGCGAAATGGGCCAGGAGCGTTTCCGTCACTTCATAAAGCAGGGGCTGGCCGCGGTCCGTGCGCTTGAGGTCGGCAGCGCCATGACTCACATGGAAGGATTCCTGCTGGGAGACGGCAGCGTCGGCTTCACGGACGCCACGCTCAGGCCCGCCGGCGCGCGCATTGGGCCGATGCTCGCGTTCGCCTACGACATGGACCCGCGGCTGGCCTGGGCGCGCGCCGCCGTGGACGATTGTTTCGACGGGCCGTGGGAGCGCAAGTACGCCGTTGGCACAATTTTTCTTCGCGGGACTGGAAGTGGGTCGGTGGAGCACGTCAGCGGCGTCGAAGAGGTGAAGCGGCGCGTCGGCCACATGGTGGTCGAGGCCCGATTGCCGCGCCTCGGCGCAAGCGCGTCCGCCACGTACACGGGCGACGGCTTCATCACCGTCCGCCACACGGAAACACGTGCGGTCGAAGACGCGCTTCAGTTAATAGCCGCAACCGTGCGCGTCACCTACACCCGGCCGGAATTGTCCGAGCCCTCAGATAAAGAGATCGCCGGAGAGCAATGGTCGGAGCGATTGGGCTACTTCGACAAGCAGCTTTACAAGCCCGCATGGGACGACGACGGAAGAAATGATGAATTAGGAACCTTGCGGGATGAATTAAAGACACCCGCCTTCTAATTCATCATTCATCATTCATCATTATTTTTTTTGAGGAGGAAGAAGCGTGACATCGCAGGCACCCAGAGCTTTTAACAGGGAGATTTACCACGACCACCCGGAGATGGTTTTTTACGGCACGGACGACGGCCATCAGGACGGTTCCTTCGGCGAGTTCGCGGCGATCAAAGCTCATTACGAGAGCGTGGCCCCCGAGCGGCGCGAGGACATACACATGGTGAGCGTCGTCGGCGGTCTCTACGGCCTCAACCTCATCCCGCTCTGGCGGCCCCGAAGGATCACCATCTTCGACATCAACCCGACGGCCGTCACCTACTTCCAAATCATCCGCCGCGTCTTCACGACGAGCCGCGACGTGGGCCATTTTCTCGAACGCCTGACGAACGCGGACTACGAGGCCGAGACGGAGCGGGAAGAGTTCGTGCGCGAGAACATTCGCCTCAAGCAACAGGGCCGACTGCCACGCGAGCGCGGCTCGACCAAGCGCCCTTACGAGCAGAGCTGGCAGTACGCCTTCGAGCACTTCGACCTGACCAAACGACTCCTGACGGAAGTCCCCCTCGAAATCCGCACCGAGCCGATGGAGAGCGAGAGTTTCAGCTCGTGGATTCGCGGCCAGAACAATCTATGGATTTACGCGTCGAACATCACCGAATTCCATTACTTCGATTTGGAGTTCGCGAACCCCACCAACGTGGTCGTCGTGCAGATCATCTTCCCCGGCGAGAGCGCGCAGGTTCTTGACCTGGCACCGCTCAGCGGCGGCCCCGTCAAAGTGAAATTTGAAATCCCGCTCAGGGCCGAGCGGATGAACGAATAGTGTCAGTTCGAGCTATGAAGCGAAGAGACTGAATCACTCAACCCTTTGCGGCTTTGGTATTTCTTTTGTTGCGCCTCTGCGTGAACAGCTGTTTCTCGCAAAGGCGCAAAGGTAAGACGTAAGGCGCAAAGGGTTGAGTTTAGGGTTTGAAGACGTTTTTCTTAAAAGGAGCGCATCAGATGGTCAACAAGATTCGGATTAAAACGGAGGCGGCCCCGCCCGCGCTTGGGACCTATTCGCAGGCCATTCGCACGGGCGACCTCGTTTTCGTGATGGGCCAGACCGGGCGCGACCCCGCCACGGGCAAACTGGAAGAGGGGCTTGATGCACAGACGCGGCGGATGCTCTCCAACATTGACGCTATCTTGAACGCCGCGGGGTGCACGCCGGCCGACATCGTCAAGGTCACGCTGATGCTGGTCGACATCAAGGACTTCAAAGCCGTGGACCAGATTTACTCCGCCTGGCTCCCGGCCATCGGCGTCACCCCGCTGCCGGCGCGCACGGCGTTCGCCGCCGCCGCCTTGCCCGCGGGCGCGCTCGTCATGCTCGAAGTTGTCGCCGCCTATCCGGGCGAATGACGGCCGAGCCTCATTTCGCGCCCCGCTTATTTTTCACCCGGTAGGTGACGAGCACGCAGCCGTTCTTGAAGGGCTTGCATTCGAGCAGTTCAAGATTGATCTGCTGTTTCATTTCGAGGAAGAGGGGGATGCCCGAGCCGAGCAGGACCGGGTGAATGTTGAAGCCGATCTCGTCAATCAGCCCGGCCTCGAAAAGCGTTTTGGCGAAATCGCCGCCCCCCATCACACAGATGTCTTTGCCCTCCTGCTTCTTCAACTTGCGGACGAAGCCGGCGGCGTCTTCCTTGACGAGTTCGACCGACGCGTCCCCGATCTCTTTCAGTGTGCGCGAGAAGACGTAAGTCTTCACCCCCGGATAAGGGTTGCTCTGCCCTTCGCTAAGCTTGAGACCGACCTCGTAAGTCTTGCGACCCATCAGCACCGTGTCAATCGTCTTCCAATAATCTCTCATGTACGCGGCCGCCTCCTTGCTCCACATCAGCCAGTCAACCGAGTCGTCCTTTCGCGCGATGTAATTGTCCAGACTGTTTGCCCCGCCGAACGTCACCTTCCGCATCTTCAATTCTCCTTTCCTAAAACAAACGTCAAAATCCAGAGCTGGCCTTTGCGCCTTACGTCTTTCTTTTGTTGCGCCTTTGCGAGAACGGCTGTTTCACGCAAAGGCGCAAAGTTAAGACGTAAGACGCAAAGGGGTTGAGTCTGAGCACCATGATAAATCTGAAGATACGTGACGATAGATGACACCTCCTGTCATATTTGTGAGAAATCGTCGGGCGGGTTTAATGGGGGTGAATGGACGTGAGGGGCCGCAAAACCCTAGCATTTTTGCGGCCCCTCCTCAAATAGACCTGAATGGACTTACACAATCTGAACACAATCGGCCGTCCGCTCGTGTCGTGACTATATAAAGAAAGAAGGTGACGACAAGGGCGGTGGAGAAGAAGAGCTTTGAGCGGAACGACTACCTCGAAAGCCTGCTCCGATTGCGGGCCGAGAAGCCGCACGTCTTCAAGACGCTCTCGCCCGCGCTGCGCATCTCGGTAGGCCACTATGCCGAACTGAAATCGAAGAGCGAAGCGAGGAAGGGGGATCGCGCGGCGTGAATCGCAACAGGCCGAGAGTGGTCAAAGGCGGGGGCAAAAAAAGCGATGTCAGCGCACCCCCCGAATTTGATAAAGTGGAGTTGACGAGTGAGGCGCGCGCCTCGCTCCTGGCGCGGCTCGAAGCCATCGAGCGCAACGCCAACGGCACGCTGAACATGGTCAAGCATCTGCGCGCCGATATAGCAAGCGGTAACTTAAAGGGTCACGGCGGAAAATAAAAATTTTCCGTATCTCGCCCGCCTCTGATGTTCGACCGGCCCCCCGCACGTCGAACTGACGGGGCGGCTTTTTGTTTTATGAACGAGAGAGTCATTCAACAGACTGCGGACTTCTGGGCGTCCTTCGCCGCGGAGGTGAAGCGCGCCATTGAGCCGCACGTCGCGCGCATCGGCGGCGCGGCCGTCGGCGACTGGCTTGAGCGGCACGAGACGGAACTGTTCTCGCGCCTGACGCGCGACGCGCGCGAGCGCCTACGGCCGATGCTTGACCGCACGGCGTTCTGGCGGTGCGTGGACCGGTTGATCGCGCGGGGCCATCAGCCTACGGACAAGGAACTGCTCGACGGCATGCTCCGCAATCTGTGTCTGAGCGATAACTGAGTGATGGGGAACATAGAGCGCACAATCTTACTCCCCGAAGAATGGGGCTTGGTCGCGCCGATTGTGGCGGCTGAGTTCGGTAACGCTATGCTGGCCACGCCGGCGCAGGCGACGTTCCCGGCGTTCATGGACGGCGACCGCCTCGCCGGCTTCGTCCACGTCGAGACGCTGTTTCATTTTAATTGTGTGTACTTGGCCCCGGAGTACAGGCGTCCCGGCCTCGCGCTTGAGTTGATGCGCTACGCCATCGAGAGAATCCCCGCAGGCTTCTCCGGCGTGTGGCTGACTGACAGGCGGGTCGGGGCGATTGCCAAGAACTTCGGGGCTCGTAGCATAGGTGAGTGGACGGTCTACAGGAAGGATATTTAAGTCATGGGCTCGAAGGATAAGGGCAGGGCAAACGAGGACGCATTGAAGGCCGCGGCCGAAGCCGCGCGGCGCGAGCGCGACGTTGCGCTGACGACGGCGCGGGAGGCCGACCCGCTCGAAGCGCGTTCGCGTAAATTCGTCACCGATGTCTGGGACTGGCGCGACGGAAAGAACGGCCCGATTGATATTCGGAAGTTCCCGGACCAGACGGCCGTCGCGCTCTACAACGAGGCCAGAAAATCTACGGACGCGGGCCGCGTCGGGAGAGGACTCGCCACGCTCGAAGGCGGCGACGTGAATCCCAACTACACGGCGCAGATCGACCGCGAGATGCAGATGGAGCGCGACCAGCGCGCCGCTGGCCTCCTGGAGAATCAGGTTGACGAAACCCTCGCCAGCGCAGACGCGGCGGGCGGCAACCTGGCCGCGATGGGCAACGCGCGGAACATGAACATCGCGCAGCTCATGCAGAGCGGCTACAACAGCGACCAGGACAGGTATCTTTCGTTCCTCATGCGCCCAAAGCAACGAGGGTTCTTTTCTTCGCTCGCGCTCAGTCTCGCGCAGGGCGCGGGGGGCGCGGCCACGAAGGCTTTCATCTGAGCGGCCCTGAAATTGTGAGGTGAGTGACATGCAAAGACTGCCGCGCTTCGGGCGCGCTACTCCGCCAGTGACCGGCTACGAGAATCTGATCACCCCGTCGGCGGATTCCATCTTCAAGGGCTACAGTCCGCCCCAGGAGCAGGGGTCGGGGTGGGGTGATGTCCTCGGCTCCATCGGCGGCCAGATCATCGAGCGCGTTTTCGACAGCGAGGACGAGCGCGAGGAGAAGCCAAAAAAAGAAGAGCCGCCCCCGTTCGTCTCGAAGGAGACGGACCCCGACCGGCTGAAGCCCTGGGGCGCGCGCCGCGGCCTCTTCCATCAGCCCGTCGTGGCCGCCTACGCGCACGGCGGCTACGCCCCGCCGGAGATGATCGGAAAGAAGGTTCGTTTCGCCGAGTTGGAGCCCGAAGTCGCCATCACCGAAGACGGTCAGGTGCAGCTCCTGGACAAACCAGGCGAGGGGATTGTCAAGCAGTCGGCTGTCATCATCCCTCTGTCGAAGGTTAGGCAGTTTTACGAAGAGCGCGGGGGGGCGCTGCCCTTCGACGTGCCGCAGCCTCAGAAGCCGGCCAGGGCGCTGCCAACCATGAAGCTCGGGCAGGAACCGCCGCGCGCCGGCGCAATGTCTGATGATGGTGTGGCGAAGTCACGTCTTGCCCCCCACGAAGAGGCCGCCGTAAGCGACGCCCTCGCGGCCCGGTCAATCGCCGCCGACGCTCGGCGTCTGCCGACGATGAAGGCCCAGCAGGACGCGGCGGCGGTTCGCCCGGACTCCATCCCCGTGACCGACACTCTGCCTTACGACCCGCCTCAAGGCTTCACGAGTGAGCAGGCCGTGTGGGAGAACCACCGGCCGACGCCCGCGCCCCGCGCGCCCTCTGAACCCGCGCCGTCCCCCGCGCCCGCGCCTGACGGTGCCGGCGAAGTCGCTCGGTTCTTGCAGGGCGCGGGCGATAGGATTAACCAGCTCGACGATCTCCTGGACGGTGACCGCGCCGCGATGTCTCCCGAGGACTTCGCGCGCAGGTATCCGGGCGACGGGCTTATTCTCAACGCCGCGGACGTGGCCGCGAGAGCAAAGGAGTGGGGCATCACTCCGCAGCAGGCGACTGTCAAAGCTCTCCGACAAGGGTACGACATCGCGCACGACCAGCAGGAAGGCCCGCCGCCCGTCGCTCCTGGGACACAACAGGTACTTGACGACGAGCCGCCCGCCATGCGCCCGCGCCGCGTTGCGCAGGAGCTGCCTTCTGCCGCTGATGTCGGGACGGTCCCTGTCGCGCAACGTCAAGACGCTGTTTTCGAGTCGGGCGGCGTGGGCGCGTCTCCCGACCCATCAGGTATTCGCTCCGCGCTCTCGACTTCTTCGGGCGCGTCCTCCGACTTGCCAGCTCAGTCGAGCATTCGTGATGCCCGGCCGGCACCTGCCGTCGCCGCGCCGCCGGCCTCTTCGGTGCTTGACGGTCAAGCTCCCCTGCCCAAGCCGAAAAGCGCGCCGGCCATGAGGAGGACCGGCGACCCGCTGTACGATGTCAGCGACTACCTCAAACGGTTGGAGGACTACAAGCCGGAGGACGGTAACGGCTGGTGGAGGTCCATGCTGATTTCTGCGGGCCTCATGTTCGCCGAGGGGTTAAGGCGGGGCAACATCGCGGAGGCTCTTGGTGCTGCCATTTTCGGCGCTGCGTATGGCGGGTTCCATAAGGGCTTCGATGAGGAGCTGATTAAGAGTCATAAAATCTCGGCCGCGGAGCAGCAGCGCGCCAAGCTGATCGCGCGCGAGATGGAAGAGGTGAAGCTGGTGGAGGCGCGCGCCGACGCGGCCAAGAAACAGCTTGAGGTTCAGAACTACCCGGCCGCACAAGAGGCGAAGGCTAGAAAAGAGGAGTGGGCCGAACTGGCGCGCAGGGTGCATCTGAACGGCGGGAAGATCGCCGCTAATGATACGGTCGGACAGGCGCTGGCCGAAAAGTTGAATGCCGTCGTGAAGAAGGCCGGGACGGGTGGCGGTGGTTTGGTTCCAAACTCGCTGCGCACGCTCGACGGCCTGCTTATTGGTTTGGAGTATGACGAGAGTGGCCGTGGTGTTCATCCCGTCGTCTATTTCGATTCTGGCTCGGGCACCGTCGAGCGCCAACGCCTCGCGCTCTCCACCGCTGAGTATAACCTGCGGCTGGAGAAAGCTGGCCTTGACCCGGTTAAGTGGGAAGGGGATGCGTCCGCCGCTCCGGGCGGCGTGCCTCTGCCTGCTCTCCCGCCCGGAGCGCCGCCTACTCCGGCGCAGCTTGAAAGTATCCCCCCTGGTGGTGGCCCGACGAATCGAACGACCGTGGAGCCGCCTTACTCCGTCCCTTCTGGTCGGCAGAATCTTTCTCAGACCCCGCGCCTCGTGCCGACGGGCGAGCCCCCGCGGAAAATCAAAGACAACTATCGCGGTGGTGTTCGTCGTCGCTCTCGCCGCGCGGGCGGCGGCGGTTCTTCCCCCGCCGGCGTTGGGCTTGATAAGTACGAGCAGGGGGCGCTCGACAGGGCAGAGAACGCTGCGGCCGACGCGCGCACGCGCGCCGCCACCGCGCGCCGGATGGCGCAGGATAAGCGCGACCGCGGCGAGGACTTTTCGGCTGCCGACGAAGAGGCGCGCGCGGCCGACGAAGAGGCGCGCGTGGCGGACACGACGGCCGCCCGTCTGCGTGCGAAGCGCGACGGGGCGGGGGCGAAGAAGTCGGGCGGACAGGACTTCTCTGCGGTCGGCGCTGGCGCTGCCGCGCGTGGCTCGATGGGTCGGGTGAGTCGGCAGAAATTTGTGGAACTCAACCCGCAGTACAAGGGCAAGTCTCAGCGTGAGATTGATGCTGCTATCCGCGGCGACGGTTACGAGCCTTACTGATGCCGGTGCTTGCCACACAGCCGAAGCACAACTACGCTGGCATCATCGAGCCGCCCCTTGATGATGAGTGGTCGCCGTTCCCCGAAGAATCCGGCACGCTCAAAATCCCGCGCAGTTCCATGCCTCAGATCAAGTCTGAGCACCGCGGGGCCATGACTCGCTTCCTCAAGGCGCGCGGCATCACTCATCAGGTCGAAGAAGTCTTGCCGTCGAGCCTCAAGCCAACGCAGGCTGAATATTCCCCCGCGAAGGTCGCGGGGGCGCGTAACTTCGATGGGCCGCAAAGGTCAATCCTCATCAGCGCGGACGATCATCTTCTCGACGGCCATCATCAGTGGTTGTCGTCGCTCGACGCGCCCGACGAGCCAATCCCCGCGATTCGACTGAACGCTCCTATTCAAACCCTGCTCCTTGAGGCGTCGCAGTTCCCGTCGTCTTACACGAACAGGTCGAGCGCCACGCAGGAGACGCCGGCGCAGCCTAAGCACAACTATGAGGGGATCGTCGAGCCGATTGGCGGCGCGTCTACCGCGCCGCCCACGCCCGCGCCCCGCCACAATTACGAGGGCATTGTCGAGCCGCCCGTCGGGCCGAAGCACGACTATGAGGGGGCGCGAGAATCGGTCACTTCGACGTTTCGTGACGACGTGGACTTTGATAAGCCCTACCAGCCCGCGCCCGAGTTCAGTCCTCTCCTGGGTGCGCCTCTGACGCCGGAAAGCCTTGACGTTGGCAAGATGATTTCGGAGAACCTACAGCTCTACCCTGACGCCGCGCCCGAGCCCGCTACCCTCGACCTGGGCCAGAAGATTGCGCATTACTTTCACACTCGGGCGCGTCCCGATCTGCCGGAACCTCCGAGGGGCTACGGCCGCGAGCAGGGTAAATCTGTGACCGTGCGCGTGCGTTCGCCGAAGTCGGGTTATCCCTTGGCGGAAGAGGTTGACGCCGCCGTGCTCGAAGCGATGGGCGGTCGTTCTTACGTCGAATCCGGGCGGCGCTTCAAGGCGCAGGCGGGCGAACCTTTGGGGCTGGCGCAGTTCAACGTCGCGGAGGCGTACCAGCGTGGCGAGGCCGGATACGATGACAAGGCGAGAGCCTATGTCTTCAACGTCGCCCCTAATCAAAGATTCATCGCCGCGCTGAACACCTGGCTCAAAACGGGCTCGGTTGATGCCGTGCGCGCCGTGGACCGCCAGATCGCGGCGGCGACGAGAAGTTTGACCGGGAGTACGCGGAGGCGTTGCGTAAAGCTCAGGCCGAGCGCGGCGTCTTGGACGCTATCGGGACCGGGCTGGATGAGACGGCGGCGAAAGCTGGTCAAGCATTGCATAACGTCTCGTCGTTCGGGCGCGGCGCTGTCGTCGGTGCTTTTCAAGAGCGCAACAGTCCAGAGATGCAAAGGATGGTTGACGAGGACCGCAAGGCTCAAGAGATGGTGAACGCTGCCGAGCGTGCCATACCCGAAGAGACTACGGCCGCGAAAAAGTTTGCGCGCGGGGCGACTCAGTAGTTGGCGACATCGCTACGAAAGGGTGGATGGGTCCGGCTTTCCCGGTCGGCGTCTTCGCGGAGAACATTCACCGCGGGCCGATGGAGGCGACGAGGATCGCGGCCCCGACTGTGCCGATGGCTATTGTGGGTAGTGCCGTCGGGAAGCTGACCGGCAAGCTGAATCCGGCCGCGCGCCAGGTGATAACTCGCGGCTCGGCCGCCGCGACTAACGTAGGCATGGCCGCCGCGCAGGGCGAGACTGACCCTGAAGATTTGGCCGTCGCCTGTACTCTCGGCGCTCTGATGCCTGTCGGTAAGAGTGAGCGCGTGCGCGGGCGTGCGCCGCTTCATAACTACGAGGGGATCGTGGAGCCGCCGCCGGTGAAGCGTGGTCTTGTTGCCGAACTGGAATCTGAAGGCGTGCTGCCGCCTGGGAGTGCGACCGCAGAAGCGCAGACGGCGAAGCCTCGGACTGCTCCGCTCGACGTGGCGGTGAGCGCCTACAAGGTCGGGCTGTTGGGTCCGAAGACTGACGTTCGCAACGTCGTTTCGACCGCCACTAATCAAATCCTCGAAGAGTTCTCGCGCCTCCCTGCGGCAATCGTGGACCTCGCTACTTCAACTTTTACCGGCGTGCGTACAACGTCCGGCCCGAACCTGAAAGCGGTTGGGCGTTCGAGTTATGAGGCCGCGACGAAAGGCGTCAGCCAGGCGCGCGAGATCATGCGGACTGGCGCGACCAAAGAGCAGCTATCGCGCTACGACACGATGCGCGAAGTCAACAGCGGCAACAAGATTCTCGACGGCTATGTTAACGGCCACTTCCGGTTGCTCGCCGCCGAGGATCAGGTCTTTCGCACTTATGCGCTCCGTCGTTCAATCGAAGATCAGGCGCGGACCTGGGCCATTAACGAAGCTCGGAATGGGAAGATTGAGCGCGCACAGGTCAAAGCGCGTGCGCGTGAGCTGGTCGAGAACCCTACGGCAGAGATGCAAGCCCGCGCGGTCGCCGACGCCGAGACGGCCACGTTCAACAATAAGAACGTCGTCCATCGGGGTTATCAGGCTGCGCGCCGCGTGGTAGCAAAAGCTCCAGGGGGGAAGGTGGTCAACGCTGGCCTTGACGTGCTTTTGCCCTACACGCGCACGCCGCTCAACATCCTGGCGCGCACCCTCGAATACACTCCGCTCGGTGCCGGCAAGGCGACGGCGCGCGCCGCGGAGCGTGTTGCTCGTGGGCCTTCACGGGACCGGAGCAACTTAACTTCGCGCGCACGATGGGGCGCGCTGCTACAGGCACGACGTTAATTCTCCTGGGCTATACGCTCGCCTCCAAGGGGCTGCTGACGGGCGCTCCCGGCGATGATCCGCGGTTCTCGGCTTCGGACCCGAACGCGCCGCCTTTCTCGGTGCGCGTCGGTGACGAGTGGCACAAGATTGCGGGTTTCTCGCCTCTCGGCGATCTCATCGCATTGGGCGCGACTGTCCACCACGAGTCGAAGGCCGAAGGCGGCTTGTCCGGCTCTGTGGGTGCGGGCCTGCAACTCGTCGGCGAACAGCCGATGCTGCGCACGCCTGCGGACCTTGTGGAAGCCGTCACGGAGCCCAGTAAGAAGGGCGCGCGCTTCGCTGGTCGTCTCGCTGGCAACATCGTCCCGACTGTCGTTTCAGACGTGGCGGGCGCTCTCGACGACAAGGCGCGCGCTCGCGGCAGTTCGTTCTGGAATCAGATTGCGTATCGCATCCCCGGCCTGCGCGCGACCCTGCCCGAAGCAAAAGACTTCCACGGGCGGCCGATTGAACATCGCCGGACAGACATCGTTGACCCGACGCTCACCCGGAGCGTGAGGGAAGGCGTGCAGGCGACGGGAGAAGAAGGCTTGTCGCCGGCGCAGGTCCGGCATAACCAGCGCGTGCGCGACGAGAAGAAGAGGATCGTCTCCCTGGCCGAAGACGCGGGGCTCGCGCCGGCGCAGGTCGAGCGTTTCAGGCACGCCGTCAACACGCGGTTTCAGTATGCGTACTTCAGGCCGGGCGACAGCCGCAGGGCTGAAGATGTGGAGCGGGTGTTCCGCGAGAGGCTCGCGGGTGCCGACGATTACTTTTTGAAGAGGCTCGAAACTCTGAAGGGGAAAAAATGAAACGAAAAAAATAGCTATTTGTCTCGCGTTGCTGGTCCTGTTCTGTGGTGAAGTCCTGGCCCAAGACACGCCCGCTCCTGGGAAGCTAGCTCCTCTCTAAAACCTTCGCGCAGCTCGGCACGCCCGCGGACGGCTATCAATACTATTGCTCGAACTGCCAAGCAACTTCGCCTTGTTCATCGGGTGGCGTTGGTGCTGTGGCCTCGCGCGTCAATGGCGCGTGGAACTGCTCGACGGGCGGGAGCGGGACGGGCGACGTTGCCGGGCCTGCCTCTTCAACCGCGAACGCGGCCGCGCGGTTCAGTAACACGGGCGGAAAGGTGCTCAAAGATAGCCCGGTCATCATCGAGGACGCCGGCAACTTGGTCGTGAACCCGAGCGGCACGGGGAGCATCTTCCTTTCCGGCCCGTCGAGCAGCGGGAACACGACAAAGATAACCTCCGCGAATCTCGGCATCCTGAACATCACGGGCTATAACGGCGCGACGAGGGTTCGGGCAGACGGCGGCTTTGAGCCCGGCGGTTTTTCAGACACGGCCTTTCTCGGGATCAACCGTGGCCTGGACCTTGCGGGCAATAGAGTCGTCGCTTGGACCAGCGCGACGGGGGTTAATGCGGTCAACCCGTCTTCGCCGAGCGCCGGGCTGTGTCTGAGCGCGGCGGGTGTGGTCGGCGTCAATGACGGCTCTCTGACCTGCTCGAACACACGCGACCTGAAAGTGCGAGGCGTCCAGCACGCGACGGGCACGCGCCCGACGTGCGACTCAACCACGCGCGGAACAACTTGGTACGTGGCCGGCGGGGCCGGCGGCTAAAGACACCTTCGAGGTCTGCGCGAAAGATGCTGGCGATGCTTACGCTTGGCGGACGATCTACTGAGCGCAACATGCGGGGTGAAAAATTCCTTTCACCCCTGCAAAGCAGATTGCAGCGGAGCGTGGTCGCCGCATCGCTTTATCTGTGGAGCCGCGCGGAGCGGTCGGTAAACTCATGTACGCAAGTGCAGTCGAATTGAGCCCGGAAATATTCCTGAATAAATATTCCCGTCGTATTCCTGCTTAGGTAGTCCGATGCCATCCAGAATCGCCCTCAAAGCTCAAAGGGGTGCTGCTCCTCACCCCTGGGATATTTTTCCAGCGAGGCGGGCCGGGTGCGCCCGCCTCGGCCGCGGCGCGTGGGTCGGGGTGTGTCCGAGGCGCGATAGGGTTATGATGTCTCCCATGAAGGCGCTCAATTTGCTTCTTACCTTAACTCTACTCACGGCGACGGCTAACGGGACGACGATTGTTATTCTGCGGACGCCCCAGGAGATCGTTGCCGCGGCTGACAGCAAGAGGGTGACAATCGGTGATGATCCCCCTACGCCAATTTCCTGCAAAATCTACTGCCTGAAAAATAGATGCGAAGCCATGTCCGGGCTCCCCGGTCATACTCGGCGACCACAAAGTCATATTCGACGGTCACGCCTTAGCTAAAGACGCATTACGACAAGGAGAAACCTCCAAGAAGTGTTGGCTATCTTTGAGAAATCTGTGCTCAAGGATTTACACCCTGCGGTGACTAGGTCGGCTAAAGAGCAGCCGGGTTATTACAGGGACAGATGGACAAGAAAGTCGTCCTCAAGGTTGCCTTCTTTGGGCTGAAGCAAAGTGAACTCAAGACCGTCGGAATAAATTTTCGCGCAGGGGGGTACGCCGAAGGCAAAGGCGCTATCATTCCACAAATTGCGCAGCTCAGCGTCCCGCATCCTCTTCCTAATCCATCCATCACGATCTTGGGGGATCGGCTGCGATCATCCGTTTTGTTACAGAGAACCCCGACGCGGTTGCCAGGGACGGCTTAGTAGACAGCGCCAGAAAGTTGGTCGGACTGGAAATCGAAGACGTCCAGCTAGGTAGGTCTGCCGGTTGATGTCGTGCGGGTTACTAAGAGCGGGGTTCAGTGGGTCGCGCGTAAGGATGAGTGCCAATAAGGGCGCTGGCATGTTCTTCCGCCCTGTCGGCTTGAATTGAGCCACGTTCATTCGAACGTGGAAACATCGCGCCCCGTGTCGCCACGGAAACCCCAGCGAGGCGAAGCGCAGCACGCGGCGTTCAGTGTCTCCCTGCGACGCCGGCCACGTTCAGACAGTCGTTGACCATGCGCAGGATCGTCGGCGCGTCCTGGGGGAGCCGCGCGGGACCTCCGACTATCCGCAGAGTCAAGCCTGACGTTGTGACGAACAAAAAAAGGGCGGCGAGTAGTACCTGGCCGGTGGTCGCTCTGATAATCTTCGGGCTGCTCATAATCATGCTCCTTTGCTGGTTGTGGGTGGCGGTCCCGGCGGGCGTGGTCTGGAAACTTCACCCGCCGGGTCCGTGCTGGTTGTTAGCCTTGCGCCTGGGTGAGTGCCCTGTGACGCGCGGCGACGGACGCCAGTACCGCGTCCCACGCCGGCGCGCTGTAGGTGGTCGCTACCTCTTCGGCGGCGGTAATCAAATCGTCGCGCTCGTGCCCCTCTGCGTTGGCTATCGTGTAGAGAGCAGCAGCAGGTCGGTGATGTCCTCCTGGTCGCCGGGTGAGAAGAACCTGCGGGCGATGCGCCTGACCTCGGACTCTTCGAGCTTCAGCTTGCGGGGTTCGGCCTCGTCGCTCGTGGCCGGCTGGCGTCTTTTGCTATCCTGCTTTCGATTCATAATCTGATTCCCCTCTCATGGTGTTTTGGGTTGTGGGTCGTGGGCGGGCCGTCTGCTCGTAACAGATAGCCCGCCCGTTCGCGTTTCACGCTGCGCGCTGCCTTTCCTGCTGGTGTCTCTCCTTCAGGTCGAGGTAGACCGAAAGCGCGCGCTTGGTCTGTGGGCTGAAGAGAAAGAAGCGGCGCGGCTGCGTCCGCGTATCAAATCCACTTGCTCATACCATTCGTTTTCGACAAAGCCGCGGGGTGATGGTTCCGCTCGTTTCACGGCCGCGCCCTCCCTTCTCCGCTTCGGCCTTTGCCGTCGCGTCCAGTACCATGTTGATGTAGGCTTCCGACTCGTCAATGTGGGCGTGCCTGCTCGGCAGCGCGTTGAAAACATCGTTCAGCGCCTCGCCGAGCGCGTTGTAGATGGTCACGGGCGTCTCGGGATTGGTGAAGACGGCGGCGAGGTCGCGCGCCAGTTGGCGGCGCAGTTCTTCGCGTGATTTCTTCGACTTGGTTGCTGTATCTTTCTTGCGATTCATAATCTTTTCCTTTCAGGTTTGGGTTATGGGTCAAAGGGGCAGGGATGGCTTTAGCTGGCTTCCCTGCCCCGCTTCGTGTTCACATGATGATTCGCAGCTTCCCGTCGTCGGTGATGCTGAATCTCGGCTCGATTGATGTAAGTTGCCTTAGAACGATGCGCGTCTCTTTTCCCAAGTCCACGGGCGGGAGTTGATGAGGCTTGCAGGAGACTAGCGCCCCTGTGCCGTTGATGAGTCGGGCGAAAGTAATCTTCGCCCCGTCGAACTCAAAGGCTTTACTAAAGTCCTCTTCCAGAAATTCCTCATAGTCGAAGTCCTCTAACTCCGCGTGCGGCAGGGCATCGGTGAAGGTCTTGCCGATGATGTCTTTTATCTTGGTCCGGTCGCCGGTGGGGCTGTAGGCGACGATGACCCCGCGCCTGTTGAGGGTGAGCACTCCGAAAGGCCATTCGTCTTGTTTGCCGACGGCCGTGTTCTCGGCCGCGCTCAGCGTGCTGCTGGTCGCGCCTTTCGTAATCATCTTGACGACGGGGCCGATGATGATTCCCCGTTGCGCTTCTGTGTAGGCGTTGCTCCATCCGCCGCGTTGCCAAGCGGAGAGCTTGAAGGCGTACTTCTTGCCGTGACAGACGCGGTAATACCTGGCGTGATAATGTTCGCCCTGCTCGTAGCATGGACACACCATCAGCACCACGTCGCCGTCTTTGTACGGTGCGCCCGGCTTGACCACACAGGTGTCGCCGTCGTCTATGTTGATGCCACTGAGAAAGTCTTTAGCGTTGTATTCGCCTGTGACGGTGAAGTGCGTAGCCCGCTTCTTTTTCTCCTTCGGCGGCGGCGCGTCTGGTGGGATGAATCGGTCTTTGTTCGCACTCTTGCGCCCGTCCTCTTTGTCCGCGTCCTCGAACAGCGGTAAGAATTCGCCCGCCTTCCCGTACCTGCTGACCTCGTTGTTGTATAGCCGCTTGAGTTGGCCGAAGGCGATTTCGTGTCGCGCTACTAGGTTTGAGATGTAGCCCAAAACGTGGCGCACGCTAGGGGCGGGCTGGTTGCTGTAAGAGTCGCCCGCGTCCATTTGTTGGTGGGCGTATTCGACTTGAAAGACGGCGGCGGGCGTGTAAACGTCCTGAAGATCAGGGAAGTAGCTGCGGACCTGGACGAGCGCGGCCCACTTCTCAGTTAACATCTGCACGAGTTCGCGCGGTTCGGCTTCTTTCTGGCGGCAGACATCTATCTTCCAGGCGAGTCCCTGAATCTGCTTGCTGGCCTTAATCTTCTGTAGCAGGCTTTCGTCAATCGGCGGCTGTGGTTTATTCTGCTTCTGCATGATGCTCCTTTCATCGGGTGCGTCAATGCAAAGGCGGGACGGTCAGCTTTCCACGGTCGGCCGTCCCGCTCTCTGCTGGTTGGTCTAGCGTTTCGCGCGGCGCTTCAGGACCAGCGCGCGGGCTCTCTCGCTCACTTCGGGGGCCAACGTCTCGCGCAGGCGCGTGAGCGTGTCAATGAGCGTGTCGCTCGTGACGGGCTCATTGCCCTGTAAGCAAATCATCACGAGCGGGAAGGCCGCCGCGAGGGCGTCGGGGTGCATGAAGTCGGCGCGGGCGACGAGCTGGTCTAAGAAGATGCTCTTGAAGGCGTCCTTGAAGGCGATGGGCAGTTCCAAGTCCGAGAACATCTCCGCGTAAATCTCGCCGTCCATTTTCCAACCTTCGATCATCTCGGGCGTCGTCGCCCCGTCGAGACAGAACGGGAAAGAGAGCGTCACCGCCTGCTCGCCCGCCGCTCTCTTCGTGCCCGCGGCCTTCTTCGCTTTCGTCGTGGTACTATCTTTTCGCATTAGCTAATCCCCTCCTTCGGGTGTGGTGGTTGGTTGATGTTGAGGGGCTGGCGGGACGGTCCCAAAGCTGCCCGCCAGCCCCCGCTTCCCTGCTGGTCAATTCCCTTCCGCCTTCGGGACTCCCGCCTTGAGAATCCTGTCGGCCGCTCCAAAAATCTTCTGCGCGTTGCGCTCTGGAATCTCCTGGCGTCCCTGTAGCCAGTTCTGTATGTAGCCTCGGCTGTACTCGCTCCCTGACAGGCTCAACGACTCGCAACAGATGAGCGCGACACATTCAGCCTCAACTTCTCGGAGGTCGCGCGGGGTTAATTCTGAATCGGTGAAGTCTGCTTCTGCGGTGTGGCCTAAGACGACGTGGGCCAACTCGTGAAACGTGGTCTTGTGGGGGAGTGCCGCAAGCGGTGATATGCTGATGCTCTGCCCCTTCGCATAGCCCTGCGTGTTGCCGTCCATGATGGCGAACGGCTCCTCGGTGACGCCTAACGTCGTGAGCGCGAGCGTGCGGTCCCACTCGGGCGTAGCTTCCGGCTCGACCGGATCACCGTCCGTCTGCGCCAGCACAAACCACCTGGGCTTTATCGCAAAGGTGGTGTAACCGGGCTGGTCGTCCGTAGCTTTCCTGCTCATGGGCATACAAAGCCTCAAAGCCTTCTCGCCTTTGCGGACCTGACGGCCGAGACTAGCCCAACCTGGAAAGTGTTCATCGCTCCCGCCTCAAGTCCTCGCTGGCCGCATTGGGAGATGGCGAGAACCTGATTGCCTATGCTGTAGCGGTGAAAGTGGGAATATGCTTTAAGCAATAATCCCGGTTTGCTGACGGCTTCGTTAAGAAGCTCAGACCATGTGTTAGAATCTGCTGTCTGCATCAAAGTACCTCCTTCGCAAGATGAGTCGTTGATGTGGATTGGGCCGGGGCTGCTCGTAACAGTTCCCGGCCCGCTTCATTTAGGCAACCTGGGCGTATCGCTCCGCGACCTCAAGGCGAAACTCCCTGGCGTACCTGTGACTGCGTTCCTGAATCAGAAAGCGGTCGCGCTCAAGCTGGCGAATCTCCCGGCGATAGCTGGCGTACCGCTCGTCGTCGCGTAGAAGCTCGGCCTTGCGCGCCTTGCGCTTGTCGGCGTTGGACTCGACGCTCGCCTCCGCGGTCGCCAGTTCTTCAATGGCCGAAACCTCGTCGGCGAGGTCCGCGATCTGCTGGTTGATGTCGAAGGCTGCGGCGTTCAACTCCTCAATGCGTGCCGGATACTCTGCCGACGTGGGCTGCGGTTGGCTCAGTAAGTTCTCAAACATGATTTATCTCCTATAGGGTGAAGAGGGCAGATGCGAGGTCTGCCCTCCGGGATTAAAGCCAGAAATCCTGGTCACGGTGCGAGTCGAAGTAGCCACCCGCGTACAGGCGGTCTAACATCTCGTCAAATTCGCGCTCGTTGTCGGCGTTCCACTGTTCCTCAAGTGGAAGGTCAACAGGCTCGACGCGGGGCTGTTCCTGCGGTGTGGTGGGCTGTGTCATGGCTATGCGGCCCTCCTTCCCTGATAGTTGGGCCAGCGGCCATTGGCATGAAGTTTTTCGCCGATGCTGATTCCCATGATGGCGATTGCCGCCCAAAAGCCTCGGCTGCATTCCTCTTTGGTGAACTTGTGGCGGCGGTCGTCGTGACCTTTAAGGAAGGGTTTACCGCGCGGCTTGCGCGGGGCGGGCGTAGATGATAAATTCTGCATGACTCGTTTCCTTTCTGTCAGAAGTTGGGACTTGAGTTAAGAAGTGATGGGTCAGGCGAGCGTTCTAGCGTTCACCTGACCCTTTCGCTTTAGACGGTGATGCCTCGGACCTTCTCGACGCGGCGCGGCGGCGCGGCCTGCTGCCACCGGCGCTTACGCTCGCGCTCTAACTCGCGCTCTAATTCCTCTTGATACCTGGCTGCGCCTTCGTCGGATTGAAGGTCAACGCCGCGAGTTTCTAGCCTCACGGTGACTCTCTCATCTATCGTCATGGCTTTAATCCTTTCGTCAGAAGTTGGATTGATTGTGCGAGGTGCGTGTGCCACGTCGTCTGACGCGCTACTGTTCCCCATAAAAAGCCGAAGCCGGAACCGCCGAAGGCGGCGCGTAAAGAAATTTATTTTTTGTAGTTGAAAAATAAATTTTAGCGAGGGGTGAGCGTAGCGAATCCCCTTGTAGGCGTAGGCTATAATGGGGAGAACAGTAGAGTAGTAGTTCAACTCGCCTATAGCGATAGCGGATTGCTGGTCTGCGTAGCAGACATCGGCGAGCGGAGCGCAGCCGTCCCTTTTGCAGCGCTCTTTGCTGCACGGCGCGAAGCGTGCGAGCGTCGTACATTGCCCGTGGACCTGATTCAACATTAGTGCTTCCCTGCCCTGAAAAGCTATGCTAAAGTGGTAGAAGTTTACCATAAACCTGTCCGAAAGTGGTAGAGGTTTATTGACTCCCGATGAAGAAAAAGACAGAGGTAAAAACCGGCGTGGATGATCTGATTTCGATAGCTGAAGCGGCGAGGCTGCGAGGCGTCACGCACGGCGCGATTCGCAACTTGATAGACCGTGGCCGGCTGGCATCTCAAGAGGTCGCCGGCCGTCGCGTCGTTCGTCGCGGTGACGTGCTGGCCTTCAAGCCTGAAAGCGGCGGGCGCGGTCGTAAGGCTGGCTCGTAGCTCGCTCTCGGCTTCCCTGCTCTCCGGGCCTACGCTGGCGGGCTGGTGTTGGCGTCTCTATGATTCGATTATCCGAGCAAGCGATTGACAGGCTCGCGCGCGAGACGCGGCGCGACGTGCTGCCCGTCCAGGCGGCGCGCTGGTGGGAGTGTCCGAACTGCGGTCTGCTCGAAGCCGAGCACGTTGCGCAGGACGGCGACGACGCCCGCTGCTGTGTCCGCTGCCTGGCTGCTGTCGAATCCTCGGACGTGTTCTAGCGATCTTTTATGCGTGAGGGAGAGCACGTAGCCAGCCCGCCACCCTGGGCTGTAGAAGGCGGCCCGCTCGGACCTTCAACCAGACGCGCAAGCGTCCATGCTTTTCCCGTCGTCGGGAAACTTCAAGCGCGCGCTCCTTCAGGCGGCAACGTGAACAACAGCGGCAGCGGTAAAACTTACTCTCGGAGGTCGTCATGCGGCGAATTCTAATCCTGCTCGCGCTCTGCCTCTTCCCTTCTCTGGTCTCCGCTCAAATAGACCTCGACAAGATGAGGCACAAGCAGGAACTCGACGCCCTGCGCGGCTTCAAGGATTTCGCCGTGCTGTCGGTCACGGTTGACGGCTCGGGCGCGGGCCTCGAAGCCTCGGAACTCGGACGCGCGATCACAGCCCGGCTCGCGCAGAAAGGCGCTCCCGTCGCCGCGTCCGCCGTGCTTAACCTGAGAGTCAATCTCCGGGTGCGCTCCGACCCGCGGCTCAAAGGCTTTGCCGTGGCCGTCGCGGTCGAGGCATGGCAGTTCGTCCAGGTCGAGCGAAGTAACTCTTTCGAGCGCGCGGTGCTGTGGGAACGCGACGATCTCGTTATCACTGACGGGACGTGGAGAGAGCTGCGCGCCAGCTTGGCCGGCATCACGGACGAGTTTGCAAGCGACTTCCTGGTGAGCAACCCTGAAACGTATCGGAGATGAGCCGCGCCAGCGTGTCGTGACAGCCTGTTATAATCAGGCCGGAGGTGGATGGCATGAGCATGTTCGAAAAGTTCCAGGGGGAAGTACAAAAGCGGCAGGCGCAGAGGGCGTCGGGTTTCGCGCCGCGACCTGCGCCGGAGGGGGCGGCGCAAGAATTGGTGGCACGGCTCGCGTCGGAAGTCGGCTACCGCCCGCAGCACCCTTCAACCTTTAAGGCCACGCTGGCGCGAAATACGGCCGCGCCCGCCGAAGCCTTTGAAAAGCGCAGGCTTGACGCTGAACGTGTCGAGAAGCGCCGCGCCGAACTCGCGGGCCAGCTCGCCGAGCAGCAGGCCATACTCGACGAGGCGAACGGCTTCACCACACTCGAAACCGTCACGCCGGCGCTGGTAAAAAGCGCCGTGCTGTCGTTCCTGCTCTCCAAGCTTCCCGAAAAGGCGGACATCGCCGAGGTCGAGAGCCTTTCGGGGGCTGATTACCGCGAGCGCATGATTGGGAAGATCGTCGCCTTTCAAGCCCGCCTCAAGGCCGAGCAGGAGAGGATACGCGCTGAGGTTGACGGCCTTGCGCCCGCAGACGCCAGCTTTCACTCGGGCGCGGGTCACAGGCTGTTCCTGGAATTGGACGCCGTTACGGAAGCCATGAGGGACGCAAGCGCCTGCCTCTCAGTAGCGAGAGAGAAGCCTGGCTACAGCGCACGCCAGCAAACAGCCGCGCGCACGGACTACCGTACCTGAGACTCACTGGCGGGTTGTGTCGCGGGACATGCGCGCGCGCGTGTGAGTAATGCGGTAATTCCCCGCGCGAGTAATGAGGTAACTCTTGGTGGCTGCATGGGTGCCGAAGACCAAAGAAGAGGCTCACAAGCGCCACGCAGGACGCCGGAAGATGCACATTCGGCGTCGTAGTGAGCGCGCGGAGCGAATCCGCGGCCTACTCTCCGACATGCTCGGCGGGGACGCGCAATTCGCCGAGACGCTGCGCACGGGGGCCTACGGGGCGACGACCGTTGCGGCCGAGGGGTTCGGGGTGAGCCTGATGACCGCCAGCCGCGACCTCGCCCTGTGCCGTCGGATGCTTGCCGAGTTCCGCCGCGAAGCTGGCCGGGACTTCGACGCTGAGATTGATGAGGTCGTGTGGTCGTGGGACTTCGCACGGTACGGCTTCAGAACTCGCCACTCTTTGAACCCGTCTAGGTGCGTAAGACGTGGAGAGGCGCGGTATCCCTTCAGCACGCGATGAGGGCGGGAGCATGTGCTATGAAAACGACGATCATCGTTACCACACTTCCGGGCGTCCTTAGCTCTGTCCATATTGAAGCGTCCGGCAAGAGTATTTTTAAAGAGCTTCTGAGGGGGTTTAAGTCAAAGGTTCCGTCGAGGTATCGCAACTACTCAGAGGTGCGGCGCAGTTGGAGCGTCACTGTCGATGGTTTCGCTGCCCTTGACGCATGGCTCGCTGACGTTCAGTTGAAGCACCCTCGTTTTGAGGTCGTGCGCGCCGAGGTCGCCCCGCCGCGGGCAGAGTCTGCCGATCCTTTGGATGTGCTGCTTACTAAATCGCGTCGCCTGTTGGAGCAAATACGGGAGACAGATAAAGAGGAATGAGGCACTATTTGGGAGCAGTAAGAGAATGAATGTTGAACTTGAAGTTGAAGAGTGTGCGGCACTGCTGGCGTGCATCGCTGGGGCCGGGGCGTCTACGCCTCTGGACACAGCGCGGGAGAAGATCGAGCGGGCGAGCGGCATCAGTACAGAGGACGTGATGCCATCTCCGTTCGACTTCTCGGCCCTGCCGTCGCAGCAGGGGGCCGAGCCGATGATTGATTTCTCAGACGCGGCTGAGCCGATTAACGAAGAGCATCTTCAACTCGCCGATTTGCTGCGCGTCCACGCCCCTGACATGCTTACCATCCTGACGCCCGCCCCTGGCGACGACGTACCTGCGGGGGCCATCGTTTCGGAGGTGCAACCGCTGGCGCTCCTGCCCCTGATCAACCTATTCCTCGCCGGGATGGTAGATGCGATGGACCTGGCCGCCGAGGAGGCGGCCAACGATTACCCTGACTATCCGCGCCAGTGGGAAGCGGTGCGCGACCGCTTCATCAACGGCGAGCGCGAGGTGCTGTTCTACTTCCTGCGCTACTTCCCGAAGTTCGCCGACCACGCCTACTTCGTGGCGCTGGCGCTGGGGATGGCGCAGGTGTTCCGCGACCTCATGGCCGACAACCCCGCACAGGCCGCGTCAGTGACCGACGGTTTAATTCACAAATTAAAAATATCTAACCTCTTCGAGCGGGAGATCAAGAAGATAGTTGACTACGGCCGCGGCCGTCGCCTCAAGCCCCTGCCGCCGGATGGTTCGGAGTTGGCGCAAAAGGTCTGGTCGTTCCTGATGGTGACGACCAGACGCAACGGCATTGACGGCCGGCTCATTTACCCGTCCACGGCGAAGATCGTGGCGGAACTGAACCGCTCCCCCGACATATGCGCGACTAAGCGCCGAGTCGAGAAAGGTAGCGACGAGCGGCGGACGTGGACGGCATCCGCTCTTTACGAGCAGTTGAGGCGCGACAAAGCCTCGCTCAAGCACATCAAGCGGTTGGTGGCTGCGAACTTCTCTTGACCCGGTGAAATTCCACATAAATTCAGTGTCAATTTATGTGGAATTTATCTTCATTGAGGGTCTTCCAACTGCTGAGATAAAAGAGTATATAAGGTAGGACAACTCAGGGCGGCTGATCCCGCGAAGAATGAGCCGCCCCGAGCCGAGTAACACAGCTTTCGCCGCGTTCCGGCTGACTCTTTTAACACCGACGCGAACCGAAAGCAAGATGAGTTTCGGACAGCGCGTCACATTTTGGCTGAGATGTAGTTCGTCGGCTGGCCTGCGAGCCGATTGAAGCGAAAGCTAAGAGTCGTATTCGGTGAAGTGACGCGCACCGTTTGCGGCTCTTAGCTTTTTTACTTTGACAGTCGAGCGTTCGTGTAAGCGCACGAAGGCCGTCGCAAGCGGCCTCAGTGCTGAATCAATCTTTGGACGGGATTGGTTACGTGAGCGCCGATTCAGGAGAACCAGCAAATGCATCTTAACACAAAACACCCGCAATTTAGCAAGACGCCGCGCTTTGCCGCCCGCCGTTCCAAGCTTTTCTTCAGTTCTGCGCGACCGCGAATGGAAGTCGCCGGCCTCAGTCCGTCACAGCCGCCCCGCGCGGCGGATCGGGGGTGAACTGTGAGCCATATTCGACTTCGGAGCGCGAACGTGACTTTGACGAAAGACGGCCAATCAGTCGTGGTCAAGGCTAACTGGCAACTCGTTTCGGTTGGGGCCGATGGTGCGCGCGTGCTGCTCGGCGGCTCTCGTCGTCGGAGGGCGCAGGAGAAGCCGACGGTCAAAGGCGTCCTCGCGGCGCTCGAAGGGAGATCGGTATGAGCGCGCAACTGAAACCGAAGCCGATGACTTCAGGGAATCGCCCCGATCACGTTCAGACGGTCCTCGTCGGCAGCGTTTATAGCTACATCCTGAGTGATGGTCTGGAGTCTTTCGAGTCGGACGCCAAGCGCATAGAAAAGCTCTACGACCTGCCTGTTGATACTCAGTACCAGCTCGGCTACCGCAGCGCCCCGCAACCCGTCCGACTTTATCAAGAGGTCGTGGACCTCTTGATAAGCCAGTGGCTCGACACGCTGGACCTTGAGCGGTTTCTAAATTGGTTCACGTACTCGAAGGAGCCTCTTTACCCTCCGCCCGTCCGCGTCGAAGTCGGCGAGTCGAACGTCTTGCAGGATGTCTTAGAGCTTGCCCTGGCCCAACGCTTCGGTGACGTTGGCGGCGTCCCTGGCCTCTACGTTGATGATCGTCTCCGGGTGAAGTTGCCGCGCTCGGGCCTGCTGGTTCCGTGCCGCGTTGATTCCATCATCCGAGCGATTCTCTGCTATCCACGCGCCGACCAGGACAAGACGTTCTGGCTGTCCTCGAACGGGCTGAACGGCGGCGCTCCAGCGCGCGCCTCGCTTCACGTCGCCAACCAGCACCGGGCCGAGGTGGAGCGCGTGGCCGTCCTCGTCTCGCACACCATCAAGGCCGACGCGCTGGCCTGGGAGTCCGGCGAGTGCGTCGTGGCCGTCAACGGTCTTTCTCCGCTCCGGGTCGCGCGTGAGCTTCGCCTGGCTCTCCCCGACCTGAAAGGCTGCGTGATCTCGCTACCGGATTCCGACCGGCTCGCGCGCACACTTCGCGAGCACGGCTTACGGGTCCGCGTCGAAGAAACGGAGGGCGATGATGAAGCCTAAGCTCGCGAAGCTCAATGAACTGAAAAGAGAAGTCGGCGCGGACCTTGAAGCCGAGAGAGAGTACGCCGCTCTTATCGAGGAGACGAAGCGCGAGCTTCCTGACGACGCGCCGACGGCCGCACCGCGCGTCGAGACGAAGGAGGAGGCGCGCGCCTACGATCTGATTATTGACGAAGCCTCTGCCGGGCTGGCGCAGGACGGCCGCGACTTCATCGCCGTGCTCTGCTGGATGGCGACGGGTGCCGGCTTCACCGCCCCATCAATCTCCCTGCTGCTCGCGGTCGCGGCCTACGAAGACCAGCACGATAAGCATGAGCGCGGCTGCGAGATCACTGACCCGGAGTTTGCCGAATTCAAGGGCTGCTCCGAGCGCACCGTACAGCGGTGGCGGCGGCAGTATTTGAAGGAAGAGAAGTTGCTGAAGGTGCCTTTCCTTCAAATCACTGAGGGCGACTTCGACAAGAATTTGACCTCCAACCGCCCGACTCGCTACCGCTTCCTGGTCGACCTGGACATCGCCGACGCTGTGCTCGAAGCCCGCCAGATGAACCTCTACCAGACCGACCGGCGCAAAGCCCTCAAGCTGTCGGCGCTGCGCGTTTACGACTCGCTCGCGAAGCCATTGGGCACGGCGGCCGTCAGGCGGCGGAAGAAAAAAGAGTTGACGCCGGACTCGGAGCGGCGGCGGCTCTTAAACACGATTCGTACCTCGGTCGCCAAGCTCAGGGAGATCGAGGACCGCATGGAGGGGTTCGAAGATGCCGACTGGGAAGCACTCAAGAGTGAGTTGGAGTCCATCTACAAATCATCGAATCCCCGGCAAGTCGTAGCAGAAATTAAGCATAACCCTATGGGACGACAAAGTGTCGCCCCGTCTGATGATGAGGTCCGCGTGAGCAATGAACTGCCGGTAGACGCCCCGCTCTCGGAGTACCTGAGAGTGCCGAGCCTCGCCCGCGCCGCGCGCAGGGCGACGCAGCGTCAGGAAGGTGCCGGCTACAGCTAAAGAGTCTGAGATGCCCGAACAGCCAGAGGCCCAGAATTTAATTGACTCTCTCGCGGCGCTCTTAGAGCCGCGCATGAGGCGGATCGCGGAAGAGGCCGTGCGCGACGAGGAAGAGTTGCGCTCCTACTCCTACGAGACGATGATGGAAAGGCTCGAAATATCAGATTACGTACTTCGCCAGATGATCGCTCAGGGCAAGCTGGAAGTGGTTTACGCGACAGACAGGAGTCCCAGAATCACCGCCCGCTCTTTACGACTGTTCCTCTATGGGAATAAAGTCGGCGGCGCTTTTACATCCCCATCCGAGGTGAAACAGTGATGGAAGAAAAGGAAAGGAAAAAGCGCCGCCGCCGAGGTCAGATTATACCACGCGGCCCGCAGCCCGGTTATAAACTTGGCCGGGAAGATTGGGGCATCCGCGTGCCGTTGAATGAGCGCGGACCCGATGGGCGTAGCAAGTCGCATTATGAAACCTTGCGTAACGCCACATCATTCCAGGCGGAGAAGCATCTGGGCCAGTTACTCGCACGGCTAGACGGCGGCGAGTTCTTCACGGCCAAGAGGATCACGGTTGAAGCCCTTTGCGAAGAATGGCTCGCGCAGAAAGGACGCGAGGGGCTGAAGGTGCAAACCACTTACAGCTATCAGGACATCTGCGCTCACTACATTAAGCCGCGCGTCGGAAAGATGATGCTCGGCGACGTGAAGGGCTCGACAGTGCGCGACCTTTACAACGCGCTTCACGCCAAGGGGCTCGCGCACAATACCATCAAGCAGGTGGCGCGGGTCGCGCGGCAGATGTTCAGGGCGGCCGTAACCTGGGGCTATCTCAAGAGCAGTCCGGCCGAAGGTGTTAAGCCGCCGGTCGGCGCTCCCGGACGTATAGCCCGCGCCTTCGACACGGAGCAGGCGTTGAACTTCATTCGGGTCTGCACGGAGGACTTGAGAGATTTAATCTTCGTCCTCTACCTGGCGACGGGCGTGAGGCCGTCAGAATTGACGGGGCTAACCAATCCGCACCTGAAGCTCGTCAGCCAAACCGTCGAGCGTGACGGCCAATGCGTAACAATCGAGCGCGGGCTGGTTGAGGTCCGGCAAAGAGCCTTCAGGGAAAGGTGGACGGGCCGCTGGTCGCTCATCCCGCCGAAGACGAAAAAGAGCATCCGAGACGTTCCCTTCCCCGCTTCCCTTTATCACCAGCTCATGCTTTACCGCGAGCATGTGACAGGGCAAAAGGCGCTGATGGGTCGCGGCTGGAATGAATTAGACCTTGTGTTCCCTTCACCGAAGGGCACGCCGATAAATTCTAACTGGCTGCGCGAGGGCCGATTCAAAGTGCTTCTCAAACGCGCGGGCCTCGCTACGCACTTCACCCTTTACTCTTTCCGGTACACCTTCGCCACGCTTCAACTGTTGGCGGGCGAGCGCGACAAGGTGATCGCTGACCTGATGGGACACGCGCGGGCGGATTTCACAGCCCAGGTCTATCAGAAGGTGCTGCCCGAGATGCGCGAGCGGGCGTCTGACAGGCTCGCCGGACTGCTTTTTGATGGCCCGGACACAATATTTACGCAACCCGTGAACGAGCACGAGATGTAAGTGTTTGATTTAACATCCCTTTTATTCCTACCCTTTGATATTTGTGAGATAAAATCGCGGGCGTTCGTCGAAAGGAGTGTTGAGATGCGCGCGGACAGACTTTTCTCCATCGTGCTGCTGTTGCAGTCTTACAGGCAGTTGACGGCCCGCGACCTGGCCCGGCGGCTGGAAGTCTCCGAGCGCACCATCCACCGCGACATGGACGCGTTGAGCGGCGCGGGCGTCCCCGTGGTCGCCGAGCGCGGCACGGGCGGCGGCTGGTCGCTGCTCGGCGAGTACCGCACGAACCTGACCGGTCTCAACGAGGCAGAGATTCAGTCGCTCTTCGTCACACAGCCGTCGCGGCTGCTTGCGGACCTCAACCTGGAGAAGGCGTCCGAGGGCGCGCTGCTGAAACTGCTGGCGGCGCTCCCTCCTTTGCACCGGCGCGGGGCCGAGTACGCGCGTCAGCGCATCTACGTGGACGTGACCGGCTGGAACCGCGCCGAAGAAACTGTGCCACTGCTGCACACGCTTCAGGACGCCATCTGGCAGGAGCGCAGGGTGCGCATGAACTACGGGCGCGGCGAGTGCGGGACGAGCGAGCGCCTGATTGACCCGCTCGGGCTCGTCGCCAAGGGCAGCGTCTGGTACGTGGTCGCGGCCGTCGAAGGAGAAGTGCGCAGTTACCGCGTCTCGCGCATAGAGAGCGCGGAGATACTGGACGAGCCCTCGGTTCGTCCGCCCGGTTTCGATTTGGCGGCGTTCTGGGAGGAGTCGTCCGAACAGTTTCGCGCTAACTTGCCGCGCTATCGCGTGCGCGCGCGCGTGCGCCAAGGTGTGGTGCAGCGCCTGCGCTTAGCAGGCCGCTTCGCGCGCGTCGAGGAGGTGGGGGACGCCGACTCGGAGGGCTGGGTCGAGGTCGCGCTGCGATTTGACGTGGAAGAGATGGCCTGCGAGTACGCCCTCGGTTTTGGCACACAGTTGGAGGTGTTGGAGCCTGAGGGGCTGCGCGAGAAGGTGCTGGACGCGGCGCGGAGCGTTGTGCAGTTTTATAGCCCCGTCAGGGGCGATTGAAAATAGCCCAGCCATTTATGGCTGGGGAAGAGATGAAGAAATGATGTCGAGTCCCGTAGGGACGACTGAAGCTAGCCCTGTTCAATCGTCCCTACGGGACTCGATAAAAACCCCGTCTCTTTCCCAGCACTGAAGTGCTGGGCTATTTTCGTTTCGTCCCTGGCGGGACTCTTTACATTTTTAATCCTTCGGAATCTGGATGCCTATGGATTCGAGGAATTTGGTCGGGCGGTCGCCGCCGATGAGGGCGAAGATGTAGTCGTTCGGAAGCTTCACCTTTTCCTCTCCGGTCCGCGCGTCCATCAGGACGACTTCTGAGTCGCTCACCTCTTTGACGGCCGCGCCGAAGTAGACCTTGACGCGGCCCTCGTCTATGCACTGGTAGACTTGCAGCTTGTTGCCGAACTTCAGGTCGTTCTTGAAATCGCTGCGCACGACTAAGGTCACATCATTAATCTCTTCCTGCGGACGAAACTCTATGCGGTCGCCGTCGCGCCGCGCCACCAAATCCACGGCCGCCTCGACCGCCGAGTTCCCGCCGCCGACGACGACGACGTGACGGCGCTTGAACTCCTCCGGGTTCGTCAGCTTGTACATCACCTTATCTTCGGGCCGGCCGTTGCGCGTGATTTTCATCTCCTCGCCGGGAACATTCAGTCTCATAGGCGTGCCGCGGTTGCCGATGGCGATGACGACGCGCCGCGCGCGGTACGTGACGGGCTCGCGCTTCAACCCGCGCTCCGTGCTGACGGTGAAGTAGTCGCCGTCCTCGGCGCGCTTGATGGCCTTGCAGCTTTCGCCCTCGTTGACATGGACGCCCGTCCTCATCATCGTGCCGAGCCAGGAATCCAGGATGGCTTCGCGCTGGTCGCCCGCGCCCTCGACCAGAATCCCGCCGCGCGACTCCATCGTCTCGGGCTTGAAGAAGATGTACTTGTTCTTCGGGTAAGCTTCGATGGTCGCCAGAACCTTGTCCTGCTCGACGCCCACGTAGCGTAGGCCGTGCTGCCGGGCCAGCACCGCTGCCGAGAGACCCGCCGGGCCGACGCCGATGATCGCCACATCGTATTGGGCCTTCAACTCGGGCGGCGCAATCCGCAACTCCTCCGCGACGTGCCGCACGACATCTGCGCCCTCGTTGGCGGCGTTCTTGATGAGCGGCGTCCCCGAAACGTCGCCGATGAGGTAACAGCCGGGGACGTTCGTCATGAACCGTGCGTCGCGCGCGGGCACGGGGCGCGGCTTAATCTTCTTCGTCGTGTTGACGACGATGCAGGCTTTAGGGTTGACGGGGCACTCGACCTGACACGAAGTATCTTCGGCGCACTGGTCGCGCGCGACGGGCACGGCCAGGTTATCAACCATCGCCAGCACGTCGTGCGGGCAGGCGTCAACGCAGGCGTGGCAGCCTATGCAGCGCTCCGTGACGATGACCGGGTGCGGGTAGTCCGGCCCGTCCGGGTCGTAGCGTTTGAGCAGGTCCGCGGAGAGTTGCGCGCTCTGCTCGTTCGGGTCCGCGCGCTTCTCTATTCTTTCGACGAGCAGGCGGCGCGCGCGCCACCCGTCGCGCACGGCGAGGCCGACGCCGACGAGGACCAGAAAGGCGGTCATGCCGGCCCAGCCGTACCAGGGCAACCCGCCGGCGACGTTCTTGAGGAAGGCGTTGTCCTCCGTCGTCTGGTTAATCGTGACGAGCAGCGCGAGCAGCGCGATGGTGATAAACAGTTGCGACTTTCTCATGTCTCTGAATAGCGTGTCCGTGTCAGTACCGCCTGCGGTAGCGGGCGGGTCTCTAGCATCGAGCACCCGCCCGCTACCGCAGGCGGTACTGACTTTATTTCGCCGTCACCTTCTCGTGCCAGTCGCTGGGGAGCGGCGCGTCCGCGAACAAGAGGGGCCGCCAGTGCTTGTCGCGTATGTGCTGGATGTGGCAGGAGGTGCAACTGATGGCCGTCGCGACGCGCACGGGCCGCGCGGCCGGCTCGAAGAGTTGGCCGTTATGACAACGTATGCAGGTCGTGCGCGGAGTCTGACGGTCAAGAGGGGCGAACGAGCGGTGGCAGCTCGAACAAGAGATGACGCGCGTCCCGTCGCCCGCGTCATCATCCTTGATTCCTTCGATGCTGGCGACGGCGCGGACGCGGTAAAGGTGCAGCGCGTGGAACTGCTTGTTGCGCCACTGCTGCTCGTTGTCCGAGGGGCGGCGCAGGCGCGACGACCTCGGGCTTCAGGGCCAGTTCCTCCGGCTCAAGACCTTTCCAAATCCACTCGCCATTGACGACCGGGTAGCCGAGCGTCCCGCCGTGCGGCGTGCCTACCTTCTTACCGTTATAGGTCTTCTTGTTGTTGTCGTTGTGACAATTGGTGCAGGAATCGAGCGAGGCGTGCATCGGGCGGAAAGCGGTCCCGCGGTGCTCCGTGTGGCAGACGACGCAGGTGATGCCGGCCTCGCGGTGCGGGCGCGTCGTTGTCGCGACGAACGCTTCGGTCTGGTGGCAACTGGCACAATTCGCCTCCATCCGCGCGCGGTTCTCCGCGCTCACGCCGACGGCGTGGCAGGTCGTGCAGGAATTGCTGTTGGCCTCTTTCGCGATGGGCGGGTCAAGGGTGAAGCCCGCGCGCGCGTGCGGCGACGAGAGCAGTTCCGGCGCGAAGGCGTCTTTGTATTTGAAGGCGGCTAAGACGGAGAGCGCGCCGACGATGATGACGCCCCAGACGAAGACGGAGAAGGGCCAGGGTCGCACGAGGTCGCGCGTCGGCGTCCAGTTGAAGCGCGCCTTGCCGAGACGCGGCGGGTTGTGCGGGTGGAGCGGCGACTGGCGTCCGGCCTTCTCGCGCGTGCGCTTGTCCCAGAAGACCTTGAGCGCGCCCGCCACGTCGCGGGAGACCATTTCGAGCGTGCTCTCCTCCTGCGCCTTCTGCGGCTTGTTGCTGACGTGCCCGGCGCGCGCCTCTATGTCGCCGACGTTGAGCGCCATCTGCTCCGCGACGCGAATCCTGAGCGTGTTGCGGTCGGCCTGCTCGATGTGGAGCAAGAATGGGCCAATGCGAATCTGGTCGCCGGAGGCCACGGCGTCCGTCTCATCGAACGGGATGACGCGGCCGTTGAGGGTCGTCGCGTTCGAGCCAGAGAGGTTGACGATGTAGAAGCGGCCGCTGATCTGGTTGATCCCGGCGTGCAGGCGCGAGACCGTCGGATGGTTGAGCACGAGGTCGTTGTCGGTCAGCCGCCCGATGTGCAGACCTTCGGTGACGAGTGTCTTGGCGTCCTCCGCGCGGTCCTCGCGCGTGATGACGAACGTGCTTTTCCGTAGTTCTAAACCCATCTTCGGGATTTATACGTTGAACGTCTGATTCACTTGTCCGAGTCCGCAATCGGCTGGTCGGCGTCGGGCGACGGCACGCGCTTCCAGGAAATGGTGCATTCCCCCTTCGGCTCAAGGGACTCCACACGGAACAGCACGTAAAAGTCAGACTTCTTGTATTTGACGTGCAGCACGTACATGTGGCCGGCGACGGCTTTGACGTTGGTATTCGCGGGAGTAATTTCGACCACCTCCCCTTTCTCAAACCTGTAGCCGGTCGCGCCGTCGTGCGGGACGGCGTTGGCGAAGAGAATTGGGACGTGGTAAACATCGGGCCAATTCAACTCCCCCAAATCTTTGAGCTGACTTCTCGTCCCGGGCCCCCTGCCCACGTCAAACCAATGGTCGAAGCCGTCCGCCGACATGCCGCCGTAACGCAGATCGTAATAGGCCCTTCGCTCCGGCACCTTCTCATCACCGAGCATGCCCAGCTCAAAGCTGAACGAAGCGCGGTCGTAATCGTGATGTGTTATCTGAGAAAAGAGGGTGGCCGTTTTCGCGGGTACACTTGAGAGGTCTTCTTCCTGTGCCTGCGCTTGACGAGCCGCACAGACGATGAGAGCCAGGCAGGCGAAAGTAATTCGGAAACAATGCCTCTTCATCTTCGGTCTCCTTTCAATCTCGCGTCATCTCACCGTGAAGAAGATTACTTGCACGATGTGGACGGCCATCAGCGCCAGCATGATCGAGGAGGTGACGACGTGCGGCGCGAGCCAGAGCTTGAGCAGTTGATGCAGGTAGATGAGCGCGTCCACGCGGCGCAGGGTGACGGTCGCCTCGACCACGTCCATCAGGAGGCGGCGCGCGTCCGCGTCCTGTATCTTCTCGGCGTCCTCCCTGAACTCCTCGCGCGCCGCGGCCAGCATCCTCGTCAAGTCTTCGCGCCGGGCGTACTGCCGCATGAGGTAACGGAACGAGAGGAAGCGGCGGCGGATTTTTCGCTTCAGGATGTGGCGCAGCTCCGGGTTGCTGAGGTCAATCTGTGACAGCGTCTCGCGCAGCTCGTCGCGCCGGTCGCGCAGGTCTTCTATCAGGAGCGGGTCGCCCTCGATGCTCGTCATGACGCGCGGCGCGACGATGTAAACGAGGACGCCGAAGAGGCCCGTCACGATGACCAAATCGAACGCGACCATCAGGAGCGAGGTGAGCAAGCCCCCTGTGTCGCGCCCGCCGTGGAGCAGCAGCACTATGCCTCCGATGACGCCCAGGTAAACGTGCATCAGCATCCAGTAGCGCAAGGGGCCTGCGCGCCGCCTGTAAACCTGCTTGCGCGCAGGGTACGTCATCACGGCCGCGATGCCTACGAGCCCGACCAGCCCCGTGATCCAGCGCACCGTCAGCCAGGTTCCCCAGAGGTGGCCGTCGAGCGTGTATTTGCGCGCCGCCCACAAACTGGCCCACGTAATCGCGACGGTCGCGAGCACCCCGAAAATGTGCCAGAGGCGCGCCGGGATGTCGCGCTTGTGTATGTTGCGCCCGATGGCGTGCGTCTGGTCTTTGTAAACTATCCCGACGGCGTTCTTCGCCTCCGCGAAATACTCGCGCGGGTTGACGCGCACGAGCGCGCCCGTCGGGCAGTTCTCCTGGCAGGAGTAGGCGTGCTTCTTCGTCCCCGGAGGGTTGAGCGGCGTGTTCTCGCAGAGGTTGCACTTGACGGCCAGCAAGTTCTCCGTGTCCGTGACCGGCTCCGGCAGTTTCGCCTTGGCGAGGTTGAACAAGCCCTTGAGCTTCGCGCCGAAGCTCAACGGCGGCACGGCCGCCGCCTTGCGCGGGACCATCGTGATGGCGTTGTACGGGCACTGCGTCGCGCAGTCGCCGCAGCCGATGCAGGTCTTCGGGTTGATGTCTATCTGCCCCTCCGCGAAGCGCCCGATGGCGCCCGTCGGGCAGCCCGTCAAACACTCCGGGTCCTGGCAGTGCAGACAAACCGAGGGCGCGAGGACGTGTTGGAGCGTGCTGCTCCCGACCTTGACCGGGCGGGCGATGTGTATGCCGCGCCTGAGGAGCCGCGAGCGGCCGTGAACCTTGTGACACGCAAGCGAGCAGTTGCCGCAGCGTATGCAGAGGTCCATGTCCATGACGAGCAGGTTCGTGCCGTCAACGATGCCGGTCGTAATCTCGCGCCCGGCGGCGGCGATCAGCCTGCGGTCGGCGGGAGGCTCAGGCTCGCGCTCGTCTACAAATGAGAAGGCCGAGAACTGTTTGAGCACCGCGTCGCGAAGTTGAGGATTGGCGCGCAGGCGCGAGACGGCGACTTCCAGAACTTCCGTGCGCGCCATCACGTTTGCCGTGTACTTCCACGTCCCCTTACCGTCTGCGTCGAGGGTTTCGAGGCCGAGGCAGTTGCCCGCGCCGAGGAAATCAATGCCTACGTCCTTGCCCAGCTCAAGCACCATGTCCGCCTGCGAAGGGTTGGCAAGGCCGCGCACGCGCCTGACCCACCCGTTCTTGATGAAGACGAGACGGTTGACGGGGTCGCCCTCCTGAAAGAGAACGTGGTTCTTGCCGTAGACCGTGAAGCGCGCCGCGTCGCCCAACTGCTTGAGCAAATCCGGGCCAAAAGCGTCAGCCGTCGCCTCCTCGACTTCGAGCAGCGTGCGGTCCAGTCCGTACTTGCGATAAGCCACGTCGAGCATGTGGCCGAACTTTTTGAGTTTTCTCAGCAGCCGCAGCGCGGGCCGCTGAATCTCTATGACGTAAGCCTTGGATTCTGGCGGGACTATGATGGTGGCGTTGCGCGGCTGGCCCGCGAGCACGCTTCGTTCGCCGAAGGTCGTCCCCGGCTGAAGCTCTGCGACCTTGCGGGTCGTCCCGTGGTCGTCGGTGACGAGCACGTCGAGCGCGCCCGCGACGAGCGTGTAGAGTGTGTTCCCTCCCCAGTCGCCCTGGCGGACGATCTCCTCGCCCGTGTCGTAGGAGAGCAGCCGCGCGTATGGGCCAACTTTTTTCCCCGTGTAGTTGCGCCCGTAGACGATGACTTCCAGGTCAAGCTCGTACTTGTAGTGGCCGTCGTCGCGCTCGACCAGCTCCGAGATGCTGTCCACGCTCGCGATGGCTTCGAGAATCTGGCCGTGATGTGTGATCTCGCGCGGCATAAAGTAGATGTCGGTCGGAAAACCCGCCGGCTGGCGGGAGTAATCGGGAGCCTGTGCGCTTCAGGCCGTAACTTTACCACGATTGGCGGAAAATTAAACGACTCGAAAATTTCTCCCAGGCTGTGTGACCCGAGCGCCGCGCGATTTACGCGTTATTAGAAAGAGACCGTTAACTCTTTTGAGAGAGGTTCAAGATGGTTACAGAGCGAATCGAGTTACCTGCCGCGCGAAACACTTCCTTAACGCCGCGCCTGCTCGGAACAATCGGGATGATCGGCGCGCCGATGCTCTTTCTTTCGGGGCTCCTGTATAACCTTGGCGACAGCCCTGCCGCGTTGATGGCATCCGTGTTGGGCATGCTCTACCTGGTCGGGTGGGGCGCGAGCGCGGCCGGGATGCGCCGATTGAGGGTGACGGGCGCGGGCGCGCTCGGCAAGACAATCTTCGTCGTCCAACTAATCGGACTCTCCCTGGCCCTCATCTTCAACGCGCTGGAGATTGCGCGCGCAAACCCTGACACCGTTTTCTTCCGCGTCACGGACCTCGCGTGGCCCGTGAGCCACGTCTTCATGCTGGTCGTGGGCGCGATTGTGCTGGCGACGCGCGTCTGGCGCGGGTGGCGAAGTGCGACGCCTATCCTGTGCGGGCTGGCGCTCCCCATCTTCTTCGCCGCGCGCCCGCTCCTGGGCGGAGAGGTCGGCGGCTTCATCTTCGGCTTCCTGACGATGGTCACGTTCATGCTGCTCGGCTACGCTGTCCGCACGAGCGACCCGAAGGTGGATTAAAAGAAAGCCCTCAAGAAACCGACTCATTCAACCCTTTGCGCCTTACGTCTTAACTTTGCGCCTTTGCGAGAAACAGCTTTTCACGCTGGAGGCGCAAAGTAAAAACCAAAGGCGCAAAGAGTTGAGCCTGGCTATCAATCCGAATTCCGAAATCCGCATTCCGCAATGCCGTTTGACCTCCCGCCGCGAATAGTGAGACGATTGCCCGCGAAGGTTCAGCAAGCATGAATAGGCCGGGAGGTTAACTGAGTGGAAATTGACAAGGACAAGATCGTAACGCAGGAAGAGTCGGGCGAGCCGGCCCCGATTGACCAGGTCGAGGAGCGCGTCGAGGCCGAGATGAAAGAGATTGAAGGCCGCGCCAAGGAGCGCGTCGCGCAGGGCCTACAGGACGAAGAACTCGAACGCGAGGCCCGCGAACTCAAGGACGAGGGCAAACGCGAGAAGGAAGAAGCAAAGCAAAGCTCGTAAATCGTAAATCGTAAATCGTAAATCGGAGAACGGGGTTTTTCGATTTACGATTCACGATTTACGATTTACGAGCTTTCGATTTACGAGCTTTATTGTAGCGCCTGCTCAATCGCGGCGCGCATTCGTTTCGGCGTGTTGACGGGGTGGAAGCCGACCATGTGTTCGACTATCTGCCCCTCGCGGTTGACGATGATGCTCTGCGGGATGTTGCCGCCGCGCATCAGCGACATCGCCAGCTCCCTGTTGGCGAAGGCGAGCTTGTAATTGATGTCGAATTCCTTGGCGAAGGCGCGTACGTCTTCGGGCGTGTCGCTGTCCGGGTCAATGTCGAGCCCTATGACCTCGAAGCCCTTCGGCCCGAACTCCTTTTGCAAATTGACCAGCTCGGGCGTCGAGACGCGACACGGCCCGCACCACGTGGCCCACAAATCTATCACCAGCACTTTGCCCTTCAGGTCAGAGAGCTTGAACGGCTTACCGTCAATCGTTTCGAGCGGTGCGTCGAGCGCGCTCGCGGCCAGCATGCGCGGCCCGGCGGGCGTCGCGCTCGCCGTCGTCGTCGTCCCGTTCGGTTTTGTCCCGACCGTGACTGTCGTTTTCGGCGCGTTCGCCGTCTGCGTGTCCGCTGCCTTGCCGCAACTCGCGACGCCCAGGGCGGCGACGAGCGCGAGCGTAGTCAGTGTGAGCGCGGCGCGCGCCGGGGTCCAGAAGTTTCGGGCGCGCGGGCCTGTGGAATGATTCATAAACTTATTATCACCTCAAAAAATTTCTACGGGAGTGGGGCGGCCATGACGCGGAAGGTCGCGACGCGCCTCAGGTCCGTGCCGATGATGGCGTATTCGCCGTATAGCAGGGGCTCGCGCGGGCGGAACTCTACGAACTGCGTCCCACCCTCGCGGTTGATCACGCGGTAGTGCGGCTTGACGATCTCTTCGGAGTCAATGGCGAAGCCCTTGTAACCTTTCTGGGCCATCGCCGTCACGCGGCGCACCCCGCGCTTTTCCGTCAGGCGCACCAGAAACGGCGGCTTCGCGTTTGCCTCGTCAGGCAGGAACAGGTAGAAGCGCGGCTCCAGGCCCGTGATGACGGTCGCGGCGTGCTCGCCCTTCAACTCGACGTAGCTGCGCTTATCGCCTTTCGCCACCTCTTCGACGCGCAAAGGGGTCGCGCCTTCCTCGAACACGAGCGGCGCGAGCGTCGTCTGACGCTCATCCATGAAATAGATGAGGGCGCGGTCGGCGGGCGGCGCGGGCAGAGTCTCCTGCGCCGCGGCCTGTGCCAGAACGAGCGCTGCCAGAAGGATGACGCCCGCGCAAACTTTCAAAAGATTCCTTAGCACTACGACCCTTTAGTCCTCAAAAATACTTTTAAGTTAATAACGTGTACGCCCGCGAATGGTCAAGCGAGCGCCGATGCGAGACTCCTAAGGCTGTATGGACTTCTTTTGCGCACCCGCGGGCGTGCCCAAGCCTTCAGGGCCCATGCTCCTTGGCTGGTTCGGGCCTTTCCGGATTTCGGGATCAGCGAAGTTCTGCTTCGCCGTCGTGTCGTTCTGCGTAACAGGCTCATTTTTCTGCGCGGGGGGCGAATTCTTCTTCGTCGTCTCCTGCGGGCGCGGACGAGGGCCAGCTTTCTGGCTAGCAACTCTGGTCGTCTCGACCGACTTCCCTTTCTGGACGCCGAAACCTACCGCCGCGGCCAGCGCGTCGCCGTTCGCTTCGAGCGCGGTGGGTATCATCTCGGACGGCAAGTCCCGCTCTTCTCCATCGGTTGAAGAGACGCGCGCCGTGCGGTTTTCTCCGGCGGTCGTGACGACGACTTTCGAGACGAGCGCGTGGCTCTTGAAGGTGCGCGTCTCTACCTTCGTGCCGTCGAGCGCGGTCGTCGTAACAATGGACGAATTGTCCGGCGCGTCAACGGCCGGCTCGGAGACTTTCAGCAAGGGCGCGGCGGTCGAGCTGGCGTCCGCAGTGGCATCCGTCTTCACCGTCTTTTCCGTCGGCCCCGCCGAGAGGTATCTGGAAATGCCCACGAAGCTGAAGACGATGACGAGCACGGCGGCCGCCATCGCCCCGGCCCATTGCAGGCGACTCACTTTCCGCTCGGCTTCAACCGCGACGGGCGATTCTTCGTCGGCCGCGGCCTCAAGTTCGGGGACAGACGGCTGAGCGGTTTGTGCCACTTCTGTAGGCGTTGGGGAGGTCTCCGCCGCCTCCGGCACGTCCTGTGTGTCGGCGGGCTCGACGAGCGTTGACTGAACGGCCCTTTCTCTGGCGGCTTCCTTCAAAGCGTCGTTCGCGGCCGCGGCACTCGCGGCGAGTGTGACGAACTCGGGCATGGCTTCGCGCAGGAGGCGGCGCAGCTCGGCGGCGCTCGCGGGCCGCTGCTCGCGGTTGTGCGCCATCGTCCTCATCAGAAGCTCCGAGACCGCGTGCGGAATCTGCGGATTAATCTCTTCGGCGGGGCGCAGGGGGTCCGGCTGCCCGTTCGCCACTTCGGTGATGCGCGTCAGCGCGTCGGGCGGGATCGCGCCGGTCGCCAGGTAGTAAAGCGTGGCGGCGAGAGAGTAAAGGTCGCTGCGCGGTCCTGTGCCAGTTCCCTGAATCTGTTCGAGCGGCGCGAAGTTGGGTGTGAAGCCGAAGACGCTGCGGCTCGTCATCACGGATGAAGTCTGACCGGCCGTCCCCTTCGCCAGCCCGAAATCGAGGAGGATGACTTCGCCCTGCGGCGTCTGCTTCAGGTTCGCGGGCTTGATGTCGCGGTGCAGGATGGGCGGCTCCTGTTTGTGCAGGTAGTCTAGAGCCTTCAGCAACTCGTCGCCCCAGGCGAGGACTTGCTCGATGGGGAACGGCTCGCCGCGCTGTGCCAGAAGCATTTCGAGGTCGTCGCCGGAGATGAACTCCATGACGATGAACTGCCCGCCGTCCTCTTCGAAATGGTCCGTGACTTTCGGCAGCGCCGGGTGGCGCAAGTGTGCCAGGAGCCGCGCCTCGCGCTCGAAAGCCTTGCGCATGCGCTCCTCCGTGAAGAAGGTCTCCTTGAGCGCGACCGTGTGGCCGAGCCTCTGGTCGCGCGCGAGATAAACGGCCCCCATCCCGCCGTGACCGATGGAGCGAATAACCTGGTAACGGTTCTGTAAGAGCGTGTTCGGCGCGAGCATAAATGCCTCCTTCGGAGGCCGTGAATCGAAAACTCGTAAATCGTGAATCGTAAATCGTGAATAGACGGACGGTCTTTCTTTTACGATTTACGATTTACGATTCACGATTCACGGCTTTTAACCAATGTCCTGCGAGCGGAGCGCGAAGAGTGTCCCGGCTAAGAGGCCGAAGAACATGCCGAAGAGGATGAGCGCGTCGAGCAGGCGGTCGCCCCAGGGGTGCAGGAAGTCAATGTAGCTGCTCAAGTCCTCCGGCTGCTTGACGGCTTCCTTCGGCTGCGGCGCTTCCTTGAGCTTGGGCGCTTCGGGCTTCTCCGGTTTATCGCCCTGCCCGCGCGCGGCCTTAGCCAAGTCCTCCTGATACTGTTCCATGTCCTCCTCGAACTGCTCGGAGTTCTCCTCGGCCTCTTTCTTATAGTTTGTGATGTCGGCCTTGGCCTGTTCGATGTTCTTGTCGTTGACCGACTCTATATATTTTTTCAGGCCCTTCCCCTGGTTCGGCCCCTCCTTGTCCGAGCCCTCCTCGCTGATGGTGTCCAACTTCGAGAGCCGCTTGATCTCGTCGAAGGCCCACGTCGCGGGCATCGCCGCGCCGATATAGCGCGCAGCCCCTGACGGAACGCCCACCAGTCCCGAGAAAAGGATTTGCGGAATCAGGATGAGCGGCACAAGGCTCGTCGCCATCTCGGAGGTCTTGACGATGGACGAGATGAAGAGGCCGAGCGCGATACCGACCATCCCGGTCAGGATCATGACGAGAAGCTGCGCGAGCGTGTCCGACGGACTGTCGGGCGGCAACTTCATCATCCCCGCGTAGTGAAAGAGCTTGAGCGTCCCGAAGAGCAGGATGCATTGCAAGCCGACAATCACCGAGAGCACGAGGAGCTTCGAGCCGACGTAAGGCAAGAGGCCGAGGTTGACCATGCGCTCGCGGTTGTAGACGGCGCGCTCGCGTATGATCTCGCGCGCGGAGATTGATGTCCCGAACCAGATGGCGACGAGCGCCAGCATGAAGTAGGGGAAATCGCGCGGCTGATTCTGGCCGACGACCAGGTAAGTCAGGAAGGCTATGATCGGTGCCTGGCCGAAGAGGATCAGCAGGTTGAACTTGTCGCGCGACAGCACCTCCATGTAGCGGCGCGCGAGCGTGGCCCACTGCCGCAGAGAGTCTGTCACGGTCGGGCGGCGCGTGACGACGGGCGCTTCCTGCTTCTGCCCCTTGAGCACGCCGAGCGGCTCGATGATGTTCTTCTGGTACTGCGGCGTCTTCATGAAGCGCCGCTTCCACTCCTCCGCGACCTCTTCCGAAATCTTCTCCTTCTGAAGTTTGAGCGCGAGTTTCTGTTCCTTGGAAGCATTGGGCGGGAGCGGCGGGAGTTTCGCTATTCGCTCCTCAATCGGCGCTTCCAACTTGTCGTAGAGGTCTTTGAAGCTGTCGGCCTTGATGTGCTCCAGGGATTCCTTCGGCGCGCCGTACCAGACGAGCTTCCCTCTCATCATGACGACTATCTTATCGAAGAGCCGCACGTTCTCCATCGCGTGCGTCGTTAAGATAACTGTTCGTCCCGACTCCGCAATCTGACGGAAGAGCTTCATGATCTTCTCTTCGGTCGCGGGGTCGAGGCCGGAGGTCGGCTCGTCCAGGAAGATGACCGAGGGCTTGGTAATCAACTCGACGGCGATGGAGACGCGCTTGCGCTGGCCGCCGGAGAGCTGGCTGACCGGCACGTCGCGGCGCTCGGCGAGGCCCGTCACGTCCATCACCTCGTTGATAATCTGGTCAATCTCCTGCACGGACACGTCGCGCGACAATCTCAGGCGCGCGACATAGTAGAGCGTGCGGTAGACGGTCAGCTCGCGGTGGATGATGTCGTCCTGCGGCACGTAGCCGATGGACTGCTTGATGGAGTCCAGGTGCTGGTAGAGGTCTAGATTATTAATCAGCACGCGGCCGCTCGTGGCCGGGCGCATCCCGTTGAGCGAGTCCATGAGCGTTGACTTGCCCGCGCCCGAGGGGCCGAGCAGGCCGACGAACTCGTTGGGCTGAATCGTCAGGTCAACGTCGTCGAGCAATTTAATCATCCCGCCGCCCGAGCGGTTGGGGACGACCTTCGTGATGTCTATCACGTCGATGCGCGTCTTCGAGCGCGTGTCGAAGACGGCGACGCCGCGCTGCGGGTCCGCTTGAAGGACGAAGGGGCCGACCTGCACGATGTCGCGCGGCTGAAGCGGGCGGCGGCCCGTGATGCGCGCGCCGTTGACGTAGACGCCGTTGGTCGAGCCCGCGTCTTCGACCGCGACGCTGCCGCCTATGTTGACGAGCCGCGCGTGATGGTTGGAGATTTGCAGGCCGTCCAGGTGTATGTCGTTGTCGGGCGCGCGGCCGACCAGGAGCTGCTGTTTGCCGTTGAAGGCGACCTGCATCAGTAACTGTGGCTGCGGGCCGCCGCTCGCGGGCGGCTGCGCGAGCGAGCCTGAGCCCGGCTTGACAACCATGGTCTGCGCGGCGGCCGGGGTGCCGAGCGGGCTTGCGACCGGCGGCACGGGGGCTGGGATAGGCGACATCGGCGACGCGCCCGAAGAGAGGGCGACGGATCGCTGGCCGGTGTTGTGCGCGCCGGCGGGCGCAGGGTGCGATGGGTCTATGAAGCGCAGGATGGGGCCGCCCATGCCGAGCTGTATACGGTCGCCGTCGTAGAGCGGGGTGGGGCTCGTGATGCGCTGGTCGTTGAGGAGCGTGCCGTTGAAGCTCCCGAGGTCAACGAGCGTGTATTGGCCGTCGCGCTTTTGAACTTCCGCGTGGCGGCGCGAGACGACTGCCGCAGCGGCCTCAATCGCCACCTCCATTCCAGGCTCGCGCCCGAGGCGCGTCACGTCCTTGGTCAACTGTATGCGTTCGAGCTTGCCCGTCGAAGTCCGCACCAACTCGATGGCCGCGGGCTGCGACGGCGCGGGCGGAGCCTTCGCGGTCGGCTGCGCGGGAGGCGGAGCAGGCTTCTGCTGCGGCGGAGGCGCGACGGGCTGTTGAGCGACCGGGGGCGGAGGCTGCTGCGGCGCGACGGGTCGCGGCGGTTGCGGCTGTTGGGGCGGCTGCCCGTAAGGCTGCTGTGGGGGGTAAGGCTGTTGTGGCCCAGGCTGCTGCGGACTGTACGGCGGTTGCGGCTGGTAAGGCGGCTGGCCGTACGGCGGCGGCTGAGCGGGTTGCCCGTAGGGCTGCTGCACGGGAGGGGGCTGTCCGTACGGCTGCCCGGTCGGCGGTTGTGCGTAAGGCGGCTGCGCGTAGGGCGGAGGCTGCGGCGGCGCGACGGGTCTCTGCTGTTGCGGCGGCTGTTGCTGCGGAGGAGGAGGCTGCGGCGGCTGCCCGGGGATTGATATTCGCGCGGCCTCGCGCGGGGCCGTCACTTCTTCGGGCTGGTCCCTGTCCATGTCGCGGCGCGTCTCAAGCTCAGACAAGTCGGGGCGCGGCTGAGGCGGCGCGTCCTGCTCTATGCGCGCGACGAGCATGACGGGGCCGCCCGCGCCGAACTGCACGCGGGAGCCCGGGCCGACCTCGGCGGGCTCCATGACGCGGCGGCCGTTCAGGAAAGTGCCGAAGCTGGAATTGGTGTCAACGATCAGGCAGCGCCCGTTCTTGAAGCGGAACTCGGCGTGGCGGCGCGAGACCATCGGCCACTCGGACTGGTTGAAGACGATGTGGCACTCGGCCGGGTCGCGCCCGATCTTGACGGCCTCTTGTTCGTAACTGCGCTCGGGGGGTTGCGGTTGACCGTTGCGCTCTTCTATCAGAACGATTTTCATGACTGTTACCTGAGGTTAATTAGGGGACTCTTTGAATACTCACTCAAACCCTTCGCGGTCTTCTTTGCGTCTTTGCGCCTTGGCGTGAGTGGTTTTGGTTTTCTCACGCAAAGGCGCAAAGACGCAAAGGGGTTGAGTCAATGCGTCTCTTGAGTTTTGAAATCGGCTCTTACTTACTTCCCATCTTGAACGAGTTGAGAATCACGGGCAGTTCGCCTTTGACGCCAACATCGTCGGCGCTCGTCAGTTCGGGCGCGAGCGAGGTCGTGAGCATCAGCAGTTGTGTGCCATTCTTTTTGCCCTCCACGCCCGGCGGCAGGAAGACCACGCGCCCCCAGAGAGTGATGTCGCCCTTCTCAGTCCCGCGCGAGACGCTCTCGAAGCGTAGCTCGTAGCCCTTAGTCCCGTTGACGGTCGTCGGGCCGTCGGAGAGCGCCTGGAACTCTGGAAAGTTTTTCGAGAGGCGCGATTTCCACGACTCGACCAGCTTCTGGAAGACAGCCTCACTCTCGTCCGCCTCAAAAGTCCCGCGACTCTCGTACCAACTGACGGCGAAGTTCTCCTGCGTGAAGTCCGGCGGCAGCCTGCGCTCGATTTTGACGAAGTTGCTGGCCCCGGCCACTCCCGCCTTCGGGTCCTTCTCCCACCCGCTCGGGTAGTTGAACGAAAAGTCCGAATAGTTCTCGGCGAGCTTGCCGTCCAGGCTCGCGCTCGCGTTGACGAACTGCGTCTCGTTCGGGCCGGGCGGCACAGGCGTTGACGAAGCGTTGGTGTTTCGCGGTTCGTGTTCGCGTTCGTGTTCGCGCCCGCGTTGGCGTTCGTGTTCGCGCCGGTGTTCGCGTTCGCATTTGTGTTGGTGTTGACGCTGGCTGTGGCGTCGCCCTTCTTGTAGACCAGGAAATACCAGGCGGCCAGTCCGCCCAGGAGGACGAGCACGACGAGGCCGATTATTAAAGGCGTGCGACTGGACTTTCGCCTGCGCGGGCTGCGCCGGTGCTGGTACTGCGGCGCGTGCTGGGCACGGCGCGGCGGCCGGCGCGCGTACGTGGCTGCTGCTGCGCGCGGCGTAGTGTTGTTGTTGCTGCGGCGGCGGCACGGGCGGTGGCTGATTGAACGCCACCGTCGGCATCATCTCGCGCGGCGCGGGCGGAGGCTGCTGCTGCGGCGGCGGCGGGGGCTGGTGCGTGGACTGCTGAGGCGTGGGCTGCGGCGGGATGGCGGCCGGGCCTGTCTCTTTGGGTCGAATCTCCGAGGTCGGCGGGGCGGACGCGACCGTCTTGCCCAGGTCCGGCATGCGCGTCACGGTCTCCTCCGGGTCGAACGCGTCCGTGCGCACAGTCTGGTTCAGGTCGTAAGAGGTCGGCGCAGACGCCCTGTCAAACGGCGTGAGCCGCCCGCCGTCGTGCGTGCAAAACTTCTGCGTGTCAGTCTCGTAAGTGCGACCACATTTGGGACACTGTAGCATGACTAAGAGAAGTGATAAGTGATAAGTGATAAGTGATAAGTAAAGGCCACGGCTTTTTCTTATCACTTATCACTTATCACTTATCACTATTTCCCCCTCCTTCTCAATTCATCCTCGCCTTAGCCTGAAGGCTCGAATTGCCGGGGTCGAGTTGCAGGCCGCGCTGGTAGGCGCGCCGCGCGTCAGCCTTGCGATCCGTCTTCATGTAGCCGTCGCCGACGCCCTCGAAGCCGAACGCGCCCGCCAAGCCTTTACGCTCGCCCGCGCTGGCGACATCCAGCGCGCGCGTGTAAACCTTCTCCGCGTCCTCGTAGCGCCCCAGGCCGAGGTAGGCGGACCCGAGGAGCGCGTAGGGCGCGAACGAGCGCGGGCTGATTTCGATGGCCCGCGCCAGCGGCTGCTCGGCCTCGCCGAAACTCTTCTTGACGACGAGCACGCGGCCCAGCAGGTAGAGCGCCGACGGGCTGTTCGCGTCAATCTCCAACGCGCGGCGCACAACCACCTCTGAATCCTGCCAGCGCTGCTCGGATTGGAGCGCGCCCGCAATCAGGACCAGCGTCGGCGCGTCCTGTGCCAGTTCGGTGGCCCGCTTGTAAAGCGGCTCGGCCTCGGCCGCGCGCCCGGTCTTCCTCAGCAGGCTCGCCAGGTGAACGTGGGCGACGGCGAAGCCTGAGTCGAGTTCGATGGCGCGGCGGTATGCCTGCTCCGTCTCGCTCGACATGATGCCGCGCTCTTCGAGCGCCACGCCGAGGCGGTCGTGAGCCACGGCGTTCCCGGACTGAATCTGTACGGCCCGCCGCGCGGCCTGCTCAGCTTCCTGTAGGCGTCTGGCGTTCTGGCCGCCCGCGCGCGGCTGGACGAGCACGTAACTGAGCGCGACGAACACGTCCGCCTGAAGCTGCGCGTAGTTGGCCGCCTGCTTGTAGGCCGTCTCGGCTTCGTCCCAGCGCTGCTGGTCAATGTAGACGTTGCCGAGGCCGTACCATCCGCGCCAGTCCTTAGACTTCAACTGGCTGGCTGCGCGGTAAGACTTTTCGGCGTCCGTGTACTTGCGCGCGTCGCGCGCCTGGTTGCCCTCTTCGAGCGAGTCTTCGAAACGCTCTTCGACCACTTCGGGCGGGAGCGTGGCGGTCGTCCTGTTGCCGGTGCGTCCCCCGCCGGTCGCGGGCGACGAACTCCTCCTCGAGGGCGGCCAGAGCTATGCCGACATCGGCTGCCCTGCTCGGCATCGACGCCGACGAAGTGCGCACGCGCGCCCGCGGCGCCCTGACCGAGCTCGGCGGCGCCGATCCCGACGCCCAGGTCGGCCTCACCGACTACCTGCTCGGCCAGGCCGACCCGATCGGCCGCGCCGACGTCGCCCGCCACCTCCAGAGCGACCCCGAGCCGCCGCGCTCGCCGCCAAGCTGGCGGCGCAGCTGCGACTGCTCGCCCCGAGCGCCCAGCTCCCCGAACCTCCCCGGCTCGGGCGGCGGAGGCCTCCCCCGGCCGCGCCCCGCTCCGCCGCGCCGCGCCCGGCGCGGAGCCGCCACGGACGCGGCGCCGCGGCCGGCCGCCTCGGCGGCGTCGGCGGCGGTCGCTCGCTCGGCTCCCGCGACAAGCGCGTGCCGCTGGTCATCGCTCGCTGCCGGCGATGCTTGATCGTGGTCATCGTCCTCATCGTCACCGGCGCCGGCGGCGGCGGCGACGACGGCGACGACCAGCACCGACGCCTCCGGTCCCGCAGGAGGACCTGACCGATCGTCGAGCTCGCAGCCCCAGAACGGCAGCAGCGCCTCCGGGCAGGCCGTCTTCGCGCGGGTGCAGGACCAGCCCGTGCTCCAGATCAACCTCGCCGGCCTCCAGCCGACCGGCAAGGACGAGAACTACATCGTCTGGCTCTTCAACTCCGACGAGATCGCCTTCCCGCTCGCCCGCGACCAGGTCGGCGAGAACGGGAACCTGACCGGCGCCGTGCCGATCCCGGAGGAGCTGATCGCGCTGCTGCCGCAGTTCCAGCTGCATCGACGTCTCGCTGGCCTCCAACGCGGAGACCGAGGCAGGCGCTCAGGCAGGCCGCCAAGGGCCAGAAGCTGCCGGCGCACAGCGGCGAGAGCGTCCTCCGCGGCGAGATCCCCGCGACCCGCGGCGGCTACCGGCACCCGCACGGCACCGACTCCCAGCGCGACGCCGCACCGCCCTCGGCTACGGTCCGACGACGGTCGCGCCGCTACCCCCGGCGACCCGGACGCCGACGCGGAGGAGTCGCCGGTGGCTGGGCAGCAGCTTGCCGGGGTTCATGATCCCGGCCGGGTCCAGCCGCTCCTTGACGGCCGCGCAGGGCCTCGATGCCGAGCTCGCCGATCTCGGCGGCGCATGTAGGGGGCGTGGTCGCGGCCGACGGCGTGGTGGTGGGTGATCGTGCCCCCGGCGCGACGATCGCCTCGCAGGCGGCGGTCTTCGCCTCGCGCCACTGCTCGATCTCCTCGCCGCGGCGGGCGCGCGCCAGGAAGGTGAAGTAGAGCGAGGCGCCGTCGCGAGTAGGCGTGGGAGACGTGGCACATAGACGATGCCGCGGCGTCCGCCGCCTCGAGCGCGCCGCGCAGCGCTCCGCCGACGGCCGTCGTAGAGCTCGCCGAGCCGGCGTCCAGGTGTGCGAGGTCTCGAGCGTCTCGACGAAGACGCCCGCATCGAGCAGCTCGTCGCGCAAGTAGCGGCCCGTCGAAGCGGCCCTGCTCCCAGGACGCTGCCGGCGCGCTTGCCGAGCGGCACCGCCCCGCCGGCGCGCAGCAGCCGGGCCGCCAGAGCCGGCGGCGGCGCGACCGACTCCGCGCTCTCCCTCCCAGCCGGCAGATGATCATGCAGCCACCGCTCGCGGCGGCGCAGCGCAGGTAGCGCGTCGAGGCACGCTCGCTGCCAGCCCTGCCCGACGCCGGCGAGCAGCGAGACGCGGGTCTCCTCCTCGTCCGAGAGCCGGATGACGTCCGGCAGGGCGCCGCCCTGGGCCAGCGAGCGGACGATCTCGCTCCCCGACGCGAAGTCGGCGGCGAACCAGGCCTCGTGGCGCGCTCCTCGGGCGCCGGCCGCACCCGGACCGTGACCTCGGTGATCACCCCGAGGGTCCCCTCCGAGCCGATGACCAGCTCGCGCAGCGACGGCCCCGCGGCGGTGTGCGGCGTCTGCAGGGTGCGCAGCGCGCCCGGCCGGAGTCGCCAGCTAGACCGCCGTGACCAGCTCGTCGAAGCGGCCGTAGCCGCTCGAGGCCTGTCCAGCGGAGCGGGTGGCGGCGAAGCCGCCGATCGTCGCGTACTCGTAGGACTGCGGGAAGTGGCCGAGCGTCATGCCCGGCCTCGCCAGCGCGGCCTCGGCCTCGGGCCCGCGCAGGCCCGGCCCGAGGCGCGCCGTAGCGAGGTCGTGATCGACGTCGACGGCGCGCATGCGGCAGAGGTCGAGCGAGATCGAGCCGCTCGCGCCCGCCGCGACGCGGTTCGACTCCGCCGACGACGCTGGTGCCGCCGCCGAAGGGGACCACGGCGACGCTCTCCGGCGCGCAGGCCGCGAGCACCGCCTCGACCCGGCCCGCGTCGGCGGGGCAGACGACGGCGTCGGGCGCGTGCTCGAGCTCGCCGGAGCGCAGCCGGAAGAGGTCGGGGTAGCTGCTGCCCGGCCGCGTGGCGGACCCGCTGCTCGGCATCCGTGGCGACCGCCCGCTTCGCCCGCCGCGGCGCTCGACCGCGTCGGGCAGCGGCGCGCGCCTCGGGCAGCTCGACGCTCGCTCGAGCGCGGCGCGCTCGGCGTCGCCGGCTCGAGCTCGCCGAGCTCGCTCGCGGAGCGCCGCCAGCGCGGCGCTCGCGAGTCGGGCAGCGCGCTTCCGGCGCGCCCCACCCCCACCACTTGGTGTCGCGGCGCGGCAGCTCGCTCACTCGGCGTCGGCCCTCGCCAGCGAGCGCCTCGCTCGAGCCCGTCGAGCGCCTCGTCGAGCGTGCGGCCGCGTCGCCGCGCCGCATCATCGGCGAGCCGAGCCGCGAGATCCCCTTGAGCCGCTGGTCGTGCGCTGCAGCGTCGACCTCGGTGCCGCCGTCGCGCCGGCTCGAGCCGGATCTCGTCGTCGGACGCCTGCGGAGAACGCGCTCGAACGGGCGTGCCCTCGAGCTCCTGCTCGAAGACGAAGCGCTCGGGCTGGGTCGCGCCGAGTGCAGCGGAAGTCGGCGCGCACGCCGCGGCCCTCCTTGGTCTCGCAGACCTGGGTCCACGCGGCGCGGTCGCCCTTGCCGCTGCACGTTCTCGAGCGCGGGTGTCCCGGCCACCAGCGCGGCAGGTTGTGGGGGTCGGAGACCACGTTCCAGACGCCTCGCGACGGGCGCGGAGATCCGGCGGCGGCGGACTACCCGCGGCAAGTGCCGGGCTACTCGCCGCGTCAGCCGGCGGAGGTCCCGGACCAGCAGCAGATGCTTGAGGTTCCCCGCCGCGGCGGCCAGCGTCTCGAGGTTCTCGAGCGCCTCGCGCCGCTTCGCCTGGCTCTGGGAGCGCAGCGCCGGGCCGAGCACCTGCTCGAGCAGGCCGGCCTCGCGGTCGGCCGAGGTCCGGAGACCTTGAGGTTGCGGCCCGGCGACGCCGTAGCGGGCCAGCTCGTCGGCGGCCTGGACGATCTCGCGGTCGGTGTCGTCGTAGTAGCGCTCGCCCTCGCTCCTGCTCCGGCTGCACGATCCGGTACTCCTCCAGCTCGGCGATCAGGTCGGCGCTGGCGCCGGTGTGCTCGATCAGCTCCTGCTGTGTGATCCGGGCGCGGCTGCCGGAGCTCGATGCTGGCGGCCCGGCGCTGCCCGGCCCGCCGCGCGGCCGGGCCGGCCGCGTCGCCGCGGTCGCCGCCGGAAGCGAGCTCCTGGCGGATCACCCGCAGCGGCAGAAACTCGTCGCGCTGCAGCCGCAGGATCGTCCGCAGCCGCTCGACGTCGGACTGGCTGTAGAGGCGGTAGCCGCCGGGGGTGCGGCGGGGCGCGAGCAGCTTCTGGTCCTCGAGGTAGCGGATCTTGGAGATCGAGACGTCGTCAAACTCGCGCCCGAGGATCTTGGCGACGGCGCCGATCGTCAGCGCCTTGCGCGTCGAGGAGGGGCGGTCGCCGCCGCCGTTGTCGTCGAGGCGCGCGGCCTGCTTGGCGGTGATGTCGGGGGTCTCAGCCACTACTTCTCCAGGTAACTGAGCTTGTACTTGCCGACCTGGATCTCGTCGCCGTCGGCGAGCGGGTGGGACTCGATCCGCCGGCGGTTGACGTAGGTCCCGTTGAGCGAGCCGAGGTCGTCGATGTAGAGGCCGTCGCGCCGCTTGACCACGCAGCGCGTGGTTGCGCGACACGGTGACGTCGTCGAGGAAGATCGCCGGCGTCGGGGCTGCGGCCGATCGAGACGCGGTCCTCCTCGATCGGGAAGCTCTCCCCCGCCCTGCCGCCGCCGGCGCGGATCACCATCGCGGCCCCGGCCGAATCCACCACCTCGTCGATGTCGACCGGGTGCATCTCGCCCGGTGTCGTCGACGCGATAGGTCATCGTCGTCGGCTCGTCCGTCCCTTCGGGGCGGGAGAGGTACGCACCGCACTTCTGGCAGTAGTTGGCCCCCTCGGCGTTGACGAATCCACACTCGGGGCAGTGCACCGGCATCGTCGGGCTCCCCTCGGTCTAGGTCTTTTCCTCGTTGAGGTCCTCGCCCTTGTTGGCGAGGATGTTGCTGAGGCGCTCGACGTCGTCTCCCTTGATCAGGGTGTCACCGGACTCCCGCTTGGAGCGGAGCCGGTTGACAAGCTCGGCGCGGAGGATGTCGATCTTGCCGTGCAGGATCCGCCGCTGGTACGAGATCTCCTGCTCCTCCTCGGTCAGCGACTCGATCAAGCCTTTGAGCTCCTGATCGCTCATCGCACCGATATCGGGAAACGTGTCCTCCATGCGGCCACTATAGCCGTCCCGGGGCAGCCTGAAGCGAAGGTTGAGGGTTATGCAGCGAGGGTTGCGCGAGCCATTCGATCTGGTTAGTGTCGGGTTTCCAAGGAGAGGACACGGGATGACACAGAGGCAGCGCAAGGCAAAGGCGAAGCGGCGGCGGCACGCGAAGCCGTCGAGGACTCAGATTCGCGCCGCGACGATCTCAGGGAGCATCGCCGCGACGGCGGCGCTCGGCCTCGCCGCGAGCGGCGCCGCGCCGGCTGACAGCCGCTCAGGATCTGCCCGGGACTCCCGCCTTGCTGGCTTCGACGCCGCCCTGTTCAAGGACATCAACGCCGCCGGCGACGCCAGGCCTAGCAACTTCACCCAGGTCGGCGACACGCTTTTCTTTGTGGCATCCGACGGCCCCGACAGCGGCACGGCGAGCCCCCCGCACGGCTACGAGCTGTGGAAGACCGACGGCACCGCGGCGGGCACCGAGCTGGTCGAAGACATCAACCCCACCGGCAACGGCAACCCGGGCGGCCTCACCGAGGCCGGCGGCACCCTGTTCTTCAGCGCCTACGACGGCCCCGATAATGGCACCACCCACGGCTACGAGCTGTGGGAGTCCGACGGCACCGAGGCGGGCACCCACCTGGTCGAGGACATCAACGCCACCGGAGACAGCTTCCCCGGCGTCCTCACCGAGGTCGCTAACACCCTCTTCTTCTCCGCCAGCGACGGCCCCGACAACGGCGTCACCGACGGCACCGAGCTGTGGCACTCCACCGACGGCTCCGCGGTGAACACCGACATGGTCGAGGAGATCAACCCCAACAACACCACGCTCAACGGCGACAGCTTCCCCTACAACCTCATCGATGTCGGCGGCACCCTCTTCTTCAGCGCCTTTAACGGCACCGACAGCGGCACGCGACCCCTCCCCATGGCAACGAGCTGTGGAAGGCCAGCGTCACCCCGTCCGTCGATGCCGAGCTGGTCGAGGACATCAACCCCACCGGCGACAGCAACCCGAGCCACAAGGTCGACTTCGGCGGCACCCTCATGTTCAGCGCCACCGACGGGACCGACAGCTGCACCGCCGCCGCTCCCCACGGCCAAGAATTGTGGAAGTCCGGGGGCACCGCGGCCAACACCGAGCTGGTCGAGGACATCAACCCCACCAGCGACAGCTATCCGGCCGAGCTGACCGAGGCCGGCGGCACATCTTCTTCCGGGCTTACGATGCCGTAACCGGCTCCGAGCTGTGGAAGACCGGCACCGCCGCCGGGCAGCGCCGAGCTGGTCGAGAACATCCGCCCGGCGCGCCGGCAGCAACCTGGACCACCTCACCAACGTTGGCGGCACCCTCTTCTTTCGCTGCCAATGACGGCCCGACGACAACACCACCGAACACGGCGAGGAGCTGTGGAAGTCCGGGAGCGCCGTGGGCAGCGCCGAGCTGGTCGAGGACATCAAACGCCGACGACGACAGCGAACCGGAGCAATCTCACCGTTGTCGGCGACACCCTCTTCTTCAGCGCCGAGGATGGTCCCGACAACCTCACAACTAATGGCCTCGAGCTGTGGAAGTCCGGGGGCGCTGCGGCCAACACCGACCTGGTCGAGGACATCAACGACACGGGAGACAGCGAGCCCGACGACCTGACCGCGTTCGGCGGCGCCCTTTTCTTCGAGGCGTTCGACGGCCCCGACAACGCCACCACGAATGGTTACGAGCCGTGGACCGCATTCGCGCTACCTGGACCCACTCCGCCCGGCGGCGGCACGCCAACCCCGGGGGTTCCCGCCGCCAAGAAGTGCAAGCCGGGCTTC
>CAVQEU010000007.1:0-49042 GCA_963711585.1 uncultured Acidobacteriota bacterium | reverse complement strand
TGATGTCAACCGCCGTGTTTCAGGCAAAGAGGGATTATAGGCATGCCCGGATATTTGTCAAGCGCAGCCAGCACCATTTACCGAAAAGCCTGTCGGCAGGCGAAACCAACCGCGAGAGAAGGGCGTCTACGATGAAATGGAAACGCGGCAATGGTGTTATAATCCGGGCTCTCAAAAATCCCGGCTAATATCCGTAGGAGCATGACGACTTGGCTTTGAGCCCCGGCAACACGCATCTCGTTTCCGTCTTAATCAAAACTTTCGGCGAACTCTACGAGCCGCTCAGTTCAAGCATCAAGGCGATCTGGCGCGGTAAGGAAAGCCCGCCCGACGGAAAGACCATTCTGCAAAATCAACTGATTCTGACAGCCCAGCGCTTCGTCAACATCAGGGAATGCACGGACGCCGAAAGGCAGCGTTACTTTACTGAGATTTGCAGGCGATTCCGGCTGGACTGCGAAGGCATCACGTTTCCCGTCCCCGACCAGGGCTATTTTGACCGCAACATCCTGCAAAAAGTTAACCGCACACCGGCCACAGTCTCTTACCTGGAGGACTACGACTCAAGGCACGGGACCAACCACACGGACAAAGCGCGCAGCGCCCTTTTTCAATTCGCCAACCTCATCATTAAATCCGACGGCAAGGTGACGAAAGCCGAAGAAGCAGCGCTGCTGAGATTCAAGGAGACACTCTACCCGCCCGGCTCAAGCGCGTTGAAGCAATTGGATGAGACCAAAGAGACTCCTCAAGTCTCCGTCGAAACAATCGAAGACGAGCCTCCGCGCAGTCTGGACGATTTGCTCGCGGAACTGAATGCGCTCGTCGGCCTTGAGCGCGTCAAAGGAGAGATCAAAGAGCTTGTCAACTTTCTCAAAGTCCAGCGCATGCGTCAGGAGAAAGGGATGTCCACGCTGCCCGTCTCGCGCCACGTAGTTTTTTACGGGAACCCCGGCACGGGTAAGACCACTGTCGCGCGCCTGCTGGCCCAAATCTACAGGGTGCTGGAAATCCTGAGCACGGGCCATCTGACCGAGACGGACAGGGCCGGCCTCGTTGCTGGCTTCGTCGGGCAGACCGCGATTAAGGTCAAGGATGTCGTGAACAAAGCCCTGGGCGGAATACTCTTCATTGACGAGGCGTACTCTTTGAGTTCCGGCGACGGCGAGGACTTCGGGCGGGAAGCAATCGAAACGCTGCTGAAGATGATGGAGGATCACCGCCACGAATTGGTCGTGGTCGTCGCAGGCTACACGACTAAGATGGACGACTTCCTCTCGTCGAATCCGGGCTTGCGCTCGCGCTTTAATAAGTTCGTGCACTTCGAGGATTACACGCCCGAGCAGCTCAAACAGATTTTCATCTCCTTCGGCAAGAAGGCCGACTTCAAGTTGACCGCGGCCGCCGAAGCGAAGTTGCTTGAAGTTTTCAACGACCTGACTGCTCACCGCGACGAATCATTCGGTAACGCGCGTCTCGCACGAAATATGTTTGAGGCGACGATCAGCCGCCAGGCCAACCGCATCGTCTCGCTGCCCGAGATCAACGAGGAAGTGCTCTCGACCTTCGAGGCGGAAGACATCCCGCGCGCGGAAGAGGCGCAACCGAACACGGACGGGACGCTGCGAAAAATCTAAAGGGGCAGCGCGACAAACTCGACGCTGCCCCTTAATAGTTATTCCCCGCAGACGAGCTTACTTCTCATCCTTCTCATCGCCCGCTTTCTTTCGTCTGATGACACGCACGGGACCGGGACCGTGGCCTTCCTTGAGCGTATAATCCGACGGCACTTCGAAGAGCGTGCGCGCGGGCTCGCTCCGCACAATGTTCGTCAGCCGGTACGTGGTCTCGCCTACGAGCGGGTCGCTGTGCTTCGACATGACGACTGTCTGCAACTCAGGCGAGTACCACTTCTCCGAGACGATGTTAATGGGCTGCTCGTTACCGATCTTCCCGGCGGGAATCGTTATAGTAGTGCGCGTGCCCTCAGCCAGGACGCCTTCAATGGTCTGCTTGCCCAGGGATTCCGTCGCGCCTTTGTCCGGCCCAGCGGTGATGAAGAACTCATCCATCTGCGGTCCCCCGACTACCGCATGAGGCGGCGGCGCGGGCGCTGTGAACACGTTTTCCTCAACTCTGAGTCTAACCTTCGGCTGAGGGCCGCCCGGCGCGACAACCGGGGCCACGTCCGGCGAGACGCTGATACGAATCGGCGGCATCTTGCGCGCGGTCCGCGTGCGCGGGTCCAGAACGTAATGAACTCCGGCCACAGGGTCGTTGATGAAGACAGTCTTCCTCGGGTCGCCTGCCATCGCGAAGGGGCCGACCGCGCCTAACTCCTGGTCGCGCCGCGTGCGCCCTTCGCCGTCACGATAAACGGTGGCGCTGGTTTCGCGCTTGATGCGGTTGCCGTCGGCCAGCGTCCGCGTCATCTCCGTAATCGCCTGCGCGGAGTAGGGCGCGCCCTTCACGACCTTGCTGTCGAAGCTCATTTCGGACGAGATGAAGACGAGCGTGTCGTCCCCGCCCGGGTGTCCCGGCGGCGCGGGCACTCTTATTCCAGGCGCTCCGACCGGGCCGGCAATTTGGCGCTCGAAGACAATCACGTCTCCCGATTTCCCGGCAGACTTTTCCGGCGGCGCATCCTGCGCGAAGACGCCTGCGGAAAACGACACCGCCGTGAGCATAGAGATGGCGCTCACAATGAACCGTCTTTGAATTCTCATTACCTCTTCTCTCCTCTATCACAATTAGGATTTCATCAGTTCGATGGCACAAACTTTTGGCACAGTCTACGGCTAACGCACGAACCGTATGGCACGCGCCACGCCGTCGTGGCCCAGTAGCACGTCCGCTTTAACTCGCTCGCCTCCGCGCTCTGCGTTCACGGGCAGACCGAAGGAGTGTAGGGCCGAGCGCGGCAGCTCTACGCGCACGACCTGACCGTCGTCAAGCTGCGAAAAGCTGCCGTCGTAAGTTAACGGCATAAAATCCGTCGCGATCTCTTCCCTGGTGTTCGCGGCAGCCTCGCGACTGACTCCGGCGGGCGTTCGTACGCCATTAAATGCCGCATCGTGTACGAGCCCGCGCCGCGCATCTCTACGGTCACGCTGAACGGGCGGGGCGGAAACAAATCTTTCGCCCTGGTTATCGTCTGCGCCCGTCGGCTGACGTTCTGGATAATCAGCAGCGTTTTCATCTTCCCACCACGCGGGCGACGCAAGAGGCGACGGCTCGCCGATGCGCGCTCCCAGCTCAGCTTTTCCTTTCGTGCCTGCGGGAAGCAGACGCACGGCGGCGAAGGCCGAGATGACCAGAATCGCCGCGGCCGCCGCAACAGACCAACGCGCCCAGCGCGACCTACTCGCGTGAACTGGCCCGATTGCTGGCACAAAATTAGCTCGCTGGCGAAAAGCCTCCAGCAGCGCCGCTTCGACGCGCGCGGGCGTTTGGGCCGCGGCCGCGCTCTCATTCAGAGAGCGCAGGCCCGCGCTCAGAGTCATCTCGTCCGCGAGGCGTGCCGCGCAGCGCTTACACGTTTCGGCGTGGGCGAGCGCGTCGTCTTTGGCGCGTGCGTCCAGCATCTGGCCGCGCGCCGCCTCCGTCAAAATCGTTTCGTAGTTTCGACAGCTCATGCGAAGCACCTCGCTGTATTGACTATGGACGAAGCAGCGCCCGGCTCTTTCGTCGCGCGCAGCTTTTCGATGAGCAGCGAGCGCGCGCGGTGCAGGCGCGAGCGAATCGTGCCGACGGCGCAACTCAGAATCTGCGCAGCCTCCGCGTAGCTCATCTCGTGCAGGTCGCACAAGACCACGACCTCGCGATAGTGCGCCGGCAGCGCCATCACCGCCTGCCTCACGGAGTCAATCACCTCGGCGCGCGTCAAATCTCCCAGCGGGTCGTCCTGTGCCACTAATAGCTCATGCGCCGCCTCGCCCTCTTCCTCGCCGTGGCCCTCGTTAATCGAGACGAACGAGCGGTCGCGGCCGAGCGCGCGCAGCACCTGATTGCGCGCGACGCCGTAGAGGTAGCCCGCCAGAGTTCCCTTGGCCGGGTCGAAATTTTTCGCCTCACTCATCAGGACCATGAAAACCTCTTGCGTCACGTCTTCGGCGATTGCCTCGGAACCGCTCATCTGGAGCGCGTAACGATAAATCCCCGCCTGCCTGCGCCTGTAGAGCGCGACAAACGCACCCTCATCCCCGGCCGTCATCAGCCGCAGCAGCTCGTCGTCACTGGGAGTTGTGAACAAGGTCATCCGCCCGTCATCGTCGCCTTCAATTACCGGCCGTCATCCTTGATTCGCACGACGAGCTTAAAAAGTTCCAAAAAGAAACGAGAAAAGCAATAACGAAGGAAAAAGTAAAGAGCCCCCTTCGGGGTCTTTACTTTTTCCTTTTATTCGCTGCCGTACCTTATCTCCATCCGGCGAATCCGCACGCTCGCCATGAGGAGCACCATCGCAGTCACGAGGATTAACCCCGGAACCGTCAGCCAGGCGGAGGTCGGCTCGGTGACGATGGCGAAGGGGCCTTCATTAATTGGCACAGGCGTGAGCGAGTGGAGGTAATGTATGACACTGAGCTTTTTGAGCATGGGGGGCAGGAGGAAGTTGATGAACTCCCAGCCGTAGAGGAGAATCGCGGGGATGATGGGGTTGCGGAAGAAGAGGCCGATGACGAGGAAGACCGCGCCGTAGCCTACGCAGGCGAGGACGGTGATGCCGAGGTATGTCAGCACCTGACTCAGGCCCGGCCCGTCGAAGATGTGGCTCATCGCGCCCGAGTAGCCGAGCGGGAGGTAGATGAAGAAGATGCAGATGGCCGTCATCGTCACGAAGAGCAGGAGCGAGGCGACGAGGCCGGAGATGTATTTGGCGGCGACGAGGACTTCGCGCCTGACGGGCGACAGAAAATAATAATGCAGGCTGCGGTCCACGACCTCGCCGCGGAAGAGGTTCATGAAAATCCACGCGCAGCCGAAGAAGACGACCGTCCGCAGGATCATCCCCTCGTAAATGTTGGCGAAGATGACGGACGTTTCAGCGAAGTCGCGGCGTATGTCGTCCCAGTGAACCGAGATGACCGCCGCCATGACGAAGACGGGCAGCAGCGCCAACAGGTACATCAGGATGGAGCGCTTGCCCGTGAAATTCTTGCGGACTTCGAGCCGGAGGATGGAAGCAATCTGACGCCGCCACAGCGCCCACGCCGATGTCTTAACGGTCTTTTCCATAACGACTGTCTCTGCCCTCGTGCTCATGCGTGGCTCCCTTCTGTTTCCGACCCGATCAGGTACTGGTAGACGGCGCTCAGGTCGTCGTCAACAGGCGTCACGGACTCGACCGAAATGAGCCCGTCGGCCACCACGCGGTTCAGGAGCAGGTAGAATTTATCCGCATCGCGCGTTTTAATAAAGAGGCCGTGGCGGTCCTCCTGAATTTTCGCCTCGACCACCTCGTCCTGCTCGAAGGCGTGCGCCGCCAGACGGCCCGGACTATCGCACCTGACGAGAATCTGCATCGGGTGCTCTTCCATCTCGTCGCGCACGTCGCGCACGTCTCCTTCGGCGACGACGTAGCCGTTGTTCAGGAGCACGACCGCGTCGGACATCATGTCAACTTCGTGCAGGATGTGGCTTGAGATGACGAGGTGTAAGCCTTCGTCCGCGAGCTGTCGGAAGAGGCGAATAGTCTCGGCGCGAGCCATCGGGTCGAGCCCGTTAAGCGGCTCGTCCAAAATCAGCACGGACGGATTGTGCGCGACGGACTGTGCCAATCTGACGCGCTGGCGCATCCCCTTGCTGTACGCGCCGACTTTCTTCTCGGCCGCGTCCGCGAGGCCCACGCGGTCGAGCGCCTTCATCGTCAGCGCGGCCGATTCTTTCTTTCCGTAGCCGTGGACGGTGAGATACATCTCTACGAACTCGCGCCCGGTCACGCCGCGCGGGAAGGAATCGAACTGCGAGCAATAGCCGACCCGGCGGAACAGTTCTTCGGGCTCGGCGGGCGAGATGCCCAGGATGTTGATGCGCCCGCGCGTGGGGCGCAAAAGTCCCGTCATCAAGTTCATCAAGGTGGTCTTGCCCGCGCCGTTCGGCCCGACGAGGCTCGTGATGCCCGGCGCGATTGACAGGTTGACGCGGTTGACGCCCAATATCTCGCCGTAGAACTTCGAGACATCCTCGAAAACGATCATCTGCGAATCAAGCTCTTTCATCAGCGCACCACCTCGTAAGCGCGGACTTTGCGGACGAGCATCAGCAAACAGAGCGCGCAGATAACGAGCAGCACCAACCATGTGGCCCAGAGCGGCGGCTCGAAGAGATCAACGAAGAGCCGCCGGCCGCCCGCGAAGCCGCGCATGCGCCCCGTCTGCTGGACGAAAGTGCCGAAGAGGCTGGACACGGCTGACTTGAGCAGAGTCGGCAGGCTGATGAGGTGTCCGACGCGCGTCAGGAAGATGTTGTTCATGGCCTCGCCGAACGCCGCCGGGATAAAGAAGATTCCGATCAGCGCGGCGCTCGCCGCGAGCCGCCACTTGACCCACGAAGAGATCGCCAGCGACAGCAGCGCGAGCGCCAGAATCCAGACCCAACTCCCCACGAAAATCGCGCCCGCGATTCTCAAATTCTCTGTGAACCACGTCCAGCCTTCCAGGTAAGACTGGAAAAAGAAGAGGAGTAAAATCGGGACCCACGTAATCAGCGACAGCAGTATCAGGCAGCACGCTCAACTTGCCGACGACGTACTCGGCGCGCGAGAAGGGGCGGCAAAGATAGAGCGGCAGCGCGTTATTCGTCGTGTCGCGCGAGATGAGCGGCGGCCCTATGAGAAGCGTGATGAGGCAGGCGGCCATCCCCTGCCCGACGACCAGCGTCTCGAAGAACGCCGCGTCAATCGGCACGAGCCTACGGACCGCCATCTCCATCACCGCCAGCGCCTCCGCGTTGTGATGAAGGTAGATTAAGACCGAGGCGACCAGCGGGTAGATGAAGCAGGCGACGAAGATGGCTATGAACAGCTTCGACTGAAAGATGCCGCGGTAGGAGTGGCGCGGGAGGATTAGAAACCGCGACCAGCGCGGCGTCTCCTCGCCCGCGTACTGTTTGTAAGTGTGCTCATAAACCGCCATTGCAATTCTCCATTAGGAGTCAGAAGTCAGGAGTCAGGAGTCAGGAGAAAAGAAAATCTGTTAATGTGGTTCTCCACCTTATTATTCTGACTCCTGGCTCCTGACTTCTGACTCCTGCTCTTCCATCGCTTTGAGGAAGATGTCTTCGAGCGAGTCGCGCTTGTAATTCAGGCGGCGAATCTGCACCTGTCGCTCGGCGGCGAGCTTGTAGAGGTCGCGTATCTCCACGCCGCCTTGCAGGACGAGCTTCAAGCGCCGCTCGCCCGTGAGCGCATACTCGCAGCCGAGACGCCCGACCGCCTCCGCGAAGGCGCGCGTGTCGCCGCGCGTCTCCATCTCCAAAAACTTGAGATTGGACTTGCGCTCCTCTTCCAGATTGCAGTAGGTGGCGATGCGCCCGTCCTTCAAAATCAGAATCTCCTCGCAGCACTCCTCCACGTCGCGCAACAAGTGAGACGAGAGCAGGATGTGCGCCTGGTGGCTGTCGCGTATCTCGCGTATGAGGCGAATCATGCGCTGGCGCGTAGGCGGGTCGAGCCCGTTGGTCGGCTCGTCCAGGATGATCAATTTTGGCCCATGAACGATGGCCTGCGCGAGCTTCGCCAGTTGCTTCATGCCGAGCGAGTAGGTTTCGAGGTTGCGGTAGCGCGCCTCGCCGAGGCCGACGTAGAAGAGCGCTTCGTGCGCGCGTTCGAGCGCCGCGCCTTGCGGCAGCCCCGACAGCTCCGCCATCAGGCTGACGAAGCGCACGCACGACATCTTGGAGATGAAAGAATCGCGCTCCGGCATGTAGCCTATGAACGCGCGAATCTCTGTCGCGCCCGCCATGATGTCCTGGCCGAAGATGTGCGCCGTGCCCTGGGAAGGGGGATGAAAGCCGAGCAGCGTGTGTATGAGCGTAGTCTTCCCCGCCCCGTTCGGGCCGAGCAGACCTATTGCACGCCCGCGCAGCTCCGCCGTCAAATCTTTCAGGATGGGCTTGTCGCCGAATTGAACGCCCAAACCGTTGAGGTCAATGACAGGTTTCATGTCAGCTTTCCGCCAGCTTATTAGAGCAAGAGACTGTTTAAACTCAAGCTCCCGATTGACTCAACCCCTTAGCGCCTTTGCGGCTTGGCGTGAGTGTTTTTGGTTTCTCACGCCAAGCCGCAAAGGCGCAAAGAGTCGAGCTTATGCTTTGCAACTGTGGGTTATTGTCCGTGCCTCACTTCTTCCCGTCACTGCGCATCGCGCTGTGGAGGATGTGCTGCATCTCGAACGAGCTGGGCAGTCCCATCAGCGTCGCGGTGCTCAGGCCGAAGGGGCCGCCCTCGCTGTCGGCGGCGAAGACCAGAGCGTCGCCCTGCGCGTAGGCGTAGGCCAGTGTCGGCGGGGCCTCGGCCGTGGCCTTGATGGCACGCTGCTGCTCCTCAGTCATCTCTTTCGCGGCTCGCTCCAGGTGGCCCGAGACGGGCTCAAGCAAGGGCGCCAGGTCGTGGTAGAAGATGGCGGAGAAGTTGACCTGCCCGTCCGCCGGCAGCGTCGAGGTGAAGCGCGGCGAGCGCAACAAGGTGTAGCCGGACTCGCGGTACTTCAGTGCGCGCTCGACCAGCGCGCGGCTCGGCGCGGCGACGAGGTAACCGTTGGCATAAGTGTAATGCACCTCCACGCCGAAGACCGTGGACTTGAGCGCGTAGAACGTGTGCCCGCCGCTTTCGCTGCGCTCCCAGGCCAACCCGCCGACGCCAGTCTTGGCCGCCAGCTTGTTCACCTCTTCCACCACGCGCTCGAAGGTCTGCTGCAAGCGTGCCTGGTCGTAGACCTCGAAGACCATCTTCCAGGAAGGCGTCGGCAGGACCGGGCCATCCAGGGCGAAGGCGAACTCGCCGCCGAGCGGCGCGGCGAAGTCCTCGCGCAGCTTCAGCCCGTGGGCGCGCTCGTGCTCTTGCAGGTGCTGGCGCATGCGCGGGGCCGCCGTGTCCAGGTAGCCCAGCAACTCGTCAACGAGCGAGGCGGGCTCGCGCACCACGAAGGCCGCGACCATGTTCGCGTCGGGCGAGATGAAGTTCAGAGCGCCCATCGGCCCGGGCGCGGCGAGCCACGAAGCTATGCCCGTGCGCTGCTCCTTGAAGCTCACTGTCGCGCGGCTGTTTGTCTTCCCTTCAACGTCCTTCTGCTCGGCCACGAAGTGCTTGAGGCTCGTCAGGCCCAGCTTCTTGTAAGTCTCGTAACGCTTCGCGGCTTCGGGGCTCGTCCCCTCGTTGACCATGCGGCCGATGATCTTTTCCAGGTCGGCAGCAACGATGAGCCCCGCGCCCGCTTTGTAAGTCTCCGCGAGCCGCGCGTAGAACGAGGTCGTCTTGAAATTGTTCGCTCCCTTCAGAGCATTGCTGAGTTGCTGCAACTGCTGCAATCGAGGCGCGGCCGCCATCAGGTCGTTATTAATCCAGACCAGGACTTCGTTCAGTCGCTTTCCGTCAACGGCCGCCTCTTGAGTCGCGCTCGCCGGGTCTTCAATGATGCGAATCTTCGGAGCGTTCTTCTCCGTGGTCGTGATTGTCGCGAGCTTCTGTTCGAGGTATGCGCGGAAGCCCGCCGCGTCCGCAAGCTCGGCCAGCACGAGCGGGTCTTCCGGCCCCTTGTCACCCATCTTCGCGCTCGCCACGATCTCCGTCCCCAGATACTTGCCGAACTGGTTGACCTCTTCGATAAGCTGGTCGAGGCCGGGATTCTGGTCCGGTTTTTCCTTCGCCCACCACTCTTGAAGCGCGGCGTTCTGCCGTATGCGCTCACGCATGATGCGGTGTGATTCGACGAGCGTCGCCGTCAGGTTCGGCAGCGCGGCGTACAGGACAGTCCCTTCAGGCGTCAAATCGAGCAGCCGCGTCGAGTAGCGCACGCCCGGCCGCGTAACTTTCTGATCCAGCTCGCGCCTGAGCGAGGTCAGCTCCAACACGAGCTTTCCGTAGCGCTCGGCGTTGCGGCTCCAGGCGATCTCTTCCTGAATTGGCACAAGCTCAAGGCTCGGGCTCGTCGTCGTCTGGTCGCCGGGATGCAGGACCTTTTCGTTGCCCGCGTTGTTGACGTGGACTTCGCCCTCCACGACGGAGACGCGCGAGCCCTTCGTGCCGTTGTTGACGGAAAAAATTGTGCCAGTCACGGAGACGAGCGCGTCCGGCGTCGCCACGTAGAGATGCCCGCCGCGCTGTTTCGCGGCCTCGACGATGACGTTCCCGCGGTTGAGATGAATGGTCGTGCCGTCTGTGTTCCGCGAGAGCGAGAACTCGGAGCGCTCGCGCATCTCCACGAGCGAGCCGTCTTCCAGTTTCACGACCGCGTCCGAATCCTTCGTCGTGCGGATGATGTCGCCACCGCGAATCTCGTCGCCGACGCCGAGGGCGCGGCTCTCAGTGTCCGTGACCTTGTAGATGGTCCCGCTGGCTAGCTCCACGGTCGCGCGAGCCTCAATACCCATGCGTTGGTAGACGTTGTAAACGACGAGGCCGATGCCGACGAGGAGCGTCGCGGCGATGGCCCATTTCCAGACGGGCATGTGCGTCGTCGCGCGCTCGAATTTCACGGCCGGGCGGACGACGCGGGTCGTTTGAGCGCCGCCGCTGCGCGCGGCCTTCAGTGCCTTGCGGCAGGGGATGCACTCGCGCGTGTGATCTTCGACGAGCAGTGTGCGCGCCTCCGACAACTCTTTCCTCAGGTAAGCAGGAATCAGAGATTGGAAGTCGGGGCAGCCGCGAATCTCGTCCGCGGGCTTGACCATCTCAGGCAACTCGACAGCGCCCTCCTTCTGGATTCGTGCCCAGACGCGGTCGGCGGCACGGCCCATAGTGGCTGCGTCCGGCTCTTCGCTGCGAATTCCGGCAGCGACGCGGTCGAGGATTGAATCTAGCTCTTTCCGATTACGCTTCATGATGTTTCTCCATATAATTGCCGATTTCTTTGCGGAGACGTGCGCGCGAGCGGTGCAACGTGACAGCGACGACCATCTGCGACGTGCCGAGCAACTCTGCAATCTCGCTGTTCCCGTAGCCCTCGAAGTAACGCAGGACGAACATCTCCGCGGCGGACGCGCCCAGACGGGCCACGGCCTGCTGAATCAACTTGCGCAGCTCGCGGTCCTGCTGTCGCGCTTCGGGGCTGAGAGAGGAACGTTCCGGTAAGTCGTCCATGACATCATCGAGCGCGACGGCGCGGGCCGTCGTGCGGCTGCGCACGAGGTCTAGCGAGGCGTTGATGGCCGCGCGGTGCAGGTAGCTCGCGGGACTCGGCGCGAGGTCAACTACCTCGCGCCGCGCCAGGCGCAGGAAGACCGTTTGCAGCACGTCTTCCGCGTCCTCGGCGCTGCCCGTCACGCGGTAGGCCGTGCGGAAGACCAGATCGTTATGTTCGCGGAAGAGCTTTTCCAGCTCCTTTGGCGGCTCGGGCAATGGTTTGAGGTGCGTCACAGCGGCTTGCACGGGTTCCTCCTTCAGGTTGTCTCCACCCATAAAACGCACCTCGCGGAAGATTATTAACAAGCCGTGGACGAGAAAATCGGCAGGAGCCGAGAGAATATCACCTTTTTGCTGGGAGCAGGAATTAGAGATGTCGGCTATTGTCGTAGCGGCTAAAGCGTGACTCAGGGGCGACAGTCCGTGTCAGAGACACACTAATGGCCGCCAGAGATGGGCAACGGTTAGACGTTCCGGCAGCCGTCGGCTGTGGAAGGTCTCCTTTGTTCTGCGAGGACGAAAGCCCTGCTATTATTCCGTCCCGTTGCCCGCGCTCGATCTTCGTTTCGGCGGTTTGTAGTCGGACTTGCGCTTGAGGCCGAGAGCTTCGACTTCGCCGGAGTCCTTGCCGAACTGTGCGATGACTTGCTCTTTGACGCCGAGCATCAGGTTGTGAAACTCCCACTCCTTGGCGACGGCGCTTTCGCGCGCGGCCTGTGCCTGCGCGTGGGCAGCAGCGGCGGCGCGGCGCAGGTTCACGTAATTCTTCGTGGGCGGAGCGGACGGCGTCGAGCGAGTAAGTGTTGTTGATTGGGGTGTAGCCGTTGATGGTTTGCAGCGCGGCGAAGCCGTTTTCGTCGGCCTCGATCTTGCCCGGAGGCAGACGCTTGTGCTGGTTCTTAGCCATGCGTGAGACATCTCCTTCTCGGGTGGGAAGGTGATGGGTGGAAGACGCGCATTTTATGCAATACGCACCAAGCGCGCAAGAACAAACTTTATGATTACGGATTAAGGACTCAGCGGACAAAACAAACTCAACCCTTTGCGCCTTACGTCTTAACTTTGCGCCTTTGCGAGAACGGCTGTTTCACGCAAAGGCGCCAAGGAAAAACTAAAGGCGCAAAGGGTTGAGTTTGTCTTTCAGTCCGCAATCTTACTGGGTCGGCTGGGCCGGGCAGTTTTTGGCGGCCCTGAAGCCGGCGGCTTCGGCTTCCGCCACGGTTTTGAATTTGACCTGATTCTTCTCCGAGACGCTCTTGTAGCCGGGGCAGTCGGGCCGGTGGTAAATCTTGCTGTTCTTGTTGCCGATAATCTCGCCGCCGGCCGCGGGAGCCTCGGCAGTGTTAGTCGTCTCCTCGACGGCGGGCATGACTTTACCCTGTGCCGGTTTTTCAGGCTTCTCGGCGGCGGGAGTAGGAGTTGTACTCGAAGACTCTGCCGACTCTTCGCTCGCTTCTGAATCGCCGGCCTTGCAGTTCTTCGCGCGCTTGTAGCCTGCCGTCTCGGCCTCTGCCGCCGTCTTGAAGAAGACGCGGTTCTTCTCCGAGACGCTCTTGTAACCGGGACACCCAGGGTTGTGATAAATCTTGCTGTTCTTGTTGCCGACGACATCTCCCGATGAAGCAGTGCTGGCCGTACTCTCTGCGGGCTTGGGCGTCGGAGTCGTCTTAGGCTTCTCCTCCTGCGGCGTCTCCTGCGGAGAGGCTGCGACCGCCGCGACCTTCACCGTCGGCACCGAAGACCCTTCGGGCGGGCAATTGCCCGCGCGCTTGTAGCCCGCGGCCTCGGCCTCTTCGACCGTCTTGAAGAAGACGCGATTCCTCTCGGCCATGTCGCGGTAGCCGGGGCAATCCGGCCTGTGATACTTCTTGCTGCTCTTGTTGCCTATGACGGTGCCTTCGGGCGGCGGCGGCCCCCAACGCTCGACCTTGGCCTCTACACGCCACTCGCCGGGCGGCGTAGGATTGGGGTCCTGCCACAGACCGAGTTTGGCCGCGCGCGCTTCCTCTTCCGCTTTGGCGTAAGTGACGCGGTCTTCGGCGGGCTGTTCTTCAGAGTATTTTTTGTAGTGCCAGGCGAAGCCGGCCTTGATCTGCTCTATGTTGATGTCGCGCCCGTCTACGAGGACTTTGCCGACCGTGCGCCGGTACTTGTCCACCTTGTCCCAGATGACCGTGACCTGTTTGCCGAAGACCATCTTCGACAAATTCTCCTTCGAAGCCTGCCCGTACGCCTGTTTCGATTCGGGCGCGTCAATCCCCTGAAAGCGTATGCGGTGCTGCTTGTTGTCCGCGTCCAGGACCGTGATGGTGTCGCCATCCGAGACGCGCACGACCTTGCCCTCTATGACAAGCTGTACGCTATTCGCCTGCTGCGCCGCGCCAACCCAGGCGCACGCCAGTAGGAGCATTAAAAACAGAGCCGCTTTGATTTTTGATTTCACGGTCTTCTCCTCCCCTCACGAACCGACGAGATTGAGCCTTTGAGTCACGCTGAGAACGAAAGGAATCCTCGAATCTTCCAACAGGGGCATGTCGTCTTCCTTTAGAAGAAGGGATGTTTCCTTTGGAAGACTGTTATCTTCTCAAGAAAGCGATGATGTTTCCTGACGAAGCAGAGGTGTATCAAAGAAAGCGGCCCGTGGCAAGAGTGGAAGAGAGGGCGAATCCCATAGAGGGAGAATAAATTCAAGCCGAATCAACCGTATGGCCGAAAGAGAGAGGACAAAAATCTTTTCCTTCGAGGCTGGAATCGAATAGGATTTCTTCAGAGGTTGGCCGAAGAGAGGTGAGACGCGTGGCAAACAGGCCGTTTTATGGGGAGTATGCCTGGGCGTACGACTTGTTGGCGGGGCGACCCGTCGAGCGCATGTGTGACGGCATCGAAGGACTACTCAGAGAGCGCGGCGTAGATTTTGGGACGAAAATTCTTGATGCAGGATGCGGCGCGGGCCATTTCGCAGTCGAGCTTGCGCGCCGCGGCTATAGCCTCTGCGGGCTAGACCTGTCGTCACAGATGCTCGCCGAGGCGCGCGAGCGCGTTAAGAACGCGACCGCTGCCCTCCCGCTCGTGCGGGGCGACATTCTCGCGCTGCCTTTCGGACGACAATCATTCGACGCCGTTCTTTGCCGCGGCGTGCTCAACGACCTGCTTGACGATGCGAGCCGCGCGGCGGCATTAGTCGCCCTCGCCGGGGCGATTCGTCCGCGAGGAGCGCTCGTCATGGACGTGCGCGAGTGGGACGGAAGCGTCAGCCGCAAGACGCGCGAGCCCGTTTTTGAGAAAACGGTCAGCACGCCGCGCGGCACACTCACCTTCCGCAGCGTGACGCGCCTGGATCATCAGACGCGCCAGCTACACATTTCGGAAAAGCACACCCTGAAAACTTCCTTCGACAACGAAAGCGTCTCCGATTACGACTTCACCATGCGCTGCTGGACGCGTGAGGAGCTACAGAGCCGGCTGACGGCGGCCGGGTTCGAGTCCATAGAATATTTCGGCGGCTACGGCCGCGAAACTTCTACAGGGGCGACCGACCGCATCGTGAGTGTCGCTTCTCTCGCTTAAAGGTGCGCCCACTCCAAAACTCAAGTGACCGATTGACTCAACCCCTTTGCGTCTTTGCGCCTTTGCGTGAAAAATTTAAATCACTCATGCCAAGGCGCAAAGACGCAAAGGGAGTTGAGCTTAGATATTTCTCTTGCTCGTCCTACTTTTTCAAACGCGCGGAGTTCCGATAGACTAGGCAGCAGTGATTAACGATAGCGATCACGACAGAGTCGGCTCGCCTGACAAAGCTCCCGCGAAAGGCACTGAGCCGCCGCTCGTCGAGGGCGAAGATTTTTACGTCGAGAACGGTCTTTACGTTTTCACCGCGAAATTTCTGCTGCGCCGCGGCTACTGCTGCGGGAGCGGTTGCAGGCACTGTCCCTACCCAAAGGAGTCATAATCAATGATGCGTCGCGCTTCCCTGCTCTTCGTCCTGCTCGTCTGCTCACTCACGCCTGCGCTCGCGCAGAAACGCGCGTTCACCGTCGAAGACCTTTACCGCGTCAAGAACCTTTCGGACGTGCACGTCTCGCCGGACGGGCGGACGCTTCTTTTCGTCGTCACGACTTCGGATTTGGCGCGCGCCAAACGCGCGAGCCGCATCTGGGCGATGGACATTGACGGACGCAACCCGCGCCAGTTGACCGTCGGCGATGCGAGCGAGTACTCGCCAACCTTCTCGCCGGACGGCCGCCAGATTCTCTTCATCAGCTCGAAAGACGGCGCGACTAACCTTTACCTGCGGGACGCGGGCGGCGGCGCGCCGCGCAGGCTGACCAATCTCTCGACGGGAGTCTCGGACCCCTTGTGGTCTTCGGACGGCAAGTGGGTAGCCTTCTCTTCGGACGTTTACCCGGAGTGCGGCGGCGACGACGCGTGCAACAAGAGAATCTCCAGCCGTTGGGAGGCGGGGCCGCTCAAGGCTCACATGGCTGACGAGCTACTTTATCGCCACTGGACAGCCTGGAAGGACGGCACGCGCACGCACACTTTCGTCGTCAACGTCGCGACGGGCCAGGCGCGCGACGTGACGCCGGGAAACTACGACGCGCCGAACTTTCAACTGGGCGGGCCTCTACAATACGACTTCTCGCCGGACGGCACGGAGTTGGTCTACGTCTCGAACCACGATCAAGTGCCGGCCGTCTCGACCAACAACGACCTGTGGACCGTCACGCTCAACGAGCGTCAGTTCGTGCGGCACAACATCACGGCGGATAATCCTGCCTACGACGGCAGCCCTAAGTATTCGCCCGACGGTCGCTACATCGCTTACCGCATGCAGAAGCAGCCGGGCTACGAGTCTGACCTCTTCCGCATCGCGCTTTACGAGCGCTCGACCGGCAAGACGACCGTCCTGACCGAATCCTTCCGCAACTGGATAGACGATTACTACTGGTCGAACGATTCCAGGACCATCTACTTCACAGGCCCCGTCGAAGGACAAAACCCGATTTACCGGCTCGACATCAACACGAAAGCAATCACAGAAGTCCTGGCCGACAAGACGATTGACGCTTTCGAGTTCGATTCAACGGAGCGCCGTCTGATTTACATCAAGCGCTCTGTCGGCGAGCCCAACGAGATTTACGGCGCGGAGTTGGTCAACGGCAAAGCCTCGAATTCGTCGAAGCTCTCGACGTTCAACGAAGCCCTGATGAACGAGGTGGACGTGCGCCCCGCCGAGACGATGTGGGTGACAGGCTCGAACGGCGCGAAGATTCACGTCTTCATCGTCAAGCCGCACGGCTTCGACCCGTCGCGCAAGTATCCCGTGATTCTGAACGTACACGGCGGGCCGCAGTCGCAGTGGGCCGACGCGTTCCGCGGCGACTGGCAGGTCTATCCGGGCGCGGGCTACGTCGTCGCCTTCCCTAACCCGCACGGCTCGACGGGCTACGGGCAGGACTTCACGAGTCAAATCTCGGGCGACTGGGGCGGGCGCGTTTACGAGGACTTGATGAAGGTGACGGACGCGCTCGAACGCCTCCCTTACGTTGACCGCAACCGCATAGGCGCGATGGGTTGGTCTTACGGCGGCTACATGATGATGTGGATGCAGGGGCACACGGACCGCTTCAAGGCCATCGCCTCGATGATGGGGATTTACGACCTGCGCTCGTTTCACGGCGCGACCGAGGAATTGTGGTTTCCCGAGTGGGACTTGAAAGGCACGCCGTGGGACTCGAAGAATTACGATAAGTGGTCGCCCTCGAACTTCGTCAGGAATTTCAAGACGCCGACGCTCGTCATCTCCGGCGAGCGCGACTACCGCGTGCCTTACACGCAGTCGCTGCACTTCTACACGGACCTGCAAAAGATGAAAGTGCCCTCGCGCCTCCTCATCTACTCGAACGCGGGCCACTGGCCGAGCTGGTACGAGATGGCGCTCTATTACACGGCCCACCTCGAATGGTTCCAGAAGTATCTTGGTGGCGGCGGCCCTCCCTGGACGACCGAAGCCTTTCTTAGAAACTCCGTCTTCGACCGCGCGAGCGGCCAGCGCTTCCCCGATGCAGCGAAGCCGGAAGACCAACCGCAGACGCAACAGGGCAAGCCGGACGAGAAGCCGAAGACTCCGTAAAAATTAAGCCAAAAGACCCCGAAGGGGTCTAGCAAGGTAGCCAGGGGTAAGCGCGAAAGCGCGCCACCCCTGGTCACCCGCCAAACACGAACCCGACCCCGGAGGGGTCGCACCTTCAAGCTTGATGTGCGACCCCTCCGGGGTCGGAAATTTTCTGGCACATTTCCGGGGGCGGCGCTCGCGCTCACGCGCGCTCGCTTGCCCCCGGCTATCATGTGTGACCCCTCCGGGGTCTTTTCCCTTGTAAATTTTTTCTTGCGCCTTTGTATTTCCTCCCGCGCTCCCCGCACTGTAGGCACATCGGGGAAAGTCTATCCAGCCTTTCCGGGCCAATTTTGTGGGGTTCAACGAACTTTCGTTCCTAGACGAAGAGGGGGCTTGTCATGACGAACAGAGTTAAGTGCCTGCTGTTTATCATTGCTATTCTCACGGGGGTCGTCTGGTTAGTTTTCAGCGCGGATTTTCGGGCGAGCGCGGTTGCGCCTCGCATGTCGCTGTCCGCGGACTTCGAGAGAAAAGTTCTAGCCACGGGGCGCGAGGCCCCGCTGCCTTTGCGCCTGTTCATCACCGCCGTCAAGACGGACTCGCGCGGGCGCATCATCACGGGGCTGACCGATGACCCCGTGAAAAACATCGTCGGGGCCGAGCAAGCGGGCGTGCGCGCGGGCCTCACACGCTACACCAAGATCATGCACGGCGCGGCCTATATTGACGGTCGGCCCGACCCCGGCACGCGCATTAACCCTAATAACCCGGTCGTCAAAAGCGGCAACCAGCTCTGGCCGCACGTCAAGCAGCCGTTCCGCAGCCAGCCGCGCGCGCTCGCTTTGACGAACGACGGGAAGAAACTTTACGTGACGCTGCCCGGCCGCGAGGGCTACCCGGACTGGCGCGTCGCGGTCGTGGACACCGCGAGCCGCCGCGTCATCACCTGGATTGACCTCAGGCCAAACGGTGCGGGTCGCGGCACGCGCCCAATAGGCGTCAAGGCCGCGCCTTTGAACACTTCCATCTATGCACGCCCTTACGTCGTCGTGCTCAACCAGTACGGCAACTTCGCGAGCGTGATTGATACGACGACCGACACCGTCATCGGCGAGTTCGAGACAGGATTTTACGGCGAGAAACTCATCTTCAACCGCGACGGCACGCGACTCTATATCACAGACCGCTTCAAGGATCAGGTGCGCGCCTTCCGCGTTGACCCCGGCCCGTTCTTCACACAGATAGCGGAAATCCCGACCGGCCTCAACGACCTTGAGCGCACCAACCCGCGCGACCTTGACTTGAGCGCCGACGGCCGCACGCTCTACGTCGCCAACACGCTCGGCCACACGGTCGCCGTCATCAACGTCGGAGGCGACGCCAACACGCTCACGAAAGTCATGCCCGTCGGCGGGCTTTCGACCGACGTGAAGATAGCCGGGCGCTGGGGCATCGTCAGCGGCCAGGACACCAACACGAAATTAAATCAGCGCGAGACGGGCCACGGCCTGCCGACGAAGAACACGAGCGGCGTCGTCATCAAGAACAACGGTCAGCCCCTCGGCTACACGCCCGTCATGACGGACGCGACCAAGGCCACGACCTTCGACGACATAGGCTCGGAGCTGAACATCTTCGACACGACGACCAACATGTTCGTCTTCCGCTACGTGGACGAGGGCCGCGACCTCTCGCAGCTCGTCACGCCGGGCCAATTCGTTGACCTCAAAGACCACACGGCCGCGCAGAAAAAAATCAAGGGCAGCGGCCCGGAGCAGATGGCCCTGCGCGGCAACATGCTCTTCGTCACGTTTGCACACTCGGAGAACGTGCAGGCGTTTCGCATCAACGCGGCGACGACGAGCCCGTCACTGCTTCTAACGCCGCTCGACATAGAGTTCACCGGCGGCATCACGCCGCAGGGCGTCGAAGTCTCGCCCGACGGGCGCACCATCTACGTCGCCAACTTCCAGACCGAAGACATCTCTTTCCTGAACGTGGACACCAACGGTCTGCTGACGCGCGCGGGTTACCTGCCGGTCGGCGTCACCAACACGACGCTCGACCCGACGACGGGCAGCAACGGCAAGAATTTGTTTGCGACCGCGGAGGAGCAGGGCCTGCGTTGGTTCTTCTCGTCCACTTACTCGGACGACGGGCAAAAATCCTGCGGCTTCTGTCACTGGGACGGCCGCCAGGACGGCTGCCAGTGGAACGTCGCGGCCAACGCCGTCGGCGGCACGAAAGTCTGCCCGCAGAACAAAGACATCTCGGACAACTGGCCCGAATGGTACGAGGGCTTGAATAACGACTTCATGGCTTACGCCTCTGCCTGCAACGGTGAAGTGCTTTTGGGCGAGCGGAACCCGACGCCGCTCTTCCCGCAGGCGAACGCGGTAGACCGCTTCAAGGCGCGCGAGGAGTTCGTGCTGAGAAAGACGGAGGAGAATTCTCGCGCCATCGGGCGCACCGATTTAAGCAGCAAGGCGTTCAAGGTCGGCTACTACGACATGGCCTACCTGCAAATTCTCTGGTCGCAGAATGAGACGCGTCGTTTGCCGAACCCGCTCGAACAATTCCCGGAGGAAGCGGAGAAGGCGAAGATCGCGCGCGGCAAGGAGCTTTTTACGAAGGAGGTGTCGGCGGGCGGCGCGGGCTGCGCGTCATGTCACCACAACGGCAACAAGTACTCGAACGGCGTCATAGACGACACGTTCCAGGACTACAACATACACGAGCCGGGCGTCATCAGCGAGACGACCGTTGACGGCGACGGCCCGTTCTTCCGCCCCGGCAATGATTACTTCTTCGTGCGCTTCGGGCCGCCGCAGGACGTGGGCACGCCGCAGAATTTCAGCAGCCGGAACACGAAACACCTGCGGACCTTCTGGGACTCTGTCCCGCGCTGGCTGCACCACGGCTTCGCACATTCGGTGCGCGAGATTCTGCTCGCGCCGGACTCGCCGCTCTTGAAGCCCGGCGAGCGCGGCTTCAACTTCCGCACCGTGCGGACGGACCACAAGCGCGGCCCCAACAGCCTGCCGACGGAAGTTCCCATCGTGGCGGGCCACAGCGGGGGCGGCCTCGCGGGTGACGGTTTCGGGCCAATTTACGTGAGCCTCGACAGCCCGCACATACAGGAGAACGGCAAGCCGCAGATTGACCGCCTCGGCACGAGCAACGTCGCGCCGCTCGTCGTCAACGGAAAGATTAACCCGGAACTAGCGGCCAACAACATACGCGTCATCAAGGACACTCACGGCAAGACCTCGCACCTGTCCGCGAGCGACCTCGACGCGTTGATTGCTTACCTGCTCTCGAACTCCGGCGCGCCGTCGTCACTCGTCAAGCCGACGACCACGACGGCCTCCGTAATTGGTCCGGCGACGAGCGGGCAGGCGTCAAGCGTCATCGCGTCGAACGTGCCGGGGTTGACGATTCTTTTAGCGGCAACGGCAACGAAAGGCTAATCCCCGGAGGGGATACACATGATAGCCGGGGGCAAGCGAGCGCGTGAGCGCGAGCGCCGCCCCCGGAATGATTGGGGGAAACGTTCCGACCCCGGAGGGGTCGCACCTCAAGCTTGATAGTGCGACCCCTCCGGGGTCGGAATTATTTTTCTCGTCGTTCCGAGGGCGGCGCAAACTTCGTTTGCTTGCCCTCGGCTATCATGTGTATCCCCTCCGGGGATAAAACCGGATTGCCTCCGCGGCTTGTTGGTGCCACCTCTTCCTCCCGTTCATCGCTTCTGCTTTTTCGTTCACCTTCCACAATAATTTTCTTCAACGTATTTCCCATTCCTTCCGTCGCACTGTGTTGCGGGCAGACGCACTGGCCGCGCTGTCGAAAACAACTCTTCAACGAAGGATAAAGATGATGCGAATCAAGAGAACAGTGATTGCCTTCATGATAACGGTCGTGACTGGTCTGGCGCTGGCGCTCGCCAACGTGGTCGTCAATGCGAACGACGACGAGGTGATCGTCACGACGTTTCTTTCAGGCGCGGCGTTCAACGGCCAGACTCCGAAAGGCGAGGCCCGGTTTCGCACGCGCCCCGACCGCAGGGACTTCCGTGTTCAGGTCGAGAACGTGAACGTCGCGGCAGGCACGGCGCTCAGCGTCTTCGTCAACGGGACTAGAATCGGCTCGCTGACCATCAACTCTTTCCGCCAGGGCGAGCTTGAGCGGAACACCAACGACGGCCAACTCGTCCCCGCCATCAACGACGGGACGACTGTCGTCGTGAAAAATGCTGCCGGGGCCACAATCGTCAGCGGCGCGTTCGGCTCCGGCACGACGCCGACGCCCACCCCGCCCGGCCCCACGCCCACGCCCCCAGGCCCGACGCCCACGCCTCCCGGCCCGACGCCTTCGCCTTCCCCGTCGCCCGGCGAAAGGTACGTTGCGCGCTTCAGCGCCTCTGCCTACAGCGTGGCCGAGAACGCCAGGAGCGTCGCCGTCACCATCACGCGCAGCGGCGATGTCTCGCGCGACGCCAAAGTCAACTTCGCCACCGTTGACGGCACGGCTTCGTCGCGCACGGACTTTACGGCCGCTTTCGGCAGGCTCTTTTTCGCGCCCGGCGAGACGGCGAAGTCTTTCAGCGTGCTCGTGACGGACGATTCGCTGGACGAAGCTAACGAGACGTTCAGGGTCAGGATCGTCGAGGCGAGCAACAGCGGGACCATCGGCACGCCCGGAGTCGCGACCGTCACCATCGTTGACAACGAGACGGTGCCGAGCGCCAACCCCGTTGACACGACCAACTTCTTCGTCCGCCAGCACTACATGGATTTCCTGGGGCGTGAGCCCGAAGCGGCCGGACTCACCTACTGGAAGAGCACGCTCGACAACTGTGCCAATGGCGACACGACGTGCGACCGCATACAGGTCTCCTCGGCCTTCTACCGCTCGCCGGAGTTTCAGGAGCGCGGCTACTGGGTCTACCGCTTCTACGAGACTGCCTTCGGCCGCAGGCCGCGCTACGCCGAGTTCATGCCCGACATGGGCAAACTGAACGGCGCGCAGACGGCCGCACAGCAGGAGGCCAACAAGGTGGCCTTCGTCAACGAATTCATCTTGCGGGCCGAATTCAGGACGAAGTATGACGCCCTGACTTCGACGGCCTACGTGGACGCCATCCTGCGCACCGTCGGCGTCACGCTCTCGCAGCGAGGCACGCTGATTAACGATCTGGCGGCGGGCCGCAAGACCCGTGGGCGCGTCCTGCGTGACATCGTGGAGACTGCGCAGGTTTACAACAAGGTCTACAAGAAGGGCTTCGTCGCGATGGAGTATTTCGGCTATCTGCGGCGCGACCCGGACGACGCAGGCTACAAATACTGGCTGGACTATTTGAACGCGTCCGGCGGCGACTACCGCGGGCTGGTGCACGGCTTCATCTACTCGGCCGAGTACCGCAAGAGGTTCGGGCCGTGAGAAGCCGTGTGAGAGTAGTAATTTTCGAGCGTTGAAACCTGCCGCTCGACTTGATGAGCGCCGGTGCTTCCTTCGACAGGCGGTCGCCGGCGCTCCTTTTTGTTTAGGCTAGACAAAAACGGGCTCCCCCCCTATGCTTTCCGACGAGAAAAGACTATCTGTGGAGGCGGATGGAACAGAGCGACAGGGAGTTGTTACTTGCCTGCCGGCGCGGCGACCAAGCCGCGTGGGAATCGCTCGTCCGCCGCTACCAGCGCTTGATTTACACCATCCCGCGCCGCGCGGGCTTGAACGAAGACCTCGCGGCGGACGTTTTCCAGGAAGTCTTCAGTACCCTCTTCGAGAAGCTGGACGAGATAGAGAGCCCCGAAAGGCTGAAAGCCTGGCTCGTGACGACGGCGCGGCGCAAGACCTGGCGCTCGATCAAACGCGAGAACAGGATGCAAACCGTCGGCGACGACGATGACGAGACGGGCGAGGCCGAGTTGAGCAAGCTGGCCGACGAGTCACTTCTGCCCGACGAGGCGCTGATTCAACTGGAAGAACAGCACGGCGTGCGGCTGGCCGTCAGCCAACTTGACGAGCGCTGCGGCAAGCTCCTGACGCTCCTTTTCTACGAGGAGGAGCCGCTGCCCTACACGGAGATCGCCGCCCGCATCGGGGCTCCCGAAGGCAGCATCGGCCCGACCCGCGCCCGCTGCCTGCAAAAATTGCTGAAAATCCTCGAAAAGGGCTGAAATTGTAGGATCGGGATAAGAATCCGAGATTTCAAATTTGAGATTTCAAATTCTTATCCCGCCATTACAAATATTTTTTCGCGTGTATTTTTCTTCTTCCGGGGCGCACTGTTGAACCGTGTAAGGAGTTTACCTTGCGCCGACTGGAGCAGAAATGAAGCCGATTTCCAAACATCTTCCGTTCGCAGAGCTGGCCGATTTGGCCGAGGGCCGAGTCGCGCCTGACGCGCGTGCAGCCTCGCTCGAACACGTCAACGCCTGCTCGCGCTGCTCCGCAAAGTTCAGCCGCTTAGAGCAGGTCATCTCCCTGATGCGGACGGACGAGGGGACGGACGCGCCTCCCGCCCTCGTGTCTCAGGCCATAAACCTTTTCCGCGCGCGCGCCGCCCGTGACGCTAACACCTCGCCGTCACTGGCGCGGCGCATCCTGGCCGCGCTCAGCTTCGACAGCCTACAGATGTCGCCGGCCTACGGCGTGCGCTCGGGCCAGGCGGCCGCGCGCCAGCTTCTCTACAACGCGGGCGAAAACGACCTCGACCTGCGCATCACGCAAAGCGGCCAGGAGTGGATCGTCGCGGGCCAACTGCTCGGCGCTGACTGCGAAGGAGTCCCCGGCTCCGTCGAGTTGCAGGGCGCTGATAAGACGAGCCGCGCCGAGTTGAACGAGCAGTGCGAATTCCGCCTCCCGGCGGTAGCAAGCGGCAGCTACCAACTGCGCGTGCGTCTTGGCGACGAATTGATCGAAATCCCGGAGTTGGAATTAAAGGCGTGAACTGATGGAGCGTGCGGAGCTGGCGGCGCGTCTCGTGGCGGCGAGCAATGCCGAGCGTGAGGCATTGTTGAAGCAGCACTCTGCGCTCGCCGACGCGCGCCTCGCCTACGCGCTCAAGGACATCTGCCTGGACGACTGGTCTAGCTCCCCGGCGCGCACGACCGGCGCCGCAGCCTCGCTCAAAACCCTCTCTTCGCTGACAGACGACCCGGAAGTAAACGCGCTCGCCTCCTGGGTCGCGGGCTTCGCGGCCGTCATGGCCGAGGGGCAAATTGAACGCGCCGTCACGCTCCTCGAAGAGGCGGAAAAGATTTTCGTGAGCCTCGGCAAGCCGCACACGGCCGCCTCGACACAGGTCATCAAGCTCTACGCGCTCGCGCTCCTGGGGCGCTACGACGAGGCCATCTCCTGCGGCCTGCGTGCGCGCGCCGTCCTCATCAGTCACGGCGATTTGCGTGCGACCGCGCGAATCGAACTCAACATCGGCAACATCTATCTCAGGCGCGACCTTTACCAGGAGGCGGAGAAATTCCAGCTCGCCGCGCGCGAGCGCTTCGCCGCCCTCAACGACCAGAAGCAGCTCGCCAAGATTGATAACAATCTTGCCATCATCTACTCCTCGCAACATAAATTTCGTCGCGCCGAACAACTCTACGACCGCGCGTTGCGCAGCGCCGAAGCCGCCGGGCTGATTCTCACCCAAGCCGAAATCGAGGCGAGCATGGGCAACCTGGCGCTCTTCCAGGGACGCTACGACCGCGCCCTCGATTACCTGGAACGTTCGCGTCGCAAGTACGCGGCTTTGGGGATGCCGCATCACTCGGCGGTCGCGCAGCAGGAGATGGCCGACGCTTATCTTGAATTAAACCTGGCCCCGGAGGCCGAGGCCGTCTACGAACGCGTGACGAAGACTTTCGCTGAACTGGGGATGCAGGGCGAGCAGGCGCGCGCGCTCGCACAGCACGGCCGCGCGCTGATTCTTCTGGGGCGCATGGAGCGCGCGCACGCGCTCCTTTCGGAAGCGCGCAAGCTCTACGCCGCGGAGGGCAATCCCGTCGGCGAGGCGATGGTGATGATTACCGAGGCGCAGCTTCACCACGCGGAGGGCAATTACGAGGCGGCGAGCCGCGCGGCCGCAATCGCCGAGGAACCGCTCGCGATGGCTGCCACGTGGCGGCGGCAGCTTCTGGCCCGCTGGCTGCGCGGCGAAGCGGCGCGCGCCCGCGGCCAGGAGCGCGAGGCACGCGAGCTTCTGGAATCAACGCTCAGTAGCGCCGAACAACTCTCGCAGCCGGACATCGCACAACGCTGCCACACCTCGCTCGGCCTGCTCTCCGCTGCCGACGACGACGCCTCCGCTGCCGAAGCCTCCTTCGTGCGCGCCGTCAAACTGATAGAGGATTTGCGCGCCCCGCTCCCGGCCGAAGAGTTCCGCACGGCCTTCTTCGCGGACAAGCTGATTCCCTACTACGAACTGGTCCGCCTCTGCCTGAACGACGAAAGACGGGACCGCGCGAGCGAGGCTTTGTGCTACGTCGAGCGCGCACGCTCGCGCGCACTGGTTGATACGCTGGGCGGCGCGCCCAGGCTCCGCGTCCAGCCGCGCGACCCCTTCGAGGCCGAACTGCTGGCGCGTCTTGAAGAATTGCGCGAGGAGCTGAACTGGTTCTACAGCCGCATCAACCGGCCGCCGGACGCGGACACGTCGCGCGGCGGCGGAGGCGGCGCGACCGAGATGGCCGCGCTCCACGAGGCCGTGCGCGAGCGCGAGAGCGAAACCCTTGAAATCATGCGCCAGCTTCAGCAGCGCAACCAGAACATCCTGACGCACGTTCAGGCGCTCGATATAGACCAGCTACGGCCTAAGCTCGCGGACGATACGGCGCTCATCGAGTACACCAGCCTGGACGGCGAGCTTCTGGCCTTCGTCGTCACGGGCCGTGGCGTTCGCGTCGTCCGCAATCTCGGCAACGAAATGGAAGTCAACGCGCGGCTCGCTCAGTTGCGGTTTCAGATAGACGCGCTGCGCTACGGCGCGCGAGCGATGCGCAAGCACTTGCCGAACCTGACCGAGAGGATTAAGCACCACTTGCAGGCGCTTTACGATCTGCTGCTCCGCCCGCTCGAAGAAAGCATAGAGGGTTTGCGGCTCATCATCGCGCCGCACCGCGCCCTCTATTACATCCCTTTCCACGCGCTGCACGACCGCGAGCGGTATGTCATAGAGCGCCGCGAAATCAGTTACGTCCCGAGCGCCGTCGTCCTGCTTCACTGCCTGGCACAGCCGCAGCGGCCGCTTCAGCGCGCGCTGCTGCTCGGCGTGGCGGACGAGCAGACGCCGCGCGTGCGCGATGAGATAGAAGCGCTCGCGCCGCTCTTTCCCGAAGCAGTCTCGCTTCTGGACGAGCGTGCGACGCTGGCCGCCCTGCAAGAGTTCGCGCCCGGCGCGGACATTTTGCACCTGGCCTGCCACGGCCAGTTTCGGCCGGACAACCCGCTCTTCTCATCGCTTCGGCTCGGCGACGGCTGGCTGACGGTGCGCGACACTTACAACCTTGAACTCAAATGCGAGCTGGCGGCGCTGAGCGCGTGTGAGACCGGCGTCAACGAAGTGGCCCCCGGCGACGAATTAATAGGGCTGGCGCGCGGCTTCTTCTCGGCGGGCGCGCCCTCGCTGCTCCTGAGCCTCTGGACCGTGGACGACGAGGCGACCGCCGGGCTGATGGCCTCTTTTTACAAGCGCTTGCTCGCGGGCCAAAGCCCGGCCGCCGCCCTGCGCGCCGCACAACTCCAACTCCTCCAGGAGCAGCCGCACCCCTTCTTCTGGTCCCCCTTCATGATCGTCGGCCGCCCATAAGCCATTTGCGGCTTGAGAGGAAGAACTCAACCCTTTGCGCCTTAAGTTTTCTCTTAGCGCCTTTGCGTGAACGGCTGTTTCTCGCAAAGGCGCAAAGTTAAGACGTAAGACGCAAAGGGTTGAATCTGTTTTTTAATCTGAAATCTCAAATCTGTAACCGGTAATCTTGCAGCCCAATCGCCTCTTCCCGCATCATAGAAGGCCCGACGTTAGCCTTTGACCGGCTAAAAATTCCCCTGAACATGTATTTTTCAGTTGAGGGCACGCACTGTTCCTGTGGTCGAGCCCTGTTTTTGCGAGATTTTCTCGATTTTCCGGCATAAATACCTTGTTAAATAAAACATCAGCTAAGAATTTTGAAGGGCGGGCGGCGCTGGCGGGTCTTTTACGAGGCCGCGTGACGCGCGCTCTCGGCCTGTTCTCGCTCGTTCTGGCGCTGTTTTGCTTCGGGGCGGCCAACTCCGTTGTGCGGGCCTCCGACGACGAAGATGTCATCCCGGGCGAAGTCGTCGTCAAGCTGGCAAAGGCGTCGGACCTCGCGGCCGTCGCCGCGCAGTACAATCTCAGCCCCACCCCGCTTGACCAATTCGGCAGCCGGCCCATCTACCGTCTGAAAATCACGGACGGCATGGACGTAGAGCAGAAGGTCGCGCAGCTTCAGGCGGACACGCAGCTCAGGGTCGTTTACGCCGAGCCGAATTTCACGATGGCCCCGCCCGAAGGCGGCGGCATCTCCTGGACCGGGGGCATCTCATGGACCGGCGGCGGCACCTCCAGCGATTACGCGTCGCAGTGGGCTCCGGGGATGATCGGTCTCTCGACCGCACACGGCGTGTCGCGCGGTGCGGGCGTGCGCGTCGCCATTCTGGACACGGGCTTCCAGTTGAATCACCCCGCGCTGGCCGGCCACATGCTGCCGGGCTGGGATTTCGTTGACAACGACAGCAACCCGAGCGAGGTCGGGAACAAAGATATTGGCCCATACGGGCACGGGACGCACGTCGCCGGCCTGGTCGCGCTCGTCGCGCCCGAAGCGAAGATTATCCCCATACGGGTGCTCAGGCCGGACGGCATGGGCAACCTCTGGGTGCTCTCGGAAGCGCTGGCCTTCGCGATTGACCCGGACAAGAACCCCGCGACGGACGACGGGGCGCACGTCATCAACATCAGCATCGTCACCACGCGCCGCACCAGGCTTTTGTCCAGCATCCTCAATAGAGCCTGCGACGACGAGCCGGGTACGGCAGCCGAAGACTCTCCGATTGACAGCAGTTACCACGACGTGGTGGTCGTGGCCGCGTCCGGGAACCACGGCGGCGATACGCGCGAATACCCCGCGGCCGAAAACATAGGCGGCCTGTTGGCCGTCGCCGCAACGGACGAGAACGACGACCTGACGGACTTTTCGACTCGCGGCTCGTGGGTCGAGGTGGCCGCGCCGGGCGCGCGCATCCTGAGCAGCGTGCCGGGCGGAGGCTACGGCACCTGGAGCGGGACTTCCATGGCTTCGCCACTCGTCGCAGGCACGGTCGCACTCCTGCGCGCCAGATATCCGGCGCTGCGCCCCACGAAACTCATTGACCACATCATTGACACGGGCGAGGAGTTTAGAGACGGGCCGGTCGAGTCGCGCATTGACGCGGGCGCGGCGCTGACGACGCCGCCGGGTCCCTTCGTCTTCAATCTCAGCACGGAGACACCCGTCGGCACGAAGCCGTCAATTGGCACAATCACGCTCAACGACCCCGCGCCCGCGGGCGGCATGGTCGTCAAGCTCCTGAGCAGCAACACGGCCGTCGCGACCGTCCCGTCGAGCATCACGTTCGCCGCCGGGACCACCACCAAGAGCTTCAACATCTCGACCAAAGCCGTCGCGACGCCGACGCTCGTGGAGATCATCGCGAGCAACGTTGACGGCGATGAGGACGCGGAACTGACCGTGCAGCCGCCGTCGCTGATGGGCATGACGCTGACCCTGGCGACTATCAACAGCCCGTGCCAGACGACCACTGGGCGCGTCACCTTGAGCGCGCCGGCCCCGTCAACGGGCGCGGTCGTGACGCTCGCGAGCAGCATCGGGGCGGCGAAGGTTCCGCCCAGCGTCAAAGTCGCGGCCGGCGCGACCTACGCGACCTTCACGGTGACGCCCGCGGTGGTGAGCACCAAACAGACGAGCACGATCACGGCGAGTTATCAGGGCGTGAGCATGACGAGAACGCTGGCTGTGATGCCCGTCAGGGTCGCAACACTGGTGCTGTCGCCGAACCCTGTGACGGGGCCGAACGCGGTCACGGGGACCGTGACGCTCACATGCCCCGCGCCGGCTGGCGGTGTATACGTGGCGCTGACTTCTAACGCCAACGCCGTCGCCAAGCCCACCGCGACGACTATCAAGATCGCTGCGGGGGCGAAGACGGGCACGTTCCAGGTCAGCACGGCTGATGTTCCCACGGCTAAGAATGTGAACATCAGTGCGACCACGGGCGGCGCGAGCAAAGTCGTGGTCTTGCGGGTTAATTAATTGTTCAGCGGAATTTTAGTCTTTCGGCTGCCGAACCCTTCGGGGTTAGGTCAGCGGCAGCCGAAGTGCGCCCGGTGGAACGGTCACAGGGGGATAGCGAAGCACCGTCGAGGTTCGTCTGGCGTACCGTTGTGCTGCGCCCGAGCGTCATCCTAAGCCGCTCGCCGACTCGAACGTTCGCCATCGCTATAATGGTTTCACCGGGCGCAATAAAAACAGTGATAAGTAATAAGTGATAAGTGATAAGCAAAGACCGTCGCTTTAACTTATCACTTATCACTTATCACTTATCACTGTCTTTTCCGTCTTAGTGCTGGGCCGAGGCGGCGTGCGACTTCCTCGTTTATGTTTTTCTCGGGTGTCTGTGAAGAAGTTTCGGGCGTGGGGCGTTCGGGCGAAGCGGCCTGGGGCTCGGCCAGGAGTGCGCGGAGTAAGTCGGACTCCTTTTTACCGCCGGCCTCTAAAGTGAACGGCGCGCACTTGCGGCATTGCGGCATGATGCGCACCCCGATTCCCTTCACCTTGCGACGCGTGAACAGCGCGCCCTCAACGATTCCCGCCCCGCATGTGGCGCACAGGAGCGGGCGCAGAGCGCGGTAGACCTCGGTCCCCTTCTCCGCGCGCCCCACGATTTCGCTGACAGCTTTCATTAGTTCGTCAATCGTAAGTCGTAAATCGTAAATCGTAAATCGTGAATCGTAAAAGAAAGAGGCGTTCTTCGATTTACGATTTACGATTTACGATTCACGATTTACGTACTTTCACAGGATCGAAGGTTCGCGTTGTGTGATCCGTGACGCTGTTGATGGGCTCTGAGCGCATGGGTGGGAGTTGCGCGGGTGCTGTTGGCTGTTCGATTACGGCCGGTTTCTTCTTGCGCTCCTTCGTTTTCGCGGTCCCGGCCAGGGCCGTCCACTGGCGTATGAAAAGGGCCGAGACTCCCATGACCATCGCCAGACTGACGATCACCATCCAGGTCAGCGCCGTCGGGTTAATGCCCTGTGTCAAAAGCTCTGTGGCCCCCAGGAAGATGATGGCGAGCGCGATGACGACCATCAACCCTATGGCGATAGTCGGGCCGGTCAGATTCACCGGGGCCGCATACTCTTCCAACTGATTCGCGGGCTGGTTCAAATTCGCGCCGCAACGGTTGCAGTAATTCAACGCGGACGGCACCTCAGTCCCGCACGATGGACAATACATAACTTCTAAAGCCCCTTTCGGCCCGGCCCTTCAAGCGTGAGTCGGGGCCGAGAATTGTAAGCCTAGTCTCGATACGAGCCGCCCGAGTGGTTGGTTCAACCCGAATTACTGAGCCGCCCTCCCCGCCTCACTGCATCCTGCTTCCCATAATCACCGCGCCGGTCGGCCTGGCGGTTATCGCCTCCGGCGACATCAACACGCTTTGGACCACGAGCAGCCGGACGATTGCGCGTATCTCGTAGCGCTGGAACCTGTCGGCCAGCGCCTTCATCCGGTCAAAGTCCGCGCGCGCGAGCGTGCTGACATCGCTCACGTAACGCCCCAGAATCTCGTAGGAGAAGGTGACCAGAGGCCCCATCAATATCTCGTCGTCCTGTATGATCTCTTCCACGAAGAAGCTGCCGAGGACCACGCCCGCGGCTAACAATTCGTTGAGCTGATCCACGACCGGCTCAAGAATCGTCAGGCTGCGCGAGGCGTCGAGCGGGGCGTAGGCTTTCGCGACGGCAAGCTGTGCGAGAAGCTGCTTGGCGTTCTTGGCGCGCGCGCTGCTCATTTCCTGCGCTTCGTCCAGGAGCGCGAGCGCGAGCTTCTTATCGCTTTTGGCGGTCGCGGCCTCCGCGAGTTGCGTGAGCGCCAGCACGCGCTCTTCGTTGGTGCGCAGCGTCGCCATCAATTTTCTGGCCTGCTCAAGATTGCCCTGCTGGGCCGCCGCGTACGCAGCCAGCTCGTCCAACTGCGCGAGCATCTGCTTACGCTGGTCCGGGTCTTTGATGTGTTCGCCGATGAGCTGACGCGCGCGCGGCGCGTCGCCTTCCCCCATCACCTTAGAGACCGCGTGCTGGTACAACATGTCACGCACACCTTCGGGCGCGCCGGCGGCCGCCGCGAGGACTTCGTCCACGCTCCCCTTCTCCATTACGGATTGGTATTTACTCCAATCCGGTTCCGCGGTCGGGATTACCTGGGCCGTCCCTTTGTTCTGCTGCTCGAACTTGCGCTGCACCTGCGCGGCGCGCGCCGGCGCGTACCTTTCCACGGCCGGCATCATCTCCTGCAAAACGCCTAGAAGCTCCGGGCTGGTCGTGTTCGGGCGCAACGCTTCGACCGCCAGCTTCTCTATCAACTCGTGCATGGCCGGCTGGTCTAAGAGCGGCGCAGCCTTCTTCGCAGCTTTCCCCTCGTCGTCCGGGTCTTGTGTAGCCAGACGGAGCAGTGAGACGGCGACCGACTTAGCCACATCGTTCTCTAATTTCTCCGTGCGCAGCTTAACGACGATCTGGCTCGCCAGCTTCGCCGCCGCCGCAGGGTCTTTCTCGTGGAGCGCCGAGAGCACCCCCGGCAGTTCGTAAGAGAGTCCCCTGGACAAGCTCTCCTCGGCGATTTCGACGGCTTGATTGGGGTCGTTCTCGGCGATCTGCGTGGCTAGACTCAGTTCGAGCGGCTGGTCCGCGAGCACGTCGCCGCGTCTGACGGGTCCGCCCGCGGCCTGCGCGCGCGTGGTGCGCAGCAGTTCGCGCGCGAGCCGCGGGTCGCGCTGTGCCAATACCTGCAACAGCTCGCGGCGCAGTTGCCGCGGGCCTCCGCCGAGGCCGGAGCGCTCCGGCTCGTCGCTCGCATCTTGCTCGTTGAGCAGGTCTGCGAGGCTCGACATCACCTCTTTGAAGAGCAAGCGCGCGCGCGGCGCGTCGTAGTCCCAGAGGACGTTGGCCGCGGCCGCCCTGATGCGGATGCGATTATCCGCGTGCTTGAACAACTCGGAATCCTTGATTACGTCTTCGAGCAGGCCGAGCGCCTTCTGCTTCACCTCCTGCTGTGCCGCACTGTCATCAATCGCCTGCGGCGGCGCGGCCGGGCTCTCCTGCGCGAGCGTAGGCGCAGCCAGTAGGAGGATGAGGCTTAACAATCGGAGCGGACGTTTTGAAATCATATGAACCCCTTCGGCCATGAATCATAGCAGAAAGCAGTGGGCAGTAGGCAGCAGGCAGTGTGCAGTCGTCAGGTGTCTGTAGTCTCGACGCATATACTTGACGAGACAAGATTCTGAATCAGTTTTTGCTGCCTACTGCCTGCTGCCCGCTGCCCACTGTTCTTGAATGAACGGCGTCTCACTGTTAGCATCTCTGGAAAACAACTCGAACGAAAGGGTGGTATCAAGGTATGGCCTCAACAAAGAGGGCTTCGGGTCGCGCGAGCGCCACGGCGGCGGCGGCCGCGAACGCGGAGGAGCCGACTAAGGCAGAGCTTCAGCGCCGCATGGAAGAAGCGCGCGAAGACATCTCGCAGACCGTCGAGGAGATTAAAGACACCGTCACCGAGCAGTACGAAACGGTCAAAGAGACTGTCGCGGAGACGTTCGACTGGCGCGCGCAGTTCCGCAAGCATTCCGTCGCCTGGAGCCTGGGCGCGGTGGCCGTCGGCTACGTCGTCGGCTCGGGACTGGCCGCCGCGCTCAAGGACACGACCAAACAGCAGAAAGGGCGCAAAAGCCACGGGCTGCTCGACGATATTTACGCCTACGGCGAGATGCTGGCAGAGGAATTTTCGGGCGTCACGCAGACCGTCCTCCTGCCGCTGCTCAACAAGAAGATTAAAGACACGCTCGGGATAGACCTCTCGGACAAGCTGCTGGCGACCAGGGCGGCGCGGGCCGCGGCCGGCGTACGCAAGAAGAGTCCCGCGAAGAAGGCCGCGAAAAAGCCGGGCGCTAAAAAAGGCGCGGGCAAAAAGGGGGCGGGCAAAAAGGGGGCGTCGAAAAAGGGCGGCTCGTAAGTAGGCCGCCCCCTCGAAAACCGGAACGCTCCCCCGTCTCGTATTTTCAGTGTCAGGACGGGCCAGTTTTATTTGTAAGGATTCGCGCGGCCCGCACGACTAATGAAGTGTGGGCCGCGCGTTTGGCCCATTTTGAGACATCATGTTGATTAAGAAGCCGGAAGACATCAAGGCGGGCGAGATCACGCCGAAGAAGCTCTACGTGGCGCGGCGCAACTTCCTGCGAGGCGCGGCGCTCCTTGCGACCACAGCCGCGACGGGCTATCTCTACAGAAAAGTTAACGCCCCGCCGCAGCCGCGCGTCGAAGGCGAGAAGCTGGCCGATGTCGTCAAGCCCGACACGGGACAGGCCGCCGGCTCGGGTTACGTGGTCAACGAAAAGCTGACCACTTTCGAGGACATCACCGGCTATAACAATTTTTACGAGTTCACGACCGACAAGTACGACGTGGCGAGCGTGGCGGCCGGCTTCGTCACGCGCCCCTGGACCGTCGCGGTCGAAGGTTTAGTCAACAAACCGAAAGTTTTCGACCTGGACGACCTGTTGAAGCTCGCGCCCCTCGAAGAGCGCGTCTACCGCATGCGCTGCGTGGAGGGCTGGTCAATGGTCATCCCCTGGGTCGGCTTCCCGCTTAACCAACTGCTGAACGCGGTCGAGCCCAACTCGTCCGCGCGCTTCGTACAGTTCGAAACGCTCTACGACCCCAAACGCATGCCCGGACAGAACGGCGGCGGGCTTGACTGGCCCTACGTAGAGGGCTTGCGGCTGGACGAGGCGATGCACCCTTTGACGATTCTCGCCAGCGGGCTCTACGGCGAGCGTCTGCCGCCGCAGAACGGCGCGCCGCTCAGGCTCGTCGTCCCGTGGAAGTACGGCTTCAAGGGCATCAAATCCATCGTCAAGATTCGGCTCGTGCGCGACCAGCCCGCGACGACGTGGAGCGCCTACGCGCCTTACGAGTACGGCTTCTACTCGAACGTCAACCCGAACGTGGACCACCCGCGATGGAGTCAGGCGCGCGAGACGCGCATAGGCGAATACGGCAAGCGCGACACGCTGCTCTTCAACGGCTACGCGGAGCAGGTCGGCCACCTTTACGCGGGGATGGATTTGCGGGCCAATTTCTGAACGTCAGGCGAGGAAGCCTTGAAAGACATCAAGTTTTATAAAGTCGTCGTCTTCATCAACAGCCTGGTGCCGCTCGCGCTGATGGCGTGGGACTGGTATCAGGGCAAACTCGGCGCGAACCCGGTCGAGTTTCTGACGCGCACGACCGGGATGCTGACGCTCGTCTTCCTCTTCATCTCGCTCGCTGTCACTCCGCTCAGGAAACTGACGAGCGTTCAGTGGCTCATACAGTTCCGCCGCATGCTCGGGCTCTACGCCTTCTTCTACGGCTTCCTGCATCTTTTGACTTACGTCTGGTTCGACCGTAGCTTCAACCTCAAGAGCACCGTCGCGGACATCTACGCGCGCCCTTTCATCGCCGTCGGGATGTTTAGTTTCTTTCTGATGGTCCCGCTGGCGATCACTTCGACGAAGAAGTGGATCAAGCGGCTGGGCGGGAAGCGTTGGGCACTGCTGCATAAACTCGTTTACGTCGCGGCCGTCGGCGGGGTCGTTCACTTCTGGATGCTGGTCAAGTCGGACACGAGGCTCCCGATTAGATTTGCCTTCGTGCTCGCCGTTCTGCTCGGCTCGCGCTTCTTCATCAACCAGATGAAACAGAAGACGCCGCCACGTACACTCATCCCGCGCCCCGGCGACGAGGTTAAACCGTAAGGCGATTGCAACAGAAGCGCAATGATATCCGCGGCCCTGGTGTGTATAGTAGCGAGCAATTCATAACTCTCCTTCAATCTTGAACGAGTGAAGGACAAAGAAAACGCCGGGTTTGGGGGAATCCGGCGTTTTCTTTTGTCTATCAGCCTCTGTCTTCCATCCATCTTATAAAATTCAAGCCACCTACTGACTCAACCCTTTGCGTCTTACGTCTTAACTTTGCGCCTTTGCGTGAAACAGCCTTTCACGCAAAGGCGCAAAGTTAAGACGTAAGACGCAAAGGGTTGAGTGGATGTTGGAGTGCGCTGTTAGAATCAGGAAATTGGCCCAGGGGTCGAATTATCGTTGACTTAGTGCGGAATATAATATAGGAAGAGTGCTTCTCAAAGAGTCCTCGCCACGATTAACGGTTAGAAGGAGACCCCTATGAAAAGGACTTTCGCTTACCTTTCCGCAGCGTTAACCTTTTGTGTGTTGATGCTCACCCTTTCTCTTCCACAGACTGTGCAGACGGTGAAAGCCGCCGAAGACTTTGAAAAATGCAACGCTTGCCTCGCGAGAATCGCACAGCATTTCCAACAGTGCCAGGCCGTCTTCGGCGAACTCGAAGGGCGCTGCTACGAAGACATTAACCGGGAAACCATCATCTGCTACAGGAACTTCTGCGAGCAGTAGCGCGCTCGAAGATTTACATCACGTTTCAGTAGAAAGTAAAAAGCCCCGCCTTAGCAGGCCGGGGCTTTTACTTTTCACCAGATGTTTTTTAAATCAACGCACGCGCTCGAACTCGCCCCGCGTGTGCTCGCCCGCGACGCCATCCAGCAGGACGCGTGCGCTCGGCAGCAGTTCTTTGACGCGAAACGTTCTCTCGGAGGCGTCGCGGCCGGGCATCAGTTCGGCGCGGAAGGTGACGGACATGCCGGGCCGCGCCCAGCGATTCCCGTTCGTGACTTCCTTGCTCTTAACCCTTTTCCGTATGAAGAGGGCTGTGCCAATCGTGCCGGCGGCCAACGCGATGCTGCTCAACAGGCGCTTGGTTTCGCTCTTCATGTTCCGCCGGTTCTCCAGAATTAATCCCTTGATCGTCTGCATCGAGTAACAATTCCCGCTCTCTTCAGGTTTGAAAGTTCAAACCTATGATGAGCGGCGACCGTGATTGGATGCTGGACGGGGAAATTCTCACGCAAAGGCGCAAAGACGCGAAGAAAAGCAAGAAGTAACGTAGTAAGCCTTCCTTGCGTTCCTTCGCGTCTTTGCGCCTTTAGCGTGAAATTATCTTGTTCCTTTACGCATCAGCCAAATAGGGGCTGGCCGTCGAAGACCACTTCCCAGCCGTTTTTCTTACTCGTCGCGAGGCTGCGGTTGAACCACTTGACGGCGGCCGCGGCGTCGTCGTAGCGCTGCGCGGCGGGGGCCGGCTGGCGCGGGTCTATGCGAACGATGACGCCCGCCTCGTCAGATTTCTTCAGGCTGAGCAGCGCCAGCATGTCGTTCTTCGCCAGCACGACGGTCCGCACCTCGGCGTCCTCGTCGTCGTCCTCCTCTTCGTAGTCGCCCTCGAAATCCTCCGGCTCTTCTTCTTCGTCGCTGATGATGTCGTCAAAAAAGTCTTCCTGATTATTCATAAGCTCTCCGTTCAATCTAGTCTTTCTATCTCCTGCGGCCCCTCGGCGCATCGCCCGGCGAAGTCACTTTGAGAATGCCGCGGTCGTCTTTATAAACTGCGTACTTCACCTCTTTGGGCTGCCCATCTTCACCCTGAATCCTGACGGAAAAAGTTTTGCTGTCGCCCTGCCCTTCGGCGCGCAGCGGGAGGTAGCCTTTCACGTCGGGACCGCGGTATGCAGTGTAGTGCTCCTGGCGGTATTTGTCATACCCGAGCACGTAAATCCTGTCGAAGTCCGGCTCGTCCGGGCCAATCGAACCGCCCGCGGCGCTCTTTTCCAGAATCACCCAGCTTCCGGGCTTCTCTTCTTTCGCGGCGTCCTTGTCCCTGGACGCGTTCGTTGCGCTCCCCGTGTCGTCGTCCAGCCTCCGCCACGCGACGAACTCGCGGCCCGTGCGATAAAAGATGATATCGCTCGGCACGGTCAACTCGACCTGCTTGCCGTAGACCCAACCGGCGGGCGCGGGCGAGACGGCGGGCGGGAGCCTTACTTTGAACCAGAGGTCGTAAGCCTCTTCCGGCTCTTTCTCTGCGTCCTCGCTGCGAGCGCCGCGCCCGGTGTCTGTGCGCGCGCTCCCGGCCCTCGGGGTGTCGTCCGTCTCCTGCGTCTGCGCGCCCTTCGGTTTTGGCACACGCTTCCACCCGACGATCTCGAAGCTCGAACCGCTTTCGAGTTTCATCAGGATGTTCTCGTTGTTCGCGTAGTCCGGGGTGAGACGCAAGTTGCTGACGGCGCGAAGCTGACCGCTCGCCTGTGCCGGAATCTCTTTGTCTTCCTCGGCGAGCTTGCGCGCCTTGTCCAACACCTCCTGCGGCATTACGTTGCGCGCCTCGATCCACCCCTCCGTGTTCCCCACGTCATGTGCGCGGACGAAGAGCCACTTCTCGCCGTTCTCCGCTGTGTCGGAATCGAGTATTTCAATCACGTCGCCGCGCGTGACTTCGACGAGGTCGGCGGCGACGACCGCGACCGAGCTGCGTATCTGCGCGCGCTTGGCGATGACGACGCCCGTGTCCGAGTTGATGTTGGCGAGCGTGCTGCACCCGGCCATCAACCCGGCGAGCGCGCAAATGGAAAGAATCTTCTTCAAGTAACTCATCGTTCGTTGACGGCTTCAGGCCGACTCTGTTGGGGCTGCGTGGGAACTCACCCGCGCGCGGGGGCGCGTCTCCTGGCGTTTGTCCCGTCTAGCTTTTCATTGTAACCGAATTTGCGTAACAAATCGCGCTGCGAGCCGCTCAGCGAATCCGTGACGCTGATACGGGTGCGCGCGCCGAATGTTTCGACCTTCAGGCCGAAGGGAGCGACGGCCGACTGTAGCTCGATCTCGCCCGTGTCCTCCACATAGCGCCGCGTCAGCGCCTGCACGTCTCCCGCATTGTTCAACGCGGCGAGCGCCGCCGAGTTCCCGTCTCTACGCTGTTGAGATGCGCGCGCGAGGCGAAACAGTTCGCGGTAAACGTCCGGGAGCGAGCGCTTGTTTTTGGTCTGCTGTCTGAGCGTCAGGTCGTAGAGGAACGCGACCAGCATCCCCTTGTTATAAATGAGGGACGGCGAGAGTGTCCAACGCCGCTCGGACGCCTTGAGCAGACTCAATTGCTCGCGCCCCTGCGACGTTTTGTAAGCGTCGAAGGCACGTGCCAACGCGTTCAGGTAATCCTGAAACGTCAGCAGCTCAAGGCGGACTGCGGCGGCGAGCGCCTGATAGAGCGTGAAGCCTTCGTAGAACCAGTCGTAACTGCCTTCGAGCCGGAGCGCGTTCGGAACCCAGAGGTGGAACAACTCGTGCGCTAAGGGAAAACTCAACTGTGCCAGCGCCGCCGTCCGCGAAGGCGATTTTCCGACGAGCAGCGTGACGGTCGTGCCGCGCGTCTCCGCGCTCCAACGGTCCGCGCCCGCCGCCCGCGGGAACGGCGAGAGCGCGAGCATGACGCGCTCCCCGGCCGCGCCGCCGAACGTCTCCGCGTGCTCTTTCAGAATCCGTTCGGCCAGAGCAAGCGCTTCCTCGTCCGAGAAGGCCCACTCGCCCGCCGTCGCGAAAACGAACTCCATCGTGCCGATACGACCGCGCCGCTCGCGCAAGCTTTGTCCGACGAAGAAGACCGCCCGCTCGAAGTCCGCCAGCTCGAATTGGCCCGCCGCGCCCGCTTTCGTGCTCGATGCTATGGCCCATTTCTCGGGCAGGCTGAAAGTCACACGCGCGCCGCTCGCTTGCTCGCCTCCCGCGAGCGGCAGCAAATCGCCCGGCATTAGAAAGCCACGCTCGGGCGTCAACCAGGAAACGTGAGCCGCGTCTCCTTCAAAGAGCGGCGCGTCCAGCTTCACCTCGTAAACGAACCGCGAGGCTGCCCCGCTTGCTTCGTACTCTCCTGGCGCGAGCCGCCTGACTTGTACTTCAGCGCCGCCGCCGTCGTAGAGCTTCAGATTCTCAATCCGCTCGCCCAGGTTCATCACGTTCGCGTACACGTTGCGGAACGACCACGCGCGCGAGGGCTTATCGCGCTCGCCCTCCACGCGCACGCGCGCCGGGGCCGTCGAAATCACACTGATGCGCGCCGTCAACGTTTCCGCATGCGCCGCGACTGAGCCGACGAGCAAACACGACGCGGCGAGCAGGACGAGGCGAAGACAGACTTCGCTTGTGCGAGTTGGGTGCTGCTCTCGGCTCGATTGGCGATTGAATAACGGCGTGCGCAAGGTCATGCTGAATTCGGTTAACCGGGAGGACGAACCGTCTCGCAGGTGGGCCGCCAAACGCTCATTTGACACTCCCGCGCGTGGGTGTTTATATTCCCCAGTTGGGTCAGACTCTAACACAGCGCAACATCAAGTGACCAGCAACACAGGCTCAGCAACATCACGTCGGCACGCGCCTCTCGCGCGCATGCTGGCCTTCGTGTTGCTCGCCTTCGTCGCTTACACGACGACGGCCGAATCCGTTCACCGTCACGGCCGTCTGGCGCTCCAACCCGCCGAGAGTTCCACCGCGACGGTCAGCCCGTCCGGCGACGCAAACCCTTCGGCGAACGATTCGCCCGCCCTCGGCGACTGTCTGATCTGCCAGCTTCGCCAGAACCTTTCCTTCACTCTCCTGAGCGCGCTCCCGCAACTCGTCGCACCGCCATCTCAGGTCGAGCTTTCGACGGCAGTGGCGCTGCTCTCCGCTTCCAGGTTCGAAGCGCCGCGACGCGGGCGCGCTCCGCCCGTCACTTCTCTGTCTTAATCCGCATCAGGCTCACGCGCGCCCAATTTTTCGGGCGATGCGCGGCGTTTCAGGCGAACCAGGTTTTCGCCTGACGCTCGGCCCCGACCGTTACCCGATTCAGCGCGAAGAATCAGCAGCGCTTCCGGGACGGGCGGAACCTTCCGGCATTACGGTTTTATTCAGAGAGGTGGTTCGCAGTGTTTCTCAAAAAAGTCTTCTTAACGACGGCAGTTCTCCTCGCGCTCTTTAATTTCACACCCGCCTCCGCGCAGACGCGTATTGGCACAGTTCAAGGCACCGTCAAAGACCCGAACGGCGCGCTCGTCGCGGGCGCGACCGTGACCATTACACAGCCCAACACCGGCTACAAGCAGACGGCTCAGACGGACGACCAGGGCGCTTTCAAGCTCGTCAACGTTCCCTTCAGCGACTACAACGTCACGGCCGAAGCGCCCGGCTTTCAGGCCGCCGAGCAGCACGTTGACATCGAAAGCGCACTCCCGCTCAATCTGGACTTCGCGCTCTCGGTCGGCGGCACGGCCCAAACCGTCACCGTCGAAGCCGACCCGGACCACGCGGAGCACGACAAGGTATCCTCCGACACAGACATCAATCAGGCGATTCTCGAACGCCAGGCCGGGGCCGCGCCCTCGCGCGGCATAGAAGCCATCGTCGCCTCCGCACCCGGCTTCGCGCCCGACGACAACGGGCGGCTGCACCCGCGCGGCTCCGAGTCGCAGGTTCAATTCGTCGTTGACGGCGTGCCAGTCACCGACAACCTCTCGGCCATCTTCTCCACGAGCCTGGACGCGCGCACGCTCCGCACGGTCGAGGTGATGACAGGCGGCATCCCCGCAGAGTTCGGCGACAAGCTGGCGGGCGTCATCAACGTCAACACGCGCTCCGGGCTTGAGACGCCGACACAAGGCGGCGTCACTTTTTCCGGCGGGAGCTTTTCGACGGGCGAAGTCGGCGCTGACTTTTCGACGCGCACCGAAAAATTCGGCTTCCTGACGAACCTCTCGGCCAGCACCTCGCAACGCTTCCTGGACCCGCCGACGCTCGAAAACTTTCACAACTTCGGCCGCACGGGCAAGGCTTTCTTCAGGCTTGATTACCATTTCGACCAGAACAACTCTTTGCGCGGCACGTTTCTCGTCGGCGGCTCGAACTTCCAGGTGGCGAACCGCGTCGAGCAGGAGTTGGCCGGGCAGGATCAGCGCGAGCGCCTGCGCGACCATTCGGAATTCATCACCTTCGAGCACATCTTCTCGCCCACCATGCTGGGCCAGTTCTCATTCTTCAACCGCCACAGCACGGCGAAGCTCTTGAGCAACCCACTGTCCACGCCCGTCGTCGCCACCCAGGACCGCACGTTGCAGAACACCGGCGGCATCGCCGCCATCACGCTCTCGCGCGGCACGCACAACATAAAATTCGGCGGCCAATTCACGATCACGCCCGTCCGCGAAAACTTTAGCTTCTACACGACCGAGCCGTTCGACGACCTCGTGGACGAAGACGGCAACGTTGTGCCAAATCCGGTCAACGCCTTCACCGCCGCAGACCCTTTCGTCTTCAGCGGGCGCAGGACCGGGAGGAGTTTCAGCTTCTACGCGCAGGATCAGTTCACGCCGTTGCGCAACCTGACGATTGCCGCCGGCCTGCGTTACGACAACTACAAGCTCGTCATACAGGACGACGCCTTCAGCCCGCGCATCGCCGTGGGCTATTACATCCCGCGCACGCAGACGACGCTGCGCGCCTCTTACAACCGCCTCTTCCAGTTTCCTCCGGCCGAGAATTTACTGCTCGCAAGCTCTGAAGAAGCGGCTGCGCTTTCGCCGCTCGCCGTCCTCCAGGGCCAGTCGGGCGCGCGTCCCATTCTGCCCGACAAGCAGCACGTTTTCGAGGCGGGCTTTCAGCAACAGATGTCCCAATACGCGCGGCTCAACGTCGTCGCCTACCAGAAGCGGATTACGAATTTCGGCGACAAAGACCAATTCTTCGACACGGGCGTCATCTTCCCGATCTCGATTTCGAGCGGGCGCGTGACTGGCACAGAAATTCGTCTGGAATCCTCCGACATACGCGGCCTGCGCGGCTTCGTCTCTTACGCCAACGCGCGCGCCTACGGCGTGACGCCCATCAACGGCGGGCTGTTCCTCGGCGAAGCCGTCGAGAGCCTCGAAGTGCCTGGCCTGATTTTCGCCAACGACCACGACCAGCGCACCTCTATGCAGTTCCAGTTGAGCTACAACCACCGCCGCTCCGGCATCTACGCCATCTTCGGCGGGCGCTACGATTCGGGCTACCCGACGGACGTCGAGCCTGGCACGACGCTCGCGGACTTCACAGCCGCAGGCTTCGACCCGCGCCTTTACAACGAGATTGATTTCCAGCGCGGCCGCGTCCGACCGCGCACCGTTCTCAATCTCTCCGTCGGCGCGGACCTTTTGCAACGCGAGCGCGCCTCGCTCAACGTCCAGTTCGACATACAGAATTTGACGGACGAACTCTTCCTCTACAACTTCGAGTCGGTCTTCAGCGGCACGCACGTAGGCTTCCCGCGCCTCTTCAGCGGCCGCGTCGCCGTGAGGTTCAAATAATTGCGGATTGGAAGACAGATTCAACCCTTTGCGCCTTACGTCTTCGCTTTGCGTCTTTGCGAGAACGGCTGTTTCACGCTGGAGGCGCAAAGCGAAGACGTAAGGCGCAAAGGGTTGAGTCATTCAGTCTCTTGAGTTCTTTCTGTTAATCCGCATTCCGCAATCGAAACGGTTTCCAAATTTTCGGAACACGATTCGCCCGCGCGGCGTATTTTCTCTTGAGTCCAAAAGCAGCGGCGGGCGGCTCGTGCCTGCCGCGTTGACAGGCGCAATCACGCGCCACTAGAATGAGCCTTCGTTCGACTCGCCTTTTGTTTCGCGGCCCCTGTCACGGCGGCCGCAGAGGAAACGATTGTGAGCCTGGTTAAGATCATCGTCATCACGCTCGTCCTGCTCCTAAGCATCCTGTTCTTCTGGCGCTTCCTGTTTTAGTGCGGCATGACCCCAAACTCCGCAGCGCCACGCCCGGTCAGGCTTTTCGTCAGTCTAGCCCGCCCCGCTCATCGCCCGTTCAGGCTTCTCCTCGTCCTTCTCGTCGCTTCGTCTATTTTCCGTGCCTCCGAGCGCCGCGCCTTCGCCCAGGATGACCCCGGCACGGACTCGCCCGACGAGGTCTTACGCGTTCGTACAGACCTCGTCACGATTCCCGTGCTCGTCACGGACTCGGGCGGGCGTCGCGTCCACGGTCTCGCTCAATCCGATTTTTCCGTTCTGGACAACGGGCGCGAGGTCCCGCTCTCTCACTTTGCCGCTGGCGCGGACAGGGTCGCGCTCGCCTTCGCGCTCGACACCTCGGGCAGCGTGCGCGAGCTTGTCACACAGCAGCGCGACGCCGCGCTCCGACTCTTCCAGCGCTTCGGCCCCGGCTCGCGCGTCGCCGTCGTGCACTTCGGCGAAAAGGCGTCCCTGTCCGTCCCGTTCACGACAGAAATGGCACAGGCCGAGCCAGCCTTCGCCGCGCACGTGCCTGCGAGCCGCCGCACGGCCATCTTCGACGCCGCGGCAGCCGCCCTCCAAGCCTTCAATTCGGCGCGAGCCGGCGCGGCCGAGCGGCGCATTCTGATCTTAATCAGCGACGGGCTGGACACTGCGAGCACCACGCGCGCCTCGGCCGTCATCAACTCCGCGCGTGCGTCCGACGTTTCCATCTACGTCATACACCTGCCGCTCTACACCCCGCGCGGCGATGAATTGGCGGTGCGCCCGCCATCCAAAGGCTTTCGCGACCTGGCGGAAAAGACCGGCGGGCGCTATTTCCTGGTCGGCAACGCGCGGGCCGCGCTCGACCCCGCGGCGCCCGCGCCCGACCTGTCGCCCATCTTCAACGCAATCGAAGAAGATTTAAGGGGACAGTACGTCCTGGGCTACTACGCAGGCGACGCGACGCCCTCCGCCAGCAACAGTCACCGGATCGAAATCAAACTGACAGCGCGCGACCGCCGCAAGCTACGCGTCCGCGCGCTCCGCGAGGAATACAACTTAAAGCAGTGATAAGTGATAAGTGATGAGTGATAAGAAAGAGTTTTTCACTCATCACTTATCTGGATTTTATCCATTTCTGATCTTTGAAAAGAAAACGGAAGGCCGTTAAGCTTCAGACCACTCTGCCAAGATAGGTCTTTGATGCTGACTATGCCTTCCTAACTGACAAGCCTGATTGTAGCTTTCGCCCCGCTCTTTTCCAAGCGCGTCTGGGCACATTGCAAGTGCTCATCGTCGGCGCACTGCTGTGCCCAGCTAAACGCACTGTGACTTCCGCTTTCCGCGTCATGGGCTTGAGTGATAAGCAGCACTTCCAGAACTATCATCGTGTCTTGAACCGCGCCGTGTGGTCGAGCCTTGCAGCAGTCGGATTCTCCTCTCGGTGCTGATTGACACCTTTGCGCCAGAGGGCGTGGTGGTCATGGGACTCGACTATACTATTCAGAGACGACGTGGCAGAATATCAAAGCTAAAGGAATCTATCGTGATCCGGTGCGCTCTTCTCATTCCCACTTTGTCAAAGCCAGTGGCTTGCGCTCGCTGTCCTTGATGTTGCTGGTCGATGTGGGATGGGCCGGACGTGTCTGGGCGCTGCCCTTCCTGACATGCCTGTGTCCTTCGGAGCGTTATCACACAGAGCGCGGACGCAGGCATCAGAAGTTGACCGACCGCGCACGGCAGATGCTCCTTTTGGTCAAGCGTTCGCTGCCAGGACGTGAGATCGTGGTCGTGGCTGACAGCAGTTTCGCGGCTTTGGACTGCTGGAGGCTGTGCGTCAGGAGGTGTGCGTCATCACACGTTTGCGACAGGATGCGGCGCTCTATGAGCCTGCGCCCGCCATACAGAGAGGCCAGAATGGGCACCGCTCAAGAAAGGGCGCGCCTGCCGACGCTCAAACAGGTGCTCGCTGACGGGGCAACGGTGTGGCAGGCCGTGACGCTTGAGCGGTGGTACGGCGCAAGCGCACGCAGAGTCGAGTTGGCGAGCGATACTTGCGTCTGGTATCACGCTGGGCTGGCCGCCGTCCCCATTCGCTGGGTGCTGGTGCGTGACCCGGAAGAAGAGTTCGACGCGCAAGCTTTCTCAGTACAAAGCTTGAGACCGCCCCACAGCAGATGCTCGAATGGTTCGTCAGGCGGTGGACGGTGGAAGTGACCTTTGAAGAAGCCAGAGCGCACCTTGGCGTGGAAACGCAACGCCAGTGGTCTGAGAAAGCGATTGCGCGCACCACGCCTGCGCTCTTTGCGCTCTACTCGGTGGTGACTTTGCTGGCAGCGCGGTTGAGCGAGAGGCAAGAACTCTCGGTGCGATGGGCGGCGTGGTATGCGAAAGAGAGCGCGACCTTCTCGGACACGATAGCGATGGTGCGGCGTTACTTGTGGAGCCATGCCTGTTTTTCCATGTCGGGTAAAAAAGCCGACATGATAAAAGTCCCGCGCTCATTAGTGGAGCGCCTGACGGATACGCTGTGCTATGCAGCCTGAATGGATAAAGTCCAGCTTATCACTTATCACTTATCACTTTTTATGGGACTGAGAAAAATCAAGCGCGCTCTGTTGAGCGTTTCGGATAAAACGGGGCTGGTCGAGTTCGCGCGCGAGTTGCGCGGGTTCGGCGTCGAGTTGATTAGCACGGGCGGGACTGCGCGGGCGCTGCGCGAGGCCGGGGTAGAGGTGCGTGACATCTCCGACGTGACGGGCTTCCCGGAGATGATGGACGGGCGCGTCAAGACCTTGCACCCGCGGATTCACGGCGGCCTGCTCGCCCTGCGCGACAACGCGGAGCACGTCGAGGCGATGCGCGCAAACGGCATCGAGCCGATTGACATGGTCGTCGTCAACCTCTACCCGTTCGAGGAGACCATCAGGCGCAAGGACGCGACTCTCGAAGAGGCCGTCGAGCAGATAGACATCGGCGGCCCGGCGATGATCCGTTCGGCGGCGAAGAATTACAGAGACGTGGCGGTCGTCGTGTCGCCCAAGATGTATGCGGAAGTCATAGACGAGATGAAGCGCAACGACGGCGCGTTGTCGCTTAAACTGCGCGGGCGGCTGGCGTGGAGGGCCTTTGAGCGCACGGCGATGTACGACCTGGCGGTTCAAGCCTACCTGATCGGACAGCTCTCCACGGAAGGCGAGGCGCCGGGGTCTTACTCTCTTTCGGTGCTCGGCGTCGAAGAGAATGAGGAAGCCTTCTTTTCTTTCATGCAGAAAATCTCGGCGGCGGAAAGTCCCGAGGAGGCTTTAAGCATTATGACCAGTAATCTGCCGGGCGAAGCGACGGCGGAAGAAAAAGACTTCCCCCTCGTCCGCGAACTACGGCTGGTTAAAATGGCTGCGCCTGCGCTACGGCGAGAACCCGCACCAGGCCGCGGCCCTTTACGGCTACCAATTGGGCAGCATGCCGTTCGCCGAAGTCCTCTCGGGCAAGGAAATGTCTTTCAACAACTACGTTGACGCGGACGCGGCGTGGCAGCTCGTCTGCGATTTCGACGAGACGGCCTGTGCCATTATCAAGCACATGAACCCGGCCGGCGTCGGCACGGGCGCGACCAACGAAGAAGCTTACCGCCGCGCGCTCGCCACAGACCCCGTCTCGGCCTTCGGCGGCATCGTTGCTTTTAACCGAAAAGTTGACGAAGGTGCGGCGCGCGCCGTGACGGAGATTTTCACGGAGGTCGTCATCGCGCCCGATTACGACGAGAGCGCGCTCGAAGCGTTGCGCGCGAAGAAGAACTTGCGCGTGCTGCGCGCGGGAGAGCCGCGACGCGCCGAAGGCTACGAATACAAGACCATCACGGGCGGGATGCTCGTCCAGACCCGCGACACGCACCGCCTGTCCCGCGAAGATTTGAAAGTCGTGACCGAGCGCGCGCCGACGGAGGAAGAGCTGCGCGCGCTGCTCTTCGCGTGGACAGTCTGCAAGCACACCAAGTCGAACGCCATCATCTACGCGCGCGACGGGCAGACCGTCGGCGTCGGCGCGGGTCAGATGTCCAGGGTTGATTCGGTCAGGATCGGCGCGGCGCGCGCGCAGTTGCCCGTCGCGGGCTCGGTCCTCGCGTCCGACGCCTTCTTCCCTTTCCGCGACGGCATCGACGAAGCCGCGCGCCACGGCATCACCGCCGTCATACAGCCCGGCGGCTCCGTCCGTGACGACGAGACAATCGCCGCCGCCAACGAGCACGGCTTAGCAATGGTCTTCACCAGCATTCGTCATTTTAAGCACTAAAGAGCCCCGTTAGGGGCGAGTGAAAATAGCCCAGCACTTCAGTGCCGGGAAGAAGTGCGAAATTTATATCGAGTCCCGTAGGGACGACTGAACGTGGGCCAATCTTTCTTCAATCGTCCCTACGGGACTTGGCACAATTTTCCCATCTCTCCCCAGCACTGATGGTCTTTGACAATTCAATCCGCTAATATTCCCTGATCCGAAAGTGGAGGTCAGAAGCGATGTCGCGTCGTAAACGTGTGTTGGAGTTGAGCGAGGCCGAGCGGGTGACGCTCGAACAAGCCCGTGACCATCACCCGCTGCCTTATGTCCGCGAGCGTGCGGCGGCCTTACTGCGGATCGCCAATGGGGAAGCCGCTTATCGCGTCGCCGTGACGGGCGTCTTGAAGCCGCACCACCCGGAGACCCTCTACTCGTGGCTCACCAACTACGAGCAGAAAGGCGTCGCCTGGTTACGCCAACCAGCCCGCCATAAGCGGTCTTTTTCCCCCTGAAGAAGTGCGCGCCATCTGCGCGCACTTCCTGAAGCCGCCGCCGGCCGTGGACGCAGAGTCGAGCGCGCCCGCGCGCTGGTCACTGTGCCACGCCCGGCGAGTCATCACGGCCTTGCGCCAGTACAGCCTCTCAGGCGTCTGGCATCTGCTGCGGGCTTGGGGGCTGCGCTACAAGCGGGGTCGCTCTTACGTCCACAGCCCCGACCCGGAGTATGACCAGAAGTGCCAGCGCATCAATGAGGCTGTGGAGGAGGCCGCAGCCGCGCCCGGTCGCATCATTGCGCTCTATCTGGATGAGTTGACCTATTACCGCCAGCCGAGTGTGGGCGCGGACTGGGCCGGCGTCGGGAGCCGCCATCAGCCACTGGCCCGTTACTCCTACGCGGCCAACCGGAGGAGCCGTCTGGTGGGCACGCTCAACGCCTTGACCGGAGAGGTCACTTATCGCCAGGCGGCACACATTGGCGTTCGCGAGTTGCGCGCCTTCTACGTGCAACTGCGCGCGGCTTACCCGCAGGCCAAAGTGATCTACGCCATCCAGGACAACTGGCCGATTCACTTCGAGGAGCGAGTCGTGGAGGCGGCGCGCCAAGCAGGCATCACTTTGCTGCGCCTGCCGACCTATGCGCCGTGGCTCAACCCTATCGAGAAGCTGTGGCGCAAGCTCAAGCAAGAGGTCTTACATCTGCACCGTCTTGGTGACGAATGGGAGACGCTCAAGCAACGAGTCGCCACTTTCTTGGACGGCTTCGCCAGGTGGGTCTGCACAACACTTGCGCTATGTCGGATTATTGCCGGATTGAATTGTCAAAGA
>CAVQEU010000006.1:5000-103443 GCA_963711585.1 uncultured Acidobacteriota bacterium | reverse complement strand
AATTCGAGCGCCAGTTCCTTGCCACCCTCGAGCGCGATACGCCCGCCAGCAAGCACGTGAACGTAATCGGGCACGATGTAATTAAGGAGACGCTGGTAGTGGGTCACGAGGATGATGGCGTTCTCGAAGTTGAGCTTGTTGACGCCTCCGGGACGACCCGCAGTGCGTCTATATCCAACCCCGAATCGGTTTCGTCCAACACCGCGAGCTTTGGCTCAAGCACGGCCATCTGCAAAATTTCGTTACGCTTCTTCTCGCCGCCCGAAAACCCTTCGTTGACGGCGCGCGTCATAAAGCTCGCGTCCATCTCGACTATCTGCGCGCGCTCCTTCAGCAAGTCCTTGAACTCAAGCGGGTCGAGTTCTTCCTCGCCCAGGTGCTTGCGCTTCTCGTTGTAAGCGAGCCGCAGGAACTGCGCGTTCGACACGCCTGGAATCTCAATCGGGTATTGAAACGCCAGAAAGACTCCCTCGCGCGCGCGCTCGTCCGGCGCGAGTTCGAGCAGGTTCTTCCCCTCGTACAACACCTCGCCCTTCGTCACAACGTAGGCCGGGTGGCCCGCCAGCACTTTCGCGAGCGTGGACTTCCCCGAACCGTTCGGCCCCATGATGGCGTGAACCTCGCCAGGCTTGACCGTCAGGTTGATCCCCTTCAGAATCTCGTTCCCGTCAACGGTCGTGTACAAATCTTTAATCTCTAACACCTGTTACCACTCCTCAAGTAAAGTTTTTAGGAAGGGTCTGGAATGCCAAGCGCGCGGCAGATTGCGCGGGCCGTCCCCGTAGGTATCTCGCGGTGACGAGGTACGGCGGCGGCCCTCTTAGTTATCCGGTTGATGTAAAGCGTGTGCTCTTTGCCCTCGCGCACAAACTCGCATCCGTGTTCTTCCAGATGCCGGATGAGGTCGCGCCGCTTCATGCCGTGTGGAACTCGATCTCCTCGCGCTCGCCGACCGCATCAGCCGCCAGAAGGCGATTCCCTTCCAATACCATCTCAATCGCCTCCGACAGATTAGCCCGCGCCTCCTCACGTGTCTTGCCGAGGGAGATTGCACCCGGCAACTCCACCACGGAAGCCTGCACCATGTCTCCGGCACGTTCGTAAATGATGGTCAGTCGCATCTCCATCGCGGGCGCTTCCTCCTTATCCGACGCTCCCCTCCAACTTCAGTCCGAGCAGCCGCGTAGCCTCGACGGCGAACTCCATCGGGAGTTGCAGGAAGACATCCTTGCAGAAGCCGTTGATGATGAGCGAGACGGCGTCCTCCTGCGAGATGCCGCGCTGCTGCAAGTAGAACAACTGCTCCTCGCTGATCTTGGAGGTTGAAGCTTCGTGCTCGACGCGCGACGTGTTGTTCATCACCTCTATGTAGGGGAACGTATTCGCGCCGCAGCGCGAGCCGATGAGCATCGAGTCGCACTGCGTGTAGTTGCGCGCGCCCTCCGCCTTCGGCATCACTTTGACCAGGCCGCGGTAGCTGTTGTTCGAGCGCCCGGCCGAGATGCCCTTCGAGATGATGGTCGAGCGCGTGTTCTTGCCCAGATGAATCATCTTCGTGCCTGTGTCGGCCTGCTGCGCGTGGTTCGTCAGCGCCACGGAGTAGAACTCGCCGATTGAGTTGTCGCCCTGCAAGATGCACGACGGGTACTTCCAGGTAATCGCCGAGCCGGTCTCGACCTGCGTCCAGGAAATCTTGGAGTTGCGGCCCGCACACTTGCCGCGCTTGGTGACGAAGTTGTAAATGCCGCCCTTCCCCTCCTCGTCGCCCGCGTACCAGTTCTGCACCGTCGAGTACTTAATCTCCGCATCGTCCAGCGCGATTAATTCGACGACCGCCGCGTGCAACTGGTTCTTGTCGAACTTCGGCGCGGTGCAGCCTTCCAGATAGGAGACGTACGCGCCCTCTTCGGCGACGATCAGCGTCCGCTCGAATTGGCCCGATTCTGAGTTGTTGATGCGGAAGTAGGTCGAAAGGTCCATCGGGCAGCGCACGCCCTTGGGGATGAAGACGAACGAGCCGTCCGTGAAGACGGCGCTGTTGAGCGCGGCGAAATAGTTATCGTTGGTCGGCACGACCGAGCCGATGTACTTACGGACCAATTCCGGGTATTCCTGCACGGCCTCGGAGAACGAGCAGAAGATGACGCCGACCTTCTTGAGCTTCTCTTTGTAGGTCGTCGCCACCGAAACCGAGTCGAAGACGGCGTCAACGGCCACGCCCGCGAGTTGCTTCTGTTCCTGCAATGGAATGCCCAGCTTCTCGAACGTGCGCAGGAGTTCCGGGTCAACCTCGTCCAGGCTGGCCTTCGTCGCCTTCTGCTTCGGCGCGCTGTAGTAGATGATGTCCTGGTAGTTGACCTCCGGGTACGAGACGTTGGGCCAGTTGCGCGGCTCCTCCATCGTCAGCCAGTGGCGGTAGGCTTTCAGCCTAAACTCCAGCATCCACTCCGGCTCGTTCTTCTTGGCCGAGATGAGCCGTACGGTCTCTTCGCTCAGCCCGCGCGGAATCATGTCGGATTCGATGTCCGTGACGAACCCGTATTTGTATTCCTTGTTGGCAAGTACCTCGATTGTGCTCATTCTAAGTTTTCCCTCGGCCGCGCCGTCCGGCCGTTTTCAGATGACTCTTCAGTGCGCCGGACTCTGGCGCGGCTGCAATTTTTGAATCTGGTGCAGCGTCGCGTCCACGTTGGCTTCGGGGCCGACAAGCTGCGCGAGCGTGACCTCCGACAGAGCGTTCTGCACGATCTCATGCAGGCCCAGGATCACGGGCCGTATCCCGCAGTCGCTCGTGTGTACGCAAACGTCCAGCACGCCCGTGTAACTCTTGCAGTGGCCCTCGACCTCGTCCGCGTCCAAAACCTTTATGACCTCGCTCAGACGAATCTCGGAGGCGGGCCGGGCCAACTGGTAGCCGCCTTTCGTGCCCCTAGTGGATTGCACCAGCCCGGCCTTGCTCAGAATCCAGAGCAGTTTGCCGGCGTTCGCCGCCGAAATGCCCTCGCGCTTCGCCATCTGCGAAAGCGTTAAGGATTCGCCTCCCTTGAGGTGAGCCAACTGCACCAGGCAGCGCAATCCGTATTCTTCCTGAGCCGAGACTTTCATCCCGAAAACCCCTCCGACATCCCTGTAATGAACCAGGATTCGGTAGCATTTTAGCATACCTTACTTTTAAGTCAAGATTAGCTAAGCGGCTGTAAATAAAAATAAAAGAGGCCGCGGGCGGCCTCTTTTGAGCGTTTCGTGCGGAGCGGAATTGTCTCTGTTTAGAGCGTGAAATTGAAGTTGAGGAAGCCGACGACCCTCACGGGCTGCCCGTTGATGATGGTCGGGCGGAACTTCCAGCGTTTGGCGGCGTCGGCCGCGGCCTGCTTGAGCATCATCGGTCCGTCCGTGCTCTGGACGGACTTGACCACGCCCTTTTCGTCTATCTCAAGATAGACTTTGACGACGCCCGTGATGCGGGCCATTTTGGCCGTCTGCGGGTAAGAGGGGTTTATCTTCTGTGTCGCCCTCTCCAGCAGCGAGCCGACGTCTACGGGCTGCGCCGACGGGGCGGGGCTGTTTGGGGCGGCAGCTTCGGGAGCGGCGTCCGCTCGCGCGGGCTGAATTGTTGACACGACGCGCACGGGCTCGCCCGCCGCGGTCGCGTCGCGCGTGATCGTTTCGGTGGCGTGGTTCTCCGAAGCCGCCGGCTGCGAGGCCGTGTTGGATTCCTTTGCGGCGGGCTGTGATGTCGTGTTGGCGATGCTGACGGGCGGATTGCCCGTGGAGGCGATTCTCATGTCCGTGGCGGCGAGTTTGCGCCGCGCGTCGGCGACCTCGCGCTGCCACTGCAAGCGATCCTGCTTGGTGCGCGCCAGTGTGCTGCGCACGTTCGCCACCTCTTCGAGCAGGCCCAGGGCGTCGAAGTGCTTTTCGCTCTGGCCGCATATCTCCCTGGCCTGGTCTGCAACTTTCTCCAGGAGCATGCGCATGTGATCCAGGTCGTTGCTGGCCTCCTGTGCCAATTCCTTGTCGTTGATGTTGATGCCGAACGAGCGGTAGCGCGCGAGGCGGTCGCGCGCGCCGTTGACCGCCTGGCCGGCCAGCGCGAAATAGGTCCGCGTGGAATTCTCGCTCGTGGCCGTGCGCTGCCTGTAGGTGTCTTCCAGTAGATTCTGCGCGCGCATGTAGTCGCCGTCTTCGAGGTAGATGCTCATCAGCATGATGCGCGTCACGTCGCGGACTGCGTCGTCGGCCGTCCCCGTGCGGAGCGCGTCCAGCTCCGCGGCGGCCGTCCCCAGCTTGTGCGCGGCTATCAGGGCGCGCGCGCGTTTCAGACGTTTCTGGCTGGCGTCCGCCTCCGGCGCGGACTGTGCGACGACCGTCAAGGCCGTCATGACGAGGGAAAGAATTATTACGAGGGTTGACGTGATGACATGTCGGGCTCTTTTTTCCTTCACTATTTCGGGCTCCTAAAAAAACTTTAAGCGAGCTGATGAGGCTCGCCTGCGGGCAACACCAAATATTGATTTGATGTTTCCCATTATGGCCTCTCCGGCGTGCAGAGGGCAAGGCCCGCCGGCTTAATTTTTTCCCGTTTGCGAATTTGAAGGGGCGAGACTTTGTAAAATCCGCTCGCGAAAGATTCGTGCGCGTGCCTTTATATCCTTTTCGTCCAAAGTTAGCAACCTTCTGTCGCGCATAATTACGCGGCCCTCGACGATAACCGTCCGCACGTCGTCCGCCTTGGTCGCGTAAACAAGGTGAGAATAGACGTTGTAAAGCGGCGTCTGGTTAAGATCGTCCAGGTCAACTATGACCAGGTCCGCGCGCTTGCCCTCCTCGATTGAGCCAATTTCCCGCTCCATGTGCAGCGCCCGCGCGCCCCGGATCGTCGCCATCTCGAAAGCCTGCTGGGCCGTGACGACTTTCGGGTCCATCGTGAAGACCTTGTGCAGCTTGGCCGTCGTGTCAACCTCCTCCCACATGTTGAGATCGTTGTTGGAGGCCGCGCCGTCCGTGCCCAGGCCGAGGTTGAGGTCGTCCGCCAGCATCTGCGGCACGGGCATGATTCCCGAGGCGAGCTTCATGTTCGACTGCGGGTTGTGCACGACGCCGACGCCGAGCCGTTTCAGGACCGCGATCTCCCCCGCGGCCGGATGAACCACGTGCGCGGCGATGACGCGGTCGTTCAGAAAGCCTATGCGCGCCAGGTAATCCACGGGCGACGCGCCCTTGGCTTTCGTGATGTCTTCGACTTCCTTGCGCGTCTCGGAAACGTGCGTGACGATGGGCGAATTGTGCTTGTCTGAGAGGGCGCGCACCTCTTTGAGGTGTTCTTCGGAGACTGTGTAGGGCGCGTGCGGCGCGACGGCCGGCACGACGAGCGCATGCCCTTTCCATTTAGCGAGGAACTTGTCTGTGTAGGCCATCGCCTCGGCCCACGTCTTGTTGTCGGCGACGGGGAAATCAATCACCGTCTCGCCGAGCACACCGCGCACGCCCGCCTTCGCCGTCTCGTCCGCGATGGCGTCCTCGAAGTAGTACATGTCGCAATAGGTCGTCGTCCCGCCGCGAATCATCTCGGCCAGGCCGAGCCGTGTGCCGACGCGCACGAACTCTTCCGTGACGTTCTTGGCCTCGGCCGGGAAGATGTATTTGGTCAGCCACTCGTTCAAGTCTAGGTCGTCGGCCAGGCCGCGGAAGAGCGTCATGGGGACGTGCGTATGCCCGTTGATGAGGCCGGGGATGACGACACGCCTGCGGGCGTCCACGCGCTCGCGCGCCGTATACTTCGACTCGACTTCGGCGCGCGAGCCCACCGCCACGATGCGCCCGCCCTTCACCGCAATCGAGCCGTCTTCGATGACGCGGCGCGCCCCGTCCATCGTGACGACGGTCGCGCCGCTCACGATGATGTCGGCGGCGCTGCCTCCCCCGCCGCGCGCCGCGCGCCCCCTTCGCTGGGCGTTGGCTGCCGGTGGTGTCGTAACAGAGGCCATAAGAAGAAGTGTGATGACGAATCGCGTCAGCTTCATTTTTCCTGCAATTTCTATTTGGGCTTTCCCGGCAAATAGTAGTAACGCACGATGAGCAGCCCGGCGAGCGCGGCAATGCTCAGGACTAACTCGATGGCAGTGATGTCCGGGGTGACGATCTTGCGCGCGACGACGAAGATAATCACCTCGACCGCAGAGCTTGTGCGGTGAAAAAGGAGCAACAGGGCCAATTCGGCGGCGATGGCGACCAGCAGGATGTTTGCAATAACCTGCTGAAGCGCCTTGTACTCGTCGGTCGGCTGCCAGAGTTTCGGGAACTCCCGCACGACGGTTTCGTAGGCGGCGACTGCCGCGGCGGCGAGAATGACGAGCGCGAGGAGCGAGAGGAAAAGATGTATGACGTTGCCGGCGTACTGATTCAGAATGCGCTCGACCGCAGTCCCTTCGCCGACCTCTTTCCCTTTTTTACCTTCAGCCATCATCGAAGATCTACTTTTTCACGCCTGCCTCTTTCAAGAATCTGGCGTCGAAGGCGCGCGGCAGCAGTTCGCGCATTTCCACCACTTCGACCTTCCCGTGCAGATTCGCCAGGATGACCGTCACGTCGCGGCAGAACTCCCAGATGATCTGCCTGCACGTCCCGCACGGCGGCGTCAGTGGGTCCGTGTCCACGACGACCGCCAAACGCTTGAAGCGCCGCTCGCCCTCCGAGAGCGCCTTCCAGATGGCGACGCGCTCGGCGCAGACCGTCAATCCGAAACTCGCGCTCTCGATGTTGCAGCCGGTGTAGACTTTCCCGTCCTCGGTCTCGACCGCCGCGCCGACGCAGAAACTCGAAAAAGGCGACAGCGAACAATCCCGCGCGGCACGCGCCGCAGCGATTAGTCTCTCTATCTCTTCCGTGCTCAAACCTTCCCTCCGCTCGTCGTCAAAGCGCCGGCCAGGCGCTCGCGAATCCGGCCGCTGATTAAGTCAATGCTGACGAGGTTGTGCCCGCCTTCGGGGATGATCACGTCCGCGTAGCGCTTCGACGGTTCGACGAACTGCATGTGCATCGGGCGCACCGTGTTGAGGTACTGCTCGATGACGGAGTCGAGAGTACGCCCGCGCTCGCTGATGTCGCGCCTGAGCCGCCGTATGAAGCGTATGTCGTCGGGCGTGTCCACGAAGACTTTCACGTCCATCTGTTCGAGGAGGCGCGGGTCGGCGAAAATCAGAATCCCCTCGATGATGACAATCGGCTTCGGCTCAATCAGGACGGTCTCGTTCTGCCGCGTGTGCGTCTTGAAATCATAGATGGGTAATTCGACCGAGCCGCCGCCTTTTAACTTCCTAATATGGTGCACGAGCAGGTCGTTGTCCAGCGCGTCCGGGTGGTCGAAGTTGACGGCGTTGCGGTAGTCGAGCGGGAGGTCTTTGAGGTTGCGGTAGTAAGAGTCCTGCTGTATGAAGGCGACTTCGCTCGCGCTGACAGACTCTAAGATGCGATTGGCGACCGTCGTCTTGCCCGACCCCGTGCCGCCGCAAATTCCGATAATCATAAAGCAGTTTTCGGTTTTCAGTTTTCAGTTTTCAGTCAAAAGCTTTAAAGCTGATTACTGATTACTAATCCTTGGAATAATGCGCCTGAGCAACTCCCTGAAGGTGTCGCGGACGCGCTCGCCGGTTTCGATTACTTCGTGGTGGTTGATCGGTTCGTCCTTGACGCCGGCCGCCATGTTCGTGATGCAGGAGATGCCCAGGACTTTCATCCCCATCTGGCGGGCGGCGACCGCCTCTGGCACGGTGCTCATCCCGACGGCGTCCGCGCCGAGCGTGCGGAGCATGCGAATCTCCGCGGGCGTCTCATAGGTCGGCCCGGAGAGCGCCGCGTAAACCCCGCGCCTCAAATCCAGCCCCATCGCGTGCGCCTCCTCGACCGCCATCTCCTGATAGTCGCGCGAGTAGACTTCCGTCAAGTCCGGGAAACGTTCGCCGAAGCGCGAATCGTGCAGCCCGCGCAAGGGGTTGACGCCCATCAGATTCAGGTGGTCCGAGATGACCATCAACGCGCCCTGTGCCAATTCTATGTTGATGCCGCCGGCCGCGTTCGTCAGAATCAACGACTTCACGCCGAACAGGCCGAGCGTGCGGACTGGGAAAAGCACTTCGTCGAACGAGTAGCCTTCGTAGTAGTGGAAGCGGCCCTGCATCACCGCGACCGGGTGGCCGCCGACGCGCCCGAGGACGAGGCGGCCCAGGTGGCCCTCGACGGTCGGGCGCGCGAACCCCGGAATCTCCTCGTAGGGAATGGCGACAGGGTCTTCCAGGTCGTCGGCGAAAGCGCCGAGGCCGCTGCCGAGCACGATAGCCGTGCGCGCTTCCTCGCCGGAGCGAGCGCGGATGGTGCGTGCCGCGTGCTCGGCGCGCTCGTAAATCGGCAGTGAGGCGGAGTCTTCAGACATGGCGGAGAATTTTTAGCCTTACCTTTCCTTCTGGTATGGGATGCCGAGCGAGCGCGGCGCGCGCGAGAGCCCGATGAAGCCCGCGAGCACGACCATCGTCAACACGTAAGGAATATCTGGATGAACTGCACGGGGATTTTCACGACGCCCTGCATCTGAATCGCCACGGCCTCGGCGAGTCCGAAGAGCAGACACGCGAGCATCGTCTGCACGGGACGCCACTTGCCGAAGATGAGCGCGGCGAGCGCGATGAAGCCGCGACCGGCGGACATGTTGCGCGTGAAGAGCGACGACTGCCCGATTGCCAGGTAAGCGCCGCCGATGGCTGCGAGCGCACCCGACAGCAGCACGCCCGTGTAGCGTATGCGCGCCACGCTGACGCCCGCCGTGTCCGCTGCCTCAGGGTTCTCGCCCACGGCGCGCAGCCGCAAGCCGAACGGCGTGCGGTTGAGCACGTACCACGTCACGGGCACGAGCGCGAAGGCGATGACGATGGGCGCGTAGGGGAGCAGGTTGTTAATCGGAATCTGCGGCGTCGCGCCCGTCGAGTCAAACAGCGCGCCGCTCATCAAGGCGGGGACGCCCAGGAACAGCACGTTGATCGCCGTCCCAGTCACGACCTGGTCGGCCTTGTACTTGATGCAAGCCACCGCGTGAATGCTCGCCACGATGACGCCCGCGACAATCGCCGCAATCAACCCGAGCCACGGCGCGGCCGGGTATCCATAGACGGTCGCGTAGTGCGTTACGGTCGCCGCCGTAAACGCCCCCGCCAGCATCAAGCCTTCGAGCGCGATATTGATAATCCCTGAGCGCTCCGAGAACAAACCTCCCAGCGCCGCCAACAGCAGCGGCGTCGTCAACCGTATCATCGAAAGGATGAGCGCGAACGTGAAAATGTTTCGCATAATAAGTAGTCAGTAGTCAGTAGTCAGTAGTCAGTCAAAAGCTTTAAAGCTGCTGGCTGATCACTGACCACTGACTTACTCTTAAATTTTTGACCGCTTCAACAGTCCCCACCTTGAGAAGGGGCCGCGGAACAACGCCTCTGCGGCGACGAAGAGGATGACGACGGCCTGAATCACAAGCACCAGGTCTTTGGAGACGCGGTCTGTGAAGATGTCTACGAAGAGGCCGCCGCGAATCAGCGCGCCGAAGAGAATGGCCGAGAGCAGGACGCCGACAGGGTGATTGCGCCCCAGCAGCGCCACGGCGATTCCCGTAAAACCGTAACCCGGCGAGAAGCCGTCGTAGAAGCGGTAACGATAGCCCAGCACCTCGTTAATCGCCACCATCCCGGCCAAGCCCCCCGAGACCGCCATCGCGAGCACGATCTGTTTCTTGACCGAAATCCCGCCGTACTCCGCGGCCGAAGGGTTCGCGCCCGTCGCGCGAATCTCGTAGCCCCACTTGGTCCGCCACAGAAAAATGTAGACGGCGACGCAGGCCAGCAGCGCGAAGATGAAAGCCACGCTCAGCGGGATGCGCTCGGGGAAGCCCGGAAGGAACGCGCCCAGGCGCGGGATGTGCGCGTTGACGCCTCGCAGAGCTTCCATGCCCTCAGGCACGTCCTGCCGCCCGATGAAGCCTGTCTGCATTATGGGATCGCCGGGCGCTTTGAAGTGATACTGGACGAAGTAGCTCGTGAGCGCGACGGCGATGAAGTTCAACATGATCGTGTTGATGACTTCGTGTGAGCCGAAGCGCGCCTTGAGCACGCCCGGAATCGCGCCCCACGTCGCGCCGCTCAAAATCGCCGCCAGGCACGCGAGCGGGATGAGCACCCACCCGGACAAATTCGCGAACGTAATCCCGACCCACGCGGTCACGAACGCGGCGATGTAGAGTTGGCCTTCGGCCCCTATGTTGAGCAGCCCGCAGCGGAAGGCGACCGCCACGGCGAGCCCCGTGAAGATGAGCGGCGTCGCGTAAAAGAGCGTATACCCGATGCCGTCCGGCCACGAGAGCGCGCTCCCGATTAAAAGCTTGTAAGTCTCAATCGGGTTGTCGCCGATGAGCAAGACGACGATGCCGCCGACGACGAAAGCCGCCACGACGGCGATGAGCGGAAAGAGTAGTTCGCGGAGAAGTTTCATAAACTCAGGAGTCAGGAGTCAGAATACAGGAGTCAGGAGAAAAGAAGATCAGGGAGACTGTCAGCCGATTATTCTGACTTCTGACTCCTGACTCCTGACTCCTGTCTTTAGTGTCCTCCCGTCATCAGCAGGCCGATCTCTTCGGGGGTCGCGACCTGCGGGTCAACTTCGCCGACGATGCGCCCGTCGTGAATGACGAGCAGGCGGTCTGCGAGCGCGGTCACCTCTTCCAGCTCGGCGGAGACCAGGAGCACGGCGCAGCCCGCATCTCGGAGCGCGACGAGCTTGCGGTGAATGAATTCTATCGCGCCGATGTCCACGCCGCGCGTCGGCTGCGAGATGAGTATCAGCTTCGGTTGAAGGTCGAACTCGCGGCCGATGATTAGCTTCTGCTGGTTGCCGCCCGAGAGGGCGCGCGCCGGAAGCTGAGCGTTCGGCGGCCGCACGTCGAAGTCCTTGATAATCTGATTGGCCCGCTTCCCGATGGCCTCGTCGTCCAGAAGGACGCCCAGGCCGTGGACGATGGGGCGGCGGTAGTGAATCCCCAGGATAGAGTTTTCCGCCAGGTCGAAATCGAGGAGCAAGCCCCGTCGGTGGCGGTCTTCGGGGACGTGCGCGATGCCAAGCTCCTTGCGCATGCGGGCCGACGACCGGATGATGTGTTGGCCCATGAATTCGACTATGCCGGAAACGGCGGGCGGCAGAATGAGCCCGGCGAGCGTCTCTATCAACTCCGTCTGGCCGTTGCCCTCGACACCCGCGATGCCCACGATCTCTCCGGCGCGCACGTCAAACGAAATCTCGTCCAGCCGCCGCGTCCCGTCCTCGGCCGTCATGGATAGCCTCTGCACGCTCAGGACGGGCTGGCCCGGCGAGGCCGCGGGCTTCTCTATACGCAGGAGCACGTCGCGCCCGACCATCAGGCGCGCCAGTTCGGCGGCGTTCGTCTCACTGGTCTTGCGCTCGCCGACCACGTGACCGTCGCGCATCACGGTCACGTCGTCCGAGATGGCTAACACTTCCGAGAGCTTGTGCGTGATGATGACGACCGTCTTCCCCTGCTCGCGCATGCCGCGCAGGATGGCGAAGAACTCTTCGACCTCCTGCGGCGTCAGCACGGCCGTCGGCTCGTCGAGGATTAAGATTTGCGCCTTGCGGTAGAGCGCCTTCAGCAGTTCGACGCGCTGCTGCTGACCGACCGAGAGGCTTTCAACGGTCGCGTCCGGGTTGATACTGAGCTTGAACTCTTCCGAGAGCGCGCGAATCTCGCGGGCCGCGCGCCTGAGGTCGAGCGAGGTGGCCGTCCCCGGCTCCGCGCCGAGCACAATGTTTTCGGCGACGGTCATCGGCTCGACCAGCATGAAGTGCTGATGAACCATCCCGATGCCGAGGGCGATTGCGTCGTGCGGCGTCTCAATCCGGCGCGCCTGACCGTCAACCAGAATCTCGCCGTCGTCAGCCTTATAAAACCCGTAGGCGATGCGCATCACCGTGGACTTGCCCGCGCCGTTCTCGCCCACGATGGCGTGAATCGTCCCCGTCCGCACCTTGAGGTTCACGCGGTCGTTCGCCAGCACGTCGCCGAAACGTTTGGTGATGTTGCGTAGCTCCAACATAAGCGGTGATAAGTGATAAGTGATAAGTGATGAGTGAAAGAAAGAAGGTTCTTACTTATCACTCATCACTTATCACTGTCACTGTCTATTTCGCCATTGCGTCGGTCACTTTAATCTCGCCCTGGATGATCTTCTGTTTGGCCTCTTCGACTTTTTGCAGCGCCTCGGGCGGGATCAGCTTTTCGTTGTACTGGTCAAGCGCGTAGCCGACGCCGCCGTTTTCGAGGCCGTAAACGTGGACGCCCGCCTTGAACTGGCCGCTGACCCGTTCCTTGACGATTTGATAGACGGCGTTGTCAATCCGCTTGACCATGCTGGTCAACACGTAGCCGGGCTTGACCCAGTTCTGGTTCGAGTCCACGCCGATGACGAACTTCTTTTGCTGCTCGGCGGCGTCGAACGCGCCGAGCCCGGAGTTGCCGGCGGCCGTAAAGATCACGTCCGCGCCCTTGCCAATCTGTGCGGTGGCAAGCTCCTTCCCTTGCCCCGGATTGTTCCAGGCCGCGGGCGTCACCCCGACGTAATTCGCAATCACGTTAATGTTGGGATTGGCGGCGCGCGCGCCTTCCGTATACCCGACCTCGAACCTGTGAATCAAAGGGATGTCCATCCCGCCGATGAAGCCGACCGTGCCGGTTTGCGACTTCATCCCGGCGATCATCCCGACGAGATAAGAGCCTTCCTGCTCTCTGAACAACAGAGAGGTCACGTTGGGCGACTCAATCTTGCCGTCAATGATGACGAAGTTGACGTTCGGATAGTCTTTGGCGACTCTTTCGACGACGGGCATCTGCTCAAAGCCGACGCCGATGACGAGGTCGTAATTGCGCTCGGCAAAGGCGCGTATGGCAGGCTCGACCGAAGTCGGGTCCCCAGGCTCAACGTCGCGCAGAACGATGCCGAGGGCAGGCTGTGCGTTCCCCTTATCGTCTTTGCACGGCTGCCCGTTGGGGCGCAAGCCCGTCGCGGCACACTTCACGCCCTCCCAGGCCGAGGCGTTGAACGAGCGGTCGTCCTTGCCGCCGATGTCGAAGACGATGCCGACGTGGACCTTGTCCTTGTCCGCCTCGCTCCGTTGGCCCATGTCGCAGGCCGGGCTGGCGGCGAGCAGAAGAAGCGCGAGCGCGCAGAAGATTGCCGGACTTCTCCGTGGACGAGACGACTTCATGCTGTGATTACTTCCTTAATCAGTGGGGGCGCGGATACTCGTTCGTCGCCAAGCCTGTACGCGGCGCGTATGCGCTCCATGGCCTCTTGAGCTTCGCCTTCGTCGCGGCAGTAGAGCAGGCCCAGAGCGTCGCCCTCGCTGACGCGGTCCCCGATTTTCGCCTCGGCTGCGTAGCCGACCGCGTGGTCAATCGCGTCTTCGATGCGTGTGCGCCCGCCGCCCAGGGACGCGACGGCGTGCCCAATCTCGGCCGTGTCAATCTCGGTAACAAATCCGGTGCGCGGGGATTCTACCTTAACCTCGTTCGGTGTCAAAGGAAGAAGTCGCGCGGGTTCGTCGCAAACACGCGGGTCGCCGCCCTGCGCCTCGACGTTCCGGCGGAAACATTCGAGCGCCGAGCCCGATTCGAGCGAGCGGCGCGCTGCGCTCGCGCGCGGCTTCTAAAGACGGCTCGACGCCGGAGACCGCGACCATGCGTGCGGCCAGTTCGAGCGAAAGCTCGCGCGCGGCCTCGGCCCCAGGGCCGGCCTCGTTCCTCAGGATTTCCACGCACTCGCGCACCTCTATCGCGTGGCCGACACCGCGCCCGAGCGGCTGGCTCATGTCGGTCAGGAGGGCTTCGGTGCGGACGCCGAAAGAGTTGCCGGTCGCGACCAGCGCGCGTGCGAGCGAGAGCGCATCTTCCTCCTTTGACATGAAAGCGCCTGTGCCAGTTTTAACGTCGAGGACGAGAGCTTCGAGGCCGGCGGCCATTTTCTTGGACATGATGGAGGCGACGATGAGCGGGATGGCCTCGACCGTGGCGGTCGCGTCCCTGAGCGCGTAAAGCTTCTTATCCGCGGGCGCGATTTCCGCGGTCTGGCCCATCATCGCGAAGCCGACTTTTTCCAGAATCGAGCGGAACTCGGGCAGTTGGAGGTGGACGCGGTAGCCCTGGATTGATTCGAGCTTGTCGAGCGTGCCGCCCGTGTGCCCGAGGCCGCGGCCGGAAATCATGGGGACGGCCGCGCCGCAGCACGCGACTATCGGGGCCAGGATGAGCGAGGTCTTGTCGCCGACGCCGCCCGTCGAATGCTTGTCAACTTTCGGCTTGGCGATGTCCGAGAAGTCGAGCGACACGCCCGAGCGCAGCATGGCCTCCGTCAGCCACTGCGTCTCGTCGGCGCTCATGCCGTTGAGGAAGACGGCCATCAGCAGTGCCGAAGCCTGATAGTCGGCCAGAGTCTCGCGCGTCACGCCCTCGACGAAGAAACTGATCTCCTCGCGCGTGAGGCTGTGGCCGTCGCGCTTCCTGCGTATCACGTCCTGCGGTTTCAACAATACCCCCAAGAAAAAGCAATGCTGAATACGGAGTGATGAATGATGAATGAAAAGGCTTTTGTCTTTAATTCATCATTCATCCCGCAAAGTTCATCATTTCTGTATCGTCTCCAGCAAGATCACGGCCTGCACGGTCACGGCCTCGTAGTGGCCGACGGCGTCCACGCCCTCGCCCGTCTTCGCCTTCACACTGACGCAAGAGGGCTCCACGTTCAAGGTCTGTGCCAGCCGCTCGCGCATCTCCTGCACGTATGGCCTGAGGCGCGGCCTTTCCAGCATCACCGTCGCGTCCAGGTTGACGACGCGCCAGCCGCGCCCGGTCATTAGCCACGCCACGCGCGCCAGCAGGTCCAGACTGTCCGCGTCCTTCCACTGCGGGTCGCGGTCCGGGAAATGCACGCCCAGGTCGCCTTCGCACAAGGCCCCCAGGATGGCGTCCGCCACGGCGTGTGAGAGCGCGTCCGCGTCCGAATGGCCCTCGGCCCCGCGCATCGCCTCAACGCGCACGCCCCCCAGGATGAGCGGCAGCCCCTCCGTCAGACGATGCGTGTCGTGCCCGATGCCGATTCGATACATAAAACAGCCGTTCGACTCTCAAGAGCCTGGCAGTCACCCGAATTGGGCAGGCGTTACATGGAGCGAATTATGAATCACCCTCTTTCACATACGTGCCAGTCCACTTCTCCGGGAAATACAAAGCCGCCTTCTTTAAAATACCGTACTCTATATTTCCTAGCGACTCCAACTGAAATGGCTCGGATGCCCAAATTGCTGTACTGGCTAGGGGATAATATTTCAACTGTCCGCCGGATTCTCCGTACCACTCGAAAAGCGTACCTGAATCATCATCGCCGACAATTCGCCTTCCTGCTTGACCACTCTTCTTAAACGGAAAGTGCCAATTTAGCTCGCGAGGATTCGGCAATGTTAGCGGAAACTGATGAAGCTGATAATGTCTTGCTTGACTCCAAGAAAGGACGAGGTAAAAACTCTTAGCTAAGTCAACGAATCCACCTAGCTCAGCGCTTACCGCGCGATGCCAGCTTTCAACCACTTCAATTAATGAGACGCCGACTTCTAATGAGCGATCTCTGTAATTTGATTGATCAACCCCCTTTGTGCGTAAGTAGTCCCAAAACTGCCCCGCGGAGTTTGATAGCTCAAGGGATACTCGCCCCGTTCTTCTGATCTTGTTCAGCTCGCGCCTCATTTTACAGGACAAACCATACTTGATCCTCGCTCCGCCCTGACTCGGCAACAAGACATCAAAGATGGCTTTGCTCTCCTGCGCCTCGCCGTTAAATGCTAAGGCCACAGCGCGTTCAAAATCCCGCCAGCCGGGCAAGGTCATGCCGTTCTTTACTTGAAGCATACCTGTCCCGTCTTGATAGGTACTCAAGATGAGCCGGAGCCTTTCGACTTCGCGCTCAGTGGGCGGTCTATCAACAAGTGCTTGCGTCAAAGCTTTCCCTCAGATTTGTCCCTTGACTTTCAATTCTAAGTCGTCTCTCAATAATTCATCTGTAGTCACACCAAATAGCCGCGCAACGTTTAGAACGAACTCGGCTGTGGGCATTTTCTTTCCCGCTTCAAGTTCGCTGATGTAACCGTGTGCGGTAAGCCCCAATTCGTTAGCTAGTTCCTTCAAGGTCATATCGCGCCGCACCCGCAAGGCACGCAGCTTTTCCCCGAATCGCTCAATACTTCGCGAGTTAGTCATATATCTTGACAGGCAGAAAGCAACGTGCTACCGTGTCTCCAATAGAGACACCGCGTAACATGACTTTTTTAAGTTGGAAATTGAGATGCCAGAGACCAGACAAGAAAATACTCATCAGATGCTTAACAGCCCCCTCAAATGGGTAGGTGGTAAATCTCGGCTGCGCAAATATATTATTCCGTTAATACCTGCACACACCTGCTATGTCGAGCCTTTCGCCGGGGCCGCCTGGGTACTTTTCGGTAAGCGTCCGAGCGACGTAGAAATTCTGAATGATAAAGAACAGGAGTTGATTAATTTCTTTCGGATTGTCAAAGAGAAGCCCGAAGAGTTGATTGCTTCATTTGAATGGGAACTCGTATCCCGCGCAGAGTTCGAGCGCTTAGCCGACTTAGACCCCACCCAACTAACTGACGTGCAACGCGCCCACCGCTTCTATTACCTGATCATGGCTGGATGGGGTGGAGAATTGCACTATCCGCGCTTTCAAACAAGTATCACGGATGGCGGACATGGTAACAGGCTCTTTGGCGCTTTGAAGACGCTCCGACAACGCCTAGAACCTATTCACAAACGCCTGAGCACCGTTCTTATCGAAAACCTCGACTGGCAAGATTGCGTGGATCGTTACGACCGTCAAGGAACTGTGATGTACATTGACCCACCGTACCCAGGCAACGGCTGCAATTACTCTCACAACATGCGCGACTGGGACGCCCACGAGCTTTTGTCAAAGCGTTTGAGTCGCACGCAATGCCACTGGATTCTGTCTTCTTACGATAAGCCGGAGATTCGTGATCTGTTCGCTCGATACTATCTTACGCCGGTTCAATCTTCTTCGGGGATGAACACGGAGAAGAACGGCAGCACGCGGGTCTTGAACAAGGAAATTCTGATAACGAATTTTGAGCCGGAAAACAAAGTACTAGCCGCGTCCGGTCGTATGCATCAAGCTGCGTTGATTTAGAGAGTCACCTCTTCCAACCTTCTAGCCTTTATCATTCGCGTCCGACATCTCTTTTAAGAGCAGTTCAGCCAGCGCGAGGTCTTCCGGGCGCGTGATCTTGATGTTGCGCGCGTCGCCTTCGACGATTGAGACCGTTGCGCCGAGCGCTTCGACGAGCGAGCTGTCGTCGGTCGCAGTGGCGATTAGCTCGGGCTGCTGCTCGTAGGCCCGACGCAGCAGCTCGTAGCGAAAGCACTGCGGCGTGAGAGCGCGGCGCAGTCGCGTGCGCTCAAGGCTGCGCACGACTCTGTTGTCTTCGACTTCTTTGATGGTATCTACTGCCGGCGCGACGAGAATGGCCGCGCCAGAGACTTCGGCCGCGAGCACCGTCCGGCCGATCTCTTCGGCGGTGACGAAGGGGCGCACGCCGTCGTGCACGGCGACGATCTTCGCGGTGGCCGCGCGGACGGCCTGTAGGCCGCACCAGACGGATTCGGCGCGCGTCGCGCCGCCCGCGACCACGCGCGCCAGCTTACGCAACCCGCACCTGCCCGCGTGTGCCAGAAACTCGGCCGCGTCCCCGGCGGGCAGGACCACAATCACTTCTTGAATCTCGGCGCACCGCTCGAAACGTTCGAGCGTGTGAATGATGACGGGCTTGCCGGCGAGCTCTATGAACTGCTTGGCGCGCTCCCCGCCCAGCCGCGTCCCACGCCCGGCCGCGGCGATGATGGCAACGTTCATGGCAACGACGCAGGGACGCGGAGACGCGGAGACGCGGCGAGAAAGACGGTTGCTTTTCGCCGCGTCTCCGCGTCTCCCACTCTCCGCGTCTCCTCTTTCATCCCTCGTCCGCGACGCGTTGGGGCGCGGGGCGTATGTCGCGCACGGGCCGGCGCGCGGTCCCGTTCATGCGCTGCTCGGCGCTGCCGTTCTCGCCCGACTCCTCCCAGAGGCGGCCGAAGATCATCTTGCCGGCCGTCGTCTGCAAGACGCTCGTGACGGCGATGTCCGCGTTGCGGCCGATGAGCTTGCGCGCGTTGTCCACGACGACCATCGTCCCATCGTCCAGGTAGGCGACGCCCTGGTTGTACTCCTTGCCTTCCTTCAGGATGAAGACGCGCATGGCCTCGCCCGGCAGCACGACCGGCTTCAGGGCGTTCGCCAGCTCGTTGATGTTGAGCACGTTGACGCCCCTCAGTTGTGCCACTTTGTTGAGGTTGAAATCGTTGGTCACGATGACGGCGTCGAGCTGCTTGCCCAACTCTATGAGCTTCAAATCAACCTCGCGCACCGCCGGGAAATCGGTCTCGACGATTTGGATGTCGAGCGTGTTGTTGTTCTGTAGGCGGTTGAGCATGTCCAGGCCGCGGCGGCCGCGCTGGCGCTTGGACGAGTCGGGCGAGTCGGCCACCTGTTGCAGCTCGCGCAGGATGAACTGCGGGATGACGATGGTGCCGCCCAGAAAACCCGTCTCGGCCACGTCCGCGATGCGCCCGTCAATGATGACGGACGTGTCCAGAATCTTGTAGTCGCGCCGCGTGGTCTTGTCGCTGAAAATCCCGCCCAGCGCCGAGAGGTCCAGATAGTCACCCTTGGCCGCGCCGACCATCAGGCCGACGTAGGCCATGAAGAAGGTCAGCGAGAGCGTCAGGAAAGTCTTCATCTCTGGCGCGACGGCGAGCGATTCCTGCCGGCTGATGAGCGACCCTATCAGGTAGGCCCCGACGATCCCCAGGATGGAGCCGACGGCCGCGCCGATGAGCGTCTTCAGAGAAGCGCGCCGGATGCGCACTTCGAAGAAGATGATCGCCAGCGCGACGAAAGCGGCGAGGGCGGCGGAGGCGATTTTCGAGGCCAGAGGTTCAGAGACCAAACCCGTGGACGAGAGCCAACGGCCCGAGATGGGGTGCAGGACATAACCGGACGTAACCAGGATGGCCGTGAAAACTAATCGAATTAGTATGACGTTCGTCCGCATGATGGAGCATATTAGCACGAAAAGCAGAAGTCAGAAGAAAGAATTCAGGAACCAGAATCCAGAACCCAGAATGAAAGGCTCTCGCCCCTTCTTCTGCCTTTCTTTTCTCCTGACTTCTGACTCCTGACTTCTGTATTCTGCCTTTCAGAATAGCTCGTCCAGCGCCTCCTCGACAGAGCGGACGCCGACGACGCGCACGCCGAGCAGGCGTTCGAGGCCGGGTTTGTTCGAGGCGGGCATGACAATCTTTTTGAAGCCGAGCGTCTGTGCCTCGCGCGCGCGCCCCTCGGCGTGCATCGCGCCACGCACCTCGCCCGTCAGGCCGACTTCGCCGAAGACGGCCACCTCCTTGTCAATCGGCTTCTCCCGAATGCTCGACACAACGGCGGCGACGACGCCCAAGTCCGAGGCCGGCTCGTCAATCTCCAAACCGCCCGCGACGTTCACAAACACGTCATCGCTCAGGCGCGGGAATCCGACGCGCTTCTCCAGCATGGCGATGAGCAACGACAGGCGATTGTAGTCAACGCCCTGAGCCACGCGGCGTCCCCGTCCGCCGAACTCTTCGCGCCTCTGATTCCTGTCGCTGTCTTCCTCACCACTGCCGCGCCGCGCCGCGCCATACTTCGAGCCGGAGACGAGCGCCTGAATCTCCACCAGCATGGGCCGCGTCCCTTCCATGCAGGCGGTCACGACGGAGCCCGCGACGCCTTCAGGACGTTCCTGCAAAAACATCTCCGAAGGGTTCGCCACGGCGACCAGCCCTGTGCCAGTCATCTCGAAGACGCCGACCTCGTTGGCCGCGCCGAAACGGTTCTTCGTGGCGCGCACGATGCGGTGATTGTGGTGGCGCTCGCCCTCGAAATAGAGCACCGTGTCAACGATGTGTTCGAGCGCTTTCGGCCCTGCGATGGAGCCTTCCTTCGTCACGTGGCCGATGAGGAAGACAGGGATCGTGCGGTTCTTGGCGAGCAGCAGAAATTGGCCCGCGACTTCGCGGACCTGCGAGACGGAGCCGGGTGCCGATTCGATGCCCGAGGAGAAGACCGTCTGAATCGAATCAACGATCACCACGTCGGGCCTCATACGCTCTATCTCCCCGAAAATGTTTTCGAGGTTCGTCTCAGGCAGCAGGAACAGATTCTCGGCCTCAAGCCCCAGGCGCTCGCCGCGCATCTTGATCTGTCGCTCTGACTCCTCGCCCGAAACGTAGAGCACGCTCATTCCCTGCCCGCTCAGCTTGTCCGCCGCCTGTGCCAAAAGCGTGGACTTGCCGATGCCAGGGTCGCCGCCGATGAGCACTAAACTTCCGGGCACGACGCCGCCGCCGAGCACGCGGTCGAACTCTTCAATACCGGAGGAGACGCGCGCGTCGTCCTGCGATTCGATCTCGCGGTAAGCGACGGGCTTGACCTCGCGCAACTGGAAGCCGCCGCGCGAGGCCGCGCCCTCTTTCTTCGCCGCGACGCGCGCTCGCTCCTCCACGAACGAATTCCACTCGCCGCAGTCCGGGCATTTGCCGAGCCACTTGCGCGTCTGGTGCCCGCACTTCTGACAGACGTAAATTGTCGTCGCTGCTTTAGCCACTCTCTTCTTCTCCACACTCTTCGCCCCGCCGAGCTTCGTCCGCAAAGCTGCCAACGCGAGCTAAATTATCCGGGAGTTGCTGCTCATTCTACCAACTTCGCGGCCCATACAAAACTCAAGAGCTGGAATAACTCAACCCTTTGCGTCTTACGTCTTAACTTTGCGCCTTTGCGAGAAACAGCTGTTTCTCGCAAAGGCGCAAAGAGAAGACGTAAGGCGCAAAGGGTTGAGTGTAGGTTTTGAAGCCACAGATTTTTGCCACGGAAATGCACCGGGCGGTGTTTTGAAGGGTAGAGCGAGGAATTTTACGCGACTGCACTTTCGAATTTCCACACCATCCGAGGTGAACTTTTAATGCCGAGAATTAACGTCCCCATGCTCTGGGCATTGCTGTTTCTTACCGCCCTCTTCTCCCCTGTCTATCCACAGAGCATCAAGACGGCGGTCGTTGACAAGGCGGAGGTAGAGCGTTGGCGCGAGGACTTGCGCTACATGGCAGAGCAGATGCCGCTGCGCCACAACAACCTTTTCCACACCATGACGCGCGAGCAGTTCGACACGGCCGTCCGCAGACTCAACGAGCGCATCCCGCAGCTCGCGCGACACCAGATCATAGTCGAGATGGCGCGCATCGCGGCGATGGTCAGCGACGGGCACACCAACGTCGCCCCGACGCGCGACCCCAAGATCGGCTTCCGCGCACTGCCCGTCAAGCTCTACCTCTTCAAAGACGGCCTCTTCGTCCGCGCGGCCGAGCGCTCTCACGCCGAGCTGGTCGGCGCGCGCGTCGTTAAGATTGGCACAGCCGACGCGGACGAAGCCATCGCCCGCGCGCGCGAAATCATAGGGCGCGACAACGAAATGGACATCAAGTTCTTCGCTCCGCATCTGCTCGTCATGCCCGAAGTCCTGCATGCCCTCGGCCTCGTGGAAAACATGGAAGAGGTGAGCTTCACCGTCGAGCAAGGGGGCAAGCGGCGCAAGGTCGTCTTGCGCCCGGCGGGCGCGGCCGACCTCATCCCGCCCGACACTGATACGACCTGGATGCCGAAGGCCGGCTGGGTGGACATGCGCGACGCGACGACCGCGCCTGCCCCCTTGTGGCTCAAAGACCCGACGAACAAGTTCTGGTTTGAGTACCTGAAAGACTCGCGCACGCTCTACGTCCAACTCAATCAGGTGGGTGACAAGGAGACGGAGACCCTGGCCGACTTCACCAAGCGCCTGCTCGCTTTCGTCGAGGCGAACGCGGTCGAAAAGCTGGTTCTTGACCTGCGCCTCAATCGCGGCGGCAACGGCGGATTGCTTCACCCGCTCAAAATCGGGCTCATCAAATCAAAGCTAGACCAGCGCGGCAGGCTTTTCGCGCTCATGGGGCGCAGCACATGGTCTGCGTCGCAGTTCCTGCTCAATTACCTGGAAGAGTATACGAACACGATCTTCGTCGGCGAGCCTTCGGGGTCGAAGGGCAACATTTACGGCGACTCGCGCCGGATCACGCTGCCGAACAGCCAGATTACCGTTCGCGTCTCCGTCTACTACTGGCAGGATTGGAGCCCATGGGACACGCGGCAATGGACGCCCCCGGACGTGACGGCCGAGATGTCTTCGGAAGACTACAGGGCGAACGCTGACCCGGCGCTCAAGGCTGCGCTCAATTACACACTGCGCGCGCCGCTCGCGGACGTGTTGAATGCGGCGCTGACCGAAGGCGGTGTCGAGTTGGCGGCAAAGAAGTTCCGCGAGTTCAAATCGGACCCGCTCAACCGCTACGCAGCCACGGAAGACCCGCTGCTCGTCGCGGGCCAGCGGCTGCTGGACGAGAAGAAGCCGGAGCAGGCGCTCGTCCTCTTCAAGCTGAACGAAGAGGAGAATTCGCATTCGTTCCGCGCTTACTTCGCCGTCGGCGAGGCGCAATTCAAGATCGGCAACAAGGCGGAGGCCATCAAGAATTTTGAGCGCGCGCTGGAATTAAACCCGAAGAGCTATGAGGTGGCCGAAAGACTGCGGCAAGCCAGGCAACAATGAGGAGGACGCGATGGCACACGCTACCGGGCGAACTGGTATTGCACGTACTGCGGGTCTTCCGTCAGTTCGTGCTTCGTCAGGAACGCCCACACTTCCTTGTTGATCTGCGAGGCGCGGTCGTAGTACCAATGGTCGTGATTGGGTATCTCGGTCAGTTGCACGCTGAAGCCGCCCGCGAGCAGCTTGTCGCGAGTCGTGCGGGCAGCCGGCGTGGGGACTAAAGGGTCAGCCGTCCCGACCCAGATGCCGAACGGGACTTTGCGCTTCGCCAGCGCAATGAGCCTGTAGCCTTGTTCCGGCAGCAGCCCCGCGTGAATCGCCGCAGCCGCGAAGTACTGAGACTCGAAAAGAGACATGTAGAGGGCGTGAGCCGCGCCAGCCGAGTGGCCGAAGAGATAGACCTTGCGCGGATTGACGGGGTGTTTGGCCTTGAGCGATTCGACCAGATCGCGTAGAAAGTCCGGGCCGTCCACGGGCGTCGCCCAGCCCTTGCTGTTGTTCGAATCCGGCCCGACCAGAATAATCCCTTCCTTCGACGCGAGGTCTTTCCATTTCTCGACGAGCGTTATGCCGTTGCGCCCCGAGCCGTGTAGCACGAGGAGAAGTGGCACAGGCTTTGACGCCGATAGTCCTTCGGGGACGAAGAGATAATAGACGCGCTTCTTCCCCTCAGAGACGATTGTCTCTTTGGTGATTTTGGCCTTTGGGGCCGCGACTGCTACGACGGCGGCCAGCGCGGTCAGGAGAATCAGGGAAAGAGGCTTTACTAATCTCACGGTCTTACAAAAGGGCTTTGACGTTTTCCACCGGGCGGCCGAGCACGGCCCTGGCGCCGCGCTCGACAATCGGCCTCTGAATCAGGTCGGGGTGCTTGAGCATGAGCGCGATGATTTCGTCGTCGGAGAATTCGCCTTTGCCCAGACCCAGCTCGCGGTAAACGTGCTCGCTCGTCCGCAGTATGTCGCGCGGCGAGAGCTTCATCTTCTTGAGCAGCTCGCGCAGCTTCTTTTCGTCGAGCGGCTTGATGTAATAGTTCACCTTCTCAAACGAGACGCCGCTCTCACGGAGCAGCCGGTCAAGCTCACGACACTTCGTTCAAGTCGGCTTCTCGTAAACAATGATTTTGTCTGCCATTTCAAACCTCGTGAATCGTAAATCGTGAATCGTAAATCGTAACAGAAAGACCGTTCTTCGATTTACGATTCACGATTCACGATTTACGTCATTATGGGAAGATTCCGCGCACGCGCGTCGCCTCGGCCACGCGGTCAATGGCGAGGACGTAAGCGCCTGTGCGCATGTCCGTGTCGAACTGTTGGGCCTTTTCGTGTACGGCCTGGAACGCCGCGCGCATGGTCTGCTCAAGGCGGCTGTTAATCTCGTTTTCGGACCAGAAATAGGAGTAGAGGTCTTGCACCCATTCGTAGTAGCTGACGGTGACGCCGCCCGCGTTCGCCAGGATGTCCGGGACCAGGAAGACGCCCTGTTCCGCGAGCACGCGGTCAGCGCCCGGAGTTGTCGGGCCGTTGGCTAGCTCCGCTATAATCTTAGCTTTCACCTGCCCGACCGTCTCAAGCGTGATGACGTTTTCCAGCGACGAGGGCAGCAGGATGTCGCAATCAACCCCGAGCACGTCGTCGCCGCTGATCTCTTTCGTGTCCTTGAGGCCGCGCAGCATCTCCGTCTGCTTCTTGTGCCTGAGCGCGGCGTCAACGTCAATCCCGCCCTCGCTGAAAACTCCGCCACGCGAGTCCGACATCGCGACGACGACCGCGCCGTCCCCCGCGACGAGCCGCGCGATGTTCGCGCCCGCGTTGCCGAAGCCGTGGACGGCGACGCGCGCGCCCTTCAACTCCATTCCCTGTACGCGGCACGCCTCGCGCAGCGCGTAGAGGCAGCCGCGCGCCGTGGCCTCCGCGCGACCGTGCGAGCCGCCGAGCGAGATGGGCTTGCCCGTGACGACGCCGAGTTCCGTGTGCCCGCGGACCATGGAGATGGTGTCCATAATCCAGGCCATCGTCTGCTCGTCCGTGTAAACGTCCGGCGCGGGGATGTCGCTGTCCGGGCCGATGATGGGTGCTATCTCGAAGGCGTAGCGCCTTGTTAAGCGCTCAAGCTCGCCTTGCGAAAGCGCCTTGGGGTCGCAGACGACGCCGCCCTTGCCGCCGCCGTAAGGGATGCCGACGGTTGCGCACTTCCACGTCATCCAGGAGGCGAGCGCCTTGACCTCGTCAATCGTCACGTTAGGGTGGTAGCGTATGCCGCCCTTGGCCGGGCCGCGCGCGATGTTGTGCTGAACGCGGTAGCCCTCAAAGACCTGCACCTCGCCGTTGTCCATCTTCACGGGAATCGAGACGACCAACTGCCTCTTGGCGTTCTTCAGGACGCGCCGCATCGAGTCGTCCAGGTTGAGATACTCGGCGGCGCGGTCAAACTGCTGCTTGGAGATCATGAAAGGGTTGAGTTCTTCCACCTCGGCGACTGCCGTCGTCGCCGCGCGCTGCTCGGCCATAAGGACGCTCCTCCTAAAAAAGCAGAATGTTGTAAGGCAGGGAGACAAAACCCTCGGGTTCGGACAGACGCCGCAATCGTAGCAGAAAAACAGTAATCAGTAATCAGTAATCAGCAGTCAGTAGTCAGTCAAAGACAGAAGCCCGACGCTGCTCGTGGCTTTTCTTAACTGATTACTGACTACTGATTACTGATTACTGTTTTTCTGGAACAAGTGCGCGCGCGCGGGGTCTAAGAAGGGAGAGCAGAGGCTCCCTGTGACCCGCATGGCACCGGCATGGGAGGAATGAGGAGATGTTTGGAAATCTTGTCGAGTCGAGTTCTCACAAAGGTGAGAATGCGCGCAGGGGCCGGTTCTTCCTCGGCACGCTCGCGATTTACGCGGTGATCTTCCTGGCAATCGGCGTCGGGAGCATTCACGCTTATAACACGCACATAGAGACTCAGAACCTTGAACTGGTCTCCATGATTACGCCGGTCGAAGCACCGGATGTGCAGCCGGTCCCGAAGCAGCCTGTTCCCAGGCACGCGGCCGGCGGCGGGAGCAACGCGCCGAAAGTCGCCGTGGTTAGAGAGACGCCCGTCACGGCGGTCATGGACCCGAAACATATAGAGGGCAAGGCGATGGTCGCGCCGCCCGCTCCCGAACTACCGCCGGGGACCGCTTACAAAATCGGCAATCCCGGCCCGAACGATAACCTCTTCGGGGGCACGGGCGATAAGACCGGCGGCGATAACTCTGGCCGCAGGGGCACTGGCCCAGGGTCGGACGAGTTGGACGAGTTGGTGAAGACACCGCCCCCGCCGGTGATGGAAAAGAAGGTCAGCAAGCCGACGACGACGGTGAGCAAGGGTGTCGTCAACGGCATGGCGACTCACCTGCCGAAGCCCGTCTATTCGGCCATCGCAAAGGCCGGGCGCGCTTCTGGCACAGTCACCGTTCAGGTCTTGATTGACGAGCAGGGCAAGGTGATTTCGGCGCGCGTCGTCAATGGTCACCCGCTCTTGCGGAACGAGTCAATGCAGGCCGCCTATCAGGCGCGCTTCAGCCCGACCTATCTCTCGAACCAGCCCGTCAAAGTCTCGGGCATCATTACCTACAACTTTGTCTTACAGTAACAGGTTCGTAACTCGTGAATCGTGAATCGTAAATCGTAAATCGAAAAAGAAAGACCGTTTTTCGATTTACGATTCACGATTTACGATTTACGATTTACGAGTTTTCGATTTACGAATCTTTGTACACTCTGGGGACGCGGGCGCTGACGCCGCAGGTGATTTCGTAGGAGAGAGTGCCGGCGGTCCTGGCTATGTCTTCGGCGGGGACTGAGAGGTCGCCGTCCGCGCCGATGAGCGTCACGATGTCGCCCCGTCGCACGCCGGGCACGTCCGTCACGTCCATCAGAGTCAAGTCCATCGAGATGCGCCCCACCACAGGGGCGTACTGACCGCGCACAATCGCGCGCCCGCGGTTCGACAGCGCCCTCACGTAGCCGTCGTTATAACCTATGGGCAAGGTCGCGACCGTCGTCTCTCTGGAAGCCTCGAACGTGCAGCCGTAGCCTAGCGTTTCTCCGGCGTGGATGCGCTTGACGAGCATGACTCGCGTGCGCAGCGACATGACGGGCAGCAGCGGCGGTGGCTCCGGCGCGGGCGGCAGCACGTCGCGCCACAGCCCGTACAGCACGCCGCCCGGCCGGACCATGTTGCCCCACCCTGCCGGGTGCGCGAACATCCCCGCAGAGTTAGCCAAATCCTCGAACGTCGGATTGTGCCCGCGCTCGCGTAAGAGTTCGATGGCGCTGCGGAAGCGCGCGACCTGCTCGTCCGTGAAGCAATTTTGGTCCGGGTCGTCCGCGGCGGCGAAGTGCGTCATCACGCCGTCCACGCGAACGTTCTTGAAGTGGCGGAGCACGTCCGCGAACTCGCCCAACTCGTCAAAGCGCACGCCCAGGCGGCCGATCCCCGTGTCAATCTTGAGGTGAACGTCCGCGACGACGCCCGCATCGCCGGCCGCGCGGTCCAGGGCTCCGATCATGTCCAGGCTGTAGACGCCCGGCACGATGCGCTCGCCGAGGCACAGCCGCTCCTGACCTTCCCAGAAGCCGCCGAGCGAGAGCACAGGCTGCGTGATGCCGGCGCGCCTGAGTTCCATCCCCTCCTCGGGCATCGCCACGCCGAACCAGTCCGCGCCCTCGGCCGCGAGCCTGCGCGCGCACCTGACAGCCCCGTGCCCGTAGGCGTCGGCCTTGACGACCGCCATCACGCGCACGCCCGCGGAAACGCGCCCTCGCACCCAGCGAAAGTTCGAGGCCAGCGCGTCGAGGTCTATCAGCGCCCACGTCGGCCGCTGCCCGTCCATCTCCATGCTGGCCCCTGTGCCAATATCCGGCGTCGCCGTTGAACTCAATCTCACCCTCTATACTTTCTGCACACGCCGGTCAGACTGACGCGCTTCACTCACGCCACATGTTTTCGAACCGAGTAAATTCTTTTAAGAACGCCAGCCTCGCCGTGCCCGTCGGCCCGTTGCGCTGCTTGGCGATAATAATCTCCGCGAGCCCCGCGTTCTCCTCCGTACGGTTGTACTGCTCCTCCCGATAGATAAAAGCCACCACGTCGGCGTCTTGTTCTATTGCGCCCGAGTTATGAGAGACAACTCCGTCAGCTAGCCACGACTCTGGCCCGGGAACAGTCAAGTCATAAACCTCTTCCTCCCCGACAGGCTCGACGGTAGTGACGCGATCCCAGAAGATGTCATCAGTGGCCCGAGCCGCGAGTTTATCGTCCCCGAGGAGTGCACTATACTCGGCAACGAGTGCCCGAGAAGGGGCAAAGCTGAAGTGTGACAGCCCGCCGTAGGTGATGTGGCGCATAGCAGCCATCTGACGAGTGGAGATACCGCGCGCGCGCATCAGTTCTTTTATATCCTCGAAACATTCTCGTGGCAGAGTGTCAACATTAGTATTTGCTCGCTGTCTGCGCGCCAACCAGGCTTCGAGACGTTCGGCCGGCGCGACTTTCGGACCGAATGCACCTACCAGTTCAAGAAAACGCTTTTGATTATCCGAGCCGGAGACATCAACAGTGTATGCCGGACGGTAGCGTCCCTGTTGAACGGTGCGAAGACGCGTGACGATGCCGAGCCGAAGAAGAAGTGAAGCAACATCTCGTGCAAGTGTAATGCTGTTGGTGCTGTAGAACACTCTGCTCGGGGTGTGCGCTCCGGCCTGCGGAGTGTAGATGCAGCCGTCGGTCGCCCAGAGGTGGCGCAGGAGCAACGCGATTTGACGATTACTCAAACGGAAGGCGGCCTCGGGGATGCGCTTCTCGTGTGAACGCTGGCCGAAGATACCCAGTTCGCGGAGCCACAGGTTGACGCCGGCGGGATGCCAGCGGTTCCCGTTCCCACTGATGAGTAGCTGGTGCCAATCGCGGCGACCTGCGTAGCGCTTGACCTCCGCGCCGAACTCGTCCCGCGCAGCTTCGGCTACGGCGCAACTGTTCTCTTCGGAGTTTGTCGCGTAGCGCATCGGCTGCTGTTTAAGGTAGCTGCCATCACCGATGAGTTGGCCGAGCAACGCCACTCTCGCGTCCGGCCACGTTAGTTTCTCTTTAGGCTCTGGCAACTGCCGCGCAACGGCGAGTCTATCGCCCGCCCGCAGTTCGCCGACGCGCTTCCACCCTTCCCAACCGAGCAGACGATGCTTTGCGGTCGCTCGAATTTGCCGCCCGCTCGCCAAGCGCACGTCGAAAACAGGACGCCGCCCGACCTTCCAGACCTTGTCGCTCTTCGCCGGAACGATTCGCCCCTCGATTGATAGCGCCAGGACTTCCGGCTCTGTCCCAACCAGACTCGCGATAGGAACACGTGAGCCGTCGGCGAGGAGCACGATGGTGTCGCCCGTCACGCACTCGCGCAAATCCGCGAGTTGCGGGCGGTGGTCGGTGCGGTTCTCGGGCGCGCGCGAGAGTTGGGAGAGCGCGATCAATGGGACATTCAATTCCTTGGCGAGCGCCTTCAGCTCGCGCGAGATTTGCGAGACCTCCTGCTGGCGCGACTCGGCGCGGCGCGACGAGCCGGACATCAGTTGCAGATAGTCAACGATGATGAGGTCCAGCTTCTTCTGCTCCGCTGCGAGCCGCCGCGCCTTGGCGCGCATCTCAAGGACGGAGATGCCCGGCGTGTCGTCTATGAAAATCCTGGTCTCGGCCAGCGTCCCCAGAGCGCCCGCGAGCCGCGCCCACTCGTCGCGCGAGAGGAAGCCGCTGCGGAAGCGGTGCGCGTCAACCCGCGCCTCTGACGAGAGCATGCGCATCACCAGCGACTCCTTAGACATTTCGAGCGAGAAGACGCCCACCACCGCCTGCGCCTGGATCGCCGCATTCTGTGCCAATGTCAGACAAAGGCTCGTGTTGTGAACGCAGATGTCGTTGGCGACGAAATTGTGCGTCGCGGGAATCGTCAGATCGTAGACCTGCTTGCGGCCGACCGGCTCGATTGAGACGATCTCGTCCCAGTAGAGATCGCTGGACGCGAGTTGATGAAGAGCGGTGCTGTTGAGCGCGAGGGCTAAAGTCAACAGCCTGCCCCGCGTCAAGGCGCGCCTGCCGGCGTGCATGTTGGTATGTCCCTTGATGCCCGCCCGCCGCGCTAGAGCCCCCCACGACTCGACGCCTTTGAGCAAGGCTATTTTCTCCCACACGCTGACGGGAATCAGGTCGCGGTTCGTCTGATATTTTCTCTTCTCCAGCGCCGCCTTGACTGAGCGCAACGCGCCCTCTTTCCCGTGTATCCCTATCTCGTCGGCGAAAGTTTTTATCGAGCGTGCGTCCGTAATGTCTAACTGCCAGGAGATTCGTCTTTCGTCCCTGTACTTGACGCGCCGCTTTCTCAACGAAGCGACGACGCCGAAGCGCAGCAACAGGTGCTGGACCTGCCGCGCCAGTCGCTCGCTGACTGAAGAGAAGCCCAACTGCGACTGTCCGCTGCTCAAAATGGTCGCCCACCCGTCCGTCGAGAACAACCGATTGAGGAAAAGAGAGAGTAGGTGCCGCTCAAGTTTGAATACTTGTGGGGGAATGAATTTCGTATGACTGTCATGGCCGTAGAGGCCCAGTTCAATTAGCCAGGCGGTGACGGGATTCGTCCTCCCGCCGTAGGCTTTATGCTTTCGTATGCGAAGACTGAAGGTACGATCTTGACTGTTCGCCGGAACGGTCTCGACTCCGCCGAAGTCCGCGACCGCTTTTTCGAAATCTTCCCGCAGTTCCGGCTTCCCCACCGTGAAGACCGGCGAACTGCTCGTCAGGCAGCCGTCGCCTATCAGGTACGCGAGCAGTTTTATTTCACACTTGCGCATCCTCTCCTCGCCGAAGACGTTGAGGACGCGCGGGACCGCAACCCTATCCCCGACCCTCAACTGGTATAGCGGCCGCCAACCGCCTACGGTCAGGAAAGGATGCGGGAGAGTTGATTCGACCACGCGGCCGAGCCGCGTCGTCACGCGGTAAACGGGCTTCACCCCGTCGTCTATGAAATCCGAAGGCGAGGCAGGCCCGAACTTCAGGTCGTTGCCGAGCGTGAGCAGGCGTGCGGAGCGTTCGCGATACACCTGCTCGATGGTCTGGACGCTGCCGTCGGCCAGCACTATCTCGCTGTCGAAGGCGAGGCACTTTCCCATTGACGGGCGGGCGGCGACGACGATCAGGTCGGAGGGTTGCAGGCCGGAGGTCATCGAGTCGAGATCGTTGAAGCCCGTCGTCAGGCCCGTCAGCATGGCGGAGCGGCCGGCCATCTCCTGCACGTGTTCGAGCATGGCGTCGGCGATGGGCTTGACGTGCGCGAAGCCCTGGCGTGTGCGCTCGTCTGCGAGCGCGAAGATGGCCTGCTCGGCGTGGTCCAGTATGACCTCGGCCTCGTCCTCCTCTTCGAGCGCCTCAGACGTCACCTTGTTGCAGACCTTGATCAACTGGCGCAGCATGGACTTGTCGCGGACGATCTTTGAGAAGTACGCGATGTTGGCGAAGTGCGGGAGGCCGACCATCAGGTTGGTGATGAAGGTCACGCCGCCGACGGACTCTATTTCGCCGTCGCGCTTCAGTTCTTCCGCGATCAGGATTTGATTTATCTCGGAGCCGCGCTCGAAGAGCGCAATCATCGCCAGGAAGATGCGGCGGTGGCTGGGGACGTAGAAGTCTTCGGGCTTTAATTGCTCGATGGCCTGGCTGACGAGCGCGTTGTCGAGGATGATGGCGCCGAGGATGGCGCGCTCGGCGTCAGCGCTGTTCGGCAGTGGCCGTTCGAGCATCTGATCGCGCGACGTGTCAGCGGCGAAGTTTGCCATCGGGAGACGTATGAAAATAAATGCTGAAGATTAAACCGCGGGTAAAGACAAAAACGCTGCGAGCGCATCGTTGGCCTTTCGGTTACCGCCCGGAAGGCGCGTCCCGCGCGCTCGCAGCGCACTATACTATAAGGCGTGCGGGCGAGCCAACGTCCAACCGTCGGCCGCGTCCGCACGCCTGTTTTTCAGGCGTTTCCGATTTCAGTCCCCGCCTCTTCGGCGGTCGCCTCATCAGTAGTTTCGCCCGCGGCCGCCTCAACCTCGGGCTCCCGCGCAGGCGTCTTGCTCTCGGCCGGGGCCGCGCCTTCGGCGGTAACTTCGACGGGAAGCTCGACCGTCACCTCGCGGTGCAGGCGGACGGGGACGGTGAACTCGCCCGTCTCCTTGATCGCCTCGCGCAAGGTGATGCGGCGGCGGTCCACTTCGTAGCCGCGCTCCTTCAGAGCCTCCGCGATGTCCATAGAGGTCACGGAGCCGTAAAGGATGCCATGCTCGCCAACCTTGCGTGTAAAGTTCAGGCGGACTGCTTTCAACTGGTCAGCCTGGGCCTCGGCGGTCCCCTTCTCCCTGGCCTCTTTCTTGAGGAGCGCGGCGCGCTCCTGCTCGATCTGCCTGACGTTGCTGGCCGTCGCCTCGACTGCGAGCTTACGCGGGAGCAGGTAGTTGCGCGCGTAGCCCGCCTTGACTCTGACTATCTCGCCGCGCGCTCCAAGCTCATCTATGTCTTCGCGCAGGAGGACGTTTGTGTGTGCCATTTTTATTCTCCTCCTCGTTTAGTCCGTGGCGTATGGGAGCAGCGCGATGTTGCGCGCCCGCTTGATCGCTTCCGAAAGCATACGCTGGTGGGTGGCGCACGCGCCGGAGATGCGGCGCGGCAGAATCTTGCCGCGCTCCGGGATGTAGCTCTGCAAGAGCTTCACGTCTTTGAAGTCAATCAGATCAACTTTCTCGATGCAGAAGCGGCAGATTTTCCTGCGGTGCATACGACGGCCGCCGCCGCGCCCGCCGCCTTGACCGCCGCGCCCGCCGCGCCCGCCGTCGTCGTCGTCGCCGCGGTCGAACCCGCGCTCACGCTCTTCATAATTACTAGACATAATCTTTCCTCTCATTAAAGCATTCAGAAATTCGCTCGTCGGCACTCAACACGACTGATCGTTCTTGCCGACGGCTGACGCCTGAATACTGTCTTATGATTCCTGGCCTTCTCCCGATGCGTTGGTTCCGGTCGCCGCGCCGCCGCCGCCGCGAGTAGCGCCGCCGGAGAACGGACGTTTGCTGGCGCGGCGCGCGCGCTTGGCCTTGAACTTCTCGGCGCGGCGGCGATCCTCGTCAACGCGGACGGTGATGTAGCGTATGACCTGGTCGTTGACGCGCATGCGGCGCTCAAGCTCGGCTATCTCGCGGCCTGAGCCGTCAACCTCGAAGAGCACGTAGTGGCCTTCGTTGCGGCGTCCGATGGGGTAGGCCAACTGGCGGCGTCCCATGTTCTCTTGTTTGGTGACGGTCCCGCCCTGGTCCGTGATGATCTGTTGCAGGGTTTCGTTAAGGCGCGTGATGTCCTCTTCGCTCGCGGACGTGTCCACGATGAACATCACCTCGTAGGTTCTTTGCGTAGCCAAAATTCATCCTCCTCTTGGATGTCTAGCCCCGCCACTTTGGGCGGAGCAAGAAGGGGTAAAAGCGGTGATAAGTGATGAGTGATAAGAAAAAGCTTTTGACTTATCACTTATCACTCATCACTTATCACCGTTGTATTGTGCCATTGCTTTGTCAATGCCGTCGCGGAGGACGGCGCGGAGCGCCGCTGCGCTCCGTTCTAAAATTTCTTCGAGCGCGGCATGCTCGACCCTGGTGAACTCGTCTAGGACGAAACTCCTGGTGTCGCCCAGGGGGTGCTCGGGCTGTATGCCTATGCGCAGGCGCATGAACTCGTCCGTCTTCACCGCCGCGATGATTGACTTCAGCCCGTTGTGCCCGCCGGCTGAGCCGCGCCTTCTTAACCGTATTGTCCCGAAGGGCAGGGCCAAATCGTCGCTGATGACGATCATCTCCCGCGCGGCCGCGTCCGACGATTCCTGCTTACTAAGCAGGCAAGCCACCGCCTCGCCGCTCAGGTTCATGTACGTCTGCGGCTTGACGAGTTCGACCCGCTTGCCCTCAAGCTCCGCGCGCCCGACGAGCGCCCGGCAGTCCTTGCGCTTGACCTGCGCCTGCGCCTCGCGCGCGAGCAGGTCAACCAGCATGAAGCCGACGTTGTGGCGCGTCCGCTCGTACTCCGCGCCCGGATTGCCAAGACCAACGATGAGACGACACGCAGACACGATGACGCGGGGACGCGGAGATTAAAACACTTGTCGCCGCGTCGCCGCGTCGCCGTGTCTCCGCGTCTCTTACTCGCCTTCCTCTTCGTCTTCCTTCTTGCCCTTGCCGATGACTTCAGGCTCGGCCTGCTCTTCGGCCACCTCGGCGGTCTCGACCGGCTCCTCGCGGATGATGCCGACCGTGGCGATGACGGCCTCGGGGTCGTTAAGAATCTCCACGTCCGGGTCAACGGGGATGTCCGAGACGTGCAGCACGTCGTGGACTCCCAGGTTCGACACGTCAAGCTCGAACGCCTCTGGGATGTTGCGCGGGTCGCAGCGCACATCGATCTCGCGCAGGATTTGTTCGAGGTGGCCGGACTCGTCGCGCACCCCTATGGGCTCTCCGACCAGGTGCACCGGCACGGTGACTTCAATCTTCTGCCCCTTGACCAGCCGCTTCAGGTCGGCGTGAACCAGCCGCCCGCGCACGGGATCAATCTGCCGGTCGTGGAACATCACCTCGCTCGCGCCGACGCCCTCCACGTCAATGGTGAAGATGGTGTTTTGCCCCGTGTCGGAGCGCAGGATGGCCGCCAGGTCGCGCAAGGATGCGACGGCCGCAACCGGCTCGCCCTCGCCGCCGTAAACAGTCACGGGCACGTAGCCCTCGCGCCGCGCGCGCCGCGCGTCGTTTTTGCCGCGCCCGTCCCTAGCGGTCGCGCGGACTGTAATCTCTTTTCTCTCTGCCATGGTTACTCCCTAATAAGTGTTTGCCCTTCAGACGAAGAGCGAGGAGACGCTCGTCTCCTCGTGGATCGACTTGATCGCTTTCGCCAGGAGCGGTGCGATACTCAAAACCTGTATGTTCTCCAACTCGCACGCGCCGTCGTGGAGCGGGATCGTGTTGGTGACGGCCATCTGCTCTATGTCGGAGGCGGCCAGCTTCTCGCAGGCGCGGCCCGAGAGCACGGGGTGCGTGAAGCAGGCGTGTATGCGCTCGGCCCCATTCTCTTTCAGTGCCTTCGCCACCTTCGTCAGAGAGCCCCCCGTGTCGCACATGTCGTCAACTATCAAACAAGAACGACCGCGCACGTCGCCGACCACGTTCATCACCTCCGCGACGTTCGCCTTCTCGCGCCGCTTGTCGCACAGGGCCAATTCCGCGTTCAAACGCTTGGCGTAGGCGCGCGCGCGTTCTGCGCCGCCCGTATCGGGCGCGACGACCGTCAGGTTCGGCAAAGGGTTATCCTGGTAATGGCCGATCATGACGGGCGCGGCGTAAAGGTGATCCACCGGAATGTCAAAGAAACCCTGAATCTGCGCCGCGTGCAAGTCCATCGTCAGGACGCGTTGCGCGCCGGCCGTCACAATCAAGTTAGCCACCAGCTTCGCCGCAATCGGCACGCGCGGACGGTCCTTCTTGTCCGAGCGCGCGTAGCCGTAGTACGGGATGACGGCCGTGACGCGCTCGGCCGACGAGCGGCGGAAAGCGTCGAGCATGACGAGCAGCTCCATCAGGTGCGCGTCCGTCGGCGGGCACGTCGGCTGGACGATAAAGACGTCGCCGCCGCGCACGTTCTCGTCAATCTGAAAATTGAACTCGCCGTCGGAAAAACGCTCCGCGATGGCACGGCCCGGATCGCAACTCAGATAATGGCAAATCTCCTCGGCCAGAGCGCGGTTCGCGTTGCCGGAGAAAACTTTGATGCCGCCAGTCGTTCCCATATAAGAACAGTTAAGAGTGACAAGTGACGAGTGACGAGCAGGAACAAGCGTTTAACTTGTCACTTGTCACTTGTCACTCGTCACTGTGTTTCTGGGGCGGAAGGATTCGAACCTACGAATGCCGGTTCCAAAGACCGGTGCCTTACCACTTGGCTACGCCCCAAGATTAACCCCGCGGCCGCCGCGCCGCCGCCTCTCTCCGAAGGGGAGCGGCCGACGCGCCGAGCGCCGACAGATATTCGTCCCGCGCGAGCGTGGCGCAAGGGAAAATGTGCCAGCGGCCTTCACCCTTGAGCGCGACGCCAGCGCGCTCTCGCGTTTCCCTATTGTCAAAGACTCCGAAGACGCTTGAGCCGCTCCCCGCGAGCAGAGCGGAGCGCGCGCCCGCGTTTATGAGGGCGTCCCTTGCCCGCTCGATTTCCGGTTTCAGGGGAAAGACGACCGGCTCGAAGTCGTTGTGCAGTGCGTTAGGATAAGAATCCGTAAATTGCTCGTCTGCACGAGAAATAGAGAGAATAATGTCGCCCAACGCCTTTGTCAAGGCGGGCGAGTTGAGCGCCTTGTACGCCTCCGCGGTCGAGACTTTCGCCTCCGGCTTGACGATTAACAGGTGTTCCGCGACCACGTCGTCGAGCGGCGTGATGAGCGTTCCCAGGCCGGTCCCGAGCGCGGTCCCGCCGGTCAAAAAGAAGGGCACGTCCGCCCCGAGTTTTGTGCCAATTGACGCGAGCTCTTCCGCGCTCGTCTCGATTTCCCAGAGTCGCGCGAGCCCGAGCAGCGTGACGGCCGCGTTGGATGAGCCTCCCCCTAAGCCCGCCTCCACGGGGATGACTTTTTCAAGGTGAATCGAAGCCCCGCGCTGAATCCCGCGCGCGTTTCTGAGGGCTGAGGCGGCGCGCAAGATAAGGTTGCTTTCGTCCAGGGGAATGTCGTGCGAGGCGGAAGTGAGATGCAGGTGATCGTCTCCGCGCGCGGCGAACGTCAACTGGTCGTGGAGCGTGACGGTCTGAAAGATTGTGCGCAGCTCGTGATAGCCGTCGGCGCGGCGGCCCAGGACGTGAAGCCGCCAGTTAATCTTAGCGAACGAGGGGAGCGTGAAAGCGGCCACAGACACGACGGGCGGCTGACCTCTCTTGTTGCGAAGCGCCAGCCGCCCGAATGCTCATCCGACGTTGCGGGCGCGCTCAGCGCATCATGAAAATCTGCGTCAGGTAGACCCGACCATCCGTCGTCCGCGCGATGCCCACGGCCGTGTGCGTGTATTTAGCGCGCATGATGTTGCCAAGGTGCTTCGGCGACTTCATCCACTGCTCGACGGCCATGCGGACAGGGTCAACCTGTCCCTCATTATACGCGATGTTCTCGCCGAGCGACCTCCACACGATGCCGCTCGCGCTGACGCGGTCCAAAAGGTCCGAGCCGTCCGGCGCTTCGTGGTCAAAGAAATTTCGACGCCCCATGTTCTCGGAGTGTGCACGGGCCAAGCGGCACAAATCCCCGTCCCACGCGAGCGGCGGCAGATGATTCTTTGTCCGCGCGGCGTTGATCAAATCGAAAGCCTGGCGCTCAAGACTGTTGGCCGGGATAGGCGCGGACGCGACAGCGGCCGGGCGCGTGTAAACGCGGTGCTGCATCTGCGGCTGCACGGGCTGCCGCGAGGCCGTAATCAGGCGTGCCACGGGGCGGCCCGAAGACGATTGGCCGAAACTCTCGACGGTGGTCGCGGCTAAAAAGGTGAAGGAGAGCGAACAGAGGAAGAGCAAGCTGGCACACCTGCTCACAGCAATAAGGGGAACCCGAATTTTACGATTCATTAAAGGGGAACTCTCTTCGGAGCCGCCAATTTGGCTCCACGTTAGGCCGTGAGAAAGCTGCCTAAACCTGACCGCGCTTGGGGCTGGCGGTCCTCAAAAAGTCAACCCAATGATAGCAAACAAAGTTCAACGACGACAACCGTTTTTTTATTTCATTTCGATTACTGCGGAATTGCATCTTGGCATACTTCGGGGCGTGCGTCGAGATTTAATTTCTGACGAAGCTGGATTTTTTGTGTGAAGGGGCAGGAGTTAGCGTGAGGCCGGGCTTTTGAGGCTACTTCGGCTCTTTACCGTCCAGTTTGGCGCGAATTCTGGCGCTATTTTCGCCGCCGGACGTCAGGGAGAGGGCTTTCTGCCAGGCTGTGCGGGCCAATTCATTTTTCCCGCGTTTCTGGTAAACGTCGCCCAGGTGCTCCTGAATCGTGGCCGACTGGTGGTTACGGCGGGCCGCCTCCATCAGGTGACGTTCCGCCTCGTCCAGCCTGCCGAGCTTGAAATAAGCCCAGCCCAGGCTGTCCAGAAACGAGGAGTTGTTGGGATTAGCGCGCACGGCGCGCTGAATCATCTCAAGAGCTTCGGGGAGCCGTTCGTTGCGTTCGACCAGGAAGTAGCCCAGGTTGTTGAGCGCCGTCGCGTTGTCCGGGTCGCGCGCGAGGATGCGGCGTAGAGACTCTTCGGAGCCGCGCGGGTCGCCCGCACGCTCCTGAGCCGACGAGAGCGTGATGAGCGCGGCCTCGACCATGTCCGGCCTCTCGGCGGGCGCGAGTTCCAGCGCCTTGCGGGCCGCGGCCACGGCCTCCGGCGCACGACCGGACTGAAGGTAGAGCCCGGAAATCACTAAGTACTCGTTGAAGTCTCCCGCCGAGCCTTTCAATTGCGTGCGCAGCAGGGCGACACCCTCGTCAACGCGTCCGAGGTCCGCGAGCGTTTGCGCTTCGATGCGCAGGAATCCGGTCTGCTCCGGGAAACGCTGGCGGGCAGAGCGCACGGCCTCCAAAGCCTCGCTGCGCTTCCCCTGCTCGCGCAGGAACTGTATGTGCTGCGCGTCCGGCGTCGGATCGTCTTTGCCGAGCAGCCTGCGCATACGCTCAATCGTCGCGGTCACGTCGGCCGTGCGCCCCGCGCGCTTATAAACTTCGATCATCCTTTGCAGGATGCGGCCCGCGACCAGCTTCTCTTCATCCGTTTCCAGCGGCGCGTCCGCGACGCCGCGATCTTTGAGCTGTTCTTCGTAAACGGCGATGGCGTCGGCCGTGCGCCCCGCGTCGTTGTAAAGCTGCGCGAGCGAGGTGCGCAGCAGTTGTTGCTCGCGCTCGCCCTTCGGCTGGCGGGCTATCGCCGCGCGCAGGGTGGCCGCGGCGTCGTCCACGCGGCCTGCGCGCGTCTGCACGCGCGCCAGAAGTTCTGCCGTGGCTACGTTCGCGGGGTCCGCGGTGACCATGCGCTGCAACTCAGCGATGGCGGCCTGATCGTCCATGCCGCCCGCCTCGACCATCTGGGCCAGTAGCTCGGCATACTCGCCGTTCTCGGGGTTGAGCGCGATGGCGCGGCGGACGGCCGCCAGGGCTTCGGACGTGCGGCCCGCCTTGAGCAGCGCTTCGCCCAGACGCGCGTAGGCCGTGTCGGGCGAGAGATCGCGGTTGGTGACGTACTGGAAGAAGCGCGTGTCGGACGAGGGCGGGGCGGCAGCCCAGCGCGACCAGGCGTCCAAAGCCTCTTCCGTGCGCCCCATCTTGTAGTGGAACTCGCCGAGCAGCGCCCACGCCTCCGCGTTGTTACGGTCCAGCCGCGCGACCTCTTTCAACTCCCTGACGGCCAATTCCGCGAACGGGCGGTTCAATTCGCCTTCGCGCAACTCGCTCCTGAGTGTGTAGAGACGCGAGAGGATGCGGCGCGCGCCGAAGTTGTTCGGGTCAACGCGTGTTGCGGCCATGCCTTCTCGCGCGGCCGTCTCGAAATCCTGCGGGGGGTAATAGAAGGCTATCTCGGCCAGCGCGGTGTGCGCCTCGCTGAGTGTCGGGTCGAGTGTGGCGGCCTGATGAAACGCATCCTTCGCCAGGCGCAGGGTCGCGGTCGCGCCGTCGCGCTTGAGGTCCGAGAGGTGGCGCTGGCCTTCGAGCAGTTTGGCGTAAGCCTGCGCGCGCCGCTCGCGAGCCGTCCCCTGCTGCTGCGGGGCGGGCGGCTGTGCCATTTTCTCCTGATTAGGCGGAGTGGGCGAAGGCGTCTGCGCGCGGGCGCTCGATTCGACGTGGGGGACGGCGGCGAAAATAGCTGCGAGGAGCAGTAGCCCCACGATGCGGGAAACGAAAAACTTCACGCCACGATTCCTTTCGCGGACGTGTCCTCTTCGTCCGCGCCCACGCCGGATTGCTCGATTGACCGTACGAGACGCTGCCAGGCCCCGCGCTGCGGGTAAGCTGAAAGAAGCACGATGATGGCGACGCCCCCCGCGCGCAGCATGTCGAACTTGTTCCCCGTCATGATTGTTACGACGAAGCCCATCAGCGCGATTGCGCCGCCGATGAAAGCTATCTGAAGGGTCGTCGCCTGTAAGGACGCGAGCAGCCCGCTTATGCCGCGCAGCGCCGCGATGTCCTGCAAGCGCATACGCTGCAACTTCGTCCGGCGCAGGACGAATGACCCCAGGCCGAAAATCAGGATGGCGATCCAGAGGGCCATCGCCAGCGACGGGTCCGAGCCGGGACGGTGCAGCGTCTCGGCGGCGAAGAAGGCTATGCCGATGAGCGCGACGGTCAGCCCGACGAACGCGCCGACGACCATCGCCGCCGTGCGGTGGCGGCGGGCCAACTCTTCATTCGTGCTCGGGGACGCCTTCGACATATCAGTCAGTCAGATTCTTCTCGTTACGGCCGTCACAAAATTCTAACACCCGGCTTTCGTCGCTAGCAAACGAACGCTTCTCGCAAGCGCTTCTTGCGGCTGCGCCCCGTGTCCGGCAATGGGAAGCACGGGGCGCATCGTCAATGGGCAATCGTCCTGCGACTGTCAGGGTTGTGTTCCTGTGGTCGTCGTCGCCGGCGCGGCCGTCGAGGGGGCGGTCGTCGCGGGGGCGCTGGTCGTTGGGTTGGTCGGCGCGGAGCTCGGCTGGGCAGGGCCGCGGCTCGGGCTCGGCGTCGTCCCTTGCGGGAACTGGCGCGCGGGCTGGCGGCGCTGCTCGACCGGCACGGGCGCGACCGAACGCAACTGGCCCTGGTTGACGATGGCTTCGTCTATCAGGTCGCTTCCGGCTTTGCCGTCCTTGCTGATGAGCACGCCGTTCTTGTCCACGGTGACGTTGGCCGTGCCAGAGACTTCGGTCAAGAGCTTCGACATCATGCCGGGGCGCACGGGCCTTTCCATGTTGACCTTAATCGGGTCGGGGTCGGGGATGGGCGCTCCGATTTTATTCAACTCCTCCTTAGCCTTCTCGCCGAACTCGCTGTTCGGCCAGTCGCGCGCGATCATCTGGAAATACTTCGCGGCCTCGTCCGGCTCCTCTTCCTGCACGTAGAGATCGCCGAGCATGAAGAGCACTTCGTCCATGTAAGTGAACTTCGGGTACTTTTCAAGAATCTCCCTGGCGCGCGACTGCGCGCCCTTGAGGCCGCCGATGCCGCGGTAAAAGCGGTCGCGGTAGAAGCGCGCGATTTGCAGGCTGTGCATGCCTAAGTTTTCCTGGACCTCGAAGAGGCGCTGCTCGACATCCTTGCGCAGGGGCGTGTTCGGGTACTGCTGCAAGACGGCCTTCAGCCGCTGCTCGGCCTTACGCGCGCGCGTCACGTCGCGGTTCGCCAGGCCCATCTGCCTCATCTCCGCCTCAGCCATCTTGAGCATCACGCGGTCCGAGAGCGGGTCGGTCGGGAAGAACGTCAGCCAGTCCTGATAAGACTGCGACGCCTGTATCAGCATGGACGAGGTGCCTTCGAGGTAGAACGTGTCGGCGATGGCTAGCTTCGCCAGCGAGAGGAACGGCGAGTCCGGGTAGGTCGTGATGATAGTGTTGAAGAGCAGCCTTCCGGTGTCGTAATTCCCTTTGCGGACCTCTTTGGCCGCGACCTCGAACAACTCGCGGTCGCGCCCGGCCAGGGCCTCGCCGGTCAACTCGGCGTACTTGTCGTCGTCGCCGCCGCCGCCGAAGATGCCCAGGAATTTTCCTTTCTTCTTCTTCTTCTCGGAGCCACTGGCGCTCGCCACGCGCGCGCCCGCCGTCTCGCGCAGCGCCGTGTCCACGCGCGTGCTCAGTTCGGCGACAGTGGTTTCGAGCCTCTCGATGTCACGCGCCTCCACGCGCTCGGAGCGGTCGTTCTTGCGTTGCAGCTCGTTGACTTCGGAGAGCAGCGAGCCGGACTTCCTTCTCCAGCCCCTTCAGCCGCGCGGCCGCGTCCTCGGCCTTCGACTTATCGTCCTTCGGCGCGTCACTCTTGACGGACGAGGCGGCGCTGCCGAGCGAACGGCGCATCGAATCCAACTTCGAGCGCATCACCTCAAGGCGCTGCGCCGTCGTCCCCTCGCCGCCACCCTGCGCCACGGCCACAGACGCGCCGACCCCGAAGACCAGGATCGCGCCCAACACGAGAGCTGTAAAATTGCGGTGCATGTATTACCTCCAAAAACAGGTGATGAGTGATAAGTGATAAGTGATGAGATAAGAACTGCTTTTATCTTTCACTTCATCACTTATCACTTATCACCGCTTTTTATGCCCACTGCATGGTCGCCTCGCGTAGAGTGCGGACGGCCCCTGCGGGGTCTGATTCGTTAAAAACTGCCGAGCCGGCGACGATGATCTCGGCCCCGGCGGCGGCTATCTCGGCGATGTTCTGGCGGTCAATGCCGCCGTCTATTTCGATGCGCGCACTGGAGCCGCGCTCCGTTATCATGCGCCTGAGGCGGCGCAGTTTGTCTAGCGATGTCGGGATAAATTTTTGTCCGCCGAAGCCAGGGTTGACCGACATCAGCAGGACGTAATCGGCGTACGGTAAAGCCTCTTCGAGAGCGACCAAAGGGGTGGCCGGGTTAATTGCCACGCCGGCCAGCGCGCCCTTGCGCCTGATGGCGTCCAGCGTGCGATGCAGGTGCGGGTCGGCCTCGACGTGAACCGAGACCATCGAAGCGCCCGCCTCGACGAACTGCTCCGCGTAACGGCCCGGCTCCGTAATCATCAGATGCGCGTCAACGGGCAATCCGGTTGCCCGCCTGACCGCTTTAACTACAGGCAGCCCGACCGTAATGTTCGGCACGAAATGGCCGTCCATCACGTCAACGTGTATCACGCCCGCGCCGCCGCGTTCGACCGCGGCGATCTCTTCGCCCAGCCGCGCGAAATCTGCGGAGAGTATTGAAGGGGCTATCTCGACCATCAACAAAGTCCGGGGTCCGGGGTCTAAAATCCTTCTTCGGACTTCTGACTCCTGACTCTCAAGGCGTCGCCGTGGCGGCGGGCCGTGCGGGCGGCGGCGTAGCGGCCGGCGCGCGCCTGTTGGCGTTCTGGTTGCTCGGGGTGCGATTTGCGTTCGGGGTACGATTCGCGTTCGGGGCCGTGTTCGCGTTCCGGTTGTTAGTGTTGCGCTGCGTGTTCGCGTTCGCGTTGCGGTTCGCGTTCGGGCCGCGATTGGCGTTCGCGTTGTTCGCGTTATTACTGTTGTTGGCGTTCTTGCTGTTCGCGTTCCTATTCCTGTTCTTCTGCGAACGGTTCTGGTTTTGATTCTGGTTCGTCGCCGTCGTTGACTGATTGGCGTTACTGTTCTCGGCGGGCTTCTCCGGTTCCTGCTTCGGCTCTTCTTTGACGGGGACGCTCTCGCCTTCCTTCGGCATGCGGCTGACTTCGACGGCGACGGGGATGCCCACTTTGACTACCTGCCCGGCCTCCGGCAACTGGCTCAAAACCGTGTCGGGCCTCTCGGCGCTCGCACGCTGCCCGCGCACGCGAAGCTTGAGGCCGGCTTCGCCCAGCATGTTCTCGGCCGTCAAACGGTCCTTGCCGAGAACGTCTGGCACTTTCACCTCGGCCGTGTGCAGGCTCAGGTAGACGGTGACGAGCATTCCGACAATAAAGGCGGCGATGACGGCCAGGACGATACCGACTTTTCCCGCCGCCGACAGCGCAAGCCTTCCGAAACCCACAGTCTCTTTAACCGCCTCTCCTTAATCGCGCGCCCGAGCGGCCTTTTCGTTCCAGACCGCAAACCGACCGCGAAGTCTAACACCCGCGCGAAGGGCGCGGCAAGCCTGCCCGGCAGTCTAACCCTTGCGCTCGAAGGCCGCGATGAAGAAGCCGTCCGCGCCATCCCTGTGCGGCCAGACGCGCAAATAACCGCCCGAGCTTTGAAGATTCGCGGGCCGTGTCAAAGGCACTTGTTCAAATTCTGTCGCGCGCGCGAGGAAACGCGCGGTGACTTCTTCGTTCTCCTCCCGCTCGACCGAGCAGGTGGAGTAAACGAGGCGGCCGCCGACTTTGAGCACGCGGGCCGCGTGGGCCAGAATGCGCTCCTGCCGCGCGGCGAGAATTGTCACGTCCCGGTCTGTGATGCGCCAGCGGATTTCGGGGTTGCGCCTGAGCGTGCCCGTCCCCGTGCAGGGCGCGTCAACCAGCACGCGGTCGAAAGAGCCTTCCGAAAATGGCACAGCCGTTTCGGCGTCGTGCGCGACGATGCACAGGTTTTTGATTCCCTGCCTGGAAGCGGCCTCGGCGACTGTGCGCAGGCGGTGCTCGTAGAGGTCGCCCGCGACGATTAAGGAAAGGTCTTGAGTCTTCGTGGCGATGTGAGTCGTCTTGCTGCCCGGCGCGGCGCAAACGTCCAGCACGCTCTCCCCTGCGCGCGCGTCCAGGACGTGCGCGACCAATTGCGAAGCTTCGTCCTGAAGATAAATTTTTCCGGCGCGCGCAAGCTCCCGCAACTTCGCGCCTGCGCCTTCGACTCGCCACGCACCGGGCGCGACTCGCGACTCTTGAAGAACTCCGCCGGCCGCGCGCAACTCGTCCAACACTTCCCGCTCGCCCGCCCGCCCGGCCGCCACGCGAAACGCTGTCGGCGGCGCTTCGTTGTTGGCGCGCGCGAACGCCGCCGCCTCCTCCATCCCGAACTCGTCAACCCAACGCTCTATGAGCCAGCGCGGGTGCGACGTTTCAATTGCCAGGCGCTCAAGAGGCGTCGCGACATCGGCCGCGGGGTCGTAGTCAGGCTCGCGCGTCGCGCGCCGCAGCACCGCGTTGATGAAAGGTGCGGCCGAGCGCAGGCGCGCGAGGTGGGCCAAATTGACCGACTCGTTGACGACCGCGGACTGCGGGATGCGCGAGAGGAAGCGCAGTTGATAAAGCCCCAGCCGCAGCGCCCTGCGCACGGGCGCGTCCAGGCTCTCAGCGCGCCGCGCCGAGTAGTGCTCTATCAAGGCGTCCAGAAAGAGCTGCCAGCGCAACACGCCGAGCACAAGCTCGTAAGCGAGCGCGCGGTCATCGGCCCGCATCTCGTCGTCCAGGTCAGCCAAGAGGACAGTCGAAAAAGCACCTTCTTCTTCGACGCGGCGCAGGATGTGGAACGCCGCGCGGCGCGCGGGAGAGACGACGCGCGCGGCTTTCCCGCCTTCCGCCTTCCGCCCGCCACCTTCCGCTTTCCCCGCCTTCATCCGAATCGCTCGCCCGCGCGCACGCGCGCCCCGTTCAGAAAATCGCGCACGCTCATACGGCGCTTCCCCGCCGGCTGAACTTCGTGAAGCCGCAACAGCGTACCCTCGCCGCACGAGATCAAAAGCTCGTCGCCGTGTGCCAGAACGACTTCGCCCGCGCCGCCCGCTCTTTGCTCGTCGCCCGCGACGCTCGCGCGCCAGATGACTAGATGCTGCGAGTTGTAAGTCGTGTGTGCGTTCGGCCACGGCTGAAAGCCGCGCACGCGCCGCTCGATTTGCGCCGCGTCGAGCGCCCAATCAACCAGACCGTCCTCGCGCCGCAGCACGGGGGCGAAGGTCGCATGCTCCTCCGCCTGCTCGCGCGGCTCGATTTCGTCAAAACGCCTCAGAGTCTCGCTCAACAACTCGGCCCCCGCAAGCGAAAGTCTCTCCATCAACTCCGGCGCTGTCTCCCCATCTCCTATCGCCGTCGCATGCTGCAAGAGAATCGCGCCCGCGTCCAGCTCCTCCACGATCCGCATCGTCGTCACGCCCGTCTCCGTCTCGCCGCGCACGATGGCCCAGTTCACGGGCGCGGCCCCCCTGTATCGCGGCAGCAAAGAGAAATGCACGTTGACGCAGCCGAGCCGCGGCGCGGTCAGGAAACCACCGGGCAGTATGCGACCGTAGGCGACGACGACGGCCGCGTCCGCATCGTGAGAGGCGAACAATTGAAGGGCCTCTTCGTTCCTGATTTTCGCGGGCTGGTGAACGGTGAGCCCTTCGCGGAGTGCGAACTCTTTGACGGGAGGAGCCGCGAGCTTGTTGCCGCGCCCGGCCGGCCGGTCGGGCTGCGTCCAGACGGCCACCACCTCGTGCCCGTCTTCCAGGCATCGCCGCAAAGTTGGCACAGCCGCGAGCGGCGTGCCCATGAAGACCAGACGCATAAGAGCAGGAGTCAGGAGTCAGAAGTCAGGAGTCAGAAGGAAAGAAAGTCAGAAGGACAACGGCCTTTTATTCTGACTCCTGACTTCTGACTCCTGACTCCTGTTTTAGAATCCACACTTGTAGTTGGCAAACTCGTAAACTTGCTTCCAGGTGCCGCCCTGTTTCTTGTAGATGAAATAGCCGTCGCCTTCCAGCCCGTCTCTCACGGTGACGACTTCCAGGGTCCCGTCGCCGTCCAGGTCGAGCGCGTCAACGAGCCTTTCTATGTAGACGCCGTTTTCGATGGCGGTCAGGTCGGCCCCGGACATGATGTCCTTGCTCGTGAATCGCTCGTACTGCAAGATGGTTGTCCGGTAGCTGTCGCCCTGCGGCTCCGCGAAGAGGAAGAGCGGGTAGCGCGCAGCGCCGCGCCCCATCTTCCTGGCGACGAAGCTGCCGACGAGTTCCGCCTTACCGTCGTTGTCCAGGTCGAGCGCGGTGAGGTTGACGGTCACGAAGCTCGGGATTAGCGCCGCAGGTACGCCCTTCTCCTTGAAGGCCGCGCGGACCAGCGGCATGAGCGCGGCGCGCTCGGCAGCGGTCGGCGACCGGCGCGCGCTCCTGGCCCCGCCGCCGAGCGACGCGGAGTCGGTCGCCAGCGCCATCACGTTGCGGTTGAGTCTGGCTGTGCTCGTCAGCGCCACGTCCGCGCTCGTGCGTGTACACTCCTGGTCCTTGTTAGACTTCTTGACGGTCAAGGAGCCTGCCTCGCCGCCCCCGAAAAGGACGCGGTACTTTTTGCCCCTGGAGTAGTAAGCGTCCGTGAAGCGCGAGATTTCGTCGGCGTCCGAGTCGCCCGCGATGGCCTGCTTGAACTGCCCGCCCTCGATGATGACGAACGGCACCATGTAGGTGGTCGCTCCTGGCCCGCCGTAAACAACAAAGAGGGCTGCGGAACCACCTTGATGAAGCGCCTTCCTCTCCGCGGTGCTTCCGACAGACAAGGAAGCCAGCAGGAAAATCGCGGCCAGAATTGAGGCAACGTAGGGGTGACGGGAACGCATTAACAGTATCCTTTCAAACTCAAGCAGCGCATTGACTCAACCCCTTTGCGTCTTTGCGACTTTGCGAGAGAAAACCAAAACATCTCACGCAAAGTCGCAAAGACGCAAAGGGGTTGAGGGCTAAATAACCGCGCGTTTTTCGGCGACGGGGCTTTCGCGCGCGGCCGTCTTTTCGGAGACCACTTTGGCCTGTAGGAAGAGCGCGAGGTAGTCGCGCCCGCCGGCCTTCGAGTCCGTGCCGGACATGTTGAAGCCGCCGAACGGGTGCACGCCGACCAGCGCGCCCGTGCATTTGCGATTGAGATAAAGGTTGCCGACATGAAACTCGTAACGGGCGCGCTCAAGCTTCGCCTCGTCGCGCGTATAGACGGCACCCGTCAAGCCGTATTGCGTATCGTTGGCAATCCTGAGAGCGTCGTCAAAATCTTGTGCCTTGATGACCGCCAGAACCGGGCCGAAGATTTCCTCCTGCTCGATGGTCGCGCCAGGCTTCACGTCCGCGATGACGGTCGGCTCTATGAAGAAGCCCTGCTCGCCGTCCGCGCCGCCGCCCGCGAGAAGTCGCCCGCCCTCCGCCTGGCCCTTCTCTATGTACTCGTTAATCGTCTTGAAAGCTTTCTGGTTGACGACGGCAGACATGTTCGTAGAAGGATCGGTGGGGTCGCCCACTTTAATCTTCTCCGTGCGCTCGACGATCTTGTCCAGCATGGTGTCGTACACGTCCGCGTGGATGATGGCTCGCGAGCAGGCGGAGCATTTCTGGCCCTGGAAGCCGAAGGCGGATTGGACGACGCCGGTCGCCGCGTCTTCGAGGTCTGCGTCGGCATCAACGATGATGGCGTCCTTGCCTCCCATCTCAGCCACGACGCGCTTGATCCAGAGTTGCCCCTCGTGGACTTTCGACGCGCGCTCGTTAATCCTGAGACCAATCTCCTTCGAGCCGGTGAAGGCCACGAAGCGCGTCAACGGGTGGTCAACCACCACGTCGCCGACTTCGGCACCCGAGCCGGTCATGAAGTTGACGACGCCCGCGGGCATCCCCACCTCTTCCAGAATCTCGAAGAACTTGTAGGCGATAGTCGGCGCGTCCGAAGAGGGTTTGAGGACGACAGTGTTGCCCGTGACCGCGGCCGCGCCGGTCATCCCGGCCATGATGGCGAGCGGGAAATTCCACGGCGGGATGACCGCGCCCACGCCGAGCGGGATGTATTCGAGGCGGTTGTCCTCGCCCTCCAACTTCACGAGCGGCTGGTCGGCCGCGTAGCGCAGCATCTCGCGCGCGTAGAACTCGCAGAAGTCAATCGCCTCGGCCGTGTCGCCGTCGGCCTCTGCCCAGGTCTTACCGACCTCGTGAATCATCCAGGCGGACATCTCATGCTTGCGCTCGCGTAAACGTGCGGCTGCGCGGAACAATATTTCGGCGCGCTCCGTGGCGGGCGTTGCGCGCCAGGACTTGAAAGTCTCGTGGGCCGTCTGGACTGCGCGTTGTGCCAATTCCGGCGTGGCCTTCTGGAAGCGGCCGACCACTTCAGTCTTCTTCGCCGGGTTGAGACTTTCGAGCTTGGCCTCGGTCTTGATTCGCTCGCCGCCTATGACGAGCGGGTACTCGCGCCCTAACTCTCCTTTGACCTTCTCAATCGCCGCGCGCATGGCCTGCGCGTTCTCTTCCCTGGAGAAATCTGTAAACGGCTCGTTACGAAATTCGGTCTGCATGTCTGCTCCTTAAACGTTTGAAATTTTTACGGCGTGTTGCGGACGTTGGAGGCGCTGCCGCGGTCGCCGTTCTCGTTGAAGCCCGGCGGGACCGTGTAGGTGTTTCCGTTGACCGCGTTCCCGTTCGACGCGCCGCCGATGCCCTGCGTCTTGGGGCCGCTGCCGGAGGTCGCGCCGGCCCCTTGCGTGCCGGCCGTGTTCGACTGGGCGTTGGCGTTCGTCGGCGTCGTGCTGCGCTCGCCACAGGCGAACGAGAGACACGAAACAAGCAGCAGGGAGACAATCATCACAGTTCTTCGCATCAGTTTTCCTCCGTCGCTTCGCAACACTCGCACAGGTTTTCTAGAACTTTTTGGATTGCCGGAATGTTACCACAAACCGGACGCAAAAACGCGGTCGCCGCACGTTGCGAGCGACCGCGTCAGCGGTTTTCGTCAAACTTTCCGGCCCGTCACCACTGGCCGGCTTTCTGTAGCTTTTTAATCTTGCGCTTGACCATCTCGCGCTTGAGCGGCGTGGTGTGGTCTATGAAGACTATGCCGTCGCAGTGGTCCGTTTCGTGCAGCATGCAGCGGGCCGTCAGTTCCATCCCGTCAACCTCGAAGAGGTCGCCGTTCACGTCGTGCGCGCGCACCACCGCACGGAACTCGCGCTTGACCGGGAAGAAGATTCCGGGGAACGACAGGCAGCCCTCCTCGCCGTTCTGCTCGCCCTCGACGCGTATGACCTCGGGGTTGATCATGACGATGCGCTGCGCGGGGTCTTTGCCGCCCGAACAGTCCATGACGAAGAGGCGCTTGGAGACGCCGACCTGCGGCGCGGCCAGGCCGACGCCAGGCGCGGCGTACATCGTCTCGAACATGTCCGAGACAAGCTTCTTCAAACTCTCGTCAAACTCCGTCACGGCGTCGCCCGGCCTGAGCAGCACGGGGTCCGGGTAATGCACAATTTCCAATAATGCCATCTCGTTTTTCCTTCTCTTTTTCACGCCCGCGGCGGGCCAATTCACGCCCCGATTTTACGACAAATAACTCGCGCGCGCCAGCGAGACAGCATTGGGTGCGCGAGGCCAAAAGCGCGTTGCCCACTTTAACCGATGACGTTAAGCCCGAGGCGGCCGAAGCCGCTTATGCTGAGCAAATGTTAGATCGCCTCGGGCTCGGGAAAGGCGTTCGAGAAGTTGTGAACTGCGTCGGGCGAGACGTAATCGCCTGGGCGCGGGGCTTCGGCAAGTGCGAAGACGTGTTTGCGGTCGTCGCCGAACCCTAAGTGCCAGCGCGGCTCAAGCCGGCGCACGCGCAGGCCCGCGCCCAGGAGGAGCGAGCGCAGGTCTTCCCTGCCGCTCAGGGTGTGAACGTGCGCGGGCGTGCGGCTCTCGATGGGCATCGTCAGGATGAGTTGCCCGCCCGGCTTGAGCACGCGCGCGATCTCGCCCACGACGACTTCAGGCTCCGGCATGTGCTCGACCACTTCGGAGGCGACGACCAGATTGAGGGATTCGTCCGCGTAAGGCAGTTCGGTCACGCAGCCCGTTTGAAAGCGCGCGCGCATTGCTACGCCTTTGTGCGCGGCGAGGCGGCGCGCGTAAGCGATTGACTGCGGGCTGATGTCCAGGCCGTGTCCCATCCATTCCTGTTTCATCAACAGAATCTCACTCAGGATGACGCCCGACCCGCAACCCAGGTCCGCCACCTCCGCGCGCTGCGCGCCCACGCCTCGCACGACCTCGCGTACGAAATTGAGCCGCGCTGCCGCGGACGGCTGAAGCGCGTAGGTGATGTGCGTGACGACAGGGTAAAACGGCTGGTCATAGATCGCGCCGCGCGCTTCGTCAAGAGGGAGATGGTCGTGGCAGACCTTCCTCAGCCTGACGTAGCGGCGCAGATGTCGCGCCACGTCTTCGGCGGAAGTTTCCGTGACGGCGAGCACGTCCGCGATGATGCGGTCGGCCCTGGCCCAGTTCTCAGACGTGTCCACGCCGAAGAGCTTTGCGAGCGGCGGCCCCGCGCCCGCGAAAAGGGCCAGACACAGTCGCTCCCAGAGCGGGGCGAATCGTGAGTTGGCCTCAATCAGTTCGAGGCAGTGTTGATATTTTCCGAAACGTGTTCGACCGAACAATCTGGCTTCAAACGCCATCGCGTGCGTCTCCTCCCGGCTTTCTTGTTGCCGCCGCACGTTCAGCAAGAGACGTTCCGTTTGATTCGCACGCGAGGACGCTTGCAGTTTTACGAGGATTTATTAAGGCCGAAGAGTGTGCGCCCGAATTTGAGAGACGGGCTCACGCGCCGCGTGCTGTAAGTCTCTTCCGCCTGGCGTAAAACTGCTGCTGCCCGCGAGCGGCGACGGTTGGAGCGAAAATGTGACATCGCGGTGATTATTTATCCCGGCACGTTCCGGTATGATGCCGAAGGAATTTTGTCAGAATAGATTTCGGAAGGGCTTATCTCTCTCCTCTCGTTTCATGGAAGAAATCAACTCGCCAGTCGAGAAGGTCAGCGAGCGCGCTGAAAAGGCCATTGACGATGTGGCCGCGAGCCCGTGGATGGAGATGATCGCGCGCTTCGGCTACGCGACGAAGGGCATCGTTTACATCGTCGTCGGCGGCGTGGCGGCGCTCGCCGCGCTCGGCCTGCGCGGCGAAACGACGGACGTGCGCGGCGCGCTACAGGAGATTGAAGAAAAGCCTTTCGGCAAGGTCGCGCTCGCGACAGTGGCCTTCGGCCTGGTGGGCTACGTCCTCTGGCGCTGGATTCAGGCGCTCGCCGACACGGACCACAAGGGGACGAAGCTCAAAGGCATCCTGGTCCGCATAGGCTACTTTTTCAGCGGGGCCGTTTACGCTGGGTTGGCCGTCACGGCCGCGAAGGTGTTGATTGACGTTGACGAGCCGGACAGCAGCAGCGACATGCAGGAGCAGTGGATTGCACGCGTGCTGGGGATTCCTTGGGGGCGCACACTCATCATCGTCGCGGGCGTTTCAACAATCGGCTTCGGCCTCTACCAAATCTACAAAGGATTCAAGGCCAAGTTTCGCAAGCGGCTCAAGCTCGCCGAGATGAGCGAGAACAAAATCACAGTGGCGACGTGGAGCGGGCGCATAGGCTACGCCGCGCGCGGGCTGGTCTTCTGCATCATAGGCTTCTTCGCCATACAGGCCGCGCTCCACTTCAACCCGGACGAGGCCAAGGGCCTGGACGAAGCGCTCGCCACTCTGGCACAAAACTATTACGGCGCATGGGCGCTCCTCGCCGTCGCCGTCGGCCTCATCTTCTACGGCTTCTACATGCTCGTCGAAGCACGCTACCGCAAAATCTGACGATATTGTGGGCGGATGAGGGAGACAGACTCAACCCTTTGCGCCTTTAGTTTTTACTTTGCGTCTTTGCGAGAAGCTTTGTTTCACGCAAAGGCGCAAAGCGAAGACGTAAGGCGCAAAGGGTTGAGTCGCGTTGTTGCTTGATTGCTTTCTTTCAAGCCGCAATCAAAGGACTTGTGTCTCGATAAAACCCCAGAGGATGATGGAGAGTCCGCCGATCTCTCCGACGATGAGCATGTACATGTACCAGGTCGTAATGAAATTGCGCTCGCGGAAGAGATTGTCGGTAACGTCCTTGATGCCTTCCATCAAGTAACCGAAGACCGTGAGCGCGAAGAACACAAGGACGGCCGCGACAGATGCGACTTGCACGCGCGGCGAGTAGGGGTTGTATTCGAGCAGCTTCGAGATGACGAGCATGGCGAAGCTGTAGAGGAACGCGGCGCGGTGCGCTATGTCCACGTAGACGGGCGCGCGGTGCTCCGGGCTCGTCATGATGCGCTGGTACTTCAGCACGCCGACGAGCATCCCCGTCAGCAGGAACAGCCCCGAAGCAAGCAGGCTGATTTTGATGGCAAGGCTCATGTTGGGGGAAAGCCTCCTTCGCTTTTATCAAATCAATACCCGCGCAACTGCTCGCGGTAGCCGTCGAAGTTGCGCCGCATCTCGCCCAGGGAATCGCCGCCGAACTTCTCGCGCATGGCCGAGGCGACGACGAGCGCAACCATCGCCTCGCCGATGACGCCCGCGGCCGGGACGGCTGTGATGTCAGAGCGCTCGAACGAGGCCGCCTCCTCTTTTTTAGTGTCTATGTCAACGGAGCGCAGCGCGCGGCGCAGCGTCGAGATGGGTTTCAGGTGACCGCGCACGCGCAACTCCTCGCCGTTGGTGATGCCGCCTTCGAGGCCGCCCGCGCGGTTGGTCTGGCGTATGAAAGTCTTGCTCGTCTCGTCGTAACTGATTTCGTCGTGGACTTCGGAGCCGGGCAGGCCCGCGGCTTCTGCACCCGCGCCGATGGCGACCGCCTTGACGGCCGGGATGGACATGACGGCCTGTGCCAATCTCCCGTCGAGCTTAGAGTCCCAGGCCGTGTGCGAGCCGAGGCCGGGGACGAGGCCGCGCGTGACGACCTCGAAGATGCCGCCGAGCGTGTCGCCCGCGCGCCGCGTCTCGTCAACAAGCGCGACCATGCGCGCCTGCGCTTCACTGTCCGCGCAGCGGAGCGGCGCGTCTTCAGGAATCGCCGCGATAACGTCCCATGCAAGCTCCAAAGGTTTTTCGGGGATGCCGCCGAGTTGTATGACGTGGCTCACGATGCGTGCGTCGAAGGCTGCGAGCAGTTGTTTCGCCAGCGCGCCGCAGGCGACGCGCGCGGCCGTCTCGCGCGCCGAAGCGCGTTCCAGAATATTGCGCAGATCGCGCGCGCCGTATTTCTGTCCGCCCGCGAGGTCCGCGTGTCCGGGGCGCGGTCGCTTGACGCGGCGCGACTTTTCGGGCGGCACGTCGGCGGGCTCCGCCGACATGACCTCCGTCCAGTTGGCCCAATCCTTGTTTTCAATCACGAGCGCGAGCGGCGAGCCCAAAGTCAGCCCGTGGCGCACGCCGCTGATGATTTCCACGCGGTCGCGCTCGATCTTCATGCGCCCGCCGCGCCCGTAGCCCCACTGCCGCCGCTCAAGCTCGCGGTTGACCTGCTCTACGTTAACGGGCAAGCCCGCGGGCAAGCCTTCGAGGACGGCGACCAGCGCGCGCCCATGCGATTCTCCTGCGGTCGTGAAGCGAAGCATCTTTTCTCAGTCCGTCGAATTAAAAACTCAAGCTAACTTTTGACTCAACCCTTTGCGCCTTTAGTTTTTACTTTGCGCCTTTGCGTGAAGCTTTGTTTCTCGCAAAGGCGCAAAGAGAAGACGTAAGGCGCAAAGGGTTGAGTTTAGCTTTGAAACTCGTTCTTACTGCGAACACCTGCGAGCGGCGTCCGGGTTTTCGTCCTCGTACTTTTTAATTTCCGACGCGAACACTTGCTGCGCCTTCTCCCGGTCGGCGTCGTCGCCTATGAACTCGCCCGCGCCCTTCACAGTGCTCATCGCGGCGCGGAGCAGGCGGGCCGCGCGGGCGACCCTTTCGCGCAACGTGTCGTCCAGGTCAACCACGTAAACAAGCAGACGCCCGCGCGCCGCGGGGGCCAGCGTCCGAAAGGCCACGCCGCTCCTATCCAGCGTTTTTGAGACTGAGGCGAGACTGCGAAGCCCGCGCCGCAAGCGCAGCACGTACATCCTGTCCGCCCCTGTCTCGTCCCGCCTGAAGTAGAGGACCGCTTTCTGCTGTGCCAATTTACCCAGCCGCGCGTCCGCGTAGCGCAGCGTCGGCTCGTCCGCGGACGCGCGAAAGAGCGCCGCGTGCTCCGCGCCGTCCGCCCAACTCCCGATTGTCCTCCTCACGGCCAAAGGCTTCAACCGTAAACAGCGCGAGAGCTTGCGAATGTTATTTATCAATTGAAACTCTTCGCGCGAGTCGAGCAGCCGCAGGGCTTGCGCGAGCGTCAATTCTTCGCGCGTGTTCGGGCTGACGAAAGTGTAGCTGACGGCTTTGCGCCTTCCCTCGGCGGCGGGCGACGTGGCCGCTTGCTGCTGAGCGTACGCCGTTCCGCCCACGGCCGCCAGCCAGAGCCAGAGCAGAAGCAGCGCGCGGATTCTCATACCAGATATTCCTCGTCGAAAATGTTCCCGCGGCCGAGGATGCAGGCCGGGTCAAAGGTGCGCTTGAGCGCGGCCATCTCGCGCAGGTGCTTTTCATCATAGAGGAAGCGCAGGTAGCCGCGTTTTAATTTGCCTATGCCGTGCTCCGCCGAAATTGTGCCACCGGCCGAGACGGCGCGGCGGACGAACCGCGTGTAAATCTCACGCGCCCGCTCGGCTTCGGCCTCGTCGCGCGGCAGGATGTTGACGTGCACGTGGTTGTCGCCGATGTGGCCGAAGATGACGTACTGCAAACGGCTCTCGCCGAGCGTCTCCTGATAAAACCTGAGCATGCCCGCAAACTCCGCGTCGGGCACGGCCATGTCCGTAGAGACCTTGCGCTGGCCGTGGCGCACCAGCCACTCGTTGACGAGCACAGGGAGTTGATGACGAAACTCGCGCATCTCGCGCCGGTCGTGCTCGTTCAAGGCGAACCACGAATCGTCCTGAAGCGCACGGTGACGGTCGAGCAGGCCGAGCCACGCGGCCAGCAACTTCTCTTCCGTCCGCGCGCTCGTCTCCTGCTCGAAGAAGATCGCGCCCGCCGCTGTAATTGGCACATGCTTGTAACGCCCGCGCAGGAAGGCCAGCGATTCCCTGTCGAAGAATTCCAGGGCCAGCGCGTCCAGACCGCCCGCCTCGTCGCGGGCGCGCGTGGCATACGATTGAGCGCGTGCTTCCGCGACGAAAGCCAATAAATCTTCCTCCGTCTCGAAGAAGACGAGGCCGCTCAGCACGCCCTCCGGCTGCGGCAGAAGTGTTACTTCCATTTCGGTGACGACGCCGAGCGTGCCCTCGCTCCCTATGAAGAGGTCAACGGCGTCCATGCCCGGCGCGACGTAGTAAGCGGACGCGTGCTTGCGCGTTTGCGGCATGCTGTAAGACGGAAGGCGCGCTTCGAGCTGTTTGCCGCCGGGGAGCGGGAGCCGCAAGACCCGGTTTTCGTCCGCACGAATGCGCCCGCGCTCCAGGTTAATCACTTCACCCGTCGGCAAGGCGACTTCGAGGCGGCGAATAAAATTTCGCGTCGGGCCGTACTTGAAGGTGCGCGCGCCGGAGGCGTTGGTCGCAACGGTCCCGCCCAGAAAGCAGCTCCACTCGGTAGGGTCCGGCGGGTAGACGAGGCCGCGCGCGGCGACCGCCCGCTGAAAATCCGCGAGCACGACGCCCGCACACGCGACGGCCCGCCCGCCGTCCCCTTCGCGTGTTATCTCTTTAATTTGATTCAGACGCTCAGTCGCCAACACGATTCCGCCGAACGGCACGCGCCCGCCGACGATTCCTGTGCCAGCGCCCGCGACTGTCACCGGAACACTTTCGCGCGTCGCCTGGGCCAAAACTTCCGCGACCTCCGACGCGTTTTCCGGGAAGACGACGCGCGCGGCATGTCCGCCACGCATGTTGCTTGAGTCCGCGAGGTAAGACTGAATCTCGTCAGCGCTCGTCTTGATTAGCATAAAGAAACGACTAGACCTCTTTGCCTTGCGCCTTTGCGTCTTTGCGTGAAATCTTATTCTCACGCAAAGACGCAAAGGCGCAAAGGACGGCTCTGTTTTCAGAAGGAGTAGCAGATGACGCCGTCGCAGCCGCCGTAGCAGTCGGAGGGGCAGTCTGAATTCTTGCTGCACCGGATGGCCGTGCAATTAGACCTCTGTTGTCCCGGCGCAGTTCTAGTACCTGGCTGCCCGCCGCCCTGATTGATGCAGGCGTCCGGGACACCCAGGCACAGGCTCTCGCAACTCGACTTCAACATGCACTCGCGAACTCCAGGCTTGTCAAAAACCGGCGATTCCGCAGCCTCCTTCATGCAGTCCTCGTAGGATTGGCAGCCGCATGATGAGTATTTCCGGCACAACTCGGCGTTGGCCTCGTTGCCCTGCGCCGAAGCCCCGCTTTTGCCGGCGTTCGCGCCCGGCTTACACGCGGCCAGCGCCAGAGTCAGCAGAAGCAGGCAACAAAACTTCGCCCTGTTAGCATACGTCTTCATACCGCCCCTCCTTTGAGTTTTAGAATGACCGCGTATGAATGATGCAACGGCTTTTGAATAAGAATTACGTCATTTGCAGTTCGCGCTCGCGCAGGTACTTGATGCGGTCGCGCAGCTCGGCCGCGCGCTCGAACTCGAAGCGCCTGGCGGCCTCGCGCATCTCGGCCTCCATGCGCAGGATGGTCGCGTCAATGTTCTCGCGCGTGTACTCCTCATACTCGTCCAGGTTGAGCGGCACTTTGAAGTAGTCAGCCTCGTAGGCCGTGACGAGCGTGGCCTCGACCGGCTTGATGATGGTCTTCGGGGTGATGCCGTGCTCCTGGTTGTAGGCTTCCTGAATCGTGCGGCGGCGCGTCGTCTCGTCAATCGCGCGGCGCATGGAGTCCGTGACTTTGTCCGCGTAAAGAATCGCCGTGCCGGCAGCGTTGCGTGCCGCGCGCCCCATGGTCTGAATCAAGGAACGGTCCGAGCGCAGGAAGCCTTCCTTGTCCGCGTCGAGGATGGCGACGAGCGAGACTTCGGGCAGGTCAAGCCCTTCGCGCAGGAGGTTGATGCCGACTAAAACGTCGAACTCGCCGCGCCTGAGGTCGCGCAGGATTTTGATGCGTTCGAGCGTTTCGATGTCTGAGTGAAGGTAACGCACGCGGACGCCGACCTCCGCGAAGTACTCCGTCAAGTCCTCGGCCATCTTCTTCGTCAGCGTCGTCACGAGCACGCGCTCGTTGCGCTCGGCGCGCACGCGGCACTCTTCCAGGAGGTCGTCAATCTGCCCTTTGACGGGGCGCACCTCTACTTCCGGGTCCGTCAACCCTGTCGGGCGGATGATTTGTTCGACGACTTCACCGGCCGACTTCGTCAATTCATAAGGACCGGGCGTGGCCGAGACGTAGATGGTCTGTCCGATGCGCGTCTCGAACTCTTCGAAGTTGAGCGGGCGGTTGTCCATCGCCGAGGGAAGACGAAAGCCGTACTCGACGAGCGTGCGCTTGCGCGACTGGTCGCCCTTGAACATGCCGCCGAGTTGCGGGACGGTCTGGTGCGACTCGTCAATCACCATGATGGTGTCGCGCGGCAAATAGTCGAGCAGCGTCGGCGGCGGCTGGCCCGGAGCTTTCCCCGTCAGATGCCGCGAGTAGTTCTCGATGCCGCGACAGAAACCCATCTCCTTGATCATCTCAAGGTCGTACATCGTGCGCTGGTGCAGGCGCTGCGCCTCGACGAGCTTGCCCTCCTGTATGAGCTTCGGCTCCCACCAATCCAGCTCCTCGCGTATGGTCTTGATGGCGCGCTTGATGGTCGGCTTGGACATCACGTAATGAGACTTCGGGTAGATGGGAAGCCTCGTTGTGTGCTTGTGCAGGACTTCGCCGAGCAGCGGGTCTATGGTCGAGACGGAGTCAATCTCGTCGCCCCACAGTTCTATACGGTAAGCCTGGTCCTGGTAGCTCGGGTAAATCTCCACCACGTCGCCGCGCACACGGAAACTGCCGCGGTCGAACTCAATGTCGGAGCGTTCGTACTGCAACTCGACCAGCTTTTGCAAGAGCGCCTCGCGCGCCATCTTCATCCCCGGCTCGACGAAGAGCAGCATCCCGTAGTAAGCGTCCGGGTCGCCGAGGCCGTAGATGCAGGAAACCGAGGCGACGACGATTACGTCTCGCCGCTCAAACAGCGCGCGCGTCGCCGACATCCGCAGCCGGTCAATCTCGTCGTTAATCGTCGCCTCTTTCTCGATGTACGTATCCGACGCCGGCACGTAAGCCTCCGGCTGGTAGTAATCGTAATAAGAGACGAAATACTCGACCGAGTTCTCCGGGAAGAACGTCTTGAACTCCTGATAAAGCTGCGCCGCCAGCGTCTTATTATGTGCCAGAACCAGCGTCGGCCGCTGCGTCCGCTGGATGACCGACGCCACCGAAAAAGTCTTCCCAGACCCCGTAATCCCCAGCAGCACCTGATCCTTGACGCCCTCGTCCAACCCCCTCACAAGCGCGTCAATCGCCTGCTGCTGATCCCCCTGCGGCGTGTACTCTGAACGTAAATTGAATCCCATAATGAGCAAATGGCCGATGAAAAGTTAGAGCCTTGATTCTAACTTTTCACCCGCCACTTGTCACTTTCCTAAACCCGAGACACTGCTTGGCGTCTTTGCGTCATTCTGCTTGGCTTAATGCTTCATCGCGCCATCGGCGCACGCTCATCACGTCGAGGCGTTCTCCCGCGAAGACGATCTGCTTGACGGGGTTCTTGCCGTTGTCGCTTTCGCGCTTCAGATAATCGCGCACGTCCATCCAGCGGACTTCGCCGTCCGAAGTGCGGATTACCAACAGCACGGGGAATGCTTGCTCTCTCCAGTAGTCGGCGTGGCGCGCCTTCTCGATTTTGAAAATTTCCGCCCCATCGCTCCTCCGCTTTTTCAGATAGGAGTCGCCGGATTTTAACTGCAAATAGACCTTCCGTCCTGTCGCCTTGCCGTCATCCGATTTGAACTCGATCTCCATATCTATACCGTGGTCGCTCACGGTGAGTTCGCGGCAGATTTGCCCGGCCAGCGAGACAGCGGAAATCACCTCGCCCGCAAGCACGCGTTCTTTGCTCTCGCTGTCCAGCACGACGGCCGATTGTTGTTGGAGTTCACGCACGCGTTGTTGGATTTCCGGGCTGGCAAAACTTTGTTCCATTTCGTCCCACAACGGCACTCGGTTCTCACACCTGGCGCAAAGGATGGTTGGCGCTTCCGCCTTGCCAAGCCATGATTTGAGCCTTCCGGCGACGCCCGTTTCCGCAGGCTGATGCTGCAACCACGTGTCCAGTCGCTCCATTGCCACTTCGCGATTGCCCACAGGTGTACCGCAATGCGGGCAAACATAGTGGCGCAGCCGTTCCACGTCCCTGGCGTTTTGCAGCAGGTGCTCGTGGACATACTTGCTGAAGATGATCTTCTCCTCCGTCGTGATGGCCGGATTGAAATAGACCTCTAGTTCTCCCGAGCCCTCTGACCGGCGGGTCATCTTCACGCCGAGTTGTAGTTTCTTACCCGTGGTCGTCCTGAAATCGGCAGCATACCGCCAGAGTTGGTCTTGGTCGAAAGTACGCGTGTGATGCAGCCGAACTACCAGCGTAGCGTAGATGTCATCCAGAAAGCCGTTGAAGCGATAGCTGACCAGCACCGCCGGATGCCCGACCAACTCCGGGCGCTCGCGGCGGTAATAACTCGGGAAGATTAGCAGCGGCCCCTGGTCCGTGTGTTCGCGCAGGCAGAGACCACGCTCCACCAGCGTCTGGTGCATGGCGAGCAGGACAAACCGTTCCTCGTCGGCGTCCAGGCGTGTCATAGAGGAGTGATAGGAAAGCTCGCCGTTCAAGACTCGCTCCTCGGGCAAACAGCCGCGTTCGTGCTCATCCTCGCGCATCGTCTGGATGACGGCTTGGGCGTAAGCATTAATGCGCTCCGGTTGGAGCAACACCCAGTGGCCGAACTTCAGTTCCCAGACCACTCCGGGGCCTGCTAACAGCCCTACCACCGCTTTCAGTTCTTCATCGGTGAAACGTGTGAATTCGCCGGACAGACGCAGTTGTAGCGTCTCACGCAGTTCGTTAAAGCGCATCAGCACCCGGCGCTCGTCTTTAAGGCGTACGATCTCCTCCTTGAGCCGCTTGAACAAGAGCGGAGAGGAACGCCACGGAATATCCTCCCAACGAATTCCGCTGAGAATGGCATCTTTCAATTCCTCGCAGCGGATGTTGGCCTTAGCACTCGTTTCCAGGAATTGCGTATACCCGCGTTCTTTCGCGAAGGCATCGACCTGATGCCGGCTGACACGCAGGCCGCCGGCGTCCACGCGCCCGGCGACCAGTAGCTTGGTGAACGTTGTGCGTGAGGCGCGCGAGAGGTCGCGATCCCACTGCCCAAGCGTCTCGAAGAGGTCTTCCTTCTGCCCGTCGAAGACCAGCACCGCTAGCGCCGTCTCGTCCATGTAAAGCTGGTGAATAAGGCGCTGATCCGCCTGCCCCCCGAAATCCCACAACCAGATTTCCCGTTCAACGCCGTCGCTTGAAGCCACCGGTAGCTTCCATTGCGTCGCCCACGCGCCGACAGTCGAATCGCTGGGCTCCCAGTCATTCAAAGCCAGCCGCTTGGAAAGCCCCGTCTTCCCCGCCCCGCTCTCCCCAACGAGTAGGACTTTGGCGTTCGTGTATTGCACTTGCTCTGTCTCAGCCGGCAAGGTCGGCATTGAGTCTTGTGGGGCTTGCGCTCCGGCGACAAATTCCGACAGATCCCACACCCGGATGCCGCCCACTCTATCACCAGAGAAGGCGCGGCGCAGATCGGTGCCCCACGCCACACTTACGACGTCGTGATTGTGGCCTTCAAGGACACGCAGGCAGCGGCCCGTCTCCACGTCCCACAGCCGCAAAGTCTTGTCTTGGGAGCCGGAGAGGGCGCGGCGCTGATCGGCGCTCCACGCCACGCTAAAGACGACGCCTGTGTGGCCTTCAAAGACACGCAGGCAGCGGCCCGTCTCCACGTCCCACAGCCGCACGGTGCCATCAGAGGAACACGAGAGGGCGCGGCGCTGATCGGCGCTCCACTTTATGTCCATGATGGTAGACGTGTGGCCTTCAAGGACACGCAGGCAGCGGCGCGTCTCCACGTCCCACAGCCGCACCGTAGTATCCGCAGAACCCGAGAGGGCGCGGCGATCATCGGCGCTCCACGCTACGCTATAGACGCTGTTTGTGTGGCCTTCAAGGACACGCAGGCAGCGGCCCGTCTCCACGTCCCACAGCCGCACGGTTTTGTCATGGGAGCCGGAGAGGGCGCGGCGCTCATCGGCGCTCCATGCTAGCCGCCAAACATCGCCCGTGTGGCCTTCAAGGACACGCAGGCAGCGGCCCGTCTCTATGTCCCACAGCCGCACCGTAGTATCCGCGGAACCCGAGAGGGCGCGGCGATGATCGGCGCTCCATGTTAGCCTCCAGACGACGCCCGTGTGGCCTTCAAGGACACGCAGGCAGCGGCCCGTCTCCACGTCCCACAGCCGCACGGTTTTGTCATCGACGGCGGAGAGGACGTGCCTTCCATTCAGACTGAATGCGTATGCACGGATCGCCTCCTTGTAAGCGAGCTGGCTGGCTTTTTCTGCGACCTGCCCGCGGGCGACCTGTGCTTCCACTGCCAGCGGCTTCGCTGACGGGCGGCAGGCTTCGAGGAGCTTCGCGTATTCCTGTTCGCGGTCCGCCGGGAGCCAGTTAATGTAATGGAATTGTGCCAGGGAGCCTTTGATGGGGGACGCGTCAAGGCGTACGGGGATGAAGCGACGTTCTTTGTTGAGCGGGTCGCGAAAACGGTAGGTGTAGCTCTCCAGGTGCGCCCAGTCGGAGCCGAAGGCGTGGGCTGACATGCAGAGGACGAGGACGCGGGAGTGTTCGAGACCTTGTTCGATCTTGGAGGGGATGTTGTCGCCGGGGCGGATTTCCCAGTCGTCGAGCCAGACGCGGAGACCGTCGGCGCGCAGCCGTTCAGCGAGGGGGCGAACGGCGGACTTGTCTTTGGAGCTGTGGCTTAGGAAGACGTCGTATGTGAAGTCGTCAGCCATGATGCACCTTTGTACGCGCCGTCTGGCGCGCGTTCCATTCAGGTATCGCCCGCGTCGCGTTCGCTGTCGTGTCTCGGCCAGGAGAGGCTGTGTTTGCAGGTCTCGCAGGCGAGGCCGTTTTCGAGGTCGTAGTGGGCGTCCGTATTGTGCCAGAGTTTGAGGCCGATGGGGAGGTCGAAGGCTTGTTGGGCTTGTGCGAGAGTCGGGCCTTTGTCGAGGACGACGGCGAGGGTGCAGTTCGACCAGGCGTCTCTGTCCACGCGGGTGACGGTTGAGCCTTGCTCAGTGAGCTTCCGCAGGAAAGGTTGAAGATGAGGACAAATCGCCGCGACCGCTTCTGTCATAGTGAGTCAATTCCTTTGCGGCTTTGCGCCTTTGCGTGAGGAATAGTCTCACGCAAAGGCGCAAAGTCGGAAAGAACGGGTTTTTGAAACGCTCTTGACTAGTAGCCCAAAGTTTTACGCAGCGGTCGGCGACTGGCTGCTGATCTGGTAAATCGCTTCCATGACGGCGGAGCGGACTTCGGTCGGGAGCGAGCCGCGGACCGCGAGGCGGCGGAAGGCGGGGAGGATTTCCTGCTGGCCGCTCAGGGCCAACAGTTTCACCACGGCCAAACGCACTTCGTTGTTGGGGTGCTCCTCGATGGCGCGCATGAGCGGTTGGACTTCGCCGGCTTTCGACATCAGGAAGAGAAGCGAGAAGGCGTCGTAGGTGCGCTCGCGGCTCTCGCCCATCAGTTGGCCTATGGCTTCGCTGGCGAGGCCAGACGAAGCGAGGGCCGCGCCGATCTTGCGGCGGCGCTCGGGCGGCGATTCGCGCAGGGCGCGCGTGAAGGTCGCGGCGCGGTCAGTGTTGAAGTTGAAGAGCGAGCGGGCGGCCGCGTTCCTGACTTCGACCGAAGGGTCGTCAAAGGCCGCGTTGATCTCGCGGAACGAGTCGTCGCCGCCGACGCGCGCGAGGTCCGAGACGGCCGCGGCGCGCTCGTTTGCTTCTTCAGAGCTGAGGCGTTTCAGGATGGCGCCGGGGACGGACGAGAACTCGTCGAACTCCGCGATGCCTTTCTCCGTGACGGCGCGGTCAAGCTCTTTGCTGATGGGTGAGTGTTCTTCGACGACCGCGGCGTCTTCTAACTCAAGCTGTCCCGCTTCGTGAACGCCCGCGTCCGCGCTCGCCATAACGGGCGCGACCGGAACCTCTTCCTCGGGGGCGGTCAAGCTCTCGCGCACGTCAACGTCAACCCACCCGGCGGCGGGACTCGTTTCTTCGGCGTATTCCGCCTCGACGGGCGAGACGGCTTCCGCGTTGAGCGCTGCCGCGGCCTCTTCGGCAGCGAGACGCCGCGCCGCTTCTTCCGCCTCAAGCCTGGCGGCCTCTTCCTCTGCCGCAAGTCTGGCGGCCTCTTCCTCGGCCGCGCGCCGTGCTTCCTCTTCAGCGGCGAGGCGTGCCTCTTCTTCGGCGGCTCGTCTGGCCTCTTCCTCCGCAAGGAGACGCGCTTCTTCTTCGGCTCGAAGACGCTCTTCCTCTACGCGACGGCGTTCCTCTTCTTCCGCGCGCAGCCGTGCTTCCTCTTCAGCGCGCCTGGCTTCTTCGGCGGCGAGTCGAGCTTCCTCTTCTGCACGCAGTCGCGCGGCCTCTTCCTCCGCACGAAGGCGTGCGGCTTCGGCTGCGGCGCGCTGGCGCTCCTCTTCTTCCAGACGAAGCCGCTCTGCTTCCGCGCGACGCGCTTCCTCTTCGGCCTGAAGACGAGCTTCTTCCTCTGCGCGCAGCCGTGCAGCCTCTTCTTCCGCCTTACGACGTGCTTCCGCTTCAGCGGCGAGGCGGGCTTCTTCCTCTGCCTGGCGTTGCGCCTCTGCCTCGGCGGCCAGCCGTGCTTCCTCTTCGGCGCGGAGGCGGGCCGCTTCCTCTTCCGCCTTCAGTCTGGCTTCTTCTTCGGCCTGACGGCGCGCTTCCTCTTCGGCGGCAAGGCGTGCTTCCTCCTCAGAGCGCAGTCTAGCCTCTTCCTCGGCGCGCAGGCGTGCCGCCTCTTCCTCAGCCTTCAGCCGCGCTTCTTCTTCAGCGCGGAGCCGCTCGGCTTCCTCTTCGGCTTTCCGTTTGGCTTCGGCCTCAGCAGCGAGCCGCGCCTCTTCTTCAGCAGCAAGTCGCGCCTCTTCTTCGGCGGCGAGGCGCGCCTCTTCCTCGGCCGCAGCCGTGCTTCTTCCTCGGCGCGGAGTCTTGCCTGCTCTTCCTCTGCCCTACGTCGTTCCTCTTCCTCGGCCTGGCGTTGCGCTTCGGCCTCGGCGGCTAATCGCTCCTCTTCCGCTTTACGCTGGGCCTCTGCCTCTGCGCGTGCGCGCTCCTCCTCTTCGGCGCGCTGCTGCTCCTCTTCCAGAGCCTTCAGGCGCGCGGCCTCTTCCTCGGCTTCCCTGCGCGCGGCTTCTTCGGCCTCCGTGTCAATTTCTTCGGCGACGGGCGCGGCGACTATCGCCGACGCGACCTCGGTCGCGGAAACGTCGTAGAGAGCCGCGGCGGGACGTTCTGTCTCGACCGCCGTTGATTCGGTTTCGACTGCGGGCGCTTCTGCTTCGAGCGTGGGAGTTTCAGTTTCGAGCGTCGGCGTCTCCTCTTCAACCGCCACGGCTTCTGCGACCGCGGGGGCTTCGGGCTCGGAGACGACGGGCGGTTCTTCGACGGCGGGCGGCTCCGCGACGGCGGCGCTGGCCTCTATGGCACGCTCGATTAAGGTTCCGGGGACTTTGCGGTCGCGCTCGCGCTTGAGTAGTTGTCTGAGCGGTTCGACTGCCTCCGGGTCTTTCAGTTCGGCCAGGGATTCCACGGCCGCGCGGCGCACTTCCGGCGCGTCGTCGTCGAGCGCGGCGACGAGGTGCGGCGTGACTGACTTGTCCTGTACGTAACCCAGAGAGCGTGCGGCGGCGGCGCGCTCCGCGGGCGCGGCGGCCGTGCGCAGGCTGCGCGTAGTCTCGATTAGATAGTCGTGCTTGATGAAGGCCGTGCGCGCGTGCGCGCGCTGCTCGACGTTGCGCGAGGCCAGGGCCGCGAGCAATCCGGCCGCGACCAACTGGCGCGTGCCCTCATCCGTAGAGCCTATGACCTCGTCATCGTAGCTTTCGCCCGCGAGCACGTTCTTGACTTCCGCATCGGCGCGCTCGACGTCAACTGCCGGGGCAGCTTCGACAGCCGCATCGGCCGCGGCCACAGGGGCAAGCTTCTCTTCCTCTTTGACTGCCTCGGCCGCGCTCCCGACGACGACCGTCTTAGTGGCGGTCGCTAAGGGCTTGGCTTTCGGCGCGTTTGGATCACTGTATAAAGAGTCTGCGACCGAGACCGTGGATGCCGCGTCGGCTGCGTCCAATTCGGCCGTCGTTTTGACTGCGGCGCGGCGCTCTTTCCAGGTGGGCCTGCGCTTCCCAGGCGCGGCGGCCCCCTTCCCGTCGCGTTGCGCGCGCGAGCGTGCGGCGACGATCATCACCAGACTGAGCAGCACCAGCGCGGCGATTAGAATGACGAGCCAGTTCTGCCTGAGCACTGTGCCAAGCGTCGCGGGGCTTGCAGCGGCGGGCGCAGTGGTCGTGGACGGATCAGCGGTCAGTGTGGGTGGCTGAACCTGCGCGACCTGCTCGGCGGGCGGCGTCGCAGCGGGACTGACTTCGGCGCTCGCGGCCGGAGACGGAGTAACTTCAGGCGTCGGAGTGTAAACGACGGTTGGGCTGGTCGCGCCCGCGTTGACGGTCTGCGTTGTGCCAGTTTGTGCCCCGCCGGCAGTCGCCGCGTTCGTGTTACCGGCGGCCGTGCCTTGCGGCGTAGGGCTCGCCGCGGTCTGCGGCGTGGGGTTCGGCGTCGCTTTCGCCGTCGCGGGGGTCGGCGTGGCCGCAGGCGTGCGGCCCCCGCCCGGAGTCGTCAATTCAACGTTGAGCTGGTTGAACCTTTGCTGGACACGCGCGTTCGTCCCAGGCTGTAGCTTGAAGGAGAGGACGGCGTCGTTGCCGCGCCGCTGCACCTGCACGTCTTCGAAGCCCTTGCCTCGTAGACCGCCGGCCGCGCGCGGGGCGTTCGCGTCCGGGATGACGACGTAGTAGCGGTCGCCGCTGCGGTAGGCAGAATAATCGTTGAGCGGCGCGTCGGAAGTGATCGTGATGCGCGAGCCGTCGGTCGTGTCGCCGCTGCGGAGCGGCGTGATGTTCTTCTTCTGCGGCTTCTGCTGTGCGGCCTGCGTGTTGGCGTTGGCGGCCGCTTGCTGCTGCGACGTCGCCGGGCGCCGACGCCGCTGCGCGCTCGCGTCCCCCGCGCCCCACAGTAAGAAGAGCACGAGAACCGCGAGGGCGGGAACGCTGAATTTTTTAGTTCGGAGGGGCAAGAGGGGCATCGTGTACATCGGCAGACTTTCCATTCAAAAAGAGCGGGTTTTACCGTGCCGCATTATGCTACGCGAGAGCGTCTTAGTCCAGAGAATTCAGTGGTCAGTGGTCAGTTGAAGACTACTGGCTTTTAACTGACCACTGACCACCGACCACCGACCACTGACTCACACCGGCTGCGCCTGATCCATCTTGTAGACTACCTCCATCAGGGCCGAGCGCACTTTCTCGGGCATCCCATCGCGCACCGCGAGGTGGCGCAATTCCGTGGCGACTTCGGGCTGGCCCGTCGTGCCGAGCAGACGAATCAGCGCGAGGCGCACGTTGACTTCCCCGTGGTCCGCGATGGCCGCCAGCAGCGGCTCTATCTCGCCGGCCTTCGCCAGGAGCGAGAGCAGCGAGAACGATTCGTAAGCGAGCCGACGGTCTTCGCTGATCATGCGGTCAATCGCCTGCGTCACCATACCGGCCTTGGTGCAGGCCGCCGCCACGCGGCGCAGCGTTTCGGCGTCCGCATTCTCTATCAGCCGGGCGTACCCTTCGGCGCGGTCAAAGCTCATGCGCGAGAGCGAGCGAGCGGCGGCCGCGCGCACCTCGCGCGCCTCGTCCGCAAACGCCATCACGACCGGCGCGAAGACCGACTCGTGCTCGATTTCGCCCAGGCTCGTCACGGCCGCCGAGCGGACAACCGACTCCGGGTCGTTCGCGGCAATTGCGGTCAAAGCCTCGACGGAGCGCTGCACTGGAAATTGCGCGAGACGCCTGGCGGCCGCCGCGCGCGCTTCCACGTCCGCCTCGCCCAAACGAGCCAGGGCTTCCGACAACTCTTCGTCCTCGAACCACTCCGGCAGCGCCTCGACCGCGCCCACAGCGTCCAGGTGCGTGATCTCGCCGGAGACAGCGAAGTCGTCCAGGTCGCCCACGTCCAGAAGCGGGACGCTCGGGAAGGACGCGTCAAGGAAATCGAAGCACTCGATGGTGCAGGCGCTGAGCGCCTTGCTCACGAGCCCGGCGGGCATCTCAGGGTGACGCCGCGCCATGTCCAGGAGCGCGCCGATGGCCGAAGGCATCTTCAGAGAGCCGAGGCTCGTCACCGCCTCCGTCCGCACGATCATCTCCGTGTCGTAGAGGGCTTCCAACAGGAACGGCAGCGACGACTGTGCGCCGATCTCGCCGAGCACGCGCGCCGACGAAGCGCGGTCGTAAGCGTTGTGCGAGAGGAGCAGGGACGCGCACTGGCGCGCGACAAAGCCGTACTCTTCGAGCGCCTGGCGCGCGCGGCGTCGTCCATCCTCGCCGGACTCGGACGAGTTCATGGCCTTAATCAAAGAGGTCTCAAGCGCGCGGCGGTCGTCGGGGGCGCGCGACGAGAGCACGTCGAGGCGGTGAGCCTGGCCCAAAACGAGTTTGCCGACTTCCTGATCCACGCGGTAAGCGCCGTAGAGCGCGGGCGCGACAGGCGCGCTCGCCGGACGATACTCCAAACCTTCTTCCGGATGCGGCTCGTCACCCGGCCTCGCGGCGTCGCCGCGTCTGGCGATGGCATGGTCACTCTGCCGCCGCGAGCGCTTGCGGCGCTCCTTCTTCGGCCGCTCGTCAATGACCGCCAACTCTTGGGAACTGCTGGTCTCGGTTGTTTGTTCTGCTTCCTTCTCTTGCTTCTCGTCCGCGGCCTCATCCCGATTCTGATGCCTGCGCGCGAGCACGAGCGCGGCCCCGCCGATGAGCAGCAGGATGATGACGCCCGGCAGCGAGAAGACGTAGGAGAGGAACCCGCCAGACTCTTCGTTCGTGACTGAGATTGCGGACGGGGCCGTGTTCTCCTGCGCCACGGGCTGTGAACCCGCTGGCACAATTCCCGGGTCGGACGGCGGCACGAGTTGCGCGGGTGTCGCCGCGGGTGAAGCCGCCGCTAGCGGCGAGGCGAGCGGGGACGCAACCGGCGCGGCGGCCCCGTTCGGGTAGCCGTTAGCAGTCTGGCCCATTTGCGCGGGCGGCTGCCCGTAGCCCGGTTGAGCTTGCTGCGGATAGGAGTGAATTGGCGGCGCTTCGGCCAGCGGACGGCGGTCGCGCACGGGCGGCTCGTAGTCCGTGGGCGCGCTCTCGTCCGCGCGCGAAGAAGTCGCGGGCGCGCTCAATTGCGCCTCGCCTTTGGAGGTGTCCAGGCCGCCGCGTATGACCAGATTGAGACTGTTGGACTGCGGGTCAACCGTGACGCCCGCGCCCTGCTTGACGGCCACGACGACTTCGAGCGACTTGCCCAGGTTGCGCACGGTCACACCTTTCGGCAAGCCCTTGAGCGCGCCCGGCGTTGCGCCCGGCAGGCTCATGTGAAAGCCTTCTTCGTCCTGCCACGTCTGCGTGCGCGTCAGCGGCGCGTCGGCCGAAACCGACACGACCGTCGTGCCGCCCGACTGGCTCGAAGTGACGCCCGTGACCGTGTAGGGCGCGTCCTTCCTCTTCTGCGCGAACGGCGACAGCGTCGGCACGAGTGCCACCACCGCGAGCAGAAGACCGACCGAGAGCGTGCGCGCGAAGCGCCGCCCGCGCGCGGTCAGAGACAAACCGTTCGGCGCGCCGTTCTTCGGATTGTTAGCAGACAAAGCTTTCTTCATGGTCATACTTTCAGGGACAGGCAAGTTTGATTGCCCGCGAAGGGGAAGCGGGGCGCGCCTGGGAATGTTTGGCGCATGGTCGCCCGCGTCGGTGTGAATAACTTTTGGTGTCAACGGGCGCGCCTGAGTTCGGGCGCTCGTCCCCGAGATGAGGAGGGAAAACCTTCCTTGCTCTACTTCACGGCTACTCGTCGCAGAACTTGTAGCCTATGCCCCAGACGGTCAGGACCATCTGCGGGTTCTCCGGGTTGTCTTCAATCTTGGCACGCAGGCGGTTGATGTGCGAATCAATCGTCCGGTCGTAGCCTTCGTAAGAGTAGTCCCAGATTTTTTCCAGGAGATATTTTCTGGGAAAGACTCGGCCCGGGTTGGAGGCGAACAGACGCAGCAGGTCAAACTCCTTGGGCGTCAATTCCACCTGACGTTCACCGACCATCACCTCGCGCTTGGTCGGGTCAATGCGCAGCTTGCCGCGCGTGATCGGCGCTTCCTCGCTCGCGCCGTCTTTACCGCCGCCCGTGCGCACGCGGCGCAGGACGGACTTGATGCGGGCCTCAAGCTCGCGCAAGGAGAAGGGCTTGGTGATGTAATCGTCCGCGCCCATCTCTAGGCCCAACACTTTGTCAACCACGTCGTCCTTGGCCGTCAGCATCAGGATGGGGATGTAAGGAACCTTCTCCCGCAGCTCGCGACAAACGGCCAGCCCGTCCATCTTCGGCAGCATCAGGTCGAGCACGACCGCGTCCGGGTGGTCCTGCAAGGCGGTCTGCACGCCGGCCAATCCGTCCGAGGCCGTCTTGACGCTGTAGCCCGCGCGCGAAAAATACTCGCTGATAGCGGTCGAGATGTTTTCGTCATCTTCGACGACCAACAGGGTCGGCTTGCGCTCGCTCGCGGCGGGCGAAGCATTATCTTCCCTGTTCTCCGGTCTCCCTTTGTCGGCAGTTGTCGGCATCGGTGATATCGTCAAAGAATGGCGATTCTGGACGCTGGAGTGGAGGGCGCCGGTGGCGTGGCGCGCCTCAGACCTTGTGAATATAGCAGGTAAACGCGTCTAAACTCAAGCATTAAGTTCCCGAGGAGAGACGCGGGGACGCGGAGACGCGCAGACGCGGCGAAGAAAAGCAACTGTCTTTATCGCCGCGTCCCCGCGTCTCCGCGTCCCCGCGTCTCGTTCACTGCCCGGCAGGTTTCTGCGCATCCGGCTTCAGGGCTTGTTGCAGGCGTTGCTGGAATTGCCTGATAAAGCCCTGAATCTGGGGGCTATTGACCTTTTTGACGGCCTGCTCGATGACCTCTATGCCGCGCGGGTCGCCGAGTTTGACCAGCGCCTCGCCGGCGGCGTTGCCGATGGGGAAATTGAGCGTGTCCACGCTGCCCAGGAACGCCTGCGAGACGATCGGGAAAGTCCGCGGGTCGTCACGCCCGATGGCCGCGAGCAGCGTGATGGCGGAGGCGCGCACCTGCGGGTCGTTGCCGCCCGCCGCGTAACGAAGCCCCATCTCAAGCGACCGTTTGTCGGCCAGATTCGCCAACCCCGTGAGCGCGCTGGCGCGCACCTGATCGCGCCACGACGGCGCGTCAATCAACTTCGTCAGCGCGTCGTAAGCCTGAGGCGACTTGGTCTCGCCGAGCGCGGTCGCGGCGGCGCGGATGGTGGCGTAACTCTGGTCGTTCAGGAGCGAAAGGTAAACGCTCGCCAATTGCTGATCCTTGCTCTTCGCCAGAGCGTTGACGGCGCTGGTGCGCACGCGCGCGTCCGCGTCTTTCGTCGCGGCGAGCAGGGCGGTGCTCGCTTCCGCCGCGTGCTGGCCGCCGAGCGCCGTTGCCAACTCCGAGCGCACGCCCCAGAACTTTTCGCCGCCCACGGCCGCGGCGAGCGTCGCCACTATCTTCTGCTTGTCGGCGTCGGCGGTCTCCTTCGCGTTCAGACGACTCGCCAACTGATTGAGCGCCCAGACGCGCCCGGTCACGTCCTCGTCCCGCGTCAACTGGTAGGCCAATTCGTCCGTCGGCTTCTCGAAGACGACTTCTTTGATAATCGTGCTGCCGTAATCGAAGTGTACGAGCTGGGGGTCCGCGTCAACCGCGAAGGTGAAGCTCTGTTCCTCCTTCGGCTCGACCCAGATGCTCTCGACGCGACGCTTGCCCCCGGCCTCGATCTCTATTTCGAGCGGCGCGCGGAAAAATGTAACCTGCGGGTAATCGGTGTTCGGGTCGGGCTTCTGCTCCTGGCGCACCTTGAGCGTGAGCTGTTTTGTCTGCGCGTCGTAGCTGCGCGTCACCTTGAAGACGGGGTGGCCCATTTTGTAGAGCCACTGGTCGAAGAACCAGTCCATGGGCTTTCCGGTCGTCTCCTCTATGGCGATGCGGAACTGCTCGGTCTGCACGGGCTGGTGCGCGTACTTCGTCAGGTAGTGATTGATCGAGCGCCACCAGTCCTCTTCGCCGAGCGTCTTGCGCAGCATGTGCAGGACCGCGCCGCCGCGCGGGTAGGCGTAGTTGTCGAAGACGCTGTCCTTGTGCGGGTAGTTGTTGGTCACGATGGGGCGGCGGTAGTTCTGCCGCCAGCTCCCGAAGTAAGCGTCCTGGTTGCCCTTCACGTCGAGGTAGAGAAAGGCGTCGCGCCCGAGGCGGTGCTCGTCCCACATCGCCTGGAAGTAGGTGGCGAAACTTTCGTTGAGCCAGATGTCGGCCCAGGTGCGGCAGGTGACGTAATCGCCGAACCACTGGTGTGCCAATTCGTGCGCCTGCAACCCGTCCCAGTCGCGGTCGAGCGTGGTGCGCCGGTCGTGAATCATCTGGTCGGTCTGCGTCGTCGCCGTGATGTTCTCCATGCCGCCGCCGAAGTCGCGCGTCATGGTCTGCGCGTACTTCACGTATGGATACTTGACGCCCGTCTTCTCCGAGAAGAACCTGACCATCTCGGGCAGGCGCGCGGCCGTGACTTTGCCCTCCTCCACTTCGTTCGGGTAGACGTAGGTATAGATGGGTATCCCCTGGTAACTTCCTTCGACGGCCGCGTATTCGCCGACGACGATTGAAGTGAGGTAAGAGGCGTGCGGCTGCTCCATCTTCCAGTGGAAGGTGCGCGTCCCGTCCGAGTTGTTCTTCGTCTCAAGGAGCTTGCCGTTGGAGATGACCGTCAAGGGCTTCTCGACCGTGGCGATCATCTCCGTGGTGGCGAAGTCGTTCGGGTGGTCGAAACAGGGGAACCAGAAGTGATTGTATTCGGTCTCGCCCTGCGACCAGATTTGCTTCGGCCTCTTCGGGTCGTCGGGCGTCGGCTTGATAAAAGTTAAGCCCCGGCCGAAGCCGCCGATGCCCGCGCCCTTTGTGACGCCGTTCGTGTTGTAGTTGATGACGACGGTCAACACGTCCGCGGGCTGGTAGGCGCGGTCGAGCGTGATGCGTAGTTTCTCGCGCGCGGCGTCCGGCTCGAACTTGAGCGGAGCGCCCGAGGCGAGCGTGACCGACTTGAAGGCCATGTTCGCGGCGTCGAACTCCACGGTCTTAGTGTTCGTGTTGAGCGGCGCGAAAGTGATGGTGGCCGTGCCGAGCGTCTGCTCGCGCTCCCAGTCGAAGCGCAAGTCGAGTTTGATGTGGCGTGTGTCGTAAGTGCGCTCGCGTATGTATTGCCTGGGCGGAATTCTCTGCTGCTGCGCTTGCTGCTGCTGTTGTTGTCGCCGGACGCGGGGCGCGGGCCGAGCCGTCGCGAGTTGCGGGCCGCACAGCGCTAAAATGAGCAGCAGACAGAAGGCACGAATGGTGAGGCGAGTTGGACGTAGAATTTGCATGGCGTTCTCCAAAAAGTGTAAAGATAGCGTCAATCAGATATTGGCCTCTGTCGCAAGGCAAGACCGAATACAATCATTACTGGTTCCCTTGCTAGGATTCATTCGGCGCGGGGTGAACTCGTCATTGCTGAAACAGGCCGACCGATATTTACGTTTGAATGGCTGGAATTGTTGCACATTGTTCCCCGACTCAAAAGGAGAAAATCCGAAATGACCCCGGAAGAGAGACGCGAGCTGATTTCGACCTACGCAGCCGGCTACGACGAAGTCGTCAAAAGCCTCGAAGGCTTCCCCGCCGACCGCCTGACCGATCACCCGCTGCCCGGCAAGTGGAGCGCGTGCGAGATAGTGCAGCATCTGGCCGACAGCGAGATGAATTCCGCCATACGCATCCGCCGCCTCCTGGCCGAAGACAACCCCGTCATCCTCGGCTACGACCAGGAGGACTACGCCACGCGCTTCAACTACAACGAGCGCGACTTCGCGCCCGCCCTCGACGCCCTGCGCGGCGCTCGCGCGACCACCACGCAACTGCTCGCGCGCATGACCGACGAAGACTGGCAACGCGAAGGCACGCACTCCGAAAGCGGCCGCTACACCGCCGAAGACTGGCTCAGAATTTACGCAGCCCACGCGCACAACCACGCCGCGCAGATTCGAAGATTAAAAGAAGTAATCAGTAATCAGTAGTCAGTAGTCAGTTTAAAAACTGAAAGCTGATTACTGATTACTGATTACTGACTACTATTATCTTGACAAAAGCCGCGGGGCGCGAGCATTATCTCGACTCGCCTGCTCCGGCTAACGCTCTTCTAAATCACTTTTTGCTTTGACCCGAAAACATTATGCCCAGCCCAGCACCCGTACTCGAAACCTCTTTCTCCAACTTACAACTGCTCCGCCGCGGCAAGGTGCGCGACGTGTACGGCGTTGACGACGATCACCTTTTGATCGTGGCGACCGACCGCATCTCCGCCTTCGACTGCATCCTGCCGACGCCCATCGCGCGCAAAGGCGAAGTCCTGACACAGCTCTCGCGCTTCTGGTTCGAGCGGCTCAACGACATCGTCCCTAATCATCTGGTGGCGACCGCCGTCGAAGAGATGCCCGAGGCCGTACGCACGCACGCGGACGCTCTTCGCGGACGCTCCATGCTCGTGCGACGAACGGAAGTCTTCCCGGTCGAGTGCGTCGTGCGCGGCTACATCACAGGCTCAGGCTGGAAGGACTATCAAGCGCACGGGCGAAGTCTGCGGGCATAAATTGCCGGAGGGCTTGCGCGAGTCGGAGCAACTGCCGGAGCCAATCTTCACGCCCGCGACCAAGGCTGAAGAGGGGCACGACGAGAACATCAGCGAAGTGCAGATGGGCGAAATCGTGGGGCTGGAGGCGACGGGCAAGCTCCGCGACATCTCGCTCAGACTTTACAAAGAGGCGAGCGACTACGCGCGCACGCGCGGCATCATCATCGCCGACACGAAATTCGAGTTCGGCACGGACAGGGACGGCCAGATCATTCTCATAGACGAGGCGCTGACGCCGGACTCCTCTCGCTTCTGGCCCGCGGACGAGTACGAGGCGGGCCGCTCGCAGCCCTCTTTCGATAAGCAGTTCGTCCGCGACTACCTCGAAACGCTCGACTGGGACAAGCAGCCGCCCGCGCCCCCGCTGCCGCCCGAGATTGCCTCGGCCACCACCGAGCGTTACCTGGAAGCTTACCGTCTTCTCGCGGGAAAGAATCTGGAGTCAGGAGTCTAGCGTCAAGAGTCAGAGGCAAAAAGAATTATCTGTCTTTTGACTCCTGACTTCTGACTTCTGACTCCTGGCTCCTGACTGATGACTTTCTTTGACTTCGTAGTGCTCACGCTCGTTGCGTCTTCGGTCGTTGCGGGCGCTTTGCGCGGGATCGTGCGCTCGCTTCTGACGGTGGCGGCGCTGATTGTGGGGCTCGTCATCGCCGCGCGCGGCTACGGATTTGCGGGCTCCATCCTGCGCGGGCTGGGCGTCGTCCAAACGGACGCGGCGGCTAACGCAGGCGGCTTTCTTTTAATCGTCGTCGTCGCCCTGGCGGGCGGGTTTTTCGCCGGGCGGCTGGTCACAGGCGGCTTGCGCCAGGTCCGCCTGCAATGGTTCGACCGACTGCTCGGCGGCGCATTCGGGCTTCTGCGCGGGTGGCTCGTCTGCTCTATTCTCTACCTCGCCCTGACCGCTTTCCCAGTCCGCATCACCTCGGTCGCGGAGGCGCGCACCGCCCCCCTCCTGGCCCAGGGCGCGAAGCTCCTCGGCGTGTTCACCTCGCAGGAGGTACGCACACGCTTTTATGACGGCTACACGGATTTAATGAACGATGATTGAACTGCCCGCTCCGGTTCGAATCCGCTTCGGAGAAAACCCAATGCAGATGCGCGCCCGCCTAGAGGCACTGATAGACGAAATGCTCGACGGCCAGATCATGCTCGACGAAGCCCTCGCCGAGTTCGAGAAGCTCTACATACAGAAAGCCCTCGCCCGGCACAAGGAGCACCTCTCACGCACCGCCAACATCCTCGGCATACACCGCAACACGCTCTCCAAGCGCGTCTCCACCTACCGCAAACAGGAGCACCCCGCGCGCCCGTCTAAGAAGAGTATCGCGCGCAAGCGCTAATGATCTCTGTCGATGTAATCATTCAGCGAATCAAGAAAATGCTGCTTTCGACAGCGGTCCTTCACCGAAGGAATGCCAAATACCTTTTCATAGCGGCAGAGGAGACAGCGCGGGCGGCCACAACCAAATGCTTTCTGCTTACGAAATCGGCCAACCTGAAATTCGCAGGTGCAATTTACGGGAGCAATCGGCCATCTATGCAATCCACGAAGATGTAACCGATGAACTCTCTTCGTGCGCTCCAATTCCTGATGATACCTCTTCACAACACGCCTCTTTCCGGAGGCACGCATGTAAGCACACTCCCTTAGTAGTGAAGAGATTCATCCGGTGAATCAGATTTTCTTTCTGCATAATCTTCCACACATTACAAAGTAGCCTGAATGGCCGAATCAACCAGAGGCAGTAAAAGGACGCGCATTAAGACAGATTTTTAATTATTATACTTAAGAGGGTCCTCGGAATCTTCCTGCCGTGTCTCTTCTTTATAACGCAACTGATTTTGAACCAGCCCCGTGAGCGTTTGATAGATTTCCTCGATATTTCCTGCAACCTCTACACTATGTCCATGCTCTTTCCAACAGTTGACGAGAAACTCCCGATCTGATTGTAGCAAGCCGATTGGGTCTTCTTTTTCAAGGTAATAACGAGTGAAGAAAAGATAAAGGACTGACGCCCATGCACGCCACTTCATGATTTCATCTCCAACCTTTTCAATTGCTTCTGTTTGCATATTAGTCGTTTTTGTAAACACGCTTATTAATTCTGCCAGTTGTCTCTCATTGTGAGAACTCATCGCCTATGCTCCTTTTCTGTAACTCTACCTTGGTAGTGGAGACCAGCTAGCTAATATTATACCCCGCTATGCCGCCTAACATGGTAAATCAGCACTAAATACCAGGCGCTTATGGGACGACAGGCGGTCTTTATTCAGGTTTCACCATAATCCAGCCCTAGAGGTAGAAGTTTCGAGTAAAGTGCCTCAACGTTCGTACTCGGAAGTCCGAGGAAATGTGTCAGGCGCAAGCCCTAACTCGACCGTATCAGCGCGAAACTTGCCTCTAGCAACCTGAAACTCAATAAAACCAGCCTGAAACTCGATTATCTCAGCGTAAAAGACGAGAAAATCGGCTCGAAACTCTCTTATAACAGTGCGAAAGATTGCTATATCCGGCTGAAAGACGACTGTATCGCTGGAAAAGGTGACTAAATCACCGCGAAAGTTCACTAATTCAACGTGCAAACTCACTTATTCAGCGTGCAAGCCCACTGATTCGGCGTGAAAGTTCATTAAATCACCCGGAAAATCAACAAAAACCGCGCGAAAGTCCTATCAGACAGCGAAACGCCAGGTTTGTAAACATAAATAGTTGCTGTTCACTGCCCCTCCAGATAACAAACCGGGTCAAATTAATCGCCCGCCCGTCCACCCTCAGGTTTTAACGATTCATCATTTGCCTGTTGATATTGACAAGTGCTTGCCGCATGCTATATTTTTAGCACTCGCCTGGAAAGAGTGCTAAAAATCTGACCGGTGAGAAGGTTTTTATTCTGAAAATACCGTAATTTTCCCGGTAAATCCTGAAAGGAGTAGTGAAAGCAGTATGGCAACCAACATTAGACCGCTGCATGACCGCGTGATTGTGCGCCGATTGGACGAGGGCGAGCAGGTGCGCGGCGGGATCATCATCCCCGACACAGCCAAAGAGAAGCCGCAGGAGGGCGAAGTGGTCGCCGTCGGCGAGGGCAAGGTTCGTGACGACGGCTCGCGCCAGACGCTGGACGTGAAGGCGGGCGACCGCGTGCTGTTCGGCAAGTACAGCGGCTCCGAGATCAAGATTGACGGCGAGGAGCTGCTCATCATGCGCGAGGACGAAATTCTCGGCATCATCGAGCGCGCGGGCGCGGCGTCCGGCTCGGGCGGCAGCAAAAAAGGCGGCAAGTAGTCTCTGTAGACTCGGCCGCTTTTTTCATTGGACCGCAATTCACCACACAGATCGAGTTAGGAGAGGAAAGAGAATATGGCAAAGCAAGTTATTCATGGCGAGGAGTCGCGCGCGGCCATCCTGCGCGGCGTCAACCAGCTCGCCGACGCCGTCAAGATCACGCTCGGCCCCAAGGGGCGCAACGTCGTCATTGACAAAAAATTCGGCAGCCCCACCATCACCAAGGACGGCGTGACCGTGGCGAAAGAGATCGAGCTGAAGGACGCGCTCGAAAACATGGGCGCGCAGATGGTGCGCGAAGTCGCCTCGAAGACTTCGGACGTGGCCGGCGACGGCACGACCACCGCGACCGTTCTGGCACAGGCGATTTTCCGCGAGGGCGTCAAGACCGTGGCCGCGGGCGCGAACCCTATGGCCCTCAAGCGCGGGATTGACAAGGCCGTCGAGCGCGCCATCGACGAGATCAAGAAACTGTCGAAGCCCGTCAAGGGCGACGCCATCGCGCAGGTTGGCACAGTTTCGGCCAACGGCGACAGCACAATCGGCAATATCATCGCCGAAGCGATGAAGAAGGTCGGCAAGGACGGCGTCATCACCGTCGAAGAATCGAAGACGATGGAGACTTCGCTCGAAGTCGTCGAGGGCATGCAGTTCGACCGCGGTTACCTCTCGCCCTACTTCGTGACGGACCCCGAGCGGATGGAAGCCGTGCTCGACAATCCGCTGATTCTGATTCACGAGAAAAAGATCAGCTCGATGAAGGACCTGCTGCCCTTGCTTGAGCAGGTGGCAAAGATGGGCAAGCCGATGTTGATTATCGCCGAGGACGTGGAGGGCGAAGCGCTCGCCACGCTCGTCGTCAACAAGCTGCGCGGCACGCTCAACATCGCGGCCGTCAAAGCTCCGGGCTTCGGCGACCGCCGCAAGGCGATGCTCGAAGACATAGCCATCCTGACGGGCGGCAAGGTCATCAGTGAAGACCTCGGCATCAAGCTTGAGAACGTCAAGCTCGAAGACCTGGGCCGCGCCAAGAAGGTGACGATTGACAAGGACAACACGACGATTGTCGAAGGCGTCGGCAAAACCTCTGACATAGAGGGCCGCGTCAAGACCCTGCGCGCGCAGATCGATGAGACTTCGTCGGACTACGACCGCGAGAAGTTGCAGGAGCGCCTCGCCAAGCTCGTCGGCGGCGTGGCGGTCATCAAAGTCGGCGCGGCGACCGAGACCGAGATGAAGGAGAAGAAGGCGCGCGTGGAAGACGCGATGCACGCGACGCGCGCGGCCGTCGAAGAGGGTATCGTTCCCGGCGGCGGCGTGACCTTAGTGCGCGCGGCCAAGGCGCTGGAAAAATTCCAGGCCAACAAGGACGGCGAAGGCGACGCGGACGAGCAGATCGGCGTGGCAATAGTTAAGCGCGCCCTGGAAGAGCCTCTGCGCCAGATCGTGCAGAACGCGGGCAAGGAGGGCGCGGTCATCGTCGAGCGCGTTCGTGAGCAGAAGAACGAGAGCTACGGCTACAACGCTCAGACGGAAGAGCTCGAAGACCTCGTCAAGGCGGGTGTCATTGACCCTGCCAAGGTGACGCGCACGGCGTTGCAGAACGCCGCGTCCATCGCCGGCCTGATGCTGACGACGGAAGCGATGGTTTCCGAGCTTCCCGAAGACGACAAGGCCCCGGCCATGCCCGGCATGGGCGGCATGGGCGGCGGCATGGGCATGTAATTCGGCCCACGTCGGAGTCAAACAAGAAAGCGGCTTCGCTCGTTCTGAGCGAAGCCGCTTTTTTCGTGTCACCCAGGTCAGTACCGCCTGCGGTAGCGGCGGGTACTAACTCGGCTAGGACCGCCCGCTACCGCAGGCGGTACTGACACGGACACATCGCGCAACCGTGTAATCATTCAAAGCGAGCTTCAATCACGTCGCCCCGTTTCTGTCCGTATCGTCGCGCAAGCTCAGGGTAAGTAGACATCTCGGCCTCGGCTTCAGTAAGACCTAAAAGCTCTTCGACCTCTGTGATGACGCTTTCTTCGCCCTCTATCTCCAGGAAGAGGCCGAAGGGCAGTTCGTCAACGACAATCTCGGCCCCTCTCAGTTGCCAGGTTGCGCGGCGCTTTTCGTAGATGAGCGACGGGGTGTAGCCGAGCGCGCCCAGTATGTCGGCCAGGGCCGCGGCGTCGTCCACCCTTGTTTCGTCTTCGCGGTAGCGCTTAACGGAGGAAGTCGCATCGCCGCGTTCCTTGTAAGTCAGAACGGCGCGACCACCGACGCGGCGCAGGCGCAGCACCTGCCGGCTCGAATCCAACTGCCCGCCCGCGTAGAGCGTGTTCTCCTCAAACTCTTCGCCCTCCGGCGTCGCCCCGCTCTCCCTCAGGCGGTCAATCAACGACGTGCGCCCCTCGCGCGTCAGGCGATATTTTTTCTCGATCTCTAGTCCCATAATCAGTTTTGAGTTTTCAGTTTTCAGTTTTCAGTTAAAAGAAAAACCTTGATGGCTTCGGAGCCCAATTCTGGCACAGCCGGGTGCCGCCGTTTCTTAACTGAAAACTGAAAACTGTTTACTTCTCATCCCGCTTGTTTCAGCCAGCGCATAATCTCCGGGATGGTGGCCCGCTTGCCGTACATTAACATGCCGACGCGGTAGATGCGCGCCGCGACCCAGACGAGGAGGACGACTGTGCCAAAACCTATGACGAGCGAGAGGACGATCTGCCAGAGCGGCGGGGTGCGGGCGACGATGCGGACGAGCATGACGACGGGCGAGGTGAAAGGAATCAGCGAGGCCCAGAAGGCCAGGGCCGAGTCGGGCGCGCGCAGCACAGGGAACACCAGGTAAAAGGCCACGAGCAGCGGGAAGACTGCGAGCAGGACGAACTGCTGACTCTCCTCCTGGTTCGTCACGATTGAGCCGATGAGGGCGTAGATGGTCGCGTAGATGAAGTAGCCCAGCAGGAAGAAGAGGAAGAAGCAGAGGATTGTGGCCGGACCGATTTTCGGCAACACGGGCGCGGCCCCCTGCGCCGCCAGGGCCGAGAACCCGAACAGCAGGAATGCGCCGACCAGTATTCCCCAGATGGCGAACTGCGTCAGCGCGACCAGCGAGACGCCTATCAACTTGCCCAGCATCAGCGGGAACGCGCGCACCGAAGAGAAGAGCATCTCGGCCACGCGCGTCTCCTTCTCTTCGACGACCGCCGAGAGGATCGTCCCGCCGTACATCAGGACCATGATGAAGACGACGAAGCCCAGGCCGAGGACGAAGAAGAAGGCCGCCTCGGTCTCCTTCTCTTCACCGCGCTCGCTCACCTTGATCGTGCTCAGCGTGAGCTGGCCGGACATCTCTTGCAGCAAATTCTGCGCGACGCCCGCATCCGTCAGCCGCTGCTCGTTGACGGCGCGGGCCAGTTTCTCCTCCAACTGCGCGCGCGTGAACAGGTCGCCGACGTTGCGCCCGTAATACTCCACCCGTGCGCGCGCTCAGGATGTCAGCGGGGATGATCAGGTAACCGTCCAGTTCCTCTCTCAACACGCGGCCGTTCAACTCCCGCTTGACCTCTTCGATTGAGCGTCCGTCGGCGCGCGCCTCCTCGACCCTGAAATCGCCCGGCAGCGCCATGCCCATCTCGCGCGCACGCTCCTGCGGGTTCTTGCTCATGTCTAACGGCGCGGAGCCGCGCGCGGAATCACTTCCGGCCCCTGGCTCGCGCACGAGGGACTGGCGCACGCGCTCGTACATGCGGCCCGTCTGGTCAACGACCGCGAGGCGGACGGGCTCGCCCGCGCCGAGCATCGCAATCAGCACGGGGACGACCATGAAAGCGATCATCAGCACAGGCCCCAGAATCGTCGCCACGATGAACGACTTGGCCCGCACGCGCTTCAGGTATTCCCGCTTTAAGACCGCCAGAAACTTCGTCATTGAGCCCTTCGGGCAGTAGTCAGTAATCAGTAATCAGTTTTCAGTTTTCAGTCAAAAGAAAAACTGAAAACTGACAACTGAAAACTGATTACTGCTCTTCACGTTTGCCTTATCCAGCGCAGGATTTCGGGGATGGTCGCGCGCTTGCCGTACATCAGCATGCCCGTGCGGTAGATGCGCGCGGAGAGCCACATCAGGAGAACGACTGTGCCATAACCTATGGCGAGCGAGAGCAGTATCTGCCAGAGGGGCGGCGTCTGCGTGACGATGCGCACGATCATCGTGATCGGCGAGAAGAACGGAACCATCGAGACCCAGAAGGCCAGCCCGGAGTTCGGGCTGCGGATGAGCGGGAAGGTGAAGTAGAAGCCTATGATGAGCAGGAACAGGATGGGCATGGCGAGTTGCCCACCCTCCTGCGTCGTCGTCACCACCGAGCCGACGAGCGCGTAGAGCGTCGCGTAGACGAAGTAGCCCAGGAGGAAGAAGAGGAAGAAGTAGAGGAAGAAGATGGTCGGGACGGACGGCAACGAGCTGCTAATGCCCTTCGCCGCGAACAAACTCGGGCCAAGACTCGCGAAGGCCGCGAAGGCCAGAGCCCAGACGACGAACTGCGTCAGCGCGACCAGCGAGACGCCGACCAGCTTGCCCAAGAGCAGCGGGAAAGAGCGGACGGAGGAGAAGAGCATCTCGGCGATGCGCGTCTCCTTCTCCTCGACCACGGCGGCGAGAATCACCTGGCCGTACATGATGATCATGATGTAGATCAGGAACCCTATGATGAAGACGAATAAGAAGCCGCCGCCCGACTCCTGCTTGCCGCTCTCGCTGTTGCGGGCGTTCATGTTGACGGGCTTGTTGATTCTCGCAATCAACTCCGGGGAAATCCTCTCGTCGTCCATCCGCTGGTCGCGCACCGCGCGGCTGATGCGATTACGGAGCTGCTCGCGCGTGAACTCGTCGCCCACGTTGCGCGCGAAATACTGCACCTCGCCGTCCTGCAAGATGTCCGGCGGCAGGATCAGGTAGCCGTCCAACTCTTCGCGGCGCACCCTCTCGTTGAGTTCCCGGCTGACCTCCTCGACGGAACGCCCGTCGAGCGTTGCGCGCTCGACGACGAAATTCCCCCCGGCCGCGCCGGGCGGCACGCGTGCCTCCTGCCCGCCGGGACCGGCCGGGGCAGCGTTCGCGTTTCCCTGTGCGGCGTCCGCGGGCTTGCCGCCCTCATCATCCTTCTCCCGCAGGATGGACTCGCGCACGCGCTCGTACATCTTTTCGCCTTCGGTCAGGTCAACGACGGCGATGCGCGTGGCGTTCAGCTTGATGCTCGCGATCAGGATAGGCACGACCGTGAAGAGGAACACCATCAGCGGGCCGAGGATGGTGAAGACGATGAACATCTTGGTGCGCACGCGCGTCATGTACTCGCGTTTGACGACGGCCAGGAATTTTGTCATTCGCTTTCCTCCACCTTGGCTATGAAGATGTCGTTCAGGCTCGGCTCGACCAATTCGAACTTGCCGACGGTCGCGCCCGCTTCAAGCAGCCGCTTCAGGAGAGTCTGCGCGTCCGCGCCCTGTGCCAGAAGCACCTCGACCTCGTCGCTGTGGCGCTCGACGTTCGCGACCAGGGCTTTGTCTTCGAGCACCGATTCGCCGCCTTCGGCCCTGAGCGCGACTGAGTTGCGTCCGAAGCTGCTCTTAATCTGCCGCAGGCTCCCGTCCAGCACTTTCCGCGACTTGTTAATCATGCAGATGTCGTCGCAAATCCTCTCGGCCATCTCCATCTGGTGCGTCGAGAAGATGATGGTCTTGCCCTCGGCCCTCAGTTCGAGCACGACCTCTTTCAGCAACTCCTGCGCGACGGGGTCGAGGCCCGAGAAAGGCTCGTCCAGAATCATCAGGTCCGGGTCGTGCATGACGGCGGCGATGAACTGAATCTTCTGCTGCATCCCCTTGGAAAGCTCCGTCGCCTTCTTCGTCTTCCACTCCGTCAACTTGACTCTTTCCAGCCAACGGTCAATCGCCTCCTCGGCCTTCTTCCCCTTGACGTTCTTCAACTCGCCGAAGAAGCGCAGTTGATCCACGACCTTCATCTTCTTGTAGAGGCCGCGCTCTTCCGGCAGGTAGCCTATGCGGTCTTGCAACTCGGGCGTCATCTCTCGGCCGAAGAGTTCTATCTTGCCCTCGTCGGGAACGGTGATGTTGACGATCATGCGGATGGTGGTCGTCTTTCCCGCCCCGTTCGGACCTATGAGGCCGAAGATTCTGCCCGCGCGGACGCGCAGGGAGAGGTCATCCACGGCCGTGAATTCGTCGAAGCGCTTGGTGACGCCTGAAAGCGTCAGCGTGTCTACGTTCTCGCTCATCAGGTTTCTCTTCTTTGGCGTATGATTCAGCGCCGGGAATTCTAGCGCCTTGGTTTTCGTTCGAGCATTATACGGCCTGCGGCCCGTAAAAGTTTGCTTAATGACTTGGCGCCCGCCGTGATATTATCTCGCGCGTCAATCCCCGGTGTTTCCCTTTTTCAGTCAACCTTAGATTATGGCCCACAAAAAACTCCCTGTCGCCGTGCGCGCCTGTGCGCTGCTCTCGCTCCTCGTCGCCTTCGGCCCGCTTCTGACATTAGCGCAAACCCAACAGCCGCAGGAACCGGCCGGGCAGGATGATGACGTTATACGCATCAGCACCGATCTGGTGCAAACGGACGTGACGGTCTTCGACAAACAGGGCCGCTTCGTGGACAACTTGCAGCGCGACCAGTTCGAGCTGAAAGTTGACGGGAAGCCAGTCCAGGTTTCGTTCTTCGACAAAGTCACGGCCGGCACGGCGGACGAGGCCGCGCGGCTGGCGGCGGCGCGCGGCGGCGCTGGCGGCACAACGGCCGGCGCAACTGCCGGCACGACAGCCGCGGCCCCGAAGCCGCCCGACCGCGGGAGAATCATCTTCTTCTTTATGGACGACACACACATGGCGGCCGACAGCGTGACGCGCGCGCGTAAGACGCTGTTAGAGTTCATAGACAAAGAGATGGGCCAGAACGATCAGATCGCCATCGCCTCCGCGACGGGCCAGATAGGCTTTCTGCAACAACTGACCAACAACAAGGCCGTGCTGCGCGCGGCGGTCGAGCGCCTCAACTTCCGCTCCTTTGAGGTGAAAGATATGGAGCGCCCGCCGATGAACGTCTTTCAGGCGCTCGAAATAAACGAGAAGGCCAACCAGGAGTTGCTCAACTTCTTCGTCGAGCAGCTAGCGCGCGAGTTGCCGCAGATGTCGCGCGACCGCCTCGAACAGATGATCAGGGATCGCGCAGACGGCTTGATACGACAATCGTCCGCTGTGACGACCAACCTGCTCTCCTCGCTTGAGAGTTTGGCGCGCTCGGCCGGCCCGCTGCCAGGCCGCAAGCTCGTCTTCTTCATCTCAGACGGTTTCTATCTAACCAACCGCGTCGAGAACGTGCCGGATAAGCTGCGGCGCATCACGGACGCCGCCGCGCGCACGGGCGTCGTCATCTACAGCCTGGATGCTCGCGGGCTGGTCACGGGAATGCCCGACGCGAGCGTCTCCATGACGGGCGACAACACCGGAGTCGTGATGACGACAGGGGCGCGCGAGACCACCGCATCACAGGAGCCTTTGCGCACGCTCGCCGCGGACACGGGCGGGCGCGCCCTGCTCAACTCGAACTCTCTCAGCCGTGGAGTCGAGACCGCGCTTCAGGAGACTTCCACCTATTACCTGCTGGCGTGGCGGCCCGAGGGCGAGGCGCGAGGCAGCAGCAGCAAGTTTCGCCGGATAGAGGCGAGCATCAAGGGGCAGCCTGAGTTGACCGTGCGCGTGCGTCGCGGCTTTTTCGACGTAGAGCCCGTGGCGGACGCGAGGGCGCGCAACAAGCCCGCGCAGAACACGAGCACCCCGGCCGCGGCCCCCGAAGAAGAGGCGCTGCGTAAGGCGCTCGGGGCCATGTACCCGAAGACGGATTTGCCGACCACGCTGGCGCTCAGTTACATGGACGTGCAGAGCGTCGGCCCGGTGGTGACCGCGATGATGCAGGTGGGGGGCGAGGCGTTGGAGAAGACTGCGGGCGCGGAGACGCCCTCGGTGGTTGACGTGGTGGGCGTGCTTTATGACGCCGACGGCAAGCCCGTGTCGAATTTCAGGCAACGACTGTCAGCGAGCGAGAACAGCCAGACCGCCCCGGCAGGTGGCGCTCCCGCGCCGCGTCGGCGCATCGTCTACACGGGCCAGTTTCGCGCCGCGCCCGGCCTCCACCAGGTACGCGTTTCGGCCCGCGACGCCAAGAGCGGGCGCACGGGCAGCGCCATGCAATGGATAGAGGTTCCAGACCTCTCGAAACACAAGCTCGCTATGAGCGGTCTGCTGCTCGGCGAAGCGAAGAAGGGCGCGGCGGGCGCGGCGACGGAGGCGGCCAATGCGGCCGAATCGGCGGACCTGGCTAAGGCACTGCTGAGCGCGGACCGGCGCTTCGCGCGCACGTCCAAGCTGCGCTTCCTGGCCTTCATCTACAACGCCGCGCGCGGACAGGACGGCGCGGCTCCGCCGGACGTGGCGATTCAGGTGCAAATCATCCGCGACGATAAGCCTGTCGTCACGACCGCGCTGCGGAAGGTTACGCCGGGCACGGACCTTACGCGCATCCCTTACGCGGCTGAGTTGCCCCTGGAGGGGCTGACGCCCGGACATTACGAGTTGAAGCTCACGGCCATTGACCGCCTTGGCAAGAGCGGAACCTCGCAGCGCGCCGCGTTCGAGATCGAATAGCCCGAAGCTGAGTGAATAAAAGCCCGTGAAAATGCCCAAAAATCTCGTCAGGCATTCTCTCATCGCCGTGCTCTCCCTGTCCGTCGCCGCCGGCCCGAACGCTCTCGGCCAACAGAGCCCACAGCAGGACAAGACGGACGACGTTGTGCGCGTCAGCACGGAACTCGTGCAGACGGGCGTGACCGTCGTGGACAAGCAGGGCCGCTTCGTTGACGGCTTGAAGCCGGAGCAGTTCGTGCTCAAAATTGACAGCCAGCCCGTGACGCCTTCGTTCTTCGAGCGCGTGACGGCCGGCACCGCGCGCGAGGAGAAACAGGTCGAGGCGGCGCTCGCCGCCGGCGCGGGCGTCGCGGACGCGGCTTCTTCTTCTTACCGCGGGCGCACTGTCATCTTCTTCGTGGACGACCTGCATCTTTCGCTCGACGGCCTGGGGCGCACGCGCTCAGCGCTCAAGCACTTCATCAACGAGCAGATGACCTCGCGCGATCAGGTCGCCTTCGTCTCCACGACCGGGCAGATGGGCTTTCTTCAGCAGTTCACGGACAACAGGGCCGTGCTGCGCGCGGCGCTCGAACGCCTCAAGCCCGTCCCCTTGAGCAACCGCGACGGCGAGCAGCCGCCCATGACCGAGTTCCTAGCCATACGCATCATGCACGGCGACCGCCAGGCCGCGGACTATTACGTGGATAAAATTATTGAGGGGTTCGCGACCAAGAAAGTGTCGGGCAGGAATGTGAATCGTAACGCCGTCTACGAGATGGTCAAGTCGCGCGCCAACAACATCATGTTCGGCGTCGAAGCCGTCACGGAAACGACGCTCGCCTCGCTCGATAACTGGGTGAACAGCATCGGCCAGATACCCGGCCGCAAGCTCGTCTTCTTCATCTCCGAAGGCTTTTACCTGGACACCAGGAGAGAGGTGGGCGGGGCCAACGCACAGTTGCAGCGCGTCACGGACACGGCGACGCGCACGGGCAGCGTCATCTACACGATTGACGCGCGCGGGCTTTTCGCGCCGATAGCGGACGCGACCGGCGACAGGCCGTTCGACCCGAAAGGACAACTGGACCGCGCGAGCGTGGGCGAGAGTACGCTCTCGCAGGACGGTCTGAACGCGCTGGCTGGTGACACGGGCGGGCGCTTCCTGAGTAACCAGAACTACTTCGACTCCTGGGTCGCGCGGATGCTCGACGAGACTTCTAACTATTACCTGCTGGCGTGGCGTCCCCCGACCGAAGAGCAGAAGGGCGCGAAGTTCAAGCGCGTGGAGGTCAGCATCATTGGCCGCCCGGACCTGACCGTGCGACTGCCCAGGGGCTTCCTGCGGGGCCGACCCGCGGCCGACGCCGCGAAAGCCGCCAAGGATAAGCCCCCCGCGACCAACGCTAATGGACCGGCCGCCACAGCCGGCACGGCCAAAGGGCCGGAAGCGGACATCAGGTCTGCCATGCTCTCCACGTCCCCGAAGAAAGGCTTGCCCACGCAGCTCTCCATAGGGTTCATTGACGTGCCCGGAACTGGCCCAGTACTGACGGCCTCCATGCAGATGGCGACGAACGTGCTGGGTTACGGCGACGACGGCAAGCAGGCGGCGGCGATTGATTTGGCGGGCGTGGTGCTCAGCGACCAGGGCAAATCCGTCGGCGGCTTCAAGACGCGCCTGACGGTCAACCCGCTCGCCGAAAACATCTCGGTCGAGAATCCCGGCGTGGTCTACAACAACAAGATTCCGCTCAAGCCAGGGCTCTACCAGGTGCGCGTGGCGGCGCGCGACGACCGCACGGGGCGCGTCGGCAGCGCCGCGCAGTGGATAGAGATTCCAGACCTCTCATCGAAGCGCCTGACCATGAGCAGCCTGATGATCGGCGGCCAGTTCGTCGGCTCCAAACGGAAAGACGCGGGGCCTGCGGCCGCCGCCGCCCCGGACCAGGTGCAGTTCAGCGTTGACCGGCGGTTCAAGGCGGGCTCGCACCTAAACTTCCTGACCACTCGTCTACAACGCCGCGACTGTCGCGAACGCCGCCCCCGACCTGGAAGCGCAGATTAAGATTTCGCGCGAGGGGCAGACGGTCGTCAACACGCCCGCGCGGAAAATTGGCACACCGCAGGGCACGGACCTCGCGCGCATCCCCTACGGGGCCGACATCCGTTTGAACAACCTGCCCGCCGGCCGCTACGTCCTTCAGGTCACAATCAACGACCGCACCGCCAAGACGAGCGCCACGCAACAGGCGACCTTTGACATAGAGTAGAGGGCAAAAGGAAGAAGGTAAAAATGAAGACCCCGGAGGGGTCAAACATGATAGCCAGGGGTAAGCGCGTGCAGCGCGCCACCCCTGGTCATGTGCCAAACATGAATCCGACCCCGGAGGGGTCGCACCTCAACGTTGAAGGTGCGACCCCTCCGGGGTCGGATTCATTTTCCTCATCCTTTCCGGGGGCGGCGCTTCGTGCGCTCACGCGCACTTCGCTCGCCCCCGGCTATCATGTCAGACCCTTTCAGGGTCTTCCCTTTCGCCTTACCTAAAGCTCTATCTGGCGGGATGCGCGTTAGAAGTGGGGCCGTCCTACTGAAAGCATCCTATCGGGAGTCACATGAACGCCCGCCTGCTCAGAGTTCTATCTGACGCGCGAAGACGACCTGCTCCAGCGAGCGCAGCTTGTCGAGGGTCTCGTTGTCGAGCGCGGCGTCAACTTCGACGACGGCCATGGCCTCGCCGCCGCGCTCGCGCCTTCCGAGGTGGAAGCGGCTGATGTTGACGTTGTGCTCGCCGAGGAGTGTGCCAATACGTCCGATGACGCCCGGCACGTCGCGGTTGCGCGTGACGAGCATGTGGCCGTGTGGGGTCGCCTCGATGCGGAAGCCGTTAATCTCCGTGATGCGCCCGTCGCTCGTCTGCCCCGCGCCGCTAAAGAGCGTGCCGGCGACGCGCTGCTCGCCCGTGGTCGTGACGACCGCCGTCCGTATGGCCGGTGCGGAGTCGGCCCCCGCCCGCGTGTAAGAGGCCGTCACGGTGATGCCGCGTTCTTCCGCGATGAGGAAGGCGTTGACGACGTTGACGCGCGCGCTCACGTCGCGCAGCAAGCCCGCCAGAAAGGCACGCGTCACGGGCGCGGCGTCCAAATCAACGACCTCACCCGCGTATTCGAGCCGGACCTCGCGCACCGCGTCGTCCACGAGTTGCGCCTGGAAGCGGCCGAGACTTTCCGCGAGCGCCAGGTAAGGCTGAAGCGCGTTCAGTTCCTGCGCGCCGACCGCCGGGACGTTGACCGCGCCGCGCAGCGCGCCCGTCGAAAGGTAGTCTCGCATCTGCTCGGCCACCGTCACGGCCACGCCCTCCTGCGCCTCCTTCGTGGACGCGCCGAGGTGCGGCGTTGCAATCACCTCTTCGAGCACGAGCAAGGGATGGTCAGCCGGCGGCGGCTCCTGTTCGAAAACGTCAAGGGCCGCGCCCGCGACGGTCCCCTCCTTGATGGCCGCGAGCAGGGCGCGCTCGTCAACCAGCCCGCCGCGCGCGCAGTTAATGATTCGCACGCCGCGCTTCATCTTGGAGAACGCCTGCGGGCCGATGATGCCGCGCGTCTCGGCGGTCAAAGGGGTGTGCACGGTCAGGAAGTCCGCGCGGCTGAAGACTTCGTCGAGCGGCAGGATTTCCAGTTCGAGGTCGCGCGCCTGGTCGGGCGCGACGAACGGGTCGTAGGCCACAATGGTCATGCCGAAGGCGCGCGCGCGGGCCGCGACCGTCCGCCCGATTCTCCCCAGGCCGACGATGCCGAGCGTCTTGCCTTGCAGCTCTACGCCGACGAAACGCTTGCGCTCCCAGCGCCCCGCGCGAAGGTGTGCCGCGGCCTGCGGCACGCGCCGCGCGAGCGAGACTAAAAGGGCGATGGTGTGCTCGGCGGTCGTAATCGTGTTTCCGTCCGGCGCGTTCATCACGACGATGCCGCGCGCGGTCGCCGCAGGCACGTCAATGTTGTCCACGCCGACGCCCGCGCGCCCTATGACGCGCAGACGCAAGCCCGCGTCCATCAAGTCGGACGTAACCTTCGTCTCGCTACGCACCACCAGGCCGTCAACGTCCGCGACGGCCTCGCGCAACTCGTCCCCTTTGAGCCCGGTCCTCTTCTCCACCGCGAAGCCCGCGGCCTTGAGCGGCTCAAGCCCGCCCTCACTCACATCGTCAGCGACAAAAATTTTCATAAAAGCAGAATCCAGAATTCAGAATCCAGGAGCCAGGAGAAAAGCAGAATTCAGAATCCAGGAGTCAGAATCCAGAATTCAGAATCCAGAATCCAGAATGAAAGGCTGAGCACCGTTTTTCTTCTGCCTTTCTTTTATTCTGGATTCTGACTCCTGGATTCTGAATTCTGCTTTCTGGATTCTGCCTTTCCCAGTTACATCGGCCCGGCGTCTTCCAGGCCGCCGCCTCTTCTCCCTTCGTCGAACGCGCCGTCGGGAGACGGGACCGGGGACTGCTCATTGGTGTCGGCCGTGTCCCCGCCCGTTTCGGACACTTTTTCAGTCTCTTCCACGTCGCTCAGTGTTTCGCTGCTAGTGGCGTCGGCCTTCGGGTCTTTGCTTTCGACAGCGCCGCCCGTCACCGCCGGCGGTCTCCGTTGACTTAGGGTCTTTGGTCTCCATGCTTGATCTCCTTCTTTATAAGAACGCTTGAATTGATACCAGCAGCGACATCACAATCGCCGCGTAAACGCCCGCGAGCACGTCGTCGGCCATGACGCCGAGGCCCGATTCGAGCATTTCCAGGCGGCGAATCGGGTACGGCTTAAAGATGTCGAACAGGCGGAACAGGACGAAGCCGGCGATAATGGCCCACCAGCCGGCGTTCATTGGCACAAACAAGAAAGTGATTAACTGCCCCGCGACTTCGTCCGCGACCACGACGCCAGGGTCTTTGCGCCCTAATAATTTCTCAACGCGCGTCGCGGCCCAGACGCCCGCGAGCGTGACTGCCGCGATGAGCAGCAGCATGAACGTCACGCGCAGCGAAGCGAGCGCGGCCGCATTCCACCCACGCGCCGCCACGGATGCGGAAACCTGCGCGCCCGCCGATTGTACTAGAAGGTAGAGGCCGACGCCGACCGCTGAACCGTAGGTTCCCGGTGCGCCCGGAATGTAACCGACGCCCCACGTCGCCAGCGCAAGAGCCAGATAATTCGAGAGCGTCCTGCGGCGCGGCGCACGCACGGCGGCTCCACCCGCTGTAATGACGTTCGGATTAAGTTCGTCGCTAGACTCTTTAACAACGAGTGGCATCGGAATGATAAGTGATAAGGGATGAGTGATGAGGGATGAAATAAAAACAGTCTTTCTTTACTTCATCACTCATCACTCATCCCTCATCCCTTCTTAAACGATTTGTCCGACGAGGTCGTGCTCGTGTGCTTCGGTAATCAGGACGTTGACGAACTGGCCCGGCACGGGCTCGAAGCCCTCGGGCGCGTCGTTGATGAGGACGCAGCCGTCTATGTCCGCGGCCTGCGTCTCCATGCGCCCCTGCCAGAGCAGTTCGGTCTCCCTGGCCGCGCCTTCGAAGAGCACGCGCTCGACTGAGCCGACGCGCGCGCGGTTGCGCCGCCGCGAAATGCGCGCCTGCTCTTTCATCAAGCGTGTGCGACGCCGCTTCGCCGTGCGCGCGTCAACCTTGTTCGGCAAATCAAAGGCGGGCGTGCCCTCTTCGTCCGAGTAAGTGAAAACGCCCACGCGGTCGAACTCCACGTTGCGGACGAAGGCGAGCAGTTCCTCAAAATCCTCTTCGGTCTCGCCCGGAAACCCTGTGATGAAAGTCGTGCGGACAGCGATGCCGGGAACACGACGGCGGACGCGCTCGATAAGGCGTTCGAGACTCTGCCGGTTGCCCCCGCGCTTCATCAGCTTCAGGACGTTCTGCGACGCGTGCTGCAAAGGCATGTCCAGATACTTGACGGCCTTCGGCTCTTCGGCCAGCACGTCCAGGAACGCGTCCGAGATGTGCGTCGGGTAGGTGTACATCACGCGCACCCACTCTATGCCTTCGAGGTGCGACAGCTCCCGCAGTAAATGTGCCAGCGCGTCGCGCTCGCCCAGGTCTTCGCCGTAGCGCGAAGAGTCCTGCGCGACGAGCACGATCTCCTTGACGCCCTTCTTCGCCAATGCTTCGGCCTCGTTCATCACGGAGCCGAAGCGGCGGCTGCGGAAATGGCCGCGCATCTGCGGGATGAAACAGAAGGCGCAGGGACGGTCGCAACCCTCCGCGATCTTGATGAAAGCGGTGTAGCCGGGCGTCGCTAAAACGCGCGGCGTGGACTCGTCGTAAAGGTAAGTCGCACTCTGATTGCCGATTGGAGTTTGAAGGACGGGAAGCTGACGGGAGTTCTTCCGCTCGTCGCAGACTTCCGTAATCTCGTTAATCTGGCCCGTGCCGATGAAGGCGTCCACCTCGGGCATCTCCTCGCGCAGTTGGTCGCGGTAGCGCTCGACCAGACAGCCTGCGACTACCAGGCGCTGCGCCTTCCCTTCCGTCTTGAGACGCGCGGCTTCGAGGATGGCTTCGATGGACTCTTTCTTAGCGGACTCTATGAAGCCGCACGTGTTGACGACGACCGTGTCGGCCTCGCTCGCATCCGTCGTCAATTCGTAGCCCGACTCGCGCAGCTTCCCCATCATCACTTCGCTGTCCACCAGATTCTTCGGGCAGCCTAAACTTATAAATCCAACTTTTTTCATTAGTGATATATGATAAGTGATAAGTGATGAGTGATAAGTGATAAGTAAAAGAAAGAGGTTTTTTACTTATCACTTATCACTCATCACTCTATCACTGTTTCCCTTCCATTCTTCTCAACCATTCTTCAATCTGTTTGCTCTCGGCGGCGGACAGTTTGGCGTCGCCGAAGCGCACGCGGTTATAGGCGCGTGTGATCTGCATGGCCTCCGGCAACTGTGTCGCGGCGGCAAACTCAAGCGGGGTCTCGCCCGCAGCGCGTTGGAGGCCGCGCTCGTTAAGGGTCTTCGTCATGCGCTCGTAGAATTCAACGACCGAGACGTGCGGGTCTTCCGCCTGCTTGCGACTGAAGAGACGCCAGAAGCCGAGCCGACGGATTCTCCTGACCAGGAACACCAGGCCGACGATTGTCAGCACCCCGAGCAGAATCGTGAGGGCGAGGCGCGTGTAGGAGACCGAGCCGTCCTCGTTCTCGACGCTGAGCCAGCCGAACCACCCCGCGAGCGTCTCCTTGAGGCTCTTGAGCTTGTCGCCGCTCCAATTGCGAAAGTCGTAGAAGCGGTTGCCGACGGAGTTCACCAGCGAGCGCTGCTCCTGGCTGTCGTAGCCGACGACGTACTGAATCCAGAACATCTCAAGCGCCTCGGCATATTTGCCGAACCAGCCCTGTATGCCTGTGCGCTGGAACGCGGGCCGCCCGACCTGCGGCGTCGGGTCGAAAGTGACCCAGGCACTCGTCCCCGGAAAATAGACTTCGACCCAGGAGTGCGCCTCGCGCTGCGTGACGGTGTAGACGCCGGCCGCGTCGTTGTACTCGCCGCGCTGGAAGCCGTTGACGACGCGCGCGGGGATGCCCTGCGAGCGGAGCATGACGGCCATCGCCGTGGAAAAATATTCGCAGTGGCCCGCACGCACATTGAAAAGGAAATCGGCCAGGGGGTCCGGCCCCGTCGCCTTCATGTCGAGCGAGTAAGCGAAATCGTTTTGGAGCCGCGCTTCGATGGCACGCGCCGCGTCGTACTGATTGACGGCCCCCGCGCTCGTCATCCACTCGCGCGCGAGTCGCGGGATGCGCTGGTCAATGTTGTCCGGGAGTTGCAGGTAGCGCGCGACCCAGGCGGGGTAAAACTGCACGTCGCCGATGGCGGTCCTGCGCAGTGTCTCCTCGTCAGGCACTTCCGTGTCGGAGTAGACCTTGTAGGAGACGCGCTCCTGATAATGCGGGCGCGTGGAGAGAGCGCCCTCGGTGTCGCTGCGCAGGTAAGGGATAGAGCCCTGAAGCGCGACGACGCGCGGGGCCGCGAAGAGGACGGGCGTGTCAATGGCTTCGATGTAGAAGGTCTGCGTCGTCAGCCGCTGCAAGTCCTCGGTCGTGCCCAACTGGAAGAAGCCGCGCTCGTTGTTGGGCCGCTCGAACGTGTAACGCTCGCCTGTCCGCTCCCAGCCGCGGCCGTTGTAAAAATCCAGCGCCACGCCGCGCCAGCGCAGTCCAGCGGTCACGGCCGGCCGGGCGTCTTCCACGCGGACGCGCATCACGAGTTGGTCGCTCTGTTGAAGACGGCCCACGTCGCCAAGGGTGACGTTTTCGGAGAAGCCCACGAAACCGCGCGCGCCGCCGCCCGTCCGCGCCAAGGCGTTCGCGCCCGTGCGCGGAACTATCAGAAAGAGCGGGAGCGCAAGGCCGAAGATGAGCAGCATCAGTAGAAACGAGACGAGCGGGAGGCGGCGCGCCTCTCCGTTGTGATGGGCTGCATCGGCTTTGCGTCGCGTCAGGCGGCGGAAGAGCGTCGAATCGGGCGCGACCAGGAGTCGCGTCTCCGTAATCTTGACGCCGCGCCTCGCCTTCCTGATCTCGAAGGCGAGGACCGTGGAGAGCGCGAATAATCCGTAGAGGACGAGCGACAGGAGAAAGAGCGGGCTGACGCTGAGGCCCGCGGCGAGCAGAACCTCGAAGAAGGAGATCAGGTAGAGAAAGACCCAGTCGCGGTCGGCCTTGACTTGTAGAAGTTTGACGGCGGAGAGAAAAAGTATCAGGTGGCCGAGCGCCGAAACGCCCACCTTCTCGCTCGTCGTCCCGCCGGAGAGGAACTGCCAGTCGAGATAAAAGAGCGGGAGCGAGAGCAGCACCACGACGAGGCCGACGCGCTCGGGGAGTTGCCAGCGCGTCCCTTCGAGTTTCCAGGCGACGACGAGCACGACGCCGAACAGCGCCGCGAGTGCCGCGCTCAGCCCGTCGGAGACGGCCAGGGCGAGCGCGCCGCAGCCGACCATCGCGTAGGAAGAGACTCTGAAGAAAGTGCTGAACGACATCAAAAAAGTCTGGAGTCCAGGGTCTGGAGTCTAAAATCATTCTCTCTCGGGACTCAAGACTTTAGACTCCAGATTCCGTACTTTTGTTCGCTGATACAAGGAAAGCCCGCCAGAGCTTAACACTTTGGCGGGCCTTCTCTGAAATAACCCCGGCGGCTTCCTACTCTCACATGAACATTCATTTTCCTCGATGATAGTTTTCGCGCGAGATTTACGCCTTAGAGATTGTAAGAGCGCTGTCGGCTTCGGATTGTTAATGCTCAATCGCGACGCCCGCGGCTGAGAATTAACAAGGTCACAAATTACGTTCCCCAAAAGGAGATTTAAGCGAATGAAAACCAGACTCACAGTAATGCTTTTAACCCTCACCGGGCTGATGATCCTCGCCGGCCAGGTTCGCGGAGGGATTTCGGCAGCCGCAGGGGATAAGTACGTCAATCCCAATTACAAAGGCGGCTCAAGCTTCAATCTGGTAAGTGCCGGACCAAATGTCGCTCGGTGCGGGGCGTTTCCGCAAAACATCGAGCTGAGTTTCGAGGGCTCGGGAATTGACACGGAGGGCGGCTACAATACCGCCGTTTTCTCCGCGTGCACCGACACCACGACCAATCTCGTCTTCGACCTGAAAGCGATTGATACGTATGTGCAAACCGGTGATCAGGTCTTTATCGAAGGGGACCCCTTCGTGCTGGCGCCGAACCCCGCCATCTGCGCCGCTTCGAACGCTCATGGCGTACCTTTCCGTATCACCGGCGGCACGGGAGGGCGCGCGGGGGCGACGGGTCACGGACGTTTCCACATCACCAGCAACCTGACTCCGTGTAACGGGCTAACGCCGCCATCGCAGGTTTGGTTTGATGGAGTGTACAAGGAGAAGTAAGCACGCCGTTTTATAATCAAGAGAAAAGCCCGCCAGAGCTTGATACTCTGGCGGGCTTTTGCTTGAAATAATCCCGGCGGCTTCCTACTCTCCCACGCCGCTTCCAGCGCAGTACCATCGGCTCCAAGAGGCTTAACTTCCGTGTTCGGGATGGGAACGGGTGTGACCCTCTCGACAAAACCACCGGAAAACTGAAAAGAACTGTGCGCTCGCGCCGTATGAATCGGAATATAAAACGCGGCGAGCGCTCTCGCCCTGTAAGTCAGGGCTTTGAGAATCGAATAGTGACTAACACGCGGCCTGTGCCAAGCGTGCTTGTTGCTTGAGAGTAAATTTTACGGTCAAGCCTAGGGGCTAATTAGTAGTGGTCAACTGAGCGCCTTTCAACGCTTGCATACCCACCCTATCAACGTCGTGGTCTACGACGAGCCTCACTGGCAGAACTAATCTCTGGTCTGGCTTCACGCTTAGATGCATTCAGCGTTTATCCATGCTCCACATAGCTACCGAGCGCTACGGCTGGCGCCATAACTCGTACACTAGAGGTGGATCCATCCCGGTCCTCTCGTACTAAGGACAGATTCCATCAATTCTGCTACGCCCACACCAGATAGGGACCGAACTGTCTCGCGACGTTCTAAACCCAGCTCACGTACCGCTTTAACTGGCGAACAGCCAGACCCTTGGGACCTTCTTCAGCCCCAGGATGCGATGAGCCGACATCGAGGTGCCAAACCCTGCCGTCGATGTGAACTCTTGGGCAGGATCAGCCTGTTATCCCCGGCGTACCTTTTATCCGTTGAGCGACGGCCCTTCCATACAGAACCGCCGGATCACTAACTCCTACTTTCGTACCTGTTCGACCTGTACGTCTCACAGTCAAGCTGGCTTATGCGTTTACACTCTACGGCTGATTTCCAAACAGCCTGAGCCAACCTTCGAGCGCCTCCGTTACTCTTTAGGAGGCGACCGCCCCAGTCAAACTACCCGCCTGATAATGTCCCTCCGCCGGATAACGGCGGTAGGTTAGAACGCAGACAAACGAAGGGTGGTATCTCACCGTTGGCTCCCCCGACCCCAAAGGGCCGAGTTCAAAGCCTCCCACCTATCCTGCGCATCGTTTGCCCGCATCCACTATCAAGTTGTAGTAAAGGTGCACGGGGTCTTTCCGTCTAGATGCGGGAAACCGGCATCTTCACCGGTACTACAAGTTCGCTGTGTCTCTCGTTAAGACAGCTCCCAGATCGTTACGCCATTCGTGCAGGTCGGAACTTACCCGACAAGGAATTTCGCTACCTTAGGACCGTTCATTTATGTTAACGACTGAATCCATCAAGGATTCAGACGCGACTCGCGGAATCTCTTCCGTTCGTCCTTCATGTCGCCATGAAGATCGGACTATATCATCATCACTTTTCGGTGATGCTTGGCGTGTAGTCTCTGAGGATTCAACGAGTGAAGCGAGGATGTCAACATGAGCATAGCGACGTTTGCCGCCATCGTTCATGTCGCTGCGAATTTCGAGTATTTGCCGGATACCGTTCTTCGTCAAATGCGCGCCGCTTTTTATCAGCACGACGATCTGCTTGAACTTTGCAAAGTCTCTTTTCTTCTTAGCAGAGAGGAACGGAAATCTTTCAAAGAAAGGTATCACGTTCTCGACGATAGCGTTGAGGTTTGTCACCTCGTAATACCAAACGCCATCTGGCCTGCCGCGAAGAGTGCCACAGCCCAAATATCTTTTGAAGAGAGCGAGAATAACTCGATCCTTCTGCGATACGTTGAAGCTAAGAGAGACTTTCCAAGGAATCGGATAATCATGACGAGGCCTAAACGAGACATTGAAGCTTCCTTCGCCATCCGTAAAGCCCGCCAAGTAATAACCGATTTCCGGCGATACTCTTGCAATCCTTGCGTCCACTGTTGTCTTT
>CAVQEU010000005.1:0-39257 GCA_963711585.1 uncultured Acidobacteriota bacterium | reverse complement strand
CGCCCTGTCGCCGCTCAGCCGGGAACATCCGACGCCTCAGAAATTGACCGCGCCCCGGACGCTTTTGTTGTAAAGTAGGCCGCGAAGAATCTTCTCAAAACTCTGTCGTGAGGCGCGGTGCGCGGTTTGCTCCCGCGTGCGCGGGGTGCGCGCGTGGCGTCTCGTAATCGGTCAGCGAGGAGGGAACGTTGATGGCTAAGCCTAAACCTTCGTTGTGGGGATTCGGCGGGTTGAGTTGGAAGGAACTCGCAAAGCGCCTCTGGAAAGAGATGAACGAGGACGACGTGTGGGGACGCGCCGCGCAGCTCTCTTACTACTTTCTGTTGGCGCTCTTCCCGCTGCTCCTGGTGATGATGGCGCTGCTCGGCATCTTCGCCGACAAGGGCACGGAGCTGCGGCACAACCTGATCACCTATCTGGGCCAGGTGATGCCTGAGTCGGCTGGCGAACTCGTCACGAAGACTGTCGAGGAGTTGAGTAATTCAGCGGGCGCGGGCAAAGTCTCCCTCGGACTTCTGGCGACGCTCTGGGCCGCGTCGAACGGCATGGGCGCGATCAGCGAAACGCTCAACACGGCCTACAACGTCAAAGAGTCGCGCCCGTACTGGAAGACCCGCGTGGTCGCCATAGGCTTGACGGTCGCGCTCGCGCTCCTGATTATCGTGGCGCTTGCGCTCCTGCTGTACGGGTTCGAGATCGCGGACGCCATCGCCAGGTGGGCGGGGCTGAGCGGGGTCTTCACCATCACCTGGAAGATCGTACAGTGGCCCATCGTCCTCTTCTTCATCCTGCTGGGATTCAACCTCATCTACTATTTCGGGCCTGACCTGAAAGAGCAGGAGTGGAAGTGGGTGACGCCGGGCGCGATCATAGGCGTCGCGCTCTGGCTGCTGGTCTCTTTCGCCTTCAAGACCTACCTCAAATACTTCAACTCCTACAGCGCGACATATGGGTCCCTGGGCGCGCTCATCATCATGATGCTCTGGTTCTACTTCACGGGGCTGGCGATTCTCATCGGCGGCGAGGTCAACTCGGAGATAGAGAACGCGGCCGCCAAGGCTGGCGACCCCGAAGCGAAGGAGAAGGGCGAAAAGGCCCCGGACGAGAAAGAGCAAAAGCCGGCGAAGCAGAAGAAGGAGAAGAAGTAGCTTGACGGACCGTCTCAAACTCGGCAGTGAAGTCGCAGCCGCGCTCGCGGAAAACGCGGCGGTCGTCGCTCTCGAATCAACCGTCATCGCACACGGGCTGCCGCGCCCGCAGAACCTTGAGATGGCGCTCAGACTTGAAGAGATCGTGCGCCGTGGCGGGGCCGTGCCGGCGACCGTCGCCGTGCTGGGAGGTGTGCTGCACGTCGGTTTAGACGGCGACCAACTCAAATACATCGCGCGGCAGGAGAAGATTCATAAGCTCAGCCGGCGCGACCTGGCGTCGGCGGTCGCGAAGAATTGGGACGGCGCGACGACCGTCGCCACGACCGCGTGGATCGCGGGGCAGGCGGGAATCAAAGTCTTCAGCACGGGCGGCATCGGCGGCGTTCACCGCGGGACGCTGCCGGACGTGTCCGCGGACTTACCGGAATTGGCACAGACACGTCTGGTCGTCGTCTGCTCGGGCGCGAAAATCGTTCTGGACCTTCCGGCGACGCGCGAGTGGCTGGAAACGAACGGCGTCACGGTCGTCGGCTACGGCACGGACGAGATGCCCGCCTTCTATTCCAGGCGGAGCGGGCTGGCGGTTGACGTGCGCGCAGACTCGCCGGAAGAGGTGGCGTTGATCGCCGCCGCGCGGCGCGAGTTGAATCTCGAAGGCGCAACGCTCTGTTGTGTGCCGGTCCCTGAGGAAGCGGCAATCCCCGCCGAAGTTTTAGGGGAAATCCTGAACGAAGCGCTCGCGGAGGCCGGGAAGAAGAATGTCGCCGGGCGCGAGTTGACGCCGTTCCTGCTCTCGCGGATGGCCGAGCGGAGTGGGGGCGCGACCCTGCGTGCCAACCTCGCGCTGCTCGAAGAGAACGCGCGCGTGGCGGCCGCGATAGCGCTGGCCCTTGCGCGCGGTTAAAGCGAAGGCGGAAACGCGAGCGTCAGTGAGCGGGTTCGAGGGATGCTCACCCGACCCGCTCGCTGACGTTCGCGTTTCCGCCTTTCATCTTGGTATCATCACGCGAAGCCCTTACAAAACGCTGAAGGAGACACTGAATGCCTCAGACACCGACGGTCGCGCCTTATGGTTCCTGGAAATCGCCCATCACTTCGGACTTGATCGTCAAAGGCTCCATCGGCGTCGGCTCGGTCGCGCTCGACGGGACGGACGTTTACTGGCTTGAGCTGCGCCCATCCGAGGCCGGACGCAGCGTCATCGTCCGCCGCACGCCCGACGGCAAAACCGCGGACGTGACGCCCAAGCCCTTCAACGCGCGCACGCGCGTTCACGAGTACGGCGGGGGAGATTACACGGTCGAAAGTGGCACAGTTTATTTCTCGAACTTCGACGACCAGCGCATTTATGAACAGCAATCGCCGGACGCCGAGCCGCGGCCTCTGACGCCGGAGGCGGCGATGCGCTACGCGAACGCCGTCGTTGACGGCGAGCGACGCCGCCTGGTCTGCGTGCGCGAGGACCATACGGGCGGCGGCGAGGCCGTCAACGCAATCGTCAGCATCAACCTCGAAGACGGAAGCGAAGCTCTGGTGCTCGCTTCCGGCCACGACTTTTATTCGTCGCCTCGCCTTAGCCCTGACGGAAAGCGGCTCGCGTGGCTCGCGTGGAATCACCCGAACATGCCCTGGGACGGGACGGAGCTTTGGCTGGGGGAGTTTGCCGCCGACGGGTCAATCACAAACGCAGAGCGCGTGGCGGGCGGCGTCGAGGAATCAATCTTCCAGCCCGAGTGGTCGCCGGACGGGACGCCCTATTTCGTCTCCGACCGTAGCGGCTGGTGGAATCTTTACAGGAGGAAGGAAGACGGCGAGGCTGAGCCAATTCACGAGCTGGCCGCCGAGTTCGGGATGCCACAGTGGGTCTTCGGCATCTCCATGTACGCGTTCGCGTCCGCCGACACGATTATCTGCACTTACATTGAGCGCGGCAGTTCGCGCCTCGCGAAGCTCGACACGCGTTCGGGCCAATTCGACGATATCGAGACGCCTTACACCGACATCAGCTCTGTGCACGCGAACGCGACACACGCGGTCTTTCGCGGCGGCTCGCCGACCGGGCCGGCGTCAATCGTCCGGCTGGATTTACGCACGGGCGAGAAGGAAGTCCTGCGCCGCTCGAACGAGTTGCAAATTGATGCGGGCTATTTCTCCGTCCCGCAGGCGATAGAGTTTCCGACCGAAGACGGAAAGACGGCCCACGCCTTTTTCTACGCGCCGCGCAACCGTGATTACGTCGCGCCCGAAGGCGAGAAGCCGCCGCTCCTGGTCAAGAGTCACGGCGGGCCGACCTCGGCCGCGACCACCACGCTCGCGCTCGGCATTCAATACTGGACGAGCCGCGGCATAGGCGTGCTCGACGTGAACTACGGCGGGAGCACTGGCTACGGGCGCGAGTACAGACGCCGTCTAAACGACCGCTGGGGAATCATTGACGTGGACGATTGTGCCAACGGCGCGCGCTACCTGGTCGAACGGGGCTTGGCGGACGGCGAGCGTTTGATGATCACGGGCGGCAGCGCGGGCGGCTACACGACGCTCTGCGCGCTGACCTTCCGCGACGTGTTCAAGGCGGGCGCGAGCCACTACGGCGTGAGCGACTGCGAGGCCCTTGCGACCGAGACGCACAAGTTCGAGTCGCGCTACCTGGACCGATTGATAGGGCCGTACCCGGAGCGCGCGGACCTCTACCGCGAGCGCTCGCCTGTGCACTACGTTGACAAGCTCTCGTGCCCGGTCATCTTCTTCCAGGGGCTCGAAGACAAGATCGTGCTGCCGAACCAGGCGGAGATGATGGTGGACGCGCTGCGCGCAAAAGGGCTGCCCGTGGCTTACGTCCCGTTCGAGGGCGAGCAGCACGGCTTCCGCCGCGCCGAGAACATCAAGCGCGCGCTCGACGGCGAAATCTATTTCTACTCACGCATCTTCGGCTTCGACCTGGCCGACAACGTAGAGCCTGTGCCGATTGAGAACCTTTAGGGGAGGGGCAACGTAAGGTGTCTGACATGAGCAAAGGAATGTATTCCGCGACTTCTCGCGTGCGAGTCTCGAAGGTCTGTGCGCTCCTCGCCGCCCTGCTTTTAGCCCGCGGCCTCCCGCTCCGCGCGCAGCAGGGGCAGAACCAGCAGAACCTCTATTCGCCGCAACTGCTCTCGGAGATGAAGCGGATTCAGCAGGCCGCGCTTGAGAGCGATTACGCCTACAAGCAGACGGCATACCTATCGAACAACATAGGGCCGCGCCTTAGTGGGTCACCGCAGGCGCAGCGCGCCGTGGAGTACGTGGCCGACGAACTCAGGCGGCTCGGCCTGGAAGTCAAACTCGAAAAGTTGATGGTCCCGCACTGGGTGCGAGGGCTTGAGACGGGCGAGTTGGTGGAGTTTCCGGGGCAGGCTCCGCGGACGACGCAGAAAATCGTGCTGACCGCGCTCGGCGGCAGCGTCGCCACGCCCGCCGAAGGTTTGACCGCGGAGGTTGTCGTCGTCAACGACTTCAACGAGCTACAGTCTCTCGGGCGCGAGCGTGTAGCGGGCAAGATAGTCCTCTTCAACGTCAAGTTCGACCGGCAGATGGCGGCGCAAGGCTACGGCGGGGACGCTTACGGGCAGGTCGCGGGCTATCGCTTCGCCGGCGCGAGCGCCGCCGCGCGCCATGGGGCCGTCGCCTCACTCGTACGCTCCGCCGGCGGCTCGCAAAATCGATTGGCACACACGGGGGCCATGGGATACGCGCAGGACGCGCCGCAGATTCCGGCCGCCGCAGTCTCTTCCGAAGATGCCGATTTGATCGTGCATCTTCTCAAAGAGGGAAGAGTGAGGCTGCATCTGACCTTGACGCCGCAGCGTTTACCGGATGCCGCGAGCTACAACGTCGTCGCGGACCTCAAGGGAAGCGAGCGGCCCGAAGAGGTCGTCATCGTTTCGGGCCACCTCGATTCGTGGGACCTGGGCACGGGCGCGATTGACGACGCGGCGGGCGTGGCCGTCGCCATGCAGACGGCGCAACTCCTCAAGCAACTGAATCTTCGCCCGAAGCGCACCATACGCGTCATCGCCTGGATGAACGAAGAGAACGGGCTCGTCGGCGGCCGCACTTACGCGCGCGAGCACGCGACCGAGTTGGGCAATCATTACGCGGCCATCGAGAGCGACCGAGGCGCGGGCCACCCGCTCGGCTTCGAGGCCATGGTTCACCCGGACGTGCTGCCGATGCTCGCGCCCGTCTCGGAGGTCTTGCGAAGCCAGGGTGCGGAATTGATTCGCCGCACCGAAGGAACCGAAGCCGACATCTCTCCCATCGCCGCGCAGGGCGTCCCCGCCTTCGGCCTCTGGCAGGACACGCGCACTTACTTCAACTACCACCACACAGCCGCCGACACCCTCGACAAAGTCTCCCCGCGCGAACTTGCCGAGAACGCCGCCGCGATGGCCGTCCTCGCCTACGCGCTCGCGAACTTGCCGCAACCGCTGCCGCGCAACCCGCCGACACCAAGGAATTGATAGTTAGTTCATCAGGAGTTGGTTGATTCTTAATTATCCCCGCAGGGGATGAACACGATAGCCGGGGGCAAGCGAGCGAAAGCGAAGCGCCGCCCCCGGTTTCGTTAGCGAAAGAGATTCGACCCCGGAGGGGTCGCACCTTCAACGTTGAAGGTGCGACCCCTCCGGGGTCGGTTCATGTTTGGCGCGTGACCAGGGGTGGCGCGCTGACGCGCTTACCCCTGGCTATCATGTGTGACCCCTTCGGGGTCAGAACGAACCTCAATACCATCTTGACAGTAAATACTGTTGACATGAAATGTCTGCTAGTGTATATTCCGGCGCGTGATGAAAGATGCGTTGGAAAAGATGCGGGGCGCGAGGTACGTTGGGGTGGCGGGGCTGGCCGTTGAGGCGGCAAAAATCCTGTCCGAGAGTGGTCTGGCGCAGGAGCGCGGGACGGTGACGGAGGTGCCGGACGAGCGCACGGTTCGTTACTACCTGACGGAGGGCTTGGTCTCCCCGGCGGATGACAAGCAGGGGACGGCCTCTGTTTTCGGCTACAGGCATTTGCTTCAGCTTCTGGTGGTGAAGAAGTTGCAGGCAGACCACCTGCCGATTCGCAAGATTCGTGACTTGGTGGACGGGCGGACAGAGCGCGAGTTGGAGCGGCTGCTTGGCACGGAGGGCGGCGCGGCGGTCAAAAAAAATGAGGCGCTGAGTTATCTCGAACAGTTATTGACTAAGTCCCCGGCAACGCCGCGGAGTCAGCCCGCGCCGCAGGCCGCGCGCCGTGTGTCGTCAATAGAGTCGCTGGCACAGTCCGCGCCGCAGACGCCGAGCGCGAGTGCCAACACGGGGACGTGGTCAAGGATTGAGTTGGAGCCTGGACTTGAGTTGCACGTGCACGATCAATACAGGCCGCCGCGCGAGGCGAAAGGGTTACGCAGGTTGACGCAATTCATCATGCGCGTCATAGAGTCACAGGGCCAGAAGCCTGGAAAGTGAGGAAGTTTTTTATATGTCCAAAGAAGTCCCGAAAGTAGAATTCCTGACCGAGCGACCGAAGCTCGTCGCAGGGCGCGAGCAGACCGTTGACGTGCTGATTCGCATCACGCCGCCCGAGGCGGACGCGGGAATCACGGCCCGCCGCCCGCGTCTCAACTTGAGCCTGGTGCTGGATCGCTCCGGCTCTATGGACGGCGAGAAGATGTTGCGGGCGCGCGAGGCGACCGCGTACTGCATAGATCAGCTCTTGCCCTCCGACCGCCTGAGCGTCGTCATCTTCGACAACAAGATCGAAGTCCTGATTCCGAGCCAGCTCGCCGAGAACAAGGCGCAGTTGAAGGGATTGTTGAAGGAAGTTTACGCGCGCAACTCGACCGCGCTGCACGAGGCTTGGGTGCGCGGAGGGCTCCAGGTCAGCGAGCACCTGACGGACGGCGCGGTCAACCGCGTCGTGCTGATTACGGACGGCCTGGCGAACGAGGGTTTGACCAACGTGGATCAGATCGTCTCGCAGGTCAGGGGACTCTCGGACCGCAACGTCAGCACCTCGACGATAGGCATCGGGGAAGATTTCAACGAAGACCTGTTGATCCCTATGGCGCACGCGGGCGGCGGCAACAGTTGGCACGTGAAGACCGCGGACGACATGCAGCGCATCTTCGCGGTCGAACTCGAAGGCTTGATCGCGCAGGTGGCACACACGGTCACGCTCGGGCTCGTCCCGGCAGACGGCGTGCGCCTCGCTGACGTGCTCAACGATTTCGAGTTGGGCGAGACGGGGCGCTACAAGTTGCCGAACTTGCAGGCTGGGTCGCCGGTTGACGTGGTGGCACAGTTTCGCGTCCCGGCGCAGACGGAAGGAACACGGCTGCGCCTGCTGGACCTGCGCCTGGGTTACACGCCGCAGGAGATGAAGGCGGCGGAAGTCGTCAAGCAGGTCTTCGAGGTCGAGTTCGCCTCGGAGCAAGTGGTCGAGCGCTCGCTCGTCAACCACGAAGTCATCAAGGCCGTGCAGATGTTGATGAACGCGCGAGCGCGAGCCGAAGCGGTCAAGCTGATGGACGCGGGCGATTTCATCGGCACACAGCGCGTGCTGCACCAGGCGGCCGCGTCGTCTCGCGCGGCGTTCGCGCCGATGCAGAGCGCGCCCGAGGTGCAGGAAGAAATGAACCGCTTCGCAGAGTATGACGACTCCCTCAATAGCCGTGCGTCAGACAAGATGAGCCGCAAGCGACTGCTTTACGACCTCGTCTCGCGCCGCCGCAGCCAGAAGCTCAGTTAAGAGCAGTGATAAGTGATAAGTGATAAGTGATGAGTAAGAGCGCGTTTTTACTTATCACTTATTACTTATCACTTATTACTTATCACTTATCACTTTTTTCTTGTTTGCCCGCCGGAATCCGCAGGACGTATGATTGGTGAATGATGACGGAAGCGTGTGAGAAGAAACGCAGGGCGGTCGTGCTTCTGAGCGGGGGGCTCGATTCGACGACCGTGCTCGCGATTGCGAAGAGCGAGGGTTACGAAGTCTACGCCCTGACGTTTCGCTACGGGCAGCGCCACGAGGCGGAGATCGAAGCGGCGCGACGCGTCGCCGCGCTCGCCGGCGTGGCACAGCACGTCGTCGCGGAAATTGACCTGCGAGCCTTCGGCGGCTCGGCCCTGACCGACGACATTGCTGTGCCAAAAGGGCGCGCGCTCGATGAGATGTCCCAGGGCATCCCCGTCACTTACGTACCCGCGCGCAACACCATCTTTCTTTCGTTCGCGCTCGCCTGGGCGGAGGTGCTGGACGCGAGCGACATCTTCATCGGCGTCAACGCGCTCGACTACTCGGGCTATCCCGACTGCCGTCCCGAATACATCGCAGCCTTCCAGCGCATGGCCGACCTGGCGACGAAGGCAGGGATCGAGGGCGGGCAAAAGCTACGCATACATACACCGCTAATTAATCTGACGAAGGCGCAGATCGTGAGGAAGGGAATCGAGCTCGGCGTGGATTATTCGCTGACCGTGACGTGCTACGACCCGGCGGCGGACGGCACGGCCTGCGCATCCTGCGACGCCTGCCTGCTCAGGCTGAAAGGATTCGCGGAGAACGAATTGAGCGACCCAGCCAGTTACCAAACAGCGGCGCAGACCGGAGCATGAGTTACAGCGTTAAGGAAATTTTTTTCACTCTTCAGGGCGAAGGCGCGAACATGGGCCGCCCGGCGGTCTTCTGCCGCTTCAGCGGGTGTAATCTCTGGACGGGCCACGAGAAAGATCGCGCGGACGCTGTGTGCCAATTCTGCGACACGGATTTTGTCGGCACGGACGGCACGGGCGGAGGGCGTTTCCCTAACGCGGCGGAGGTCGCGCGCGCCGTTTCGAAGGCGTGGCCCGAGGGCCAAAGGTCTGCGCGCATTCGCCCACTCGTCGTCTGCACGGGCGGCGAACCCCTGCTTCAACTGGACGAAGAATTGGTCGCGGCGTTTCATCATGCGGGCTTTGAAGTCGCCGTCGAGACGAACGGCACGCGGCCCACGCCGCGCGGAGTTGACTGGGTCTGCGTCAGCCCGAAGGCGGGAGCGGAGTTGATCCTGCGCTCCGGCCAGGAACTGAAGCTCGTCTTCCCGCAGGAGAACGCGACGCCGGAGCTTTACGAGAACCTGGACTTTCAGCACTTCTTCTTGCAGCCGATGGACGGCCCGAGCCGCGAAGAGAACACGCGGCTCGCGGTTCAATATTGTCTGGAACATCCGCAGTGGAGACTGAGTCTGCAAACACACAAGCTGCTCGGCATCCCGTAAATTTTAAAATGCGCGAAGGCAACTGATGTTTACATTCGCGTCGTCATAGTCGTTGGCTGATATGGGCCAGAAATTTTTCGTTGAAGAAAAATTTTTCTTGACAGGAAATTGAGAAGGGCTTATACATGCACGTTCGCGTTTTCAAGAATGAGGACGCGCGATAGTGAGGCGAAAGAGATTTCAATGTTGACGAACCGGACAAACAGATTCGAGACGCGCGGCACCAGGCCGGCCACTTATATGTGGCTCGTCGGTACGCCCGGCGTCTCTTCGTCTGTCTATTGTTTAGGTTCGATACCGGCCATTTTCTCGATTGGCGGCAAACCTTTTCAGGGACAGACTGAAGAGCTGAATTCGCAACAGGCGAATTCCGATAGCCGTCAATTGCAGATGTAAGTTAGCGGGAGCGGCTCCCGCTCCCAAATCTCCTAAGAAAATCTAAGAGAATTGTTGGAGCGGGCAGTGAGCTTCCCTGTTGAAGCCGCCCGCTCTTTTCGTTGTTTGATAACTGAAGTACCTGTGAAGAGAGAGATGAGGGCAGGGATGCCTTCTCTGGATGGCTCGGCCTCGTTGCTTTGCGAGAGTCCCGAAGGCCGCGCCATCCTCGGGAGAAGTGTGCGCCGAAGTGTGTCTTCAGGTGCCTCTAACTCTCTGCCCTCATCGTTTTTTACTATAACAGATTTCGCATGCGTGGCCCGAGAGGCGAAGGCACCTGACTGTAAATCAGGATCACTAAGTGTGACACCGCAGGTTCGAGTCCTGCCGCATGCATCAGGAGAGGGGCGTAGCATAACTGGCAATGCAGCGGACTCCAAACCCGCGTCCACCAAAGGACGATGCACGTTCGACTCGTGTCGCCCCTGCCAAATCAAGGAAGTCTCGCCTAACGGTATGGCACGACCCCGGCTCGCGGTCGCGGGTGAAAAATTCCTGTGTGGGTTCGAGTCCCACGACTTCCGCCAAAACGTTTAGGAAGGTTGGGCATGGGCAACGCCAAGCGGTCTTGAAAATCGTCGGAGCCTGAAAACTCCTGTGGGTTCGACTCCCACACCTTCCTCCAAAATTTCACGGACCCGTAGCTCAGCGGAATAAGAGCGCGACCCCGCGGAGGTCGAGGCCGCACGTTCGAATCGTGCCGGGTTCACCACTCTTCACGCCGAAGTAGCCCAATTGGCAGGAGGCATTAGTTTTAGAAACTAAGCAGTGGGGGTTCGAGTCCCCCCTTCGGCACCAAAACATTTCGTGCTGTCGTGGCGCAACTGGCAGACGCGCATGGTCGAGAGCCATGCTGATGAGAGTTCGAGTCTCTCCGACAGCACCAAGCATCTTTCAGCTCGCGTGATCCAACTGGCAGGAGATGGAAGTTTCAAAAACTTCACAGTGCAGGTTCGAATCCTGCCGCGAGCACCAGTTTGATTGTTCGGATAATCCGCGCGCGTGTATCCCAATTGGCAGAGGAGTCAGACTTAAAATCTGAAAGCTGAGAGTTCGAATCTCTCCGCGCGCACCAGAAAAAGTTTGCGGGGCATTGGGCGAGAGGCTAAGCCGCCACTCCTTCAAAGTGGAGATCGTGGGTTCAAGTCCCACATGCCCTGCCAAAATTTTCATGTTGGCTGTGGCCCAAATGGCAGGGGCGCTGCGCCGTGAACGCAGAGGTTGTCGGGTTCGAGTCCCACCAGCCAACCCAAACTTCACAAAACGGAGCTGTAGCTCAGATGTGCAGAGCGCCCGGCTGTCTATCGGGAGGCCGCGAGTTCAAGTCTCGTCAGCTCCGCCAACTCTTCCACGAACGAACGCGCGCCGTAAGCTAAACGGGTGAAGCAGTCGCCTCTTAAGCGACGGACAGAGAGTTCGAGCCTCTCACGGCGCACCAAACAAAACAGATCTCTCGCGCGGGAGTAGCTCAAACGGATGAGAGCGCAAGTCCGCCAGACTTGAGGCTGCGAGTTCGAATCTCGTCTCCCGCTCCAAATTTATGGGCCAGTAGCCAAGACGGATCAAGGCACCTGCCTTTTAAGCAGGGGAGCGAAGGTTCGAATCCTTCCTGGCTCACCAAAATTTTTCACCTGGATATGGTGTAGTGACGAAGCATCCGAGTCTTGGGAACTCGTGGCGGAGGTTCAAATCCTCCTATCCAGACCAACTGTTAAGACACGGGCCGGAGGTGTTGATAGCGGCACACTTGCCTTGCAAGCAAGAAGGCTGAGTGCGAGTCTCAGGCGGTCCACCAAGAAAAGGGATGAGGGCGGAGGGATGAGGGATGAAGTAAAGACTAAGAGCCTCTTTTCTTTTCTTCATCCCTCATCCCTTCGTCCGGGCCAGTAGCTCAGGTGAATGAGAGCGCCCGTCTTCGAAACGGGAGGCCGCAGGTTTAAGTCCTGCCTGGCTCGCCAACTTTTTTCGCGCGGGTGTAACTCAACTGGGAGAGTGCGGGGCTTCCAACCCTGATGCGCCGGTTCGACTCCGGTCGCCCGTTCCAATTTCCTCACTTCTCTTTGCGGTCGAGTAGCTCAGCCTGGTCAGAGCGTCTGTCCTACAAACAGAGTGTCAAAGGTTCGAATCCTTTCTCGACCATTAACCTTGATGTCGGCGGCCATGAAAAAAGCACGCCTTCCAGAGACCATCCACAGCCAACCAACGCGAATCCTCACCTCTGGACGAATCAGCCGGACGCTGAAGCCTTGAAAGGCTTCAAGGGGCGCGGACCCGACATCAACTTTTGGGGCGTAGCCAAGCTGGAAAGGCACCTGATTGTTAATCAGGCCACGCGTGGGTTCGAATCCCTCCGCCCCAGCCAATCTCTTCTGTGGTGTAGCTCAACGGCCTTGAGAGCGTCCGTCTCGTAAACGGGAAGATGCAGGTTCGACTCCTGTCACCACAGCCAGACTTAAATTTACCGGGGCGTGGCTCAGTCCGCCAGAACGTGACTTGCGCGGGCCGTGGAGCGAGCGAGGAAGGCATGTCCTCACGCCCCGACCAAAACATGCAGTGGCTGGATAGCTCAGGCAGTGGAGCAAGCGTCTCATAAACGCTAGGTCGCCGGTGCAAGTCCGGCTCCAGCCACCAGAATTTTTCAAGCGGCTGGGTAGCTGAGACAGCTCAAGCGTCGGCCTGAAGAGCCGAAGAGAGTGGTGCGAGTCCACTACCAGCCACCAAATTTCTTCGTGCGGGGATGGAGCAAGGGCGGCTCGTGTGTCTCATAAGCACAGCATCGGCGGGTTCGACTCCCGCTCCCGCGACCGAACTTCTTATTGCGGAGTGGCCTAACTGGCAAGGCACTCGGCTCTGAACCGAGAGATTGGAGGTTCGACTCCTCCCTCCGCAGCCAACTTTTCGGGGCATAGCTCAATTGGTAGAGCGGCTGTTTTATAAACAGCGAGCGCTAGATGGGCGCGTGATGCGGGTTCGAGTCCTGCTGCCCCGATGAAAAACTTTTGCGGAGTCGTCCAACCGGCAGGACGCTGGTCTTTGAAATCAGAGATTTTGGTTCAAATCCAAACTCCGCAGCCAAACATACGGTGGCGAAGCTCAGATGGCAGAGCAGGCGATCGATAATCGCCCGGCCGCAAGTTCGAATCTTGCCGCCACCAAGAACAAGGGATGAGGGATGAGGGATGAAGTAAGAACTCTTTCTTTTCTTCATCCCTCATCCCTTCCTTCGGGTCTGTAGCTCAGATGAATCAGAGCGGCCGGCTTCTAACCGGCAGGTCGTGGGTTTAAGTCCTACCAGGCCCGCCAATTTTTGAGAGAGGAAATTTTTTAAGCACGCATAGCCAAGCTGGAAAGGCGCCGGCCTGCAAAGCCGGCAATCGTCGGTTCGAATCTGACTGCGTGCTCCATGAATTTTATTTCAGACGCCGACACCGCGTGCGTCTGCCAAATCGGAAGAAAGGAGGTGCGAGGAGATGGTTTTGTCTAGAAGAGTTTTGCTTTTGAACGCTTCGTTCGAGGCGCTTGGGACGATAGACGTTCCTCGCGCCGTCCGGCTGGTCTGGAAGCGCGTGGCCGAAGTGGTCGAGAAGGACGGGGCGCGTGTCCTGCGCTCGCAGCACTTCACGTTCGAGGTCCCGAGCGTGGTTCGCCTGGTCGAGTATGTGGACGTGCGCAAGCGCCGCAACGCTTCGGGGAAGCAGCGCGTGAGGATTCTGATGCGCGACAAGATGAAGTGCCAGTACTGCGGCGCGAAGGGAACCCAGTTCGAGTTGACGCTGGATCACATCGTGCCGCGCTCGCGCGGCGGGCGCGACGACCCCGAGAACCTTTGCGCGGCATGCAAGCCTTGTAACCAGCGTAAGGGCGACCGCACGCCGGACGAGGCTCGCATGCCGCTTCTGGCGACGCCGAGCGCACTTCGCTACGGGCTCGACAAGGCCATGCTCCGCCACTTCGCCGCCTCGCGCCCCGAATGGCGTCCATACCTCTTCATGACCGAAGAGGCAGAGGTGGCTTAAAGGACGACGGCAATAGTCTGACTCAACCCTTTGCGCCTTTGGTATTTCTTTCTTTGCGCCTTTGCGTGAACGGCTGTTTCTCGCAAAGGCGCAAAGTTAAGACGTAAGGCGCAAAGAGTCGAGTTTGGGTTTTGACTCGTGCTCTTAGTCTCTCGCAGGTATTTGAGGTTATTCGGGAGAAAGATTATGGAAGCCGTCATTGTTCACGAAGAAGTTGCGCCTTATCGCACGTCGGCGGAGGTGTTGAGGCTCGTGCGCGAGTTCGAGGCGTGTACGTTGCCGCGCGCCGAGTGGACGCATCACGCACACCTGACGGTCGGGCTCTGGTACTTGCTCAGGCACGACGAAGCGTCGGCCACGCGGCTGATCCGCGACCACATCAAGCGCTACAACAAGGCGTGCGGCGTCGAGACGACGCCGACGAGCGGCTACCACGAGACGATCACGCTCTTTTACGTTTGGGCCATAGGCAAGTTTCTGGCACACGCGAAGCAGCGACTGCACGCTCGCCGCGCTCGCGAATCTGCTCGTCAACGCCTGCGGCGATAAGAACCTGCCGCTCGAATACTACAGCCGCGAGCGCCTGATGTCCTGGGAGGCGCGCACGCGCTGGCTCGCGCCGGACGTGAAGACCCTTGAGTGAGTTTTTAGCGTTGATACGAATGACGAACTTCGCGGGATGAATGAAAGACAATCGTTCTTAATTCATCATTCATCCCGCAAAGTTCATCATTAGTTTTTCCAAAGCCGCCAGAGCATGACGAAGCCTATGACGAGGCCGATGGTGATGACGGTGCGGCGGACGAAGACGCGGCCCAGGCGGCGCGCCGTGTTCGCACCGAAGTAGCCGCCCGCGGTCGCGGCGACGGCCATCAGCAGGGCGACGGGCCAGACGACGAGCCTTGAGAGGGCGAAGCCGACGACGGCCGCGCTGTTGATGGCGATGCCCAAAAAATTTTTGATGCCGTTGGCGCGGTGTATGTCGTTGAGGCCGAGCAGTCCGAGCGCGGCGAGCATCAGAATCCCGTTGCCCGCGCCGAAGTAGCCGCCGTAGATCGAAGAGAAGAACTGAAAGATGATTGCGCCCAGCCACCAGCGCGCGCGCGGCTTCTCAGCCGCGGCCGTCGTGCCTAGACGGCGGCTGATGGGCTCCTGAAGGATGAAGAGCACGGTGGCGAAGAAGATCAAAAATGGCACAAGACGCGCGAACGTCTCCGAAGGCGTCAGGATGAGTAGGAGAGCGCCGACCGCCCCGCCGACGACACTCGTCAAACCAAGTCGCACGAGAATTGTGCGGCTGTTGGCTGTCTCGCGGCGAAAGCCCCAGAGGCCGCCGAACAGCCCGGGCCACAGCGCCACCGTGCTCGTCGCGTTCGCCACCTTAGGGTCCAGACCTATCCCGAGCAGCACCGGGAAGGTGATGAGCGTCCCGCCCCCCGCTATCGAGTTCATCATCCCCGCCACGAAAGCGGCGGCCACCATAGCCAGTCCTTGAAGCAGAGTCGCGTCCATAAAGACAAGGCAAAAGGAAAAAGGTAAAGGGCAAAAGTGAAGACCCCGGAGGGGTCACACATAATAGCCGGGGGCAAGCGAGTGCGCGTGAGCGCACGACGCGCCGCCCCCGGTCAGAGATGAGAAAGAATTCCGACCCTGAAGGGGTCGCACACTTCAACATTGAGGCGCGACCCCTTCAGGGTCGAAACATTGTCGCATATCATTCCGGGGGCGGCGCAAGCTTGCGCTTGCTTGCCCCCGGCTATCATGTGTGACCCCTCCGGGGTCTTTTGCCTTTTACCTTTTATCTTAATTGACCGGCCTTTCGGTCGGCGGTTGCCGGGCGAAGAAGTCTGTGTAGAAGCGGCGGGTGTATTCGTCTAATAATTGGGCCACGCGCGCGGGGTCCGGGGAGCGGACAATCAGGCCGGCGTGATAGGGCTTGTTCATACGCCAGGCGACTTCCTGGTCGTTATAGGCCGAAGTGTCCGGGTACTGCTGTCGTGCGAGCGAGACGAGCAGGCCGGCGTAGTCCTGGCCGAGCGGCGGGAGCTCATACTCGCGCTCGCCGCGCGCGACCTCAATCTTGGCCCACTCCGCCCAGAGGTTGATGCCGGTCGCGGCCTCTACCAACTCCACTATGTTCGCGCCGCCGACGCGCGCGGACGTTTCGAGGAAATAGAATTGCCCGTCCTCGCGCCCCTTGATGAACTCCGTGTGCGAGACGCCGCGCATGAGGTTCTTCGCGCCGAGCACGCGGTCGTTCATTTCGAGCAGGGCGCGCTCGTCTTCGGACCCGCGCTCGACCGTGGCGGTCGTGAAGACGCCGCCCTCGTGGGCCACGTCCAGGGGCGGCGAGCCGTACTTGTGCGCGGCGGCGAAGATGACCTCTTTCTCAGAGACGATGGAGTCAACGTGGTAGATGTCGCCGGGGACGTAACGCTCCAGGAGGTAAAACGACTGGCGGTCGCCGAGCCTTTCGACGGCGGCCCAGAATTCGTCGGGCGAGTTTAGTTTCTTGATGCCCGTGGCCGAAGCCTCGAAGCGCGGCTTGATGAGCCACGGCGCGGGTACGCGCTTCATGAAGTCGCGCAGCCGTTCGTGGTTGAGGACGTGTATGAATTCGGGGACGGCAATGCCGGCCTCGGTCGCGCGGACGCGCATCGCCAGCTTGTCGCGGAAGTAGCGCGTAGTGGTCTCGCCCATGCCGGGGACGCGCAGGTGCTCGCGCAGGGCGGCCGCGGTCTCAAGGTCGAAATCGTCGAGTGGCACAATTCTGTCAATCCGCTCGGTGCGCGCCAGGTAGCTGACACCTTTTATCACGTCGTCCAGCTTCCAGTGCTTCTTGCCTTCGTCCGGGACCAGGAAAATCTCGTCAATGCTCTCGCGCGGCCAGTCGGCCTGCGCGATGCTCTCGGACGTGAGCAGCAGCACGCGGCAATTCTGGCGCTTGCATTCGCGCATGAATTCCTGTCCCTTTTCGTAGCTCGCCAGGCAGAGCATCGTGATTGGCCGTGCGTCCGACATGGGAGAACTCCTCCGATATGGATTCCAGAAGCGTTGGTGAAAGTGAGGCATCATAGCCGGACGGGCCGCAGGTTTCCAAGCGAACTTTGTGCGGCGGCTTTCGTTTCAAGTATTATGAGTAAAAATCAGCGGGCGAGAAGTGGGCCGGGAAACTTTGACTCGAACGGGAGCGATGATGGAAGGCTACATTTTTCAACTCAACTGCTCGGACGGTGGGGTGCCTAAGTTTTCGGTGGGCTCGGCCGAGTTAACCGAGACGGGGCTCATCGGCGACAGGCAGGCCCACCTGAAGATTCACGGCGGGCCGGAGCGCGCGCTCTGCCTGTACGCGCTGGAAAACATAGAGCGGCTACAGGACGAAGGCCACCCGATCTTCGCCGGCTCAATCGGCGAGAACGTGACGGTCGTCGGCCTCGACTGGGAGAAGCTCGGGCCGGGCATGCGCCTCGCGCTCGGCGACGAGGTGGTCGTCGAAATCACCTCATACGCTGGACCCTGCCAGACCATCGCCGGCTCGTTCGCCGACGGCAAGTTCAAACGCATCTCCCAAAAAGTCCACCCCGGCGAGTCGCGCCTCTACGCCCGCGTCATTCAAACCGGGCGGCTCGAAGCGGGGCAGAAAGTGCGCGTGCTGAACGGCGCGGAGAGTTAGCTTGACCAACGCATCCCCGTAGGGGATGAACATGATAGCCGGGGGCAAGCGAGCGTAAGCGAGCGCCGCCCCCGGAAGGACGTGAGAAAACATTTCGACCCTGAAGGGGTCGCACCGCAAGGCCGAAGTACGACCCCTTCAGGGTCGGCGTTCTTCTCTCGCATCGAACCAGGGGCGGCGCTCACGCTTGCCCCTGGCTATTACATTAGACCCTTTCAGGGTCTGCGAGGCTCATGATGGCACGCATTAACGGAGTCAACGCGGACGAAGCGGGCGGTTACGTCAAACAGGTCTTCGACGCGCAGGCGAAGAAGTGGGGCGCGCCGCTCTTGAATCATCTGGTCTACGCGCGCCGCCCGACGATCTTTCGCGGCGCGCGCGGGATGTGGACGGGCATAGATTCTTCGGGCTTGATTGACCCGCGGCTTCAGGCGCTCTTGAACCGGCGCGTCGCTTCGCTCAACGGCTGCGAGTTTTGACAGGACATCAACGCTGCCGTGGGCAGCGAGCTTGGAGTCTCGGAGGAGAAAATCCTGGCGCTCGCGGATTACGCGACGAGCCCGCTCTACGGCGAGGCCGAAAGAATCGCGCTTGAATACGCCGACTCGATGACGATCACGGGGCGCGAGGTGACGGACGAGTTGTTCGCGCGGCTGCGCGAATTCTACGACGACGACGCGATTGTGGAGCTGACGGCCGTCATCGCCTGGGAGAATTCGTCCAGCAAGTTCAACCGCGCCCTGCGCGTGCCCTCGCAGAATCTTTGGAAGCGTGAGGAAAAGAGTTGATGGAAAATTTCGAGCCGACCGCGAGAACAACGCTCAAGAGACTTCCCAAGCGTGGCAATTACGAGCGCGAGACAGTCTACGGCATCCTGGACGAAGGCTTCGTGTGTCACGTCGGGTTCGTCGTGGACGGCCGCCCTTTCGTCATCCCGACCGGCTACGGGCGCGCGGGCGACCAACTCTACATACACGGCTCGGCGGCGAGCCGCATGCTTCGCACCTTGCGCGAAGGGATAGACGTTTGCGTGACGGTCACGCTGGTTGACGCGCTGGTGCTGGCGCGCTCGTCCTTCCACCATTCGATGAACTACAGGTCTGTGGTCATCTTCGGCCGCGCGCAGGTCGTAGAGGACGAGGGCGAGAAGATGGAAGCCCTGCGCGTCTTCACGGACCACATCATGCGCGGGCGTTGGGAGGACGCGCGGCTGCCGAATCAAAGCGAGTTGCGCCAGACGATGGTGCTCGCGCTGCCGCTCGCGGAAGCCTCGGCCAAGATACGCACAGGCCCGCCCATTGACGACGAAGAGGACTACGAGCTGCCCGTCTGGGCGGGCGAACTGCCCTTGCGCGTCGTGACGGGCGAAGCAATCGCGGACCCGCGCCTGAACGCAGGTGTGGAGCAGCCAGAGTACATGCGGGATTACAGAAGGCCGCAAGCGGACGAGACGGCCGAAGCTTAGAGAATGTATGCGCCTTCTTTGCGCCTTTGCGTCTTTGCGTGAGGAAACCAAAACCACGCGCACGCAAAGACGCAAAGACGCAAAGGAGTTGAGTCAATACGTAGCTTGAATTTAGAACGGGAGTCTGACGATGAGAAAAGTCGTGTTTATCCTGCTGCTCTTGTCCATGCTCGCGCCGGCGGCCCTGACGCAGAAGAAGGGTGAGAGGGACGCCGCGTTGCGCTCGCTCGCCGATGCTGAGCGCGCGTTCGCCAGCCTGTCCGTGGTCGAGGGCATCAAGGCGTCGTTCGTCGCGTACCTCGCCGATGACGGCATCCTCTTCCGCCCCGGCCCGGTCGCAGGCAAGAAGTGGATGGAGGACCGCCCGGCCCCGAAGGGCTTGCTGACGTGGCGGCCCGCCTTCGTGGATGTCGCGCGCGCCAACGACATGGGCTACACCACCGGCCCCTGGGAGTTTAGAAAAGAGAGCCCTCAGGACAAGCCCGTCGGCTACGGACATTTCGTGACGGTCTGGAAGAGGCAGGCGGACGGCAAGTGGAAGGTCGCCGTTGACTTAGGGATCAGCCACCCGGAACTGCCGGCCGCGGTGTCGAACCCGGCGCTGGTATCTCCGGCTGACACCTGGGCCAAAAAACTGCCGAAGACTGATGCCGAGGCCGAGCGGGCGGCGCTCCTCAAGGTGGAAAGTGAGTTCTCAAAATCGGCGGCGGCGAGGAAGTCTACGGATGCGCTCCTCGCTCACTTCGCCGACGACGTTCGCCTCTACCGGCCGGACAATTTCCCGGCGGTGGGCAGGGAAGCGGCCCGCGCGCTGCTGGCCTTGAAGCCCGGCAGCATGACGTTGCAGGCTGCAAAGTCGGAAGTCTCACGCTCGGGCGACGTGGGCTACAGTTATGGCGCGTACGAGTTCAAAGCCGCCGACGGGAAAACTTCGGAGGAAGGGAATTATCTCAGAATCTGGAAGAAGCAGAGTGACGGCAAATGGAAAGTCGTGCTCGATCTTTGGGACCCGATTCCTCCGCCGTCGAGCTAAAAATCAGTTTCAGGCGAATGACAAAAGGTGAAGCCGGAGGCTTCGGTCAAGGCTCATCATTCGGCTCTCGTCTCTCTTTACGCTCAGGCTTCAACATCCAGCCCAGAACCGCGCCGGCTACAAAACCGACTGCGGAAAAGACGAAAGAGCCTATGCCCTGCCTCGCCGTGCGCGGCAGTATCGTCCCGGCTTGATGGCGGCGGCCGCCGCCCCGCGCACCGCCCAACTCCTTCCTGATTCGCGCTATCTCGCCTTCGTAGTATTTGACGTTGTGCTCCGCCTCGATCAAGTCCAACTCGTACTGAGATTTTTCCGTCTCGTGCCTCTCGGCCTGAGCCGCCAATTCCTTAATGTATGATTTAAGCCCCTTCACCTGCTGCTCATATTCCTGCAAGTGATCTTCAAGCACATCGCGGTTGGCTTTCATGGCCCTCCTCCTCCCCGTTAGAAAGTGAGATGGCTGCGCGAGGAGTTAATATTACGACGCGGTGCAAACGCGCCTAACGCTTCGCACGCCGATAACACTAAACTTTAATTATGTTAAAGACTCCACTTCCTCAGAGTCTCGCAAAGCAGCAAAGCAGGCTTCCAAATCTCGATAATTCCAGGCGGAAAAATATATTGTCTCCACACGGCTCTCTGGATTATTGAGAACGTACGAGATTGCGGCTCGGATGAGGCGGGGCGCGGCAGTCTCGACTTTAATGCCGCCAGCCCCCGTACCCATCATTGGGAAGACGATGGTGCGCAGGCCGTCATCACGATACTGCTCGTGGTCGAACCGCCGTAGCGCGTTGGTCACGCCCTTCTCAACGTCCTGCATACACTGGTAACCGCTCCCCGGTACGCCGCAGACAGTAGCCACATGAAAGAATCTTCTTCACGCCCCTGGTCTGCGCCAGCGCACCTGAGCTTGTGACGTAAATCGTGCCGGGCGTCACGGACTGTCTTCCGCGCAAGAGTCCCGCCAGCTCATTGGCGATGGTGTCGGCCACGACTTCGCCGTTCTCATCCTTCTCCGCCCCCTCGTAGCGGATCACGGCGGACAAAGACTTGTCATAGAAGCGCGACATCTGCATGTTAGTGTTCTCTGAGTTAACCCACACGTCTATGCCGCGGCGCTCCCGGATGTCACCCGTGATCACACAGATGCGTTTCGAGGGTTGGGGCTTCAGGCGATACGCATATTCATTGGGTTGGTCAATCCGTTCCGTCTTCGGGTCCTTCCGGGCGTCCTGAAGTAGATTGAAGATCGGGCTGTCGGGTGTATTAGACATCAGGCCCGCCTCGATGAAATTCTGAATGGTTTGCCTCGCATCGCGCGTGCTTCCGTTCTCGGCAGGATACTGAATCACTCGTTCGCCCTGGATGTTGAAGGGGATGGCCGTCCCGCGGTTCTTGATGAGGATGGTGACCGCCGGCTTCAGCGCATGGCGCACGCCAAGCTCATAGAACACGTTCGGGTTGAGCATGGTTATATCAACGATGGCTAAATCATCCGTCGCGATGTGCCTGAACATGTCCTGATGGATTGAGCCCGCCTGCATGATTTCGTCGCAACGAAGCGGCGTGAAGCCGGTTTTTTCGATTGGTTCCTGAATGATGTCTTTGTATACAAGGTCGAAGTCAATCTCGTTGCCGTCGGCATCCTTTCTTTTCCCATAGGGCATGATGATAAAAGCAGTCCTGGCTTTATCTTTACTCATGTTTGGACTCCCCACTATGATTGGCAATCAAGACGAGTCAGCACCGGGGATTACGCATTTACCGCACACTCATCCCGGCTGTGCATAGCTTATAGTCGAAAATCGCGTTCGCCGGCTCGCTCTTCCAGTGCTTTAACACAACATCCCGGGGTATCGTGGCTCGGCTTCCCGACCAGCCAGCGCACCGAATCTTGAGAGCCGGAACTTAGATGTGCGGGGTAATCAGCACGGGCTGCGGCCAGGCCCGCTTCGAGCAACTGCATTAGCCGCAACGCCTGCGTGTGGATCGAGCCGAGACCGCGCTGATTGTGCCGCCAGCTCGGATACTGGTTGAGCAGCACCAGGCGCGGCTGCATCTCTGCGACGTACTTTGTGAAGTCCTCGGCGACTTGAGTAATAAGCAGCCCGAGTGGTTCGGGAGACGAGAGCAGCTCACGCCATCTACGAATGAACATTCGCGAGCACGGCGCGCCGGGTTGCATCTGGGAAAAAATTCTGGCGCTCACCTGCGGCGGCAGCGCGGCGTTCAAAATCAAATCATCAAATATATGATTCGAGAGCAGCGCCTCCGCGGAACGCGCCTGCGGGATTTTGCAATCAAATACCGCGCGCTGCACAAGCAGCACCTCGGCTTTTGTCAATAAGCGGCGATACCTCTCCAAAGCCCAGGCCCCAGCCTCTTCATTGGGCTCGACCAATATCAAAGTACCACGAAAGTCTAACGCGGCGAGGCCACGCGCGATCTTGTCAGTAAAGCCAGGGCCGATCTCCACGACCGTGCCTGTCAGGCTTAACCGCTGGCCGCGCAGCATCTCCGCCCAGGCGTAGCCGAGCAAACTATCCCAACGATCTGTGGCGTCAGTCTTCCCCATGTTGAGATCTGCTATTTTCTATCTCCAGCCTCTTGACTATGGCAAAATAGCGCAGATGGATGGCGAACTACAAGGCAGAAATCCGCGGCTGTGGCGCGTCGAGCCAGATGATAAGATCAGGCAATTCTTTGCCGGGTTGGGCAAACATGTTCTCTATTTTGCGGGCTATGGCGAGTTAGGTTACGAAGAAGAGGGGCGCGTGCGACGAATCGCACGTCAGGTTTTGGGCCAGTGGCCGCCCTCGGAGGTGGTTGCGCACACCGGGACTTTATTGCGCGTCGGCGGCCACGACGGAATTGCCGAGGTCTACGCGGTCGCGCGAGAACTCGGCGTCGAGACTACCGGCATTCATCCATCCGTAGCTATGGACTTTGCCGAGACCCATCGCGTATCGCCTTATTGCGACCATGTCTTCTTTGTTGCCGATAAGACGTGGGGCGGCTTACTCGCAGGAAGCGGGCAGCCTTCACGGACGTTGCGCCTTCACCTGGAAGTAAGCGATGAGCTTGTGGTGATCGGCGGGGGCATGCACGCGGCGGGCGAACTCGAAGCCTTCGTTTCCAGCGGCAAGCGGGTCCGCTTTTATCCGGCGGACATGAATCACGCCACCACTCGCCGGTGGACCGAGAGCGCAGGGGCCGAGATTCAAGACATGCGCGGCGCAGCACATCTCCGCTGGCTTTCAATTGGTGGAGCGGAGGATGAGACGAATTGAATTAATAACAAGAACAGCGGCGAGTGTGCCCGCCGCTGCATGTTAATCTTGGTGCACCCGGCAGGACTCAAACCTGCGACACCTGGTTCCGAAGACCAGTGCTCTATTCAACTGAGCTACGGGTGCATGACTTCCAGCTCTCTCACTTATGCGCCTTGGGCGTCAGGCCGGCTTGTATGTCGCGGCGGAGGAAGCGGACGAGGTCGCTAATCTGCTTCTCGTTGAGACGGTCTTTGAAGGCGGGCATGCCGTCGCCGCCGTTGGCGATCTGCTTGGTAAACTCGGCGTCGTCGTGCTCAAGGCCGTGGCCTTCCAGGAGGCTGGGGACTTTCAGCCGCTTGCCCTCTATCTTGACGGGGCCGCCCTCGCCCTTATCGCCGTGGCAATTGGCACAGATTTGCATGTAAGTCGTCTTCGCCTCGGCCAACTCGTCGGGCGTCGGAGTCGCCTTGGCCGTGGGGGTCGGCGACCCGGCGGGCTGCGTGCTCCCGTTGCTGACCGTCTGATTCGTCCCTGTTGAATCGCTGCCGCACGCCGCCGCGAAGAGCGCCAGCACCGCGACCATGAAGGCAAGTTTGCTGAGTCTCATTTTCATCCCCGAAACCGGACCAAGATTTTAGAACTGGTTGTCGCAAGAGCGGAGCGAGTATAGCAAAGCGAGAATGAAGGATAAAGAAGGACGCGGGGACGCGGGGACACGGAGACGCGGCGACCCGGAGAAAAGAACTACCTGCGCACCCCGCTTTTCTTTTCGCCGCGTCCCCGCGTCTCCGCGTCTCCGCGTCCCTTACTTCAATCCCGCGACCCATTCGGCGATCTCGCGCTTCTGTTCCTCGGTCAGCTTCTCTTTGTAAGACCTCATCGGAGGCTCCAGGCCGTAGGCCAGGGGGTCGTCGAGCAGGCCGATGATGTCTTCGACCGTGCGGCGCGGTTTTGAGCCGACGCCCGTGAGCTTCGGGGATCCCTGTACGCCCTGGCCGCGCGTGCCGTGACAGGCCGAGCACCAGGTGACGTAAGACTCAGGCGGCATGCCTGGACCCTGCGTGTTCGGCGAGCCGGTGGGCTGCGGGCTTGGCGACGGCGACCCTTCGGGATTCTGCTCCACTATCAAAGACTCGCTCGTGCGCGCGCGCAAGGGGACGAACGGCGCTTCGCGGAAAGCCTTCTCTTCGGCATCCTGGCGGCTCAGTTGTTTGGCGACGAGCGGGTTACGCGCGTCATCCACGTAGGCGACGATGGTCAGCACCGTGAAGAGCAGGAAGCCGAGCGAGAAGAGCACGAAGCCTATGTTGCGCCGCGGGCGAGCCATCAAGCGGCCGAGCGGCCGCTTGAGGAACGGCAACATCGCCAGCCCGAAAAGAATCACACCCGGCAGCGTCACCGCTATGACGGACGCCGTGCGCCCCGGCAGGTACTTGAGCATCTGGAAGAGCCAGAGGAATTGCGCGCCCGGACGCGGCAGGTAGCCGGGCGCGGCCGTGTCCGCGGGCGGCCCGAGCGGCGCGACGTACTTCCAGGCGTAGACGGCGAGCGCGACGAAGACGAGGCCCGCCGCAATCGCGTTGCGCAAGACCTGGCGGTGCATCCACTTCTCAAGGCGTCGCTCCTCGGCCGCGCTCACGAGCGCCCTTTCGCGGAAGACGAAGAGGCGCGCGGCGAGCACCGTCAGAATCAGGGCGGGGATAATCAGCGCGTGCAGCGCGAAGAAGCGCGCGAGCGTGATGGGCGTAATCTCCGAGCCGCCTATCAACCACTCGCGCGCCACGTGGCCCACAAAGGGCAGGCCGCCCGCGATGCCTTCGGTGACGCGTGTGCCAAAAAACGCGCGGGCGTCCCAGGGCAGCGAGTACCCTGTCGCCCCCGCGGCGAGAATAAGGCCGAGCAGGATGACGCTCGCCATCCAGCCGACGGGCCGGCGGCGGTAAGTCCCGCGCAGGAACATCTGGCCGAGGTGAAGCACCAGCGCGAGCGTCAGCCACATGGAGCCGTAGTGGTGTAGGGAGCGGACCCAGGAGCCAGCGGGCACGACCTTCTCTATGTAGGCGACGGTCGTGTGCGCGTTCTCGGTCGAGGGGACGTAGTAGAAGCCGAGCAGCAGGCCCGTGACGACTTGCAGGGCCAGGAGCATGACGACGACGCCCGCGGTCGTGCGCGCCCACGCTTCGAGCCCGCTCGAAGGCTTGTCAATCAGCGTGCGCTCTATGTCGCCGAGCGTCGTCCAGCGCGTCACCCAGCTCTGGCGCTGCCCCTCTGCGTCGAATGTCTCGGCCCTCTCCTCGCTCATCCTCGGACAATCCGCTCCTCTGTGTTGTTCAGATAGCTTTGATACTTGACCTGAAGCATCCCGTCTTTCTCGCGCGTCGGGAGCGGGTCGAGGCCGCGCCGCGCCGGGCCGCTCAGGCGCTCGCCGTCCGCCGCGAAGTAGCTGTCGTGGCAGGGGCAGAAGAACTGGCTCTCTTCCGCGCGCCAGGCGACGTTGCAGCCCTCGTGCGTGCAGATGCTCGACAGCACTTCATTGTTCTTGTGCGGCAGGACGTAGACGAAGTGCTCTTCGAGCGTGCTGGCCCAGCCCGCCTTGTGCTCCGCGACGATGCTTTTCATGATGGGCTTGTCGCCCGTGAACGAGTTGACGGGGCCGACGGTGTTCCAGGTCTCTTCCTGCATGGTTTTCGCGGGGCGCAGGTAGCGGAAGGCGGCGGTCGCGACCGTCGCGGCCAGCCCCGCGAAGATGCCCAGCGGGACCCAGAGCAGAAAATCCCTGCGCCCTTTATCCACTTTTCGTTCCTTCGGCTGTTTGGAATCCGGCATGGTTTTTTGAGTTCGGCGAGTCTGGTCAGTCTGTAGCGGGGCTCGCTAGACTTTTACACGCGTTCGCAGCAGAATAGCTTATCGGCGCGCATTCTATCTTACCGGATGAAATTGTGCGACCCTTTTTTCACGGAATCTGACAGGAGAGGTGGAACCAAGTGTCATGAGCACCGAAGGTGAGCAGGGCAAAAACTCGACTTACGGCTCTCTGCGGCTGGCCCCGGCGGCCGAAGAGGAGGCTCAACTGAGGTCGAAGCTCCCGCGCCAGTTCGTCAGCTTCACTTTCTACCGCGCGCGGCCTGAGTGGCGCATGCTGGACGAGGGCCAGAAGGAACAGGCCAGGCGGGAGTTCGCGGAGGCGGTCGAAGAGTTCCGGCGCGAGCTGTTGATTCACACCTACTCGCTCGTCGGCCTCAGGACCAACGCCGAGTTCATGACCTGGCGGATAGGCTATCAACTGGACCCGATTCAGGAGATGACGGCGCGGCTCAACCACACGACGCTGGGGCGATACCTGGAGGCCACGCAGTCGTTCCTCTCGATGACGAAGCGCTCGATGTACATAGACAAGGACAACCCGGAGCACGTCGAGGACCGACTGCACATCATCCCCGGAAAATCGAAATACCTGTTCGTCTACCCGTTCGTCAAGACGCGCGAGTGGTACTCGAAGCCCGGCGAAGTGCGCCAGGAGATGATGGACGAGCACATACGCATCGGCTCGAAATACCGCTCGGTCAAGCTGCACACAACTTATTCGTTTGGCCTGGACGACCAGGAGTTCGTCGTCGCCTTCGAGACGGACGAGCCGGCGGACTTTCTTGATCTGGTTCAAGAGCTGCGCGAGACGAAAGCAAGTTCTTTCACGCTGCGCGACACGCCCATGTTCACGTGCCGGCAGCGCACGCTCGCGGAATGTCTCGAAGCGATAGGCTAAGAGCATAGCAGTCACGGCGCGGAGAACAACTATGAAGACTGAAAAGCCTTACCGTTGTTTCTCCGCGTTTCTCTGTCTCCTACTGTCTCTTCCCTGTAACTCCTTCGCCCAAATTTCTACAACTCCCCACACGAACGCCGCGTCTTCTTACGAATATCTCTGGTACGAAGCCGAGAACATGCGGGGCTTCTCGACGAACGAGCGCAACGAGCCGGTTCAAAATCCGTCGTGGACGAACCCGCCGCGCGCGGTCGCTCCGGGGTGGGGAATCAACGGGCCGGGCGTCTCGGCCGAGTGGACACAAGGGGGCGAGAGCGAGTGGAACTCGGCGGCGGCGAGCGCGGACGAAACGCGCGCGACGATTTATCAGGACGTGGAGGTGCCGCGCGCCGGGCAGTACAAGGTCTGGGTGCGCTACGCGGACTGGGCCAGGCGCGCGGAGAATTTCACGGTGCGCGTCACGCAGGACAACCGCGAGGTCTTCAGACGCGAGTTCGGCGCGCGGGATTTGGTTGACCCGCACGACGAAGTGAGCATGTACTGGGGCTGGGCTTTCACCTGGGACGGCGCTCCCGCGACGCTCACGAAAGGTGCGGCGCGCGTCTCGATCGAGATCGAAAAGCAGGCGGAAGCGCGCCGCCACGTTGACTGCCTGCTCGTCACGAACGACCCCGCTTTCGTGCCGGAAGGCAGAGAGAAGCCGGACTTCGCCGCGATGCGTTACCTGCGCGACTGGTCTGAGAAGCGCCCGACGCTCGCGCCGCTCGTCGAGCCCGAGACGAAAACAGATGTGCCAATTCTCTGGCGTCGTTCCGGTCTCGCGGGCCGCGACTTCCTGATGCCCTGGAACATCTCGAAAGATTTCTGGAAGCTCTACGACACGAAGCCGCCCGAGGAGCGCCCGCTCTACCCGTTCAATGCCGAGCCCGTCGCCGAGTTCGTCAAGACGTACACAGGCGCGAAGGAAGTTCCACTCTTCAGTTCCAGACTCGTCGTGCCCGTCGTCTACATCGCGGACCTGCCTTTGTACCTCAAAGAGGGCAGCCCGTTCGTGCGCTACCTGCGCGAGACGCGAGCGCCGTTCGCCGTGCTGATTAACTACGGAATGGCTCGCTGGCCCGCGCCGGCCGACGCGCAGGCCGCCTGGCGTCTGCTGTCGGGCGACCTGCGCGAACAGTTTCTAGGGTGGATTTCCGGCGAGAGCGTAGGGCACGTCTGGGCCGACGCCTCACGCGAATTGAAATTGAGGCCCGAGATGTCTCGCCGCGAGATGCTCGAAGCGCTGCGCGTCGCCTACACCGGCGCGCTCGAACGCAAGTGGGCCAAAATCTTTCAGACCCCGGAGCCCGGCGCGATGTGGAAAGAACTGATTCCGGCGCAGGCGACTTCGAGCACTTCTTTCGCGCACGCGCTCGCCGAGTGGGGCGTCCGCACAGTCGGCATAGAGACGGCCGCGGTGCAGCCCGCGACCGCGATGCGCGTCGCCTTCACGCGCGGCGCGGCGCGCCAGTACGGCGGCCCCTTCCTCTACTACCACGCGCCCAACTTCGGCGACACGGCGACGACCTTCACCAAGCAACAGAACTTCGCCGGGCCGGACAACTTCTTCCACTCGCGCTACGGCGCGACGATGGGGCCGTCGCTCTCCTGGTATCGCAAGAGCTATTATCTTTACTACATGGCGGGCGCGAGCGCCGTCTATCTCGAACAGGGCTTCGACCAGTTCTTCAAACCCGGCCCCGGCGTACACCCCTTTCAACTGAATCCGCTCGGGCGCATCACGGACGAGTTCATGCGCTTCGCGGAGAAGCACGCGGACCGCGGCACGCCCTACACGCCCATAGCCTTTCTGCTGGACCCCGCGCACGGCTGGGACATGACAGACTATCCACACTGGCCCTTCGGCGTCTCGCAGATTGACAGAAGCGACCGCGCGCTGCGCGAGTTGTTCGGTGCGGCCTACTACCCCATGACTGTCACGGAGGGCGAGCCCGCGAGCGGCGACCGGCAGGCTTACGTCTCCGCCGTCTTCGGCGACATCTTCGACGTGCTCGTCGCCTCCGAGACACACAAGGATGCGATTGACGCTTATCGCACGAGCATAGTCGGCGGGCGCGTCGAGTGGAGTCCCGCCTGGGCCAGGCGTCTGGAAGACTACGTGCGCAAGGGCGGCACTCTCGTCCTCAATGCGGCGCAGACGAAAGGGCTCTCGGAGGAATTGACGGGCGCGCGCCTGACCGGCACAAAATCCGAGGCGGACGACGCTCAATGTCTCGCGCCGAACGAGGCAGGCACGGACCTGCGCGGACAGATGTTCCGTTACGAGCGGGTGGAGCCGCGAGGCGGCGCGCAGGTTCTGATGAGAACGCGTGCGGGCGACCCGCTCGTCACAATCAACAAACTCGGGCGCGGGTCGGTCGTCTTCGTCGCGCTCGCCGACCTGCTCGGCGAGGACGAGCGGCTGACGCCTTTCGCCGCTCATCTTCTGGCGCATCTTTGCGCGGACGCCACGCCCGTCCGCGTCCGCGGCGAAGTTGAATACCTCGTCAACCGCAACGAGCGCGGCTGGGTCGTGACGCTCATCAACAACCGTGGCGTCTGGAAGCCACAGCAGGGCACGGCACAGGTTGACCGCAACGCTCACGTTGACGTGACGTTGAGCCTGAAAGGTAAGGGAATCGAGCAAGCCCGCGAATGGACTGAAGACCAGCGCCTGGACATCTCGCGCGAAGGCGGCGGAAGCACCGTCAAGCTCACCCTCGCGCCGGGCGGCGTCGCCATCGTCGAGTTAGTCGAGTGACGATAAAGGAAAAGTACATAGTGAGCAGTCGGTAACCGTTCAGCCCCGTCAGGGGCGGAGTGAAAATAGCCCAGCACTTCAGTGCTGGGGACAGGCAGAAAAATTAAGCAGAGTCCCGTAGGGACGATTGAAGAAAGGCTGGCCCACGTTCAGTCGTCCCTACGGGACTCGATATAAATTTCGCACTTCTTCCTGAAGTGCTGGGCTATTTTCACTCCGCCCCTACGGGGCTTAACTCTTGTCTACTGACCACTGACCACTGTTTTATGCTAAATTTCGGTCAAGGGGAGAGGGATGAAAACAGCGCGTAAATTTTTTATCAGGGGCGAGGTTCAGGGCGTCGGCTACCGCTTCTTCGCGCAGCGCGCGGCGGCGCGACATCAGGTCACGGGCTACGTGCGTAACCTCGCGGACGGGCGCGTCGAGGCGCTGGCGGAAGGCTCGCCCGAGGCGGTCGAGGCATTCAAGCACGACCTGGCGACCGGCCCGGCCTTCTCACGGGTCGAGAACGTCGAAGAAATCAATCTGGACCCGACCGGCACCTACTCCTTTTTCAGAATCGAAAGATAGCTCCAACGCTCCCTGCCTCACACTCTTTTCAATTCTTCTGCCACGAAATCAGCGCTCACGGTGTTTACAAATAGAAGGAACGCGAAAGCGTGGGGCCGAGCTGTCTGTCGTACTGAACCCTTTAAAGGACGGAGGAGCGGAATCATGTCCGACGCTCAAAATAAAAATGGCACAGGACTGACCAGAAGGTCTTTTCTACACGGCGGGGCGGCGGCCCTCGTCGGGGTCTTGATCGGGGCGGAGGCGAGGGGCGGGCAGACGGCGGCTAAGGCCCACGAGTTCGTCAACGGGCGCTGGTTCGACGGACAAAAGTTCAAGGTCAGGAAGTTTTATACACAGGGCGGAGTCCTGACTTCCAGAAAGCCCGCAGGGGGGAGCGTCATGATTGACCTGGCCGGCAAGTACGTCGTGCCGCCCTTCGGCGAGGCGCACAACCACAACGTGACCTGGGGCGACGAGGAGCAGTTCGCGGGAATCAAGCGCATGTACCTCGAAGGGGGCGTCTATTACGTCAAGAACCCCGTCAGCCTCCCGCGCGTGACAGCGCCATTGGCCGGCAAGATAAACATCCCTACGAGTATTGACGTGGTCTTCGCCAACGGCGCGTTGACGGCTTCGGGGGGACACCCGCTTGGGGTCGTCAAGCGCGACATGGAGCGCGGCGGGATGACTAAGGCCGACGGCGAGGGCGCGTTCTATTGGGTGATAGACAACGCCTCCGACCTGGAACGCAAGTGGGAGAGAATCCGCGCGGGCAAGCCGGACTTCATCAAGACGATACTCGTCTATTCGGAGGAGTACGAGAAGCGCCGCGGCGACGAAAAATACTTCGCCTGGAAGGGGCTCAACCCCGCGCTGATGTCAGACATCGTGCGCCGCGCGCACCGCGACGGATTGCGCGTCTCGGCCCACGTCGAGACGGCCACGGACTTTCATCACGCGGTGGCCGCAGGCGTTGACGAAGTCAATCACACGCCGGGCTTCAGGCCGGAAGGCAACAACGTGGCGAACTACACGAACCTTTCGCGTTACGAGATCGCGGAGGCGGACGCGCGCCTCGCGGGGCGCAACCGCGTCGTGGTCGTGACGACTCTCGGGACGACTATCAACTGGGCGCTTAATGAAAAAGAGAAGTCGCCCGAAACGCGCAAGGCCGTGAGCGATTTGCTTGCTCGTAATCTGCAACTGCTGAGGAAGCACGGCGTCCCCATAGCCATCGGCAGCGACAGCTTTCGTCAGACCTCCGTGCCCGAGGCGCTGAGCTTGAACAAGCTGCGTGTCTTCGACAATCTGGCGCTGCTCAAGATGTGGTGCGAGACGACGGCCGCGACCATCTTCCCCAAACGCAAAATCGGCCACCTGAAAGAAGGCTACGAGGCCAGCTTTCTTGTTCTCAGTGCCGACCCCCTTCAAGACTTCACAAACGTCCAGAAGATCGAAATGAGAATCAAGCAGGGCGAGGTTCTGTCTTTGTGACGAACGCTCCCTCTGTGATAACTTCCCACACGTTTGTTCCAACACATCTGGCTCGAAGACGGAAAGGTGAAACAGTTTTCAGTTTCCAGTTTTCAGTTTTGAGCAAAGACAACTTGCTTTCACTGAAAACTGAAAACTGAAAACTGAAAACTGCATCATGGATGATCTCAAAGCGCTGATTCGCGAGGTGCCGGATTTCCCGAAGCCGGGCATCAATTTTTACGACATCACGACACTGCTCAAGCACCCGGAGGGCTTGCGCAAGACCGTGGACGCGCTGGCCGCGCAGTTCGAGGGCGAGCGCGTTGACACCGTCATCGGCATAGAGGCGCGCGGCTTCATCTTCGCCCCGGCGCTCGCTTACCACATGGGCGCGGGATTTGTGCCAGTACGCAAGCCGCGCAAACTCCCGGCCGAGTGCGCCTCCATCTCTTACGACCTGGAGTACGGCCAGGACACCTTGGAGATTCACCGCGACGCCGTCGGCCAGGGCCACCGCGTCCTCATCGCCGACGATTTACTGGCGACGGGCGGCACGGCCCGCGCCGTCATTGATTTGGTCGAACAACTCGGCGGCACGGTCGTCGGCCTCGTCTTCGTCGTCGAGCTGGAATTCCTCCCCGGCCGCAAAAAGCTCGAAGGCTACGACGTGCGCTCGCTGATTAAGTATCAGTCGTAAGAAAGAGCTGCAAGTGTTAACTCGTCAGTCATTGACTTGAAACTTTGATGGTCATTAATATTCGCCGACACGAAAGGAGAAAGATTATGTTGTCTCCCAAACAGGTTAAGTATGTAGTGCTTTTCGCGCTGGCACTCTGCTCTTCGGTGCTGTTCGCCTCCACCGCCCAGGCCCAGAACAACGCGGCCGGCAACGCGCCCAAGGAAAGCAGCGGCAAGGTCAGCATCTGCAAAGAAATTGATGACGACTGGAAATGCGTCGGGCAGTCGAACGAGTGGGCGGCCGACACGCCCTTCAACGTCCTCTTCGAAAACAAAGGGCCGGCCGGCGTGGACTTCATCGGCATCGTCTTCTACAAGCAGGGCGCCGACGGCAAGGACGTGGAACACATCAACGAGTATCAGCAACAGATCGGCGAGACGAACAGCAAGTACGCGACCGTCGGCGACATGCTCAAGCTGCCCGCCGGCACCTACAGCGTCTACATCATCTCCTGGGGCAAACGCGAGTTGATGATGAAGAACGGCAACCTGAAGGATTATTTCGCGAAGACAACGTTGACGGTGAAGTAAAAAAATCGGGCCAAATTCATTTCAGATTTACGACGTGGGGCGCACAAGGATTTGTTTGTGCGCCTCACGTCTGTTAAGTCCGACCTCAATTAGTGAGACTGCGGATGTAGTTCATCAGGTGAGTTCGGACTAGCCTTTCAAACTGAGCTTCGCCTTCATAAGGCCACCACAAGCCTTCTTTGGGAAACTTCTCCTTGAATTCAAGTACCTTTGCCCAGTGTTTAGGGCATCTGTTGGGAGTTAGATGTTTTCCTCTTTGTTATGTATAGAATAAAATGGCAACCATGGAACCGACCTCATTGAAAGAAATAATCTTTGAGCCGAAGGATGTCGAGATATTCAAAATACCTGACGCGAAAACTCGTATTGCCACAGTACAAAATTACTTCTTCCCACGTTTGGAGATTCTGCTTCGGCACACCTTAGATTTGATACAGGAAGTTTACGGAGTTAATCCTTATGATCGGATAACCTTTGTCTATTGCCCAAGCAACAGAAAATCTGCTCGTGTGAATGTTGATTTTGATTGGGTACATATTGGTTTGAGTGGTAAGCGCAGGACGGACAGAGAACTTACGATAAAACGCAGAGACGGAAAGGCATTCTCTTATCATCCGACATACCTGACATATAACATTGAGTTAAGTGGCGCCCTCTCAGTTGAATTGATGCCGTTTCGTCAGAATGTTGACCCAACATTTATTTCGGCAGTTGCTGGTTTATATCAACAAAATTTCGCAGCCCTTTCTCCAATACTTGGAATGAATTTCATTTCTCATAATAGAGCTGAGGACTTCATTGATCTTAAAGATGTATTTATTGGCGAGGAGGAAGATGTTGGTAGAGTATTGCTGCTTTCCCCATTTTATTATTTCCCAGTTGACGCGAAACGTGGTTTAAGCGAATTGGTCATGGCATTTGCGTCTCTCTACCCTTTGTTGGATTCTTTCATTTCTATCGGAGAAGGTGAATCTCCAAGATTGCCTGAGATGCTTGATAAATTTAAGAGTTGGTATTTATCTGCTAAGTTAGAGAATGAAAATGAGGATGAGGAACACACCGAACTTGAAAGTACTGATGCTTCAAATATGCCGGAAATGGATAGCTATACCTTTGTAAGGGCCGGTCTGTGGTGGTCTGTCTTAGCCAGAGATAATTGGATATGCTGTAGCTGTGGGCGAAGTTCCAAAGAAGAAGGAATCATACTGGAAGTTGACCATATCATCCCACGATCAAAAGGTGGCACAGACGATTTGGATAATCTTCAGACCTTGTGTAAGAAATGCAATGCCGGCAAGAGTAATAAAGACAATACAGATTTAAGGCGTAAAGTAGGGGCTTGAAATCTATATGCTACGGCAGCAGGCGTTTTGCGCAAATGAAGTGGTCGAGCCGACTGCTGATAAATGAGAACTGCTTCACGTCGCGCAACTCCTGGGCATTCCCAATTCCGTCATCCGGTTCAGCGCCGCACGTTTGATCCTCACTTCCACATAGCGCAGCATTTAAGCGTCTTTGCTCCACGTCAGTAGATTCCCAGACCATCCCGCTGAGAATATTGGGCGGGTGATTAAATCCGACCTCTCACGCCTCGTCGTATTTACCTGTGAAGACTGCATAGGGGGCAATTCAGGTTTCTTACCTGGCGTGGGGACGGACTCTATGCCCAGCTCATCCCGGCTCTGTCTCGGGGGTGGGTTTTCCTTCAAGGTTGATTTCTTACGAATGTCGGGCTGTCGGCGGAGACAACGGCCCGACGGCGTGGTGGTGTGCCTCAAGACCTGATGTGCGCCGCATGACAATGTTACCCCGGCCATCTATTAAAACCCTCGCGGGCCGCCGTCTGAGGAGAGATTGAAACGCTCTCCGCTGAATAAGGAGATATAGATGAGAAAGACATTGACCCTCGCTTTACTCTTCGTCCTGGGATGCTCGCTGCTCTTGAGTGGTATCACGCAGCCGTCGCAGGCGTCGAGCCACCGCGAAGCGCCGCTAATCGTCGGCGACCCCCTGGCTGATAATACGGACGTTTACGCCTTCCGTAGCACGGAATCGGGGCGCGACGGGTTCGTCACCCTGATCGCCAACTACATTCCGTTCGAGGCCCCTTACGGCGGGCCACACTTCTACAAGTTCGACGACACGGTGCTCTATGAGATCAAGATTGATAACACGGGCGACGGCGTAGAAGACGTGTCCTACCAGTTCCAGTTCACCAACAACATCAAGAACGGCGACATCATCCTCGGCATGGCCTCGCCCAACGAAGCCCTCGCGGGCAAGGGCGGCATCGACCCGCTCATCACCAACGGCAACGACCCGGATTTTAACGAGACCCAGTACTACACTGTCACGCGCGTGGACAAGCACACAGGCCCGAAGGGCAAGGTGCTGGCGCAGGGGCTGCACACCCCGCCGTGCAACATCGGCAATCGCACGACGCCCGACTACGAGTCGCTGGCACAGCACACGGTTCATCAGCTTCCGGGCGGCGGTCGCGTCTTCGCCGGGCAGCGCGACGAGGGCTTTTACGTTGACGTTTCGACCATCTTCGACACGCTCAACCTGCGCTCGATTACGTCCACCGGAAGCAAAGACTCGACCGCCGGGTTCAACGTCCACGCCATCGCCATCGAAGTGCCGGTCAAGGACTTGACTCGCAGCGGCAAAACGCCCTCCGGCCCAACTGCCGACGACGCGGTGATAGGGATGTGGGCGACCGCCAGCCGCCGTTCGACCAACGTCTTCCGCGGGCAGCAGTCGCACGGCACGCGCAAGGGCGAGTGGATCCAAATCTCGCGTCTGGGCAATCCGCTGGTCAACGAAGTCGTGATCCCGCTCAAACTCAAAGACACCTTCAACGGCCTCTCGCCGAAGGACGACGCGGCCGCCGCGCCCTTCGTCGTGGACCCGCAACTGGCACAATTGCTCAAGGCCGTCTACAAAATAGACATCCCTGCGGCGCCGCGTAACGACCTCGTGGCGATCTTCGCCACGGGCATCAAGGCCGGGAGCGTTCCGGGCGCGCCGGAGTTCAACACCTGGCTCTCGGACGGCAAGCCGCACGAGATGCTGAGGCTCAACGTAGCCATTCCGCCCAGCGCGAATCCGAACCGGCTGGGGCTGCTCGGCGGTGACCCGGCAGGCTTCCCGAACGGGCGGCGCGTCGGCGACGACGTGACGGACATAGCCTTGCGCGCGGTGGCCGGCGGCACTCCGTTCACGCCGGAGACGAACAAAGCGCCCAACAACGCGCTCGGAGACGGGGTGGAGGGCAACGACGTGCCGTACCTGACCCGCTTCCCCTACCTCGGCACGCCGCATTCGGGCAACCCTAAGTAAAGCTGAAAGACGAGTCCGAGGTCCAAAGTCTAAAGTCCAAAGTCAGGGAAGATGGATTTTAGACTTTGGACTCTGGGCTCAGTCCGGTGAATGTAGGAGGTATTCATGAACTCTCTCAGCAAGAAAAAAGCGGCGGCGGTGTTGGCGGCGATTGGCGTGCTCGCTGTTGCCCTCGTAGTGTTCAGCTTCATGCGTCGGGAGAAACCGTCGCCCCAAAGCTCTGCGGAAATGGGCCAGCAAGTAACGCCCGCCGATGCGCGCATCAAGGCCGCGCAAGCCAGGATTGAGCAAGCGCCCGACACGGCCGAAGGCTACAACCTGCTCGCCTCCGCCTATCAGCAAAAGGCGCGCGAGACGGGAGACTTCAGCTTTAATGCAAAAGCCGAGGCGGCGATCTCGCGCTCGCTTGAAGTCGCGCCGGACAACTACGACGCGCTCAAGCTGCGCGCCAAGCTGCTCTTGACCTATCACAGATTCGGTGAAGCGCTCGACGTGGCCCGCCGCGCACAGGCCATGCGCCCGCAGGACCACGACGTGTACGGCGCTCTGACGGACGCGCTGGTCGAGTTAGGCGACTACGAGGAAGCCGCCAGGGCCGCGCAGACGATGGTCAATCTGCGCCCCGATACGGCCTCCTACTCGCGCGTCTCGTACCTGCGCGAGTTGCACGGCGACACGGAGGGCGCGATTGAAGCCATGACTGTGGCTGTCAAAGCATCAAGCCCGCAGGACCCCGAAAACTCTGCCTGGTGTCGCGTGCAACTCGGCAACCTGCTGATGAACGCCGGGAGGTTGGCGGAGGCCGAAAGCGAATTCGACAGGGCGCTACGGATTTCCCCAGACTACCGCATGGCCCTCGAAGCGAAAGCCCGCGCGCGCATCGCGGCGGGAGACTTTGAGAGCGCTATCAATATCTACAAACGCGAGCAGGAACGAAACCCCGACTCGGCCGACGCGGCGCTGGCGCTCGGCGACCTCTACACCAGGACGGGGCAGACGCAGGAAGCGGCGCGCCAGTACGAGCTTTTCGAGTCGGTGGAGCGCGGGAACGCGGCCGCCGAAAACGACTGGCATCACCTGGTCTACTTCTGGGCCGATCACGACCGGAACCTGGACGAAGCCCTTGCGCTGGCTCGGCGCGCGCGGGAGACGCGCCGCGACATACATACCGCGGACGCCCTCGCGTGGACGCTCTTCAAGCGAGGCCACATCGAGGAAGCACGAACAGCAATAGACGAAGCGATGCGGCTAGGCACACGCGACGCACGCATCCTCTATCACGCCGGGCTCATCTACAACCAGTCCGGCGACCGCCGCAAGGCCGCGCAATATCTGAAACTCGCGCTCGAAACCAACGCCTCCTTCGACATCCTTCAGGCGGACACCGCGCAACGCGTACTCGACGCCATCAACGTCTGAAGGTGCGCCATAGACGCATCCGAACATCTCTTCGCCAGCTAACAGACGCGGCGGGTCATTAATGGCCCGCCGTACTGTCACCAGCGGCTAACTCTTTGAGATGTTTCTCCCAGGTGAACTCTATCGCCCACCTGATTAACTTTTGCTGTCCGTTGTGCGCTGGTGCCAGTCTCAAGCACCCGCCGCCGTTGCACTCCTTGAGGGGGACGACGTAAACCGTCTCTGTCGGAGGATAATAGACGGCGAAGTAATCAACTTCCGATTCATCGTAAAGCCGCACGGCATACGGATGTGCTTCTCTAACTCGGCGCAGTCCTTTGAAAAGGATACAGCCGTTTCGCAGCCACCCAGTTTTGACCTGAACTTTGCAAAGTCTGGGACCGGCGTCAACGATCAAATCGTAAGGCGCGCCCGTCCCGAAAGGGACTGAGACGGTAAAACCGGCCCGGATGTAAGCGCCCATCACGATAGCTTCACTGAGATGTTGCCTATCGTACGTCGTCTGCTTCATAGCATTTTCCTCCCACACGATTAGTCTCATGTCAGTTCGGGTGGGTGTCTTGCCATAACTTCGCGGCATTTGCGATAATCAACGCCGCACGGGCCTGTAGCTCAAAGGATAGAGCACATTCCTCCTAAGAATGGGGTTGGAGGTTCGAGTCCTCCCAGGCTCATTTTCTATCGCTTATCTTATCAAACGAGGGCGCTCGCAACACTGTGCACTCCGCCCATCTCAACATGATGAAGATACGTTTGCGTCGCACCGTTGAGGACGATCTGGATTTCGTGCTGGCGGCGGAAGGGGCGGAGGACAACCGCCGTTTTGTGGGCCAGTGGACGCGGGGGCAGCACCGCGAGGCGATGTCGAATCCTGATCTGGCACACCTCGTCGTCGAGAGCGTCGAGGACGGACGCTCGGTGGGCTACGTCATCATGGCCGGGCTACGGGACGCCAACCGCGCGGTGGAGTTCCGGCGCGTCGTTATCACGGATAAAGGCAAAGGGTACGGCCGGGAGGTCTTGCGGGCCGTCAAGAAGATGGCATTTGAGGAATTGAAGGCGCACCGCCTGTGGCTGGACGTGAAAGAGGCACAACAGGCGCGCGCGGCTGCTCTACGAGTCCGAAGGGTTCGTCGTTGAAGGGGTGTTACGTGAGTGCGTGAGCGCGGGAGGCGGCTGGGAGTCTCTGGTCCTGATGTCTGTACTGGAACAGGAGTATGAGAAGAGTTGAGCGGGGGCTTCAGACCTGCAAGCGCGTTCGCTGATGGTCTTCGCGGTTGAGGCAGCGAGCGCGACCCCCAGCGCCGTGC
>CAVQEU010000004.1:0-136548 GCA_963711585.1 uncultured Acidobacteriota bacterium | reverse complement strand
GAAGTGCTGGGCTATTTTCAGTCGCTCCTGACGGAGCTTAAGAATGTTGTCTTTGTTCACAGCGGGCGCGGCGCGGCGATTGTGGGCATGATCTCCGCGAAGCGCGGGTCCTGGCGCAGGGTCTTCCAGTTCGGGTCGTGCTCGAAGCAGGGGCGGTTCTCGTTGCCGAGCGCGATTGAGCGTTCCAGCCACTCGAAGGCTTCCTCGCGCATCCCTTCCAGCGCGTAAGCCGAAGCCAGCCCGTAGGCTATGTCCGGGTCAACGCTGGCGTTCCTCTTCACGTCGTCCGTCAACTCGGCGCGCGCCGCCTCGTGTTGCCCGAGCGCGCTCAGGAAGATTGCCAGGAACGGGCGGACGCCGTGCATGTTCGGGTGGTGCTCGAAGACCTGGCGCATCAGGATGGCCGCCCCCTCCACGTCCAGCTTGTAGTAGAGCGCGAGCGCGCGGAAAGTTTTGACGAGCGGGTTCTCGGGCTCGCTGCGCGCGGCCTCGTCCAGCTCGGCGACGGCGTCGTCAAACCGCCCCTGGTAGATGCGTATCAGCGCGCGGTTGCAGCGGACGACCACGCGCGCCGCCGGGTCCAGTTGCAGCAGCTTGTCGTAGCTACGCAGCGCGCGGTCGTACTCCCCGTCCAGCCGGTGCAGCGTCCCCTTGACGAAGTAGACCACGGCCTCGTTCGGCGAGTCGCGGCGTGCGCGCGCGACCTCCGAGCGCGCCTTCTGCTTCTCGCCGCGCCAGAGGTAGACGAAGACCATCAGCATGCGCGCCTCGGCGATGGTCGGGTCGAGCGCAAGTGCGCGCTCGAAGGCGCGCTCGGCCAGCTTCGAAATCCTCGGCCGAGCCGAAGCCTTTGAAGACGCGGTTGACGTGGCAGCGCCCAGGCCGTCGTGCGCGAGCGCGAAGTTGGGGTCGAGCTGGATGGCGCGCTCGAAGTGCTGCCATCGCCGCGTCGCAGTCTTCGGGCGCGACCGTGCGGAAGATGAAGCGCGCGAAGAGGTCGCGCCCGCGCAGGTATTCCTCGTAAGCCGCGGCGCTCTCCGTGGCGGGCCGCGCGATGCCCGCCTGCTCGTCGTGCGTCAGCTCCAGTCGCAGCCCGTCAACGATGCGCTGCGCGATGGTGTCCTGCACGGCGAGGATGTCGCTCGCGGCAGCATCAATGCGGTCGCTCCACAGCAGGTCGCCGCTCATCACGTCGAGCAGTTGGGCCGTGACGCGGAAGCGGTCGCCCGCGTGCAGGAAGCCCGCGGCCAGCACGGCGTTGACGTTCAACTCGCGCCCCGCGTCGCGCGGGTCAATCGGCCTGCCCCTGATACTTGGAGATGACCGAAGAGGGGCGGACCACCAGCGAGCGCAGCCGCGCCAGCTCCGTAATCACCGCGTCCGCCAGCGAGAATTCGTAAAAGGCAGAGGCCGGGTCGTTGCTCAAATTCTTGAAGGGCAGGATGGCGACGGACTTTTTCTCGCGGTCGCCGACGCTCGTCATGGGTGTCTGGTGTATCTCCTGCGAGGTGCGCGAAGGCGTCTGTGTGGAGGCCGGGACGCTGGTGTTCGGCTGCGAGCCTTGCGACTGCGGGTTGGAGCCTGTCACGTTGCGCAGCCAGCGCACCGCGCGCGAAACTGGGCCAGAGCCGGAGAGGTGGCGCGGCGCTGACGGCGTCACGCCTCCGATTATCTGCGCGTCGCCAGCGGAGACTTCCTGCAAGACGGCTCTTGAGGTCGTCGCGCATCTCCGCGATCTTCTGGTAGCGGTCGCGCGGCTCCTTCTGGAGCGCGCGGTCCACGATCTGTTGGAGGCGCGGCGGGACGTAACCCGGCCTTGATTCCGCGAGCGGCTTCGGCTGGTCGTGCAGCACGGCGTGGCGCACGTCTATCGTGGTCTTCCCGCGGAAAGGCCACGTCCCGGTCAGCATCTCGTAAAGCAGAACTCCCATCGAGAAGATGTCCGCGCGCCAGTCCACGCGGTCGCCGCGCGCCTGCTCGGGCGCGGCGTGCGTCGGCGTCCCGTAAGGCACGCCGACTTCCGTCAGCTCCGTTCGATGAATGCCTTCCGTTTGCGCCGTGTCGTCGTCGAGCAGTTTCGCCAGGCCGAAGTCCAGAACCTTGGCCTGGCCCGAGTCCGTGACCATCACGTTGCCGGATTTGATGTCGCGGTGGATGATGCCGCGCGCGTGCGCGGCGGCCAAGGCGTCCGTGACTTGAATCGCGATGAGAAGCGCGCTCACCAACTCAAGCGGTCGGCCGTTGACGAGCTGGCGGATGTTGCGCCCCTCGACGTACTGCATGGCGATGAAGTGCGTGCCGTTCGCTTCGTCCAGGTCGAAGATGGTGCAGATGTTCGGATGGTCTAAGGAGGAAGCGAGCCGCGCCTCGCGCTCGAAGCGTTTGAGGTTCGCCTCCTTGACGGTCAGCGCGGGCGGGAGGACTTTGATGACGACCGTGCGGCCGAGCTTCGCGTCAACGGCTTTGTAGACTTCGCCCTGCCCGCCGACGCCGAGCTTTTCGAGAATGCGGTAGTTAAGCAGGTTCGAGCCGATCATCGGCGTCGTCCGCGACGGGCCAACTCTTTATTTAGGATGAAGCCGGCGAGCGAGGTCGGGTTCCTGGGCGCGCCGGACGCAAACTTCCTTTGGACGGACGCGCAAGGTTATATCTTATTCCCGGCTTCTCTTCAATCAATTAGTCGTGAACCAGACCTGACGCGCTGGACGCGCTCACGCCCCGACTCCTTCGCTCAGCGACTCTTCCGCCCTCGTCTCCTCCAGGACCGCCAGCAGATTCCCTTCGATGTTGGCACAAATCTGGTCGAGCGGGATGTCGTTGTCGTCCTCGTCGAAGGGGTTCTCGATCTCGACGCCAATCTCCTCGATGCCGAAGAGGATGTAGGCGATGAGGAGCGTGTAGCCGGCGGTCGTCCAACTGTAGGTCTCGACCAGCGCGAAGGGGAGCGTCAGGCAATATAGAATGAGCGCGCGCCTGAGGTGTACGACGTAGGCGAAGGGCAGCGGCGTCTTCTGTATGCGCTCGCAAGAGCCTATGTAGTCAATCAGGAGGTTGACGTTTGAGTCTATCGTGGCGGCGATGTAATCGCTCAGGTGTCCCTCGTCTCTGGCGCGGACGAGTTCGTTCGTGATGCGCCGTGCGACGGCCGAGGGGACGTGCTGCGCGGCGAGCGCGTCGGCCACTTCGTCCTTCGGCAGACGCTCGGCGAGCGGCCCGATCCCGCGCCCGCCGCGCAGCGAGTTCATGGCGGCGTAGGGGAAGGCGGCGGTCCAGAAAACGACGGGGCGGAGCAGGTCCGGCCGCTCGCGCAGGAAAGCGGCCGACGCGCGCGCGATGTTGCGCGACTCGTTGACGATGCCGCCCCAGAGTTTCCGCCCCTCCCAGAAGCGCTCGTAAGAGGCGTTGGTGCGGAAGACCAAAAGCAGGCCGAGCGCCACGCCGATCAGCGTGTGCACAGTCGAAGGCACCGCGACCGGGCGCACGTACTTGTTAAAGGCCACGACCCCGACCGACCAGACAACAAAGAGCATGACCCGCCAGAAAATCTGCCGAACCACAGACCCCTTGATGTCAAACAGATGATGCGTCCATTTATGCGCGTCGTATTGAATCATAAGAAAAGTAATGAGGGATGAGGTGATGAGGGATGAGTGATAAGAAAAGAGGACGTTTTACTTATCACTCATCACTCATCACTTATCACTATCTGTTGTTCCCGTGCGGACGGCGCGGTAGCAGGCGTCAACGAGTTCGACCGATTTGTAGCCGTCGAGCGCGGTGACGAGCGGGGGCGCGGCCGCCAGGATGGAGTCAACGAAAGCTCGGTCTTCCTGTAGGTAGCCCCACTTTTCTTCCTTCGAGAGCTGGTGCATGGAGAGCGTGACCTCTTTGCCCTCCATGCCTTCGCTTGAGATCAGGGCTTCCATCTCGCGCGTCGAGATGGTCTTGTGGTGGCAGAAGACTTCGACGCGCTCGAAGGGGAAGAGCCAGCTCGCGTCGGCCGACGAGCAGAGCGTGGCATGCACCCCGCTCTCGAAGCCGAGCAGGACGGAGAAGTCGTCTGTCTCGGGGTATTCGTGCGTCGAGCCCAGCGCCGTCAATGCGCTCACCTCGCCGAAGAGGAAGCGCATCATGTCGAACATGTGTATGGTCGTCTCGTAAAGAAAGCCACCCGTCACGGCCGCGTCGCCGACCCATTCCGGGTTAATCAACTCGCCGCGATTCATCTTGACGTGCGCAGAGTGCGGGGCCGCTTCCTCCGTGAGCATCCTTCTGAGCGTGCTGTAAACGGGAGCGAACCGCCGGTTATGTCCGACCTGGAAGACGGCGAGGCTTCGCTCCGCCGCGGCCAACACACGCGCCGCGTCTTCCAGATTCGTCGCCATGGGCTTCTCGCAAAAGACGTGCTTGCCGGCCTCCGCGCACGCCACGGCCAGCTCCGTGTGCCTCGTGTTCGGCGTGGTCACGTAAACCGCGTCGCTCGCCTCTATCACTTCTTCCGGGCTGCGCGCCACGCCCGCGCCCGACGAGCGCGCGAGCCGTTGCGCACGCTCGTCAACGATGTCGTAGACGGCCGCGACTTCCACGCGCTCATCGCGCCCCAGCACCTGAGCGTGGACGCCGCCGATGTAGCCGGCGCCGATGATTCCTACTCTGATTTTGTCCATTTTCAAAAGGGGATTTGAAATTTCAAATTTGAGATTAATTTGCTCTCCGTCTCAATCCGACTCTCATAGCTTGAGTCCCGCTTGTGCCAAAACTCTACGGGTCGCTTCGCGCGCCTCTTGGGCCAGTTCCGAGGGGTCGCGGTCCCAGTATTCCGGCCTGAAAATCTCCACGCTCGTGACGCGGTCGTAGCCTATGCGGTTGAGCGCGCCGACGATTTGTTTGAGCGGCAGGATGCCAAGACCCGGCAGCAGCCGGTGGCGGTCTTCCAACTCGGCGCGCGGCAAATCTTCGGCGTCGTTGATGTGGAAGACGAAAAGTTTTTGTGCGTCGAGCGCATCAATTGATTCGAGACGCGAGCCGCCCGCGTAGAAGTGGAAGCTGTCAATGACGAGGCCGACGTTGGCGCGCCCCAATTGGTTGACTATCCCTGCGGCCTGCTCAAGCGTCTGCACGCTGCAACGCGGCTGCCCCAGAAACTCGAACGCGAGCCCGACGCCGTATCTTTCAGCGATTTGGCCCAGTTCGTCCAGCACGCGCACGGACTCCGCGAGCACGTCCTCCCCGTTCTTGCCTTCGGGCAGCGGGCTCGGCACGACGACGACGTAAGGGCAGTTTATCTCGGACGCCGTGCGGCACAACTCTTCGCACTCGGCGACGAGCCGCGCGTGTCCTTCCGCGTCCCTGAAGGTGATGCTCTCGATGGAGTTGATGCTGTAGGGCTCAAGGCCGTGTGCGTCTAATAGGCTTTTCAGCTCGGCCGTCGAGCCGGACACGAGGAACTTGCGTAGCTTCGCGGCCCAGATTTCCAGGCAGTCGAAGCCGGCCGCCGCCGCCGCGCGCACGTCCGTCGCGAGGTCGGCGCGCATCGTCGTCGCGCCGTTCAGTGCTAATTTCATCCATCACTCCCCGTCAATAATTTCAAAAGCCAGCATACCAAGCAAGTCAACCCTTTGCGTCTTTGCGCCTTTGCGTGAGACGGATTTTTCACGCAAAGGCGCAAAGACGCAAAGAAAGGCCAAGAATTTAACACAGGTGGGGCCGCGGTTGTTGACTTGCGGGCCGCTTTAGGGGTAAAAGCCCACATCACTTTTCGCCATCTTGCCCGGCCCTCGCTTCGTATCAAGAGCAGGGGAAGGAATTTTTTACGATAGAAAGGAAACGAACGTTATGTCCATTCGCTTAGGCGACACCGCACCCGACTTTACGGCCCAGACGACCGAAGGCGAGGTCAAGTTCCACGACTGGCTCGGCGATAGCTGGGGCGTGCTCTTCTCGCACCCCAAGGATTTCACCCCGGTCTGCACGACCGAACTCGGCGAGGCCGCGCGCCTCAAACCCGAATTCGACCGCCGCAACGTCAAGGTCATCGGCCTCAGCGTTGACCCGGCCGACTCGCACTCGAAATGGGCCGAGGACATCGAAGAGACGCAAGGGCAGAAACTGAACTTCCCGGTCATCGCAGACTCCGACCGCAAGGTCTCGGACCTCTACGACATGATTCACCCGAACGCCTCCGACACCTTCACGGTGCGCTCGGTCTACGTCATCGGCCCCGACAAGAAGGTCAAGCTGATGATTACCTACCCGGCGAGCACCGGCCGAAACTTCGAGGAAATCCTGCGCGTCATAGACAGCTTGCAACTGACGGCCAACTACTCTGTTGCCACGCCCGTCAACTGGAAGGACGGCGACGACTGCATCATCGTCCCGGCCCTTTCGGACGAGCAGGCCAAAGAGAAATTCCCCGGCGGCTGGAAGACCCTCAAACCCTACCTGCGCGTCACCCCGCAGCCGAACAAGCCGAAAGGCGAAGCCGCGGGCGGAAAGTAAAAAGCAGTTTTCAGTTTTCAGTTTTCAGTTTTCAGTTAACAGAAAGACAAGAGGCAGCCGGTTGAGATTAACTCGGCTGCCTCTTTCTTTTGTCTTTAACTGAAAACTGAAAACTGAAAACTGTTTTCTAACCGAGTGCTTCTCCTGAGTCGGCGTCGAAGAAGACGGCTTTGTCTGTCTCGAAGCGGACCCAGACGGGCGTCTCCTGTTCGGCGCGAAAGTCTGCCGCGGCGCGGGCGATGATCTTCTCGCCGCCGAGCAGTCGCAGGAAGACGAAGGTCTCGTTGCCCATCAATTCCGTGACGTAAATCTCCGCATTAGTCCAACCCTCCCGCGCCGACGTGGAAACGTGCACGTGCTCGGGCCGCACGCCGAGCGTGACGCGCTCGCGCCCGTTCATCAGGTCTAGCTGAGCATCGTTGAGGGGCAGCGCGAGGCCGCCGCCCGCGAAGACGCGAGAGTTTTCATCGCGCCTGCCCTCTATGAAATTCATCGCGGGGCTGCCGACGAATTCGGCGACGAAGCGATTGGCCGGGTGGTTGTAGATGTTGAGCGGCGTGTCGAACTGTTGGAGCCGCCCGGCGCGCATCACCGCCACGCGGTGCGCGAGCGTCATGGCCTCCGACTGATCGTGCGTCACGTAAACGGTCGTCGTCCCCAATTCGTGCTGAAGTCGCTTCAACTCGCCTCGCATCTGCACGCGCAGCTTCGCGTCGAGATTCGAAAGCGGCTCGTCCATCAGGTAGACGCGCGGGGCGCGTACGACGGCGCGTGCCAGGGCCACGCGCTGCCGCTCGCCGCCGGACAACTCGCGCGGGCGGCGCGCGAGCAGCCTGTCAATCTCCAACATGCTCGCCACCTGCGCGACGCGTTGAGCTATCTCGCCGCGCGCGATTTTCCTGACGCGCAGCGGGTAGGCAATGTTCTCGGCAATCGTCATGTGCGGGTAGAGCGCGTAAGACTGAAAGACCATTGCGATGTCACGCCGCTGCGTCGGCACGTCGTTGACGCGCTCCGCTCCGATCATGATGTCGCCGGCGCTCGCCTCCTCAAGCCCGGCCAGCATTCTTAATGTCGTCGTCTTCCCGCAACCCGACGGGCCTAACAACACGACGAACTCGCCGTCCTCAGTCGAAAGCGTCAAATCGTCCACGACGATTGTCGGGCCGAAACTCTTACTCACGTTTATGAAACTGACGTTCATAGAGAGAGAAAAATATCTCACGCAAAGGCGCAAAGACGCGAAGGAAGACCGCGAAGATGTTAAATGCTTCTTTCCGTTGCGTCCTTTCTTCGCGCCTTTGCGTCTTTGCGTGAAAAATCCTAACCCTTCACCGCGCCCAGCGACAGCCCTCGCACGAGGTAACGCTGAACTGCCAGCGCAAAAACCAATATCGGAATCATCGCCACCACCCCGGCGGCGCTCATCACGCCCCACTCTATCTCGTACTGCGTGACGCGGCCCGCGATGCCGACGGGGAGCGTCATCGCGTTGTCGGTCTGCGTCAGCGTGAGCGCGAAGAGAAATTCGTTCCAAGAGATGATGAGACAGAAGACGGCCGTCGCGGCGAGGCCCGGCGTGACCAGCGGCAGGATGACGCGGCGCAGAGCGCCCAGGCGCGAGTCGCCGTCAACGCGCGCGGCCTCCTCCAACTCGCGCGGTATCTCGCGGAAGAACCCGCGCATCATCCAGACCACGAACGGCAGGTTGAACGCCGTGTAGACGATGACGAGCGACGTGACGGTGTCCAAGAGTTGCAGGTCGCTCATCAGCAGAAAAAGCGGGACGGCCGTGACTATCGGCGGGAACATGCGCGTCGAGAGTATCCAGAGCGCGACACGCGTGTTGAGCTTGTGTGGCAGACGAAAACGGGCCAGTCCGTAAGCCGCGAGCGTCCCCAAGACGAGCGCACACACGGTCGAAAGCACCGCGACCACGCCGCTCGTGACGAGATATTGCGCGAACGAGCGCTCGACGAAAGCGTCGCGGTAATGCGCGAGCGTCGGCTCGAATATTATCCACTTGGGCGGCACGGCGAACTGATCCACCTCGCGCTTGAGCGAGATGGTCATCATCCAGTAGACCGGCAACAGCGCCGCGGCAACCGCGAACGCGGCCAGCACGTAAGGCAACACACGGCCCCAGGCTCCCGATCCACGGCCCCCGCTTCTCATGCTTCCTCCTGTCTCTGTAGCAGGCGAATGTAAAGCACGCTGACGACGTTCGTCAGAAGCAATAGCACGAAAGACATCGCCGCCGCGTAGCCGAAGTCGCCGAAGCGGAAGGCCGTGCGGTAGATGTAAAGGCTGATGGTCTCCGTCGCGGAGCCTGGGCCGCCTTCCGTGAGGATGAAAATCTGGTCGAAGACGCGTAGCAAGTCCATCGTCCTGAGCAGGAGCGCGATCAAGATGGCGGGTTTTAAGAGCGGCAGCGTGACGTGGCGGAAAGTCTGCCAGGAGCTTGAGCCGTCAATCAACGCGGCCTCGTAAGGCTCTTCGGGGATGGCCTGCAAGCCCGCGAGCAGTATGAGAAACATGAAGGGCGTCCATTGCCAGATGTCCACAACGATGACGGAGGCGAAGGCGAGCGTCGGCGACGCCGTCCACGTCAACTGCTCCGTGTTCATCCCACACATCTGAAGTGTGCCATTTATCGCGCCGAAGTTAGGGTTGAGCATCAGCCGCCAGACGACGCCGACGACCACGGGCGGCAGCATCATCGGCACGAGCAGCGCCGCGCGGAAAAAACTGCGCCCGCGCATCTCCCTGTTCAAGAGCACCGCGAGCGTGAGGCCGAGCAGGAACTCCACCGTCAGTGCGATGACGGCATAAACGAGCGTGTGCGCGAGAGCGGACAGGAAAAAATCGTCCGACAGAAGGCGCGCGAAATTCTGAAACGTCCAGCGCGCGCCCTCGCCCGAGTCGGCCTGCAAACTGACCTTGACCGCGTAGACGAGCGGGTAGATCGAAAGCGCGACGAGCACCGCGACGGTCGGCGCGATTAGAAGGTAAGGCAGCGCACGCTCGCCGCCGCGCGTGTGCTCCCAATGCGTGCGAAGGTTGCGCGTGACTTTTGAAAGCATCCGTCTATTTACCGCGCCCTATGATCTCGGCGATCTTGGCGTTCGCCAGGTTCATCGCGTCCTCGGGCGAGAGTTCGCCGCCGTTGGCTTTTGATAAGTAGATGCCGAAGGCGTTTTCGATCTCGTTCCAGAAGGGAGTGCGCGGGCGCGGGCGCGAGTTTTCGAGCGAGCGGAGCTGCGCGGGGTAGGCCGGGAATTTTGTCAGCAGCTCCGCGTCCGTAAAGACGGACCTGCGGGTCGGCGGGTTGCCGCGCAGCGCAGAGCGCTTCATCTGCTCCGCGCTCGTGGCCCAGACGAGAAAATCGAAAGCGGCGTCCACGTTCTTCGACGCGCGCGGGATGCCTATCAGCCAGTTGCCAATCTCCGCGCGTCCGGGCCGAGCGCCGCCCGGCATCACCGTGATCTCCACCTTGCCTATGACTTTCGACTTCGCCGGGTCGCTGAAGGCGCTGATCCACGCGGGCCAGTTGATAGACATCGCCGCTGTGCCTTGCAGCAGGTGCGCGGAGACTTCGTCGGCATTAAAACTCTGGTAGCCGGGCGGAGAATATTTTCCGAGTTCGAGCATGAACTTGAGCGCCGCGACGCCTTCGGGGCTGTTGACCGTGGGGCGGCCATCGGCGTCGAACATCTCCGCGCCGAAGGCCCAGAAGATGGGCATGAAGTCCGCGACGACGGCGTTCCCTTGTGCGGCGCGCATCACGTAGCCGTGCATGCGCCCCCCTCCGGGTGCGCCCGCCGTCTCGCGCTCGCTGATGGTGCGCGCCGCCGCGAGCACGTCGTCCCAGGTCGCGGGCTCTTTCAGACCGTGTTTCTCGAACACGTCTTTGCGGTAGAAGAACAACTGCGAGTTGCCGACGTAAGGGAGCGCGTAGAGCGCGCCCGTCTCGTAAGGGTGGCGGCCGAGCGCGATTGACGCTGGCACAAAATCGTCGTCCGGCCCCTTGAGGCCGCGCTTCTCGTAGAGCGGCGCGAGGTCCGTCAGGGAATTCTGCGCGGCAAACTTCGGGGAACCAGGGGTCGTCCAGCATGATGAGGTCATAAGCGCCCGTCCGCGCGTTCAAATCAACCAGCTCTTTCTCGAAGAGGTTGGCGTAAGGGAACTCGGCGATGTTGACATGGACGCCCGTCTGCGCCTCGTAATCGCGCGCCGCCTGCTTGAGCGCCGCGCCCTCCACGCCTGAGTTGACCGCGAGCGTCAACTGCTTCCCGCCGCCGCCACCGCCGCGCTGGCATGCGGAGAAAGGAAACATCAGGAGCGCAAGGAGAATCGTGATTGATAGAGAACGCGCACCTAAACCCGTATTCAACCCTTTGCGCCTTTGGTTTTTACTTTGCGTCTTTGCGAGAACGGCTGTTTCACGCAAAGACGCAAAGAGAAAGACGTAAGGCGCAAAGGGTCGAGTGCTGATGTGGCTTGAGTTGGAAAACCGTTTCTCAGTTTGCATCGAGTGGCCTCGTTTGGCTGCGGGGGCGCATTTGGTAAGACGCTCGGGAGGATAACAAAAAGCTGCGTTCTCATAAACATCGCGCCTCGGGTCGCCTTTAATGTTACAATCCGCGCCTTCGATATCAACCGACAAAAAAGAGGCGTTTGAGATGCCCCCAAACTTTCTTCTTTACGGCGCGAACGGCTACACCGGCAAGCTCATCGCGCACCTCGCTAAAGAGCGCGGCCTGAGCCCCATCCTCGCCGGGCGCGACCAATCTTCCATCGAACAACTGGCGAAGGAACTCGGCTTCGAGCACCGCATCTTTTCGCTCGACGACGCGAACGCGATTGACGCGGCCCTCGGCGAGGTCTCGGTCGTGCTCCACTGCGCCGGGCCATTCTCGCGCACCTCTCGACCGATGGCCGACGCCTGCCTGAGGACGAAGACGCACTACCTCGATATCACGGGCGAGGCGTCGGTCATCGAATCGCTCGCCGCGCGGGATAAGGAAGCAAAAGCGGCGGGCGTCATGCTGCTCCCTTGCGTCGGCTTCGACGTAGTGCCTTCGGACTGCGTGGCGGCGCACCTCAAGCGGCGTCTGCCGTCCGCGACGCGGCTCGCGCTCGCCATCATGGGGATGGGTCGCGTCTCGCGCGGGACGGCGACGACGATGGTCGAGAACATCAACCGCGGCGGGCTCGTCCGCCGCAACGGGAAGTTGACCCCTGTGCCGGCCGCGTGGAAGACTCGTAAGATTGATTACGGGCGCGGGCCGGTCGAGGCGACGACGATTCCCTGGGGCGACGTAGCATCGGCTTATTACAGCACGGGCATCCCGAACATAGAGGTCTATGCGGCCATCCCCGCGAAGGTGCGCCGAGCGATGAAGTGGACGCGCCCGTTCGGCTGGCTGCTGGGCACTGGGTTCGTGCAGCGCTTTTTGAAGAAGCGAATTAAAAATCAGCCGCCGGGGCCGAGCGACGAGGAGCGCGTGAAGGGCAAGAGCTTCGTCTGGGGCGAGGTCGAAGACGACGACGGGAAGCGCGCCGTCTCGCGTTTGCGCGGCCCCGAAGGCTACACGCTGACCGCGCTGACGGCCCTGACAATCGTCGGCCACGTCCTCACTGGGAAGTTCTCGGCAGGGTTTCAGACGCCGTCGAAAGCCTACGGGCCAGACTTGATTCTTGAGATCGAAGGCGTCAAACGCGAAGACGTGGAATAAGAGCTAGGAGTCAGGAGTCAGGAGTACAGGAATACAGAATTCAGGAGTCAGAAGTCAGAATGGATAAGGCGGAGAGCCACTTTTACAGATTTTCTTTCCCTCCTGACTTCTGACTCCTGACTTCTGTATTCTGTATTCTGACTCCTGACTCCTGGTAGATGGGGAGACAAAATGATTACCGTTCGCAGGGCCGAGGAGCGCGGCCATTTCAATCACGGGTGGCTGGACACCTACCACACCTTCTCGTTCGACCAGTATCACGACCCGCGCTTCATGGGCTTCCGCTCTTTGCGCGTCATCAACGAGGACCGCGTTGATCCGGGCCGCGGCTTCCCGACGCACGGCCACCGCGACATGGAGATTATCACCTACGTGCTCGAAGGCGGCCTCGCGCACAAGGACAGCATCGGCAACGGCTCGATCATACGCCCCGGCGACGTGCAGAAGATGAGCGCCGGCACGGGCGTGCGCCACAGCGAGGCAAACCCCTCCGCGGACGACCCCGTTCACCTGCTGCAAATCTGGATTGTGCCGGACGAGACGGGCATCGAGCCTGCTTACGAGCAGAAGAAGTTTGACGACGAAGAGAAGCGCGGTCGCCTGCGCCTGGTCGGCTCCCCGAACGGCGACGATGGCTCTGTCACCATACGCCAGGACGCGCGCCTCTACGCCACGCTGCTCGGAGCCGGCGACGAGGTCACGCACCAACTGGACGCCAACCGCCACGCCTGGGTGCAGGTCGCGCGCGGCCACATAGAACTCAACGGCCAGCCACTCAAACAGGGCGACGGCGCAGCCGCCAGCAACGAATCCAAACTCACCCTCGTTGGCACAGAATTGTCAGAAGTTTTGTTGTTCGATTTGGCCTGAAACACGACCCTTCCGTTTTGCATCCCCGGAGGGGATGAACAAGATAGCCGGGGGCAAGCAAGTGCGCGCGAGAGCGCACGACGCGCCGCCCCCGGAATAATGCGAGAAAGATTTCGACCCTGAAGGGGTCGCACCATCAACGTCGAGGTGCGACCCCTTCAGGGTCGAAATCTTTTCTAACGTCTGACCGGGGGCGGCGCACTATTCGTGCTTGCCCCCGGCTATTATGTTCATCCCCTCCGGGGATAAAACCCGATTACCTACATGCTTCTCTCCGTGCGCGTGATGGCGATTGCACCGGCGATGACGAGCAGGCCGCCGACGACAGCCCCCGGCTGCAACGTCTCGTGCAGGAACATCACGCCTAAGAGCGCCCCCACGACGGGTTCAAGGTTGGTGTAAATGCCCGCGTGCGAGGTCGAGACGTAGTTGAGTCCCCAGTTCCAGAGCACGTAGGTCAGCGCCGAGCAGGCCAGCCCGAGCGCGAGCACGGATGCGAGCACGCCCGCGGACATGTGCAGCCGCGGCGTCCCGTCCCAAAGAAGCGCGACGGGCAACATCGTCAGCGTGCCGAAAAGCATCAGGTAAGCCGTGGCGACGAGCGCCGTATATTTTTTTATCAGCGGCTTGCTCAACAGCACCCACGCCACCACCACGATCATCGAGAGGAAGACCAGCGCGTCGCCCGCCCAGTCGTGATCCGCGCCGGGCAGCCCCACGATGAGCGCCACGCCGAGCGTCGAAACTCCTATGCTGGCCCAGCCGCGCGCCGTCAGCCTCTCGCCGTAAAACCAGACGGCCGCGAGCGCCAGCATCGGCGGCAGCGTCCCTATGATGAGCGACGCGCTCGTCGCGCTCGTCCACGCCAGCCCCGTGTATTGCAGCATGAAAGTCACAGGGACTATCAGGAAACCCGTCAGCAGAAAGTGCGGGAGGTCACGCAAGCTCGGCCAACGCCGACGCACGAGCGCGAAGGGCAGCAGGACGAGTGTGGCGATTGTGAAGCGGTAGAGCGCGACGTGCGAGATGGGAAGCTCCGTGAACGCCAGCTTGCCGAAGATGAAGGCCGCGCCCCAGAGGCCGCCCGCGACGATGAAGGCCGCCACGGCGAGCCTGCGGCGCAAGCCCCGCCCGGCGAGAGTCGAGTCCGCCGAGAGCTTTTCATCCACGCGCACACGCGCGCCGCCCAGCGAACTCCTCAACCGCTCAATGCTCCATCCCTCTATGTCCTGCATGGCTTCCTCCCCGCCCGCGATTGTTCTGTCAACCGGCTAAAACGATTTTTGAAGGTTAGACTATAAGGCGGAGACTGTCAACCCGTCAAACGCGTTTTGGTGGTTAGAAGAGGTTTGGGTTATAATGCGCGGCGGAGGAAGGAATGGCCGAGGCTGGGAAACAGGGAGCGAGCTTTGAGTTGGTCGCGGGGCGGCTGTGTCTGGACTTCGTCAACACGCTGGACGGCAGCCGCGAGACGGGGGAGACACAGGAGAAGCTGGTGAGCTACGGCGACCTCGTCGCGTGGGGCCGCGAGGCGGGCGTCGTCACGGAGCGCGAGGCGCGCACGCTGCTCAGGGAAGCGGCGCGCAATCCGGGCGGGGCGGCGCGCGCTCTGGCCCGCGCGCGCGCGTTGCGCGAAGCGGTCTACGAGATTTTTTACGCGGTCGCGCACGGCCGCCGCGCGCCGTCGAAAACTGATCTGGCAGTTTTGAACGCGGAGCTTTCAGAGGCGATGGCGCAGTCGCGTGTCGTCAGGACGGACGACGGCTTCGGTTGGGATTGGAGCACGAAGGACGAGGCGCTGGAGCGAGTCATCTGGCCCGTGGCGCGTTCGGCCGCGGAGTTGCTGACTTCGGGCGAGGTGGGCCGGACGCGCGTCTGCGAGGCGGGCGACTGCTCCTGGCTCTTCATGGACCTGAGCAAGAACCGCAGCCGCCGCTGGTGCGACATGAAAAACTGCGGCAACCGCGCCAAGTCGCGCCGCCACTACGAGCGCAAGCGCGCCACGGCGAACCGTTGAAAATGTTAAGGGCAGAGACAAGTCCCGCGGCCCTCTCTTCTGCGGAAGCCATTAACAGGGATAGGCCGGACAACAAGGAATTTGAGATTTTAAGACAACGCAACGCAATTGCCCTTAATATTTTCTGAACAAGCTAGACCCACCAATAACCTCTCATCAAGCCTTTCAAAAACTCAATAAGAACTCTACTGGAATCGCACACGGTCGCTTTGCATTTATCTGAAATTGCCCTGGTTATTAGATTTGATAAGTAATGATAACTAGGAATTATCGTGCTAATTCTCCGCATCTTCCTGAGACTGACACGGCTTGATTCCTCTATGCTCGCCTTTCTTGCGATCTTCCTACCTTTATTGGTCAGAACTGGAAACCTGGCGCAGAGTTTGGGCAGAGCAATACCCTTGCTTTTCACATACATGTGCGCATTCATTGCCAATGACCTGGATGACATCGAAAAAGACCGAGTGAACCACCCTGACCGGCCTCTACCGGCCGGATATATAACTCCCGCGTTCGCCGCCATTCTATATTTCACGTGCTTGGCGTTGGCGCTATTCTCGACGCGGCACTACGTACCGCCAGACACGGCCTTTTTATATTACGCCCTCATTGCCCTGCATATCAGTTACGGGTACGTCGTTGAGGGCCTTCCGGGCCTCAAGACGCTTTATGTCGGGGCCATGAACACCATCCCGGTTCTGATCGTGGCGACTCTATTCCCCGTGGTGAAACTCTATGTGGCCGCCGCCGCCATTTTCTTTCTCGTCCTGGGGAGAGAAATATGTATGGACATAAAAGACAGGCCCGGCGACGCCGTCTCTTTTATGCATCGGTTCAGCCCGGCCCGACTGGCCGTCGTTGGCTTCGCTTTGCAGTTAGTGGGTTTATTCTTGCTGGCGAGTCAGATACGCAGGCCGGAAGATATTGTTGCCCTGCTGGCGATGGCGCTCGTCCTGGCGCTGTCCGGTCTATACTGGTTTAAGTCTTCAAGATACCGGTTGGCTATAATCGTCATGAAATTTCAGTGGTTTGTGGGCCTCTACTTTCTCATCTGAACGAGCCGGCGGAAGCGTCACTTGAGGAAGGGCTGCAAGATCATAACCAAGATCGTGATTCCGATGGGTAAGTCAGTCAGGGCGAGCTGTAGACTGTAGCGCAGTTGTTCACGCGACATTTTGTCGAACTCAAGCAAGTAAGAGCGCTTTTCATATGAGGTGATTGATTCATTACGCATCGCTTTTCTCATCCTCGCTATCTCGACGTCAATGGACTGGTCGTAAATCTTAGTCAGTACGACTCTCGGATAGAAATTGAGAATCAGTAACACAGGCGTAGAAATCAGGGGCAGGAAAAGAAGGAAGATTTTAATACTTCGCCCTAATATGCTGCTAAACAGGAATGGACCGTCATAGTAACTAATCATGTGAACGTAAAGAAAAATAATGGTCAGCGTGGACGCCACATGAATATAAGGGTTAATCCCATTAAGCTCTCGTTTACGGAAGAGGTTGCGCTTGATAGGAATGGCTAGCAGCGAATGGAGCATACAGGCCGTGTACATCAGCTTCCGACCGACGTACACGGCGAGCGCGTATTCAGTGCAAACCGCAATTAACATCAGCACTTCCCCCGGTCTCGATAGTGGAAACTCGCTATAGGAAAAAATCACGAATGCCACCAAAGCCATTTCCCCGGAGTAGGTCAACGATACTCTTAGACTCGAAAAGCGACGCCTATAGTAGTAGTAGTCATCGGTTAATTGTCCTTTAAAGGCTTTCTCGATGGTGGCCGGGATGACATCCTGCATGTAAAAAACGACCAACGCTGTGCCAAGAATGAGGCCCAGCGAAAGTACCGTCTTGAACAATGCAGTGTAGGTCAGGAAGAAGACTTGAGCCTCAGCTTGGCCCCGGAGAGACCACACAAGGGCAGCGCCCAGCAGGCCATAAACTACGCTTAGAGTCAGCCCAAGGAAGAACAAAAGCAAAGGTGGATATGGGGATGGGGATCGTGGTTTCACGATAATTCCTAGTTATCCAAAATGCTTAGACGGTGAAAATGACTTCCCGACCTGAGAAGATTCAACATCAGGGGAACGCTTTATTCAAAGAAGTTTCCTTGCGTATGAGGCTCCAGGTCTATGCCCACGAGAAGACTAGCAAATGAGAATTTAATGCCCGGCGATTATCCTACATTACTATTTGTCACTTCAAGATTAATCTTGGTCCCAGAGCATGAAATAAATTTACTTGAATCCTCAATCCTTCATCATTAAACTTGCGGCAAGGTCTTAGTTCCAACCTACTCATTCACTCACGAGAAGCTTGTTCACTTTAATAAGAAAAGGCGACGGCCTGCTCCTATGGGTATGCAACTAAATCAGGCAAGCACCGAGTTTTTGAGTGGATACTTTTCGACGCACGAGCGGGGTAAGAAAACTGAGGCGGCGTACCGCTCAGACCTGGCACAGTTCCGCACGTTTGCAGGTCAGGAGCTTGACCTTTCCGCTTTGGACGGCTCCATCGTCGAGCGGTGGGCCGCACATCTTCGACAGGAAGAATACTCGCCCGCATCCATCAGAAGAAAGATAGTGGCGCTGAAGGTCTTCTGCTCTTACTGGGTCCGCAAAGGAGAACTGCGAGAGTCGCCCTTCTGGCGCGTGAAAATAAGCATCGGGCGCGTGGAGCAACTCCCGCGGGCGCTCACCGAGCGGGAAATGCGCGCCCTGCTGAAGCGCGCCTGGCGCGACTATTCGAATGTCTCGGATAACCGAAACGGCGCGGAGGCCGCGACGTCCTCCCCATCGACATGGAAAGCCTCGTCCTGTGACTATCGCGCGCTCCGCAACCTCGCGCTGATAGATCTGCTCTTCGCCACGGGAATCCGCGTCGGCGAAGCCTCTGCGCTCGACATTCGTGATTTCTTCGTGCGGGACGCGGCCTTCAGGGTCCAGGGCAAGGGGGGAAGAGATCGGTTGGCTTTCGTCGTGGACGAAGAGACGGTGCGTATTCAGCGCGCGCACTTGGAGGCACGCAAGAGCATGCGAACAGAGAGCCCAGCCCTCTTCATCGGCGCTTCCGGGGAGCGCCTTTCGACTCAGGGGATGACTAACGTCATAGCCCGTCTGCGGCGGGAGGCGCGGATCAAGCGGCACGTGACTCCGCACATGCTGCGGCACACGGTTGCGACGCTCCTCCTGAGAAATGGGGTGGACATTCGCGTGGTGCAGGAATTTCTGGGCCACGCTTCAATCGCCACGACGCAGCGTTACACACACGTCACTAAGGAGCACATGGTCCGCGTCCTGCGCAAGCGCCACCCGTCTTTAAGCCTTCGGGCGAATAAAAGAGGTGAGACGAAAGTGATCAAACCAGGCCCGTGAGAAGTCAGGTGCGGGCTTGGCTCCTGTTGAAGTTAACGCCCAAAGCCGATGAAAACCTTTGAATAGGGCTTATTCCCCGCGCTGTAGTCCGCATCTTCAAATTTCCGTTAATGGTGAAAGTCAGCCGCACGCATTCTTCACACAGCGGACAGATTGTTGTGACGGGCGTGAGGGAAACTGCCCGCATGACGCAATCGGATGACATGCTCGGCGTGCGCCCGCGTTTGGGGCTCGTGTGTATTACAGTCTCGGACGCCGTGCGTTACCGCGCGCTGACGCGCAAGCGGCTTTTACAGTTTGACGAGACAGAACAGAGGCGCATGCTCCGCGAGCTTTACGCGGACAACCTCTCGCGCTTGAACGGCGCGCTGGACTTTTGCAAGGAGCGCGGGATACGGCTTTACCGCATGACCTCCGCGCTCTTTCCTTTCGCGGACGACGTGGCGGGCGAAGATGTCCTGGAAGAGTTCCGCGAGCGAATCGGGGAGACGGGGAGGCGCGCAACCGCGCTCGGGATTCGCCTCGTGTTGCACCCGGACCAATTCGTCGTGCTCAACTCGGACTCGCCGCAGGTCATCGCGAACAGTATCAAGATTCTTGAGACGCACGCGCACGTGATGGACTTGCTGGAACAGCCGCGGAGCGCCTGGGCCTTGATAGAGATTCACGGCGGCAAGGGCGGGCGCGCCGAGCGACTTATAGAAGTCACGCGCTCTCTGCCGGAGGCCGTGCGGTCGCGGATAGCCTTCGAGAACGACGAATACATCTACAGCGCCGAGGAGATTCTTGAGGTGTGTCGCGCGGCGGAAGTGCCCATGGTCTTCGACGCGCACCACCACCTCGTCCACGAAAAGCTGGACTCTTACGACCACGAGAGCGTGGGCCGAATGCTCGCGGCGGCGCGCGAGACGTGGCCCGTGCCCGAATGGCAGCTCGTGCACATCTCGAACGGGCGGGATTCCTTCGGCGACCGCAACCACAGCGGTTTGATTGAGACCATGCCGGCGGCGTTCCGCGCCGTGCCGTGGATAGAGGTCGAGGCGAAGCAGAAAGAATTGGCGATTGAGAAGTTGCAAAGGGAGTGGCTAGACGCCCAGGCAGGAGCGGCAGGAGCGGGTTTTATCCCCGGAAGGGGATAAACATGATAGCCGGGGGCGTTGCGAGTGCGCGGCAAGCGCACGACGCGCCGCCCCCGGAACAAGGCGAGAAAAGATAACCGACCCTGAAAGGGTCGCACCTCAACGTTGAAGTGCGACCCTTTCAGGGTCGGAATGTTTTTTACGTCAGACCGGGGGCGGCGCAAACTCGCGTTTGCTTGCCCCCGGCTATCATGTAAGACCCTTTCAGGGTCGGGTTCTTCTCTCTCTGCGCGACCAGGGGTGGCGCGCTGACGCGCTTACCCCTGGCTATCATGTGTGACCCTTCCAGGGTCATAAACTACACGCCTTACGTTTACTCGATGACCACCTTGTCGCTCGCGCTGCGGCCGAAGGTCTCTGGGTGGTACATCTCCTCGGCCTTCGTGGGCGGGACGACGAACGTGCCGGGCGTGGTGGCGCGTGCGACGTAGGAGTAGTTATAGACGCCCTCCCACAAGAGCGAGGTGAAGGCTTCGGCGCGCTCGTCGCGCAGGTTCTGGTGCTCGAACCAGTTCTGCCACCACCACCAGCCGCCGCGCTTCGACGGGTCATCCTGCTGGTCCGCGGGGATGTCGCCCGTCACCGCCAGCGCAGGGTTCATCGCCTCAAGCCCCGCCGGCAGCGGGTCAACCAGCGCGACGTGATACCTGCGCGCGTGCGCGGCCATCGTCAGGCGCACGCGCACGGTCGCGCCCGCCTTGATGCGCCACGTCCCGTCCGCGTCGCGCTTCACGTCCGCGGGGTTCTCAATCGCCTCGTAAACGCGCTCGACCGTGAAGCCGTAGTCCGACGCCTTCAATTTCAAGTTCGTCGGCGCGTAGCTCATCCCTATGCGGTAGTAGAGCCGCCCGGTCCCTTCTTTACTCAGCACCAGGTTCTGCGCGCCCTCCTTCTCGGCGATGTAGCTCATGGGAACGTTGACCTGCTGCCGGTCGGTCGAGCGCCCGCGGAACTGCTGTTGCCCCGCGAACGCGTCGCCGAGCCACGCCTTCGCGACGAAGTCAGGCGTCGCCTTCTCGTAGGTGTTGAAGTAGCGGTCGAGCGCGAGCAGGATGAAGACGTTCTCCTGCGTGTTCTCCCAGCGCCCCTGTTTGCGGTGTGCCAGAAGTCCGCGGACGATCTTCGGGATGAGATCGTTCTGCGGCTGATCATTGATGAGGGCTTCGAGGATGACGCCGTCGGCGCGGCGGTTCGAGTTCAAGAGCAGGTAGTCGCCGTCGTCGTACGAGTCCGCGAAGTGCGCCGTCGCGGCCGTCTCGGTCGCGCGGTTGTTGAAGTGGCGGCGAATGGCCGTGACCTCCGCGACGGAAGCCGGGTCATTCGACAGCACGGACAGAAGCCAGCCCAGAGATTCCAGCGAGAATTTCTCAACCCCTGCCTCGGCCAGAATCTTACGCGCCTTCGCCGTGTCGCGGTCACCCATGCGGTTGCGCACGTAGAGCGCGTAAGAGACGAGCGCGCGCCGCACGTACGGGCCATAGTACGACGGAATATGACTCTCTATCTCGCGCAGGTAGCGCTTCGACTTTTCGAGCATCTCCGGCGGCACCGGAAAATTCTTCTCCTTGGCGCGCACGAGCGAGTGCGCGACGTGTATGGAGATGTAGGGCCAGACGTGCTCGTCGCGCTTCCAGAAGCCGAAGCCGCCGTTGTCCGACTGCCTGCCTCTCAAGCGCTCTATGTCGCGCGAGACGGCCTTCAGCATCTCCTCGGGCGTCGGCAGGTCCTTGGCCTTGAACGCCGTCAACACGTCCCTGAGCGCCGCGACCGCGAGGATGCGCGACGACAACTGCTCGGAGCATTCGTAGGGGTAGGCCATCAGGTAAAGCACTGCGTCCGTCAGCGCTTGAAGCTGTGTGGAGGACGTGGTGATTTCGAGGCCGCCGAACTGCTTGAAGACGTTCGACGGGGCCTTGACCGGCTGAATCATCGCCTGCGCGTCGTCAATCTCGCCGTAGGTCGCAAAGGCTTCGGTCGTCGCAGGCGTCCAGACGGGCAGGTTTATCTCGGCCGCGTCCGACCAGCGGCCCGAGACGACGCCGACCTGGAAGCGGGCCGTGCCGGCCTTGTTGGCCGAGACGGGCAGACGCACCTCGACGCGGTCGTTCGCGGGGACTGTGACGCGGCGACCCGCGCCGTCCGTCAGTTCCGCGTTGGTCGCGCGCACGGCCACGTCAACCTTCATGGGCTGGTCCGTCTGGTTCTGCACGACGACGGGCAGCTCGAAGTGGTCACCGAAGTTGAGGAAGCGCGGGGCAGAGGGGCGCGCCATCAGCGGCAGGCGGGCCGTGATGACACTTTCGCCCGAGCCGAACTGTTTGCCACCCGCGACCGAGACGGCCATCACGCGGTAGCGCGTCAAATTGTCAGGCACTTTGACCTTGACCTGTGCTCGACCCGACGCGTCCGTCGGGACCGTCGGGGCGAAGACCGCCAGCGCGTTGAAATTCTCGCGCAGCCGAATCGCCTCGTTCTCCTCGCCCCCCTTTGCGGCCATCTCGTCCGCATCCGCGAGAACGAAGTTGTTCGCTTTCGCCGCGCGCCTGGTCTGCGCCGCGGGTGCGGGCGGCGGAGCGGCTTCGGACAGCACGCCGCCGGCAAGGCCGCGCCCGTTCCTGGGCATGTTCTGAGCCTGCTGAAGCACGTCCTCGGGGTTGCCGAGCAGGATGCTGGCGCGCAGGTGGTGGTCAGTTGCGTCCGCGCCGCGCTGCGAGTAGAAGGTGTAAAGCGGGTCGCCTATGCGGTAGCCCGTGAGCGAGAGTATCGCTTCGTCAACCACTACGAGCGCAACTTCGCTGCCGGCCACCCCGCGCCCTTCGGCGTCTTTGACTTCGACGTTGACGACTGTCTCCGCACCGGGCTCAAGCGCTCCGTCGCGCGGGCTGGCCGAGACCGTGAGCTTCCGCTCGATGGGCGGAATCTGTAGGTTCAGCTCTCCTTTTGCGAACGCCGGGCGCTTCGGCAGCTTTTCATCCACCTGCCCCTTGTCGTCCGTGCGCGCGGCCATCCCCGTCAGGTCCACCTGCACGTGAAGGTTCGGCGTGTAGGCTTCCTCAATCGGGATTCTAAGGGTGTGAGACGGCCCGTCCATCTGGAATCGCTCGGTCTTGAGAATGCCGGAGCGGCGCAGCGTCAAGACGCCTTCGGCCGGGGCGAAGGGAGCCTGAATAAGAATCTCCGCCGTCTCGCCCGCCTTATACTCCCGCTTGTCGGGAATCATCTCGACTGTTTCCTGCTCTACGTCGCGCTTCGGCGGCTGCTTGCCGCCCGCGACCCAGAGCGTCAGCGCCGACTCGTTCGGGCGCTCGCGGTCGTCCTGAATTCGTGCCGTCACGCGGTACATCCCGCCGAGCTTCGGCGTGAAAGTACACTTGACCACGTCCGTCCCTGACTGCACCGTGCAGTCCTGCGGGTTCTTCTCCTTCTGCTGCCACTTGCCCTTCTCGTAAACCCAGTCGAGCATGACGGCGCGCATCTTGATCTCGCGGTTCGCAACAGCCTTGCCGTCGAGGTCCGTGACAATCGCCTCGACGACCAGGGGCTCGCCCTGCTGCACGAACGTGCGCGGACTTCGCAGGCCGACGTAGAGGTCAGCCGGGTGCACGAGCAGCGTCGAGGAAGAAGCCCACTGCTGGCGGTTCACGTCCGTCACCGAGGCGACGGCCGTGACGGAGGATGCGCGCGGCGGGTTGACCGAATCGAAGTCAATTCGGAGACGGTGTTTCCCGGCCGCGTCCGTGCGCCCGCCGAAAGTCTCCGTGCGGCCCTCGCTCCCGCGCCCGGTCCATGCGCGCCACCACGGAACCCACTCGCCGAACGTGAAGTCCTGGCGATTGGGCGGCGTGAAGACGGTCGGCTGCGAGGTCACGCGCCAGTTCACTTCCGCGTTGGGCAGCCCGCCGCCCGCGTAGTAAGAGGCGTTGACGGTCGTCTCGGCGAAGCCCTTGACGAAGTGCGGGCCTTCGGTAGCCTCGGTTTTGACTTCAAACTCGGGACGGCGAAACTCCTGTACCTGAATGTAGTGCTGCTGCGAGCCGCCCGAAAGTGTCGCCTGGTCGGCCTGAAGCTGAACGTAGGCGTGGCCCAGGTTCATTGTGCCGGGCAGCTTGAAATTGGTGTCGAAGCCGCCGAGCGCGTTAATCTGCGAAGACCCCTTCAAGACCTCGTTGCCCTGTGAATCCCTGACCGCGTAAGAGACGGTGCGGCCTACGCCCTGGCCGGGCAAATCCACGTCGCCGAGTTTTCCTCCCTCGACCTTGCGAATCCAGCCCTTGAGGTGAACTTCCTCGCCGGGGCGATACATCTTGCGGTCGTCGAAGACGAACCAGCGCAGGGCGTCCTCGGCCGCGCGCCTGTACCAACTCGTACCCGTGTTCCACCACTCTTCGTGCTCCGGCATGAAGGCCACGTCGCGACCCTGCCGCGCGATGAGCAGGCCCGAGCCCTGTTTGTCCAGGGTCTTCAGCGGAATGCGCGCGATGCCGTACATGCCGCTCTCGCCCGTGACGCCCAGCGGGTGAACTCGTCAGTTGGACGCCGGAGATCGGCTTTCCTTCCTTGAGCGAGGTCGTCCACGCGTACAAGTCCGCGTTGTCCACGAAGGCCGAGAGCCCTATGTTGGTTGACTGCACCCAAGCCTCGACCGACTGGCGCTCGCGCTTCTTCGTGCCCGCGCCGGCCTCGACGACGATGACGACGTGGCCCAGCCCGTCGTCGAGCGCAGGCGCGAGTTCGAGCCGCGTCTCCGTCATCTCTTCCGGCTGGCCCTTGACGGCGACCGTCTTCTGCGAGACGAGCGTGCCCGGCGGGAAGGTCTGCTTCAGCTTCGTGTCCTCGTAGTAGTCGTAGGTGAAGCGCATGTAGCGGACGAACTTCTCCCAGTCCTCGGGCTGAACCTTGTAGAGCCTGACCTTGAGCGTCTTGTGGTTGACGCTGTAGACGGAGAAGGTGCGCGGGGCCGAGGGGTCTAAGACGACGAACGCCTTGCCGGAGGAGACGAGCGAGGGCGGCGCGGGACCGACGTTGAAAGTCAGCGTCACGTCCGAGCCGAGCGTCTGGTTGAACTGGTCCTTGAGCGAGCGGTCTAAGGTGAGTTTGTAAGTCGTCCGCCCGCGCTTGACGCCGTCTATGTACATCATCTGGCCGTAGACGCTCACCTTCATGCCGGGCACCTCTGGCTCGACACGAATCTTCGCCTGGTCGAAGGCGTCGGCGTCCACCGGGTTGGAGAACATAATTATCCACTGGTCGAACGGCGAGCAACGAAGATCACCGCTGTAGCCGCACTTGTGCTCCGTGACACGGAACGGGCCGTAGGTGCGGAAGACGAAGCTCTGCGGGGCGACGGTCGTGCGCGGGCCCTCGGCCGAAGGCGTGCCTGGGCCAATCTGTATGTTGATACCTGAATCGGCGGGGAGCGCAGTCGCGGTCTCGCCCGTCTCCGTGACGGCGCGGAACGCGAGCCAGCGCCCACTTTCGGCCGCTTTGACGAGTTGGCTCACGACCTTGTCGGCCGCAATCTCCTGCTCCGTCGCGAGCCTGATTTTCAACTCGCCCGACCCGCCCTGGACTTTAATCGTCCGCAGCACGGCGGCAGGGTCAATGCGCTGGTCGAACTCCACGAACATGAGCTGGTCGCGCGCCGTCGGCGTGCTTGGATAAGGATAGCTACTCCTGACCTGCGGGGGCGGGGTCGCGAACTTCCAGGTCTTCGTGGTTGCGATGGTCCCGCCGTTGGCGGACTTCGTCCCGGCCGGCACGGTCGCCGTGAACTCGGTCGCCATCGGGAGGCGGTTGTCCGGGACGTAAAGCAGAGTGCGGGTTCCGACCCAGCGCCACTTGCCCGGAGGCTGCGGCGACAGTCTGACGGGCACGTCCTGCGCGGCGAGGTCGTCCACGGAAGTGATCGCCACCATCGGCTGCGAGAACGTGATGCTGAGCTGCGGGGCGAGCGGGACTTCGCCCTCGGGCGAGAAGCGCAGGACTTCGAGCGGACCCGCCGCCCTCTGGTCCGGCGTCGGCACGGGCTCGGACGAGGGGAAAGAGACGTTGACGGTCCTCCCTGTGCGCGGGGGCGGGAGCGACTTGTCGCGCAGCGCAAACTCCTGCTGGTCGCCTCCCTCAGACTTGATTGGCGGTAGCCGCTTGAAGACGCCCTGAACTTCCGCGTCCGTCAGACGCGCGGTCTCGGCGACGGGCACGTTCGTGCGCGTCTCCGGCTGGCCCGCGCCCTGGCTCAATCGAAACTGTAAGCCGTCCTTCACCTGTTCTCCGTCCGCTTCGTCGTCAGCGCTTGCCTCTTCCGCGGCGGCGGAAGAGAGGGCGCTGATGTGTGGGATGCTGCTTGCAAAGACAAAGAAAATCAAGGAGAGGCTGAGAATCAGTCTGAGATGCTTCATGGGTGTTCGTTCTCGCTCACGTCAAAAATAGTCAAACCAAGGGAGATTTCAAAAGCTCATCGCGCGCGCCGGACGGTAAAACACTTTCCGGCAGGGCTAGAACGCCATGCCGCTTTTCGTCTTGCACCAACGGAGGGATGAGGGATGAGGGATGAGGGATGAATGAAAAGAAAAACAGCGTCTTACTTCATCCTCTCATCCCTCATCCCTCATCCCTCCAAATATCCTTCGCCCATAAAGACGCACTGGCCGCCGACGCGCACGCTCGTAATCTCGCCCGCCTCCTGCTCGATGACGATTTTAATGATGCTCGGGCGGCCCATCTCGATTCCTTGCTCGCTCGTGAACTCCGCGCGGCGGGCTTCGGGGAAGAGTTTGTGGCGGACGAGGTAGCAGCCGAGCGGCCCGCTCGCGCCGCCCGTCGCGGGGTCTTCCTGAATCCCTAAGCCGGGGGCGAACATGCGCGAGTGAACGGTTGAGCCCGGAAGCTCCGTCTCCTTTGTGAAGACGAAGACCTCCGAGAGGCCCGCGCTGCGCAGGCTCCTCTCCCACACGTCTATGCGGAAGCGTATGGAGCGCGCGGCCTCCAGGGTTTTCAGTGGCACAAAAAGAAAGGGGACGCCGCAGGAGACGACCTCGATTGGCAGGCTCTCTTCGAGAGCTTCCGGCGCGAGCGAGAGCATTTCGGCGATTGCGTGCGGGTCGTCAAAGCGCGGGCCGAAAGTCGGCAGCGGCTGCCGCATCCAGATGAGGTCCGGCGCGTCGTCCCTGAACGTGATGTCCACGGGAATTGTGCCAACGCCCTCTTCGAGCTTGATGGTGACACGCTCGCCGCCGAGCCGAATCATGTGCTCGCGCGCCAGGACGAAGGACGTGCCGATGGTGGGGTGGCCGGCCATGGGCAGCTCCGAGCCGGGCGTGAAGATGCGGACCTTATAATCGTTCGCGGAATCTTCGGGCGGCAGCACGAAGGTCGTCTCCGAGAGGTTCAACTCTTTGGCGATTGACTGCATCAGCTCCGCGGGAATCCCGCGCCCGTTCGTGAACACGGCGAGCGGGTTGCCGCCGAAGGCACGGTCGGTAAAGACATCAACGATGTGGTAACGAAGTTTTCTCATCTGCTCCTCGTATAAGAAATCTCACGCAAAGGCGCAAAGTCGAAAAGGTCTCGAGCGTAGCGGCGTTCTCGCAAAGGCGCGAAGGTAAGACGTAAGCGCAAAGGTTGAGTATACAGTCTCTTGCTCAAATCTTTTTGGCCTCGACCACGCCGGTTGTCGTTGCGGTCGTGCTCTTCAGGATGATGGGCGGCTCTATGAGCGCGGGCGGCGTCGCGCGCGGGTCTCGCTCGCGGTCGGGGACGAAGCGCGCGCCCGCGGTGTTGCCGTTCGCTTTCCACTTGCGCGGCACGCGGCGTATGCCGACAGGGTAAATCGTCAGATCGCCCGCGCGGTCAATCTTCAGTTTGAGAAAACTCTTCCAGTCCTCGACGGCGATGGTCGAGAAGGACTCGTTGAAGTGGCGGCCGAAGATGTTGAGCGAGATGAGCAGGTATGAGCCTTGAATGAACGAGCCGACGAGGTAGCCGCCGATTAGAATCAGTACCACGGTGAGCAGCACTCTCAAGTCGAAGTTGAAGACGTGCGAGCCCTGCGTCACGCTGTAAACCCAACTCCCGGAGGTCGAGGCCGAGAGATAGCTGACGAGGTAGATGGAGCCGAGCGCGACGCCGAAGGCCGAGAAGATGTGCGCGAGGCCGTGTCCCGCGCCCATGATCCACCTGTAGACCTTCGAGTGCGTGTCCGTGAAGAGGACGAAGCCCAGGACTGTGAGCAGCACGAAGAAGAGCGTCATGGGGCTGTTGAGCACGCCGTGGAGCGCTGTGCCAATAATGTTCTTGAGGCCGACGACTGAGCGAAAGTCCGTGGCCGTCTCCGTTATGTGCTTGAAGTCTGAGACGACGGCCAGCGTCGTCAGCAGGTAGAGGCCCGCCGTCAGAAAGCCGAACGCCCAGCTCTTATTCCCGCGCAGGAAAGGGAAGATCAGATTCCGCCAGCACAGTCTCCTCGAAACCTGCTCGGGCGGGAAGGCCACACGCTTTTGAAAGACGCGGCCCGAGCTTTTCTCTTTAAGAACGGAAACGTCCGTGCCAAATCTCCCGCCGTGCGTCGGGTGCAGGAAAGCGCCGCCGCCGCCCGACGTGATCTTCTGCGTCGAAGACTCGTCGGTCGCCTCGTGGCGGCGGTAATGGTGCAGATCGCCCGCGATGAAGACGGCGACCTTCTTCGCCAGCATCTCTTCGAGGAAGGCGAGGTTGCTCTCGGAGATGTTGGAGTCCAGGTGCTCGTACATCTTCGAGAAAATCCAGTGCGGCTCGGCGTGGCACAGAATGATTCGGTCCGTCTCCTTAATCTCGTGCGGCGACGCTCTTGAAGTACTCGACCTGCGGCGCGTCAATGTCGGAGCCGAGCTGCATGTCCGTGCCCAGCAGCCACCAGCCGTGCGGCAGTTTGAGGGCGAAATAACTGCGGCTCTGGCGCGAGCGCCAGCCGCTGAACCAACGCTTCGAGCAGAAGAGGCGCGAGAAGGAGATGAGGCTGTCGTACCAATCATGATTGCCCGGAATCGCGAAGACGTGCGGGTGCTCCTCGCGCGCCGTGTGCGGGTAGGCGTGCTGATACGGCTTAACGAGACGGCGGTCGTACTCTATGCGGTCCGCCGCCGGGTAGACCTGATCGCCGCCGAAGATGAACACGTCGCCGCGCCTGACGGTCACGCTCCTCGTCATGTCGCCGCTCAACGCGTCCGCATACTCCAACTCGCGCGAGTCTTCGGCCAGGTGGTAGGCCACGCCGTAAGTCGAGTTCCAGCCCTCGCCCGTGTCCGCGACGTAGTCAATCCAGATTTCCTCGCGCGGCCGCGTCTCGTCCAACTCGCACAGCTCGCGCCCGTCGTCTTTATAGTGGTGCGTGTAGTCGTAAATCTCCGGCTTCCCGGAGGCGAGGGCTTCGACGAGGCGGCGGTCGGAGTGGCGGCCGAAGATGGTCGAGATGGCGACCTGTATGCCGGTGCGTATGAGCTGGCGCGGGTCGTACCAGCCGACCATCGGCAGTTGTTCGAAGTCGGCGGGCGAGGGGGGCGTCAGGTTGACGACCTGTTGCGGCGTCTGTATGGGCTCGCGGTCCTCTTCGACAAGGGGTTTTTCGCTTTGCAGGGCCATAGGGGTCTTCTCGCTTAATATACAGCATCGGCGCGGGCGATTTCGAGGTGGGCGCGTCGCGTCTGTTTACGGTTCGGTCAAGATGGGAGTTGACAGACTCCTTGGGGTGGGGATAAAATCCGGGACACTGGTACAAGTTGAGGGAAGCTGTACTTGCACAGTTCCGCCAACACTAGGAATTGAAAGCAAGCGAAGAGTCAAACACGTGGCTCTCTACAGCAGTCGGTGACCTTAGGCACCGCTTCCAAAAAATAGTGCAGGAGCTTTCCGGCACGCGCGCGCCCCACAGGGTTATAAAAACTGTGTGGGGCGTTGTCGTGTCCGGGGTCCGGCCGCCGCATCACTTCACCTCACGTAAATCGGATTCGAGATAATCCAGGGCTTGTCTTTGACGAGCGAGCCGAGCTGCGTGAGATAGACCTCTACGCGGTAGACGCCGCGCTCCGTCACTGTGTACTCCTTCCTCGACGCGCCGTCCTCGTCGCGTATGGCCTGGCCGTCTTTGATGAGCAGCGTGCGGCTCTGGACGGGCGTGGTCACATTCAGGCGAACGCCGTCGAGGAGTTCTATCTCGTCGCCCATGATTTTCGTGTCGCGGTTGTTCGTGGCTGTGAAGGTGAAGCCGCCCGCGTCGCCGAAGAGGTCGAAGGCGATGTAGCTGTGGCCGCTCGCGAGCGCGGCGAGCAGCGTCTCGGTCGTCAAAGGTTTTTCTCTTTCAATCAGGACATGGTTGCGGACGACGCCGAAGGTTCGCTCGTACGGGTCCATGTGGACTCCGAGGAGACTCTTCCCGGTGCGGTCGCCCAGTTGGAAGCCGACGTTCGAGTGAGCGTCGTTGCCGGCGATGGCGACGAGCCTGCGCGTCTTCGCCAGTTCGTCCCACTTCCTCAATTCGTCGGCCGGCCGCTCGTAGAAGCGCGCGAACATCAGGTCCGGGTAGCTACAGTAAGACCAGAGCCAATCGAAGAAGGTGACGAAGTAATTAATCTTCTTCGTGTTCGTGTAAAGATTGTAGACCTCTATCCCGTCGTAGCCGTTCGCGTCCCAGCTTTGAAACTCGTGCGGGTAGGCGGCGAAGGACAAACTGCCGCGCGTCTTCTGGCCTTCGAGGAGTTGCTGCGTCCCGACGGTGTTGGCCGAGGAGGCTTCGTTGCTTCCGGGCAGGAGCAGCAGGCGGTCATGGCTCGCGGTGTTGACTTCGTTGCCGTTGACGAAGAGCACGCCCGCGTGAACTCCGTTCAGGGTCATCGCGGAAGTGTCCATCACAGATGAAGTGTGCTCGGTCATCACGACGAAGCTCAGGTTATTACGCCGCGCGGCTTCGACAATCTCCTCGAAGTTCCCAAGGCTGTGGCCGCCGAGGGCGGAGTGTACGTGAATCACGCCCGCGTACTGCGCGTGAGCGCTCTCGGATTCGTTGACGGCGCGCTCGGCGTTCACGCGTTGAATCGCCGAACGTAGATTGCCGAGGCGTATGCGCCTGTAGATGAAAGGGACTTGAAAGAGCAGCAAGAGCGCCAGCGCGACGAGCGCCACTTTCTTCCAGCGCTTCATCCCTTTCCAGTTGGGCTTCCACTTCCACTTCATCGCGCGCTGTTATTCCTCGCCCATGAAGTCAACCGAGACGACATGCTCGCTGATGTTGCGCCCCATGTCCGCGACCAGGATGTGCTCCGGGTGAACCGTGTACGCGTCGAGCGCGGCGCGGTCGCGGAAAGTGGCGACCAGCCCCGTGTCATAAGAGCGCGGCAGGCTCAGCACGTCCGCGCCCACCTGAAAACTCTCGATCTCGGGAATAATCGAGGCCAGCCGCCGCAGCCGCTTCAGGTGCTCATCGCGCACGGCCTGCTCGACATCCGCGCGATATTTCCAGACGACGATATGAGTCAACATATTTTCTTTGCGCCTTTGCGCCTTTGCGTGAGATTAATCGTACAGACCGTTCACCACTCGTGTTATCCCATCCTTAATTAACTCTGAACCAAAGTTAATCAATAGTCCGAGCCTCTTCTCCGCCACCCGAAGATACGTCAGCAACTGCTTCTTGTGTACTGGGGCTATAACTTCCACCGATTTTATCTCGACTATCACTTTGCTCTCCACAACAAGGTCGGCCCTGAAGCCATCATCCATTTTCACTTCTTCATAGTAGAGAGGGATTGGCTGTTGTCTCGCCACCTGCAATCCGCGTTTCGTGAGTTCATAGGCTAAGACTGTTTCATACACAGATTCAAGCAAGCCAGGGCCGAACACCGTGTGGATTGTATAGGCGGCGTTGACTATTTCTTTGGCAGCTTCGTTTTCGGTCACGGAGGAACCCTCACGCAAAGACGCAAAGGCGCAAAGGGTGGAGTGGTTTTATAGCATATTGGGGGTTAGGTTAGAAGAGATAGGTGCTCGTTCAAGAGTTCCCAGGCGCGGCGGACGTGTGCTTCGGTGGTGCGTATGTTGCCGATGGCGAGGCGCAGGGTGAAGATATTGTTGAGGCGCGTGTGTGAGAGGAACATCTCGCCGGTCGCGTTGACGTTATTCATGAGCGCTTCGTTGAGCGCGTCTATGCGCGCGTCTCGTGCGGCGTTCGACTCCCCGGACACTTCGGGGCGGGCGCGGAAGCAGACCAGGCCGAAGGGGACGGGCGCGAGCAGCTCCCAGTTCGGTGCTTCTTCGACGAGGGCCGCGAAGAGCCGCGCGAGGCGGCAGTGTTCGCGTATGCGCGCGGCCAGTCCGTCGTGGCCGAAGTAACGTATGATCATCCAGAGTTTTAAGGCGCGGAAGCGGCGGCCGAGTTGTATGCCGTAGTCCATTCCGTTGCGCACCGTCTCGGCCTCGCTCGTTTTCAAATACTCGGGGACGAGCGAGAAGGCGCGGCGCAGCACGTCCATTCGGCGCGAGAAGAGCACCGAAAGATCAAACGGCGTGAAGAGCCACTTGTGCGGGTTGGTGACGAGCGAGTCGGCGCGCTCCGAGCCTGCGAGGATGTGGCGCATCTCCGGGAGAATCGCGGCCGAGCCGGCATAGGCCGCGTCAACGTGGAGCCAGATTTTTTCACGCGCGCAGATGTCGGCGATTTCCGGCACAGGGTCTATGCTCGAAGTCGAAGTCGTGCCGACGGTGGCGACGGCGCAGAAGGGAAGAAAGCCGGCCCGCCTGTCTTCGTCAATCGCCTGAGAGAGTGATTGAACGTCCATGCGGAATTCCGAGTCCACCGGAATCTGCCGGACGGAGCGCTGTCCGAGGCCGAGCGTGAGCGCGCCTTTTTCGATTGACGAGTGCGCCTGTTCCGAGACGTAGAGGCGCAGCAGCGGCAAGTCCGCGCGCCCGCTCATCCCCTCTTCGCGGACTCTTAAATTCAGACTCTCTCGCGCCGCGGCAATCGCGTGCATGGAGGCGACGGAGGCCGTGTCGTAGATGATGCCGTCCATCCCTGTGTCTAATCCCATCATCTGCCTGAGCCAGTCGAGCGCGACCTGTTCGAGCTCTATCGCGGCGGGGCTCGTGCGCCAGAGCATCGCCTTAACGTCGAAGGCGGCGGTGAAAAGTTCTCCGAGGATGCCCGGAGACGAAGCGGAGGTGGCGAAGTAGGCGAAGAACGAAGGATGGTTCCAGTTGGTCAGCGCGGGGACTATCAAACGGTCAACGTCTGCCAGTATGTCCTCCATCGCTTCGCCCTCGGCGGGGGGCGTCGGCGGGAGCCGCGAGATTAACTCGTTGGGCTCGACCTGCGCGAGCACGGGAAGGTCACTGACGCGTTCGAGGTAGTCCGCGACGCGGTCAATGGCTTCGTGGCCGAAGCGGCGAAAGTCCGCGGCGCTCATGTCGCCCAGTTCCGGCGCTTTTTCGTTCTCACTCATAAGCTCTATGTCCGGCGAGATGATTGGAAAGACTTCGGCTCGGACTATACATGCCCATCAAAGAAAAGTGCAGCCCGCAAAGCCGCCTTTCCGAAGGCAATAACTTGAGCAGGTCTCAAAATCTAAACTCAACCCTTTGCGCCTTTAGTCTTTCTTTCTTTGCGCCTCCAGCGTGAAAAGTTGGTGTTTCTCGCAAAGGCGCAGAGTTAAGACGTAAGGCGCAAAGGGTTGAGTCTTTAACGATAATTGCTCGACACGCGGCGGCAAATGGGTATAATGCGCCTCGTTCGCCAACAAAACGCGCGCCGCAAGTTTGCTTCTGCGCCCGACTCGCCGCTATTATGCTGACAACAGCAATGAGAACATTTGGGTGTCGCGCGGCGCGCGGACTTGAAGTCATGCTCTAAAGCAGTGTGGCCGGACGGCCCTGAAGCCTCCGAGCCCGGATAGCGCGCTGCTTCAATCTTCCGTTCAGAGTTTCAGCGAAACTTCAGCTTCAGCGAGGTAAAATATGAGACGCACTTTAATCGCTCTTGGATTGGTCGCCGTGATGTTCCTGAGTTTGAGTTGCGAGCGGCGCGGGGCCGACGGCGGCGGCGGCGGCGGCGAACCTATCAAGGTGGGCGTGTACCTCGACCTTTCGGGCCAGACTTCCAGCTTCGGGCAGTCAACTAAAAACGGCATCGAGATGGCGACCGACGAAATCAACAAAGCCGGCGGCATCAACGGCCGACAGGTCAAGCTCTTCATAGAGGACGAGCAGGGCGAGCCGGGCAAGGTGACGACGGTCGTCACGAAGCTGCTCCGCCAGGACCAGGTCCACGCCATCCTCGGCGAAGTCGCTTCGACCAACTCCTTAGCCGCCGCGCCCAAGGCGCAGGAGGCCAAGATACCCATGATCACGCCGTCATCGACCAACCCGAAGGTGACGCAGGTCGGCGACTACATCTTCCGCGTCTGCTTCATCGACCCCTTCCAGGGTGAGGTGATGGCGAAGTTCGCCGCCAACTCGCTGAAGGCCAAACGCGCGGCCATCCTCGCTGACTTCAACTCCGACTACAGCAAGGGGCTCACGCAGTTCTTCAAGCAGAGCTTCACCAAGCTCGGCGGGACCATCGTGGACGAGAAGACCTACACGCAGACCGACCGCGATTTCAGTAGCCAACTGACGGCCATACGCTCGACCAACCCGGACGTGATTTACATCCCGGGCTATTACGGCCAGGTCGGCGTCATCGCCAAACAGGCGCGCCAGCAGGGCATCACCGTGCCGCTTCTCGGCGGCGACGGCTGGGACGCGCCGCAACTCTGGGACCTCGGCGGCGAGGCGATGACCAATACGTTCATCTCGAACCACTACTCGATTGACGACCCGAAACCGGAGATTCAGAAGTTCGTCGCCGACTACAAAGCGCGTTTTGGCGGGGTCGCGCCCGACGCCCTGGCGGCGCTCGGCTACGACGCGATGCGCGTCCTGGGCGACGCCCTCAAGCGCGCGGGCGACACCGACAGCACGAAGCTGCGCGAAGCCATCGCCCAGACGAAGAACTTCCCGGGCGTCACCGGAACCATCACGATGAACGCCGAGCGCAACGTGGACAAGCCGGCCACCGTGCTCGAACTGAAGCCGGGGGGCCGCCAGTTCGCGTACAAGGAGACCATCTACCCGGACGGCATGACTCCGCCGACCACCGCCGGCGCGTCGCCCGCCGCTTCGCCCGCGGCGGGAACCGCGTCGCCCGCGGCGGCGACGCAGTAAGAGCGTCAGGGGCCGGGCCGCGAGGGCCGCGACAGTAATCAAGTCTGTGCCAAAACCGAGAGCGGGAAGCTTGCGATGGATTATTTTGTCCAACAACTCATCAATGGGCTGAACATCGGGGCCATCTACGCGCTCATCGCGCTCGGCTATACGATGGTCTACGGCATCCTGCGCCTGATTAACTTCGCGCACGGCGATGTCTACATGGTCGGCGCGTTCGTCGGCCTCGGGCTGACAAAGCTCCTCGGCTACACGACCACCATCCCCGGCTACAACGCGGACACCGTGGGCCATTCTCTCTGGGGCGGGCTCACGCTCGTTCTCATCGGCTCGATGGTCGGCGCGGCCATCATCGGGATGGCGATTGAGCGCTTCGCCTACCGGCCGGTCAGAAAGTACGCGCGCATGACGACGCTGATTACGGCCATCGGCGTCTCGCTCCTGATTGAATATCTCTTCGTCGCTCAGCTCGGCTCGGCCCAGCGGTCGTTCCCTTCGCTCGTCAAGAACGAGGCTTTCAACCTCTTCGGCGACGTGCGGATTTCCATGCCGCAGATCATCATCTTCGTCATCTCGATCCTGCTGATGATCCTGCTGCAATGGATTATCTACAAGACGAAAATCGGGACGGCGATGCGCGCCGTCTCGTTCAATCTCAACTCGGCGAAGCTGATGGGCATCAACACGGACGTGGTCATCAGCTTCACCTTCGCGCTCGGCTCGGCGATGGCGGCCGCGGGTGGGGTGCTGACGGCGCAGTACAACCCGAGCATAGACCCCTTAATGGGCATCATCACGGGCCTCAAGGCGTTCGTCGCGGCCGTGCTCGGCGGCATCGGCAACATCCCGGGGGCCGTGCTCGGCGGCCTCGTCATCGGCGTGGCCGAGACGATGGTCGTCGCCTACGGCAGCGACATCGGCCTCGCCTCGTCTTACCGCGACGCCGTCGCCTTTACGATCCTGATTCTGGTCTTACTGCTGCGCCCCTCGGGACTGCTCGGCTCGACCGTGCAAGAGAAAGTATGAAAACAGTGATAAGTGATAAGTGATGAGTGATAAGAACGAAGCTCTTACTCATCACTTATCACTTATCACTTATCACTGAATTCTTATGCCTCCTTTCATCAAACGACTTGTCGGCGCGCTCGTCATCGTCATGGTGCTCATCGCGCTGAACTCGGCGACGACCAACGAGGGGTTTTACGGGATGGGTCTGCCCGTACTACTACTCGCACCTCTTGCGGCTCGCAGGCATCAACATCATCCTCGCCGTCTCGCTCAACCTGATTACGGGCTTCACGGGCCAGTTCTCCATCGGCCACGCGGGCTTCATGGCCGTCGGCGCTTACGCGTCCGCGTTCCTGACCGTCTATTACACGCAGGGGTTGGAGCAGAAGTTGACGGGGATGCTGGGCGCGACGGCCGGGCAGGCAATAGTTTTTCTCATCGTGCTTCTGGTCGCCGCCCTGGCCGCGGCCCTCGCGGGGCTCGTCGTCGGCATCCCGTCTTTGCGCCTGCGCGGCGATTACCTGGCTATCGTCACGCTCGGGTTCGCGGAAATCATCCGCATCCTCTTAGTCAACGTCCAGCGCGTCGGCGGGCCGACCGGATTCTCAGGCGCGATAGCTCCGTGGGAGGGGCGCGCGACCATCCCGCAGTACGCAAACTTTTTCTGGATAGGTCTGTTCGCCGTCGTCGCCATCGTCGTCGTCTACAACATCGTCCGCTCGGACACCGGGCGCGCGTTGATTTCCATACGCGAGGATGAGTTGGCGGCGCAGGCGATGGGCATCAACACGACGCGCTATAAGGTTGTTGCCTTCGTCATCAGCTCCGCGTTCGCGGGAGTCGCCGGAGGGCTCTGGGCTCACTACAACTCGTTTTTGAGCACACAGGACTTTCAGTTCTTCCGCTCGTTCGAGGTCATCATCATGATCGTGCTCGGCGGGATGGGCTCCATCACGGGCTCCATTCTGGGCGCGGTGGTGATTACGGCGCTGCCCGAGTTGCTGCGGACCTACCCTTACGAGATCGTCATCGCGCTGGCGCTGATTCCGCTGGCGGCCGTGCTCCTGCGCTTCATCACGCGCGAGAAGCTGCCCGAAATCATCCGTAGCGGCTGGCCGCACGCCATCTTCGTTATCATCTTTTACGTCGCGCTCTTCATGGTCAGCCGCTTCGTCCTGATTAATACTCTCGACCTGGATTACCGGCTGAGCGCGATGGGCGTCAACATCGCGAACTACCGGCTGGTGATCTACTCCGCGCTGTTGATTGCCATGATGCTGACGAGGCCGCAGGGCTTATTGGGCCACCAGGAATTGGGCTTTCATTGGCTCAAGCGCGCGCAGAAGCGGCCCGAGGGAGACGTGTCCGTGGGCGGGGCAGGGGGCGTGCCCATCGCCGAGCGCGACGCGCCGACGGCCGACCCTTACAAGGAGACGGAGAACAGATGAGCGGCCAACCGGAACAAGACCGCGTCAAGGCGACCAAGGAAGACGGCGTGATTACGGAGGCGGCGCGCACGGCCCGCTCGCAATCCGTGGTTGACGGGAGCGGGGCCACTTTGCGCACGACCCGCTGCACGATTCGCTTCGGCGGCCTCGTCGCCGTCAACACGCTCGACATGGATGTTAACCAGGGCGAAATCTACGGCCTCATCGGGCCGAACGGCGCGGGCAAAACGACCATCTTCAATTTGCTGACGGGCGTCTACCAGCCGACCGAGGGCGAGATTTATTTCGAGGGCAAGCGCATTGACGGCCTCAGGCCCCACCAGATTTCGCGCCGGGGCGTCTCGCGCACGTTCCAGAACATACGTCTCTTTCCGGGGATGAGCGTACTCGAAAACGTGATGACGGCCTGCCACCGCCACGCGCGTCAGACCCTGGCCGACGCGGTCTTCCGTACGCCGCGCTTCTCGCGCGACGAGCGCGAGCACAAGGACTTCTGTCTTGAGCTTTTGAAAATCTTCAACCTCGACCGGCTGCAAAACGAGGGCGGGACGAGCTTGCCTTACGGCAACCAGCGGCGGCTTGAGATCGTGCGCGCGCTCGCCACGCGCCCCAAGCTGCTTCTCTTGGACGAGCCAGCGGCGGGCATGAACCCCTCGGAGCAGGAAGACTTAATCGGCCTGATTCGCGAAATCCGCGACCGCTTCGGCCTGACCATCCTGCTCGTCGAGCACAACATGAAAGTCGTCATGGGCATCTGCGAGCGCATACAGGTCGTGGACTACGGCAAGTCCATAGCCCTCGGCCTGCCCGAACAGATTAGAAACGATCCGAAAGTGATCGAAGCTTACTTGGGAGATTAGTTTTCAGTTTTCGGTTTTCAGTTTTCAGCAAAGACAAGTTGCTTTTAACTGAAAACTGAAAACTGAAAACTGAAAACTGCTTTATGCTTACCATCGAAAACATCTCTGTGAACTACGGCGCTATCGAGGCGCTGACGGACATCTCCATGCACGTGGAGCAGGGCGAGGTCGTGACGCTGATTGGCGCGAACGGGGCGGGGAAGACGACGACTTTGCGGACCATCACGGGGCTGCTTGAGCCGACCGAGGGGCGCATCATCTTCGAGGGCGAAGAGATTCAGGGCAAGCCGACGCACAAGCTGGTCGCGCGCGGCATCTCGATGTCGCCCGAGGGCCGCGGCGTCTTCGCCAACCTTTCGGTGCGCGAGAATTTGCAGATGGGCGCTTATCTGAAGAGTAACCGCTCGGAGATTGCGGAAGACATGGAGCACGCCTTCCGTATGTTCCCGCGCCTCAAGGAGCGCGAGTCGCAAAAGGCCGGGACGCTCTCGGGCGGCGAGCAGCAGATGCTCGCCATGAGCCGTGCTCTCATGTCGCGCCCGCGTCTGCTGCTTTTAGACGAACCCTCGCTCGGCCTGGCCCCGCTCGTCGTCCACACCATCTTCGAGGCCATCGAAGAGATCAGAGGCAAGGGCACGACCATTCTGCTCGTCGAGCAGAACGCTCACGCCGCGCTCAAGCATTCCGACCGCGCTTACGTTTTAGAGACGGGAAAAATCGTGATGGAAGGCCCCTCCAAAGAACTCGCCGCCGACCCGCGCATCAAGGAAGCGTACCTCGGGGAGTAAGCGCAGAGAGAGATAAAGTTCAAAAAGTTCCCGCAGGGAACGATTGAAAATAGCCCAGCACTTCAGTGCTGGGTAATGTCACGAACAAAGAAAAAGAGTCCCGTAGGGACGACTGAAATCAGATAACCTTTCAGTCGTCCCTACGGGACTCTCTTCTTTTCCCGCTTCTTTCCCAGCACTGAAGTGCTGGGCTATTTTCATGCGCCCCTGACGGGGCTGAAAACTTTTACCGGGCTGCTACCTGCGTGACTTCGGAAGCCGCGCCGCGAACTTCACGGTGCGGGCGACGTAGCTGCCGAGTTGGAAGGGCAGGCGCGGCCAGTCGTTGAACGGCCCGCGGACGACGACGGTCGCCTCTATGGTGTTGGGCCAGCGGTGGCGCAGGCCCTTGAGGATGCCTGCGGGGCGGCTGAGGTAACTCGCCATCGGCGCGCGGTGCCGCTCTTGCATCGAAGGCAGCCTCGACGCCCACTCCTTCAAGACGGTCGGGATGAGCCAGCGCGGAAGAGGGTTAGTTCTGCGAGTCGCAGGGGTGTCGTCGCCGATGTCTGCGCCGAGAAGGTCCTGCGCCACCCTGATAGCGCAGTTTACCCAGTCAGCCTGCCGCCTGACTTCAGTCAAGCAACAATCCCAATCAAAACCAGAGCCCGCGGATTCGACAGCCGCAGCCACGTCGCAAAGCCACAGGGGTCGCCACGCACCCTCGCGCAGAAGGTGTATCGAGAGGACGCGCAGGTGGTCTTCCGGGCACGGCACGCGCACGTCCGTCTCCCCCAGCTTTATCAACCGCGAGCGTGCGTAAATGGCCTCCGCGCTTCCTCCGCCGAACTTTTCAAACCCGCGGTGCAAGTCCACCTTATGCTGTTCCTGGCCCAGTCTCCTGAGGACGGTTGCGGCTGCGTCATGCTGCGCGGGGCGCACGCAGAGGTCTATGTCTCCGTAAGGACGTAAGCCGTGCTCCGGGTAGAGGTGCGCCGCCGCCCAGCCTTTGACCAGAATCGGCTCGATTCCCTCAGAGCGCAGCAACGCGACGGCGCGCTCGATTGCCTGCTGGTTGATGATGGCCCGAAGCGTGTAGAGGCGGTAAGCCTGATGTAGTTCGTTTGCGGCGGGAGTCGTCTTTAATTCGCTGTGGCAAACGCGCCACCAGCCGAGCGCGGCCGTCCCGGACCTCAGCAGCGCAGGGGTCACGCGCTCCAACTCTTCTGGGGAATGCTCGAAAGCTGTTCGAGAGCGCCGCCATGATCCGGCAAGGACAGAAGCTATCAAGCGACCGAGCGATTGATTGACAGCCTGGGGCATGGTGGATTTATTCCAGCCGCCTGATGTCGAAGCAGATGCCATCACAGCCCAGACCCGGACAGCATGGGAGAACGGTGCAACTCTCCCCCACGCCCGCGCATTTTGATGACGACTGGGCCGCTGTAGGGGCTGCGATGGAGATAATCACGGGCAAAGCAAGCGCGGCGGGCAAGTATTTTCGCACCAAATCCCGACGCGAGACCTGCGGCGTCTGCCGGCGCTCGCCTTCTTCCAGCAGGTGAAACTTGCGTAGCTGGCCCAAAGCCAGCCACACCACGTCGTCGTCAACCGGGGCGGCGAGTTCATGCTCAAGCCGACGCGTCATCTCCGCGACGGTCGTCCTCCCGTCGCAGCGTTTCCAGACCGCCGCCGAGGCTTTGTTGAGACAGTGCGCCTTGTGACGCTCTAGATCGTAGACCAGCACCTCGTCGGGCAGTTCCTGAACAACCAATTGATCCGTTCGGGCGAGAGGTAAGACCTGAACAGTTCTCTCTCTCATCGGATTCCTCCTTGATTACAAGACCTGTTTGCGGCGAGGTGTTTCACCTGAGAGCGTGGATTCGGATGAGGCGAATCCGAGATGAACTGACTGGAAATTAGCAGAATCCGCCATTAAGTCAACAACTTTTCTTGCGCCCTCAGCCGTCAAGCTGTCTCAACAGCGGCTCGACCATCTCACTTGCTTCGCCGCGCGCGCCCTTCAGAATCAACGCGCGCGTTGCCACCTGTTCGAGCGCGGCGAAAGCCTTCTCGGGCCGGTTGCGGGCCGACACCGTCTGGGCCAGAAGTTCCAGCACTCCCTGCCCGGCGGACAATTGACGCGGCCGCCACTTCGCCTCGGGCCTGTACCGGCTCGCGACGACGAGCCCGACCGGCAGCGGCCCACTTCCTGCGCGCCCGCCCAGCGTCTCTACGCGGTGCCTGCGCTGCTCCCCTGTCTCGGCCGCGCGTATCTGCAACGGCCTCGGGTAAGGGTGAACGCGGCCGCGCTCATCCAGCACGGCGTACTCGTCCGAATAGTAGACGGCCCCGGCCTTGACCAGCTCCGCGACGAGTGTGGTCTTGCCGCTGCGGCTGCGGCCCGGTATGAGCAGCGCGCGCCCCTTCCAGCCGACGACGCCCGCGTGAACGAAGACGCGGCGGCGCGCTTCGGTCGCCACGTGCAGGTGCAGGTCCGACTCGAACAGGGCGAGCGCTTCTTCGAGGTTCTTTGTGCGGGCGATCCTGACGAGGTCTCTGTAGAAGAGGCTGAAGCGGCGCGCGCCGCGCTCGGCCTCGTCGCCATGGCCCAGAATGAGCGAGTAAAGCCGCTCGACCACGTGCGAGGCGGAGGGCTTCCACCCCGGCGGGAGATAGTCCTCGACGAGGGCGAGCGCTTCGGGGCGATTGACGCGGACGCCGACGCGCACGCCGTGACTGACGAAGGAGATGCCGGCCGCCCACCCGAGGCGGTCAATCTTCTTCATTCAAGTGGACGCCCATTTGTATTGCGGCAAGTCGTTTGCTGACAAGCGGGGAAATTCCTAATCAAGCAGAAGTGTCATCAAATCCACGCGAACATACGGCAAATCACACGAAGCGTCAATCACTACCTTCTCAAAACCGACTCAACCCTTTGCGTCTTACGTCTTCGCTTTGCGCCTCCAGCGAGAAACAGCCGTTCTCGCTGGAGGCGCAAAGTTAAAACTTAAGGCGCAAAGGGTTGAGTCGTTCAGTCTCTCAGTGACGCGCGCGCTTGCTCGATGGCTTCGGCGACGCGCTCGGGCGAGGTGCCGCCTGCCTGTGACTTCGACTTGAGAGTTTCGTCGAGCGAGAGCGCGCGGTAAACGTCTTCTTCGATGGCAGGCGAGAAAGAGCGCAACTCATCGAGCGCGAGGTCTTGAAGCTCACACCCGCGCTCGATGGCGCGCAAGACCAGGCGGCCGACCGTCTCGTGTGCCTCGCGGAAAGGCACGCCCTTGCGCGCAAGGTAGTCGGCCAACTCCGTCGCATTCATGTAGCCGCGCGTTGCCGTCTCCCGCGTCCTCTCCTCGCGCAGGCGGACGTTTCTCAGCACCGTCGCGCTCACTTCGAGCGCCGCCGTCACGGTCTCGGCCGCGTCGAAGACGGCCTCCTTGTCCTCCTGCATGTCCTTGTTGTAGGCGAGCGGCAGTCCCTTCATAGTCGCCAGCAAAGCCATGAGGTGGCCGAAGACGCGGCCCGCCTTGCCCCGGACCAATTCCATGGAGTCAGGGTTCTTCTTCTGCGGCATGAGGGACGACCCCGTAGAGACTTTATCGCCCAACTCTATGAAGCCGAACTCTGCGGTCGAATAGAGGATGAGGTCTTCGGCGAGGCGCGAGAGGTGCAGCATGATGAGCGACGAAGCATTCAGGAATTCCACGCAGAAGTCGCGGTCGCTCACGGCGTCCAGGCTGTTGCGCGAGACGCCGTCGAAGCCCAGGGCGTGCGCCACCGCCTCGCGGTCAATCTTGTAAGCAGTCCCCGCGAGCGCCGCCGAGCCGAGCGGCATCACGTTGACGCGGCCGCGCACTTCCGCGAGCCGTTCGCGGTCGCGCGCCATCATTTCGAAATAGGCAAGACACCAGTGAGCCCAGAGAACGGGCTGCGCGCGTTGCAGGTGCGTGTAGCCGGGGAGCACTGCGTCTCGATGCTGCTGTGCCAATTCCAAAAGGGCCGCCTGCGCGTCGCGCGCCTTCCCGATGATTCCGTCAATCTCCCCGCGCAGCCAGAGGCGCAGGTCCGTCGCCACCTGGTCGTTGCGGCTGCGGCCCGTGTGCAGCTTCCGCCCCGCGTCGCCGACGAGTTCCACGAGCCTCGCTTCGACGAACGAGTGCACGTCTTCCGCCGATGGATCGTCGAAGTAGTGCGCGTCGGAGGCGGCGCGCGCGAGAATCGTTTCCAGGCCGTCCTTGATTCTCGACGCCTCTTCATCCGAGAGCACGCCCGCGCCGCCGAGGCCGTCGCAGTGTGCCAGACTCGCGCGCACGTCGGCCTCGAACAGCTTCCGGTCGAAGCCGAACGAGCGGTTGAACTCCGCGAACCTCTCGTCCGTGCGGCCAGCGAACCGACCGCCCCAAAGATTCGTCGTCCCAGCCACGCCTACCTCCGTCTTAAGGCGAGTCAACTGCGGTCTGCTGACGCTTGAGTCGTAAATTTAACCGCCGGCCGTATGTAAGTTGTCGCCAAATCCACTCCATCGGACCATAACTAAAATACTTCAGCCACAACGCGCTCATCAATACCTGAAAGAGAAAGATGGCGAGCGCAATCAGCGTCGCCGTTCTCGCACCGACTCTTCCGAACTGACCGAAACCGTAACCGTAAAAAATGAGAACGCAGATGACCGTTTGTAGTAAGTAGTTGGTCAACGCCATGCGCCCGACCGGGGCCAGAAAGGCGAGCAGTCGCCGCCACACCTCTTTCTGCCAGAGCGTCGCGACCAGGGCAATGTAAAAGAACGCCAGCGCGGGAACGCCGAAGGCGTAGCTGATGACGCCTGCGATTCCAGCGGGCGTCGGCGGAAAAACCGCTTCCTTTCCCGCCAGCGCCGCAAAGGCGACGTTGCCGACAAGACCTAAGATAAGTCCGTATATTAACACCCGGCGAATGAACGGCCGATGACTTGATAAATTCTGGAAAAAGCCGCGCCGGTATGCATAAAAGCCGAGCAGAAACATCGCCAGCAATTTCGGCAGACGCATGTCGAAGAACAGTCCCATATACCTGCCGACGATATAATTGAGGTTAAAGTCTGTGATGATTTGCAGGTAACCGCCTTGCTGAACTTTTTGAACCGCCTGGTTCCAAAACTCTATCCTCCCGGCCTCGAACCTTGCTAAGTCTCCGGGCGAGACAAAGGCGGCGAACAAAATATAGAACAGAATGTATGTCAGTACGGGGACCGCCAGCAGCGCGAACGCCCATTTGAGCAGCGAGCCGTTCGTCTTCTTGCGAAACAGAATGAGCAGAAAGCCCGTCAAGGCATAGATGCTCAAGATGTCGCCCGCCCACAGCAGATAAGCGTGAACGAGGCCGATGACCAGCAGCCAGAACAGACGCCTTTTGAAAAGCGAGGCTTTGAGGTCGCCGCGCTCTTCGGCCCGACTGATTTGCAGCGCGAAGCCGAAGCCGAACAAAAATGAGAAGATCGAATAAAACTTGCCTTCGACAAAAAAGTGAACCAGAAAATGTGTGACACGGTCGGCGAGCGGGCTTTGCGCTTCAAGCTCCGCAGGCATCATCCCGTAACCGGAGAACCACTGCACGTTGCCGATAAGAATTCCGCAGACCGCTAACCCGCGCAGCACGTCCAGAATTTCAATGCGTTCCCGCAGAGAAACCGGACCAACCTGGCTTTTCGACATAGTTCACCTTCTTATGCTTTTATGTCGCCCGTGATGCTCGTCGGTCACGCCGCGTGTGCGGCGCGTTCTCAGGGTTCGTCGTTACGTTCCAAAGCTATTATCACTTTTCCTCGGGCGTGACCTTCTTCCAGATACCGCATGGCCTCCGGGACTTCAGTCAAACTGTAACGCCTGTCTATGACCGGCGTAATCTTTTCAGTCTCCATGAGCCCGCTCATGACGGCCAGGTCTTCTTTGTTCAGGCTTGCCATAAACGTGACGAACTTCTGGCTCAAGAACGGTGACAAGAGAAGCGGCTTGATGAGGCCAGCCAGCAGACCTATCATTGACCCAACCGGACCTCCGACGCCAACGTATATCCCCTTGGGATTTAAGGCGCGCCTGAGCGCTGACAACGAATGGGTCGCATAGCAGTCGAGAATGCGGTCGTAAAGTTGCCCGCTTTTGGTGAAATCCTCCCGGGTGTAATCAATGACGCGATCCGCGCCGATTGACCGGACCATCTCCACATTCCTGGTGCTGCACACGCCTGTAACGTCCGCGCCGAACGACTTGGCGAGCTGCACACTGAACGTCCCCACGCCCCCCGACGCACCGTTTATCAAGACCTTCTGCCCCGGCTGAATCTTTGCCTTGTCGCGCAGGCTCTGCAATGCGGTCAATCCCGCCACAGGCACGGAAGCCGCTTGCTCGAACGTCACGTTCTCCGGCTTGATGACCAACGACGACTTTGGAGCGCACACATATTCGGCAAAGGCTCCACGGCACGTGCCGAACACCTCGTCGCCCGGTTTGAACTCAGTTACGTTCCTGCCAACAGCTTCAACCCGGCCGGCCACATCCCGACCGACTCCTGTGTTCTTTGGTTTGCGCAGCCCAGCCATTATACGAATGAAGAACGGCGTGCCTCTCATAAAGTGAAAGTCGAGCGGATTGACGGAAGCCGCGCGCACTTTTATCAAGACCTCGTCGTCCCCGGCGGCAGGCTTTTCAACCTCCACACACTTGAGAACGTCGGGCGAACCGTAGTTGTGATAGACGATGGCTTTCATATTCCGCCGCTTCTACGGGCGGCGGAGGAAATATGTTTCTTCGCCCGGGCAGGTAAGTCCGGGACGGGAATCTACGCCGTGAACTTCTGTCACAGTCAAGCCGGACAAAATGTAATTGAGTACGAGGTGTGTGTGTCCGTACGTTTTACCGCAGGACGTATTTGCTGAGGGTGTCTGCTTCCGGCAATTCTGTAAAAGCACAGGCTCATTTCCGTGCGGCCGACATACTGATAGATAGTCGCTCTGGCCGTTCGAACGTCGCTTCACATCTTGCGATAGCTTCAGACCCTCGCCGGGGTGCCTCCCGGTTCGAGGTTGCTGCGCAGTCTCGCGATGTCGCGCTGCGGCGGAGCGCCGAACAGCTTCTTGTAGTCGCGGCTGAAGTACGCAGGGTCTTCGTAGCCGACGCGGTGCCCCGCGCTCGCCGCGTCCAGGTCTTCGCCGAGCATCAGGCGGCGCGCCTCCTGGAGCCGTATCTGCTTCTGAAATTGCAGGGGGCTCATCGCCGTGACCGACTTGAAATGATGGTGGAAGCCCGAGACGCTCATCCCCAGCTCGCGCGCGACCTCCTCGATCCTCAGTGGCTCGTTGTAATGCTCGCGCAGGCGACCGATTGCTCTGGAGATGCGGCGGGTGTCTCCCTGAGAAGAAGCCACCAGGTGTGCGAGGCGCGCGCCCTCTCCCCCGGCCAACAGCCTGTAGACAATCTCCCGCTTGATGAGCGGCGCAAGTATCCTTTGCTCGCCGGGCTTATCGAGCAGTCGGACGAGCCTGACGACCGCGTCGAGCAGGTCTGCGTCGATGGGGTTAACGCCTATCGCCTTTATGCTGGCGTCGCCTTTTCTGGTCTCGGCGCCGGCTTCCATCATGACCGAGGCGACAAGTGACGGGTCCAGGTCGAGCCTCAAACCGAAATAGGGCTTCTCTGCGGACGCCTCCTCCACCCGGAAGATAACCGGCAGGTCTACCGTGAAGAGGAGATAATGCCCTGGGTCGTACCGGAGGACTTCCTCTCCAACTAACACCTGCTTGCCGCCCTGGGCGACGAAGCAGAAGGCGGGCTGGTACAGGGCGAGCGCCGATTCCAAAGGCTTAGTCAGGCGGGCTAAAAAGAAGCCGTCTAACGCCTCAAGCGCCCCGTCCTCGGGAAGAGCCCGCACCATCCGCTCCAGCAGCTCCACCCTGCCGCTTTGTACCCTCTGCTCCTCGCGTTTAGTTTCTCTACTGTTCATGAATTCATCTTAGCCCATTCTTTCCCTCTCCGGCACACCGCGCGCAGGATTTTTGCAGAATCGTACAATTATTCTCGACTATCGTCATACCGCTCCGCATTCCTGAGCCTTTAGAATCACACTAAATCAGTAGGACATAAAAAATTGCTACCGATGAGATTGAAAGGTGTTTGGAGAAAGTTAATGTGAGGTTGCCGGCGGAGCCTCGGGCGAGAAGTAGGGGGAAATATGAAAAATGTTGTGTTGAATAACGGCGTGGAGATGCCGATTTTGGGGTTCGGCGTCTACCAGATACCTGACGCCGATGAATGTGAAAGAAGCGTATCCGAAGCTCTACAGACGGGCTACCGATTGATTGACACCGCGTCCGCTTACATGAACGAGGAGGCGGTCGGCAGGGCGATAAAAAAAGGTGGTGTCGCGAGGGAAGATATCTTCGTCACCACCAAGCTCTGGGTTTCGGACGCAGGCTACGAGAGCGCGAAGAAGGCTTTCGAAAGGTCGCTACAGCGCCTGCAACTGGACTACCTGGACCTGTACCTGATCCATCAACCCTACGGTGATGTTTACGGCTCGTGGCGGGCAATGGAGGAGCTGTACCGGGAGGGCAGGGTCAGGGCGATAGGCGTCAGCAACTTCCAGCCGGATCGGCTGATGGACTTGATTGTTCACAACGAGGTGGTGCCTGCGGTCAATCAGGTCGAGACGCACCCCTTCAATCAGCAGGTCGAGGCCCAACAGTTCATGCGGGAGAACAATGTTCAGATTGAATCCTGGGGGCCGTTCGCCGAAGGCAAGAACAACATATTCCAGAACGAGCTTCTGCTCTCCATTGCCGGCAAGTACAACAAAACGGTCGCTCAGGTGATCCTGCGCTGGCTGACACAAAGAGAAGTTGTCGTTATTCCGAAATCAGTCAGGAAGGAGAGGATCGTCGAGAATTTCAACATCTTCGACTTCGAGCTGAGTGCCGAAGACAAGGACGCGATCATTTCGCTGGACACTAAGCAAAGCCTCTTCTTCGACCACCGCGACCCGAAGATGGTGAAGATGTTGGGTGAAGTAAAACTAAACACCTAAAACCACCGCCATCCATTTGCCCCAGCCGGCGGGGCTAGGCAGTCAGGTGCAATGTCGAGGTTTTGGGATTATGAAAAGAATAGCCGGGTTGTTGCTGATGCTAGCGACAACCATTTGTCTTCCATCTGGTTGTTCCAGCGCGCAGCAATTGCCCGCAAATAATCAGTCGCCGCCCGGTGAAAAGAAGATACTGATAGTCTATCTATCCCGGACCAACAACACCAAGGCTATCGCAGAATTCATCCATCAGAAGGTCGGCGGCACGATGGTCGCGCTCGAATTGGAAACGCCTTATCCTGCCGACTACAACGCGACCGTGCAGCAGGTCGCCCGGGAGAATGAGACGGGCTATTTGCCGCCTTTGAAGACGAAGATCGACCGCATCGAGCAGTACGATTTTGTGTTCCTGGGCTTCCCGACCTGGGGGATGCGGCTGCCGCCGCCCGTTAAGAGTTTCTTGCGTCAATATAGCCTGGAAGGAAAGACCATTATCCCATTCAACACGAATGGGGGGTACGGCGAAGGAAGCAGTTTTCAGACCGTCAGGGAGCTATGTCCGCAGAGCACGGTCCTGGAAGGCTTCGTCACCAGGGGCGGAATAGAAAGAGACGGACAATACTTGGTTATCAAAGAAGCAAGGGCGGAGGAGGCACAAAAAGAAGTTGAGAGCTGGTTAAGGAAAATCAAGATGTTGCAGTGAAGCGTGGTCGAGCGTCGGCAGGAAAGGATAGGTGGGTTAATTATCCTTTAGGGAGCAATTATGAAAAAAAGAGAATTAGGAAACAGTGGGCTTGAGGTATCGGAGATTGGACTCGGCTGTATGGGGATGAGCTTTGGGTTGGGTCCGGCGAAAGATAAGCAGGAAATGATTTCGCTGCTCCACTCGGCTGTCGAACGCGGGGTCACGTTTTTCGACACCGCAGAAGTTTACGGACCATTCACCAACGAAGAACTCGTCGGCGAAGCGCTCGCTCCTTTTCGTGAGCGGGTCGTCATCGCCACTAAATTCGGGTTCAACATCGACCCGGACGGAACGCAGCACCAACAGCCTCCGCTCAACAGCCGGCCGGAACATATCAAGCAGGTTGCCGAAGCCGCGCTCAAGCGGCTCAAGACCGATCACATAGACCTGTTTTATCAACACCGCGTTGACCCGGACGTGCCGATTGAAGACGTGGCGGGCGCGGTGAAGGAGCTGATTCAGGCGGGGAAGGTCAAGCACTTCGGACTCTCCGAAGCGGGTGTGCAAACCATTCGCCGCGCGCACGCCGTTCAGCCCGTGACGGCTCTCCAGAGCGAGTACTCTCTGTGGTGGAGAGAGCCCGAAGAGGAAGTGCTGCCGACGCTCGAAGAGCTGGGAATAGGGTTCGTCCCGTTCAGCCCTTTAGGAAAGGGCTTCCTGACGGGGAAGATTGACGAGAACACCACCTTTGATAGCACGGACTTCCGCAACATCGTCCCACGCTTTACGCCTGAGGCGCGGAAGGCCAATCAGTCTTTGGTTGATTTGCTCGGCAGGGTCGCGGAACAGAAGAAGGCCACACCCGCTCAGATCGCGCTCGCCTGGCTGCTGGCGCAGAAGCCGTGGATTGTGCCAATACCAGGCACGACGAAGCTGCACCGCCTGGAAGAGAACATCGGGGCGGCCGAAATCGAATTGACGCCCGGCGACCTCAGCGAGATTCAAACGGCCGCCTCGAAGATAGCCGTGCAGGGGGCGCGCTACCCCGAGCACCTGCAACGAATGACCGGCCGCTGAGCGGCCGTGTTGGCAAGCAGGGGCTCCCCCTTTATTCAACGAATTGAGAGGACGGAAATGAAACTGCTCGCCGCGACCGCCTTGTCGCTTGCTCTGCTCGCCCCGGCGTTCGCCCAGGATTCGCAGGCAATCAGAATCACTCGCAGGGGCTCGCAGCCCTCGCGGCAGGGGCCGGCCGAAAACTTCACCGGCTCCGTGCGTGTAGACACTCCGTTCCAGGCGAGCGCTCCGGGACGAACCTCCGGCGCTCGCGTCACGTTTGAGTCGGGCGCTCGCACTGCCTGGCACAGCCACCCGCTCGGTCAGACCTTGATCGTGACGGCGGGCGTCGGCCGCGTGCAGCGCTGGGGTGACCCCGTTGATGAAATCCGGCAAGGAGATGTGGTCTGGATTCCGCCCGGTCAAAAACACTGGCACGGAGCCTCGCCAAACGCGGCAATGTCGCACATAGCCATTGTGGAACAGCTCGACGGCAAGAGCACCGACTGGATGGAAAAGGTCACGGATGCGCAGTACGGCGCGCCGCTCCGCGCTCAGGGACCGGCCACGCCCGCGCCCGGCGCGCAGCCTCGGCCGTCTCAAGGAGCAATCGGCGACTTTGCCCCCAAGTTAGCCGAGCTGACTGACGACGTGCTCTACGGCGATGTCTGGGAACGGCCTGAGCTATCGAAGCGTGACCGGAGCCTGGTGACGGTGGCCGCGCTGATCGCGTTGTACCGTCCCGACCAACTCCGGTCTCACCTCGCCAGGGCGCGCGCGAATGGTGTGACGCAGGAAGAGTTGATCGAGACCATCACACACCTGGCGTTCTACGCGGGCTGGCCCAACGCGGTAACCGCCATCGCCGTTGCCAGAGAAGTCTTCGAGAAGAAATGACTCTTGGAATGAGGGGTGTGAAATTCCCGGCCCCTCAGGGCACCGGAGCAAATTCTATGAGCAGGAAGCACCGGAAGTTTTTCATCGCGCTCTGGCTGATCGCGGCCTCTCTTTTAACTTCGGCAACTGCGCAAGAGGCCAACAAGAGCAAGCCCGAACAGGCGCCCGCGACCGCGACGCCGAAAACAATTGTCAATGTTGCCCCGGCCGCGGTGCCGACGGTTCGTACCGCCTCCGGAATTGTGCGCGGCGTGACCGAAGGGGATGTCTACAGCTTCAAGGGGATTCCCTATGCCGCCGCGCCGGTCGGCGCCAATCGCTGGCGGCCGACCCAACCCTTGCCCGCGTGGCGTGGAGAGCGTGACGCGAGCAAGTTCGGCGCGGATTGTGCGCAGGCGGCCTTTCCACCCGGCTCCGCGCAGATGTCGAAGACCTCTTCGGAAGACTGCCTGTTCGTCAACGTGTGGCGACCAGCCGGGGCGGCAGTGGGGGCACGACTGCCGGTCATGGTGTGGATCCACGGCGGAGCCTTCGTCTTCGGCAGCGGCTCCTGGCCGAGCACTTCGGGCGTCCAGTTCGCCAGGCAAGGCGTCGTCCTCGTCACCCTCAACTACCGCCTGGGGCGCCTGGGCTTCTTCGCCTTCCCCGCGCTCGGCCGCGAGCATCCGGAAGAACTCAAGGGCAACTACGCCTACATGGACCAGATCGCCGCCCTCAAGTGGGTGCAGCGGAACATCGCCGCGTTCGGAGGCGATTCGAAGAATGTCACCATCTTCGGCGAGTCCGCGGGCGGCGTCTCGGTGCACACGCACCTGACCTCGCCGCTTTCGCGCGGCCTGTTCCAGAAGGCGATCATTCAGTCCGGCGGCGGCCGTGACGGCGTGCTCACCGGGCGGCCGATGCGCGCTGACGGTGTCGATCCGCTGTATCCGGTGTCGGCGGAGACCATCGGCGTGAACTTCGCGCGCAGGCACGGCATCCAGGGGGTGGACGCGGCCGCACTCGCCAGGCTGCGCGCTCTCAGCGCCGCGGAGATCTCGGCGCACAGAAGGACCGCGAATCACAGGAGAGATCATGCAAAAGCAGGAACATGGAAAGAGCAAACTGGAATTCTCGGGCCTCAGGGTCATCGGGGCAAATTCTATGAGCAGGAAATGTCGGAAATTATTCAACGCGCTCCTGCTGAGCGCGGCCGTCGTTATTACTTCAGTAAGCGCACAGCAGAAGAACAGGCCAGGGCCGCTGGCGATTCGTGAGCAAGGCAGCTTCGCTATCGGCGGAACAATCACCACCACTCCCGGCACTTTCGACCCCATCAAGCAGGGCGCGTTCAACCCTGCCGGACCCGACCCTGCGGGGCAGACGTTGCACGGCGACCACGCTTACGTCTTCTATCAGGTTCCGGTCAACGCCAGAAAACTTCCGCTCGTCTTCTGGCACGGCCACGGGCAGTCCGGCAAGACCTGGGAGACGACGCCGGACGGGCGCGAGGGCTTTCAAAACATCTTCCTGCGCCGCCGCTTCCCCGTCTACTTGCTCGACCAGCCGCGGCGCGGCCGCGCCGCGCGCTCAACGCAGCCGATCAATATCACGGCCGCGCCCGACGAGCAGCTCTGGTTCGGCATCTTCCGCATCGGCGCATGGCCGAACTTCTACCCTGGCGTCCAGTTCTCGCGCGACCAGGAGGCGCTCAACCAGTTCTTCCGGCAGATGGTGCCTAACGCCGGCCCCTACGACGCGCGGGTAAATATAGAGGCCGTCTCGGCGCTCTTCGACAAGATAGGGCCGGGCATTCTCATCACTCATTCACAGAGCGGCGGGCCGGGCTGGCTCACGGCGATGAGGAACAGAAACGTCCGCGCCGTCGTCTCCTTCGAGCCGGGCGGTGACTTCCCTTTCCCCGAGGGGGAAGCGCCGCCGACTATTACCCTCGGCGGAAGAGAGGTGAAGCCCCCGGCCGTGCCGCTGTCGGAGTTCATGCAGCTCACAAAAATTCCCATCATCATCTATTATGGCGACAACATCCCCGAGAAGCCGAGCACGAATCCGGGCCAGGAGCAGTGGCGCGTCTTTCTCGAAATGGCTAGGAGGTGGCGAGATGCGGTGAACAAGCGGGGCGGCAACGTTACCCTCGTGCACCTGCCTGAAATAGGAGTCCGCGGCAACACACACTTTCCGATGTCGGATATGAACAGCCTCGAAATCGCAGACCTCATGTCCAAATTTCTTAAGGAGAAAGGTTTGGATTGAATGGCGAAGACTTTTCGAGTGGCGGCACAAACCCGATCGGCAAAAAACTGCCTAATCCGTGGGGGCTATACGACAATCGTCAACTGATACAATAAACGAGAGGTAACTTAAACATGAGAGCAACTGTTATGTATGCGGCCGGCGACGTTCGGATCGAGAACGTCGCGGACGCTCGTTTAATCGAGCCGACCGACGCGGTCGTCACAGTCACACGCGCCTGCATCTGCGGCAGCGACCTCTGGCCGTACAAGGCCATGGAACCGAGCGAAACGGGCCGCGTCATGGGGCACGAGGCTATCGGCGTCGTCGAATCGGTCGGCTCGGACGTCCGCACCGTCAAAGCCGGCGACCTCGTCGTGATGCCGTTCGCCTGGTCCGACGGCACCTGCGACCTCTGCCGCGAAGGGCTACAAACGTCATGCTTACACGGAGGCTTCTTCGGTACTGAAGAAGTCGCCGGGGCTCAGGCCGAAGCGGTGCGCGTCCCCCTGGCGGACGGGACGCTCTACGCCCTGCCGGTGGGTAAAGACGACGCGCTGATGCCGTCGCTCCTCACGCTCTCGGACGTGATGGGTACGGGCCACCACGCAGCCGTCGCAGCCCGTGTCGGCCCCGGCAAGTCTGTGGCCGTCGTCGGCGACGGAGCCGTCGGCCTGTGCGGCGTCATCGCCGCCCGCCGGCTAGGTGCCGAGCAGATCATCATTCTCGGCCGCCACCCCGACCGCATCGCCCTCGCGCGAGACTTCGGCGCGACGGACGTCGTCAGCGAGCGGGGTGACGAGGCAATCGAGCGCGTGCGCGAGCTGACCGGCGGCTTAGGCGCACACTCCGTCCTCGAATGCGTCGGCTACGAACAGGCGACGCTCACGGCCCTGAGCATCGCGCGTCCGGGCGGCGCGGTCGGCCGCGTCGGAGTCCCGCAGGACGAGTCAATCCCGGCGGCGCAGCCGACGTTCTTCAATAACGTCACCATCTCGGGCGGCCCTGCCCCTGTCCGCGCTTACATCGAGGAATTATTGCCCGACGTGCTCGAAGGCAGGATCGAGCCGGGGCGCGTGTTCGACCGCGTCACGGACCTGGACGGCGTGCCCGACGGCTACCGCGCGATGAACGACCGCGAGGCGATCAAGGTCATGATCGGGTTCTGAAGGGAAGAAAGCCTTAAAGCGGCCGACGTGACAGAAGCATCGGACCTCATAAACGAGCAGGTTGATTAGCGACATGTCACCACTGAATGGATGGGCGAACTTCTACGTCATCGTCGGCTCAAGTGCCGGCGCGCTGATTGGATTACAATTCGTCGTCATGACCCTCATCGCAGGCCGCTCGGTCGCCCGCGGTGAGGCGCAGGCGGGCGACGCCTTCTCGACTCCGAGCGTCGTCCATTTCGGGGTCGTGCTGTTGCTCTCAGCCCTTCTCAGCGCCCCGTGGGACGGGGTCGGGGCCGTCGCAATTGTTTGGGGCCTAGTGGGACTCAGCGGGATAGCGTACTCCGTCATTGTGGGTCGGCGTATGCGAGCGCAAACAGTCTACAAGCCCGTCTTCGAGGACTGGTTGTGTCATGTGCTGCTCCCTCTCGCGGCATACGCAATTCTGGCCGGGTCGGCATTCGCGGCCCGCTCTTATACACGCACGGCCCTGTTCCTCGTCGGCGCTGCGGCGCTGCTGCTACTCTTCGTCGGTATTCACAACGCCTGGGACACGGTGACGCACCTCGTCTTTGTCGAGAAACAGAAACAGCAGGAGACTGAGCGGGACCCCTCTAGTTAGCGTTTGTCTGACCTCGCGCAACCTGGCAATGTCCCCGCCCGGCGTACTCTCGGAAGAAACGACCGTAAACTTTGCCGAGCCAAGATACTATGTCCGAGTCCCAGACTGGGCCAATCGTCCGGCGCGCGACGCCCACCGACCTGCCAACTATCGGCCGCCTCGGCGCGCTCCTCATCAAAGAGCATTACGACTTCGACTCGCGGCGCTTCCTTCCCGCGAGGCCGGGGACGGCGGAGGGCTACGCGTCCTTCCTGAGCACTCAACTCGAAGACCCGGATAAGGTCGTCCTCGTCGCCGATGATGACGGGGACGTGCTCGGCTACGCGTACGCCGCCATCGAGGGGTACGACTACATGGCGTTGCGCGGGCCGGCGGGCGTCCTGCACGACATCATCGTCGCCCCGGAGCATCGCGGCCGGGGCGTCGGACGCCTCCTCCTCGAAGCCGCGCTTGCGTTCTTCAGGTCGCGCGGCGTGCCGCGCGTGGTGCTGTCGACGGCCGAGCGGAACGAGGCGGCGCAGCGGCTCTTCGCGAGCATGGGGTTCCGCCGGACGATGATCGAGATGACGCGCGAGCTTGACGACCCCGCGTCCTGACTATCCGCGACGAGTTGGGCCTACCAAACTCCACTGGGGAGCACCCAGTTCAGGAAGCCGTAAATGCAGCAAAAAGCTTAGTCGCGGGACTGTTAGTACTTTTAGTTCACCAGACAGATTTATTTGACCGAGATGCATCTTCGGTGTTATTTTATGCATCTATGCAATGATTATGCAAATAAGTTGCATAAGGGTGAGTTATGCAGAAAGAGACGCGGCAGCAGAAAATATTGAGTTTGATTCGCGCCAAGCGGATCGGGACGCAGGACGAGTTGACGACGCATCTTGAGCGCGCGGGCTTCCCGGCGACGCAATCGAGCGTCTCGCGCGACCTGGTCGAGCTGGGCGTCGTCAAGCACCATGGCTTTTACGCGTTGCCGCGGAGCACGAACGGCGCGGCGGCGCGCGGGCTCTTGAGTCTGGACACGGCGGGCGATGTGCTGGTCGTGGCGAAGTGCGAACCCGGCATGGCCTCCGCGATCGCGGTCGAGATTGACCGCGCCGCCATTAACGAAATCGTCGGCACACTCGCCGGCGAAGACACCATCTTCATCGCCGTCAACGAGCAGAAGGCGCAGCGCGCGGCGATCAGGAAAATCTGGGAACTGTTTGGGTGAAAGTAACCAGCAATCAGTAATCAGCCATCAGCTTAAAGCTTTTGACTGACTACTGATTACTGACTACTGACTACTACTAAGATGACTGAGAAGAAGATCAAAAAAATCGTTCTGGCTTATTCGGGTGGGCTCGACACCTCCGTGATGCTGCGTTGGATCAAGGAGCGTTACGGGTGCGAGGTCGTCTGTTACTGCGCGGACGTGGGCCAGGGCGAGGAGTTGGACGGCCTTGAAGCGAAGGCGCGCGAGACGGGCGCGTCTAAGCTCTACGTGGAGGACTTGCGCGAGGAGTTCGTGCGCGAGTACGTCTGGACGGCGCTGAAGGCCAACGCGGTTTACGAGGGCGTGTATCTCCTGGGAACGTCGCTGGCGCGGCCCGTGATCGCGAAGCGGCAGATAGAGATCGCGCGGCGCGAGGGCGCGGACGCGGTGGCCCACGGCGCGACCGGCAAGGGCAACGATCAGGTGCGGTTTGAATTGACCTACTACGCGCTGGAGCCGGACATCAAGGTCGTGGCCCCCTGGCGCGAGTGGGAGTTCAAGGGGCGTTCGGACCTGATAGCCTACGCGAAGGAGCACAACATCCCCATCACCGCGACGGCCGAGAAGCCGTACTCGACCGACCGTAACCTGATGCACATCTCTTACGAGGGCGGCATCCTCGAAGACCCGTGGGCGGAGCCGCCGGCAGATATTTTCCGGCTGACGAAAGCGCCGGAGGAGGCGCGCGCCGAAGCTGAGTACGTAGAGATTGGCTTCGAGCATGGCGAGCCCGTCTCAATCAACGGCCGCAGGCTCGGCGCGGTCGCGCTGCTCGAAGCTCTGAACGAACTCGGCGGGGAGCACGGCATAGGGCGCGTTGATCTGGTGGAGAACCGTTTCGTCGGGATGAAGTCGCGCGGCGTCTACGAGACTCCGGGCGTGACCATCTTGCAGACGGCGCACCGCGCGCTCGAATCCATCACGCTCGACCGCGAGGTCATGCACCTGCGCGACTCGCTCGGCGTGAAGTTCGCCGAAAGTATTTACTACGGCTTCTGGTTCGCGCCCGAGTTCGAGCTGTTGCGGAAGATGATTGACGAGACTCAGACCCACGTGACGGGCGACGTGCGCCTGAAGCTCTACAAGGGCAACGCGACGGTCGTCGGCCGGCGCGCCCCGCGCTCGCTCTACAGCGAGCGGCTGGCGACCTTCGAGGCCGAAGACGTCTACAACCAGCGCGACGCTGAGGGCTTCATCAAACTCAACGCGCTGCGCCTGAGAACGCAAGCGCGTTTCCGGGATTAAGAGCGGCTTGAGAAACCACTCAACCCTTTGCGTCTTACGTCTTCTCTTTGCGTCTCCAGCGAGAAACAGCCGTTCACGCTGGAGGCGCAAAGTAAAAACTAAAGGCGCAAAGGGTTGAGTCAAAAGTTGGCTTGAATTTTGAAATCGTTAGCAGAGGGAATGGCGATGTTGATGACGAAAAGCGTTGAAGCAACTGTGTCGGTGGTCGAGGCGGACAAGATAGGCTCGGCCGCGTCGTTGCTCAATCTGTCGAAGACTGTGGCCGTGGTCGAGAGCGTGGCCGTTGCGCGCGCGGGCGACGTGGTGGTCGTGCGCGCTTTGACGGACAGCGCGACGTATAACCAATTGGAGCTGCCGACCGGGCGCATGGCGAAGATCAATCCGGGCGACGTGCTGGTCGGCGTGCTCGGCCGCCGCCGCGCTCTCAAAGGCTTCGTCGGCGACGTGCCCGCGTCGGTCAAGGCGGGCGACCGCCTGCACCTCCTCAACATGGGCGGCGTCATAGGCCATTGCACAGGGCATCACTCTTCACTGAGCGACGCCATCAGCCTCGAAGTTCTCGGGATGGCTGCCGACGAGAGCGGGCGCGTCGTCAACATCGCCGACGCCGCGCTCCCGTTGAGCGAGAAACTGGGCCAAACTGCACCGCTCGTCCTCGTCGCTGGGACGTGCATGAACAGCGGCAAGACCTACGCGGTGACGGAACTCATCAAGCAGGCGACGCGCGCGGGGCTCCGTGTCGCGGCGGCGAAGCTGTCGGGCGTGGCGGCCTTGCGCGACACGCTCAACATGGCTGACCACGGGGCGATTGCGACGGCGAGCTTCCTGGACTGCGGCCTGCCCTCGACCGTTGATGCGGGCGACCTGGCCCCCGTCGCCAAGTCAATCATCGCGCGGCTGAACGAGAGCGCGCCCGACCTGGTCGTCATAGAACTCGGCGACGGCATCCTCGGCGGCTACTCCGTGGATTCCGTTTTCGAGGACGAAGAGTTGCGCGCGGCGATGGCGGCGCTCGTCTTCTGCGCGTCGGACTACGTCGGCGCGTGGGGCGGCATAGAGCTGTTCCGCAGGCGTGGGATAGAGGTTGACCTGGTCGCGGGCTCCGTCACCGATTCGCAGATGGGCGAGGATTACATAGAGCGCGAGTTCGGCGTCCCCGCGAGCAACGCGCGCCGCGACGGGGCCAGGCTTTTCGAGATCGTGAAAGGGAAGTTGGAGACGCGGAGACGCGGGGACGCGGAGACACGGTGAGAAGACAACGCGGGGAGTGATAATGGAGCAAGAGACGAAGCATACAATCGTGGATGAGCAGGGCGGGGCAACTCGCCGCGTCTCCGCGTCCCCGCCTCTCCGCGTCGGCATTTTCGGCGGGTCCGGCTACGGCGGCGCAGAGCTTCTGCGGCTGCTGCTGATGCACCCGCAGACTGAAATCGCGCTCGTGACGGCGAACGAGCACGCGGGGAAAGCGGTCGGCGACGTGCACAGGAATTTGTACGGGCTGACGCCGCTCGGCTTCACGACCGCGCCGGAAGATTTGGAGAGCTTGAAGGAACTCGATTTCGTCTTCCTCTCGCTCCCGCACGGGCAGGCGATTGACATCGTGCCGCGCCTGCCGCGAGGGCTGAAGGTGATTGATTTGTCGGGCGACTTTCGGCTGCGCGACCGCGAGACGTTCGAGCACTTTTACAACCGCGAGCACACGGCGATGGACGCGCAAGGTGACTTCGTTTACGGCCTGACGGAGACGAACCGCGAGGCAATCCGTGTGGCGAGCCGCATCGGCAACCCCGGCTGTTTCGCGACGGCCACGCTCCTGGCGCTCGCGCCGCTCGTCGCCAACAATCTGATTGAGGGGCGCGTGATCGTTGACGCGAAGACAGGCTCGTCTGGCTCGGGCGCGAAGGCTGCGGCCAACACGCACCACCCGCAGCGCACGAACTCTTTTTACGCGTACAAGCCGTTCACTCACCAGCACGTGCCGGAGATAGAGCAGGAGCTGCGCGCCGTCGGCGATTGGACGAGCGAGCTGGTCTTCATGACGCACAGCCTGCCCGTCGCGCGCGGCATCTTCGCGTCCGCTTACGTGGAGATGAAAGACGCGCTGGACACGGCGGAAGTCCGCGCTCTCTTCGCGGACTTTTACAAAGACTCTTTCTTCGTCCGGCTCGTGCAGGGCTCGCCCGACATCAACTGGGTGAAGACGACCAACTTCTGCGACATCGGCCTGGCCGCGCGCGGCCGCCAGCTCGCAGTCTTCTCCGCGATTGACAACCTGGTCAAAGGGGCCGCGGGCCAGGCCGTGCAGAACATGAATTTGATGGCGGGCCTCGACGAGAAGACGGGCCTGATTCTGACAGGAAGCAATCCATGAGCAATGAGCCGAAAAACAGCTTCAATGTCGCGCCGGTGAAACCGGCCATCACTTCGGACGTGCTCGACCGGATTGACATTCGTGTCGGCACAATCGAGGCGGTCGAAGAGGTGCCGAAGTCAAAGACGCTCGTCAGGCTCACGGTCAGCTTCGGCGATCACAAGCGAGTTATTCTCGCGGGGCTCAAACAGGAGCGGGAGAATCCGCGGGAGATTGAAGGACGGCAGGCACTGTTCGTGGTGAATCTTGAGCCGAGGCATTTGATGGGCCAGATTTCCGAGGGGATGTTATTCGACATAGGGTACGCGGACGGAATCATGCCCGTCCTGGCCGTCCCGGAGAAAAGCGTGCCTGACGGCGCGCGCGTAGGGTGAAAATGAGCACGGCGAAAACTTCAACAAGTGTAGAGTCGAGCGAGGAGCGCTTTCAACTCGCGACGTACAAAAAGATGCCGCTCGTGGCGGCGCGGGGCGCGGGCGTGTGGCTGTTCGACGCGGAGGGCGAGCGCTATCTGGACCTCTACGGCGGGCACGCCGTGGCCGGGACGGGCCACTGCCACCCGCGCGTCGTCGCGGCCATAAAGGAGCAGGCGGAAGCTCTGCTCTTCTACTCGAACCTGGTCTATTCGGAGGTGCGCGCGCGCGCCGCGGAGAAGTTGGTCTCACTCGCGCCGGAGTCCATTACGAAAGCCTTCTTCTGCAATTCGGGGACGGAGGCGAATGAGAACGCGATGCGTATGGCGCGCATGGCGACCGCGCGGGAGAAGATCATCACTTTCACGGGGAGCTTTCACGGGCGGACGGCCGACGCCATCAGCGCGACCGGCCTGGGCAAGTATCGTGAGTTGGGGAAGCCTAACGTGCCGGGCCACCTGTTCGCGGAGTTTGGTGACATAGAAGCGGTCGAACGACTTGCGGACGAAGGGATCGCCGCCGTCATGCTTGAGCCGATTCAGTCTATGGCGGGCGTACGCATGGCCGATGCGGAGTTTTACAAGAAGCTGCGCGAATTGGCGGACGAACGAGGGATGCTTTTGATTTACGACGAGGTGCAGACGGGCGTCGGGCGTACGGGCGAATGGTTCTTCGCGGGGAGCGAGGCGGGCGGCCACGTTGTGCCGGACATTATCACGCTCGCGAAGGCGCTCGGCAGCGGCGTCCCCGTCGGCGCGTGTCTCGTCAATGAGCGCGTCGCGGCGCACGTCAAGGAGAACGACCTCGGCACGACCTTCGGCGGCGGGATGCTGGCGATGGCCGCCGTGGGCGCGACGCTCGAAGCGATTGAAACGGACGCGATGCTCGCGAACGTGAAGGCGGTCGAAAGTTACTTGCGCGAGCGTCTGACGGATGTTCCAAAAGTCGTCGGCGTGCGCGGTCTGGGCTTTCTGCTCGGCTTGGAATTCGAAGAGAAAGCCGGGCCAATTCATCAAGCCCTGCTTGAGCGGCGCATCATCACAGGCACGTCGAGCGACGCCAACGTCTTGAGACTTCTGCCGCCTTTGTGTCTGGGCCGCGAAGACGTTGATTTGTTTGTTGACGCTTTAAAAGCAGTGACGAGTGACAAGTAAAAGTTCTTGTCTTAACTCGTCACTTGTCACTCGTCACTTATCACTGTTTTAAAGATGCCTAGAGATTTTCTGACGACAGGAGATTGGACGCGGGCCGAGCTTAACGGCTTGATAGAGTCGGCGCTCAAGTTCAAGCGCGGCGACGAGCAAGAGAAAATGCTCGCGGGCCGCTCGATCGCGCTCGTCTTCTTCAACCCGTCTTTGCGGACGCGCGCCTCGATGCAGGTCGGCATCTACGAGCTGGGCGGCAACGCGGTCGTGCTTGAGCCTGGCGGGACGAGTTGGACGCTTGAGCACCGCGACGGCGTGGTGATGGACGGCGACAAGACGGAGCACGTCGCGGAGTTCGTGCGCGTCCTCGGGCGCTACTGCGCCGCCATCGGCGTCAGGACTTTCGCGGCCCTCAAGGACTGGGAGGAGGAGCGGCGCGACCCCGTGCTCGCGGCGTTTGCGAAGTACTCGGACGTGCCCGTCATCAACCTCGAATCGGCCATGCACCACCCGTGTCAGGCGCTCGCGGACATGATGACCGTGCGCGAGAAACTGGGCCAGGGCCGCAAGAAGGTGCTGCTCACGTGGGCCTGGCACCCGAAGCCGCTGCCGATGGCTGTGCCAAATAGCTTCGCGCTGGCCGCCGCGCAGATGGGCCACGACCTGACCATCGCACGCCCGTCCGGCTACGCGCTCGACGACGAGTTGATGGCGGAGATTAAAAGTAAAGCGGAGGGCGCTGGGGGCAGCCTGACGGTGACGCGCGACGTGGACGCGGCGTTCGAGGGCGCGGAGGTCGTCTACGCGAAGAGCTGGGGCAGCAAAGACTATTACGGCGCGGCGCACACGGAGATCGCGGCGCGCGCCGTCCACCGCGAAAGGTGGATAGTTGACGAAAAGAAGATGGCGCGCACACGCGAGGCAATCTTCATGCACTGCCTCCCCGTGCGCCGCAACGTCATCGTCACGGACGGCGTGATTGATTCGCCCCGCTCGGTCGTCGTGGACGAGGCCGAGAACCGCCTGCACGCGCAGAAGGCAGTCATGGCGAGGTTGCTCGGTCGCAACGCGTAAGAATAATTTCACGCAAAGACGCAAAGAAGTCCGCAAAGACGTTGAAGGCTTCTTCACCTTGCGTGCTTTTCTTAGCGTCTTTGCGCCTTTGCGTGAGACTTCCTGTGCTTCGAGGATAAGAGATGAGCCAAACACAATCAGGGGTGACGAACCAGGTGCGCCTCGACCTCTTGCGCGAGGCGCTGCCGTACATACAGCGGTTCAAGGGCAAGACTTTCGTCGTCAAGCTCTCGGGCAAGGCGACCGAAGACGCCGCGAACCTGGCTTCGCTCTGCGAGGAATTGGCCCTGATGCAACAGGTCGGGATACGCCTCTGCGTCGTGCACGGCGGCGGCAAGCAGTTGACGGAGCTGGCCTCGCTGATGGGTGTGGAGCAGACGATCATCAACGGGCGGCGCGTGACTGACGACGCGACGCTCGAAATGGCGAAGATGATCTTCGCGGGCAAGATCAACACGGACATCCTGGCGGCGCTCAGGCACAGAGGGGTGGAGGCCGTGGGCCTCTCGGGCGTGGACGGCAACATCGTGCACGCGGAGCGCCGCCCGCCCGGCGAAGTCCTCAACCGCGCGACGGGCGAGCGCGAGCGCGTTGACTTCGGGCACGTCGGCGACGTTGTGGAGATTAACACGCGGCTGCTCTGCGTGCTGTTGGAGCAGAGTTACCTGCCTGTCGTCTCCTCGCTCGGCGCGGACCAGAAGGGGACTGTCTTCAACATCAACGCCGACACGATTGCGGCGGAGATCGCGGTGCAGTTGGGGGCGGAGAAGTTGATTCTGCTTTCCGACGTGGACGGGATTTACCTGCGCGCGAATGAGCCGGAGACGAAGCTCTCGCGTCTGACGATTGACGAGGCCGAAGCTCTGATACGCGACGGCGCGGCCACGGGCGGCATGATCCCCAAGCTACAGAGCATCACGGGCCTCATCCGTCGCGGCGTCCGCAGCGCACACATCATCAACGGCTCCACCCGCAACGCCCTCCTCGCCGAAGTCTTCACAGACGAAGGCACGGGAACGATGATAAGTGATAAGTGATAAGTGATAAGTGATAAGTAAAGACAGGCGCTTTTACTTATCACTTATCACTCATCACTTATCACTGCTTTTATTCTTCGCCGCGGTCGCGCAGTTCGATCAGTTGGTCGAGCGTGAGGTTGTTGTGGCCGCGGGCGCGCATCTGTTGGATGAAGGCTGCCGAGACGCCGTGGTCGCGCAGGCGCACCAGTTGTTCGATACTGACGCGGTCATAGCCGAGCTGTTTGATTTCCAGGATGAACTCGGGGCTCACGCCGTGGTCCTTCATTTCTATCAACTCTTCGACTGACGGGCGGACGTAGCCGAGCGCGGCCAGTTCTTTAACGAACCGCGGGTTGACGCCGTGGTCCTTCATCTCGACCAGTTTCTCAAGCGTCAGTCGGTCGTAGCCCGCCTCGCGCAGCTCCCGTATGTAGTCCGGGTTGACGCCGTGGTCTTTCGTCTCGACAAGTCTGTCCGCCGTCAGGCGTTCGTAGCCGAGCGCCGCCAACTCACGTATGAAGCTGAGGCTGACGCCGTGGTCTTTCATCTCCACCAGCTTGTCAATCGAGCGCACCATGTAGCCCAGCTCCTTGAGCCCGCGCACGTAATCCTGGCGGACGCCGTGCTCGCCGAGCGTGACAAGCTGCTCCATCGTCGGGCGCTCGTAGCCCTGCGTCTTCAACTCTTCGATGAAAGCCAGGCTCACGTCGTGCAGCGCCATCGAGAACTGCTGGTCGGCCGAGGGCGTGCCGTACCCTTGTCTCTTCAACTCGGCCGCGAACGACGGGTTGGCCGAAAAGACGAAGTGGCCCGAGCCGTTGCCGTCCTTGAACCATCCCTCGCAGTTGAACGAGCCGGCGTCGCGCACGAGCTGAAACTTAACGTTCGTCCCCGCGCTCGACATCGCCTGCTCGCGCGTCAGCCCCCGCAACTGGTCAGGCGCGATGCCGAACGAGGTGTTGCTGTTGTAGCTCCCGTCGCTGTCGCGCTGGTAGCGCAAACTGAACTGAACCCTCTCCTCCCCCGTCCTGAACTCCACCATCCACTGCCCCGCATACGACGCCTGCACGGCGGAGGCCGTCGTTCCCGTCGCATCGTTCGTATACGACGCCGGCGCACACGCCCAGACGAGCGCCAGCGCGGCGAACATTGACAGCGACCACGCCCTCCTGCCCGAAACCATTCGGCGGACAAAACGCCCCGCGTTACTCAGAGTCTTCATCTTCAAGCCTCCTGCTTCATCTAGCCTTACCTGGCGAGAGCGGCCCCGTAAAGACAGACCGCCGGATACCTTTGCCCTTTTAAGGGTAAACACCGCGCGCGGCCATTTTGTGGCAACAATCTTAGATGAATCGCCTGGACTTCTTTCGAATCCCTTCGACCGCCCGCTCAATCCCCTCCGAAACATTTCGCCATGCCGAATCTCTGTCCTGCCACTTGGCGACTGCCACACCGTCTTTAGGTAGGTATTGCAATCCTTCGAACGGCACTCCGATCAGGCTGACATCACGCACGATGATAGGAATCACCGTCGCTTCTCCATTCTTCTCGCGCTCCAACGCCCGCTTCAACTCTATTTCGTAGCAGTAGTCCGAAGCTATGAAGTCGGCGCTCACGAGCAGCAGAATGATGTCCGCCCGTTCCAGGTTCTCATCAATCCTCCGCTTCCAGTCGTCGCCTGCCTCTATCTTGCGGTCCTGCCACGTGTCTATTCGCCCGCGCCGCTGCAAGAGCTTCAGGTGAGTCTCCAACTCGTTGCGCAGACTCTCATCCTTGTGCGAATAGCTATAGAACAACCGGACGGCCTGCCGACGCTCGTCCATCGTTCGCTCTCTTCGGCGCGTGCCTTCGAGGTCTACGCCGTTGAGCAACTCCTGCACGTCCAACTCGACAACGTCATCGTCTGTGACTTCAGTAAAATTTGGGACGCCGCGTTGTTCCATCACCTGTAATTTCTTGTAAGGCACTATCAGGTTAGCGAAGCCGGGCACGGGAACCATTTCCTGCGGATGCAAGTTGCGAATGTCATAGTGAATCCGCTCGAAGTCCGAGCGGATGACAGCGAGCAGGCGTCGTCGTCCTGCGACGGGGCCGGAGACGTTGATGAAGATCTTCTTGTCCTGCACGTCTGCCTTGACCAGCGCGTGATTGCTTTCAAATCTCAGTATCACGCCGGTGCGCCAACGCGGCAGATGTTCGCTCAGCGCGTGTGTGCGGACGATGAAGCGCGGCAGCAATCCTTCGGTCAGCACTGGGTAGTGGTACTGAAAATTCAGACACTCCTCCGGCCTGAACTTGCCCGCCTCCGCCGGTTCCTGCTTATCAAGCAATTCGGGAATCAGGTAATGTGTATCGTCATTGGGGAAGCTGAAGCAAAGCTCGAACTTCTTCATCAAATCGAAGATGAAGCGGCGCAGGCTGACCGGGTACTCGCGCTCGTCAAGAATTTGCGCCAAGTCATTCAGCCGAATTTCGCCCTTTTGCTTCTCCAGCCTGTCGGAGTTGATAATTTTATAAATGCCTTTAGTGACCCAGTGTGGATTCAGCACATGCGTGTCCTGCAATCGCGGATCGTCGCGGTAGTTCAGAATAATGCCGAGGTTATGCAGGTAACCGGCGAGCATTTCCTGAGCATCTCTTTCTGCTTCGCCGTACCGATTACAGAAGTCACGGAATTCATCAAAGCTAAGGTAGTTCTTCCCCATCCCCGCGAGACGTTCCTTGATGGTGAACCAACTTGCCGGAAAGGCATCGCGCAAATGCTCCAGGCGGTCTGTCTCCTGTTCGATTGTTTTACGAAGCTGCCTGACCCCGGTTCCGTCAGCACAATCCGTCTTGATGAATTCACGGACAAGCGGATACTTATGTTGCAGCGCGCGGCGGTTCACGTCGAAGGGATGTTCTTTGATTTTGTTCAGCACGACGATGACGGGCGATTCGCTCCCGAAACTCTCTATCAGCTTGAGCCAGTATTCGGCGTCGGCGTCTTCGCCCCCTTCGCGTCCGTTCAAGACCAGCAGGTAGAGGCTGCGCTGCGTGAGGAAAAACTGGTGCGTGGCGTGCATGATCTCCTGTCCGCCGAAATCCCAGACGTTCAGCCGCACGTCCTCTTCGCCGTTGAGGCGGAGAGGCCATCCCGTAATCTTGATACCCTCCGTCTTCTTCTCATCCCTGAATAGGTCGTACATCAGCCGGTTGACAATCGAAGTTTTACCGACCGCCCCGCGTCCCACCAAAATAAGTTTGGCTTCATTTAGCGGGCGCTCGCCTCCTTGCACCCGAAAGTAATATTCAAGAATTTCTCTGGGCTTAGCTGGCTGTGCTTTATTGGCGGAGACATTGAGTTGCGTAGCTCCTAGAACTTCGGTTGGTAAACCAAGGGCATCGTTCCCGTGCAAGTAGAGTTTTTCTAGCCTGCTCAGATTCCGTAGCGATTCCGGCAGATTAGCCAATCGGTTGCCATCAATGCGCAATTCTCGAAGATCGGTCAGTTGACCGATGGACTCCGGCAACGCTGTCAATTGATTGTTAGAGAGTTGCAGTTCCCTAAGCTGCGTCAACTGACTAATGAAATCAGGCAACACTGACAGTTCGTTGTTGTTGAGGCATAGGTGTTGTAGCTGGCTCAATCTACTGATCTGTGCCGGCAGTTCTGTCAGGCGATTACTTGTGAGGTGTAGTTCTTGGAGGTTCATCAATCGCCCGATTGATTGCGGCAGCGATGTCAGCCGATTGTAAACGAGTGTTAGCTCGCGAAGGTTAGCCAACTGACCGATGGATTCGGGCAGTGCTGCTAGTTGATTGACAGAGAGATTTAGATGAAGAAGCTGCGTTAATCGGCGAACGGTCTTCGGCAGTTCGATCAAGCCCTTATGCGATAAATTCAGCACTTGCCAACTAAACATGTGGGCTCCCTCAATTTGCTCAGCCGCCTCTGATAATTTGCTCGACGCTTGGTTTTTTCGGGAGCCGGGCCTTTTACGCATTTCGTACTCCTTATGAGAGATTCAGCAGTGCCTGTCTTCTCAAATCTGGCAGCTCATAGAAACGCCTATACCCTGCCTTTCGCTTCTGGTCAAGACAAACGCACGAAAAGTGATAGATGTTAATAATGAGGCAATGCGGCACAATCTCGTAGCGCTGTATATTGTACTCCTTCATATGTTCGTTGTTTTGACTTTCCTGTGGGCTTGGTCTAACAATCCGCTGTGATGGATATGAGTGGTAGAGAGTGGTCGCAGAGCATACAGCAGTCCCGGCGGAGAGTGCGCGGGGGAGCGGGAAAGAGGTTGAGCGCGTTTGCGGTGGCGTTGCTGAAGGAGTGGGGGCGGCTGGGGTTGCCGGTGGCGGGTGAGGATGTAATTGTCGCGGTGTCGGGTGGGGCGGATTCGGTGGGGTTGGTGTTGGGGTTGGATGAGTTGGTGCGGGGGGGGCGGGTGGCGGTGCGGTTGACGGTGGCGCATTTGGATCATGGGTTGAGGGAAGAGAGTGCGGAGGATGCGCGGTGGGTGGAGGGGTTGGCGGGGGAGTTGGGGGTTGAGGTGGAGGTCGGAAGGGTAAATGTGAGGGAGCGTGTGGCGGAGGCGGGGGGGAATTTGGAGCAGGCGGCGCGGGGGGCGCGGTATGAGTTTTTGAGGGAGGTGGCGGAGAGGCGCGGGGCGCGGCTGGTGTTGACGGGGCATACGATGGATGACCAGGCGGAGACTGTGTTGTTGAGGTTGTTGCGTGGGAGCGGGGCGGAGGGGTTGGGGGGGATGGAGGCTGTGCGTGCGCTGGGGGTTGGTTCTGAGGTGAGGTTGGCGAGGCCGTTGTTGCGTTGGGCGCGGAGGGCGGAGACGGAGGAGTATTGCAGGGTGCGGGGCGTAGAGGTGCGGCGGGATGCGATGAATGAGGATGAGAGTTTTGCTCGTGTGCGTGTGCGGCGGAGGCTGCTGCCGTTGATGTTGACGTTTAATCCGCGTGCGGTCGAGGCGCTGGCACGCGCGGCGGAGTTGTTGCGCGAGGATGCGGAGACGCTGAACGTGGGCGCGCGTGAGTTGTTGGAGACGGCGTGCGAAAAGGGATTGGGCGAGCAGGGGAATGAAGGGGGCACAGGCTCTCAAGGGGATGCGTCTGCTGTCGCGGCGCTCGACGTGAAGACGCTGTTGAGTGCGCCGGCGGCTTTGCGTAGGCGGGCGTTGAGGCTGTGGCTGGCGCGGGGGCGAGGGGATTTGAGACGCCTGGAATTGGCACACTTGCTGGGCGTGGAAAAGCTGTTGAAGGGTGAGCGGGGCGGGCGTGTGGCGGAGTTGCCGGGCGGGAGTTACGTCGAGCGACGGCGCGGCCGGCTCACATTTCACGTCAAGTAGGTCGAAAACAGGGGCGTCGGAAAATGGTGGGAATCGTCAAGCGGTCACATGGTCACCTCTGATAAAAGCCGGGGCGGGCTGGCGTTCATGCTGCGCGCGCTGGGGCACAGAAATTATAAGCTCTTCTTCAGCGGCCAGAGCGTCTCTATGATCGGGACGTGGATGACCAGGATCGCGACCAGTTGGCTCGTCTACAGGCTGACAGGGTCGGCGTTGCTGCTCGGCGTCGTAGGCTTCGCGGGACAGGTTCCGTCCTTCGCCCTCGCGCCCTTCGCGGGCGTCCTCGTTGATCGCTGGAACCGTCACAGATTATTAGTCGCCACACAGGTGCTGGCGATGCTTCAATCGTTGGCGCTGGCGGTGCTCGCCCTCACCGGACTCATTCAAATCTGGCACGTCATCGCGCTCAGCATTTTTCAGGGCGTCATCAACGCGTTCGACATGCCCGCACGGCAGGCTTTCGTCGTCGAGATGGTCTTGAGAAGGGAAGACCTGCCGAACGCCATCGCGCTCAACTCGTCTATGGTGAACGCCGCGCGGCTGCTCGGGCCTTCAATTGGCGGCGTCGTCATCGCGGCCGTGGGCGAGGGCTGGTGCTTCATGATTGACGGCGTCAGTTATCTTGCCGTCATAGCCTCACTGCTCGCCATGAAGATCACGCCGCGCGCGAACAAGCCCAACAAGGGCGTGAACATGTTGGCCCAATTGCGTGAAGGCTGGCGGTACGCCTCGGGCTTCGCCCCCATACGAAAGGTGCTGATGCTCCTGGCGCTCGTCAGCTTAGTCGGGATGCCGTACACGGTTTTGATGCCGGTCTTCGCCAACGAAATCCTGCGCGGCGGCCCGAACACGCTGGGGCTGCTGATGGCCGCCTCGGGCGTGGGCGCGCTCGTCGGGGCAATGTTTCTGGCGGCGCGCAGGTCCGTGCTCGGCCTGGGAAAATATATCCCGCTGACGGCCGCCGCGTTCGGCGCTGGTCTTGTCGCTTTCTCCTTCTCGCGCGTGCTCTGGCTGTCGCTGCCGCTGATGGTGCTCACGGGGCTGGGGTTCATGGTGCAGATGGCCGCGAGCAACACGGTCTTGCAGACCATCGTGGAGGAAGACAAGCGCGGGCGCGTGATGAGCTTCTACACGATGGCTTTTATGGGGACCGCGCCCTTCGGCAGTCTGCTGGCGGGGAGCCTGGCCGAAAGAATCGGCGCGCCGCACACGCTGATGTTCGGCGGCCTCGGCTGCATCGCGGGCGCAATCTGGTTCGCCACCTCGCTCCCGTCTCTGCGCCGCGACGTGCGCCCCATCTACGTCAAGATAGGCATCCTCCCGGAGATAGCCGCGGGCATACACCAGACTTCGGAGCTGAGCGTCCCTCCCGAATCTTAATGCACAACGCTTAATAAGACTGTAAGGGCAGGGACAAGTCCTCTGCCCGCGTGGTTGCGATGGTGAGCGGGCAGAGGACTTGTCCCTGCCCCTACAGTGATGCAGCACCTTACGTTGAATCGAAAACTGCTTTAGCTCTCCGTCTAAACCTTAGTAATAAGCGAGTTCAAACTTTCAAGGTTTCTTCAAGGCCGAAGCGTTTATATTTCTCCTGCATCCCGTGCCGAAGCGGGATGACGAAAAAGCCTAAGGCTTATCCCTTGCCTCAAAAAAAGCGATTGCGGGAGAAAACAGTGGGAATTAGAGAATTGAACATGACGAGCGTTTCCCCTTCCACACACCTCTTGGCCGAGAAAATTGTGCCACCGGCGCTCCCCGCGCGTTACCTTTCGCGCGGCCGGCTGCTTTGCGCCGTCACGGAAAGTCTGACGAGCGGCTCGGCGACCATCATCAGCGGGCGGGCCGGGACGGGCAAGACCGCGCTCGCCGTCGAGTTCGCGCGCTCCGCGGGCCGGGCCACCGCGTGGTATAAGGTGGACGCGGCCGACGGCGATCTCTCCGCCTTCTTCAAGTACCTCGTGGAAAGCATAGCCAGCCAGCGCCCCGGCTTCGGCGAACAGATGACCGCGCTCGGCAATGAATCGTCCGGGGCCGAAGACGTGCCGCTGATGGTCGAAAGCCTCGTCAACGAACTGCTCCAGCGCGACGAGCCGCTCCTGATCGTCCTGGACGATCTGCACCTCGTTTACGACGAAGAGTGGGTCGCCCCCTTCTTCCGCAGGCTGCTCCCGTTGCTGCCCGCGGAAGTGCACGTCATTCTCATCGGCCGAGGCTTGCCGCCGACGCCCCTGTGGCGCATGCGCTCCAAGCAGGCGCTGCGCGTCATTGAAGAATCGGCGCTCTCGTTTACGCTGCGCGAGGCGGAGGAATTGTCCAACCTTTACAGCCTGCCGGCCGAGGTGGCGCTCGCGGCCTGGGCCGAGACGCATGGACGCGTCGGCCCGTTCGTCGAGAAGGCACGCGTGGCGGCCGGGTTGAGCATGGCGGAGGGCTTTTCAGCGCGCGGCCGGGAGCGCCCCCAGACGAGACGCCTCAGCCTGATTAGAGGGTTCGCGCCGTAGACACCTGAACGGATGATGCTCAACGAATCGCAAAAGCGTCATCAAGATGAAGCAGCATCGCCCCCGACGCCCGCCGACGCGGCGAACAAGGAGGCGTCCGTCTTCTTCCTGCGCACGAAACTGCTCCCCCCACGGCCCGCCCCCGCGCTCCTGCCGCGGCCGCGGCTGATGGAGCGGCTGCGCCAGAATCTTTCGCACCCCGTCACGCTCGTCACGGCCAACGCGGGCTCCGGCAAGACCACGCTCGTCGCGGACTTCGTCAGGAACCTGGGGCCGCAAAGGTTCGTCTGGTATCAGCTAGACCAGGCGGACGCAGACCCGCTCGTCTTCCTCGGATATTTGGCCCACGGCATACGGCAGGCCGTGCCAGGCTTCGGGGCCATCACGCTCTCTTACCTGGAAGAGGCCCGCGGCGATCTGGCGAAGCGGCCCGAGCGCGCGCTCGACGTGCTCTTAAACGAAGTGCTCGACTCGGTCGAGCAGCAGCTTGTTCTGGTCCTGGACGACTATCACCACCTCGGCGCGGAGACGGCCGTCCACGCAGTCGTTGACCGGCTGCTGCACTACCTGCCGGACGTCCTCCACCTCATCATCATCTCGCGCGAGCTGCCGCCGCTCGCCCTCGTGCGTATGCGTACGCAGTCGTCGCTCGCCATCGTCACGCGCGACGAGTTGCTCTTCACGGACGAGGAGACACAGCAGCTTTTTCGTCAAGTCTTCGACCTCGAACTGAGGCCCGAACAGTTGGCCGAGTACCGCGAGCGCACCGAAGGGTGGATCACGGCGCTGCAACTGGTCCGGCAGGTCGCGCAGCGTAGCGCCTTAGCGCACGACCCCGTGGGCTCGTCCGCCGCCCAGGACCTGACCGAAATCCTGCGCCAGTCTGAGCGCGACATCTTCGACTATTTCGCCGAAGAGGTCTTCGCGGACGAAACGGGCGAGACACAAAAGTTCCTGCTCGGCGTTTCGTTGCTCGAAAGGGTGGAGCCGAGGGCGTGCCGCGAGCTTTTCCCGGAGGTGAACGCCGTCACGCTGCTTCAGACGCTCGCGCGCCGCAACGTCTTCGTCACGCTGGCCTCGGACGGCCGCGGCGAAGAGTACCGCCTGCACCCGCTCTTCAGAGACTTCCTGCGCCGCCGCGTCGCGGACGAGAAGGGGCGCGCCGAATTAGCCGCCGAGCACGGCCGGCTGGCCGACTACTTCCTACGCGACAAGTATTGGGAGCGCGCCCTTCATCATCTCATCGCGGCCGAAGACTACGGGCGCGCGGCCCTCCTCATCGCGGAGCGCGGCGGCGATTGGATAGAGACGGGCGGGTTCGCCTCGCTCGTCGCCTTCATCGAAAAGTTGCCGGCCGAAATTTTAGAGGAGCACCCGCGCGTGCTCCTGCACCAGGCGGAGGTGACGCGCCTTTACGACGACCAGGCGAACGCGAGCGCACTCTTGCGGCGCGCCGCGGCGCTGCTGCACGAAAGCGGCGACACCGAAAGCGAGGCCGAAGCCCTGCACTCGCTCGCGGCCATCAGCCGGCGTCGCGGCGAGGTTTCGGACGCGCTCGAAACGGTCGCGCGCGCCGAAGCCATCACGGGCGCGCGCTCGGCCGTGCGCGTGCGCTGTGCCAATACGCGGGGCTTGTGTCTGAGCGCGGAGGGGAGATGGAAGGAGGCCGAGCGGGAGTTTCGCGCGGCGCTGAGTCTGGCCGAGGAGATTGGCGACGAGCCTCTGGCGCGCATCATCGCGCACAACCTGGGGACGCCGGCCGGGATGCGAGGCGACTTCGTAGAGGCCATGCGCTGGCTGCGCCGCCTGATACGCGACGACCAGGCGCTCCCCGTCCCGCAGGAGACCAACGCCCATCTGAACATCGCCCGCTGCCACTTCTACCGCGGCGAGTTCGACGCTTGCGAACAGCACCTTGAGCGCGCCATGCAGGGCTGCCAGACGTTCAATCTCATCTCGCTGCGCGGCGAGGTCTACGAGGCTTACGGCAATCTGTACCGCGAGCGCGGTGACGCCACGCACGCCGCCGAGCACTACGAGCGCGCCGCGCGCGCCTACGACGTGGCGGGCATTAAGCTTGCGCGGCGCGAGTTGCACGAGGAGCGCGCGCTCCTCGCACTCCAACTGGGGGACGCTGCGGCCGCGCGCGCCACTATGGACAGGCTGATCGCCGAGCGCGAGGATTCGAATGACGAAGTCGGGGCGCGCACCGCGGCCCTCACGCGCGGGCGCATCCTCTTGACGCAGGGCGAGCACGAGGCGGCGCGCAATGACCTTCAGCCTGCGCTCGCTTACTTCCGCGAATATAATCTTTATTACTACGAGACACAGGCCAGGGCGGCGCTGGCTGCCTGCGCGTTAGCTTCGGGCCACGCGGGCGAGGCCGGCGAGCACCTCAGGCGTGCGCTCGATCTGGCCGCGCGCTACGATTACGACTACTGGCTTGAACGCGAAGTCTCTAACAATTCCGCGCTCTTCATCAAGACCGGCGTGGCGGAGCTGCTGCCGCCCGACATACGCGAAAAGCTGACGGTCGGCACGGCCGCAACTGCGGCCCCGCCCGCACAGGGCGCGACGCAGCCCGCGCCCGCCCCTGGCACAGTTTCAGTTCTCGTCTCCGCCCACGCCCCCGTGGACTTGACCATCAACCTGCTCGGCGCGGTCGAAGTTTACCGCGACCCTGCGCGGCCTTTCGCGGCCGACGCGTGGAAGACGAAACGCTCGCGCGACCTGCTCTGCTTCGTCGCCTCGCGCCGCCATCGTAGAACGTCCAAGGACGCCATCCTCGACGCCTTCTGGCCCGACGCGGAACTGAGCACGGCGGAGAAGAATTTTTACCCGACCATGTCGCTCGTGCGTAAAGCGCTCAACAGCAACCAGCCGGTCAGGCAGAATTTCCTGGTCTACCGCGACGGCGAGTACCTGCTCGACCCAGCCTTCACTTACCGTATAGACCTCGAAGAGTTTGACCAACTGGTGGCACAGGGCGAGGCCGCGCTCCGCTCCCGAAATCAGGAAGCGGTCACAGACGCTTTCGAGCGGGCCGTGGCGCTCTACCGCGGCGAGTTCATGCAGGGCTCTTACGACGACTGGGCCGAGGAGCAGCGCTCCTACTACCGCGAACAATATGTGCGGCTGCTGGAAACGCTCGCCAAGGCGGCGCTCAAAGCCGAGGACTGGTCGCGCTCGCTACACTATGCGCAGAGAATCCTGCGCGACGACCCGTTCCGCGAGGACGTGCACGCCATGCTCATGCGCGCACACGCCGCGCTCGGAAACCGCGTGGCCGTGCGCGAGCAGTATGAGGAACTGAGACGCCTGCTGCGGGAGGAATTGGGCGTCGAACCGACCGGCGAGACTCAGCGAGTCTACCGGGAGATGATGAAGTGAATCCCTTCAGCCCGCAGCCGGGGGATTCCGGGACTTTGAAAATATAACGCCGATGCAATAATTCGGAGCGCCCGTTTAGTGTTATAACTTTGTTTAAGGCTCTTCGTGCCTTGCGTTTGCCCGTACCTCGCGTAAAATAACCGGTTCCCGACGCCGGCCTGTCACCCGCCGGGAACTCACCGCCGTCAGGCAATAGTTTTTAGTAGTTTACCCCAGATGAAAAGCAAGCTCTCGAACCCTCTTCAAAAGGCGCTGGCGCTCGCCCTCGTCCTGGTCCTCAGTTCCGGGCCTGTCGCCGCCGGCATCCTCGTGCGGGGCACTGAAGGCATCACGATGACAGGCGCTGACGGCGTCTACTTCGAAGACCTGAACGGCATTACGATGACGGGCGCGGACGGGCTGCTCGGCCTGAAAGCCAACGGCATCACGCTGCCCGCCACGACCGACGGCATCACCATGACGGGCGCCGACGGCATGACTTACACGGGCGCGAACGCGGTCAACGCGGTGACGGCCGACGGTATTACGATGACCGGCGCGGACGGCATCACCATGACTGGTGCCGACGGGATAACGATGACGGGCGCGGACGGCGCGACTTACGTCGTTAACTCCGTCATCGTCAGGCAGGCCAACGGCATCACCATGACCGGCGCGGACGGGATAACGATGACCGGCGCTGACGGCCTCAGCATTGCTCGGCCTCGACGGCATCACGATGACGGGTGCCGACGGCATTACGATGACGGGCGCGGACGGCATCACCATGACTGGTGCCGACTCCGTTACCATCGTCATGGGCGACGGCAAGGTGTTCAGTATCAGCCCGAACGGCATCACCATGACAGGGGCTGACGGGATAACGATGACCGGGGCCGACGGCATCACGATGACCGGCGCGGACGGGATAACGATGACGGGCGCGGACGGCATCGGCGGCGCGGTGGCGACGGGTCTTCAGGGACTCGACCCGGAGTTGGCGCTCCTGCTCAACAAGGTGACGAACGACAGCAGCATCAACGCGGTCGTGACGTTTCACCACTACCCGACCGACGCGGACCTCGCGTCCATGAGAACGCTCGGCATCACCGGCGGCACGCGCTTCCGCAAGCTGCCGATGATCATCTTCAGCGCGTTCCCCTCGCAGATCATCAAGCTCTCGCAACTGCCTTCGGTGCGTTCAGTCTGGGGTAACCGCACGCTGCAATGGAACGCCGAACAAACGTCCGCCCTGACCGGCACGGGCCGCGTCTACACTGATGCGGACCTGACGCGTAAGAATAGGGGGCTGTCTGTCACGGGCCGCGGCGTGACGGTCGCCGTCCTCGACACGGGCCTCGACGGGACGCACGCGGACGTGGCGGGCCGCGTCGCACGCAACGTCAAGCTGGCCGATTTACAGGGCCTCTCGCCGCTCGGCTTCCAGTACCCTCTCAACATCGAAGGGCTACCGAACACGGATTTGGTGGCCGGGCACGGGACCTTCGTCGGCGGCGTCATCGCGGGCAGCGGCGCGCGCTCCGGTGGAAGGTATCAGGGCGTCGCCCCGAACGCGAAACTGGTCGGACTCTCCGCTGGCGACTCGAATTTGCTCTTCGTGCTCGCGGGCTTCGACTATTTGCTGACGCAGGGGCCGACGCTCAAGGTGCGCGTCGTCAACTGTAGCTTCTCGGCCAACACGGTCTTCGACATCAACGACCCCGTCAACGTGGCGACGAAGATGCTGACCGACCAGAACGTCAATGTCGTCTTCTCGGCGGGCAACACCGGGCCGGGCGCTGACTCTCTGAACCCTTACGCGCTCGCGCCGTGGGTTATCTCCGCCGGCTCGACAGACGCGCGCGGCCGATTGGCACAGTTCTCCTCGCGCGGCTCTTTCGGCAATGCTTCCAGAAGAAGGCCGACGCTCGTTGCGCCCGGCGTTGACATGATCAGCCTGCGCGCGACGGGCTTGAACCTGACGGGGCTCAACGGACTAAGCTCGGGCGCGGACACGCGGCTGCTTTCGTTGAGTGAGTTGCCCTTCTACACGGCGGGGAGCGGGACGAGTTTCAGCGCGCCGGTGGTGGCCGGGACAATCGCGCTCATGCTGGAAGCGAACCCGAATCTGAAGCCCGCGCAGGTGCGCGACATTCTACAGCGCACGGCCACCCCGCTTCCGTCCAACTTCGCGCACGAAGTCGGCGCAGGGCTACTCAACGCGCACGCGGCCGTGCTCGAAGCTGCCTTCCCCACGCGGCGCATGGGGATGTGGCGCGCGACGCTCAGCCGCGGGCAGGTGCGCTTCGTCAGGAACGCCCCGCACGCATTCAGCGGCACCGTCCGGCCGGGCTTTATCACTACGACGAATCTCACGATTCCGACGAACACCGTCGCGGCTTCGGTGCGTATCGCCTGGGGGCCGCTCCTGACAACCAACGACCTCGGGATGAAAGTTTATGACGGCGGCGGCGTCCTGCGCTCTCACGTCAACGTGCTCAACCTGCCAGGGATTACGGGGCGAGGCGAGGGCACACAGCTCAACTCGCCCGCGGCGGGTACGTGGCGCGTCCAGGTCTTCAACACGCTCGGGCTTTTGGGCCTGCTGCCACAGTCCTACGTCGGCCGCCTTGACGTGGAGCGAGTCGAATACGCGCCGCTTCTGGACATAAGTGGCCTGAGCGCGGCGTCGCAGAGCGACATCCGGCAGAACCTGCGCTCGTTCGTGATGATGCCCGTGGGCGACCGCTTCTTCCCGACGTGGCCCGTGACGCGCGGCGAGCTGGCGGCCACGCTCGTGCGCGGCGCGCGAGTGCCACAGTACATGCCCGGCGTCCCGACCTACTCGGACGTTCACAGCTCAGAGTTGATGAACTTCGTCGAGAGCGTGCAGAAGGCTCCCGGCGGCCCGCTGTTCTACGACGCGCCCGCAGGCGGTCCTTTTTACCCCGACCGCAGCGTCAAGCGGCTGGCGGCGGCAATCGCGCTCGTGCGGGCCGCGGGGCTCCGGGCCGAGGCCGAGAATTACACAGGGACGATGCCAGCCTTCGCGGACCTCAAGAACATTCCCGTGGAGTACCGCGGCTACGTGGCGGTCGCGCACACGCGCGGGCTGCTCAAGGCCAGCGGCGGCTACTTCAGCCCGCAGAGCGCGCTGACTCGCGTGCATCTGGCACAGGCGATGGTCGTCCTCATGAAGCTCGCCTCATAAGTTCTCAAGTTAGAGACCAGGAACCTGTTTGAAGAGTCCCGTCAGGGACGGCGTGAAAATAGCCCAGCCATTTATGGCTGGGAAGAATGTTGAGCAATATGCGCAGTCCCGTAGGGACGGCTGAAAAGCCAGGCTTGCCGGTTCAGTCGTCCCTACGGGACTCAACTTTTATTTGGACTCGTACCCAGCACTGAAGTGCCGGGCTATTTTCACGCCGTCCCTGACGGGACTTAAAGCGCCATGGACTCGCCCTGCGAGTTTCTTTTTTTCTCCCTGACCGCCTTCAAGGATTCTTCAAGGCGGCGGACGCCTGCCCTTAAGTCTCGCTATTTCTCCGCTTAACTCGCCGCGCCGCGAGCGCCCGCCCTCTTCAAGTTTTTTTCAAGCACGAACCTTTATTTTCTCCTGCGTCAGGACGAAACAATCCGGCAGACGCCATATCCACTTGCCCAGGACACAGGAGAGAAAAGATAAGGATGCTCACCAGACGAACCATTCGAGGCGGGAAGACCAGGGTTTCGGTTTCTCTCAAGCTGCTTCTTACGTTGTCGGTCGTTACCGCTCTCATCGGGCAGGCAATACTGCCCGCCGTGACGACCGTGAGCGCGGCGGGTACAACACCCGCCGCGCGCAATCTCAATCAAAGGCCCGTGCCTAATTTCGACATCAACCTGACGAAATACAGCCTGCGCCTTCCGTCGCCGTCGCAACTCCAGGCGCTCGACGCGCTCAAGCTGAATCTGAATGACTCGTCCGTCACAGCGCGCTGGGACAAGAAGACCGGCTCGCTCGACACGCTGATGGACTTCGCCTCGGCCCCCTCCACGCTCGACCCGGAGGCGGCCGCGCGCGCCTTCATACAGGTCAACTCCGCCATCTTCGGCATCACGGACCCTGGCACTTTGCGCCTCAAGTCCAACTACCCGGCCTTCGGCGGCAACCTCCTCTACTTCGAGCAGACATACATGGGGCTGCCCGTCTCGGGCGCAGGCATCGGCGTCGTCATGGACAAAGAGCGCCGCGTCAAGATGGTTTCGGGGCCGTACATCAAAGACATCAACCTCGGTGTGACGCCGACGCTGACCGGCGCAATCGCCGTCGCGAAGGCGAAGGCCGATTTGGCACAGTTCAAGAAGGTGTGGATCGCGGGCGTCGCCGAACGGCTCAAGGGCGCGCTCGACACGCTCACCAAACAGCTCGGCGCGATGGCCGTGCCAAGCGCGGTCATGAACGTGACCGGCAAGGTGCAGGTCAGCCGCACAGCCTTCGTCTCGGCCAACGGCAAGACCGAGTTTGACCAGACGATCAAGAACACAGGGGCCAATATCTACACGCCCGTAGAGTTCCGCGTCGTCTCGATCTCGGACCCGACCGTCGCGGTTGCCAATGCTGACAACAGCGGCTCCGGGCGCGGCACGAGCCCCGCGAGCTTCTATTACACGTCGGCGCTCGCGACGAATCAGGTCTCGGCCCCGCGCCGCCTGGTCTTCAACAACCCGAACAAGAAGCCGTTCACCTTCGAGGCGGTCGTGACGGCGCGCGTACAGGTCGCGGCGGCGCAGGCCACGCGTTACCAGCCGCCGCCGAGCTTCGACGCCAACTTCACGACGGCGACCTTCAAGGAGACGTTCACGGGCGTCGTCCCCGTCGGCGACACGGGCCTTCAACTGGCGGACGGCGTGACCTACGTGGACGTGCCTTTCACGTCGAAGGACGGGGCGCAGTCCGTGACGGGCGCGCTCGCGACCACGACCGGCGTTGACCTCGATATGGAGTTGCGCGACTCGGCGGGTCGCGTCCTCGCCTCGGGCGCGACCGACAGCGCCAGCGAGTCTGTGACGGCCGCCATACAGCCGAACACAGCTTACGTCTACCGCGTCGTCGGCTGGCTCGGCGTGGCCCAGGATTTCCAACTCGTCAGCACGCAGACGCTGCGCGTCCCGAAGACGGGAACGACGGCGACCGCGAGCACGACGACCTCCGGCGGACTTACGCCTTACGTCCGCTTCAGCGTGAATCCACTGACAGGGGCCGTCATCGCACAGCTCCTACAGTGAAAGACTCAGGCTGTTGACCGAATTCCCACGTGCGCCAACCGTTGTCGGGGCGGGGGGCGCGCGGGGAGTGGGCGGGAGGGCGGCGCTGATATCTCTCCTCGGAAAGATCAGCCCCGTCCTCCCGTCTTTCTATTCTTTGCTCCGATGAGATATTTTTGGACAAACTTCTCGGCCGGAAGATTTTCCATAGGAGGCAAAGAATGCTGCCAGTCATCTTGAAGCGGTTTGAAACTCCCGATGAGACTCGCGTGTTCGAGAAAGGGAAATTGGAGATCGTCCGCATCGGCGGGATGACTGTAGGGCGGGCAACGTATGAGCCGGGTTGGAGGTGGTCGGAACACGTGAGCCCGATTGCGGGGACTCCGCTTTGCGAAGTCGAACACGTCGGGATAGTTCTTTCGGGGCGCGCGATGGCGGCGATGCAGGACGGGACCGAAGTCGAGCTTTCGGCGGGCAGCCTCTTCCACGTGCCGCCCGTCCCGCACGACAGTTGGGTCATCGGAGACGAGCCCTACGTCTCGATACACTTCATGGGCGCGGACCAGTACGCCACTTGAAAGCGACACTTTTTCTTGTTCAATGAAATCAGAAAAGCGCCCCCCGGAAGAGGGCGCTTTCTTGTTGGATGAATTGCTGCCGCCGTTGTGTGTTACGCCAACCTGCGCAGATTATAGATTGAGGCCAGAGAGTTCAGCTCGGTACGCACGCGCGACCAGAGACGTTCCGTGTTGCCTCTCAGACTGCGCCTGCGGACGGCCCTGTTGATGTCTTCGGCCACGTTCATGACGCTTGAAACCTGCGAGCGTGTGTCCTGGTAACGGTCCGTGCGGTCGAACTCCTGCCGCAGTATGTCCAGGGCGTTTTCCAAATCGCGCGCCCGCTGGTTCAGATTGTCCTCGCGTCGTGTGCCGTCGGCGCGGCTGTCGTCGAGCGAGCGGTCGAAGGAGCGCACGAACCTGTCGCTCTGGTTCTCCAACCTGCGTATGACCTGCTCGACATAAGCTTTCGTGTAACCGCGTCCCCTCCCCCTGCGGTATTGCGCCTCCGCCGGGCTTGAGACCATCACCACCATAAAGAGGGCGAGTGCCGCCATGATAATTCTCGAAACGTTCCTACCCATTTTCTTTCCCCTTCCCTAGATCAAATAGTTTATGGAGAGAGAATGTCGCGCCTGTCAGGATTGACGCCTAACGGCGCGACCACTTCTTATGACGCGGCAGCCCACGTGTTGGTTACATTTTCTTGGCCCATCTCTAAAATATAAGAGAATTATCACGCGATCAGTTTTCATTTTGGCGGCTTGTACATTTCCGTACGGTGCTCGGCCGTTTTTCTCTTTTATACTTCGCGGTACAATTACAGAGTTAACCACTGAGCACTGCCAGAGTCGCGGCTTGCCGGGTTTTCGCGCCCGGCACGCGGATGGTTTCTTTCTGGCGGTGCGGCTTTAAGGAATGGAGGGAAGAATGGAGAAAAGAAGAGCGATCATTATGCTGTGCGCTTTGTGCTGCGTCGTGGGGCTCACGCTCCTTTATCCGGCGGCCGAGGCGAAGGTCCAATCGAGGATGACCATCAACGGCACGGTCTACGCCATCGGCGGGGGCGGGCGGTCCCGCAGTTGGAGCGGCCAGTTCCGCCTCATCGTCAACCGCTACACGACGCCAGGCGAGGCGCGCGAACTGAACGACGCACTGCAACAAGACGGGCAGGACGGACTGCTGAAGGCGCTCTCTAAACTGGACGCCGGACGTATCCAAATCGGCACGGGCGTCGGCGTCACGGCCAACGCCGTCATCGCGGACCCCTGGGGCGAGGGTGGCACAAAATTGACCGTCTTTTTCGAGCGCAACGTGCGGTTCTTCGAGCTGCGCTACGGCACCAGATCGTCGGACTACCGCATCGGCCACGCGGAGATTTTCCTGGACCGCAACGGGAAAGGGGAGGGGACTTTAATCCCGGCGGCGCGCGTCCGCCTGCGCGACGGCAACACGTGGGAGGTCGAAGACTTCGGAGTCTTCCCGGCGCGGCTGATGGGTCTGCGCTCAAGCGGCAGAGTGACGCCAGGCTAAGCGATCCGCGCCTGATAAATAATTCGATCAGGGCAAAAATTATTCTCACGCAAAGGCGCAAAGACGCGAAGAAAGCACGCAAGGCGAAGAAGCACTCAACGCCTTCGCGGCCTTCTTTGCGTCTTTGCGCCTTTGCGTGAGACTGTTGTGCCCGCGTCACGAGTAGCGTTCGACCGAGAACAGTTTACCGCTCGAAGACGGCGACCGCCCGCACGGGCGAGCCTGTCCCGCCGCGTATCTTGAGCGGCAGACCTATGAAGCGGAAGCGGCCGCGGCCGGCGAGTTGGTGCAGGTTCATCATGTTCTCGTAATGCGTGAAGCCCAACTCGCCGCAAACCCAGTGGACTTCCTTGTTGGAAACGCCCCTCACGCCGGGCGACGCAGGCTCCACGCCGAAGGCCGCGATGCCTTGCCCGCCCAGCCAGCGCGCCGCCTCAATGCTGACCCCAGGCCCTCTGTGCCAATTCTCCGTGCCGAACGCGCGCCGGTAATGGTCCGTATAGAGCAGGACCGTGTCGCCCCGCTTGATGTCAAGATTCGCCACGGCGAGCGCGCTCTCTAAATCGGCTATCTCGATCAACTCCATCAGCCCTTTGTCGGAGAGGTCTAAACAGATGCCCTCCGTGTAGAACATCGTCAGCGGCATGGTGTCTATGGATTGCCCGCGGTACTGGCGCGCCATGTGGTTGATGGCGTCAACGTGCGTGCCAGTGTGCTCGCCCAGTTCGAGCCGGTTGACGGCGGGCGAGACTACGTCGCTGTCCGTGATACCGTCCAACTGCTCAAACGATTGGTGGACCGTGATGCTGACTTCCGGGAGGCCCGGAAAGACCGGCATCCCCGTGAAGATTTCCTGGCTCAGATCAATTATCTCGAACATGCTTTAACCCTTTTCGCTTATTTCAACTTGATAAATATAACAACTCAGACCGAAAGGGCGAGCCTTCCCGTGTAGCTACTTTCGATTTCCGCCCCGCGAGCGGTCTCGTCTTCCAGAACGGAAACGCAGGTTTCACGTCTTCTTTATAAATTCTTTATAAATTTTGTGCCATCCTGTCTCCGTTCGACTTCCCCTTATTCAGTAAATCGTCTTCCCGGATGTGCGCCCCAGCACGAATGCCCGCGGGCGCGCACCTGTTTAGCCTTTCGCCGGGCGGGATGCGATGACGACTGAAGGTGGGGATCAATTATATTCTCTCGGGATAACTATGGCAGGCACAGCTACGGCAGACATACACACGACACTCACGGACGAGCACGGGCACCCGCACACGGCCAAGCCGCGCGGGCGCTATCTCGCAATCCTTTCGCTCACGGCGCTCGGCATCGTCTACGGCGACATAGGGACGAGCCCGCTCTACGCCATGCGCGAGTGCTTTCACGGCCCGCACGCCATCGCCGTAACACAGGGAAACGTCTTCGGCGTGCTGTCGCTCATCTTCTGGGCGCTGATTATCATCATCTCGATCAAGTACTGCATCTTCGTCCTGCGCGCGGACAACCGCGGCGAGGGCGGCATCCTGGCGCTGACGGCGCTCGCGACGCCCATTAAGATCGTGAGCAGGAAGGAGAGCTGGGTGCTCGTCGTCATAGGCATCTTCGGCGCGGCGCTGCTCTACGGCGACGGCATCATCACGCCCGCCATCTCCGTGCTCGGCGCAATCGAGGGCTTGAACGTGGCGACGCCGTTCTTCGCCTCTTACGTCGTGCCCATCACGATTGTCATCATCGTCGGACTGTTTCTCATACAGAGCCGAGGCACGGCGAAGGTCGGACGCCTCTTCGGCCCCGTCATGCTCGTCTGGTTCGCCGTCATCGCGCTGCTCGGCATCATGCAGATCGTGCGCCACCCGTCGGTCGTCGGCGCGTTCAACCCTGTCCACGGCTTCAACTTTTTCCTGCACAACGGCTGGGAAGGTTTTCTCGTGCTCGGCACTGTCTTCCTGGTCGTCACGGGCGGCGAAGCCCTCTACGCGGACATGGGCCATTTCGGGAAGCGTCCCATCCGGCTGGTCTGGTACACGGTCGTCCTGCCCGCGCTCCTGCTCAATTATCTGGGCCAGGGCGCGCTGCTCATCGAGAATCCGGCGGTGGCGGAGAATCCTTTCTACAGGCTCGCCCCCGAGTGGGCCTTGTACCCGCTGATAGTGCTCGCGACCTGCGCCGCCATCATCGCCTCGCAGGCTCTCATCTCCGGCGCGTACTCGCTCACCATGCAGGCCATCCAACTGGGATTCATGCCGCGCCTGAAGATCGAGCACACTTCCTCGACCGAGATGGGCCAGATTTACATCCCGGCTTTGAACTGGGCGCTGATGCTCGGCTGCATCGCCATCGTCGTCGGCTTCGGCTCGTCGAGCAGCCTGGCCGCGGCTTATGGCGTGGCCGTGACGGCGACGATGGTGATTACGACTATTTTGCTCGGCGTCGTGGCGCGTCAGAAGTGGGGTTGGAGTCTGCCGCTGGTGCTCGCCCTCTCTGGATTTTTCCTGATTATTGATCTGGCGTTCTTCGGCGCGAACATCATCAAGATTCCGCACGGCGGCTGGTTCCCGCTCGTCGTCGGGGCTTTAATCTTCCTGCTGATGACGACGTGGAAGAAAGGCCGCCGCATCCTCGCCGCGCGCCTGCTGTCGCGCGCGCACCCGATTGAAGACTTCCTGCGCGACATCTCGAAAAACCCGCCGGCGCGCGTGCCCGGCACGGCCGTCTTCATGAACGGCACGGCCGCGGGCACGCCGCCCGCGCTGATGCACAACCTCGAACACAACAAGGTCCTGCACGAGCGCGTGGTGCTGCTGACGGTCAAGACGAAGCAAGCGCCGTACGTCGAGCAGGATGACCGCGTGACGGTCGAGCCGCTCGGGCACGAGTTTTACCGGATGATCATCAGCTACGGGTTCATGGAGGACCCGGACATCCCGAAAGTCCTGGACGAGTTGGGGCCGCCGGGGCCGATCTTTCGACCGCATGAACACGACGTACTTCCTCGGCCGCGAGACGGTGATGGCGAGTAAGACTCCGGGCATGATGGTCTGGCGCGAAAAGCTGTTCGCGCTCATGTCGCGCAACGCGTCGTCTGCTACCGCCTACTTCTGCCTCCCGCCGAACAGGGTGGTCGAGCTGGGCTCGCAGATAGAGATTTAGAGTTAATTTCCAAACTCAAGCAAGGCATTGACTCAACCCCTTTGCGCCTTTGGTTTTTACTTTGCGCCTTTGCGAGAACGGCTGTTTCTCGCAAAGACGCAAAGTTAGGACGTAAGGCGCAAAGGGTTGAGTGGGTTTTAGACCGGAGTGGTATGAATCAGCAGCCGCGCATCCTGGTGGTTGACGACGAGTCGCAGATCGCGCGCGTCCTGCGCACGGGGCTGAAGACTCACGGGTACGACGTGCGCGTCGCCTCCGACGGCGTCTCGGCCCTTGAGACTTTTAACGACTGGCGTCCCGACCTCGTCGTCACGGACCTCGCGATGCCCAACCTCGACGGGCTCCAACTCTGCCGCCGCCTGCGCGAGGTCTCGCAAATTCCCATCATCGTCCTCTCGGTTCGCGGCGAAGAGAAGACCAAGGTCGAGGCGCTCGACGCGGGCGCGGACGATTACGTGACCAAGCCCTTCGGGATGGACGAACTGCTGGCGCGTGTGCGCGCGCAACTGCGCCGGGCGATGATGCCGCCCTTGAGCGAAGTCTCTTCGACGGTTTTAGAGGTCGGAGATTTCCGCATAGACCTTGAGTCGCGCAGCGTCTTCGTGCGCGGCGCGGAAGTCCACCTGACGCCCAAGGAGTACGACCTGCTCGTGCATTTCGTGCGTCACGCGGGCAAAGTCCTCACGCATCACACGCTGCTCGGGGCCGTCTGGGGCGGCAACTACACGGAGCAGGGCGAATACCTGCGCGTCTTCGTCGGCCAACTCAGGAAGAAGATCGAACAGAATTCTTCCAGCCCGCGCTACATCCTCACGGAGCCGTGGGTCGGCTATCGCTTCAACCCCGAAGGTTGAAGAGACTCCTTCGTCCTGCCCTCACCTTTACGAACTTTTTATAAACCCCTTACGACATTCTTATAAGCTCGGACGTAAGATCGTTGCGCTCGGGGTATTGCGCAGCGAACTATGGTCACGTCAATCAAACGGCTGCTCGTCGGCAACCCGCTCAGGACCGAACAGGCCACACACGAGCGCCTCTCGAAGAAGACCGCGCTCGCCGTCTTCTCCTCCGACGCGCTCTCCTCGACCGCCTACGCGACGGAAGAAATACTGCTCGTGCTCGCGGCGGCCGTGGCCTTCGGTCAGGCGACCGCCTTCAACTACGTCGTACCTATTTCCATAGGCATCGCCGTGCTTCTCGTCATCGTGGCGACGAGCTACAGGCAGACTATTCACGCCTACCCTTCGGGCGGCGGCGCGTACATCGTGGCGAAAGAGAATCTGGGCGTGACGCCGGGGCTCGTCGCGGGCGCATCCTTACTCGTTGACTACGTGCTGACCGTCTCGGTCTCAATCGCGGCGGGCGTGGCGGCGATAACTTCGATGGTGCAGGGGACGCGCTTCGCTTGGCTCGACGAGCACAAGGTTCTCCTGTGCCTCGTCTTCATCGCGTTCATCGCGCTGGCGAACCTGCGCGGCGTGCGCGAATCGGGTGCGCTCTTCGCGGCCCCGACTTACGCCTTCATCGCCTGCTTTCTCTTCATGATTGGCTACGGCCTCTTTCACTACTTCACGACGGGCGGCGTAGCGCCCGCGCCCGGCGAAGAATTGAAAGTCGCCGAAGGGTACAAGTTTCAACCCGTGACGATGTTTCTCATACTCGGCGCGTTCTCCAACGGGTGCGCCGCGCTGACCGGCATCGAGGCCATCTCGAACGGCGTGCCCGCCTTCAAAAAGCCCGAAGCGCGCAACGCCTCGGCCACGCTCGTCGTCATGGCCGCGCTTTTGACGACGATGTTCATCGGCACGAGCGTCATGGCCTACCTCTACGGCGTGCACCCGCACGAGAACGAAACGGTCATCTCGCAGTTCGGGCGCATCATCTTCACGGGCGCGTTCAGTTGGTTCTACTACGCCGTGCAGATTACGACCGCGCTCATCCTCGTGCTCGCCGCCAACACTTCGTTCGCGGACTTCCCGCGCCTCGCTTCCTTGCTGGCGCGCGACCGCTTTCTCCCGCGCCAACTCAGTAACCGCGGCGACAAACTGGTCTTCTCCAACGGCATCGTTATTCTCGCTATCTTCTCAGGCATCCTCGTCGCGGCCTTCGGCGGCGACACCTCCCGTCTGATTCCGCTCTACGCCGTCGGCGTCTTCCTCTCGTTCACGCTCTCGCAGACGGGCATGGTTCGCCACTGGCTCAAGGAGCGCGCCGCCGCGCGGGCCAGAAAGATTGAAGCGCTCGACAGGCCGCCGGGGGGGCCGCTCTTCAGCCGGGACACCAACGCGCTGCCGGACGCGCAACTGGCCGCGGCCGAGACGCACGCCTCCTACTTTGTCGAGGACGAGGTGACAAACGCTTCGCACTGGAAGAAGTCAATCTTTATTAACGGCCTCGGCGCGATTGCCACGTTCGTCGTGCTCTGCGTCTTCGTCACGACCAAGTTCCTGCACGGCGCGTGGATTGTCGTCGTCATCATTCCGCTGCTCGTGCTGATGTTCCGCTCGATTCACAAGCACTACGTGAAGGTGGCGAAGCAACTTTCGACGGAGGGCCTGGTGCGTCTACAGGAGATCAGGAACACCGTCGTTGTGCCAATCTCGGGCATACATCGCGGCGTCGTCAACGCGCTGCAATACGCCAGGTCCATCTCGGCTAACGGCGTCAAGGCCGTTTACGTGGACTTCGACGAGGAGGCCACGCACAGGCTGCAAGAGAAGTGGGAACAGTGGGGCTCGGGCGTGGAACTGGTCGTGCTGCCCTCGCCGTATCGGTCGCTCAGGCGGCCGCTCCTGCGCTACATCGAACGCCTGAGACGCAAAGGCAGCGACGACTTCGTCACGGTGGTGCTGCCCGAGTTCATCCCCGCGCGCTGGTGGCAGCACTTCCTGCATAACCAGAGTTCGCTCCTGCTCAAAGGGGCGCTCCTCTTCAAAAAATGCGTGGTCGTCATCAGCGTCCCATACCACCTCGAACACTAAGAGGCCGTTTCAAAATCAAAACTCAACCCTTTGCGGCTTTGGTATTTCTTTTGTTGCGTCTTTGCGTGAACGGCTGTTTCTCGCAAAGGCGCAAAGTTAAAACTTAAGGCGCAAAGGGTTGAGCTTAGGCTGTGGCCGGCTTCGGGCATACAATAGCCGGCGTGTGGAGAGAGATGTACGAGAAGAGGCGGACGGGCTACCTGGCGGCGGTCGTCGGCGTGGCTGCGATGACGGGCGCGCTCAAGCTGTTCGGCGATCACATCAACTCGACGACGGTCGCGCTCGGCCTGTTGCTCGTCGTGCTGTTCGTCGCCGCCGGGTGGGGCTCGCGCCCCGCCGTGCTGGCGTCGCTCCTGGGCGTCGTCTGTTTCAACTTCTTCTACCTGCCGCCGGTCGGAAGGCTGTCCGTTCAGGACCCTGAAAACTGGGTCGCGCTCGTCGTCTTTCTGGTCACGGCCGTGACGGCGGGCCAACTCTGGGCGCGCGCCAAGCGGCAGGCCGAAGAGGCCGAAGCGGGGCGGCGCGAGATAGAGCGGCTGTACACGGAGCTTCGAGACGCGTTCGAGCGCGCGAGCCAGGCCAAAGCCCTTGAGCAGAGCGAGCGTTTGAAGTCGGCGCTGCTCGACGCCGTCACGCACGACCTCAGGACTCCGCTGACTTCCATCAAGGCGTCCGTCACGACGCTGCTCGACGCAACACGTTCCACGACCGCCGACGAAGATGCCGGGACGCTCGACGCGGAAGGCCATCGGGAGATGCTCGAAGTCATAGACGAAGAGACAGACCGGCTCAACCGCTTCATCGAAGGGCTGATGGAATTGGCACGCATAGAGGCCGGGGAGATGCACCTGCGCCGCCGCTGGGGCTCAATCGAAGAGATCGTGACGACGGCCCTGGAACGTGCCGCGCCGCTCACGCGGAATCATCAGATTCAGGTCAGCCTGGACGCGGACCTGCCCACCGTGCGCGTGGACGACAGGGCCGTCGCCGAAGTCGTCTACACGCTGGTTGACAACGCCGCGAAGTATTCGCCCGCGGGGACGAAGATCAACGTCGAGGCGAAAAGCGCGGCCGGCCGGGCGGTCAGCTTGAGCGTCGAGGACGAAGGTCCGGGCGTCCCCCTGGAACTGCGCGAGCGTGTCTTCGACAAGTTCTTCCGCGCGATGAGGGACGGCGACTCAAGCACGCACCAACCTTCCGGCTCCGGCATGGGGCTGGCAATCGCCAAGGGAATCGTGGAAGCGCACGGCGGGCGCATCTGGATTGAAGAAGGCCCCGCAACGCGCGCGAACCGCGTCGTCGTCACGCTCCCGATAGGCGACGATGACGAGGCCGCTCTCGAAACCGGCGCGGGCCTGGGCGTCGTTGAAGATGAGAGGGAAGCAGCAAGCGCCTATCGCACAGGCTACCGCGTAGACCACGGCGACCAGGAAAACCCCTCACGCCCCCGCCCGTAATTTTTATAAAACATTTACGAACCCTTTACTCCTTCCTTATGCGCGGGGGCGTACCATCTTGTTGTCGCCATTTTAATTGGCACAGGATGAGAGGGAAGCATGACGACTAGTTACGCATCACTTGAGCGTGAAACGGAAATTGATCTTTATCAGGAAGTGGAGAGGTTAATAAAGAAGAACAAGCGGGCGTGGCAAGCAGTCCTGGCTGTGCTGGGGCTCGCGGGCGGCCTCATCGCCCCCATTCTGGGCGCGACGGCCGATGTCGTGACGTGGTTCGTCCACTCGCAATCTGTCAACTCCTACCTGCACGCGGCGAGCATAGTCTTCTGCGCCCTGACCATGCCGCTCTTAATACTCGGCGCGTTCTGTCTGGACGCGCTGAAGGCGAAGACCGCCAAGCGACCCGCGCCCTCCCGGCGGACTTAAAAAAGACTACACACACATGGGCATCAACTCCGCGCAGACGCTCAACTCCTGACCGACGCGCGCGGCGAGCGTCGCCGTGCCGGCGAACGAAACGAGTGTGCCGACCTGCGAGGCCGAGGCGTCGGAAGGCTCTTCCTTAGACTCTTCCCTGGTCCGCGCGGGCGTAAACCTCACCCAGCGGACGCGGCGGCTCTCCACGCGCTCGACACGGAAGAGTGCTCCTTCGTGTTCGACCTCGTCGTCGGCCTTGAGGACGCGGCCCGCTCGCGCCATCAGGAAGCCGGCGAGCGTCGTGTAGCCGTCGTCTTCCGGCAGCCTCAGGTTGAACCGGCGGTTGGCGTCGCGCACGGCGAGCATCCCGTCCAGGAGATACGCGCCGTCCGCCTGCTCCACGCACTGCGAGCGCGCCTCCTCGTCGTACTCATCGTTAATCTCGCCGACGATCTCTTCCAACAAATCTTCGAGCGTGACGATGCCTTCGAGCCCGCCGTGCTCGTCAATCACGAAGGCGAGGTGGCTGCGCGCGGCCTGCATACGCCGGAGCGCCGTCCCGAGTTTGGCCGTCGCGGGGACGAGAATCGGCGGGTGAACAAGCTTTTCGAGGTCGAAGTCGTCCGCACGCCCGTCCTCAAGATATGGCTCTATGTCACGCCTGAAGAGAACTCCTACCGCGTCGTCCAGGCGCTCGCGGTAGACGGGCAGCCGCGAGTAGCCCAGGCGGCGGAACGCCGCTTTGACTTCGTTGAGCGTGGCCGTCACGGGCAAAGCCTCGACGTTAGTGCGCGGGACCATCGCCTCGCGCACTTCCGCGTCGTTGAAGTCGAAGACGCGGTTAATCAGGCGCTGGTCTTCCTCCGCGAGCTGCCCGCTCTTGCGCGAGACTTCCAGGAGGCCGCGCAACTCCTCCTCCGTATAGACGGAGGCGTGGTCTTGCGACGGGTGCAGGCCGAAGAGACGCACGGTGCGCGTGCCTGCCCAGTCGAGCAGCCGTATGGGCCACTGAAAGATTTTGTAGAAGGCTTGCAGCGGCCACGAGACGGCCAGTGCCACTCGCTCGGCGCGCTCAAGCGCCAGCGTCTTCGGGGCCAACTCGCCGAACACTATGTGCAGGAAAGTGATGAGCGTGAAGGCGACGGCGAAGGAGATCGTGTGGAGCGCGGCCTCGGAGACGTATCCTTTGAGCGGCGCTTCCAGTATGTGCGCGATGACCGGCTCGCCGATCCAGCCAAGCGCGAGCGAGGCCATCGTGATGCCGAGTTGTGTGGCGGAGATGTAGGCGTTCAGGTTATCCAGGAGGTCTAAGAGCCGCCGCGCGCCGCGGTTGCCGCCCGCCGCGAGCGTCTCTATGCGCGAGCGGCGCACGCCGACGAGCGCAAACTCCGAGGCGACGAAGAACCCGTTGGCGACGACCAGAAAAATTACTAACAGGACGTAAAGAACTGTGAACATCGTGCGGACATTTTACGATAAGTTCAGGCGCGTGAGGAAACGCGGCGGCGACGAAAGGGGACTGTCGAAGCGGCTGGTTCGATCCCGGTCTTAGAACCTGAAGAGCGGCCTCTTCTCTTTCTTGAGCAGTTGCCAACGCTTATTCAACTCCGCGCCGAGGTCGCTCGGCAGCGTCTCAACGGGCACGTCGTTCGCGGCGCAGAACATGCGCCAGAGCACGAAGCGCGGGTCGAGCCTGCCGGTGTCCGGCGAGATGGCGCTCCGCTGCTTCGCCTCCTGCTCTTCGCCGGAGGTCCCGCGCAGAAGCTTGTCCATGAAGGCGTTGAGCCTGGGGAAGTCAATCGGCTTGGTGAAGTAGCCGTCCGCGCCGGCCTCGTTGGCCTCGCGCCTGAACTGGTCGTCGTCGAGCGCGGTCAGGATGACGATTGGCACATCTTTGATCTTGCCCTCGCCGCGAATAACGCGCGTGGCCCCTATGCCGTCGAGTTTCGGCATGCTGATGTCCATCAGGATGAGCTGGGGCAGCACCAGGAGCGCCACGCTCACGGCGTCTTCGCCGTTGACGGCGGTCGAGACGCGGTAGCCCTTCTCCTGCAAGGCGAGGCTAATGAGGGTCAGGTTGTCGTTATGGTCGTCCACGACCAGAACTTTGGGAACAGTCTCTCTTCCGCTCATGCGCTTCCTCGTTTGTTCATACCCGGTCAGTCGAGGAAGTATTTGACCGTTTCCAGCAGCTTGTTCACGTCCGGCTTGGCGACGAACGCGTCGGCCTCGGACACCACGGCATCCTGCCGGTCGGACTCGCGCGCCGCGCCCGAGTAGACGACTATCGGCGTGTACTCGTCGAACTGCCTCACCCGCTGGCACAATTTATGGCCGTCCTCGTCGGGCAGCCAGATGTCTATGATGAGCAGGTCGAACGGCTGTGTCTGGGCCAGTGCTAAGCCCAGCGTGGCGTTCTCGGCCGTCAGGACGAAGTAGCCCTCGCGCTCCAAAAAGAGCGTCAGCATGGAGCGCGTGTCCTCGTGATCTTCGACGCAGAGGACGCGTCGCCTAAAGGTCGGCATGGGGGAAAGCGCCTCCGGACAGAGCGAAAGTGTTTGAGCTTGGGAGAGGGGCGGATTCTACCCGGCTCCCGGCCCGCCGTCAACACGCCCGGCCCATACAGGAATGAAGCGGCACGAAGCGGAACTGCCCAGCCCCTTGTGCACGGCTTCGTCGCCGCGCCTCGGAACCTTCACTGAACGAGGCGCAGAGTGGTGCGGCTTATACCTCATCTGCCAGTTTCTTTCAAGCCACTTCCGTACAATAGCCCGACCGGCCGACCGCGCCCTCTGTCTCGCCTCCCGTCCGCTCAGGTCAACCCGCTGACTACTACCATTCAAAATGCTTGACCGAATCCCTCTCTATTTGACCGATGGGCCACTTCGCCGCCGGTTAACTCTCAAAATCCTGAGATATTTGCACGGCCGAAGAGGACGCGCCCGTGGCATCAGGGTTGCTCTTGACAGGGCGGCGGATTGCCCCCTCCCCAATTACCCTCAAGCGAATTTGTTGCTCTCGCAGGAAGCAAAAGATGGACAAGTACCGTTTCAATCAGACGTTCATGCAAGCGGTCATCGCTTTGGGATGCGCGGCGGTCGGCGTTTCGCTCTACTACTGGCAGATGTCGCAGCCCGTCACGCCCGTCCTGGTCCTGGCGCTGGCGGCCATGACGACCTCGTTCGTTTACTCCGTCCCGGTCCCCGGCGGGCTCGGGCGGGTTTCGCTGCTAGACACTTTCGTCCTGCTCGCGCTCCTGCTCTTCGGGGGCGAATCGGCAATCCTCTTCGCCGCCGTCTCGTCCGCCGGCCTCTCCGCGAGACACGGCCGAGACTTAACCCGCGTCCTCTTCGACGCCGCCGCCAGCGCCGTCGCCGCCGCCCTGGCCGTCTGGACGCTGCGCTTCATCTTCGGCAGCGCGATTGAGCCGGGCCACACGATTTACTCCCTGACTTTCTTCCAGGCGCTCTTCCTCGCGGCGCTCATACAGGCCACGGCCAGCGCGGCCGTCACGGTCCTCGGCGAGTCCTACAAGATTCAGCAGTCCGTTTGGAGCAAGCGTGGGACCCTGCTTCTTTGGACGATCATCACGCACCTGGCGGGCGCGGTTGGTGCCTGCCTCGTGGCGCAGCTCATCTCGGGCATAGGCGACACGGCCTTCATCGCCTCGGCGGCCACGGCCTCAATCATCATCTTCGCTTACGGCCAGAACCTCACGAACACGAAGGCCGAGGCCGCGCCGTCCACACACGGCGGGAGTTCCAAGGAGAGCCCCGAGCGCTTCCGCAGCGCGTTCGACCACGCGGCAATCGGCATGGCGCTCGTCTCGCCGGAGGGGCGCTGGCTACAGGTCAATCGCTCGCTCTGCGCCCTGCTCGGCTACACCGAGAGGGAACTGATGGAGACAGACTATCTGAAGGTCATTCACCCGAACGACCTGAGCGCGGCCCTGGCGAGCATCAAAGATTTGATGAAGGGCAAGGTGCAGTCCTGTCAGATAGAGAAGCGTTACGTACACAAGCAGGGGCACGCGGTCTGGGCGCTGTGGAGCGCGTCGCTCGCTCGCGATTCCTTCAGCAAGTCGCCGCACCTCATCTTCCAGATTCAGAACATCACGGACCGCAAGGAGGCCGAAGAGCGGCTGCTCCACGACGCCTTCCACGACGCGCTGACGGGGCTCCCGAACCGCGCCCTCCTGATGGATCACTTGAAACTCGCGCTCGCACGCTCGCAGCGCAACGACAAGGCCATGTTCGCGGTCATCTATCTTGACCTCGACCGCTTCAAGGTCATCAACGACTCTTTGGGCCACATGATCGGCGACCAGCTTCTCGTCGGCATCGCGCGCCGCCTGGAAAACTCCCTGCGCCCCGGCGACACGATAGCGCGCCTCGGCGGCGACGAGTTCACGGTCCTGCTGGAAGACATACAGGACCGCAACTACGTCGTGCAAATCGCCGAGCGCATCCAGCAGGAACTCTCGTCCCCGTTCTCGCTGAGCGGCCGCGAGGTCTTCACGACCGTCAGCATCGGGATCGCCATCAGCTCGAAAGAGTATCAGCAGACGGAAGACATCCTGCGCGACGCGGATACGGCGATGTATCGCGCGAAGGCGCTCGGCAAGGCCCGCTACGAAATCTTCGACAAGGGCATGCACGACCGCGCCACCAAGCTCTTGCAGTTGGAGACTGACCTGCGCCGCGCGATGGAGCGCGACGAGTTCTTCGTCTTCTACCAGCCGATCATGTCGCTGGAGACTCAGACCCTGCGCGGCTTCGAGGCGCTCGTCCGCTGGCGACACCCGGAGCAAGGGTTCATCTCTCCGAGCGACTTCATCCCCGTGGCCGAAGAGACGGGGATGATCGTCCAGATAGGCGAGTACGTCTTAAGAGAGGCGTGCCGGCAGATGCGGCAGTGGGAGATTGTCTTACCCTCCGACCCGCCGCTCTTCATCAGCGTGAATTTGTCGGTCAAACAATTCTCGCAGCCGAACCTGGTCGAGAGGGTGGCCGCCATCCTGCGGGAGACGCGGCTCGACCCGAAGAACCTGAAACTGGAGATCACGGAGAGCGCCGTGATGGAGAACGTCGAGACGGCGACGGAAATGCTCAGCCGCCTACGCAATTTGGGCCTGCGGATTTCGATGGACGACTTCGGCACGGGCTACTCGTCGCTCTCGCACCTGCGCCGCTTCCCGATAGACACGCTCAAGATTGACCGCTCCTTCGTCACGCAGATGGGCGACGACGAAGAGAACGCGGAGATCGTCCGCACCATCGTCGGATTGGCACAGAACTTAGGGATGGACGTGGTGGCCGAAGGGGTCGAGACGCCCGAACAGGTCGAGACGCTGACGGCGCTCGGCTGCGAGTACGGGCAGGGCTACTTCTTCTCCAAGCCGCTCGACTACCAGCGCGCGGAGCAGTACATCTGCGAGACCTACTCGCCCCTGGCGACGGTGCTGGACGACCTGGTGACCGGCTACGACGTGCGGCTCACGTAAGAGACACACGGACTACAAGCCTGTGAGTTGGTTGATGCGCTCGCGCAAGGCCCGGACGTAGCCCTTCATGGTCGTCTCGTCGTAATCGGCCGCGCGGAAGGCGTCCTCAAGTTGCTCATCCGTGAGCCGCGCGAGGAGCGAGCCTATCCAGCGCGCGTGCTCGACGGGGATGCCGCGCATGGCCTTCTCTTTCTTGACCTCGCCGCGATAGTAGAACGGCTGCAAGACTGTCAGGTGGCCGAAGCCGCGGGGCCTTGTGTCGTAGTCGAACTCGACCACGCCGTCGTCCACGCCGCGGACGAACTTGGTCGAGAGGAAATCGTTAAGGTTGTTCTTCGTGCGCTTGCCTCCGAAGCCGCCCGCGCGCCCGAGAGTCGCGCCGAGGTCTGTGACGACGTAGCGCTTCTCACGCACGCCGCCCGGGCCTTCGACGTAGAGGACTCGGTTGTTCGCCTTGCGCGCGTCGAAGTTGTTGAGCAGGATCATCAGGATTTTGAGCCCGCTCAGCTCGCGCGTGCCGTCGAAAGAGTTCTCCATCCATCCCCACTCGTCCCCGCGCTCCACATTTTTGCGCCGCGGCTCGAAGCGCGCGCCGCGGACCACGCCGTCGGAGACATATTCTCTGCCGCGCGAGAGGCGTTTCATGCCTTCGATACGCACTTCTGGGAAGTAGTACGACTCTTCGGCGAAGTAGCCGACGGCCCAGACCAGCCGCGTCGAGACCGTTTCCGACTTCGCCTCGGGGCCGATCTTGACGCGCCACTCGATGCCCCGCGCGTCCCTGACCTCGAACTTCGGCGACTCGCCGCTCTTGTCCTCCTTGACGAAGGTGAAAGGCGCGGTGGGTACGAGTTCCGCGGACCCCGGCCCGTAGCGCAGGTCGCGCGCGGCGATGTCGCCGGGGTCTTGCCAGATGATTGGAAAGGCCGGTCGTTCGGCCCGCTGGGCCAACGAGGAAAACTGCGGGGAGAGATTGATTGCGAGCAACAGCAGTATTATCGGGATCAACTTCTGCGAGCGCATAGAATGTTCCTTTTGCTCCTCACTCATTTCCGGTCTCAAGCCGCGCGAGGCCGGGCTCGGGCAGTCTGACCAGTTCGTCTATCCTGCGGCGGACGGAGTCCGTCATCAGGCGAATTTCCGCAGGGCTGTAGTTGGCCGCGCGGAAGGCGTCCGCAATCTGCCGCTCGCTCAGGCGCGAGAGCAGACCGGCAATCCACTTCGCGTCTGCGAGCGAAATGTTCTTGAAGAGGCCGCGATTCTTTCCGCCGTAGCGGAAGGCCACGCGCTCCCCTTTGACCTTATCAATGAACCGCGACTGTGCGTAGTCCTTAGGCTTGTTGCGGCTGCGCGTGATGCGCCAGAAGAGCGGCACGCGCCCGATCTTCCCGAACGTCGCGCCGAGGTCGCTGATGGCGTAGAGCGATTCGGCGACGCTGCCGCCGTTGCGAGCCGGCACGTATAGGATGACGTTGTTCGAGTCTTTGATGTCCCAGTTGTTGACGAGCCCCATCATCACAATCAAGCCCTGCAACTCGCGCCGCCCGACAAACGGGTTGCGTTTCCACTTCCACTCGCCCGCGCGCTCGACCCACTCCGGCCGGGCCTCGAACCTGACGTTACTGAAACCGCTGCCCTCGCACCTGCCCACTTTCTTACGCGGCTTCGGAGCGCCCTTGATGTGAACGCAGGGGACCAGGTAGTTGACCTCCGTCTGGTAGCCTATGGCCCACAGGAGCCGCACGGCGGCCGTCTCGCTCTGGGCCTCCTTGCCCAGTTTCGCCACCCACTCGCGCCCCGCCGCGTCGCGCACGCGGAACTTAGGCGAATAGCCGCCCTTCTCCGCTTTGAGGAACGTCACGGCGCGCGTGTCCGGCCTCATCGCCTCGCCGCCCGGGCCGAGGAACAAATCGCGCGACGGCAAATCGTCCGGCGCTCTCCAAAGGACCGGCCTGCCCGCCGGCACAGACTTCTTCTTTTTGCTCTTGTCCTTGACCGCCAGCGCGGAGGGCGAAAAGCTCAGCACCAACAGCAGGGCCGCGACGAGCGCGGCGTAAACTCTCACACGTTTGCCCATAGTCTCCTCCCGCGAGGTCTGTGGATGAATTGACAAAGGGGAGTAAAGGGGGGTTAGCCGACAGCTTACACTTGAACGCTGATTGAATCTAGTCGGGCCGAGGGTGATTCGCGTCGGTCGCGAGCCAAAATGACGTTCGGGCTTTAGCTTCAGGACTGCTACTATCTCGTCAAGAGGAAGTGATAAAGATGCGTAAATTACTTCTGGCCCTTGCGCTGACGGGTTTGTCGCTCGGCTGCGCGTTACCAGGGACGAGAGACGTGGGCGCACCGGCCGACGCCTCGCCCGGCACGGTCGAGTTCAGGCTGGCAGCGCCGAACGACGCCGCGATAATCGTCTCCGTGAAGATCAACGGTCGCGGCCCCTACGACTTCGTGCTCGACACGGGCGCGACCTTCACCTGCCTGGACAATCGGTTCGCGGACGAGTTGAAGCTCCCCGAGTGGGACGGGCAGCCCGGCGTGGTCGTCGTCGGCCCGGGCGGCGGCGGGATGAGACTCTTGAAGGTCGAGACGTTGGAAGTCGGGGGCGCAAAGGCCACGGGGCTCACCGTCTGTGCCATAGACCTGAACAGGATGGCCCCGCCGGGCCTCGGCATAAAGGGGCTCGTCGGCTTGAACTTCCTGAAGTCGTACCGCGTGACGATTGACTTCGAGAAGAAACAACTGAAGCTTGAGAAGCCGTAGCGCCGAGAGGCGGCAGAATCGCTTGGTCAACTGCGCGTAGTCGGGTGAAACGCGCAGGCGTTCTTGACGTAGCTACACGGTGTAGTTACATTTGGACTCATGGAGTTTGAATGGGACGAGGCTAAGCGTAAGTCCAATCTCCGTAATCATGGCATTGATTTTGTCGGAATCGAAAAGGTGTTTGAGGGCGAGACGGCCACAATTCCTGATGATCGCTTCGATTACGGTGAAGAACGCTTTGTCACCTTCGGACTGCTCGACGGCCGCGTGGTGGCGATTGCTCCCACAGAGACCGGCGAAGTGGTCCGCATTATTTCCGTGAGGAAGGCGACGAAAAATGAAGAAAGCAGCTACTTCAAAGAAATCTCGGACTGACTGGAAGCGTGTGGATGCCTTGAAGGACGAGGACATTGATTTATCTGATGTACCAGAAGTCTCCACGGAGATGTTTGTGCGTGCGATAGTGCGGCGTGGCTTGAAGCCGGTGTCACGAAAAGCACAATTCACGCTACGCGTGGATAGTGACGTGTTGGATTGGTTCAGGAAGCAAGGGCAAGGCTACCAAACCAAGATTAACGCTCTGCTCAGGGCGTATATGGATGCACACAAGATATAGTTCCTCATTTGGTCTTCTCTTCGACCACGGGTGCGAAATTCTCCGCACCGCCCGCGCTATCTTCCGCAAGCCTCGACAATGATTAATTGCCGGCGATGAATTATGCCTCGCGCGGGAGGCCCGGAATAGGAGTAAGATAGGGCCGCGGCGGCAGCGCGGGCGAAAAGGTCAACTGCGATGATCACCACCTTCCAGCATCACATCTCCAAAGAGCAGGCGCGCTTTCCGGGCGCGACGGGCGAGTTCACCTTGCTCGTCTCGGGCATCTCGCTCGCCACGAAAATGATCGAGGCGCAGGTCAGGCGCGCGGGGCTCTCAGGCATACTGGGCTCGCTCGGCGGCGTCAACGTGCAGGGCGAGGTGCAGCAGAAGCTGGACGTTTACGCCAACGAGGCTTTGATACACTGCCTGAGCCAGCGCGGGAGCCTCGGCATCATCGCCTCCGAAGAGAACGAGGAGCCCATCCTGCTCGGGCACGAGCGCGCCGACGCCACCTACGCCATCGTCTTCGACCCGCTCGACGGCTCCTCGAACATAGACGTGGCCGTCACAATTGGCACAACCTTCGCCATCTTCCGCCGCCCCGAAGTTGACAAGGCCGGCGACCCGCTCGCGTGGGTGCTTCAGCCCGGAAAGAAACAGGTCGCGGCCGGCTACATCGTCTACGGCTCCTCGACCGTGCTCGTCTACAGCGCAGGCAGCGGCGTCCACGCCTTCACGCTCGACCCGGCCATAGGCTCATACATCCTGACGCACGAGAACCTGCGCATCCCGCCGCAGGGGCAGTACTACTCCATCAACGAGTCTTACTGCGACCGCTGGCCCGAAGGTTACCTGGGTTATCTGAAGCGGCTGCGCTCCGGCAAACTGGGCCATCGCTACTCGTGCCGGTTCGTCGGCTCCATGGTGGCGGACTTCCATCGCACGCTCCTGCGCGGCGGCGTCTTCATCTACCCGCCGAACACGGACTACCCGGAGGGGAGGCTGCGGCTCCTGTACGAAGCCAACCCCGTGGCCTTCCTCGCGGAGCAGGCGGGCGGCTCGGCCAGCGACGGGGCGCGCCGCGTCCTGGACGTGCAGCCGCACGACATACATCAGCGGACGCCGCTCATCGTCGGCGGCCCGGTCGAGATGGAAGAGTTTGAGCGCGCCATGCGCGCGGGGTGAGGTCAACGCAGAATCGGGCCATCTAAGTCTGACTCCGTAGTGCCCAATCTTTCTCCGAAAGTCGCGCCAAATATCCCCAGGTCAGCGAGGGCAGTTCCGCAACTCAGATACCACTTGAAACTCATTGATTTTCTGTCCACTGCATCCAACCCGTAACTAATCACAACCTCTTCATCACAAGGCACGCCTCGAAAAGTGACGAACCCCTGGCCGTCAGTCGTCTGGCTGAAGGTCTGCGTGCTTGATTGCAGAGTCACCTCGACCCCGTCCGCCACTGAATAGGCCGACGCGCCTTGATAAAGAAGCCGCAGGCGGACTGCGCTCGACGAGGGCGGTGCGGGCGTCGGCGTCGGCGTCGGCTGGCTTGATTGGAAAGGAGAGGGAGTGGGCTGCTCACTGGTGTTAGCTGAAAAAGAGGGCGTCCGCTCCGCGACTGCGTCTGATTCATACGAGGTTGAGCGAGACCTGTTGAACATGTAAGCGTACAGGATAGCGAATCCCACAATCGTAATTAGTAAAACGGAAAGAAGAATCCAACCCAATCTCTTCGACTGCGGCCGAGGTTTTTGTCCTAAGTCCAGTACCGGGTGAATCGTTGTTGCGACGCCGCGCCCTTCCTGCGGGCGTTGCTGCTGCGCTTCCTGTTTGTGTCGGGTCGGCTCGCGGCTTTCGTGCGGCGCTACGCCCACTTGCGTCGGCAGGTCCGCGATTGGCGAAGGCGGCTCGTTCGTTCTCGTCTTCAATAACGCCTGGCGCATCTCGGCCGCGGACCGGAAACGAGCTTCGGGCTCTTTCTCTAACGCGCGCTTCACATAATCACGCAGCCGCTCCGGGATTGACGCTGGAAGCGGCTCGGGGTCGCGCGTGACTATCGCCATCAGGAGCGAAGGCATGTCTGTCTGCGGGAACGGCAGGCGGCCCGTCAGGAGTTGGTAGAAGATGACGCCGACTGACCAGATGTCCGTCCGCTCGTTTCGCTTTCCGTCAAAAGCTTCGGGCGGCATGTAGGCGGGCGTGCCGGTCGCGACCGTGCTCCTTGAAGTGGTCTTCAGAATGCGCGCGATGCCGAAGTCTGCGAGGCAGGGCATTTCGTGCTGAAGCAGTATGTTGTCGGGTTTGACATCCCTGTGAATGATGCCGAGCCTGTGCAGGTGCTCAAGCCCGGCCAGGATGCCGAGCGTCATCTCGACGGCCGCCTCGACGGTCGGGGCGCTTGCCCCCGTGCGCTTCTAACCAATTCGAGAGCGAGCCGTCGGGCGCGTACTCGCTGACGATGACCACCTGCCCGTCGTATACGTCGGCGTCTATGAAGGTGAGGACGTTGGCGTGGCCGCTCGCGTGGACCCAGAGGGAGGCTTCCTGCTTGACGGCGTCGAGGTCAACGTCTTCGTCGTTGGGGAGCTTGAGCGCGACTTTCGTCGTGGCGAGGACGGTGCGCTTCTCCGCCAGCCAGACGACGCCGAAAGCGCCACGCCCCAATTTTCTGACGAGAGTGTAAGGCCCGATTGTGTCGTTCGGCTTAGCCATGAGAAGGCTCGTGAGAAAGCTGCTGATTCGACTGACTGCGAGGGCCGCCTGGCGCGTATCTTACCTCATACGCGGCAAACATGAAATGAGATCGCGTTGCGACGGGCCGAAAATCGGCGCGTCGTTATCTTTCCGGCACAGTTTCTTTCTGTGCCAGACTTATCCAGGTGAGGATCATGACCCAGAGTGTCAGGGCCAGTGTGAAGAGCGGGAACTGCAAGAGCGGCGGCAGGCAGTAGATGAAAATCACGACGGGCAGCCAGAAGCCGAGGGCGCTGATGACTGTCGGGAGTATCTTCTGTTTGTAAAAGCGCAGGCTGAAGACCCTGGACAGGCCCGCGAGAGCGTAGCCCTGGTGCTTCCATTCGAGGATGACGACCGTCAGCGGGATGGAGACGAACGGAGTGAAGGCGAACTGATCCACCAGCGTCTTCTTAACGACGGTGATGAAATCCACCTGCGGGCCGAACATCAAAGCCTGCGCGCGGTAGACCCCGTCCACGACCACGCCCATCAATCCCCAGTAGCAGACGCCGAACACCAGGTCGCTCAAATTCTCGCGCCTGGCTCGCCAACGCTGGAAGACCGCGACCTTCAAAAGTTCCGGCAGCAGGCCGCCCGCCAACGCGCCGGACGCGAACGAAAACAGGTAACCGCCACGGCGCTTCAACTCCGCCAGATGGGCCAGCCACTCGCGCGCGGGCGGGTGGAAGTAGTAGGCCAGGACGAATGCGACGACGATTGTCTGGATGACCAGCGCCGGGATTAGATTCGCGCGCGCCGCGCGCAGTCCAACCATCAGCGGCCGGTAGTCTCTCGTTGTAAGTGTTCGCTCCACAGTTCAGGCTACACAATAACTCAAGCCTTTGCGCCTTTGGTTTTCTACTTTGCGCCTTTGCGTGAGACGTTGCGTGTTTCTCGCAAAGGCGCAAAGAGAAGACGTAAGGCGCAAAGGGTTGAGTGTTGGTTTTGAAACATGCTTGCTGGCACAGTCAGCGGTTGAAGATGCGTGCGAATTCCGCCGGGTCAACCTTGGGCTTGCGGTCGTAGGTCATGAGCCCGTTGATCTCCTGCTCGACATCGGTCAATTGCGTGTAGCAGTAGCCGACAATCGCCTGATTCTCCCGTACGGCTTTGACCAGACCGTCGAGCCTCGTCAGAAACGCCTCCTTCGTAGGCTCTATGCCGGAGTAGCCCCACTCGTTCTCCTTGCGCGGGCCGCCCGTGCGGAAGGAGATGCCGCCGAACTCCGTCAGGACAATCGGCGTCCCGTTGTAGCGGTAGCCGTAGGCGACAGCCTCTTTGCCGTTGCGCGGGATTTGGCTGCGGTCGGTTTCGAGGATTTTGTATTTGGCGGCAAAGTCCGCGCCCGTGCGCGCGTAGTCGTGTATGCCGAAGATGTCTGTGGCGTCCGTGTGCTCCCAGCCGTCGTTGTCCTGCACCAGACGCGTCGCGTCGAGCGAGTGCGTCAGGTAGTACAACGTCTTCGCGTGCGCCTGGTGGCGCTTGTCCGTCAGGATGTCGAAGACGCCCCAGGATTCATTAATGGGCGTCCAGGCTATTATCGAAGGGTGGTTGTAGTCCCTCTGCACGGCCTGCTGCCACTCGTCTGTGAAGCGGGAGACGTACTCGTCCGTATAGATGTCGAAGGCGTTCGCCATCTCGCCCCAGACGAGGAGGCCCAATTTGTCGCACCAGTAGAGCCAGCGCGGGTCTTCGACCTTCTGGTGCTTGCGCGCGCCGTTGAAGCCGAACTTCTTCGTCATCTCGATGTCGTACTTGATGGCTTCTTCGGTGGGCGGCGTCAGCAGGCTCTCGGGCCAGTAGCCTTGATCCAGGACCATGCGCAGGTAGTACGGCTCGTTGTTCAAATAAATCTTGTTGTCGTGTGTGCTGACCTTGCGCTGCCCGAAGTAGCTCTCGACGCGGTCGAGGACTTCGCCGTTCGCCGCGACGAGTTCGACGCGCAGGTCGTAGAGGTTCGGGCGGTCGGGCCACCACAACTCGTGACGGTCGAGTTTGAGAACAGCTACAGGGTTCGCGCCGGCCGTCGCTTTGACGGCGACCTCTGTTTGCGCGACCGCTTCGCCGCGCAGCGAGGCGGTGAGACGAAGGCGCGCGTCCGTGGCCTCGCGGCTGAGAATGGTTTCGATGCTGACCAGACGGTTGTCTATGTCGGGCGTGATGCGCAGGCGTTTGACGTGGACCGCGCCGACCGCTTCCAGCCAGACGGGTTGCCAGATGCCCGTGGTGCGCGTGTACCAGATGGCCGCTGATTTCACTTCCCAGAACTGCTTGCCGCGCGGGATCGTGCGGTCTGTCGAAGAATCGAAGACGCGCACGACGATGACGTTGTCGCCGGGTTTGAGTTGGTCCGTGATGTCGAACGCGAAGGGGACGTGGCCGCCCCTGTGGTCGCCCGCGCGCTCGCCGTTGACCCAGACGCTTGCTTCGTAATCCACCGCGCCGAAGTTGAGCATCACGCGCCGGCCGCCTCCGCGAAAGCTCTGTGGGACCTGGACGGCGCGGCGATACCAGACAACGTCGTGGAAAGACGAATCGCCGATGCCGGAGAGTTTAGCCTGATAGGCGTAAGGGACTTGAATGGTGCGCGTGAAGCGACGGCCTGCGTCGCGGTGCCAGTTCTCCGCGAGGCCGCGATTCGCGTCGTCGAATTCAAACTCCCAGCGCCCGTTGAGCGTTTGCCAGTCGGCGCGCGCGAGGTCCGGCCGCGGGTATTCCGAACGCGGCACGGAGGCGTTTTGTGCCAGCGCCGCGCCCGCGCAGGAGGTCAGCAAGATTACACAGGCCAAAAACCGCAGGACGACTCGTCGCGCGTTTGACATTTAATTTTGGTCCCCTCTGAATTGTGGTCGGAAAGCTTATTGCTCGGTTTGCAATTGAGTGTAGCTTAAAGAAAACATCTCACGCAAAGACGCAAAGGCGCGAAGAAAAGAGTTCCGTTTTCTTCGCGCCTTTGCGCCTCCAGCGTGAGACTTCCTATTGCTCACACTCAATTTCAAATTAATCCGCCACCGGATTTTACTGCCGCTTGTAAAGCACCTTCACGACTTTCTGCGCCGAGGCGTTGATCGTCCCAAGACTATAGGAAACCCTGCCGACGAAGTCACCACTGCCGGTCGGCGACGCGAGGCTGGCCTGGTTGGTGACGGAAGGGTTCCATCCGGCGAACGAGTGGATCGCGGTCGAGTGTGGAATGTCGAAGGAGATGGCCGTCATGGAGAGGTTGTCGAGGATGCCGTCGCGGCCCGCCACCGAGTCGAACGTACGCGAGAAAGAGTCGTCGCTGTTGTCGTTGTCCAGGTCGCCGTCGAAATAGCGGTCTATCACGACGCCCGTGTAATTGAAGGCGGTGAGATTGCGCAGAGTCATCGTCACGGTGAGTTCGTGGTTGGCCGGGTTGCGTAGAAAAGTCTGCGTCAGCCGCCACGCGCCGTCGCAGGTGTCGCGTATCAGGGTCGTGCCGTTGGCCGTGGCTCCCGTCTCGAAAACGGTGGGACTCCACGAGCGCACGTTGCCGGAGCAGCCCGTCGCCTCGCTGAAGCCCGCGTCGAAGTAGCGCACGGCGCCGATTGAAGTGCTCATGCTGACGACGTAGCCCTCGCCCACGGAGCCGCTCGCCAGGTGCTCGAAGCCTGCGGGAGATTCCAGGCGGACGAGGTTGCCGTGCGTCGAGATGGTCCACTTGAAGAGGGTGTCGCCCGCGCCGCTGGTGAAAGTCTTATAAGCAGTGGCCGAACTCGTCGTGGCCGCTTCGGTGCTGGCGAGCGCGGCCGCTTTGTTCGCCCCGGTCTGCTTCGCGCCGTCGTTGAGCGGCGTGTAGCCTGCGCGCGGGTTCTTAGTGACGGCTTGCGTCGTCATCTTTTCCTGGGCGGGGAGAGGAGTGTCCTGGGAGAAAGCCGAAATGCACGTCGCGATGATTAAGAGAGCCAGAGCGATCTTGGTGAGCTTCTGCGCTTTCATTTTTTTACTCCTTCGAGGTCATTTTGTTATTGGCTGTTTCGACCGTGTCTCACAGCCAGCCGGACCTCCGTTGGACCGCGGGCAGGGAAGACACGCGCGCGCCGGCCGCGTCGGGGGCTCTGATGATGTGGCGGAGAGAGGATGCGTAAAGGATTTCCGGGCGGCTAAAAGGTCTCTTCACCTACCTGCTCATTTTTACCCTCTGAAAAAAATCCTTTGAAACGCCGCACGCGCACAGGGCAACGATTGTGCCGCGCCGCTTATTGATGACAATTCCTTTTAAGAATCTTCGTCGGCTTCGGAAAAAATAGGATTGTGCCGTGACCTTCGCGGCGCAGGTGGAATTCCTTTGTGAGCCAAAACGGGTAACGACGCCCGCCCGCCTGTCGTAAAAGGTGTGCAAGGCTCGCGCCGGTCGTCAACGAGGGGCTTGACTTTTGAGCCCGGTCAGCGCTTATCCTCTCCGCGCAATTCCTGATGCGCCTTAAAAAAATCTCTAACGAGGATGATTAACCGATGATGATACGGAGTGTCCGTTCGTTGACAGCGCTCGCGGCCGTCGTCGCCGCGCTCTCAGGCAAGCGGCTTAACGCGGGGGCCCCTCCGCACAGTCCGACCCTCGTTTCATAGAGCTGCCCCTGGTCACGACGCCCTGACGATCCCGGAAGTCGAGAAGTATTACCACCAATGGACCGCCGGGGAACGCCACGTTGCGGGAAACGGCCTCTCGCGTTATTACGATTCGGGCGAGTGAGAGAGCGCCCGAAGTCATCACACTGAAAAGAGGGAGAGGTCGGATGCGTAGAATCTGCTTTCGTCTATCTTTTAGTTTGCTCTTGACGCTGCTCTGCCTGGCGCGCGCCGCGGGGCAGGCGACAGAGGAGGCCCGCAAGTGGAATCAGCCAGTCGAGCCCTACCGCGTCATCGGTAACGTTTACTACGTGGGCGCGTCGGACGTGACTTCGTTCTTAATCGTCACGCCTGCGGGTCACATACTGCTCGACAGCGGCTTTGCCGCGACGGTCCCGCTCATCAGGCGCAACGTCGAGCGCCTCGGCTTCCGCATGGAGGACGTTAAAATCTTAATCAACAGCCACGCGCACTACGACCACGCGGGCGGGTTGGCACAGTTGAAGCAGGAGACCGGGGCGCAACTCGCGGCGAGCGCGCCGGACGTTGCGCTCCTCGCCGCGGGCGGCAAGGGCGACCCCAATTTCGGCGACCGATTCGCTTACTCTCCTGTCAAGACAGACCGCGTCCTGCGCGACGGCGAGCGGGTCAGGCTCGGCGGCGTAACGATGACCGCGCGCCTGACGCCCGGCCACACCAGGGGCTGCACCACGTGGACGATGCGCGTGAAGGAGGGCCGAAGAATCTACGACGTGGTCTTCGTTGGCAGCACGACCGTTCCGGGCTACAAGCTGGTCGGCAACTCCCAGTACCCGGACATCGTGGCCGACTACGCGCGGACGTTCCGCCTGATGAAACGCCTTCCCTGCGACGTGTTTCTGGCCTCGCACGGAAACTTCTACTCGATGCGGGAGAAGGCGGAGCTTCTGGCCCAGGGGAAAAGACCCAACCCGTTTATAGACGGCCGCGGGTACAAGCGTTTTATAGCGGAAACGGAGAAGGCTTTCAGGGAACAACTGAGACGTGAAAAGTTGAGTAAAAACTTATGATGACTGAAAACAACAAGACCTTCCTGCGCCCGTGGGTGGCTTGGGTCGCGCTGCTGTTGATCGTCCTGGCGGGACTGGCGATGGTAATCATCCCGGTCTTTATCATCATGCCTTTCAAAGCTCAAACTGAGCGGGGCATGGCGCTGTCCTACGGCTTGCGAAATTGGTCGCCGCTCGTCACGCTCGTCGGCTCCGTGGTGGCCCTGGCTCTGGCCGTGTGGCTCTGGCCGCGTGCGCGCCGCTGGTGGCGTAAGGCTGCCCTGGTCGTCATCCTCATACCGCTTCTCGCGGCCACCTGGTTCGCCAGACAAAACCACTTCGAGTGGATGTTCAACCCGCTCGCCAACGCGTCTTACGCCAAGACCGGCGAGGCGAGTTTCGTCGCCGACACGGACATGGTGATAGCCGTCGAGAAGAACGGGGAATCGGTCGCGTATCCGGTGCGCCTGATGGCGTACCATCACATCGTGAGGACACGGTCGGCGGCACGCCCATCGTCGCCACCTATTGAACGCTCTGTCACACCGGTCTGGTGTGGGAGGCGACAATCGGCGGGCGTAAACTCAACTTTCACCTGGCGGGCATCAACAATCAGAACTTCATCATGCGCGACGAGGAGACGGGCACGTGGTGGCAGCAGGTCACGGGCGAAGCCATCCTCGGCCCGCTCAAAGGTCAGAGACTGCGCCAGGTCTTTCATGACGAGTTGACCTTCGGCCTCTGGAAGCGTGAGAAGCCAGAGGGGCGCGTCCTGCGGCCGGACGAACAGATAGAGAGCGCGGGGAAGTATCCCCCGGCCGACTGGGACACGCGCATGTCTAAGGTGCCGGTCACGACCTCTAAGGGGACGGACCCGACGCTCGAACCTCGCGCGCTGGTCGTGGGCGTCGTCGCGGGCGGGGCGTCGAAGGCTTACCCTTTCGACGCCGTCATCAAACAGAGCCCGATCATGGACACGGTCGGCGGTGTGCCAATTTTCATAGTGGCGGGCGATGACAAGAAGTCCGTGCGCGCTTACGAGCGAGTGGTGGACGGGCGCAAGCTTGAGTTCTTCGTCAAGGCGGACGCGTCCACGCTGTTGATGGTTGACGCGGAGACGGGCAGCGAGTGGGACTTCGCCGGGCGGGCGACTAAGGGTGCGCTCGCCGGGCATCAGTTAACGAAAGTGGCCGTGCTTAACGACTACTGGTTCGACTGGAAGGCGTATCACCCGGAGACTGCGGTCTATCAACTGGGGGAGCGGTAGGCCGTGACGCGGGCCGGGTCAAAGACCGTCGCGCCGGGGCGGAAGCAACGCGCACGGCACGGAGCGCTAGTGCGAGATGTAAGAGCTTTTGGCCGCATTTTGTTGCCGGTTCGCATGCAACGAAAACAGGTTTTGGGCCATCGAAAGCCCGTCGTGATTTTGGGGTTTTATGCGACAGACTTCATGCGGAAAAAGGCGAGTCAAATTTGGCCCGCCTTTCTCATTTGCCGTCAGGCGCGCGGGGCATTGGCGCTCTGGCATGGCACAGTTTTCGGGGACTTGTAATTTTGTGAATTTAGTCTAAAATGCCCGTTCGCCCATGAAGGCATCCTCCCAGAAAGGGTGCCTGTTCTTGGACTCAACCGGACATCCGGCAAGCCGCACGACCGCTTGTGCGTAATCGTCCTCAACCCTAACTTCAGCCTTCCGACAATCTGAAGTCTTACGTTTTCGGAGTCATACGAATGCCCCGCTCTCGCATATTCACGCCCGTAGTCTGCCTCATTGCAGCCGTCGTCGTCCTCGGTCTCTTTTTCCTAGCCAACGCAGGGGAGGCGGCGTCGGACACGACCGCTTCGCCCGCCGAAGGAGCGGCCCCGTCAGAGCAAGTTGATAAAGCCAAAATCGGTGAAGCCTATGGCAAACTCCCGATGAGCTTTGTCGCCAACGAAGGACAGACCGACGAGCGCGTTAAATTCATGTCGCGCGGCAAGGGCTACAGTCTTTACCTGACCGCGAACGAGGCGGTGCTGGTCTTGATCCGCTCGCAGGCTAAACCGGCTCCGAAGCCGGCCGCCAAGCCGTCACCCACGGCTTCCCCCGCGACGTTCCCCTGCGTCTTCTCCCTCGCCGTCGCCCGCGGCCTCGCCGCAGCCCTCGCCCCAGAAGACGCGCCGCGTGCTGCGTATGGAGTTGGTCGGCGCGAATAGTGAGCCGCGCGTCGCGGGCGTGGATGAATTGCCGGGCAAGGTCAACTATCTCATCGGCAACGACGAAAGCCGCTGGCGCACGAACCTCCCCACGTTCACCAGGGTCGAATACAAGGAAGTCTACCCGGGCATCGGCCTCGTCTACTATGGCAACCAGCAAAAACTGGAATACGACTTCGTGCTCTCGCCCGGTGCGAAGCCCGAGTCCATCAAGCTTCAGTTCACGGGCGCGGACGACCTCAAGCTGAATGACAGGGGCGACCTGCTGATAACGGTCGCGGGCGAAGTGGTCACCATGCACAAGCCGTTTGCGTATCAGACGGCAGAGGACGGACGGCAGCAGGAAGTCCCCGGACGCTACGTGCTCAAGCCCGGCGGGCAGGTGGTCTTCGAAGTCGAGAAATTCGACAAGAGCAAAACTCTGGTCATTGACCCCGTCATCGCCTACTCGACCGAGTTGGGCTCGGGCGGCCACGAATTCGCTTCCTCCATCGCCGTTGACGCCGCCGGCAACGCTTACGTCACGGGCTACACGCAAGCCAACAATTTCCCGACCACGGCCAACTCGCTCAAGCCCCAAAGTGACTCCTATTATGACGAGGCTTTCGTGACGAAGTTGAACGCCTCTGGCACGGCGCTCGTCTATTCCACCTACCTCGGCGGCAACGGCGAAGAGGCCGCCAACGGCATTGACGTTGACTCCTCCGGCAACGCTTACGTCACCGGGCGGACTAACTCGTCTGACTTCCCGACCGTTAACGCCGTCAAGGGCCAGGGCAGCAACTTCCTCAAGAGCGGCGACGGCGGCGCACATTGGAGCAACAAGAACATCGGGACGCCTCCGGGATACGTAAGCGTCCTGGCCGTTGACCCGAGCAACCCGAACACGATCTACGCCGGAGGGCGTTGGAACAAGGGCGGAGCTATCTTTAAGAGTCTTGACGGCGGCAACACCTGGAACGCGCTCAACACGGGGTTCGCGAGCGCTTATTGCGCCGCGCTCGTCATTAACCCCAAAACGCCCTCCACGCTTTACGCCACACTGTCGCCTGACAACGTTGGCGGCCCCGGCGTTTATAAGAGCACCGACGGCGGGAACACTTGGGCTTCGGTCAGCGTGGGGCTGACCGGCTACCAGGCGACCGCCCTGGCGATTGACCCGAAGACCCCTACGACGCTTTACACTGGGGCCGGCAACTTCTACAAGAGCACAGACAGCGGGGCCACGTGGAAGTCTTCAGGCACCGGCCTCACCTACTCCAACCACAGGGCCATCGCCATCAACCCCGTCAACCCGGCGATCATTTACGTGGGCGCGGGCGGCGGCGGCGTCTTCAAGAGCGCGAACGGCGGCGCGACCTGGGCGCAGGTCAACAATGGGCTCACGTCCACGACGGTTTTCTCCCTGGCGATTAATCCGTCCACACCTTCCACCATCTACGCCGGGACCGGCTTCGGCGTCTTCAAAAGCGTCAATTCGGGCTCAAGCTGGGTCGCCGTCAATACCGGCCTGCCCACCTACACACAGGCCCGCGCGCTGGTGATGGACCCCGCGGCCCCCGGCACGCTTTATCTCGGCGCGCATAACGGCCGGGTCTACAAGACGACCACGGGCGGCGGCAGTTGGAGCAAGGTCTACGAGACCCTTGAGACGACCAACATCAACGCGTTGGCTATTGACCCGACTGCGAGCGCGAAAGTCTACGCCGCGGGCAGCCTGAATACCGAGTACACGCTCAACGAGTACGAAGCCTTCGTCTCCAAGCTGAACGCGAACGGCACTGCCCTGGTCTACTCCACCTACCTCGGCGGCGAGCGGCACGACGAAGGCTACGCCATCGCCGTGGACGGCGGCGGCAGCGCCTACGTGACAGGCTCGACGGCCTCGCCGAACTTCATGCTGAAGAGCGCCTACCAGGCGACCCTCAAAGGCGGCTCGGATGTCTTCGTCACCAAGTTCGGCCCGGCAGGCACGCTGGCCTACTCGACCTACATGGGCGGCCAGTATCACGACGACGGCAGCGCCATAGCCGTGGACGCCTCGGGCTACGCCTACGTCACGGGCAAGACGTTCTCCGATGACTTCCCCTCCAAAAACGCTATCCAGAACGCGGCGGGCTATGCCTTCGCCGCGAAGTTAAACCTGGGCGGCAGCGCCCTCGTCTATTCCACACGGCTGAACGCCAGCGAGGGGCAGGGCATCGCTGTTGACGTTTCCGGGAACGCTTACGTCACAGGCACTGCCGACTGGAGTTTCAAGACTACTCCGGGCGCGTTTCAGACCGAGAGCGGCGGCAACGACGACGCCTACCTCGTGAAGCTCAATCCGGCCGGCAATGGTTTTGTCTACGCGACCTACCTGGGCGGGGAGGTTACCGATTCGGGGCATAGCGTCGCGCTCGACAGTTCCGGCAACGCTTACGTCCTCGGATACACGGACTCGGGCGACTACCCGCTCGCCGCCGGGGCGATTCGCACGAAGAGTCCTTTATTCAAGAGCACGGACGCGGGCGGCAACTGGGACAACAACACTTTCGGCTTGAAGGGCGGGCAGGTCCGGTCGCTCGCCCTTGACCCACAGACTCCCTCGACCGTTTACGCGGGGACGCAATCGGGGGGATTCAAGAGCACCGACGGCGGCAATAATTGGAGACAGATAAGCTCCGGCATGGTCCTGGCGATAGTCGTGGACCCGGTCACCCCGTCCACAGTTTACAAGGCCGGCGACTCGCCCGACGGGAGCGGAGTGCATAAGAGCACGGACGGCGGGGAGAGCTGGACTAGAATGAATAACGGGCTCTCCTCCTATTACCCCACGTCGCTCGCCATTGACCCGGCGACGCCCACGACCCTTTATCTGGGAACGACCGGGCCTATCTACAAGACCATCAACGGCGGCGCGACCTGGAAGCCGAGCAGCAGCACGTCGAGCCTCACCAACGTCCTCTCCTTCGCGATTAGCCCGGCGACGCCCACGACCATCTACGCCGCCGCGAGCCTGTCCTCGGCCGGGATATTCAAGAGCACTAACGCGGGCGGCACCTGGCAGCGTCTCGCCGCCACGCAGTTGGGCAGAAGCCAATCAGTGGCCGTCAGCCCGGCCGACGCCGCGGTCGTCTTCGCCACCGCGGGTAATGCCGTCTACAAGAGCACGAACGGCGGGACCAGTTGGACGCGCTCGTACGCTCTCGGCGGTAAAGTCGTCCTCGACCCCACCAACCCGTCTAACGTTTACCTGCTGACCTCGAACGGCCTCTTTAAGAGCACGGACGGCGGGGCGAACTGGCGCGCGATCAATAAGGGGCTCAGGTACACGGGCACCACGGCGATGGTGGTCAACCCGTTGAAGCCTTCGACCCTTTACTTGGGCGTGCAGTCCGACTGGTATTCTCAAGACATCTTCGTGACCAAGGTGAATCCGACGGGCGGCGCGCTCGCCTATTCGACTTTGCTCGCCCCAGGCTCTGGCGGCGGCGTCGCCGTTGACACCAAGGGCAACGCTTACATCACTGGAACCGCCGGGACCGACTTCCCGACGACGCCGAACTCCTTCCAGCCTTTCAACGTCGGCGGCCAGGACGTCTTCATCACGAAACTCGGGATGTCTTACATCATCAAGGGCCAGGCGCTGAACGCCGACGGTTCGCCCTTGAGCGGTGTGGAAGTGACGCTCGGCGGGGCGCAGTTGAAATCGGCTGTGACGGACACGGACGGCAGCTACATCTTTCTGAACCTGCCCGGCGGGGCCAGTTTCACCGTCAGCGCCGCCAAGGCTTCGTACAGCTTCACCCCAGCGGGCCAGAGTTTCACCAACCTGAACGGCGACAAGATTGTGAATTTCAAGGCCGCGGCCACGACCTCGCCTTTCTACACCATCAGCGGCCGGGTCACGAACAACGGGGGCAGCCTCGTCGGCGTGGAGGTCAAACTCAGCGGCTCGCAGACCAGGGTGGCGACCACAGACGCCAACGGCAGCTACTCGTTCACGGTTCCGGGCGGGGGCAACTACACGGTCACGCCCGCCGTCCTCGGCTTCAGCTTTACTCCCGCGAATAAAACTTTCAGCGGCTTGAGCGCCAACCAGACGGCGGACTTCGGGGCCGGGCGACTCAACTTCGTCGTCACCAACGCGAACGACCACGGCGCAGGCTCGCTCTTTCAGGCCATCACGGACGCCAACTCCACGCCCGGCGCCGACATCATCACCTTCAAAATCCCCGGCACGGGCGCCAGGACCATCGTGACCAGAGTCGCGCTGCCGGAAATCACGGAAGCCTTGACTATTGACGGCACGACGCAGCCGGGCTTCGCAGGCTCCCCCCTCATCGTGCTCGACGGCACACAGGTCGGCGATGGCAACGGCTTCAAGCTCCTCGGCGGCAACTCCACGATTCGCGGGTTGGTCATACAAGGTTTCAGTGGATTCGGGATACGCGTGGAGAGCAGCAACAACGTCATACAGGGGAACTACGTCGGCCTTGACCCGACCGGCAAACTGCCGCGGCCGAATCACTACGGCATCTACGTCGTCAATTCGTCGAACAACACCATCGGCGGGACGACCGCCGCCGCGCGCAACGTCATCTCGGGGAACAGTAATGGCGGACTCTCCATCGTCAATTCCACGAACAATCTGATTCAGGGCAACTTCATCGGCACGGACGCGGCCGGGGCCGCGGCGCTCCCCAACGGGATTAGCGGTCTGGAACTGAGCGTCGGCGGCACTCCTGATGCCACGTCCGGCAACCTCATCGGGGGAACCACTCCGGGCGCGGGAAATCTCATCTCGGGCAATTCGACGGGCATCATCCTCCGCGCCGCCGGGAACACGGTCCAGGGTAATCTCATCGGCACCGACGCGACCGGCACCAGGAAGCTCGGCAACCAGATCGGCATACGGGCCGAAGGCGCGAACACGTTAATCGGCGGGACCGTGCCAGGCGCGAGGAACGTCATCTCGGGTAACACCGGAAGCGGCGTCACCGTCGGCGGCTCGGGCAGCAAGGTACAGGGCAACTTCATCGGCACGGACATCACGGGCCTCGTGGCGCTCGGCAACGGCGGCGTCGGCGTGAGCACCGGCGACGGGATTCTCATCGGGGGGACGACTCCCGAAGCGCGTAATATCATTTCGGCCAACGGCGGCTTCGGCAACGTCTCCCTCGACTACAACTATTCGGGCAATAAATCCACCGTCCAGGGGAACTACATCGGCACGGACCTGACCGGCAACGTGGCCCTGGACAATCCGAGCCACGGGGTAGTCCTTTCATCAGCAGGCAGCATCGTCGGCGGGCTGACGCCGAGCGCGCGCAACGTCATCTCCGGCAATCAGGTCGGCATTCAAATCGGCGGCTACTACAACTCCGACATAACCGGGAACGTGATCCAGGGCAATTACATCGGACTCAACGCGGCGGGCAACGCGCCGCTGCCGAACAAGTCGTCCGGCATCGTCATATCAACCGGCTCGAACAACGTCATCGGCGGGACACAGGACGCCGCCGGAAACGTCATCGCCTTCAACGGGGGCTCTGGCGTGACCGGCTCGACCGGCACGGGCAATCTCATCAGTCATAACAGCATCTTCTCCAACGCCAGGCTCGGAATCGAGTGGGGCGGGGACGGCGTGTCGCAGAATGACGAGAGCGACTTGGACGAGGGCGGCAACAATCTGCAAAATTACCCCGTCCTGACTTCCGTCACCCCCAGCGGCACCGGCACGGCCGTCAAAGGCTCGCTCAAATCCAAACCGAGCACGACCTACACCGTGGACTTCTACCTCAACACGGCCTGCGACGCTTTGGGCTACGGCGAGGGCGCGCGCTTCTTCTATTCAAAGAAGCTCGTGACGGACGCGAACGGCAACGCCATTATCAACCTCGTCATCCCCAAGCCGCTCCCAGCGGGCAAGACGGTTACGGCCACGGCCACGGACCCCGAGGGCAGCACTTCGGAGTTTTCACCCTGCGACGCGAGCGCGGCGACAGGCAGTCTGGAATTCTCCGCCGCCAGCATCAACGTCCTGGAGGACATCGGCAGCGCGCAGATCACGGTCGTCCGCAACGGCGGGAGCAAGGGCACACTGTCCGTCAAGTACGCCACCAGCGATTTGACCGCAAAGGCCGGGACGGACTACACGGCCGCCTCCGGCACGCTCGTCTTCGCCGACGGCGAAACCATCAAGACCTTCAATATCCCGGTCGCAAACGACAACGTCACGGAGCCGGACGAACTGGTGCAACTGACCTTGAGCAGCCTCACCGACCTGGAAACGAGGGGCGCTTACGGCACGGCCGTCATGAGGATTCAGGGCAACGACACACCGTTGACCCTGTCCGGGGACTACGTGAGCGTGGTCGAGGGCGACACCGGGACGAAGGATGTCGTGGTGACAGTCAGGTTGAGCGCGGCGACCAGCCGGACCATCACGGTCCCCTACACCACTGGGGACATTTACACAGGGGTCGGGCCGGCGACGAGCGGGACCGATTACCAGCCCGTCTCGGGGACGCTGACCTTCGGGCCGGGCGTCACCTCTCAGACCGTGACCGTGCCTGTCGTCGGCGACACGATTGACGAGTTGACCGAAGCGTTCGGGGTTCTGCTCTCCAGTTCGGCCGAAGCCTTCGCCGTCAACAACCCCATCGTCTTCATCACAGACAACGAGCCGGACCCGCAGATTTCGATTGCCGACACGACCGTCATCGAAGGGACTCCGGGCCAGCAGACGTATGCCGCCTTCACCGTCAAACTGTCGCGCGCCAGCGACTTTTACGTGCAGTTCTATTACAGGGCGGAACCCGGGACGGCCAATTACGAGGACTACGCGTCATACTACAACGGGCAGGCGTATTTCGCGCCCGGCCAGACCAGCCAGACCATCCTCATCCCCGTGTACGACGACACGCGGGACGAGCCGAACGAGACTTTCTCCGTTCTACTCTCCGGCGCTTCCAACGGCACCATCGCCGACGGCCAGGCGCTCGGCACAATCCTGGACAATGACCCGACCACCATCAGCATCGAGAACGTCACCATGACCGAGGGCAACACGGGCAGCACGAACGCTTCATTCAAGGTGTCGCTGTCCTTGCCGAGCGCGCAGCCCGTCACCGTCAAATACGCGACCGTCAACGGGACGGCCGCCTCGCCCGCGGACTATACGCCCGTGAGCGGCACGCTGACTTTCGCGCCGGGCCAGACCCTCATCAACATCAACGTGCCTGTCACGGGCGACATCGCGGACGAGGAGGACGAAGACTTCAAGGTGCAGCTCTCGGCGCCCACGAACGCCGTGCTCTCGTACTATACCTATGCGGCCGGCTATATCATGGACAACGATGCGCCGCCCAAAATCAGCATCAACAGCATCACGGTCACAGAGGGCAGCACCGGCACAACTAACGCCGCTTTCACCGTCAGCCTCTCCGCTGCCAGCGGTAACACCATCTACGTCAACTACGAGACGGCAGACGGCACGGCCTCGTCCTACTTAGACTACACGCGCGTGGACACGTCGTCGCTCACCTTCGAGCCGGGCCAGACCAGCAAGACCGTCAACGTGGTCGTGCAGGGCGACGCGTGGGACGAGCTTGACACGGAGACTTTCAAAGTCCTGCTCTCAAGCCCGTACAACGCGACCCTCGCCACCGCCCAGGGCGTCTGCACCATCACGGACGACGACCCGCTCCCGGCCTTTAAGGTCAATGACGTGGTCGTGACAGAGGGCGACAGCGGCGCGATCCTCGCCACCTTCACGGTCACCCTCGACGGCCAGACGACGCAGAACGTTTCGGTCAAGTTTGCCACGTCCAACGGCACGGCCTTAGCGCCCGGCGACTACACGGCGAAGCCGCTCACCACCCTGACCTTCGGGGCCGGCCTCGGCAACGTCAAGGAGGTTTCCGTCTACGTCAAGGGCGACGCGCTCGAAGAGGCGAACGAGACTTTCAATCTCACGCTCAGCGGCGCGACGAACGCGACGATTGCGGACGGGGTCGGCGTCGCCACGATCACGGACAACGACGGGGCGTCGGCGTCGAAGACCGAGCAATCTACTTCAGCCAAGGAGGCCGCTTCGACGGTTGAGTTCGCTGAAGCCCTCTACAGCGCGGGCGAAGGCGACGGCCGTCTGGATGTCACCGTCCGCCGCGACGGTGACACGTCCGAAGCGCTTGTCGTTGAATACGCGACCGCCGACGCGACGGCCTCCGACCGTTCCGATTACGGCGCGGCCCTGGGCCAACTCAGCTTCGCCCCCGGCGAAGAGTCCAGGAGCTTCAGCGTCTTCATCACTGACGACGCTTACGCGGAAGGTGAGGAGAGTCTGAGCCTGAGCCTCTCGGTCAGCGAGGGACGGGCCGTCCCCGGCGGCAACTCCACGGCCGAGGTCAAGGTCGCGGATAACGACAACGCCGAAGGGGCCGTCAATCCTCTGGACGACGCGCAGTTCTTCGTGCGCCAGCAGTTCGTGGACACGCTCGGGCGCGAGCCCGAGCCGGAGGAATTGTCAGCGCTCGTCAAGAAGTTGAACGAATGCCCGGCCGGCGACGCGACGTGCAGCCGCGATGCTGTCTCCGCGAGCCTGCTACTTTCGGACGAGCACCAGTTCAAGGCGCAGTTGATCTACGGCCTTTACAGGGCTGCCCTGAATCGAGCCCCGCAGTACCGCGAGTTCGTGCGCGAGTTGCACGAGTTGGCGTCGGGCGAGCAATCAGGTGTGGAACTGTCGGGCGAGGAGAAGACGGCGCGCGTGCGCGATTACGTGGCGCGGTGGCTGGCGGCGGCCGAGCGTCAGGCGAGGAAGACGGATCGCGAGTTCGTCAACTCAGTGGTCGGCAACTCCGGCCTCAAGCCAATCGCCAGGTCTGAACTGTTGGGCCGCCTGACCAGGAAGGAGAAGACGCGCGCCGAAGTGCTGCTGGAAGTCTTGGGTGCCGACGAAGTCAAAGACAGTTGGCGCAACGACGCGCTCGTGCTGGCACACTACTTCACCTACCTGAGGCGCGAGCCGGACGAGGCCGGATACAAACTGTGGTTGGCGGAGGCGAAGAAGGCCGGGGCGACAGTACCTATGAGCGTGCTCTCAGGCTTCGTCAACTCGCCCGAGTACAGACAGCGGTTCGGACGTTAGCGACTTCGGCAAGGCGTTCATGTCAGTACCGCCTGCGGTAAAAATAACCTGAGGGGCGAGCATCATTGATGCTCGCCCCTTTTAATTTCAGCGGCCCGTGTTAAATAGGTTGAAAAAGGAGGCGCTCCTGTCTACAATCGTTTTTGATTTGCCGCCTCAATTTCGCAGGCGGTTTTTCGGTTTGTTGGGCTCTTTCGGACGAAAGCGGGGCGCGCTTCATTATGACGGACGAGATTGTAGAGGTTTACGGCGCGGCGGAAATCGCCGGGAGAATCCAGGCCCTGGCGCGCGAGATTGGCAGCGCTTACGAGGGACGCGACTTCACAGTGTTGGGCGTTCTTGACGACAGCTTCGTCTTTCTGGCGGACCTCTTGCGCGCCATCAACGTCCCGTGTCGCACGGCCTTTCTGCGCTACGACCACCACGCCATCGGCGGCGTCCAGGACATCTCCTTCTCGACACCGGTTGACCTCTCGCGCCGCGACGTTCTCCTGGTCGAAGGCGTGCTCGACACGGGCGTTACACAGGAGTATCTGATGAAGCAGCTTGGCGCGCGCGGTGCCGCGAGCGTCAAACTTTGCGTGCTGATTGACAAGCCGGACGGGCGGCGCGTCCAGCTCGAACCGGACTGGCGTGCCTTCGAGACGCACGAGAATTACGTCTTCGGCTATGGGCTGGGCTTCCAGGACCGCTGGCGCGGATTGCCCCACATCGCGACTTTCGCGCGCGCCGGCCAGGATTCGTGACAAAAGGTTGACGGTTTTGAGAGGCGGCCCGTCCAGGCTGAAAGCGCAACTCGCGGGCGGTGCGGGGCATCTTAAACGAGCGGTTTCAGGCCGGATTTAACCAGAGTTCGCTCCCCCGGCCGGCGCGGACCAATTTTGAAGTTGTCGGGAGCGACAAAAGGTGCTCGGATGGGGTATCATCTGCACCGGAGGCTTGGAAAATTTTGAGTTCTACGGCTAGACAAATAATTTTCTGGATGTTCATCGTGGTCGGGGCGCTGCTGCTCTACAAGTTCTTCGCGAACCCGCAGAGCAAGAACCCGTCGCAGATTGACCAGACCGCCCTTGAAGCCAAGATTGACAGCGGCGAGTTGAAGCAGCTCGTCTTCAAGCAGCAGGAAGTCGTCGCGGCCGACAAGGGCGGCAACGAATTTCGTGCGCCGCTGGCGAATGAGTTTCGCAAAGCCGAGCTGATGAAGAAGGCGACCGAGAAGGACGCCAACGGGAAGGCAAAGGTCGAGAAGGTCGAAGAAGACCCGACCAGCAACAGCATGCTCTGGGGCGTGCTCCTGAGCTGGGCTCCCATCCTCTTCATCGTCGGCATCTGGATCTTCATGCTGCGGCAGATGCAGTCGGGCGGCAACAAGGCTCTTAGTTTTGGCAAGTCGCGCGCGAAGCTTCTCAACAACCAGCAGAAGCGCGTCACGTTCAAGGACGTGGCGGGCGTCGAAGAGGCCAAAGAGGAGTTGCAGGAGATCATCGAATTCCTCAAGGAGCCGCAAAAGTTTCAGAAGCTCGGAGGCCGCATTCCGAAAGGCGTCCTGATGATGGGGCCGCCGGGAACCGGCAAGACGCTGCTGGCGCGCGCCATCGCGGGCGAGGCCAACGTGCCCTTCTTCTCCATCTCGGGCTCCGACTTCGTGGAGATGTTCGTCGGCGTCGGTGCCTCGCGCGTGCGCGACCTCTTCGAGCAGGGCAAGAAGAACGCGCCGTGCATCATCTTCATAGACGAGATTGACGCCGTCGGCCGTCACCGCGGCGCTGGCCTTGGTGGCGGACACGACGAGCGCGAGCAGACCTTGAACCAGTTGCTCGTCGAGATGGACGGCTTCGAGTCGAACGACGGAGTCATCCTGATAGCTTCGACCAACAGGCCGGACGTTTTGGACCCGGCGCTGCTTCGGCCCGGACGCTTCGACCGTCGCGTCGTCGTCTCGCGGCCCGATGTGCGCGGGCGCGAAGGCATCCTGAAAGTCCACACGCGCAAGATTCCTTTGGGCGAGGACGTGGACATCTCCGTCATCGCGCGCGGCACGCCGGGATTTACGGGCGCTGATTTGGCGAACCTCGTCAACGAGGCCGCCCTGAACGCGGCGCGCTATAACAAGAAGCTCGTCGCCATGCCGGACTTCGAGTTGGCGAAGGACAAGGTCCTGATGGGGGCCGAGCGCAAGTCAATGGTCATCTCCAACGAGGAGAAGCGCATCACGGCTTACCACGAGGCGGGCCACACGCTCGTCGGCCTGAAAGTGCCGAACGCGGACCCCGTCCACAAGGTGACGATCATCCCGCGCGGGATGGCGTTGGGCGTGACGCAGCAACTTCCGGAGGGCGACCGCCACAACTACTCGAAGGAGTATCTGCTGGGCCAGATTGCCATCCTGATGGGCGGGCGCATCGCCGAGGCCGTGTTCCTCGACAGCATCACGACGGGCGCGTCGAACGACATAGAGCGCGCGACGGAATTGGCCCGCGCGATGGTCTGCGAGTACGGCATGTCGGAACTGGGGCCGTTGACCTTCGGCAAGAAGGAGGAGCAAATCTTCCTCGGCCGCGAGATCGCGCAGCACCGCGACTTCTCGGAGGACACCGCGATCAAGATTGACCAGGAGGTCAAGAAGATCGTCTCCGACCAGTACGAGCGTGCCAAGCAGATCATCGAGGAGAACCGCGACACGATGGTGCGCCTCTCCGAGACCCTGTTGGAGCGCGAGTCGCTCGACGGCGTGCAGATTCGCCGGATCGTCGCGGGCCTCCCGCTCGACGACGACAGCGGGCCGACGACCAAGGACGACGAGAAGCCGCAGCTCAAGGAGCCCGCGGCCAAACCGCTCAAGCCGATCCTGCCCCCGATTACCGGGAGCAACCCTGCGACGGCTTAAACCAGACGAAGGCGACCAAGAGAGGCCGGCGTGAAGTGATGAACTTCACGCCGGCCTCTTCTTTTGCCCGCTGCCGCGCGAAATAGTTATTGACTTACTGCCGTCGTTAGCATAGAAGTCTCCGGCAGCGCACCTTGATTCGCAAGCAGGTCTCACGCGCCTGTCTTTTCACGCCCGCCATTCACGCGTTCCCGGAGGAGTTGACTCTCATGGCACACGACGTGTTCATTAGTTACTCATCGCAGGACAAAGCTGTGGCCGACGCCGCCTGCGCGACGCTGGAGGCCAGGGGCATACGCTGCTGGATCGCGCCCAGAGACGTGCTGCCCGGCCGGGAGTGGGGCGGGTCAATCATTGACGCCATCGAAGCGAGCCGGGCGATGGTCCTCGTCTTCTCCGAAACCGCCAACCAGTCGCGGCAGATCATGCGGGAAGTGAACCACGCCGTCGAGAAGGGCGTGGCGGTCGTCCCGTTCCGCATACAGGACGTCATGCCCTCCAAATCCATGGAATACTACCTCGACGTGACGCACTGGCTGGACGCCCTGACCCCGCCGCTGGAAGACCACTTGCAAGAGTTGGCGAACAAACTGGAGTTGCTGTTGGGCCAATCCGCGAGCGCGGCAGCCGCGTCGCCTTCAGGCAGTGGAGAGCCTTCGCCCGCTCCCCTTTTGCAGCAGACGGTCAGGCGTGACGCGGGCGGGCGGGGCAGTTCGTTTTGGGCCAATCGAAAGCTGCTCCTGTGGGTCGCCGCCGGAATCCTGGTGGCGGGAGTCGCCATCGCGGTGACCTACTCCGTGATTCGTAAATCGCGCGCGCGGTCTGAAGTCATGTCCGTCGTCAACGCCTGGGCGGAGACCCTCAGGATGCGCGACCTGGACAATAATCTAAGACTCTACGCAGAGCGCGTGAGCCCTTTCTACGGGAGTAATGGCGTGAGCCGAAAGCATGTGTCTGACAACCGCCAGAAGATGTTCACCGATTTCCCTTCGATTGACGTTCGGCTGGATAACTTCGCGGTCGAGATAAATCCGTCGCAGACGGAGGCGACGGTCGCTTACGACAACACTTACGACTGGAAGGGCGTCGAGCGCGAGGTCAAGGGGAAGTCGCGCAACCTAATGATTCTCTCGAAGGTCGGCTCGCAGTGGCTCATCAGCGGCGAAAAGCATATACAGACCTATTACCAGACCGGCGGGAGTTAAATCGTGAAAGGTGGATCGGCCGTCAACGTCTGCAACTCACTTCACGGAGCTTACCGATTCCTCATAAGACAGGATAACTGTGAACCGTCATGGTAAAAGATAATCCGCACGCCCCGCTGCGCTACCAGGGGGTCACGATCTCCAGCACCTTCACGGACCTGAAAGACCATCGGGCCGCGCTCATCAAAGCCATCAAGGGGAATGGGCTCACCGATGTCGCCATGGAGAACGACTCGGCCAAGCCCGCGCTCAATGTCATTGATTCTTCCCTCAAGATGGTGCGGGACGGCTCGGCTTACATCGGCGTCATCAGCCGCAAATACGGTCGGACGCCCGAGAGTCCGAAGCTAAATCCCGGCGGCGTCTCCATCACCGAGCTTGAGTTCGACGAAGCCCTGAGACTCTAATCGCCCCATCCTGCTTTTCATCATGGGTGAGGAGCATAAGCTGACTGAGGCGGACGTCGAATTAGATACCGCGAAGAGAGAGAAACTGAACGCCTTCCGGGAGCTGGCGAAAGGGATGGGGCCGGATTCACAGGTCCATCGCGTTTATGCCATCTTCAACAGCCTGGAGGAATTTAAGGAGAAGGCCGCCATCTCAGTTGCGAACCTTCGACGATATCTAGACGAGGAGGCCCGCCCGACTGCTCAACAGCCGGATGAGCCCGACGAAACCAAGCCCGACATCATTCCCGCGCGCCCGGCCTTTTACGCCAAGCCGCCGGAATCAGAGATCGAAATCTTTGTCTCCTTCAAGCACCTTGACGATGACGGGGAGGAGACCAGAGATTGTGCCATCGCTCGAAATTTGGTGAGATTCCTTAGGGGGCAGGGGTTCTCAGTGTTTTTCAGCCTTGATTCGCTTGAGCGCGCAGGTACGTCAGCTTACAAGAAAGCGATAGATAACGCCCTTGAGCGTTCAACCATCCTGATAGCCGTGGGCACAACGCGTGAAAACCTTACATCCAGTTGGGTCGAGTACGAATGGGACAGTTTTTTGCAAGACTTTATCGAAGGCTTTAAACCTCGCGGGGAAATCTTCACGGTAATTGAGAATATGTCACCCTCAGACCTGCCCAGGGGATTACGGCAGAGACAAGTATTTAAGAACTCCGATAAAGAACTTGCGCGAATGGCTAATTTCATTCGCAGCAAGCTGACATCCGGTCATAGTTGAGAACTCTAATCGGAGCTAAGCCCCGCTCAAACCGTCCTCGCTCACCATTTCCAGATGATCTCTCCGGCCAGGTGATGTAGCCCTCTACGGTCTGGTTGCGCGCCCTAAAATTCATGTGGCTCATTACGAGCGAAGAGCACCTGAAGACTTACGGCGAGAGGGGGGAATTAAGACAGGGGAAGTGGAGCGACCGTGGAGATGTTTGGTTGTTAATAAGGAGCCTACCTGTTATTAACTTTACATGTCTTCCTTCCAGATTCAGGACGCGGATTTCGAGAGGCGGGTCCGTGAAAACTTTTCGCGTCAGCACGTCATGAGCCTGATCGGCGCGAGCCTCAGGCGGGTCGAGCCGGGGGCCGTGGATATAGCGCTCCCCTACAGGCGTGACCTGACGCAGCAGGACGGTTTCATACACGCCGGCATCCTGACGACCATTGCCGACAGCGCGTGCGGGTATGCGGCCTACACGCTGATGCCCGCCGGCTCGGAAGTCCTGAGCGTGGAGTTCAAGGTGAACCTCTTGCGGCCGGCGGCGGGCGAAGTGTTCGTCGCGGAGGCCAGAGTCCTGAAAGCAGGGAAGACGTTGACGGTGACGAGGGGCGATGTCCACGCCCTGTCGGGCGGCGAGACGAAACTGGTCGCGACGATGCTGGCGACGATGATTCGCCGGTAACGCGTCTTTAACAACCGGCGGCGGATTAGTGTGAGGTCACGAAGTTGATGAGAGAGACATACCGGAGCGGTGCCATAGGGGCGTTGATGGATGAGTACGAGCGCGCGGCGTCAGACCTCGCGCGCTTAATCGAGCGAATCCCCGAAGATGATTTCGTGCGGGTCGTGGACTCTGAGACGAAGGATGAGGACTGCCGTTCGGTGCAAACCATCATGTCCCACGTGGTCAGGGCCGGCTACAATTACGCCGACTACATCAGGGAGCAATTCGCAATCGCGTCCAGCCGCCCGCAGCCCAGACTCCTCTCTCAGCAGGAATCATTAGAGCAGTTGGACGCGGCGCTCCGATACACCATCCAGACTTTAGAGGGCAGGTGGGAGATGAGCGACGAGGAGATAACTGGCACAGTCATCAACAGCCGTTGGGGAGTGGTCTATAACGTAGAGGGGTTGATGGAGCACGCCGTCGTGCACATCCTGCGCCACCGGCGGCAGATAGAAAAATTCATCTGGCGGGGCCTGATTAGCGCACCTCCCGGCGTCTGAGAAACGAATCAACTGGCGTGCAAACCGCTCTAGTCGTCGTTGAGAATCGTACCCTGCCCCTGATTGTCGGCAATCGTCGCATTGACTGGACTTGAGAGGTTCACGAAGAGGGTCTCGTGCGGCTCTTTGAGAGTCTCGCCTTTCACCAGGACCGTGACGGTCTTGCTGGTCTCCCCTGGGCTGAAGGTCAGCGTGGTCAGCCCGACGGCCGTGTAATCCGCCGGGGCGACGGCTGTGTTGTTCGCCGTCTGGTATTTGACCGTCACGGTGCGATTGTTCGCCACAGAGAGTTTGACAGTGAAAACCATCCCGATAGTTCCGCTGTCCGGCTCCGTCACCGCGGCGTTAGTGACCGTGATGGCCGAGGTGTCGTTGTCTATGATGCCGCCGACGCCCGCGCCCAGCGGCGTCCCGATGGACGCGTTAGTTGGGTTGGAGAGCACGACCTTGAAGCTCTCGTCCAGCTCGTCTATCAGGTCTCCCTTGACTGCCACGTTCACAGTCTTACTGGTCTGCCCCGGCGCGAAGGTGAGCGTCGTCAAAGGCACTGCGGTGTAATCCGCGGGCGCTGTGGCCGTCACGTTAGCGGTCGCGTACTTGACCGTCACACTCTTACTGCTCGCACCAGACAAGCTGACGGTAAAGGTGGCGTTGGCGACTCCGCTATTGCCTTCCGTCACCGTCACATTGTTGATGGAGAGCGTGGGCTGTGTCTCGTTATCCACAATCGTCAGCACGGATGTCGCCGGAGCGCCGAGCGTGGCACCGCCAGCGAGGATGCTGAGCGCGAGGTTGAGGGTCTCGTTGCCTTCGTAAACCGCGTCGTTGACGATGGGGAGTTGGACGATCTTGTTGGAGGCATCGCCGGCGGGCCAGGTGACGAAGAGGTCGCCGGCGAGCCGCGCAACGTTATCGGGGGCCGCGGGGTCACCGTTATAGTCAGTGATCTGGCCCCCGATGATGATCTTGCCGTCGGCCTGCACGGCCAGCTCGTTCACCTGGATACTCACCCCCGCGCCGCCCGGATTGAATGTGGTGTCGAGAGTGCCGTTCGAGTTGAGCCGGGAAATCTCATCGCTGGCCGCGCCATTACCGTTATAGCTGGTGAAGAAGCCCCCGATGATGATCTTGCCGTCCGCCTGCAAGGCAATCCCTAGCACAGCGTAATCCGTCCCCGCGCCGCCAGGATTGAAGGTGGTGTCGAGCGTCCCGTTGGCGTTGAGCCGAGCGATGTTGTTGCTGGCCGCGCCATTACCGTTGTAGCTGGTGAAGTAGCCCACGATGAGGATCTTGCCGTCCGGCTGCAAGACCACCCCATTCACCTGTGCATCTGCCCCCGCGCCACCCGGATTGAAGGTGGTGTCGAGCGTGCCGTCGGCGTTGAGCCGCATAACGCTATCGCTGGCTGCACCGTCACCGTTATAGCTGACGAAATATCCGCCGATAATGATCTTCCCGTCCGGCTGCACGGCAATCGATAGCACCATGAAATCCGGCCCCGCGCCGCCATAATTGAAGGTCGTGTCGAGCGTGCCGTTGGCGTTGAGGCGGGCAATCTTATCACTGGCCGCACTGTCACCGTTGTAGCCGGTGAAAAATCCGCCGATGAGTATCTTGCCGTCAGGCTGCACGGCCACTGCAAACGTAGAGCTATTCAACCCCTGGCCGCCAGGATTAAACGAGGTGTCGAGCGTGCCGTTGGCGTTGAGCCGGGCAACCCTATCACTGGCCGCAGCGTTACCGTTGTAGCTGGTGAAATCACCGACCATAATGATCTTGCCGTCCGGCTGCACGGCAATCGCATGTACGGTGCTGCCTGCCCCCGCGCCGCCCGGATTGAAGGTTGTGTCGAGCGTGCCGTTCGAGTTGAGCCGGGTAACGTAATCGCTGGCCGCGGCGTTACCGTTGTAGCTGGTGAAGTATCCGCCGATGAGGGCTTTACCGTCTGGTTGTAAGGCCACCGCTAACACATCGCTATCCGCCCCCACGCCGCCATAATTGAAGGTCGTGTCGAGCGTGCCGGGCTGTAAGCGGTAATCGGCCGCCGTGGTCGTGCCGTTCGTGAGCGTCACTTTGGCGACCGCCCTGTTATCCGTGCCGCCCGTCCGCGTCAAAGCGAAGGCCGCGTTGCCGCCCGTCTCGTCCACGTTGTAGGTGGCAGAGGAGAATGCTATCGCGCCCGTCGCCGGCAGCAGCCGCGCAACGAAATCGCCGACCGCGGCGTTACCATTGTAGCTGGTGAATTCTCCCCCGATGACGACCTTGCCGTCCGGCTGTACGGCCACAGCATTCACCTTGTTATCCGCCCCCGCGCCGCCATAATTGAACGAAGTGTCGAGCGTGCCGTTGGCATTCAGCCTGGCAACGTAATCGCTGGCCGCACTGTCACTGTTGTAGCTCGTGAATTGTCCGCCGAGCAGCACCTTCCCGTCAGTCTGCACGGCCACGGCATACACAGCGCTATCCGCCCCCGCGCCGCCTGAATTGAAAGTCGTGTCGAGCGTCCCGTTCGTGTTGAGCCGGGCGATCCTGTCACTGGCCGCGCCGTTGCCGTTGTAGCTGCTGAATCCGCCCCCGATAACGATCTTGCCGCCCGGTTGCACGGCCAAAGCATTCACATTGAAATCCGCCCCAGCGCCGCCAACATTGAAAGAGGTGTCGCGTGCGCCGTTGCCGCTGAGCCGCATCACGTAATCGCTGGCCGCAGCGTTACCGTTGTAGCTAGTGAATGCTCCCCCGATGATGGCCTTGCCGTCCGGCTGCACGGCAATCGCCAGCACAATGCCGTCCGTCCCCGCGCCGCCCGGATTGAAAGTCGCGTCGAGCGTGCCGTTTGTGTTAAGCCGGGCAATCCGAATGGCCGCACCACCGTTGTAGCTGAGGAATGAGCCACCGATGATGACCTTGCCGTCAGCCTGCACGGCCATCGCAAAGACAGTGAGGTCCGCCCCCGCGCCGCCATAATTGAATGTCGTGTCGAGCGTGCCGTTTGAGTTGAGCCGGACGATGCCATCGCTGGCCGCACCGTCACCGTTGTAGTGGGTGAATTGTCCACCGATGAGGATTTTGCCGTCCGGCTGCACGGCAATCGCATTTACAGTGCCGTTGACCCCCAGGCCGCCCGGATTGAAGGTCGTGTCGAGCGTGCCGTTGGCATTGAGCCGGGTAATGCTATCGCTGGCCGCGGCGTTACCGTTGTAGCTGCTGAATCCTCCGCCGATGAGAGTCTTGCCGTCCGGCAGCACAGCCACCGCATACACAATGCCGTCCACCCCCGCGCCGCCAGGATTAAACGAGGTGTCCAGGTTGCCGCCGGCCGCCCCCGCCCGCTCCCCGCCCGTCAAGATCATCACCAGACAAAACACCACGCTGACTATCAAACAGAGGATTCTCGTTTGACGTGACACCTGAAAGACGCCTGTCTGTAGAGTTCTGGGCACGAAGGCACCTCCTTATCGAATAGGTCTACCGCTGGCGGGGCGCGGCAGCGTCAAGGGGGCAGCGTAAGGACCGAACCTCTGTTTCAAGGTCTGCATGGATTAAAACTGGGAACGCGTGTGCATTCGGCACCGACAGCTCTTACACCGTCCGCGCCCACCACTTCCAGATTAACTCTGTCCAGGTGACGTAGCCTTCAACGGTCGGGTGCGCGCCGTCCTTGCGGCGGGGGACAACGAGGTCGTTTGAATTGTAGAAGTAGCCGGGGCGAAAGTTCTCTTCGATGGTGTAGACGATTCCTTTATCCGGCTTCCAACTCGGCGGCCCTATCCAGTAGGCGGGAATCTCTCCGAGTTCCGCCGTGATGCTGCGGATGGCGGCGGCGCGGTTCGGCAAGTCAGTCGTGAAAATCTCGTTCGAGCCAAGCGCGATGAAGACCACGTCCGGGCGGTAGCGCTCTATGTACTGGCTCAGGCGGCGCTCGGCTCCCCACCCGACGGTCGTCGAGCTGTACCACGGTTGAACTATCAACTTCCCGCCCGCGGCCTGGACCTTCTCCTTAAAACTCCACCCGATGCCTTCGGACATCGAGTCGCCCGTCAGCAAGATAGTTTTGTTGGCGAGCGAGAACGGGAAAGTCCCTTCGCCCTCGGCCCACGCCGTGAACTCGATTGCGCCGCCCGCGTTGAGCCGCGCCGCGCCGCTCACGATTGGCCCATGTGCATTCGTCACTTCGAGCGCGCCTCCGTCAAACTCGAACTTCCAGGGCAACTGCCCGTCGGGAGCTTTCGTCTCGACCGTGACCGCGCGACATTGATTGTCGTTGAAACCCAACTGGAATCGCAGCGCACGGTCCTCGCCGAGGTTAAGCGCGATTGATTGCGGCAGGCAATTCGTCCCCGCCGCAGTTACCTGCGGCAGGTACGCGACCGGCAAATTCTTTACTACCTTGACGGTCGTCTCCGTCTCGAAGTTCTCCCACACGCCTTTGACGCGGACGCTTCCCAGCCTTCAGCGCAGAGAGGCTGCCGTCTTCGCTGACGCTCGCGAGCGCGCCGTCGGAGACGCTCCACTTGGCCGCGACCATCTCGCGCGGGAGAGCTTCGGCGGTCGCGGCGTAGGCCGCGTCCGGGTCGCCAGACGCCATGCGGTATTCGCGGTAGGCGCTCAAACGCGCGGACTTGCCCACGGCGACGTGCGTGACGGGGACGATGCCGATGCGCGTGGTCTCTTTCGTGGGCGTCCGCTGGCAGGCCGCGGAAAACAGGAGGACTGCCAGCACGCTCAACAAAGCGAAATGGGGGCGATTCGCTCTCATCTTAAAAAACTCCTTTACAAAAAACCTTGTCGCCCGGCCGGGCCGAGGGTTAACGCGCCGTTGTCTCACCATGAAATCTCTTTATCTTTGGACGAGGTGTGGACGATTCGTCAGGAACAAATTTGCGGCATCACGACGCAGAGGCGTCCGAGCATGAACTCTATCTCGGAGTCCCAAAACTTCCAGTCGTGCGTGCCGGGCCGCTCGTAGTATTCGTGCTTGAGCTTACGCGCGCGAATGGCTTCGGCGAAGCGCGGGTTGCTGTCGGCCACCTGCGGCAGAGGGTCGCTCTTGCCGGTCGAGACGTACAGGTAGGGGAAGCTCATCCCCTTCGGCGTCTCGCGTCGGACCAGCGCGAATAGATCGTTGTCGCGCCGCGCCTGGCTCTTCTCGTCGCCGAAGACCTTGTGCAACTCATTCAGCATACGCGCGCTCGGCTTCTTACCTAAGGAAGCCGTCAGCGGCACGTCGAAAGCGCCGCTGAAGCTTCCGGCGAAAGCGAACATCTCCGGGTAGCGGAGCGCGAATTTCAGCGCGCCCAGGCCGCCCATCGAGAGGCCCGCGACAGCGCGCCCCTCTCTTTTGGCGAGCGTGCGGTATTGCGCGTCAATGTGCGGTATCAGGTCGCGCATGATCGCGTCCTCATAGCGCGACGCCGGGTCGCTCGCGCTGTTGGCATACCAGCTATCTCCGACGCCCGGCGTGACGACAATCAAATGATAGCGCGCGGCGTATTCAGTAAGCTTCGACCGTTCCCACCAGTCGTTCTCGTTGCCCGTCAGCCCGTGCAAAAGGTAGAGCACGGGGTAGCGCCTGGAACTCGTCGCGTAGTCCGCAGGCAGGAGCACGCGGTAGGGCAGAGACTTTCCGCCGAGGCTCGCCGCGGCGAGCGTCTCGCGCGTCGGCGTGGCCGGGAGCGCCTTCGCGGCCACCGTCTGCCGGGCCGTGGGCTCTGTTTCGAGGGGAGCGCGCGACTGCGGCCGAACGGCCGTCGAGCAGGCCCAGAGCAGCCCCGCCGCGAACAGCAAAAGAGTCGGCGGCGCGAAATTTCTGGCCCTCAAAATTCTCCTCATCCTCATCTGCATCGGGGAGAGAGCTTCCGGCTGGTTGAAGAAAGCGGCAATTCGCCTTTTTGACTCGGCTTGATGGAAGTTTTGCGAGGCCGAGTCAGGCTTCGGATTCCTACCGTCCGAAGTAGCACGACTCTATTACCCACGCGGACGCCTGTCAAGCCGATTCCTCTTCGGGTAAAATCCGTCCATAGACGGCTCGATTCTTATGGCACAACGTGAATGGAAATTGGCACACCGCGCGGTCAGCGTCGGCGAACGCTCCCTTGTGATGGGCGTGCTCAACGTCACGCCTGACAGTTTCAGCGACGGCGGGCAGTTTCACACGCTTGAGCGCGCCGTGGCGCGCGCCGAGGAGATGATCGCGGAGGGCGCGGACATACTGGATATCGGCGGGGAATCCACGCGGCCGGGGGCGGCTGGAAGCGTGCCCGCGGAAGAAGAGTTGCGGCGCGTCGTGCCGGTCATCGAAAGGTTATCGAAAAAGGCGACTGTGCCAATCTCTATAGACACGACGAAGGCGACGGTCGCGCGCGCCGCGCTCGACGCCGGGGCGGAAATCGTCAACGACATTTCGGGCCTGCGCTTCGACCCGCGGCTGGCGGACGAGGCGGCGCAGGCGCGCGCCGGCCTCATCCTCATGCACTCGCGAGGGCGTGCGGAGACGATGCACAGTCTCCCGCCCGTCCCCGAAATCATGGCGGAAGTGGAGACGAGCCTCGGCGCGAGCGTCGCGGAGGCGTTGCGCCGCGGCGTCGAGCGCGCCGCGATAGTCGTTGACCCAGGCATAGGCTTTGGCAAGAGCCGGGAGCAGAACGTCGAACTGCTCGCCAAGCTCGAAGAGTTCGCGCGCCTCTTCGCGGACTTTCCCGTCCTCGTCGGCACCTCCCGAAAATCTTTCATCGGCCACCTGCTCGCGGGCGCGCCCACAACCGAACGCCTTCACGGAACGATGGCGACCGTCACGGCCGCCGTCCTCTACGGCGCGCACATCGTCCGCGTGCACGACGTACGCGCCGCCGTCGAGACCGTGCGCGTGGCCGACGCCATCAGGCGCGCGGTTCGAGCCTGAAAGGGCCGCCCCATGCCTGAAGTTTCCGAGCGGCCGTATTTGACTTGCTCGCATGTTGGCTCATACTATCTGCGTTCCTCGGCAGTTTCGGCGACACGTTATGGAGAAAAGTTTGATGAGTTTTACACGCAGAGTCTGGCGCACGATTGCGCTTTTCAGTCTGCTCCTCTTCGCGTCCGGCTTCACGGAGTGCTATAAGCCCGTCACGAAGAATCAACTGCCGACGCGTATACGCACCGTCGCCGTGCCGGCTTTTCAGAACCAGGCGCTGCGCTACAAGATCGAGCACCGTTTCACGGAGGCAGTCATCAACGAACTGGTCCGGCGCGGGCGCGGCCTGCGCGTGCAGGGCGAGCGCGAGGGCGCGGACGCTGTCATCGACGGCGTCATCAAGAGCTTCGGTTTTTCGGGCGTGTTGTTGGACGAGCGCGGGCGGGCGCGCATCTTCGAGGTCACGGTCACGGCGGCCGTGACGGTGCGCGACCAGACGGAGAACCGCGTCCTCTACGATAACCAGAACTACGTCTTCCGCGGCGAGTTCGAGTTCGCCAACGACCCGCGCTCGTTCTTCAACGAGGAAGACCCGGCCGTACAGCGCATCTCGCGCAGCTTCGCCGAGTCGGTCGTCTCCACGCTTGTCAACGGCTTCGGGGTCAACGACGAGAAATGAGCGCCCTCACGCGACAGGAGCTGCACAAGGCGCTCAAGCAGGGCGAGACAGTGCCGCTTTACCTGCTCTTCGGCGCGGAAACTTACCTGCGCGACCAAGCCGCGCGCATCATCGCGGACACCACTCTCAAGGACGCCCCTCTGCGCGAGTTCAACGAAACGACCTTCAGCCTGACAAACACGGACGTGCAGCAGGCGATTGCAACGGCGGAGCAGTTGCCTATGATGTCGCCGCGCCGCGTCGTCCAGATCAGGGATTTCACGAAGCTGCGCGAGTCGGACGAAGAGGCGCTGGCGCGTTACCTAGCGCGCCCAGTCGAATCGTCCGTCGTCATCTTTGTCGCGGACGAATTGGACAAGAGGCGCAAGCTGACGAAGACGCTGCTTGATGTTTGCGCGGCGGTGGAGTTCGCGCCGCTCGCGGACGCGGAGCTGGTCGAGTGGGCCAAAAGGCGGCTGAGGGAGTTGAAGGTGCAGTCGGACGAGAGGACCTTGCGCCAGGTCATCGCGCTCGCCGGGCCGGACGTGCGCACGCTCTCGAACGAGTTGGAGAAGCTGGCGACGGCTGCGCTCGACTCGGGCTTCATCAACATGGAGATGGTGGACGCGCTCGTCGGCCGCTCGCGCGAGTTGTCGAACTTCGAGTTGACGGACCAACTGATTGCGCGCAACCGCAAGCGCGCGTTGCAGACCCTGCGGCGGCTCCTGGACGACGGCGCGGAGCCGGTGATGCTGATCGGGCTCGTCGCCAGCAACTACCACCGCCTCGCGCTCGCCAAGGAGCTGATGTCGCGTGGCGCGCCGAATAACGAGGTCTACCGCCAGGTCGGCATCTTCGGCCGTCGCGAAGAGTTTCTAGCCACCGCGCGCCGCAGCGACGCCCGCGCACTCACCCGCAGCATTGAGCGCATCGCCGCCGCCGACTTCGCCCTCAAGACCTCGCTCGGCGGCGGTGGCGCACAAGGGGCTCGCCTCCAACTCGAACTCCTCATCTGCGAACTCGCGTCATAACCACCGTCTCAAAAATCTATCGGCTTCAAGTCAGGCTCGACCCACGCCGCTCTCGCTTCTTCCGAAAAGAGTCGCTCTTTGCTGTAGTAGTCGTTGACGAGTGTTGCGTTGCCGCAGAGTTCAAGCATCTCGTTGGCGAGGTCGGTGGTCGTGCGCGTGGTGTCGGCGCGGTCAAGAAAGCCGCGCACGCGTTTGAGCCAGAAGAGTGTGATCGTCTCGTTGTATTTCTGGCGGTCAACGCCGTTGTGATCAAGGTAGCGGTAGAGACCGTCGCGCATGCGCGCGGCCGCCTGCGCGATTGCGAGGCGCGAGCCGCGCAGGTAGCAGAGCGCGACGACGAGGTGCGCGGCGTGTGTGAATTCGGCGGGGGGCGTGGCGCAACTCTCGAAGCCGCGCACGACGGCTTCCAACTCTTCCTCGCTCCCGTAAAGTTTTCTCGGACCGGCCACGGTTAAAAACTCCTTTCGGCGCAAGAGAAAAAGCGAGGCGGGCCGGAAAACCCGGTCCGCCTCGCTTCTCGAAAGTTTTATTGAAACCTTTGCTTACTTCGCCGCCGCGTTGGCGCGCGCCGTCAGCCGCGACTTGTGACGCGCGGCCGCATTGCGGTGAAGCACGCCCTTCTGCACGGCCTTGTCAATGGTCGAAATCGTCTCGGGCAGTGTTTCGTTAATCGCGCCCGCGTCGCCCCCCGCCAGCGCCGTGCGCAGCTTCTTGATAGAGGTGCGCAGCCGCCCCCTGTTGCTGCGGTTAATCTCGCGGCGCTTCTCGTTCTGCCGCACGCGCTTCTCTGCTGATTTATGATTTGGCATTACTGAAATTCTCCGTCCCTCTGCGTATCTACAATTACTATAGTCTTGCCCGGCAGCTTTCCCGCCGTCAGGCGCAAAGGGGAAAGTATAGGTATCGCGGCGCGGGGTGTCAAGGCGCGCACGCTCAGGCGGAAACGGCGCGTTTTACTGTACGGAAGCGCATTGACACCCGCGCGCGCCGTGTAGTAGCGTCGCGCATGCAACCTATGCGAGTCAACCCGGCTCACCCTCATCGGCGCTCCCCCAATTTTCACCCCTTGCAAGGAGATTTCTGCACCTTTTGAAAAAGATAGAGCTTCCGCCCAGAGGTCTGGAGACGCTCTTCGGCGTCCACGACCAGAACATCAAATACCTGGAATCGCTCCTGGACGTGCGGATCAACGCGCGCGGGCAGGACTTGACGGTTGACGGCGACCCGAAAGACGTGGAGACGGTCGAGCGCATCCTCGAAGACTTCGCCGAACTCTTCACCGAGGGCAAGACCTTCACCGACCGTGAACTCCGCGAAGCCTTCGCCCAGATCGCCGAAGACCGCGCCTACTCTTTGCGCGACTATTTTACAAAGGCCCGCTTCAACCCCGCCGGCAAGAAACAGGTCGCCCCGAAGTCGGCCATGCAGCGCCGCTACATAGAGTCAATCCAGGACAAAGACATCGTCTTCGGAATTGGCCCAGCCGGCACCGGAAAAACTTATTTGGCCGTGGCGATGGCCGTGCAGGCTTTGATGCAGAAGCAGGTTGACCGCATCGTGCTGGCGCGCCCGGCCGTTGAGGCGGGAGAGAAGCTGGGGTTCCTGCCCGGCGATTTGCAGGACAAGGTTGACCCTTACCTGAGGCCGCTCTACGACGCGCTCTTCGACCTGATTGACTACGAGCGCGTGACGAAGCTCCTGGAGAAGCGCGTCATCGAAGTCGCGCCGCTGGCTTTCATGCGCGGAAGAACTTTGTCGTCGGCTTTCATCATTCTCGATGAGGCGCAGAACACGACGAGCGAGCAGATGAAGATGTTCCTGACGCGCATCGGCTTCGGCTCGAAGGCCGTCATCACGGGCGACGTGACGCAGATAGACCTGCCCACCGGCAAGCGCAGCGGCCTCATCGAGGCCGAGCGCGTCCTCTCCGGCGTCGAAGACATAGAGTTCATCTACTTCACCGAAAAAGATGTCGTCCGCCACCGCCTCGTCCAGATGATCATCAAGGCTTACGAAAAGCACACGAGCAAGCCCCAGATTTGATAGCCCGGCCGTTACAATTAAAGGGAGCCTGCTTAAACTTTCAGGAAGCCAGTTAGAATTTCGGGGAAGGCGGTTAAAGTTTCAGGAAGAACGCCCGAATAGTTAACACCGCGGTTAGAATTTCCAGGAGGCCGGTTGAAATCTTCAACCGCGCGGTTGAAAACTTTAACTCGGCCGCCGAAATATTAAACCCGCCGTTGAAATGTTCAGGCGGACCGTTTGAATCTTCAACCGCCGACCGGAATTTTAAGGAATCGCGTTGAATCTTTAGTTTTCCATAGACAATGTCTTCACTTGCTTTCACCGCTGGCGCATGGCTCTGGGATAAGTATGGCAAGGCCGTCACGGATAAAGCCGCAGGCGCGATTAAAGACAAGTGGGGTGAGGTTTAAGTGGAAAGACGCGGCGGAAGCCTACCGCGCCAAAATAAAGAAGCTCTACGGCACGATGCAAATCATGGGCATGGCCGAGCCCGTCCCGCTCGACGACATCTTCACTGACGCCTACATGCTCGACAAGCCCACCGCCTTCGGCCGCTTCGACATCGAACACTTAAACAGTTGTCCGCCGACCCGGATACTCCGCCGCCCGAGGCGGAACGAATCAACGGCCTTAGATTGGTCAGGGAAAAAGGCCACCTCTTCATCCTCGGCAAACCCGGCGCGGGCAAAACGACCTTCCTTAAATATATTGCCCTACAAGCCGCCGAACAGAACATCGATAAAATCCCTATCTTCGTCACGCTCAAACGCTGGGCAGATTCCGGCCTGGAACTGATTCCCTTCATCGCGAAGCGTTTCGATATATGCGGCTTTCCTGACGCGCAGCCGTTCGTTGAAGAATTATTGAAATCAGGCAGCGCGATTGTGTTGTTCGATGGCCTGGATGAAGTCAATCAGGAGAGCGGACAAAGGGACAAGCAGACGCGCGAGATGAACAATTTTGTCGAGAAGTATGACCGAACCCAGTGCCTTATTACCTGCCGCATCGCCGCCAGCGAGTATTCATTCCAGCCTTTCACTTACGTCGAGATAGCCGACTTCACAGAGAATCAGATTAAAACATTCGTCGGCAACTGGTTTCGCAAGGAAGGAGAGAAAGATAAAGAGACAAGCGATAAATTCCTGGCGGAGTTCGCAAAGGAGGAT
>CAVQEU010000003.1:0-138622 GCA_963711585.1 uncultured Acidobacteriota bacterium | reverse complement strand
GGTTTACCCAGAAGGAGACGGTGAAGTTGTTGGTGATGTCGGTCAGCGTCGGATTGTCTGCGACGGTGACACGGTCATCCAGGCCGTCGAAGCTGAGTGCGCCTGAGCCGACCTTTCCGGCACTCCAGACGGGGTTGCCTTGGAGCGTGCCCGTGTTGCCGTTGCCGGTCGCGTCCTGCGCGCTCGTCCCGCTGCCCTCGTCAAACTTCCAATGGGCCACCAGCGCCAGCGCCGAAGCCGCGGGCGGGGCCTTGACGATGATCGTCTGGCTGCTCGTATTCGCGCCGAACCATTCGACGGTGTCTTGCACCATGCGCCACTGGAAGGTGTAAGAGCCGGGCGTGGAGGGCGCGCGGAAGGTGAAGTTGAAGGCGGCGTCGGCCCCGGGCGCAATTGTCCCCGGAAGTGCCACGCGCGCCATGCCCCAGGTCGTGTTGTCCTGCGGGCCTTGTGAGCCCAGATTGTAACTCCCTGCGGTTGACCAGGTACTCGTCCCCGTGTTCCTCATTGTGACCGTGGCGCTATAGTTGCGCCCGGCGACAATCGAGTTGGGTATGGTTTGAGAGACGAAGGCCGCCCCGTTCGTGAGGGGAGCGGTGATGGTGGCGGTCGTCTGCGCCGTGGCCGTATCGCCCGCGCTATCCACGACCGTCAGGCGGACGGTGTAGGTGCCCGTGCTGGCGTAGGCGTGCGTCGGGTTGACGCCCGTGCCGAACGTGCCGTCTCCGAAGTTCCAGCTATAGGAGACGATGCTGCCGTCCGGGTCAGTGGAGCTGCCGCCGTTGAACTGTATGTTGGCCCCGGTCGAGGCAGAATACGGCCCTCCGGGCTGTGACACGGGAAGTTGATTCGGAATCGCTTCGAAGGCTTCAACCTCTACGAGCCTGCTGTGGGCGTGGTCAGATGCGTCCTCGACCTGGACTCTAATCCTGCTGGTCGTGACGGGAGTGAAGGCGAACCTGCGCCAGACCTTGTTATTGCCGGTCACGGCGCCGCCGGGCACTGTCACCCAGGCAGTGCCGTTCCAGAACTGCACTCTGAAGCTGGTGCTGCCGTAGGTCGTGAAGACCTGCGACTCCGTCGGCTCGGACGGGTTGGAGTAGTTGTCCTGAATCGTGAAGACACCAATCTCATTGATGGTCTTCGCCGCCGGGAAGTCCACCTGCACCCAGTCGGGCCAGGCGTTGGCCGTGCTGTCGTGCCAGCCGCCGCCGCTGCCCCAGCTTGTGCCTTTGCGGTCGCCGTTAATCACGGCGGCCGCCGGGTAGCCGCTGCTGTAGACGGACGAGGCGGTGGCCGTCGCGCCGTTCGAGGCCAGCGCGACGTTGCGGCGATTGAAGCCGCTCTTTCCGGCGCGGTCCCAGGTCGCGCGGCCGTCAACCAGCGTGAAGGACATGCCGGTCACTGTGCGCCCTTCAAGCCCGACCAGGCTGGCCGGAACTTCCAGGCGAATCCACTGTCCGGCGGGCGGCAGCGGCCCCATGTAGCGACGGCCTTCCGTGTCCATCATGCCCCAGTTGAAGATGTCCGCAGTCCAGTAGGCTGTGTGTCCCCACGTGCCGTCGTCGTCCCATTGCAGCATGATCGTGCTCGGGAGGTTGGCCGGGTCGAGATAGACGTAAGCGAAGAGCGTATCGCCCGCGTTGACGCGCAGCCCTTGCGTCGCGCCGTAGAAGTAGTGCTGGTGTGTGCCGGCGGCGAGGCTCGATTGATGAGCCGATGCGCCTGAAAAGGGAGCGGGATTGGTGCTGACCCAGTTCCAGCCTTCCTGGTCGCCGGAGACGACCGCCCCCGCGGGCAGCGCGTCCTCGACCCAGACCGTGTCTGAGGTGGCACGCCCCCAGGCTTCCAGCTCAACGACGCGGCTCATGCTGTCGGCCGTCCTGGTAATCCAGACTCGTATCTTGTTGGTCGTCACGGGCGTGAAAGTGACCTTGCGCCAGACCTTGTTATTGCCGCGCACCTGTGGAACGGGGACGTTAGCCCAGTCCGTGCCTGTCCAGTATTGAAGGTCGAAATCAACCAGCCCGTAGGTGTTGAAGGTCATCTCCTCGGTCGGCTCGACGGGCGCTGTAAACTGGTCCTGGAGTGTGAAGAGATCAATCTCGTCTACGTTCCTGTAGACGGGAGCGCCGCTGCCGTTCGTGAAGTCAACCTGTAGCCAGTCGGGCCAGCCGTTCGCCGTGTTGTCGTTCCAGCCGCCGTCGCTGCTGCTCGCCGTGCTGCCCCAGTTCGCCCCCTTGCGCTCGCCGTTGATGGCCTTGCTCGCCGGGTAACCGCCGGTGGGGTAGGTGGACGAGGCGGTGGCGACGCCTCCGTTGGCCGCGAGCGCGAAGTTTGTTCTGCCATTCTGAGCGCAGCCGTTGCCGGTCACGCGCAGAGTTAGCGTCGCGAGCGTGTTGGCAGAAGTGAGCGCACTGCCGCCGGTGGTGTTCTGTAGATAGATGGTCGTGCCGTCGTCTATGGTCTTGGCCGTCTTGAAGGCGCCCGTCGGGCCGCCGCTCATTAACTCCGCGCCGTTCGGCGCGCCCGTCCTGAGACTGACGGTGCTCGTCCCCGTAGAGGTCCAAGACAAATTGGCGATGCCGAGCCCGCTCCCGTCGCAGACGTTAATCTGGTCCGGCACGGCGCTCAAAGAGCCCGTCGGCGCGGGCGGGTTCAGGACGCTGACGTTCGCGTAAGCGGAGAAGGTCGAAGCGCCCTTGCTGTCAATCGCTTTGGCGCGGAAAGCGTAATTGCCCACGCCCAGGTTGGGCAGCGAGAGACTGTAAGGCGCGACGCTGTCTTCACCGAGCAGCGTCTCTCCCTGATAGAACTGAAGCTTCGCGAGATCGCCGTCCGCGTCAGAGGCGCTCGCGCTGAGATTGATGGTGGCAGGTGATTGCAGAACCTCTCCGCTGATGGGCTGCGTAAGGTTGACCACGGGCGCGTGATTGAAGTTAATCAAGCGCGCGATGGCGAACGTGCCGAGCGTGTTGGCCCTGGCGCTGATGTTCCGGTTGATGAAATCGGGCGCGGGCGTGTCCGGCGCGAGCACCGTTCTGTCAACCCACACGCCGTTTTCCATGTGGAGCACGCGTAAGGCCGCGAACTCCGTCGGGTCGCTCACCTCCCAGGCGATGTCGAAAGTCACGGTGTAGGGCGGTGTGACGGCCGCGCTCGCCGAGACGTTGAAAGCCACGTCCCGATAGAAGGTGTAGCCGGCCGGGGGCAGAGCGACCGCCCACGGGTTGGCCCCGGCGACCGTCATCAGGCCGTCGCTCGAAACGCTGGTGAAGTTGCTGGTGATGGTCCCGGCTTTGACCTTGGTCGTGCCTGTGGTCATCTTACTGACGGAGGCCGGGGCGAGTGCTCTGCCGAAGCGGTCACGATACTCGCTTGAACTGATGAAGGCTTTGACCATCTCGGCGCGCGCGACTCGCGCGGCCGCCACGTCCGGGTTGCGCACGTCCTCGCCCGGCAGGCTGAAGGAGTTGAGCTTGTCGAGCCAGAAGTTGAAGCCCCTCAAATCCGTGTCCGGGAAGTCGTCCGGGTTGCGGCGCAAGTAGCCGAAGTACTGCATCAGGACGAAGGCCGGGTTGTACTGCTTGTTATAGACAGAGCCGGCGTCCGCCACACTGCGCAGCGCATTCGCGCGCCCGTTCGCGCCGCCGCCGCCGTAAGCAGTGATGGCCGCGTTGCGCTCATCAGCCGTCGGCGTCACCCCAGAGTTGGTGAATAACTGGTCCACGAATTGCCCGGCGCTCATCGTCTCCGGGAAGAGCGCGGCGAATTCCGGGCGCTGCACCCACTCAAGAGCAAACGCACGCTTGTTCGCATCCAGCGTCTCTTGCCACGCGCCCTGGCCGACGACGACGCCGTTGCCCAGCCTCTGCGCGTCGGCTATGAAGGTGTTGAACTTGGGCAGGCTGTTGAAGAAGGTCTCACGATGAAAACGGAAGAGTAGGTAGCCTGTGTTCTGAAACTCTATGGAGAGGAAGAAGGCCGTCGAGACGTTGATTCTCTTGACTTCGACACAGATCTGGTCAAACCCGCACCGCCTGATTTCATCAGTCCAGAAGGCGATGCCCGCCGCGTCGCCTTCGCGGTTGAGGAAGTCTCTGTAGTGCTGCTTGACGAAGAACTCCGCGTCGTCAATCGGATTGGTCGGAGTCGTCGGGGCCGAAGGCTCTTCGATGGCGACCAGCCTTCCGCCGACGTAGATGTACTCCTTCGACGGGGTGGGGGTCACCGCCGGCGCGGGCGCGCTGGGAGCCGCGTTCCCCGTCGGAACCAGGCCAGCCGGGAGGCCGCCCGTCAATCCCCTCCAACCGGCGAAGGCGATACTACCCGACAGCAAGCATAGACAGATGAGCTTGACGAGTTTGCCGGACGAAAAAAGCTTCAGGAAGGCTTTCCGACGGGGGGCGGGTTCTCTCATCAACATATGGGCCTCTCCCTGCTGTGCAGGTTCTTGGTGAGCCCGCTCCGGCCAACGTGGAGGCCGCGGTGAGACCTCAGGAACGGCTGCCGGAGCGGGGTGCGCGCGTTGCGCGCACACTGGTAGCTATGTCCAGGCTGTTATCTGGAGCGCGTGAAAGAGTTAATCGCAAGTTCTCTTTGTAGAGAGGGGAGAACCGTCGCCCGTGCTCAGGCGAGCCGACGGCGCTTCACTGGTCAACAGGTCATCTGAGGCACGCAGGTAAAGAAGAGCGCGCTCCTGTCCGACTAGAACCTGCTTGTTCCAGATAGACGCGGAGCATTCAATTTTATTCCTATTGCCAAAAATTTTTTTGATGAGAGCATGTGTTTCCTCCTCGAATTGCTGATCCGGAAAACTCACGGGCAGCGTCTGACCCGGAATAAATTGGACAGGAAGATGGCGGCATGAGACGGCTTTTACTTCACCTCATCACCGCGCTGCTTACGTTTTCAGTGGGCTACTCGCTCGCCTGGGCTACTGAGGTTTACAACTTGAAGGCTGAGATACGGGAGTATGAGAGGCGGGCGGAGGCTGACGGTCCGTCCTTTGCAGTGGAGTATCTTCGGCAAACTGAACACGGGAGGCCCGGCGGCGCATGATGTCAACGGCTACAAGAGAAAGAGCGTTGAAGGGTCGGATTCTGCCGTCCTATTTCTTAACCAGGTAGCTAATGACTAAGAAAACGAGATAGGCCAGGCCCGCGATCATGCCCAGGAACAGGGGTACAATTATAGTTGCGTCGCCTCCGTGAAATAGCGCGAACATCGCTACTCGCCCTCCGTCCAGAAGTTAGGCTCCATCCAGGTGTTGAGGCGGACTTCGGCGCTCCGGTCGAATGACTGTTATGCCGCCCTTTACTATGACAGCCTTTGGTCCTCAATTCTCGCCGAAGAATTTTTGATAAGTTACGCCATCAAGACCATCTTCATAATATCGCGGCATCTCGTATCCGTATTGGTAACCTGCGGCTTCATAAAATGCGCGCCCCTTCTGGTTGAGCGTCGGCGTATCCACGTATATCCCTCGCGCACCTTTCCCCCGCGCAAATCTTTCCGCGCCCTCTACAAGCCGTGAGGCCACTCCCTGTCGCTGACAACTCGGCTCCACTGCCAAACCCTGAATTTGTGCCAGCCGGTTCCATTCATAAAATTGGACGTAAATGAAGCCGACCACCGAATCCCCGACGGTTGCTACATAAACCCCATACGTATCCTGACTCTGAGAGAAAGCCTCGGCGTTCTGCTCCGCAGCGGCGATATACTGCTCCGCCCAGCCGATACGTTCAAGGATTTGACGGATCGCAGCCTGATGCTTTGAAGCATAATCGGTGATTGAAACTTCCATCATCTTTTCTCACACGAAGCGGCATAACGACTGAATTAACCGACGCGCGCGCGAGCAGCATTCTATCATTTTTGAAACAAAGCAACTCCAAGCCTCGGAGTTGTAACTCCGAGGCTTGGAGTTGTGCCACGTCGCCGTGGTTGGGCGCAGCCGGGGCAATCGAGCCGTCTTCCAATCTCAGGGTGGCGAGTTGGCTACGTGCTCTTTCCCGGTGCGTCCCTATTTTAACTCAAGACTGTGCCAAAAACTCAATGGACGACTGCAAGGCGGGCAGACTGTAAGTCGCTGGCATTGCACTTAAACGGGAGATACGTGCAGGCGGCGGTCAACGATGGATTGGAGGTTGCGCCGGTGATATAGCTCCTCGAAAGGCAAAGGCTTTATGTCGGGCCTGAGACATTTGTCTATGGGGATTTGGAGAACGGAGTCGCCTTCGCTTCCGAAAGCCCAGGCTGCCTGGGCGTTGGTCTTCAGCGTGTCGAGGTAGAACATGGCGTTTTCGAGCGCACGGCTATCGCGCACGCCCGCGTGGCTGGAGATTAGACGAGTCCTCCCGGTGCGCTTGAGGCGGCGCAGTGCGTGCCAGGCCATGTCCGGGGTGGAGTAAGAGAAGTAGGCTATGTTGCCGACGACGTTGTCGCCGGCCATGAGCAGGTCCGCTTCGGGCACCTCGATTGAAAGGCTGCTCATGGTGTGGCCGGGGTTGTGGAAGATGTCGAGCGTGTAGCGGCCCCACCTCATCACCAGCGAGTCGGAGATGAGCATCGTCGGCTCCACGAAATTGGCCGCCTCTTCTTCGGTACGAAACTTCTCTGTGGAGAAGGTGTGCAGGTAGTTCTGGTGCGCGATGATTTCGGCCCTGGGGAAGAGCTTGAGCGCCGCGAGGTGATCGCTGAAGTAGTGCGTGGCGATGATGAAGCGCACCTGCTTGTTGAGTCCGACTTCGATTCTCTCGCGCAACTCTTCCGCGTCGGCCCGGCTCGCCATGCCGTCAACGAGCAGGACTTCGTCCCCTTTGACGAACGCGGTCGAGTTGGAGTTATAGGTCTCGCCTATGAAAAGGTGTATGTCGGGTTCGATCTGTTGCTCTCTCACGATTGCTCCTCCCTTCAACGTGTCAACTCGCGCGGGCGGCGTCTGCTCATTCAGGATTAAGGCGTGTGGTTTTGAGATGAAGCTTCCAAGGTGAATACCTTAACTGCTGTACGTCCTGGACCGGATAGCGGTTCGCACAAATATTAAGGCGGCGGGCTCTGTTAAAGCCCGCCGCCGTTAATTCGGACCACATTGATTGACGGCGCGACACAAGGGGCTGTGCGCCTCAATTGATTACATGTCGTGACCGCCCATGTTCCCGCGGCGATTCCCGCGGCGATTCCCGCGGCGGTTGTTCCAACGCCGGTTGTTCCAGCGGCGGTTATTCCAGCGACGGCCGACCCGGCGGCCATTGTTCCAACGGACCCTCGTGCGGCGGTGCCAGCGGCGACGCCAGCGGCGGCGGCGTTGGAGCAGTGTCGGGTTCAGGCCGTTAGTTGTGACTGAGACGTTATTGGTTTCGCTACGCGAGGCGGTGTCGCGCACCTCGGCCGCGACCATGACGCCGGAGAGAGATGTAACGAGCAGTAGCGCGGTTAAAATCTTCTTCATCAACAAGCTCCTTCCAGGAATCGAATTACCTGTGTTTACTTAACCCCCTTTTGGACTTGGGTCAAGTTATTTTTTGCGCAACTCTTCCGCGTCGGCGTCTTGAGTCTTAATTTACGGGCTACTTTCGGGACGAGCTTTTATCCTGGTCGTCCTTTTTGGGCGGACCCTTCGGCCCCCAGTAGTATTTCTGAAGGAGTAGCTGGTATGCGCCGATGGCGACGGCCGTTGCGATGACGGCGACGATGATGAAGAGGAGCATGGCTTGGTTCCCGTGCGTATTATACTAAATCGCGGGATAAAATTCGGTCTGAAAGAAGGAATGTTAAGAATGGGCCGTCTCCTGCTTGTCCGCGAGCAGGCGGTGGACGGTTTCGAGCAGTTCTTCGACGTAGGGCTTGGCGACGAAGGCTTGCGCGCCTGCGTAGAGCGCTTCTTCCTTGTCGGAGTCGAAGGCCGCGCCGGAGTAGAAGATGATGGGCGTGTACGGGTCGAACTCGCGTATCTTGCGGCAGAGGCCGAGGCCCGCCTCGCGCGGGAACCATTCGTCCAGGATGTAGAGGTTGAAGGACTCGGCGCGCGCCAGGTCAAGCGCCTCGCTGACGGCCTTGACGGCCACCACCTCGTAGTTCTCATGCCCGAGCAGTGTGACGAGCATTGAGCAGGTGTCTTCTTCGTCGTCAACGCAGAGGATACGCCGCTTTGTCGGCTGCATGGGGGAAGCCTCCGGGAACAACAGGGGTTCGATTCGCGTGGCCCGCAATTATACACTCGCCTGCCTGTACGCTTCCAGACTTTTCGCGTGTTTCACTACTCAAGCTACTTAACCACTCAATTCTTTGCGCCTTTGGTTTTTCTATATTTGCGCCTTTGCGAGAAAAAACGGTTCACGCTGGAGGCGCAAAGGTAAAACTTAAGGCGCAAAGAATTGAGTTCTGATCTTGAAGCGCGTGCTTTGGTGTCTTACGCGCTGGCGCTCATCTCGTGGCGTTCGAGTTTGAGGTAGAGGCCGCGGCGCGTGAGGCCGAGTTCGCGCGCGGCGCGCGAGATGTTGCCGCCGTGCTTGCGCAGGGCTTCGGCGATCATGCGGCGTTCGAGTTCCGCGAGCGCGTCGGCCAGAGTGATGTGCTGGCCGGGCGCGGGGGCCACGGCGCTCAGGGGCGTGATGGAAGACTGCGGCGTGGCGGGCGCGGACGTGCGCGTCAGCTCCGGCGAGAGTTGGTCTGGCGTCAGCACCGCGCCGTCCTCCGCGCGCGCGACGATGCGTTGGACTTCGTTGCAGAGCTGGCGGACGTTGCCCGGCCAGTCGCAGACCATCAAGAGATCAACCGCCTGCGGCGTAATCTCTATGTCGCGCCGGCCGAACTTGGCGGAATAGTGGTTGATGTAATAGTTGACGATGGTCGGAATCTCGCTGCGACGCTCGCGCAAGGGCGGGACTTTCAAACGAATCACGTTCAGCCTGTAGTAAAGGTCTTCGCGGAACTTCCCCTGCGCGACCATCTCTTCGAGGTCCGTGTTGGTCGCGGCGATGATGCGCACGTCAACTTTCGCTGGGCGCTGCTCGCCGAGCGGCTGAATCTCACCCTCCTGTAGAAAGCGCAGGAGCTTCGGCTGCACGTCGAGCGGGAGGTCGCCTATCTCGTCCAGGAAGAGCGTCCCGCCGGCTGCCGAGCGAATCACGCCCGGCGAGTCGTTGACCGCGCCGGTGAACGCGCCGCGCCTGTAGCCGAAGAGATAACCCTCCGCCAACTCCTTCGGCACGGCCGTGCAGTTGAACGGGACGAAGACTTTCGAGCGGCGCGAGGAGATCGCGTGTATGGCGCGTGCGACCAGCTCTTTACCTGTGCCGGATTCACCCGTCACGAGGACCGTCACGTCCGATGAGCGAATCTTGTGCACCTCCTCGACCAGCCGCGTCATGGCCGGGCTCGAATGTATGAAGCCCGGCATCAGGCTTGAGCCCGCGAGCGTGTCCTGATCCTGCGGGCCGACGGTCCCGCGCGAGCGCGCGCGCAACGCGCACACGTCCAACCCCAATTCGACGACGCGCAGGAGCGGTTCGATGGAGATGCTGCCCGGCAGTGTGACCGCCTCGCGCGGCGAGACCATGAGCAGCGCGGGCGCTGCGTTCGGCGCGCGCAAGGGGAGGAGCGTCGCGTCGTGCGAGGCGGCGAACTCTTCCCTCTCGGCGTCAGACTTGGTCTGTGCCAACTCTTCTGCCAGCTCAGCGCCTTCGCTGTTCGTGCACCCGTGCGCGACGACCACCTTGTAAGTGTTGTTCTCGGCGGGCTCGAAGATGACGACCTGGCTCGCGTCCGTCTCCTGATCCAGCACGGCCGCCAATTCGCGCAGCAACAACTCGCGCGAGGCGACGGCTTCCGCGAGCCTCAAGGTCAGGAGTTGCGCCAGCGCCGACTGCTCGCTCTGCCGCTCGGGCGCGCTGTGGTCGAGCGCGGCGAGCGCCTCTTCCGCGCGCTTAAGGTCGAGGGCCGCGCCCAACTCGCGGAAGGTGTGGACGGCGCGCGCAAGATACTCGGCCGCGCGCTCGGGCTGCTGCCTGGCGTAGGCCCGGCCCAGCTCGAAATGGGCGCGGGTCCCGCGGTAGCGGTCGCCCAGCATCTCGAAGATGGAGGTGCTGCGCGCGAAGTGCTGCGCGGCGAGCCCGGGGTCCGCTTGTGCCATCGAGAGCAGGCCGTAAAGTCGCTGCGCCTCGCCCGTGATAGCCAGATCGGTCGGCGACTCCGTCGTCTCGTCCATCACCTTCTGAAGCTCGGCGGCGGACGCCGCGAGATTGTTTGAGAGCAGCAATCCTTCGGCGAGTATCAGGCGCGACTCGCAGATGGCCTGGCGGTCGCCTATGCCTTCGGCGAGTACGAGCGCGCTGCCGCCCCTGTCGAGCGCGCCCAACGCATCTCCCATCGCCAGGAAGCAGCGGCCGAGCGTGCGCAGCGCCTGCCCCGAGTACCACTTGTTGCCGTTCTCCGTGGCGAGCGTGACGGCGCGCTCAAGGTATTTCCGCGCCTCTTCCAGATCGCCGCGCAGGATGCTCAAATCGCCGAGCGAATCGAGAATCATGGGGACCTGCGCGGCGCGCTCGTCTATCTCCGAGGCCAGGGAGAGGGCGCGTTCGAGCGACTGCTGCGCGCGTGCCCACTCGCCGACGAGCATCAGGTTGATGCCCAGGTTGTTGTAGCCGAGCGCCGCGCTCGCCTTGTGCTCGGTGCGCTCGTAGTAGCCGATGGCTTTTTCGAGGTGGCGAATGCCTTCTTGCGGGCGTTTGAGGAACCAGCATGCCCCGGCCATGTTCGAGTAAATTTTGCCTAAGAGGTAGGGGGCCGGGTGGTCGCCGACGAGTTTCAGAGCCTGCTCGAAGTTTTCGAGTCCGGCCTCGTAGTGGCCTTCCATGGTGTCGGCCATGGCGATGGCGAAGTAGGCTTCGGCGAGCCCGCGCCAGTCGCCTATGTCCCGGTAATGGTCTAGCGCCTTCTGCGAATGGTCGCGCGCGATGGTGAACTCGCTGATGCTGCGGTAGGTGCGCGCCAGCGCGGCGTAGATAGCGCCGAGGTGCGCGTGTGAGCCGCTGTCGGTCTCCTCGCGCAGCGCCGCGTTCAAGAGGGCTATGGCCTTGGGATGGTCGCCCGTGTAGTTGTAAGCGAGCCCGATCTGGACGCGCAGGCAGGCGATGGCATCCTTGTCGAGCTTGGCGCGCGCCTCGGGCAGCTCGTACATCTGCACGGCCTCAAGGGATTCGCGGTAGCGGCCCTGCATTTCGAGCGCGGCCGAGAGGACGCAGCGCGCCTCGGCCAAAAGCGAGGCGTCGTGGCGCGCGCTGCTGATGAGCGGAGCGAGGCGCGTCTTGACTTCGTTGGAGAGCCCCTGGTCGAGCAGGGCGCGTATCTCTTCGAGTTCAGACATCAAATCCTCACGCGAGACGTTAGCGCCGCGCGAGCGCGAGCGCTGTAGACGCGCGCGCGCGTCCGCTAAATCAACCACACCGGGTTCAGGTTTCTGTTTTTCTTTAGCCAAAAAAGGTCACCGTCTAGGGCGTGTCGGCCAAGTAGAATCAATATAAACGCTTAATTGGCGGCCCGTTTCAGTTTGCACTTGGCTAAGAACACGTCGGAGGGGTGGCAAGCGGCGGACCCTCCCACCGGGGCCGCCGCCCGGTAAAGCGCCGGGCGTGAACAGCAAAAATTTAACACATGCGAGTGGCAGCGTCTACTGCTATGTAGAAGCCCGAATATGGAAGGGCGCAACAAGAGACGAAACCGCCCCCTTGCCCTGCTCCGGCTGTAGTATACTGTCGCTCCACCCACACAATCTTTAAGCCGTAATCTCAACAATCCACCTATAAAAATGAGAGGCAGAGAGCCATGCCACGAAAAGACCATGAGAAAAGACGTGAGTATCAGCGCGAGTACATGCGAAGTTGGTATCAGAAGAATAAAGCGACCCATATCGCGTACGTTAGAAAAAGAGACAAAAGGATCGAAACCTGGCTCAAGGAATATAAAAGTTCTCTGAGTTGCCCGGAATGCGGAGAGAGCCATCCTGCCTGTTTAGAGTTTCACCATCTTAATCCGAAAGATAAGAAGTTTACGATTGGGCGACAAGAAAGACGCGCAACTCTTAAGTCGCTGCAAGAGGAGATTGCTAAATGCCGAGTGCTATGCGCTAATTGTCACCGCAAGGAACATTGGAGACAGAGGAATAAAGAGAAAGAAAGCGGCAGGCCGTTGAACTGACTCTGCCGCTTCGTTAATAGCGAAATGTTAATAGCGGGGGCGTGGCTCGAACACGCGACCTTTGGGTTATGAATCCAATGCTCTAACCAGCTGAGCTACCCCGCCATACGGTTGGATTATAACTAAGCCGGAGATTATCGGCAATCATCCCCACATGACACACGCGCTGCCTAAATTTAAGCTCGCGATAACAGGTACGCCGAAGAGGAGGCCGTATGCTATTCATGGTGATCGAGCGTTTTAAGAACGGGGACGCGGCGGCAGTTTACAGCAGGTTCCGGGAGCAGGGGCGGATGATGCCCGAGGGTTTGAGGTACGTGGAGAGTTGGACGGAGACCAGCCTTGAGCGCTGCTTTCAGTTGATGGAATGCGACGACCCGGAACTGTTCCGGCAATGGACGGAGCGCTGGCAGGACTTGGTGGAGTTCGAGATTACGGCCGTCATGACCTCGAAGGAGGCGGCAGAGGCCATCGCTCCGTCGCTTTGATTCTCTTCCCTGCATCTATTCCGCGGGCCGCGTCGTATAGGGGATTCATGCGGGCCAAAACCTTCAGACTAACAAACCGGACCAGAATCGTTTTGGCGGCGGCGCTCGCCCTGCTCGCGGCGGGGGGACTCTTTTACGCGACCAAATCCTCCACGACGCAAGCCCCGTCCGACCTGGACTATTTCAAAGGAACCTGGACCGTCACGATGAAGAGTAACCCAAAGCAGCCCTTCCGCTGGACGGTGAAGGATGATTTGAGGGGAGGCTGGATGGTCGGGGTCGTCGAGCAGAACGGCGAGAGGGTGTCCACGGATTTCTGGCGGCAGGACGGCAAAAAGATAGAGCGTTTCGCCTTCACGGGGGGCGGCTTGTTCGTGAAGATAGAGAGCGCCGGCTGGGAGTCAGGCCGGCTGGTGCTGTCCGGCATCATGAGCGACAGGACCGGGGAGACCAAAGTCAGAGAGACAATCACGAAAGAGAATGACCGTCGCTTCCACGCCCTCTGGGAGCGAGAAGACTCGGACGGCCGCTGGGTCGTCTTCTCAGACGAGGTTTGTACCAAGTAGCCCTTTCAAAATTCAAGCAGCGCATTGACTCAACCCTTTGCCCCTTACGTCTTAACTTTGCGTCTTTGCGAGAAACAAAGCTTCACGCAAAGGCGCAACAAAAGAAAAACCAAAGCCGCAAAGGGTTGAGTTTAGTTTTTTATCCGCGCTCTATGTGACCTCGCACGGATGGCATTGACAGCCGGGGCGCTCTTAGACAAAGCTTTGCGGCGCTTCTCGAACCCCGGACACGTCGAACGGAGGACGCTCATGTACGAGATGGTCATCATCGGGGCCGGCCCCGCGGGCATCAGCATGGCGGCCGAGGCGCGCGGCGTCGGCATCCCCGCCGAGAAGATAGTTATCCTCGAAAAGGGCGACGCACACTCCTGGGCCATACGCAAGTTTTACCCCGCCGCGAAACCCGTGCTCGCCAACTACAAAGGCATCAAGGCCGTCTGCACCGGCGTCATGTGCCTGACCGACATGAGCAAGGAAGAGACGCTGACCTACATTGACCGCGTCATCGCGGAGTGCCAGTTGCAGGTGCACTACAAGGAGACTGTCACCGGCATACGCCCGCTCGAAGGCGGCGGCTTCACCGTCGAGACTTCCGCCGCCGCTTACCAGACCGTGCGCTGCATCATCGCCATAGGCATCCTCGACAAGCCGAACAAACCCGAGTACAGGATTCCGCCCGTGCTCTTAAAGCGCATCCACTACGACCTCACGTCCGAGGTACTGAAAGACGAAGACTGCCTCGTCGTCGGCGGCGGCGACACGGCCTCCGAGTATTGCCAGTTCCTCGTGCAGCAGGGCAACCACGTTACGCTCTCCTACCGCAGGCAAGAGTTCGCGCGCCTCAACCCCGTCAACCTTGAGAGCCTGATGGCGCTCGAAACGCGCGGGCAGGTGCGCATCCTGCGCGGGAGCAACATCGCGAGTCTCGAAGACGACGGGGGCCGCCCGCGCGCTGTCTTTCAGGAGACGGAACACCCGGCCGCGACCTTCGACCGCGTCGTCTACGCGCTCGGCGGGACGACGCCGCTCAATTTTCTGAAGGCGGTCGGCATCAAGTTCGAGGGTGAAGTGCCCGTGCTGACGCAAGGCTACGAGACGAGCCTGCCGGGTCTTTACCTGATAGGCGATTTGAGCGCGGGCAAGAAGGGCGGCTCTATCAACCTCGCCTTCAACATGGCCGCCGAAGCGATGCGCCACATCTCGACCTGCCCGCTCCCGGCGAACTGACCGCGAAACCCTCACGCGCCCGTGCTCGTAAAATATATGCTACGATTTGGCGCATGAAGCTCATCATCCTCCTTACCTTCTGTCTACTTCTCGCCGGCTGCGCCGCGCGTGATTCGTCCAATTCCGCGACCGGGAACAACACGCCGGGGGCGTCCGTCCCCGACACGTCTCTGCCCGTCGGTGACGCGGAGGAGAGGCTCGCGGTCGCAGCGCGGCTCAGGCGCGAGTTGAGCAATGAGAAGGCGAGCGTGATAGTTAATGGCACAAAACTCGTCGTCACTTACAAGTCTGCGTCCGGCGCAGACGCGCCCGACAATTTTATCCAGCAGCAGGGCAAGGACGGCATGGCGCGGATTGCGAACGCGGGTTTCGAGACGCTGATTATCTCCGCGCAGGACGCAAGCGGGCAGACTCGCTCGAAAGAGATTCCGGTCGCGTCGTACCGAACAAAGTAGTCGGGTCGTCGGGTCTATAAAGGTGTGCGTGAAATGAAAGGTCTGGAGCGCTACATAGGCGAAGTGCTGGACGGGAAGTACCGTATCGAAAAGCTGCTCGGCCAGGGCGGAATGGGCGCGGTCTACTTCGCCGTGCACCTCGGCACGGAGCGCCCCGTCGCGCTCAAGATCATCGCGCCGGAGTTCATGCGCAACGACGAGTTCATCGAAAGGTTCAAGCGCGAGGCCAGGGCGGCGGGACGCCTGCGCCACCCGAACGTCGTTGACGTGACCGACTTCGGTTTCGCGCACAGGGACGCTGAGCGCGTCGCGTATCTGGTCATGGAATATCTGGACGGCTGCACGCTGGCGGACGTGCTGGCCGAAGAGTCGCGCCTGCCGCTCGACTGGGTGGTGGACATCCTCGAACAAGTCTGCTCGGCCGTGGACGAGGCGCACCAGCAGGGCGTTGTTCACCGCGACCTGAAGCCCGACAACATCTGGCTTGAGCCGAACAGGCGCGGCGGCTACACGATCAAGGTCTTAGATTTCGGCGTCGCCAAGCTGGCCGCGGAAAGGCTCGCGCCGGGCCTGCCCCTGCGGCCCGAAACTGAGGCGCAAGAGAATCAAAAGCCCGGAGCGACCGTCGCATCCGCGCAGCCGCCGGCCGCGACGCAGGCCGGGGCCGCGCGCACGACCAACGAGGCCGCGACGCTCTTAGACACTTCCGCGGCAATCGGCGACGAACGACAAACGCTCATCTTTGATGACCCGGCCGAAGCGCGCGAGCTTGAACGGGAGGAAGTGTCACCGGCCGAGGCCGCGACTCAATTGTTAAGCCCCGAAGACCGTCAGGGCGAAGCGAGTACGCTCCTATTCGACCCGGAGACGGGAGGGCATGGGACGGCCGCCAGCACGAATGCGAGGAACGTGCTGACGCAGGTCGGCTCGCTCTTAGGCACGCCGCTCTACATGTCGCCGGAACAGTGCCGCGGCGAAGAACTCAACGCGCGCTCCGACATCTACAGCCTCGGCGTCATCACCTATCAAATGCTCGCGGGCGAGACTCCTTTCGCGGGCGACCTGCGCACGGTGATGCGCCTGCACCAGGAAGCGCCGCCCCCGCCGCTCAGGGGGAAGAATTCTAAAGTGCCGAAGAAGGTCGCGGCCCTCGTCGAGCGCTCGATGTCGAAAGACCCCGCCGGGCGGCCCGAGAGCGCGGCGGCTTACGCCAGCGCCTTGCGCGCGAACATGGAGGGCGTGGGCTCCTTGCTGCGGCGCTCGTTCGCGCTCTACAGCGAACAATTTCCGCTCTTCCTCAAAATTTCTTTACTGGCACACATCCCCGTCGTCCTGATGGTGCTGCTCTTAATCTTCACGGAGGTCGCCAAAGCGAATCACTGGCTACAGTATCCCTGGGACAGAATCCTCCCCGCCCTGCTCGCCCTGCTCTCTATGGTCATCACGTTTCTGGCGAACTCGGTGATCGCCGGCCTGACCGTGTTGCTCGTGATGCAGTTGACGCTCGCGCCGCTCAGGCCCGTGCAGATACGCCTCGCCTTCGCCAAGCTGAGAAAACGCTTGCGGCCATTCCTCTCGACCAGCATCCGCGTCGGCATCAGAATCCTGGTGGGCTTCATCCTCCTGATCGTCCCCGGCATCATCATGATGGTCAAGTACGCGCTCTACGCGCCCGTCGTCCTGCTCGAAGGGATTGAGAAGAAGGCCGCGCTCAAGCGCGCGCGCGAGCTGGTGCGCCGCTCAAGGCTAACGGTCGTCAAGGTCGTCTTCCTGCAACTCATCATCCCCATGGTCGTCACCGGCCTGGTCGCGAATCTGGCCCGCTTCGAGGGCGAGGGGGGCCGTGTCGCCTCTAGGATTTACGGGCACCTGCTCTCCCTGCTCAACGTCTTCATTGTCCCGCTCGTCTCGATCATGGTGGCGCTGCTCTATATCAAGCTGCGGCAGGTCAGCGGCGAGCAACTCAGAACCACCCTCGAACAGATCGAGACGGACGAAGTGCCGCGCAGCAACTGGCAGCGGCGCATGAGGATCAGCATCCACACGCCCGCCAGCAAGCACTGAGCTTTTCACGAACGCGTCGGTTCACCATTCTGGTCCAGCCCCGAAGCGCGCGGAGGCCGCCTCACCTCGGCCCGCAACTCTTCAACATCGAACCGCGATTCTTCAACAACAACTGAAACAGAATCTGCACAACCGGACCCCAATCCGCCCGCCGACCCTCGGCCGTAAATAGTTCGACCAGTCAGATTCCCCCGACAGTAGTTACTTTTCAACTTCCCTTCCCGAGCACAGTCTTCGTGTCTTTGCCGGTGGCGGGCGTCTTTATGGATTCGGGGCCGTGCGCCAGCGCACTCTCGCCGTCCCCGAACTTTTCAAATGGGTGTGCGTGGCGCGCGCAACGGCTGCCCGCGGGGCGCGCCGCCTGACAGGGGGAATCCGGGCGAACTAAGGAAAGGAAGCTTACATGCGAAGAATTTTGACCGTCGCCGCCATCGCCGCGTTGGTGCTCTCGTCGCTGACCATCGGCCCGAGCAGCGGCCCGACCGTGAAGGCGTCGAGCCACCGCGAGGCTCCGGGGACTTCGAGGGACCCTTCGGTTGACGCGACCGACGTTTACGCGTTCGTTGATCCGAACGACCCGACGCGCGTCACTCTGATTATGAACTTCATCCCGTTCCAGTTGCCGCAGGGCGGGCCGAACTTCCACAACTTCGACGACAACGTCGTCTATGCGATGAGGATTGACAACAACGGCGACGCCGTCACGGACCTACAGATTCAATTCAGGTTCAAGACGGTGGTGCTGAACGATGACACCTTCCTCTATAACACGGGACAGGTGACGGGCCTTACCGACCCTGACTTGAACGTCAGGCAGTATTACAACATCACGCTGGTCGGCGGTAACGCGCCGAACACCACCATGGGCATGGTCCAGGCCGGGACCCCTGCTCCGGGCGCGCCCGCGGGCTTCCCGTTCCAGGTGGCACCGCCCAACATCGGGCCGCGCTCCACGCCCGGCTACGAGGCTAATCTCGGAAGCCGCGCCGTGCGCGTCGGCTTCACGTCCGAAGGCAGCGCCCTCTTTTTCGCCGGCCCGCGCGACGAAGGTTTTTATGTTGACTTAGGCTCGGCCTTCGATCTTTTGGGCCTGCGCCCCTTCAACTCGGCGCACCTTCTGCCTAGAAATAACGCGCCCGGCGTGGACGGGACTGCGGGGCTCAACGTCCACACGATTGCGATGCAGTTACCGATCAGCCTGGTGACCGCGAATCGCCAGACGCCGACCGGCCCGAACGACCCGAACGCAGTCATCAGCCTCTACTCGGCGGCCAGCCGTCCGGCCATGACCGCGCTCGCCGAAGACCGCAGTGGCACTTCCACCACTTCGGGCAATCTGGTTCAGGTCTCGCGTCTGGGCAATCCGCTCATCAACGAGGTAATTATTCCGCTCGGGATGAAGGATCGGTTCAACGCCTCTTTGCCGGGCGCGGACGCGCAGTTCCTTAACTCCGTGCTCAGGCCGGAACCGGCGCGCCTCATCGGCCCCGGCGCTCCCATCGGGCCGAACGGCGCTTTAGTTGACGTTTATCCGACCGTGAACACTCCGCCGGAGCCGCGCAACGACATCGCCACCATCTTCCTGACGGGCATTCCGGGCATCAACGTCCAGCAGAACACTTCCTCGAACCCGAGCGTGATGGCTTTCACCGGGCAGCCCGCGGACACCGTCCCGCAGGAACGTTTGAGGCTTAATCTGGGGATTCCGCCGACGCCCGGCACGGCCAGCGAAATTGGCACAGCCAATCGCCTGGGCGTGCTCGGCGGCGACAACGGCGGCTTCCCGAACGGCAGGCGCGTCGGCGACGACGTGGTTGACATAGAGCTTCGCGCGCTCGCGGGCGCGACGCCTCTCACGCCCGCCTTCAACGTAGCGCCGAACAACCAGCTCGGCGACGGCGTCAACACCAACGACAGGCCGTTCCTCACGAGGTTCCCCTATTTGGCGACCCCGTGGGCCGGCTACGACTCGCCGACCACTAACGATGCACGTGGTGTCGGCTCGACCAACACCACCATCACCAGCCCGACGCCGCGACCTGAGCCGACGCCCAGGCCGTAGCAAGGAACGGGAGAACAATCCGCGGCAAGACGCCGAGCGGAACTAACTAAGAGCCCGCGTCAAACCCAAAACTCAACCCTTTGCGCCTTAAGTCTTAACTTTGCGCCTTTGCGAGAAACAGCCGTTCACGCAAAGGCGCAACAAAAGAAAGACCAAAGGCGCAAAGGGTTGAGTGGATTGTTCCCTCCTTAGTTCCGGTCATTATTCGAGGTGAGATATGCGAAAGAGATCATCAATCATTCTCGTCACGGCCCTCGCGGCGGTCGGCCTCGCCTTCGGGGTCCGGGCCGTCATCAGGCACAACGCCCCGCCCCCCGCAGAGGCCCGCCGCGAGCTTGCCACCGCAGCTTTAGACCGGCGCGCGACGCCCGCCGACCGGCAGATAGAGGCGGCCCAGGGCCTCATCAAAAAATCGCCCGATTCGCTCGACGGCTACAACGCGCTGGCCGCCGCCTACATGCAGAAGGCGCGCGAGACAGGAGACTTCGGCTACAACGCGCGGGCCGAAGAAGCCCTCAGGCGCTCCGACGAAGTAGCGCCCGACAATCAGGGGGTCAACAGGCTCCGCGCCTACCTGCTGCTCGCGTCACACCGCTTCACCGAGGCGCGCGAGGCGGCCCGCCGCGCAATCGCGCAGAACCCGCGCGACTACGAAGCCTACGGCGCGCTGGTGGACGCACACGTCGAATTGGGCCAGTACGACGAGGCCAGGCAGGCCGTGCAGGCGATGCTGGACGTGCGCCCTTATACGGCGTCCTACGCGCGCGCCTCTTACCTGCGCTCGCTCCACGGCGATAACGCGGGCGCGATTGAGGCCATGCGTTTGGCGGTCGCCTCCGCGGACCCCGGCAACCCGGAATCGCTCGCGTGGTGTCTCGTGCATCTCGGCGACGAGTTGACGAACGCCGGGAAGCTCGCCGAAGCAGAGCGCGAATACGACCGCGCCCTCTATTACTTTCCAGATTATCCGCTGGCGCTCAACGCCAAGGCGCGCGCACGCGTTGCGGCCGGCGACACCGAAGCGGCCATCGCCCTCTATCAAAAATCCCTGGACCGTGTGCCAGCGCCCGACGCCGCCATCGCGCTCGGAGACATCTACGCGAAGCTCGGCAAGACCGTTGAGGCGAAGCGGCAGTATGACCTCGTGGAGTTCGTCGAGCGCACGGGCGCGGGCGCTGGCACTTACTCGCGTCAACTGGCGCTCTTCTGGGCCGACCACGACATGAAGCTGGACGAGGCGCTGGAAGTCGCGCGGCGCGAGCGTGAGAGTCGCGCCGACATCTACACGAGCGACGCGCTCGCCTGGTGTCTCTACAAGAAGGGACAACTGGCGGAGGCGAAGACGGCGATAGACGAAGCGCTGCGTTTGGGAACGCGCGACGCCCGCATGCTTTATCACGCGGGGATGATCTACAAAGCGCTCGACGACCGCGCGACGGCAACGAAATACCTGAAGGCGGCGCTCGCCATCAACCCGTCGTTCGACGTTTTACAGGCCGAGGTCGCAAGACAGACCTTGCGTGCCATCAACGCCTGAGATATTCAAAGGGGAATTCCGACATGCCAAGCTCTTCACGCCCGCGGCGGCTCGCAGCCGTCATACTCGCCGCCGCCGCGCTGGTCTTCAGCTTCAACAAGGAAGCGCTCGCGCACCCGCTCGGGAATTTCACCATCAACCATTTCAGCCGCGTCGAGGTCGGGGCCGAAAGCGTGCGCGTCCGCTACGTAGTGGACATGGCGGAGATTCCAGCCTTCCAGGCTTTGCAGATGATGGACGCCGACGGCGACGGCGTTACGTCCGGCGCGGAGTTTGACGCCTACGCGGCGCGCGCCGTCGCAGAGTACGCCGAAGCGATAATCGTCACGGTTGATGGCGCGCGCGTCCCGCTCGAAACAATCTCGAAGAGCGTGACGACGCCTGAGGGGGCTGGAGGATTGCGTACGCTGCGCGTGGAGTGTGAGTTCGCGGGCGCGCTTCTGTCCGCGGATTCAGGCGTCGCGCGCCGCCTCAGTTTCGAGGATACCAATTACAGCAACCGCACGGGGTGGCGCGAACTCGTCGTCGTCCCCGCCGCCGGCACCGCCGTCTTTGACAGCACGGCTTTCGGGACCTCTTTGACGAACGAGCTGAAGGCGTACCCTGAAGACATGCTCGCCGCGCCCCCAAACGAGCGCGCGGCTGAATTCTCCTTCACGCAGGGAGCCGTCCCGGCCGGGGCCGCCGTCTTACGTTCGCGCGACGGCGTCGCGGTCACAGGAGCGCGCGACCATTTCGCGGAATTGATCGCCGTGCCTAACCTGACGCTGTGGGGCGCGCTCGTAGGACTACTGATCGCGGCCGCGCTCGGCGCGTTGCACGCCCTCTCGCCCGGTCATGGCAAGACTGTCGTCGGCGCTTATCTGGTCGGGTCGCGCGGGACCGCCAGGCACGCGGTCTTCCTCGGTCTGACCGTCACCGTCACGCACACAATAGGCGTCTTCGCCCTCGGCCTCGTCACGCTTTTCGCGTCGCAGTACGTCGTCCCCGAACGTCTCTTCCCCATCCTCAGCCTGGTCTCGGGCGGCATCGTCGTCGTCATCGGTCTCAGCCTCTTCATACGCCGCCTGCGCGCCGCGCTCGGACTTTCAAAAGGTCACGCGCACACGCACGACCATTCACACGGAGAGCACGGACACGACCATTCCGACGATCCGTCACACGTGCATTCGCACGGCGGGCGCGCACACTCGCACCTGCCGCCCGGCGCGGACGGCAACGCCGTCACCTGGCGCAGCCTGCTCGCGCTCGGGATTTCCGGCGGGCTGCTGCCCTGCCCCTCGGCCCTGGTCGTGCTCCTCTCGGCGATTGCCCTGCATCGCGTCGGCTACGGCATGCTGCTGGTCGTCGCGTTCAGCCTCGGGCTGGCCTCGACGCTCACACTGATCGGATTGGCCTTCGTTTACGCGGGACGCTGGATGAAGAACATGGTCGGCGGCGGGCGCGTTGTCCGCGTGCTGCCGGCGTTGAGCGCGCTGGTGGTGACGTGCGTCGGCGTCGTCATCTGCTACCAGGCGCTCGCGCAGGCTGGAATCAATCCCCTGGCTTTTCTTAACAACCTCTTGGCGAGCGGCGGTGAAGCCGCGGCCGACCCGCAACTCGCCAGCCTCGGCGCGCTGGCTATTCTGGGCCTGGGGCTCGTCTTCGGCCTCAAGCACGCGACGGAAGTTGACCACGTCATCGCCGTTTCAGCAATCGTCAGCGAGCATCGCAGCTTTCTGCGCGCGGCGCTCGTCGGCGGCGTCTGGGGAATCGGGCACACCATCTCGCTCGTCCTGGTCGGCGTCGTCGTGCTCGCCCTGCGCGTCACTATCCCGGAACAGATTTCCGGCTGGCTGGAATTCTGCGTCGCCTTGATGATTATAGGTCTCGGCGTCGCCGCGTTCGCGCGGGCGCTCCGACGGCGCTCTGACATACACGTCCACAAGCACCGTCACGACGAATTGGCACACGCGCACGTTCACTTTCACGAACAGGAGACAGAGCACGCGGTGTTGACCAATTCTCACTCGCACGCCATCCGCCGCGTCGGGCTCAAGCCGCTGCTGGTCGGCGCGATGCACGGGCTCGCGGGGTCCGCCGCGCTCACGCTCCTGGTTCTCACGCAGATTGAGTCCACGGCCCTCGGGCTGCTTTACCTCGCCGTCTTCGGCGTCGGCTCAATCGTCGGGATGCTGTTGATGTCGGGCCTGATCGCGCTGCCTTTCATCTTCAGCGCGCGCAAGCTGACAGGCATACACTACGGCCTGCAAGCGGCGGCCGGAGTCTTCAGCATCGTCTTCGGCTTCTGGTACGCCTACGAGACGAGCGGAGCCTTCGGCCTCTTCTGAAGCAGCTTTCAACAGGTGACGAGGCAGAGTAATTTTTAGAGCCTGTTTGAAAACTCTTCCTTTGCGTCTTTGCGCCTTTGCGTGAGTGGTTTTGATTTCTTACGCTGGAGGCGCAAAGACGCAAAGGATGGCAGGCCGTCAACGAGTTTCCCAACAGGCTCTTATCACTTTTTCTTCAGGTGGGCTTATGAGTTATCCAAAACTCTGCCCGACCACGTTGACATTCCCGGCCCGCCCAAATAAGTTGTCTTTTGCTTTGCCCGCTCTAACTTGTCTGAAAAACAGGTCCTTCGAAAATATGTCCACGATATTGAATGACGCGGAGGTGCGCGTCCTCGGCGCTCTGGTCGAGAAGCAGGTCACCACGCCCGAATACTATCCGCTGACGCTGAACGCGCTCGTGCAGGCGTGCAACCAGAAGAGCAACCGCAGCCCCGTTGTCACGTACGACGAGGAGACTGTGACGCGCGCCGCCGAGGGCTTGCGCGCGAAGAACCTCGTCTATCTGTTTTACGGCAGCACGAGCCGCGTGCCGAAGTACAAGCACATGATGGGCGAGGTCTTCAGCCTGAACGCGCAGGAATTGGCCGTCATGTGCGTGCTGATGCTCCGAGGACACCAGACGCCCGGCGAGCTGCGCAGTCGTACAGACCGGCTTTACGATTTCTCCGGCTTGCAGGAAGTCGAGGAGACGCTCGATTCGTTGAGCATGAAAGAGCCGGAGCCCCTGGTCTTGAAGCTGCCGCGCCAGCCGGGCCAGAAAGAAGTTCGCTACGCACACCTGCTCTCCGGCGAAGTGACGCCTGAGCAATTCGCTGTGCCGGAACAGACGGAAGCGCCGCACGTCACCCCGAGGGCCGACAGGCTCTCCGCGCTTGAGCAGGAAGTGGAGACTCTACGCGCGCAACTCGACGCACTGCGACAAGAGTTCGAGGAGTTCAAGAAGCAATTCGATTAAAAATCGAGTCAGTACCGCCTGCGGTAGCGGGCGGGTCTGCGACACTGAGCACCCGCCCGCTACCGCAGGCGGTACTGACTAGGAGAGAGACACCTGATGAAATCCTTCTGCGTTTCGGTCTTCGCACTGCTGTGCATCGGCGCGCCCGTGCGCGCGCAGGAGCGCCCGCTGGCCTTCACCGGCGCGACCATCATCCCGATCTCCGGGCCTGCGATTACTGACGGCGTACTCGTCGTGCACCGCGGCAAGATCGTCGCTGTCGGCCCGAAAGGCTCGACGCGCGTCCCAGCGGACGCGGAGACTGTCAGCGCCACGGGCCGCGTCATCATGCCCGGCCTCGTTGACTCGCACAGCCACATAGGCAGCGGCTCGGGCGCGGACGGCAGCGCCCCCATCCAGCCGGACGTGCGCCTCTTGGACGGCATCAACGTGCGCCACACGAGCATACAGCGCGCGCAGGCCGGCGGCATCACCACCGTCAACGTCATGCCCGGCTCGGGCCACCTCCTGAGCGGCCAGACGCTCTACCTGAAAGTGCGCGACGGGCGCACCGTTGACGACCTGTTGATACGAGATGCCGGGGGCCGATACCTCTACGGCATCAAGATGGCGAACGGGACGAACCCTCTGCGCTCCGGCGCGGCCGCTGGCCCATTTTCCGGGACGCGCGCCAAGAGCGCCGCGCTCGTGCGCGAGCAGTTCGTCAAGGCGCAGGAGTATCGCGAGAAACTGCGCCGCGCCGGAAACGATAAGACCAAGCTTCCCGCGCGCGACCTGGGCCTCGAACAACTCGTGGACGTGCTCGACCGCAAGCTGATCGTGCACTTTCACACGCACCGCCACGACGACATCATGACGATCCTGCGTCTCCAAAAAGAGTTCGGCTTCCGCGTTGTGCTGCACCACGTCTCCGAAGGTTACAAGGTCGCGGACGAGATAGCGCGCGCGGGCGTGGGCTCCTCCATCATCGTCCTGGACAGTCCGGGCGGGAAGCTTGAGACGATGGACTTCTCTTCGACCAACGGCGCGGTGCTTGAGCGCGTCGGCGCGCTCTTCGGGTTTCATACGGACGACTACATCACGGACTCGCGCCTCTTCCTGCGCTCGGCCGGCATGGCTGTGCGCTACGGCATGTCGCGCGAGCGCGCTCTCTACGCGATGACGATGGGTAACGCTCGCCTGCTCGATTTGCAAGACCGCGTCGGCTCGCTCGAAATTGGCAAGGACGCAGACCTCATAATCCTCTCGGGCGACCCCTTGAGCGTCTACACGCACGTGCTGGAGACATACGTAGAGGGCGTGCGCATCTTCAACCGCGCGGACCCGCAGGACAAATTATACGCGACCGGCGGCTACGGCGCTGGGCGCGACGAGGCCGTTCACTTCGGCTGCTACGAAGGGGAGGACTACTGAACATGAGAGCACACGTCATGCGCAACGCCTTGCTCACCGCCCTTCTCTTAAACGCCCTGCTCGTGCCGGCGCAGACGCTCCCGAGACGCGCACAGGAGAAGCCGCGCTCCGATACGCCACTCGCCGTGCGGGGCGACCTCGTCTACACGATGGCGGGACGAGAACCCATACGCGACGGCGTAGTGCTCGTGCGCGACGGCAAGATCGAGCGCGTCGGGGCAAGCAATGAGGTGCGCGTCCCTTCGGGCTACAAGACCATCAGGGCGCGCGTCGTCACGCCCGGCCTGATTGACGCGCACACGGTCGTCGGGTTAGCGGGCTATCTTAATCAACCGCACGACCAGGACCAGTTGGAGCGCTCGGCCGCCATGCAGCCGGAGCTGCGCGCCGTTGACGCTTACAACGCGCGCGAGGAATTGGTCGGCTGGCTGCGCAAGCACGGCGTCACGACCATACACACCGGACACGGCCCCGGCGCGCTCGTCTCCGGCGGGACGATGATTGCGAAGACTGTGGGCGACACCGCGGACGAAGCCGCGTTTGTGCCGGACGCGATGATCGCCGTCACACTCGGCCCCGACGCCTATGCAACGGCGGGGAAAGCGCCCGGCACGCGCGCCAAAGAGCTTTCACTCCTGCGCCAGGAGTTGATACGCGCCCAGGAGTTCGTCGCCAAAGCCGCGCGCGCGACGACGCCTGCGACGACGACGCCCGCGCCCGCGACACCGCAGCCTCCGACGGCGGGCGGCACGGACCCCGCGGCAACGCCCCCGCCGCCCAACGAACAGGTCGGTGCGCGCGGCACGACCGACACGACCACGCCCGTCGGCCGCCCCGCGGAGACTGGCACACAAACAGGTGCGCGAACCGAAGGCGGCAAAGAGGACGCGCGCGATTTGCGGCGCGAGGCGTTCGCGCGTGTCATACGTCGCGAGACGCCGCTTTTGATGACGGCCCACCGCGCGCAGGACATCCTGTCCGCACTGCGCCTGGCGCGTGAATTTAACATCAGAATCGTGCTCGACGGCGCGTCCGAGGCTTACCTGGTGACGGAGGAGATTAAGAGCGCAGGTGTGCCAGTCATCGTTCACCCGACGATGTACAGGGCGACGGGCGAGACGGAGAACCTGAGCATGGAAACGCCCGCGACGCTTCTTCGTGCGGGGCTGTCGGTCGCGCTACAGTCCGGCTTTGAAAGCTACGTCCCGAAGACGCGCGTCGTGCTCTTCGAGGCCGCGGTCGCGGCTGCCAACGGCCTTGAGCCGCAGGAGGCGCTCTCGCTGATTACGATTGGCGCGGCGCGGCTGCTCGGGATAGAGAAGCGCGTCGGCTCGCTCGAAGCCGGCAAGGACGCGGACCTGGCGCTTTTCGACGGCGATCCCTTCGAGTACACGACGCGCGTCCGCACCGTCATCATCAACGGCCAGGTCGTGAGCGAAGAGGCAAAGTGAAGGGATGAGGGATGAGGGATGAAAGAAGAGAAGGCGGAAGGCAGAAAGCGGGAGGCAACCGTGTGTTCTCTGCCTCCCGCTTTCCGCCTGCTGCCTACTGCCTGCTGCCTTCCTTCATCCCTCATCCCTTTTTCGGCCCTTCTTCACATTTGGCACACTTGCATTGCTTGATGTGCTCGTCCAGATACTCCTTGCCGTAGTTGATGGTGATCTCTTCGCCGGGCTTGATCGTCCGCAGGGACCAAATCCAGATGCGGCGGCCCGTGGTGTAGCCTTTGGCGTTCGGCCGGCACGAGTGGTTGATGTAGCGCGCCGTATTGCTGCGGGCGCTGCCGTCAATGGCGTACTCTTCGTCCAGCTCGAAAAGGTACTTCCCGCCCCTGCGGTTCGCCTCCTCGGAGGTGATGATGGGGCCGACGTACTCTATGATCTTCTTCCCGGCCGGGATGGCCTGCTGCGTAAACAGCCCCAGCCCCGTGTTGGTGCGCTTGACGACCAGGTTTTGATTCCCCTTGTTCATGGCTGCCATCCTAACAAATCTTTGACGTAGATTTCGTCACGAGCGTGTCAACTCTCTGTTGGCCGCGCCGATTGTTTGCCGCTCGTGCGCCGCGCGAGCCACAGGACGACTGCCGCCATCAAGAGGTGGAGCACGATGATGAAGCCGTCGGATAGCACGTTGAACCAGAAGCCGAAGCGCAGAGGGTCCGGTCGCCAGAGCCAATCGTAGACGGCCCCGATTGACAAGACGGCCGCCAGGTCAAGGAGCGCGACGGTCGTGAACAAAGCGAGTGCGTACTGCGGCCAACGGCCTGCGAAGCGCGGCCGAAGAACCAGGGCGTTGAGGTAAACGGCCAGGGCGGAGGCGGAGACGAGAATCGCCGTGGCACAAACGGCGATTGTCCAGGTCGGGTGAAATTGACGCGTAGCCACGAGCCACAGCGCGAACACGCACAGCCACGCAAACGCATGCAGGATTACACGGCGGAAGGTCATAGAATTTAGAAGTTGTCAGGCGGGAGGAAGCCCGTTCATTCTCCGCCGCGCTCTCACTCGTAGGCGAACCACCAGCCGTGATCCACTATGAGGCCGCCTTCGCTGATGAAGAAGAGGAAATCGTGCCCGCCTCTCCAATGGTAGATTAAATAAACGCGGCCGGGCTTCTCCCGCACCTTGCGCCCGGCCTTCCTCAGTTCCCGGTGATAGATGTCCAGAAACTGGCCCATCTGCCTGCCGCTCCTGACCGCGTCCGGCTCGCCCAGACAGCCGACGACAATTCGCCTCGTGTACGGCGGGCGGCCCATGCGCTCGCCCAGCGAGTAGAGGACTTTGTGAAACTCGCCGCCGTGCGATTGCAAGTCTTGATCGAACGTGCCCTGCGGTAACCGCCTGTATCTTTCCCGCAGCTCTCTGTACTGACTCGCGAGCGCAGAGACATTTTTGTCCAGTCCCTGACACCTCCTCCCGAAATCATCAGCCCGCGCGGACGCGACGGCGGCGGCGATAAGCAGGATGGCGGCAAAATACTTCATGGACCGTCCTCTCGGTTTCCCGCTCGACTAAGTAAGATATCTGTCGCGCAGTATCCCACGGTGGTGCAGTTCATGCCCCGCGATGATGTGTGCCAGCGCGCGGACGCTGACCTCGCTCTCGTTGGCCGAGCCTCGGCGCGCCCACGCCTCATCGTTCAGGTGCTTGAAGAGAAGGACGGTCGCCTGCCTGACGATTGCGAACTCTGCGGCGAGGTCGGCGAGCGCGATGTCGTCGAAGGAGCCAGTCGCGGACGTAGTCGTCCTGCTCGTAGCCGGGCAGCGCCGTCTTGTCATCGCGCGCGAAGCGCAGCGCCCTGTAGGAGAAGATTCTTTCGCTGTCAATCAGGTGCCCGACCAGCTCCTTGATGCTCCACTTGTCGGGCGCATAACGAAAGCCCGCGCGCTCCTCCGGGATCGAGAGTAAGAGTGCTGTTGTTTCGTCCATCTGGCCGATCAGCACATTGAGGATGTTACCTTCGGGGACGAGCGAAACGTATTTAACGTATTCTGGCACGTATTCAGTCTCATCCGGCCTGACCTTTGTCACGTCTGTCATCTGAAAATTCCTCTCCTGTCGAATGGTATTTTTAATGCCGCGAGCGACAACGCTGCGTCTCGACTTTCAATCCTCGGACTTCCGCCACGTCCCGCAAAGCTGCTCGTCGCAGTCGTGCGGGTAGTAAGCCTGCACGACCTTGTCCGCGGCCTCCTGCGCGTCCCTCAGCGTCCAGCGATAGAACTCTATGGGGTGGCGATTCTCGCCCGGAGGCTCGCGTATGTGCACGAAGAACCGATGCGTGTCCGAGTCCGCCATCGCCTTCACGCTCTCGCCCAGATGAAACCTGTGCCAGTTACTCATTTGAAAAGCCTCTTGCCTTTAAATATCACGGCTCAGGCACGGACAAGCTTCGACAAATCTTTCTGGCAAGCTGATCCGCTATTTCCACGTACGCGGCACGGCTTCGACTGCGCCTGTCTTTGGATTCGTCCAGAGCGAATGTCTACGCCCTTCTCGCTTCAGGTAGCAGCCGTGTTTGCGCAGGTGCTGCAAGAGAGAACTTCTTCATTGCACTACGACCACGTCTCGGATGGCTTCCGGCGGGACCCCGCGCAACCCATCCTCACGCCGGTCTTCGAGAATCAAAGCAATCGCTTCGGCTAAGTCCTCACGACATTCTTCAACCGTGCGCCCCTGCCCGTTAGCGCCCGGTATTTCTGGACAATAGCCTATAAACCATTCCCCGTCTTGCTCGATAACCATAGTGAATTCGTTACGCATACGATGACCTCCTCTAACAAAGCGCTCATTATAACACTGGTCTGGGTTGCCTGATTGTTAGAAGCATCTCTAAAGAGAGACGCCGCGAAGTTGTCGTGTCACAACTTCGCGGCGTCTCCAATTTTATCGCTGCCCGTTTAGTTCCCTTTGGCTGCCGGCAGCACGGTGGCCGGGACGGGCGGCACGGGGGTCGGGTCCGGCAGGTACAGGAGCGGGCTGGTCGGCTGGCCGTTGATGCGCACTTCGTAGTGTAGGTGCGGGCCGGTCGAGCGTCCCGTGGAACCGACCAGGCCGAGGTGCTGGCCCTTCTTGATGGGCTGGCCCTCTACGACATCTATCCGCGAGAGGTGGCCGTAGCGCGTCTCGATGCCGTTGCCGTGATCTATGTAGATGCCGTTGCCGTAGCCGCGCAGCCGTCGGGCGATGACGACCACGCCGTCTGCCGTCGCGTTGATGGGCGTCCCCATCGGCGCGCTGATGTCCTGCCCTTTATGAAACTCGTACGACGAACCGCCGAAGGGGTTCTTGCGCGAGCCGACGCCGCTGCGCAGGGAACCGACCACGGGCCAGATGGAGGGAATGGTGGCGGAGGCCGCACCGGCTTTCGTGGTGAGCGCGACGCGCGACGGGGCCGCCGCGGGCGCGCGCGAGATGATCACTATGTCGTTGGTCAGCGCTGGCTGGCTCGCGTTGGAATAGGTCAGCGCGGTCTTTCTGACTTGAGGATTCTGCGGGACCGGCTTCGTCTGGTCGAGCTTGGCGTCCTCAGTCTCCCCGTCCCGAGTTTCGGCTTGAACGCGACGCGCGCGCCCCTCCTCGCGGTTGCCTTCGGCGCGCTTGGCACGCGTCTGCGCCGAAACGTTTCCGGCGGTCAGGACCAGACAGAGAAGGGCGAAGCTGAATGTCAGGAGCGATGTGAGCGGGCGCAGATTTACACTGCCGGGGGTAGGGGAACACGAATATTTTATCATTGACCCTTTCTCGGCAAGCGCCCGACGCAAAAAAGCAAAGGGGAGCGTCGAGGCTTACTTAAAAAGCATAGTCACCGACCAAGACGGGGAAGATGCTTAACTTGCTCTGATGATTGTTGCCCAAAGGCTTGCCAGAAGGATGCAAGCCCATAACCCGAGTCTAGCCAATCAGCCAACATCTGGCAACCGGCAATTTGACCGCCCGTGTCCGACTCTCGGACGCGCCGCCCGCAGCACAATTTCCGCAACCGCCGTTTCAAAAGGCAAGCGAGCCGAACTCTCATCACTACCGGGAACCGGCCGTATCGTTTGAAGCCACACAAGATTTCGGATTGCGGATTAAGAGAAAGAACTCAACGGACGGAACGACTCAACCCTTTGCGCCTTACGTCTTACTTTGCGCCTTTGCGTGAAGGATATTTCACGCAAAGGCGCAAAGAAACGTAAAGGCAAAGAGCTTGAGCTTGTCTTCCAACCCGAAATCCGCATTCGAAATCCTGGGGTGTTATAGTAGCGGAAAACTCAATTTGAGGAGGTTCCTGATGAAACGCCGTTTCGTGCTTCCACTCGTGACGCTTCTTTTCGCCGTCTGCGCTTCGCCAGTTTTGGCCCAGACGCCCGCGCCGACGCCCACGCCGCAGGCCACGCCGACTCCCGCCGCGCCTGCGGCCGCGCCACAGGCGACCGCCCCCGCGGCCAACCCCGCGGACGTGGCCTCCGTTGACAGCATCCTCGCCGCCCTCTACGACGTGATCTCCGGGCCGGCGGGCAAGAAGCGCGACTGGGACCGCTTCCGCTCGCTCTTCGCGCCGGGCGCTCGACTCATCCCGACCTTCGCGCGCCGCCCGCCCGGCACGGCCCCGGACGCCCCGCTGACGGGCAAGGAGGAGTACGGCGCGCGCGCCTTCACGCCGGACGAGTACATGGAGCGCAGCCGGTCCATACTCGAAGGGCAAGGCTTCTTCGAGCGCGAGGTCGCGCGCCGCACAGAGCAGTTCGGACACATCCTACACGCCTTCAGCACCTACGAGGCGCGACACAAGGCCGAGGACGCCAAACCTTTTCTGCGCGGCATCAACAGCATACAGTTGGTGAACGACGGCAAGCGCTGGTGGATCGTCACAGTCTTCTGGGAGGCCGAGTCGGCGCAGACGCCACTGCCGGAGAAATATCTTAAAAGCGACCGCTAGCTAAGCAAGTCTCACCACCGCAGACACAGAGGACACGGAGGTGGCACAGAAAGTTGAATGCCTTCAGAATTCGCCGGCCTCTTACTTTGCGTCGAGCGCGAGTTGTGCGAGCGCGACGGCCCCGCAGACGCCCGCGTTGTCGCCTAAGAGCGGCGGGACGATGTAGCCCTCTATTTCGTCCTTCAGCACAGCGGACGCGAGGTAGTCGTTGACGGCACGGCGCGTCTTCTCTCGTATCAGCCGGAAGAACTGTTCCTGGCCCAGACGGCCCGCGCGCCTCACGCCGCCGCCGATGATTATCCTGCGGGGCGACAACACGCTCGTGATGTTCGCCAGCGCCAGCGCTATGTACTCTGTCTCGTAAGCCCACGCCTCGTCGTCCGCCTGAATCTCTTCCGCTCGCACGCCCGTCCGCGCCAACAGCGCCGGTCCCGAGCACAAGCCCTCCCAGCAGGGGCCGTGGTAGGCGCACGCCCCCTCGAACGTGTCGCCGGCCGCGCGCGGCAAGAGCATGTGGCCCATTTCCGGGTGTATCAGGCCGTGCACGAGCCGTCCGCCGACGAGCGCGCCGCCGCCGATGCCTGTGCCAATTGTGATGTAGACGAAATCACTGATGCCCGCGGCGCTGCCCCAGTAATACTCGCCGACGGCCGCCGCGTTCACGTCCGTCTCGAAGGCGACCGGCAGCGACGGGAAGGCGTCACGCACGGGGCCGACGATGTCCGCGTTATTCCAACCCGGCTTCGGCGTCGCGGTGACATGCCCGTAGGTCGCGGAATCAGGATTCAAGTCTACCGGGCCGAACGAGCCGATGCCGACGGCCCGCAAGTTTCCGCGCTCCCGCTCCTGGCGTTGAAGCCAACGGGTCGCCTGCGCCAACACGCGCGCGGGGTCATCCCCTGTCGGGAACTCTGTGCGCGCCAGGTCGTGCGGCCCCGTGCCGACGGCGCACACGAACTTGGTCCCGCCTCCCTCGATTGCTCCGACCAGCGCGTCTTCGCGTTTTTTTGTTGGCATAAGCTTTCCGGTCTACTAACTCGCAGCCGCCGTCAACGCTTGCGACAAAACAGACGGCTGTGAGACTCTTAGCGCTTCGGACGACAATAACAAACTTAGCGCCTTTGCGTCTTTGCGTGAAACCGTTTTTCTCACGCAAAGAGCAGATGTGCCAATTCCGTTGGAGGGTGAGCGATGAATTATCGTCGGTTCGGGCGCGCCGGGTGGATGGTGAGCGAGATCGGTTACGGCATGTGGGGGATGGGCGGCTGGACCGGCTCCGACGACGAAGAGTCGCTCGCCGCCTTGCAGCGCGCCGTTGATTTGGGCTGCAACTTCTTCGACACGGCCTGGGTCTACGGCGACGGCCGCAGCGAGGCTCTGCTCGGAAAACTAATCCGCGCCAACCCGGACAAGCGGCTTTACACGGCCAGCAAAATCCCGCCGAAGAACCGCGTCTGGCCGAGCCGCCGCGAGTTCACGCTTGACGACAGCTTCCCGCCCGACCACATAGAGGAGTATGTCCACAGCAGTTTGAAGAACGCGGGGCTTGAGAGTTTCGACCTGATGCAGTTTCACGTCTGGGAAGACGCGTGGGTGGGGGACGACCGCTGGGCCAAAAAGCTCGACGAGTTGCGCGGGCAGGGTTTGATCAAGGCCGTCGGCATCAGCATCAACCGCTGGGAGCCCTGGAACGGCGTGCGCGCAGTCCGCAGCGGCCTGATTGACGCCGTGCAGGTCATCTACAACATCTTCGACCAGAACCCCGAGGACGAGTTGTTCCCGGCGTGCCGCGAGATGGACGTGGCCGTGATCGCGCGCGTGCCGTTTGACGAGGGGACGCTGACGGGCACGCTCACGAAAGAGAGCCGCTGGCCCGAAGGCGACTGGCGCAACACCTATTTCGTCCCGGAGAATTTGATCCCGAGCGTGGAGCGCGCGGACCAATTGAAGCCGGTCGCCGAAAGTTCCGGGTTGACGATGCCTGAGATGGCGCTGCGCTTCATCCTGACTGAGCCGGCCGTGTCAACCATCATTCCGGGGATGCGTAAAATCCGAAACGTCGAAGCGAACGCCGCCGCGAGCGACGCCGGGCCGCTCCCGAACGAGCTTCTGCAAACTTTGCGCGCGCACCGCTGGGACCGCGAGCCGACACGTTGGTCGCAGTAACTCAACCCTTTGCGCCTTAAGTTTTAACTTTGCGTCTTTGCGAGAAACAGCTGTTTCTCGCAAAGACGCAAAGTTAAGACGTAAGGCGCAAAGGGTTGAGCTTAGGTTTTGAAACGCTCTCAAATTACAACTAAGGGGACGCTCCGTGTTGAAAATTCGGACTTGCGTTTTGCTGCTGGCTTTGACGTGTGTCTTGTGCGTGGACGCTTTCGCGCAGGCGGAGGCTCTGCCGTTGAAACTGCTGTCGCCCGATAGGCAGCTCGAAATCACCGTAGCCCTCAACGCGCAGAGCGCCCCAGTCTATTCCGTCTCTTACCGCAACCAGCCCGTGCTCATTGCCTCCGCGCTCGGCCTGGAATTCAAGCAGGGCGGCCTGCTCTCGCAGAACCTGCGCGTAACAAACGTGCAGCGCGACGCGCGCGACGAAAAGTATGCGCTCGTCGCAGGCAAGACGAGCGAGGCGCGCGACCATTACAACGAGATGACAGTCGCGCTCGCGGAGGAGCGCGCCCCGCAGCGCAAGCTCGAAATAATCTTCCGCGCTTACGACGACGGCGCTGCATTCCGCTACCGGCTGCCCGCGCAAAGCGGCATGACCGACTTCGAGCTTGCGGCCGAGCGCAGTGACTTCCGCTTCCCGGCGGACCTGGACTGCTGGGCCTTGCAGCTCGCGAGCTTCACCACCTCTTACGAAGGCGAGTACGACCATCTCATCTCGGACCGCATCCACGCGGACGCGTTCATAGGTCTCCCGCTCGTCTGCCGTACGCGCGACGAGCGCACGACCTTCGCCCTCTCCGAGGCAGACCTGAAGGACTACACCGGCCTCTACTTCGCGCGCGTCGCGGGCGGCGGCTACGGCGTCACGAGTCGCCTCGCGCCGCGCCGCGACGACAAATCAGTCGCCGTGCGCGGCCGTATGCAGGCTGAAGGTTTCGTCACGCCGTGGCGCGTCGTGATGGTCTCGAACGAAGCGGCGAAGCTCATAGAGTCAACTCTCATCACGAACCTCAGCACGCCGAGCGTTATAGGCGACACGTCGTGGATACGCCCCGGCCGCTCCGCCTGGGACTGGTGGTCCGGCCCCAACACCGAAGGCGCGACCTTCAAGGTGGGGATGAACGACGCGACGATGAAGTACTACATAGATTTCGCCGCGGAGATGGGGCTCGAATACATGTTGATAGACGCGGGTTGGTATAGCCCGCTCCCAGGCTACGGCCCCAAGATGGATTTCAAGGCCGACATCACGAAGACGATTCCGGAAATTGACTTGCCCGGCCTTGTCTCTTACGCGCGCGGCAAGAACGTTGGAATCTGGGTCTGGGCGCACTGGCGGCTCGTCAACGACCAGATGGACGTGGCCTTCCCGCACTTCGAGCGCCTCGGAATCAAAGGCGTCAAGATTGACTTCATGGACAGCGACGACCAGGAGATGGTCGCGTTCTACCACCGCGTGCTCAGGAAAGCTGCCGAGCATCACCTGTTGATTGACCTGCACGGCGCGTACAAGCCTACGGGACTCACGCGCACTTACCCGAACTACCTGACGCAGGAGGGCGTGATGGGCGCGGAGTACAACAAGTGGAGCGCGCGCGTGACGGCGACGCACAACGTGACGTTGGCCTACACGCGCCTGCTGCTCGGGCCGATGGACTACACGCCCGGAGCATTCCGCAACCGCACGCGGCGCGAGTTCAACGTCAAGTATATTGGGCCGGAGGTGATGACGACGCGCGCACACCAACTGGCTATGTTCGTCGTTTACGAGAGCCCGTTCGCGTGCGTCTCCGACGACCCCGGCGCGTACAAGGGGCAGGCGGGCGCGGAGTTTCTGAAAATTGTGCCAACGACCTGGGACGAGACGCGCGTGCTCGGCGGCGAGATAAGTAAGTACGTCGTGGTCGCGCGCCGCCGCGGGCAGGACTGGTACGTCGGCGCGATGAACAACGAAGAAGAGCGCGAGATTCAACTGCCGCTCTCGTTCCTCGGCGGCGGCCGCTACAGCGGGACAGTTTACGCGGACGGCGCGAAGGCTGACGAAGTAGTAACGACGACCGCCGATGTCAGCGCCGGGAAACTCAAAGGCGCGAGCAGCCTGACACTCAAGCTCGCGCCGGGCGGCGGCGCTGCCTTGCGTCTGACGCCCGTTAAGTAGAGCCGAAGCGATTCCAGAATTCAGCGAACGGATGATTCTACCCTTTGCGTCTTACGTCTTTTCTTTGCGCCTTTGCGAGAACGACCAACGGTTCACGCTGGAGGCGCAAAGAGAAAACTTAAGGCGCAAAGAATTGACTTCGATTCTGAAACGCGTGCTAAATAGAAAAGCGGAGGTTTCGTTCACATGGCCGGTTCTCTTCCGATAGCCGTTTACTACGAGCACCCGGAGTGGTTCCGCGCGCTGTTTGCGGAGATGGACCGGCGGGGCTTGCCTTACGTCCGATTGGACGCGAGCCGCCATCGCTATGACCCGACGGCGGAAGAGTTCGGCTACGCGCTCCTGTTCAACCGCATGAGCGCGTCATCCTACCTGCGCGGCCACGGCAACGCCCTCTTCTATACACGGGATTTTCTGGCACACCTTGAGCGCAAGGGCGTGCGCGTCATCAACGGCCCGGAAGCCTTCGCCGTCGAAACTTCAAAAGCCCTGCAACTCAGCCTGCTCAACTCGCTCGGCCTGAGCTTCCCGCCGACGCGCGTCATCAATCATCAAAGCGAAGCTCTCGCCGCCGCCCGTGAGTTGAGCTTCCCTGTCATCGTCAAACCGAACATAGGCGGGCGCGGCGCAGGCATCGTGCGCTACGACACACCGGCCGCTTTACAGAGCGCGGTCGAAGACGGGGAGCGTCGAGCTGGGCGTTGACAGCACGGCCCTCGTGCAGGAATTCGTGCCGGCGCGCGGCGGCCACATCACGCGCGTCGAGACGCTCGGGGGCAAGTATCTTTACGCGATGAAGGTCTACCCGTCGGGCGAGAGTTTCAACCTCTGCCCGGCCGAGATTTGTCAGGTCGAGGACCAGGCGGCGGCCCTCGGCGAGATGTGCCTGGCTGATGCGCCGAAGGCGGGGCTGAAAATCGAGGCGTACGAGCCGCCGGCGGAAGTCGTCGAAACCGTCGAACGAATCGCGCGCGCCGCGCGGCTTGACCTCGGCGGCATAGAGTACATGGTGGACGACCGCAGCGGAGAGATTCTGTACTACGACATCAACGCGCTCTCGAATTTCGTCGCGGACGCGGTGAACGTCGTCGGCTTCGACCCGCACGCGCGGCTGGTTGACTATCTCGAAGAGGAGGCACACAGATGCGCTACGGGTACTGGCTCCCGGTTTTCGGCGGTTGGCTGAGGAACGTCGAAGACGAGGGGATGGAGACGAGTTGGGAGTACACGAGCCGGCTCGCGCGGCGCAGCGAAGAGATAGGCTACGACCTGACGCTCGTCGCCGAATTGAATCTCAACGACATCAAGGGCGCGGACGCGCCCTCGCTCGACGCCTGGTCAACGGCCGCCGCGCTCGCCGCCGTTACGTCGCGTTTGGAGTTGATGGTCGCCGTCCGCCCGACCTTTCACAACCCGGCGCTCCTTGCGAAGCAGGCCGCGAACATTGACCACATCGGCGGCGGAGGCCGCCTTTCGCTGAACGTCGTCTCTTCGTGGTGGATGGACGAGGCCAGAAAGTACGGCGTGCATTTCGAGCAGCACGACGACCGCTACGCGCGCACGACCGAGTGGCTGAAGGTGGTAGACGAGATGTGGAAGCGCGACCACTTCTCCTTCGAGGGGAAATATTATCGCGTCGAGGACGCCGTGATGCAGCCGAAGCCTGTCACGAAGCCGCGTCCCGTCATCTACGCGGGCGGCGAATCGGAGGCGGCCAAGGAGATGATCTCACAGCTCTGCGACGCCTACGTCATGCACGGCGACCCGCCGTTGCGCGTGCGCGAGAAGATCGCGGACATGGCGGCGCGGCGCGAGCGCCACGGCCTCGCGCCGATGAAGTACGGCGTTGCCGCCTACACGGTCGTGAGGGACACTGAAGAGGAAGTTCAGCGCGAGATTGCGCGCATCACGGACGTGAAGCAGTCGGCCGCGGGTTACGAGAATTACCAGCAGTGGCTCGCTGGCACAAAACTGGAGCAGCAAGTCTCGCTCGAAGACTACTCCGTCTCCAACCGCGGCCTGCGCTCCGGCCTGACGGGGACGCCCGAGCAGGTTCGTGAACGCGTCGCGGAGTTCGAGGAGGCGGGCGTTGACCTCCTACTGCTCCAGTGCAGCCCGCAGCTAGAAGAGATGGAGCGCTTCGCCGAAGCCGTCATCGCCCCGCGCGCGAAAACGGCTGCGGTAAGTTAGACCGCAGGCTATGGGTAGATGAAGTTTCGTCCTCTGAGCTGTCAGCCGGGTTATTGATCCGCCCCAAATTATCCGCCCAACCTCTGATGACTTTGGGCGTCGGCTGACCACCTTCGTTAAAATACCTGGTCTTCTCGCCCTGGCGGAAGATGGCTGCGTGAATCGTTCTGTTGACTAAATCAACCGCGACGGCCGATTCCAAGTGCGTGCAGGCGTGAATCAGGCAGCCGCTTGAGAAGAGGAAGCATCCTTCCTTTGTGACGGGGGTGAGAGTCTCGAACGATTCCATGAACGAAGCATATTCCTTCCCCAAAAGCTTTCGCATGCGGGCTTTGATGACAGGATTTTTGAGGAGACTGTCGGAGTCTTGACCTGCGGCCGCGGCGACGGCAGGAGGCAACGCGGCGCGTCTGCTCTTTGCCGTTTGCGCCGTCGCTGAAAAGCACACGATTAACGTCGCCAATAAAGCGAATGCCGCTTTTCTCATAACTCTATTCCTCTCGGTTTCGCCGAAATCGTTCGCGGGCCGCTCCGCGTGAGAGCCCTGACCTGGGCGCGAGACGCTGGCCGTCAGGGCGGTTTGCGGAAGCACAGACGGACTCAACCCTTTGCGGCTTAGGTCTTTCTCTTTGCGCCTTTGCGTGAACAGTTGGTGTTTCATCGCAAAGGCGCAAAGGGAAGACGTAAGGCGCAAAGGGTTGAGTGAAGGTTTTGGGCCGAGTTAATAACTCAGCCCGAAGCCGTACTTGAAGAGCGGGTCGTAGGTTTTGTCGCCGACGTTGATGGGAATTTGTGCCATCGAGCGGGGCCACGTAAACGAGAGCTTGCCCGTGGGCTTGTAGTCGCCAAAGAGCACGTCCGCCACGCCCTGCCCTTCCGTGCCGGGCAGCCACGCGGCGATGAAGGCGTCCGCTTTCTCCAACGCCGAATTGATAATCATCGGGCGGCCGGAGATGAGCACAACGACGACGGGAATCCCCGCGCGCTTCATGTTGTCAATCGCGGCCACGTCTTCCGGCGCGAGCGATAAATCTTCCGTGTCGCCGACGCCTTCGGCGTAAGGCGTCTCGCCCACGACGACGACGCCCACGGTCGCGCCCTCCGCGCCCGAGCCGTCTTTCGCGAAAGTGACTTTCGCCGGGGACATGACCGTTTGCTGTATGGCTTTCAAAATGGTCGTCCCGCCGGGCAAGTCCTGGCCGCTTTTGCCCTGCCAGTCAATCGTCCACCCGCCGCACTGGTTGCCGAAATCGTCCGCGCTCTTTCCGCCGACGTGTATCCGCGCCACCTTCTTCGAGAGCGGCAGCGTCTTCTTCGCGTTCTTCAAAAGCACCAGGGACTCGCGCACGCACTCGCGCGCGACCATACGGTGTTCCGTTGAGCCGAAACTCTTATGCAGACTCCTGTCGGCCAACTGCGAACGATTCTTGTCCATCAAGCCCATCGCGAACTTGACGCGCAGGATGCGGCGGACCGCGTCGTCAATTCTGGACATGGGCACTTTGCCTTCGCCCACCAACTCTTTCAGGAGCGTGAAAAACTCCCTGTACTTGGTCGGGACCATGAACATGTCCATGCCCGCGTTGGTGGAAATCTCTATCGCCTGCTTGTAGTCGGGCGTGATCTGGTCTATGGCGTTGTAGTCTGAGATGAGGAAGCCGTCGAAGCCCAGCTCGTTTTTCAGGATGTCGGTCAAGAGCTTCTTGTGGCCCGAGAGCTTGACGCCGTTCCAGCTACTGTAAGAGGGCATGATCGTGCCGACGCCCGCTTTGATGGTGCTCGGATAGCCCGGCATGTGAATCTCGCGCAACTCTTTTTCAGAGACGCGCGTGTCGCCCTGGTCTAATATCTTCTTCTTCGTGACGGGGTGCTCGAAGCTCCCTGTGCCAAAAGCGGTCCCGCCGTCGCCGACGTAATGTTTGGCACAGGCCAGGACGCTCAAAGGGTGACTGAGGTCGCTGCCCTGAAAGCCGCGAACCGCCGCTTCACCCAAATCGCGCGCCAGCTCGGGCGCTTCGCCGAAACCTTCATACGTCCTTCCCCACCTTTCGTCGCGCGGGACCGTGACGCACGGCGCGAACGTCCACTGGACGCCGGTGGCGCGCACCTCCACGGCCGTAACGCGCGCCGCGCGCTCGACCAGACGCGGGTTGCGCGTGCAGCCCAAACCTATGTTGTGCGGGAAGACGGTTGCGCCGAGCACGTTGTTGTGTCCGTGCACGGCGTCTATGCCGTAAAGAATGGGAATGCCGAGCCGCGTCTTGACGGCGCGGGCCTGATATTTGTCGTAAAGCTCCGTCCAGGCTTCAAGGCTGTTGCCGGCTTTGGGGTCGGAGCTTCCGCCGCTCAGGAGCGAGCCGAGGAAATAGGTTTCGATGTCGCCTATGTCCTTGAGCGCGTCCTGTTCGGCCTGCGTCATCTGGCCTATCTTCTCTTCGAGCGTCATGCGCGCGAGAAGCTCGTTGACCTGTGCGTCGAAAGACTTGAGCGGCTTGGCCGACTGCGAGCCGGGCAGCGGCGGCGGGCCTGCGGCGAAGAGCGTCGGGAGCGTCAGGCCGGCGGCCCCTGCGGCTGCCGAAATCTTGATGAAGTCGCGGCGGTTCAGTTTCTTTGTCATTAACGGGCGGACTCCTCGAAGTTGAATGATTAGAGAGCGTGTTTCATACCGAGCGAGAGGCGTGACCCCTTCAGGGTCGAAAATCCTTTCGCCATCTATTCCGGGGGCGACGCACTTCGCGCTTGCCCCCGGCTATCATGTTTATCCCCTCCGGGGATAGTTACCGCGTCGGGCGTTTCCCACTTCCCTGATTCCGCCGAGCGGAAGATGGCTTCGATGACGGCCATGTTGTTGACGGCGTCCTCCAAAGGGATCGGCTGCGCGACGTTCTCGCGTATGGCGCGCGAGAAGAGGTCTCCCTGAATCTCGTACTGGTCGCAGGCGGGGAACTCTATCACCTCTATGTTTGTGCCAAAAAGGTCTGAGCCGTCGTCAACGAGGATTCGCATCGGGCGGTCAGAGGGCGCGTTGAAGGGAATCAGAACTTCTATGCGCCCGCGCGTGCCTACGAACTGCATGCGCTGGTAGGGAGCCAACTGCGTCGAGCACGTGAACGTTGAATGGCCCGACGGGAAATCCATCATCGCGGAAGTCAGGCGGTCAATCCCGAGCGTGGGGTCGCGCTCGATTAAAGCGGAGACCCTGCGCGGCTCTTCATCGAAGAAGAGTCTTGAGATGGTGATCGGATAACAGCCTATGTCCATCAGCGCGCCGCCGCCCGTCTCCGGCTGGTTGCGTATGTTCGCGGCGTCAAGGTTGAAGTAGCTGAAGAAGCCCGCGATGGCGCGCAGGTCTCCGATGCGCCCCTCGCGTACGAGCGCGAGCGCGCCCAGCCACTGCGGGTGCGTGCGCACCATGAAAGCCTCCTGGATTTTCACGCCCGTGCGCCTCCGTACTTCGAGCAGTTTTCGGGCCTCTTCCAGATTAAGGCTGAGCGGCTTTTCGCAGAGCACGTGCTTGCCGGCCTCCGCCGCCTTGATAGTCCACGGCACGTGCAAATCGTTCGGCAGCGGGTTGTAGACGGCTTCTACTTCTGTGTCGGCGAGCAATTCCTCGTATGAGCCGTAAGCTCGCGCGATGCCCAGAGCCTGGGCCACGCGCCCGGCCTTCTCCGAATCCCTGGACGCGATGGCCGCGACCTCCGACCAACGCCCGCGCTGCATGGCCGGGATGACTTTCTCGACCGCGATCTTCGCCGCCCCGAGGACTCCCCAGCGAACTTTTCCAGTCACGATTTATTCGTCTCCCAGATTGTTCGTAAACAAACAACAGAAGCCGCCGGTAATAAAACATTCCTCCGGGATGTCTCAATGGCCCTGACTGACTGAAGCCTTGGAAGCCTTGCGGCTTTCGTCCAACAACTCGGTCGTGCCTTCCGTGACGCTCCGCGGCAGGGGCTGCGGCTCTGGTTCTGTGGCAATCATTTCCGGCGCTTGCTCCGCGCTCCTGGCCTTGAGCGCGCGTTTGCGCTCGGTCCTGGTGAGCAGGCCGCCGATGAAGCGGCCCGTGCCGGCGAGCGTCGGAATCAGTCCGACGATCCAGGCGGCGTGCAAAGCGGGTTCGAGCGGGAAAGGGATTCTAGCCAGGGTTTCCGGCGGGATTAAGCGCACGACGACGCCCGCGAAGTAGTACAGGAAGATCATTATGCCTATCCCTGCGCCGATGGCGGCCAACCCCTTGGCGATGTGATTCTCGCGCCTGATCCGAAGCTTCTCTTCCTTCTTCTCCTGCTCGTGCTGTATGCCGCGGACGATCTCCTCGTTCATGCGCTCCATCGCGCGCGAGACTTCCTCAGTCGCGTGCTGCGCCTTCAACTCGGTCATGATCGCCTTAATCTTCGGCAGGGGTTCGCGGTCGCTGCGCGCGACTGCTTCGCCGAGCGAGACGGCGCGGGCTATGATCTTCAGGTTCGCGCCGCACGAGCGGCAAAAGCGCTGGTCAGCGGCGGCCTCCGTGCCGCATTGGGGGCAGTACATGGCCTCTCCTCACTCGCCCGGCCGGCAGGTTGTTACTCTTGACACTGCCAACCGTATCACAAAAGAGTATGATCGTTAATCCCCGCAGGGGTCGCAACCGTCGGCCCGGACACGCTCGCGCACACTCGCGTTTCCGCCTTAAACTGGCACACTGCTCGGAAAACAGTTTGCTCGCGCAATTCTATGTGATATAGCTAAGGGCCGACGTTATGCGACGGATTGACCTCAAACGAGCGCAGGCCGCGAATTTCAGCACGATGCGCGACATCAATCGCCAGATCGTGCTCAACTACGTGCGCGAGCGCGGGCCGATCTCGCGCGCCGAGATTGCGCGCGAGACAGTCCTGCAACGCTCCACCGTCTCGACCATCGTGGACGCGCTCGTCGCCGACGCGCTCGTCGAAGAGATAGGCGAGGGCGAATCCACAGGGGGGCGGCGGCCCACGCTCCTGCGTCTGCGCGCCTCGGGCGCGGCCGCCGTCGGCGTTGACATCTCGCCGACGCGCACGACCGTCGCCGTGTCAGATTTGGCCGGGCGCGTGATTGAAAAAGAAGAGTTCGAAACGGACGCGGATTTCGAGAAGACAATCACGCGCGCCATTGACTGCGTGCTCGATTTCAAGAGGCGGCACGGCGAGGGGCTGGAAGGAGTCGGCGTCATCCTGCCCGGCCTGGTGGACTCGGACCAGGGCAGGGCGCTCTACATCCCTTACTTCAACTGGCGCGAGTTGGAGGTCGAGCGCCGCGTTTCGGCGGCCACGGGCCTGCGCGTGATGATTGACAACGACGCGAACGCGGCGGCGCTCGCGGAACTCTGGTTTGGCCGCCCGGAGATGAGCAACGCGCGCGACTTCATAATGGTCTTCGTCTCCGAGGGCGTCGGCACAGGCATCATCATAGACGGGCAGATTTATCGCGGCACGGGCGGCGCGGCAGGCGAGTTCGGCCACATGATTATCGGCCAGCAGGCTCCGGTCGCCTGCTCCTGCGGGAGCTTCGACTGCTGGGAGGCTTTCGCTTCGGGTCGTGCCGCGCTCGCACGTTACGGCCGCCTCACGTCCGACACGTCCGACCAGTTGACTTTCGCGCAGTTGATTGACCGCGCGCTCGCAGGCGAAGAGGCGGCGCGCACCGCGCTCGTCGAGACGGCGAAGTACGTCAGCATAGGCATCTCGAATTTGATCGTAGGTTTTAGTCCTGAGCTGGTCGTCGTCGGCGGCTCGATTGCGCGGGCGTGGCCGCTGGTCTCCGATGTCTTCGGCGAGATCGTGGAAAGAAGCGTCCGGCGCGGCCTCCCCACGGCGCGCATCATCGCCTCGACCCTCGGCGAACAGACCACCCTGATGGGCGCGCTCTCGCTCGTCCTCGCCAATAAATTCGCCTACGCGCCCTCGATTTAAAAGTCGTTTCAAAACTTAAACTCAACCCTTTGCGCCTTCGGTTCTTCTTTTTCTGCGCCTCCAGCGTGAACGGAAATGTACTCAACCTTTTGTTGCTTGTGGGCGTGTTGCGATAGTAAGATGTTGTCGCAGCGGTAGGATTAGAGCCAGACAGAGAGTGTGATTTCACTGTTATTTAACTAATCATTAGCGGTAAACCAGGAGTAAAGTTATGGCCGAGAACAGTGAAATAGAATGGACTGATGCGACGTGGAATCCTGTCACAGGATGCACGAAGATTAGTAGGGGTTGTGATAACTGTTACGCGGAGCGCCTCGCCGAACGCTTCCGCGGAGTGAAAGGCCATCCTTATGAGCAGGGCTTTGACCTGAAACTGTGGCATAGTCGGCTTGACATCCCTAAGAACTGGAAGCGTGGACGCTTCATCTTCGTCAACTCGATGAGCGACCTTTTCCATAAAGGCGTCACTAATGGCTTCAAGGCGAGTGTGTTCGATACGATGGAGGAGGCCGACCAACATATCTATCAGGTTTTAACGAAGCGCAGCAGCCTCATGCGTAACTTCGTCAATGAGCGGTATAAAGATAATCCCGCGCCGCCGCACATCTGGCTCGGAGTCTCTGTCGAAGATCAGTCAGCCACATCACGCATCAGGCATCTTCAACAGACGAATGCTTCCGTCCGATTCCTTTCTATCGAGCCGTTGATTGGTCGAGTAGGCAGGCTCTAATCTTGAGGGCATCCACTGGATCATCGTAGGCGGCGAGAGTGGCCCGTACGCGCGGGAGACAAAGCTAGAATGGGTGAGGGAGATCCGCGACCAATGCATCCAAGATGAGGTACCTTTCTTCTTCAAACAATGGGGAGGGATTCGGCCTAAAGCTGGCGGCAACGAACTCGACGGACGCACTTGGTTTGAATACCCATCTGTAGATTTAGTGGTTCCGGCGCTGGCATAATGGTGTAATAATCCCAACTTATAAACGGGAGTCCCACCATGACCGTTCCTACTGAGACAATCTGGCCGCTCGACCCCCACACAGCGGCCAAACATGAAGTCCTGAAACTCTATCTTCAGGCTTGGTTCCCGATTCTCAATTCCGCCCACAACCGGGTTATTTACGTTGACGGGTTCTGCGGGCCGGGCCGCTACACGGGAGGAGAGGAAGGCTCTCCGTTGATAGTTCTTAAACTGGCTGCAAATCACATTAAGACTTTAACCGGAGATATAATCTTCTGGTTCATAGACCAAGATAAGAACCGTATTAATCATCTGAAGTCTGAGCTTGCAGCATTAACCATCCCGTCAAATTTCAAAGTTGCGGCGTCGCATGGCAGGTTTGACGCGAAGCTAACAGCCGTTCTCGCAAAGGCGCAAAGTAAAAACGTAAGACGCAAAGGGTTGAGTCGTTTTATTTAGCTTGAGTTTTGAAATGTGCTCTGAGAAATATTGTCTTTACCGTACGCCACCTTCCTGCTAAAAATAGGGCATGCTCAAAAAATTCTCCTTCGCGCTTTTCGCGCTGCTCGCGTTCGCCTTTCTGCCGTGTGTGCCAATTGTTCTGGCCCAAACGGCCGCCCCGCAAGCCGCCGACGCTTCGCAACTCGCCTTGCGGCGGCACGCGCGTCTCAAGCGCGGCATCAACCTGAGCCACTGGTTCGCGCAGTCGCCGCGCGCGGACTATTCGGAGAACCATCTCAAGACGCACACCACCGAGCAGGACATCGCGCTCATCAAGAGCCTGGGCTTTGACCACGTGAGATTCACAATCGAGCCCGCCCCGCTCATGGATGAGACCGCTCCCGCGCAGCTCAAGCCAGACTACCTGCGACACCTGGACTCTGCGCTCGACATGCTGCTCGCGAGCGGGCTTGCGGTCGTCGTGGACATACACCCTTCCGACGAGTTCAAGATTAAGCTGCGCACGGACAACCGCGCGGCCGCGGCCTTCGTGGACTTCTGGCGCGCGCTGGCACAGCACCTCTCGCGGCGCGACCCCGAGCGCGTGGTGCTCGAAATCCTCAACGAGCCGATGGTCGAAGACCATTACCGCTGGATGGGCATTCAGGCGAAAGCGGCCGCCGCGATTCGCGAGGCCGCGCCTCTTCACACCATCATCGCGACCGGCCCGCGCTGGTCGTCCGTGGATCAGCTACTGCTGATTGAGCCGCTCGCAGACCGGAACGTGATCTACAATTTTCACTTCTACGAGAATCACAACTTCACGCACCAGGGCGCGACATGGGGGGCGGATTTCTGGCCGCACCTCAAAGGCGTGCCGTACCCTTCGAGCCCTGAGACGGTCAACGCCGTGCTGGCCTCAATCGAGAACGAGCAGGCGCGCAGGGTGCTGAAATCCTACGGGGAGGAGCGTTGGGACGCCGCGCGCGTGGACAAAGAGATTTCGGTCGCCGTCAGTTGGGGGCGCAAGTATAACGTGCCGCTCGTCTGTAACGAGTTCGGCGTCTACCGAGTCTACGCGCACGAGGCCGACCGCCTGCGCTGGCTTGAGGACGTGCGCACCACGCTTGAGAAGTACAACATAGGCTGGGCCATGTGGGACTACGCGGGCGGCTTCAGCGTCGTCGTCAAACGCGACGGCACACGGCAACCAGACCTCGGCACGGTCGCGGCTTTAGGTCTGCGCAGCGCCCGCACGCTCTGCACGGTAAGATGAGGTAGTAGCAGATCGAGAAGCCAACTATAGCAGCCGCGTCCTAGCGACTTTGCGCCTTTGCGTGAAATTTAATCTCACGCAAAGGCGCAAAGTCGCAAAGGAAAGCTCGCAATACTCTCTTACTTTTTAGAAGGCGTCTTTCATCGAGCGCACCTTGAGGCGGCTGCGGAAGTCGGCCAGCGTCATGGGCGTGCGCGGGCGGAATTCTACTTCGACTTGTTGACCGGGCCGCAAATCGAAGTAGTTGTCGGAGAAGAAGCCGTCGCCGCTCGCAACGGAGAGGTAGACGGCGCGCGCTAATTTGTCGGAAGTCACGGCGACTTTGAAGCCGCGGCGGGTACGCACGACCTCTGTGCCAATTTGCGGCGCGGGGATGGACAGATTCTTGTAGGGCTCGAAGAAGTAGTTGTTGGCGGAAACAATCTTGCCGCCCACGGAAAGCTCGTAAGCGAGCAGGACTTTCTTCGCGTCCCTCCCTTCCAACCAGGTTTCTACCGGCAGGCTCAGGTAAACCTTGCTCTGGAGCGGGGCGACGGTCAAGCTCCTCTGGTCGCTCTTCAGAAAGTTGCCGTCGAAGTCCATCAGCCGGACGCGAAGCTCGGCCTCCGCGGGCGTCGTGCGGTCGGAGACGACGTAGAAATCGAGATTGCCTTCCTCCTTGTGAGGACTGACGAGCAGGTCCGTGTGGAAGCGGCGGGCGTAGTACTGTAGCGCCTTCCAGCGGCCGTAATAGTCTATGCTCGACCAGGAGGCGACGGGCCAGCAGTCGTTAATCTGCCAGTAGAGCGAGCCCATGTTGCGCGGCATGATGCGGCGCAGGTGCTCGGCCCCCGTGCGTATGCCCTCGGCCTGCAAGACCTGGCTGACGTAGAGGAACGACTCGAAGTCTTTGGGCTCCGGGTACTCGCGCAGCATGTACTCGCGGATTAACTGGTTGCCGCGCGGGTGGCGCTGGTGCGCGAGCATGACGGGCGACTGTATGTCGCGCTCCGTGGGGAGCGTGTAGGTGCTGACCGTCTCAATCTGCGGGAACGACTGGAAGCCGTACTCGCTCATGAAGCGCGGGAACTGTTTCTCGTAAAACTCGAACGGCTTGGAGGCGTGCCAGACCTCCCAGTAGTGCACGTCGCCTATCTTCTGCGAGTCCGAGTCGTCTTCGAGGTTGGAGCTGGGCGAACTGGGCCAGTAAGGGCGCGTGGGGTCCAGCTCGGCGGTGACCTCTTTGAGCACGCCGTGGAAGAGTTTCAGGTAATCGTCCCAGAGCGAGGCGGGCAGGTTTTGTTTCCAGCCCCAGTGCTGCCAGGCCGTCTCGACCTCGTTGTTGCCGGCCCAGATGACCAGGCTCGGGTGGTTGCGCAGGCGCTTGACGTTGTCCACGGCCTCGGCGCGGACGTTGTCCAGGAACTTCTGGTCGCCGGGGTACATTGAGCAGGCGAACATGAAATCCTGCCAGACGAGGATGCCCATCTCGTCACACAGTTCGTAGAACTCGTCCGACTCGTAGATGCCCCCACCCCAGACGCGCAGCATGTTCATGTTGGTGTCGCGGACGGATTCGAGCAGGTGCTTGTACCTCTCTTTCGTGACGCGCGTCGGGAAACTGTCGGACGGAATCCAGTTGCCGCCCTTGGCGAAGACGGGGACGTTGTTGATGATGAAAGCGAAGCTCTTGCCCCACTGGTCGGGCTGTTGGCGAAGCTCAAGCGAACGCAAGCCCGTGCGCGTGCGTGCCTCGTCGCTCAACCTGCCGTTGACTAACAGCCGCGCGCGGAAGCTGTAGAGCGGCTGCCGGCCGAGGCCGTTCGGCCACCAGAGCGAGGGGCGCTGAATCACGAAGTCCAGGGGCAAGCGATTCATACCGCGCGTGAGCTTAACTTTGCTTTGGGCGGCGATTGCTTTGCTCGTCAGATTATCCACGACGACGGTTGCGTCCATCTCCGCGTCCGCGACGACTTCGATCTCGGCGGTCAGTTTGGCGGCCGCGGTCGTGACCTGCTTCTGCGCGACGTGCAGGTCATTGATGCGCGCGCCGTCCCAGGCTTCGAGGGAGACGGGTTTCCAGACGCCGCTCGTGACGAAGCGCGGCCCCCAATCCCAGCCGTAATGATAAGGGGCTTTGCGCGTGTGCGGGCTTGTCTTCTCGCCCTGGTCGTTGGGCGAAGGGAGTTGGTAACTCATCTTCGCCATCAGGGGCAGCACTTCGTTGATGGGCGAGCGGAAGCGAATGAGCAGCGTGTTCGGGCCGGGCGTGAGCGCGAGCTTAGCGTCCACGCGCCAGGTGCGGAACATATTATCCGCGTTCAGCAGAGATTTCCCGTTAACAAAAACCTCCGCGTAGGTGTCTAATCCTTCGAAGACCAGTTCTACGTTCTGCCGCCTGAGCAGGGCCGGCGCGACCGTGAAGATCGTCCTGTACTCCCAGTCGGTCTTGCCAATCCATTGCAGCTTTTGTTCGTTGTCGCGGTAGAACGGGTCTTCGATCAGCTTGTTGGCAAGGAGGTCCGTGTGGACGCAGCCGGGGACGCTCGCCTTGTGCCAGGCGTCCTTGCCGGCCTCGCGGAACTGCCAGCCGGCCGTCAAGGTGTTTCGGACTTTCGCGGCCGCGCCCGCGACTGTGCCAGTTTGGGAATGAGCGCCGTGAGCCATTAGCAGTAACAGGCAGAGTGTCGTCAGCAGGTTTCTAACGGTTCGCACCTTCAGCTCTGACCTCGCAAAGGATGAATTTAAGAATGTCCAAAAGGACCAGCGCGTGCTCAAAGTAGTGCCCGGCAAAGTAACATCAAACGGGCGACCGCCGCCACAACTTTCGCACCGCTCAACCCCTTTGCGTCTTTGCGCCTTTGCGTGAAAAATTTAAATCACTCACGCAAAGGCGCAAAGACGCAAGGAAGGGCTGCGACACGGCTTCCAAAAGTTTGTTCTTGACGGATTATCCATCAAGGCTTAACCTCACGCAAAGTTTTCTCAGGCTGTTGAACAAAGTTCGGGTTGTTTCGGTTCTTTCCTATCACAGGCTCTTCTTCGCCTTCGCTATGCGACGTATCAACCTGAAAAAAGCCAGTGTCGCGCGCTCCGACACGATCCGCCACATCAACCGGCAGATCGTGCTCAACTACGTCCGCGAGCGCTCACCCATCTCGCGCGCAGCCATCTCACACGAAACGGAGTTGCAGCGCTCGACCGTCTCGCTCATCGTTGACGAGTTGAAAGAGCAGGGCTTGATTGACGAGGTCGAAGGCGAGTCAACGGGCGGTCGTCCACCCATCCTGCTGCAACTGCGCGCCGCAGGCCCCGTCGCCCTCGGCGTTGACCTAGGGACCAAGCAAACGCTCGTCGCGACCTGCGACCTGGCGGGGCGCGTCCGCGAACAGGAGCTGTTCCTGACGGACCCGCGCGAGGGAGAGACGCTCCGGCAGGTCATTGACTGTGCCCGCAAGCTCATCAAAAAAGATAAGGGCATAGAGGCCATCGGTCTCAGCCTGCCGGGGCTGGTTGACCCTGAGACGGGGAAGGCGGTTTTCATCCCGCACTTCAGGTGGCGCGACTGGGACATCGCAGAGAAATTGGAGGCCGCCACGGGGCTGCCTGTGAAGGTCGAGAACGACGCTAATGCGGCGGCGCTCGCGGAACTCTGGTTCGGCCGCCCGGAACTACGCGAGGTGCGCGACTTCGTCATGGTCCTGGTCGAAGAAGGACTCGGCACAGGCATCGTCTTCGACGGTCAGATTTATCACGGCGAGGCAGGGGCGGCCGGCGAGTTCGGCCACATGACCATCGGCACGGATGCGCCGACTACCTGCGCCGCGGGCGGCATGGAGTGCTGGGAAGCCTTCGCCTCGGAGCGTGCGGCGCTGGCGCGCTACAGGAAGCTTGCGGGGCGCGACGCAGGCGTCGTCAGTTTCGTGCAGCTTGTTGATCAGGCGCTCTGCGGAGAACAGAACGCGAGGGCGGCGCTGCTCGAAACCGGGCGTTACCTGGGCATCGGCATCTCGAACATCATCGGCGGACTAAGCCCGGAGGCGGTCATCCTTGGCGGGTCGATTGTCCGCGCGTGGCCGATGATCAGCGCGGAGATTAACAGGGCCGTCGAGGAAAACAGCATCTGCCACGGCCTGCGCGACGTGCGCATCATCCCCTCGACCCTGGGAGGGATTCCGACGCTGATGGGCGCTCTCTCGCTCGTGCTCTCAAGTAAATTCGCGGCCGTGACAACCGCCTGAACCAAGAGATCGTTTCAAAACCAAAGCTCAACCCTTTGCGCCTTACGTCTTAACTTTGCGCCTTTGCGAGAAACACCAACGTTTCACGCAAAGGCGCAAAGAGAAAACTTAAGGCGCAAAGGGTTGAGTCAATGGTTCGTGGCTCGTTCCTTTCTGCTTTCACATCAATCCGGGATGGACACTTTGATGAAACTTACAGCAACTCTTCGTCTACGCTCTTTGAGGAGCAGGCGCGCGGTCGCGTGCCTGTGCGCGGCGCTGATGTCGGTGGCGACCCTCGCACCCGCATCGAAGATGCAGGAGCGGACGCCGGACTACAAGAACCCGCGCCTGCCAATCGAGCGCCGCGTGGCGGACCTCCTGGGACGCATGACGCTGGAAGAGAAAGTGGCACAGCTCGTCTGCCTCTGGGCCGCGCGGCCGCAGGTCCGTCCGCAGACAGACTTCTCCACGGACCTCGGCGATTTTGCTCCCGAGAAGGCGCGCGTCGTGATGCAGCACGGCATAGGGCAGATCGCACGCCAGCGCGAGCGCAAGGACCCGCGCGACGCCGCGCGCTTCGCCAACGCCCTACAGAAGTGGCTCGTCGAGAACACACGCCTCGGCATCCCGGCCATTTTTCACGACGAGGCGCTGCACGGCCTGATGGCACAGAAGGGCACGCACTTCCCGCAGCCCTTAGCGCTCGCCAGCAGTTGGGACCCTGACTTCGCCACGCGCGTCTTCACCGTCGCCGCGCTCGAAACGCGCGCGCGCGGCAGCCATCAAGTGCTCGGGCCTAATCTTGACCTCGCGCGCGAGCCGCGCTGGGGCCGCACCGAAGAGACTTACGGCGAAGACCCGTACCTCGTCTCGCGCATGGGCGTGGCCGTCATCAAAGCTCTACAAGGACCGGGGCCGGGAGTGGACAACGAGCACGTCATGGCGACGGCCAAGCACTACGCCGCGCACGGCCAGCCCGAAGGCGGGACGAACATCGGCCCGGCCAACTATTCTGAGCGGGTCTTGCGCGAATACTTCCTGCCGAGCTTCGAGGCGGCAGTCAAGGAGGCGAACGTGGCGAGCGTGATGGCCTCTTACAACGAGATTGACGGCGTCCCGTCGCACGCCTCCCACTGGCTGCTGGACAAAGTTCTCCGCCAGGAATGGGGCTTCCGCGGCCACGTCGTCTCCGACTACTACGGCATCCCGCAGATGGAAAGTTTGCACCACATCGTCAGCGACAAATCGGAGGCCGCGAAGCTCGCCATCGAAGCAGGCGTTGACATAGAGCTGCCCGACCCGGACTCCTACCCGCTTCTGGCACAACTCGTCCGCGAGGGCCGTGTTTCCGAGGCCGCACTCGACCGCGCCGTCGCGCGGAACCTGCGTGCCAAGTTCCTGCTCGGCCTCTTCGAGAACCCTTACGTTGACCCGGACCGCACCGAGCGCCTGACCAACGCGCCCGCCCACCGCGCGCTCGCTGCCGAGGCCGCGCGCCGCTCCATCACTCTTCTCAAGAACGAGAACAACACCTTGCCGCTCGACCGCACGCGCCTCAAGTCAATCGCCGTCATAGGGCCGAACGCGGACCGCGCGCACCTCGGCGGCTACAGCGACCCGAACCCCGGCCGCGGCGTCAGCGTCCTCGAAGGCGTCACCAAAAAAGTTGGCGGCCGCGTGCAGGTCAACTACGCCAAAGGCGTTAACATCACGCAGGAGGGCGGCAACTGGTGGGCAGACACTTCGCGGCTCGCGACGCCCGAGGATGACGCGAAGTTGATTGCCGAAGCCGTCGAGGCGGCGAAGCGGTCGGACGTGGCGCTGCTCGTCCTGGGCGGCAACGAGGACACGAACAAGGAGGCTTGGGCCGACAACCATCTCGGCGACCGCGACACTCTGGAATTGGTCGGCGCGCAGAATGACCTCGTCAAAGCCGTGCTCGCGACGGGCAAGCCCGTGGTCGTGATGCTGATTAGCAGCGGGCCGCTCGCGATCAACTACATCGCGGAGAACGTCCCGGCCATCCTCGAAGGTTTTTATTTGGGCCAGGAGACGGGCACGGGCGTTGCCGATGTCGTGTTCGGCGACTACAACCCGGCGGGCAAATTACCCGTCAGCTTCCCGCGCTCGGTCGGCCAGCTTCCCATCTATTACAACTACAAGCCGACGGCCAGGCGCGGCTACCTCTTCACGAGCAAGGAGCCGCTTTTTCCCTTCGGCCACGGGCTGAGCTACACGACCTTCGAGTATTCGACCCCGACGGTGACGCCCGCGCGTATAGGCCCGTCGGGCCGCGCTGAAGTCAGCGTGACGGTCAGGAACACGGGCCGGCTCGCGGGCGACGAAGTCGTGCAGCTTTACATACGCGACCTCGTCAGCTCCGTCACGCGCCCCGTCAAGGAGTTGAAGGATTTCCGGCGCATCTCGCTCGCGCCCGGCGAGAGCAAGACGGTGACGTTCACGCTCACGCCCGACAAGCTCTCCTTCCTCAACCTGCACATGGAGCGCGTCGTCGAACCGGGCCAGTTCGACATCATGGTCGGCACGAGTTCCGTCAAGTACCAGACGACAAAACTCGAAGTCGCCGCCAAGTGAGCGGGGGAAAAGCTCCACCGGCTTAATTCGACCCTTTGCGCCTTTAGTTTTTCTTTTGTTGCGCCTCCAGCGTGAACCGTTTTTCTCGCAAAGGCGCAAAGTTAAAACGTAAGGCGCAAAGGGTTGAATGGTATTTGGCCGGCTTCGATTCTTCTTCGGGAATTATTTTTCGTCCTGCGGCCGTAAAAATTTCATTGTGCGAAAAGTTCGACCGCACTATACTCGTCGTTAACCAACCAGGGGCTTCCAGCTTAATTGAATGCTAGCCGACGGATGTTCGGCATTTCGGGAGGAGATGAATTTTTCATCCTACCCTTGTCGGGCCATTTAAGTGAGCCCGTTACGGTCTGCCGCCGTGGAAAGGACTTTGATGAAAGGCTATCGAACGAAGCGAGTAACGAGTCTCGCGTTATTGACGGTCACCGCTTGCGCTCTCGTGTTAGTGCTGTCCGCCGCCGCCCACGCCCAGCGCATCGGGAATCCGATTGACATCTATAATGCCCGGCGGGCCGCCGAGCGCGAAGAGGCCATGCGCAGGAGGGAGCTGGGGAACGTCAGGAACGCGACCCGCGCCAAAATGCCCGTGGACCCGCGACGCAAGCAGGCCCTGATCGCGCAAATCAGGGAAGACTTCAACACCATCCAGGTGCTCAACAACGAGATGATTCGCGCGGCCTTCACGGGCCAGGAGCTGGACTACGCTTCTCTTTACGAGAAGGCCGGGGAGATGAAGAAGCGCGCCAACCGGCTCCGAGACACCATCAAGTTTCCCGACGACCAGAGCGAGGAGAGGGAACACACGAGCCAGGAGACTTTTGACGAGATACGTTTGAAGACCTCCATCCTCGTGCTCAGAAATATGGTCAAGAGTTTTGTCACCAACCCGCTTTTCCAGCAGCACGCCGGCGCGCTCGACGTGCAACTCTCGGCCAGGGCCAACCGCGACCTGCGGGGCATCGCCGACTTGAGCGACACGATCAGGAAAAACGTCAGGCGACTGGACAAGAGACAGGAATGATGAACGACGAATGCGGAACGATGAATGATGAATGATGAATTAGAAAACAAAAGTCTTTAATTCATCATTCATCATTCATCGTTCCGCATTGCTTTTCCTCCCTTCATACTTTCGGCCGCACTAGAGACGCCGACGAGCCTCCCACTCCCGCCGGCGATTCGCAAATCTCAGTTTTGGCCCGCGGGCTTTTCTCGCGCGGGCGGGAACGCGTCATGGCCTCAGCCTGGGAAACCATCAGCAGCGACCGCCGCCAGGAGCCCCGCTACAAAATAAGCCTCACGGCCAGCATCGCCGTCATAGAGCCCGGAGCGGAAGAAAGCCGCCGGGTAACAGTTTTGGCCCACACCAGAGACGTGAGCAAAGGAGGCTTAAGTCTCGTCATGCCCGACTCCAGCCTGGGGTCTCACAGCCTGGGCGAAGGGAGCCACGCCGTGCTTGTCATCGTCATGCTCCCCGCGGGCGACCATGTCAAACTCGAAGGACGCCTGGCCTATTGCATGCCGCTGAAGGCGGACGAGCCCGCGGCCGGCTGCCTGGCCGGCATCCAAATCACAGCGCTCGGCCCCGAAGACCGCGCCGCCTACCATGACTTCATAGACAGCCTGTAAGAGAATTCGCGCCCCGCAAGGTTTCCCCGAAGCCTGCAACCTTCCGCACTTTCTTGCCACATACTTTCGTCCGCCGGTGTTTTATCTACAAAGACAGCGCAGGACAAGATGATCGAAGGGATTGACCGCATGATGACCGAGCGCCGGGGCTTTCCGCAGTTCAAGGCGTTCGACACTTTCCTCGTACACCTCTACCGCAATCGCAAGCCCGGCCAGACGCTCGCGGACCTTTACCCGCAGATCATCGAGTGGTTCGAGAAGAACAATGCGGCGTCCCGCCCGTCATCTGATGGGAATGGCCCAATCTCCCATCAGCAGATTTTGCGGGACCTGCTTAAAGCCGTACTGGTCTGAGTTGGGGTCGCGGTCGAAGACCCAGACCATGTCGTAGCGGTCTTCGGGCCACTCGTGCGGTGCGGTCGTCCGGTTGCCCAGTATCTTGCTGGCGATCTTCGGAAGGAAATCGTGCTGCCAGCAGATGAGGACGACGCCCGAGCAGAGGAAGGCTTCTTCCAGCATACCCTCCCATTCGAGCTTCGGGTGGTTGGAGTTGATCCTAATCGCCAGCTTCTCAGCCAGCGGCGTCAGCGTTTCGACAGCGCGGCGGCTTCCCTGACGCTTGGACGGCGTGGAAGCGTAGATGAACTGCGGCCTGGCGAGCGCTGGGTCCTGAAAGGAATTGTTCGCGGGCGCTAAGAAAACGGCCAGAGCCCCGGCCCTTTGCCACCCGCGCACCGTCAGCGACTCGCTCTCGCGCGTCCCGTCAGGACTTACTCCGTAATGGTGAGAGTCGTCCGTCGGCTTCTCGCCGTGGCGTAGGAGCATGATCTTCGTCGCATGTCGAACCGTTTCAGTCATAGTGTCTCTCTTTGTTCCGCCCCTCGTGAGTTGTACGACGCCTGCCTCCGGCTGCCCTGAGCGCGCAGCATTCTACCTGATTTCCGGCGACAAGTAAGACCCTAGATTATGTTTCTTCACCTCGGGCCGCGTCTTCAAGAAACGTGATATATTCGCGGCACGGTTAAAAATGTGCCAGAGCTAGTTCCCGTGAAAATCTTTTCGACGGTTGTGCCAACTACATGAAGCGCTGTCCGACATGCCAACGCATTTACACTGACGACACGTTGAGGTTTTGCCTCGAAGACGGCGCGGCCCTCCGGCCGGACGCCCGCGCGGATACGGACAGGACGCTCGCGCTCGATGCGGGCGGGCCGCCGCCAACGGAAGTGCTCGACGACCCCGCGCTCGCGCCGACACGTCCCGCGCGCGAACAGGCTTCGACCGCGCAGCCGCGCAAAGAGTCAACAAGGCAAGGCGGCCCTCCGCATCCGGCGACGCAGATTGAGAAGCGGCGCAGCACCGCCTCGGTCGTCACGCTCACGGTCGCGGCGACGATGTTGCTCTTGGGCCTGGGCGGAGCAATCGCGTGGATGCTGCTGAAGGATGATCGTGACGCGGGGACGACGCGCAACGGCGGAAACCTTAACGTCTCAACCAACCTCAACACGAACAATTCGTCGGGCGGTGTCGTTTCGACGCCGACGCCGACCGCAACGCCGACGCCTGGAAGCGGCTTCATAGAGGGGAGCATGGCTTACCCGGCCGACGGCATCCCGAGCGTGATGGTCGCTTGCGCGGAGAACGTGGAGACGCAAGCCACGGTTATTTGTTCGGAGAAGCGTGACGACTGGGAGGAAGGCGTGCATTACAGCCTGAAGGTTCCGCCCGGCAGGTATTTCGTTTACGCCACGCTCGTCGCGGGCGACGACTCCGTAGGGGAGATGCGCGGCAAGAAGGCTTATTACACGGACTACATGAAGTGCGGCATGGGCGCGAATTGCAGCACGCACAAGCGAATCGTCGTCGAAGTTAAGGCCGACCAAACCTTGAACGGCATCATCGTCGGAGACTGGTGGGCCGACATGTAGCTCTCAACGAGCGCGCGCGAAGAATATTCAAGTTGAAACATCAAGGCTTCTGTTCTATAGTCACATCACCCACCCACTCCACCCTTGAGTAGAATCTCTATAAGGAGTGATAATCCACACAATGAGTGAAGAAATCACACAGAACATCCCCGACGGACGCTCTTTCGAGGAACGCGTCTTCGCCCGGTTTGACGCCCTCGATGCAGGCATGCGAGACATGAACACGCGGCTGACAGCTTTAGAAGAGAGAGTTGACCAGCGGCTGAAGGAGACGCGCCCCATCTGGGAACAAGTGTTGGTGCGCCTCGATGCGATGGAGAAACGCTTCGGGCGGTTCGAAAGGAACCTGGACAATCTTAATCGTAAGTTCCGCGTCTTCAACGAGGACATCCTAACGTGGCAGAATCAGCAGGAAGACCTGGAAGAGCGCGTGAGTAAATTGGAATCGGAACCGGCGAAGTAAGCCTCGTCCGGTCCGGGGCCGAGTGCGCGGTCACTTTCCGCACTCACTTGAGGAACCAGTCTGGTTGCGTGTCCATGAAAAGCTTGGCCGGCGGGATTGAGATGTGGCGGCCCGACCACGCTTCCCTGTTGACGGGTCGGAAGTCGTCACACAGCAGCGCCTCTTGTCCGTCAATCGGAACTTTCCTGCGCGCCAGTTCCTCGTAGTCGCGCGTGCGCCCGCGCATGCGCCGGTAGTAATCCCGAAAGTGAACGGGTAGGACACGCAGGCCGTCCAGCCAGTAGTAGACCCTTCCGAAGTAAGCCGCGTGAAGCCACTCTTCCCAGGGCCGCAACGAGTACAACCCTTCTTTCAACTCCGAACTGTAGAGCGGGAGCCAGAGGACGTAAATTCCCTTGCGCGCGTACTCGGCGGTGCGAAACTGTATTCTCTGAAGCGGCAGGTTGCTCAATTGCACTTCGATGGCGATTGGCACATTGTTAATGTACGCGCTCACGTCCGGCCTGACCGTGCCGAGGTCTCTCTCCATCTCGCACTTGCGCACGCGCGCGTCCGCGGAAAGATTTTCAAACAGCGCGATCTTGCAGCGGCGGTGCGCCTCACTTTCGCCCGCCCCGTACTCGCACGTAACCGGCGGCACGTGCGCGAAGTGCGGAGCTTTGATCTCGCCTTTTCTGAGCCTCACGACCTGCCGGCAGCAGAAACAGCGGAAAGGCCCGTCCGCCCTTTCCACCTCCCACGCCGCGACCTTCTGCCCACCGTCTTCTTTCGCCGCCGTCAACATGACTTCGTTACGTCCCCGGATGAAAGCAACTCTTCGACGGCTAATTCCAACGCGACGGGGTCGAGGCTTCTTTTAAAGATGAGCGCGTGGCGGGGCGGGCGCGTGACGGGGTCGCGGCTGCCGCGCAGCTCGTCCCAGGCAGCGAGGATGAAGTTCTCGAAGCCGGCGTGCTCAAACTCCGCGAGCCTCTGTTGCAGGTGCTGCGGGGTCCAGAAGCCCAGTATCTCAAGATAAATTTTTCGCCCGTCTTCGCGCGTGAGCACGAAGTCCGGGATGAACGCGCTCTCGCCCAAATCTATCACCTCGCGGCTCGGCTCAAGCCGCCAAAGGGTTTCGACTCTCCCCCAGCTCGCCACCAGTTTTTCCCCGACGGTCTTTTCCAGCGGCGCTTCCGTCAGGTAATGAGAAGTGAGCCGCTTCTGGTTGCTGTTGAGTTCAAAGTACGCGTTCCCACGCCCGTGGTCCGATTGCTGTGCGATCTCCGCGCGCATGCGCCAGTTTTTGCAGAGCAGGAGCGCGGGCAGGAAGACGGCCATCTGTACGCCATACTTCTTCGAGCGCTGGAAGAGCGAGACAGGGCCGTCTAGGCGGACCTCGTAACCGTCGCGCGCGCTTCCCCTGATGGTGTGAATCAACCTGTACGCCTTGATGGCGGCGAAGAGTTCGCGGTAAGAGTCTGCGTCCTGCGTGCCGACGGTGAGCCGCATCTCGACGCAGTGATAAAGCAGCGCCTGCGCCTGTGCCAGATTGTAGAGGCTCAGGAGTTCCGCTCCGCCTATGGGATTGAAGGCCGCGAGAACCTGGTTCTCCGGCAGGTCCGCGTACAGGGAGCGCATCATCACGTCCGGCTCGACGCCCAACTCGCGCGCCGCCTCCGTGACGACGCCCGCGCGCGCGCCTTCTTCATTCGTCACGGGATGCCGCTCGCGCGCCTTTAGAAAGAGCGCGCGGCGAATCTCGACGGGGTCTTGTGTGCCGCCGATTTCAAAGCTGCACCTGTCCGTCAGGAGCTTGATGAGGCCGCGCAGGAATTTATAGTTTGTGCCAGTTCCGACGTACTCTTCCAGCGCCAGGTCCAGCTCGCGCCGCGCGCGCCCCTCGTGCTCTGCGAAGAGTTTGATTAACTGGACGGCATCGTTGAGGCGGTCGGGGTCGTCCGTGTTTACGTGCAGGGGGCGCACCTGGTCGCCGCGCCGCCAGCTTTGTGCCAGATCAGCCGTCAGCATCAGCCTTCACCCGCCCACCCGAAGAAAGCATTGTAGCCCGCCTCGCGGAATTGGGCCGCGCTCGTGCGCCGCTCGCTGATGCCCTCTTCGGTCGTGTCGCTCGCGATGACTTCGTAGAGCGTGGCCTCCTTGCCCGGCTGCTTTCTGAGGATGCGGCCGAGGCGCTGTATGTGCTCGCGCGTCGAGCCCGAGCCGGAGAGAACGACGGCGACCGCGGCCTCTGGGATGTTGACGCCCTCGTTCAAGACCTTCGAGGTGGCGAGCGCGAGCACGTCCCCCTTGTTGAAAGCTTCGAGCCACGCGCTGCGCTCCTTGATGCCCGTCTGGTGCGTGATGGCCGGAATCAGAAACTGCTCCGAGATGCGATAGACCATCTCGTTCTCGGCTGTGAAGATGAGCGTCCGCTCCCCGGCGTGGCGCGCTAAGAGTTCCATCAGCACGCGCAGCTTCGCATCCGTGCCTAATGCGACGCGCTTAGACTCTCTGTACGCGAGCATCGCGCGCCGCCCTTCCTCGCTGCGCGCGCTCGCCCTGATGAAAGACTGCCAGCCGGTCAGTCCTCCAAGGTCAATCCCCTTCTCGCTGACGAAGCGACGGAAGATGGCTCTCTCTCGCTCGTAAAAGGCACGCTCTTCCGGGCTCAACCTGACGTTGAGGCGCACGACCCTGTAGTCTGCTAAATACTGGCCCGCCATCTCGTGCGCCTCGCGGCGGAAGAGAATTGGCCCGATTAGTCGTTCGAGGCTGCGCTCTTCGCCGTCCGCGCGCTCAGGCGTGGCCGTCAGGCCGAGGCGGAAAGGCGCAATCGCCATCTCGGCCGCGTAGCGGTTCGCGCTGCTCGGCAGGTGATGACACTCGTCGAAGATGACCAGGCCGAACTGGTTCCCCAGCCGCTCCATGAAGCGGAAGGCGGAGGCGTAGGTCGTGACCGTCAGCGCGCCGAGTTCGTAATAGCCGCCGCCGATGAGACCCACTTCAGCGCGGAAAGATTTTAATAGCAGGTCGTACCACTGGTTCATCAGGTCCAGCGTCGGGACGACGATGAGCGTCGAGCGATTCGTGCGCTCAATCGCCATCTCCGCGACGAGACTTTTGCCCGCGCCGGTCGGGAGGATGACGACGCCGCAGCGACCACGCCGCATCCACTCTTCTATCGCCTGCTGCTGGTAGGGTCGCGGCTCGGTTTCCGAAGTGGAAGTGAAATCGAACTTGTCGTAGGCGCGCGCCTGATCTTCGTAAGGTGTTTTGGCGCGGAAGAAGTCGCGGACGACGTGGCGGTAGGCCCAGGCCGGCGCGCGCCAGCGCAAGACTCGGTCGTCCCAGCGGAACTCAGACGGAACGCGCGCCGCGCGGTCAGCGCCGTCTAACAGCAGCGTCCCCGAATCGAACCGGAGCGTGAAAGGCGTGAGACTCACTTTGCTTTAAGAACTTAACCAAGTTTCCAGCATCCTTTTTACAGGTTGCTGTGCCAGTTCTTCAAGCGGCCTTCTTCTGTGTCTGGGCGGCCCGTTTGGCGTTCAAGCGCTCGCGCAGGCGCGGATACTCTTTCAGCTCCGCCGCGGGGATGCAGTGCGGGCAGACCCACTTGCCGTCCGTGTTGCGCATGTGCAAAGTCTCCTGCGGCTTCTTGCAGGCTTCGCACCTGAAGTCTTTGCTCATCTCTCTTAAAACCTCCGTCGGATTCAGGCCACGCGGGCGCGCTGTTGCTGATGTTGCTGGCGCAGCGGGTCGTATTCGTGCTGTAGGTACTGGCGCGCGATGAATTTGAGGACCGCCGAGACGTGCTTGCACTCGAAGCCCGGCTCGCCGTTGCCGTTGAAGATGAAATCCGCGCACGTGCAGACTAAGCGCTTCGCCGCAGGGTCGCAGTAAATGCGATAGTCCTGCTCTGATGCCGATTCCGAATGCGCTATCCAACCGTAAGGCGACGCCTCCGCGACCTTGATCCGCTCGCTGCGCGCCGCCCGCTTTTCGGCCGGGGAGAATGCCACGACCTGCCCCGCGCTGACCTTTTTCGCTTTCGTTTCCATGCCACTCATTATACCACTTTTTAGCCGTTTGTGAAACGCTGTTTCACGCATGGGACGCCCTTTTTCAGAGGCTAGACTGCGCGCGTTTTCATTTCCGGGGAGAAAACTTCTAAACTAGCGGCCGGACGAATTTTCAGGAGAGCGGCGGCATTGATGGGCGAGCGGCGCAAACTAATCAGGGCGTCGGAAGTCGGCGAGTACATTTTCTGCGCGCGCGCCTGGCGGCTGCGGCTCGACGGGTACGAGCCGACCGCGGGCCGCGACGCGCGCGAGGCGGGCACGGCCTGGCATCTCACGCACGGCAAATCTGTCAGACGCGCGCGCCGCCTACAGTTAATCGCGGCCTGTGCCAGTTTTCTCGCGGTCGTCATCGCCGTGCTGATTCTGCTCAACTGGTGGTGGCGATGATTTATCTGCTTGTCGCGCTCGCCGTCCTGGTTCTCGTCGCAACGGTAGCGCGAGCGGCTGCGCGCAGCGCCGAACAGTCGAGCGGTCTTCCCACGGGGCAACTCGTCTACAGCGACACGGGCTTTGCGGTCGGGCGCGTCGCGCCGGCGGAAAAGAACCTGGAAGGCGTCAGGCAGGAGCGGCCCCTGGTTTCGAGGCGGTACAATTTGACGGGGAGGCCGGATTACCTTGTCCGAACGAAAGAAGGGATTGTCCCCGTCGAAGTTAAGTCAACGCGGACTCCGGCCGGCGGGCGACCTTACGATTCGCACGTCATGCAGCTCGCGGCCTACTGCCTGCTGGCCGAAGACGTGCTCGGCGCGCGTGTCCCTTACGGCATCATACGGTATGCTGACGACGAGGTGACCGTGGACTACACGCCGGAGTTGCGCGACGAGTTGTTGACATTACTGGAAGAGATGCGGGAGGCGCGCGAGGCCGCGGACGTGCACCGCAGCCACGACGACTGGCGGCGCTGCAAAGGGTGCAGCGTGCGCGAGCACTGCATCGAGAGCCTGGCCTGAGCCGTCGAAAAAATCGGCCCAATTCTTTTGAGTCAAATTATGCGTCCAGATTCCCTTCTACACACGTCGGGGCCGTTCTCCGTCGCGTTACTTCTCGTCCTGCTGATTGGCACAGCGGCCCGCGCCGAGTGGGTGACGCAGCCGAGCGGAACTTCCGTCCGCCTGCGCGGCGTCAGCGCCGTCAGCTCTCGCGTGGCCTGGGCGAGCGGCGACAAGGGGACTTTCGCGCGCACGACGGACGGCGGCCGCACGTGGACTGCGGGAATTGTGCCAGGAGCGGACGCGTTGGACTTCCGCGACGTGGACGCCTTCGACGCGGACACGGCTTACCTGCTCTCAATCGGCGAGGGCGACAAGTCCAGAATCTACAAGACCACGGATGGCGGGAAGCGCTGGGAGCTACAGTTCAAGAGTGCGCGCGCCACGTCCTTCTTCGATTCGATGGCCTTCTGGGACCGCGACCACGGCATAGCAGTGAGCGACCCCGTGGACGGGCGCTTTCTCATCATTTCGACGGCGGACGGGGGCAAGACGTGGAAGGAGATGCCGGCCGACGGGATGCCGCCCGCGCTCGAAGGCGAGGGCGCGTTCGCCGCGAGCGGGACGTGCATCGCAGTCGAGGGCAGGCGCAACGTCTGGTTCGGCACGGGCGGCCCACGAGGCGCGCGCCTCTTCCGCTCCACGGACCGCGGCCGGACGTGGGAGGTTGTGACGACGCCCCTGGTCAGCGGTAAGAGCGCGGGCATCTTCTCCATCGCGTTCTGGGACGCGTCGCGGGGCGTGGCCGTGGGCGGCGACTACACGAAAGAGGAGGAGGCTCAAAACAACGTGGCGGTTGCGTTGAACGGCGGGCGGACGTGGACGACCATCGCAGGGCCTGGCCCAAACGGTTACAGGTCGTGCGTCGTCTACGTGCCCGGCACACGCTTGCGCTCACGTGCGCCCGTGCTCTTCACGGTCGGGCCGACGGGCTCCGAATACTCGCTCGACGGCGGGGCGAGTTGGGCAAGGGCCGGCACAGTCGGTTTCCACAGCGCGGACTTTGCCGGGCCAAAAGACGCGGGTTGGGCGGTCGGCGAACGCGGACTGATTGCGAAATACACCGGCACAGTTCCAGGCAAGCGCAAGTGAATCTCTACCGTGGGATCATCATTATCACGAATTAAGAAGCTGTTTGGGCAGTCCCGTCAGGGACGGCTGACAATAGCCCAGCACTTCAGTGCTGGGGAAGAGTACGGAAAAATTTAGTCAGTCCCGTAGGGACGGTTGAAGAGATCGCGGCTCTCCATTCAGCCGTCCCTACGGGACTCAATTATCATTTCGATTCGACACCCAGCACTGAAGTGCTGGGCTATTGTCAGCCGTCCCTGACGGGACGTAAACGGAGATTATAAGAATGAGGAAGATAGTTTCGCTCGTATTGATGACGGCTTTTTTGATCTCTTTCGCTTTGCCGGTGCGTGCGGACGAGGGGATGTGGACTTTCGACAACCCGCCGCGCAGGCAGTGGAAGGAGCGTTACAACTTCGACCCTTCGGACGCGTGGCTGGATCACCTGCGGCTCTCCTCCGTGCGCGTCGGAACCTCCAGCGGCGCGTTCGTTTCGCCCGAAGGGCTCGTCCTCACCAACCAGCACGTCGCCTCCAGCCAGATCGCGAAGCTCTCGTCCAAAGAGCGCGACCTCGCGCGCGCAGGCTTCTACGCGCGCACGCGGGCAGAGGAATTGAAGTGCCCCGACCTTGAGATGAGCGTGCTCGTCTCTTACGAAGACGTGACGCGCCGCGTGCAGGGCGCCGTCAAGGCTGGGGCCAATGATAAGGAGGCCAACGAACAGCGCCGCGCCGAGATAGCCGGAATCGAGAGCGAGTCGAAACAGAAGACGGGACTCGACGGCCAGGTCGTCATGCTCTACAGCGGCGGCGAGTACTGGCTCTATCGCTTCAAGAAGTACACGGACGTGCGCCTCGTCTTCGCGCCCGAGGAACAGATAGCCTTCTTCGGCGGCGACTACGACAACTTCACCTACCCGCGCTTCAACCTCGACATCACCTTCTTCCGCGTCTACGAGAACAATCGGCCGGCGAAGACGGACAATTATCTCAAGTGGTCTCAAAATGGCCCAGCCGAGGGCGAGTTCGTAGTCCTCTCGGGCAATCCGGGCTCGACCGACAGGCTGCTGACCGTGGCCCAGTTGCGCTACCAGCGCGACGTGGGCAATCCCTTACAGATGCAGGTCTGGACTTCACGCCGCGACGCGCTCACGCGCTACGCCAGCACGGGCGCCGAAGCTGACCGCCGCGCAGGCTCAGCTTTGAGGTCAGTCTCTAATTCCATCAAGCGTTTGACGAGCCAGCAGGAGGGATTGCTGAACCCGCGCATGTTCGCCAAAAAAGAGGCGGAGGAGAAGGCACTGCGCGCGGAGGTCGCGCGCCGCGCGGAGTTGCAGCAGGAGTTGGGCGGCGCGTGGGAGCAGGTCGGCGCGGCTTACGCGGAGTTGCCGCGCACGGCGAAGCGCATAGCGTTCTCGACGATTGATCAATCGCGCCTGGGCTTCATAGCCTCCGCGCTCGTGCGCTACAGCGAAGAGTCGCGCAAACCGAACGAGCAGCGCTACGCGGAATTTCGCGACAGCCGTCTCGAATCGCTGAAGCTGAATCTGTTCTCGCCCGCGCCCATCTACGCGGACATGGAGGAAGCAATCCTGGCGGCCTTGCTCGAAGAGGCGCGCAAGACCCTGGGCGACGACGATCCGTTCGTGCGCGCCGCGCTCGGAGGTCAAACGCCTGCGGAAGTCGCCAGGAAAGTCGTCGGAGGAACGAAGCTCGCTGACGTTGCCGTGCGTCGCGCTCTCTTCGAGGGCGGCGCGGAGGCAATCGTCAAGTCGGACGATCCTCTCATCGCGTTGGCCCGCAAGCTGGAGCCCATCGTGCGCGAGTTGCGCGCGTGGAACGAGGCCAACATCAAGAGCGCTGAGGCGAGCGCCGGACAGAAGATCGCGAAGGCGCGCTTCGCCGTTTACGGAAAGAGCGTCTACCCGGACGCCACTTCTTCCCTGCGCTTGAGCTACGGCAAAGTTCTAGGCTACGAAGAGGGGACGACGCTCGTCCCCTTCAAGACGACCTTCTACGGCCTCTACGACCGCGCGGAGAGTTTTGGGGAGAAGCCGCCTTACGACTTGCCGTCGCGCTACAAGGAGAAGCGCGCGGCCCTTGAGCTTTCGACGCCCATGAATTTCGTCTACACGGCGGACACCATCGGCGGCAACTCGGGCAGCCCCGTCGTCAACCGCGAGGCTGAGATCGTCGGCCTCAACTTCGACAGCAACATACAGAAGCTGCCCAACCGCTACTGGTTCGTTGACGACGCGGAAGGCGGCCGCGCCGTCGCCGTCCACAGCCGCGCCATCACCGAAGCCCTCCTCAAAGTCTACGGCGCAACGGAACTCGTCAACGAGATAGTAAAGAAGTGATAAGTGATGAGTGATAAGTGATAAGAGAAAACCATCTTTCTTTTACTTATCACTTATCACTCATCACTTATCACTTCTTTTTGCCAATGCCAGGCGTTTCTCGTGTGCCTCGCGCGCGATTTGCACGTCTTCGAGAAAGTGCGGCAGTTCGTCGAGCAGGAGCGCCTGCGGCCCGTCAACGAGGGCGCGGCCGGGGTGCGGGTGGAAGTCCACGAGCACCATGTTGGCTCCCGCGACGATGCCCTGCGCGGTCACGTGCATCACGTCTAGAATCCCTTCGGGGCCGCGGCTGCGCGCGCCGACAGAGTGCGACGGGTCAACGCAGACGGGCATACGCGTCAGGCGCTTGACGACCGAGACGTGCGCGAAATCAACGAAGTTGCGGTGCGGCTCGCCGATGCTCGTCTTCATCCCGCGCAGGCCGAAGACGACTTTGTGGTTGCCCTCGCTCGCGAGATATTCGGCGGCGTGGAGCGATTCGTCGAGCGTGATGCCGAAGCCGCGCTTCAAGAGGACCGGGAAATCCTGCTGGCGGCCGGTGATCTTCAGCAGCTCGAAGTTCTGCGTGTTGCGTGTGCCAATTTGAAGGATCACGCCGGTCGGGTTGCCCGTCCGCTCAAGCTCCTCCCTGATCTCGTCTATGTGCGACTCGTGCGTCACCTCCATCGCGATGACCTTGATGCCGTATTTGCCTGCCATCTCGAAGACGTATGGCAGACACTTACGCCCGTGCCCCTGGAAAGAGTAAGGGCTCGTACGCGGCTTGTAAGCTCCCATGCGCGTGCAGACCTGTCCGTTGTCGCTGAGCGCCTTCATCATCAACTCGACGTGCTCCGGCGTGTCCACGGCGCACAGGCCCGCGAAGACGTGCAGGGTGTCCTGTCCGAAGCGCAGCCCCTGATAGTCGAAGTGCGCGGGCCTGTGGTCATCCTTGTGCCGGCCAAGGACGCGATACTCTTCGGAGACGCGCACGACGCGCTCGACGCCGGGCAGGCTCCTCATGTCCTCGACCGGGATGGCGGACGTGTTGCCGATCAGGTAAATCTCCGTCAGAGACTGCTCCACGCCCTGCTCGCGGTGCACGCGCACCTGTATCCCGTGCAGCCGCGCGAGGTGCTCCATCAACTGCCTGTACACCTCGCTCTCCGGTTTAATGTTCGGTGTCAAAATGAGAATCATAATCTTTCGCCCCGCGCGCTCGTTTCAAAATCGAGGTTATGCGCTTACGGTTTTGAAACCTCGTTTGATTTACCTTCCTCGAAAAGTTCTCGCGTAACATTCAACTCGCCCGCGCCTCGCTTTGCGTACTCTCGTAACTCCGCGCTCACGGCCGAGAGCTTCGCGGCGAGCGCATCCATGGCGTCGGCTATCTCCAAAGAATTCGTCGCCAGGATGTCGCGCCAGATGGGCCAGGGGCTTGAGGCGAGCCGCGTCATGTCGCGGTAGCCTGCGCCCGCCAGATTTTCGAGTGCGGCTCGGTTCTCCTGTTCGCGGACAGCCGCCGCGAGCGCGCTCGATACAAGCTGCGGCGCGTGACTGACGATAGCCATCGCCCGGTCGTGCTCGCGCGCCGTCAGAAGACGCACGCGCGCGCCGATGCGTTCGATTGCTTCCGTCAAAACTTCGAGCGCAGGAAGAGCGCGCGCGTCCTCTTCTTTAATCAATACGTAGCTCGCCCCCTCGAAAAGGTCTGCGCGGGCGTGCGCGAGACCTCCCGTGTGATGGCCTGCGACGGGATGGCCGCCGACGAACTGCCGGTCCTGCGGCACAGAAGCACGCGCCGCGCGGCACACTTCCCTTTTAGTGCTTCCGGCGTCTGTGACGAGCGCCCCTGGCTTGACCTGAGCCCCTTGCTCGCGCAGGAAATTGATGATCTCGCGGACGGGCATCGCCAGGTAAATCAGGTCCGACGAAGAGACGGCCCCTTCACCGAGAGCGCCGTCAACTTCGTCAATCACCCCGCGCGCGAGCGCTTCGTCCAGAACGGAAGCGGACGAGTCCCAACCGGCGATGCGCTCGCACAACCCGGCTCGTCTCAGGGCGAGGGCGAAGGACGCGCCGACGAGCCCGCAACCGACGATTGAGACGCGCTTCCACAACGGCACGCTCATTGGGCCACGCCCTCCAGGAGCTTCCAGAACTCCGGCAAAGAGACCTGAACGGCCGCCCGCGCTCCCTCTATCTGGGACTCGCCCGCCGCTGCGAGCGCGGCCACAGCGCACGACATGGCTATGCGGTGATCGCCGAACGCGTGTAGAGACGCACCGCGCAAACGCGGGCCGCCGCTGTGAAGCCGCCAGCCGTCCGCGCGCTCCTCTATGCGCGCGCCCATGCGCGAGAGATTTTCGACGGTCGCGCGTATGCGGTCAGACTCTTTGACGCGCAACTCCGCCGCGTCTCTCAGCTCCATCTCGCAGCCGAGCGCCGCGGCGGTGAAGGCCAGGAGCGGCAGCTCGTCTATCAGGTTCGGAATAACTGTGCCAGAAACTGAGAGAGTGCACGCCTCACCGGACGCCCGCCCGCGGACGCGAATCGTGCCCACGGGCTCGCCGCCCAGCACTCTTTCGCCCTCGACCGTAATTTCCGCGCCGAGTTCCGCGAGCGCGGAGAGAAAGGCCGTGCGGGTAGGGTTCAGCCCAACATCGAGGATTGCCAACTCCGAGCCGGGGAGGATACTGGCGGCGGCGACGAAGAAGGCCGCCGAGGAAACGTCGCCCGGAATCGCCAGGTCGCGTGCGCGAAGTCTTTTGACGCTGCCGACGCAAATCTCGTCTCCATCCTGGTCCACATCCCCGCCGAATGCGCGCAGCATACGCTCTGTGTGGTCGCGCGTCGGGGTCGGCTCCTCGACGCTCGTTATGCAGTCCGAGAAGAGGCCGGCGAGCAACACGGCGGATTTAATCTGCGCGCTGGCGACCGGCGGCCGGTAGCTGATGGCGTGCAGCGGTTGGCGTCCTTTTATGCGCATGGGCGCGCGCCCGCCGTCTGTCAACTCGACAGTCGCGCCCATCAGCCTCAGCGGCTCGGCTACGCGCGACATCGGGCGCGAGCGCAACGACTCGTCGCCCGTCATAGTCGTCGCGAAAGGCTGGCCGGCCAGGATGCCCGCCAGCAGCCGCATAGTCGTCCCGGAATTCTCGGCATCCAAAATCCCCGCCGGCTTTCTCAAGCGGCTGCCGCCGCGCTGGCCTATGCTGACCGTCGAGCCGTCGCGCTCGACGCGCACTCCGAGCGCCTCAAGACACCTGAGCGTCGCCGCGCAGTCTCGCGCCGACGAAAAATTTTTCACGACCGACCGGCCGCGCGCGAGCGAGGCTATCATCGCCGCGCGGTGCGAGATGGACTTATCACCAGGCACACGCATCTCGCCCACCAGCCGATTGACCGGGTTGACTACCACGCCGCTCTCTTTATCATTGCCAGACATTCAATTCGAGCCTGTCCTTCTTGAGTTTTCCTTAGCGCCTTTGCGTCTTTGCGTGAGGTAAATTTTCACGCAAAGACGCAAAGGCGCTAAGAAGGATTTTTCAACTGCGCGCCGACGGGTAACAGCCTAAGACGCGAATCTCGGCCGCGCGTTCGCCAAGCTCTGAGAGCGCGCTCACAACATGCTCGTCCGCGGCGGAAGCCTGCAAGTCTAGGTAAAAATGGTACTCCCACGGACGCCCCTTGATGGGCCGGCTCTCTATCTTGAGCAGGTCAATGCCGCGCCGCGCGAAAGGCTCAAGCGCGTTGTGCAGCGCGCCCGGCCGGTGTGCCAATTTCACGACCAGCGATAATTTGTCAGCGCCTGCGGGAACGACCGCCCGCGGCGTGAGCAGCACGAAGCGCGTGTAATTCTCCGCGTAATCCTCCAAGCCTTCGCGCAGGATTGTGCCGCCGTAAACTTCCGCCGCGCGCCGTCCCGCGATGGCCGCCCGCGTCGGGTCATTGCTTCTAACGACTTCGGCCACGCTCCCCGCCGTGTCTTCGGCCGCGACGCGACGAATCTGCGGGTTTATTGCGAAGAAGCGCGCGCACTGTGCCAGCGCGACCGGGTGCGACTGGACCGCCCTGACACGGTCGAAGGACGCCCCGGCGCAGGCGATGAGACAATGCCTGACGGGGATAACGACCTCGCCCGCGATGTGCAACAGTTCGTTCTCCAGGAGTAGATCGTAAGACCAGTGGACGGAGCCCGCGAGACTGTTCTCGACGGGCGCGAGGATGTAGTCCGCGGCCCCGTCGTTGATTGCCGCGAACAAAGACTCGAAGGTCGGGCGCGGCACGAGCCGAACATTTTGGCCCATGAGGCGCACGGCAGCCTCTTCGCTGAACGCCCCGCGCTCGCCCTGAAACGCCACGCGCACGTTTTCACTTGGCCCGTTCGTCAAAGCGCTTCTCCCTCCTCGCGGCCCGCGAGCCCCATCGCGCGGGCCTGCATGCGGCGCGACTCCATTATGATGAGGCGGAAGAGACTCGTGACGGCGCGCTCGTCCAGCGGGCCGCGGTTGGCGTTGCACGCGCGCTCCAACACTTCGCGCTCGCGCTCGCGGTCGCAGAGCGCCAGCCCTGCGGCCCTTTTCGACTCCCCGACCAGGAGCGCGAGCCGCGCCCGCTCGTTCAAGAGGCGGAGCAATTCATTGTCAATCGCGTCAATTTCCGCGCGGCAGTCTTCAATGCTCATCGCGACTCATCCCCTTCAAATAAAAAAGCCAGCAGCAACAGGTTGCGGCTGGCTCCGGCTGAAATCTTTCGCTCGCGTCTTAGGTCTTCAAATCCTCACACGCGCGCGCACAACGCCCCGCCGCCGCCGCCCCTCCCCGTAGGAGAAGCGGTAGATAAAAGCGAAGTAGTAAAGGGGCGTGCGCTGCATTTCGTGCTGAATAATCAAACAGATTCTTCGTCTGACTGACGACCTTTGCACTATAGGCAAAACCCGGAAAAGCTGTCAACGTTAATCCCGGAACCCGCCGCGATTCGGATTACTTCACCACGCTCGTTTGCAGTCCCTCGTCGTCAACGTCGAGGATGCGCACCTCGCTCCTGTGCCATTTCGGCGGAAGCTCTCCGCAATCGTCTCGCCGAGTTCCGCGAAGCGTGAGGTCGCGAGCGCGACCACGCTCGGCCCCGCTCCGCTCAGGGCCAACCCGACGAGGCCCGGCTCGCGCGGCGTCGCGAGCGCCGCGGACAATCCTGGCACAAGAGACTCGCGGTGCCGCTGGTGCAACTGGTCCCGCATGGCCTCCCATAGAAGATCGTAGCGGCCCGCGTCGAGCGCCGCGACGAAAAGCGCGGCCCTCTGAATGTTATGCACGGCCGCCGCGCGCTCGATTGTGCGGGGCAACGCATCGCGCGCCTCGGCGGTCTTCAGCGGCACGTCCGGCGAGACGACAATTGTCTTCAGGTCGGTGGGCCAGCGGCGCTTGACCGCGAGCACGCCGCCGCCGTCCGTCACGCAGTTGACGACGAAGCCGCCGTACAGGGCCGGGGCGACGTTGTCCGCGTGGCCTTCAAGTTCCAGCGCATAGCGCAGGATAGCTTCATCAGAAAGCTCACGCCCGCAGACAAGCTGGCAGAGCGAGAGCCCCGCGACGATGGCCGCCGCGCTGCTCCCCAAGCCCCGACCCAGCGGCAACTCGTTGTGGACGGCGAGCCGCACGGGCGGCAACTCCAACCCCTCGCGCGACGCGGCAAAGCGCATCGCAACATAAATCAGATTGTCCGCCGTGCGGGACAGGCCCACGCCCTCGCCGCCGTTGCGCACTCGACAAGGCTCGGCAGCCCCTTCGACGACGGTGGCCCTGGCGCTCAGGTAAAGCCGCAGGGCGAGGCCGAAGCAATCAAAGCCCGCGCCCAGGTTCGAGGTCGAGGCCGGCACGCGCACGGTAAAAGAGGGCGCGCGACGCCGCTCGCTCTCGACGGCAATCATGGATTCAACCTTCACGACGACTCAACTCCTCTGCGCCTTTGCGTCTTTGCGTGAGATGTTTTGATTTTCTCTCGCAAAGGCGCAAAGGCGCTAAGAAGAGATTGAAGCTTGTCTTTCAATTTGTATTTTCCTCTTCCTTGCGCCTGAGCGTTTCGAGGATGGCCGCCTTCGTCGCCTTCACACGAGCGGGAGGGTTCATGAACGTGCCGGCGAGGCGGCGCTCCTCTTTGGTCTTATCGGGCGAACGGTCGTGCGTGTAGAGAGTTTCGCGGTGATAGTTGATCGCGTAGTCCGCGTCCTTCAGCACATGTCCGGTCAGCACGGCCACCACGTCCTCGTCCGGGCCGACCCAGCCGTCCGCGACCAGCCTTCTAAGGCCCGCGACGGTCGTCGCCGACGCGGGCTCGCACCCTACGCCGTCGCGCCCGATGATGGCCTTGGCGTCTGCAATCTCCTGCTCGCTCACGCTCAACACGCGCCCGCCTGTCCACACGACCGCGCGCATGGCTTTCTTCCAGGACACGGGCGCGCCGATCTTGATCGCCGTCGCCAGCGTCTGCGGGTGCTCGATTGGCGTGAGCACGTCCGCGAGCGCACGCTCCAGCGACAAGGCAGCGCCCGCCGACGACTCTTGCGACGCGAACAGGCGCGCGAAAGGTGCCGCGCCTTCAGCCTGAACGACAGACAGTTTGGGCAGACGTTCTATCAGGCCGAGGTCGAGCAGTTCTTTAAAACCTTTGCCGAGCGCGGCGCTGTTGCCCAGGTTGCCGCCGGGCACGACGACGTGGTCGGGGACGCGCCAGCCGCGCTGGTGCAAGAGTTCCGCCGCGACAGTCTTCTGTCCCTCTATGCGAAACGGGTTGATTGAGTTGACGAGGTAGATGGATTCGTCCTCGGCCAGCTCGCGTATGACGCGCATCGCGTCGTCGAAGTTGCCGTCGAGTTCGAGGACTATTGCGCCGTAGTCCAAACTCTGTGCCAGTTTCGCGTGGCTGATCTGCCCGCGAGGCACAAGGATCGCGCACTGAAGCCGCGCCCGCGCCGCGTAAGCCGCGAGACTCGCCGCAGTGTTCCCCGTGCTGGCACAGACGACCGTCTCGACACCGAGGCGGACGGCCTGCGTGACGGCAACCGTCATCCCTGTGTCTTTGAAAGAGCCCGTAGGATTGCAGCCCTGATGCTTGAGCGTCAGGGCGCGAAGCCCGCAGTAAGAGGCTGCGCGCGGCGCGTCATAAAGAGGCGTGTTGCCTTCGTAGAGCGAGACGATTTCCGTGTCGTCCGCGAACGGCAGCAGCTCGCGATAGCGCCAGACGCCGCTGCGGTCGCGCGCCTCGAATGACGCGAGCCGTTCGTCCCACACGCGGCGCAGGCTTGAAGCATCGTTCGCTTCGTCGCCGCGCTCGACATCGAGCAAGCCGCCACATCGCGGGCAGACGTAAAGCCGCTCGTCCAGCGCGTAGCTCGCGCCGCAGCCGGGCTCCATGCAGCGTTGCGAGGCGTGCGTGGCTGTTGTCAGGACTCTTTCGCTCGAAAAGTTCATGCCTTGGAGAGAGCGCTTTCAGAGGATTCGAAGCGGGAGGCGCGGCGCTGTAGGCCGAACTCGTTGTGCACGGCCAGGACCGCGTCGCGCATCGCGCCCGTCTCGACGACGAACGAGACATTGTACTCCGAAGAGCCCTGCGCGATGGCAATAATGTTGATGCCCTTCCTGCCCAAAGCGCTGAAGGTGCGCCCCGCGATTCCGGGCGTGCCGCGCATCATGTCGCCGACGACCGCGACGATAGCGATCTCGGAGTTGACCGTGATGTGCTCGACCTGTTGATGCCTCAGGTCGTAAGCGAACGCCTCGCGCAACGACGCGACGGTGCGCGCCGCGTCCTCAGAGTTGACGATGAAGCAGATGTCGTTGCCCGAAGAGGACTGCGAGATGAGCAGCACGTTGGCGCGCGCGAGGCCCGCGGCCGTGAAGGTCTTGGCGGCGACGCCGGGGACGCCGACGATTCCGCGCCCGCCGACCGTGATGAGTGAAACGTCTTTGATGGCCGTAATCGCCTTGACGCCGCGCGCCGTTGGGTGGCCCGTCGCGGTGATTTTTGTGCCAGGAAGCTCCGGCTCGAAGCTGTTACGAATCCAGACCGGGATGCCCGCGTCCGCGACCGGGCGGAGCGTCTTCGGGTGCAGAACCTTCGCGCCGAAGTAGGCCAGCTCCGCCGCCTCGTTGTAGGAGATTTCGCGCAGCGTGCGTGCGTCCGGGACTAAGCGCGGGTCTGCCGTCAGCACGCCGTCAACGTCCGTCCAGATGATGACCTCCGAGGCGTCGAGCGCGGCACCGAGGATGGTCGCGGAATAGTCAGAGCCGCCGCGCCCGAGCGTCGTCAGCGCGCCAGACTGGGACGCGCCAGTGAAGCCCGTCACGACAGGCACGAAACCTTCTTCGATTAACGGTGGGAGGCGCGCGGCGACGCGCTCGCGCGTCTCGTCCATCAAGGGCTCTGCCTGGCCGTGGACTCCGTCAGTGACGATCAGTTCCGTCGCTTCGACGACGACGCTCGCGAGTCCCAGCTCATTGATGGCGCTCGCCAGCAGCCGCGCGGAAAGGCGCTCGCCCGCGCTCGAAATCGCGTCCATCGCGCGCGGCGTCAATTCACGCAGGAGCGCCGTGCCGCAGCAGAGGCTCGCCGTCTCTTTGATAATCTCGCCGGTGCGTTCGAGCAACTGTGCGCGGCGGCCCTCGTCTGTGATGAGGGCTTCAATCGCTTCCGCGTGCTGTTTGCGGAGCGCTTCCGCGAGTTCCGTGGCGGCCGTAGCGTCACCCTGCTCCGCCGCCCTGGCCGCTCCAATCAGACGGTTGGTCACGCCGCTCATAGCCGAGACGACCGCGACTACGGGTGCGCCCTCGCGCACGGCCACGGCCACGATCTCCGCCACGCGGCCGATGCACTCGGCGTTGCCGACCGAAGTGCCGCCGAACTTCATCACTCGTGCTTTGTCTTTCATTACCTGAGAACTTCTTTCGAATTCAAAACTCAAGCTACTGATTCACTCAACCCTTTGCGTCTTACGTTTTAACTTTGCGCCTTCAGCGTGAACGGCTGTTTCTCGCTGGAGGCGCAAAGAGAAGACGTAAGGCGCAAAGGGTTGAGTGGGTTTTGAAACGCCTAGTCCTTCATTACGCGCCGTCAGTCACCGCGCCGAGGCTGCTACTCGAAACCTGTCGCGCGTATTTGGCGAGCACGCCGCGGCGGGCGCGAGGCTCGGGCGCGACCCACGCGGCGCGGCGTCGCTTCAATTCGTCCTCCGAGACGTTAAGTTGAAGCAGGCGCGCGTCCGCGTCAATGGTAACAGAATCGCCTTCTTCCACGAGCGCGATTGTGCCGCCGACGGCCGCCTCCGGCGCGACGTGGCCGACGACCATGCCGTAGGTCCCGCCGGAGAAGCGCCCGTCAGTGACGAGGCCGACCGCGTCGCCTAATCCAGCGCCGATGATGGCCGAAGTCGGCGCGAGCATCTCGCGCATGCCGGGGCCGCCCTTCGGCCCCTCGTATCTAATCACAACTACGTCGCCCGGCTTAATCGCTCCCGACAAAATCTCCCGCAGGCAACTCTCCTCCGAGTCGAAGACGCGGGCCGGGCCGGTGAGGCGCGGGCTTTTGACGCCTGTGATTTTCGCCACAGCGCCCTCCGTCGCCAGGTTGCCGCGCAAGATAGCCAGATGCCCTTGACGGTAAAGCGGGTTCTGCCAGGGGCGTATCACGTCCTGGTCCGCGCGCGGCTCCTTTGGCACACTTTCAAGGACTTCAGCCACGGTCGCGCCCGTCACGGTCAGCGCGTCGCCGTGCAACTGATTGTTTGCAAGCAGCAGCTTCATCACCTGCGGGATGCCGCCCGCGCGGTGCAAATCGGTTGCGACGTAGCGGCCCGAAGGCTTCAGGTCGCACAGCACTGGCACGCGCGCGCGAATCTCCTCGAAGTCGTCCAGAGTGAGAGGAACTTCCGCCGCGTGCGCTATCGCCAGAAGATGCAGCACGGCGTTGGTCGAGCCGCCCGTCGCCATCACGACCGCAATGGCGTTCTCGAAGGCTTTGCGTGTCAGGAGCGAGCGCGGCAGGATTTCACGCCGGATGGCTTCGGCCAGCACGCGTCCCGAAAGCGCTGCGCTCTCGGCCTTCTCCTCGTCTTCGGCGGCCATCGTCGAAGAGTGGGGCAGGCTCAGGCCCATAGCCTCTATGACCGCGGACATGGTGTTGGCCGTGTACATCCCGCCGCAGGAGCCCGCGCCGGGGCACGCGCGCCGCTCGACTTCCAGCAACTCGTCGGCGGTAATGCGGTGCGCGCAGTATTGGCCCACGGCCTCGAACGCGCTGACGATTGTCAGGTCTTCGTCATTGTAGCGCCCGGCCTTGATCGTGCCGCCGTAGACAAAGACGGCGGGGATGTTCAGGCGCGCGATGGCGATGAGAGCGCCCGGCATGTTCTTGTCGCAGCCGCCGACGGCTAAGACGCCGTCCATGCTCTGCGCCTGGGCCACGGTCTCAATCGAGTCGGCGATGACTTCGCGCGAGACGAGGCTGTATTTCATGCCCTCGGTCCCCATAGAGATGCCGTCGCTGACCGTGATCGTGCCGAAGACCTGCGGCATCGTCCCCGCCTCGCGCAAGGCTTCGGCCGCGCGCGACGCCAGCGTGTTCAGGCCGATGTTGCAAGGCGTGATCGTGCTGTACCCGTTTGCCACGCCGACAATCGGCTTCCCGAAATCCTCGTCCCCGAACCCCACGGCCCGCAGCATCGCGCGGTTCGGCGCACGCTCCACGCCCTCAGTAATGGCCCTGCTTCTGGTGTTGTTCATAAGTAAGAGCAGAATTCAGGAGCCAGAATCCAGAATCCAGAATGAAAGGCCGAAACCTTCTTCTGTTTTTATTCTGGCTCCTGGATTCTGAATTCTGGATTCTGCTTTTCCTCACACCGCCCAGAGCGATTGGTCCGGGTCGTGGTGGAGCGGGCGGTCTTCGCCGGTCAGCCAGTCGAGGCGCGTCGGCGCGCAGATGTCGAGCGCGACTGTGTCTTCGAGCGCCTCAGATGAGTGCTCGACTCCCGGCGGGATGCTGAGCATCTGGTTCTCCGAGAGCGTCACCGCGCCGTTCGGCAGTTGAAAGCGCCACGAGCCCTTGAGCACCAGAATCATCTCCTCGTTCTCGTGCCGGTGCGCGTGCGTGATCGCGCCCTCCTTGACCTCCACCCGCGCCACCGTGATGTTCTCCCCGATGGCGACCTTTCGCAGATAAAGATCCGTAATCTCCTCCGCCGTCATCCTATCCCAATCGTACAAACCCATCGTCATTACCTCCGGAATAAGCAGTGATAAGTGATGAGTGATAAGTGATAAGTAAAAGAACTATGGTTCTTAACTTATCACTCATCACTCATCACTTATCACTTCGTTTAGTTCTTCGCCTTGTCCACCAGCCGCCCCTCGCTGAGCCAGGGCATCATGCCGCGCAGGCGCGCGCCGACGCGTTCGATCTGGTGCTCGCGTGTTTTTGTTTCCAACTCCTGAAAACGCGGACGGCCCTTGCCGTTCTCTTTCATCCACTCGCGGGCGAACGCGCCCGACTGAATCTGTGCCAGCAAGTCTTGCATCCGGCGCTTCGTCTCGTCGTTGATCACGCGTGGGCCGCGCGTCATGTCGCCGTACTGCGCCGTATTCGAGATCGAGTAGCGCATCTCGGAGATGCCGCCCTCGTAAATCAAATCAACGATCAATTTCATCTCGTGCAGGCACTCGAAGTAGGCCATCTCCGGCGCGTAGCCCGCCTCGACCAGCGTCTCGAAGCCGGCCTTGATGAGCGCGGTCAGGCCGCCGCAGAGCACGGCCTGTTCGCCGAAGAGGTCCGTCTCGGTCTCCTCGCGGAAACTCGTCTCGATAATGCCTGCGCGCCCGCCGCCGATAGCCGACGCGTAAGCCAGGCCGACGCTTCTGGCGTCGCCGGTCGGGTCCTGGTGCACCGCGAGCAGGCACGGCACGCCCGCGCCGCGCTCGTACTCGCGGCGGACGAGATGGCCCGGCCCCTTCGGCGCGACCATGAAGACGGAAACGTCCGCGGGCGGCACGATGAACCCGTAATGAATCGAGAAGCCATGCGAGAAGGAGAGATATTTTCCGGGAGTCATTGACTCGGCGATGTCGCGCGCATAAACACTCGCCGCATGCTCGTCGGGCACGAGCATCATCACTATGTCGGCCTCGGCGGCGGCCTCTGCCACGGGCAGGACGCGCAAGCCGGCCTCTTCGGCCTTCGCGCGCGAGGGACTGTCGGGGCGGAGTCCGACGACCACGTCGCGGCCCGATTCCTTCAAGTTGTTGGACTGCGCGAAGCCCTGGCTGCCGTAGCCTATGACGGCGATTCTCTTCTCGCGGAGTGCGCCCGCGTCCGCGTCACTGTCGTAATAAATCTTCATCATCCAGTTCCTCTCAAAATAAATTCACTTCGTTCTTAATCCGAGTTTCAAAACCTCGCTCAACCCTTTGCGCCTTTGGTTTTCTTTGCGCCTCCAGCGTGAAATGTTGGTCTTCTCGCAAAGGCGCAAAGACGCAAAGGGGTTGAATCAAGCGGTGTAGCCTGCCTCCTGTTCTTCTTCATCCGGCACGGCCGCGAGGTTCGAGAGGCGGCCGATGGCGATGCAGCCCGTGCGCGTGATGTCGTTAATACCGATGGGCCGCAGCAGTTCTATGAAGGCTTCGACCTTCTCCTTGTTGCCGGAAGCCTCGACGATCATGCGGCTCTCGGAAATGTCCACGACCTTGGCGCGGAAGACCGCGACGAGGCTCAGAACCTCCTGGCGCGTCGCGCCCGCGCTCGCCTCAACGTCAATCAAAGCCATCTCGCGCTCGATGTGCGGCTGGCGCGTCACGTCCCGCACCTCGCGCACGCGCGCCAGGCGCTCGCACTGCTTGACGATCTGCTCGATGGTGCGGTCGTCGCCGACTGTTACGATTGTCACGCGCGACCAGCGCGGGTCCGGCGTCTGCCCGACCGAAACCGTCTCGATGTTGAATCCGCGCGCGCTGAACAGCCCGACGATCCGCGAAAGCTCGCCCGGCTGGTCCGCAACGACGATGGAAAGTGTGTGACGCATCAAGTCAGGGATGAGGGATGAGGGATGAGGGATGAATGAAAGCCCGTCGAATTAACGATTCGCTGAGCGGTTCACTCAACCCCTTTCATCCCTCATCCCTCATCCCTCATCCCTTCTTGAGTGATCATGTCCCGCGAGTTGGCGCCCGCGGGGACGATGGGGAAGACGTTCTCTTCTTTGGAGACGACGACATCTATGACGGCGACTCCTTTGTGCGCGAGGCCGGCGGCCAGGACTTCCGTTAACTCTTCGGGGCGCGTGGCGCGGGCCGCGAACGCGCCGTAGGCTTCGGCGAGCTTGACGAAGTCCGGCGAGACGGAGAGGTCAACCTCCGAGTAAGCGCGGTCGTAAAACATCTCCTGCCACTGGCGGACCATGCCCAGGTAGCCGTTGTTCATCACGACGACCTTGACGGGCACGTCGTACTGCACGGCCATCGCCAGTTCCTGATTCGTCATCTGGAAGCCGCCGTCGCCGACGACCGCCACGACGAGTTGGCCCGGCGAAGCCAACTGCGCGCCGATGGCCGCGGGCAGGCCGAAGCCCATCGCGCCCAGGCCCCCGCTCGTGATCAACTGGCGCGAGCGCTTGAACGGGTAAAACTGCGCGGCCCACATCTGGTGCTGCCCCACGTCGGTCGTTATCAGCGCCTCGCCCGCGGTCAGGCGATGTAGCTCGCGTATGACGTGCTGCGGCTTGATCTCGTCGCGCGACCCCGCGAAGCGCAACGGCTGCTCGTGCTGCCACGCGCGCAAACGCTCCCACCAAACGGCGCGGCGGCCTATGCTTTCGTCAATCGCTTCCGGCCCACGCGCGCTGATTTCCGTCCTCAGCGCGGAAAGAGCCTGGCGCGCGTCAGCCGTCAGAGAGATTTCGGGCGCGCGGTTCTTGCCGATGTTGGCCGGGTCGATCTCTATGTGTATGACGCGCGCACCGGGCGCGAACGTGGCGAGCTTGCCCGTCACGCGGTCGTCGAAGCGCACGCCGACGGCGATGAGCAAGTCGCTCTCGGCGACAGCCATGTTCGCCGCGTAGGTCCCGTGCATGCCGAGCATGCCGAGCGAGAGCGGGTGCGCGGACGGGAAGCCGCCGAGGCCCATCAGCGTCGGCGTGACCGGAAGCTGCAAACTTTCGGCGAAGGCTAAGAGTTCCGCGGCTGCGCCGGAGTTGACGATGCCGCCGCCGACGTACATCACAGGGCGCGCAGCCTGAAGAATCTCCGAGGCCGCGCGCCTGACTGTGCGCGCGTCGAGCCGCGACTTCTGCTCGACGCAGGGGAAGCTGACGCTCTCAAGGCGTGACGACGAAGCCCTGGCCGCCGACACATCTTTCGGGATGTCTATGACGACGGGGCCGGGCCTTCCGGTGCGCGCCAGATGAAAAGCTTCGTGCACCGTCGCCCCCAGGTCGCGCACGTCGCGCACCAGATAATTGTGCTTGACGCAGGGGCGCGTGATGCCGACCGTGTCAACTTCCTGAAAAGCGTCTGTGCCAATAAGCAATGTGGGAACCTGGCCCGTGATGACGACAATCGGGGTCGAGTCCATGTAAGCGTTGGCGATGCCTGTCACGGCGTTGGTCGCGCCGGGGCCGGAGGTGACGAGCGCCACGCCGACTCTACCGGAAGCGCGCGCGTAACCTTCGGCCATGTGGACCGCGCCCTGCTCGTGGCGCACGAGGTAGTGCGTGACGCGCTCGCGCACGCGCCACAGCTCGTCGTAGATGTGCAGGACCGCGCCGCCCGGATAGCCGAAGATGCAGTCCACGCCCTCGTGCACCAGCGCCTCCATCAGAATCTCTGCCCCGCGCGGGCACAACTCGTCCGTGGGAGCCTGGGAGACTCTCGCCGCCTGCCGTATCAAGCTTGCTTGTGCGCTCATATCTTCCTCGAATTTCAAATTTGAGATTTGAAATTTGAAATGTCTGTCGAACTTATGGGAGCGAGGTTTCCCCCATCAGGTATTTATCAACGCCGCGCGCGGCGCGTCGCCCGTCAGCGATGGCCCAGACGACTAAGGACTGCCCGCGCGCCATGTCGCCCGCGGCGAAGACGCCCGGTACAGTCGTCATCTTCTCTTCGTCCACGGCGACGTTGCCCCGCACGTCAATCGCCACGCCCAGGTCCGCGAGCAGCCCGTTCGTCTCCGGGCCGAGGAAGCCGAGCGCGAGCAGAATCAACTGCGCGGGCCACTCCCTTTCTGTGCCAGGAATCTCGCGCGGATTGATGCGCCCGTCCTCGCCCTTGACCCACTCGACTTCGATTGTCTCGACGGCGCGCACGCAGGCGAGGTCGTCGCCCAGGAATCGCTTGCTCATGACGGAGTAGGCGCGCGGGTCGCGGCCGAAGCGCGCTGCTGATTCTTCCTGCCCGTAGTCGAGGCGGTAAACGCGCGGCCACTGCGGCCAGGGGTTGTCGGGCGCGCGCTCCGTCGGGGGCTGCGGCAGGATTTCAAATTGGGCCAGGCTCTTGCACCCGTGGCGCAAGGCCGTGCCGACGCAGTCTGTGCCCGTGTCGCCGCCGCCGATGACGATCACGTCTTTGTCTTTCGCCGAAAGGTATCGCCCGTCCGCGTGAAGGCTGTCGAGCAGGCTCTTCGTGTTGGCGTGTAGAAACTCCATCGCGAAATGTATGCCTTGAAGCTCGCGCCCCTTTATTCCGATGTCGCGCGGGCGCGTCGCCCCGCCGCAGAGGACAACCGCGTCGAACTCGCTCATCAATTTGTCCGCCGCGTAGTCGCGCCCGACCAACACGCCCGTAACGAAGCGCACACCCTCGGCCTCCATCAAATCGAGCCGGCGCTGGACGACCGTTTTTTCGAGCTTCATGTTGGGGATGCCGTACATCAAGAGGCCGCCCGAACGGTCGGCGCGCTCGAAGACGGTGACGCTATGCCCCGCGCGGTTGAGTTGCGCCGCGCAAGCTAAACCCGACGGGCCTGAGCCGACGACGGCCACGCGTTTGCCCGTGCGCGTGATGGGCGCTTCGGCCGTGACCCAGCCCGCCTCGAACCCTTTGTCAATAATCGCCTGCTCGATTGACTTGATAGTGACGGGGGAGTCGTTGATGCCGAGCACGCAGGAGCCTTCGCACGGCGCGGGGCAGACGCGCCCCGTGAACTCCGGGAAGTTGTTGGTCTGGTGCAAGCGGTCGAGCGCCGCGCGCCACTGGTCGCGGAAGACCAGGTCGTTCCATTCGGGAATCAGGTTATTGATCGGACACCCGGAGGCCGCGCCGTTGATGAGCTTGCCCGTGTGACAGAACGGCACGCCGCAGTCCATGCACCGCGCGCCCTGCTCGCGTAACTCCGCCTCCGGCATGTGCCCATGAAACTCCCGCCAGTCAGACACACGCTCATCAGCCGGCCGCGTAGGTGCCAGGTTGCGCGCATACTCCATGAATCCCGTGGGCTTACCCATAATCAAGTGATAAGTGATAAGTGATAAGTGATAAGAAAAAGAAAGACGGTTTTTACTTATCACTTATCACTTATTACTTATCACTGCCTCATAAGCTGCCATTTCGGCGTCCTCGTCCGTCAAGCCTTTCGTCCTCATCTGCTGTTGCGCTTCGAGGACGCGGCGGTAGTCGTTGGGGATGACGCGGACGAACTTTTCGCGCCACTCGTTCCAAGCGAGCAGGATTTCGGTGGCGCGGCCGCTCCCTGTGGATTCGGCGTGGCGGAAGATCATGTTCTTGACGGCCTCCGTCTCCGCCGCGTCTTCAAGCCCGGTCAACTCGACCATCTCGCGGTTGCAGCGGCGCGCGAAATCATTGCGCTCGTCCAGGACGTAAGCGATGCCGCCCGACATCCCCGCCGCGAAGTTGCGCCCCGTTTCACCGAGCACGACGACGCGCCCGCCCGTCATGTACTCGCAGCCGTGGTCGCCGACAGCTTCGACCACTGCGTATGCTCCGCTGTTGCGCACACAGAAGCGCTCGCCCGCCGCGCCGTAGATGTACGCCTCGCCCGAGGTCGCGCCGTAGAGCGCGACGTTGCCGATGATGACGTTCTCCTCGGGCGCGAAGGTCGAAAGCGCGGGCGGGTAGATGACGAGCTTGCCTCCCGAGAGCCCCTTGCCGACGTAGTCGTTCGCGTCGCCTTCGAGTTCCAGCGTGATGCCGCGCGGCAGAAAAGCCCCGAAGCTCTGACCCGCGGAGCCGTCGAAGTGTAGCCGGATGGTGTCGTCCGCGAGCCCCTGCGCGCCATAACGCCGCGACACCTCGCTCCCCAAAATTGTGCCAACCGCGCGGTTGACGTTGCGTATGGGGAGACGCGCCCGGACGGGTGTGCCATTTTCGAGGGCGGGTTTGCAGAGCTTAAGAAGCGTCGTCCGGTCCAGGGTCTTTTCGAGCCCGTGCTCCTGCTCCATACGGCAGTACCTTCCGAACGTCTCCGGCACGTCGGGCTGGTACAGAATCGGGGAGAAGTCCAGGCCGCGCGCCTTCCAGTGCTCGGCGGCAGCAGTCATCTCTATGGACTCCGTGCGCCCGACCATCTCAGGAAGCGTGCGGAAGCCCAGCTCACTCATCAGCTCGCGCACCTCGCGCGCGACGAAGAGCATGAAGTTGACGACCGAGCGAGCGTCGCCGTTGAACTTGGCGCGGAGCGCGGGGTCTTGGGTGGCGATGCCGACCGGGCACGTGTTGAGGTGGCAGACGCGCATCATGATGCAGCCGAGACTCACGAGCGGCGCGGTCGCGAAGCCGAACTCTTCGGCCCCGAGCAGCGCGGCCACCACCACGTCGCGGCCGGTCTTCAATTGGCCGTCGGTCTCGACCGCGATGCGGCTCCGCAGGTTGTTGAGCAAAAGCGTCTGGTGCGTCTCGGCCAAGCCCAGTTCCCATGGCACGCCCGCGTGCTTGATGCTGGTCAAAGGCGAAGCGCCCGTGCCACCGTCGTGGCCGCTGATGAGCACCACGTCCGCGTGAGCCTTGGCGACGCCCGCGGCGATGGTGCCGACGCCGACCTCCGCGACGAGCTTGACGCTGACGCGCGCGCGCGGGTTCGCGTTCTTCAGGTCGTAGATTAATTCGGCGAGGTCTTCGATGGAGTAAATGTCGTGGTGCGGCGGCGGCGAGATGAGCCCGACGCCCGGCGTCGAGTGACGCACGCGCGCGATTTCGGGGTAGACCTTGTGTCCCGGAAGTTGTCCGCCCTCGCCCGGCTTCGCGCCCTGCGCAATCTTGATCTGTAATTCTTCGGCGTTGACAAGGTAGTTGCTGGTCACGCCGAAACGCGCCGAGGCGACCTGCTTGATGCGGCTGTTGCGCGAGTCGCCGTTCGCGTCCAGAAAGTAACGCGCGGGGTCTTCGCCGCCCTCGCCCGTGTTGCTGCGGCCGCCGACGCGGTTCATAGCGACCGCCAGCGTCTCGTGCGCCTCCTTGCTGATGGAGCCGTAAGACATCGCGCCCGTCTTGAAGCGCTTGACGATCTCCTCAATGGGCTCGACCTCTTCAATTGGCACAGGCGGGCGTGTGGGTTTGAGTTTCATCAACCCGCGCAGAGTGCAGAGCTTGCTCAACTGGTCGTCAACCAGGCGGCTGTATTCTTTGAAGACCTTGTAGTCGCCCGCGCGGCACGCGTGTTGAAGTTTATGTATCGTCAACGGGTTGAAGAGGTGGTACTCGCCCTCGCGCCTGTAGCGATACTGCCCGCCCTCGTCGAGCGAGCGCGGCGCGGCCTGCCGCAACGGGAAAGCATCCTTGTGCCGCATCAAGACCTCTTCGGCAACCACGTCGAGGCCGATGCCGCCGATGCGCGAGGGCGTCCAGGTGAAGTAGCGGTCAACGAAGTCCTGGCCCAATCCTATCGCCTCGAAGATTTGCGCGCCGCAGTAGCTCTGTATGGTCGAGATGCCCATCTTCGAGATGATCTTGACCACACCTTTGTTGACGGCCTTGATGTAGTTCGCGATCCCTTTCTTGTAATCAATTCCGGCGAGCGAGCCCTGTCGAATCATGTCGCCAAGAGTCTCGAAAGCGAGGTAGGGATTGACGGCGGCCGCGCCGTAGCCGAGGAGGAGAGCGAAGTGATGAACCTCGCGTGGCTCGCCGGACTCTATGACGAAGCCGACCTGCGTGCGCGTGCCCTCGCGTATCAGGTGATGATGAATGCCTGAGACGGCCAGGAGCGCGGGGATGGGCGCGCGCTCGCGCGAGACGCCGCGGTCGGAAAGAATGATGATGCCGTAGCCTTCGCCGATGGCCTTGCTCGACTGGCGACAGAGCTCCTTGAGCGCCCGCTCAAGCCCGCGCCCGCCGCGCCCCGCGTCAAAGAGCATCTGGAGCGTGATTGCTTTGAAGCCTGAGACGCCCGCGTGAGCGCCGCTGTCACCCAGGCGTCTCAGTTTCTCCAGGTCCCCGTTCGTCAAGATCGGGGAGCGGAGCTTGATCTGGCGCGCGCACTCGGGCCGAGGCTCAAGCATGTTCGCTTCCGGCCCGACGGTCGTCGCCGTGGACATAATCAACTCTTCGCGTATGGCGTCCACGGGCGGGTTCGTCACCTGCGCGAAGAGTTGTTTGAAATAGTTGTAGAGCAGTTGCGGCCGCTCGGAGAGGACGGCGAGCGGCGTGTCCGTGCCCATCGAGCCGACGGCCTCAGCGCCGTCCCGCGCCATCGGTGCGAGCAGGAGTTTTAATTCTTCCGCCGTGTAGCCGAAGGCGAGCTGGCGCGTGCGAATCGTTTCTGGCTCAGTTTCGGGCGTGTGCTCGCGGGCGGGAACGTCGTCGAGGCTGATGATGTTGTCCCTGAGCCATTGCCCGTAAGGGTGCTCGGTCGCAATCGCGTGTTTCAATTCCTCATCGCCGATGATGCGGCCCTCGGCCGTGTCAACGAGGAGCATGCGGCCCGGCTGCAAGCGACCTTTGAGCAGCACGCGCTCAGGCTCTATGTCGAGCACGCCGACCTCCGAGGCCATGATGACGAGCTTGTCTTTCGTCACGTAGTAGCGCGAGGGTCTGAGGCCGTTGCGGTCGAGCGTCGCGCCGATCTGCACGCCGTCCGTGAAAGCTATGGCGGCGGGGCCGTCCCACGGCTCCATCAGGCAGGAGTGGTATTCGTAGAACGCCTTCTTCTCGGCGCTCATCGTCTCGTGGCCGCTCCATGGCTCCGGGACCATCATCATCATCGCGTGCGCGAGCGAGCGCCCCGAGAGCGTCAGCATCTCAAGCGCGTTATCCAACATGGCGGAGTCGCTGCCGTCCGTATCAATGACGGGGAGGACTTTCGAGATGTCGCGGCCGAAGAGACTCGACTCGAACTTGCTCTCGCGCGCGTGCATCCAGTTGATGTTGCCGCGCAGGGTATTAATCTCGCCGTTGTGCGCGACGTAACGATAGGGATGCGCGCGCCCCCAGCTCGGGAAGGTGTTAGTGGAAAAGCGCGAGTGGACGAGCGCGAGCGCGGAGACGATCTCCGAATCATTGAGGTCCGGGTAAAACTGTGCCAACTGCTCGGCCGTCAGCATCCCCTTGTAGACGACGGTGCGCGCCGAGAGGCTGGCGACGTAGAACATGCGGCGCTCGTGTATACCGCGCTTGGCCCCCTTGCTGACGCGCTTGCGAATGACGTAGAGCTTGCGCTCGAAGGCGAGGTCGTCCGCGAGGTTTGCCCCGCGGCCTATGAAAATCTGCCGGATGACGGGGCGGGACGCCTTCGCCGTCGGGCCGATGAGAGAATCGTCCACTGGCACGTCGCGCCAGCCGAGCACGCGCTGCCCCTCTTCGCGCGCGACCTTTTCGAAAAGCCGTTCGCACTCATGGCGTCCCTCCGCGTCCTGCGGGAGAAAGACCATGCCGACGCCGTACTGGCCCTGTTGCGGCAGTTCCACCTTTGCGCGCTCGCACGCGTGGGCCAGAAATGCGTGGGGCGTTTGCAGGAGGATGCCCGCGCCGTCGCCCGTGTCCTTCTCGCTCCCGCACGCGCCCCGGTGCTCAAGGTTGAGCAGGACGTTGATGGCCTGGCGGACGATGTCGTGAGATTTCCGGCCCGTGTAGTCAACGACGAAGCCCACGCCGCAAGCGTCGTGCTCGTGTCGCGGGTCATACAGTCCTTGCTTCCGTGGGGGCTCCAACATCCTTTTCGGACTTTCCTTCGATAAATAAAAGCCACCAACTTCACTCGTTGATGGCCTTTGAGGAGGAGTTCAATGTCGGCGGGCCATCAGGTGCCGTCCTTCGGCGTGCCAATCAGGGAGACGATAATGGACACGCCGACAGGCCCCGCGGGGAGGAGCAGCCGCCGTGACGAACCCACCGACGTAAGCGACATCAGACGTGACGCAAGATTCACCATACACAACCTTCAGGGTCTGGCCGCCGGCACGAGCACGAGAACATTGACCACGAACTCGTGAAGCGGCAAACGTGCACAATCTACATCTTCCAGCCCGCTTTGTATAATTTATTATTTTTTGGGCCTCATAAATAAAACGCCGAGCAAGAGACAGTCCCCAAACTCAAGCCAATGATTGACTCAACCCTTTGCGTCTTACGTCTTAACTTTGCGTCTTTGCGAGAACGGCTGTTTCACGCAAAGGCGCAAAGCGAAGACGTAAGGCGCAAAGGGTTGAGTTAGTTTCTGAAGCTTGAAGCCGAGGCGAATGACATTTATGTCCACGGCCGACGCTCGCGTCACAAAAATGTCATCAGCAGTGCGTGCGTGCGCGTTCTGATTCTTAAGGAAAGCTGGAATTAATCAGGCAACCGCCCGCTCGCGCGGCAACAGCCCGGCCCGGCCCTCACGGTACAAAGGTTGCTACCCCAGCGCGGGAGTTCTTGTAAGACCTGACTTATATTTTGAGCCAAGACGAGGACCGCGCGCACGCGCCTGAAGCGGTCAATTGATTAGAGCCGCCCGTGTCTACACTCCGAGACGTTTCACCCCCATCAACAGGGGCACATGTCAGCGCGCGCAGGCAGACGCACCGCGAGAAGGTGCTGGCGCACGCCGCCGCGCGGCTCGCCCCGACCGGCACAGCCGCCCCCGCGTCCGAAGTCGCGGAGCGACTGAGAATTTTCCTCAAGCTCGAAACCGAGCGTTTGAGAATGGCCCACTACACGGGGGCTTCCGGCCGCCAATCCGCCCTGGCGCGCAGCTTCGTCCTTGACCTCGCGGTCGAGCACGCCTTCCGCGAGGCGGCGCGCTTGAGCGAAGCCGAGGGCGTCGTCCTCCAACCGCAGAGCGGTTTCGCCCTGGTGGCAATCGGCGGCTACGGCCGCGAGGAACTCGCGCCCTACTCCGACCTGGACATTCTCTTCCTCTACAGCAACCACCGCGCGACGCAACTCAGGCAAGTGGCGGAGCACGTCTTGCGCCTGCTCTGGGACGCAGGGCTGACCGTGGGCCACAGCCTGCGCACGGTGGGCGACACCGTGACGGCGGCGCGCACGGACCCGCACCTCCAGACCGCGCTCGTACACAAGCGACTGGTCGCCGGCAACAAGGGCATTTACAACTCGCTCGTCGAAGCGCTCGAAAAAGACCGGCGTAAGCGCGTGGAAACTTTCCTCGCGGCCGTCCGGCACGAGCGCGACAGCCGCCACTTGAAATTCGGCGCGACCGTCTGCCTACAGGAGCCGAACGTCAAGGAGAGCGCCGGCGGCTTGCGCGATTACCACACGGCGCTGTGGGCGGCTCACGCCAGGTACGGCTCGACGACGACGGAAGAGCTTCGCGCCCGCGGCATCATCTCGGAGGACGAGGCGCTGCGGGCTGCGCGCGCCTACGACTTTCTCTGGCGCATACGCTACGCGGCTCACCTCGTAATGCGCCGGAAGACCGAGCGCCTGGCCCTGGACATTCAGCCCGTTCTGGCACAGGAGCTGGGCTACAAGCCCGGCGCTTACCTGCTCGGCTCGGAGAAGTTCATGCGCGATTACTACCGCCAGGCGCGTGAGTTGTACCTCTTCTCAGAAGCTCTGCTCGCGCGCACAGCCGACGCTGAGACGAAAGCCGGGCGCTGGTGGGGGAGGAGGGCAACCCCTACGGGCGGCGAGCCGTTCTCGATCAGCGAGGGCCGGCTGCAATTCGACGGCGACGCCGACTTCTTCGTTAAAAAGCCGCTCGCGCTCTTCGACGCGTTCGCGCTCTCCCAGGCCGCGCGCGTTCCCTTCGGGCACGGCCTGAACGGAATCATTCGCCAGAGCCTACAGGTCGTCCGCCCCGCCTTCCGCGCTTCCGCGGACACGTCAAACGCGTTCCTGCGGCTCCTGCGTCGCCGAGGGCGCGCGGGCTTCGTCCTCCGGCTGATGCACGACGCGGGCTTCCTCTCGCGCCTCTTGCCGGAGTTCGGACGCGTCAGCCTGCTCGTCCAGCACGACCTTTATCACCAGTACACTGTGGACGAGCACACGCTCAAGGCGGTTGAGGCGCTGGACGAGTTGCACACGGGCCAGGACAAGCAGCGCGCGCAACTTCGTGCCGTCTTCGACGAAATCGCGGACCCCGCGCTGCTTTACCTGTCGCTTCTCTTGCACGACATAGGCAAGGGGCGCGGCCGCGGCCACATCGCGCGCGGGGTGAAGATTGCGGAGCGAATCGCGCGCCGCCTGCAACTGACGGCGCAGGAGACGACGAAAGTGCTGCTCATGGTCAGCCTGCACGTCGCGATGTCACACGTGGCGCAGCGGCGCGACTTGAACGAGCCGCAGGTCATCAGGGAATTCGCCGCGCGCGTGGGCGATCTGGACTCGCTCAACATGCTCCTGCTCCTGACCTACGCGGACTTGAACGCCGTCGCCCCCGGAGTATGGAGCGAGTGGAAGGGCACTCTCTTGTGGGACCTCTACAGGCGCGTCACGCACGCTCATGACGGGCGATGAGGACGCGCCCGTGGACGAGGCCGCCAAGCGCGCGCACTTCAAAGAGCAGGTCGCCGCGTCGCTCGACCAACAGCTTCCACAGAGCGAGGTCGAGCGACATTTAGCCTTGCTGCCAGACCGCTACCTGCGCGTCACCGAGCCCGCGACGGCCGCAAGCCACCTGCAACTCATCGAAGAACTGGAGCGCGCCCCTCTGGCCTGGCGCTGGGTGCGACACGCCACTACTTCCACGCAGTTGACGGTCTGCACGCGCGACCGCCACGGCCTCTTCGCGGACATAGCAGGCACGCTCGCCGCGCACGGCATCGAAATCCTGAGCGCGGAATTGAACACGCGCGAGGACGGCATCGCCCTGGACGTGCTCATGCTGCGCGAGGCGTCCACGCACCACGCCATAGACACGCACCGCCACGCGGCCATCGAGCGCGCGCTTCAGAAGTCAATCGCGCGCGAGGCTGACGTGGCGGCGATGGTCGAGCGCTGGCGCACGCGGAACGCTCCGCGCAAGCGAAGCGTCCCGACAGAGACGCGCCGGCGCGATTTGCCGCGTGTCGTCTGCGACAACGAAGCTTCGCCGTCCTCGACGCTTGTAGAGGTCCACGCGTACGACGAGCCGGGGTTGGCCTACAAGATAGCGAGCGCGCTCGCGCTCGTCGGCACGGATATCGTCTGTGCCAGAATCGCGACCGAGAAGGCGGACGCGCTGGACGTTTTTTACGTGACCGACCGGGACGGCCTGAAGCTCTCGGAAGACGCCATGCGCGAGGTCGAAACGGCCCTGAAAGAAAAATTGTCGCGGGCTCATGAGGGGATAAAAATTTAAGGAGAGAATCGGATGAAAAAAGTCGAAGCGATTATCAGGCCGCATCTTTTGGACGCCGTGCGGAGCGCCCTCCAGGACGTAGAGGTAATCGGGATGACCATCAGCGAGGTCCAGGGCTACGGGCGGCAGCGCGGCCATACGGAGACGTATCGCGGGACGGAGTACCAGATCGAGTTCGTCCCCAAGGTCAAGCTCGAAGTCATCATTCCGGACGACGTGGAGGAGTTCGCCGTCAGCGCGATCATGAAGACGGCGCGGACCGGCAAGTTCGGCGACGGCAAAATCTTCGTCCTCCCCGTGGACGACGTGATCCGCATCCGCACGGGCGAGCGCGGCGAAGCAGCACTCTGACGATTGCGGATTCAGGGCAAAAGCTCAACCCTTTGCGCCTTTGGTTTTTCTTTTATTGCGCCTTTGCGTGAACCGTTTGTTTCTCGCAAAGGCGCAAAGAGAAGACGTAAGACGCAAAGGGTTGAGTGCTTCTTCCAATCCGCATCCAATCCGCTTCTGCAAGAAGGAGCGGCCTGCCTGTTGAGTGGGACAGGCAGGCCGCATTGTTTAAGGGGGTGTTGGTTATTTACAACTGCTCTGTGAGGACGTTTGCGTTCGTGACGAGGGGAGATGATGTGACCTTGCCGGTCGTTCTGACGGGCGTCAGGTCGAGGTCTAAGTTGTAGCCGTCCTCGCCGTGCTGGCTGAGGTCCAGGCCCTGAATTTCGTCCTCTTCGTTGACGCGCAGGCCGATGACGAGGTCTACCACCTTGAGCAGAATTAGTGTGCCAATTACGGCGAGACTGACCGTGATGCCGATGCCGATCAACTGGTTGATAATCTGCGCGCCGTTGCCGTCAACAAGGCCGACCGGGAGCGGATTTCCCGACGCATCTTTGAAGATAGGATTGACGGCGCTGGTCGCGAAGACGCCCGTCAAAATCGCGCCGATGGTGCCGCCCGTCCCGTGCACGCCGAAAACGTCCAACGAATCGTCGTAGCCCAGACGCTTCTTCACGACCGTAACCATCAGGAAGCAGCCAACGCCGGCGATAAAGCCTATGACGAAACTCGGCATCGGCCCGACGAACCCGGAGGCGGGCGTGATGCCGACCAGGCCGCAGACCGCCCCGGAGATCGCACCCAGGATTGTCGGCTTGCCGTGGCGGACCCACTCCGCCGCGACCCAGCCGAGCGTGCCTGCGGCCGCCGCGAAGTGTGTCGCGACGAACGCGCTGGTCGCAAGCCCTCCGGCCGAAAGCGCGCTCCCGGCGTTGAAGCCGAACCAGCCGACCCAGAGCATGCACGCGCCGATGAAGCTCAGCACGAGGCTATGCGGGGCCATCATGGTCTTCGGATAGCCTATGCGCTTGCCCATGTAAATGGCACAGACGAGCGCGGAGAACCCGGAGGCTATGTGAACGACCGTGCCGCCCGCGAAGTCGAGCGCAGGCACGCGCCCGCCCAGCACCGCGTTGAGAAAGCCGCCCTTGCCCCAGACCATGTGCGCCAGCGGGAAGTAGATGACCGTCACCCACAGCACAGTGAAGGCGAGCATCGCGCTGAACTTCATGCGCTCGGCGAATGCGCCCGTAATCAGCGCGGGCGTGATGATGGCGAACATCAGTTGGAAGAGCATGAAGCTCTGTTGCGGGATGGTCGCCGCGTAGTCGGCGTTCGGCTGAGCGCCTATGCCGCGCAGGAGCGCGTAGCCGAAGCCGCCGAAGAAGGGCGTGCCCTCGCTGAAGGCTATGCTGTAGCCGTAGAGCGCCCAGAGCAGCGTGACGACGGCCATCAGGATGAAGCTCTGCATCATGGTCGCAAGCACGTTCTTCTTGCGCACCAGCCCGCCGTAGAAGAGGGCCAGGCCCGGCCCCGTCATCATCAGCACGAGCGCGGCAGAGACCAGTATCCAGGCGTTGTCGCCCGCACTTTGCGCGCTCGCGGCGGCCGCTTCCATCTTCGCCAGTCGCTCCTCGACGGACTGCCCCAGCGCGGTCGCGGAGTGAGCGATGAGCCAGAACAACGAGAGCGCCGGGACGAAGGCGCGACGCAGGCGGGGCATGAAGGATGTCTCCTTGAGATTGATCTTCAACCGTAACCTCTCAAATGTTTTTAGTCGCCCTCGGGAACCGGAGGGGTTTTTAATACTTCGCGGCTGCGCTTAACAACTACCATGCCAGCCCGGCCGGCGGGCGATTCGACTCGAAAAGAGCGTGTGGGCCAAAACGAAAAGGACATCTTTGTTGTGAATCAAAAGCCTCGACAACAAAAATGTCTGCTCGCCGAAGGCGGGTTCTATCCCCGGAGGGGATGAACATGATAGCCGGGGGCGTTGCGAGCGCGAGCGAAGCGCCGCCCCCGGTAGGACGTGAGGAAACATTCCGACCCCGGAGGGGTCGCACCTCAACCTTGAATGTGCGACCCCTCCGGGGTCGGATTCTCTTCCTCACTGCTTCCGGGGGCGGCGCTCGCGCTCCGCGCTCGCTTGCCCCCGGCTATCTTGTGAGACCCTTTCAGGGTCAGGACTCGGCGGCATTAAATCTGTTTACCCGCTCATAAATATAATAACTTTGACTTCCGCCGGGGCCGCCTCTAGGATGTTTTGTTCTGTAAACGTATGCTCTCTTCCGTGCTTCCTCTTAAACATCAAACTGAAACTAGCCCCTCGGTGGTCATCAAAGGTGCGCCAACTAATGAGACTTAAGATAACAGTTCTGGCGGGCGACGGTGTTGGCCCGGAGGTGACGGCCGAGGCCGTGCGCGTGCTGCGCGCGGTCGCGGGCGTTTACGGACACAAGTTCGAGTTTATAGAGATGCCCGTCGGCGGCGTAGCCATCCGCGAGACGGGCGAGCCGCTCCCACAGCCCACGCTCGACGCCTGCCTCTCGGGCGACGCGGTGCTGCTCGGCGCGGTCGGCTCCCCCGAATTCGACAATCTCAAGCCGGACAAGCGCCCCGAAGCGGGACTGCTCAAGCTCCGCACGGCGCTCGGCGCTTACGCCAACCTGCGCCCGGCCGTCGCTTACGAAGCCGTCAGCGATTGCTCTCCCCTGCGCGCGGAAGTCGTCCGCGACGCGGACATCCTCATCGTGCGCGAACTTCTCGGCGGCCTCTACTTCGGCGAGCCGCGCGGCTTCTCCGACGAGACTGCTAATCCGGCGGCTTTCAATACCATGCGCTACTCGGCCGCGGAGGTCGAGCGCATCGCGCGCGTCGCCTTCGAGGCGGCGCGGAAGCGGCGGCGCAAGGTGACCTCCGTGGACAAGGCGAACGTGCTCGAAGCCTCGCAACTCTGGCGCGAGGTCGTGACGCGCGTGGCCTCGGACTATCCGAGCGTGGCGCTCGAACACCTTTACGTTGACGCCTGCGCGATGCATCTCGTGACGAACCCGCGCCGCTTCGATGTCGTCTTGACGGAAAACCTTTTCGGCGACATTCTCTCGGACGAGGCCGCCGTGATTACGGGCTCGCTAGGCATGCTCGCCTCGGCCAGCATTGGCGGCCGCGTCGGACTCTACGAGCCTGTCCACGGCTCCGCCCCGGACATAGCAGGCCAGGGCGTTGCCAACCCGCTCGGCGCAATTCTGTCGGCCGCGCTGCTGCTGCGCTACTCCGCGCAGATGGAGCAGGAGGCACGCAACGTCGAGGCGGCCGTCCGCGTCGTCCTGGACGCCGGCCACCGCACGCCAGACCTCCAACGCGAAACTGGCACAGCGCCCATCACGACCTCCGAGATGGGCTCGCGCGTCGTCGAGGCGTTCACCGAGATAGTCAACGCGCGGCAGGCTTATCACGCAGTCTGAAAGCAGTAATCAGTAATCAGTAGTCAGTAATCAGCCAAAAGCTTTTACTGATACTGACTACTGATTACTGATTACTGATTACTGAATTATGCTGACACTTTTTGACAAGCTCTGGAAAGAACACTTGGTTTACGAGCAGGCGGGTCAGCCTGCCTTGCTCTACATTGATTTGCATCTCGTTCACGAAGTCACGTCGCCGCAGGCGTTCGACGGGCTGCGCGCGGCCGCGCGGCGCGTCAGGCGGCCGGACCTGACCGTGGCGACCGCCGATCACAACGTGCCGACGACGGCGCGCAACCTCCCCATCGCGGACGAAATCGCCGCGCGCCAGATCAGCGCACTCCGCCGCAACTGCGCCGAGTTTAATGTTCCCTTTTTCGATCTTGATTCCGCCGAGCAGGGCATCGTCCACGTCATCGGCCCGGAACTGGGCCTGACGCAGCCCGGCATGACTATAGTCTGCGGCGACAGCCACACGAGTACGCACGGGGCCTTTGGCTCTCTGGCCTTCGGCATCGGAACATCCGAGGTCGAGCACGTCCTCGCCACGCAGACCCTGCCGCAGACCAAGCCGCGCACGATGGAGATACGCGTCAAGGGCGAGCTTGCCCCCGGCGTCACGGCCAAAGACCTGGCGCTCGGCATCATTCGTCAAATTGGCACAGACGGCGCGACAGGCCACGTCATCGAGTACACGGGCCGGGCCGTGCGCGGGCTCTCGATGGAAGGGCGCATGACGCTTTGCAACATGAGCATAGAAGCCGGCGCGCGCGCAGGCATGGTCGCGCCCGACGAGACCACGTTCACTTATCTCGAAGGCAGACGCTTCGCGCCGTCGAAGGAGAAGTGGGACGAACGAGTCGCCTACTGGCGTACGCTCCCTTCGGACGAAGGCGCGCGATACGACACGACGGTCGAGATAGACGCAAGCTCGCTCGCTCCCTATGTGACCTGGGGGACGAGTCCGGGCCACGCCGTTCCCGTCACGGGAAGTGTGCCAGACCCGGAAGAGGCTGCGTCTGAGACAGATCGCCGCGCGCTCCTTCGTATGCTCGAATACATGGGACTTGAGCCCGGCACGCCCATTGAGAAGATAGCGATTGACCGCGTCTTCATAGGCTCCTGCACCAACGCGCGCATTGAGGACTTGCGCGCGGCGGCGCGCGTCCTGCGCGGCTACAAGGTGAACGGCGCGGTCCACGCGATGGTCGTCCCCGGCTCGCAGGCAGTCAAGCGCGCGGCCGAAGATGAAGGGCTGGACGACATCTTCCTCGCGGCTGGCTTCGAGTGGCGCGAGGCCGGCTGCTCCATGTGTTTGGGAATGAACCCGGACACGCTCAGGCCCGGCGAGCGCTGCGCCTCCACGAGCAACCGCAACTTCGAGGGCCGCCAGGGGCGCGGCGGGCGCACGCACCTTGTCAGCCCCACGATGGCCGCCGCCGCGGCGGTCGCCGGCCATTTCACGGACGTACGCAGATGGAAATTCAACTCGTGAATCGAAATACTCGTAAATCGTAAATCGTGAATCGTAAATCGAAGCACGGTCTTTCTTTTTCTATTCACGATTTACGATTTACGATTCACGAGTTTTCGATTTACGATTCACGATTTACGATTCACGATTTACGAGTATTTCGATTTACGACTATGCTTCCTTTTCGCACGCACACAGGCGTCGTCGCGCCGCTCGACCGGCCGAACGTTGACACGGACCAGATTATCCCGAAGCAGTTTCTGAAGCGCATAGAGCGGACGGGCTTCGGGGAGTTTCTGTTCTACGACTGGCGCCACACGGCCCGTGGCGAGCGGGATGAGAGTTTCGTCCTTAACGAGCCGGGCTATCAGGGCGCGAGCATCCTCGTCGCGGGGCGCAATTTCGGATGCGGCTCGTCGCGCGAGCACGCGCCGTGGGCGCTCTTGGACTACGGCTTCCGCGCCGTCATCGCACCCTCGTTCGCGGACATCTTCATGAACAACTGCATGAAGAACGGCATCGTGCCTGTCGTGCTGACTGAAACTGAGGTCGCGGAACTGATGCGGCGCGCGCGCGAAGTCCCAGGCTACCGCGCGACCGTTGACCTTGAGCGCCGCGTGGTGGAAGACGCCACGGGCTTCCATGCTTCTTTCGCGATAGACGACTTCCGCCGCCGCTGCCTGATGGAAGGGCTCGACGACATTGCGCTCACCCTTCAGCACGAGGCGCAGATCGCCGCCTACGAGGCGAGGCGAAAGTAGAATTAAGAAGATTTGAGATTTGAACTCTCAATTTTTTTATTTGGACTTGATTTTGTCCGGGGGGTGACATAACAATCTCTCAAGCGAGTTGGAAAATTTATGAGGAGGGCGCGGCCCGTGGCGGGTCGCTCGCGGCTCCGACGAAGATGACACCGGAACAGGCTGAGGCGCGGAAGCTGGCGACGTTTCTGGAAACGGGCCAGACGCTCGCCGGGACTTTCGAGCTGCGGGACGCGATGTCGCGCGTCCTGGGCTTGCTCGGTCGTCATCACAACATGATGCGCGGGCTAGTCGTCCTGCTCGACCCTGACACGAATGACCTTTACATCGCCGCCTCTCACGGCGTAGACGAGGTGGCCGCGCGCCGCACACGCTACCAGGTCGGCGAAGGCATCACGGGCCGCGTCGTCCAATCGGGCAAGCCCGTCGTCGTCCCACAGGTCAGCCTCGAACCGCTCTTCCTGGACCGCCTGGGCGTTCGCAAACGCACGCTCAAGCAGCAAGAGCTGACTTTCATCTGTGTCCCCATCCTCGTCAACCGCCGCGCGGTCGGCGCGCTCGGCGTTGACCTCGGCTACAAGCCCGACCGCAACTACGAGCGCTCGACCAAGTTTCTCTCCATCATCGCCACGATGATCGCGCAGGCGATTAAAGTGGGCCACCTTATAGAGGCCGACAAGCAGCGCCTCCTCGACGAGAACATACACCTCAAGCAGGAGTTGCGCGAGCGTTACGACTTCAGCCACATCATCGGAAACTCCGGCCCCTTGCGCCAGGTCTATGAGCAGGTGACGCAGGTCGCGCGCACCAACACCACCGTGCTCCTGCGCGGCGAGAGCGGCACGGGCAAGGAATTAATCGCCCACGCCATACACTACAACTCTTTGCGCGCGAGCAAGCCTTTCATCCGCGTGAGCTGCGCCGCCCTGCCGGAAACCTTAATCGAGTCGGAGCTGTTCGGCTACGAGAAGGGCGCGTTCACCGGCGCGCAGTCGCGCAAGAAGGGCCGCTTCGAGTTGGCCGAGGGCGGCACGCTCTTCCTCGACGAGATAGGCGACCTGAGCATCCCGACGCAGATCAAGCTCCTGCGCGTCCTGCAAGAGCGCGAGTTCGAGCGGCTCGGCGGGACCGAAACCATCAAGGTCAACGTCCGCTTGATTGCGGCGACCAACAAGGACATGGAGCGCGCAATCTGCCAGGGCGAGTTCCGCGAAGACCTCTACTACCGCCTCAACGTCTTCACCATCTTCATGCCCCCTTTGCGCGAGCGCAAATCTGACGTGCTGCTCCTGGCGGACCATTTTCTGGAAAAGTACGCGCGCGAGCACTCGAAGAGCATACGCCGTATCTCGACGCCCGCGATTGACATGCTGACGAGCTACCACTGGCCCGGCAACGTGCGCGAGCTTGAGAACATCATCGAGCGCGCGGTCCTGGTCTGCGAGACCAACGTCATCCACGGCCACCACCTGCCGCCGACGCTGCAAACGGCCGAAGAATCTGGCACAGTGATGCGCCTCTCTTTGGACGCGGCGGTCGAAGCCTACGAGCGCGACATCATCCAGGACGCCTTGAAGACGACGCGCGGCAACCGCAAGCGCGCCGCCAAGCTGCTCGACACTACGGAACGCATCATCGGCTACAAGGTCAAGAAGTACGGGATTGACTGCGAGCGCTTCCGCACTTAAAAATTTTCCGACTTCCCCCTTGACTCAATCCCTTTGCGCCTTAAGTTTTTACTTTGCGCCTTTGCGAGAACGGCTGTTTCACGCAAAGGCGCAAAGAGAAGACGTAAGACGCAAAGGGTTGAACTGTTGTTCAGTCGTGTGGGAATCTAACGGCGTGAGGTGGCAAGCAGGTGTCTGAACAGAAACCGTTGTGGGGCGCGGAAGACCAGACGAAGAGGCTCGCCGAGTTAATCGGCGACGAGCCCGAGGTGAAGGAAGCGCCGCTCAGGCGCGACGTGCGCGTCCTCGGCCGCCTGCTCGGCGAAGTGTTAAAGGAGCAGGGCGGCTCCCCGCTCTTCGACGCGGTCGAAGAACTGCGGCTGCTCGCCATCGAATACCGCGACGCCGTGCACGGCGAGCCGCACGAAAATGAGGGCGCGCAGGCCGGCGAGTTGCTGGGGCGAGCCGCCGACCGCGCCTCTCGCCTGGGCCTCGAAGAAGCCTACCGCCTCTCCAAAGCCTTCGCCATCTACTTCGAGCTGACGAACCTGGCCGAGACCAACCACCGCAAGCGCCGACGCCGCGCCGCACTGCTCTCGCCATCTCGCCCGCCGCAGCCCGGCTCCATCCGAGGCACGCTGCGCCGCATGCGCGACGCGGGGATGACGTTCGAGACGGCGCTCGAATTCCTGGGCCAAATCTCAGTCGTCCCGGTCTTCACGGCCCACCCGACGGAGGTCGCACGCCGCACAGTCCTCTTCAAGCGCAGGCGCATCGCGGAAGATTTGGAGCGCCTGGACCGCTTGCCGCTCGCGGACGCGGAGGCGCGCGAGCGCGAGGCGTCAATCAGTGCGGAGATTTCCGCCCTCTGGCAGACGGACGAAGTGCGCCGCCGCCCGCCGATTGTGCGCGACGAGATTAAGATGGGGCTCGACTATTATTCCGGCTCGCTGATCGAAACTCTGCCGCGCCTCTACGAAGAGTTCGCGGACGCCTTCCGCCAGGTCTACGGACAAGAAGACCTCGCGGCCGACGAGCTGCCGACCTTTCTGCGCTTCGGCTCCTGGATCGGCGGCGACCGCGACGGCAACCCTCACGTCACGCCCGGTTGCACGCGCGAAGCGCTCGCGATGGCGCGCGCCGTCATCCTCGATCATTACTTCGCCGTCTCAATCGAGCTGATGGACCGCCTCAGCCCTTCAGCGCGCCAGGCCGGAGTCTCGCCCGCGTTGCGCGCGGCGGTCGAGCGCTACAACGAGCGCATGCCTGAAGTCGCGCCCGCGAACAGGACGCGCGCCGAAGACGAAATCTACAGGCGTCACCTGGACTATGTGCTCGCGCGCCTGCGCCTGACGCGCGACGAGCCCGCGCACCAGAACGCTTACGCGGGCGCTCAGGATTTCGCCTCCGACCTCAAGCTGATGCGCGAAAGCCTCAACGCCAACGGCGGCGAACGCGTCGCGCGCCGCCTGCTCGACCCGCTTCTCAGACAGGTCAACACCTTCGGTTTTCATCTCTACGCGCTCGACATACGCCAGCACGCGCGCGTTCACGAGCGAGCCGTCAAGGAGTTGGCGGGCGGCGTGGGGCTCAACGAAGACCCGCGGGCGTCCTTGCCCGAATCGCCTTCGGACGCGACGCGCGAATTGCTGGACACCCTGCGCGCGGTGGCCGAGTTGAAGCGCGAGTTCCCGCCCGAGGCCATACGCAGCTACGTCATCAGCGGCGCGAGCCGCGCCGAAGACATCCTGTCGGTCATCTGGCTGGCGCGGCTCTGCGGCGTGCGCGTCGAAGCTTTGTCCTCGGAAGGCGACCCGGGGCTGATGCCCGTCCCGCTCTTCGAGTCCATAGAGGACTTGCGAAACTGTGCCAGGGTGTGCCGTGAGGTGTGGACATCGCCGGGTTACGTATCGCTCCTGGACTCCTGGGGCCGCCGCCAGGAAGTGATGCTGGGCTATTCGGACTCGAACAAGGACGGCGGGATGCTGACGAGCGCGTGGGAGATTTACAAGGCGCACCGCGCGCTGCACGAGGAGGCGGCCGCGTGCGACGTGCGCCTGCAACTTTTTCACGGTCGCGGCGGCACGGTGGGCCGCGGCGGCGGCCCCACGCACAGCGCGATTGTGGCACAGCCTGTCGGCGCGTTCACCGGCTCGCTCAAGATCACCGAGCAGGGCGAAGTCTTGAACTGGAAGTACTCCGACCCGGTCCTCGCCGAGCGCAACCTGGAATTGATGGTCGCGGCCTCGCTCGAAGCCCTGGCGCGGCCCGGCGCGTCGCGGCGCGACGAGAGCGAGTGGGAGGCCGCGATGGAGGAGATGTCCGAGAGCGCCTTCCGCTTCTACCGCGAGCGCGTCGCGGACGACCCCGATGTGCTGACCTACTTCGAGGAGGGGACGCCGGTCGAGGAGTTGGAGCACGCGCGCATAGGCTCGCGCCCCGCGCGCCGCAGCCAGGCGCGCGGCCTCGCGGATTTGCGCGCCATCCCTTGGGTCTTCGGCTGGATGCAGAGCCGGCACGTCCTGCCCGGCTGGTTCGGCGTCGGGCACGCGCTCCGCAGTTTCGTCAACCGGGATGAAGCAAGGGTGACGCTGCTGCGCACGATGGCGGAGAAATTTTTGTTCTTCTCGGACTTCATCGCGAACGTAGAGATAGGCATGGCGAAGGCGGACCTGACGATTGCGCGCCACTACGCGGCGCTCGTCACGGATGCACGTTTACGCGAGCGCGTCTTCGGGATGATCGTGGAAGAGTTCGAGCTGACGCGCAAGATGATTTTGCGCGTGACGGGCCGGAAGGAACTCCTGGCAACGAACCCCGTGCTCGCGCGCTCGATTCGCCTGCGCAACCCTTACGTTGACCCCATGAGCATGATTCAGGTCGCGCTTCTCAAGCGCAAGCGCGCGGGCGAAGAGAGCGAGGACTTGAACTACGCGCTCGCCGCGACCATCAACGGCATCGCCGCCGGCCTGCGCAACACGGGCTAGCGGCAACGTCACCGCTGAGTGTAGGCTGAAGAAAACATCTCACGCTGGAGACGCAAAGGCGCAAAGAAAAGACTAACTCTTTTCTTCGCGCCTTTGCGTCTTTGCGTGAGATTTCCTTTAGCTCACACTCAATTGCAAGTGGCTACAGGTTTTCTACAAAATGTTGTATATTGCCTCGTAACCAGGCACGATATATTGGCCGAATAGCAAGGTTTTGAATCTGTTCCCCCTAAATAAACTGAGTAGCGAAGCCCGCGGCATGATTCGTGCCGACGGCTTGCGTTGAGCCGCCTGATGCTCCGAAAAATCTACGCGACCGGATCACTCGGCATCATCCTTTTAGCCTGCGCCGGATTCGCCGTCGGCCTCGCCGTCTCTTACAACCTGGTGAAGCCGAGCCCGCGCCCGGTCCAGCCCGGAGCCCTCGCCCCGCTCGGCAGCGACCGGGACAACGACGGGCTGAGCGGGCCGGTCAACATGGTGCGCACCGAAGTCGCGCGTCTTTCACTCAAATCCGGGAAGCTGGTCGAGGAGCCGCGCGAGCTGTTGGAGCTGACCAGCTACGACCCCAGGGGTAAAAGAATTGACAACTCCTATTATTTAGTCTCGGGCGAAGCTCAGGCGGGCAGAGAGGAGTACGCCTACGACGAGCGGGGTAACATCAGGGAGACGACGCGGCGCGACGACGGCAACAAGATTTTGAGCAAGGAGGTTTACACTTACGAATATGACGCGCTCGGCAACTGGGTCAAGATGGTCGCCTCGACCGTCGTCTACGAAGGCGGCCGCGTGACGCAACAGCCCGTGCAAATTACCTACCGGAATATCAATTACTACTTCGACCAGGCCATCGCTCAGATAGTTGAATCGGACTCGCCGGGGGCGTCGGCGGAGCAGCGCGCCAGGGAGGACCGGGCTCGGCTTCGCGGCGCGCTCGACGCCTGGATCGCCGCCACCAACGCGCGCGACCTGGAAAAGGTAATGACATTCTATGGCACAGAACTGGAGGTCTTCTACCGCTCGCGGAACGTCAACCAGGAGGTCGTGCGAGACGACAAGACTCGCTCATTCCAACGGGCGGAGGTGCTGGAGGTGAGTGCGGGCGAGCCGGAAATTACCATCGGCGGCGACGGCCGTACGGCCGAAATGACTTTCCGCAAGAAGTATTTCATCAAGATGCAGGGGCGGGAGCGCCGCGGCGAAGTCCTTCAACTCCTGCGCTGGCAGCGTAACGATAAGCGATGGGAGATTGTGGGCGAGCGTGACCTGCGCGTGATGCGCAGGGGTTGAGAGGGAAGATGCGCTCGGCCGGCCGCAAGACGCCGGAGAGGGATTGAATGCAAGGCACGAGTTTTATAGCCCTGACGGGACACTTGAACGACTACCCGCTGGCCGACCTGATCGGAATCTTGCGCCACCAGCGCAAGAGCGGGCGACTGCTCATCGAATATTCGCTGAGCCCGTGTTCCCTCTATTTCGTGGAGGGCGACCTGGTTGACGCGCAGCTCAGCACCGTCGGCGGTTTACAGGCCGTGCTGGTCGCGCTCTCACAGCCCAACGCCTCTTTTAATTTCAACCCACTCATCCAGCCCCCGCGCCGCTCAATCAACGAGTCGTCACAAAAAGTCATTTTAGAGTTGTTGGGCTGCTGGGAAGAAAAAACGATAGACGTAGAAGCGACTCCGGGCAATGGCGGCGGTGGCAGATATTCGGGCGCGCAGCCCGTGATGACCGTCGAGCCTGAGCCGCTGCCGAGGGCGAAAGAAGTTTTAGCGCTGCCGCCCTCGCCGCTGGAGGCGGCCGCGCGCCGCCGCAACCGAAAGGTGCTCATCGCCAGCGCGGTAATCTCGCTCGTCGTCAGCCTGGTGACAGTCTTCCTCCTCGCGCGCTGGATGATTAAAAGGGACATCGCCGCGGCCTTGCCCGGCGCGGCCCAGAGGAGCGCGCAGGCGGGAGTGAGCGAGGGCGCGCGCGCGGGCACGAGCGCCCAGACGATCAAGGTGGTGGTGCGCGTCGAGGGAGGGCGCGTGTCACAGGCTTTCGTCGAGGAGCACCGCCCCGGCATGGAAGCTTACGAGGCGCTCGCACTCCGTATCGCCCGCGGACGCCGTTATGCCGCATCGTCCTCGGGCCAGGAGACGGTGCCGGTCAGTATCAACTCGCCCGATTGACGAACGGGGCGATTTAAGCCGCGAGGTCTCTTTCGCGGAACGAGCCGATTGCAGGAACCGGAGGTCAGAACCATGTTGCTCCTCGCCAGTAGGATTCTGGAACACGAGTTGAACCACGAAGGTCGGCTCCGCCTGCTGGAGAAGCTACAGGAGAGAGAGTTCATCCCGCTGATCCGCTCGGCGCGTCTGAGCTGTTTCGAGCAGGCGCTTGCCGACGCCTTTCAGGTCGAAGAGATGGAGCGGCTGATCGCCACCTCGACCGACTCGGACTCGCAGACTCCTTACGTTCAGGGCGACATTTTCTGCTTCAGCGACCACGTCTTTTTCCTGCTGTTCGGCGGCCGTGGGAGCGAGGCGACGAGGATGCGCGCCGGCATCGTCTACGAGGCGCGCACCGCGGAGCCGATGCGTAAGCTCAACCATTTTTGTCAGGCAATAAGTCTCTCAATCGGGGAGGCGGGCGCGCGGGCGCAAGAAGATGAGGAGGCCGACGCGGAGGGCGGGACACAATTGGCCCACTGGCGACAGGACTGGCCCGCGACTCAAGATGGGTTCATACGTTTCGTCGTCAAACAGGACCCGGACATCCTCTCGTCGGTCGCCTGCCGTGAGAATTCGCGGGAACGAGTGCGCGCCGCAAGGCTCTTGGAAGACAAGGAGACGCGTGCCTTCCTGCGCCGCGCCAAAGAAGCTTACGCAGAGGGCTACCCCGTGGGTGCGTCTGCGGGCGAGGCGGTGACGGGGCTGCCTGAATTCGCGGCGGATAAACTTTCGGAGGCCGGGCTGCTGCGGCGTGAGGTTCTTGTGAGTTGCCGTAAATCAGGCCACACGCTGTTCAGTCTGCCCTCTGCGGACGCCCTGGCGGTCGTGACGATCAGCCAGGCCAGGTGCAGCGAGTGCGGCACCGCGATAGCCGACGAGAAGGTGGAAGAAGTTTTTGCCCCGACCCAATTTTCTCACATCCTGTTGGAGGACGGGGCGTGGCTGGTCAACCGCCTGCACGCCATCCTGCGCGAGCTGGGCATCTCGGAGAGCGAGATCGTCGTCGAGCCGCCGGCGGGCGACGGCGAGGCGCGCATGATGGCGCGCGTGTGCGACGAGTCGTTCCTCGTCGTGATGAGGGACGGGGATTTGACGCCGGCCTTCGCGCGCCGCGCGATAAATACGAAGCTCGAAACAGACGCGCGGCACATGCTGATCGTCGCCACGGGAAAGATTCATAACGAGGGGCGCATGAGTCTGCTCGGGTTTGCGAACCGTATGGAGCGCGGCGGCAACGATTTCGAATTGATCATAGCCGACGGGGCGGAGGCGGCCGCGACGGAACTGCGCCGCGCCTTCGAGCGTGTCTCGCATAAGGCGCTCGCCGAACAGTTGTGTGAGCTCGACGCGAGCCTGGGGCTGAGCGTCCCACACCTCATCACGACCAGATTTCGGATGCTCGAAAACACGGAGATTCCCGCACCGCCCGCCCGCCTGCCCGCATCCCTGGACCACGACCAGGGGCTTGAGAACGCGGCCCGAGTCGTACCCGCCATTGATTTGAGCCTGCTTGAAAATGCCGAGCGCTGACCGGCCGGGCGTGATTTTGGCGGCGCGTCGAGGAAGCGACGCAGTTTTAGGAGAGGCAGGTAGCCGCCGCGTTTCTAGCCGCAGAGCACCGAGCCGCCGTTGACGTTGAGGATTTCGCCCGTGATGTGCCTGGCCCAGTCGGAGGCCAGGAAGACGATTGAGAGCGCCACGTCGTCGGCCGAGGCGACGCGCCTGAGCGGGATGGCGTCCGTGACTTGTTGTCTGTAGGAGTCGTCGCCGAAGACTTCCGTGTTCATCTCTGTATCAACCCAGCCGGGCGCGACCGAGTTGACGCGGATAACGGGCGCGAGTTCGGACGCCAGGGATTTGGTGAAACTGATCTGGCCGCCCTTCGAGGCGGCGTAGTTGGAGTAAAAAGCCTCGCCGCGCTGCCCGGCGGTCGAGCTGACGATGACGATTGAGCCCTGGCCCAGCCGCTTCATCACGGGGACCGCCGCGCGGCAGACCGTCCACGTCCCCTTGAGGTTCGCGCCGACGACGCGGTCCCACAACTCTTCCGACATCTCCTCAACAGCCGCGCCATCCCACACGCCCGCGTTCGCCACGAGCAGATCAACGCGCCCGAAATGTTCGAGCGTTTCCGCGATGAGCGTTTCCGCCTCGCGCACACTGCCCACGTCCGCGCGCAGGGCGAGCGCCCTCACGCCGAACTCGCGCGCCAGCCGCGCGACCTCTTCCGCGGCCTCTTCGTTACGCGCGTAGTTGACGACCACGTCCGCCCCGGCCTCCGCCAGCCGGAGCGCGGTCGCGCGCCCTATCCCGCGCGACCCGCCCGTCACAATCGCCACCCGCCCGCGCAGCAACTCCGCCGGCAGCGCCGTCTTCTCTCTATAACTCTCGCTCACGTCTATAACTCCTACTCAACTTACTTCCTTACTCAACCCTTTGCGCCTTACGTCTTCTCTTTGCGCCTTTGCGCGAAACAGCCGTTCACGCTGGAGGCGCAAAGTTAGGACATAAGGCGCAAAGAACAGCTCCCTTTTTGAAAGTCTCACTTAACTGGCACAGCCGGCTCGCACGCGCGCGGGCTGTCTCTGCATGTGCTCGTTGATGACGGGGGCGAGCGCTTCGGCGTCGGCCAGGAAGCCGTCGTGGCCGTGCGCGGATTGAAGCTCTCTGTAAACCGCGTCCGCGCCCGCCGCCCGCGCACGCAACGCCAGCGCCCGCATATCTTCCGCCGGGAATAGCCAGTCTGACGAGATGCCGACCAGCAGCAGACTCGCACACACACGCTTGAGCGCGGCCTCTTCCGTCTCGTACCCGCGCGCCAAATCAAAATTGTCCATCGCCTTCGAGATGACCAGATAAGAGTTGGCGTCGAAGCGCTTCGTAAAAATCTGTCCCTGGTAGTCCAGGTAGCCCGCCACGTCGAAGCGGCCATCCAGAGAGTTGTGCGGGTCTTCGCCGCTCCGGTCGGGCCTGCGCTCGAAGCGCGACCCGAAAAGCCCGGCCGACTTGTAAGTGCACATCGCTATGGCGCGCGCCTGTGCCAATCCCGCGACCGGCTGCTCGTCCGTATTGTAGCGCCCGCCGCGCCACGCCGGGTCGTTCATGATCGCGCGCCGTTGCAGATGGTTGAGCGCGAGGCCCATCGCGTTGAGCGGCGCGGCCCCGATGGCGACGCACCGCTCGACTCTTTCGGGGAAGTCCAAGGCCCAGCGCAGCGCCTGCATCCCACCGATTGAGCCGCCCGTGACCGTGTGTAACCGATGGACGCCCAGATGCTCTACGAGCCGCGCCTGCGCCCTCACCATGTCCGCGATTGAGACGACGGGGAAGTCCGCGCCGTAAGCCTCGCCCGGCCGCTGCGGGTCCTGGGAGAGCGGGCCGGTCGAGCCGTAGCACGAGCCCAGGACGTTCGTGCCGATGACGCAGTAGTGCGCCACGTCGAACGGCTTCCCCTCCCCGAACAACTCGGGCCACCAGTCCGCCACGCGCGCGGAGCCGGAGAGCGCGTGGCAGACCAGGATGGCGTTGTCGCGCGCCTCGTTCAGTTCACCGTAGAGCGCGTAACGCAGCGTGACGGGACGCAAGGAGCCTCCGCCGTCGAGGGCGAACGCTTCTTCCTCAGCGAAAGTGAAATCGCTTTCGACTGTCGGCTCAAGGCCCGCGCTCATCTCACCCGACTCCGCCCGCGCCGGCCGCCGCCTCTTGCGGCTTGTCCGTCAACTCACCGTCAGGCTCGGGCAGCGAAGCCCCGCGCCCCGTCAACGCCTGATCCAAATCGGCGATGATGTCGCGCACGTCTTCGATGCCGACGGAGAGGCGGACCAATTCGGGCGTGACGCCCGTCGCGCGCTGCTCCTCTTCGGACAGTTGCGAGTGCGTGGTCGAGGCCGGGTGGATGACGAGGGATTTGGCGTCGCCTATGTTGGCGAGCAGGCTGAAGAGTTTCAGCGAGTTGATGAAATTCTTGCCCGCCTCGTAGCCGCCGCGGATGCCGAAGGTGATGAGCGCGCCGGCCCCGTCCGGCAAATATTTTTGTGCCAGCGCGTAATACGGACTCTCTTCGAGGCCGGGGTAGTTGACCCACTCGATCTCCTTGTGACCCTTCAGAAAGCGCGCCACTTCGAGCGCGTTCTCCGAGTGGCGCTGCATGCGCAGGTGCAAAGTCTCCGCGCCCTGCAAGAGCAGGAAGGCGTTGAAGGGCGAGAGACACGCGCCCGTGTCGCGCAATCCCTGTACGCGCGCCTTGATGATGAAGGCCAGCGGGCCGAAGGCTTCCGTGTATGAGACGCCGTGGTAAGACGGGTCGGGTTCGGAAAAGTCAGGGAAACGGCCCGAAGCCTTCCAGTCAAACTTTCCGCCGTCCACGATGACGCCGCCGATGGACGTGCCGTGGCCGCCTATGAACTTCGTGGCGGAGTTGACCGTGATGTCCGCGCCCCACTCGATGGGCCGCGAGAGCGCGGGCGAGGGCGTCGTGTTGTCAATGATGAGCGGCAATCCGTTCGCGTGCGCGATTTGTGCCAGTCGCTCTATGTCGAGCACGTCCAGTTTCGGGTTGCCGACCGTCTCCGAATAGACGGCCTTCGTGCGGTCGTTGATGGCCTCTTGCAGTCCGTCGTAGTCCGCGGCGTCAACGAAGCGCACGGTGATGCCGAGTTTCGGGAGCGTGTAGTGAAAGAGATTGTAAGTGCCGCCGTAGAGCGAGGTGGTCGAGACGATCTCGTCGCCGTTGCTGGCGATGGTCAGGATGGCGAGAGTTTCGGCGGCCTGGCCCGACGCGAGCGCGAGCGCGGCGACTCCGCCTTCGAGCGCGGCGATTCGCTTCTCGAAGACATCGGTCGTGGGGTTCATGATGCGCGTGTAGATGTTGCCGAACTCCTGCAAGGCGAAGAGGCGCGCGGCGTGGTCCGCGTCGTCGAAGACGTAGGACGTGGTTTGATAGATGGGCACGGCACGCGCGTGGGTCGTCGGGTCGGAGTCCTGCCCGCCGTGTATGGCAAGCGTGCCGAAGTGTAGTTTCTCAGCCCCGTTGTTCTGGTCGTCTGACATCATCTCCTCCTTCAAATTTCCGCGCTGACGACAAAAGCGAAGCCCCCCGCGCTAAAGAAGTAGCGCGGGGGGCTTCTCGGCGGAGCGTGCGACAAAGTAACCACCCGGCTCTTTAGCAGTTTTTTACGTGGAGCAAGTCGCCTTAAATCGCCACGCTGCAAGCACGCGGTTTAGAAATCCGCACCAACCAAAGGACAGCGCGAGTTTAAGTAACGCCCTCCGCTCAAGTCAAAGCAATTCTTTTTATCAGAACATAAATATAATTTAAAGGCGGTGATAAGTGATGAGTGATAAGTGATGAGTAAAAGAAAGAAGGTCTTTCTTATCACTTATCACTCATCACTTATCACTGCTTTTAGCACTTCCTCGAAAAGCAGCGCGTTGGTCGAGATGGCGTCGCCGCCGCGAATGGTTCTGTGGCCGCGCCAGTCCGTGAAATGGCCGCCGGCCTCTTCGATGATGGGCAGGAGCGCGGCGCAGTCCCAGACGTTCATCACGGGGTCTAGCATCACGTCGGCGCGGCCCGTTGCGACGAGCACGTGGCCGTAGCAATCGCCCCACGTGCGCCGCGCGCCGGCCGCGCGTTTGAGCCTCTCGCAGGCAGCGCCCGAGCCCTTGCGCTCGCACAATCCGAAATCCGTCGAGAGCAGCAGAGCGCCCTCTAACGAAGCAGTCTCGGAGACGCGCGCCCTTTGATTGTTCCAGTAACAGCCCATCCCGCGCGCGGCCGAGACAAGCTCGCCCATCGCCGGGAGATTGACCACGCCGACCGCCATCTCGCCTTCGACTTCGAGGCCGAGCATGACGCCGTAAAGCGGCACGCCGTGGACGAAGCTGTAAGTGCCGTCAATCGGATCAATGATCCACTGACGCCCCGAAGAGCCCTTGCTCTCGCCCGCCTCTTCGCCTATCACGCCGTCGTCCGGGAATTTTTCCGCGAGGCGTGTGCGAATGTGTGCTTCGGCCTCGCGGTCGGCAGCCGTGACGAAGGAGCCGTCCGGCTTCAGCTCGGCCCCGTGCGCGCCGCGAAAATATTTCAGCGTAATCTCGCCCGCCTCGCGCGCTATATTGACCGCGAAGTCCAGCAACCCTTCAAGCTCAAGTTTGTCCAGGCCCATTCAATCTCCCCTCACGCCGTCTTCGCATACGCTACCACAAAGAGTAAGCCTAAGAGTAAATCAACGAAGCCGAAGGCGAGCGTGAAGGCGGGGATTCTGCCCAAAAGATAGAGCGCGATGGCCGCGACGCCGAAGGACGCTTTCTCAAGAATCGAGGGGAGCATCATGGCGCGGTAACGCGCGGGGTCGCGGGCGATTATCAGGAAGACTAACTGGAAGACGAGCGCCACGCCGACGAAGCCGTAGTAATACTCTGGGTGCGTGATGGCGGGCGGGAAATCGCGCCCGTTCTTCGCTTCGAGAAAATACTGCGGCAGCAGAACGATGAGGCCGTAAATCCCGGCGATTAAAAAGACGCGCTTGGCGAATTTAGTGTTCATCACAGATTCAAGCCTTTTCGCCTTTGGTATTTCTTTTGTTGCGCCTCCAGCGTGAACGGCTTTTTCGCGCAAAGGCGCAAAGCGAAGACGTAAGACGCAAAGGGGTTGAGTCGTTCAGTCACTTGAGTTTTGAAAAGTCTTCACCGAACTTTTTTCAGCACAGACCACCCGGCCCACGCGCCGAGGGCTTCGATGAGCGCGAGCAGGAGCGCCGTCGCCTGGAAGACTACGGCCCAGCTTGCGGGAGACATGCGTGCGACGTGCGAGACGTGGTCCGCAGTGTCCGCGACGAAGTGGTAATAGACTCCGAAGGCGAGCGAGCCCAGCATCGAGCAGATAAGCAACAGCGCGCCCGCTCTCTCTTTTCCACGCCAGAGCAGCAGGCCCGCGACGAGCGGCGCGACCATGATGACCGCGACGATGAAAATTAGCTGCGCGGGCGTTACCTTAACTCCCAGGATTTCGTGCGCCGCCGAATGCAGGACGCCGACCGCGGCGTGCGCGACGACCGCATAGAGAGCAAACCGAACGGCGCTCGACCTGTCCGCTTTTCCCGCCATTTAATTTAAGAAGCCTTCCACCTTCCAAGCCTGTCTGCGAGGATTCACTACGGCTTGCGCCGCTTAAAGTAGATGGCTTCGACCCTGCCCGCCTTGACGGGCAAGTCCGCCTGGCCCACCATCTCCCAGCCCTCGTTGCCTAAGCGGGCTATCGCCTTCACGACGGCCGAGCCCTGCTGCTCCGAGGCCCGTTCTTCCACTTCGACTATCTCGACGCCCGCGTCTCTGAAGTAACTTATCCAGTACGTGCCGCCACGGTTCGACGCCGTGTAGCCGGCCTTGCTGACCGTGCAATACTCCCAACGCTCCGCGGGCGGGCTCGCTTCGCTGCCCTCTTCACCTTTGACCGCGGGACGGTTAAGAGCGCGCGCGTAGAGAAAGCCGCCGAGCGCCAGGACAATCAACAGCGATGCGTATACAGCCTTTTTCATGGCGAGTCTCCTTCTCAAACTTACGTCTTCCGCGTCACACCGGTTCGCTAACACCCGCCTACTTATTAACGCGGAATCCAGTGCCGGAACGAATCAATCATCTTCCCGCCGGCCAATGATAACTTTTGACTATCCGCGTAGCCTCTGAATAAACTAAGGACTCTATATTATGACACGTTCACTTACCGTTTTTTTTATTCTGGCCGCGCTCGCTTACACAGCCGGCGTCTCTTTCGGGCAAACGACGCGCCCTGCCGATAGGCCGGCGGCGCGTAATGACGACCCCGTGTGGGTAGCCAAGCACGTCGAATTGTTAGAGAAGGCGAAGAGGGGCAACATTGACCTGTATTTCGAGGGCGACTCCATCACGCGCAGGTGGGAGGCGACGCATCGGGACAACTGGGAACAGAACTTCGGCGGCTGGAAGGCCGCGAACTTCGGCGCGGGCGGCGACCGCACGCAGAACGTGCTCTATCGCGTCCAGAACGGGGAACTCGACGGCGTCAACCCGAAAGTCATAGTCTTACTAATTGGCACAAACAACGTCGGCCCCGACCCCGTCAAAGGCAGTGACGCGGCGCTCGTCAAGGACATCTCGAATGGAGTTAAGGCGTGCTTGAAAGCCCTGCGCGAAAAAGCCCCCAGGGCCAAAATCCTGCTGGTGGGGATTACTCCTCGGAACACTGACGGCAGCACCGCCTTGATGCCCACGATTAACAAAATCAATAGCCGCATCGCCAAATTCGCCGACGGTCGAAAGATCAAATTTCTCAACATCAACGACAGGCTGGCAGACAAAGACGGCAAGTTATACGACGGCATGACGGACGACGGCCTGCACCTCACGGACAAAGGCTACCAGGCGTGGGCCGACGCCATGAAGCCCACCCTCACCGAATGGCTCGGCCCGCCCTCGAAGTAGCTGAACAAAGCCTCAAAATTAAAACTCAACCCTTTGCGTCTTACGCCTTAACTTTGCGTCTTTGCGTGAACGGCTGTTTCTCGCAAAGGCGCAAAGTTAAAACTTAAGGCGCAAAGGGTTGAGCGTAGGTTTTGAAACGCGTTCCTAGTCTTTCACATCCCTATGCCTTTCAGGTGATAGCGCTCGGTGTCGTAGTAGCGCTCGACATCTACTGTGTTCAGTTTGCCGAGCACGGAGGAGATGTCCACGAGCGAGAGTTCGCAGGCGGGGGCGATGCCGCGGGCCGAGACCATCTTGCCGAAGTCTCCCGCGGCTAAGGCATCGGCCGCGCGCGAGCCGAACATCAGGCCCATGATGCGGTCAATCGGCGAGGGCGGGCCGCCGCGCTGCGGGTGGCCGAGCATGGCCGAGCGCGCGTCGTACGGCGTCTCGCTCATGATCCTGCGCGCCAGCACCTCGCTTATGCCGCCGAGCCGCGCGTGGCCGAAGGCGTCGTGGCGGTCGTCAATCGTCACCATCTCGCCCTCCTCCGCGTAAGCCCCCTCCGCGATCACTATCACGGAGTAGCGCGGGCGCAAAGGGTCGCGCCCGATGCTGTTCGTGTCGCCAATCCGCTGCTTGAGATGGTGGTAAACCTTCTCGTAGCGGAACGGGTGCTCGGGTATCAGAATCAAATCGGCCTGGCCCGCCACGCCCGACCAGAGCGCGAGGTGGCCCGCGTGGCGGCCCATGACCTCCACGACCTGCACCCAGCCGTGCGAGCCCGCGGGCGTGCGCGAGCGCTCTATGATCTCGGTGACGTTCCTGAGCGCCGTGTCGAAGCCGAGCGTGTAGTCTGTCCCGGCCAGGTCCTTGTCTATGGTTTTTGGCACACCGACGACGTTGACGCCCATCTCCGAGAGCCGCGCCGCCACGCCCAGCGTGTCCTCGCCGCCGCACGCCACGACGGCGTCCAGGTTGAGCCGGGTGATGTTTTCCAAAACCTCGTCCGAGCGGTCAACGCGCTCGCCCGTCTCGGTCAGGGTCCGAAAGGGGTTGGTGCGCGACGAGCCCAGGTTCGTCCCGCCGTCGCGGTCCCAGCGCCGCACGCTCGCGCGGTCGAGCGGCAGCACGTCCGGCAGCGGGTCGAGCAGGCTGCGCCAGCCGTCGTAGAGCCCGACCGTTTCAATCCCGTGTTCGGAGGCGCGATAGACCAACCCCTTGATGGCCGGGTTCAACCCCGGCGCGTCGCCGCCGCCCGTCAGAACACCTATCCGTTTCACTTGATAACTTCCCCCTCAATAAAATTTCGTCGGCGCTCCCACGCGCGCCCGTAAATGAAAAACTCCCGCGCCGTACAAGGGGGCGCGGGGAGCGTAGCTAGCCTGATGATTAAGCTCCTCCGAATGGGTGCGAAAAGTATACTTGCAATCCGCCGTAAAATCACACGCGCCCCCGGCCCCTATAAAATTTCTTGACAAGCAGGAGGATACATAATAGACAAACAGTTCACCCCTGATAGTTGTATTCCACAAAGAGAGTGTTGCACGAGCTACGCTTCGGAGACAAAGAGCATGATTTCAAAAAACAGATTGGCGGCCTCGATCCTTTGCCTGATGATGCTTTTCATCTGCGCCGCTCAAGGGCAAAGCAAAGCCGCGATTAAACAAGAGCCTTACGGGACCGCGGACGGTAAAGAAGTCAGCATTTTCACACTCACCAACCGCAAGGGCGCTGAAGCAAGAATCACTAACTACGGCGGCATCGTCGTCTCGCTCAAAGTGCCCGACCGCAAGGGCCAATTTGATGACGTAGTCTTGGGCTTCGACACGCTGGACGAGTACGTCGCGGGCAACCCGCCCTACTTCGGCGCGATCATCGGCCGCTACGCCAACCGCATAGCCCTCGGCCGTTTCAAACTGAACGGCGTCGAATACAAGCTCGCCACGAACAACGACCCGAACCATTTGCACGGCGGCGTCAAAGGTTTCGACAAGGTCGTCTGGGACGCCCGGCCGCTGAAGACCAGGACCGGCGCGGCGCTCGAACTCACCTACCTGAGCCGCGACGGCGAGGAAGGTTACCCCGGAAACTTGCGCGCGCGCGTCGTCTACACGTTGACGGACACGAACGACCTGCGCGTTGACTACACCGCTACGACCGACAAGGACACGGTGGTTACGCTGACTCACCACGGCTACTTCAATCTCAAGGGCCAGGGCAACGGCGACATCCTCGATCACCAGTTGACGCTCAACGCCTCGCGCTTCACCCCGATTGACGCGACCTCGATTCCGCTCGGCGAACTACGCAGCGTTAAGGGCACGCCCTTCGACTTCACTACCCGGACAGCCATCGGCGCGCGCATAGACCAGGACGACGAGCAGATCAAGAACGGCAGCGGCTACGACCACAACTACGTGATTCAGGGTCGCAACGGGATGCTCAGGCGCGCGGCCGAAGCCTACGAGGCGACGACCGGCCGCGTGATGGAAGTCTGGACGACGGAGCCCGGCGTGCAGCTCTACACGGGCAACTTTCTGACCGGCCTCAAGGGCAAAGACGGCAAGACCTACGCCAGGCGCAACGGCTTCTGTCTGGAAACGCAGCACTACCCGGACTCGCCCAACCACCCTAACTTCCCCACGACCGTCCTCCGCAGAGGCGGCCGTCTGAGGTCAACGACCATCTACAAGTTTTCCGCGAGGTGATGTCAAAGAACGATTAGCTCACGCAAAGACGCAAAGGCGCAAAGAAAAGCCTGATTGTTTTCTTTGCGCCTTTGCGTCTTTGCGTGAGACTTCTTCGGCCTAACCCTGGCACTGCGCGCACGTGCATTCGTCACTCATCATCTTCCTCCGTTCTTACCCTTTGACCTAGCTCCCGACGGCTTCGACCAGTTCGAGACTCAACTCGCCGCGTTCGCTCGCTTCAGCCGGCGCGAGCAGCGACAACAAATCCTGGTCGTAGATTCTCTTCTTGCGGTCGGCCAGTGTTGTGAATCCCGTGTAGACCGCGTCCAATTCGACGGCCGTCAATTGATAGCCCAGCTCCGTGTAGCGTTGCTTGAGCGCGTGGCGGCCCGAGTGTTTCCCGAGCACGATGCGGTTCGCGGGCACGCCCACGGACTCCGGCGTCATGATCTCGTAGCAGAGCGGGTTCGAGAGCACGCCGTGCTGGTGTATGCCCGCCTCGTGCGCGAAGGCGTTGCGCCCGACGACCGCCTTGTTGGGCTGCACGTCGAAGCCGATGATGGCCGAGAGCAACTGGCTCGTGGGGTAAATCTCCTGCGCGCGTATGCCGCTCGTGTACGGCAGGCGGTCGGCGCGCACCTGCATCGCCATCACGACCTCTTCGAGGGCCGCGTTGCCCGCGCGCTCGCCTATGCCGTTGACTGTGCACTCGACCTGGCGCGCGCCCGCGCCAATGGCCGACAGACTGTTGGCGACCGCCAGGCCCAGGTCGTTGTGACAGTGGACGCTGATGATGATTCCTTCGCGCTCGCCCACGACGCGCTCGCGCACCGTCTTGACCAACTCGTAAAACTCGCCGGGCGTGGTATAGCCGACCGTGTCGGGCACGTTGAGCGTCGTCGCCCCCGCCTCGACCGCCGCCGCGAACACTTCGCACAAATAGTCAACGTCGCTGCGCGTCGCGTCCTCGGCCGAGAACTCCACGTCGGCGGTCAGCGAGCGGGCCAACCGGACCGCATCGCTCGTCATCCGCAAGACCTCGCCGCGCGTCTTCTTGAGCTTGTGTTCGAGGTGTATGTCGGAGGTGGCGACGAAGGTGTGCAGGCGCGGGCGAGAGGCACGACTCACGGCCTCCCACGCGCGCAGCACGTCCTGCTCGGTCGTCCGGCAGAGCGCGGCGACCGCGACTTCCCTGCACTCGGCCGCGACCGCGCGGACGGCCTCGAAGTCGCCGTCCGAGGCGATTGGAAAGCCGGCCTCTATCACGTCAACGCCCAGGACCTCTAGCTGCCGCGCGAGGCGCAGCTTTTCGTTCAGGTTCATGGAGCAGCCCGGCGACTGTTCTCCGTCGCGCAGCGTCGTGTCGAAAATTTTGATTCGGTCTTGTATGGTCATAAAAGGTGTCACCAAAGCACAGAGGACGGACATCCTACAGACCTCGGCCCGCCGAAAGCAAAGTTATTATTTTTATCCGGCTATAAAAGATTGTAATCGCGAAAAGACGGGCCTTTAATGAGGGGCCTTGGGCTCTTGGCTGTTCGAGCGGTCGCGTAGGATTTTGAGGAAGGCGGCGGCCGCGTGCGAGAAGGCGGCGTTGCGGCGGTGCGCGGCCCAGAGCGTGCGCGTGTAGGTCAGCCCGCGGACGGGGACCGTCGCGAGGGTGCCGCGTTCGAGTTCTTCCGTGACGCACATGCGCGGGACGAACGCGATGCCGATCTGCTTCTGGACGAAACGCTTGATCGTCTCGACGGTCGCCAGCTCAAGCGTGATGTTGAGCGGCGTGTGGTGCTTACTGAAAGTCTCTATCACCTTGAGGCGCGAGGCCGCCTTGACGTTGTGCGCGAGGAAGGATTCCTGGCCCAGTTCCTTGACCGTCACGGAATCCCTGTCGGCGAGCGGGTGCTTCGGGCTGAAGATGAGCACCAGCTCGTCCTTCAGGATGGGAAAGTATTCCAGCTCGCTGTGCGACGGCTCGAACGCCATCAGCGCGAAGTCCACGTTGCCGTCCAGGACTTCGCGCGGCAGCCGCTCGGAGATGTGACGGTAGATTTCGACTTTGATCTTGGGGTGCTTTTTACGGAAGCCGAGGATCAGGTCGGGCAGCAGGTAGAGCGAGGTGCTTTCGTTGGCCCCTATGCGCACGCGCCCGCGCTCAAGCGCGCGTATTTCCGCGACGGCCTCGCGCGCCTGGTCGCGGAGTGCGATGATGCGCCGCGCGTAGTCGTAGACCACGTGGCCCACTTCCGTCAGCGTCGGCGTCTTCTGCGAGCGGTCGAAGATGGGCGCGCCGACCTCTTCTTCGAGGCGCTTGACGGCGATGCTGACGGCGGGCTGCGTGCGAAAGACGCGCTCGGCGGCCTTCGAGAAACCGCCCTCCTCGACGACTTTTAAGAAGAATTCAAGCTGCGTGATTTCCATGACCGTCGAGGCCAACTATACCACAACAAGCAGCGCAGATTTTCAGCCCCGTCAGGGGCGAATGAAAATAGCCCAGCAATTTATTGCTGGGAATAGAAGCGAGAGTATTGTTGAGTCCCGTAGGGACGACTGAAAGATAAGTTCAACCGTCCCTACGGGACTCGACTTTAATTGCCTCTTTATTCCCAGCAATAAATTGCTGGGCTATTCTCAACCGCCCCTGACGGGGCTGAGACTTTCACACCTAACTGACGGGCAGGCTGATCTCGACGACGAGGCCGCCGCCGGGCGAGTTGGCGGCGCGGATGGTCCCGCCGTGCAGGTGCACGGCGCGGGCGGCGATGGCTAACCCGAGGCCGGTCCCTCCCGTCTGGCGGTCGCGCGCGTCCTCGACCCTGTAGAACGGGCGGAAGATTTTATCAATCGCCTCCGGGGGCACGCCCGCGCCGTGGTCGCGCACGCTGATCGTGGCGAAGCGTTTTGTGCCAACATTTTCACACCTGAGCGCGACCTCGACCTCCGTCCCTTCGGCCGTGTAATAGACCGCGTTGCGGACGACGTTCTCGACGGCGCTGCGTAGCAGCTCGATTGCGCCCGTGGTCTGACAAGGCTCGCAAGCCGTCACGCTAACGGAGCGCCCGCGGCCGTGCGCCTCGAACTCCGCGTCCTCGGCGACGGCGCGCACGAGGTCTGCAAGGTCCAGCCTCACGCTCCTGAGCCCGTCCGTCCCGCTCTCGACGCGCGAGAGCGCGAGCAGTTGTCCGACCATCTCGTTGATGCTTTCGGCCTCGCGCGCGATGCGGTCGAGCGCGGGTGCTGCGTCCGCCCCGGCGCGCCGCCGTGCCAATTCGAGCGCGACGTTGAGCCGCGTCAAAGGCGAGCGCAGCTCGTGCGAGATGTCGCGTATGAGTAGCTGCTGCGCGCTCATGAGGGTCTCGACCCGCTCGGCCATCGCGTCGAAGTCGTGGCCCATTGCGGCCAGTTCGTCGCGCCGGCGGCCCAGGAGCGGCCCGACGCGCGCGGAGAGGTCGCCGCCCGCGAACTGCGTCGTCACGGCGCGCAGCTTCAGGACGGGCGAGACGATGTATCGCGCCAGCAGATAGCAGAGCAGCCCCGCCGTCAACATCACGGCCAGAAAGCGCGGGGCCAAAAAGCGCGGGTTGGCGAAGGGCGGCCCCGGCGGCCCGGTCACCTCGACAACGAACACGTAACGATCGCCCGCTTGCGACTGCCGGGAAGGCGACCATTGGTTTGTCAACGGGCGCGTCGAAGATACGCGCGTTCGAGCTTACGACCCGCGTCACGCTAAGCTTTGCGCGCCCTGCTGCGCGCCCAGGCCCGAAAGCTCTGTCCCCTGCTCGTCGAAGAGGCGCGCGCGGACTCCCGCATGGCCTGCCACGCGTTCCAGGTAACTGACGAGGCCCGGCCTCCCCTCGCGCTCGTAGGTGACGGCCGCCGTCTCTGCGATGAAGGACGTGTACCTGTCCGTCATAGAGCCGCGCGAGTACATCTCGCTCGGCCGCGTCAACTCCGAGACGAGGAAAAACACGGCAACGACCAACCCCATCGCCAGCCAGAACCAGAGAAAGACTTTGAGAAACAGACTACGCATAAAAACAGTGATAAGTGATAGAAGTTAAGACCATCTTTCTGTTACTCATCACTTATCACTCATCACTTATCACTTCCTTCGCATATATGTAGCCGACGCCGCGGACGGTCTTGATGCGCTCGGTGTCGGTGCCGCCGACCTGGTGGCCCAGTTTCTTGCGCAGGTTGCTGACGTGCATGTCTATGCTGCGGTCGAAGGGGGAGAGGTTGCGGTGGAGCACGTCTCTCACCAGTTCCTCGCGCGTCACGACGCGGCCGGGCGCGGCGAGCAGTCTCTTCAGAAGATCGTACTCGACCGCCGTCAGCTCCACCACGCGCCCCTCGCGCCTGACGGTGCGCGTCCGGTTGTCCATCTCCACGTCGCCGACCGAGAGCGTCTCGCGCTCCGTCTTCTCTTCCGCGGCGTCGGGCCGCGCGCGCCTGAGGACGGCGTTGATGCGCGCGACCAGCTCGCGCGGGTTGAAGGGTTTCGGCAGGTAATCGTCCGCCCCCAGCTCTAATCCGACGATGCGGTCCACGTCCAGCCCGCGCGCCGTCAGCATCACGACGGGCAGGCGCGAGCGCGCGCGTATGCGGCGAAGGACTTCGAAGCCGTTGATGCCGGGAAGCATCACGTCCAGCACGGCCAGTTCGTGCCCGCCCGAAAGCGCGCGCTCCACGCCCGTCTCGCCGTCGTGCGCCGCCTCGACCTCGTACCCTTCGGACCCCAGGTACTCCGCGACCAACTCGCAAAGGCCCACGTCGTCGTCAATCACCAGCACGCGCTGCATTCTGACAATCTCACTTTCGGCCCGACGGATTTCAGTCGCGCGCGAGGGCCACGCCGCGCCCCGGCATTCTATCTCAATTCGGGGCTTCTTCTCTGTAAAGAAGTGTCAAGAGATTGCGCCCGCGGCTTGACGAAATCTTTACGTTCCGCTGACCGACTCTTTACGTCCCGCGAGGGCAAAAATTCGTCATACTACGGTGGCGATGAGAGCGGTCAGACCTCTTCGAGAGAGTCGGATTGATAACGAATCTTTCATCAGCCGTTTTGCGAACAAGCGGGGGGTTTAAACGGGGGCGCCCTACACAGAGAGGGCGCTCCCATACACGAAGAATCTGACAGGCTGAAGAGGAGAGAGAAGATGAAACAGAGTTGGAAGAAGCTGAGCGCGGCGGTCGCCATCACAGGCGCGCTCCTTTTGACGTTGGCGGTGGTCGGATTGGCACAGCACGGCGGCGGCCCAGGCGGTCGCGGCCCCGGTGGTCGCGGATTCCATGGCGGCCCGCCGCGCGACGGTTTGGGTCCGATTGCGCGCGACCTCAATTTGACGGACGCGCAGAAGGCGGAGGTCCAGAAGATCACGGCGGCCTTCGAGGAGAGCACGAAGTCTCTGCGCGACCAGTTGGAGGCGCAGCGCCCGGACGGGCCGCCCGACTTCGTGAAGGACGGGGCTTTTGACGAGGCGGCTGTCCGCGCGGCGGCGCAGGCCCGCGCGAACGTCCACGTCGAGTTGGAAGTGGCGCGCGCGCGCATGATGTCGCAAATCTTCAACGTGCTGACGGCCGAGCAGAAGGCCCAACTCGAAGCCAAGCGCAAAGAGCACGAGCAGCGCCGCAAAGAGTTCGAGGCCAACCGCCCGCAGGAAACTGAGAACTAAGGACACGAGCAGTTCCTTAGCGCCTTTGGTTTTTACTTTGCGCCTTTGCGTGAACAGTTAGTATTTCTCGCAAAGGCGCAAAGAGAAGACGTAAGGCGCAAAGGGGTTGAGTCGCTGGGTCACTTGCTTTTTGAAATTGACAAAACTTTAGGCTCCGTTGACGAACTCTTTACGTCAATCGCAGCGGGTGCGGCGTCTTATGGTGCGAACACGAATGAAGCGCCGCGCACTTTAGCAATCGCCCGCGGCGCGTTGAAATAGAGAGGAGAGAAAGATGAGAAATCGTTTTGCAATGACCATCCTCGCTCTGGCGCTCGCGACGGCGGGCGTCGTTTACGCGGGCTCCAACAGCGGCGTCGCGCCGTCAAACGCCACGGACGCTCCCCCGCTCGCGCACCCGTTCGCACGCCGCGTCTTCGCGCGCGTCGCCTCGGAACTGAAGTTAACGGACGCGCAGCAGACGGAGATTAAACAGATCGTCAGGGACGAGTTGGCGGGCGTGCACCCGCTTTTCGAGAAGCTCAAAGAGAATCGCGTGCAGATGCGTGCCGCGACCTTGGACGGCCAGTTCGACGAGGCGCGGGTGCGCGGCATAGCCGCCGAGCAGGGGCAGACGCTCTCCGAGTTGATCGTCGCCAGGGAACGCGCGAAGGCGAAAATCTTCAACGTCCTGACGCCGGAGCAGCGCACGAGGGCCAACGAGTTGCTCGAACAATTCGAGGCGCGGCGCAATGGTCCGCTGTCCTTCGTCAGTTAGTGAAATCGGGGAGGTCTCCCCAGAGATGACAGGCGCAAGGCGGGATTGTCGGGTCTGCCCACGCTCGAAGATGCTTGTGAGGGGCGCAAGCGATCTTCACGTCGGCCGGGCCTCGGCTTCCCGCCCCTGTCATCTTCCCCTTACGACGACAACGCACTTCACACCCGGCCAGGTGAATTAAAAAGATGAACGAAGCAATGGTGCTCGGCGAAGCTCATCTGACGTGGTCGCGCGATGACGCGCGGGCCGCGGCCGTCGAGGCGTCCGAGTTCGATTACCGTCTGGCACAGCGCGTCGCGTCGGGCGACATGCTCGCCTTCGAGGAGTTCTACGAGCGTTACCACCGGCGCGTCTACGCCCTCTGTCTCAGGATGACGGGCAACACGGCCGAAGCAGAAGACCTGACCCAGGAGGTCTTCATACACGTCTACCGCAAGATCGGCAGCTTCCGCGGCGACTCCACATTGATGACGTGGCTCCATCGCGTGACCGTCAACCGCACGCTGATGCACTTCAGGAAGAGCGCCGTCAGGCGCGAGCGCACGACCGAGGACGGCGCGACGCCTGAGCCAGAGGTCAGACCGTCGGCGCTGCTGGGCCACACACCCGCGGTTGACCGTCTCGTGCTCGAAAAGGCCATCGCACAACTCGCGCCGGGCTACCGCGCCGTCTTCGTCCTGCACGACGTAGAAGGCTACGAGCACTCGGAGATCGCGCGTGCGTTAGGAATTTCCACGGGGACCAGCAAGTCGCAACTGCACAAGGCGCGTCTGCGCCTGCGCCAACTCATAGGGCAGGAAGCGGGTCAGGTAGCTTCAGAAGCCTTGTGATGATTGCCACTCGCTCGCCAGCATCCCGTAGACGACGTGGTCGTCGAAGTGGTCTTGACGCCAGCGCACCTGGCGGAGGACGCCTTCCTGTGTGAAGCCCAGCCGTTCGGGGATGCGGCGGCTGCGCCAGTTCTCGCTCATGCAGCGTATCTCGACACGGTTGAGCCCGAGTTTCGTGAAGGCGTAATCCGTCATCGCGCGGCACGCGAGGGTGGCGAGCCCACGGCCCTGAGAAGCGGCCGCGAGCCAGTAGCCCAGCTCAGTATTCTTGTGCGCCCAGTCAATGTAGTTGTAGCGAACGCACCCGGCCAGTTGCTTGTCGAACCAGATGCCTGCCTCGAACCCGTTATTGGCGGCAGATTTTTCGAGCGCGATTTTAATGTGCGCTTCGGCGTCCGCGAGCGAGTAATCCTCACCGACCCAGAACATCCACTCGCCTATGTGCCTGCGGTTTTGATAAACCAACTCGAAGAACTGCCCGGCGTGCTCCGGGGCGAGCAAGCGAAGCTCCGTCCGCTCGTCAATTTTGTACTCGAACATATTATCGAATCACGGAGGTTGCCGGGCGGGCGTATCGAAATATTATCGCATCCCCTTCCGCCGCGAACTTATTCGTCCTGAGGCAAACCTTTGCGCGAGGTGTGGATGATTGCCAACACTTCGACCTGATTTTCTTTGATGAGATAAATAATGCGGTATGACGCTTCGACCACTTGCCGCACTTCATCAAGCTGATACTCAGGAACCATTCGCCCAGAACGCGGGAAGGTGGCAATCTGCTCGGAGCGGTTGACCAAACGCTCAACGATTCTTTGGGCGTATTCGGGTGAGGTTCGGGAAAGGAAATCCCGAACGGCCTCAAGCTGATTGAGCGCGGCGTCTGTCCAGAGGACTCTCACGGCTGCGGCAACCCCAGACGAGCGCGAACGTCTTCAACGCTCGACACGCGGCCCGCGTGACTATCTTCGAGCCCCGCTTCGATGGCCTGCCGCACGTAAATTTCATGCATCAAGTCGTCCCATGTGGCGTCGTCAGGCAGGCGCTCGATTAAACGCCTCGCTTCTTCTTTAAGATTCGCTGCTCCCATGAATGATTATCTCCTCGCGCCCGCCAGTATAGCCGCGCTCAAAACCCGCTTGCAATCAGTTTGCTTGACAAGAGCGCGGGCTCGTGGCTAAGGTTTCATATCTTTTTTATAGTTCTTTTGAAGTTGAAGTAGAGGCGCGACCTCCATCAGTAATCCGTCTTCTGAAACGAAGGGGAGCCACGTGGGGCGGGTGAAAGGGGCGGGTCGCCGAAGCGCGTGTGTGCCAATTCTCCTTCGTGGGCGCGCGCGTGCTGGTCGCCGCGGCTAAATCCGCGGGACTGTCACCGCACGAGCGGGCGGTGGAGAGCTACGACTTAAGAATCCTCAAAAGGCGCGTCGCAACAGGCGCGCGCCTTTCATTGGCTTTGAGCAGAGGGCCGGTCGTATCTTTTCGGAGCGACCGGCCTTTACTTTTCCTTCAGCCGGAAAGGTCACCTGCGAAAGCATGAATCAGTCGCCCACAGTGATGAAGTTCGGCGGCACGTCCGTCGAGGACGCGCGCGCCTTCGAGCGCGTCGCGCGCATCGTGCTCGCTCAATCGGACGCAAACCCGGTCGTCGTCGTCTCCGCGATGTGCCGCGTGACGGACGCCCTGCTCACGAGTTTCAAACGGGCCGCCGAAGAGGGCAAGGCGGAAGAGGCCGCAAGCGCGCTCGAAGAATTGATGTCGTGGTCGGTTCCGCGCGGCGACCGCCGGTCGTGGTCCCGATGGCCTCACGGGCGCTGCCCGTTGTCGTCGCGGACGCAGGGCGGAACCTCGCGCGCGGGTGAGGTGGACGCGCTCCGGACCGCCAGCCGGACCCGGACCACGTGGTACGGCTGCATGTGCACGTCGGAGACGTTGCACCCCTTCGCGGACGTGGTCTCCTGGACGCCGCGCACCCGGAAGCCCTGGGCGCGCAGCGCGAAGCGGGCGTCCTCGGCGCGCATGCCGACGACGTGTGGCACCGCGGGCGGGCCATCGAGCCCGACCGCGGCGTCGCGCAGGGTCTGGCCGATCAGGGCGCGGCCGTCGAGCGGCGCCGACAGACGCACTGCAGGTCGTCGATGCGAGCGATGGCCGGACAGCCCGCGTCGCCCGCGAGGCGCTGCTGGACGCGGATCGTGACCGTCGTGGCGGTCTCGGTCACAGTCGCGCGCGGGTCTCGCCGCAGCCGCCGCCGCGCCCTTGGACGTGCACGACGCGTTCGTCCGCGGACGTGGAGAGCGCCACCCAGGGCTCCTCCTGCCAACGGTCCGGCGTGTCCGACTGACGCCAGGGCGAGCGCGGCAAGGGGGACGATGGGGATGAGGAGGAGCGGCTTCATGACCAACACTACGTCGCATGCTCGAGACCCATCACAGACGTTTGCGGGCGCACGGCCGTGATGATCACCTCCGGATCGATGCCCGGAGGTAGATCCTGCGCCACGAGGCGCGATGCGAAGAAGAAGAGGACGTACGAACACCCTTCTCATCCGTGCCGGCTGGCATGCCGGCCCCGGTGCTGATCGCCGGTTGTCACGCTCGCGGGCCCGGCGGTGTCTTGATGTCCAAACCGGCGGCCGGACAAGGAGGACCCCATGGCGCTACGCCTCCCGAAGGCCGAGCTCCCGGCGGAGCTCAGGGAAATGATGATCAAGCAGCTCGGTGCCGTGCCCGAGCCCCTCGAGGTGGTGTACCACAGCCCCGAGGTCACCATGGCCAACCTGGAGTGCGCGGCAAGGTGGGCGGGTGGGATGCGGCCGACGCGAGCCTCAAGTCGTTCGCGCACATGGCCGTCGCGGCGCAGGTCGGCCGCAGCTGGTGCCTCGACATCAACTACTTTCAGGCGCTGAACCAGAACCTGGACCTGGCTAAGGCGAGCCAGGTGCCGCGCTGGCGGGAGTCGGAGTGTTCACGCCGTTGGAGCGGGAGGTGATGGAGTACGCCGAGGCCATGACGAACACGCCGCCCACCGTCACCGACGAGCTGTCGGCATGTCTGCTCGGGCGGCTCGGCCCGGCGGCGATGGTCGAACTCACCGCGTACATCGCCTATTGCCAACCTGGCGACCAGGGCGAACAGGCGCACGGGGTCAAGTCGCAGGGCTCTCCGACGCGTGCGAGATTCCACTGGCCAAGCGTCCAGAGACTCCCGCCGCCGCTCAGACGGTATGACCGAGGACCCGTTCGTCGCCCATCGCAGCCTGCTGTTCACCGTCGCCTACGAGCTGCTCGGGTCGGCGGCCGACGCGGAGGACGTATGCAGGAGTCCTGGCTGCGGTGGGCTTGACGCCGATCAGTCGCAGGTGCGTGACCCGCGGGCGTACCTCATCCAGGTCGTCACACGGCAAGCGCTCAACTTCCTGCGAACAGTGTCGCGCCGCCGCGAGCAGTACGTCGGCGAATGGCTGCCGGAACCGCTGCTGACCAGCCCCGATGTGGCCGAGGACGTCGAACTCGCCGACAGCGTGTCGATCGCGATGCTGACCGTGCTGGAAACGCTCAGAGCCGACGGGCGGGCGGTGTTCGTGTTCCGCGAGGTCTTCGAGTTGCCGTACGGCGAGATCGCCGAGGTCATCGGGAAGTCCGCGGTCACGGTGCGGCAGACTGCCGGCCTGATCGAGATCGACGGCGAGCTTGCCGCGACGAGCCTCGTGGTGGAGAACGGGCGGATCACCCGGATCTACGTGATGCGCAACCCGCGGAAGCTGACGCGGCTGATTCAACAGGCCGGACTCGCCAGGTGACCCCGCCGGTGGTCCTGCGCGTTGCCGGCCGCTACCGCTGCCACCGCCGGCGACCTGAGCGGCGCGGCCGTGGCGGCGGTCTTGCTGCTCATCCCCCGGCCGCCGCGGTCGAGCCGGCGGCCACCTCGTCCGCACGTTTGGAGAAGACAGGCGGCGACGGCGTCTTTAGCTTGGCTGCCATGAACACAGCACGCTCAACCGACGGCACCGCGATCGCCTACGAGACCTGCGGGGAGGGCCCGCCGCTCATCCTGGTCGACGGTGCGCTCTGCTATCGCGAGATGGGACCGAGCCGCGCGCTCGCCGAGGCGCTCTCGCGAGCACTTCACCGTCATCAGCTACGACCGCCGCGGGCGCGGCGAGAGCGGCGACACGGCGCCTACTCGGTCGAGCGCGAGATCGAGGACCTCGCCGCGCTGATCGCCGCGGCCGGCGGCTCCGCGTACGTCTGCGGCTTCTCGTCCGGCGCCGTCCTCGCGCTCGACGCCGCCGCCGCGGTCTCCCGATCCGCGCGCTGGCGCTCTACGAGCCGCCGTTCATCGTCGACGACACCCGGCCGCCGGCGGCGGCCGACTACGTCGAGCAGCTGAACACCCTGCTCGCCGCGAACCGCCGCGGCGACACCGTCCGGCTCTTCATGCGGCACGTCGGCATGCCCGCGCCGCTCGTGTCGCTGATGCGCTTCATGCCGGCGTGGGGCAAGCTCAAGCGCGTCGCGCACACGCTGCCCTACGACGGCGAGATCATGGGCGACACCCAGCTCGGCCGTCCGCTGCCGGCCGCGCGCTGGCCCGGCACGAAGGTCAAGACGCTCGTGATCGTCGGCGGCAAGAGCCCGGCGTTCTTCCACAACGGCACGCGGATGCTGGCGGAGCTGCTCCCCGACGCCGAGCACCGCGTGCTCGACGGCCAGACGCACATGGTCAAGGCCAAGGTGCTCGCGCCGGTGCTCATCGACTACTTCGCCGGCGCGGGCTCCGTCAGCGCCGGCGCGGCCACGGCGGCGAGCTCGTCACCCGTGACGGCGACCGCCTTGCCGTCCTCGGGCTCGTAGGCGTCGCCGAGCTCGTCGAGCGGATGCTCGACCTTCGGCCCCGTCGCGCGCTTTCGCGTCGGACGAACAGGAATGGTTCGGGCCGCGCGTCGGCGCACGCCCGCTTACGCCGACGGTTGCGGAAGTTCGCCCCTGCTCGACGGCGCTCTCGCGGCTCGTCGAATCCGAGCGCCGCAGTGGGCCGGCGGGTGAGGCACTGCGGCCCCGCCCCCGGGGTTGTTGGAGCGTGTGCTCAGCAGCGCGGGTAGTCGCGCGGCCTGACGAACGCGATCCGAGTGCGCCCTGCGAGCAGCGGGATCAGGCTCGGATCGGTGCCGGCGCGCACGAAGCGCGTGCCGCCGAACGAGACCTTCGCCCCGTAGAAGCCGGCCTTCGTGCGCGGGCGCTTGATCGTAAAATTGGCCATCGGCCCGGAAGACGGCGCGAATGACTTCCGCGGGTCGGGCGGCCCGATTCGCGTCGAGCGCGCCCGAGATCTCCCACCCGGTGGCGGCGTCCATCGACGCCAGTGAATAGCCAGAATGCGTGCCTCGGCGACATGAATGTCTCCGAGCCCGAAGGTGTTGGCCCGATGAACCCGAACGTTGGCACGGCGTCCGCTGCGCCCGCCGGCGTGTACCTGCGCCCGGTGACGGGGCGTCAGAACCTGACAATCCTGACTGGAGCGCTGGCGGTGCGGCTGACGTTTACCGGGACACGCTGCACCGGCCTCGATTTCCTGCTCGATGGCTAGTTGCTCTCCGTTGATGCGTCCACGGATGTGATTCTGTGCGCCGGCGCGATCCACACAGCGCAGAACATCGGAAGCTACTGGCACCCGGTCGGCACCTGCGCTATCGGCGTTCACGCGGAGGCCGTCGTCGATCCATTGTTGCGTGTTTCAGCAGATCATCTCGCGTGGCGAACACGTCGATGATGCAGACCATAACGAGCGGCAACACGGATGCGCCTACGATCGTATGGCCGAACAAGCGGTAGAGATGATACGGCGGCCAATATGACGCACGAGTCCGTCTTTACAGTGTCCGCGCGGGGTACCGGAATTCTTCGATGCGATCGTCAACCTCTGCAGCCGCGCCGGCTTCGCCACGCGTAGTCAACGAGGCCGACATGATGAGATCTCCTGACGCTGGTCGAGGCCGGCGAGGGCGTCACCCTGGTTCCAGCGTATGTGAGCAATCTGCGCGGCGACGGTTCGTTTGCGACCCGTCGAGCCCGACACCGTTCGCATTCCTATGATGATGGTCTGAGCGTCAGACCGAGAGAGCCGCGCGCTGCGATCGTTCCTGGATCTGGTTCGCGAGCAGGCGGAAACAATCAGAGGCATGCTTCCGGCCGGCGTCGGCGTCGTTCCGACCCCAGACTTTCAGAGGTCCAAAACCGCTTCCTGGGTGAAGTCTGGGTAAACGAAAGGGGCTAGCGGCTTTCGCGTCCGCTAAGGGCCCGCTTTGGACGGCCCGCACACATCGCGACTATTGAGTTTCGCTTCGAGGGCACAGCGTGACCGGTGCGACAAGCGCTGCCCCTCCCCCACGATTCTCCGCCCAGGCAGCTGTGGAGCCGGCGCCGTGTCAGGCCAAGCACAAAGCGTAATGCCCGGACGCGATGGTGTGGACGGCGCCGCAGTCGCGCGGGCCGCCTTACCTCTTAGGCCGGAACGAGACACCAAGAACCATCGCGACTCGGGCCCATCGCTCGATCTCGCGGATTCAGTCGACCGATCTCGTTGTGCGTCCGACTCTGGACGTCAGGCGCGAGTGCGGCGAACAAGTCGACCACATTCCGGGGCGCGCATCGGCCGCAAGCGCGCGGCTCTGTCCAAGAAGACGATCAACTGGACGGGCCCCGCGAGCCACCTATGCTCCGGCGGGTCTTGACCTCTCGAGCGCGAGGCGAGTGGACTGGTCCGCCGGCGTCAGGCACGCGCCGGATCCCGATGGCCGGATACTCGTCCAACTCCTCGTGTCCTCCAGAGAGTGCGCCCCTTGACCGACCTGTTCCGTGGCGCTGCTCGGCGTGCCGTGTGAGTCTCGTGCGGCACCGACGGTGGACGCCGACTCCGAGCGAGCCAGCACCGGTGCGCGACCGATCGGCTGGCCGCTTGGTCCGCCATCCCGGGCCGGGCTGCCGAGGCGCAGGGGGCGGGGAGCGAGAAAGGTGTTTGTGTCTCCTACGGGCAATACTTAGAACCTACTTCTCGCAGCACTCTTTCTTCTTAAAGGCCGCAAGGAGTGCAGCGCCGGCCACCTTTGTGTCACACGAACCTGTGTAGCCCTGTACTAACAACCCAGTCTTGCTAACCGCATAACACTTGCACTCTTCACAGGCTAGTTTATTCGCACATCTGCTGTCACATCCGGGCTTGATGAGTGCGTTCCGACATTTTGTGTACTCTGTATGAGGACCAAACTCCTTCTTGCAAGCTTGGCACCCACCTTCCTGAACCCAAGAAATCCAAGACACAGCAATCAGTACGAGTGCATAGCACACGCCTTTTCCCAGATTGCGCCGAAAAAAGGAAGGTCGCCTGTTGGCCAACAGTCCGCTTTGATGCCTTTGGTTCATGTTAGCCCTCCTTGTTTTTTGGGGACGAGTATCAGTTTTGGCTGTATGCCAGCCGCCCGTGCTTACCGTCGGGGTACCTCCAGGTACCAGGATCCGTCGCAGCAATCCAGCCCGCCTTTGCCCGACGCCCGTAGGAGACAGCCGCCCCAGACGTCCGAGGCCTAAGGGCCCGTTCACAGCTTCAACTTGCCTCGGCCCCCACCCGGAAGAGGCTTCTGCTGGTCCTCGGCCTCCTTGAACGCCCCCGCGACAGCCGAGTGATTGAAAAGCCGGAAGTCCACGTGCGGATTCGGCGTGCTCTTGAGGGTCGCCGCCATCTGAAGCACGGTAGTGCAGTTGGCGAGCGTGTCGGCCTTCGCCTCATGACGGACGCCGATGCCGACGGCCTTGTAGGTGACGTTCTTGATGGGCTGGCCTTCGATCAATTGCATCGGGCTTCGGGCGTCGAGGTTCCCCCCGCCGCTACAACCGTCGCCGCTCTTCCCCCAGATCGATCCATGACTGCCGGTGTGGGTGGGTTGACCGTACTTCTCGGTCAGGGCGTCGGTCACGGCTTCCTGCGTCACGCCGGCGGCGAGCATCCGGCGAGTCACGCCGATCACCGCGTCCTCCGCCTGGAACAGCGTGATGGCGTCGTTGCCGTCGTTCGCGATGAACAGCAGGCCGCTGCTGTACGGCTCCGGGCGGCGCTTGCCGGACGCGGAGGCACTGCGCGGGAGCGGCGAGGCGGAGAAGCGGTAGACCGTCTGGATCTTCTGCTTGGCCCGCAGGAGGGATTCCGCTTCACGCATCGACATACCCAGCCGCACGCCGAGCACGTCCATCTGGGAGAGCGCCGCGATCCTGGACCGCTGCTGGTCGGCGGCCCGCTGCTCGTCCCGCTGAACGGCCGCGAGCCGCTCGCTGATCGGCGTGAAGTCGCCGGCGGCGAACGTCTTGATCGGCTCTGATTGATGCGGACCGTAGACGTTCGCCCCGACCAGTTGGGCCTGGATGATCCAGGCGCGGTCGGTCGCCACGATCTTCTGGATCTCGATGTCGAACACCACCTGAATGGCGTCCCTATACCGGTCGTGGCGGGCCCGGCACTCGGCGGCCGCCTTGACAGCGGCGGCCTTCGTCATGCCAGAACGGATGTACTCGCTCTCGTTGCCCGCGCACTCCGGTCGCTTCCAGATCTGCTCCGCGTCGGCGCTGTTCATCGCGAGTGGGGGTATCTCGGGATCACGGTTCAGCGCCAGCAGCATCCGGCGACCACGGGCCTGGAAGGACCTGGTGACATCGGTCAACCGGAGGTCGGACACGCGCGCAGCAATGGGGGGCAGCTGACCGAGGATCTCCCAGCCCTGCACGTCGGAGGGCAGGCCCCGTCGCTCCGAGGCCGCCAGCTTGAACTCGCGACTGAAGTAAGGCTGCGACTTCGTGCGGACGGCGCCGTCGCTGTACTCGACCAAGCCGAGGCTCCTGGTCGTCGAGAAGTGCAGTCGCGCCGGGATCTGACCCGTCAGGCGCGTGAGATAGGCCTTGTAGGCCGGCAGGAGATCCTTCGCGGCAAAGTCGACGGCCCGGCCCTCGACCTGCTGCTTCGAGAAGACGCGGATGGGGTCGCCGACGGCCTGGGGATGCTTGTAGGCACTCTGGTCCTGGCTGACCTGTTGCTTGGTCATCTGCAGAAGCTGGTCGTCGCCGATGGTGTCGGGCGCATGCTTATAGAGCAGCAAGCCCGACGGAATGGTCACCGGCTCCGTCGGATCGTCGCCCCGTCCCGCCGCCGAGCCCACTCCGACGACGAGCGAGAGGGCCCACACCGAGGCCGCGGCGAGCAGGAGGGGACGGGCGCGAAACCGGTTGCGAGCGACTCCGAGGAAAGCGATCGTCATGACTCGTGCTCCTCTGCAGTCAGACTCACGCAATACGAGCAGCAGCCGGAAGCGCGAGGAGCAACCCGTGGTGCGTCGGGCTAGTCGTAGTCGCACGGGCCCCCTCCTCTTCAGGTGCCGGATCGCTGGACTCCTATGGGTGGCAATGCACTACGCTGTCCGCAAGCGCCTGTCAATCTGTCGGGATTGCTGACAGTTTGAGCCTCTTCGCGCGGGCCAAGGTACGTGGGTTTGGGGCTCTTGGGCTCTCGTTGGGGCGCAACTTCCTGGGTATTCCTGGATGAAGTCGCGCGAAGTCCGGCTGCTGCGCGACGCCTTCCCCCAACCAAGACCTTCCGACGGTCGTAGCCTCCGGCGCGCGAGCGGTTCGTCGCGGCAGGCGCGGTCGTTGTTATGATGCGACTTCGACGTGGGCGCGACCATCTCGAGATCGAGGCGCGCTGGGGACAATCCTGGACGAGGACAACGAGCGGATGTCGAAGCCACGGGGCAACGTCGTGAATCCCGACGACATCGGGCGGGAGTACGGCGCCGACGGCGTAAGGCACCAATCCTTATCCGAGTAGTACTCCGCCGCAGGGCTCCCTACGACGGCTCGGCCGGCCGCCCTGGACTGATCGCGATGACAGCCGGGCGACGCGAATGGCGACCTCCCGGTACGCAATTCCGGGGCGCGCCATTCCCCGGTGTTTGTAGGCCAGTGCTCGTCGTCGAGTAGTAGAATGCGCGGCCAGGAGATTTCCCGTGAAGCTCGACGACGCGTCGGCGATCGCTGGGCCGTCCCCGTACCGTCCGGATAGACCGGAGGGAGATTTGGCCTTGTCGTGTCGGAGGCCGAGGTGACCGTGCCGGCCCGAGGTCACGCGACGCGGGTCTCGGTACCGGCGACGCGGTTCCTCGCGAGCTGCGGCAGCGACGTCGGTCTTCGCCGTCGCCGCAATGAGGACGCCGTGCTCGGCGTGACGTGGGACGCGCCCGGGGACGGCACCTCGACGGCGCTCGTCCTGGCCGTCGCCGACGGCATGGGCGGCGTGGCCGGCGGCGACGTCGCGAGCCGTACGGTCATGGAGGTTCTCGAGGAGACCCTGGCCGGCCGGTGGGCCGACCGGCGCCTGAGCTCCGAAGCGGATTGGCTGGACGCCTGCCGTGCCGTCTTCGAGCAATCGCCCCACCGGCTCCAGCAGCGGGCCGGCCACCACGATGATCTTCAGCGCATGGGGACGACACTCACGTGTCTGGCCGCGCAGGCCGGGCGTGCCGTCTTCGGCCACGTCGGCGACAGTCGCGCCTACCTCTTCCGCGATGGACAGCTCCGGCCGCTGACGACGGATCACAACGCGGCGAGTGAGCTGGCGAGCGAGGGCCACATCTCGCCGGCCGAGGTGGCGACCCATCGCGGCCGTAACGTCCTCACGCGCTGGCTCGGGACGGACAGCCTGGTGGCCGAGCCCGAGCTCGGCGTGCTCCCCAGTCAGCCGGGCGACGTGTACCTCGTCTGCTCCGACGGCCTGCACACGATGGTGGCCGATGACGAGATCGCCGGCCTTCTTGGCCGGGCGTCCCCGTCGACCCAGGCCGAGGTCGATGCGTGGGCGGCGGTCCTCATCGAGCGGGCGAACGCGGCGGGCGGCCGGGACAACGTCTCCGTCGCGCTCGGCGTGTGCCTCGGCCGATGACGCACGCGCGCCCGTCGCCCGGCTCTCCGATGGACGCCTCTCGATCACGCGACGCCGAGGGAGGCGCCGGCACGACGTCCCACCTCGTCGGCGTGGGACGATGCACCAAGGGCCTGCGGCACCTGCTCGATCCGGGCCAGCCTGCCGTGATCGGGCGCCATGCGGACTGCACGATCGTCATCACGCGGACGCCAACCGCCGGGGACGACCTCGGGCAGGTGTCGCGGCGGCACGCGGTCGTCGAGCACGAGGCCGATCTCGGCTGGGGCGTGAAGGACTGCGGATCGACCAACGGCACCGCTCTGCTCCGCGGCGGGCTGCCGCCGGCGGTGAGCCTGTCCCCCGGTGTCCGCCATCCCCTGGGCTCCGGTGACGTCATCGAACTGGCCGGCAGCGACGAGTTCCAGTTCGTGTATCACGCGACACCGGCCGCGGAGTCCGTGGTGGTCGCGGCCGGCGAGGCCCGGACGATGAGGCTCCTGGACGCCACGCGCCCCTCGCTGCAGCTCCTGCATGGCGGCACGGCCCGGTTGGTCGTCGAGCTGGACGAGCACGGTGTCGTGCTGGGCGGGCAGGCCAACGCCGCCCGTGGCGGGTACCTGCCGGTGCCGGGCGCCGGAGCGGCGGCCGTCGGCACCGTGGTCCTTCAGGGTGAGCACACCAGTCTCCTGGGCGAGTCGGAGGGGCTGTCGGTCAACCTGACGGCGGTGTCGCCCGGGCAATCGATTGCGCTGCGCGACAAGGATCTGGTGACGTTCCGGGCGGCGCCCGACGTCTCGATCCTCTTTCTCGATCCCCGGCAGACGCCGACGCGCAAGCTGAGCGACCTGCTGGCCGGCGCCGAGCGCATCACGATCGGCACCGCCTCGAGCAGCTCGTGCCGGATCGTCGATCCATCCCTGTCCAGGACCCACGCCGAGATCTGGCGAGCCGGCGACGGCCTCTTCGTGCGCGACCTGCAGTCCTCCAACGGGACCACCGTCGACGGCCGCCGCGTGTTCGAACCGTGCGGCTGGAGCGCGGGAGCCGGTTGTCGCTCGGCCGCCTGTCGTTCATCGCCGATCCCGGATGCTGGGACGCGACGCCCGCGGCACCGCCGTCGGTCGACGTCAGGTTCGTGCGCGTGTCGGTCGAGATCGCCGGCAAGCTGCGGCTGCGCGGCGTCTCGCTCGGGGTGGGACAGGGCGAGATGGTCGGCGTGCTGGGGCCCTCGGCCTCCGGGAAGTCGACGCTCCTGAAGGTCCTGGCGGGCCGCCATCGGCTGGCCGAGGGCGAGCTGTACGTCAACGGGCGGGCGATGAGCCAGAGCCCGGAGCGGTGGAGCTGGCTCACCAGTCTCATGGGCGTGGGCCACGACACCTACGACGTCGGCTTCGTACAGCAGATCGACCTCGTCCAGCCCGAGTTGACGGTCCGCGAGATCCTGGCCTACGCCGCCCGGCACATGGGACAGGCGTCCGCCCAGGCCGAGGCGCGCGCGCAGGAGGCGGGCGAGCTGTGCAACCTCGGCCGCTGGTCGATCGGGTCGTCCAGCTGAAGAACGAGCAGCTCAACGTGCCGGGCGACAGTTCAAGCGCATCTGCGTCGCGGTCGAGGTGCTGCGGCGGCCGCAGATCCTGGTGCTCGACGAACCCACCACCGGCCAGGACCCCAAGAACACCGACGACCTTATGCGCCTGTTCCGGTCCCTGGCGCAGAACGGCGTCACCCTGCTGCTCTCGACCCACGATCTGCGTAACCTGGCGCTCTTCGACAAGGTTGTCGTCGTCTGCCTCGGTCACCTGGTGTACGCCGGCCCGCCCGATTCGTTCGCGGCGCACTTCGGGGCGCCGACCGCCGAAGACGTGTACGCGTCGCTGCCCGACCGGGAAGACCGGATGGCCGAGGCCGAGACGCTGGCCAAGCGCTTCCGGGCGAACGCCCTGTACCGGCGGTACTGCGAGGCGCCGGAATGAGGATCGAGTCGCTCGGCGCCACCCTCGGGCGCCAGATGTGGAGCCGGATCCGGTCGAGGTCGTACTGGGTCGGCGCCACCGCGCCGGTCCTGCTCATCGGGCTGCTGCTCTCCAGGCCGGCCATGCCACCCGGAGTCCAGCCATGACGATGTTCCTGGCGATTCTCTCGGCGCTGTGGATCGGCGGCAGCGCCTGCGTGCGGGAGGTCGTGGACGAGCGCCGGCTCGTGCAGCGCGAGCCCCATCTGAGCCTCCTCGCCTACGGCCTGGCCAAGATCGCCCACGCCTCGATGGTGGCGCTGGGGCAGAGCCTGATCTTGACGCTCTTCGTGCGGTCCAGCGGGGTCGTCAGCTTGCCGCTGCCCGCGCTGTGGACCATCCTCTTGCTGACCACCGTGTCGGGCTCGATGCTGGCCCTGGTCCTGTCCGCCCTGTGCGACGAGGCGGCCACCGCCCTGGCCTGGTTTCCCCTGGTGCTCGTCCCGCAGGTCGTCTTCGGCGGCTTTCTCTTTCCCTACGGGCCGACGCGACCGTTCGCCCTGGAAGCGAAGACCGGACAGGTCACGGTGATGCCGGCCCCGCTCATCCGCGAGCCGGTGACCCAGCTGAGCCTGCGCGCCGCCGGAGCCGTCTGCGTTTCCCGCTGGGCGCTGGAGGCGTATGCCGCGAAGGTCTTCGAGCGCGACCTCGCCGACCAGGACGCGCTCGAGGAGGCCGTCCGGGTCGCGTTCTTCGTCCGCTGACCCTGGTCGACGTCCCCGTCTCGGACCGGCTGATGGAGTTCCTGCGGGCGCCGGGGGCCGGGCCGCCGCCAGCGGGCCGAGCATCGACGCCGGCGGGACGCGGGCGCTCCTCGTCCTCGGCCTGTTTGCCGTGGTGCCGGCCGTGTTGCTGGTGCTGATCCTGCCGATGCGGGATCCGCGACGCCTGAGGATGGTATGACGACCGACCCCGACGCGACCGCGCCGCGGCCCACGCGCACCGCCGGCGACTACACGCTGATCCGGCGGCTGGGCGCCGGCGGCTTCGGCACCGTGTTCGAGGCCCGGCACCGCGAGAGCGATCTTCCGTACGCGCTCGAGCGCATGCAGCTCAGCGAGGAGGACGCCGATCGGTTTCGCAAGGAGGCGCTGTATCCGGCGCGGGTCGCCAGCCAGTCGATGCACGTGGTGAGCGTGCACTCGTTCTTCCGGGACCAGGCCGAGGGGTTCTGCTATCTGGTCACCGAGCTGATCCCGCACGGCGATCTCCGCCGCTTCCTCGACAGCACCCCAAGCCGCTGCCGCTCGACCAGGCGCTGGACATCGCCCTCGGCATCGCCGGGGCCTCACCGCGATCCACGAGCAGAGCATCGTGCACCGCGATCTCAAGCCTGGCAACGTCCTGATGGACCGCAAGGACGGTCTGTGGATCCCCAAGATCGGGGACTTCGGGCTGGCCCGCTCGTCGGACAGCGTCTCGGTCGGTGACTTCGCCTCGCCCGGGTACGCGGCTCCGGAACAGCTGGACCTGATGGACACGGCCGGGCCCGGCCCGGAGTCCGACCTCTTCTCCTTCGGGATGCTGCTGTACGGGCTGTTGACCGGGGAACGACCGGCGACCACGGGCGATCTCCGCGAATACGGGCGCTGGGTGCGCGAGCGGCTCCCGCTGCCGCCGCCGAGCCAGCGCCGCCGGAGCTGCAGCGGTGGCCGGAGCTCGATGCGCTCGTCGACTCGCTGCTGGAGCCGGATCGCGCGCGGCGGGCCCGCTCGGCCGAGCCGGTGGTGCGTACGCTGGCGCGCGTGCGGCGCCTGGTCGAGGAGCCACCGGCGCCGGCCCCCGTGGTCGTGGCGCGGCCCGCTGCTGAAACGCCTCCCGCCGTCATCCCGCCGCGGCCCGGCTGGCGGCGGCTTTCACCGTGGGCCGCGGGGTTCGCCGCGAGCGGCGCGCTGCTCGGGTTCCTCTTCGCCGTCACCGCGGGCGAACCCGTCACGCTCGCGTCAGTCCTGTTCGGTCTGGTCCTGGCTCTCGTGGCGCTCGATCGATGGCTGCCGCGGACCTTGCTGGTGCTGGCGACGCCCGTCGTGTTCAACGTGGTGCTGGTCGTCAGACCGCGGCTCGAATTGGCGGCCAACGCCCTCTTCCGAGAGGAGGCCGTGTATTCGGAAGTCTGCGCGGCCGCATTCGTGGGCGGGCTGGGGGCGGTGCTGATGACGTTGACGCTCGCGATCTGGCGGCGTGAGTTTCTGCGGGCCATCCCTCGAGCCGCGCTGGCGGGCGTTGCCGGAACCGTGCTGTTCATCGCCCTCATCGTGGCGCCGAAGGTGTTCGCAGCCGCGTCCGGCGTCGTCCCGTCCTCTCCCTGCCGTTCGCCTTCTGGCAGACCGCCGTGGGGTGCGCGCTGGCGGCCTACGCCTTCAGCGGACCGGCCGCGTCTGCGGCTGGTCCGGACACGCGGCGCCGGTCGTTCGCGGTCCTGCTCGCGTTGCTGGTGGTCGCCGTCGGGGCCGGGGGATACGGCGAGTGGAGGCAGGGGCACCCGGCCGCGCTCTCCGCGGGCCGCGATGCGACCAACGCGAAGGACGGACTGCAGTATCGCTGGATTCCCCCCGGAGAGTTCCGCCAGGGGTGCTCGTCGGTGACCCCGACTGCTACGGCAATGAGTCGCCACCGCACGACGTGAAGTTCACGAAGGGCTTCTGGCTCGCCGACACGGAGGTGACGGTGGCGGCCTGGCGGAACATGATGCCGGCCCTTCCTCCCGAGCTCACGTGGATGGGCGCCAACCTCAATCCGGGGTGGGCGAACGTCGAGATGCCGATCGCCAACGTTACCTGGTCGGAGGCCCGGACGTACTGTGCCGCCATCGACGGTCGGCTCCCCACCGAGGCGGAGTGGGAATACGCCACCCGCGCCGGGACGACCGAGGCCACCTATGGGCGTCTGGACGCGATCGCGAGATATGCCGACAACAGCGGTCGGGAGCGCCTCGAGGCGCTCTCGCTACCGGCAGACGGATACGATCGGCGACTGGCGGGGAACGGAAACGGCATGCGCGAGGTAGGCCGGCTGTCGCCCAACGCGTGGCGCCTGCGCGACATGCTCGGTAACTTCGCCGAGTGGGTCGAGGACGACTACGCCGAGCGAGCGTACCAGGTGTTCACGCCCCGGGACCGGGTTGACCCCAGGCCCACATGACGGGAACCCCGATCGCCCTCAAGGTGACGCGGGGTGGGTCCTGGTTCCAGAGTGCCAAGGGCGTTCGAGCATCGTTTCGCCTGCCCGCTCGCGGGGACCAGCGGCTCGTGGACGTCGGCTTCCGCTGCGTCTGGAACAAGGCGCCGTAGGGGGCGGAACCGCCCTCCTTCACCTCGGTCGCGACCGCGACCGTGTTGTAGAGCGGTCAGCGTTGTCGGTAGGTCTCGACCAGCGCCTCGGCGGCCTGGGTCCTGCTTACGCCGGCCAGCTCGAACGTCATCGTGACTCTGGAATTTCTCACCTCAGTGAAATCCAGCGGGAGGCAGCGGCCGCGCTTCCAACACGACTTGCATGGCCAGCCCGGTGGCGAGACCGGACCACCTGTCCTCGCACGCG
>CAVQEU010000002.1:0-356065 GCA_963711585.1 uncultured Acidobacteriota bacterium | reverse complement strand
GCCGCCGCGCAAATCGGCGGAGTTATCGAGCCCGTGGGCGCTGTGCCAGTTATTATCGAAGACGACGTGCTGGTCGGCGGCAACTGCGGCGTCTACGAAGGGACGATTGTGCGCGAGAGCGCGGTGCTCGCCCCCGGAACCATCCTGACGGGCGGGACTCCCGTTTATGATCTGGTGCGCGGGGAAATTTACCGTAAGACCACGGAGAGCCCGCTTGAGATTCCGGCGGGCGCGGTCGTCGTCCCTGGCTCGCGCGCGGTGACGAGCGCGCTTGGGCGCGAGTGGAACTTGTCGCTTTACGCGCCGGTCATCGTCAAGTACCGCGACGAGCGCACGGACCGCGCGGTGCAGTTGGAGGATTTTTTGCGTTGAGCGAGTTCCGGCCCGCAAGGCGACTGCGCGGAATCGAGAAGAGCATGATCCGCCAGGTCTTCGACCGCGCGCGCGCGGGCAGCATCAACCTGGGCCTGGGCGAGCCGGACTTGCCGACGCCCGAGGTCATCCGCCGCGAGGCCGCGCGCGTCATACGGGAGGAGCAGAACGGCTACACCTCGCACGCGGGGCTGGCCCTTTTGCGAGAGAGGGTCGCGTCGGATTATCCGTTCCTCAAGGGCCGAGCCGAAAACGTCATCATCACGGCGGGCTCGCAGGAGGCGCTCTACCTCGCGCTGATGACGATTGTTGACGAGGGCGACGAGGTCTTGTTGCCCGACCCCGGTTTCGTCGCCTACCCGACCATAGTGCGCATGGCGGGCGGTGTGCCAATTTTTTACAGGCTGCCCGCGGCTGGCGAATTCAGTTTCGACCCAGACGAGTTTCGGCGTCGCGTCTCGCCGCGCACGAAGGCGGTCGTCCTCATCAGCCCGTCGAACCCGACGGGGCGCGTCTTCTCCGAAGATGATTTGGCGCTGATGGCAGGCGTGCTCGAAGGGACGGATGCTTACGTCATCTCGGACGAGATTTACAACGAGCTTTACTACACGGGCGGGAAGCCCGCGACTATCTCGGCGCGTTACGAGCGGACGCTTGTCATAGGGGGACTGTCGAAGGCCATGAGCATGACGGGTTGGCGGCTGGGGTGGCTCGGCGGCCCCGCGGAGATTGTTAAGAGCGCGCTCGTCCTGCACGGGTACGTGACGACGTGCGCCTCGACCGTCTCGCAGAAGGCCGCGCTCGCCGCGTGGACGGAGGAAGCGGAAATCGCACGCAGGCTACATCGTCAAACCTTCCGCGAGCGGCGCGATCATTTGCTATTGCTTGTCCGCGAGGAATTGGGCCTGCGCGCGGTCGAGCCCGAGGGGGCTTTCTACATGATGGTTGACGTGAGCCGTCACGGGACTTCGATGGAAGTGACGGAAAGGCTGCTCGAACACGGCGTCGTCACGGTGCCCGGCGCGGCCTTCGGGCCGGAAGGCGAAGGTTTCTTGCGCGTCTCCTTCTGCGCCGATTTGGAAACACTGTCGGAGGGCGTGCGTCGGATGAAAGAAGCGTTGAGGGCTTGAAGTTTTCTTTGCGCCTTAGTCTTAACTTTGCGCCTTTGCGTGAGAAACAGCTAATTCACGCTCAGGCGCAAAGTGCAGCATAAGACGCAAAGGGGTTGAGTGGAGGCAGCAGAGATGAGTGAGAAATATCGTGTCGGGATTCTGGGTGCGACCGGGATGGTGGGACAGCGTTTCGTGCAGTTGTTGGAAGGGCACCCGCAGTTCGAGATCAGCGCGCTCGCCGCTTCGGGCAACTCGCAGGGGAAGACTTATGCGCAGGCTTGCACGTGGCGGCTGCCGGGCGAGATGCCCGCGCGTGTGCGCGACATGGTCGTGCTGGCCCCGCGCCCGCCGCTCGCCTGCGACCTGGTCTTTTCGAGTTTGCCGGGAGACGTGGCGCGCGAGTCCGAAGGCGCGTTCGCCGAAGCAGGCTACGCAGTCATCAGCAACTCGTCCGCCTTCCGCATGGACGAGGACGTGCCGCTGCTCATCCCGGAAGTCAACCACGAACACTTGCAGTTGTTAGAGCGGCAGAAGGTGCGCGACGCTAAAGGCGGCTTCATCGTGACGAACCCGAACTGCTCGACCATCATGCTGGCGATGGCGCTCGCGCCGTTGCACGCGCGCTTCGGGATAGAGGAGGCGGTCGCGACGACTTTGCAGGCGATTTCGGGCGCGGGCTATCCGGGCGTGGCTTCGCTCGACGTGGTGGACAACGTCCTGCCCTTCATAGAGAGCGAGGAGGAGAAGATAGAGACCGAGACGCTGAAGATTCTCGGGCGCGTCTCGGACGGCCGCATAGAGGACGCCCCCTTCCGCGTCAGCGCGCAGTGCCACCGCGTCAACGTCTCGGACGGGCACATGGCCGCCGTCCGCGTGAAGCTCGCACGGCATGCGGAGCTGGAAGAAGTCTCCGAGGCGTTCTCCTCTTTCACGTCGCTGCCGCAGGAGTTGCGACTGCACACGGCACCCGCGCGCCCGCTCGTCGTGCGCAGTGAGCGCGACCGCCCGCAGCCGCGCCTAGACCGTGATGCCGCAGGCGGCATGGCGACGACCATCGGCCGCCTCATGCGCGACCGCGTCATGGACTTTCGCTTCGTCGCCCTCAGCCACAACACCATCCGCGGCGCGGCCGGCGCTGCGATTCTCAACGCCGAACTGTTAATCGCAACGAAGCGCCTCACGTTGAATAGAGGTGAAGCAAGTTAAGGCGGCACACGAATCGCCATCCCCGGAGGGGATGAACGTGATAGCCGGGGGCAAGCGCGTGAGCGCGCCGCCCCCGGTCGGACATGAGAAAAGAATCCGACCCCGGAGGGGTCGCACCTCAACATTGAACGTGCGACCCCTCCGGGGTCGAAACATTTTACCGAATTATTCCGGGGGCGGCGCGCTCACGCGCTTGCCCCCGGCTATCGTGTTTGACCCCTCCGGGGTCCACTACTTAAAATGCGTGTCGTTATTCCCGAACAGCTCATCTTTCAAGAGGCCCGCGCGAGGTATTTTATGACGCCTATGAAATCCCTGTCCGCCCGATTGCTTCTCCTCTCTCTCTGCCTGCTCTTCGTCTCGACGGCGACGACGGCGCAGGAGAAGTATGACATCAAGGCCAACTACGAGAAGCACGAGTACCGCATCGTGATGCGCGACGGGACAAAACTCTTCACGGCCGTCTACGCGCCGCGCGACAAGTCGCGTCAGTACCCCATCATGCTCAACCGCACGCCGTACGGGGTCGGCCCTTATGGCGAGAGCGAGTACAGGAACTACCTGGGGCCGTCCCTGGAATTCACGCGCGCGGGCTACATCTTCGTCTATCAGGACGTGCGCGGGAAATTCATGTCCGAGGGCGATTACGTCAACGTGCGGCCGCACAAGCCCCGCAAGAATGGCCCAACGGACGTAGACGAGAGCACGGACACTTACGACACTATTGACTGGCTCGTCAAAAACGTCTCCAACAACAACGGCCGCGTAGGCATGTGGGGCATCTCTTACCCTGGCTTCTACGCCGCGATGGGACTCCTCGACGCGCACCCCGCGCTCAAGGCTTCCTCGCCGCAAGCGCCGATTGCCGACTGGTTCATAGGCGACGACTTTCATCACAACGGCGCTCTCTTTCTGCCGCACGGCTTCAACTTCCTGTCCGGCTTCGGGCGGGCGCGTCCAAAGCTTACGACCGAGGGGGCGCAGCCCACCTTCAAGCACGGAACGGCCGACGGCTACAAGTTCTTTTTAGAGTTGGGGCCGCTCTCGAACGCCGACCGCAAGTACTACAAGGGCGGGGTCGCCTTCTGGGACGAGATGATGGCCCACCCGAACTACGACGAATACTGGAAGGCGCGCAGCACCCCACAGCACTTTCACAACGTCAGGCCCGCCGTCCTGACCGTCGGCGGCTGGTTCGACGCCGAGGACCTTTACGGCGCGCTCAAGACCTACGACTCGATTGAGAAGAAGAATCCGGGTATCCAGAACATGCTGGTGATGGGGCCTTGGTGTCACGGCTGCTGGGCGCGCACGGACGGCGACCAACTCGGCGACATCAAGTTCGGGATGAAGACGGGCGAGTTCTACCGCCAGAAGATAGAGCTTCCCTTCTTCGAGTGCGCGCTCAAGGACAGGTGTGACGAGAAGTTGCCCGAGGCTTACGTCTTCGAAACGGGCTCGAACCGCTGGCGCAAGCACGACGAGTGGCCGCCGAAGAAGGCCAGAGAGACGAGTCTCTATCTTGATGCAGGAGGGCGACTCTCTTTCAACGCGCCCGCGGGCGCGGCGGCGCGCGGCTATGACGAGTACGTGAGCGACCCTTCGCGTCCCGTGCCGCACATCAACGTCGTCAACATAGGGATGACGAACGATTACATGATTCAGGATCAGCGCTTCGCCTCGCGGCGGCCGGACGTTTTGGTCTATCAGACCGAGCCGCTCAAGAGCGACCTGACCATCGCCGGCCCCGTCACAGCGAGTCTCTTCGTCTCGACCTCGGGCACGGACTCTGATTTCGTCGTCAAGCTGATTGACGTGTTCCCGGACGACGCGCCGGACCCCGAGCCGAACAACTGGAAGCTGGTTCACTTCGGCGGCTACCAGATGCTCGTGCGCGGCGAGCCGATGCGCGCGCGGTTCCGCAACTCTTACGAGCGCCCGGAGGCGATGGTCCCGAACCAGCCGACGAAAGTCGAGTTTGTGATGCCGGACGCGAATCACACTTTCCTGAAGGGCCACCGCATCATGGTGCAGATTCAGTCGAGCTGGTTCCCGATGGTTGACCGCAACCCTCAAAAGTTTGTGGACATCAACAGGGCGCGCGAGTCAGACTTTCAGAAGGCCACGCAACGCGTCTACCACGCCCCGCGTCTGCGCTCCGCCGTGAAGGTCATGGTCTTACCTTAAAAGCAGTTTTCAGTTTTCAGTTTTCAGTTTTCAGAGAAGAGCAATTGGTCTTTGCTGAAAACTGAAAACTGAAAACTGAAAACTGCTTTACCTCATCCAGCGGTGGTCAACCATCAGGCAGCGGTCTTGTACGACCTTGATTCCGGCCATGGCGAGTTTCTGTGCGGCCTGGTCGTTGCGGATGCCTGATTGGAACCAGACGGCCCGTGGGTTTTTCGCCAGGATGTCTTCGAGGTGCGGCGGGATGTCTTCCGAGCGCCGGAAGACGTTGACGAGGTCTACGTCGCCCGGAATGTCCGCGAGATTGCGGAAGACTTTCCGGCCGAGTATCTCCGTCACGTCCGGGTAATAGACCGGGACGGGGATGACCTCGAAGCCCGCAGAGGCCAGGTAAGACGGGACGTAGAAAGCGGGCTGGCCCGCCTGCCTCTCCGTCTTGATGCCCAGCACGGCGATGCGCTTCGTCGCCGCCAGCAACTCCTTGATCTCTTCCTCACTCTCCAGCAGATTCTCTTTCCAGCTCATTCGATTGGCCCCCCATGTAAACATTAGAAACCCCGCCGGGACTTCCAATAATAGCGCAGCGATTCATTGCTGTGAATTCGTTCGGGCGTAGTGTTGGGAGTTGATTGGAAGTGGGCGCTCGACCAACGAATCGCCTCAACTCTTTTGCGCCCTGGCGTCTTTGCGTGTAAAACCTTTCTGACGCAAGGACGCCAGGGCACAAAGAATGGGGTGCTGTTCTTCGTGATTGTTTTAGGGATTAACGCTTACCATGGCGACGCCGCGGCCGCCCTCGTGCGCGACGGGCGACTGGTTGCCGCCGCCGAAGAAGAACGCTTCAACCGTCGCAAGCACTGCGCGGGGTTCCCCGCCGAAGCCGTGCGCTACTGTCTGACGGAAGCCGGCGTCTCCCTCGAAGACGTGGAGCACGTCGGCGTGTCGCGCGACCCTTCGGCCCACCTGCACAAAAAAATTCTGTACGCGGCGACGAGGGCGGCCAAATCAATCGGCGGGGCGCGTGCGCGCAGGCAGACAGGTGAAGCCGGCGGACGAGGCTTTCTGGGGGCGGTGACCGAGCGGCTGGCTAACACCGCGAAAGTCAGAAATCTCAAAGACGACCTGGCGAAAGCCCTCGCTGTGCCAAAAAGCAGAGTGAGCGCCGAGTTTCATAACGTCGAGCACCACCGCGCTCACCTCGCCAGCTCGTTCTACGTCTCGCCGTTCGAGCGCGCGGCGCTCCTCTCGATTGACGGCTTCGGGGATTTCATCTCGACGATGTGGGGCGAAGGCTCAGGCAACGAGATTGTGGTTTTGGGCCAGGTCGAGTACCCGCACTCGGCCGGCATCCTCTACACGGCGACGACGCAGTTTTTGGGCTTCCCGCACTACGGCGACGAGGGCAAGGTGATGGGCCTCGCGCCTTACGGACGGCCGCGCTTCATCGAAGAGTTCCGCGACATCATCAGGACGGAAGAGGGCGGGCGGTTTCAGTTGAACCTGGACTACTTCCGCCACCACGCGGAGGGCGTGGAGATGACATGGGACGAGGGCTCACCCGTCATCGGCCGCATCTTCTCCGACGAATACGAAAAAGTTTTCGGCCCGCGGCGCGTGGAAGGATCACAACTGACCGAGCGCGAGGAGGACATCGCGGCCAGCCTACAGTTGCGTCTCGAAGAGGTCGCTTTCCACGTCCTCAATCATCTGCACGAGCGCACGGGGCTGACTGATTTGGGCCTCTCGGGCGGCGTGGCCTACAACTCGGTGATGAACGGAAAGATTCTGCTCAACACGCCGTTCCGCCGCGTCTTCGTGCAGCCCGCGGCGGGCGACAGCGGCACGGCCGTCGGCGTCTGCTACGAGATTTACAACGGCGTGCTGAAACGCGAGCGCGGCTACGTGATGGAAGGCGCGTACACGGGGCCGGAGTTTTCCGACAAAGTCATTCGGGCGGAATTGGACCGCAGCGGGTTGGAATACGAAAGCTTTGAGACGGAAAGCGAGTTAACGGCGAGGGCGGCCGTGGACATCGCCGCGGGCAAGGTCGTGGGCTGGTTTCAGGGGCGAATGGAATTTGGCCCACGCGCTTTGGGGAACCGCTCCATCCTCGTTGACCCGCGCCGCCGGGACATGAAGACGATACTCAACGAGCGCATCAAGCGGCGCGAGCCGTTCCGCCCCTTCGCGCCCTCCATCCTCGCCGAACATGTCGGTGATTACTTCGAGCAGACGCACCCCGCGCCCACCATGTTGATGGTCTACCAGGTCAAGCCGGAGCGCCGCGCGGACATCCCGGCCGTCACGCACGTTGACGGCTCCGGCCGCTTGCAGACCGTGACGCGCGAGGTGAACGCGCGTTATTACCGGCTCATCCACGACTTTTACAGAATAACGGGCGTGCCCGTCATCTTGAACACCTCGTTCAACGAGAACGCGCCCGTCGTCTGCACGCCGCGCCATGCCATTGACTGCTTTCTCAAAACGCGCATGGACTCGCTCTACCTGGGCAACCACGTCGTCAGACGTGAATTTCTGTTGTTGAAGGCGCTCGACTCTTTAACCTGATGCGCGTCATCATTCTCAACCAGTTTTTCTACCCCGACCATTCGGCCACGAGTCAATACATGACCGATCTGGCCGAGAGCCTGGTGGAGCAGGGCGTGTCCGTGACCGCGCTCTCCGGCCGCGGGCGCTACAACGGAGGGGACCGTTTGTCGCCGAAGGAGATTTACAAGGGCGTGCGGATAGAACGCGCGTGGGCGACCAGTTTCGGCAAAGGGAATTTAATCAAGCGGCTCTCGGATTACTTGACCTTTTATCTCTGCGCGACGTGGAAGCTCCTGCGACTGCCGCGCCACGACATGGTGATGGCCCTGACGACGCCCCCGTTCATAGGGCTCGTCGCCCTCGTCATAGGCCGCCTCCGCGGGATGCGCGTGGTCGCGCTCGTCCCTGACGTTTACCCGGATGTCGCCGTCTCTTTGGGCGTGCTCAACCGGCGCAACCCGGCGGCGCGTCTTCTGGATTGGCTCAACTGCTACACGCTCCGCAGCTCGGACCGTGTCATCGTCGTCGGCGAGTGCATGCGAGAGAGAATCGTCGCCAAAGTCGGAGAACGATTCGCGACGCACTTCCGCGTGATTCATAACTGGGCCGACGGGCGCGAGATTAGCCCTTTGAACGGTGAGAAAAATCCTTTCGCAGAACAACAGCTCGGAGCGGACGACAAGTTCGTCCTTCTCTTCTCCGGCAATCTGGGCCTCATCAACGAATTCGACACAGTGCTCGACGCCGCGCTCATCTTGCGCGACCGTGCGGACATTCTCTTCCTCTTCGTCGGTGAGGGCGTCAAAAAAGCGTCTGTCGAAAAGTTTGCGCAACGGCACAAGCTCGCCAACATACGCATGCTGCCCTACCAGCCGCGCGAAGTCTTGCGCTACAGCCTGGCAGCGGCCGATGCTGCGCTGGTCACGCTGGCCGAAGGTCTCGCCGGCCTGAGCGTGCCGAGCAAAACCTACGCCAGCCTCGCCGCGGGCCTCCCCGTCCTCTTCGTCGGCGACGCGCGTTGCTCAATCGCACGCATCGTCACGGAGAACAACTGCGGCGAAGTCGTCCCCGCAGGCGATCACCTTCGCCTGGCGCGCGTGCTGTGCGACTGGGCCTCGGACAAAGCGAAGGTCGCCGCCATGGGTCGCGCTGCGCGCGCGACCTTCGAACAAAACTTCGAGCGCGCGCAGGCGGTCAGCGCCTACATGGAAACTTTCGCGGAGTGCATGGGTGACAACACCTCCAGATAGACTCAACCCTTTGCGCCTTTGGTTTATACTTTGCGCCTCCAGCGTGAACCGTTGGTGTTTCTCGCAAAGGCGCAAAGTTAAGACGTAAGGCGCAAAGGGTTGAGTTTATCTTCAAATTCGCATTCCGAAATTAGTTTTCGGCCCGCTCATCTTCGCGTCGGGCCGTCTCGTCACGCCTCACGTCCCATTCGTCACATAGTTCTGGTTTGATCTCACGGGAAGTTGCCTAATCGCGGGTTGGCCTCTATAGCCGCGGGCCAATTCGTAATGGCACAAAACCTCCCATCTCTTTTTCGGCTTTCCCCAGAGCGCGAACCGAACACGTGTGCCTTTGTCTTCACGCGCTGCCTCTGAGATGATGTGAACAGTTATGGATGAGTTGGTGCAGAAAAGGCATTGGTGGCAAAGCCTCTGGGCGCGCGCCGGGCTGGTCTTCGCCGTGTGGACTGTCATCGGGCTGATTTTCAGCCTTCAGTGGTATTTCGCGGCCTACCGCTCGGAGCAGCCGGTCGCCTGGGCGCGCGCGCTCTACGTGCAGATGAGCTGGGGCTACCTCTGGGCTCTCGGCACCCCGCTCGTGTTCTGGCTCGCCCACCGCTTCCCCATCGAAAAACAGCACTGGCGGCGCAACCTGCTCGTTCATCTTCTGACGAGCACACTGCTCAGCTTCGCCTCAGGCATCGCCGGACACCTCACACTTTATTTCAAGTACGGGGTAGCGGCGGGCCGCCCCTACCACTTCCAAAATTCCCTGCGCTTCGCCGTCAGCAACTACACCGAGGCCATGGGGATTTATCTCTTAGTCGCTTTCCTGGCCTTCGCTTACAGTTATTACCAGCGCTTCCGCCAGGGAGAATTGCGCGCCTCGCGGCTCGAAGCGCAGCTCTCGCAAGCGCAGTTGCAAGCGCTCAAGATGCAACTGCACCCACACTTTCTCTTCAACACGCTCCACTCAATCTCCGCCCTCCTGCACAAGGACACCCAGGGCGCGCGGAAAATGATTACGCGCCTCGGAGACTTTCTGCGCCTCACGCTTGAAAACGCGGGTACGCAGGAGGTGACGCTCAAACAGGAGATGGAATTCCTGCGCTGCTATTTGGAGATCGAGCGCATACGTTTCCAGGACCGCCTCACCACTCACGTCCAGGTTGACCCCGAAGCTCTCGACACACACGTCCCCAACCTCATCCTCCAGCCCATCGTCGAAAACGCCATCCGCCACGCCGTCGCCACTCGCTCCACGCCGGGCGAGATCGAAATTCGTGCGAAACAAGAGAACGGGTTCCTTCGTATCCGAATACGAGACAACGGTCCTGGTCTCCCCATGAATCGAAGCACCGAAAGCCTGTTCAAGAAAGGGTTGGGTTTGGCTAATACGCAGACGCGCCTGGATCGTCTCTACGGCGGGCGTCACCGCTTTGAGTTAGCCAACGACCCGAAAGGCGGTCTTGCCGTAACTCTTGAAATACCTTCGGCGAGAGAAAACGGCGCGGCCCCGCACGATAATAACGGGCGGTGGTGAGTCGTCTTTAATTAAAAAGCAAAGCGAAAAGATTTTTGCCACAACGCCCGTGCGCGCGGTGTTACCCCATCGTAGGGATAACTCTATCCGCTGCGACGAACCGCGCAACCGGCAAAAATATTTCCAGGTTTCAAGAGGGCTGAGCGTGACAACTACCGCGACGTTAATTCGTGTGCTGCTCGTGGACGACGAGCCGCTGGCACGCGGGATGATTCGCGAGATGTTGGAACCGGACCGCGACGTGGAGATCGTCGGCGAGTGCGTCAACGGCGACGAGGCCGTCGCGGCCGTGCGCGAGCACAGGCCGGACCTTATATTTCTGGACATACAGATGCCGGAGGCGAGCGGCTTCGAAGTCCTCGAAAGCCTGAAGGACGAGCACCCGCCCCACGTCATCTTCGTTACGGCCTATGACCAGTACGCCGTGCGCGCCTTCGAGGTGCACGCGCTCGACTACCTTCTGAAGCCTTTCGACAGCGAGCGCTTCGAGGCGTCATGGCGGCGGGCCAAAGAGCACATACTCAAAGAGAAAGGCGGCCGCCTGGACGAGCGCATCCTGACGCTGCTGGAAGAACTCAAGGCCGGCGCGAAATACCTGGAGCGGCTCGTCATCAAGAGCGGCGGGCGCGTCTTCTTCCTTGAGGCCGACGAGATAGATTGGATCGAGGCCGAGGGCAACTACGTCTCCGTGCACAGCGGGAAGAAGTCGCACCTGCTGCGCGAGACCATCAGCAGTCTTGAGGCGCAATTGGACCCGAAAAAATTCCGGCGCGTGCACCGCTCGGCCATCGTCCAACTCGTCAAGATTAAAGAGCTTCAGCCCTGGTTTCACGGCGAGTATCGCATCCTGCTGCACAGCGGCGCGCAGCTCATGCTTTCGCGCAATTACCGCGAGAATTTGCAGGAAGCCCTGGGCAAAGTCCTTTAGGTGTTGGGCGCACCTCGTCCCTTTATTGGGCCTATTTGTCACGAGGATTGGCCCACTGGTCACAAAAGAAGGCTCTGGCGCGAGGCTTGGACGTATATTTATCGTGCGCGCCTTTCAGCGTTTGAAGTTCGGCAGGCTAAGGCGCGTCGAAGGGGAGGATACAAGGTGAACGGATTAGCAGTCAGAGAACACTCGGACATACGCTTGGTCAACCGCGGCGGCGAAGAGAATTCTTCTTTCACGCCCGGCAAGATTAAGACTCTCAAGCAGCTCGCCCTGAAACTTCTGCTTGAGGCGCAGACCTTGAACGAAGTGCCGACGCTCGACGTGCGCGACGGGATAGACTTTTACGAAGAGGTCAAGCGCTTCGAGGTTGACCTGATTCAGAGCGCGCTCTCGCACACCGACGGCAACCAGGTGCGCGCCGCGCGTCTCTTGAACATGAAGGTGACGACGCTCAACTCCAAGATCAAACAGTACGGCATCAACATCAACGTCCTCGTCGGAGGCTTCGTCACTCAGGAGGCCGCGGAGTCCGTTCACAAAGAGGTCTGACACCGCTCGACAGTTGCCAGGTTAAAGAGAGGCGAGACGGTTGCGGCCGACTCGCCTCTCTTTTTTTCTGCCCGCGCCTTTCACTCACACGCAGCGCATACGAAATCTCGTACAATTGCTTCGCACGCACCGCACGCGCGCGCCCTTCATATCCAAATCTCTCAACGTCGCGCCCCTTCAATATCCAAATGTTGCAAGATTCGCGCGCGTGTGCGAGTCGGCACTCGTCGTCAATCTTGAAACTTGAGAAGGCTTTCGGCACGCGCGCGCCAGGCGGCACGGTCGTTGCCCTGTCTCTACACCAGCGGCTTGAACCACGCTCTTTGCGCTTACGAAATTTCGTAAGGCCGGTATTTGAAGACGGTGTTCCGGGGGAGCGGTTCAAGTGCCTATCTGTAATTGGCAGAGAAAGGAACTCTTTGTATGAGAAACACTATGCGAGTCATGACCTCGCTGCTGTTTGCCCTGTGCCTCGCGCTGTTTGCGATGAGCGCGATGGCGCAAACGGCTACAACGGGCACGATCGAGGGCAGTGTGACCGACGTCAATGACGCGGTCGTGCCCGGCGTGACGGTCACCGTCACGAGCCCGAACCTCATCCGCGCGCAATCGGCGACGACGGATGACGACGGCAGATTCCGTATTCTTAACCTCCCGCCAGGGAGGTACGCAGTGACCATCGAGGCGTCGAAGGGCTTCGCGCGCTTCGAGCAGTCGGACGTGGAAGTCAATCTCTCGAAGACGTCTTCGGTTGACGTCCGCCTCCAAGCCGAGGGCGCGGCGGCCTCTGTGGACATCACGACCACCGCGGGCGCGACCGTGGACACGGCGAGCACCACGACGGGGTCGAACATCTCGACCGAGCAGTTCTCCAACTTCCCGACGCAGCGCACCGTGCAGTCGCTCTACACGATTGCTCCGACGGTCGCTCGCTCGGGCCTGCGCGATTCGGCGGGCCGCGACCGCGATCCTTCGGTCGCAGGCTCTTCGGGTCCTGAGAACAACTACATCCTCGACGGCGTGAACACGACCGACCCGGCCTACGGCGGCTCGGGCGCGAACCTCCCCTTTGAATTCATCCAGGAAGTCGAAATCAAGACGGGCGCTTACGGGGCCGAGTACGGCAAGGCGACCGGCGGCATCTTCAACGTCATCACGAAGTCGGGCGGCAACGAGTTCCGCGGCGACGCCTTCGCCTACTTCTCGAACAAGGCGCTGGTTCGTGAGACGAAGTTTTTCTCCAACACGGGCGCGGCCCCGAACGGCTTCTCGGAACTGGACGCGGGCTTTGATATCGGCGGGCCGATCGTCAAAGACAGGCTCTGGTTCTTCGGCGCGTTCAACCCGCAGTTCCGCAAAAACTTCTTCCTGACTCAGACCTTCCGCCAGGACGTCGAAAACAAAGTGACGACGCCCTTCTACGCGGGCAAGCTGACGTGGGCGCTCAACCAGAACCACGTCGCCACCTTCTCGACCTTCGGCGATTTCACCAAGGTCGATGGCTTCATCCTCGGCCCGATTCAGGGGCCTGGCGTCGTCCCGACCACCGGCTTCGGTAACGACCCCGAAGCGTTTGTTGGGCACGCTCGAAGCGGGCGGCCACAACTACGCGGCCCGCCTGAATTCGACCATCACGCCGACCTGGATCGGCGAGTTTAACTTCGGCCTCCACTTGCAGAGGGCGAACATCATCCCGACGGCGAACGGCGCGAGCACGCCTTTCATCAACAACAACTTTGCCGTCCTGCGCGCCGACGGCACGGTCGCGCCCGTGACGCAAACCGACACCAACTTCGGCGGCACCACCGGGCCTTGTTGACTACGTCTTCGCGCCCGGCGGCTCCTTGCAGCGCAACTACCAGACCGGCCCCGGCTTCGGCCAGTTCACGGCCCAGGACCGCAACCGCTGGGAATTCGCAGCGCGCCTACAGAACATCGTCGGCCGCCATACGATCAAGTACGGCTTCGAGTTCGTGCGCAACGACTACTCGATTGACGACCGTCGCTCGGGCGAAGACCGCGTCTTCCCGAACCCGCTCGGTCTGACCTCCGAAGCCAACGACCCGAACAACAATTCGACGCACGGCTATCAGGTCACGAACAACTTCGCGGTCTGCACGACGCGCACCATCAACGGCAACCTGACGGTTGTTTGCCCTGGTGCCGCCGCGACCGCCGTTGCCGCGACCTTCGCGACGGCCGCCAACGGGTTCCCCGGCGGCGTCATCAACGAGGCGATCACGCCCGCTGAGTTCAGCACCAACCCGCTCCTGGTCCGCCTCTCGACGCGCATCCGCGACTTCGAGCTGCTGGGCAGTAGCTTCACCAAAACGGAGAGCTTCTACATCCAGGACGACTACAAGCTGGCGAAGAACGTCCAGTTCAACTTCGGCTTGCGCTGGGACTACCAGCAGGCTTACGGCGAGGGTGGGACCACCTACCTGAAGCTCAACAACTTCAAGGACAACTTACAGCCTCGCGTCGGCCTCATCTGGGACTTCACAGGGCAGGGCCGCGGCAAGCTGTTCGTCAACTACGCGCGTTACCTTGAGACGCCGATTCCGCTCGACGTGAACATCCGCGCCGGCAGCGACGGCGTGCAGACGGACAAGAACTTTAACGTGGACCGTTTGAACGCCGCGGCAGGCTCGATCATCGTCCCCGGCATCCGCGCCGACCAGACCATCGGCACGGTCAACCTCGGCGCCACGCCGACGCCGATTGACCCGGACCTCAAACCGCAGACGGTCAACGAAGTGACCGCCGGTGCGGAATACGAAGTCGCCAGAGATTTGGCCTTCGGCTTCCGCGGCATCTACCGCGCGCAGGGGTCCGTCATCGAAGACGGCTCGTTCGACGACGGCGGCACGTACTTCATCTTCAACCCCGGCGAGAGCCAGACCGACAGGCTCGCGCAGCAGCCGCCGCCGATAGGCGTCGGCGAGGGCTTCGGCCGCGCACGCCGTTACTACCGCGCGGTCGAGTTCACGGCGACGAAGCGCTTCTCGAACAACTACCAGTTCATCGCTTCGTACGTTTATTCCAGCCTCATCGGCAACTACGAGGGGCTGTTCCGCAACGACAACGGGCAGAGTGACCCGAACATCACGAGCCTCTTCGACCTGGTCAGTCTGTTGAACAACTCTTACGGGCGTCTCCCGAACGACCGTCCGCACCAGTTCAAGTTCAACGGCTCTTACCAGACCCCGTTCAAGCTGATGCTCTCGGGCAACTTCTACATCCAGTCCGGGATTCCGTTCAACGCGCTGGTCCCGCACGCGGTCTACGGAAACAACAACGGGCTCGGCGTGCCGCGCGGCACGGCGATCACCCCGGCCGACCAAGAGGGCGGGATTACCGCGGGCAGCAACCGCACGCCGACGACCTGGAACCTGGACCTGGGCGCTTACTACCCGATCCAGTTCGGTGAGAATCGGCAACTGCGCTTCCAGGTTGACTGGTTCAACGTCTTCAACCAGCAGCGCGCCATCAAGCTGGACGAGACGCTTCAGATCACGAGCGGCGTGACGGGCGTCCCGCCGGTCAATAACCCGTTCTACGGATTCGGTTCGATCTTCCAGTATCCCTCTTCGCTGAGGCTGGGAGTGAAGTTCCAATTCTAGGACCATTCTTTCAACTCCCTCGCGCGTCGTGAGCCAGCAGCAGACGACGCGCGGGGGAGCCTTGGCGGGAGAAGCGCGCGCATGGCGCTTCTCCCGTTTTTCTTTTCGGCCGTCACTAACCCCTTTCCGTTTGCGACTTTGCGTGAGATTAAGTTTCACGCTGGAGGCGCAAAGTCGCGGAGAAAGCGCTTGAGATTTTTATTGAATAAACAATCTGTGCCGGCGACGCCAGAAATCCTTTTCGGGCCAGCGGCGCTCTTCGGCGTAATACCGCGCGTGGGCGCGCGCGTAGGCGGCGAACTCCCTGCGGACGAGCTTTTCGTAACGAGTGAGCCCGCGCGCGTCCGCTTTGCAGAGATGGTCTGCAATCGCGTAAGAGGCAAAGATTCCCGAGCGTAGTGATTTGACGATGCCCTGCGAGGAGAGCGGGTCGTAGGTGGAGGCCGCGTCGCCGACGGCGAGCCAGTCGGCCGCGCCGACGGGTTCGAGGCGGCTTGAGTTGGCCGCGCGCGTGAGCGCACTGTCTTGCGCGACGCCGCGGCCGACGCTCTCTTGTATCCAGCGCGTTTCCGAGAGGAGGCCGAGCCAACGCTTCTCGTCGCTGAGCGCGATGCGCCGGGCGATGTCCGCGTCGGTCAGGCACATCACGACGCGTCTCTCTCCCGCGAGCGCCGTGTACCACCAGCCTTCCGAAAAGGCTTCGATTAAAGTTCCAGGCTCCGGCTCCTCGTCGAGCGTGAAAAAGCGCGCGTAGCCCACTAACCTATCGAACGCCAGCCGCCGCGCTCCCGCGCTGCGCGCGAAGGCGGCTGAGCGGCCCGACGCGTCAACGACGAAGCGTGCGCGGAGTTCTTTTCCGTCCGACAACAGCAACCGCCATCCGACATCCTCCCGCGCGGCCGCGCACACACGCGCATTCGTGTAAACCTCTACGCCGCGTTCCGTCGCCTGTCGCGCGAGGAAGGCGTCGAAGCGCGCGCGGTCCAGGTGCCACCCCGCCCCGTGTGTGGTGTAGATGAAATGATTCTCACGCAGGAGCGGGTGGCCCCAGGCGGCAGCGGCGCTGTGCGCTTGTCGGTGGCCCTCGTCCTCGAACGCCCTCAGGACGCCCAACTGTTCCAGTAGGCTCCGCGCCAGCGCTGGCAACACCTCGCCGACGCGCGGCCGGTCGTAAGCTGTTGCTTCGACCAGGACGACGGAGAGCGACGGCGCGTGTGCGCGCAGCGAGAGCGCGGTCGCGCAGCCGGCCGGCCCGCCGCCCGTGATGACAACGTCAGTGTGTCGCAGAAGGTGCGTCCCCTTTTCAGTCCTGGCGGACGGCGTAGAAAGAGGCCACGACGCCCGCGGGTGCAGTCCCGCCGTCGCTGCCGGACGAGTGGGGATGGTGCGCGTGACCGAGCCGACGATGGCCGGGCGCTGAAGTGTTGCATCGCTATTGGGCCAGACGGGGACGAGCCAGCCGATGTAGTCGTAGACCCACTCCTCGCCGTTGACGAGCCCCTTGCCCTGGAAGCGCGCCTGCATGGGCGAGCCGTAGCCGCGCGACCCGTGTAGCGTCAGCGACCAACCGGGGCCGCCGATGGTCCCTTTGAGCACTTCCGGCCCGGCCTCCTCTATGACGAGGTCGCCGCGGCCGAACTCAAGCTTGTCGAAGTCCTGATTGATGTCCGGGTCGTTCAGAAGACTACGGTACGTCCAAGTCCCCACGAAAGGGTTGTCGCTCATCGCTCACTCCTTTAAAACAAGTGATGAGTGATAAGTGATAAGTGATAAGTAAAGACTCGTAAATCGTCAATGGTAAATCGTAAATCGTAAAAACCGTTCTCCGATTCACGATTCACGATTTACGATTCACGGCTTCTTCTTATCACTTATCACTTATCACTTATCACTCCTCGGTGCGTTCCACGCTGATGTACTTCTTGTCCGGCGAGGGCGAGTCGAGCGCCGCCTCGCTCATGTAAGGATTCCTGACGACGAAGCTGAGCTTGCGCCACTCGGTCACCATCTTCAGGTCGCCCGCGTTGGTCTGCGGGACGCCGCGCGACCAGTTCAGGTACTTGAGCTGCGGCTTGCCCCCGCTGAACCCGACGACCTCGAAGGTTTGCAACGGACGGTGCGCGGGCCACCAGAGCGTTTCCCACACCTGCTCTTCGAGCTTCATCCAGGGGTCGTGCTGCTTGTCAGGGTCTATGTTGTTCCACTGCTCGTAGGTGACGTTGATGTCCTGCGTCGTGCACTCGTTAAAGTCCGACTGCCACGGGAGCGCCATCTGTTTCGTCAAGTCGCCGGGCTGCAAGCCCGTCTTGTAGTCGCTGTCCTGGCTGAGCGCGTCTTCGACCGAAGAGACGTAGTCGTCGGGCGAGACTGCGCCGGCGTTAGCCTGCGCGGCCGTCTGGCGGAAGTTGTAGAAGTCCGGGTCCGCCTTGAGGCGGAAGGGCTCTTTGTAGACGGAGGGGTTGCGTATGATCCAGCCGACCTCGCCGCCCGGGCAGAACGCGCCGCCGAGCAGATTCATCAGCACGCCCTGATCCAAATCGCGCCCCGTCTTGTTGGCCCAGTTCTCGTAGGGGTCGAAGGTCGGCGGGTCTTTGAGCCAGCCCTCGCGCTGCTCGTTGTAGAACTTCCCCTCGGCCCACTGCCGCAGGATGTAGTGCTGGTAGTCCGTGAGGCGCAGGAATTTCGACGGGACGTGATTCGTGAGCGGGTTGTCGCCTGCGAGCAAAGGCATCAGTGGCAAATTGAACATGCGGCTGTTCGGGCGACCGCCCAGGCGGAAGGCGTTCTCCTCGCCGGGCTGTCGGAGCAGCTCGTAAAGGTACATGCGATAGATGCGGTAGAAGTCGTAGGTGAACTCACCGCGCGCGCGCTCGAAGCTGTCTTCGAGGAGCTTGCCCGTGCGGAACTCTTTGACGAAGCGCTCGAAGGAGTCTTCGATGGGGCGCGGCGTGTCCTGCTCGGTCGCGGCCTCCGCGGGGAGGCGGCGGTCAAGGGCGCGCGCGACGAGACGCTCTTTGACGCCCGGCTCCCGCGACACTTCCTTGAAGATCGAATCCTCTATCTGCTCGATGCTGTCCTGGAGCGCAGTCTTCGCCTCCATGTATCTCTTCTTGAAGTCGTCCGTCTCGGGGGCAGTTTGCGCGCGCTCGTAGATGTCTTTCCAGTTTTTCAGGTAGAGGTCCGCGTCGCGCTCCTCACGGCCCTCCGGGTAGACGGCCTCCGCGAACTGGTGGAGCGCGTCTCTCAATTCACGGCGAATGTCCTGCTTGTGCATGGCGCGGACGAAGCCGCGATCAAGGCCGTCGTCCGATTTCGTCCTTAACTCTTCGTCGAGCAGGGCGAGCGTCGGCTCCAACGCGTCTATGAAGAGCGCGCCCGACTGGTTGGCGCGCGCCGCTTCGAGCTTGGATTTGGCCCAGGCCGTCTCGTTGACGAAGGGCGGGACTGAGAGCTTGTTCGGGTCGAAGTTGCCGCGCTCGGTCTGGTTGTGCGGGTAGTTCGACTGTTCGAGGACGTTGGTCAGGTGCGTCATCTCGTCGGCGCGGAAGAGAATGGGCCAAACGTCGCGGTAGAACCAGGGCTTGTAATCGGGGTTCCATTCGAGGCGGCCCGTCTTCCAGTGTTGGAGCGCCGCGGTGTTGTTCGGGTCAATGCGCACGGGGTCGTCGAAGGTTCCCGTCTCGCCGTAGATGTCCGTGCGGTAGGCGAACTCGCGCACCGAAAGGTCGTAGATGACATCGTCCAGCGTGACGATGTCGAGGATTTCGGGGACGTAGGCCGGGTAGCCGACGACGACCCACGCGGGGTACTCGACATCTACAAACCGAAGGCTGCCGACCTCCGACGAAAACATCACGAGGCGGGCCATCACCACGCCGTCGGAGGTGTCGTCGAACCAGCCGTCGTTGTTGGCGTAGTCTTCTATCCGCGGCTGGCCGAGGCCGCTCAAAGCTGTGCCGGAATTCCCGTGGCCGCCGAGGACGAGCAAGCGTCCCGTCGCGTCCGTCTTAATCTCGCCGAGTGTTTCGATGGAGTTCGGGGTCAGGTCGGGCGGGAACGTAGGGGCGTAGATGTCTGTATGGCTGCGGCTAAACGAGGCGGCGCGGCGCGTGGTCCCGTTGACGACGCGCGCGCCGGGGTCAATGATTAGTTGCTGACGCGCCTCCGGGTCCGTGATGTCCGCGTTGCGCCGCTTGTGATTCTTGCCGTAGCCGCGCTCGCCCGCGAGCGCGTCGAATTCGTACCAGACCGATTTCTTGTTCGCGAGATAGACCTGCCACTGTATGTCAACGAGCACGCCGTGGTTGCCGCCGCCCTTGATGGGGTCGCCAATCTTGAGAGCGCGGCCCGCGGGGCTCTCGTCGTCGTAGACGTAGATATGGAAGCGCGCCGCCTGCCGCTTGATGCGCCCCTGCGCGTCCTTGAACTTCTTGACGGTCAGTTCCGTCGTGCCGTCGGGCGAGAGCCGCGGGTTGCCCTGCTCGTCGCAGTCTATGGGAAGTGCGGCGGGCTTCTCCGGCGAGATGCAGAACTCTTTGGGGCTGTCGCCGAGGCGAGCGATGCCGATGCCGGGGTGTATGCGATACGCCGGGGCCGAGTCACTGTTCGTGCTCATACGCGCTCCTCTTTAGTCTAGGAAGTTCAGTGAAACACCTTCGAGGCGCAGCAGCTCCGCGTCTTCCTCGTAGTCCACGCCGATGACGACGAGCGTGATTTGAAGAGTGGTCGCGCCGCCTTCAAACAGCTTGCGTGCGGAGCGCGTGACGTTGACGCGGTGGTTGCGCGGCGTGTTGTGGTCGCGCGGGCGCAGGTCGTAGTCGCGGCGGCGAGGAGGCGGCACGTCGCAGTGTCCCGGCCCGCCGTAGCAAGCCCCGTGGCCGAAGACGGCGAGGTAGCCCGCGTAGTGCTCATCGTCTATTGAAGTGGCGGCGTCCGCGTCCGGCAAATTGAGGAAGACGCGTATGAAGCACGAGCGTGGAAGCTGCGGGACGCGGTGCAAGCGGACTTCGACCTCACCCGACGACGCGCGCACCAGCTCCGGCACTTCTATCTTCGTCGAGACGAAGCGCCCGACCGGAACCTCCGCACCGACGGGGATGATGCAACTGCTCTTCACGTACTCGTAGCCGAAGCGGTACATGTCGAGCGTGTCGCGCGACGTGTAGCTCCAGGGGGTGAGCACGGCGTCGAGGTCAGCGGGGTTGGAGTCCGGGTGCTGCTGCTGCCACTCCCACCAGAGCCGGTCAACGTTGGCGTGGACGGGCCAGAAGATGGGGTCGTAAGAGGCGGTCAGGTTGCTGAACATGTCTCCGAACTGGGGCTGGCTGTAGAGGTCTTCACGCTTATGGAACTTGCGCCCGGCGACCTGCACGGCGCGGTTGCGGTCTTTGGGCGTGGGGACCTGCTTCTCCTTCGGCACGGGCGCGTTCGGGTCGAAGAGAGGATTCATGCCGCCCGTCCAGATGTGGAGCGTGTTGTGCGGGTTCTGATCAATGAAGCCGAACGCGTCGTTGTAGAGGCTCCCGCCGCCGAAGTCGCGGAAGGTGCGCAGAGACATAATCTGCTTGATGTCTTCCTCTGACGGGTAATGGTAGTGAATCACTTTATTGATGGTGGAAGACTCGCCCGCGGAGTCCTGATACTCGCCCGGATAGCGCAGCGGATACCAGAGCGAGTTGGCGTCGAGCAGCGCGTCTATGAAGCGGTTGCGATAGTCGCCCTTCGTGTATTCCTCACCGACCCCGGCCCCGACCACGGCGGCGAAGAACTTTGTCAGCGTCGGGAAGGCCGGGTCTAGTTTGCCCGGCTGGCGGACCAGGTCTTTCAGCTTGTTCGTGGGGATGCCGTGTTTGTCGAGGAACCTGAGCGAGTCCTCCGTCAGGTACGCCTGAAACGCCTTCGGGAGTCTCCAGCCCTTGTCCGGCTGCGCGGGCCTGTACTGCGGCATGACCCAGTCCCAGTAGGGCATCGTCACGTCCGGGAAGTGGTCCTGTAGCCCCTGCTCGAACTCGTAGAGGTAGATTCTGTGCCAGGTCACGAAGCGCTCCCAGCCGTGCTGGCAGTGGTTCTGGTGAATCAGCGCGAGGTTGTTATAGTTGCGGCTGTCTTCCGGCCACTTGTTCAACTCGTAAAGCTCGCGGAAGGCCGCGCGCAAGCGTTCGACCTGCGACTCCTCCATGCAGTCCACGTTCATGCGCTGTTTAAGTTCGCCGCGCCGGAACTTGTATTCGCCGGCCGCCGCCGGACGGAACTCGTGTCGCGTGCGGCGCAGCTCAACGAGCGGCGCGACGGCGCTCTCCGTCCGCTCGGTCTTGATGGCGTCCACGTCGAAGCTGTAGGCGGTTCCTTCCTCCTCCTCATCGGCCGGGCAGTTGTCGTCAATCCAATCGCCTATGAACTGAATCTGCTCTGGCGCGACAGGTTTCCCGCCCCAGGGGAGCGGCGGGAACTGCGAGCCGTCGAACGGAGGCTCGCCGCGCAGGCCCTGGACGAATCCAGAGCGCGCCGCGCGCCCGGCCGCCTCGACCGCGCCCGCGACGTGATGCGCGCAGCACGACGACGACGACGCTTCACCGGCCGCCGCCGGCTCCGGCGCGATCAACTGAACGCCATGCAGCTTCGCGTCGAGCAACTTCTCGCGCGAGAACTCCCAGAGGGGCAAGCCCCCGTAAGCGGCCTCGCGCCCGTCGGCGGCGTCGCGCAGGATTCCTCTGACCCGCTCGAAGCGCGTCTCGTCGCCGTTCTCTTTTGTGGTCATGTCCACCTCCGGCTCTCGAAGGATTAAGCCTTGGGCATCACTTCGCTGATGGTTTGAGTTATGTACTTCTCTGGGCGAGACCCTCATTGAGTTTGGTGAGGCTGACACGATGAAAGCCTACATCAGCACAATTCAATGGGTCTTTAAATGGTAAGGCTTTGGTAATCGGGAAAGAAAATATATCTCGCGGGTGGCCCTGTCAACAGAAAAAGATTGTGCCATAAACGCGGGCTTAAACGTGCTGCCCGGCGGCGTGGCCGGAGGCCCACGCCCACTGAAAGTTGAAGCCGCCCAACTGGCCTGTCACGTCCACCACCTCGCCTATGAAGTAGAGCCCGGGCGCGCGCGCGGCCTCCATCGTTTGCGAAGAAAGCTCGGCGGTCGAGACGCCGCCCGCCGTCACTTCGGCCTTCTTGAACCCTTCGGTCCCCGACGGCGTGATTCGCATTTCGTGGGCGCTCTGCGCGATGCCCTGGATTTCCCGTGCGCCGTAGTTCCTGAGTCTTTTAGAAGGCGCGTACAACTCGCACCAGGCTTGCGCGAAGCGCCTCGGCAGATAACGTGCGAGCAGGTTGACCAGTTCGACCTCGGCGTCGTGCTCGCGGGTCAGCAAGTGTGCGAGGTCTTCTTCCGGCAGGAGGTTGATTGCGACGGCGTCGCCGGGCCGCCAGTAGGAAGAGATTTGCAGGATGGCCGGGCCGCTCAAGCCCCTGTGAGTGATCAGTATGTTTTCGCGGAACTCACGGCCTCGACAACTCACGAGCGCGTCGAGCGAGACGCCGCTCAAGGTCGCCAACCGGCCCAAAATCCGCGGGGCCAGGGTGAAGGGCACCAGCGCGGGCCTCGGCTCCTCAATCCGCAGGCCGAACTGTCGCGCGAGCCTGTAGCCGAAATCGGTCGCCCCCAGCGTCGGGATTGACAACCCGCCCGTGGCGACGACGAGCGCGGACGAATTGAAAACCCCTTGATTGGTTTCCAGCTCGAACGAATCCCGCTTGCGCACCTCGCGCACCTCGCACCGGCAGCGTATTTCGACGCCGGCATCGCGGCACTCGTCGAGCAGGAGGTCAATAATCTGGCGCGAGCTGCCGTCGCAGAAAAGCTGGCCCAGTTTCTTCTCGTGGTAATTGATGCCGTGTTTTTCGACGAGCGCGACGAAGTCGGCGGGCGTGTAGCGTGCGAGGGCTGACTTTGAGAAGTGCGGGTTGGCCGAGATGAAATTTTCGGCGGTGGTGTGAATGTTGGTGAAGTTGCAGCGCCCGCCGCCCGAGATGGCTATCTTCTTGCCGACCCGCTCGGCGTGTTCCAGCACCAGGACTCTGCGCCCGCGCCTGCCCGCATGAAACGCGCAGAAAAGTCCGGCCGCGCCCCCGCCGACGACTATGACGTCCCACTCACGCATGAAAGAGGCCCGAGCAAGGCATCCTGAAACTCAGGACCGAACGGCAGAGGCTTTACAACGCCTCCCCAACCTTCAACGCTCGTTCGCGACGACGGTCGCCGACCTCGCCTCCCTCTTCTTCCTCTTCTTGTCGCCGCGGAAAGTGGCGACGGCCTCTCTCGTCAGCTTGAAGATCGTGCGCCGGTTCTGCGCGATCAGTTTGAGCCAGGCGCGCTTGCCCATCTGCGGGAAGTAGATGCCGCGGAAGAAGAGGCGCGAGACCAGGTGAATGATCTGATACTTGACGTGCTGGTCCTTGATGGATTCAACCGCCTGCGCGTTCCTCTCGGGGCTGTAGGAAGCCGCCCAGGCGCTTTTGGTCTCGGACCGCGCCTCCTCGATGGACATCTTCAGGGGCTCGTGCGCCATCACGAACGGCGCGAAGTCCAGCCAGTGTTTGGGGCGCGCTAAGCGTCCGGCCTTCTCCAATCGCGTGTAGAGCGGGGTCGCCGGAAACGGCGTCAACTGGCCGAAGACGGGCAGGCCCGGCGGCCACGACTCAATCTCCGAGATCGTGCGCCCGGCCACGCCCACGGTGTCGTTGTCCATCCCGAAGATGAACGAGGTGATGGCGTAGACGTTGCGCTCGGCGAGGCGTTCGAGCACGGCGCGATACTCGCCCGGCTTGCTGAAATTCTTGTTCACGTCCGCCATGTTTGCGGGGTCTATGGACTCCATCCCGATGAAGATCCACTTGCCGCCCGACTCTTTGATGAGGTCAACGAGTTCTTCGTCCTTGAGCAGGTTGGCGCTGATCTGCGCGACCCATGGCACCTGCGCGCGGGCCTCTATGATGTCGCGCAGGAGCGACTTCGTGCGCTTGATGTTGATGGCGAGGTTGTCGTCTATGAAGAAGGCCGCGACCTGCCCGCGCTCGCGGCGCGCGCGCTCCTTCAGGCGCAACAACTCTTCGACGACCGACTCGTTAGTCCGAAAGCGTATGGAGTCGCCGAAGAAGCCCGTGACGGTGCAGAACTCGCAGCCGTAGGGGCAGCCCCGGCCCGTCTCTATCGGGACGACGTAGAACGAGCCCCAGCCGCTCCCCATTCGCTTCATCAAGGGGCGCAGGAAACGCGGGATGAGACTGAACTGTTCGAGTTCGAGAGCTTCCCAGGGGATTAACGGGTAAGTTTGCAGGCTCGGCTTGCGGTCCAACCCTTTGGCGTCGCGCTCGGGCTGGTAGATGTCTTTGAGTTGCCCGCGCGCGGCGTCTTCGACGATGAGCGGCCAGGTCTCGTCGGCCTCGCCGAGTGCGACGGCGTCGGCGTGGCGCACGCCTCCGTCGCGGCCCAGCGCTTCGTCCGGCACTTCCGTCACGTGCGGCCCGCCCATGACGACGGGGACGCCCGCCGCGCGGACGGCGTCCGCGACACGGTACGCCTTCGCCACCATCCTCGTCATCGCGCCGATGCCGACCAATCCGATTTTTTGCTCGCGCACGAAGCGGACGATCTCGTCATCCGTCATCGCGCGCGCGTTGCCGTCGATGAGAATCACCTCGTGGCCCGGCGGGGTGAGCGCCTGGAGCAGGAACATCCAGAGGTGAGGCATGAAATTGCGCGTGACCCCGTTGTCGGGGTTGTACAGTAATATTTTCATAAATCTTCTTCTGCCGGATCAGTTATTAGGGAAAGCTCTAACGAATCTGAATCTACGCCCTGCCGGTCAAAGGGGGAGTAAACAACAAAGCAAATGGCACAAGGAGGGAGCTAAGGCACTCAATCCCGATGTCGAGCGACGAGTTGTTCAGTAGGAGTATACCAGCTTATGCGCGCCAACGCGCATAAGAATCGGTGATTTTCGGCTGAACGAAAAAATTCTCAAATGCTCGTCGGTCGGCCTAACTTTTAGCCGCGAGATAGCACTCGCAGGAGTACTCTTCCAGCCCAATCCTGTCCAAAATACTGATATGGCCTCGCGAGTAGCGAATCAGCCCTTCCGTTTGCAGCCCCGTCGCGGCGGTGCCGACGCTCGCCCGGCGCGTCCCCAACATGTTGGAAATGAACTCCTGCGTGAGCGGCAACTCGTCGGACTCCATGCGGTCGTGGCACATCAACAGCCAGCGCGAAAGCCGCTCCTCCACCGTGTGTATGCGGTTGCAGGCGGCGGTCCGCCCGACCTGCTTCATCAGAGAGCGCGTGTACAGCAGCAGTCCGGTGAGGAGCGGGCTATGATTTCTCTTCAACCCATCTTTGAAGACCCCGGACCTCATGCGCACCGCGTTGCCGGCGATCTGCACGATCGCCTCTTCAAATGCTATGTCGTTCCCCAGTAGGACGGGGATGCCCACCATCCCGTCCCGGCCTATGATGCCCACTTCAATTGTCGTCCCGTCGTTCATGTGTGTGACGAGAGAGACCAGCCCGTCGCCGGGAAAATAGACGTGCTCGATAACGTCGCCCGACTTGTAAAGTTTCTCGCCGGGCGGCAACTCGATCGCCTCCAGGTCTGGGAGCAGTTGGGCATACTCATTACGAGGGAGGCTGGCGAGAATCAGGTTTTTAATCGGGAAATTTTTTTCAAGCATCAGATTACTTCACATTCCGGTTGTACGTCTTCGTCGCGTCTAATTTCCCGGCGGCTATTCGAGATAGTGCTCGCTCATTTTCGCCTGCAACTCTGGCGGGACGGACCTCCAACTCGTGGTGCGGAGCAATCTCAGGGCCAGGTCGGGCAGGTGCACACGGCCGACATGCCAGTGTCCGGCCTGTTCCTCATAGAACCAGCAGTAAAAGGGGCCGTCGGCCCGCCTGCTGTAGAACGTGGCGCGCGCGCCGGGCTCGTCCGTGCCCGAATGATTGGTATAGACCCGCAGCCCGTTCATCTTACATGTCGTTACTTTCGGGAAGCCCTTCGCTTCAATCTCAACAACTCATCAACTCTTCGGCCGCGCCGGTTACGCCCGCCCTCCCGTCCGGCCCGTGTCACTCAAATCTTCAATGCGCCAGCAGGTCTGTTTCCCCCTGTAATGTATGTGCCCCGAAGCATAGACCTCGTACAGGGCGGGAACGTGCGGGTAGAGAGCCCAATCGCACGGGGAATAGAGCAGGTAAGCGCCCCGTATGTCCATGACCGCGATCACTTCGCTTTCGTCCGGCAAGGCATAAATGCCGCGCTCCCTCAGTCCTTCCTGCATGGCTCCTCTTCGACGATGAAACCTGTCATTCCTAACAACTGCGCGCGGCCTCGTCCCTGCACCGCTGCACGAGTTTGTCGAGTAAAGAGGAGTAGTGTTCGATAATGCGGTCCGGCTCGCCCCCGGCTTTACGGATTCTCCAGTACACGGCCCTGACCAGCGCGTCCTCAACGCTCAAAATACCGCGCCGCGACAGGACGGCGGCACGGTCGCGCCACACGTCGTCGCAGATTTGACCGAATTGCTCCGCGCTGATCGTACTCACAGCGGCCCGCCTTCCTGCTGGCCGTCGCCGTTGTTCTCTTCGTCCTTCTCGATGAGTCTGAAAGGTACGAGCCCTTGCTTGACCTCTTCGAGCGCGATGCTCGTGTTCCTGCGCTTCAGCGGGTCGGCCGTAATTCGCGGTGACGCGCCGCGCAGAAGCTGCTTGCTTCTCAAAGCCGCCACGACGATCAGCCTGTACCTTGAATCTATCCCCGGCCACTGCTCCTCGTTCGCCGCGCCGTCGAATGCTTTGTCTTCCTTTTTGTTTGTTTCGTCCATACAGATGTCTCGGCTCCCGCGCTTCGGCTCGCTTCGGAAAGTCAGTTTTCAGTTGGGGGGCAACACCGTCTTCGGGCGGGCGCTAAGAAAACTTGAGCCAATAAATGGCCGCCCCGACGAAGACTGCGGCGGCGATGACGTGCGGCCAACTGAGGGCCGAGCGGTAGCAGTAAGGGCACTTCGTCTCCCAGAGTCGCAACATCCTCCCGCAGCGGTGGCAGTGCATTTTCATCGCGCTACCTCTGTTGCACCACGCCCGCCCAGCCCGTCCCTGCACAGGTCAGGCATGGGGAGGTTAAGTTGCGCCTGCCGCCCCCTTCGCACTGGCGACACGGGCCGCAGGGCTCAGCCACCAGGACTTTACCCTTCCCGCCGCAGACCAGGCAGGAGACAACGTAGCCTACGGAAATGGCCCGCTTTCCAGTCCCCGTGCACCACGCACACGTCTCCGATGTGTAACTCCGCTCGCGGCTCATCTCTCATCCCCTCTCGAAATTGTGTGCCACAACGGAGAGAGACTTACTCTCCGCGCGGACGAACGCGCCTGTGCCCGGTGGGGTAGCGAGCCTGAAAGATTGTTTCGGATTGAATTTCGACGCGCGGCGAAGTTAGACATCGAAGCTCTCCTTGTTACAGTCGCGTTTGAAAAAACAACAGACGGCACAAGAAGAGGGTCGCTGTGGCCCGGTCCCGATGTCGAGAGGTGAATTTTTTCTAAAGAACAATAACTGCCATCTATTGACGTACAGAGTATAGCACATACAGAGTATACCACATGAAAGAGTTATAACACCCGTCGGACGGCGCACGATGAAGGAGAGAGAGCGCGCGCTGCCTGCGTGAGGATGATGCTGGATGTAGGACGTTAGTTATAACCGTAGGGACAAGCCCTGCCCCTACGGTTACACTGCCGATTGAAAACTGCTCTAGATGACGTACGGTGTTTGCGCGGCGCCGCTCCTTGAGCGAGAGCGGGCCGTCCTGCTGGTATCGGTCAGGTCTTCGATGCGCCAGGAGGTCGGCTGCCCTTTGGAACGAATCTGCCCTGTGGCATTAGTCTCATAGAAATGCATGCCGGAAAACTCCCAGTCCCCAGGAGTGTAAAGAACGTACCCGCCGCGAAAGACCGCGTGCGCCACGAACTCTCTCCCGTCAGGCAAGGCGTAGATGCCCTGCTCTCTCAGCTCTTTCATGCGTCTCCTTTGGCGCGGACGCGGCCGGAGTAGAGTTGCCACGTGGCGTTGGCGGCGTTCAGGCGGACGCGCTTGATCCCTTTCGCCAGCTTGAAGAATTGGAGCAGGCGTATGCCCCACCAGTTGAAATCAATCTCGTACCAGGTGAGCCCGTGGCGGGCCGAAGTCGGGTGCGCGTGGTGATTATTGTGCCAGCCCTCGCCGAAGGTCAGAAGCGCGACCCACCAACTATTAGTCGAATCATCATTGGTGGCGAACCGCCGCTTGCCCCACATGTGCGTCGCGGAGTTGACCAGCCAGGTCGCGTGCAGGTTGAACGTCACGCGGAAGAAGATACCCCACATCAGAATAGACCACCCGCCGAGCGCGAAGAGCGCAATGCCGCAGACGACCAGCGGCACGTAGTAGAAGTGGTTGAGCCAGCGGTGAAAGCCATCCTTCATCAGGTCCGGGGCGTAGCGCCACAGGGCCGAGTCTTCATGCTTCTGGGCCGTACCCCTGAGAATCCAGCCCATGTGCGCCCACCAGCCGCCGTCGCGCGGCGTGTGCGGGTCGCCGGGCGCGTCCGTGTGCGCGTGGTGTATGCGGTGCGTGACGACCCAGTTGATAGCGCCGCCTTCGAGCGCGAGCGTCCCGCAGACGGTCAGGAAATACTCGACCGCCTTCGGCGTCTTGTACCCGCGATGCGTGAGAAGACGGTGAAAGCCCATGCCGACGCCCGGACTCCCGGCCACCCACCAGAGGGCGGCGGCGGCTATTAAAGCCTGCCAGCTAAACATAAAGAGTGCGGCTATCGCGCCCAGATGAAAGATGATCATCCAGCTCGCTGTTATCCAGTTGATGCCCGCCGCTTTGACGCTAAGACTTGATTTGCTGCTCATGAAGCTCCTGAAATTAAAATCCCGACCTGCCTTCATCTCTGGGGGTTTACACGGCAGAAACGTCTCGGCAACTTACCGCGCTTCTGTTTGTAATAGCCATGTGTGTCTTTTTGAATGAGAAACAACATGTTTTTGGTTCACGCGTGGTGAACCCCCAAGATTCTCAATTGAGTCTCGCGCCCGCGACCAGCTCACGTCCCGGTTCGTCTGCCATAACGTTCGACTCTCTCTCTCCAACGCGAGGCGGCTTTTGACCCGCGTGCGCCGCGCGCGGCTTCCGGTTTATATGATTCGTCCGGGTTATTTATGACGACTCCCTTATACCTGGCTTCGCAGGCGTAACAGATCGACGCGCGGCCCAGGAAAGATAGATCGAGTGGCGATTCGAAATAGAAGTGTCCGCCCCCGCAAAAAATACATTCTTCAGGTTCGGAGATATTCGCTCCCCTGTCTTCGGCAAAGACGAACCCGCAATCATCACAGGAGAACTCTCGCTCCGGTCGCTCAAGTTGAAAGCAGTTTCCCGAAAAACAGACAGGGCAAGCTATGAACACTTCTTTCTTAATACTCCACCACCGAATCTGACGCTGCGACCCCGCTCTGTTCTTAAAACTGAAAGCGCCCCGGCCTCAATCGTATCGCTGCCAGGGGCGCTTTCCATAAAGGGTCGCTGGTTATATTAAAGGTTCTTACCAGCGGTTGCCGCGATTCTCGTCGCCGTGATTGAAACGACCACCACCACGACCACCGCCGCCGCCACGGTTGCCGCCCCCGCCGTAGCCGCCGCGTCCGCCGCCACCACCGCGATCTTCACGCGGCTTGGCCTCGTTGACGTTCAAAGCGCGACCGTTGACTTCCTTGCCGTTGAACTGCGTGATGGCCGCCTCGCCCTCTTCCTTCGACGACATCTCGACGAAGCCGAAGCCTCTGGAGCGACCCGTGTCGCGGTCCTCGACGACCGAAGCGCTCTCGACCGTGCCGGCCTGCGCGAACAAATCCCGCAGGTCCTCGCTCGTAGTCTGGAACGACAGGTTGCCGACGTATAGTTTCATACTCATATAAATGTACCTCTCCCTTTTGGAGTGTTAAGAGAAGTTTCGAATCGAAAGTGTGCTTCGGAGTAACGGTCGCTGCCGGAGGCTTAGGTTCGGATGCACCCCTTCAAGGGGGCGACTTCTGCAAGTTGATATCAACCCGCTCTCGAACTATCCGAACGCCGCCGCCAATCGTCAGGCAAGGGGCGCATCACCGTTGATGCAAGAGAGAAGGATTAGCCGGCAACTATGATGCCTCATTCATAGGCATAGTTGCAAGGGGCCGCCACCCCTTCACACGCTAAGCCTCTGCGTCTTGAGCAGGTTTGGGACTACCGGAACGACCTGACTGAGTGTGAGTGTGTGGCCGATTATGTCGCTTCCCGCCTGGGCCAATTCCATGCGTGCCAGACGATGAGCGTCGTGAGTACTACGTCAACGCTTCCCAGGAAGATGTAGAACGCCCAGGCACCCGGCATCGTAATCAGCACGAACACCGTATAGACCACGCCCAGGATGATGTTCGCCCAGCGACTCGGGCTGGCCTTTAACGCAAGCGACAGAAAAATCATGACGGCCGGAATCGCCATCGAGACGGAGGTGAACAACAGAACGCCTTGAGTCGTCGGCCCGAGCGGCACCATTTTTCCTTCCAGCATCCCTTGCAGCTTCCCAGGCGCGTAGAGCCAAAAATAATCCCCGTAGATGTAACAGAACATCACGCTCGCCCACAGGGCTGAAATCTTGAACCTCACGTGGACCTTGATGTCGTCCAAGGCTGTTCCGGCTTTCTTCATCGAGCCCAATTCATTTCTCCTTAACTATGCTCCGCCAAATTGCCGAGCGCTTGCTTTCTCTTCCCACTTCGGGACATTAACGCCCATGACCAGGAGCCACAGGCACAGAGATAGTTCCGCAATTCCGCCGAGGATTGTCACGTCCGGGAGACGAGCCGCGAGCGCAGGCGAAAGGAAGACGGCGAAGCTGTTGGTCAGGTAGCCCAGACCGCCAACGGCCATCAAGCCCCCCACTATCCGAGGCAGGAAGCCCGACCTGAAAACAAGATATCCAATCGTCAGGCAGTAAATGCCGAAGAACACCCCGCTGACGGTGTAGCCACGCGCGTGCATTCTGAGAGACAAGAGCGCAAAGGCTTGCAACTGATTCGCTTCAAACGCGCTCAGGTAGTTAGCGCCTCCGAGGAAGACCAAAGGGGCAAGGTGGTTGAGCGAGTTGACGGCCAGGACGGCGATCCCGACCAGGCTGAAGAGCGCGGCGAGCAAAGAGAGGCTCCTGCCCGCGGGCTTGAACAAGTCGTAGAAGAGGAGCGTCACGGCGAGATAGCACGCGAGCATGATGAGATCGGCGGCCAAGCCGACACGATACAACGACTCGTGTGCCAAAATGTTCGTCGCCGTTGCCGCGGCGTCATCGCGCACGACTAGTGCGCCGCGAACGAAGACTTCGGCGAACACGCCCGCGATGATGGTGATTAAATAGAATGCGCCGGCCGTTCTGGCCTTGAGCCGCGGCGTTGCAGTTGTCACGCTTGTCCCACTAGGATTGTCCATGCGGGACTTATCTTATCCACGGCAGACCCTTGGGGGACATGACGCCAGGTATCAAAAACATGACCGCAGGTTGCAGGGAGACGGCAGGAGATGGCTGAGCCGACAATTGCCGCCGGCTATCCGAAAGCTTTTATAGATTTCGCCGTCGCGAGAGGCGCGGATCGCCGGACGCTGCTCGCGCGCTCGCACATCCGCCCTGACGACATACAGGAGCAGGACAACCGCGTCCCCTTGTCGAATTACGTGGCGCTGATGGAGGCAGGCGTCGAGCTGTGCAACGAACCTGCCCTCGCGCTGCTGTTCGGCGAGTCGAGCAGGTTGCAGGAGATCTCGATTGTGGGGCTCATCGGCGAGGCCGCCGAAACCACAGAGGAGGCGCGTCGGCAGATCAACCGCTACGCGCGCCTGATGCTCGACGAGGATGCAGCGAAAGTCTCGGACCACGTTGAACTCGTCCGCGACGGGGGCGAGGTCTGGCTGAAGTACACGAGCCACCTCTACGCAGACAACCGGCTGCTCACGGAATCAGCTTTCGCGCGGAACATTTGCGGCGCGCGGGAGCACTTCGGAGCAACACGCGATTTCGCAAAGTGGCCTTACCCCAAAGCGATTCACTTCACACACCAGGAGCCGAGCTACCGCGCTGAATATGACAGGGTCTTCGGCGTACCGCTCGTCTTCGGCAGCCACATGAACGCGCTGCTGATGGACGAAGAATTTTTGTCCATCAGGATGCCACGCACCAACCGCTACGTCTTCGGCGTCTTGAGCGCACACGCGGAGGCGCTGCTCAAGAGCCTTGAGAGTTCTAAAACAACCAGGGGCCGCGTCGAGAGCCTGCTGATGCCCATCCTGCACACCGGCGAAGCGAGCATGGACGTGATCGCTAACAAACTAGGCTTCAGCCGCCAGACACTCTTTCGCAGACTGAAAGCGGAGGGCGTGACTTTCGAAAAGGTGTTGGACGAATTGCGCCACCAGCTAGCGCTCCACTACTTGAGCGGGAAAAAAGTCTCCGTGAACGAGACTGCCTACCTGGTGGGATTCTCCGACCCGGCCGCCTTCTCGCGCGCCTTCAAGCGCTGGACCGGCACCAGCCCGGGATTTATGCTTCACCCGAGGTTGGCCGTCCCCTGTTCTACAAAAAGTCGAACTGTTGTTCTCAGCAGAGTGAGTCGGCGCGGATGAACAAGCGAGTATTCATCAGTTACGCTAGCCGCGACCGGCATTTTGTCGAGGGTGAGATCGTCTCCGCATTGAGCACGGCTGGCTATACCCCTGTCTATGATCAATCCGACATCCGCGCCGGAGACAATCTTTCGGACAGCATTCGAGCGATGCTCAACAATACGGGATGGTTTATCGTTGTTCTTTCCACACGCTCGGTTGAGTCCACCTGGGTCCAGTCGGAGGTGCAGTGGGCCTTTGAGAATCGCACGGGTAGGATCGTGCCGGTCTTGTTAGAGGACTGCGACGTGGCGCGGCTGCGGTTCGATCTGACTACCCTTCTGTATGCGGACTACACGAAGAGCGCAGAGAAGGCCCGCCAGAGCATACTGCGGAAACTGAGCGAGACGGGCAACAATCCGCTGGCGGCGACGCTGGATGTATTCGTGCTCCGGAAGGGGGCCGGAGCCGACCCGTCCCTTCACGTTTCAGATCCCGATACGCTGCCGCTGCTTCCGGGGGATAAGATACGGCTGGAGGTGTCGCTGAGCCAGCCGTGCTACCCGTACGTGATCTGGATTCCATCGCAGGGTGAAGCCATTCCGTTATACCCGTGGGAGAAGGGGCAGTGGAACCTGCGCCCGGCGCCGGAGGCGGCGGTTCAGCGCTTGCTCTTGCCCGCGGATTCACCCACGAAAGGCTGGCCGTTGAACGGGCCGTCCGGCGTCGAGACGGTACTCCTGCTTGTGCGGTCAGAGCCGCTCTCAGAGACGCTCGATGTCGAAGGGCTACTTGATTCCCTGCCGATAGTGAGCGGACTCGAACCGCTTACAGCTCCCGCCGAATACCTCTCGACCTGGGACAGCAAGCTCTCCACGTCACGCACCATCGACGTTTCTCGCGTTGACGATATGGCCCCGGTGCCCATCACGCTACACACCGAACTGCGCGACCGGCTTCAGCGGTATTTCCCGTTAATCCGCTGCGTCAGCATGGCCCTCGGAGAATGAGCAATGCGCGAAACAATCCTCGACGCGTTATTCCGAGACACGGTCGAGCGTCTCTCAACGGCAAGCGACTGGAAGGGGCTTGTGCTCCATTTTCTCGCCTATGGTCATGTGGCGGCGCTCGAACAAGCCCTTTCCGTACTGCGCCAACAGCCTGACGCTGATCTGAGTTCCGGGTGGACGCGGATGCTGTCTGACCTGCGCAAGGGTGGGCCGATTTCACCTGACGACTACGACCTGACGTACCGCGAGGAGCAAGACTATGCACTTGCTCAACTCGTGGTCTTTCAACCCTGGTTTGCTCTTTGCTCGTGGTCGTCCGTCCCCGAAGAGGCACCCGGCCAGCTTGACTTCGTCTACTCTATGGCCCGCGAGATGGCGCGGATGGCACCCAGATTGGCGAGAGAACTCGACGCCGGCATTCTTCTCGGGACGTTCTCCTACAGGCACGGGTGTGCCGCGCTCTGCCTGCAAGAGATTCCGGCAGCCGTGGCCGCGTTGCGCGAGACCATCGACCGTGCGCGCGCCTTGCCGAATCCGCAAGGGTTGCCCATCCAGTATGACGCCGCCATGGCGCTCGCGGGCATACTGCTCAAACAAGAGTACGATGAAGAGGATGCTCAAACACTCGCCATCGCCCTCGATGCCCTGGAGCGCATCGAGCAGGTCGCACCGGGAGCGGCGGACGTTGAAAGGGGAGCTTGCCTGACCCTTTTGGCAATGTCCGAAAAACGCAAGGGTCGCCAAACTATCGCGCAAGAGCGGCTGGAAGAGGCGATCATCCTGTTGGAGCGCACGACGGCCCAATCGCTGGGCGCGGAGGCGTTCCTGGCGACAGCACTCGAAGAGCTCGCCCTGCTCCTGCGGAAGCAGAATAAGCTTGAGCGGGCGCGCGAGCTGCAAAAGCGCTCGTTTGATCTTCACGTCCGGCTCGCAGGCAAGCAGGCGTTGCCCTTTAGTAAGCGGGATTTGGCGGCTGCGCTCACGAACTTATCCTTGTTCGATAGCGACCTGGGAGACGCAGAACTCGCCGTCGAGCGTTCCCGCGAAGCGCTGAGCGTCCTTGCGGAAAGCCCGGCTGATTCACCGCGCATGCTTGAACATCAAGGGACGCTCCTTCACAACCAGGGGTGCGCGCTTTTCGAGTCGGGTCGTCTGGAAGAGGCGCGCCTGTGCTTCGAGAAGGCCCTGGCTATACGCCGAGAGTTAGCGTTGGAGGAGCCGGAGCACCTCGCAGAGGTCGCCCGCTCGCTCAACGCTCTCGCCTGGACCATCCTCGACCGGGACCTGAAAGAGGCGACGCGTCTCGTGGACGAGTCCATCCAGATTCGCACCGGCCTGGCCGAGGCGTCACGCGAACGCTGTGCAGACCTGGGGGAGTCGCTCGCCTCCCGAGGCCACTTGGCCGACCTCGCCGGGGACCCTGCGTCCGCACTGGAGTTCATGGCAAAAGGAGTGGCCTGCCACGACCGCGCGGCGGGAGGGGATGCGATCTATCTTCTTGAAAGGCAACACGCCTGGGCCGCGATGGGGCAGATACTCAAGCACCAGGCGTTCCAGGACCTTGAGAACGTAGACGTGCGACGGGTTCGGCAGGCGTGTAACGCCTACGACAAGGCCCTTTTCTTCGCAGAGTCGTTGCGCAGCCAGTTCCTTAACCACGATCAGCGGAAGCGCCTTCACGCCGAGGCCGTCTTGATGTACGAGATTGCCTTACTCCTACAGGTCGAGGTAGCCCTCCGCAGCGCTACCGGCAGGGTGAAAGCACTACGGAGAGCCGTAGAAGTGTCCGAAGCGGCTCGGTCTCGTCAGTTGATGGACCTCCTGGCCGAACGTGACCTTCGGCCCCATTCGGCCCCGGCCTCGGTCGCAGATCGACACACCAAGCTGCGTACACGGCTTCGCAGGCAGGCAGGTCTCATGCAGACACCAACTAAGAAAAGTCCTGCCGAGGTTGATGCCATTGAGCAGTTACGCCGTGAATATGACGACTTTATCGCGGAGATCCGCAGTCGATACGACCCCGATTTTAACCCGGACAACCCGGTTACACCGATACGCTACGCACAGATCAAAGCGCTCATTCCGACGGATCAGCGAACGGCCATCATCCATTTCACCACGGCAGGCGGCATCGGGACGGCCTTCGTGATCTCGCGTTCCCGAATCCAGGTCGTTCCCCTTCCCGAGCTTGACCAAGCCGAACTGGATTCGCTTTCGGCGACCTGGGCGAACTGGGTAGACTCAGGGGCGATGTGGTCCGAGCCGCTTATACGCACCAACATCCCCCGCTTCCTGCGCCGCCTCGGACGGTGCTTATTGAGGCCCCTCCTACCGGTGCTTCGTCAGCTTCGAACCCAGCGGCTCATCCTCGTACCGCACCGCTTTCTGCACCGCATACCATTGCATGCATGCCCAATCGACTTCGAAACGTGCCTGATCGACCTCTATGAGGTTTCGTACGCGCCGAGCCTATCCATCCTCCAACGATGCGCCTCTCGGGAGAAACGTCGCGGCGACCAACTTCTGCTGGTCGAGAATCCAACTTTGGACCTTCAATTCTCTGCCTACGAAGCGCTCCAGGTTCGCCACTTCGCGTCTCAGTTCGAGTGCGAAACCATAAAAGGGCCGCAGGCTACCAAAGAGCGCCTGCTCGATACGCGTCCGCGCTGTAGGGTGTGGCACTTCATCGGGCACGCCCGGTTCAATGCAACCGATCCGCTGGACTCGGGCCTCGTCTTGGGGAACCGCCACCGGCAGGATCGTTGGCTTTCTCTTGGCGAGATCTTTTCCGAGCTGCACATTCCGGCGGCGAGTCTTGTTGTCCTCAGCGCGTGCGAATCCGGCGTAGTGCAGTTCGGTGCCACGGATGAGTTCATCGGGTTGTCGAGCGGATTCCTATTTGCCGGAGCCGACTGTGTCGTTAGCAGTCTTTGGAAGGTCGATGACCTTTCAACCTCGCTCCTGATGGGTCGGTTATACGCGGAGCTGCGCCGGGGGCAGCCCGTTGGAGTAGCCTTGCGCCGCGCTCAACTTTGGCTGAGAGACGAGATTTCGTCCGGCGATGAACTTAGCTCTGTTGTCAGGGAACAGGGTCTCCTTGACGGTCTGCCGGACGAAGATCGCGCCCTTGTGGAAAGGGGCATCGAGGAGCACCGCCGAGCGCACGCGGCCACCCCCCCATTCGCCTCGCCCCTCTACTGGGGAGCCTTTACGGCGATGGGGCTGGCCTACGAGCTACCGGGAGACCCCGCTTTGTGAAAGAGGCTAGACGAGCGAATCCACCATGCGCTCCGACAGGTTGACTAGCTCCGGGCACTCCGGGTTGATGCCCACGGCCTCGCAGAACGCATTGATGCCCATGAACCCTTGCATGACGAATTGCTGTAGGGTCTCTGGATCGATGCTGGCAACACCTCCCGTCGAACCGAGCGCACAGGTCATCAGGGCGTAGAACTTGACCGATTTCGACTCAGGGTTCAGAAAGAAGAGCATGTGCGGCACTTCTTTGTCCAGTCTTGCGAACCAAGTGCGCACCTCCGAAATTGTCCATAAGCCTCTCGGATCATCGTCGTACCCCGACACGGCAAGTACGACATTCCCTAGCGCCTTCATGGCTTCCTCCTTGCTCTGGGAGAAGACCTCTAAGGCTTGCACAATGTCGGATGTGTCTCCCGCTTCAATCTGAGAGCGGTCTATCCCAAGAATTATCATGTCATTGCCTTTTCTTAGTTCGTGAACCAGGCTGGTCGGCGGCGCGGCTGAGGTCAGGCGGCGGCAGAAGAACGACTGGCGTGAAGTATCTCAACAACGCTCACCTCCGTTTATGCTTCACCCGAAACAAATCTCATAATCGTGAGTAGGTCAGTCCGGTCTGGCCCTGGTATTTGCCGCCGCGGTCTTCGTAGGAGGTGTCGCAGTCATCGTCGGATTCGAAGAAGAGAACCTGGCCGATGCCTTCGTTGACGTAGACGCGGAGGGGGAGGTCGGCGAGGTTGCCGAGTTCGATGACGAGGCGGCCTGTCCAGCCGGCTTCGAGGGGCGTGGTGTTGACCATCAGGCCGGCGCGCGCGTAGGTGCTCTTGCCCATGCAGATGGCCGTCACGTTGCGCGGCATGCGGAAGGTCTCGACCGTGACGCCGAGGGCGTAAGAGTGCGGCGGCATCAGGTAGTAGAGCGAGCCGTCGTCGGCCGTGCGCAAAGGAGGTTCGACCAGCGAGCTTTCGTCGAAGCGCTTGGGGTCAATCTCGCGGCCGTGAATCGGCGAGAAGACGCGGAAGCCGTCGTCGGCCAGGAGCATGTCGTAGCCGTAAGAAGATGCCCCGGCCGAGATGATGCGGCGGCCTTCGACTTCGCGGACCAGTTGGGCGTTGAAAGGTTGGATGAGCCCAGCCTCCTCGGCCATGCGGCGAATCCAGCGGTCTGATTTAATCATCGGTAGAAGTATGCCTGTTGATTCGGATAAGAGAGCGCCGCCAGAATAATAAGAATAGTGACGAGTGACAAGTGACGAGTGACGAGTTAAAGAAAGAGGGTTTTACTCGTCACTCGTCACTTGTCACTTGTCACTGCTTTTCCGATTCTGAGCGTGCCGTCGGTGACGCGGAAGGAGAGGAAGGCGCCGCCGGCTCCCGCGCGTGCGCGGATGGAGCGCGGGGTGAAGGTCGTGCGCTCCTGCGGGACGAGTTCGGCGTAGGCGTTCTCGATCTGGCCCGTGCGGAGCACGTCGGCGCTGACCTCCGCGTTGAAGCCTGCGGGCAGCTCGACTGAGAGGTCGCCGCGCGCCAGCTCGACCTGCGCGCCCGCGCCGCGCCAGCTTCGCGCCGTCACGTAGACCTTGACGGAGCCGGCCCCGACGGTGGCCTTCACCACGCCGCCCGTGAGCGTGAGCGTCGCGTCCGATTCGAGCGCCTTGAGGTTGATGGAGCCTTCCACCCCCGCAAGAGTGATGGGGCCGCGCCCGGCGTCCACCTCCAGGTCGCAGATCGCGGGGACGCGTATGCGGTAATCAACTTTCCAGGGTAGGCCGAGGAGGTGCTTCGGGAATTTCTTCGCGACGCGCTTCATGTAGGGCTTGTCGTGCGTGCCCGTGGTGAGGATGCGCAGGTGGTTGATGTCTTCGTCAATCGTGAAAGTGTTGACCGTAGCCAGGAGCGCAAGCTCTTCTTCCGTGTTCGCGTAAAGCTCAAGCTCGGCGGTGATCTCAACTTCGGATTTGGGCCAGGCTTCGATGGTGATAGAGCCGGCGGGCGCGCCGACGAGCGTCAGGGTGCTGCCGTAGTTGAAGCGCCGCACTTCGTGGCGGCTGGTCGCGCGTTTGAGCGCAGGCGTGGCGGCGGCGACGGCCGGCGCGTTCTGCTGCCCGCGCTGCTGTGCCGGGACGCTCATCAGCGGGAAGACGAGCGCGAGCGCGCCGCAGAAGAGGAGCAGAGTGAATGCGCGCGCGTTGTAGGATGGTTTGAAGTTGTGCATCGAAGGGCTCTCAAAAAAGAGAAATGCGGACGGCCCGAACGATAAGGAAATCGCGGGCGGCGTCCGCATACGTCAACGGAGGGCGTCCAACCCCTCTCGAAACTTCAGCGCGCGATAAAAGAGATTCTCCCGCGCTGATTGAAGACCGTGAGCGTCGCGCGCGGGCCGTCGCCGACGTTGCCGTAAACTTTGCGCCCGCCGCCAACATTGCTCAGCCCGCGGCTGTCGAACGCGTTGAGATCAATTGACTGCGGTTGGCCGCTCGCGACCAGGCTGAAAGAAGAGTTGCGCGGGATGCTGATGTTGATGTCGCCCGAGAGCGACTTGAAGGTGTAGGAGCCGCCCGCCAGGAGTTCGCCGTCGAAGAGCATGTGGCCGACGCCGTTCTCGGCGATCACTTCCGAGGCGCGAATCCCGGTCAGGTCTATGTCGCCGCTCGTGGAGACGCGGGCGCGCACCATCCCACCGCGCACGTTGTTGATGCTGATGTTGCCGCGCTTGGTCTCTATGTCCACGGTCGAGTTAACGGGGACCTTGACGTGGAAGTTGATGTCACCGACCATGCGCCCGCGGTTGTCGCGCACGATGTCGATGCCTATGCAGCTCTCCGTCTGCTCGGGCGCGAACTTGGCGTCGGGCGAGTAGAGCTTGGCCGTCACCAGAATCTCGCTCTTCTCCCAGGTCTCGACCGTGATCGTGCCGGAGACGTTGCGCACTTCGAGGCGAACGTTTTTAGACGCGGGGTACTTGCGCGTGATGCTCCGCTGTGCGAAGGCTGCGGGGGAGACCGCGTGGACGATGAGGGCCAGGGCGGCCATGGTCAGGACGGCGCGCGCCGTTTTAGTCTCGCGGCGCGCGTCGAGCATACTAATTTTCATCTCTCTACTGTTCACCAACTCCTCGTAGCGTATTCCTCATTGCGGGAGAGGTCTTCCGGCGGCTAAGTCTCACAGGTCTGAAAATTCTTTGAGGAGTTGCATCTTATCACTGAGCGCGGCGTTGAGCATCTCCTCTGTCACTTCGTCGTGCGGCTGCTCGGAGAGTTTCTTCAAAGACTCCTCGACGGTCTCGTTCAGGAGGTTGAGGTTGTGCTCAAAATCCTGACGTACCTGCGGATTCCAGTGCGCCTTGCGCTCCTCCACGACCTGCGTCCAGTACTTGATCTGCTGGGCCTGCAAGAGCCGTCTGGTCACGTCGGCCTCGCGTGGATCGTTCTCGCCGCCGACGGCGATAGTGCCCGCCACGCCCCGGCCGCTCATGTCCTTCGAGGCCACGCCGTCGCCCATGCCGACCGTCTGCAAGCCGCGCAGGCCGAAGATCGTTGCCAGCGAGGCGACGACGATGATGGCGACTACGGCCATCGCCACCTGCGGGAGCGAGAGTTCCCAACTGCGTCCCATCGCGCGCGACCACCAGCCTTCACGACGCGCCGCCGGCACAGTGTTTCGCGCCGTAGCAGCAGCAGCCGTTGCCGACTCGGCTTCGACCGTGTTGCGTATGCGCAGCCACAGCGCGCGCTCGTTGGGCGGGGCGACGTACTCGCCGCGATGCTCGCGGCAAAAGCTGACAATCGAATTCAGCTCAGCGTGCGTGTTGAAGCAGGGGAAACATTCCTCCATGTGGGCGCTGAAGGCCGCGTGGTCATCGCGGTCGAGCGCACCGTCTAGGAAGTCGCTGAGTAATTCCTGGCACTTCTCACAGTTCATGATCTTTCTAACCTCTAACTTGCCGCCCAGGCGGGTGGCATCGCTAATACAGAAGAACTCAAAACGCTGGGGGCGTCGTGTGGCCTACCTCATTCTTGAGGTCTGGCCTGAGCAATCTTGGGGAGACTGCATAAGCCTGCTAACTTCCGCCTGAAGCAGGCGGACGCTCTTTGAAGCTATTGCGCCGCATTCTGTTGCCTCAACAGATTACGTAATTTCATGCGCGCCTTGTGCAACTGCGACTTGGAGGTCCCGACCGAGCAGCCCAGCATGCGGGCTATCTCCTCGTGCTCGTGACCCTCTACGTCGTGCAGCACGAAGACCGTGCGATAGCCGGGTGGCAGTTGCGCAATGGCCTTGTCGAGCGCGATGCGGTCAACGACGGGCATCGCGTTGGGGTTCTCGGTCCCCATGACAATCTGGACGGGGGTTTCGCCCTCTTCGGTCGTCTGCTCCAGCTTAACGCTGCGCTTCCTGAAGTGCATCAGAACTTGATTGACCGTCAGGCGGTGGAGCCACGTCGTGAAGGCCGACTCGCCGCGAAAGCTTCCTATTTTGCGAAAGAGCTGTATGAAGACCTCCTGGGCGAGGTCTTCGGCCTCCGAGACGTTCTGCGTCATGCGGAGGCAGAGTGAGTAAACGCGACGGTTGTGGCGCTGGTAAAGCTCCTCGAAGGCTGGCATGTCGCCCCCGGCCGCCTTTTGCGCCAGCGCGTAATCCGTCGTCTGCGTTGTCTCGGTTTCGGCTGCGGTCACTTGTCCCTTGTTCTTGGAGGCCGCCGGAAGAGATGCCCCTCTTCTTCCGACTACCACTTCAGAACCGGCAGGCGACGAGCGCCGATTGTCAAAGGAGGGCGGTAATTGCCTTCCGCCGACTTGAGATGCGGCGCTTTCGGGGCGTCGTTGCCTTGTCCGGCCAAAAGATAATCTTTTTCGTGTGCCGAAACCAACGCTATCGTGTACTGCCAGCAGATTTCAAGTCCGGCCCGAGAGGTGCGGCGAAAGATAACCGGCCGCAACGCTGTCTGGGCCGAGTCTGGCGAGAAGACTTCCGCAGCGCTCTTTGATTGCTTCGGCTGACCTTTAAGATACGGGCAACGGCGCGCGCTGACAAGTCTCCCGCGTAGCTATTGCTAATATCCGCGCTTGAATCTATCCTTAGCTCAACCCCTGACCTTTGTACAGACCTACATCTCCCTACACCCGACGACTGGGCGTTTATGAAAACGTCCGGGCCGACGTTTACGCGAACCGAAAGGGTAAGACCAATGACTTCGCACGCAGACGAGAACCGAGCCCGCAAGGCCGTGCTCGCCGCCGCCGCACTATGGTTGATGACGCTGGCTTCGATTGCGCCGGTGTCGCTCGCGCAAGACGGCTCGCGCGGGAGCGAGCAGCGCGCGCTTGAGGTGCCGAATTTCTACCAGGTCAACGAGAGGCTGTACCGCGGGGGGCAGCCGCGCGAGGGCGGGTTGCGCCACCTCGCCGCGCTCGGCGTCAACACGATCATCAACCTGCGCGACGACGACGAGCGCGCAATCGCGGAAGGGGGAGAGGCGCGCGCCGCGGGCATGCTCTACTTCAACGTCCCGTTCGGGCGGCTGGGCCGTCCGACCGACGAGCAAATGGAGCGCGTGCTCGCGCTCATCAACGCGCCCGAGAACGGCGTCGTCTTCGTGCACTGCGCGAAGGGGAAGGACCGCACGGGCACGGTCGTCGCCATCTATCGCATCACGCGCGACCGCTGGACGGGCGAGCAGGCGAAGAAGGAGGCGGAGTCACTACGGGATGAAATTCTGGCAGCGCTGGATGAAGGACTACATTCAAGATTATTACCGCGAGCGAGCGCCCGCGCCCAACCCCTAGCCCTGACTTCTCGTCCAGAGACATTGGCCCGAGCGGACTCGCGCGCCTTGAGGCAACTCGCTTGATTAGTTTGGGCCAATGTGTGGTAAATAGTTGTCATGACAAACCAGAACAACGCCGACGCTGTAGGAGTGACCGGCGGCCCGCAGCACCATCGCCGCCGCTCGTGGATGAGGCCGCGGCTCGACTGGCTGCTGGTGTTCGTGCCGATAGCCATCGCGCTCAGGTTTGTGCCGGCCTTTGAGAACCCGACGGCCCTCTTCATAGTCTCGTGCCTCGCCATCATCCCGCTGGCCGGCTGGATGGGCCGTGCGACCGAACACCTGGCAGAGCATCTGGGCCAGGGCGTAGGCGGCCTCCTGAACGCCACCTTCGGCAACGCCGCCGAACTCATCATCGCGCTCTTCGCCCTCTCGAAAGGGCTGACGGGCGTCGTCAAGGCTTCCATCACAGGCTCTATCATCGGCAACATCCTGCTCGTCCTGGGGCTCTCGTTCCTCTCGGGCGGGGTGAAGTGGCGCAAGCAGGAGTTTAACCGGACGGCGGCCGGCGTCTCGGCCACGGCGCTCACGCTCGCCGCCATCGCGCTCGTCATCCCGACCATCTTTCACCACGCGGCGGCCACCGTGCCCGTCGCGCAGGGCGGCTGGACGCCGGAGAAAGAGCAGGGACTCTCGCTCGCCATCGCCATCGTGCTCTTTCTGACTTACGCCCTGACGCTGATCTTCTCGCTGGTGACGCACAGGGAACTGTTCGGCGGGGGCTCGGAGGTGTCAGCCGGCGAGGAGTTGTCACGCATGGAGGCCGAAGAGGGCGGGCATGCGCCGTGGTCGGTGCGCAAGTCGGTCGGGGTGCTGCTGGGGGCCACAGCCTTCGTCGCGCTCATCTCGGAGTTTCTGGTCGGGGCCGTCGAGAGCGCGCGCGGGTCGCTGGGCTTGACGGAAGTTTTCGTCGGCGTGATCGTGGTCGCCATCATCGGCAACGCCGCCGAGCACTCGTCGGCCATCCTGATGGCGCTGCGCAACAAGATGGACATCAGCATAGGCATCGCCGTCGGGTCGAGCCTACAGATCGCGCTCTTCGTCGCGCCGCTATTGGTCTTCGCCTCTTACCTCTTCGGGACGCCGATGAATTTGGAGTTCACCGTGCCGGAGGTCGTCGCCGTCGTCGTCTCCATCATCATCGTCGAGCAGATCAGCAGCGACGGCGAGAGCAACTGGCTTGAAGGCGTCCAACTGCTCTCGGTCTACGCGGTCCTGGCGATACTCTTCTACTTCCTGCCCGACGCGCACCCGGTCGCGCCGGCCGCCGCGCCCGCAGCGCACTGAAGCCGGGCGCGCTCGTCAACGCCCGGCTTCGAGGATAAGGACAACTGTTTTATGGCACAGTGAAAGCTGTGTTGTTACTTCATACTCTTCTCGACCGCTGTGCGCAGCTCTTTATAGACTCGCGCCAGGTCATCGAGCCTGTAATGCGCGTTGAGCCCGCTCGGATTCGGGAGCACCCAGACCTGTGCTCCTCCTAATCTTTCGTCCTGCCTGCCGACCAACGCGTCTTTCTTCCCGAACGCAGCACGATACGCGCCGACCCCCAGCACGGCGACGACCTTCGGATTGTATCGTCGCACTTTCGCTTCGAGCCTTTTACCGCCCTTCACATACTCCTCAGGCTGTAACTCGGCCGCCGAAGCCGTCGCACGCTCGACCACGTTCGTGATGCCGTAACCGCGCTCCAGAAGCTGTGAGTCCTCGAACGCGTTGAACAGCCTGTCTGTGAACCCGGCAGCGTAGAGCGTCGGCCAGAACCTGTTTCCGGGTCGGGCGAAGTGATGCCCGACGGCCGCCGAGTAAAGGCTCGGGTTGATTCCGCAGAACAGAATTTTCAACCCCGGGCCGATTACGTCCGTCATCTTTTTCCCGAAAGCATTCTGGATTTGCTCTCGGGTCGGTTTCCACTTGCGCTCCGACATCTTTATTGGCCCTGCTTGACGGCCCTCGCTTCGATGCGGGCGATCTCCTCAAGAGCGAGCCTGTATTCGACGAAGTTCCGGTTGCCGTTCTCCCTGACCCACTTGAGGTGTGTGAGCGCCGCCTCGTCGCGCCCCTCCAGCGCGAGGTCCAGGCCCACGTAGGCGTGAGCCTCGGTCAACTTGTCGTTGTTGGTCGCCTGCTCCAATAACTTCTCGGCCGTGATGGCGCGACGCAGATATTGGACGACCGGGTACGGCCACTCCGTGGCGTCCAGCTTCGTCGCCGCGTCTTCAAGGACTTTGGCGGCGTAAGGGTTGTCGCGGCGCTGCTGGCGGAATCCGAAGTTTGCCGCCAGCGCCATGAACGCCGAGTGGTCGTCTCCCCAGCCCTGCCGCTTGATGTAGTTGATCGCGTCCGTGGCCGCGAGGATGCCGCGCCCGAGGCGCAGGTAAAGGTAGCTACGAGTCCTAAGAGTGTAGGCGTTCTTCGGGTCCAGGCGCACGCTCTGCTTGAACGCCTCAATCGCCTCTTCGTCCTTCCCCATGCCGATGTAGGCGTAGCCCAGTTCGGTGAAGGCGCGCACCGCATCCGGCTTGAGCTTGACGGCCTGCTGGTAGGCTTTGACGGCTTCCTCGTTCTGCCCGCCGAGGCGCAGGACGACGCCCCTGTAGAAATGGCTCAGGTAGTTGTCCGGGTCGCTTTCGACGGCCGCCCGCATCAGCTTCTCCGCTTCCGACTGTTTTTGCTGTTGCAGCCGCAGGACGCCCAGCGAGATGTAGGCCGGCGCGAGCTTCGGGTCCAACTCGACGGCCTTTTGGAGTCGCTTTTCGGCCTCTTCCAGCCGGCGGTGGCGCAGCAGCAGGTCGCCCAGGTAATACTCGGTCTGCGCCTCGGACATCTGGGCGCTCTGCATCTCCTTCGCGAAGTCGAGTTGCTTGGTGAAGGTGACGTTCAATACGGGGAACAGGAACTTGCTAACGTAGGAGCGCAGTTCGGTCTCGATTGTTTTGTAGTCGGCCTGGAACGACTGGCGGAAATTCTCTTCGAGCGGTAGGCCGTCACTCAACCCGCGTATGAACTGGCCCAGTTGCGGCTGGCGCTTGCCACCGTCGCTCAGCATCAGGTAGTGGATGAGCGCCCACGACTCGGCGTAGAAGATGCCGGCCTTCCTGCTCTCGTTGTAGTGCGGCGATTTTCGGTCAACCTCTAAAAGTGTCTTGAGGGGCAGCATGGCGCTTTCTCTCAGAGTGAGGATGTGGCGGGAGATGGGCGCCCCGAGTGACGCCTTCTGGTCGTCGTCATCGGTCGTGAAAGTGCTGTAGAACTCTGCCAGCCCCTCGTTGAGCCACACGGGGGCGTTCGGCAGATTGACGCGCATGATGAAGTGCTCGTACTCGTGGAAGATGACCTCGTAAGGGGTCGCGCCGCGGTCCTCCGCAGTGAGCGCGATGTAGTTGACGTCCGGGCTGGGCAGGAAATAACCGCCGACGTTCTCGCGCGGCTTGCCATTGTAGAGGGGCTTGAAGGGCTTGAAAGAATCGTGGCTTTTAAAGAGGACGACCGTCGTCGGCACGGGCGTCTCGATCTGCGCCCTGGGAAAGAGCAGCGAGATCACGTGGCGGAACCGTTCGAGGCGAATCGCCAGCTTGCGTATGTCGCCCTCGCCGGCGTTGCCGATGACTGTGAAATTCTTCGTCTGCACACTGGCCCAGTTCTCTTTCGCGTGGGAAGAGGCGGGGAGCAGTAGCAATAGGAAGCAGAGCGTGAGCAGTCGGGAGGTGTTGATTTTTCTCATAAGCGTTCGAGGAATGTCGTGACCTTCAGTCGAAATGTAAAGCGGGGGAAGGCGGCAGACTCAGAAGCATGGCGTCGGGGGGAGGTTGCCTGCCGGCGCGTAGAAATAAAGCGTTGCGCCGTCGTAGTCCTGGGTCGCTCGCCCGCCGCGGACGGGAACAATAGGTCAGAGGCGTGCGCGGAGTCAATCAATGCGCACGCTCTCAAGTCCAGTAGGTGCGGTCGAGCGAGCGGTAGCCGACGGCCTCCGCGACGTGCGTTGAGTTTATCTCGTCCTTGTCTTCGAGGTCCGCGATGGTGCGGCTGACTTTGAGGATGCGGTCGTAGGCGCGGGCGGACAAGCCCTGGCGCGTCATGGCGGCTTCGAGCATCCGTTCGCTCTCGGAGTCAATCCGGCAGAAGCGACGAATCAGGCGCGGCGACATCTGCGCGTTCGAGAAAATCCCTTCGCCGCGCAGGCGTGCGAGCTGTCGCTCTCTAGCCCGTAGCACGCGCGCGCGAATCTCCTCCGACCCTTCAGTGAGCGCCTCTTTGCTCGTCAGGTCTTTGAAGCGGACCGCGGGAACGTCAACGTGTATGTCTATGCGGTCGAGCAGCGGCCCCGAGACGCGCCCGACGTATCGCTGTATCTGCGGCGGCGTGCAGCGGCACTCGCGCGTCGGGTCGTTCCAAAACCCACAGGGGCAAGGGTTCATCGCCGCGGCGAGCATGAAGGAAGAGGGGAAGGTCAGCGTCATCGTCGCGCGGCTGATGGTCACTGTCTGATCTTCCAGAGGCTGGCGCAAGGCTTCCAATACGCTGCGGTCGAATTCCGGCAACTCGTCCAGAAAGAGGACGCCGTGATGAGCCAGGGAGACCTCGCCGGGCCGAGGTACGCTCCCTCCGCCGATTAAACCGGCGTCGCTGATCGTATGGTGCGGCGAGCGGAAGGGCCTTTCGGTGACAAGCCCCAAGCTGCCTGTGAGCCCCGCGACCGAGTGAATTTTCGTCAGTTCTAACGCGGCTTCGAATTCGAGCGGAGGCAGAATGGTCGGCAGCCGCTTGGCTAACATAGTCTTTCCAGAACCCGGCGGGCCTACGAACAAAAGATTGTGAGCCCCGCTGCATGCGACTTCCAGAGCGCGCTTGGCCGCGTACTGCCCGCGCACTTCACGGAAATCAACCGCGTAGTGGTCCGAAGTCTTCAACACTTCCGAAGGGTCAACGCGTAACGGGGCGGGCGGAGCGTTGGAGCGCAGGCGCGCGATCAATTCGACCGCGCCGCGTAAAGAAGAGACGCCGTAAACGTCAACGCCCGCGACGACCGCAGCCTCGCGCGCGTTCTCTTCCGGCAGGATGAGGTGCTTGACCGAAGCGCCCCGCGCCCGCATCGCGATGGGCAGCGCGCCGCGTATGGCACGCACGCGACCGTCTAAAGACAACTCGCCGACCGAAAGCGTGTCGGTCAGGCTCTCGGCGTCTTCAAGGTCGCCGTTCGCGCCGAGGATGCCGAGCGCGATGGGGAGGTCGAAGCTCGCGCCCTCCTTGCGCACGTCGGCCGGCGCGAGGTTGATCGTCGTCTTGTGAAACGGGAAGAAGAAGCCGCAGTTGGTGATGGCCGCGCGGATGCGCTCGCGCGACTCGCGCACGGCCGCGTCCGGCAGGCCGACGATGGTCACACTTGATGGCGCGTCCGCCTCTCCGCGCGCGGGCGTCAAATCAACTTCGATGTCAACGAGGTCGGCGTCAATTCCGTAGACGGCGGCCGATTGGGTGCGAAAGAGCATGGTGAGAAACGCTCCTCTGCGAAGGGTGTTGAGCAGCGGCGAATGCCGCAAAGGAGAGGTCTGCCGTCGGGCCAAAAAAGAAGCGAGCGCGCTTGAGATGAACGTTCATCTCAAGCGCGCTCCGTCAGGGTTTATCAAGCATCCAGAACCGGGTGGGTCGAGAACGCTTCTTGAAATTTAACGGCCGCTCCGGCGACGCGTGGAGGACGCGGGCGCGGGTTTCGGAATCCTGACTTCCCTGCCCGCCTCGAACTCCGAGTTGACGCCGACGCCGTTCATCTTCGCAATCTCTTCCGCCGAAACGTTGTGGAACGCGGCGAGCTTGGCCGGCGTGTCGCCCGAGCGGGCCTTGACCTTCATCATGCCCGGCGCGGCGGGCGTCGTCTCGGCGGAGACGGTCGCACGCTTGTAGCTGGTCATCTGCACGTTGTTGCTGCCCGGCGCGACATCGCGGCGCTCGACCGGGATGCCCTTCAGCGCGGCGACGAACTGGTCGGCCTTGCCGCCGGGGATGCGCACCCTGTAAGCCTCGCCGCGCGGCGTTACGTCGCGCCTGAGTTCCGGGTTGAGCATGCGCATGTAGTCGAGGCTCGTGTTAGTCGCCTGCGCGATGAGTTGCAGGCTGGTCGCCGTCGGCACTTCGACCACGTCGTAGGAGAGCGGCGCGTCGGGGCGGACGCCCTTGAAGCCGTACTTCTCAGGGTTCTTCGCGATCAGCATCGTCGCCAGGATGGCGGGAACGTAGTTGCGCGTCTCCTGCGCGATGTACGGGAAAATCTTCCAGTAGCTGCGGGAGCCGGCGCGCGCGATGGCGCGGTCAATGTTGCCCTGGCCCGTGTTGTAGGCGGCCATCGCAAGCTGCCAGTCGCCGAAGTGGTTGTAGAGGTCTTTCAGGTAGCGTGCAGAGGCGCGCGTCGCCTTCTCGATACTGTTGCGCTCGTCAACCCAGGCGGTCTGGCGCAGGCCGTAGGTGCGGCCGGTGCCAGGAATGAACTGCCAGAGCCCGGAGGCCGCGGCCCAAGACTGGGCCTTCGGACGCCAACCGCTCTCGACCTGACCGAGCCAGGTGATGTCCTCGGGCACGCCCTCCTCGCGGAAAATCTTGCGCGCCATCTGCATGAACTGGCCCGAGCGGCGGATGCCGACTTCCATCGTCGAGCGCCCGCGACCCTGGAAGAAGTTGATGTACTGCTGGATCAGCGCGTTCGTCTCAATCGGGAAATCGAGTATGTTCTTGGCGATTTCGATGTCGGCGACAGTCGTTCAGGATCAACTTCGATTTCTGTGTCCGTCAGAACCAGCTTGGCGTACTCGTCCAGCGGCGAGGGCTCGAACTTCTGCTGCTTGAAGCCAACCTCCGGCTCTTCCTGGTCGTCCTGCTGGGACTGGCCCGTGTAGTTGGCCTGGATGTTGGTCTGTGCCAGTTCCGTGCGCGGGGTGACCTGCTGCTGCGGGACTTCGAGACGGAAGACGCGCTCGACGAGTTCGAGGTAATAGGTCTGTAGCTTCTGGCTGGCGCGCACGTCGAGGCCGGACTCAAGGATGGTGTCCACGGCCTTGTCAAACTTCTCGCGGGCTTGCAGGCGCTCGCCCGCCTTCAGGTGCAGCTCGCCCTCTTTGAAGCGGGCCTCGGCCTGCGTGATGACCTGCGCGACGCGGACGTCCATCTTCTCGATCTCGGTCGGGATGGAGCGCGCCGACGAACCCATTTGTGCGAAAACGTTAGTGGCGGGTAGCGCGAGCGCAGCGATTAGGGCGGCGCGAATGATTACGCGGGGGAAGCTCGTTGTCATCAATCGTCTCTTCTCCTTACTTACGAGGCTTAGGGCGAATCCACGACTGCGGCGACTCGTCCCCGAAGAGAGTCGCGCGCGAGCGGCATCCACAAAAACTAACGCGAGGGGCTTGTAAAAGTTCCTTTATTGACTCAGCCCGCTGGGCAGGGCCAACTGTGCGAGCCGACAGTTAGCGGAGGTTATCACACGATTTTCCGCAGTGTCAAACAAATCACCACTTAAAATAGAAGGCGAAGCGGTAAGATTTTCCACTTAAAACCGCCTCGCCAGTGCTTATAAAGATGCACCCGCGGGGCGGCAGGTTGTGCCGCCCCGCGGGATTTTTTAAGCGCCGTAAGTGCTGAAATAGTTGCGGAAAACCGCCTGTTTTCGGGCCGTTTTTGGGCCGTTTTCAGGCCGGGCGCGGGGAGGCCACCTGCGGCATGCGGGCGGGGCGCGCGGGCGTCGCCGCGGGCGGCACGACCTTGTCTTTGAGCGCCTCGCGGAAGACCTGCCGGACGTTGTCCGCGAAGACGAAGCGTATGTCCCCGAAAAGCTCTTTCGGCACCTCGTCCATGTCGCGGCGGTTGAGTTGCGGCAGGATGATGGTCGAAACCCGCGCGCGGCGCGCCGCCAGGACTTTCTCCTTGACCCCGCCGACCGGCAGGACGTTGCCGCGCAACGTGATTTCCCCGGTCATCGCCACGTCTTTGCGGATGGGCCGCTGCGAGAGCGCCGAAACCATCGCCGTCGCCAGGGTGATTCCCGCCGAAGGGCCGTCCTTCGGAATCGCGCCCTCTGGAATGTGTATGTGCAGGTCGTAGTTGTCGAAATCCTCTTCGGCAATCTCTAATTCGCGTGCGCGCGATTTGGCGTAGGAATAGGCGGCCTGCGCGGATTCGCGCATGACTTCGCCGAGCTGGCCCGTCAAGACCAGATTCCCCTTGCCCTTCATCCTCAGCGCCTCTATGAAAAGCACGTCGCCGCCGACGGCCGTCCACGCGAGGCCCGTGGCGACTCCGACCTGATCCTTCTTCAAGACCTCGTCCGGCATCACTTTGGGCGCTCCCAGGAACTCGTGCAGGTTCTTCAGCGAGACGCGCACAGTCCCCTTATGCCCTTCGGCGATGCGCCGCGCGACCTTGCGGCAGATTGTGCCAATCTCGCGCTCCAACTGGCGCAAGCCCGCCTCCTGCGTGTACAGCAGGATGATGGACGCGAGCGCCGTCTTCGAGATGTGCAGGTCGCGCGCCGTGATGCCGTTCTCCTCCAACTGCTTCGGCATGAGGTGGCGACGCGCAATCTCGCGCTTCTCTTCTTCCGTATAGCCCGCGAGCCGAATCACCTCCATGCGGTCGCGCAAAGCGGGCTGGATGGTGTCGAGCACGTTGGCCGTCGTCATGAACATCACGTTCGACAGATCGAAGGTGACGCCCAGGTAGTTGTCGCGGAAATTGTTGTTCTGCTCCGGGTCCAGGACTTCTAGGAGCGCCGACGAGGGGTCGCCGCGGAAATCAGCGCCGACCTTGTCAATCTCGTCGAGCATGATGAGCGGGTTGTTCGTCCCGGCCTGCTGCACGGCCTGTATGATGCGGCCCGGCATCGCGCCGACGTAGGTGCGGCGGTGGCCGCGAATCTCCGCCTCGTCGTGGACGCCGCCCAAAGACAGGCGCATGAACTTGCGGTCGAGCGCGCGGGCGATGGATTTACCTAAAGATGTCTTGCCGACGCCCGGCGGGCCGACGAGGCAGAGGATGGAGCCCTTCGGCTTCTCTTTTAACTTGCGGACGGCGAGCGCCTCCACGATGCGCTCCTTGACCTTCTCAAGCCCGTAGTGGTCTTCGTCCAGGATGCGCTGGGCCGTGATTAAGTCCAGGTTGTCGGCGGACGCTTTCGACCACGGGAGGTCGGTCATAATCTCCATCCAGTTGCGAAGCGTCGCCGTCTCGGCCGCGTCCGGGTGCATGCGCTCCAACTTCTTCAACTGGCGCAGCGCCTCCTCCTCCGCCGTCTTCGGCATCTTCGCCGCCTCAATCTTCTCGCGCAACTGCGCGATCTCTTCCGCCAGCTCGTTGCCCTCGCCGAGTTCCGACTGGATGGCCTTCAACTGCTGGCGCAGGTAGAACTCGCGCTGCGAGCGGTCAATGTCGGCGCGCGCCTGCGTGTTGATCTCCTGCTGGACCGTGAGGACTTCGATCTCTTTGTTGAGAAGCTCGTTGACGCGGCGCAGCCGAGCGGTCGTGTCCGCGATGTCGAGCACGCTCTGCGCGTCCTCGACTTTCAGTTCTAGATTCGAGGCGGACAAATCCGCGAGGCGGCCCGCGTCGTCCAGGTTGGCGATAATCGCCATCACCTCTGGCGAGATGTTTTTGCCGAGGTTCGCGGCCTTCTCCATCGAGGCGCGCACGTTGCGAATCAAGGCTTCTACTTCGAGTGAGCGCTCGGTGGCGGTCGTCTCCTGCACGACCTGAAGGCGCGCGCGCAGGTATTCGCCCGCGACTTCGACCGATTCGATGCGCGCGCGCGCGAGCCCCTGGACGAGGATGCGTATGCGCCCGTCGGGCAGCTTGAGCATACGCATGATGACGGCGACTGTGCCAATCTGGTAGAGGTCTTCGCCCGCCGGCTCCTCCTTGTCCAAATCCTTCTGCGAGGCGAGCAGAATCATGCGGTTCTCGCCCAGGGCTTCGTCAACCGCGCGGATGGATTTGTCGCGCGAGACGAAGAGCGGCACGATCATGAAAGGATAGATGACGATGTCGCGCAAGGGGAGCACCGGCAGCTCGTTCGGAATCTGCAACTGCTGCTCGCCGCCCTCGGTTATCTCTAAACCATCTGGAATATCTACGCTGTGTGTTGACATATCAAATATACGAATCAATATGAAGGACGGATGAAGTGACTTTCGGTTACACCGCCCGCGCGAAATTTATCCGTCCACTTCTTTAATCGGAACCCTGAATTCCGCGCCGCGCCTGTCTTTGCGCTTTGGCAGTGTGACGGTCAGCACGCCGTCGCGCAACTCTGCGGTCGCTTCCGCGACGTTGACCGTCCAGCGGAGCGGCACGACGCGGCTGAACTGTCCGTAACTGCGCTCTGAGCATAGATGCGAGATGACACGATTTCGTGGCGCGCGTTTTTTCTTCTCGCCACAGACGCGCAGGTGCGTGCTGGTGAGCCCGACTTTGATCTGGGAGGCCGCCACGCCCGGCAACTCCACGCGCACCGTAATCGTGTCCTTCGTCTCGCACAAATCCACGGGCGGAGCCCACGACGCGCCCGCCACGGGGACCTCCGCCTCGGTCGCCTCCTGCAACGCCGCGTATAATGCGTCCTACGCCGTCGCGCAGCCGCTCCAACTCAATTCTTTTCAGCCCGACGTGGGCAGCTTTAATCATAAGACTCGTGAATCGTAAATGGTAAATCGTGAATCGTAAAAACCGCCGTCCGACGATTTACGATTTACGATTCACGATTTACGGCTTTTAAGCTCTTTTCGTCGCCGCGCCGCCGCCCTGCCGGGCGCGGACGAGGTTCTTGAGTTCGTGCATGAATTCCGAGACGTCCTCGAATTCGAGGTAGACGGAGGCGAAGCGGACATAGGCGACCTTATCCAGCTCTTTGAGCCGCCGCATGATCATCTCGCCGACCTTGCTGGTCGGGCGCTCGCGCTCGGGCGACTCCTGCACGTACTTCTCGATGGAGTTGACGATGCTGTCCAGCTTCGAGGAGGGCACGGGCCGCTTTTCGCAGGCGCGCAGCAACCCGGCCATCACCTTGTTGCGGTCGAACGGCTCGCGCCGTCCGTCCTTCTTGATGACCATGTAAGGTATCTCGTCAATCCGCTCGTAAGACGTGAAGCGGCGCTCGCAGCGCAGACACTCGCGCCGCCTGCGAATCGAGTCGCCCTCGCGCGACTCGCGCGAGTCCACCACCTTGTCTTCGATGAAACCGCAGAAAGGACACTTCATAAAAGCTCCTTGAAAGGACGTAAATCGTGAATCGTAAATCGTGAATCGTAAATCGTAAAAGAAAGACGGTTCGTCTATTCACGATTTACGATTCACGGCTCTTCTGGTTGTAGCCGTAGGGTCGCCGGCGTCCCCGTAAACTCTCCCGTTAAGACTTCCACGTCGTCGCCTTTCGTGCAGCGCACGCTGGCGCGTATGCGACGGCCCTCCTGTAGCTTCTCGACCACTTCGACGACACAGGTGACGGTCTCGCCGACGAAGACCGGCTGGTGATAGCGGAAGTGCATCTCGGAGGCCAGGAAGGCGAGCATCCCGCCGATGTGCGTGGCGAGGCTCGCCGTCAAAAGCCCCGGCACGATGCGGCGGCCGAACTTGGTCTGCGCGGCGAACTGGTCGTCTATGTGGAAAGGATTAAAATCCCCGGTCGCCCCTATGAAGAGCGCCACGTCGCCGTCGGTCAGCGTCCGGCTCCAGCGGTAACGCATCCCGACCTCTATGCCCGCGAAAGTCTTCTCCACCTGTGCGCGCAAGTCAGACATCCAAACCACCTCCCGCCGTCACACTCTCCTTCAATCGCTCACGCCGACCGTCTTCAACTCGCTCGACATCTCTTGTTTATCGTTTTCAATCTCGTCCCTTTCAATCGAGTGCTCTATCTCCTCGGAGGTCGTCAGTTGTTGCAGGCGCTTGAAGCTGACGTTGCCGTGGAGGAAGTAGTAGAGCCCCCAGACGACCGCGGGCGCGAAGGCGACGAGGTGGAGCATGATGGAGACGGCCGCGGCCTTGTTCTGAGACTGGCCCAGAAACATCAGCCCGGCGGCGGTCGCCGCGTGAAAGGCCCCGGCCGCGCCGCCCGGCGTCGGAACCAGGGAACCGACGAGCGACCAGCCCATCACGAAGATCGTTTCCTTGAAACCGAAGTCCAGGCCGAACGCGCGAATCACCAGCCAGTTCGACGCGATGTTGACGAGCCAGATGATGGTCGTCCAACCGACCGTGACGGCCAGTTCCTTCGGTTCGGCCAGAATCTTCAGGGCGGCCGCCAGTTGCTCAAGCAGGTGCGTGAGCGCGTGTGCCAATTTGGGGGGAATGAAGCGCCAGCGCTTGAACCTCGCGTCGAGCCAGCGGATAGCGCCCTGCGAGCGGCGCTCGAACCAGACCAGGAAGCCCAGGCCCGTGACCGCGACGATCAACAGAATCAGCCCGGCCGTGCGGACGGTCGCCAGTTGCGACTCCTGCCCTTCGGGCGCGGGGAACCAGAGTAAATTCAGCGCGAAGAGGACGACGACGGCCGTGATGTCGCAAAGCCGTTCGAGCATGATGGTGACGAACGAGCCCGCGGGCCTCACCCTCTTGTCGTAGAGCGGCAGCACCACGGGGCGCACGACCTCGCCCGCCCGCCCGAAGAGAAAGACCGCGCCGAAGCCGACGGTCGTCGCCGCGAACAGCGGGCGCAGGCCCGCTTCAGCGAGCGGCGAAAGCAGCGTGCGCCAGCGGTAGGCGCGCAGCAAATAGGTCACGGAGACTGTGACGACGCCCGCGGCGAGCAGCTTCCAGTCGGCCGTCTTCAGGCTGCGGGCCACTTCCGCCCAGTCCAGTTTCCGCCCGAACCACCATAAAATCAGGACGGCCAGCAACAGCAGGAAGAGAAATTTGAGGTGCTTCAGCAAATGTGTTCGACTTTAACGGCGCGCGAAAGTTGACCCCGCTGGACAGGTGACCACAAGATATTGGGTGGCGTCGAAAGGCTACAACAGTTCCGCTCGGGGGCGCAACCGCGCGTGAGCCTGAATTTCGGGGCAAAGCGGCCGAGCTTGCGCTATAATCACTGGACGGGTCGCCTCGACTGCTTAAATTGCTGGCCGTTTCGGCGGGAACTTTCAGTCTCCGCCGGTCGTAATCTGCGCTTGACAGGGAGTTTTCCACCCTGAGCTAGGCGCTTTCGGGCCGCAACGAGAGAGGGACGACCGGGAATCGGAGAGGCAAGAGGTGGGAGCTGCTAAGGTTTTGGCTACGGCGGGCGAAGGAGCCGAGTTAGTCAGGAGGTGTCGCGCCGGCGACGGCGCGGCGTGGGAAGAGATTGTCCAGACCTACTCGCGGCGCATCTATAATCTGGCCTACCGCTTCACATCGCGTGCCGACTCGGCAGAAGATTTGACGCAGGAAGTTTTCATACGCGTCTACCGTTCTTTGGATCAATACGACCCCAGGCAGGGCGACCTTCAAAACTGGCTGATGCGGCTGGCGCGTAATCTCATCATTGACGACTACCGCCGCCGCCAGCGCACGCCGCACGACACGCAGGCGGACGACCTTGAAGATCACACCTACCACCTGCGCTCGGCCAGCGGCTCTGTGCAAAGCGAGATGGAGCGCCGCGAGTTGGGCGAGCAGGTGCAGGCCGGGATTGACAAGCTCTCGCCGGATTTGCGCACCTGCGTCATCCTGCGCGACATAGAGGAGCTGAGCTACCAGGAGATCGTTGACCTCCTGCAAATACCCGAGGGGACCGTCAAGTCGCGCATCAACCGGGGACGAATCGAGCTGGCGAAAATCCTGCGCCGGATGCGCGTGGTGGCGATGAGCAACGTTTAGACAAAAATTAAGACGCGGAGGCGTCATGAGAAAGTAAAAAGGCGAAGGGTAAAAGGCGAAAGGGACGAACATTAAAATATTGAGGAGAGTTTCGATTTGAATTTTACCTTTTTACTTTTTGCCTTATCCCGGGGGACAGAAACGAGAAACTGATGATGTTGTGCGCGGAATTTGAAGACCGACTGACAGACTACCTGGACGGCTCGCTCGAAGCCGAAACGAACCGCGCGTTCGCCGAGCACGCTATGCGCTGCCCTGTCTGTCACGAACTCTTAAGCGAAGTCAAGAACACCTTGCAAATGTTCCGCACGGCCGAGAGGCCCGTGCCGTCCGCCGAACTCGAAGCGCGCATTCTCTTGCAGACCGTGCCGGAGATGGCTATGGCGTGCGACGAGTTCGAAGAGTACCTGACCGACTACCTGGACGGGTTCTTACCCGCCTCCCTCTATCACCGCTGGGAACGACACGCGGCCCTTTGCGAGCGCTGCACGGAGCTGCCGGGCCAGGTGGTGCGCGCCATCGGCGCTTGCTACACGTACATCAACGAGGAGCGCCCCGTCCCCGCCGGGCTGCACGAAAAAATCCTACAGGCCACGCTCGGGACCACGGACGCCGAAGAGGTGCGCGCCCCCCTGGCCGCGCGCATCGCGGCGCGCCTGCGTTTCTGGCTCGACCCGATTATCTCCCCGCAACTCGCGACCGTCGCGACCATGCTGCTCGTCTGCGTGCATGGTTCTGACGAGCACTGTCTCGGCCGACGGCTCCATCAGCGGCATCTACCGCGCCGGAATCAAACTGGCGGGCCGCGCCTATCCGGGCGGTTCTGACGAAGGCCAAAGGCCGGCGGCCGACTCGGGCAGGTTCCACAACATCGCCGACGGCGTGACGACGGAGTTGTCCGTCCGCTCCGGCTCAAAGAAGAGTTGGATGGACGAGACGGCAGGACAAGGAGCAGAAGTAAACGGCGAGAGGTTGAAAGAGAAACGAACAGGCGGCGGGCTTTAAAACTTAATGAATTGCGCTTACCACTCAAAAAATCCGGCGGTCGTTGAATGCCACCGTTGCGCGCGCCTCCTGTGTACGGCGTGCGACCACCGCATACGCGGCTTCCCCTATTGCCAGGACTGCATCGTCGCGGGCGTTGACGTGCTTCAGCAGCAGACGCGCTCGAACGTCCTGCCGACGCTTCGCCGCAACAACTCGCCGCTCGTCGCGACGCTCCTTTCGTTCGTGCCGGGATTAGGCGCGGCCTACAACGGTCAAACGTCTAAGGCCATCGTTCACTTCGCCGTCTTCGCAAGCTTCTTTCAACTGGCGATTGTGACTGAGAGCGTGGACTTCGGGCTGCCGCTCTTCGTCGCGGGCTTCTTCGGCGCGTGGCTCTTCTCGGCCGTTGACGCTTACCGCACGGCGCAGCTCCTGCGCGCCGGGCTCGCGCCCGACACAGAACAGGACGTGATCGCGCGCCGTCTCTACGGAAGCCCGCTCGCCTGGAGCATCACGCTGATGCTTCTCGGCGCGATCTTTTTGGTTCACTCGATCATCGGCATACGCCTTCCCGTCAGACAGGTGCTCCCGGTCCTGCTGCTTCTTCTGGGCGCGTACATGCTCGGCGATTACGTGCTCCGCCAGCGCAGGCACAGGAATTATCTATTGAGCTTTGACTCGAACCCGCAGATGCCGGCGGTCGTCCCCGCCAACTCCGGGATATTCCAGACGGGCGAGCTAGTCTCCCAAGTCTCCGCCGCGCGCTCGGTCGCGCCCCTCCCCTTCGAGCAGAGACCGTGAAAAGACGTAAATCGTGAATCGTAAATCGTAAATCGAAGAACGGTTTTTTCTATTCACGATTTACGAGTTTTCGATTTACGATTCACGATTTACGAGTTATAGTGTTGAGCGAGAGGTAACAGAAATCATGTCAGCTTTTCTTAAAACGGCGGGTCGGTGGGGCGGCGTCCTGACGGTCCTCGTGCTCGTTATCACGCTCCTGCGCCAGCTCATCTCGCTCGTCAGCTTTCTCTTCATCGCCATCAAGGCCATGATCGTCATCGCTTTCGTCGGCCTCGTGCTGATGATGATTTTCCTGGTGATGCGCGGGCGCTCCGAGCGCCGCCGCGAGGCCGAAGACATTTAGCGCAACGCGTCCCTAGTCGCTTCCGACAGACAGATTTTCACCGCGGCCCGGGCGATATTCGTCGCCTGGGCCAATCTTACTTTTCGTTCACCTACCAGACAAAAGTGCCTCTTCTGCGGTTGCAATCTGCCTCCCCGTGTGATAGTTTCCGCCCCCTCGCAGCGAATATCGGATGGTTCGGTGTTTTATACCTCGTTATTCTATCCCGTCGCTGCAAGCCTACAAGCTAGGTTCAAACAACAAATAGTCCCCAGAGTTTTTGGTTAGCATCAGTCGCCCTCGTCCGGCAGGCTGTGCTTTTCACGGGCGGCACGCGCGCGGCTCTCCTGGTTTTTTTACGCACCGCGCCAGGGCCAGCTACAAGGAGCACATTTAATGGTTAGAGACGACCGTCTTTACGCATTCATCATCGCCCATACCTCGCGCTCTCGTTCCCAAATCCGTCGCATCTGCGTTCACAAACGCTGGCTCAAGTTCTCCGCCTTCCTCGCCGTCGCGCTCTTCTGCGCGGCCGCTTACGGCATCTACGGGCTGACCCAACACCTGCGCCACCAGAGAGTGGAGCAGGAGAACGCGCGACTGCGCGCCGAGAATGAAAAGCAGCGGCAGCAGCTCAACAACTTGAACAACCGCGTCGAGCGTGTCGAAGACGCTTCACGCAAACTGGCCGAGATGTCCGGCGTCAGCCCCGACCAGAATCATGACGAGCCCGCGGTCACGAACGGCGCGGGCGGCCCGTTCCTCCCGCTCGACGACGCGGGGGTAGTTGAATACAAGACCGTCCAACTCGAACAGGAGTTACGCGCCTACGAAGTCGCCCTGCGCGAGCGCGCCACGGTCCCCTCGCTCTGGCCCGTCGCCGGAACTTTAGAGAGCGGCTTCGGCGTGCGCCGCAACCCCTTCGGCGGCTACTCCTACGAATCACACGAGGGCCAGGACATCGAAGCGGACATGGGCACGCCGGTAGTCGCCGCGGCGAGCGGCACGGTCACCATCGCCTGCGCCCAGAACGGCTACGGCAACGTCGTCTACATAGACCACGGCAACGGCCTCTCGACGCGCTACGGCCACCTCTCGCGCATAGACGTTGCGGTGGGCCAGCAGATCACGCGCGGCGAGCACCTCGGACTCGTCGGCTCCACCGGCCGCTCCACCGGCCCGCACCTACACTACGAAGTCCGCATCAACAACCAGCCCGTCAACCCCAGACCCTACCTGCCCGGAGCGGGAGAGGAAGAACAGTAGTCAGTAGTCAGTGTCAGTTTTCAGTTAAAAACAAAAGCAGGCAGCCGAGTGTGATTAGCTCGGCTGCCTGCTTGTTTTTGATCTTAGCTGAAAACTGAAAACTGACTACTGACAACTTTTCTGCTACTATTCCGCCAAGCCAAAATCGGTTTACACCACTAGCACAAAGGGAGACCATTATGCCCTCCAGACTCTCGCGCGCGGCGGCTTTCGCGCTCGCCGCGCTGATGCTCTTTACGCTCGTCCCCTTCCGCACCTCCGCAGACGAGGGCATGTTCCTGCCGGACGCAATCGCGCAGCTTCCTTTCGACAAGTTCGCCAAGCGTGGACTGAAGCTGAAGCCCACGGACCTCTACGACCCGAACGGCGTGAGCATCAAGGACGCGGTCGTCATCGTCGGCGGCGGCACGGGCGAGTTCGTCTCGCCCGAAGGATTGCTCCTGACGAACCACCACGTCGCCTTCGACGCGCTCGTCTCGGCTTCGACTCCCGCGAACGATTACGGCACGGTCGGCTTCACGGCCAAGACGCGCGATGAAGAATTGCCCGCGCAAGGCTACACCGTGACGATTACGCAAGCGTTGAGCGACGTGACGAGCGAGGTCTTGAGCGGCGTCTCGGACACGATGCCAGCGGCGGAGCGCAACCGCGCGATTGCGACCAAGATTGAAGCAATCGAAACGACGGGCGGGAGCGAGGCCGACGGCGTCTCGATTCGCGTGCTGCCGATGAACGAGGGCTTGTCTTACTACAAATTCACTTACCTGACCCTGCGCGACGTGCGCATCGTCTACGCGCCGCCCAAGAGCATAGGCTTTTACGGCGGCGACCCCGACAACTTCGAGTGGCCGCGCCACTGCGGCGACTTCACTTTCATGCGCGCCTACGTCGGCCCGGACGGCAAACCGGCCGAGTACTCCAAAGCGAACGTGCCCTACAAGCCGAAGAAGTTTCTCTCGCTCTCGATGGACGGCGTCAAGGAAGGCGACTTCCTGATGGTCATGGGCTACCCAGGCTCCACGCGCCGCTACCGCGAGAGCTACTCGGTCGCCTACAACCAGGACATCTTCATGCCCTTCCTCGTGGACCTCTACACCTACCGCATCGAGACCCTGCGCAACATAGGCAAGAACGACCCGGCGCTGCGCGTCAAATTGCAGAGCGACATTTTCGGGCTGAGCAACGACCTCAAGAACTACGAGGGCTCCGTCGTCGCCATGCGCCGCGCGGGCGTTGTCGAGAAGAAGCGCGCCGAGGAGGCCGCCTTCACGCAGTGGGTCAACAGTGACCCCGCGCGCAAGACCAAGTACGGCGAGGCGCTGCCCTCGCTCGACAAGGCTTACCAGGAGTTGACGGCGACGGCCATGCGCGACCAGTTGATTCAACAAATCTTCAGCGCGACTGATCTGCTGGGCATAGCCTTCTTCGCGCAGCGCGCGGCCGCCGACAAGGAGAAGCCTGAGGGCGAGCGTAACCCCGCCTTCGGCCCCGAACGCATCAAGGGTCTGCGCGCCCAACTCGCCGGAGCGCTCGCCAACCGCAACCCCACCTCCGAGCGTTTGTTCCTCTCTTACTTGTTGATGAGGGCCGCGGAGCTTCCCGCGGGGCAGAAGATTGATTTCGTGGAGAAACGTTTCGGCAACCTACAGGGCGAGGCGCGCCGCCGCGCCGAGGAAGACTTCGCGCGCACGGTGGCTGACAGCAAACGCTTCGCGACCACCGAAGGAGTCTCCGGCCTCTTCGATTTGACGAGCGCGCAGTTGCGCGAACTGGGTGAGCCGCTTTTGGACTTCGCCGGTGAGTTGGGCGATGAGTTCCAGCGCATACAGGCGCGCACGCAAACCTTCAACGCAGCGGTCGGGCGCTGGCGGCCGCTGCTCGTACAGGGCATGGCAGAGATGAAAGGGTCGAAGCCTTACCCGGACGCCAACCGCACGCTGCGTTTCACCTACGGCGAAGTTAAAGGTTACGTGCCGCGCGACGCGGCCGTCTATCTTCCCTTCACGAGTCTGTCCGGCGTCGTCGAGAAGGACACGGGGCGCGAGCCGTTCGATGCGCCCGAGCGTCTCAAGCAGCTTTACCGCTCGAAAGATTTTGGCCCATACGCGTCGCCTGATGGCAAGGACGTGCCCGTTGACTTCCTCTCGACCAACGACATCATCGGCGGCAACTCGGGCAGCCCTGTGCTGAACGGGCGCGGCGAGCAGGTCGGCATCGTCTTCGACGGCAACTACGAAGGGCTCGGCAACGACTTCTTCTACAACGACGAGAAGGGCCGGACCATCTCCGTTGACATACGCTACGTGCTCTTCGTGACGGACAAGTTCGGCGGCGCGGGCTACCTCCTCAAGGAACTCGACATCAAGGGAGCGCGCTCACCGCGCGGCGCGGCCGCAGGCGCAAGCGGACGATAAGAGGCGGGCGACAAACGGCGGGCGACTGCACGCAAGTCGATTCTTGCACGCAGTCGCCCACCGTTTATCATCAATAGTTAAAGTATTTTCCGCTTGACAGCCTTTGCGGCTTTCGCTTAGTATGCGCCGTCGTTTCGAAGGCAGGGCTTTTCCCTTAAACTCCGCCCACGCTCGTTCGATCTGCAAGCGTTACAGTATGAAGTATCGTTTTTCCCTGTTGGTCTGCCTGTGATGAGTTGAGTGCGGTGTTTTGCTGCCGCGTTCTACATCACGTGCAGGCTTTTTTGTGTTGTTTGTTTCCGTGTTGCGCCCCTACAAGAAAAAGCGCGTCCGGCTCACAAGCATTAACCTCAAGTCGGCGCAGAAACTCTCGGTCAAGAGCTTTTCTCGCCTTTGCTTTATCGAATCGTTAGGAGGATTCGTTTGCTATGTCTAGAATAACCGGTAAGGTCAAGTGGTTTAACAACTCGAAGGGCTATGGCTTCATTGAGCAGCCCGGCTCTTCGGACATCTTCGTTCACTACAGCGCCATCCAGGGCGACGGCTTCAAGACCCTCGAAGAGGGCCAGGAAGTCGAGTTCGAGGTCACGCAGGGTCCGAAAGGCCCGCAGGCCGAGAAAGTGACCAAGATGTAAGCATGCTCCCCGGCTTTCGCAGTAAAGCCACTGACCGCTTCCGGTCATTTGAGTCCGCGAAGCGCAAGTCAAAAAGAGGGCCACAGCTTGAACTGCTGTGGCCCTCTTTTCTCTTTCGATTTATTTGTTTCACTCACCTTTAGCTTTGAAGCTCACGCGCCCGCCCTCTACGTCTATCGAGAAGCGTACGCGGTCGCAGCCCGTGCGCTCTTTCAGGGTGTCGGTCTTGGTGGCGATCAGGTGGTGGAAGCGCGGGAACGAGAGGTCGTCGGTCGGCTCGCCGCACTTCATCTTCGCCTCTATGAGCGCGTCGTAAAGCTGCTTGACCGTGGGCACGTCCTTGTGCGCGTCGTCGCAGATGAAGGTCTGCGCCGCCTCGCGTTGGCTCGCCTCGTCGCGGGCGTTGGCACGCGCGGCCTGCGCCGCGTCGCGTCCCTCCTCGCGCCCCTGCATCGTCCGCCGCCACAGCTCGCGGAAAGAGGTGTAGCGCGCCGTCAGCGAGTTGAACAGATAGCGCTGCGCGAACGAGAGCGTGCGGTCGTCGCCGAGGCGCTTGAACATCGTCTCGACGCGGCTCTTCGTGTCGTAGGGCGGGCGCTTGGACGCGCCGTTGAAATAGATGTCGAACTCTATCTTGAGCCGGCGGATGTCTTCGTCGAGCCGCTTGAGCTGCTCGTCAACGGTCGGCTGGTTGTCAACGGCCGACCCGCCGCGCTTAGACTTCTGCAAAGCCTTACGCTGCTCGGCCTGGCGCGCGAACTTGTTCTCACGAATCGGCACAGCTCCTCGTCTCCTTACCGCCGGCCGAGCGCTGGAAGCCCGCGCATCGGCCGACACAATCGAGTCTAGGCGTTTTGAAAGCGGCGTGTCAATAACGATATTTTTGAGCGTTAAATCAGCCGCGCCTCATCGGCCGTCTCTCGCCGGTTCGATTGTCCGGGCCGTAATGTGATACGTTTGCACTCTTAAAGAACTGCCATGTCGAAGCAGGAGACATCAAGATCGAGGCTGCTACTACTGCGCGCGCTCCCTTCCGTTGACGCGCTGCTGCGCACGGAGCCTGCGCGCGCGCTGCGCGACGCGGTCGGCGCGCGACAGTTGACTCGGCTCGCGCGCGCCGTCACGGACGAGCTGCGCGAGAGCCTGCTGGCGGAAACGTCTCCTGATGACAATGGCGACGGCGCGTCCTCGCGCGAGGCGCTGCTCGCTGAAGCCGCGCGCAGGCTTGAGCGCGCCGCTCGACGCGAGAGCGCGCGGGGCTTGCGACGCGTCATCAACGCCACGGGCGTAGTGCTTCACACCAACCTCGGGCGCGCGCCTCTCTCCGAACGTGCGCGCCGCGCCGTCGCGGACGAGGCCGCGCGCTACTGCACGCTCGAATACGACGTGGAGACGGGCGCGCGCGGGCCGCGCGGGGGCCGCGTCGAGCAACTGCTCGCGGAGCTGACCGGCGCGGAGGCCGCGCTCGTCGTCAACAATTGCGCGGCGGCCGCGCTCCTCATCCTCACGGCGCTCGCGCAGGGCGGCGAGACGATCGTCTCGCGCGGCGAGTTGGTGGAGATCGGCGGCGACTTTCGCGTCCCCGATGTGATGGCCCAATCCGGCACGCGCATGGTTGAAGTCGGCACAACCAACCGGACGCGCCTCGCGGATTACCGCCACGCGTTGACGGAGAACACGCGGCTCGTCATGCGCGTCCACCCGTCCAACTACCGCATCGTCGGATTCACTTCTGTGCCAACTCTCTCGGAGCTGGCCGGCCTCGCGCACGAGGCGGGACTGCTGCTTTACGAAGACGCAGGGTCCGGCGCGCTACTCGACCTCAGTCCCTACGGCCTGTCGGGCGAACCCGTCATCTCGGAATCCGTCAGCGACGGGGCCGACATAATTTCTTTCAGCGGCGACAAACTGCTCGGGGCGGCGCAGGCCGGTCTCATCGTCGGCCGCCGCGACATCGTCGAACAATTACGCAAGCACCCGCTCTATCGTGCGCTGCGCGCGGACAAGCTCGCGCTCGCCGCGCTCGAAGCCACGCTCGAAGCCTACGGCCGCGGCGCTGCCGCGAGTGAGGTTCCGGCGCTGCGTATGCTCGCCATGACGGCCGACGAGATCAGGCGACGCGCACGCTCTCTGCTCTCGAAACTGCGCCGGCACGCGGGCGCGCTCCGGGCCGAAATCGTTGAAGGCCAGTCGGCCGTCGGCGGCGGCTCCGCGCCCACGACGCACCCGCCCACGGCGCTCGTCGCCCTGACGCACGAGACCCTTTCGGCCGAAGCGCTGGACGAAGCCTTGCGGCTCTCGTCTCCGCCCGTCATCGCCCGCATCAGCGAGGCACGCGTCCTCTTAGACCTCAGAACCGTCGCCGAAGACGAGGAGCGCGAACTCCTCGCAGCCTTAAAAGCCCTCTCCGCCTGAAAGCCTTTTCCTCCGATTTCCCTTAGTTTCCTCTAAAAAATGGCTCTTTATTAAACAATGCCTTTCATTGTATAATTCATCTCGGACGCTTTTGCCGGTCGTGCAAAGCGCATAACTTCTTAACCAGAACTCGCCATCCTTCCGGCCTCTATCAGCTTGAAAAACAGAACTTCTTCACGCACCTTAATCATCTCACTGGCGCTGGCGCTCTGCGCCGCGGCGGTCGTGTCGCTTCTCTGGGTGGCGGGCGTGCTGGCCTCCGTCCAGGCCGCGTTCCTGCTCACGCGCGCGTCGGAAATGAACCTCCCGGCCGCGCCGGAGACGTGGCTGGGCGTGCTGATGATTCTCGCCGCGGGGTTGAGCGCGGGCTTCGCCGTCGAGCGCGCCGGGGCCGGACGCATCTTGCCGTATCTCTGCGGCGGCCTGCTGGTCCTGGCCGGCGCGAGCCTCGTCGCTTCCAGGTTTCTGCACATTGACGTGGCGTTCGCGCCGATGGCGCTCTCCGCGTTGCTTGCGGCCTTCGCCGTCCAACTCAGACGCCTGTGGGTGATTGACTCCACGCTCACGCGCAACGTCAAGGGCGCGACCTCGCAGGCCGACCGGCTCGAAGGCGGCTCGTCCAACGAGCGACTGATGAGCGGGCTGAGACTCCTTGAGACTGTGCTGCCGCTGGACGAGGCAGTGATTTTCCAGCCGGACGAGAACAATCACTTGGCCCCGGCCGCGCGCCTGCGCTCTTCTTCGAGCAGCGGCCCCGAGGCCGGGCGCAACTCGGCCTGGCGCGAAGGCGTCAACCTGTGCGAGCGCGCCATACAGTTCGGCCAGATGGTAGCCACGACCAGCGAGGATGAAAACGCGCCCGCGAGCGTCGCGCTGCCGCTCAAACACGAGGGCCGCGCACTCGGCGCGCTGCTCGTGCGCCTGCGCGAGAGTTTCGACAAGAGCGATTGCCCGCTGCTCCTGGCCGTCGGCGAACAGCTCGCGCGAAACTTCCAGCGCGACGAGGCGCGCAAGCTCGCGTTTCCCCGAGATTTTCTGACGATGATTTCCGCGCGCGCCGCCGAGAGCCGCCTCGAATCTTTCGGCGTCGCCTCAGGGCTCCTGACCGAGCAGAGGTTCGGGGCCGAAGTTCTCTCCGAGGCTTCGGACGGGCACGCCGTCGCGTACCTTGACGGCACGCTCGCCTACGTCAACCCGCCGCTCCTGAGGGCCGCGCGCCTGAGTGAAGCGGAGGCGCGCGCGCTCAACCTCTTCGGCCTTTTGGACCGTTTCCGCGCGGGCGTCTTCGACGAGCCTTCCATTGCGGTGCGCCGCGTCCTGCAAACGGGCGACGCCTACGAGCGCGAGTTGCACTTCAACGAGAGCAACCAGACGCTTGAGCTGCGCATTGCGCTGGTCACGGGTCGTGCGGAAGAGAAAGAGTCCAAGCCGCACCCGCTCTGCCTGGCCGTCACCGTGCGCGACGTGACGCGCATCAAGGAGTACGAGAAATTAAAGAGCGACATGATCTCGCTCATGTCGCACGAGCTGCGCACGCCCATCACTTCAATCAACGGCTTCGCCGAGCTGTTGATGAACGACGAGACCATCCCGGCGGAGTCGCGCGAATTCCTCTCGATCATCAACAACGAGTCGCAGCGCCTCTCGCGCATGATCAACACCTTCCTGGCCGTCACGCAGCTCGAAGCCGCGGACAAGCAGGAAGTACTCAAGATTCCGCTCAGGCTGGACGACGTGGTCAAGGAGACCCTGGCGAGCCTTCTGCCGGTGGCGAAGAGAAAGCGTATACGGCTGGTCGAGCAGCCCTCGCAACGGCTCCCGCCCGTCGCCGCCGACCGCAGCCTGATTACGCAAGTCGTCACAAACCTAGTGGGCAACGCCATCAAGTACAGCCCGGAGAAGACGGTCGTCACCGTCTCGACCGCACTCGAAGCCGACACCGTGCGGCTCTCTGTGGAAGACCGCGGCTACGGCATCCCGCCTGAGGCTGTTGACCGCGTCTGGGAAAAGTTCTACCGCGTCGCGCGCGACGGCCAGGAGAAGGACGAAGAGTCCACGGGCCTCGGCCTCTCCTTCGTGCGCGAAGTCGTCGAGCAGCACGGCGGCACGGTCGCGCTCGAATCCGAAGTCGGCCGCGGCTCCAAATTCAGCTTCACCCTGCCCAGACTGTAAACGACCGAAGCGCGTTCTTAATCTCTCGCCGAAGGAGACCGATCCGATATGTTCCCTCGCAATCTCGTTTCCTCGCGAAACTCGCCTGCGCGCTCGCGCGCCTTGTGCCTGCTCGCGAGCGCCTGCTCCAAAAAAGAGCCCGGCGTCCTCACGCAGCCGCAGGTCGCAGACCTCCTGCAAAAATGGGACGCGGCCCAAATGAATGATGACATCGAAGGCGTCACCGCCTGCCTCTCCCCGAAACTTGCAATACAAGATGACGTTCAAAGGGTTCGGGCCGACCGAGCACCAGGGCGGGCGATTATCGGCGAATACATAGAGGCTACGAAGAGAGGCTTCGAGCTGCCGGGCAGTCGATCAGCACTAACCGGACGATGGGTGCCATCGGCGTCCAACCGGACGGCCAGAGCGCGTCCGTGATGGCAGAGGTTCACGACGCCATGACCGTCGGGGGCAGACTTTTCCGCACGGTGTCAACGGGCACCATGACCGTCGGGCTGGAAGACGGCCGCGCCGTCATCACCGCTATCGACCAGGTCGTGACGCCTGACTACGAAGGCCGCCAGCCTTTCCAGACGACAAGATACTAGGCCGCCGAGCCGTCACCTCTCACGCTCTTACTCATTAAAGATGCGGTTGATCGTGCCGCGGCAGTTTTTCGCGCCGCAGGAGCAGCGCTTGGTGTCGGGGTGTAGGGTGGAGATGTAGTCCACTGTGATCTCTTCGCCGGGGCGTATGTCGCGCAGGGCGTAGAACTGTACGTGGCCGTAGACGATTTTCATGTAGGCGTTGGGCTCGCACGAGTGGTTGATGTAGTGCGTGCCGTTGCCGCCGCGGCTGCCGTCGAGGCTCCACTTTTCGTCGAGCGCGCAGATGCGCAGCACGCGCCGGTTGGCCCTGCGATTCGCCTCCGCGTCCGGGATGCGCTCGCCCGTGTAGTCCGCGATTTTTTTACGGCGCGGGAAACTGACGGTCGCGAAACACCCCCGGCCGTTGATGCTCGATTTTTTGATAGCCAGGCCGTACGCGAGTTTCTGTTTCATGGGTGATGAAACTTATTTGAGCTTGAAGCTGCGGGCAATGCCGTCGGTCTGGTTGCGTATCAGCAGGAGCTTGTCGCCCAGGCCCGTGAAGCGCAGCACATAGACGGTGCGGTTGTCGGCTTGCAGGTAGTAGACGCGCCCGGCCATCTTCTTGCCGCCGGCCGTGTACCCGTAGCCGAAGGTCACGCCGCTCAAACGCCCGGCGAACTTCTCTTCCTTGCCCTCGACGTAGCCGGTCTGGAAGCGCAGCTTCTGGTCCTGGTCGCGGCGCGCGATGTCCGCGGCGGTGGTGCCGGCCTCGACGACTTCTTTACGGATTTTGAGGTAGCCGTCGTTGCGGTCGCCGTAGATGAACTCGGCGTGCTCGTGCAGGCTGTCCGGCTCCTGCATCACTTTCCAGCGCGTGGAAGGAAGTTCCAGCGTGTAGTCCGCGTTGGCGCTCGAAAAAATCTCCTGGGCCGTGGCCGCGGAGGCGAGCGCGAAGATCGAGGCGAGGGCGAAAAAGATGGTCAGGCGTCGCATTGGTCTAGCAAACTCCTCTTCAATGATTGCGGGTCAATGATAACGTTTCCGTGGTCATGGGCGAAAGTTAAAATTATCCGGAGAGAGCTAAAAGTCGAACTTTCAGATGCGTGTACGACTGAACGCAGTTGTCCGAAAGGCAGTAGGCAGCAGGCAGTGGGCAGTAGGCAGTTAAAAAACCTGATTAAGAATCTTGATGCTTAATCATCAAGGCTCAAGGCCGCCAGCACTCAACGACTGCCCACTGTCCACTGCCTGCTGCCTACTGCTTTAGCGCGGCGCGTTGGGCCTGCACGAGATGGCCGATGCCGCGGCGCGCGAGTTCGAGGAGTTGATCCATCTCCTCGCGCGTGAACGGCGCGCCCTCGGCCGTGCCCTGCACTTCGATGAAGCGCCCGTCGCCCGTGCAGACGACGTTCATGTCAACCTCGGCCTTGGAGTCCTCGTCGTACTTCAGGTCGAGCAGGGGCGTGTCCCCGACTATCCCGACGCTGACGGCGGCGACCTCGCCCGTCACCGGGTTGACGCCAATCTTATTCATCTGCATGAGCCGGCGGCAGGCGAGCGCGCAGGCGACGTAAGCGCCAGTGATGCTCGCCGTGCGCGTTCCCCCGTCCGCCTGTAGCACGTCGCAGTCGAGCGTGATGGTCCGCTCGCCGAGGAGCGTCGTGTTGATGACGGCGCGCAAGGAACGGCCGATGAGCCGCTGAATCTCGTGCGTGCGACCCGAGGGGCCGCCCCGCCCCGTCTCGCGCGAGGTGCGCTGCAAAGTCGAGCGCGGAAGCATACTGTACTCGGCCGTCACCCAGCCCTGCCCGCGGTTGCGCAGGAAGGGCGGCACGCGGTCCTCGACCGACGCCGAGCAGATGACGCGCGTGTCGCCCATCTCGATCAGGGCCGAGCCTTCCGCGTAAGGCAGAAAGCCGGGAGTGATGCGGACCGTGCGTAACTGGTCCGCGAGGCGTCCGTCAGTGCGTGCGAAGCTCATCGTGTCCCCAAACCTCAACCGCCTCCAGCACGGAAGGCGCGCTCCCCAAGAATCTTTCCGCGACGCGGCTGAACCTCTCGGCCGCGTCAGTCACGTAAAAATGGTCCAGGTCGTCGCACAGGTGACGCTCGCGCGCACGGTCTTCCCCCGCCGCGGCGTCGCGCGCCAACCCTCTCTTGACGAGCAGCCTCTCGACTTCAGCGGCTGCCGCCTCGCCCGAGTCAATCAAGCTCACAACGTCCCCCACCGTCTCCTGAATCACGCGACGCAGGATGGGGTAGTGCGTGCAGCCCAGGACGAGCGTGCCGACATCGTCCCGTTTTATCTCGCGCAGATAATCGCTTGCGACCGCGCGCGCCACGTCCGACTCGGCCCAGCCCTCTTCGGCGAGCGAGACGAAGAGCGGGCAGGCGCGCTCGATGACCTCGATTGAACTATCAAGCTCGGCAATCGCGCGGCTGTACGCGCGGCTCTGGATGGTCGCCTCGGTGGCGATGACGCCGACGCTTCTGGCGCGGGCGTTCTTCCGGGAAGCCTCGACGGCGGCGGCCGCGCCCGGCTCTATGACGCCGATTACGTCCACGGAGACTGCGCGGCGCACGGCCGGCAGCGCCAGCGCCGACGCCGTGTTACACGCGACGACCAGGAGCTTGATGCCGCGCTCTTCCAGGAAGCAGGAGTTCTCAATCGCGTAGCGCTCGACCGTCTGTAGAGACTTCGTCCCGTAGGGCACGCGCGCCGTGTCGCCCAGGTAAATGAAGCGCTCTTCGGCCAGGCGCTCGTGCAGCGCGCGATAGACCGTGAGGCCGCCGACGCCGCTGTCAAAGATTCCGATTGGGAGGTCGCGATTCAAAAGTCCCCTCATCATTCCGCAAATGAAAACGGCGGCCCGACGTGGTGGATGGTATCACACCACCTGTCAAACTGGCCGCCCGGTCTATGATTGCTATTTAAAAGAATTTGGTGGAGGCGCAGGGAATTGAACCCTGATCCAAAGGCCGCCGCCGCAGGCGTCTACATGCTTAGCCGCTTCTCTTCAAAGTTTCGCTCCTGGCACAGTAAGTGAAGCGACGAAGACCTGTGCCGAGAGCTAGTCCGGCTTTGTCTCGCCCGCCCCCACGGACCGAAGGGGCAGGCCAGCTCAACTGTGTGACATCTCACTCCGCGCGCATGAGCAACTTGCGGCGAGACGCTCGGTGCTTAATTAGGCAGCGAGAGCCAATTCATTGTTATTGGCAGTTGTTTTTCCCAAATGCTTTTTAACGAGCTGCAAATGAGTAAGCCCGGCATGCATCCTGTCAACGATCATGGCCCCTGTCGAAGCCTGTCGCCCCCACGAGCGAATGTGCGTATTATACCAGAGTTAGGCTATAATCCCCAGGCAAAGCGAACCCGTTCTCCCCGTCGCTGACACGAGAGATTCCACGCCAGAGGCCGCCGCAACCTGCGCGGCGCGCGGCCCCTGTTTTTGAAAAGGACCGAACCCCTATGGCTTCCAGGAACGCGAGCACCTTAGGATTACAAGAGCGCCCACGCAGTAGCAGCAGCAGCAAAAGTAGCAGAAGCAGCAGCACCGCGCCGCCTGCGCGCCGCCGCCACTTCCTTCGTCGCTTCTGGCTCCCGGCCGTGCTGCTCCTGGCGCTCGCCGCCGGCGGCCTGACGGGCATCATCGCCGCTTACCAGATCAACTACTCCCGCGCCGCGCAGGAGGTCGCATCCTTAGCGACCTACCGCCCGAGCGTGGTGACGCGCGTTTACGCGGACGACGGCGAGACCATCATCGGCGAGTTCGCGCTTGAGAAGCGCATCCCGCTCAAGTTCGAGGAGATTCCGCCGCTCGTCAAAAACGCCATCCTCGCCATCGAGGACGCTCGCTTCTACGACCACATAGGCATTGACCCCATACGCATCATCGGCGCGACGTGGAAGAACATCACGACGGGGAGCCGCGAGGGCGGCTCCACCCTGACGCAGCAGCTCGCCAAGAACCTCTTCCTCTCGAAAGAGCAGACGGTCGAGCGCAAGGTCAACGAGTGGCTGATCTCTCTCCAGATCGAGCGTTACTACACGAAGAACCAGATCATGGAGATGTACACCAACCACGTCTTCCTCGGTGCCAACTCCTACGGCTTCGAGGCCGCGTCCGAGACCTACTTCGGCAAGCAGGCGAAGGACTTGACGCTCGACGAGGCGGCGCTGCTGGCGGGTATGCCAAAAGCGCCGAGCGAGTATTCGCCGACCGTTAACCCGAAGGCCGCGCGCGAGCGGCGCAACCTGGTGCTAGACCAGATGGCGAAGAACGGCTTCGCGACGCAGGCGGAAGTTGACGCCGCCAAGGCCAAACCCATTAAGCTCGCCGATACCGCCTACTACCAGACGCAGGACCGCTCGTCGCCCTTCTCCTACCCGGTCGAGCAAATCCGCCAGGACCTCGAAGAGCAGTACACGACGCGCGTCGCGCAGGGGGGCTTGAAGGTCTACACGACCATCAACGTCGAGGCGCAGAAGAAGGCCGTCGAGGTCGTGCGCAAAGGGTTGCGCCAGTACGACAGCTCGCACAGCGGCTGGCGCTCGGCTTACCTCAACATCGCAGGCGAGAACGGCGCGGAGGTCACGCAGCAGCAACTCGACTCCTACAAGCACCCGGACTGGTACGGCAACCAGTACAGCGAGGGCCAGTTCATCATGGGCCTCGTGATGAAAGTTGACCGCGCGAAGAACGAGGCCACCGTGCGCTTCGGCAACTACACGGCGACGGTCACGACCAAAGAGATGGGCAAGTCCGGCCGCCAGCCGGCGACGGAGTTCAAGCCGGGCTTTCTGGCACAGTTCGAGATCAAGCAGGTGGATCAAAACAACCGCCGCCTGCAAGTCGGGCTGACGCAGATACCGGACGTGCAGGCCGCGCTCATCACTTTGAACGCGAAGACGGGCGAGATCGTCGCGATGGTCGGCGGCTACGACTTCTACACCAACAAGTTCAACAACGCCACGCAGGCTTATCGCCAGACGGGCTCGGCCTTCAAGCCCTTCGTCTACACGGCGGCCGTCGAGTGGGGCATGACGCCCGACTCCGCCGTGAGCGGCGCGCCGATTAAGATCGGCGACTGGGTGCCGCACAACTACGACGGCTCGACCAGCCACGGCAACGTGCCGATGAAAGTGGCGCTCGCCAAGTCCTTGAACATCGCGGCCGTGCACCTCTTGCAGACCGTCGGCATACAGACCGGCTCGCAGATGGTGCGCCGCTTCGGCATCAAGGTGCCAATGGCCCCGTACCTGCCCTCGGCGCTGGGCGCGACAGAGGTTCCGCTTGATCAGATGGTCTCGGCCTACTCCGCCTTCCCGAACAAGGGCATCCGCGTCGAGCCGCACCTGATTCGGAAAGTCCTGGACCGCGACGGCAACGTGCTTGAGGAGTGGGAGAAGACGACCTACAAGGTGATGAACGAGTACGTCGCGCTGACGATGGTCTCGATGATGCGCGGCGTCACTGCGGGCGGCGGCACGGCCGCGGCCGCGTCGGCTATAGGCGTGCCGGTCGCCGGAAAAACTGGCACAGTCAACGACCACACGGACGTCTGGTTCATAGGCTACACGCCGACCTATGTGACGGGCGTGTGGATGGGCTACCCGGGCCGCAAGAAGAACCTCGGCAACGACATGACGGGCGGGCGCGGCGCGCTGCCGATGTTCGTCGAGTTCATGAAAGAGTTCCTGAAGGACAAGCCGAAGGAAGATTTTGCCAAGGCCCCCTCGATGCCGGAGGACATGAAGGAATTGCAGAAGCAGCGGCAGCGCGAGATGATGGAGGGCCGCCTAGACATCCTGGCCGCGAGGCGTGCGGCCAAGGCGGGAGCCGAAGAGGAGGAGCAGCCGGCCGTGATTACGACTCCGAAGATGGAGCAGGTAACGCTGCCGCCCGCGCCGAAGACGGACGACTTGCCGCCGCCTCCTGAAATGCCGCCCGTGAAGGCCGCCCCCACCAAGACTGAACCGGCCGCCGCACCGCCCGCGGCCGACACACGGCCCCGCCAGGTCGAGCAGCCCAAGAAGAAGGGCAAGAAGGGGACGGACGAACCTTAGCGAGACGCGGGGACGCGGAGACACGGAGACGCGGCGAGGAAGACAGTTGCTTTTCTTCGCTCTCGCGTCTCCATGTCTCCGCGTCAGTTGCTTTGTCTTAGCCGAGCAGCCTGCCCAGATAATGCGGCAGCATCTTCCGCCACCAGGGCCAGTCGTGATCGACGTCGTGGCCCCAGAGGTCCAGCGTGTGCGGGATTCCTTTCGAGTGCAGAATCCCGGACAACTGGCGGCTCCGCTCGGGCGCTTCGTAGGCCCCCTGCCCCGAGAGAATGAAGATGGCGTCCGCCCGGCGCAGGATGGGCAGGTAGTGGTCGTCGTTCAAGTTTGGCAGGTACTCCGCCGGGTTGTTGAAGTAGACGTTGTCGTCGTGGTAGCCGCGCAGATACGAGCGTATGTCGTAGCTCCCGCTCATCGGGATAGTGCCGCGCAAGAGGTCCGGGTGTTTGAAGTAGGCGTTGGCCGCGAGGAAAGCGCCGAGGCTCGCCCCCGTAGTGAGGGGCCGCTGGCCGCCGGAGTCGTTGCGTATCAGCGGCAGCACCTCGTCCGTCACGTAGCGGTCGTAGCGCGTCAGTAGTTCCGCCTTCCACTGCGGCGACGCCTGCTCGTTGAGCAGGCTGTAGCGGTTGACGCTATTGATCGAATAGGCGCGCAACCGCCCCGCCTCTATGAGTGGGCTGATCGCGTCAATCAGGTGAAACCGCTCGTACTCCAGAAAATCTGCGGCGGCCGTCGGGAACATCAACAGCGGGTAACCGGCGTGGCCGTAAGCGACCAGCGGCATCTCCATTCCAAGGTTATGGCTGTACCAGCCGGTCGTGCGGCGCTCCATACGTACACTCTCCTACGGCGGATTTCGCGACGAGGCGAAGATGTAAGAACTTCAGGCTGTTTCCGGTAATTCTGCGGTGACAGATATTCTCGCACTTTGGCCCCGCGCGCAAGGGGAGACGTGAAGGGATGAAGGACGAAATCTAAGGATTTTCTATATTTCATCCCTCATCCCTCATCCCTCATCCCTTTATTCCGCCCCGCTTGACGCCTCATCCCTCGTCTGCTATAAAAATCAACCTGCGCCCCACGCACAAGCCTTTCAGGCATTGCATGGGGCGCATATTCCGCAGTAGCTCAATGGCAGAGCATTCGGCTGTTAACCGAAGGGTTGTAGGTTCGAGTCCTACCTGCGGAGCCAACTTCTTCAGCAAGATACGGGCGGCCTGTCGGCTGCCCGTTCTCATGTTTCCCGTTATTTTTCCCGTTTGGAATTTCAGCGCGTTTACGTGCGGCCATCGCAATGTGCAGTGATACGGCAGCCATACAATGCTTGCAAGCAATGCCATTATAGGTAGAACGATTTTTAACTGATGATACTTTCGCTTAAAGCAATAAAGGTTGAAAAACAACAGCGTTTTACATATACTCAATGATTGGGCTTGGGTCTAGACAACGGAAAATAAGCTTCCTCCGTCAAAGATACCGTCTCCTCCGGTCCTTGAAGTATTACGGAGCAGGAGGCCCCTGCCTATTAATCTAATGTTGAAAACTTAAAAGCTCAATATTAGGAAATAGTTGACACATCCTGAAAGGTAGAGTAAATTTTGCCGGCATTTATAATTTTTATCGGCCCATTTACTCTATGCATCTCCCTCTCACTCCCTTGCATGCAGCGGCGGAGATTTGTCATGCACTAAATTATTGATCGGTGGAATTGTTTCCGCCGGTAGAGGATTTCCTTATGTTACAAACAATTTCGGTAAGCGAAATCCCTACACCTTCAGTGGATAATGATGACCCCGCGCAAGAGTTCTTTGAGCTTAAATTAGGGGCAGTTCACTTTGGACACCTTTATCTTGCGCAAGAAACATATAGCTTAATTTGGAATGGAACATTGGATTTTAAATATTTAGATGAAACAGCACGGTTTTTTTTACACAAGCAAATAGATCAAATAAAATCATCTCTTTCTTTTAGCATTGAGAATTACAAGTTCAGATTTGGTCTTGAAAAGTATAAGACCGATGTTTCGCTTATATATTCAGATCAACTGATACAGTATCATTTTGATTATTCTGAAGAGACTTCTGAAAAAGCGGATGAATACAAAAATCTATTAGAAGATGTAGATAATATTTTCTTTGCCAGATATGACTTCCGACTAAAGTCCTTGCCATTCTGCTGCACTTTCACTGCGGAGAACTCTCCCCAAAATTCATCTAAGGGTCATGAAATGGCTTTCTCCTTACCTCGTTCCCAACCGGTTACCAAGAGCCTTCTTAGATGGATTGTTAAGAACCATATTTCGTTTAGGGAATTGAGGCTTTATTTAGATTATCACTATTCAACTCCGCTATTAGCTAAAGTAATCCGTACTGGTAAAGCATAAACGTATTCAGTCAGGCCACTCACGTAATAAGCTCTAACATTCCAAACAAGCAAGGAAATCTTCAGCCAAGTGAAGATGCTCGCTTATGCCTAATTCGTGTGTAGCATTCGGTAATATAAATGGGGTTTACGTCCAGACCTGGAGTGGACACATTGATAGCCCAATCTGCAATGTGAGAGATCAGTCTGATATAAGACACTTTGTCAAAGTAGTGAACATTAGGGCTTATCCCATTGCTGTTCACTGCAAGGGAACAATACCTAATAACTCTAGATTGATTGAATTTTCATGCGGTAATTACAGTGACAAGAAATCTACATGGGAGGCGTCAATTAAAAGACTCGGAGATGGTAAGGACTATACGTTCAATCCCTGCACGCTGAATCCCACAAGCGAAATAAATGGCACGGAAACAATAATCACGGAAGTTACAATTAGTGACTTTAAATCTAACAAGGATGATTCACGTTCACTTGAAATAAAGGTTGACGTGTGATTTTTTTGAAAGCACTCTTACCATTCTATCGTGAATCCAGCTCTCACGGCACTTGCTTTTAGTATCTGACTCCTCATCTTGCCTTGGTTGATTTCACTGACTTTCTTGAGGCTTTAACACTTTTTTTACCTTTCGATGCTTTAGAAGATTTAGTTCCTGTTGTCTGCCGCGTTGTTTCAAGTGGAGCGGCCCAGTATTCCTCACGAAGATTACGGCCTCCCTCAACCGTTCGTCGGGCCGCGCAGTAAAGTAACTGCGGGCCGTCTTGAGCCCAACGCCCAATTAATAAGGCACGTCCTGTTTCGAAATCGAGAGATTTTTCAAGGAGTTTAGGTTGTATATCGTCTAAGCCTAACATTTGCTTCGTGATATTGAGTACTGAATCAGAACTCAACTTCATTATTACTTTATTTTCACACTCTGATAAAACTAAAGGGTCTAATTTATCTGGGCGTTGGCTGACAAGAATCAGAAATAGGCCATACTTCCTGCCTTCTGCCACTATCGTTCGAAACTGTTCCCTTAAGGCATACTCGGCCTTGCCCCTTGTTTCTGCCGGAATCAAGTTATGGGCTTCATCAACAACTACAAAAGTAGGGACTCGATTGTCTCTGGGCAGGGACTTCTCAAGCGCTTTACTCCACTCCCTCCGCGCTCTAGCCCATTCCATCGAGAGTATTGTGTTAATAGCCAAGAGAGTTGTGGCTTTATTCTTTAATGATGGAAGATCAATCACTTCAAGTCGATTCTCTTCGGCCCGAGATGAAGCCCGTCCTTGAACTTGCGTTTCTAAGATACCAGCCATTTGATATTCGCGAGCTTTAGAAAAATAGAAGTGTCCGACCACCTCAGAGACATATTTAGGGGCCTTAAGAATACGTTCCATTAAGTACCTACATCTCGAACGGAGTAATTCTTTGTAAGCGCTACTTAGTTGATGAAATTCAGCTCTAGGCAGCCCTAGTTCACCTAATCCACGCGGAATTGTAAAGCCAAACAGTTCTGCGACGTCAAATAACTTGGACCCCTCCCTAAATAATGCAGTAGGCTCTTTTCCAAATAGTGTGCTTACCAATTTTTCAATATCAAACTCTTCTTCAAGAGTGGATCGAAAATCCCCTTCTGAAAGTCTTGCTTGCCGAAACAGCTTCTCAGTCTCTGATATCAAGTTATCTTCCAATTCGTTAGTTACGTAGGCTTTCAATTTAAACAATACTTCCAAGTCTTGAGCGAAACTATGACAGTGATATAAGTCACTGCGAAGCATAGGATCAATTTCCTCGGCAAGAAATTCTACGGATAAGGAGGACCACAATAATTGTAAGGGTTCGTAATTATCTCCTGATATGCTACGGCCACCTGTTTTGATACGGGTTGACTTACGCACAAGTGACCATTGCTTTTCAAACTCTTCCATTGATGATTCATGAGGTAATTTACCCCGCCGTTTCTGACGATCATATTTTGCATTTTCCCATAAGCTTCTATCCTCTACTTCGTGAATCTTCCGAAAATCAGCATTTGGATCCAAGATAAGGCACCTAGATTTAGTTCGCACTAAAATCTCTTCTATAAGGCGACCCAAGAAAAAAGATTTACCAGAGCCCGATTGGGCAATTATTGCTGTGTGACTCCCAATAGTGTCTGAAGGCACCGTCACTAAATCGTCTATAGATTGCCCCCCAGCCTTTGGGTCAGATTCCACCCAATACTTAGGTTCTTGCATTTGCGTCATCCGCCAACCAAGTATCAATTTTGTCTTGTCTCTATTTTGCTCGTGATCTGTCATAGAATGCCCCTCAATTTGGGTGAGTTTTACTATTTACTCGAGAAGCAATGGTAATTTCATCGAGTATTAATTTCAGCGAAATGGGAAGTTGTCTAAAAACACATTTAGAGTAAGGAATGTGCTCTTCTTTGCTACCTAGGCTAGTAAGGATTTAGATTCTAGTTTTTATAGATCAAAATCGCAGGTAAGATATTCCTAGTATTCGTTAAAGTCAATAATTCAGACACCTGACCGCTTATCACTTTTGGGGAGCAGTCAGCCACTTGAAGACTCTGAGCCGCGGCGGCGGCAGGTGCTCTTGTACGAAGCGAGCTGTGAGTCTTAGTCGCTTGCTCATCTTGTGCCAGTAGTAAGAACCGATACGCGCCAGCGACAGCCGCGCCCCTTTGCTCTTGCTCTTGAGTCTCACTTTCGGGTCTTCGTCTTCGACCGCCTGGCCGACGCTCGTCCAGAGCAACAAGGCGACGCCGACCAGCAGGTACATCCTTTCGACGAACTCTGCCCGAGTGAACTGTGTCCACTTCAACTTCACGCCGAAGCGCACTCCCTTCGAGTCTCTGAACTGTTCCTCGATGCCCATCCTTCTGTCGTAATAGCTGACAATCTTCGAGACCCGGTTGGTCAAGTCGGTCGCCAGCCACCAGACTTCCTTCGCCCCTTTTGCCCAGACCCCGATGAGGCGGACACGGACTGCCTCATCCGAGCGTAAGAGGATGAACCCGAAGTCGCGCCTTTCGCCCTCGTTGACCTCTAAGGACTTGAGCAAACAGACTCTATCTCGCAGATGCACCGTCACGTCGCGCTTGAGGCGGACGACGAAGTGCTGCTTCATCTCAGCAAGCCTGCCGAGCCATCCGACACGATGAAAGCCGCGGTCACAAAGCCAGACGGCTGAGACTCCGGCTGAACGCAGGCGATCTACGCAGAGCCGGAGGAAGGTCTCCTCATAGAGGTTCTGTGAGCGCGCCAGGTTGCGGCTCACACAGGCCGAGGAGGCGACCGGAACTGAGCGCGTCCCCGTGCATACTGAAGCCGTCAGCACCGAGAATCGCCCCTGCCAGCACGTCCAATCCAGCGCCAAGAGAAGAGGGCCTGATCGCCCGCCGAGCAGCCGCAACATCTGTTCTGTGAGGAGCCAGTTATCGAACCGAGCGTTTCGCAGAAAGCGGTAGAGGCGAGTCAAAGCCGAGCCGAGTCGGACCTCCGTCAGGCAGGAGAGCTGGCCGGCGATGGCGAAACTACTGGCCTGCGCACACTGGCACAGCGCGGCGACGATTGCCGCGCAAGTCTTCTGCTGCGAAAGGCGGAACGGTCTTAACAAAGAAGAGAGAATCGGGTAGTGTCTCAGAGGGTTCATTATCTCTGTCTCCGGTAGTAAATTGGGTCTAGACACCTCAACTTCTACCACAGGGCGGTGAACCCTTTCATTATTCTCCCTTCAAAAGTGATAAGCGGTCAGTTCAGACACCTAAGGCTACCTAATTACGTGTGCGCGAGTTCTGCACGGCGCACGCCGCGCAGTTTCCCGCGAACAGCTTCGCGGGCGAACAGTTCGCCGCACTCGACAGCGCCATCAACGCGCTTGAGACGCACGCGAGCGCGCAAAGCTCCGGCCGGGGCGGGGCGAGGCAAGGCGCGGCGGGCAAGGCTGCGGCGCGCGACGAGTTGATGCGCGACCTGGAAGCCATCAGCCGCACCGCGCGCGCTATGGCGCTCACGACGCCCGGCCTCGACGACAAATTCCGCACCCCGCACAACAAGAGCAATCAGGAAGTGCTCGCGGCGGCGCGCGCCGTCGCCACGGACGCACTCCCACTCAAAGCCAAATTCATCAGGCGCGGGATGCCCGCGGACTTCCTGGAAGTTTTAGCGGCGGACATCGCGCTCATGGAACAGGCCAACTCGCAAAAGGCGCGCGGGACGGAATCGCACGTCGCCGCCACGGCCGCGATTGACACGGAGGTCGAGCGCGGTATGAACGCCGTCCGCCAACTGGACCCCGTCATGCGTAACACTTTCGTCTCCGACCCCGCGACGCTGGCCGCCTGGTTCAGCGCGAGTCACGTCGAACGTACGCCGCGCGGTGCTCCGACATCCGCCACTCCGGGCATGACGACACCCACCGCACCGACGACTTGATGGTCTTCCCTGCTCGTCCTACCTGCGTAGAAATTCGAGAAGGCTGCCCTGGATTAGCAGAGGCAGCCTTTTCTTTTTCAGATCAGTCGTCACAGTTCTCGTCGCCGCCGCGACTTTCGGTGGGCTCTTCGGCCGTGGTGCTCATCTGCGCGCGAAGACTGGCGGCCCTCTCAAGGAGTGCGGCCCCCATGTCCTTGGGCTCGGGGGCTGACATCCACTGCATCATGGATGAGAGGAACAGCTCTTTCATGTAGGCGAATGAGAAGCCTTCGGTCTGTGAGACGACCTCCGCCATAACTTCGTCCGCGACTCGCATCTCCGGCCGTAGATTAGCGTTCCATGCGGAGGCGTAAGCGAGCCGGTCTTCGGGCGCGGGCAACTCGAAATAGTATTTGCGGTCAAAGCGGCTGGGGCGATCAAGTATCGCCGGGTCGAGACGCTCCGGGTGATTCGTCGTGGCTAAGACAACCACGCCCGTGTTAACGGCGAAGCCGTCCAGCTCGTTGAGGAGGAACGAACGGTTCTTGCCGTCAATCAACGAGTCTATGTCTTCGAGCACGACGAGGCATGGCGTGGTCTGTCGCGCGCGCTGGAAGACGCGGCGCATCGCCTCCTGCTCGGTCCCGTATCTGGACTTGAAGCTCTTCACGTAGAGGCAAGGCTGTCTCAACTGATTAACCAGCGCCTTGACCGTGTGCGTCTTCCCGTTGCCCGGCGGCCCGATTAAAATCACACCGCGCTTCCAGGGGATGCCGAATTTTTCATAGACCTCGCGCGAGGCAAAGAAGTTCTCTAAGTCCGTCCGAATCTCTTCCTTGAGCGAGCGGGGTAAGATCAAATTGTCGAAGCTCGCGGCCTTGATCGCCTTGAAAAGTTCTTCGCTCTTAGACCACTCACCCTGGTCGAAGACCAGTATTTCGGCGCGCACTTCCGAGCACCATTCGCAGACGGCGCTGAAGAAGTTTTCGGCAACCTCTTTCGTCTCGGCCACTATCCAGTGGTGGCGCGACTTGCAGCCGTCATCCGTCCACGTGATGAAAACAACGTCAATGAAGTGTCCCTGCCAGAAGACGTTGAACCAGGCGTTCTCCGCCCGTCGCCATAATTTCTGGCCCGGCCCGCACCAGCTCGTAGCGACGTGGTTAAAGACCGCAAACTCCTCGACCATCTCGCAACGCTCCGCGTGCGCGTAGTCTTCTACATCAAAGGCGCAGGTCTCGCCTTTGATGATCGCTTTGTCAGGATACAGCCCCGCCAACTCCCGGCTGACGTGGTACGAGACATAATCGCTCGGGTAGCTGAGCGCCTTGCTGATGAAATTTTCTATGCCCATAACAGTTAACACAGCCAGCAACACGAGCGGCTGGCGCGCCCTTAGTTTTCAACTTTCGCACACGCAAAGAGACAACGCCCCCGCTCAGGAACGAGCGGAAGGCGATCCTGCTTGACGACGACTTACCTGGATACACTTAGAGTGAGCGACCGAAGTAACGGTGTCGCCAGGGGGACTTTATCTAAAGGTGCGCGGCATGAGCATAATTGTCACCGACCTAACTTTACAGGGCAGTGAGACTGATGTCTCTGCCCCCGTGGTCAAACGCAAAAGGGCCTGATGGCGAAGTCGCCGAGCGTAATCGTGAAGCTATCGCGCCGGCCGGTAGCTACGTACGAGACGACCGATTCGCAGGCGACGGCAACCGTCAACATGACCAGATTGCGTGCCAGCGGATAATCACAGATGTCATCCTGCGAGGCCGACGGGACGCGGTAACTCTCATTCCAGATCACCTCCGCATAACCGTTCGCCAGGCCGACGTGAAGGCAGGCGAGCTTAGCCTCTTCGCAGGCGACTTTAACCGCCCCCCTCGACGCGCTGTTGTCAAAAGCATCAACGACCAGGCCGTCCAGCAGCTTGCGCGCGTTGTCGCTCCTCAACTCTTCAGCCCTGGCATCCACCTTGACGCCGACCGCGCGGTAGAGTGAATTCGCCAGAATCTTCGCCTTATGCGCGCCGATGTCCGTGCGATAAAAGGGCTGCGTTGACAAATTACGCTCCTCGACGCGGTCGCGGTCAATGACGCGCAAATTAGCGAAACCGGAGCGGGCCAGGCTCTCCACGATGTTAGCCCCCAGAGCGCCCGCCCCGCAGACCGTGACCGACTGTTCACCGATGCGACGCATCACCTCGCCCGAGCGGTAAAGCTGTTCGTGATAGAAGAGAGACATAAGTCAGTTTCCAGTTTCCAGTTTTCAGTTTTCAGTCAAAGCAAGTTGTCTTTGCTCAAAACTGAAAACTGAAAACTGAAAACTTATCACCATTCCCCTTCGACGACGCCGACGAGCGATTGGAGGTCGAACTTTTTATCCTCCCCGCTCAGGCAGATGCCTGCGCTGATGACGGTGAGGTCGCTCTTGGCGATGGCCGACGTGTGTAGCGCCCCGTCGCGCGCCGTCCACTCGATGAGCCAGTAGTCTCCGCGGTCTTGAAAGTTGCGCAGGTCGCCGCCGCCGAAACTGAGCGCGCCGCGCAGCCTGGCTTCATCTCGCGACCCGCGGCGTCGCTGCTCGCTTTGGAGTTTTCTTTCCCGCTCTAATTCCTCTCCCCTGAAGACGAGCGAATAACACGCACGCATCTCCGGCGTCAGCCCTTTCAGATTAACCGCTTCAGGTGCGACCCTGCTTCGCAACGCTTCGCGCAAGCTCTCGGCCTCCACCGGCGATGCGCGGCGGTCAACCTCTTCGAACCACCATGTGCCGCCGAGATTGTGCGCGATTACTTGCTCAAACTCCTGCCCCTCCGTGACGAGGTGCACCGGAAATGGCTGCACGCGCTGCGACGGAAACCGCTGCCTCATGTCCGACTCGTTAGCCGGGCACGCGATCCACGTGTGGCCGCGCAACTTGTAGCCGAGGCGGAGGCGCATCAGAGGGAACAGGCTGAGATATTCGGTCACGAGTGACAGACCGGCCTCTTCAAAGACCTCCGCTTCATGCTCGCTGACGGGTTGAAAGATTCCCCACCCTTCAAACTCTCGCGGGCGCGGCGTGAAAGTGTAGAGAAGTTTCTCGACGTTCGCGCGCACTTTGCCACCGCTGACGCAGGGCGCTAGAAACCGGCGCGAACGCAAGCTTTCTTCTTCCGCAGCGAGACGGTTGAGAAGATCGCGAATGTCGGCCATCGCCTTAGCCTTGCTCCTGACCTTGCGGGCGGTCAAGCAGGTCGCCCTCGAAGCTCTGTAAAAATCCTCGGCGTCCGAGCCGGGCAATCGCCGCAGCCGCCTGCGGACGTGAGCAACCGAGTTGCTGGCCCAGTTCGCCCGTGTCCAGACTCGCCAGTCGCTGAGTGCATTCGAGCACCTGACGGTCGAACTGCAAACTGCGGAACTCCGCGTCGAGCATATCGCCTATGCGCTTGACGACGGCCCCGGCATCCGAATGGGGCGCGCACTCGCCGCCGGTCCCCCTGGCGAGTTCGGTGAAAGCCCCCAGGGTCTGAGCGTCACCACTAACGGGAAGCGCGTGCACCGTCACGCGGTTCTCCTCGGCCGCCGCCGTCACTTGAGCGGCATCGAGGCCGCAAAGGCAGCTACTCTTCACGCCGTCCGTGGGAGCCGCAACGTGGACACGCGAGCGTCCCGCTCTGCGGCCTCGCGCACGCCCGGCAGGTCTCTCAGTCTCAGCAACGACTGCCTCGGTTCCCTGAGAGGCGACGTATCCGTGCGGCGGCGCGTCGCCGACGAGCAGAACGAAGCGGCAACTGTGCGCCCGCCATTCTGTGAGGACCGCGGCCTCGTTGACGCCGTCATAGACGGCTTCCGGGTGGTCGCCGCCGCCGTCCGCGCGAAGCGAGTCAATCACCTTCCGCACCTTCTTCAAGTCCGAGGTCAGAGGATAATGACGCGTCACGAACGACATCTCCTGCGGCGGGTGGTCGCGATACTCGACCAGGCCGATGCGTATATCAACTCCGCTCTTCGAGCCCAGCGCCTCGACCGTGTCGAGCAGCGCCGCCTGCGCCGCGCTGATGAACGGCTGCATGCTGCCCGTCGTGTCAACGACAAAGCAAAGGTCAACGTGGTTCAGCGCGTCCTTCATGACACTGAGAGAAACGATGAACGATGAACGATGAATGATGAACTGCAAACCAGTTGTCTTTCATTCATCATTCATCAATCATCATTCCGCGTTTCTCCTTCCTCCCTTTTCGGCAAAGGCGTCTCCATAATCTCAAGCAGCAATTCCAGCCGGGACGGCCGGCTGAGAAGCGGCACGAGGTTCGGGAGCGAATAGTAATCACCCGCGAAGGTGAACGTCTCGAACGCGCGATTGGACTGGCGCAGGCGACGCTCCAGGTGGTCGCTGTGCTGCCCGACCTTGACGATTAAGACGTTCGGCTCCGTCTTCAACTCCTCGACGTAGCGCGGATACACCGCATCGAAATACGGCGCGGTGTTCTCACCCTCGTCCGTGACGATGATGATCTGCTCGACCGCCTGACGTTTGATTCGCATCACTTCAAGCGGCGCGCCGATGCTCGTGCTGCCCGTACGGGAAGACGAAGCTGAAGGCTCGCTCCCAGTCGGCCAGCTCGCGCGCGTTCTCATCCTTCGTCGTGACCGGGTAAGCCATCGAGTCGAAAGCGTAAACGAACAGCTCCGCCTCGGTGATGCCGGAGACGAGCGCAGCGATTTGCTTACCGACTTCAATCGCTTCGGTCATGCTGCTGCTCTTATCAATGAACAGCGCCGTGGGCCTGCGAATGCGGCCCTTGCGCTTCACCTGTTCGCCCGCGACCTGGCCCAGGCGCTCGGCCACCTGTTCGCTGACTCCGGCGACTTCCGCCGCCTTCATCGCCTTGAACGCCGAAACGCGCTCCGAGCCGCCGGCCGCGGAGAGTTTTTCGTCCACCAGCGCCTTGACTTCCGCGTGCTCAAGCGCGCCGCGCCGCTTGAGCGAGCCGAGGTTGTTAATCACCTCCTGCGGCGACATCTGGTTGATGAGCGCGACGAGCACCACCGGCGTCAGCTTACGCACCGCGCCGATGGCTACCGTGTACGGAATCTTCTGCTCGAAGATTAGCTCGGCCTGCTCGGCGGCGGTCTCAGCCTTCGCCAGTCGCTTCAACATAAAGGCGAGGCTGTCCTCGGGCGGCTCGTCCTTGAAGAGCACGGCGTCGGCGCGCGCGCCGGGCTTGATGTGCAGGGTCGCGTACAGGTGCTTCATGCTCTTGCGCGCGCGAATCGCCGCGCGGTCGAACTTGTCCGGGTTCTCCTCGCGCTCGCGCAGGTAACGCTCGACCGCCGTGCGCGTCGAGCGAGGCACGCCTCCGCGACTCTGTTTGACGAAGTCAACCACGCGCGCGACCTGATACGGAGGCAGCTTTTGCAAGAGCACGAAGCCCGCGCTGCGGTGCTCGGGGATAGCGCTCGCGAGCAGGTTCCCGATGAAGACCTCCTTGTGGTCGCGCACGTCGCCCTGTGCGAAGTACCACACCGCCAGGTGCCCGTAGAAGACGGGGTCGCGCGCGATCATCTCCTTGTGCAGCTCGGCCACCTGCGACAACTCACGGTGCGGCGTGGTCAGCAAGCTGTTCAAGATGTCCAGACGTAGGTCGTGTTCGGTGTGCTGCATGACGAAAGCAACTCCTTAAGAGCAGTGATAAGTGATAAGTGATGAGTAAAAGCAACCGTCTTAACTTATTACTTATCACTCATCACTTATCACTGTCTTTCATTGCCCCACGCAAGTCGGGCGAGCAGTTCGTGCATACGCGAGAGTTGAACTCGCGACTGCCAGCTCCCAAGGCTGGTGCTCTATCCACTGAGCTAGTATGTATGCTCTCCCGGTCAGGGCGCGGGGTGTTAAAGCATCGTGTCGAAAATTTATTCTCATCCGGGCGTCACACGTGTGCTGATTAGCAGGAACGCGTAAAAGTTCGGAAAGCTGTTTTTTTCGCCCCCATAAATTTAATGTGTGGGGGCGGAAGGAATCGAACCTTCGATGAACGGGTATGAGCCGTCTTGCCAGTATGTAAGCTTTTCAGGTCAGGTCACGCGCGCACTGGTTAATCAGCACACGTCTGACGCCGGATATTCCTCCTGTTTATTGATGTCCCCCGCGCAAGTCGAAAAAGCGTTTTTCACAGTTCGCGCTCTATCCACTGAGCTACGGGAGCAAATTTTCTAAAGCTCCCGGTAGGACTTGAACCTACGACCTCGTCCTTCATAGGGATGGTGTGTAAGCTTCTCGCGGTCAGGGCGCGGGGAGACATCAATTTTCAAACATCAGCCGTACACGGCTTCCGGTCTCACGACGAGGTCGCCGTTCGGCGTGCGGTCAACTACATAGAACTCAAGCTGCTTCGCGCTCGCGTCAAAGCGGCGCGCCACGCGCTCTTTGATCTCCACGTCGCTCATCCCGGCGTGAATATTCAACTGCGCTTCGCTCAGATCAACTGAGCGGCCTTCGTAACGAATGTGAACCATCTCGGTTTCCTCCTTCACGTAAACGACAAAAAAGCGGGCTTCCGAAACTTCCTCCGTGGGAAGCTCGAAAGCCCGCTCCGCTTTAATCCAGAACTTAAACTCGCTTCAAGATTTCGGGAGCGGGAACATCCGCGCCCCCGCTAAACTACATTTTCAATTGACGATTATCGAGAATCCCTGAGCCGGCCGAACCTGTGTGTCTATAACCGAGCGCACCGTCAAAAGATTTGGATGGCATCGAACTCGGACAAGTGACGCACAGGGCCGCGCCGGGCGTACCCGTGACGACGCGCCGAACGGCCTTCGCCCTCAGCCCGCGCGTTGCCTCTACAGTTGTCCGGTTCCTCAACACCGAATCCTTCCACCTCTCTTTTACGTTTTCAACTCCCTGAAAACGAACTTGCGTTTATAAACCTCAACGAAAATTCTGTCAACACTTTTTTGGTAAATTTTCAATTCACGAAAACTACCAGTAAAAATTTTCGTTCAATCCCGGAGTTTGAATCACAAACAACGTCGTCGGGTTGTCCGGTTAAATTAGGACGAGTCTTATCACACCCGTCTTCCTGCTCAATCCTTCTCCTGCGCGGGCCGCTTCAACCTCTTGAGGAAGAATCGCAGGAACCGCCGCCACCACGTCCAGTGATCGAGCGTTGTGAGCGACGTGGACTTCGCGGCGAGTTCCAACTGCTGCTGCCCGTCGGTTATCACCATGAGTTGTTGTTCTTTGGCACGCTCGGCGGCCCTGCGCGCCAGCAGGCGCTGGACGGCGCGGTTGCCGACCGTGGTCTGCAACCACAGGACCATTTGCGGCGAAAGCGGCGGCTCACGATGCTGCGGCATGGGGCTCACTCCATAGCTTGATAATCCAGATTTGAAGCCGACGCCGGACGCACGCGGCCGCCGGCGTTAGACGAGTAGGGGGAGAACCTGGCGCGCGCGATTCGACACGTTCGGGTCCGGGTGGCCTGTAAGCTCATCTATCTGCGCGCGCGCGCCCGAGCGCATGGAGAGCAGCAGCGAGAGTGGCCGCTCGCGCGAGGCAGCCGGACCGTGCATGACTTCGTCAAGCAAGCTCGCGGCCAACGCCTCAAGGGCCGCGTCGTCGCGGCGCAGGTCGAAGGCCAGGTCTACGGCCACGACCGGCCCCCCTTCGTCCTGCGACAGCGCGTGGGCTTCGTCGGCGGCGAGCGCAAGCGGGCGGCGGCACGCCAGAGCGAGTTGCCCCGCCGCGCCCTGTTCAAGACGCGCGCGTGTGTCTTCGAGACGAATGAATTGATTCAAGATAAGAGGCTGTCGCCAGGGCTCGGCGGGCGATACCTGTACGACTCCTACGGGGCCGCCCATGTATGGCGCGTCCGCCATAGGGTCCACGAGGGGCGAGCCCTCGAAGGTCGCCGTGAAAGTGAACTGCCCGAGCCGCTGGCGCATGCGGTCGCCGCTCACGGCCAGGTGGAGAGGTCTTGCCCCTACGCTCTCGACGAAGAACTCCAACTCTACGGGTCCGCCGGCCAGCAGTTCGGTTGTGACAATTCGAAAACCCGCACGCGCACGAACGTCGTCAGCACCCAGGTCCACAATACCCTCACGTAGTTCTGGTCGGCGCGCGCTCATCTAAACCGTATCCTAATCCTCCCGCTGCGCGCGGGCAATACCGAGTCGGTGGCGGTAACGGTGACGCTGCCTGTGAAGCCCGCCGGGCGTGTGACGGTCACGTTCATTGCGAGGCCGGGGCCTGTGACGACGGGCGCGACCGTCACGCCGGCAGCCACGGCCGCCGCGTCCACGGTCCAGTTAAGAGTACGCCCGCCCGGCTCCGCACGCACCGCGACGTTGGAGGTGAGTGCGCCCACGGGCACGCGGCGCGGCGTCGCGGTCAGGTTGCGTATGCGTACCGGCAAGACCCTGAATCTCCCGGCGGCGCGGCGGTTGGGGTGGAGCGTATCGGCGGCGCGTAGACGGAACGTGCCGGCCCGAACGCCCGCGCGCAATGTTGCTAATGCCGGCAGCACCGCGGGATTGCCGGCCGTGACTGCCGAATCACCACTGAGCACGGTCCAGTTCACCGAGCGCCCCGCTACGCTTGAGTTCACGGCGAGGTTGGCTGTGGCCGTGCCGTCGGCGGCGAGGCCGGTCGCGCCGGCGGCGGTCGGGTTGACAGCGACGGCGGATAGAACGATGAGCGGATTGCCAAGGTAAGGCTCCGGGAACGTCGTGCGGGCGTGCGGGAACCTATGCTCGGTGGTGAAGCCGGTAGCTCCCGTTCCCCGCAGCGACCGCCGTTGGATGCCCCTATCGAACACCCTACTGAAGATGGTGCCGGCGCCCGCCCATGAGAAGTAGACGAACGCCTGTCCCGCGGTAAAACGTCTTGGAAGGTGAGGCACACCCGGACCTGTGAAGCGATTGACATCAATCGCCGCGATGCCGCCCGGCGTGAGAGAGCCTGCCGGGGTGACAACCTGATCCCGCCATTGGTTGGCGGGCACGGAGAGCGTGCCGACGTTTGGGACAGTGGGGTTGAAGCCGATGGGCGGATTCCACCCGGTCGGCCCCGCAAGCTGCATCCCCAGAGTGTTCTCCCGCAGCGACATTAGTTCACCGATGACGCGGCCGCCAGCGCCGCTCGGATCGCTGGCCTGCCAGCCGAACTGATTCATCGCGCCGTATGGCCCGAGCGGCCCCAGGCGCGTGAGAGAATTGGCCCGCGTGGGAACTGAATTTATTCTGAGGTCGGCCATCAACGGCGCTCCTCCGGCCGCCGATGGCGCCGCTTCGTCGAGCCGCGCCCGCGTCGCCGTGTCCGTGATACGTAGCCGCATAATGCCGGTGGTGCGTCCGGGCGTAATGATATTGCCGGCGACTCTCGCGCCAAGCGAGCGGCGGAACGCGACCCTGACCGGTCGGCCGACGGGGGCGGTCACGGCATTGACCACCACCGTGTTGCCCGCAATCCCGTCACGGTTCGGCTCGCCCGTGTTGGGCGGGAAGACTCCCGCGATTGCCGATGCGATGTTGACGAGCGGAGGGTTGTTCGCGTAGGTCGCGCTCACGACCTGCACGAGCCTGACGGGGGCCGAGTCGGCAAAGTCCGCGGGCGTGCCGGTCACGGCGGCGCGTATGACTATGGGAGCGCCGCCAATGACGGCACCGCCGCCGGGCTGTGCCGAGCGTATGCGGACGCGACGGCCAGTGCCCACCACGGTCACGCCCGCGGGAACGACGCCGCCCGGATTGATACTCCACGTTATGCGAGTGCGGCGGCCGGTGGCGGTCGCGGTCGCCCTGATGTCACGACCGCTGACGCCCAGTTCTGCGGCCGAGGTCGCCACGTTGGTGACGAGAGGTGCGGCCTGAACGCGCGCGGGCTGGGCCGCAGAGAGCGACGAAGAGATGAGCGCAGGCTTTGCTCCCGCGCCCATGCCTTGCTGGACGACGTGCGTCAACTCGTGCGCCAACAGCCTGCGCTGGTCACTCGCCTCCGGGTTAGAAACTTTGTTGCCGAAAACCACGTCGGTGCCGTGTGTGAAGGCGCGTGCCCCGAGGCGGGAGGCGATGCCCGCGGCCGCAGGCCCTGCGTGCAGCCGAACTCGTGAAAAGTCCCAGCCGAACGCTCGCTCGAAGCGAGAGCGCAGGTCGGGCGACAGAGGTCGTCCGTCGCCTAACCCTCCCATGCGCGACGCGGGGGCTTTCGCCGCCGGGCGCGGCGCGCGCGGGCCGGGTCGCGTATGGTCCAGGCGGCCCACGACCTCCTCGGCGGCACGGTCGGCTTCGACCTCGTGAGCCTCCTGGCCGTCGGCCGAAGCTGTGCCGGCCTCGAACGACTCGGCCTTCCGCATAACCTTGTCGGACAACTCATCCGCCTCGCGTTCGAAAGCGTCGGGAGGAGAGTCTGTGTCCGACTTGCACTGAACAGGCGCGGCCGTGGCGGAGTTCGGGGTCAATTGCAGGCCCGAAGCCGTCGGCGCAGGAATGGGGTCAGGCTTAATCCCCTCCGCCTCTTTCGGCGCGCGGGATTCCCGGTCGAGTTTGTCATCCGGCTCGTTAACTGCCGGGTTCTTCTGAGGAGCCCGTTCGGCCGGGGGATGCTCAGGGTTCAGGCCGAACTTGTGTGCTAAGCGAGATGACGCTTCCGTGCCGGTCGAACCGGCCTGAGCGTTTGCCCCCAGCAAACGTCTTAACGCCTGATTCCCGATTGCGCGCTGCAAGGAAGAGGTCGAAGGAGCCGCACGACCTGTCGCGTGAGGCCGCGAACCAGACCTTGTAGTTTTAGAAGCTCGTTGCGGCTGATGCCCCACCTTTGAGTGTACTGTCATGCGCCGCACCTTTTAAACAGAATAGGCCCACCCCAGAGCGGTTCTCAAATGAACGTGTGCCATTTCCTGGGAGCGCAGGGATGCCTGCGCTCCCAGGGAGGGGCTGACGCTTTAATCCGCCGCACGTTCATTTGCAAACCGCAGGATTCACTACGCCACGGGCGCGGGCGGCGGGGTGCCGCCGGTCGGAGCCGCTCCCTTTTCCTTAGCCGGCTCCGTGGCCGGTTTCTTGGCCGATTTTGTAGCCGATTTTGTAGCCGGTTTCGTAGCCAGCTCCTTCGGAACCAGTTCCGTTGCTGGTCTGAGGGCCAGGTCCGTCGCCCTTTCTTCCTCCTGCGCGGGGGTGCAACTCCACCAGAAATGGCCGAACGCGTTCACCTGCCGCCGGCACTCGCACTCTTGCAGCTCGATCTTGCCCTCCTCATCAACCGTGAAAGCGCTCAACACCACCCACGGGTCGGTCGGGCACTCGGGACAGTCGGGCGCGACCCCGTGGCCCAGGTCCGAGGATTGGGGCGGGTTCTTGTGCGAGTCGGGGCACTCTTCGAGCAGGCAGATTTCGTAGCCGTCGCTGAAGCGCGAGTACTCGCAGCCGCTCTCCTCGCAGCCGCAGCCGCCGAGCGGGACGCGAACCAGACGCGTCTGCTGCTCGACGTAGCGGATCGCGAGGTAGCGCGTCTGGTCCGATGGCGGGGGCTGTTGCGGCTGCTGCTCCTCCGTACACTCCATGTCGTGCGGCTCCGGCTGCGGCTGCAACGACGCGCACTGCCTGCGCACGTCCACGCACTGGTCTTTCTCGATGTAGATTTCGTCGCCGTAGGGGCCGAGGATGTAGCCCGTCTTGACGATCAGCTTCCACGGCTTCGCCTCCTGGAAGACCACGCGCGCGCCGCAGACCACGCCCCAGCCGTGCAGCAGGCGGTTGTGGCGGCGGAGCTTGGTGCGGAAGTAGTCCTGTTCCAGAGTCATGTCGTCCGGGGTGATGAGCTGCCTGGCGTAGTAGCGCGGCCGCTCGTTCACGCTCGGCCTGGACGTTTTCGTTTCGCAGTTACACAGTGTGCTGTTCATAGCTCCCTCCAACTCTTATTTCTTGCCGCCCCGGTGGCGTGCCGGCGCTTCGCCCGCCAGAGCGATGATCATGTCGAACAGCAGATCGTTCGAATAGACAATCGGGCGCGGACTGATATCAATGTCCGAAGTCTGTAGCGGGTCGTCGTCCGCTTCAGGCAGCCGGATGTTGGCGAGGGGGACGCAGAGGTCCGCGGGCAACTCCGGGCAGGCGCGCGTCACGCGCTCCACCAGCGCGTAATAGTTGAGCCGTCCGTTGAGCAGGAAGTCCGGCACGCCGCTGTTCAGGTCTATGTCGGGGGCCTTGCACTCGCGGATGACGAACTTGTAGCGCTCCTGAATCGAAGAGGCCGAGCAACTGGTGGCCTGCCCGCAGTCGTCCACCAGCACGGGGGCCGGGTCGCCCTCGCACTGCTGGAAAGAGACGCACAGGTGGACGTAGTCTTCCGGCTCGCAATGGCCGGCCGGGTACTTGTTCGACTGCGCCTGCTGTTGCTGCTGCGGCGGTCGCGGCGGCACGTCAATGGGGTCGCTCGTGCGCGGCACGATGATCTCCCTGCCGCCGCGGTCGAGCGCGACGCCGGGCGTGACCACCACCGCACGCCCCTTCTGCGCCGGCTGCACGTCCAGCCCGCAGAGCACGCCATAGCCTGTGACAAGCCGGTTCAGCAGCCAGCGCTTGCCGTTCAAGTAATCCTGCTCCAGCTCGAAATGAAAGACGTCGAGCAGTTTCCCGTAGAAGTAGCGATTGCGGACAAAGGTGTGTATCCCGTCGCGCGTTTTTCTGTCCTGCCAAGTGGATTGCATAGTGCCTCCTCAACGTCAGCTTCAGAGTTTCAATTCCTCGCCCAGGCGGCTGGCCCCTATGCGCGGGGGCAAGGGGCCGCCCAGCCTTAAACCGAATCCGTCGCCGCCCTGCCCGAGCGCCGTCGGCCCGCCCGTGCCGCCGACGAGCGTGTCCACGCCCGCGCGCGCCTGCGCGCCCGCGCGCATCATGGAGTCGAGCACGACGAGGCGGTACATGGTGTGCGCAGGCTTCTCCCGCTCGATGATCTCCTTAACGGTTTGCAGCCGCGCCTCGCTGCTCACCTCGCCGCGATAGACTTCGACGATGAACTGCCAGGCCGCGCCCTCGAAGAGCGGCTCGCCGAATTGCGCGTCGGTGATGAGGTAGGAGTGGTCGAGCGTGGCCGTCATGCCGAGCACGGCCCCACCCGGCTCCGTCGAAGTCAGGTGCATACCCGTGCCGAGTTGCGAGGGGGCGAGCCCCTGGCCGCCGCCGCAGTCGGCCGCACGCGGCATCGCCCAGAAGGAACTGGCCGCAATCGGCTCGCTGATGGTCGCGTGGACGCCCGCGTCTTCCAGCAGCGCCAGCCGCAGCCCTTCGATAGTCCCCCGCCACTGGTAACGGCGGAAGGCGCGCGCGATGCTCTCGCGCATCCGCGCCTCGGGCTCGTCCTCGCTCAACTCCACGGCCAGCCACGTCGCCAGCCACGCGAGCCCCTCGGACGGCGCGGCCGAAGTGTCGAAGTAGCGTTCGAGCGCGTTCGCCTCGTCTTCGATGTCCTCGAAGAGCCCCTGGAACAGACTCACCAGGCGTTTGAGGAAGTCGGAACGGTCGGCAGGCTCCCTGTAAATCGCGGGCAGGTAGCGTGCATAGTTTTCCGTGTCGAAATCCGCGCGCAGTTGTTTGAGCCGCAGCGTCGCGCCGCGGTCGCCCGTGAAGCGCGCCCCGACGAACAGGTAGACACTCTTATCGCCCGTCAGCAGAAAATCTTCCACGTCCTGAGGGAGCGCGCGCCAGCACTCGTCGCCGAACGGGTCGTCGTCCGTTGGGTCCACCGGCGGCGGCGCGGGGTCGTTCGAGACGGCGTAATAAAACTCTATGTGCGAGCCCGCGGCTTTCACGACCGAGGCCCGCAGCCGGCCCCACGCTACCGGCGACGCCGCGCCCTGAATGGCCTTACTCCACAGCACGCCGGAGCCCAGGTAAGCGCCGGCCGCTTCCAGGGACAACGGCCCCGCGCCGTCGCCCGTCTGCACGAGCAGCGCGCCGCTCGGCGCATCCACGGCGAGCGCCGTCACGTGCCCGCGGAAGCCGACCGCCTCGCCCGAGAAGGGGAAGCCGTCCGAGAGCCTGAAAGAGAGAATCCGTCGCTGGTCGTTGTCGCCCACGTAGAGCGTGCTCTCGCTCGCCGCCAGCGCGAGCACGTTGCCCATGCCCGGCCAACGGATGCTGACGGGCCAGCCGCGCGAATCCAGGACGGGCGCTCCCGACTCGTCGAACACGAAGATGGCGTTCGCTTCGAGGTCGTAAACGAACAGGCGCGTGTCGGCCCCGCGCCCCGTCACCGCCAGCGCGCGCGGCGACGAGATCAGCCAATTCTTCTGCGCGGCGGCGAGAAAGTCTGTGTTGGGCTCCCCGGTGCGCGCGAATTTCAGGACGCGCTTGTTGCCCGCGTCCAGCACGTAGATGTTTCGTCCGTCCCCGTCGGCGGCGGCTGACCAGGGGTGATGGAAGCGGTCGGGCGCGTCCTCAGGCGGCGGCCAACTGCCTAAGTCCCCCTCGCCCCACACTTCACGGACGGCAAACTCGCGCAGGTCGAAGAACAGCAGCCGGTCGTTCCCGCTGTCAACGACCAACAGCCGTTCGGGCTGACTGAGCACGAGCAGCCCGCGCGGCGCGCTGAGTGCGCCGAGGCCCGCGCCTTCCGTCAGACCTTCGAGCGACCTCGGCTCCGTCTCACAGTCCCCGCTCAGGACGACGCGGTTCTCACCTGGGACGGAATAGAAGATGCGCCCGGTTTTGTCCACGGCAATGCCGCTCGGGACGTGGGGCGCTGAGGCGGCGGACGCGGCCGCAGGTGGCGCGGCCGACTGGTCGGCCAGGCGGGGCGAGGGGAGCAGTTGCAGCTCGCCTTGCGGCGTCACCTCAAGCCCGCTCAAGTTGAAGTCGAGCCACTTCCCCTCGCGATTCAGATAGCGGAAATTGTCGCGTCCGGGTCGCATCCTTTATCCCTCAACCCCCATCCACTCGACGTACCACTTATTCAAGGCGGTGGCGGGCGGCCTCAGCGCGTCGGCCACCTGCGGCAGCGAAAAATTGCGGTCGAACAGGATGGCCGGAATGAGCAGCGAGAAGGTAAAACCAGTATCGGACGTGTCAATCAGGCGGACGAACCCGTCCAACACCATCGTCGTCGGCGTGCCGTTCACAGTCAGTTCCACCAGCCGCTCGCCGACGACGTGAGCGAAGTAGCGTGGGGGCGTGCGGAAGTGGGCCGCTGAGGTGTCCACCCTCAGGGTGACGGTGACGCCGAAGGGGCTCGCGCCGGGCGACCCGGGGGCGGGCACATTCCATTTATTCTCGGCCGGGGTGCGGCCCGCGAAGAGGAACGGCTGCGTGGAGGGCTTGGCGTTGCGCCGCTGCGCCACCGAGAGCGCCTGGTTCAATTTGCAGTTGAGGACTTCGGCGCGGGCCAGGCGGATGCGCGCCCCGCGCTCCAACTCGTCCCCGAGCGTTTTGACCTTGGGCTGGAAATCCCCCGCCAGCGCGTTCGGGCCGGTGCCGCCGCCCGTCGCCTCCAACTGCACCCAGCAGAAGACGGGCTTTTCGCGCAGGCGCACGGCGCTGCGCGAGACGCAGATGCCGTCGCGCGTCTCCGTCTCCTTGAGCCGCGAATCGTCCGGGTAAGAGACCGTCAGGTCGTAATAGACAGGGTTGCCCTGGCCGTCATTCGCCACGGGCGGCACTTGCAAGACCTCGGGCACAGTCAAGACGATCTCCCGCCCCGTGTTGTCAACGGCGTACCCGGGCTGAATGGTCACCTCGCGGTCGTCCTTGTTGCCGGAGACGGCGTAACCGCTGGCGACGCCCGCCTGGTGTAGGCTCCTGTTGTGCAGCCAGCGCATCTCGCGGTTGAACTGCTCCACGTCTTGAAGGTCGGAGGCGAACAGCCGCTGGCCGTCGAAGAACTTGATGCGCTCGGTGAACCGTGCGGTGCTGATGGTGGGCATAAGATGATTACTCCTCAAGGTGCGAGCACGGGTCGTCGAGCAGGTCCGCGCCGTCGCACGGCCTCGGCATCTGATCCGGCTCGCCGACGGCAAGCCAGCTCACGAACAGGTCGTGTTTCTGAATCAAGCGCAGGGCTGAACCCCTGACGAACAGCACCGAGGCCGAAAGGTCCTCTTTTGCCAGCCGGAAGGTGGCCGCGCCCGCCGCCCCCTGAACAAAGAGAAAGACCCTGCCCGCGGGCTTATCAATCTGAAAGACCCTGGCAACCAGCGACTGCGTCTCACCCTGTAGCCGGTCCAGGCCGACCAGCAGCACCTCGTCGCCGTGTATCAAGTCGGGCATCGTGTTCAGCCGCAGCCTGATGAACGGCGGCACGATGCTCGCCAGCCCGACTGTGTCGTTCACCAACAATCCGTCCAGCGGGGACGTCAGCGTAATTTGATCGTTCTCGGCCTTAAGGACCAACGAGATTCCCTTGCCGCCGGGCGTCGCCTGCCGCCAGCCGGTGATGTCGGCCAGAAAATCGCCCTGACGCACACGACTGGGCTCGTCAACCTTCACCTGGTTGTCGTTAGCGCCCGGGATCGCATTGACGACCCCCCCGATGTTGGCGACTGAAAGCTCATCGCCCGCCGCCAGGTCTTCAATCGTCCCGACGAGCCGTATTACCCTGCCGTCAACTTTTTTGACCAGGGCCAGCCCCGTCAGCGCCGGGAGCGCCGTCACGAGATCCCCTCACGCAGCACGCCTGCGGCGCTCACCTCTATGCTCCCGTCGGGCTGAGGCTCCTGCACGACTTCCACCGTCGGCGGGAAGGAGCAGAGCCCGATGACGTCGCCGCGGTCGAGGCCCTGAATTTCCCCGCCCAGTTCGATAATCGTGTCATTGAGAATCCTCGTCACTGGGACGGGGAGGCTCGCGCTCAGCTTGTCGTCAATCCTGGCGACGTAAGCCCTGGGCACGGAGAACGGCGACGAATCGGCGACCGTGACCAACGTGAAGGGCTGCCCCCCGACGGTCGTCACGGACTGGGCCAAGACGGTCGCGCGCACCGGGAAATTCGCGACCACGATGGTGTCGTCGGGCGAGAGGCCGGGGATGGCGCTGCTTAACGTCAGCGTTTTCGCCTGAATCCTGATGCCCTCCTTCACACGCACGGGAGTGGAGAATGTCCCGTCAGCGAATCTCTTCCCCACGAGGTCGCCGCTGCGAAACTGCTTCACGTTGTTCTTCACCGTGACTTTCATTTCGCTTGGCACTTTGGTCACGGTGAGAACCGTATCGCTGACGCTGTCGGCGCTCGCGGCGCTCAGCAGGTTGCCCGGCGCGAGGCCGGAGAGCATCGTGGACAGTTGTAACGTTTTGGTCTGCTCGTCTATGTCCACGATGGTCACCGAAGGGGAGGACTCAACCGGGTTCTTCAGCAACACCGCCAGGCCGTTCTTTTTAAACTTGTCCACACTGGCGACGGTGACGTTCACCCCGTTGACGGCGTCCACGGTCGAACCGGACGCGACGACTCCGAGCGTGTCTCCGGCGGCCAGCCCCGTAATCGGCGGGGAGAGTTCCATACTGCCCGTGTCCTCGATTGAGACTATCCTGGCAGGGGTCGCGGCCCCAGGCATGTCGCCCAGCTTGATGACGACATCGCCCTCGTGAAATTTGGACGGGTCGTCAACGGTTACCTCGAAAGACGGCGTCTCCGCGGTGGCCTCGACCTTATCGAGGCGGGGCGCATTCCCGAAGGCCACCTGCTTCGTCTCGGTCAAGTCGTCGAGCGGCTCTTCCAGCGTGGCGTTCCCGTTAGCCGACAGCGTATTGATGACGGCCGCCTTTTGGGCCAGCGGTAAGAGGCGCGCGACTAAGTCGCCGTCCGCGAAGAGGCCGCTCTCGCTCAACTCGACGGGCGAGCCCAGCACGGGCTCCGCCGCCACCTGCGCCCTCGGGTCGAGGATGTCCAGCGTCTCGCGCGTGATGCGGTGCAGCATGAGTTGGAGCGTGAAGCCCTGGGTTGACGCGTCGGCGATGCTGGCGAACCAGGCGGGGACGAAGTTCGGGTCAGATTTGTCGGAGACGGCCTCCGCGAAGTAGTGCGGCGCGCGCGTGAAGCCCGCCGCCGACGTGTCAATCAAGACCTTGACCCCGACTTCCGTCCCCCCGAGCCTCCACGGCTGCCAGGACGTCTCGCCGGGAATCGTCTTTCCGGTCGCCATCCGTGGGCGGGCCAGCGGGCGGGCCACAGCCTGCCTGAACTCCGGGTCGGGCTTCGCCACGTCTCGATTATTTTTATCCTTGCCGGGAACCAGCGCCTCTATGGCGACCTCTCTGTTCGTGTTCACTTCCTGCGCTCGCTTCCAGGTCAGAGCGACGCCGTCAACGCTCGTGGGGTCGTAGGCTATCACCAGCGTCATGGGGAGCTGCGGCGGCGGCGGAATCTCCCGGTCCTTCCCGACGATCAACTCGCGCCCGGCGCAGTCGAAGGCCATGCCGCAGCCCAGCCTGAGGTTCTTCGTCTTCTCGTCCTGCTCCAACTCCCCGGTCACTTCGTCCCGCTCCAACGCCAGCCCGATGGCGACGCCGTGGGCCTGGTGCAGCGCGCGGTTGTGCAGACGCCGCAGTTCCTCATTCACCAGCAGTTGCGTCTGTAAATCGCCGGACGCGAGAAGCTGGCCCTGCCAGTAGCGGATGCGTTGAAGTTCGGTTGTCGTCCGTACGGCCATATCAACTCACCTGAATTTGGTGTGTGCCCGAAACAGTCAGCGCCAGCGGCCGCAGACACACGTTGCCGCATTGCGCCTCGCAACCCGGCACCTGTAGTTCGAGCGAGAGCACGTGGTCAACGCCCGGCACCGCCGCTATCACCTCCACGACTTCGGAGACGTAAACGTCGCGCCCGAGCGGCCACCCTTTGCGGCTTGGGCCGCCCGCGAGCGGGTCGAAAAATTTTCGCAGCGCCTCCGTGACCGCCTCGCGCGCCCCCGTCTTGCTCTGCCCCTGAAACACCTTCACGTGCGCGTGCACTTCGACTTCCAAATACTCCGGCCCGGTGACTTCGATTCGCGTTCCGATGACGTGCCGCCGGTTCAGGTAAGACGAGACAGCAGTGAGCAACCCGGCCGAAGGCGTCGGGCGTCCCGCCGGCAGGTGCGGCACGATGACTAACGTGATAAAGCCTGGGGCCGCGTAACACTGGAAACCGGGGTGCTCGTTCGCCAGCGCCGCCGCGCGCGCCAGACTCGTGCCTGGTGTGGCGAGCGCCAGCGCCTCGCAGTCTTCCAACGTGACCGCCCGCGACGGCCGCGTCAGAGTCTGCACCGCCCTGCCTTCCGCGTGGGCCAGCGTCTCGGCCTCTGCACCGCCCGACGCGGCGGCAGGGTTCGTGATGCGGTTAAACCGCGCCGCCACCGCCTTGAGCTTGGCCGCGTCGCCGCGCCCGATTAAAGCCACGTTGTGCGCCGAAACTACGTCGCGCGCCTCATCAGTGATGAGGGCAAAGGTGGTGTCGGCGGCTGCGTTGCCGCCCGCGCCCGTCGTCTCCAGGGCGACGGCGATGACGGTCGCACCCGCAGGGGGCACGCGCCCACGCTCGCCGTCGCCGAACTGCACGGACGCCAAAGCGGCATCGAGCACGTAGTCCGCATCGGCCGCCCCGGAGGCGAGCAGGCTTTCCCGCCGCCGCCACTTCCGCAGGTTGCCCGATTCGATTGTGTAAAGCTCAAAGTCGTGCTCGCACAACTGCGGCCCGCGCAGGCCGTAATGCTGGTTCGGCGCTCCGGTCCCCGTCCCGATGCGCCGCGCTTCAAGCGTCAGCCGCCCCTCCTGCGCATTCGTCGCGGGCTGATAGGCGAGCATCCGCACGGGCAGCGCGTCGTCGGCCTCAGACGTGAACCCAAGACTGGTCACCTTGCCCTGTTGGTCGAATTCGCAGGAGAGCCACGCGACACCGCCCGGCAGCGGAGGCGTTCCGACGGCGACCACCCCGACGGCGATTGTCCACTCCTCGTGAACAGGCGCGCACTGCTCGGCCTCCACTGCATTCGCCAGGACACGCCGCGCGAGCGGGGCCGCGTCGAACGAACCCGACGCTAGGCGCGCGCGCACGTAGGCGAGCGGCCTGGGGCTGACGCCTGCGCGCGCGACGGCCGCCGCACCCGGCAGCGTCAGCATGACCAGGCCCGAGAGCGTCAGCGAACGCGTGTGGTCCTGCGCCTCGACCTCGCGCCACAGGCCCGGCCGCGTTTGTACTTCCCACACGACCGACGCCGAATGATGTGGCGGAAGTTTGGGCCGCGCCGGAACCGGCTCCGTCTCAACGCAACCTCCCGGCGGCTGGCCGCAGGCGGACTCTCTCAAAGCGACTTCATCGAGGATTCGCTCTCGCCCGTCCAATCCGGCCTTGTCGCCGCTCAGGTCGAAGTAGAGATTGATTGGGGCGCTGCCGTCCAGTCCTGGGTCGAAGCCTAAGTAGAAGCTGTCGCCGGCTCGCGGGTCATCACCGAACAGGGCAATCGGCTTGCCCCGTTGCCAGTCGCCGGTCACGTCGCGAAACTTACCGCCGCTCGACACCTGTACGGAGGCGGGCGTCGCGGGCAACACCGAAATGCCGTGGCGCAGACGGAATTTTCCCGCGGCCGAATCTAACAACGTGGTCGCCGGGAGCCCGACGGCCTGTGCCGCCCCCTTCTTCAACTCGAACAGCATGACGGCGCGCGCCGCCTGTGGTGGGAGCAGCCGCATCCCGACGAGCGCGAGGAAGGCGCGTAGGTGCGAATCGGGGATGCGGTTGACGCGGTAGATGTCCGTCTCGGCGATCCACGCCAACAACTCCATCAGGGTGATGCCGGGGTCGTGCGCGTTGTGGTCCGTCCACTCGGGCGCGTAGACGGGTATCAAGGCCCGGCCTTCGTCAACGAGGTCGGCCCAGCGGCGGTCATCCAGATTGGGTAACGGCACGAACATGGCGATTAACTTCGCGCCCCTTTCACTTTGAGCCGGATCGTGCCTGCGACCACAATCTGGTCGCGCGGCACGTCTGCAAAATCACCCCGCACTTCGTCCGACACCAGCAGTTGAATCAGCTCGGCGTAGTCCAGCCCCTCTATTGATTCAAGCACGGTGGCAACGTCTGAGAGATAGACGCCGCGCCCGAAATCCCACCCCTCGCCCGACGGCCCGCCGCGCAGCGGGTGCAGAAACTTTTCCAGGGCGGCGCGCGCGCGTGTCTCCACCGGGCCGGCCTCAGAGTCCTTCACGGGCACGATGGTCGCCGAGATGTCAACGGGGAAGTAGGACGGGCCGGTGACGAAGAGACGCCCGGCGGCGGCCAGGCCGGCCGGCGCGCGCTCGGCGATGTAATCGTGCACTTCGTCGCGCAGGCCGCGCGACGGGTAAGGGCGCGGATCCTGACTTCCGGGGATGATGAAGAGCGTCACCCACCCTGGCAGAATTCGCCCCGCGGGGTTGCGGTTGGGCACGGCCTTGACGACCGAGACGGCGGAGGATGCCTCGCGCACCATCGCCTCGTAGTCTCCGACGGTCAGGGCGCGCCCCCTGTGCCGAACAGAGGCGGGCGCTCGCAGGCGGAACGCTTCCAGCGTCTCACCGTCGGAACCGCCCTCGGCGGCGCGCGGGTTGAAGACAGCCTGCACGCCGGAGACTGCGCCGAGCAGTTGCGTGATGGCCCTGGCGGCGACGTTCCCATCCGAGCCCCCGCCCGATTGGAATTTACGCACGTTGACGGCGGCGTCGAGCGGCAGCGTCCGGCCGTTCACGCCGTCGCCGAAGAAGACCAGCCCGCGCGCACGGTCAATCGCGTAATGACGCTCCGCCGCCCCGGAGAAGAACAGGTTGGGTTTCGAGCACCAGCGGACCCAGACCTCCGCCACGCGCTTCTGCTTATCGCGGCGCAGCCGCAGGTCCCCGTCAATCAGGTCGCCCTCAAGCGCCTCCTTCCCCAACTGCGCTTCCAGTCTTCGGACCCGCTCGTTGTCGCCTTTGGAGAGTTCCAGCGCGATGAGCCGCCACTCGACGTTGGCGCGCGCGCCGAACAATTCAAGGACTTCGAGCCGCTCGGGCGGGATGACCGGAATCTGCGTGATGCGGAAGACCTCGTTCGGCTGGCCGGTCGCCGTCCCGAGCGCCACGTCCGTAAACGTCCTCTGCTGACGCGCCCAGACGGCGTTCGGGTAGATGCCGTTGAGCGTCACCTCCGTGGGCGGCCCGTCCTCTTTCAGCCGCGCGCGCAGCCAGTGCAGCCCCGTGCCGAACCTGTCGAGCGCCGTGCTGTCGTCGGCCGCGATGAAGGAGAGAATGCCGGGCGCGGTCAGTTGAGTCGTCTCGTCTTCGACCGCGACGTTACTCCACGAGAACCCGTCCCAGTACTCCCAGACGAAGTTGGCAACGGCCGCGCCCGTCGCCCGCTCGACCACGTCGAAGAAGATGCCGATGGACGCGGTCGGCGGCTTCTGATCGAACCCTAGATAGAGCGTCGCCGTCACGTCCTGCACCCTCTGGTACGGCAGGAAGGAGGAGCCGGGCCAGGTCGCCTCGTAGGTGTGATCCTGGTAGTGGAAGTCGTTGAAGGTCAGGACGGCCTCGGGGTGGAACGGGCCGAACTGCCACGAGTAGCCGAGCACGGCGGCCGCGAGGATGGGCGGCTGCGTCACCAGGACGGTGAAATTATTGTTCGCGTCCTTCCCCGTCTGGAACGTCATGTCCTGATAAAAGCCGTAGCCGCCGCTGACGAGCCGTGCGCGCATCCAGAGGTCAACGTCCTTGTTGACTTCCACCTCGACCAAATCCACAGGGACGCGGAAGTCCAGAATCTCGGTCGTCGTGAAATCCGACTTCGCCCCCTGCGCGCTGAAGTTCATCAACTCCGTCCACTCGCGGCCGTTCCAATACTCCCAGACCACTAAGTGCGTCAGGTCGTGTACGCTCCCGGCTGTGGCGTTCGCCGTTTTCAGATTGTCGGAGGGCGCTGAGGTCCGCGGCAGGTACATGCGGAAGCGCGCGCCCGGCTTGGAGAAAATCTCTTTGTTGCTGAAGTAGAAGACCGTGCCCGGCTGCGGCTGCTGGCCGAACGGGTAGAACGGTTTCGTCGTGTCCAGTTTCGTGCCGTCGTTGAAAGCCTTGTTGAGGGCCAGCGCCGACAGCTTGAGCGTCAACTCGACCGACACGCTCTTTGATGGGAGCTTGATTTTGGTCTCCGCGCGGGCGTCGAATAACGTCACCTCGAAGCGCAGGGTCTGATTCGGCTCGATGTCGTCCGAAGGGATTTGGAATTCCCCTGCCTCGTCGGTGTCGCCCCGCCTTTCGCCGAAACCGGATTTGTCCGGGTCGGAGACTATGACCGTCGCGCCGACCAGGGGCTGACCCGCTTCATTCATGACGACCCCCTTCAGCGGCGGATCGTCGCCCCCCTTCGCTCCTTTCGCAAGCGCCTTTTCCAGGGTTTCGCCGGGCGGGTTGACGGGCGTCGGCTGTGGCAGCTCTACGAACTTTTCCGCGAGTCGCCCGACGAGCGGCTGGCTCGCGAGACTGCTGACGCGTATGCTCTCGACATCCGGGAGGGGCTTCGCCGGGTCGGGCGGCAAGGGCTCGCCCAGGCGGCCGCGAATCCAGTAGTTGCTCACCCCGTTCACACTCGTCTTATCGCTCTTGGCACAGTCGGCCTTGAGCTTGACGACGCCGCTCGTCGTCAACCCGTTCGTGCCGTCGTTCGGGTCCTGGACCGGGTCGCCTTTGGGTCCGCTGGCCCCGGTCTGGCAGTCAGAGTCGAGCGAGGCAAAGCCCCGCCAGACCTGCCCGTCCCAATACTCCCAGATGATCTCCAGCGTCTTGGCCGCCGTTTGCAGCAGTTGAAATTCGACGCTCAACTCGACGTTCCCGCTGAGGTTCAGCAGGACAGGGTGTGCCAGGTAAAGCTGGTGTGGCGTGGTCGTCAGCAAATTTCGGTCGAACAACTTGACGGGGCGGCCGGCCTGAAAATCGGCGCTGTGGTCCACGTACTCGTCGCGCCCCGGCCAGAGGCTGAAGACTTGCGCGAGCTTGCCGCCCGTGAGGCCCGCGTTCCGTTCAGTCTCGAAGACGATCTGCTGGTTCGAGCCGGGCGGCGGCGGGGCCGCCACTGAAGTCCCCACCGGGGCCGCGCTGGCCGCCACACCTTCCGTCAGTTGAAAGACTATGGGGGCGCGGGACGCGCGCGCCGGCGACAACTGCTGCCCGAGCATGTCCAGGAAGGCGAGCTTGTTCTTCTCCGGTGACTGTGCCAGTCGCTGTAGGACGGCCTGCGCGTAGCGCGCGGCGATCAACTCCAAAGCGCGGCCGGGGTCGCGCGGCACGGGCCGCCACTCCGGCACGTACCCCGCCCGCCGCGCCTCCAATTCCTGAACGAGTGCGTCCTGGTCGCGCCCATCAACTGTCACAGACGGCCTGACAATCATCTCGACGACCCCTCTCCCAGATAGAACGGGTACACGAGGTTCCCGACGCTGTTAGTCGCACGCACGCGGTAGGTGATCTCTATCAGGACCGTGCCCGGCTGGGCGGCGGCCGCCGTGACCGAGACACCGAGCACGTCAATGCGCGGCTCCCAATCTATGAGCGAGTCTTCGACACGGGTGCGCAGTGACGCCATCGTCGTCGGGTTGACCGGCTCGAAGAGAAAGCTATTGAGGCCCGCGCCGAAGGTCGGGCGCATCAGCCGCTCGCCGTTGTTCGTCAGCAGGATGATGAGAATCGCCTGGCGCACGTCCTCCTCGTACGCGGCCACGTCGGCGCTGCCGCCCCGCGACGCGACGGGGAAGTTCCACCCGACGCCCAGAAAACTTTTGGTTGAATCGGTCAAAGCCATCTACTGTCAGCCTCCGATCTCCACCAGCGGCATCCCCATGATGATGGGCGCGCCGCAGCCCGACATGTCTCCCATCCGCGCGGCCATACGCCCGCCAATCAGGACCGTGGCGCTGCCTTTGACAATCGGCGTCGGGGGATGCGGGCCCGCCGGCGGCGGCATCGAGCAGGCGTGGTTGTCGCCCATGACGGCCGCGGGCATCCCGCCGATCAGGACGGTCGCCACACCGGGGCCGACGATGACGCCGGGATGCCCGGTCGGGTCTCCTACACGCGCGGCGAATGGCATGCGTCTCCTCCTCCTCAGTTCAGCTTGATGGGAAGCCCCGTCAAGCTGCACGGCCCCGTGGACGTGATTGAGACCTGCGCCGCCGACATGTCTATCTTGGCGGCGGTGAACTCGATAGTGGCCGAAGTCAGCTCGATCTTGTTGACCGCGGAGATCGTGACCGACTGCTTCGTGTTGTCGAGCGTGATGGTCACCGTGCCTGCGAGGTTGGTCATCTCGATCTTCGTGGGGTCGAGCGTGACCTTCTGTTTGGTGCTGGTCGTGATGGTCACAGACTGCTCGGCGTCGTCCAACTCTATTTCGTGACCGAGCGCCTCGGTCAGGCCGGTCTTGAGCACACGCTTCGTGAGAAAATCGGTCGGCACGCTGACCGGCGGGCGGTTCATCAGGCTCCACAGCCCGCCGAGCACGAAGGCGCTCGTCAGGTCGTTCTCGGCGAACGCGACCAGCACTTCGTCGTCAATCTGCGGCGACCACAGGAACCCGCGCGAGGCCGAGCCGCCCACTCCGACGAGACGCGCCCAGGGCTCGAAAGAGGGGCGCGAAGGAATCCTGACCTTGACCCTGCCGAGGCCCAGGAAGTCCAGGTTGTTCGTCACGACGCCCGGCGCGAGGGCGAACCCGGCGCTCTCGCCCCCTGCCCCCGACTGTGCCAGATTGTCGAGTAAGGCTTCGCTCATAGTCAGTCCCTCAGGCCGAGAACTCCCCTTGCAGTTTGACCACGCGCCCCGCCTTGGGCAGCGGGATGGAGCCGAACCAGACCTCCTTGCGCGCGTTAAAACTGGTGCGGTAGCCGCCCGTATCGAACGTGTGCGTGGCTGACGTGATTCTGTAGAGGCCGCTGAACTGGTCGCCGAGGCCGTCGAGCCGGATGACGCGGCTGGCCTTGATGCGCGGGTCGCCGATGCAACTGCCCGTGCCGGTCAGGCGGTTGTTCAGGCGCGGCAGCAGGTCCGAAAGGATGTAGCGCGCGGCCGTCACGTAGCTGTTCCCCTTGCCCGCCAGCACCTTGCCCTTGTCCTTCTCGGGAAGAATGTCTTCTATCTCCGCGCCGACGCTCGGGTAGACGGAGAGGTTGAAGGTGGCGCGGTCGAAGTCCCAGCCGACGATGATTACGAAGTCGGTCTGGAGGCTGTCCACCCAGATGCGCGTGGCGACGCCCGACACGTCGCCCACGGTCGTCAGGCGCGGCGTAAACTCCATCAGCGACGCGCCCCACTTGAGCGTCAGGCTCGGCGTGTACTGCTGAATCAGAAACTGAAACTTCAGCACACGCCCCTTCGGACTCTGCGTGTGATCAATGAACATTTCCCAGCCGTTCTCCTGCGCGATGCGGGAGAGGAAGTCGAAGTCAGTCTCCTTCTCCTGGTGACGCACGGCGCGTTGCGACTCCTGCGGGAAGGAGAGGTAGGTCGCCAGCGTCATGATGGCCGAGAGCGCGCCGCCCACGGGGTCGGGTTCGGGGAGCAGCAGGTTGGTGGCGCTGACGATGCTCGCCACGACCGCATCCGGCAGCGGGAAGTTGGCGAACGAGGGGATGTCGATGCGGAACGCGCGGTCCCTGGTGCCGCGCGACAGCCGGTTGAGGAGATCCTGCGCCGTGACGCGCAAGGTCGGCATGCCGCTCGACGGGAACGCGGGCTCGACGCCGGTTATCTCGCCAACGAAGACTTCTTCGAGCGGGTCGGGCGCGTAGCCGATTGAAAGCGAGAACGGCGTGTCCACGCTGAGCAGCGGGTGGTCCAGCCACCTGAGCGAGGGGTTGGCGAAGCTGACCTCGACGCGGTCGGCCCCCTTCATCCCGTCCTCGTACGTGATGCTCGAAATCGAAGCCTTCAGGGCAGCCGGCAGCGGCTGGCCGTTGAGCCTGACGACGAATTCGGGCGCGTATGTCGGATAGAGGGGCATGCTATTGAATCACCTCGCCCGTGGCCGGGTCAGTGTAGGGCAGCGACGGAATCAACAAGGGCTGCCCGCTGGTCAGAGCACGCGGATCGTCAATCCGGTTGAGCACCGCGATGGGACGCCACAGCGTCGGGTCCGAGTAAAACCGCGCCGCGATGCCCGCGATGGTGTCCCCCTGTATGACCGTGTAGCGCTTGGTAAAGTCTGCGGTCTCGCGCTTGACCTGAAGCGCTTCGTGTTCGGCGTCAATGAACTCCGTGAAGCTCGCCGTGATGCGCGCGCGCACGGGCCGCCCGTCGTCCAGAAAGAGCAGAAACTTCTGGCTGGCCTTCGTCAGCACGCAGCGGAATTGCAGCGAGGCCCACGCCACGATGAGCACAGGGGGCGCGTGCAGCGCCGGGTCAATCTCCATCAGGTGAACGAACTTCTCGGTCTCGGCGCGCACGTCCGCGCGCCTCTCGTAGGTGTCGAAAAGCAGTTCCATGTCCAGCGTGCGCAGGTTGCCGTGGGCGAACTGTAGGAGCGGCGAACTCAAGCCCGGAATCGCCTGGGACGCGAAGTTGTTATCGCGGTTCAGGCTGTACTCCTCGGGGTTGAACATCACCTCGATGAAATCCTTCGAGTGTTCGATTGTGATCCTGGCTTTCGTCAGACCCATAAAGGCTCCCTCAAATCTGGCCCATACGCTCGCGCCGCGCGATGACGCGCCTGTCTATCTGCTTCAACACCTGATCGGCGAGCCGCTCGACGTTCAACTCGGGCGCGGGCGTCGCCGCGTGGAGTACGTGGCGGCCCTGTTGTCTCTCGAACGAGCTTTGTTCGTAAGCCGCCTCGGGGGGCAACTGCTTCGGAAGCCCCGCCGGTGTCTCTTTGCGCAAAGACATCGCCGCCCGGAAGACAGACACTTCGTCCACGCGCCGCGTGCGCTGCGTGAGACGCCTTGAGACTTCGGTGACCATTGCTTCCTGCCGTGTGAAAAAATGCTGGTGAAGCGTTGACGAGAGCCGCTCGACGCGGGCCTGCGCGACCGCCAGAGTCATCGCGGGCCGCCCCACGCTCTCATGCGCGAGAGCGACGGGCGTCGGGCTGCGGAATTCAAACGATTGGAGAGGAAGCCCGACGGCCCCCTGTGCACGGCGCTCCGCTTCTGACACGAGTCTTTGCCGGAAGAGGCCGACGAACGATTGCAGAAACATCAACTGCGGCGCATACACGTTCGCCGCCGCGGGACTCGCCGCCTCGCGCCCGGCCACGGATATTTTGATTCGCGGTTGGACCTGCGCGCAGAAGGTCAGCCACCTTTGGTAGAGGACGAGCGGCGCGCGGCACAGCCTGACGTGCAGCGGGAGCGGCAGCCGGGACACGCCCGTCACGCGCTCGCGTCGCGCCGCGAGTTGCGAGGCCCACGCCGCCCAGCGCGTCGCCGCGACAGGGTGCGGGCCGGATTGTTTTCCGCGTCCTCATGAGACTTCTTTCGCCGCCTCCTCGCTCAGGCGGCCGTTGATGGCAGAGATTTCGGCCACCCACCGCCGCCGCTCGGCGTGCTCCAGGTTCATCACCTGGTCGTGCGGCCAGTGGAAGTGGTAAGCGACGAAGGCTACCTCCTCGTAGAGCGGGTCGAGAGGGTAGCCGGCTACCCCCCCAGCGGGACTGCCTCTGGCTGAAAGGCGTGGGCACACTTCGGGCACATCACGGGCGGCCCCGTCTGCTCAAGCTGATTCAGTTGGTTATAGAGCGATTGCAGGTGCGCCAGGTCGTGGAGAGTACAAGACTCTCGATCACCTTGGGCGTGACCTGCCCGACACCGCCCAGGCGCGTCACGACGCGCGAGAGCAGAATCACGATCAGGTAGGCCGGGTTCTGCTGCACGCGCGGGTCCTTGAGCGGCAGAATCTCGTCGGCGGCCGTTGCGAGGCGCATCACGCCGTCGCGATGCAGCGTGCCGTCCGCGTCCAGATACCCGAGCGGCAGTGTGAACTCAACTTCGGTTTGAAACATATGCACCTCACGCGCGCTCGATTCGCTCGTAGGCCACTTCGAGCGTCTCGATGGCGAGATCGTTCCCCTTGGCGTTGAAGGCCGGGGCCGTATACTTCACGGGGAAAGCCTGGTAGATGTTCCAGCGGAAGACCTCCTGGCCCGCCATGTCAATCTGGACGACGGAGATGTTGCGGCGGATCTTCTCGGTCCGGCCCGTCATCACGTCCTCGTACCACTTATAGAGTTGCGCGTCGTCCGTGTAGCCGCGCTTGAGCGACAAATTGCTGTGCTTGGTCTGGCCCGGAAACTTGCGCGTCCCGAGCAGGTCGCCGCCCTCACGGTACTCGGTCACGTCGGTGGTGGCGTCGAGGCCGCCGACCTCCTGGAAGCGCGCGTTGCTGATGCCGTCAATCTCCACCAGAAACTGAAAGGCGCGATAGTAAACCGGTTGTTGCCCTGGCTGTGCCATGACTTAAAATCTCCTCTCCTGAAATAGAAAACGCTCCTGCTAGGTCGTAGCGTTGGCGGGTCTATCCAGCAGCCCGATGCGAATGATGATGAACTCCGCCGGGGTGCTCACGCGAATGCCGACTTCAAGCGTCAGCCTGCCGAGCGCGCGTTCGGCGTCGGTGTTGAAGGGGTCCGGAAAGCGCACGTAATACGCCTCATCGGCGGTCGCGCCGAACAGCGCTCCGTCGCGCCAGACGCCGTCGAGAAAACCGCGCACACTGCGAGTGATGGTCTGCCGCAAGGCCAGATTGTTCGGTTCGAATACCGCGAACCGCAACCCGACGCGCAACGACTGCTCGATGAAGGTGGTCAGGCGGCGAACGCTGATGTAGCGGAAATCTATGTCCAGCGGAGTGGCGGCTAACTGCAATGTGCGCGCGCCCCAAACCACCGGCCCTGCCGCAAATGCCCGGATGATGTTTACGCTGTCATTGTTCAGGCCATTCTGTTGTGCGTCGGTGATGAGGTCTTCCACCCCCAGCGCGCCCAGCAACACTTCGTTGGCCGGCGCTTTGTGCACGCCCGCGTTGCGCATCCACGCGCGCATACATGCCCGCGACGTGTCCCGATGGCGGGGCAAAAAATTTCTTGTTCGGGTCGGCCTTTAGGTCGTCCTTGTCCTTCCTGAGGACGGGCGAGACCTGAATTCGCGGGTAATAAAATGCAGCCCAGATGGAATCTGGTGGCCGCAGTCCTGCCTCAGTTCCGGGCGCTGGGGGCGGGGTAGGTATAGACTTGGACAGATTCGCCAGGTCCTCTGACTTTCTGTTGGGCGGATCGTAGAATCGCAAACCGATTTCTCAGTCCTTCCGCTTGATCCGTCAGTTCGCCGTACACGTCTTTATTCGCGAATCCCCGGGGCGGCGATGATGTCTATCTCTTCGATCTTCCAGCAGGTTCTTGATGCCGGTCGACCACGTCTGCGGGCGTCTCAGTCCCGACATCCACGACGTAACACTCCGTGCCTCCGTTTTGGAAGAACCCGAGCACCGCGATGCCCAGGTTGGTGTTTGTCTGTGCGCCCTCTTTGTCTCGTCATCCGGTGTCAGCGGGGTCCCTGATAAAGTCCTTGAAGAACTGATCGGCGCTGGTCACCAGGCGCGGCGGTTTGCCTGTAATGGTCGATTCGGCTGTCCGGGCGCCTGGCCGACGAAACCCGCGGTGCTGGTGCCGACGCCGGCGATCGGCGGCGCTCCGAGCCGGACTTCCTGGATTCTGACCCCCGGCAGGTTGGTTAAATTGGCTGACATGTCGTTTGAGACCTCCTTTAAGGCGCTAACTTGAAGATGTAGTTTGCCGGCGGATCCACCGGGATGTTGATGTCACGCTCTTCCGGCGTCATGGTATTTGCCGAGGCCCGAAACTTGTGCACACCGCGCCGGATTCCGGTGAACACAAACCTGCCCTGCGCGTCCGTCGTCGCCGTGTCGTTGCTGTCCAGGCGCTCGACCGTCGCGCCTTGAATCGGAGTGTCGTCGGACGCTTTCAACACCAGCCCGCCGATCTCGATCATCTCCTCGATTGTCGTCGTGCCCATCACCGCGTAGCGCTGAATCAGCGTCGTCAGCGGCGGGCCGGGGGCCGAGTCTTTCAGAACGTCCAGCGGGGCCGTCACGACCAAGAGCACGGCGGGACGCCAGGGCAACTTCATCGTGCTCCAAAAATCGTTCAAGACGCGCGGCGGCTCCGGCGTCGCCACGTTCAGATAGATGTGCGCGTTCTGAAAGACCTGCCCGCCGCCGCTGACGCCTATCGCGCCGGGCACCACGTCCGGGTTCCTGAGCAGAATCCTCATCGCCTCCGACAAGACCTGATGCTCATCCAGAATGGGCGAGGCCAACTCGCTGTCTTCCGCCGAACTCCACGCCGAAATCAGGTAGTGACAATCCAGGTAGACCGGCGGCTGTGAGAGCACGACGCTGTGGTCGGCCAGCTCCACGTTGTCCCAGGCGGCGCGGCGGAAGTCGCGGTTCTCGCGCAGCTCATACAGGTAGATGTTCAGGCGCAGGCCGGTCCCCGCCTTGACCTTGGTGAGCCAGTCCTCGTCCGGCACGGTGAAAAAAAAGCCGGGCTTCACGGGCGGCGGGGTCGTCGTCCAGCCCGTGTCGAGCAGCTTCAGAATCGTGCTGTCAACTTCCTTCAGCATCGTTTACAGAACGACTTCCTCCAACTCGGTCTCAGTCAGATTCCTTCCCACCTTGGCGTACTCGGTCCGCGTCGCGCGCAGGATGTCGGACATTTGGACGGGGCGCGACTCGGCGGCGGCGAGGAAGGCCGCGGCCAGCCCGACGTTGCGGATGTTGCCGCCGCTCAGCCGGAACCGCTCGGCCAGCGCCGCGAAATCCACGTCCGGGTCAACCCTGGTCTCCTGCGGCCAGACTCGCCTCCAAATCTCGGCGCGCGTCTCTTCTTCGGGAAACGGGAAGTGGACGATGAAGGCAAGACGCCGCACGAACCCTTCATCAATGTTCCCGCGCAGGTTCGAAGTCAGGATGGCGATGCCTTCGTACTGCTCCATCTTCTGCAAGAGGTAGCTGACCTCTATGTTGGCGTAGCGGTCGTGCGCGTCGTGCACGGCGGACCTCTTCCCGAAGAGGGCGTCCGCCTCGTCAAAGAGCAGCACGCTATTGCTGCGGTCGGCGGCCGTGAAGATGCGCTCCAAATTCTGTTCGGTCTCGCCGATGTACTTGCTGACCACGCGCGAGAGATCAATGCGGAAGAGGTTCAGCCCAAGCTCGTTGGCGATGACTTCCGCCGCCATCGTCTTGCCGGTCCCCGAAGGGCCTGCGAACAGGACGGCCACGCCCTTGCCCCCCGAGAGCTTCTTGCCGAACCCGCCTTTCTCCAGAACGTCCTGCCGGTGCGTCACGCGCTGGCAAATCTCCAACAGTTGTTCGAGCTGGTCGGCCGGGAGCACGATGTCCTTCCAGCCGTAGAGCGGCTTGAGCCTGGTGGTCAGCGCGGCGAGTTCGACCCCCGTCTGCCCGCGCGCCGCCGCCAGCAATTCCGAATCGGCGTCCTCTTTGCCCGGCTTCGCCGCGGACGTGCCACGCCACTCAAGCCGCTGCCGCGCCGTGCCCACGGCCGCCTCGACCTGTTCGGGCGCGAGTGTGAAGTTGGTGGCGAGTCTGGTCAGTGTGCCTGCGCCGGCCTTAATCCCCGCCGCCTCCGTCAAACGCTGCCACAGCGACAGGCGCTCGTCGTAGTCCGGCAGCGCGAAGGGGACGTGTAGGAACTGGTCGCCGCCCGCGAGGACGGCTATCACTGGGGATTCGGACGCGACGACGATGACGCCCTCGTATTCGACGAGCGTGGCGAGGAAGGACTTCGCCGCCGCCGCCTCGGCCATGTCCGCCTTGAGGCCGCTCACGTAGATCGTTGCGTCGGAGAGCGTCGCCTCGCGCGTCAGTAAAGACGCGACCTCGGCCGGCTCCGTCTGCCAGGAGGGGTAGCGCTGTAGGTCGGCCGCGAGCAGCGCCCGGCGGCTGGCCGCGGCGAAAGCTTCCGCCGCTTGTCGCTTGCTCGAAGTGGCCGGGCCGGAGAACAAAAACCGCGTCCGCCGCCCCTCGCTCTTCGCCCTGGCCGTGAAAGTCAGAAGCCGCTTCACGACTTCGTCCAGCTCCGCCAGGTCGTCGCGCTCCGCCGGGGCGGGGATGAGTTCTGAGAACGTGGCGAGACGGCTGTCCAGTCCCTCGTCGCCCAGGAGAGCGCGAATCGCACGCTCGTCCAGCCGCATGTAGTGGGCCAGCAGCGGCGGCTCGACTTGCGACGGGTCCGGCAGCAGGCGCAGCAGCCCCGAACGAATCAGCGGAGCCTCCGGCGCGAACCGGCCCCGCCGCTCGATGCGCGCCTCCGTGCTGTCGCACAAAAGATTCAGGGCCAGGTCAACGGTCGGCTTCCGCCGCGTGACGTCGTCCTGCAAATAGGCGTAGACGCGCTCGTAGCGCGCGCTCACCTCCGGGGCCAGCGCGAGCACCACCACCGCGTTGTCGAAATCCGTGAACTCCCAACGCTCGCCGAGGGTCGTGGGACACAACCCCGACATGAAATCGGAGAGCGCGTCGGAGACAGAGGCGTCGGAGCCGAGCGTTTCCGCGCCCTCGCGCTCAAGCAGCGAATCAATCTCCTGTTCGCTGATATAGACGCCGTGAAACGCCGCGTCCTCCTCGCCCGCCGCGTAGAGGGCGCGCGCACGCTCCACGGCCTTTTTCAGCAGCGCGTCCAGATTTCGCAGTTGAGCCAAAACGTCGGAGCACACCTCATTCTGCCCCGCGTCTCCGGTGGAGGTTTCCGTAGTCACGCCGTCTGCTAAAGCACTTCCAATACCAACGGCCCGGCGCGCCGTAACTGCTTGCGACTGTTCGCCGGCCCGGCGGCACGCGCCGCCCGGCCCCGCCCGCATGTGACACCCGATTGTCACTCGGACTGTCACACGCTGTCACAGGGCGTGCGCACGCGGCCGACGCCACACGCGGGCGCGCGGTCGGGTGCCGCTTCCGAGACGGAGGGATTTTAGTTAAGGGGAGTGAGGAGTTACCGCCGGGCGCTCTCGGCCCGCTCTCGGGAGACGACCTTGTCCCCGTCGCGCGAGACTCTGAAGTGTGCCATTTTGCGGTAGACAGTCATGCGCGAGCACTGCAACTGCCAGGCGACGCGGCTGATGTTCCAGTTGTACGCCTGAAGCGCCTGGAGCAAAGACTCGCGGCTCCGCGGGTCGAGCCTGCTCTCCAATTCCATGCGGAAGTGCGCGGGCAGGTCTTTAATCTCGATGAGGTCCGAGGCCGTGTTGACGAAAGAGGACTCGACCAGATTGCGCAGTTGCCGGATGTTGCCGGGCCAGTCGTAGCCCGCGAGCAGCTCGGCCGCGTCCGCCTGGAACCCACGCACCTTGCGCCCGAAGCGTTGGTTGAACGTCTCCACGAAGTGCGCTAGAAGCTGCGGGATGTCCTCGCGGTTGTCCCTGAGCGGCGGCATCTCTATGCGGACTACGTCCAGCCTGTAAAACAAATCCTGGCGGAATTCGCGGGCGCGCACCATCTCGCCCAGGTCGCGGTTCGTGGCCGCGATGAGGCGTATGTCAACGCTCGTCCCGCGGCAGCCGCCCAGAGGGTGCACCTCGCGCGACTCGATGGCGCGCAGCAACTTGGCCTGCGCGCTCAGGCCGATGTCGCCTATCTCGTCGAAGAAAAGCGTTCCCCCGTGCGCCTGGCGCAGCTTACCCTGGTGCCTGACATATGCGCCGGTGAAGGCCCCACGCTCGTAGCCGAAGAGTTCGCTTTCGAGCAGCGTGTCGGGGACGGCCGCCGCGTTGACGGCCACGAAAGGCTTGTCGCGGCGCGCGCCGCCCTTGTGTATCAACTCCGCGACCAGCTCCTTGCCCGTGCCTGTCTCGCCCATGATGAGGACGCTTGAGTCCGTCATGGCAACGCGCGCCACGTACTTCCTGAGCGCGACCATGTTGGGGCTGTTGCCGAGCAGCCCGTTCTGCTGCTCGAAGTTTTTCGCGGGGGCCTCTTTGCCGGTCACGAGCGCCGTTACAGAGTCTCTGAATTCCGCGCTCTCGGCCGGCAGCGTGAAGAAATCATCCACGCGCAGGCGCACGGCCTGCTGCGTCACGGCCGGGGAACTCCCGCCCGAGATGACCACGACGTGAAGCGTCGGGTACGTTTCCCGGAGTTTCCGAATCGCCTTCGCCCCGGTGCAGTCGCGCTCGCCCGACAGTTCGGCGATGAGCAGGTCGGGCCGTCCCTCGCCGCCGATTGTGTACTCTGGAAGGAGCGTGCGCACGATCTGGTGAAGCTTCGCGTCTTTCGCACTTATTGAAATTACAGACATATTGTCCCCGCGCTTTGTGTGAGATAGCTAAAGGGCTCCAAGTCGGGTTCGAGGCCGCGTAGGAATCGCGGAAGGCTGGACGGGGAGATGCGAGGTGACTCTGAGGCCAGTCTGTTGATTCGTTCGCCGGGCGATTCTACGTCTATGTCGGCCGCCGGTCAATACTTAATCGGCCTGACCGCACCGCCCCGTGCGCCCGGCGTTCGCCCCTCCCCTTACTCAGTCGTCCAGTAGCCCTGTGCGGAAGAGCGACTGCCCTGCGAGCGACGTGTAGAAGCCGTAAACGGCGACCGCCACCGAGAGAGCCAGGACCAGCACGAAGTCGCCCGCGTACCAGGCGGTGAAGTCCGACGTGATTGGGAAAAAGATGGTCAGGTGGAGGAAGAAGATCGCCGAGATGAGCGACAGCAACCCGTAACGATAGAGCGCCCACACGACCAGGAAGGCGGCCACGGAAGCCAACAGCACGCCCGCGCGGGTCTCGTGTGTCAAACTCAGGGCGGACGCACCGATTAGCCAGACGACGAGCGCGGCGAGCCAGTCCTTGCGGAGGATGAGGTAGAGCAGAAACAGGAAGAACAGCAGAATGAATGATTGAAGAATGGCGGCGAAGATTTGAAGCAGAGCGCCGTGAGCGAACGAGCGCACCCCGAGTAGCTGTGTGGCCCCGGCGTCGAACCACGGGATGGGAGTCGGGTAGCCGAAGATTTTCGGGACGAGGCTGGCGAAGAAAAAGTTGCAGAGGATGACGCCGACGCCGAAGACCGCGCCGATGAGTATGTCGCGCCCGACGAGCGGGTCGCGCCAGCCGCCCGCCAGCAGACGGCTCCAAGAGATGATGCGGCCGGGCCAGCGCCGCCTGACAAAAGGCTCGAACGCGAGATAGACGACCCAGAAGAAGAACGACCAGAACAACGCTCTCTGCACGTTAGAGATGAAGTTCAGCGCCTCGTCCTCCGTCGGGACGTGGTGCTGCGCGAAGAGCCAGCGTAGAAAGAAGACCGCGAACATGAAAGCGGCGAGACGAAACGCGCCTTTGCGGTCGCCTCGGCCCAGCCGCAAGTTTCTCCAGGCCAGGAACGCGCCGCCCACCATCACGGTGATGAAGACCGTGAGCAGAATAACCAGCAGAGCGCGCTCCTTCGGGCTCACCGAAGACGATTGCTGTTCGAGCGGCTGATCCCAGTCGTCTATCAACTCGAAATAGACCGGCTTGCCCTCGTAGACGGCCGCCTCGACGTGCGTCCTGAATTCAGGCCGCGACGGGTACTGGCCGTCCCAGGCGGCGCGGTGCGTGGACTCGTGGGGCGGGGTCCAGGTGGACGGGGTGGGTTGGAACTTCGCCGGGTCGAGTCCGCTCTCCGTGAACAGAATTGACCAGTCCGGGGCGGGCGCGTCCTGCGGCGCAGACCCTCTTTGCGGCGGCACGGCGCGGAAGGAGCGCAAGCGCCCGAGCGTGTCGAGCGTCAGCGTAATCATGCCGGGCGAGTCCGGCGCGGGCCTGTTTTCTCCGACCTCCTCGCCGTTCGAGATGTCGAATGGGCCGGGACTCTGCCTGTACCAGAAATAGATGGCGGCGGGCTGCCCCGCTCTTAATCTCTCCCAGCGCGAGGGCGAAGCGTCCGTTTCGCGCACGTGGCTCAGATACCTGCGGTCCATGTCCATGCCGTAAGCGCTGTCGGCGGGAGGCGCAGCGTAGCCGAGCCGCTTGATGATTTCGGTCGCGCGGTCGCGCAGCACTTCCGGCGATTTGTCTAAAGGCACTTGCCTGTACAGCGCCACGTCTTTCGAGAGAAAGCAGAGGGCCGCGACGATAACGAGGAAGGAGGCAAGGAGCGAGACGGCGACCGCGGGCCTGAGCGCGCCTTCTTTCGGCGCGGCGGCGACCATCTCCGGCGAGGGCGTCTCGCCGGCCGCCAGCGCAGCGGCGAGCGGGTCGCCACCGGGCAGCGCCGCCGCGACTTGCAGCGCCGAGGCCGGGCGCTTCGACGGGTCACGTTCGAGACAGCGCAGGATGACTCGCTCGACGAGCGGGTCCAGGTCCGGGACGAGTTGCGAGGGGCTGGTGGGCGTCGTGTCGCTGCGGCGCAGGCGCAGCAACTCCGGCAAGCCCGCCGCCTCGAAAGCCTTCTGGCCCGTGAAGACTTCATAGAGCACTAGGCCCAGGCTGTAGATGTCGCTCCTGACGGTCAGCTCGCTCCCTTCGAGCTGTTCGGGCGACATGTAGGCGGGAGTCCCCGCCATCGCCTCGCGCCCGCTCACCTCTTCGGCGAGCGCGGCGATGCCGAAGTCCGTGATGCGCACGTCGCCCCGCTCGTCCACCATGATGTTCGCGGGCTTCAGGTCGCGGTGGAGCACGCCCCGCTCGTGCACGGCGGCGAGCCCCGCGCAGAGTTGGCGCGTGACCTCCGCGGCCTTGCCCTGCGGCAGGCGGCCGATGCGCTTGAGGAGCGACGAGAGTTCTTCGCCGCGGACGAACTCCATCGAGATGAAATGTTGCCCCTCGTACTCGCCCACGTCGTAGACGCGGCAGACGTGCCTGTGAGAAATCTGCCTTGCGACGCTGACCTCTTTGTAGAAGCGCGCCAGCGCCGCGCCGCTCGCCGACAGAGATTCGGGTAGGAACTTCAGCGCGACCGCCTGTTTGAGCTTGAGGTCGTCGGCGCGATAAACCTCGCCCATCCCGCCACGGCCGAGCAGGCCGAAGATGCGGTAGCGCTCCGAGAGCACGTCGCCCGGCACGAACCTGGCGTCGTCAATCGAGTCTGCCGAGAAGGAAGGCCGCGATTGTTTGGCCGACCCCTCCTGCGCTGCGGCCGTTGGCCCCTTCGGAGGGCGCAGCGCCTCGCCCGTCATCAAAACGGTGACGAGGTTGAAGACATCGTCCTCCATGAAGTCGGCGGCCCGCTCGTCGAAGTCGAGCATCTTCTCGACCTCACGCCGCAGGCTCGCGTCGCCGCCGCAAGCCTTGTCGAGGAAGCTTGCGCGCTCCCCTTCCGCACGATTGAGCGCGGCCTCGAACAGCTCGTCAACCTGCCGCCAGCGGTCGGGTTTCATCCTCGCCCCCTTCCGTCATCATGCGATAGAGCCAAGCCTTCGCGCGCCGCCACTCGCGTCTCACCGTGCGCGGCGAAATCTTCAAGACTTCCGCCGTCTCCTCCATGCTCAGCCCGCCGAAGTAGCGCAGCTCGACAATCCTTCCCTTCTGCGGGTCAACGGCTTCGAGCGCGCTCAGAGCCTCGTCGAGCGCGGCGAAGTCCGTGGCCTCTTCCACGGCCGCGACCGCCGCCTCGTCGAGCGAGACGTGAACCGCGCCGCCGCCGCGCTTGTCGCGTGCGTGAGAGCGGGCGTGGTCTATCAGGATGTGGCGCATCACCTGTGCGCAGACGGCGAAGAAGTGCGCGCGGTCGTGCCACTCGAAAGAGTCCTGACCGGCGAGCCTGAGGTAAGCCTCGTTGACGAGCGCAGTGGCTTGCAGCGTGTGGCCTGGCCGCTCGCCGCGCATCTGGCTGCCGGCGATGCGGCGCAGCTCCGCGTGGACGAGCGGGAAGAGTTTATCGAGGGCAGACCTGTCGCCCCTGCCCCAGTCCGCGAGCAGCCGTGTTACCTCCTGCGGCGAGATGGTCTGCATCTTTGGAGCCCTCGGTCCGTTCGGTCCAACCTCATCGAATAGCGGCGCGAATTCTAACACCTTTGCCCGGCGCGCCGGGCAAAAGAAAAAATTTTCCGAAGGGGTGGCCGCTTTTCGTCTCGTTCGTCGCTTTCGGAAGTGGGCGGCAACAAGAGGGCCGAAGACAGGAAGCCCCGCCGACAACGCCGCCAGCCAACAGCTCGGCGCTATCAATTCACCGCACGGTATGTGAAACGGGTCCGCGGACCCGGCCCGTGCCAAATTCATCGGAGGAGAAAATGAAAAGACCGTCTACGAGCATGAAACTTTCAACCGCCTTCGCGCTCTTGATTCTGTGCGCGTTCACCGCCTCGGCTCAGGAAGCGAGCATGACAAAGACCGGCGTCGCGGACGAAGCGGCGCTGCGCGAAAACGTGAGACAGATGGAGGAGGGCTGGAACACGAAAAGCGGGGCTCTCTTCGCGAAGCCTTTCGCCACGGACGCCGACTACGTAGTCATCAACGGGATGTTCATCCAGGGGCGCGACGCGATAGCCAAAGCGCACCAGGGGATTTTCGACACGTTCTACAAAGACTCGACCCTCAAGCTGTCGGTCAAACAAATCCGTTTCCTACGCCCCGACGTGGCCGTGGTTCACGTCACCGGGAACAACAAGTTCCGGGAAGGCGCGGAGATGCGCGAGACGAACGCGATCCTCACGCTCATGCTGACGAAAGACAACGGCGAGTGGAAGATCGCTGCGTTTCAGAACACGCAAGTGCTCGCGCCCCCGCAGCACCAGGCGGCAGAGGGCAGGCCGACTTCTAAATGAAGAGCTGTTCGCCTCTGCCTCCCTTGCGGGCCGCAACGCTAAGAATGTAGACATAGGAGCGACAGAAAGTTCGAACAGCGTCGGGCGTGACGAGAAAATAGAGTTAAGGCCGCCCGTGTCGGCGGCCTTAATCTTTTCTGCTGACGGGCGCGTCTTTCCGGGAGTTATTGTTGATTAACCAGCACGTCACGCAGGGAGCCGTCCGCGCCCACCTCGACCACGACGTTGTTATCCCAGCAGGTGCAGTAGACGGCCTGTCTCATCACCCGATTGTCCTTGATGCGCCTGACGGCTCTCATCGTGTAGACCGTCACCTGAGGCTGACGCTCGCCGGTCGTAAATTCCTCCAGCAGTTTGACGGCGGCTTCCCTCGGGTGCCCGAAAAAGAAGGCGTGAAACTCATCGGGCTCGCGCGTCTCGCGGTCCCCCGCCGAGATGACGGAGATGGTGGGCGACATGGCTAACATAAGGTCTTCGGTGGTGGCGTTGCGCGAGCCGTGATGCCCGACCTTATAAACGTCCACGTCGAGCAGCCCGTCGTGGGACTCATCAGCGTCGAAGCGTTCGATCATTCGCCCGATTTGCCCCCCGACGCAGACCGCGTCCTCCTCTTCCGAGTCTCCGGTGAAGAGGAACTTCTTCCCGCGGTGCTCCACGCGAACGGTTAGCGAGTTGTTATTTTGGTCCTCACAGTTTCTGGAACCGCCGCTGAGGAACTTGATGTCCACGTTCGAGGCCGAGCTGAGGAGTTGGCCCAATATCTGAGGGGTGAACCCGTCCTCGCCGATGTCCGAGTCCCTCACTGTGATGCGCGGGATGCCGAGCGCTGTGGCGCGCGCCCGCGCCCGATTGAGAGGCCCGATTCCGCTCCCGCTTCTTCCCCCACCGTCAATCAGGCTTCTGACCCTGAAGTTCATCATGACATTCATGATCAGCCTCGTGTGGTCTATGTGTGGATGACTGACGATGATGCTGCGAAGCGTCCGATTGAGATCGGTGCGCCTGTCGAAGAACCTGTTCAGGTAGCCTATCAGGCGGTCTCTGTCGCGGTTGTTCCCCGTATCTTCACCTCCGGCGTCTATCAAGACGGCGGCCGTCTTAAACTCCAGCAGGATTGATTCGGCCTGCCCGACGTTGATGAAGTGGGCTTTCATCTGGCCTTGCGCTGCCCCGGCGAGGATGAACAGAGACAGGAAGGCGAACACGGCAGTTCTTCTGTGACTCATAAATCGCTTCTCCTTTGGGTGGTGGGCCATTCTCAAATCCGACGGGGCTTCGCGCTTCAGTCGGAGGCAATCGTCCTGATTACTCTTCCTGATATTTATGTGATTTTGGGGCGAAATATTTCACGCGCCCACGCGGGTCAAAAATGCGTAGGTTAAGTGACGAATCGCCGGCACAACGGGGTTACCTCAACCTCGCCTGAGTCAGGTGGAAGTGATATCCTCGGCGCATGTTGTCTCACACTACTCAAATCCGCATTCTGGAAAACGACAACAACCGGCGCGGCGACCTCTTCGGCCGGCTGATGGCAGATCTCTTCGTCGCGCTCGGTTACGAACAGCCTCGCCTCAATATTCATAAAGCCGGACGCGAGCTTGACCTCGCCGCCGACCATCGCCTCGAACGACGCCGCGCCATCGGCGAGTGTAAGGCCACGGCCGATCGTGTCGGGGGCGATGACCTGAATAAGTTTGTCGGCGCGCTCGACGCCGAACGAGGGTCGAGTGAGCTTCCCGCGACGGGTTACTTCATCTCCCTCGCAGGCTTTAAAGAAACCGCCGTCGAACAGGAGAAGAATCGCCGGCCGACGAAGCTTGTTCTCCTGGACGGCCCAGAAGTCGTGGACGAATTGATCAAGGGTCGAAGCCTGATACAGAGGGAGCGCGCCACAGAGTTGGCAGGGCGTTGTAGCTCGGCGCACGACGCGCTGACGCTCGACACGGAGGCTGAGCTTCTGGCCCACGAGCGCGGCTGGATTTGGGCCATCTACTACACGCAGGGCAAAGGGCGCACGCACTTCGCGCTGATACACGCCGACGGCACGCCGCTCGCGCGCGTCGTCGCCGACGAGATTATTGACGCCGACCGCGTGTGCGGCGGCTCGTTGCATCAACTGACCTGTCTCAACCCCGTGCCTCCGCAGCCCGTTGATGACGAGCAACAGGTGAACGCTGCTCTTAAGGCTTACGAGCGCTACCTCACGGAGGAGTGCGGTTACATTCACCTCGACGGGCTGCCGGCGGACGGCGACGTAGGCTCTCGCCGGCTTCAACTCGAAAGCCTGTTCGTGCCGTTGCATCTGGACATTGACGAACAGGTGAAGCGTCAGCAGGTCGGCGCTGTCCTCAGAGACCACGAGCGCCTGGCACTGCTCGCCGCGCCGGGCGGTGGAAAGTCAACGCTGCTCAAGCGCCTCGCCGTCGCCTACGCCGATTCATCCAGGCGCGAGAGGGCCGCCGATGACCTGCCGCAGCGAGATTGGTTTCCAATCTTCTTTCGCTGCCGCGAGCTGCGCGAGCTGGCGCGCGGCTCATTCGCGGATTTGATAGCGGCGCTCTCCGCCAGGGAGCCCGTGCGCCAGCACGCCACGACTTTTCACGCTTACGTTGACCGCGTGCTACTCGAAGGGCGCGTCCTCCTGCTGATTGACGGGCTCGACGAAATCTCAGACCCCGGCGACCGCGCGGCCTTTGTCAGCATGCTACGCACTTCCATTCAGGCGTATCCTGGCACGGCGCTCGTGGTCACTTCGCGCGAGGCGGGCTTTCGCCACGTCGCCGCACATCTGGCCGCAATCTGCACGCGCGCCACGCTCTCTCCTTTCAACGCCGAAGACATCGAACGGCTGACCGTCGCGTGGCACCGCGAAGTCGTCGGCGACACGGAGAGGGTCCGCGCCGACGCCGAACAACTCGCACGCACTATCAGCGCCAACGACCGGATTCAACGTCTAGCCATCAACCCACTGCTGCTAACCACACTCCTGCTCGTCAAGCGCTGGGTCGGCTCGCTCCCAACGCGCCGCGCCGTCCTCTACGGCAAAGCCGTCGAAGTCCTCCTGATGACCTGGAACACGGAGGGGCACGACCCGATTCCCGAGGACGAAGCGCTCCCGCAACTCTGCTACGTCGCCTCGGCGATGATGCTCGAAGGCGTGCAAAAGGTCAGCCGCCCGCGCCTCGCTAAACTGCTACAGGAAGCACGCGACGCCCTACCCACGGAACTAGGCTTCGTCCAGGGCAGCGTCGAAGACTTCATCCACCGCGTCGAAGACCGCAGCAGCCTTTTGATGATGACCGGCCACGACGTGGAAGACAGCCGCCTCGTCGAGTTCTACGAATTCCGCCACCTCACCTTCCAGGAATTCCTCACCGCCCGCGCCATGGTCGAAGGCTGGCATCCAGACCGCAAGGACGACGACACCTTTGTCACTGTGCTTGACCCGCATTTTGGAAATGAGGAATGGCGAGAGGTCATCCCCCTCGCGGCTGCGCTTGGCGGGAAAGCTACGGACGCGCTGGTTCAACGACTGACAGAACGGGTTACTGCGCTAGTTAAGTATTCCGAGGCCTATGGCGGGAATCCGCTTGTTCTCGTACTCGGCAACTGTTTGGCTGATGAAGTAGCAGCCCGCCCAGAGACTATCCGCGCAGCTATGCAGGAGATGGTTCGGGTTGGACATGTTTTTGATGTTGCCCCTTTCACAGCAACGCTTGCCAGAGGGCGTTATGGCACGATTCTACGAGAAGAGGCTAGGAAGGCTTGGCTCAGCCCCACACGAAACTTAAATGCACTAACATGGGCGCTACGGCATGCTGTTTGGTGGCAAACGATAGAAGCTGAGAATCGAGAAGAATACAAAGACGCAGCCAATCGGTTTCTTGAGTTCCTGTCAAGCCAGGAACTTATTGCCCGATGCGAAGGGGCGCTTGGTTTCGTGCAGCTATACGTTCACCTTGAGAGAAACCGAGAACCTCTCGAAGAATATACCGAGATTTTCCAGCGTCTTGGAGCCGCGGTGATACCATTGCTTTTTAGTGATTCACCGGCTGAAATCTGCGCGGCTGATTGGGCGTTGTTTTATCTCGGCACCAGTAATGTCTGGGATCCTCCAGCGGAACCGGATATTCTCGGACGGATGTTTACTATTCTTCGTAGTAAGGATGAAATGTCGTCGAGCGGGATTGCACAAACAATCCTCGCTCAACGCCTTATGTCTAGGGATAGCGGAAGATATTGCTCTACCATCAAGTCTGAGGAGTTTGAGAGTTTAATTCAGGGCTATTCCGAGATAGAAGGGTTATTTATTCAACCAGCCGCCCTCGTAATTGCCTATTATCTGCGTACTCCGTGGAGCGACGCCGAATTGGCGGAACGCGTCCGTGAATTGCTCAAGCAAGGTGGGAATGATGAAAGAACAATGCGCGACCTTCTCGAACGGCTTGGCGAAAAGCCGTGAGCCTCTAATGCTATCCCGTGTGCGAGGCCGGACTAAGCGAAGGCCGCCGGAATCAATCCCGGCGGCCTTCTCGTTTAGCACTGTCGCTGATTCAAGCTACTTCTCGCCGGAACCGGGTTCGGCCATCTTGCGGTGTTGTTCGGCGAGGACGCCGGCGGGTGTGACGTTGGCGAGGGTGGTTTGCAGTTTGTTCTTCCAGCCGCTGACGACGTCGCCCTCGCCGTTCATCATCGCGTCGAAGCCGTCACGGGCGACCTTGGCGGGGTCGTCCTTCTCGTCCTGCCCGACTTTGGTGTCGAGCATGTCGGCGCGCTCGAAGAAGTCTGTCTCGGTCGCGCCGGGCATCAGGCAGGTGACCGTAATATCCGTGTCTTTCAATTCGTTCCTGAGCGCGAAGGAGAAGGAGTCTATGAACGCCTTGGTCCCGTTGTAGACGGCCTGGAACGAGCCGGGCATGAAGCCGGCGATTGAGCCTGTGATGAGAATCCGGCCCCGGCCGCGCTCGCGCATGTCACGCCCCACTTTTTGTATCAGATAGATTGTGCCAGTGATGTTGGTGTCAATGACGTGGCGCGCTTCGTCGAAGTCCTGATCGAGAAAGCCATGGCCCAGACCGTGGCCTGCGTTGGCGAGCAGCGCGTCAACGGGACGCCCCTTCGCCGCACTGTAAAGCTGGTCAACGCCCTCGACGGTGGAGAGGTCTACTTCCACGGCTTCGACCTCGACGCCGAGTTGCCGGAAATCCTGGGCCGCTTGATTAATCTCGGGCCGGTCCGCGGCGATGAGCAAATCGAACCCGTTTTCGGCGCAGAGCTTGGCGAGTTCGTAGCCGATGCCGCTCGACGCGCCCGTCACGATGGCAAGTTGTCGCGAATTAGATGTCATAAATCAGCCCCTGAAGTTTTGAAAGAATCGAACTCAAGCGTAACGTCAGGATAGTGAGTGAATATTTTCTATTATTTATTGTCTAACTATCATATTTGAATGTCCGCCGCGGGCGTGTCCGTCCCGTCGCACAGACTATTTTCGGTTGATGACGACGGTGGCGCGTAAGCCTTCGGGCAGGAAGGTGAGCGTTGCTGTCATGTCGTTGAGACTGCGCATGGCCCGGCCCGAGGCGCTCGTCGCGGAGGGCGAGGAGGGTTGGCGTGGGGCGAGGGCGGTGCCGTGGACGGTGCAGGAGACGGACTTGCCGTCGGGCGAGGCGAGATAGGAGCCGCCCTCGGGGCAGAAGAAATGGACCGCGTGCAGGCGGTCTGCCAGAGCGAGCGCCTCAGTGTTGATTTCGGTCGGGCCGGGGCCGGACTGTTGGCCGGGGGGACGGGCAGTCAGCGCGCGGCTGATGCCGGCGAGTGGGCCAAGATTGTTGAGACACGCGTCGCGTTCGTTCTCGGCCCAACTCAAGTTAAAGTCGGGTAGCACTTCGTTCCAATGCTCGGCGCGCACGCGCGCCATCGCGTGGCCCACGGTATCTTTGTCGGCGGTGGCAACCGCGGGGATTTGCGCCTGCTCTGCCGCGAGGTCTTCGAGGATGAAAGGCTTGCTCGCGACGTAGAGCCCGCGCCCTATGCGCGCCGCGAAGAAACGCAGCTTGGCTGGCCCGAACTGGAGGCCGATGGCACGCGCTGGTTGCCCGTTCTTCAAAGTGAATTTGTAGTAGTCCCACTTAAAGCTGAACCAATCGGCGCGCCGCCCCTGCGTGCGCGTCCCGGCGGCTGCCGCCACGTCCAACCGGTCCAGAAAGTCATCCACCACGCGCTCGTCCTCGACGGGGACCGACAGGTAGACGGGGCTGTTGAGCGAAACGAGCGCCATGCCGATCAACAGGAACTCATTTTCGAGCGGGTTCGCGCGGCCCATGCCCCCGACGGAGACGATCATGCCGAGCAGTTGAGAGACGCTGAGATCGAAGGTCGGGTAACTGTCGTAAACGTGCAGGCCCGCCTGGTTGCCCAACCCCTTCGACAGAAACTCCCTGACCTTCAGGTCGGTCAAACTCTTGTCGCCCACACCCAACTCGCGCAGCAACTTGTCGTTAGAATCCTGTGCGTCGCTTTTCATCGTCTTCACGTAAGACTCTTTGTTGAGTCTTAACGCCAGACTGAAGATGTTGCGTTTGGGCACGGGCAGGGCGTCGAGGGGTTCGGGCTGACCATTGAGCGCCGCCGCGAGCCCCGTATAGATGGAGTTGTCTATCAAAGGGAGGATGAGCGTCTCGACCCTGTACTGCCGCGGCGTCGCGCGCAGGCGAAGCGCGATGGGGTCGAAGTAGACGCGCCAGTATCGGTTGTACTCTTCGAGAAAAGCGTCGTACTCGTCTGCCTCCGCGCCGCTCACTTCCGTGACGGGGATTTCGAGGTTCGGCGTCAGGTAGAGCGCGTGCCCGTGGTGCGAGCAGACGCCGGTCGTGCCGTCCTCCGCGAGCGTATATTGCCCGCCCGACGGGCAGGACAACTCCCCCTTGCCGAAGAGGCCGGGGGAAGTATTGGTGCGCGCCAACTCTTCGAGCGAGTTGGGCCATTTTCCGAACTCCGTGCGGTAGAGCAGCGCCGCGTGGCCGATCATGCGCAGGTGGTTGTAGCAGAGCATGCGCCTGCGCTCCGTGAGCTTCAACTGCGGGCCGACGAGGCGGCGTATGAACGGGTCGGACATGTAGATGAGTCCGTCCTCGTTCTCGTCCGGCTGCGGCATGAGGGTGCGTATGTAAGCGAACTCCGCCGTGTCGCCCAAGCGTCGCACGCTCTGCCCCGCACTCGTTTTCCCCTTGACGGCTTCAATGATTCTCTGGAAAGCGACGAGCGAATTGCTGCGCACGTGCAGGTCCGGCGCGGGGTCCGCAATGATGACGCTGATGTCGCGCAAAGGGGTTTGGAGTTGGACGTAATCAACGCCGAGGTAATTCCCGGTGGTGCGTTTGGCGTCCGGGCGCGTCTTCTGCGCTTCGTCGAGAAAGGCGTCCATCCGCGCCTTGAAGATGGCGGGCTGTTTGAGGCGGAAGATGATTGTCACGTCGCTGCCCTCGCGGACGAAAGGGTCGCTCCCCGTCACGGCCACGTCCTGAATGACGAGGTCGTAGAAAGGGCGCAGGGCCGGCTCGTCCTGCATGATGAGTTGCCGCTTGACCCGTTCGCCGGCGTTGTGCGTGCGCGCCTCGTTGAATGCCTGGTTGAAGAGGTGTGTGCCCCACAGGTCGCCCGCGTCCATCACGTCCAGCAGCCTGGACAGGGAGCGAAACTCCACCAAATAAAAATCCTCCGGCACGTCGTAAGCCAGCGGCGAAATCACAGGCTTCCTGTCACCCAGCATCTGCTCCCACGGGTGGCTCTTGACGGTCGGCCCTTTCAGACTGGCGACTGGCACAATCTCGTCAGCGCGTCGCGTCTTCGAGCCAGGCGTTTGAGGCACAGTCGGGGCCATTACCACGGGAGGCGCGGCCGCGCGCTGGCGCGCACGCGAGCGAGAGCCGCGCCGCCTCGCCGCGGACGATTGCTGCGCGGGGTCTCCAAACCTGGAAAAGTCTTGAGGGGCAGTTTGCGCGGATTGCTGCCCTTGCGTCACGGTCCTCATGGTGTCCAGTTGCAGGCTCTCCTGCACGGCGAGCGCGCCTGTGAAGATGCTGAACAGGTCAACGCTGTCGCGACGGCTGGCGCGGATCGCGGCCTGGTCCGCGTCGGGAAGGTTCCTCTGAATCCGCTGGTAGACTTCCACGAAGCGACCCGCGCGGCGGGCCAATTGCAGCGCGACGTATTGCAGGTAAGCGTCGCGCGGGAAGAGCGTCAACTGTGCCAGCGCCTCGTCGAGCGTCCACGCCTGCGACGAGCGCTGCGAATCCTGCGCCGGCCGCACAACAATCGCCCGCCCGTTGGAGCAGGTGACGACGGCAATCAACGCGACCCAACTCAGAGCGAACTGCGCGCGACGTTTCATCTTGCGCCCCTCCCCCTTCTCAGCATTCGCCGCCTCGAATCAAGCACTACTTTTCCGGCTATACGCACCTGTGATTTAGCACTTCTTTCGTAGCTTCCGCAATCAAAAGAAGTTTATTGCCGCTGGCGGCGCAAGCAATTTTTCCACTCGCCTTGAATGTATTTCCTGGCTCTCCCGCCGCACTGTGGGTCCGGCAACGAGATATAGCTGCCGCTGCCGGAACGTCTCGTCGCGCGTTTGAGCGCAGGAGAAAGTGACGGTGTAACCAGGGGCTTGCGAGCCCACGACACGAGGAAAGGGAGAAATTGTAAAAATGGCACTTCATAAACTTAATCTTTCATATTCAAAGGTCGCCCGCGTGCTCATGATGCTGGCGCTGGCGTTTCTGGCGACGACGTTTACGGCGAAGGAAGCCGCGGCCGCCAGCTCGCGCTTCTGTGAAGGCGGCGGCTGGACCCTGACGACCGTTGGCAACACTCTTCAGGTCAGGGGCCGTCACGTCAGCTTCGACGTGAACCTGACGACGGGCGGCGTTCGCAACTGGACACTGACAGGAGCCTTGAACGTCGGCCGCCTGGTCACGCAGCCGACCGTGATTTTCACAGAGAAGACTCCGCTGCACGGCCAGGTGCTCACGACGACGGACCGGCTGCGTAACGACAAGGGCGACCTCGTGCTTATACGCACCAACGGGGTCGTTAGCGTCAAGATTCAGGCTAAAGACTGCTCGCAGGGCGGAGTCTTCCAGATGGAGATCGAGCGCGACGACAAGCCCAGCACGAGAGTCCGCCACGTCCTCTCGCCGTCGGTCTTCTACTTCGACAACCCCAACTTCCGCGCGCGCGAGGGCGATGTCGTGAGGTTCAGCAATTCGGCGGGGCAGACGCAGAACCTCACGATCACTCCGAGAATCAACTTCACCAGCGACGCGTTCGACAAGCTGGTCGGGCGCGACAGCCCGCAGGCGGCGAACCGCGTACAGCACGCGACCTGCACGAATAACATCCCGAAGCGTGACGGCACGGTCGCCGTCGTGCGGCACTGCGGCGGGGTGACCGAGTGGGACGTGCTCGACGGCGGGCGCATGGGTCAGGTGATGGGCGAGGACGCGACTGAAGTGGCACCACCCGCGACCTTCTGCACGGAGGACTGCCAGGCGCAGAATCAGGTGCGCGGCGGCGCGGTCGTTCTGGGCCACCCCGCTAATGTGCCTTTCATCTACCGCCTACAGCCGCGGAAGCCGTAAGCCGGCCGCGTAACGAAGCACGAGAATCTTTGCGCCTTTGCGTCTTTGCGTGATATTAATTTTTCACGCTGGAGACGCAAAGGCGCAAAAGGGTTTGAGTGAGGAGGACGAAGGCCGTGCGTAGACGTTGTCTCATGCTGTTTGGCTTACTCCTGATCGCCTCGCTCGCATCGAGCGCACGCGCGCAGTCGGCCATCTTCAACGTCCCGACGACGGACGTGCTGCCTGCGGGTGAGCTGCTGGTGGAGGCGGATTACATCACGCACCCCACGTCTTACGAGAGCGGGGGCTTCCAGATGTTCGGCCCATCGCTCATCTACGGCGTCGGCAAGAAGATGGAAGTCGGGCTCAACTTTTACTACACCAAGTCGTCCGAGCCTGACGCCGCCGAGCTTCAGCCCAACTTCAAATGGACATTTTACGACGACGAGGAGCGGAGCGGCCTCGCCGCCGCCGCCGGGGCCGTCCTCTTCATCCCCCTCAAGAACCGCGACGCGGCGAACACCAACGCGCTCGTCTACCTCACGTTCAGCAAGAAGATCAAGCACGAGAAATACGGCCCGCGCTTCACAACCGGCGGCTACAGCTTCGTCGGCCGCATGGATGAGGGCGAGACGCGGGCGGGCGTCCTCCTCGGCTACGAACAGCCCGTCGTGCCTGACAAGCTGGACTTCTTCGCGGACTGGATCAGCGGGAACAACTCCTTCGGCTACGCGGCCTCGGGCGTAATAATCACGCTCCCCAAAGAGAGCTACCTCTACGCCGGCTACAGCTTCGGCAACCAGGGTCGCGGCAACAACTGGCTCGGCATCTACATCGGTCGCACCTTCAAATAGCACACCCCCAAAACAACGGATGAAAGCGTCGGCCTTAGTCGGCCTTGATTTAAAACGAACGTTCGTGCTATATAACCGACGACTTCAGACTTCGGAGCTTTCATTTTGAATACCGCGAGCGAGGAAAGAAAAATCCCCACCGGCCGCAAGGCGCAGGGCGAGCGGACGCGCCAGGCCATCCTTGAAGCCGCGGTCCACCTGGCCTCGGCTGAGGGGCTTGAGGGTCTGACCATCGGGCGGCTCGCCTCCGAGCTTTCGATGAGCAAGAGCGGGTTGTTCGCGCACTTCGGCTCCAAGGAGGAGTTGCAACTCGCGACCGTGGAGTCCGCGCGCGGCGTCTTCATACGCGAAGTCATCCGCCCGGCCTTCGAGGCCGAGCACGGGCTGCCGCGACTCTGGAAGTTGTGCGACACCTGGCTCGATCATATTCAGGGCGGCGTCTTCCGCGGGGGCTGTTTTTTCGCGGCGGCGGCGGCCGAGTTCGACAGCCGTCCCGGCCCTGTGCGCGACCGCATCGCCGCCATCATGAAAGAATGGCTCAAGGCGCTCGGGCGCGCGGTCGTTGAGGCGCAAAGTGCGGGCCACCTGGACAAAGACGTTGACGCGTCTCAACTCGCCTTCGAGTTCAACGCGCTGGAGTTGGGCGCGAACTGGTCCTTCCAGCTACACGGCGACAGGCAGGCGTTCGCGCGCGCGCGCGGGGCCATCCTCGAACGCCTGCGCCTTTATTCCAAACCGGCAGGCTTGCGGCTCCTGCCGCCGGCACAAAAGAAACGTAGTAGCAGCACGCACACCTAGCGCGCCCGGAGGTAACCGCCTGTGATGAACGAAACGGATCAAGCGTCGCCGGTCGTCTCGAAAAGAGCAGCCTCTTGGGACGGCCTCAGGCTCGAACACTTGCACTTCCGCGCGGGCGAGTTGCCGGAACACAGCCACCGCGACCACCTCATCACCTTCTCGCCCGCGGGCGGCTGCCGCGGCGAGATACGAACGGAGAGCGGGTTCTACGCGCGCGACGAGACGGCTGAGAGCGTGTGCGTGATTCCTTCGGGCCAGTCATTCTCCGCGCGGCTCAAAGGCGACTCGGAACAGCTTGCCATCTATCTTGACCCGCAACTCGTCTTGCGCGCGTCCAATGAGGCGGACGTGCCAGGAGGCGCGGTCGAGGTCGTCGAAGGGTTTTCGCCTGCCGACCCGGTGTTGAGAAGCGTCGGGCTCGCGCTCCTCGCGGAGCTTGAAATGGAAGGGCCGGGCGGCCGGCTCTACGCCGAATCGCTCGCCAACCTGCTGGCCGTACACCTGCTCAGACACTACACGGCCGCGGGCGCGGAACAAAAATTCAAGGGCGGCCTTTCGGGGCGCAGGCTGCGGCGCGTGGTGACTTTTATCGAAGACAACTACGAGAGCGACCTGAGCCTGGCGGAATTGGCACAGGTCGGCGGCATGAGCACCTTTCATTTCGCGCGCGAGTTCAAGCGGACCACGGGCACGACGCCTCATCAGTATCTAATCAAGTTCAGAATCGAGCGGGCCAAGGCGCTCCTGACCGAAAGCGAGATGCCGCTCGTCGAAGTCAGCTCGCGCGCGGGCTTCAGCCACCAGAGCCATTTCACGCGCCTCTTCCGCAGGCTAACGGGCACGACGCCGCTCGCCTTCCGCCACAGGTTCCAATCTTAGAGTCGGTTTCAAAACTCAAGAGACTGCTTCACTCAACCCTTTGCGCCTTACGTCTTCTCTTAGCGCCTCCAGCGTGAAACAGCCGTTCTCGCAAAGACGCAAAGTTAAGACGTAAGGCGCAAAGGAGTTGAGCTTAGGGTTAAATGAACTTTTTGGGCCGCGATTCGAAGAGTAGCAAGATTAGTCAAGCGCTAGCAAAAACGGGAAAGACCTGACGGGCCGCCAGCCATTAATCTCCTTGCCGTCGCCGCCATTCGACGTTGGCGACAGCGAGGAGAAAACCGTGAGACAGAAAAGATTCTTATTGTCGGCCGCCCTGCTTCTGACGTTGGCGGGCGGTGTCTTGGGCCAGAATAACCGGCAGGCCGCGAGTGACGCGATCAGGCGCGGCAACGAAAAATACGCGCGCGCGGAGTACGCGGCGGCGATAGAGGAGTACAGGCGCGTCCCCGCCGAGGCGGGCGAAATTTACGCGCAGTCTCTCTACAACGTGGGCGTCTGCTATTACGAGCTGTGGCGCACGGAGGACGCCATCAGGATGTACGCGCAGGCCGCGGAGGCCATGAAGGGCCGTTACCCGAAAGCCCTCTACGCGCTCGGCGTAGCACTCGCGGACGCGGGGCGGCACGCGGCAGCGAAAGAGGCTTACGGGCGGGCCATAGAGTCGTCCGGCGGGAAACACGCGCTGGCACAATACATGTTGGGGCTGCTCTTGATGACGGAAGGCGACGACCTCAAGGCCGCGGCTCTTTTCAGGGCAGCCGTCACGAGCGCCGAGGGCCATTTCCCGGCGAGCCGCAACAATCTGGGGGTGATGCTGGCGCGCGCCGGGCGATTGAGTGAAGCCGAGCGAGAGTTCGAGGTCGCGCTACGACAGGCGGGCGGTGAGTTTCAGGAGGCGACACACAATCTGGAACTGTGCCGGTCGCTGCGCCTGTCCGCGTCCACGAAAGCTCGACTGTCATCTCTGAAGACGGTCGAAACGAGGGCCGGGCTCGGCGAATAATTCACATGAAAGGATGAATGCTTATGGAGACAAAAGCACAAGACGCTCTGGCTATTCTTAAACTTTATGAGTTGCGGGGCGAAGCCTTGATGCGCGAGGCGCGCAAGTGGTTCTTCTCGTCTTTTTTCCCGGCGAGCGGTAAGGAGATCGTGGCGCTGCTCCTGAGCGGCGAGAGACAGAGCGCGTATTACCGCATGGTCGCTTCGCACTGGGACGTGGCCGCCGCGCTCGCCAACCACGGCGGCATTGATGAAAAGCTCTTCCTCGAAGCCAACTCCGAGCACGTCGTCGTGTTCGCCAAGCTCCAACCGTTCCTCGCGGAAATACGCGAGACCATAGGCGAGCCCGACTACCTGCTCAACCTCGAACGCCTCGTGATGAAAGTGCCGAACATCGAAAAGAAGCTTGAGAACCGTCGCCGGATGCTCGAACGCTGGGGCGAAAAGCAATGATGAATGATGAATGATGAAGGATGAAGGACGAATAAAAGACAAACGCTTTTGATTCATCATTCATCATTCCTGATTCCGCATTGCTCTTCCGACGAGTCCGGTGATTGCCTCGATGAGTGTCGAAGGCTCGACGGGCTTTGCGACGTGGAGTTGAAAGCCCGCGAGGAGCGCGAGCGCGCGGTCGGAGTCTCCGGCGTAGGCCGTGAGCGCAATCGCTGGCGTCTGCCCGCCGCGCTCGGCCCCCATGCCCCGCACCCTTCTAATCAGAGAGTAGCCGTCTTCGCCGGGCATCCCTACGTCGCTGACGAGCACGTCGGGCCGCACCTTCTCAATCAGCGCCGGGACCACGGCGGCCGAAGTCGCCGTCGTGACCACGGCCCCGTGCCGCTTGAGCAGCACCGTCAACAGTTTCAGCGCGTCCTCGTCGTCGTCCACGAGCAGTACGCGCAGGCCCACGAGCGCGGGCGGCACTTCGCGCTCCGCCCCGCCGTCCTCTTTGACCTTTTCCCCGGCGGAACGTCTTTGGGCCAATCCCTTCTGCACGGGCGCAGCCGGCAGAGGGAGGTCAACCGTGAACGTCGCGCCCTGTTGATCGCCCGCGCTGTAGGCGTGTACGGCCCCGCCGTGCGCCTCGACCAGACACTTGACGATTGAGAGGCCGAGGCCGAGGCCGCCGTGCCTGCGTGTCGTAGAGCCGTCGGCCTGGCGGAAGCGGTCGAAGACGAACGGCAGGAAGTCAGGACTGATGCCCTGCCCCGTGTCGCTCACGGTGAGGCGCACGTGCGTCAGCAGACGCTCGGCCTCTACCTTCACGCGCCCGCCGGACTCCGTAAACTTGATGGCGTTCGAGAGCAGGTTCCAGATCACCTGGCGCAAGCGGTGCGCGTCGCCCTGGATTTCGTCCGCGCGCGGGTCGAGCGCGGCGGAGAGTTCTATGCCTTTGGCGGCGGCCGCGGGGTGGACCGAATCAATCGTCTCGCGCACGAGCGGGCCTAAGTGCATCGGCTCTATCTCGACCTTCAGATTGCCCATGACGATGCGCGAGGCGTCCAGGATGTCCTCTATGATTCGCCGCTGCTGGTCCGCGTTCCGGCGTATGGCCCCTATTGCCTGAAGACTCATCTCCGCGTTGAGCATCTCTTCGCCGAGCATGTGCGCCCAGCCGATGATGGCGGTCAAGGGCGTGCGCAATTCGTGCGAGAGCGTGGCGAGGAATTCGTCCTTCAGGCGGTTGGCGGCCTCGGCTTCGAGCCGCGCCTTCTTCGTCTGCTCGTAGAGTTGCGCGTTGGCGAAGGCCAGGTCGGCGGCGCTCGCCAGGGTCTGCATCAGGCGCACTTCGTCGTCCGTGGCGCGGCGGCGCGCGGCCCAGTAAGCGCCGATGGCCCCGACCGGGTTGACCGCGCGCACGGGGACCATCACCAGGCTGTTGACGAAAGTCGGGCGGTAGGCTTCGCACGGGACGCGCTCGTCCTTGTAAACGTCCTCGATGACGGCGGGCTGCCGCTCGATGATTGACCAGCCCGAGACGCAATCGGTCGTGGGAAACCGCTGGCCCTTCCAGAGCGGCGCGATGGCGTCTGTGTCCGCGTAGTAGACTTCGTCGCCCTCACGGATGATAAAGGCCGCGCCGTCCGCGCCCAGAAGTTCGCGCGCCGCGCGGCAGATGGTCGCCGTCACCTCGCCCAGTTCGAGCGAGCGCGCAAGCTCCCTGTAGACGGCCGACAGCCTGACGCTCTCGCCCAGCCTGCGCTCGGCCTCGTCGCGCGCGATGCTCTCGCGCTCCAACAACTCCTCGCGCTCGCCCTCGATTCGCTTGCGCTCGGTCACGTCGCGCGCGATGCCTTCAATCGCCGCGGGCTTGCCCTCCGGTTGCGAGAGGCGCGTGCTCACTTCGAGCGTGTGCCGCCGCCCGTCCTTCGCGATGATGTCCACTTCGTAGACGGTCGGGGAGGGGTCGTGAAGTTTTTGGGCCATCATCAGGCGAGCCTTCTCGAAGTGCTCGGGGGCGACCACCTCGGCGATGTTGAGGCCGCCGAGAATCTGTTCCCTGGTGTAGCCCGTGATGAGTTCGCCCGCCCGGTTGATGGAGAGGTAATTCCCTTCGAGGTCGTGCGCGTAGATGATGTCGTTGGCGTTTTCCAGGAGGCTGCGATAGCGCGCCTCGCTCTCGCGCAGCTCGTTGACGAGCGCGTCCTTGGCGCGGGTGGCGGCTTCGGCCTGTGCCTGTGCCGCCTCGGCGCGGACGCGCTCGAGGCGTTCACGCTCGGCGCGCCTGCGCTCCGTCATGTCGTGCGAGATGCCGAAGACGCCGACGACCTCCCCACGCTCGTCGCGGACCACGCCCTTCGTCACGCGGTAAGGCTGCTCGCCGGCCGGACCCTTTGCGACGCCCTCGAAGGTCATCGTCGTTTGTGACCTGAGGACTTCGCGGTCGTCCGCGACGAACTGGCGGGCTGACTCCGCCGGATAGAGGTCCGCGTCGCGGCAGCCCAGAATTTCGTCCTTGCTCTTGCCGAGAAAATTGGCACAGGCCGTGTTGACGAGGATGTAGCGGCCCTCTAGGTCCTTGGCGAAGATCGAGTCAGACGTGTTCTCGGCTATCGCCTGAAGCACGCTGTAATCCCCGTCCCGTGAACCTTTCGCTTGACGCATACAAAACCTTCCCTGTCCGACGAGGTGATAGGAGTTATACGGGAACGCCGACGGTCGGGCCGCGACCGCAAGCCGGCGGTCACGGCTCACTGTCGGGCGGTGATTTTACCTCTTTACGGCAGAGCAGGGAATAAAAAATACTCGACAGGGCTTTACACAAAAAGTCGGCTACTTCACTTTCAATTTCCCTGGCAAGTCCATCTCGTCATCAACAATATCTTCCATGTGCACGCCTGCCACGCGCGCATACCGCAGGAGAACGATCAACGGCGGCTCGCTCTTGCCTGTCTCATAGTCCGAAATCCTTTTGACTTCGGAAAACTCCTCAATATCCAACCGCCTAAACATCTCGCTCTGAGACAGGCCCAAAGCATTCCTAATCTGCACGAGTTTCTCAGCAAGACGTTTCGGCTTCGCACGCGCTTTCTTGCCCATCAGGAGTTACCTCCCGACAGGACAGCGCACAGCTTGATTTCACCCGTAATTACGGGTAATATCCGTCCGCTCAAGTTTGTCGCCGTGAGATTCCTTTTGTTCTCAACGGCGGCGCTCATCACTCAGCTTTTGAGGTTGAGGCTTGAGACGACGCATGTTGCCGTTGCCTTAGTTTTCAAAGACTAGACCGCGCGCATCATATCAAACAAGCGCGCGTCTTCACACAATGAAGGACGCTCACATGAAAAGAAGAGAAGAGTACCGGGCCAAAATCACAAATGATGCTGGTCTCACTCGCGGCCGCGTCCCTTGCCCGCTGCTGCAAGAGTTGCGGGCGAGGCCGGGCGATTACCTGACTTTTCGGCCGGCTGCTTCAGGTGAGGTTGTGATGCGCCTCTCACGTTCAGAAAAGAAAGCGGCCAAACGAAGTAAGCGCCGCTAAGAATGGGAGCGCACTTCTTGGGTGGGACGTGCGCTCCCTCGGCCGCGCGTCTGTTTTCGTGGAAGAGACAGGCTGTGCGGAGAGGCCGCCGCGCGAGCCGCTTGTTTCAAGCGCGCGGCGGCCTTGCTTTCGCTGTCAGGAGTATATAACACGCCAACAAGTTCCGCCTCGCCTTACTCGCACCGGCCAGTGTGATTAAAGGCTGCGACTTCCCCGACTTGTGCTGCGTCATTCAATCCATATACGAGTTAGGTATTGACGTGAACTTCAGGGCAGAGGAAGGCCACGAAGCGCAAGCTATCGAGGCGTCAGGTTGAATGAGGTCAAGTATCTTGACGGGCTGTGCAAGAAAGGCTCTTCGTTACTCATCTATGCGGCGCAGAATCCGGCTTGAGTGTGAGGTTCCGCTTGACTAGCACACCTCAGATAGGTTGTTGGGCGGCGACGGGAACAAGTAATGAACCATTCAATAGTTTGATCTTTCGGTGTCATTCGCTAAGCCTTTTGTGCTTCCCACCACTATGATTCCTGAAATTGTACATAGTAAGAATAGTACCCATAAAGCCGCTAGGCTTCCGGCCTTGACTATATCCAACGCATTCAAGAAGAGGGTCACTGCGGATAAGAGGCCAAGTAGTAAAAGAATAAAAGCCGCCGTTTTTAACAAATTGATCTTAGAGTTTTTATTAGAACCCAAGGAGAAAAGTATACATCCACATAGAAAGCTAAGGATGAACAGAGGCCAAAGAGCGCCATATGAATTTTTTGGGGATTCTTGAAAGGAGAATGAGAAAATCAAAAAGCCAGCTATTGAGCCAAGGACTAAAAGGCCAGAGCCAATGAATTTGAAAATTTCCATAATTAACGTCCTCTTCAATTAGCAGTCCAATGCCAATCAGACGCCCTAATAAGAGGCGTCACAAATTACGCCCGGTTAGACATCTAATCGTTCTTCAGCTTCAAGCTTCTTAGCATTTTCGCGCATGTTGCAGGATTAGACTGCCACCCTGTTGACAGATTAGACGCCTATCACCATCAGCGGTTACGTGAGGCTAACGAGGGTCGGGGTTTAGGCTCTCGTTAGCAGGTATGCGAGGACTGAGAACAAGCGCACGATATGCCCGTTGAAAGATGAATGTCAATAGTCGCCGCTTTAACTTTGTCTGAGCTTGTCCGAACAATGCTCGTCCAGCGATCGACTGAGCCACGCGGTAACGTCCCTTAGGCTCTCCATGCTGACCTCGTGGCCCATGGGGTATTCGCGGTAGGTCAGCTCTACGGGCAGCGCCTTCAGTCGTTCCCGCACGGTGCGTCCTTCCGCAATCGGGAGCACCGGGTCGTAAATGCCGTGTGTGACCATGAAGGGCTTTCCTTCGAGAGCGAGCGCGTCCGGCTCATGGTCGAGCGCCTGCTCGGGGAAGCGTCCGCTCATCAAAACCGCGCCCGCGATTTTTTCAGGTGTGGTGAGCGCAAGGGCCAAACTCATCATAGCGCCCTGGCTGAAGCCCATCAGGTAGACGCACGCCGCGTCGGCCCCGTAGGCTTCGACCAACTCGTCCACGAATCCAGGAAGCGCGCTCAAACTTCTCTTCGCCTGCTCTATGTCGGCCAGCAACCCGCGCGGCGTGAACTCTATGTTGAACCAGCCGTACGCGCCCGGTCCCATCGAGATGGGCGCGCGCGCGCTGGCGATAAGGAAGCGTCCGTCGAGATAAGGCGCGAGGCCGAACAAGTCCGTCTCGTTGCTGCCGATGCCGTGCAGCAAGATCAGAAGCGGCGGCCGCGTCTTGCTCACCGCCGCCGGCTCGCGGACCAAGTGTGTCAATGAGAATTTACCTGTGCTCACAATTCTTTCGTCCCTTCAACGCGGCAGCGCGACACGCGACGCGCCTATAAGTTGGGCCAGTCTTTCCGCGGCCCTCTCCAAATTCCTGAGCCTGAGCCGTGTCGCGCGCACATTCGGCTCCCAGTGGATTCGACGCACGCTGAGCAGCCCCTCGCGCCGCTCGAACTTCGGGTCGAGCCTTCCCACGAGGCGGTCGCCTTCGAGGATGGGCAGCACGTAGTAACCGTATTGCCGCTGCGGCTCCGGGACGAAAGCCTCGAAGCGGTAGTCAAAGCCGAAGAGGCGGCGCGCGCGTGCGCGGTCGCGCAACACGGGGTCGAAGGGGCTCAGGAGGCGCGTCCGCTCAGGGGGGCCTGGAAGGGCGCGCAGTCGCCGCTCCCAACCGGGTTCGGCGAACGCGTGTCTGGGCTTCGAGCCGTCAGCCGCTTCGACCAAGACGGCAATGATGCGCCCCTCGCTGAGCGCCACTTCGCACCAACTCTTCGCCTGAGTCATGTCCACGGCGTCCCAGAATTGTGCCAGCTCTCTGGGCGTGGCGACGACGAGACGTTCGAGCGCGGTACGGCAGGCCCACTCGACGTGCTCTCGCTCGCCGGGCGCGGGCGCTTTGTGGTGAGCGGGCAGGACGCGCTCGGTCAAATCGTACACCTTCTGAAAATTGTCGCGGCGCAAGACCATCAACTCGCCCGTCGTCCAGAGAAATTCCAGCGCCGCCTTCTGCGGCTTCCACCCCCACCATGCGTTGGAGGCGACGCCGTCCGTCATGGTCGCGCTCGAAATCCTGCGAGCGCAGCGGCCCCTCGCGCGCGATGCGCCCGCGCACCTCGTCAATCACCCTGGCCGCGTCGTTACCCATACGCTCGCGCCACCAGCGGTTCTTCATGACGCGCTCGCGGTCGCGCTCGAAGCGCGGCTTCCAGTGGGCGAACCACTTCGTGGGGACGGCCGAGGCGTCGTGCGTCCAGTGCTCGAAGAGGCTGCGCTCTTTCTCAAGGAGCGCCGCGAAGTGCGCGTGGCTGTAGTTGTCCAGGCGGCTGCCGAGCGTCAGGTGCTGCGCGCGCTCGACGACGTTGATGGAGTCTAACTGCACGAACCCCATCCGCTCGATCAGTTTCCGCAGAGAGGACGCGCTGGCCGCGCGCGCGGGGTCTTCGAGCAATCCTTGCGCGCCCATCAAAAGCAGCCGCGCCGCTTCGGCGTTGATGATTGGTAACGTCATATTCGTAGCGGGAACATTTTCTCGCGGCGCGCGTCTAACAGACAAAAGGAGACAGTATGCGACGGAATATTCTGCACTTTGCCCTCGCCTTGTTCACCTTCGCGCTCGGCTTCCTCATCAGCGGCAACTACGAGGGCATGCCCGACGTGCTAATCATCGCCCCGCTCATTTTCATCGCGATGAAGGCGATTACGAGCCTGGGCATCAGCCTTCACTACGTCAAGGTGGCGGCGCTGACTCTACTAATCTGGACGCCCATCGCCATCGTCACCTTTAACGCCATGCCCTTAACTCACGGGACTTGCGAGATGCCCGGTCGCCCCGCGTCGGATTTCGCCTGGGCGACCGCTGTTCAGGAGGAGACGGTCAATTCCGTTCAGGCGGGCGATTATTCCTGCTACGACAATCTGCGTGTAGTCCCCTCTTTAGACAATCCCATCTGGGTCGGGGTGGTGGACAAGAAAGCTGTCCGCAAGCCGCCGCCGAGCTACGCGCCTACGTTCAGGTCCGCAAAGGTGCGGGGCGTGGCAGCGGTGTCGGTGCTGGTTGACACAGACGGCAGAGTCGTGTGGGCGCAGAGCATCTCCGGCCACACGTATCTGAGACAGGCGGCGCGCGAGGCGGCCTGCCGCGCACGTTTCACGCCCACGTTTGTTGACGGGCCGCTCATCTACGCGAGCGGCATCCTCACCTACGAATTCGGCCACTGACAAAAAACCCATGCGTCGGCCGGGCGCAGGCTAATGCATCTTGAACGGGCCGCCCGGTGGCTCCGGCTCTAACTCGGGCCGCGCGGAGTCCTGCACGACTTCATGCATCTCAAGGACGTTCGGCCCTGTGAACGCTTCCCTGGGCAGCGTGCCGGACTGCGCGTGCCCCTTCACGAACTCGTCGGAGCGCACCCAGTTGAGAAAGTCCTGGCGGCTCTGCCAGATTGTGAAGACCACGTAAGGTTCTCCGTCGTTGACGGGCCGCAGGACCAGATTGGAAACGAACCCAGGCATCTTGTCCACCAGCCCCGCGCGCTCGCGGAACCTCTCCTCAAAGGCATCCATGTACTCCCGCCCGACGTAGATGCGATTAGCGACAGTTATCATTTAAGGAATCTCCCCCCGGCCCTCGATACTAACACGCGGCCGCCGCCACCGCCCGCCTACTCGTCCGCGGACGGTTTCGCGCGCTGCCGCTTGAGGCGCGAGCGGCGCGCTTTGGCTTCGAGCGTGCGGTTTTTGGCGCTGCGCGGGACGCGCGTCGGCACGCGCGCGGGCGGCCGGTGGTTCAACCGCGCGACGCGCTCGCGCAGCTTTTGCAGACAGGCGGACTTATTCCTGTACTGGCTGCGCTCCTCGCGCGAGGTGACGACGAGCCCGGTCGGCAGGTGCTTGATGCGGACTGCCGTCTCCGTCTTGTTGACGTGCTGGCCGCCGGGGCCGCTCGCGCGGAACGTATCCACCTCGCACTCCCGCAACAAGTCTTCGTCTGATTCGGGCAGCCTGATCATGCTCAAGAAATCCTTTGCGCCTTTACGTCTCCGGCGTGAGTGATTTAAATTTTCTCACGCCAAGACGCAAAGGCGCAAAGCAGACTTACGGCCCTTAAACGATTAATGAACGAGTTCCATGACATCGAGACGAGCCAGGCTCTTTTCGTCCCGTCAGGGACGACATGAAAATAGCCCAGCACTTCAGTGCTGGGTGTGAAGTAGAAATTATAGCTGAGTCCCGTAGGGACGGCTGAATCAAGCGTGACGCTCCGGTTCAGTCGTCCCTACGGGACTCGATAAAATTTTCGACTGTATTCCCAGCACTGAAGTGCTGGGCTATTATCAATCGTCCCTGACGGGACTTCTCAAACAGTTTCTAATCTCACGGCGAGGCTTCCGTGAAGTTCTCGGCGATGGTGACGGCCCACCAGGGTCCGGCGGCTGCGTCGCTCGTTGCGGCCCAGTACCACGCGGACACGTCCGACCAACTGTCGCCGCCGTCGGCGTAGATTCTTTCAGAGACGCGCAGCCTCTCGTTTTGCCGGGCGGCCGTGAAGCTTCCCCAACGCTTTCCCTCGTCGTCCACCCTCAGCGGCAAAGGACTCACGTGATAGCCGACTCCCTCGAAACAGTCCGACGCGGGGTGCAGCTTGCGCGAAGCCTCCGTCACCCAGCGTATGACTATCTCGCGCTCGCCGTCCGTGAAGCGCGCGATGCGGCCCGGGAAGCCGCCGCCGAAACGCTGCTCACGTTCCGAGAGCGGCAGCATCGTCAGTTGTCTTCCTTCAAACTGCGTGGGCCAGCCGGGGAACGCGGCCGAAGTCTCTACGCCCCGCGCCCCTGATTTGAGCGGCAGCCAGGGGACGATTGCGGCCAGCAGACAGGCGGCTAGATAGAGAGCGGTTGAGCGCACAGCTTCTCTCCTTCCCTCATGCGCCGGACGATCAGGACGATGCCCGCGGCGATGACGACGAACGCAACCACACCGACGTATTCGTGAGACCACGACGGCATCTCTACCACTTTCGCTTCCAGGTAAAAGAGCGCCACGGCGCGAAAGACGTTGCCGAAGATGATGACGACGAAAGCCGCCGCGACGCTGTACAAGGTCCTGAGCGGGCGCAGGTCGTAAACGGCCGCGAGCACACAAACGAGGAAGAGGCCAACCCAGAGCATGCGCACGCCGCTGCACGGCGCGTCAATTTCCGCGCCCTGCCCCTTCATGCCGAGCGACGTGTCAACGACGAGGACGACGCGCGAAGGCACGCGAGTTTCCCCCTCTCGTATGAACTGTCGAATCACTTCGCCGCCCTGCTTCGAAGAATCGCGTGTCCACGACTCTGTGACCTCCGCGGCCCTCTCCACGCGCAAGACGTTCGCAGGCCCCGTCAACTCCGTGTCACTGTACGTCCCGCGCAGGAGCCCCAGCCCCATCAAGACCAGGGCGGCGAAAGCGAGCGGCAGCAGCGGCAGATAAACAATCGTGTAGCAGGCTGAGATGCCTATGGCCGCCGCGTTCGCCAGCCCGAGCAGCACGGGGCGCTCCGTGGAGCCCTTGTCCACGGCCAGCCAGACCTGAAAATGGGCCAGCGGCACGAACACCACCATGATGACGTGCCACAGCGTCGGGATGGGGTCGAAGAACGTTTGGGCGCAGATGTGGCTCGTCGTCTCGACCATGATGGAGATGACCGGCAACACGCCCCCCCCCGAGCATGGTGAAAACTAAAACGAGGGACGCCCCTCGCCAGGGCCTCACCGCCCCCCCCCGGCACTCCCTGCACCTGCTGCTGCATAAACTGACCCCCTCAGAGCGACGCGCATGACGGGTCGCGGCTTAAAAACCTCGCCGGGCCATTTCCCTCGCTTACATCAAGCGCTTTGTATCATAAAGCAACGACGCGCTTCAACAACAAATTTGCGTCCGCTGCTTCTTCGCCCGTGCGCCTTCGGGGGTTGACACCGGCGCGGCGCGAATTACATTGTGTGGGCGTTCTCGAAATCATCTGGCCCGGAGCAGACAAATTCCCCTCATGTTTCAGCCTGGGACGATTGCCGACAACGTGGAGATGCGGGGCGAGCGCCCGTGGGAGCCACCCGCCCCCGACGGGGAGAAGCCTGCCGGCTGCGATTACGGCTTCGTGTCGAAGGGCCAGGCCGTAGGATGCAGCCCGGAAGAGTTGGTCGAGGCGGTCGCCGAGCGCGGAGTCCCCGAAATCGAATCGGTCTGGACGCCGGAGACAACGCGTCCTGTCTTGCCTGAAGAAGTCCCTCTGACCGTGACGGCTTTCAAACGTCGCGCCTTCAAAGACGCACGCACAGCCCTCTACTGGGGCGCGGGCTTTTTAGTTTTCGGTGGCGGGCTGGCGCTCGCGCTGGGCGGCGGCAACATGATCTGGCGCAACTTCTTCCTGGTGATCGGGGTCGTGACGGTGCTCGGCGGAGTCTTTGAACTCTATCGCGCCAGGCATTACACGCAGGAGGACGCGCGCCGCGCCGCAGACATGGCGCGCTTCGGCCGCTGGGTGAAAGAGGCGCGGGCTACCGTCTACACCTTCTTCCTCGCGGCCTTCATCGTTATCGTCTTAGTGGCACAGTTATTTTACGGCGAGAAAGAATCCGTCAACGCGGCGGGACTCGTCAAGCAGGCCGTCTGGCAAGGCCAGTACTGGAGGCTTCTGACCTGCACGTTGATGCACGCCAACTTCACGCACTTCTGGCTGAACATTATCTTCCTGATTGAATTCGCGCCAATCGTCGAGCGGCTCACGCACCGCGCGCTCATCCCCGTGGTCTTTCTCTTCTCCGCCCTCTGCGGGAGCGTCTTCAGCCTCTTCTTATACCCGAACACCACGTCCGTCGGCGCGTCCGGCGGCTTGATGGGACACCTGGGCTTCGTCATCGCGGCGGCCTATTTGTATCCGCAGAAATACCCCATCAGGTATTTCAAACTCCTGCTCGAAGCCGTCGGCTTCGTCGCTTTATTCGGTTTAATCGGATTCGCTTTTATAGATAACGCGGCCCACCTGGGCGGGCTGCTCGGCGGAATATTTCTAGGCTGGCTCTTCCTGCGTCGCGGTCACATGGACCGGCGAGAAGGATTGAAGACGGACGGGCTCGGCGTCGTCAGCCTGATTTTGACGGGCCTCGTCGCCGTCTTCGCCATCAGTCGCATGTTCAAATAGCCTGACCCCTGGTCCGATTCCTCTACGGCACATTCAGGAACGCTACACGCGCCTGACGACGTTCGCCACGACCGCGACCAACTCGGCCAGCTCGACCGGCTTCGCCACGTGCATCTGGTAGCCGGAGCGCAGGACGCGCAGGCGGTCTGCGGCGCGCGCGTAAGCCGTCAGCGCAACCGCCGGGGTGCGCCCGCCGCGCTCGGGCGGCAGTTCCCTCACTCTCCGAATCAACTCGTAGCCGTCCTCGCCCGGCATCCCTATGTCGCTAATAATCACGTCGGGCGCGGCCTCTTCAAACATGGCGAGGGCCTCGGCAGAGGACTTGGCCGTCGCGACCTCCGCGCCGCACTGGCCCAGTAAGACTTTAATCAAATCGAGCGTGTCGGCCTCGTCGTCCACGACGAGCACCCTCAGGCCGTCCAGATTGTCCGGGCACTCGACCGTTCGGCGCGAGTCCACGGCCGGGATGTGAGCAGAAGCGGCGGCGTCGCCGCTGCCGTCGCCGTCCTCCGATCTTTGCGCGGCGACGAGCGGGAGACTGACGGTGAAGGTCGCGCCCTGCCCTTCGCCCGCGCTCTCGGCGCGGACTGTCCCGCCGTGAAGCTCTACGAGGTGGCGCACGATGGCGAGCCCCAGGCCCAAACCGCCGTAGCGGCGCGCTGTCGTCCCGTCGGCCTGTCGGAAACGGTCGAAGACGTAAGGCAGAAACTCTCGCCTGATGCCGTCGCCCGTGTCGGTCACGGAAATCTCAACGTGCGACTTCACACTCTCCAAACGAACGCGGACGCGGCCGCCCGGCGGCGTGAACTTGATGGCGTTCGAGATCAGGTTCCAGACCACCTGCTGAAGCCGCGCGGGGTCGCCCGAAAGCGCGGCTACATCCGCCGGGAGCGATTTTTCAAGCACGATGCCTTTGGCCTCCGCGGCCGGGAGCACCGCCTCGATGGCGGCTTCGATGAAGGAGGCGGGCGCGACTTGTCGCACGTCTAGGCGCAGCTTGCCGGTGATGATGCGCGAGACATCGAGCAGGTCTTCGATGAGTTGCTGCTGCGCGTGGGCGTTGCGCTCGACCGTTTCGAGCGCGCGCTCGGCGGCCTGTTTGTCCAGCCGCCCGTCGCGCAGAAGGTGCGTCCAGCCGAGCACGGCCGTCAGCGGCGTGCGCAATTCGTGCGAGACGGTGGCGAGGAATTCGTCCTTCAGGCGGCTAGACTCTTCGGCCTCGGCGCGCGCCGCGCGCTCCCTCAACAAAAGCTGCTCGCGCTCCTGCTCGGCCAGCTTCCTGTTCGTGATGTTGAGCGTGACGCCCGCCATGCTGTGCGGCTCGCCTGTAGCGCCGTAATCGCCACGCCCGCTCATCAGCACCCAGTGCAGACTGCCGTCGGGCCGGACGACGCGAGATTCCGCCCTATAAATGTCGCGCTCGCGCAAGGCGCGCTCGACCGCCGCGCGCATCGGGGCGCGGTCCTCCGGGTGAATCGTCGAGACCACTACGTCGTAGGAAAACTCCGCGTCCGCCGGCAGCCCGAAATGCTCTTTGCAGAGCGCGGTGCAATTCATCTGGCCGGTCGCCAAATCCAATTGCCACGCGCCGAGCCGGGCCGCGTCGAGCGCGACTCGCAGACGCTCTTCGCTACGCCTGAGCGCTTCCTTCGAGACCTCTTCCTTGACCAGATAATCGCGCACCTCGTACTGGCGGCGGCGCGCATGCAGGGCGGACTTGAACGCGCTCAAAAGCGTCGCCACGCGCACGGGCCGCTCGATGAGCGTCACGTTGCCGGCCTCGCCGAGCGCCGCGATTTCTTCGGCGTTGAGGGGTTCGCCGCCGCCGCCGCTGGTCAGGACGAGGACGGGGATGTCGGACCAGGTCGGCTGCGCGGCCAACGCCTCGCCCAGGCACAGCATGGCTTCGGGCGTCAGAGCCTCGCCTGTGAGGAAGGCCAGCCCCGCGCCGTCGAGCATCTTTTGGCACAGTTCCTCGATGTGCTCGAAGTTTTCCCACGGCAGGCCGCTCTCGTCAAGGAAGCGCGCGGTGAGCGCGGCGTCCCTGCCCGTCGGGGCGAGGATGAGTATTCTCTGGTCCCGTTTGTCCTGTGACTCAGGCTTAGTCATCAGACCTTTCGCCCGTCGCGTTTTTTGTCCCGCTATAGAGAGGGACGCCCGTCATCACCCCTTGAAAATCGGTCAGCGGCTCGCCGACGTGGATGCCGGCCGAAGAGATTTCCAGTTCGCGGATCGCGCGCTCGTGCCTGCCCGTGCGTTTCTTGACGACCGAGAGAGCGCGGCGAATCTCGCCGCCCGCCTCGAAGTAGCGCAGCATCAGCACGGTGTCGGCCAGGTAGCTCACGTCCACTGGCGTCGCCATTGCCGAACCGAGGAAGCCGTGCTGCGCCATGAGGATGAGCGTAACGACGCCCTGCTGATTCAGGTAGGTCAACAGCTCGTGCATCTGTATGGTCAGGAAGCGTTCCTCCGGCATCGCGTTGAGGTAGCCGTTGAGGCTGTCAATAATCACGACGCGCGCGCCGTCGCGGTCCACGCACCTGCGCACCGAATGAGCGAACTCGCCCGGCGTCAACTCCGCGGGGTCAACTTGCTGGAGGGTGATGCGCCCGTCGTCCACATAGCCCTGCATATCGGTTCCGATGCCCGCGGCCCGCCCGATGTAGGTCTCGCGGATTTCGTCGAAGATGAAGACGGCCGAGCGTTCGCCGCGCTCGGCGGCCGACGCGGCGAACTGCGAGGCCAGCGTTGACTTGCCCGAGCCGGCCGGGCCGATGATGAGCGTGCTCGTGCCGCGGTCCAGCCCGCCGCCCACGAGCGCGTCCAACTCGCGGACGCCGCTCGTGACCGACTCTTTATCAAACTTCTGGCGGTGCTCGGCCGCGACGAGGCGCGGGAAGACGACGACGCCGCCCGTCTCTATGTTGAAGTCGTGGTAGCCGCCGCGGAAGCGCGCGCCGCGCAGCTTGACGACGCGCAGGCGTCGGCGCTCGGCCCCGTACTCGACGGCCAGGTGCTCAAGCGCCACGACGCCGTGCGCGATTGACTGGACTTGCAGCTCCCGCCCGTCCGCGACCTTGTCGTCCAAAAGCAGCACGGTGCTCTTTTGCCCGGCGAAGTATTGTTTGAGCGCGAGTATCTGGCGGCGGAAACGCAGTGGGTCGTGCGCCAGGAGCCGCATCTCCGACAGTGAGTCGAAGACGACGCGGCGCGGCTTGATGCGCTCGACCTCTTCGAGCACGGCGTTGGTCGTCTCGCCGAGTTCTATCTCCGACGGGTGGAAGATGGTGTACTGCGATTCGGGGTTAAGGCTGCTCGCCGTCGGCAGCAATTCGTAGATGGTGAAGCCGTCGAGCGACCAGCCGTGCGACTCCGCGACCGAGAGCAGTTCTTCTTTCGTCTCGGAGAGGGTGACGTAGAGGCCGGGCTCGCCGCGCCGCACGCCTTCGAGCAGGAATTGGAGCGCGAGCGTGGTCTTGCCCGTGCCGGGGTCACCTTCGACGAGATAGATGCGGTTGGCCGGGAAGCCGCCCTCCAGAATATTGTCCAGCCCCTCGATCCCCGTCCCCATACGGGTCTGGGCCTGTGAACCGTTGGATGCTCCTTGCGCGGGTCTCTTCCTCATAAGCCTTGTCGTCAACTCCCTTGATTTGGCCCACCGCGGACTGCGTATAAAAAAAGCGTCAAGCACCTCTTTGCGCCTTTGCGTGAGAAAACCAAAACATCTCACGCAAAGGCGCAAAAGAGTCGGGTTTAAGACATTTCTTGAGCTTTCTTCTAAATCCGCAATCCGAAATCGCTCGGGCGCTTGTATACTGGGGGCTTGCTATCTAGCTTTATAACTTCAACGAGCAATTCTTGTCCACGGACGGGACAGAAATATGACAACTGTTTGCGATGGCAAACGGCCGCTGCGCGATGCGTCCGGGTCAGTGCTGCCTGCCGCAAGCGGGCTGGCACACAAAAGGTTGACACTCAAACGAGGACGTTACGATGAAGAGACGGGGTTCGTGGAGTCTGTGTTTTCTGATAGGAACTGTGGCGGCGGTGATTGCGCTACTCGGTCTGGCGTGTCAGCGCTCGAAGCCGGCCGCGCCGACCAGCTCACGGCTTCAGGGCAGCATCGCCAATAACCACCCGCTGCCGAATCCCGGCGGCGAGGCCGCGACGTTCAGCACGCGCGGCTCAATCGCCCTCACGGGCGAGTTCTTCAAGACGCAAGGCAAGGACGGCCAGAGCTGCGCGTCGTGTCACATCCCGGAGGAGGCTTGGAGCATCACGCCCGCGACGCTGCAACGCCTGTTCGACGAGACGGACGGCACACACCCTGTCTTCAGCTCGCTCGACGCCAACAACCCTGACAAGGATGTCTCCACAGTAGAGGCCCGGCGCGCTGCCTACAGCATGATGCTCACGCGCGGCCTCTTCCGCAGGGGCGGCCCGCCGAAGGCTGACGCCGAGTGGGAATTGATCGCGGTCGAAGACCCGCACGGCTACGCGAACACCGGACGGCTGGTGCACTGGCGGCGCTCCATGCCTACGATCAACTTTCCGGTCGGCAGCGTGACGGTCAACTGGGACGCCGCCTCCAACATAGGCAAGGGGCAGCGCGCCGCGCTCGACAACCTGACCAACCGCCTCGTGACCGGCCCCATGCACGGCCCGCCGCCCACACCCGAAGTCGTCGCCGACATCGGCGACTTCGAAACCTCGCTCTTCACGGCACAGGTCACAGTCTCGGGCGTCGGGCGTCTGGACGCGGACGGCGCGCGCGGCGGCCCCGAAGAGTTGTCGAAGATGACGAAGACCGAGGGCGAGTTCAACCTCTTCGACGCCTGGAAGGGCGACGCGAACCCGTTGCGCGCGCAGATAGCGCGCGGCCAGGCGGTCTTCAACAGCATGAACCCCAGCCACAAGAGCTGCATCGCCTGCCACAACTCCGTCAACAACGGCACCAGCTTCGACAACACCATGTTCGACATCAACACCGCGTCGGCCGCGGCGCGCACCCCTGACCTCCCGCTCTACACCTTCCGCAACAAACGCACGGGCGAGACGCGCCAGTTGACCGACGCCGGTTTCGGCAACATCACGGGGAAGTGGGACGACCTCGGACTCTTCAAGACGCCGACGCTGCGCGGGCTCGCCGCGCGCGCGCCCTATTTTCATAACGGCATCGCCGCCACACTCGAAGACGCTGTGCGCCACTACGAGAAACACTTCGGCTTCCGTTTCACCGACGAAGAGCGAGCCGACCTCGTCGCCTTCCTCAACGCGCTCTAAATGACCATTTCAAAACCAAACTCAACCCCTTTGCGTCTTTGCGCCTTTGCGTGAGGAAAATTTCACGCAAAGGCGCAAAGGCGCAAAAGTATGAGTCACGCGCCGTCTCAAATCGCGTCTCCCCGCCTCCTCGCGAAAGAATGGTTATGGCACAGCCTGTGAAGTTCACGATTGAGAAAGCTCGGCGTCGCGCGCTTCGCCTCCTCGTGTGTGCGTCGCTCGTGGCGGCGGCCCTTTTCTCGTTCGGCGCTGCGGCGGCCGTCGCACAGGTCGGCCCCAACGCCGACAACACACCCGAAGTCGCGCGCTGGATGGCGTTGCGCGCACGCCGCTCGCGCAACGGGCGGCCCGAGCGGGTCAGCTTCCCCCTGGTCCACAAGTCCGCGGGCTGGGGCTGCATCTGCCCGGAATACTACATCGGCCTCAGCACAGCCACGACGGGCGGAAGCACCTGGGTCGAGCCGCGCTTCGCGCGTCCCCTGTCGCGCCCCAGCCGGAACGTGATCGTCATCGCCGAAGGCTACTTCACGGGCAGGCGGCTCACACGCGACATGCGCAACAGCTCGGGCGAGCCGGACGAGTGGATTTATCAGGTCTGGGAATTTCGCGTCACGCGCGTGCGTCTGCTCCCCGAAAGCCACGAGTTCTACGACGAGGATTCGCCGCTCAACCGCGTCGCGATACTCAGGCGAAAGCGCTGACCTTCCGCGCGCCCCCGTCAACTCAACTTCACCTCATCAGGCAACACCTCACAGCCGCCGCGCCTCTAAACGAGACTACAAAATCGGGGAGGAATTAATCTTCAAATGCACGCTCTTTTACTCTCACTTTTACTCGGCGCCGTCACCAACACGGGCGCGCCGGCAGACGCACAGACAGGGCTTCTCACGCGCACCGTGTCCGTCGGTAACAAGTCGTACACTTACCAGGTCTACGTCCCCTCGAACTTGCGCGGGAAGCAGAACGTGCCCGTGATTCTCTTCCTGCACGGCATAGGCCAGCGCGGCGAGGGCGGGTTCGTTCCCGTCAAGGGCGCGGCCGCTGCGTTCGCGCGTCAGTATCTCGAAAAAATCCCGGCGGTCGTCTTGCTCCCGCAGTGCAGCCGTGGGCGCTTCTGGCACGAGGCGGAGATGGAGCGGATGGTGATGGCCGAGCTTGAGCAGACGGCCCATGAGTTTGGCGCGGATGCAAAACGCGTCTACCTGACGGGCGTCTCCATGGGAGGCTTCGGCGCGTGGCACATGGCCGCTGCCCACCCGTCCAGGTTCGCGGCCGTCGTCTCCATCTGCGGCGGAAGCCCCTTGAGGTCCGGCGACCGCTTCGCGCCCATCGCGCGCAAAGTGGCGACCACGCCCGTCTGGGTCTTCCACGGGAGCGACGACCCCATCGTACCCGTCAGCGAGTCGCGCCAGATGGTCGAGGCATTGAAGAACGTAGAGGGCAACCGCGTGCGCTATAACGAGTACGAAGGCGTAGGCCACAGCGTCTGGCTCAACGCGCTCGGCGAGCGCGACCTGATGCCCTGGCTTTTGGCACAGCACCTGGACTGAGCAGCTTTCATAACCGCGAAGTAGACAAGAAACGGGATGAAGTAAGGTTAATCCTTACTTCATGCCGTTTCGTGTCTCTTCGCGGTTATACTCCACTTCAATTCTAATCCGCCGCGACCGGCTCATGCTCCGGGTCAATGGTGGTCATCTCTGCCATGACCATGCGCTCGCCCGTCTCCGCGCAGCACGTGTCCTCTGTCGGCTCTTCGACTACGGGGTCGCCGCGGCGCGGCAGATAGAACGAGACTAAGAGCGCCAGCGCCGAGACCACGGTCCCGACCCAGAAGACGCTGTGAATCGCAGAGGCCATCGCCCCGCGCAGGGCGTCCAGAGTGCCGGGCGCGAGTTCAGCCTGCGCGTGCGGGTCAATCAACGCGTTCGGGTTCGCCGCAAGTTGCTCCGCACGCTCGGGCGTCAACGCCGCGTTCCCCGTCCGCGCCACTTCGCTCAACTGCGAAGCGAGCCCCGCCGAAAGGACCGCGCCCATCACGGCGACGCCGACCGCGCCGCCGATTGAGCGCGCGAACTGGTTGAGCGAGGTCGCCACGCCCAACTGCGCGCGCGACACGGCCTGCTGCACCGCGAGGATCAGCGTCAGCATCGTGAGGCCCAACCCCGCGCCGATTAGTATCAGGTCAACGTAGAGCCAGACGCGCGCCGTCTCGCGTTGAAAGGTCGAGAGCAGGACGAAGCCGAGCGTCAGAAGTGTGAAGCCGACGACGCACGTCGGGCGGTATCCGACCTTGAGCAGCAGGCGGCCGCCTATGACGGACATCCCAACCCAGCTCAGCATGAGCGGCGTCAAGAGCGACCCGGCCTCGGTCGCGGTCGAGCCCAGCGCGCCCTGCGCGAAGAGCGGGATGAAAGAGATCGCGCCGAACATCGCCACGCCCGCCAGAAACCCCGCCGTGACGGCGACCGCGATCACACGGTTGCGGAAGAGCTTGAACGGAACAATCGGGTCCGCGGCGCGTCGCTCCACCCAGACAAAGAGCGCCATCAACGCGACTGCCCCCGCGAAGAGCGCGAGGTTCGCGGGCGCGAGAAGCGTCGCGAGGCTCGTCCCGCCTTCCACGAGCGCGAGCATCAGGAGCGTGATGGCCGCCATCAGGAGCGCCCCACCCGCGTAATCAATCACGGGCCGCTTCGTGCGCCTGGGCTCTTTGAGCGCGAGGCCGATGATGAGCGCGGCCGCGAGCCCCACGGGCAGGTTGATGTAAAAGACCCAGGGCCAGGACAACTGGTCAGTGATGAAGCCGCCGACGACCGGGCCGATGACGCTCGCGAGCCCCCACACGCCGCTGAAGAACGCCTGCATGCGCGCGCGCTCTTCGAGCGTGAAGATGTCGCCGATGATCGTCATGCCGAGCGGCACGAGCGCGCCCGCGCCCAACCCCTGTATGGCGCGGAAGATGATCAACTGCGCCATGGAGGTGGACATCCCCGAAAGCACGGAGCCCGCGAGGAAGACCGCGATGCCGATCTGGTAAAAGAGCCTGCGCCCGTAGAGGTCTGAGAGCTTACCCCAAACTGGCACAGTCACCGTGGACGTTATCAGGTAGGCCGAGAAGACCCAGCTATAATGATTCAACCCGCCGAGCGAAGAGATGACGGTCGGCATCGCCGTCCCGACCACGGTCGCCTCCAGCGCCGCCAGAAACATCCCCGTCATCACGCCCGCCGTCACGGCCCAACGCCGCCGCCCGGACATCTCCAACGTCGGCCGCTCCACCGCCGCCGCACTCGCACTCGCACTCATTACCTCTGCCCCTCGTTCTTAACTCTCGAATTTAATTATTAGCATCTTACCTTCGCGCAGATAGATTGAAAAAGTGTGTCAGAGGCGATGTCAGGTTTCGATTAGACACTCAGGTCTTATCCCCGAAGGGGATACACATAATAGCCAGGGGTAAGCGCGTGAGCGCGCCACCCCTGGAACGACGAGAATAAACGCGTCTTTATCTTTTCTTCCGCACTTTCGGGCCGCGCGGCTATAATGAAGGAAAGCGCGGAGAGGAGGTCTCTGATGATGAGCTTGCCCAGAGAACGATTCAGCCTGAGTGTCGCGGACTATCTGGCGGGTGAACGCGACGGCGCGGTGCGCCATGAGTACGTGAGCGGCCAAGCCTATACGATGGCCGGCGCGAGCGGGCGACATAACCGCATCGCGTTGAATATCGCCGGACGTTTGAACGACCATCTAGCCGACGACGAGTGCGAGGCTTTCATGGCCGACATGAAAATCCGAGTCGCCCCGGACCTCTTCTACTACCCGGACGCCGTCGTCACTTGCGACGACCCCATCGCCGACCCATACTTTCGCACCGAGCCGCGCCTCATCATAGAAGTCTTGAGCCCGACCACGGAGCGCACGGACCGCCACGAAAAGCTGGCCGCCTACAAGAATTGTCCGAGCCTGCGGGAATACGCGCTCGTCTCGCAGGACGGGATGATGGTCGAGCTTCACCGCCGAACCGACGACGCCTGGCAGACGGAACTCTTCACCGAGCCCGCAGAACAATGCGCCTTCGAGTCAGTCGGCCTTACGCTGAGTTTGAGCGACATCTACCGCAACGTGCGCTTCGACGAAGCGCCGGAAGCTTAGTTCGCGCACTAACCCTTCATCAGTTACTCCCAGACCCGTAGCTTCCCGCTTTAAACTCGTCCGTGCGGAAAGGTGAGGCCGGGAGTCCCGCGCCGTTGTAGAGGGTGCTGACGGGGTTGTCGGCCCAGCCGTAGCGCACGGCGATGGGGAATTTGACCGACGGCGAAGAGAGCCAGACCTCCTTGCCGTGGACGACCGCGTCGGCCCAGACGAAACGCCTGTCCTCGCCCGCGATGGCGAAGCCGCTTAAGCCTTCCGCGCCCGGCTTAATCACCAGCCCTCCGTCCGCGTGGTCGAACGAGAGACGTATCACGCCCCCGTCTTCCTTCATACTTCGATAAACTGGGCCAGAGGAAGCCCCCTTTTTACCGTAAGCGATTTCGAGCGCGGCGAGCGCGAGCCGCCGGCCCACCTCCTGCTTGTTCTTAGGGTGTATGTCTTTGGCGTCGCCTATGTCTATGGCGACGGCCAGCCCCGCGCGCGGAACCGCTTGCGAAATTTTTAGCTGCGCCTCGCGCAGCCGCGCCCACTCCGAATCCCCTGGCACAGTTTTCCTGCCCAGGTAGTTGGCGAGCTGCACGATCAGGAACGGGAAGTCGCCCGACTGGAAGCGCGCGCGCCAGTCGCGAATCATGACGGGCAGAAGCCTCTCGTACTGCGTAGCGCGCCCGACGTTTGACTCGCCCTGATACCAGATCGCGCCCTTGATAGCGAAGGGCAGGAGCGGCGCAATCATCCCGTTGTAGCGCGCGTTGACCAGCCCCAGGTTGCCGCTGGCAGGCTGCGTCGGCGGGGCCTCCTTCACCTCGCCGAGCTTGACGCTCGGCCTGTAACTCCACTCGCCCGCGAGCGAGACGGCCGCGCCCCCGCCGTCCGCTGGCACAATTTTCATCTGCTCGGGCGAGCCGTAGATGCCGCCTCCGACGCCCGTGTCGAGCACGCGCACGGCTATCGTGTTGACGCCGGGTTTGACGATGGAGGCGGGAACCTTGTAAGAGCGCGGCGCGTCATACTGGCTCATCGCGCCGACGCGGACGCCGTTGACGAACGTCGTGTCGCGGTCGTCAATCGGCCCCAGACTGAGCACGAGGTCGCGCCCGGACCAGTCGGCCGGCAACTCGAACGTCCTGCGGAACCAGGCCACGCCGTCGTACTCCGCGAGCCCCGCGTCCTCCCATAGTTGCGGCAGCCGCATCGTCTTCCACTGGGACACGTCGAGCGCCGGGTCCGACCAAGGGGGCGTGGAGCTTGAGCCGGGGTCGTTTTTGGGCCACCACGCTTCCGTCGCCCTGTCAACGTCAACGGCGGCTTTCGCCGGCGCGGTCATCGTCTCCGCGAGACTCTTGATGGCTGGCTGAAACTCTTCCATCGCCGAGAGCGCTTCGGCGCTCACCCAGCCTTCGGCCACGGTGCCGCCCCAGGACGAATGAATCAGGCCGATGGGGACATTCAATTCCTTGTGCAGGTGGCGACCGAAGAAGTAAGCAACCGCGGAGAAGCCGCCCCACCCGCCCGTCGTGATGTTCGCGGGGGTCGCGACCAGCCAGCGCCCGTTGACCGTGCTCTGCGGCGCGGCGGCTATCGTCTTCGGGACGGCGAAGAGACGAACCCGAGGATAATTAGCCTGCGCGACCTCCTCTTTGGCGTTGTCCACCTGTGTGACGCCCATCTCCATGTTCGACTGGCCCGAGCAGAGCCAGACGTCGCCGACCAGCACGTTGTTCAGCGTCACGGACTGTGGGCCAGAAATCGTCAGCGTGTAAGGGCCGCCCGCCTCAAAGGGTCCGAGCCGCGCCAGCCACTTGCCGTCGGCATCGGCGGTCGCCGTCGCCTTCTGCCCGCGCAACTGGACGGTGACGCTCGCGCCGGGCGTCGTCCACCCCCAGACGGGAAACTTGACCTCGCGCTGCAACACCATGTCGTCGCTGAAGAGCGGATGAAGAAACGGCTTCGCCGCGGAACCCTCCTGAGCCTGTGCCAATTCCACGCCGCCGAAGAAGGTTAGAAACAAAAAGAGCACGAAGATTTTTCGCATAGTTAAAATCCTTCTGCCTTAATCAGAAAAGCCTCTCTTCTTTGCGTCTTTGCGCCTCCAGCGTGAGTGGTTTTTATTTTTCACGCTGGAGGCGCAAAGACGCAAAGGAATGTCGCCGCAGTCACTCAGTCTGCGCCGCGAGCGCATCGAGCGTTGCGTCTAAGTTTTCAACCGTGATGCCGGGCGCGCGAAGCAGGAACCAGCGTTCGGTGTGGTCTGCGGATTCGTCAGGCTCAAGGCGCTCGATTGGGCCGAGCGATTCGACCTCGATGAAAGCGCCCGCCGTGTACGTCTCGAAGTTGCAGTTGTAGTCCGGGTAGGTCGCGCCCTCGACGTAAGCGGCGCGCTTGACGAAGAGAGTCTCGCCGCGCAGGTACGCGGCCCACCCCTGCTTGTTAAGCAGGCCGATCTTCTGCGGCTCCGGGTTCTGTTCGTCCGACCTCAGACCGATGTATCTTTTCCCGAAACTCCAACGCGCGTCCGTCAGGTCCGTGTAGTGCCAGAGGACGAGCGGGCGCGCGGGCAACAAATAGTCTGCCCAGGCGCGGAAAGGCTCGTGCGGGAAGATGGCGACGCCCCCGCCGTTCATGATCGTCAGCGCCCAGGGTGCCGCATCAATGGCCCACAAATTACGGTTGGTGATTTTGTGATGTACGGAGACGCCCGTGCCTTCGGCGTCCGGTACGATAGCCATCTCTTTCTGCACGCCGCTCGCGTCCGCCTGCTGCACGAGCCTGATGCCTTTCTCCCCAACGGGCTCGAACGTCAAGGGGTCGTTGTCCGGCGCGTACGAGCGCGGCTTCGCCTCGGGCGCAATCCAGAGACGGTGGCCGCCCCACGCGCGCCACTCGCCGAGTTCTGTTTTAGCGACCGCGTCCGGCGCTTCGCCCAGCACGTTCTCTTCGCCGATAAAACTGTAACGCAGGACGCGCGGGCCGACGCCCGTCGTGACAACCAGCTCGACCTCGCCGTTCGAGAGCTTGCAGCAATCAAGTCCCAGGTAATTAATCTTTTCCACTCAAGGCTCCCTTTGCGCGTCTTCAGCGAGTTAGTAAGCGAACGCTTGATAGACTTCCGTTCAATTCTTCTTCGCGGCCCCGGCCTGTGTCACCCTCAGCCAGTCGAAGCGCGCGGTCGCGGTCGCTCCGCCCACCGTCAGCGCGACGTGTGCGCCCTCCACGTTGCCGGCGTTAATAGTGCCGCCGACTTCTTTCCACTCGCGTCCGTCCGTGCTGAAGGCGAAGCTGAATCGCTCCCCGTCCTTGACGGTCATGCGCAGATAAAGGAGCGCAGACGCGGGCGCATCGGTCGCGGCGGGCGTCTGCTGCTCGCGCCCCTCGCGGCGCCAGACGAAGACGCGCCCGCCGCCGACCGCAACACCGACCGCGTCCTCGCGCCAACTGTAAGCCGAAAGCCCCGCGCGCCCTTTCGTCCCGAGCGCGCGCGTGTCCACAGCGGTCGTCGCCACGTAATCGCCAGAGTTGGCCCGCCGCGCCAGCACCGCGCCCGTCAACTCGTCCGAGGTTTGCGCCGCACCTGGCTGAAGCACAAGCTGGCCGGACGACGCGTCAACGCGCGCCGACTGCTGGCTTCTCATGGGCCACTGCCAGGACGCGTCCAACTGTGCCAAATTAAAGTCGTCGAAGAACTCGGCCGGCGCGAGGTGGGCGGCCAGTGCGTGCGGCGCGGGGGCCGTGCCGCTCGGCCCGCGTCCTGCGTTGATGCTGGGCCAGCCGTCATCGTTCCACTTGATTTCGTCCAGCAGTGCCTCGCGCCCGACAATGAAAGCGCCCGCGCGCCTGGGGTAAGCGTGGTAGAGCAGGAAGTCGCGCCCGTCTTCGGTGGTGACAATGCTGCCGTGGCCCGGACACTGCCACGCCTCGTTCTCGTCCAGAATCGGATTCGAAGAATGCTTCTCCCAGGGTCCGAGGAGTTTCCGCGAGCGCGCGACGCCCAACGCGTAGTCGCACCCGCGACCGCAGCACGCGTTGCCCGAATAGAAGTGGTAGAACCAGCCGCCCCTGCGGATGATCGCGGAGCCTTCGGTGACGTGCTTCTCCCAGGGGGCAGTGTTGCGCAGGATTTCCCTGCGCTTGCCGAGGAGTCGTGTGCCGTCTTCCGAAAGGGGCTGCGCGAAGATGGAAGTCGGCTGGTCCGGCTCGGCGTCGTTGCCGTCGGCCTTCCAGACCAGGTAAGGCTGATTGTTTTCGTCGCGCACGAAGAAAGCGTCAATCGAGCCGACGTTCTTCAACTCGGAGATTTGGCACACGAGCGGCCCGCGATCCGTGTACGGCCCCGCGGGCGCGGGCGCGGTCGCGACGGCCACGCAAAGTGTGCCAACTTTCTTCGGGCCGTCGTCGCGGCGCGCAGTGTAGTAGACGAAGTAGCGCCCGCGGTCTTCGGTAATTTCGGGAGCCCAGAAGTCGCCCCTGGCCCATGAGGGCGGCGTCTGGAAGACCGCGCCGACCGCGCGCCAGTTGACGAGGTCGGTCGAGTGCAGGATGGGAAAGTGCGGCGCCCAGTCGCCGGTCGTCGCCGTCGCCCAGTAGTCCTTGCCCGTGCGTATGACGGAAGGGTCCGGGAAGTCGCCCGCGATGACGGGGTTCGTGTAAGTGCTCGTCTGCGCCGCCGCACTCACACACGCGAAGAGACAGAGCAGCAGAAGAAGCACACGCTTTGTTCTCAGGCTAAACATCCGTTCATGCCACCTTCGGACGCCCAATGTAAACCGCTATCAAAATACTCGCCGCATGAGCACGCGCGCTTTTAACTGCCCACTGCCCACTGCCTGCTGCACACTGCTCTAGTATGCTTCGTTCACGTACTGCGCCGCGTTCGAGGAGTCGAAGAACCTGTCGGGGACGATGATCTTGGGCGGAAGTTTTTCGCCCTTGAGATATTTTTCGAGCGTGTCGAAGGCGATGGGGCCGAAGCGCGGGTTGCATTCGACGGTGACGTTCATCTCGCCGCGCATGATTGCCTCAAGGGCTGACTTCTGGCCGTCAACCGAGACGACCAGCACCTCCTTGCCTGGCTGAAAGCCCGCGGCCTTGAGCGCCTGAATCGAGCCGAGCGCCATCTCGTCGTTGTGCGCGTAGACGGCTGTAATCTCCTTGCCGTGGGCCTGAATCAAATTCTCCATCATCTTCTGCCCTTCGGCGCGCGTGAAGTTGCCGTTCTGTGAGGCCAGGATTTTCATCTCGGGTGAAGACTTGATCGCGGCGGCGAAGCCGTCGTGGCGCTCGCGCGCGACCGAAGAGCCTGCCGTGCCGACCAGTTCTATGATGCCTGCCTTCCCGTTGGTCTGCTTGACGAGCCACTCGCCCGCGCGCTTGCCCTCTTCGACAAAATTCGAGCCGATGAAGGTGACGAAGTCCTGGCCCGCCGTGCCCTGAACTTCGCGGTCGATGAGGAAGACGGGGATGCCCGCTCCCTTCGCCGCCTGCAACGCGCCCTCGAAGCCCTTCTCCTGCTGCGGAGCCAGGAAGATGGCGTCAACGCGCTGCGCGATCAAACCCTCGACGTTGGCGACCTGGACGGCGAGGTCTCCGCGCGCGTCCGTCACGACCAACTCGAAGCGGTCGGCGCGCTTGGCCGCCTCGTCCCGCATGCTCCTTGTCTCGGCGATACGCCAGGGGCCGTTGCTCTCCATCTGCGAGAAGCCTACGCGCAGCTTCCCTTCTTTGCCGGAACCTGGCCCGCCCTCCTTCCCGCAGCCCGAGAGCGCGAGCGCGACGACGCACAAAAGCAGGAGCACGGTCCGCGGCCCGTTGAGAATTGATTTCATGCTTTCTCTCCGATGATAGCCTCGGTCAGTACCGCCTGCGGTAGCGGGCGGGTGCTCGACGCTACAGTCCGCCCGCTACCGCAGGCGGTACTGACTCATCTCTTCGACCCGCGACGACGCTTTTTCACGGCCGCCTTCTGCGTGGGCGCGGTCGAGCCGCGCGCGATGAGATAGGTCGGGATTTGAATTTCGACGCCCTGCCTCTCCGTGTGCTCGATGGTCGTCATCAGCGCCTCGACGGCGCGCAGGCCCAATTCCATGCGCGGCAGGCAGACGGTCGTCAGCGGCGGGTCCGTCAGCGAGGCGAACGCGATGTCGTCGAAGCCGACGACCGAGATGTCGTGCGGGACCGTCAGCCCTGCGGCGCGGAACTCCTGCATCGCGCCGAGCGCCATCATGTCGTTGGCGGCGACGACCGCGGTCGGCGTGCGCCCGCCCTCAAGCATCAGGCCCGCCGCCCGGCGGCCGCCCTCGATTTTGAAGTCGCCTTCGTAAATCACGGGGCGCGAGCCCGGCAGCAGGCGCGCGACCGAATCCGTGAACGCCTCGCGCCGCTTGGCCGCCGAGCGCAGCCGCGCAGGGCCGCCGATGTAATTGATGCGCCTGTGGCCGAGCGCGACCAGGTGTTGAATCGCCTCTTCAATCCCGGCGGCGTAATTGACGACGAGGTTGCTCATGTGCGCGCCGAACAACTCCTGGTCGAGGAAGACGACGCACACGTCACGCCGCGCCAATTCGTCCACGAGCGTCATGTCCAACTCCGAAGTCATCAGGGCGACGCCCGCGACCTTGCGCTCTATCAAGCGGCGCACGTAGTTCGACGTGCGCCCCGCCTCGTAGTTCGTGTTCGCCAGCACCACGTCGTAGCCGCGCTCGAACGCCGCCGTCTCGATGCTCTTGACCAGCTCGGGGAAGAACGGGTTGGCGATGTCTGAAATCAAAAGGCCGAGCGTGTGGTTGCGCCCAGAGGCGAGGCTCCGCGCCTGCGCGTTCGGGTAGTAGTCGCAGCGCTTGATGGCTTCGAGCACACGCGCGCGGACCTCGTCCGAGACGTGCCTCGTGTTGTTGATGACGTGCGAGACGGTCGCCGTCGAAACTCCCGCCTCGCGTGCCACATCTTTGATAGACAAGTTTTGAGGGATGAGGGATGAGGGATGAGGGATGAAGAAAGGCAAACGCTTTTCCTTCATCCCTCATCCCTCATCCCTCATCCCTTACCTCCTTTGCTCCGTCGCCCGCGTCCGAGACGTAGATGTTCGGGGCGGTGTTGGTCGCTCGTTGGTACTCCGTGCTGATGAGCGACTGAAATTCGGGGAGGGCGTCGCGGCGCACGAGGTTGACGGTCGAGCCGCCGAAGCCGCCGCCGGTCATGCGCGCGCCCAGGCACGCCGAGAAGCCGCCTGCTATCTCGACCAGCAAATCCAACTCGGCGCAACTGACTTCGTAGTCGTCGCGCAAGGAGCGGTGCGAGCACTTCATCAGGCGGCCCGTCTCTTCCAGGTCGTTGCGGCGAAGCGCCTTAACCGCGCGCAGCGTGCGGTCGTTCTCCGTGACGACGTGGCGGCAGCGCCTCCTGATAGGCTCCGGCAGAACTGTCTCATGCCGCTCGAAGTCTTCGACCGTCACGTCGCGCAGGGCACGGATCCCCGGCAGGACTTTTCCCAGAAGCTCTACGCCGCGCTCGCACTCTGCGCGGCGCACGTTGTACTCAGAGTCGGAAAGCTCGTGCTTGACGCGCGAGTCGCAGATGACGACGGCCACGCGGGTCGTGTCGAGCGGGACGGGCGTGTGTTCCAGGCTGCGGCAATCAATCAGGAGCGCATGCCCTTTGCGGCCCAGCGCGGCGACGAACTGGTCCATGATGCCGACCATGGCCCCCGCGTACTCGTGCTCGGCGCGCTGTCCGGCGAGCGCGAGCCGGACCCGGTCAACCTCTAACCCGGAAACGCTCAGGAGCGCGAAGCCCGTGGAGATTTCGAGCGCGGCCGAGGAGGAGAGACCCGCGCCCGACGGCACGTCCGAAGAGATCATCAGGTCCGCGCCCTTGAGTTGCGCGCCCGTCCGCAGAAGCGCCTGCGCCACCCCCTCCACGTAGTCGAGCCAGAGGCCGCGCCGCGGCGGCCCCGGATTGTCCAGGTCAAACTCGGCCCCCTCGTTCAGGTTCAGCGAGAAGGCGCGTACATGCCGGTCGTCGCGCACTGCGGCGGCGACGACCGTCTCGCGGTCAATCGCCATCGGCAGGACGAAGCCGTCGTTGTAGTCCGTGTGCTCGCCGATCAGGTTGACTCGGCCGGGCGCGCGAAACAGACGGGGCGCTCGCCCGTAAGTCTGGACAAAAGCCTGGCGCAGAACTTCCCGCTCGACCAATCTTACTCTTTACCCTTTCTCGCCGCCCCAGATTACGGGCGTGACGCGCTCGCGCAACTCGACGGCCTTCTCCTCGGCCAGCGTGTCGTTGATAAAAAGCCCCGCGCCGGTCTCGCTCCCGGCGAGGTACTTGAGCTTGGTCGCCGTCCTCAGCGGCGGGTAAAACTCTATGTGGAAATGGTAGTGCTCGTAGCCGCCGCCGTCAGACGGCCGCTGGTGCAGGACCATCATGTAGGGGAACGACAAATTGAACAGGCGGTCGTAGGCCACGAGGATCGTCTTGAGCATGGAGGCCAAATCGCGCCCCTCCTCGTCGCTCATGTCGGTTAAGGCTTGCAGGTGGCGCGACGAGCAGATGTGCACCTCGTAAGGATAGCGCGCGGAGAACGGGATGAAGGCGACGAAAGAATTGTTCTCCGCGACTATGCGACGGCCGTCTCTCTTCTCTTCACCAACAATATCGCAGAGGAGACAGCGCCCGGTCTTCAGGTGGTGCGCGCGCGTCTGCTCCAACTCGGTGGCGACGCGCGGCGGGATAAACGGGTAGGCGTAAATCTGCCCGTGCGGGTGGTGTAAGGTGACGCCTATGGCCTCGCCCTTGTTTTCGAAGATGAAGACGTATTCGACGAAGTCGAGCGCTTCGAGCGCGCGGAAGCGGTCGGTCCAGACCTGCACGAGCTTGTGAATCTGCTCGACGGGTTCGTCCGCCAGAGTTGCCTTGTGGTGCGGCGTGTAGAGGACGACTTCGCAGACGCCCTGGCCGGGCCTGACGGGGTAAAGCTCCGTGCCTTCGACGGCGGGCGGCGGCGGGTCTGGCCGCAGACTGGGGAAACGGTTCTCGAAGACGGCAATGTCGTAGTCGGGCTCGGGGACTTCCGTCGGGAAGCCGCCCGGCTTCGTCGGACAAAGGGGGCAGAAGTCTGCGGGCGGCAGGAACGTGCGCTCCTGCCTGTGCGTGGCCGTCGCCACCCACTCGCCGAGCAAAGGGTTCCAGCGCAGCTCAGACACTTCGCTCCTCCTCGGCCTCAGGCTCGGCATCGGGCTCTCGGGCGTCTGCCACGTGTTTCTCTTCGGCAGGAGGCGGCGCGTCCTCGAACGTGTAGAAAATCAGGTAGCGCCCGTCCTCCATCGTAATTTGTCTCTTCCGCATAACCACCCGCCTGTCAAGAATCCATTTCAAAACTCAAGCTACATGCATGACGGCTCAACCCCTTTGCGCCTTTAGTTTTTACTTTGCGCCTTTGCGAGAAACGGCTGTTTCACGCAAAGGCGCAAAGTTAAAACGTAAGACGCAAAGGGTTGACGCGTTTCAATCTTACCTGATGCTCAACGTTATCACCGAGACAGACTGTTTCGGGAGGAGGACTGTAAAGCTGCCCGTCCCGACGTTCAGTTGCCGGCCGCGCACGTCAATCGCGTTGGGCGTTTGAAAGCTGTTCATGCGCGCGGGCGTGTGCGTCGTGATCGTCTCGATCAGGCCCGTGCCTGCGACGCGCGCGCCCGCGACTTCGATTGACGTTTCGAGCGGGCGCTGCCGGTCTGTGTTGACGAGCTTGATGTAAATCTTCCGGCCGTCGGCCGAGCGGCTGGCGACGGCGTCCAGGGCCGCGACCCCTTTTCCCTCGCGCGTCGTGTCGTAGGTCCGCCCCTCCACGCTCACGCCCAACCGCTCGTCGCCCCGGCGCTCGTTGTAGAGCTTGATGACGCGGTAAAGCGGCGAGACGAAAACGCTGTGGCGGTTCGCCTGTATGATGCCGCCGGGCCAGCCGTTGACCAGGTCCGAGACGGCGTTCATCTCTACGAGGTCGCCCTGGCGCTCGAAGACGTTCATCAGCCGCGCGCCGTAGACGGCGGAGTCCATCGAATACTGCCGCTCGACGGGCAGGTCTAAGCCCCACTCGTTAATCGCCAGCCGAATCTGTTTGCCCGGCACCTGCTCGCGAATCAACTGCTCGACCTGTTTGTAGAACCTCTCGTAGTGAAGCGGGCGCGCCATCAGGTTGAGGTCGTCGCCGCCGAGGTCGTTGCGGCTGTAGTAGTGATGAATCGCGAGGTAGTCAATCTGCGGGCCGGCGATTTTGAGCACCGCGCGGTTCCAGTTCATGTCGTTGTCGCCGACGGCTATGAACTTGATGGAAGAATCTACGGCGCGCATGGCGCGGACGTAGCGGTTGTAGTTGCGCGCGTAGGTTTCTGCCGTCGAGTGGCCGCGCACCCAGTTGCCCCAGATTTCGTTGCCGATCTCCCAGAGCTTGATGTTGTAAGGCTCCGGGTGTCCGTTGCGCGCTCGCATCGCGCCATACTTGGAAGTGACGGGGCCGTTGCAGTATTCGACCCACGCGGCGGCCTCTTCCACGTCAGCCCCGCGCCCCTCGACGTTGACCGTGATGGTCGGCTCCGCGCCGACGGCGCGCGCGAACTGGACGTACTCGTCCGTGCCGAAGTCAGACGGCTCCGGCTCGTTCTTCCACGAAAGATTGGCCCAGGTGACGCGCTCGTCGCGCGGGCCGACGCCCCAGAGCCAGCGGTAGTCCTGCGCGACGTTGCCGCCGGGCCAGCGCAGGAAGGCGGGACGAAGCGCCTTCACCTGCTCGAACACGTCGCGGCGCACGCCGCCAGCGGCCGCGTCCACTGGCATGAGCGAGACCTGGTCAACGAAGACGCGCCCGCGCCCGTAGAAGAGTATGGAAAATTTGGCGAGCCTGTCCGTCTTCGTCGGCCTCAAGGTGAACTCGTACTTGCGCCAGTCGCCGCTAACATTTCTGATGTCGGCCTCACTGTAAACCTCTTCGGTCGCGTCCGATTCGAGCGAGACAGTGACGCGCCCTTCGTAGGCTTGCCGTCTTCATCCACAGGTAGCCGCGATATTCGACACCTGCGCGGACGGGCACGCGTGATTGATAAACGCCGTGGCGGCTGATGACGCCGTCGCCCGCCTCGACGCGTAAGGCGTGCTCGTCCGCCTCCTTCTCCTTAAGCTCGACCAGCTTCTTTCTAGCGGGTGGGTAAGAATTGGCCGCGTCCCAGGCGAAGGCCAGGCCGTAGTCGTCGTTGCGGTCGTCCGGGTAGCGCTCCCAGTAGCGCGAGAGCCCCGTCACGTTCGGCGCTTCTTCAAAACTGCGGTTGCGAATCAACTCGGCGTGCAGCCCGCCCTTGATGCCCTCGTACATGAACTCAAGGAAGTGGCCGTAGAGCAAGGGGCTGATGCGCCCCTCTGCGCGGCGCGCGTCTACGTTGACGCGCGCGCCCGTCCCGTCAGGAGGAATCTGACGGGCGCGCTCAAGCTTGGCGCTTTGGGCGCGCGCGGGGGGAAACAGAGAGAAGACGAGCAGCGCGGCGAGCAGAAAATGGAAGCGGGCGCGCCGCTGTTTAGCCGACGGAATCATCGTTTGGTTTTCCCGTATCCGTGCTGGCGACACTTGCCGCGACTGTTCTCAGGCGCTCTCACTGCTTGACCGTCACCACGCGCACGGAGTCCCAGTTATTCTCGGACGTGCTGAAGCCGTAGAGCATGACGCGAAAAGCGCTCGGCAGACTCCTGATGTTCCGTTGCAGCCCGACCTGACCGTTCAAAGCAAAGAAGTATTCGTCGCCCTTACGCGCGATGCTGATGGTGGGGTTGGCGGCCTTCGTGCCGAGCTTGCGGTTATCAATCCGCTCGCTCCTGCCGTCCGTTATCACCCACGCCTCGAAGATGCCCTCGCTCGTCAGGAGCCACTCGACACGGTTGCGGCCGGAGCTGTCAAAGAGCACCGCGAGAACGGCGTTGCCGGGGCGGCCGCCGCCGGCCTCATCTGGTTTCGGCATCATCACGCCGGCTTTGGCAACGGTCGCCTCGACGATGAAGCGCTCGCCCGAAAACTCCTGGCGGCTGCGCACGCCCGCGCGCGAGTCCGGGATGCTGCGCATACGCAGTTGGCCGTCCTTGATCTCGAACTTTCCGCCGCTCCCGCCCTCGAACGTGAACCGCTCCCACTTCGCCTCGTCCAGCTTGTTGCCGTCGAAGGTGTCGCCCCACTCATTCAACTGCGGGCCGCCCTGCTGCGCAGGCTGCGCGGGCGTGGGCTGCGCATCCTGCGCGCTCGCGCACACGACGAAGAGGGAGAGGCAGAGGACGGCGAGCGCCGCCCGGCAGATTCGTGATGAAAGATTTGACAAGAGAACACACCTCCCGTGGATGAGAAAGTCAGTACCGCCTGCGGTAGCGGGCGGGTCAGCGGAGGGATGAGGGCGGAGGGCGGAGGGATGAATAAAAACTAAGAACCTTCTTTCTTTCCTTCATCCCTCATCCCTCATCCCTCATCCCTTTTAAAAAAGGACGTTCGCCAGGCGGCGCACGATCTCGCGCCGCTCGTTCTGCGCCTGCTCTTTCTGCTCCTCGCTGAGCAGCTTGAATTTTTCGAGCGCGGCTTGCCCCTCGGCCTTGCGGCCCAACCGCAGGTAGGCGCGGCCCAGGTGGTAATAGCCTTCGGCGAGCTTCGGGTCAACGCTGACGACGCGCTCAAGGGCGGCCGCCGCCTCCGCGTAGCGGTTCGTGCGGATATAGACTTTCGCCAGGGCGAGCCGGGCCGGCGCGAACGTCTCGTCCATCTTGACGGCACGCGTCAGGTGCGACTCTATTAGGGCCAAGTCCGCGTCCTGCCTCCTCAACAGCACGTCCGCGATCAGGTGGTGGACGACGCCCAGCTTCTCGTCGGCCGCGAGCGCACGCTCGTAGAGCTTGACAGCCTCGTCGTACCGGCCCAATTCGACGAAGGTCATGCCCAGATACGCGTAGGCCGGGGCGAACTTCGCGTCCAGCTCAACGGCGCGCGTGAACGCCTTCGCGGCGTCGTCGTTCTTGCTCCAACGAAACTGTGCCACCCCGAGCGCGAACCACAGGCGCGCGGAGTTTGGAAACGATTTGAGCGCTTCTTCGAGCCGTATCACGGCCGCGCCCGGCGCGAGCACGTTCGTCAAAAGCATCCCGTACCTGAAGCGGTACTCTTCGCGCTGCGGGTCGCGCGTGATGGCGAGCCGCATGGCCGGGATGGCGTTCTCTATGTGCCCGCTCCTCTCGTAGACCGAAGCGAGTAGCGCGTAGATGGGCGCGGCTTCAAGCCCGCGCGCGAGCGCGCCTTCGAGCGTGCGCCCGGCCGCGGGCAAATCCTTGAGCGCGACGTAGGCGCGCCCCAAGCGCACGATGGCGTCCACGTTCGACGGGTCCGCCGCTGTGGCGGCCTTCAACTCCTCGGCCGCCTCCGTGAAAAGTTCCGCTTCGAGGAGCGCGCCGCCGAGGTCCGCGCGCGCCGCCGCGCCCGCTGCTTCCGGCCCCGCGCCCGCGGCCAGACGCGCCGCGTAGTCGCGGTAGCTCGCGGAGGCGGCCGCGCGGTCATTCAGCCTGAGCGCGATGACGACGAGTGCGCGCGCGACGCCCGCGTCCGGCTCTAACGTTTGCGCGCGCGTGAACAGATCGAGCGCGGAGCGCAGGCTCTCCGGCGTTCCTTGCTCAAAACGAATCTGCGCGAGGTTGACGAGCGCGCTCGGCTGATTCCGGTCCAGTTTGAGCGAGGTCTCGAACTGCTTGACCGCCTCCTGGACGCGCCCGAGGCGCAGCAGGATCGCGCCGTGATTGTTGCGCGCCGACGGCAGCAGCGGCGCGCTGATGGCCGCGGCCGCGAAGTGTCGCTCGGCCTCTTTCAACTCGCCCGCGCGGTCGCTCATGATGCCCAGGTAGGTGTGCGCCGTCACGTTCTTCGGGTCGAGTTGCAGCGCGCGTGTGAAGAGCGTGCGGGCCGCGCTCTCGTCGCCCCGGTCGAAGGCGGCCACGGCCTCCTCGACGATCTTCTCGGCCGCGCCGTCGCCTCCGCGCGCCGCGCGTTGCTGCCCCTGCTGCGGCGCCGCACGGTCTGCGCGCCCGCACAGAACGACGCGGCGAAGACGCACAGGAAGGCGCACGCCAGAAAATTTCGCACATTAAAACTTGAGCGCGACATGCCAGGTAAAACGTCTCACATTCCTTGCGATTGCGCAAAGCCGCTGCGGAAGAGCGAACGGCGCGAGAAAAGTCAGTTCAGACTCATCCCGCGCCGCCCGTCTACGAAGGCCAAGACTCGCGCCCTAGAAGACAAACCGTCCGCCGACCTGAATGCGGCGCGGCTGGAAGATGTCGCCGTTGCGGGTCGAGAGACCGAGGCCGTTGATATCGTCTATATTGACGTTGGGCAGACCGAACCGCCCGCGGTTGAAGAGATTGAAGACCTCCATGCGAATCTCGAAGTAGGTCGTCTCAGTGATGCGCGTCTTCTTCATGAGGCTGACGTCCTCGGAGAAGAAGGGCTGCCCACGCAACTCGCTGGTGCTCGGCTGGGCCGTCCCGAAGAACCGGGTCGGGTCCGCGTAGTAGGCTATATAAGCCGAGTTGATGGTTGCGCCGTTGTCGAGCGAGATCGGCGGCGCGGTGCGGTAATCCGGCGGGCGCGCGAACGCTGCCGGGTTCAGGTAACGATACTCCGTGCCCGTCGCAGGGTTGCCGGTGTAGAAGTCTGCCCCTGTGAAATTAGGCCGCAGGTTACCGCCAAAGCCGACGAGCGTCAGGAAGTCTCGCTGCCCGCCCGCGATGAACGGCACGAGCGCAGGGCCGCTGCGGTAGCGGTGGATGCCTGTTAACTGCCAGCCGCCGACCAGCCGGTCAACGAAGCCGCCTTCGTTCAGGAACCGCTTGCCCTTCCCGAACGGGAACTCGATGATGTAGTTGAAGACCAGCGAGTTCGGGAGACTGCTCGGCGAGATGGAGTTCAAAGAGGAGCGGTCATACGGGTTCTGCACCACGCCGTTAAGCGGCGAGTCGCCGAACACGTCTTCCGCCGCGTCTCCGGTCAGCCTGGCCTTCGTGTAGGAGAGCCCGAACTGTATGCCCTGCGAGAAGCGGCGCTGTAAGTCAACCTTGAGCGCGTGATAGGAACTCTGCCCCTCGCTCTCCATGCGGTTGTTGATGATCCCGTACTGCGGGAACGGCCTCAGGGCCTGAGCCACGGTCCCGTTCAGATTCCCGCCCGCGTTGTTAAAGCCAGGGTAGATGGCGTTCGGGTCAGTCGGCAGGTTGAAGCCGAGGCCCGCCGCGAAGGCGCGCTCGGCCGGATTAACGTCAACCAGCCGTTTTCTCAAGAGCGATTCACCGAGTTGCAGGGCTTCGAGCGGCAGCTTGTTAACCGGGTTGAAGTTCGACTTCAGGCGCGTACCCTTGCTCCCGATGTAGCCGACCTGAAGAGCGAAGTTCCAGGGCAACTCGCGCTGGATGTCCAGGCTCCACTGCGCCGTGCGGCCGGCCTTGTAGTTCTTGTTGAAGTAATCCATGTTGGTGTCCAACTGGCCGACGGCCTGGTCGGACAGGTTGGGCAGCGGGAGCAGCGGGAAGTTTTCGAGCGAGACAAAAGATAGGAGATCGCCGTTAATCACGGTCTGGCCCGGGTTGTAGCCGAGGAAGCCGGCGTTGCCGAAGTCGTTGTAGATGACCGGCGCGTAGTAGATGCCGTAGCCGCCGCGCACGACCGTCCGGTCATTAACCGAGTAGGCAAAGCCGAAGCGCGGCCCGAAGTTCGATTTGTCCGGCTCGATGAAGCCGGGGAACTCGGACTGGATGCCGCCTGCCGTGGCGTCGGCGCTGACGATGGCGCCAAGACGGCCGCCAGCCGCCGGGTTTGGCACGTCCGGGTCGAAAGCGCGGTAGCGCCCGCGCGACTCTTCACGCGGGCGACCGTAGTCGTAGCGCAGGCCAAGGTTCAAGGTCAGCTTCGGCGTCACCTTGAAGTCGTCCTGGAAGAAGAAGGCTTCGGAGAAGAAGCGCAAGCCGGGGTCAATCGTCTGGTTGCTGTTGAAGGCGAACTCCGTCCTTCCTGTGAGCAGGCTCGCGATGGGCCAGCCCTGGTTGAAGTCGTTGGTGTTGGCCGTCTGGTTGCTGCGGAAGTTGAAGCGGCCTCCGATGTCGAAGTGGGCCGCGTTGTTTAGCTGCTGAATGCGCGTCTCGCCGCCGAACTTCATCGAGTGGCGCCCGCGGATGTAAGTCACGAAGTCGCTGATGTGAACAGAATTGTCCCGAACGCGGTTGCTGAAGAAAGTCGAGCCGCCGCTCTGGGCCGAGCGCGGGTCGAGCGAGGTCGCCGGGTCGCCGTAACCGGGGAAACCGACTTGCGGCAAGCCCAGGTTCTGCGTCACGCCCGGCGCTAGCCCGAGATCGGTGGCCTGGCCTTCGCCGAACGTGAAGTTGCGGTTCGACACGTCCGAGCGAGAGAAGCCTGCGTTGAAGTGGTTGAGCAGGTTCGCCGACAGCGTCCAGTCGTGCTGCAAGCGCGCGTAGTAAGACTTGAAGAGTTGGTCCCAGACTCCGTCCGCGACGAACGGCTGAGGGAAGCGCGGGAAGCCGCCCTTGATGCTCGGCAGCTTGCGGTACGTGTAGCTCAGGTTCAAGAGCTGGCGGTCCGTAATCGTGTGCGTGAGCTTCGTCACGTAGTAGTCGGTCTGCGAGGTCGCCGTGGTCGTCGTGTTGTAGTTGCGGAAGACGGTCGAGCCCAGCGGGCCGGTCTGGTTCGGCGCCGGGAACAGGTTAACGAAGTTCTGGCCGATGGCCGAGATGAGCGCGCCGCCCTGGTACAGGTCGAGCCGGTTGCCGGGAATCGGGTCGCGCCCGAGCGGGCTGAAGTTGGGCCGGGTCGGGTCGGTCTGAAGCGGCAACTGGTTCGGGTTGTAAATCTGGACGGGGCCGCCGAAGAACTGAAGCACGTATGGGTCTGTCAGCAACTCCGAGAAGTCGCCCTGGCGCATCGCCAGGGTCGGGACCGTCAGGTCCACGGTCTCCGACTGTGACGTGCGGTAGCCGCCGTAGTTGAAGAAGAAGAAGGTGCGGTTGCGGAGGGTCCCCAACGGATTGCCGGTGCCCTCGCCGAAGCGCGGGTAGAAGACGGGGCCGCTGACGCTGAACCCGTAATCGAACTGGCGGTCGAGCGGCTTCTCGCGATTCAAAAGCCGGTTGCGGTCAATGTTGGAATTGAGCGCGTCGTTGATGTGGAAGAGATAAGCCTCGCCGTGAAAGTCGTTGCCGCCCGACTTAATCGTGAAGTTGATGACGCCGCCCGAAGAGTTGCCGAACTCCGAGGAGTACTGCGACGTGCTGATGGTGAACTCCTGGAAGGCGTTCGGACCCGGCGCGACTTCGGAGAAGAACGTGCCGTTCTCGCCGCGGCGCGTCTGCGCGCCGTCAATCAGGATGTCCGCGCCGAGGCCCTGGCCGCCGGCGATTCTGAAGTTGGTCGCGTTCGTGCCAGTGCTGCCGGAGGTCCCGCCCGTCTGCCCGTTCACCGAGGTGACGCTGCTGTCCAGGAAGATGAACGACAGAGGCGAGCGCCCGCCGCTCTCGGCGGCCACCAGGAGCGGTAACTCGCGGACCTGCTTCTCCGTCACGTTGAGCTGCTGCACGGGAGTGTCTGTATTGATCACGGCGGCCTCACTCGACACCGTCACGGTCTCGCCGACCGCCCCTATTTCGAGCGTGATCTCGACGGAGCGCGTGATCTGCACGCCGACCCTCACGTCATCGACCGTGGAGGTTTTGAAACCCGGAGCCTCTACCGTTAGCTGGTAAGGCGCGGCCACTAGCTGAGGAATCGTAAAGGTTCCCTCGCCGCTTGTGGTCGCCTCACGGATTTCGCCGCTTTCCGCGTTAACGGCGGTTATCTTCGCATCGGCGACGACGGCCCCGTTCGGGTCTTTGATGATGCCGGTGATCGCGCCGCGGTCGCTCTGGGCGGCGGCCGAATGGGCCAGGACCGCGGTGAGAATAAGCGCAACGAGCGCGCAGAACTTTTTGGATTTCATGACCACTCCCTTGTCAAACCTCGACGGACATCGAGGCGGCTGAATTTTCCTGAAGAGTTGATGCCGGGGGTTATTACGTTCAGTCACAGGTGAAAGTGAACAACAATCATGTTCATTTCAAGGGCACTCGCGCACCGTCGTCTGACACTTTTGGGACGGAGATTAATGTCGGGGACATTATTCCGGGCTATCCGTCCGAACGAATTTTAGTTGAAGCGGAGACGTAAACGGTTAAATGGCCTCGAACGGCTTATAGCAGGGCTTTTGATTTCCTGTCAAGTTTTTCTTGCACTCCGCGCCAAGTTTTTTCGAATCACGGTGCGAGAGAAGCGCGCCGCGGCCGCCCTCCGGCCGCACAGGTTTTACTGCGGCGGCTCGACGAGCTTCATGATGACGGTCTCCTGCTCGCGCCGCTCCTTGCGCAACTCGTCGGCCAGACTGAACATGCGCCCGGCGCGCTCGCGGTCCCCCAGCTTGGCGTAGACGAGCCCCAACTGGTGAACCGCGCGCAGGTCTTTCGGTCCCAACTCGACGGCGCGTTCGAGGGCTGTGCGCGCCGCCTCGTAGTTATTCTGCCTGAAGTAGGCTATGCCCAACTCGCTCTGCGCGCCTGCGTGATTGGGCTCCGCGCGGAGCGCGCGTTCCAGCCAGCGGATCGCGCCCGCCGCGTCTCCCTCGTTGTTGCTGATGAGGCCGAGCATGTACTCGGCCTCCGGGCTCGGGCCGAGCACAAGGCTCTGTTCGAAGGCGGCGCGCGCCTCGCTGAAGCGGTTGAGGCTGTTGAGCGCGACGCCGAGCAGGTAGTGGCCCGCGGCGTCCTTCGGGCGCAGCCCCGTGTAGCGGCGAAGCAAAGTCTCGGCCATCCCCTTCTCGCCTTTGCGCAGTCGCGCGGCCGCCAGCATGTAGATGTAACGCGGCTCGTCCGGCCGCTTGCGCTGTAATTCTTCGAACGCGGGCAAGGCGTCAAGGATGAGATTCATGTGGAGCGCCGTCACCCCGAAGTCGTAGAGCACCGCCTCGGACGCGGGCGCGAGTTTGCGCGCGCGCAGGAGGAACGAGAGCGACTTCTCCATCTCGCCGCGCGCGCGCGCCACGCGGGCGAGCGCGCCGAGCGCCGCTACGTCGTCGGGCCGGGCCGCGAGCGCCGCCGTCAGGAACTCTTCGGCGCGCGCCCAGTCGCGCCGCTGCGAGTAGCTGGCTCCAAGGTTGTAGAGCAGCGGGTAAGAGTTGGGTGCGCCCTGGCGCGCGGCTTCGAGAATCTCTATCGCCTGGTCGAGCAGCCCGTGCGCGGCGTAGAGCGCCGCGAAGTTGGCGGCGTCTTCGGGGAGAAGCGCGCCGGGCCGCTTGAGCGCGGCCGCGAGCGTGACGGCCTCGTCGTTGCGCCGCAGGCCAAGATAGCTGGCGAGCATCAGTCGAACGTCTTCGACGCCGAGCGCGTCGCGCGGGATTTTTCCGAGCGCATCAAGCGCGCGCTCGAACTCCTGCCGCTCGACGTGAATCGCCGCGAGGTTGAAGATGATCTCTTCGCGGCCGGGGGCCAGTTTGTCCGCCTCCGTGAAGGCCCAGAACGCGCGCTCTTGATTCCCGCCTTCGAGGTAAAGGCGTCCGAGGTTGACGTAAGCGCCGACGAGCGCGGGCGATGACTTGAGCGCGCGCAGGAACAACTTCTCTGCCTCGGCCGCGCGTTTCTGGCTGGCGCGGACGACGCCCAGGAAGTTGAGCGCGTTCGCGTCGTCGGGCCGCCGCCGCAGGATTAAGCCGAGTTCCGCTTCGGCGCGCGCCAGTTGCCCCTCGCGGATGAAAGCGGCGGCGCGCTCAAGACGGTCGTAATCGTTCTGGTCCTGCGCGGGCGTAGGCGCGCAAAGCGAGAGGAAGAGAGAGAGTTGAAGAAGGACGAGCGCGAGCGTGAAGGCGTGCGCCCGCGCGGGGCGCGCCGCCGCGGACAATCGCGGGCAGTCAGATTGGTGACGCAACTTCATCTACAAAAAATCCCCTCGGGGCGAAGGTAGAGCGCGCCAATCGCCCCTGTCAAGCCGGCGAGATTTTACGCACACGGCCCCGCCGGCATTCATTTTCGCGGGGGCCGTGTAGTAGAATGGCGGCCGAACCTCCCCTTCGCCGAGGTGCCCTGAAATCACGACGGTGTCCCGACCCCCTTCGGAGAGACCGAGCAAAATGGAGGAGCAAGATGCCCAGGCCCGTTGAGGCGGCGCCAGTTCTGACTTCGCGCCAGCAGAAAATTCTCGAAGCGCTCAATGATGGCGCGCGCACATGGGAGTATTTGCGCGGCCTGACGAAGATGAACGACGACAACCTAGGCTTCACGCTCGGCGAGCTGCTGAGCCTACGGAAAATCTGGACCGTGCAGCGCAACGACGTTCGCGTCTACGGTATCGAGCGTCGGGTCGGGCTCGCGCCGCGCCACGGACACCCGCAGCGGCGCATGACGGACGTGCGCACCTGAAATCGCAGAGAAGTATTAAAAGACTCGGCCCCATCCCCGGAGGGGATAAACAAGATAGCCGGGGGCAAGCAAACGCGAGTTTGCGCCGCCCTCGGTCAGAGACGGAAAAATGTTTCGACCCTGAAAGGGTCGCACTTCAACCTTGAAGGTGCGACCCTTTCAGGGTCGAAATTCTTTTTCTCATCGTTCCGGGGGCGGCGCTTCGTGCGCTCACGCGCACTTCGCTTGCCCCCGGCTATCTTGTGCGACCCCTTCGGGGTCGGAAACCTGTCGGGGCTTCGAGAACAATCCGGGCTTCATCCCAACCCTTGCGTGGGGAAGACAAGGGCGAGGAGCGTGATGGCCGCGGCCGTCAGGAGCGCGCGGCGGTTGATCCAACGCGCCTTGTCGCGCAACTCCTCGACCCTGCGCTCGTCCGCGATCTTCTCTTCGCCGTCGTCCATGTTGCAGACGCCGCGCGCGGCCAGCGCGATGCAGGTCTTCTCGCGCGACTGCAAGAGCCCGAGGCCCGCCATCCAGATCGGAAAGAAGATGACGAGCCGGTAGAGGCGCGGCGCGCCGTAGACGACCATCACGAAGGCCAGGCCGACGCCGACCGTCAGGGCGACGATGCCCATCAATCGCCGCTTGCGCCGCTCGCGCGGGCCGAGGTTGATCGCTTCGGAAGACATCTTACGTTAATCGTTCGCGCGCAAGGTGGCGAGCGCCTGACCGGCTTTGACGCGCTCGCCCACGCGCACGTTGACGACGCTGACGGTCCCGGCGGAAGAGGCGACTGCCGTCACCAGTTGTTCACGCGGCGGCGGCGGGGCCGTTGTGCCAGTTTGATTCTGGCCCGGTTGCCGAGCGATGCGTAGGTCGCCTTCGGCGCGCTGCTTCGCGTCCTGCGCCTGCTGCAAGCGCTGCTGCGCTCGCTCGTAGAGGGCTCGCTCGGCGTCAAGTTGCGCCTGCGGGGCTTCGTTAGACGCGACGAGCGGCGTCAGGCGGCGGACTTCCGCGTCGTGACGCACGACCTCCGCGCGCGCGGCTTCGATCTCCGCGTCGGCCGCCCTGAAGTTGCCCGCGGCGCGCGACTCCGCGCTCTGGCCCGGCGTCGGCGTCGGCCGCGGCCCTTCGGTCAGCACTGCTATCTCCACAATCGGCGCACCCTCGTTGACAATCATCCCTTCGCGCGCGATGACGCGGCGCACTTCCCCGGCCGCCGGCGCGTTGACGACGACGATGCCGCGCGCGGCGCTCTCGTCACCACCACCACCGCCCCCGGACCCGCACGCCGAAGAGACGGCGAGGAGCGCGGCGCACGCCATCACGCGGAGCACGCGTGCGCTCTTCGACGTAGAGATGGAAGACAGAGGGGCGTTGTCCGTCATTAGTTCTTACTCTCTGTGAACGCGCTGGCCGGATTCGTGCGCGCGGGCGGCGGCTGCGCGCTCGACGAATCCGTGGCGGCGGGCGCGGGGCGCATCTCCAGCCCGCGCCCGTTGCCGTCCGTGCGGATGGAGACGTTGTTGGCGGTGAGCGTGCTGCCGGTGGCGCGCTGAAACTCTGCGATGGCTTTATTCAAATCTGTCTGGGCCTGTAGCTCGCGCCCGCGCGCGGCCAGGAGTTCCGTCTGCCGCTGCAAGACGAGGAAGAAGGTGGTCGTGCCGGCGCGGAACTGCCGCCGCTCGCTCTCGTACTGCTGCTCGGCCGAAGAGCGCGCGGAGGCGGCCGCAGTGAGTCGCGCTTCCGCTGACCTGAGCGACTGCGTCACGTTGCGCACGTCGGCCTCGATTATCTGCTCGGCCTGCGCGCGCGTGTTCTCTATGCGGCGGCCCTCGGCGAGCGAGCGCCCCAGGTTGGCCTCGGCCGTGCGGTTGCGCAAAGGGAGTTCTATGCGGACGCCCGCGCGGTAGGTCGGGTAGTCCTGGGCCAGAAGGTTCCCGAGCGAGGTCGTGTAGCCGCCAACCAGGTTTGGGTTGACGCCGCTGCTGCCCCCCGTCGCCGTGTCGAGCGGCTCAAGGCCCGCGAGCAAAGACAATTCGTTGACGCGCGCGCGCAGCAACGCGTTCGCGCTCGTTCCCCCGCTCGTGGCAGCCGAAGTGAGCGCCCCGGCGAGGCCGACCGTGGTGTAAGTTCCGACTAAATCAATCTGCGGCTTGGTCAGGTCGCGGAAGTAGCGCTGGTCTATGCGGTTGATTTCGGCGTTGGTCTGAAGCTGTGCCAGTTCCGGGCGGCTCTGAAGCGCGGCGGTCACGGCCTGTTCCAGGGGGACGCGCGGGGCTTCCAGGTTGACTGGCGTGACAGGCGTCAGCGAGCGCGACCAGAGCGGCGCGGTGCGGTCGGGCAGCATCAGCGTCTTCAGCGTGTTCTCGGCGCGCGTGACCGCTTCCTGCGCCGTGTAGACGTTTTGCTCGAAGGTCGTCACCTGCGTGTTGGCGGCGACGATGTCTATGGGCGCGAGCACGCCCTTCTCGACCTGCCGCCGGTTGCTCTCGACCTGCGTGCGCGCCTGGCGCACGGCGTCTATCTGGACCTGTAGATTGCGAAGCGAGAAGACCAACTCCCAGTAAGCCTGCTCGACCTGCGAGATGACTTCGATGGCGCGCTGGCGGAATTGCGCGTCCGTCAAAGAGAGATTCTTCTTGGCAATCTCAATCTGGCGTCGGTTGTTGTCGAAGCGCAGGCCGCGCCAGAGCGGCTGCACGTAGGTGAAAGTGAACGCCGTCGGGAACTGCGGGTTGAGCGTGACGTTCTGGTTGTTGGTCGTCAGGCGCGTCGAGGCGAAGTCCAACTGGTAAGAGCCGCCCGCGAACGGCGAGAAGCCGCCCAGGCGCAGCGCGCCCGTCGCGTCCGTCTGCTTGACGGAGCCGGTCGCGCCCGCGCCGCCCAGAGTGGAACTGGTCGGCGTCACGCGGCTCTCGAAATAACTTTCGGACGATAAGATGGGGTCGTAAACGCCGCGCGCCGCGCGTAGGTTGAACTCGGCTATCTCCACGTCTATGCGCGAGCTGTCAATGTCGTTGTTGTTTTCGAGCGCGAGCGCAATCGCCTCGTTGAGCGTCAGAGGGAGTTGGTCCGACACGTCCACGCCGACACGCTCGGCCGAAGGCAAGGGGCGCGGCGGGGCTTCAAAGTTCGGCGCGACGGGCGGCGGATCCTCCGGTAGTTCAGCGGGCGCGACGCCCGACGTGACGCCGACGTTCTGGCCCGGCGGCTGTTGCACTCCGGTCGAAGGAGTAGCGCCCGGTTGTGTCCCTTGCTGCTGCGTCTGTGTGCCGGCGGGCGTGGCCGTCTGCGGCTGCTGGCCGGGCGCGGTCTGCTGCGAAGGCGGCTGGACCTGCGGCTGCGTCGGGCGCGGCCCCTGCGTGTTCGGCGTCGTTTGCTGACGCTCCTGCTCGACACCCGTCTGCGGTTGCGCGCTCTGCTGCGCCTCGTTGTCCGGGCGAACGGGCGCGGAGGACGAGTTCGGCGGCAACTCGGTCGGCGAGGGCGGAGCCTGGCCGGGCTGCTGTTGCTGCCCCCCGGACGTTCCAGCGGGCGGCGCAGGCTGCGGCGTCGAAGACGGAGACGGCGAGGGATTCTGTGCCAGCGCCGTCGCGCACGATGCTAAGAAGAGCGCCGCGAAAAACACTAACACTCTTTCTTTGCGTCTTTGCGCCTTTGCGTGAAAAATCCGTCTCACGCAAAGGCGCAAAGGCGCAAAGGGTTGAAACGCATTTCTAATCGCCTGAAGCTTGGTCAACATATCTATCCTTTGCGGTCGTGCCGGTGGGGGGCGGGGCGACTTTGGGTTTACGGCGCGAGAAGCCCGCGCGAATTTCGGAGAGGCGGCGGCCGAGTCCTCCCTTGAAGTTGTTGATGCCCGCGCCGACGTAAGCCCAGATGCGCGACTCCTTCGCGTCTTCGAAGAGCGAATAGAAGACGGGTACGGCCAAAAGCGTCAGCAGCAGACAAAGGGTCTGCCCGCCGACCACGAGCACGCCGATGGAGCGATTCGTCGCCGCGCCCGCCCCGGAGCCCACTATGAGCGGGACCATGCCCGCGACGAGCGCGATGGTCGTCATCAGGATGGGCCGCAGGCGGTCGCGGTTCGCTTGCAGGATGGCGCTGTAACGCTCCAGGCCGTGCGCGCGCAAATCGTTCGTGTGGGAAATCTGCAAGATGGCGTTCTTCTTGACGATGCCGAACAGGAGCAGGATGCCGAGCGCCGAAAAGATGTTGAGCCTCTGGCCCGCTATCAGCGTCGAGAGCAGCGCGAACGGAATCGAGAGCGGCAGCGTCAGCAAGATAGTCACGGGATGTATGAACGACTCGAACTGCGCCGCGAGAATCAGGTACATGAAGACGAACGAGAGCAGGAACGCGAGCATGAAAGACTTGTTCGCGCGCTGCAACTCTTTCGACTGGCCCGTCACGCCCGTCAGGTAGCCCGGCTCCATGTTCAATTCGTCCGCGTAGCGCTGTATGGACGCGAGCCCCTCGGACTCCGAGCCGTTCGGCGCGAGGCTCGCCGAGACGGTGACGGACCGCTGGCGATTGAGGCGGTCAATAGAGGCGGCGCTCTCGCCCTCTTCGAGCCTGACGAGCTTTTCGAGGCCGACCGTTCCCCCGTTAGACGACGCCACGGTGAAGTTGCTCAGAGCCTCGCGCGTGCGCCGGGACTCTTCGCCCGCGCGCACGACCACGTCATATTGATCTGAGCCTTCGCTGAAAGTCGTCACGCGCGCCCCGGCGGCGAGCGTGTTCAGCGCCTGCGCCACGTCGCCCGCCTGCACGCCCAGGTCCGCCGCGCGCTGGCGGTCAATGATGACGCGCACCTCGGGGCTGCTCAGTTGGAGCGAGCGGTCGGCGTCGCGGAAGTTATCATCCTGCTTGATGCGCTCGACCAGCTTGTTCGAATACTCGTCCAGTTTCTGAATGTCCGGGCCGCTGATGAAGAAGCCTAAAGAAGAGCCGCCGCGCCCCTGGCCCAGGGAAGCGCCGATGGACGAGCCGCCCGACGCGTTGATGACGTACTCTTTCGGATACTTCCTCTTGCGTATCAGGTCGCGCGTCATCTGAATCAAATCCGCCTGCGAATACTTCCGGTCCTCGACCGGCTTGAGCCTGACCTGCACGGAGCCGGAGTTGGGCGAGCCGCCGCCGAAGCCGCCCGCGTTGACGAGCGTTCCCTCCACGCCCGGGATTTGCTCGCGCACATCGCGCGCGACTCTTTCAAGTACGCTCTGCGTCGCGGGGAGACTTGTCCCCTGCGGCGCGCGCAAACTTATCTGGTAAGCCGACTCGTCTTCGTCGGGCAGGAAGTTGTAGCCGACCCAGTTGTAGAGCGGGACGATGAACCCGATGGCGATGGCGCAGATGAGAACGATCACCCAGCGGTGCGCCATGGACCATTTGAGCATCCACATGTAAGAGCGGTCTATAGGCTTGTAGAAGCGGCCCTCCTTGGACGAATGGCCTTGAGCTTTCTCCGCTTTCACCTTCTCCCCGTCGTCCTCGGCGTCCGCCGCTTCGACCTTCCCGCCCGGCACGCCCTCGGGAGTGACGACCTTCTTCGGCGGCTTAATCCAGCGCGCGGCGAGCATGGGCGTTAAGGTAAACGAGACGATGAGCGAGACGGCAATGGCCGCCGCCGAGGTCAACCCGAACGAAGACATGAAGCGGCCGACGATGCCGTACATGAAGCCGACGGGGATGAAGACGGCGAGGAGAGAAAGAGTCGTCGCCATGACGGCGAGGCCGATCTCCTTCGTGCCCTCGACCGCCGCCTGGAAGGGGTGCATCCCCTTCTCCTCGACGAAGCGGTAGATGTTCTCCAAAACGACAATCGCGTCGTCAATCACGATGCCGACCATCAAGGTGAGCGCGAGCATCGTCATCTGGTTGAGCGAGTAGCCGAAGGCAGCGATGAGCGCGAAGGCAGAGATGATGGAGGTCGGGATGGCGAGCGCGGCGATGACCGTCGAACGAAAATTCCACAGGAAGAGGAAGACGATGATGGCGGCGAGCAGGCCGCCGACGATTAAATGCTCCTCGATGGCGTGCAGGGAAGTCTCGATGAACTCCGACTGGTCGCGCGTGACGGCGATTTTGATGTCCGCGGGCAGGAGCGGCTGAATCTCCGCCATGCGCCGCTTGACCTCGTTGATGACGGCGATGGTATTCGCGCCCGACTGCTTGCGTATGCCGAGCGAGACGGAAGGCACGCCGTCCAGGGAGGCCGCCGACTGCGGGTCAACGCCGCTGTCCTCGACGCGGCCCACGTCACTGACCTTGACCGGGTAGCCGTTCTTCGTCGTGATGACGATGTCGTTGAAATCTTCGACGCGCGTGACGCGCGAGAGCGTGCGCAGCGTTACTGTGCGCGCGCCTTCGTCGAGGCGGCCGCCGGGCAACTCAAGGTTCTGCGCGCGCAAGGCGTTCGTGACGGCCGTCACCGGCAGGTTGTAAGCGCGCAGGCGATCCGGGTCCACGTAGACTTTAATCTCGCGCTGGCGTCCGCCGAAGACGACGACTTCGCCGACGCCGTCGGCCGACTCGATGCGCTCCTGAATCTGATTCTGGACGAGCGTCGTCAACTCAATCGAGGAGCGCGGCGCGCTGATGGCGTAGACCAGGACCGGCTGAGAGTCCGGGTCGGATTTTCTGACGACGGGCGGGTCGGCCGTCTCGGGCAGCCGGTTCAGGATCGTACTGACCTTGTCGCGCACCTCCTGCGTCGCGAGGTCCGCGTCTTTTTCGAGATTAAAGTTGATGGTGACGGAAGAGCGCCCCTGCGAAGAGCTTGAGCGCATCTCGTCAATGCCGGGGATGGTGTTGACCGCGCCCTCTATGATGTCGGTGATCTCGGTCTCGATCTCCTGCGGCGCGGCCCCCTGGTTGCTCGTCTGCACGGAGACGGTCGGGATGTCAATCTTGGGGAAGCGGTCAACCCCGAGCGTGAAGAAAGAGAACCCGCCGATGACCGTCAACAGCAGGATGATGACGGTCGCGAAACACCGGCCGCCGCACGCAAATCTCAGCCAACTTCTGCATAAAACAAGCTCCGCTTGTTAGTAGTCAGTAATCAGTAATCAGTTGTCAGCCAAATGCCTGTCACTGATTACTGACTACTGACTACTGATTACTGTAGTTTCACCCTCGCGCCTTCATAAAGCTGTTCGAGGTTGCTGGTCGCGACTATCTCGTCCGCGTTGACGCCCGACAGGATTTGGATTGTGTCGCCCTCTTCTGTGCCAATTTGCACGACGCGCAGCTTCGCCACGTCGCCCTGTATGACGAAGACGCGGTAGGACTGCGTATTCTGGTCGCCGAGGACCGCCGAGCGCGGGACGAAGACGGAGGTGCTCGCGCCCTGGCGCACGATGCGCGCCGTGGCGAACATGCCGACGCGCAGCGCGTTGTCGCCGTTCTCGACCTGGACCTCGACCGTCGCCGCGCGCGACACGGGGTCAATCGCCGGGTTGACGGCCGAGACCGTGCCCGCGAACTTTCTGTCCTTGTACGCATCTACTTCGAGCGAGACGCCCATGCCCTGCGTGATGAACGGCGCGTCGGCTTCGGCGACCTGCAATTGCAGCTTGATCGGGTTGGTCCTGAGCACGGTCGCCACGGCCGAGGCGGGCGTGACGTATTCGCCGACGGCCACGGGCCGGTTGCTGACGTAGCCCGCGTAAGGCGCGCGAACGGTCGTGTCGGCCACGGCCTTCTGCGCGATGGCGACCTGCGAGCGAGCGCTGGCTACGGCCGCCTCCGCGGACTGTATGGCCTGATTGCTCGTGCGCGCCGTGTTGATCTCGGTTTCGAGTTGCTGGCGGGCGCTGTTAACGCGCGCGCGCGCCGTGTCGCGTTGCGTGCGGTACTGGTCATAGATGCTGACGGCCACGTCGCCCGTCTCGACCAACTCGCGGTAGCGCCTCTCGTTGGCTTCGGCCAATCGCAACTCGGCCTGGGCCTGTTCGAGGTTGGCGCTCGCGGTGCGTACTTCGGGGATGGCGCTCGCGTCGAAATTGCCGCCGGGCCGTAGGCCCAGACGCGCCTCCGCTTGTCGGACTCCGGCCTGCGCCTGAAGAACTCCGGCCTGGGCCTGTTGCAGCCGCAGCCGCGCGTCCCTGTCGTTGATTCGGATGATGACGACCCCCTGGCGCACGAATGCGCCGACGCTGACGGGGGTCGCAATGACCTGCCCCGAAGTTTGCGGCGCGACATCAGAAGTCTCGTTGGCGCTCAGGCTGCCCGTGGCCTGCACATAAGCCGGGACCTGTCGCGCCATCGCCTTCGTCGTGGTGACCGCGATTGGAGCGCTCGCCGCCGCCGCCACCGCGCCCGCCCGCGCCCTCTTCAGTGCGGGTCGTCTCCGTGGTCGTAGTCGTCCTGCCTCCCCCCGCACTCTCGGAGCGCCCGCCGCAACCCGCGGCCGTCAACAGAACGGCCAGGGCCACGAAGGCTAACGGGGCGGCGCGAAGCGAACGAGGGGGTAATGAAAAAGACATACCTAGACTCTATCCTCAACCTTTCAACTTGAAAACGCCTTGCGGCGGCCGTCGGTTACAACTGAGAAGACGTAAATCGTGAATCGTGAATCGTAAATCGTAAAAAAGACCGTTCGACGATTTACGATTCACGATTCACGATTTACGTCTTTTCGGGCTTGCATTTCATTATATCTGCGTGTCGAATATGTCACAGTCGGAGGGCGAAGACTGATGCATGTATGGATGCAGGAGCGCAAGGAAAGGCTGCGCGAGTTTTTCGGGCTGAAGGCGGACGTTGAGCTAATCGCGCCCGAGGCGGCGAAGTTTGAGTTAGGCGCGGAGGCAGAGGAAGGGCTGCGTCACTTCCACATGGAGTGGCACGTCGTCCCGTCGGCGGGCGCGGCCCCGCTCGACGATTCCTACTTCGCGCGGCTCTACCCCACGGCCCCGCGAGATTTCACTGAGGCGCGCGAGCACAAGCCCAGTTATCTAGACGCCATCAGGAGCGGGCACGAGAGATTTCAGGGAACGCTGGTCGGAGTGGAGACGACCGTCAAGCCGCGCTACCTGCCGGAGAACCGCCAGTTCTACGGCACGCTTTACGGCCACGACGCGTCGGCCGACCCGCTCGCGCCCTACATGGGGCTCGCGGGCATGATGAACGGCACGCGCTACGATCACGATTACCTCAGCCTGAGAGAATTTTTGAGGGTCGTCAACGAGGACTGGCGCGCGCGCGGGATCATGCCGGCGGGTTATCGCGCGACTGTCTGCCCGCCCGCCGTCTTCAATCTTATTGGCACACTCTTTCACGCGGAATGGAGCGAGACGGAAACTCTTGAGCTGGGCTTCTACCGCGACCGCGAAGGCAACGCGACCTGTTACGCGGTCGGCGCGAACGCCCGCAATGACTTCTCCTACATCAACGAAGTCGAGGGCGAAGGCGAGTGGTCGCTCATGGGCTTCCGCCTCGCGCTCGTGCCTGAATGAGATGATTGTGGACTGAAAGATAGATTCAACCCTTTGCGCCTTTAGTTTTTACTTTGCGTCTTTGCGTGAACGGCTGTTTCTCGCAAAGGCGCAAAGACAAGACGTAAGACGCAAAGGGTTGAGTTGTTCAGTCTGTTGAGTTCTTCGTCTATACCCGCGCCCGTGGAGGACGTTTGAGGTAGTGATGCCAGAGGAGGCGTGCGGCGACTGCGCGCCAGGGTTTCCAGGCGAGGCTCAGTTCCTCCAACTCGGCGGGCGTCGGGCGCGCGGGCAGTCGCTTGACCTGCTGGGCCGCTACCATCAGGGCGAGATCGCCCGCGGGCCACGCGTCCGCCCTCAGCAAAGCCCTGAGCAGGTAAATCTCCGCAGTCCACGGCCCGATGCCTTTCACTCTCAGCAACTGTGCGCGCGCCTCGTCGTCGCTCATCTTTGCGAGCGTGGGCAAGTCGAGTTCGCCGGCGATGATGAGTTGTGCCAGGTGTCGTACGTATGCTGTCTTCTGGCGACTGAAGCCCGCGCGCCTGAGGGTGGCGTCGTCGAGTGTGAGAAAACTTTCCGGCGTGGGCGGCGAGGCGTGCGCGAGCAGCCGGTCGTAAGCGGCGCGCGCGGAGGCGAGCGAGACCTGCTGTTCGAGCATGATGAGGACGAGGGTCGGGAACCCCTCGTCGCGCTCCCACATCGGCGGACGCCCGTGTTCTTCGAGGACGCGTTTAAGGTCCGGGTCAGCGGCCGCGAGGTGTGCGAGGCCGCGCGACAGGGATGCTTCGGTCAACGCCCGCGACGGCGCTTTGACTGGCACATTTCCCATCGTCGTCGGTTAACAATCCTGCGTGGTGAGTTTTTGGATGAGGGCGAGAAGGTCGTCGGCGTCCACGGGCTTGGCGACGTGCGCCGTGAAGCCGGCGGCTGCGGCGCGCTCGCGGTCTTCGTCCATCGCGTAGCCCGTGATGGCTATGGCCGGGACATCATTCAGGCCGGGCATGCGGCGCAGCTCCTGCAAAAGCTCGTAGCCGTCCATGCCCGGCATCCCTATGTCTGAGACGATGACGGTCGGCGTGGTCTCGGCGGCAAGCCTCAACGCCTCTGGCCCGTTGGACGCGGCCATCACGTTGCACCCCTTCTGCTGGAAGATGGCGCTCAGAAACGAGAGCGTGTCGGGCGAGTCTTCTACGATCAAGACCTGCTGGCCCACTTCCGGCGCGACTTCCGGCTGTTCTGCCTCGTCCGCGCGCTCGCTCACCGCGGCGCGCGGCAGCGTGAAGATGAAGCGCGAGCCCTGGCCCGTCCCTTCCGACTGTGCCTCGACGCGCCCGTGATGCATCTTGGCGAGCGCGTCAACGATTGCCAGGCCCAGGCCCAGACCGCCGTGGCGGCGCGTGCGCGAGCCGTCGGCCTGGCGGAAGCGGTCGAAGACGTAAGGCAGAAACTCGGGCGAGATGCCGATGCCTGAGTCTTCGACGACCACGCGCACCTCATGGCCCACGTCCTCGACCCGCACGGCGACGCGCCCGCCCGCCTCCGTAAACTTGATTGCGTTCGACAAAAGGTTCCAGATGACCTGTTGCAGACGCACCGGCTCGCCCATGACGACGAGCGGTGTGTCCGCGAGCGCGACTTCCAACTCGACGTGCCGGAGTCCGGCCGAAGAGCGGACGGTCTCGATGGCCGCCTCGACCACATTGTTGAGGTCCGTCGGCTTCGGCTCGAAGCGCAGCTTGCCGGTGGCGATGCGCGAGATGTCCAGCAGGTCGTCAATCAGGCGCGACTGAAGCCGCGCGTTGCGCTCGATGGCGTCGAGCGCCTGCTCCACGCCGTCGCCATCCAGGTTCCCGTTGCGCAGCAGATTGACCCAGCCGAGCACGGGCGTCAGCGGCGTGCGCAATTCGTGCGAGAGCGTGGCGAGGAAAATGTCCTTGGCGCGGTTGGCCTCGGCCAATTCGTCGTTGAGGCGCGTCAATTCGGCGGTGCGCTCCTCCACGCGCCGCTCCAGATCGCGGTTCAACTGTTCCAGATTTTCCCTGGCCTCCTGCTCGGCCAGCATCAGCCGGCGGTGCTCGACGCCGCGCCGGATGGTGTGCTTCATCTCGTCAATGTCGCAGGGCTTGACGAGGTAATCATAAGCGCCCTGTTGGAGCGCGGCGATGGCCGACTCGACGGAGGCGAAGCCCGTCAGGACGACGGAGATGGTCAAGGGTGCGCGGCGGCGAATCTCGGCGAGCACGGAGAGCCCGTCGCCGCCGTCCATGTGCAGGTCGGTGAGCACGAGGTCGAACTCCGTGCCTTCGAGGAGCGTGACCGCCTCGTTGCCGGAGGAGGCAGTCTCGACCGCGTAGCCCTCCTGTTCGAGGATCGCGGCGGTCGTGATGCGCAAGTTCTCCTCGTCGTCAACCACGAGCAGCCGCGCGCCCGCGAAAGCGGCCGGGGCCGGGTTCCCGTCTTGCTCGTCCCCGCGTTCCTGTACGGTCTGGAAAGCCATGCGATTCCCTGCCGGAAGTTACTTCTTGATCTCGTCTTCGAGGATGGGCGAATCCACCAGCAGCATGATGGTGAAGGTCGTGCCACGCCCCTTGTCGCTCGTCACCTCTATGCGCCCGCCGTGCTGGCGGACGATGTCCTGCGTCACCCAGAGGCCGAGCCCCGTGCCTTTTTTGCGCGTCGAGAAGAAAGGCTCGAAGATGCGCGCCAGGTCGTCGGCGCTGATGCCGACGCCCGAGTCGCTGATTTGAATGATGACGGACGGCTGTATGCTCTGCCCATAGCGCGCGGTCGTGACGTTTATCACCCCGCCGCCGTCTATGGACTGCTGCGCGTTCAGGAGCAGATTGAGGAAGACCTGGCGCAACTGGTCTGCGCGCGCGCGCACGTGCGGCAACTGCTTGTCCAACTCGCTGACGACGCGTACGCCCGTCTGCTTCAGTTTCTTCTCAAGGAGCACCAGCGTCTCTTCCAGCAATTGGTTGACATCAACCCAGCCGACCTCGCCGGAGCGGCGGGCGAAGCCGAGCATCTGGCGGATGATGTGCGAGACGCGCTCGGTCTCCTTGCGCGCGATTTCGAGAAAGCGCGCGTTCTTCTCCGAGTCCTTGCCGGTCTGCATCAGGTAGAGCGAGTTCTTGATGGCTTCGAGCGGGTTGTTGACCTCGTGCGCGATTGACGCGGCGAGGCGACCGACGGCCGCCAGCTTCTCCGACTCGAAAAGCTGCTGCTCGACGCGGCGGCGCTCAAGCTCGCGTATCTCCGAGAGGTCGTGCAGGATCGAGACGACGGCCGTCACCTGCCCCTTCGCGTCCACGACCTCGCCCGCCGTGATCTCCATCGGCAGCGCCTCGTTGCTCTCGGGGTCAATCAACTCTATCTCGGCCTGGCGGTCAGTCTCCGAGGCGGAGGCGAGAGCGGAGATGAAGCTCGTGAGCTTGACGGAGTTGGCGCGAATCGCGGCTGAGGCGTTGGAGGCGAAAACGTCCTGCTGCTGGAAGAGGAGCTCCGCGCGGCGGTTGAAGAGGATGAAATTGCCGCTCGCGTCGCAGACGACGACCGGGTGGCCGACGTTCTCGATAATCAAATCCAGACGGTCGCGCTCGCGGCGCGCTTCGGCCTCGGCCTGTTGCAGCTTCGTGAAGTTGCGTGCCAATTCCTCGTTCGCCTCGCGCAGGTCCGTTACGTCGCGGAAGATGGAGACGAGCCCCAGGCGCTCGCCGCGCGAGTTGAGCGCGGGTGTGGAGATGACCTCGAAGTGTATGTCGGAGCCTTCCAAGGGGTCCACGAGCGTGATGTCGCGCTGAATCACCGCCGAAGAGGAGACGGCGGCGCTCGACAGGTAGGCCGAGAACAATAGGTCGTTCATCTTGAGCGCGCGGCGCTTGCCCTCGCCCGCGTCCTTCGAGCCGCTGAAGAGTTCTTCGGCGCGCCGGTTCTGCAAGAGAATCTGGTTGTCTAGGTCCGTGAGCACGATGGGGTCGGCGACCGACTTCATGATGGACTCGACCCACTGGCGCTCGCGCTGCAACTTGCTGACGGTCGAGATCAGTCGCTCCTGCTGTATGGCCGAGGAGGCGATGATGCCTATGCGGTCGGTGAAGCGCGTCAGGAAGGTAAGCGAGGCGTCGTCCAGGCCGTCGCGCCGTGCCCCGACGTAGAGGACGCCGAAGCAGGCCACGGGCGCGAGCGACCACGACCGGTCGTCCAGCCGGCGGCGCGGCGCGGGCTCCCACTCGCCCTTCCTCGTCAGCTCGGGCAGCCCGAAGAGCGGAAGCGCGAGCACGTCCTGTCTCCACGCCATCCGGCCGAAGAGCGCGCACGATTGTTCGTCGTCCGCGATGGTAATCCAGGCGGGCCGGCCCTCGTGAACAACCATGACGCAGGGCGCGCTCGAATCGAGCGGCATCTCGATTCGAGCGCCCTCCTCCTCGAAGCCCAGAGCGGCGCGCACGCGGAGGGTCGCGTCGCGGTCGTCAATCATGGCGATGGCCGCCTGCGCGTGGCCGAGGCCCGCGACGATGGCTTCGAGCGCCAGCAGCAGACGCTCGTCGAGCGTCGGCGTCGCCAGCATCTGCGTCGTCGTCTCGCTTAAGACCTCGTACTGGCGCAGACGCACGTCGGGCGCTTCCGCTTCCGAGATAGCAGGAACAGCCTGGGAAGGTAGCTCGGTTGGGACTTGAGCCATAAAAGCAGAATTCAGAATTCAGAATCCAGGAGCCAGGAGAAAAGAAAGCAGAAGAAAAGCGGTTCTCAGCCTTTCATTCTGGATTCTGGATTCTGGCTCCTGAATTCTGCTTTTAGCTTCGCTCCACTTCCACCGGGACGCGGCGGCGCGTCTCGTCTTCGAGCGGTTCGGCTGCGCCGGGCGTCAGGGCAGGGCGCGACACGGCGGGCGTCAGGCCGACGGCCTCGGCATACTTCAAATAAGTGTCAATCGAGGCGACGACGACGCGCGCTTCGATGGTGATGAGATCAATGCCGACAAGCGAGATGCGAACCCAGGCGTCAATGACTATGCCTTTATCAAGCACGCGGTCGAGCACGTCAATCAAACTGGTTCCGCCGGGCGCTCTTTCAACAGCCATGTCCTTTAGTTCCTCTTTTCCGAAGTTGAAACGTCAGTCGCGCCGCGCGAGGTTCTCTACTATCCAGCGCGCTATAGGAAAATAGCCTCGGCACGGCCTGCCGAGTCTAAAATTCAGAAGCGGGCCGCTTTCACCGGCCACGCCCTTTGCCTTTCTTCGACGGCGCTGCCCGCGCGGCCGCCTTCTTCCCTCCGCCTTTTGTCGCGGGCGGCGGCGCGCTCAGTTGCCTGACTTCGCGTTCCAGTTCCGCCAGCCGCTCGCGCAACTCCACGTTCTCGGCCTCGGCACGCTCGGCGCGCGTCGTCAGGTTCGTGTCGTAGCGCCACCAGTTCAAGCCTATCTGCTCGGCCTTATCAATCGAGCAGACGAGCAGGCGAATCTGCAACGTCAGCAACTCGACGTTGGCGAGCGACACCTTGATGTCGCCCGCGATGACCAGACCCTTGTCGAGAATCCGGTCGAGCACGTCCACCAGCCCCGGCGGGCGCGCCGTGATTAAACTTGATCGCTCGCTTGACAAATCTTCACCCTCACCAGTCAGAGGCTATCTGACCTCTTCAATTAAGAGGGCGGCTTCATGCAGTAAGACTAGAGCGCACGTCCGCCTCGACAATGTCACACCTCTTCAGATCAACCGGCCGACCGGGCCGAGGTCCAGATTGAGGTCTTCTTCGGCCAATCCGAACTGCGCCTTCAGCTCCCGCATCTTCTCTTCCAGTTTCATCAGGGCGAGCCCGAGTTCCTCCACTTGCTCGGGCGATAAATCTCCGCCCTCCATCCGGCGGATCGCCTGCTTTTCGAGCAAGCGGCGGATGAATTCGATCAAAGTCAAGACGAGCTTTGCTAAGCCTTGTTCGACTGATTCGGCATCAATGTTGATGCGCGGGGGCAACGTCTCGGACACGCGCCGTAGCTCGCGCGCGAACTCCGCCGTGTGCAGCGTGTCTATCTCCGGCTCAACCGGAAGGGGGACTTCGGGGGAAGGCTTCAACAGATTACTCCCGACCATGCTCGTAACTCAAGGGCTAACGCTTATGAAACTGTACGGCGGCCAGGCTCCGCTCGTCAAGAAATGTATTTCGGGCCGCTCATTTTTGGCCCGGCCGAGCGCCTCCCTGTAATCCGCCAGCCGCGCCCGCTCGACCAGGTGCGACGCCGCCAGCAACAGCCCCTCCGACGGCTGAAGCTGAACGCGCGACTCCCGCACAGTGCCTTCGAGAGCGCGCCCCAGCCAGGCTCCGACCTCCGCCGCGCGCTCCTTCATCACGCCCTCGCCCAGCAACTCGCGCCGCTTTTCGAGCAGAAACCTCGTCCCGCTCCCCACGGCCTCGCCCCCCACCTTCTCTTCATCTACGCCGCCCGCGGCCTCGCCCCCAACAGCCTCCGGCTTCCAGATGACTTTCACGCTCATCTCGACCGCGCCGCGCACGCGCGCGAGTTGTTCCTTTAACTTTGACTGCTGCGAATCGAGATAACTTGCGAGCCGCGCCTCGCTAACGATTGTGCCAAAACGGAACGGCAGCGGCGTCGTCTCCGCCAGCACGCGCCGCACCACGCGCTCGTGCGCCAGCACGTTCTCGCGCGTGACAGCAATCTTTTCATCGCCGAACGGACTGACGACCGCCGCCATCTCTCCGTGCCGGAGTAAGCGCGGCGTCGAGCCGGCGATGCCGGTGACGGATTCGACCGGCTCAGCCGTCACCTCGTCGCTCAAACAATAGACGTAAAGATTCATAAGAGCAGTGACGAGTGACGAGTGACGAGTGACGAGTAAAAACCTTCTTTCTTTGACTTGTCACTTGTCACTCGTCACTCGTCACTGTTTTTCCGCGTTCTCTCAATACCTCGTGCGCCGTCTCGACAGAGCTGGCGAGGATGTTGAGGCCGAGGAAAATCAGGTCAATGTCGGCCACGGAGATAGTAATCTCGCCCGCGATCACCAGCCCGCGGTCGAGCACGTGGTCGAGCGTCTCCAACAGCGACAGCTCGCTCTCATCCTCTAACAGTTCCAGTTCTTCCTCAGCCATAAATTTGAAAGCTGAAATCTCAAATCTGAAATTTTACTCGCCGCCGCCCGCCGCGAAATTATAAGCGGGCCAGGGGCCGGTCAGCTCAAGCTTGAAGCCCGCGCCTTCGTACTCACGCGCCAGCCGCTCGGCCGCGGCGCGGAACTCATCGAAGCGTTCGCGCTCGACGAGGAAAGCCAGCCTCGCGGCGACCTCGCCCTGTTCCGCCGCCTCGTCTTTGAGGACGCGCAGGCGCGCGGCGGCGTCCGTCCCGGCATTCAATAACTCGCGCTCAATCGTGGCGGCCGCGCGCCTGGTCTCAGCGCGCGCCTCCGCCTCGCGCATCGAGTCTATCTTTTTTCGCATCAGGTAAGACTGCCCCGGCGAGACTCGCGCCGCCTGCTCGCTCATCTCGCTGAGCCGCGGGCTGAGCGAGACGATTGCTTCCATCAACTTCGCGCGGTCGCTGTAAACGTTGATGCCCCACTCCTCGCGCCCGCGCAGACGCTCGATGATGGCGAGCAGTTCGTCACGCCTTTCGTTCATCATCGACTCGACGTTTTCGCCTTCGAGATAAATCGTGCCGAAACGGAGCGGGACGACGCTCGCGCGGCTCGCGAAGTGCTCGACCACCTTCTCGTGCCGCATCGCACGCACGGCCACCCAGGTCGCATCCGTCATGCGCGACTGTAAAGCGTCCTCGCCGTAGTCCGCGAGCGGCACAAGGCTGGTGACGGCGGACAAGCCTGTGGCGTCAATCTTCACGAACCGCGTCTCGGGCTCGATGGGCGGCGGCATCTCTTTTCCGTAGACGGACGCAAGCGCCTCCTGCTCGCCGATACAATAAAGATAGTACGCGCGGCCCTGGTCGGCGGAAGTCCTGGGGGATTTTTTTGGCTTGCTCTCGGTCATCTACTTTTTATTCTTCGCGCGCCCTTTAAGATTGTCGTCAGCCAGACGCCGCCAGTTGTCGAAGTGCTCGCGCAAGCGCGCGGGGCCGCGCACCTCGTGCGGCTGCTCCGGTGCGACGAAAAGCTCGGTCCCCCTTTTGAACCGGCGGCGGAAATCCTCAAGCACTTCACTTTGATGTTTGAGGCGCGCGGCGCAGAAGCCGCACTCGCGGGCCGCATCCACGGGGACGACGCCGTTGACGAGCAGCCGCCGCGTGGGAACTTTGAGCCGTTTGAGCGCGGGCGTCAACCTCGCTGTCTCTTCCAGGCTCATCACTTCGGGGCGCGCGACGCCGACGAACTCGCAAGTCTCGGCGTTGGTCAACAAGGCCACGATGCGCTTGACGCTCTTCGAGAGCGCGATCAACTCTTCGGCCACGCCCGTTGCGCGCACCACGTTCTGATACTTGAGCAGGAGCTTGATGAACGTACGCACCCAGGAGAGCGCGACTTCCGGCAGTTCCAGGAAGCGCACGAGATGGCCCGTCGGCGCCGTGTCGAGCACAATCGTCGTGTAGCGGTCCTGGTCTACGAGGTCGCTGACGGCGCTTAAGGCCGCGATCTCGTCAATGCCCGGCGGCGCGAGCGCGACCAGGCCACGCATAGCCTCGCGGTCGAACTGAATCTCCCAGCGCGAGCCGCCCGCGAGTTGCGCGAACAACTCGTCCGTCCAGGCGCGGTAACGCTCCTTCAACTCCTCGAAGCGCGCCGCCGGGTCAATCTCCATCGCGTCCAGGTTCGACAGCCCCGCGACCCCGCTCTTGAACGAGCCGATTGGCTCCGCAAAGCTGTCCGAAAGAGAATGCGCCGGATCGGTCGAGAAGACAAGGACACGCGCCTCGGCGTCCCGCTCGGCCAGGGCGAGCGCGACGGCAGCCGCGGCGGTCGTCTTGCCCACCCCGCCTTTCCCGCCGAAGAGAAGCACGCGGCGCGGCTGCAAAGGGAAGGTGTCGGACGCGGACGCGGGAGACGAGCGCGGGACGCGGAGACGCGGAGACGCGGAGATAAAAACGTTCTTCTCTTTCGCCGCGTCGCCGCGTCCCCGCGTCTCCGCGTCGTCTTTATTCCAGACGAGACTTGCGAAGTGGCGCAAGGCAACGGGGCCGCGCACCTCGGCGGAGAGGAGCGGGACGTGATGAAGGTTAAGCTCGCCGAAATCTCGCTTGATCTCTTCGAGCGATGGTTTCTGGCCGGCGGCGCGTGAGCGGCAGTAAGGGCAACGGTCGTGCACCTCTTCGACGCGGTTGACGACGAGGTCTGTGACCGGCACGCGCTCCTCTTTGAGCAGCGCGAAATAGCGCTTCGTCTCTTCGACGCTCATCGCTTCGGGGATGGTGACGAGCGTGAAGCTCGTGCGCGCGGCGTCCGCGAGCATCAATCGCACGCTCTCGATTCTCTCGGCGAGGTCGTTCAAGAAGAGGTCAACTTCGTCTTTTCGCACGCGCCGGCCGCGCGCGAACTGCGCGACGATGTAACGATGCTTCTCCGCCATGCGGTCGAGCGCCGCGACCATGCGCGAGAAGACTTCGGGCAGGCGAAGCAGCCGCGACGTGTGACCCGACGGGGCCGTGTCCACGACGACCCGCGCGTAAACCTCCTCGCGGTCCAACTCGCTCAACTCGAAGAGCGCCATCACCTCGTCCACCCCCGGCAGAGAGAGGTTCATCAAGTCGTTGATGTCGCTCTCGTCCAGGAGCGTGCCGCGCTCGGCTATCTCGGAGAGGACGGCGCGGTGCTCGGCCTTGAATTTTTCGAGCGCGACGCCCGCGTCCATCTCGTAAGCGATGAGACGCGCCCCCTTGCGGAGTGCTACTTCGCGCGGCCGGTCGCCGATTTTTATGTCTAGACTGTCGGAGAGTGAGTGCGCGGGGTCCGTCGAGAAGAGGAGGATTCGCTCGCCGGGTTGTGCCTGGTCTAAGAGGTAAAGGGCCGTGGCGGCGGCCGTCGTCGTCTTGCCGGTGCCGCCCTTGCCGCCGAAGAAGAGGTAGCGCGCGGCGGGAAGTGTTGATTCACTCTTTGAAGGACGAGGAGATTTCCGCGCGCCGCGCGGCGCGGCCACGCTTTTTGCTCCCCTCAAAGCTTACTGCCCTCCGCCCGGCTCCCAGAAACCGCCCTCTTCGTCTCCGCCCGCTTCGACAGTCATGGACGAGGACTCGGCGGTGTGAACCTGATGGAGCAAGTCCAGTTGCCGCGCTTTGATGGCGCGCAGGCGCGCGAATAGCTCGGCTTCGCGCTCCTTGTACTCTTCATCGGAAATCTCGTCCAGCTCAACGCGCATTTGCAGCTCAAGCAGTTGCTCCTTGATGAAGGAGTCGTCGTTCAACTCCTTATCAGCAATCTTCTGAATCTGATTGAGGATGAAGATGAAGCCGTTGACCGGCGAGAGCAGGAGATCGTCAATGAATAACATGATACTTACCAAGTGATAAGTGATGAGTGATAAGTGATAAGTAAAGACTCGTAAATCGTAAATGGTAAATCGTAAATAGAAAAAGCGTTCTCCGATTCACGATTCACGATTTACGATTCACGGCTTTTTCTTATCACTCATCACTTATCACTTATCACCGCCTTTCTCATTTTACCGTGCGATGGCTTCCGTCGTGCTCTCGCCGCGTTCGAGCTTGAGGCGTATGTGGACGAAGTTGTAGGGCGGCCACGGGCCTGTGTACTTGAACGAGAGCTTGGTCTCGTACTTGGCGGCGATCTCCTTGACCTTCTGGTCGAACTCGGCCTCGCGCTCGCGCTCGATCAGAAACGCCGCGTTCATAATCATCTTGTCGCCGATGGGCTTGTTGGCGCGCGAGGCGACGGCCGTGTCGCGCAGGACCGAGTAGACCTCGCGTATGTAGGCGTCGGCCTGGTCGGTCAGTGCCGTCTCGACGAGGCGGCCCAACTGCATGCGCGCGAAGTAGGTCGAGCCGGTGGTGCGCGAAGTGATCTGCTCCTTGAGGTGACGAATCTCCTCGTTCTCCTCTTCGAGTTCGGCGATGACGCGGTCGCGGTCCCAGTTGACCTTGAGGCCGAACTCGACCTTGCCCTCCATCTTCGCGAGCACGTCGCGCAGGGCGTCGTAAGTGCCGCGCATCAATTCTATGATGTCGTCCTCGGTGCGGAAGAGCGCGCCGAAGGCCATCGGGAGCACAGTGAACTCGCGCATCACCGCCTCGTTGACCTGCTCGTGCGCGAAGACGTTCTCGCGCGTCGGGTCGTAGACGACGATGGGCGTGTTGGAGACGACCGCGGCGAGGCCCTTGTGGTGGACCGTGTAGACTTCGTCCTTGCGCGCGCCGATGCCCATCGGGCCGAACGAGCGCGGCTCTTTGGCCTCGATGATGCAGTAGACGTATTTGCCTTCGGCGGCCGGCTCGGCGGCGGCGGTGGTAGCGATTTCTGTTTCGGGGGTCATAAGATTTTCCGGGGGCTAAGGTTTTCCAGTCGCGTTCAGTCAAAATCTATCAAGGCTCGCCCCGGCTTCAGGCGGCCGACGGCCGAACCAGTAAGGCAATTCAACCAGGAAGAGGCGGCTGTTTCGTCAGGAGCAAGGAAGCCAGGGGCGCGTCCCACGAGCATCGTACGCTTTCATCATAATCAAGTCGCGGCCATCTATTCAAGCATTATCAATCAAACGGCCAGGCAAAGAGGCGACAAGCGACAAGTGGCGAGTGACGAGATAAATGCTTTTTCTCGTCACTCGCCACTTCTCACTTGTCACTTGTCACTCTTAACTCGTCACTGTCTTCCAGGTCTTTTGGCCGTGACGACGATGATGAGGGCGTCGCCCGAGGGGCCGACGTTGAGTGTGCCGATGATGGTCGGCTCGCCTTCGCGGATGGAGATGTCCGTGTTGAGACCCGCCTGCTCTTGCTGAACGGTGGGGAGGCCCGGGGCCGCGCTCGCCACCGCCGGGAGTGGGACCGTGAGGCGCGCGCTGAAACTGAAATTCGCCAACTGCACTATGTCCCGCCCGGCGTCGTCCTTCTCCAGCTTGACCCCCATGATGTTGAAGTCGTTGGCGCCGGGCGCGGAGCCAGGCCCGGGCATCTGCCCGAGCAGCGGGTTCCCGGCCCAGCGCACGCTCAGGCGCCCGCCGTTCTTGACGCGGTTGAGCAGGGTCGTCGCCAGCCTGTAGCTCTTGAACGTGAACGTCGTCTTCAACTGCTTGATGACGGCGTCGAGCGCCGCAGGCAGCTTCTCGTCCTCGCCGTCCGGCGTTTTTCTGGCGACCAGTATGTGAAGCTGAACTTCGAGGCCCGCGGCCTCGTCGCTTTTGATTCGCGGTGACTGCGGCCCGTCCTGTGCCAACACCCCGCGCGAGTGCGCGCCCCAGCCCGCGGCGATTAAAAGCATCGCCAGCACGACGCGATAAAATTTTCGTGATGCCATAACGTCTCCTAGTCTTTAAAAGTCCGGCCGCGGCCCTCACCCCTTTTCAGCACGACCCGCATGAACGCTCTCTGACACGCGCCGCGCCGCGAAAAGTTCCGGGTAAAGCAGCATCCAGGAGCCAGAATCCAGAATGAAAGGAAAAGCAGAATTCAGAATTCAGAATCCAGGAGCCAGAATAAAAGAAAGAAGGTTTCAGCCTTCCATTCTGGATTCTGACTCCTGAATTCTGAATTCTGCTTTTCCCTCATCAATCGAGCAGGAAGCCTAACAATTCCCCGGCGGCGGAGACGACGCTCCGGCGGCGGTCTTCCGGCTCGCCCGTCGTCCCGAGCCGCCTGCTTTGGAGCGACGCGGAGAGTTGTTCCTGTTTCAGTTTCTGTCGCTCCGCCTCGATCTCGCGCTTCTCGCGCTCGCGCGAGACACTGAGCCCGCCGCCCCGTATGAACTCCACAATCTGCCGCAGCTCGTCGCGGTCGAACCAGGTGCCATGCCCCTTGCACACGTCAACGACGACGCCCGAGCAGCGAGCGAAGTTGACGCGGTTCATCAACTCGCCGCACTGCGGGCAGGGAACGTAGCGCACCTGACGGGACGCGCCCGCGCCGCCCTCCTTCGTCAACAGCGAAGGCGCGCCGAGCACCGCCGCCTGTTCCTCGCGCTCATTCACGATTCGCTCGAACGATTCGACATCCACCCACAGCCCGTCGCAGCGCGCGCACTCTTTGAGACGCGCGCTCCCGACCGCGATTGATTCCAGGCCGACGCGGCAGCGCGGGCATGAGACGACGCGCGCCTCGGAATCAAGCGAAGCCGTGGTGTCCACCTTCGCGCCGCAGCTAGCACAATGCTTGCTCCCTGCGAACATCATCGCGAAGCAGCGCGGGCAAGCGACCGTAGCGAGGCGCGCGCCGCAGAACTCGCAGCGCGTCGCGTCGCTGGAAGCGGCCGCCCCGCACGTAGGACAGTTGAGCGTCTCTGCTTGCATGGTTTCGCCTCCGAAGAATGCGGCGGCGAGGCGGGCCGCCGGAGAGTGAAGCTTAACACCCGTGCGGGGCGTTTCGCCATCCGTTTTTGGCGCGGCTGGACTGAGGCCGCGGCCGTGTGCGATGCTGCACGCACTAACCCGGCAGACAAAACCTGTGGAGGATTCAAAGCTTCATGCGCAAACTTCTGTCCGCGCTCTTCGTGCTACTGCTCGTCACAGCTTTCCACGTCGCTCCATTGACGGTCGAGGCCCGCTCTGCGGTCACGGCGCAGGAGGATGGGCCGCGCGTGCTGACGCCGCCGCCGGGCACGCGCAGGCGGCGCTGGCGCAGTGAGCGACGCCGCAGGCGCGGCATACGCACCTCCTTCAAGCTCGCGGGCAAGTCCGCCGGGCGCGGCGGCAAGCGCCTGGGCCAAAACGTCGCGCGCGGCCGCGTCGCGCGTGGCGGCAAAGAGTTCGGCAAAGGCATGGGCGGCTTCGGCAAGCACACAGGCAAAGGCATCGGCCGCACCATGCGCCGCGTCTTCAAGCCGTAAAAACAAGGCAAAAGGTAAAAGGTAAAAGGTAAGACCCCGAAGGGGTCACACAAGATAGCCGGGGGCATGCGAACGTGAGTTTGCGCCGCCCCCGGTATCTATGAGAAATGAATTCGACCCTGAAGGGGTCGCACTTCAACGTTGAACGTGCGACCCCTTCAGGGTCGAAACATTTTCTCGTTTATCCGGGGGCGGCGCAAACATTCGCTTTGCTTGCCCCCGGCTATCGTGTTCATCCCCTCCGGGGATAAAGACTGCTTTATTCCTTCTCCTCCGGCTCTCCTTCTTCCAGGGGCGCGAACGCCGTTCTGCCTTTGAAGACGCGGAAGAGGTAGTAGAAAGAGGGGAAGAGGACGAGCGCGCCGACGGCGAGCGCCGCGAGCAGTAGGCGCAGTGTCGCTTGCGGCGCGGCCGCCGAAGCAATCGTGATGTCCGGCTCGACGATGTACGGGAATTGTGCCAGCGCCCAGCCCCACAGAATCAGGCTCACCTGCGCGGCAGCGCACAAACGCGCCCACGCGTACTTACGCTTCCACAGAAAATAGAAAGCTCCGACGGCCGCCGCTGCGGTCGCCGCGTGCAGCGGCAAGGCCCACACGCTCGCCGTCAGCCCCGCGCGGACCTTCGGCGCGCCGGTCCCAGCGAGCAGAAAGACCGTGAGCGCCAGCACGCCGACCGCCACGCCCGCGAGCAGCGCGCGCCGCCTGAAATCTTCTTTTAACTTCTCGTCCTTCGTCTCCAGGGTCAGATAGACCGCGGCCAGAAACGCGAACAGCGCGAGCGCGAAGAACCCCACGGCGAAAGGAAACGGCGCGAGCCACGAGCGCCAGAAGCCGCTCACGACGACTCCCTCCTCCACTTTAATTGTGCCGGAAGCGATGGCCCCCAACGTCACGCCGAGCAGCACGGGCGTGATGATGCTCGCGACGGAGAAGACACGGCTCCAACGCTGCTGCACCTCGTCACGCTCAGAGTCGTAGGTGCGGAAGGTGAAGGCCGAGCCGCGCAGCACGATGCCTATCAGGAGCAGCGTGAGAGGCACGTGGAGCGCCGTCGCGATGGCCGCGAACGCCGAGGGGAAACCCGTGAAGAGGATGACGAGGACCAGAATCAGCCAGACGTGGTTCGCCTCCCAGACAGGCCCTATGGCCTCCGCGATCAACTCACGCTGCGCCCGCGCCCGCCGCCCGCGCGCGAACAAGTCCCACACGCCGCCCCCGTAATCCGCCCCGCCCAGCAGCGCGTAAAACATCAGCGACACGATCATCGCACCCGCCGCCAGCAACTCAAGCGACAACTGAACCTCCTAAAAAGGGATGAGGGATGAGGGATGAGGGATGAAGTAAAGACAGAAGCTTTTATTTCATCCCTCATCACTCATCCCTTATCCCTGCTTTTTTCGGGCTTGCTGCGACCTGGCGCAGCAAAAGCCAGACGACTATGGCCGCGAGGAAGAGGTAGAGCAGCGTGAAAGTTATAAATGGCACAACGAGGCCGGGCATGGGGGTGACGGCGTCTTTCGTGCGCATCACGCCTTGAATGATCCAGGGCTGACGCCCGACCTCCGTCACGGTCCAGCCGGCCTCAATCGCAATCATCCCGGCGGGCGCGGCCAAAACGACCGCGCGCAGAAACCACTTGCTATCAGGCAGAGTGCCGCGCCGCCTCCACCAGCGCCAGGCCGCCCAGAGCGTGACCACCATCATCAGCCCCGCCATCCCGACCATGATTTGAAACGCAATGTGAACTATCAAAACGTTCGGCCACTGGTCGCGCGGGAAAGCCTCCAAGCCTTTGACCTCCGCGTCTGCGTCGTGAAAAGCCAGTAGACTCAGGGCGTACGGAATCTCAATCGCGTAGCGCGTCTCGCCCGCCTCTTCGTCCGGGATGCCGCCGATGCGCAGCGGCGCTCCCCGCTCCGTCTTGAACTGACCTTCGAGCGCGGCGAGTTTGACGGGCTGGTGCTTTGCCACCGCGCGCGCGCTCAAGTCGCCGCTCAAAGGTTGGAGCAGGGCCGCGACGCCCCCGACCAGGAGCGCGATGGAGAGCGCGCGCCTGTGAAACTGATTCTTGCGGTCGCGCAAGAGCAGGTACGCGTGTATGCCCGCGACCGCGAAGCCCGTCGCGGCGTAAGCGGCGAGCGCCATGTGCAGCGTCTGCGAGAGCGCCATGGGGTTGAGCATCGCCGCGACCGGGTCAATGTTGACGGGGCGGCCGTCAACTATCTCGAAACCCGTCGGGCTGTTCATCCATGCGTTGGCGATGACGACGAAGACGCCGGAGAGGACGCCGGAGAGTGCGACGAGCGCGCCCGCGGCGAGGTGCACGCGTGGCCGCACGCGGTCCCAGCCGTAAAGGTAAATCCCCAGGAAAATCGCCTCGGTGAAGAAGGCGAAGCCTTCGAGCGAGAAAGGCATCCCGATGATCGCGCCTGCGTAGTTCATGAACTGCGGCCACAGGAGGCCCAGTTCGAAGGAGAGCACGGTGCCCGAGACAGCGCCGACGGCGAAGAGGATGGCCGTTCCCTTGGCCCAGCGTTTGGCGAGTATCAGGTAGACCTCTTCGCGCGTGCGCTGCCAGCGCCACTCGGCGATGACCATCAAGAGCGGCATCGCGATGCCGACGGCCGCGAAGATGATGTGGAAGGCCAGCGACATCGCCATCTGCGACCGCGCCGCCAGTAGGTCAGACACTCTACGTCAACCTCTCCATTACGAAAGTGCGAAGAGTATATCACCGCAGGCAGGCGCACAAGCTTTTAAGAGATATGAATAATTGTGTATCGCCTGTGAAGGTGGACTAATAATGCGGGCCGGCAGAGCGGGCGTTTCACGCGCGCCGCGAACGCAGGTATGATGAGTGCCGACTTGAACATCGCAACGCGCAAACCTTCCGGCACGGAGACGCCGCTCGTCCTCGCGCTCGACATAGGCACGTCGAGCGTGCGCGGCGCGCTCTACGACGCGCGTGGGGCGGAAGTAGAGGGCACGCAAGCGCGCCTTGTGCGCGGCCTTGAGACCACGGCGGACGGCGGCGCGGAGCTGGACGCAAGGGAAGCAATCGAACAAACCGTGCAGGTGATTGACGCCGTCGTCGCACACGCCGCCGCGCTCGGCGCGCGGATTGAAGCAATCGCCGTCTCCTGTTTCTGGCACAGCCTCGTCGGCGCGGACGACCGCTTCGAGCCGCTGACGCCCGTCTTCGGCTGGGCCGATACGCGGGCCGCGCGCCACGCGGAAATGTTGAAGCGGCAGCGGGACGAAGCGGACGCTCACGCGCGTACGGGCTGCCGCTTTCACCCCAGCTACTGGCCCGCCAAGCTGCTCTGGCTCAGGGAGGAGCGGCCCGAAATCTTCCGCCGCGTGCGCCGCTGGATGTCGTTCGGCGAACTGCTCTCCGCACACCTCTTCGACGAGCTGACGGCGAGCGTGTCAATGGCTTCGGGGACGGGAATGCTCGACCTGCGCTCGTGCCTCTGGGACGAAGAGCTTTTGGAGACCACGGGCGTCCGTCCCGAGCAAATGCCCGCGCTCGCGCGGACGCGCGGGCCGCTCGACAAATTGGCGGACGCATACGCGCGCCGCTGGCCCGCGCTTCGCGACGCGCAGTGGTTCCCGGCAATCGGCGACGGGGCGGCCAACAACATAGGGGCCGGGTGCACCACGCGCGCGCGCGCCGCGCTGATGATCGGCACCTCCGGTGCGATGCGCGTCATGTGGGAGGGCGAGCCGCCCGCGCCCCTGCCCTCTGCGCTCTGGTGCTACCGCGCGGACCGCTCGCGCGTTCTGACAGGCGGCGCTCTTTCTGACGGCGGCGGGCTCTTCAGTTGGATGACAGACGCGCTCAGGTTGAGCGAGCATGCGGAAGAGACGGAGAAAGAGTTGGCCGCCATGAAGCCGGACGCGCACGGCCTGACCGTCTTGCCCTTCTGGGCGGGTGAGCGCAGCACGGGCTGGAACCCTACGGCGCGCGGCGCGATTCTGGGGCTGACGATGCACACGCGCCCGAGCGACATCCTGCGCGCCGCGATGGAGGCAATCGCCTACCGCTTCGCCCTCGTGGCCCGCGCGCTGGAACCGCTCGCGCCCGGCGCAGAGATAGTCGCCTCGGGCGGCGCGCTCGCGGCTTCAAACGTCTGGACGCAGATGCTCGCGGACGTGCTCGCAAGGCCCGTTCACCGCGCGCACGCACTGGAAGCTTCGAGCCGCGGGGCCGCGCTGCTTGCTTTAGAGGCGACAGGCAAGTTAAAAAGCATAGCGGACGCCGAAGCACCGACAGTTCAGACTTTCGAGCCGGACATGAATGCCCACGCACGATACCGCGCGGGCCTCGAACGGCACGAGCAACTTTACGCGCGCCTCTTTAATACCTAAGGCGCGTTTCAAGACCGCGAGCCTTACTTTGCGTCTTTGCGCCTTTGCGTGAAAAAATAAAAACCACTCACGCAAAGCCGCAAAGACGCAAAGGGGTTGAGTCAATCTGTAGATTGAGTTTTGGAATAATTTAGCAAAGAGAGGGAACTTTCAAATGAGCGCGACTCCCCGGAAGGAAACGAACACGACCGCAGACCTGGATCAGCTTTGCATCAACACGATTCGCACGCTCACGCTCGACGCCGTGCAGAAGGCCGAGTCGGGCCATCCGGGGCTGCCTCTGGGCTGCGCGCCGCTGGCCTACCTGCTCTGGACGCGCGTCATGCGCCACAACCCGCGCAACCCGAAATGGCCCAACCGCGACCGCTTCCTGCTCTCGGCCGGCCACGGCTCCATGCTGCTCTACTCCCTGCTCCACCTGACCGGCTACGACCTTCCCTTGGAAGAACTGCAACGCTTCCGCCAGTGGGGCTCAAAGACCGCCAGGCCACCCGGAGAACGTGCTCACCCCCGGCTGCGAGATCACCACGGGGCCGCTCGGGCAAGGCTTCGCCAACGGCGTCGGCATGGCGATGGGCGCGGCGCACCTCTCCGCCAAGTTCAACCAACCCGAGTTCCCTCTCATAGACCACTACGTCTACAGCATCGTCTCCGACGGCGACCTGATGGAAGGCGTCGCAAGTGAGGCCGCCTCGCTCGCCGGTCACCTGAAGCTCGGCAAGCTCATCTACTTTTACGACGACAACCGCGTCACCATCGAAGGCTCCACGGACCTGGCCTTCACCGAAAATGTGCCAAAACGTTTTGAGGCTTACGGCTGGCACACTTCCACCGTCGAGGACGGCAACGATCTCGAAGCCATCGAGCGTGCGATTACGGAAGCGCAAGGTGTAACGGATCGCCCGTCGCTCATCTCCGTCAAGACCGTCATAGGCTACAGCCTGCCGACCGAGGGCACGCGCAAGGCGCACTCTGACGCCCCCGGCGAGGAGGCCGTGCGCGAGGCCAAGCGCCGCCTGGGCTGGCCCGAAGACAAGCAGTTTTACATCCCCGACGAAGCGCTGGCACACTACCGCGAAGTGGTGGAGCGCGGCGCACGCCAGGAGGAAGAGTGGAACGCGCTCGTCGAACGCTACGAGCAAGCGAACGCGGATTTGGGAGGCGCGTGGCGCACGACCATGAGCGGTGAACTGCCCGAAGGATGGGAAGAGAAACTTCCTTCGTTCGAGAACGCGAAGCCCGTGGCGACGCGCGCGGCATCCGGCGAAATTATCAACGCGCTCGCCCCTCACATGCCCATGCTCATCGGCGGCTCGGCCGACCTAGGCCCTTCGACCAACACGGACATCAAAGACGGCGGGAGCTTTCAGGCCGCGTCCTACGCGGGCCGCACGCTCCACTTCGGCGTGCGCGAGCACGCGATGGGCTCGACCCTGACGGGCATCAGCCTCAACGGCGGGCTGATTCCTTACGGGGCCACCTTCATGTGCTTCTCCGATTACATGAAGCCCGCGATTCGCCTGGCCGCGCTCTCTGAAGTTCAGGTCATCTACATCTTCACACACGACTCCATAGGCTTGGGCGAAGACGGGCCGACGCACCAGCCCATCGAACACCTCGCGGGCCTGCGCGCCATCCCGCACCTCTACGTCATACGACCCGCCGACCCGCACGAGACGCGCGAAGCCTGGCGCATAGCCATCAAGCGCCGCGAAGCCCCGACCGCGCTCGTCCTGACGCGCCAGAAAGTCCCTGTGCTCGACCAGACCAGGTACAACTCCGCCGCGGGCGCGCAACGCGGCGCTTACATACTTGCCGAAGCCGAAGGCAAAGATAGTGAGAACAAGAAAGCGACGCCCGCTCTCATCCTCATCGCCACGGGCTCGGAAGTCTCGCTCGCGCTCCAAGCGCGCGAGGCGTTGCAGCAAGAGGGCACGCCGACGCGCGTCGTCTCCATGCCGTGTTGGGAGTTGTTCGAGGAACAACCGAAGGAATACCGCGACGAGGTTCTGCCTCCATCGGTCGCGGCGCGTCTCTCAATCGAGGCGGGCGCGCGTTTGGCGTGGGACCGCTACGTCGGCTCGCAGGGCGATTGCATCTCGATTGACCGCTTCGGAGCAAGCGCCCCCGGCGACGTGGCCCTGAAGGAACTGGGCTTCAACGTCGAGAACGTCCTCAAGCATGCAAAGAGCCTGTTAGGAAAGTAAGAGATGCGAATCGCCGTTGCCGCAGACCACGGGGGATACCCGCTCAACGAGCGCGTGATCGAAGAGCTGCGCGCAAGGGGCCACGAGATAGAGGACTTCGGCACGCACGACCCCGACCTGCCGGACGATTACCCGGACTACGCGCTCGCCGTCGGCCGCGCCGTGCAAACTGGCACAGCCGAAATCGCCATCCTGATTTGCGGCAGCGGCGTCGGGGCTTCGGTGGCGGCGAACAAGCTGCGCGGCGTGCGCGCCGCACTCTGCGCAGACACCTACTCCGCACACCAATCGCGCGAGCACGACGACTGCAACGTCCTCTGCCTCGGCGCGCGCGTCGTCGGCAGCGAACTGGCGATGGAGATCGTCCGCGCCTTCGTCGCCGCCCGCTTCACAGGTGAAGAGCGCCACCGCCGCCGCCTGGCGAAAGTCAACGACATCGAGCGCCTGGGCAGCGGCCAGGAACGTCCAGATTAATTTTCAATTGACCGCACCAATGTAGGGGCAGGGCTTGTCCCTGCCCGAATGGATTCGCCAGAGAACGGGCAGGGACAAGCCCTGCCCCTACATTTGTCACCAGCGCCGTCAGTTTATCGAAGAACCATTCTGGTTTCGCTCTGCTTTCTTAAGTTCATTTCCATTTCCGCGAAGGAGAACTCCCGTGAGAAAGTTTTCCACCATCGCCTCTCTGACCCTCGTTCCGCTTCTCTGCCTGTCCATACAAATCGTCGCACAGCAACCCGCGGACCCGCACAAACAGATGCACCCGCCGCGCACGCCGCAGCCAACGCAGACGCCCCCCACGCACGAGATGCAGACGCACGACACGGGCTTTCACCCGCCCTATTACGATTACCCTTACGGGAGCCGCACGCCGGGCCACCGCTCCGTCTCCGTCGAGCAGGCCGTCGAGCTGGCTTTGCGAAACGCTTCCCTCTACCAGCAGGCGCGAGTTGACGAGCGCATCGCTCACGAGGACGTGCGCCAGGCGCGCACAGCCTTCCTCCCGCAGTTCTCCGTCCCGCTCACCTACATAGGCAATACGTCGTCGCGGGTCCGCGCCCCCGGCGACCCGCTCATCTACAGCTTCGTCTCTTCGAGCGCGATTAACGAGACCTCTGCTTTCATTAACGCCACCGGCGCGCTGGACCTTTCTGGCCGCCTGCGCGCCGCGCTCAGCCGCAGCCGCGCCCAACTCGCCGCCGCGCAGGCCGGGACGCTCTCCGCGCGCCGCGCGCTCGTCATCACGACCGTTGACGCCTACTACGGACTCGCGCTCGCCAGGCAGAAGCGACGACTGGCGGACGAGACGCTGGCGCTCGCCGAAGCGTTCGTGAAGGTCGCGGAGAGCATGAAGGCGCGCGGCGAGGTCGAGGAGACGGACGTGTTCCGTGCGCGCTCGGCGGCGCTTTTGAGGCGCGACGAGTTGGAGCAGGCGCGCGCCGCGGAGGCGGCCGCGATGGACTTGCTGCGGACCTTGACGGGCGTGGATTTTGGCACACACATCGCACAGCCGCTTCTGACCAACGACCTGCCGTCCGCGAGCGACTTCGACGACTATACGGAGGAGTTAATCAAAGAGCGGCCGGAGTTGAATCAACTCGACGCGCTCAGGCGCGCGGCCCTCGAAGACGCGCGCGTCGCGCGGCGCGAGTTGTGGCCGGACCTGACCTACAGCCTCAATGGCGGCTTCGACGCGGCCGACTTTCGTCCGCTCTCCCGCTACAGCGGCGGCCAGGCCATCGTCAGTTTGAACATCCCCCTCTTCAACTGGGGCGCGAGCCGCAGCCGCGAGACGCAGGCGAAGCTGCGCGCTCAATCGTTAGACCTGCAACGCGACGCGACCGTGCAGCAACTCCGCCAGGAGTTCTACACGGCGCGGGCCAACGCTCTTTCGGCCATCGAGCGCGCGCGCATGACCAGGGCCGCGACCGAAGCCTCGCAACAGACACTGACTCTCACCTTCGCCGCCTACCGCCTCAAGAAGGGCACGATTCTGGACGTGATAGACGCTCAGGCGAACTATGCCGCCGCGCGCCTCGCACACTACCAGGCGATTGCGGACTACCGCACCAGCCGCATACGCCTCGAAGCGGACCCGGCGCGTATGAGTCGTGCGACCTCAAGCGCAACGGCCCCGTCGCCTACGGCGACCAATGCCGGAAGATGCCTCTTGACGCGCGCCCAAGCGCCGCCGGTCGGGGACTTGCGCTTAGGGATGACCACGGATGAAGCCCGAGGTGTCGTCCCTTCTCTCGGCTTCCAGCCCGCGGACGACGAGGGCACCGTCCGCGCCACGTTGCGAGCCGCCGAGTTGGCTCGCCGGAATCAGAGCGCGCCCTACATGGAAGGCGTCGAATCAGTCGCGCTCGAATTCACGAGCGGCCGGCTCTCTTACGTCCGCGTCAACTACCCCGTGACGAACCGTTGGGAGAGCCCGGACGAGTTCATCGCCGCGCTCGCCGCGAAACTGAACCTCAAGGGCGTCTGGAAACATTTCTACGACTGGGAGCGGAAAGACGTGCGCGACACCAAAGAGCTGCGCGACCTCGCGCTCGAATGCGACGGCTTCCGCCTCAGCGCCGGCATCGGCGTCGAAGGCATCGGCGGCGACCAGACGCCGCACTTCGAGCTGGAAGAGATGGGAAAGCCGTGAATCGTAAATCGTAAATCGTAAATCGTGAATCGGAGAACGATTCTTTCTTTTACGATTTACGATTCACGATTTACGATTCACGAGTTTTCGATTTACGAGCCTTATCGCTCTTGGCATGATTTGAAACTCGGCGGGCGTGTGGCCGCGGACGTTGCCGTCGGCTTCGACGAGGAGGGCGTCCTGCGGCGTGTCGGTTTCGATGCGGACGCGGCGGGCGTGCAGGAGGCGGACGCGCTCGTTCTGTAGGTGCGCGCCGCGGCGTATGCGCGGGAGTTCGCGCAGGATGGTGGCGCGTGTCAGGTCGCGCGTCAGCACTAAATCAATCAGCCCGTCGTCGTGTCGGGCGTCGGGCGCGAACATCATCCCGCCGCCCGCGTGTGTCCCGTTGGCGACGGCTATTAAATTGGTCCGGTTTTCAATCACCTCGCGCCCGTCCACCGTCACGCGCGCGCGCCTCTCGCGCCACGCGGCGAGCGCCCCGCAGGCGGCGGCGACGAAGCGCGCCTCGCCCGGCAGCCGCCTCGTCATAGCCCCTTGCGACGCCACGCGCGCCGCGACCTCCGCGCCCAATCCTATCGTCGCCACGTTGAGACAGATGAAATCACCACCACCACGCGACACGCGCCCGTGAATCACGTCAATCGCTCGCGCGAGGCTCTTTTCGTTACCCCGCGCGTGAGAGATAAAGAGGTCCAACCATTCTTCCAGCGGCCTGCGGCGTCCGCCCGCGAGGCCGCGCGCGAAGTCGTCGCCCGTCCCGGCGGGCAGGACGGCGAGCGCGGCCGACGGATTGACGGGCGCGGGCGGGCTGAAAACCTCCTGCGTTTTGTCCTCTGAAAACTCGAAGAAGCCCGAGGCCGCTTCGCTCAGCGTGCCGTCGCCGCCGACGACCGCGACCGTGTCGTAGCCGTCAAGGAGTGCGGCGCGCGTCCTCGCCGTCGCGTCGCCCGCGTGTGTCGTCTCGTGCGCGTCGAAGTCCAGATTGTTTTCCGTGAGCGCCGCTTTGATTTTGGGCCACGCGCGGCGGGCGCGCGCGGAGGTCGGGTTGATGATGACGAGCGAGCGGTGCTGCCTGTTCATGTGTCGCCCACTCTAGCATATCGTCTCCATCCCCGAAGGGGATGAACACGATAGCCGGGGGCAAGCAAACGAATGTTTGCGCCGCCCCCGGTAGGATTAAGAAAAACATTTCGACCCTGAAGGGGTCGCGCCTCAACACTGCATGTGCGACCCCTTCAGGGTCGAAATTTCTTTCTCGTTCGATACCGGGGGCGGCGCAACTTCGTTGCTTGCCCCCGGCTATTTTATGTGACCCTTTCAGGGTCAAAAGGTTGATGGTAAGCTACTCGCACCCCGTATTCGAGGAGGTATGGATGCGCGCAGTCGTCATCGTCTCGCACGGAGGCGTCGAAGGTCTTGAGGTGCGCGAGGTCGCGCGACCGCACGCGCCCTCGGCCGACCGCGTGCTCGTGCGCGTGCGCGCTGCCGCGCTCAATCGCGCGGACGTACTCCAGCGCAAAGGGTTTTATCCGGCCCCGGCGGGAGCGCCGCAGGACGTGCCTGGCCTGGAGTTCGCGGGCGAAGTCGTGGAGACGGGCGACGAGGCGCGCGCCTGGCGCGTGGGCCAGCGCGTCTTCGGCATCACGGGCGGCGGCGCGCAGGCCGAGTACGTCGTCGTCCCCGAAAGCACGCTCGCCGAGATTCCGTCAAACCTGGACTGGCACGAGGCGGCGGCCGTGCCCGAAGCATTCATCACGGCCCACGACGCGCTGTTTACGCAGGCGCGGCTTGAGATGGGCGAGCGCGTGGCCGTTCACGCCGCGGGCTCTGGCGTGGGGCTCGCCGCCGTCCAACTGGCGCGAGCCTGTGGCGCGCGCGTCTTCGGCACGTCGCGCACGGTAGAGAAGTTGGAACGCGCGCGCGCGTTAGGTCTGGACGAAGCAATCGTGGTGGGCGACGATCCAACGGTGTTCGCAAAGGCCGTGCGCGAGTTGACGGGGGGCGCGGGCGTACAGGTCATTCTGGATTTGGTGGGCGGCCCATACTTACAGGCCAACCTGGAAGCGCTGGCCTTGAGGGGCAGGCTGTTGCTCGTCGGGACGACCGCGGGGGCGAGCGCCGCGCTCAACATCGGCGTCGTGATGATGAAGAGGCTGCGCATCTTTGGCACAGTCTTGCGCGCGCGCTCCGTCGAGGAGAAGGCGGAGGCGACGCGGCGCTTCGCGGCCCACGTCGTCCCGCTCCTTGAGCGCGGGACCGTGCGCCCCGTGATTGATAAAATCTACTCGATGGACGAAGTGCGCGAGGCCCACGAGCGCCTGGAATCCAACGCGAGCTTCGGCAAGATCGTCTTGAAGATCGCTGGCGACTAAGAAGACGAAGCTTTGCTTTGCGTCTTTGCGCCTCTGCGTGAAACTGTTTTTCTCACGCAAAGGCGCAAAGACGCAAAGGTAAAGACGCGAGAGAGTTTGGTTAGAAGATTTTTCAAGAATCTGTGGGGGAGCCGCAGGCCCGTCTGGCTCACGGCGCGCATCGTGCTGCTGCTGGTCGCGGGCCTCGTCGCGTTCGTGATGCTGTTCGAAGATCGGTTCATCTACTTTCCCAGTAAATACCCGGAGGGCGCGTGGGACGTTGACAGGCGCGGCGCGGCCTCCGTCAAGGTGGAAGACGTGTGGTTTCAGGCTGCGGACGGCGTCAAACTTCACGGCTGGTATTGCACGCCGCGCCGCAATGATGATGCCGCCGAGCAACCTCAAAGACTCATGACGCTGCTCTGGTTTCACGGCAACGCGGGCAACATTACGTCGCGCTACAGCATGATGGAGCGGCTGGTGGAATTGCCCGTCGAAGTCTTCATCATTGACTATCGCGGGTACGGGCGGAGCGAGGGCAGCCCGTCGGAGCAGGGCTTGTACGCGGACGCGCGCGGCGCTTGGGATTACCTGACGGGTGCGCGCGGGATTTTGTCCGCGAACATCGTCGTCTTCGGCGACTCTTTAGGCGGGGCCGTGGCGATTGACCTGGCGACGCGCGTCGAGCCGGCGGGGCTCGTCGTTCAATCCAGCTTCACCTCCATACGTGACATGGCCGCGGAGGTGATGCCCTTCGTCCCAGGCTTCATCCTGCGCACGAAGATGGACTCTTTGAGCAAGATCGCGAGTGTGCGCGCGCCCGTGCTCTTCATACACAGCCCCACGGACGAGTTGGTCCCTTATCGTTTCGGGCGCGCACTCTACGACGCCGCGCCCGCGCCCAAGCAGTTTTACGAGGTCAAGGGCGCATCTCACAACGAGACGGACACGGTCGGAGGCCGCGCATACTTCGACGCCATCGGCGACTTCGTGCGCGCCCGCGCGCCCTTGAGTTAGGTTATTCTTAGAATCGGTTCGACTCTCCCGCGCCCCGGATTAATGTCCTCACGCGTGGGGATGGCGTTCCCACGCGCGAGGATGTCAATCTCACCCGTGAGAACGTTAATCCCGCGCGTGAGGACATCAATCCTACGCATGGGAACGTTAATCCCATGCGCGAGAATGTTATCCCCACGCGTGGGATTAACGTTCTCAGGCTCGGGGAAGGCATCCTCAGGCGCGCGCATAGGCTTCCGCCGGTCGGGAATGGCGTTCTGCGGTGAGGGAAGACCGTGCGCGCAAGCGGGAATAGCGTTTCCTGTGATGGGAAGAGCCTTCCTCGCATCCATTACTTTAGAGGCTATAGATGATTTCACGACTACTCTTGACCGCTTTCCTGTCGGCGCTCGCGTGCGCTGTGGTTTACGGTATGGACGAACGTTCAAACGCGGACCCGCAGCCGGGCGTGGCGCGCGATTTGGCACGCTTTCGCGCCGCGCACTATGGCAACGTCCGTTACAAGCTGCAAATTGATCTGCTGCCCGGCGCGGAGTTGATGAAGGGCTCCGAGGAGATTCGCGTGACGCTCGACGCGGAGGTGACGGAACTCGTCCTCGATTGGCGCGTGGCGCAGGCGAAAGAGGGTCAGGCGCGTGCACGCGTCTGGGACATAGAGGCCAACGGGCGCGCGGTGGCGGACGCGCGTGAGGTCAACGACCATCTTGTGATTCCCGGCGCGTATCTGACGAAGGGCGAGAACGTCGTGCGCCTCAAGTTCGAGTCGCCCATCTCGACCTCGGGCAGCGCCGTGACGCGTTACCTCGACCGCGAAGATAAGTCGGAATACTTGTACACGCTCTTCGTGCCGTCGGACGCGAGCACGGCCTTCCCCTGCTTTGACCAGCCCGACCTGAAGGCGCGCTTTCAGCTCAGCGTCTCGACGCTCACTGCCTGGACGGTCGTCACGAACACGGCTGCCGAGATCGTCACCCGCAGCGGGACGAACAGCTTTTGGAAGTTCCACGAGACGGAGCCGCTCAGCACTTATCTATTTGCATTCGCCGCCGGTCCCTTCAAGCAGTTCGAGGATAAAACCTCGCGCGTGCCCATGTCGCTCTTCGTCAGAAAATCGAAGGCCGAGCGCGCGTCGAAAGAGTTGCCGGAAGTCTTCCGCCTGCACCGCGAGGCACTGGAATTTCTAGCCGCTTACTTCGACTTCAAATACCCTTTCCCGAAGTACGACATCGTCATCGTCCCCGAATTCGCTTACGGCGGGATGGAGCACGCGGGCGCGACCTTCCTGCGCGAGGAGAGGATTCTTTTCCCGACCGACCCGACGGCCGTGGACCTCGCCGCGCGCGCAGAGCTGATCTGCCACGAGGCCGCTCACCAGTGGTTCGGCGACCTCGTCACGATGCGCTGGTTCGACGACCTCTGGCTCAAAGAAGGCTTCGCGACCTTCATGGCTTACAAGGCCATGGAGAAGATTCTGCCGGGGCAGAACGCCTGGAAGATTTTTTACCAGCGGACCAAGCCCGGCGCTTACACGACCGACGTGACGAAGGGTACGACCCCCATCTTTCAGGAAATCCCTAACCTCTCCGCGGCCAAGTCCGCTTACGGAAACATCGTCTATCTGAAAGCGCCCTCGATGCTCAAGCAGGCCGAGTTTTATCTGGGCGCTGAGAAATTCCAACAAGCCGTGCGCGCTCTGGTGCGCGAGCGCGCGTTCAGTAACGCGGAATGGGCCGATTTGGTGAGGGCGTTCGAGCGCAGCTCAAACCGCAAACTGGACGACTGGGCGGCGGCGTGGGTGAGAAGACGTGGCCTGGCGCGCGTCCACGTTAAGTGGACGGCGGATTCGGCGGGGCGCATCAGCCGTCTCACTCTCGCCGAGCGCGACATGCTCGGCGAGGGCGGCGCGTGGCCCATGCGCGTCCAATTGCTGCTCGCGGACGAGTCGGGCAAGCCGGAGACTCTGACGGTCACGCTCGACGGCGCGGGTGAGACAATTGTGAAAGAAGCGACGGGGCGTCGTCGCCCGGCTTACGTCTTCGCCAACTACGAGGACTACGGCTACGGGCTCTTCCTGCTGGACGACGAGAGCCGCGCTTACGTGCTCGAACACCTGGGCGAGGTCCGCGACGAGTTCCTGCGCGCGCTCCTCTGGGGCTCTTTGTGGGACAGCGTGCGCGAGGCGGAATTAGCGCCCACGGCTTACATTGAGTTGGCGATCAAATTGATGCCGCACGAGCGCGACGAGGTGACGGCGCAGGGCGTGCTCGCGCGCGTGCAGGCGGCCTTCAACCGTTACCTCTCGGAAGCGCAGAGGAAGGAACTTGTGCCGCGTCTCGAACGAATGCTCACAGACCGCATGCTGAGCGCGGAGACTGCTGGCTTGCGCATCACCAGCTTTCGCGCCTTTCAGGGCGTGGCGACGACCGACGAAGGGCGCGCGACGCTCAAAAAAATCCTGCGCGATGAATTGAAGATTCCCGGCATGCAGTTGCGCTCGCGCGACCGCTTCGACATCATCACGGCGCTCATGACTACGGACGACCGCGAGGCCCCTGCATTGCTCGAAGCACAGAGCAAGGCCGACACGACCGACGACGCGCGACGCTACGGTTACGCGGCAGGCGCGGCGCGCGCCGACGCCGAAACGAAGAAGAGATATTTCGACGCCTACCTGACGGACGCGAAGCTCGCGGAGAGTTGGATCGAGGCGAGCTTCGGCCCGTTGAATGTTATTCAGCAATCAGAGCTGACGCGGCCCTTTCTCGACCGGGCGCTCGCGGAATTGCCGCGCCTGAAGCGCACGCGCAAGATATTCTTCGTCAACGGCTGGCTCGCGGCCTTCATCGGCGGCCAGTGCGACTCGCAAGCGCTCTCAATCGTCCAGAATTTTCTTGAGCGCGAGAGCGCCCTCGACCGCGACCTGCGTCTCAAAGTGCTCGAAGTCACGGACGGCCTCGAACGCTGCGTGCGAATCAGAAGCCGGTACGCGAACGAAAAGTGATGAGCATATGGCTCTCAGGCGTGATAAACTTGCTACACGATCCACCCCGTTCAGCTTGAGATGAAAACTTCATTGGAGACTGAGAGAGATGTCTACGGAAGTTGTCCGACAGGACGAGGAAGCTGAAGAAGAACAATTGATACGGTACAAGGCCACGATAGAAGAGTTCTGGGCCTTGCCGGAGTCCATGCTTCCGATTGAGTACATCAACGGGGAGATCATCATGGCTCCGACGCCGACAGTCCGTCACCAGGCGGTGCTGCGAAACCTCTCTTTCGCTCTGCACGAATTTGTCCTGCGGACCGAGGACCGGCAGCATCTTCTTTTCTCCGCTCGACGTGGTTCTGCCGAGCGGCGATGTTGTCCAGCCGGACGCCTTTCTTTCTGACCAACGAAGAAACGGAGAGCGCACGACGCGGCCACGCGCGTGCACGGCGCGCCGTCGTTCCTGGTCGAAATCCTCTCGCCCGGCTCAATCAAGCACGACGCGCGGACGAAGCGAGAGCTTTACGAGCGCAACGGCGTCCGCGAATACTGGATAGTTGACCCCAAGGCCAAAACAATCGCGCAGTTGGTTCGGCGCGGCGAGCACTTCGAGTTGACGGAATTCAAAGAGGGCGACACGATTCGCGGCGTCGTGCTCGACGGCTTCGAGACGACCGTCGGGGCGCTCATCAACGACAGGTGAGAAAAGCGTTTCCGCTCTTTCATCAATCAAGCAGGTTATGGACTCGACAGCTTTTCTCGTCATCGCCATCATCGCCATCGCCGCGCTGGCCCTTCTTCTCTTTCTGGCCCTCTTCGAGCCCGGGCTGGCCTACAAAATCTCCGCCTGCGAGACGGACCCAATCGACTCCGACGAATTCCTCTGCGTCCTCGAAGCCATCACCGACTCGAAGATTCACCGCCACGGCCGCGTCGAGGTCCTGACCAACGGCGAGGTCTACTACGAGGCGGAACTCGAAGCCATACGGCGTGCGCGCCACAGCGTCAACATAGAGGCTTATATTTTTCAGAAGGGCGAAGTCACCAAAAAATTCCTTGAGGCGCTGACCGAGCGTGCCAAAAGCGGGGTCAAGGTGCGCATGGTTTTGGACGCCGTCGGCAGCTTCGCGTCGTGGGAGAGCTACTTCGCGGAACTGCGCGCGGCCGGCGGGCGCGTCTGCTGGTATCACCCCTTACGCTGGCACACCCTGGCGCGCTTCAACAACCGCACGCACCGCGAGATCATCGTCGTTGACGGGCGCACGGGGTTCGTCGGCGGCGCGGGCTTCGCCGACCATTGGCTCAAGGGCGACGAGAAGAACCCGCGCTGGCGCGACACCATGTTCCGCGTCGAGGGCGAGATGGTGACGAGCATACAGGCCGGCTTCGTCGAGAACTGGCTCGAAGCCTCGGGCGAGATTCTGACGGGGCGCGAGTATTTCCCGCCGAACGAGGTGGAGGACCCGATGGAGGCGATTGTCGTTGACAGCTCGCCCTCGACCGGCGGCTCGACCCGCGCGCGCATCCTCTACCAAACGCTCCTGGCCGCGGCGCGGGAAAGCATTCACATCACCACGCCCTACTTCCTGCCCGACCGGAGCGCGCGGGCTGAGATGGTGCGCGCCGTGCGCGAGCGCGGCGTCGAACTCAAAATCATCGTGCCGGGCCAGCACAGCGACCACCTGCTGACGCGCCGCTCGTCGCGCCGCCTCTTCGGTGACCTGTTGAAAGCAGGCGCGAAAATTTACGAGTACGAGCCGGCGATGATTCACGCCAAGACGATGATCATTGACGGCATGTGGGGCGTCGTCGGCTCGACCAACTTCGACAACCGCTCGTTCGGCCTGAACGACGAGATCAACCTCGCCGCGCGCGACTCGAAACTGGCCGCGCGCCTTGCCGAAGATTTCAGTACGGACCTGGCCGCCAGCCGCGAAGTCACCTACGACGAGTGGCGTCGCCGCTCCATCTTCGAGCGCATGCACGAATGGCTCGGCTGGGTCTTGGAACGTCAGCAGTAGTCAGTAGTCAGTAATCAGTAATCAGCAAAGACAAACTGCTTTTACTGATTACTGATTACTGACTACTGATTACTGTTTTATGCGTATTGTCACCTACAACGTTCACAAGTGCCGCGGGATGGACAGGCGGGAGCACCCGTCGCGGATTGCGGAGGTCTTGCGCGAGACGGAGGCGGACGTGATCGCGCTTCAGGAGGTGTTGAGCGTCCGTGAAGCGGCGCGCGAGCGCGACCAGGCGCGCTTTCTGGCCGAAGAATTGGGGATGCACTATCACATAGGCGAGAACCGCAAGTTACACGGCGGCGCTTACGGCAACGTGACCCTGAGCCGCCTGCCGTTTCGAGAGGCGCACAACTACGACATCACCTGGAGCGGGCGCGAGCGGCGCGGCTGCCTGCGCGCGGACGTAGCGGTCGAGGCGGGCGCAGGCACTCGGCTGCTCCACGTCTTCAACATACACCTCGGCACGGCCTTCATAGAGCGACGCCACCAGGCGCGACGCCTCGTCGGCGACGAGATATTGAACAACGCGAAACTAGAGGGCGCGCGCGTCGCGCTCGGAGACTTTAACGAGTGGACGCGCGGCCTCGCGACGCGGCTGCTCGGCACACACTTGCAGAGCGCGGACGTGCGTCATCACCTGAAGCGCGCCAGGACATATCCGGGCGTGCTTCCCTTCCTGCACCTGGATCACGTTTACTACGACAATAGCCTCGAACTCCTTCGCCTGACGCTGCACCGCAGCCGCACCGCGCTCGTCGCCTCAGACCACCTGCCGCTCATCGCGGATTTTCAATTCAAGTAAAGACCCCGAAGGGGTCACACATGATAGCCGGGGGCAGGCGAAGTGCGCGTGAGCGCACGAAGCGCCGCCCCCGGAACGATGAGAAAAAGAATTTCGACCCTGAAGGGGTCGCACTTCAACGTTGAAGTGCGACCCCTTCAGGGTCGAAACGTTTTCTAACGTCAAACCGGGGGCGGCGCAAACATTCGTTTGCTTGCCCCCGGCTATCATGTGCGACCCTTTCAGGGTCTTCACTTTTGCCTTTTACCTTTTTACTTTTGCCTTCCCGCGCTGCGTGCTGACGAGGGGTTCAGCGCGGCGGGCGGCGGCGTCCGTGATGACGGAGAGGCCGGAGACGCGCTCGCGCAAGAGGGCGCGCATCAACTCCCTCGCCTGCGCGTAGGTCAGCCCCATCGCCTCGCAGCCGCGCTCGCTCAAAACGGCCCAACGCTCTTCAGTCAACTCGCTCATCTTCACTTTTCCGGCAGCTTCGCTTCATTCGTGTACTTCCATTGCGCGTCCGCGCCCTCGGCCGGGCAGGCGGCCTTGTAGTTGTCCACGCGCAGCTCGGGCATCTGGCCCGCGGGCGCGGGAGCCTGGAAGACGACCGCCGCGGCGAGGCCCGGATTGTTTTCCAGCTCCGCCTCGCAGGCGTTGAAGTAGGTCGTGCCGAAGTCCTTGATGACGCGCAACTGCCCCTGCTGGATTTGCACGAGCTTGGCCCACTCCATCGCCTGCCCCATCTGCATGTAGTAGTAGCCGAGCAACAATTCGTTCACGCCGTCGCGGTTCAAATCCAGGGGGCGCACGATGAGCGAGAGATTTGGCACAGGGTAGTCCGCGACGTAATTCTCGCCCGAGAAGATGGCTAGGTATTTGGGGCCGTCGTTGTCCGCGGGGCTGCCCGAATGCGTGTCTATGATGTAGGCCGTCTCTTTCGCGCCCGCAGCCGTGAAGGAGCCTTCGGCGACGGCCGAGACGGTCGCGTTGCTCATCTCGCCCAGGAGCTTGTCCCAGAGACTGCCGGGCTGCGCCCCGCCGCTGCCTTCCGTCTGCGGGGACGCCTCGGGGCTCGCCGTGGGTGCGGGCTGCGGCGCTTTCTCCTGATGCGCGCGCGCGACCGCCGTGATGATCTTCTCCTCCTGGGCCTTGTCCAGGCTCGGGCGCGGCAGGGGGTCGTGCTTTCGCCAGTCGTAGAGCACGTCTTTCGTCGCGGCGAGCGCGAGCGACATGGGCTGCTGCTTGCTTCGCAAGAGGTCGGCCAGGTTGCCGGCTGAGGCGGCCACGGCGCGGCCGGAGCCTGAGGCTACGACGACGACGCCTATGACTTCGCCTTGCGCGTTGAGGAGCGGAGCGCCCGTCACGCTCTGCGCGGCCTGCACGTTGACTTCTATACGGTCCTCGTCGCCGTAGCCGGAGATTGTGCCGGGCGCGTAAGCGGCTTCGGCTTTTGTGCCAGCGCCGACGACGGCCACCTTGTCGCTGAGCGTCGTGTCCTTTCGGTTCCCGAGCGCGAGCCCCGGCGCCTTGGCCCGCGCCACACGGAGCGTCACCAATTCGTGCTCGCGGTCGATGCCCGTGACGCTTGTTACTTCGAGAGCATTACTCTGGCCGACGAACGTGACGCTCCCGCGCGTGGCCCCTTCGATGACCGGGAGCGCGGTCACCAGTTCGTCAGACTTGAAGAAGAAGCCGCTGGCCTGACGCGTGACGCGGCCGCTCGCGTCCTGCATCGTCAGGCTGACGACCGAGGGCAGCGCGTCGCGGAAGGGCACGGGCACCGCGTCGTAAGCGGTCGGGGCTGTCGCGGGCGTGACGGCTCGGTTGCCCGACGCGCGCCAGAGCAGAAGGACGGCCACCGCCATCGCCAGGGCCAGCGCGACGCCGCTTCCTATCAGCCACCATTTTTTGGCGCTGCGCTTCCTTTCGGGCGTTGCGCGGTCTTTCACGGCCACGGCAGCGCCGCCGCCGTTGTTCGGCCGCGCGGGCGGCGAGGCGGCCGTCGGAGTCAGCACCATCGTCGGGTCGCCGCCGATGCCGATAGCCGGGAGGCGGCCCGAGCGTGGCGTGGACGGCGCGTTGACGCGCGTCATCTCATCATCCTCGATGGGCACGACGCGCGCGAAGACCGCGGGCGATTTCTCACTGATCGCTTCGCGCATCTCGGCGGCGGTCGCCGGTCGGCGTGAAGGCTTCAAAGAGAGCGCGCTCACCAGCACGTTCGAGAATTCTTCCGGCACTTCCGCGTTGACTGTGTGCGGGGACGGGAGCGGGTCTTCCTTGTCGTCCAGGATGTCCGCCGCGCGCTTGAGCGCGTCTTCGGGGGCGCGGTTCGTCAAGAGATGGTAGAGCGTGGCGGCCAGGGAATAGAGGTCGGAGCGCGGGCTCGTGCGCTCGCCCTGAATCTGTTCGAGCGCGGCGTAGTTGAGCGTATAGCCTATGACGCTCAAGCCCGAAGTGGTGCGCGTCATCTGCCCGGCCGCGCCTTTCGCCAGACCGAAGTCTAAGAGTGTGACCTTGCCCTGTGCCGTGAGCTTCAGGTTCGCCGGCTTGATGTCGCGGTGAATGATGGGGGGCTCGAACGTGTGCAGGTAGTCGAGCGCGTCCAGCAGATCGTCGGCCCAGCGGCGGACTTCCGAGGGCGAGAAGGGGCGCGAGCGCCGCGAGAGCAGTTCGCCGAGGTCGCTGCCGGGGATGAACTCCATGACGAGGAACTGCCCGTCGTCCTCCGAGAAGTGGTCAATCACTTTCGGCAGCACGGGGTGGCGCAGGTTAGCCAGGAGCCGCGCCTCGCGCTCGAAGGCGCGCTTCAGCTCGTCCGTCTCGGCCAGCGTCTCCTTGAGCGCGACGGTGCGGTGCAGGCGCTCGTCCACGGCCTCGTAGACCGCGCCCATCCCGCCCTTGCCTAACTGGCGGACGATGCGGTAACGGCCTTGCAGGACTGTGTCGGCAGCGGGCATCGCGCTTTCTCTCCCGTCGAAGCTCAAGCATGAGTTTATCTTTTACCGGGGAGATTTGCTAGACGAACTCAAGCGAGGTGAATTGCGAAAAAGTAGAATTCAGGAGTCAGAATCCAGAATCCAGAATGAATGGCTGAGAACCGATTCTGGTTTTTATTCTGACTCCTGGATTCTGAATTCTGGATTCTGCCTTTAACTAAAATTGCTGAAGAGCACTGCGTCGCTCGTGACGATGCCGCGGGCGCAGGCGAGTTGGCGGCCGTCGCGCGACCATTCGAAGGCGAAGATGAGGTCGGATTTGAAGTTGGTCAGTTGCACGGGCTCGCCGCCGTCAATCGGCTGGCTCCAGACGTTCGAGACGCCGCTGCGCGAGTCAACGTAAGTGAGCGCCGTCCCGTCCGGCGTCCAGCGGACGTACGGCGACGGCAGATTGAAAGTCTTGACCGGCTGCCCGCCCTCGAACGGAATGAGCGCGATGACGAGTTGCGTCTCGGCCCGCTCGTCCCAGTAGTAGCAGGCAATCATCTTCCCGTCGGGCGAGACCATTGGGCTGACGGAGAACTTGTCGTTGAGCTTGACGGGCTCGCCGCCGTCAATCGGCACGCGCCAGAGGTTCGGGTTCGCCGCGCCCATCGAGGTGAACACAACCCACTTGCCGTCGGGCGAGAACGAAGGGTTGCGGTCGTAGTTGCCGTCGGTCAACTGCTTCGGGTTCGCGCCGTCTATGTCCATCCGCCAGATGTTGTGACGCCCGTCCTTGCGGTCTGAGACGAAGACTATGTGGCGGCCGTCGGGCGAGACCGCCTGGTTGAAATTGGTCCCGGAGTCGGAAGTCAATTGCTTCTGGTCGCTGCCGTCCGCGTTCATTATCCAGAGGTCGCGGTTGCCGGAAACGTCCGAGGAGTAGACGAGGCGGCCGTCGGGCGTCCACGTCCCGCCGTAGAACTTGGCCGCGCCCGACGTGATCTGCCTGGCCTGGCTCACGTCCACGGGCGTCGCGTCATTGCGCAGGGCCGAGGCGCGCTGCGCGGACGACGAGGTCGCGGCCAGCCCCGGCGCGACCCAGATGTTCGTGCTCTGGTCGTAGCGCACGGTGACGAGGTCGCCCGTCTGCGCGGCCACGCTGATGCCCGTGTAGTTGTTCAGGTCGTTGGTCATGCGGCGCGCAGTGCCTTCGGGGTAGGCAACGTGCCAGATTTGCGAGAGGCGCGAGTCCTTGTCGATGGCGTTAATCAGCATCCCGCTCCCGTCCGAGAGCCAGGCGAGCTGGCCGACGCCCGGCCACCTCTCCTGCGTCAAAGGCTTCTCGCTCCCGTCCGTCAAGCTCACCTCGACGATGGTCATCTCTTTGCCGGACGACGAATTCCCGGTCGAGACGGCGAGCCGTTGGCCGTCGGGCGACCAGGCGAGCTGCTCATAAAACTGCGGCGACTTGGCCGAAGTGAGCCGGCGCTCTTCCGTGCCGTCCGAGTTGGCTATGATGAGGGCGTACTCGGCCTTGGTCGGCTCGCCGCGCATGAAGGCCAACTGCTTGCCGTCGGGCGAGAAGGTGACAGGTGTGTCCACGTCCGAGATGATCTTCTTCGGCGCACCGCCGAGCACGCTCACCTGATACAACTCGCGAATCGGTTTGTTCGGCGCACCCGTGCAGTAGTAGACGTAGTTGCCGTCGGGCGAGAGCGCGAGGCCGAAGAATTCGACGGCCGCCGGCTCCACTATCTGCAAGTTGCGGGAGGTGGCGACCTGCCGGACCCAGAGGCTGCGGCGGCCTGCGTCGTTGACGATGTAGGCGACGATCTTGCCGTCGGGCGAGATGGCCGCGTTCGTGCTCTTCCCCGTAGTCGTCAGGCGCGTGACCTTCATCGGCTGAAGGGCGCGCGGGGCACGCTTGTTGGCGCGCTGGTGCAGGTACATGTAGACGAGCCCAGTGATGGCGGCGGCAAAGACCGCGACCAGCGCCAGCACCGTCCACTGCTTGAATTGATCGCCCTTAACGGGGCGCGCGGCCGGCTGGCCCGAAGCGAGCGTGGAGCGGGCCGCGGGGACGTGGCTCGTGTGCGCCATCGCCCTCTCTGTCTCGAAAGAGTTTTGCGCGCTGATGGTGTTGAAGGCCGCGAGGCTGCGCGCGTCGGGCGGGACGGAGGTTTCGAGCTTGGCCTCGAAGTCAACCTCCTGCTTCAGGGCGCGCAGGTCAACGAGCAAATCCTTGACCGTCTGGTAACGCTCCTCGCGGTCTTTCCTGAGCGCCTTGCGTAAGATTCTTTGCAGCTCAAGCGGCGTCTCGTAAGGCCCGCCGGGCAAGGGCGGAGGCTCGCGGTCGAGCACCGCCACGATCACGTCGCTCGTCGTTTGGCCCGCGAAGGGGACGCGGCCCGCGACCATCTCGTAGAGGACGCAGCCCAGGCTCCAGATGTCCGTGCGCGCGTCGAGTTGGAAGCCGCGCGCCTGCTCCGGCGACATGTAGGAGACGGTCCCCATGACCATGCCGGGCGAGGTGTTGACGAGCATCTTCGTCTGCGCTTCCGTGTCCACGAGCGAAGCCTGCCGCTCGGTCGGCTTCGCCAGGCCGAAATCCAGCAGCTTCACGTAGCCGTCCTTGCGGACCATGATGTTCTCGGGCTTGATGTCGCGGTGGACGATGCCGGCCGAATGCGCGGCCGTCAGGCCGGCGGCAATCTGCGAGGCGATGTCGAGCGCTTCGGAGAGCTTCAGGCGGCGGCCAGCCATGTGCTGACGAAGCGTCACGCCGTCAATGTACTCCGTGGCGATAAAGTGCGCGCCCGTTCAGTTTCGCCGATCTCGAAGATGGTCAGAATGTTCGGGTGATTGAGCGCGGAGGCGGTCTTCGCCTCCTGGACAAAGCGCTGCATGCGCTGCTGGTCCGTGGCAATCTCGCGCGGCAGAATCTTGAGGGCGACGACGCGGTCGAGCGTGGTGTCGCGCGCCAGGTAGACTTCGCCCATCCCGCCCGCGCCGATGTGGGAGCGGATTTCGTAGCGTCCGAGACTCGTGCCTGTGCTGATTGCCATCTGAAAATTTGTAAACGCGTCCGCGCCAGAGAGACTTTGCGCGAATACCTCTTTAGTACGCTGCCCTAACGATTTTAGTTGCGTTCGACTGAATGCGCCAGCCGAGCCCGAAGCTCTAATGTAGTAATGAAACCGGGTATTACGCGTCCGCCGCACAGCGTATCCCAGCAAAGGCGATGCGGAAATGGCGGCGAAAGAAGTTACGAAACGAGATGCGCAGCACGTTGCTGCGCGTTGCCCAGGAGCCGCCCTTCAGGACGCGGTGGTCTTCGTCGAACCAGACCTCCGAATATTCCGGGTATGGGAAAGCCTTGAAACCTGGGTAGCCCGTGAACGGACTGCTCGTCCATTCCCACACGTTGCCGGTCATGTCCAGACACCCGTTGGGCGTCGCGCCCGCCGGAAAACTCCCGACGGGGGTCGTACCCCAATACGAAAAATTGTAATTGCAGAGCGCGGGCGTCGGCTCCTCGTCGCCCCAACTGTAGCGCCGCATACATTGCCCGGCGTCATCCCAGCCGGCGGCCTTCTCCCACTCGGCCTCGGTCGGCAGCCGTTTGCCGACAAAACGCGCGTAAGCCTCGGCCTCGTACCAACTGACGCCCGTGACGGGCTCACGCGCCTCTGCCGCCTCTTCGCCGAACATCGTTCGCACGCGCCAGCCGTCATCTCGTCGCGTCCAGTAGAGCGGAGACTCCCAACCCTCTCGCTCGCGCCACTGCCAACCCTCTTCGTCCCAGAACTCGCGCCGCTGATAACCGCCCTCCGCGATGAAACGCTCGTACTCTTCGTTCGTCACGAGCAATTTGTCGAGATTGAACGCCGGGACGTGGACCGTGTGCGCAGGGCCTTCGTTGTCGTAAACAAACGAGCCGTCCCCGCGCGCTCCCATCACGAAGTCGCCCCCGGCGATCAAGACCATCTCAGGCTCTGCCCATTCCGTTCGGGGGGCGACGCCCAGCCCCGTTCCTGTCGTCGTCTCGGGCCGCGTCTTCTTCTCGGGGCCGAGCAGTTGGAAGAGGTAGGCGAGCGTCTCCTGGTGCTGCTGCTCGTGCTCAAGGACCAGGCGGAAGACGTAGGCGTCGCGCAGGAGGCGCGCTTCGCGGTCGTCAAACTCCGCGCCGTCCAGGTGCTTTAAGGCACGCTCGCGGACGCGCGTCAGGTAGCTTTCCATCTCGCGCCGCGTCGGCAGATTGCGCGACTCCTCGCGCGGCGTATTGATGGGGTCGAAGATGCGCTCGTAACGCTCGTCGGGCGCGGGTTCATTCTTCAACTTTTGCAGCAGCCAGTAGGCTTCGAAGACGCCTATGTGCGCCAGGTGCCAGATGATGGGCCGAAAGCCGAAACCCGGACTCTCGTGCAGGTCCGCCTCGCGCGCCAAATCGAAGAGCGCGAGCGTCTGAGCGCGCGTCTCCGCCATCTCCCTCTTGATCTCTTCGATCTCTCGCTCAGCCAAATCTGTTCCCGACCCCCGCCGCGTATTGTGAATGCCCGCCGATGAGCTATCATAGCAGAAGGACGGGAGCGGGCAGGCGTGCGTTATCAACTTAATTTCAAATTCGGACTTTCAAATTTGAGCTTCTCAAGCAAGTAAGCCGAAGCTTGATCTTCAGCTTTTATAATCTCATTAACACGTAAAGGGACTCGCGATGCCCGTGAACACGCCCGACAGCCCTCACTCGGAACGCCTCGTCATACACAACCTGGTCCGCGAGGACGCGCGCGCGCGGTTCGCTGACGATGTGCGCGCGGGCCTCTCCGCAAGCCCGAAGCACCTTTACCCGAAATACTTCTACGACGAGCTGGGCTCGCAACTCTTCGAGGCCATCTGCCTCCTGCCGGAGTATTACCTGACGCGCGCTGAGAACGAAATTCTCACGCGCCACTCGGACGCGATTGTTAATGAAGTTGCGGGCGAAAAGGTTTCACTCGTGGAGATGGGCAGCGGCAGCGCACTCAAGACGCGCCTCGTCATCGAAGCGCTGCTAAGAAGGCAGGAGGAACTGCTCTACACGCCTGTGGACATCTCGGCCTCGGCTCTCGAAAACAGCTCGCGCGTGCTCCTGCAATCTTACCCGCGCCTCAGAATCAACGCCTACGCGGCAGACTACTACGACGCCATCAGCACGCTCAAAGAGCGCCCGCGCGCCGGGCGCACGCTCGCGCTTTTCCTCGGCTCGAACGTCGGCAACTTCGACCCCGCGGAGGCGCACACCTTCCTGAGCGCCCTGCGCCGCGTGCTCGCGCCCGGCGATGCTTTGCTCCTGGGAGCGGATTTGAAGAAGTCCGCGCGTGTGCTCGAAGCCGCCTACGACGACTCGCTGAATGTGACGGCCGCCTTCAACCTCAACCAGTTCGCACGCATCAACCGCGAGTTGGACGCTGACTTCGATTTGCGCGCCTTCCGCCATCAAGCCATTTACAACGAAGAACGCGGCCGCGTCGAAGTCTACATACAGAGCCTGCGCGCCCAACGCGTCTCGATCCGCCGCCTCGAAATGGAGATCGAGTTCGACGAGGGCGAACGCGTTCACACGGAGAACTCTTACAAGTACGACCTCGCGGGTCTTTCGGAACTGGCGGCCGCGACCGGCTACACACGCGCCCGGACCTGGCTCGACGAGCGCGAACAGTTCAGCAGCAATCTTTTCATCGCTGTGGAAAGTAATCAGTAACCAGTAGTCAGTAGTCAGTCGTCAGCTAAAAACTGATTACTGATTACTGACTACTGATTACTTGAATAACAATGGCTCACGACGAAACAATCGAAGCGCGAGACGCATCTTGCGCCGCGACGGAGGTGGCGACGGCGCGCGAGGTCTTCCCGCTTTTGACGGACCCTGTGAGCGAGAAGAGCGCGCCGCTCTTCGTCGAGAACTTGCGGCGCGGCGCGAGGGCGCGCGCCGACTGGATGTGCGGCGTCGAGCTTGAGTTGTTCGGCTACGACGTGAGAAGCGACTACGAGCGCCTGAGGCCCGCGCAGGTTCAGCGCGTGCTCGCGGGCTTCGCCCCCAGCTCGAACAATCTCGTCCACGAAGAGAACGTGCTGATAGAAGTGGACGCGGGGCAGATGAACCGGCTGACGATTGAGCCGGGCGGGCAGGTCGAATTCTCCGGCGCGCCGCAGCGCAGCCTCGCGGACGTGGAGCGCGAAATCGGCCGCTACCTCGCGCGCCTGGGCGAAATCGCGGAGGGCGACTGCCTGGCCTTTCTCGCCGTCGGCTTCGACCCCTTCCGCACGCTCGCCGAGCAGCACTGGTTTCCGAAAGCGCGCTACGAGGTGATGCGCCCGTACCTGGGCCGTCGCGGCGCGCGCGCCTGGGACATGATGACGCGGACCTGCGCGGCGCAGACCAACCTTGACTACGGCGCGGCGGAAGACCTCGCCCAAAAGTTCCAACTCGGCAACCGCCTCGCCCCAGTCGTCACGGCCATCTTCGCCAACTCGCCTTTCGAGGACGGCCGCGTCTCCGGCTACAAGTCAACGCGCGCCGCCGCCTGGCTCGACACGGACCCTGACCGCACGGGCGTCGCGCCCGCCGCGCTTCATACAGAGTTCTCGCCGGACGAGTTCGTCCAATACGCGCTCGACGTGCCGATGATCTTCGCGCAGCGCGGCGGGCGCTACGTGCACGGGCCGACGGGGATGAAGTTCAGGGAGTTTCTGGCCCACGGGTGCGACGGCGTCCGCCCGGTCTTCGGCGACTGGGCAGACCACCTGACGACCATCTTCACGGAGGCGCGACTCAAGCAACACATCGAAATGCGCAGCGCGGACAGCGGCAATCTCAAGATGACGCTCGCGCTGCAAGCCCTCTGGAAGGGCTTGATGTACGACGCGGCCACGCTCACGGAGGCGTTGAGCATCGCGCCCGCGCTCGGCCCCGAAGGCATGAGGGGATTGCAAGAGCGCGTGGCGCGCGACGGGCTGGAAGCGCGCCACGAGGGCGTGAACGTGCTGGGCATCGCAAGGGAGGTCGTCAGGCTCGCGCGCAATGGTCTCGAAAGGACCGCGCCCACTGAGGCCGCGTACCTGGACATACTCTCCGAGCAGGTCATAGAGGACGAAGTCTGCCCGGCAGACATCCTCCTGCGTAACTGGCACGGCTCCTGGCACCACTCGCGCAAACGCGTCGCCGAATACCTGCGCGTCGCGTGACAGTGCTTTCTAAAACTCAACCCCTTTGCGCCTTACGTTTTTCCTTCTTTGCGCCTTTGCGTGAACGGTTTTAGTTTCTCGCAAAGGCGCTAAGTTAAGACGTAAGGCCCAAAGGCTTGAATTATGAGGCAACTTGTCTTTAATCTTCGTCCAGCATGTCTACGCCTGAACAAGCAACTACCCTGCTCGTCGAGTTCCGCAACGTGAGTTACGGCGTGAGGGGAGCGGCGTCGCCGATTATCTCCGACCTCAGCCTGAGCGTGGCGCGCGGCGAGACGCTCGTCCTGCTGGGCGAGTCCGGGTGCGGGAAGACGACGACGCTGAGGCTCGTGAATCGGCTGCTGCTGCCGACGGCGGGGGAGGTGTTGGTCGAGGGCAAGAGCACCAGGGAGTGGGACGCGATTCGTTTGCGGAGGCGGACGGGGTACGTGATTCAGGAGGCGGGGTTGTTTCCGCATTTCACGGTGGAGCGGAACGTGGCGCTCGTGCCGACGTTGGAGAAGTGGGAAGAGGGGCGGATAGAGACGCGCGTGCGCGAGTTGCTGCGGCTCGTCGGTTTGGACGCGGAGAAGTTTGCGGGGCGCTACCCGTTTGAATTGTCGGGCGGGCAGCGCCAGCGCGTCGGCGTGGCGCGCGCGCTCGCGGCCGAGCCGCCGCTATTGCTGATGGACGAACCCTTCGGCGCGCTCGATCCCTTAACGCGCGCGTCGCTGCAAAAGGAGTTCAAGGAACTATCGAAGCAACTCGGCAAGACCGTCATCTTCGTGACGCACGACGTGAGGGAGGCGCTGCTCCTGGGGACTCGCATCGGGCTGATGAGCGCCGGGCGAGTCGTCCTGCTCGAAACGCCGGAAGGATTCCTGCGCTCTCGCGAGCCGCACGCGCGAGCCTACATAGAGACGTTGCGCCTCGATGATGAAAAGCTCGCTCTCGCGACGGGGAGGGACGAGCGTTGAGCGGCTGGTCCGATTTCCTGAGAGCCAACTGGCAGGACATCGTCACGCTGATGGGCGAGCATCTGGTGCTCGTCGCTCGTCTCGACCTCGATTGCCGTCGCCATCGGCCTCCCGCTCGGCATACTGCTCTCGCGCCGCCCTTCCTTGCGCACGCCCGTGCTCGGCTTCGCCAACGTCATGCAGACCGTGCCGAGCCTGGCGCTCTTCGGCTTTCTCATCCCGCTCCCATTCCTCGGCGGCATCGGCGCGCGCACGGCCATCGTCGCGCTCGTGCTCTACGCGCTGCTGCCCGTCATACGCAACACCGTGACCGGCATTCTCGGCGTGGACCGCAACGTGCGCGAGGCGGCGGTCGCGATGGGGATGACAGACCGCCAGATTCTGTGGCAGGTGGAACTGCCGCTCGCGGCGAGCGTGATTCTGACGGGCGTGAGAGTCGCGGTCGTTATCTCGGTCGGCGTGGCGACGATTGCCGCGGCCGTCGGCGCGGGCGGCCTCGGCACGTACATCTTTCGCGGCCTGCGGCAGTACGACAATCACCTGCTCCTGGCGGGCGCTGTCCCTGCGGCGCTGATGGCGCTCGCGGCCGACTTCGGGCTGGGTCTACTGGAAAAACGTTTCGACCCCACGCGCAAGCGTGCGGCGAAAAGAAGACCGCTCGCTCTGCGCGTCCTCGCGTGGGGCGCGCTCGCGTTGGTCGTGCTCGGAGGCGCTTACGTCGTGTGGCGCGGGTCGCGCTCTGCTTCGAGTGGGGACGGCGTGAACCGCCCGCGCGTGGTCGTCGGCTCAAAGGATTTCACGGAGTCCGTCCTGCTCGCGGAGATTTTCGCGCAGATGTTGGAGGCGCGCGGCGTGGAGGTCGTCAGGACCTTCGAGCTGGCCGGAAACGTGCCGCACGAATCGCTCATCAGCGGCGCAGATTGACGCCTACCCCGAATACACCGGCACGTCCTACATGGCGATTCTCAAACACCCGCTCGACACGGACCCGCGCCGCGTTTACGAGACGGTCAAGCGTGAATACGTCGAGAAGTTCAACACGGAGGTCAGCCCGCCGCTCGGCTTCGACAACACTTTCGCCGTGCTGGTGCGCGGCGAGGACGCGCGCAGACTTAATCTGAAAACCGTCTCGGACGCGGTGCCGCACGCCGTCAACTGGCGCGCGGGCTTCGGGCAGGATTTCATGTCGCGCGCCGACGGCTATCCTGGATTCGCGCGCACCTATAATCTGAAATTCGCGGCAGCCCCGCGCGAGATGGACTTGTCGCTCACCTACCGCGCGCTCGCCACACGCCAGGTTGATCTAATCGCCGGCAACTCGACCGACGGATTGATTTCCGCCTTAGACCTCTTCCAACTCGAAGACGACCGCCGCTACTTCCCGCCCTACGAGGCCGTCATCCTCGTGCGCCGCGACACGCTCGCGCGCGTCCCCGCAGCAAGGGAAGTCCTCTCGCTCCTCGAAGGGCGTCTCTCGACCGAAGAGATGCGACGCCTGAATAATGAAGTGGACGGAAATAAACGCGACAAGAGGGACGTAGCACGCGAATGGATCGGAAAAGCAGTGACGAGTGACAAGTGACGAGTGACGAGCTAAAATCCGGTTCTTACTTGTCACCTGTCACTTATTACTTGTCACTGCTTTTATGAAACACGAGATGGACATTCGCACGGGGCGGCGCGACGGCGACGGACACATACGCGTCTCGCTTTTCATGGACGAGATGGTGGCGCTCGCGCTCGAAGGGCACGGCGAGCGAGCGCCGACGCTCCTGCTCACGCTTGAACAGACGCGGCGGCTGCGGGACGCTCTGGACGAATTGATTCCGCTCGCGGAACAGCGCGGGCGTCAAGAGAAGGACGCGGGCCAAACCTGGGACGGCGAGAATCGCAGACGCCTGGCAAGCTGAAAAAGCAGAATCCAGTAATTCAGAATCCAGGAGTCAGAATAAAACTAAAGAACGGTTCTCAGCCTTTCATTCTGGATTCTGGATTCTGGCTCCTGAATTCTGCTCTTCCGTTACTTCTTGTGCAGGACGACGCGGACGGGCTCGGAGAGTGAGGCGAGCGAGACTTCGATCTTCTGCGTCTCGTAGCCCTTGGCTTTGACTTTGAGCGTGAGCTTGCCCATGTGAATCGGGGGGAGCACGGCGACGCCGCGGTCGTCGCTGGAGTTCCAGGACTCGCAGAAGTAGCCGTCCGTGCGCTCGGATTCGAGGTGCGCGTAGGCACCTTTGACGGGGTTGCCGTCCTCGTCCACGATGCGCAAATCCAGGCGGCCGACGCCGTTAATCTCTTTGGGCGCGCGGCCCATGTTGGGGATTTCGTTTTGAGTCCCGCCCTCCTGGGTCTGCGCGAGGCCGACGGTGAAAGACGCTGCGACGATGAGTGCGGCGATAAAAAACTTACGCATTTCTTAATCTCCTGAAATTTTCTTGAGCTGTGTAATGAGGTCGTTTAACCGGGGGGCCGGCGACGTCTCTTCTGATGCGCCCGGCGCGCGGCCTAGTTGCACGCCGCACGACTTCGATTATAGGAGCCATCCCAAAAAATTGAAAGACCAAATTTCTGAAGGAGAAAAACCTTGAACAAGAGCCCGTTTCACAATTCAAGCCACGCATTGACTCAACCCCTTTGCGCCTTTACGTTTTTACTTTGCGCCTTTGCGTGAACGGCTGTTTCTCGCAAAGGCGCGAAGAGAAGACGTAAGGCGCAAAGGGTTGAATGAAGATTTCGGGACGCTCTCTAAAACTTTCGTCCTCCTCGTCGCCCTGCTCTTGTTCTCTCACGCGCAATCGCCATCGCGCAGCCGCGCGCGGGCGGCAAGAAAAGCTCGCTGGTCTTCATCAAGGCTGGTCGCCTGGTGGATGTGCGCGCGGGTCGTGTGCTCGAAAACCAGGGCATCCTGATTGAGAACGACCGCGTCAAGGCGGTCGGCCCCTTCGACAGCCGCACCGCCCTCCTGCATCCTTCGGCGCGCATCATAGACCTCTCGAAAGCTACGGTCCTGCCGGGGCTGACCGACGCGCACACGCACGTCCTCCTGCAAGGCGACATCACGGCAGCGGACTACGACGAGCAGTTGCTCAAAGAATCCATCCCGTACCGCACCATCCGCGCGACGGTCGCGGCGAAGACGGCCCTGATGAACGGCTTCACGGCGATGCGCGATTTGGAGACCGAGGGCGCCATGTACGCCGACGTGGACGTGAAGACGGCCATCAACCGCGGCGTCATCCAGGGGCCGCGCATGTTCGTCTCGACGCGCGCGTTTTCCGCCACGGGCATGTACCCGCTCAACGGTTATTCGTGGGAACTGAAAATGCCCGAAGGCGTACAGATAGTTGACGGACCCGACAACATACGCAAGGCGGTGCGCGAGCAGGTCAAGTATGGCGCGGACTGGATCAAGTTCTACGCCGACCGCCGCTACTTCATGAAGGACGGCGCGCTCCACTCCTGGGTCAATTTCACGGACGAGGAGATGAAGGCGCTGGTTGACGAGTCGCACCGCCTGGGCCGGCGCGTCGCCGCGCACGCCATGGGGCGCGAAGGCATCGAAGCCTCGTTGAAAGTCGGCGTTGATTCGATAGAGCACGGCTACGGGCTGGACGAGGAGATGATGGACCGCATGGTCCGTCAGGGCACGTACTGGTGCCCGACCATCTACGTCGGCGTCTTCGTCGCCGAGGGCCGGGCGGCCGCCGGCGCTCCCATCTGGCTGACGATGCGCGACCTCGAAGCCAAGGCGTTCGGCGCGGCCGTGCGCAAGGGCGTGAAGATCGCTTACGGGACGGACGCGGGCGGCTACAGTTGGGACGTGAACCAGGCCAAGGAGTTCGCCTACATGGTCCGCTATGGGATGACGCCGATGCAGGCGATTCAGTCGGCAACGATTGTGACCGCCGATCTCCTTGAGAGGCCGAACGACATGGGCGCGATTGAGGCCGGAAAGTACGCAGACATCATCGCCGTCTCGGGCGACCCCACGCGCGACATCACGGAACTTGAGCGCGTGCGCTTCGTCATGAAAGGCGGCGAGGTCGTGAGAAACGACTTCGGGCGCTGAGGCTTGCCCGTTTAAGATTTTCGCGCGACACTAAAGACGCATCCGACAACGCGGGAGAAGTAGTTTTGAGTACGAAGGAAATTTTCGCGGACGACGCTCGCGGCTGAAGAGAGACCGGGCAGGCGATTCGTCATTATCCTGCTGGCCGTCCTGTCGGCGGCGTGCGTGCTCGGCGCGGCCGCCTACTTCGTTGCCAGAAACAGGGCGGCGCGCGTGAACAACGCTGCGCCCCCTCCGCCGTCGAACGAAGCGGCGGCTGAAGCTCCGGCAGCGGCTAACTCCTGGAAGATCGCGGGCGCGCTCACGGAAGCCTGCACCTGCGCCGTGCCGTGCTCGTGCAACTTCGGCGAGGGGCCGTCGCCGCACTCCTACTGTTACCCGTTCTACTCGTACCACATTCGCAAAGGGAACTACGGCGACGTGGTGCTCGACGATTTACACTTCGGGTCGGCGGACTTGAAGAACGGGCGTTACATGTTCATGGACGAGCGCGCGAACGAGCGCCAGCGCGAAGCCCTGCGCGTCATCATGGCGCGCGTCATAGAGCGCGCGCCCGCGGAGGAATCCGAGCAGAAGGCCAAAGAGATCGCGGACAAAATCAGCTACACGGGCGTGGAGCAGGAGTACGACCAGAGGAAAAATCTCCTGAAGGTCGCGGACTTCGGCGAGTTCGCCGCCGATTACATCATGGGGTTGGACAAGTCCGCCCCCGTCGTCGTCCGCAACAACACGACGTGGCGCGTCCACGACTCCATCAAAGCCAAGACGAGCGTCTACAAGGTCAAGGTCGAGCGCGACGCGGTGGACACGAAGAACACAAACAGCAACCAGGGCGACTTCGAGTATACGAGCGAGATGACCTTCGGCGGCGCCGTGCGCTGGAACTGCGGGGCAGACGCCAACCGCGCCGCGCACGGCGACGGCGAGCAATCGTGCCACAAGTAAGGGCAGAATTCAGGAGACAGAAGTCAGAAGTCAGAATGAAAGGCTTTGACTGTTCTTCTTCTGACTTTCTTTTCTTCTGACTCCTGACTTCTGTATTCTGACTCCTGATTGGAGGTTTCTTATGACTTGGGTTGACGTGCTCATTCTACTTCTGGTCGCGGGGCTGTGCGGCGCTTTGGGGCAGGCCATCAGCGGGTTCTCGCGCGGCGGCTGCCTGGTCTCCATCGCGCTCGGCTTCATCGGCGCGATCATCGGCTTGTGGATCGCCCGCGCCCTCAAGCTGCCGGAGCTTTACATGCTCGAAATCGGCGGGACAAAGTTCCCCATCATCTGGTCAATCATCGGCGCGACCCTCTTCGTCGTCGTCATCGGGTTGATAACACGCAGAAGAGTCTAGCGAGACGCGGAGACGCGGAGACGCGGCGATAAAGACTCACTGGTTTTTTCTCGCCGCGTCGCCGCGTCTCCGCATCTCCGCGTCGCTTCCTGGACTCGCGGCGCGCTCATCGGCTACACTCACGCCAAAGCACAGTCGCTCTCTGGTTTTTGATTTTAGTGCACACGCGTTAAGCCTTTGTGTCTCGACGCGCGCGGCATATTTTTCTCTTCGCGGCGGAATTTTTTTCTCTTTTATGACCGCTCTGTTTTCAAAACCACGCAGGCCGCAAGGCGCGCCGGACCTCTCCGCGTATCGCAAACGCTACCCGCTGACGGTCGCCAGCTTTGGCGCGCTCCCTGACCGCGAAGCCTGGCTCGACCGCGTCTGGGAGGCTGACCGAAACTTTCAGGAGGCGATGGGGCGCAGTGGGCAAACGCGCGAAGCCGTCGTCCGCGGCGCACCGCCCGCCGCCCTTTCCCTCGAAGGCGAGTTTGAAGTCATCTACGCCGGCGGCACGCTCGGCCTGCTCCACGCGGCGGTCATGAGCTGGCGTTACAAGCGGCGCGTGCTGGTCATGGACGCGCGAATGGTGGGCGGCGCGGTGCGGAGTTGGAACATCTCGGACGAAGACCTGCGCGCGCTCGAAGCCGCGGGGCTCTTCACCAAAGAAGAGATAGAGGCCGCGGTCGTCAACCGTTACCGCTCCGGCTTCGTCAAGTTTCACGACGCCGGCTCGCGCGTCAAGACGCCGCCGCTCTGGGTCAACGGCGTGCTCGACGTGGCGGTCGCGGCCGACGAGCTTCTGGAGCGCGCCCGCGCCAAGCTTGAGGCGAGCGAAACCAATTCCGCCCTGATGAGCGGCCTGCGCTTCGTGCGCTGCTACGTAGAGCCACACCGCGTCACAATCGAGGCGGAGGAGACTCGCACAGGCAGGCGGCGGCTCTTCAGTGCGCGTCTCTTCGTTGACGGAACGGACGCGGACTCGCCCGTCTCGCGGCAGTTGAACGAAGGGCGCAGCGTGACGCACGTCTGCCCGGCGGTCGGCACAGTCGCGCGCGGGTTCGCGCGCGGGGCCGCGCCCGACCAGGTTGACTTCAACGTGGGCGAGATTCTGGTCAGCAACGAGGACGCGCGCGACCACCGCCAGCTTATCTGGGAGGGCTTCGCGGGGAGCCGCGCGCGCGACGAGTACAGTACGCAGCTCTTCTTCTACGACGCGGTTGACTCGCCGGCGGACAAGTCTTTGCTCGCGCTCTTCGAGCGCTACTTCGAGACGCTCCCGCGCTACAAGCGCGCAGGCGCGCAGTGGCGCGTCGTCAGGCCCGTGTTCGGCTACGCCCCGGCATTCAACCGTCGCGGGATCAGTGATAGACAGCGGTGTACGGCCGAGGACCGTGTCGTACTCGTGGGCGAGGCGGCGGGCGCGGCGAGCCCGCTCACGCTCAACAACACGGGCGCACACGTGCGCGCCTTGCAGTGCCAGACGCACCTGACGGAATTGGCCCTGAAGGCTGACCTGCTCGACGCCGCTTCGCTCTCGGAGATTAGCGCGCGCGAGCCGCGCGTGGCGGAGCTGGCGAGCTTCGCGGAGTTTTTGCGCCCGACGCCGAAGGGCGCGCCCGGCGCGGTCAACGAGACTTTGAACGCCGTCATGGCCGCGCTTCATCAACTCGACGAGCGCGTGCGCCGCGAGCTGTTTCAGGACCGCATGAGCTTCAGCGCGCTCAAGCGGCTGCTGGGCCGCACGGCCAAGCTCTACCCGCGCATCTTCCAGCGCGTGCGCGAACACCTCAGCGCGCGCGAAACCTTCTGGTGGCTCGCCTCAATCGCCTCGGCCGCCTTCAGCGAACGGCGCAAGACGCGCGCCGCCCTGCCCGTCAATGCGGACCAGACCGAAGACGCCGCCCAAGAGTTCGCGCGCCACGTACAACTATATAAAAGCCGTGAATCGTAAATCGTAAATCGTGAATCGAAAAAGAAAGACCGTTCTCCGATTCACGATTTACGATTTACGATTTACGAGTTTTCGATTTACGAGTTTTCGATTCACGAGTTTTCAGTTTAGGAAAATGCGCGGCGCGCGAGGTCTTGGCTGGACTTCGCGCGCCGCGCAAGTGTGAGGCGAACCGCTCAACGTTTTCGCACACCCGTTGAGCGACGCATAGTTGAAGACGATTCGGGCGCTTCGACGCTCAGCGCTTTAGCGCCTTATCGTCTGTTGTCTGTTAACCCGGCACGTCTGGGTCACCCGGTTTCGCGTTCGCGCCGGGCACGTCCGGGTCGCCCGCTTTAGCGCTGCCGCCCGGCACGTCTGGGTCGCCGGCCGTCTGGGTTTCGCCGCCTTCGTCCGGGTCGTCTGTCACGCTGTCGCCCGGCACATCCGGGTCGCCCAGGTTACTTTCATCTAGGGTCATGTCAATTTCTCCTTTACGTTTTGATGTGAGTTACTTTTCGGCGGTGACTGCTTCGCCGAGTTGTTTGTGCGAAAACTCTATGTCGGGCCTTTTGAGGTAAACGTCCGTCGCTTCCGCGCCCCACTTCTGACGAAGCAGCGAGAGCGCTTCGGCGGCGCGTGCGAGTTGCTCGGAGGCGGCCTGGTCGTCCCGGGCGAGACGGCTCGCACGCGCGGCGACGACCCAGGCGCGCCACTCGGATTCGAGCTGCCCCCCGCGATTGAATCTCTCTCTCGCTTCGAGTGCGGCGGTGCGCGCGCCCCGCGCGTCGCCAGCCTCCAACAGTACTTCGGCGAGCGCGAGTTTCGTTCTCGAAAGCAGCGACGCGTCGCCCGCGCGCGCGGCCATCTCGACCGCCGCCTCACACTCCTTGCGCCCATCGCCCGCGTGGCCGCTTCCTGCCAACGCCTGCCCGAGCGCGGATTTGGCCTGTAGAGAGATTCCCTCGAACTTGCCCCCGGACAGTTCCAGCGCCCGACGGCTGGACGCAACCGCTTCGGGGAAGTGACGCTCGCTTAGTTCGATTTCCGCCTGGTGCAAAGCCACTTCGGCGAGGACGGGTTTGACGCCGCCTTCGAGCGCGCCTGCCAGTTCCGCCGCCTGGTTGAGCGACGCGCGCGCTTCGCTCGAATTCCCCAGCCGCCACAAGACGTAGCCGCGGTTCATCAGGTTGTAGGCCATGTTGCGCCGGTCGTCCAAAGACTGATGAATCTCGAAACTGCGCGTGTAGTGTGCGAGCGCCTCCGGGTAACGCTCCTGCTCCGCGAGCGCCGTGGCGATCTCGCCGTAGGAGAAAGCTATCTGCGACTTGTAGCCGGTAGACTGTGCCAAATCCAGCGCCTGCCGGAAGTAGCGCAGGGCCGCCTCGTAATCGCCCTTGCGCCGGTTGGCCCGTCCCATGAGCGTCAGGCAAGAGTGTATGTTCGAGCGAAAGCCGCCCTGCTCGAAGAAGTCGAGCGCCCGCTGCGCGTGGGCCAGCCCCTCGTCGGTGCGCAGTTGCTGTATGTAGAGGTTGGCGAGATTTTGCAGGACTTCGGCCTCGCGCAGCCGCGACTTGTTCCGCTTGGCGAACTCCAGCGCGCGCTGGTAAGTCTTCTCGGCCTCCGCGTATTTACCGTCGAGGACGTAAGTGTAGCCCAGATTTTTCAGCCCGAACGCGATCAGGTCGTCGAGCCCGCGCCCTTGCGCGAACTCTATGGCCTGGTTGGCGAACTCCTGCGCCCTGGCGGTCTGCCCTTCGGTGTAGGCCAGGCGGCCCAGTTGCAGGAGCGTGCTGATTCTTTGCGAGTCGTTGCCGCTGGCGGTCGCCAGCTCAAGCGCCCGCTGCAATTCGGCGCGAGCCTCCTCCAACCTGCCGGCGGTGATGTAGACCTGGCTGCGCTCGTAGAAGACGCTCGCCTGCCCCTCGATGTTGGCGGCCGGCTTGTAAATCTCCTCGGCCTTCTGGAAGGCGGCCAGCGCGCCGAGCAAGTTCTGCTGGCGGCCGTAGAGAACCCCGGCGCGCAAGTACGCGAGCGCGTTCTGCGGGTCCATGCTCGTGGCGCGCACGTACTTCTCGATGGCCTTCGGTGTCTCGCCGTTCTTCTCGTAGGCGCGGCCCAGGTCAACGAAGGCGTGCGAGTCCGACGAGTGCGTGCGCGCGACTTCGTCGTAGGCCGTGACGGCGCGCGTGAAGTCGTTCGAGACGAAAGCGTTGATGGCATCGAGCGAGAGCCCGTCGCGGTCGGTCAGCACGGAGCGGTCGGGGACGAGCGGCGAGACGAGCAGCATCTCGTCCTTGGCGCTGTCGGCGTAGCCCATCTCGGTCCAGGCTTCAGCCAGACGTGCGTGCGCCATGGCGAACTTCGAGTCGGCCTCAATGGCTTTCGTCAGTTCCTTGCTCGCCTGGTAGTAAGCGCCGCTGCGCAGAGACTCAAGCCCGCGGTCGTACCAAGTCTGCGCAGCGGCCGTGGCTTTGTAGGGCGCGGGCTTGAGCAGGTAGGCGACGCCCCAGACGGCCAGCCCGAAGGAGAGCGCGGCGACGAGGATGACGCCGAGCGAGACGCGCCGGCGGCCCAGATTCTCCGCGATTGAGAGGAGCGCGCTCGAACGGTGCGTGCGGCGCGACCCCGAAGGCGCGCCCGTGCGGTGCAGGTCGTCCTTGATGCGCTCGACGCGGCGGGTGTCGCCCGTGACCTTGGCGCGGACGGCGCGCAGGTCTTCGATCATCTCCTGGGCCGACTGGTAGCGCGCCTCCGGCCTCTTCGCCAGCGCCTTCATCGTCACGCGGTCCAGTTCTTTCGGCACGCGCGGGTTGAAGGTGGAGGGCGGCGGCGGGTTAACGTGTATGATCTGCGCGCCGATCTCTATGACGCTCGCGCCGGAGAAGGCGGGCCGTCCGGCGATGCACTCGTAGAGGAGCGCGCCGAGCGCGAAGAGGTCCGAGCGTCCGTCCACGGGCGCGCTCGTGGCCTGCTCGGGCGAGAGATAAAGAGGGGTGCCGACGACGATGTCGCTGCGCGTGCGCGTGGCTAAGAGCGTGCGCGCCTCGGGGTCGCCGTGGCCGCGCTCTTCGTTGATATACTTGGCGAGGCCGAAGTCAAGAACCTTGACCTGGCCGCGCTCGTTGACGAAGACGTTCGACGGCTTGATGTCGCGGTGGACGATGCCTGAGGCGTGCGCCTCGCCGAGCGCGCCGGCCACGTCCTCTATAATCTCCACGGCGCGTAGAAGCGTCAGGTCGCTCTCGTCCAGGACCTCGCTCAAGGGGCGGCCCCGGACGAGTTCCATGACGATGAAGGGGAAGCCCTCTTCAGTCTCGCCGTAATCGTAGATCATGGCGATGTGCGGGTGTGAGAGGGCCGAAGCCGAGCGCGCCTCGCGCAGGAAGCGGGCCTTGAAGTGGTGTGCGTCCGTGTTGGCGTTGGAGAGGAACTTGATGGCGACGCGGCGGCCGAGGTGCGTGTCCTCGGCGGCATAGACTACGCCCATACCGCCCTCGCCGAGCCTCTCTAAAATCCGGTAATGTGAAACGACGCGCCCGATCATGGTTGGGGCTTCCCCGATCCAGCGGAAGAAATATAACAGCCCGCGCCGTCAGAGGCGACGGCGACAGGAAAGGCAGGTTCTGAGCCTGAACTTTCGTTCCCGCTCATTCTGCGCCAATTCGGAATATAGAGCAAGAGGAAGTGATAAGTGATGAGTGATAAGTGATAAGTTAAAACCGCTTGCTTTTACTTATCACTTATCACTCATCACTTATTACTTTGTTATGGCAGTGTCGCTTCGCGGACCTGGCGTTCCTGTTCGACGCGGAAGCGGCGCAGGGTTTCGCGCAGGTCCGGGCGCGTGTTGGCTAGGATTTGGACGGCGAAGAGCGCGGCGTTGGTCGCGCCGGCCTTGCCTATGGCGAGCGTGCCGACGGGGATGCCGGCGGGCATCTGGACGATGGAGAGCAGACTGTCGAGGCCCTTCAGGGCTTTACTCTCCATCGGGACACCGAGGACCGGGATCAGGGTTTGCGCGGCGATGACGCCCGCGAGGTGCGCCGCGCCGCCCGCGGCCGCGATGATGACTTCGAGGCCGCGCGCCTCGGCCGTCTCCGCGAAGTCGGTCGCGAGCTGCGGCGTGCGGTGCGCCGAGATAACGCGACACTCGTGCGGGACGTTAAAGCGCGTCAGCGTGTCGTCCGTGTGCTGCATCGTTTCCCAGTCGGACTTGCTGCCCATGATGACGGCGACCAGCGGCCGCGCACCTTCTTCGTTGCGAATCGTCTCGTCGGTCTTCTCTTCGGTCTCGATCATCCGTTTTACGCTCCTTGGTCTAGAGAGTAACCGCGCTCCCCGTCGAAGTTGTAGAGATTTTCCGTCTTAATGAAGTCGAAGCCCCCGCCGCCGATGCGTTCGAGGAGTTGGACTATCTCGGCGTGAACGATGGTCGCGCCCGCCGTCCGCGGCGTGAAGCGGCAGCGCCAGTGGTCCGAGCAGAAGGTTTCGGAGTTGCCGCCGGGCCAGACCTTGACGCCGCGGTTGCTGATCATCGCCAACTCCAATGCATCGCCCGCGAATCCTTTGAGCGAGTCGCCCAATTGGTCTGCCGAGCCCGCGGTCCAGTCCAGAAACACGTCCACGCCGACCAACTCTTTTTTCGCGCGCGGGCGCTCGGCGGCCTGCTGCGTGCTCGCGCCCGCCGCCTCGCTCGCGCCCGTGTTGTACTTGACGGCCTTGAGCGTCTGCGGCGCCTGGCCCAGGCGCTCGACGACCGCGTCCGCGAACTCTTTGGTCCCGACCTTCTGACGACTTACGCCTTCGGCGTAGATGTCGTAAGTGTGCACGCCGTCTTCGATGGTTTTGAGCCAGGCGTTGTGAACGCGCTCGGCCACTTCGGCCAGATTGACGTGGACGAGCATCATGATCGCGCCGAGGAGAAGGCCCGAAGGGTTGGCGAGGTTTTGCCCGGCGCGGCGCGGGGCCGAGCCGTGAATCGCTTCGAACATAGCCACGTTCTCGCCTATGTTGGCGGAGCCGGCGAGGCCGACGCTTCCCGCAATCTGCGCGGCCACGTCCGAGAGCACGTCGCCGTAGAGGTTCGGCATCACGACCACGTCGAAGGCTTCGGGCGTGTCGGCGAGCTTGGCCGCGCCGATGTCCACGATCCAGTGCTCGTTCTCTATCTCCTTGTACTCGGCCGCGACCTCGTCGAAGACCTTGTGGAAGAGGCCGTCCGTCAGCTTCATGATGTTGTCTTTGGTGAAGCACGTGACCTTCTTGCGGTTGTTGCGGCGCGCGTACTCGAACGCGTAGCGCACGATCTTCTCCGAGCCGGGGCGCGAGATGAGCTTCAAACACTGCACGACCTGCTCGGTCTGCCGGTGCTCTATGCCCGCGTAGAGGTCTTCCTCGTTTTCGCGCACGACGACCACGTCCATGTTCGGGTGCTTGGTCTCGACGAACGGGTGATATGACACGCACGGGCGGACGTTGGCGTAGAGGCCGAGCGTCTTGCGAACCGTCACGTTCAAGCTCTTGAAGCCCCCGCCCTGCGGCGTCGTGATAGGAGCTTTGAGGAAGACTTTCGTGCGGCGCAGGGACTCCCAGGAACTCGGCTCGATGCCTGCGCTGTTGCCCGCGAGGTAAACCTTCTCGCCGATGTCTATGGTCTCGATTTCGAGCGGCGCGCCGGCCTCCTTCAAGATGTGGAGCGTGGCCGCCATGATTTCCGGCCCGATGCCGTCGCCGTGCGCGACCGTGATAGGAACGCTATTCGACATGATGAAAGCGCCTTTCAGTGTAGATTTGAAGAAATTGACTTAAGAGTGCAGCACTATATGCCAAAATCCATGATGCAGGCAATAACGCTCAGAAGCAGGAGTAAAATTCTTCCCATCCGATCAGATTCCAGCACCAAAGCTTTTCCTCTTACTTGCTTGAATCTGCTGGCCTGGCGTACAGTAATTCTGTACAGCTCATTTCACGGAGTTCCTATATGCCGAATCAGACGACCTACACTAAAGCCCGCGCCAATTTAGCCAAACTCTGTAACCAGGTCGCGGCCAACCGGGAAATAATTATCATCAACCGCCGCGGGGCTGAAGACGTTGCGCTGGTGGCCGCATCGGAACTTTCGAGTTTGCTTGAGACGGCTCATCTGCTCCGATCCCCGAGGAATGCCCAACGCCTATTATCTGCATTGAACCGCGCCAAATCTCGGAAAGTTAAATCGAGGCTCCACACCTAACAACCCGGAAGTGATTCGACGTGAAAAAGTCCTGCGACAGAGGCGCTTCTGTCGCAGGACTTTTCGTGTGATGCGAGGGTTTACTCTTTATCTCAAGTCAGCCCTTCATCTACACCGCCATCTTCTTTGCCTTGGTGCGGACGAAGGCGTAGTTCAGGGCCGGGAGGGAATTGAAGTCGGCGGCCTTGCCGCAGAATTCCTTCGCCTTGGCGCTGTCGCCTTTGCCTTGATATGCCTGGCAGAGACGGTAGAAGTTCTGCGGGTTCTGCTGGCCCGTCTGTTGTAATTCGGCGATGGCCTTGTCGTAGTCCTTTTCGGCCAGCGCGATCATGCCGTCCAGTTGGTGCGCCTGCCGAACTTGCGCCGGGTTCTTCGCGCCCTTGCGGAATTCGTCGGCCTCGGCCTTCGCCTTCGCGTTGTCTTTCATGCCGAGCGCGATTGTCGCCAGGTTGTAATGGTGGAAGAGCCGTGTGTTGTCCTTAATCTCCTGCGACTGGCTGGACCCTTCGATCATCTTGAGCAGGCGGTCGAACTGCTCCTTGGCCTCCGCGTATTTCCCCATCTCGGCGAGGATGGTTCCTCTGGTCTGAAGATCGCCCGCCATCGCCGCCACGTCGTTGATCTTCTCGCCCAAGGCGTACTGCTTGTCCACGTCCTCAAGCGCCTTGTCCAGCTTGCCGCTGTCAACGTCTATGACCGTCTGTGCGAAGAGCGCTGTCCGGCGTTCGCCGTCGCTCCGCGCCTTCTCGGTCATTTTCTGTAGCTCGGCCGACGCCTCGTCGTGCTTGCCCTGGTACATCAGGGCTGCGGAAATCGCGAAGTGCGAGTTGACGAAGTTGGGCTGAATGGAGAGCGCTTTGCGGTACTGCGTGATGGCTTCGTCAAACCTGCCCATCTTGAGCAGTAGCTCGGCGTAAGAGTCGTAAGGGTTCGGGTCTGTCGGTATCAACTCGATGTACTTCTTGAAAGCCGTCTCGGCGTTCGCGTAGTCGCCGTTCTGCCGGTAGGCGTAGCCAAGCAGGTTGTGAGCGTTCGAGTAGTTCGGGTTCAGCTCGGTCGCTTTCTTGTAGTGCTGGATTGCCTGCGTGTAATCCTGCTGGCCGAAGTAGTAGCCGCCAAGGTTGAAGTGCGCGCGCTCTTCGTTCGGGTGCAGGGCGACGAGTTTGTCAAGATACTCCTTCTGCTTCGCGGTGTTGCCGTTGGTCCCGGCTTCGGTCGAGAGGATGAGCAGCCGCTCGCCTTCCGAGGCTTTGTCGGCGAGGCTGACGGCATGTTTCAGGTGGTCGAAGAACTCCTTCGCGGTCGGCGAGGAGTTGGCGCGGGCCAAGTGCGCGGCGGCGAAATTCGGGTCGAGCGAGATTGCCTTGTCGAAGTGCGCTACGGAGTCCTGTATGAGCAGCTTATCGGCCAGGTCGCGCCCTTGCAGGAACTCCTTTCTGGCCTCCTCCGACGCCGTGGTGACGGGAAGTTTCCCGGCGGCGGTCGAAGCAGTGGAGGCGGGAGCGGTTTCGGTCGGGGTCGTGGCTGTCTTGCCATCGCCGCTCGTCGTGGCACAACCCGTCCACGTCACGGCACTGAGCGCAACAACAGCGCCCAAAAGGAAAAGCTTGTTACGGCGCATCTGACATCTCCTTTGAAAGTAGGTTAGGCCAATGACTCGCAACGGGGAGTAAGGTTGCGTCATCGTCTTTAAAAAGCGAGGTCGGTCGAGCCTTGTGTAAAAGGATGAGGCGCTGACAGCGTCTCTGATAATGCGTGTTTGGTTTCAGCGCCCTTCAGTCTTGAACGAAAAGACGGGCGGATATGTTCGGTAAGGTGAGGCGTGAAAGCAGAGATGGAGTCAAGAAATTAATCACTCGTTCCGAAACAATGGAATGATTACGAAAAAGGGATGAGGGATGAGGGATGAGGGATGAAGGAAAGAAAGAAGGCTCTTAGTTTTTATTCATCCCTCATCCCTCCGCCCTCATCCCTTTTTCTCAGCACGACCGTGCGCGGAATCCCCTGCAAGTCTTCGTGAATGTCTAAAAGCTCCCAGACGCGCGGGTCAACCAGTTTCTTTACCGCCTCGTGCTGGTCGAAGCCGATTTCCATCAGAAGGTGTCCGCCCGAATCAAGGAAGCGCGGCGCGTCCGCGACGAGAGCGCGTATGATGCGCAGGCCGTCGCCGCCGGGCGTGAGCGCGGCGCGCGGCTCGTGGTCGCGCACTTCGCGTTGCAGTTCGGCGAGCGCGTCCTCCGCGACGTAGGGCGGGTTCGAGACGATCATCGTGAAGCGCGCGCGAGACGAGTCAAGCGCGGCGAAACGGTCGGAGGCGACGAGATGGAAGCGCTCGTTGACGCCCGCACGCGCCGCGTTGCGCGCGGCCACGCGAAGCGCAGGCACAGAGATATCCACGCCGACTGCACGCGCGTCCGGCTGTTCGTTGAGGAGACTGACGGCGATGCAGCCGGAGCCTGTGCCTACGTCGCAGATGAGCGCGGGGCCGTCCCGTTCGTCCAACAGATCGAGCGCGGTCTCCACCAGCAGTTCAGTCTCCGGGCGCGGGATGAGCACGTCCGGCGTCACCTCGAAATCCAGTTTGTAAAACTCCTGATGCCCTGTGATGTACTGAAGCGGCTCGCCCGCCGCGCGCCGCTCGACGAGGCCGCGCAGACGACTCACCTCATCGAGCGCGAGTGTCGTCTCCGCGCTCGTAATCAAAAACGTACGGTCGCGCCCCGTGACGTGCTCCAACAGCGACGCGGCCTCGCGCCGCGCCTCCTGCACGCCCGCAAGCCTGAGAATTTGCGCGGCCTCGACGAGCGCCCGCGCGATGGTGAACTCCGTCGGCATAAAGCAAAAGTAAAAAGGTAAAAGGCAAAAGTAAAGACCCCGAAGGGGTCGCACAAGATAGCCGGGGGCCAGCAAACGTGAGTTTGCGCCGCCCCCGGTAGGATTAGGAAAACGTTTCGACCCTGAAAGGGTCGCGCCTCAACATTGATGGTGCGACCCTTTCAGGGTCGAAATCTTTCTCGCATTATTCCGGGGGCGGCACTCGCGCTTCGCGCTCGCTTGCCCCCGGCTATCTTGTGCGACCCTTTCAGGGTCTTCCCTTTCACTTTTGCCTTTTTACTTTTGCCTTCTATAATGCGAAGTATTCATCAGGCTCAGACAGATAGAATCAAGGAGGAGAAGAGGTGAGAGCGGAAATTCACATAGAGGGAATGCACTGCGATTCCTGCCCGATAGACATCAAGGAGACGCTCGAAGAGACGGCCGGCGTGCGCGAGGCCGATACATCGTTTAAGCGCAAGACTGCTGTCGTTGATTTCGACGAAGACACGGTGCAGTTGAGCACACTCATCAAGAAGATTCAGGACCTGGGATACACGGCGACCGTTTCCGGTCAGCCGCAAAGCGAGGTTGGGGCATGAGCGAAGAGAACGTTAGGGAAGCAACATCGGAAGAGGCCGTGGACGACCGCGGCACCAGCCAATCGGAAGGCCGCGCCATCTTGAGGCATCTGCGCGACAACGGCTTCGAGGGGAGCGACGAAAAGCTGGCCGTCGCCCTGGGCCGCCCGGTCGAAGAGGTCGAAGCCTGGACGGGCGGGGCCGAAACCGTTGACGACGACGTCATCATGAAGGCCCGCGGAATCGCCACCGAGCGGGGAATAAGTATCGAATGAGAATACAGAAGTCAGGAGTCAGAAGTCAGAAGGGAAAGGGCGGCGAACCACTGTTGCAGATTTTCTTTTCTTCTGACTCCTGACTCCTGACTCCTGACTCCTGCTTTATGAACGAAAAGATTGACCGGGCCGCGGCGGCGCTCGTCGAGTCTTACGCGGCGGACGAGCTGAAGATTCATCACCTGGACCGCCAGCCGCTGCCGTCGCACGCCGAAATCATACGCGTGCTCGTCACCATCCACGAACTGCTCTTCCCAGGCTACATAGGGGCGCAGGGGTTGGAGGGCGCGGCGCTGCGCGCGCACGTTGAGGCGCGCATGGCGTGGCTCTACGAAGTCCTGAGCGAGCAGATTAAACGCGCCTTGCGTCACGGCAACAAGATCGGCGAGGCGTCCGCCATGGCCGAGCGTGAGGCGGGCGAGTGCGCGGGGGCCTTCCTCTCGCTCTTCCCGCAACTGCGCGAGGTGCTGGCTACCGACGTGCAGGCGGCCCTGAACGGCGACCCGGCGGCCACCTGCCGCGACGAAATCATCTTCAGCTACCCGAGCATCTACGCCGTCATGGTCTATAGATTGGCCCACGAGCTTTACAAGATGCGTGTGCCGCTGCTGCCGCGCATCATGACCGAGCACGCGCACCACCGCACAGGGATAGACATTCATCCGGGGACGCGCATCGGCTCATCCTTCTTCATAGACCACGGCACGGGCGTCGTCATCGGCGGCACGGCCGTCATCGGCAACAACGTCAAACTCTACCAGGGTGTCACGCTCGGCGCGTTCTCCTTCGACAAGGACGGCACAGGGCATCTGGTGCGCGACACGAAGCGACACCCGACCATCGAAGACGACGTGGTGATTTACGCGGGCGCGACCATCCTCGGCGGCGAAACGACCGTCGGGCGCGGGAGCGTCATCGGCGGCAACGTCTGGCTGACGCACTCCGTCCCGCCTGGGACGCTCGTGCTCCGAGAGTCGCCCAACGTGCGAATCATCCCGCCGGACGAGGCCGCCGTTTCCTGAAGGCCGTCGGCCCCCGCGTCGGCTCGTTATCGCATTGCGTTGAAAAGCAGGAAGAAGACGACGAAGGCAATCGCGCCCACGACGACCGAATAGATGACTATGTTCGTCGTGTTGGACTGGCCGGTCTTGCCGTTGTAGGTCGTCCCGCACCCCCTGCACTTGACGTGCTTGAAGATTTTCGGCCCTAAGACCCCGCCCCACCAGGTGAACTTCAACTGCTCAGGGTCCGGCCGCCTGCACGCAGGGCAGGCGAGCGAATTCGCCAGTGCCCACGCCGGGCTGCCATCCGGGCTGCGGCGGCGGGTAGTGCGGGGGCGGGTAGCCTGGGGGCGGCGGGTAATTCTGCTGCGGGTAATTTTGCTGCGGGTAGCCCTGGTAGGCTTGCGGCGGCTGCGGCGGGTAGCCCGGCGGGGGCGGAGCCACGTAGCCCTGCGGCATGGGGGGCGGCGCTCCCTGCGGGCCGGGGCTGTATGCGGTCTCCATCAGCGGCGCGCCGTCGTGCGCGCAGTTCGTCATCGTGTCGTCCGTGTACGTGCGGTTGCAATTAGGACAGCGTTTCATCGAATTTCGGTGCCTCTGGTTTTCGTGGAAGGATCAACGATTCGAGTTTGCTGATACGCCAAATCCGGGCCTAAGTCAACCGTTTTTCTGCGCCCCCATAATTTGTCAGCCGATGCCGGAAGCTGACATTCATTCGTTCTTTTTAACTGGTACATAGGAAGCGTTCTCGTTTCTCCCGTAACGATTCGGACCCCCGTCGCGCATGAGCTTCGGGGGTTCGGTCATTAAAGGGGGAAGTTAAACAAAGTTGGCACGAAGGAGAGGCTCTTCAGGATGAGCATCCTCGCAAAAAGCATTCTTCTCTTTTGCCTGAACTGGCTGGACGCGCAGTTGACGGTGCTCTGGGTGCGCGGGGGCGTCGCCTCTGAGGCTAACGGGCTGATGGCCCGGCTGTTGGAGATGGGTGACGCGCCTTTCATCCTGTTCAAAATCACGATTGGCGCGGCCGCGGCCTACACCCTCTATCGCTGCTCACGCTACAAGTTGGCGCGTCGCGGTCTCAGCCTGGTGCTGGGGCTTTACCTGGCGCTGATGGTCGTGCACGCGGCGACGGGGATGACCGCGCTCGGCTGGGAGGCTCCTGAGAAATTCGTCGCCCTCATTTGCAACCTGCCACACAACCTGCTGGCGCTCTTTTCCTGAGAATTTATTCAAAGCCGCGAGGGCGCGTCGTCTGTCGGTCGTGACAGCGACGCGCCCTCAAATTTTCCCCGAAAGCACACCTTCCCGGAACTTCTGTCGCCTCCCGGCGGAATATAATTAAGGTATCGTTCACGGAGGAATTTTGTCGGCAGGCTCGACGGCGCGTTATAATTTAGCAAGCCGGAACAAACACTTCGTCCACGAAACGCGTTTATTAGATTGTTCTCGCGGGCGCAACGGAGCTAAATTATGGGGCCGGAAACGCGAGCCGCCGCGCTCGCATCTTAGTAAGCGATTGCCAGCGAGCGATTAATTTTTTTGAGAGAGATTGAGAAGAAAGCCATGTACAGACTTTCCGCACGCCAGATACTCGGAATAGCATTACTCTCGGCGCTCTTCGCCGCGGCCTCCGTGGTCGTTTTCACGCGCCTGACGGGCCACTTCGAGCCCAATTCGTCGGCCTTCAGTGAAGTCGCGCCGCCGAATGTGACGGACCCGGCGCTCGCGACCGACGAGCAGAACAACGTCGAAGTTTACAAGGCCATCTCGCCCGGCGTCGCCTCCATCAAGTCAACCTCCTACAGGCAGGACTTCTTCGGCCAGGTCGAAGAAGGATCGGGCTCCGGCTCCGGCTCCGTGATAGACGCGCAGGGGCATATCCTGACCAACTATCACGTGATAGAGGGCGCGCAAAAGCTCTCCGTCAGCCTCGGCGGCGACAAGACTTACCCGGCGCGCGTCGTCGGCGGTGACCCGGACACGGACCTCGCGGTCATCAAGATCGAAGCACCGGCAACGGGGCTGACCGTTGTCCCGCTCGGCGACTCGAATAATCTGGTGGTCGGGCAGAAGGTGCTCGCCATCGGCAACCCGTTCGGCTTCGACCGCACGCTCACCACCGGCGTCATCAGCGGTTTGCAACGCCCGATTCGCGCGCGCAACGGCCGTCCCATAGAGGGCGCGATTCAGACGGACGCCTCCATCAATCCGGGCAACTCGGGCGGGCCGCTCCTGGATTCGCACGGGCGCATGATCGGCATCAACTCGCAGATTCTCTCGCCTTCGGGAGCGAGCGCAGGCGTGGGCTTCGCCATTCCCGTGAGCATCGCCAAGCGGGTCGTGCCTGAGTTGATTAAGAACGGCGTCGTGCGCCGGCCGAAACTCGGTGTCGGGACGCGCGACGTTAAGTACCTACAGGGCCAGGTGGACTTGCCCGTCTCGGAGGGCGTGATGATCTGGCAGGTCGCGCCGAACAGCGCGGCGGCGGCGGCCGGCCTGCGCGGGCTGGCGCAGACCGAAGAGGGCGACATCATCCTGGGCGACATCATCGTCGCCATTGACGGCGAGAAGGTCGCGGAGCGCGACGACCTCTTCCGCATTCTGGACAAGCGCCAGGTCGGCGACATGGTCAAGGTGGACATCTATCGCGAGAACCGCAGGATGACCGTCAACGTGCGCCTGACAGAAGCCCCGGAGGCGCGGCGACCGATACGGTAAAGACAGGGGTCGGGGGTCAGGGGACGGGGGCCGGTGAGAACCAGTCTTTAACCGGCCCCCGTCCCCCGTTCCCCGGCCCCCATGCTCGAAACGGACCATTTCATCAACGAAGGCTTCGGCTGGGTGTGCAAGCATTGCAGCGCGGAGATGAGGGCGCGCGTGGACGCTGGCAGCGACACGCGCGCCCGTTTTTTCAGAGAGGGCGAGGCCGAAGAGAAAGAGCCTCAACTTTCGACCCCCGCCCTCGCACGCTGGACTACTCCTGCGCGCCGCGCCCTGGCCTGCCCGCGCTGTGGAATCGAAGAGATGATAGACAAGGCGTGAGCTTGCGTCTTAACGTCTCCGACCCCGAAGGGGTCAGACATGATAGCCAGGGGTAAGCGCGTCAGCGCGCCACCCCTGGTAATGTGCCAAACATGAACCGACCCCGGAGGGGTCGCGCCTCAACCTTGAAGGTGCGATCCCTCCGGGGTCGGAATGTTTTGTCTGCCGGTTCCGGGGGCGGCGCTTCGCTTGCCCACGGCTATCATGTTCATCCCCTCCGGGGATGTCAGATTGCGCTATCTGAGTAATCTTCTCAACTCGCCGACTCTCGCCTCGGGCGCGCCGTAGCGTGCGCGGTAGTCGCGGAGGCTGCGGTTGATGACTTCGGCGGCCTCCGCGCGGTCGTAAACGTCGGCGATCTCCACGCGGCGCGGCGCTTCGTTAGGCAGTTGTTTATAGCTCAGGAAGTAATGCTTGAGGCGATCAACGAGCCCCTTCGGGCAGTCCGTGATGTCCTCGAAGTGGCCGTAGGCAACGTCCGAATCGAGGACCGCGATGATCTTGTCGTCGGCCTCCATGCCGTCAATCATGCGTAGGCCGCCGACGGGCACGGCGCGCACGAAGAAGTTGCCGTGCGTGAAAGCCTTTTCCGACAGCACGCAGATGTCCATGGGATCGCCGTCGCCCTTTATGTTTGGAACGCCGACCCGCTCCGAACAGAGTTGGCCCACGAGGTCGCCGCAGTAGGTCTGCGGGATGAAGCCGTAGAGCGTCGGGCAGAAACTTGAGAAGCGCTGCGGGCGGTCCACGCGCAGGTGGCCCGAAGGCTTGTCCAGCTCGTACTTCACCGCGTCCGTCGGGACGATCTCGATGTAGGCGTTGAGCACGCGCGGCGCGTCCTCGCCTGGCGTGACCCCGTGCCAGGGGTGCGCCTGGAAAAGTATCCCGAGCAGTTCATTAAGCTTTGCGTCGTCAGCCGGCATAAGTTTTTCACCGCAGCTTGAAGTTGACGCGGATTATACAACACGCCGCGCAGCGCCGAAGAAGTCGTCGAAAGCCGCTCTCAACTCTTCGCTGCCACGGTATTCCCGCACGACGACGCCGGCTGAGCCCGCGATCATCGCCGAGAGCGAGCGCCCGGCCTGCGGCCTGAAGAGACACAAGACGGGCTTGCCCCACTCGGTCGCTTTGCCTATCTCGTAGCCGACGCCGAGGCTGGGCGTCGTCACTTCGGCCACGAGGTATTCGGCCTCTTTGAGCCACGCGAGGTCGCGGTCGTGAATCTTTTTGTCGTCGTCAATCTCGCCCGCCCCTGTCAACTCTGGGTTGCCTACGTGCTCGGTCAGGACCTGGCCGTACTCGCCCAGCATTTCGATTATCTCGAAGTAGAGCGCAACGTCATCGCGCCCGCCACGGATTGCTCCCGCGAAATAGATTTTCATCTCTGCCGCTCCCACGGTCACCATCTTACGACACGCGCGTTAAATGAAAAATGAGAGAGGCCGCCGGGCTTTCGCTTCGGCGGCCTCTCTCGGTTGGCGGGCCGGACGGCGTTGGCCGCCCGACCTTGTTGTGAAACTACCTCACGACGAACTTCAGGGTGTGGGTCACAGGGTCGCCCGTCACCGTGAAGTGGAGCGTGTACTCGCCCGGCGCAAACCCCTTCGTCTTCAGGTTGAAGATGTACTGGTTACCGTCGAGGCGGAAGTTGTTATCGGGGTTCGCGTTGCCCGCATCGAAGTCCGTGCCCGGAGGCGCAGGCGTAATGCCGGTGACGTGAACCACTAACGACGGGCTGGACAAATTGTTGCCCGCGGCGTCAACGAGTTGCAGCTTGATCGGAATCGTGCTGCCGCTCTTGTGCGCCTTCGTCTGATCGTAGAGCGCCACGACGCCGTAGCCCACAACGACCTGAACCGTGCTCGTGTCCGTGTTGCCGTGGCTGTCCGTGACCGTCAGCGTGACCGTGTACGTGCCGACCGCACTGTAAGCGTGGCTGCCCGTGACCGTGTTGCCGCTGATTGTCCCGGCGGACGAGGTGCTGTCACCCCAGTTCCAGGTGGCCGTGTGCGTGTCGCCCGCGTCCGCGTCCGTGAAGTTGGCGCTGAAGTTGATTGCGCCGTTCACGATTGCCGGATTCGGCGTCGCCGTAATCGGCCCGACGACCGGCGGGGCGTTCAGGTCGAGCCCGACGATGACCGGGTCGTGATCCGACGAGCGATACGGCGTCGGCTCATACAAGTCCTGCGTCTTGAACTCCGTGTTGTAGTCGAGCACTAAGGGCTCGTCCGCGTTAATGTGCCATTCCGTGACGCCCGTCACCTGCGCGTCCATGCTCGCGGTCGCGAGCGCGTGGTCGAGGTAGCCGGAGAGCGCCTGGAAGACGTACGAGTAAGCGTGGTCACCGATGAACCGCTCGATCTCGTTGACGAGACCGGCGTCGGTCAGGATGTCAATCGGGTCCTCCTCGCCGTAAGCGTTGAGGTCGCCCATCACCAACACGTCAGGGTCGCCCGAGTCGGCCTTGACCTGATCAATGAAGACCAGCAGGCGGTTGGCCTGGTTGATGCGCGACTGGTTGTCGCAGCCCTGACCGTCGCCCTGGTCGGCGTCCGGCCCAACGTCGCTGGCCGAGCAGCCCTTCGAGGTGAAGTGGTTGACGATGAAATTGAACTTCTCGCCGTTGGCGACCGACTGGAAAGTCTGCGCGAGCGGGTTGCGCGCGCCGATCCAGGCGTCGTCACCGTCCGTGTCCACGTCGTTGACCGCCGGGCCGACCGGGGTAACGCGCGCGGGCTTGTAGATGATCACGTTCTGAATCAGGTCCGTGCCCGGATTTGTGCCAATACGGAAATCGTAGGTTCCGGGCGCGGTCGCGGCGTTCATGCCGTTGACCAAATCCTGCACGGCGCTCGACGGCCCGCCGCCGTCGTTCTCCATCTCGATGATGCCGAGCACGTCCGCGTTAATCGTCGTCAACGAGGCGATGATCTTGGCGCGCTGGCGCTGAAACTCGTTGAGATTGCTCGCGCCGCGCGCGGTCGGGAAGCCGCCGGGCGCGCCGTCCAGGCCCGTGCCGTTGCCGTTGAAGTAGTTCAGGACGTTGGAACTCACGACCTTGATGTTGCCGCCGACCGCCGCGGGCGCTGCCGGGCGCGGGTTCACGACCGTAAAGACGGGCGCGATGGTCGGCTGCACGCGGTATTCGCTGAACCTGAAGTCGAGGATGCCCGTCAGGCCGTTAACCGTGTCGCCCAGGCGGCGCGTGTTGTCGGCGCTGAGATAGGGAATCGGGTTCGGGTTCTGAATGTTGAGCCCGTCGTCGAGCAGGATTTTACGGCGCAGGATCGAGTCGAACTCCTGCTGCACGGGGCTGCCCGGCGCGGTGCTCGGCTCTAGGAAGTTGGTCGGCTGGAAGAGCCGCCCGTCCGTAGAGAGCATCGTCTCGCCGAAGCGGCCGAGGTTGAAGACCTCCGAGACCGTCAGCGTCTCGGGGATGTTGACGAGCATGCCCTCGTAGCGCTCAAGCTCACCCTCGACCGATTCCGGTAGGTGAACGGTCGTCGCCGTGATGGGGCTGCCCGCGCCGCAGCGCGTGACGCCCGCGGCGTTGCTGTTGATTTCGGTCAGGCCGTTGAACTCCGTGACCGTGCCCTTGACGGCAACGTCGTCGCCGACCGCAACGTCCGTGGCGGAGGGCGCGAAGACGAAGATGCCGTCGGAGGTAGCGGTGTTGCTGTCGCCTGCGGGGTCCTGTAGGTAGAAGCCGCCGAAGCTCGTGCCGCCCTGGAAGTCGCCGACGACGGTGCCCCTGATTAAGTGAGTTTCGCCGACGTGCTCGCTGGCGGTGTCGTCGCCCTGTATGACGGGGATTGTGGTGAAGGGGCTCGTGCACGGGTCCGCGCCCGTCGTGAAGCTCCACTGGTAATTGGCGGCCATGAAGTCGGGCGGGTCGTTAGAGTCCTGGTCCGACACCTGGCTCGCGTTGATGGTCACGGTGCAGGTCTCGCTAAAGTCGAAGTCCGAGTCCGGGTTGAGCGTGTAGGAGACAGGCCCGCCGCTCGTCACGGCCGTGTGCAGGCCGCTCGACGTGCAGGAGATGGTGAACCAACTGCCGGAGACGTTGACCGGCTCGCTGAAGTTGACCGTGATGTTCGCGCCCTTGGCAACTTCTGTCTCGCCGTTCGCGGGCGAAGTGCTGTTGACCGCGGGCTCCGCCTCCGTCAGGCAGTTTGAGATGTGCGTGCCGAGGTCGGTGGAATTATCGGTGGCAAAGCCGTCCCACTGCGTCGCGGGATCGAAGGAGTCCGTGGTAACGATGTCGCCGCCGCAGATTGTCGGCTTGCGGCGAATGGTGTTGTCGGCGGTCGAGGTCAATCCCGCGCCCCACTCCGTTCCGGGATCATTTCCCACCACGCCGATGGAATCAATGATGGTCGTCCCCTTGCGGAGCACGACGGCGTCGTCTCCGTTGAACCAGCCGGAGCCGTTCGTCTGGTCGGCCTGTGCCAAAATTGCCGCGTTGGCCGCAGACTGCGCGAGGACGAAAACGTCGCCGTTGGCGACCGTGCCCGTCAGGTTGATGGTCAACCCGGCGGTGGCGCTGCCGTTGAAAAACATCTGGACGTTGTAGCCGTTCGTCCCGAGGTTAACGGGCGCGCCCGTCGCGTTGTAGATTTCCAGCGCCTTGTTGTTGGAGCTGCCCTCTATGTACTCGGAGAAGAAAAGCTCCGCCGAGACGGCCGAGGCCGTCGGCGTCGTCTGGATGAATCCTTGAAGGGGGGTGATGGAATAAACTAAAGCGGCGATGACGAAGAGCGTGAAAAGCTGGCGAACGGTGCGAAAAGAGATTCGCTTGCGAACAGGGAAACTCGGCATAACTTTCCTTTCAGGGACTGAGCCGCCTCAACGGCAAAGTTGAATCGGGGACATTAAAATCACAAGACTCCGGCGCTCTGGCACAAAACCGGCGCGGGAGCAGAACTTCTTTTCAGGCAAAAGAGAGAGAGATTGTTACCGCACGAATGGAATTTACCCGGCACTCTTCAACGACCGTTCCCAAGGCTGAGGCTTTGCGAAAATACGCCGAAGGCTGCAAGGCAGTGTCTACCACATAAAGGACTGGGCAGTTTAGTTAAAGCGACCCGCAGTGTCAAATTAAATCGGTGTTAGATGTTGGCACAATTTGAAGTTGGGTGGTAAGAAAATTGAGGCTCACCACGAAGGCTTCTGGTGAACTCGACGGCAGGCCCGGCCCCGGACGGCCGCGAGCGGCAGCCGCCGAGCAGGATGAAACAAGAGACTACGAGGATGACTCCTGGAAGGGCTTTCGTCGTGTGTTGCACTCTCGTCAAGAGATGCCTCACCTATCAAGCGGACAATGAGAGAACTCTAACTGAGCTTTGTTAAGCCCGTCAAAGGCCGCGCTTCTACCCTTACCTCAATGGTGTTACAGGAAAACTGCCCCATCTAGTGATGTACTCCTCGCACGGATGGAGTAAACTCTCGTCTTGTAAAATCCGGCTTGCGACGCGGAAATCAGACGGGGGATCGAAACGATTTGAGCGAGACTATCCCTGACGACAGCCCGGCCCCGGAAGAGACGCTACAGAGGTTGCGCGCGGTGCGCCTCGGGCTGCTGCACCTGCACAAGGCACTCTTGGACGACGAGCGCGCCTGGTACGAGCAGGCGCACGGGCTTGTGTCGAGCGGCGAGTTGCTGCAACTCGTCATCAGTCACGAGCAGTTCGCCTGGCTACACGCCGTCTCAGAGTTGATCGTGCGCATTGACGAGCTGCTTGACGCCGACGAGCCCGTGACGGCTAATGATGCGAAGGCGCTGCTGGCGCAGGCGCGCGCTCTTGTCAGGCCGAACGTGACGGGCACCGAGTTTCAGAGAAAGTATTACGCCGCCATACAGCGCGAGCCCGCGGTCGCGCTCGCGCACAGGGACGTGACGAAACTCCTGCCGGCTGACGCCTGAGTTTTTGGCCCAAAGGAAATATGGCTTATGAAGGATGAACATGAAAACGTCAGGCCCGTCGGCGTCGCCGATCACGTCCTCGGCCCCGAGTCGGCCCCCGCGACTCTCATCGAATACGGCGACTACGAGTGCCCACACTGCCGGCAGTTGCACCCCATCGTCCGGGAACTCATGAGGCGCGCCGAAGGCTTGCGTTGCGTCTACCGCCACTTTCCGCTTACGAAAATCCACCCGCACGCGGTGAGGGCCGCCGAAGCGGCGGAGGCGGCCGGGGCGCAGGGCCGCTTCTGGCAGATGCACGACGCGCTGTTCGACAACGACCAGCCGCTCGACGACGAACGCCTCGCGCGCTCGGCCAGACGCGCAGGCCTCGACATGGAGAGGTTTACAAGAGAGATGGCCGAGGGCGTTTACGCCGCGCGCGTCGAGGAAGAATTCAAGTCGGCGCTTTACAGCGACAGGGTGACGGGGACCCCGACCGTTTACCTGAACGGCGCGCTCCTGAGCAATGTCAAGAGCCTCGACGCCCTGCTCGAAGCCGTCACGGCGGCCGGCGCGAACGTCCTACCTGACGGCGGCGAGCGGGCCGGCCTGCTCGGACGCCTGCGGAAATTCCGCGCGGGCAAGACCCGCCTTCACCTCCTGTGACCTTATGAAAAGACCGATTCGCATCTTATTGCAGACCACCATCCCCGCGAACGAAGACGACTGGCACATCGGCAGGTTCTCTCTCCTCCGCGAGCACCTGAGCGGATTGAAAGACGACGAAGGCAATTCGCTCTATGAAGTCACGGCGCGCGACCGCGAGACGAACGCGGAGGGCGACGACCGTGTCCTGAGCCGGCTGGACGAAACGGACTTCGACGAGCTGTGGCTTTTCGCGGTGGACGCGGGCGACGGGCTGACCACGGCCGACTGCGAGGGCATCACGCGCTTCCGCCAGCGCGGCGGCGGCATCCTCTCCACGCGCGACCATCAGGACCTCGGCTCCTCGCTCTGCACGCTCGGCGGCATAGGGCGCGCACACTTCTTCCACACCAAGCACCAGGACCCGGACGAATCACGCCGCGAGCGCGACGACCAGCAGACGAAAGACATCTCCTGGCCCAATTATCACTCGGGGAGCAACGGCGACTACCAGCGCGTCAGCGCGGTCGAGCCCGCGCACCAGCTTCTGCGTAACGCCTCGTCGCCTTCGGGCCTCATCGAATATTTCCCCGCGCACCCGCACGAGGGCGGCGTCGGCGTGCCCGAAGGCGCGCCAGCGGCGCGCGTCATCGCGACCGGGGAGAGCCGGGTCACCAATCGCCCCTTCAACCTCGTCGTCGCCTTCGAGGAGGAGCAGGACCGCCACGGCAACACGCTCGGCCGCGCCGTCGCCGAGTCCAGCTTTCATCACTTCGTGGACTACAACTGGGACACCTCAATGGGCTGCCCCAGCTTTCTTGCGGAGCCGCCCGGCGACCAGATTACGAGAGAACCCGAACGGCTCGAAGACGTAAAGACCTACGTCAGCAACCTCGCACAGTGGCTCGGGGCGTGACCGTCGATTCGTGAATCGCCGCATTGACCCCGAAGGGGTCACACATGATAGCCGGGGGCAAGCGAGCGCGTAAGCGCGAGCGCCGCCCCCGGTTAGACGAAAAAAATGTTTCGACCCTGAAGGGGTCGCGCCTCAACGTTGAGGCGCGACCCCTTCAGGGTCGAAAATCATTTCTCGGACTATACCGGGGGCGGCGCAAACATTCGTTTGCTTGCCCCCGGCTATCATGTTCATCCCCTCCGGGGATAATTAGGCGGCGCTCGAACGCTTTAATTACTTCTGCGCGCCGAGTACAAGCCCGTGAAAATGTATTCGGTCTTGCCGTCCGCGCCGGGGACGAGGGCTACGTCGTTTTCGAGTTTGTCTCCGAAAGAGAGAACTTGCGCGCCCGTTTTAGATAACTCGTACTCGGCCTCCGTGTCCTTGAGAAAGAGTTTGCCTTCCTTCGCGATGATCTCCCAGGTCTGCGGGCCGTTGACGTACTTGCCTGCAAAATTCGTGAGGTCTGCGGCCGCGAGCGGCAACTTCTCTTTCACCTTCTCGGCTTCGGCGGGCTTGAGCGTGAGCACGAGTTCCCGTGCCTTCTCGGTCGTCTTGCCGAGCGTGACGCCGCTCTTGTTGGTGACGACGATGACGGCGAAGCGGTGCTCGGGGGCCATCTGAAGCATGGAGCCGTAGCCGCGACTAAAACCTCCGTGCATCACCATCCTCACGCCGCGGTCCTCGAAATTCAATAGCCCGTAGCCGTAATGCACCTCGGGCGCACCGGGCATCACGACGTGCTCGCCCGAGAGACGCTTGAAGAGCGATGGGGAGAGAACTTGCGCGCCGTCCAGGCGGCCGTCAGACATCATGGCGATGGCGAAGCGCGAGAGGTCGTTGGCCGAGGAGAAGATTGAGCCGGCGGGCCACTGTGCCACGTTGTCGTAGGCCGGGCGGATGACCGCCACTTTCCCGTCCGCGCCGGCCGCGTGGCCCACCGCGAGCGGGTAAGTCATAGCCACCAGCGGGCGCAAAGTCGTGCGCCGCATCCCGAGCGGCTGAAACAGCAGCTCGTCCATCATGTCCGCGTAAGGCTTGCCCCCGGTCTCTTCCACGACGTAACCCGCCAGCCAGAATCCGGGGCTCGAATACGAATAGACTTTTCCCGGCTCGCCGAACATCACGTCGTCTTTCCACGAGCGCACCATCGTGCTGAGCGCCGCGTCGTCGTGCGACTGCGGCGGCGCGGCGAAATCGCCGACGCCCGCGTTGTTGCTCAAGAGTTGATGGGCCGTGACCTGCGAGAGCTTCGGCGGGAGCCCCTTGGCGTATTTGCCTATGGCCTCGTCGAGCTTGATGCGATTCTTGTCGGAGAGCGTGACCAGCGCCGCGCCCGTGAACATCTTCGTCGTCGAGCCTAGACGAAAGAGCGTGTCGGGCGTGATCGCGCCGCCGGTCTCCACGCTCGCGACGCCGAAGCCCTTGGCGAAGACAACCCGCCCGTCGCTGATGACCGCGACCGCCGCGCCCGGTGTGCCAGTCTCTTTCAACTCTGCCTCAATGACTTTTTCAAGCTCGCTGAAATCAATCGTGCGACTCCCTTGCCTGGACCCGGGCGATTCCGCGTGACGGCCCGCAGCCGAGATGGCGACGGGTGAAAGGGCTAGGAGTAAGAGCGAGCCTAGAATTCTGAATACCTGTGCTTGTTTCAATCCGTTCATTTTATCTCCTGGCGATCCAGCCGTACTGTGTGTTGGAGGGCAGCGGGTTCTCTGCGCGGTACTTGGTTTTCAGTTTCGAGATGTAGTCGTGCGGAATCGCGTTCATGCGGGAGCGCACGTCAACGCCGTAAACGCGCGCGCCGTTGAGGCCGAGAATCTTCTCCTTGACCTGGGCGGTGAGCGGCTTGTAGCCGAAGCGGTCAATCAACTCCTGCGGCATCTGTAAACGTCGGAACGCTTCTATCTGCCACTGAGGACTTCCCCACCAGATGGAGTCCGTGCCCCAGAGCACATGGTCTTCGCCGAACGCCTGTATGATCATGCCGAGGACGTGCGCGCAGAGCATAGGGTGCGTGACGACCATCATCCCGAACGTCGTGCCGAGGTCCATGTAGACGTTGGTCATCTTCGGATTCTTCCTGCGCGCGTCGCAGAGGTCAGAGACCCACGGGACGTAAGCCGTGGTCTTGAAGTTGTCGCGCGCGGCCGGCTCCGCGTCGCGCAGGCCCTTGAAGGCGGAGTGGTAGATGAGGAAGTTCAGGTCTGGGAAATCGAGCGCCGCTTTGGGCACGTCGCGCGCGCTCGAACGCTCTATGTTCCAGCCCTGAAGCGGCAGCCCCTTGTGCACGCAGATGTTTTTGATGCCGACCTTGCGCGAGTATTCGTAAACCGGGTAAGCAAGCTTTTCGTCGTCCATCCACCAGCCCTGATCCGACTCGCTGAACGCCTGGCCCGGATAGCCCTTCCACGCGTCCACCTTGAGCTTCTCTTTCTGGTACTGCATCAGCTCAAGGTCGCGGCGGCCGTCGTTCGGGCGGATGAGGCCGTGCGAAAGTAAGCGGCGGGATTTGGCGAGGCCGTTAATCTCGGCGCGCGTCTCGAACATCTCGGCGGGCGGCAAGACGTTCTCCGCTTCGGTCGGCGCGGGCAGGCCGGTGATGACGGCCATCGTGGTGTCGCTGTCGAGGAAGATTTCCTTGATGTAGTTGGCGAGATACAAGTCGGCCATCTTGTGCTCGCGCCCGCGCAAGTCAGGGTTCCAGTTCTCGGCGTAGCCGCGATAGCCTATGACGAAAGGGATGTTGCGCCCGGCGGCGACGTGGTGCGTGTGCACGTCGAAGATGAACTGCCCTTTGGGCCATTTCTCGGCGCGGGCCTGCGGCTCCGTGAGCTCGCTCGCCTCCACGTCGAAGAAATGTCCGAAGACGGAGTTCATCGCGAGAAAGGCCGCGGCCATCCCGCCGGAAGACGCGAGGAATTGGCGGCGTGTGACGTTCAACTTCTTCGCCGTCTTGTCGGCCAACTCGGTCAAACGCTCTTCGACCTTTCTCTGCTTGACGGTCTGCGGGATGGGAATGAACTCTTCGTTCGAGACGACCTGCGTCGGGATGGGGAGCTTGAGGCCGCGCTCCTCGTCCACGTCGCACTTGCGGACCCACGGGTTATCCGCCCGCCCGGAGTTTTTACTTTTCATCTTGATTAAAAGTTGCGGCTTTATTCTTTGCGACTTTGCGCCTCCAGCGTGAGACGGATTTCTCACGCTGGAGGCGCAAAGTCGCAAAGAAATCAGTTGCTCGTTTTCTCGTCCAGAGCGTGCTGGAAGAGGGGCGCGATTTCGTCCAGGCGTCGCTTCAGTTCCTCTTCGGTGAGCCAGCGGCCGCGCACGAAGACGCCCGCGCGACGCTCCGTGTTGGAGACATCTTCGAGCGGGTTGGCGTTGAGGAGAATCAGGTCGGCGCGCTTGCCTTGCTCGATTGTGCCAATCTCCTTGAGCGCGCCCAGGAATTCCGCCGGGTTGCGCGTCGCGGCGGCGAGCGCGGCGTAAGGTGACAGGCCCGCCGCGTTGAGATTTTTAATCTCGCGGTGCAGCGACCAGCCGTAGAGCAGGAACAACTCGGGCGTGTCCGACCCGGCCATGATTTTCCCGCCCGCCTCGTGAATCTCTTTCACGAGCATGTCGCGCACGGCCACGTACTTCAGCCTTCGCGCCTCGGACGCCTGTCTCTCCAGTATCCGCTTGTTGGCCGCTAATAAGGCGTCGCGCATCTTCGGCGGGACGAACCGGAAATCTGGCCGCGAGCGAATCTCGTCCTCGCTCATGCCGAGGCCGTAGGTCATCTTGAAGAAGGTCAGCGTCGGCGTGGAGTAGATGCCGGCGCGGGCCGTAGCTTTCGCGATCTCGCGGACCTTCGCGTCGTCAATGTAGTCCAGACTCTCCCAGTTCTCTTTGCGGAAAAGCCCTATGTCCGAGACGGAAGTTTTTATGGGCGAGTCGTCTTTCAGGACGGACTCAAGATAAGCGTCGAGGTGCTCTATCTGCTGGCGGGCTTCGAGCGCGCGCTTGACGCCGACGCGCGTGTCAACGTGGCCGACGACGCGAATCTTCTCCTTCTTCGCCTCGTCAATGACGGCCTCGTAGACTTCGGGCGTGATGAAGTTGGTCAGCTTGATGAAGTCGTAGCCGGCCGCCTTGAAGTCGCGCACGGCCGCGCGCGCCTCTTCGGCTTTCGTGACCACGCGCCCGTTGAAGGTCGAGCCCTGCTTTCGTCCGGTGAGTTGTGGGCTCGCCACGTAAAGCGTCGGGGCGACTAATTCTCCTCTGGCGACCTGCGCGCGGTACTTCAACTGCTCGGGCGTGCCGATCATCAGTCGGGCGGTCGTCACGCCGTTGGCGAGCATGATGAACAGTTCCTCGTCGGCGAGGGCTTCGGGGAACTCGTCGTCGTCCGTGAAGAGGTGCGTGTGCATGTCCACGAGGCCGGGCATCAGGTACTTGCCGCGCCCGTCCAACAGTTTCGCCCCCTTGGGCGCTTTTGTCCGCGCCGCCGGGCCAATTTTGTGTATGCGCCCGCCGCGGATGACGACCGTCTGATCCTGTAGGACGCGCTCGCGGTCCATAGGGATGACGTTGACGTTGGTGATGGCGATCAGTTGTTTGTCGCCGTCGTCGGGGAAAGTTCTGGCAACGGCGGGAAAGCTGACGAGGGCAAGCAGGAGCAGTGTTGCATAGAGCCTGTTCTTCACGGGGCGCGTCTCTCCTTCGTATGTAGGTCGGTCCTGACAGACTTCTCAGGCGGTGCAAGTACCCTCTAGTACGACGCACCAGCGGCGGACGTTCGGAGAGATTTAAGAAATTTTCAGAGACAGAGAAGAAGGCAAGAAGCAGAACGACTCAACCCTTTGCGCCTTAAGTTTTCTCTTAGCGCCTCCAGCGTGAACCGTTTTAGTTTCTCGCAAAGGCGCAAAGTTAAGACGTAAGGCGCAAAGGGTTGAGTGGGTTTTCTACTCGTTCAACGCGGCGTAGGTGAAGAGGCGGAAGCGGTAGCCCTGTTGCTCGCGTATGTTCTTGGCGACGACGCCGTGCAAATTCTCGTCCCAGGTCGTGTATTGCTCTATGAATTTGTCGGACGCGGCCTTGTTGCCCTCGTACTGAACTTCGAGCACTTTTGTCAGCATCTTCCCGACCGTCGAGTGGTACTTGTCATAATTAATCTTCAGTTTCCCACTGCCCGCGTCGAACGAGAGGAGCCCGTTCTCCAGGAAGAAATTCCACTGCATGAGCTGCATGGTGTTGTAGGGCTGGTCGCGGCGCGGCTTGTTGTTCTGAAGCACGCGCAGGATGCCGCTGGCGTAGATGGCGCGGAGTTGGTCGGCCGTGTAGTAGCCCTGCTTCCTCAAAGCCTCCGCCACGAAGAGCGAAACCAAATCCGCCTTCATCTCCTCCATCGCGGAAGAGTTCTCCTGTAGCGCCGTGTCTAGGTCTTGCCCTGTCTTCGTCAAGTCCACGCCGAGATAATGGCCCACTTCGTGCCAGAGCGTGCGGTAGAAGTTGCCGTCGGAAGTCAGTTCTTTGTGATGTGCCGGAGCGACCGCCGCCGCCCAGCGTTTGTTAGTCCCCTCGAAGATGTTTGGCTCGCGCATGATGTTCGCGCGGAGCAGAATGGTGCGGCCGTAGCGGCGCGCGAGGTAACTCTCGTTTGGGAGAATGGTCGCGGTGTTCCCGCCGCGCGACTGCCCGAAGTCCGCCACCACGTCGTAGACGCCGACGGGGATGTCTTCACGCACCTTCTTGTGATGGTCGTAGGGCAGAGAGTCTTCGAGCGCCTGCAAGCCCTTCATGGCTTTGCGCAACGCTTCCGTCTCCTCGCGGCGCGTTTTCAGCAGGCTGAAGGCGAAAAAGGTCTTCACGCCGTAGAGGTCGTCGTCGTAGACCTCGTAAGAGCCTATCTCGGCGTTCAGATTTTTGAAGCGCCCTGTGACCCAGGACGCGTCGCCCGATTCGTAATCGTCCGAGAGCAGATCGCGGCCGCGGTTGCGTAAGTAACGCGCGAACTCTTCGTCGTCCTTCTGCACCGCGTCGGCCGCTTCGTTCAGGAGCGCGTGCGCGCGCACGAGTTCGTCCGCGTAAGCGACCGAGTAAGGCACTGCGTAAAAGGCAGACTCGTCCGGGCTCGTTAAGAGGCTTTGCAGCTCCTTCTGCAATCCAGGATGCAACGTCACCAGCACGGGATATCGCCTGAGCGCGTTAAGGTCGCCCAGTAGAGACGATCTGTCCGCGCGGCGGACGACCGAGCGCAGGTTGAGCAGCGAGTCGCGCTTATCGGGGTGCGCGGCGAGATACGCGTCCAACTGCTCGCGCCTCACGCCGAGCGGGTACATGTTGGAGCCTTCCTGGCGCGGGAGGACGGGCAGGAAAGCCTCCCGTTTGTTTTCGAGCGTGTTGGCAATCGGCCCCTGGTTCAGGCGGTAAAGCGTCAGCAAATTCTGCGTCTCGGGCGGGGAGCCCATCTGCGCGTCCAGCTTCGTCAGCTTGTCGAACGACGAGCGTGCGGACGCGTGTAGTTGCTCCTCGTAGATTTGCTGAAAGAGCTTGCCGACTTCGAGGAGCTTGGTGACGGCCACGCGCTCGCCCGCGCTCAAAGACGAGAGGTCCGGCGCGAGGCGTAGGGTCTGCGTCTTCTCCAGGATCGGCTGGCTTTGTTCCAGACGCCAGTAGCCGCGCGGGAGATTCACGGAGGCGGAAGGCCCGCGCGTGGCGGTCTGCGCGTAAAGGAGCGCACAAGGCGCGAGTGTCAGAATCGCGTAGGCGAAGAAGTTTTTGGTGACGGTGATTTTCATCTTTGTGTTTGTTGTCAATCGCCCGCAGGCGGTACTGACTGCGGACTTCTCTAAAATTTTACGAACTCAAACTTGAGCCGGATGCTCCGGCCGACGCTGTTGTAGAAAGTTCCGAACGACTGGCTGTCCAGATTGTTCTGTACGTCGCGCGGGTTCCAGTGGTTCGTCAGGTTGAAGAACTTGATGCCGACGCGCCCGCCGTACTTCTTGCCGCGGAATTGTGCCGGAATCACTTTCCATGACGGGACGGGGACTCTCAAAAACTTCGTCACCTGCAAGTCGAGCGAGAGGAACGCGGGGAAGCGCCCGCCCTCGTTGCGCCCCCCGACGAAATTTTGTTCCTCATCCACGAGCGAGAACGGGAAACCCGTCCGCCAGTCCACGACGGGCGTGGCGATGATCTGTTTGGGCAGTCCGATGTCGCCCCAGAAGAGCAGGCGGTGCGGCGCGTCGAAGGGTTGCAGCGTGAACTCGTTGGGCCGAATGACGGGGTTGCGGACGTTGCCGAAGTAGGTGTCGTAGTCGTTCGTATCGCCGACGGCGCGCGAGCGCACGTAGGCCGCAAACAACTGGTGCTTCTCCTGCAAGCGGTAGCGCCCCGCGATTTGAAACTCGCGGTAACGCGCGTCGCCGTCATTCTTCAGGAGCAGCAGGTCGTCGCCGCCTGTGCCAAAAATTGGCTCGACGACGAAATCCCTGCGCGTCCTGCGCTCCTCGTAACCGAGCCGCAGGAGCAGCCTGTCGGTGATGTCCTGATCGAGTTGCAGGTTCCACGCGACGCTGTAAGGGTTCTTGAAATCATCGTCCTCGACGACGTTTCGGAAACGGCGCGGCCCGTCCGCGATTGTTAAGCCGTCGGCCGCGAACGTGGTCACGACGAAATCCTGGTACTGGTCGAAGACGCCCAGCCCAAGCGGAATCTTGTCGTAGAAGAGGCCGAGGCCGCCGCGCAGGATGGTGCGCGCACTCTTGAAAGGCGAGACGACGAACCCTAAGCGCGGCGCGAAGTTGTTCTCGCGCCCCACGTCGTCGCGGTCAAACCTCACGCCGAAATCGAGCGTCACGTGCCGGTTGATAATCCACTTGTTCTGCGCGAAGGCGGAATACTCCGTGTTGTCGCGCCCCAACTGTCCCGGCCCCGCGAACTCTATAAGCTGGCTCGTCGTCCCATCGGCGCGAACGATTTGGACCGGGCGGCTCGTGTCCCGTCCGTCGAACGTCGTGTGGCTGATGTTCAAGCCGAATTTCAGCGCGTGCTGCCCGTGCCACTGGCGCGTCGGGAGGTTCAAGACTTCGAGCCACTCGTAGCGGCGGCTCTCGCGGTGCTGGCGGTCGAAGAAGCCGCCGAACCTTCGTTCGGGGGCGATAGTGTAAAGGCCAGCGTCGTTGCCATAGATGTCCACGTCGAACTGTTTGGCGCTCAGGCTCGATTGCAAAAGTGTGCCACCGCCGAACGTGGCCTGCTCGTTGATAGCGAAGAACCAGCCGCGCTGGTGGAAGTTCGCGGTCGTCTCGATGGGGTTAAAAGTGTTCAGGTTGTAGCCGTCAATCTTCTGCGGGAAGATTGAAAGGCTGACGGCCAGACGGTTCGACGAGTTGATGTTGTAGTCAACGCGCGAAAACGAATCGAAGCTTTCGAGCCGTATGTCCCGCTCGGCTTCGGGCAGGCTCTCGACCTGCGTGCGGATGAAGCGGTATTCGAAGCTCTGGAAGAAGAAGAGCTTGTCTTTCTTGATTGGCCCGCCGACGGCTATGCGCGGGGTGGTCGCCCCGATGCCGTAGATGCTGCCGCCGCGCAGGCGCGGGCGCGGCAGGACGTTGGTCAGGAGATAGCGAAACTCGTTGCTGCCCGAGCGCGTCTCAATCGCGGTCACGGCCCCTGTGAACTTTCCGTACTCGGACGAGTAAGGGTTCGAGTAGACCTGAACCAGCTCGACCGCTTCGAGCGGCAGATCAATGGCGGAGTTTCCGGTCACGGGGTCGGTCGCGTTGAGGCTTGAGACGAGCACGCCCGATTGGCTCGCGCGTGCGCCCTTGACGGCGAGCATGCCGTCGGGGCCGCGCACGACACCGGGCAGAAGAGGCAGCGCCTCCTGGTATTTTTCGCGCGCGAGCGGCGCGTTGCGCAGGGTGTCCGTGGTGACGACCGCGGCCACGGTTGATTCTGTCTTGCGGCTCTCGCGGTCGTCCGTTTCGATTGTGACGGTTTCACGCGGGGCCAAAGGGTTTAGAAAAATGTTCAAGTCAACGGAAGCCTCAATCGGGACCATAACCTTGTGCTCGGACTTCTCAAAACCCTGAAGCTCGACCGTGACGACGTAATCGCCCGCCACCAGTCCGTCGAAGACGTACTCGCCCTCGTCGTCGCTGATGGTTTCGAGGGCGCGTCCCTGAAGGATGCCGCCCGTCAGAGAGACCTCGACGCCCGGCAGCGCCTCGCGCTTGTCGGCCGTGACGGCGACGACCTTTCCCTTAATTCGGCCCGACTGCGCGGCGTATGTTTGGGGCGCACAGATGAAGACCAGCAGAGGAATTAAAATGGCGAATTGTGTTGAGCGCGTGCGGCGTCCGTGAGACTTTAAGAGGCCGAAAATTCGTACAGCCATGACATTTCCGTTCATCTATCGAAGGCGGCTAACAACCGGAGAGATGCCGGCAATAATACGACAGTGGAACAATCATAAGCCAGAGTGAAGAAGATGTAATTTGACCCTGAAAGGGTCTCACATGATAGCCGGGGGCAAGCGAACGCGAGTTCGCGCCGCCCCCGGAGAGACGATAAAAGAAGTTCCGACCCCGGAGGGGTCGCGCCTCAACGTCGAAGTGCGACCCCTCCGGGGTCGGAACGTTTTCCCGAATCTTACCGGGGGCGGCGCAAACATTCGTTTGCTTGCCCCCGGCTATCATGTGAGACCCCTTCGGGGTCTGGGGCTGGGCGGCGCAAACGTGAGTTTGCTTGCCCCCGGCTATCTTGTTCATCCCCTACGGGGATAATAGATGTCTGCTAATAGCCTATCGCCGCTTTGACGGCAGGCCACATCGTTTCGGCCCAGTAACTGTAGCCTTCGGCGCTCGGGTGGAATCCGTCGTCGGAGAAGAATTCGGGGTGCGCGGGGATGACCCTGTGTGTCTCGGAGTAAATGTCAACGACGCTCAGTTCGTAGCGCCTGGCGATTGTCTCCAGTTTTTCGTTGAAGAGTTGTATGCGGCGGCGCGTGGCGTCGCGCTCGCTGACAGGAATGACGGGCGCGAACGAGATGTCCGGGACGTTGGTGACGACGACGCGGGCGCTCGTCTCGGTCCTGAGTTGTCGGACAATCTCCTCGTAGTTGCCCGAAAATTGCTCGGCGGTCAGCCCGTGGCCGAGGTCGTTGATGCCTATGCCGAGCGTGACGAGCGTGGGCCGCGAAGCGATGGCCTGCTGCAACTGCCCGCGCAGCACGTCCTCTGTCGTCGCGCCGCTCACGCACAGGTTGATTAGTTTAGAGTCCGGGCGCTCAGGCTTGATTTTCTCGAAGAGCCGCGCGACGTAGCCGCCGCCCTCGCGCGCCCCGACGCCCACGCCCGTCGAATCACCCAGCGCCGCGTAGACAACCGCCATCTTCTCCCGCCCCACTTCTTCAACACTGCTGCCCATGTTCGCTCTGTCGTCCTCTTTTCGTATTGAATTCGATTGCGCGCAGGAGGAGGAAGAGAAGATGGCCGTCCCGCAGACAAGAAAAAACAGGAGCGCGCGAACACGCTCGCTGCCGTTTGATTTCCCGCCTCTCAGTTTCACTTCCCCTTGCTCTACTACCTGACGGGCTCGCGCAAGACGGCTTCTGCTGCGGCGGCCGCGACGCGCGCGGCGGCTGCCTGCGCCTTCCTGAGCCCGGCGACTTGCAGGAGCGATTCGCCCGTGCGCGAGAGCATGCGCACCAGGTCTCCCTCTTCGGCGCGCGTCTCACGCACGAGGTCGGCCCACTCCGTGCCTGCGGCCCAGTGCGCGGCGGTCGCGGCGGCCGAGAAGTTTATCTCGGGCGCGGGCTCCAACCCCTGCTTCCATTCTTCGGTGGCAACTTTATAGGCGACTTCCTCGAACCGCGCAAGCGTGTTCACCATAGAGTCGTCCAGCTCAAGCTCGCCGTAATCGCGCTCGGCGTCCGAAGCGAGCGCGGCCATCAACCCCGCGGCGCGCACCGCGTCGAGCGAGGCGAAGAGATTCTTGTCGAGCGCCTCGCCAACAAGGAGCGGCCTGTCCACGTGCAGGTCCGCGAGCCACTGGCCGCGCTCCGTCACGCGCTCGCGCGCGAAGTCTAGATAGCCGAAGGCGGCGAGGACTTTCGCGCGGCGCTCGAACGGCTCCCACACCTCCGCGCGTATACTCTGGATGCGCCGCTCCGCGCGCTCGACACGCTCCGCGTCTTCGAGGACCGCCCAGAGTGCTTCGGCGCAAGCATTCCTTTCACCTTCGCTCAGGTGGCCGGGCGCGATCTTGTCAATCATGTCGTTGAGGACGGAAACAGCGTCGTCCTCGCCCGAGCGCACGTCCGCGAGCTTCGGCTCATGCAGCGCAAGCTCGCCGCCTTTGGTCCGAATCTCGTCGAAAGCTTTTTCAATCGCGTCTTCCGTCAGAGGGTAGACGGGCGCGTAGACACGGCCTACGCGTTCGAGCGCGAGGTTCGCGCCGCGCCCGTCCTCGCGCATGCCGACGAGGTTGCCGCCGCGGCGGCGCAGCACTATCAAGAGCCTACGCCCGCTGCGGCCGATGCCGACGATGCGCCCCGGCACGACCACCTCGTCCAGCCAGCGGAACCACATCTCGGCGCGCGTCTGCGGCAGGGTTTCCAAAAGACGCTGGCGCGCGCTCGCAAGGCGTTCGAGCCCGCGCGCGACTTCCACAGGCAGCTTGCACCCGGCCGCGTCCAGTTTTTCGCGTATGAGCCGCTCGGCATCAATGCGCTCCCGCTCGGCGCGCGCCACACGCCGCGCCGTCTCCCTGTGCGCGAAGCTTCTCTCGGCTATCTCGCGGACCTGCGCGAAGCTCTCGTAGGCGTCGAGCAGATTGAGCAGGCTGGAATAGGTCGCGCGAAACTGGCTGACGAGCGGGTCGGGCGGCGAGGTTAGAAGGATAGCGATTCGTTCCGGGTCCTGGTGCAGTCCGGGCGCGGCGACAACGAAGCCCACGTTGTCGCGCCCGCGACGCCCCGCGCGCCCCGTCATCTGTTGAAGCTCAGAGGCGGAGAGCGTGCGCCAGCCGTTGCCCGTGCGCGCGTCAACGTTGGAGATGACGACGGTGCGTGCGGGGAAGTCAACGCCCGCCGCGACGGTGGCAGTGGCGAAGATGGCGTCGAGGAGTCCGGCGCTCATCAAACGCTCGATGACCAGTTTCCAGGCGGGGATGTGGCCGGCGTGATGCGCCGCGACGCCGCCCTTGATGATGGTGTCCCAGTGGCGGTGGCCGCGCACCTCCGGGTGTTCGGCTACGAACTCGCGCATGATGGAACGCCGCGCCTCTCGTCGCTCCGCGTTCTGCTCGCGGCGCGCGAGCGCGGCCTCCTGCGCGGCCTCGTCGCAACGCCGCCGCGTCGGCAGAAAGACTATGGCCGGCAGCAGGTCGTAGGATTTCAGAGACGCCAGTAACTGCGAGGGCGGCATCTCGGGCATGTGAAGTTTCAACGCCGGCCTCCCCCGCGCCGCGACCTCCAATCGCCGCGCTGCGTTCGCTCCTGCCGTTGCCGCTCCTGCTGCTCGCCCAGGCGCGCGACTTCAGGATTAAGTCTTCCGGCTTCATTCAGAAGCGGAGTCAACTGCCCGTCAGGATAAAGAAACGCCGCGCGCAAGGGCACGGGCCGCGCGCCCGGCCGCTCGACCACGCCGCAGCGCACGCCGCGCACTTCCGTTATCCACGAGGCGAACTCAAGGGCGTTGCCGATGGTCGCGGACAGCAGCAGGAGCCGCACGCGCGGCGGCGACAAAATGATCGCCTCCTCCCAGACGTGCCCGCGCTCTTCGTCCGCGAGGTAATGCGCCTCGTCCAGGACGACCAGGTCCGCGCGTATGTTCGTTCCGCCGCGCAACGCGTCGAACAACTGGTTGCGGTAGATTTCAGTTGTGCCGACGACGAGTGGGGCGTCGGCGTTCTCCTTCCTGTCGCCCGTCAGGATGCCCACGCGCTCGTCCCCGAACTCGTCCCTGAACTCCTGATATTTGGAGTTCGTGAGCGCCTTGAGCGGGCTTGTGTACCAGGCCCTTTTGTCCGCGGCGAGGAGCCGCCGTATCTCCTCGCGCGCGATCCAGGTCTTGCCGCTGCCCGTCGGCGCGGTCACGAGCACGTCTTCACGTTCAAGCGCGGCCAGGGCTTCCAACTGGAACGGGTCCGGCTTGAAGGGTGCGGGAGCGGGTGTGCCAATTCCTTCGAGCAGGCGGCGCACGTCGCGCGCGGGCGGACGCTGACCGTCACGCGAGGGCTGTGGGCGAGCGGCTTGCGAATCCGCGCGCTCGCGGCCGGATTTTTCGTGCGGCCCGCGCCCCTTGCGGCGGCGGTCGTTAACACGTTGGCGTGGCATAACGTCATTCTAACTCAGAACTCGGTAATTGGGTCTTATCCCCGCAGGGGATAAACATGATAGCCGGGGGCAAGCAAACGAGAGTTTGCGCCGCCCCCGGTAGGATTTAGGGAAAATGTTCCGACCCTGAAAGGGTCGCGCCTCAACCTTGATGGTGCGACCCCTTCAGGGTCGGCCATCTTTTCTTTAATGTGACCGGGGGCGGCGCTTCGCTCACGCTCGCTTGCCCCCGGCTATTACGTGTGACCCCTTCGGGGTCGAAGACCAAGAATTTTCAAGAGTTCCTGGCATCGAGGCTGCTCTTGGTGGTAAGTTTAGGGTGTCAGTTCGCAACGATTTGGGTGCAAAAGGCGTCTAAGATTGGGCGCGCAGCAGGTAATATAAGGGCGCGCCGGGTGGAGCGAAATGGCAGAGATTTTCGAGGATTTTGAGGTCAACAAAGCGCCGCGGTGGCCGAAGCTGGCGCGCCTGACGGGCGCTTCGGCCCTGTTGCACGTGCTCTTTTTCGCGGCGATTATTTATGTGCCAATCCTGCGCGAGGCTTTCCACATCGCGGACAGGTTCTCCGGCACGGAGTACGTTGACGAGGAGTACGACAAGGTCAACATACGCGATGCCGTGATGATCGGGCAGAACGGGCGCTTCCAATACCCGCCGGGATACTTTAATGACCAGATACCCGACGCCGCGGCCGTAGAACAGCCTACGCCGATGCCGACCCCCGTGCCGACGCCTATCCCGACGCCGACTCCGACGCCCACGCCCGAGCCGACGCCGACGCCGTCTCCGTCTCCGAGCCCCACGCCTTCGCCCGCGGCTGGCGGGGATGCTACGACCGCCAACGCGAACGGGTCCACGACCGACACCAAGGCGGAGAACGAACTGGACAAGGTCGCCGAGCAGAACCAGATCAGGCGGCCGCGCACCGTCAACAAGCGCCCGTTCGTTGACCTCCTGGTCAAGTACAAGGAGATGAAAGACAAGGGCGAGCTGAATCTGGACAACCCCGTCGAGATGATCATAGAGGCCGACCGCAACTCGGACGGCACGCTCCGCAACGTACGTATCAATCGCAAGTCCGGCGACCCGAAACTACAGGAAGCCGCGGAGTCATTCGTCCAGGCCCTGAGCGCGTCGGGCGTGCTCGATTTTCTCGAAGGGACGGATCACCTCGTGCTGACGATTAAGCTGGACGGCTCGGAGATGAACTTCAGCGCCGCGAGCGAGATGGCGTCCGCCGCCGAAGCCAAGCAGAAGGCGCTCGGCTATAACGCGCTGCTCGTCGGCGGCGCGTTCCTCAAGAAGGGGCGCGACGAAGGGACCATCATGAGCAACACCAAGGTTACGGCCAGCGGCAAGCAGATCACCATCAGCTTTCAACCTGCCGCGCGCGGCCATCACCGAGATGATCAAGAAGCAGATACCCGCGACCTAGTTGTTAAAAAGCCGCGCTTTTGTGTAAGCTAGGAAGCGGGTTTGATAAGTCGAACGTGAACGCACCTCGAAACAACAACGCCTCGATCTTCACCGCGGTCATCTGCGCCTGCCTCGGCGTGCTGGTCGTCGGTACGCCCCTGCACGCACACGCGCGCCGGGCGTCCACGGAGGTCTACCGCTTCGAGAGCGCGTCCGTCATACGCACAGGCTTCGAGGCGTCTGTCGTCGTCGTCACCCTTCGGAAATTGAAGTTAGACGGCCGCTGGCTCCCGCGCCCCGCTGTCAGGGCCGAAGCCTCGCCGGACCAAAATTTTTACCGCAACGACGAGCCTCTCGCGGCCCTTCATCAAGTCCTGGTCGTCACGCGCCTCGCGCGCGCGGGCCTCTCGGATACTTCGGCCGAATCGCCGAAGGCACTCTGAGCAGCCAGCGAAGACGACGCGCACGCCCTTCAAACTGACTCGCTTGCCAGCGGTTTCGCCGCTCCCTTACAATCGTCGATTGCAAACGCCCCCTGTTAAAGAGCGTCAGCAATCCCCCCAGGCCCGTGCGCCCCACTTTTTATCTAATAGGATTAGAACGCCATGATTGATAAAGTTTTGACCAAGATTTTCGGGAGCAGCAACCAGCGTTTCCTGAAAACGGTTCAGCCGGTCATTGACCGGATTAACGAATTGGAGCCTTCCGTCAAGCGCCTCTCGGACGAAGAGCTGCGCGCGCGCACCATCGAATTTAAAGAGCGCGTCGCGCGAGCCGTCGAAGGCGTCACCGACAAGGAAGAGCGCAAGCGGCGCGAGCGCGCCGCGCTCGACGAGCTTCTGCCCGAAGCCTTCGCCACGGTGCGCGAGGCGAGCGTGCGCTCCACCGGCATGCGCCACTTCGACGTGCAGCTCATCGGCGGCATCGTCTTACACCAGGGCAAGATCGCCGAGATGCGCACGGGCGAAGGCAAAACGCTCGTCGCGACGCTCCCCTCTTACCTCAACGCTTTGACGGGCCGCGGCGTCCACGTCATCACCGTCAACGACTACCTGGCCTCGCGCGACGCCGAGTGGATGGGCCAGATTCACCGCTTCCTCGGCCTCGAAGTCGGCTGCATCCAGAACGACATGGACGACTTCGAGCGTCAGGCCGCATACGGCGCGGACATCACCTACGGGACCAACAACGAGTTCGGCTTCGACTACCTGCGCGACAACATGAAGTTCGATTTGGCGACCTGCGTCCAGCGCGGCCACTACTTCGCCATCGTTGACGAGGTGGACTCCATTCTGATTGACGAGGCCCGAACGCCGCTGATTATTTCGGGCGCGTCTGACGAAGCCACGGACAAGTACTACAAGGCCGACGCCATCATCCCGCAACTTAAACGCGGCGAGGAGAAGGACGAGGGGCCGGGCGGCAAGAAGATCAAGACGGGCGACTACGTCGTTGACGAGAAACAGCACACGGCCGTCCTGACTGAAGACGGCGTTGACAAGGCCGAGCGGCTGCTCGGCGTCGGCAACCTCTACGACCCTTCGAACATGGAGATGCTTCACTGCGTCGAGCAGGCGCTGAAGGCGCACACGCTCTACAAGCTCGACCACCAATACGTCGTGCAAGAGGGCGAGGTCATCATCGTTGACGACTTCACGGGTCGCCTGATGAAGGGCCGCCGCTGGTCCGACGGCCTGCACCAGGCGGTTGAGGCCAAGGAGAGCGTCAAGATCGAGAAGGAGAACCAGACGCTCGCCACCATCACCCTGCAAAACTACTTCCGCCTTTACGAAAAGCTCGCGGGCATGACGGGTACTGCCGAAACGGAAGCGGCCGAGTTCCACTCGACCTACAAGCTGGACGTGGTCGTCATCCCGACCAACCAGCCCATGGTCCGCAAGGACAACTCAGACGTTATCTACCGCACGATTGGCGAGAAGTGGGACGCCGTCGTCGAAGAAATTCAGGAGTGCCACGAGAAGGGGCAGCCCGTTCTCGTCGGCACGGTCTCGGTCGAAAACTCCGAGCTGATTTCGCGCCGCCTGCAAAAGGTCGGCGTCCCGCACAATGTCCTGAATGCGAAGTACCACGAGCGCGAGGCCGAGATCGTCGCGCAGGCGGGCCGCAAGGGCGCGGTCACGATTGCGACCAACATGGCCGGGCGCGGCACGGACATTCTCCTCGGCGGCAACCCCGAGTTCATGGCGCGCGAGTTTCTGAAGAAGGAAGAGATTGACCCGGACGAGGTCACGGACGAGCAGTGGGAGGAAGCGGTCGAGCGCTCCAAGCGCATCGTCGAAGACGAGCACAAGGAGGTCGTGCGCATAGGCGGCCTGCACATCATTGGCACAGAACGCCACGAGTCGCGCCGCATTGACAACCAGTTGCGCGGGCGCGCCGGACGCCAGGGCGACCCCGGCTCTTCGCGCTTCTTCCTCTCTCTTGAAGACGACCTGATGCGCATCTTCGCGGGCGACCGCGTCAAGGCGCTGATGCAGCGTTTGGGGATGGAGAAGGGCGTCGCCATCGAGTCCAAGATGGTCAGCAAGCGCATCGAGGGCGCGCAGAAGTCTGTCGAGGGGCGCAACTTCGAGTCGCGCAAGCACCTGCTCGAATACGACGACGTAATGAACAAGCAGCGCGAGACGATTTACGGCTTGCGCCGCCAGTTGATGGAGCAACCGGACCAGCGCGAGTACCTGCTGGGCGAGACGGGTGTCGCGCGCGACCTGCTCGCGGATTTGACCAAGCAGTATCTCAACCCGGAGGCCGACCCCGACGACTGGGACGTGGAGAACTACGCCATCCAGCTACACTCCATCTACGACTTCGACGTTGATGCCGAAGGGATAGATTTTGAGAACAGTACCTCGGAAGACATAGAGCAGATGGTCTGGGAGAAGCTGAAAGCCAAGTACGCCGAGAAGGAGGGGCAGGTCGGCGTCGAGGCGATGCGCACCTACGAGCGCATCATCATGCTCAACATCATTGACGCGCAGTGGAAAGACCACCTGCTCTCGATTGACCACCTGAAGCAGGGCATCGGGCTCGTCGGCTACGGGCAGAAGGACCCGCTCGTCGAGTACAAGAAGCAGTCGTTCGACCTCTTCCAGGAGATGCTGGACCGCATTGACCAGACGACGATCCGCTCGCTCTTCAACCTGCAAGTCGTCGCGGAGCAGCCGCCCGAGGCACTGAGGCAGCGACGCGCGCCGCGCCGCTCGGCGCTCAACTTTACGGGGCCGAACCAGGGCGCGGCCGCAGCCGGCGAAGAGGCGGGCAAGGTCAAGACCATCACCCGCGACCAGCCGAAGGTCGGACCCAACAAGCCTTGCCCGTGCGGCTCGGGCAAGAAGTATAAGAAGTGCTGCGGCGCGTGACGCGCCGCGGAGTAAGGATACCGACTTGCATACGAATCCTCGCAAAGCAATGACGCCCATCGTGGCGCTGCTCGGCGTCTTTGTGTCTCCTGATAATTGGCCCACGGGCGGCGGCCGCTCGCGCGCAGGAGGAGCAGCAAACTCCCGCCGCCCCGGTCGCCGCCCAGGAGCGTGAGCAGGGCATAGAATTCTACAGGCAGGGGAACGTCAAGGCGGCGGTCAAAGCCCTGCGCGCCGCCGTCAAACAGGATAAGACGGACGCCGACGCGTGGTACTACCTGAGCCTCGCCCTCAACCGCGACGGTGCCACGAGTGACGCGCGCAAGGCCGTCGAAAAGTCCGTCAAACTGCGCCCGGACTTCGCGCCCGCACGCGCGGGGCTAGCCTACTTCCTGCTCCTCTCGAACAAACTGAGTGACGCCCTGCGCGAGGCGGAGGCAACCCTCGCCCTCGACCCACAGAATTCTGAAGCTCACTATGTCGCCAGCGTCGTGCACCTGCGCCGGGACGCGCCGGACAAAGCCTTGGAGTCCATCCAGGCGGCCCTGGCCGTGAAGCCCGAGTTCGCGGCCGCGCTCCTGTGGAAAAGCCAGGTGCTGCTCGGGCTCTACTCGCAGCGAACCAACTACGTGGAGAAGGAGACGCCGGAGGCCCGCGCGCGACGGGCGAAGGGCAGTGGCGACCTGCTCAAGGAAGCGGCCGATAGTCTGGAAAAGTATCTTCAGTTAAAACCCACGCCGCCGAAAGAGGATGTCTGGCGCGAGCAACTGGCGACCCTGCGGACTTTCGCGCAGAACGCGAAGAAGGAGATTTCGGACGACGAGCGCACGGTCTTCTTTACGAACCAGGTGACGACCAAGGCGCGCATTCTTTCGAGGCCGGAGCCGCAATACACGCCGGAGGCGCGCAGCCACTCGGTGAGCGGGACGGTGGTGCTACGCAGCGTGTTTGCCGCGGACGGGACGGTCCAAAACATTTTAGTGCTGCGCTCGCTCTCTTACGGGCTGACGGAGGTGGCGGTTAAGGCCGCGCGCAAGATTAAATTCGTCCCGGCGACCAAGGACGGCCGCCCCGTTTCTCAATTCATCCAAATCGAATACAATTTCCATCTCTATTGAAAGCAGCCGCACTTTCTCTGAAGTGAAGTCCGGCCGTCGTCTGTCAAAATTCGTTCAAGGGGCTGAAAGAAATTGAGCGCAAACGTCACATCAACCAACCCGGTCGTGCAGGCCATCGTCGCAGGCACGGCGCCGAAGGGCGCGAAGATGGCCGCGGCGCGCGGGATGCTGCCGCTCGACCAGGCGGACATGCTCGAAGCCCTGGTGGCGTTGCGCGCGAGCGACGACGAGGCGGTCGCGCAGGCCGCCGAGGAGACGCTCGCGGCGCAGGAAGGTGACTCGCTCCTCGTCCTCGCGTCGAGCGCGGAGACCGCGCCCGCCGTGCTCGGCTACATGGCCGCGCGCCCGGACCTGAGTCGGGAGATACACGAGGCGGCCACGCTCAACGCGCGCACGCCGGACGATGCCATCGCGCTCCTCGCCGGCACGACCGCGGACGGCCCGCTCCTTGAACTCATCACGATCAACCAGCAGCGTTTGATTCGCGCCCCCGCGATTATAGAGGCCGTCATCAACAACCCCGCGCGCACCCCGGAGGCCGAGAGGCGTGCGCGCGAAACCAGGCGCGAGTTTTTCGAGAAGGAGCGTGGCGCGCAGCAGATTATTGATGAGTTGCGCGCGCGCGGGCAGGAGGCCGCCGCCGAGTTCATAGCGACCGCCGAGTCCGTCTCGGAGTCCGCGACGGGGACGCCTTCGCCTTTCACGCTCGAAGACGCCTGGGCCATCGCCCAGCACATAGAGGTCTCCGACGTAGAGATAGACGACACGTGGCTCGCGCTCGAACGCCTCGAAGAGCTTTTGGACGAGACCTACGAGCAGCGGATGGCGAACGCCGAGCGCATCATCGCCGACGCGCACAAGGAGTCGAAAGAAGTTCAACCCGAGCGCATCTCGCTCATCCGCCGCGTGATGATGATGACGGTCAAGGACCGCATCAAGCTCGGCATGAAGGGCGACCGCGAGGCCCGCTCCATCCTCATCCGCGACTCCAACAAAGTCGTGGCCCAGGCCGTCATACACAACCCGCGCGTCACGGACCAGGAGGTCGAAAGCATCGCCGCCATGCGGACGGTCTCAGACGAGGTGCTGCGCGTCATCGCCTTGAACCGCGCTTGGGCGCGCTCCTACCCGATTATTCTCAACCTCGCGCGCAACCCGCGCACCCCGATTCCGACCGCCATCAACATTCTGTCGCGCATACACACCAAGGACCTGCAAAACATCTCGCAGAACCGCAACGTCTCCGAGGCCGTGCGCCGCCAGGCGTATCGTCTCGCGGCGACGCGCACCGGCCACTGAAATTTGATTGACACGGGGCATGGGGTGTCCCTAAAATCCGCGCTACCGATTTAGGTATTTCCGATTTCTCAGAAAGGCTCGCGCCCCGAAACGCTCAGGCCGCACTCTACTCCATTAATTGAAGAGTGCGGCGCGGTCCTCCATCACAACAGTTGCGCGTAGCATTTAAGAGGCGCGCTCTCAAAAAAGAGAGGTAGTATGGGATTATTTGATGTTCTTTCCTGGATCATCGTCGGCCTGATTGCAGGCGTCATAGCCAAAGTCATCATGCCGGGCAAAGACCCCGGCGGCTGCGCCATCACGATGCTGCTCGGAATCGGCGGAGCCGTGCTGGCGGGCTTTCTCGCGCATGCGCTGAACCTGACAAGGAAGACGGAGGGCTTCGGCGACACGGGCTTCTTCGCCAAGGTAGGCTTCGGCGTCGTCGGCGCGCTGGTCATCCTGGCCGTTTACCGCCTGATTGCCGGGCGTCGAGCCTAAAACACATCCGACGCTCGCGATTGACGAGCGTCACTGACGACAAAACTTAAGGCCGGGCGCGGCTCCCGTCTGGGATAGTGCCGCGCCCGGCCTCACTTTTCCTGCGAGTTTTCCTGTGACGCTCAGAAAATCTCCGAGCCTTTCCTGAGCACGGACCACGCGACATCCGTCAGCGTATGGCTCGCGGCCCCCCACCACAGCCCAGCCAGCGCGGCCCACGCCGCGTGCTCCCCGACGTTCCCGCGCACCCCCGCCTCTATCGCGCGCCACGCCTGCAAGACCTCCTCGAAAGTCGGCGTCGGCCCGCTCACCAGCACTGCGCGCAGGTAAACGCCCGCCGAGACCAGCAGCGCCAGGACCAGCGTGAAATAGATGACGCGAATCAGCGTGCCGAAAACTATCCCGTGCGACCAGCGCGAGCGGTGGCGGAAGAGACCGCGATAAGGGAGCCAGAGGAAACGGAAGACTCCCCAGCGCGCGTACTGCCGCGACTGTATGTCCAGGTCCGGCCCGAACATGAAACCGCCGAACAGCATCGCGGCTGTCGCGACCACCGCCGGCATCAGACTGCCCGTCAGTCCCCACGCCGCCACGAAAGTCGGCGCGGCCAGGATAAGCGTTATCGCGTCGTGCGTTCTCCCCGAAGGCATCCTCAGAATCCTCTCCCATTCATTCTAACCCACGACTTTCAAAGAACTAACCCGCTTTTTCTTCCGCCTTAGTTATTGACCTCCTGGCAGTCGTAGATGTTTACCTGGGCGGTGGGGCCCTCAGAGGAAATAGCCGCAACGCCCCTGATGGTGCTGTCCCTGATCGTCACTTTTGCGATTGCCTCCTCAGTACTACCGACCACCACGCCAGTGCCTGAACCTTCAATCTGGCAGTGGTCTATTGAAGCGATTGCAGTCCCCTGTCCGCAGACGTACGGTATGCCGGTCCAGGAACAGTTGTACATGCCTACAACAATCCCGGCCAGGGAATTATCCCTGATGATGCTGTCTTTGACGAACAGCCGACCTGTGCCGGTGAAAGCTATCCCCCACTCGCCTTGGGTTATGGTGCAGTCTTCGATGTGGAGAGTGCCCCCGCTGGTGTAATTAAGGGCCTTGGAGCCGCCGGTAATGGTCAGCCCCCTCAGAACTACTACGTCGGCGGGTCCGATGGAGACAGTTGCGGCATTGATATCGAACCATGCCCTGGGTTGCCCGGTTCCCGCATAAACACCGATGGCGGTCACCCTCACCGACTTGTTGATGTAAAGCGTGCCGTAAATACCGGAGTCGAGAACTATCAAGTCCCCGTTTGCGTCCGTCTTGCTTAGTCCCCCTTTGAAGGTGCGACACGGGGCCGATCTCGAACACGGGTTATTGTCGTCGCCCGTGGACGAGATGTAAGTCAGAGGGTCGGCAGCCGCGGTTAAGCTCAACAGACCTATGGAGAGGGCTAGTATGAAGTATCTCATGCCACCTCCTAACTCAACGGCGCAGGGGTGATTGTCCCTTGCGTATTGGTCGTGTTGTCGCTGACCTGATTATTACCGAAAGACTTTAGAGTCCCCGGACTGCCGGAGTCATTCTTCAGCCCGACTTTATTGCCTGTCACCGTCGAAGTACCGATGAGAGCTGTCGCGCCGCCCGAAACGTAAAGCCCGTTGCCGGTGTTGTTGACGAGGCCGCTGCTTTCGACGCTTATCTTCCCCGAACTCAGGCCGGCTACCCCGTGCCCTGTGTTGAACGTCGCCGTGCAGTCTTTGACACTCACCGTGCCCTGCGACGACGCCAGGAACCCGTTCGTGGCGTTATTAGCAGAAAGGCAGTGCTGCGCGTTGATCTTCCCGCCGCTGGCGGCGTAGAACCCGCTGCCTCCGTTGTAGACGGCCTCGCTGTCAATGACGTTTATTTGAGCGGTATTGCCGGTCGCGTAGAAGCCGCCCGTCGTATTGTCGGCTGCCACGCTGTCTCTGATTGAGACCTGCGTGTTTCTCCCGCTCCCGCCGTCTGCCCGGACTCCGTAACCGTTCCTCTCCATACGTGTGTGGTCAATGGAGGCGACGGCATTTCCAGAAACAGGGGCAATGTAAATGCCGTTGTTGTTGTTGTTCCTGATAATAGAATCCTTGACGAACAGATTTCCCGCGGAAGTGAAACTTATGCCCTTAGCAGTGAATCCGCTGATGGTACATCCTTCAATGTGTAGCGCACCTATCGCACTGAAGGAGACGCCGGTCGCGGCCCCTTTCCCGGTGATGGTAAGTCCCTTAAGGACGACACTGGAGTATGAGGGACTGCTGACGGTGACGGCGATATTGCCGGGGCCGCCCGTGGCGATAATCCCTGCGTAAATGCCGACGGCCGTAATCTTCACTGACTTGTTGATGACCATAGGCCCGTACTCCCCCGCGTCCAGGACAATGACCTCGCCGCCGTCCTCAGTCTTTTGGAGTGCGCCGCCGAAGGTGCGACAGGGGCTGGTGCGTTCGCACGAGTTGTTGTTATTTCCTGTAGCCGAGACGAATGTTTGCTGAATCTGGGCGTGAGCGGTGGTGGTTAGAAGGATTGTGGCAGAGACAGAGAGAACGAGCTTAGTTATTCGTGTGAGCCGTAGCATTGTGAGTCTCCTATAGCCGGTGGTTAAGGTCTGCCGAACCGGGCGAGCGGCGCGAGTTGAGGCACAAGGCTATATGAGGGAATCTGATTGTGTCAACGTTTTCCCGGCGGCACCTCTTCATCGTCTCCCTTGTTTATTATGAAAAGTGGCACAAAAAGCCCGGGATTTTGGGCCGGTGACGCCCGCCGCGCGCATTTGGAATTGTTTGGAATTATTTGGCGCAACTTTAAAGACTTTTGGAGTCTTCGCGTAGATGATGCGCGGCGGTTAGAGCGACAAGTCGGACGCCCGGCTCTAAACCAGGACTTGAGGCGGAAACGGTTTTTGTGGATTTCGCCTTTGAGACGCATCTTTTCGGGATGCGTTCGACTTGATAGGAGGAGTTACAGGATGAAGATTAAAACGTTCGCCTCACTTTTGGCGCTGCTCCTGATGGGCCTCGCGACGCCGCTCGTGGGCAGCGCCCAATCGGCCCAGGGCAGTTACCAGTTTTCGTTGGAGGACGGCTTTACGAAGTACGTGGAATTCGACGCGACAGCGACGAGCGGCGGGATGTTTTTCAGCGACGAGGCCGAGTTCGTCCCGCAGGATGTGGACGGCACGGGCGAGGTGCAGGAGCCGTTCAGGGGCTTGTCTTACAAGGTCCAGTTTGACGAGTTGCTGGTCAACAGGAACCAGGCAGTGATGACCGGGGTTATCAGCGACAGTAGCGACAGCAGTCTCATAGGGCAGCGCGTGCTGCTCACGGTCGAGGACGGAGACGGCAACGAGACCACGGACAAGCTGACGTGGGGTAGGTATTCGCAGCCCGCGCCCACTTGGATCGCGTCGGACGCGGAGCTGGAAGTTGACCCCGGCGTAGGACTGACATGGATCGCGACGGACGCGGAGCTCCGAGAGGACGAAGGCGTGCCCATGCCCGCGGACACAAAGATAGGGACCAAGACTTTTCCCATCTCGTCGTTCGACTTTTTCGAGGCGGAGCACAGCGCTGGCGAAATCCGAGTGCAGCCGTAAAGCCGCGCCTCCTTCGCACCGAGTATCAATGAGCGTGTGACGTCATTGTGAACGTCACTAGACAATTAACAACCAGATTCTGTTAAGGAGAATTTTTATGAAAACGCTTTCCACCGCACTCAAAGTTATGACCTGTGCGGTCCTCCTCATGACCCTTACCTCTCTCGCGCAAGCCCAGGCGACGCGCACTTGGGTTTCCGGCGTCGGTGCCGACGATAACCCGTGCAGCCGCACGGCCCCCTGCAAGACTTTCGCGGGAGCCATCTCGAAGACCGCCGCCGGCGGCGAAATTAGCGTGCTCGATCCGGGCGGCTTCGGCTCGGTCACTATCGGCAAAGCGCTGACGATTGACGGCAGCAACGGCCCGCACGCCTCGATTCTCGCCGCGTTCTCTGACGAACGGCGTCGTCATTAACACGGCGAGCGGGACCACCGACGTGGTCACGCTGAGGAATCTCTCTATCAACGGCGCGACGAGCGGCCTCATCGGCGTCAAAATCCTGAAGGCCAAGTCTGTGATTATCGAGAACTGCTCGATCTTCAAGTTCCGCGCTTCGAGCATGGGCAACGGCCGGGCCATCAGCGACCAGCGGACGGCCGCCGAATCGCCGGGCGCTAAGCTGCTGGTGCAGAACACGACCATGAACGACAATCTCTCGAACGCCGTCGTGAGCAACACGAGCGCGATCAACATGGTGTTCAATAACGTCAGGATTCACGACAACGGCCAGTCGGCCATCTACGCGGGCATGGGGTCGAAGGTCACGATCAATAACTCCGTTCTCTCGGGCAACGGCAATGCAGGTGTGCAGGCGGCGGACGCCAACACGGAAGTCTATATTTCGGACTCCGTGCTCTCGCATAACACCTCGTACGGCGTCTACGCAGGCTCCGGCGCGTCGGTCGTTCGTCTCTCGAACGTCACCATCGGCGAGAACGGGACGGGCGTTCAAGCGATGGGCGGGACGATAGAGACCTACGGCAACAACAACGTCCGCGGCAACGGCGCGGGCAACGCGCTGCCTGCGAGCCTCGGCCAGCAGTAACGGCCTGACGTTCCCATCGGCTACTGAAAAGCCCCGCCGGCCCCGAACTCTGAAAAGAGTGCGGAAGCCGGCGGGGCTTTCGTCTGTCTGTGTGGTCGCCGTTATCTCAACTGGCTTTGCGCGCCATCGGCGTGACGAAGTTTGATTCGACCGGCTCGGACGCGGTCACGGGCGCGTAGGGCTCCAACACCCTGTCCGCGAGGCCCTCTTACACGTTGCGATGAGCTTACCGAAATGAAAGGCGCTGGTTTGCGAGTTGTGTGCGGCCGCATTACACTACGTCCGGGCAGCTTCGCACGATGGGGAAACGTGGAAAAGTTCAAACCGCTTTGGAATATGGGACGGCGCGCCTGATACTCACCGGGCTCGGCTGGCTGCCTCGGTCCGTGGCGCTCACCGCGGGGCGCACCGTCGCGCGAGTCGCTTACGGGTTGAGCGACAGGCTCAGGACGACAGGCTATCGCAACCTCGAACTGGCCTTCCCCGAGATGAGCGACGGCGAGCGCGAACGACTCCTCCGCGGCAGCTTCGCGAACCTCGGCCGCCTGCTCGGCGAATTCAGTCAGCTAAACAATGCGACGCCCGAAGACCTGGACAAGATTATCGAATGCAGAGGTCTTGAGAATTTGCGAGAGGCGCAAGCCCGCGGCCGCGGTGTCATTTTATTCACCGGACATCTCGGCGCGTGGGAGCTTTCGAGTTTCGCCCTCTCAGCCTTCGGCTACCCGCTGAACTTTCTTGTCCGCCGGATTGATAACCCCCGCGTTGAAACAATGATCGAGAAGATGCGCACCCGCTTCGGCAATCGCTCGATAGACAAGCGCGCCGCCATGCGCCCGATGCTAAAAACTCTGCGGGCGGGAGGAACGCTCGGCATTCTCGTTGACCTCAACACTCAGCCTCACGAGGGCATCTTCGTAGATTTTTTCGGCATACCGGCCTCGACCACCTCCGGCCTGGCGGCGCTCGCGCTGCATACAGGGGCCGCAGTCCTTCCCGTTTTCATCCCCTGGGACGAGACACGCCAACGCTTCGTCCTTTATGTTGACCCGCCGCTATCCATCACCCCCACCGGCAACCAGTCAGAAGACGTCAGGCAGCTCACCTCTCTTTTCACGTCCGTCGTCGAGAATTACGTCAGACGCTACCCGGATCAATGGCTCTGGATACACAAACGCTGGAACACAAGACCGGAAAATGAAGAAAATTTTTACACAAAGCCGTAGCCGTGCGGGCTAACTCTGTAACCACCGAAATGAGGAAATAATTAACCTTAACTCTTGTATTTAAGAAATCATTTGAATAATTGCCCGGGCTCGCCAGCCGCTTTGTCACAAAAATATTGTGTTTCGGTGAAAATTGTTCTTGACAGCTCACAAAACTTCAGTATAATTCCTCACATACTGAGGCAGGGTTACCAAGTTGGCACGCTTCAGTTGATTGACAAGTGTGGTGATAGTGCTTTTGTACGAACTCTGTAAGCGGGTGCGTTGAGTTCGTTGCGGACGCACAATATATCTTGAGCCGCACGGCATTATCTCGCCCGTACAAACGCACCGCCTATAAATCACGGGATCGAACGTATGTGACGATTCTCAGTTCATTGCCAACGCCAACCCTGAATCTCCGAGCCTGCCCCTAAAGTTTTGCCCCGTCAGTCGAAAGATTGACGGGGTTCCCTCTTTTTAGCGTCAGCAATTCGTGGCTAACTTTTTCAGTCTCACGGTCAAAAGCCCGCCGCTCACTTCACATCGCCAGTCCGCCGTCAACCTGTATCACCTGGCCTGTAATGTAGCGCGCTTCGTCCGAAAGCAGGAAGCACGCGATTCGCGCCACTTCGTCAGGTTCGGCGAAGCGGCCCAGCGGAATCTGTTCGAGGAGCTTTGCCTGGTAACTCTCGTTGAGCGCGCCCGCCATCTCCGTCGAGACCAGGCCGAGCGCGAGCGCGTTGACGGTCACTTTGCGACTCGCCACTTCCTTCGCCAGAGCTTTCGTCAGCCCGACCATGCCCGCCTTCGAGGCGGAATAATTCGACTGCCCCGCCATCCCTACGCGACCGCTGATCGAAGAGATGTTCAGGACAGAGCCGCCGCCCTCTTGCCTGAGCATCACGCGCAAGGCGGCGCGTGCGAAATTCCAAGCCCCCTTGAGATTGGTATCAATGACGGCGTCCCAGTCGTCTTCCTTCATCCGCAGGATCAGATTGTCGCGTGTGATGCCTGCGTTGTTGATTAAGAAATCAATCCGCCCGAAGGCTTCTTTGACCTGCTTGACCATCTCCGCGGCCGCTTCCGTCTGCGCCACGTCGCACTGCGTCGCCAGCACGCGCACGCCCATCGCCTCTATCTCCGCCTTCAAACTCTCGGCGGCCTCGGCGCTCTTCGCGTAGTTGAAAGCGACGTCGGCCCCGCGCCGCGCGAGTTCGAGGGCTATCGCTCGACCGATGCCGCGCGTCGCGCCCGTCACGATGGCGGCCCGCCCGGAAAAAGGCTTGGATGAGTTGTCCAAGATAATTTAGTCCTCCAATTCAGATTAGAAACTGCAAGCAGCGCGCCCCGTGATGCCGCCCGACTCGCCCTTCAACTTTTAGAGCTTCAGAGAACTCAAATATCTCTTGAACTCCGGCGCGAGGTCGGGCCGCTTGAGTGCGAACTCGACGGTCGCGATGAGGAAGCCGAGTTTGTCGCCCGCGTCGTGGCGCGTCCCCTGGAAGCGCACGGCGTAGAACGGGCGCTTTTTCAAGAGCGCGCGCATGGCGTCCGTGATCTGTATTTCGCCGCCGGCGCCCGGGCGCGTCTTCTCTATCTCATCGAAGATGTCCGGCGTGAGAATGTAGCGGCCGATGATCGCCAGGTCTGACGGCGCTTCCGCGAACGGCGGTTTCTCCACCATGTCTTTGATCTTGTAAACGCCCTCGCCGACCTCTTCGGCGTCAATCACGCCGAAACGAGAGATCGCTTCCCCTTCGACCTGCATCGTGCCTAACACGGGCGCGTCGTACTTCTCATAAACGTCCAGCATCTGCCTGAGCGCAGGCACTTCCGCATCAACTATGTCGTCGCTGAGCATGACGGCGAACGGCTCGTTTCCGACCAGGTCGCGCGCCTGTAGGACGGCGTGGCCGAGGCCGAGCGCCTCGCGCTGGCGCACGTAACTGACGTGTGCCATTTCCGAGATGGCGCGCGTCAGTTTCAACTCCTCCTGCTTGCCACGCTCGCGGAGCAGATGTTCGAGTTCGAAAGAGATGTCGAAGTGATCTTCGATGGCGCTCTTGCCGCGCCCGGTGACGATGATGACGGCCTCGATGCCGGAGGCGACCGCCTCTTCTACGACGTACTGAATCAGCGGCTTGTCCACGAGCGGGAGCATCTCCTTCGGGGACGCTTTCGTGGCGGGCAGGAAGCGCGTGCCGAGGCCCGCCGCCGGGAAGACCGCCTTGCGAATTTTTTGTGCCATGACGTTGTGATAACCCCTTGCGCGAATCGCCGCGACTTGCCGCGAACGGGGACGCAAACCCGCTTCGCCCCACGTGCTTGACACGCGCGTGCACGGTCAGATAGCTTGACCCTTTTCGCTTGAAGCCGTTGTAGAGGTGTTTCAATACCATAAGACAGAGGGCCGCGGCAAATGCTTGATCTCAACTTCGTTCGTGACAACCTGGATAAAGTGCGCGCCGCTTTAGAAGCGCGCCAGTTTCCGACCGCGGCGCTCGACGACTTCGCGCAAGCGGACGCGGAGCGCCGCCGCGTGATTTCGGAGTCCGATCAACTCAACGCCGAGCGCAACGCCGCCAGCCGCGCCATCGGCTCGCTGATGAAGGAAGGCAAGCGGGAGGAGGCGGACGCGCGCCGCCGCGAAGTGGGCGAGATGAAGGAGCGCATCGCCGAACTCGACCGCGTGCGCGACGAGGCTGAAGCTCGCATGCGCGAGCTGCTTTCGACCCTCCCGAACGTCCCCCACGAAACTGTGCCAGTCGGCGCGGACGAGACCGCGAACCGTGAGGAGCGCAGGTGGGGCGCAGCCGCCCGAGTTCGATTTCGAGCCGAAGGATCACGTCGAACTCGGCGCGTCTTTAGGCATTCTCGACTTCGAACGTGCGAGCAAAATCGCCGGGGCGCGCTTCAGCATCCTGAACGGCGCGGGCGCGCGCCTGAGCCGCGCCCTCGTCAACTTCATGCTGGAGTTGCACACGCGCGAGCACGGCTACGAGGAGACGCTGCCCCCCTTCATCGTCAACAAGGATTCGCTTTTTGGCACAGGGCAGTTGCCGAAATTCGAGGAAGAGTTGTTCAAGCTGACGGACGAGCGCGGCCTCTACCTTGTGCCGACCGCGGAGGTCCCCGTCACTAACTATCACCGCGAAGAGATACTCGACGGCGCGCAGTTGCCCATGAAGTGGGCCGCATACACGCCGTGCTTTCGCTCCGAGGCCGGGAGCTACGGGCGCGATGTGCGCGGGCTGATTCGCCAGCACCAGTTCGAGAAGGTCGAGTTGGTCAAGTACGCGCTGCCGGAAAATTCTTACGACGAGTTGGAGTCGCTGACGCGCAACGCCGAGGCGGTGCTGCAAAAGTTGGGGCTTCACTACCGCGTGGTCGCGCTCTCGACCGGCGACCTGGGATTTGGCCCGGCGAAGACTTACGACATAGAGGTCTGGCTGCCTTCGCAGAAAGCCTTCCGCGAAATCTCTTCGTGCTCGAACTACGAGACCTTCCAGGCGCGGCGCGCGCAGATTCGCTTCCGGCGCGCGGGCGGCGCGAAGCCCGAGTACGTACACACGCTCAACGGCTCCGGCCTCGCCGTCGGCCGCACCTGGATAGCCATCCTGGAAAACTACCAGCAATCGGACGGCTCTATCATCATTCCTGAAGCGTTGCGCCCCTACATGAACGGAATGGAAAAGATAGAAGGCGGTAAGCAGACAGAGTGACCGAAATATTGTGTTCTTGCCCTGAAAGGTCAGAAAAAATAGCCAAGGTGTAAGCGCGTGCAGAGCGCCCCCGGAACGCGCGGGCGACATCCCCGGAGGGGATGAACATGATAGCCGAGGGTAAGCGAGCGTAAGCGAGCGCCGCCCTCGGTCAGACGTTAAAAATGAATCCGACCCCGGAGGGGTCGCACATTCAATGTTGAATGTGCGACCCCTTCGGGGTCGGATTCTTTATGACGTTCTTTCCAGGGGCGTTGCTCATGCGCTCACGCGCATTCGCTCTGCCCCTGGCTATCATGTTCATCCCCTCCGGGGATGCGTCAACCCACTCGTGTCTTCCGCCTTACTTGATTCTCAGATCGAACGGCATCAGCGCCATGATTTCGCCGCGCTTCATGCGGTCCATGGTGGCGGCGTATCTGAGCGCGCGGCGCACGTCTTCGGGCAGCGCGGCGAAGGCCGCTTGTTGCTGACTGAGCCGGAGGCTCGCTTCGTCGCCTCCGCCTCCGCCCCCGAACAGGTCGTCGAAGAAGTTGCGCGGGTAAGGAAGGATGACGCGGCGGACGCCTTTGTCGGCCGGAATGCCCGCGAGTTCTCGCGCGACTTCGACGGCCCTGTCCAACCCGCCGAACTCGTCTATCAGCCCTTTCTCCTTCGCCTGCGCTCCGGTCCAGACGCGCCCCTGCCCGACGGAATCAATGTATTCGCGGTCGCGCCCGCGCCCCTTCGCCACTTTTGGCACAAACTCGTCGTAGTACTTGCTCTTGACCGTGGACTCAAACCTCTCACGCTCCTCGGGCGTGAACTTCTCCGTCTCGCGGAAGAGCCCGGCGGTCTTCCCGCGCAGCACGTACTCGTTCGTCACGCCCAGCCAATCGTATAGACCTTTAATGACCGGCTTGCCCGCGAAGATGCCGATGGAGCCCGTGATGGTCGAAGGCTCCGCGAGAATCTTGTTGGCGTTGCACGAAATGTAGTAGCCGCCCGACGCGCCCAGGTCGCCCATCGAGACGACGACCGGCTTCTTCTGCTTCGCGACTTCGACGGCGTGCCAGATGGCGTCCGAAGCGTAGTGGACGCCGCCGGGGCTGTCCACGCGCAGGACGATGGCTTTGATTGTTCTGTCGCGCGCCGCGTCGTTGATGGCCTTAACCATCGTGTCGGAGCCGACGGACTGGTCGCCGCCCATCGCGCCCGACTCGGATTTGCCGGGCCAGATTTGCCCCGAAGCGTAGATGACCGCGATCCGCTCGCCGCGGTTCAAGCCGACGGAATCAGCGCTGATCTCCTTGTAAGTGTCCGCGCGCGTGACGTGCAGCTCTTCCTCGTCCTTGTAGCCCAGGCGCTTCTTCAACTCGCCTTCGACTTCGTCGCGATAACTCGCGCCGTCAATCAATCCGGCGTCGCGCGCCTCCTCGGCGCTCAGGGGCGCGCGGTCAATGAGGGCGCGGATGTCTTCGGGCGATTTTTTACGCGCCTCGGCGACCGTTCCGACGAAGCGATTGAAGAAGTCGTCCAGGATGGCGTTGACGACCTCGCGGTGCTCCTTCGACATCTCCTTGCGCGTAAACTGGTCCGGCGCGTTCTTGTACTTTCCGATCTGGTAGATGTCCGGGTAGACGCCGAGCTTGTCGAGCGCGCCGCGGAAGAACATCACGTCGGCCGCGAGCCCGTTGATGAAGAGGTCGCCCGACGGCGAGACGTAGACGCGCTCGCAGGCGGTCGCGACGTAATACTCCTTATTCGTGCCGACCTCTATGAAAGCGTAAATCGGTTTGCCCGAGGTGCGAAAGTCCGCGATCACCTCGCGCAACTCGTCGGCCTTCCCCCAGCCCGCGCCGAGCAGATCAATCTCCAACAAGACACCGCGAATGCGGTTGTCAACTTTCGCTTTCCGAAGTTGCTCGACCAGAGTAGTCATTGACAGCTTGTCGTGTCCGAAAATTCGTCTGGCGAAACTGTCCGGCACGTAGTCCGGCAACTCGCCTTCGACCTTCAGGGCGAGCACGCTGTTGTCGCGTATGACGGGCTCGCTGCTACGGAACAAGGAGAAGAGAATGGCGAGGCCGATGATGACGGCGATGACGAAAACGAGGAAGAGACTGCCGAGGATGATTGCGATTTTACGCCCGCAAGACATTGCCATAGTTATTAACCCGAAACTCTATTTTTGAAGATACGGCGCACACGCCGCTGTCATTACGCAAGCCGGCGGGAAAAGGTTTTAACGAAGGGATGAGGGCGGAGGGATGAGGGATGAAATAAAAGCTCTTGTCTTTACTTCATCCCTCATCCCTCCGCCCTCATCCCTTCACAATCCACCCGCCGCCCAGGACTTCGTCGCCGCGGTAGAAGACTGTGGCCTGGCCGGGCGTGATGGCGCGCTGCGGGTCGTCGAAGCGTATGTGCGCGCGGCCGTCCTCGCGCGGCGTGATGGTGGCGGGCGCGGGTTGGTGGCGGTAGCGCACGCGGACCTCCGCGCTGACGGGCTCCGCCGGCGAGTCGAAGGCGATCCAGTTGATGCCTGCGGCCGTGAACTCGTCGCGCAGCAATTCTTCCTCGTTGCCGACGACGACGCGGTTGCGCTCCGCGTCAATCGAGACGACGTAGAGCGGGCGCTCGCTCGACAGCTTGAGCCCGCGCCGCTGCCCGACGGTGTAGCGGTGTATGCCGCCGTGCTTGCTCAAGACTTCGCCGCGCGTGTTTGTGATCTCGCCCTCGCCGGGCAGGCGCTCGGTCGCGTCCTCTGCTTCGAGGTAGCGGTCAATAAAGCCCGCGTAGTCGCCGTCTGGCACAAAACAGATTTCCTGCGACTCTGCCTTTTCCGCGACGGCGAGCCCGCTCGTGCGCGCCACGTCGCGCACCTCCGGCTTGGACATCTCGCCGAGCGGGAACATCGCGCGGGAGAGCTGCCCTTGTGTCAGCTCCCAGAGAAAATAGGACTGGTCTTTCTGCGTGTTCAGTCCGCGAAAGAGCCGGTAACGGTTGGCCTCGCTGTCGAACTGGACGCGCGCGTAATGCCCGGTCGCCACCTTGTCACAGCCCAGGCTCTCGGCCAGGCGGTCGAGCGAGGCGAATTTCAGTCGGCTATTGCACGCGACGCACGGAATCGGTGTCTCGCCACTCAAGTAGCTCGTGACGAAAGGCTCGACCACGTCGCGCTCGAAATCGCGTTCGAGGTTGAGGACGTAGAAGGGAAAGCCCAACTCTTCGGCCACGCGCCGCGCGTCGTACACGTCGTCCAGCGAGCAACAGCGCGACGGCAAAGGCTCGCCATTCTCGTCCACGCTTAGCCCGCGCCGCTGGTTCCACAACTGCATCGTGAAGCCGACCAGCTCGTGACCCTGCTCTTTTAAAATCGCGGCCGCCGCCGATGAATCAACGCCGCCGCTCATTGCAACTGCTATCTTCATAACTACTCTTTGATATTCTGACAGGCGCTCGGGTTGGTCGCAAGTCAACAGGCAGTTGAGTCCTTCCTTTGCGACTTTGCGCCTTTGCGAGAGAATTTCCTCACGCAAAGGCGCAAAGACGCAAAGAAAAGGAGTTTCTAATCAACCGCTCGCGCTATGAGGTAAACGACCGCGCGCTCCGTGTTGCCCTGAAGCCTGCGCGCCCAGGAGGTTTGAAGTTGCGACCAGTCCGCCTGCGAGAGAGCACCCGTCTCCGTCACGTCGAACCCGGCGGCGTTGTACTTCTGTGCCAAAATTGATTTGAGGTAAAGGGGCGAAAGCTCCGGCAACCCCAGGCGCTCTATCTCGGCTCGGTCGCGCGCGGGGTCCACGCCGATGACGACTTCGAGCACGCAGCCGGGCGCGCAGACGCGCCGCAGGTTTGCGAGGACTTCCGCGTCGCCCGCCGCCACGGCGCGCAGCAGACTGCCCCACGGGAAATGTATGTGAATCTCGTCGGCGACGCCGTCGAGTTCGGTTGGAAGGTTTTCAACCGCGGCCTGCACGAACAGGACGTTAGGCAGGCCGCCCTTCGCCGGCTTGCGATAAATCTTCTCGGAAATCTTCTCCAGCGCTTTGGCGCTCGCGTCCACGCCTATGAAGAACTTCGTCGGGTCCGCCCGCGCACACTGGTACACAAAGCGTCCGTCGCCGGTCCCTATGTCCAAGACCACCCCGCCGGCGGTATGGCCCAATAAGTTTTCCGAAGGCTTCCCGGTCGAGTTATCAGGTGGTGCTGCCACGTATGCACTTGAGCATAAAAAGAGTCCTTTCCGGCCGCCATTATAGGCGACTCTCCCTCGGCTCATCAAATTCGAGGGGTTCATTTCGGCTGCGCGTTTGGCGCGAGAGTGCTAAGATGCGGCCATCGTCTAAGACCGTTTTTGTTCAGAGTTCGTCAGAATCGGCCCAGTTTCAAACTTAAAATTTCGTGATCATGGAAAGAGCCATCGAAGAGTATCGCGTCGCGGCAGAGCCGTATTACCTGGCCGTCGCGCGTGAAGTAGAGTTGTTCGAGGCGGCCTACGCCGCGCGCCTGCCCGTCATGCTCAAAGGCCCCACGGGGAGCGGCAAGACGCGCTTCGTGGAGCACATGGCCTGGCGGCTTGAGCGCCCGCTGATTACGGTCGCGTGCCACGAGGACTTGTCCGCGACAGACCTGGTCGGGCGCTTTCTGCTCGAAGGTGAGGAGACTGTCTGGCACGACGGGCCGCTGACGCGCGCGGTCAGAAACGGCGCGATCTGCTACCTGGACGAAGTCGTGGAGGCGCGCAAGGACACCATCGTCATCATACACCCGCTGACGGACGACCGCCGCCGACTCCCGATTGAGAAGCGCGGCACGGTGCTCGACGCGCCAGATGATTTCATGCTGGTGGTCTCTTACAATCCGGGCTACCAATCAATCCTCAAGGACCTGAAGCAGTCAACGCGCCAGCGCTTCGTCGCGCTCGAATTCGACTACCCGCCGCCCGAGATGGAGACCGAGATCGTCGCGCGCGAGGGCGGCGTTGACGAGCCGACGGCGCGTGATCTGGTTCTTATCGGCCAGAAGGTCCGCAACCTGCGCGGCCACGGTCTCGAAGAAGGCGTCTCGACGCGTCTTCTGATCTACGCCGCGCAGATGATCGCGCGCGGCATCCCGCCCGTCGCCGCCGCCGAGGTCGCCCTCTGCTCGCCCATCACCGACGACCGCGAGTTGCAACGCAGCATCCGCGAGATCGTGACGACGGTGATTTAAGACGGGTTTGAAAGAACGAGCCGTGTCGTCCCGCAGGGACGAAATGAAAATAGCCCAGCACTTCAGTGCTGGGAGACGACGATAAAATTTTTCCGAGTCCCGTAGGGACGGCTGAAATCTTCAGCCGTCCCTACGGGACTCAACCACCATTCGCATTCTTTCCCAGCACTGAAGTGCTGGGCTATTTTCAAACGTCCCTGACGGGACTTCTCAACCACCTACTGATATTGGAACTCTCAAAGGTTGCCAGAGAAAAAGTCGGCGAAGCCGAACAAACACATGAGAGCTTCACTGGAAGCTGGGCGTGGCTTTTTCCTGTAACCTACCTCGCGCACATCGCGGAGGAGTACTGGGGCGGGTTCCCTGCGTGGATTGCAAGGTTCTGGGGCGTCGAAAGCTCGGACGCTAATTTCCTGGCGTGGAACGTCGGGGCGCTGGTGATGATGGGCGTCGGCGTCGTGCTGGTGCTCGCGACGAAATCCTACCGATGGCTGCTGGTGAGTTTTGGCACAGTCGTCCTGATTAACGGCCTCGTTCACGCCGTCGCGAGCGTCGTGACGTGGTCATACTCGCCGGGCTTAATCACCGGGCTCTTGTTCTACGTTCCGCTCGGTCTGTTCACACTGCGGCGCGCGAAAGGGAGCGTGAACGCACGCACGATGCGCGCGGGCGTGATCGTCGGCGTCGTGATGCACGCGGTCGTCGTGCTGCTCGCGTTCGGTTTCGCAAGAATCGCTGCCTGAGGGATGAGTGATGCTCGTGGCTGTCCTCTCAATTCTAGTCTTCGCCTCAGCGGTCCTAGCCATCCTCTCCGCGTATCAAAAGCGCAGGCTGACGCACTACCTCTTCAAGCCACTGACCGTCGTTCTCATCATCCTGATCGCGTTCCAATCGAAACACGCGACCACGCCTTTTTACAGACAGGCGATTATCGCCGGGCTCATCCTCTCGCTCGCGGGTGACATTTTTCTGATGCTGCCGCAGGACCGCTTCATTCCGGGGCTGGTCAGCTTCCTCTTCGCGCACGTCTTCTACATCGTGGCTTTCACGCGCGAGAGCGGGGGCGCGCTCTCCTTCTGGACGCTGGTTCCTTTTCTGCTTTACGGCTGCCTGATGCTGCGCGTGCTCTGGCCCAATCTTGGAAAGCTGAAACTGCCGGTCTTGATTTACATGGCGGTGATACTCGCGATGGGGTGGACGGCCGCGGGCCGCAGACTACTAACCGACCAAGGCGGGAGCCTCCTGGCCTTTCTCGGCGCAATCCTCTTCATCGCGTCCGACTCCGCGCTCGCGCTCGACAAGTTCCGCGGCCGCTTCCGCAGCGCGCAACTCCTCATCCTCTCCACCTACTTCACCGCCCAATGGCTGATTGCCCTTTCGACCTGAATTTTCTAAGCTTCAAGATGCTGAACCACTCAACCCTTTGCGTCTTACGTCTTCTCTTTGCGCCTTTGCGAGAAAAACGGTTCACGCAAAGACGCAACAAAAGAAAGACCAAAGCCGCAAAGGATTGAGTGAGTCTTAAAGCACGCTATGGATGCAGACCAGGAACAGACTGAAGAAACCGCGCCGTTCGAGGGCGAGTTCCAGGAGCGTTTGCGCTCGGTCAAGAGCGTGACGGAGCGGCGCACGATTGCGGGGCTGGCGCGCGAGTTGGGGTCGCTGCCGGTGGACGCCGCGCGCGCCGCGCTCGAAACCAGCGCCTCTATCGCGGGCGTCAGCTTGCGCGCGAGCATAGAGTTTTTGCGTGCCGCGCCGCGCGCCGCGCGCGTCATAGAGGCTGCGGACCTGCGCGCCTGGGGCGAGATGGGCAGACGCCTCGCGATGGGCGACGTGGAGACGGCCGTCAGTTTTTTCAACGCGGGCGTCGAGGAACTCGCGAGCGTACCCGCCGAAGCACGCCCGCTCGTCTTCCAGGTCTGCTCGCGCCAGATGACGCTCTCCAGCGCCGTCGCGCTCGAAACTTTTCGAAGCGCTCCGCTGCTCGCCGCCTACGTCACCGACCCCGAACTGCTCCGCATGATCTTCGAAGTCGCAGCGGAGATTTCCAAACGCTCGGCCCGGCACAGCGCCGACTTTCTCAAGACCACCCCTCGGGTCGCCCGCCGCGCACGCGATTTTGGCCCAACTGAGGCCGAGCGCATCTTCCGCGCCGCAACCCTCCTCGCGTCCGCCTTCGCCGCGCGCGCGGGCGGCATCGCCGCCGACGCCTGGACCGCGCTGCCTGTAGCGCTCTCCGGCCTGAAGCCTGAGGCCGCGCTCCAGTTGATGCGCCGCGCGGGCGAGTTTCTTGAGCGAGGAGGCGGGGCCGCCCTGCACGTGCTCGTGGCCGGGGGCGAGACCTTGCGCCTGCTGCCCGAAGCCTTCGACGCCTGGGTCGAACTCCTCTGGGCCGTCGCCGAACACGGCAACGCCAATTTGATAGCCTTCGTCCGCTCCGGCCCGTCCTTCTTCCAGGGACTCGTCAACGACGCCGAACGCGCGCGCGCCGCGGAATTGGCACAGCGCGTCATCAACGTCACGCGCGAGGTCGCGCGCCTCGACGGCGAATCCGCCCTCGCCTGTTTCCGCTCAAGCCCGCAGGCCCTGAGGACCGTCTCAATCGAGCAGTTCGAGCAGTGGGCGCGCGAGGGTCTTTCGGCGGAGAAAGCGGACCAGCGCGCACGCCGCAGCTACTTCGCGCTCGAAACGCGTCGCAGCAACGACGCCCTGCACACGGGCGGCGCGGGGCTCGCGCTCGAAAAAATTCAACACCTTCTCTGCCTCTATATCGAGGCGCTGACGGGGCGGGCCGTCGAGATCGCGCCGCTCGCCGCCGTCCCCGTAGAGGCGCGCATCAACGACGGGCGGACAATTCACCTGCCTTCGCACGTCGCCGAGTTCGACGACGAGCAATTAGACTTTCGTCTCTACAAAGTCCTCGCCGCGCACGCCGCCGGGCAGATAGAGTTCGGCACGCACGAGCGCGATTCGTCCGCCTTGCGCGCCGCCTACAGCTCCCTCGCCGAGCTTTACGCGGAAGAGAACGCGGACGCGCGCGACGCGTTCGCCCTGGACGGCTACATCAACGAGTTGGAGAAGGGCGAGCGCGCTCTCTCGCCCGAAGAGGAAAGTAGACTCGCGGCGGCCGAGCGCCGCTCGATGCCTGTTGATTCGGACTACCGCGCCGTGCTCTCGCTCTTCCCGCAGCGTGGACTGGCACACAAAATTTTTGGCACACTCGAAAACGGGCGCATTGACCGCCGCCTGCGCCGCGTCTACCGCGGCCTCGCCCGCGACCTGGACTTGACCCGAGCACACCTGCGCGCAAACCGCCCGCGCATCATAGACCTCCCCGTCACGATGGTTCCCTTCGAGTTGCTCTTTCAGATCGCGCTCTGCGGCGGCGCGCTCGATGATGCGCGCCAGTTCTACGGCCAAATCGTCTCCGAACTCGAAGGCATCGTCGCGGACTATCTAGTGGGCGCGCAGATGAATGTGGCGGACACCTTGATGGCGACTGAGCGCGTCTACTCGCTCTTTCAATCAATCGCGCCGGACCAGAGCCAGCAGCAGGCCGAGACGACTCCCGAAGAGGCCGAGACAGAGGAAGAGGCAGGCGTGTCCTCCGAGATGCGCGAGCCGAAGGACGCGCCCGACAAGAAATCCCGGCCGCAGGACGCGCGCGAACTCTTCAACGCCTGGAACAGTCTTGAGCCGGAGGGCGAGCCGGACGATTTGGACGGGGCCGAGTCGTGGACGAAAGCCGAGGTCCCCGAACAAGGGTTGGAAGAGGGCGAGGTCGCTTTCAACTACGACGAGTGGGACAGGGATTTGACGGACCACCGTACGGGCTGGTGCCGCGTCATCGAAAAGCGCGTCCGCGCCGGCAGCCGCGCCTTCGTAGAGCAGACGCGCGAGCGGCACAAAGGAGTCATCTCTTCGATTCGTCACCAGTTTCAACTGATGCGGCCCGAGGATTTGACGCGCGTGGCGAGAGAGCTGGACGGCGAAGAATTTGACCTCAACGCCGTGATTGATTACGTCATAGACCGGCGCGCCGACGGCCACCAGTCCGAGCGACTCTACACGAAGCGCCTCAGGAGGCGGCGCGACGTGGCCGTCTCGTTTCTCCTGGATCAGTCTTCCTCGACCGCGCGCACCATCGGCCGTCATCCCATGCAGCCTTACACGCACCCCGGCCGCCGCATCATCGAGATAGAGAAAGAGGGACTGGTCTTGATGAGTGAGGCGCTGGAAGCAGTCGGCGACGTTTATTCGATTAACGGCTTCACCTCGGAGGGCCGCCGCAACGTCAAGTTTTACGTCGTCAAAGATTTCAACGAGCGCTACACGGAGGAGGTCGAGCGCCGCATCGGGGGCATCACCTACCAGAACAACACGCGTTTGGGTGCGGCCATCCGCCACGCCGCCGCGCGCCTCGCCTCGCAGGAAGCGCGCACACGCCTCCTGATAGTCCTCTCCGACGGCCGCCCCTATGACCACGACTACGGCGACGCCCGCTACGCCCGCGAAGACACACGCGAAGCACTCCGCCAAGCCAAGCTCCGGGGCATCACCCCCTTCTGCATCACCATTGACCGCGAGTCCGAAACCGAACTCCGCGACCTCTACGGCGACATCGGCTACACGATCATTGACGACGTGCTCTCACTGCCCGAACGCATGCCGGGGATTTATAGACGGCTGACGACTTGATTCCACATCGCATATTACAATCAGCGAGCAGGCACTCTTCTTCAACGAAATTCGTTTGCGCAATGATTATAAGTACGAAAGGTTTGATGCGACTTTTAGCTACCTGGCAAAACAGAAGGGTTAACAGCATAGGCTTGTAAGGTAGAAGTAAGATTCCGTTCATGGACCCGAATTCCCACGAGGTCCTCCTTCGGCGGCGGGAGGCAACAACGCTGACGTGGCGCGGCCCGGCACTGATGCTGTTTGCGCGCGCAGTTTGTGCCGTGGGAGCGCAAGCCGTTGTCGCGGCCGTCTTCGCCCTGCGAGCATCGCCGACTCCATGGCATGACGCTGAGCCATGGCTGCCGGTGTACGGGACATTGATCGACGCCGGATGCCTCGCGCTGCTTTGGCGGCTTACGCGCCGCGAGGGTATCCGCCTGTTCGACCTTGTCGGCTTCGAGCGGACGCGTCTCGTCCGCGATACGCTGCTCGGCTTCGCGCTCGTCCCCGCGAGCCTCGTATTCATTCTTGGTGGCGTCTATGGGGGCGGTTGGCTTTTGTATGGGACGCTCACGCCGCCGTACCTCTTTGGGCATCTGCCATTGCCGGCCGCTTTATATGGCGTGCTGGTGTTTCCGTTCATTTGGGGGCTGACCGAGCAGATGACCTATAACGGCTATCTGGCACCCCGCTTCCAGGTTCTTTGTCGGAGCACGAGCTTGGCGATCGTATTTGTAGCGTTCGCCTGGTCGCTGCAACATGCCTTCATGCCGTTGACCTTCGATGCGAAGTTTATGGCTTATCGCCTGTTGGCGTCGGTGCCAAACACGGTCTTCCAAACGCTCTTGTATCTGCGACTCCGTCGGTTGGTTCCCTTCGCAATTGCGCACGCCCTGATGGATGGTGCGAGTGTGCTGATCGGCGTGCTTCTTCCGTCGGTGAGGGCATGATGGCGCTGTTAATGTTTCCGATTTCTGGACGTTATATAAGAAGAGCTACCGCGCGGGAGGAGACATGAAAGGCCGCCAGGTTCGGACCTCGCCGCGAGTTCGTCATCTTTGGAGGGAGTACCGGTTAATGCACTGTCCCAGATGTGGTCAAAAACAGTTCTCCGACGAAGCGCACTTCTGCAAGAGTTGTGGCTTTCCCCTTGACCGCGTAAAGGAATTGCTCGTTAGTGGCGGTGTCTCGCCGGCTCTTGAAAAGGAGAATCAAAAGCCCGGCGAATCTCCGCGCCGTAAAGGTGTGCGTCAGGGAGTTAGACTGTTATTTATTTGTCTGGTGCTGGCACCTTTGACTGCTCTCATTGGTCGTCGAGGCAATTTCCTGCCGATGATGTTCTTGATGGCGGGGCTACTGCGGATACTTTACGCAATTATCTTTCAGGAAGGCGCGCGCCGAAAGAAGAAGCGAGGTGGTTCGCTGCCCTCTGCCCCAATCACGGCTGAACAATTTGGCACAGCAACGCGCGGCTCTGCCCTGGCTCCGTCGCGGGGCGTGCCTGTTGCCGCTTTCTATACGCAGCGAGTTAACACAGCGCAGATGGTCCGTCCGCCGAGTGTGACGGAGCACACAACGAAGTTGCTCAAGACATCGTAAGACCATAAAGTGAACACTAATCATTTTTTAGTATCTCTAAGGCGATGCGTGAGGCGTTGGCGCCGCCGCGGTAGACGCGCTGTGTGGCTTTCTGAAAATCCGTCTCTTTCGCTTCGTAAATATTCGGGACGAACGTCTGCGGATTTCTGTCCACGAGCGGGAACCAGGTGCTTTGGATTTGCACCATCAGGCGATGACCTTTTTTGAAAGTATGTGTGATGCCGGGCATCACGAACTCGATTTTCTCGACCATGTTGGGACGCATCGCCGACGGTTTGGAGAAGCTGTTTCTAAACCTGGCGCGGAAGGGCTCGCCGCGGATTAGCATTTGATACCCTCCCATGACTCTCTTCGTCTCCGGGTTTGGAGGAAGATTGTCTGGGAACACGTCAATGATTTTTACTATAAAGTCGGAATCCGTGCCGCTGGTTGAGACAAAAAGCGTCGGCTTGAAATCCCCCGCGACCGTCACGTCCTCAGTCAAAGGCTCTGTTTGATAAACGAGGACATCCGGTCGGCGTGAGTTGTGACGTTGATCGGAGGTCATGTAGGGAGCGATCATGGAAACCGAAATATCTTCGATGAATGGCACGGGATGCGCCGGGTCTGAAACGTATTCATCATAAGCGGTCGCTTCCACTGAAGCCGCAGGAGCGGGCGCAACGAAATCCAGTTTCCCGTCAGCTTGTAAATAGATGTTGCGCGGCTCGACATTCTGGGGGCTCCACGAATTAGCTTGCGTCTTATCGTAGAACCTCCAACGGTTTGTGCCAGTCTCGAAGACGTTGAGTTCCCTGATGTTCTTAATGTCGCCTTTGTTTTTGAGAAAATAGTTGAAGAAAGGCAGTTCGAGCTGTGCCCTGTAGAATTCGGCCGTGCTGGTTTGGAAGTCAACGTTGCCGAGCGTTTTCCCGCTAGAGTAAGCCCAGCCGCCGTGATGCCACGGCCCCATCACCAGCACATTGTAAATGGACGGATTCTGCCGCTCGATGTGCTCGTAGGTGCGCAGCGCGCCGTGCAGGTCTTCCGCGTCGAACCAGCCGCCGACCGTCATCACGGCGCATTTAATGTTTTTGAGGCGCGGCAGAATATTGCGCGCCTCCCAGAATTCGTCGTAGTTCGGGTGCTGCATCATCTCATTCCAAAACTTGCTGTCAGCGCCGAGTTGCTGACGGTAGCGATCATCGGAATTGGCGAGTGAGCCCATTTCGAGAAAATACTTGTAGCCGTCGCGCGTCCCGTAGCTGAAAGCTTTGACGCCCCTGGTCTCAGGAGTGACGGGGACCGGGCGGGGTTGGCCGAAGTCGCTGTAGAACTGGAAGGCGCTCGCCAGGAAGAAGGCGCCGTTGTGATGCCAGTCGTCGCCGATGAACCAATCGCCGACGGGGGCCTGCGGGCTGGCCGCTTTGATGGCCGGGTGCGTGTCGATGATTCCGGCTGAAGTGTAAAAGCCTGGATACGAAATGCCGTACATCCCGACGCGCCCGTTATTGTTCCGAACATTCTTAACCAGCCAGTCAACCGTATCGTAAGCGTCAGTTGATTCGTCAATCTCGCTCGGCTTCGTGTTGGCGATGTCGGGGCGCACGTCCATATATTCGCCTTCGGACATCCACCTCCCGCGCACGTCCTGATAGACGAAAATATATCCTTCGCGCGCGTACAAGACCGACGGGCCGAGCGCCCAGTAGAACTTATCGGCACCGTAGGGCGCGACCGTGTACGGCGTGCGGTTGAGCAGGATCGGGTATTTCTGCGAGCTATCCTTCGGCTCGTAAATCGCAGTGAAGAGCTTGACGCCGTCGCGCATCGGAATCATCACTTCGCGCTTGGTGTAGTTGTCTTCGACGTACGTGGCGTGCTCCTGCTGTTCCGGCGTTTGCTGCGCGGATGCGACAGGCGCTGACGCCGCTATGAGGAGCAGGGAGACGACGATGGATAATAGATATTTCATCTTTCATGATCTCGCATTTCTTCGTGAGTCAAGAGACTCGACTTGTCAGAGGCAAAGCCAGAGCATCTCTGCCACGCATTTGAGACTTTATTTGCGCGGCTGTCTTACGAGAACTTAAGACTTTTATCTCTGATTAAGATTGGCGGAAGGAATTTCTGTACGAGGCGGGCGTGAATCCGGTCAGGCGTTTGAACGTGCTGGAAAAATGGCCCTGGTTGGCGAAGCCTGCCTCTAAGGCAATGATCGCCAGCGGCGTTTCACCTTTCGCTATTTCGCGGCAGGCGTAGTCGATTCTGAGTTGGCGTGTGTACTCACCCACGGTGCAGTGATACTTTTGCCGGAACACGCTCGCCAAATGAATCGGGTGAACGCCGACTTCCGAAGCGATCTGTTCGAGCGTCAAATGTTCGGCGAAACGCGCATGTAATAAATCCCTGGCCTGTTTGAGCCAATAGGGGATGGTCGGCCCCGTATTTTGTGCGGAGCGGCGCGCGGTCTCCGCCATTATTTCAAGCGTGAGACCCTCTATGATTAAACCAGCGCCGGTGTCCATGCGATGAAACTCTTTGACGAGGCGCTCCGATAGTCTGGTGATAAAGCCGCCCTGGAAATTGATTGAATGGGCCAAATAGATTGAGTCCTGCTGAAGCCTTTCCATCCATCGCGGGGGAATTTCGATGGTGAAAACTTGCACCTCTTGATTATGAAAGGTGTCTTCGTGAACCTCGCCCGGCGGTCGGAAAGTTAAAGTAAACGGCTCGCACTCCATCTGCTGCTTCTTGTGCGATTCGGTATAAGTACCCTGGAGGACGAAACAGAAATGAGCATTCTCATGCGAATGTTCTGAAAGCGTGCTCCGCGGCGAATACGCGATTTCGGTCAGGATAAAGCCTGAAGTGTCGAAGCTCTTCAAAACTTTCCCGTTCGAGCAGCCAGGCCCTAATTTTTTAAACATATCTTTAGATTAACTGAAACAGAGCCTCTCCACTGATAAAACACCGGCCATTCACATTTTGTAACAAAATATCGCTGGTTTCCAATCAAATCCTGCTCATCGTGCTCTGCCGCGATTGAAGCGGCCGGAAAAAGCTCTGTTGCAATGACAGGTCTCCAGAATCTAATCCAAGCGGTAGTGATGTGATGAAGCAGGCACCTCCGGCTCAAGTGTGAGCTGCGATAGACTCAGTTTGCGCATGAGACCCGCACGAGAAGGAGAAAGTCTTACCTACAGATTGCAAGCTGAGGTGTGTCAAGTATCTCAACAATATCATCGAACAGGACCACAGAACGATCAGAAGGAGGTGGCGGGCGGCGCTGGTGCTTGCGTGGCTTTGCAGAATAAAGTACATTACCGAGCCGCGCTATCCGTCAATATTGCGATTGGGGTCGTGGTGATGATGGCGAAAATGTACGCGGACAGTGAGCCAGGTGCAATTCCAATACTGCTGGGTGTATTTGGTATTGGATGGTATTTCATCACGCGAGTCCGCATCCTGTCCCGTCACAAGTAATATCAGTAGGCAATGCCGAGCCACAGGTGAACCAGATGTTTTGTCCCAAGTGCGGTCAGCAGTCTTCAGACGAAGTTCGCTTCTGCCCGAGGTGCGGGCTCCAGCTCGACGGGCTCGCCGCCTACGTGGCCGCCAACGAGAACGCCCCGGACGGGGCTCCTGTCCCGCGCGCGCCGGTGATGTCCGCGCGGCGGCGCGGAATGCGGCGCGGCGCGATGCTGATGTTCATCTGCGCCGTCCTGCTGCCCGCCACAGCACTACTCGCCTCCGAGGGGGACGCGCCCGGGCCGCTGCTGCTCGTCTTCACCGCGTTCCTGGCGGGGCTGGCCTGGTTTGCCTACTCCTGGCTGTTCGGCGACAACGTCCTGCCCGTCGGCAAAGACGCCGGCCGTAGAGACCTGGGCGCGGCCGGGGTGGACAGGCCGGCCCTCGGCGCGCCGCAGTTCACCCCCGCGCCGGTCTTCGACCAGCGGCGCGCCAACACCGCCGAGATATACCGGCCGCCCAGCGTCACCGAGAACACGACGAAGCTGCTCGACAAGGACTCCTGAACCCCGCACATCCGTCCGCGGAGCGACGTGCCCGTGACTTGAAGCCATGAACCATCCTTCCTCCCGCGCGATAGACCGCGCTGCACCAATTGTCGCGATCCTCGCAATCGCAATGATGGCGGCCGTCTCGCTCGGGAGCTTGTGGCCCCCGACGGCGCCCGGCGGCGGCCCGGCGAGCTTCTCGGCCGAGCGCGCGATGGCGCACGTCGAGGCGCTCGCGGCCAAGCCGAGGCCGGCGGGCTCGGCGACCCACCGCGCCGCTCGGGAGTACATCGTGACGGCGCTGCGCGAGAGGGCCGGACTCGAAGCCGAGGTCCGCAGCACCGCGGCGACGAGCACCCGCTATGGCCTGCCGTATGACGCGGCGCGCGTGCACAACGTCGTCGCTACGATCCCGGGGACCGATTCGTCGCGCCGGATCGTCCTCATGGCTCACTACGACACCGTGCTCACGAGCCCCGGCGCAGGTGACGACGCGGCTGGCGTCGCCACGCTCCTAGAGGCGGGCCGAGCGCTCGCCGTCGAGTACGGCGGCGGGCCGGACGTGACGCTGCTCTTCACCGACGCAGAGGAGGTCGGCGCCGTCGGGGCCGAGGCGTTCCTCGCGTCCGGCGGCCTCGACCCGGAGAGGACGACGGTGCTCAATTTCGACGCGCGGGGCAATAGCGGGCCGTGCGCGCTCATCGAGACGGCAGGGGACGAGGGCAGGCTCGTGCGGACCCTGGCGCGCTCGGGCGCGCCGGTCGCGGCGTCGTCGCTCGCGCCGACGCTCGCGCGGCTCCACGGGGTCGGGACAGACTTCCGCCCGTTCCGCGAGGCGGGCGCGGGCGGGTTGAATTTCGCGATCATTGACGGCGTCGCGCGCTACCACACGCCAGCCGATGCGCCGCCGGCGCTCGATCGGGAGAGCGTGCAGCGACAGGGCGAAGCGGCCGTCGCTCTCGTGCGCGCGCTCGGCGATGGCACCGACGAAGGCTCCGGTGCCGTGTCCTACTTCACGGCACCGTGGGCCGGCCTCGTCGTCTATCCGCGATTCCTTGACCTCCTCGCTGCGACGCTGGCGACGGTGCTCGTCGCGTTCTGGGCCGTGGCATCGGTCAGGCGCGGACACTCGTCGTGGGCCGGGCTCGGGGCGTCCGGGCTCGCCGCGGTCGCAGCCGTGACTCTGGCGGCGGTCGCGTGTCACGCAGGGTGGTGGCTCGTGCGCGCGCTCGGGGCGGGGCCGGCGCCCGGGCTGGCGGAGCCTTACGATCCGGTCCCGTACCGGCTCGCCGCCGTCCTGCTCGCGGCGGGGACGGCACTCGGCGTTGCACGCGCCGCGCGGCAGATAGGCGTGACGGGGCCAACCAGCCTCCCAGTCATCGCTGTCGCCGTGCTCTGGGGGCTCGTACTCTGGCTCCCCGGAGCGGCATATCTCCTCGCCGTCCCGATGCCGTTCGTTGCGCTGCATGCGGTCGCGTCGGGCAACGGCCGCGGCGGGCCGGTCGCGCGGGCTATCGGTGCCGCAGCCGCGTCACTCCCGGTCGTACTCGTCTGGGCTCCGGTCCCATACATCCTGCTCGCCGGGCTCCGGCTCTCGGCGGCCTGGGCGGCCGGCGCAGTCGTGGCCTTCGCCGTGCTCCTTTGCGCGTCGGTGTTCGAGCGGGCGCGCTTCGCAATCGATGGCCGCGTCGCGGCGGCGCTGGTCGCGCTGGCGGCCGTCGCGGTGGGTGTTGGAGTCTCGCGCGCCGGTGCCTCGCCCGAGAGGCCGCGCCCCGTCTCGGTCGCCTATGCGCTCGACGCGGACGCCAGTCGCGCCTTCTGGGTCTCGGACCGCGAGAGCGCGGGCGGGCCAGAGGATGCATTTTTCGCCGAGGTGCTGCCGACCGAAGCGCTCCCGCGGTTCCTCGGCGAAGACGGCGCGCTCGCGCGGGCCGCGGCGGCGGATACGCTCGCGGTCCCCGGGCCTGAGGTCGCACTCGTCGGCGACGCGGCCGGGGACGGGCGTCGCGATCTGACTGTCCGTGTGAGATCGCGCCGGGGGGCGCCGTGGCTCCATGTGTTCGTCGAAACGGGCAAAGTCATCGGCGCGGCGGTGGACGGCACTGCGTTCGATGAAAAGGGCCGGCGGCGCTGGCGCGGCCGAAGGCACCGTCTGGGGGTTCCGACACATCGGCGCGGGCGACGAGGGCTTCGAGTTGAAGCTCGTCATCGACCCGGCGGGTGGCCCGGTGCGGATTACGGTCGTCGACCAGTCCCCCGGGATCGAGAACCCGGCCGCGGCGCGGCTCGGGTCCGACGCGATGTACGCCCGCTCGTGGGTCGCGGGCACGACGCTCGTGCGGCGCTCGTATGCGTTCTGAAGCCACGTACTCAGAACGGCGCTGGCGCTCATATCGAAGGCTACAAAGTTATGACCTTTATTCTTGTCCCGAAGCGGGGCGACGACCTTCAAATCAATGCCTGGAACTGGCACCCGACGCTGGAGCTGTTGCTGCGAGAAGGGCTGATTGGCGAAGAACTCTATGAGTGTATGGGGGCGCAAGGCGCGGGTGGCGAGGCTGACGCGGAATTGGCGAGCCGTATCGCAGACGCCATAGAACGCACGCTCGAAGAGATGAAACCGGGTGATCGGATGCTGGCCGATCTGACCGTAACAGCCAAGCCTAAAGCTAAATGGGTCATAACGCCGGAGACCCGGTCGGAGGAGTTGGATAGCAATGACATCTATTCCGCTACCTACGAGTGGCTGACGACGTTCGCTAAGTTTTGCCGGGGCTCGGGTGGCTTCCAAGTGTATTAAGATTAGCGGCGGCAGCGTGTTGGAAAGGAAGAAATGTTCTCGACTGGCGAAACTTTGAAAAGATATTGGTTGCGTCATGGCATCAAGTTGAATCATGGCGCTTCCGAAGATAGGCTTGCCGCATTCGAAACTGAGCACCATGTTCGCCTGCCTGAAGATTTGCGTGAGTATTTTGCTGCGGCGAATGGCTTCGATAATTCTGAACATTGGATAACGGATGAAAATGTAATCACCTTCTTAGCCTTGCATGAAATGAAACCATTGAGCGAGGCATGGTCGCCGAAGATCGCTGATGCGGCTTCATATTTTGTGTTCGCGGATTACAGTTTATCGGCGCATGTTTATGCTATTCGGCTCTCGAATAGTTCTGAAAATGAGAACCCTGTGGTTGTGGCTTATGATGAGTATAATCTTATCCAGGTAGCAAGTTCCTTTTCGGAGTTTGCGCGAGGATACCTTGAGGATGATAACGCGGTCTTATTCCCTGAACCGCAGGTCTAGCAACCCATCTGAGGGCGACGAGTCAAGTAGAGATTCATCCTCACGCCGGATTATTGGCCGCGTAGCTGAGTAATGAAGAGCCTTTCTTACGCAGCCCTTCAAGATACTTCACCTCATCATAGGCAGTCCTGGTCTGCCAGCATTTGTAGATGATTCTGATCCACTTGAAAGCCAGCGCACGCACCGCCGCTTGATGACTCTTCCCCTTGGCCCGCTGTTCGTCGTAGTAAGCTCTTGCCCAGAACGAATGCCTGACACTTTCGCCAGCATATTCGTGGAACGTCTGGCGGAGGAACTTCGGGCAGAAGTAGCGCCACCTGACCCGGCACGTCTTCCCGCTTCTCTCGATCACAGGAGCGATGCCTGCGAGTTGCGCCAACTCAGAGGCCGACTGCCACCGCCCACGGTCTGTGCCAAGCGCCACCACAAGCCTCGCGGCGTAGTTCTGACCCGCCCCCGGCAAGCTCCGCATCAGCGCGAAGTCCTCGTTGACGGCGCACAAGGCTGCGATCTCCGAGTCGAACTCCGCGATGGCCTCAAGTGTCGTCTTCATCTGAGCAGCGAGCGCCCTCGTCATCAGCACTGATGAGGCAATCACCGCCCGGTCCGTCACCAGCGGCACGGCCTCTTTGATCGCGCCGACTCTCCGCTCGATGGTCTCTCTCCTGGCCGAGTTGTGCTCACGGAAGAACTTCGAGAGCGTCTCGCGCCGGACCCGCTGGAGTGCCGAAAGCTCCGGCCAGCGCCGCAGGAAGTCACAGACCAAAGCGGTGCGCATTGAGGGGAACCAAGCTAGAACTTGTGGGAAGTAGCACTTCAAGAGCGAGGTCAGCCGGTTGCTGATGCGGGTCCGGTCTGAGACGAGGCGGCGGCGATGCTCGACCAAATAGCGCAGGGTGCGAGTCTGCTCCGAGTCGGGGTGCCAAGCCCTGAGATGGTCGCGGTGAGAGAGAAGCAACTCGGCGAGGTAGGCGGCGTCCGTCGAGTCGTCCTTGTGGCGCGAGGGCGAGAAGGCTTCGCGATAGCGGGCGAGAGTTGATGGGTTGACCGGGTAGAGGACGAGGAAGTCGTACTTCAAGAGCGCGTAGATGAGCGGGCCACGAGATTGCTCCAAGCAGACGGCGAGTGGCTGTCGGCCGAAGCGGGCACGTAAAGCGAGCGCCCACTCGTCAATGGACTTGGCCGAGTGGTGTAAGACAGATGCCTCGCGCCGCCCTGTCTGAGAGTCAATGAGGCAGATGTCATGCTTTTGATCTGCCCAGTCAATACCAATCAAAGCCGCATATTCAGTCATCGCCGCTCCTCCGCCGACAAGAGTTGAAGGCTCAAAGAACATGCTGGCTTTAGCTCTGCGAGATAGTTATAGTAGAGCCCGCTCGGCGGGACATCATCTGAGTAGTCGTTGTCGAGCTAAAGGCTGGGCGGGCGTGCGAAGAGGTTGTTAGAGGCGTCGCTAGCGCCTTTCATTCAAGATTCGTCACGCCCGCCCGGCATGTTCCTTCCTCTTTCATACTCTAAAGTGCAGAGCAAGAGAAATGAACCTCGTCAACCTATAACTCATTCAACCGGAGCGGAATCAGCTCGCCATTCATCCGCAAGATTTGATGCCTGATGTGATGCTTCCCGCCGGGTTAATTCGGACGTTTCTGGATTCATCGAACGCACGCTGGAAAAACAGTAAGGCAGCGATGACCTCTCCGGCGACATCGGCTATACGATCATTGACGACGTGCTCAGTTTGCCTGAACGAATGCCGGGCATCTACAGAAGACTGACGACTTGATTCCGCCGCGCATGTTACAATCTCAGCGCAGTCAGTCTCTTTATTAGCGAAGCATCAATCGCGAGATAGCTATGAGTAAAGAATATGTCGCGCAGCAGGAGGGGAAATATCTCATTACGGGAACCCGCGTCTCGCTCGATTCAGTCGTCTACGCTTTCCGGCGCGGCGCTTCGCCGGAAAGCATTCGACGCTCTTTCCCTTCGCTGACGCTGGAGCAAATCTATGGCGCGATAACCTTCTACCTGGCTAATCAGGAAGCGATAGACCAATATCTTCTGGACGGCGAGGCGGAGCACGAAAAACTGCGCGCGGCTTCACGCGCGGCACACCCGGAGTTTTACGAGAAACTTGAGAGAGCGCGCAAGGAATCGTTAACCCCTCGCTCATGAAAGTCCGCTATCAGGCAGACGCCGACCTCAACGAAGACATCGTCACGGGCGTTCAACGTCGCGCGCCGGAAATTGACTTCCAGACCGCCGACGAACTCGAACTGGCGAATCTGCCTGACCCTGCGGTACTGGCGCTGGCTGCGCGGGAAGGTCGCATTCTGGTAACACACGACCGCCGGACGATGCCAACCCACTTCGGACGATTCATCGAGCATCACAGAAGCCCCGGCCTGATCGTCATCTCTCAGAAAACGGACATCCTTCCGGCAATCGAAGACCTGATTCTGATTTGGATGGCATCGGAAGCCGAAGAGTACGTCAATTCCATCTTCACAATTCCACTGTAAATCAAGCTGCGCGACCTCTACGGCGACATCGGCTACACGATCATTGACGACGTGCTCTCACTGCCCGAACGGATGCCGGGCCTACAGAAGGCTGACGACCTGAAAGTCTATTTCCCATATATTGCTTTCAGACGAACAAATTGGTTTATACTGCGGGCGTTATGAGCCTTTTCGATGGCACAGCCCCTCTCTCGACATGTCTGGCCGACGCGCTGCGCATCCGTGGCACTCGCGCGTCATCACGAGCCTCACGATAATGGATATTCCGAGAACATTAAGAGATCGTTTACGCGCCGACAAAGTGATTCCTTTCGTCGGCGCAGGCGTTTCCATGTCGGTCCTGGATCGAAAGACTGACGAACGGCTGTTTCCCAGTTGGCGAGAATTACTCGAACGTGCAGCGAACCGTTTGGAAGAAGAGAAGAAAATTCCTTACGCAACGATAGTGCGCTCTCTCCTGGATTTGGATAAGCCGGATTATTTAGAGGCGGCGCGTCGTGCGCGCGAAGGCTTGGGAGAGGCCATCTGGTACGAATTCCTGGGAGGGCAATTTGACTATCCCCGCGAGCGCGTAAAGGCCGAGAGTCTAAAGCTGGCGCAGGCAATTTGGAATCTGAAAAGTCAGTTAGTTATTACGGCTAACTACGATGACGTATTACGTTGGGCTTTGCCTCCTAACGTCCATCCAGAGATATGGGATATAGAGGCTCCTGCCGAAATGGCAGCCTTACTGCGCGGCGAAGCAAAGCGCCCGACAATCTGGCATCTACACGGTCATATCCACAACAAGTCAGAGATAATTCTGACGCGTGACGGCTATAATCGTCTTTATCCAGAGGCGGAGGAAAACAAATCCAGAGACTCTTACCAAGCGGCGCTTCATACCTTGCACACTCGGATGGCCTCCCACACCTTCCTGTTCATCGGCTTTAGTCTTGACGATGCTTATTTCGGTATGCAGATGGAAGGCATCAGAACTATTTATCACGGCGCGACCGGGCCGCATTACGTTCTGGCGCGGAAGGATGACATCGCGCGCGGCTTGCCCTTTAGCGATGCAGCCCAACCTATACCCTTCGAGGATTTCGGCGAGCCGCTGCTGGAACTCGTGCATGAGTTAGGCGCGATCGCTAGGAATAGAGGTACGCTGCAAATAAGTCAACTACCAAGCACCGTCAACTACAATCAACCTACTTACCGTAAGTTGCGCGTTTTTCTATGCCATTCCTCTGATGATAAACCTGCTGTGCGAGATTTGTATAAACGGCTATATGCGGATGGTGTTGAGCCATGGCTTGATGAGGAGGATTTATTACCTGGACAAGAATGGGAGCAAGAAATTCCTGAAGCGGTTAGGAACAGCGACATTGTTATAGTGTGTCTTTCACGAGGGTCTCTTACAAAGAAAGGTTACATTCAGAAGGAAATAAAATATGCATTAGATATATCTGATGAGCAACCGAGTAACACAATTTACCTTATACCGCTTAAGCTAGAAGAGTGTGAGATTCCCGAACGCCTGCGCCGATGGCAGGGGGTAAACCTTTTTGAGGATAAAGGGTATGAGCGCTTAATGCGTGCGCTGAAGCGCCGTGCTGAAAAATTGTGATTATGCTTTCTCAAACCGTCCGTCTGGGTTTTCGGTAACCTTCGAGTAACCCACAGGGGCAGAAAAGAAAGAAGAAGAAGAAACGCCGGTGAAATTAAGAGCATGGGCGTTTTCGATTGAGTCCGTACTGAGAGCCTGTTTGAAAACTATCGGCTGTCTCGCGTCCCGTCAGGGACGATTGATAATAGCCCAGCGATTTATCGCTGGGGATGGAGTGCCAATGATTTTTGAGATAAAATTACCGTCCCGTTCCCAGCACTGAAGTGCTGGGCTATTATCACTTCGTCCCTGACGGGACTTTTCAAACAGCTTCTGATTAATTCTTGACAGGAGTAATGAGTCGGGCATAAAGTCTCGCCGTTCTTCACGCAAAGGGTTCGCACTCCTCGCTTTTTATGTTTCCGCTGACGGGCCACAGGCTCACGTCGGCCTCACGTTAAAGACACAAGAGAAAATCGAAGCTCGAACCGGCTGGTGCGGCGGTGAAAGTCTCTGTTACAGCGTTGAAGTTGTTTCAGGCGCGGCGAAACATGCCTGCGCGCTGCGAAAGAAGACGTGCGCGGAGTGACAGGTGACTGATTCAGGGTGATAGAAGGCTGGCGCAGCCGAGCCTCAAAATTCTTCAAAGCTCAGGGGATCATAGCGGCTCTCAAAGGGTCGCCTCTGATCGCGTTCGGCGGGCGTGAGCTTCCCGCCGAAATATTCGACGGCGTGAAGGGCGCGGGCGCGGCGTGCCTCCCTCGCCTCGTCGCGCGGCAGTCGTGTGATGGCCCGCCGAAATGCGGCGATGACCTCTGCTGCGTCGCCCGCGCGGCCTGCGCGCACGATCTCGTGGAGAGCCCAGTCGGCGACGAATTCGTAGTATCTCATGTCAACATCCAGGTAGATGGCGATGAGCGCGTCCAGGCGCTTCGCGGGGTCGGCCGTTTGCATGATCTCACGCTTCATGGCCCCGGCCCCGCCGACGCGGTGCAGGATGACGTTGCGCATGTCCTCGACGTTGCGCATCTCCGTCCCCGCCGCCCAGTCGTTTCTCGCCAGCGGCCTCAGCCTGGCGAGCGCCTGATCGATCCGCCTGAGCAGCCCCTCGGTTGACTCCTCCGGCGTGTATGCGGTAAGGCAGTTAGTCAACGCGCGCAGGCGAAACTCCTCCTGCATCTCTCCCTTTTTATAGGGTAGCGTCAGAAGGCGTCTGTAATAGCGTCGCCCTGCTTCCCTTTGCGCTTCATCGCCGAGGAAGCCTACGACCTCTGTGAAGATGATGGACTGCTGGAGTTCCACCTCGGTCGCCTCGCGGCCGTCAAGGCGGCCGAGCAGGTCTGGCACGATGTCTTGCACGTCGTAAAAGAGGGCCAGTTGCCTCAATTCGCGCGTCGGCGTCCGCTTAGCGTCTCTCCAGCTTAGAATTTCGCGCAGGAAACGCTTCACGAGTCCCCGTTCGACCCGCTTCGGCATGGGCTCCGGGAAATCGCTCTTCAAGAAGAGATACCGGTAAAGCTTCATGGCCGGGCCGGCACGCCTGTACGCGCACTCGCTGGATAACTCGAAGAGTTGACTCCCGGCGCGCGTCTTAATCAAGAGCGATCTGTTGTTCGCGGCCGCCCAGTTGATAACGTCCCCGTTCTTCAACTCGATGCGACCTCGGTCGGCGAGTTTAGGCGTTTCGGCATGCCCCCCCTCGGCAGGTGTGAAGCAGGGCAACGCCTCCAACAGATAGTCTGTCGTGTACAGATGCAGCGGGGCATCTTCTATAGTGACTCGGGCTATCTCTTCACGACCCGGCAGTGGAATCCCGCTTTGGGAGGCGGCCCCCGCCGGGGCAAGCGCCAAAAGCAATAAAGCTGTCAGGCAGTAATACTTCATCTCGTTTCACCGGCAGGTAAGCTGGATATAACTTCACCGCGTAGCTTACAGCCAGAACGCTCAGAATAGACGGCCCTTGCGCCTGATGCCCGGCACAAGATAAATCCGCTGTATCCTCACTTCATTTAAGTTAAGTCTTTGGGGACAACTCTCCGTACGTTGCCTGATTCAAAGAGCACACACCGCAGTTCATTCCCTGTATTTGAGGAGCGAACGATGAGAGTAAAGATTTTTGTTACGGCGCTTTTGTTGGCTTCGGTTGCGGCCCTGGGAGGCTATCTGAGGGCGTCTTCCGCGGGAGGTGGTTCGCAGGAGGCTGCGGGGCAGACGGCGCAGGTCAAAGAGGTTGCCGGCTACAGGCAGTGGCCGCGCATTAATATCGGGCTTCAATTGATAGACGCGGCGTCGCTGATGGGTTGAAGCGCTATCATCAGCGACATCGTGAATGTCGCTCCCAAACCTGCCAAGTTTCCGGTACAGGTAAAAACTCCCGGCCACGAGGACATCTACGGTTCCGTCTACGTCAACCCAATCGGCCATCCCATGTTTATTTCCGAGCAGCCGACAGAATTTCCTGAAGGCTCTGTCATCGTTAGAGAAAAGATTTCCGGCAAACAACCTCTGACGCCGGAGCTTGTGACGCCGGAGCTTTTGGTGGTGCTGGTCAAACGCGGGAAGAATTTTAATCCCGCCAGCAACGATTGGGAGTATCTGGTGATGGACGGGGCCGGGTCGTCTGTGATGAGCCGCGGGAAGCTAGACAGTTGTAATGCCTGTCACTCTCAGAAAAAGGAGACGGACTTCGTCTTCCGCCACTCCCTGCCGAGACGGGAACTCAAACAGCCCTGAAGACGGGCGCGCATCCGCGGCGATCCTTCGATTCTCGCGCGCCGGAGGGCCGAGCATGAGCGAGCAGCTCTACGATTGCATAGTCATCGGCGCGGGGCCGGCGGGATTGTCCGCTTCGCTCTTTCTGGCGCGCTACCGCCGCCGCGTCCTCACCTTTCATCACAACAGCCCGCGCAACCTCTACTCGCACGGCGTCCACGGCTTTCTGGGCCACCACGGAATCATGCCTGAACAACTGCTCGCGCGCGGGCGCGACGAAGTGACAACCCACGGCGGGCTGATCGTCGAAGGCTGCGTGACGAAAGTCGAGAAGCTGGGCGACGAGCGTTTTCGCGTCAGCACGGGCGACGACGACAAGAATGAGCGCGACGCCGTCACACAGACGTTCGAGGCGCGGCGAATTTTGCTCGCGACCGGCCTGCGAGACCTGACGCCGGACTGTCCGGGCTTCGCGGACTTTTACGGCGTGACCGTGCACCACTGCCCGGACTGCGACGGCTATGAAGTCTCGGACAAGCGCGTCGCCGTCCTCGGCCGCGGCGAAAGCGGCGTCGGCTTCACGCTCGGCCTGCTGACCTGGACGGACAATCTGACGTTGCTGATTGACGGCGACGCGGAGGGCGTCGCGGACGAGCACCGCGAAAGGCTCGCGCGCTTCCGTATTCCCGTTAGGGAGGAGCGCGTCACGGGTCTCGAAGGCGACCGCGAGAAGAAGCTGCTCAAGCGCGTCGTCTTCGAGAGCGGTGACGCGCTCGAATGCGACGCGCTCTTTTTCAACCTGGGGACGTTGATGGCGGGCGACCTGCACGAGAAGCTCGGATGTAAGCTGGACGCGGAGTGCGGGCTGGTCGCGGTTGACGACGAGCAGCAGACGAGCGTGCGCGGCGTCTACGCGGCGGGCGACATCACGCCGCACTCGCAGTTGGCCGTCGTCGCCGCCGCCGAAGGCGCTATGGCCGCCATACACATACACAAATCGCTCATCCCGGAAGAGCGGCGCGTCTGAAAGAGAGATTCGCGGAGTCGTGCCGCCGGTTACATAGGGCACGTCACCGACGCCGTCCCCAATGTTCCGCCGTTAGCCACCGTAATCTCGTAGCAGGTGCCGTCGGGCGACTTCAAGATGATCCCCTGGCCGTCCGCCTCCACGTAAATCTTGCCGCCGGTCAAATGCAGCTTCGCCTTCGGCGCGGAGTTCCCTATGCCGACACTCGCGTTCGACGCGCCGAGGACGACCGAGTCGCTCTGCGTCACGGAGGCGTTGTAGCCGACGGCTGTGGCGTTGGTGACGCCGGCCGCCCCGTTGGCCTGTGTGCCGAGGAAGGTGTTATTGCTCTCGGTGGTGTTCGACAGACCGGAGTTGCGCCCGACGGCGACGTTGTCCTGGCCCTCCGTGTTGTTCATGCCGGCGAAAGCCCCGAAGAAAGAGTTGCTGGGTGCCGTGTTGGAGTAGCCCGCACGATATCCGAAGAAGGCGTTGTCCACGCCCGTCTTGTTGAATCTGCCGGACTCCGCCCCGAAGAAAGAGTTGTGCTCCCCCACTTCATTCAGGATGCCGGCCGAGTGCCCGAAGAAGGAGTTGTGATCGCCCGTCAGGTTGGAGCCGCCGGAGAAGTACCCGAAGAAGGAGTTGCCAGAGCCGGACGTATTGGCCCAGCCGGAGATCATGCCGAAGAAGGCGTTGAAGTTCCCGCTGGAGTTCGCCAGTCCAGCGTTCACCCCGAAGAAGGAGTTGGCGACGCCGGAGGTGTTGCCAGCGCCGGCGAAGCCCCCGAAGAAGGAGTTGTTGGTGCCGGACGTGTTGTTCTGCCCGGCGCTGGCCCCGAAGAAGGAGTTGCTGTCGCCTGTGTTCGACTGGCCCGCGTGCTCGCCGGCGAACGTGCCCCTCAAGGTCGTGTTGAGGGCAATCGCGCGCTGGCCCCCGACGGTGTATTGAGCGTTGGTGTTGATGTCGCCGGTCGCGTTAATGGCCGGCCCCGTCCCGTTCGTGCTCGCGGAGAGCGCCGCGCCGCCGCTCGACGCGTTGTTGATGACGAACGAGCCCGCGCCGCCGTCGCCCGTGTTGGTCAGCGTCAAGAGCGTCCCGCTGTCGCCCGCAGTCTGGGTCAGAGGAAGTACGATTGAACCGGCCGAGCTGGCGGCCGGGTTGCCGTAAGTCACATTCGCGCCGTCGAACATCAGCGCCTGACCGGCGAGCGCACCCGTCGTCTTAATCTTGGCGGTGGAGACCTGCCCGTCGCCTATGTCGGCAGTACCGATTGCGCCGTCGTCAATCTTGGCAGAGGTCACCGCATCGTCGGCGAGCTGGGTCGTGCCCACGCCCAAGTCCGCGACGCTCAAAGGGGTGCCGCCCGTGCCGTCGCCATCGAGCGTCGCGTTGTGCTGGACGCCCGTCAGCGTCGCCGGCGCTCCGATGGTCAGCGTGTTTCCCGACGGCGTGATGGTAATATTCGTCCCCCCGGCCAGGGTGACATTGTCCTTCAGCGCGTTCAGACTCTTGACCACCTCCGCTGTGCCAATCTTACCGGCCGTCACCGCGCCGTTTGCCAGTTGCGCCGTGCCCACGCCCAGACTCGCGACGCCCAGTGGCGAGCCGCTCGTCCCGCCGCCGGCCAGCGTGGCGTCGTGCGCGACCGCCGCCAATCCGCTGACGGCGGCCGTCGTCTGAACGGTGTTGTCAGGGAACTTCAGGCCGCCCGCCTTCGACTGAATCATCCCGTTGACGGTCAGCTTCGAGGTCGGGCTGTTCGTGCCTATGCCCACGTTGCCGAGCGTGGGCGCGATGAGCACGTTGCCGGGCGCGCCGCCCGCGCCGCCTGTGCCCGCGGAACCGGGTTGCAGTGTGATTGTCCCGCCGCTGCCGTTGGTGCCGCCGGCCACCGCGTTGCCGCCGTTGCCCGCGAGCAGGGAGATGCTGGCACCTTTGCCGCCGGTCTTGCCAGCCGCAGTCGTGTTGCCGCCTTTGCCCCCGCTGGTCTGCACGAGCGTCGTAGCGTTCACACCGTTGAGGGCCGTCGCCGACGGTTGTGCGCCGTTGACTTGGAGCACGGCGGTGGCGGCGGCGGTCGTCCCGACGCCCACTTTGCCGCTACTCTCCGTCATCACCGAATTGCCTACGGACGACGCGCTCGTGAACTTCGCGATCTTTCCCGCGGTGCCCATGATGGCGGGCGGGGTCGCGGCCGGACTCGGAGACGGGGCGCTCGGCCGCGCCTTCCCGAGCGGCTCGCGGCTGACGGTGATCTGCTCGATGCGCTTGCGCAGCTTGCCGCCGGGCGCACGGACGCTGATGGTCGCAAGGTAAACCCCGTCGGGCACACGCTCGCCCCGCTCGTCCTGCATGCTCCATTGAACGTCTTGGGCCAAAACTTCGCCGCTGTCGAAGACCATCTCGCCGCCGGGCGCGAAGACCTCGACGCGCAACTGCTGTACGTCGCCGGCGGCCGTGAACCGCGCCCCGTCTTCGCCGGTCGAGACGTCAATTGTGAGTGTTTGCGCCCGCGCGCCCGAGGACAGTGTGAGGGCGAGGACGAAGACAGCCGCGAGGGTTAGAAGTTTGGAGTTAATCATGGTAGGGGCTCCTCCTGATTGAAGATGAGTACGGAGTAACGCGAGGGCTCTGTGCGAAGAAGCGTCGGGAGGCCGGGCGGGAGCGGAGGCAGGTTAAGCGCAGGCTCAACGGACCCGGCCTGGAGTTGCTCAAGGCGGCGCAAGATTATGCCGAATCGGACGGATAGTCAACGGCTATCGGGGCCGGTACAGAGTAGGGCGTCGGCAGCGCTGCGGTTATACTCGCCGGACGCGCAGGCGAGCCGTGAGGGGGGCATCAATCGGGCATGACGGACAGGGAAGAATTCACCATCGGTGTCGAAGAGGAGTACCAGATCATTGACCGTGAGACGCGCGAGTTGCACTCGCGCGCCGGGCGCATCCTGCCCGAAGCGCGCGCGGCCGTCGGCGACAGCGTCACGCCGGAACTCTACCTCTCACAGATAGAGATCGGCACGCCCGTCTGCCGCACGCTTGATGACGTGCGCGCGCAACTCCTGCGCCTGCGCCGCGAGGTGATTGCGGCCGCCGAACGCGAGGGCAACTGGATCGGGGCGGCCGCCACACACCCCTTCTCGCACTGGGCCGACCAGCAGCTCACGCCCAAAGCGCGCTACATAGATATCACGCAGGATTACCAGCAGCTCGCGCGCGAGCATCTGATCTTCGGCTGCCACACGCACGTCGGCATCAGTGACCGCGAGGCTGCGATTCAGGTGATGAACCGGGCGCGGCCGTGGCTGGCGGTGCTGCTGGCGCTTGCGGCCAACTCGCCTTTCTGGCTCGGCGCGGACACAGGCTACGCGAGTTTCCGCACGGAAATCTGGCGGCGCTGGCCCATGGCCGGCACGCCACAGGTCTTCCGCTCGCGCGCGGAGTTCGACGCGCTGGTCACTGCTCTCGTCGCGACGGGCAGCATCGAAGACGGGACCAAAATTTACTGGGACGTGCGCCCCTCCGCGCGTTTCGAGACGCTGGAATTCCGCGTCGCGGACGTGTGCCTGACCGTGGACGAGGCTGTGATGACGGCCGGGTTAGCCCGCGCGCTGGCGAGGACGTGTCACGCAGAGGCGCAACGTGATGAGCCCGTCAGCCACGCGCGGCCCGAACTCTTGCGCGCCGCCAAGTGGCGCGCGGCACGCTACGGCCTCGACGCGGATTTGATTGACGTAGAAGAGGGGCAGGCTCGCCCCGCGCAACAGATGATTGAGAAGCTGCTCTCGTTCCTGCGCCCCTCGCTCGAAGAGCACGGCGAGTGGGACGAAGTCAGCGCACTCGTCCGCGAGACCCTTGAGCGCGGCAACGGCGCGACCCGCCAGCGCGAGGTCTACGCCCGCTCCGACTCTTTAGAGCAGGTCGTAGACTTCATCGTCGCCGAGACTAAAAAAGGCACGTGAGCGCCGCTCCCAGAGTCAACAGAGTTAACAGCTCAACACCTTTGCGTCTTTGCGTGAGGAAAGTTTCTCGCTGGAGGCGCAAAGACGCAAAGAAGAGCGCAGTTTGTTTCCATGCCTGAGTTGAGCGAAGTCTGAGCGTGCGGTATATTATTTCCGAAAAGATTTCTGCGGAGGCTTAGGCTAATTGGTAAGTCACCGGTCTTGAAAACCGGCGCGCGAAAGCGCTTGGGGGTTCGAGTCCCTCAGCCTCCGCCACATTCACGTCTTAATTCCAGAGTCCAGTGTCCCCCGCGATTTCGGCTTGCGGACGCTGGGCTTTTAAATTTGAGTAGGGATTGTAAAAATTATGGTCGGAGCAATCATTCAGACGCCTTTATTAATTTGGTCGCTCTTGCAGAATGGCGAGAACGTGTTGCAGCGCGTCTGGCGCTACATCAATCACAAGTTCACCATCGGCAACTTCGAGATTTCGCTGGCGAGCGTCGTCATCGGCATCGCCGTCTTCATTGTCGCCATCATCATCTCGCGCTCCATACGCTCCTTCATGGAACGCAGGATGGCCGCCCGCGCCAACCTGGACCCCGGCATACAGTACACGGTCCTGCGCCTGGTTCATTACCTCGTCATCACGCTCGGCATCCTCTTCGGCCTCAAGACCGCCTTCAGTCTCGACCTGACGACGCTGGCCGTGGTCTTCACGGCGCTCTCGGTCGGCATCGGCTTCGGCCTGCAATTCATCGCGGGCGACCTCGCCTCCGGCTTCATCCTCCTCTTCGAGCGCCCCGTGCGCGTCGGCGACTTCATCACCATCAACGGCCCCGACAGCAAGATCACCGAAGGGCGCGTGCAGAGCATCAACCTCCGCACGACGGTTGTGATGACCAACGACCACATCGCGGCCATCGTGCCCAACTCGAAGCTCGTCAACGAGAACTTAATCAACTGGTCTTACGGCGAGCGCCGCTCGCGCATCTCCATCCCCGTCGGCGTCGCCTACGACTCGGACGTGGAGCTGGTGACACGGACTCTGCTCAGCGCGGCCGAGGGCGTCGAGCACGTGCTGGAGGAGCCCAAGCCGAGCGTGCAGTTTCTGAATTTTGGCGACTACTCGCTCAACTTCCGCCTGCTCGTCTGGACGACCCGCCCCCGCCGCCACCCGAGAATTAAGAGCGACATCAACTACCGCATACACCAACTCTTCAAGGAAGCGAAGATAGAGATTCCGTTCCCACAACAAGACCTCAACCTGCGCGGCGGCGCGCTCCAACTCGCTCCCATTGACGGCGACGGCCCGGAAGAGGTAGAAGAAATAAAAGCCGTAAATCGTGAATCGTGAATCGTAAATCGAAAAAACCGTCCGACGATTTACGATTCACGATTTACGATTTACGAATCTCACTCTTTAGGTTAGGCTAAGGGCGCTCGACTGAGTGGCTGTTCATTCAGCATCTCTCGCGAATTTTCATAGAATAGGTTTTGAGCACCCAACATGAGTTCAGCGCGTCCTCTGTCTTCAATTCGCCCGCCGGTCGCGGACAAGCGCGAGGCCATCCTGCGCGCCGCCACGCAGGTCTTCGCGCGCAACGGCTACTTCAACTCGAAGGTCGCCGACATCGCGGCGTCAGCGGGCGTGGCCGACGGCACAGTCTATCTGTACTTCAAGAGCAAGGAAGAGATTCTACACTCCATCTTCGACCGGAGCGTGGGCGACGCGATTTCGGAGGGCCGCCGCCAGATCAGTTCTCTCACGGACCCGCGCGAGAAGCTGCGCCGGATAGCGCACCTGCATCTCGAACGCCTCGGCGCGGACCGCGACCTCGCGGTCGTCTTCCAGGTAGAGCTGCGCAGCTCGACCAAGTTCATGGAAGAGTTCTCGGCCGCGGGCGTGGCCGAATACCTGGGCTTGATTCGCACCGCCATCGAGGAGGGCCAGCGCGCGGGCGTCTTCCGGCGCGAATTGAACGCCAAGATAGTCGCCAAAGTTCTCTTCGGCGCGCTCGACGAGATGGCGACCAACTGGATTTTGTCTAAGCGCCGCTACAAGCTCGCGCCCATGGCCGACGAAGTGCTGGACATCTTTCTCAACGGCGTGAGCGACCAATGATGATGATGATGAAAGCGACGACCCCCACGGCGGAAAAAACTCTTGACGCACCGGGCGTGACCCGCGTGCCGTTGCGCGAGGGCGAGCCCGCGACGCTCGTCGAGATGTTCGAGCGCACGGTCCGCCTGCACCCCAAGCCGGACGCGCTCAACTACAAACAGGACGACGCGTGGCACAGCATCTCGTCCGAGGAAATGCTCGCACGAGCGCGAGCCGTCGCGCTCGGCCTACACTCTTTAGGCGTCCGCGCCGGCGACCGCGTCGGGCTGCTCTCCGAGAACTGCCCCGCGTGGACGCTCGCGGACGCTGGCTGCCTGTTTAGTGGCGTCGTTGACGTGCCCATCTACCCGACGCTGTCGCCGTCGCAGGTCGCATACATCTTGAAAGATTCCGGCGCGCGCGTCCTCTTCGTGCAGAATTGGGCCAAGTACGAACAGATCCGCGAGGCGCTCGCGGGTTGCCCGGCGCTGGAGCACGTCATCTTCTTCGACGCTGCGGGCGTGACGGATTCGTCCGCCCTGACGCTCGCCATTCTGGAAGAGCGCGGGCGCGAGTTCGCGTTGGAGAGGCCGGAATTGGCCCAAGAGATGGCGGGCGCGGTCCGGCCCGAAGATTTGGCGACGATCATCTACACTTCGGGGACGACGGGCGAGCCGAAGGGCGTCATGCTGACGCACTCGAACCTGACCTCGAACGTGATTGACTGCTCAGACCACTTGGACTTCGGCAGCCAGGACGTAGTGCTCTCGATCCTCCCGCTCTCGCACGTCTACGAGCGGACGGGGATGTACATGTACATACATCACGGCATGAGCGTCTATTACGCCGAGTCAATGGAGAAGATCGGCGACAACTTGCGCGAGGTGCGGCCCAGCGTAGTGCTCTGCGTGCCGCGCCTGTTGGAGAAGATTTACGCGCGCGTTAAAGAGAAAGCGGCCGAGGCGGGCCGGTCCAAGTATGGCCTGCTGATGTGGGCCATTTCCGTCGGCAAGCTCTACGCGCAGCACCTCTCGAACAGGCAGAAAGTGCCGCCCATTCTGGCCCTCAAACACAAACTCGCCTCGCGTCTCGTCTTCTCCAAGTGGCGCGCGGCGCTCGGCGGGCGCATTCGCGTGATCGCTTCCGGCGGCGCGGCCCTGCCGGACGAGATCGCCCTCATCTACATCGGCGGCGGGATGCCCGTCGTGCAAGGCTACGGCCTGACAGAGACCTCGCCGGTCATCGCCGCCGGGATGCTCGAAGACAATCGCGTCGGGACGGTCGGCCGCCCCATCAGAAACGTCGAAGTCCGAATCGCCGCCGACGGCGAGATAGAGGTGCGCGGGCCGAACGTGATGCGCGGCTATTACAACAAGCCCGCCGAGACGGCCGCGGTCTTCACCGAAGACGGCTGGTTCAGGACCGGCGACATAGGCACCCTGGACGCGGACGGGTTCCTGCGCATCACCGACCGCAAGAAGGAGCTGTTCAAGACTTCCGGCGGCAAGTACATCGCGCCGCAGCCCATCGAGCAGATGATCAAAGCCTCGCGCTTCGTCAACCAGGTCGTGCTCATAGGCAACGGGCGCAAATTCCCCGCCGCGCTCATCGTGCCTGACTGGGAGCAGGTGCGCTCCTACGCCGAGCTGAAGGGGATAGAGGCGCGCACGCCCGCTGATCTCTGCAAGCACCCGCGCATCGTCAACCTCTTCGAGCGTCAGGTCGCCGCCGTGACGCCCGATTTGGCACAGTTCGAGCGCGTCAAGAAAATCGCGCTCCTGGAAAACGAATTGACGATTGAGAGCGACGAGTTGACGCCGACCCTCAAGGTCAAGCGCCGCGTCGTGGACGAGAAGTACCGCGACGTGATTGACCGCCTCTACGCGGAAGCCGCAGGACAAAGTTCTTAACGTCATCTCAGATGAAAGACCGACCGCTCACGCTCGTCATCAACAGCGTCCGGCAGCAGGCGCGCGAGATTCGCTCGTTCGACATGCTGCCCGGAGGTTCGGAAGGGCCGGGGCACGGGGTCGAGTTCGTCCCCGGACAGGTGGCCGTCTTGCGCGCCGGGGGCGAGCAGGCGTACTTCGCCTTCGCGAGCGCGCCCGAAGACGACGAGCTTGAGTTTCTGGTGAAGTGCGGCGGCGGGGCCGGCGGCGCTATTTACGAGTTGAAAGAGGGCGACCAAGTCGAGTTGTTGGACATCGTCGGCCACGGCTTCCCGCTGAGCGAGCAGAAGGGCAAGGACCTTGTGTTCGTCGCGATGGGGACGGGGGTCGCGCCGTTGCGCTCGGCGTTGCGCAGCGCAATCCGTCACGCGGACGAGTTCGGCGAGTTGGTCGTCCTCTACGGGGCGCGCACGCCGGACCATTTCTGCTACGGCGACGAGGTCGAAGAGTGGGAGGCGGGCGGCGTAGAGCTGCGGCGCGTCGTCTCGCGGCCCGACGGGCACGACTGGTCCGGCCCGACCGGCTACGTGCAGTCGCTCCTAGACCACGTTCTGCCTGACCTCTCCTCGCCCGTCGCGCTCATCTGCGGCTCGCGCGAGATGATCGGCCAGACGCGCGAGCGCCTACAGCAGATGGGCTTCGCGCCGGACGAGATTTTAACGAACTACTGAGAAAGCCCATCAACTCTTAGCGCCTTTGCGCCTTTGCGTGAGAAAACCAAAAGGTTCACGCAAAGGCGCAAAGGCGCTAAGAGTTGGTTGAGGCTTCGCTTCTTATCTACACCTCAAGCCCGACCGAGCGCATCAGTTCGAGCGCGTTGCTTCTTTGGACGACGCCGGGGCGCAAGAGATAGTCGAAAGTCATCGTGCCTTCTTCGAGACGGTCTTCGAAATGGACGTTGGCGGCATGTGTTGCGAGTTCGTCTGCGATGCGCGCCAGTGCAAGGTCGTGCGTGGTGACCAGCCCGATTGCCCCGCGTGCTATGAGGCCGCGGACGACGCCCTCTGCGCCTATGCGGCGGTCGTGCGAGTTCGTCCCGTGAAGTATCTCGTCCAGCAGAAAGAGCACAGGGAGCGCGCCCGTCGTGAGGTCCACGATCTGTCTTAGGCGCGTGATCTCCGCGTAGAAGCGCGAGGCCCCCGCCTGTAGCGAATCCTGTATGCGGATTGACGCCCCTACCTGAAGCGGCGCAAGAAGCAGACGGCGCGCGCGGACTGGCGCGCCCGCAAGCGCCAGCACCGTGTTGACTCCGAGCGTCCGCAGCAGCGTGCTCTTGCCGGACATGTTCGAGCCGCTGACGATGAGCACGCGCGGCTCGTCCGAGAGAGTCAGGTCCGTGCGCACGTTCCGCGATTCAGGAATCAGCGGGTGGCCGAGCCCTTCGCCCTCGAAGCGCGTTTCGCCTTCCACCAGTTCCGGGAAAGGATCATGCGGGTGCTCGTAGGCGTAGCCGGCCAGAGAGCCGAGCGCCTCGAACTCGCCCACGGCAGCCAGCCAGCGTGACACGGCTGGGCCAGAACTTTGACGCCACCTCTCGATGGCGATGGCGAACTGCGTCTCCCAGAGCAGGATGAAAGCCAGCGGCGCGAAGATCATGTTGAGCCGCGCGTCTAATAGCTCAATCAAGCGGTTGAGCCTGCTGATCTGCTGCGACGGGGCCACGCCTTCGACATCGAGCGCCGCGCGCAACTCTGCAAGGCGCGGACTCTGGAACCGCTCGCGCTCAAGCCGTGCGAGCACCCCGGACAGCAACGTCAGGTCGCGCCCGGCCCTGTCAACGGCGCTGACGACGTGCCCCACGTGTTCCCGCAGGCGTAGACTGAACGCCCTCCCGACGACGAGCGCCACGAGAAACGGAATCCACCCGAACCCTGTGGCCCAGAGGACGAGGCCCGCCACCGCGAGCATCGCCAGCACTATCGCGCTCACGCGAAGAGAGCGCGAGACGCGCCACGGCGGGGCAACAGCCCAAGCCGCGAGCGCACGCGCGTCGTCTCCCGAGCGCACGCCAAAGCCTTCCAGCGCCAGGTCTTCGCGTAGGTCGAGCCTGTGACGAAGCTCCGCGACCGCCGCCTGCCGTGCGCGCACGACGCCTGATTCCGCCGGATGCAGCAGCCACTGCGCGAGCGTCTCCTCGCCGACGCGCGTCCGCGCACGCGACAGCAACTCGAAGAGCGACCCCTTACCGAACAAATCCAGATCATCTGCATAAGGGTGCGCCCCGTCCACGAACCGCTCGCCCGTCTCCCCCTTCCCGGCCCAATCATCGTCGAGCCTCGCCAGCCCCTGCTCGTAATACGCCGCCGCGCGCTCCGCCCTGCGCCGCGCCTGCGTGATGCGGTCCTGCACGTCCGCCAACACGAAGAAGACTGCCGTCGGAAGAAGCACCCACCACCACGACACCAACCCGCCATAAGCGAGCCAGGCCAGCACCGCCCCCAACGCCAGCAAACCTATACGCACGAGCCCCACCTTGCGAAAGCGCCGCACCTCCTGCGCCGCCGCCGCGAGGCGCGCCTCGCGCCGCCGCGCGTATTCAGCTCTGGGGTCTGTCTCCTCCGCTTCCGTCAATTCGTCTGAACGCCCATTCTCCGTCTCTCTCATCAGCACAGCTTAAACTATTTGCCTTAGGTTTTTCAGTTTGCGCATAAGCCGGAACCGGCAATAATGAATTAAAAATTTTCCGCCGGTTACTCAGAATCTTGTCGAGCATTAAGGTACTGAAGAACGGCGTTGAATTTCGACGGCATGGAGACGCTGTTGCAGTTGCCCGATGGGGCAGGTAGCATCTATCTTGGTCGGGAGAAGCTGTGAGGCGGAGTACACGGGTCGGGCCTCGGGAATCTTCAGAAGCAATGAACTCCGTTAGTCCCGCCCCGATGGCGCGCACACTAGAAAACGAGAAATTTTGTAACCGCGGCGGCGCGAATTTCACCCGCAATCAAACTCCTAAAACTTATCAGGGGCAGAACGTACAAAATTCTCGGGTCACTGAAGGGGTTAACGCTGCATGTCCGAAAATCAGTATGCCGTTTTAGGCAGGTGGTACGACAGCACCAAGGATTTACACGTCAAACTGACGGGTGAAGCTGAGCGTCTCATCCAAGACCTAATCAATAACGAAAACATAGCCTACCTGAGTGTCACCTCAAGGACTAAGTCGCGCGAAAGTTTTATCGAGAAGGTGGCGAGAAAGGGTTACCGCTACCCAGGGAAGGAGGTCACGGATTTATCGGGAGTGAGGGTCATAACTCATATCGAATCTAATATGGAAAGGATATGCAACTTAATTAAATCATCGCTCAACGTTCACAAGGATAAGAGCGTGGATAAGACTGACGAACTAGGCTTCGACAGGGTGGGGTACCGCTCCGTCCACTTCGTCTGTGATTTAGGGGAAGATCGGGTGCGGCTCCCGGAATTCTCTAGATTCAAGGACATGGTTTTCGAGATTCAGGTCCGCACCATGCTCCAGCACGCGTGGGCGGAGATGCAGCATGATCGCGATTACAAGTTCTCTGGGGTTCTCCCCAACCATTTGAGGAGGCGCTTGTATTGCGTCGCCGGGACGCTCGAACTCGTTGACAGGGAGTTCGTCAATCTAGTGCGCGAAATAGAGGATTATTCGAGAGAGATAAAGGAAAGAATCTTAAAATCCGATCTCGACGCGGACATAAACACGACGAGCCTGTCGGAATACCTTCAGATCAAGTTGCGCCAGCTTGAGAATAAAGACATGGTGGTGCTTGAGGGCAACCGCCTGCCCAAAATAATTATCGAGGAGCTAGAGAATTTCGGGGTCCGAACTCTGTCAGATTTGGACAGGATTTTGAGCGAAGATTTTTTTGAATCCGTGGCCCACCACCAGAGCTATACGACTTACGCAGGGCTGTTGCGGGACGCGATGATTTACACCGACATTGATCACTACTTCATCGCCTCGTGGCAAAACAACTGGCACGTGGCGGAAAGTTATATGTTCGAGATACTGAGTGAGAAATACGGCAACGAGAGAGTTGAGAAAATCTTCCACGAGAACAGCATCACGTGGAACTGAATTCCGGCCCGCTACTTCACCAGGCCCAAGTCCTCCAACTGGATCGCCATCGCCGTCAGCGAAACCCCGTAACGGGACACGAGCGGGGTGAAATGATTTCCCCTAAAGGACGAGACCTGAGCGATCAACTGCGAGCGTTCTCTGGTCTTCCACTTTGAAAAATCTATCGCGTCGAAGACCCGCTTGCTCCCGGCGGAGAGCCAGAAAGCCACTTCCTCATTCTGCTCGGCCCCGTCAATCGGCCCTCCGAATCGCTGAAAGAAGGTCTTCACGAGGTGGCGAGTCGGCATGAGCAATTCTGACGCGAAGAGATCGGCCTCGCGTTCGTCAGGGGGTCTTTTGTGGTACGCAAGCTCATGGCCCGTAATCGGGCGTTCCCTGAGGCGGATCGAGTCAGGGCGCAGAGGGCCGTGGTTAGTCTCGCCAGCGGGAATGAAGCGCCTCTTGAGGGGCCGTTCCCTGAGATAGACGACGTTAGGGTGCAACATCCAATGCCCGAGCTCGTGGGCGGCGGTGAAGCGTTTCCACTCGGGCTTGAATTTGTTGGCGATGATAACTCTATTGTTCTTCCGATCAATTAAGCCGGCGATCTCAGTCATTGATTTACCCGTCGCAACGTCCGCGTAGTTTTCCGCGGGAATCGTTTCGGGCTCGAAGTAATCAACTTCCAGAATGTGTTTGATAATTATCTCGGGCGCGACAGGGAACAAGTCCTCAACCCTCGGAGGGGAGTCGAGGATGAAAGAGAGTTTTTTCCAGTACCGGCAAAAAAGATCGTATGCCTTCGCGCGAGTCTCTCTCTCAAAGCCTGTGCGTTCCCTGTCCACGCCGGACAGAAACGATTCAACTTTTTCGTTGTGACTCTCACCCCACGCAGCCTGCATAGTTGCCTCCCTTGGGAGGCAGCCTACAGTAAGTTTAATGTTTGTACAATAAAAATTTTAGATCGTCTTAACAAACACACAACAGAATCCGCGAGATGTCTCCTACCTCTTGTGAAGACATTTCCGACTTCGCCTCGTTTAAGTCAACAAGTCCGTCAATAATTAATCGGCGTGATTCAGTCATGAGCAGACACTCTCCAAGGATCACTTAACTTGGTTCTCATCTCAATGAACAGCTTCAACGGGAAGCCGCAGCCCAGCCCGAAATCACTCTTACCTGCCGCTATGATTTGTGGGTCTTTCACGAGCAGGAGACCGTCCTCAAACGTTTCCCGACAGAACATGATGATACGCCGCGATACGTCAATATAGGGTTTAGCCCTTGCCTGAATGAATACTCATTCAGTATGATAGCGGTCCTCGTCCGACCCTAAGTTAGGAAAGGTACTCTGAGAAAAATGCTTCGGATTGAAAAAGCGGCCGTGCTGGGCGCGGGCACGATGGGCGCGCAGATTGCGGCGCACCTGGCGAATGCGCGTATTCCGACCGTGCTGTTGGATATTGTGCCGCGCGAGTTGACGCCGGAAGAGCAGGCGAAAGGTTTGACGCTCGAATCGAAAGAGGTGCGCAACCGTATCGCGCGTGCGGGGTTCGAGGCGGCGAAAAAAGCGAAGCCCGCGGCGTTCTTCACGCCGGAAGGCGGCGTCGCTCGTCACGGTCGGCAACTTCGACGACGACATGGCGCGGCTGAAAGATTGCGACCTCATTATAGAAGCCGTAGTCGAGAACTTGGAGATCAAGCGTAAGCTCTACGAGCGCGTCGAGGAGTTTCGGCGGCCGGGGTCGGTCGTGGCGTCGAACACGAGCGGCATCCCGATTCGTCAGTTGGCCGAGGGCCGCTCCGATGATTTCCGCGCTAATTTTCTCGGCATACACTTTTTCAACCCGCCGCGCTACATGAAGCTGGTCGAGATTATCCGCACGGAATGGACGAAGCCGGAAATCTCCTGCGCGGTGGCCGGGTTTTTGGATCAGCGTCTGGGCAAGGGAGTGGTTCCCGCGAAGGACCGTCCGAACTTTATCGCCAACCGAATTGGCACATTCGGCGCGATGTTCACGATCAAGACGATGCTGGAGGACGGCTACTCGATTGAGGAGGTTGACAAGATAACGGGTCAGGCCGTCGGCCGGCCGAAGACCGCGACCTTCCGCACGTTCGACCTCGTCGGCCTGGATGTCTTCGGCCACGTCGTCAAGAACCTTTACGAAGCTCTGTCCGAAGACGAGGAGCGAGAGGTCTTCGTCGCGCCGGAGTTTTTGTCGCAGATGATCGGGCGCGGGATTCTGGGGAACAAGACGAAGGGCGGCTTCTATAAGCGGCAGAAGGGCTGAGGGCGAGAAGCAGGAAATCTGGACGCTGGATCACGCCTCGCTGGAATACAAACCGGCCCAGAAAGTTAAACTGCCCGCGCTCGACGTGGCGAAGAACATAGAGGCGACGCCCGAGAGAATCAAGGCGCTCGTCTGGGGCAAAGACCGCGTCGGCGCGTTTCTCTGGAAGACCATGTCGCGCACGCTGCGCTACGCCGCGAACCGCATCCCCGAAATCGCGGACACGGTGGTCGAAGTTGACCGCGCGATGAAGTGGGGCTTCAGTTGGGAGCTGGGCGTCTTCGAGACGTGGGACGCCATCGGCGTCGAGAAGTCTGTCGCGCGGATGAAGGAAGAGGGACAAACTGTGCCAGCGAACGTGCAAGCGATGCTCGACGCGGGCGCGACCTCCTTCTACAAGACTGAGGACGGGCAGAAGTTTTACTTCGACTTCGCGTCAAACGAGTACAAGCCCGTCAACGAGCTGCCGGGCGTCATCATCCTGAAGTCGGTCAAAGACCGCACGGGCGTCATCAAGAAGAACGCGGGCGCGTCGCTGGTTGATTTGGGCGACGGCGTGGCCTGTCTTGAGTTTCACTCGAAGATGAACGCCATCGGCGGCGACACTCTTCAGATGTTGAAGCAGTCGCTGGCCGAGGTCGAGAAGAATTTCCAGGGCCTCGTGGTCGGCAACCAGGGCGTGAACTTTTCCGTCGGCGCGAACCTGATGCTGCTGCTTCTGGAGGCGCAGGAAGAGAACTGGGAAGAGATTGACATGATCATCCGCGCGTTCCAGAACGCGACGATGAGCTTGCGCTATTCCGCGAAGCCAGTGGTGGTCGCCCCCTTCCAGATGACTTTCGGCGGCGGCTGCGAGATGGCACTGCACGGCGACCGCGTGCGCGCGGCGGCCGAGACGTACATCGGCCTTGTCGAAGTCGGCGTCGGGCTGATACCGGCGGGCGGCGGGACGAAAGAGATGCTGGTGCGCGCGCTCGATTCGATTCCGAAGGGCGCGGACGACGCGGACCCGTTCCCCTTCGTCAAGCGCGCGTTCGAGACCATAGCGATGGCGAAGGTCGCGACCAGCGCGGAGGAGGCACGCAGTTTCGGCTTCCTCAGTGAAGACGATTCCGTTTCGATGAACAGCGACCGCCTGATTGCCGACGCCAAGCAGGAGGTCATCGCGCTCGCCTCGACCGGCTATATACGGCCGCAGCAACGACAGGACGTGCTCGCGCTCGGCTTGCCCGCGCTTGCAACTATCAAGCTCGGCATACATCAAATGAAGCGCGGCGGCTTCATCTCTGACTACGACGCGCTCATAGGCGAAAAACTCGCTCGCATCCTGACCGGCGGCGACTTGAACCACCCGACGAGAGTCAGCGAACAGTATTTGTTAGACCTTGAGCGCGAAGCGTTCCTCTCTCTGTGCGGCGAGCGCAAGACGCAGGAGCGCATAGGACACATGCTCAAGAGCGGGAAGCCGCTCAGGAATTAAAAACGTGAATCGTGAATCGTGAATCGTAAATCGTCGAACGGTCTTAAAGTCCTTTCGACGATTTACGATTTACGATTCACGAAGGAGAATTTATGAGAGACGCAGTTATCGTATCAGCCGTCAGAACCGCCGTCGGCAAAGCGCCGAAGGGGACTTTGAGGGACACGCGGCCGGACGAGATGGGCGCGGCCGTCATCAGGGAAGCAATCGCGCGCGTGGAAGGTTTGGACTCCAAAGAGATCGAAGACGTGATCATGGGCTGCGCGATGCCGGAGGCGGAGCAGGGAATGAACGTGACGCGCGCGGCCGCCATTCGCGCGGGGCTGCCCGTCGAAACCAGCGCCATGACCATCAACCGCTTCTGCTCTTCGGGGCTGCAATCAATCGCGCTCGCGGCCGACAAGATTCGCACGGGCGGCGCGGAGGTCATCGTCGCGGGCGGGTTGGAGACGATGTCCATGATCCCTATGGGCGGTCACATCATCCGCCCGAACCCGTACCTCGTCGAACACTACCCGGACTTCTATCTGAACATGGGCCTGGCGACCGAGAACGTCGCGCGCAAGTATGAGGTCTCGCGCGAGGAGCAGGACGCCTTCGCCGTGCAATCTCACCAGCGCGCCGCACGCGCCCTGGACGAAGAGAAGTTCAAAGACGAGGTCGTGCCGCTGACCGTCACGTTCGAGGAGTTGAACGAGAAGGGCAAGAAGCAGAAGCGCGAAATCACGTTTGATAAAGACGAGGGCGTGCGCCGCGACACTTCCGCCGAGGGTCTGGCGAAATTGAAGCCCGCGTTCCACGTCAAAGGCACGATCACGGCGGGTAACGCTTCGCAGATGTCGGACGGCGCGGCCGCGGCGGTCGTCATGTCGGACGAGCGTGCGCGCCAGTTGGGCGTCAAACCTATGGCGCGTTTCCTGGCCTACGCGACGGCCGGCTGCCCGCCCGAGGAAATGGGAATCGGCCCAGTCTTCGCCATCCCGAAGGCGCTGAAGATGGCCGGCCTCACGCTTGACCAGATTGATTTGATCGAACTCAACGAAGCCTTCGCCGCGCAGTCTCTCGCGGTTATTAAAGAGCTTGGACTCGACCGGGAGAAGGTCAACGTCAACGGCGGCGCAATCGCGCTGGGGCATCCTTTGGGCTGCACGGGCGCGAAGCTGACGGCGACTATCTTGAGAGAGCTTGAGCGCCGCAACGGCCGCTACGGCATGGTCACCATGTGCGTCGGCGGCGGGATGGGCGCGGCCGGGATATTCGAGAGACTTTAATCGCTCCTTGCCCACGACGTGCGCCCACGCTCTGACGGCGCACGCCGCTTAAAAATTCGAGAACGAAACTCGTCTGAGAGGAAACCTCCGTGAAAACATTGAAAGCCATTCTTGCCCTCGGCCTCGTCGCCGCGTTCTTCGCCGGCTGCTCCAAAAATGCGAACAACACCAACAGCACGACGACGACCACCACCACCACTAACAACGCTAGCTCTAAAGTGACCACCCCTGGCGCGACGCCTATGCCGTCTATGCCGACGATGCCGACGGGCACTCCAACCACCGCCGGTGGCAGCACAGGTCAGTCTTCGCCGTCGGGCGCTGGCGAGACTTTCACGCACCCCGACGCGGGCGTGCAGTTCACGCTGCCCGCCGGATGGACCTCGAAGGCCGAAGGGGAGAAGGTCATCGCCACCTCGGAACACGAGGCGATCAGCGTCGTCCTCTGGGTCCCGCGGGGCGACGACTTCGACCAAGCCACCGACGAATTGATGCAGCAGTTGGACAACGTCATCAAGAATCCGCAAATCACTTCCCCCGGCAAGGAGTCTACGCACAACGGGATGCGCGCTTACACTGCCGCCGGGAAGGGCGAAGTTAATGGACAGACGGTACTCTGGGAGGTGGACGTGCTACAGGCCAAGAAGCCCTTCTTCGTCGTGACCTTCGCCTCCCCCGATATGTTCAAGATGCATCAGGGCGATTACCAGCAGCTTCTCTCCAGCCTCAAGCCGGTAGGGTAGATTTGAGGAGAAAGGAAAAAATTTATGTCAGCCGTAGCCGAAGATAAACAGATTATCAAGGGCGGGGCCTTCCTCATCGAGGAGCGCACGCCCGAAGAGGTTTTCACGCCGGAGGATTTCACGGAAGAGCAGCGCATGATCGCCGAGACGACGCGCGAGTTCATTGACGGCGAGGTCCGCCCGCGCATCCCCGAACTGGAAAAGCACGACTGGGACCTGTCGCGCGAGTTGATAAAGAAGAGCGCGGACCTCGGCCTCGTCGGTGCCGTTATCCCGGAAGAGTACGGCGGCCTTGGGCTCGACCAGACGAGCGGGACGCTCGTTGCCGAGAACTTCGGCCGCGCCGCCTCGTTCGCCGTCACCTTCGGCGCGCAGACGGGAATTGGCACACTCCCCATCGTCTACTTCGGCAACGAAGAGACGAAGAAGAAGTATTTGCCGAAGATCGTGACGGGCGAGGTGGTCCCGGCTTACGCGTTGACCGAAGCCGGCTCCGGCTCGGACGCGCTCGCGGCCAAAGCCACGGCGCGCCTTAGTGAAGACGGAAAATTCTACGTCTTGAACGGCGAGAAGATGTGGATCAGCAACGCGGGTTTCGCGGACCTCTTCATCGTCTTCGCCAAGGTTGATGGTGACAAGTTTAGCGGCTTCGTGGTCGAGACGGGCGAGGGCGTCAAGACCGGCGAGGAAGAGCACAAGATGGGCATCAAGGGCTCTTCGACGCGCGCCGTCATCCTGCAAGACGCGAAAGTCCCGGTCGAGAATTTGCTCGGCGAAGTCGGCAAGGGCGCGAAGATCGCCTTCAACATTCTCAACATCGGCCGCTTCAAGCTGGGCGCGGCGTGCTGCGGCGGGATGAAGCTGATGATTCACGAGTCTGTGCGCTATGCGAACGAGCGTCACCAGTTCGGCAAGCCCATCTCGTCTTTCGGCGCGATCAAGGCGAAGCTCGCCGAGATGGCGATTCGCACCTGGGTCGGCGAGGCTATGACTTACCGCACGGTCGGGCTCATAGAGTCTGCCATCGGCGACACGAAAGACCCGGACGCGAAGCTCCGCTCGATTGAGGAGTACGCGGCCGAGTGCTCGATCATCAAAGTCGCGCTCTCGGAGTACTGCGACTTCGTGGCCGACGAGATGGTGCAGATTTACGGCGGCTACGGCTACTCGGCGGATTACCCGGCGGAGAAGGCGTACCGCGACTCGCGCATCAACCGCATCTTCGAGGGGACGAATGAAATCAACCGCATGCTCATCCCGGGCATGCTGATGAAGCGCGCGATGACGGGCAAGCTCGCGCTCCTGCCCGCGGCGCAAAGTTTGATGGACGAAGTCCTCTCGCCCTCAATGCCGAGCTTCGACGAGGACGAGGGCGTGCTCGCGGCCGAAATGAAGTTGGCACAGAACGCGAAGAAGGTCGCGCTGATGACTTTGGGGACTGCCGCGCAGAAGTACATGATGGCGCTCGCGGACCAGCAGGAGATTCTGATGGGCGTGGCCGACATCACGATTGACGCCTTCGCGATGGAGTCGGCAATCCTGCGCGCGCAGAAGCTCGCCGCGTCGAAGGGCGAAGAGGCCGCGGCGCGCTACATAGACATGACGCGCGTCTTCTGCAACGACGCCGTCGAGCGCATAGACGCCCACGCCAAGAACACGCTCGCGGCCATGAGCGAGGGCGACGAACTGCGCACGCTGCTGGCGGCGCTGCGCCGCTTCACTAAACTGACGCCGATGAACACCGTCGCCGCGCGCCAGCGCATCGCGGACGTGCTGGTCAAGGCGAACAAGTACACGTACTAAAAGCAGCATCCAGGAGTCAGAATCCAGAATCCAGAATGAAAGGCTGAAACCTTCTTTCTTTTATTCTGGATTCTGGCTCCTGTGATTCTGAATTCTGCTTTTATGAAAATCGTTCCCATCTCAGTCCCCACGCCCTTTTACGTCGGGCCGGTCAACTGCTATCTCATCGCGGAAGACCCTGTGACCTTGATTGACACCGGGCCGAAGATGAAGGAGGCCGCCGCCGCTCTGCGCGACGGGCTCAGGCGCGCTGGGTTTCGCGTCGCGGACATTCGCCGCATCGTCCTGACGCACGCGCACGAGGACCACTGCGGGCTGGCCCGCTCCCTGCGCGACGAGGCGAAGGACGCCGAAGTCCTGGTTCACGGGTGGGAGACGGGCCACCGCGTCGGGCGGCTCGAATACGACGAGCACCGCCAACTGCTCGTGCGCGCGGGCGTGGACGATGACAACATCGCGCAGATGCGGCGCATGTACGAGGGCGTGCGCGCCTACGCGGACGCGCTCGAAGACCACCAGCACAGCGAGTTGAAGGACGGGATGGAGTTGGAGTTCGCAACCGGGAGCTTGCGGGTCGTCCACACGCCGGGGCACACGCCCGGCTCGTGCTCATTCTTGCGCGAGGCAGACCGGACCATCCTGGCGGGCGACTGCGTCTTGAAGCGCATCACGCCGAACCCCATCTTGTCGCCCGACCCCGTTGACCCTTCGCGCCGATTCCACTCGCTCGCCGAATATCTCGTCAGCCTCGCGCGCATACGCGCACTTTCGCCGACGCTCGTCCACGGCGGGCACGGCGATCCGGTGACGGATTTCGAGGAGCTTTTTAACCGCTACCTGCGGGCCATGCGCGAGCGGCAGGCTGAGGTCATACGGCTTGTGCCAAAAACGGGCGCGACAGCCTGGGACGTGGCGCGAGAGCTTTTCCCCGGCGCGGACGACGTGCACCGCTTCCTCGCCGTCTCCGAGTCGGTCGCCCACCTCGATCTGGCACACTCCGAAGGCAAGCTCGCCGTCGAAATGAGCGACGGGCGCGAAATTTACCGCACCACATAAGGACGCGGGGACGCGGAGACCGAGGAGACGCGGCGATAAAAAGCATTTTGTCTTTATCTCCTCGGTCTCCGCGTCCCCGCGTCCCCGTGTCATCTTTTCGGAACTCCCGTTCATCTAAGACGTGAAACTCACAAACTTACCCGGAGGAATTCTGTCTATGAGAATAAGGAATCTGCTTTTGGTCTTGACCGCGCTGCTGTGGACGAGTGCGACTGTGACGGCGCAGACGCCGCCGGCCGCGCCTTCGCAGCCGTCGCCGCCCCCCGTCGTCGCCGTGCCCGCGCCGGGCGAGCCTATGAATTTTTCGTTCTTCCTGGACGGCGGCAACTTCCTGGGCATCCAGCCCGAAGAGATTAATCGTGAGAACATGAGCCGCTATGGGATGAGCCAGGCGCACGGCGTCGGTGTCGGCAACGTGTCGAAAGACAGTCCCGCCGAGCGCGCGGGGCTGAGGAAGGGCGACGTGATTCTACAGTTCGACGGCGAGCCCGTGACGAGCACGCGCAAGCTGCTCCGGCTGATAGGCGAGGCCGCGCCCGAACAGACTGTCCGCCTGACCGTCAGCCGCAACGGCTCTGAACAGCAACTGACGGCCACGCTCGGCAAGCGCGAGGCGTCGCGCGCGGGCTCCTGGAACGTGATGCCGGTGGAGCCTGGAGAGTTCGAGTTCCAGTTTCCGCCCGCGACGCCCCGCGCCCCGCGCGCCCCTGGAGCGCCCGAGTCCGAAGTCTTCGCTTTCGGCTTCGGCAACCGACGGGTCGGCATCCTGACGACCCCGCTGACCAAACAACTCGCGGACCACATGGGCGTCTCCGGCGGGAAGGGAGTGCTCGTCACTACGGTCAACCAGAACAGCCCCGCGTCGAAGGCCGGGCTCAAAGCCGGCGACGTGATTACGGAAGTCAACGGCGCGAGCGTAGAGGACAGCGGGGACTTCATACGCGAGCTGAACCGCAAGGACGAAGGCGAGGTGACGCTGACGATTATTCGCGACAAGTCGCAGCGGACCATTAAGGTGACGCCCGAGCGCAGGCCCGCGCCCTCTTTCAACCTGACGGACTTTCAGCCCGCGCCGATGGCCCGCCTGATGATTTCCCCGCGGGTCCAGGTGGAGAAGGTGTATCGCGCGCTTCAGGCGATGCCGAGAATCCAGAATTTCGCTTTGCCGAAACTGGAAAAGCTCGTCTCCCGCGCGTGATAAATATCCCGCGCAACGCGCCGCTGCCGTTGATACTTGATGGTTACTTCGATTAAGCCGGAAGGTAGTCCGGCAATCCCCGCAGGGGATGAACACGATAGCCGGGGGCAAGCGAAGCGCCGCCCCCGGTCGCGTATTAGAAATGAAATCGACCCTGAAAGGGTCGCACCTCAATCTTGAAGTGCGACCCTTTCAGGGTCGGATTCGTTTTCTAACGTCAGACCGGGGGCGGCGCAAACATCGCGTTTGCTTGCCCCCGGCTATTACGTTGAACCCTTTCAGGGTTCATCTTTATCTTCTATCCCTTTTCACTGCGGCTGTGCCAATCGCTTTTTCCCTTCGACGGCCGCACGGTACGACTCGCACGAGGCGTCGTTGATTTGTATGGCGGCGTCGAACTCCTTGACGGCGTCGGCTGGCCGCTCGAAAAATTCCAGGATGCGTCCCATCGCTTCGTGCGCGCGCACGAGCAGGCAGCGGTCAGTCTCGGTCGAGGCTGACGCGGCCGCCTGGACCGCGTTGCGATAGTTGGTGAACGCTTTGTTGAGGCGCTGGCTCTGCACCATCTCGTCCGTCGCGTCCCGCGCCGAGAGGTTCGCCGTCTCCGCGAGCGCGAAGAAGACGCGCGGCTCGCCTGGGAACTCGCGCACCAGCGTCAGCAACTGCTCTTCGGCCGCCACGTAGTTTTTCAACTGCACCAGCTTATCCACGTCCAGCAATCTTTTGACGAGCGCCGCGTTCGGCAACTGCGCGGCCGCAGTGGCGTCCGAAGCCCCTTGCGTCTCGCGCGCCTTGCGCGCCACGGTCGCACGCTTACGCGCCGCGTCCGCCTCTTCCAGCCGGCGTGTCTCGCGCGCGGGGTCGAAGGACGCAATCATGTCCGGGAGCGAATTACTCACGTCGAAGCCGGAAGACTCCACCCCACGCAACTGCTCCGCGAAGTAGAAGGCGAGCACCGCGCCGTTCTCGTAACCTTCGGCGAGCTGCGCGATTGATTCGTCCGAGACGGCGGCGCGCGCCGCCTCAAGCTCTTTGATGAGCTCCGCGCGCTTACCCTGGTCCGTGACCTTGTCCAGCCGGGCGGTCGCGTCTCGCGTCAGCGCGTCGAGCTTCGCCACTTCGTCCAGGCGCACGTCCGCGGCCACCACGAGCGACCGCGTGACCATCAGGAAAACGTCTGGCGAGACGTTCGCGCCTGCCGCGGTGCGCGCGTCGAGCAGTTGCTTGAGCTGTTCCCTGCGCGCCGCTATCTCGCGGCCGAAGCGGACCACAAGCGGGTCAACGACGTACTGCACATAAGCGCGCCGCAACTCCGGCGAAGCCTGATTGTCGTCGCGCCCTGGGCAATAGCGCTTCGTCTCGTCGCAGGCAGAGACGATAACGAAGTAGTCGTCTGCGATGACGCGGAAGTTGGTCGCGCCCGGCGCGGCGAGCAAGTCCGGCACAACGATGAAGCGGCGGTCGTGCTCGCGCGTCTCGAAGCGCTGCTGCGCGTTCTTCTTCGGCTTCTCGCCCGCGGGCGGCTTCACGGGGATTCGCTCGATGGTCGTCGTGATGGGGCGCGTGTTGAGGTACGAGGCCACGCTTAGAATCACGGCGGCGGTCGAGCGGCGCAGGCGGTTGCCCTCTTCCTGGTACGCCCTCAGGTAACCGGGCATGCGCTCGTCAAGCCCGGACTTCTTGTAGAAGTCGCGCACCAGCGGCGCGAAGTCCATTACTTCGAGCAGCCCCGCGGGAAGGTCCAGCGAGCGCGGCGGCTCTTGAAACTCGGGCGCGGGACCGAGCGCGTAGGCCAGCGACACGTAGCGCGATGCCTGCTCGGCCGGCGTGGGCTCGCGCCCGCCCACTTCCTTCAGCTTGTTGCGCTCGTAGAAGGCCGCCAGGCGCTGGCGCAACGTCGGGTCCAGGTTCGCCAGGTCGCGCCTCAACTGCGCGCGAAAGACGGAGGGCTCCTCGCCTTTGGGCGTCGGGTCGAACCCGGCCGCATCGAGCGCCGCCATCACCGCTATCAAGCGCGGCTCCGGTTTGATCTGCGCCCCGTACTCTAAGAGGTCTACGCTGCGCTGGCGCTGCTGCTGCTGTTGTGCGGTCTGTGTGGTCGTGCGCGGCGTCGGGGTCGGCGTCGGGGTGCTTGTTGTCTGCGCCTGCGCGACGACGCTCGAAAGCAGAAGGGCGATGATGAAATAAGGTCTTCTCATAGAACTAAAAAATCGGGCCAATAACGGGGATAACGCGTGCAGGACTTTCTTTGCACTGATGCCAAGGGGAGATGATAGAGAGATGCCCTGCGCCGGTCAACGGATGCCAGAGGGGATGTATGAGGGGATGAAAGCAGTGATGAGTGATGAGTGATAAGTGATAAGAAAAAGAAAGACGGTCTTTACTTATCACTTATCACTCATCACTCATCACTTTTTTACTTGTAGCTGCCGAGCGCCTCGGACTCGTCCGTGTAGGTGTCGAAGACGGTCAGGAGTTTGGTGATGCCGAGCAGGTCCTTGAGCTTTTGCGTCAGATTGAGGAGCTTGAGCTGGCCGTCGGCGTTGCTGATCGCCGTGTAGCTTGAGACCAGTTCGCCGATGCCGCTCGAATCAATGTAGCCGACGCCGCCGAGGTTCAAGAGAATCTTCTTCTTGCCCTCTTCGAGCAGCCGCCGGATCGCGCTCCTGAGGGCCACGGAGCCCTCACCGATGGTGATCTTGCCGTCCATGTCCAGAACGGTGATGTCTCCGGCCTGACGCTCTTTGATATTCAGTTCAGCCATTGCAGAATCTCCTTAGATAAGCATTCAGTAATCAGTTTTCAGCAGTCAGCTTTTGCTTGGATTCAACCGCTGAATGCTGACGGCTGATTGCTGGCAACTCCGTTAACGCTTCTTCGTCATCCGCACCACCGTGCCGCCTGCGGGGTGGCGCGACCATTCGAGTCCGTCCATGAAGGTGCGCATGAAAAGGAGCCCGCGCCCGCCGGTCTTCATCAGGTTCTGCGGGTCCGTCGGGTCCGGGACGCTTTCGGGGTCGAACCCCTCCCCCCGGTCCCGGACAGTGATTTCAATCTCGCCCGGCGAGCGCTTCAAGCTGACCTCGACCGCTTTCGTCTCGTCGCGGCGGTTGCCGTGCAGCACGGCGTTGGTGACGGCCTCGCGGACGGCCATGTCAACCCCGTAAACGGCGTCCTCACTGAGGCCCGAGCGCCTGACGAAATCGGCGGCCGCCTCAGCGGCTTCGCTGATGGCCTCCAGGCGGCTCGGCAATACCAGTTCAGTCGTCTCCTCGGTCAATGAGGCGTGGCCTTTCCAAAGCCGTCCGGGTACGGCTGCTAACACAGGATTCGAAAAGCGAGCCGGAAGACTTGAGGGTGTAACACGCCCGCAGCGCGCATGTCAAGAACAGTGGTGAAAGTCAGTGAGTCAGGAGTCAGTTGAGTCAGGAGTCATGAATTTAAAAGGCCGAGAGCCGCTTTTCTTTTCTCCTGACTTCTGACCACTGACTCCTGACTCCTGCGTTATATGATTTGTCCCATGAGAATTCGGGAGCCGCGAACGGGGAATCCGCAGGGGCGGCCCATCGTCATCACGGGCTTCATGGGGGCGGGCAAGACGACCGTCGCCGTGGCTCTGGCTGACCGGCTCGGTTGCCGCATGATTGACCTGGACCGATTCATAGCCGGGCGCGAAGGACGCACCGCGCAGGTGATTATCGACGAGGACGGGGAGCCTCGCTTCCGTGAAATTGAAACCGAGGCTCTGCGGGACGCCCTGAAAACGGATGTTGGCGTTATAGCTCTCGGCGGCGGCACGTGGACAGTCGAACGTAACCGCGCGCTCATAGGCGAGCAGACACTTAACACGATATGGCTCGACGCGCCTTTTGAGTTATGCTGGCGGAGAATTGAAAGCGCCACACACACCCGGCCGCTCGCACGCGACCCCGTCAAGGCGCGCTCTCTTTACGACGTGCGGAGCGCGGACTACGGCCAGGCGAGTCTGCGCTTAAACGTTGACGACGAGATGAGCGCGCGGACGATTGCAGAAGAGATCGTCCGCGCGCTGGCACTACAGACAAGGGCAAGCGATGAGTAATCACAAGGAAGACGCGAAAGCTTTAAAAGTAGCGAAGACGCTGAAGAACGCCGACAACTGGAAACACCTCGCGCGCTGGCACGGGGACGGCTACTACACTCTCCAAACCGAAGACACAGGCGATGTGCCCGTCCGCCTCTTTCTGACGCCGTCGCTGCTGGCAAACACTGAAGACATTATTTACCGCCAGATCGTCAACGCCACGCGCTTCCCCGGCGTCAAGCTGGTCGTCATCACTCCCGACACTCACTACGGCTACGGTGTGCCGGTGGGCTGCGTGATTCTGACGGACGCGGAGAGCGGTGCAGTGGCGATGGGGCCAGTCGGATATGATATTAGCTGCGGGATGGTGAGCGCGAAGTCAGATGTGCCGGTTGACGCGGCCACGCCGGAGAAGCGGATGGAGTTTAATCGCGCGGTGATGGAGCGCGTCAACATGGGCGCGGGCGGCAAGAGCGTCAAGCTCGGCAATTTGGACGAGCGCGAGTTCAATAATCTGGTTCGCGGCGGGGCCGAGTATTACGTCGAAAAGTACGGCGCGTCTTTCGACCGCAGCCGCGCGGAGCGTCACCGCATGCCTGTGGATGACGACTGGCAGATTCCGTGGGGCGGCAAGGGCAGGCCCGAACGTGGGATGAATCAGCTCGGCTCACTCGGGGGCGGCAACCATTTTATAGAGTTGCAAAAAGCAGAGGAGACGGGGACGCTCTTCGTGCAGGCGCATACGGGCAGCCGCGGGTTCGGGCACGGGCTCGCGACGAACTATTTTGAGTTGGCGAAGGCGGAGAAGCCCGACGTTATCACGGACCTTGACCTGGGCTACTTCACGCCGGAGTCAAGGCATTACCGCGACTACCTGAACGCGGTGGCGGCCGGAGGCAACTACGCGATCATCAACCGCCTGATCATCTTCGAGCAGGTCGCGGAGGCTTTCCGCGAGACGTTCGGGGCCGAGTTGGAGTTGATTTACGAGATCAGTCACAACCTGGTGCAGAGGGAGTGGCACCCGGAGCACGAAGAGGTCTGGGTCCACCGCAAGGGTGCGACGCGCGCGTTTCCCGCGGGGCATCCGGGGCTCAAGGGGACGTTCTGGGAGGAGACGGGCCACCCCGTTTTGATTCCCGGCTCGAACATGGACTGGAGCTACATCCTGCGGCCCGCGGCCGGCGCGGTCAACAGCGGCTTCTCCGTCAACCACGGCGCGGGCCGCCGCATCTCGCGCGGCGAGGCGACGCGCAGCCTCAACCAGCGGCACATTGACGACCAGTACAGGGAGGCCGGCATCCTCGTCAACACAGACGGCCGCGTCCCCATTGACGAAGCCGCGCCCTGCTACAAGTCTTCCGAAGAAGTCATAGAGGCCGTCGTCGGCGCAGGGTTAGCGACCGTCGAATACAAGCTCTGGCCGCTCGCTTCCCTGAAGGGGACGGACGAGCGCAAACAGAAGCGGCGCAAGAAAGGCGGCGAAGCCCGGCAAGACGCGCTCTCATTTTTAGAGAGAGATAGTTGTGCGGGCAGAGGACTTGTCCCTGCCCGTACAGTTTCCCGCATGATGTGCGTTGGACGCTGATGCAATCAGGCAGTTGAACTCTGGCCGTTCGACTGCGCGCGGAGCATTTTCAGAAGCGCGAATTCTTCGACTTCGTACTCGGGCTGAATGCGTTTGATGTTGCGCTCGACGCGGCGGCGGAACTGTTCGAGCGTGACGCCCTGGAGGTAGTCGTCCAAGACCTTCGGGTGTATATAGCAGCCGCGGCAGACGGTCGGCGTGTTGCCGAGGCGCTCGGCGACGCGCTTGACGGCCCGGACCAGATTCTTTCGGGCCTGCCGCTCGTCCTCCGACTTGCCTATCTCCGCCAACTCTACCGCAGCCAGCAGCGTCCCGCCCCACGTCCGAAAATCCTTCGCCGAAAACTCCGCCGCGGTCGCCGCCTTGATGTACTCGTTCACGTCGCGCGGGCTGACGGCGCGCACACGCCCCTGCTCGTCGTAATACTCGAAGAGTTTCGACCCGCCGATTTTTTTGATGTCGCCGATGAGCGCGGCGAGTTCTTCGTCAACGTGCAGGACGCGGTGGCGTATGTGGTGCTTGCCGACGAAGTTGAAGAGCAGGCGGCCGCCGCGCTTGATTTCGAGATGGCGGTTGCGCAGGGTCGTCACGCCGTAGGTTCTGTAATGCTCGACGCTCTTTTCCGAGCCGACGCGGAAATAAAGGTCGTTGATGAGCCGCACGACGACGGCCAGAACTTTCTCGCGCGGCATCCCCTCCCGCTGTATGTCCTCATTGGTCTTGCGCCGGAGCGCGGGCAAACTCTCACCGAAGCGCTCTATCTTCTCGTACTTCTTGCGCTGCTGGCGCGCGGCGAATTGCGGGTGATAGATGTATTGAACGCGCCCGCTCGTGTCAACGCCTATGGCCTGAAGGCGGCCGCGCGGGCTCGGTGAGATGCGGACATGTTTCCAGGCGGGCGGAATGACGAGCGACGCGATGCGCGACAATCCCGTCTCGTCCCGCACGCGGCGGCCCCCAGCGTCCTCGTAACTAAAGCCGCGACTCTTCGAGCCGAGCCTGCGCCACCAGCGCGAGCGAGCGCCCCGCCCGATTATTTCGCCCGGCCCGCGATTCGTAAGAGTTGCGACTGCCGCTTCCGCGCTCGCCATTCATGCCCCCTTGCCCGACGGAGAAGTCCATGCATGTTATGCCCTACTTTTGTAGAAACTGTTACAGCCGCCCACGGAATAATGCTAGAATCCGATTCTTCAAAAGGGTCTGGTTTGGAAGTCGAGCGCGTCAAGTCTTCATTATCCGCCCATCCTCGTTCGCGGCCTACCCGCCGGCATCCAACTGCTAACGTTCAGAGCAAACAAAGGAACCCGTTCCCCTTATGACTTCTCCTAAGATTGTCCTGACGGCCTCGTCAACCGAAGCGAGCGAGTTCAAGCACAGCATCTGGCAACAAATGCTATCGGCGACGATCCCGCAAAAGTACAGCCACAAATTCATCAACCCCGCTTCGCTAGTCAACGACTCCTGGCCCGACGGCCGCGCCAAGTATGTCCCGAACGGGCTCCGCATGGTCGAGACCTTGCTGCTCAGGGACTACGCGGAAGAGGACGTGGTCACCTGCTACGTCGAGAACCTGGACAAATTCGTCGGCCCGGAAACGCGAGTTCTGGCCGTCCACGCGCACAACCCGCTGGGCATCTCCTACGCGACCGACGTTTACTCGAAACTCGCCGGCGAGAACCTGATGCCCCTGAACGCGGCCGAGTTCATACGCATCGTCATGCACCCGGTCGTCAAAAAATTCCGGCCCAAAATCGTCGTCGGCGGCCCTGGCGCGTGGCAGTTGGAGAAGGCCGCGCGGCTCGACGAGTTCAAGATTGACTACTTGATTGACGGCGAGATCGAGCGCGTCTTCTCAGACCTTTTCAAACGCATCATCGTGGGCGACCCCTCTCTGCCGCGCATCGTCAAAATCCCGAAGAGCGAGCAGCCCGCGGTCGAAGAGATTCCGGTGGTCTGCCATCGCTCGACGTTCGGCGTGGTCGAGATCACGCGCGGGTGCGGGCGCGGCTGCCAGTTCTGCTCGCCCGCGACCAAGGTCGGGCGCTCGTTTCCGCTCGAACACATCATGGAGAGCGTGCGCGTCAACACGCGCGAGGGCGCGACCGAAGTGATGCTCGCCTCCGAGGATATGTTCCTCTACGAGCAACTTCCCAACTTCGTGACGAACACCCCGGCGCTCGAAAATCTTTTCAAGAGCGTCGCCTCAGTCCCCGGCATAGAGACAATTCAGACCTCGCACATCACCATCGCCCCCGCAGTCAAAGACCCGACCGTCATCGAGCGCCTGACGCCCCTGGTCGTCCCCTACTCGCACCTGCACCACGACGACTCGACCGACCCGAACAAGTGCATCGCGGACCCCATCATCGGACTGGAGACGGGCAGCCCACGCCTCTTCGACACCTACATGAAGGGCAAGGCATACCCGTACAAGGCGCACCAGTGGCGCGACGTAGTGTTGAAGGGGATGGAGATTTTGAACCGGCACAACTGGTTTCCGTTCTGCACCTTCATCATCGGACTGCCGGGCGAACGGGACGAGGACACGAAGCAATCGCTCGATCTGCTGTTCGACCTGCGCGACGCGAAGGGCATGTTCGTGCCGACGTGGTTCGTGCCGCTTGAGAACACGCGCATGCAGCGTAAGGAGAGCGCCAAGCTGATAGAGATGACTGACCTTCAGTGGGAATTTTTCTTCACCTGCTGGAAGTACAACATAGAGTTCTATGGCAAGGGGCGCTCGCGCTCCAAGTGGTCGCTGGGCGTGCCTTTCTATTACAAACTGCTCGGCAAGAAGCTATTCGGCCACGGCATTAAGTACCCGCTCTGGCGCTTCGCCGGCTGGCCTGACCGCTTCATGCGCAAGCACCTCTACCTGGACTTCACCGGCCGCAAACGTAACAAGGCCGGCATGCGCCCCTTCGAGAAAGAGATCATCCCAGGCTTCGAGACCGTCCGCGGGCTCAACATGATTGACGCCAGCCAGCTCGAAAGAGTACAGACTTAAAAGAAGTCAAAAGGAAGAAGTAAAAGCCAAAAGGAAAGACCCTGAAAGGGTCTAAGACGATAGCCGGGGGCAAGTGAGCGCGAAGCGCGAGCGACGCCCCCGGATAGACGTAAAAACCATTTCGACCCTGAAAGGGTCGCACATTCAACATCGAAGTGCGACCCCTTCAGGGTCGAAATATTTTCCCTAATCCTTCCGGGGGCGGCGCAAACTGTCGTTTGCTTGCCCCCGGCTATCGTCTTAGACTCCTTCGGGGTCTTTCCTTTTTCCTTTTACCTTTTTCCTTTTGCCTTCCTTCTCACTCGCCGATTGTAGAGTTCAGCGATGTTGTTTTTCACAGTCCTGAATTCTGCGACGTAGAGGCCGCGCGGCCTTGTCTTGTCCTGGGCGTTTCCGACCCGCCTGAAGCCCAGCCCCTTGATAAAGCTCTCGCCTTGCCCTGACGCGCTGAGGGCGTAGACGTTTTCGAGATTCGCCGGCTCGCAGATTCTTTGGATTAAATGCGGGAAGTTGCGCCCCAGACACACGAGAGCTTTGAGCGGCGGCGTCGAGCGGCCCAACGGGGAACGCACGATAATACTTTCGACGTGAAGGTTGCGCACCAGTTCTCTTTCGGCCGGAGTGTACAAACTGGCCCCGTGTATGTCTTGTTCAAGTATCGTCCCTCGAATGAAGCTTTCGAGTAAGACGGGGCGCAGAGGGAGGATGGTTATCTGTCCTATCTTCTCCCCGTTCATCGTGAGGACAGAGAAGCCTTCGGGATTGGCACAATACCACTCGTCAAGCGTCCGCCGCGCGACCGCGTATTCCGCCGAGTAGGCGTCTACTTCGAGCCGGAAAATCCAGTCCAAGTCCTCAGGCGTCGCGGGACGTACATCATATGCACTGCCGCCTTCGCTCAAGAAACCACCCCCGCTTAGACGGAAATCAGTACCGCCTGCGGTAGCGGGCGGGTGTGCGCTGCGGCTTGAGACCCGCCCGCTACCGCAGGCGGTACTGACTGCGAGTTTTGCATTCTTCAGTTCAGTCTGCCGGCTCAAGGTCTTTGTTGGCCGGGCCTTGAAAGACTTTGCCGTAGGCGTCGTAGCGCGAGCCGTGGCAGGGGCAGTCCCAGGACTTCTCGCCTGGATTCCAATCAACGACGCAGCCCAAGTGAACGCAGATGGCAGAGCGCTCGTGGAGCGCGCCCGAGTCGTCCCTGTAGACCGCCACCTTCTTCAGGCCGCGGCGTATGACTGCGCCCTCGCCCGGCTTGATCTCGTCCTCGGAGTCCACTTCGCCCGGCGTGACGAGGTCCGTGTATTGCGCGGCGACGTTTAGATTCTCCCTGGCGAACTCACCCAGAGCCTTCAAGGTCTTGCGCGTCGGTTCGTAGAGTTCTTCCCACTCGTTCGCGCGGCCCATGATGAGGTCCGTCAACAAAATTCCGGCGATGGTGCCGTGCGTCATGCCGTTGCCGGAATCACCCGTCGCAATAAAAACATTATCCTCGTCCATCGGGTTGCGCCCGATGAAGGCCAGGCCGTCTACGGGCTCCATCACCTGTCCAGACCAGCGGAACTCTATGTCCTCAACCATCGGAAAACGGTGGCGCGTCCAGCGTTCGAGCGCGCCGTAGCGGCGGTTCGCGTCGTCCTCCTGCCCGGTCTTGTGATCCTCGCCGCCGACAATCAGCAGGTCATACTTTTCCGTCTCGCCCGTGCCGCCGTCATGTGCCTTGATGCTCTCGACCCTGACGTAGTGGTAAGGGTCCGGCGTGTCCCAGTAGAGTGCGCGCTCGACGGAACCTGCGGGGACGCGCGCGCCTATGACGTAGGTGATGTACGGAGCCTGCTTGGTGTGAATCGCCACGCGGTCGTTGACGGGGGTGTTGGTCGCCACGACGACCGCCTCGGCCGTGACGGTGTTTCCCGCGACAGTCTCGACGCGGGCCAGTTTGCCGCCTTCAATTGTGCTTGCGTGCGTGCCAGTGTGTATGCGCCCGCCGTCGCGGCGGACGGCGCGGGCGAGGCCCGCCAGATAAAGGAGCGGATGAAATTGGCCCTGGCGCGGGAAGCGCAAACACTTGCCCGTGTCGAAGTCCTTGATGGGCGCGCGCTCGACCAGCTCTATCGCGGTCAGCCCCGCGCGGTGACAGGCTTCTAACTCGTCTTCGAGTTCCTTCTTCGACTCATTCGGCGGAGCGAAGAGGTAGCCGTCCAGGCGCTCGAACTCGCACTCTATGCCTTCGTCTTTGACGATTTTCTCGACCGTGTCAATCGCCGCCGTGTGGCTCTCCGCGGCGAGGCGCGAGCCGCGCTCGCCGTGCAGGCGCTCAAGCTCGTAGTAGCGGTCGTCGAGCGCGTTGACCAGGTGCGCCGTCGTGCGTCCAGTCATGCCGCCGCCGACCGCGCCGTCGTCCAGCACGACGACCTTGCGGCCCTCGCGCGCGAGCAGGTAGGCGGTCGTCATCCCCGCGATGCCCGCGCCGACTACAACCACGTCCGCGGACGTGTCCGCGTTGAGCGGCCCGTCCGTCTCTATCTCGTCGGCGGTCGCCATCCAGACCGAAGTCGTCTCTCCCGAATCACTTTTCATGGGCTTGTTCTCCTGTTCTTACACCGTGCCCGGACGAAAGCAAGTTTCTTTACATTTCATGCACGAAGTAGTAGCTTGACGCCGAAAAATAGTTCTCAACGAGGAGTCTGTCAATCCGCGCACCGCGGCTCACAAGGAGGAAAGAAAGATGGCGAGTCCCGCAAGCATCATGGGGCATCCGATTCACCCGATGCTGATTCCCTTTCCGATTGCGCTCTGGGTCTTTTCCGTTGTGGCGGACCTTCTTTACTACTGGCGCGAAAACGCACACTGGCCGGTGATAGCTTTCTACTCGATCCTGGCCGGCTGTCTGGGCGCCATCGCGGCGGCCATCTTCGGCTTCATAGACTACCTCGCGATTAAAGACAAGCAGGTAGTCAAGGTCGCCAACTGGCACGCGCGGTTCAACGTCCTGGCGCTCGTGCTCTTCGCCGCGAGCTGGTACTTGAGAACGGATAAAGGCTCGGACATGGTCAGCGACAGTTTGAAGATTCCGTTCGCGCTGTCGGTCCTGGGCTTAATCGCCGTGACGATCTCCGGCTGGCTGGGCGGCGAGCTTGTGTTCAAGCACGGCGTCGGCGTCAACCCGCAACACGACACGCCCACGGACGAAGACGCGAAGGCGCGCGTCTCCTGACGGACGCGGCCTCTTAGCTTTTACTTTTGGCACACAGACCGGCCTGCGACTTCAGTGCAGCGGCTTGTTCTCTTCATCTCGTAAAGACTCGTCAACAGTATCTTCGTCACCTTCGGCCTTGCCAGGCGTGCGTCCCGGATCGCCCGTCTGCTTCTCCTTGTCATTCTCCGGCGCGCTCGCCTGACCTTTGCTCTCGTCCGCCATTTTCCTCTCCTTCAATTAACCACTCAACCCTTTGCGCCTTAAGTTTTCTTTGCGCCTTTGCGAGAAACTAACCTTCACGCAAAGGCGCAAAGTAAACGTAAGACGCAAAGGGGTTGAATCTGTATTCAGTTCAAGGCTTCATGACAACCTTGATGCAGTTGTCCTGTTTGTGTTTGAAAATCTCGTAGCCGTCGGGCGCGTCCTGCAAGCGCATGCGGTGCGTGATGACGAACGAGGGGTCAATCTCGCCGCGCTGTATGCGCTCCAGGAGCGGGCGCAGGTACGTCGGCACGTGCGTCTGGCCCATTTTGAGCGTCAGCCCCTTGTTGAAGGCCGCCCCGAAGGGAACTTTGTCCAGAAAGCCGCCGTAGACGCCCGGAATCGAAACCGTCCCGCCCTTGCGGCACGCGTGAATCGCCTGGCGGAGCGCGTGCGGACGGTCAGTCGCCATGAACATCGCGGCCTTCACGCGGTCGTAGACGGCGTCAACGGTCTTGCCGTGTGCTTCGAGGCCCACGGCGTCAATGCAAGAGTCAGGCCCGCGCCCGCCCGTCTTATCCTTGAGCTTCTCGAAAATATCTTCGTCGTAGAAGTCCAACGTCTCGGCCCCGCAAGACGCGGCCATCTGCAAGCGCTCCGGGACTTCGTCAATCGCGATCACGCGCGACGCTCCCAGAAGCATCGCGCTGCGGATGGCGAATTGGCCCACGGGGCCGCAGCCCCAGACCGCGACGGTGTCGCCGGGCTTGATGTTGCAATTCTCGGCAGCCATGTAGCCCGTCGGGAAAATGTCCGAGAGGAACAAGACCTGCTCGTCCGACAGCTCTTCGGGAATCCTGACCGGGCCTATGTCCGCGAACGGCACGCGCACGTACTCCGCCTGGCCCCCTGCGTAGCCGCCCGTCATGTGCGAGTAGCCGAAGAGCCCTGCGGGCGAAAAGCCGTAGAGCGTTTCCGCGATTCCGGCGTTCGGGTTCGAGTTGTCGCAGAGCGACCACAGCTCGCTCTGGCAGAAGAAGCAGTGGCCGCAGCAGATGGTGAAGGGGACGACCACGCGGTCGCCGATCTTCAACTTCTTGTTCTCGCTCCCGACCTCGACGACCTCGCCCATAAACTCGTGGCCCAGAATGTCGCCCTTCTGCATGGTCGGGATGTAGCCGTTGTAGAGGTGCAGGTCCGAGCCGCAGATGGCCGTCGTAGTGACTTTGATGATCGCGTCGCGCGGGTTAAGTATCTTCGGGTCCGGCACGGTCTCGACCCGCACGTCGTTCTTTCCGTACCAACAGAGTGCTTTCATTATGATTCCCCCTTGAAAAAAGTGGTCAGTAATCAGTAATCAGCAAAGACAACCAGCTTTCACTGACCACTGACCACCGACCACTGACCACTGCTTTTTATCTTCCCGCGCTCGCGCTGCGACCCGAGGGCTGGCCTTCGGTCGTAGGGATTTCGCCGGTCTCCATCACCTGCTTGAAGCGGCGCAGGTCTTCCTCGATCTGCTGCGAGGGTTCTTCGCCCCAGAGCTTGGCGACGAGGGAGCCGATTTTGCCGGCCGGCGGGTCGTACTTGAGCGTGACGCGCACGATTGTCCCGCGCCCTTCAGGCGCGGCCTCGAACCGCACGGAGCCTGCGTTGTCCACATCCGCCCCTTCGAGCGAGCGCCACGCGATCAACTCGTTCTCCTTCTCGTTGTAAACTTCGGCGTCCCACTCGACCGTCTTGCCAGCAGGGGCGTTCGCCACCCAGTGCGAACGGTTGTCCCCCAAATCCTTGACGGATTCGAGATGGTTCATGAAGCGCGGCAAATTCTCGAAGTTGCGCCAGAAGCGGTAGACCTCTTCGGGCGCGCGGTTGACCGTCACGCTCTTTTCCACCTTGATGCCGTGGCCCGCGGGCACGCTCACCAGGGGGTTATCTGTTTCGTTGCCGGCGGTGTTGACGCCGAGCGCGTCGTACATGTAGCAATGGCCCGTGGAGCCGCGGGCAATGAGAGTGCCGCCGACGAGGGCGAGCACGGCCCCGCCCCAGGTGCGCCGCGTCAGCCCGTAAATGGCGAGCGCGCCCCCGGCCAGCGCCGAAGCCCAGCGCTCGGTCTGATTAACGTTCACGTCGCTGCCCCCAACGTTAGCTTGTGTATCATCCTTTACGCCCGTATTGAGTCCGGTCTGTTGAATTGCTTCCTGCATAAATAGTCTCCTTAGTTAAACCGACATCCGGGTTAGGCTCTTTTGCGGACACTACGACCCTCAAAAACAGCCGCAACTGTCCGAAAACATCTCGCCTGACCGCTGTGCCAGTGACGACAATCAATCCCTGTGCCCAAAAAAATAGAAGGCAAAAGTTGAGAAGGATTGTCTTTCTTCTCACTTTTGCCTATGAAAAAAACAGTGATAAGTGATGAGTGATAAGTGATAAGTAAAGACGGCTGCTTTTACTTATCACTTATCACTCATCACTTATCACTTATTATTATGCTGCGTTGGGCGAAACTGTCGCGGAGGCGGCCTCTTTCTGTGACATGTCCGCCTGGACGTAATAGAGTATGCGGTTGCAGTTGTCGCAGATGATCACGTCTTCGCCGCGCCGGATTTCGGCCATCACCTGCGGCCTCAAGGTCATGAAGCAGGCGGTGCACGAGCCGTTGCGCGCTTCGGCCACGGCGATGCCGTCGCGTATGCGCGCGCTGATGCGGTTGTAGAGCACGCTCATGTTCTTCGGCAGCGAGGCCGTCAGGCGCTCGCGCTCCCTGCGTGTGGTTTCAAGCTGCTCCTGCTGCGTCCGCGTCTGCTCTTCAAACTGGCGTATGCGCTCTTCCAGTTCGGCGCTCAAGCGCGCCGTTTCGGGCTCGCGCTCCTTGAGCTTGGTCTCCGCCTGCTCGAAGGCTTCCATCTTTTCGAGAATCTGCGTTTCGAGTTGCGAGATGTGCTTGCGCGCGGCGTCCGCCTCGCGTATGGCTGCCTGGTACTCGTCCTGCTTTTTCGACAGCATCTGGTTACGCTCGGCCCGCTCCTGCTTGGAGCGGTGTTCGAGCACTTCATTTTCCAGGCGGGCGCGCTCGGTCCGGGCTTCGTCGCGCACGCGTTCCAGTTCACGAATTTCAAAGGCGCGCTGATCGAACTCTTTCTCGATCTCGGCGCGCCTTCGGGGGATGGCTTCTATTTCGGCCTGTAGTCTGCGTATGTTTGTGTCCGCGTTCTGCAAAGCGACCAACTGCTCTAATTCCGCTTTCACTTCGGTTCGTCTCCTCAAAAGATCAGGCAAGATAGTATGAATCGAGGACTGCCTTCCAACAGACGATAATCACACATCCGACGGCCCGGGCGCAAGCGATGGGCAGTGGACAGAGAGTCGCGGTAGACGCGGAGACGCGGCGATAAACGACAATCTGCTTTTATCGTCCGCGTACTGCCGCGTCCCCGTGTCCCCGCGTCTCCTACTGCGCTCCGACCGCCTTCGCGGCGTTGATGCGGCCGCCGGTGGAGACTTTTCCTTTGAGCGAGTCGAGCTTATCAACCGAATTGAAGAGCCTCGTCCTCAACTCCTTGACGCTCATCTTCGGGTTGGTCGAGAGAATCAGCGCGGCCACGCCCGCAACCTCAGGCGTCGCCATAGAGGTCCCGGAGGCGACGTAGAACTCGCCGCCCAGCCACGTGCTCAGAATCTCTTTGCCGGGGGCCGCGATGTGCACGCTCTTCGCGCCGTAGTTGGAGAAGGAGGCCAGCCGGTCGTTGCGGTCGAGCGCGGCGACCGAGACCATGTTCGGAAGGTCGTAGCCCGCCGGGAAGTGCGGCCGCTTGTCCGAGTCGTCGCCGTTGTTGCCGGCGGCGGCGACGAACAGGATGCCCTCGTCGCCCGCGCGCTTGATGGCGTCGCTCAGCGCCTTGGACTTCTGCGTCGAGCCCCAGCTTGCGCTGATGATGCGGACGTTGACGCCTTTGCGCTTGCGGTCAATCACGTAGTTGATGGCCTCAATCGCGTCCTTGGTCGTGCCGGAGCCGCCCGCGCCAAGAAACTTCAGGGGCATGATCTGGACGTTCCAGTTAATCCCGGCGATGCCGAAGTTGTTGTTGCCCTCGGCGCCGATGATGCCGGCGCAGTGCGTGCCGTGGCCGTTGTCGTCCATCGGGTCGCGCCAGTCGGCCGCATCGAAGCCGTGCAGGTCGTCGAACTCGCCCAGCTCGTCGTCAACGTAAGCGGGCACATCGTCCGGGCGCATCCAGATGTTGCTCACCAAATCCCTGTGCGTGTAGTCAACGCCGCTGTCGAGGACGGCGACGACTACCTTGTCGCTGCCGGTGGTCTTGAACCAGGCGCGCAGGGCGCTGATGTCCGCCCCGTTAGTGCCGCTGTTTTGGCCCAGATTAAGCAGCGACCACTGCTCTTCGAATCTGGCGTCGTTGGCGTGCTTGTGCTTGTCGGGCGAGCCGTGGTCGGCGTAGAGGTTAAAGACGGGCTCGGCGTACTCGACTTCCGAGAGCGCGCGGTATTGGCCCGCGACCGTCTCCGCGTCGAGGCCGTCCTCGTCTTCGAGCGCGACCAGCCCGTTGATGCTCTCGTACTCGTCCTCGAAGCGGTCGTTGTTTCTCAGGGCCAGCGCCTTGATTCTCTCAAGCGTCGTGCCCGGACGAAAACGAACGAGGACTTCCGCCTCGCCGCTCTGCCCCACGCTTTCGATCTCAGGGATTTCCGTCTCTTCACTATCGTCATCTCTGCTCTCTTCGACGTACTCGAAGCGCGTGTGCGTCTCGGGCTTCTGCCAGTTATGCCAGCGCCTGATCTGTCCCACGAATCCGGCCAGCACGACGAGCGTCAGCGCCAGCGCCAGATGTCCCCAAAAATTCTGCCGGTTCATTGCTTCACCTCTTTAAAGCCGGAAATCGTGAATCGTGAATCGTGAATCGTAAAAACCGTTCGTCTATTTACGACTTACGATTTACGATTCACGAACGTTCAAATCTTGTGATTCGCGCCCTTGTAGTTGTAGAGCCTTAGTTGATTCTGGTCGGCGCGATACTCGTGGCTGCCACTCGCTCCGGCGCTCAGGCGTATGCGCCAGCCGGAAGTTATCATCTGGCCGCTCATCTCGCCTTTGACGGGAGCGCCGAGCGCCATGTCCGGGAAGTCTGCCTCTTCGATCGCTTCCTCTTTGATCTCGTCTTCGGAGACGCCGAGGCGCTCCGCCAGATCAGCCCGCGCCCGCTTCACGATCTCTTCTTTGCTCGCCATTCTGCCAACCATCCTTTACAGCTTTCGTCCCGTTGCTTATTCTGCGCCAGTGCGGGGCGCTTCGTCAAAGTTTTCCGAAGCGTCCGGCCCCGAAGAAAGCCCTATGGACTCCGTCTCGAAGAGATCACACGCCGCGCCGACGCGCTTTACGATGAGCGCGAGCAGCCGGGAACGTGCGCGCGAGCGTCGAGCCTGATGGAAGAAGCGGCGGGCGAGTATGAGGCGGCGTGGCGCATGGGACGCGCGCTCTTCTTTCTGGGCCAGGAAGCGAGAGAGAAAGAGGAGGCCCGCGCGTATCACGCGCGCGGTGTGCTTTCTCTGAATGTGCCGCGCGTCTCGAGCCTCGCCGCGTCGAGGGCCACTTCTGGCTCGGCGTCAACCTGGCGCTGCTGGCGCAGACGGAGAAACCGCTCAAGGCTCTGCGCCACGCCCTGCGCGCCCGCCACTCGCTCGCGCGCGCCGCGCGGCTCGACGCCGCATACCACGCCGCCGGCCCCCTGCGCGTCCTCGCGCGCTTCAACACAAACTCCCTCGCCTCCTCGGCGGCGGGACCGAACGAGCGCGCGCCAACTTCGAGCGCGCCGTCAAACTCGCGCCCGCCAATACTGTCACACGTCTTTACTTCGCGGAGATGTTATTAGAGACGGGAGACGCTGCGCGCGCACGCATCGAATTAGAAACTCTACTGAACGCGCCGCACGAAGCTTCGTGGGCCTTCGAGTCAGAGCGCGACCGAAAGCTCGCACTCAAGCTGCTGAACGAGATGCAACGTTGAAGAAAAACCCGAGAGCGCATTTCAAAACTCAAGCAACGCATTGACTCAACCCTTTGCGCCTTACGTCTTAACTTTGCGCCTTTGCGAGAAACAGCCGTTCTCGCTAGAGGCGCAAAGTTAAAACTTAAGGCGCAAAGGGTTGAGCTTTGGTTTTGAATCGGTCTTTAGGTTAAATCGCCGAAGGCGTGTTGCAGCAGCGCGGTGACTGTGATGGCTGCGGTCTCGGCGCGCAGGATGCGCCCGCCGAGCGTGACGATGCTCCACCCTGCGTCGCGCGCCAAAGTTATTTCTTCATCCGTCCAACCGCCTTCCGAGCCGACGAGCGCCGTCACGCTCGCTGGCCGCTCGCGCAAGCCTTCAATCGCGCCGGCCAGATTCGCGCCGCCGCGCTCGGCGAACAGCACGCGCCACTCGGCGGCGTTCGCAGGAGGTCCACTCTTGACGAAAGATTCGTAAGCGGCGGGCGCGTCAATCACCGGCACGCGGGCGCGGCCCGACTGCTTGCACGCTTCGAGCGCGATGCGCCGCAGCCGCTCCACGCGGCGCGACGTTTCGCCGCGGTCGCGCAATCGCACGTCCGCCAGCCGGGTCACAACTGGCACAACGCGACGCGCGCCCAGCTCCGTAGCCTTCTGCACTACCAGGTCAAGCTTCTCGCCCTTGAGCAGCGCGATGGCGAGCGTCAACTGAAGAGGCGACTCAGGGCTGGCCGGCTCGACGGAGCCTACGACGCCGAGCACAGCATCGTTACGTCCGCTTTCATCAACGCGGCAGCGGAACTCGCGCCCCTCGCCGTCGAAGACGAACACCTCCTCGCCCGCGCCCCAGGCGCAGCACGTCGCGCAGGTGTCGCGCCTCGTCCGCGGCGAGGGCGACACTCGTGCCGTCCGGCGCGAACGCTTCGGGCGGGGCGTAGAAACGTCTGCGAGACATAGCAGTGGTCAGTTGTCAGTGGTCAGTGGTCAAGTTGAAGACAGCGTGTTCTTTACTTAACACTGAACACCGAAACCTGAAAACTGCTTCAAACGATGATTGCGACCCATTCGCCGTCGTTGACTATTTCGAGGTGGCCCGTGACTCCGAGTTCGCGCAGGCGGCGACGACCGTTTCGGCCTGCCAGTCCAGAATGCCCGAGAGAATCAGGCGACCGCAGGTCGCCCGAGGAGCGCGGCAGGAGCGGCGCGATCACGTCCGCCGTCAAATTGGAGCAGACCAGATCGGCCGACGCAGTGGTTTCGTCAACCGTGCCGACGCGGAAGTTGATGCGCCCCGCGACTTCGTTCAAAGCGGCGTTCTCGCGCGCGATCTCGATTGCCTCCGCG
>CAVQEU010000001.1:0-150132 GCA_963711585.1 uncultured Acidobacteriota bacterium | reverse complement strand
GAGTTCGCGAATAGATTGCGAGCTTTGATGATAAAGCAAAGAGACATTGGTTATGAGTGGGATTTCACAGAAACAGCAAGAAGCGCGTATTGGCTGATTACCTCATTGCTACCGGCTTGCTGCAAGATTGTTTAGAGTTGGCTATTATGCCACCAGATGAAAAGAAAGCCATTCTGGACAGTTTGTATTTGCCTCTGGCTCAGGCAGAGGATGGGCAGAATGCTTGAGGCGGCATGATGATTGAGGTTGTCAACCGCCAGCGCAAGATTGCCGGTTGATTGCGAGCGGTGGCGGGAGTTTGCGGAGAAGGCTTTGAAAGTTGCGCCCGCTGACGGCGCGGGTGTGACGGTGGCTTTTGTGTCGGATAGGGTGATGCGGGAGCTTAACAAGCGTTGGCGGGGGAAGCGGGGGACGACGGATGTGTTGTCGTTTGCGGCGGGGCAGGATGAGTTTGAGAGGGTGGAGGGGGTGACGTTGGGGGATGTGGTCATCTCGGTGGAGCAGGCGGCGCGGCAGGCGGGGGAGCATGGGATGAGTTTTGAGAATGAGGTGGAGCAGTTGATTCTGCATGGGGTGTTGCATTTGTGCGGGTATGACCACGAAACCGACGATGGCGAGATGAACCGTTTGGAGGTGCGCCTTCGGCGGCGACTTGGAATATAATTCGTAAATCAGTAATCGTAAGTCAGTGAATCAGACGAACGGCTTTTCTCTGATTACGACTCACGATTCACTGACTTACGTCTTTCTTATGGGAATCGAAATCGTCATCACCTGCCTGTTGCTCGTTGGGCTGACGTTCCTGGCGACCGTGGATATGGCGTTCGGCCAGTTGAGCGATGTGGGTTTGCGGCGGCTCATCACGGAGGCGGAGGAGCGTAAGAGCGTGGCGGCCACTTTCCTGAAGGAGATTCAGGAGGACCGCCCGCTGTTCCGGTTCACCATCGGGGCCGCCATCCAAATCCAGTTGGTCGCCGTCTCGGTCCTCGTCACTTCGATTCTCCTGCGCTGGTTCGCGGGCATACAGTTGCTGCTCCTGGCGCTCTTCACGGGGCTCATCCTCGCGGGCATCTTTCGCCAGTTGATCCCGCGGCTCATCAGCCTGAGTAACCCGGAGAAGACGCTGCTGGCGCTCCTGCCGCTGGTCAAACCTTTCTACAGGCTGCTCGCTTTTATCGCAGACCCTCTGAATCGCAGGGCGCGCGTGCGCCGCGAGCGCGAGTTGACGGTGACGCCGGAGGCGAACGAGGAGGAGGACAACGGCGACGACATACAGGCGCTGATTGACGTGGGCGCTGAAGAAGGCATCCTCGAAGAGGAAGAGGGCGAGCTGATTCACTCCATCATCGAGTTCGGCGACACGCGCGTCAGCGAGGTGATGACGCCGCGCACCGAAATCGTCGCGCTGTCGCTCGCGGCGACCGTGCGCGAGGCGCGCGACACGATTATCGAGTCGAAGTACTCGCGCCTCCCCGTCTATCGCGAGCAGATTGATAACGTCGAGGGCATCATCTACGTCCGCGACCTCTTGCAGTGCTGGCCCGAAGGCACTGAGGACGAGCAGATTGGGAAACTGCTGCGGCCAGTCTATTTTGTGCCGGAAACGAAGCCGGTCGCGGACCTCCTGGAAGAGATGCAGAAGGCGCACGTGCAGCTCGCGATGGTCGTTGACGAGTACGGCGGCGTGGCCGGCCTGGTGACGGTCGAGGACATCCTCGAAGAGATCGTCGGCGAGATAGAGGACGAGGACACGGCGCAGGAGGAGATTATAGAGATCGTGGAGGCGAGCGACGGCTATTACGAAGTCCTCGGCTCGACCGAGATAGGGAAGGTCGAACGCCTCTTCGACATGGAGATTGAGGCGGACGATTTCACGACCATCGCCGGATTAGTCATCAGCGAATCCGGCTACGTGCCGCGTCCGGGCGAGCGCCTCAACATACGCGGCCTCGACGTGGAAGTGTTGGAGGCGGACGACCGCCGCATCAACCGCCTGCGCCTGCGCCGCGCCGCCGAAGAGAGCAAGGCGCAGGCGGGAGGCGAAGAGAGATGAGCTTTCAGAAATCATCGGGCCGCGTCCTGCCGCAGTTCGTCGCGCCTTCTGTTTGCGAGGCGTGCGGCCGCGCGTTCACCTGCGGGGCTACGCTCGCGGGCTGCTGGTGTCAGGAGATAAAGTTGAGCGAAGATGCGCGGGCAAGTTTGCGCGCACGCTACGAGCGGTGCCTGTGCCGCGCGTGCCTGGAAAATTACGCGGAGGGTGAAAAGAGCGATGGCGAAAAAGAGGAGCAAGTTTCTACAGGGAAGGCGCATTGACCCGCGACCCATCACGCGCGAGACGACGCTCGCGGATTTGGTTGACGACGCTTTCATAGCATACAACGGGGCGCGGCTGCGCGAGGCGTGCCAGCTCTTCACGCAGAAGATGCTGGAACCGGAGGTGACCGTAGGGCTCTCGCTCACGGGCGCGCTCACGCCCGCGGGGCTCGGCATCTCTGCCCTGATTCCCTTAATCCAGGCCGGCTTCGTTGACTGGATCATCTCCACGGGCGCGAACCTTTATCACGACGCGCACTTCGGCATAGGGCTTTCTCTGCACCAGGGGAACACGCAAATCTCCGACGTCGTGCTGCGCGAGGAAGAGGTCGTGCGCATCTACGACATCTTTTTCGACTACAGCGTGCTGCTTGGACACGGACGCCTTCTTCCGCCGCCTCATAGAGGGCGACGAGTTTCAAAGGCCCATGTCCACGGCCGAGTTTCATTATCTCTGCGGCAAATACGTCCGCGAGCGCGAGCGTAAACTTGGCCTTGAGAATAAATCACTGCTGGCCGCCGCTTATGAATACGGTGTGCCAATTTACACTTCGAGCCCTGGCGATTCCTCCATCGGGATGAACGTCGCGGCGAAGGCGCTGCAAGGCAACAAGCTCAGCTTCGACCCGTCGCTCGACGTGAACGAGACGGCGGCCATCGTGCTCGCGGGCAAGCGCGGCGCGATTCACGGGCGCGGCGACAAGGGAACCAGGCACGGCGGGCGCTCGGCCGTCTTCATCCTCGGCGGCGGCAGCCCCAAAAACTTCATGCTCCAAACCGAGCCGCAGATTCAGGAAGTCTTAGGCATTGACGAGCGCGGCCACGACTACTTTTTACAAGTCACAGACGCCCGTCCCGACACGGGCGGCCTGTGCGTGGCCGAAGGCACGTTCGTAGACACGCCGCGAGATTTAAGCCAGCACCCGGAAGGCATTCCGATTGAGGAGCTAGTCGGTAAATCCGGCTTTCACGTTTATTCGTTCGACCACGAGCAAAATAAAATCACGCTTTCGGAAGTAGAGAAAGTCTGGCGCACGGGGGAGAAGGAAGTGTGGCGCTTGCGTTTCGGCTGGTATAGCGGGCAGCGCAAAGAAACATATCAAGAAGGTGAATTGCTGGCGACTCCCGAACACCTCGTCATGCTTCACAACAGTTCGTATAAACCTCTGAAAGCGTTGAAAGCGGGCGAAAGTCTGAAAGCCTTCAATACTTCTTACTCAACACATGGCTACCGGCAAATCGGCTTGGGCGTGGGTAAGACCATCCCCGAACACCGCTACCTGCTGGAATTCGCGCTCGGTAGAAAACTGGAGCCAGACGAAGTTTCACATCACTTGGATCATAATCACCTGAACAATAACTTCAGCAACCTGGCCCCTGAGAATTACCGCACGCACGCCGCTAATCACAGAAGGCTGGAATGGCAGAAGAAAACCGCTGAAGAGCGACGGCAGTGGGGCGAACTTCATCGGCAACGAATGAAAAGCGGAGTCGCCCAACAAATCTCGCGGAAATTCTGGGACAGTCTGTCGCCCGAAGAACTCGCGGCTTACAAAGAGAAGAAGCGGCAAGAGGCGTTGAATGCTGACCCCGCCATCGCTCAATACCGTCGCCTGCGCGCGCGCGAATGGTTCGGCCAACTGCCGGAGAGTGAGCAGGAGCGGCGGCGGGCGGAAATAGGCAAACAAACTCAGGAGCGGTGGCAAAACTTCTCCGACCAAGAGCGTGAGGAGTGGCGCGAAAAATTCCGTCTCGAAGAGAACCCGCGCTTCAAACATGAGATTGACGAGGGGCGCGTTCGGGCGGCACTCATCGAGTCTGGCGGGCGTATCTACGAAGCGTGCGAGCTTCTGCGTGTTGATTGGCGCACACTCGCCCGGCGACTGAAAATGTACGGCATCACGAGGGAAGAAATCAGGGAGCGTTACGCAGACAATCATAAAGTCATCTCCATCGAGCCGACAGGTATCGTCGTCCCCGTTTACGATATGTCTGTGAAGCGCACGCGGAATTTCGTCGCCAACGGCATCGTCGTCCACAACTCCGGCGCGACGCCCGGAGAGGCAGTCTCGTGGGGGAAAGTTGACCCGGAGCGTTTGCCGGACGCGGTTGTGTGTTATGTTGATTCGACGGTCGCGCTGCCGATTATTACGGCGTACGCACTGGCCCGGCACGAGCCGCGCGAGCCGAAGCGGCTCTACGAGCGGCGGGAAGAGTTCATGGGGCTTTTACTATCGGAGTATAAAAAATCGAAGCGACGATAGGGGGCTCGAACAATGTGCAAGCTGATTTGTCGGAGGTTGGGTTTGTGCGCGCTCTTCCTCTGCTGTCTTGCGCCAGCGTCTGCCCGCGGCGCGCAGGAGGGCGGCGACGTTCCTTCGTTCATCCGACCCGAACACCGCCAAACGGTGCGCGCCTTTTTGAGGACTAAGTCTTACCTGCGCGTGGCGACTTACGCGGACGTGGAAGATAAAGAGAGGATAGACAATCTGAACGATGGCTTCGGCGAGTCCAAGTCGCCTTATTACGCCGTTGGGGATTTCAACGGCGACGGCCGGAAGGATTTCGCCATCGCGTTCGTCAACACACGCCGGCCGAAAGATTTCGCCGTCGCCATCTTCAACGGGCCTTTCAGGGGCGGGCGCTCCGTGCGGCCGGCCTACTATGACGAAAAAGAGTTTGGGCCGGACTCCTACCTGCTGACGTACAGTGAAGACGAAAGACGGGCCACCCTGCAAGTGAGCATCCCTGGGGGCGATATGACTCCGATGATAAAGCCCCGAAGGCGCGGGCGCGGGTATTACCTGACGAGTGAAATGACACAGTAGGGGGAAGGCTGGAAGGGAAATTAATGGGGAAAAAGATTACTGACGAACAGCCGCGCGTCTATTTCGATTGCTCGAAGTGCCCGGCCTATTGCTGCTCGGTCTACGAGCGCGTGCAGGTCTCTAAGCGCGACCTCAATCGCCTGGCTAAATATTTCGGCCTGACGCCGGAGGCGGCCGAGAAGCGCTACACGAAGATCGAGCGTTCGAGCGGCGAGCGGGTGCTCCGCCGCAAGAAGGACGTGATCTTCGAGGAGACGTGCATGTTCCTCAACCAGGAGACACGCGGCTGCACCATCTACCACGCGCGCCCCGCGGTCTGCCGCACGTACCCGGACCGCGTGCGCTGCGCCTATTACGACCTCTTGCAGTTCGAGCGCAATCAACAGGACGACCCGACCGTCCTCCCCCTCGTCCAGATCACCTTCCGCGAGGTCGAGAAGAAGACGATCCGCGACGAGCACGGCACCGAGAAGATTTGGGAGTGGAAGAAGAATGGTGATAAGTAAAAAGTGATAAGTGATAAGTAAAGATGAAATCGTAATGGTAAATCGTAAATGAAAAAGCTTCTCCGATTCACGATTCAGATTCACGTTCAGTCTTCCCTCATCACTCATCCCTTCACTGCTTTTGGAGGTTGCTATGCAGGAATTTCTTTCGAGAATGATTGGGCGCAGGATTGATATTTTCTGCGGCGGGGCGTCTAGCCTGCGCGGGGAGGTCGTCAAGGTAGAGGGCGGAGTGCTTCACCTTAAGGATGACGAAGGGCAGATGTGCTTCGTGGCGGTTGATAAGATCGCAGTCGTCTGGGAGGCTCGTGAGGACGAGAAGCGCGCGGGCTTCGTCTCCGGGCCGCTGCCGAATAATCGCTGAACCCTTTTGCGGCGCGCGTTAAAACGCGAGGCCGGCTCCGTTTCGAAACGGAGCCGGCCTCTTGATTCTCCTTTTATCAACTCTCTTATTCGGCTGCGGCCGCCAGCATGGGCGTCGGCAGCGGCACGCGGCGGAAGCCGTCAATGCGTGCGGGGTAATTATCGAAGCGCGAGTAGATCACGCCCTTGCGGCGCGAGGCGTGATAGAACCCATACTCGTCGGCGACGATGCCGACGTGCGACAGGCCGTTAAAGAAGACGAGCGTGCCGAACTTGTACTTCTCGTCCTCGCGCGCAGGCGCAAAGCGCGTCCAGTAGGTGCGCGCGCTGCCGCGAGTGAAATCCGCACCGATCTCCTTGAAAGAACTCCAGACGAAGCCCGAGCAGTCGAAGACGCGCGGCCCCGCTGCGCCCCAGACGTAACGCGCGCCGAGTCGCGTGTCAATCGCGTGCATCAGCAGTTGGTCGAAAAGCAGCGGGGCGCTCGGCTGGGCCACCGCCGAGGGCTTGGCGCGCGAGATGATTACCGGGTCGGTTTCGAGCCGCACACTGCCGCCCGGCCCGATTGCCGTCGTCGTAAGATTAGTGAACTGGCCGATGGGCGTGTCCTGCGCGATGGCTGTGAAGGCAAAGAAACTAAGCACGAAGAAGGCGGCGATGACACAGGGGAACAGTCTTTTATAATTCATAGACGGGGAAATATTATCTCCTTAATAAACTTGTATTACTTTTTATGGATTGCTTGTCGCGGTGGGTACTACCTAACCACAAAAGCCATTCTACTGAGCACTTAGGGCTCTTACAAGAAGCAATGTGACTGTTCCGTGATAAATCAAAAGAGCGGCGGTCAGACGACTTAAAAGGGGTCACCAACCGTGATTGACGACGCGCGCGCGGTGAAGCATGAGCGTACACGCGTCCCGTCACCAAACACAGTCGGTCAATCTGCGCGCATGACGTAGAAATTTTTCCACGCGGCGTGATAGCATGCGCGGCCAGAAGAGAGGCGAGAGGAGAGACGAATGCTGTTCATTGAGACGAAGACTTCCGGCCGGGGCGTCGAAAGCTCCGCGCGCCTGGCGCTGCTTGAGAAGCTACAGGAGAAGGGGTTGACTCCTCTCATACGCTCAGCGCGGCTGAGTTGCTACGAGCAGGCGCTCCTGGGGCCTGACCGCGTGGCCGAGATGGAGCGCGAAGTGGCCGCCTGGACCGAAGCGGAAGACGACCGCGCATACATCTGCGGCGACGTGTTCTGCTTCGAGGACTTCGCGCTCTTCCTCATCTTCGGCGACAACCAGGACGACGCGGCCGGTATGCGCGCGGGCATTGTTTACGGCGCGGAGATGCTTGAGCCTATGAAGAAGCTCGACGCCTTTTGCCGCAACGTGGGCGACGCGCTCGAAGCCTTGCGCGCGGCGGGCAGCAACGGCGGCGGGCCGAAAGAGATAGAGTGGCAGCGTCGCGAGCCGCCGTGCCTGTTGTCGGAGTCCGGGCGCTTCGGCGGGGCTGAAAATGGCACAGCCGCGGGAGGCGGGACGGGTGAGGCCGCGGGGGCGCGCGCCGTCGAGTTGCTCGAAGACACTGAAGTCCGGCGGCTGATGCGCCGCGTCACCGAATCGCAGGCCGAGGGGCGCGTCTCCGAAATCCTCTCCAACGTGGAGGACGAGGCGGCGACCGCTTCATTGATTAAGAGGATGGCGGACGCAGGGTTGTTGCGCCGCGAGGTGCTGGTCAGTTGCCGCAAGAAGGAGCGCGCCATCTTCCGCCTGCCCTCGCCCGACGCGCTCAACGTCATCACGGCGACCAACGCCGTGTGCAGCGAATGCGGCACGGCCATCGCGGACGAGAAGATAGAAGATTTGGTGAAGCCGACCGACGCGGCCGCGCGCATGTTGGAAGACGGCTCCTGGCTCGCCAGCCGCGTCCATTCTTCCTTGCGCGAGCTGGGCGTCCCCGAAAGTCAGATCATCACGGCGCGCGCGGCCGAAGGCGGCGAGGCGCACATCATGGTGAGCGTGTGCGACGAACCGTTCCTGCTGGTGATGCGCGACGGCGACGTGACGGCGGCGCAGGCCCGTCACGCCCTCGCCGCGCAGGCGGAGACGGAGGCGGCGCACCTGGTCGTCATCGCCAGCGGCAGGATTCAGGACGAGGCGCGCGTGCGGCTGCGCGAGCGTGCGCGCCGTTCGCGCGGGGGCGACGAGGTCGAAGTCCTCTTAATAGAGGGCGTGGACGCGGGCGAAGAACTCGGCCGCGCCTTCGAGCGCGTCTCCCGCAACGCGCTGGCGAACGAGCTGAGCGCACTCGACACGAGCCTCGGCCTCAGCACAGGCTTTGTCGTCGCCACACGCTTCCGCCTGATGCAGCGCACGGGGGCGCTCAAGGATTTGGCAGAGTCGGCGGTCGGCGCGCTCGCCGGGAGTTTACGGGAATTTTAGAATTCTGACCCTGAAAGGGTCGCACAAGATAGCCGGGGGCAAGCAAACGGAGTTTGCGCCGCCCCCGGTTGGACGTAGAAATGAATCCGACCCTGAAGGGGTCGCACGTTCAAGGTTGAAGCGCGACCCCTTCAGGGTCGAAATGTTTTGTCTGCCGGTTCCGGGGGCGGCGCAAACTGTCGTTTGCTTGCCCCGGGCTATCATGTTCGTCCCCTCCGGGGACTTTTTCATTTCTACTTATTGACTGTGGGAATCCACAGTCGCGCACCGTGCGCTGTACTATGCAAAGACACTCGCACCTCGCGTCTAATCGGCGGCATTGGGAGGTGCCAGGAAAAAAATGAATACAGAGAAAAACGGAAACCTTTTTAACGCCGGGTTCGCGTTGGCCGTGGCGCTGGTCTTAGCTTCAATCGTCATGGCTTGGGCGATCACGCAGAACAAAAAATCAGACCAGACGATCACCGTCACAGGCTCGGCGCGTGAGCGCATCAAGTCCGACCTGGTCATCTGGCGTGCGGGCGTCTCGTACCAGGCCGCTCAGCCGCAGGGCGCTTACAGTTCTTTGACCGACGCCATCTCGAAGATCAAGCAGTACCTGAAGTCGAAGGGCATCGCGGAAGACCAGATGACGGTGTCGTCAATCTCTTCGATGACGCTGCACGGCAAGGACAGCGACGGCAACGAGACTTCGGAGATCACGGGCTACAGTTTGCGCCAGGAGATTCAGGTGCGCTCGGGCGACGTTGACCGCGTCGAGAGGATCGCGCGCGAGGCGACGGAATTGATCAACCAGGGCATCCTGCTCGAATCAAGCGCGCCAGAGTATTACTACACGAAGATTGCCGACCTGAAGATAAAGATGCTGGCGGCGGCGGCGACCGACGCGAAGGTTCGCGCCGAGCAGGTGGCGAAGAGCACGGGGAGCAGCATCGGCAGCGTCCGCACGGCGCGCATGGGCGTCATGCAGATTACGGCGGCCGACTCTAACGAGGTCTCGGGCGAGGGCATCAACGACACCTCGTCCCTGGAGAAAGACATCACGGCGGTCGTCAACGTAGGCTTCGCCGTAGATTAAGGGCGGACTTACAAAACTACTAACAAAACTTTTCGCGCCCCTGCTGCTTCGCGGTTCTCACGCAAAGCAGCAGGGGCGCGAAAGTTTTGAGGGGTTTAGTTGTTTGAGTTTTTTTGAGACGACCCGGCCTTGTCTTCGGACTCGGCCATCTGCGCGCCGTTGACGACGATGTTATCCGTATCGCGGTAGAAGGCTATGCTCACCAGCGCCTGCTGGTCGCCCTTCTGTGCCAGGACGAGGTCCATCCCGGTGGCCTCCTGCTGGCGCTTCTCGATGCGCGCGGCCACCTTCGCGACGACCGTCTTGTCCTTGGCGATGATGCTCAGCTCGTTGGTCTTGTCGTCGAAGCTGAACTTGTATGTGCCCTTCTTGACCAGCGTTTCCCCGACCACGAAATCCATCCCGACGGTGATGGTCTTGCTCTTAACCTTGGCTAGCGCCGCGCTACTCGTCAGAGCGCACACCGCGAGGGCGATAATCAAATTGACTGCGAACTTTTTCATCGTTGACTCCTTTCGAGAGCGGCTCCCTTGGAAAACACTTCTCCCGACCCGCGATAGGAGCAGGGGGATTTCCAAGCAGTGTTAATGTTGTGATTTGGCAGGCCGGACTAATCGAAAACGGACTCTTGCTTTCGATTATTCGCCTCTGTCAGAACGCCGTTGCGCTTCTTCAGTTCCAAAAAAAATTTCTTCGCTACGAAAGCCGCGCACGCGGCCGACATCCTGTTTGGTGGGGAGCACCTCATCCCGATGTCGAACAGCCATACGCCGCACCACGCGGAAAAGTTCTGCGAGTAAGGACCAAAAAAATTGGGCCGCGCGAAAAACTTTCAAGCCGCGCGGCCCAATTCCATTTATTCGTCAACGGTCCGTTTCTTCGTTAGCTAACGGCGCGTGCCGCCTCCCTCGACGCCACCGCTGCCGCTACTCGCCTCGCCCGCCGGACGCCCTTCGGCGTCAACGAACGTGATCGTCTGACCTACGTCCACGAGCGAGCGCAAGCCGGGCTCTATGACCTTACGGTCGCCGACGACGAGAATCGCCATCCGCGACGGGTCCAGGTGGCGGTTGGCGACGCGATTGACATCCTCCATCTTCACGGCCTGCACCCGCGCGATGTAGTTGTTGAAGTAGTCGTCAGGCAAGTTGTAGAGCACGACATCGGTCAGGCGGTTGGCGATCTGCTCGGCCGTCTCGAAGGTGCGCGGGAAGCCGCGTATGATCGCCTGCCTCGCGAAGTCCAGCTCGGCGGGCGTCACGGGGCGCTCGCCTCGGACCCCGCGCAGCTCCTTCAGAAACTCGAAGACTGACTCCTTGGTCACGGCCGTCTGCACGCCCGCGGTCGCCGCGAAGGGGCCAGCGCCGCGCCGGTAGTCGAACGACGTGCGCGCCCCGTAGGTGTAGCCCTTCTCCTCGCGCAAATTCAGGTTGACGCGCGAGGTGAACTGCCCGCCGAGCAGCGTGTTCAGCACGAGCAGCGGGAAGTAGTCCGGGGTCGAGCGCGACTGGCCCACCTGCCCTATCATCAGCACACTCTGCGCCGCGCCGGGACGGTCCACGATGTAGAGGCCGGCGCGCTCGCGCACGGGCGGCGTCTCTATTTGGACGGCGGGGACTTCGCCGCGCTTCCAGTTGGCGAAGGCGCGTTCGAGCTTCGGCAGAAGCGTCGCGGGCTTCACGTCGCCCGCGACGATGAGCGCGGCGTTGTTCGGGCGGTAATAAGACTCGTAGAAGCGGCGCACCTCCTCGTTCTTCACGGCCGTCACGCTCGCCTCGTCGCCGACGGTCGGGTGCCCGTAAGGATGGTTGCGGCCGTAGAGCAGCGAGGCGTAGACGACGCCGGCAATCGCGTTGGCGTCGTCGCGCCGTTGCATCAACGCGGCGAGGCGCGACTTGCGCTGCAACTCCAACTCGTTTTCCGGGAAAGCAGGATTGGTGACTACGTCGGCGTAGATTTCGAGCGCGCGGTCGAGGTGCTTGGAGAGCGACAGCAGAAAGAGTCCGCTGCTGTCGTAATCCGAGCCCGTGCCGAGGCGCGCGCCGATGGCAGCCAGTTGGTTAGAGATGTCCAGGGCCGAGCGCGTCTTCGTCCCCTCGTCAATCAGCGCGGCGGTCAGGCTCGCGAGGCCCGCCCTGTCCTGCGGGTCGGCCGCGCCGCCGCTTCTAAAGACGAGGTTCATGTTCACGACGGGCAACTCGTGCTGCTCGACGATTAAGACTTCAAGCCCGTTAGAAAGTTTGTGGCGCTGAATGCGCGGCAGCTTGAACTGAGGGTCGGGCTTAGGCTTCGGCGGCACGTAGAGTCCGCCGAGCTTGGACTTGTCCTGGCCCTTGTCACCCGCGCCTTTCGCGGCTGTAGTCGGCGGCGTCGCGCCCGCGGGTGTGGTCGCCGCCACTTCGGACTTGGTCTGCGGCTGAACGCCCGCGGGAGTGGTCGTCGTCGTGCCGGGCCTCGCGGCGGGTGTGCTGCTGGCCGTCGGCGCTCCGGTCTGCTGCGACGGCGAGGCGATGGCGTTCGTCGGGGAAGCGGGCGCAGGGTCGCCCGTCGTCTTGCCCTTCTGGCGCGGCACGACCGTCAGCACCATTCGCTTGTCCGTCAGGTAGCCGTTGGCGACACGCGTCACGTCTTCCGGCTTCACGTTCTGGTAGCGCAACAGGTCCAGGCGGAAGTAGTCCGGCTGGTTGAGGAAGACGGCGTACTGGTTCAACTGGTCGCTCTTGCCGCCGAAGCCGCCGACGGTTTGCAGCCCGTAGATGATCGAAGACTCGCGCGCGTTATAAGCGCGCTCAAGTTCTTCGGCTGTCGGGGGCTCGGCTTTAAGCTTTGCGATCTCTTCGTCAATGGCGCGCTCAAGTTCTTCCGATTTGACGCCGGGCTTGGCGGTCGCCGTGATCTGAAACTGCCCGGCCAACTCGCGCGAGTTGTGAAAGGCGGAAACGTCCTGCGCGATCTGCTTCTCGTAGACGAGCGACTTGTAGAGCCGCGAGCCCTTGCCGCCGGCGAGCACGAAGCCGAGTTGGTCGAGCGGCGCGTCGTTGCTCGTGTAGGCGGGCTCCGTGTGCCACGTCATGTAAACGCGCGGGAGCGAGACGCGGTCCTCCATCGTCGCGCGCTTCTCTTCCGAGAGAGAGGGCCGCGGCGGGTTGATCTTCGTGACTTCGGGGCCGCGCTTAATTGGCCCGAAATATTTTTCGACGAGCGCGCGCGCCTCCGAGGGGTTGATGTCGCCCGCGACGACGAGGCTCGCGTTGTTCGGCGTGTAGAAGCGGCGGAAGAAGTCCGACACGTCCTCGCGCGAGGCGGCCGTCAAATCTTCGAGCGAGCCGATGGTCAGCCAGTTGTACGGGTGGTTCTTCGGGTACATCGTCTCCGCGATTTTGGCGGAGACCAGCCCGTAGGGGCGGTTATCGTAGTTCTGCCGCTTCTCATTCTTGACCACGTCGCGCTGGTTGGCGAGCTTCTCCTCGGAGAGTGCTTCCAGCAGGTAGCCCATGCGGTCTGATTCGAGCCAGAGCGCGAGCTCTAAAAAGTTCGACGGCACGACCTCCCAGTAATTGGTCCGGTCCACGTTGGTCGAGCCGTTGAGGGCTCCGCCCGCCTCCTGTAGCGGGACGAAGTAATCCTTGTCGTGGTGGAGCGAGCCCTGGAACATCATGTGCTCGAAGAGGTGCGCGAAGCCGGTGCGGCCCGGCACTTCGTTCTTCGAGCCGACGTGATACCAGACGTTGACGGCGACAATCGGCGTCGAGTGGTCTTCGTGGAAGATGACGCGCAGGCCGTTGTCGAGGGTGAATTGTGTAAATTGGATTGGCGGTAACACTGCTTTCTCTGTTGACGCGCCCTTCGCTGTGGCGGCCCTCTTTCTTCTCTGCGCGAGCGTTGTCACAGGCGCGGAAAGCGAGACGGCCAACATGATGACGAGCAATCTTTTCATTCTCATCTCGAAAGTCTCCTTATCGGTTTGCGACAGCAGCAGCAGAAGAAGAGAGCGCCGCACGCGAGGGACCGGGGCGCGCTGTCTCCTTGATTGTAAAATTAGTTCTCGCGGAAGCGTCATTCTAGCGCGCGCCCCGAGCGACACGCAACAGCGTTCACCACATGAACCCTCATGCCCGGAAAGTTTTGAAGAGCCTTAAGGCGAGGCGTATAATCTCGCCATCCACCCGCCCACCCAGTAGCAGCAGACTGTGAAGATGGACGGAGGAATGAAATGAGTGAAGAGATCACACAACCATTGCCGAACGACGTTTTGAAACTCATCCTCGCGCGCTTTGATTCCATAGACAGGCGATTCGATTCTATGGACAAGCGATTTGATTCCGTGGATGCACGGCTCGATTCCACGAATACGCGGCTCGATTCTATGGACGGGCGTCTCACCGCGGTCGAAGAGAAGGTTGACAGGCGCTTGCAGGAGACGCGGCCGATCTGGGAGCGTGCGCTCGCGGAGATAGCCGAGCTGCGCAGAGAGTTGAATCACGGCCTGCGTCGGATAGACCGCCAAGTTGATGTCCTCAATCGTAGTTTCCTGGAAGTGCGTGCCGATCTGCTTTACTTGGACGAGCGCGTGACCAAGTTGGAACCGGAAACGCCGTAGGCTCGCATGGCACTCGAAACAGATTTCATCGTCGTCGGCAGCGGCATCGCGGGCCTGCGCGCCGCCATCGAACTGGCACAATCCGGCGCGCGCGTCACCGTCCTCACCAAAGACCGCACGAGCGAATCCAACACAGAATACGCGCAGGGCGGCATCGCGGTTGCCCTCTCGGACGAGGACGAGGTCGCGCTCCACGAAGAGGACACTCTGAACGCGGGGGCGGGCTTGTGCGACGCCACGGCCGTGCGCGTGATGGTCGAGGACGGCCCGCGCTACATACAGGAGTTGATAAGCTGGGGCACGGAGTTCGACCGCGAGGGCGGCCGCCTCGTCTTCACGCGTGAGGCCGCGCACTCGCGCCGCCGCATCCTGCACGCGCACGGCGACTCCACGGGCCGCGAGATAGTTCGCGCGCTCATCGCGCGCGCGCGAGCCGAAAGAGAGATAGCTTTCGTGGCCCACGCCGCGACCGACTCGCTGCTCGTGAATGAGGGGCGCGTGCGTGGCGTGCGTTATCTGGACCCACTGGTGCGCGCGCCGCGCGAGTTGTGGGCGCGCGCGGTCGTTTTGGCGTCGGGCGGCGCGGGGCAAGTCTTCCTGCACACGACGAACCCGGAGGTGGCGACGGGCGACGGGATGGCGATGGCTTACGCGGCGGGCGCGGAACTCTCTGACATGGAGTTCGTGCAGTTTCACCCGACGGCCCTGAACGTGGAAGGCGCGCCGCGCTTCCTGCTCTCCGAGGCGATGCGCGGCGAGGGCGGCGTCCTGCGAAACTCGATGGGCGAGCGCTTCATGGCGCGTTACCACGAGCGGGAAGAGCTAGCGCCGCGCGACATCGTCAGCCGCGCCATCGTCGCCGAGATGCAGCGCACCGCGACGCGCACAGTCTACCTGGACATGACGGAGCTAGACCCGCGCTACGTGCGCCGCCGCTTCCCGAAGATTGACGAGACGTGCAGGCGCTACGGGCTGGACATCACCGAAGACCCTTTGCCAGTCTCGCCAGCCTCGCACTACTGCATGGGCGGAGTCCGCACGGACCTGGACGGGCGCGCGAGCCTGCATGGACTCTACGCGGCGGGCGAGGTGGCCTGCACGGGCGTGCACGGCGCGAACCGCCTGGCGTCAAACTCGCTGCTCGAAGGTCTGGTCTTCGGCGCGCGCGCGGGGAGCGCGGCCGCCGCGGATTTTGCGAACGAGCGCGCCAGTCGCGCACGTCGCCGCCGCGGGCGAAGATGAAAGGGAAGTGACGCGCGGCGCGCGCCTCGGGCGAAATCGCGCTCGCCGTGCGCAAGCGCGTCAGACGCTTGATGTGGGAGCGGGTCGGAATCATTCGCAGCCGCGAATCAATCACACGCGCGCTCCTTGAGTTCGAGCAGATCGCTCGCGCGCAGCTCGCACGCGCGTCAAGAAACTTTCTCAACGTCGCCACGCTCATCGCGCGCTCCGCCCTCTGGCGCGAAGAATCACGCGGCGCGCACTACCGCACGGACTTCCCCGCGCGCGACGACGAACACTGGCGCGTCCATTCGATTGTCAGACAAGGAGCAGAAATCTATTCGAGCACGGAGGCAGAAAAGGCAGTGATGAGTGATAAGTGATAAGTGATGAGTAAAAGCCTTTTCTTATCACTTATCACTCATCACTTATCACTGATTTTTATTATGGCACGATACGAACAGATTCATGATTGGGCGATGAAGCCGAAGGAGGCCGTGGAGCTTCAGAAGAAGTTGCGCGAGCGTGTGCGGATTGAGCCGCTGAAGAAGACGGTCGAGACGATTGCGGGGGCGGACATCTCTTTCAATAAGTTTTCGCCGGTGGTCTACGCGGGGTTGGTCGTGATGCGGCTGCCGTCGCTCGAAGTCATCGAAGAGGTCGGGGTGGTGAGCGAGACCGAGTTCCCTTACGTGCCGGGGTTGCTCTCGTTCCGCGAATCGCCGTCGGTTTTGGAGGCGTGGTCGAAGTTGAGGACGGAGCCGGACGCCGTGATGTTCGACGGGCAGGGCATCGCGCATCCACGGCGCGTCGGCATCGCCTCGCACGTCGGCCTCATCATCAACCGCCCGACGCTCGGCTGTGCCAAATCCGTGCTCGTCGGGAAGTATGAGGAGCCTGGGGAGGAGCGCGGCAGTTGGAGCGAGTTGGTTGACCCGAAGAACGGCGAGACGGTCGGGGCTGCCGTGAGGACAAAGACGCGAACGCAGCCCATCTTCGTCTCGCCCGGCCACCTGATTGACCTCGAAGGCGCGATCAAGCTCACGCTCTCGGCCGACGGCGGCTACCGCCAGCCCGAGCCGACGCGACGCGCGCACCTCCTGGTCAACGCGCTCCGTCGCGGCGAGCGCCCGCCCTCTGAGGACGAAAACCCGCGGCTATTTTAAGAGTTCAAAACCTAAGCTCAACTCTTAGCGCCTTTGCGCCTTTGCGTGAGAAATCCAAAACATTTCACGCAAAGGCGCAAAGGCGCTAAGGGGTTGAGTCGGCGCGAAAGTTGAAAATAGTTCGGGCCGCGAGTTCACTTCTGAAACTCGCGGCCCGGTGTTGTGAAGACTTGAGTCTCTGGGTTACTGCGAGACGGTGAACTTGTCTTCCTGTTTGATGGTCTGGCCGGAGACGCGGTCGCGTATGCGAATCTCTATGCCGTACTCGCCGGCGTTGAGGCGGCTCGTGTCAATCATGCGGGCCAGGGTCAGGCGCTGCCCGTAATCGGCCAGGCCCTGCCAGTCTTCGCTCTGCTTGCCGACTTCCTTGCCGCCCTGCGTGAGCACGTACTGAACGTCCACGGACGGGCGCAGCGTCGTCTGGTCTGTGCCGACGTTGTAGACCTGTAGGTAGAGGCCGACGGGCTGTCCCCGCCGGTAGTTGCGCGAAAGGTTCGGGACGACCTTGGTCTGGCCGATGACGAACCTTCCAGTGTCCGACGCCGGGTTGGTCACGGCCTCAAGCTTGGACGCCAGGACCAGCGTCGAAGTGTTGAGCGTTTTAGGGTCATACTTCGGGACCGTGAAGCCGTACTTACGCACGCCGGTCGCGCCCGACTCGATGTCGCGCACGACGACCTCGACCTTGTAAGTTCCGGGCGAGAGCAGGACGGCCTTCTGGTAAATCGACTTGCGCTCCTTGGCCTCTGCTAATTCGCCGGCCGAGGCGGTCGTCTCGACGGGGTCTTCAAAGATGCCGACGCGGCGGCCCGCCACGGAGATGATGCGCCCGAAGATGTTCATGCGCGCGCGCTGAAGCCCGCCGCTGTCGGTGAAGACCAGGTTCTTATTCTCGGTCTGGACGGTGACGGCCGTGATGACGCGGTCCTCCGACTGGCGGAAGAAGTCCACGCGCACGTCGAAGTCGAGCGGGTTCTCTTCGATGCTGCCGCCGCCCGTCAAGCTGAGCGCGCCCTCAAGGTCTTTGAACTTGACCTGCGGGGCCTGGCTGAGCTGGCTGATCAGGAGCAGGCGCTCGAAGGGCGAGTCCTGCTGGCGCTGGTAGCCGTAGCCGCTGCCGTAGCCGCCGCCGCCGGCGACGCGCTGCGCCTTGTCGGAGAGGCCGAGTTGTTCGGCCAGCGTCAGGCCCGCGCCCGGAACCTGAAGGAGCGCGTCCTTCTCGTCGGGCGAGCGGGCGATGCGGTACTCGCCCGAGCCCGTCGGGTCAACGAACTCGATCTCGATGCCGGAGCCGATGCCGGGCAGGTAGCGGTAGAACCAGATTTCGAACGGGTAGGTCGAGGTCGAGCCGCCGCCGTGATACGACGGGCGCTCGTAGTTGCCGCCCATCGGGTGCGACTCCTTCTCGTCCGGCTTGCCGTACATGATATAGACGCGGCCGCGGTCGGTCTTCCAGCCGGGGATGCCGGACGAGAATTGCTCGTTGGCGTAGGCGATGCGCTCGTAATACTCCTCGCGGAACTCGTTCTCGTCGGTGTCCGGGTCCGGGTCGCGGCGGCGCCAGAACAGTTCTATGAACTGCTCGCGCTCCTCGTTGGTCTTGAGCTTTTTGAAGGCGGCGCGCTCGCCCTCGGTGATGATGTAGGCGACGTCCTTGTCAACCCAGTCCCTGTAGGCTTTGGGGACTTCGGGTTTCTGGTTGGTCTTCCGGTCGGGCAAATCCTGCCCGAAGACGGCGGGGAAGGCCAGCGCCACGACGAAGAGCAACAGACTCACGCGGCGGATAAGTTTAGGCATAGCTGACAACTCCTGTTGAAGATCAAAAGGGGAGGCCCGTGGCTCCCGAACATGGGCAAAACGTGCTGTTCAAGAACGCGGCAGATTCAACCGGGCGTCTTTGAGAGAACAACGAGACAAAGCATTCAGGTTTTAAGCGCGGTGGCACGAAAAAGCGTGACCAGCGTCGGGTTGACGATGAATTCTACGGTCTCGCTCAGGACACAGTCAAGATGCCGCCAGAAGGGCCAAAAGTTGCCCGGAAAGTAAGGCAAAAGGCAAAAGGGAAGACCCTGAAAGGGTCGCACATGATAGCCGGGGGCTTGCGAGTGCGCGAGCACGAGCGCCGCCCCCGGAATAGATGGTAAAAGAATCCGACCCTGAAGGGGTCGCACATTCAACGTTGAGCGTGCGACCCCTTTAGGGTCGGAACGTTTTCTAACGTCCTACCGGGGGCGGCGCAAACTCGCGTTTGCTTGCCCCCGGCTATCATGTGTGACCCCTTCGGGGTCATTACTTTTGCCATTTACCTTTTGCCTTAACCGTGGACTCTGCGCGCGTGGCGGTCGTAGCGGAAGAGCGGGCGGCCGCAGGTGTCGCAGCGCAGCAGGGCTTCGAGCTTGCGCAGGTAGGCGACCACCGTCGCCACGACCGTCGAGTGCGACCACGTGAGGGGCGAGACCGAGACGGGCGCGCCCGAGAGCGGGTCAACCTGCTCGGCCAGCACGCCCGAAGGCAGCGCACGCCTCACCGTCCACTCCAAAAGCTCCACGGAGCGCTCCAACTCTTCCAGGCTGCGCGCCGCGGCGATGCGGTAATCGGCCAGCCAGAGCGTGCAGATGAACCAGGGGTTGCCGGGGACTTTCAACACGTCATCGCTCACGCGCATGTAGCCGTCACCCTCGTAGCGCGCGCAGCCGCCGACCTCCGTTTTGGCCCACAAACGCTCCTCGACCGCGCGCATCGTGTCTTGCACCAAGGGGTCTTCGGGCGCGAACGCCCCGAAGTAGAAGACGCCGAAGAGCGAGGCGTCAATCGTCCCGTCCACCTCGAAGCCGCCCTCGACAGGTTTAATCGAGCGGGCGAAGCGGCCCAACTCCGGGCGGTAGAGATGAGCGCGCATCCCTTCGCGCACCTCGCGGGCCGCCTGCTCGTACTTCGCCGCCAGCTTCGGCTCGCCGAAGAGAAGCGCGAAATTGGCGGCCGCGCGCAAAGCCCCGTAGACGGCCGCGCACGTGAAGGTGTGCACGCCGCGCCGGTCTTCCCACAAATTCCAGGAGGGGAGCGGCAGGCCCGTCTCCTCGTCGCGGAAGCGCACCAGAAAGTCTGCCGCGCGCGTGACCAGTTGGCGGTAAAGGCGGCTGGCGAACTCCGTGTCGCGGAACTCGTCGTAGTGGTTCCACAAGGCCCAGACGACGAGCGCCGTCTCGTCCTCCTGAATTGGCACAAGCCGCCGCTTCGTCTGCGGGTCCCAGGAGGCGTGCCAGCCGGAGGCGACAGAGCCGTCCGGGTTGTACTTCTGCAAGAAATAGCCCTCGGGGTGGACGATCCTCCCGCAGAGGTCGAAGAACTGGCGCGGGAGATTGCTGTAGCCCGCGAGGTCCAGAGCATAGGCGACGAGCGCGCCGTCGCGCGGCCAGAGGTAGCTGTAGTGGTCGGTCGCCCTCAGGGTCACGTCCGAGTCGTTGGCCGCGAGGATCGCGCCGCCGTTGTCAATCTGCGTGCGGACGACCAGGAGCGAGCGCTTGTAGAGGCGCACGACTTCCGGCGGCAGGTTGCCGAAGTCTGTCGCGTTCTTGTTGACCCACGCGCGCCAGTAGTTTTCCGTGCGCTCCACGAACCAGCGCGGGCCGCGTGCCACGACGCGCGTGTTCAAGTCCGACACCTCGCCGTGAGACGTGCCGGCGGCGATCCAGTAGAACATCTCCGCCGTCTCGCCCGCGGCGACGACGAGTGTTCGCCCGATGGTCGAGTCAACCGAGCCTTCCGTAATCGCGCCCTCGCTGAGCACCCCGTCCTCCGCGTCGCGCCACGTACCCTCCGCGCCCTTGAACGCCTTGCGCCCGGTGGCGAAAGTCTCGACGCCGTCTGCCGCGTCGGTCGAGATGAGGAAGTAGCGGCGGCCTTTGTAGTGAATCAGGGAGCGCGTGTCGGGGTCGAAGTAGGCCGTGTCGCCGACTTCGGATTCGGAGATGTAAAAATCCTGGTGGAAGAAGAGGCGAAACTCGCGCGGCGTGCTCCCTGTGTTCGTCAGCCTGACGCGGCGGACGAACACGTTCTCGTGCGGGTCAACCGCGTCGTTCGAGACTATCTCCACATTGAGCGCGCTGTTGACGAGGCGCACGTTCGTGACGAGCGTCTCGTCCAGGTAGTTCAGCTCGCGCGTCCAGCCCTCGTCCGCGACCCAGGAGAATTCGCCCTCGACCCAGAGGCCGAAGCGGAACGGGTGGCCCTCGGAGTGGTTCTCCTTGCCGACGTGCGGGAAGTAGATGTCTCGAATCCGGTACAACTCGTCAAACGTGACGAGCAGCGAGCCGTTTCCGACGGGGATGTCGCGGGGCATAAAATAAGTGATAAGTGATAAGTGATAAGTAAAAGAAAGAAAGTTTTTTCTTATCACTTATCACTTATCACTGCTTTCTCAATCGTGCTCTCAAGCTCTTGCTTGACGTTGGGGTCGTAGCCGATGAAATGTTTGACGACGCGGCCGCGGCGGTCGAAGACGATGGTTTGCGGGATGCTGCCGTCGCTGCCCATGTAGAGGTTGACCATTTCGGGGTCGGGGATGCCGAGCGCGTATTTGATCTTCAGGCGCTCGACGAACCTGGGAATCTCGGGTCGGTCGTCTTCGCCCCCGACGTTGAGGCCGATGACGTGTAGACCTTGCGGGCCGAAGCGACTTTGCAGCGCGTCCAGGTGCGGAGCTTCCTCCAGGCAGGGCGCGCAGAAGGTCGCCCAGAAATCCACCACGACGACCTGCCCCAGGTAATCAGACAAATTCGCGCGGCGCTCACCATCCAGCAACGTGAAGCCCTGCGCGTTGGCCGCGTTGGCGTCCGAGGCGGTCACCGGAGGCATGGGCAAAGACGTGCGCGGCAGGTTCTGGCCGCGCGGCGTCTCCCTGCGCGAGACTTCGGCCGGGGCCGGCCCGCACGACGCGCCGAAGGTGAGCAGAACGAGGGCGAGATAAACTGCGACGGCTCTCGGGCTCATCTTTCGTCGTCCCGGCGTTCCTCGCCTTGCTCTTCACCCGCGCCGCCCACGGGCGCGGGTTCGGCGGGCATGCGGTATTCCTCGTTGGCCCAGCGGCCGAAGTCTATCAGCTTGCAGCGCTCGGAGCAGAAGGGGCGGTGCGGGTTATCTTGCCACTCGGCGGTCTTACCACAGGTCGGACATTTCATAGGCTCGTAAATCGTAAATCGTGAATCGTAAATCGAAAAAACCGTTCTTCGATTCACGATTCACGATTTACGATTTACGGCTTTTTACGCTGCTGCCAGCGATTCGGGGCGCTTGATGAGAATCTTGCGATTGACGAAGTCAATGATACCTTCGCGGCGCATGGCGTTCAAGCGCACGGTCACGCTCTCGCGCGTCGAGCCGACGATGGAGGCGATTTCGCGGTGGGGCAGCGGGATGTCAATCAAGACGCCGCCGGTTTCGTGCACGCCGTAGCGGCTGGAAAATTCGAGCAGCAGTTTTTCGAGACGGGCCGGGATGGCGTCGAGCGCGAAGTTGGCGACCAGAGTCTCGGCGCGAGAAAGGCGTTGACCGATGAGGCGGAAGGTGTAATCATAAAGTTCGCGGTTCCCCCCCATCGCCTCTTTAAAATCTCCCACAGGAATTCGCAGCAGCCGCGAATTCTCGTAGGCCACGGCGCACTTTTCGCGCCGCCCGGGGACGTAGAGCGCCGACTCGCCGAAGAGCGCGCCCGGCGCGAAAATGTCTATCACGGCCTCGCGCCCCGTCGCGTCCTCGACGCGACACAGCTTGACCCGGCCGCGCGCGATGACGTAAAGGGCGTCCGGCGCATCGCCCGCGCGGTAGATGAAGCGGCGGCGGCGGTAGTCAATGGCAAGGGAATTTGCGGCGAGCCGGGTGAGCAATTCCTCGTCGAGCAACTCGCCGAAGTCGGATTCGCGAATGATCTCGGCGCGGTCTTCGGCGGTCAGGTCGCAGGCGCGTTTTTGTAGCATCGGGGGTAAAGTCCTTATGTTTCTTGGGGAAAAGTGGGGGCCGGTTTACATTCGGCCTTGGTTCCCGTACCTTGTTCGCGAGTTTTACAAGTTCAGAAAGAGTCCTGGGTAATTTCGGAATTTTGGTAAGGAATATCGTCCCCTGGTAGTCAAGCGCGAGGCAAAACGCTTCTCAGTTCTTGTCTACGGATTGTTTGAAGAAGGTTGGCTTTCAAACTTTGCCGCCGCGGGCAACAACTGAAGAAGCGACACTCTAGCACGAAGAAGAAAAGCGCGCAAGCACATACTTTGCGCGCGGGAACGGCCCCTGTATGGTAGGAAAATTCAGTGTCCTCGTGGTTGACGACGACCCAGACAAGCGCATGCTGTTGACGGTCGCCTTGCAGATGGCGGGCTACGAGGTCCGCACCGCCAACGACGGCGAGCAAGGGCTGGCGGCCGTCGAGTCCTTCCAGCCCGACCTCATCATTACGGACGTGATGATGCCGAAAATGGACGGCTACGAACTGGCCCGCAGAATTCGCGCCAACCCGGCGACGCGCTTCCTGCCGATCATTATTCAGACGGCCGCGCGCAGCGACGCGCAGGACATCAGGCGCGGCTCCGAGGTCGGCGCTCTCGGCTACATCACCGACCCGACCGACATAGACATGCTCCTGGCGCGCGCGCGCACGCTCTTAGACTTCAAACATTACCTGGACACCTGCGAAGAGGCAGCCTTCACGGACCACCTGACGGGGCTGGCGAACCGCCGCCGCTTCGAGCGGCAGTTGGAGCGCGAGGTGTCGCGCACGCAGCGCTACGGCCGCCCCTTCTGTCTTCTTCTTCTGGATATAGACAATTTCAAGCTGGTGAACGACACTTACGGTCACGAGGCCGGCGACGAAGTCATACGCCGGCTGGCGCTGACGCTTCAGGCTGGGACGCGCGGAATTGACCTGGCCGCGCGCATCGGCGGCGAAGAGTTCGCGGTCATCCTGCCGGAGACGGATTTCGAGGGCGGGCTGGACGTGGCCGAGCGTTTGCGCATCGCGATCAGGGAAACGCAGATGACGCCGGTCGAGATGATTACCGCCAGCTTCGGCGTGGCCGAGTTTCCCGCCTGCGCCTCTGCCTGGCGAGAATTGCTCGCGGTCGCGGACGCGGCGCTTTACCAGGCCAAACGCGCCGGGCGCGACCGCGTCGAGCGCGGAGCCGTCGCGGAAGCGAACCGACAACCGGCTCATGACGTATAACGGAAGAGCAGAAGACAGAATACAGAAGTCAGAAGTCAGGAGAAAAGAAAATCTACTAAAGTGGTTTCCGCCTTTTCATTCTGACTTCTGACTCCTGAATTCTGAATTCTGCTTTTAGGAGAGGTAATGGCTGATTACAGGGACAAGCTGGACGAGTGGCAGCGTGCGGCGCGGCGCAAGGCGCGCGAGCTGGACGAGAAGTACGGGATTAAGGATCGCGTCGAAGAGGGCGCGCGCGCGGCACAGGAAGCCGCCCGGCGCGGCGCGGAGACCCTGGCGGGCGGGGCCGACCGTGTGCGCGCCGAGGCCGAGCGCCTTGACGAAGAGTACGACGTGAGTGAACGCGCGCGCCGCGCCGCCGAGGAGGCCGCGCGCCACGCACGCGAGGCGGGCGAGGCAGTCAAAAGCGCGGCGGGCGTGGCCGGCGAGGCCATGAAGAGCGTGGCGGGCGTCGCAGGCGAGAAGGCCGGGGACGTTTTGGACGGGGCCAAACACTATTACGAGCGCGCCTCGCGTTTCGCCACGGCCGGGGCGCGGTTCACGCGCGCTTCGGTCGCCTCGACCGCCGGGCTCCTGAAGGCGCGCGAGTGGGTCAAGCAGAACCCCGGCAAGGCCGCGATGGTCACCTTCTCGCTCGTCGCGGGCGCGCGTCTGGGCGCTTCGTTCCCGAGCCTGGACGCCGTGCTCCTCGGCTCGCACCCGCACTGGTTCACGCACTCCGCGCTCCCCGTTTACGGCCTGCGGAAAATCGGCGAGAAGTTCGACGGCTACCTGCGCGAGCGCGAGACGTTGGTCGCGGGTGGCGAGTTGACGGAGGCTGAGCGTAAGCGCGTCGAGTTTGAGCGCAAGATGGTCAAGCATGTGGGCGCACCGCTCCTCGGCGCGTTCAGTTGCGCGGCGGGCGTGGCGATGTGGGCGCAGATTCTTCAGCCGGGCGCGATCACGGGCGCGCCGATTAGTTGGATTCTCGGCGGCAACCCGTTCCTCGACGGCATGTGGCTCTTCGCCAACGGCGTGCTCTGCTTCTACCAGGGCTACAAATTCTTTATGATTGCGCTGGCGGGCCAGGAGGAGGTCGCGCGGGTCGTGCGGGAGATACGCGGGCTGCTGCCGGCTGGTAACGCAGCGTGATATTGGAAACCAGGTCTTTTCGGGCTTGAAATCGGGCCAATAGTACACTGGCGTTTCAGGCCAAAGTTAGTAGGTAAAGCCGTTTGCAAGGGATTGCGAGCGGCTTTACCTTTTATCGTTAAGGAAGGCATCGAAGCCTTACGGGGCGAAACTTGTTGCGATGAGGGAGCGTGTCACTGATGCTGACGCCGACGATAACCTATGTCGCTCTGCTTGTAGTTCAGGCGCTTCACCTATTGCTGTTTGCAATTGCATGTAGCCGCTTCGCAAGGCGTCACTGTGTCAGTACCGCCTGCGGTAGCGGGCGGGTCCGCCGCGCCGAACACCCGCCCGCTACCGCAGGCGGTACTGACTTGGGTTACACTCAATCGCAAACGGCTATAGGTCTATTTATTTTACTGACCTTCGCCCTGCCTGTAATGGCACAGAACACAACAAGGCTGGAAGGTCAGGTGGTGTGTTGCGCCGATTGTTGGGCGGAAGCTGACCGCACAAAGGTCGAGTTCGGCACGGCGGAAGATTTACTAAAGGCGAAGTCATGTGTGGAGGGCGGCGACCCGACGTTGCTTGCCGTGCGTGAAGGCGACAAGTTCACTCTATATCAGCTAGAGCAGGGAAAGTTTCGCCTGACCGGAAAGAACTGGCTTGAATATGTCGGCAGGCGCATCGCCGTGACAGGCTCTATGCATAAGAAGAAAGAGGCCATCGCAATTCGGGTGGATACGCTCGAAGTGATTGCGGCAAGCCTGGCGGAGAGAGAAGCCGCAAACGTCTTAGGACAGGAAGTAGACTTGACGCTCAAAGACCCGTTCGGCGCAGAGCAGCGTTTGAGTTCGCTCAAAGGTCGCATCGTTGTCTTGAACTTTTGGGCGACCTACTGCGTGCCGTGCCGCAAAGAAATGCCTGACCTTGCGGCGATTCAAAACGAATACGCCGCGTTAGGTGTTCAGGTCGTCGGAGCATCGGCAGATGAAGCGGAAGACCGCGCCAAAGTTTTACAGTTCGTCAAAGAGACGCGCATCAACTTTCCTATCTGGATGGGTGCGACCACAGCCGACATGATGCGCTTCGGTTTGGGCGCGGCGTTGCCCGGAACGGTCATTATCGGCAGAGACGGGCGCATTGTGAAAGTAATCTCCGGCATCATCAATCAAGCAGACCTCAAGAAGCAGATTGACGGGATGCTCGCCGCAGCCGAGGCGACGGCAGCATTAGAGCGAAAGAAAGAGCGCAAACAAACCTCTTCCGCTAAAGAGAAGCCAGGCGAAGCATCCAGCGTCCCCTCTTGACCGCTTTGACCGGGCGAAGGTCGCGCCGTGAGCGGGACGGAAACAGAAGATGCAGACAAGTGGACGTATGGCGTTCGGGTTATCCCGAACACGATTGACCGTGCGAAGTGGCGCAACACGCTGACCTATAGATTTCACCCTCGCTTCACAGCCGGAATTGAATATAACCCGCTGGCTCGTAAGGTCAGCCCGCTTGCGAATGTCGTTGCCTTGACGGAAACGCACAAGCGTCCGGCGTTGATTCTCGGCACAAGTTCAGACCGGATAGGTACGCCTTACGGTCAATCTTTCTATGCCACTCTGAGCAAGAACCTGAAGCACGCGACGGGGTGGCCGATTGCGCCTTATGTTGGCGTGGCATACGGCACATTTGAAGACCGCTTTCGAGTAATCGGCGGGCTGAATATTAACTTCGCGGAGCGTTGGAGTTCGACAATCCTCTTTGACGGCGTGCGCGTGCATCCCTTACTCAATTACACACGTGGGCGGCATCAATTCGGCGTCATCTTCGAGCGCGGGCGAAACCCCGGAGCAAGTTACAGCATTTCATTTTAATAATGTTTGATATGGCTTTGGAGTGGGCTGGAATGTTGTCCATGAGTGCATCATAGCTTTAACCAGTAGACTCCTAGTTTCCAGGGGCGCTAAGGGCAAAGGCGGGGATTTGCAGAGTCAACCCACTAGCTTGAGATTGCTGGTTATGCGAAAAGAGCCTGCTCTTTCTATTGGGTAGGCGCTTTGTTTTTCGGCGCAGTAAATTTACTTAGGACAGGTAAGGCTATTCGTCTAAGCTAGATTATTTGATTCTGCGTGCTGTAAAGCTCTTCATTAGAAAATCCCTCAGTATATATCAATAATTGTTACCGCTCATTTCTTCTCCCTCAATCGTGGCTTCTATTCTGATTAGAGGCAAAGTGGTCATTTTCAGGATAGATTTATCCATACCCTTGTACCTCTTTGTGACCACGTGCCTTCGTGAGTACCATCCCATACTACTGTCCTTCTGAGATATTTTACCGTTTTCCGTGAAACTCAAGAACATCTTCACTTGCATTAGGCTCTTTTAACTTTCCACATAGTTCCTGATCGCAGATTTAATCCCGGCGTAGTCGAAGGCAGTGGAATTAGCGGATTTGAGTATTAGCGTATCGGCAGAATTTCCTGTCGTGCTGCGAGACCGCTTAGCAGCGGTAAAAAATGATAAGACCAATGAGAAGTGCTGCGCATATGCCAGCTATCATTAAAGGCAATCGGCTGGGCTTTCGCTGGATTATCGTTTGAGCATCCCTGAATGGGTATGAATTGATTGGCATCTTTCAAAGCCTGACGCATCTCAGCCGCCGAAGCATAACGTTGCTCCGCATCTATCGCCATCCCTTTCCTTAACACCTCGGAGACAGCAGCCGTCACCTGTGGATTCACTTCACGGCTGGCCTGAGTGTGTCCGCTCTTCCACCTATCACAGCGCTGGCGCGGGTCGAAACATCAGACGGCGTAAAGTTCGTTAAGAGCTTGTACATCGTCGCGGCAAGCGAGTAGAGGTCGCTGCGCGGGTCTGTGCCTGTCCCATGCACTTGTTCAAGCGGGGCATAGTTCGGCGTGTAGCCAAAGATGCTGCCTGACGTAGTGACCCTGGATATTTGTCCCGCGAATCCTTTCGCCAGTCCGAAGTCGAGCAGGATGATTTGTCCTGAATGGGAGAGCTTCAGATTCTGCGGCTTGATGTCGCGGTGAATGACCGGCGGGTTCTGCTTGTGTAGATAATTCAAGGCGTCGAGCAGTTGGTCAGCCCATTGCAGCACTTCCTCGGAGGCGAAAGCTCCCCCTCTCTTTTCCAGCATGTCCGAAAGGTCGTCGCCTTCAACATAGTCCATCACCAGAAACTGACCATCACCTTCCGTGAAGTGGTCAATCACTCTCGTCATCGCTGGATGGCGAAGTTTGTTCAGGAGGCGTGCTTCACGCTCGAACTGCTTACGGAGGGCTTCATCGGTAAAGTGTGTTTCTTTGATGGCTACTTCGTTGTCGAATCGCCCGTCTATCGCCAGATAAACGCTGCCCATCCCACCTTCGCCCAGCTTGCGGACGATGCGGTAGCGAGATTGGAGGATTGTATCCGGTGCGAGTGCCATCTCTGGGGATGCGAGCTTTAATAGACCGAGTGGCTGACTTCAGGAACGGCTGAGCATCTTAGCTTAGATTGGGGCGGGAGGCGAGATTTATTGGCGGCAGACGGCGGCGCAAAACCCCGGAAAACGGCCGAGGGCTTCTCCTGGCGGATTGCCCTTAACATTACCCGAACGTTTGAAGTACACTGAACGTATACTGGTCTTGTAGGGGCTTCGGAGAAGTTTTCTTGTTTCCGGTCAACCGAAATCATCAGACGGGCATCTTTTTGTTGGAAAAGGAAGAACACAAATGAACACAGGATTCAGACGTTTCATTCTACGCCTAGCCGTCGGCCTGCTCGCCTTTTTCATAGGAATCGGCGTCTCGTGGGCGATAGGCGGCCTCAATCCTTTCCAGAGTTCCTGGGCACGCGCTCTTACAAGAAGCGCTGCGGCTACCACCGCAGTTGGTCGGCGGCTCCGTCCGATGTGCATAATCACGGTACGGTCACCGACTTCGAGGCTACGCGCTCCAGCAAGACGAAGAGAATCCTCGTTGACATTCCGCCGCCGCCTCCGCCTCCTCCGGCCCCGGCAGCGCCGGTCACGTTGGGCGGGAGCTGATTAGAAAATCCTGAGTCCGAAATTTGTTGACCGCCGTAGAGGCGCGGGCGCGACCGTCTGCCCTGCGCTTCTACGGCGGTCAACGTGTGTGCGCCCCTAGAGAATCTTAATCGGGAAGGGCAGGAACGAGAGCACGAAGACGGCGAGCGTGACGGCCGCGACGATGACGCGCGGCCGGTCGAGCGGCTCGCCTTCGTCCAGCACCTGTGGGTGGCGTATGCGCAGGATGACGGCGAGCAGCACCGCGTAGAGGAAGCCGCTCGGGCTGCCGTACCAGAACCAGCCGAGGACGGCCAGGGTCGTCATCACGACGAAGGCGGCGCGTCCGAGCCAGGCGTGCAAGCGCTTGCCGAAGAGCGCGTAGGTCGCGTGCCCGCCGTCGAGTTGGCCCACGGGCATCAGATTGAGGCTCGTCACCAGGAGCCCAATCCACGCGGCGAAGTAGAAGGGGTTGAGTTGAATCTGTAGGTCCGAGCCGACGGCGCGTGCGAGCAGCCGCATCAGGAGCGGGTCGCCGAAGATGATCGCCGTCTCGCCCGGCGCGACGGCGAGCGGCGGCGCGGGCTGCGCCGTCAGAATGCCTATGAAGGCGACGGGCAGCGCGACGATGAAGCCGGCAAGCGGCCCGGCCACACCTATGTCGAAGAGCGCGCGGCGCGTGGGGATAGGCGACTTGATCTTGATGAACGCGCCGAACGTGCCCGCGAGAAAGAGCGGCGGCGCGGGGATGAAGAAGGGCAGCGTGGCGTCCACGCCGTAGCGCCGGCAGGCGACGTAGTGCCCCGCCTCGTGCGCCGCCAGAATGCTCAGCAGCGCGCCCGAGAACATCCCGCCCTGCGCGAGCAGCCAGGGGTTCGCGAAGGCGTGGCCAGGTAGAGCCCTATGGCCTTCACGTAAAATTCCGGGACGAAGAGGACGTAGTCGAGCAGCCCCTGCGGCGACGTCATGACCGGCTCCGGGACCGACTCGGCCAGGAGCATGACGCCCGCGAACGTGGTCGTCGCGACGGTCAGGAGCAGGAGCAGCGCGTGCTTCCTCCACTCGCGCGCGGTCGGCCGCGCGGCCCGGCGGCGCGCCCCCGTCACCGGCGAATCAACAAACGGTGGTATTGCTTGAGCAGACATGTAGAGCAGTGGTCAGTGGTCAGCTGTCAGTGGTCAGTTAAAGACAATCTGCTTTTACTGACCACTGAACACTGACACTGAACACTAATTTCAGTACGTTGAGTCGGGCAGGCGCGTGCTCGCCGGGGAGTCGTCGGCCGCGGATTCGTCGCCGCCGTCGTGGGCTTGCAGTTCCTTGCCGGGTTTGAAGCGGATGGTCTTGCCGGAGGGGATGGCGACCTCTTCGCCCGTGCGCGGGTTGCGGCCCACGCCGCGCTTGCGGGGCTTGACGACGAAGACGCCGAAGCCGCGCAGCTCTATGCGCTCGCCGCGCATCAGCGCCTCTTTCATCGAATGAAAGAGGGCGTCCACGGCCTGCTCGGCCTTCATCTTGGGCACTCCCGTGCGGTCCGCCACACGATTGACGATATCTAGTTTAATCACGGCTCACGGCCTCCCTCTTTCGACTGTCCTGGCAAAATGGAATGATGTCCGGGTGGGACATCAGCGATGATAGTGACGCGCCACGAGAAAAGCAAGGGATGAGGGATGAGGGATGAGGGATGAATAAAAGCCATTGAGTCAATGATTCAATGATCAGTTCATTCAAAACCCTTTCATCCCTCACTGCCCATGCCACTGATCCCTTCGTTGACAAAGCGCGGGGCGCGCGGCTAACCTCAAAGTGAGTAAATGATGAGGCTCAGAGTTAGGCGCGTGAGCGCTTTTCTACTGACCACTGACCACTGACTACTGACCACTGCTCTCTTATGTTTGGAATCAAGAAACGGCGCGCACCGCTCTTCGGCGGCGTGGCGGCAGAAGACGACAAGGACATCGAAGTCCAGAGGGCGCGCGACGTGGCGCGACACAGCTTCTGGGCCGAGGCGCGGCTTCTCTTACGCGACCTCATCTTCGCACTGATGTTCGCCGCGCTCCTCGTGGTCTTCGTCGTCCAGCCCGTCAAGGTCGAAGGCACTTCGATGCTCCCGCGCCTGCACGACGGCGAGCGCATCTTCGTCAACAAGCTCATCTACTACGGCCTGCCCGAGCTGCAACGCGGCGACATCATAGTCTTCTGGTATCCCGAAGACCCTTCGAAAAGCTACATCAAGCGCATCATCGGCCTGCCCGGCGAGACAATCGAGATACGCGACGGCCGCGTCTACGTCACGTCGCAGGGGCGCGAGCATCTACTGGAAGAGCCGTACCTCGACCCGCAGCGCAACGTCTCGCGCGCCAACCACACGCCCGTCGAGGTCAAGCAGCATTACTACTTCGTGATGGGCGACAACCGCGACGCGTCGAGCGACTCGCGCATCTGGGGATTAGTGCCGGAGAAGTACATCTACGGCAAGGCGCTCTTCCGCTACTGGCCGCTCGGGAGCATCAGCTTCATCTCGCACGAGTCCGAATACAACATAGGGTCGCCGCCACCCTCCGACGCCCGAGAGGCCGAGCCTGCGGCCGACGGGGGCGAGACTCAATAGGTGTCCAGGCGGGCGACAGATATTTGAAGCACGAGTTTTGAAGAAGAGATGACGAACTGGCTGCGGCCGCTGCTGATGATGTTCTATGCGCCCCGGCGCGGGATGGGCGAGGTGCGCGACCGCGCCCCGCTCGGGACCGCGATGCTGCTTGCGCTCCTGGCACAGATAGGCTTCCTCGCCTACACGCAGTGGCAGTTCATCAATCCGGCGTTCGCCACGCGCGGCCCCGGCGTCACCTTCAGCCTGATATACCGCTCAGTTCTCCCGCTCCTCTTCATCGCAGTCATCCTTGTCCCCGCGATGGCGCTGGTCGCCAATCTGTTCGAGCGGCGCGCGAGCCTCGGCCTGGTTCTTCGGCAGGAGTATGCGCCGCTGGCGGCGGCCATCTTTTACGCCTGGACGGCGGCCAACCTCGCGGCCATCCCGGTGGCGGCGCTGGCGCGGGTGTCGGGCTTCGAGGCACAAATCCTGGCCCAGTCAAGACAGTATCTAGATGCGGCCGTGCGGCAGGGCGATGTCGCGCCGGAGATGTTACGCCATCCCGTGGTTTCACTCAGTCTCTTTCGCCATCATGCTGCTCCTGCCGCTCTTCACGTTCTGGGCCGTGTGGGCTGTGCGCGCGGTGTTTCGCCTCGCAATCTGGCGCTCAGTGATCGTCGTCATATCGAGCGGCGTCTTCATGGTCGTCATCAGCCGCGTGCTGTTGCCCGTCTTCGGGACGGTCCTGGGCTCACCCTTCCTGCTGATCATGCTCTTCATACTCTTGCGCGGCTACTTCTCGGACGTGACGCAGAGTCAGCGGGCGCGCGCCTCGTTCAAGCAGAACCTGGAAGCCGCGACGCTCAACCCGGCAGACGCCTCGGCCCACTACAACCTCGGCCTGATTTACCAGCAGCGCGGCCAGTTTGACGAGGCGCGCAAGAGCTTCGAGCGGGCAATCGAGATAGACGCCGAAGAGGTGGACTCGCATTACCAGTTGGGCCGCATCGCGCGCGAGCAGGGGCGGCTCAGCTGATGCCATCAATCATTTCAGCGAGGTGGTGTCGCGCGCGCCTCAACATTCGCAGCACGAAATCTGGCGCGAGACGGGCGCAACCTATTTAGCGGCAGGCCAGTTCGAGGACGCGCGCGAAGCGCTCGAACGCTTTCTCGAAAACCGCACCGCGGACCCGCAAGGTCTCTACCTGATGGGCCGGGCGCTGGCCGGACTGGGTCGCCGGCGCGAGGCCGCGGACTCCATGCAAGCCTGCATAGAGGCCGTCAAGACCGCGCCCGCCTACAAGTACCGCACGGAGAAACGCTGGCTCAACGAGGCGCAACAGTTCCTGCGGTCGCAGGCTTGAGGTAGTAAACTGCCGAAGTGTCGCAGACGATTTGAGGGAAAATATGAGACGCATAATTCTCTTCGTGATTCTGGCCGTGGCGCTGCCTTCAATCTCAGGCCGGGCTGTCGGTCCCCGTCATCAACAGGCGGGTGGGTCTGAACAGGAAGTGAGAAAGTTAGAGCGCGAGTGGCTCGACGCTTACGAGCAATTTGACGCGAAAGCGATGGAGACAATCGTCGCCGACGATTTCACGATCACGTTCCCGGACGGCTCTATCCAAACCAAGCCGCAGATCATGGAGATGATTAAACGGCCGCGCAATCCTGCCGCCCCGGCTACTAAGTTCTATACCGAAGACGTTCGGGCGCGCGTTTACGGTGACACGGTGATTCTCGTCGGGCGTGTGGTCTCGGAGTACGTCCGAGACGGCAAACCGATGAAGGAGGCGTCGCGTTACACCGACACTTATGTTAAGCGCGGAGGGCGTTGGCAAGTCGTCGCCTCGCATCTGTCGAACGACGCGCGACCGCAAACCAAGCCCGCAACGGCTCCCTGAGCATTCTAAATCCAATGGCCCTGACTGACTCAAAACCCGCACTGCTGGCGCTCGAAGACGGGCGCGTGTTTCGGGTGCAGTCATGAGATGCCGAAGGTGAAGCGTGATAATCTTCGAGCTTGTCGGGAACATTGAGAATGTGGAGACGATTGCCGTTGGCAGTAGCATCCATGACATAGCAAGGTTGCGAAGGGTGTACGGAAAAGGCAGGTGGCGCAAGCTGAAAGGCGTCGGTCGTGTGCGATTGGCGGATGGCTCAGAGTATGACGCGGAGTTACACTGGTACGAAGCGCATGGAATCGGTAAAAAGGAAATGAAGGTCAAGCAGCTTTTGGATTGAAGACTATGAGCGCCGAGCATCGATTTGTGATTTGTGTGCAGAACGAGGACTACCCTGCCTCTTTAGAGTTGTGGAAAATTTATCGGGTCGTGCCGGATGAAAAGGCGGCGCGGCATCAGCTAATCAGGGTGATTGATGAATCGGGCGAAGATTACTTGTACTCTGAAAGCCACTTCGTCCCAATAGAATTGCCGCAAGCCGTGGAAGAAGCGTTGCTTCGCGTATCATAAAACTGATGGCCCTGACTGACTCAAAACCCGCACTGCTGGCGCTCGAAGACGGGCGCGTGTTTCGTGGCCGCTCGTGGGGCGCAGAGGGCGAGACCTCCGGCGAGATGGTCTTCAACACCTCTATGTCGGGCTACCAGGAAGTCCTGACGGACCCGTCCTACGCGGGGCAGATCGTCTGCATGACGTACCCGCTCATAGGGAACTATGGCGTGACGAGCGCGGACGCGGAGTCGTCGCGGCCGTGGGTCGAGGGCTTCGTCGTCAAGGAGGCGAGCCGGACGGCCTCCAACTGGCGCGCGGAGGAGACGCTCGACGCCTACCTGAAACGCTGGAAGATAGTCGCCATCGAAGGCATAGACACGCGCGCGCTCGTCCGCCACATCAGAGACAAGGGGGCCATGCGCGCCTGTCTTTCGACTCTTGACCTGGACGAGGCGAGTCTGGTCGAGAAGGCGCGCAGCTCGCCCGCGATGGAGAACAGGGAACTGGCGAGCGTTGTCACCTGCAAGGAGATTTACGAAGTCCCGGCCGTGGGGCGCGAGCGCTTCCGCGTCGTCTGCTACGACTTCGGCGTGAAGATGAATTCTTTGCGCGAGCTGGCGGCGATGGGTTGCCGCGTGACGGTGGTGCCGGCCGACACGCCCGCGACGGAAGTCATGGCGCTGAAGCCGGACGGCATCTTTCTCTCGAACGGGCCGGGCGACCCGGCCTCTATGACGAAGGTCGTGGAGGAGGTGCGCCGCGTCGCCGAAGCGGGCCTGCCGACCTTCGGCATCTGCTTCGGCCATCAACTGCTCGGGCGAGCCTTCGGCGGCACGACCTATAAACTTCAGTTCGGCCACCGCGGCGGCAACCAGCCCGTCAAGGATTTACTCAAAGGCTCTGTCGAGATTACTTCTCACAACCACGGCTTCGCGGTGAGCGCCGACAGCCTGCCCGCCGACATCGAAGTCACGCACGTCAACCTCAACGACAACTGCGTCGAGGGCATGCGCCACAAGACGCTCCCAATCTTTTCGGTCCAGTATCACCCTGAGGCCGCGCCCGGCCCGCACGACGCCGCGCACCACTTTGGGCGCTTCATTGAATTGATGAAAGAAAGTGATAAGTGATAAGTGATAAGTGATAAGGAAAAGCCTTGTCTTAACTTATCACTTATCACTTATCACTTATCACTGCCTTTAATCCATCTTCGGCATCTTGAGTTCGCCGGTGGTGAGGTCTGGGCGGGCGCGCGCCATTTCGTCGGGAGTCGTGTCGGTGCTCGGGTGCGAGTGCCCATCGCGTGCGGGGCGGGCGGGCTCGTCCGGCACTTCGTCTTCGTAGTAGGGTGCTGATTCGTCTTCGGGCGGGGGCTCCCCGATGGCCTCCTCGACGGGCTGCAAAATCTCCGCGACCAATCCCTCGCTCCCTCTGTGTTCGAGCCAGTGGCGGTAGCTCACCGTGGCGATTGCGATCATCGGGATCGAGAGAAAGATTCCAGCCACGCCCGCCAACTCGTACCCCGCGAGGATGGCGAGGATGACGGCCAGGGGGTGCAGGTGTACGCCCTGGCCTACGAGGCGCGGGTAGATGGTGTAGTCGTGGATGATGCGCAGGACGCCCAGGAAGAGCAGCACCCAGAGCGCCGAATAGGTCGAGGTGTCTGGACTGAAACTCGTGACGAGCGCGGCGATGACGGCGACGACGAGCGGGCCGACCAGCGGGATGAATTCCAGAAACCCCGCAATGACGCCGATCACGAGCGGGAAGGGAACGCCGAGCGCGACGAAGCCGAGCGTGCAAATTGTGCCAATCAGCAGGCAGGCGATTAACTGCGCGCGGATGTAGGCGGCCAAGGTCGAGTTCACGTCCTGGAAGAACTCGTCGCCGCGCCATCGCCAGCGTCCGCGCGGCAACATCTGGAGCGCGGAGCGCCGGAAGTCGTCTGCGTCTTTAAGGAAGAAGAAGGAGAGAATCGGAATCAGAATCAGCCACGGAATCCAGCCGAGCACCCCGGCTATCAACTCCGGCGCGCCCTTTTCGATATAATCTTTGCCCGCCGTCACCCCGCTCATCAACGCTCCGTTGATGTAGTCGCAGGCGTTGGCCGGAATCTCATTCCGGCGGCAAAAATCGCTGATGAGCTTGACGCGGCCCTCGGCGGTCGTCCGAAATTGGTCGCTCGCGCCTTTAAAGGCTTGGGCCTGTGTGGTGAGTTTGGGCAGCAGAATCCAGAGCGCCACAATCAGCGAGCCGAAGAGGACGAAGTAGACGACGCCGATGGCCGCGGCGCGCGGCATGATGTGCTCGCGCCCGCGCACGTTGAAGGGGCGGCGGACGAACTCTACGAGCGGCGCAATCAGGTAGGAGAAGAAGACCGAAAGCACGAGCAGCAGCAGCACGCCTTCGAGTTTGTAGAGCACCCACATCAGCGCCGCGACCAGCAGGATGATGATGATGACGCGGAGGATGGCGCGCGTCTGCGGCCAGGAAGCCTCGGCGGCCGCGACCGCCGCCGTCTCGGCGACCTCTTCGACCTCTTGCCTGTGCGTTTGGTTGTCTGTTTTATCTCTGCTGAATTTCAAGTGAATTCTCGTTTCAGGCGTGTAATCTCTGGAGCAGGCGATCCACCTCGCGCCGCTCCGCGGGCGTCATGTCGCGGAACTCGACGCCGAAGCTGTCGGTCGTTCCGTGGTGAACCACCTCGGCGCGCAGCGACAGCGCCTGCTCCTCGTCTATCAGGAGCAGCCCGAGGCGGTCTCCCTCGCGGACCTCTGTGTGTTTCGGCAGGTGGCGCACGCGCAGGCCGCCGAGGCTGATGTCAACGGCCTCGCCGATGCCTATGGACTCGCCGATGCTCACGTCCTCGACCGCCAGGTTCATACGCTCCATGACCGGATAACGCGGAAACTTGCGCCGCTCGTGCCCCTCAAGGCTGGACTGCAATTGAGAGTCAAACATGGCAACCTCCGTCCGAAGAATTCAGAATCCAGAATCCAGAATCCAGAATGGATAAGGCTGCGAACCGCTTTCACAGATTTTCTTTTATTCTGACTCCTGGATTCTGGATTCTGAATTCTGCCTTTCAGTGTGTTACTTCGTCCTCGTCTTCGCCCTCTTCGTCCTCGTCCGGCTGGACGACGCGGGGGGCGGCGGGCTCCCAGACCATGCCGCGCCACTCGTCGGACGCGCCCAGCAGTTGCAGCGCGGCGAGCGGGTAGGCCGCGTTGCGCTCAAGGCGCAAGACCTCCGTCACGACTTGCAGCTTCATCCCGTCCTCGCTGAGCACCATCAACTGCACGCGGCTGCCCACGTCCGGCAGCTCGCGCTGCAAATGGACGAGCGCGCCCTCCGGGCCGACGTTCTCCGTCGTCCCCTCCGCGACGACGTGCACACCATCTTCCGTGTCCCACTCGGCGCGCACCAGCAAGGAGGCGAGGTAGCGCGGCCCAGTCCGTTGCTCTGACGTCATGTGTCGGGCCATCGTATGCTCCTTTAGAGCAGTGATAAGTGATGAGTGATAAGTGATAAGTAAAAGCAACGGTCTTAACTTATCACTTATCACTCATCACTTATCACTGCTTTTTCATTCTTCTTCCGCACGCAGTTTCTCCAGGACCGAGAAGTCTTCGAGTGTGGTCACGTCGCCGGCGATTGAGCCGCTGGTGGCGATTTCGCGCAAGAGGCGGCGCATGATTTTGCCGGAACGAGTTTTGGGGAGTTGGTCCGTAAAGCGTATCTCGTCCGGGCGGGCGAGCGCGCCGATCTCTTTCGCGACGTGCCTGCGCAATTCGTCCTTGAGCGGATCGGCCGCTTTGTGCGTCCCTTCGAGCGTGACGAAGGCGACGATTGCAGAGCCTTTGATTTCGTCGGGCCGGCCGACGACAGCCGCCTCGGCCACGGCCTCGTGCGAGACGAGCGCGCTCTCGACCTCGGCCGTGCCGAGGCGGTGGCCGCTGACGTTAATCACGTCATCCACGCGGCCCATGATCCAGAAGTACCCGTCCTTGTCTCGCCGCGCGCCGTCGCCCGCGAAGTAGACGCCCTCAATTTCGGACCAGTATTGCCGGCGGTAACGCTCGTCGTCTCCCCAGATGGTTCGCAGCATCGAAGGCCACGGCCGCTTGATGACGAGGTAGCCGCCCTCGCCCTCGCCCACGGGGCTGGCCGTCGCGCGACATCACGTCCATCTCTATGCCGGGCAGGGGCTTGGTCGCGGAGCCGGGCTTGGTCGGCGTCGCGCCGGGCACAGGCGCGATCATGATCGCGCCCGTCTCCGTCTGCCACCACGTGTCAACAATCGGGCAGCGCGCCTTGCCTATAATCTCCCTGTACCACATCCACGCCTCAGGGTTAATCGGCTCGCCGACGGTCCCGAGCAGCCGCAAGGAAGACAGGTCGTGTTTGAGCGGCCAGTGCTCGCCCCACTTGACGAAGGCGCGTATGGCCGTGGGCGCTGTGTAGAAGATGTTGACGCGGTGGCGCTCGACGATGCGCCAGAAGCGGTCGGGCTCCGGGTGGTTCGGCGCGCCTTCGTACATCAAAACGGTCGCCGCGTTCGAGAGTGGCCCGTAGACGACGTAACTGTGGCCCGTCACCCAGCCTATGTCCGCCGTGCACCAGTAAACGTCCTCGTCCTTGAGATCGAAAATCCATTTACTCGTCAGGTGGCACTGCAAGAGGTAGCCCCCTGTCGTGTGCAATATGCCTTTCGGCTTGCCGGTCGTGCCTGAAGTGTAAAGGATGTAGAGCGGGTGCTCGCTGTCGAGTTCTTCCGCCGCGCATTTGTCGTCAACCGTCTCCATCAATTCGTGCCACCAGTAATCGCGGCCCGCCTCCATGTGAATGCGTGTGCCGGTGCGGCGGACGACGACGCAGGCTTTGACGGAAGGCGTCTGCTTGAGCGCCTCGTCCACGGCGGGTTTTAACTTCACCTCGCTTCCGCGCCGCCAGCCGCCGTCGGCCGTGACGACGAGCTTGCAGCCCGCGTCGTTGATGCGGTCAATCAAGGCTGTCGAAGAGAAGCCGCCGAAGATGATGGAGTGCGTCGCGCCGATGCGCGCGCAGGCGAGCATACTGATAGCCAGCTCCGGGATGAGCGGCATGTAGAGCGCGACGCGGTCGCCCTTTTCGACGCCCGCGCGCTTGAGCACGTTAGCGAAGCGACAGACTTCCGAGTGTAACTGCTGGTAAGTGAGCGTGCGCTGGTCGCCCGGCTCGCCCTCCCAGATGATGGCGGCCTTGTTGCGCCGCCACGTCCCCAGGTGACGGTCCAGGCAGTTGTAAGAGACGTTCGTTCGTCCGCCGACGAACCACTTGGCGTGCGGCAACTCCCATTCGAGCACGGTCTCCCACTTCTTGAACCAGTGCAACTCCTCGGCCATGCGCGCCCAGAAAGTCTCCGGCGAGTCGTGCGCCTCGGCGCGCAAGCGTTCAAGCTCCTCCATTGACTTGATGTGCGCGTGGCGGCTGAACTCCGCGGGCGGCGGAAACACTCGCTCCTCGTGCAGCACCGATTCGATGTTCGTCGTCGTGGAAGACATAGACTGTGATCTTTACTCCCCTAAGAGAATGGCCGGATGCGTCCTGAGTCTGGAAAACCTTTGAAACTGCCGTCCTGTGTACCACAGAACGGAGCGGCGCGACAATACGCTCGTCCAAAATTGGGGTAAGAATTAAGTCGGGAGTGAGAAGAGTTCCGCTCCCACGGGCGCGTACTTCTTCCCTGACCCTGAAAGGGTCACACATGATAGCCGGGGGCAAGCGCGATAGCGCGCCGCCCCCGGAATGACGCGAGAAAGAATGCCGACCCTGAAAGGGTCGCGCCTCAACGTCGAATATGCGACCCCTTCAGGGTCGAAATATTTTCTTGTCTTTATCCAGGGGCGGCGCTACGCTCTGCCCCTGGCTATCTTGTTCATCCCCTACGGGGATGGATCGAAACTCTTTATGGCCTGGACATGGAGTTAGCCATGCGATTGAACCTATCGAAACGCCACTCGCTTCTTCTTCTCGCCTTGAGTCTTTCCCTTTTATCCGGCTGCGGCGTAGTGGTCGGCCGGCGGGCGGGTCTGCGCGAGGCGGCCCTCGGCGAGCGCTTCAAATTAAACCGGGACGAAACAGTCTCGGTCAAGGAGACGCCGCTCGTAATCGAGTTGAAGGGCGTCCGGCGCACCTGGTACATGGACGGCAAGAGCGAGACCGCCGACGCGGACCTCATCATGACGCTCGACGGCCGTGAGCAACGGCGGTGGTTGAAGGTCGGAGAGAAGGCGGAGGTCGGCGACTACACTGTGAAGATGTGGGGCGCTGACCCGTTCGGCAAGACGAGCGCCGAACTGATCGTCACGCGCCGCTGAATGCGCGGCGTATGACTGCTCAGAGAAATTTGGAGAGTTTATGAAGCGCTGCCCCAGATGTAATCAAGTTTACACCGACGACAACTTGAATTTCTGTCTGGCCGACGGCGCGTCATTGTCTCTCGTGGATGCCACCGAGGCGACCGTTTCTATCCCCACGCAGTTTATTCCTTCTTCTCCTACTCGTACGACACAAGCCTCCCGGCAAGGCGTCAACCCGATCTTTGCTTACGCCGGGATCGGTCTGCTGATACTGCTCATCGGCGGCGGAATCGTGATGTGGGTCAAGTCAGACGCGGAGCCTTCATCAGATGCGAAGCCTTCACAGGAGGGAACTCCGAGCACCGCGCCCGCAATTACGGCAAGCCCCACGCCGACTCCGAATCAAGCTCCTGTTCCCAAACTGTATCGCGTCGTCGGCGTGGCCGAAGATGATGTCTTGTACGTCCGCAACAGACCGGGGCCGCAAAACACTTCCGTCGGCAAGATTCCCGCGGACGGCGTTGATATTCAAGTCCTCGGCGGTACTGAGCGGGTCGGTCAGAGCACGTGGGTGAGGGTGAATTACAAAGGGATTACGGGTTGGGTGAACAGCAGGTTCTTAAGAGAACAATAAAATGGCTTTCCGCTGATGAGAATCTGGCTCTCGAAAAATAGTGAGGTTCCCGTGCGCGAGCAACTGGCGACGCAGATCGTGCTGGGCATCGTCAGCCAGGACTTGAGACCGGGCCAACGACTGCCCAGCACGAGGGAGCTTGCGCGGCGATTCTCCATTCACTCGAACACGGTCAGCGCGGCCTACCGCGACCTGGCGAGTCGCGGCTGGGTCGAGCTGCGCCGCGGGAGCGGCATCTACGTCCGCGAGCATCCCGGCGATGAGCATTCGTCAGGCAAGGGGCTTGAGCTGGATCAACTGATTTCCGTCTTCCTTCAGTCGGCGCGCGAGCGCGGCTACTCGCTGGGCGAGATTCAGGCGCGCGTCCGTCACCTGCTTGAGCTTCAGCCGCCGGACCACTTTTTAGTCATCGAGCCTGACGAAGAGTTGCGCGAGATTCTGGTCACGGAGATCAGTGAGGCGACGGGTTTTCGCGTTCACGGCACGGGGCCGGAGGCGTGCACTGATGGCGGCGCTCTCGCGGGCGCTCTCGCGGTCGCGCTTCACAATCAGGAGGGCGAGCGCGTGCGCGCGGCGCTCCCGCCCGGTGCGCCGTGCCTGCTGCTCCACTCGCGCTCGGTCCCGGCGTCAATGCAGGGCCAGGAGCTTCCCGCACGGGACGCGCTCGTGGCGGTGGTCTCGCGCTGGCCCGGATTCCTGAAGTGGGCGCGGACGATGCTGGTCGCGGCGGGACTGGAACCGGAGGCCATCAGCGCACGCGACGCGCGCTCGCGGGGCTGGCAGCGCGGCCTGCGCTCCACAGCCTTCGTCATCACGGACACGGTCACGGCCGCGCACCTCCCCGCCGGTTGCGACGCGCGCGTCTTCCGCCTCATCGCCGACCACTCAATCGCAGAACTGCGCGGCTTTGTCGAACAACAAAAACTGTAGGGATTGAAAGCACTCAACCCTTTGCGCCTTAAGTTTTCTCTTAGCGCCTTTGCGTGAAACAGCCGTTCTCGCAAAGGCGCAAAGGTAAGACGTAAGACGCAAAGGGTTGAGTGAATTAGTAGCTTGAGTTCTGTTTTCTAATCCGCAATCCATATTACCTGACGACGAACCTCGTCGGCGCGACGACCATGCGGGCCTCCGGGTTGTAGTAGTCGTAGATGAGCGACGGCGCGCTCTGTGCATTGAGGCCGAAGCGCGGGCGGAACTTGAACTCGAAATTGGTCCGCCCGCCCAAGCCCGGCCACAGGTAAACGGTCACGCGGTCGGGCAGCACATCGTAGCGGCTGATGCTGTAATTCCTCATCGCCACTTCGAGCGAGGCACGGTCAACGTCGGCCCCCGGCGGGAGACCGATTTCGGCCAACAGCATTCCTCCGCCGTTTCTGCCGCCGGCCTCGACATGGCACGTGATCTCCTCGCCGATGCCCGCCTGTGTCTTGCTGAAGTTAACGGAGAGTTGTACTGCGGCATTCGCGGCGTGCGCCGTAGGACGCGCGGCCCAGGGCACGTAGAAAATCGAGACGACCTGCGCCGACGCGAGCGGCTGCGAGCCGTCGCGGCGAATCAACACCTCGTTCGCGCCGGGCGCGACGAACTGCGAGATATCAACCAGGACGGGATTGTTCAAACGCCCCTGCGGAATCGTGACCGTCGCGGCGGGACGCCCGTTGATGACGACCTCTGCCTGCCCGCCGTTGCTTGCCGGGCGCGACGACTCCTGCACCGAAAAGACCGCTATCAGCGCGTTCAGCACGTTGACGGTCGCCTGCGTTGACAGCCAGACGCCGTGACGATCTTTCTGACGCAGCAAGTAGAAGAGCGCGCCGTCAATCAATCTCGGACTGGCGGGCTGAGGATTGGAAGGCTGTTGAGCGTTGTTCTCTAATCCGCAATCCGCATCTCGCTTCCCGCAATAGTTGGAGAGTGTTTGCAGCGCGAGCGCCGTGGTTTCGAGTCTCCCTGCCATGCCCCAGCCGTGGAAGGGCGTCGGTAATTCCGTCTCCCAGAAAATCGTGCCCTCTTCGCCCGCGTGGGCCAGAGCGCGCAGCTTCGAGACGGCGCGCGCGGCCTGTGCCTTCTCGCCCGCGGCCATTGCGACCTGCGCGTAGGAAGCGAGCATGTAGGCGTCGTTCGCGTCGCCAGCGTGGCGCGCGAGATAATCGAGGGCGCGCTTGAGCGAGAGCGCGGACGCAGACTGCGGCCCCGCGGGCGAGGCGTTGCCGCCGGCTTTAGGCGCGCCCTTCTGTTCCGCGCCCGCGATTGACGTTGCGATGTAAGAGGTGAGGGTGAGGTTTTCGCGTGGGGCATTTTGTGACGAGCCGGAGCGCGGGACATTGGCCCAGCTTCCGTCCTCCCGCTGCTGGCTGATGAGAAAATCGCGCGCTCCGTTCAAGACGTTTTCGTCCAGCTCGACGTAGCCGCGCGCGTCTGTGAGGAACCTGAGCGCGTAAGCCGTCAGCGCCAGGTCCGCCTGGTCGCCGCGGCCCCAGTAGGAAAATCCTCCGCCCTCCGCGCGATAGTTGAGCAGGCGCTTGTAGCCTTCGACGAGATATTCCTGTGCGCGCGCCGCGACAGATGATTCGAGGCCGCTGTTTCGTGCGAAGCGAAGAATCATCAGGTTCGGGTAGGTTGAGGAGAGTGTCTGTTCGCCGCAGCCGTGCGGTCGCACAAGGATGCCTTCGATGCTCTCGGAGACGTGCGACATCAGGTTCGGGTAAATCTTCAGCTCGGCGCGGACGGAGTTCTTAATCGTCTCCGGCGGGATGGGGAGCGCGAGCGTGGTCGAATCCCCCAGCATCTTGCTCGCCGTCACGGACCTCTCCTCGCCGTCCGGGTGTACGCTGACGGGTTTCTCGATGGCGTCCGCAGCGTTCTGCCCGGCCGCCGTGATGCGCTGGCGGCCGTCGCGCACGGAGGCGACGGCGCGGAAGCCGAACGTCTCGCGCGAGGAATCGTTCGAGGCCACTTCGGCGCGCCGGTGCGGCGAGCCAGTGAGCGCGAACCAGGCTTCGGGCTTGATCTCCAACTCCACGGCCTGCGGCTTGTCCAGATAGTTTCTGAGGACGACCCCCAGCTCTATCTCGTCGCCTTCGGTCAGCACGCGCGGCGGGTCGTGCTCGACGAAGAAGGGTTGGAAGGCGCGTATCTCTTTTTCGACCAGCCCGACCTCGCCGCCCTCTGTCGAGCTGATGACGGCCATCTTCCAGGTCGTGATGTTGTCCGCGAGCTTGAACGAGAGTTGCGCGCGCCCGTGCGCGTCCGTCTCCAGGAGCGGCTGCCAGACGAGAGTTTCGGGGAAGTACTCGCGCAGGCGCGGCGTGGCAGTCTGCTGGCGCGCCGCCACACCGTCCAACAGAAAATTGACCCTGACAGACTTGCCGATTGTCGAGGAAGTCGTGTCCACTGTGACCGCGCGCTCGTTCGTGATGGTGACCGTTTCAGACACCCCGCCTATGTCGAGCATAGCGTCGAGCCTCGTCACGTTTGACGAGCGCACGGGCACGCGCTCGATGACGTAAGTTCTAAAGCCCCCGGCCTCCGCTTTCAGCGTGTAATATCCGGCGGGCAAGTTGCCGAGGACGAAGCGCCCATCGTCATTGGTCAGGACCGTGCGAGCCGCGTTGTCCGATACGCTCGTGGCCGTGACGGTCGCGCCCGCGACGACGGCGCCCTGCGGGTCCGTGATGATGCCCGTTATCGCCCCGCTCGCCCCGGTCAGCACGGACGCCGTCATCGCCCGCGTCGAAGGCTCGCCCTTAATCAATAGCTCTACGTCGTAGCGCGAGAGCGAGGCCACGTCGAAATCGTCGGCCGTCCCTTGCGTGCCGTCAGGCCCGAGGCTGCGCACGTTAATCACGTTCGAGGGCTGCGTCAGCGGCGAGACCTCTTTTCTGGTGGCCTCTTCGTAGGTCGAATAAGTCTGAATCCTGAAGGCCGCGCCGCGGCGCGGGTCGTTCGAGGTGGTGACGTAGTAGCCGCGCCCCCAGGGGTCGCGAAGCTGCTCCAGGCTGACGCCGGATTTGGCGAGCACGGCGCGCACCTCTCCTTCAGCTTGCGGGAAGAGCCCCGTCAGCTTGAGATGGTTGGCGAGAGATGCGCTGACTTCGGCGCGCCGCTCCGCGAAGTAGTCGCTGTAGCTCGTCCAGAGAGTGAAATCGTCGGACGACTCTTCGCGTTTGTTCGCAAACTTGCCGTCGGGTCCGCCGCTTTTGATCGCGACGGTGAAATTGGTCCCGTTCGTGCTGAACTCGACCCTGTAAGGCTTGCCCCAGCGGTCGCGCAAATTTTGGAAGTCGAGCCCCGCGCTCTGTAGCTGGCTCTCGAACGTCTGCCCGTCGCGGACATGATTGCCCGTGCGCTTGTGAAACTGCTCAACGGCGCGGTCGAGGGTTTCGCCGAGCGGGCGGAAGTAAGGCCAGGAGACGCGCGCGGCCGTGAAATCATCATCGGTGTCGAAACGCTTGTCGGCCCCCGCGCTCGCAATCAACATCACGTCCTGCTCACGCTCAACGTTGAACGAGGCGCGGAACGGAGTGCCCCACGGGTCGCGCTGCCGGTCGAAGTCGAGCCCCGCGTCCGCGAGCACGCGGCGCAGTGAGGCTTCGTCCCTCGGATACTCCATCCCGGCCGAGTAGCGTGCGGCGAGGGCTTGTTCGGTGGGCCGCACCTGGCTGGCTATCAACTCCGAAAAGACCTCGCGCTGTTCCAGCGAATAGTAGCCGCCGCCGAAGACGCGCGGCCTGTACTCCTCGCCGTTCAGCGCGATCTCCGCCGCCAGCTCCGCGCCTTCGGGAATCGGGCGCGAGAGGTCTAACTTTAAGTACTCGCCTTCGTCGCCGGCGAGCCCGCGGTAGGCTTCACTGAAGCCGTGGGCCGAGCCGAACTCGTTGTCCGTGCGCGAGCGTTCTTCGACAGCCTTGTCGAAGACGACGACGCCGAGCGCGCTCTCCAGGGGGCGGCCGTCCGTGGCGCGGACGCGGAAGTCTGCGCGCGCCTCCTCGCCCGGCTTGTAAGTCGCACGGTCGAGCCGCACGTCCAGCTTGAGATCGCTTTCACCGGGATAGAGCACGCGGCGCGCGGCGGCGGCCATCTGGTAGTCGATTGCGGCCGTCGGGCCGTACGCGTAGGCCGTGAGGCGCAGCGCGCCGCCCTTGAATGCTTTGTCGTAAGGCACTACGAGAGACGCGCGGCCGCCGCGCAAGCGTACGGCGCGCGACTGGACGACGTTCTGACCATGCCACACCTCTACGACCGCCCTCATCTCCGGCTCGCTCGCCGCGAGCGAGATTCTGACTGGCTCGCCCGCGCGGTAGAGCGTCTTATCCGTGTCGAGGCGAAGGACCGGCCGCACGCTGTGCCAGAACGTATTCGACTGGCGCGCGGTCGCGCCCTTGCCGTCGTGGGCCAGAAACGTGAGCGCGGTCTCGTCGCCGCCTTGCGCCCGCTGCGGCAGCGCCAGGCCATCCACCTTGGCGACGCCGAGGCGATTCGTCCTGATGGTTTTGAGCGGCTGCTCGTAAAAGCTCACGGACGAGGCGGTCGGCCCGGCGGCCGCGATGGTTTCGCTGATGGTGACATCGCACGCGGCCGGGGAGCCGTCGGCGTAGTAAGTCGAGAGATAAAATTTCAGTGGGAAGCCTTTGGCCTGTCGCTCCCCGCCTTCGACGACGTAGACGTGTATGGCGCTCTTGGTCAGGCGCAAGTCGAAGCGGCGCTGCTCCGTGCGGTTCGTCGTCGGGTCCGTGAAGTAGGCCGCATAAGAGAGGTCCTGGTAGCGCGAGTAGTCCGCACTTTGCAACTCGGCGTGCGCCCCGGACAAATCCACGTGGGCCAAAAAGACGCCGCGCTCGTCTGTCTCGCCCTCGTATTTGTCGCTTTCGTCCACTTCCCACTTCTGCGCGCGATAATCCCAGTGGCGCGAAGCCTCGCGCACGACGCGGACGCGCCCGCGCTTGACCGGCTGGCCGAAAAGGTAGTCGGCGCTGACACTGATGGTCGCGTTCTGCCCCGGAAGATAGTAGGGAAGGTCAGGTTTGACCTGGACCGCGAAGTTGGGAATCTCGTAGCGGCTGACACGGACGACTGCCACGCCCTCGTCGTCGTCCTCGTTCTCGCTGCCCTCCACCTCGACTTTGAGTATGTAGTCGCCGAGAGGTATGTCGTCGGGAATCGTCCAGTCGGCACTGACGATGCCGAAGCGCGAAGACTTCAGCTCCGCCTCGAAGACGGTCTTGTAGTCGGGGTCTGTGATTTCGAGCGTGGCGTCGCGCCCTGGCTGAGCGCGCTTGAGCGAGTCGAAGAGGAGGGCGCGCGCGTGCAGCACCTGGCCGGGTTGATAGAGCGGCTTGTCCGTGCTGACGAAGATTTGCGATGCGCGGTCGAAGTCTATAGCCTCCTCCGCCTGCTCGACCAGCGGCCCGCGCCGCGCGACGAACTCCAGGTGAAAGTGTTCCTGGCCCTCTATCTTCGCCGGGAGGTCGAAGTCGAACTCGGCGTGGCCGTCCGCGTTCGTGACGCCCGCGAGTTGCGCGTCCTGAAGGTCGTCACCGTCGAAGTTGAGCTTCGCCTCGATGCTCACGCCCTTGACCGGGCGCATCGTAACCGGGTGGGTCGTGAAGACCTGCGCGCGATAGCGCGTGCCAGCGCTCCCGAGCTGAGGCGCAACGACGCGAAGCTGAAAAATGTCGGGCGTGATTTCGGAGAGCGAGACGATGCCCTCTATCCCGCCTGTGCCAATTTCGCCCGCGGTCGGGGGCGGCGTGATGCGGTAGCGCAGGCGATACCAGAGCACCTCGCTGCGGGCGGCGCCGCTCAAATCTTTTGGACGTAGTGGCAGCGGCGTGACGAGCGCGAAGCTCCCGTCCCTGATGATCTCGTCGCTCTCGACGGTGGCGATGGCTTTGCCGTCGGGGTCGAGCACTGCGAGTTGGACGTGTGCGGGGAAGGAGTGCCCCGTGGGGTTTTCCAGGGCGAGCGAGACGCGCGCCTGGTTGTCTTCGAGCAGAATCCTCGTCTCGGCTTCGTTGACGCGCAAGGCGGTCTTGGCCGACGAGAGTTGGGAAAGGAGCGGGGAGACGGTCAAGAGGCAGAACAACAGGATGGCCCAGCTTCGGCGTCGCATCGTGTGACCCTCCGATCAAACTTTTGAAAGTTGAACCGTGATGCAGACAAACTTCAGCCTGGGGAGTAGCTCTTGATTATCTTGCTTTCGCTTGATGCAAATCGCAGGCCCGGAACCAGCGCACAGCGATTTTGGGGCTGTGATGCGCGCCAGTGGCGTTAGCGTTGTTGCGGGAAATAAATTTCTCTACGAAAAATTGGATGATGAACAAAGATTTGGTCGGGGAGCGTGGCGGAGGATGTGTCGGCGGCCGGTTTGAATTATACTTTCTCAATCGGAAGGAGAGTCATCATTGAAAGTTCACTTCAAGAGATTAGACCACGTGCAGCTTTGCATCCCCGTTGGCGAGGAGGAGCGCGCCAGGGAGTTTTACGGCCAAGTGCTCGGCCTCGAAGAGATCGAAAAGCCGGACGCGCTGAAGCCGAACGGCGGCCTCTGGTTCCAGGTCGCGGACATCCAACTGCACATCGGCGTCGAAGACGTGCAGGGCAAATCGAAACGCCACCCGGCCTTCGAGGTCGAAGAACTGGCACAAGTCAGAGAATATCTGCAAGAGAATCAGGTGAAGGTTAAAGACGAGATTCCAGTCCCCGGCCTCGACCGGCTCTCCTTCTTCGACCCGTTCGGCAACCGAATCGAGTTGATGGAAAGGGTCTGATTAAAGCCCAAGTCATTCAACCTGCGGTTCGCGTCTGAGAGGTTTGACCGCGCCGGCCTTGCGCAGCGTGAATTCTGTCCCGCCTTCGGCGCGTCGCTTCCAGTTGACTTCGGCTTCGATGAGGCTGGCGCGCGCGCGTATGTTCGCCAGCCCGCGCCCCTGTTTGATCTTCACGTCCTGCGGGTCGAAGTTTTGTCCGTTGTCTTCGAGCGTGAGCAGAAACTCGCCCGCGCCGGTCGTCTGGACCGTGAGGCGCACGCGCGTGGCCTTTGCGTGGCGCGAGATGTTGCTGACGGCCTCCTGCAAGATGCGGTAAATCTGCATCTCGGTCGCGCGTTGCAGATTGAGCCTCTCTTCCAGATTCTCGTCCGCGACGAACTCGTACTCGAACTTGCGCTCGGGCGGCGCGTGTGTCACGGCGTTCGAGAGCGCCCACTCCAGCGCGGCGCTGAAACCGACGTTCTCCAAAACCGAAGGACTCAGGTCTTCGCAGATGCGCCGAATCTCGTGCGAGATTGATTCTATCTCGGAGCGAAAGACCGCGGGGGCGACCTGTTCAGCCTTGTGCTGTGCGTGCGCGCCGCCGTTGGCGGGCAACTGGTCCGTCAGCATCAGCAGGTGGCGCAGGTCTGCGAGCGTCTGGTCGTGCAGGTCACGCGCGATTCTGCGGCGCTCGGCCTCCGTCTCGTTGGCAAGCTGCATGCGCGCGTCCGCGAGTTGGCGGTTCGTGTCCACGAGCGTCGCGCCGGTGCGCGCGAGCCTGCGGTTCTGGTGATAGCCCCACCACAAGGCGACTAACGCGAGCGCCAGCAGCACGGAGAGCGAGACGGTCGTCCAGGGGAAGGGAGCGCCCGCGACCGCGAACTCGAACGTGAAAGGCGCGCTCGGCACGAGGTCTTTCGAGAAGGCGCGCGCCGTGACCCTGTAGCCGCCGGGGCTCAAGTCCTCCATCGCGAACTGCGCGTCGTGCGAGAATTTCTGTTTGATGACGCGGCCGCGCGCGTCCTGTAGCAGAAAGGCGTACTGGAACTGTTCCGGGTAAGTGCGGCTGCTCGTCGCGGCCGCGTCGAAGAGGAGACTGTTCTGCGGGTACTCCAGGCGCAGGCCCGTGCGTAGCTCGTCCAACTGGTGCGCGTTCTGTCCGATGACGCGCACGGGAGTCAGGACGGGAGGGATGCGCCCCGGACTGTAACGCGCCACACCGCGGCTTGTCCCGACGAGCAGTGTGTTGTCATCGTCGCGCGCGGGCAGGATGGCGAAGGCGTTCTGCGACGGCAGCCCTTGCTCGGCGTCGAGGCGCGAGACGACCGCGCCCACCTGGTCGTCCAAACGGACGCGCAGCAGGCCGCCCCCCGTCGTCGCGCACCACGCGCCCGCCGAACCAGTCTCGGCCCCGTCCGCGAGCACGCTACGCACGTCCAGATTCTGTGCCACTTCTTTGAGCGCGCCCGCGTGGTAAAGATAGAGGCCGCGCGCGGAGGCGAACCAGAGGCGGTCGTTGCCCGCGTCGGCGACTGCCCAGACGGCGCTTCCTTTAAGACGGTCGAGCGCGGGGATTGATTTGACCTCGCGGCCGTCGTAGACGAACGCGCCGGCGAGCGCGGTGCCTATCCAGAGCCGCCCGCTACGGTCAGTTTGCAGGCTGACGACATCGCGCTCCTGGGCGGTCGCCGTCTGACCCGTGGGCCAAATCAGAGTGCGGCCGTCGCGGTCCAGGCGTTCGACGCCGCGCCCGAACGTGCCCGCGTAAAGCTTCCCCTCGAACTCCGCGACGCCGCGCACGTTCTCCTTCGCGCCCGCCTCAGCGCCGCCTCCTTCGACGCGCTGCAAAGACAACGCGCCCGCTCGCGACGCCTTCTCGCTCCGATAAAGTCCGTCGGCCGCGGCCGCGAGAATGCGGCCCGACTTGTCCTGGGCAATCGCGAAGACGGCGCTCTGAGAGAGGCCGGGAACGACGCGCCACGCTCGCGCCTGGCTCCCGTAAACGAAGAGCCCGCGATTCGTGCCTGCGAGCAGTTGCCCGTCGGGAGTCTCGAAGAGCGCGCGGACGAAGTTGCTCTCGGCGTCCGCGGAAACGTTCTCGACGCGCGGCGCGTGCGGGTCGTAGCGGCAGACGCCGCGGTCCGTGCCGAACCAGATGACCTCCTCGCGGTCAACGAAGATGGAGAAGACGAAATCGGAACGAAGGCCGCCGGCCGTCCCCTCGAACGTGAAGCGTTCCAACAGGCGCGCGTCGTTGCCATAGCGGAAAGCGCCGCGCCCGTTTGTGCCGACCCAGATGTCGTCGTCCGCGCCCGCGCGCAAGGCCATCACGGTGCCGAGCCCCGCGCCGACCTTGACGGGCTTCAACGCGTCCCCGGCCTCATAGAGCCCGCTGTCTTCGGTGCGCGCCTTCGCGCCGTACCAGAGACGGCCGCGCGCGTCCTGTTCAATCGTCTCTATGAAGAAGGCGCGCGGGCGGCTCTGAATCTCCGTGAAGACGCCGCCAGCGGTCGTGAAGACTCCGCGGCTGCGCGTGCCGACGTGAAGCACGCCGTCTTTCATCGCCAGGCTGGTCAGTTTGAGCGCGCCCGGTTCGTCCACGGCCGCGCTCTGTAGAGGCTCCGAAGGGCTGCTCCGAACCTCCAACGTCTTGTCGGAATTGGTCCGGCAGTCGAAGACGACGCCCTGCTCTGTGGCTAGAATCGCGCGCCCGCGCTCGGGTGTGATGATGGCCGTGATTGATTTGCCAGCGGTCTCCTTGATGAATTGAAACTCGCCGCCGCGCGCGCGGGCCGCGCCGTCTTCGGTCCCGACCCAGAGCACGCCGTCCTCGTCGAGCTTGAGCGCGAGCACGCGCTTCCCGCTCAAGCCCTCGGCCGTGACGGCCTGCGTGCGCCGCCCGTCATACTTCGCCAGCCCCGCGTCCGTCCCGAACCACATCGCGCCGTCCGCATCTTGCGCAATCGCGCGCACGCGGTTCGACGGCAGCCCGTGAAAGAGCGTCACCGCGCCCCACTGGTGCAGCGTGGACGGCGGCGTCGGTGTGGGCGTCGGCGTCGGTGTCGCCGTTGGCGTCGGAGTTACTGTTGGTGTGGCTTGCGCCGACTCGGCCGGACGCGCGGGGGGCTGGTTCGCGTTCTGTGCCAAAAGAAGGAAGGGAACTGTGAAGAAGACGACAGCGATGAGCAGACAGAATGCGGCAAGGCTCTTACTTGCTAAAGGTCTTTGCGTCTTTGCGCCTTTGCGTGAGATTTCTTCCGTCATCGCTCATGCGTGTTCACTCGTTAGTGCTTCCTGGACTCCGCCTTCTGTTCGTCACTGTAACGCTTGCGGTCGCGCTCGATCCAGGATTCCAGGTCGTGCGCGGCCGTCTCCAATTCGTCCGAGTTGAGCAGCCCACGCCGCAGCGCCTCGAAGAAGGCGCGCGTGCGGACGTTATAGGCGAGCTTGTCGTAAGCCTCGTTCTGCGTGCCCTCGGGCATCGAGACGAAGAGCTTTTCGTAGAGCGTGGCGAGTCGGCTCTCGACGCCGCGCAAGCTGAGACTGCACTTGCGCGCGATGGCCCAGTTCGAGAGCCCGAGCGCGAGGTAGTAGAGCGCCTCGGCCTCGAACTCCGTCAGGAGCGGGCGCTTGAACGAGTCCTTGAACGCGGGGTCAATCATGTCCGCGCCGTCTTCGAGGACGGCGGCGACGAAGCGCAGGAAGCGCGACTCGGGGTTGTTCTTGTGTATGAAGCCGTAAGCGGGCGGCGGCTGCACGGACTTGATGATCTTACGAATCTCGTTGATGTAAATCTCGTGTGGGAACTGCGTCCAGAAGATGATGCGCGCGGCGGGGTAGTCTTTCCAGATGGCGCGCGCAGCCTTCACGCCCGAGAGCTTGGGCATCTGTATGTCCAGCACGCAGAGGCCGGGCCGGTGCTTTAAGGCCAGCTCAATCGTCTGCTCGCCGTCGCCGGCCTCTATCACGGGCGCGTGCGAAGCGAACTCTCGTTCCAGAATCTCGCGCAGGTAGCGGCGCTGCGCGACGTTGTCTTCGGCGATCAGAATAGACATGCTCATATTGTAAATCTAATCCCGCCCGGCGCGCACGGTAATGTGGACAGCCACAGTTGACAGGCGTGCTGCCGACGTGGCTAGTTAAATAAAAGAGCATTACAAAACCTTAACTCAACCCTTTGCGCCTTACGTCTTAACTTTGCGCCTTTGCGTGAAACAGCCGTTCTCGCAAAGGCGCAATAAAAGAAAAACCAAAGGCGCAAAGGGTTGAGTGAATCAGTAAGCGGTCTCTTACTATGCCAACAATTTTCACGCACGCGGTCGCGGCGCTCGCCGTGGGAAAAGCGAGTGCCGGCGCTCGAAAGATGCCGGCGCGGTTCTGGCTGCTCACGGCGCTGTGCGCCATCTTGCCGGACGCCGATGTCGTCGGTTTCTCTTTCGGCTTGCGGGGCTCCATGCTCGGGCACAGGGGGCTTTCGCATTCGCTCTTCTTCGCGCTGGTAGTCGCGCTCCTCGTCGTCTGGCTGGCTTTCAGAAAAACTCGACCGTTCAAAACGCCCTGGCTCGTGCTCTATTTCTTCGTGGTGACGGCGTCGCACGGCCTGCTCGACGCGCTGACGGACGGCGGCTCGGGCGTGGCCTTCTTCGCGCCTTTTGATGCCTCGCGCTACTTCTTCCCGTGGCGGCCGATAGAAGTCTCGCCGCTCAGCCTGGACCGCTTCTTCAGCCCGCGCGGGGCGGAAGTGATTAAGAGCGAGGTCGTCTGGGTCTGGATTCCCGCCGCCGCACTGGTCGCGCTCGCGTGGCTTTTTCGCAGGTTGCGGGGCAGCGTGAAGTAGGCTAGAGTTTTCGCGCTCCCGCATCACATCTATCAAAAAGACGGACAGCCAATGAATAAACGGAAACTCTCGTCGCTCGTCGCGCTCGGCCTGCTCCTCTTGACGCTCGCCCCACGCACGCTTTCACAAGGGACGACCAACACGCAGGGAACTTCGGTGACGACGACGCAGCAGCGTGACGAACGCCTGTGGCGCGAGGCGCTCAAGATTCATCGCAAGGCGATTGTCGTTGACACGCACAACGACATCACCTCGATGATGATTGACGAGGGCTACGACCTGGGCACGCCGTCGGTCGGCAAGTATCACACGGACCTCGCGCGCATGAAGGAGGGCGGGCTGACCGCGGAGTTCTTCTCCGTCTACGTTGATAGGAAGTACGCTGCGGAAGGCGGCTCGGCGCGGCGCGCGCTCGACCAGATTGATCTGGTTTACCGCGCGGCCGAGCGCCACCCGGACAAGATCATGATGGCGACTTCCGCGGCAGACATACGGCGCGCGAAGAAGCAGGACAAGATTGCCGCGCTGATGGGCATAGAGGGCGGGCACGCGATTGAGAACTCGCTGATGGCGCTCCGCGATTTTTACAGGCTCGGCGTGCGCTACATGACGCTGACGCACAACAACACGAACGACTGGGCCGACGCCTGCTGCGACACGGCGAAGCACAACGGGCTGTCTGAGTACGGGCGCGAGGTCGTGCGCGAGATGAACCGTTTGGGCATGCTCGTGGACATCTCGCACGTCTCCGACAAGACCATGTCGGACGTGCTGGACATCTCGACCGCGCCGGTCATCGCCTCGCACTCTTCGGCGCGCGCTCTGAACACGCACTTGAGAAACATCCCGGACGAGCTTCTTCGGCGCATCGCTAAGAACGGCGGCGTCGTGATGGTCAACTTCTTTCCGCTCTTCATAGACCAGAAGGCGCTCGACGCGAACAAGGAGCGCAACGAGCGCTTGAAGCCGCAACTCGACGCGCTCGCGGAGCAGTTCAAAGACGACCCGAAGCGGCTTTCGGAAGAGAGGGACAAACTTTTCAACGCGAACCCCCTGCCGCCGACGCAGCTCTCCGTCTTAATCGACCACATAGACCACATCGCTAAAGTCGCGGGCGTTGACCACGTAGGCATTGGGTCTGACTTTGATGGCGTGTCGAGCCTGCCCGTCGGCATGGAGGACATAGCAAAATTGCCCGTCCTCACCTACGAGCTTTTGCGGCGCGGCTACAGCGAGAAGGACGTGCGCAAAATCCTGGGCGAAAACTTCCTCCGCGCCTTCGGCGAAGCCGAGCGCGTCGCGCGCAACGCGAGCCGCACCGTCAGCGGCGACGGCAGCCAGAAGCGCCTTGAGCCCGCGAAGAAATAGTCCGTTTAAAAACTGAGAGCGCGCGGCGACTTGCCTGTGGCAGTCGCCGCGCGCTTGTTTGTAGTTAGTAGAGAGTGTTGAGAGTTTCGCTTCGGCGATTACTGGCCGCCGCCGGATGACCCGCCGCTTCCGCCGGAACCACCCGAGGAGCCGCCCGAGCCGGAGCCGCCGCCGCTCGATCCGCCGCTGCTTCCGCCCGAACCGCTGCCGCCGCCACTGCCGCCCGACGAGCCGCCAGAGCCGCCGGAGCCGCCCGATGAGCTGCCACCGCCGCCTCCTGATGAGCTTCCGCCACCTCCGCCGGAGCTAGAGCCGCCGCCGCCGCCCGATGAACCACCGGAGCCGCTGCCGCCGCCTGACGAACCGCCGCTCTCGCCGGAACCACCGGATGAACCGCCCGAGCCCGAGCCGCCTCCGCTTGAGCCGCCGCTGCTTCCACCGGAGCCACTGCCGCCGCTGCCCGATCCACCACCGGATGAACCACCAGTAACGCCGCCACCGCCAGAGGTGCTGCCACCGTCGCCGCCGGAGCTACCAGAACCAGAGCCGCTACCGCCGCCTATTCCTTCTTCATCTTCTTTCATCTTAGATTACCCTCCCTCAGTAGGTGCTTACGTTGGTTGTTGATGAAATGAACACGCCAACAAAATAGTCGGAGACTGGAAAACATCCGTGTTCACCTGATTGGCCTATTACTCAATCAAGCACTATGCCGTGATTGTGTGCGGGAAGTTTGGAGAAATTGTTAGATTAGTTCAGCGGCAGAACAAAACGCGCCTCCAACATCTTTCTTAAAAATCATACACGGCGAAAATTGTCCGTCATATTCTCATCCACACCAAAATCCTGTACGCTTCCGTACCTAACATCGCACAACGCATACTCAACTTCTTTGCGCCTTAAGTTTTCTCTTTGCGCCTTTGCGCGAAACATCAACTGTTCACGCAAAGGCGCTAAGAAATACCAAAGGCGCAAAGGGATTGAGCCACGATGTCGTTAGTCTGCCGGTTCGGGCGCGCGTGCTATAATCAAGGCGAAACGTGATGAAGCCTGCCGGAATCTACATACACATCCCTTTTTGCCGCGCGCGCTGCTCTTATTGCGACTTCGCCACAGGTCCATACGACGGCGGACTGGCGGAGCGTTACGTCCGTGCGGTCGCCTGCGAGATTAAGGATTTTCAGTCAGGCGAAACCCGGCCGGACGTTGACACCATCTACTTCGGCGGCGGCACTCCGAGCCTGCTCACGCCCGCCCAGGCCGCTCTCATCCTCGAAGCCGTGCGCGCGCGCTTCCGAGTCCGCGCGGACGCCGAGGTGACTATGGAGATGAATCCGGGCACCGTGACGCTCGACGCCTTGCGCGAGTTCCGCGGGCTCGGCGTCAACCGCGCGAGCTTCGGGGCGCAGACTTTTGACGACGATGAACTCAAGCGCCTGGGCCGCACGCACACCGCCGCCGACGTGCGCCAGACCTTCTCCCTACTGCGCGAGGCGGGGTTCACCAACATCAGCTTCGATCTCATCGCCGGGCTCCCCGCGCAGACGCTTCCCGCCTGGTCGCGCAACCTCGAAGAAGCACTCGCGCTTCGGCCAGAGCATTTGTCGTTCTACATTCTGGAAGTACACGAGGGTACGCCGCTTGCCGACCAGATACGTCGCGGCGCGCAGCCCCAACCCGACGACGACCTCGCGGCGGAGATGTATCGCATGATGCTTGAGCGCGCGTGCGTCGCGGGCTACGAGCACTACGAAATTTCCAATCTCTGCCTGCCCGGCTATCAATCGCGCCACAACACTAAATACTGGATTCACGACGCCGTCTACGGCTTCGGCTGCTCCGCGCACTCCTACGACGGACGCCGCACGCGCTGGTCGAACGAGCGCGACGCCGCGCGCTACACCGAGTTGATTGAGATGGGACGCTCGCCTGTAGTCGAGACGACCCCCCTGGACGAGCGGGCCGCGCGCGCCGAAACCATCTTTCTGGGCCTGCGCCTGATGCGCGGCGTGAACCTCGCGGAATACCGCGCGCGCTTCGGCGCGGATTTGCGCGACGAGTACGCGGACGACCTGGCGCGATCTGAGTGAGGCTGGGTTAATTGAGCTGGACGACGACCTGCTCCGCCTGACGGCCTCCGGCGCGCTTTTTTCTAACGAAGTTTTCGTAACGTTCGTCTAGGACAAAGCAGAATACAGAATCCAGAAGTCAGAATTCAGAATGAATGGCTGAAAGCTACCGGATTCAATTCTCTTATTCCTGACTCCTGGATTCTGTATTCTGACTCCTGTTTTTATGATTGACTTACGCAGCGACACAGTGACGAAGCCGACGCCCGCGATGCGGCGCGCGATGATGGACGCGGAGGTGGGCGACGACGTGTACGGCGAAGACCCGACCGTCAACCGCTTGCAGGAGCGCGCCGCCGAGATGTTCGAGAAGGAGGCCGCGATTTTTGTGCCAACGGGCTCGATGGGCAATCAGGTCGCCATCAAGCTGCACACGCGGCCGGGCACCGAAGTCGTCATCGAAGAGCGCGGGCACATCTTCAACTATGAGATGGCGGCGATGGCCGCTGTCTCAGGCACGCTCGCGCGCCCCGTCCGCAGCCGCGACGGCTCGGGCATTCTCAACTGGGAAGAGATTGCGGAGGTCTTACACGTCGGCGGCCCTTATTACGTCGCGCCGACCGGACTCATCACGCTTGAGAACTCTCACAACTTCGCGGGCGGCCGCGTCTACACGGGCGCGCGCACGCGGGAGATTTGCGAGCGCGCCCACGCCGTCGGCCTCCCGGTTCATCTGGACGGCGCGCGCATCTTCAACGCGAGCGCCGCACTCAATGAATCGGTGGCGGAGCTGGCACGCGCCGCAGACTCCGTGATGTTTTGTCTGTCGAAAGGGCTGGGAGCGCCGGTCGGCTCTCTGCTCCTGGGCACGCGCGCCTTCATACAGGAGGCGCGCTCCTGGCGCAAAGTCATGGGCGGCGGGATGCGCCAGTCCGGCGTCCTCGCCGCCGCGGCGCTCGTTGCGCTCGAAGAGTCGCCCCCGCGCATCCACGAAGACCACGCCAACGCGCGCCGTCTGGCCGAGGGGGTGGCCCAAATTGAAGGCATACGGATAGACCCCGAATCGGTCGTCACCAACATAGTCCTCTTCGACATCACCGCGACCGGGAAAACGTCCGCCGAAATCTGCGCGCGCCTCAGGGAGCGCGGCGTCCTGGCTATCGCCTTCGGCCCCGAGGTCCGCATGGTCACGCACTACGATGTTTCCCGCGACGACATTGAAACGACACTGAAAGAGGTACAACGAGTAATCAGTAATCAGTAGTCAGTAGTCAGCTAAAAAACTGATTGACTGACTACTGATTACTGACTACTGATTACTGTCTTATGATTATTGCTATAGACGGCCCTTCGGGGGCGGGCAAATCAACTCTGGGGCGCTTGCTCGCGCGCGAGCTGCGGCTGCTCTACATTGACACGGGCGCGATGTACAGGGCGGCGGCCCTGGCGGTCATCGGGGCGGGCGTGAGCACGACCGACGAGGCGGGGGTCGCGCGCGTGGTTGGTGAGGCCGACATCAACCTCGCGGGCGACCCCGATTCGTTGCAGGTGATGCTCGACGGGCGCGACGTGTCCGAGGAGATACGCACCGAAGAGGTGAGCCACACGGCCTCCGTCATCTCGGCCATCCCGGAGGTGCGGCGCAAGCTCGTCTCCCGCCAGCGCGAGTTGGGCGAGCGCGCGGGCGGCGTCGTCCTCGACGGGCGCGACATAGGCACAATTGTCTTCCCCTCCGCGGACGTGAAATTCTTCCTGACGGCCGCGCCCGAAGAGCGCGCCCAGCGCCGCTACGATGAGGACCGCATGAAGGAGCGCGATGCGTCCTTCGAGGAGACTCTGATCGAGATCAACACGCGCGACCGGCGCGACACCACGCGCGAGGACTCGCCGCTCGTCGCTGCCCCGGACGCCGTCCGTATAGACTCGACGGAACTGTCAATCGAAGAAGTCTTCGGGCGGATGCTCGAAGCCGTCCGCGAGAAGAGGGGAGAGACGCGGGGACGCGGAGACGCGGAGACGCGGCGATAAAAATATTCATCCTCGCCGCGTCCCCGCGCTGCTAAAAACGAAAGCCCACGCCGACGCTGAATTGCAAGTTATGGCTGGTCGAGCGAATGATTAGAACTGTCGGGAAGTCCTCGACGGGAATAGCTACTTGTCTGTTAGAACTGGGCTTGATGATAGTGTCTCCTACGTCAAAACGGACGACGGTCCGGCGTGACGGATAAAACTCGACGACACCGCCTACGTCCAGCGCATAATCGGTTACACTGTAGGGCAGAAAAAAAGGTGTGCACGAAGGCGGCCTGCAAAAGAAGAAATCAGTACCCTCCTCCAGGCGGCTGAAATGCACGAACCCCGGTCGCAGCTTCCCAAAGACGCCAAATTTTTTTCGGCGCGCTCCGAGCTTGATTCCGAAGAGCCCTTGCGTCTTGTGTCCGCCCTGTAGGATAAAGTCTCGAAAGAGTCCACTTCGCACACGCGCTTCTCTGGGAAAGATGTTCCCTTCGGCTTCGAACGCGATGTTGTCGGTCAGGTTATAAGTAAACCTGCCGCCGAAGCCCGGCTCCGTAATCTCCAAATCATTGATGCGCAGGACAGTGAACTGCGCGCCGAACTCATACTTCGGCGCTTCGGTTTGCGCGTAATTGTGTTGAGAGGTCACCAGCAAGAGCACGAATGTCTGGATGATGAGAGTCCGCCGTGTTGTCATTTCGCATCCTCCGTCGGGGCGTGTGAGACCCGACGCTCGAAAGCGCATTGCTCAATCGCGCCTTTGAGCCTCATGTGAGAAAAATCATTTCGTAGGTCTTAAGGTCAGCACTCAGGGTCCGGGTCCCCCCCCGGCGAAGGGACTACTACACACCCGCCGAAATCCAGCTCCGCGGGCTTTCGTGTGAAAATAATGGCGATCACGGCGCCCAGCAAACCGAGGCCAATCCCCAGTATGACTTTCTGGTTGCCGCTGAAGCGCTGGCGCGGGCTCGGCAGAGGTTGTGAGCCGCCGTTGGTCGAAAGAAACTGGCCCGCGCTGACCACCTCTGTACGTTTGCCGGCGCTCATCTCCACCTGGCCCAGTTCCACGGAGACCGTTGTCGCGCCGCCACGCTCGATCTCCACACTGAACAGGGCCGGCTGGCCGGAGTCTGAACGGACGGCGGCGTTCGCGGTGGTGAAACGCGCGGCGACGCCCGCGGGAACAAAGACGCGCAGCCGACCGGCGTCGAGCGCGCCCGTCGCGCTCTCGTCGGAGAAGTCCAGCTTCAGGGTCGTTTCCGGCGACAGCTCGACGCGCCCGCGATTACGCAGCATGAGTGTGGAGCGCGACCGCTCCGCGACGACGAAAGTGCTCCCCGAAAAGCAGGTCTGTCCCGAGAGGCCGGGGGTGCCGTCCACCAGAACGCTCCCGCTGACGCTCAACACCCCCGCAGCCGGCACGGGCGTTCCCGATGACGCGCCGAGCACGGCCGCCGGATGAAGATTCATAACGGCTACGGCTAGACAGAGCAAGGCCGTCCGCCTGCAAAATGAAACAGCAATCTTTCGCATGTGAAGCTCCTTGAATTGGTGAGCGAGCCCTGGTCGCGGAACTTTCTAAACGTCTTCAGACTGAACGACGTTTTACCGCGACTGACGTGAGGCTGACGAGGGATGGCTCTCGACAGCAGGAAGCGAGGACCGCGAACGAGCGCACGATATTCCCCTTGAAAGGTAAATGTCAATAGTCGCTCCGTAAGATGCTACAATCTGATTGGTCACACTTATACAAGCCTATGTTCACCGGAATCATCGAAGAGTTGGGGCGCGTGCGCGGCGTCGAGCGGCGCGGCGAGGGCGTGCGAATGGTGATAGAGGCGCGCGCCGTGATGGAAGGCACGCGCGAGGGAGATTCCATCGCGGTCAACGGCGTGTGCCTGACGGCCGTGGATGTGCGCGCCGACTCGTTCGCGGCCGACGGCTCGCGCGAGACTTTGCAGCGCTCGACCCTGGGCCGCCTGCGCGCGGGCTCTGTCGTTAATCTGGAACGCGCGGTCACGCCCGCCACGCGCCTCGGCGGCCACATCGTACAGGGCCACGTGGACGCCCGCGGCCGTTTCCTCTCCGCCGCCGAGCACGGCGGCTCCTGGACCGTGCGCATCGCTTACCCGCCGGACGTGGCGCGCTACCTCGTCTTCAAAGGCTCAGTCGCCGTCGAAGGCATCAGCCTGACCGTCGCCGCACTCACCGACGAATACTTCGAGATCGCCGTCATCCCCAAGACCTGGGCCGTCACGAACCTCTCGCACCTCAAGCCGAACGACGAAGTCAACCTCGAAGCCGACATCATCGCCAAGTACGTCGAGCGCATCCTCGCGGTTGACCCACGCCTGCGTGAAGAAAGATCAACATTAACTGTAGAGAAGCTAGCCGACTTGGGTTATAAATAAGCCCCGTCCCGTGAGGCGCTGCTCTTTTATTCCTGTATTCGTGGCCGCCTGACGCCTCACGGGCCGTTATCATCGCAACGTCAAGGAGGAAACCTTCACGCCTTTCAGTAAATTCTCCTTCGCATTGATAACCTCAAGCCGGACGCCACCGGGACTTCCTTACAAGGAGCGAGCAGATGAGCAAGTTTTGGGCACACATCCTCGATAAAATACAAGAAGCTAAAGAACAACAGCTCAAAAAACTAGACTTGAGCAGCAGTTCTGTCACAAGCGAAGGGAACAAGCTGATTTCATTCCCCAAAGAACTTCTCAAATTGGATCACCTGGAGGAATTAGACTTAACAGACAATTCGTTGACTTACGTTCCTACGGCCGTCTCCAAACTACGAAACTTAAAGATACTCGTCTTAGATGGTAACCCTTTAGGTGGTTACCGCCGCCCAACCTATGCCCTGCCAGCCGCACTAGAGAATTTGGAAGAACTAAGCCTTCAAGGTTGCGGGTTGACTTCGATCCCTGAAGGGCTCTCTCGAATGCAGAATTTGAAGAGCCTTGACTTAAGCTCCAATAAAATTACGGTCATTACTGAATCGCTCTCCTCACTGCGAAAGTTAAAAAGCTTGGATTAAGCTCATGTAATTTAGAACGGATTCCAGAGTGGATGGCAGAGCTAAAAGACCTGGAAATCCTAATTCTGGTAAGCAATAGGATAGCGATTATTCCAGAGTGGATGTCACAACTGCAAAATTTAACAAACCTAAATTTAAGCGCAAACGATATAGCGGCTGTACCGGAATCCTTATTCTGTCTGGAAAAATTAGAGGAGCTGTGGCTTGTCAACAATCAAGTAAGCTCTGTCACCGATTCAGTCGGGAAATTGAGGAACTTGCGCCAGCTTTATTTAGGCTCAAATCAATTAACAACCCTTCCCGAATCTTTCAGTCAACTACAAAAACTTACTATTCTCTCTCTGCACAATAATCGTCTGACATCTATTCCCGAAGCCATTTATGAGCTGACTTCGCTGGAAGAATTGAATTTGTACAGCAACTCTAATGTAACAGTAGATACAAATCAGATTAAAAAAATCTCTCCGAAAATATTGCGGCTCGAAAATCTAAAAGACTTGATCTTAAGTGGAAATCCTATAGAAACCCCGCCGCCGGAAGTCGTCGAGAAGGGCATTGAGGCGATCAAGGAATACTTCAGGCAAATCGAAGCGGAGGGGACGGACCATCTGTACGAGGCCAAGCTGCTCATCGTCGGGGAAGGCGAGGCGGGGAAAACGTCGCTGGCTAAAAAGATCGAGAATCCTGAGTATGAGCTGCAAGAAGAAGACTCGACCAAGGGCATTGAGGTTATCAGGTGGGAGTTCAAGATGGAGAACGGGCAGCCGTTCCGTGTGAACATCTGGGACTTCGGCGGTCAGGAAATTTATCATGCGACTCACCAGTTCTTTTTGACCAAGCGGTCGCTTTACATCCTGATGGCGGACACGCGGAAGGAGGATACGGATTTCTATTACTGGCTCAATGCGGTCGAATTGTTGAGCGACAACAGCCCGTTGTTGATTGTTAAGAATGAGAAGCAGGACCGCCATCGTGAAATCAATGTCAATCAACTGCGCGGGCAGTTCTCCAATCTTAAAGAAACATTAGCGACCAATCTTGCGACCAACCGGGGGTTGGATAAAATCCTGGCCGAGGTCAAGCATTACATCAGCCGGCTGCCGCAGGTCGGCGCGCCACTACCCAAAACGTGGGTGAAGGTGAGGGAGGCGCTGGAAAGAGATTCGCGCAATCACATCAGCCTGGAAAAATATCTGGACATCTGCGAGGAGAACGGCTTCCGCGAGTTGAAGGACAAGCTGCAACTGAGCGGCTACCTGCACGACCTGGGCGTGTGCCTGCACTTTCAGGAAGACCCGCTGCTGAAGAAGACGATTATTCTCAAGCCGAAGTGGGGCACTGATGCAGTCTACAAGGTGCTGGACAATAAGACGGTCGTCGGCAATCTGGGGAAGTTCAACCGCGACGATCTGGCGGACATCTGGCACGAGGCGGAGTACGCCAACATGCAGGACGAGTTGTTGCAGTTGATGATTAATTTCAAGCTGTGCTACCGGATTCCGAACAGCGAGTTCTACATCGCCCCGCAACTGCTGACGGAGAACCAGCCGCAGTACGACTGGGACGAGGCGGACAATCTCATCCTGCGCTACAAGTACGAATCGTTCATGCCCAAGGGCATCCTGACGCAGTTCATCGTCGCCGTGCACAAGTTGATTGCCGAACAAAGGTACGTCTGGAGGAGCGGCGTCATACTTGAAAAGGACGAGACGAAAGCGGAGGTAGTGGAGTATTACGGCAAGCGGGAGATCAAAATCCGCGTCGCAGGTCGTCACAAAAAAGAGTTGATGACGATTGTGATTACGAGTTGGACAAGATTCATTCGTCGTACAAGCGTCTGAAGTACAGCAAATTGATTCCGTGCAATTGTGCCAAATGTAAGAACAGCCAGGAGCCGCACTTTTACCCGCTTGAGACTTTGCGGCAGTTCATGGACGACAGGCAGGAACGCATTCAGTGTCAGAAAAGCTACCAGATGATTGACGTGCGCGGGCTGGTTGACGATGTGCTTGAGAGAAGGGAATTGCTTGGCAGAATGGGCGGTAAAAGCGAGCCCTTGTCACAGCCCGCCCGCGACCAGGTTTTTATAAGTTACAGTCACGAGGATAAAGACTGGTTGGAGAAGCTTCGGATAATGTTAAAGCCTCTGACGCGGGGTAAGAAAATCTCCATCTGGGCCGACACGGACATTCTGGTTGGGGCGAAATGGAGGGATGAAATAAAGAGGGCTTTGGCTTCGGCGAAAGTGGCCGTTCTTCTCGTCAGCCCGAACTTCCTCGCGTCCGACTTCATCAACGAGCACGAGTTGCCCCCGCTGTTGGAGGCGGCCGAGAAGGAGGGCTTGACCATCCTCTGGGTGGCCGTCAGCGATTCCATGTACGAGGAGACGGAGATCGCGGAGTATCAAGCAGCCAACGACCCGTCGCAGCCCCTTGACAGTCTGACCGAGGCTGAGTTGAACCGAACATTACGTGGCATCTGCGAAGATATAAAAGAAGCTGTCAGTCGCTAATTATCGCCAACTACGTCGAGCGCGTCCTGCGCTTACTCTGGAAAAATTGGCTGACCTGGGATACAAATAGGCGCTCGCTCATCGCGCCATTCCTCGCGCCGAAGTCACGCCCGAGTTTTACAAGCCGGAAACACTGACCGAGCGGAGGCACCTCATGAGTCTCATCCCTGGTTTTATCCGCCGCTTCTTCGAGCGGAAAGAGAAGCACGTGACCGTCTACCCGACTTACGGCTACAAGAAGCCGGGCGAGGATGAGTGGACGATCCCTTTGCGCGTCTGGGTGCACAAGCGCCGCAACGTGGCGCTGGAGTTGTTCGCGCTCAAGGCCAGGCAGCATTTCGAGAAGGACATGGCCGAGCCCGGAGAGATCAGGCCGCTCAGCGACGACGAAAAGAGCAGGCTCAAAGAATGCCTCAGGGACTTCGTCGCCGACGACGACAGCTTTGAGTCCGTCGAGATCAGTTTCGACAAAGGCCCGGCCGGCGAGTCTTACCAGCTCTCAAGGCACACGAACCTGAACGGGCTGATCGAGGAGGAGATTAAGCTCCCCGCCGCGCAGGCCGCGCAGTTGCTCGAAGCGCAGGCGTCCGGGTCGAAGTGGTTGACGCTCACCGCGACCTCCGCGGGCTTTAAGGGGACGGGCCGCGTCCGCCTGCTCGACGCTCAGGGGACGTGCGTCGTCTCGGACATTGACGACACCATCAAGGTGACGGAAGTCCCGGCGGGCAAGAAACCCGTGCTGATAAAAACTTTTCTGAAGCCTTACGTGGCGGTCGAGGAGATGCCCGGCCGTTACAGCAAACTACAGGAGGGCGGCGGCGACGTCTCGTTCCATTACGTCTCGGGCAGCCCCTGGCAGTTGTACAGGCTGCTCAGCGACTTCCTCATCAAAGAAAGCGGCTTCCCCGAAGGCACGTTTCACCTGAAGAGCATGAGGAAGAATCTTTTCGACCGCGGGGCCTGGCAGGACATCAGGAACTTCGTGCTCGCGGGCGACACGGCCACGCTCGAACAGAAGATCGAGCAGATAACGGAACTGATGATTAACCTGCCGGGGCGGCAATTCATCCTGATCGGCGACTCGGGCGAGAAGGACCCGGAAGTCTACCGCGCGATGACGCGCCTGTTCCCTGGCCGCGTCGAAAAGATATTAATCAGAGACGTGCTCGGCAAGCGGCTGACCGTGCCGGCCGCGGATGCCAGCAGGCCGGATGGCGTTAACATTGAACTCATCCCGGTCGAGAAGCCGGTCTTCCTGGACACGGAGAAGCTGGCTAACAAGATCAAGAAAGAGGTTGAAGATCGAAAGGGAGAGGGGACCAAGGCCACCGGCGCGTTCGGCGCGTTATGACGGCAGGTTCATGCGCCTGACCATCCCCTTGTAGCGCGCGTCGTCGCGCAAATTGTCGAGGCGCGGGTCGTAGAGCAGCGGGCCGGGCATCAGCGCGCGCTCGGCGAAAGCCCTTTCGAGCCATTCGAAAGCCGCGTCCCTCTCGCCCAGGCCCGCGTAGATGGTTGCCACCAGGAAAGGATTGTCCGACGAGTCTTTTGTGCCATTTGTCAGCCGCTTGAGAATTTTGCGCGCCTCGTCTCGCCTGCCGGTGACGGCGTAGGTGTAGCCGGCCGCGCCCGGCAGCAGTTTGTTCTCCGATTTATCGCGCACGGCCTCGTACTGCGCAATCGCCTCCGCGTACATCCCCTTATGCTCGTAAGCCCTGCTGATCCCGATCTGCGCGACGGTCAGGCTCGGGTCCATCTCTACGGTCTTGCGGTAATACTCTAGCGCGCGGTCGTACTCACGCTTCCGTAGGTGGTAGTCGCCCAATTGCCAGTCGCAAAAAACTAGGCTTTCGGGTAACATAGTCGCCGTCCGAATCTCCCTGACCCGAAGCCGAGTAAATCGCGATGCCCTTTGCTCCGATTGAAGACGCCGCCGCAGACATTCGCGACGGGCGCATGATTATTATTGTTGACGACGAAGACCGCGAAAACGAGGGCGACCTCGTCTGCGCGGCCGAGAAGGTCACGCCCGAAATCATCAACTTCATGGCGACGCACGCCCGCGGCCTCATCTGCATGCCGCTCACCGAAGAGCGCTGCGACGAGTTGCACCTGACGATGCAGGTCGCCGACAACACCTCCTTCCTCGGCACGGCCTTCACCGTCTCCATCGAGGCCCGCAAGGGCGTCACGACCGGCATCTCCGCGGCCGACCGCGCGACGACCATCCTGACGGCCGTTGACCCGAAGACGCGCCCGCAAGACCTCGCGCGCCCCGGCCACGTCTTCCCCTTGCGCGCGAAGAAAGGCGGCGTGCTCGTCCGACCGGGGCAGACCGAGGCGAGCGTTGACCTGGCGCGCATCGCGGGACTCGACCCGTCGGCCGTCATCTGCGAGATCATGAACCCGGACGGGACGATGGCGCGGCTGCCGGAGTTGGAAGAGTTCGCGCGCCTGCACGACTTGAAAATCATCTCGGTCGCGGACCTCGTGCGCTACCGCATGCGCAAAGAGACACTGGTGCGCTGCGCCGCCGAGACAGAGATGCCGACGGTTTACGGCCGCTTCCGCGCCGTCGCCTTCGAGAATGTCATTAACGGCGAGGTGCATTTGGCGATGGTCATGGGCGACGTGACGACGCCGGAACCCGTGCTGGTGCGCGTCCACACGGAGAACGTCACGTTCGCCATGTTCGGCTCGCTCATCGGCGACACCGGCTTTCAGCTTCACACGTCGCTTGAGAAGATCGCGGCCGCGGGGCGCGGCGTCGTGCTTTACCTCAGGCAGCGCGAGCACAACCTTGACCTCGTGCACCAGTTGAAGACTTACAGCCTGATGCAGGAGCAAGGCTTGAGCGCGCAGGATGCGAGCGTGCAGACCGGCTACGGCGCGAACCGGGACTACGGCGTCGGCGCGCAGATTCTTCACGAGCTGGGCCTGCGCCGCATCCTGCTCCTGACGAACCACCCGCCGCGGGTCGCCGCTCTCGAAGGCTTCGACCTCGAAGTCGTCGGCAACGTCCCGCTCGGCTCTCCCGCTAATGTGAAAGAGACGGCGGATAATTATTAGCTCCGTCTGCTTTGTGTCCCGTCGGGACGTTTGAAAATAGCCCAGCACTTTAGTGCTGGGAATCGTGCGGGGATTTTGAGTTGAGTCCCGTAGGGACGGCTGAGAGATTCAGCCGTCCCTACGGGACTCAAGCCGATTCCTGATCTCTTCCCAGCACTAAAGTGCTGGGCTATTGTCAGTCGCTCCTACGGAGCGAAGAGCGTGCGAAAAACCTTTCGGCTCTCCTCTCTACATTTAATTTGATAGGCCGCGCCGAAGGCGGCACTCTAGTCTATGCCTGTTGATGACCGCGACGAGGGAAAGCCATCTCAGCCGTCGCCGCCGGAAAAAGAGAAGGAGGTCAAGGCCGCGCTCCAATCGGAGACGGATAAGCCTCTGCCGCCCGCGGCCGAGGTCGCCGCCGAGCGCGACGCCGACCGCCCCGAGCCTAAAACTCCTCAAGGCCGCCGCCGCCGCTTCCTCACGCGCCGCAACGCGCTTTTCGCCACGATCGGGATCGCGGCCCTCTTCGTCCTGCTCGTGCTCGCCGTCCTCGTGGCCTACCGGCTCGGCTACATTGACCGCTATATCGCCAACCAGATTAAGGGGACGTTCGCGGAGTACGGCATCCGCGCCGAGATAAAATTCTTCGAGACGAAATTTGGCCCGCGCACCGTCGAGATGCGCGAGATAGAACTCTTCGACGAGAAGAGCGGCGAGCGGCTCGGCAAGATTGACCGCATCCTCGCCACCGTCCGCATAGACGACCTCTACTCGATTAGCCTGCGCCGCAACGTCAAATTGCAGGACTTGCAGTTGGACGGCCTTGAGCTTTGGGTCAAGTTCGACGCCGAAGGCAACTCCAACTTCCGCAACCTGCGCTTGCCTGAGCCGGACCCGAACGCGCGCATTCTCTTCTCTTACTCGACCGCCAAAATCGCTCTCAACAATGCCGTCATACACTACGGCGACGAGCGGCACGACATCTCCGGCGAGGCGCGCAACATCGTCGCCACCGTCGAGCCCGAAGACCCAAGCGCGCCCGAAGAGAGCCGCATGAACCGCGTCACGTTCTCTTCGACCAACTCGACTTTTGTTTACGACGGGCGGCCCGTCAACCAGATAGACATCACGGCGCGCGGCCGCGTCAACCAGACGCGCGCCGAGATTCAGGAACTCGTCTTGCGCTCGCCCATGGCCGAGGCTCGCCTGAGCGGCGTGATGGACGACTGGCGCAATTTGCGCTACCGGATGCAGGTCAACTCGACCGTTGATTTGACTCAAGCGTCGGACGTGTTGCAGACGGGGACGACGCTTCGCGGCGTCGGCACGATTGTTGGCACAGTCACGGGCGACGGCTCGCGCTACCAGGTGGACGGCGAGATAAAGGCGGACGCGCTCGCGGCCGACGGCGTGCGCTTGCAGGCTCTCGCCGTGACGCGGGAAGGGAGGCGGCGAAGGCAAGAGCTACGAGATCAACGGGCGGGCAGTCGCGGAGTTTCTTTCGGCGGGCGATTTCCAGTTGAACTCCGTGCAACTCGCGGGCAACGTCATGGGCACGGGCACGGACTTCCGCTGGCTGGGCGAGTTGCGCGCGGCCGCCGCTGCGCCACCCGTCAGGCACGGTCGCAGGTCTCATCCTGAGCGACGTGACGGCCGAATCGCGCGAGCGTGTGCTGACTTATTCGGCCGGCAGCGTCGCGGCCTCGCGCCTCGGCGCGCAAGGGCGCGACCATCAACAACCTGCGCGCGTCTGGCGTGCGCGGGCGCACCGAAAATGAGGTGACGGTCGCGTCCATCGCGGGGCTGCAAACTGGCCCGATTCTTTCTTCGACCGCGCGCATTGAGAGTCTTGCGACGGGCAACGTCGAGATAGTTTCGCGGGGCGGTGTGACGAACGTCGAGACGGGGAGTTTGCGCGTCGGCCCGGTCGTGGCCGCGGGCGCGCGCGTCGGGAGTCTCAACATCGCGGGCGTCCGCCTCAGCGTCTACGAGGGCGGGCGCATAGAGGGCACGAGCGGCGACATCAACGCCGGGACCGTGACCGTGGCGGCGAGCAGGGATTTCGCGGGCGGGCGCGTTGACAACTTGCGGCTCGGGCGGCCCGTCTTCGTCGTCGAGCCGCGCGGGAGCTACCGCGTGAGCGCGGACTTGAGCCTCGGCGGCGGCGTGCTGGGCCAGATTAATCTGGGCGCGGCGCGCGCGCGCCTGGTTGCGACGAGCAGCGAAATCCAGCTCAACAACTTCGACGCGAACATCCTCGGCGGCCGCGCCGCGGGCAACGCGACCGTCAGCACGGCCAGCCGCGGCACGTCGCGCGTCGCCGCCGAGTTCAGCAACCTGGACATAGGCAACCTCGTTGCGACCCTGGCGGGGCGCGCCATTCCCGTCGCAGGCCGAGCAACAGGCACGGCCAACCTCACGTTTCCCGGCACAAATATCGGCGCGGCGAGTGGCACGGCCCGCCTCGATTTAAACGCGGAGACGGGCGACGATGCGACGGGGCGCACGCCCGTCAACGGCCAGGTTGAGCTGCGCGCCGACAACGGACTCTTCCAAATCGAGCGCGCCACCCTGACGACGCCCGCCACGCAGTTGACCGCCACGGGCCAATTCTCTCTGGAGCGCGACGAGTCGAATTTGCAAGTCAACCTCGCCTCCGAGGACGCAAGCGAGTTGCAGCGCGTGCTCTTCAGCACGGGCCTCTTCTACGAACTCGAAGACCGGCTCGAAAAGAGCAAGGTCGAGCTGGCGGGCAAGTTCAGCTTCAGCGGCAACGTTCGCGGGCGTCTGAAAGACCCGAGCGTTGACGGCCGCGCCTCGCTCGCCTCTTTAATCGTGAACGGGCGCGACCTCGGCTCGTTGGAAGCCGGGATAGTCAAGACGCCGACCGAGCTTGCCATCAACGACGGGCGCTTGATTGAGCGCGACGGCGGCGGCGTTCAGTTCAGCCTGCGGACGGCGCTCGGCGATGAGGGCTTGAACAATGCGTCGCTCACGGCGACGCTCGACCGCGTCAACGCCGGGAACCTCTCGGCCGCGCTCGCCGCCTTCAATCCCAGGCTCGCCGGCCTGGGCCGAATCGAGTCTGACCTTTCGGGCAGCGTCAACATACAGGGCATCCCGGACGCCATGAGCGGGCGCGCCGATTTGAGCTTCGCGCGCGGCCGCATCGGCGGCGAGCCTTTCCAGAGCATCACGGCGCAGGCCACCTTCAACGGCGCGGCCGTCACACTCGATTCGGTCGTCGCCCAACTGGACGCGGGCCGTGTCACCGCCAACGGCACATTCAACACGACGAATCAGGCGCTGGACATGCGCGCCGAAGCCACGGGGATACAACTCGAACGCCTCGCCGCCTTTGCCCCGAACCCCGGCGCGCTCCCGCAGCTCACGGGCACGGCCAACCTCTCGGCACACATCACGGGCGCGCTCTCGGAAGAGGATTTTTCAAACTTCAACGTGACCTTCGACGGCGAGGGGCGCGACGTGAAGATTAACGGGCGGCCCGCGGGCCTGCTCACGCTGACGGGGCGCACGCAGGATAGAAAGCTCGACATCACTTTCACGACCGGCCTGCTCGGCGCGCAGCAGCAAACGGTGGCCGCGCGAATTGACCTCGGCACGAAGGATTTGAGGACGACCGTCAACACGACGCTCACGGGCGCGGATTTGACCCAACTCCTCACCATCATCCTCAACAACCCGGACGTGCGTGTGACGGGCCGTGCGACCGGCGCGCTGAGCGCGGAGGGGCCGCTCATCACGGAGAACGCCGACGGAGAGACGGAATATTCTCTGCGCGGGTTGAAGGGGACGGCCAACTTCACGGACCTGACCGTCCAGGTCGAAGACATCAGGCTGACGGCCGTCCAGCCGCTGTTATTAGAATTCTCCGGCGACCACCTGACTTTCACCAAGACGCAGTTCACGGGGACGAACACGAACCTTACTCTGGGCGGCACGCTGGCACTCGCCTCCGGCGCGACTCACAGCCTGACCGTCAACGGCAGGCTCGATTTGCGCGTCCTCAAAGGACTCTCGCCGGACCTCTTCCTCAACGGCTCGGCCGAGGCCAACGTTCGCGTCGCTGGCACGTTCGAGCAGCCGCGCATCAACGGCACAGCTTCGCTCACGAACGCCTCGCTCTCCGTCCTGCTCGCGGACGAACGGCTCAGCATCACGAACGTCACGGGGGCGGTACGCTTCGACAGCAACCGTGCGCAGATAGACCAACTGACGGGCGTGCTCGGCGGCGGCCGCGTCTGGGTGACGGGCGGCGCGCTCCTCTCCGGCTTCACGCCGACGAGCTTCCGGCTCAACATCCGCGGCGACGACGTGACCGTGCCTTACCCGGAAGACGTGCGCTCGACCGCCGACGTTGACCTTGAGATCAGAGGCACGGCCTCCGGGCGCGGCCAGCAGATAGCCACTGTCATCTCGGGCCAGGTCAACCTGCGCCGCGCCGAATACACGGAAGACCTCGACCTCGAAACTCTCATCAACCGCCGCCGCGAGGCGCTGATAGAGCAGGGCGGGGAATTCGCGCTCGCCGCGACCGCGCAGTTTCAGGACTTGAGAATCGAGGGCCGCGACGCGCTCGTGGTCAGGAACAATCTGGCCGAGGCGGTCGGCTCCGTCTCGTTGAGAATCAACGGGCCGGTCAAGGAGCCCATCGTTTCGGGGCGCATCACGTTCACGAGCGGCACGGTCCAGTTCCGCAACAACCGCCACGAAATCCAGCGCGCGACGATTGACCTGCCGGGGAGCATAGAGGTAGACCCGATTCTCAACGTCCAGACCGTCGGCGAGATTCAGGGCTACGACGTGATTACGAGCATCACGGGGCCGCTCACGCAGCCCTCCGTCAACGTGCGCTCGGACCCTGCGCTCCCGCAGGCGGACGTGGTCTCGCTGATCTTGAACGGCCAGCTCGCCACGGGCGACACGGGCGTCTCGACATTGGCACAGTCTGGTTTGGGGACGGCGGCGAGCCTGCTGACGGAGAGTCTGATTAGCGCGCCCGCGCGCCGCGCCACGGACAAGCTGTTCGGCCTGAACCGCTTCGAGATTGACCCGCTGATTGCGGGGCGCGGCGGCGAGAGCCCGACCGCGCGCTTGACCGTCGGGCGGCAGATTAACAAGAATCTCTCGATCCTTTATTCGACCAACGTGACGGGGAACCAGAACCAGGTGCTGGCGGTCGAGTACCGCGTCTCGAACCGGCTCTCCTTCGTCGCGCAGTACGAGCAGGGCAGCACCACGGGCTTCAACTCGCGCAACGACAATTTCAGTTTTGAAATCAGGCTGAAGAAGCGTTTTTGATTGGTCTGTTGATTCGAGTATCGCACTACATTTTTAAGTCTCAAATTTGAAATCCGAGATCATAAGGGTGACTCCGCGCCGTTTCCTCTCTTTGGCCTTGATGCTGCTCGCCGCCGCCGCCGTCGCGGCGCGGGGCGGCGGCGCATACGCTTACGCCTCGACGCCGGGCACGGGCGACTACGAGGGGCGCATCATCACACAGCTTCGGGTCGTCATCGAAGGCAGCCCGCGCGACGAGGCGGCCGAGGCCGAATTGCTCTCGCTGCTCTCGGTCATAGAGGGCGGCGAGTACGCGGCCGTCCGCGTGCGCGAGTCCATCCAGTCGCTCTTCGACTCCGGGATGGTCTCGAACGCGCGCGTCGAGGTGAGCGAGACGTGCGCCACGACCCAAACGCGCCCGCTCTGCGTCGCGTTCGTCGTCCGCCGCCAGGTCAAGGTCGGCGAGGTCAAGCTCAGCCTACACTCCGGGCTCGAATCGCCTATCGCGGAGGACGAGCTACGCTCGCGCCTCAACATGCTCGAACCCGGCGCGGCCCTCTCCGAGCAGGTCCTTCAGGAACAACGCCGACTTGATTCAGGTCTATTTGCGCGACAAAGGTTTTTACCGCGCCGAGGTCACCTACACGCAGGTCCGCGACCCCAAAGACCCGACGGGGACGCGCATGACTGTCGTCTTCAACGTGGAGCCGGGAGAGCAGTCGCGCGTCGAGGCGTTCAACATCGAGGTCACGGGCTTCGACGCATCGAAGGTGCGCCCGAAGCTCGCGCTTCAGACGGGGGCTCCCTTCTCGCGCGCCGCGCTCGCCGAAGACATAGAGCGCGTCCTACAGGCCATCATCGCCGAGGGCTACCTCGCGCCGCAGCTCGAAGACGAGCGCTTCACCCTCGACCCGGCGACCAACCGCGTGACCATCACCCTCAATGGCAGCATCGGCCCGAAGGTCGAAGTCAAGGTGCTGAACTACGAGTTCAGCGAAAAGTCGCAGCGCTCGCTCCTGCCCATCAAGCGCGAGGGCAGCGTTGACATCTCGGCCATCGTCGAAGGCGAGCGCCGCTTGCGCAACAAGATTCAGGAGAGCGGCTACTTCTTCGCCGAGATAGCCTACACCTGCACGGTCGCGCCCGCGCCCGCGACGAACGCGGACCTCAACGGCACCTCCGAGATGTGCAACAACCTGGACCCGCAGGCGCTGGCGGGCCGCACGCTCACCGTCACCTACGACATTGACCGCGGCCGCCGCTTCAAGCTGAAGGACATACGCATAGAGGGGACCGAGGAACTAAGGATCGAGGACATAGAGGATGAGCTGCGCACGCAGCGAGCCAACGCGCTCGGCTTCATCCCGTTCCTGGGCTACGGCCGCGGCTACACGAGCCGCGAGCTGTTGGAGCAGGACCGCCGCACGGTCGAGGCGCGTATGAAGGACTTGGGATTCCGCCAGGCGCGCGCGACCATCCGGCAGGGCGTCTCGCTCGAAGGCGAAAATCTAATCATCACCTTCGCCGTCGAGGAAGGACCGCGCACGCGCATTGCGAGCGTCGAGCTGCGCGGCAACAAGCTCTACACGGACGCAAAGCTGCGCAACGAGATTGCCGAGGCGGGGCGCGCTCGCTGCGCCGCGCGCTTCGACGCGGGGGATTTCACGCCCTGCTTCCGCACCAACGAGGGCGAGTTCTTCTCGCGCTCGCAGGCGCGCTCCGACGGCGACGCCATCCTCGCCCTCTACGCGCGCGAGGGCCAGACGGGCGCGCGCATGGAGTTCTCGACCATTGATCTGCCGGGCGTCACGCTCCCCGACGGGACGCGCGAGGAGCGCGTGCGCCTCGTCTACACCATCCGCAGCGAGGGCGACCGCGTCATCATCAACCGCATCTTCGTCAACGGCAACATCCGCACGAAGAAGGAAGCCATCCTCGCGGCCATCTCGCTCAGGGAGGGCCAGATTTTGCGCGCTGACCGCGTCTCCGACAGCGAGCGCGCGCTCTACGCGACGGACGTTTTTCGCCAGGTCATCATCCGCACGGAGCCCGCGGGCGAGACCTCTTCGGGGTTCAAGCGGCGCGACGTGATTATTGACGTGGAGGAGTTGAAGCCGCGCGAGATGCGCTACGGCGGCGGCTACTCGACAGACAACGGCCCCCTGGGCTTCTTCGACATACGCAACCTCAACATGTTCGGCAAGCTCCGCCAGGGAGCCTTCCGCGTCCGCGCGAGCAAGCGCCAGCAACTCGTCCGCCTCGAATATCTGGACCCGCGCTGGCGCGGCTACGGCGACAACCAGTTCGCCCCGCTCGCGCTCTCGGCGCAGTACCAGCGCGACACGACCGTCACGCGCTTCTTCCGCTCGACGATTGACCGCGGCAGCTTCGGCATCGTCCAGCGCCTCGACGAAGAAGGGAACCCGATTGACGAGTTCGGCCAGCCCGCGGGCGAGCCGACCATCAATCGCTTCACGTTGAACGCGGAGACGCAGCGCGTGATTGACCGCAAGACGCGCAGCATCCTCTTCCTGCGCTACTCCTACGAGGACGTGCGGCTCTACAACATCAACAGCCTGCTCATCGCCTCGATCTTGAGGCCCGACCGCGCCATCCGCCTTTCGCGTTTGGGCGCGACCTTCGTCCGCGACACGCGCGACAGCCAGTTCGACACCACGCGCGGCGACTTCCTGACGGTGGACTACTCGCTCGCTTTGCGACAGCTCGGCGGCAACCTCTCTTTCAACAAGCTTCAGTTGAACTACCGCCGCTACTACCGTCTCAAGCAGGTGCGCGGCACCGTGCTCGCGGGCAACGTCACGCTGGGCCTGGCGAACCTTTTCAACCCGCGCGACCGCAACGAGAACGGCGTGATTGACGACGTGGACCGCACGCTGCCCATCAGCGAAAGATTTTTCGCCGGGGGCTCGACGACGCTGCGCGGCTTCAACTACGAGGAGGCCGGGCCGCGCGCCATCAACCCGGACTGTTTCCTCTCGTTCCCGGTCCCCGCAGGCTGCGGCATCTTCCGCAACAACAAGGGCGAGCTGATTCAGCTAGACCCGTTCACTGTGCCAGTCGGCGGAAACGCGCTCGCGGTCGTCAACCTCGAAGCGCGCACTTCGCTGACGAAGGCTTTTCAGATTGTGCCATTCTATGACGGCGGCAACGTCTTCGCCCGCGTGGGCGACATCTTCGGGCGCAACGACGCGCCCGCCGAGGACGACCCGGCGCTGACGCGCGCCGAGCGCATCAACGCGCACAACTCGCGCATGCACTGGACGCACACCATCGGCCTCGGCGTCGGCATCAAGACGCCGCTCGGCGGCACGCTCTCGATTGACTACGGCTGGCTCGTCAACCCGCCGGAGTTTCTGATTCCGCAAGCGGACGGCACCGACGCCATCTACCGCCTCAAGCGCGGCCAACTCCATTTCCGCTTCACGCGAGCGTTCTAAAGAATGCAAAATTAAAAATGAAAAATGCAAAAAGCATGAGCGAAGAAATCAACAATTACGGGAAGCGTGAGCGGCGCTCGAAGCTCTTTCTTTTCGCCGTCTCATTTTGCATTTTTAATTTTGCATTTTTAATTCTTGCGCCTGCTGCGCAGGCTCAAGATGTGGCGGACAAGATGGTGGCGACCGTCAACAGCGGCGTGCGCCCGAGTCTCATTACTTACTCGGACCTCGTGTGGCAACTCGCGCTTCAGCCCCAGACTCCGCTCGACAGTCCGAGTTCGGAGAACCTGAATCGCGTGCTCAACCTCATCATCAGCCAGCGCCTGATTTTGCAGGAGGCCGAGCGCCTGCCGGCGATTGACCCGACCGAGGAGGAGATTCAGAACAGGCTGAACGACCTCGTCAAACTGTTCCCGTCGCAGGCGGAGTTTTACGAGCGGGTGCGGCGCGTGGGCCTGAGCAGCGAGCAGTTGCGCGAGATCGTGCGCCAGCGCGTGACGATAGAAAAATATCTGGACTTCCGTTTCCGCTCCTTCACGGTCGTCACGCCCAAGGAGGTCGAGGACTACTACCGCGACGTGTACGTCCCGCGCCTGCGCCGCCAGCAGCCGGGTCGCCTCGTCCCCGAACTCGCGGAAGTCTACAAAGAGATAGAAGCCGAGCTGACCGAGAGCAAGATCGAATCCGATACGGACGAGTTTCTCGACAGCGCCCGCGAGCGCGCCGAAGTCACCATCCTCAACCCGGTTTGATAAAGGGATGAGGGATGAGAGATGAAGAAAGCTCTTTCTTTATTTCATCCTTCATCCCTCATCCCTCATCCCTTGTTTCTTTTATTCCGCGACCTGTTGTAATCTTTAGTCGTTGAAAGTCCCTCGCGGTTTCGGAGGTAGTACCATGTTAAAGAACGCGAAGCTCATCCTGCTGGCCCTCGCCATCCTCGTCGCGGCGGCCGTCATCTGGTTCGTCGTCGGCTTTGTCATCTCGATAGTCAAAATCCTGTTCTTCGTGGCCGTCATCGTCTTCGGCATCGCCATCGTCAAAAAGCTCGCGGGCAAATCCGAGCCGCGCAGGCTCGAAGAGAATGACGATGACAGGGAATTGAAAGAAGCCATGCGGCAGTTGGAAGAGATTAAGCGCAGGCAGCTCATCAAGTAATCCAGAACGCGCCAGACCAGTTTTGAGTCCGGCTTAACATCGTGAGGAAGGCAAATGGGACTGAGCGAATTCATGTTGCCGGAGTTCGACCACGAGATGGCGAACACGCGGAAGACCCTCGAACGCATCCCCGAAGACAAGTTCGATTGGAAGCCGCACGAGAAGTCCACGACGATGCGCGACCTGGCGACGCACCTCTCCAACCTTGTGAGTTGGGCCGTCCTCACGATTGAAAAGGACGAGTTTGACGCGGTCCCCGGCGGGCAGCCCATGCGCGCCAAGCCCGTCGAATCCGTCCAGGAGGCTCTTGAGACGTTCGACAAGAACGTGGCCGACGCGCGCGCGGCTATTAGCAAAGCGAGCGACGAGCACCTGATGAAGCCCTGGACGCTGCTCGCAGCGGGCAAGACCATCTTCACGCAGCCGCGCATAGGAGTGCTGCGCGGCATGATCATGAATCACTCCATACACCACCGCGCGCAGCTCAGCGTTTACCTGCGGCTCAACGACGTGCCGGTCCCGGCCCTCTATGGCCCGTCGGCCGACGAAGCCGCGTTTTGAGGCGAAACCCGGCGTAGCAAAGCCTCACGACATCTCATGGGCGGTCGTTCGACATCAAACGCCTATGTCGAGAGATGACGCACAGCTTAATCAACGGCCGCGCGTCGGCCTCGCGCTCTCCGGCGGCATGGCCCGCGGCTTCGCGCACATAGGCGTGCTGCGCGTCCTCGAAGAACACCACATCCCCGTTGACTACATCGCCGGCACGTCAGCCGGCTCCATCGTCGCCGCCGGCTACGCCGCCGGGATGAGCGTGGACGAGGTCGCGCAGATCAGCCGCGGCCTGCGCTGGAAGGACGTGGGGCGCGTGACGCTCTCGCGGCTCGGCGTGCAGTCGAACGCGCGCCTCGAAGAGTTCGTGCGCGCACGGCTCCCGGTCAAGCGCTTCGAGGAGCTTCGCATCCCGCTCGCGGTCGTCGCCACGGACCTCAGGACCGGCTCGGCCGTGATTATGACTGAGGGCGACGTGGCCTTCGCCGTCCGCGCCAGTTGCGCGCTGCCCGGCTGGTACGTCCCCGTCACGGACGACCACGGGCGGCAGTTGGTTGACGGCGGCCTGGTCGCCAACATCCCCACGGCCGCCGTGCGCGCACTCGGCGCGGACCTGGTCATCGCCGTGGATGTCAACAGCGAGGGCGCGAAGTTCATAGGCCCGCCGCAGTCCATCATTGGCGTCCTCCTCCAATCCATCATGGTGGTGCAGCGAACCGCGGCCCTTCACCAACTGCACGACGCCGACGTCGTCGTCATGCCCAAGACGGGCCACATCCGCTGGGACGAGATGCAGCGCGCCGACGACCTCATCACCATCGGCGAACAGGCCGCGCGCCCGACCGTCGAGAGAATCAAACACCTGCTCGAACCCGTCGAAGAGCCCCCGCTCAAGTGGTATCAGCGCCGCCGCCGCCAGCAACAGCCGCCCGTAGACAAACGCCGCTTCTCGCCGCTGCGCTGATACGAAGCGACTCTGAATGAGGCGGCGGGTCGAATGAATTGCCGAGCCACACTCTCGATCAAACCTTCCCGTTGTAACTTTTTAAGACACATCTCCCGCCTTTAAAACTCGCGGGTCCGTATTGAAGGCGGACGCGGGCGGGGTTTCTTTCTTCAGGCACGCACCCCTTCGGCGGCTCCTTATCAAGCCTAAGTCGTTCTTTGCGGGCGCGGTTTCGTCTCTCGTCAGCCCTGTCGGCTTCCTCTTCGGGTGCTGGCATAAACATTGCTCAAAGGGTTGGCAAGGACAAAAACTGAACGATTCGGGGAGGCAGTGATGAAGGAGTTGGCAAACGGTCTGGCGCAACTGGCGGCCATCATCATGATCTTGATTACGCTTGCGATCTCTACCGCGGCGGTTTCGCAGTGGGCGAGCGCGGGCAGCGGCGACGAGGCGAAAGGCGCTCGACCGGAGACAGTCACGGTCGCGGACGCCAGGTGACGTTAGAATTTTTGGGCCATTAGGCGTTTATTGAGAACGCTGGCAACAATCGAACGTGAGGGCAGGCGCGCGCACGAATCTTTCTGAACGCCGTCCGCCGCCGAAAACAGGCAGGCATGGCTATAGAGATTACATCCGTTGATGAGAATCGCCGCCCTCGCGTCAAGCGGATCAAACAACGCGCGCTCAAGCGCCTCGAAGTTTGGCGCGAACTGCGGCGCAAACGCCGCGTCGTCATTTACTCAATCCTGGGCTCTATCGCCTTCCTCGTCGTCGCGGGACTCATCTTTTTCATCTCCTCTTACAACTACTACGCGGGCCTGGTTGACGCGCGACTGAAGAGCGGCTACCTGACGAGCCGCGCGGGCATCTACGCCGCGCCGCGCACGCTGCGCGCAGGGCAGACGATTTCGCGCGACGCTTTGGTCGAGTTGCTGCGCCGCGCGGGCTACGTCGAGGCGAACGCGAGCGACGTGTGGAGCGGGAGCTTCACGGCGCGCGAGGATTCGATTGAGATTCGCCCGCGACAACTCGGACAAGTCCGCGATCTCGACCGTTCAAGTCCGCTTCGGCAAGGGGAATCAGATAGCAGAGCTGACGGGCGACATGGGCGTCACGCTCGACGCCTACACGCTCGAACCCGAAATCCTGACGACCGACGCCGCGATGAAGACGGGCAAGCGTCCGCAGTTGTCTTTTCAAGATATCCCGCCGGTTTTGGCCCACGCCATCCTCTCGATTGAGGACCGCCGCTTCTTCGACCACGGCGGCGTGGACATCTGGGGCGTGGGCCGCGCGCTCCTCAGGAACGCGGCGGACGACGAAAACTCTCAGGGCGGCTCGACCATCACGCAGCAACTCGTCAAGAACACGTTCCTGACACCTGAGCGCACCTTCCGCCGTAAGTTCGCGGAGGCCATGACGGCGTTCGCGCTTGAGCGCCGCCTGTCGAAGCAGGACATCTTCGCGCTCTACTGCAACGAAATTTATTTGGGCCAGCGCGGGGCCGTCAGCGTCCGCGGCGTGGAGCAGGCGGCGCGCATCTTCTTCGGCAAGGAGCTGAAAGATTTGACGCTCTCCGAGAGCGCGACCATCGCCGGGATGATTCAGAGCCCGAACCGCTACGCGCCCGACCGCCACGCGGAGGCGGCCACCGCACGCCGCAACGTTGTGCTCGGCGCGATGGCGCGCGACCAGTTCATCACGCTCGAAGAGGCGCGCGACGCATCGCAGGAACAACTGGCAGTCGCGCCGCTCGACGACCACGAGCAGTCAACCGCGCCTTACTTCATAGACTACGTCAACCGCGTCGTCGAAGCGCGCCTGGGCCAGAACGGGAGCGGGGACGAGCGCGCCCTGCGCGTCTACACGACCATTGACCTGGATTTGCAGCAGGCGGCCGAGACGGCAGTCAGGCGGCAGCTCGAACGCCTAGACAAAGTCTACGCGAAGAAGGGCGTGAAACCGCAGGCGGCACTCGTCGCCCTGGACCCGAAGACCGGGAACGTGCTGGCGATGGTCGGCGGGCGCGACTATGCCGACTCGCAGTTGAACCGCGCGGTGGACGCGCGACGCCAGCCCGGCTCAACCTTCAAGCCTGTCGTCTACGCGGCGGCTTTGGAGAGCGGCCTGTCGCCGTTGACGCTCTACGCGGACGCGCCGCAGGAGTTCATCTACGCGGGCAACTCGAAGTATCGCCCGTCCAATTACGGCGGCGGCTTCTCCATGCGCGACGTGACGATGAGGACGGGGCTCGTGCGCTCGCTCAACGTCGTGACAGTGGACGTGGCGATGCGGGCGGGCCTGACGCGCGTCGAGCGGACGGCGGAGAGGTTTGGGCTGCCGAAGGCGGAGGCTTATCCAGCGATTGCGCTCGGCACAACGGAGGCGACGCCGCTTGAGATGGCCGCGGCCTACACGGCGTTCGCCAACAGGGGCGAGCGCGTCGAGCCGAACGTGGTCGCGCGCGCCGTGGATTCGTCGGGCGCGGAGGTTATAGGTGACATCCCGAAGACGCGGCCCGTCATTAAGCCCTCGACCGCGTACATGATTACGGACATGCTCTCAGACGTGATTGACCACGGGACGGCGCGGGCCGCGCGCGGCGCTGTCAAGCGGACCGCGATTGCGGGCAAGACCGGCACGTCGCGCGACGGGTGGTTCGTGGGCTACACGCCGAACATGGTGGTGGCCGTCTGGATAGGGTTTGACGACAACAAGCAACTGGGCCTGACGGGCGCAGAGGCCGCGCTGCCGGCCTGGACCGATTTCGTCCGCGAGGCTGTGGTGTTGAGACCGGACCTCGGCGGCGAAGCGTTCGAGCGACCGGCGGGCGTCCGCTTCGTGGAAGTTGACACGGAGACGGGCCTGCTCGCCACGGCCTCCTGCCCGCAGCAGGAGCGTATAGCGATTACGTCCGAACTCGCGCCGAACCTTGAATGCACGATGCACGGCGAGACGTTTGAGCTGGCTGACGCGGGGGAGGATTCTGAAGGTTACGACTACGAGCCGGCGACCATCATCGAAGCGGACGGTCGGACGAGAATCATCCAGCCGAGTTCACGCCCGAAAACTTTGCCGCGCCCGCAGGTCACGAGCGAACGGTTGGAGTCTCCAGCCTGGCAGACAACCAGAATCGAGACGGACACGCGCGGGCAGCGGACGCTCGTCAACGAGATGAGTGTACAGGACTTCAAGAAGTGGGCCATAAAAGTTAGACAGTGCGCGCGGCTTGCAAGAGCGCGCGCCTTTGCGTAATGTCGAAAGGGCGAACGATTCATCAGAAATCGTTCGCCCTCTTGTTTGAATCAGCCTTCGAGGATGACCTGCGCGATGGCGTGCTCGGAGGTGTGTGAGATGGAGAGGTGCGCGGCGCGCGCGCCCGATTGCTCGTAGAGTTCGCGGACGACGCCGTGGAAGAGGAGGATTGGCGCTCCGCCCGTTCGCGAGGCGACTTCGATGTCCTGCCACGCGATGCCGCCGGTCCAGCCCGTTTGCAATGCCTTCAGGGCGGCCTCCTTGGCGGCGAAGCGCGCGGCGTAGTGCATGGCGGCGACAGCGCCACGGCCGTCGCAGTAGGCGCGCTCGCGCTCCGTGTAAACGCGCTCGATGAAGCGCGGCGTGCGCGCGAGCACTTCGCGCACGCGGCGAACTTCGATGATGTCTATGCCGATGGAAATAATCACTGACGAAATGGAACTGGCACGCGCCGGGTTCTACTGGCGCGAGAAGGATAACACGCTTGCGCTCTCGTGCGCGCCGCTCGAAGAGCACGGGTTCATTAACGCCTTCTCGACGCGGCTCGGCGGCGTCAGCCCCATGCCCGAAGCTGCCTTGAACCTGGCGGGCTTCAACGACGACGCGGCCGAGAACATTTACGAGAACCGCCGCCGCTTCCTCAACCTCTTCGAGGGCGAGTGGTCGCTCGCCTCCTGCTGGCAGATGCACGGCACAGACGTTCGCACGGTCAAGAGCGTGGAGGACACGCGCCAGCCCGAAAAGGCACTGGGCGAGACAATCTACTGCGACGCGCTCACGACCGCTACGCCGCGAATCCTCGTCGGCGTCAAGACTGCCGATTGTGTGCCAATCCTGCTGGCCGATTCGCGGACGGGCGCGTGCGCCGCCGTTCACGCGGGCTGGCGCGGGACAGTCTCGTCAATCGTCGCGCGCACGCTTGAGAGTATGAACACGGAATACGGGAGCGAGCCCGCGGACGTGCGCGCGGCCATAGGCCCCGCGGCGGGCGGCTGCTGCTACGAAGTCGGCAACGAAGTCATCGAAGCGTTCCGGGGAAAATTCCCCGGCTCAAATAATCTCTTCACGCCGACGCGCGACGGCCACGCGCTCGTTGATCTTCAAAGAGCCAACCGCGAACAACTCACGGCCGCGGGCCTCTCCCCCCAGAACATACACACCGCGCCGCTCTGCACCATCTGCCGCACGGACCTCTTCTTCTCCTATCGCCGCGAGAAACGCACCCACGGCCGCACGGGAAGATTGATGTCAGTGATAGGAAATAGTGGTCAGTAGGCAGTGGGTCAGGTCTAAGCCCCGTAGGGGCGCTCGATAATAGCCCAGCACTTCAGTGCTGGGAATCCCAGAGAAATTTATGCCGAGTCCCGTCGGGACGACTGAAAATGGGCCAATCTTTCTTCAGTCGTCCCGACGGGACTCCGTAAAAATTTCGTCTCTCATCCCAGCACTGAAGTGCTGGGCTATTTTCACTCGCCCCTGACGGGGCTAATGCTTGCGCATCGCTTCACTGACCACCGACCACTGACTACTGACCACTGCTTTTCACTGCCATGCGCCGGCTACCCCGCCGCGCTTCCGGCCGCCGAAGAGGTTGGCGTTGATTCGTTTGACGGATTCGTTCGAGCCGACGATGGCGATGGGCATGGTGATGTTGCGCGTGGCCGGGGGGAAGCATGCCTCGTCGTTGCAGCTCTGGTATTTGACGCGCGCGCGCAACTCCGTCACGCCGGTCTGGAAGTCTGCCGGGACGGTGACGTTGAAGCGCAGCACCGTGCGGCCTTCGTAGACGGAGAGCTTGTCCTCAGAGAAGCTGAAGGTGCGCAACTGCGCGCGCGGGTAGCTGACCGGGCCAATTTTGATTCCGCCGGGCGCTTCTATCTTGACCGAGGTCGGAATCAGAAACTTGGCGAGCGGGCGGTTGCTGTTGATGTGAAAGCCGTTTGGGATGTCTAAGACGACGGCCGCTTGGACGGTGCGCCCGCGCTGTGCCTTGTCGGACGCGAAGAAGCCGTTGACGCGTATGTTCGCCTGGGCCGCGGGCGCGTGCGCGCCGGCACGGAAGGCGGCCGGGAGCGCGAGCAAAAGGCCCGCCATCATCACAAGTGTAGTTCGCCGGATGAATTTTCTGTCTCTCATTATTACTGAATTGTCCCTGAAGAAGAATTTTGACGGCGCGGGGCCGTCAGGCTAATTGATGAAGAACTGACTGCGTTGGGTTGGCTAAGGCCGGAGTGCGACGAGCCGCGAGCTGGCCGCAGGCCGCGTAGATGTCCCGGCCGCGCGGCCGCCGCACGAACGCGTGAACGCCTTTCGTTTCCAAGATACGCTTGAAACTCTCGACACGCTCCGGCGGCGACGGGCGATAGGGAAGCGGGTCCGCCGGGTTGTGCGGAATCAGGTTCACCTTGGCGCGCAGCCCGTGTCGGTTGAGCAGGTTCGCCAACTGCCGCGCCTGCTCGTCCGAGTCGTTCACGCCGTCCAGCATCACGTACTCGAAGGTGAACAGCTCGCCCGGCTTCAATGAGCGCTCGAACTCTTTACACGCCGCGAGCAACTCTTCGAGCGGCCACTTCCTGTTAATCGGCATCAACTCGTTCCGAAGCTCGTCAGTCGGCGCGGCCAGCGAGATGGCGAGGTGCGGGCGGTCTGGGACGCTCGCCAGTTCGCGTATGCGCGGAACTATCCCTGCGGTCGAGACCGTCACGCGGTTCGGGACGATGTGCAGGCCCTTCGGGTCGGCCATGATTCGTAGAGCTTTCATCAGCGGCTCAAACGCCAGGAACGGCTCGCCCGCGCCCATCGCCACGAGGTTCGTCCCGCGCGGAGTTTTCTGGCCCACACCGTAAGCGTCGTTGAGCGCGACGACAATCTGCTCGACGATTTCTCCCGCCGTGAGCGTGCGCAGGAGTCCGAGCTTAGCCGTCAGACAGAAGCTGCACTGAAGCGGACAGCCGGACTGTGATGAAAAGCAGATCGTGTCGCGCCGCTCTTCGGGGATGAACACCGTCTCGACCGGCAGCCCGTCGTGCGTCTTCATCAGGTAGCGCCGCGTCCCGTCCTCAGACACGTAACGCGACTCGACCGTCAGCGTCGAAGCCGTCGCCCCCTCGTTCAACTTACTCCGAAAACCTTTCGGCAAATCCGTCATCTCGTCAAACGACCGCAGCCGCCTGTGATGAAGCGACGCGAAGATTTGCCGCCCGCGATACGCCGGCTCATTCATCTCTGCGACGAACGCGGTCAACTCCACCTCAGTCAGTCCCGTCAGATGTATTGCTTGATTCATTACGCGTCTATTTTAACATTGCCGCACGATCATCTCACAGCGAGAACTCAAGGCTGAAATCATAATCAAACCACATCGTGCCGTCTAAAATGCTTAACAGTGGTATCATTACGCACCGTGCAGCTTAATCAGTAGTTCGGCATCTGCATTGAAATCTGCAAAAGGAGTTTGGAGAAATGAGAAGCTTCAACCTCACTCTGGTTCTCGGAACACTCGTGATAATCGGTAGCCTCTCCCTTGCTTGTACATCTTCCGCAGAGCAGAAGAAGCTGGACATAAAGCTATGCTTGGCTTCTTTCAATGGAGATCTAGGTAAAATCAAAACATTATTGGCGAAAGGTGCTGATCCTAATACTACTCAGTGTGGAGAGTTTGCGAGAGTAGGCTACCCCACGCCGCTCTTTTTCGCTCTTCATGGATATAACAAGAGCGTGGAAGATTTATTTGCTGGAAATCAGATATATGACACGAGTGCCAATGACAGACAGCGTCTCACGGTACTTGCCCTTTTAGCTGCTGGTACTAATCCAAACACAAAAAGCAAAACCAAAGCCGAAGAAACTCCTTTAATGTACGCAGAGTTTCTCAAGTCAAGTAGCCTTGTTCGCGCGCTAACCGAAGGTGGTGCTGATCCGAATATTCGTGATGCACAAGGGAGAACAGCAAAAGATTATGGCGCACTCACAGGAGAGGAACTCAAAAACATGGCAATTGGGCATAACACTGTGGGACTTGTAATTGCATTAGCTCAGAAGGATGCTGCTGAAAAAGACCTGGTTGACGAGATAGTACCAAAATGAAACTAAGGATGAATTACAAAGTTATCCTGCATGAATCGGAGGAAGGCTACAGCGTTTCGTGTCCAGGCTTGCCGGGCTGCTGGTCGCAGGGTCAGACAGAGGAAGAGGCGCTGGAGAATATTCAGGACGCTATCAGAGAGTATCTTGCTGCCGTGGACGATTTGGTGAAGGGCAAGGATGTCCGTAAGATCGAGGTGACAGTTTAGCTGTGCCGACGCCTCTCACGCCGCCGTCGTCCCGCACGAATCTCAGGCCGCCACTCGCACCTTATTCCGGCGCGCCCGGCACTCTTTCTCACAGGAGACTCACACATGACGCTGATGTCCTTCAACTCCGCGCCCGACGGCGACGACCAGTTCAGGTACACGAAGCTCACAATCGAATCCGCCAACGCCCGCCCGGTCAAAATCGAGATGTGGAGGCACAGCGAACTGCTCTACTCCGTCCCGACGCGCGCCGTCTCCATCTTCAGCATCAGGTTCGACCTCTTCGACTTCTCGCTCAACAAGATGACGGGGACGAGTGTCACCTACAGCGCGGACAACCCCGGCACGGGGATGACTGTCACGGAGGGGGCGCTCGAAGGCTTCATCGAATACAAGAACGTGCCTTCGTCGCCCGCCGGGTTCGCCCCGATCAACGTGCGCCTGGGCTTCAAGGACTCAGTCTGGCCGGGCACCTTCGGCTGGCTCTTCCTCGACATAGACTATTCATACCCGCCCACGCACAACTCGGACGCCGCCCGTTACGCCTGGCAGGCGACGCTTCTTTACCCGCGCATCACAGTCTCGAAAACCGCGACGGCCACCGGCGACGCGCGTCAACTCGGCGACTACACGCTGCTGACGCCAGCGGGCGACAGGGGCGCTATGAAGAGCGTCACGCCAATCTTCCCCCCGAGCATCGTTGACCTTATGCGTGTGCAGTTCGCCTCGCTCTTCAAGACCGACGTTGACGCGTCGAACGGCCTCGCCTACGCGCAGGGCTTCGCGCTGATGGCGGACGACATTCGCGGCCATCACAAGAACATGATTTTCACCCCGCAGGGGGACAGCGCGGAACTCGCTTTCGCCATGACCTCGCCCATACACCTCAAGGCCAAGCGGTACGTGCAGCCCGTGCACCCGACCAGGGCTGGTTACGCCTTCGGGCTCGCGCAGAAGGACGAGCACGGGCACGGCTTCGGCCGCGCCGACACCAACTACCGCCTGCGCGCCTTCCGCGTCAACGCCCCGCACGCGGGCGTCCCCGCGGACTGGCGCGACGTGGCGAACCTTTACCGCAACTCGATTACGGCCAACTTCGCGCGACAGGAATACTTCTTCACGAAGGCCAGGACGCGCGGGACTGCTGGCCCAATTGACAACATGAGCCCGCACACGGTCATCTGCAATTACGCGCTCGACGGCCCCATTTCGTCCGGCCTGAAAGACCCCAACCTGCCGGGCGCGTGGCTGGAGATTCACCCCGTCAAAGTGAATAACACGACCGACATGCGCGCCCCCGTAGGCACGGGCTACAATCCGAACGAGTCGCTGCAAGACGCGCTCAACCGTATCCGCGCCCGCCTTAACAAGCCTGACAAGAGTGTGCGGCTTGAGGCGCAACTCTGGGGCTTCGAGATGGGCGGGTTCTACCAGTATTACGGCGGGTTCCCGCCCATCACAGACGTGCTCAACAATCAGGCCGGGCGCTTGCGGGCCGTGCTGCTAAAGTTGGCGAGCACGTCCATTCCCATCAGCATCACGACGGCCCCGACGCTGCCCTATTTCAATCACGCCAGGTTCGCGGGCCACCTGCGTTGGACGGGCGGCAACTCAAAGGAGTTCGGGAAGGCGGAGAACTGGGCCGACTGGATTCAGTACCCGTTCCCGGCGGAATTCAAACGCGCAAACTCGGCGCTCAGCACCTGCGCCCTGATTGAAGTGGACATCACACAGCCCCCGCCCGGCATTCATCTCAAGCGCACTTTCATCGTCAAAGATTACCCGGCCTTCAGCCCCCACCCGAACTGCGCGGACGTGGAGGCGCTTGTCAAAAACCCGGACCTGGGCCAGACCGCGGGCGAGCAGCGACTGGACGCCAACGGCGTGCGCTACGAGCTGCCGAAAGAGGAGGGGCTGTCGAACCGCTTCTACGGCTACCAGACGCTCGGCCTCTGCCCGACCACGGAGGTCGTGCGGCGCTACAGGGATGAGTGGCTGCCCAAGGTCTTCAGTAACGGCGCGAAGCTCGTCGAGTTCATGATAGTCCTCTGGGAACTGGGCGTCTGGGACATGTGCTACAACAAGGACCACCAGCACCTCGTCCCCGCCCCAGACCCCAAGCTGAAACTGGCTTACGACAACGTCATCGGCCACGGTGCATGGGCCGTCAGCCGCTTGCAAGCCGTCTGCACGGCCGCCTACGATGCCGCCGCCCAGAACAGCCCCGACTTCGCCCTGACCATAGAGGGCGCGCCCGTCGAGCCGCTCCTGCCGTTCGTCAACGAGTTCTATCACTCGTCGCCGCTCTTCCAGTACATCTACGCCGAGGTCATCTCGGCCAAGATGGATTTGGGCGGGAATCCCAGCTTCGTCATGCCCGGCTACACGGAGCAGCGCAAGTTAATCAACAACGCGCCGCCCCCGAACGTCGAAGCGAGCATCGCACGCCCCGTCTACATGATTGACAATCCGCAGCGGGACACGGAGACGGCCCCGCTCCTGCAGGAACTGGCTGGGCGCGTGCAAAAAGTATTTCTCCGACTATTTCCAGATTAAGAGCTACGGCTTGGCTCCGCGCTTCTACCCGACGGGGCCGAGGAATCCGGCCAGCACCGCGCCCGCGCCGACCCCCTCGAGCCCGCTCGCGCCTGCGAACCCCCTGACCGTGACCAACCCGCCGACCTACACCTACTGCCGCTGCATTCAGGACGTTTTCAACCTGCGCGCGCGCATCTTCGAGGTGGGCGAAAAGGTCGTCGTAGGCGAGCGGGTCATGGTGCGCGACTACTACTTCGTCAAATCCTTCGGCCACGCGCAGCCTTATGACTACTACGACTACAACGAAGAACTAATCAACATCATGACGCGCGCCGTCCACATGCAGGTCCGGCACGCGGCCTACTTCCGCGGCGGCCGTATGATCGGCAGGACGGGCGTCGCGCTCGTCCCCGCGACGACGAAGGAGAGGGTGTTCGCGCTGCGGGCCAACTACCGCGTCTTCGACGATGTCGCGCCGCTCATGCAGAAGCTGCAAGTCCCAGGCCAGCCGCCGCCGTCGAAGATCGTGGATTTCCTCTCGGTCGGCTACGACAAGAACCCCGTGCTGGTCAGTGCCGAGCGCCTGCCGCACATGATCTGGCAAAAACAGTTCGGCCCTGACAACATTCGCTACCTCTACGTCTTCGGCCACGTCGGGAACACGCCCTTGAAATTTAATTTCGTGTACGGGCGCGGGTTCTCGAAGGCTGCGCGCTGGGGCAAGGTCATACGCGTCTTCGACGGGCGCAAGCCCGCAGGGTGCGACCCGTCGGGCGCGGATGCCGCGACCACGCCCAAGGTCGTCACACAGGGGGAGACGGAAAAAATCTTCGAGACTTTCCCGCTGGCCCCGCGCTCGTTCGCGGTCGTCGAGCTGCACACCTTCTGACGACTGCTCGAAAAAGAACTGAAAACCCGAAGTTTGGCCCCGCGTGCCTTCAGGGTCCGGCGGATTTATGTAGAAAAATGTTGACAACCGAAAGGCGTGCGCGAGAATCTTAGAGTCCTCTTGCCGCCACGGGCGAGCCCCAATGAAGGAGAACCCGATAGAGTTATGAATAAACGCGCGAAACTTTCCCTCTTCCTGCTTGTCGTGGGCCTCGTCTTCGAATTTTCGCCCGCGCGCTCACAATCGAACCAGTCGCAGCAGCCACAGCCGGCCACCACTCGCCCGCGGACGGTGACGCCGCGCCCGCAGCAGACCACGACCGCGCCCGCCACGGTGGAGTCCGCGCAGACGGGAGCGGCGGTCGTCTCGGTCGGAACGTCCGGGCCGCAGCAGCCGGGCCGCATCTCCATGAACAAAATCCGCACGCGCACGGAGGAGGCCGTGCGCCTCTTGAAGTCGCACCCGTCGCCGACGGCCATCACGAGCCCATCGCTCTTCACTGTGACGCTCGCGGTGCTCGACGACAAGACCAACCAGATTCATCTGGTGACCATCCCGAAGGAGATTTTTCTCAAGAAGGGCTCGGAGTTGACGGCCACGACCTCGCTCGGCGCGACCGCGCAGGTGCGCATCATACGGGCCAACGGCGTCAACACGGCCGTGACCGTTTTCGACGCGACGGGGCGTTCGCTCATCCCGCTCATCGTGGAGTATCCGGTTGAGCGCGGCGGCCGCCTGCACGAAGTCGCCTATTACGTCTCCGTGCACCCTGCGCTCGTTTCGCCCGAGGTCGTCAAGACCGGGCAGAACTACGTCCGCACGATGATTGACCTGGCGGCCAAAAGGCTCAAGGACAAGGGTGTGCCAATTCCGTCGAACATCATAGACATCGCCGAGCGGCTGTGCATCGTCGAGCACTCGGACCACTTGCGCTTCCGCGCGGAGAATCAGAAGGCGCTCTTCGAGGAAGTGTTCTCGCTCTACGCGCTGAACGAGCTGAACACGTACCACCATTCGGTGAGCACGGCGGGCGCGGGCGGCATGATGCAGATGATTCCCTCGACTTACCAGATGGTCCGCCGCATGCACCCCGGCATCGGCCTCAACCCGGACTTCGTTTTGGGCATGCGCAACCACGGCAACGCCCTGGAAGCCATGCTGCTCTACATGCTGGACACTTATAAATTGCTGGTGGGCAGCGAGGACGTGCGCAATGCTTTGGCCTCCGGCCACGCCACGTGGCCCGAGTTGATGGCCGCCGGCTACAACTCGAACCCGGCGAAACTGCCCGGCTATATACGCCGCGGCGGCTCCTCCTGGCGCACGCTCATCCCGCGCGAGACGCAGATGTATCTCGTCATCTATCGCTCGCTCGACACGCTCATCCCCATGAAGCCGCGCTCGTGAAAGAAGGACCGGCCGCCTTTTGACCCTGAAAGGGTCACACATGATAGCCGGGGGCAAGCGAGCGCAAAGCGCGAGCGCCGCCCCCGGAGAGTCGATAAAAGAAATTCCGACCCCGGAGGGGTCGCGCCTCAACGTTGAGGCGCGACCCCTTCAGGGTCGGATTCGTTTTTACGTTTGACCGGGGGCGGCGCAAACTGGCGCTTGCTTGCCCCTGGCTATCGTGTTCATCCCCTTCGGGGATGGGCGGGATTTTCGGAAACCGTGCGCATTTTCGGAAACAATGCCGCTTAATCGGTCGTATTCCCCGGCAGACCGAAGTCAGAATATAATCCCTCGCGTCCCCGTTTGAAGCGTTCACACGCAGTACTCAACCACACTTCGGAGGCGCTCGCATGAAGCAGACGACGCTCAAACTCTCCGCGCTCGTGCTCTTTCTGACGGCGTGCGGCACGATCTTCATAGAGAGCGGCCTGGCCCAGCAGCCGCAAACTGATAAACCCGTCGAGCAGACGCGCAAGAACATACAGGTGCTCAAGGGGCTGCCGGACTCGCAGCTCTTCACGGTCATGAACTTCATACGCACCTCGCTCGGCGTTAGCTGCGCCTACTGCCACGTCAACTCGGGCGGCGACAAGTGGGAGTGGGAGAAGGACGACAAGCCGACGAAAGTGATCGCGCGGAAGATGATGCAGATGCAGTTCGCGCTCAACCAGGGGAACAAGGACATCTTCGGGACGACGGGCGGCGTCACCTGCTTCACCTGCCACCGAGGGCAGACCAAACCGCAAGTCATGCCCGCTTTGCCGCAGCCTCCTCCCGAAGGCGGCCCGGCAGGAGAAGCGAAACCGGAGCCGACGCCGCCGCTGCCGACGGTTGATCAGGTGCTCGACCGCTACGTGCAGGCGATGGGCGGCGAGCCCGCGTTCAGGAAACTGAACACGCGCGTGATGAAGGGGGCGCAGATTACTTTCGACGGGACGAACATCCCGCTTGAGACTTACCAGGCCGCGCCCGACAAACTCGTCTCAATTCTGACGACCCCGCGCCAGGGCATCATCATGTCCGGCTACAACGGCAAAGTCGGGTGGTCTAAGAACCCGCGCGGGCAGCGCGAAATGAGCGGGGCGCAGTTGGAGATGATGAGACGCGCCGCAGACTTTTACGCGGACATCAAGCCGCGCGAAACTTTCCCCAACCTCACGGTGGCCGGGCGCGAAAAAATAGGCGACCGCGAGACGATCGTGCTCCTCTCGAAAGTCTCCGACGCGCGCACTGAACGACTCTACTTCGACGCGCAGACCGGCCTCCTCCTGCGCATCCTCGCCGTCACCCAAACCCTCCTCGCCCCCATCCCCGAGCAGACCGACTTCGAGGACTACAGGGAAGTGGACGGCGTCAAACTTCCTTTCACCATCCGCCAATCCTTCGTTGACCCCTGGGTCGGCTGGACGCGCAAGTACACCGAAGTCAAACACAACGTCGCCGTGGACGCGCGAAGTTCGACCCGCCGCCCGCGCCAGCGCCGAAGTAAGGCAAAGGGTAAAAGGCAAAAGGGAAGACAGAAAGCGCGCGCTCTTTGTCTTCCCTTTTGCCCTCTACCTTTTTACTCGCCTTCTTTAGTCTCCGACTTGCAGGCGGCCGCCGAGGGGTTCGTCCAGCGGCCGTTCGTTATCCGAGTCGTCGGCGTACTGTAGTTTGTAGAGTCGCCAGTAGAGGCCGCGCTGGGCGAGGAGTTCCTGGTGAGAGCCCTGCTCGCGGATTTCGCCGTGGTGGAGGACGATGATGCGGTCGGCGCGTTGGATGGTGGAGAGGCGGTGGGCGACGACGACGGAGGTGCGGCCGCGCATGACGCGCTCGATGGCCTGCTGGATCAATCGCTCGGTCTCGGTGTCTATGGAGCTGGTCGCTTCGTCCAGAATCAGTAGCGCGGGGTCGAAGGCGAGGGCGCGGGCGAAGGAGATGAGCTGCTTCTGCCCGACGGAGAGCCCCGCGCCGCGCTCCTTGACTTCGGTCTTGTAGCCTTCGTGCAGCCTCTGGATGAAGCGGTCGGCGTGGACTTCGCCCGCGGCCCAGCGGACGCGGTCGTCCGTGATTGACTCCTGGCCGAGCCGTATGTTGCTCTCAACCGTCCCGCTGAAGAGAAACACGTCCTGCAGGACGACGGCGAAGTTTTCGCGCAGGGCTTGCAAGTCCCAGTCGCGCACGTCCACCCCGTCGAGGAGCACGCGCCCGCGCTGCACGTCGTAGAAGCGCATCAGCAGATTTGTAATCGTCGTCTTGCCGGAGCCCGTGTGGCCGACGAGCGCGACCGACTGGCCCGGCTCGACCGTGAACGACACGTCCTTCAAGACCCAATCGTCTTCCTTGTAGGCGAACCAGACGTTCTCGAACTCTATTCTCCCTGCGGCGCGCCCGGTCTTTTTTGGCACAGCGGGTGTCGTGACCGTCACGGGCAAGTCGAGCGTCTTGAAGATGCGGTGCGAGGCGACGACCGCCGCTTGCAGCACGTTGTACTTGTCCGAGATGTCGCGGATGGGCTGAAAGAGCGCCTGCGAATATTGTATGAACGCGACGAGCGCGCCGATGGTCAGGATGGAGTTGCCGCCCGGACGTGTTGCCCATCGTGAGCCAGCCGCCGTACCAGATGATGACCGCGACGCCCACGGCCCCGATTAAATCAACGAGCGGGAAGAAGACCGCGTAGTAGAAGATAGTTTCGACGTTGGCGTTGCGGTAGTCGTCGTTGATGTCGTGAAACTGCTTGAGCGATTTCCCCTCGGCGTTGAAAATCTGCACGGTCTGCGCGCCCGACAATCGTTCTTGCAGAAAGGCGTTGATGCGGGCCAGCCGCGTGCGGACGCGGTCGTAGCCGCGCCGCGCGCCCTTGCGGAACCAACTCGTCGCAAAGATGAGCATCGGGACGGTGACGAGCGCGACGAGTGTCAGCTGCCAGTCCATCCAGAGCATCATCCCGATGATGGCCGCGATCATCACCAGGTCGCCGAGCACGTCAATCACGCCCGAGGTGAACAGCTCGTTGAGCGCGTCCACGTCCGAGGTGAGCCGCGTCATCACGCGCCCGACCGGGTTGCGGTCGTAGTAGGCGACCTCCTGGCGTTGCAGCTTGCGGTAAAGCTCGCTCCTGAGGTCGTACATCACGCGCTGGCCCACGGATTCGAGCAGCACGGCCTGCAGGTACGAGAGCCCGAAGGTGACGAGGAGCACGGCGAGGAAGACGAGCGCGAGCCATTTCAATCCGCTGATGTCGCCCGGCGTGATGTACCAGTCAATCGCGTACTGCGTGAACTTCGGCTGAAGGATGCGCAGCAGATTGAGCACGAGCGTCAGCACGAGCGCGGGCAGGAGCGCGCGCAGGTAAGGCTTCAGGTAGCGCATCAGCCTGCGCGTCACCTGCCAGTCGTAAGTCTTGCCGATGGCCTCTTCTTCGTGAAACTGTTTGACCGCCGTCGCCATGTCTTAACTCGTTCAGCCCTTCCTCTTTGTTTCCCAGAGTCCGCCCGGACCGGCCGCGGCCGCGACCACGTCCTCGCGCTGCGGCTTGTGCAGCATGATGCCGAAGCCGCGCGAGGACGAAGAAAAAGTAGTAATACTTGTTGCCCGTGACGAAATGCGCGACGAATCCGAACTGGCCCGACGATTCGGCACAGCGCCAGGGCCGTGATGTAAGCGCCGCGAACCAGGTCGGGCTTCCGCTGTTCGACGGCCGCCTTCATCATCCTGTGCTTCATGACGAATGAAGCGCCGAGGTTGACAGACTCCGAGCGCCAGCAGAATCCAGAAGAGGTGCGCCGGGCCGTCGTTGCCGGGCTTCACCAGCCGCGTCACGACGAACATGACGACCAGCGTCGCCAGAATCCCTAGCCAGATAATGCGCAGCTTGCCGTAGTGGGCGTCCACCTCTCTCTCGGCGTCCCTCTCTTTAGCTTTCTCTTCGTCCAGTCCCAGCTCATAACTGATACCCCGGTCGTCAACTCGCCGCCAACTCTTCCTCCAACAGTTGCCGCTCGTAAAGGTCCGCGTACTCTCCGCCCGCGGCGAGCAGTTCGTTGTGAGTGCCGAGTTCGACGATTCGCCCTTCGTCCAGGACGCAAATCAGGTCGGCGTCCCTGACGGTCGAGATGCGGTGCGAGATGAGAATGCTCGTGCGTTCACGCATGACGCCGCGCAGCCGGCCCAGGATTTTCTCCTCCGTGTAAGTGTCAACGGAAGAGAGCGCGTCGTCTAGAATCAGAATCTTCGGCTGGCGCATCACGGCGCGCGCAATCGCCGTGCGCTGCTTCTGCCCGCCCGAGAGGGTAATGCCGCGCTCGCCGACGAGCGTCTCGAAGCCGTCGGGGAAGTCGCGCACGTCCTCGGCCAGCCCGGCGATCTCGGCTGCCCACTCGACCTCGGCCCGCTCCGATTTTTCGACGCCGAAGGCTATGTTCTCGGCGAGCGTGTCGCTGAAGAGGAAAGTCTCCTGCGGGACGTAGCCGACCGAAGAGCGCAACTGTGCCAGCGGATAATCGCGCACGTCCACGCCGTCAACGAAGACCGTGCCGGGCGACGGGTCCAGGAGGCGCGGGATGATGTTCGCAATCGTTGACTTGCCGCTCCCTGTGCGCCCGACGAAGGCCACGGTCTGCCCGGCCTCTATGGTCAGATTGATGTCGCGCAGGACTGGCTCGTCCTGCTCGCCGTAGCCGAAGGTCAGACCGCGCAGCTCGATTCGTCCCTGAATCGGAGGCTGCGGCTTAACATTGTCTGCGTCGGTGATGGTCGGCGGAATGGCCCAGATGGCGTTCATCCTTTTCAGGCTCGCCGTGCCGCGCTGGTAAAGGTTGACGACGTAGCCGAGCGCTATGAGCGGCCAGATGAGCCGGGTCAGGTAGAGGTTAAACTCCGTGAACTGCCCGATGGTCATCTCGCCGCGCGCCGCGAGCGTGCCGCCGTACCAGATGATGAGGACGAAGCCCGCCCCGATGAGAAACTGCATCAAGGGGCGCATCACGGCCGAGACGCGCACGAGGCTCAGGTTGCGGCTGGCGTAGGCGCGGTTGAGCTCGTCGAAGATTGCTATCTCCGAGTTCTCCTGCGCGTAGGCACGCACGACACGCACGCCCGAAAAGTTCTCCTGCGCGCGCGCCGATATCTGCGCGAAATAGTCCTGAATGTTTTCGAAGCGGACGTGAACCTGCTGGCCGAAGTATTTGACCGTCAGCGAGACGAGCGGCATCGTCACGAAGAGCAGGAGCGTGAGCCGCACGCTGATCCTGAGCATCAACGGGAGGATGATGACGACGACCAGCACCGTTTGCAGCGTGTACATGATCATCGGCCCGGCCAACTGGCGCACGGCCGCGAGGTCGTTGGTCGCGCGCGCCATCAGGTCGCCCGTCCTGTGGTCCTGATAAAACGAGAGCGGCTGGCTGACCAGGTGCGCGTAGAAGTCGCGCCGAGGTCGTACTCGACGTGGCGCGACATGCCTATCAGGATGCGGCGCTGTAGGAAGAGGAACGCGCCGCCGACGAGGCTCACGCCGAGGACTATCAGGGCGTAGCGCGTCAGCTTGCCCCAGGTGGCGCCGGACTGTTTGAGGTCGTCAATCGCCTGCCCGACGATGAGCGGGATCAAGAGACTGATAGTCACCCAGGCGACAATGCAGAGAATTCCCAGGACTAGGGATTTTTTGTAAGGCCGAAAGTAGCGCGCGAATTTCCGCAGATCATCCATAAGGCGAAGCAGTGCCCTGTAAAACCGTTGCAGGCGTTTTCCTAAAACCGCGTGCTTCTATCATGCGCGATTTTCTGCTTATACGCCAGACCGGAGACGGGAGTTTACCGATTCGCTCGGGGATTGAAGGGCGGGGCTACTTTAGCCGCACGCGCGCGCGCGACCTGAAGACGAGGTACAGAACCCAGGACATCAGCACGACCTGAACGACCGGGATGAGCCCGAACAGCTCAAACGGATACGTTATCAGGATGGAAGGAAGATGGAAGACGACGGCGATGCTAACCAGGAGGTTTTCCATGGGCGGCGTGTAGGCGACCGCGCTGTGGCGCATAAAGGAGGAGGCCAGGGCCTCGACCGTCAACAAAAGGACTGCGACTTCGACGGCCAGGGAGATGAATATGGCCTTGCAGAGAAGCCATTCGCGTCGGTAGCTTGAGAGGGTTTCCATAAATCCCGATTCGGCGTGAGGGTTACAAAGTGGCCTTTAAGGTTAAGAGGCGATGAGCGACGGGTCGGACACTTCCGCCTCGTCGGATATTTCTGCTTCATCTAACACTTCCGCAGTATCGGTCGTGACGGCTTCTTCGGTGGGCGTCGCTTCTTCGTCAGCGTGCATCTCCTGCGACTCGTCCGGGGGGACGCAGACGCAGTTGCGCCCGGCGCTCTTGGCGTTGTAGAGGGCGCGGTCCGCGGCGAGCACGAGTGAGTCGCGCGACGAGGCGTGCTGCGGGAAAGTCGCTATGCCGAGCGAGGCCGTGATGTGGCCCACGCCCGGGACTTCCATCAGTTCTATTCGCTTGCGCAGGCGCTCGGCCACAATCAGCGCGCCGTCCACGCCCGCCTGCGGGAGAATCACAGCGAACTCTTCGCCGCCGTAACGCGCGGCCGTGTCAACGCTGCGCAGCTCGTCGCGCAAGCCCTCGGCCAGAAGTCTGAGCGCCACGTCGCCCGCCTCGTGGCCGAACGTGTCGTTCACGCGCTTGAAGTTGTCAAGGTCTAGGAGGATGAGCGAGACGGGCAGGCTCATGCGCGTCGCCATGTGCAGGTCGCGTTCAAGCTGCATCTCGAAGGAGCGGCGGTTGAAGCAGCCCGTCAATCCGTCGGTCAGCGCCTGCTGCTGCATCTGCGAGAAGAGGCGCGCGTGGTTGACCGCCACCGTCACCTGGTCGGCCACGGTGCGCAGCAAAAGGATTTCGTTCTCCTGCCAGACGCGCGTCGGGTCGTCCGAGCGGACCATCAGCACGCCCATGAAACGCTTCTGGTAGATGAGCGGCACGGAGGCCACGGGGCGAATCCCCATCGCCGGGTCCGACTCGTTGCGGCCGTCAACGACGTAGCTCTTGTAGCGGCCCGCGAGCCTCACGCTGTAAGCGTCCAGGTCCGCCATCAACTCCGCCTCTTCGGCGTTCACGCTCCCCGCGCCGTCGCGGAAGTAGCAGTTGGTCAGGGGCTGTTTGCCGGGCTCAGCCTCGATGCGGAGCGCGCAGTGCTGCGCGCTCAACGCGCGCCCGACTTCGTTCACGGTCGTTTGCAGGACGCTGCTGAGTTCGAGCGAGTTGCGTATGGCGGTGGCGATGCGGTTGACGGCGATCTCGCGGCCCGCCTGCTCTTGCAGCAGCCGCGCCAGCTTCGTCGTCACGCCGACGGTCAGTTGCAGAGAGGTCGCCTTGGGCATGGACGAGCGGACGGCTGAGGTGAAGGCCGCGGCCTGCAAGTGGCCCTCGGCCGTGACGCGCGCCATCAGGTACTCCAGGGCGGAATAGACTATGTCCGGCTCGAAGGTCCAGATGACCATGTCGCCGCCGGCTCTCGGCATCATCCTCGTCTTTGTTACACCCCACGGAGGCGAGCAGGGCGGAGAAGCGCGCGTCGGCGATGACCACGAAGCGCTCGCAGATCGTCTCGCTGCTCTCGCGCTTCAAGAGCACAGGCTCGCGGTCCTGGTCGTTCGTCCTCAGCGGCAAATCGTTGAGCGCGTCGCCCTGCGAGACGAAGAAGAAGGCTTTGTGCGTGGACCGCCCGACTTCGCGCACGCGCGCCAGGTCGCGTAAGGGCCGCTCGGCCACCATCGGCAAACTCTCTATCACGAGCGCACCCAGATTATTCTCAAGCACCACGTCCTCAAAATACCTATGGAGCTGAGCAATAGTCTGCTCCGCACAGCGGACTGGCGTCAGCTGTCGGGAGTGCTGTGTCAGCAGGGCTTGATATAGAGAGTACATCCTGGATCTGAGCGGCTTAAACAGTCAACGGCGGGCGCACTTTTGAGGTCTTACAGGGGTTGCCGGACCCGACCGGCAATTAAGTCAAAGCCATTTTGACACGATTTAACATTCTTGTCCATAACATTTTAAGGGGCGTAAGGAGGGCAAAATCCCTCGAAAATCGGGCTTAATTGAGCCTGATGAAGCTCGTCAGGGCGGTCGCGGCGAGAGCCTGGTATTCGTCAAAAACGTCAACGGAGATGACCATGATGCGCCGCCCTGCGCGCACGACGCGGGCGCGGGCCGTGGCACGGCCCTCTGAGAGGGGACGCAAATAGTGCACGGTCAGGTCAATTGTGGTCGAGGCTTGCCCAGGTTCGGAGAGCGTGAGGATGGCGAAGGCGGCGGCCGTGTCGGCTAAGGAAGCGACCACGCCTCCGTGCAGAATGCCACGGTTTCGCTTGAGTTCGTCGCGTGCTTCCAGGTGAAGCGTGGCCGCCCCGCGCCGAAGCTCGCCTAACTCCATTCCGAGCAGTCGCGCGTAAGGAATCTCCTCGAAGGCTTCGCGGAGGCGGCGCTCGTCGTCAGGCGTGAGTGCGTCGTCGTCGGTCGTCATGAGCGGTAGGTCTCCCCGGCGTCTGTTGGCTCGACGATGACGGCCGTGCCGTAGGCCAGGACTTCCGTGACGCCGCCGGAGACTTCGGTGGCGTCGTAGCGCGCGCCGATGATGGCGTTGGCCCCGAGTTCGGTCGCGTGCTGAATCATGATGTCGAAGGCGTCCGAGCGCGTCTGCTCGCAGAGTTGCGACCAGGCGGTGATGTTGCCGCCGACCATGCTTTTGAAGGCCGCGCCGATGTTGACGAAGAGGTTGCGCGAGCGGACGACGATGCCGCGAACGACGCCTAGATTGCGCATGACGCGAAAGCCCGGTATCTCAAAAGCGGTCGTCACCATGTGGTGCGAGACGGAATAACGCGGCGGGCTGATTTCGTAAGGCGCGAGCCGCGCCGCCGGATTGTCGCTCATACAAATTTTCCTCTGAGAAGCAAAAACTCAATACTGCTATGCTCAACCCTTTGCGTCTTACGTCTTAACTTTGCGCCTCCAGCGTGAACCGCTTTTCTCGCAAAGGCGCAAAGTTAAAACTTAAGACGCAAAGGGTTGAGTGGTTTCTCTTGCTTCAGTCTGAAAAGAGACTGGGCTGAGCCTCGTCGTCGTCTTCGCCGTCGGCCCGTTCGACCTCTTCGGGCGTCCAGCGGTAGCGGCCCAGGTCGCAGCGCCCGCGCGCGTCGAAGACGATGCCCTCGGCTTCGAGCATGCGCTGTTGTTTGTCGGGCGGCAGGATGACGCGCCCCGTCGAGCAGGCCCCCTGCGAGTTGATGACGCGCTGCCACGGCGTCGTCTCTTCGTCCGCCGCGTGCATGACGAATCCGACCGTGCGCGGCGTGTAGCCTTCGCCAAGAATTTCGGCGATCTGCCCGTAGGTCATGACACGCCCCGTCGGAATCCGCCGCACGATCTCGTAAACGCGCTCGCGATAATTCGCGGATTCCTGCACGGCGCGCTCCGGTTCAAAACTGCTCACGCGATTTTCCTTCCTCTTGTCTCATACAGTCTTAAGCAATCGTTCGCAGGACGGCGCGCGCAGGCGCTCCGTCGCCCGTCCCGCCCGCGATCTTCAGCGGCAGGCAGATTAACTCGTAGTCTCCGCCCTCGACCTCTCGCAAGTCCAGCCCTTCCAGGATGACGACCCCGTTCGAGAGCAGAATCTCGTGCGTCTCGAACTTTTCGGACTGAAACTTCTCCACGGAGAGATAGTCTATCCCGACGAGCCGCACGCCCGAAGAGGCGAGCACGCGCGCGGCGTCGGGCGCGACGTAGGTGAAGTCGCGTCTGAAGCCTTCGGCGGGCGCACGCCAGAAATCCGAGTTGCGCGTCTTAAAGAGTACGCGCGTCGCGCCTTCAAGGTTCTGGGCCGCCAGGTGGTCGGCCGTGATGGCGTGCACGTCTTTGGGGATGACCAGGACGCGCGCCGGGCCGATGAGCGCGTCGAGCGGCATGGCATCAACTTTGGGCGCACCCTCTATGAAGTGTGAGGGCGCGTCCACGTGCGTCGCCGTGTGCGCGCCGAAATTGAGCAGCGAGACGTTGGCCGCGTCGCCGCCCGCGAGCGCGGCCCACTGCTTAATCTCCACGCCTGGGTCGCCAGGGTAAGTGGGCGTCGCCGCCGAGATCGGCACGCTGACATCGTAGATTCGCATGAGCAGAAAATATAAAGGCAAAATCGTAAATCGTAAATCGTAAATCGTGAATCGTGAATCGTCGAACGCTTTTTCGATTTACGATTTACGATTTACGAGTTCATTTACGAGTTTTTTTAATTTACGATTTACGCGCTTGTGCGTTAGCATTTCCATGTGTCTGAGAACGCGGATGAGAGGGGCAGTGTCTTGGGATTGAATAAGATTGCGCCGCGCGTGGCCGCGTCGAGCTATTTGAACACGGTGCCGCTGGTGTGGAGTTTTACAGAAGGGAGTAAGCGGCGCGAGGTCGAGTTGGTGTCCGATACCGCGCCTGCGAGGTGCGGGGACATGCTGGCGCGCGGCGAGGTGGAGGCGGCGCTCGTGCCGGTCATAGAGTACCAGCGCATCCCGGAGCTACTGGTCGTGCCGGACGTTTGCGTCGGCTCGCGCAAGAGCGTGCGCAGCGTCGTGCTCGTGATGAACGACAGCCTCGGCGGCCTGAAGGACGTGCGCAAGGTCGCTCTCGACACTTCGTCGCGCACGTCCGCGGCGCTGGTCCGCGTCATCTTCCGCGAGTACGTGGGGCGCGAGCCGTTGTGGATTGATAGTGCACCGAACGTGGCCTTGATGCTCGAAGCGGCGGACGCGGCGTTGATTATAGGCGATCCGGGGATGACCTTTTCGCGCGCGGGCGTGGTTGTGTATGATCTGGCCGAACTCTGGCGCGAGCAGACGGGCCTGGGTTTCGTCTTCGCCATGTGGATGGCGCGCGAGGGCGAGCAGGAGCGCGTGCGGCGAGTTGATTTCGCGGGCGCACGCGACGAGGGTTTAGCGCACGTCGAAGAGATCGCCGCCGCGTACAGCCCCTCTGTCGGCCTATCGCCCGACGAGATAAAGAAGTATCTGCTTGAAAATATCTCGTTCGAGCTGAACGAAGAGATGCGCGCCGGCCTGGACCTCTTCTACAGGCTGGCCGCGAAGCACGGCGTTGTCCCCGAAGCCAGACCTTTAAGGATGATCGGCGAGTAGTCGCCCGAACATCCATCGCGGGGTTGACTCATGGCACAGTTAAACCTCCCAATCTCCCAGGACGAGCCCGAGATAGACTTCGCCACGCTCGACCTCTTGCCTTACGGCATCATCGTCGTTGACGAAGCTGGCACAGTTCTCTACTACAACGCGCGCGAGGAGCAGATCGCCGGGCGGCGGCGCGAGGACGTATTGGGCCGAAATTTTTTCTCGGAGATAGCCCCTTGCTCACAGGTGCAGGAATTCTACGGGCGCTTCAAAGAGACCATGCACCGCGCCGGCCTCGTCGCGGACTTCCACTTCCACTTCCCGTTTCCGGGCCGCCCGCGCGAGGTCGAGATCACGCTGACGAGTTTTCAGAAGGACGGCGCTAACCTGTGCCTGATCTCCGTCAGCGACGTGACGGAGAAGGACGTGCTGCGCGAGCACCTGATGAGGGGCGAGCGGCTGCGCGAGGTCGGCGAGGTGGCCGCGGGCGTGGCCCACAACTTCAACAACATCCTGACGGTGATTCGCGGCAACGCCGAGTTGCTCATGACCGTGCTGCCCGAGGGTGACTTCGCTCACCAGCGCGCGGAGAAGATTCTACAGGCGGCCGAGGACGGCGAGCAGATGGTCAAGCGCATAGGCGAGAGCACGCGCCACCACCGCACGGAGGCGATGAGCGCGCTGGCCCGCGTCCATTTGAACGACCTCGTCAAAGATTCCATCGCGTTCACGGAAGACTACGCCAGCGCCACGCGGGACGAGCGCGGCGCGCGCGTGCGCTTCCGCACGGAGCTGGGCGAGAATTTGCCGCCGGTGCTTGCCATCCCAAGCGAATTGCGCGAGGTCTTCGTCAACCTCCTGCGCAACGCCGTGGACGCCGTCGAAGGCGAGGGCGAGGTCCTGGTCCGCACGCGCGCTGACAGCGCGCACGGCGTGGTCGAGGTCAGCGACACGGGCACGGGGATGAGCCCGGAGGTTCAGGAGAAACTGTTCCGCCCGCTCTTCACCACCAAAGGCGAACGGGGGACGGGCCTCGGCCTCGCCACCAGCTACGCCATCGTCCGCCGCCACGGCGGCAACATACAGGTCAAGAGCGCGCCGGGCGCGGGCACAACCTTCACGGTCAGGTTGCCAATCGCATCCCCGTAGGGGATGAACAAGATAGCCGGGGGCAAGCGAGCGAAGCGAAGCGCCGCCCCCGGAAACATGCGGAAAATGAATCCGACCCCGAAGGGGTCGCGCCTCAACGTCGAAGGTGCGACCCCTTCGGGGTCTGAATGTTTTCTTAATCCTACCGGGGGCGGCGCTCGCTCACGCTCGCTTGCCCCCGGCTATCTTGTGCGACCCCTGCGGGGTCGTCCCTTCACGTCTTTGTGAGCGAAATCTCATCGTCTGGTTTATAATGGCCTTGATGACAACAGACATCCAGCCGATTCTTGACCGCGCGCTCTCGGGCGAGCGCCTGAGCGTTGACGATTGCACGGCGCTGCTTGAGTCGGACGATTTCGTCCGCATCGGGTTGGCGGCCGACGAGGTTCGCAAGCGCTTTCACCCGGACGGCGTGGTCACGTACATCATTGACCGGAACATCAACTACACGAACGTCTGCAACGTCGTCTGCACGTTCTGCGCCTTCTACCGGCGGCCCGGCCACCCGGAGACTTACGTCCGCACGCTCGACGAGATTCGCCAGAAGATAGACGAGACCATCGCGCTCGGCGGCACGGGCGTGCTGATGCAGGGCGGCCTGCACCCGGACTTCGGCATAGAGTGGTATGAAGACCTGCTGCGCACGCTCAGCGCTGAGTACCCAGGCTTTCAACTGCACTGCTTCTCGCCGCCAGAGATTCACAACATACATCTCATCACGGGACTGGACTACGAGACCATCATGGCGCGGCTCAAGGAGGCCGGGCTTTCGAGCCTGCCGGGCGGCGGCGGCGAGATTCTGGACGACGAGGTGCGCAAGCGCGTCTCTACGAAATGCACAACCGATGAATGGCTCGGCGTGATGAGAGCGGTCCACCGCGTCGGCCTGCGCTCGACCGCGACGATGATGTTCGGCATAGGCGACCGCGTCGAGCACCGCGTGCGCCATCTGGCGCGCGTGCGCGACCTGCAAGACGAGACGGGCGGCTTCACGGCCTTCATCCCCTGGACGTTCCAGCGCGAGAACACGGCGCTCGGCCGGCGCATCAAGGAGGAGCCGACCGGCATAGACTATCTCAAGATGCTCTCGGTCTCGCGCCTCTTCCTGGACAACGTGGAGCACTTCCAGTCGTCATGGCTGACGCAGGGGTTAAAACTGGGCCAGGTCGCTCTGCGCTTCGGGGCCGACGACATGGGCTCGATCATGATCGAGGAGAACGTCGTCTCGGCCGCGGGCGCGCACAACTTCGCGGATGAAAAGATGCTGCGCTACCTCATCCGCGAGGCAGGCTTCCGGCCGCAGCAGCGCGACATCCTCTACCGCCACGTCAACCGCGAACAGCCCGCCGGCATTGACGCCAAAGAATCGGCCCAACTACGCGAGCTGACCGTCCTCTTCGCGGATTAGAAAGAATCTCAGAACCTAAGACCACTGTTACACTCAACCCTTTGCGCCTTACGTCTTAACTTTGCGCCTTTGCGAGAAACACCAACATCTCACGCTGGAGGCGCAAAGAGAAAACTTAAGGCGCAAAGGGTTGAGTGATTCAGGCGCTCGTCCCTCAACGCCCGAGCAATTCCATCAAGGGGCCTGGAAAGTCCGTGATGATGCCGTCCACGCCGAGTGAGATGACGCGCCGCATGTCCGCGAGGTCGTTGACGGTCCAGGCGTGTATGGGCAGCCCCAGGCGGTGCGCGGCGCGGACGACCCTCGCAGACATGATGGGCAGAAAAGAGAACTTGGATTTGACCTGGATCGAGTCGGTGGCCGGGGCTTTGACAGACGAGGGGCTCAGCTTGCTCATCGCCACAAACTTTATCAACTCCATGCGGGCGGCGGAGGTCGCCACGTCCGGTTCGACGCGCCGGAACTCTTCCATCACCTTGTCCGACATGGCCGCCACCAGCACCTTATCGCGCATCTTGTGTTTGCGAATCATCTCCGCGAAAGCCCCCACGATGTTGGGCTCCGTCTGCTTGATCTCGATGTTCATGCGCTGGCCCGGAAAGCGTTCCAAGATTTCTTCGAGGGTGGGAACACGTATGCCCTGCCCGCGGAAGGGAAACGTTTTCCCGTCGGCCGTCCACCTGTAGCCCGCGTCGAGCTTTCTCAAATCTTCGAACTTGAATCCGTGCACGGGGCCGCTCCCCTCCGTCGTCTCGTCCACGGTGGGGTTGTGCATCAAGACGAGCACGTCGTCCTTCGTGCTGTGAACGTCCATCTCTATCACGTCAACGCCGAGCGCCAGCGCCTGCTCGAAAGCGAAGAGCGTTTCGCCGGGCCACTGCCGCGCGCCGCCGCGATGCGCGATGACCTCCGGCTTGTTCTCGGCTGCCTTGAAGAATGGACGATGCCATCCCGTTGAATTCATGATTAAGCTCCTTTGTCTGGCTGAAAGGTGGGGCCGGTGAGAAAAGAGCGTCAGTGAGCCGGCCGTTCCGAATTTCTTGTGCCGCGCGCACGCGTGTGATGGTGTGCGCCGCTGACAAGCAGGATTCTCTTAACGCAGCGAGGCCGGCCATGGATTCTACACCCATCGGCCCGCGTTCGTAATAATTTTCAGCAGGAACACAAAGAAAGACCCGGCGGGTTGAGCTTAAACTCAACCCGCCGGGTCCTTACTTTCGAGGTACAAATTTCTGGCACAGGGCGCGAGGCTTCTCGGCCCGACGAGTCTCTACGTCTGTGAGACGGGCGTGATCGTGCCGACGACGTTGGTCGTGTTGCCTTCCACGCGGTTGTTGCCGAACGACTTGAGCGTGCCGGGGCTGCTGACCTCGTTCCTCAGCCCGATGGCGTTGCCCGACGCGGCCGTGTCGGAAACGGAGGCCGTCGCCCCCATCCTGACTATCAGGCCGGAGTTCGAGTTGCCGTAGAGCCCGCTGCCCTCGACGCTCGCGCGCGTGTTCGCGTCCGTCACGTAGACGCCGACGACGTTGTTCGCAGAGGTGCTGTGCTTGACTTCCAGCTTGCCGCCCGCGGCGGCGTAGAGCCCGAAGTTAGCGCCCGCGACCGTGCTTCCTTCGACCGTCAACTGCGTCATTTCGCCCGAGACGGTGAAACCGTAAGTGGTGCTGCCGGAGGCCACGCTGTCGCGCACGACGGCCTTCGCGAAGCCCTGAAATTGATTGGTCTTCAGGACCGAAACGGCGTTGTTGTTGTTCTCAAACTGGCAGTGCTCTATCGTGGCGGAGACTTCGCCGCCGCCGTCCGGGTTGACGGAGATGCCTATGCTGCTGTTCCTGACTACAGTGTCCTTGACGTGTAGCTTGCCCTGGCGCGCGAAGATGCCGCGGTTGAAATTGTTGATGGTGCAATTCTCGACGGACACGGTCGGGCCGCCGGTGGACATGATCACGCCGTAATTATTCCCCTTGTTCGTCAGCGTCAGCCCCTTCAAGACGACCACCACGCCGGAACCCGTCACGGAGACGCCGGGTTCCGCCACGACCCTGATGCCCGCGTAGACGCCCTCGGCGATGATGCGCACGGACTTCGTGATGCTGACGACGCCGTACTCGCCCGCGTCAAGGACGATGATTTCGCCGTTCGCGTCGGTCTTCGTGAGCGCGCCCGCGAACGTGCGGCAGGGGGCCGTGCGGTCACACGTGTTGGCGTTGTTGCCCGAGACGGAGACGAATGTCTGTGGGAGAGCCTGCGCCGCCGCGGCGAAAGTGACGGTGGCGGCGAAAACGAGTGCGAGCCTGAGCGCGGCACGCCTGAAGCAGAACATAAGAATATCTTCCTTCCGAAAAATTTGGCACAGAGACGAGTGCTGGTTGACTGCGAGGGTTGAGGCCGTTCTTGCGGACAAAAACCCGTGGACGAATCGGGCCGGAGCTTAACCTGAGCGTCGTCAGCGGTCCCGGCACGAAGCGCGAAAATATACCAGATTAAAGGCCGAAACGCGACTGTCAGCCAGCGCGCCGGGTGAGCATCCCCGAGCGCGCTCCGTGACGTTCGCGTTTCGACCTTGTCCCGTTTCCTAGTTGACGAAGCGGCGCAGTTGGACGCTGATGGCGAAGCCGATGGCGATGAAGGTGGCGAGGATGGAGGAGAGCCCCGCGCTCATCAAGGGCAGCGGCACGCCGATGACGGGCAGCATGCCGAGCGCCATCCCGATGTTGATGAAGAGTTGGAATGCCAGGCCGCCGACGATCGCCATAATGACGAGCATGCCCGTGCGGTCGGGCGCGCGCCGCGCCCCCGTAATCAGCCGCGATAACAATAAGGCGTAAGCCAGCAGGAGCAGGATGCAGCCCAGGAACCCTGTCGTCTCGGCCGTCACGGCGAAGATGAAGTCCGAGTGCGGCTCGGGCAGAAACTTGAGGCGGCTCTGCGAGAACTCCGAGGAGGACGCACCCGCGCCGGTCAGGCCGCCCTTGCCGACAGTCAGGATTGACTGCCAGGTGTGGTAAGCGTAGCCGCGCTTGTCGGCGTTCTCGGGGTCTATGATGACGTTAATGCGTTCGAGCTTGTAGCCGCTCAGCGCCCCCGTCTTGACCCCGACAAAGTAGGCGGCGGGCGCGGCCACTATCGCCAGGACGAGCGCCGCAACCACAATCCAGGCGCGGACGGAAGAGAGGAAGAGGACGACGCCCAAAAGCGGCAGGTAGGTCAGCGTCTGGCCCGTGTCCGGCTCAAGCAGAATGAGCCCGACGGGCAGCGCCAGGATGAGCAGGCCGATGAGCGTCTCTTTCAAAGTCAGCGCGGAGTGGCGCGGCCGGCCGAAGTAGCGCGCCAGCATCAAGACCGTCGGTATCTTGACGAACTCTGAGGGCTGAAACTGGCCCAGGACGGGCAGCTTGATCCAGCACTGCTGGCCGTTGATGCGCATCCCTATGCCCGGAATCAAGACGATGACGAGGAGCAGGAGGCCGAAAGCGTAGAAGGCCGGCGCGATGTTGACCAGCTTGCGGTAGTCGGTGAAGGCGACGGCGATCATCGCCACGACCGCGACGCCGAGGCCGATGAGTTGCTTCTGCCAGTAGCTCTCGGTCGGCTGCGCGTTGTGAATCTGCCACGTCCCGAAGACCACGATCATCAGCGCCAGCAGCGCCAGCATCCAGTCGAAGTCTCGTAAGCTACGCTTTTCCAGTATTGCGACCATATTTCGTAAATCGTGAATCGTAAATCGTAAATCGTCAAACGCTCTTTTGCTTGAGGTGCTGGGATAATCCGGTAAGCATGCGGCCTATGTTATCAAGACAAGTGCGTAAGCCTAGATAACTTCTTTCGTCGAGATAGCCAAGGCGGTGCGCGATGAGCAGTTCTGTTTCAACTTCGCTGGCTGAGCCTTGGGCGTTAGACAAAAAATGAGCGAATTCTTTGGCGGAGTTGCGTCCTGCGCCTTCAGCTATGTTGGCTGGCACTGAAACAGCCGCCCGCCTTAATTGAGAGACCAAGCCGAACCTTTCCTCTTTCGGGAATGACTCGGTGAATTTATAAACATCCACAACGAAGTCCACCGCCTTATTCCAAACATCCAATTTCTCGTGAGGTCGCATCGCTATAACACCTGCCTTTCACGATTCACGATTTACGATTCACGATTTACGGCTTTTTCATCTGTGCCAATTGTGCGCCGGGAGGTTCCTGGTGGCGGGTCTTGCGGTAGTAGACGTCGTAGATGGCGCGAACGGCCGGGGCCGCGTGCGTGCCGCCGAAGCCTACGTTTTCGATGAGCGCGATGACGGAGATTTCGGGCTGATAGGCGGGCGCGAACGAGACGAACCAGGCATGGTCCTTCTTGGCTCCCACGTCTTTGCCGAGGCCGACGACCTGCGCCGTCCCGGTCTTGCCGGCGATCTCAAACCCGGCCATCTTGATGCCGTGCCCCGTGCCGCCGTTGTTGACCACGCCCCACATCCCTTCGACGACCAGATGATGCTGCGCTTCGGGAATCGGGATGATCTTCGGGTCGGGCCGGTCGAAGGTCCGCGCCGGGCGGTAACTGTCCGTGCCCGGCTCGCCGACGGCGCGCGCCTCCCTGAAGAGGTGCGGGACGTAGAGCCGGCCGCCGACGGCGATTGACGAGACGGCGCGTAAGGACGCGAGCGGCGTGACGGCCACGGTGTCCTGGCCGATGGAGGCGTAGACGGTGCGTATGTCCTTCCAATCCTCGTGGCGCTTCTCCAGTTCCGGCTTCCAGTAGGAGGGCGTCCAGCTAATCAATTCGTGCGGCAGGTCAACGCCCGTGCGCTTGCTGAACTCGTATTCGTCGGCCATCTTGATGATGCCGTTCACGCCCATCTTGAGGCCGAGGCGATAGTAGTAGCCGTCGCACGACTTCGTGATCGCGTAGCGCAGTTCGGGCATGCCGTGAAAGTTCATGCAGCGCGTAAACTTGTTGCCGATGGTGATTCCGCCGCCGCAGGCCAGGTGCGAGTCCTCGACGGAGATTGCGCCCTGTTCGAGCCCGGCCGCCGACATCGGAATCTTCCAGGTCGAGCCGGGCGGGTAGCGCCCCTGAATCGCGCGGTTGATGAGCGGCGTCTGCGGGTCCGCCTTGAGCGCGGCGTATTCGGCGCGGCCCTCTTTCGAAGAGATGCGCTGCGAGAAGAGGTTCGGGTCGTAGGTCGGGTAAGAGGCCATCGCCAGAATCTCGCCGTTGTTCGGGTCCATGACGACGATGACGCCGCGCTTGGTGACGGAGTTGCGTAGCTGCTCCTCGGCCGCGTCCTGCAACTCCAGGTCAATCGTCGCCACCAAATCCTGGCCCGGCTGCGGCTCGACGCGCTCGACCTCGCTCTGGATGTGGCCGCGGCTGTCCACGATCACCTTGCGGTAGCCGTCGCGCCCTCGCAGGTAGTCGTCGTAAACTTTCTCCAACCCTTCCTTGCCGATGATGTCGCCCGGCTTGTAGCCCTTCTCTTTGTACTGCGGCAGCTCCAACTGCTCGGGGCTAATCTCGCCGACGTAGCCGAGGACGTGCGCGAGCTTACCGTCTTCGGGGTAGCGGCGCTGCGGCTGCAACTCGACGCGCAATTCCGGGAACTCAAGGCTGTGGCCCTCCACCCAGGAGATGTCGGCCTGGGTCGCGTTCTCTTTAACGGTGAACGACTCGAAGGCGGGCTGCGATTTGAGTTCCTCGAAGCGCAGGCTCAGGTCTTCCACGTCCACCTTAAGACCGGAGGCGTAGGGCTTGACGAGCTGGGCGAAGTCTTTGCCCTTGATGTCCTCGCGCGAGAGGATGACGTTGTAGATGGGGCGGGAGTCAACCAGGAGCTTGTTGTTGCGGTCGAAGATGACGCCGCGCGGCGCGGGGATGGGCAGAAGGCGTATGCGCTGATTCTCGGCGCGCTCGGCGTAGTACGGGCCTTTGACGATTTGCAGGTAGTAGAGGCGCACGCCGAGCGCCGTGATCATCAAGATCATGACGACCTGTATGACGCGCAGCCGCGAGCGCAAATTCTGTGAATCGTCTTCGAATTTCATCTCTCAGTTTCGAGTTTTCAATCTTCAGTTTTCAGAAAGTCAGCACGGCGGCTGAAAACTCGAAAACTGAAAACTATCTCTTCCTTCTTCCCAGTTTGACGATGCCACGGCGGGCGACGCGGCGGCGGAAGGCCAGTTGTCGCCGCTGGCGCGCGCGCTCGCTGAAGACCAGGTCGAGCAGGTAAAGGAGAATCGTCCCCACCACGGTCGTCCCCACCAGCTTGAAGGAAGCCTGCTCGACGAACTTGAAGTTCGTCGGCTGCCCGAGCATACGGTGTAGGAGAACGTAGACGGCGTCGTCCAAGACGGACGCGCCCGCTAAGACGGGGATGCGTGCCAAAGGGTTGTCGAGCATGACGCGCGTCGCCAGGCTGACCACCAGAAACGCCACCAGGGTCTTGGAGAAGCCGCCGCCCCCCAGTAACCCGCCGCTCAAAAGATCGGTCGCCAGCCCGGCCGCCGCGCCGACGAACAACGCCTGCAACGCGTCGCGCTGCAACGCCACATAGACTACCACAATCAGCGGCAGGTCGGCGTAAACAAATCCGGGCCAGACGGCCGGCAGTGACGATTGCAGGATCACGGCGACCGCCAGCACCAGCGCGATTTTCAGTTGACGCATTGGTAAAGCAGTAATCAGTAGTCAGTAATCAGTAGTCAGTTAAAAACAGCGGCCCTGCGCCCATCGCCTGTTCTTAGCTGACTACTGGTTACTGATTACTGACTACTTTTTTCTCCACATTCGGCAGCACCTGTTCGGGCGCGCCGGCCTGCGGCGGGTGATAGAGCAGCACCGCCACTTCGCCGAGCGCGTTCAGCCGCGCGCCGGGCTTGATGTGTATCACGTGGGCCACGGTCGCGGACCCCTTCTTGATCTCGACCACCGTGCCGACGTTCAGCCCCGGCGGGTAGATGCCGTCCTGCCCCGTCGTCACGACGTAGTCGCCCGCCGCGACCTCCTCCAGCCCGGAGACGTAGCGCATCTCCAAGAGCCCGTTGTCGCCGAGGCCGCGGACCGAGCCGAGCGCGTTGGACTGGCCCAGTTGCCCGACGACCGCGCCGGCCGCCGCGCGCTCGTCCGTAATCAGCATGACCTGCGACGACCAGGGGCCGACGCCGACGACGCGCCCGACGATGCCGCCCGGCGTCGCGACCGGCATGTTCAGCTCTATGCCGCTCGTGCTCCCACGGTTCACCGTAATGGTATCGAACCAGATCGAGGGGTCGCGCGCAATCACGCTGGCCGTCACCATCTGATACTGGCTCTTCTCCTTGAAGTCCAGAAGCTCGCGCAGCCGCTTGTTCTCGTCGCGGTCGGCGCGCAACTGGTTCAGCTCCATCTCCATCTGCTCCATGTGCTGCTTGAGCTGCGTGTTCTCGGCCGCCGCGTTGCGCAAATTCGAAAGGTACTGGAAGAAGCCCGAGCCCGTGCTGCCCACGCCCGCGGTCGCACGCTGGAAGGGCGAGAGCAGCGCCTGCGCCCAGACGCGAATCATACGCTGCTTCGTCACCCCGTCGCGCGCGTCGTAGGCCATCAACCCCAGATTGAAGACGAGCAACCCCACCAGCCACCACGGGGCTCGCTGCCTGATCTCTTTCTGGGTGCGTGCGACTGCCATAAGGTCGTAAATCGTAAATCGGTGAATCGTAAATCGTCGTTTTTGTCTATTCACGATTTACGATTCACGATTTACGGCTCTTTACGTTCCGCTCGTCAGCGTGTTGTCCCACTTGACGCGCTTCAGGAGGTTGAAGTCGGAGAGCATCTTGCCGGTCCCGAGTACGACGGAGGAGAGCGGGTCTTCGGCGAGGCTCACGGGGAGTCCCGTCTCAATCGAGAGCCGCTTGTCCAGGTTCTTGAGAAGCGCGCCGCCGCCCGTGAGCACTATGCCGCGCTCGACGATGTCGGCGGAAAGCTCAGGGGGCGTGCGCTCAAGCGCGACGCGCACCGCGTTGACGATGGTCGAGACAGAGTCGGCCAGGGCGTCGCGAATCTCCGAGTCCGAAATCGAGATCGTCTTCGGGATGCCTTCGATCAGGTTGCGCCCGCGCACCTCCATCGCCAGCGGCTCTTCCAACTCGCAGGCCGAGCCGAGTTCAATCTTAATGGCCTCGGCGGTTCGCTCGCCGATGAGCAGGTTGTACTTGCGCTTGATGTACTGCGTGATGGCCTCGTCCATCTCATTACCGGCAACGCGGACGGCGCGCGAGTAGACGATGCCGGAGAGAGAGATGACGGCGATGTCGGTCGTGCCGCCGCCGATGTCCACGACCATGTTGCCGTGCGGCTCCGTGATGGGCAGGCCCGCGCCGATGGCCGCCGCCATCGCCTCCTCGACCAGGTAAACCTCAGAGGCTTTGGCGCGGTAGGCGGAGTCTTCGACTGCGCGGCGCTCGACCTGCGTGATTTCCGACGGGATGCCGATGACGACGCGTGGGGAGACCCAGGTCTTCCCGTTATGCGCTTTGCGTATGAAGTGTTGGAGCATCTTCTCCGTCACTTCGAAGTTGGCGATGACGCCGTCCTTCATCGGGCGGATGGCGACGATGTTGCCGGGCGTGCGGCCCAGCATCTCCTTGGCGTCGCGGCCGACGGCCTCGACGGCGTTGGTGATCTTGTTGATGGCGACGATGGAAGGCTCGGAGACGACGATGCCCCGGCCCTTGGCGAAGACCAGGGTGTTTGCCGTGCCCAGGTCTATCGCCAGGTCACTTGAGAAGAGACTAAAGATAGATTTAAAAGCCATGAAGTTTCACGTGTCCGTATCTTTTAAAGGATAAGTGCGCCCGGCAGCGGTGGAGTGATGGGCGGCCTCGCGTTCTCGGCCCGGATTCCCAAGCTAAAAATGCGCGCCTCCGGTCGGAGAACGACTCAACCGTTCAAGAGCTAACTGGGCAAGATACTACGAAAAACGCTCGCGCGCTACCAGGAAATTGAGATTTCGGACGACGGAGGGTAGACCATCTCTCGTTGATGATGGTCTGGGGCGATGGCTCGTCCTACTTCGGCAGTGATTTTTCGTCAGGGGAGAGTGTTTTGGGGGTCGCCGCCTGTGGCCGCTGGTCTGCGACGCGCGGCTGCGGCTGGGCCGCGAAGCGCACGCAGTTTTTGCCTGCGGCCTTGGCCTCGTACATGGCCGCGTCGGCGTTGGCGACCAGTTGCTGCGGCGATTGCGCGTGCGCGGGGAAGGTGGCGACGCCGAAGCTGGCCGTCAGTTGGAGACGCAATGCGCGCCCGCCCGTGAACGCGTTGCGCTCGATCTTGCGGCGGACGCGCTCCGCGACGAAGGCCGCCTGATCGACGTTGCTCTCGGGCAAAATCACCACGAACTCGTCGCCGCCGTAGCGCGCCACCACGTCCGTGTCGCGCACGCTCGCCAGGATGATGGCCGCCATCTCCATCAGGACGTGCGAGCCGACGAGGTGGCCGTAAACGTCGTTGACGTGCTTGAAGTCGTCGAGGTCGAAGAAGAGCGCGCCGACGCTCGAATTGTAGCGCCGGGCGCGGCGCACCTCGCCCAGTAGGAACTGGCGCAGGTAACGCGCGTTGTGCAGCTTCGTCAAATCGTCCGTCTGCGAAAGGCGCTCCGCCTCCGCGATGCGCAAAGAATTGGCGAGCGCGGAGGCCACGGGGAGCGCCAGCGCGTCCAGGAGCCGCAGGCTCGCTTGCGTGAACGAGCGCGCGCCCTGGCGGTCGCGCACGCCTTCGAGCACGCCCATCACGCGCTCGCCCGCGACGAGCGGGACAGCGACGACACGCCGGCCGCCCTCTGTCTTTCTCACCGTCTCGGTCTTGGCGACCGCCTCCGTGGCGGCTTTGGATTCCGCGCCCGAGAGCGCCAGGGCGTTGCCGAGCAGCGCCCTCTGCCAGTCAGTCTCGTCGAGCGCGCGCTCGTTCGCGGTCAGCCCGCGCACGGCCAGCGGCTCAAGGCTCGCCGCCTGGCCGCCGCTCGCTTCCGAGGTCAGGTAGATTGTCCAGCGGTCGGCCTCGACCAGAGGGGCCAGGCCGGCGAGCGCCGCGTTGGCCGCGCTCACCTGGTCGTTCGTGAGGTGAAGCGAGGCGACCAGCTCGAAGGCCGCGCGCAAGGCTCGCGGTGAAATCTTGTCCGGGAGAAGAAGCGCCTGCGGCAGCCAGGCCGGCTCCATTTTTTCAGGCGGGCGCTGTAGCTCGCCCGTCATCCCGCGGTCTTCCAACTCGCGCAGCAGGGCGGGCAGTTGCGCCGGGTCGTCCGCGATGGCGCGGAAGCCCAGGCGGCGGAGCGTCGGCGCGTCGGGGGAGCGCAGACTTGAGGCGACTCCGTTTTTGGCGGGACGGCGGCAGGCGACCAGCGGCGCGTTGGGCCAGACAGCGAGCGCGTGCTCGACGACGGAGTAAAGCTCGCGCATGTCAGCCCCGGCGATGACTTCGTAGAGAACGGCGAGCGGCGGCGGCGGCACATCCGCGTCGGCAGCGTCCGCGTCGGCCTGCGCGTCGCCCGCCAGCGCGAGCAACTGCTCCTCCTCGCGTATGCCCTCGAAAAAGGCCGCGACCCCGCTGCGTTCGAGTACGTCGGTCAGCGTCGCCGCAGGCGGCTCGTGGGCGTTGGTCAGTAAAACTACGTGCTTCATGCGTCAGGCTCGCGTGCGTGTCATCTACTCTGCTGGGCCGCCGCCGCGGTGCCGCCCGCGAGTCGGACCTTGTGTCGTGTGCGGTTCCCTTGCTGGTCTTCGGCCTCGATGGAGATGTCGCCCGCGCCTTCGGGGGCTGTGACTTGCAGGCGGAACGAGCCGTTGCTGTCCGAGAGCGTCCCGCGCCCTTGATAGCTGATGGTCGTGCCGGGCTCAGTTCGCCCGCGAATCACGTAGATTCGGCCGCCGACGTACTCGGCCGCGACTTCGTTGAAAGACGGGCCGCCCGTGTTCGCGCCCTTCGTGACGACGGTGAACTTCTGCGGCTCGCTCCAATCGCTCGCCTGGCCGGAGCGGGCCGTGGCGCGCACGCGCCAGAAGTAGTCGCCGGGCCTGAGGTCCGAGGCGTTGAATTCGTTGGAGGCCAGTTGGTCGCGCTCTATGACCTTGCCCTCTGTGACGAAGAAGGGCGAGGTTGCGACTTCGACGCGGTAGTGCGCGGCCAGGCCGGACTGCGGGCGCTGCCATTGAAGCCGCACGTTGGCCGCGCCGCCGGCGGCTTGTATCCTTTCGAGATTGCGCGGGCCGGTCGGAGTCGGAATGTCGAGCAGGCGCTCGCGCTGCCCGATAGCGCCGACCGGGTTGACCGTGACGTACTCGTTGCCGCGGATGACGGTCTTGTCGCCGTTGTTGGTGGTCGTCTCGATCTGGCCGGTGTGGACGCGAATCTCGGCGGTCTTGTCCGGATTGACGTTGAAGCTCGAAGCCGTCTCGGAGGCCAGCCGGCTCTGCGTCTGGCTCGTCTCGACGACGTTGACGGAACCTTCGGGCTGCTGCTCCGTGCGGACGTTAATCTGGCCCGTGTCAACTCGGACGCGGACGTTGCGGCCGCCTTCGGCGCTCGTGTTGTCGCGGATGATGACGGTGCTGTTCGGGCGTATGACGAGGGTGGAGCCGTCGGCGAGCATGATGCGCGCGCGGCCGTCGGCCTGCGTCTGCACGGTGTCGCCGGGGTAGAGCTGCGTCTGGAGGCTCGCCGGGAGCGACTCGCGCGTGGAGGCGCGTATGACGCGCACGTCGCCCTCGAACGAGGCGAAGCGCGCGCCTTCGGGTCCCGTGTCTGTCGCCTTCGCGCCGCCGAACGGGTTGCCGTACTTCGAGACGTAGTACCACGCCCCCACCGCAAAAAGCGCGAAGGCGAGCGCGGCGACGATGATGTAAATCAGCCGCTTCTGAACGACCCACCATTCGAGGTCGAAGCGACCGTGCTTAGTAGCCATATCGGGGAAGTGAAACCAGAACTACTGAGAAATCTCGCGGGGCCGAAAGCGCTTTCGAGTGACGGGGCGGGCAGTTAAGTCTGACCCGCATTCCCAAAAACGTGAAGCTCGACGGTCGCCTCCGTCAAGACGCGACCAACCTAAAAGTTAGCACAAAGCCGAGATTCTAGGCAAAAGGAAAATTTTTGGGCGAAAATCGGGCGAAAAGCCTTACGTCTTACCTGCGCTCGACCGGCTCGGACTCTTCCGGCCGGGGCTGCTCGTCGGGTTCGACGTTCTCAAACGGCGGGTCGAAGCCCTCTGGGAGGTCTACGTCAATGTCACGCTCGGCGCGCTTCGGCCAGAGGAGCGAGGCCACGACGGAGCCGGCGAGCACGGTCGCGACGAAGCCGAGCGCGATGCCTATAGGGATGTGGTTGCCGTGGTGGCGCACGAACTCGGCCGCCGCGCCAGCGCCCGCCGAGTCGAGCGCGTAGGCCACGCCCTTTGAAATCAGCGGGAGCAGCATCTTGACGCCGATGAAGGTCAGGACTATCGCCAGGCCGAGCTTGAGGTAGTGGAACTTCTCGACCACGCCCGCCAGCAGGAAGTAGAGCGAGCGCAGGCCCATGATGGCGAAGACGTTCGAGGTGTAAATGATGAACGTGTCGGTCGTGATGCCGAAAATCGCGGGAATCGAGTCCACGGCGAAGACCAGGTCCGTGACCTCCACGATGACCAGCACGAGCAGGAGCAACGTCCCCGTGCGCCGCCCGTTCTCCATCGTGAAAAACTTCTCGCCGTCGTAGTGGCGCGTAATCGGGATGAAGCGCGTCACCAGTTTGACGATGGGGTTGTGCTCGGGCTCGATTTCGGTCTCCTCCTGGCTGAACATCTTGACGCCGGTGACGACGAGGAACGCGCCGAAGAGGTAGATGACCCAGTTGAACTGGCGTATCAGCGCCGTGCCCAGGAGGATCATCGCGATGCGCATGACGAGCGCGCCCATCACGCCCCAGAAGAGGACGCGGTGCTGGTATTTCGCAGGAACCTTGAAGTAGGCGAAGACCAGCAGGAAGACGAACAGGTTGTCCACCGAGAGCGAGAGTTCTATCAGGTAGCCCGTGACGAACTCGACGCCCTTCTGCTTGCCCAGGTGCCAGAAGACCACGCCGGCGAAGAGCAACGCCAGCGAGACCCAGACGGAACTCCAGATGGCCGACTCGCGATAAGTGACCGTGTGCGACTTGCGGTTGAAGAGCCCCAGGTCGAGGCTCAGCATGATGAAGATGAGCGCACCGAAGCCGACCCACAGCCAGAGAGAATGTTCCGCCATGTTCATATGTAGCGGTTAAAATAGCACCCGCACGCGCGCCCAATCAACCGGCACCCCGTCTGGCATTGGCACAAAAGAGGACACCGGCACGCCCTCCGCCCTCCGCGCGCGGTTGCGGGCGCGCCCGTCTCTCCGTTACAATCCGCGATTTGCAATAAGTAATCAGCATTCAGTAATCAGTATTCAGCTTTTTACTGACCACTGATTACTGACTACTGATTACTCCCTTTCGGAAGGTCATAAATAATGCTCAAGTTTTTAAGCAAGATGGAGCGCACGCGGAGCCTGATCATTGTCGGGTTCGCCATCTTGATGGCCGTCAGCCTCGTCGTCTTCTACGCGCCCACGCGCAACAGCGCCGCGCCCTCGGCCACCAACAGGGAAGTCCTCGCGACGGTCGGCAGCGACGAGATTACAGTCGGCGACCTCGTCCAGCAGGTCGGCGACCCCTCGGTCCTGAACAGCCAGATCGGCGGGATGCTGCTCAATCAGCTCATACGCCAGCGCGTGATGGTGCAGGAGGCCAAGCGCCTCGGCCTGACGGCGTCGGACGCAGAGGTGGCCGCGATGATCCGCGAGGAGAACAAGGACGCCTCGGGCAAGGTTGACGTCAACAAGTACAAGCAGCGGGTCGGCGACGTGGCCCGCTTCGAAGAGCGTGTCCGCGACTCCATCATGGTGGACAAGCTGCGCGCCTTCGTCACCGCCGGCGTCAACGTCTCGGAGGAGGAAGTCCAGCGCGACTACCAGCGCCGCGCGACCACCTTCGACCTCGTTTACGTCCCCGTCATGGCCGACAAGCTCGCCGCCAAAATCAACCCGTCCGACCAGGAGTTACGCGACTACTACGAGCAGCATAAGACGGATTATCGCATCCTCGTCGCGCAGAAAAAGGTCCGCTACCTGTTCGTCGAGACGGCCAAGCTGGGCGAGAAGATTCAGATACCTGAGACGGAGCTGCGCGAGGAGTACGACAAGCTCTCGCCGGAGCTGAAGCAGGGCGGGCACAAGGTGCAGCAGATCGTCCTGAAGATCGCGGACCCGAAGCTGGAAGAGACCGTCAAGGCCAAGGCGGACGGCCTGGCCCAGAAACTGCGCGGCACGACGGGGACGGCGACCGAGCAGGAGTTCGGCGACACGGCGAAGGGTAATTCGGAAGACCCCGCGACGGCCAAGGAAGGCGGCTGGCTCGCGGGCGTCGTGAAGAAGAACCCGAATAAGCCCGACGACCCGCTCCAGCGCACCTTCGAGACGGAGGTCGGGGGCATCTCCGGCCCGATCAAGTACGGCAACGCCTACTTCATCTTCCGCCGCGGCGAGAGCGTGCCGAAGACCTTCGAGGAGGCAAAGCAGGAGTTGCTCGTCTCGACACGCAACCGGAAGGGTTACGCCTCGGCGGCGGCGCTGGCACAGCGCGCGGCCGGGCGACTCAAGGAGACGAAGGACTTTCAGAAAGTGGCACAGGAACTGGCCGGCGAGGCGAACATGAGCGCGGCCGACATGGTGCAAGAGACGCCGTTCGTCGTGCCCGGCGACGACGTGCCGAAGATCGGCAGCAACCAGCAATTCGAGCAGGGCATCGCGCCGCTCGAAAACCCGCAGGACGTGGGGAATGTAACGCCCATCCCGAACGGCTTCGCCGTCCCGATGCTGATAGAGAAGCGCGACCCGAACTACATGCCGGGCTTCGACGAGGTCAAAGAGAAGGTCGCGCAGGCCCTCAAGAAGGAGCGCGCCGAAGGCCAGCTCGAAGAGACGGCGCGCAACCTCGCGAACACCGTGACGGGCGCGGCCGACCTCAAGGCGGCGGCCGAGAAGCTGGGCCTGGAGGCAAAGACGCAGGACGGCTACGCCACCACAATCCCGCTCGGCGAGTTGGACATGAACACGGCCGCGCAGGATGCCATCTACAATCTGAAAGAGGGCGAGGTGACGAAGACGCCCATCAAGGTCGGGAAGGACTGGGTCGTCATCGGCGCGACCAAGCGCAAGGAGGCGGACCTGGGCGAGTTCGCCAAGCAGCGCGACATGCTGATGGAGAGCGCGCTCACGGAGCGCCGCAACCAGGTCTTCGAGGACTACATCCTCGCGGCGCAGGCGCGCATGGAAGCGGCCGGCCAGATTGACATAGACGAAGACGTGCTCGCCAAACTCGGCGGCGACGAGCCGCCCAGCGCCGCCCCGCCCGGCGGAGGACGCCCCCCGATTACCACGACCGTCCCGATAGAAATGCCGGAGAAGTAAAGACGGGACGCGGAGACGCGGCGAGAAAGACAGTCGCTTTTCTTCGCCGCGTCTCCGCGTCTCCGCGTCTCCGCGTCGTTTTTCTCACCACCAGCCGAGAATCTTCCACCACACAATCCCGACCGCGCCCCAGATGAGGATGTTGGGGAGCGAGACGACGAGGCCGAGCCACCACCATGTGCGCTGCTTGACGTAGCCTGCCCCGAACCAGATGGGCGCGGGCGTGGTGCCGTAGTGCGTGAGCGATGCTCCCAAATTCGAGAAGTAGGCGAGCAGGAGCACGGCGAGCAAGGGCGGAGCGCCCGCCGCGATGGTGACGGCGAGGAACGGGATGTACATCGCCGTGGCGTGCGCGGTGATGCTGGCAAATCCGTAGTGCGCGTAGAAGTAGACCAGGAGCAGCACGGCGAGCGCGACCCACCACGCCCAGCCGATTGTCAGCCCGGCCGTCGCGTCCGCGAACCGTTTAGTGATGCCCGTCTCGCCCAGGGCCTCGGCCATGCGGACCAATCCGCCGTACCAGATGAACACGTCCCACGCGTTACGCTCCGCGAGCAGGTCTTCCCAGTCGAGGACGCGGCCCACGAGCAGGACGCAGATGCCGACGAGCGCGACCGTCGCGTAATGTATGTTCGATATTCTCCCGCTCGTCCAATCTTCCAGCTTGTCGCCGATGACCCAGAGCGCTGCGACCAGCGCGAAGACCGAGAGCATGGTCTTCTCGGCACGCGTCATGCGACCCATGCGCTCAAGCTCTGCCGAGGCCGCGCGTGCCGCGTCCGGCGTGTGTTTGACCTCGGGCGGGAAGAGGCGATAGATGACGAGCGGGACGACGACGAGCGAGATTATTCCTGGCACAATCGCGCCGACGAGCCAGCGGCTGTAAGTCAGGTTGACGCCCGTCTCCTGCAAGGCGAACTTGGCGATGATAGGGTTCGACGCCTGGCCCGTGAGGAAGATGGCGCAGATGACTACTTCGCACTGGTAGAGCGTCACGAACAGGAACGCACCCAGGCGGCGCGCGGTCGGCCCCGGCCGCGACTCGTAGGCTTCGGCCAGGCTCTCCGCGACGGGGAAGATGACGCCGCCCGAGCGCGCGCCGACCGAAGGGATGACGGACGCCAGGAGCGCACTCGTGGAGGCGAGCGCGTAGCCGAGGCCGAGCGAGCGATGGCCTATGGCGCGTATGAAGTGGAGCGCGATGCGCCGGCCCAGTCCCGTCTTAATCATCCCACGCGAGATGAAGAAGGCCGCGAGCACGAGCCAAACCACAGGGTCCGCGTAGCCGCGTAGCGCTTCGTTCACAGAGCAGCACGCCGGTCAACGCCACGGCCGTCACGCCCAGGAGCACAATCGCGGCGCTCGGCACAGGGCGCAGGATGGAGCCGATGATGGTCGCGACGAAAATCGCCAGCAGCCGCCACGACTGCGGCGTGACCCCGCTGGGGACGGGCGTGAGCGCGATTGCCGCGGCCGAAGAGACGACGACCGCCCACTTGACGAGCTTTGTTCGACGCCCGCGACGGCGCTCTCTGTCGCCATCTTCGTCGGGCCGCACGTCCGGGGCAGCCTCCGGGCCAATCTCCATTAGTCAGCCTTTACACGAGTCTCACGGGAATGATGGAACGGGCGGGAATACTACAGCGATTCTCGGATAAATGCGACGGCAGAATTTTCGGGCAAGAAACACGAGCCCATCCCCGCAGGGGATGAACATGATAGCCGGGGGCAAGCGAGTGCGCACCAGCGCACGATGCGCCGCCCCCGGAATATTACGCAACAAGAATCCGACCCTGAAGGGGTCGCACCATCAACGTTGAGGCGCGACCCCTTCAGGGTCGAAAATCTTTTCCCCATTCTACCGTGGGCGGCGCAAACTCGCGTTTGCTTGCCCACGGCTATCATCTGTGACCCTTTCAGGGTCAGGAACGAGTGCGTGCTTATCTAAAAGGTCTTCACGAAAGGCGCGACGCTCGTCTGCGGAATCTTGAGGCTGATCTGGACCTCGTTGCCGAGGGTCGTGACGGTCAGGCTCTTGAGCACGTCGCCCACGGAGGCGTCCTTGGCGGAGCCGCCGGAGCGAGAGAAGCCGAAAGCCGAAAGCGTCTTGAGCGCGTTGATCGCGTCGCCCATCTCGCTCGCCTGCTCGGCCGTCTCCGTGCGGAGCGTGACGCGCGCCTGTGCGTCCGTCCCGTCCGCGCTGAACGAGCCGTAGAACTGGCGTATCGAGGCGAAGTATTTTTCGATGGTATTGTTCGCGGCCTTCCCGCCGAAGTTCTGCGGCGCTCGGCCGCTGAAGCCTACGACCGCGCCGGGCGTCTCAGACGCCTGCCGGACCATTTCGTCGTCCACGCGCCCGCGCCCCAGGCTCGCGTCAATCGCCGCGCGCACGCCTTCAAGCTCGCCGACGGCAATCGTGTTCGAGTCGAGCGCAGTGACGGCCATCTTCTCGCCCTTCGATTCGGCCAGCACCTCCGCGAGAGTCTTCCCGGCTTCAATCTCGCTCTTCACGTTTCTCGACGAGGTGACAAGAAAGATCGTCCGGCCTTCGTACTGCTGCTCGGCCTTCTGAAAATTCGCGTCCTTCGCCTTCGCCGCCGCGAAAGCATTTTCCAGCAACTCGTCCGACCTGAAACTGCCGCGCGCGATGACGACCGTGCGCGAGTCCCTCTGCTTGGGGGTGAAGAGCCCGCCGACGGCTATGCTCTCGAAGGTGCGCGGGTTGATGCCCGACTTGCGTTGAAACTCGTCCAGGTGCGCGTTCAGCTTCGCCAGCGCAGCAGGGTTCGAGGCGAGGATGGCGGGCAGCGTTTCGTTGAGGGCGCGCTGCACGTCAACGCTGATGACGAAGTCGGAGGCCGGGAGCGCCGCAAGCGCAGAGTTGGTTGACGCGGCCCGCGTCCCCGTGTTGTGCGCGACGACGAAAGCGACCGCCGCCAACACGGTCAGCGCGAACGCGAGGAGGGAAAAGCGGAATCTTCTATTCATGGTTGCAGCCTTTCTTAAAAACAAAATTCAGGAGCCAATATAAAAACGGAAGCAGCCCTCGGTTTATTACTCCTGCTTACTGATTTCCGGCACCGGGCTTCTGCGTTTCAGTCGTCTCCGTCTTCTTCGGCTTGAGCACGCGCATCAGGGTCGAGATGTCCGCCTGCTGTAGCGCGAAGCTGATCGAAGTCTCGTTGCCCGACGCGCTGATCTTCATGCTGTCGAGCGCGCTCTGCGCGAGCTTGCTCTGCTCGGCAGGGAGTTGACCCGCGACCACGCCGCCGAACTGCTTCAGGGCCGAGAGCGTGTCGCTCAAAGATTGTGCGTCGTCGGCCTTCTCCGTGCGCGCAATCGCCAGCAGGTCGAACCCGTTGGCGTTCGCGCCGACCGACCCGTAAGCCTGTCGAATAGAGCCCAGCAACCGGCTGATCTCGTCGTTGTTGATGTCTATGCTCTTCGAGAGCGACGGCGGCACGTTGGCGCTAAAGCCCATCAGCGCGTTCGGCGAGCGCAGCGCCAACTGCATCAGGTCGGCGTTCGCCTTCGTCGCGGCGGTGCGCGCGTCGAGCGTGGCCTGCACGGCCGGCAACTCGCCGAAGACGAGCGTGTTCGCGTCGAGCGTCGTCACGGCCAACTCCCTGACCCTCATGTTCATCAGGCCCGGGATGTTCACGTGGTCGTTGACGGTGAAGACGTAGATGGTCGCGTCCTTGTATTTCTGCTCCTGGTATTTGCCTTTGGAGGCCAGGCGTCCGGCGGCCACGAGCGCGCCCGCGTTGAACGTGCCCTGCGCGATGACGACCGTGTCGGCCGTGGTGACTCCGGGCGTACGGATTCTGGTAGCGCATCCCGACGGCTATCGAGTCGAAGGAGCGCGCGTCAATCCCTGTCTTGGTCTTGAAGCCGTCAATCTCCGCGTTGAATTCCGCGAGCTTGGCCGGGTCGTCCGCGAAGACTTTCGGCGCGGCCTCCGTAATCAAACGCTTGACGTGTACGAACGCGACGAGGTCAGACGGCGGAAGCAAATCTAAAGGAGCGGCCGGGGCCGGCGCGACGACTGTTGTCGCGGCGACCGCGTGCCTGGTCTGAGCGCCGCCCGTTAGTGCGAAGACCGTGAGCGCGAGGCTGACGGCGAGTATTAGTGCGAGCGATTTCTTATTCACGATCTTGAAAATTCACCTTTCCAACTTCTAAAATGTCAGTACTGCTCAGGCCGGCCTGAGCGGGCGCGAAAGCGCCACGTTCGGATGCGCCGCGCGCCTCACAAGGTTGTCAAATACGTGCCTGCGTCCCGGTTAGTTTCGGCCGCGCGCAACGACTGCCCGGACGCTTCAACGCGCCTCGGCGAAAAGCTCCGCGGGCGCGACTTTCTTGTAGTCCGCAGGCAACTCAAGCAGTCCGGCGTCAATCGTCTCTTTGATGTCGCGCAACTCCATCGTAACTTTCGAGCCCGCCGAAGTCGTCTCTGTTTTGACGGGCATCCCCAAAGTCTCGTCAACCCAGACTAAACTTTCACTCGCGACTGGGCCATTTTTTTGGCCGCGCACCGTGACGCGGTACTTCACGGTCGCGCGCCCGTTCAAATTCTCTTCGCCGAGCCTTTCATACAAAGTTTCGGGGCGCGCCTCGTTGAGCAGCTTCTCGGGCGAAAAGTCCGGCGGGACGCGCGCCGCGTGCGCGCCGCTCGCGCCGCCCGTCTCCGTTTTCAACTCCGCGTACAACTTCTTTGCGGGCAGCAGCGCGTAACTCCCTTCCGGCAGTTGCAGGTAAGCGACGCGTGTCCCTGCGCCTGCCTCGTAATCTTCTCTTCGCCGGTCGCCGTCGCGCGCTATCAAAGTCCGGCTCTCGCCGCCGGAAGCGTCCCCGCTGCTCGTCACGACCCGCGTCGCCTGGTAACGCTCCGGCTCCTTCGTCGCGAAAGGCGGGACCGAAGACGGCCGCGCCGCTCGCGGCCGAGGCAGTGGCCGAGTTCTGATTTGTGTCCCCCGAAACCTCCGACCGCTTACAAGACGCGGACGCGAGCGCGAGTGTTAACAGCAGCAAAAGGGCGAGCGTTCTCATACACCTCTCAGACGCGCTCGACCAGCAGCGCCAGGCCCATGCCGCCGCTCACGCACAGCGTTGCCAGGCCGCGACGCGCCTTGCGCTTCTTCATCTCGTGGAGCAGGGTCGTCGTGATGCGAACGCCCGTGCAGCCTATCGGATGGCCGAGGGCGATTGCGCCGCCGTTGACGTTCAGGCGCTCCGCGTCTAACCCTAAGTCGCGGTCGCAGGCGATGACCTGCGCGGCGAACGCTTCATTGAGTTCCACCAGATCAATCTCGTCGAGCGTGAGCTTCTGACGCCCGAGCAGCGCGCGCACGGCGGGGACCGGGCCGATGCCCATAATCTCCGGCGCGACGCCCGTGATCTCGTAATCAACGATGCGCGCCTCCGGTTCCGCGCCAGACTCTTTCAACATCTCTTCGCTTAAGACCAACGTTGCGGCCGCGCCGTCCGTGATGCCCGAAGAGTTTCCGGCCGTGACCGTCCCTTCCCGGCTGAAGACAGGCGGAAGCTTTTTCAGCGACTCGATAGTCGTCCCGGCCCTGTAATGCTCATCGCGCGCGAACGTGACGGTCTCGCCCTTGCGACCTTTAATCTCTAACGCAACTATCTCGGCGTCGAGGCGGCCCGAAGTGATAGCGGTCTCCGCGCGCTGCTGCGAGCGCAGGGCGTAGGCGTCCTGCTCGTCGCGCGAGATTTCGTAGCGGCGCGCGAGCGTCTCGGCCGTCTCGCCCATCACCTGGCCGGACAACGGGTCCAGAAAGCCATCGCGGTACATCCCGTCAACCAACTCCGTGTTCCCCATGCGCATGCCCCAGCGCGCACCCTCCGCGTAGTAAGGCACGCGCGACATGCTCTCGGTCCCGCCCGCGAGCACGGCGCGCGCGCGGCCCAACATGATTTCCTGCGCCGCGAGGATGATGGCTTTGAGGCCGGAGCCGCACGCCTGGTTGACGGTGTAGGCTGGAACGGTTTCGGGCGCGCCGGTGCGATAGGTAATCTGCCGCGCGACGTTCGGCCCGCCCCCCGCCTGCCGCGCCGAGCCCCAGATGGATTCTTGAATCTGGTCCGCCCGCAGACGCGCGCGCTTGAGACTTTCCGCGGCGGCGGCCACGCCCATGTCCGCGGCCGTCCAATCGGCGAGCGTCCCGCCAAAGCGCCCGATGGGCGTGCGCGCGGAGCCGACCAGGTAAACGTTCTTCATACTTCGCTATCCTTAATTTCCATTTTTTGATTGACACGAAATGTTAGCACACGCTATAGACCGGTTCCTACCACCCTACAAGAGCACGACATCAAGAACTAAGCTCAACCCTTTGCGTCTTTGCGCCTTTGCGAGAGAAAACCAAAACATCTCACGCAAAGCCGCAAAGACGCAAAGGGGTTGAGAGATTCGGTTATTAGTCGAATGATTGTGAATCTCACCGACGAAGATGCGGCGAAGGAAGCCGAGCGCCGTCTGAAGGAGTTGATTGACGGGCACGGCGAATGGCTCTGCGCCGGCGATCAGACGGGCGCGGCCGTGAGCTTGAGAAAAAGCGAGTGCGACTTTCGCGTCTCGCACGGGCGGCTCATCTTCACTTACTGGGGGATGCGCGGCGCGCTCGCGTGGCGCGTGACGGCCTGGGAGTGGACGGGCGAAAAACTTCTGCTCAACGCGTCGCGCCGCATGGGCGCGGAGCGAGCGCGTCTCGAACTCATCCCGCGCGCAACGGTCGCCGCGCTCGCCACACACGTCGCCGACACGCGGCGGCAGGCAAGCTTGCGACTGGCACAGTTAGCCTGCGCCACGCTCGCCGGCGCGACCGTGGAACGAGCCGGCCTGAGCGCGGGCGCGCGCCGTGGCGAGCCCGGAAGATACGCACGCATCATGCTCCGGCGCATGGGCCAGGAACGCATCGCGGTGACGTGCGACGTTGCCGAAACGGAGGGGCGCGGCGTTGACGTCTTTCTCTCTTCCGCGCTCCTCTGGTTCGCGCGCGCTCGGGAGCAGCGCCCGCGCCCGCCCTACGTCAGAAAACTCTGGCTGATCGCGGGGCAGGGAAGCGCCGAAGCTCTGGCACAAAAACTCGCGCTGCTCGGCGAAGACCTGCGCCGCGTCATCGCGCTCTACTGTTTGGACGACGAGTGGCAGGAACTCGCGCCAATTCACGCGCCCGCGCTCGAAGAGCTTTTGACGGAAACGCCCGAGCGCTTCCGCCGCCCGGCGCAAGATGCTTTGAGCGAGACCGCCTCGCGTATCACGGCCTACGCGCCTGACGCGATTGATGTCGTGCGCTCGCGCCACGCGGAGACGCTGCGCTTTCACGGCCTCGCGTTCGCGCGCGTGCGCCGCGTGATGAACAGCGAGCGCGTCTGGTTCGGCATCGAAGGCGCGCGCCGCCGCCTGCTCGCCGAGGACACGTTGGAGGAATGGGCAAAGCTGCTGCGCGATTTGACGGAGCACCGCCGCGCCGACGCACCCGACCGCCGTCACGCGCTCTACCGCGCCTCGCCCGAAGCCTGGCTCGAATCAATGCTCCGTCGCGACATCACGCGCCTGGACCCCGGCCTGCGCCTCGCCCCTCTCTTCGCCCAGTTCCGCCCATCGCACGAAGCCGGCGCGCACACACGCCCGATTGACCTGCTCGCCCTCAGGCGCGACGGCCGCCTCGTCGTCATCGAGCTCAAAGTCTCCGAAGACCGCGAACACGTCCTGCAAGCCGCCGACTACTGGCGCCGCGTCGAGGCCCACCGCCGCGCCGGCCACATCACGCGCGCACGCCTCTTCGGCGACGCCGACATCTCAGACGACCCACCCCTCGTCTACCTCGTCGCCCCCGCCCTCCGCTTCCACCGCGCCTTTCAGACATTGGCACACTTCATCACGCCATCCATCGAGATGTATCGCTTCGACCTCAACGAAGACTGGCGCGCAGGCGTGCGCGTCACGCGCCGTGTGATTTAACGTAATTAGTTGCGGAAACCATGATAGAGCCATCGTCGCCAAAGCCCTCGAAAGATGTTTTCTTCGGGTCGCTGAAGGGCCTGAGCGTAAGTGTCCGACCCGACCGCGGGAGGAGATCGCGGCCTGGGGATTGACTTGGCCGGCGCCACCATGACGCTATACACGGCCGGTTCATCCTCCAGCGTGAAAGCAACACGGTAGACGGCACTCGAATTCGCCAACACCTCTTTCCTCCCGCTGGCGATTTCGCAAACGCTCAAGAACTCGGATCCATTGGCGCTCCTGTAGGTGATAACGTGACTGCCATCATTATCAAGGGCAATCTGAGGGTGAGGCGCTCTGCCTCGCACATGTTTCGTAGCGGTCTAGCCCTCGGGCCTGTCACATCCCAAACGAGCAGACTCTCACGTTCCTCTTTGGAAATTACGGCGGCGAGCCGCGTGCCGTCACGGGAGAAAGAGGTCAAGCCTATCATCCCCTCCACTTCTATAACAGGCATGCTACTCTTGCCCGTCCGACTGTCCCAGAATGCCAATCTGTCCAGCTTGCCTTGAGGAGGATAAAGCTGCCCTACAATTTTTTCGCCGTTGGGCGAAATTCGCATGGAGAGAACTTGACCCATGTCTTCGAGGGGGAGAGCGTAGTCCGCTGCCAACGCGGACGTGGCGAGGCCGCTCATCACCTGCCGGGGAATCACTCCTCGACGCTCCACACTCTGCTCTGCTGCCTCAACGGCGAGCGCGAGGGCGTCCGTCTCCATGCCGGGCTCGCGCGAGAGCAGGGCGGCGCGCGAGCCGGCCTCGCGCCGCGAAGTCTCCTCCGCGCGCTCGGTGGCCTGGCGTTCGAGTGCTTGCGCGCGGCGCATGGACTGCTCGGCGGCCTCGCGTCGTTTGGCGGCAAGCTCAGCCGCGGCGGTGGCTCTCTCGGCCTGGTCTCGGGCGGCGTTGGTGTCGGCCCTCGCCCGGTCCGCCTCGGCCCTGAAGTTTTGTGCGCTTTGTCTTGCCTCGGCGACTTCATTGTTTGCTGCGGCCACGTCCGACTCGGCTTGCCGCTTAATTGCGTCGGCTTGCCCCTTGATGGCGGCGGCCTCTGCTTCGGCGGCGCGTATGACGAGGATCGAGAGGGCGCCGGTGATGAGGATGATGCTGACTCCGGCGAGGAGCGAGGCGCGCAGCCACTGGCTGCGGCGCGTGTAGCGGAACGAATCTTTGATGAGATTGATGACCTCGGGCGACGGGTCGCCGTCGCGCACGCGCGCACCCTCCTCGCGTATCTTCGCCACGCCGACCACGTCCCTCCAGCCCTCTAGCTCGACGAGCGCGCCGTCCACGTCCACGGGGATGAAGGGCCTGCGCGTGCGGCGGAACAGCTCGACCTCCTTGCGCACGAAAGAGGAGGCCACGGCCCCCTTCGTCCCGACGAGGACGAGGACAGTGCTTCTGAGAATTTTCTTCTTCAGCCTCTCAGGCAAGTCCTCGCTCGGGTCGGCGGTCAACTGGTCGAAGAAACAGATGTGCTTCTTCGCGGCGAGGCGTGCCGCCAGGCTCGGCACGTACCGGGCCGCGTCGGCCCGCGCGTAAGAGATGAAAACGTCGTCGCCGAAGAAGAACCTGTAAAGCTTCTCCCACAGGGTCTCGCGCAGCTTTGGTGGAGGCGGCCCGAAGTCGTGGGCGTCTCGGATGAGGAGGGGTTGATTGTTCATAAGTTGAACGCCCCGGAAGGGGCCTCCTATCAATGAGGGTGAAAGTTTCCCGGACTCAGAGTCGCGGACAATTGGTGTTGACGACAGTTTGTCTCACAGGAAAGCCGAAACTATGCCGTGTGCACTCAAGGCAATTAATTACGTCAATTTTGTACTTTCGGCAAATAATTCTGTTAATACAACTCAGAAGCCATGCAGAATCTCCTAAATGATTCAACATGGCTGCTGCAAGTATTTAGGTTAGCGTCGGCAATCAATAAAGTGCAGTCTCAGCCGCTGTGATTTGACGTGACTAGTGCCAGTTCTTACTACCAGGATTGGCTGTTGACAACAAATGGCTGGTTCATGAAAATGTGTCGCCCCCGGAAAGGTAAATTCATGCTGCCCAAAATCCCTGCGCCGTGGCGCAAGCTGCTGAAGGGCGAGACGGAGAAGCCGTACTTCCGCGAGCTACAGGATTTCCTGGAGAAGGAGTACGCGACGCGGACCGTCTACCCTCCCGCGAAGGACGTTTTCGCAGCGCTCAAATATACGCCGTACGAGCAGGTCAACGTGTTGCTCCTGGGCCAGGACCCGTACCCCGGCCCGAACCAGGCGCACGGCCTTTCGTTCTCCGTTCGGCCGGGCGTCCCCGTCCCCGCCTCGCTGCGCAACATGTTCAAGGAGTTGCAGACGGATGTCGGCTTCAAGATGCCGAACAACGGCTCGCTGGTGTTCTGGGCCAAACAGGGCGTGCTGCTCTTGAACGCCGTGCTCACGGTGCGCGCGGGCGAGCCGAACTCGCACAAGGGCCGCGGCTGGGAGGTCTTCACGGACGCCGTCATCAGCAAGGTCAACGAGAAGGAGAGCGCGGTCGTCTTCGCCCTCTGGGGCAAGTACGCTCAGAAGAAAGTCGGCCTGATAGACACTGCGCGACACGTGATCGTCAAGTGCGCGCACCCCTCGCCCCTCTCCGCCGCGCACGGCTTCTTCGGCTGCCGCCCGTTCTCCAAGATCAACGCGGCGCTCGGCAAAGCAGGCAAGCCGGAGATAGATTGGCAAATCCCGAACGTCTGACCGCGTTCCCGCCTCCGCGTTACTCATATTGGTCCTCTGCCGGTTAACCAATTCTCTTGCCTATTTTTTGAATACCTTTAATATAATCGAATCACTCGCAGCCCGAATCGCACAGGTCACAGGAGGATGCTTATGCCGCGCAATCGCGCCGCCGGCCTTCTAACCGTCGCCTTCTTTCTCATCTTCGGGGCGTGGACAATCGTCTCGGGCACGCGCGTTCAGGAGGGCCGTGCGACGCGCCGCGCCGATGGGCTCGCCGCGTGGGAGCAGGTCTATTCGGTCCTGACACACCCGCGCTGCATCAACTGTCACACCGCGACGAACTACCCGCAGCAGGGCGACGACCGCCACCGCCACTTCGCCAACGTGGTGCGCGGCCCCGACGGCAAAGGCGTGCCCGGACTGAATTGTGCCACCTGCCACCAGGAGACGAACGCGGACAGCACGGGCGTCCCCGGCGGACACAACTGGCACCTTGCGCCGCTCTCTATGAAGTGGCAAGACCTCAATGACCAGCCCTTGTCCAGTGCGGCCATCTGCCGCGCCGTCACAGACCGCTCGAAGAATCACAACCTGGACGGACCCGGATTGCTCAAGCACCACGAAGAAGAACCGCTCGTCCTCTGGGCATGGAACCCAGGGCGGCGGCTCGACGGCACGGAGCGCACCGTCCCGCCGCTCTCGCATCAGGAATTCGTCGCCGCGACGCGCCGGTGGGTGGAAGCCGGGACGCCGTGCCCGCAGGGGAGATAGGGAGGTTTTATGGCAACTTACAAGCTCAACGTGAACGGCGAGCGCCGCGAGGTGACGGTTGATTCTTCGACCCCGCTGCTCTGGGTGCTGCGCGAAGACTTGAAGATGACTGGCACAAAATACGGCTGCGGCGTCAGCGCGTGCGGCGCGTGCACCGTCCACGTCGCAGGGGTCGCGACCCGCTCGTGCATGCTCCCGATCTCCCTCCTGGGGGATCGCCCGGTGGTGACAATCGAAGCGATGGAGAAAGACGCGGTCGGGCGCGCAGTGCAGGACGCCTGGGTGGAGAAGGACGTGGTGCAGTGCGGCTACTGTCAGAGCGGGCAGATCATGAGCGCGGTCGCCCTCTTGAAGCACACGCCCCGCCCGACGGACACCAACATAGACGAGTCAATGGGCGGCAACATCTGCCGCTGTGCCACCTACGTACGCATACGCGAGGCCGTCAAGCTCGCCGCGCAGAAGCTCAAGTGAAGGGAGGGGCATAAAGTGTCAACCGCGATTAAGAACGCAGACGAGACGCGCCTGAGCCGCCGAAGTTTCCTGCGCGTCTCCGCGACCGCCGCGGGCGGCCTGCTCGTTTCGCTTTACATTGGTCCTCCCGCGCGGGCACAGGAGGGGGCGACTCCGACAACGCCTCAGCAGCCGAAGAATTACCCGCCCGACGCGTTCGTACAGATCAGGCCGGACGGCAAGATTGTGGTTCAGGTGAACCGGCTGGAATTCGGCCAGGGCGTGCAGACGGCGCTGCCCATGATCCTGGCGGACGAGTTGGACGCGGACTGGTCGCAGGTGGTCGCGGAGTTGGCCCCGGCCGCGGACGTTTACAAAGACCCGATGTTCGGCATTCAGATGGTCGGCGGCTCAGGCTCCATTGCGCACTCGTTTCAGCAGTACAGGGAACTAGGCGCCAAGACGCGCGCGATGCTCGTCTCGGCCGCGGCTGAGCGCTGGAAAGTCGCGCCCGAACAATGCCGCACGGAGCAGAGCGTCGTTCGCGGGCCGGGCGGACAATCCATCAGGTATGCGGAACTGGCAGCGGACGCCGCGCGCCAGCCCGTGCCTGCGAGTGTGCGACTCAAGAGTCCCAAGGAGTTCCGGCTGGTGGGGAAAAGAGTCCCGCGCCTCGACAGCCGTCCGAAGTGCGACGGCTCGCTGAAGTTCGGTCTTGATCTGGACCTGCCGGGCATGCGTGTGGCGGTCGTGGCTCACCCGCCCGTGTTCGGCGCGCGCGTCAAGAGCGTGGACGACGCGCAGGCTCGCGGCGTGGAGGGCGTGCGGGACGTGTTCGAAATTCAGTTGGTCAAAGGGACGGGCATCGCCGTCGTGGCCGACAAATTCTGGCCCGCCAAACAGGCGCGCGACCGTCTCAAGATTGAATGGGATTTCTCGGGCGTCGAGCGTCCCGACAGCTCCGAGCTGTGGACGCGTTACAAACAACTCGCACGCACACAGGGCTTGAGTGCCGCCGCGCGCGGTGACGCGAAGGCGATTGAATCAATCGCCGCGTCTGACATGATCGTCGCCGAGTACGAGTTTCCCTACCTGCCGCATGCGCCCATGGAGCCTCTGAACACGACGGTCAGGTTCGACGGCGACCGCGCGGAGGTCTGGGCCGGCTCGCAGTTTCAGACTAATGACCAGGCAGCCGTCGCCCAGACGCTCGGCCTGAAGCCCGAGCAGGTGACGTTCCACACGGAGATGGCTGGCGGCGGCTTCGGCCGTAGGGCCACGCCCGACTCGCACGTGCAGCGCGAGGCCGCCGAGATCGCCAAGCGCCTGCGCGGGACGCCCGTCAAACTGGTCTGGTCGCGCGAGGACGACGTGCGCGGCGGCTACTACCGTCCAATGCACCTGCACCGCGTCGAGATAGGCGTCGGGGCGGACGGCACGCCCACGGCGTGGCGGCACGTCATCGTGGGCCAATCTATTCTGGCCGAGACGCCTTTCGCCATGATGATGAAGGACAACATTGATCCTACGTCGGTCGAGGGCGTGAACGACACTCATTACACTGTGCCAAATTTCCACGTCTCGGTGCACCACCCGAAGGTGAACGTGCCCGTGCTGTGGTGGCGCTCGGTCGGGCACACGCACTCCGCCTACGTGATGGAGACGCTGATAGAGGAGTTGGCCGCGCGTGCGCGCGTGGACCCTATAGCCTACAGGCGAAAGCTGCTCAACCCGGAAGCCAAAAAGCTGCGCATGGCGCTCGATTTGATGGACGCTAAAAGCGCCGCGTGGCGTCGCAGTCTCCCGAAGGGCCACGCCGTGGGCTTCGCCTGCCACGAGTCTTTCGGGACGGGGGTGGCCTGCGCCGCCGAAGTCTCAATCGAGAACAAGCGGCCCAAAATTCACCGCGTGACGATTGCGGTTGACGCGGGCCTCGCCGTCAACCCGCTCAGCATCGAGAGCCAGTTCCAGGCGGGCGTCGGCTTCGGCCTGTCGCAACTGATGGCGAAGGGCGCGGTCACGCTCAAGGACGGCCGCGTGGAGCAGCGCAACTTCGACGGCTACGTCCCGCCTTACATGCCGGACGCGCCGGTCGCGGTTGACGTGCACATAGTGCCGAGCGCTGAAGCCCCGTCCGGGTGCGGCGAGCCGCCCGTCCCGGTCATCTCGCCCGCGGTGGTCAACGCGCTGAGCAAGCTGACCGGCAAACGATACCGCAGCCTCCCGCTCGTCGCCGTCTAGTGAAGCCTCGGGCGCTGCGGTCTCAATAATCAAGCCACGCATTGACTCAACCCTTTGCGTCTTAAGTTTTCTCTTTGCGCCTTCAGCGTGAAACGTTCGTGTTTCTCGCAAAGGCGCAAAGTTAAGACGTAAGGCGCAAAGGGTTGAGTTTTGATTTTGAAACGCGCTCTAATAAATTGCGATGGAGCAAAAGCGTGTATTGCGAATCGTGTTGGCTTCGCCGGGCGACGTGCAGGCGGAGCGCGATGCGCTGCCCGCCGTCCTCGACGAGCTTAACCGAGGCATCGCCGCCGAACGCAATCTCGTGCTCGAACTGCACCGCTGGGAGACGGACTCGTATCCGGGCTTTCACCCCGAAGGGCCGCAGGGTTTGATTGACCCCACGCTGAAGATTGAAGACTGCGACATCCTCGTAGGCATCTTCTGGAAACGCTTCGGGACGCCGACGCACGACGCGCAATCGGGAACGGAGCACGAAATCCTGCGCGCCTACGCGGCGTGGCAACAAAGCGGCAGGCCGCAGATCATGGTCTACTTCAATCAAAAGGGGTACTCGCCGAAATCGAAAGACGAAACGGACCAGTGGGGGAAGGTGTTGGACTTCCAGCTACGCTTTCCCAAAGAGGGCTTGTGGGTCTCTTACAAGGGCAAGGCCCAGTTTGAGCGGCTCGTGCGCACTCATCTGACGAACCTCATCCGCGCGCAATACCCTCGTCCGATTCAAACGGGCGCGGCGACGGAACGGCTGCGGCAGGACGCGCCGGGTCGCGCGACGGAAGAGTTGACGAAAGAGTATCTTGCCGGACTTGCGGGTCGCGTGAGCACGGTTTACATCTTCGGCGAAGATGAGCCGCGGGCGCTCGACAAGGTGTTCGTTGAACTCAGCATTGTTGAAGAGTATCGGCGGCCGACCGTCCACGCGGAGTTCCTGGGCCTGATGGATGCGGAGATGCGACAGCGCCGTAGCGCCTTCGCGCGCGCGGAGGACGAGCGCGGCCCCGGCGACGCGGGCGGCAAAGTTAAGCGCACAGTAAAGCCGGACGAACTGCTGCGCGGTCGCACGAAGGCAGTCGTCGCCGGCGCGCCCGGCTGCGGCAAGACCACGCTGCTGCGTTATCTCGCGTGGCGCACGCACGAAGCGCAAGAGCGTTTCCCCGTCTTCCTCGAACTCAAGACCGTGACCGCCGCCGCCTTCGAGCGCGCGCAGCACGACCTGGCAGAACTGTTGTTCGCGGAGGGCGTCGCCGGCCCGCTCGACCTCGGCGCAGGGGAGCGCGAGCGTTTCAGGGAATTTTTCATGGCGCGTCTGGCCGCGGGCGAGGTGACGATTTTTCTCGACGGCTTGGACGAGGTGAGCGGGACAGACTTCTTCCCGCGTCTCTGCGAGGCTGTAGGCGAGTTCACGCGCCGCGCGCACAGCGACAACACGCTCGTCATCTCCACGCGGCCTTACGCGCTTCAGGCGCGGCTCGAAGGTCTCAAGCAGATGGAGATCGCCCCGCTCAACCAGCGCCAGATCGAAGAGTTCTTCGCGCATTACTATGGCGACGACCCCGACGCGCAACGTCTCCTGCGCACGCTCCGGCAGCGACGCCCTTTGCGCGAACTCCTGCGCGTCCCCTTCCTGCTCGCCGTCGTCACAGAGCTTTACCGCCAGCAACAAACGGTCGTCGAAGACAGGCTCGAACTCTACCGCCAACTCGTCTGGCAACTCGTCGTCCAAAGTGTTTGGGTGCGTCAAGAGGCGATTCAGGCGCTTGGGCGGATTGGCGGCGAGCGCGCCATCGCCGCCCTGCGTCCGCCGCTCAAGGATTGGGAGATTAGCGTGCGTCGGAGCGCGCTTTTGGCGCTTGCGAGGTTCAATGACAAAGAAGCTGTCGCCGCGCTGTTCCCATTACTCAACGATAAATACAACATCGTGCGGACGGACGCGGCGTCGGTGCTTGGCGAGCTCGGTGACCTGCGCGCCGTCGTCGCGTTGCTCTCGCTGCTCAAGGATGAAAGCGGCGGTGTGCGTACGCGCGCGGCTGAGGTGCTCGGCGAGATGGATGATTCGGTGCTGGCCGTGGGGCTAGTGCGCGCCCTTGAGCATGAAGATGAGTTTGTGCGGCGGAAGGCGGCGCAGGGCGTCGGGTACTATGCCGAAGGCGAGCATGTGCTCGAAGAGTTGGCGCGAATGGCTGATGAAGACAGCTCCGAGGCGGTAAGGAATGCGGCCAGCGAGGCGCGCGCCAGATACGAGCGCAAGCTAGCGTATTTCGCTGAAAAGCAATGATGAACTTTGCGGGATGAATGATGAATGAAAAGGCAACTGTCTTTCAATTCATCATTCATCCCGCAACGTTCATCGTTTAGTACGACGAGAGCGCTCGCCCTCCGAGGCCGAAGGCGTGGGGGTTCTCGCCGATGATGGCGGCGGCGAAGAAGCGTGGGACGTAGTAGACGTTCTCTTCCTGGAACGGCTTGTCGAGTTGGGTGCGTGCGTCCGTCAGGGCGCAGATGCTGCAACGTTTGTTCTGGTCGTTGAGGACTTGCGCGAGCGCGCGGGCTGTCTTGTCCTCGCCGCGGTTGTAGGCGAGGAGCGCGAGCGCTTCCTTCATCGGGTCGTCCTTGAACTGGTCCATGTTCTTCGCGATGTAGCGCGCCGCCGCGCCCGCAGATTTCTCCACGTCCAGCAAGTCCTGCGCGCTGAGCCCGAAGCGCTCTCCCGTCTTCGGCAGGAATTGGTAGAGGCCGAGTGCCCCGGCCATGTTGGGAGATTCGATGTTGACGTACTCGGACTCTATGAGCGGGATGTAGAGACCTATGAGCGGCGAGACGTTCTGCGTCTTGAAGACCGCGTTCAGCGTGGGCGCGACCTTTTGGCCGCGCTCGAAGACGAGACGCAGGTCGCTCTTCCCAGGGCGGTCGCCGCCCTGATTGCCTATGCGTGCGGCGTACTTCTCGACCCACATCTGAATTTCCGTCTCGAAGCTCTGCGTGAACTCATACTCCGAGCCCGCCATACGCTGCGCGATTTCACGAGCCTCGGTGCGCACGAAGGCCGCGCGCTCCTCGTTCGTCATCTGTTGATAAGGTTTCCCCGTCTGCGCGAGCGCCGCCGTCAGAGAGAGCAGGAGGGCGAGCACGAGCACGATTGTCCTTCTCAGTTTCATCGAAAAATATTCCTCACTTAACTTTTAAGATGCGGAGGCGTTCAGAATCGGCCCTCCGAATACGTAAGCGAGAAGCGGCGTCGAAAGTGTTCACGCCCGTCGAAATTTTTTTCAGCGCGCACAGGCACACCTCACGCGTATGAAAGATGCTAGAATCCGGCTTTCGGCGCAAGGCCGCGAAGAGGCGAGTGATGGCTGCGATTTCATCAGAATCGGACGTGACTGAGCTGCTGCTCGAATGGCGGCGTGGGGACAAGGCCGCGCTCGACCGGCTGACCCCTTTGGTCTACGACGAGTTGCGCCGCATAGCTCACCGCTACATGCGCGGTGAGCGCGGCGGGCACACGCTCGAAACCACCGCGCTCGTCAACGAGGCTTACCTGCGCCTGGCGGGCCAGCAACGCGTGGAATGGCAGGACCGCGCGCACTTTTTCGCCGTCACCGCGCAGGTCATGCGCCACGTCCTGATTGACCACGCGCGCCGCCGCCACTACGCCAAGCGCGGCGGGGACAACGCCCAACAGGTCCCGCTCGAAGAAGCGCACGCGATGTCCGGCGAGCGCGCCGCCGAACTCATCGCGCTCGACGAGGCGCTCGAAAAACTGGCCCAACTAGATTCGCGCAAAAGCCGCGTCGTCGAGTTGCGCTACTTCGGCGGCCTCAGCCTCGAAGAAACGGCCGCCGTCCTCGAAGTCTCCGTCATGACCGTCCGCCGCGACTGGCGCGCCGCGCGGGCATGGCTGTATAAGGAAGTAATAAGTGATAAGTAAAACCCCTCTTTCTTTATACTTATCACTTATCACTTATCACTTATTACTTATCACTGTTTTTATATGTCTCGTGAACGTTGGCAGCAGGTGGAAGAGGTGTTGCAGGCCGCTTTGGATCGGCCGGTGACGGAGCGCGCGGCGTTTCTGGCGGAGGTGTGCGCGGGCGACGGCGTGTTGAGGGACGAGGCGGAGCAGTTGTTGAGCGCGCACGAAGAGGCGGGCGAGTTTTTAGAGTTGCCGGCCATCGCGCATGACGCGCATGTGCTCTTCGGCGACGCGCCGGACGCGCACGTCGGGCGCGTCGTAGGGTCTTACAGGATTGTCGGCCATCTAGGGGCCGGCGGGATGGGCGAAGTCTATCTGGCACAGGACGCGCGGCTCGGGCGCGCGGTCGCGCTGAAGATTCTGCACGACTATTACGCGCGGGACGACGCGCGCCTGCGCCGCTTTCATCGCGAGGCGCGCGCGGCCTCCGCGCTCAATCATCCGAACATCCTGACCATACATGAAGTCGGCGAGACGGGCGGCGTACACTTCATCAGCACGGAGTTCATTGACGGGCGAACGCTGCGCGAATTAATCGCACGGGACGCGCTCTCGCTCGAAGAGATTCTGGACATCAGTGTGCAACTCGCCTCCGCTTTGAGCGCGGCCCACGCGGCGGGAATTATTCATCGCGACATCAAGCCGGAAAACGTCATGCGGCGCGACGACCAGTTGGTCAAGATTCTGGACTTCGGCATCGCCAAGCTGACGGAGCCGCCGCCCACGGAGTCTCCGAGCGAAGCGCCGACGAGAATCCTCGGCCAGACGGAGGCCGGGATGGTGATGGGGACCGTCGGCTACATGTCACCCGAGCAGGCGCGCGGCCTCGCGGTGGACGAGCGCACGGACATCTGGAGCCTGGGCTGCGTGCTCTACGAAATGCTCGCGGCGCGCTCGCCGTTCGCGGGCGAGACGCGCATAGACACGCTTGTCGCGGTCCTTGAGCGCGAGCCCGCGCCGCTCTTAAATCCGGCGGAGGACGCACCCACGGAACTGCGGGAACTCGAACGCATCGTCATGAAAGCCCTGAGCAAAGAGAGGGCGGAGCGCTACTCCACCGCCGCGGAGATGCTGGAAGATTTAAGAGGCGTCAGCCGCGCGGTCTCTGCAAATCTCAAAGGCCGCGCCGCGCTGGATGCCTTGCGCGTCACAGGCAACGTACGGGCAAACGCTAGCGAGAGCGGCACTCTCTCCACTGCCCTTTCATCTTCAAACGGCCGTGCGACTGCCGCCGCGCTCGCCGAGCAACAGGAGCGCGATTCGCAGCGTCGTGTCGTCAGAGCGTTAATCGCGATCGGGCTCCTTCTCGCGGCCGTCGCGTTGACTTTCATCTACAACCGTTCAATGGCGCGCCGCGCGGCAGCGCCCGCTCCCGGCGCGGACGCGACCGCGAAGCTCTACACGGAGATGACAGAGGCCGAGCAGCTTGCCTTCATTGACAGCCAGGAACAGAGAATCTCCGCGCAGATGGGCGAGCGCCCCGTGCGGCTCAGCGAAGACGCGTTGCGGGCAATCAAGCTGCACGTGGACAAGTACGTCGCGCGCCTCGGCAGCACCTCCACCCAACAAGGCGAAGACGACCTGCGCGCCGTCTACGCCCGCGCCGCCCCCTACCTGCCGCTCATCGGCCGCACGTTCACCGAGCGCAAGGTCCCCGTCCTCGTCGGCGTCTACCTGCCTCTGATCGAGTCGGAATACACGTCCTGCCTGGTGAACGACATCGGCGCGAAGGGCCTTTACCAATTCCTGCCGGGCACGGCGCAACTCTACGGCGTCTCCCGCGAAGAGATGTGCGACGCGGAGAAGATGACGCCCGCCGCCGCCCACTACATCGCCGACCGCATGGCCGAACTCGGCGACGACGCCCAGAGCATGACCCTCGTCATCATGAGCTTCAACAGCGGGGCCGAACGCCTCCGCGACTCACTCCGCCGCCTCCGAGAGACCGGCAACCCCGAAAGAAACTTCTGGACCCTCCACGCCAACCGCGACCGCCTCGACAAAACATTCAGAAACGAAAACGCCTACTACGTCCCCCGCTTCTTCGCCGCCGCCATCATCGGCGAAAACCCCCACACCTTCACCCTGCCAACGCCCCCGCTCACAACCCTGGCCGGACACGAGCGCGCCCGCCAAGCCTTAATCAAGCCATAGCCGATGCTGTCTGGCTATCAACAACTATCACTGGCAGCAAATCCCTGCGCGCTCGTCTGCAAAATTGAGAATGGCAAGCGTCACTTTGCCCCTAATGCTTCCAACAGCAATTGCAACTCCACAGCATCGCCGTAATGCAAATTCGGATCATCGGCGAGCGCGGGATTGCGGTCGCCGCGCAGGATGGCTTGCAGTTTGGAGACCATTGCTTTATCCGATGGTGAAATATCTGCTCCTGAGTATTGGGCAAGGACTTGTTCCATCTCAGTCGTATCTCCCTGCTCGATTGCCTGGACCGCTACGGCGCAAAGTTGCGCACCGTGAGTCATACTCTGCCCGCCAGCACGGCGATAAGCCAGATAGCTCTCGATGGCTTGTTGCCGGCCTTGAGCGGCGGCCTGTGGATTGCCGATGGCTTGCTCCAGATCATAGAGAATGGCCCATGCCGTCCAAGGTTCAGCAGCGTGGCCGTATGGCTTATCACACTCAATCACGCGGAGTAGTTCGTGGCGGGCTTCGTCGTAACGTTATAATTTGATAAGGGTATAAGCCAAGTTATTGCGGGCGCGCCCTTCACCCCTTTGATCTTGCAGTTTGACGTAAATATCCGCTGCTTGCCGATAACATTTCACCGCCTCTTCCAGCCGTCCCATCAAACTATAAAGATTACCCAGTTCGTTCACTGTCAGGCCTCACCCGCGATGTCTCTCTGCTGCACCTTAATTGCCAGCGATTGCCGGTAGGCCCGCTCGGCCTGTTCAAATTGCCCAGCCTCGCTGTGTACCATCCCGATTTGATGCCAGATCGACAGCGACGCTTCTCGGCTCGCCCAAGCTTTCAAAAGTGGCTCGCGCTTCATCGTAGATTTCCAGCGCCTCAGCATACCGCTTTTGCTATATGCGGACTGTACCGAGTTGAAATTTGCTTACAGCTATTCCCCTCTTATCAGAAAGTGTTAGTCTTACGTCTGATAGCATCTTCATAAGCTGCCGCCGCTTCATCCAATCGTCCTAAAGTTGTCAGGCTATCGCCTCTATCAGTAATCGCTACCGAGACCATCCGTTCGGCACTGGCATTACCCGTATCTGCCAACGCTTGAAAACGCCGCTGAGCCTCGGCCAGTAGCGGCAACGCGGCTTCCGAGGCTCCGCCCCTTTCCAACACTCTCCCAAACTGCCAATGTGCATAAGCAATGTCATAAGCCGCCTCTGGATATGCCTCTTCCCCTTTCGCCAGACATTGTTGCAGGAGTTGTTGGGCGGCAGTATAGGCTGCCTGTAGGTTGCCGTCTTCCAGCAGTCGGTCTATGTTCGTGCTTGCTGTTAGGTATTGGGCATGGCTCCATTCACCCAATTGTTTTGCTGCCTCCTCTCGCACGCTCTTCGCCTGTGCAAGCGCTTGGGGAAGGCCCAACGTGGAGAGCAGTGATTCCACCCTGATCGCCAAATCAACCACCTCTTCCGGCAGTCGCTTTGTCCTGTATCCAAAGGAGCATTGCCATTAGATTAGGCAGTTCCAGCACGGTCAGCCGAGCAGCTAATTCGGTGTCCTTACGCTGTTGCTCATACAGAAAATCCGTCAACTGCCTCATCCCTTCAGCCCAGCGTGTGCTCGTCTCTTCCTGCTCCGCCTCGCCCATCTCTCGCAGCAGATAAGACGGCAAGGCAGGGTCGAGGCGCAGGTGGTCGTCGCCCATATCTTCGGCCAACCCAACTTCGATCAGTTGCGCGGCGAGACTGTGGACTGTTTCCACATCGTCTTCAGCCGTCTCAAGCATGTAAGCTATCACCCCAAGATGCGCCCCGCCGTGAAACACAGCTAATGCCTTGCTCTGCTCTCGCGTTTCCGGCGGCAGGCGGCGCAGCGATAGCTCGACGCTGGCGTAGAGCGAATTCTCGCGGTCGCCGGGATGTTTCTTGTCCAATTCGGCCATCAGTTGGTGCAGGTTCTCTGTCGTTGATCGCACGCCGCGGCGTGCGACTTCGCGCGCGAGGAGGACGAGGGCGCGGGCGTGGCGGTTGACGGCTTCGACGAGGTCTGTGATTTCCTGCGGGTCGCCGCCGGGGTCGTCCGCTTTGGGAGTCAAGCCTTCTTGCTTCATCACCTCGCCGACCAGCTTGATGGCGTCATCACGGCTGAGCGCGCCGATGCCGACTTCTCTCCGCCTGTTGTTAAAAGGCGCGGGCAGCGGTTCGCGGCTCGTGAAGACGATTCGCGTTGCCGGGTCGGCGTCGAGAAGTTTCGGCAGAGGTCGAACAGTTCTTCGATGGGCGCGACGCCCGGCGGCAACTGTCCTGTGTGGTCGGGCAGCACGCTTTCCATGTTATCGAGCACGATGATCGTCGGGCGGTCTCTGAGCGCGCGCTCGACGGGTTGGAGCGCTTGCTTCAAATCGGGGAACTGGGCGACGGACCAGTTGTCTCCTTCGGGGAGCAGTTGGCGGCCGAGGGTGTCGAGGACGCTGCGGGCGTCTGTGTATTGTTCCAGGCTGACGAAGGCCGCGCGGCGGAAGCGGCCTGTGTGCACGAGCCAGCGCGCTAGCTCGACGGCCAGAGTGGTCTTTCCTTCTCCGCCTCGTCCGCGTACGGCAGCGTAAGGCTCCGTATGCAGTAGGCGCTCTAAAGCCAGTAGCTCGCGGCTGCGCCCTTGAAAATCGTGTGGCGGCGGGTCGGGTAGCGCGCCCAGGCTCAGGCGGCGCTGTTTGGTCTGGAGTTGCTGTACCTCTTTGGGCTGCAACTTCGTGATTAACTGCGGGTCTTGTTCCTCCTGGTAGAGCACGGGGACGAACCAGTCTTGCAGTCGCAGTTCGCCCGCGCCCATCATCTTTCCTCTGTAAGTGTCGCGGTGCAGCTCGCGCTGGCCGGCGAGCATGGCTGCGCCGACGCGTTTGCCCTGTGCCAGTTCCTGATAGAAAGCTTTGACGAAGCGGTGGGCCGTTTCCACTAGGACGGTGTGGCTCATGGCTACAACCGAGGTGACGCCTTCCTCAAGAGTTTCCCGGCGACGGAGGCGGTCGGGTCGTCTTCAGTCTTCGCGCTCTGGCAGGCTTCGAGGAAGACGAGTGGGATGCGATGGTCGCGCATGACTTCGGCCAGCTTTTCGGCGTGAATCAAGTTGCATCGCCGCGCCGCTCAAGTTTCTGCAATTCGTTCGGGTCTTCGAAACAGAGCCCGCCCAGGCCGACCTTACGGTCGAAAACGCCGTGGCCGTCGAAATGCACCACGTCGAAAGGCACGCCTTCTTCCCCGGCCTTGCGCAACGCTTCTTCTAAAGCAGGAAAAGTCGGCGGCGTCAGCACAGTGAGCTTCGCCAGTTCGCCCAGACTTTCGACGGCTTCGACAAGCGGCTTGGCGCTGATGCGGTGGTCAATGTAGCCCGTGCGCTCGTCTTCGGGGCGCGGGCTGACGAGCAGGATGCGAATCGGGAAGTTGGGTCGGCTGACTCGTTGGGAATGCCTGTTCGGTAAACGGCGGCGCACGCGCACGGGATGCTTGCCGTGAAAGAGAAAGCCACGCCCGTCGTGCAGCAGCTCCCACGGCAGCGAGAGCAATTCGGTGGCGGCTTCGTTGCGACCGCCTGCTCCTCTTCATTCGCGCCGACAGGCAATTGGCTGTCAACGAAAACAGAGAAGCGCCGTTCTACATCCTGCCGGCCTGTTGCCATGAGGTCAGAGTTTCCTGTGCGGCCGGCTGCGCGAGAGCGGTCTGGAATAAGCTCCTTCCCCCAGTCGGGCAGTTGCGCTTCGATTCGCTCGGCGCGCTCCCTGAAGACGCCTATCGGCCAGATAATACTCTTCCAGATACCAGCGTAAATCTTCGGCTTCGATGACCGAGCGGCGCTGTGAAATTGAACCGTTTGCTTTCCACCGCGGGGCCGCCGCGTTCGCAGGCTCGTAAATCAACTGCGCGACGGCCCGCGCACGGCGTTTGCCGCCTTCGGTCTCGATCTTCAGGTCGCCTAATCTCAAATTCAGTTCTTCGACCGGATGGGATGCGACATCCTTGACGGGCTGCCGGTCTGTGGGGAGACGTTCCCCCAGCGCGGCTAGAATCTGCGGCAGCGCCTCGCTCAGTCCGCCCGCTTTAATCTCGACTCGAACACCGACAGGCTCTTCGTCGAACCAGAGCGACAGCGCGGAAGGCTCTATGCCGGGCAGGAGCAGCGGGATTACCCTGTAGCCTTCGTCCTTGCGTCGTCGTTCGACCTCAAGCGCCTGCTGAATCTCACGGCGGACCCAGGGAGAGTTAACTGTGTTCGGGCTGATGACTGCGATGAACTGTCGTGCGTCTTCAATGGCCTGTTCGATCTGGGACGATCAACCCGAGTCTTCGGATGTGCTGCGAGAATCGAGCCAGACACCAGGCCGAACGCCTCGAGTGCTTCGCGCGAAGATCGCGCACAAACTCATCGTCTTTGCTGCTGTGTGAAATGAAGACGTGGCGGCCTTTGTTTAAGGCTTGATCGATGTAGCTGTCCTGATTTTCTAGGAGAGCCGCCGTGCCCTCAAATTTATAGGAGATTAAGGCCGCGATGATTTTATACGCGTCCGAGAGGCTCGGTATTTCTCCACCACACTCTCCTCCATCACGGCCAACTTTTCCCCGAAACTAAAATAGGCTTTGTAGGGAATCTTCGTTACTTGAAGAATGTCTCTTGCCGCGACCTCTTTTGGCAGCCAATCGGCGTACAGAGAGGAAAGACGTTCGGCCGAGTCGTCGAGCCATTTGTTAGATAAATCGAACTCTTTATCGATGTCGAAGCGGCTGGCAATCGGGACAATCGGAAGTTTAGGGCAGTCGAAGGGGAGTTCTTGACGCGCCAGAGATACATTATTTGCGATGTCGACTATCCCGGAGAGCGATTGCTCGGTAGCGGAAAACAGGAGGAGTAAAATATCGGGGAGTTGAACCGTGCATATGCCCCCGCTATCTGTGACGCCCGTCCTGCTATCAATTAAAACGAAGTCATACCACTGCGTCCACTGCTCCCGCAGCTCTTCGAGCTGATAGCCTCCATTCTGGTCCTCGTAAAACAGCCGAACGTCGAAATCCCTGACCCTTTGAAAATATCTGTTATCCCTTTTCCCAGCCTTTATCAGGTGTAGGGGGGCCTTATTACCCTTGAGATTAATCTCTTGAATTAATTCCTTCCATCCCGACCACGCGAGCTTCGCCCGCCCCGCAGCTCGCGACAGAAGTCAATAAGGCCCTCTTTTTGATCTATTGAGTTTAAGTCGGAATAATCCTTGTAGTAATTTTCGATGCCCGGAGCTTCCAGGTCCCAATCAACAATCAATGTCTTAAAGCCTAAGCGGTAAAGTAAGGCTCCCACATTGGCGACAGCCATGGACCTTCCGACGCCACCCTTGTAATGAATAAAACGTGACAATAAATCCCTTGTCAGCCATAACTCAGTGCCCAGCCATTGAAGGGACTCCGAATCCGGAAATGGAGCATTGAAATTCGACACTACAAATAAGGGATTCAACAGGGTCCTCCAGCCACTCTTTATCACGCCACTCAGACGACCATTTCGTGACGCCTCCAGTGCTTCGCCGCAATCGGCTGATCACTCTTTCAGCCTGTCTATTAAGGCGTCATACATAGGCGTCGTCTTATAAGAAGGAGTGATTCGGTTGAACGGGGTACAGTCGAGCCACTCTATCTCCTTTGTGAAGGGGGGGAACTTCTTCCCGTCGAAGAGGCTGATGGGTAGAATCAGCCCTTTTTCATTCTCTCCTGTGCGAAAACCAAGCGCGCGCTCCCTGTGGAAGATGGCGGCACATTCTCGCCTACACCATTCTGATAAAAAGTAATCGACCGACCAGATCGGGACGAGAATTTTTGAAGTAGCGAGCGCATTTTTTATAACTATCGGCCAAGAGTCTCCCGCCTTTATCCCGTCTTTATCAACGTAAACTTCAACCTGTCGTCCGAGCTCATTCCGCAGATAAAGCTTGAAATCCTCCAGAAATATGTCCAGCACCCAAACTCGGTGGTGGTCTTGATGTGGATAGCTGATAAAAATGTCCCAAACGTATCACTCATCTTTGCTGTCTCGTGTCTGATAATGAAGACTGTGAGAGTTGCTCATGGGCGCTCCTTATGAGTCAGCTCTTCTTGGTCTAGCACCAACCGCGATATATATAATCCAAAAATGAATTATCCGCCAGTTTCGTGAGGCGGACGACGCGGGCGGCAATTGGGGTCGTCGGCTGGCGATATCTGGCTCAGGCATCGGTGTGCCGGCGGCATGATATAGTTCGAGGTCGGGTCGTCTGCAAAATGTTTGGCGAGGGCGCGTCAAGGCCCACGGTAAAAAGAGAAAACCTCTCCCGCCGGAAAACTGCTTGTGCACGCGTGGGTGTTTGTGATATCAGGCCGCCTGTTTCTTTCGGACCAGCACGGCAGTCTATGGTGTTTCTCATCCAGAACAGTCTCAAACAGAAAGGACTCGCCCTATGAAGCTCTTCAAGCACAGCGACTCTCACACGAAATCTTTCAGACCCTTCGCGCTCGGCGGCGCCTTCGTTACGGCCTTCGCGCTCCTCCTCGCCGGGTGCGCCAAGAACCAGAACACGACGACCGGCACGACCAACAGTTCATCCGTCACTTCGAGCGGAGCGAACACCTCCGGGACGACTGCCAGCCGCGGAGATATCGCCGGCATGGCCGACCAGCAGGGCCAGGCCACGGCCCCAGACCGTGGCAACTTCAAGATCGCGTACTCAGAGCCGCAGAACGAGAAGTACGTGCAGATGAACGAGGAATTGAAGAAGGGCGGCTCGCTTGAGCAGGTGGCCGCCGAGTTGAACGCGTCCATCTCCATCCCGGAAGACGTGACCATCGTCTTCAAGGAGTGCGGAGAGGTGAATGCTTTTTGGAGCCCGCCCGAGCGCACCATCAACATGTGCTACGAATTGATCGAAGACCTGGCGAAGAGCTTCAGCACGATAGCGAAAGACCAGCAGCAGTTGGAGGACGCCGTCGGCGGGGCCATCACCTTCGTCTTCTTCCACGAATTGGGCCACGGCCTGATAGACCTCTTGAAGCTGCCCTCGACGGGGCGCGAGGAGGACGCCGTGGATCAACTGGCGACTTACGTGCTGGTTGACTCGGGCGGCGAGGAGGGCGAGCGCATGGCCCTGAGCGGCGCGGCCTGGTGGGGACAGAAGTATGACGAACTGGCACAGTCGGGCCGGACAGCGGGCGAGCTGGATCAGTTGTGGGCCGACGAGCATTCCATGAACGCGCAGCGCATGTACAACATCATCTGCTGGGTCTACGGGCACAACCAGCAGAAATACGCGGGGATGGTCAACAACCCGCTGCCCGAAGCCAGGGCCGTGCGCTGCCCGACCGAGTACGAGCGGCTTTCGTCATCGTGGCTGACGCTGCTCAAGCCATACATGAAGGACGGCGGGGCCGGTGCCGCCAGCCCCGCGCAGCAATAGATGAATGCGGGCGGATTTAAAGAAAGAACTCAACAAACGCAATGACTCAACCCTTTGCGTCTTACGTCTTAACTTTGCGTCTTTGCGAGAAACAGCCGTTCACGCAAAGACGCAAAGAAAGAAAAACTAAAGGCGCAAAGGGTTGAGCCTGTCTTTCAATCCGCATTACGCAATCCGGCTGCTTGTGCCAGCCAACCTTTTTATGGTATTAGCCTGCGTTCTACATCAAAGACAGCTTCAAAATCTTTATCTTCTTCGGGCTATTGAAAGGATAAGTTAATGGTAAGACCAAACGACCCCCGCCGCGGCGCGAGCCATCTCTCGAACCCCGTCCTGGCGCTCGCCGTCCTGCTCTGCGTCGCCCTGGTGTTGGCCGGCTGCAAGAAACGGGACGGCAACGCGAACGCGGGCAACTCGAACGGAACCACCGAGACGACGAGCCAGACGACCGAGAACACAAACAGCGCCGAAGTCATCAAGGGCATGGCTAACGAGCAGGGCCAGGCCACGATGCCCGACCGCGGCAACTTCAGCGTCGAATACTCCGCGGTCTCGAACCCGGAGTTCGCGCAGATCAACGAGCGGTTCCGGCAGCAGCGCTTCCTGGAAGGCATCGCCGACCAGTTGAACGCCTCAATCGCCATCCCCGAAAACGTGGTCATCACTTTCAAAGAGTGCGGCCAGCCCAACGCCTTCTGGAACCCGCGCGACAAACAGATCGTCATGTGCTACGAGTTGATGGCACAGATGACGCAGGACTTCCGTGAGATTTCCAAGACGGAGGAAGAGGTCGGCGAGCGAGTCGGCGGCGCGCTCACCTTCGCGTTCATACACGAACTGGGCCATTGTCTGATTGACGTGCTCAAGCTGCCTTCGACCGGCAGGGAAGAAGACGCCGTTGACCAGCTCTCGACCTTCGTCCTCGTCGGCCTCAACGGCGAGGAGGGCGAGAAGATGGCGATCAGCGGCGCGCTCTCGTGGGGCATACAGTACGAGCGGCTGGCGAAATCGGGTAAGACCGCCGCCGAACTTGACATGCTCTGGGCCGACGAGCACTCGATGGACGGACAGCGGTTCTACAACATCCTCTGCTGGATTTTCGGGCACAACCCGAACAAGTATATGGGGATGGTCAACAACCCGCTGCCCGAGGCGCGCGCCGTGCGCTGCCCCAAGGAATATACGAGGCTCGCCACCGCCTGGCTCGACCTGCTGAAGCCGTACCTCAAGGACGGCGGCGCGAAGGCCGAGGGCCACACGGAGCCCATGATGGGCACCCCGCAGGGCGCTCCCCAAAGCGAGCCCCCGCCGCAGCAGCCCACCCAGGGCGGCGGCGGCCACAGCGGACACTGAAAAGCAGTAATCAGTTTTCAGTTTTCAGTTTTCAGATAAAGACAAAAGAAAGAGGCAGCCGAGTTAATCTCAACCGGCTGCCTCTTGTCTTTCTTCTAACTGAAAACTGAAAACTGAAAACTGAACACTGATTACTGATTACTGCTCTTTTCCCCGGCCGGGGTGGCGACGACGCTGACGATGCGTTCCATCTCTTCTTTGGCGCGCTCGGTGCTCGACTGTATGCCGGCGGCGCGCATGCGGAATTCGTCCGCGTTGCTCGCGTTGCGGAGCGCCTCTTCGAGACTGATTAATCCTGATTGATAAAGGTGGAAGAGCGACTGGTCGAAGGTCTGCATGCCGTACTGGGAAGTGCCGGCGGCGATTGCTTCACGAATCAAATAGGTCTTCTCTTCGTTGATGATGTAGTCGCGTATCAGGCCGGTCGAGACCATGATCTCGACGGCGGGGACGCGGCCCTTGCCTTTGG